>CAWDUX010000001.1:0-1008122 GCA_963805605.1 uncultured Actinomycetota bacterium
AGCTATGCGATCTGTGCTTTTTCAGCAACGACCTTGCGCCTGGCGAGACGTACATGATTGCCGCGGCGCAGGGCTTCCAGATTCCAGCAGGACTCACCGGGCGCCCTTCACCGGTGGTACGCAGTTCGGCCTTATGTGGAAGACACCATCGGATGCAGCGTCTGTCTCCGCCACAGCTCCTGGGCCCTGTTGCTCGGCGACGGTGCCGCCGCTGTCACTGGTCGTCGTCATATCCACCGGCGTGCCCGCGCCAGACGCGTGACCGCCGCAATGGAGCGCCGCAGACCGACAAGGACTACCTCAACAACGACCTTCGGCACAGTCAAGGTCACTGGGACGAATGTCGCGGACCTGGCCGCGGTCGGGGCGACATCCGATGGTGTCAGCGTCGGTCAGGCCATCAACCCTGCAGCTCGGCATCCATGACGATGGACCGGCGTCCGCAAACCTGGAGCCCAGGGGGCACCACGCTCACCGACGCCACGGTCACCATTCCCGCTGGTACCGACGCCACTGCCGTACCGCTGATCTGCGCGCCGATTCTCAACGGCCAGCCGGACTGGAACCAGACCGGGCTGCCCGGCTTCGCGCAGTACGACTGCTCGATCTACCAGACCATCGAGCTGGACCAGACCGTTGCGCTGCCGTTCACGCTCACCCCGACCACCGCGCAGACCAGCTACACCGGGTCGATCAGCATCGCCGACACCCGACAGCACTGGCCTGAACAACACCGCGACGATCACACTCAACCAGTAGTTCTGTCATCCGCTGGCGGGCCAGGCCACGACACATGTCCGGTACCGGATGTGAGGGTCGCCGCCCACCGCTTCGGGCCGGTCGGCTGCTGTGGTCGTCAGGCATCGCGCTGAACTCGACCAGCTTGACGCACTGCGTAAAAGCACTGGCTGCGGTCGAGGTTGGGTGAGAGGGTTGCCGGCGTGGAGGACTACCGGGCCGTCAACCGGGCGAGCTGGGACGAACGCGTCCCCGCCCACGCCGAGTCGCCCGACTACGCCCTGGCCCGGTTCGCCGAGGACCCGTCGTTCCTCAGCGGGGTGGTCCGGTTCGACCTGCCGCGCCTCGGGGACGTCGCCGGCCTGGACGTCGTGCACCTGCAGTGCCACATCGGCACCGACACCGTCTCGCTGCCCGGCTCGGCGCCCGGGTCACCGGGCTGGACTTCAGCGGCCGCCGCGGTCGAGCAGGGCCGGGCGTTCGCCGCGGAGCCTGGGCCCGGACGTCCCGTTCGTCGAGTCCGACGTCACGACGCGGTACAGGCACTGGGCGGCAGCAGGTTCGACCTGGTCTACACCGGCGTCGGAGCGCTGTGCTGGCTGCCGGACATCGACCGCTGGGCCGGCGTCGTCGCGGCGCTGCTGCGCCCCGGGGGCCGGCTGTTCCTCCGCGAGGGCCACCCGGTGCTGTGGAGCATCGACGAGACCCGCGCGGACGGGCTGCTCGTCGTCGAGCACCCGTACTTCGAGCGCGACGAGCCGCTCGTGTGGGACGACGGCGGCACGTACGTGCAGACCGACCGGACCTTCACCCGCAACGTCACCCACGAGTGGAACCACGGGCTCGGCGAGATCGTCACGGCGCTGCATCGGCACGGCCTGGCGCTGACCATGCTCGTCGAGCACGACAGCGCCCCGTGGGACGCGCTGCCGGGCACGATGACCGAGGTCGCGCCGAACGAGTGGCAGCTGACCGAGCATCCGGACGAACTCGCACCTGTTCACGCTGCAGGCCGTCCGCAGCTGACCACCTGGCACTGGCCTTGCGAAGGCTGACATCGCTGGTCAGTGGCACGCCGACTTGGCCGCCGAGTCCCCCGCCGTTCGCGGAGCACTATGAACAACGCTGTCAACAACTTTCGACAGCGTTGCCAAGGAAGGTTGCCGTGATCTGCATGGGTGGCGAGGACTCGGATATCTACCTGAAGGTTGATGAGCGGGGCCGGTGGTGAGTATGTGCGTGAAGCCGGGGTCAGACTCCTTGAATTCCACGGCGACCGGCTTCAGCGCAGCGAGTTTGTTCGCGCTGCAGTAGTAGATTATCCCGATGGTTCAGCAGGGATCGACTTCATGGCGGCCATTGAAGCCCTTGACTCCGGACGGATCGACGGAGGAGACGCGGAGTGTAGGGCAATACTCAGAATTGCCGCAAGCATGTCGAGCAACAGGCCCCTATCGCGTCTTCCTCGGAGAGTTGGTTGAGGGTATCGGCAAGGACGGCATCAAGCATGTAGCTGAGGCGATCATGTATGCGGACGGCTTCTTGAACTCTGTCGCCGAACCGCGCGATTAGCGTTTTCGGATAACCCTGACCAGGTGTGAGATGGCCTGCTGCGGGGGTACGAAGTCGTCGCCGGTGATCACGCCGAATTCGCGCCACTCGTACGTGGGTGTGAGTGTGCCCAGGGCGGCCGGGTTGCCGATGGGCGAGGGACCGCAGTACGGAACGGGAGTTCGGGCAGGCCGGGGCAGGAGCCGTTCCGTCACCTGGTGCGGGAGGTTGCTGAGCAGGATGTCGCAGGGGAACTCGCGTACGAGCTCTATCGCGTCACCGTGGACGATGCGCGCGTGCGGGACGTTGCGGTGCAGGAACTGGCCGAGGCTCTCGTCGAGTTCGACCAGGGTGAGGGACGCCGAGGGCGGCAGGGCCCGGGCCACGGTGCCGGCTCCGGCGCCGAGTTCCAGTACGTGATCGGTGCGCAGGATAGCGGCAGCGTCGACGATGTCTGCCAGCTTGGACTCGGACACCAGGAAATGCTGACCGTGCCTCGGATCCGCCACGGCAGCCAGCTCGTCCTTCAGCGTTCGATCGGCCGCAGGGTTCATGAGGCGCTGTCCTGCTTGGGCAGGTAGCGGAGCAGTACGACGTCGCCGATGGTGCGGGCTTCGGCCAGGTGCATGCGTCGGGTGGTGCCGCCGGGGTAGTCGGCGGGGTGGAGGAACCGGGCGGCGTCGGCGTGTCCGACGACCAGCGGCGCGACCGCCAGGTGCAGTTCGTCGGTGAGGCCCGCGGAGAGGAACTCGGTGTGCATGTGGGTACCGCCCTCGACCATGAGCCGCCCGATCCCGCGTCCGCCGAGGTCGTCGAGCAGCGCGGCGAAGTCGATGTCGGGGCCGAGGCCGACGATGGTGGCGAGGTGGCCGAGGGTGTCGCGGAGCTTCTCGGCGCCGGCGTCGGTGGTGTAGATGAGCTTGTCGCCGCCGGAGTGCCAGAACCGTAGCTGCGGGTCGAGGTTCCCGCTGGCGGTGACGGTGACCTTGAGCGGGTATTCCGGCAGGCCACGGCGTACGCGCTCGGCCCGGCGCTGCTCGCTCTTGACCAGGAGCCGCGGGTTGTCGGTGCGCAGCGTGCCGGCGCCGATGAGGATGGCGTCGGAGGCCGCGCGTACCTCGTCGACGCGGTCGAAGTCCGCAGCGTTGGACAGCAGCAGGCGGGCGTCGGTGGCGTCGTCGATGTAGCCGTCCACGCTCATCGCAGCGCTGAGCAGTACGTAGGGGCGGGTAGCCATCAGCTTCGGTTCCTCTCTGCCGGGTCAACCGGTGTGTTCTGTGGCTACCAGTGATGGTCGCTGCAAGGAACACCGGCAGGCGGTCGCTTCACTGTGGGCCCCAGGAGACGAAGCCGTCCAGCGTGACGAGATGCGATACCTGCGCGGACCAGCTACCACCCACGGGAGCGATCAGCTTCCAGTCGCCATCGTGCCATTCGACCGTCTCCCGGAAGACCATGTAGCCGTCCATGACCTCATAGGTCATCGCCAGGGAGATCTCCGCAGCCGAGGACGTGTAGGAGTTGATCGCGTAGGCAGCGAATGTCGGAACGCTGGTCGGATCGCTGTCGTCTTCGGCTGAAGCCAGCAATTTGTCGGTGTTCGGACCCGGCTCAACCTGCCGCGTGATGGTGTCTCTTGCGGTATCGGGGAGAGCGACACGGAGTCCGATCTGCGAAGCGGCAATGAGTGCACCAGCTGGCGTATGTGCATACCCAGAGGCTGATGTGCTGGTCGGTTGACACGGTCCGTACCTGTGACCACCGTCGGGCAGCGCAACCGGATGCTTGGCAGACAGCACTTTCCAGGTGATGCCGTCGGGCGGAGCGTTGATGGGCTTGTGCTGGTCGACGTCCGTGGGGCAACCCATGTGGACTGCGCTGAACGTGCTGCGGCCTCGGTCGTGGACGGTGTCGTTGCCGCGTCCGTGGGTGACCACCACAACGATGACCGCTGCGACGACCATCGCCAGGAAGAGGGCGCTGACGCCGATGAGAAGTCCTTTGGGCCGCTGACCGTCGCGACGGCCTACCTTTCTGCTGGTGAGGGATGGATGATTACGCCGGCTGGACCGCTGATCAGGCAGGTAGCGACACTAAAAGTCGATGAAGCACGGCGCTGGCATTCGGTGGTGGGATCAGTCAGCGAAACGTGGGCATCGCGAACAGCTCCTCGCAAATCGGTAACTCTCAGTAAGTGAGGGATTAGGAACTGTAACAATCGGACAGACTAGCTGCTACATACAAGCCGATGATCAATAGCCCAGAGCGCCGGGTCGCCAGGAACGCCTGATGGCCGCCGCGGGTGTGGATCAGCGTGCGAGAGCTGTGAGAGTGGGCCGCGCGACGCGGAGCCACGGTCGAGCGCAACCTGCCGGGCATCGTGGCCGTACGCGACGGCAAGGACCCGGCCCGACGCTGGTGGCCACTCCCGCAGCACGGAGGAAGTTCTTGACCACGCTCCAGTGATTGCGGCTACTCAGCTCCGTCCGTCCGCCAGTGCGCCGCCGTGGCGACCTCGACGCAGTTGCCGCAGGGGGCTGCGATACCACTGATCCGGCGGCGGCGTCGTTCTCTGGTCCGGCGCCGTATTGGCACAGCTATGCCTACGATCTGACCGGTAATCGGACGACCGCTACCGATCATGCTGTCGCTGGCGGTGCAATGTCGACGACCACGACGACCGAAAGCTTCGACACCCCTGACGCGGCGCACGCCGTGCACACTGCGGCTACCAGTGTGAATGGTGCTGCCAGCGGAACCCAGACGTGGACCTACGACTCCGACGGGCGTCCTACCGGTATCGACAACACCGGCGGCGCGCAGGCTGGCTCGACTCAGACGTTGGCCTGGACTCCGAGCGGGCGCCTGGCGAATCTGTCGACCGCGAAGAGTGGTAATCCGACCCATGACACCAGTTACGGCTATGACGCCATGGGCGGGTTGGTGTCCCGTACCGATGATGGTGTCACCACTCTGTATCTGGGTTCGGACACGGTCACGGTTTCTGATGGGACCGTGTCGAAGGTGTCGCGTGCGTACGCGTTCCCGGGTGGGCCGACCGCGGTGCGGGAGGCGACCACGAGCGGGACGAGGCTGCATTGGCAGACCGCTGATCCGCAGGGCACCGGCCTGGACGATTTCACCGCTGACAGCCTGTCGTTGACCCGGCGTACGTACACGCCGTTCGGGCAGGATCGTGCGGCGGGCAACAGTGGTACGGGCTGGGCGGGTGACAAGGGTTTCCTGGGTGGTGTCGCTGACGGCACGACCGGGCTGACCAACCTCGGAGCCCGTGAGTACTGTCCGGGGTTGGGGAGGTTCCTCGATCCTGATCCGTTGTTGGCGCCGGGTGATCCGCAGCAGTTCAACGGCTACGCCTACGCCAACAACGATCCGGTCAATCAGTCTGATGCTTCCGGCCAGGTCGCGGCTGCTCATAATGGTGCCGCGTTTGGGTGGACCGAGCAGGACTTCGAAGACGCGGCCAGGCGGCGTGGTGACACGGGTGGTGTTGGATCCGCGCCGCCACCTCCGCCGGCGAGGCCCGCGCACAAGAAGTGCGGGTGGTTGTCGTTCTGCAAGGTCAAGCAGGTTGGTAATGCTGCCCTGCATTGGGCGCAGAAGCATCCGACGCTGGTGTCGACCGTGGTGTCGATCGGTGTGGGTGTCGGCTGTGGCGCGGCGATCGGCTGGACCGGTGTGGGGGCGGTCGCGTGCGGGGCGTTGGCCGGCGCGGTCGGTTCTGCGGTCTCCTACGGGCTGGAATGTTCCGCCGCGGGTGACTGCAATGCCGGTGATCTGGCTAAACAGACCGTCGTTGGTGCGGTCACCGGTGCGATCGGGGAGCGATCGGCGGTGGTGCGGCGGGCAGGCTGCTCGGCGCGGCCGGTAAACGCATCGCCGCCAAAGCGCTGAGCCGAGGCGCCGAGGACATCGCCCAGGACGCTGCGGAAACCGTCGGCGGCAAAGCCGCCTCCGATGCGGTAGAGGAGGGAGCCAGCCGCGCCGGCTCGTCCGGGGTAGGGCCGGAAAGCGTCACATCCGGAGGGCGTAGCGATGCCCAAACTGTTGTCGCGGGCCATGGCTGGCACATGACGCCCGACGGGTCAACGTCCGTACCAAAAGGCACCTATCTCCACTTCTATGCTGAGCATGGGAAGCCGCTTCCTGATAGCATCGGGAACGCTGTTGAAAGAGGAAGTAGGGCTGTAAAGCCACTGGAGACATTCGGTCCGGGGGATCGAGTGCCCAATTATACCGTGGGGCCGCCGGATGGTTTGAATATCTATTCAAATTCTTTGACAGTTGACGGCCCTACTCAAATCGGTGAACTTATGCAAAGTGGTGCCATGAAGGGCGTTTGTCACATGGCAATCTGCCGAGAGGTCATGTTTTGAGATGACCTACTACGAGGACCTGTCACCATATTCGTACCTAAACTCTCACGAGTCCGCCTACAATGTGGGATGGCTCGATGCCCATCATGACTATCCAATCTGCGACCCAACGCCCTTGCTGGTTCGTCACTTGGCAATAGCCTGCAAGTCGCCGGTTAGCATGACGCGAGGGTTCCATATTTGTGAGCTTTGTAAAATTCCATCCCGTGACGAGATTATGGCAGGCAGGCGACTCATAGTAAACATTAAGGACGTAGGTGACATTGGTGTCGATAACGGAGAGATCCGTGTACGCGGACAATCCGGATTGATTTACGCCGCGCCACGAATGATCCTTCATTATCTAGTGGCGCATCATTATTGTCCGCCCAACGACTTCGTTGCGGGCTTGTCGGACTGACGTGCCGTCTGCTGGTGTTCGAAAACAACAATCGTTGTCCGACGGATATCGACAAGACAGGTGATACGCGGGCTGATTCGACGCAGACGGGTCTTGGGCAGGTGCGGTCGGCTCGGCGGTGTCTTACGGGTTGACACGTTCGACAGCGGGTGACTGTAGTGCGAAGGCCAGCCTGTACGCGCCGACGACCGCCGCGGTCACCACGCACCCCAGCAGCAACCCGAGGCACACCGCGATGAGCGTCTCGCGTACCGCCGTGGTGTGTACCTGCCGGGCGGTCGCGCCGGCCAGCCGTAGGTCGGCGAACTCGCGGCGGCGGCCGAGCGCGGCCATCGCGAACGTGTTCGCCACCGAGATGGCGAGAGGGGCGATCGGTGGCGGCGCCGCCGGCAAGCTGATCTCCGCCGCCGGTAAACCATCGCCGCCAAAGCACTAACCAGAGGTGCAGAAGACGTCGCGGAGGACACGGCCGAAACCGTCGGCGGTAAGGCTGCTGATGCCTCGACGCGAAGCGTGAAGCATGCCGTCAAGACGGTCGCGAAACGCGTTGGTCGAGTTGCTTCTGCTGGCCTAACTTGAGCGAGACCTTCCGCTCGACCGCCTCGTCGTTGATCCCGACTGAGTTGGACGTCGCCAGGGCGCGGGCGTACGCCTCGGTCTGGAAGAAGCCAGGGACCTTGATGCCGACCTGGCCGCGGGGATGGTCCGGCCGATCGGCTTGGGTATGCCGCCTCCGAACTCGTGCAGACGCCTCGGCGACGGCCAAGAGCCGCGGTGACGACGACCCGGCACGGAGCGGTTCGTGGATTGAGGGATGGGCGGGGTGGTGCTGCCGAGCTACCGACCTGTCGCTCGGGCGATTCTGACCAGGTGCGAGATGCCCTGCTGCGGGGGTACGAAGTCGTCGCCGGTGATCATGCCGAGTTCGCGCCACTCGAACGTTGGTGCGAGCTCGTCCAGGGCCGCCAGGTCACCGATGGCGAGGACCGCGGTGCGGAATCCGAGCTCGGGCAGGAGGGGTAGCAACCGTTCCGTCACCCGGTGCGGGAGGTTGCTGAGCAGGACATCGCAGGGGAACTCGCGTACGAGCTCTATCGCGTCGCCGTGAACGATGCGCGCATGTGGAACGTTCCGGCGCAGGTACTGGCCGAGGCCCTCGTCGAGCTCCATCACGGTGAGCGATGCTGACTGCGGAAGAGCGCGCGCCACTGTGCCCGCGCCGGCGCCGAGTTCCAGTACGTGATCGGTGGGCTGGATACCGGCGGCGTCGACGATGAGGGCCAGCTTGGATTCAGATACCAAGAAGTGTTGATCAAGGCTTGCATCTGCCGCAGCGGCCAGCTCACTGTCCATTAGCACCGGCTGATCGTACCGAAGCGAGATTGATCGTGGCGAGTGCTCGATGTGCCTGGTCCAGGAAGCTCTTCGGCGCCTTGTCGAGCTGTTCGTCGTTGGTCAGAAGGTCGTGCAGAAGGACCGTGGTGCGGGTGGATGCGACTTCGACAGAGAGGGAGAGGACCTGTTCGATCGTCTTCTCGGCGTCACGCCAGGTGCCGGACTCCACCTGAGCCTGGAACAGGTGTGCTCGGTGGACGTACTGACTTCTCATCTCGGCTGCTGGGACGCGTGCCGCGGACATCTCGAATTTCGAGAGCGCGCGGTCTGTCATTCGTAGGTCGCGGAGGATCATCGCCTCGTGCCAGTCGAGCTCCCGCTGGTCGACCCACCATGACCATGCTGGGTCACGGTCGCTGAGTCCGTCCTTGTAACGGGCTTGGACCTCGCTCATGAGTGGGAGCGCAGACTCGTCGCCGCGCTGTGCCAGGACGCGTGCCTGACGCATGAGGAACAGTGCCTTCAACCGGGAGGTGAGGCGGTAGTCGCCCTCCAGTACTGACCGGACGATCTGCACGGCCTCGCTGGTCCGGCCCCGGGCTGCCGCGTGCATGCTCATGTTCTGCAGCGTCAGCAGCTCCATCGACTTGTCTCCGGCCAAGCGTGTGTAGTGCAGCGACTCCTGGTTCATGCGGCGGGTCAGGTCATGCTGGTCGGCGTCGTACGCGAGCCAGCCCACGACCTCGGCGAGTTCGCCGGCCGCCGCGTAGAGCTCGCGCATCATCCCGGGCTTGTAGTCCGCTGAGCCGAGATGAGCATGCAAGCCAGCGAAGTACCGGGTCGACAGCTGCAGGAGGTCAGCGCCGCCGAAGGAGTTGTCGAGCGAGACGAACTTGCTGACATTGGCTCGGATCGACTGGAGGTATTCGTCGGGGTCGTTGAACTCGACCGGGGCGTGGCGCTCGACCGTCGGTACAACGACCGATGCCCGCGGGGTGCTCACGGGCTTGGTCGGCTTTGCCGGTGCAGGCTCGGCGGCACGGTGGAGACGACGGGAAAAGCGGAGCTTCGCCGACGTACTCGCGTTCTCGAAGAGGGTGTCGAGTGCCTGCTGGAGCTCCGGCCGGATGACGGAATCTGGTCGCTCGTGCCAGGTGGTGACTGCACGTCTGCTGACCCCGAGCCGTTCGGCAAATGCTTCCTGGGACATGCGCAGGGCACATTGGAGCGCGCATGCGTGACGACCGGTCCAGTCGTCGACGACTTCCTCCACCTCGGGCCTCCAACGAGGATGGCAGTTCTGCTGAGCGATCTCAACGATCACAGCAGCGTACGACATTGGTACAAGAGTTTGTGTCCGTAACTGGTCAGCAGGTTATGCGGGCTGGGGTTGCCATGGCTGGCCGTTGGTGAGCATGGTGAGGGCGTCGATGAATCGCAGGCCGTGTTTGACTGCGGTGGCCAGGTAGGAGCGGATCGCGCAGAACTGTTGGGCGCCAACGAGTGTGCGTAGGCAGCCGGAGACCTTCTGCCGGAGTTTGATCATGCGGATCTCGCGTTCGGCCGCGTTGTTGTCGAACGCCACGAGGGGATCGTCGAGGAACCGCAGGTAGTCGACTTGCCGGTCACGGAGGCGTCTGGCCAGGGCACGGTGTTTGTCCGCGACCGGGCCGGACTGTGTGGACTCGGCGCCCAGCACAGCGGCGGAACGCAGGCGGTGAACCAGCTCGTGGCGACAGGCCGGGTCGATGTCGGCGCCGGCAGACCGGGCGGTGTCGGACAGGGTCTTGAGCTCCAGCAGCGCGTCGCGGGCCTGGGCCGCCCAGCACCAGGCGTCGGCGGGTTGCTGTTCGACCACGGCGGCCAGTTCCCGCAGCAGATGCGCATTACACAGCGCGTGTGTGGCGCCGGTGTAGGTGTCATACGGTGCCCACGCGTCGTGGACGGCCACCCCACCGAACCGTGGAAGTACCCCGGCGGCGTCCATCGCCTCGGTGCCCCGCTTCGGATGCACGCTGATCAGGCTGTATCTACCGGTGGAAGCCGAATGCACCCAGTGCAGCCGGCCCGCCACCCGCAGCCCGGTCTCGTCGAAGTGCGCTACCGGCGCGCCCGTGACCGCCTCACCGATACGCTCCAGCACACCCGATCCGCTCACCCGATCGGCGGCGCGGGCAGCGAACGCGGACACGGTGCCCGCCGACACAGGCGTGCCGAACAACTCCGACAGGGCCTGCGCGGTGCGCTGCCTCGACAGGAACTGACCCGCATACAGGTAGACGCCAACCGCGGTGGCGTTCGGCCCGTAGCAGACCGGGGCGTCCACCCCGACCGGCGCCCGCCCGGTGGTGACCCGCCCGCACCCGCGGCAGCGGCGGGTGATGATCCGGTGCTCGCTGACCTGCACCCGGATCGGCGGGATGTCGAACACCTGCCGACACTCCACTCCCGTCTCCGGCGCCCGCGACAGACCCGCCCCACAGCCGCCACACCGATCCGGCTCATGCCGCACCACCCGGTCGGGATCGGCGACCTGACACAAGGTGCGGCCCCCGTGACCGGGCTGCCCACCCGGCGGTCGAGAAGACCGGCCCCGCAACGAACGCGGCACCGGCTTGACAAACGGCGAGTCCGACGACGGCGGACGCGACGAGTTCTGTGAATTCTGATCCAACCGCCGCTTGAGATCAGCGACCTCAGCCCGAGCCTCAACCAGTTGCGCCCGAAGATCGGCCACCAGCGCAGCAAGCTGTTCATACGACGGCTGCGGCTCGGCGGACACACCCACCCAACGACCACAAGATCAACAAGTTACGCGGCCACCTGACCAGTTACCCGTGTCCTTGCCTGGTTGGTTCCAGCGGAGGCGAGTTGACTGACCCTTGTCGCAAGGACTCTGGCAGGTAATGGCAGCCGGACTGTCCAATCAGGAGGAAACAATCCATCGGCAATGTTTCGCGATGTGTCGATGAGAGCCATTACCTGAGGAGCCCGACGTCAGGTTCCCGGTTCACGGCAGCGTTGATTGCATCATCAGCATCGATGCATGCCGCCGTAAGCAGGGGAGCGCGGCCACGGAGTTGGTAACCCCTTCCGCGCTCCCCGTCTTAACACCAATTGGAGGCACGGATGACAACCACGGTGCTGGCGATGCCAGCTGCGCCCCGCCAGTTCGCCCTGGTCCTTGATGAGGACAACGATCAGTACGCCGAGTTCGTCGACTGTTTTCAGCCGGCCGATCCGGTTGTGTGGTGGGGGACGGAGACGGTCGAGCGGGCGTTGCTCTACCGGACGCGTGATGGCGGTCGGCTCGACACCGCCACTCACGTCGATGCGGAGGCTGCGTTGGAGCGGTGGGAGCGTGTGTACCCGCTCAAGTTGGTGTGGCTGTGATCCTCCCACGCCAAACACCGCGAGTGGATGGTCGCGCCGTCGTGGGTGACGAGCTGCGGGTGCCGGCGCCGGTGGTCACCGACCTGCCGAAGATGTTCCTGCTGGACCGCCGTGTCGACCACAGCGGGCTGTCGGGGTGTCGGGGTCGTCGCAACCGGCGTGGTGTTCCCGGACGGGTTGACGGTGGCCCGCTGGCGGGGATGCAACTCAGGTGTTGAGCAACTGGAGATCTTCGGAACTCCGGATCAGCTGCTCGCCGTTCATGGTCACAGCGGCGGGACGACGATCCGTTGGTTACCTCGGCCCGTACCGACCTCCGGAGCCTGACACAGAAGCGGGGCACGGCGACGCCGGTAGGCAGCCCTTGCCGTGCCCCGCGGTACCGCGAGGCTCAGGCGCTGCCGAGCGACGTCATGCTGAACCGCTGGCCGACTTGAGCAGTTGCAGGATCGAGGCTAACTCTGAGCAAGTGGCCCTTGCCCGTACATGCTGTCCAGCATGTTTTCGCACTCGTCCAAGAAGTCAGCCCAGTGACGCTCCGCCGGTGCACACATAGAGATGAGCGATCCGGTCACCATGAAGAGAAGACTCGCGACCGTCTCCGCAGGCTGCAACAGCGACAGGTCACGCAGCTCAACGTGTGCCATCAGGATGGTTTCCACGTCTTCCTGCCGGAGAGGGAGCCAGGAACTTTCAACTCTCACTACAGCTGCCGCCGCAGCCGAGACTTCTTCCGGGGTCGGGCGCCGATTTTCCATGCGGTAGAGCACAACGTAAAGAATTCCAGAGGCAATCCGTAGCGCGTGCAGCTTGTCGGCATCCGGCAAGTCTGAGATCTTTTGGAGCGCTCCGTCCAGGCGATCCGGCTCCTCGCCGATCATTCCAGCGAACGTCTCACGGACGAGCGGCTCTATACGCATGTCAATTACCGTCATGATGTTCCTTCCGCTTGTCCCACCACAGTTGCGCTCCCGCAACTCCAGTTGCGATAGCTAGTGCCACAGCCGATACCCATTTAGGCGCTCCCGACCAAGCAATACTAAGGACATCTTTCCCCAAGGAGCCGATTAGTGTGCCGCTGGCGAGCGCAACACCCGTTCGGAAGGCCTTTCGTTGCGGCGTAGCCTGCCGCTTGATCCTATTCCTATGGGCCGCCTTGTGCTCCGCCGTGTCGTCCCAGGGCGACGGAGGCCCGGGCGCAACAGGTCGCAGGTTGACGATCGGCACACCGAACATGCTGTCCACGATCGGCGGGAAGGACGTTCCATCGCCCTGCGCCTGGGCTGCGCCCTCGTCGCTGGTGGCTTGTTCCGGGGGAAGCGGGGTGGCTGACCCGCTTCCCCCGGTCAATTTGGGCCTGCGGTCGAGCCTGCCTTCCTGGCATCCGCGGTCAGAGTCTCGCTGAGCTTCTTGGCCGAGCTGAGCAGCCCGGTCACCGGAGGCATGAGGATCGCGCGTGGGCGGTGGATGGCTGCCTTGAGCTGGCCTGGTTGCCCGCCGGCCAGGATCTGCGTCACCTGCTGCTCCAGGTGGGCGAGGCTCTGCGCGACGCCCTTGATCGTGCTCATCGTGCTGTCGAGCTGGCTGCCGATGGGAGCAAGGTGTGCGACCACCTCCTGCGGCGTGGTGTCGTCACCGATGGCGCTGACCTGCTGGACACAGCCAGCGACACTCCTGGCGACGTTAGACTGCTGACCTGCCGACTCGGTCAGCGACTTGCGGACCGGCCCCAGCCGAGCGGCGATGCCCTTGAACCCCGTCGCAGCGAGCTGCGCCTGGACCCTTGCGGTGGCCTGCTCGGCTGCGCTGGTGGCTGTCTGCGCCTTGCCCACATGCTCGACCGCGCTTCTCAGCGCTCCGATCAACTCCGCCGTATCCGCCACTCCGGCACCGTAACGGGCACGGGCAACCCGAACCAAGATCGATGATGCGGCTTCGGCCAGGTGCGTGCGTCGGGTGCTGCCGTTATGACCATCTCGGTCGGCTTACCGATGTGTGGACCGATGCGGGTGGTGTCACGACCGTTCCGGCTCCGTCGGTGCAGAGCGTCGGGGGCTGTGATACCGCCGATCCGGCGGCGGCGTCGTTCTCTGGTCCGGCGCCGTATTGGCGCAGCTATGCCTACGATCTGACCGGTAATCGGACGACCGCTACCGATCATGCTGTCGCTGGCGGTGCAATGTCGACGACCACGACGACCGAAAGCTTCGACACCCCTGACGCGGCGCACGCCGTGCACACTGCGGCTACCAGTGTGAATGGTGCTGCCAGCGGAACCCAGACGTGGACCTACGACTCCGACGGGCGTCCTACCGGTATCGACAACACCGGCGGCGCGCAGGCTGGCTCGACTCAGACGTTGGCCTGGACTCCGACGCGGGCGCCTGGCGAATCTGTCGACCGCGAAGAGTGGTAATCCGACCCATGACACCAGTTACGGCTATGACGCCATGGGCGGGTTGGTGTCCCGTACCGATGATGGTGTCACCACTCTGTATCTGGGTTCGGACACGGTCACGGTTTCTGATGGGACCGTGTCGAAGGTGTCGCGTGCGTACGCGTTCCCGGGTGGGCCGACCGCGGTGCGGGAGGCGAGCACCACCGGTACGAGGCTGCATTGGCAGACCGCTGATCCGCAGGGCACCGGCCTGGACGATTTCACCGCTGACAGCCTGTCGTTGACCCGGCGTACGTACACGCCGTTCGGGCAGGATCGTGCGGCGGGTAACAGTGGTACGGGCTGGGCGGGTGACAAGGGTTTCCTGGGTGGTGTCGCTGACGGCACGACCGGGCTGACCAACCTCGGGGCTCGTGAGTACTGTCCGGGGTTGGGGAGGTTCCTCGATCCTGACCCGCTTCTTCAGCCGGGGAATCCGCAGCAGTTCAACGGCTACGCCTACGCCAACAACGACCCGGTCAATCAGTCTGATGCTTCCGGCCAGGTCGCGGCTGCTGACAATGGTGCCGCGTTTGGGTGGACCGAGCAGGACTTCGAAGACGCGGCCAGGCGGCGTGGTGACACGGGTGGTGTTGGATCCGCGCCAGCACCTCCGCCGGCGAGGCCCGCGCACAAGAAGTGTGGGTGGTTGTCGTTCTGCAAGGTCAAGCAGGTTGGTAATGCTGCCCTGCATTGGGCGCAGAAGCATCCGACGCTGGTGTCGACTGTGGTGTCGATCGGTGTGGGTGTCGGCTGTGGCGCGGCGATCGGCTGGACCGGTGTGGGGGCGGTCGCGTGTGGGGCGTTGGCCGGTGCGGTCGGTTCTGCGGTCTCCTACGGGCTGGAATGTTCCGCCGCGGGTGACTGCAATGCCGGTGATCTGGCTAAACAGACCGTCGTTGGTGCGGTCACCGGTGCGATCGGTGGGGCGATCGGCGGTGGTGCGGCGGGCAGGCTGCTCGGCGCGGCCGGTAAACGCATCGCCGCCAAGGCGCTGAGCCGTGGTGCCGAGGACATCGCCCAGGACGCTGCGGAGACCGTCGGCGGTAAGGCCGCCTCCGAAGCAGCCGACAGCGCCGGCGACGAGGCCGGTGCTGGTGCGTGTTCGATCCACAGCTTCACCGGCGACACCCCTGTGCTGATGGCCGACGGCAAGACCAAGAAGATCAGCAAACTCAAGACCGGTGACAAGGTCCGCAACACCAGCCCCGACGACCATCACACCACAACGCACCGCGTCGACCGGGTCATCGTCACCCACACCGACCACGACTTCGTCGACCTGACCATCACCACCAAGACGGCACAGCCGCGCAGCATGCCGGCCGGTGTCGCCGGCCCGGTCGCACCCGCCACCGCTCACACGACCGCGACGCTGACCACCACCACCCACCACCCGTTCTGGGATGCCACCACCCACACCTGGACCCAAGCCGCCAGCCTCCACCCCGGCGACACCCTCCAAACCCCCACCGGCCGGGCCCAGGTCGTCGCCCTCCGGCTCTACACCGCCACCCACACCACCTACGACCTCACCATCCACCACCTCCACACCTACTATGTAGAAGGCCGGCACCACACCGGTCCTCGTGCACAACTGCGGTGCGACAGGAGAGGTTGAGTACGGGAGCACCGATCTCAGTCGAGCTGTACAAACCAAACGGATCGCGGACAGCAACACCCGAAACAATTACGCGGCGGCCAGGTATTTGGATGAGAACGGAGAGGCGCAGACGATCGTTGCCCGCTCGTCAAAAGGTAGAGGCAACCATGCGGAGAATAAGATTTTGCGGATGGTAGATCCCGCGCGAATAACGGACCTCTACTCAGAACTCCAGCCCTGTGCAAGGTTGTGCGCGAAGGCACTATGGCCCTAATTAAACAAAATCGATCTTCGGCTAATTGACTGTTCCTGTATGATCATCGCGTGATCGTCACCGTCGAGTCTTCCGAGTGGAATGTTCTTCAGCGCTGGAAGCGGGATCGTAGCTCGTTTGTCCTGGTTCGGTTGAAGGTCGAGGCGGTGTTGCTCGCCTCGAAGGATGTTCCCATTGATGTGATTGCCAGTTTTGTCGATCGTTGTGAGTCGACGGTGCGTGGGTGGTTGCGCGGTTGGCATGATTCCCGTTTGGCGTCGGTGGTGACCGGTCATGCGGGGAATGAGAACGCGGCGAAGTTGACGAGTGTGCAGAAAGAGGAAGTGCGCAGGGCTTTGGCTGCGCCGCCATCTGAGTCGGGTGTCCCGGCCAAGTTTTGGGATGTGCCAGCGCTCAGGCAGTTGGTGTCGGTGCGTTTCGGTGTGGAGTATGAGTCGGAGTCCTCGGCGCATCTGTTGATGCGGTTTTGTGGGATGTCGTTCAAGTACTCGGATCCGTTCGACAGGCGCCGGGACGAACAGGGCATCGCGAAGCGGATGGCGGAGGTCAAAGACGAGGTCAGAGCCTTGCTGGAGGACGGCTACGAGGTGTTCGCAGCCGATGAGGTTCGGGTCGAGCACGAGGCGGAGACGCGCAGGATGTGGCTGCCGATCGGTGTCCGAACGAAGATCCATGTGGATCGTGAGAAGGCGGCCCAATCCTACTTCGGTGCGCTGAATCTGAGAAGTGGGAAAGTGCATCTGGAACGTATCGAAGGGCAGCAGAACGCGGAGCAGATGATTCATGTCCTGGCACGTTTCCAACGCGCGTATGAAGGTAAGAAGCTCGCGGTGGTGTGGGATAACGCGCCATGGCACAGGGCCAAGGAACTCAGGAAGCTCTTCAGGCAGGGAGAGGCGCTGGAGAACATCAAGACGATATGGATGCCTCCCTACGCTCCAGACCACAATCCGATCGAGCATGTCTGGAGTCAAGGTAAGGGTGCTATCGCTAACCTACAGCGTGAAACGCCCACGCTGACCTTCAGCGCGTTCGAGCAGTACATCAACAGCCGGGATTTTCTCTACGATTTTGAACATCTGCCAATCGATCACACGTAGAAGTGATCTTGTTTAATTACGGCCATAGGTCAAAATCCACACATAAACGTGACGTGGAGTTGGGCCTGGACTACCTCCGCTGCGGGGGGCGCATCGCGAGCGGCGCAATCCGCGGCAGTTAGCTCCCTTTTCAGAAGGTCGTGACTATGGCGAGTCGGGTCGTGCGCAGAACGATATTTCCGCTGGAATCAACAACGCGGCTCAACAGCCGTGATGCTCGGATGTTCTTGGCTAACGAAGGTTTGCCAGAGCAGGACCTCTTGGTTGAATACTGCGATTGGCGGAACGTTTCGTCAATTGATATCGGATCAAATAGTTTTCTTTCGATCGGCAATACGGGAGATGAGATTTTAGGAATTGGTACGACTACCGCACGGGTTGTGGCTATCTCTCGGATAGATGCCGACATCGCGCATATTGCTAGCTCGGTGATCACATTTGCTGCCCTGCTAGAGGCGTTTACGAGGCGTTACCCGTTTCTTCCTGATAAGTCCGGCCCAGACGGATGCGTGCATGCAGCTGATGAATTCAAGAGCGAGTTGCAGAGGATCGATGCATCCGCGCTTTCGGAAGATCCCGGTTTTTGGAACGACCTATTGATGGATATCGCCATTGGAGATTATTGCGAGTAGAATGAGCGTGACTATGACGAACGAACTGAGTCATGAAACGGGCACGAAGTAGGGCTGTTCGGAACCGCATTGCTGTAAGGACTGTCCATGACGTCTGATACGTACAGAGAGCGGCGAAATCGTATTGCATGGATCTTGCAGCCTGCTACCCTATGCGGACACGATGTTTAATTCGCATCAGGTCGTGAGACTTCGAAGAGAAATTGCCAACCCGACTGTCCGCGAGATTCTTGGGGAAGATTCAGCGGCGGAGATAGAAAAACTCTGCCTGCATGTAGAGAATGGATCACATCTCTATCTATGGTTTCTGGGAGATTAGCGCCAAAAGATGTTGGGATGGCTAATCGGCGCGGTGCGGAATTATGTCACACCAAGCTATATGCGCATCGCGGGAGATCGGTCTCTTGTGGACTGATCTTCCGCGATGCTGCAGATCCCGGAACGTCCGGCGTCAGGTGGGGTCGAGGTGCCCGGTACGCAGGGTGGCGGTGAACGCGGACCAGACCGTACTGCTGACGGTGAGCACCGGCCCTTGGCGGTCCTTGGAGTCGCGTACTGCGATGACCTCGGCCAGCGGTGCTACTTCGACGCAGGCACCGCCGTTCTGGGAGTGCGTGCTCTTGCGCCAGCCGACCGGGACCGTGGCGACCTCGACGCAGTTGCCGCCCGGTCTGGGAACGGGTGCTTTTGCGCCAGCGGGCTTGCGACAGATCCAGGGTCATCGGGGGGTCCTCCGTCATTCGAGATGCCGGGCGATGTCCTTGATGAACGCTGCTGACTTGGGACGGCTCAGCGCGGCGCCTACCAGGTGATCGAAGGTCAGGTTACACCGACGGATGTCGATGCCCTTCTCCAAGTACAGGTTGCCGGCCTGGCCTTCGACGTACACGACGGGGCTGTGCAGATCCTCGGGGAACTCGAAGATGACGAACGAGCCGTGCGTTCCTGGGTATGCACCGTGCTCGAAGGGCACGACCTGGATGTGCATGGTCTTGCCGAGCTCGACGAGATGGTCGAGCTGTTCGCGCATCACCTTGGGGCCGCCGACCGGGCGCCGGAGCGCGGCTTCGTCGAGTACGAGCAGGATCTCGGGTGGGTCCTCGGCGAGGAGCTGCTTCTGGCGGCCCATGCGCAGGTCGACCTCGCGTTCGAACCGCTCCCGGGTGATGCCGACGGTGTCGGCTTCGGTGAGGGCGCGGGCGTACGCCTCGGTCTGGAAGAGGCCGGGGACGACGGCGAGTTCGAAGGTGCGGATGGTCTCGGCGGCCATCTCCAGGCCGAGGAACTCGGTGAAGGGCGCGGGCATGCGGCCGAACTTGGACCACCAGCCGCGGGTGTTGCCGAGGCGTTGGAGTTCGAGCAGCGGCGGCCAGTCGTCGCGGTCGAGGCCGTACTCGGCGAGCATGATCTCCAGGTCGCCGACCTTGATGCCGACCTGGCCGCCCTCGATCTTCTCGATCTTGCTGACCGAGCAGCGGAGACGGGTGGCGATCTGCTGGCGGGTGTAGTCGGCCTTCTTGCGTAGCCGGTCGAGCTCTTCGCCGAGCTGCCAGCGGGGGATGGTCGGGCCGATCGGCTTGGGCATGCCGCCTCCGAACTCGTACAGACGCGCCCGTCGACGGCCGGGGACCGCGGCCGGGGCGGAAATTGGCGAAACGAAGTTACGACACAAGATTGACAGCAATGGTGCGATGGGTCAAGCTCTAAGTAACGGACAGCACTCGTCGGGTAACCGACACAACGCTGTACCGCCGTAAGCAGGGGAGCGCGGTGATGGAGTTGGTAGCCCGTGCCGCGCTCCCCGCCAACCACACCTGGAGGCACGGATGACAACCCCAGTGCTGGCCATGCCAGCTGCGCCCCGCCAGTTCGCCCTGGTCCTCGACGAGGACAACGATCAGTACGCCGATTTCGTCGAGTGCTGTCAGCCATCCGACCCGGTCGTCTGGTGGGGTACCGAGACCGCCGAGCGGGCCCTGCTGCACCGGACCCGCGACGACGGCCGGCTCGACACCGCAACCCACGTCAACGC
Organism: uncultured Actinomycetota bacterium; assembly: GCA_963805605.1. Lineage (GTDB taxonomy): Bacteria > Actinomycetota > Actinomycetes > Mycobacteriales > Micromonosporaceae > Actinocatenispora. The sequence continues at coordinate 19,893 of CAWDUX010000001.1, forward strand.
CGAGGCCGCGCTGGAGCGGTGGGAGCGCGTGTACCCGGTCAAGCTGGTGTGGCTGTGAGCGCGCACGCCAAGCACCGCGAGCGGGTGGTCGAACCCGTCGCGCGGATGTGCGGATGCCGGCGCCGGTGGTCACCGACCTGCCGAAGATGTTCCTGCTGGACCGGCGCGTCGACCACAGCGGACTGTCGGGCGTCGGGGTCGTCGCAACGGGTGTGGTGTTCCCGGACGGGTTGACGGTGGCCCGGTGGCGCGGGTGTAGCTCCGGCGTCGAGCAGCTGGAGATCTTCGGTACGCCCGATCAGCTGCTTGCCGTGCACGGGCACGCCGGCGGGACGACGATCCGTTGGCTGCCCCGGCCGGTACCGCATCCGGGCGCCTGACACAGAAGCGGGGCGCGGCGATGGAGTTGGTAGCCCGTGCCGCGCCCCGCGACACCACCCGGCCCTGGAGCACCGGGCAGCGCCACGCTGAGCCTACCGGGCCAGGGAGAGCTGTCGGCTCATCGACTGCCGGCGGTGCGTCGCCAGTCATATGGCCGGCCTGGCGCGACCGGGGCCGAACGGGGAGCGATTCAGTTCAGCGGCGCCGGGAACCGACCCCCGAGCTCGTCGACGAGGACCTGCTCCGCGACGCTCCAGGGAATTCGTTCCTGTTCGAGGAGCAGCCCGGAGCCGGCTGACGGCACGATCGCGAGGTACTCGTAAAGGTCGTGTTCCGCGGGCGTGAGATGGGGAAGCGAGGTCCGGCTTGTAGCGGCACCCGTGACGGCGAGCCGCTCGAAGCGGCGGAACGTTGTGGTGTCAGTAAGGATGGTGCGGGCATTGACGCCGTGTGCGCGGAGATCATTGACAAAGTGAAGGCCTGGAAGGTCGATGTCACCCCAGTAGATGACGTCCTGGGCGCGCGCGGACCCAGGCGATGCGGGCGTACGCGGCGACGCTGAAGCCCTGCCCGTGGAGGATGACCGCGCCCGGATGATCGGTGGTCAGCGCATACCCTGTTCCTTGTTCTCCAGGATGACCACCGTCGTGGGCTGCCTCGGCCAGCGGTTGAGGTCGTCAATGCTGGCGGCGAAGTGACGCATGCCGCCGACGTGTTGGCGAAGCTCCTGGTCGAGAACTGCGACCTGGATCAACTCAGGTGGTACGCGGAGCCCGAGCCGCTGGTGAAGCCGCAGCCGGGCGGAGGTCCCCGACTCCGATGTGTCGGTGCCAGGATCATCAGTACCGAGTAGTGCGAGGACCAGGCGGGCATGGCGGGCGAGCCACTTCGTGTCCAGCCCCTCGATCGGAAGCTGGCGCAGCAGCATGCCGGACGCCGGATTGCTGTGCAGCCAGGTCGCGGCGCTGACGAGTCGCTGATAGTCGACTTCTGCAAGTTCGGTGATGCGCCGGATGAGGGCACTGAGCTGCGCGTGCGCGAAGTGGCCTTGGAGGTGCACAAGCCGCTGCCCGCAGCGCTGCCACACTGCTGCGGTCTCGGGCGTGGCAGCAGCAACCTCGCGTGGCGTGCCGAGGATGAGAGTCTTGGGCATGGTGTGCGTTCCGGTCGGGAACTTCGACACGGTGTGTTCGACGTTGCCTGGACCGGCGTAAGTCTTCCAGCTGTTGGCCCACTCGTGGCAGGCGACGGGATCGGCGGAACGTTCCGCAGTGCTGGGCGGGCGGAGCCCGATCCGCAGCGGCCAGCTGCCCTGGCCACGGGCCCAGCCGGGATAGTCCCGCTCGAACCGTTCGCGGAGCCGGGCGAGAATCTGCTCAGGGGTGTGCATACCAGCCTCTGGGAAGCGTGCTGATGGCGTCAGCCGTCGATGGGATCGGCGCGGGCGATGAGTTCTCCGAACGTGGCCGTCGCGGCGTGGGAGTGGGCTCCGTCCGGCAGGACCCGCTTGTCGACGAGGATCGCCTGGCCGATGAACGGTTCAAGGATTCCGGCCATCCGGATGGGCGCAGCGACGATGAGCTGGAAGCCGAAATCGTCGAACGCAGCGAGTGCCTGGCGGGAGAACTCCTCGTCCGATTTGCTGAAGGCTTCATCCAGCATGAGTGGTGCGAACTGCGGAAGCCCGTCACCGCCACCGTCAGGGTCGGCGAGGTTGTAGCTGAGCGCAGCGGCGAGACAGAAGGCGACGAGCTTCTCCTGCTCGCCTCCGGAGTTGGACGAGGTGTTGCGGTAGGTGTAGTGAATGTGCCCGTCCTCGTCCACCTCCTGGCCGTAGAAGACATAGCTCGTCCGCACGTCGAGTACGTTGGTGCGCCAGGCCCGTGTTTCTGTGGTCACTGTGGTGAAGCGGCTCATGAGCGCTTGGACCCGTTTAAACTGGGCGACGAGTCTGGCGGGGTTGCCGCGGGCGGCGGGCGCCTCGCTGAGCAGAGTATCGACCATGGTCCGGAACTCACGAATGTCAGGCGACGGGTTGGCCTTGTAGGCGATCTGCAGGTACCGGCCGGTGTTGAACTCGACCCGGCGTAGACCGGCGTTCACCATGTCGATGCGGCGCTGTATGTCGTTGGTGGCGTTCTCGATCGCGCGTTGCAGAATGCTGATCGAGGGGACCATGTCTTCGCTGATCATCCGTTGGAACCGGTCCATCGCCTGCGGCAGCTTGCGCTGCACGATGTCGGCATGCAGCGCGACGAAGTCGGCACCGCTCCTGTCGATGTCCCCGCTGGTGTCCGGTGCGGAGTCGGGCCACTGTTCGAGAAACCGGTCGAGTGCCGAGGTGATCTGGGTGTGCGCCTGGCGGCGGTCACCATTCGCCTTGTCGCTCCTGGCCCGGAGCTCTCTGTGCAGCGCGGCCCTCACGGTATCGATGTTGTCCGCCGACACCTGGAGCTCGATGGCGGCGAGAGCGTCATCGAGGTAGGTGCGGTCATCCTCGTCCGGGATGTCATGCGGCTTGTCCTGCTCCCGTTCCAGTACCTCGATCAAGGCCATGTGCTCTTTGTCGTGCTCATTGAGCTGTGATTTCAGCGTCGCGCATTCTTCAACCAGGCCCAGCCAGCGTTCCTTGGCCTTTGCGCATCGCTCTTCAAGTTTGCGCAGGTCGGTGTTGTTGTTGCGGAGCTCGCGGATGCGAGCCTCGAGGTCGCGCGCGTTCTCGTTCGACTCCCAGTGGTCCAGCTCGGACCAGTCAGTGTGATGGCTGAGCTGCTTGCCGGTACGCAGGGTCCGGTCCAGCGCGGTGCACCGCCTGTCGATGTCGTCGGCCTCAGTTTCCGCGATCTGTCGCTGCTCTGCCAGCTCCTTCACCTCCTCCTCAAGAGCGGCGATCTTTGCCGCAGGGTTGGAGCCGAGGATGTACGAGGAGCGGCTGGTCAGCTCAGGCCGGTCGTCCTTGCGGTAGAGGTTGCCGGGTTGCTTGACGTCCCGTGGACAGTGACCGCCAGCGGGTGCGACTCCAGCTCTGGCGCTGACTCGACACACACGTGCTGGAAGCGCTTTGCCACCTCGGCGGCCAACCATGCTCCGGACGGGTGTTCCTTGTCGATCGTCAGCTTGGCAGCGAGGGTGTCGGTTGGCGGCATCGGCGGCGGGGTGCTTGTAGCTCCGACGATGCTGTACTCGACGATCCCACGCATGTTGTGCTCGTCGACGTACTGCATCACGGCCCGCTGGTACCGCGACGGCACGAGCAGCCGCAGACCAAAACCACGGAGCACCTTCTCGGCCGCCGGCCGCCACCGTTCCTCCCCATCAGCAACATCGATCAGCTCTGCCGCGTAGCTGAGGTCGTCGATCGGGACCTGTGCCCCCTGCGCGATCAGCTCCCGACGGTCGCGTTGTCTCGGTGGAATCAGTGACCGTGCCGACCGCAAGGCGGCGAGCTCGGCAGTCTTGTCCTGATGGTTGTTCCTGGCGGTCGCCACCGCGGCAAAGAGCGGGTGGCGGCGTGGAGACAGTTGTTCGTATTCATGCCGGGCACGTTCCACCAGGGTGATGAGCTCCGCATGTAGCTGCTCGAACTCCTCCACGTTCGTCGGTGGGACCAGTCCCACCTCGTCCACCAGCCGCGAGAAGTTCTGATGAGCCGACTGCCGCATGCGGCTCTGATCCCGGGCCGCGCGAAGCTCGTTCTGCAGCTGACTGAGAGCTGCTCCGTCGCGTCTCAACTGTCCGGCGAGAGAGTTGTAGTGGTTGTCCGCCTCTGCGGCTTCTTTGTTCTTGTCGGACAGCTCGGCGTCCAGCGCGGTGATCGCGTCATCGATGACGTCGAGAGCTTCCTGCACAGCGCGTAGTTGAAGACCGCGTGTGTAGTGCTCCAGAGGGGCGCCGAGCAGTGTGTCTGCCTTTGCCTGCTGGTCGCCGGCCTGCTGGTAGGTATCCCAGGCACCGGGCAGATCGCGCAGCACCTTCTCCTGGGCATGCGCCCGCTGCGCTGTCTGGTACGCATCGTGGAGCGGGTTGAACATGTTGAGCATCTTCTGGGCCACAGCGAAGGTCTCTGGCTCGTCGAGCATGTTGTCACTGATGAACAGGTTCAGATCGCCGACATTCTTCATCGCCTTCGCTTTGCCCAGCAACGACAACGCGATGGTGGAGTCGCCGAGCCCGATACGGCCGGACAGTTCACGGATGAACTTCACCGGCCCCTCCTGCGGCAGGCGGGGATAGGTGGCCCTCAGCCATCGGGTGTCGAATGTCCGCTCCGCCCACCCTTCCAGCGCCGTCAGCTCAAAGTGCCCCTCGTGAGGTGGTAGAGGGACTTCGGCGGACCGTCGGTCTCCGCGCCGGCGAACCACTTGACCACTACAGCAGTGGTCACAGCGCCAAGCCCGTTGTCGTAGGTCGCCGCGACCGCCGACCAGGTGGCCCTGCCGCCGCGCAGATATCGCGTCCGGGCCTGCGCGTTGTCGTCGTTGGTCTCCGCCCAGGCACCTCGTACATAGTCCGTCACGTTGCGGGTTGCCTGTTCGCGCCCCGCACACTCAGGTCAGCCGAGGCATTGAACCGCTGATCGTGCGTGGGTAGCAGAACCAGCGAGTGCGCATCCATCAGCGACGACTTGCCGGATCCCGATGGCCCGGTGAACAGCACGCCGCGCTCGTCGATCGGGAGGTCCTTGTATCCGGCGAAGGTCCCCCAGTTGACCACCTGCAACCGGGTCAAGCGCACCTGGCCGAGATGGATCGTGCGGCTGCGCTCACTCATCGTCGTCCTCCACGGAGCTCTCCACTCCGCATTGCCCTCAGCGATGGCCCTGTATCTGGCGGTCAGTGCCTCGACCCGGTCCGCGGTCAGCATCGATGTGATCACCGGATAGATCAGGTACCGGTCGGTGCCCTTGACCTGTTTGATGACCGACACGTCGTCCAGCGACTTGATCGCCGTGCGGATCTTCTTGTGGAACCCGGCCTCGTCGGTGTCTTCTGCACGCTTGTAAGCGAGCATGTGGTCGATCATGTCGGTGGCGGATACCACCGGATCATTCGGAGCGACCAGATACTGCTGATACAGGTACAGCGCCAGCGCGCTCGCTGCCAGGCTCAGTGTCCGTGCCCGCAGAATCGTGCGGCTGTGTGGACTGGGGTCGTCTGCCTGCTGGGTGAACGCGTAGCGGTGCTCACGGTTGATCTCCAGCAGCAGTCCCAGCTCCGACAGGCGGCTGCGCAGCACCTCCTCGTACTGCAGCACGATCGGCCAGTGTTTCTTCGCCTTGTCGGTGATGTGCGGCGCCGCGACCAGTTCCTGCAGCGTCCAGCACACCTCGGCCGGCAGCGCACTGGTGTCTCCGTCGAAGCGTGGTTCCTGCGCGCGCTCCACATGCGTGCCGGTCACCGTTGTCGCATCATCGGTGAACACGTCATCCGGATCCAGCGACGATTCGACCGGCGCCGAGGTCTCGGCGAACAGGGCGTCGTCGAACACCTCAGCGAATGACGGATCCTCAGGCATCGGCAGCTACCTCTCCCAGTAATCCGATCTGACGCCGACTGCGGTGAGCTGCGGTCGGATCGGGAATCGGCTCACCGAACAGCAGGTACGGCAAGGTGATCGAACGTAGGCCCCGGCTCGTGTGCACGACTGCGGTGGTGCGGGCCGACAGGTCCGGGGAACCATGCCGGTTTGCCAGTGACCACAGCCCGACCACGTCACCGGTCCGGGGCCTGTCGAGCAGTTCGAGTACGTCAGGCAGGGTCGCGTAGCCGTTATGGCGCTCACGGGCCGTATTCACCGCGTGGCGCAGGGCCGCCCAGTCGATCGACTCGACCCCGGCCATGATCGCGGGATCGATCGGGAATGCGCCGTCGTCCGCCAGCGGGTCCGGTCGTTCCGCGACACCGTCATGGAGCCGGAGCCGACCCACCGAGGTTGTCTCGACCCCGCTGGTGGGTACCGCGAACCCGATCGCCCGGCCGCCGTGCGTCACCGCGAACGCCTCGGCCGCAGCTGCCTGTGCCTCGGCGACACGCGTCCGCATGCTGCGGTAGTAGGCGATGTCGCCACCGCGTACGAAGGTGCTGATCCGCCGGAACGCCATCTCCCGTGCATCTTCGACCTCCGTCACCCGTTGCCACATCCGGTCGATGAACGTGGACAAGGCTTCTGCCACCTCCGCAGGAAGACCGTCGACCCGGGCCAGCACGTCGACGATGTCGGCCTCCAGCTGGGCGCGCTGCGAGGGTGTACCGATCAAGGTCGCGAAGGCTCGGAATGCCTGGCCTTCCGGTGATTCCGCGATCACGTCATGCCCGTCGAACATCCGCTGCAAGGAGTCGGCGAACTCTGCGGCGTCCTCGGACAGGCTCTGCCGGATCAGGGTCATGGTGTTCGCCTGCACCCGCTCGCCGTACCGGGCGATGTCGGCTGGGATCCGCTCCACGAGATGCATCAGCGCTGCGACCCGCTCGGACGAGTTCGGTGTGCGCCACGGCTGGGGCCTCACCACGGTCCAGAGCGTCACGCTGGCTCTCCAACACCCGGATCTGTTCGGTGATCGCCTTCCGGCGATCTTCCAGATCCGGGTTCGCTTCGGTCGCGATCTGATGGACCCCGGCCATCACCATCGACAATGCCGACTCGGTCGCCGTGGATGCATGCCGGCGTAGGCTGCGCATCTGCTGCACCGCCTGTGCGGCACCCACGGTCAGCTGGTACCGCTCCGACCGTCGATCCGGATCGACCGTGCGATGCACCCAGCCCTTCTTCGTCCACCGGGTCAACAAGGCATCCGCGTCTGCGAATCCCGGCGCGGCACCGTCAGTGACCATCGGTTGGGAACGCAGCACGCGCGGAAGGTCCCGGTCGATCGCTGCGGCCAGCGTCTCTCCGTCCATCAGCTGGCCGTCGCCCAGATGCGCAGCCATCAGGGCCAGATGCAGGAGGGCATCAGCTGATCGCAGCAGCGACATGGTCACGTCTGTCTCGGCGTTGCTGCTGAACTCCAGCAGCAGCTGCTCAGCGCTCCTACCCGCCACGAACGGTCACCTACTTGATGCTCTCCGAATGACTCCCCGGAGGATAGGGGCTAGCACCGACAAGTGGCGACATGAGTGAGCGTCGTGACAGTCCGGCCGCAGCGGAGATCAACTGTCCAGGTAGCGCAGGTGAACCCAACGTCTGGGCGATGTGGGCTGTTTGCAGGATGGCGCCCTGGTAGCGGGCTCACTACTGTCAGATGCGCGACACGAGTAGCTTGTTGTGAAGTGAGTTCACAGCAGCTACTCTTGTTTATGTTCGCGGCAGTTACATCATGTTATGACGTCCGCAGGACAGTAATCGCATAACACGCTGAGCGACCTGCAACACGCGCTCAGCTGAGAAGGGAAGCACTCGGTGCCCAGTGTGACGTCAGAGCGGCCGGGCATCGGTGCCCTGGTCGCCGTCCGCGGTCAGAAATGGGTTGTCAGCAACGTCGACCCGGATGGCCCGAACCTGCTGGTGGACCTGCAGAGCGTGGACGGCCGGTACGGCGACACCCTGAGCGTCATCTGGGAGGTCGAGCCCGACCGGCAGATCCTGCCCGCGGGTGCGCTGCCCGAGGTGACCGCCGGCGGCTTCGACCCGCCGGAGCAGCTCGCCGCGTTCCTCGACGCCATCCGCTGGTCGGCGGTCACCTCCGCCGACGTCAGGACGCTGCAGGCGCCGTTCCGCTCCGGCGTCGCGATCGAGGACTACCAGCTCGAACCGGTCGCCCGCGCCGTGGACGCGCCCCGCGCCAACCTGCTGCTCGCCGACGACGTGGGCCTCGGCAAGACCGTCGAGGCCGGGCTGGTCGCCCAGGAACTGCTGCTGCGCCACCGTGCGCACCGCATCATGATCGTCTGCCCGGCCGGCCTGACGCTGAAGTGGCGCGACGAGATGGCCGAGAAGTTCGGCCTGGACTTCACCATCGTCGACTGCGAGCGCTGCGCCCAGGTGCGCCGCACCCACGGCAGCGCCGCCAACCCGTTCGCGGTGTACCCGCTGTGCATCGTCAGCCTGCCGTGGCTGCGCGGGCCGAAGGCCCAGCGGCTGCTCGACGAGGTGCTGCCGCCCGACGGCCCGGCTACCAGCGCGCGTTCGACCTGCTGATCCTCGACGAGGCGCACCACGTCGCGCCGGCCGCGCCCAAGCAGGTGTACGCCGTCGACTCGCAGCAGACCAAGCTGATCCGCCGGCTCGCCCCGCACTTCACCCACCGGCTGTTCCTGTCCGCCACCCCGCACAACGGCTACCCGGAGTCGTTCACCGCGCTGCTGGAGATCCTCGACGACCAGCGCTTCGCCCGCGGCGTCACCCCGGACCAGGCCGCGGTCAAGGAGACCGTGGTACGCCGCCTGAAGCGCGACATCGTCGACGCTGACGGCACCCACCGCTTCGTCGAGCGACAGGCCAGCGCGCTCCCGTGCGACTACCCGGACGACGAGCGGGCAGATCCACGCGCCTGCTCAGCCAGTTCGCCGAGCTGCGCCGCAAGCGCATCGACAACCGGCGCGGTCGCAAGGCCGCCGACCTGGTGACGCTGCTGCTGAAGAAGCGGCTCTTCTCCAGCCCGGCGCGCATTCGCGCACACCGTCGGCGTCTACCTGACGACGCTGCAGTCCCGCGGCAGGGCGCAGCGCTGCCCAGCAGCGACGAGGTTCCGCAGTGGCTGGACGGCTTCATCGACGACACCGCCACCTACGACGACGAGGAACTCGCCGACGCCGAGGACGACGCGCTCGACCGGGTCCGGCCGATGCAGCCGGACGCCACCGGCGAGGAGATGGAGCTGCTCCGGCAGATGGAGCGCGTGGGCGCTGGCGCACGAGGCACAGCCCGACGCGAAGGCACGCGTAGCTGATCGACTACCTGAAGGCGGTCTGCCGGCCGGACGGCGAGCACTGGACCAACGAGCGCGTCGTGGTCTTCACCGAGTACCGCGACACCCAGACCTGGCTGGCCGACCTGCTGCGCGCGGAGGACCTCGGCGGCGACGGGGTGGCCCTGCTGCACGGCGGGGTGCACGGCGAGGAGCGCGAGCAGCTGCGGCTGGCGTTCCAGGCCGACCCGACCGAGCACCCGGTCCGCATCCTGCTGGCCACCGACGCCGCCAGCGAGGGCATCGACCTGCAGAACCACTGCCACCGGCTGGTCAACTACGACATCCCGTTCAACCCGAACAAGCTGGAGCAGCGCATCGGCCGGATCGACCGGTACGGGCAGCGCGTCGACCCCGGAGATCCGGCACTTCGTCGGCACCGGTTTCGGCAGCGACGGTCGACCCGTTCGAGGCGGACCTGGAGTTCCTGTCCCGGGTGGCGACGAAGGTCGCCCGGATGGAGGCCGACCTCGGCCCGGTCAACGCGGTCCTGTCCGACGCGGTGCAGCGCCGCATGCTCGGCGAGCAGGTCAGCGACGCCGAGATCGAGCAGGCCGGCAGGGCGCAAGCAGAACGTGCCGGTCGAAGCCAACGTCGGCGAGCAGGTACGCCGGCTGCGCGCCGACCTGGACGAGACCGTCGAGGAGCTGGGCATCACCCCGACCAGCGTCAAGCGGGTCGTGGACACCGCGCTGGTGCTGGCCCGCCAGCAGCCGCTGGCCCCGCACACCGACGACAGGCACCTGGTCCGACGGCATGTTCACGGTGCCGACGCTGACCGGCTCGTGGCAGCGGGCCAGCGCCGGGCTGACCGAGAAGCTGCACCGCACGGACGAGCCGCCCGCGCCAGCTGCCGGTCACCTTCGACGCCGAGGTGGCCAAGCGGCCGCGACGACGTGGTGCTGGCCCACCTGAACCATCCGCTGGTCGCCATGTCGACCCGCCTGCTGCGGGCCGCCGTCTCCAACCAGCGACATCGGCCTGCACCGGGTGACCGCGGTGCTGTCACGACGACCCCGCGCTGGAGGACGTACTGGTCGGTGCGTACTCCCGGTTCGTGCTGGTCGGCGCCGACGGGGTGCGGCTGCACGAGGAGGTCCTGTACGCGGGTGGCTGGGCGCCGGAGAACGGCCGGTTCCGCCGGCTGGAGAACCTGACCGCGCTCGGCGGCATCCTCGACCGCGCACTGGCCGACGGCGTACCCGGCCTCCGGGCCGGTCACCGGACGGCTCGCCGACGCGTTGGCCCCGTGTGCGCGACGGCCTGCACTCGGCGGTGACCTGGCGCGCGCAGACCCGGCGGCAGTCGCTGCAGCGCAAGCTCGACCAGCGTCGCGAGGCCGAACGGCGAGCGCATCACCGCCAACCTCGACCAGTTCGCCGGCACCCTGCGCGAAGGCGCTGACGAGCGACGACGCAGAGGAAGACGCGCTGTTCAGCCGTGGCCGAGGCTGCAAGAGCAAGGAGGAACTGGCGCAGTACCGCAAGGACCGCGATTCGTGGGAGCAGCGGCTGTCAGCGCCTCGACGCCGAACGCGACCGGGAACTCGCCGCGATCGACGCCCGCTACCGCGACCCGAAGGACCACCTGTTCCCCGTCGCCGTGGTCTTCGTCGTGCCCCGGCGGGAGGCCACCCGATGAGCCCCGCAGCGTCACCGCCAGGAGTACCGATGAGCCCGGCCCGCAGCCGCACCGGCACACGCCGGACAGCGCCAGCAGCACCGCGACTGGCTGAGCCTGATCGAGGTCTCCGGCCCGTTCCTGAGCCTGCCGGTGCTGCGCGCACACCTGGCCCGACGGCCTGGACGCCCTGGACAAGCCGGCCCGCGAGCGGCTGCGCCGCCGAGCACGCCGCTGGCAGGCCGACACCGCCGCCGGCCAGCGCCGACTGGATCGACTACGTGCTGCGCGACCTGCTCGGCTGGGGCGACGCCCTGCGCCATGACGACGAGGCCTGGACGCCCTCGGCATCAGGTCGCCGAGCACGACACCGACGCTCACGCCGTCGTTCGCGCTGGTCGAGCCGGGCGAGGCGGTCAAGCCTGACACCGTACGCGCTGCTCGGCCTGGTCTGCCCGCCGCGCAGCCAGCCCGACCGCCCGGGTCGCCGGCTCGTGCCTGGGCGGCGACGCCCGCCGACCGGCTCGCCCACCTGTGCCGCCACCACGAGGTCGAGCTGGGCCTGGTCACCGACGGCCGCTTCTGGACCCTGGTCTGGGCGCCCCGCGGCGGCGTCACCACCACCGCCACGTTCGACGCGGTGGCCTGGCCGGAGGCGGCCGAACGCGACGTGGTCCGCGCGTTCGTCTCGCTGCTGTGCCGCCGCCGGTTCTTCGGTGTCCCCGACGACGAGAAGCTGGTGCCGCTGCTGGACGCGCAGCCTGGCAGCCAGGGCGAGGACATCACCGAGGCGCTCGGCGTCCAGGTCCGCCAGGCGGTCGAGCTGCTGGTCGCCGCGATCGGCCGCGCCGACGTCCGCGAACGCGAGCTCGGCGGCCGCGGCCTGCAGCGACGTCGACGCGCACGACGTCTACCGGGGCGCGGTCGCGGTGATGATGCGCATCGTCTTCCTGCTGTTCGCCGAGGAACGCAGGCTGCTGCCCGCCGACAACGACCTCTACGCCCGGCGTACTCGGCGGGCCGGCTCTGCGCCGAGCTGGAGCAGCGCGCCATCGACGGCAGCGAGGAGGACCTGGAGCACAGCACCGGCGCCTGGCACCGGCTGCTGGCCCTGTTCCGCGCCGTGCACGACGGCGTCGACCACCCGCGGCTGACGATGCACGCGCCACGACGGCTCGCTGTTCGACCCGGAGCAGTATCCGTGGCTGCCGCTGACCATCGACGACCGCACCGTGCTGCACATGCTGCGCGCCGTGCAGTACGTGGTCAGGTCGGCACGTGGCAGGTCGCGGGAGCGCCGCACGGTCAGCTTCCGCAGCCCTGGACGTCGAGCAGATCGGCTACGTCTACGAGGGCCTGCTGTCCTTCGAGGGCTTCCGCGCCGACGACGTGGTGGTCGGGCTGATCGGCAAGGAGGGCATGGAGGAGGAGGTGCCGCTGCGCGACCTGGAGTCGCTGGCCGCCCGGCACACCGATCGTGCCATCGCTGGCCGCCGCGCTCGCCGAGAAGTACAAGGACTCCAAGATCGGTTCGGCGAAGGCGCTGGCACGAAGCTGCGCGCCGCTGTCGCAGCCGGGCCGCGAGGAGGCGCGCAAGAAGCTGCTCGCCGTCACCGGCGGCGACTATCCGCTGGCCGAGCGGCTGCTGCCGTTCGTCGGCATCATCCGCGCCGACCTGCGCGGCCTGCCGGTGGTCATCCTGCCCGGCGCGCTGTACGTCACCGAGTCCGCGCTGCGCAAGAACACCGGCACGCACTACACGCCGCGCTTCCTCGCCGAGGAGGTTGTCGAAGGGGGCGCTGGAGCCGCTGGTGTACGACCCGGCCCGCTGCAGACGGCCGATGAGTCGAAGTGGGAGCTGAAGTCCAGCGAGGAGATCCTCGCACTGAAGGTCGCCGACATCGCGATGGGCTCGGCCGCGTTCCTCGTGGCCGCCGCCCGCTATCTCGGCGAGCACCTGGTCGAGGCGTGGGTCGCGGGAGGGCGACGAGCGCGTCGCTCGGTTACGTTCCGAGCCGCGGCGAGCCCCGTCGACGCTGAAGACGGACCCGCTCGTCATCGAGGCCCGTCGGCAGGTCATCGAGCACTGCCTCTACGGCGTGGACATCAATCCGATGGCCGTCGAGATGGCGAAGCTGTCGCTGTGGCTGGTCTCGATGGACCCGACGCGCCCCTTCACCTTCCTCGACGACCGCCTGGTCGCCGGCGACTCGCTGTTGGGCATCGGAAAGCTGTCCATGCTGGATGACGGTGCGGTCCGTGACCTCCATCTGAACCGTGACCTTGTTCGGGTACTGGAGCTTCGCCAACGCATTGCCGCCCTGCCCGACGATACGCAGTCCCACACCGAGAAGAGCCTGCTCCTTGCTGAAGCTCGCGATATGTCGGCCCGCTCCATCGCCTACGCCAACCTCGTGATCGGCTCCCAGCTCGCTAGTCACAAGCGGGGCGCCGACCCGCATGACATCGCCCGGAAAGCTGCCCAGCTCTCTAATCTGCTCACCGCAGAAAAGGTTCCGGACACCCTCACGGATCAGGCGGCCCGATGGCTCGCCACCGATCAGCCGACCGGCGCCTTTACCCGAGATCCTCACCACTGGCCGCTGGAGTTCCCCGAGGTTTTTGAGAAGGGTGGTTTCGACGCGATCATCGGCAACCCGCCTTTCCTAGGTGGGCAGAAGCTCACCGGCAGTCTGGGCGTAGCTTTCCGCGAATATCTCGTCAACTCGATCGGGCGTGGCGTACGTGGGAGCGCAGATCTGATCGCCTACTTCGTCCTGCGCGCACATGCTCTGTTGAATCCGACCGGCCAGACAGGTCTCATCGCCACCAACACGCTTGCACAGGGGGACACACGCGAGGTCGGCCTCGATCAGGTTGCCGCCCTCGGGACCACGATCCGACAGGCGGTGAAGAGCAAGCCGTGGCCTTCGAGGTCGGCTGTGCTTGAATATTGTGCCGTCTGGACCAGCCGCGCCACACTGGGCAGCGATGCTGCCCGGATCCTCGACGGTATCGGCGCCGTTTCGGAGATATCAACCTCTCTCGACGCCGCATCCCGTGTGAGCGGATCTACGACGTCTGCATGCGAACTGCGGCCAATCTTTCCAAGGGTCGAACATCTTGGGCCTCGGGTTCACGATGTCTCCCGAGGAGGCACAGCGTCTCATCGCAAAGGATGCGCGCAACAAAGACGTGCTGTTCCCTTATTTGAATGGTCAAGACCTCAACTCGGATCCGAACTGCTCTGCAGCTCGTTGGGTCATCAATTTTCATGATTGGAACGAATCTAAGGCAAGCTCGAGATTATCGTGACTTGCTTCGAGCAGGTCGAAACTTGTAAAGCCAGCAGCGACTAGAGGTAAGTTCGCAAGGATGCTCGAGAAAAATGGTGGCTATATGAACGGGCGTCCCAAGCTGTACGAAGCGATTGCGGGGTTGAGAGCGGGTCATTGCGCTCACGCTCGTGAGTAAGACCGTGATGCCGGTGATGGTACCGACTGGGCAGGTGTTCGCCCATGCAGCTTGGGGTATTTGCGTCGGAAGACACTGGGATGTTGGCGTTGCTGTCCAGCGCGCCACATTACTGGTGGGCGAAGACGCGAAGCATCCTCGATGAAGACAGACCTCAGTTACTACGCCTTCGGATGTGTTCGAGACCTTCCCGCTGCCAGAAGTGACTGACGAGATGCGGGAACTAGGGGATCGGTTGGACACCTATCGGCGAGACGTGATGTTGAAACGGCAGCTCGGGCTGACCAAGCTGTACAACAAGGTCTTCGACAAGTCAGTGGCGGACGCGGACATCGTCGAACTGAGGGAGATCCACCGAAAGATCGATGAGGCCACTGTCCGCGCGTACGGCTGGGACGATCTGGTGAAGCAGGGGCTTGATCACGGGTTCCACCAGGTTGGGCGGGAGACTCGCTACACCGTTGGTCCGGCGGTGCAGCAGGAGATCCTCGACCGACTCCTCGAACTCAACCACGAGCGTTACAAGGAAGAAGTTGCGCAGGGGCTGCACGACAAGGGTCGGAAGAAGCGCAAAGTCAAGGCTGGGGCCAGCCGTGAACCGGTGGCACGCGAGACCCTGCCGGGGATGCCGTGAGGATCGTGACGAGGTACTGGGGGCGAGATGCCGGCCAACGGTGACATGTCGAGGACTGCCACGACGTTCACGGTGCACGAACTGGTGCGGCGGGCGTGGGACGGCGACATCCGGGTACCCCATTTCCAGCGTCCGTTCCGCTGGAAGTGGGACGACGCGCAGAAGCTCTTCGACAGCATCATCAGCAACTACCCGATCGGGAGCCTGCTGCTGTGGGCCCGGCCCGCACCGGCCGCGCGGATCCCGCTCGGTGCGCTGGAAGTTGATGCTCCGGATACGCAGCATGCGTTGTGGGTCGTGGATGGCCAGCAGCGCATCACCAGTCTGGCCAATGCTCTGCATCCCGATACCCAGTCGGATCCGCGGTTCGCGATGTCCTACAACCTCACGACCGGGCGCTTCGTCAAGCCCCGGGCCAAGGATGACGCCCTCACCATCCCGCTGCCGGTGCTGTTCGACGGCCAACGGCTACTCAGTTGGTTCTTCGAACACCCGGAGATCCAGGAGAGTTTCAAGGTCGCCAGCGCGCTGACCGAGAAGCTGCGCAACTACGAGATCCCCGCCTACCGGGTCGAGCACAGCGACGAGAGCGTGCTCCAGGACATCTTCGACCGGATGAACAACTACGGTAAGCGGCTCACCAAGGCGGAGGTCTTCACCGCGCTGAACGCCGGCAGTGAGGAAGGCTCCGGGGACCAGCTGACGTTCCCACGGATCGCGGCGCACCTGGACAACGACACCGGGTTCGGGCTGCTGGACGACGGCCTGATTCTGCAGTCCGTGCTCATCCGGCGCCATCCGGATATTCAGCGGGAGATCCGCAACGAGTTCCCGGCCGGTGACGAGGAAGGTCGCGACGCGGCCTACCAGGCCGCGGAAGACGCGCTGCGACGGGCCATCGCCTTCCTGCAGGATGACCTCGGCGTCCCGCACATGGCTATGGTGCCCTTCAGCTACCTGCTGGTCGTGCTGTCACGCTTCTTCTCCTTCCATCCGGACCCGGAGCCGCGGAACCGGAACCTCCTGCGCCGGTGGTACTGGCGCGCGGCAGTCCTTGGGCCCGGTGTCTTCCCCGGGGGCACCACCGGAGCCAGCCGCATCATCGGCCAGCAGATCAGCGACGACGAGACCGGGTCGGTACAGGGCATGCTCGCCGCCCTGGGGGACCGGCCGAGGACGCTGCCGTTGCCCGATGTCCGTCGGCGCTTCCGGGCCAACCAGGCGATGAGCAAGCTGCTGTTGTCGAACTGGTGGTCCCGTGGTCCACGCGACCCGGTCAAGGGGACCGAGTACGACCGGGTTGACCTTGCTCTCAGCCTGGACCAGCGGACAACCGCCTCACCGGTCGTCTACCCGTTGGTCCCGCAGGATCAGGTGGAGGGCGATGCCCGCTTCTCGGCCACCAACCGGGTTCTGCTCCCCGCCCTCGACCGGGACGCCGCGGAGGTGCGGAGTCTCCTGACCGAGAATCTGGGTGGACTCAGCGAGCCTGGAGTGGACCCGGGTCCTGGAGTCGCACCTGATGACACCGGCGATGGCCCAGCTGCTGCGCGAGAACAGGGCGGCTGAGTTCCTCGCTCGGCGGCAGGAACTCATGCACGCAACCATCGCCCAGTTCCTCGGCCGCAACTGCGAATGGGGATTTGAGGACACCCCACCGCTGGCGGAGCTGGTGATCGAGGACGAGGACGACGATGCCGAGCAGTGAGCGCCGGTACGGGGTGTTCCTTGGCGACGCGGGTCGGCGCGCTCGATCAGCGCGGCGACTACACCTGGTTCGTCTTCTCCGACGAGTACCTGGACGATCCCGACCGTGCGGTCCTGGGGCTGGTGTTCGAGCAGGACCTCACCGCCCGGTACGCGAGCCACCTGCGGCTGCCGCAGTGGTTCTCCAACCTGCTGCCCGAGGGGCGACTCCGGAATGATCGCCGAGGACCGGCACGTCCGGTTGACCGGGAGATGGAACTGCTCGCCCAGGTCGGACACGACCTGCCCGGGGCGGTACGGGTGCTGCCCGCGGACGAGCCGCCAGACGGCCATGGGACCCGAAAGTCGCGCGCACCGACCCGTACCGGGGGCGGACCGATCACGACGGTCACCCGGTAGGCTTCCGGTTCTCCCTGGCCGGTGTCGGCCTCAAGTTCTCCATGCGCGGCAGGGCGACCGGCTGACCCTGCCCGCCACGGGCAGGGCGGTGACTGGATCGTCAAACTGCCCGACCCCTCGTACGCCGATGTGCCGCGCAACGAGGACGCGATGATGTCGCTGGCCGCGCTCGCCGGCATGGACATCCCCGAGCACGTGCTGGTGCACCGCGACCGGCTCGACAACCTGCCGGCCGGGGTATGGCCGGCAAGGAGGACGACGCGTACGCGGTCCGCCGGTTCGACCGCGATGAGTCCCGGCGCTGGATCCACATCGAGGACCTGGCGCAGGTACGCAACGTCTACCCGTACGGGCGGCAAGTACCAGGGGACCTTCGAGACCGTGGCCGCCCTGATCTACCGGCGCCGCGACCTGCCGGCGCTGCGCGAATTCGTCCGCCGGATGGCGTTCAATGTGCTGATCTCCAACGGCGACGTGCACCTGAAGAACTGGTCGCTGATCTACCGCGACCCGCGCCGGCCCACCCGTCGCCCGCCTACGACCTGGTCTCCACCGGGCTGTACCAGGTCAGCGACAGCCCGGAGGACCTCGGTCTCAAGTTCGGCGGCTCCCGCCGCTTCGAGACCGTCAGCCTCGCCACCTTCGACCGGCTGGAACACAAGTTCGGCGCCACCGGTGCCCAACTCGCCGACCTCGCGGCAGAGACCGCCCGACGCGTGCGGGACGCCTGGCCCTCCGTCGCCGCGCGACTGGAAGCCTGCCCACCCTCGTCGAAGGCATCGGACACAGCATCACCACCCGCTACCAGACCCTCATGAAGGGACGTTGATGGCTGACCAGGACCCGCTGTTCCCGCACCGCGCGGGGAACAGCAGCGGCTGCCGGACGCTGTGAGCGACACCCCGGCGCCGGTTGCGCCGTTGGACGAGCAGCAGGTGTTCGCCGACGCGGACTCGTACCAGGTGCGCGACGAATCGAGAAGCTCGTGCAGCGGGACCTGTTGGGGCCGTGGGACGGTGAGCGGGAAGAACTGCGGCGTAGCGCCATGGGGCCGCGGGAGCGCTACCTCGTGGGGCACTCGGGCCCAAGCGGTCGCCGTCGACCGCCACGCTGAGCCGACGAGGTGGCCGACACCGAGAGGGGGTCGGCGGTGACAGGGCGAGACAGCGGGGAGCTGCCCGAGGTCGTCACCCCGCAGAACCTCGGCCGGATCTGGGCGTCCTCGATGGGGCTGTCCTTCGCCGTGCCCGGCGACGTCGACGCGCTGCGGTCACCGCCGACTGGGGCCGGTACGCCAAGCGGGAGGTCGACGACGAGGACGGCAGACAAGGCCGGCGCATCTGGTCCCGCGAGCCGGTCATCACGACCGGGAGTCCGGCTCGACGGCGAAGCCGCGCACCGGATCCCGCTCGACGGGGACGACCCGGAGACGCGCCGGGCGTGCTGCTCGCGGTCGACGTGCGGCCGCGCGACGGACCGGCGGGTCGTCGAGCTCGACGCTGATCAACGCGCAGGGGGAGCCGCGAACGCAACGCGGACACCGCGTGGCTGTTCCAGTCGCCAGGTTCACCGTCACCGCCCTCGACGGCGCAGCGCGCGTCTTCCTCCCCATCGACGACCCGCTCGACGGCGGGCGCCGGTCGGGGACGACCCCGAGGAGGCGCACCTGCGCCTGCTCTACCGCGACCAGCGCCGCTACGCCGCCGGCCGCAACGTCGCCGTGCACGCCGACGGTCCGCGACGGCGAGCGCTGCGCGCACCGGCTGGACGACGACCTGGCTGCCGGTGTACGACGTGCCGGCCACGGTCGCCCCGGTCGGCGCGGGCAGCGCGCTGCCGAGCGTCGAGCTGTCCATGGACGTGCTCGCCGACGCCGACGCCGCCACGCTGCGGGCGCGGCCTGCGCTCCGCTGGCCGACGGCTACGCCGCGCTGGCTGGACGACCGGGACAGCCGAGGTCGCCGACCTGCCCGAGCAGCTGCGCCGGCCGCCGAGCGCGCCGTCGTACGACGCCGCGCGCACGCCGCGAGCGGATCCGCGCCGGCATCGACCTGCTCACCGACCCGGCGCGGCCCGGCCACGCCGACGCGCTCGCCGGCCTTCCGGTTCGCCAACCGGGCGATGGCCCTGCAGCGCCGGCACACCGCCATCGCCCGGCTGCGCGAGGAGCAGGGATTCGACCTACCGGGGCGCGACGAAGCGATACGCGGCAGGGGCAAGGCGGCGTCGCTGGCGGCCGTTCCAGCTCGCGTTCGTCCTGCTGAACCTGCCGTCCCTCACCGACCCGGCGCACCCGCGAGCGCGCCGCCGACCGTCAAGCCCTCGTCGACCTGCTGTTCTTCCCGACCGGTGGCGGCAAGACCGAGGCATACCTCGGGCTCGACCGCTTACACCTTCGCGATCCGGCGCCTGCAGGGCTCTCGGCTCGGGAGCGGACGCTCGGAGCGGTGAGGCGGGCGTCGCCGTGCTCATGCGGTACACGCTGCGGCTGCTGACCGCTCAGCAGTTCCAGCGGGCCGCCGCCCTGGTGTGCGCCTCCGAGGTGCTGCGCCGCGAGGACGACGGGCCGACGCTGGGGGACCGAGCCGTTCCGGATCGGGCTGTGGGTGGGCACCGCCGTCTCACCGAACTGGTTCGACGAGGCCGAGGAGCAGATCGCCGAAGCCCGGGAGACCGCCAGCGGCAAGCACGCCAGCGTCCTGCAGACCCTCACCTGCCCCTGGTGCGGCAGCGGCGCTGACGGCGCACCGCGAACATGCGAATACGACGAGGGGCGCCGCCGGGTCCTGCTGTACTGCCCCGCGGCGAGGGGGCGGACGCTGCCCGTTCTCCCGCCGCGAAGCGCTCGGCGAGGGCCTCCCGGTCCTCACCGTCGACGAGGAGATCTACCGGCTACGCCCCGCGCTGGTGATCGCCACGGTCGACAAGTTCGCCCAGCTGCCCTGGAGCGGCTTCTCCGGGCTGCTGTTCGGCCGGGTCACGCGAGCGGTGCCCCCGCCACGGTTACCGCCACGACGACCTGGACGCCAAGACCGGCTGCGGTGCCCGGCACAACGCGAAGGGCGACCTGCCCGGCGTCACCAGCCAGCCCGTCATCCGGCTGCGCCCCCCGGACCTGATCATCCAGGACGAGCTGCATCTGATCTCCGGAGCGCTCGGCACCACCGTCGGGCCTGTTCGAGGCGGCCGTCGACCAGCTGTGCACGTGGCACCGATGCCCGGGAGGCGCATGAGGTCGGCCCCAAGATCGTCGCTTCCACCGCGACCACGAAGCGGGCCGCCGAGCAGGTGCTCGGTGTCTTCGGCCGCAAGCTCGCCGTCTTCCCGCCGCCAGGTGCTGGACGTCGGCGACACCTTCTTCTCCCGGCAGGTGCCGGTGAGCCGGAGCAATCCGGGCCGCCGCTACCTCGGCGTATGCGCGCACGGCGTCCGGCTGAAGTCGGCGCGAGATCCGCGTCGCGGAGATCCTGCTGCTCGCGGGGCAGACCGCTGTTCGACGTCTACGGCAGGCCGGCCGACCCGTACATGACGCTCGTCGGCTACTTCAACGCGACCCGTGAACTCGCCGGCATGCGCCGGTACATGGACGACGACATCACCACCCGTGTGCGGTCGCACGGCACGGCGCAAGGGCCTGTCGGACCGGATCGTCAGCGGCGCGGGGATGCTCACCATCCAGGAGCTGACCTCGCGCATCTCCTCGGCGGACATCGGCGAGGCGCTGAAGCGGCTGGAGATCGGGTTCGACCCCGAGCTGGACACGTCGGCGCGCAGGCGCGCCATCCTGCGCGACGTACGCGAGGCCGCACGCGAAGGACGAGCAGCGATCCGAAGCCGCCGCACCCGCGCGTCGACGTCGGCGACCGCAGCGCTGCGACCGGCGCCGGTCGACGTCGTGCTCGCCACCTCCATGCTGCAGGTCGGTGTGGACGTCTCCCGGTTCGGCCTGATGGTCGTCACCGGGCAGCCGAAGAACACCGCCGAGTACATCCAGGCGTCCTCCCGGGTCGGCCGTGACGCCGCGCCGCCCGGGCCTGGTGGTCACGCTCTACAACTGGTCACGCCCCCGCGACCTGGCCCACTACGAGGACTTCGAGCACTACCACGCGACGTTCTACCGCCAGGTCGAGGCGCTGTCGGTCACCCCGTACACCCGCCGCGCGCTCGACCGCGGTGACGCCGCGACGTTCGTCGCCGCCGTGCGCAACGCCGCCGACGACTCCTCCCGCAACCTCGACGCCCACGACGTCGCCCTCGACGGACCGGTGGTCGCGCAGGACGTCGACCGGATGCTCGGCCCGCGCCGAAGCGGTCGGCGGCGACCGCGGCCGCGAGTACCTGGAGGAGCGGCTGGAGCGGCTCAAGGACGAATGGCGCGCGCAGACCGGCGACGAGAGCAGCTCGGCTACGAGACCGCAAGGACAAGCAGAAGCACCTGAACGGCCTGCTGCGACGGCCGGACGGGCGGTGGGACGAGCTGACCGTCGGCATGTCGATGCGCGAGACCGAGAACGAGATCAACCTGCTCGTCCCCGGCGGCGCACCTGAAGAACCTTCGACCGTCACGACGACGCCGGCCTTGGGCCTTCCGGCACCGACGCGACGACGGACCCGGACGACGACGAGCACCGGACGGCGACGAGCTCGGCGACGGCCGCCACTGGTCGGGAAGGCACGCGATGAGCGCGGGCAGCACCGCCGCGGGTCGGCGCCGTACGGCCCAGCCACCTCATGTTCACCGCCGGAGTCGGCGCCCTCGTGGACCTGCCCAACTTCTCCGTCCTGGTCCGGGGACTCGACGACTGGAGTACCACGCCGTGCCCCGACTGCGACATCGCCGAACCCCGGCTGCTCGCCGCCGTCAACGCCGCTCAGCGGTATGGACGCGGCGGTCGAGCAGCTGCGAGCCGCGCCCTGGCTGGAGGGTGCCGACGGGGACCCGAACGGGCGGGCGGCACAGGGTCGGCGTGCCCGTCACGCCCTTCCCGAGTGGCTGCGCTGCACCGCCTGCAACGTGCTGGCCCCGATCGACTCGGGCGATGTTCGCCTTCGACAACGCCAAGCCGCGCACGCCGCACGAGGCGCAGTTCTTCCACGCAACTGCGCGGAAGCGGGGCAAGCCGCTGGCCGTGGCGGCCCGGTTCGTGCTGGCGTGCACCGCCGGCCATCTCGACGAGTTCCCGTACCGCGCATACGTGCACCGCGGGCGGGCCTGCCCCAAGGCGCCGCACCCGCGGCTGCGCATGGAGGACCGCGGCGGCAACCTCGGCGCCAACGTCGAGATCGAATGCGTCGCCTGCGGTGAGCAGCGCAACATCCGGGAAGCCATGGGCGAACGAGGCGGGCGGAACCTGCCCCGGTGCCGTGGCCGGCAGCCGCACCTCGGTGACTTCGAGCCCGAACGGCTGCGCCGAGGAGCCGAAGCTGCTGGTGGTCGGCGCGTCCAACCAGTGGTTCGCGCAGACCCTGTCAGCGCTGGCCGTGCCCAAGACCGGGGCGAGCGAGCTGGCAGACCAAGGTCGAGCAGCACTGGGCGACCTCGAAGCTGCTCGAGGACCGAGATGCTGCAGTTCGCTGCGCACGGCCGTGCCCGAAGTTCGGGAGTTCGACCGCCTGGACCGACGCCGAGCTGTGGGCGGCGATCGAGCGCGCACCGCGGCGCAGACCGGCCGGCGGCGCCGGCCGACCGAGGACGGCACCCGGACCTGCGGACCCGAATGGGAGATCTTCTCCGGCGCCGAGCTGCCCGCCGCCCACGACGACTTCGCCCTGTGCCGGACCCGGCGGCGTGCCGGCCGAGCTGAAGGAGTTCTACGCCGACGTCATGCAGGTCGAGCGGCTGCGTGAGGTCCGGGCGCTGGTCGGGTTCACCCGGCTCGACGCGCCCGACCCGGAGATCCCGAGCTCGTCACGCGCGCGCCGCTGTCCCGGGGCGATCCGAACTGGGTACCGGCCAGCGAGGTGCGCGGCGAGGGCGTCTTCCTGCGCGTGCCGGACGATCTGCTGCCGACTGGGTGACGCGGGTCGCGAGTCGACGGCGATGGAGGCGCACACGCGAGGCGTACGCCCGGTTCCGCGCGAACCGGTACTCCGACCGGATCACAGGCCAGCTTCGACGACGATGACGCACTGGCCCGGAGCGCGGTACATCGCCCTGCACACCCTGTCGCACCTGCTGATCCGCACCATCGCCCTGGAGTGCGGCTACAGCTCCGCCAGCCTGGCCGAACGGATCTACGCGGGGACCGACGACGATCCGCGCGGCGGCATCCTCATCTACACGGCCGTCCCGGACGCCGAGGGCACCCTCGGCGGGCTGGTGTCCCTGGCCGAGCCGCGACGAGCTGATCCGGATCACGCGCCGCGCGCTGGCCGACGCCCGACACTGCTCGTCCGATCCGCTGTGCGCCGAGCGGCTGCCGCACGGACCCGGCCGACTTCCTGCACGGCGCGGCGTGCCACGTCTGCCTGTTCGTCTCGGAGACCACCTGCGAGCGCGGCAACCGGTTCCTGGACCGGCGGTTCGTCGTCCCGCTGCGACGGTGACGCGGACCTCGCCCTGTTCTCGGAACTGCCATGACCGGGCGGAGACCGCGATGAGCGACGGAAACAGATTCAGTGCTGCGGTGGCCGATCTCGTCCGCCACCATGGTCCCGGCCGCCTACGGCTGTTGGCTGACCGGTGGGAACAGGATCGTCCCCGCGAGCTGGTCGTCGACGCGGTACCGGTGCCCGGGTTCTCCGCCGCTGCGGCCGCGGTACTCGATGCTCAGCAGGCGGACGAGGTGTCGGTGCGTCCGCGGTGGCATACCTGCGCGGGGTGGCGGCCGGCTACAGCCAGCGTGCGGACGCCGTCAGCGTCGAGACTGTGTGGAGCGGGCCGAGCACCTACCCGGTGCCGGTACGGTCCACCGCGCAGGTGCTCGTCGACCTGGTCGACGAGCGCGAGATCCGAGCTGCTGCTGATGACCTACTCGGCTCGGCCGCTACCCGCCGCTGCTGACCGCCCTGACCACAGCGGTGGCTCGCGGTGTCGAGGTCAGCTGTCGTGGTGGAGACGCTGCAGGGCGCGGGATCGGCGCTGTCCGGGATCCGAGCCGGCTGCCGCCTTCGCCGACGTGCCCGGCGTCCAGTTGTGGCACTGGCCGGTCGGAACAACGCACCGAGGCGGGCGCCAAGATGCACGCCAAGGTCGCCGTCGCCGACCGGCGCGTGCTGCTGGTCTCCAGCGCCAACCTCACCCAGTCCGGGGTCAGCAAGAACATCGAGGCCGGCGTGCTCGTACGCGGTGGCCACGCACCGCAGCGCGTCGCCGAGCACATCGGCGAACTGCGCACCATGGGCGTACTGCGACGGTTGTCCGTCGGGTCGGGGGAGCGTTGATGGGCCAGCCGGCCGATGCTCAGCCCTCGGTCATCGGTGAGACGGTGACTGCCGGCGACATCGCCCGCCTCGCCGGGGTCGGACGTGCCGCGGTCAGTAACTGGCGGCGCCGCTTCGCCGACTTCCCCGCGCCGGTCGGTGGTAGCAGCACCAGCCTGCGCTACGCGCTCAGTCACGTTGAACAGTGGCTCACCCAGCACGGCAAAGCGTTCCAGATCGGTGCCGCCGACCGGCTGTGGCACCGGATCCGCGGCACCGCGAACGATCCGGCGCTGGGTACGCACGTCCATCACCTCGGCGCGCTGCTCCTGCACCTGCGCGACGGGCCGGCGCGCGCGCTGCCGGAATCACTCCGGACCGTGGCCGGCGCCCCGGCCGACCCCGAACTGCCGCAGCTGGTAACGGCGGCTCTGGCCGAGCTGGAGCCCGCCGAGCTGTTCGACTTGGTGTACCAGCGCTATGTCGAAGCGTGTTTCCGATGGCTGCCGGTCATCCCCGACGACGTTGCTGCCCTCATGACGCAGTTGGCCAGGACGCCCGGCGCCCGGGTGCTCGACCCGGCCTGCGGGTCCGGGACGCTGCTGACCGCGGCTCACAACGCCGGGATGGGGCAGCTCGCCGGCTGCGACCCTGACAGCCACCAGGCGGGCATCGCACGGGTACGGCTGTTGCTGCGTGGCGTGCCTGTAGACATCTCGACCTGCGACGCGTTGCATTCCGCACCGACACCCGCGACGGCAGATGTGGTGATCAGCGCACCACCCGCGGAAGGTCCCTGGGACTATGACGAACTGGTCGACGATCCCCGCTGGTTGTACGGGCTGCCTCCACGCGGCGAACCCGGACTCGCCTGGTTGCAGCACTGCCTGCACGCGGTACGCCCCGGTGGTCACGTCGTGCTCCTGTTGCCGGCGGCGGTGGCGTCCCGACGGGCCGGTCGGCGGATCCGGGCGAACATGCTCCGCGATGGCGTCGTACGCGCGGTCCTCGCCCTGCCTCCCACCGAGGCGGGGTCGCCGGGCGGGCACCTGTGGGTGTTGCGTCGGCGCGCACCCGGCGACACCCCACCCGATGTGGTCCTGCTGCAGGAACTCGACACCCTCACGGTCGCCGAGCAGTGGTCGGCATTCCTCGACGGGGCGACAGAGCTGCCCGGAGCGGTCCGCATCGTCGAGCTCCTCGATGAAACGGTCAACCTGGATCCTGCCTTCCGCACTGATCGCGATGAGGTGCCCGGCTCGGTGGCCCGCTTCGCCGAAGCCCGAGCCGAGCTTGCCCGCGCTTGCTCGAAGCCTGACCGGCGCTGTACCGGAGTTGAACCTCCAGCCGCGACCCGCGCACGGCGCGATGGTGGGCCTCGACGAGCTGATCCGCGTCGGCGCCATCGCCGTGCACCAGGCGCCGCTGCGGATGATCGTAGGAGAGGGACCGCTGGACGTTCTGACGCCCAACGACCTGCGCCACGGCCGCGCGCCAACCGGCCGTGCCGTGGAGACACCCGGCATGGTGCAGATCCTGGCGGGTGACGTGCTCGTCGGCTCCGACGGTGCACGACTCACGGTGCAGATCGCCGAGAAGCCCGGTGCCGTACTCGGTCCGCAACTGCTGCTGTTGCGCACCGACCCGGACCGGCTCGACCCCTACTTCCTTGCCGGACACCTACGGGCCGCGCGCTTCGGGAGGGACGGCACCACGCGCAGCCGACCGTCCGGAGCCACCCGCGCGGGTCTGCGCCGGCTCCAGCTGCCACGTCTTGACCTGACTGAACAAGGCCGCCACGGAACAACTTTCCGTCAGCTGCTGGAAGCTGAACAGCTCCTGCACGAGACGAACCGCATCGCCCGCGAAGTGCTGAACGGCGGATATCGGGGCCTCGCCGACGGTACTCTGCGACCAGAAGGGCGGTAGCGCATGCGGTGTCCGGTTCTCAGCTCAGATCAACAGCACACGGAGTGGCGGTAGATGGCGGCGGAACGCACGGTCGTCGACGGCCGCTACGAGCTTGACCCGGTGATGCTGGCCAAGGGCGGCATGGGCGAGGTCTGGACCGGCCGCGACATGCGCCTTGACCGCGAGATCGCCGTCAAGTTCGTGCGCTTCCCCGACGACGACGCCGACGAGGAACTGGTTCGCCGGTTCCATCGCGAGGCCCGCATCACCGCGAGCCTGCGCCACCCCGGGGTGCCCGCCGTGTACGACATGGGCACCCACGAGAACCGTCCGTACCTCGTCATGCAGCGCATCCACGGGATCAGCGTCGCCGATCTCATCGCCGAACAGGAAACCCTGCCCATCGGCTGGGCCACCGGCATCACCGCGCAGCTCTGCGCCGTACTGGCCGCTGCTCACCGGGCGTCGCTGGTGCACCGTGACCTCAAACCCGCCAACCTGATGCTCGAACCCGACGGCACGGTCAAGGTCCTCGACTTCGGGCTCGCCGTGATGCTGGAGTACGCGGAACTGTCGCGCATCACCCGCACCGGGCAGCACATCGGCACCCCCGCCTACATGGCGCCCGAGCAGGTCCTCGGCGGTGTGAGCAGCCCGCAGACCGACCTGTACGCAGTGGGCTGCGTGCTGTACGAGCTGCTCACCGGCCGCCAGGCGTTCGCCGGCGACTCCGCGTTCGCGGTGATGAAGCAGCAGGTTGATGAGCCGCCGGCATCCCCACGATCCGACCGTGCGGACGTACCGGACGAGCTGGACGCGCTGGTCATGCAGCTGCTGCGGAAGAAGGCGGAGGACCGTCCCCTCGACGCGGTCACCGTGTACCGGCAGCTGCTGCCGCACGCCACCGACCTGCCGCAGCTGCCAGGGGTGCTGAACCTCGCCGCACTGCCCAGCCCCGTACGCATGTACGCGCAGGTCGTCGGTCGGGTACTGGCTGATCGTCGCGCCGAAGCGACGAGATACCCAGCCGGCTCGGTCCGTCATCCCGCCGCGCGTGGAGCATCCCACGCCACCGCAGCAGCGCATCGATGTCGAGACCCTCGACCGCGCCCGCAGCGACGCCCGCAACCTCGCCCGGCAGTCGCGCTACCAGCAGGCCGCGGAGGCCCTTGCCGACGTACTCGATCCGGCCGCCCGCGCGCTCGGCAGCCGACATGCCGAGGTCCGGGCGGTACGCCAGGAGCTGGCCGATGTGCTGTTCGAAGGCGGCGACTTCCGCCGTGCCGGGCCGCTCTACCAGGAACTTGTCCGGACCGACGACGGCAGCAGCGACCGGGACGCGCAGTTTGAGTACCGGCAGCGCGAAGCGACCTGTCATGCGCTGACCGGCGAGACGTCGCTCGCGCTGCGCCAACTCACCGCGCTGCTCGACGACCAGAAACGCGCCTACGGCCCCCGTGACGACCGGGTACTGGAGCTGCGCCGCCAGCTGGGGCTGCTGGAACTCGGGGCCGGCCACCGTGACGACGCCGAAGCCACCCTCAGCGGACTGCTCACCGACCTGACCGCGACCCGCGGCGCCGCGCACCCCGCCACCAGCCGGGTCAGGGAACTGCTCGACAGCCTGCACAGCACGCACGGGCCCGGCTGAGCGACCGGGCAGAGCAGACGCAGGAAGGCCGCTAGGGAAGGAAGCACAGTGCCGCGACTGGGAATCCACCGGGACTTCCTCAAGGACTACGCCGCGTTGGAAAAGCCGGTGCGGACCCGGGTCGACGAGGTGTTCGGCAAGTTCGACCACGCCACCCACGCCGGACTGCACCTGGAGAAGGTCAACAACGCCCGGGACGGGCGGTTCCGCACCGTGCGCATCGACGAATTCTGGCGCGGCGTGGTGCTCGCCCCCGACAGCGGCGACCTGTACACCCTGCTGAAGGTGCTGCCGCACAACGATGCGTACGCCTGGGCGCAGAACCGCAAGGTGTCGGTCAACGCGGCCACCGGACGCATCGAGATCCGCGACGTCGCCGCGATCGACGCGACCCTTCCCGAACTCTCGCAGCACGCGAAACGCACCTCGACCCGGCTGTTCGCCGGCGTCAACGACGCCGACCTGCGTCGGCTCGGCATCGACGAGCAGACGCTCACCTTCGCCCGCGCCCTGACCCACGTGATGCAGCTTGATGCCGCGCAGGCGTTCCTGCCCGCCACCCAGTGGGAGGTGCTGTACGCGCTCGCCGCCGGCTACACCCCGGACCAGGTGTGGGCGGAGATGAGTGCGGCGATTGTCGGCGCCGAGTTCGACCCCGACGACGTCTCCGCGGCGGTGGCCCGTACCGATGACCGGGTCGCTCATGGTCGAGGGGCCCGACGAGCTGATGGCGGTGTTCCGCAACCCGTTCGCGACTGTGGCGGGTGTACCTGCACCCCACCCAGCGCGCCGTGGTGCACGCGAAGTACCGCGGTCCGGCCCGCGTCACCGGCGGCCCGGGCACCGGCAAGACCGTGGTGGCGCTGCACCGCGCGCAGCACCTCGCCGAACACGGCACCGGGCCGGTGCTGCTCACCACGTTCACCAACACCCTGGCCGCGTCCCTGCGCGCCGGCATGCAGCTGCTGATCGACGATGCGTCGGTACGTGAGCGCATCGACGCCCGGCACGTCGACCAGATCGCCCACCAGTACTTCCGCGAACGGCACGGCGCCCCCGCGCTGCTCGGCAGCGACGAGGAGAGGCGGATCTGGCGGCAGATCGTACAGCGGCTCGGGTCTGACGTTCACCGAAGCGTTCCTGGCCGAGGAGTGGCGCCAGGTGGTGCTCGCGCAGCAGGTCGGGAACGCGCAGCAGTACCTGTCGGCCAAGCGTGCCGGGCGTGGGCGGGCGCTCGGCGCTCATCAGCGGGCGCAGGTGTGGCAGGCGATGTGGGAGTTCCAGCAGAAGCTGCAGCAGGGCAAGCGGTGGACCCACGAGACCGTGTGCGTGGAAGCCACCCGGTTGCTCGCCGAACGCAGCGACGCGGACAAGCCGTACCGGCATGTGCTCGTGGACGAGGCGCAGGACCTCAGCGCGGTGCAGTGGCGGCTGCTGCGCGCGGCCGTACCGTCCGGGCCCGACGACGTATTCCTCGTCGGCGACACCCACCAGCGCATCTACGCCAACCGGGTCACCTTGCGCGACGTCGGGCTGCCGGTGACCGGACGCTCCTCCCGCCTGACCGTCAACTACCGCACCACGGCCGAGATCCTGGCGTGGAGCCTCGGCATGCTCGCGGCAGGAGGCCATCGACGACATGGACGGCGGACTGGCCTCCATCGCCGGGTACCGGTCCGAGGTACACGGCCTGCCGCCCATGATGGCGGGGCATTCCAGCAAGAGCGCCGAGCTGGCCGCGCTCGTCGAGCGGGTACAGGGATGGCTGGCAGACGGGGTGGAGGCCGCCGAGATCGGTGTCGCCGCCCGGTCAAACGCGCTGGCGGCCTCGGCGGAGAAGGCACTGACCGATGCGGGCATCGCGGCCACGTTGCTGGCGAAGAGCAGCCGGGCGGAGGACAGCGTCGCGGTCGGCACCATGCACCGGATGAAGGGGCTGGAGTTCCGCTGCCTGGCCGTCATCGGGGTCACCCACAAGCTGGTCCCGGCGAGCAACGCCGTCACACCTGCGGCTGAGGACGAGCTGACCCATCAGCACGACCTGCAGCGCGAACGATGCCTCCTGTTCGTCGCGTGTACCCGCGCCCGCGAGCAGCTCGCCGTCACCTGGCACGGCGAACCCAGTTCCTTCCTCGACGCCGTTCACTGACAACTCGCATCTGTTTCTCTGGAGGACGATCTCATGGCAAAGCTCTCGACACTGCTCGACCAGATCGACTCCGGCACCCTGCTGCTCCCGGAATTCCAGCGAGGCTACGTATGGAACCGCGACCAGGTCCGTGGCCTGATGCGCTCGCTGTACAAGGGATACCCGGTGGGTGGCCTGCTGCTCTGGCAGACCGACGCAGATCCCTCATCGGTGCGCGGTGAAACCCAGGCCAGCGGCATCCGACTGCTTCTGCTCGATGGCCAGCAGCGGATCACCTCTCTGTACGGCGTCTGCCGCGGTCACGCGCCGGCCTTCTTCGAAGGCAACGGCGAAGCCTTCCAGGGGCTGTACTTCAACGTGGAGCACGAGACGTTCGAGTTCTACGCGCCCGCGAAGATGCGAGACGATAGTCGCTGGGTGGATGTCACCAAGGTCTTCACCGAGGGGCTCGGATCGCACATCGGGAAGTTTTCTGCAGATACTGAGAACTTCAACACCTATCTGGACCGGCTCAACACCATCCGCCAGATCCTCGACCGTGACTTTCACGAGGAGAAGATCACCGGCGCCGGAGAAGACCGTCGACATCGTTGTGGACATCTTCAACCGGGTCAACTCCGGGGGCACTGCCCTGTCCAAGGGTGACCTGGCACTGGCCAAACTGTGCGCGCAGTGGCCCGAAGCACGCAAGACCATGCGCGGTTTCCTGGAGGACTGGGAGCGTAAGGGATTCTCGTTCACCCTGGACTGGCTGCTGCGCAACGCGACCGCCGTGGCCACCAAGCGGTCCATCTTCACCTCGCTGGACACTGTCACCGCGGAGCAGTTCGAGAAGGCGCTGACTGACTCAGCGCACTACATCGGGCGGTTCCTGGACGCGGCCTCCGGGCGACTCGGACTCGATCACGACCGCGTACTGATGGGCCGCTACGCCATCCCGGTTGTCTCACTGCTGCTGCACCAGCGCGGTGGCAACTTCGACAACAGCGGTGAGCAGGACAAGGCGCTGTTCTGGTACATCCACGCGGCGCTGTGGGGTCGGTTCGCCGGCTCCACCGAGACGGTGCTCGCGCAGGACTACGAGACCGTCGACCGTGCCGGTGTTGACGGGCTGATCGCCAGCATGGAGCGCTGGCGCGGCGGCAACCTGGACATCCACTCGCACGACTTCGAAGGCTCGACCCGTGGGTCCCGGTTCTACCCGCTGCTCTACCTGCTCACCCGCGCACTCGGTGCCCGGGACCTCGGCAGCGGCCTCCCGCTGCACGCGCACATGCTGGGCAACCTGACCTCGCTGCAGGTGCACCACATCTTCCCGAAGTCCGTTCTCTACAAGGCGAACTACGACCGGGCGGTCGTCAACGCCATCGCGAACTTCTGCTTCCTCACGCAGGACACCAACCTGCAGATCGGCAACCGCGAGCCGGAGGAGTACTTCGCCGAGGCCGAACGGAAGCACCCCGGGGTACTGGCATCGCAGTGGATCCCGACCGACCCGGAGCTGTGGAAGATCGACCGGTACGAGGACTTCCTCGCCGCACGGCGGGAGCTCCTCGCCTCAGCGGCACAGTCGTTCCTGTCCGAGCTGAGGTCAGGCACGGCAGGCAAGACCAGCGACGTGGCCGAACTCCAGCCCGTCAGCGTCGTCATGGACGACGCGGACGACGCGCGCGCCGTACAGATCAAGGACCTGGTCCGTGAGCTGACCGAACTCGGTTACGCCGAACCCGCGTTGGACAGCGACATTGCTGACCCGGTGTCTGGGCGCCAGTTGTGCGTGGCAGAAGCGTACTGGCCGGACGGGCTGCAGCCTGGGCAGGGCAAGCCGGTGGTCCTGGAGCTGGATGTGGACACCACTGACCTGCCGCGGTTGGAGGAGCTGGGTTACAAGGTCTTTACCTCCGTCGACGCCTTGCGTGGATATGTGGCGCGCCTGAACGCCGTGGCGGCGGGGGAGGAGACCGCTGAACCCGAGCCGGCTGTTGTTGAGCAGCCGACCTCCTCGCTGGCCGACGAGTTCAACCGGGAGATGCGCAGCCTCTACGACCGGGCCCGGACAGAGGCGCACTACACGGCGACGTACTTCCTCAGCATGTTCGCCGAGCTGGGCGGGCTGGGCACCGCACGCAAGCTGCTGCACGCGCCGGCGATCTCGGACGGCTTCTCCAACCTGTGGGAGCGTAGCCGCCTCGACCTGACCGTTGAAGCGCTGGTCACGCAGCCCCGGTTTACGGAGCTCTTCACCCCCGAAGAACTCGGCGTCGCCCACTACCGCCTCGAACAGTTCGGCTACCGATGCAGGCCACTGAGAGCAATGCGAAGCTGGCGCCACGTCATAAGCGGGTCAACTGCATGCCCGGGTCTGGATCGACCAGCCTGGAACGCGACGGAAAGGGGTGATAGGTGTCCTCGATCGGCTGGCTTGACTCCTCGCCCGAGGAGCAGCGGCGCATGCCGCTCATCGCACAGGTCACCGCCGTGACCGGCGGGCACCGGCTGCGGCTTACCAGCGACCAGCCGGCTCCGACCGCGGCGGGGTACAGGATCACCGCGGAACTGCTGACCATGCCCGGCGACACCGCCCTGGCGGATGCCGGTCAGCTGGCGGACTGCTGCTTCGAGCCGGTCCGACGACGGCGATCACCCCGTTCATCGTGCTGCGCGCCGAGGATGCCGGTAAGCGGCAGCGGGCCACTGTGGTGCATGCGCGGCTGCTGGGCGACCCGCCTGGATGCTTTGACGAGATCCTCGCCAGACAAGTTGACACACCGCAGAAGTTCCTGGCGTTCCTGCGGCAGCCGGGTGAGAGGAGAGGTATGCCGTGGAGACCGATTACAACGCCGTGGGAGTGGTACGGACGTCGATCTTGTCGAGATCCATCGACTGCCTACGGTACATGAGCTGCGACGAGTCGGCTCAGGGATCAATGACGGCCTTGAGGTTGTCGAGCCAGTTGTGTTGGTGAGCGAGTCCATAGTGGATGGCTTGGGCCACAACTATGGTCAGTAGCAGCAGAATGACTGCTGCGAGCATTATTCGCGCTACGGAGTGACCGGGAGGCATCACCGCACCACCCATTTGTGAAGCTGCACGTCTTGTTTGCCCAGCAGCCAACTGAACACGGCAAGCGAGCCATCGGGCCTGTTCGGTTCGGGGCGGAGCGATGAGGTCAGGAAGAATCGGACGGTACGGAAGTCACGCTGACACTCCCGGACCAGATCGTCCAGTCCGACCTCTTGTAGCCACTGTTGCACAGAGACGTCCATAGGATCTGGCTTCTTGATCAGAGGTGCTGTCGTCAGGAGGTCCGATTTGGACACCACGAAGGCAAGGCTCTGCGACCGCGTTGGCGCACCGCAGTCCCGTAGACGTTGCACTGTGACGCGATACGACAGCCAAGGGTCGTGAACAGTGGTAGGCAGTAGATCCGGCCGTAAAACGAGTTCGTCGCGGATCCTGGGAATGGAGAATGGATCAAGGATGAAGGCCAGGCCACGAGCGGTCTCCAGATAGCGAAGCTGCTCGTTCTGTGCGCGATCACCAAACTGTTCCCCAGCTGCGTCGAAGACGTGCACGAGTGCGGAACGGTGCGCCGCCTCTACACGAATAGTGAGCGCCGGCGGTGGCCTCTCTGGCGTTTTGGGCACCGAACCGGTGCCTGACAGCACCGAGCGGTAGAGCTCCAAGGTGTTCTCATCGCCGAACTTGGTAAGCGTCACCCGGCCGTTGTCGGCGAGGTCGAACAGCGAGACCAGGGCTGACATTAGGAAGCGGGACTTGCCGGCCTGTGGCGCGCCGAACACCGGTACAGACACATCGGTAGCGATGCCGGCTCCTGCGTGCAGGTCACGCATACAGCCCGGGCAGACGGCATGCAAGGAGCCGGTGCGTAGCACCATGGTGGGCATCCGGGTCCCGCACACGCAACGACGCCACAGGATGCCCAATCGGCTGGGCCTAAGGTCCCGATGCAAGGTGCCGCATTCTAAGCCGGGGCATCGGAAATATGGAAGTGGACTGACCCGGTTACATCCTGCGTTGGGGCAGGTTGGCGCCGTGTGCAGAACACGGCGCCACACCACGTCCACGCTGCGCAGCAACCCAACGACAAGGAGGCCGATTGACCAGGCGATCAGGGTGACGGCGCCGACGGCGCCGGCAACGAAGCCGAGACCGACAAACGCTCCCGTCGACATCGCGATCAACCACACCAACACAGGAAGCACCAGCGGCCAGCTCGCAGCGCTGTACCAGCGGCCCTTACGTAGGACCCGAACTACCCACGTCCACTGGGCAAACACCATCGCCATGCACCACCAGAATGCCGCGACATAGTCATGCGCCACTTGGCGGGAAAAATATGTGCGCCATGCGGGGTCGTGCTGCTTACTGGCTGGTGGGCGGCCTCTGCCTTGACTACTGGGGCCGATGATCTTCTCGCGCTGACTTTGACCGGATAGTACTGCCAAAGTAGCAACGATCATCAGAAGTAGCCCGGTTGGTAACCCGAGAAGGACAGCGACCAACGCTAGCGGCGCACTGATGTACTCCACTACCAGCAGGCACAGGTATGCGTAGAGGACAAAACCGGCGATCACCGCGAAGAAGGCCAGAACGTAACCCATGTCTGTCTACCTTCTCCACATTCGTAGTACGCTGCTCGAACGCTTCGATGCGATCCACTCTCGCCATACCCTCAGCCAGTCCGCGTCCAAATTGGCGATGACGTCATCCACGGCAGCCTGCTCCGCATCGCTGGCGCCTTGGTGCCAGCGTCGCAGTCCTTTACGCAGGATCACCCGTTCCGCATCCGGGACCCTGCTCTGCTTCTGGCTCAGTAGAAACGCGGTCGCAACCGCATACGCAGACCGGTTCCGACGAATATTATCGGCAAGCCAGGCCGGGTATGACTCGGTCAGTTGCTGTGGCAGGGAACGGATTACGTTGAACACCCTCCCTGGCCGGGTGATGCGATGCACCGCGTCAACGAGCTCGTCGCGATGCAGGACCAGGACGTTCTCGGCGATCTTGCTGAGCTGGTCCACCAGCTCGGAACCGTTAGGGGCGTTAGGAAGCGCCTTGCAGGCACTCCGGATGGTCGCCTCATCCTCGAGGAAAGTCACCAGAACCTTGCCTGGCCGCAATGCGCCAGACTCCACCAATGCCCGACATATTTGGAGATCGCTGTCGATTAGTGTGCGCTCTCTTAACTTGGCTGTCACATACCTGTCCACCGCAGCGCCATCTATCCCCGCGTCGCGCGGGGTGTACTTGGCCAGCAGTTCCAGTTCGGCCTTATCTGGTGTTGCCTCTTGCCATAGTTGAGACGCTGCGGCGCGCAGACCTGTCGGTGTCTCGACCCGCCTCAGCATCGTGCTGATGATCCGGGTCCGTTCGGTGCACGGGCTTGCCGCCATCATCGCGGCGATGATCGGGGGCCGCAGCCACCACATCGGGTCCTCGGGCCGGGCGGTCTCCGGGGGGTCTGTCGTGAGGAGGGCACGATCACCGAACACCCGCCACCACCGATGGCCGATGTCCGCCGCCCGCTCCGGATCGGCCTGCAGTTGAGTAGCAAGCATGGTCGCGAGTCGTTGGACCAATTCCTCGCCGTCTGGCCAGAGGCTGGGGTCGTACGGACGGTCTGAATGCTGCGCCCAGTGCTCGATGAACGCGTCCACCGACTCGGTTTCCTCCGCCAGCAGGACTGGTACCGCGAACCGGGCTGCCACTCGCAGCGTCGCGTCGAATGCGTCACCGCGTGCAATGCGTATTGCGTCCATGACTATCTCTGTCATCGCTTCAGCAGCGCTCTCCGGTGTGGGCCCTGCCGGCGCTGGTGCCTCATACATGGACGTGGCGCGACCGGCTTCGGCCAGTTCGGAGGCGAGCAGGGCCGTGCGGACAGGGCCTGCATGGCCGCCGAAACGTCCGGTGGCGCTGGCCCGGTCGAGGTCCCGAAGCACCCGTACCGGCCACCGCTCCCGCTCGGCTACTAGCATGCCGAGCAGGTCGTCCCCGTACCCGGCCGGTAACTGCTCGGGCACCTCAGCCAGCCAGCGGACCACGTCAGAGGCCCGGTTTGGGTCCAGTGGCCGCCCCAGTACGGCTGAGCACGCCATATGCAGAGCCGGCTCCTCATCCAGCCCTGACGCGGCTGCTAATTCGACCGCATCAGTCACGTCGTAGGGGTCCTCAAGGCAAAACAGTTCCGCCCACTCGGTCGCTGTCGCAGGTACGTACGTCCGGGTCCACCGGTCAACGGTCAGGTCGATCACCAGGTAACCCTGGTCCCGTTCGACGGTGGCGGGAACCGCACCCGAGCCTGGGTGTACCGCTACGACGGGCAGTGGGAGATAGGCCGGGTTGGTGGTGAACACCTTGAAACCCACCGCGAGGGCCTGGCGCTGCGGCAGTAGGAGCGTCGCCGCGGTCAACCAGCGCAACACCAGCCCGGCGTCATCGGCCACGAACATGATTCGCCGGGCGTCTGGGGCCCCTGCCTTGGCGCAGCCGGCGACGAGTGTGGCGAGCAGGTCCCGTCCGTGCGGATGGTCGCGGACAGTGGTTTGCACAGTTTCGGCATCGAGTGGACCTGGACTCCAGTCGTCATCTACCGGGGAGCATAGGGTGGCCGGCGCAGGTTCCGTCTTCCAGAGTGGCGCGCCGTAAAGCTGCGCCGGGCGTACAAGCCCGTAGCTGGCAGGATCGCGGGTCAGTACAGCGTGGGTGAAGTGGTTGCCCTCCCTGCTGCCGTTTGCCTCGCGACCCAGGTACCGTCCGCTTGCCGTGGCCAACATGCCGTTCCACGTGTGCCCAAACGATGGCGGGTAGTCCGACACCGGGCGCCGTGCGAGCACCCAGGTATCGGGCGCCTCGTACAGGAGGCAGCGCTGCACTAGGTCCATCGCGTCACGCCCCACACCATCGGAGGCCGCCTGGAACTGGAAGCCGGGAGAGCCACGCAGACCCTGCCCCGCCCGGCAGTCGGTGTACAGGAGCGAACCGAACCCCGTCATCGTCGGCCTCGGCTGGGTACGACATTGAACTGGCTGAGCAGCCACAGCAGTGGCTCCGTCACACGATGCGGCTGCACACCTCCCGGATCTACAATCCCCCGGTCATAGTCCGGCGGGGTACCCAATGCAGACACGGCGAAATAGCGGAACGTGCTGTAGCTGTGCCTCAGGTGGCGGTCCACATCATCGGCCGACCACTGGTGAAGCAGGCTCCGAACCTGTTCATGGGTCTGTTGGCCGAGTGTTTCGTCGTACCAAGGGTCTTCAGGCGGCGTCCGTACCAAGGCATGGTCGGGCCCGAGCAGGTCGAAGAAGGCGTCCATCTTGGCAAATGCCACTGCGACCGGTATACGGATCTTGCCGCGACGCTGATGGGAACGCAACAGCTCGGTGACCCGACCGAGCACGTCGACCGTCGCCTCGTTGGATAGCCGAGCATTGTCTGGTACGGGTAGCTGGTCGGCGAGTTGCGGCAGCATGAACGGATCCAGCAGGAGCAGCAAGGCGTCGGCGCTGCGCAGGTAGTCTTGGTCGTGGGTGCTGCGCTGGCTCCCAAGATCTTCGCCTGCGGTGTCATAGAAGGACAGGTAGGAGGTGCGCAGCCGACCCAACATGCGTTCCTGTCGCCATTCGAAGACCAGCGGCTCCCGGTGCCCGTCCTTCGTTTGATCCGTTTCCCCGAACAGCGTGCGGTTCCCGTATATGGCGGTGACGTGCTGGTCGAGCCACTGGTGCGGGGACAATTTGCCGGGCTGGGCGTCGCCGGTGAGCCGGATGTCGGCGTCCAAGCGCCGAGGAATCGCGGTGCGAAGCAGATGCGCCAGCACCGTGAGGAACACAGTCTTCCCGGTGCCCTTGGCACCGACCATGGCGATCAGTGGGCTGGCAGAGCGTCCGAAGTCGACTGGCACGTCAGTGTGGCAGCAGGGACAGACCCGCTGCCCGGAGATCTCGCCGCAGCCGGGACACCGGTGCCGCCGCGGCGAAGGCAGGAGCGCCGTTCCTGGTGGATCGAACGCCGGGCGTGACGCATTATTGAAGCCGGTCTCCAACTGCCGCTTCATGTCGAGTTTCGCGGTGCATCCAGGTATTCCGGGCGTACCTCGGCCACGGCAGCGGTACCCGAGCCGGTGCGCGGGTATTTGGTGGTAGCAGAAGGGGCATGAGACGCTGCTCATCAGGTCACCTTCACTTCCGGAATGGGTGGCAGTGCAACTGCGATGCGGCCGGGTTCATGGACCCGGCAGCAGATCCAGTACGGCCGGTGCATGCCGGCCGGTAGCATGATCTCGAACGTGTACGGCTGGTCGGCGGTGAGTGCGAGCTGTTCGCGTGTCACGATCCGTCCGTCTGCTGCCTCGGCCGGGAGCACGTTGCCGGGTACCAAAACGATGGATAGCGTCAGGTGCGGGCAGTCGGCATCGGCTTGGATCGTGATCCGGCGCCGTCGGGTCAGCGGGCGTACCGCCGGACGGTGTACCCGGTAGGTCAGGGTGACGGCGCGCGGCGGCACCGTCACCTTCGCAGGCAAAGACCGTGCCGACCCGGACGGGCCGTTCTCGCCGAGGAGCCGGACCTCGACGGCGCCTCCTTCGGGGTCTGTGCGGATCCGGCAGCAGCCTTCCTCCCTGTATTGGGCACGGGTGATCAGGCGGGCCCTGGTACCGCCTATGGTGACCTCTGCTAGCCCGCCAGAGTCGGGCCAGACCCAGGACAGCACCGCCAGGTCACCGTCGCGCCGGCAGCGCAACGTGTCGGCGGGATCGATGAATTCGACCGCGGCTGGGACGCCGACAGTCGCTCGGGTGCCGTGGACGCTGAACGGCGTGTACACCACACGACCGGCTGGCGCCTCGTGGTCCATGGTGGTGCGGCCGGCGTCGAGCTGACGTTTGCCGTGGGCCTCCCGGCCGTACCCCTCGACCTCGTCGACGCCGACGATGTCCCCGGATGACCAGCGTGATGGGCTGGTGGAGCAGCGCAGCCGGACCTGGACGGCGGGGTCTGTCCAGCGCAGGCGCACGACAGTGCGCCCGTGTATGCGGCTGGCCTGGGTGGTCAGGTCGGTCACGGGACCGACCGTCTCGTGCGGGGTGGTGGTCAGGAGGACCGACTGCGCGGGCCGGTACCGACCGGTCGGGTCCCGGTAGACGGCGGTGAGCGCGTAGTGGTACTCAATGCCAAGCTCGACGGCCGTGTCTACGAAGAAGTTGCCGGCCCCGGTCACCAGTATCTCCAGCCCATCCTGCGGGCCGGTCGGCGGCCGGTCGGTGCGCCTGCGCACCCACACAGTGGCCAGGGCTGGGATGGCGGTCCACGAGCCGGTGACCTGGTGTGTCTCGGTTGTCAGAGCCACGTTCGACAGTGGTGGGAGCAGGGTCGTCGCGGCATGGCAGGCCATGGACCAGGGCCGGCCGTCCATCGACGCGAATACCGCGTACCGGAGGTCGTGGGCGATCGGAACGTTCTGGTCGGTGACGATGGTGTCGGTAGTCTCACAGATGAGCTCCCCGTCCCGCTCATTGACCGGTGGTGTATCGGAGCGTCGTAGGACTCGGTAGCGGATCGCAGCGGCGGAGGACAGCGGCGCACGCCACGACAAGGTGAGCTGGGTGTCCGCCGACGTCACGGTCACATCCCGGGGAGCAGGTGACGACAACCGAGCGCGCAGCATGGTGACCGAGTCGTCGGCTGAATTGATCTCCTCTGCCCTGGCCAGGAACCGTTCCGCGTCGGACTCCATGCCGGCCTGTGCCGCCTGTTTGGCGCGGGCGACCAACGCATCGAACTTGGTCTGGGCGTCGCATACGAGCGTGGTGGCCAATTCGTGGTCGCTGGTGCTGCCAGCCATGAAGGTGAGGGCGTTGCGGGCGCTTGACAGCTCCCCGGCCGCCAGCAGCGACCGGATCTCGG
Organism: uncultured Actinomycetota bacterium; assembly: GCA_963805605.1. Classification (GTDB taxonomy): domain Bacteria; phylum Actinomycetota; class Actinomycetes; order Mycobacteriales; family Micromonosporaceae; genus Actinocatenispora. The sequence continues at coordinate 60,015 of CAWDUX010000001.1, forward strand.
CCAACCCGGCGACCGCATCCGCTGGCGCTGGAGTGGCGGCCAGGCTTACCGTCAGCAGCGCCGCCTCGTCGGATACCAGGCCGAGCTGTGTGGCCCGGCGGAGCAGGAACGCCTCACCGAGCTTGCTGCCATGCGCACGCAGCTCGTCGACGACGTGAAAGAGGGAGATGGTCGACAGGTCGGCTCCCGCCTCCACGGCGGTGCGCAGCACGGCCAGTACCGACTTGCGGGTGCGGGTGTGCGGGGAGTCGGCGGTGGCCTCCGCGCTCCTGATCCGGGTGCGCAACGTGTCGGCGTCCAGCCGCAGCCTCGGATGCTCGGGAACATGGAAGCCGCCCAGGATACGGAACGCACTGCCCAGGCCGGGATGCAGCAGGTGGGGCACGGTGGCCAGCTCCAGCTCGGTCAGCCCGCGACACAGCTGCCGGTAGGCGACGGTGCCGAGCCCACTGCTGTCGGGTAGCTCGACCACGTCCACGACGGTCAGCCCCGCGGACGTGACGGCTGCGGCAACCTGGTCCAGTCGCAGCTCGGACTGGGTCTCCTGCAGCTGGGTCAGTTGCGTGCGTGTGATGAGCAAGGTGGCGCCGCGGCTCGCCCGTAGGTCAGCGACGAGCTGCTTGAAGACCGGCTGTAATCGCTCGGCCTGCTGGTCTGCGTGCGCCTTCCACCATGCCAGATCATTGACTGCGTCCCCGTGTTGGCGCTGGAGTTCCTCGTCGGCACTGATGAAACGCTTGCACACCTCGCCTCGGTTGCCGGGCCGGTTGGCGCCCTGGTTCCAGAAGGCACGTACCTGGCGCAGCCGTTCTGCCAGCTGCTGCCTCGTGAAGTCGGGCCGCACCGCGTATCGGACGAACAGATCGGCTGGCAGCGCGGTGCGGCGGTTCCGCAGCGGCCTGATCACCTCTCGGTCGTACCGGTCCTGATCGAATGACATCGGATCAGGCTCGGACCGTCACCGCGGACAGGGCACGGCGTGCCCTGCTGACCTCCTCCTGGCTAAGGACGCTGATCCGGGCCGTAATGGTCAGCGATTTCTCACTCTTTGGCTCCACGCCACGCAGGACGAGAGCACCCTCGACATCGATGGTCAGGTGAAGGTCGATTGGGGAGTTCCTGGGCAGTGATGGTAGGCCGGAGATGCTCGCCACGCCGTCGGTGATTACCGCGACGTTGGCGGTCAGCTCCCTGCTCTCCTCGGAACCGGCCTGCTCGTACAGTTCGATGGCGATCTCGTCCTGCTGGTCGACAAGCGTCGCCACCCCGTGGTCGACGGTGATCGGCAACGGTTCGTTGGCATGGACGAGATGCATGATGTAGGAGGCGGTGTCGGGATCGTCCTCCCATCCCGCCACATCGGTGTCGACGACCTTCACGCCGAACGCCTTGGGCAGTACGGTGTCGACCGTCTTGGTCATGACCGACAATTGGGTGGTGGTGATCCCGGTACGGCGGGATATGTCCGCGAGCCGTTCGTCCCGCGCCTCGGGGGTGGACTGTCCCTCACCGTCCCAATCCCACAGCGCGCGCCCCAGCGCGTAACGTGCGGCGCCTTTCGCCACGGCGAGGTCGGGGTCGTGTAGTCGGGGGTTCCAGCCGAATTCGGCACGCAGCCGCTCGGCGACCATGGGCATCTTGGTGGAGCCGCCCACCAGGAGCACATCGTCGATGGTGGCGGCGGGCTCCTTTTCTTTGAGGACGTCGAGTGTGCGTCGCGTGTACTCGATAGTCCGGTCCATCAGGTCGGCAGTGATCTCGGCAAATTCCTGCCGGGTGACCTCAAGCTGTACCGACGATCCGGCGAAGCGCAGCATCACGGGTCGCGACTCGACCTGACTGAGTTGCCGCTTGGTCTCCTCCGCTGTGAGAGCCAGTTCCTGCATGAACTGTTCGTTGTCGCCCGGGTCCTCGGCCGGCGCAGCCTCCTGGACGAACCTGTCTCGGAGGTGTTCGATCAGCTTCTGGTCCCAGTCGACGCCGCCAAGTTCCTGGTCGCCGTCGGTGCAGAGCACGTGGATCCGCTCGCCCGAGACCCGGATGACGGTGGTGTCGAAGGTACCGCCCCCCAGGTCGTAGACGAGAATTGTGCGCTCGCCGTCGACCACGTCGTACTCCAGTGCAGCGGCGACCGGCTCGGGCACGATTCCTAGCACCTCGAGGCCGGCGATTTCGCCGGCCTGGCGGGTCGCCTGCCGTTCCCGCATGCCGAAGTATGCCGGCACGGTGATCACGGCGCGACGGACGTCACGCCGGAGCGCATCCCGTGCGTCGTCGGCGAGACGGCGCAGGATCACCGCCGAGATCGACTCCGGCGTGTACGTCTCCCCGTCGAACGACCATTCACGTGACTTGCCCATCTCTCGCTTGATCAGGCGGACAACCCGGTCCGGGTAGAGCGTCGCGACCTCCTTGGCAGTCTGTCCGACCACGAAGTTGGTGACGTTCTCGAAGTACACGACCGATGGCGTCGTCTCGCTGTTGGTGAGCGGGCTGCGGATGATCGACGGCCTACCTGCCTCGTCCACATAGGAGATTGCAGAGTAGGTAGTGCCGAGGTCGATGCCGAAGTAGGTGTCGATCGGTTCGGACATGACGGCTCCTTGCCTGGATGGTGGGCGGGTTGGCTACGCGTGGGCGCTTTCGGGCGTTTCGGGCGGCCGCCAGAGGGCGACCCGTACGGTGGCGGGCCGAACCGTGCGCTCGGCGACGACGTCCCAGTAGCCGGCGGTGACGAGTTCCGCGATGGTGCTGTCGGCGTCGGGGTGGTCGGCGTTGATGGTGTCAGTGGCCCGGTGCAGTCTCGGCTCGAACGGATCGCCGACCGCTGGGCTCAGCGCTTCGACGCCACACCTCTCCAGAGTCTGGGTGACACTGCTCGCGAAAGAGGTGAGTAGCCCGGCCATCTGAGCAGTGGTGACCTCGGCCGGCAGGCCCTGACTCTGCCGCAGCAGATCGTCGTGCAGCCGACACAGGTCGGTCAGGACCGGCAGGAGAAGCAGTTGCCGTTCCCCGGTGCGGAGCCGTTGGTTCTCCTCATGCAGACGATCGATGACTCGTTCACGGGAGGTAGCGCGTTCGTGGTCGGTGTGTAGCTGCGCCCGAATCTCGTCGAGTACGGACCCGATCCGGTCCAGATCGGTGTCGCTGACGGCCGCGTCGTTCTCCGGTGGCCCTTCGGACGATGCAGAATCGAAATCAGACTTATCACACATAGCGCTCACATAGAGTTTGATGGAGACAATAACCTGACAAGATACAGAAGCACCAGTCTACTCAATCATGGCAAGCGGGCTAGAATGGTGTGCTGATACCGACAGTCGACCAGAAGACGACCGGCCGCTGGCGGGGCAGGCAGATCCGGCTTTGTCCGACTGTTCCCGGAGCGTTCTTCGCACGTCGGCAGGACCAGCACCGGATCATGAGGCCGTCATCGACAACCTCGCTGGAATGCGCCGCGTGGGTTCGACGGTCGTCGGGTGATGGTCGAGGTCTATCGGCTCAATGTGGAATGGTGCCGCTGTCGCGCGTCAGGAACGCATCGCGCTGGAGTAGATTGCGGAACAGCCGGACGGCTCGGTTCGGCTGCCGTTCGGCTGCCTGCGTTCCAGTTCGCCCCAGAGCTACGGCCATGCCCGGTCGTGCCGGAGATAAACCTTCTCCTCGACGCGGACGACAACCCCTGTGGCGTCGGGATCAACTGTGGTTGGTCGGAGTGCCGGCGGAGCGGCTCCGGCGCGTTTGACGATACGATGCTGACCGCGGCAGCCCGAGCCGTTGTTGAGGCGGGGTAATCGTGCTCTACTCCACGCCACCGTCTGCCTCCAGATGACACCGAATTGGATTGTGCTCCCGGGAGCGACACCGCCGTACCGAACCGTCGCGGTACCCGTACACGCGGCGGTGGGCACACTGGCTGCGCGTCGTGGCGCCGTGGGCGCAGAGCCCGGCCTGGTTGTCCAAGCAGGACCTAGTAGTACTTTGTCATGTTTGTAGTGCGTCTCGTGGTTTCCTTGTGGGGAAACGGGTGTGGCAGGTGGGGCATGCGCCGGCCAGGCGGGCCAGCAGTGTTTGCAGGCCGTTGAGTAGTTGGTAGAGGGTCAGGCCGGCGCTTCTGCTTTTGGGGTCGATAGCCGGTGCAGGGTGAGGAATGCGTGGGCGGCGGCGGCGAGGGTGACGTGGTGGTGCCAGCCTGGCCAGGTGCGTCCTTCGTAGTGGTCGAGGCCGAGGCCGTGTTTGAGTTCGCGGTAGTCGTGTTCGATGCGCCAGCGGATCTTCGCCAGGCGTGTCAGGGTGTTGATCGGTGTGTCGGGTGGCAGGTTGGACAGCCAGTAGTCGCTGGGTTCGTCCTGGCCGGGAGGCCGTTCGGCTATCAGCCATGCCTCGGGCAGGCTGCCGTCGGGCCCTCGCGGGATGTCGCGGTTGGCTGGCCGTACCCTCATCGCCAGGAAACGGCCTCGCATCAGCGCGGTCGGGTTGCCTGGTGTGGTCTTTGTGCCGTGTCGCCAACTCACCCGCCGCCAGGATCGGGCCGGCGCGGCCATCGCCAACCGGCGCAGGCAGGACAGGTCTGCGTCGCGGTAGCGGGCGACAGGTGGGCGTCCCCTACCGGCGTAGTGCGGTGTGACCGGCTCGGCGCCGGCCGAGTAGGCGCTGGTGGTGGCCTTGACCGCGACCACATATGACAGTCCACGCTCGGCCAGACCCTGCCGGAACCCGGTCGCGTCGCCGTAGCCGGCGTCGGCGGCCACCCGCGGAATCGTGACGCCCCAGTCGATCAGCTCATCGAGCATGTCCAGGCCCAGCCGCCACTTCTCGCGGTGCACCGCCTCGTCGGGAACCTGGCAGGCCACACGCGCCGCGGATACATCCGCACGCGCTTTCGGCGAGTCCGGATCCCAGGTCTCGGGCACAAACAGCCGCCAGTTCGCCGGATACGACGCGGCATCGGTGACCAGATGCGCACTGACCGCGATCTGGCAGTTGGTCACCTTGCCCGCCGTGCCGGTGTACTGCCGGGACACACACGCCGACCATGACCCGTCCTTACAGAAACCAGTGTCGTCCAACACCACCGCCTCATGGCCGATCACGGCGGCCATCCGCTGCGCCAGCCGTGAACGCACCGGCACCACATCCCACGGGCTGTTGGTCACGAAATGGTTCAACGCCTGCTCATCCACGCCCCCCAGCCGGGCCGCCATCGGCTGGATCGACTTGCGCCGCCCGTCGATCATCAGCCCACGCAGATACTCACCCGCCCGCTGCTGCCAGCCCTTGCGCGTCGCGGAGGCGAACACATCCGCGGTAAACGCCTCCAACTCGCCCCGCAGCCGATCCACCCCACCAAGATCCATGCCCTGATAACGAACCAACCCAGAAAAAGTGACAAAGTACTACTAGTAGGCGTCTCCGTTAGTTCGTCGGGGGTGTGGTGCCAGGCGGTGGGGTCGTTGAGGTAGAGGCCGCAGGCGCAGTCGAGGGCTTCTTCGGGGGTGCCGGCGGGGCATGCCGTTGGGTAGGTACGGAGTCTTGGTAGCTGTCGTTGCTGGCCAGGTAGATCGCGAAGCCCCAGATGGTGGCTGAGCCGGTGTAGCGCAGCCGGCATAGCGCAGTGTGGTGCCGTCGGCTAGGACCCCGTCGAGGTAGGCGAACGCGCCGTGGTGGCGGACTCGGACCTGGGCCAGTTGCGGCCAGCGGGTCGCGGGCGTGCGCCGTAAGCCGCTGCCGCAGTGAGGTCTTGGTCGACTCGGGCGGTGTGGCCATGTCGACCATCGTGCATGACGGGTCGGCCGGTGTCGCCGTGATCGGTGGCGGCATCCATGATCATCATTCTGTTAGTTCGCGTGATCGATGGACAGGACGCCTACGGTGGCTGGACTGCGCTGCCCGCCCGATCACGCTGCATCCTCGGCAGCGCGCCGATCTGGAAGCCATAGTCCGGCGTGGCGTAGCACCCTACCGGCAGGTGCTACGGGCCCGGATCGTGCTGTTGGCCGCCGATGGGGCGGCCAACACGGCGATCGCGCGCCTGGCTGGATGTGTGCGTGGACACCGTCCGCAAGTGGCGTCACAGGTTCGGCGAGCAGGGCATGGCCGGGCTTGCCGACCGGCCCCGGTCTGGTCGGCCCCGCCGGTTCGGTCCCGGTGTGGTGGCCCAGGTCAAGGCGCTGGCCTGCGAACTACCCGCCGAGAGCTGGCGTGCCGTTGTCGAGGTGGAGCTGCCCGGAACTGGCCCGCCACGCAGCTCGATGCCGGCATCGTGCGGCATCGGTGTCGGCTTCCACGTGTGCGGCGCTGGCTGGCCGATGATGCGCTCAAGCCCTGGCAGCACCGGTCATGGATCTTCCCCACGAGACCCGCATTTCGCGGCCAAGGCCAGCCGTGTGCTGGACCTGTACGCCCGGATCTGTCGACAGCGAGCCGTCTGGGCAGCGACGAGTACGTATCTCCGCCGACGAAAAACCCGGCATCCAGGCCTGCGCCGCATCCACTCGACTCAACCACCAGGGCCCGGCCGGCAGCGATGCGCGTCGAGAACGAGTACCAGCGCGGCGGCACCATGGCCTACCTGGCCGCCTACGACGTCCACCGCGCCCGGGTGATCGGCCGCTGCGAACCCACCACCGGCATCGCCCCCTTCACTCGCCTGGTCGACCAGGTCATGACCCAACGAGCCCTACGCCACCGCCGACCGCGTGTTCTGGATCGTCGACAACGGCTCCTCCCACCGCGACTGGGCCGCCGCCGCCCGCCTGAGCAACGCCTACCCCAACGCGATCATGGTCCACCTGCCCGGTCCACGCCTCCTGGCTCAACCAGATCGAGATCTTCTTCTCCATCCTCCAACGCAAAGTCCTCACCCCCAACGACTTCGACGAGCCTCGACCACCTCGCGCAACGCCTCACCGCGTTCGAAACCCACTACAACCCCACCGCCACGACCATTCGACTGGCGCTTCACCCGCACCGATCTCCACCACCTACTGACCCGACTGGCCGCATGAACACACGACGAACTAACGGAGATGCCTACTAGGGCAACGGGTAGTCCTCCTGTTCGGGGACCGCTGCCGGGAGAGATTGCCGCCAGCGGGACGTCTCCGATCGATCTTGCCAGCACCGGGGCATCGACTGGCTCAAGCAGGTGCTCGCGCCGTATCAGGCGAGGATTCGACGACCCGGTCGTACACACCTGTGGAGGGGGCGGAACTCTGCTCATTCATGGCGGCCCCCGATGCGATTCCTTCGGCCCCTTCGTATGTACATGGTGGCGATACCCAAAGCTGCCCGACGGCAAGTCCTACTGGAGCTTCCAATCGTCATGAACAGGAGAAGGCTCATCTTTCATGCGTTCTGATGCAGTATCCCGGGCAGAAGTTGAAGTCGGCCGCCATCTGATATTGAAGTTTTCAATTAATTCGCTAGTGATGCTATCCACGGAAGAGGCCGCGCGGGTGATCACTAGGTTGATGAGCCATCCGAAGACGATTAATCCAGTGATTGTCGCGCTGATTCCCATGAACTTTCCGAACGGTGACGCCGCTCCGACCCCATCTGGGTCGCTCTGCAGTAGGTGTTCAACTAGCCACACGAACGCTCTAGCATGCGAAGCTGGACGATTCGCACAGCTTTCTGATAGGCATTCAGATAATTCGTCTGACGGTACAAAAATCGTACCAATGGTTAGTAATCCGATTAGAAGACTGGCCATCATCAGTAGGCCCGATAGCGGAACTGGGTATTCCGGAGTAGGTCGCAGATCAGGCGAGGTGCATGAGGTAAACACGAGCACGGAATCTTCGTCTTCAGCCAGTCGATATGCTACGTTTTTCATGACTACCTCACGAGCTACGCGCCGTGAGGTGATTGTAGTTGGCTGACAGACCAAGATTCCGTCCGTTATATCTTTGCAGCTACGTGCCGTCGTGATAATTTTCCAGCGGTCTCAGGACTGGACACCTGCAGCAGGAAGGGGGAAGACCATATTCCCACGTAAGCTGTTTCCAGATGCAAAGAGCGCGTGCCGTCGTTCGGGTTGGAAAGGATCGCATGACGCTGACGTTGGTTGTCCATCGGCGCGGAACCACCGGCTTCTCCATGTGGATGACGGCAGCTCGTGCACACCGACTATAAGCGATATGAAGCAGGGAGTATGCGCTGCGTCTGGGCGAGCGCCACCGCGATCACGATGAATGGTGTAGCGAACAAGGATCAGTCCACCGAAGGTATGCAGGAATTCAAAAAAAGTAACCCAATAGCTAGACCTTGGTGTATTGCTCCATCCTGCAGCTGGCGGCATCAGAACAAGATAATTATCCTCGTCGCTCCAGATGAGACGAGAATCGCGTTCCGCCCGAATGAGCCTGAACATTATTGAACGACGAGATCCAATTCGATTCGATCCGAGGGCTTGCAGGGTCCCCGCGAGGAATCGTGGGAGAAGCGAAGAGTATTCGCTGCGCTTCGCGCGCCCTGCTGCTCGCCAGTACTTCCCCCAACTGCCAGTTACCATTTGCACGACGACGATCATTACCGGACATACAGGCTATGGCTAGTGATGTGTCCAAAATGGGACATGACTGTGATTTGCTAACGCTGTTGCTGCACCGGGGTTGTTGGAGACGGCGCTGCGGTGCGGATGGCCGTCGGGTCCAATGGGTTTCGATCATGGGTGACTGGTACCTGCAAGCGGAACCTCAAGAGCGACGGTCCGCGGCCGCGTCGCTGGGTAGTGTGCCGTGGGTGACGGATCCCCGCGGGTTCGGCCAGATCACCTACGTGTGCACCATTCAGGGCTTCGAGTGCGACTTGCCGAGCGTGATCCTCCGGCCCGGATCTGGCAGTCGGGGACAAGAGGTTGATGATGCGCCGCGAGTACAACAAGGACCGTCTCTGCGAGGCAGGAAGGCGACCGATGACCAGGCTGACTGTCACGCGGGTAACTGTTTCGGCGGCATGTTTTGAGAAAGTTGTTCAGGAGGCGGAGCGCCAGCGGGGTTGTTTGCCGTCCTTGCTGGAGCAGACCATGAGGGTGCCGCTACTGGTCACGCCCATCGCGCCGGCGGGGGAGCAGAACGAGCCCGGATGAACCACGGGGTACGAGCCCTGGTTCCCACCACCGTTGTTGTCGGACGGCGGTGCCGGTGGTGCCGCGGGCGTGGTGGGAGCCGGCGGAGGCTCCGGCGAGTACGTCGGCGCCGGAACACTCCCACCGCAGTTGGTGAGTACGTCCTGCATGGCGTCACGCTCAGCGCTGGTGACCCACAGTCCGTACGCCTGCTTGACCGTGATCTGGTCCGCCACGTACGCGCACCGGAACGACGCGTTCGTCGGCAGCCACGCCGAAGCGTCCTGGTCGCCCTTCGACTCGTTCGTCGGCCCGTCGACCGCCAGCAGCTCGATCGGATCGTTGGCGAGCTGCTCCCGCTGCTGCTCCGGCAACTTCTGCGCCCCGGTACGCCACGCATCGGCAAGAGCCACCACATGATCGATCTGCACCGCGTTGGAGCTCGTCCGACCCACGAGTGAACGAGATCCGCCGCCCGGTATACGGATCGTGCAGCTTCCCGGTCAGTACGACGCACCCGTCGCCACCTGTAGTAACACCAGCGAGGTCCCGCCGCAGGATGTCGTTGCGGGTGTCGCAACTGTTGTCGTCCACGTCCTTCCACGCCGGACCGAACTTCGCCCGCGAGTACCCGGCCATCGACGCCCACGGCTGCACCGGAAGCTCCGACAGCACCTGCAACGCGCTGGTAGCTCGCCCAGAGCTGGACCCGATGGCCGGCTTCGCCGACGGAGCAGGTGCGGGCCGGGCCGCCGATGGCGTACGACTGCCGCGAACGGTGTGACGCGGCTGAGCAGCGGCCTCCGCCGCCACCGTCGGCTTCGGGTCGCCGACGCTGCTCACTACCCGGATAGCGGTAGTGCCCCCGCAACAAGCGACGGTCAACGTGACCAGGCCGCCGCCGACGATGGCCGCAATCAGGCCAGGGCTGAGTTTCTTCGCTCGGGACATGGTGAGGCGCTCCGTACCTGCCAGGATGTGCGCCCACCAGAGCGGAGGGCCGGCGATCAGTGCAGCACGGCCCTCCCGCACCCCGGATCGGCCGGACGGGCAGTGGTCGTACCCATTCGGTCATCCTCGACGTGACGGTGCGATACAGGTCAGCGGCTGACCAGGGTTTCGCGGTCGAAGCGGGACAGCTTCTCGGGGTTGCGTACGGCATACAGCCCGGTGATCAGCCCGTCGTCGAGGAGTACCGCGATCACCGCCTCGACCTGCCCGTCGCGCCGCAACACCAGCGCCGGATGCCCGTTGACCTGCACCAACTCCAACCCCTCCGGCCCGAACCGCTGCAACCGCACCGCCAGCGGCGCCACCTGATCCGCCCCCACCAGCGGCGCCAGGAACGCCTGTACGACCCCGCCACCGTCGGTCAGCAGCACCACGTCCGGCGCCAGAATGTCCAACAACCCCTGCAGGTCACCGGTATTGACCGCCCGCTGAAAAGCCCGCAGCACCTCCCGCGTCTCCGCCGCCGACACGCTGCCGCGCGGCCGGCGCGCCGCCACATGAGCCCGCGCCCGGTGCGCGATCTGCCGCACCGCCGCCTGCGACTTGTCGACCGCCTCGGCGATCTCCGCGTACTCCAGCCCGAACACCTCGCGCAGCACGAACACGGCCCGCTCGACCGGCGCCAGCGTCTCCAGTACCAGCAGCATCGCCATCGACACGCTCTCGGCCAGCTCCACATCGTCGGCCACATCCGGCGCGGTCAGCAGCGGCTCGGGCAGCCACGGCCCGACGTACGATTCCCGCCGCCGCCCGAGCGTCCGCAGCCGGGTCAGCGCCTGCCGTGTCGTGATCCGCACCAGGTACGCCCGCCGGTCGCGTACCGTCCCCAGCTCCACGCCCGCCCACCGCAGCCACGTCTCCTGCAGCACATCCTCAGCATCCGCAGCCGACCCGAGCATCTCGTACGCGACGGTGAACAGCAGGTTCCGATGCTGCACGAACGCCTCGGTGGCCTCGTCCATCTCCCTGCCGCTCCCGCTCCCAGTCGTCTCCACGCCCATACGACGCAGCCGACCCGCACCGTGTGACAACGCTGTTCGGGCCGCACGTTGTGGTTGTGCGCGAACAGGTTCCCGGGATCGTACTGACCCTTCACCGCCGCCAACCGCTTGTACGTGCGCTCCGGGTACATCGCCGCCACGTCCTCCTCGCCGGCGTGTCCGCGTACGGCACCAGGTGCCCGGCCCGGCCGTGCAGCACCGTCGCCTCGGCCGCCGGGAAGCTGAGCTTGCGGTGGAACACGTCCGTCGTCTCGTGCGCCTGGAACTCGAACGTGGTGACGACGCCCACCGCATCAGCGCCGTCACCGGGCCGTTCCTGTCCTATATGGATAGGTATATCGCCTCCCCCGACCGTGGAGTACGCCGGCCCGTGACACCCCCTGCGTCACGGGCCGGCAGCTCAACGGGTGAAGGCCGGGTTGGTGGCGAAGTCGGCCAACTGCTGGGCGTTCATGGGCAGCGCGGCCAGCGACGTACGGTTCGGGTCCAGGCCGAACTGCGACTCCTGCACCGACACGGTCCAGCCGGTGTGGAAACAGGTCGCGTACCGGATGTGGTGGCTCTGATCGATGGTGCGCGACGCGACGCGGACCTTGGTGCCATCGGCGGCGGTGACGACGTCACAGCTGTCCTCGGTGCCCTGATGGGTGATCCGCGCGGCGCACAGATCGGATGGCGGTGCCTGGTCGTCCTCGGACACGTTCACGCTGAGCGCACCCGCGGTGTCACCGCGGTAGATGTCCGTACTGGCGATCAGGCTCCTGCCCGTGCTTCCCTGGCGCTCCGCGATCGGCACCAACTGGGTGCCCCGAACCTGGTAGTGCACATCGCCCTTGGTGACCGTGTCGGCGGAGGGGGTGGTGTATCCGTCCGGCACAGCCGCCTGCAGCGCGGTCAGCACCTGCTTCGCCGCAGCGTCCCAGTTCTTCGGTAGGGGTGTCGGCGATGCCAGCTGCTCCGAGGCACGGGGTGCGCCGGTCGTCGCCGACGCGTTCCCGCCGGTTGCTGCGGCGCCCCTGGTGTGACCACCCGGTGTGCCGGCCAGGCCGGCCAGCGCCGGTACGGTCGCCACGGCGCCGACGACGAGCACGGCAGCCGCCACCGTGGAACCGGCGGCCAGCACCACATTGCGGCGCCGCCGCGCCCGGCGGACGGTGGTCAGCATCGCCCCGACACCGGCCAGTGGCGGTTCGTCGTCGCCGAGGACCTCGGTGAATACGTCAGTCAATTCGCGTTCAGCCACGCTGGCTCGCCTCCGTCGCCATCACCATCGGATAGGAACCGCCGAGACGGGTACGCAGCGCCTGCAGCCCGCGCGCCGTGTAGCTCTTCACCGTCCCGGTGGACATCTCCAGTACGCGCGCCGTCTCCTCGACCGACAGGTCCTCCCAGAACCGCAGTACGAGGGTGGCGCGCTGCCGCCGCGGCAGGGCCGCGAGCGCGCGATTGAGCACCATCCGTTCGCCCACGTCCGCCGCCTCTGCGGCCGGCTGTTCCGGCACCGTGTCGGTGACCCGTACCCGCCGCCACGGCCGCCGCTTCTCGTCCAGGAAGTTACGCACCACGATCCGGCGTAGGTACCCGTCGAGCTGCTCCACCCGTTCGATCCGGTGCCAGGCCAGGTAGAGCTTCACGAACGCGGTCTGCACCAGGTCCTCGGCGAGATGCCAGTCGCCGCACAACAGGTACGCGGTGCGGCGCAGGACCGCGGCCCGGGCCGTGTACAGCTGGCTGAACTCCTCGTCGCGTCTCGCCATCCGGGCGGCTCCCTTCCCCCATGCATGTGCCCTGGACACGAGACAGGGTGCCGGCCGGGTTGCCATCACTTTGTGCGGACAGCGCAACGGCCGGGCAGCCGCCCGGCCGTTGCGTCGCTGCGTTCGGAGTTGAGCGGGTCAGGATGGGCCGGCGGTCACGTGGTAGACGCGGCCACCCCAGCCGTCCTGCGGGAAGCTGTCGGCCACCCGCACGTACACCGTCCTGTCCGTGCCCAGGTAGGGCGTCAGGTCGACGGTACGGGCGGCCTTGTTCTGCCCGTCGTGGTACTGCTGGTCCTCGGTCAGCACCGTGGTCCACTGCTTCGCGTCCGGGCTGACCTGCACCAGGAACTCGTTGTCGATGGTGAGCGTGACGTGCGCCGACGTGGTGTCCGACGGCAGCGGGAAGCGGTAGATGAAGTAGTGGTCACCGTCGGCGAACCGGTTCTGCACACCGTTGCTCTGCGAGCCGTCGGCGTCCCACAGCCACGGCGTCTCGGCGGCCGTACCGGTGTCGAAGTCGGCGGTGTGGGCCAACTGGATCGACGCGGAGGTCTGGAAACGCAGACCCGGATCGGCGCTCACCGACGTGCTCACCGGGTAGTGCCCGTCGGCCGTTCCGGCCGGGATCGTCACCGTCAGCGCCACTGTGCCGTGCGCGGGATCGGCGCTGCCGTGCGGGTGCAGGGTGATCGACGGGTGTGCCGCCTGTACCGTCCAGCCCTTCGGCGCGCTGGCGGCCACCTGTACCGGCATCGGATCGTCACCCGGCGCGGTGGCCTCCACAGCCACGGTCAGCTTCACCGTTGTGGTGGTGCTCGCGGCCGGCATCACCACCGGCATGGCAGGCGTCGTGGCCGCCGACAGTGACCAGCGCGGCGCCGGCCGCGGTACCGCGGCGATCAGGGCGCTGAGCGCGCTGGCCTGGGTACGCCAGTCGAACGCGTTCGGATGATCCGCGTTCGTCGCACCCGACCAGCGCTCGCCCAACTGGTCGCCGGCGTTGCGGTCGTTGGCCCACACGGTGGCGGCCTGCCGCTGCACGAACTGCCGGTAGCGCGCGGCGTGCGTGGTGTCCGCGGCGTCCATCAGGTAGCGCAGGAAGATGCCCTTGAACTGCTTGCCGTTGTCGTCGCAGGTGCGGTCGAGGGCATCGCAGGACTCGGTCAGTACGCCGCCCTGCGTCAGCTCCGGTGCCGTGATCGCCGCGTCGGCCAGGTGCTCGGTGGTGGCCAGTACCGACGGGTCGTGGGTCGCCCGGTACAGCTCCAGGCCGCCGCCGATCGCCAGGCCCTGGTTGTAGGACCAGACCGTCTGCCCGTTGCTGGTGCAGTCGTCGTTGAGCCCGTCGTTGACCAGGCCGGCAGAGTTGATCATGCCGCTGTTGTTGTACCAGCGCCACGCCGTCCTCGCCCGCCCCAGCCAGGTCGTGTCGCCGGGCAGGCGGTTGTGCAGCTCGGCGGTGAGCCGGATGTACAGGCCGTTGGTGATCGCGTTCTTGTACGTGCGCTCCGCGTTCCACCACACGCCGCCGCCGCAGGTGCTCGGATCCCAGTAACCCTGCACGTAGTCCGCGATGGTCTGCGCCATGTCCAGATACTTCTGCCGCCCGGTCAGGTCGTACGCCTCGATCCAGGTCAGCCCCCACCACTCCGAATCGTCGATGGCGCGGCTGGTGAAGTTGCCCAGCAGCGGATCGCCCGACAGCACACCGGGCGGGAACACGCCCTTGTCCTTCTCGAACGTGTTGTCCAGCTGGCCGACGTAGCGCCGGTCGCCGGTGCGCTGCATGTAGTCGCCGATGGTCTGCAGCGCGACCGCGGAGTTCCACCAGCTCGACGGGAACCACGCCTTGACCGGGTCGTACGAGGACATCAGTACGTCCGCGGCCGCCCGGGCGCGGGCCACCTCGGTGGCGCCCGGCGGGCTGTGCGGTGCCGCCGCTGCCGGCGTCACGGTGGCGGCCACCGCGGCCAGGGCCGTCAGCGCTGCCAGAAGAACACGACTGAGACGTCTCATGACTCTGGGCATGGCACACGGCTCCTTCGAGGGATCGCCGACGAGTTCCACCACATCCTTCCGGAAAGTTTCTGGTTACGTAACCATGCACGTCAGAGAATTTTGTCCAGCCCCTGTCGAGTGGCCCGGTTGCGTCACCGGCACGTCCTGCGCCACCCGACAGCAGCGCGACCCGGCTCGCACCGAGGGGTCCGATGCGAGCCGGGGCTGGGGGAGGCGGTGACGTCGAGATGTCGAATTCAGTTGATCATCGGGCTGCCGTGCAGCGGCCAGCTGAGAGTGCCCTTGCCGTCGCCCTTGATGTCGTAGTAGACGACGCCGTCAGCAGTCCAGCCACCGGTGGAGCCGCCGGTGTGCGCCGCGGTCCGACAGATCGGAACGTTGGTGTGGAACCCCCGGTACTTGGCGTAGTAGGTCCACCACTTGTACGACCCGGTGTAGACGTACTGTCGGCAGCCCACGGTCTCCATGTCCGCGTCGTAGCGTTCCAGGCGCAGATGGGCGTGCAGGAAGTAGAGGGCGTCAGGCTTGTTGACCGCTCCCGTGGTCTGGATCTGGGTGAACCTGATGGCGGCTTGACGCTTGTCCCCGTCGTAACGCTCGACGCAGAGTTCAAGATCGATGATGACGTCGCTGTGGGGCGTATAGATGAGCTTGTGCTGGTTTGCAGAGCACTGGAGTGTGTCGCTGGCCTGGGCCGGTGCGGCCGGGGCCATGGCTGCGGTGAGTGCGGCGGCGCCGGCGAGCACCGCAGCCGCGATGGTTCTGCCGATCATGGGGACCTCCTGATGAGGGATTCAGGTACGCGGCTGAACGTAGGAGACCGGCCTGGTCAGAATGTGGACGGAACCTGGACCCCGCGCACGCCGGGATGGACGCGGTGGCGCTGCAGGACCGCATAACCAGTTGCCCACGTTGGCAGACTCGGGGGCATGACAGTTCTGACCGCCGAACTCGTGGTCGACGGACACGCGCCGCTGAATCCGGTCCTGTCCCCGGACGGGCGCCTGGTCTGCTACGTCCTTGTTCCGGTCAGCCGGAGCGGAAAGTATCTGAACACCGGGCTGTGGCTCGTCGACACCGACGGTGCGCCCGCGCCGCGCCGGGTCACCGCCGATGCGGCGACGGAGTCGCGACCGTGCTGGTCGGCCGACTCACGCACGCTGTTCTTCCTGTCCGACCGCGCTGAGCGTGGCATCGCGCAGCTGCACCGGGTCGCGCCCGCCGACGGCACGGTGACCGCGCTGACCAGCTGGAGCGCCGGCATCATCGATCACCTGCCGCTCGCCGACCCCGACCTGGTAGCTCTGATAGCCGAGGACGAACCCGGCGCGCAGGATCCGCGTCGCGCCGGCGACGACGCCATCGTCGTCGGCCAGCACGAGCCCCGGGCCCGGCTGCGACTGCTCGATCTGACCACGGTTCGGGTCAGTACGCCGGAGGTGCTCGGCGACCGGCACGTCGTGGAACTGCGGCAACGTCCCGACGGCGGCCCGCTCGCCGTGCTGAGCCAGGCCAGCGCAGACAACGACTACGGTCCCCGCAGCGGGCAACTGCACCTGTTCGACCCCACCACCGGGACCGTGCTCGACCTTGAGCCGGTCGCGGCCGACGCGCGAAACCTGGCCTGGTGGCGGGAGGACGGCGACTGGCACCTCGGCTATCTCGCGCTCACCCCGCCGGTACTGCAGGCCGGTACGGCCGTGTTCGACCTGGCGCTCGACAGTCGCGTACTGCGCAACCGCACCGCCGGTCTGGCGATGTGCCCCACCGAACTCGTGCAGACCGACGGGTCCCCGTTCATTGTGTTCGCCGACGGTCTGAACGCGGTGCTCGCCCGGCTCGACCCGGCCGGGCCAACCTCGCTGCTGCGACACCCCGGATCTCTCGACGCGCTCACCGCCACCCCGACCGGTGGGACGGTCGCGGCGCGGACCGGCACCGGGAACCGGGCGACGAACGTACACGTCGGGCCGCCCACCGGGCCGTTGCGGCCGGTCACCGACACCCGTCCGGAACTGGCCGAGGTCGCTCTCGGCAGTCAACGACGACTGGCCTACCGCGCCACCGACGGGCTCGAACTCGACGGCCTGCTCGTACTGCCGGTCGGCCGGACCGCCTCGGACGGCCCGTTCCCGCTCGTCACCATCGTGCACGGCGGTCCGTACGACCGCTACGCCGACCGGCTCCAACTGGCCTGGGCGCCCAGCGCGCAGTGGCTGGCCACCGCCGGGTACGCGGTGTTCCTGCCCAACCCACGCGGCGGGCAGGGCCACGGCCACCAGTTCGCCGTCAGCGTGGCCGGCAAGGTCGGCCAGGACGAATGGACCGACATCCTCACCGGTATCGACCTGCTCGTCGACGAGGGCGTCGCCGACCCCGACCGGTTGGGCATCGCCGGGTGGAGCCACGGCGGGTTCCTGTCCGCCTGGGCCGTCGGGCACACCGACCGGTTCCGCGCCGCGATCGTCGGTGCCGGTGTCATCGACTGGGGCATGCTCGTCGCGACCGGCGAGAACGGTCAGTTCGAGGCGGCACTGGGCGGCAGCACCGGCTGGTCCGGCGTCGGCCCGCACCCGCACGACGCGAACAGCCCCATCTCCTTCGCCCACCGCGTACGCACCCCGGTACTGATCCTGCACGGCGCCGAGGACACCAACGTGCCGCTCGGGCAGGCGGTGTACCTGCATCGGGCGCTGCGCCACTTCGGTGTCGAGCACGAGTTCGTGATCTATCCGCGGGAAGGGCACCTGATCGCAGAACGCAGCCATCAGCTCGATGTCCTGCGCCGGACGCGCGCCTGGTTCGACCGTTGGCTCTGACCGGGCGGGCCGTGACAGCGCGGGACCCGGTGTTGTACGCTGCCGGCGATGATCTCCTCGTACAGATTGGGGGTCCCGCTCGCAACTGGTGAGTGCTGATGCGCTCCCGGACCGCGAGCGGCGAGTCCCGTCTTCTCCTGTGGCAGCGGATACGTGAGTACGCCGTACCGCTGTCGATGATCGAATCTGCAACCGCCCGGCGCGCCGTCGGCGACTGGGCCGGGGCGTGCGCTGCTGCGCGCGTCGACGTCGACCTGGATCTGCGTAGCGTCGCGGACATCCATGGCCGCCAGTTGGCGGCCGGGGTACGTGACGACCTCCGCAATCTGGCCCCTGACCTGCTGCGTTGGCACCTGCCGCGGATCGCGCCGGACGGTCTGCTGCGCCCGGGACTGACCATTCCGCTGGCCCGCTACGGCGCCGATGTGCAGTTGGTGGTACGTACGCCGCCGGCCTGGGCCGACGCCGGACAGCGGATCAGTCTCGCGCTGGCCGACAGGCACACCACGACCCGGCATCCGCACCCTCGGCCCAGCCGGCGGTACCGGCTCGACCTGCACCGGCACCTGTGGGACGCGCGCCGCGCCCACGAGCTGCGGGAACGGTGCGGTGCCGACGACGCCGACACCGGCGAGGCGGTACACCGCTGGCCGGCCGAGGCGACGATACTGCTGCGCGCCGAGCGACTGACCAGCGGCACGGTCACCGTACGGCTCGGGGCCCGGCGCCGCCTGACGCTGTACGCGACCGCCGACGGTTCCACGCCGCTCGCGGCGGCGCCGGAGCGCTCCACCGCACGGCTGGTACTGCCGGACGCGGCGACCTGGGTACCGCCGGACCTGGAACTGTTGCGCGCCAACCTGATCGGGCCCGACGAGCTGCATCCGCTGGTCGCCTCGGCGCTGATACCGGGCCACCGACCTGGCAGGTCCACTGAGGACACGGACGGCATCCGCCTGGTCGACTGTCGCGGAGACCGGCACCGGCTCGGCATGGTCGACGGGGTGCTCAGCCCGCTGGACCACGACCCGACCGAGCTGCACCGGGAGCGGCTGCTCGCCGCGCTGGGCGGTACGCCGCTGCCCTGCCTGCACGCCATCGCCGAGACGATCCGACATCCGGAGAACCTGCCGGACATCCGGGCCCGGCTCGCCCACGGTGACGCTGCCGGCGCACTGTCCACACTGGAGAAACTGCTCGGCCCTGAGGCGCTGCTGCGGCACGGTCCGCTGCTCGACGAACTACACGCGGCGGCACAACGCCGGATCGAGCACGGCCTGTACCGCGCCGGCCTGGCCGGTATCGCGCCGCGAAAACCCGCAACGCGATGGCCACATCGTCAGCAGAACATCCGCACCCGGCCGCGGCACGCACGTCTGCCCTGACAGCCCGCTCCAGCCACGCACCTGCTCGGCACCATGCTCGGCAGCACCTCCTCCTACCCCAAAAGGTGATCACCCATGACTGTGCCCGCAACCATTAACGTCGCCGACCAGTTGCTGCACCTGTTGCAGGACACCGGCACCGAACCGCGCCCCGACACCCAGCTCGAGGCGCTCACCCTCGCGGTCGCCGCCGACCTGCCCGTGCTGCTGTGGGGCGAGCCCGGCATCGGCAAGACCGCCTCGCTCACCCAGCTCGCTGACGCCCTCGCCCTGCCGCTGACCACGGTCATCGCCAGCGTGCACGAACCGTCCGACTTCGCCGGCCTGCCGGTGGTCGGCGACGACCCGGCCGTGCAGGGCGTACCGATGGCGCCGCCGGACTGGGCGGTACGCCTCGCCCAGCTCGGACGCGGCCTGCTGTTCCTCGACGAGTTGTCCACCGCACCGCCCGCCGTGCAGGCCGCGCTGCTGCGGGTGGTGCTGGAACGCCGCATCGGCGCGCTGCGCCTGCCGCCCGGCGTACGGATCGTGGCCGCCGCCAACCCGCGCTCGTCGGCCGCCGACGGTTGGGAACTGTCCGCCCCACTGGCGAACCGCTTCGTCCATCTACAGTGGACACATGACCACGGGACCGTGGTACGCGGCCTCGGCGGCATCTGGCCGCGGGCGACCCTGCCGTCGCTGGACGCCGACCGCCTGCCCGACGCCGTCGCGTTGGCCCGCCGCGCCGTCTGCGGGTTCCTCACCGCCCGCCCGAACTTCGCGCATCAGTTGCCGCGCAACGAGACCCGTCGCGGCGGCCCGTGGCCCTCGCCGCGCAGCTGGGAGATGACCCTGCGGCTGATCGCGTTCGCCACCGCGGCCGGCGCCGGCCGCGAGGTGCTGTCCATGCTGGTACGCGGCACCGTCGGGGACGGCCCCGGGCTGGAACTGATGGCCAGCATGGACCGGATGGACCTGCCCGACCCCGAGACGCTGCTCGCCGACCCGACGGCGGCCGTCCTGCCCGACCGCGGTGACCTGCGCCAGGCGGTACTCGACAGCGTCGTCGAGGTGGTCCGCGCCCGGCCCGACCAGCCCCGCTGGGACGCCGCCTGGCAGCTGCTCGTACGGGCACTGGAGACCGGCGCGCCGGACCTGGTGGTCGTACCGGCGCAGACCCTCGCGTCGCTGCGCCGCGACGACTGGCAGGTACCGGCCGCGATCGAACGGCTCGCCGGGGTCGTCACCCTGTCCCGGCGCGCCGACCAGGTCGCGGCCCTCAGCGGCGCAGGTACCGGCCGATGACACTGGACACCGAGAAGCTGTACGCCGCGCGGCTGCACGCCACCCGCGTGCGGCCCTACCTGGCGGCGGCGCTGTTCGCGCTGCACCCGGTCGAGTCGCGGCGGGTCCCCACGATGGCCGTCGACCGGCACTGGCGCTGCTACGTCTCGGCCGCGTTCGTGGCGAAGACCCCGGTCGAGGAGCTGGCCGGGGTGTGGGTGCACGAGGTCTCCCACCTGCTGCGCGACCATCACGGGCGCGGCGACCGGGTCGCCGCGCAACGCGAGCTGACCGGGCCGGGGGAGCGGCTGCGGATCAACATCGCCGCCGACTTCGAGATCAACGACGACGTGTACGGCGACGGGCTGGCCGAGCCCGCCGGTGCGGTGAAGCCGCTGCAGCTCAAGTTGCCCGACGGGCAGCTGATGGAGGACTACCTGCGCCGGTTCAGCCTCGGCCCGTACACCCAGGACTGGGTGTGGCTCGACTGCGGCAGCGGCGCCGACGGGGCGCACCGGGAATGGGACCTCGGCCCGGACGGCGCCAACGGGCTCAGCGAACAGGAACGCGACACGGTACGGTTCCGCGTCGCGCGCGGCATCACCGGCCGACCCGGCGACGCGCCGGAAGGCTGGCAGCGCTGGGCCGAGAAGGTATTCCACCCGCCGCAGCCGTGGCGCGAACTGCTCGGCGCGGCGGTACGGGCCTCGATCTCCGGGCCCGGCGCGCCGGACGACTACACCTACGGTCGGCCGGCGCGCCGGGCGCCGAGCCTGCCCGGCATCGTGCTGCCCAGCCTGCGGCGCCGCCCGCCCCACGTGTGCGTGGTCATCGACACGTCCGCTTCGGTCAGCGACACCGAACTGGGCAGCGCGCTGCTGGAGGTCGCCGCCATCACCCGCGCGGTGGGCAGCCGGCACGATCTCGTACGCGTCGTGTCCTGCGACGCCGCCGCCCGGGTCGCCGACACCTGCCACGGGGAGAACATTCCGCTGATCGGCGGCGGCGGTACCGACCTGCGCGCCGGCTTCGCCACCGCGCTGCGTACCAACCCCCGCCCGGATGTCGTCGTCGCCTTCACCGACGGACAGACCCCCTGGCCGAGCGCGCAACCGCCGTGCCGCACCATCGTCGGTCTGTTCCCCCGACCCGTCGTCTACAACGAGGACGACCCGAACTACGTCCCGGACACCCCACCGGACTGGGCCCGCGTCGTACACATCGGCTGACCGCCGTCCTCGCGCTGGGGATCGACCGGCTGGCCAACGCCCGAAGGAATGGCTGCGCCAGTCTGCCCCCGGCAGACCCTTTGCCTACCTGTCAATAGTCGTCACCGGTGGGGTCAAGGTTGGCCAGGTTGCGCAGACCAGCCGGATCACGAACGATGTTGCGGCGGTATCCTTTCGTAACCAGTCCCGCGAGCTTCAGTTCCCGGAACGCTCGCTGCACGCTGATCTCCGATGCCCCGACCAGCGTTACTGCCTCCGGCTGAGTGAGTTCAACATCGATCTCCAGACCCTGAGAGGTCGCTCGTCCGTAGGTGGCTGCGAGTTCGGCCAGCGCACGCGCCAACCGGATCTTGACCGGGTACGCCGTGAAGTCCAGGCGACGACGATTCGCCCAACACAGCCGCTCCGCCACGACTGAAGCGAGGTGGATGGCCACCTCCGGGTACTGCGCAAGTAGGGCACGAAGTTCGGCACGAGGGATGACATTGAAGGTGGCATTGCCGCACGTCACGACTGTGGCGGAGCGGGGGCGGTCGTTGAGGGCACCAATCTCGCCGACCAGATCGCCGGACACGCGAATGTCGAGCAACGCCTCTCGGCCGTCGGCGGTCGGCACGGTCACTTTCACCGAACGAACGCCGGAGCAGGATCACATGGTTCCCGTTCTCTACCTGGCGCATCAGTACGGTGCTGGAGCCGACTCGCCTGCACGTGCCCGCCGTGAGCAGAGCCTGTCGGGTGCTGTCATCGAGGCGGGAAAGGAGAGACCCGGGTGGCCACTCGTTGTGTGTCCGGAGGTCTGCGGGATCGACACTCATGGAGCCTCCCCGTGATCACAGCGAGTATGCGCGTCCTACACAGTGCCGCAGGAGTGATCATCGGTGTGGCAGGTGTCTGAAATCTGACAGCTACGAGTTGGTTAGCCGAACCACCCCGCGAGCGCGAGCCATCCGAGAGTGGCAGAGAAAGCGCTGACCAGCCATGGCAGGCTCCGAAGCACTTCTCGATGTTTGGAGAGGGCGATGCGAGCCAGCGCCTGCGCAAGTTCGTGTGCCTCCGCAAGTGCGGAGCCGGGATCAATTTCCTCGTCGTGACAACCTGAGCGGGCCACGCTCGGGAACGCGAAGCGGTTCGGACTACCGAGGTCCGGAAGCCGTGGCCGGAACGCACAGACCAGTCGGAGAGTCGCGAACAGCGTCGACAGGACGAAGAAGGCCGCAGCGACCAGCGGGCAGTCAGCGGCCACGTTCCCGATTCAGCTGCATGGCGGACAGTGTGCACGTTGCCGGCCACGAGCGCAGCCAGCCCCGCAAGAGCGGTCAGCAAGGTGGTCGTCTTCGCGTCGGCGTGACGTATCGAGGTCTGGAACGAATCAATGGTGCCCAGCCGGCCGGCGAGCCAATCGGTTGATCCCGGACTCTGCTGCGGAAGTGACGTAGCCATACGCGCAGTACAGCGTGCCGCACGTAACGCCACAACGTCGTTTGACGGCTTCGCAGCCACGGCCACAACCCATCGTTTGACGTGGTGAGTCCTGCCGACAGGGAGTAATCACTTTCTGGTGATCGTCGCTCAGCGTGATCTCGCTATCCAACGTGACATTTGCCGAACTCTCAGGAGGCCCCGATGCTCCCTGCCCAACCATCCGTTCCTGGTCGGCGCCTGCTCGTCTCCGTCGACATGAGCGATACGGCCAGCGCGACAACATCGCCCAGCACCGGGCGCAGCAGATCTTCCACAGCGTTATGGCCGACGCAGTGCGTACGGTCGGTCTCGACCGGTCCGGTTGGAAGACTCAACCGGGCGGCGATAGCGAATTGGCCATCCTGCCTGTCGACACACCGGAGCCGACAGTTGACGGTGCATTGGCCTCCTGCCTTGACCGCATCCTGCGACAGGAGAACCGGCATCTTCTGCCTCAGGCCAAGGTCCGCTTACGCATGGCCGTACACGAGGGCTTGGTGCACTTGGACAGCGCCAACGGCTACGCGGGCGATGCAGTCAACACGGTGTGTCGGCTCCGTGATGCCGGTGGCCTGAAGCAGGCACTCGCGGTGTGCCAGGACGCAGCCATGGCCCTCATCGTGTCGGAGCCGATCTATCGCGAGGTTGTAGCACAGCGGTACGACGGGATTCGTGACAACCGTTTCCGCAGGATCTTCATCGACGACGAGGAGAAGCAGTTCCGGTCGGAGGCATGGATGTGCGTAGTGGACGAGGATGTCACCGCGGTCGACCTCCAGGTGACACCTCATCCAGCGACTGCTGGGGCCAGCTTCCACGACAACGACGACCACCGCCGTAGTGCCCTTGACCGGCAGCAGGAAAATACAGCTTCGGTGCGATCCACAGCTCTGGAGCGATGGCGGTGGGAGACAACAGCAGCGCGATCAATGACGCTCGGCCAGGTGGCAACCGATGACGGTGACCGAGGCTGAGGTTCAGGAAAGCTCAGTAAGTTCCGAGACGCCGCCAGCCTCTGGCGCTCCATCCGCCGGACACAGCCAAGAGCCGGCTGAGGAGAGAGCACCTTCGCAGACTGCCCGGGAACAAGACGGCGCGGGGTCCGAGAACGACGACCACGCATCTGCTCATACCGGTGACACCAAGAGCACGGGAACAATCCGCCAACCGGAGTTTGGTGAGAGGACCGAGTACGCGGAGCGGGTCGTTCCGGATGCACACGCCGAGGGACTAGCGTACGGGTGGAGGAACTCAGGAACGAGGCGCTACGGGCACGGAGATGCGCGATGGCGCTGTCGTCATAGGATCCGGAAGAGCATGCGTCGTTGAAGTCTGTTCTCTTGGAGAAGCATGATCCCGATGAGTACGAACCGGCCGGAACTGACTCCGAGCTGAACCGGCTCCTGGTGAGGCAAAATCTTGTCTACCTGCATGGGCGTCCCATGACCGGCCGCCGCTCGACAGCGGTTGCCGCGCTGACCCATCGCGGAATCGTGAATATCCACGAGCTCAGAGCGCCAGACGGGGTATGTCTGGGAGATCTGCTTGGCGGTACCAACCTCTTACATCCGGATACCGGAGACCTCTACGTGGCTCGCACGGAGCACGTGGAGCGGACGGACCTTCGTACCTTGAATTCGGCGGCGAAGCAGATCGGTGCTGTAGTCATCGTCATCGGGGACACAGAGGACCAGGTTGACGAACTGGCCGGGTTCGTCGTCCGGCACAAGCCGCCGGACATCGGGGACGTATTCAGTCGACAGTTGCAACATCATCTTGTGGGCGACGGTCGCTGTGCAGGCGTCGGCGCCTGTGCCATCACTGAAGGCTGCCAAGGGGACTGTCTTCCTGGAGTACGAAACCCGTGGCTTGACCAACGAGCGCCTTGTCGACGAACTCTCCGCTATGGATCGCCCCCTTCAGGCGACCCGTCTGGCCAGAGTGATCGCTGAGAAACGGCCGAGCAGCCCCGGCGAATTCGACTCGATCCTGTGTGAGGAGGAAGGTGCGCTGCAGACCTTCGCGGCCAAACTGCTGGAGCCATGCCCGGCTGACCGAAACAGGCGTCGTCCAGAGGACGACGCCGCTAGGCAACCCAGTCATACGTATCTTCGATGCTTCCGACTCGCCTACGCGCTGCTGTCCGAGTGTCCCGTCAGCCTTGTCGGGGAGGCTACGACCAGGTTGTTGTCCATTATGGAACCTGTCGACCCGCAACTCGAGGACGCGGAACTCGTCAGACGATCCTGGGACAGATTCGGGCTGCAGGTGGACGAACTGATACCAACTGCCGGTGGCTCCGGACCAGCTGAGCCGGACAAGTCCGCGGCGACGGGCCGTACGGCATGGCGGTGCCACGCATGCTCACCCATGAACTGCTGGACGTCGTCTGGAACCAGTATCCGGCAAGCCAGCACGGCATGCTCGGATGGCTGAACCACCTCGCAAGCCACCAACAGGCGGTCGTACGTCAACGCGCTGCGCTGGCTGCCGCTGTCTTCGCAGAGTTCGACTTTGAGCAGGTGGTTGCCAATTTGCTCGGTGATTGGGCGGGCAGTTACAAGGCCCGGGTCAGACAGGCCGCAGGGATCGGACTCGCACAAGCAGCCCGCAACCCGCGACTCACCAGGACCGTCACGAGGAAGGTCCACGAGTGGGCCCGTGGTGACTGGTTTCTCCTGCAGGAAACCGCAGCTCGTGCTTACGCAGTGGGGCTGACCGCTCTGGTGCCAGTGCGATCAGTTCTCAACGACCTTCATGCGATTGGGCAGAACGAGAAGGCCCTGGCGAGCCCCGCGGTGGCGGACGCGCTCGAAGCTCTCAGCGCGCCGAGCACCATCGGAGCGATCGCCACTGCGCTCGTCGAATGGCAGAAGAGCGGCCATGAATGTCTGGTAGCGCATGCTGCCCGGGGAATCGTCGCACTCGCGCGACAGAACAGCGATGACACACCGGCGGCGTGGCCGCTGCTGCTCGCGTGGGCAGAGAAGGATCCAAAAGGACCGCACATACTGGCATCGATGCTCGGTCACTCCATCCGCGGGCCTCACACCTGCGGAGCCATATGCGAAACAGTGCATCGATGGATCGTCACGGCAGAGTACGACGGTCCGATGGCCGAGGTGCTTCTCGCCGTGCTGACGCAGGTCAGCACTGATATGGAAGCGCGGCGCAGGCTGCGGTATCACTTCGCCCGTCAATGGCGGTCCGGAGCGCATGTAGGCCCGGTTGCACGTCGCGTCACCGCACTCGTGGAAGGTGAAGAATGATCAGGTTTCTTGGTCTTATCATCAGGACACTCCGTGGATGGTGCCGACGGTTGATCCGGGCAAGCCAGATGCCGCCCGGTACTCAAACTGTGCGTGAAGTACTCACAGACGGGTTGACCGCACTGTCTTCGGGAGATGTCTTCGAGTTCAGAGCAACCCTGGCGTTGACCTGGCACTCAACCGGCCTGGACGACGTTGAGCTGAGAGACGCGATCGAGTGTCACCGTGGCATGGCGCGCTCGACTGTGTGTGAGGTCTTCTCGCGATTTGCGCATCGCTACGAGCCTCATTCCGCCTTCGAGCTCGAACGTGAACTCAATGCTGAGCTCGGTGAGCAGGGGTTCACCTACGCAGGTCAGAGAGAGACAGTCTCATGCTCCGCGCGGGTCCGGATCGCTCTGGATCCCGATGTAAGGGAGACATTGCGAGGGCCTCTGCTCGCGCGGATGGGCATGGAGTTCAAACACAACAACGGTATGCGCCGTGCCGAGCTGGTAGACGAGCTGACCCGCCACTGGTCCAAGGTCATCGGAGATCTCAGTGCGGACCCACATGTCACTCCGGCCGCGAGGCTTACCGAGCAGGAGTTTGCTGCGGTGATCGGCGAACTGGTCCTGGACAACGGTGCCTACAACTCCACAGTGCTTGCCGACCTCATCAAGCTTCTCGAGAAGGTTCAGCCGGGACCTCCGGCAGAAGGTGCCTACGAGTGGAGTGAAAGCATAAACCTGGCAATACGCGAGCTGAGGAAGCGCCTTGGTGACGCTCCCTCCTCAACGCCTTCCGCTGCCTGACCTTGCGACGCCGGCGGTAGCCACGGTGACGAGTAGAGCGGGGGCAGGCACTTCTGTCCCCGCAGCTTTAGGGTCGTTGCAGGAGGCGGCAACCCATCACATTCACCGGTGATGTCATGCCGGTACGTCGCTGCGGCGCGTGTACGGCCGGCCATGTTGCTGGCGGTCAGGACTACTTGACCCGACTCCGGTCAGTAGCGTGTGCCCACGGCTTCGGGTAGGGCGTCGGTGATCTGCGTCAGTTCCTCGGCGGTGAGCTCGATGTCCAGGGCGGCGACGTTCTCCTCCAGCCGGGACGGCGTCGAGTGCCCGGGATCGGCACGATGTCGTCACCGTGGGCCAGCACCCAGGCCAGCGCCAGCTGCGACGGGGTGACGCCCTTGTCCGCCGCCAGCCGCTCGACGACGGCCACCAGTTCGAGGTTGCGCTGGAAATTCTCGCCCATGAAATGCGGCGACGTACGGCGGTAGTCATCCGCCGCGCGATCGTCGATCGACCTGATCGTCCCGGACAGGAATCCGCGCCCGAGCGGCGAGAACGGTACGAGTCCGATGCCCAGTTCCCGGATCGTCGGCAGCACGCTGTCCTCAAGGTCGCGCGACCACAACGAATATTCGCTCTGCAGCGCCGCGATCGGGTGTACGGCGTGGGCGCGGCGGATCGTGTCGGGGTCGGCCTCCGACAGCATCAGCCTCACACGCTGGGGCCGGGTCCGCCAAGTTTTCTGTCGGACCGTGCGCCCGAGGAACGCGACGAGACCGACCGATTGTGCCGGCGCCCTACGGTGGTCGCTGCCGTTGCCCGGAACCTGGAGGGTCCGGATGTTCGTAGCCGCCCCATGGAGGAGCCACCGATGACCGCCGATGTAACCGAGCCCGTGACGATCGAGACGCGGCGTGTGGTCGCTGGAGGACTCGCCTTCGCCATTGTCGTACTGGTGCTGTGGCTGCTGGGCCACAGCTCGACGGTGGTGCTCTCCGGGGAGGACACGGAGCCCTCGCACGTCACGTGTTCCTCGGTATGGCTGAGCAGCGGCATCACCTACAGCGACGACAAGGGCATCGAGCACAGCTACAGCTACACCGTCAGCGATACCAGCGACGATGCAGGTACAGCCATGACGGACGCCACCGAGGCCGAATGCGGCAGGTTGCGCACCCGCTCCACCGCTGCGTCGGTACTGCTGCTCATCCCGTTCTGCGTGTGCGTGTGCCTCGCGCTGCGGCGGCGCAACCACGAAGAGGAGGTCGCCCAGCTCACCCGCGAGGTGGAAACACTACGGTGGCGGTTGGAAAAGCAGGCGAAGATCATCGGTTTGGAAGGCCGGCAGCCGGGCCAGGACGAGTAGAGATCGGCGACCTGGTTCGTTGACAGTTCCACGACACCGGGTGTTGGGCTGATCTGCTGCACTGGAGGTATGGCCAGAGTTGTGGCGGATGCGGCGATCACTGACGTTTCGGTGGCGGTCTCGCCGATGCAGTCGGTGTTCCTGCTGATGCGCGACGCGGTGAGCGGATGGGGATCGGCGTTGGCGCCCCGGGTCGTCGAACCGTTGCGGGCCACGCTCGGCCCGAGAGCGGGTGCCCTGCGGCCGCTGCACCGGCGTGAATCCGGGTCGGTGCCCAACGTGCTCGTGCCCATTGCGCCGAGCCGGGACGTGAGCGTGCCCGAGCAGGTACAGCGGCTGCACGACTACCCGCCCGACGACCTGATCACCGACATCGCCACGCTGGGCAAGACGACGCGACTGTGGCAACCGGTCGCCGACCAGCCGCGACGCTGGCTGGACGGTTATGCCGACGCCGTCTCGGCGGCCACGCCGCTGTTGTGCGACTGGTGGCCGACGGTACGCCCGCTCGTCGACCGGGAGACCGAGCGTATCGGCGTGGCCAGCGTGCGCGGAGCGCTGGGCACCCTGCTCAACACGCTGAGCCGGCGGTTGACCTACTCCGACGGTGCGTTCCGTCTGGACGGCCGCCGGGGCGGGACGGTCGAGCTGGGTGACCGGCGCCTGGTCCTGGTGCCGTCGGTGATCAGCCCGGACACCCTGTTCATGCACGAGGAAGCAGCTGATGTGCTGGCGATCGCGTACCCGGTCCGGGGCCAGGGTGCGGCGGGGCCCACCCGTCCCGGTGCGGTGGACCGGCTCGGTACTGTGCTCGGCGCACCCCGTGCCGCCCTGTTGCGCCACCTCGACGTCCCGATGACGATGGGGGCGCTGGCCGCCCACCTCAACGTCACGCCGGGCGCGGCGACCCGGCACTGCGATGTACTGGCCCGCACGGGGCTGATCGGCCGGGAACGCCGCGGGCAGAGCGTGCTGGTGTCTCGTACCGATGCCGGTTCCGCGCTGCTGGAGCTGTTGGGCTGAGCTGTCAGATTCTTGACCTGTCGGTCAATTGATTGCCCACCGTTCGCACCGGGCGATACCACGGAAGGGTCTCCAACCGAAGGGATCCGTCCGATGAAACGTAAGTTGCTGGCGGGAGTGGCGCTGACCGCCCTGGCCACCGGAATCCTGGCGCTCACCGGCCAGGCCGCGTCGGCCGCACCGCCGCCCGTGGCCCAGCCGCTGCCGGTACACAACGGCGAGGGCGCCCATCCAATGCCGGTCCACCAGGGCGAGGTCGCCCAGCCGTTCCCGGCCACTCAGGGGCAGGCGGTGCCCTTCCCGATCGGCCACGGACAGGTGATGCAGCCCTTCCCGTCGACCCACGGCCAGTGAGGTTCTCCTGTGCGGTGACATACCCGGGTGGTGTGTCGCCGCACAGGAGCGGTACGGGCACGGCGGCGAAAGGCGGTGGTGCCCGCGCGGTGCGCCGGGGAGGATGGGCGGATGGACATCGGACCCGTCGTCGTTTCCGCAGCGGCGGCCCGGATCCCGCCCGGCACCCGGACCGTCGTACTCGTCGAGGGTGACAGCGATCGGGCCGCGGTCACCGCCGCCGCAACCCGGCGCGGACTCGATCTGTCAGCGGAAGGTATCGCCGTCGTCGCGATGGGCGGTGTCACCAACATCGGCCACTTCCTGCGGCTGCTCGGCCCGGACGGGCTCAACGTCACCCTCGCCGGCCTGTACGACTCGGGCGAGGAACACGTGGTCAGCCGCGCCCTGGCCAACGTCGGCCCCGGTGATCGGCTCACCCGCCCCGGCCTGGCGGTGCGCGGCTTCTTCGCCTGTGTCGAGGACCTGGAGGACGAACTGGTACGCCACCTCGGTATACCCGCCGTGGAAGGGATCATCGAGGGTCAGGGCGAGCTGCGTTCCCTGCGGACCCTGCGCCGCCAACCCGCCCAGCGCAACAGGTCTGACATCGCCGTACTCCGCCGGTTCCTCGGCACCCGCTCGCACCGCAAGATCCGCTACGGTCGGCTGCTCGCCGAGGCTTTGGACCCGGCATCGCTGCCCGAACCCCTCGACAACCTGCTCACCCACCTCGCCTGAACCCCGGCCCGCCAGTCGGTCACCGCCCGGCCCTGCCCGGGCAGGGCGGCTGGAACGGCAGCTCGGGAATGTACTGCCGCCACCGCTGACGGTCCAGCACGCTTCCGGTGGTCGCGCAGATCCGTCGCGCCGCGCCCGAGGCGTCCAGCGAGGTCAGCTGGACGGTGTGGTCGTCGCTGGCGCTGGCCAGCGGGCCGTGCGGGCCGTGCGGGCCGAAGGCCACGTCGTCGATGGCGGCGGTGTGCCCGCCCAGCGGCTGACCCATCGCGCGAGGACGGGCCGTGTCGTCGGAGCTCGCGCTGGTCAGCAGCCGGTGCAATCGCAGTAAGCGTCGTATCCGCAGGCCCGCTCGACCGAGGACCCTGAAGCGAGGCCTAACCGCTGTCAGTCTCGCTGGGTGGCGGCTGGCCCGGCGGGGGCCGATGCTCCAGCAGCCGGTGCCGGGCAGCGACCCGGGGCAGGGCCAGCAGACCGAGCGTGGCGGCAGCCAGGCAGGCCGCCGCACCCACACCCAGCCCGGCGCGGGGGCCGAAGTGCTGGACGACGACACCGACGATCGGCCCGCCCACCGGTGTCGAACCGAAGAACGTCACCGTCCACAGCCCCATCACCCGGCCCCGCAACGACGGGTCGGCCACCAGCTGCAGGGTGGTGTTGCCGGTGGCCAGGAACGCGATGCTGCCCACACCCACGAACGCCAGCGCGATCAGCTCACCGGGCAGCGACGGTACGAACGTCGCCGCGCTCAGCGCCGCCCCGAACCCGGCCGCCGCGCCGACCAGAGGCACGACCCCCGCCCGGCCGAAGGCGGCCACGATCAGCCCACCGACCACCGCACCCAGGCCCATGGCGGAGGCCAGGAAGCCGTACGTGCGCGCGCCGCCGTGGATGCCGAAGCGGGCCAGTACCGGCAGCACCACCTGGAACTCGTAGGCCAGCGTGCCGATCAGCGCCATCATCACCAGCGGCACCCACAGCCCGGCGATGCCGCGCACGTACCGGAACCCGGCCTTCAGCTGACCGGGCGCCCGTTGTACCGCCGGGCTGGGCTGCAGCCGGTCGACGCGCATCAGCCACAGGGCCGCCAGTACGGCCACGAAGCTGGCCGCGTTGGCCAGGAAACACACACCGACCCCCACGGAGGCGATCAGCAGCCCGGCGACCGCCGGCCCCACCGCGCGGGTCGCGCTGATCATCACGCTGGTGATGCTCACGGCGTTGCGCAGCAGGTGGGTACCGACCACCTCGGGCAGGAACGTCTGCCGGGTGGGACCGTCGGCCGCGGCGACCGCACCGAGCAGCACGGCGACAACGACCACCATCCACAGCCGTACCGCGCCGGTGACGGTCAGCACGCCCAGCAGCAGCGCCAGCGAACCCAGACAGGTCTGGGTGGTCATCAGCAGGCGACGTTTGTCGACCCGGTCGGCGATCAGCCCGCCGTACGGGGCGAGCAGCAGCACCGGCAGGAACTGTGCGGCCACCACCAGCCCGAGTGCGGTACCCGAGCCGGTCAGGTCCAGGACCAGCCAGGACTGGGCCACCACCTGCATCCAGGTGCCGACCATGCTGACCGCCTGCCCGGCGAAGTACAGCCGGAAGTTCGGCACCGCGAAGGCGGCGAACATCCTCCCGCCGCGGCGCAGCCGCGCCAACCGATCACGCACTCCCGCCATAGCACCAGATCAGCTACAGGTTTGTGCGGATTACGGGCGAACGGCGGACCGCCGACGTCGGGCAGACGTCGGCGGTCCGGATGGTGCGAACGGTCAGAGGCCGGAGACCCAGTACGGGGTGACGTTCATCCAGCCGTTCCCGGCGGCGCCGTAGAGGGTGCCGCTGCTGCTGGTGGACAGGGTGTACCAGGAGTCGACGTAGTCCGGGTCGTCGGTCCACCAGGAGGTGGGGATGGCCGACAGGATCGCGTTGACCAGCGGCGTGTAGACCCCGTTGTCGGTCAGGGTCAGCAACGCATCCGCGATGGCGGTGGCCAGTGACTGGTAGTTGGTGTCACCGTCGTCTTCCATCATGACGATGTCGGCCAGGTTGTACTTGTAGTCCTTGAACTGCGCGATGAGCTGGTTGGGGTAGTAGGTGGTGCCGTCGTAGTCGAGGTAGGGCATCTGCACGATGTTGACGGCCGGGTGGCCGTCGAGTCCCCATCCACTGACGATGCTGTAGATCTCGGCGGCGCCCTTGATCCAGGGCTCCTCGTCGTTGTTCAACCGGACAGAGTTGATCTTGGTTGCCCAGTATCCGGAGGTGAGGGGAGCGGCGGCGGCCGTCCGGTCACCGACGCCGTGCTGGTCGAGGACGCTGCGCATCGTCTTCAGCCCGAGCGGCAACGCCTTCGCCACGTCGACCTCCACCACGAGGACAGGTCGGCTCGGCGCATGCTGCGCGTCGAGCGAGACGCTGTTGCCACGGGTGTCGTACGCGGTCACCGCAGTGATCTGGTCATCGGTCGGCACCGCTGCGACCAGCGGCGTTGCGCCGTTCTGCAGGCTGGTACGGGAGTTCGGGTTCGCCCACCGCAGCCGCAGGAGCGAGCCGCTGGACGCGGGCAGACCCTTGGCGGCCAGTACTTGCCGGTTGGCGGTGCGGGCCTGCGCGGCGAGTTGCGTACCAGCATTGAGTGCCCGGAGATCGGCCGGATGCGCGGTGACCGCCGAGGTGACCCGGTCACGTACCGACGGGTCGGTCAGGTCGGTGGCGATCTGCCGGGCGAGGTGATCGGTGGCGGTGAAGACGGTGTTCGTGGCGGGTGTTGCGGTGGGCGGCGCCGCGGGGGCTGCGGCGGCCGCGCTGGCGGACAGGGCAAGCACCGCGGCTGCGGATGCTGCGACGAGGGCGGTCCTGCGGGTAGGGGTCACAGACCTTCTCCTTCTATCTCGCGGCTGGACAGGTGGGGCTACCTGGCCATGACCGAGGGGGAGCAAGATAGATACGCCGTGCCTGCTTTTTCTACCATTCCCGTAGGTTGTTGCACTACAGATCGCCCTGAACAAAATCTGGCATTTCTCGCCACCTCGCCCGCGTGTCCCCCCCCACCCCCCACCACGCACCGAGCGCATTTTCCCGAAAAAATAGTTTCGTCCGAATTTCTCATTCGGCCTTTCGGGGAAAATGCTCACGCTCGCGTGCCGGAAGGTCTGCGTCAGGAGCCGCACCCGCGCCGGTGGGGGCTTGAAGCCGAGCGTGTCGCGGGGGCGTGCGTGCGCCGCGGCGTGTCGTCAAGTCGATGGATCAGCACCGTGATTGATGAGGGGTCAGCATCCCGGGCCCGCGGTGCGTGGGTCAGCCTCGGAGTCCGGTGGTGGCGGCCAGCAGCATGCCGGCGAGTACGAGGCAGCCCAGCAGTACGAGAATCAGGGTCCGGCGCCGTGTACGGACCTTCGCCGGCTGCTCGATCGCCGGGGCCGTCGACATCGCCGGAGCGGGGGCGGCCGGGACAGCTGTGTTCGGGCGCAGGCGGGTCGCGATGGCACCTGTGGCGGCGGCCCCGCCCCAACCGACGGTGGCGGTGATCATGACGGTGACCAGCAGGACGATGAGGTTGTTGCCGAGCCGGTCGCTGACGGTGCCCCGGATGGTCCCGCCGCTCTCATCGTTGAACGGTCCGCCCGTGCCGATCACAGCGACAGCGAGCGTCGAGTACACGTACAGGGCGAGGCCGGCGCTGAGGGCGGCGAGCCGGGCGATGCGCTTGCCGATGGCCGGGTCACGGCGGTACAGCGTGCCGGCGGCCCCGATGCAGAACGGTACGACGGCCAGGACCACCACATGGTGCCACTGCACGATGTCCGGCAGAATCTGGTCGAGGAAGGTGAATCCGGACAGGGTCCGCGAGACCACAGCGGCGAACAGTCCGCCGAGCAGGCCGGGGAGCGCGACGCCGGGGCGGCGGGCCAGGGCACTGGCGGCGAGCAGGAAGCCGATCACGACGATGGCCAGGATCCCCGCTTCGATCCATTCGCCGCCGGCCAGCCGGTAGTGGACGGCCACGCCGACATACAGGCCGATGCTGCCGATCCCGAGCGCGATCATCGCCCAGACGCCTGCGGCGGCCCGCCCCCAGGGTGGTAGTACGAGCGCGGCGCCGGTGCTGCCCGCTGCGAACCGCAACCGCCGGACCCGGCCGTCGAGGTGGCCCAGTTCGCCCAGCATGGCCTGACCCCACTCGGCGCGCTGCGCGGAGAGCAGACCGACCGCCCAGCGCAGCAGCTGGGCGGACAGATCCTCGGAGATCGGGTCAGCGGATGCCTTGGCGTACCGCCGGATCATGGCTATCCCGATGCCCAGCACACCCAGCACGGGAATCAGGAACAGCGGCATTACGCCTCACTCCAACGGCCGTGCGGATGCGGGAGGTTGCGGCCGGCCCGCGGTGTGGGCAGCGCCGCCACGTACTCCCGACCATCGGGGGTCAGGCGGTAGAGATGTCGGGGCGGTCGGCTTCCGCCACCCTGCTCCCAATCCGTCTCCAGCAGGCCGCGGTCGGCAAGCCGGACCAGGATCGGGTACAGCGAACCGGACTTCAGGTGTACCTCGGTGGCCAGGTCGTAGCCGTAACGCCAGCGTGAAGGGTCGGCGGCCAACGCCCGGAGCACGTTGACCGTCTGAGCCGACGGAGGCCGGTTACGCTGCACGAACGCTAACTCTACACATGTAGCCGTAGTCGTCAAGAGTGCCCTTCGGACCGAAGCGGCGGTGCCCGACGGTCAGCGCGGGCCGGTGGCGTCCGCCGCCATCTCTGTGGCGCCGGCCCGCTGGACGTCCCTGCGGGTCACGGCCAGGTAGGCGACGAAGCCTGCGATGGCCAGCGTCAGGACAAGCGCGACCGCCCCGCTGCCCAGGCCCACGCCACCCTCCTTGGTGGGTTTGCCCAACCAGTCCGCGACCGACGCGCCGAGCGGTCGGGTCAGCACGTAGGCGAACCAGAAGGAAAGGATCGAGTTCCAGCGCAACCACCGGTAGCCGATGACCGGCACCAGGATCGCCACCGCGAACAGCACCGCCGAACCGAAGTAGCCCAGATCGAAGGTGACCGCGGTCAGATCACCCGCGGCCGTACCCAGCGCGAACGTGCCCACGACAGCTGCCCAGTAGAACAGCTCCCGGCGGGTCGAGTCGATGCTGTGGATCGACAGAGTTCTCTCGATCCGTTGCCAGGTCACGAACACCGCGGCCAGCCCGACCCCGCACAGGACGGTGGAAACGATGTAGGGAACTCCGAGGCCGACGTGCAGAACGTCGGCGGCCATCGTGCCGAACACGCCAACCATGACCACGGCCAGCCAGTACGTCCAGGCAAGGTACCGGCGCATCGCGAGTTGTAGGACCAGCGCGCCGACGAAACAGACGAACCCCAGCGCCACGGCGAGCACGGGGTTCATGACATGGACCAGGTAGTCCGAGGTCGACTCGCCCATCGCGGTGGACAGCGCCTTGGTGATCCAGAAGTAGACGGTGATCTCCGGTACCCGCAGTGCAAGCTGCCGCAGCGGCCGGTAGTCGATGGTGGACTGGCTCATGCGGGGCAGTCTGCACCTCGCCGTTCTGTACCCTTCGACCGGCTCTGTCCTGCGCGGTCATGCTCACATCCAAGATGCGAGAGCCTGACGCCGCTCGACGCTCAGCGATCCGTCCGAGGCCCGGTTACGTGGCAGCAGTGTCGACCCATCGGAAGCTGGGAACATGCTGCGACATCTCGTCCGATCGGCTGATGCTGGTGGTGACTGTCCGATGTGTATGGTGGCGCGGTTTGTCGATCCCCTGAGGAGCATCTGTGCCCACCAGTACCACATCCGAGCCGCTTCCCCGGTCCGTCCGAGCCTGCCGATGGCTCTGGCTCGTCGCCGCCCTCGCCGGTGCTGTCAGTGTTGCGACCGCGCCGTTGACGTTGCGGCACATAGGAACCGTACGGCGGCAGCTGGTCCCGGCGGTCGCCGCGATCGAGGATCCGAGCAGCTACAACGTCTCCGGTCAGGTGGGCAGCTTGCGGCTGGCGGTCGAGATCGCGACGACGCTGGGCGTCGTCTGCCTGCTCGCCGGCGTCGTACTGGCCTGGTTGTTCGGACGCGGTGACAGCCGGGCCCGGGTGGTGGCCTGGCCGGCGTGCATCGTCGTCGGCGCCGCCGAGCTGTTCCAGATCGCCACCGACCCCGGCCAGTACGTGATCGGCGACAGCACCGCCGACCTGTCCGGGAGCGCGGCGGAGAACCGGGTCGAGGTGCTGTTCCACAGCCTGCTGCCGTCCTGGTACCTGCCGATGTACTACCTGGCCCAGACCGCCTGCCTGGCCATCGCGATCGCCGTGGTGTGTCTGATGCTCACCAGGAGCGCGCAGGACTACTTCGACTACAGCAGCCGCTCCACCGTCGCCGACGAGGCCAAGCTCTGGGACATCTCCAAGATCCGCAGCGCACGGTCCACCCTGACACCGAAGGCCAGTACGTCCGAGCACTGACGCGCGCGACGGCCGGCGCCCGTACGAGTGCCGGCCGTCGCTGTGTCATGGTCAGCCGTCGAGTGCGCCGGTGTGCACCTCGTTGAGGAACCTGGACCAAGCG
This sequence comes from uncultured Actinomycetota bacterium, assembly GCA_963805605.1. Taxonomy (GTDB): domain Bacteria; phylum Actinomycetota; class Actinomycetes; order Mycobacteriales; family Micromonosporaceae; genus Actinocatenispora. Next base: position 97,119 of record CAWDUX010000001.1, read on the forward strand.
GCCGGCTCGACCGCGAGTGCCGGTCCGCTGGGATCCTTGCTGTCGCGGATACCGACGACCTCGGCGACCGTACCTATCTCGACGCAGTTCGCCTGTGCGCCACTGCGAGTGGACTTTCTCCAGTTGGTGATCTGAGGGGTCATGCGTCATCTCCTTGGATGAGTTTGAGCGACTCGTCAGGGCTAAGGGCTGCGCTCCAGAGACGCTTGAACAGGTGACGATAGCGGTCGAGTTGATCCTCGTCGCTGCTCTGCGCCTCAGTGGTCTCGGTCTCCACCACTCCGATGTCTGGCGCGTTCGCGAAGGAGTAGACCGCAAACGAGTTCAGTGAGGGCGTGTCGTATGGCAGGCTGGCGTCCAGAGCCAAGACACGAATATTCACATTGGATAGTTTGGCGGCTTCAGCCAGGCGGTGTCGCTGCACCGTCATCACTTCAGCGGGGGCTGTGCGCCGGCGAAGCATGAGCTCGTCGAGGATGACCTCGTACTGAACCGGCTTCTTCGGACGACTCAGAATCTTCTGACGTTCCTGGCGCCCGATGACAGCGGCATCGGCGTCGAACGGGATCTGCGCCTCCGTGTCGGAGTATCGGACCTGGGCGTACTCGGGTGTCTGTAGAAGCCCTGGTACGAAGACCATCGAGTATTCGCGGATGACGGTGGCCGTCGACTCCAGTTCCGCAAATGCGGCCTGGCGGGTCTGCATCCCGCTGATCTTCCACCATGTCTGTTCGTTGGCCTGGCGGGCGAGAGTGATCAGCCGCTTCTGTTCCTCTTCGGCCAACTCGAAGTAGTCCAGGACGTTCATCACCAGCGCAAGGTCGGGCGCTGCGTCACCAGTCTCAAGACGGGAGATGCGGGCGCCGGAAGACCCGACGTTCGCGCCCAGTTGGATCTGCGTCAGCTCTCGCTGGAGCCGTAACCGGCGGATCTCCTCACCGACGCGGAGTCGACTGAACCGCGGACCGTTGCCGGAGCCCATCGGTGATCCACCTTCCATCACAAGGGCTGTGCGTGTGCGCAAGTCTGCGCTGCGCTGTGAGTGTACGTGAGTGTGGTGCTCGCACGGCTGGCTGGTTTCGGGCACTTGGGTACTCCTTGCGGGTCGAAAGTTACTCAACGGGATTCATCAAGCACTTGAAGTGGCGGCTGAGATGTGTCATCGTGTCAGTCAGCGTAAATTTACGCAAGGGCGTGTAAGCGCTACGAGATATTTGCGTATGGCTGGAGGCTGTTGATGGAGAAGGCGACCGAGACCATGAGCCGGCTGGCGATGCCGGCGGCGCCGCGCCCGTTCGCGCTGGTGCTCGACGAGAACGACCCCGACTACGGCGAGTACGTCACCTGCTGTCAGCCGGGCGACCGGCTGCTGTGGTGGGGTGCGGCGTTCACCGACCGCGCGGTGCTGTACCGCTTCGACGATGACGCCAAGCTCGACACCGCCCGCCACCGCGACGCCGAGGCCGCCCTGGAGCGCTGGAGCCACCTGTACCCGCTGAAGCTCGAATGGCTCTGACCCCGGCGCATCACCCGGCCGGAGCGCACTGACCGCGACGTACGCCCGCCGACCACACCATCCCTGTGGCCGCCGCGACCGTCGCGCCACCCCGTACCACCTCGGGCGCGGTGCCCGCCTCCCCGTCCCCGCACCGCGCCCGACCTCGCCCCGAAACCGCTGCACCCCGTTCGCAGTCGCAGCATGATGCGAGTTGGTGTGTCTGCCGGAGGGGTGGTTGAAGTGAAGACCTACACGGTCCGCGCCAAGCGCTGGGAACACGGCTGGGAACTGCACATCGACGGAGTGGGCGTCACCCAGTCCCACGGCCTCTCCGATGCGGAGCACATGGTTCGCGACTACGTGGCAATGCTGCATGACGTACCGGTCGACTCGTTCGACGTGTCGATCGTCCCGGAGGTCGGTGACGGCCTGGATGAGGAGGCCCGAGCTGCCCGGGAGTCGGTACGTCGGGCTGAGGAACTGCAGCGGGAAGCAGCTGTGCGCTCCCGCGCCGCTGCGGCCCATCTGAAGTCTCATGGCTTGTCGGGCCGGGACATCGCCGCCGTCCTGCAGATATCACCACAGCGGGTCTCGCAACTCCTCGCTGCGAAGCCACGAAAGGTCGGCTGACCCTCCACCTCCGTCTCCGTACGAAGCGGCGACGCTATGGAGCCGTACTACGGCACGGGGACGATGCCGCCGTCGACGCGCAGGTCGATGCCGTTGATGTAGCCGGCCAGCGGGCTGGCCAGGAAGGCGACCGCGGCGGCGATGTCGTCGGCGGTGCCGAGCCGGCCGCTGGGATTCGGTGCGTACCCGGCGAGTACCTGCGGCTCCAACTCGGCCCACGGAGCCGGGTGTCCCTGCGCGGCAGCGCGGTCCTCGAACATCTGCCGCATGCCCTCGGTGACGATCACGCCGGGGGAGATCGTGTTCGCGGTGATCCCGGAACCGGCGAGATGCGCGGCCAGGCTCGTGGTCATGTTGACCACCGCGGCCTTCGCCGCCGAGTACTCGACCATGTTCGGCAGCGGGGTGGTCGCCGCGCGACTGCCCAGGTTGATGATGCGGCCCCAGCCGCGCTCGCGCATCGACGGGGTGAGCGCGCGGATCAGCCGTACCGCCGACATGACGTTGCCGTTCATCGCGTCCAGCCACATCGACGGTTTGGCGCTGTCCCAGTCATGCTCGGAGAACGGCCCGGCATTGTTGACCAGGATGTCCACGCCCCAGGACCGGGCTCGCGCAGCCACCTTCCCGGCGGCCGACCCGTCGGTCAGGTCACCGAGCACCACCTCGGCCCGGCCACCCGCAGCGCGTACGCCACCGGCAATCGTATCGGCCCGTGCCTGGTCGCGGCCGTGTACGAGCACGGCGCAGCCCTCGTCGGCCAGCCGCCGTGCCACCACCGCCCCGATGCCGCCGCTGCTCGCGGTCACCAGTGCCCGCCGCCCCGCAAGGTCCAGATCCATGCCGGGAGGCTAGTGCGACCCCCTGTCATTTCAACTGCCAAAGCTTTCTTTGACAGTTCGCATATGTCAAAGTAGTCTTTGACATATGGAGAACATCGGCCCGACGGCGATCCGGGCGCTGGCCCATCCGCTGCGGCTGGACCTGCTGGATCTGCTCGGCGCCCTCGGCACCGCCACCGCCGCGCAGTGCGGCCGGATGCTCGGCGCGTCCCAGGCGAGCTGCTCGTTCCACCTGCGCCAACTGGCCCGCTACGGCTTCGTCACCGACGCCGGACCGGGCGAGGACCGACGTGCCCGCCGGTGGCGGATCGCCGAGGACCGGCCCGCGATTCGGCTGCGGGCCACCGGCAACGACGCTGCGGCCCAAGCAGAGCTGGAACATGTCGTGATCGAACGCGCGGCGCAGGCCATCATCGACTACACCGCGCGGCGGCAGAGCGAACCCGCCGACTGGCGCCGCGCCGCCGGCTTCAGCAGCATGACCGCGCTGCTGTCCGCAGACGAGGCCGCCGAGCTGCAGGAGCAGTGGCTCGCCCTGCTCACCCCGTACCTGAACCGCACCACCGCAGACGACACCGCCGACGAGCGCCGGCCGGTCCGGTGCTTCCTGGCGGCCACGCCGCAACCCGCCACCCCGCAACCCGCCACCCCTGGAGACGACGATGCCCGCGACTGACCAGCTCGACTTCACCACCGGCACGCCGGTGCCCGGCACCCTGGACGTCACCTGGATCCACGGTGCGACCGGCGAGGCACCCATCCAGACCCACCACTACGACGAGCACACCGTGATCCTGCGGCAGAGCAAGCTGACCAACTACGAAGGCCCGTTCCTGTACCTGCTGTTCGGCAACGACCGTGCCCTGCTGCTCGACACCGGCGCCACCGAGGACCCGGTCCGCTTCCCGTTGCGCAGCACGGTCGACGGCCTGATCGCCGACTGGCTGCGGCACCATCCCCGCGACAACTACGAGCTGGTCGTCGCGCACTCGCACCCGCACAACGACCACGTGGCCGGCGACGGGCAGTTCGCCGACCGGCCCACGACGACCGTGGTGGACGGCGATCTCGCCGGGATGCGCGCCTACTTCGGCTTCCAGGACTGGCCGGCGCAGACCGTACAGTTCGACCTTGGTGGCCGGGTGCTGGAACTGCTCGGCACCCCGGGGCACCACCAGGCCGCGATCGCCGTGTACGACCCCTGGTCCGGCATCCTGCTCACCGGCGACACCGTCTACCCGGGCCGGCTGTACGTCGAGGACACCGCCGCGTTCTGCGACACCCTGGACCGCCTGGTCGAGCTGGCCGGGTCCAGAGCGGTGACCCACATCCTGGGCTGCCACATCGAGATGACCCATGCCCCGGGCCGCGACTACCCGATCGGCGCCTCGTACCAGCCACGTGAGCGCGCCCTGCCGATGACCCCCGCCCAGCTGGTCGCGGTACGCGACGCGGCGGCCAGCATCGCGCAGCGGCCCGGCGTACACCGCTTCGACGACGTGATCATCTACAACCGCCCCGGCAAGGTGGACCTGCGCCGCGCCCTGGCCCGCGCCCACCTCAACAACCTCCTCACCACCCTCCGCCGCCGCCTGCACCTCCTGTGAACGGTCACGTGTATCGCGATAGCAGTTGCGATAATCGCAATTTCGGCTAGGGTGGAACCATGGCGATCACTCGGCAGTGGTTGGCGGGGCGGGTGCGGCAGGCCATCGCCGATGCCGGCATGACCCAACAGGCGATAGCGCATGCGGTCGGGCTCGACGTCACCGCACTGTCGAAAGCGCTCAACGGCAAGCGTGACCTCAAGTCGGTGGAGCTGGCACTCATCGCTGAGCACCTCGGTCTGACCCCTACCGATCTGCTCAGTGAACAGTCACCCTCGCCGCGGCTCGCGGCACGGGTCCAGCCTGAGGCCGACAGCGCGACCGGCCGGGCTCTCGATCGCAGCACCATACTCGTTGAACTCGACCGGCTCATCCGTGACAGTGGTGTGCCCGCAACACCGAGCCGGCTTCCGGATGTCGACCCTGCAACGCTGTGCTCGCCGGTAAACGACGGCGCGCAGCTTGCCAGCCAAGTACGCGATGTCCTCGGCCTCGGTGATGCCCCCCTTCCCTCCGAGTTGTCGGAACTGGCGACTCTCCTGGAACAGGAGCTGGGCATCGACGTCGCCATCGAGGCCCTGCCACAGGGCATGGACGGCCTGGCAGTCCTTTCCGGCGGCCTACGGCTCGCTCTGATCGCCAGCGGGGGTCCGGTCACCCGCCAGCGCTACACCCTGGCCCACGAACTCGGCCACCTGGTGGTCGGCGATCACCAGAACACGATCGTCGACCAGAACGTCACCACGGGTCGAACGCCTGATGAGAGGCGTGCCAACGCCTTTGCCGCCGCGTTCCTCATGCCAAAGACCGCTCTCCGGAGCGCCGCCGGAGATCGGGACGTCACCGAGGATCTCCTCGCCGAACTGCTCGGCCGCTACCGGGTCAGTCAGCAGGCCCTCGTCTACCGGTTGCACAACGTCGGGATCATCGACGCTGCTCGCCGGGACGGGCTGCTGGCGATGTCCTCCACCCGATTGCTGCTGCGCGCCGGCAGAGCGGCCGACCTCCAATCGTGGAACGAGCGACGGCCACCCGGAAATCTTCTGGGCCGTGCGCTGGAGGCATACGCGACGGGCCGCATCGGGGCTCGGCCACTCGCCGAGCTTCTGGAAACCGATCCGGAGCGTCTCCTGGACGAACTCGCTCCGGCGCACATCGACGACGCTGCTGCAGCGGAGCAGGAGCAGTGACCGACGCGCCACCCGTGTACTTTGACACCTGCACACTCTGGAATTTCGCTGCGGTCGATCGCCTGGACCTGTTACGTAGCTACTTCGGTGGCCGTGCCCGTTGGACCGACGCGATCCGCGTTGAAGTGCGGCGCGGTATCCCCGATGAACCGCGGCTTCACACGCTTCTGGACGACGGCTGGCTCGGCACCCCCGTAGACGTGGATGGTGGGCTGGAAAGCCTGCTGGGTATCGAGCAAGCTCGCCGGGCGCTGGGTGGTGTGACCGCCCCGGCCACGCTTCACCTGGGTGAGGCGCAGATGCTCTACCACCTTGGCCGACCTGGATCCTGCGGAATCATGGCCACCGACGACCGACCGGCACGAGATCTGGCATTGCACCGTCAGATCAGCACGGTCGACAGTTGCGACATCCTCGGTGACTGTTACCAGGCTGACCTCATCAGCTGCCCGGACGCCTACGAACTTCTCCTACAGATGCGGAAGGCTGGGTGGGGTGTCGTCGTGCCGGAGAGCCATTACATGATCTGCCCTCCTGCAACTCCCACGACAGCGGAGTAGAAAACGGTCGCGCCTGCCCGAAAACCGGTGGAGCACCGCTGCTGTGGGCCGTTACCGTGCTGCTGACCAGGTCGTCCAGCCAGAGGCGTGCCGTTGTACACCGTGTGAGACCTCCCGAGCGCTGATGTTTCGCGCGTCGCGCCTGTGCGCCGCGCTTCTTCCTGCTGCGGACTTCTCACTGGAAACGGTGTACTTCTGTGCTCAATAACTGGATGGTCGTACCCACCTGCCTGCCCCTGGTTCGCCGGCGTTGCCACGCGTGCGCGTCCGACCGGTTCCGGGCGAACGGCAAATTTCGCGTCAACGCCAACCACAAGCTCCTCGACGCCTGGCTGCTCGTACTCTGCACCGGATGCGGCGACACCGCGAAGCTCACGGTCTTCGAGCGGATGACAGTCCGCTCCGTACCGGCTGAACTGCTGGACCGGTTGCACCACAACGATCGTGGCCTGGCAGCCGCGCTGCTCCAGGACCCGTTCCTGCAGCGGCGGAACCGCATCGCCCTCGACTGGGCCGACGCCTGGCGCCTCGACACCGGCGGGTCGGATCACCTCGACCGCGACGTCGTCGACATCGAGGTCCGCTTCGCGGCGCGCATCCCGGTCCGGCCGGTACGGCTGATCGCGGAAGGCTGTCGTCTTTCCCGGGGCGAGGTCGAAAAACTGATCAAGGAAGGAAAACTCGTCTCGGCGGTCCGGTTGAGCGGCAAACTCACCGGCGACTTCACCTTCACACTCAAACGCTGAGCGTCCCGGGTCCACGGGCCTGTCCGGCATCCTCTCCCGGACAGGCCCGTGTACCGCGCGGGCTACAGGACGCGGGTGACGTGTTCGGCTGCGGCCCGGGCATCGACATCAGCTGGATCGAGGTTGGCGCACAACACCACCGAGGCGCCGACCGCCAGCGGAGCCAGCAACCATTTCAACGGATGCTCGTGCTCAGCCACGTCGATCAACACCCGGTCGCCGGCCCGCAGATCCATCGAGGCGGCCACCTCGTACGCCAGCGACCCCCACTCCCGGAAGGTGGTCCCGTCCGCGCTCGCGGCGGCGCCCCGCTGGATCGGCACCGAGCTCGGCAGGCTGTCGCTGTAGCGACCGATCTCGGCGATGTAGTCCTGGTAGCCGGCCGGAACCTCGGCCAGGACGCCGGCGGCCGGCGCGAACCCCAGAACGAAGCGGTGAGCGGCGTCGGGTACCTCCTCCAGCCAGCTGGTCAACCGGTTGTGCGCGACAAAGACGACATCCAAGGGCTCGTCGGCGCGCGGCTCGTACACCGTCAGTCCCGCCGTCGCCCACAGTCGGAACGACACCGCCAGGCCAGCAGACCATGCGCCCAGCAGTACTGCCGCGGTCTGCCAGTGCGGGGGAAGCAGTACCGCCGCCCGATCACCGACGCCCAGCCCGCAACCGTGCCGAAGCAGGTCGGCCGTACGCGCCGCCCATCCGCCCAGCGCACCGGCGGACAGCTCCCGACGCTCACCGGTCGAGTCGTCGTAGTAGGTCAACAGCGGTTGGTCGACCTGGGCTGCGGCACCATCACCCAACAGCGCGGGTGCGTCTTCGACAATTCCTGTGTCCATCACGACCTCCGAGAAGCCCAAGCCGGACCCTACCCGGCCGGACAGCTGGGCAAGATCTGCGACATCGGACCGGTAGCCGCGCATTCGGGTGCCGATTGGTGCCGATCAGCGGGGTAGGCGGTCCATTGCCGCAGATCTTGACCCAGCCGCGGCGCCAGGACGCGCCGCGCTGATAGTTGACCGCAGAATTTCCTCGAACGCATGTTCTATTGATGATGTGTCCGGTGAGGTCACAATCCGCCTCGTCGCTCGGGTGGGTGTCCGCTCGGGAGCATGGGTGCTCGCTCGACTGACAGGGTCCTCACGGGCAGCGGCTGGCCAGTACGCAGAACTCGTTGCCTTCCGGGTCGGCGAGACAGACCCAGCTCTCCTCGCCGGTCTGACCGACGTCTGCGTGCCGGGCGCCGAGCTCCAGCAGGCGCCGTACCTCGTCGGCCTGGTCCCGATCGGTGGCGTTGAGGTCGAGGTGCAGTCTGTTCTTGACAGCCTTGCCCTCGGGCACCCGCGCGAAGGTGAACGTGGGCGGCACCGGGCCGGGACGCTGCTTGCCTTCCGGCACCGCCGGGGAGCCGATGCTGACGAGACCGTCCTCTTCCTCCTGCACGTCGTAGCCGAGTACCGCGCACCAGAACTGCGCGAGACCCCGCGGATCGGCACAGTCGATCGCAAGCTCGGTGAACTTACTGGCCATTCCGGCACCTCCGGTCGCCTGAGCGTGTCACGGCCATACAGTAACCAGATACCTGTGGGCGGTGACCGGCAATGTCGACACCAGATCCTGTCAGCGCCAACAGAATCGGGCCTCCACCGCACCGCGCACGCCGGATGCCGACTCCCGAGCTTGACGTGGAGCACGCTCCAGGAAGGAGCATGGTCCGCGACACGCAGCATCCCGGCACCAGGAGCGTTTCATGACCACCATGCCTGCCCACACCCATCACTCCACCCGCCGGCTCGGCCGCTCCGGGCTGACCGTCAGCGCCCTCGGGATGGGCTGCTGGGCCATCGGCGGCGCGATGTCGGTCGACGGGAGACCGGGCGGCTACGCCGGTACCGACGACGAGGAGTCCCGCGCCGCCATCAGAACGGCGGTCGAACACGGCGTCACGCTGTTCGACACCGCCGACGCGTACGGCGCGGGCCACAGCGAGCGGCTGCTCGGCGAGGTACTGCACGACCGGCCGGACATCCTGATCGCCACCAAGTTCGGCAACACCATCGACGAGTCGGCCCGGCGACTGACCGGCGTGGACGTGTCGCCCGACTACGTACGGCGCGCGCTCGTCGCGTCCCTGCGCCGCCTGCGGCGGGACCAGATCGACCTGTACCAACTGCACACCTCCGACGTCACCCCCGCCCAGGCCGACGAGCTGATCGCCGTACTGGAGGAGTGCGTCGAGGCCGGTACGGTCCGCTGGTGGGGCGTGAGCACCGACGACCCGGGCAGGGCGGCACTGTTCGCAAGGGCACCGCACTGCACCGCGATGCAGACTCAGCTCAACGTGTTCGACGACAACCAGCCGATGCTGGAGCTGTGCGCCGAGTACGACCTCGGCGTACTGTGCCGCTCCCCGCTGGCGATGGGTCTGCTGGGCGGCCGGTACGACGCCGCCAGTATCCTGCCCGCCGATGACGTCCGCGGTCGGTGGCGGCCTGAGTGGCTGCGCTGGTTCGCGGACGGTCGGCCTGATCCGGCCTTCATGGCGGATCTGGAGAAGGTGCGTGGTCAGCTGGCCAGCGACGGGCGCAGCCTCGCGCAGGGGGCACTCGGCTGGATCTGGGCACACGACGAACGTGCCGTGCCGCTGCCCGGGTTCCGTAACCGCCAGCAGGTCGACGACAACAGCGGGGCGTTGAGGTACGGAGCACTGAGCGTCGCGCACTACGAGGCGATCGAGGCCGCCCTCGGCCGTCGCCGCTGAGCGTCGGTCTGCCCGGCTCACCGTCGTGGCGCGTTGATCATGGCCTCAGCGACACGACACGCCGACAGCGGCGTCCGTCCATGCCATGGTCAACGCGCTGAGGCCAACGCCGTTCACTTAAGGGTCCGGCGATGCGAGTGAGGTCGCGCCTCTGAGCGATTTTCCTTCGCTCGGGGGTGAGCATTTTCCCCGAATGGATCTTAGGTCCGATTCTCTAAAAGGTACATTCGGGAAAAATGCTCTTTTCCATGCGCTCAGAGGTGCATATTCCCCGAAAGTCCGTTTCTAAAATTCGGGCAGAACTGTCTATTCGGGGAAAATGCGCAGTGGGGTTGGATCGTCGGCGGATCCAGCCGCAGGAGCCGTCCTTAAGAGCTCGCGCAGATAGGTCAAGGTGGGTGGCGTTGGGGCGGACAAGCAGGCACAGGACCGGTGATCATGAAGTTGCTGACGCTTCGTGATCACGGGAGGTCCTGTGCCTGCGCTTCCAGGATGGCTTATCGAGCCGCTGTGGGTCCAGTTCGCCGCGCTGCTGCCCGAGCGGCCGCAGGTGGATCCGGGCCATCCGCTGGGCTGCCACCGGCCGCGTATCGGCGACCGGATCGTATTCGACAAGCTGATCCAGGTGCTGCGATTCGGCTGCTCGTATCAGGCCATCGCCGATACGACCTGCTCGGCCACCACCATCCGAAACCGGCGGGACGAGTGGATCACGGCCGGTGTTTTCGTTGCCCTCAAACGGATCGCGTTGGAGGTCTACGACCGCATGGTCGGGCTGCTGTTGGACAACATCGCGGTGGACGGCTGTATCACCAAGGCACCCGGCGGCGGCCAGTGCGCCGGCCGGTCCCCGGTCGACCGCGGTAAGCAAGGCATGAAACGCTCGTCGATGGTGGATGGCTATGGCATCCCGCTGGGCCGAGTCCTGGCCGGCGCCAACCGCCACGACTCGCCTCTGCTGGCGCCCACCCTCGACCAGCTCGACGACCTCGGGCCGCTGCCCGACACGATCACCGTGCATCTCGACGCCGGCTACGATTCCGGCGCCACCCGCACCGAGCTGGCCGGCCGTGGCCTACACGGCCAGATCGCGCACAAGGGCGACAAGGCACCCATCCAGGCCAGTCAACGCTGGCATGCCGAACGCACCAACGCCTGGCACAACGCGTTCAACCGGCTGCAACGCTGCTACGAACGTCGCGAGTCTGTCATCGCCGCGCTCCTCGATTTCGCCGACTCGATCATCACTGTGCGTAGCATGATCCGGCAAGCGTGGATCAGCTACCGATGGGACACCCGACCCCCACGCCGGCCATAAACATCACCTATCTGCGCGAGCTCTAAGTGAACGGCGTTGGCGCTGAGGCCATGATCAACGCGCACCAGCAGGATGCCGCTGCCGGCACCCCGTTCCCCGAGTCGAGGAAGACATGGCAGCCGGAACGGATCTGCCCCCGTGTCAGACCCGCTCCGGTGCGCTGCGGTCCGAAGATGCAGCCCTGGTGTGCAGGGCCGCATCGTCCTCCCCACGGCAGCCTAGAAAACGGCAGCCACACCAGGAAGGACCGATCTGCACAGTGAGGTCGGCCCCCGGTACACGACTGCCCAGTCAGGCGCAGCGGCGGTGCGGATCGGCGGCCATCTCGCCGGCCAGCACAACCAGCGCCAGCGACAGCTCGTAGCGTGCGGACGGAGACGTCAGCAACGAGCGTTGGATGAGGTCCTCCACCCGCATCAACCGCTTGCGTACGCCGGAGGCCGAGACCCCCAGCGCCTCGGCGGTGGCGCCGATCTGGGCCTGGTTGTCCAGCCAGCTGCGCAGCGTGTCCAGCATCCGTGGGTCGCTGCCCCGCACCGGCCCGAGCAGCTGCGTCGCCCAGAACCGAACCTCCGGGCGGGCGAGCAGTTGCGCCAACGTGACCTCCGGTGCGCTGGGTGCACCCAGCAACCGCAGGGCCAGGTTGAGTTGTGCCTGATTCGCCACCTCCGTCAGGTCGACACCCAGCAGGGTCTCCAGATGGTGCAGGCGGGCGGTCAGCGTGTTGCGGTGCACCTTGAGGTGACGTACGGCGTTGCCGCGGAACGTCAGCCACGAGGTCAGGGTGAACAGCAGTTCCTGGGCGTCCGGGTCCTGCGGGCGTTCCGGTGTGTAGTCCAGTAGCGGCACCAGGGTCTGCCTCGCCCAGCCGCCGCCGACGCCGGACAACACGTCGGACAGGTCACCACGTGCCTGGAACTCCGCGTACCGGTCGGGTCGGTGCCGCGCCACCGCGAGGGCGTGGAAGGCGCCCTGGTATCCCACCCCGAACTCGGCGAGCGGCACCTCCTGGCCGCTGCCCACCTGGAAGGCGGCGTCGCGTGCGGCCAGCTGCCGCAGCGCGTGGACGAGCCGGTCGGCGTCGGAACGGGCCAACACCACCAGATGCCGCCGGTACACCGGACACTGCACGATCCAGGCGTCTCCGGCGGCGGCCTCGGTGCACCACCGGAAGACGTCGTCGAGCCGGCGTCCCGCGCATTCCACCAGATGTACCCGCAGCATCTCCGGTAGCGGCGGGCCGAGCGTGCCGGCGACCCGGCGGGCACCGGCGAGAGACCCGGAGAGCAGCAGGTAGAGGACGGCTTCCCGGTTACGTGCCTCCGCCTGGCGCAACCGGCTCTCCTGCCTCCGGATGCTGCGGGCCATCCAGGCCAACCCCAGTGGGGTCGTGATCTCCGCGAGCAGGGAACGCTGCGCCGAGCTGATCCGCTGGCCGGTGTGGTTGCCGAGGACCACCAGCGCCGGGCGTGGCGCCTGCTCTCCGACCGGCAGCAGACCGACGAAACGGCCGTCGACCACTGCTGAAACCGCGTCGGTCCGGCCGGTGCAGACCGCGTCGATATCGGCGCCGAGCCGCTGCAGCGGCCCGTCGCACAGGGCCGGATCGCAGGACGATTCGACGAGCAGCGCGTGGCAGTTGAACAGCCGGGCCACCCGGTGGAGGATGCGCTCGACTCCGACGATGCTCGACGCGTCGTGCAGCATCGCGCGGAACTCGGTTTCGGGGTTGAGCACGGCGGCGGAGAGGACCGGAGGAGGGGGCATACCTCCAGAAACTAACAGCGCTATCGACGTGTTCCCACCGAAATTGGGTCGGTGGTCGGCGGACCGTGGGATGCATGACACGACAAGGAGATGTGCCGCGCGTTGCCCACCACGCCAGTGAAAACCGGTCCGCACCGGTCAGCGGTGCGCCGCCAGGAACGCGGCGAGTTCGGTGAGATAGCGGGACGGGTTCTCCCGGCGTACGCAGTGACCCGCGCCGTCGATGGCCACCGCGCGAAAATCACCACCCGCCACGTCCGCGCAGCGCTGCGCGTATGCGGTGGAGACCAGTGAGCCACGGTCGGTGTCGCCATGGATGAGCAGAACCGGGCAAACCACCTTGGCCAGCACATCTGCCAGCGTCACGGTGATGTCCTCGGTGGGCAGCTCGAACAGCCGCGGGGCGAGCTGAGCCTTGGACACCGCCCAGGGTTCCAGTTCGGCGTCGGGCCACCGGGGGTTCTCCCGCCGGCACTGCGCGATGCGGTCCGACAGATCGAGCTTGCGGAGCTCGGTGAGCCAGTCCGGCATGGACAGCGGGTTGCCTGACCGGCGAGGCGGTCCGGTGGGCGGGTCCTCCAGCACGACGGCGCGCACCAGGTCCGGCCTGGTCGCCGCGAGCAGCGCGGCGGTCGCCGCGCCCATGGAGTGCCCGACGACGATCATGCCGCCCTCGCGCGGCTGGTCGGACAGCACGGCGGCGGTGTCGTCGCAGTGGGCGACCGGACCGACCGGCTCCCTCGGCAGACCGGATGCACCGTGCCCGCGGGCGTCGATCGCCAGCGAAACGTACCCGGGCAGCGCCTCGATCACCGGACTCCAGCACTGTGCCGAATCGGAGAGGCCGTGCAGGTAGGCCACCTCGGCCGGCGCCCCGCCGGTGCGGTACCAGGCCAGATGGTCAGTCGTGCCACGTTCTGGAAACATGCCCCGGCACGATAGCCGACCCGCCAGCATCACGGTCCGCAGTTCCCGTCGCGCTGCGGCATCCCGCAACGGAAAAGGTTCGGTAAGGAAGTTTCGGACCGAACATCGATCGGGGTAGAAAACTTGATAAGACGGTCATAGCATCGGTCCTGCTGCTCCGCCGATCACGCCCTACCGGCGGCGGTGGTGGCGTTGTGTCCCATCAACAAAGCCCCCGATGAGGTGGACATGAGACGGCATCCCCTACCGAAACTCAGACGAACCTTGCTGGTCGCGCTGACCGCGGCGCTGGCAGCCACGCCGCTGGCGGCGGCGAGCGCACCGGCCTCCGCATCCGGGTACCGGACGCCGGTGGCCCCGTACACCATCGGCGACCCCGGCGTCCTCTACGCCGGCGGCCAGTGGGTGGAGATGGCGACCGGATCCTGGAGCAGCAGCACCGGCGTGATCTCGACCGCCTCGCAGGCCAGCGGCCCCTGGTCGAAGGTGGGCCACGCACTGCTGACCGCGCGCCCGGCCTGGGCATCCAGCAGCGATCACAGCATCTGGGCACCCTCCGAGGTCCGTGTCGACGGTGACAGCGGCACCAGGTACGTGGTGTTCTACGCGGCCGTGATCGCCGGCGAGACCTCCAAGCGCTGCATCGGTACCGGCATCTCGACCAGCCCGACCGGGCCGTTCACCCCGCGCGGCAAGCCGATCTCGTGCATCGCCGGCCACGGCGCCTCCGACCCCGAGCCCGGTACGGTCGCCGCCGATTCGACGATCGACCCGACGGCCAGCTACGTCACCATCAGCGGAGAGAAGCGCCTGTACCTGCTGTACAAGACACAGCACCGGAAGTCCACTTCGGACGGTAGTAAGCACTACTACTCGACGATCCGGATGGCGCGACTCAACATCTCCAGCTACGCCTCGGCGATCCTGGGCGACAGTCACCAGCTGACCAAGCGCACCGACAACCCGATCGAGGAGAACCCGGTACTTGTCCAGCGTGGCAGCACCTTCACACTGTTCACCTCGGTCGGCGGGTACACCACCTGCAACTACCACACCGAATGGCGGCAGTCCACGCACATCTGGAGCTGGCCGGCGACCGGCAACCGGCTGTCGTTCCCGTCCAACACCAACACCTGCGGAACCGGTGACGCCCAGGTGATCCCCGGCCTGCCCACCGACTCGTGGCGGATCTTCTTCTCCGGCCGCTACCCCGCCGCCGGTGACAGCTTCAAGATGTACGTCGGCACCGTGACCTGGTCCAACGGCACCCCCGAGGTTTACTCGATGCTCTGACCCGTACGCAGACGCCGTAGGGCTGCGGTGGTCCGGATCGCCGCGCCCGACCGGCAGACCCGCCCGGCAGACCCAGCCGACACCCTGTCGGGGGTGCCGGCCGGGTCTGCCGATTGCTGACTCCGCTCGGCGTGCCGGCCGTTGCGGGGCGCTGGCTCGGCTCTGGTACGAAGGAGTACAGGACGGGCGTAGGGGATCGCCGTGGTAGCACTGCGCCAGCGCCCGGGACCCGGTGATCGGACATCATCGACGAGATGCTGGAGAGCGGCAGCGTGCCCGGATCGCTGCCATGACACTTGCCAGCTCGAGGCTTCCCGGAGCGGTTCGGGCGTCTGCGGGACCCTCTCGCGGTGCCACCAGCGGTGAGGGCGACGGACCGGCTGCAGCTAGACTAGGGCGTGGCACGCTTTTCGGCGACGAACTGTGCGACGGAGAAGTTTCCCGACTCTCGGAGTGCGTCCAGTGCGCGCTTCCCGGCGCGGATCCCCTCATCCTCATACTGATGCCACTTGTCGCGGTCCTCGTCTGGGGTGCTTCCCCAACACGCCACGCCCGGGTACATATCCTCAGCGAGAATGATGGCGAACCCGGCAGCCCGGATCATGCTGGTGTAGCTCTCGACGGTCTCTAGGCTGGCCAGACAGATGTGTTCGCATACCGGTTCAACCAGGTCCTGGATGTCTTCGGGCGTCTGATCCCGGAACGGTGAAGGTCGTTGGATCCAATCCATCCCTACCATCCGGCCGCCTACTTTGACCAAGCGATACATCTCCTGGAAGAACTCCGGCTTGCGGGTGAGATGGCATGGGGACTCGTAGAACGTGATGGCATCGAAGCTACCGTCTGGCCAGGGCAGACGAAGGTAGTCGAGGTCCCCGACCGTGACGAAATTGATCCGACCCGTGGCGTTTTCCTTCTCGGCCAGACTTCGTGCGTGAGCACTGAGTTTTTCGTCGTTGGATATGCCGACGACCCGCACCTGCTTGTACATCCCCTGGTGAATCGTGCCGCCGCCAGGCCCTGACCCGAAGTCCATCACCAGTTGCTCCTGCGACAACCCGGCCTGATCGATCAGGAACTCCTCTTGGCGTTGTGCAGCCAAGGTCGGTGATACGCCCGCAATGTGGTCCTCCAGTGAGCCATGGTGCCAGAAGTCGCCCATCAGCTCTGAGTAGGCCTGCAGTGCCTTCCCGTGGTAGAACCCCCGCACCTTCGCTTCATGGGTGGAAAGCGTGTTGGTCATATGTCCCTTCCAGTGTGGTGTCAAGTTCCGCAACATGACCTTAGTAGCAGACGCAGTCGGGAAAGCGTAGGAACGTCCCAGATCTTGTTCAAAAGATGTCTCGGGGTAAAAGTTCCCATAGCTTTTCATAATGGACTTTAGTATGAATTTGTCATAATTCGGATCAGGTGTAGTTCGTCAATCTGGCTGGACGCCACACCCTCTGCCTGTCCGGCTGAGTAGCACTTGACCTTGAGGGCACTCCAGATAGGAGCATGGCCGTTCGGAACGTCGTCACTCACCTGGGACAGAGCCCGATGAGCCGCGCCCGGAGCACTTCCCGGATGGCGTTGCCTTTCTCAACGCGACCAGGCGAACATCCGGAATCCGACGCAAGCCTCCGCTCTACCTCAGCGGTTGGTGTCGGTGGTGATGTGGTCGAACAGGCCGGCGTGGATGCGGGTACGCACGCCGGCGGCCCACGGCTCGTCCAGCTCGTCGACGTCGAGTGCGGCGGTGTTGTTGAGCAGCATGCCGAAGGCGAGGAACGACTTCACCGTCACCGCGTCCAGGCCGGTCGTGTCGGCGACGGTGTCCCACATGCGGGCCATCCGTGCGCGGACCAGGTCGCGGACCTCACCGTCGCCGCAGGCGGCGAAGCCCTGCAACTGCAGCAGCAGGGTGGTTCGGTCGGCCAGCGACTCGTAGTACTGCGCGCCCATCGCCGCCAGCGCGTCCCGGCCGCCCCGGCCCTCGGCGGCGTCCGCCATGCCGTCGGTGAAGTGGTCGAACGCGGCCCCGACCAGCTCC
Organism: uncultured Actinomycetota bacterium; assembly: GCA_963805605.1. GTDB lineage: Bacteria > Actinomycetota > Actinomycetes > Mycobacteriales > Micromonosporaceae > Actinocatenispora. The sequence continues at coordinate 114,287 of CAWDUX010000001.1, forward strand.
AGGAACAGCGCCTTCTTGGTGCCGAACATCCGGAACACGTACGCCTGGGTGATGCCCGCCGCGCGTGCGATCGCCTCGACCGACGCGCCGTGCAGCCCGTGGGCGGCGAACTCGTCGGCGGCGATGCGCAGCACCTGGGAGCGCCGCTGGGTTCCGCTCATCCGTACAGCCATGGCCGCTAGGTTACTAGTTACTAACTACTAACTGATACGGTGGTCGGGTGGACGAGAAGAACACCTGGGCCAGCCTGAGCCTGGCCGACCGGTTCGCCGACGAGGCGTACGCCACGGTCAAGGGCTACGTGCGCACCTACGTGATGCACCACCACCTGCTGGAGCACCTGCCGCCGGCCCCGGCGACGGTGCTCGACGTCGGCGGCGGCGCGGGCCACCAGTCGTTCCCGCTGGCCGAGGCCGGCTACCAGGTGACGGTGCTGGACCCGTCGGCAGCGATGTTGGATAAGGCGCGCCAGCGGCTCGACCGGCTACCGGCCGAGGCCCGGCAACAGGTGACGCTCCTGCAGGCCGACGGCGAACACGCCGAGGAAGCAGTGGCCGGTCGACGCTTCGACGCCGTGCTGTGCCACGGGGTGCTCGGCTACCTGGAACGCTCCGAACCGGTCGTCGAACAGCTGTGCCGCTGCGTCGCGCCCGGCGGACTCGTCTCGATCATGACCGGCAACGCGAAGACGACGGCGGTACGCCCGGCGATGGAACGGCGCTGGGTCGACGCCCTCGCCTCGTTCGACACCCGGACCGGGATCGGCGTACTGGGTGTGCAGGGCCGCGCCGAGACGGTCGAGGAACTCAGCGAGCTCATCGCCGGTCGCGGCGTCGCGCCGCTGCGCTGGTACGGGGTGTGGCTGTTCGTCGACTGGCTCGAATTCGGCGGCGCCGAACTGGACCCGACCGACTCCGAGCAGGTCGCGGCGCACGCCGCGGTCGAACTCGAAGCCAGCCGACGGGACCCCTACCGGCAACTCAGCCGCGTCTTCCATCTGCTGGGGCGCAGGAAATCCTGAGGTGCACGGGATCCTGAACTGTCAGCTTGACTCGGCCAGGGCCGCGAGCCGGTCGAGAGAAGCCTGCAGCTTGTCAGGGGTGGTCGCGCGGGCACGTTCGAGCCGACGCTCGTCGGTCAGCTGGGACCAGTCGTAGGTGTGGGTGACCCGGGTCCGCGAGTCGCCCAGCGGCTCCAGCTCCCAGCGCCACAGGTGTCCGGCCGGAGCCTGACCCGGGTCGGCGGGCCGCCACGCGATCCGGCGACCCTCCTCGAACTCGACCACGTGGTTGTCGCGGACCGCACCGCTGCGCGTGAGCGTCATGAAGAACACGTCGCCCACGGCGCGTACCCGCTGGCCGTCGGCGGCCGTATCCAGGTTCCCGTTGCCGTCCCAGCGGGGTTGCTGTGCCGGATCCGCGATCAGCTCGAAGATCTTCTCCGGTGCCGCCGCGATCTCGCGGCTGGCGCTGGTCACCTGCGTCATCTCGTCATTGCTTGTCATGCCCCTCATCGAAGCACTTCCGTGGACGCCACCGCACCGACCCGCGTGGCGCCGGCAGTGACGGCGGTCGCATGGCCGACAGGTGAACAGCACGCCATGCCCGCATCACCCCATGTTCACCCGTTTCTGGTAGGAATGGCCCATGACGCGTGAAGGACAGTCGGCACGGATGAGCCGCCGCGCACTACTCAGCGGCGCGGCACTGGCCGGCGGGGCGCTGGCCGTACCGGCCGGTGCGCGACAGGTGTTCGCCGCTCCCGCGCTGGTGCGCTCCGGGCAGCCGGTGCTGACCCACGGCGTACAGTCCGGTGATGTCGGACACTCCGCCGGCACCGTGTGGACCCGCGCCGACCGGCCGTCCCGGATGCTCGTCGAGGTGTCCGCCGACCCCGACTTCCGCCGGGCCCGGCGCATCCGCGGGCCGGTGCTGACCCCCGAGCACGACTTCACCGGCAAGACCATACTGACCGGGCTGCCCGACGGCCGCGACATCCACTACCGGATCCGCGCCGTGGACCTGCACGACAACTCGCTGGCCGGCGAGCCGGTGGTGGGCCGCTTCCGCACCGTCGCCCGCGCACCGCGCGACCTGTCGTTCGTGTGGTCCGGCGACGTCGCCGGGCAGGGCTGGGGCATCGACCGCGACCGCGGCGGCTACCGCACCTTCGAGGCGATGCGACGGCTGGACCCCGACTTCTTCCTGTGCAACGGCGACAACATCTACGCCGACAACCCGATCCAGCCGACCGTGACCCTGCCGGACGGCAACATCTGGCACAACGTCACCACCGAAGCCAAGTCGAAGGTGGCCGAGACGCTGCAGGAGTTCCGCGGCGCGTTCCAGTACAACCTGCTCGACGACAATCTGCGCCGCCTGCACGCCGAGGTCGCGCAGGTGCAGCAGTGGGACGACCATGAGGTGCACAACAACTGGTACCCGGGCGAGATCCTCGACGACGACGCGTACACCGAGAAGCGCATCGACGTGCTGGCCGCGCGCTCCCGGCAGGCGTGGCACGAGTACATGCCGATCACCCCGAAATACGACGCCGACGGCCGCGTCTACCGGGTGCTGCGCTACGGGCCGCTGCTGGACGTGTTCGTGCTGGACATGCGCCAGTACAAGGATCCCAACAACGCCGACGACCAGAGCACCGACGACGGCGGACTGCTCGGTCACCGGCAGGCCGCGTGGCTCAAGCGTGAACTGGCCGCCTCCCGCGCCACCTGGAAGGTCATCTCCAACGACCTGCCGCTCGGGCTGGTCGTACACGACACCACCACCACGTACGAGGCCGCGGCGCAGGACGATCCCGGTCGCCCGCTCGGCCGCGAGATCCAGATCGCCGACATTCTGTCGTCGATCAAACGCCACGACATCCGCAACGTGGTGTGGCTGACCACCGACGTGCACTACACCGCGGCGCAGTACTTCCAACCGGAGAACGCGGCGTTCGCCGACTTCCTGCCGTTCTGGCAGTTCGTCTCCGGCCCGGCGCACGCCGGCGGGTTCCAGGCGCCGGCGATGGACGCCACGTTCGGCGGCCGTACCGTGTTCAGCAAGCAGCCGCCCGTGCAGAACGCCTCACCGGCGACCGAGTACCAGTTCTTCGGCCAGGTCACGATCGACGCGGCCACCCGACAGTTCACCGTACGGCTGCGCGACAACAGCGGCACCGACCTGTGGTCCACCACGCTGGACCCGGCGGCGCGCTGACCGTCAGCTGGGCAGCGCGGCGGTGAGGTCGACCTCGACCAGTTGACCGCCGAAACCGAGCCGGGCGACACCCAGCAGCGTGCTCGCGGTACTGAACGCCGGGCCGATGACCGATGCCGTCAGCCGTTGCCAGGCGGCGCCCAGTACCGCGACATCGTCGCTGACCACGTAGATCACCGAGCGGACGACGTGCTCGGGCCGGGCGTCGACCGCGTCCAGGGCGGCGAGGGCGTTGGCGGCCACCTGGTCGATCTGGGCGTCCAGATCGCCCGGGCCGACCACGGTTCCCGTCCGGTCGAGCGGGCACTGTCCCGCCAGGTACGCCGTACGTCCCGCCTCCACTACCGTGATGTGGTGGTAGCCGGGGGTCGGATGCAGCTGCGCGGGGTTGATGCGGGTGATCTGATCACTCATGCCCGCAGTGTGCTTGCTCTGTAGGTTTCCCGCACCACTTTTCCGCGGCTCACGGCGGCGTTGCGAAGCGGCCGGCGCTGCTCGCGTTGATAATGGCCTCAGTTCGTTGACCATGGCCTGAGCGGAGCCGTTGTCGGCGTGTCATGGCGGTGAGGCCAACGCCGTTCACTTAGAGCTCGCGCAGATAGGTGATGTTTATGGCCGGCGTGGGGGTCGGGTGTCCCATCGGTAGCTGATCCACGCTTGCCGGATCATGCTACGCACAGTGATGATCGAGTCGGCGAAATCGAGGAGCGCGGCGATGACAGACTCGCGACGTTCGTAGCAGCGTTGCAGCCGGTTGAACGCGTTGTGCCAGGCGTTGGTGCGTTCGGCATGCCAGCGTTGACTGGCCTGGATGGGTGCCTTGTCGCCCTTGTGCGCGATCTGGCCGTGTAGGCCACGGCCGGCCAGCTCGGTGCGGGTGGCGCCGGAATCGTAGCCGGCGTCGAGATGCACGGTGATCGTGTCGGGCAGCGGCCCGAGGTCGTCGAGCTGGTCGAGGGTGGGCGCCAGCAGAGGCGAGTCGTGGCGGTTGGCGCCGGCCAGGACTCGGCCCAGCGGGATGCCATAGCCATCCACCATCGACGAGCGTTTCATGCCTTGCTTACCGCGGTCGACCGGGGACCGGCCGGCGCACTGGCCGCCGCCGGGTGCCTTGGTGATACAGCCGTCCACCGCGATGTTGTCCAACAGCAGCCCGACCATGCGGTCGTAGACCTCCAACGCGATCCGTTTGAGGGCAACGAAAACACCGGCCGTGATCCACTCGTCCCGCCGGTTTCGGATGGTGGTGGCCGAGCAGGTCGTATCGGCGATGGCCTGATACGAGCAGCCGAATCGCAGCACCTGGATCAGCTTGTCGAATACGATCCGGTCGCCGATACGCGGCCGGTGGCAGCCCAGCGGATGGCCCGGATCCACCTGCGGCCGCTCGGGCAGCAGCGCGGCGAACTGGACCCACAGCGGCTCGATAAGCCATCCTGGAAGCGCAGGCACAGGACCTCCCGTGATCACGAAGCGTCAGCAACTTCATGATCACCGGTCCTGTGCCTGCTTGTCCGCCCCAACGCCACCCACCTTGACCTATCTGCGCGAGCTCTTAAGGGAAAAGTCAATGGGTGGATTGAAGTTCGCTAAGCGGCAAAACAGATATAAACGACATAGCAACCCAAGGTAATGAGATCGCACCCTGCGGTCCGGTACTGGAAACTGCCGCCATGCAAGGGCCACAAGAGACGGCGATCGCGTACGTGACGGGGTTGGCGAGCGGGGGAGCGCTGGATCCGGAGTGGCGGGTGACGCTGCATTTCCATCCGGACCGGCTCATCGCGGGCCGGCCGATCCTCGCGGCGATGGCCAGCGACGGGGTGTACCGCTCCCAGTTCGAGACCGGTACCAGCAACGGCGGGCTCACCGCGCACCGCGACGGCGACCGGTGGCGCTGGGAGAGCCGGATGTTCGCCGGTGCGTACGACACCGCGGATGCGTGGGAACGGCCCAAGTACGGGTCGTTGAACTTCCGTACCCGCCGGGTCGGCGGCTCGCCGCGGTTCGGCTCGGCGCATCTGCGGCTGGCGCCGCACACCCTCGCCCGTACCACATTCTGCTATCCCGACAGCGTGTTCGAGCCGGCACACTTCGGCGTGGCGACACGGGTGTCGAACCTGGTCGCGATGGCCGAGAAGGACGACAGGGATCCGCTGGACGACTACATCGAGGCCCAGGTCCACGGCGTACTGGACCTCGCCCACGACGTCGAAGCCGTCGTGCTCGACCCCAGCTACCGCGGCACGCCGGTGGAGACGATGGCCGCCGGCCTCGGCTGCCCGGTGGAATGGCACGACGGCTTCGTACTGACCACTGCGCAGCTCCGCCGGTATCCGGAGTACCGCGGTCCGGAGTTTGTCCGCCTCGGCGAGTCGCTGGCCCGGGTCGGCCGGCTCGACCCGCGCATCATCGGCGACGCGTCCCGTACCGGCCGCTACGACGAGCAGGCGCTCAAGCGCGTCTGGCACTACGTGGCCAGATTCGGCAACCCGGAACTGCGCGACGCTCAGCGATGCAGGGTGGGGCGGTAGACGAGCTCCTGGGTACGCCCGTCCAGCGTCCGGCTCTCCAACAGCTCCAGATCGAAGTCGGCCGCACCGCGGAACACCGGGTCCGTTCCGGTCTGACCGGTGATCACGGGAAAGACGGTGACCTGTACGCGGTCCACCAGGCCGGCCGCCATCAGTGCCCGGTTCATCGACAGGCTGCCGTGCGAGCGCAGCGGTACGTCCGACTCCTCCTTGAGCCGGCGGACGACGTCGACGGCGTCGCCGGGCACGAGGGTGGCGTCCGGCCAGTCGAGCGGAGCTTCCAGCGTGCTCGACACCACCGTCGCCGGCAGGTTGCGCATCCGGGTGACCCAGGCGTCCCGTACGTCGTCGGATTCCTCGGTGCTCGCGGCCAGCAAGTGTGTGAACGCCCGGTACGTGGTGGCGCCGAAGACCATCCGCTGCTCCGGCCCGTACAGGGCGAGGCGGTGATCGAGCAGCTCGGGCCCCTGCTTGCCCCAGTACCCGCCCCAGTCGCCGCCGTTGGCGGTGCCGAAGCCGTCGAGGCTGGTGAAGACGTCGAAGGTGTAGGTCGCGGTCATCGCGTTCTCCTTGATCCGGTTGAGGTGCTACGTAGAGACAGACCGGCAAGGACAACGAAACTCATCGCCGTGGGACTCGAATGCGGCACCGGCGGCGTCGACCGGCCGGACGGGGCAGGTCGTCTGTAGGCGGGAACTCAGGCGTCGAGGCTGCCGGTGCGGATCTCGGCGAGGAAGCTGGTCCATGAGCGCACGGCGAGGACCGGTCCGTGGGACGCCTTGCTGTCACGGACGCCGACCAGGCCGGTGGCGGTACCGACCTCGACGCAGTTGGCCTGCGGCCCGCTCCGGGTGGACTTCCGCCAGTTGGTGATCGAAGGGGTCATCTGGCATCTCCTTGTCAGTTGTCTGCGCTGAACCTGGAATGGCTGTAGTGCTGTTGCTCCCACTGTTCATATGTACAGCCTCTGCCGGCTTTGATCATGGCCTCAGCGGGGTTGATCATGGCCTCACCGCCATGACACGCCGAGGGGAGTGGCGCTCAGGCCATGGTCAACGACCTGAGGCCATGATCAACGCCAGCAGGCGCGGCGCGTACCGGAGCTGGTGCAGCGTGGCGCTGTCAGGGCGCGGCGGCGCCGTAGAGGCGCAGGATGCTGTGGCGCAGGGCTTTCGGCGCCTGTGCGGCGGGCATCCGGCCGGCGGCGACCTCGTTGCCGGCCGCGTGGCCGAGCGCGACGGTCGCGGTGATCAGCCAGGCCGGATCGAGCGAGTCGTCGAACTCGCCGGCCTCCTGACCGCGCCGGATCAGCCGCCCCAGCCGTTCGGTGACCGGCGCGTGCTGGTGCGCGGAGTCCGCCGCGTCGCCGGCCGACGGGTGCAGCAGCAACGGGTAGCGCCGGAACAGTCGCCAGGTGACATCCAGCCACCGTCGCAGCGCCCCGGTGGCGGTGTCGCTGCTGATGTCCGCGGCGTCGAGAGCCGCGACGGCCTCGTCGGTGATCCGGCCGATCACGGCGGCGACCAGCAGCGGCCGGGACGGGTAGTGCGCGTACACGGTCTGGCGGGTGACGCCGGCGGTGGCGGCGACCTGTTCCAGTTTGGCGTCCGGGTGCCGCCCGAGCACCTCGACGGCGGCATTCAGTACGGCGGCGGCACTGCGCTCGGCGTCCGAACGCCGACGCCGACGACGGGCACCGCTGATCTCTGACACGTTGTCCAATCTACCGTCCTGCGTTATCGTTGACGCCGTGTCTAAATTAAGCTCGTCGGAGGAGTCCCCATGACGCCCCGGACAGACCTGGTCGGCTACCTGACCCGCTACCCGTACGAAGCAGGGCTGGGTGACGAGGACCCGGCGACCGTGCTCGACCGGTACCACACCCCCGACTACGAGCTGGTCAACGACGGCGTGCTGCTGGACCGCCAGCGCCTCCTCGACCACATCCGCCCGGCCCGTAAACGGGCTGCCGACATCAGGGTCGAGGTGGCGCAGGCGTTGGTGGACGGCGACCAGATCGCCGCCCGCTACCGGCTCATCGCCGAGCTGCGCAAGGGCGGCGCCATCGCCACGGAGATCTACCTGTTCGGTGAGCTGGCCGCCGACGGTCGGTTACGCCGAGCCGTCCAGACCACCCGCACGATCCCGGCGCAGGAGTCGACGGTGTGACGTCCCGAACCCGCCGGTGGTGACGTCACAGTGTGGGATAGCCGACATCGGTACGGATCGATCGTCGAAGGGCTGTACCGCGCGGGCAGACTGAGAAAGGACGATCAACCACCTGCATGGGGGAGAAGAACATGAAGGCGACGATGCGGAGACTTACGGTCGGCGGTGCTGCCACGGTGGCGGCGATGGGTCTCGGGGCGCTGGTCGCACCGTCCCCGGCGCTGGCCTACTCCGCCAGCGCGCTGTGCGGCAGCGGCTACTACAACGTCGACTCGCACGCGCTCACCCACAACGGTCACACGGCGGCCGTGATCTACCTGTCCTACAACGGATCCAGCGACTGTGTGGTGACGTTGAAGAACGAGCTCGTCGGCACCGGCACCATCACCGGCGCCTGGGTGCAGCCGGAGGGCTCCACCGAGACCTCCGACGAGTCCTACTACGACGACTACGCCGGCCCGGTGCGTCGTTCCGCGCCCGGCACCTGCATCAAGTGGGGCGGTGACGCGACCTACCACGTCAGCGGCGACACCTACGACCTGCTGTCCTGGACCAGCGGCTGGTCGCACTGCGGCTGACAACGACAAGGCTGACGACGACAACCGGCGGGCCGGTCGGGCCCGCCGGATGTCGGCAACCATGAACAGGGGCCGCAGCGCGACCCCGCCCCCTATCAGTCGAACTGGCCGGGCTGGTAGCCGCCGGCCGGCTGCCTGATCATGACGTTGAGCCGGTTGAAGGCGTTGATCAGGGCGATGGCCGACACCAGCACGGCGAGCTGGTCGTCGTCGTAGTGCTTGTCGGCGTTCGCCCACACCTCGTCACTCACACCGCCGGCCGCATCCGCCAGGCGGGTGCCCTCCTCGGCCAGCTCCAGCGCGGCGCGTTCGGCTTCGGTGAACACCGTGGCCTCCCGCCAGGTCGCGACCAGGTACAGCCGCTGCGGGTCCTCGCCGTCGTGCAGGGCGTCCTTGACGTGCATGTCGTTGCAGAAACCGCAACCGTTGATCTGGCTGGCGCGGATCTTCACCAGTCCCTGCGTCGCGACCGGCACTGTCGAGTCGGCGAGGACCTTGTTCGCGGCGATGAGGTGCTTGATGAACCTGGTTGCGGCCGGGCTGCTGTCGTAAATGCTCAGGCGTGCTTCCACGATGTACTCCCGATCGGGTCTTGTGCTGACGCCGGGTTGACGGGAAGTGCGGTCGAGCTGTGACAGGTGCGAGGTGTGGCCCGCAGCACTCAGAGCGTCAGGTTCGCCATGTCCACCACCGGCCGGTAGCCCAGCGCGGCGTAGATCCTGTTGGAGGTTGGTCGGTGAACAGGCATGCCCGCGAGCCGCCGGCGAGGATCAGTCGGGACACCTCGGCAGCGCACCGTTGACCCCGCGGATCTCCTCGCCGCGTTCGTACACCGCGTGCGCCAGCGTCATCGCCGCCTCGTCGGGCATCGGCAGCAGGTACGGCGGATACGGTGCGAACGGTGCGGTGCGCATCCCGGCACCCAGCACCGCGCCGGAGGAGTCCAGTACGGTCAGCCACCAGTGCCACTCCGGCGCGGGCTGCCCCTGGGCCTGTTGCTCCACGGCCCGGCGGGCGAGCGTGGTGACGACAGTGTTGAGTACCGGCTGCTCGGCCAGGTAGTCGCCGGTGCTGGCCAGGAACGCGGCCGGATCGGTCTGGAAGTCCAGTCGTACGGTGGTGGACGGTGCGGTACTCATCTGCGCAGGCTAGCCGCGTCACGCCCCGGTGACATCCGGATTTGAGCCGGCATCCGGGCCCTCGGCGATCGTCGCGAGGCGGCGGGCGAGCCGGGCGGCGGCGTCGCGCAGCTCCGGCGGCTCGATCACCTGAGTCTGGAAACCCAGCCGGGCCACCCGCATGGCCAGCCAGTCCAGGTCGTCGCCACCGGCGATGAGTACGCACCAACCGTCCTGGTCGTCCTCGACTCGCGCGACCTGCGGCGGGACCAGCTCGCGTACCTGCTCGGGCCGGGCGCGAAGGCGCACCCGGGCCAGATACCGGTACGGCGCCTCGGCCGTGGAGTGCTGTACGTAGGCGACCGGGTCCGGGTGCTCCCGGGGCCGGAAACGCCAGGTCGTCGCCTGCACCGCGCGCATCCGGTCCAGCCGGAAGGTGCGCCAGTCGTCCCGGTCGACATCCCAGGCCATCAGGTACCAGCGGTGCCGGGTGGCGACCATCCGGACCGGCTCGACGCTACGTTCGCGCTGCTCACCGCCGCTGCGCCCGGCGTAGCCGAACCGAACCCGTACCGCGTCGCGGCAGGCCCGCGCCAACGTCACCAGCAGTTCCGCGTCGATCTCGACGCCCGGGCCGACCAGGGTGTCGGTGGCGCCGTGCACCGCGCGTACCTCCGCGCGCAGCCGGGGTGGCATCACCTGGTCGAGCTTGGCCAGCGCCCGCAGTGCCGCGTCGGCCGCCCCGGCCACCGTGCCGCCGGAGGCCAGTCGCAGAGACACGGCCGTCGCGATCGCCTCGTCGTCGTCGAACAGCAGCGGCGGCAGCCGGGTGCCGGCGCCGAGCTGGTAGCCACCGCCGACGCCCGGCGTCGCCCGCACCGGGTAGCCGAGCGCGCGGAGGCGTTCCACGTCCCGGCGCACCGAGCGGTCGGTGACCCGCAGCTCGGCGGCCAGCTCGGTGGCCGTCCAGGACGGCCGGCGTTGCAGCAGCGCCAGCAACCGCAGCACCCGTTCGGTCGTTGCCTCCACGCCCATCCGTGCATCGTCGCAGAGATCGCGGAACGATTCTGTCCGCTATTGGGAGGAGGCTGGTCGCCATGACCGAGTGGAACCTTCTGCTGCGCGAGCAGCTCAGCTGGCACTGGACCAACCACCTGCGGGAACGCCTGGACGGCCTCACCGACGACGAGTACTTCCGGCAGCCGGCACCCAACTGCTGGAACGTACGCCCGCGCGGAACCGGCAGCGCGCCGATCCAGGGCGGGTCCGGCGTGATGACCGTCGACTTCGCCTTCCCGGAGCCCGACCCGGCGCCGTTCACCACCATCGCCTGGCGGCTGAGCCACGTGATCGTCGGGGTGCTGGCGGCCCGCAACGCCGCGCACTTCGGTCGTACGCCCACCGACTACCAGTCGTTCGACTACGCCCCGACCGCCGCTGCGGCGCTGGCGCAGCTCGACGCGGAGTACGCCACCTGGATCAAGGGCGTCGAATCGCTCGGTGAGGAGGGCCTGGCCCGCCCGTGCGGGCCGGCGGAGGGCCCGTACGCGGAGGCGCCGCTGGCCGCGCTGGTGCTGCACATCCACCGCGAGACGATCCACCACCTGTCCGAGGTGTGCCTGCTGCGCGACCTGTACCGCAGCACCCACCCGAGCCGAGGGGAGACGGGCTGATGGCCCGCGACATCCAGATCAGCGTCGACTGCCTCGACCCGGCCGAGCTGGCCGCCTTCTGGGCCGAGGCGCTGCACTACCGGCTGCAGGACCCGCCCGAGGGGTTCGGCTCGTGGGAGGAGGCGCTGGAGGCGCTGGGCGTGCCGCCGGAGCACCGCAACGACGCCTCGGCGGTGATCGACCCCGACGGCGCCGGTCCGCGGCTGTTCTTCCAGTGGGTACCGGAACGCAAGCAGCTGAAGAACCGCCTGCACCTGGACGTACGGGCCGCGCCCGGGCTGACCGGTGAGGAGCGGATGGCGGCGCTGGAGGCCGAGGCCGGACGGCTTGTCTCACACGGTGCGACCCGGCTGCGTCGCCATGAGCCGGCACCACCGCTGCAGGCCGGGCACATCGTGCTCGCTGACCCGGAGGGCAACGAGTTCTGCCTCGATTAGCGGGTGATGCGGGCCAGTAGGGGGAGGCGGCGCCGGCCGGGGTGGGTCGGCTCGCCGGACTCGGTGGCGCGCAGCTCGACCAGGGCGGGGAACCGCTCCCGCAGCTCGGTTTCCAGCCGGGAGTGCAGGGTGAATCCGGCGGCCGGGCAGTGCGAGCAGGTGCCGCTCATCCCTACCTCGGCGCGCCGGTCGCCGACCGAGACGATGGTGACCTCGCCGCCGTGGGAGCGGATGTAGTCGCCGGCCGCGCCGTCCAGCACCTCCTGCAGCGCGGCACGCAGTACGTCGTCCTCGCCGACCTCGCCGCTGGGCCGCCACGCCTCGGGCTGCCGCAACGCCGCACCGAGTGCGTCACGTACCGCGGTGCCCGCAGTCGACCAGCTCCGCCCGTCGGCGAGCCGGATCAGCACGGCCTGTGTCCGCACCTCGACCGCAGCGACCAGGCCGGAATCCAGCAGCGTCGCGAGTGTTTCCGGCGGCCGGGCGATCGTACCGACCACCGGCAGCGTGCCGGCCGGTATCACCCAGCGCACCACCTGCGGATCGGCGGTGGCCTCCGGGTGCATCGGAACCGTGCTCATGTCAGCAGCCCCACCACGGTGTGGGCCAGCAGCGCCATGGTCCAGGCCAGGACGAACATGTAGCCGAACGCGATCGCCGGCCACCGCCATGACCCGGTCTCCCGGCGCATCACCCCGATGGTCGAGGTGCACTGCAGCGCGTACAGGAAGAACACCAGCAGCGCGGCCGTGGTGGCCGGGGTGAACAGTTTCTGCCCCTGGTGCGGACCGTCGGTGTAGGTCATGTGGGCCAGCGTCTTCGCCGGCTGGTCGGGGTTCTCCGCGGCGGCGACCTGGCCCAGGGTGGCCACGAACACCTCCCGGGCCGACAGCGAGGCCAGCACACCGACGTTGACCCGCCAGTCGAAGCCGAGCGGCGCGAAGACCGGCTCGACGGCCCGGCCGACGTCGGCGGCGTAGCTGTGGTCGATCACGTACGCCGAGACCGCGGTGCTGTCGGCCGGGTCGACCCCGGCGGAGTGCAGCTGCGCGTTGCTGGGCATCGGCAGGTTGAGCAGCAGCCACAGCACGACGGTGGCGAGCACGATGATCCGCCCGACCTTGCGCAGGAAGCCCTTGCAGGCGTCCCACACCGAACCGACCACCGATTTCAGCCGCGGCAGCCGGTAGGAGGGCATCTCCATGTAGAACGGCAGCATCAACTGCTTGCGGCTGCTGAACCGTTTGAACACCCAGGCCGTGGCCATCGCCGACAGCGCGCCCACCACATAGAGGGAGAACATCACCACGCCGCGCGCGTCGAACGGGCCGACCGAGGCGTCCGGGCCCACCAGCAGGCTGATCAGCAGGACGTACACGGTCAGCCGGGCCGAGCAGGTCATCAGCGGCGCGCCCATCATGGTGGCGAACCGGTCCCGCGCCGACGGCAGCGAGCGGGTGGCCATGATGCCGGGGATGGCGCAGGCCAGCGAGGACAGCAGCGCGACGAACGCGCGGCCCTCCAGCCCGATCCGGCCCATCAGCCGGTCCATCAGGAACGCGGCGCGCGACAGGTAGCCGCTGCCCTCCAGCAGCGAGATCATCAGGAACAGCAGGGCGATCTGCGGTAGGAAGACCAGTACGCCGCCGACCCCGCCGATCAGCGCGTTGCCGAGGAACCCGGCGACCAGCCGGTTCGACACGTGCTCGGTGACCAGGGCGCCCAGCCAGTCGAAGACGGCCTGCACCCCGTCCTGCAGCGGCGCCGCGACGGTGAAGATGATCTGGAAGAACGCGAACATCGTGGCGAAGAAGATCAGCGTGCCCCACAGCGGGTGCAGCAGCACACCGTCGATGCGCCGGGTACGCCGGTCGACCTCGGGCACCCGGTAGCCGGCGGTGCTGATCACCGACTCCACCCACGCCTGTCGTTGCGGCGGGTCGGTGGGCGGCGGCAGTACCGGGCGCTGCCAGTCGGCCGGGGCGGGCAGCGACGCACTGAGCTGGGCGAGGTCGTTGCGGGAGCCGCCGGTCACCCCGACGACCGGTACCCCGAGGGCGCGCGACAGCGCCGCCACGTCCAGCGTGCCGCCGCGGCGGGTCAGCTCGTCGCGGAAGGTGAGTACCACACAGACCGGCAGTCCGACCTGCATGACCTGGGCCAGCAGCCCGAGGGAGCGCCGCAGCGTGGTCGCGTCGATGGTGACCAGGATGCCCTCGGGTGTGTCGACGTCGGTGTTGCCGGCGTCGAGTACGTCGGCGACGACCTGCTCGTCGGGGCTGATCGGATCGAGGCTGTAGGTGCCGGGCAGGTCCTCGATCACCACGTCGTGCCCGTCGATGCGCGCGGTGCCCTCGTAGCGGGCGACAGTCACCCCGGGGTAGTTTCCGGTCTTGGTGCGCAGCCCGGTCAGCGCGTTGAACAGGGTGGTCTTGCCGGAGTTGGGGCTGCCCACCAGGGCGAGGCGGACGTCACCGGTGGCCGTACCGGCCGCCGGGCCGTGGTGCGGGCTCATGCGGTGCGCTGGACGCGGATTCCAGTGGTCTGTGCCCTGCGCAGCGCCACCTCGTATTCGGCGACGTGCAGGACGACCGGATCGCCCAGCGGCGCCCGCCGCAGCACGGTGACCTCGCTGCCGGGGGTGAATCCCAGATCGAACAGTCGGCGTGCGGTGCTGGGCCCGACCGCGGTGTCGATGTCGACGACCTCGGCGCGCATGCCGGGCCGCAGATCGGCCAGGCAGGTGCTGCGGGCCGGATCGGTCGGCGTGGACGCATCGCTGCTCCGGCGGGCGCGCCACCGCGTGGACACCGTGGACATGCTCAACCCTTCCCGATCGCCTGACTTCGCCACTTCAGCTTAGGCGAGGCTAACCTCCTGTGTGGGGAGCGTCAATGAAGAGCGCGACTCGTCACACGATCTCCGGCACGGCCCCCTGGGGGGCGTTGATCAGTGCCTCGGTGCCATCGCTGTCGGCGGGTCGTGACGATGAGGCTGGTCGACGGCATCGGGTCAACGAAGGCCAAGCGTGAGGCGAACGAGTCTCGCGGGGTGGTCTTCCGCCGCTCGCGCGCAGGGCATTTTCCCTGAATAACCGTTAAGTCCTTTTGGTTAAAAGGTGCACTACGGGAAAATGCGCGTGGTGGTGCGCGCAGGGGTGAGGGGCTCGTCACCGACCAGAGTCGGAGCTGGGCAGGGTCGACGTCGGCGCATCGCAGGGATGTAACGGGGCTGTCTGTGCCGTGAGCCGCTGGCTAGCATCCCGCAGCATGACGCAGGCTGCCGGCACCCACCGTGATCTGTCGGCACTACCCCCGGCCGGCTGCTCCCAGGTCCAGCAGGACCTCTGGTACGCCGCGCGCCTCGACACGCCCGGCGCGCACCTGGCGCTGTCACTGCGGGTGTCCGGCGTCGTGGACCGTACCGCGATGGTGGCGGCCTGCGCCGACGTACTGGATGCCCACCCGGAACTGCGCGCCCGGTTCCCGGCATCCGACGGGTGCCCGGTACGCGTGGGGCCAGGCGCGCGAGGCATCCCCGAGGTGGCCCAGCTCGGTGACGAGGTCGCCGTCGCCGAGCACCTGAACGGCCCGTTCGACCTGGCCGGCGGCCCACTGTTCCGGTTCGGTACCCGCGACGAGCCGTCCGGCAGCACGCTGTTCGCGGTCTTCCACCATCTGGTGTTCGACGGCGCCTCCCGAGACGTCGTCGCCCGCGACTGGGTGCGCTTCTACGCCGCTCACCGTAGCGGCGAGCAGCCGGACACGGCGCGGTGGCGCGGCGATGACAACGCGCCGGGCCGGCCGTACCAGCAGTACATCGACGAGGAACGCGCACGGCTGGCCGGCGAACCCCCGGACGGCTGGCGGGACGCCCTGGCCTGGCGCGGCACCGCGCTGTCCGACGTGCTGCACAGTTCGCCCGAGGACGTCTGCACCCCGCTGCGGGTGGAGTTCGGCGCCGAGCGCCACACCCGCCTCGCCGCCCTCGCGGACTCCCACGGCGTCAGCCGGCACACCATCCTGCTGGCTGCCCTCGCCGCCACCCTGGCCAGCTACGCCGAACCCGCCGGGCTCGACGTGCCGGCCATCGCGGTGCCGCTGGGCACCCGTAGCGCCGGGTTCGCCGGTACGGTCGGCCCGTTCGTCAACGAGGCGGCGCTCCAGCTCACCCCCGCCCTGGAGGACACCTTCGCCGACTTCCTCGGCGCGGTACGTCGCCGTACCCGGGCCGCCTTCGCGCTGCGCGCCTTTCCGGTAGCGGAGCTGCGTCGTCGTTGCGGTGCGCCGCCGTGGCGACCGTCGGTCGTCTTCGGGTACCGGAAAACCGTTGTGCCGCAACAGTTCACCGTGCCTGACGGAGTTGTCGAGCACGAGGTGATCGTGCCGCTGCCGCCGGCCGGGCCGCAACTGGAACTCCAACTGCTGGATCGGGGCGCCGAACTGGACGGCTGGGTGAGCTACGACCCCGCTCGGTTCTCCGCTGAGACCGTGGGCACCCTGCTCTACCACTGGTACCGCGCCCTCGACCTCGCCGCCGGAGCATCCGACCGGCCGCTGCGGTCGCTGTGCCTGCTCGGCGAGCCGGAACGCGCGCAGCTGGCGGCGCTCGGTACCGGACCCGAGGTGTGCTTCCCGGGCGCGGACACCGTGCACGGGTTGTTCGAGCAGCAGGCGGTGGCCACCCCGGACAGCATCGCGGTACGCGCCGACGGTCGTGCGGTCAGCTACGCCGAACTGGACCGGCAGGCGGACGGCATCGCCGGGGCGCTGCGCCGGGCCGGGGTACGGGCCGAGCAGCCGGTGCTGGTCTGCGTGCCGCGCTCGGTGCGGCTGGTCGCCGCGCTGCTCGGGGTGTTGAAGGCCGGCGGCTGCTACCTGCCGCTGGACCCGGACGATCCGCCCGCCCGTCGCGACTTCATGGCCGCCGACAGCGGCGCACGGTTCCTGCTCGCCGGGCCGGGTGACGTGCCCGCAGGATTCACCGGCACCGTCGTAGGGATCGATGGGAGCTGTGGGGCGGCAACGCGACCGCGGGCGACGGTGGGCACCGGTCAGCTCGCGTACGCGCTCTACACCTCCGGCTCGACCGGGACCCCGAAGGCCGCCATGGTCTCGCACTCCGCGCTGCGCAACCGTCTACTGTGGATGCAGTGGGCGTACCGGCTCACCGACCGCGACCGGGTGCTGCACAAGACGGCGATCGGTTTCGACGTGTCCGGCTGGGAGATCTTCTGGCCGCTGCTGACCGGCGCGACCCTGGTCCTCGCGCCACCCGGCGCGCACCGTGACAGTGCCCGGCTCGTACGGCTGCTGCGCGACGGGGCCGTCACCGTCACCCACTTCGTACCGCCGGCGCTGCGGGCGCTGCTCGACGAGCCGGACGTGTCGAGCTGTGGCGACCTGCGGCTGGTCGTGTGCAGCGGCGAGGCGCTGCCACCCGAGCTGGTGGGGCGCTTCCACGACACGCTGGACTGCGCGCTGGAGAACCTGTACGGCCCGACCGAGGCCGCCATCGACGTGACCGCCGCGCCGTGCCCACGCGGCACCGACCCGGTGCCGATCGGCCGCCCGATCGTCAACGCCGAGGTACGGGTACTGGGCCGCGACCTACAGCCCGTGCCGGTCGGGGTGGCCGGGGAGATCCACCTCGGTGGGGCACCGCTGGCCCGCGGTTACCTGAACCGGCCGGGCCTGACCGCCGAACGGTTCGTGGCGGACCCGTCCGGCATTGGTGGCCGGCTGTACCGTACCGGTGATCTCGGCCGCTACCGCCACGACGGCACGGTCGAGTTCCTCGGCCGCATCGACCACCAGGTCAAGATCCGGGGCCGGCGGGTGGAACCGGCGGAGGTCGAGACCGTACTGCACGCCCACCCCGGCCTCCGCAGCGCCGCCGTCATCGCCACCCCGACCGACCGTGGCGAACAGCAGCTCGTCGGCTACCTGGTACCGGCACCGGACGCGCGGTCGGACCCCGGTGAACTGGACCGGTGGCTGCGGGCCAGGCTGCCCGATGCGATGGTGCCCGCCGCGCTGGTGTGGCTCGACGAGCTGCCCCGCACCCCCAGCGGGAAACTGGACCGCGCCGCACTCCCCACCCCCGCCAGTGACACCGGGTACGTGGCGCCGCGCACCGTGGCCGAAAGCGCGGTGGCCAGCGCCTGGGCGGAGCTGTTCGGGCTGGAGAAGGTCGGCGCGCACGACGACTTCTTCGACCTCGGCGGGCATTCGCTGCTCGCCACCCGTACGCTCAGCCGATTGCGGGAACGCTTCGGGGTGGAACTACCGATGCGGCTGGTGTTCGAACGACCGACGGTGGCGGCGCTGGCCGCGGCAGTGGACGAGGTGCGCGCCCGATGACCCAGACGACCACCACACCAACGGACACCGACGACGGCCCGCTGCCGTTGTCGTTCGCGCAGGAACGGCTCTGGTTCTTCCACCAGCTGCAGCCCGACAGCACCGCCTACCACCAGCCGATGGGGCTGCGGCTGACCGGCCCGCTGGACGTCACGGCACTCCAGCGTGCGGTGAGCACGATCGTGGCCCGGCACGAGAGCCTGCGTACCAGCTTCGGTGTCCACGAAGGCCGGCCGTACCAGCACATCGCCGACCCGGCGCCGGTCGTGCTGCCGGTAGATGAGCTGCCCGACGAGGACCGCGAACAGGCCGTACGCGACGCCGTCCGGGCACCGTTCGACCTGGTCGACGGTCCATTGCACCGCTGGCGGCTGTACCGGCTCGGTGACGACGAGCATCTGCTGCTGATCGTGCTGCACCACATGGTCACCGACGGCTGGTCGTTCGGGGTGCTCACCACCGAACTGGGCGCGCTGTACTCCGCCTACCGCGATGGTGTCGACTCGCCACTCACCGAACTGGACATCCAGTACCCGGATTACGCGCTGTGGCAACGCGAGACGGTCGGCGGTGACACGCTGGACGCGCAGCTGGCGTACTGGCGTGACGAACTGGCCGGGCTGGAGCCGCTGGAACTTTCCACCGACCGGCCCCGGCCGGCCGAACAGACGTTCCACGGTGACCGGCACTGGTTCCGCATCCCGGGACCGCTGAGTGAACGGGTGCTGGCACTGGCCCGTACCGACGGGGCCACCCCGTTCATGGCGCTGGTCAGTGCGTTCCAGCTGGTGCTGGCCGTCTACAGCGGGCAGGACGACCTGGCCGTCGGCGTGCCGGTCGCCGGCCGGGACCGGCCCGAACTGACCGGCATGGTCGGCTACTTCGTCAACACCCTGGTACTGCGCGCCGACCTGTCCGGCGACCCGACGTTCCGCCAGCTGCTGCAGCGTTCCCGGCAGCGCGCCGCGCACGGCTACCGCAACCTCGACGTACCGCTGCAGTGGGTCACCGCGGAGCTGGACTACCGGCGTGACCTGAGCCGCAACGCGCTGTTCGACGTGATGTTCGCCTGGCAGGACGTGCCCGCCGCCGAGCCGGAGATGGCCGGGCTGCGGGTGTCGTTCGACGCGCCCGACACCACCGTCAACCTGGTCGACCTGGCACTCAACTGCTACCCCGACTCCGACGGCATCCTCGGGCATGTCATCTACAACCGGGACCTGTTCGACCCCGGCACCGTCGAACGGATGTCCGCGCTGTTCACCGACCTGCTCGGGCAGGTCGTCGACGAACCGGACCTGCCGATGTCACAGCTGCGTCTGTGTACCGGGGTCGACCGGGACCTGCTGGAACGCTGCGCGCTGGGCGCGCCGGTGCCGGTCACCGGGAGCATCCCGGAACTGTTCGCCGCACGGGCCGCCGAACAACCCGACGCCGTCGCCGTCCGCCACGACGCCCAGCCCACCAGCTACCGGGAACTGGCCGCGATGGCCGGGCAGGTGGCGGGCTGGTTGCACGCCACGGGAGTACAGCCCGGCCAGGTCGTCGGCGTGTGCCTGCCGCGGGGTGTACCGCTGGTCGCGGCGCTGCTCGGGGTGCTGCGCAGCGGCGCGGCGTACCTGCCGCTGGACCCGGAGTACCCGCCGGCCCGACTGGCGTACATGATCGCCGACAGCGCGGCCACCGTCGTACTCACCGGACCGGGCGCGGCGGTGCTGCCGCACGGCGTACGCAGCGCCACGATGACCGAGGTACTCGACACGCCAGCCGGGCCGCTCGTCTCCCCGCCGCCCGACGACCCCGCCTACCTGATCTACACCTCCGGCTCGACCGGCACACCCAAGGCGGTGCTGGTCGAGCACGCGAGCCTCACCGCCCGGGTGAGCTGGATGGTCGAGGAGTACGGGCTGGGCCCGGCGGACCGGGTGCTGCAGTTCGCCTCGGTCTCCTTCGACACCCACGTCGAGGAGATCTACCCGTGCCTGCTCGCCGGCGGGCAGCTGGTGCTGACCGACCCGCGCAGCGAGTACCTGCCCGAACTGCTGTCCACCCCGGCCGGCCAACAGCTGACCGTACTGGACCTGCCCACCCCGTACTGGCATGAACTCTGCCGGCTCGTCGACACCGGGCAGCTGCGGATCCCGGACGCGGTGCGGCTGGTGGTGATCGGTGCCGACAAGGCCGACGCCGCCGCGGTACGCACCTGGCGCAGCCACGTGCCGGCCCGGCTGCTGAACACCTACGGCCCGACCGAGGCGACGGTGGTCGCCACTGCAGCGGACCTGACCGCCGAGCCGCCGGACGCCGCCGGCACCCCGCCGATCGGCCGGCCGGCAGGCGGCGTACGGGCGTATGTCCTGGATCCCGCGCTGCGGCCGGTCGGTGTCGGGCCGCCCGGCGAGCTGTACCTGGGCGGTACCGGTGTTGCCCGCGGCTACCTCGGCCGGCCCGGCCTGACCGCGGACCGGTTCGTACCGGACCCGTTCGGCGAGGACGGCGGGCAGCGGCTGTACCGCACCGGCGACCGGGTGCGCTGGCGGGCCGACGGTCAACTGGAGTTCCTCGGCCGACTGGACCACCAGGTGAAGGTGCGCGGTTTCCGGATCGAGCTGGCCGAGGTGGAGGCCGCGCTGCGGGAACATCCCGGAGTCGCCGACGCGGCAGCGACCGTGTTCGACGAGCCGGTCCGGCGGCTGGTCGGCTACGTGGTTCCCGGTGGCACGGTCGGCGCTGCCGACACCGGCCTGGATACCGACGCCGTGCGGGCCGCGCTGGCCGACCGGCTGCCCGAATACATGCTGCCCGCCGAACTGGTGGTGCTGCCCGAGCTGCCCCGCACCCCGGCCGGCAAGCCGGACCGCCGGGCGCTGCCCCGACCGGAGGGCACCCGACGTTCCCGGCCGCCGCGCGGTGTACGGGAGCAGATCCTCGCCGAGGTGTGGTGCGAGGTGCTGCGGCTGGATACGGTCGGCGCCGAGGACAACTTCTTCGAGCTCGGTGGCGACTCGATCATCAGCATCCAGGTGGTCGCGCGGGCCCGCGCCCGCGGCGTGCCGATCACCCCCCGGCAGATGTTCAAGCACCAGACCATCGCGGAACTGGCCGCGGCGCAGGCCAGCGCATTGGCCCGGACCACCACCGCACCGGTGACCGGACCCGTTGCGCTGCTGCCGATGCAGCGATGGTTCTTCGACCGGCCGTGGCGAAACCGGGCCTACTTCACCCAGTCGGTACTGGTCAGTGTCCCCGCCGATGTCGTCCCGGAACTGCTGACCCGCGCCGTGGCCAGCCTGGTCGACCGGCATCCGGCGCTGCGGGCACGGTTCGTACTGAGTGACGACGGCTGGACCCAGCACATCGCCGCGCCCGGCGGGCATGACGTGGTCGACTGCCGGCATGTCGACCTGTCCGTACTGCCGGCCGACCAGCGGGCCGCCGCCCTCACCGCCGAATCCGTCGCGCTCAAGGGCAGCTTCGAGCTGGCTCGGCCACCGCTGCTGCGCGCCGCACTGTTCACTGTGGACGAGACCGCACCCCGGCAGCTGCTGCTGATCGCCCACCACCTGGTGGTGGACGCGGTGAGCTGGCACATCCTGCTGGAGGACCTGGCCGAGAACTATACCCGGTTGTCCGCCGGGCAAGCGCCGGCCGCACCCGCGGCCACCGCTTCGATCCGCGACCAGGCCGCGGAACTGACCCGCTACGCCGACTCCGACGAGTTGCGGCGCGAACTCGACTTCTGGTCCGGGCAGGTCGACGATGCGCCGCGCGGCGGGTCCAACGGCAGCTGGGACACCGGCCGCAGCGTCACGATCGAACTCGACGAGACGCGGACCGCCGCGCTGCTGACTGGGTCGGCGCAGGTGCCGGGCAGCCGGATCACCGACGTACTGCTCGCCGCCCTGGTGACCGCGTGGCGGCAGTGGAGCGGGCAACCGGACCTGGCCGTCGAACTGGAAGGGCACGGCCGCGACGAGCTGACCGGCGGGGTGGAGCTGGACCGTACGGTCGGCTGGTTCACCGCGCTGTACCCGGTACGGTTGAGCTGCCCACGACCCGAGGACCCGGCCGACACGCTGCGCAGGGCCCGCGACGTACTGCGTCGGATACCGCACGGCGGCATCGGCTTCGGCGTACTGCGGCATCTGCGCGGCGAACTTGCCGCGCTGCCGGTACCCGAGGTCAGCCTCAACTATCTGGGCCGGTTCGATCCTGCCGGTTCGGCCGGTCCGCTGTTCGGAGAGTCCACGTACGACAGTGGGCCGGACGCCGCGCTGGACGGGGAACGCGCGCACCGCATCGAGATCAACGGCGGGGTGTTCAACGGCCGGCTACGGATGACGTTCGGCTACTCGCCGCAGCGCGACGCGGCGGACGCCGTACAACGGTTGGCCGAGCACTGGGCGGCCCTGCTGACCGACTACGCCCAACCGGTCGGATCGGCCGGAACCCGCGAACTGGTCGAACCGGCCGAGACCCGGGGCCACGGCGCGCCGCTGTCGCCGTTGCAGCAGGGGCTGCTGTTCCACGCGCTGAGCGCCGGGGACGACGATCAGCGGGCCGCCGGGCAGTACGTGGTCCAGGTCCAGCTGCGGCTGCGCGGGCAGCTGCGTACCGACCTGGTACGCCGGGTCTGGCAGGAACTCGCCGCCCGCTACGAGGTACTGCGCAGCACGGTGCGCTGGCTTGACGTCAACGAACCCGTCCAGGTCGTGCACCCGCAGGTGGACATCCCGGTCGAGCAGATCGCCGCCGCAGAGGGCCTGGACGACTGGCTGGCCGCCGACCGACGCGCCGGTTTCGACCTGGCCGCCGGCCCGCTGCTGCGGGTCGCGCTGCTCCGGCACTCCGCCGACTCCCACACCATGGTGGTCAGCAACCACCACATCATCCTGGACGGCTGGAGCAGCAGCCGGCTGCTGGAGACGTTCCTGACCGCCTATCGGCAGGCCGCCGCCGGACACGCGCTCACGGCCGAGCCGGTACGTCCGTTCGCCGACTACCTGACCTGGCTGGCCGACCAGGACGCGGGCACCGCCGAACGGTACTGGCGGCGCCGCCTCGCCGGGTTCGGGCAGCCCACCACCGTCGCCGACGACTCGCCGGACACGGTGGCGCCGGAACCGGTCGACCTGGTCGTCACCCTGCCCGCCACCGACACCGCGCGGCTGGTCGGCGCCGCCCGCCGGGAACACCTGACCATGAGCACCCTGCTGCACACCGCGTGGGCGGTGGTGCTGGGCCGGCACGCCGGCAGCGACGACGTGGTGTTCGGTAGTACCGTCTCCGGTCGCCCGGCGGACCTGGACGGTATCGAGTCGATGCTCGGGCTGTTCATCAACACCCTGCCGGTACGCCTCACGTTGCCGCACGACCGGGCGGCGCGCGACGTACTGCACCGTACCCAGGACGAACTCACCGAGCTGCGCGACGTGGAGTACAGCTCGCTGGCCGAGGTGCAGCGCCTCGTCGGGCTGGCCCCCGGGCGCCGGCTGTTCGACAGCATCCTGGTGGTGGAGAACTACCCGGCGCCGACCGGCGGCGGACACGACGACGGGCTGACCGTGGAGCAGGTCGCCACCTCGGAGCGGACCAGCTACCCGCTCACCGTCGCGGTCACCGTCGGCGAGCAGCTGCTGGTACGGCTGTCGTACCGGCCGGACCGCTGGGACGCACGGCGGGCCGGATGGCTGGTCGACCAGCTGCTCACCGCGCTGGATTCGCTGGCCCACCACCCGGACCGGTCGATCGGGCAGACCCCGGTACTCACCGGCGACGAACAGCACGTGCTGTCCGATGACGCCGGCCCGGGGCACCCGGTGTCGTCGCTGGCCGACCTGGTCGAGCAGCAGGTACACCGCACCCCGGACGCGCCCGCGCTGACGTTCGGGGACCAGACCCTCAGCTACGCCGAACTCGACACGCGGGCCGGCGCACTCGCGTACCGGCTGCGGGGGCTCGGTGTCGGCCCGGACCGGATCGTCGCGGTGTGCGCCGACCGCAGCATCGAACTGGTCGTGGCGCTGCTGGCGACGCTGAAGGCCGGCGGCGCGTACCTGCCGCTGGACCCGGGCTACCCGACGCGGCGACTGGCGTACATGCTCGCCGACAGCGGCACCGCGCTGCTGCTGTGCGACGCCGCCCGGCGGACGCTGGCCGACGAACTGGCCGGCGACGGCGTCCGGGTCGTGCCGCTGTCACCGGACAGCACGGTGCCGCAGCCCGACGGCCCCGGGCCCCGCCACGCGGGCCGGGGAACGGTCGTCGGCCCCGAGAACCTGGCGTACGTGATTTACACCTCTGGCTCGACCGGTACGCCCAAGGGCGTGGCCAACACCCACCGCGGCATCGGCAACCGGCTGCTGTGGATGCAGCAGAACTACCAGCTGACCGCCGCCGACGTTGTGCTGCAGAAGACCCCGTCCAGCTTCGACGTGTCGGTCTGGGAGTTCTTCTGGCCGCTGATCAGCGGGGCGCGGCTGCTGCTCGCCCGCCCCGACGGGCACCGCGACCCGGCCTACCTCGCCGACCTGATCGCGCGGGAGCACGTCACCACGATGCACTTCGTACCGTCCATGCTGCGCGCGTTCCTGGACCAGCCGTACCGGCCGGCCTGCCCGGACCTGCGGCAGGTGCTGTGCAGTGGCGAGGAGCTTCCCGCCCTGGTGGCCCGGCAAGCGGTGGACGCGCTGGATGTGGCGCTGCACAACCTGTACGGCCCGACCGAGGCCGCCGTGGATGTCACCGCCTGGCACTACGACCCGGCGGCCGACACCAGCGGCGTACCGATCGGCCGACCCATCGACGGCATCCAGGTCCGGCTGCTGGATCGCTGGCAGCGGCCCGTACCGGTGGGTGCGGCCGGGGAGATGTACCTCGGTGGGGTGGGCCTGGCGCGCGGCTACCTGGGCCGCCCCGCACCGACCGCGGACCGGTTCGTGCCCGACCCGTACGGCGGGCCCGGCGCACGCCTGTACCGCACCGGTGACCTGGCCCGCCGCCGCGACGACGGCGCCGTGGAGTTCCTCGGCCGGCTCGACGACCAGGTGAAGGTACGCGGGTTCCGGATCGAACTCGGCGAGGTGGAGGCGCGGCTGGCCGCCCACCCGGGGGTGCGCGCCGCGGCAGTGGCCGTACGGTCCGATGCCGCCGGATCCGGCCGCCTGATCGGATATCTGGTTCCCCGCGATGATGCGCCAGAGACCGCGCAGCTACGGGAATTTCTGGCGCAGACGTTGCCGGAGTACATGGTCCCGAACGTGTTCGTGCCGTTGGCCGAACTGCCGCTGACACCCAGCGGCAAGCTGGATCGTGGCGCGCTGCCCGAACCGACCCGCGCCGCCCGGCCGGCCCGGCGAGCCCCGTCCGGCGGCACCGAACGCATCCTCGCCGACATCTGGCAGCAGGTACTCGACGTGCCCGACGTCGGCGCCGACGACGACTTCTTCGAGCTCGGCGGGCATTCGCTGCTGGCGATGCGGGTGATCGCCCGCGCCACCCGGGAACTGCCGGCCGGCGGAGTGCCGCTGGGCGTGATGGACCTGTTCACCCATCCGACCGTGGCCGGACTCGCCGCGCTCGCCGACGGCACCGGCACCCGCTCCGACACCCTGCTGCACCAGCTGACGCCGGTGCGCACGACGGTACGGGCCAGCCTGATCTGCGTGCCGTACGGCGGCGGCAGCGCCGCGGTGTTCAAGCCGCTGGCCGACGCGCTGGACACCGACCATGCGCTGTACTCGGTGGCGCTGCCCGGCCACGAACCGGGCCGGCCGGATGAGCAGCTGTGCGCGCTGCCCGAGGTGGTACGCCGCTGCGCCGACGAGGTCGACGACACCGTCACCGGTCCGCTGATCGTGTACGGGCACTGCCTCGGCGGCAGCGCCACCGCGGTGGCGCTGGCCCAGGAACTGGAACGGCGGGGCCGGCAGGTGCGGGCCGTGTACGTCGGTGGCGCCTTCCCGTCCGCGAAGCTGCCCGGCCGGCTGTTCCGGGCCGTTGCCCGGCTGCTGCCCACCGGCCGGCTGACCGGGGACCGTTCGTACTACAACTTCGTACGTTCGCTGGGCGGGTTGACCGGGCCGCTGCCCGACGACCAGATGCATCTGCTGGCCCGCGCGCTGCGGCACGACTCCCGGCAGGCGGAGGAGTTCTACGCCGCCGAGTTCACCGGAACAGGTGCCAGCCACCGGTTGCGCGCCCCGGTCATCTCGGTGGTCGTGGACCGGGACCCGACCACCGACCTGTACCAGGAGCGGTACCGGGAATGGCTGCACTTCAGCGAGCGGGTCGGCCTGGTGGTGCTGCCCGGTGCGGACCACTTCTTCGTCCGCGGCCAGGCAGTCGAACTGGCCGGCATCATCACCGCCGACCGGACCGCGCCGGGCGACGGCGGGAGCGCGGCGGTGCCCGTACCCACGCCCGGCGCCACGGTCCCCGCATCCACATCGGACAGTGATGCCACGGCGCCGACCGTGGACCCGTCCCGGCTGGCCAGTCTCCGCCGCTTCACCGCCGTGACGGTGGGCGAGCTGATCTCCCAGATCGGCTCCGGACTCACCGGCTTCGCGCTCGGCCTGTGGGTGTACCTGACCACCGGCTCACTGACCGAGTTCGCGCTCGTGGAAATGTTCGCCACGCTGCCCGGTGTGCTGCTGACCCCACTGGTCGGTGCGGTCGTGGACCGCAACAGCAGGCGCCGGGTGATGGTGGTGGCCAACACGGTCGCCGGCGCCGGCCAGGGCGTACTCGCGCTGCTGGCCTGGCGTGGCAGCCTGCACCTGGCCGCCATCTACCTGCTGCTGTCGGTGGTGTCGCTGGCGATGATGTTCGAACGGGTCGCTTACCTGTCCGCGATCCCGCAACTGGCACCCAAGCGGTACGCGTTCCGGCTCAACGGCATCGTCCAGGTCGCCATGGGCATCGCGCAGGTGATCGCGCCGCTGCTGGCCGTCGCTGTACTGCACTCGTTCCACATCACCGGGGTCCTCGCCGCCGACGCGGTCAGCTTCGGCGCCGTCACCGTGCTGCTGGTCGCCGTACGGTTCCCGGCGACCCTGCCGGGCCTTCGCCGCGAGTCGCTGCGTACCGAGATCGCCCGCGGTTTCCGCTACGTCCTGGACCGGCGCGGCCTGCGTGACCTGCTGGTCTACTTCGCCGGGCTCAGCGTACTCACCGCTCCGGTGTTTCTGCTGGTCACGCCGCTGGTATTGCCGTTGGGTACGGTCGGCACCATCGGCGGTCTGCTGATGGTCGCCGGGGTCGGCAGTATCGTCGGCGGGCTGCTGATCAGCCTGTGGGGCGGCCCGCAGCGGGTGATGGCCGGGGTGCTCGGCTCGTCCGTACTCGGTGGCGCCGCGATCGCCGCGGTCGGCCTGCGCCCCTCGGTGCCACTGATCGGCGGCGCGCTGTTCGTCTACCTGCTCAGCGCCGCGGTGTTCCAGGGCTGCTACGCCACCATGGTGCAGCTGCGGGTGCCGCCGCTACTGCAGGGCCGGGTGTTCGCGTTCGTACAGATGGTGTCGCTCGGTGCGGCGCCGCTGTCCTACCTGGCCGCCGGGCCGCTCGGCGAGCGGGTGTTCGAGCCGCTGATGGCCAGACACGGCCCACTGGCCGGTACGGTCGGCGCGGTGCTGGGCACCGGCGCGGGGCGCGGCACCGCACTGATGTACGTACTGTCCGGGTTGGCGATCGTCGCGTTGACCCTGCTCGCCCGGCGCCGACCGGCGCTGTGGAACCTGGAGACCGCACTGCCCGATCGGCCGGCACCTCCGGCGGCGACGGGCGAGGAAGGTGAGCGTCGTGTCTGACGTACTGCTGCCCGACATGCTCGCGCAGCGGGCCGCCGAGGCGCCGGAAGGTACCGCGCTGATCCTCGACGGGGTCGGGAAACTGGGCTTCGGCGACTGGCACTCCAGGGCGAACGCGGTCACGAACCTGCTGCGTACCCGAGGTGTCGCGGCCGGTGAGCGGGTCGCGCTGGTGGTGGGCAACGAGGACTGGCTCGACTACGCCGTCGGGTTCTTCGGGGTACTGCGCGCCGGTGCGGTGGCACTGCCGCTGTCGGCCCGGCTGACCGTCGCCGAACTCGCCGACGCGACTGGCCGGGCCGGCTGCGTCGCGGTCCTGACCGGCCGCGGGGTGCCAGCCGAGGACCTGCCGGGCTGGTCGGCGGCACTGTCGGAGGCGGTTGCCGGGGTCCAGGACGGTGACCTTCCGCCGCTGGTGGGGCCCGACGACGAGGCGCAACTGCTGTACACCGCCGGCACCACCGGCAGCCCCAAACTGGTATCCGCCAGCCATCGCAACGTACTGGCCGGCTGGTCGCCCGGCGACGGCCGGCCGCACGAACCAGGCCGGTATTTCGTGCACGCCACCCCGGTGGCCTGCAACGCCGGCCAGGTCACCCTGCTGCACCCGCTGCAGGAGCCGCACACCGTGGTACTGCTGCCCAGCTTCGACCCGCGCCGCTACGCCGAACTGGTGGAGCGGCACCGCGCCGACCACACCCTGCTCGTACCGGCCATGGCGTCCTGGCTGGTGGAGTCGGGTGCTGCCACCGGCGACGAACTGTCCAGCGTGCACAGCGTCGCGTTGACCGCCGCGCCGACCACACCGACCCTGCTGGCCGCGGTGGACCGGCTGTTCGGCTCGGCGACGGTCACCAACTGCTACACCTCCACCGAGGCGTGGCCGGCGATGACCGCCATGGACTACGACCCGGCCCGGCCCGGCGCGCTGGGCCGGGCGCTGGACGGTCAGGGCGTCGAGGTCGTCGACACCGACGGCCGGGTACTGCCCCCGGGGGAGACGGGCGAGATCACCCTGTCGGCCGATGGCGTGCCGCAGCGCTCGTACCTGGACGGCACCGGCGGCGTGTTCACCGGGGCCCGGGTACGCACCGGCGACCTGGGCTATGTCGACCAGGACGGCTACCTCTACCTCGTGGACCGCCGCACCGACCTCATCGTCACCGGCGGCGCGAACGTGTCCTGCCTGGAGGTGGAGAATGCGCTCACCGCGCACCCGTCAGTGGCCGAGGCAGGGGTGACGGGCCTTTCCCATCCGACCCTGGGCACCATGGTGGGCGCCGCCGTGGTCACCCGCCGCCCGCTGGACGCGGCCGAGCTGCGGGAGTGGCTGCGCGGCCGGCTCGCCGACTACAAGCTGCCCGCGGTGCTGGCGCCGGTGGATTCGTTGCCGCGCAACGAACTGGGCAAGGTGTTGCGCGCGCAGCTGCGGAAGGTCCTGGCCGCCAGCGTCGAGTACGGCGGCAGCGCAGCGGTGGCGCCCCGTACCGACGACGAACGGATCCTGCTGCGCATCTGGTGCGACGTGCTCGGCCGCTACGACCTGGGGGTGGAGCACGACTTCATCGCCGTCGGCGGCCACTCGCTGGCGGCGTTCCGGATCGCCGAACTGGCCTCGGCGGCGCTGGGTGTCGCGCTGCCGCGCAGCCTGCTGCTCACCATCCCGACGATCGCCGCGCAGGCCGACGCGGTCGCTGAGTTCCGTCGGCAGGGCAACATCGCGGCGAGCGCCCCGATCCGACGCCGCCGACGCTAGTGCTGTGTCAACGCGGACAGGGCGGTGTTGGGATCTTCGATCAGCCGGTCGAGTACCCGGCGGAACGCGGCCAGTATCGCCTCCGCGGTGCTGCCGGACAGCAGTTCGGCGTTGATGTCCAGATGACCGGCCAGCACCGGACCCGACGCGGTGACGGTGAGCGTCAGGTTCTCACCGTCCCAGTCCCGTTCGTCGCGTACGACGGTGTCGGGTGCGGTGGCCCGGGGCCGCATCAGGGCACCGGCCACCGTCCGTTCGCCGGCGTCCTCCGGCACCAGGTTGAACCACACCTGGAACAGCCGGGCCAACCCCTCCCGTACCCCGATGCCTTCCGGCGCAATGATCCGGTCGACCACCGTACGCAGCGGCACCGCGGCGTGGTCGTAGGCGTCCAGTACCGATCCGCGTACCCGGCACAGCAGTTCGGCCCCGGTCGGATCGTCGGACAGCTGCGGCCGCAGCACCGTGACCCGGGCCAGCAGCCCGACCACCGCCTCGGATCCGGGGGCGTCCCGGCCGGCGAGCAACGAGGCGACCGCGATGTCGTCGGCTCCGCTGACCGAGCGCAACGCGGCGAGGAACGCGGTCAGCAGCACCATGTACGGGCTCACCCGCCGGGCGCGAGCGAGTGAACGCATCCGGTCCGGTAGCGGCGCGGGCCAACGGAACTCGCGCCGCTCGCTGCGGTACTCCCGTACCTCCTCGCGGGAGCGCCCTGCCGGCAGGTGCAGTGCCGGCAGGGGCAGTGCTGCGGGCAGCGGCAGCACCCTCGGCCGCCAGTACCCGGTCGCGCCGGCCAGCCCGTCGGACAGTGCGGCACGCTCGGCGGCGACGACGGGACGGTAGCTGCTGGTGGGCCGGTCGCTGTCGGCGCCGGCAGCCAGATCGTCGGCCAGCAGCGACATCGACCATCCGTCGGCGATGATGTGGTGCACCGCGAGCAGCAGTACGTGCGGCTGTTGCGTACCACGCAGCAGCGTAACTCTCCACAATGGAGTCTCGGTCAGCTCGAACGGGGTGGCGCGCTCGGCGCGCTCGTACCGGCTGATCTCCGCGTCCCACTGCGACGCGTCCTGCTGACCCAGATCGACCCACCGGATCCTGGCCGGCACGGCGTCCTCGACGACCTGGGACGCCACCCCGGCGTCGACCGTGAAGCGGGTACGCAGCGACTCGTGCCGCCGTACGCTCGCCGCGAGCGCGGCATGCAACGCATCCCGGTCGAGGGGTCCGGTCAGCTCGTACGAGCGCAGGATCACCGCCGGCGAACCAGGCCGCCGCCGGTCGTGGTTCCAGTAGACGGTCTGGAATGCCGACAGCGCAGCGCTCACCGGGCGGCCTTCTCCCAGCCGGTCCGCACCCGGCTGATCAGACCGGGGTCTGCGCGGTGCCGACCGGTCGGCGCAGCCACGAACTTGCGCCTCGTGATCTGCCCGATGGTGGCCAGATCCCGCAGCACGTCGACGGCGGAGTACACGTCGATCTGGTAGGAGCTCGGCAGCGCGGCGAACGCGGCCAGCGTCCTGGCAAGTTGCGGGTCGCTGATGTCCGGGGCCACGATCAGGTTCGCCACACCGGGCCCCACCTGGACCCGGGTCACGCCGCTGAGATCGGCGACGGTCGCATGTACCGCCTGTTCCTGCCTACCGTCGAAGATCGAACCCTCGAAGACCCAGCTCCCTTCCTGGCCGACGTACGGCGAAGGTTTGCGTACCAGATCGATCGACAGGTAGGAGTCCCACAGTTTGCGCAGCACGGTGAGCGCCGCAAGGTAGCTGGACCGGTCCCGGACCGTGACCGACTCGATGGCGTGGTCACGCGCGTCGTCGCCGACCCTGAGCCCCGTGACCCCGGGGATCTTCACCAGGCGGTCCAGTACCGTACGGACCTTCCCGGTGAACGCCGTCGGGAACAGCTCGTACGACGCCCGTGCCGGCCCCCAGCCGAGGTCGAGCTTCGAGAACTTGCGGACGTCCACCTTCTTCGACAGGCCGGAGATCAGCGCGTCGAAGCCGATGTCGGCGGGGCTGAAGTAGATGCCTGCCCTCTTCTCCGGACCGTTGAAGTATCCGGCGAGATGCGGGTGGCGAATCTGCAGGCCGGCGAGGTGCTGTACGGCGGCACGGTCCAGCCGGAAGTCGAGATCCGGACTGTCGGTCCATTCCACCACCATCGACCGGTCCGCGGACTCGACCCGGTGCGTACGACGCCCGTCCTC
Organism: uncultured Actinomycetota bacterium; assembly: GCA_963805605.1. Classification (GTDB taxonomy): domain Bacteria; phylum Actinomycetota; class Actinomycetes; order Mycobacteriales; family Micromonosporaceae; genus Actinocatenispora. The sequence continues at coordinate 146,162 of CAWDUX010000001.1, forward strand.
GTGCGCGCCGGCGGCGTCGAAGCCGAGCGCCACCGCGCCCACGTCCTGCTGCGGTGCGGTCACGATCAGCCCGGACGGCCCGTACGCCGAGGAGGTGGCGCGACCGTCGCGGCGCAGCCACAGCGCCCGGTCCACGTCCCGGTCCCGGTGCGCCACCGACCACGGGTAGAACTGCGCGTGGAAGCCGTCGACGTCGATCTCGATGCTGCCGTCGTAGCCGTCGTCGTGCCCTTCGAAGTTCTGCTTCACCTTGCCGACGAGAGCCAGTACCGCCCGGTCGGTGAGGCCCTTGGTCAGGGTGAGCAGGATCAGCACGTCGTGGGGATCCTCGGGGCTGGTGACGGTCCCGACCTTCCGGACTCCGTTGAGACCGGCCAGCCAGTCATGACGTTCCTTCGCCTGCTCCTGCGGGGTCCGGCTACATCCGGTGAGTAGTCCGAGCGCGACGGCGCCCGTCACTGCTCCCAGCGTCCGGCGGCTGACGGTCATACCGGCATTGTCCCTGCCCCACGCCAGTCACCCGACATGAGCCGGCACCTGCTGCCCGCCGTACCGGTGCGCGCCGCGAAGTCAGACGCGGTTCACCGAGCCGACCGGTGCGCCGGCGTCCAGCTGCCAGCGATCGAAGGTCCGCACCGTGCCGTCGGGCTGCTCCATCCCGTTGCCCAGCACGTACCCGGTGGTCCACGACGATGCGGTGACCGTGCAGTCGAGGTAGCCGCGCCAGGCATGCAACGAACCGCCGGACTCGTACGCGTACTGCACCCGGAACGCGCCGGTGTCGGCGTTGCGGGTGAAGTCGGTGGCGCTGTTGCTGGTCGTCGGCGGTCCGACGAACTCGGTCGCGACGAGCGCGCTCGCCGCGTCCTGACGCTGGCGGACGTGGGTGACCACCCCGCGGTGGGTGTCGCCGCTGAGTACGACCGGATTGAACGGGCGGTGCGTCCGGTGGGCGAGCCTGGCAGCGAGGGCGTCGGTGAGTGCACTGCGGTCCGCGTCGTAGCCGGTCCACTTGTCCGCTGCGCCGGCGAACTGCGGGAACCACGACACCGGCACGCCGGAGCCCACCGCCGTGAAGGTGGCGTGCGACCCGGCCACGGCCCGTACCAGCCAGTCCAGCTGCGCAGCACCGAGGATGGTGGAGTCCGGCGTACGGTACTGCCGGTCGTCGACCAGCAGCAGGTCCAGGTGCGCACCCCAGCGGACCTGCCGGTGCAAGGGCAGGTGGAATCGCCCGGCCGCCTCGTCGAAACGCGGCGGCCCACCCCGTACCGGCATGTTCTCCCAGTACGCGCGCAGCGCGTCACCGAACCGCTGCCGGTCGGCGTCGCTCATCTGCGGGTCGTTGCCGAGGACCCCGTTCCACCATTCGTGGTCGTCCGGTACGGCGTACACCGGCAGCCGGGCGTGCAGCGAACGCAGGCTGTCCCGCGACCTGTACTGCCCGTACCGGCGCCGGTAGTCCTCCAGTGACACGCACTCCCGGGCCGGAATGTGCCCGGGGCGGCCGAACTCGTAGATGTAGTCGCCGAGGAACACCACGAAGTCCACCTCGTCGCGCGCGGCGATGTCGGCGACCGCGTTGAAGTAGAACTGGCCGCCGCCCGGCTTGGCGATGTTCTGGCAACTGAGCACCGCGAATCGGGCGTCGACACCGACCGCAGGCACGGGCGCGGTACGGGTGCGCCCCATCGGAGTGCGGAAGCCCGCCGCGTCGAACCGGTAGTAGTAGTGGTGACCCGGCCGCAGCCCGGTAACGTCCACATGCACCGACCAGGCGTCCTCGGGCCGGGCGAGTACCGTGCCGGCGGCCAGCGGGTCGTCGAGCCCGGCGACGGTCTCCGCGACCCGCCATCGGACCGGTACCGGCCCCTGCCCGGTCATGCCGAACCCCGGTTCGGTGGGGGCCGGAGCGAGTCGGGTCCAGAGCACCACCGCCCCCGGGGTGGCGTCCCCGGAGGCGATGCCGAGGGTGAACGGGTCGGTGCCGATGCTCGTACTGGCGTCGGCGGCCCCCGGAACGGAGACGGCGCCGAACACACCCAGCGTCCCCACTGCACCCGCGGTGCGCAGGACGGAACGTCGACTCACCGGGAATTCGGACATCGCGCTCACCGCTTCGGTGGCAGGAACGTCGGTACGGTCGGGCTGGCACCGTCATGGCCCCAGTCCAGTACGCCGCCGTAGACCACCCGCCGCCGTTGCGGATCGGTGACCACGCCGTCGAACTGGCACGGGTCGTTGGTCGGCGAGCAGACCCAGGCGTGCAGGAAGATGCGGCTTGGGCCGCCCGGCCCGCTGACCACATCGGCGCCACCGGGGCCGCACAGGCCGGTGCTGGCCTGGTCCATCAACACGTGTTCGGTCTTGTCGGCGAACGACCACAGGTCCTTCGAGCGGCGCCAGACGGTCGAGTACCGGCACTGGTCGTACCAGTTTGCCGAGGCGAACAGCACGTACCAGTCGCCGCGCTGCACCATGACCGGGTTCTCGATGCTGTCGACGTGCCGTAGGAGTTCGTGGCTGACCTCGCCGCGGCCGTGCAGGCCGTCGGCGGACAGCGGGAACATCCGCAGCGTGCCCGGGGTCTTCTGGGTCTTGTACGTCAGGTAGCGCTGACCGTCGGCGGCCTGGAACGGCGACGGGTCGATGACCCCCGCGCTCAGGTCGGGCCGGTCCGCGACCGGGTCCTCGCCGCCGAGGATCGGGCAGATCAGTGGCGTGGCGGCGGGCTCGTACGGGCCTGCCGGGTGCTCGGCGACCGCGGTGCCGATGCAGCGCTGTCCGGCGAAACCCGTTGCCTGCAGCGCGTAGTACAGCACCCAGCCGGCGGGGGTGTGTACCGCGTCCGGTGCCCAGACCGCGCCCTTGCCGGACGCCCAGTCGGGCCAGCGGGACAGCGCGTCCGGGCCGGCGACCCATGGGCCGCGCGGGTTGCCGGCGTGCGCGACGTGGGCGAGTCCACCGGTCATGAAGGCGTAGTAGTCGTTGCCGTCGCGTACCACGCCCGGGTCGGCTGCTCCGCCGGTCGGCGCGTACACGGGTCGTGGTACCGGAGCTGCTGCCGTGGCGTGCTGACCCGGTGTGGTCAGTGCCAGCACGGCCGCGACACCGGCCGTGCTCAGGTACGCCAGGGCGCGCAGGATCTGCTGACGGCGCATGTCTTCCTCACAGAGGTCGTCCTGGGCGGGCGACCGTCCGCTGCGGGCCGCGAAGTGAATCTACATCGTTGTACTAAGTCAGAGCAAGACTTCGCCGGGCGGAGCTGGCAGGCTCCGGCGACACGATGGGGCAGCAGTCCGAACCACGCGCACCGCGCCGGACACTCACAACCCCCGGGGCAGCTGTCTGCTCTCCGACCTCAACGCCCAGGCACCTCCGGCTTGCCCTCCGAACTCCCGGTCAGGAGGCCGTGACGCCGGTCGTCGCGGCGGAGGTATTGGCCGTGCTGCTGGGCGCGGCGCTGGTCGGAGGGGTGGTTGGTGATGGCGAGGTGGTCGGCGACGTGGTTGGCGGCGGCTCGCTGGGCGACGCTGAATGCGTGGGTTTCGGCGAGTGCTTCGTCGGCGACGGCGACGCCGACACCGAGGCGGACGCGCTGCTGGACGGGGAGGCACTCTTGTGCCGGCTGCGTTCTAGCCCGCCGGCCGCGGAACCACCACCCGGGTCGGCGACCACCTCGCCGTCGGCGCTACGGCTCGGTGCCGGGCCCGCTGTCGTACCGGTCGTGGCGTGCTCGTTGGTCGACGGACCGGAAGGCAACAGGAAGGCGAAGGCAACGGCTGCGGCCGCGACGAGTAGGCCCGCACCGGCGGCGGCGTACGTGCGGCGGGAACGCCGCGAGGAAGCGCGCCGGGTCGGTACCGCCACGGTCGCGCCCGGCAGCACGCTGGTGGCGTCCGCCACCGGGACGGCGGCCGCAGCCGCCGGGACGAACCTGGCTCCACCCGGCGCCAGTGCCTCGGTGACCTGCTCCGCGGTGGGGCGCAGAGTCGGGTCCTTGGCCAGCATCGCCATGATCAGCGAGTCCAGCGATTCGTCGATCTCCGGCCGGATCAGCCGCGGCGCGTCCGGCATGGTGGTCAGGTGCTGGTGCAGTGTGGCCAGCGGGGTGTCCGCGGACAGCGGCGGCCGGCCGATCAGCAGCTCGTACAGCACGCAGCCCAGCGCGTACACGTCGGAGGCAGGTACCGCCGGTCCGGCCTGGACCCGCTCCGGGGCCAGGTAGAGGCTGGTGCCCACGACCTGACCGGTCCGGGTCAGCCCGCATGCGGCCATGTCGGTGAACCGGGCGATGCCGAAATCGCCGATCTTGACCCGGTCCTGCGGCGCGAGCAGCAGGTTCGCCGGTTTGACGTCCCGGTGCAGGATGCCCTGCTGGTGCGCGGCGGCCAGCCCGGAGGCGACGTGGGCGCCGATGCTCGCCACCCGTTGCGGGGCCAGTGGCCCGGAGTCAGCCAGTTCGTTGGCAACGGTCCTGCCGTCGAGGGGTTCCATCACCAGGAACAGCCGACCCTCGAAGGTGCCGAAGTCGAGCACGGCCACCACGTTGGGGTGGCTCAACCGCCCGGCGGTCTGCGCCTCCATCTGGAAGCGGTCCGCTGCATGTTCGTCAGCACTCCCTGTGACGAGGAGTTTGACCGCGACCGGACGATCGAGCACAGTGTCATGGGCCAACCACACTTCGCCCATGCCGCCATGCCCGAGCACCTCGGTGCAGTCGTACCGATCCGCTACCAGCATGGCCCCATCCTTCCCTGGCCGACAACAGGGCGCAAACCGGCCCATTGCGCAGTGACTGGGACCAGCTATTGACGCACTCTTCTCGAAGTCTCATTCCCGATCGGCGCCGCTCTCAATCCCCGGCCGCGGCCGCCCGCTGTGCCCGCCCCCTGATGCACACGTCCCCTCAGGTACTCGCTGTCACGGCCCACTCTGTTACACAGAGCCACTTCATGGGGGAGAGCGGATCCTGTCGTGGGTCTCACAGAGCTCACGCCCGAGCGGCCATCAGGGTTGCGGTCGAATTCGATTCCGGTACACGGCGATCAGGAGGTACCGGCGTCGGGGGAGAGCCGGAGCTTGTTCTGGGTGCCCGGAGCCGCCACTTTTCTCGGCTCGCTCGGCCCAGGAGGCCGAGACACGGCCTAGTAGGCTCCCATCGCCGGTCGATGTCGAGTCCGACCGCCCGCCATGCCAGTCAAGCCCAGGGAGATTCATCATGACCGACGCTGTGCAGAACCCCGCTGACGATCAACCCGCCGTGACTGGCGCGCCGGCGGCGGCCGTGTCAGGTGGCACCTCGGTGTCCGCAGAGGTCATCGAGAAGATCGCCGGCGCTGCCGCGCGCCAGGTGGAGGGCGTCGCCGACCTCGGCGGCGACGTGGCCCGGTTCTTCGACTCGGTCCTCGACAAGGTCGGCCTGGACCAGGTCGGTGACGCCCGTCGCGGAGTGCACGCCGAGATCAAGGGCAGGACGCTGGTCATCACCATCGTCATCGTCATCGAGGCCGGGCACGTGGTCGGCGACGTGACCGAGGCGGTACGGGTCCAGGCCAAGGAGGCCGTAGAGAAGTACGGCCTGGAGGTCACCAAGGTGGACATCAAGGTCGACGACATCGAGATGGAGAACGGGCCGGCGGACGGTTCCTGACCCGTTCCGGCCGGGGCCCGTGTCAGCTGGAGCGGGGTCCGGCCCAGGGTGAGAGTCCGCGCAGCCGGCGCGAGGTTCCTGGGCGAAGCACGGTCAGCCCGCCACCGGCCGTCCTGTCCGCGGGCCTGCCGGTGTGGTCCAGCGCCGGTGCACCACCCTCGGCCAGATCGGCGCTGGCGGCAAGTTCCACCGCGACAAGCTGGGCCAGCGCGTCGATCCGGTACCTGCCGGAGTCTCCGTCGAAGCTCAGCAGACCGTGTTCGGTGAACCGGTCCAGCGACGGCTCCACCGCCGAGGGCGACAGCCCGAGTGCACCGGCCACCACTCGACTGTCCACAGTAGAAGAACACAGTCTGCTCAGTTCGCTGGTCAGCGCCGTACCGAGTGGATCGCGGGAACAGGCCAGCCGGTACCGGCCGGCCAACCGGGCACGGATGTCCAGGTCGTCCACGGTGATCAGGTCGAGCCGGGCCCGCAGATCGGCCAGCCGGTCGGCCAGAACGGCGATCGCCTCGTCCGGTCGGGCCAGCAGGTACGCCGCGCAGGCCCGCAGCGGCAACGGCAGCCCGGCACACCAGTGCACCAACCGGCGTGCCGCGGCCACCTCGTCGACCACCCGCCGGGCGCCCAGCACCATGGCGAGCAGTTCCACGCCGACCGGCTCCGGCAGTCGCGACACCCGCAGCCGGCGGGCCCGGTCCACCGCTCCCAGCGGCCCGCCGCTGGTCACCAGTACCGCGCAGCCTGGTGGTACCTGGGTCAGCGCCCGTACCTCGGCGGCGGTGGTGGCGTGCTCGACGAGCAGGACACCCCGCTGGCCCGGAAGCCACGGCGGCACCGGTCGCGGCATACCCGTCCGATCGTCGTCCAGATCGATGCGCCGGCAACCGTCCGGGAACGCGCCGGTCAGTCCGGCGAGAGCCTGCCGGCACAGCGCCGAGGAACCGACCCCGACGGGACCGTGTACGACCACGACCGGGGCCGATCCGTCCGCGGCGGCCACCCGCAGCAGGGACCGGAGCTCGTCGAGTACGGTCTCCCGCCCGGCCAGTCCCGAGCGCACCGGCCGGCCCGCCTGGTCGGTTGGCTGCGCCGCGACCCGAACACCTGGCCGGGCCACCGCCGGAGCCAGCCCCAACCCCACCAGGTCCCGGTTGAGCACCGACCGGTGCAGGCAGTTCAGTTCCGCCCCGGGCTCCACGCCCAGCTGCCGGCCCAGCTCGTCCCGGCACTGTCGGTACGCGGCCAGCGCACCGGCCGCGTCCCCGATCGCGTAGCGGGCCCGGATCAGCGCCGCCCAGCACCGCTCCCGCAGCGGGTTCGCGGCGAGAAGGGTACGCAGCACCGGGATCTGGGCGCGGTGCCCACCCAACGCCAGCCGCGTCTCGATCAGCGTCTCCTGCGCCACCAGACGCTGCTCGGCCAACGCCTCCAACCGGCCGGCCAGGGCCGGCGCGTGCGGGAGCCCTTCACCGGCGGCCCCCCGCCACAGGGCGAGGGCCTGCTCCAGCAGTACGGCCGCGCCGGGCAGATCACCGTCGAGCAGGGCGCCCTCGGCCCGGCCCACCAGCGTGCCGAACAGTTCGGCGTCCACCTCGCCGGGCGCCACCCGCAGCGTGTAGCCGTAGTCGTGCCGGCAGAGCCGACCCCAGCCGCCGGTGGTCAGTGCCGAACGCACCGCCGCCGCGTACGAACGCAGGTTCGCGCGCGCCGACGGGGGTGGCTGATCGTCCCACAGCACCTCGGTGAGCTGGGTGAACGGCATTACCGACGGGCCGTTGAGGGCAAGTGCGGTCAGCAGCAGCCGGGGCCGGGGTGCCAGTGGCACCGTCCCGGTCGTGGCGTCGCGGACCTCGACCGGCCCGAGGACCCGGAGGTGGAGCCCCGACTCGTCCATGCCGCACCGCCTTCCACGGGGAGGGGCCCGGGACCGCCCTGTCTCGGCCCCGGGTCACCTGATCCCGGACGACCGTCCCGGGTGGTCAGTTTTCCGCCCGGACCGGCCGACCCGCTAGTCGCCGGGGTTCAGGAACTTCGAGACGACCGGAGTGGCGCCGTCGGAACCCCAGCCCAGTACGGCCACGTACATCGCCCGGTGGTGCGAGTGGTTGGCGATGGTGGTCGCTGTGCACGCCTTCGGGCCGGTGCTGAAGTCGCACAGCCAACCATGCAGGAACAGTCTCGTACCGCCGTCCAGCGCGGCCACCACATCGGCGCCGCCCGGCCCGCAGATACCGGTGCCGGAGGTGGTCATCAGCGAGTGCGAGGCGTTGTCGTCGAAACTCCAGCGGGAGGTGGAACGCCACCACACAGTCGCGTAACTGCAGTTGTCGTAGCCGTACCGGGACGACATCAGCACGTACTGGCTGCCGCGCTGCACCATCACCGGGTTCTCCACGATGCCGGAGTTGCGTACCAGTTCCTTGCTGACCGCACCGGACGCGGCCCGGGTTCCGTCGGCCCGCAACTGCAGCATCCGCAGCGAGGACGGCGTCTGCTGGGTCTTGTAGAGCAGGTACCGCTTGCCGTCGGCGGCCTGGAACGGCGACGGGTCGATCACCCCGGCGCCGGCCACCGGCCGGCCGGGCACCGTGTCGTCGGCCCTCAGCGCGGTGTTCGGGCACACCAGGGGTGTGTCGGACGGGGCGAACGAGCCGGTGGCACTGCTGGCGACGGCCACCCCGATGCAGCGTTGACCGTTCATCCCGGTGGCCGGCGCGGCGTAGTACATTACCCAACCGGCACCGGTCTGTACGACGTCGGGTGCCCACACCCCGCCGCCGGAGGACCAGGCGCCCAGCCGGGCCAGTGAATGTCCGGTGTTGACCCATGGGCCGCTGGCGAAGTCGCCGCGCGCGGTCGGGGCCAGCGAGCCGGTGGTGTAGGCGACGAAGTCGCCGCCGTCGCGTACCACGCCCGGATCGGCGGCCTCGTTGGGTTCACCGTTCGTACCGTGCGGCGCGTACACCGGCAGCGGTGCGGTCGCCGCGGCGGCGGGTCCGCCGGTCAGCCCGGTCACCATGGCGGCCGACGCCACCGCGACGGCGGCCAGACCTCGTACGAGTCCTGCGTTCCTTCTCATCGGTGACCTCCAGGTGCTATGTAGCGGGCCGGTCATACCTGCGTCGCGCCGACCTGGCCGGGCAGCACCCGGAAGGTCAGGGACTTGCGTACCGCGCCGTGCGGGTCGGTCACGTGGTGACCGAGGTAGTAGGTCGACGACCAGGCGGTCGGCGACACGTTGCACAACATGAAACCCTGCTCGGGGTTGCCGTTGTAGGTGAAGACGTGCTGGACGGTCGCGCTGGTCGAATACGCGCCGGTACGCAGACTGGTCATCGCCGGCCCGACGAACTCGGTGGCGATGAAGTTGTTGGTGCCCTGGTCGTTGACCTTCGCCACCACGCCGCAGTGCACGTCGCCGCTGACCACCACCGCGTTGCGCGTCGTACCGTCGGAGTGCGCGGCGGCCAGCGCGTTGGTGACCAGTCCGCGTTCGTGCGGGTAGCCGACCCACTTGTCGGTGCTGCTGTCGAAACTGCCCAGCGGCACCTGCGAGGCCAGTGCGGTCCAGGTGCGGGTGGAGCCGGCGATGCTGTTCAGCAGCGCGGCGCGCTGAGTGGTGCCGAGCATGGTGGCGCCCGTACCGGTGCCTGGCAGGGTCCGGTACTGCCGGGTGTCCAGCAGGAACATGTCCAGTACCGTGCCCCACTGGATGGTCCGGTTGAAGTTCGCCCAGCGCCGTCCGTTGGCGTCCGGGCCGGTCGGCCGGTGACGCAGCGGCATGTGCTCCCAGTAGGCCCGCATCGCCCAGTTGAACTGCTCCACCGTGCGCCCGTCCAGGTTGCTGGAGCCGCCGTGTACGTTGTTCCACCACTCGTGGTCGTCGGGGGAGGCGTAGAACGGCTTGGCCGCGTGGATGCGCTGCAGGCTGGAGCGCACCCGGTATTCGCCGTACCGGAGCCGGTAGTCGGGCAGGGTCTTGCAGGCGCTGCCGTGCTCGCCGGAGTGGGTGGTCTGATCGGCGTAGATGTAGTCGCCGATCTGGATCACGAAGTCGATGTCCAGGGTAGCGGCGTTGTCGCACAGGTAGCCGTAGCCGTTGAAGTACTTGGGTTTGGAGTCGCTGCCGATGCCCTGACAGCTGACCACCGCGAAACGTGCGGCCCGGGTACTGCTGGCCGCCGGGGTGGTGTGGGTGTGGCCGACCGGGCTGGACCACTTCTTGCCGGAACCCGGTTCGGTGTAGAAGAACTGGTAGACGTATGCGGTGTCGGCGGTCAGCCCGTTGGCGATGGCGTGCACCGAGTGCACGTCGTCGCTGACGGTGGAGAAGTCGCCGTGGTCGACGCTGGTGGAGTCGGCGGACAGTTTCGCCGTGCTGGTGGCGATCCGCCAGTGCACCGGCATGGTGGAGGGCTGGCCTGCCATGCCGTAGCCCTGGACTGTGGGTTCCGGTGCGATCCGGGTCCACAGCACCACCGAGGTGGACAGTGCGTCGCCGGACGCCACGCCCAGGGCGAACGGTGTGGACGGGAAGGCTGGCGGCGCCGCCGCGCTCGCGCGGGTCGATGCGCCGACGGCGACCCCTGCGGCGGCGCCGACACCAGCGGCCAGGAAACCTCGACGACTCAGTTCGGCCATTGCGCCACCTCTCAGCAAGGGCACCCCCATCCGGAGGCGCCCATCCAGGTGCCGCTCGGCGGCATCGGAGCGGACGGTACGGAATGGCTGCATACGTGGCCGACATGCCGCGTACACGGAGACGTGGGGATCAAGCACCTCTGCTTGACATCACCGGCATCTAGTAAATAAGGCGTGAATAGGGCGAACTAATTCTCGACGAGATCGTCGGTGGCCTTCCGGCCGGCTTCGGTGGCGCGGTGCAGGAAGTCGGCCAGCAGGTCGAGTTCGCTGTCGCGGTAGCCGGCGCAGATCTCGTCCATCGCCGAGTTCATCCCCGCGAACAGGTCGAAGAGTTCCGCGCTGCGCTCGCGCCGGGCCCGTACGGCGACTGCGCGGCGGTCTGTCGATCCGGCGTCGCGCTCGCGGGTCACCCAGCCGGCGCGCTGCAGGCGGTCCAGGATGCCGGTCATGGTGGCCGGGTGCAGGCCGGCCCGCCGGGCCAGGGCGCTGGGGCTGAGCGGGCCGTGCCGTGAGACCAGGTCGAGGCAGTCCAGGTCGACGTCCCGGAGTTCGAGGCGGCTGCCGACCTGATGGTTGAGCAGCGAGAGCTGGTTGCGTAGTTCCCGCAGCGAGTCCTTGATGCGGTTGGCGGCCCGGCGTCGGTTCCGGGCGGCGTCCGCGTCCCTCGATGATACGGGACTCATATGATATGCTCCTCGTGTTATATGGTCTACGGACATCAGGTTACCTGGACAGCGGTGCCCCGGCGCGGCTGAACGGTCCCGTCACCCTGAGGAAGCGCCAGATGAAGCTGACAATCTTCGCGGCCACCGGCGGCATCGGCCGACACGCCCTGGACCAGGCGGTCGCCGCCGGCCACGACGTCACCGCCGTGGTACGCAACCCCGACCGGCTCGACTCCACGGTCCGCACCGTCACCGCCGACCGGCCACCGCCGACCTGGCCACCGCCGACCCGGACACGCTCGCCGCCGCGGTCGACGGCGCCGACGCGGTGCTCTCCGGTCTGGGGCCGCGCTCGGGCACCGACGTCGGCGTCACCTCCCGCGGCACCCGGGCCATCATCGGGGCGATGCGGGCCACCGGGGTGCGGCGCCTCGCCGTGGTCAGCGCCGGCCCGATCGGCACCGTCGCCTCACCCGGTCGCCCTCGCCCGCCGAGACACGACCCCGGCGACGGGTTCGTGATGCGTCACCTGCTGACGCCGCTGGTGAAGACGGCCCTGCGCAAGCACTACGACGATCTCGCGCTGATGGAGGACGCAATCCGGGACAGCGGGCTCGACTGGACCGTCGTACGCCCGCCCCGGCTCACCGACCGCCCGCTGACCGGCACGTACCGGACCGCGTACGGGCAGAACCTGCGGCGCGGTGTGGTCGTGCCCCGCGCCGATGTCGCCCACCTCATGTTGCGCGCGGTCCAGGACCCGGCCGCCGCAGGCCAGGTCATCAGCATCGCGCGCTGAGTAGATCGCCGTGGTCGCGCAGGTCGTGCCTTTCCTCGCGGGTGATCGGTGGCGACCTGCCCGCTGTGGAGTGCTTCACTTCGGGGCGGACCGCCAGGAATTTCCCGGCGGCTCCCGAACTTGCAGCAGGAATGACGACGACTACCGATCAGACAGCCAACCGCCTGCCGGTCCTCGACGACCGGGCGCGGGGACTGCTGTTCACCGACGCGCGCACCGCGAACTCCTTCACCGACGAAGCGGTCTCCGACGAGACCCTCGCCTCGATCTGGGAACTCGCCAAGTGGCCGCCGACCGCCGCCAACACGCAGCCGCTGCGCGTGCAGTTCGTCCGTACCGAGGCCGGCAGGAAGCGGCTCGTGCCGCTGATGGCCGAAGGCAACCAGGCCAAGACCGGCAAGGCGCCGGCCGTCGCGATCCTGGCGGCCGATTCGGACTTCCACGAGTTCATCCCGCAGGTGTTCCCGGTACGCGCCACGATGAAGGACTACTTCGAGCAGGTCGGCATCGAAGGGCGGGAGAAGCACGCCCGGTTCAACGCTGCGCTGCAGGCCGGCTACTTCCTGCTGTCGATCCGGGCGCACGGCCTCGCCGCCGGCCCGATGGGGGGCTTCGATGCGGCAGCGGTCACCGACGAGTTCTTTCCCGGTGGTCGCCACCAGGCGATCCTGGTGGTCAACATCGGTCACCCCGGTGAAGACGCCTGGTTCGACCGGCTTCCCCGGCTACCGCACGAGGACGTCGTCAACTGGGCCTGAGCATCCTCGGTCCCGCCCTGACACCCCCACCGCTGCGGACCTGCTGACCAGACGATCCGTGGGTCGTCGTACGCGGACGGGCGTCGCTGACGTGAGAGCATGCGGGAACCGCAACCGCTGAAGGAGCATCATGACGACGGCCGACCCGTACGACACCCTCGGTGCGTTGCTGCGCCACGACCTCGGCCGGTACGAGGAGGCGCTGCCCACCGTCGATGCCCGGCAGTTCGCCGTCGCGATGACCGCGGCGTTCACCCTCGCCGCGGACCGTCGGTTCGGCCACGGGCAGGGCGCCACCGACATCGCCGAGTTCGTGGCCGCGACCCGTACCGAGTTCCCGGAGGCCGCCGACCAGATCGACCCCGACGCCGCGCAGCGCATCCTGCGTACCGTCGCGCTCGGTGAGGACGGCGACCTGAGCGACATCGACGAGAAGGTCCTCGGCCGGGTGGAGAGCCTGTTGCTGCCGCCGTTGCTGGAGGGCACACCGGACTGGGACGAGGCGAAGCTGACCGAGTTCCTTGCCGAGGCGCGCACCCTGGCAACCCAGTGGACGACCAGCTGATGCCGGCCTGAGCCGATGGGTGCGGCCCGGCCGGTCAGGTGCCGATGGCGCCGGAGCGTAGCCGGGCCGGATCGATCTCGCGGTCCGGGAACCGGCGCAGGTACTCGCTCTCCAACTCGCCCATCCGCTCGGTGTGTTCCTGCCACGCCTGGTCCGCGGCGTGGCGCAGGGCGTCCAACCGGCTCTGGTACAGACTCTCCAGTTCCCGGTACAGGTCCGCGACGGTCAACGTGGCCGGATCGATTCCTGACATACCGGATGGGTACCCAGATCTGCGCCGCTCATGCGTACCACCTGCCACCCGCAGGATTCCGTACAGTTCTGAGTCATGTACCTGTTGGCCGTGGCCCGGACCATCATCCGCATCGCACCGGTCGCGGGGCCCGCTGAACCAGCACAGCGCCAGGAGCGTGGTGGATCATGACAGCATGCCGGCAGCATCGGCCCGCAAAGGAGCCTCATGACCACACCCAATGACCCCTTCGAGGTACTGGGTGCGCTGCTGCGCCACGACTTCGAACTGTACGAGTGCGAGCTGCCGCACGTCGAACCGCACGGGTACGATGTGGCGCTGGACGCCGCGTTCGGCCTCGCCGCCCGCCGACGGTTCGGTGACGGGCCGACCGTCGCCGACATCACCGACTTCGTCGCCGCGGCCAGGATCGCGTACGACGACACTGGTGAGGGCATCGACGAGGATGCCGCCGTACGGGTGCTGCGTACCGCGGTGTTGGGCCGGACCGGTCCGGTCGCCAGCCTCGACCCGCACACCGTCGTACGGCTGAAGAGCCTGCTGCTCCTGCCGCTGTTGGACGACACCCGCCGCTGGGATCCGCCGATGGTGGACAACTTCCTGATGGAGTCGCGCAGTCTCGCCGCGCAGCGCTCGACCGGCTGATCCGTCGCTTGAGCACGAGCGGTCCGGCAGCGTGGTCCCGCCGGTGGTGTCCGGCCGGCTCAGCCCCACCGCAACGTGCCGCCGATTGGTCCGACCGTAGCCGGTGGGAGGCAGAGGGGCGGCCCGACCCGTCCAAGGGCGGATAGGTTGTGTCAACCTGCCGGCGCTGAACGCAGCGCCGCACCACACGAATGGACAGGTCGATGGCCAATCTGGAAGCGCTTCTGCACGACCGGCTCGCGCCGGCGTTCGCATCGGTGGCAGGTCGACGGGTCGATCCCGCGCTGCGCCGGTCGCAGCGAGCCGACTTCCAGGCCGATGCCGCCCTCGCCCTGGCACGGGAACTCGGGCGCAACCCCCGCGACATCGCCGCCGAGGTCGTCGCCGCCGCCGAACTGGACGACCTGTGCGACACGGTCGAGCTGGCCGGGCCGGGTTTCATCAACCTCACCATGCGCGCCGAGGCGCTCGGACGGCAGCTCGGGCAGCTGGTCGCAGACCCCAGGCTCGGCGTCGCGGTGGCCGAGGAGCCGGACACCGTGGTCATCGACTACTCCTCACCCAACGCGGCCAAGGAGATGCACGTCGGGCACCTGCGCTCCACCATCCTCGGCGACGCCATCAGCCGGGTGCTGGAGTTCCAGGGTCACCGGGTGATCCGGCAGAACCACCTCGGTGACTGGGGTACCCCGTTCGGAATGCTGGTGGAACACATGCTCGACGTCGGGGAGGCCGAGGCGGCGCACGAGCGGTCCGTCGGCGATCTGAAGAGCTTCTACCAGGCGGCCCGCGCGAAGTTCGACAGTGACCCCACCTTCCAGGACCGCTCCCGCCGCCGCGTCGTGGCGCTGCAGTCCGGTGACGGGGCGACCCTGCGGCTCTGGCAGACCCTGGTCGAACAGTCCAAGGCATACTTCCTTGCCGTGTACGAACGGCTCGACGTGCGGCTGACCCCGGCCGACTTCGCCGGCGAGAGCTCCTACAACGACGCGCTGCCCGGGGTGGTGGAGGAACTCGACCGGTTGGGGATGCTGAGCGAGAGTCAGGGCGCGCAGTGCGTGTTCCCGAAGGGTTTCCACAACCGCGAAGGCGAACCGCTGCCGCTGATCGTACGCAAGAGTGACGGCGGTTTCGGTTACGCCGCAACCGATCTGGCCACGATCCGGCACCGCATCGACGTACTGCACGGCACCCGTCTGCTGTACGTGGTCGGGTCGCCGCAGCGCCAGCACTTCGAGATGATCTTCGAGACGGCGCGCGAGGCCGGCTGGCTCACCCCGTCCGTCACGGCCGAGCACATCGGGTTCGGTTCGATCCTCGGCACCGACGGAAAGATCCTGCGCACCCGGGCCGGCGACTCGGTCAAGTTGGTCGACCTGCTGGACGAGGCGGTCGGGCGGGCCGCCGACGCCGTCGCCGAACGCAGTGCCGAACTGGACGCCGAGACCCGTGACCGGATCGCCCGGGCGGTCGGTACCGGCGCGGTCAAGTACGCCGACCTGTCCGGCGAGCGCGGTAAGGACTACGTGTTCGACTACGACCGGATGCTCTCGCTGCACGGCAACACCGCGCCCTACCTGCAGTACGCGCACGCCCGGATCCGGTCCATCTTCCGCAGGGCCGGTGTCGACGCGCCCGGGCAGTTGGACACCGTGGGGCTCGACGCGCCCGCCGAGCGTGCCCTCGCACTGGAACTGCTGAACTTCCCGCAGGTGGTGGCCGAGGTCGCGGCCACCTGTCAGTGTCACAAGCTGGCCGGCTACCTGTACGGGCTGGCCGCCGCGTACACCGGGTTCCACGAGAACTGTCCGGTGCTGCGGGCCGAGGAGCCGACCCGTACCAGCCGGTTGGCGTTGTGTGACGTGACCGCCCGTACGCTCGCGCTCGGCATGGACCTGCTCGGTATCGCCGCACCGCACCCCATGTGACCGCGGCCTGGTCGGGGGTGGCGCCGCCGGCATCTCCGACCGTCCCGGAGGCCGGCGGCTTCCCGTGCCGATCCGCGATGGTGTGCGCTACCTGCGATGAAGGGGGTCATTGACAGGGGGAGTCCCGGTTGCTTGAATGCGGCAAGCGCTTTCCAAGTGAACTCTGGAGTGACCCCCGTGTCGATTTCGCGCCGATCCCTGCTGTCGATCGTCCCCGCCGCGAGCCTGCTGGCGGTGGCCCAGCCGCTGCGCGCCCGGGCCGGTACCCGGCCGGACGCGGCCGTCGACGACGCGCCCACCGACCATGCCGCGATCCTGCGCAACACCGTGGCGGTCTTCGCCGGCACCGCCGACTCCAACGCCCGCTCCGAGGTCGGCACCAAACTCGCGGCCATCGACTCGGCCGCGCACGCCCACCTCACCGCGATGGACGGCGCCGCGGCCGGTGAACTCTTCCACGGCCTCGCGCTCGGCACCAGCGACCCGAACCTGACCAGGTCCTACCAGTACCTGTACGAGATCGCGTTGGCCACCCGCACGCCCGGAGCGACCGCGTCGGATCTGGACGACGACGTGACCGTGCAGCGGCGTGTCATCGACGGCCTGGTCTGGCTCTACGACAACTACTTCGGTGACCAGGCGAAGGGCTACTACGGCAACTGGTTCAACTGGGAGATCGGCATCCCCACCCACGTCAGCAGGACGTTGGTTCTGTTGGCAGATCAGCTCGCCGCCTACCGGCCGGACCTGACCGCCACCTACGTCACCGCGATGGACGGCTACCTGCGCAGCGGCAAGAACGGCGATGTCGACCTTGACTCGCGCTTCCACACCGGCGCCAACCTGGCCAACATCACCACCAACCGGATGCTGCAGGGCGCGGTGCTCGGCGACGACGCCCGGATCAGCAAGGCGCTCGCCGACCAGCTGACCGTGCTGGCCACCATCGACCCGTACCACCTGGCGCACAACGTCACCGACGGCTTCTACACCGACGGCTCGTTCATCCAGCACGCCTCCGTCGCCTACACCGGCTCGTACGGCAAGGTCCTGCTGACCGGCGTCGTACAGACCATCAAGCTGCTCGCCGGAACCAGCTACGTACAGGGCGACGACCTGACCGGGGTGGCGCAGGGCTGGGTCGTCAACAGCTTCGCCCCGGTGATCTTCGAGGGCTGGATGATGGAGATCGTCAAGGGCCGTGGCGTCAGCCGCACCACCACCGGCTACACCGACGTGGCCGCCGTGGTCGAAGCCGTCGTCGACCTCTCCGCCTACGCCACCGGCACCGACGCCACCGCACTGCAGAGCTACGTGAAGTTCGTCCGGCAGAGCTCCCGGGCCAGCCTCAACCCGACCAGTTTCGTCTCGCCGGTCAGCATCGCCCGCTACACCGACATCCTCGCCGATGACTCGGTAGCGGCCCACGACCTCAACCCCGCCGAACGCAACGTCGCGTTCAACGCCATGGACAGGACCGTGCACCTGCGGCCCGGCTACGCGTTCGCGCTGTCCCGCAGCTCGTCGCGGATCAGCCGGTACGAGTACATGAGCGGGGAGAACCTGATGCCCTGGTTCCAGGGCGACGGGTCGCACTACCTCTACCTGTCCGGGCAGGACCAGACGCAGGCGTTCGGCGTCGACTACTTCACCACCGTCCCGCCCTACCGGCTGAGCGGCGTCACCGCGCCGGTGGAGACCCGCAAGAGCATCCCCGAGCTGTACGGCACCGACTGGTACGACAACCCCGACGCAGGCTTCACCTCCTCGTCGGAGTCGCAGAACACCTACGTCTACTTCCCGTGCGGCACCAACACCCACTCCGGTGGTGCCAGCCTCGACGGCTACGGCGCGGTCGGGTTCGTCCAGGCCGACGACGTGCCCTACATCGCCGTGCAGGCCGGCGAGCTGCCCGACGACTTCGTCGCCTACCGCAACGCCGACGCGACCAAGTCATGGTTCATGTTCGACGACGAGATCGTGGTACTGGCCGCCGGCGTCGGTGACTCCGCCGCCCGCGCCACCAGTACGACGCTCGACAGTCGGATCGCCGCGGTGTCGGACACCGTCACGCTCACCGGCCGGTTACGCGACGGTGCGGCCTTCTCCGGTACCGGCACCGCGCCGCTGGCCTGGCTGCGGTACGCCAACGCCAGCCAGCAGACCGCCGTCGGGTACGCGTTCCTGTCCGGCCCGCAGCCGACCGTCGCGCTCGACACCGTCACCCGCAGCCGGCGGGAGGTCCGCCGCTCCAACCCCGACACCATGATCAGCAAGAAGGTCCTCAGCGTCTCCGTCGAACGCTCCGCCGGCGCGCCGCACACCGCACTGGCGTATGCGCTGGTTCCCCGCGCCAGCGAGGAGAAGATGCGGTCGTACGCCCACGGGCCGGTGTACGTCCTCGTCAACGACACCCGGGTGCAGGCGGTCGCGCACCGTGGCCTGGGTATCGTCGCGGCGAACGTGTTCGCCGACGGCCGCCACCAGGTGGAACGGTTGTCGATCGACGGCCCGGCGTCGGTGCTGCTACGCAAGGACAGGGACGGCACCACCTCGATCGCGGTGGCCGACCCGACGACCGCCCGCGACAGCGTCTCGGTCGTCGTGCGGGGCCGGGCGATGCGGGTGGTCTCGGCCGACGACGGCGTACGGGTCAGCCGGGTCCCCGGCGGTACCCGCATCGAGGTCACCACCCGGCACGCGTACGGCCGCAGTTTCGTGGCGACGCTGCGCTGACATCGACGGCCCGTACCCGGTGAGATGCCGGGCACGGACCGTCGGGCACCGTGTGCCGTCAGCCGGTCAGTAGCTCGCGGCGCTGTTGGTCCAGGCTGGTGAGGGTCGCGCCGGCCCGCGCCGAGCGCTGCCGCAGCCGGTTCTCCACCTCGTCGACCAGTTGCAGGCAGCGTTCCACGCTGCGCTTGGCCTTCTTGATCCGGTCGCCGACGGCGAGGTCGGTGAAGATGTTGTCGAACCACACGTCCACGAACCGGGTCAGTCCGTCGACGGCCAGTTCCGGTGCGGTCACCGGCAGATCCGGTACGTCGGCGAGCTCGGTGCGCAAGACGGCCAGGCGCCGGTCGGCATGTGCGGCCGCCTTCGCCGCGTCGTCCAACCGGTCGTGCTTCATCACGCTGCTGAGTGCGCCGCCGCCGAAGAACGTGTCGTAGGTCGACCAGTCCGACGCCTTGCCCAGCTGCTGCTGGACCGTGGCCAGGGCGCGCCGTGCGTCGCCGGCGGCCTGTAGTGCCTCGGCCATCTCTCGCATCTCGGCGTGCAGCCGTCCCCGCTCGTCGGCGAGTTCGAGCAGTCGACGGCCACGCGGATCGCCGGACCCGCTCAGGTGCCGTTCCTTGTCGTCCAACGCGGTCCGGTATTCACCCGGTGCCCCGTCGAGTGTCGATCTGCGGTGCTGGGCGGCGGCGTACTCGCGTTGCACGGCCTCCAGCCGGGCCCGGGCCTCGGCCACCCGGTAGCGGGCCGCGTCGGCCTCCGCCCGTTCCCGCGCGAGCGTGTCGTTCCGGTTGCCCCGCAACGACACCAGAACTCTGGTCAGCGACAGCCCTTCCAGTCGCTCGACGTCCTTGTCCTCGTCGACCTGCTTGGCGCGCAGGTCGACCAGCTGGTTTTCCAGCTCCTGGCACCGGGCCCGCAGGTCCGCGCAGCGCTGGGCGGTCACCTCGTGTTCGCGGACGGCCTCGGCAGCCTTCGCCAGTTGTTCCTCGATGTCATCGGCCACATCATCAATCTCAGCATGTCACCGCAACCACCGCGCCGACCGTGACATTCAGTCATGAACGTCACGGTCCGCGCGGTGGGTAGGTCAGCCCGGCAGGTACAGGGCGGGGGACCTGCTGGTCGCGCCCGGTATCTCGTACTGCATGTTCTCGTCACCCTGAGCTTGGCCGGGCGGCAGCCCGAACCGGGCGGTCACCCTCGCCCGGCCGGTCACCAGGCGACGCTCTCCACCGACTGCTGTGTTCCCTTGCTGTACGTGGTGATCAGCGACCGGCCGCCCCGTACGATCCATGCCCTGCCGAGCGGCAGGTCGCGGCCGGTTCCACCGCGGAATCACCTTCGCCAGCGCGGACTGCAGCAGATCCTCGGCCCGCTCATGGCTGCCGGTGAGCAGGTACGCGGTCCGGGACGGCGCCGGCCCACGGGCCAGCATGAACTCGGACAGACTGTCGGCTCGTCTCATGTGACCTCGCTTCTCACGAAGGTAAGAACGTCGCGGGTGGGCACTGCGGTCGCCCGGCGCGGGTACCGGTTGTCAGACCCGTTGGCAGCGCCGCCGGGTGGTCGGTGAGAATGCGGACATGACCGGTACTGAGACGCGCAGCGTGACCTGGACCGTCGCACCGGTGGACGTCGGCTCGGCGGACGCGCTCGCGCTGCTGCGCGACTACTTCACCGAGGTCAGCGACCGGTACTTCCTGCTGCATTTCGACCGTCGGTCCACGCCGGAGGAGATCGAGACGGGTCTGGCCGACTCGCCCAGCCACTACCTGGCGCCGCCCACCGGGGTGTTCCTGCTCGCCCGTTACGGTCCGCAACCGGCCGGCTGCGCCGGGCTGCATCTGTTGTCGCCGGGGATCGCGGAGCTGAAGCGGATGTACATCCGCCCGGAGGCGCGCGGCACCGGGGGCGGGCGTCAGCTGCTCGCCGCGGTGGATGCCGCCGCCCGTGAGCTGGGCGCGCACCGGATCGTGCTGGACACCCGGCTGGATCTGACCGAGGCGCGCGCCATGTACGTGCGGCACGGCTGGGCCGAGGTCCCCGCCTACAACGACAACCCGTACGCGGAGATCTGGTACGCACGGGAACTCGGCGACCCGCCGGGTGTCGACGGGCCGGCCGAGAAGCTACCGGTGGACCGGCGCTAGACCAGCGCCAGTCCGTACTGGCTGAGCACCTGGGGCAGTGGCTGGAAGAACGTGGTGCCGCCGCTGGAGCAGTCACCGGAACCACCGACCAGCACACCCATCGCGGTGCTGCCGGAGAAGATCGGCGAGCCGGTGTCGCCCGGCTGATGGCACATGTTCGTCTGGGTCAGCCCGTAGATGACGCCGTCACCGAAGTTGACCGAGACGTTCACCGCCTGGACCGTGCCGCAGTGCACGCCGCTGCTGGTCTCGTTGCCGTAGCAGACCTGCTGGCCGACCGTCGCGTTCCCGGCACCGGTGATCTGCACGGTCGCGCCCGCGACCCGGATGGCGCCCTGCGGCTGCCAATGGGTCGGGTCGGCCACCTTGATCAGGCCGTAGCCGCCACCGGGCCAGCCGGAAGCGGCCGACGGGCCGAGGTAGTCGCCGCCGATGTACCAGGAGCTGGCACTGCTGGTGCACGAGCTGGCGGTGATCACGTAGTAGGTGCTGCCGCTGTGGGCGTTGAAGCCGCTGATGCAGCGGAAGCCCGAGGAGTCGGTCATCACCATCCCGCCGTACAGCGGGCCGCCGGTCAGCCGGGCCGCAGCGGCTCCGGCCGCCGGTGCGCCCAGTACGACGAGAACTGCGACGAGCGCGGCGGCCAGCGCGGTGGCCAGCCGGAACGGGAAGGGACGCGCAGGGTCCGGGTTCGGTGCCATGGGGATCCTCTCGGCGGTAACGGACGTGCGGGGCGGATGCACGCAGACTTACTGTTTTCTTATCTTCCCGCCTGTTGGCCGGCAGGTACAGAGCCGGCGGGCTTCTGGCACAGCGGCGGTGGGAAGTCGGTTGCCGACCCGCCGGGTGGGTGCCCGAGGATGGGGAGATGCCGAGCAATGAGCTGACCGCGGTGACGCCGCGGCGGGCCACCGAGGACGACGCCGCCGCCCTGGTGGCGCTGCGGGCACTGATGATGCAGGACATGGGACGCGACGACGGTGATCCGCAGGCCCCGTGGCGGGCCGTGGCGCACGACTGGTTCGCCGCCCGGTTGCGGCTCCCGGGCGAGTTCGCCGCGTTCGTGGTGGACGACCCGCAACTCGGTGTCGTGTCCAGTGCGGTGGGTATCTGCGACGGGCACGCGCCGGGCCCGAGCAACCTGAGCGGACTGCGCGGCAACGTCTCCAGTGTCAGTACCGACCCGCGCTGCCGACGGCGCGGGTACGCCCGGCTGTGCCTGTCCGCGCTGCTCGACTGGTTCCGGGAGGATACCGAGGTGTCCGGGGTCAACCTGACCGCCACCAGCAAGGGCATCGAGCTGTACCGGTCGCTGGGTTTCGACACACCGCGCTACCCGGCGCTGCAACTGCGGATGCCGCGCACCGTACCGGCCGGGCCCGGAGCCGTGGCCGGATCCCGGTGAGCGCGGCGGAGGCGGTGCAGATCGTCGTACTCAACGGCGGGTCCAGCGCGGGCAAGTCGTCGATCGCGGTCGCGTTGCAGAATCAGCTCGCCGAACCGTGGCTGTCGCTTTCGGTCGACACTCTGCTGGACGCGATGCCGGTCCGGCTGACCGGCGCCGACGCGGGCATCCAGTTCGGTACGGACGGAAGCATCGAACTGGGGGAGGAGTTCACCGCGCTGGAGGACGCCTGGATGGCCGGCGTGGCCGCGATGGTACGGGCCGGTGCGCGGGTGATCGTGCAGGACGGGTTCGTCAGCGGACCGGCCGCCCAGCGCCGGTGGCGGGCGGCGCTGACCGGCTGCCGGGCGTTGTGGGTGGCGGTACGGTGCGCGCCGGCGGTGGCGGCGGCCCGGGAGGCGGCTCGGTCGGACCGGCCCCCGGGCATGGCCCGGGAGCAGGCCGAACTGGTGCACCGGGGGATCGACTACGACCTGTCGGTGGACACGACGGCGACCTCCGCGGCGGGCTGCGCCGCGCTGATCGCCCGCGAGTTGGGCTGCTGACCTGGCGTTCTGTCCACGGGCTGGCAGGAAATCCGGTTTGCATATATTTTGCAGTGGATGTGAGCCCGGCAACGAAGAATGTCATTTGTCAGTCTTCGGAGGACGATCCATGGATCAGCAGCCCCCAGCCCTTGGCCGACGCAGCCTTTTCAAGGTGAGCCTCGGCGCCGCCACCGTCGCCGTACTCGGCGGCGAACTCGCCACCCCAGGCAGTGCACAGGCCGCCGTCACCCCGGACGCCGACACGTCCTTCATCATCGGTTGCGACGACTGGGGTGCCCGACCGCCGTCCAGCACGATCCAGATCAGCACCAACGTCACCAACAAGATCATCGTGCACCACATGGCGTTTCCGAACAGCACGGACTACTCCCGGGCACACGCCCTGCAACTCGCCCGGGACTGCCAGGACCTGCACATGGACAACAACGGCTGGGCCGACACCGGGCAGAACTTCACGGTCAGCCGTGGCGGCTACGTGCTGGAGGGCCGACACCGCAGCCTGGAGACCCTCGACGGCGGAGCGCATCAGGTCGTCTCGGCGCACTGCCCCGGCGAGAACGGCAACGCGATCGGGATCGAGAACGAGGGCACGTACGTCACCCAGACCCCGCCACAGGCCCTGGTCACCTCGCTGACCAAGCTGTGCGTGACGGTCTGCCAGCAGTACGGGCTGCACGCCTACGACATCTTCGGCCACTGGGACTTCCGCGACACCGACTGCCCCGGCATCGCCTTCTACCGCACCTTCCCGGCCCTGCGCCGCGGCGTGGAGGCCGGACTGGGCGAGAGCTCGGGTTCTGCACCGGCCCGCCGCTGGCCCGACATCTGGCGCTTCGTCGGCGGACCGGTCGTCAAGCTCACCCAGTACCTGTTGAAGTACCGCGGCTACACGGTGACACCCAGCGGAACCTTCGACAACGCCACCATCAACGCGATCCAGGACTGGCAGAGCAACCGCGGGCTGCCGGTCGATCCCGACGCCACCATGACCACCGGCACCTGGGAGACGCTCGTACCCGCGCTGTCGTCCGGATCGACCGGGAACGCGGTACGGGGGCTGCAGTACATCCTGAACCACAAGGGCTACTCGAACGTCGCGGTCGATGGCGACTACGGCCCGGTGACCGCGGCCGCCGTGGCTGACCTGCAGACCCTGCACCGGGTGTCCTCGACCGGGTCGGTGGACACCACCACCTGGTGTGCGGTGGCCGGCGGTATCGTCCGGCAGGCACTCTGAGTAACCGACGGTGCATCCCGGGTCGCCGGCTGGGCGCCCGGGTCACCGGCTGAGCATCCCGGCGGGTCGACGACCCACTCCCGCCGGTCACCGGGTCCGGTGACCGGCGGGAACGGCCTTCTGACCGGATCCCGTACGCGGAGCGACCCGCCAGGGTATGAAGGAGTCAACCGGCGGGGGAGGTAGCTGTGGAGATCGCCGAAGGAAGCTACCGGTTCGGGGCCGGTCAGGGACAACTGCTGCTGCACACCTCCCGGACCGGCCTGGGTCGCCGGGCCGGTCACGATCTGACCATCGAGGCCACCCGCTGGTCCGGTCGGGCTGAGGTGGGACGCGAGCAGCAGGCCAGCGTCACCGTCGCCACCGACGGACTGCGGGTACGGGAGGGTCACGGCGGACTCAAACCGCTGACCGAACGCGACCGCGGCGAGATCGTCCGCACCATGCGGGGCGAGAAACTGCTGTCCGCCGACGCACACCCGACGATCACGTTCCGGACCACCAGCGTCGGCCGGTCCCCGGACGGGTTCCTGCTGGTCGGCGAATTGACCGTGGCCGGTACGACCCGGCCCCTCACGGTCACCGGTACCGTCTCCGCCGACGGCCGGGTACGCGGCGAGACCACCCTGCTGCAGTCGCAGTGGGGTATCCGGCCGTACTCGGCGTTCCTGGGCGCGTTGAAGCTCGCCGACGAGATCAGGATCGAGTTCGACACCACCCTGGTGCCCGACAACGAACTGGCGCCCGAGGCCAGCTGAGCGGCGCGGGCACGGTCGGCGGCCAGCGTCGACCGATCCCCGGCACCGTTCGGGACGGCGCCGGGGCACCTCTTCGTCAGGCGGTGCTGGTGGCCAGTGCTTCCCCGGCGCCCTGGGCGAGTACCGGTTCCGCGATGGCTGCGGGCTCGATGACGTCGGTTGCTGCTGCGACGTCGGTTGGCGCGGATGCCGTCCGACGGGCCGCGAGCAGTCCGCGTACGGCGAGCAGTAGTCCGAGTACCGATACCCCGCTGATCACTGCCAGGGACGGCCGGAACGCGCCGAGCAGGGCGTGCGCCGAGGCCCCGGCACCGCCGTTGGCGGTGAGCACCGCGGTGACCACGGCCAGCACCACCGCGCCACCGATCTGCGCGGAGCTGTTGAACAGCCCGCCGGCCAGGCCCTGCTCGTCGTCCACGACGCCGGCGGTGGCCTGGATGTTGAAGGCCGGGAAGGCGAGCATGAAGCCGAGGCCCAGCAGCGCCATGCTGGGCAGTACCGAGGTCAGGTAGCTGGAGTGCTCGCTTACCCGGAAGAACAGCAGGTACGCCGCTGCGTGTGCGGCGACCCCGGCGGCGATCGTCGGCGCGGTGCCGATCCGGTCCACGATCACCGCGGTACGCGGTGAGCCGATGGCCACGCTCAGCGCGGCCGGCAGGAACGCCAGCGCCGTGATCAGCGGGCTCCAGTGCCGTACCGACTGCAGGTACTGCATGACCACGAACTGGAAGCTCACGTAGCTGCCGAAGAACAGCACGACGCCAAGGTTCGCCCGGCGCAGCGGCCCGTTGCGCAGGATGCCGAGCCGTACGAGTGGTTGCGGGCTGCGGCGTTCGACCGTGACGAACGTCGCGGCCAGTGCCAGGGTGGTGGCAGCCCCGCCGAGGGTGCGTACCGACGTCCAGCCAACGGCCGGGGCGCTGACCACGGTGAAGACCAGCAGTAGCGCGGCGGCTACGCCGGTGATGGCGCCTGGCACGTCGTAGCCCCGGTGCGATGACGCATGCCGGAGGGCCCGGTGGTCGTGCGGGACGAGCCGGACCGCGAACAGCAGGGTGACCAGCGCGAGGGGTACCGGGAGCAGGAACGTCCACCGCCAGCCCACCTGGGTCATCAGTCCGGAGAAGACCAGGCCGAGGGAGTAGCCGCTGGCCCCGAAGACGCCGAAGATCGACAGCGCCCGGTTGCGGCGGGGACCTTCGGGGAACGTGGTGGTCACGATGGACAGTGCGGCCGGTGCGGTGAAGGCGGCGGCCATGCCCTTGACGAACCGGGCGGCGATGAGCAGGCCGCCATCGTCGACCAGCCCGCCGAGCAGTGAGGCCGCGGCGAACACGGCGAGCGCGATGAGGAAGACGCGGCGCCGGCCGAGCAGGTCGGCGGCCCGGCCGCCGAGCAGCAGCAGACCGCCGTAGCCGAGTACGTATCCGCTGACCACCCACTGCAGGGTAGAGGTGGACAGGCCGAGGTCGGCCCGGATGGACGGCAGGGCGACACCGACCATGGAGACGTCGAGGGCGTCGAGGGCCATGACCATGCACACGACCAGCAGCAGTGCCCAGAGCTGTGGGCTGAAGCGATGTGCGGTGGGGTCGGAGGAAGTCATACCCGGAAGCTACATGCATCTGCATCTAATGCCAACGCATTAAATTGTGATGCATCTAATGCTTGTGCATGTGTTAGCCTCGGAGCCGTGAACGAGACGGACGAGCGGGCACTGGTGGCCCGCTGGCACGAACTGCTGGCCAGGCACGCCGCGGTCTCCTGCGCGTTGGAGCGCGAACTGCAGGACCGGCACGGGATCGGGGTCAGCGAATTCGAGGCGCTGGAACGCCTGGTCGACGGGGGTAAGGACAAATACCGGGCGCAGGAACTCACCGACGCGCTCACCCTCAGCCAGAGCGCCGGATCCCGGCTGGTCGCCCGCCTGGAGAAGCACGGCCTGGTCTCCCGCGGACTGTGCGACCTGGACCGCCGCGGTGTCTTCGTCTGCCTCACCGACGCCGGCCGGCAGCGCTACCTGCAAGCCCGGCCCACCCAGCGGGCCGTACTGGCCGCCACCCTCGCTGCCCCGGCCCGCTGACCCCGGAGCCGGCCGGGCGGTGTGCCCGGATCAACCGGCGGAGCGTGGGCGTCGGTGGTGTACTCGAAGCGATCACTCTGGAAGGAGATCGTCAATGCCCAAGACACCCGTACCGGATGAGGTCGGCGAACTGCTGGCCAAGCCGAACCCCGCGGTGATCACCACCATCGGTCGGCACGGTCAGCCGGTCTCGGTGGCCACCTGGTACCTGTGGGAGAACGGCCGGATCCTGGTCAACATGGACGAGGGTCGGAAGCGTCTGGAACACCTGCGTCGGGATCCGCGGGTCTCGCTGACCGTGATGGCCAGCGACAACTGGTACACCCACGTCAGCGTGCAGGGCCGGGTCGTGGAGATCAAGGACGACCCCGAACTGACCGACATCGACCGGCTGTCCACGCACTACGGCGGCAACCCGTACCCGGTGCGGGACCGTAAGCGGGTCAGCGCCTGGATCGAACTGGACCGTTGGCACGGGTGGGGCGCGATGAAGGACGTCGGCGACTGACCTGCCCGCAGAACGGACAGTACGTAGCGCCGCCATCACCCACGTGATGGTGGCGCACGCGGATGGTACGGTCGGCGCGCCCGGGCCGCCGAACGAGCTGGCGCGCGACCGGGTGTGGCAGGGGCGGGCCGCAGCCGGAAGGATGTAGCAGGTGGAACTGTCCGCGGAGTTCTCGCGGTTCCGAGGCGGCTTCGGGCAGCAGACCCTCACCGCCCGCCGGATCGCCGGACTGTTGGAGGTGCCGGGTTGCGCCCGGCGGGAGATCCTGGACGCCGCCGAACTGCCGCTGAACGCCGTCGCCGAACTTCTCGGCTGCCCGCCCGGCCGGCAGAGCCCGTTCGCGCACGCCCGCAGCCTGCAGTTCGAGCGTCTCTGTACCGACGACGGGATGGGCCCGCTGCTCGCCCTGGTCCGCGAACACCTGGGCGTCCCGGTACGCGAGGCGCGGCACAAGGACCTGTCCGCGCCGCGAGCGGGTTCGCAGTCCCCGGGCGATGCCGTGCCGTCGCCGGCCACCCGTACCCGGCAGGAACTGGCCAGGATGTTCGACGACACCGACGACGCGACGCTCACCCTGCTGCGCTCCCCCGTACTGCCACTGCGGCTGGGCAGCCGGCAGATCTACCTGGAACTCGACGCCATCGCCTACACCAGTGGCGGCGTACTACACCCGGTGCAGTGGCGTACCTTCCCGTGCGTGGACGGGGTGGCCGACCCCGGCCAGGTCGCCGCGACCGCCCGGCAGCTGGCGGTACACGTACTGGCCACCCGCCAGCTCGCCGAGGAGCTCGGCCATCCGGCCGGCCGGATCGCCACCCGGGGGCTGCTGGTACTGCCGCGCAACTTCTCCCTCCAGCCCACGGGCGCGGTGCTCGACCTGGCCCCGCAGGTACGCCGGCTGGCCCAGATCCTCGCCACCTTCGCAGATCCGGACCGCATCCTGCCCAATCTGTCCGGGGTACCCGCGCTGCCTGCGCCGCCACCGGCCGGGGACGAGGAGGCCCGGCGGGCCGCCGCGCAGCAGACCGCCGACGCGATCGGCGCACTGGACCACCGGTTCGGTGACGGCTGCCTGAGCTGTTCGTTGTTCACCTTCTGCCGGCAGGAGAACGACTCCCGCGACGCGGTTGCCCGGGTCGGCAGCGCCGCCACCAACATGTGCGGTGGGGTCGGCCGGGTCGACGACGTACTGGCGTTGGCGCACGGTGACCGGGCGCCGTCCGGTGCCGCCGAACGTGCCCTGGTGGACGGGCTGGGCCGGGCCGCGAAGGCGCTGGAACTCATCGGCTGATGGACGAACTCGGTATCTACCTGCGCCTGCAGGCCCGCGCACACAGACGTGCACTGCCGGCTGCCGGTCGGCGGCACACCTTCCTGTCCGACCAGCCGCTGGTGGTGGTGGGCTACCACCTGGCCGGTGAGCCGGGCGCCCCGGTCGGTCTGCGCTACGGCACCGCGCCGGACCGGTGGCGTACCGTCGTGGTCGCCGAGCCCCGGGACCGGCAGCAGCGTTTCGCCGCGCTGCGCCAGTTCGCCGACGACCTCGCCGAGCACCTCGCCGGCTACACCGCCCGGGAGGAGGTACCCCGACTGGACCGCAAGGGCCTGGTGACCGGGTACGACAGTGTCTGCCCGGACGCGCCGCAGCTGCTGGTCGCCAACGGCCCGACGGCATCCTGGTTGTGTGACGCACTTGGCCGTTCGCTGCGCTACCTGCGTACCGACGGCGACTTCCCGGTGGATCCAGCCCTTCCCCGGGCCGGCGCGGATCTGAGCTTCCTGGCGACCCGGCGGGTACTGCCCGGCAGCTCCCTGGTGCTGGCCGCCACCGACCTGCTGACCAGCCACTGGACCACCGGGCAACTGCCCGCCGAGGATGCCGACCTGCACGCCGCGCTCGGCTGGGTCGACCCGCCGGCGGGCAGTGACGGCCCGGCCGCCGCAGCCGTCGGTGAGCAACGGCCCGCCGCCGGCCCGGTGCCGGATCCGGGCTGGGACACCGACTTCCTGGCGCCGGCGGTGCAGGCTTACCACCGGGGCGCGGACACCGGTCCGGCCGGGGGCGCGGATCCCGGTGAGTTGTTGCGCGGTCACCTGGACGAGGCGCTGTCGCCGACCTGGGAAGCAATCTGGCGGACCCGGGAACTGGTGGCGCTGCTGCCCGAGGCCGGGCACGTACCGGTCCGCTGGGAGTCCGACCGGCGGGTCTGGAGCCATCACCTGGACCGGGTCGAGGCCGGTACCGCACACTTCAGCCGCCGCCTCGACCAGCTCCGCTCGTTCCGGTTCCTGGCCGAACTGGAGACCCGTACCGCCGCACTGGAACGGCAGATGGCGGCCGACGACCCGCGGGTGATGGCCCGGTACGTGGCGGCCGGTGAGGCGCTCGCCGGTACCGTCGTGGGCCGCGACATCGAGCGGCGGGAAACTAGCCCCAAGGGGACCCGGCTGCTGCGCCCGCTGCTTCGGGTACGCCCGGACCTGCCGTTCGACCGGCCGGTCGGGACCGAGCTGTGGCTCTCCGACCGGCCCGGCGTCAAGGTACGCCTCGCTGCGGTGGATCCGACCGGGGTGCTGGACTGCGTGGTGGTCGAGGGTATGGGGCGCAAGCCGGCGCAGGCGGACTCGGTGCTGCCGGTGCTGGCCGAGCCGGTGGTGCTGGCGCCGTTCGGCCGACAGGACGTGTTCCCGGACAACCTGCCCGACGAGCTGCCCTGGACGCACCGACCCGCCGACGACGAGGTGGCCGACGGCGAGGCGCCGCGATGAGCGTACCGATCCGCGGTGGTCAGGAAACTGTTGCCGCGCAACAGGACCCGGCCCAGCAGCATGCCGCTGCGGTGGAGCGGGCCTGGCAGTACGTCGCCGGGGGCGCCCGTACCGTGGTGGTCGATTCGCCACCGGGTGCCGGGAAATCCACCCTCGTACGGCAGCTGGCCCAGCGGCTGGTGTCGAACGGCGACCGGGTGCCGGTCATCACCCAGACCAACGACCAGGCCGACGACCTCGTCGGGGCGCTGGCCGCGGACCTGGCCGACGCCGGCGTCCAGGTCGGCCGGCTGCTCAGCAGCAAGCACCCGGTGCCGTCGGACGGCCCGGACGGCATCGTCTACGCCACGAAGCTGCCCGATCTGGCCGGTTGCCCGGTGGTGATCGCCACCTCGGCGAAGTGGGCGTTCGTCTCCGCCGAGGACCACCACTTCAACCTGGGTGTGGTGGACGAGGCGTACCAGATGTCCTCGGCGGCGCTGGTACGTGTCGCGCCGCTGTTCGACCGGCTGCTGATGGTCGGTGACCCGGGCCAGCTCGCGCCCTTCACCACCGCGGACGAGTACGTGGTGCGCTCGATGGCCACGTGGCCGCTGGACACCGCCGCGGGCACGGTACTGCGCAACCATCCGGAAACCCCGGTGGTGCCGCTGCCGGTCAGCTGGCGGCTACCGCCGTCGGCTGCCGCACTGATCTCCGATGCGTTCTACACCAGGGCTTTCCGGGCCGGCACCGAACCTGGTCAGCGTGCGTTGCGGCTGCCGGACCCGGCGGTACGCGACAGCTACGACGAGGTGCTGCGGGTCGCCGCGGACACCGGCTGGGGGCTGCTGGAGCTGCCCGAGGCGTACCTGCCGCGCACCGATCCGGAGGCGGTGCGGGTGATCGCCGCCCTGGTCACCCGGCTGGCCGGTAGCGCGGCCACCACCAGGGACGAACACCGATCCCGGCCGTTGACCGCCGCGGACATCGCGGTGGGTGTGACGCACCGGGACCAGCGGGCGTACGTACGGGCCGCGGTCGACGCGGCCACCGCCGAGCTCGGCATACCACCCGGCACCGTCACCGTGGACACCGCGAACCGCTTGCAGGGAAGGCAGTTCGAGGTGGTGGTGGCCTGGCATCCGCTGTCCGGTCGGCGGGACGCTTCGGCCTTCCACCTGGAGGCGGGTCGGCTGTGCGTACTGGCGTCCCGGCACCGGCAGGCCTGCATCGTGGTCGGCCGGGCCGGGCTGGCCGACCAGTTGGCCGCATACGGTGTGGCGGAACCGATCTGGCTGGGCGCCGACACCCCGCAGGTGGACGGCTGGGAAGCCAACGTCACCTTCCAGGCGCAGCTGGACCGGGTTCGGGTGGCCCTACCGGACTGACTGTACTGCCAGGGCCGGTACTGCCAGGACCGGTGCCGCTGGTGTCAGGGTGTGGCGAGCTGCCCGGCGACCTCGGTACGCGACGCCACCGTCAGCTTGCGCAGGATGTTCGAGACGTGTACCGCCGCGGTCTTCGGTGAGATGTACAGCCGACGCGCCAGCTCGGCGTTGGTCAGGCCATCGGCCAGCAGCAGCGCCACCTCCCGCTCGCGCGGGGTCAGGCTCGCCACGCCGGTCACCGCGGCCGGGCCGGTGCCGTCCGGCAGCCCGAGCCGGGTACGCAGCGCGTCCAGTTGCGCGACCCGCCATCCTGACCACCGGGCCAACAATGCCGCTGCGCCGGTCACCAACCGCTCCGCCTCTTCGCTGGCGCCGGCCGCCAGCAGACAGCGGGCCGCACCGAGGTGCGCGGTGCCGCGCGCCGACCGCGGCAGGACCGGTGAGTCCAGGACCGTACGGAATCCGGCCAACGCATCCTGGTGCCGGCCGTGCGCCTCGGCGAGCTGCGCGTCGACCAGGGTGCGGTAGTCGTCCCAGACGTCGGCGTCGAGAAGTTCGCGGCCCAACCGGTCCACTGCCGGCAACGGCAGGCCGATCTGCAGCGCAGCGGAGACCAGGTCGTGTGCCTGCGAACCGCTGCGCCAGCTCTGCGCGGGCAGCCCGGCGAACAGTTCGGCCAGGTGCCGCTGCGCTGCGGTCAGGTCACCGCGCCGGCAGACCAGATGCAACTCCAGCGCTGGCAGGGTCGGCGCGAAATGTCTCGGCGCCTCCCGCAGTTCGGCGATGAGCTCGGTGACCCGGTCGAGTTGGCCGGATTCCAGGTAGAGCCCGGCCAGGAACACCGAGTGGTAGTCGTCGGCCCGTCGGCCGCTGCGGGCGTAGCCGCGTTCGAGGTCGCGGCCCTGTTCCAGTTCGGCCAGCGCCGCGGGCAGGTCACCCTCGCGCATCGCCAGCCGGGCCCGACCCTGGTGGTACGCGGCGACCGCCAGTGCTTCGAAGCCGGCCCGTTCGGCGTTCACCCGCATCCGTTCCAGCAGTTCGGCGTGTTCGGCCGGAGACGCCGGTGGCAGGCTCTGGCCGAGGTTGTTGAGGGCACGGGCGGCCAGTACCCACTCACCGAGCTTCTCCGCCTCGTCCACCACGCCGGCCAGCAGGTCCCGTCCGGCGGTGGCGGTGGCCGGTCGGGCGGACAGCGACGAACCGCGTTCCACCAGCGCGGCGAGCCGTACGACGGGCAGGTCGAACCGTTCGTCGAGGGCCAGGGCGTCGTCCGCCCAGCGCAGCGCGCCGTCGATGTCGTCGCGCAGCATCGCCGACTGGGCGACCGCGGTCATTGCCCGGGCCTGGTCGGCGCCGGGCGGAAGCTCGGCGATCAGCGACTCGACCTCGGCGGTCAGTTCCGCCATCTCGGCCAGCTGGTCGGTCTCCCAGGCCAGCCTGATCGCGAGATACAACGCGTCGGCCCGGTCGGTGACCGTGGTGGCGTGGGCACGCCAGCGCCGCGCGTAGCGGACCGCGTCGTCGACCAGACCGGCCAGCCATGCCGCCCGGGCGGCGCCGGCCAGTAGTTCGGTGTCCTCACCGGCCTCGTCCAGCCCGATCTCGGCGAGCTGCAACGCCTGGTACGCCGAGCCGATGGACAGGTAGAGCGCGGTGCCACGGCGGGTTGCGGTGATCATGTCGTCGTAGCGTCCGGCCGCGCAGGCGTGGTGCGCTACCAGGGCGGGGTCTGCCTCCGCGCCGGCGAGCAGCACCTCCAGGGCCGCCTCGTGCAGTCGCCGCCGCTGTCGGCCGAGCATCGCGCCGGTGATCGCCTCACGGACCAGGGCGTGTCGGAAGCTGAACTCGTCCTCCCCGGACTCCACCAGGACGCCACGGGTGACCAGGTCGCGTAGCGCCGCGATCAGATCGTCCTCGGTGGTGCCGGTGACCGCGGCGAGCAGGTCGAACGGCACCCGCTGACCGAGTACGGCTGCCGCCTCGACGATCCGCGCCCGGTCGGACGGCAGGTCCTCGACCTGTCGGCGCAGTGCGTCGGCGAGGCTCCACGGCAGCGGTTGCTCGCACAGCTGTTCGGCGTCGACCACCGGATACTCCCGCAGCAGCTCCTCCAGGAAGAAGGGGTTGCCGCCGGTGCGATGGTGCAGGGCGGTGGCCGCCCGGTACGAGGCGGGCCGGCCGGTCGCGGTGGCCAGCAGTGCGGCCGTGTCGGACCGGCCGAGCCGGTCCAGCCGCAGGTGGCTGATCTGGTGCCGGCGTTCCATCCGACCCAGCAGACCGGCCACCGGCTGGCGGGCGGTCACCTCGTCGGGTCGGTACGTGCCGATCAGCAGTCGCGCGCCGGGCCGGTCGGCCACCCGTTCGAACAGTGCAGCGCTCTCCGAGTCGGCCCAGTGCAGGTCCTCGAAGACCAGCACGGCGGGCCGTTCACCGACAAGCTCGGCGAGCATCGCCAGCCCGGCGTGCAGTCGCTCGACCGGGCTGCGGGAGGCGTCGGTCAGCTCGGTGAGCCGGTCGGCGGGCACGTCCGGGTGGCCGTCGACCGCGTCCAGCAGTACTTCGTAGGGGCGGGCCAGCGAACCGGGCTCGGCGTGCCCGACCAGTACGACCGTCTCGGGCGCGAGGCCGTCGAGCAGTTCACGTACCAGGCGGGTCTTGCCGATGCCCGGTTCGCCGGCGATGATCGCGACCTCGGGCTGCCCGCTGGACGCCAGCCGGGTCAGCCTGCGCAGTTCGCTGTCGCGCCCGATCATCACCGGGCTGGTACCGCCCCGCGTTGCCCGCACGCCACCACCGTACCGGCCGCCTGAGCGGCCCTGGTGTGCCGAGCGGAGTGACGTCGGCGACCGTGCCGGGCGGCGGCCAGCAGTCGTGCCCGGTCGGCCTCGGTGATGCGGTCCCGCCGGTACTCGGCGAGCTGTCCTCGCATGATCTCCGGGTGCTGGAACATGTCTCTCATCTCCCTGTCGCTGTGCTGCTACCAGCGTCGCCGGGTAAGGAGCCGCTGCCATCGGTAGCGATTACCTATCCGCGGCCGGGCGGACTACCTAGTCGGACGGGCCGGGGTTTCGGGGCGCGGTCCCGGTAGGCATGCCGGGCGGTGGTGGCGAGGGCCGACTTGACGGTCGGGCAGCATCACATTTCGATCAAAGGCGAGAAAATATATTTCAACAGGTCTTTTGGACTAAGCGCATAAAATGGTACTTATATGAGGCCGATTCCCGATTGCGGAGGAACCTCATGCGCCGATCCCGTCTGATTGGGCCGCTCGCGGCCCTAGCCGCAGCCGCGGCCGCCACCCTCAGCCTCTCCGCCCCTGCCGCCGCAGCCGGCGACAACTACGTCGCGCTCGGCGACTCGTACTCGTCCGGTGTCGGTACCGGCAGCGAGAGCGGCAGCTGCCTGCGCAGCTCCACGGCCTACGCCGGATTGTGGGCGGCGCAGAACAGCCCCGCCTCGTACACGATGGCCGCCTGCTCCGGTGCGACCACCACGGACGTGAACAACTCGCAGCTGTCGTCGCTGTCCGCCAGCACCACCCTGGTGAGCATCACCATCGGGGGCAACGACATGGGCTTCAGCTCGATCATGACCACCTGCGCGCTGCAGGGGGAGGACGCCTGCATCAGCGCGGTGCAGTCCGCCGAGGACAACGCCAACGCCAACCTCGGCGGCAAGCTCGACACCACCTACAGCGGCATCTCCTCGCACGCCCCGAACGCCCGCGTGGTCGTGCTGGACTACCCGGTCTTCTACCAGCTGGGCACGGTCTGCGTGGGTCTCAGCGCTGCCTCGCACGCCAAGATCGACGAGGGCATCAACCTGATCGACGGGATCATCTCGCAGGCGGCCAGCCGGCACGGGTTCCGGTTCGGTGACGTCCGCAACGCGTTCGTCGGTCACCAGCTGTGCAGCGGTGACAAGTGGCTGCACGCACTGAACTTCACCGACCTGACCGAGTCGTACCACCCGAACGCCTCCGGCCACTCCGGCGGCTACTACCCGGTCTTCGCCAGCATCGCCGGCTGACCGACGCGGACCGTCCGGGGCCGGTTCGCACGCGGCCAGTTCCGCGTGCGAACCGGCCCCGGCCCATGCCCGCCGTAATCTCGTCGAATGGCGGGATCCCGACATTGCGTGGATACGCCGCGAATTTCGCTCATGAGGTCTTCCACTGACAGAATCGGAAATGCTACGTATACGGGGCTATCCCCTGATCCCCCGGAGGTACCCCATGCGCAGATCCCGTTTCGTGGCGCCACTGGTCAGTCTGGTCGCCGCAGTAGGCGCCACGCTGGCCATGTCCACCCCGGCCCTCGCCGCCCCCGGCGACCACTACGTGGCGTTGGGCGACTCGTACTCGTCCGGTGTCGGTACCGGCAGCGAGAGCGGCAGCTGCCTGCGCAGCTCAACCGCGTACCCGGGACTGTGGGCCGCCGCCAACAGCCCGGCCTCGTACACCTTCGCCGCCTGCTCCGGCGCCACCACCACGGACGTGAACAACTCCCAGCTGTCGTCGCTGAGCTCCACCACCACGCTGGTCAGCATCACCATCGGTGGTAACGACGTCGGCTTCGCCAGCATCATGACCACCTGTGCGCTGCAGGGCACCAATGCCTGCGTGGCGGCGGTGTCGCAGGCCGAGACGGTCGCCCAGAACCAGCTCCCGGGCTGGTTGGACACCACGTACAACGGGATCCGTTCACACGCCCCGAACGCCCGCGTCGTGGTCCTGGACTACCCGGTGTTCTACCAGCTCAACACGTTCTGCATCGGGCTGAGCGGCACCTCGCACGCCAAGATCGACGAGGGCATCAACCTGATCGACGGGATCATCTCGCAGGCGGCCAGCCGGCACGGGTTCCGGTTCGGTGACGTCCGCAACGCGTTCGTCGGTCACCAGCTGTGCAGCGGTGACAAGTGGCTGCACGCACTGAACTTCACCGACCTGACCGAGTCGTACCACCCGAACGCCTCCGGCCACTCCGGCGGCTACTACCCGGTCTTCCGCAGCGTCGCCAGCTGACCCCGGCACAGCGCACCGACCCGGTGGCGACGCGGCGACCCACCTCCCGCGTCGCCACCGTTCGCGGTGCTCAGCGGGCTCCCCGGTGGTTCAGACCGCCCGGATGAGCGGTGCGGTCCGAGGGCCGTCCAGCTCACGGCGCATCGCGACCCGGGTCGCGGGGTCCAGCCCGAACTCGACCTCCGTCGCGAGGATCCCGGCCAGTCCCGGACTGATGTTCGCATCGGCCAGCTCGCGGAACCCGAGGCGCCGGTAGTACGGGGCGTTCCACGGCACCGCCCGGAACGTGGTGAGGGTCAGAGCGGTCAGTTCGCGGGAGGATGCCCAGTGCGCGATCGTGTCGACCAGTCGGCGGCCGACGCCCTGCCGGGCATGCCGGGGGTGCACGCTCATCTGCTCGATGTGTGCACACCCGTCGACCAGGTTCACCACCGCGAAGCCGACCACGGCATCGTCCGGGCCGGTGACCACCCAGGCCCGACCCGCCACCTGGTAGCCGGCCAGTACGGGTAGCGCCAGCGGCGGATTGTCCGCGATCCAGGCCATCCCGATGTCCCGGAACGCCGTACCGGCGGCCAGCTGGATGGGCGGCAACCGCGGCAGATCCACTGATGTCGCGACCCGTACCCGGTTGCGGGCTCCGGATCCCGCCGGTGCAGATTTCACCGGTCCAGGCAATCAAATAGTCGGCAGGACTGTCCACCTGATACCCGTGGCGGGGCTGTCACCTGCCGAGTCCGCAGGGTCGACGTGGGGCCTATCACATCGATGGACGTCACTCCATTGAGCTACGGGTAGCGAGATCGAGGCTGTCTACGAGACCCTCTTGTGGGTTAGTTTCGCCCGGCGGCAATGATCGGGATGCGCCCGGACCAGCCGCCGCGCGGAAGGGCACAAGCAGTCATGCACGTTGAGCAGTTCACCTACGGAGCCGTTACCCCGGCCCTGGCCTTCGCCATGTCCTACCTGGGCTGCCTGCTCGGGCTGATGTGCGCCACCCGGTCCCGGCTCTACCGCGGCGTCGGTAGAGTCGCATGGATCGTTGCGGCGTCCCTGTCACTGGGCGGTACCGGGATCTGGGTGATGCACTTCATCGCCATGCTCGGCTTCTCCGTACCGGGGATCGAGATTCGCTACGACCTGCCGATGACCGGACTCAGCGCTGCCATCGCGGTGGTGGCGGTCGGCGCCGGGCAGGTGTGCGCCGGCGACCGGCCAGGACGGGTCTGGCGACTGCTGCTCGGCGGCCTGCTCACCGGGCTTGCGGTGGCCGGGATGCACTACCTCGGCATGGCCGCGATGGTGATGCCGGCGAAGATGAGCTACAACCCGGTGCTGGTGGCCATCTCGGTGGTGATCGCGGTGATCGCGGCGACCGTCGCGCTCTGGTTCACGATGGTCATCAAGAGCCGGCTGACCAGCCTGGTCGCCGCCCTGGTCATGGCGATCGCGGTCACCGGTATGCACTTCACCGGCATGGCCGCGGTGCGGATCAGCCACCCCACCGGCACCACCGTCACGAGCGGCACCCCGGTGTCGCAGTTCCTGCTCCCGCTGGGCCTGGTCGTCGGCAGCATGACCGTGGCGCTGTGTCTGCTGGTGCCGTTCGCGGTGTCGCCGACCGATGTCAAGGCCGACGCGGAACTGGAGAAACGGATCGAGGCTGCCCGCCGACGGTCCCGTTCCTCCGGTCGGAGCCTGCCGGAACCCGCTCCGGCGGCCGCGCCGTTCATCGCCCAGCAGGGCAGCAACCGGACCACTGCGGCCGACGCGTTCCCGCAGTCCCGGGACACCCGCTGACCGGTCAATGGATGTCGAGGGCGACGACCACCGCGTCGTCGTCCAGGTCCCTGCCGTGGTAGCTGATCACGTCCCGGATGACGGTACGGATCGCCTCGCCGGTGGGTTGCATGCTGGTCCGGCGCAGCACGCTGGCCAGGGCGTGCAGACTGTACGCCTGGTCGCCGGAGTCGAGGGCGCCGTGTACCCCGTCGCTGACCACCACCAGCCGGTCGCCGGCACGTACGGAGACGGGCTGCTCGACGTACCGGGTCTCCTGGGACATACCCAACGGCAGCTGATGGTCCAGCTCGATCAGCTCGATGCTGGCGCTTCGTACCCGTAGTAGCAGCGGTGAGCCGGCATCGACCACCAGCAGCGTCCCGGTGCCCGGCTGGTAGCGCAGCAGCAGGGTGGCCAGCGGACTCTCGCCGCCGTACTGGGAGTACATCATGTCGCTGGCGAACGCCGCCTGTTCGGCGATGTCGTCACCGGAGCGGCGGGCGTTGCGCAGCGCGGAGATCGCGAAGCTGGTCAGCATCGCGGCGGGCATGCCCTCGTTCATGCCGTTGAGGACCGCCACGGTCAGCCCATCGGCGTCGGCCGCCCAGTCGAAGGTGTCACCGCACACCGCGTACGCGGGTTCCAGCTGTCCGGAGAAGGTGTAGTCGGAGGTGGCCACGCCACGGCCGGGCAGCAGGTCCCACTGCATCTCGGCGGCCAGGGTCAGCCGCGCGGACCGGCGCACCCGCCGGTAGGTGTCGGTGACGTCGTCGGCGGCGACCAGCTCATGGCCCAGGATGGTCGCCACCGCCTCCAGGTTGGCCACCAGTTCCGGGTCGGGCCGCCGCGGCAGAACCAACGAGAGCACGCCGATCCGGTTGCCCCGGGCGGTGACCGGCAACAACGCCCGGTAGCCGCCGCGGGCCCCGCTGGTCACCGCGGTCTGTTGGGACGCGAAGACCCGGCCGGCCGGGGTGGAGTCCACCGGTTGGGGTTCGGCGGCGCCCAGTACGTTCGACAGCGTGCTGGACCGGTAGTCGATCACCAGCAGGTCGACCTCCGATGCCCCGAACAGCGCCTTGGCGCGATCCGCGGTGACGCCCGCCAGATCCGCTGCTCCCGCTGCCCGGAGCGCCTGGGTCAGCTCGACCACGCGTGCGCTGTCCATGCGCCCCATGCTGCCATGCCCGGCCGCCCGCGTTGCCGTCGCGGGCCACGTCAAGTTGGGGAAAGCTGCCGGGATTGCGGTGAATGTCTATCGTTGGCGGGTCCGCCGCGGCAGGTTCAGGCAATCGACATCGATCGATTCAATGTGGCGTCATGAGGACGCCCGACCGTCCAGATGGATGCCGATGCCGCCACGGCGCGGATCACCGCCGGCACCGGTACGCCCCACCGCACTGGCGCCGCCGAAATAGTGGTCCAGTTCCGACCAGCGGTGCACCTGGTAGCCCGCCGCGGCCAGGGCCGCCAACTCGTCGTCGGGTACGCCCGGCTCCGCGTGCGCCACCCGGTCCACCACATGGAACCGGCCCCGGGCGATGGCGGTCTCCGGGTCCAGACCGTCCACCAGCACCCCCAGCAGGGTGTGGGTCAACGCCGTACGGATCCGGGACGCCCCGGCCGCGCCCGCCGCCAGCAGCAGTGCGCCCCGCTCGGTGGGCGGGCGGGCATCCGGCGGCCCCGGCGGTACCGACAGTGGAGTGGTCAGCTCCGCCAGCTCCGCGACCGTGTCGCGCTGCGTCGGCGGTTGGTCCGGCTCCGACGCGGTGTGCACCTCCACCCGGATGTCCTCCGGTAGTCCCGGGCCGGGCGGGCCGGCCGGCAGGTGGTGCGGCGACTCCCCGTCCGGTGCGGTCAGCCAGGCCGACGCCTCGGTGACCACCAGCGGGCACATCATGCTGCCCATCCGTGCGCCAGGCGGCGGGTCACCGATGATCAGCTCGCCCTCGCCCAGCATCGAGTTGAGATGTACGCCCAGGCCCGGCAGCCAGACACCGGAGCCCAGTCCCAGCGTGGTGGTGACCACGCAGGCGTTGCCGTCCGGGTCGATCACCGAGATGTTGGTGGTGTCGCCCAGCCGCTGCGGGGAGTTCTCGCGCAGCGCGTCGGCCAGCAGCACCGCCCGTTCGGTCCGTGTCACCTCGCCGATGTGGTCGCCCAGACCG
This sequence comes from uncultured Actinomycetota bacterium, assembly GCA_963805605.1. Classification (GTDB taxonomy): domain Bacteria; phylum Actinomycetota; class Actinomycetes; order Mycobacteriales; family Micromonosporaceae; genus Actinocatenispora. The sequence goes on from CAWDUX010000001.1 coordinate 186,615, forward strand.
GCGAACGTCTCGACGGTGCGGTTCAGGTCGTCGGCCCGGCCGTACACGTGCACGCCGGCGAACGCGGCGTGCCGCACCGGCAGATCCAGTACCCGGTAGCTGGCCAAATCGGTCGGTCCGAGCGCGCCACCCCCGGCCTGCGCCGCGACCACCGCAGCACGGGCCAGGCTGCCGGTGTAGAAGACCTGGGGCCCCTCCTCGGCGAGCAGTTTGAGGGCCTGGTCCAGTCCCGGGTGGCGGAGCACCTCGCCGCCCTCCAACAGCCGGCCGCGCGGGGCGTAGGCGCCGGCACCCTCCCCGGGCAGCATCGCCGGGGACAGCGACCGCAGGGTGTGCGCCTGCGCGACGGGCAGCACCACACCCCGCTGGGCCAGTTCGATGGCGGGTGCCACCACGCTGGCCCAGGGCAGCCGCCCCCACCGGGAGTGCAGCGCGCCGCAACCGGCCGGAACCCCGGGCACCGCTACGCTGGGCGCGCCGATCTCGTACGGCATCGGCACCTGGCCCAGCGTGATGCTCACCGGCGTCATCGGGGTGACGCTGGCACCGGTGTCCATCCCCGGGATGGCGACGAAGAAGTCCAGGCAGCTGACCGTGCTGGTGCGCCCGTCGTAGTAGGTGGCGTAGCCGCCGCCGGCCAGCCCGGTGAGCACCGTCTCGGCCACACAACTGGCCAGTACGGCCGCCACCGCCGCGTCCGCCGCGGATCCACCGGCGGCCAGGATCGACAGGCCGACCTCGGCGGTGGCCGGATGTCCGGCGGCGATCCCAGCCGGCATCGCGATCGCCTCCCCCGAAACCACCCGATGCAAGCACGATACGTGCCGAGCCTGGCGCCCGGAGGCGGTGCGCAATAACATCCCGTCACAGCAATGGGAGTGAATGTTCTTCACAAACCTGGGGCGGGCGCGGGGAGTTCCCGACGCGCGCGGAACGGAGCCGACGGGTGAAAACCGGGCAACGTGACATCGGGCCGCCGAGTGCGGACGGCCCACCGACGGCCGAACCGCCGGCGTCCGGACCGCTCCCGGCCGACCCGCTGTCCGACGGGCAGTTGCCGACCCGGGTACGACTCGGCTACGCGCTCGGCGGCCTGTCCAGTGGCGCGTATACCACGGTGCCCGGTCTGCTGCTGCTGCCGTACCTGACCGACACGCTCGGCGTGGCGGCCGGCCTCGCCGGGATCCTGGTGCTGCTGCCGAAGGCCTGGGACGTGCTGGCCAACCCGATCGCCGGCCGGATCTCCGACCGGACCAGGTCGCGCCACGGCGCGCGCCGGCCGTACCTGCTCGGCGGCGGCCTGGCCGTGGCGGTGACGTTCGCCGTGCTGTTCGCCGGTACCGCGACCGGTGGGGTGGGCGCGGCGTACGTGGCCGTGATGTTCCTGCTCACCGCCACCGCGTACGCCTTCTACCAGGTGCCCTACGTGGCGATGCCGGCCGAGCTGACCACCAACTACGCCGAACGCACCCGGCTCGCCTCAGGCCGCATCGTGGTGCTGGCGGTGGCCATCCTCGCCTGCGGGGCACTGGCCCCCGTACTGGTCGACGCGGCCGGCGGTGGGCTGCCCGGCCACCGGATCATGGGCCTCGCAGTGGCGGCCCTGATCGCGGTGGGCGCGCTGGCCGCGTTCGGCTGGACCGCCGGGGCACCCACCGGCACGGTCACCGAGAGCGCCGGTACGCTGCGCGCCCAGCTCGCCGCCGCCGCGGCGCACCGACCGTTCGCCCGACTACTGATCTGCTTCGTCATCCAGGCCGTGGGCATCGGCATGCTGCTGGCCGGGGTGCAGTACTTCGCCGACCAGGTGCTGCGCTCGCCGGGCGCCAACTCGGTGCTGTTCGCCTGCTTCGTCGCGCCGGCGCTGCTGGTCATGCCGCTATGGACCAGACTGGGCCGGCGGTACGGAAAACTGCCCGGCTATCTCGCCGCCAGCGGCTGCTTCGCCCTCGGCGGCGTGCTGCTGGTCACCGCGCCGTTGGCGCCGGTCGCGGTGGCGTACGGCTGCACCGCACTGATCGGTGTCGGCTTCGCCGGGCAGCAGGTGTTCGCGCTGGCGATGCTGCCGGACACGGTGGCCGAGGTGGCGGATCGTACCGGCCGGCGGCAGGCCGGGGTGTTCACCGGCGTGTGGACCGCGGGCGAAACCCTCGGGCTGGCCCTTGGCCCCGGCCTGTTCGGACTGTTGTTGCAGGTCACCGGCTACCTACCGTCGACCGGAGGGCACCCGGTGCGGCAACCGGCCAGTGCACACGCCGGGATCCTGCTCGGGTTCTCGCTGCTGCCGGCCGTACTGATGCTGCTGGGGTTGCTGCCGCTGCGCGGCTACCCACGGCGACCCGACCGAACGGAGTGAGGATGCGCGTACCGGAGGCACTACCGGCCGACGGGGTCCCCGCCGACACGGTGCTGGCCGAGGTCGCCGCGCTACGGCAGGCCGATCTGCCCACCCACGGCGGCCAACTGTTCGCCTACGTCTACGACTCCGCGGTGCCCGGGCTCGACGAGCTGGCCGCCGCCGCGTACGCGCAGGCCGCGCACGTCAACGGGCTGGACCCGACCGCGTTCCCCAGCCTGCTGGCGATGGAGAACGGCCTGGTGGCCGCGGCGGCCGGGCTGCTCGGCGGCGGAGCTGACGGAGTACCCACCGTGGTGGGCAGCGTGACCAGCGGTGGCACCGAGTCGCTGCTGCTGGCGGTGAAGGCGGCCCGGGACGCCCGGCCGGAGCTGGCCACCCCGCGCCTGGTGGTGCCGGCCAGTGGGCATGCCGCGTTCGCCAAGGCCGCCGCGTACCTGCGGGTCGAGCTGGATGTGGTGGCGATCGACCGGGTCACGTTGCGCCCCGACCCGGCCGCGGTGGCCGCCGCGATCGGCCCGGACACCGTGCTGGTCGCCTGTTCCGCGCCCGCCTACCCGTACGGGGTGCTCGACCCGGTCGCCGAGATCGCGGCGCTCGCCGACCGCGCCGGGGTGCGCTGCCACGTGGATGCCTGTTTCGGTGGTTGGTTGCTGCCGTACCTGCGGCGGCTCGGCCACCCGGTACCGCCCTTCGGCTTCGACCTGCCCGGCGTCACCAGCGTCTCGGTCGACCTGCACAAGTACGCGTACACCCCGAAGGGTGTGTCGGTGCTGCTGCACCGCGACGCCGGCCTGCGGCGAAGCCAGTACTTCGGGTACGCCGACTGGCCGGGATATCCGATGCTCAATGCGACCGTCGCCTCGACCCGTTCGGGTGGCCCGATCGCGGCGGCCTGGGCGACCCTGCGCCACCTGGGCGACGCCGGCTACCTGCGGCTGGCCGGGTCCACCCTGGCCGCCACCGCCGGCATCGCCGCCGCGGTGTCCGATGTGGATGGTCTGGAGCTGCTGGTTGCTCCGCAGACCCCGGTCGTCGTGTTCACCTCCACCGGGGTGGACCTGTTCGTACTGGCCGACGAGCTGGCCGTACGGGGCTGGCACGTCCAGCCTCAACTGCCGTTCGGCGACTTGCCGGCATCGGTCCACCTGACGGTCACCGCCGCGGTGGCCGATCGGGTGGACCGTTTCGCCGCGGCGCTACAGGACGCTGTGCACGCGGCCCGGGCCGCAGGTCCGGTAGTGGTACCGGACGGGACCGGTGCCGCCCTGCGCGGGCTGGATGTGGCCAGCCTGGGCCCGGAGACCGTCGCGGGGCTGGCCGCCGCCGTCGGTTTCGGTACCGGCGACGTTGCCGTCCCGGACCGGATGGCGACGGTCAACACCCTGCTCAGCCAGGTCCCGCCGGCGTTGCGGGCGGCGCTGCTGGTCGAGTTCGTCTCGCTGCTACAGACACCCGACGCCGGTTCGCCGCCATGACCGCCCAGCATCCTCGGACCCGCCCGATGAGGTTCAGGGCGGGTCCGGTGGCCCGGAATGGCCGGGTACCCTCGGATATGGTGTCCGGTTCCGGCCGGTATACCACGGCAGCGGACCCCTCGACCGAAGCACCGGCTGTCCGTCGCCAGCGCCCCGCGGCGCCTGCCCGCCGGTGGGCGGGCCGACGTGTGCCTGGATGAGTACGGGGGTAGAAGTGACCCACCCGACCACGACACCGACTTCCCGCCGCCGGTTCCACCTGTGGTGGATACCGGCCGGTGGTGCCGCCGCCATCTTCGTACTGTTGGCCGTCGCTACCGGCGTGGCCACCACCGGACACCTGTCGGGGGCAAGGACCGGTTGGCTGTGGCCGGCCTCGGTCGGTGCGGTCGCGCTGCTCGCCGCGCTGTTGTTGCTGCTGGCGGCGGTGCTGCGGCAGCGCCTGGTGCTCCGGGAACAGTTGGCCGGGCCGGCTGGACCGGCGGATGCCACGGCGACCGTCGACGCCGCCGAGGGTGACCCGGTCGAGGACATCGCCCCACAGGACGATGACCTGGCCGCGAGCGCACCGCCTGCCGGACCGACCGACGCGCGGCCCGCCGGACCGGCCGTCCGGTCCATCCCGTCGCAGCCGCCGGCCGGCACCACGGTCTGCGGCTACCTGCGTGACCCGGTCGGTGATCCGGTCGCCGGCGCCGTACTGACCCTGATCGGTTCGGGCGGTGACGGCCATACCGACCTGGTACACAGCGGTCCGGACGGCTGGTACGAGCTGTCCGCACCGCGCGGTGGCCGGTACACCCTGATCGCCCGGGCTGCCGGGCACGCACCCCGCGCAGTGCCGGTTGCCGTGGGGTCGGCGCCGGTACTGCTGGATGTCGCGCTGGCCGGCAGCACCGCCCTGGTCGGCAGCGTGCTGGACGAGGCCGTGGGTGCCGTACCGGCGGCCACCGTGGCGCTGGTGGCCACCAGCGGCGACGTACTGGCCACCACCCGTACCGACGAGCGGGGCCGGTACCGGTTCGCCGAGCTGACCCCGGGCAGCGTGACCGTGGTGGCCAGCGCAGCCGGGTACCGCCCCGCGGCGCGGCCGGGACTGCTGCTGGGTGCCGGCATCGCCACCCTCGACATCGAACTGCAGGGCACCGTCACGGTCGCCGGAACGGCCCGGGGCGGGCCGCGGCGCCGGCCGCTGCCCGACGCGCTGATCGCCGTGTACGACCGGAGCGGTGCGTGTGCCGGTACGGCGCGCACCGACCGGGAGGGTCGCTATCAGCTCGACGAACTGGCGGTCGGGGAGTACACGGTAGTCGCCGCCGGGTTCCCGGCCGCGACGAGCCAGGTGCGGTTGCGCGCCGGCCAGCAGCACGGACACGACATCCTGCTCGGGCACCGGTCCGGCCACGGGCAGCCCAGCCACGGGCAGCCCAGCCACGGGCCGAGGCACACCGACAGCGACTCCGGTCGGCACGAGAGCGGCCCCGGATCGGACGGTTCCGACTGACGGCCCGCTCAGTGGCGGGCAGCCGGTAGACTTCAGGGCGGTTTTCGACACGTCGGGCGGATCAGCCAGGCCGCTGGCCGATCAGGCAGGTCGCCGATCAGCCAGGTCGTAGCTCGGCCAGGTCGTAGCTCGGCCAGGTCGCCGACCGGCGAGCGGGGGAGGCGCCGGTGCACTACGTCGACCCGGCACACCCCGTACTGGCCGTGCTGCGGGCTCGCCGGGACACCGGCCACCGCCGGGACGGGCACAAGCTCGGGCTGGTCGTCCAGGGCGGCGGGATGCGCGGGGTGCTGTCCGGTGCGATGCTCACCGTTCTGGAGGACCTCGGCTACGCGACCAGCTTCGACGCCGTCTACGCCGCGTCGTCCGGCGCTCTCAACGCCGCCTACTTCCTGGCCGGCGGGAGCTGGCGGCAGCTCGCCGCCTACTACGACGACCTGATCGAACCGGCGTTCATCGACCTGCGGCGCGGCTTCACCGGCCGGCTGATGGACCTCGACTTCGCCATCGAGGAGATCCTGGGCCGGCGCAAGCCGCTCGACGTGGCGCGGATACTCGCCGCCGACGCCCGGCTGCACATCGCGGTCGCCATGGTGGACACGATGCGTACCGAGACCTTCTCCGATTTCACCGACGGTGCGCAACTGAAGGCGACGCTGCGGGCCAGTTCCTGGCTTCCGGTGGCGGTACGCGGGGTTGCCGAGCTGGCCGGTCGGCCGGCGTTGGACGGCGCGATGCTCACGATCCATCCGTACCGGCTCGCCGTCGCCGACGGATGCAGCCACGTGCTGTCGCTCAGCAGTCGCCGGTTGGGGCCGGTCGGCGGACCGTACTCGCCCACCGAGGTGGTGCTGGCGGGCTGGCTGGAGCGGCTACGACCGGGGCTGGGCCGGCTGCGTCGCAACGCGGTCCGCGACTACCTGGACGACCGTGCGCTGCTGCGTGCCCGTACGCTACGCCCGGGACGGCCGCCGCATCTGCTGGACGTCGCCCCACTACGGTGGATGCCCGCGGTGCGGCCGTTCGAACGTGATCCCGGCCGGCTCATCGTCGCCGCGCGACACTGCTACGAACTGCTCTACCGCACGATGCGTGGTGAACCGCCGCCGCCCGGCCCCGGTGAGGGCGGCCTGCGTGTCGTCGTTCCCCGTTTCACGCCGGTGCAGGAGGTAGACCGTGACGCTGCCCAGCCCCACGACGGTACCGCTGCGGACCCTGCTGTCCGCCCTGCCTGACCTGCCACAGGCGGTCGGCGCCGCCGGCACCTGGGAAGACCTGGCTGACCAGCCGATCGACGGGTGGCGCCATCTGCTGCGCGAACTGCCGACCGACAGCCGTTCGTTCGCCGCGCAGTACGAGATGGGCTGGCGGCAGACGATCGACACGATGAGTAGCTGGTGCACCCGATTCCGTACGTTCGGTGAGCCGGTACAGCAACGCTACGAGTCGCTGTTCGGCCGGTTGTCGGTGCTGGTGGTGACGTTGCTGTCACTGGACCATTCCGAGCGGTACCGGACCGGGCCGTCCGACGACGCGCCGGTTGCGGAGTCCCACCTCGGCGGTGACGCGGCGGTCGGGCACGACTGTGCGGCGCTGTGTCAGCCGTTGACCACCGACGTCGCGGTACGGTCCGCGCTGATCGAGCTGTACGGACCGGACCCGGAGGAAGCTGGTGCCGCCGCGGCCGCCGCCCGCCGCGAATGGTCCGGCATCGACTTCCACACCCTGCACTTCCACCGGCACGGCACCACGTCGTTCATCCTCTCCGGGCATCTGAAGGAGGCCAGCCAGGGCACCCTGGCACGGTTCGCGCTCAAGTGCATCCTGCTGCCGTACCTGCGGATCCCGACGATCTCCCGGGCCACCCGCGACTACGCCGAGCGGTATCGGCATCCCGAGGTCCGCACCCTGGGCGTGGTACGGCTGTGGGCCAGCAACCACAGCTGGGTGTTGATGGACTTCGTGCCGGGTGGCACCCTGGCCGAACGGATGCGCACCGAGCTCGCCACGCCGCCCGGCACCGACGAGCGGAAACATCGCGGTGGGCGCGGCCGGACGTGCGGCCGGCTCCGGCTGGACCTGCTGGAACGCTACGGCGAGGCGCTGTTCACCGCGATGGAGGAGTTGGAGGGTGCCGGCCTGGTCCATCAGGACCTGTCCCCGTCCAACATCATCGTCGGTCCGGCTCCCGGCAACCCCGACGCGGTCTCGCTCACCCTCATCGACCTGGGCGCCAACTACCTCTACAGCAATCAGCTGCCCGGACAGGACGGCCCCGACCTGCGCTACGTCGCCCCCGAGGTCAGGGCCGCCGGCGACCAGGGCAACGAGCCGGCGCAAAGCCAGGCCAGGATCGATCTGTACTCCGTCGGCCAGCTGCTGATCATGTTCGGCACCGGCCGGCCGGTAGTGGACGGCATCGTGCCCGACGACTTCTACGCGGAGGTCCCGCTCCTGGCCCGGTTCCTGGAAGACCTGCTGGACCGTCGGCCCGAGCACCGGCTGGTGATCAGCCGACCGGACCCGACCAGGCCCCTGTACGTGCAGTTGCGGAGCCGGTTCCGCAGCGAGCTGGAGGCGCTGCGGGCCGCGTACGACAACAGTGTCGCGCCGCCCGGTGCGGACGTGCGCGGAAACCTGGACGGCGTGCTGCGCCCGTTCTCCGGTGCCCCGCGACGCCAACGTCTACTGTGGACGGTCCGCCGGCACCAGGACACGTACCGGGATCAGCGGCGCAATATGCGGCTGCGGTGGCTGCTGGGTTGGTCGATGCTGTGTGCCGCACTGTTCTGGCTGGTCGGCACGCTGGTGGTGGTGTCGGTACTGCGCAACATGGGGTGGAACTGGGGCAACCCGTTGTTCGAGGCGGTGCAGCGGGCCACCGGTACGCCGTTGGACCAGTTCCCGTTCCTGGACCGGTTCCGGGCCGACGACTACCCGATCCCGGATCCCGCGTACAACCTGCCGATGCTGGGCGTGGCGATCAGTTTCGTACTGGTCTGCGCCAAGTACTACCAGGCGTTGTTCGCCGGCCTGACCCCGTTGGTGACCGGCTGGCGCGCCGGCCGGTTGACCCTGCTCGCGTTGGCCGCCGAGTTCCTGATGCGTGCCTCGGTACTGGTCGGCCCGGTGTCCATCGTGGTGCCGATCGTGGTGGAGCGCCGGTGGTGGCTGTTCGCGGTGGCACTCGGCATGACGTTCGTCCTGATGTGCAACCTGGTGGTGTCCTGGTTCGCCCGGACCGCGTTGCGGCGCGCCCGGGAGGCGAAGCTGTCGACCGTACCGGGCCGGGTACTGGGGGTGGAGACCTACACGTCGTGGCTGCGCGGCAATGTGCTCTACGCGTGCATCCTGTGGACGCTCGTGCCGCTGATCTACACCGGTGAACTGCGCGACACCCTCTTCTACATGGTCACCGTGATCGTGCTGAACCTGCCGCAGATGTATCTGATCAAGTGTGGCATCGAGGCGGTCGGTATCCGGGTCGGGCTGGGCCGGGCCTGCCTCGCCGCGGAACGCATGCACGCCGTCCAGACGTCGGCCCGTTCCCGCCGTCCGTTGCCGCGGGCCGGTTCGACTGCTTCCGGGTCCATCGTCGCGGAACCCGTCGTGTCGCAGCCCGTCGTGTCGCAGCCGGTGGTGCCGGAACCGGCCGCCGGACCGTCGGCCGTGTCGGAGCCGGCCGCCGTCCGGCAGAAGGCAACTCCGGCGAAGAAGTCCCCAGCCAGGAAGCCGGCTGCGAAGGCTGAGCAGGCGACGGAGGTTGAGCCGGCTGTGAGGGCTGACCAGGCCGCAAAGGTTGACCAGGCGGCAAAGGCTGAGCCGGCCGCAAAGGCCAGATCCACCGGTGGTGCCAGGTCGGGTCGGCGGTCACGGGCCCGTACGTCGGACTCTTCGACGCCCACGGACTGACCGGCGTAGATTCGCTAATTCTGGCATTTCCGACATGCCGCAGCGTGCCGGCTGCCATGATGAGGCTTCACCGGGCCCACGGCGGCATCATGTTCGGCCCGGCCGCCGTAGGTGGGAGGGGCACCGATGCGGTCTGTACGCCGGTTCACCAGTACCAGATTCCGGACGCCGTGGTGGGCGGGGATGTTGCTCACCTTCGGCGTGATCCTCACGATGACCAGTGCCGTGAGCCTCGGGGCCGGGGCGTTCGCGCTCCACCGTCTCAACGGTGCGTTCCGACACGCGGTCCTGCTCACCAACGACTCCCGGTCACTCCGGGGTTCACTCGACGGGCCGCTCGACCTGCTGTTGGCAGGCAGTAACCACACCCGGACCGCGGGACACGCCGGCAGCGGTCGTGCCACCGGCGGGTACACCGCACCCGGTCGGGGAAATCAGACGACGGTCGACGGACGGTCGGAGGGACCGGTCGTGATGTGGATGCACATCACCGCCCACCACGACCGCGCCTATGTGCTGTCATTCGACCGGAACCTGTTGGTTCAGATCCCGGCCTACCGGCACAGCCACTGGCCCGGCGGCACCGACCTGCTGCGGCGGGCCTTCACCCACGGCATGACCAGCAACAACGACACCGAGAACGGCATGCGGCTGCTCAGCGAGACGCTCACCCGGGTGACCGGGGTGCGCTTCGACATGGCCGGACTGGTCGACCTGGACGGTTTCACCAGCGTCACCGAACAGTTCGGCGGGGTCACCATGTGCCTGGACCAGGTGCTGGTGTCCGACACCATGACGTTCCCACAGGGCTGTCACCAGTACACGGCGGAAGAGGCACTGCAACTGGTACGTCTCGGTGACGCCGTGGTCGGCGACGACACCTTCCGCCAGCAGTTGCACCAGCAGTACGTCCGGCAGATCCTCCGGCAGGCGACCAGCATGGGTGTACTGACCCACCCCCGGATGCTCAACCGGGTGATCCGGGCCGCCGGCCGGTCCATCACCCTCGACCTCGGCGGGCACAGTGTGTCCGAGGTGATGATGAGCCTGCGGCACATCAGCGCCGACGACATCATCAGCCTGCAACCACCGCAGTACCCGGCCGCGGCGACCAACGGCACGGTACTGGCACACCCGGCTGCCGACCGCCTGTTCCGGGCGTTGGCCAACGACGACGTGGACCAGCTGCTGCGCTCACAGCCGCAGTTGTCGCCGGGGACGCCCGGCTGACCCGCACACACGTGGCATCGTCGACGACGGCCCGGTCATCATGACCGGGCCGTTCGTTGTGCGGTGGGTCGGCGTGCCCCGTGACGGTCCGTCGTACCGGCGTGGTGTCATGACGGGGTGAGGGCAAGGTGTGGGGGCCGTCGAGCGTGAGTGCAGCGAACGTCGGACCGGTTGACGGTGCTGGTGACAGCGGCGCGAAAGGTCCGACCGACATGCCGGCGGCGACACCCGGGGGGTACCGGCTGGTACTGCCGGAGGTGTCCGTGGCGACACCACCGGCACTCGATGCTGCCCAGCGTGCGGTGGTACAGCACTCCACCGGCCCGCTGCTGGTGCTCGGCGCGCCGGGCACCGGGAAGACCAGCACCCTGATCGAGGCGGTCGCCGCCCGGGCCGCCGAAGGTCCCGCCAACCAGGTTCTGGTGCTGACCTTCGGCCGCCGGATGGCTGGTCGGCTGCGTAGGCAACTGGCCACCAGGCTCGCCGGCCGTTCCGGGTCCGTGGTGCCCGCGGGTGGCGCGGTGTTCAGCGCCGAACCAGCCGTACACACCTTCCACGGCTACGCTTTCGCGCTGTTACGACGGGCCGCGACCGCACGCGGCGAGCCGGAACCACGGCTGCTGTCCGGGCCGGAACAGGACCTGGCGATCCGCGAACTGGTCGGCGCCGGTATCGCGGAGTCCCGCTACGACGCGGGCTGGCCGGACGAGCTGCGGCCGGCGCTGCGTACCCGGGGGTTCGCCGGAGAGTTGCGTGACCTGCTGCTGCGGGCGGCCGAGCGCGGTGTAGCGACCGACCAGTTGGCCAGCTGGGGGCGGGAACTGGGCCGCGACGACTGGTGCGCGGCGGCGCGCTTCGCTGCGGAGTACGCGGAGGTGCAGGCGTTGCGCGACGCCGCCGGGCACGGCTCGGTCGGCTATGACCCGGCGGAGCTGATCCGTACCGCGATCGGGCTACTCAACGACGACCCAGGGCTGCTGGCCGCCGAACGCGAACGGCACCGGTACTGCTACGTCGACGAGCTGCACGACACCGACCCGGCCCAGCTGGAACTGTTGGAACTGCTGGCCGGTGACGGCCGCCACCTGGTCGCCTTCGGCGACCCGGACTCGTCCACGTTCGCCTTCCGTGGTGCGGACCCGACCGGGGTGACCGGCTTCCCGGACCGGTTCCTGGCCGGTCCGCGCCGGCCCGCGCCGACCGCGGTGCTGTGGACCTGCTGGCGGCAGCCGGTGGAACTGGCCACCGCCAGTCGGCGGGTTGCGGCCCGGTTGACCGGCCCGCCCCGGCACCGGGCGGTACGGCCGGGGGAGGGCACCGGTCGCCTCGACGTACGGCTGTTCCGTTCCGCCACCCAGGAGGCCGCCTACCTGGCGCACACGTTGCGTGAGGCGCACCTGTTGCAGGGCGTACCGTGGTCGCGGATGGCGGTGGTGGTGCGTTCCACGGCGCGTCAGCTGGCCGGACTGCGCCGGGCGTTGACCCAGGCGGGTGTGCCGGTACGGGTCAGCGCCGAGGATCTGCCGTTGGCCGCGCAGTCGGCGGTCGCGCCGCTGCTGCTGCTGTTGCGCTGTGCGCTGCGCCCGGAACGGTTGGACGAGGACGCCGCGGTGGCGCTGCTGCATTCACCGCTGGGCGGTGCGGATCCGTTCACCGAGCGGCAGCTGCGGCAGGGCCTGCGGGCGCTCGCGCTGCCCGGCGGGGACCGCCGGCCGTCCGGGGTGCTGCTGCTGGAGGCGCTGCACCGGCCCGTGGAACTGGCCGCGGTGGATCGGCGGTGGGCCGCCCCGGCGGTACGGGTGGCGGGCCTGCTGGCCACCGCGCGGCGGGCCGCCGCCGTAGCTGGTGCCACCGCGGTGGACGTGTTGTGGGAGGTCTGGTCGGCGACCGGGCTGGCCACCAGGTGGACGGCGCTGGCGCTCGCGGGCGGCCAGCGGGGCGCGGCCGCGGACCGGGACCTCGACGCGGTACTCGCGTTGTTCGACGCGGCCGCCCGGTTCACCGACCGGTTGCCCGGTGCCGGTCCGGTGGTGTTCTGCGACCATGTCGCGGCCCAGGAACTGCCGTCCGATTCGTTGGCGCCGACCGCGGAGCGGGGCGAGGCGGTGCGCATCCTCACCGCGCACGCGGCGAAGGGGCTGGAGTGGGATCTGGTCGCGCTGCCGGGCGTACAGGAGGGTGCGTGGCCGGATCTGCGGTTGCGTGGCAGTCTGCTCGGCTCCGAGGTGCTGGTGGATCTTGTCGCCGGCCGTCGCCCGGATCCGGCCGGCGACGAACCGGCCGGGGCGGCGACGGTGGGTACGGCCGGCCAGCGCGCCGCGCAGTTGGATGAGGAACGCCGGTTGTTCTACGTCGCGCTGACCCGGGCGCGGCGTCGGCTGCTGGTATCCGCGGTGGCCGCCGGTGACGGCGAGGAACTGCCCAGTCGGTTCGTCTCCGAGCTGGCCGGTACGGTCGAGGAACTGGCTGCGCCGGCCGCGGTGCCCCGGGCGCTGACCTTGCCGGCGCTGGTGGCCGAGTTGCGTACGGTGGTGGGCGATCCGGCCGCGTCGGCGAGGCGGCGGCAGTCCGCGGCCCGGCAGCTGGCCCGGTTGGCGGGGGCCGGGGTGACCGGTGCGCATCCGGCGTCCTGGTGGGGGATGGGCGCACTGTCGGATGAGCGTTCGTTGGCGGGCGCCGGCGAACGGGTCGAGGTCTCACCGTCCACTGTGGAGAACGTACGCCGCTGCGGGGTCCGCTGGGTGCTGGAACGTCACGGTGGGGCCAGCCCGCCCGGGGTCGAGCAGAGCGTGGGAACGCTGGTGCACGCCGCCGCCGCGGAGAGCGATGAGGTCGCAACGTTACGCAAATATCTGGACGAGCACTGGGGCGAGGTGGAGTTCCCGGCCCGCTGGGTCGTGGACCGCAAACGGGTCGAGGCGGACCGGATGCTGGACAAGCTGGCCGAATGGCTGGCGGGCAATCCGCGTCGACTGGTCGCCACCGAACACCGGTTCCGGACCCGGCTGCCGGACCGACCGGACACCCCGGTGGTCGAACTGACCGGCGCGGTGGACCGACTGGAGGTCGACGACGCCGGCCGGCCGGTCATCGTGGACCTCAAGACCGGGGCCAGCGCGCCGACCGATGCCGCCGCGGCGCTGAACCCGCAGCTCGCCTCGTACCAGGTGGCCGCCGCGCACGACGCGTTCGCCGAGCTGTCCGGGGTCGGGCCGGGCGCCGAGCCCGGCGGCGCCGCACTGGTGCAGCTCGGCGGCACCCGGGCCGGGCCGAAGGAACAGCGGCAGCCGGCCCTGTCGGAGGCCGACGACCCGGGCTGGGCGGAGGACATGGTGCACGACGCCGCCCGGCGGATGGCGGCGTCCAGCTTCCGTGCGGTCATCAACGAACACTGCCGTTCCTGCGCGGTACAGACCAGCTGTCCACTGTCGACGCACGGCCGGCAGGTGACGGATCCGTGAGCCGGCCCGTGTCGCCGTCGGTGCGCGTCGGATCCGGTACCCGGTGAGCGGCGCGCGGCCGTTCAGCCCCGAGCGGTTGGCCGACCTGCTCGGCCTGCCAGCCCCGACCGGTGAGCAGGCCGCGGTGATCGCCGCCCCGTTGGGGCCGCTGCTGGTGGTCGCCGGCGCCGGGTCCGGCAAGACCGAGACGATGTCCGCACGCGTGGTCTACCTGGTGGCCAACCGGATGGTCCGTCCCGAGCAGATCCTGGGTCTCACCTTCACCCGCAAGGCCGCCGGCGAACTGGCGCAACGGGTACGGGCCCGGCTCGGCCAGCTGGCCCGGATCCCGGAGATCGCCGGGGAACGCGGCTCCGGGCTGTCCCCGGCGGGCGAGCCGACCGTGGCCACCTACCATTCGTACGCTGCCCGGGTGGTCACCGAGCACGGCCTGCGCGCCGGGTACGAGCCGACCACCCGACTGCTCACCGAGGCGGCCTGCTGGCAGCTCGCCGACGCCGTGGTACGCGCGTACGACGGTGACATGTCCGATGTGGACCTTGCCCCGGCGACGGTGACCGACGAGGTGCTGGGGCTGGCGGCGGAGATGTCCGAGCACCTGTGTGGGACGGTCGAACTGGTCCGGTTCACCAGGGGGCTGGTCGAGCGGGTGCAGCAGACCCCGGGCCGGATGCCCGGTGACGTGGCCCGGTTTCTCACCCGACAGCGGGCCCGGCTGCAGTTGCTGCCGCTGGTGGGCCGCTACCACGAGCGTAAGCGGGCCGCTGAGGCGATGGACTACGGCGATCAGATGGCCCGTGCCGCTCGGGTGGCCCGCGACCATCCGGTGGTCGGCGCAGGTGAACGCGACCGATACCGGGTGGTGCTGCTGGACGAGTACCAGGACACCAGCCATGCTCAGGTGGTGCTGCTGCGCGCACTGTTCGGGCGCGGCCACCCGGTCACCGCGGTCGGGGACCCGGCCCAGTCGATCTACGCGTGGCGCGGTGCCAGCGCCGGCACCCTGGAACGCTTCGGTGACGACTTCCCCAGCACGGCAGGCACCCCGGCGGCGCGCCTGTCGTTGACGGTGAGCTGGCGTAACGCACCGAGTATCCTGCGGGTGGCCAACGCGGTCAGTGCACCGTTGCGGGCCGCCGGCAGCGCCGCCGTGGTGCTCGACGCCGCCCCGCACGCCCAGCCCGGCCGCGCGGTACGCTGCGCGCTGCTGGAGACCGCCGCCATCGAGGCCGCCTGGGTGGCTGAGCAGATCGCCACCCACTGGCGTACAAACTCCACAGTGGACGATCCGCCGCCGGACGGTACGGCACCCGCCACCCCGATCGGCGAGCCGGGCCACAACCTGCCGACCACCGCGGTACTGGTCCGGTCCCGTAAACAGATCCCGGCCCTGGAACAGGCGCTGCGGGCCCGTGGCCTGCCGGTCGAGGTGGTCGGCCTGGGCGGGCTGCTGGACACCCCCGAGGTCCGCGACGTGGTCACCACCCTGCAGGTACTGGCCGACCCGGCGGCCGGCGCCGGGCTGCTGCGGCTGCTCACCGGCCCGCGGCTGCGGATCGGCCCCCGCGACGTGGTGGCGCTGCACCGCCGGGCCCGGGAACTGTCCCGACGTCGACGCGGCCCGGAGGAGCCGGGCGGACCGGGACTCACCGACCGGCTCGACGACGTGTCGCTGGTGGAGGCGCTGGACGATCTGGGCGGCCCGGAAGGCTACTCGGCCACCGGCCACCGGCGGCTCGCCGCGTTCGCGGTGGAACTGCGGGAACTGCGTACCCGGCTGGACGCCGCGCTGCCCGACCTGATCGCCGACGTCGAACAGACCATCGGTCTGGACGTGGAGGTCGCCGTACGCGGCGCGGCGCCGGACACCTCGGCCGGCGGCCGGGCAACCGACGACGGGCTGGCCCGCGCGCACCTGGACACCTTCGGTGACGTGGCCGCCCAGTTCGCGGCCGAGTCCGAGACCGCGACCCTGGCCAGTTTCCTGGCTTTCCTGGCCGCCGCCGAGGAACAGGAACGTGGCCTGGAACCCGGCCATGTGGAGGTGGTCACCGGTGCGGTACAGGTACTGACCGTGCACGCCGCGAAGGGCCTGGAATGGGATGTGGTCGCACTGGCCGGGGCCAGCAAGCAGGTGTTCCCGGCCGGCTCGCAGGGTGACCATTGGCTGGCCCGGCCCGGGGTGCTGCCGTTCAACCTGCGCGGGGACCGTACCGGTCTGCCGGAGTTCCGCCTCGGCGACGCCGCAGACCAGCGGGAACTGAACCGGCTGCGGAAGGAGTTCGTGGCCGGCTGGGTGGAGCACGACAGGGCCGAGGAACGCCGGCTGGCGTACGTGGCGGTGACCCGACCCCGCCGGCTGCTGCTGTGCTCCGGTTACTGGTGGGACGACGGGGCGATCAACCGGCGGGGCCCGTCGGAGCTGCTGGAGGAGGTACAGGCACAGTGCCGTACCGGGGCCGGCACGGTGGCGCAGTGGGCTGATCCCCCCGCGTCGGACGCGGTCAACCCGGTCCGGGCCGACCCGGCGAACGCCCCGTGGCCCGCTGACCCGCTCGGCGACCGACGGGCAGCGCTGACCGAGGCGGCGGCGCTGGTCCGGGCCGAGCTTGCGGAGCTGTCGGCCGGTAGCTCCGCGCCACCCGCCGACGAGGAGGAACAACGCTGGGCGTACGAGGTGGAGCTGCTGCTGGCCGAGCGGGACCGGGTGGGTCGGGGCGCCGGTGAGGTGGCGTTGCCGGCCGCGTTGAGCGTGTCGGACCTGGTCGCGCTGGCCGCCGACCCGGACCTGTTGGCGCGGCGGATCCGCCGGCCGCTGCCGAGCCGCCCGGACCGTTTCGCCCGCCGCGGCACCGCCTTCCACCGTTGGCTGGAGCGTCGCTTCGGCAGCGACGAACTGCTGGACCTGGACGAGTTGCCAGGCGCGGCGGACGCGGACGCGGCGCCGGACGAGGACCTGTCGGCGTTGCAGCAGCGGTTCCTGTCCAGCCGCTGGGCGCAGCGCGCCCCGTTGGCGGTGGAGGTGCCGTTCAGTACGGTGGTGGCCGGGGTGGTGGTACGTGGCCGGATGGATGCGGTGTTCGCCGAGCCGGACGGCGGTTTCACGGTGGTGGACTGGAAGTCCGGGCGGCGGCCGACCGGCCCGGCGGGTCGGGCGGCGGCGGTGCAGTTGGCGGCCTACCGCCTGGCCTGGGCCGAACTGGCCGGGGTGGAGGTTGCGCGGGTCAGTGCCGCGTTCCACTGGGTGGCCACGGGCGGTACCGAACGACCCGCGGATCTGCTCGATGCCGCGGGGCTCGCGGCTCTGATCACGGACCTGCCGCGGGCCGTACCGTGACCGTTGACGTACGGTTCGGCAGACGATCGGGAGGTATCGGTGGGCGAACCGTTCCGTGTCCAGGTGACGGTCCGGGGCTATGAGCTGGACACCCAGGGGCATCTGAATCAGGCGGTCTATCTGCAGTACGCCGAGCACGCGCGGTGGGAGCTGTTGCGTGCGGCCGGTATCGGCCAGGACCAGTTGCTGGCCAGCGGGGTGGGGCCGGTCGCGCTGGAGACGACCGTGCGCTATCGCAAGGAACTGCGCGGCGGTGACGAGGTCGGGGTGTCCTGCGGGTTCGACTGGGATGGTGGCCGTACGTTCCGCATCATCCAGCATGTGATGAGGTCCGACGGCACGGTGGCCGCCGAGATCCGCGGGGTGGGCGGTCTGCTGGACCTGTCGTCGCGCCGGCTGGTACCGGACCCTGACGTCCGGATGGCGGCGCTGGCGTCCCGCCCGGAGCTGATCGGTCTGGTCGGCTGACCGTACCGGGCCCCGTCCGGACGTCGCCTGCGCCGGTCGCGGGACGCCGGTCGCGGGACGCCGGTCGCGAACGGCGCC
Source organism: uncultured Actinomycetota bacterium (assembly GCA_963805605.1). GTDB lineage: Bacteria > Actinomycetota > Actinomycetes > Mycobacteriales > Micromonosporaceae > Actinocatenispora. Next base: position 204,439 of record CAWDUX010000001.1, read on the forward strand.
CGGGCGCGCCGGGTACGACATCGGCCCGGTCACCGTTCGCTCGGTGATCGGGCCGGTCGTGTGGTGACGGTCAGCCGCTGCGGCGGTTGCCGTACTGGCGGGGGCTCTGGAATCCGCCGCGGGACTGTAGCCGCGGACTGTTTCCCGCCCAGGCAGGCTGGGACGCGTCCTTCTTGCCCTTGCCGCGGCGTTCCGCCCGGTTCTGGAACGTGGGATCGTCGTCGGGGGCGTCGGCGCCGTCCGCGGCCGCGGTGGCGGCGTCGGTGGGTTCCCGGTCGGCGGTGGTTTCGTTCTTGTCGGCGCGCTGAGGCATCGGATGTCTCCTGTACTGGCTGTGGGTCGATGGGCTGCCGGTGGCGAGATCGCGGATTCCTCAGATCGTCATGACGCGGACGATAGCAGGTGGCCTCCGCGTCCTTCGGGCAATTTCCAGCGACAGTGCCAGATGCGGATCGCGACCGTCGATGGATAAACTGATATCAGTTTGATAGCATGCAGGAGTCGTTACGGACGATCGAGGAAGTGGTCGGGACCATGGGCGCTACATCTGGGCGAAACTCCGGACAGGTCGAGGTCGACATGCCCGAGCCGCAGGTCAGGGAACACGTTGCGGGAGGAGCTCCCGGGATGCCGATGCTCGCGTTGGTCGTTGCGCTGGTGCTGCTGGGCGTCGCGGTCGTGATCGTCGGCGCCGGGCGGCACGGAGCCGCGCAGGTCACCATGGTCCCGGTCGGGATCGTGGCCGTTGTGGTGGGTGCGTTGCTCGGCGGTGGACTGACCGCCGTCGCCCCGGGTGAGGCGCGGGTGGTGCAACTGCTCGGCCGCTACACCGGCACCATCCGCACCTCCGGCCTTCGCTGGGTCAACCCGTTCACCAAACGGCACAAGGTGTCCACCCGGATCCGTAACCACGAGACCGGCACCGCGAAGGTGAACGACGCGGACGGCAACCCGATCGAGATGGCAGCGGTCGTGGTGTGGCAGGTCGAGGACACTGCCCGGGCGGTGTTCGAGGTCGACGATTTCGGTGAGTTCGTGGCCATCCAGAGCGAGACTGCGGTACGCCACGTCGCCGGCAGCTACCCCTATGATGCCCATACCGAAGGTCAGCTCTCGTTGCGCGACAACGCCGACGAGATCACCGGGCGCCTGTCCGCGGAGATCGCCGCACGGGTCGCCTCGGCCGGGGTGAAGGTCATCGAGTCGCGGATCACCCGACTGTCCTATGCCCCGGAGATCGCCCAGGTCATGCTGCAACGCCAGCAGGCCGGTGCGGTCGTCGCGGCACGCCGCCGGATCGTGGACGGCGCGGTCGGCATGGTGGAACTCGCTCTGGACCGGCTGGCCGAACGCGACGTGGTCGACCTCGACGAGGAACGCAAGGCCACCATGGTCAGCAACCTGCTGGTGGTGCTGTGCGGCGACCGGGGTACCCAGCCGGTACTGAACACCGGGTCGCTCTACCAGTAGGTGCACCGCAACCAGCGTGTCCACAGTGGAGTTACAAGATGAAACGGCACCGACCTTGAGGCGGCCCTGGCATGGCGACCGAGCGCAAGAAGATCCTGCTGCGCCTGGATCCTGCCGTACACGATGCGCTGGCCCGCTGGGCGGCGGCGGAGCTGCGCAGCACCAACGCGCAGATCGAGTTCCTGCTCCGCAGAGCCTTGGCGGAGGCCGACCGGCTGCCCGGCAAGATGGGCCGGATGCGCAGGCAGGGCAGACCACCTCGACACGATCCCGACACGCCGGGGGCGCAGGACGAACCTCGCGCAGAGTAGTGGATCGGTGGCTGCTGTGCGCAAGATCGGCTGTCGACCTGCGGTTACCGGTCGCCTTGACAGCAGGCGCGGGAGGCGGCCGACCTGACCGCGGGGGAAGGAGCAGGGCGACCGGAAGTTTCCGTGCACTACCGTCGGAAGTTACCGAACCGGCGCCGGGCCGGGGCTGACGTGGACGCAAATCCATGCAACGCTCACTCAGAGCAATGGTCAGCCGAATGCCGTCGAGGGGCGACGTGCGCGGCTGGATCGTGGCCCGGCCAGCGCGCGTCGGCGTGCCGTGGCCGTCAGGTCATCAGTCATCGGGAAGGACCACCATGCACGGCCGTACCGGCGTCGCCACCGGCCGCACCGAACTGCTCGTCGTACTGCTCATCTCCGTGGCGGGCGTGGCGGTCGCGGCCATCGCCGCGTTGACGCCCTGGCATCCGACCGTCTCCGGTCGGCACCCGGACACCAGCACCATCGTCAAGCTCTCCCCACCCAAACACCGGACCCACCCTAGCGACCGCGTGCCAGTCGACCATCGGTAACGGAGCAGCAACCGCACCGGTTCCCGGACCGTACCGGTCGGGGCATGTCCCGGACATGAGCACCTGCCGACTACCGTGACGGTGACAGGTCCTTCCGCTGCACCGTCGGCTCACGTCGGGTGCGGGCCGGGAGGGCCAGGCCTCGGACCGGTGGGCGGGAGATGGCAGAGCAGAACGACCACGAGCGGGCGGTGTGGTCCGGTGCCTCCGGTCCGGACGCTGACGGCCAGGCCGGCTACATCGTCGCGCCGACGCCCGCCAGCACGGACGGACCCGGCAGTACGCCGATCGTACGGTCGGCGCACCCCGCGCACCCCGCCGCGCCGAGCGGTCTGATCACTGAGAGCCACGATGTGTCCCGGCCAGCGGTCCCCTGCGCGGGCACCGGACGGCTGGGCCGGCGTGACCCCGTAGCGCTCGGTGACGCGGCGGTGGCCGGCTCCGCGCCGCATGGCCTGCGGCTCGGCTGGTTCCTGGGCGCCGCGGGTGGCCTGCTCGGTATCGGTCTGGTGGTCGTCCTGGTCCTCGCGGTCAGTGGCTCGTTCGGTGGTGGGCACGAACTGCCGTTCGGCATCCACAAGACACCGCAGGGCGGCGGCCCCCCACTGGCGCAGGCATGTCCGCCGCCCACCGCGACCGCCAACCCCGGCTACCAGGAGGGTCCGCCGCCGCCACCCGGGCCCCGCACCGTCGACAGCAAGGCAGGGATCTCCTACAAGCAGTACGGTTCGCCGTGGAGTCCCTGGCACGAGGACTGGGTGGCCGGCCAGCTCAAGGTGCACTACCTGACCGGCCAGTCGTTCGTCACCGAGGAGTACCAGGGTGGCGAGTACCTGGCCTCGGTGCTGTCGGGTTCGGTGCCGGCCGCTGTCAACGACGGCAACATCCTCGACCTCAAGTGCGTCGGCCAGCAGATCGTCGCCGACGTGCGGCGTGGCTACTACCCGCAGCCCAACCAGATGGACAAGATCGAGGACAAGCAGACCACGCTTGGCGGCCTGCATGCCTGGGTGTCGATCTTCCGGTTGAGCTTCGACGACTCGAAGCAGGGGCTGAAGGCCAGGAACGAGCTGGTCGGCGTCGTCACCATCGATGTGGGCAAAACCACCGCGGCAGTGCTGTACGTGTCGATTCCGGGCACCCATCGTCAGTACGACTGGGTGGTCAAGGACGTGATCTCCTCGATCCGGCGGGCACAGTAGCCGGCGGGCACGGTAGCCGGCGGGCAGCTCGGTCCCCGGGGTGCCGTTCTCAGGCCGTCGGTGGCAGTCGCCGGTGGAACGCCACCGACAGCGGTACGTCGGCCCGGTCGTGTACCACCTGACCTTTGCTGAGGCCGACGATCACCCGGTGGATCAGCTTGTCCAGCAGGTCACGCTGTTCGCGGGCGGACGCCCCGTTCCACATGTCCGCCACGTGTGCCTGGCCGTGGGCCGGTTCGTACGACGGGGGTGTCCAGCCCGGGATGTACGGTGCGTCGTCCGATGTGGACAACCGGCGCAGTGCGCCGTCCAGCGTGTAGCGCTCGGCGTACCCGGCGTCCACGGTGAACCGCTCGCAGCCCGACCGACAGGTGTAGTGCCGGTCCCGTACGCCCCGGTAGACCGGGGACATCAGGCGTTCGCAGACAGCACAGGACACCAGGCCGTCAAGGATGAACATCGCTTTGACCGGTACCAGCATCGGCACGTATCGACCTCCGACAAACAGCGGGCACCCTGTGAGACGCTCTACTACCAGAACGTCAGGATACCGGTGGTTCACCCGTCGATTCGCGGGTGGGCCGCCGTGGGCGGCGGTCGGGCCGGCGTGCCGGGACCCGCCGGTGCCGCCCCTCATGCCATCAGGTGGTGCGGGCGGATAGGGTCGGCAGGTGCCCGCTCGAAGCAGTCTCAGCAACCGCCGCGTGCCGATTCCGACGACCCGTTACCCGGTGGAACAGTTCACTCTTCCCAACGGCCTGCGGGTCGTGCTGGCGCCGGACCGCAGTGCGCCGGTGGTCGCGGTCGCGGTGATCTACGACGTGGGGATCAGGTCCGAGCCGGAAGGTCGCACCGGATTCGCACACCTGTTCGAGCACCTGATGTTCCAGGGCTCGGAGAATCTGGAGAAGCTGGCCCACTTCCGCTACGTGCAGGGGTCCGGCGGCACCTTCAACGGTTCGACCCACCTCGACTACACCGACTATTACCAGTTCCTGCCGGCCAATGCGCTGGAACGTGCGCTGTTCCTGGAGGCCGACCGGATGCGCCGGCCGAAGATCACCGAGGAGAACCTGCGCAACCAGATCGACGTGGTCTCCGAGGAGATCCGGGTCAATGTGCTCAACCGGCCCTACGGCGGCTTCCCGTGGTTGAAGCTGCCGCCGGTCATGTTCGACACCTTCCCCAACGCGCACGACGGCTACGGCTCGTTCGTCGACCTCAACGCAGCCACCGTGGACGACGCGGAGGACTTCTTCACCACCTACTACGCCGCCGGTAACGCGACCCTGTCGATCGCCGGCGACTTCACCGTGCCGGACGCCGTGGCGATGGTCGAACGGCACTTCGGCGACGTACCGGAGCGTCCGGCGCCGGAGCGGCCCAGCTTCGCCGAACCGGACCTGGCCGCCGAGCGCCGTGCGTCCTATGTGGATGAGCGGGCGCCGCTGCCGGCGTTCGCGTCGGCCTGGCGGGTGCCCGATCCGGTGTCCGACTTCGGCGGCTACCTGCCCTACGTCGTACTGGGTGAGGTGCTGACCGACGGTGATTCGTCCCGGTTGGTGGAGCGGCTGGTACTCAAGGACCGAGTGGTCACCAGCGTCGGCGGCTACCTCGGTTTCATGGGCGAGCCGTTCGAGGTACGGGACCCCACCGCGATGCTGCTGCAGGCGCACCTGCCCCCGGGTGGTGACGTCAATGCGGTCCTGGGCACGGTCGACACCGAACTGGACCGGCTGGCCACCGACGGCCTCGCGCCCGGCGAGTTGGACCGGGTCAAGGCCCGGATCGCCACCCAGTTGCTGCGCGAGATGGACCCGGTGCCGGGCCGGGCGTTGAAGATGGGCACGATCGGTCAGCAACGTGGGGACGCCGGAGTGGCGAACGAGTTGCCGGAGCTGATCGGTGCGGTGACCGAGGAGTCGATCACCGCTGCCGCCGCCGCGTTGCGCCCCGAGCGCCGCGCAACCGTCGAGGTGATCGCCGGAGGATCGCAATGACCGCCAACATCCGTGAGGTTCCGGCGCTGGCACCGGCGAGTGAGCTGTCCCTGCCCGCCACCGCGGAACGCACCCTGGCCAACGGCCTGACCATCATCGCGGCTCGCCGGGAAGCGGTGCCGCTGGCCGAGGTACGACTGCGGATCCCGTTCGCCCAGGCGGACGTGGCCGGCGGCATGGTGATGGCCGAGACGATGCTGTCCGGCACCTCGGACATGTCCAATGTGGAGCTGTCGGCCGCGTTGCAGACCATCGGTGGCCAGTTGTCGGCCAGCGTCGACTCCGACCGTCTGCTACTGGCCGGCAACTCGTTGTCAGCCGGCCTGGATGGGTTGTTGGACCTGCTGAACGCCGTGCTGTCCGATGCGGTGTACCCGGACGACGAGGTGAGCGCGGAACGCGAGCGCCTCGCCGACCATGTCCGGGTGGCCAAGACCCAGCCCTCGTACCTGGCCCGGGAGGTGCTGAACCGTCGGGTCTACGGCAGCCACCCGTACGCCGTACAGACTGCCGAGCCGGAGCAGTTGACCGCCATGCAACCGGCCGAACTGCGGGCGTTGCACGCTGAGCGGGTACATCCGACCGGCTCGACCCTGATCGTGGTGTCCGACCTGGTCGAGGAGAAGGTGCTCGACACGGTCGAGGCCGCGCTCTCGGAGTGGAACGGTGGCGGCAAGGCCGTCGAGCTGCCGCCCGTACCGCCGGTTCCGGGTGGTCCGGTGACCCTGGCCGACCGGCCCGGTTCGGTGCAGTCGTCGTTGCGGCTGGGCCTCGGCGCGGTCGGCCGCACCCACCCCGACCATGCGGCCCTGCAGTTGGCGAACCTGGTCTTCGGCGGATACTTCTCTTCCCGGCTGGTGGAGAACATCCGGGAGGACAAGGGATATACCTATTCACCCCGTTCCGGAGTGGAGCATTCCGCCGCCGGGTCGACGCTGGTCATCTCCGCCGACGTGGCCACCGAGGTGACGGCGCCGGCGCTGGTGGAGACCTGGTACGAGCTGGGCCGGCTGGTGTCGGTCCCGATCTCCGCCGAGGAACTCACCCAGGCCCGGCAGTACGGGGTGGGTACCTTGCAGCTCAGCGTGGCCACCCAGTCCGGCCTGGCCGGGCTGATGTCCTCGCTGGCCGGTCACGGATTGCGGCTGGACTGGCTGCCCGGGTACGCGCGGCGGTTGGCGGAGGTCACGCCCGAGCAGGTCTCGGAGGTCGCCGCGCGTTACTTCGCCCCCTCCGCCGCGGCTACCGTGGTACTGGGCGACGCGGCCGTGGTCGAGCCGGCGCTGAGTCGGCTGTTCGAGGTGAACCGGGTGCACTGACCGGCTGTGCCGGTGTTGCCGGGGTGTGCCCCAGGGGCCGGTTGACTCGTGACGCAACGTACGCCCGCGTCGTTGATCCTGGTAGATCGGCGCGGGCGGGGCTCGTGGGAACAAGGGGGATGTCATGTCGTGCGGGATGCAGGACACCACGGCCCGGCTGTACCGCGGAGTGGTGGACCGGGCAACCCACCACCGTGTCGATCCGGCCTGGCTGGATGAGGCCTGGCATCGCGGCCGGATGATCGTGGTGGACCGGGGCGAGACCCTGGTGACCGCTGAGCCACGACGGCTGGTGTATCTGGATCCGGCCGATGCGCCGCCCGGTGAACGACTGTTCCTCGGGGTCTCCGACGCCGATATGCCCCGCTTCGCCGTTCTCGCGCCGTTGCCGACGATCCCCGGCGCGACGCCCGCGTCACTGCGCTCGGTGGGTCATGAGCTGTCCACTGTGGATGCAGAAGTGTTGACCACCGCGGTGGCGCTGGCCAACTGGCATGACGATCACCAGTTCGATCCGCGTACCGGCGAGCCGCTGGGTAGTGCGGAAGGTGGCTGGGTCCGGGTGCCGCTGTCGGGCGGTGGGCGCACCCACTGGCCCCGTACCGACCCGGCGATGATCGTGCTGGTGCACGACGGGGTGGACGGGCCGGAAGGTCGCTGTCTGCTGGTGCACAAGCCGGAATGGCCGACCGGCCGGTACTCCTGCGTGGCCGGCTACGTGGAGCCGGGGGAGTCGGTGGAGGCTGCGGTGGTGCGCGAGGTGGCCGAGGAGGTCGGGGTCCGGGTGCGCGACCTGCAGTATGTGACCAGCCAGGCGTGGCCGTTCCCGCGCTCGCTGATGCTCGCGTACACCGCCTACGCCGATTCGGACGACCCGGTACTGGCCGACGGGGTGGAGATCGAGCAGGCGGGGTGGTTCCGTCGGGCCGATTTCGACGGATCGTCGGCGCCGGTACTGCCGTCCCGGACCTCGGTGGCGTACCAGCTGATCACCAGCTGGCTGCAGGCCTGAGCTTTCTCCGCCGGGTTGATGCCGCGGCGGTCTCTGTGCTCCGACTCCCCTCGGCCGGTGTGGCCGAGGGGAGTCGCCTTGCCGCTGTCAGAAATCCGACCCTTGAAAAGCATTGCTTCGAAGCTTTACTTTCGATGCGTGGACGAGAATGAGACACCGCTACCCAGTCGCACCCTGCGTGACCCGCGGGAACTGCGCGCGATGGCCCATCCGCTCCGGATCAAGCTACTGGAACACCTGTTCACCGACGGGCCGCTGACCGCGACGGAACTCTCCGAGCGGGTCGGGGAGAGCCCGGCGAACTGCTCCTGGCACCTGCGCCAGCTCGCCCGCTACGGCTACGTGGCCGAAGCCGGTGGTGGCACCGGCCGCAGACGCCCCTGGCAAGCGGTGCTGGAGAGTCTTCGCTGGCCCGACCGGGCCGAAGGCGAGGTCGCGGTGGCCGGCCGGGCCATGCGGGATGTACTCGCCGAGCGCGAATACGCGGTACACCAGGAGTACCGGGCCCGCGCGGACAGCGAGCCGGAGGACTGGCGCGACGCGGCGTTCTGGAACCAGTCGTTCCTGTGGCTCACCGCCGAGGAGCTGCACGAGCTCTCCGATGACATCTGTGCACTGGCGATGCGCCGTGCCGAGCAGATCAAGGAGCGCTTCACCGATCCAGCGAGTCGGCCGCCCGGCGCCAGGCCGGTACGGTTCGTGGCCTGGGGCGTACCGGCCCGGCCCTGGTTGCTGGACCGCAACGCGGACGGGTCGGGCACCCAAGCCGCGGGTCGCGACGGGGATCAGCCCGGGAGACAGGCGTGAGCGCCCCGACCACGCCAGTCAGGGCGCCGGCACCGAGCCTGTGGCGCAACCGCGACTTCAACCTGCTGTGGACCAGCCAGTGCTTCTCCGGCCTGGGCACCAGCATGACCTCGTTGGCCTACCCACTGGTCGTACTGGCGCTGACCGGCTCGGCGATCGCCGCCGGTGCGGTGGGCACGGTCGCCGCGGTGGCCCGTACCGCGCTCCGGTTGCCGGCCGGCGTGCTGGTGGACCGGGTCGACCGGCGCCGGTTGATGGTGGGCTGCGACGCGGTCCGGCTGGTGGCCTTCGTCGTACTGGGTTTCGCGGTGTTCACCGGGCGCGCGAACCTGTTGCTGGTCATGGTCATCGCGCTGGTGGAGAGCGTGTGTTCGGTGGCCTTCGAGAGCGCGGAGATGACCGCGCTACCGAACCTGGTCCCGATGGCCCAGGTGTCCACCGCGGTCGCCCGCAACGAGGCGCGCGGCGCGGCGGTCAATCTGGTCGGTCCGCCGCTGGGCGGAGCGCTGTACACGCTGGGCCGGTCCGTGCCGTTCCTCGCCGACGCGGTCAGCTACCTGCTGTCGCTGACCGGGCTGCTGCTGATCCGCCGCCGCTTCCAGCAGCGGGATCAGGGGAGGCCCACCACCTCACCGCTGCACGATCTGTTCGAAGGTCTGCGCTTCATCGTCGGCGAACCGTTCCTGCGCGCCGCGATGGCGATCGCCGCACCCATCAACTTCGCCCTCAACGGCCTGATCTTCGCGCTGATCCTGTTGCTGCAACGCAGTGGGACCACACCGGCCCTGATCGGCACCATGCAGACCGCGATCGGCGTCGGTGGGCTGGTCGGCGCGGTGCTGGCCGGCCCGCTGATGCGCCGGTTCAGCACCAGTGTGCTGGTCCGCGCGATCTGTGTGCTCGGTGTGCCGCTGCTGCTGGCGGTACTGCCGCTGGCCACCACCCCACTCGCCGGCATTCCGTTGGCCCTGCTGCTACTGGTGGCGCCGGCGCTCAACGCGGGACTGTTCGGTTACCTGGCGGCGGTCACCCCGGACCGGCTGCAGGGCCGGGTGACCAGCGCGTTGATGACCGCGGCGATGGGACTGGCGGCACTGGGGCCGCTGCTGGCCGGCCTGCTGGTCAACCACTTCGGCGCGGTGGGCACCCTACTGGGCTTCACCGCGGCATTCGCCGTCGGCACCGTGGTGGCGCTGGTCTCCCGGGGCATCCGTACGATGCGGCCGCTCGACGAGATCGCCGCCGGCACCGACCATCCCATGGAGCCGGCCCGACTCGTGGAGCCGGAGCCGACCGACGGGTCCTGAGCGACCTCGGCCGGAGCCTCCAGCGGGCTCCGGCCGACCTTGCGGTCACGATGCTCAGACAGACGGGACGAGGCTGGCCAGCCGGTCACGCACCTGCACGATGGTGGGGTTGGTCAGCGCGGAGCCGTCGGAAAACTCGATGGTCGGGACCGTCTGGTTGCCGCCGTTGACCTTCATCACGTACTCGGCGGCGGCAGCGTCCTGCTCGATGTCGACCACGGTGTAGTCGATGTTCTCCCGGTCGAACTGGCTCTTGAGCCGCCGGCAGTAGCCGCACCAGGGGGTGGAGTACATCGTGACGGACTGGACCGGACCGCTCATCTCGGGCGCCTCCCGTATCGGACTGACAGCGTGGGACTGACAATGGTCGAACTGACAAGAACGTACGCGGGCGGTCCGCGTTCCCGGGTCCGGGTCGCGAATCGCCCGCGCTCGACTGAGATAACGTCGTAGCGGGCTGGGACCATCCCGCTGTGGGGAAGAACTCAGCAGTGGGCGGGGCCGGTCTCCGCACGGAGGGCCCGGCCCACATCGAGCGACAGGCCCATATCGACCGACAGGAGGCGGCGCACGTGCCGGACGAGGCGACGGGCCGGCGCGATCCGGCTGCGGTACTGCACGGCCTCGACGACGACCAGCGCGCCGCGGTGACCGCACCGCCCGGCCCGGTGTGCATCCTGGCCGGAGCGGGGACCGGGAAGACACGGGCGATCACCCACCGCATCGCCCACCGGGTGCTGTCCGGTCAGGTCCGGCCGCAGCACATCCTCGCGGTGACCTTCACCGCTCGGGCGGCCGGCGAGATGCGCGACCGGCTCCGCACACTCGGTGCCGGCGGTGTGCAGGCCCGCACCTTCCATGCCGCCGCCCTGCGCCAGTTGCGCTTCTTCGCCCCGCGCCTGCTCGGTGGCCGGGAACTGCCCGAGGTGATGGCCAGCAAGGCCCGGCTGATCGGGCTCGCCGCAGCACGTGCCCGGCTACGTACCGACCGCACCATGGGCCGTGACCTGGCCGGCGAGATCGAGTGGGCCAAGGCCAGCCTGATCGAACCGGCCGACTACCCGGTCGCCGCCGCGCGCGCCGGCCGCGAACCGCCGGTCACCCCGGAGGACATGGTCCTGGTCTACGAGGAATATGAGCGCGCCAAGCGGGCCGCCGGCGTCATCGACTTCGAGGACCTGTTGCGCTCGACCATCTGGGCGGTGGAGGAACATCCCGACGTCGCCGAGCAGATCCGCTCGCAATATCGGCACTTCGTGGTCGACGAATATCAGGACGTCAACCCCATGCAGCAGCGCCTGCTGACCGCCTGGCTGGGCGAGCGCGACGACGTGACCGTCGTGGGCGACGCCAGCCAGACGATCTACTCGTTCACCGGCGCGTCGGCCGACAACCTGATCAGCTTCCCGCGCCGGCATCCGGAGGCCGTGGTGGTTCGGCTGGTCCGCGACTACCGGTCCACCCCGCAGGTGGTCGGGCTGGCCAACCAGGTGATCCGGGCGGCTCGGGGCGCGGAGGCCAAGCTGCGGCTGGAGCTGCACGGGCAACGGCCGGCCGGCCCGGACCCGCAGATCCGCTCGTTCCCGGACGAGCCGGCGGAGGCGGCCGCGGTCGCGGCCCGCTGCGCGGAACTGATCGCCGGCGGGCTGCCCGCCCGGCAGCTCGCCGTACTGTTCCGGACCAACGCGCAGTCCGAGGCATACGAGGAGGCGCTCACCGAGGCCGAGGTGCCCTACACCGTGCAGGGCGCGGCCCGGTTCTTCGAACGTCCGGAGGTACGCCAGGCGATGGTGGCGATGCGCGCCGCCGCCCGGTCCGTCGAACCGGACACGGCGCTGCCGGCCGCGGTCACCGACGCGTTGTCCGCCACGGGCTGGTCGGCGGATTCGCCGCCGCCCGGTGGCGCCGCCCGAGAACGCTGGGAGGCGCTGGCCGCCTTGGTCCGGCTCGCCCGCGAACACCGGCCGCCGCCCCCGGACGAGGACGGTGAGCCCGGTGCCGGTGCGCTGCTGCTGGACTTCCACGCCGAACTGGTACGCCGCGCCGCCGCGCAGCACGTACCGACCGTGGACGGGGTGACGCTGGCGTCGCTGCACTCGGCCAAGGGGCTGGAGTGGGACGCGGTGTTCCTGGTCGGTCTGGTGGAGGGCAATCTGCCGGTCAGCTTCGCCCGTACCGACGGGCAGCTGGAGGAGGAGCGCCGACTGCTCTACGTGGGCATCACCCGGGCCCGCGAACAGCTCTGGTTGTCCTGGCCGCAGGCACGGTCGCCCGGTGGGCGCAGCCGGCGGCCGTCGAGGTTCCTGCCGCAGGTGGGTGCCGTGGCGGTGGCCACCCAGCCGAAGTCGGCGGAACGGTCGGGCAGGCGGCGCCGCAACACGGTGCTGTCGTGTCGGATCTGCGGCGCCACGCTGAGCGAGGCCGCGGACCGCAAGCTGGGACGCTGCGCGGGGTGCCCGTCGGACGTGGACGAGGAGCTGTTCGAACGTCTGCGCACCTGGCGCACCCGGGTGGCCGGCGAGTCGAAGGTGCCGGCGTACGTGGTGTTCACCGATGCGACGCTGACCGCGCTGGCCGAGCGGCGCCCGGACTCGGACGAGTCGATGGTGCAGATCCCGGGTATCGGTGCCCGCAAGCTGGGTCTGTACGGTCCGGCCGTGTTGGCGCTGATCGGCGGCGCCAAGCCGGACGAGGTGCCCGACCCCGTAGCGGACTGACCGGCCCGCCGCGATACGGCTCTACTGACGGGTTTCCGACACTCGTTGCCCCAAGGCTTGACCGGCCGGCGTAGGCTCTGTTGTTGCCGCTGGTCACAGCGGTGTGCGGGCGGAAGTTGGCGTTCCGGAGAGATTCACACAACGACTTCGGAAATTCGATTGCCTCCCGCAGGGTCGGCGACATAGCCTGCCAAGGTCCGGACGGCGCACCGGTGTTTCTGCGGCTCAGGCGGTAGAAACAACGGAACTGTCCGGGTCGGACCTGAAGCACCGGACTTCGAGAACAGACAGGGAGGTGGCGACAGTGGAGAGCATCACCAAGACGGAGCACGCCGTGAGTCGGCGAGCGTCCATGCCGCTGCCGCGCAGCCTGTCCGCGTTCGGAGTCTCGCCTCTGGTCGAGTCACCCGCGGGCCGGTGCCGGGTCGAGGATTGGCAGCCCAATCCGCGGCCGGTGACGAACCGGATCCGGCTCAGCGACAGTGGCGTACCTTCGCCGATCGCCGTGCAGCTCGCGCATGTCCCATCCGCCGCTTTCGCGGCAGGGAAGCCGATCTATGCGGCAGCTCCGTTCCGCACCCAGGGGCTCAGTGTCACTCCGGAACAGGTCATTTCAGGACCTGTCACCACCGTGATGAGTGGGTCCGTCGACAGCGGCGTCAGTGCCGGTGCCGGCATGCAGCAGGGGACCGGTGTCAGCGTGGCTTCCGCCCAGGCCAAGGCCAGGGTTGTCGCCCGCGGTATCCCGCCTCGAGGAAGACCGGACTGTTAGGCCTTACCAGGCCACCGGCGCACCTCGAGGCCGCGGATCCCGCATACCGGGTTCCGCGGCCTTTTTGTTCCCCAGAAGTTGATCAAGCTACGAGCGAGAAACGAGGTGACCGGGCCATGAGCCTGGTGGTGACCCCTCTCGAAACGACTGTTGACACCGGTGTGGACCTGCCGTGCCGCAGCTACGAGTCCGACCTGTGGTTCGCCGAGACCCCGGCGGATCTGGAGGCGGCCAAGTCGCTGTGCAACGACTGCCCGCTACGGATCGAGTGCCTGGCCGGCGCGCTGGACCGGCACGAGCCGTGGGGCGTGTGGGGCGGCGAGATCTTCGACCACGGTGCGATCGTGCCGCGCAAGCGGCCGCGTGGTCGGCCCCGCAAGGAGGACCTCGCGCGCGACGCGGTGGCCCGGGCCCAGGTGGCGGCCCGTACCGACGCGGTACTGCGTGAGGTCTCCCGGGCCGGGAGCGCAGCCTGATGACCGCCGTCGGCCACGCACACGTCCGCCCGTCCGATCTCCACCGGAAGAGCCCCACCCAGCACCCCACGATGAACGACACGATCCAGCGGAGCGATGAGATGTATATGTTGCAAGAAGTTCTGGCAAGGGCGCGAATGCGCCGGGCGCCGCGTTGGCGCTCCCTGCCGTACCGGCCGGCGCTCCGCGTCGCCGCCCGTGCGCGCGAGAGTCGCTGACCGGCGCCGCCGGTAACCATCCCACCACAGGTCCGTCGCACGGACCGTACTGCTGGCCCCGAGGACCGTCCAGGTTCCCGGGGCCAGCGCCATGTTCGGCGGCGTATCGCCGCATATCCAGGTCCATCGGGCGTGGACGACATCCCCGGCGTAGCGTGTGGTCAGGGATGGAGGTGTGCCGAAGACGGTCCGTGGCAGCAGATTCCATGCCTCCGTCGACGGCGAGCGATGAGCACCGACCTGGACGAAGCGGTCGTGGATCCGGTCACCTGCCAGCGATGCGGGGTGTCGAGCAAACCCGACGAGCACCTGTTGGAGTGGTCGCGGCAACGCGATCCGCGGCACGGTGACTCCTGGTTGTGCGCGGCCTGCACCCGCGACATGATCCGCGGTATCGAGAGCGGCCTCGACTGACCGCGCATCCCGTACGGCGTCGGTCAGTCCGAGAAGCCGGGCAGCCAGTGCTCCAGTACGGACCGGTACGCAGCCTTGGCATCCAACTGGCAGAGCACCCCGATCGAGCCGAGCGTCACCCGGTGGATCATCAGGTACGACGGCGGCAGGTTCAGCTTCTTGCCGAGCTGGTGGGCGTCGCTGCGCGGATTGGCCAGTCGGGTCGCTTCGCTCCGCAGCCAGGTGCGGGTGAACCGGAACTCGTCGACCGAGATCGGCTCCAGCACCGGCAGCAGGAAGTCCAGTACCGAGGTCGGGTCGATCTCCAACTTGTCCGGTACGAAGCCCTCGTCCCGCAGCCCGGAGAGCACCCCCTCGGCATCGCCACGCAGCACCAGCCGGGTGAGCCGGCCGATGGGTTCGGGTAGACCGTCAGGTACCCGGGCCACTGCGCCGAAGTCGATCACGCCCAGTCGGCCGTCGTCGAGCAGCCGGAAGTTGCCCGGATGCGGGTCGGCGTGCAGCAGCCCGGCCCGCGCCGGTGCGGAGAAGTGCAGGGTGGCCATGCGCAGGCCGGCCAGGTCACGCTGTTCCTCGGTGCCGGAGGAGATGACCTGGGCCAGCGGGGTGCCCTCCATCCAGGCGGTGACCAGCACCCGGGGGGTGCTGGCCAGTACCTTGGGTACGAAGATCTCCTCGTCGTGCGCGAACGCCCGGGCCATCGCCTTCTGGCTCGTGGCCTCCAACTGGTAGTCGAGTTCCTCGGCGACCCGGGCCCGTAGCTCGGTCAGCAGCGGCTTGACGTCGAGCCCAGGTTGCATGACCCGGAACAGTGAGGCGAGCCGGGACAGCTGGTTGAGATCAGACAGCAGGGCCGGGCCGGCCCCCGGATACTGCACCTTCACCGCCACCGGGGTGCCGTTGTGATACACGGCACGATGTACCTGGCCGATGCTGGCCGCTGCGGTCGGGGTGTCGTCGAACTCCGCGAACCGTCGCTTCCACCGCGGCCCGAACTCCTCGGCCAGCACCTTGTGCACGCTGCTGACCGGCATCGGCGGAGCCGCCTCCTGCAGCTTGGTCAACGCCGCCCGGTAGGGGCCGCTCAGGTGCTCCGGCATCGCGGCCTCGAACACCGACAACGCCTGACCGAACTTCATCGCGCCACCCTTGAGCTGGCCGAGCACGCTGAACAGCTGCTCGGCGGTGCGCTGCTGGATCTCGGCGGACACCAGATCGGCGGCGGTGCCGGTGACCCGCTTGCCGAAGCCCAGCGCGGCCCGACCAGCGAAGCCGAGGGGCAGGCTGGCGAGCTTCGCGGTGCGGGAAACGGCGCGGCGCGGGATATCGGTCACCTGTGCATTGTCTCCCAAGAATCCCGCCGCATCGACTGCGGTGAGCCACGGCAGCGGCAGGTGTGGGACGGCGGACAGCCGATGGCCGGTGGCCGTACCGGAATCTCCGACATGTGCGGTGTAGTGGAGCTGTCTGCTCATCGTCGTCGGGTCCGGTCAGCGGAGCCGACGACGTCGCCGTAGGCAACCGCACCGGGGATGTGGCTGCCAGCTCCGGCGCCGTACGACTCCCGGCGGCCGGACCTCCAGTGTGCCGTCGATGGTCTCCGGATCACCGCCGTCCAGCTCGGCGAGGATCTGCCCGGCGGCCACCGCGGCACCCATCGCCACCAGGGTCGACTCGGCCGGCTCCGGCGGCCCCGGCATGGTGGCCAGTTGCGCGGCCAGTATCGGCCAGTGGGTGTCCCGGTCCTGCCGGCTCAGCTCCACACACTGCAGGCAGGTGGTCCGCCCGGGGCGTACCAGCGGACCGATCAGTACGCTGCCGTCCCGGATCCATCCGGTCAGGTGCCGCACGTTGCGCAGGACGTGTCCGAAGACGGTCGGTGGCACCGGGCGGGGCCGTCCCAGCAGCATGATGAGGTCGGCGTCGGCTTCCGGTACGACGGCTGTGCCGGTGCCGGGTGCGGCCCGCTGGATGGCGTCGCAGACGGCCCGACGGTAGGGCCGCCGGGTGTCGGCGGCCAGCACACCGCCCACGGTGGGGTCGGTGCCCAGTACGGTGCCGTGGGCTGTCGGGTGTACGTGGCCTACGCCGGCGCTGGCGAGCAGCGCGCCGACCGGTGCGGTCAGTCGGCTGCGCCCGGTGAGTACGACGCGGGCCCGCTGTCGTCGTTGAAGTACCTGCGCCGGCGTGGCGTTGCCGGGAAGGTCGCGCAGTGCGAGCGCGGCGGCCTCGGGTTCCAACCGGCGCCGGGTGCCCGGGGACAGCCGCCGGGGCAGCAGACTGCCGGCCTCCCGGAGCAGGCCGCGACTGCGCAGCTGGCCGAGGAGCTGGACGATCTCGCCGTCGGGTACGCCCAGGTGGGCCGCCTCCCGGCGGATCACGGCCTCGGACCGGGTGCCGTCGAGGAGGTTGAGGATGCGGGAGAGTACGGGTCGGTCCCAGTCCAGGATGATCGCGTGGTCCGGGGTCAGGCCGAGTTGGACCGCGGTGCGGTCACGCCGCAGTCTGGTCGCGGCGGGCAGGAGCAGGAGTCGGGTCATGGGGTCAGGGTCGGCTGGCCGCGCATGTCGGGAACCCGGTTATCCACACCTGGTGGGGTCGATCGGGAGGTTTGTCCACAGGAATCGCCGAATTGTCCACAGGCAGGCCGGCTGGTTGGTCGGGTACCGGACAGTTCCCGATCCTCTGAGTACGGCGGAGCGGGAGGGCATGCCCACCCCTCCCGCTCCAACGTTCTTGTCAGCCTTCCGGCTGCTGGCCCGGTGTACCCCGGACCTGCCGCGCGGTGCCGACGACGGCGGGCTGCGCCCCTACCGTCGCCGGTCCGCGCGGTATGTCATGCCTTGCCCAGAATCCGGTTCATCTTGGTGCCGCAGACCGGGCACGGGCCCTTGGCCATGCGGCGGCCGGAGTCGCTGACCGCGACCTCGCCCTCGAAGTCCCGCTTCTCCTTGCACTTCACGCAGTAGCCGTTGTAGGTCTCGGCCACGATGCCCCTCCTCGTGTTCGCCCGGAGCTGCCGGATCGCAGCTCCGGTTCGCGCGGACCCTACCCAGCGGGAACGGTTTCTCCACCGCACCGAGTGGTGCTGTGAGGAATCCGACCCGGAGCCGGATGGGCCAACCAAACTAGTTGTCACCAAGCGTGCGTGAACGACGACTAAGAGTACGTCTCAGGATAGGGCGACTTTCCGCCGGACACACTGGAGTGCCGACGGTGTCGCCCGAGCTGACCGCTGATTTCACGAACCATCGGAATTTGACGCCACATTTGGCGGAAATGTCCGGTGAGTCGCCATCCCCTTTGGGCGGTCACCAGGTTCTGGTGACCACCTGTCGGCGTATCAACTCCTGCGCCCCCTCGCACGGTGCGAGACCTTGGGTCGGTGCCGCACCCGCCACCTTCCCCGCGTGCCGGGAGCGTGCCGGCCCAAGGTCCCGCGCCAACGACGCTAAGCGGGCCGCTCGGTCAGGTCAACGCGGCGCGCGCGAGGAAATCCGGAAATCTGGCCTCCTACCAGCACAAACTATGCCAGCACTGCTGCTGCGGAGCTCGATTCGGCGGCCGCGCGGGGCCTCGGGTACATCGGGCGGGGCCATGGTGGCAGGGGGTGGCCCCGGGCCGATAGCGTGCGATCGTGAGCAAGCGCAGCGTGACGCCACCACGGCGGGGCCATGAGCTGGCGGCGACCGCCGGAGCCAGCCTGCCAGATCCGGCCGTGCCAGCCGAGCAGGCCGTGCCCGCTGGGCCGGCCGTCGAGGTCCGGCGAAGTGCCCGGCGACGTAGCACGGTGTCCGCCTACCGGGACGGCAACCGGGTCGTCGTTCTCATCCCGGCCCGCTTCAGCGCGGCCGAGGAGCAGGAATGGGTCGACCGGATGGTGGAACGGCTGGCACGTCGTGAGCGTCGCACGCCCCGCAGCGACGACCAGTTGCTCGCCCGTGCCGCCCAGCTCGCCGCGCGCTACCTGGGCGAACACCGGGCCGCCAGCCGACCGGCCAGCGTTCGCTGGGTCGGCAACCAGAACGGGCGATGGGGTTCCTGCACGCCGGCCGACCGGACGATCCGGCTCTCCACCCGATTGCACGGAATGCCCGACTGGGTGGTCGACTACGTACTGCTGCACGAACTGTGCCATCTGGTCGTCCCCGGCCACCGAGCGGAGTTCTGGGACCTGATGTCCCGCTACCCCCGTACCGAGCGGGCACGCGGCTACCTGGAAGGGGTCGCCGCCACTGCCGGACTCGACCTGACCGACGACCAGGACAGCGAGTGACCGCCCGCTGTGTCGTGGTCCTGCTGACCGGATCCACCTGGGCTCCGCCCGGTGTCGACGCGCAGCGGTGGCGACGGGCACTCGCCGAGGACGTGGTGGATCTGCTGACCGGGCTCGCCGAGGTCGACGTACTCATCGCCGCCGTGGCCGCGGACCTGCACCTCGCGGAGGCTGTCCGCTGGCCCGGCACGGTGGTACTCCCGCTGCCCGGTGACCGGCCACGCGCGGTCGGCGCCCTGGCCGCGGCGCAGGCGGCCGGCTACGACCAGGCCCTCGTACTGCCCGCTGACCTGCCGGATCTGCCGGCCCTGCTGATCGGGAAGCTGTTCCGGCCGCTGACCAGCCGGTCCGTCGTGGTCGCGGCGGTGGAGCCGGCCAGCCCAGGGCTGATCGGGTTGGCCAGCCGACTGCCGGCACCGGCCTGGCTGACCGCGTACGACCCCGACCTGGAAGTCGTCGGCGTGGCGCAGCTGCGTGACGCCGCGCGGACGGCCGCAGGCACCGGACAGCCCGCCGGCCTGGCCACGGCGCCCGGGTGGCACCGGCTCCGTGGGCCCGACGACCTCGGGTACCTCGACGTGGACCTGGAAGGATGGGAGGCGACCCGGCTACTGCTCGCGGGCGGCCCGGTGCGATGAAGGCCACCCGGCACTGACACGTGGGTCACACCCTCGAGGTTTGTGCCGCACCCGGCCGAACGGGACGATGAGCGCATGACGCTTCCGCCGCAGACCGTGGCAACCCCCGGCGTGGGAACCCGACCCCGCGCGACGCTGACCCGGTTCGTGGCACTGGCCCTGATCTGGGGTATGAGCTTCCTGTTCATCAAGGTCGGGGACGAGGGGTTCGCGCCGCTGCAGGTCAGTCTCGGCCGGGTGCTGTGCGGCGCCGGTACGTTGCTGGTCATCCTGTTCGCCCGACGGGAACGGCTGCCCCGCGACGTACGGGTCTGGGCGCACCTGGCGGTGATGGGGGTGATCGGCAACGTCCTGCCGTTCACCCTGTTCGCGTACGCCGAACAGCGGGTGCCCTCCGCACTGGCCGGCATCTGCAACGCCAGTACGCCGTTGTTCACCGTCGCGATCGTGGTGCTCGCGCTGCCCGACGAACGGCCCACCCGCCGCCGGATCGCCGGGTTGCTGATCGGATTCCTCGGCGTACTGGTGGTGCTCGGTGCCTGGCAGGGATTTGTCGCGCACAGTGTCGCCGGCGCGTTGATGGCGCTCGGCGCCGCCTGCTGCTACGGGGTGGGGTTCGCCTACCTGCGACGGTTCCTCACCGGGCGGGTCAACTCCAATGTGGCGTTGTCGGCCGGGCAGTTACTGACCGCGGCGGTGGAACTGGCGCTGGTCGTACCGCTGCTGGTCGGGTTGCCACACCAGTTGCCGGTACGCCCCGTGCTCGCGATCGCCGCGCTCGGGGTGCTGGGTACCGGCCTGGCCTACGTGCTGCAGTACGGCCTGGTGCGCGACGCCGGCGCCACCACCGCGTCCACCGTGACGTACCTGATCCCGGTGGTGGCCACCGCCGCCGGGCTGCTGCTCCTGCACGAGCGGCTCAGCTGGAACCAGCCGGCCGGCGCGGTGATCGTCCTGGTCGGCGCAGCCCTGTCGCAGTGGCGGTCCCGGCGGGCCGGCACCCGGACGGTCAGTCCAGTCCCAGATCCCGGCGAAGCTTCGCGACATGACCCGTCGCCCGGACGTTGTACTGTGCCACCTCGATCCGGCCCGCCTCGTCGATGACGAACGTGGACCGGATCACTCCCTGTACGACCCGGCCGTAGTTCTTCTTCTCACCGAAGGCGCCGTAGGCGCGCAGCACCGCGCGGTCCTCATCGGACACCAGCGGGAAGGTCAGCGCGTCGCGGTCCCGGAACTTCGCGAGCTTGGCCGGTTTGTCCGGTGAGATGCCGACGACCCGGTATCCGGCGGCCCGCAGCGGGTCGAGCGAGTCGCGGAAGTCGCATGCCTGCCTGGTGCAGCCGGGGGTCATCGCCGACGGGTAGGCGTAGAGCACCACCTTGCTGCCGCGCAGGTCGGCCAGGCTCAGCTGGTCGCCGGAGTCGGTGGGCAGGGTGAAGTCCGGCGCCGGATCGCCGGGGGAGAGCCGTAGCTGATCACTCATGCGGCTCACCCTACGGTGCGGCGTACGGACCGCCGCCGGGAAGCGTCACAGCGCGCTGTTCACCGCGTTGGTCAGCCCGGTTGCCGAGGCGTCGATCTGTTTGTCGTCGACGAAGACCGTCGGGGTGGCGTGCACACCCTTCTCGGTCGCCTGGTTCGACACATGGGTGACCCAGTCGGCGTACTTCTGGGAGGTGACGCACTTCGTGAAGTCCGGACCGGTGATCCCGGAGTCCTTGCCGATCTTCACGATCTGGGCGTTGGTCAACCCCTCGCTGTTCTCCGCGGGCTGTTTGGCGAAGATCGCCTGGGTGAAATCGGGCAGCTTGCGCGCGTCGGCGGCACAGCCGGCGGCGGCGGCGGCCCGGGTGGAGTATTCCGTACCGGAGGAGAACCGGTTCAGGTAGTTGAGCGGGTGGTAGATCAGGGTCACCTTGCTGCTGGCGGTGAACTGGTTGAGCACCCCGCCGGCGAGCGATTCGAATTCCTTGCAGTGCGGACACATGTAGTCGAGGTAGACGTCGACGGTCACAGTGCCGTGGCTGACCGGTACGCCCGGTGCCGCGCGGGTCGCCCCGGCCGGCAGCGCGTAGTTCCGGGACTCCTGGGAGTCCTGGTGGCTGATGAACACCGCAGCGGTCACCCCACCGGCGATCAGCAGTACTGCGGCGACCAGCGCGGACGTCAGCGCCGTTCGACGCTTCCGGCGCGCTGCCGCGACCTTGGCCCTAGCTGCCTGGACGGCCCGCTTCTGGTCGCGCCGGCTACTCATCGACATCTCCTTCGTCCTCGGCGTCGACTCCGCCGAACAGCATCGAATCCAGTGAGAAGCGTGACCGCGCCCACAGCACCACCAGCAGGGCGAGTACCAGGAAGCCCACGTCACGCAGGATGTCCCAGCCGTACATCGTCGACTGGTTGGCCGCCAACGCTCCGCCGTTGCCGAAGCAGCCGCAGTCGATGCGCAGGCCGCGCGCCCACACCGAGATGATGCCGCTGATGTACACCACGAACATCAGCGCGGAGATCGCCGCGACCAGTCGTACGGCGAGGCCGACCAGCAGCGCGACCCCGAGCAGTACCTCGATGATCGGCTGGGCGGAGCCGATCACCACGGCCAGGCCGTACGGGAAGAGCTGGTAGGCGCTGACCGCGCGGACCGACTCGGACAGGTCGGTGATCTTGGACAGCCCGAAGACCAGCCAGATCGCGGCCAGCCCGAGTCGCAGGACCAGTGCCACCCAGCTGCCCGGGTCGGTCCGGTCGAACCCACGCCAGTACGCCACGGATCGCGGACCGGGCCTGGTCGCCTGATCGAGTGTCATGTCGCCGTCCTGCTTCTCGTCGGCCCGGCCGTGCGATCCGGATCACCGGACCGCACCGTACGGGACACCACCGGGTGGGCTGAGAGGACCTCTAACTTGCCATGACGGCGTGTTCTGCGTCGACCAGATCCGTCCTGGCCCGGGCAACCCGTGACCGGATTGTTCCGATCGGTGCGACGAGCACCGCCGCGGACCCGGCCACCGGGTGGCCGTAGCTGGTGGCGAGCGCCCACCCGGTGACCTGGTCGGCGTGACCGGCCACTGCGGTGCCCGCGGTCCGGTGGTGCGCCTCCGGCGGGGCCTCCGCGCCTGGCTGCGGTCCGGTGGGCACCTTGGAGTGCGACCGGTCGGCTCCCGTCTGCGTTCACGACGTCACAGGGTACGCGGCAGGCCCGGGCCCAAGAAACGTCATCGGGCGGGCAGATCGGGCGGATTGTGATTCGCTTCACGGGAACTTTTCGGCGTTCGGCCGCGACTACCTGATCATGGCGTGTGGTGACGTGCACGAGCTGCTCTCGACCGTGCTGAACGGCGAAGACGGCGGGGACGCCGGCCACGAGATGGTCCTGGTCGGTGACCTGGGATGAGAAGACCCCGAGCGGGCCGGTGTGCGTCGCCGGCCTGCGCAGTTCCGCGCCCAGCGCTCCGGCGCCTGCTGGCGCTGCTCGCCACGGCGGCGGCCGTACTGGTCGCGGTGCTCGCGCCGGCCGCGCCGGCCAGCGCACACGCGGTGCTGCTGCGGACCAGCCCGGACAGCGGCGCGATCCTGCCGGATGCCCCGGCCAGGGTCACGCTGACCTTCAACGAGCCGGTACGGCTGGTGAGCCAGGACATCGACGTTGTCGGCCCCGACGGTCGGCAGCTACGGGGTGGCCGGCCGACGGTGACCGGTGACGGTTCGGTGGTCCACATCCCATTGCCCGGCAACCTGCTCAGGGGCACCTTCCTGGTCAGCTACCGGATCATCTCGGCCGACAGCCATCCGGTGGCCGGTGGTTTCTCCTTCTCGATCGGTGCGCCATCGAAGGTCGCGCCGGCCGCCACCGGCGGCACCGGCGCGGCGGAGGACCCGGTCGTGGCGGTCGCCATGCCGGTCACCCGGTACCTGGGCTTCGCCGGGTTGGCGCTGCTGGTCGGGCCGGTGCTGGTGCTGATGTCGCTGTGGCCGCGCCGACTTACCCGCCGGGGACCGGCCCGGATGGTGTGGCTCGGTGTCGGATTGGTCGCGTGCAGCACGATCGCGGAGCTTCTCCTCCAGGGCCCGTACTCGACCGGCGGTGGACTGCTGTCGATCTCGGAGCACGGTCTGATGGAGGTACTGAACACCCGGTTCGGTTGGGCGCATGTCGCCCGGCTGGTCGTGCTGGTCGCCGCGGTGCCGTTGGTGGCGATCGTGACCGGGGAGCAGCGTCACCGGCTGGCGGTGGGCGAACGGATCGCGCTGCTGGTGATGGCCACGTTCGGGGTCGGTACCTGGGGCTACGGCGGGCACCCGGGCACCTCGCCGGCGCCGGCGGTGACCGTACTGAGCGACGCGGTCCATGTGGCCGGGATGTCGGTGTGGCTGGGTGGCCTGCTCATGCTGGTCGGGTTCCTGCTGCCGCGGGCCAGGACCAGTGAGCTGGCCGCGGTGCTGCCGGTGTGGTCCCGATGGGCCGGCTGGTCGGTCGGTCTGCTGGCGGTCGCGGGGGTGGCCCAGGCGTGTCTGCAACTGGGCAGTGTGTCGGCGCTGACCGGCACCACGTACGGGCAGCTGATCATCGTCAAGGTGGTGGCGTTCGGCATCGTCCTGGTGGTCGCGTCCCGGTCGCGTGCCCAGGTCCACCGGCGCGTCGTGGCCCGTGCCCAGGCACCCCGGTCGAGTCCCACGCCGTCGCAGGTCCCGGTGTCGGGTGCGGACGAGTCGGCCTACCCGGACACGGTCTGGGACGAGGTGTACGGCGGGGAATCCGGTGGGTCGGACCCCGTCGAGCGCCCAGCGGACCCGGAACCATCCACAGTGGATCGGCCGGTGCTGCGACGGCTGATCCTGGTCGAAGTGGCGATCGCGGCACTGATCCTGGGATTCACCGCAGTGCTGGTACAGACCACCCCGGCGCGCTCGGCCCAGCGGGCGGTGAGTCAGCAGCAGAATCTACCGTTCTCGAAGACATTGCACAGCAACCTGTTCAGCATGCAGGTACAGGTGGATCCGGCCCGCAGGGGCCGCAACACCGTGCACCTGATCGCCTACCACCCGTCCGACGGTCGGCCGGTCCGGGTGCTGGAGTGGCATGCGACGGCCAGCCTGCCCGGCGGCGGGATCGGCCCGGTCGACATTCCGGTCGAGCAGCTCAGCGACAATCACGTGGTGGGCGACGTGGTGCTACCTCGGGCCGGGAACTGGAAACTCGCTGTGACCGCAAGGGTTTCCGAGATCGACGAAGCCACCGTCACGACCACCGTGCCGGTGCACTGAGATAGTTCGACAACAGTTCGGAGAGGACAAGGATGAATCTGACGACCCGGCCCGCAGGCAGGTTCCTACGACGCACGTTGCTGGTGACGCTGGCCGGCATCGCCGGGGCGGTCGCGGTCGCGGCACCGGCAGCGGCCCACGTGACGGTCAACCCGAAACAGGCCGACCCCGGCAGCTACACCCGGGTCGCGTTCCGGGTACCGACAGAGAGCGACACGGCCACCACCACCAAGGTCCAGGTATATCTGCCGACCGACATGCCGGTCGCATCGGTGAGCGTGATGCCGGTGCCCGGGTGGGCGGTCACGGTGGCCCATCGCAAGCCGGCCAAGCCGATGAGCGACGACGACGGCCCGGTCACCAAGGTCGTCTCCACCATCACCTGGACCGCGGACAAGGGTGCGGCGATCAAGGCGGGGGAGTTCCAGGAGTTCCCGGTCAGCCTCGGACCGCTGCCGAAGTCCGGTTCGTTGACGTTCAAGGCGTTGCAGACCTACTCGGACGGTTCCGTGGTGCGCTGGATCGACCAGGCGTCGGGCGGCGCTGAAGGCGAGCACCCGGCACCGACACTGACCATCGGCGCCACCACTGGAGCGTCGGGTGAGGCCGGCGGGGCGAGGGCCACCGCGCACAAGGAGTCGGCCGCCGACTCCGGCTCCGGTGCGGGCTCGGGTAGCGCACTGGTGGTGGCGATCATCGGCCTGGTCGCCGGTGTCGCCGGCCTCGGACTGGGTGGGCTTGCGCTGAGTCGTACCCGACGCGCCAACTCCTGAGCGCCGGCCACGTGCCGGGGGTCTGAGGCCGACCCGTACGCGGGCCACACCGGGTCGGGTGTCGACCGGCGCAGCCCGCGTACGGGTGGTAAAGAGGTCCCATGCCACTTCCCATCGAGGACTACGCGCTGATCGGTGACACCCATTCCGCCGCGCTGGTCGGCGCGGACGGTTCGATCGACTGGCTGTGCCTGCCCCGTTTCGACTCGCCCGGACTGTTCAACGCGCTGCTCGGTGGCCCGGACGACGGTCGGTGGCAGATCTGCCCGGCGGGCGAGGTCAGCGAGGTACGCCGCCGGTACCGGGAAGAGACGATGGTGCTGGAGACCGACTTCATCACCCCGAGCGGTCAGATCCGGGTCATCGACTTCATGCCGGTACGGGACCGGCGGGCGGACATCCTGCGCATCGTCGAGGGGGTCGACGGTGAGGTCGACATGCGGATGGAGTGGGTGATCCGGTTCGACTACGGCGAGATTCTGCCGTGGGTGCAGCGGGTCACCGACTCCGACGGCGCGCCGGCGATCACCGCGATCGGCGGCCCGGACGCGGTCTGCCTGCGCGGCGACATACTGCCCGAACATCACGACCACCGGCATGTCGCCACGTTCACGGTGCGTCCCGGCGAGCGTTTCGACTTCTCGATGACCTGGTACCCGTCGACCCAGACGCCACCGGTCAGGCACTCGATCGACGAGCAGCTGCCCCGTACCGAGCGGTACTGGCGTAACTGGGCGCACCGCTGCGGCTACCAGGGGCCGTACCGCTCGCAGGTGACGCGTTCGCTGCTGACGCTCAAGGCGCTGACCTTCGAGCCGACCGGCGGTATCGTCGCGGCACCGACCACCTCGCTGCCTGAACAGCTCGGCGGTCAGCGCAACTGGGACTACCGCTACTGCTGGCTGCGGGACGCCTCGTTGACGCTGCGTTCGTTGCTGGATTCCGGTTTCCGGGACGAGGCGAGGGCGTGGCGGTCCTGGCTGCTGCGGTCGGTGGCCGGCGATCCGAAGGACATGCAGATCCTGTACGGCGTCGCCGGCGAGCGGCGGTTGCGGGAGTGGACGGTGGACACGCTGCCCGGCTACCAGGGCGCTTCCCCGGTACGGGTCGGCAACGACGCGGCCCTGCAGGTGCAGATGGACGTGTACGGCGAGGTGCTCGACGCGCTGCACCAGGCCCGGGTGGACGGGGTGGTGGAGGACGACTTTTCGTGGCCGTTGCAGCAGGAGCTCGCGGCGAACCTGGTGCACAAATGGGATCAGCCGGACAACGGCATCTGGGAGGTACGCGGTCCGCTGCGGCACTTCACCCATTCCCGGGTGATGGTCTGGGTGGCGCTGGACCGTTTGGTGCGGGCTGTGGAGACGTGTGACCTGCCGGGTGACGTAGAGCGGTGGCGCGAACTGCGCGACACGGTGCATGCCGAGGTGTGTGCACGCGGCTGGAACGACGAGCTGGGCGCCTTCACCCAGTACTACGGCAGTACCACCCTGGACGCCGCGGTGCTGCTGATGCCGCAGGTCGGGTTCCTGCCGGCGACCGATGAACGGGTGCTCAGCACCGTACGGGCGATCGAACGAGAGTTGCGGTCCGGGCCGTTCGTGCAGCGCTACACCACCGAGGCGGTGCACGACAAGGACAGTGGTGGCGATGGGTCCACTGTGGATGGACTGCCGCCCGGCGAAGGCGCCTTCCTGATGTGCAGTTTCTGGCTGGTGCGCGCGTACGCGATGGCTGGCCGTAAGGCGGAGGCGACCGAACTGTTCGACGACCTGATGGGGTTGTGCAACGACGTCGGTCTGCTGTCCGAGGAGTACGACACCGGCGCGAACCGGATGCTGGGTAACTTCCCACAGGCGTTCAGTCATCTGGCGCTGGTCAGTGCCGCGTACGCGCTGGCCGGTGAGTCGGGTTCGCCGGCGACGGCCGACGATGGTGCCGGCCCGGGGTAGGGCGGATCAGGTCAGGGCTGGCCGAGTGCCGGTATCTGCCGTGCGCCGGGGCTGAGGTGTTGCCCGGACCGGCCGGTGGCCCCTGGCGCCCCTCGCACGCCAGAGGCCCCCGGTGATCCGGGCGATCGTGGGTCGGTGCCGGTGGCCGGGCTGTTCCGGGTCAGCGGCGGCCGCGACGGCCCGCGGTGGTCCATGGGCACGAGCTCACGATGGCGACGATGACCCCGAAGGCGACAATCATTGCGGTGACCTCCCCCGACGATCAGGCTTCCGGTACGGGTACTCGTTGCATTCATGAGGTTACCGGCTGTCAATTCGACTCGCGGGGGTTTGGTCAGGTCGACGAGACCGGTGATCTTGTCAGGCGGAACGACCCAGCAGCCGTCTCGTACTGCCCCACCGCCCCCAGGCGATCAGCGTGGACACCACCAGCAGCGGCACCGGCGCGGCCGCGCCGCTGCCGACCACGAACACCTGGACCATCAGCGCACCCACCAGCAGAGCGGCCAGACACAGCGCCGCCAGGCCGGTGAGCCGCGGCACGAACATGGCCACCGCCCCGGCGAGCTCCAACGCGCCGACCAGATAGCGGAACCAGTCACCGAGTCCGATCGAGTGGAAGGTGGCCACCATCTCTGGCGAACCGGTGAACTTGCCCAGCGCCGCCACAGCGAACGCGAGGGCGGTGACCACTTGGAGGATCCACAGCAGCACATTGACGGCAGGACGGGGGCGGGGACGGTACGTCGGGTCCGGGGCTGCGGACCGCTGAGCGGCGTCGATATTCATGCCCCCCATTGCACGGCCCGGAGCGCACCGCGCGGTAGAGCGGCCGGTGGGTTCCGGGACGACCAAGGACGGGTCCGGGCCGGACCGCGTACGACTTTCGTCGGTTCCTGGCCCGTCGAAGGTGGCGCAGCCGGCGGCGGGCACCGCGGGTGGACGTACGGTACTGCCGTGGACGACAGATCGTGTCACCCCCGACCCCGCCTCGCGATCGATGCCGCGGTCGCGCTGTTCTTCGTACTGCTCGACACCGCAATGACAGTGGCCGGCACCTCCTGGTGGCCCGCCCATCCGGGGCCGCTGGCCTGGGTGCTGCTCGGCACGCAGGCACTGGCCTGCGCCTCGCTGATCGGCTGGCGGCGCTTCCCGGTGACCGTCGTACTGGTCATGGCCGGCTTCACACTGCTGGTCAGCCTCCTGGTCTGGCCGCTGCACGCGCTGACCCCAGCGCACGACCAGGAGGTCTGGGCGCCGTACGCGATGCTGGTCGCCGCGTACGGGCCGGTCGCGCAGCGCCGCAGCCGGCGCACCGTGCTGCTGCTGATCGCCGTGCTCACGGTGACCGTGGCGCGGCCCTGGGAAGCGTCGATGACGCTCATCACCATCGGGGTGCTGCGAACCGCGGTCGGTCCGCTGCTCGCGCTGTACTTCGACGCGCGCCGGCGACTGCTGCGCGCCCTGACCGAACGGGCCGAACGGGCCGAACGCGAACGCCACCTGCTCGCCGAGCAGGCCCGCGCCGAGGAACGCGCCAAGCTGGCCGCCGAGATGCACGACGTGGTCACCCACCGGGTGACGCTGATGGTGCTGCAGGCCGGCGCACTGCGGATGACCGCAGCCGACGGGACGACCAGGCAGGCCGCCGAGGATCTGCGTGCCGCCGGCTGCCAGGCGCTGGAGGAACTCCGGGATCTGGTCGGCATCCTGCGTACCGGCCCCAGCGACGAGACCGCGTCATCGTCCGGGTTCGCCGCGCTGGTCGCCGAGTCCTGCGCGGCCGGCACCCGGGCGGAACTGGCCTGCGAAGGCGATCCGAGCATCGCGTCACCGGTGGTGCAGCGTACCGCGTACCGCATCGTCCGGGAGGCACTGACCAACGTGGCCAAACACGCACCTGGCGCCCACGTCGACGTACGGGTGCGCTACGACAGCACCGACGGCGTCCGGGTACTGGTACACAACACCCCGCCGACCCGACGGCCCGACGCGGCACTCACCGGTACCGGCTCCGGCCTGGGCATCGTGGGCCTGCGCAGCCGGATTGAACTGGTACACGGCACACTGCGGGCCGGGCCCGCGCCGGACGGCGGGTTCTGTCTGGATGCGACACTGCCCGGATACGTACCGACGGCGGAAGCGGTGGGGTGACAGTGATCCGGGTGCTGGTCGTGGACGACGAGCCGATGGTGTGCGCGCATCTGCGTACGATCCTCGGCTCGGCCGACGACATCGAGGTGGTAGGTCAGGCACACGACGGTGCCGCCGGGGTCGAGGCGGTGCTGCGGGACCGGCCGGACCTGGTGCTGATGGATCTGCGGATGCCCAACATGGACGGGCTGACCGCGATCGAACAGATCAGCGCGCTGGCCGACCCGCCGATCGTGGTCACCCTGACCACCTTCGACGCCGACCAGTACGTGTTGCGTGCACTGCGCGCCGGGGCGGCCGGATTCCTGGTCAAGTCGACCCCGCCGGAGGAACTGATCGACCTCGTACGGGTGGCGGCCAACGGGCACACGGTGCTGTCCCCGTCCGCCGCCCGCCGGCTGGTCGCCGCCTCCACCGACCAGCAGCCGGCCCGGGAGAAGGCCCGCAAGCTGGTCGCGTCCCTGACCGAACGGGAGGTCGAGGTGCTGACCGGCCTGGGCGCCGGACTGTCCAACGCCCAGATCGGCGAACGGCTCTACCTGTCCGAGGCCACCATCAAGGGCTACGTATCCCGGACGCTGCTGAAACTGAACTGCGCCAACCGGACCCAGGCCGGCCTACTCGCCCACGACGCTGGCCTCGTACTGGACTAGTCGCTTCACGTTTCTGCGCATGCCCGGTCGATCCGGCCATGTACTGGTAGCGCCAGGGTGCCGTGTGCGTGTCGCTGCTCAGGGCAACGCACGCGTGGCGCGTCATGCGATGTAGGCCGATGTGTCTGCGTCGATGTCGTTCCGTCCGCACGGTGTTGCCGAAGAAGAATCCGACGACGAGGCAGCCCAGGCCGAAGCAGAGCATGGACATCGCGGGCGGCGCGAGGAGTCCGGTCATGCCCGTTCCACCATGACGACACGGGACAGTTCGAGGTAGCTGGTCTGTTCGACCGGGTCGGCATCCAGTGGCCAGCCGGTGAGATAGAGCCAGCCTGGGGCAGCGGGCCGTACGCTGATGACTCGGAACGGTGCGATGTCGGGTTCGATGTGGACGATGTCGCCGAGGCCGGGTAACTCACCGATGTTCACCGCCACCACTCCAACTGCTCACACAGATCGGTGTCGGTGAGCGGCGTGATAGAGCCGGATCCAGGACGCTGATGACGGTGCTGGGCGACGCCGAGTGATTCGTGGAAGGGATCAACTACCGGATCGATCCCGTCACCTTGCAGCCTGGCGCCGATGGTGTGGCGGAGGCGGTGGATACGATTGAAGAGTCTCATCGGTTCTCCTGCACGGGTGGACGGATGGGCGGGCGCCGTGTGGCTTTCCGCGGCTTTGAACCGCGCCCCTTCTTTTTCTGACAACCAGATCTGGGTCAGAGCCAGTCCAGCCGCAATGGGTAGACCCTTCGCCATGTGGCGAGTGCCGCGCCGGGGTTGGAGAAGTAGCCGAACTGCGGGGTTCGGACGAAGTCCTCGTAGTTGGGATCCGAGATCAGGAGCTTCGACCTCGGGATCCTGACCGGGGTACTGCAGACCCGGCGCTACTCCGATCGGGTCATCAGGGCCATGGCGCCTGACGCGAAGCCTGATGACATCGTTTCGCGCGTGGAGGTGCGCCAACAGCGGTCGGAATTAC
This sequence comes from uncultured Actinomycetota bacterium, assembly GCA_963805605.1. Taxonomy (GTDB): domain Bacteria; phylum Actinomycetota; class Actinomycetes; order Mycobacteriales; family Micromonosporaceae; genus Actinocatenispora. The sequence goes on from CAWDUX010000001.1 coordinate 235,692, forward strand.
TGGATCAGGGACTGGTCCTGTGGTCCGTGATCGACGAGGCGGTGATTCGCCGGGCAGTCGGTGGTCCGAGCGTCCAGCAGGAGCAACTCCGGTACCTCATAGAACGAGCGAAACTCCCGAACGTGACGCTTCAGGTGCTGCCGTTCGCGGCCGGCGAACACATCGGCATGGACGCATCCTTCTCGATCCTCGCCTACGATGATCACCCATCGCTGGGCTACGTCGAGCAGTTCGGCAAGGGGCTGTGGCTTGAGAAGGAGTCGGAGGTGCACCGGGTCCAGTTCCACTGGGAGCATCTTGTGGGGACCGCTCTCAAGCCTGGGTCGAGTCTTGAGATGATCGCAGCGATTGCTGAGGAGATGAGCAGTGACTGAAACACGGTGGCGGAAGTCGAGTCGCTCCGGCGGCGGTGCTGGCAACAACTGTGTCGAGGTGACCGGCAACGTGCCCGCTGGCGTTGCGATACGTGATTCCAAGGATCCCAACGGGCCGGTGCTCTCGGTTTCCCCGGCTACCTGGACGGCTTTCCTGATGCAGGTTCGTACAACGAACCGGGACGCCTGATCTCAGTGGTGCTGCTCGACTGTCCTTAGCGGACGATGAGGCCGTGGAAGCGGGCGCGGAGCTGGTCGAAGCCGGCGGTGTGCCGGCTCGGGCGCACCCGGTTGGTGAGGAGCACGACGTAGCGCTCCACGTGCGGGTCGACCCACAGGCTGGTGCCGGTGAATCCGGTGTGCCCGTACGAATGCCGGGCCAGACTGTCGCCGACCGGTGAACCGTGCGGGTCCTGGCACTGCCAGCCCAGGCCCCGGCGCAGGCCGAGATGGTCGGGTCTGGTCGGTGGCCGGGCCACCGACCCAGGACAGCGTACCGAGCCACCCACGGTGGCGCGTCCCGGCGGCGGCGTCGGTCGACCAGGCGGCGCCGGAGAAGGCGCGATGTTCCCGAGTGGCGGCCAGCAGCTCGGCGCCCGTACCGTACCGGCCGGTCAGCCACCCGTCGGGGCTCACAGGCAGGTGACCACGGCGACGGATTCGGGCGGCAGGGTGATCTCCCGACGGGCGAAGATGAAGCCCGGCTCGCTGGTCAGCAGCACATCGACCGGTACGGCGTCCAGCCCGATCGTGCGCCGCTCGTTGGCCAGGTTCACTACCACCCGGTACCGTCCACGGTGGACGCTGAGCCAGTCGGTGCCGTACGACACCTCGACCTGGTCCAGGCGGGGATCGGTGAGCGCCGGCACCTTGCGGCGCAACGCGATCAGCTTGCGGTAGAAGCGCAGCATCTCGGCGTGGTCGGGCTTGTCCAGTTCGGTCCAGTCCAGTTTCGACCGGGTGAAGGTGGCCGGGTCCTGCGGATCGGGGACGTCACCGGGCGGCCAGCCGTGCGCGGCGAACTCCTCCCGTCGGCCGACGGCGACGGCCGCGGCGAGTTCCGGTTCGGGGTGGCTGGTGAAGAACTGCCACGGCGTGCTGGCGGCCCATTCCTCGCCCATGAACAGCATCGGGGTGTAGGGCGAGGTGAGCAGCAGCACGGCGCCGATCCTGGCGCGGCCCACCGACAGGGTGGCGCTGATCCGATCGCCGGTGGCCCGGTTGCCGATCTGGTCGTGGTCCTGCAGGAACACCACGAACCGGTGGCCGGGGGTGTCGTGACGGTTCACCGGCCGGCCGTGCCGCCGCCGGCGGAACGCCGAGTACGTCCCGTCGTGGAAGAAGCCGCTGGCGAGGGCCTTCGCCATGGCGGGAATGGAGCCGAAGTCGGAGTAGTAGCCCTGCCGTTCGCCGGTGAGTAGGGCGTGCAGGCAGTGGTGTACGTCGTCGTCCCACTGTGCGGCCAGGCCGTACCCGCCGGCCGGGCACGGGGTAATCAGCCGGGGATCGTTCAGGTCGGACTCGGCGATCAGTGTCAGCGGACGGCGTTGCTGGGCGGCCAGCGCGTCCACCGCCACCGACAGTTCCTCCAGTAGGTGTTCGGCCCGGCTGTCCATCAGCGCGTGTACCGCGTCGAGTCGCAGGGCGTCGATGTGGTAGTCCTCCAACCACATCAGCGCATTGTCCACAATGTACTGACGGACCGGGTCCGAGTCCGGTCCGTCCAGGTTGACCAGATCGCCCCAGGTGTTGCGACCGGGCTTCAGGTACGGGCCGAATCTGGGCAGATAGTTGCCGGACGGGCCGAAATGGTTGTACACCACGTCGAGCACCACGCCCAGGCCATGCCGGTGGCAGGCGTCCACGAAGCGCTTCAAGCCGTCCGGGCCGCCGTACGGCTCATGCACCGCGTACCAGCCGACGCCGTCGTAGCCCCAGTTGTGCACCCCGTTGACCGCGTTGACCGGCAGGATCTCGACCAGGTCGACGCCCAGTTCGACCAGGTGGTCGAGGCGGTCGACGGCCGCCTCGAAGGTGCCCTCGGCGGTGAAGGTGCCGATGTGCAGCTCGTACAGCACACTGCCCGGCAGCGCACGACCGGTCCAGTCGTCGTCACCCCACCGGTACGTGTTCTGCTCGTAGACCCGGGACGGGCCGTGTACGCCGTCCGGCTGCCACCGCGACCGCGGGTCGGGCAGCGGATCGTCGGCGTCGCCGAGCAGGTAGGCGTAGTCGGTGCCGGGTTCGACCTCCGCCATCTCCAGCCGCCACCAGCCGTCCCCGGCTGCCGGCAGCTCCCGGACGGCGCGTTCCGGCCCGAGCTGCAACCGGACCCGCTCCGCCGCCGGTGCCCACACCTCGAACGCCGTCACACCGCGCCTCCGTTCCATACCGCTGTCGGATCCATCATGGCCCCAGCCGGGTCCGGGCGCATGTTCATCCGCCGGCCCACACTCATGGCCGCGGCACTCACGCCGTACCGGTGTCGGCGAGCAGCATCCGCCAGCCCGGCGCGTACGTGCCGTGCAGCACCAGGGAGGCGGCGCCGACCGCGCCGGCGTCGGTACCGACGATGCTCTCCTGGACCGCGACCCGACGTACCCGACGGGCGATCGCCTGGCTGTTGACCTGCCGGTCGACCTCCTCGCACACCAGCGGACCGATCCCGCGCAGCGCGTCGCCACCGAGTACGACCCGCTTGACGTCCAGCAGGTTCACCGCGGTCACGCATGCCTGCCCGATCCGGTGGGCGGCGAGCTGCACGGTGTCCAGCGCGTCCTTGTCGCCGTCCCGGGCGGCCCGGCACAGCCGGGAATGGTCGGCGCGGACCTGCTCGGGTTCCAGGGTCAGTCCGATCCGCCGCGCCGCGGCCCGCCCGTGCCGCTCGACCAGGTCGGCCAGCATCGCCCGGGGGGAGCAGTATGCCTCCAGGCATCCCCGGGAACCGCAGCGGCACGGCGCGCCGTCGGGCACCACGATGGTGTGGCCGAACTCGCCCGCATTGCCCGAGTCGCCGCGTAGTACCCGGTCCCAGTAGACGATTCCGGCACCGATCCCGGTGCCCAGGTAGACGAACAGGAAGCTGCCGGTACGGGCTGCGCCGCCGGCCCACCGTTCGCCGACCGCCGCCGCGGTGGCGTCGTTGTCCACCACCACCGGCAGCTGGCATGCCTCCTGCAGCGCGTCGCGCAGCGCCACTTGGTGCCAGCCCACGAGGTTGGGCGGTTCGACCACCAGGCCGTGCCCGGTGTCCAGTGGCCCCGGTACGGCCAGCCCCACGCCGAGCACCCGCGCGGGCTCGATGTCGGAGCGGGCGATCACCCGGGCGACGGTGCGGGCCACCGCCGGTACCAGCTTGGCGGGGTCCGGGCCGATCGTCAGTCGGCGGCGGTGCCGGGTGATGATCCGGCCGGACAGGTCGACCAGGACGGTGACCGCTACGTCCGGATCGAGGTGGACGCCGACCGAGAAGTACGCCTCCGGTCGGACCGTGAGCAGGGTGCGGCGCTTGCCGCCCTGGGACGGCGCGTAGCCGGCTTCGGCGACCAGCCCGGAGTCGAGCAGACGTCGCACGATGTTGGACACGGTCTGGTTGGTAAGCCCGGTGAGCTGGGCAAGTTCCACCCTGCTGATGCCGTCCTGCTGTCGGATGGCGTCCAGGATGACCGCCTGGTTGTACCCGCCGACCCGGGGCATGTTGGTGCCGCTACGCATGCGCTCGACTCCTTCCCGTAGCGATCATCCTGCCAACGACCTTCGTGCAGGGAGTGATGCACGCAAGTCATTGACTTAGTTAATCCAATGGTTTTACTTTCAGGCAACATCGAATCCACGTTGTTCCGGTCGACCCCCGTCGACTGGTGGAGTGGACCGGCCGGCCGGCACCCGTCGAGCCCGCTGGTTCGGGAAGGGAAGCTCATGCGGCTCCGACTTCTTGCCGCGGTCTCGGTCACCGGCGCGCTACTGCTGCCGCTGGCGGCCTGCGGCTCGTCCGGCGATTCCAAGAACGAGATCAAGATCGCCTACCAGCGGGCGACCGACAACAACTCCCGCGTCATGGACAACTTCCTCGGGAGTGTGAAGAAGCAGTTCGAGAAGGCGAATCCGGGCAAGAAGGTCACCCTGGTCCCGATCCAGGCAACCGAGAACGACTACTACACCAAGCTCGAGCTGATGATGAAGTCGCCGCGGACCGCTCCGGACCTGGCGTACGAGGACACCTTCCTGATCAACTCCGACATCAAGGCCAACGTGCTGCGCCCGTTGGACAGCAACGTGTCCAGCTGGGACCAGTGGGGCCAGTTCCAGGACTCCGCCAAGGAGGCCGTCAAGGGCCAGGACGGCAAGGTGTACGGCGTTCCGGACGGCACCGACACCCGAGGTGTCTGGTACAACAAGAAGGTCTTCGCCAAGGCCGGCCTGCCCGCCAACTGGCAGCCCAAGAGCTGGAACGACCTGCTCTCCGCCGCCCGGCAGATCAAGAAGAAGGCTCCCGGCGTCACCCCGATGAGCATCTACACGGGTAAGGCCAACGGCGAGGCGTCCAGCATGCAGGGCTTCGAGATGCTGCTGTACGGCACCAACGACCAGCTCTACAACCCGCAGCAGAAGAAGTGGGTGGTGGGCAGCAAGGGTTTCCAGGACTCGATGAACTTCCTGAAGACCGTGTACTCCCAGGGCCTCGGCCCCAAGCCGTCCCAGGCGCTGGACGCCAACATCGGCACCAACATCGCCACCGACTGGTTCCCGAACGACAAGATCGGGTTCTCCATCGACGGTTCCTGGTTGGCCAACACCTGGATCTCCACCGGTGCGAAGCCGTGGAGCGACTGGACCAAGACCATGGGCTGGACCGCGATGCCGACCCAGGACGGCCAGGGCGCCGGCCGTACCAGCATGTCGGGTGGCTGGAGCTGGTCGATCACCCGCAACGCGAAGAACCCCGACCTCGCGTGGAAGTTCATCGAGGCCATGCAGACCGAGAAGAACGCGGTCAAGTACGACAACGCCGCGCAGAACATCGCGGTCCGCAAGGATGTCGCCGCCGATCCCTCGTACCTCAACTCCGCACCGACGGTCAAGTTCTTCACCGAACTGGTCGCCGACACCCATTACCGGCCGGCGTTCGCCGAGTACCCGAAGGTCTCGACCGCGCTCCAGGAGCAGATGGAGGCGGTCACCACCGGCAGCGCCAGTCCGGCGGCGGCGACCGGCGCCTACGACTCCGCGGTGAAGGGAATCGTGGGCGGAGCGACCACGAAGGACTCGGGCACGGTCAAATGACCGCGACGACCACCACGGGTCCGGAGGCGGTGCCGGCCACGGCCGGCACCGCCCGCCGGGCAGGCGTGAGCCGCCGTACGTTCGTCCGTGGCCTGCCACTGCTGCCGGCCGTGCTGCTGCTGCTGATATTCCTGGCCGGCCCGATCGGATACTGCCTCTACTACGCCTTCACCGATCTGCAACTGACCGGTTCGTCCACGGTGCACTTCGTGGGCGTGGACAACTTCACCAAGGCGTTCAAGGACGACAACTTCTACAACGCGATCCTGCAGACGCTGATCTTCACGGTGCTCTCCGCGATCGTCGGGCAGAACATCCTCGGCCTGGTGATCGCCGGGCTGATGCGGATGGCCAGCAAGACTGTACGTTCGGTGGTCGGTGCGCTGGTCATCGCGGCCTGGGTGGTGCCGGAGATCGTCGCCGGATACATGATGTACGCATTCTTCCGGGACGAGGGTTCGCTCAACGAGATCCTCAGCTTCCTGCACCTGCCGCAGGAGAACTGGCTGTACACGCTGCCGATTCTGGCGGTGTCGTTGGCCAACATCTGGCGCGGGACGGCGTTCTCGATGCTGGTGTACAGCGCAGCGCTCTCGGATGTGCCGCAGGAACTCAACGAGGCGGCCGAGATGGACGGTGCTGGCGGCTGGCAACGCTTCTGGCATGTGACCATCCCGGTGATCCGACGGTCGATCGCGACCAACCTGATGCTCATCACGCTGCAGACGCTGTCGGTGTTCGGTCTCATCTTCGCGATGACCAAGGGCGGTCCGAGCAACAAGAGCACCACGCTGCCGATCTACACCTACCAGGTGGCGTTGCAGAACTACGAGATCGGCTACGGCACCGCGATGGCACTGGTACTGCTGCTGATCGGTGCGCTGTTCTCGTTGGTGTATCTGAAGGCGCTGCGCCCGGAGGCGGATTGATGGCGAGTCTGAAGGCCCGACGGATCACCGGCCGGTCGGTGGCCAACCTGCTGCTGATCGGGATCGGCGCGACGTTCCTGGTACCGATGCTGTGGGTGGCGCTGGCCTCGGTGAGCGGTGGCCAGACGTTGAAGGTGCAGCTGCCGCATCCGTGGACGGGGGAGAACTTCGCCCACGTGTTCACGGTGGACATTCTGTTCCGGCCATTACTCAACGGGATCATCCTGTGTGGCGGCGGCACACTGATCACCGTGGTGGTGTCGATCCTCGCCGCGTACCCGTTGTCACGTTACCGCTCCCGGCTGCGGCGACCGTTCCTGCTGACCATCCTGTTCTCCACCGGCCTGCCGATCACCGCCATCATGATCCCGGTGTACGCGATGTTCAGCCGGTTGTACCTGACCGACCAGATGTGGGCAGCCACCCTGTTCATGGGCGCCTCGGCGCTGCCGTTCTCGATCTGGCTGATGAAGAACTTCATGGACAGCGTACCGATCTCGCTGGAGGAGGTGGCCTGGACCGACGGGGCGAGCGCGATGCAGACGCTGCGCCGGATCGTGCTGCCGCTGATGTGGCCAGGCGTGATCGTGGTGACGATCTTCACCTTCATCGGTATGTGGGGCAACTTCTTCGTGCCCTTCATTCTGCTGATCGACCCGAATCAGCTACCTGCCTCGGTCAGCATCTTCACCTTCTTCGACCCGCAGCACGGCGGAGTGCAGTACGGGCAGCTGGCTGCCTTCTCCATCCTGTACTGCGTACCGGTGGCGGTGCTCTATCTGGTGATGTCCCGGCGTCTGTCGGGCTCCTTCGCCCTGGGCGGTGCGCTGAAGGGCTGACGGGCTGAAAGCAGCCACCCCCGCGTGCCGGGACGGGTCAGATGGCCCGCCCCGGCAAGACTGTGTCCGACGAACGGCTCGGGTCGGTCCGGTCCACCATCCGCTGATAGTCCACATAAGACGGTCGTATGAGGCGAAGTGACCGTATGTGTTGCCCAAATTGCTTGCTTTTCATGCAATAAATGTTGGCGTACTGGCGTCATGTCATAGTTCCGCCAAGCCTAGGACATTGTTGGCTTACCGCCCGCTTCGACATTGTTACCGCAGTGAGGCACCCCCGCCTCGCTGTCGCCTTCTCTGGGGCGGCACGTGCAGGCAGGCTGGGAGGCCCTGGATGCACAGAAACAGCAAGCAACAGCGTAGAACGCGGGCCGGTACCTGGGCCCTCGCCGCGCTGTCGGCGCTGGCGCTGACCGGACTCGGCATGCCGAGCTCTGCTACAGCGGCGCCGGCCCGACATCCCGCAGCCAACGACAAGGCTGCCAAACACGCCGTCGAGCGGGTCTGCGGCGCGGCCGGAAAGGGAGAATTCACCTGCTTCGCGCTGCGGCGCACCGACATCGCCGGCGCCAAGGGCGTGCAGCCGAACGCCGACACGCCCTCCGGCTACGGGCCGGCGGACCTGCGCAGCGCGTACAACCTGCCGGACAACGGTGGCTCCGGGCAGACCATCGCCATCGTCGACGCCTACGACAACCCCAACGCTGAGGCCGACCTGGCGATCTACCGCCAGCAGTACGGCCTGTCCGCGTGCACCACCGCCAACGGCTGCTTCAGCAAGGTCGACCAGCGTGGCGGCACCGACTACCCGACGGCCAACGCCGGCTGGGCCGGCGAGATCGCGCTGGACGTCGACATGGTCTCCGCGGCCGCGCCGGACGCGCACATCCTGCTGGTCGAGGCCGACTCCGCGTCCTTCGAGGACCTCGGTACCTCGGTCAACACCGCGGTGGAACTGGGCGCCAAATATGTGTCCAACTCCTACGGCACCTCGTACTCCAGCACCCCCGGCAGCGGTGAGAGCGCCGACGAGCTGACCTACGAGGAGCAGTACTACAACCACCCCGGCGTGGCCGTCACGGTCAGCTCCGGCGACAGTGACTACGGCGTGGCCTTCCCGGCCGCATCCCAGTACGTCACCTCGGTCGGTGGCACCGCGCTGACCCAGGACTCCAGCAGCCGTGGGTGGCACGAAGCGGTCTGGCACAACAGCTACGGTGGCCCCGGCTCCGGTTGCTCGATGTACGAGCCGAAGCCCAGCTTCCAGACCGACACCGGCTGCGACAAGCGCACCGTCGCCGACGTGTCGGCGGTCGCCGACCCGGAGACCGGCGTCTCGGTCTACAACAGTTACCAGGCCAGCGGATGGGCCCAGTACGGCGGCACCAGCGCCTCGTCGCCGCTGATCGCCGGCATCTACGCCGACGCCGGGACCCCGGTGGAGGGCAGCTACCCCAACGCCTACCCGTACGCCAATCCCGGCTCGCTCAACGACGTGACCGACGGGCTCAACGGCAGCTGCACCCCGGCATACCTGTGCACCGCGGCCGCCGGCTTCGACGGCCCGACCGGTCTCGGTACGCCCAACGGGCTCGCCTCGTTCCGCAGCGGGCCGCACGGCGCCGTCAGCGGCACGGTGACCGACTCGGCCACCGGTGACGGCATTGCCGGCGCGACCGTGAAGGTCGGCGACAACTCGGCCACCACCGGCGTCGATGGCGGCTACGACCTGACCGTCTCACCGGGCAGCTACGACGTCACCGCCTCGGCGTACGGCTACGCCGACAAGACGGTGCAGGGCGTCGCGGTCACCGACGGCGGTACGGTCACCGAGAACTTCGCGCTCAGCTCGGTACCGAAGTCCACAGTGTCCGGTACGGTGACCGACGGCTCCGGCCACGCGTGGCCGCTGTACGCGAAGGTCACAGTGGAGGGTGTCCCGGGCAGCGGGGTCTTCACCGACCCGAAGACCGGCCGGTACTCCATCGACCTGCCGCAGAGCAGCTCCTACACGCTGCACGTGGACGCCCAGTACCCCGGCTACCAGGTGACCGACCAGGACGTGACCCTCGGTGCCGGTGACCTAAACCAGAACATCGCCGTCAAGGTGGACGCCAAGGCGTGCGCCGCACCGGGTTACGCGGTGGACTACCAGGGCACCCACCAGACCTTCGACGGCACCACCGCGCCGGAGGGCTGGACCACCCACGACGACACCGCAGACGGTGGCTGGGGCTTCACCGACGACGGCAACCGGGGCAATAAGACCGGCGGCGACGGCGGGTTCGCCATGGTGGACAGTGACCACCTGGGCAGCGGCAAGAGTCAGGACACGACGCTGACCTCACCGGTCGTCGACCTGTCCGACCAGGACTCGCCGGAGCTGGGCTTCGACACCTACTACTACGGCTACTCCAACCAGACCGGCGACGTGGACGTCACCGTGGACGGCGGCACCACCTGGACCAACGTCTGGGAGCACAAGGGCAGCGGAGTGGTCTCCGGTCACCAGGAGATCGCGCTGCCGCAGGCCGCCAACAAGTCCGCTGTGCAGGTGCGGTTCCACTTCACCAGCAGCTGGGGTTACTACTGGGAGGTCGACAACGCCTTCATCGGCACCGCGAATTGCAAGCCGGTACACGGCGGGCTGGTCGTCGGTGAGGTGAAGGACGCCAACACCCACGCCGGTGTCGCCGGAGCGAAGGTGTCCAGCAAGGACATACCGGCCGAGACGGCCAGCGCGTCCCCGACGCCGGACGACGCCAACCTGAGCGACGGCTTCTACTGGATGTTCTCCTCGGTGACCGGAAGCCACAAGTTCACCGCGGCGAAGAGCGGCTACGGCACGAGGACCAAGAAGGTCACCGTGGCCACCAACTACGCCACCGGGGCCAACTACAGCCTCAAGGCCGGCAAGGTCGGCGTCAGCACTCAGAGCATCGACAAGACGGTCGGCTGGGGCGGGCACGCCACGGCCACGTTCACCGTCACCAACTCCGGTGGACTGCCGGCGTCGGTGAAGGTCGGTGAACAGCCCGGCGGATTCCACATGAAGGCCACCGGCAGCGGCGCGGCCAAGCACACGGTGAAGGCCGCCGTGACCAACCGTTCGATGCACGCCAAGAACGGCAAGATCCGCAAGAGCGGCAAGGCCGCGGCCGACGCCACCAACCCGTCCGCGGACGCCTGGACACCGGTGGCGAGCCTGCCGACGTCCATTCAGGACAACGCGGTTTCGGTCAACAACGGCAAGGTCTACTCGGCCTTCGGCTACGACGGCTCCGCGGACATCAAGAGCATGTACGTCTACGACCCGGACTCCGGTAGTTGGAGCCAGGCCGCCAGTGCCGCCGACACCCGCGAGGGCAACCCGGCACACGGCTTCATCAACGGCAAGTTCTACGCCGTCGGTGGTTGGGACGCCTCCGGTGCCCCGGACAAGAAGCTGGAGATCTACGACCCGGCGACCGACAGCTGGTCGACCGGTACGGCGGCACCGCAGGCCTTCGCCGGCGCGGGCAGCGCGGTACTGGGCGGCAAGCTGTACTCGGTCGGTGGCTGCACCAGCACCTGCGGCAACAAGGCCGTCATGGTGTACGACGCCTCCGCCGACTCCTGGGCACAGGTCGCGGACTACCCGGAGTCGACCTCCTGGGTGTCCTGCGGCGGCATTGACGGGAAGCTCTTCTGCGCCGGTGGTTCCGGGGCAAGCAGCACCAGCAAGCACGGCTTCGTCTACGACCCGGCCGCCGACTCCTGGTCGCCGATCGCCGACATGCCGCTGGACCTGTGGGGTTCGTCGTACGCGGCAGCCAACGGGATGCTGCTGATCTCCGGTGGCGCGGCGCAGAACAGCAGTGTGCTGACCAACCAGGGTTACGCCTACGACCCGGCGAGCGACTCGTGGACGGCGCTGCCGAACTCGAACAACTCGCTCTACCGGTCCGGCGGTGCGTTGGGCTTCTACAAGGTCGGCGGCAACCCGGGTGGCTCGCTCACGCCTCCGGTCGCCGTGTCCGAGGTCCTGGCCGGTTTCGACCAGGGTGGCAGCGCGGACGTCAGCTGGCTGTCGGCCGACCCGACCGAGTTCACCCTCGCCGCCGGGGCCAGCCGTAACGTCACGGTCAGTCTGGACGCGAGTGTCCCGGAGATCACCCAGCCGGGCGATGCGACCGCTTCACTGACGGTACAGACCGACACGCCCTACCAGGTCGCGCCCGTGGCGGTGACGATGCACGTCAAGCCGCCGAAGCGCTGGGGCAAGATCACCGGCACCATTTCCGGCACCGACAGCAAGGGCAACGTCGCACCGCTGGCCGGCGCCACCGTACAGATCGACAGCTGGGCGACCAGCTACACGCTGAAGACCGACAAGGATGGCCACTTCGCGTTGTGGCTGGACGTCCGGAACAACCCGTTGACGCTGATCGCCGCCAAGGACGGTTATCAGCCGCAGGTGAAGACGGTGAAGATCGTCAAGGGCGGCACAGTGACGGTGAACGTCACGCTCAAGCACGCCTGATCTGCCGCTGGTGGTGGGCCCGTCCGGTTCTCCGGGCGGGCCCACCGCATGTCCCGGGCGACCGGGCCGTACGGCGGGCTAGAGCCAGCCGCGGTGCGCGGCCCGCCAGACCAGTTGCAGTCGGGTTCGTACCCCGGCCATCTCCACCAGGTCGTGCACCCGGCGTTGCACGGTACGCATCGACAGGCCCAGCTGCACCGCGATCGCCTGGTCGGTCAGCCCGGCCAACAGCAGCGACAGCAGATGCAGGTCCTGCGGTGACGGTGTCCCGGTGGCATCCTCCCGTACCCGGTTTCCGGGCGCGGCCAGCAGCGGGGTGGCCGTCGCCCACATGCTCTCGAACAGCGCGACCAGCGCGTCGAGCAGCCCGCTCGGGTAGACCAGCAACGCCGACGGTTCGGTGGCGGCAGCCGGGAGTACGGGTACCGCGGCGACCGCACGGTCCACCATCACCATCTTCAGCGGTGTCTCCGCCACCACCCGGGCCTGCTCGCCCATCTCCACCGACATGGCCAGCCGGAACGGGTCGCCCGGCAACTCCAGCACCTCGCGCGGGTAGATGGTCCGTACCGGGATCCCGGCCGCCAGCACCTCCTGCTCGGCGACGTTGTCGGCGGCGGACACCGCGAACACCGGGCTCTTCACGATCGCGCAGATCTCCTTGCTGGCGCGCCGCTGGATCTCCTGTACCCGCGGTCCGATCGCGTCGCCGAACAGCACCTCGACCACGTCACCGGAACCGTGCAGGGCCAGGTGGTTGCGGTACTCGCTACTCAACCGCTGCAGTGCCTCCTCGGCCATGCCGAGATCCTGCTGCCGGCGGCGCAGTTCCGGGCCGAACGCCAGGTCGGGCGGGACGGCGCGGAACCGGTCCGGGTCCTCCGGCGTACGGCTCACCGCTGCCCGCTCCTCCAACACGGTCAGGGTGCCCTGCACCTCGTCGAGGCCGAGGCCCAGGTGCTCGGCCAGATCCTGCGCGGTGGCGGCGGGCATCCGTAGCAGCAGTTGGTAGGTGTGCGATTCGACTGCTTGCAACCCGACGGCTTCCAGCACGCTGCGTGTACCTCCTGGTTGCGACGACTGTCCCCGGCTGGTGGCTTCCCCGCGCTCGCCACCGTCCTGCGCCAATTGACCAGGCATGATATTCCTTGTTGCGCTCTCCCGGTACGTTGATCGGCGACCGGTGACCAGCCGGAGATCTGTGCCGGCGGGCCCGCAGCGCCGCTGTTACTCGCAGTGAGTGTCGGACGGTGGATGTCGACGCGTTGTCTTCACCCTGTCACAGTCTCGCGCATCAGGCCGCTGCGCCGGTACCCCACAACCGGCCGCCGTACCTGGCCGGAGCGGGGACAGATAGGCTCGCCACCGTCTCGGCTGGGGTGTTTCTCACCGGGTGTTCGTTTTGGTGTGCTTACTGTGCGTCACGTGTCGCCGTGGAGGTTCCGAGTGGTTGATCCAGGTGGCCGCGCGGCCGGCCGCCGCTGGACCGGACGCTGCTACGCCCACCTGCTGCTCCCCGTGCCGTACCTGACCGGCCCGGCTGTCGCGCTGTTCGACGAGGCCGTGGGCGCCGCCGATGACTGGAGCGCGCAGCTCCCGGACGATCCCACCGAGCCGCAGCTGAGCCGGACCTGGCGGCGTCCGACGGCAGCGGCCGGTGACGAACTGCTGCTCACCGTCCTCGGCTGGTACCCACTGCTGGTGACCGTCGGTTCGGCCGGCAGGCACGGTGGCCGGTCCGCGCGCCGGGCCGTCCACCGCACCATCACCGCCGCCCTGTCGGTCGACGGCCGCTGGGTAGCGGACCGTGAAGTGCCGCACCGCATCGCCGCCGGCCGGGACCGGGGCGCCGCGGCCTTCGGCTCACACGCCGCAGCCGCGTACTGCCGGGCCGAACTCGCCGGTCGGCGCTGCGCCAGCTGCCGGACCGAGGCCGGATACCAGGCCACCCACTGTGACCGCTGTGGTCGGCGGTTCACCAGTGCCGACGACCGCGACCGGGACGAGGCGTACCGGTTGGCCGCCGAACGGTTGGCCGGGCACGCCCGCGACCTCGACCACCTCGGCCGAGACCGGGCCATGCGCTCACCTCCCGGCCAGACCGGGACCGACCCGGCCGACCTGCCGGTCGAGGTGAGCTGACATGGCGACCAGCCGCCCGGACCGCCGGCTGCTCACCCCCGGTGAACGCTGGGGCTGGGAGTACCGGCTGGTGACCGAGGATGCGCCGGCCGGGTCGGACGCGGACGCCGGTCCCGGCGCCCCGGCCGTACCCGAACCCGACTGGACCGCGCCGGCCGCTGAACGCTACGCCCGCGCGGTCGGTCACCAGAACCCGTACCGGCTCCTCGCGGCGTGCGCCGCCGTACTGGCCGCCGGCGCGTCGCTGCTGGCGGTCGCCGGGCCGGCCGGTGCCGGGTATGCGGCGCTCGGGCTGGGCGTCGTCGCACTGTCGGCCACGTCACTGGCCACGCTGCCCGCGGTGCGCGCGGTGCGGGCGGCGGACACCGCGTACCGGCAGTGGGTGGCCGCCTGCACGGCGGGGCACCAGCGTACGGACCCCGCGCCGGCGGCGGTCGGGACACCGCGCCATGTCGGCCGATGGCGCCCGGTACGCCCGGTGGCGGCGGCCCGTATCGACGTGTACGGCGGAACCGACCCCGGCTGGGCCGCCCTACTGTCCACTGTGGCCGGTTCGGTGCTGGGTTCCGGTGGCTCGGTGACCGTACTGGACATCACCGGGCACAGCGCCGGGCGTGACCTGATCCGGCTGGCCGGCGCGGCCGGGCACCGCCTCGACCTGCTCAGCCTGCCCGACCATCTGCCCGCGGTCGGATTGCTGTCCGACCTCGCCCCGGCGCAGGTCGGCACCGTACTGGCCGAAGCGGTACACGCGGTGGACCGGGATCCCGACTCCGGTGACCGGTCCGGGGACGCCACCCTCATCGGCCAGGCGGTCGCCGCGCTGGGCTACCACGACACCGGTGCCCGGAAGGCGGTCACCGCCCCGACCCGCCGGCCGCTGACATTCCGTCGTCTGGCCGGCGCCCTTTCCGCACTGGACGGCGCCACCAGCAGCGACGAGTCGTTGACCGCGGCCGAGTGCGCGAACCTGGCGGCCGCGCAGCGCCAACCCGGCAACATCGCCGCCGGGGCACGGCTCCGGCGTCTCGCCGCTGCCGCCGCGCAGCTCGCTCTGCTGGAGGAACACGACCCCGGGGTACGCCCGTACCGGGATCCGCACGCCCAGCTGCGGGTCATGCAACTGCTCGGCGACGACCCGGAACTGCCCACCGGACTGCTCGCCCAGGTGCTGGCCGGGGTGCTGCTGCACCAGGTGCGCCGGCAGGTTCCGGCCGAGGGGCAGGACCGGTTGCTGGTTGTCGCCGGGGCCGACGGGCTGCGCCGTACCCAGCTGGAACGCCTCGATCAGCTGGCCCGCCGGCGGGGCATCCGGCTGGTGCTGCTGTACCGCCGGCTACGTGCCGACGCGGTCGCCCCGACCGGACCGCACGCCATGGTCCTGATGCGCCAGCAGGGAGCTGTCGAGGCGGACCGGGCTGCTGCGCTGGTGGGCGACGGGTACCCGCTGCTGGTCGCCGACCTCACCGCGCGGCGCCGCTGCCCGCTGGACGCGGTGACCGCGGACTCCGCGCCGGCGGGCCGATGCAGCGCACCGCCTGGCCTGCCGCCCCTGCCGCCGCGCCCGGACACCTGTGTCGCCGGCCCGCAGGAACATCACGGAACCCGGTACGTACCGACTGCGGGTTTCCTGCGGGAACTGTCCGACACGGCCTTCGTGCTGCTCGATCCCGGTGACGTCGGCAGTCCCCGGCTGCTCGACTGCGACCCGGCCGTACTGGACTGACGACCGCGCACCGGCGAGCTCAGGACCGGTCCGCGGAGGCCTCACTGACGGTTTCCACGGGGGTGCCGTCGGCGGCGGCCCTATCGGAGGTGCTGTCGCGAGTGAAGACGGCGGCCTTGCCGGCAGCGGCCCGCCGTGGCTGCGGCCTGGCGTAGCGGGTGAGCGCGAGCACGGCGACCAGGGCCAGTACGAAACCGACCACGGCCATCCATTCGTGGCCCGGGTGGATCCGGTCGCCGAGGAACAGCACGCCGACGACGGCGGCCGGAACTGCCGAAGCGGCGTCCATCGAGGCGACCGCCGCGGTGGTGCTGCCCCGTTGCATAGCCAGCCCGAGCAGCAACTGCGCCAGGATCGAGTGCAGGATCAGCAGGTAGAGCAGCGGACTGGTGAACAGTTGGTGCGCGGTGTTGGCGCCGGCGAGGGGCCGGGACGCGATGGCGCCGGCGCCGAACGCCAGGCCGGCCAGCGCACCGAGGGCCACCGATCCGGTCGCGCCGCGCAGCCGTACCGCGAGCAGCGCCAGCGCCCCGATGCCACCCAGCGCGCCCAGCAGGATCAGCCCGCCGGGCACGCCGATGCGGTGGGCCGGTCCCGGCTGGGCGGCGAGCACCTGACCGGCGATACCGGCGGACAGCACCGCGAGCAGGACCAGTTCGGCCAGCAGCATCCGCCAGCGCAGCAGCACGATGCCCAGCAGGACGGTGACGCCCAGCCCGGCCGCCGAACTGGCCTGCACCAGGAACAGCGGCAGATCCCGGCGGGCCAGGAAGGCCAGCAGGAAGCCGATGAACTGGAGCACGACGCCGATCACGTACGTCTTGTGCCCGAACAGACGCACGAAGAGGTTGGGATTGAGCGTCTTGTGAACGTTGACGCGGTTTGCCGCGATGGACTGGAGCAGGTTGGCAACGCCGTACGCCAGGATCATCGCGGCAAGGCAGAGCCAGCCCACAGGTATCACGACGCGACGATAGACGGTCTACGTCGAGGCATCGACAGCGGTGAGTATTCGGCTGGTGTGGGGGCACCGGGCCGGTGGCGAATCACCCGGGCACCCCGGACGGCGGTTCGCCCAACGCGTCCAGTACGTCGGCGTGCAGCGGGCCGTTGGTGGCCACCGCGCTGCCGTTGCCCGGTACGGGCTGCCCGGTCAGGTCCGTGATGCTGCCGCCGGCCTCGGTGACGATCGGGATCAGGGCAGCCACGTCCCACAACGACAGTTCCGGTTCGACCATCACGTCCAACGCACCCTCGGCGAGCAGCATGTAGCCGTAGAAGTCTCCGTACGCCCGGTTGCGCCAGGAGCGCCGCAGCAGCGAGAGCATCCCGTCGAGTCTGCCCTTGGCCTCCCAGCCTCGCAGGCTGGAGTAGCAGAAGGAGGCCTCGGACAGGCTGGGTACCCCGGACACCTGCAGCTTCGTGGCGTGCGTGACGTTACGGCCGGCGTACGCGCCGTGCCCGAGTGCGGCCCACCAGCGCCGACCCAGCGCCGGTGCGCTGACCAGGCCGACCACCGGCCGACCGCCGGCGAACAGCGCGATCAGGGTGCCCCAGATCGGCACCCCGCGCAGATAGTTGGCCGTACCGTCGATCGGGTCGATGATCCACTGTCGGTTGCCGCGCCAGCCGTGCGGATCGCTGTCGCCGAACTCCTCGCCGAGGATCGCGTCGCGGGGTCGGGCCCGCCCCAACGAGGCGCGGATCGATTCCTCCACTGCGCGGTCCGCGTCGGTCACCGGGGTCATGTCGACCTTGGAGTCCACCCGTAGGTCGCGGGCACGGAACCGGGACATGGAGATCGCGTCGGCGGCGTCGGCGAGGACGTGGGCGAGGGAAAGGTCGTCACCGTAGTCGTTGCGGGCGCGGGTCATGCGGTCACTCTAGAGGTGCCCCTCAGGCGGGCCGTCGGCGCGCACGGTGTGGGGCGCAATCGGGGCGTGCGATGTCCTCGGTCTCCGATACGGTGTGGAATCGATGAACTCGGAAAGTATCTGCCGGCTGCTGGCCGAGCCCGAACGGTTGAAGGTGTACGCGGCCGTGTGCCTCGGCGCGACTACACCCAGTGATGTCGCGGCGGCGAGCGGTCTGCCCGCCCGCGAGGTGATCCGGGCGGTGACCGCGCTGACGGATGGGGGCCTGATCAGTCAGGAGGACGGCCGGTTGGCGGCCGATCTCTCGGTCTTCAAGACCGCCGTACGGGCAAATCTGAGCACGCCGCAGCCTCAGGATCCGCTGGACCCGGACGCGGAGCGGGACGCCGTGCTGCGCTCGTTCCTGCGAGACGGACGGTTGACCCAGATCCCGAGCGGCCGGCGCAAGCGCCGGATCGTGCTGGAGCATCTGGTGACCTGTTTCGAGCCTGGGGTGAAGTACCCGGAGAGGGCGGTGGATGCGGTCATGCGGGCCTGGTATCCCGACTACGCGTCGCTGCGTCGCGGTCTGATCGACGAGGATCTGATGTCCCGGGAACACGGCCTCTACTGGCGCTCCGGTGGCCCGGTCGACGTCTGATGCACATCGGCGCCCCTTCCGAGCGGAAGGGGCGCCGACATGGTGGCGCGAGGGATTTCAGTCGTGGTTCTTCGCCAGCGCCTGGAGCTGGGTGTAGGCGCCGTTGAACTTGTCCTGGTCACCGGGGAAGGTGCCGCTGCTGGCGTTCTGCCACATCGTCCAGGTGGCGGTGCCGGCCGGGATCGAGGTGGGCGGTGAGGACCGGTAGATCGCGATCCAGAACGGGTTGGTCGACGCGAACGCGCTGGAGTTCCCGGTGCAGGTGTTCCACCAGTCGAACGTCGTGTAGATCATCGGGTACTTGTTGTACTTCGCCTTGATGGTGTTGGAGAAGTCACGGATCCAGCTGACCATCGAGGCGTGCGAGAGGCCGTAGCAGGTGCCGCCGCTGTAGGGGTTGTACTCGATGTCCAGGGCGGGGGGCAGGGTCTTGCCGTCGGACGACCAGCCGCCACCGTGCGAGGCGAAGTAGTTCGCCTGGGTGGCACCGCTGGAGATGTTGGGCCGGGCGAAGTGGTACGCGCCGCGGATCATGCCGACGTTGTAGGAGCCGTTGTACTGCTGGGCGAAGTAGGGGCTGATGTAGCCGGTGCCCTCGGTGGCCTTCACGTAGGCGAACCGGGCTCCGTTGTTGTACGCCGCCTGCCAGTTCACGTTGCCCTGGTAGCCGGAGACGTCCATACCGTTGACGTACGTCGCCGCCTGCGCCGGGCTGGCCAGCGAGGCGCCGAGGACCGCTGAGGCCAATGCGGCGAGTGCGGCCAGCGCGGCGCGCCTGACTCGCCGAGAGGACAGAACGGACATAGGTAACCTCCCAAACTCTCCAGCCACATCGGGGGATATCAGGCTGGGTTAGGGCACAGGCTTCCACTGTGTGACAGACAACTCAAGACTGTCCGAAGAAATTTTTCTCAAGGATTACTCAAACTGATGACTTCTGCCTGGTGGCGACTTCCCGGTCAGCTCTCGCCCCGGGAGGCCAGCAGCCGGCGGTACGAGGCGAGGCGTTGACTGCTGCCGCCACCCGCCGCGACCCAGGCGTCGAGCCCGCAGTCCGTCGAGTCGGCATCGTGTCCGCAGCCCGGCGGGCAGTCCGCGGCGCCCTCGTCCAGGTCCGGGAACCCGTGCAGCAGGGTCTGTGCCGAGACGTGCGCCAGCCCGAAGGACCGTACGCCCGGCGTGTCCACCAGCCAGCCCGGCACGCCGTCCAGCGGCAGGGCCACCGCACTGGTCGAGGTGTGCCGGCCCCGGCCGATCGCGCTGACGCCGCCGACCGCCCGGTCCGCGCCCGGCGCCAGCCGGTTCACCAACGTCGACTTGCCGACACCGGAATGCCCGACCAGGACCGAGAGCCGGTCGGCCAGTCGGTCGGCCAGCGCGGTCAACGGCTCGTCCGGTCGGCAGCTCACCGAGTCCAGTTCCAGCGCCGAGTAGTAGGCGACCAGTTCGGCGTGGGCCTCATCGGCGGCCGGTAGGTCCGCCTTGGTCAGACACAGCAGCGGGTGGACGTCCGCGTCGTACGCGGCGACCAGGCAGCGGTCGATGAAACCCGACCGTGGCGGCGGATCCTGCAACGAGCAGACGATCACCAGTTGGTCGGCGTTGGCCACGATGATCCGCTCGTACCGGTCGTCGTCGTCGGCGGTACGCCGCAGCACCGAGCCGCGGGGCTCGATCCGGACGATCCGGGCCAGGCTGTCCGGCCCTCCGCCCACATCCCCGACCAGCGCGATCCGGTCACCGACCACCACCGACTTGCGGCCCAGCTCGCGGGCCCGCATCGCGGTCACCGGCCGGTCCGTACCGTCCAGCATGCAGGTGTAGCGACCGCGGTCCACCGCGATGACGAAGCCCGCCGCCGCGTCGGTGTGGCTGGGTCGGATACGGGTGCGTGGTCGAGACCGGCGGGTCGCGCGGATCCGTACGTCATCCTCGTCGTACTCGCGGCGCTTTGCCGCCATACACGCTCCGGCTCCTGGCGTTCCGGCGAGCGGCGGGTACCGACGCCTCCTGCGCACACTAGTGTGCGGCCACTACGCGCTGTGTCGGTTCCGGGGGCCGGCCGGGTCAGCCCGACACCATCGCGCTCCACCGGTCCGGGAAGTCCGGCATCGTCTTCGCGGTGCAGGACACATCGGAGAGCACAACGCCCGGTACGGCCAGCCCGAGCAGTGCACCGGCATGCGCCAGTCGGTGGTCGGTACGGGTGTCGAAGTGCCCGGCATGCAGCGGCCGCGGGGTCACCACCAGTCCATCCTCGTTGGCCTGGACCCGCCCGCCCAGTGCGTCGAGCCCGTCGGTCAGCGCCGCCAGCCGGCGCGACTCCTCGGCGCCCAGCAGCCCGACACCGCGCAGCTGGGACGGCGCGTCCGCCAACGCGCACAACGCCACGATGACCGGTACGAGTTCGCCGAGCGCGGAGATGTCCGCGTCGACCGCCCGAACCGTGCCGGCGCCGGTCACGGTCAGCCCTTCGGTACCCAACCGGCAGTCGGCGCCGAACCGGACGAGCAGTTCACGCAGGCTGTCCCCGGACTGCGCGGTCCGCGTCGGCCAACCCGGTACGGTCACCTGCCCGGCGGTGGCCAGCGCCGCGGCCAGGAACGCCGCGGCGCTGGCCAGGTCGGGTTCCACGCTCCAGGCCCGGCCGATGAGCCGCCCCGGTTCGACCTCCCAGACATTCGGCGTGGTGTCGTCGATGCCGGCACCGGCGGAGCGCAGCATCGTGACGGTCAGTTCGATGTGTGGGGTGATCCGCAGCGGTGGTCCCTCGTGCCGCAGTACGACGCCGCGTTGGAAACCCACGCCCGCGAGCAGTAGACCGGAGATGAGCTGACTGGACTCGGACGCGTCCAGCACCAGGTCGCCACCGGGTATCGCGCCGTGTCCGCGCACGGTCAGCGGAAGTCGGTCGATGCCGTCCACCTCGACACCCAGTTGCCGCAGCGCGGTCAGCAACGGTCGCAGTGAGTGGGCGTGCAGGACCGGATCGCCGTCGAAACCGACCGGTCCGTCGGCGAGGCCGGCCACCGATGGCAGGAAGCGCATCGCGGTGCCGGACCGTTCGAGCTCGACCTGCGCCGGCCCGGCCAACGGTCGGGGCCGCAGCAGCCACTGTTCCTCGTCCACGCTGGACACGTGGCAGCCCATGGTGCGTAGCCCACGGGCCAGGACCACGCTGTCGCGCGACTGTGCGGGATGCAGGAGCGTGCTCGGCCCGGCCGACAGGGCACCCAGTAACAGCGCCCGGGCAGTGATCGACTTGGAGCCGGGAAGGTGCACCGTCGCATGTACCGGGGCCGCCGCTGTCGGCGCCGTCCAGGCGGCCTGGCCGGTCGGTGTGGTGCCGCGCGGAGTGCGCCGGGCCGGACGCCCTGACCGGGCACCGGCACCTGGCCCGTCCGGCATGCCGGTCACCGGGCCGCTGCTCTTGGTCATCATCACAGTGTGCCGGAACGGTGCCCTTCCCCGCTCCTGAGGCCGAGTGTCGGATTACGGATAAAGTGTCGGGAAAGGGGCGGGCGCGGGCGGGTGGCGCCACGGCGGTAGCGTCGGCGGCGTGTGGGGACGATACGTGTCGAGGCGGACCGGCGGCCAGGGTGCCCCCCAGGCAGCCGATCGGGAGGCCCGACCAGACCGGCCCGTTCGGGTCGGATGCCCCGGCCGACCTGGTGCCCGGAGACAGCACGCCTACCCTGTTCTGGAGCTCGGACGGCGGTGGCGCACCAGGGCGTCGCCACCGGGACGGAAATCTTCTGCCCGCTCGACTATTGAGGCCTTATGTGCGGTTTCCTCCTCAGCAATGATCTAAGGCGCGCCGACAAGCCTTGCGTACGGTCTGTGCCGTGGGGTAAAACACAGCGCCGGGTGGCGTCCCCGCCACCGGCCTACACACGACGCCCCACCAGCTCCGGAGGTGGCACATGACCCGGGCGCGGATGCCCCGCCCGCATGAGGTCGCGGCTGCGTGTCGCGACCCCCGAATGCTCAGGGCTAGGCGCGACCGGCTCGCGGACCTCGCCTGGCGGGCCCGCGGTCGCTGTCAGGCCGTGGATCCGGAGACATTCTTCCCGGCACCCAGCGAACCCGCCGATGTGGCGCTCGCACTGTGCCGGTCATGCGAAGTTCAGGGCGCATGTCTGGCCTGGGCGCTGGATCAGGGTGACTGCAACGGTGTCTGGGGTGGGACCACACCCCGGGAGCGGCGGGCCATGCTGGTGGCATGGCGGCTGCAGAACGAACCGGAACCCGAACCCGTCTCCTGAGCGTCCCCACCTCGCGCGGCACCGCCGAGGCGGATCTGACGCTGCCCACAGACCCGCATGCACTACTGGTGCTCGGGCACGGTGCCGGCGGCGGGATCGACGCTGCCGACCTGACGGCGGTACGCGACGTTGCCCGTACCGCCCAGGTGGCGCTCGCCCGCGTCACCCAGCCCTACCGGGTGCTCGGCCGGCGTGCTCCGGCGCCGGCCGGCCACCTCGACGACGCGTTCGACGAGGTCGTACGCGAACTGCGGCGGGCGGTCGGTGACCTGCCGCTCGTCGCCGGTGGCCGGTCCAGCGGCGCCCGGGTGGCCTGCCGTACCGCCGCGCGTACCGGTGCGGTGGGGGTGCTCGCCCTCGCCTTCCCGCTGCATCCGCCCGGCCGCCCGGAGAAGTCCCGGCTGTCGGAATTGCCCACCGACCTACCGACCCTGGTGGTGAACGGGGACCGCGACCCGTTCGGCGTCCCGCCGGCCGCCGGTCCGGTACGGGTGGTGGTGCGCCCGGGTGAGCGCCATGCCCTGGATGTCGACCCGGCCGGTACCGCCGCGGTCGTGCTGGCCTGGCTGGTCGAACACGGCTGGGCGGAACCGGCCGTGGGGTGAAGTACGCCACCGTACGCCCGCGCCCCCGAGCGGCTCCGGAATGTCACCGTCGCGGCGCACGTTGCACACCACGTCAGCATCGGGCGCGACGTACGCATCGTGCGTAGTGCCCGGACCTCCGGAGGGAGCGATAGTGGTGGTAGCAGCTCGTAGCGTCAGAGCCGGAAGTTCCACCCGGCTCCGTAGGCTGCTCGCGGCACCCGAGTGGCCGCCGCAGGCATCGGTGACCACCACCGGCGTCGCGACCAGCGGCAGAGCCGGCGAAGGGGGCGTATCCTCGGCCGATATGGCGTCGAGGGGAGACAAGCACGTGACGCGTACCGAGACGCCGGAGCGGAGGCGAGCCCGCTTCGAGCAGGACGCGATGCCGTTCGTCGACCAGCTCTACGCGGCCGGTCTGCGTATGACACGCAATCCGGCCGATGCCGAGGATCTGGTCCAGGAGACCTATCTGAAGGCGTTCGCCGCTTTCCACCAGTTCCAGCAGGGCACCAACCTGAAGGCCTGGCTGTACCGGATCCTGACCAACACCTACATCAACTCCTATCGGCGCCGTCAGCGCCAGCCCGTACAGGCGCCCACCGAGGAGATCACCGACTGGCAGTTGGCCGAGGCCGGCTCGCACTCGTCGGTGGGTCTGCGGTCCGCCGAGACCGAGGCGCTCGACCGGCTGCCCGACTCCGATGTCAAGGACGCGCTGCAGCGTCTGCCCGAGGACTTCCGCCTCGCGGTCTACCTGGCCGACGTGGAGGGCTTCTCGTACAAGGAGATCGCCGAGATCATGGACACGCCGATCGGCACGGTGATGTCCAGGCTGCACCGGGGTCGACGCAACCTGCGCCAGATGCTGGAGACCTACGCCACGGACCGCGGCTTCTCCCGGTCGGCGGCGTCGGCCGGGCAGGAGGTGTGACCGGTGACCGGATCGAGCTGGCCCAACATCGGGCGTAAGGACCGGACCGGCAGCCATGATGATGGCTGGTCGGCCGTCGTCGAGCGGAGCGGGGTGGACTCGTGAGCTGTGGGGACCCACACGAAACGGACTGCCGCGACGTGCTGGCCGAGGTCTATCTCTACTTGGACCTCGAATGCCCCGACGAGCAGCGCGGTGTCATCCGTGACCATCTCGACGAGTGCTCACCGTGTCTGCGGGAGTTCGGCATCGAGCAGGAGGTCAAGGCGCTGGTGGCGCGCTGCTGTGGCGGCGAGCACGCGCCGACCGACCTGAAGCAGCGGCTGATGGTACGGCTGCGCGAGCTGGTCGTGGAAGCCGACACTCGGGAGTTCCTGGCCGACTGATCGGCCCACCCATGGCGCCGACCTGCGCCCCGCTGGGGGCGCGACGGCCGCCCGCTGAACAGACTGGTGTGTGTCGAGCGGTCGGGACGCCAGGTCTGGGGGCAGCACCCCCAGGCCGGCGGAGATCAGGAGTTGGGGCGCTTGCCGTGGTTGGCGGCGCTCTTCTTCCGTGCCTTCTTCTTGCGTGACTTCTTCGCCATGGAATCTCCCCTCACATCCAGCTGCCCGACGCCGACGACGCCGGGAGCGTGTACCAACGCCGTGCCAGGTTACCGGGCCGCTCAGGGTCACCTGGTCGGCGGTTGCCCGATGGGGTCCCGCCACCACGGCCGGGTCGTACCCGTGGCGCGCCACCACCGCCGTCGGGTCCGGGCAGCACCCCATCGGCGGGGCGGACATGATTGGATACCTGAGTTCTCCGCTGCGTCTGGCCGCGGGAAGGCAGGCTCGGCCCGCGCCGTGCCGTGACGTGAGAAACCGGGAGGTTCGCGATGGCCGATGAGATTCGTGCCGAGATGGTGGCCAACGTGTGGAAAGTGGTCGCCGCCGCCGGTGACTCGGTGGATGACGGGGACACCCTGGTCATCCTCGAGTCGATGAAGATGGAGATCCCCGTGGTGTCCGAGTCCTCCGGGGTGGTGCAGAGCATCGCGGTCAACGAGGGCGACGTGGTCCAGGAAGGCGACCTCATCGCGGTCGTCGAGTAGTTCGCGGATCCGTCCGGCCGCGTCGAGCGGTATGACTCCAGGACCCCCGTCGTGCGCAGGCACGGTGGGGGTCCTGCGTGTGTTGGGTCGGCCTACCGCGCGGCGCCTTCCGGCGCCACGGTGCTCGCTGCTCCGGGTCGTCGAGCACAGGTCGTGCGTGCACAAGCTGCATCGTTTTTGATCGATCCAGCGCAGTACTTGGCAATTCCGCGCGTCATCGTGCAGAATCGCGCACAGGCACTGATGTCGGGGCCGGGCTGCCCCGGGAGGAGCGATCATGGTCGAGCGTGCGGAGGACGGTGCGGGGCGGCCCCGCCCCGGCGAGGGGATGGCGGCGGACGTCGCCGAACAGGCCGACGGGTACGCCCGACTGCTCGGCGCCGGCCTCGACCCGATCGCGAAGGTGGCCCGCCAGATCGCGGAGCGCAGGCCCCGGTACGTGCTCTTCACCGCCCGTGGAACCAGCGACCACGCCGCCCTGTACGCGGCGTACCTCACCGAGATCCGGCTCGGCATCCCGGCCGCGCTCGCGTCGCCGTCCGCGGTCACCGTCTACGGCGCCCGGCCCGACCTGCGCGATGCGCTGGTGATCGGGGTCAGCCAGAGTGGCGGTTCGCCGGACCTGGTCGAGGTGCTCAAGGTCGCCCGACAGTCCGGCGCGCAGACCCTGGCGGTGACCAACAACCCGGATTCGCCGCTGGTCGCCGCCGCCGAGCTGCAGATCGACGTACTGGCCGGGCGGGAGCGGGCAGTTGCCGCGACCAAGACCTACACGGCCGAACTGTTGGCGCTGCTGATC
Source organism: uncultured Actinomycetota bacterium (assembly GCA_963805605.1). Classification (GTDB taxonomy): domain Bacteria; phylum Actinomycetota; class Actinomycetes; order Mycobacteriales; family Micromonosporaceae; genus Actinocatenispora. The sequence goes on from CAWDUX010000001.1 coordinate 261,696, forward strand.
CTGATGGAGGGGATCCGTTCCGGCAACGGCGAACTGACGTCGGCCGAGCGGGCCGAGCTGGACCGGATCCCGGACCTGGCCCGGGAGGTGCTGGCGGACCGGACTGCGGCGCAGCTCGCCGCGCGCTACCGGTTCGCCGACCGGCTGGTCACCACGGGCCGGGGATATGCCTATCCGACCGCCCGGGAGACAGCGTTGAAGCTGATGGAGACGAGCTACCTGTCCGCGCTGGCGTTCTCCGGTGCCGACCTGTTGCACGGTCCGCTGGCGATGACCGACCCGGACGTGCCGGTGCTCGCGGTGGTGGGCGACGGGCCGGGTGGGCGGGCGATGGGCGAGGTCCTGGCCCGGTTGGCAGAGCGTCGCGCGGACATGTTGGTGGTCGGCTCCGCCGGGGAGCAGACATTGCCGGCGAACGCCGTACGGGTGGCCACGCCGCAGGTGGCTGAGCGGTTCGCTCCGCTGCTGGACATCCTGCCGTTCCAACAGTTGGCGCTGTCTCTGGCGTTGGCGCGCGGTGAGGACCCGGACGCTCCCCGCGGCCTGAAGAAGGTCACCGAGACTCTCTGACCGGAGCCGCGTTGTCCTACTGCGCTGTACGGGTGGTGAACTGAGCGATCCGAACAGTGCCGGAAGAAGGCACCGGACGTCGTATGACGTCCGGTGCCTTCTTCGTGGTGGGCGTGCTGACGGGTGCTCGATACCGGGCTCACCACGATGTGATGACGGTGTTTCGTGCATTGCGGGAACGGGTACAGCTCTTCTCTTTGACTTGAGTGAATCAGGTCACATAGGCGTAACGAAACCTCCGAGGCGGTAGCCGAACATTGGCGCCGGCTGCGTAGATTCGCGTACTTGCTCCTATATCAGTGTTATGTCGTCCGTTAATGTCCTGGGCGCTGCAACCCCTTCACTCCGGTCTTCGCCGGAGGGTCGCTACGAGAAGAGGACGGTGACCGCTTGAGCTTCTGGGAGTACGTGCGGAACCGGCACGAACTGCTCTGGTTCGAGACCTACCAGCACGCCAGCATGGTTCTCCAGTGCCTGCTGCTCGCCACTGCGGTCGGCCTGATCATCGCGGTGATCACCTACCGCAGCAGGACCGCGGCGGCGGCCGCGACCGGCATCGCCTCGGTGCTGTTCACGATCCCGTCGTTCGCGCTGTTCGGACTGCTGATCCCGGCCTTTGGCCTGGGCACCACCCCGGCGGTGATCGCGCTCGTGCTGTACGCCCTGCTGCCGATCGTCCGGAACGCGGTAGTGGGAATGTCCAATGTGGACCCCTCATTGGTGGATGCGGCCCGGGGCATGGGAATGCCGCGCCTGACAGTCCTGTTCAAGGTCGAACTGCCGCTGGCCTGGCCGGTCATCCTGACCGGTATCCGGGTTTCCGCCCAACTGGTGATGGGTGTCGCGGCGATCGCGGCCTACGTCTCCGGGCCAGGACTCGGCGAGCAGATCTTCTCCGGACTGTCCCGGCTGGGCGGCGCCAACTCGGTCAACTCGGCGGTCGCCGGCACCGTGGCCATCGTCATCCTGGCGCTCATCTTCGACGCCCTCTTCGTCCTCATCGGACGGTTCACCACCTCAAGGGGTATCCGTGCCTGACAACGCGAGCAACACCGGCACCGTGGCCCACGGGGTCGAGATCGAGCTGAAGAACCTGACCAAGCGCTACGGCGGCCAGTCCAAGGCCGCCGTGGAGAACGTGACCATGACGATCCCCGCCGGCGAGATCGTCGCCCTGGTCGGCCCGTCCGGTTGCGGCAAGACCACCACCATGAAACTGATCAACCGGCTGATCGAACCCACCTCCGGGGAGATCCTCATCGGAGGCGAGGACGCCCGCCAACGCTCCGCCGACGAGCTGCGTCGCCACATCGGGTACGTGATCCAGCAGGGCGGACTGTTTCCGCACATGACCATCGCGGAGAACGTCTCGTTGGTGCCCAAGATGCTCAAGTGGGACAAGAGCCGGATCGCCGAACGGGTCGACGAGATGCTCGAACTGGTCGGCCTCGACCCGGACAACTTCCGGCACCGCTATCCGCGTCAGCTCTCCGGTGGACAGCAGCAGCGGGTCGGGGTGGCCCGAGCGCTGGCCGCCGACCCGCCCGTACTGCTGATGGACGAGCCGTTCGGCGCAGTGGACCCGATCACCCGCAGCCGGCTCCAGGACGAGCTGCTGCACCTGCAGGAGGACCTGCACAAGACGATCGTGTTCGTCACGCACGACTTCGACGAGGCGGTCAAGCTCGGTGACCGGATCGCCGTACTGGCCGAAGGTTCGCAGATCGTGCAGTACGCCGAACCGGCGGAGATCCTGGCCCGGCCGGCCAACGACTTCGTCCGGGGCTTCATCGGTACCGGCGGCGCGATGAAACTGCTGCACGTCACCCGGATCTCGGACGTGGAGCTGGGTGAGAACGTCACCGCGCAGTCCGACGAGGACGCCGCTGCGGTACGCGGCCGACTGGTCGAGGCCGACCAACCGTGGGCCGTCGTACTGGATGCGGACCGGCGTCCGGTGCTGTGGGCGACCGTCGAGGACCTGACCGGCAAGACCGGCCCGGTCGCCGACTACGGCACGCCGATCACCACCACCATCTCCGGCCGCGCCGACCTGCAGGCCGGGCTGGAGGCGCTGCTGGCCTCCGACACCGACTTCGTACCGGTGACCAGGCGCCGCGAGTACATCGGGCTGGTGTCACTCACCACCGTGCAGGGCGCGATCCAGCAGCTGCGTGAGCAGTCCCGGAAGCAGACCGGCGATCCGGTCGCGGTGGGGGAGGGCGGCGCATGAGTCTGGACACCCGGACCGGTGCCGCTGAACTGGACCCCAACGCCGCGGTCAAAGCCAAGCCGAAGCGCAAGTGGTACCTGGTCGGCACCCCGGTACTGATTGTCGTGGTGCTGCTGGTGGACTGGCTGTACGTGCGCTCCACCCACCCGGACGCCAACGCGCGCACCACGCTGCGGCTGGGCTTCATGGCCACCAAGGTGTGGCAGCACCTGGAACTCACCGGTGTCGCCGCGTTCTTCGTACTGTTGATCGCCATCCCGCTCGGGATCCTGTTGAGTCGACGTGGTGCCCGGTTCGCTACCCCGGTGGTGCTGGCACTGGCCAACATCGGGCAGGGCGCGCCGGCAATCGGGATCGTGGTCCTACTGGCCGTGCTGTGGCAGACCGGGTTCACGGTGGCGGTGGTCGCGCTGATCATCTACTCGGTACTGCCGTCCCTACGCAACACGATGGTCGGTCTGCAGCAGATCGACCCGTCGCTGAAGGAAGCCGGCCGGGGGATCGGTATGTCCGCGGCCGCGGTGCTGTTCAAGGTGGAGCTGCCGCTCGCGGTGCCGGTGATCCTGGCCGGTATCCGTACCACCCTGGTTCTGCTGATCGGAGTCGCGGCGCTGTCGTCCTTCATCGACGGCGGCGGGCTGGGCGAGATGATCAGCACCGGCGTACAGCTGCAGCGCTACAACGTACTGGTCACCGGCAGCGTGCTGGTGGCGTGCCTGGCGCTGTTCGTGGACTGGCTGGCCGGACTTGCCGAACGCTACCTGCAACCGCGGGGGATCAAGGGATGAGGCCGATGCGTAGCAGAACCGTCCGCCGCGCCGGGGCCGCTGTCGCGGCGGCCTGTTGCCTGGCCCTGGCGGCCACCGGCTGCGGGCTTCACCCCGCCTCCCAGTTCGCCCCCGACGTGACCGGTCGGAGCATCCCGGCCGGCAGCCTCAAGGGCGCGAAGCTGTCGGTGACCTCGAAGGACTTCACCGAACAGATCCTGCTCGGCAAGATCACCGTACTGGCGCTCAAGGCTGCCGGTGCCGAGGTCACCGACAAGACCAACGTGCAGGGCAGTGTCAACTCGCGTAAGGCGATCCTGCGCGGCGAGGCCGACATGGGCTGGGAGTACACCGGTACGGCGTGGATCACCTATCTGGCGCACGACAAGCCGATCCAGGGTTCCCAGGCGCAGTACCAGGCGGTGAAGAAGGAGGACCTGGCCCGCAACGGGATCGACTGGCTGCCGTACGCGAACTTCAACAACACTTACGCGATGGCCACCACCGAGGCCAACGCGAAGAAGTACCATCTGTCCACGTTGTCGGACATCAGCAAGGTGCCGGCGGCGAAGCGTACGTTCTGCCTGGAGACCGAGTTCTACTCCCGGGTGGACGGCTACTTCGGCATGTTGAAGGCCTACCACCTGCCCAAGCCGCCCGGCTCGCAGGTCAAGAAGCTGAACACCGGCGTGGTGTACAGCGCGACGGCCAGGGGCAGCTGCCTGTTCGGTGAGGTCTTCGACACCGACGGGCGGATCCCGGCCCTGCACCTGACCACGCTCAAGGACGACAAGGGATTCTTTCCGCTGTACAACCCGTCGCTGACGATCAACAAGTCGGTGTTGGCGAAGTATCCGCAGATCGCCGGGATCGAGAAGCAGATCGCCAGCAAGCTGTCCACCCCGGTGATGCGTAAGCTCAACGCCAAGGTGGATGTGGACGGTCAGGAACCGGTACTGGTCGCCCGGGACTGGCTGCGCTCCGAGGGCCTGATCAAGTGACCGGCGCGGTGCCGGTGGGCCCAAGGCCCGCCGGCACCACCGCCCGGCCGAGCGCAGTTTCGGCCTTCCGGGCAGGGCCGGTGCGGCTCAGCCGAACTGGAACGAACGCTTGGACAACCCGTACCAGAAGCCGGTGACCGGGGTCCGGTGCCCGGCGAGAGAGTCCTGACCGGCGCCCAACGACACGAACAGCGGCGCGAGGTGCTCGCTGCGCGGATGTGCCAGCCGGGCCGCGGGGGCCCGGTGCGCGAAGTCGAGCAGGTCGTCGATCTCGCCGTTGGCGACCGTACGGGCGGCCCAGTCGTCGAACTCGGCCATGAAGGCCGGCGGCGGTGCGTCGGTGCCGGCCTTGCGGTCCATCGCGGACAGATTGTGGGTCAGGAAGCCGGAGCCGACGATCAGCACGCCCTCGTCCCGCAGCGGCGCCAGCGACCGACCCAGTTCGAACAGCCGGCGCGGGTCCAGGGTCGGCATGGAGATCTGCAGGACCGGTACGTCCGCCGCCGGGTACATCTCCACCAGCGGCACGTACCCGCCGTGGTCGAGCCCGCGGTCGGGTTGCTCGCGGGTCGGGTACCGGGCGCCGACCAGTTCGCGCACCCGGGCTGCCAGCTGCGGTGCGCCGGGCGCGGGATAGCGGACCGTGTAGTAGTGCGCTGGGAATCCGCTGAAGTCGTAGACCAGCGGAACCGTACGGGTGGCGCCGATGCTCAGCGGCGCCTCCTCCCAGTGCGCCGAGACCATCAGCACGGCCGTGGGCCGGGGCAGGTCGGCCGACCAGGCGGCCAGCTCCGCGGTCCAGCGGGCGTTGTCGGCCAGGGGCGGCGCACCGTGCCCGAGGTAGAGCACAGGCATCGGGCGGGCAGCTGTCGGTTCCGGTGCGCCCGGCTCGGCCGAGCTGGCGGGACTGCCGTTGTCAGCGGTGTACGGGCTGGTCATGGTCATCTCCCGGGTGCGTACCTGGCTCTATGACACTGCAATGAAGTTGCTTGCGCAACTATTCCCGACTGGGTCGGTGCCACGCACGCGGGTACCGGAGACATCCCGTACGACCGATAGGCTGGCCGGCGTGTCGACGTTGCGCGATCTGGTCGAGGAATACACCACCCTGCAACGGGCGGACATCGAGCACCTGCACCGGCTCGCCGGTGACTGGCAGCTGCTGTCCGATCTGTCCTTCGCCGACCTGCTGCTCTGGGTACCCACCGAGAACGGGTACTTTCGCTGTGTGGCCCAGGTACGCCCGACCACCGCGCCGACCGCCTACCAGGACGACCAGGTCGGCCGGGAGGCAGGCGGCAGCGACTTCGCGCACCTGGAGATCGCCCGTAACGAACAGCGGATCTGGCGGGAGGGCGACCCGGTCTGGTATGGCGACACCCCGGCCCGGCACGAGGCGATCCCGGTACGCCGCCGCGACAGCGACGAGATCATCGCGATCGTCGGCCGCGACACCAACCTGTCCGATGCCCGTACCCCCGGCAAACTGGAACTCAACTACCTGACCATCGCCGACGACCTGGCGCTGATGCTGACCCGCGGCACCTTTCCACCACCGCACCACCCGGGCGAGACGACCTCCGCGCCGCGCATCGGAGACGGCCTCGTACGGCTCGACGAGCACGGTAAGGCGGTGTACGCGAGCCCGAACGCGCAGTCCGCGTACCGCCGGATGGGTCTGCCCGGTGACCTGATCGGTGAGGACCTGGCCGCGTTGACCGGCCGGCTCGCCGACGATCCGCTGGAGGGCAGCGAGGCGACCGAACGCATCCTCTCCGCGCTGGCCGGTGGCGCGCCGGCGCGCAAGGAACTCGACGCGCGCGGCGCCAGCGTACTGATGCGGGCCCTGCCACTGCTGCCCGAGGACCGGCCGATCGGGGCGCTGGTCCTGGTCCGGGACGTCACCGAGGTACGCCGCCGGGACCGGGCGCTGCTGACCAAGGACGCCACCATCCGGGAGATCCACCACCGGGTCAAGAACAACCTGCAGACGGTGGCGGCGCTGCTGCGGTTGCAGGCCCGGCGGTCGGTGCCGCAGGCCCGGGCCGCCCTGGAGGAGTCGGTGCGGCGGGTCGCGTCCATCGCTCTGGTGCACGAGACGCTGTCGTTCACCTCCGACGAGGCAGTGGAGTTCGACACGATCGTGGACCGGGTCGCCTCGATGGCCGGCGAGGTAGCGGCGGCGGAGTCGAAGGTACGGATACGCCGGGAGGGCAGCTTCGGGGTACTTCCCGCCGAGGTGGCCACCCCGCTGGTGATGGTGGTGGGCGAGCTGCTGCAGAACGCCGCCGAACACGCGTACCCGCCGGGGGAGTCCGGCGAGGTGGTGGTGGCGGCGCGGCGGCGCCGCAAGCATCTCGACGTGGTGGTGTCGGACGCCGGCAGCGGTCTGCCGGAGGGCTTCGACCTGGTGCACAGCGACCGGCTGGGCCTGCAGATCGTTCGTACCCTGGTGACCGGGGAACTGCGCGGCACCATCGAGATCCGACCTCGGCAGCGGCAGCAGGCCGACGGGTTGCAGCGAGCCGGGGGGACCGGTACCGAGGCGGTACTGGCCATCCCGTTGCCCCGACGCTAGGCCGTCGACCTCGCCGGACACGCCCGAGTTGAGAGAGAAGTCACTCCTTACTGGCGCGACCGAGATCGGCATGGGATTGTGGATCCATGATTGCGGCTGTGCAGCGGCGACTGGTGATTCGACGTCACGTCGATCACTGCCGCGTGGCCAGCGCCATCTGTTGCCCGGTTGCCTGACGCCCGTAACCGTTCCAGGTTCGCTCGTCGCACCGGCGTTTTCTCCGGTTCCGTTCTGACACCGTCGTCCCGGCCCGCCGTGGACTCCGGCGGTGTGACGTGTGTGCCTTCTGCCCGGAGATCCACGCCGGAAAGGACCCGTCATGGCGGTCACCACACCTTCGTCCTCCCGTAGCTCCAGCCCACCGGCCCGACCACGCGGCCAGGGGCAGTGGGCACTCGGCCACCACGAACCACTCAACGGCAACGAACAACAGAAGAAGGACGACGACGGGCTCAACGTGCGGGCCCGGATCGAGAACATCTACTCCGTCCGCGGCTTCGACGCCATCGACCCGGCCGACCTTCGTGGCCGATTCCGCTGGTGGGGCCTGTACACGCAGCGTCGCCCCGGCATTGACGGCGGTCGTACGGCCGTGCTGGAGCCCGAGGAACTGGAGGACCGGTACTTCATGCTCCGGGTCCGGGTGGACTCCGGGCAACTGGACCTGGCCCAGCTGCGGACCATCGCCGGTATCTCCACCGAGTTCGGCCGCGGCACCGCCGACCTGACCGACCGGCAGAACATCCAGCTGCACTGGATCCGGATCGAGGACGTACCGGAGATCTGGCGTCGGCTGGAGGCCGTCGGACTGTCCACCCAGGAAGCCTGCGGTGACGTACCCCGGGTCATCCTGGGCAGCCCGGTCGCCGGCATCTCCGCCGACGAGGTGGTGGACGCGACCCCGGCGCTGCGTGAGATCAGCGAGCGCTACATCGGCAGCCCCGAGTTCTCCAACCTGCCGCGCAAGTACAAGACGACACTGTCCTGGCTGCCGGACACCCCGTACGAGGCCAACGACATCGCGTTCCTGGGGGTCGAACATCCCGAGCACGGTCCGGGCTTCGACGTGTGGGTCGGTGGTGGACTGTCGACCAACCCGTTGCTGGCCAAGCGGCTCGGTGTCTGGGTGCCGTTGGATGAGGTCGCCGACGTGTGGTGGGGGGTCACCAGCATCTTCCGCGACTACGGCTACCGGCGGCTGCGTACCCGGGCCCGGTTGAAGTTCCTGGTCGCGGACTGGGGGGTGGAGAAGTTCCGCCAGGTACTGGAGACCGAGTACCTGAAACGGCCACTGGTCGACGGCCCGGCACCGGAACGCACCGCACCGATCGACCACATCGGGGTGCACCGGCAGGCCGACGGCCGGTACTTCGTCGGGGTGGCGCCCGTGGTCGGCCGCGTCTCCGGCGAACTGCTCGGTCGTATCGCCGACGTGGTCGAGGCACACGGCTCCGGCCGGGTGCGTACCACGCCGTACCAGAAGCTGCTGGTACTGGATGTGGCCGGGTCCGCGGTGGACGACCTGGTCGCGGACCTGGCCGAACTGGGGCTGTCGGCCACCCCGTCGGGCTGGCGGCGCGGAGCGCTGGCCTGTACCGGCATCGAGTTCTGCAAGTTGGCGATCGTGGAGACCAAGGCGCTCACCGCCGACCTGGTGACCGAACTGGAGCATCGGGTACCGGAACTGGACACACCGATCACCGTGCACGTGAACGGCTGCCCGAACGCGTGCGCACGTACCCAGGTCGCCGACATCGGACTGAAGGGCCAACTGATGCTGGACGCCGAGGGCCGGCAGGTACCCGGCTTCCAGGTACATCTGGGCGGTGGGCTGGGCCTGGACAGCGGGCTGGGCCGCAAGCTGCGCGGCCTCAAGGTGTCCGCCGCCGAACTCCCGGACTACGTGACCCGGCTGGTCCGCCGCTACCTGGCACAGCGCATACCCGAGGAACGGTTCGCGCAGTGGACGGTCCGTGCCGCGGAGGAGGAACTGCGATGACCGGACGGATGGTTCCCTACCACTGCCCGTACTGCGCGGGCGAGGATCTGCGCCCCCATGACACGACGCACGGCCAGTGGGAGTGCCGCGAGTGCCTGCGCGTGTTCGCGGTGAAGTTCGTCGGGCTGCTCACGCCCGGGGCTACCGCGGTGTCGCCTCCGGGTGCACCGGCGACCGCAGTGTCGCCCTCCAGTACACCGACGATCGGAGCGTCACGGTGAGCGCCGCACCGGCCGGCGGGGCCGCCGAACTCCGCGACCTGGCCACCCACGCCGGTACCGCGCTGGCCGATGCCCCGGCGGAGGAGATCATCACCTGGGCGGCCGAGACCTTCGGGGAACGGTTCTGTGTCACGTCCTCATTCGCCGACACGGTACTGGTGCATCTGGCGTCCCGGGTGATCCCCGGGGTGGACGTGGTCTTCCTGGACACCGGACTGCACTTCACCGAGACATTGGACATCCGGGACCGGGTGGACCGCGACATGAATGTCAACGTCCGGTCCGTACGGCCGGAGCTGACGGTGGGTCGGCAGGACGCTGAGTACGGGCCACGGCTGTTCCAACGTGACCCGGACTCCTGCTGCGCGCTGCGCAAGGTGCAGCCACTGGCCGCCGCGCTGGAGCCGTACCAGGCGTGGGCCACCGGGCTGCGTCGGGACGAGTCGCCGAGCCGGGCCGGTACGAGGGTGGTCGAGTTCGACGCCAACCGGGCCATGGTCAAGATCGCGCCGATCGCGGCCTGGCGGCAGTCCGATGTGGATTCCTACATCGCCCGGCACAACATCCCGGTGAACGAGCTGATCCGACAGGGCTACGCATCGGTGGGTTGCTGGCCGTGCACCCGCCGTACCGCGCCGGGGGAGGATCCGCGGGCCGGGCGGTGGCCGTTGTTCGACAAGGTCGAGTGCGGGATACATGCCTGAGAACGGATCCGCGACGCGCGCTCCGGTGGCCGACCGGCCGGGCACCGGAGCGCCGGCACTGCTGCTGATGGCGCACGGGAGCCGGGATCCGCGTTCGGCGGCCATGATCGAGGAACTCACCTGCCGGGTGGCCGCGGCCAGACCCGGACTGCCGGTGGCCGCGGCATATCTGGAACATCTGGGCCCACGCCCGGTCGAGGTCGCCCGCTCGTTGGTCGCCGCGGGTGCACGCACCGTGGTGGTGGTGCCGTTGTTGTTGACCCGCGCCCACCATGGGCGGGTGGATGTGCCCGCGGCACTGGACGAGATGCGGATCACCTTGCCGGGGGTCACAATGGTGGCTGGTCAGGTACTCGGGCCTGACGAGCGACTGCTGGCCGCGCTGGACGAGACGTGGCCGGACGGTCTGTCCGGTGTGGACGGCGTCGTACTGGCGGCGGCCGGTACCCGGGACGAGGCAGCTCTCGCCTCGGTGGCGGACGTGGCGCGCCGGTACGGGCAGCGGCACGGCGTACCGTGTCTGCCCGGCTACGCGGCAGGTGTCGGACCGGATGTGGGCACAGCAGTAGGAAGCCTGCGTTGCGTTGGTGCACAACGGATCGCGGTGGCGTCGTACTTCCTGGCGCCCGGCCGGTTGTACGATCGGGTCGTCGCCGGCGCACGCCGCTGCGGCGCGGTCGCGGTGTCGGCACCTTTCGGTGCCAGCAGCTCTGTGGTGATGCTCACGCTGGCTCGGTATGACCTGGCCGGCAGCCGCACCCTGGCCACTCCCGTCGATGTGACTGTTGCGACACAAGGGTTTCGGCTGCCGGCACTGGTTGGCTGACTTTCGCGGCTACCTCCTTGCGGTCGTCTCCCGGAGTTCGACTGGACTCCGGGAGTTGATGTCTCCCGGTGGATCGTTCCCGGGAAGGCCGGCATGCAGCCCGGGGGCGGGCCGCATGCCGGTCGATCGGCTGCGGCTACCGGCGGATGTGAGACGCACGGGGCCAGATGCCAGTCTCCGAGCCGTTCTGCGGTCCGGACGCTGACAACGGATCCACCTGAGGTAACGACGGGGCCACGATTACGTGACGGCGCAACTAGTCCCGCTGCTTGTTTCTGTTGTCGGGCCTTGCATGCAGACACGAAGCCCCGGGCCACTGGCCCGGGGCTTCGTGAGAATCGTGTCAGGTGCGTGAGGCAGTACGAGAATCAGGCGGTACGGGCCTGCACATGCAGACTGCGACGGCGCTTCAGCGAACGTCGCTCGTCTTCGCTCATTCCGCCCCATACACCGGCATCCTGGCCAGACTCCAGAGCCCACTGCAGGCAGCCTTCGGAGACAGGGCAACGCCGGCATACCGCTTTGGCCTGCTCAACCTGGAGCAGAGCCGGACCGGATGTGCCGATCGGGAAGAACAGTTCGGGGTCCTCGTCGCGGCAGACGGCACGATGGCGCCAGTCCATGAGGGCAACACTCCTCGGTCGATAGTTGCTTACTAGTGGCTTTATGCGTTTCGCGTGCGCTCCGCGTGCCGCCCCCGGCACGCGTCAACAGGCGTATCACGTCCGCTTGTGAATACTTTCACGAACTCACGCAATGTCAAGAGGGAACCGGAAGAAAGTCAATCGCGGTGAGTAACGTCACCGACAATTTGACCGATTTTATCCGGATTTACCGCCCTGTTTTGGCGACTCCGTGAAGCGCATCCCTAGCGAGCGATCGCTCACTGTCGGTAGCCTTCGGTACGCATCCGCTACCGCGTACCCACGTCTCACCTTCAGCAGACTACGCGCAGTGCCTCAGGCGCGGAGCGAAACGTGATTTCGTTCCGCTCGTCAAGGTAGTCACCGTCCACCTGAAACGCCAGAGGTATCAGGGAACTCAGAGTCAACTGAGAGAGATCGTGGAGACCCAGAACCCGTTTACCGTGCGGATCGGGCCGGGTGGAGACCATTTGCTGTGTGGTACGCAACGTCGCGCTGAACGACAGACCACGTAGCGCAAGCACATCCAGGCCGCTGTCGAACGACGCCTCCGGGCACGGGTTGATGGGCCGGATGCCGAAATAGGTCCACGGTGCGGTGTTCTGCACGATGACAGTGGACAGGCCCACCTCGTCCGGCGAACCCGGGCGGCGCAAGGTGACCGGTGCGCCACGGCGGTCGGTGCCGATCAGATACTGCGCGATGGCGGAGCGTACGAACAGACCGCGCGATGCGGTACGGCCCCGGGTGCGGGCCCGCTCCACCCGTCGGATCGTCTCGGCGTCCAGGCCGAGACCGGCGGAGAAGGTGAACCACCGGTCGTCGGCCATGCCCAGCCCGACCGTCCGGGTCCGGCCCTCCCGCAACGCCTCAAGGATCACGCTGGTGCCCTCGGCCCAGTCGGCCGGCAGCCCCAGGGCCCGGGCGAAGACGTTGGTGGAACCGCCCGGTACCACCGCCAGGGCCGGCACCGTCGGGCCCGGCCCGTCCGCCAGCAGTCCGTTGACCACCTCGTTGACCGTGCCGTCGCCGCCCAGCGTGACGACGAGCTCGAAGCCGGCAGCCGTGGCCTCCCGGGCCAACTGCGCCGCGTGGCCGCGCCGCTTCGTGAAACCCAGCTCCAGGTCGACCTCACTGCGCAGGGCGCGTGCCAGCACGTCGCGGCTGCGTTCCGTCGTGGTGGTGGCGTTGGGGTTGACCACCAGCAGCGCACGCATGACCAGCAATCTATCCAAACGGTCCAGTCAGCCGGGCGGTGGAGCCGGCCGAGTGTCACAGCTGCCCGCTTCGGGCCGGTACCGGCGGGCCGGACTCCCACCGCCCGCCAGTACGCTGGGTGCGTGAGTGAGCCGGAGCGTCGGGCACTTCCCGGCACCCTCAAGACCGCCATCGGGCTGCTCTGGGCGCAGGGACTGGCACTGGCCGGTCTTGGGATCTGGCTTGGGGTCGCCTCCGTGGTGGGTCACCCCACCGACCCGACCGCCAGCCTGACGGAGGCGGTGATCACCGTCGCCCTCGGCGTACTGCTCGGTCTGCTGGGCTACTGGATGAGCCGCGGGCACAGCTGGGCGCGGGGGCCGTCGATCGTGTTGGAACTGATGCTGTTGGCCGTCGGCTACTTCATGATCACAGGCGGTATCGCCTGGGCCGGAATACTTGTCATCCTGCTCGGACTGCTGGTGGCCGGCCTGCTGATGGCCCCGGCCAGCCGGGCAAGTCTGGGCATCCACTGACCGGTGCCGGGTCGCCACCCACCGCCTGACTTCGTCGCCCCAAGGACTATCCTGCCTCGTGAGGTGCGGCCTGGGCAGATGCCCGGGCCTGCCGGGGTCCCGAGTCGCGATGGCAGTGCGAGTGGGTGACTCTGGACCCCGTCCGCTGGTGATCTCCCTCAGGAGGGCTCTCGTGACCACCGTCGCTCCCAGGCCGCCGGTCGCTAAGCCGACCGCGCCCAAGCCGATCGTGACGCGGCCGTGGCCGGTATACGACGCGCCGAAGGGCTCCTGGCTGGCGCGGACACTGCGTACCACCGACGCGAAGCAGATCGGGATCATGTACCTGGTCACGTCCTTCGCGTTCTTCCTGATCGGCGGCTGCATGGCGCTGCTGATGCGCGCCGAGCTGGCCCGGCCGGGCATGCAGTTCCTGTCGCCGGAGCAGTACAACCAGCTGTTCACCATGCACGGCACGATCATGCTGCTGTTCTTCGCGACGCCGATCGTGTTCGCCTTCGCCAACTACATCGTGCCGCTGCAGATCGGCGCGCCGGACGTGTCGCTTCCCGCGGCTCAACGCGTTCGCCTACTGGCTGTACCTGTTCGGCGGCACGCTGGTGGTGGCCGGCTTCGTCACCCCGGGCGGCGCCGCCGACTTCGGCTGGTTCGCCTACCCGCCGCTGGCCAACGCGGTCAACTCGCCCGGCGTCGGCGCCGACATGTGGGTCGTCGGCCTGGTGATCTCCGGTCTGGGCACCATCCTCGGTGGCGGTCAACATGATCACCACGATCCTGACCCTGCGCGCGCCCGGCATGACGATGTTCCGGATGCCGATCTTCACCTGGAACATCCTGGTCACCAGCCTGCTGGTGCTCATGGTCTTCCCGATCCTGGCCGCCGCGCTGCTCGCGCTCGATCGCCGACCGGCATGCTCGGCGCGCACGTCTTCGACTCCAGCACCGGCGGGCCGATGCTGTGGCAGCACCTGTTCTGGTTCTTCGGCCATCCCGAGGTCTACATCGTGGCGCTGCCGTTCTTCGGCATCATCACCGAGATCATCCCGGTGTTCAGCCGCAAGCCGGTCTTCGGCTACAAGGGCCTGGTCGGCGCCACCATCTCCATCGCCGCGCTGTCGATGACGCGTGTGGGCGCACCACATGTTCGCCACCGGCCAGGTGCTGCTGCCGTTCTTCTCGCTTCCTGAGCTTCCTCATCGCGGTACCGACCGGCATGAAGTTCTTCAACTGGATCGGCACCATGTGGCGCGGCCAGATCAGCTTCGAGACGCCGATGCTGTTCGCCATCGGCTTCCTCGTCACGTTCCTGTTCGGTGGCCTGTCCGGCGTGCTGCTGGCCTCCCCGCCGATCGACTTCCACGTGTCCGACACGTACTTCGTGGTGGCGCACTTCCACTACGTGCTGTTCGGCACGATCGTGTTCGCCGTGTTCGGCGGCATCTACTTCTGGTTCCCGAAGATGACCGGCCGGATGCTCGACGAGCGGCTCGGCAAGGTGCACTTCTGGCTGACCCTGATCGGCTTCCACACCACGTTCCTGGTGCAGCACTGGCTCGGCGCCGAGGGCATGCCCCGCCGCTACGCCGACTACCTGGCCATCCGACGGCTTCACCACGCTGAACACGATCTCCACCATCGGCGCGTTCATCCTCGGCGTCTCGACGCTGCCGTTCCTCTACAACGTGTGGAAGTCCTACAAGGCCGGCCCGATCGTCGAGGTCGACGACCCGTGGGGCTACGGCAACGTCGCTGGAGTGGGCCACCAGCTGCCCGCCGCCGCTGCGCAACTTCGACCGGATGCCCCGCATCCGCTCCGAGCGGCCCGCCTTCGACCTGAAGTTCCCGGAGCTGGCCGCCGGCAGCGCGTCCCCGCTGGCCCCACCGGAGGGTGCGGCCACAATGCTCGCAGACAAGGCGGAGGCCGGCCCGGCATACGCGGGCGAGAAGACGGTCATCGAGGGCGAGACCAAGCCCGAGTAGTACCGAGCGACAGCCTCGCGGGCCCGTACCGATGTCGGTACGGGCCCGCGGTGTCCGTGCGGCCAAGCGGTGTCCGTGCGGCCGGCGCTGGTGCCTGTGCGCCGCCGGGTCGGCGGCAACCGGCGGCGGCCGGGTCAGGCGAGGAACGGTGCGCCGGTCAGTTCGACGCCGGCGTCACGCAGCTCGTCGAGTGCGGTGGCGACCGTACGGTCGTCGACCCCGACGGTCAGGTCCAGCAGCACCCGGGTGTGGAACCTTTCCCGTACCGAGTCCAGCGCGGTGGCCCGGACGCAGTGGTCGGTGGCAATGCCGACGACGTCCACCTGGTCCACGTCGTGCCGGCGCAGCCAGTCGGCCAGTTTCGCGGTGTGCGAGCGACCTTCGAAGGCGGAGTACGCCGCCGAGTGTGCGCCCTTGTCGAACACGGCCTCCAGGTGCGTACGGTCCAGGTCAGGGTGCAGGTCGACGCCGACCGTGCCGGCCACGCAGTGCGGCGGCCAACTGTGTACGAAGTCGGGTTGGGCGCTGAAATGGTCCCCTGGATCGATGTGCCGGTCCCGGCTGGCGACCACGTGATCCCATCGTTGGTCCGATCCGCCGGCCGCGGCGTTGGCCTGCAGCATGCCGGTCAACCGGGCGGCGAGCGCCGACCCACCGACGACGGCCAGCGAACCACCTTCGCAGAAGTCGTTCTGTACATCGACCACGATCAGTGCGGTGCCCACGGCACCTCCTCACGGACGTCGGATTACCTCTTCCAGTATTGCCGCAGCTACCCATGGTTGGTTCATGGCGATATTTGGCCTTGTAACCTATTCTGCGCCTTTACCCCTTCTGTCCTGGAGGTACGACATGGACGTGCGACGCGGAAAGCGCACCGCGCTGCTGGGCTGTGCGGCGGCAGCAGCCGCTCTGCTGGCCAGCTCACCCGCCGGTGCCGCACCGGCATCCCAGGGAGCAGACGGTGCCGTACCCGCCGGTCACCACGCCTCGTCGCTGACCGGCAAGCGCGTACTGTTCGACAACTCGAAGGCGGAGACCGCCGGCAACGCCGACTGGATCGTCAGCACCAGCATTCCTGACCCCACCGGGGAGAACCCCGCACCACAGAGCGACAAGGACTGGACCGGCGCCATCTCCTCCTGGGGCGTCGCCCTGCAGAAATCCGGCAACTACAGCTTGCAGACCCTGGCCGAGGGCGGCACCATCACCTACGGCGACAGCGGTAACGCCCAGGACCTGTCGAACTTCGACGAGTTCGTGATGCCCGAGCCCAATTCGCCGCTCAGCGCCGCCGAGAAGACCGCCATCATGACCTTCATCTCCAACGGCGGCGGCTTCTTCCTGATCGTCGACCACGACAACAGCGACCGCAACAACGACGGCTGGGACTCGCCCCGCATCGCCAACGACCTGATGAGCAACAACGGGGTCGACGACACCGACCCGTTCGGTTTCAGCGTGGACACCAACAACGTCCAGGTGGACGACCCGGTCGCCGGATCCGGCAGCGGCGACCCGATCCTGTCCGGCCCCGGCGGCACGGTCACCGGCAGTACCATCAACAACGGCTCCACCCAGACCCTGCACCCGGCGGACAACTCCGCCGTGCAGGCGCACGTCTGGCTGAGCAGCGCAGACCAGTCCGGCACCACCGGCGCCTTCTTCACCACCAGCACCTTCGGCAGCGGTCGGGTGGCAGTGTGGGGTGACAGCTCACCGATCGACGACGGCACCGGCCAGTCCGGCAATACCCTCTACGACGGCTGGAACGACACCCGCGGCACCAACGCCGCACTGGCCATCAACGCCACGGCCTGGCTGGCCGGCTGAGCTGACCCGAGCTGGATCCCGGCCCCGGGTCAGGCACCGACCATCCGGACCGGGACCGCCGGCTCGCCGGCGGACAGCTTCAGCCCGTCCCACGGGATCGACACCAGGCACGCGGCGAGATGTGCCCGGCTGGCCGGCAGCTCCGGCTGGTCGGCCACCTCCTCGCCAGCGGCCAGGAACTGCTGCTGCAGCGGCCGGTCGTTCGGTTCCGGCTCCGGCCGGCCCTGCGACACGACGACCTCCTCGATGGCCGTACCGGTCGGCTTGTGCCGGCGGACCGCGTACTTCCGGCCGCCCAGCGTCGCCTTGTTCTCCGACCGCTTCACCACCGGCCGACCGTCCACCTCGACCAGCTTGTACACCAGCTGCGCGGTCGGTGCGCCGGACCCGGTCACCACCGACGTGCCGGCACCGTAGGCGTCCACCGGCGCGGCGGCCAGCGCGGCGATCGAATGCTCGTCCAGATCACCGGACAGTACGATCCGGGTGTCCCGGGCACCCAGCGAGTCCAGCAGCTCCCGGGCCTGTACGGCCATCACCGCCAGGTCACCCGAGTCGATCCGGACGGCACCCAGCTCGGGGCCGACCACCTCGATCGCGGTCCGGATGCCCTGGGAGATGTCGTACGTGTCGACCAACAGGGCGGTGTCCTTGCCGAGCGCTGCGACCTGCGAGGCGAACGCCTCCGCCTCCGAGTCGTGCAGCAGGGTGAACGCGTGCGCGGCGGTGCCCGCGGTCGGGATCCCGTACCGGCGGCCGGCCTCCACATTGGACGTGGAGGCGAAACCGGCCAGGTACGCGGCGCGGGCCGAGGCCACTGCCGCCTGCTCGTGGGTGCGTCGCGAACCCATTTCGATGATCGGCCGGCCGTGCGCCGCGGTGACCATCCGGGCCGCCGCCGAGGCGATCGCGCAGTCGTGGTTGAGCACCGACAGCACCAGCGTCTCCAGCAGCACACCTACCGCGAACGGCGCCGCCACGGTCAGGATCGGTGAGCCCGGGAAGTACAGTTCGCCCTCCGCGTAGCCCTCGATGTCGCCGGTGAACCGGTAGTCGGCCAGCCAGCGCGCGGTATCCGCGTCGATGATGCCGCGCTCGCGCAGGAAGGCGACATCCTCCTCGCTGAACCGGAAGTCCCGGATCGCCCGGATGAGCCGCCCGGTGCCGGCCACCACCCCGTAGCGCCGGTTGTTCGGCAGTCGGCGGCCGAACACCTCGAAGACACACGGCCGGGTGGCCGTACCGTCCCGCAGCGAGGCCGACAGCATGGTCAGCTCGTACTGGTCGGTGAGCAGTGCTGTGGATTCCACCACGCCTCCCGTGTCCCGAATCCGGATCCGGCGGTCAGCCTAATGCCGGCCCGCCAGCGACCGGCCCACCCGGTAGGAACGCGCCTGCTGGTCAACCGGGCGCAGCGGAGCGTGATCGGGCGTACGGTTTCTGGGAAAGATCGCTTGTCGAAGGGGCGGTGCATGGGCGGCCCAGATGCGGACGGGGCACCGCGGCGGGTACTGATGGTGTCGGCGGACATGGGCGGCGGCCACCACGCGACCGGGCGGGCCCTGCAGGAAGGGGTGCAGCGGCTCTGGCCGGGCAGTGAGGTGCGGTGGGTCGACACCCTCGACACGATGGGGCGCTGGGTCGGGCCGATGTTCCGGCGCATCTACGTGACCAACGTGCAGACCACCCCGTGGCTGTACGAGTTCTTCTACAGTTCGCTGTGGCGGCACCGGTGGTTCGCGGCCGCCTCGAAGGGGTTCGTGGCCGGCTGGTCGGGGCGGCGGCTGGCCGGTGCGGTGGAGAGGTTCGACCCGGACCTGATCCTGTCCACCTACCCGCTGGGTTCGGCCGGGCTGGCCTGGCTGCGCCGGCACCGTTCGCTGCCGGTACCGGTCGGTGCCTGGGTGTCTGATTTCGCGCCACACCCGTTCTGGCTGTACCGCGACCTGGACGCCACCTTCCTGATGCACCCGGCGGCCCGGGCGATGGCCGACCTGGCCGAGCCGGGGATCCTGGCCGAGGTCACCGGACCGCCGGTAGAGACCCGGTTCCATCCCGGTGACCGGTCGGCCGAGCGGGCCCGGCTCGGGCTGCCCGCGGACCGTTTCGTGGCCCTGGTGTCCTGCGGCGCGTACGGCTTCGGTGCGGTCCGGGAAGCCATCGACGCCCTGTTGGCCGGTGGCCCCGGCGTACAGGTCGTGGCGGCCTGCGCGCACAACGCCCGGCTGCGGGCCGAACTCGGCCGGCGCGGTCTGCCCGCTGACCGGCTGCGTATGTTGGGCTGGACCGACCAGATGCCGGCCTGGACCCGGGCCGCCGACGTGGTGGTCACCAACGCCGGCGGCGCGACCGCGCTGGAGGCGTTGGCGACGGGGCGCCCGGTGGTGATGTACCGGCCGATCGCCGCGCACGGAGCGGCGAACGCCGCGCTGATGACCGTCAGCGGCCTGGCCGAGACGTGCTCCCGGCCGGGCGGGTTGACCGCGCTGGTCACTGCGATGGCCCGGGACCGGGCGGTCCGGGGCGCCACCGGTCAGGCGGTCCGCGACTACCTGGCCGACAACCGGGCCGGGGCCGACCTGACCCGGCTGGCCGGTCTGGTCCCCCGCACCCCGGCCCGGTCGGTGGCCCGCCTGCGGCCGGTGTACCAGGACCGGCGCCGGGCGCGTCCGGTGACCCGGCTCGCCCCGGTACGTCGGGCCTGGCCGCTGCGCCCACCCGACTCGTTCTTCCTGCATGTGCAGACCCGGGCGATCACCCAGCAGGTGGGTGCGGTGATCACGGTGGAACCGGAACCTGGCCGCCCGCCGTTGACCGCCGCGGCCCTGATCGAGCGGATCGCCGGCCGGCTCGACGTGGTCACCACCCTGCGCCGCCGGCTGGTACCGCGCGGGAACTGGCGTCGACCGGGCTGGGTCGCCGACCGGACGGTGACCCTCACCGAGCACGTACGGGAGGTCGGCGTCGCCGACGAGGCGGAGCTGGGCGCCGTTCTCGACCGGTTCTGGTCTGCGCCGCTACCGCTGGACCGGCCGCCGTGGCAGCTGTTGCTGGTGCACCGCGACGGTACGGACAGCACGTCGCTGTCGTTCAAGATGCACCACGCGATCGGCGATGGGATGTCGCTGATCGGCACGCTGGAACGGCTGATGGACGAGGCGCCGGACCCGTCGCGGGCCGTACCTGTGGTGGGCTCCGGGGTACGGGGCGGCGGCGCGCGGCACCTGGCGCACACCGTCGGCCGGGTGGTGCGGGGGATGTGGGAGCTCGGCTGGCACGCGGCGGCGCCCCAAAACCCGCTGAACCGGGAGCTCACCCCGAACCGGCGCGGCGTACTGACCGTCGGGCTGCCCAGCGCCGAGGTACGCCTGGCCGCGCACGCGCATCACGTACGGACCAGTGAACTGCTGCTCGGTGTGCTGGCCGACGCGCTGCACCGGGCGGGTGTGGTGGGTCGGCCGGGGGAGCCGGTCCGGCTGCGCACCATGCTGCCGGTGGCGATGTCGACCCGGGCCGGTACCCGTACCGCGGGCAACTCCACCGGGGCGGTGGCGGTCGACCTGCCGGTGGGCCCGATGGGCGTACTGGAGCGCATCCGGGCCATCCGGCACGACCTGCACCGTCGGATCGGGCTGGGTGAGCCGCACGCTTCGGCGTTCGTGATGCGGGCGCTGGGCATGTTCCCGGCGCCGGTGCACGGGTGGATGGCTGGCCGGGTGTACAACAGCCACTTCTTCAACATGATCGCCTCCTATGTGCCGGGGCCGCGCGGCGACCGGCGCATCGTGGGCAACCGGTTCCAGGCGGTCTACCCGGTGGTCGCGCTCGCCGACGGGGTGCCGCTGGGGGTGGGCATCATGCGCTACGCCGAGGCGATCGGGTTGTGTGTGCTGTACGACGAGTCGCTGCGTCCGGTCGTCGCCGGGCTGCCGGACGCGATCCGGTCATCGTTCGACGCGCTGGTGCCGGCCGGTACCGGGCAGCCGACGAGCCGGTGAGCATGCGTTCGGACCTGGTGATCGCGGTACCGGCGGCGGTGTTCGGCGCGCTGTCCTTCGGGATGTCGTCGAATCTGCAGTACCGGGCCAACCACGAGGTGCCGGAACGGCGGGCAGCGGACCCGTCGCTGTTCGCCGAACTGTTCAGCAACCGGCTGTGGCGCATGTCGGTACTGCTGGCCATCGTCGGGTTCACCTTCCAGGTCACCGCGCTACGGTTCGGCCCGGTGATGGTGGTGCAGCCGTTGCTGGTCACCGGGCTGTTGTTCTACGTGCTGCTCACGCCGATCCTGGCGGGTCGTCGGCCGGACCAGGTACGGATCCTCGGCGCGTGCCTGGCGTTGGCCGGACTGATCGCGTTCCTGCTGGTGGCGAGGCCGACGGATGCCGGGGGGCGGGACCTGACCCCGGCCACCATCCTGCCGTTGGGCGGCGGTCTCGCGGTGCTGCTGGTGGCCTGCGTGGTGGGCTCCTACAGCGTGGCCCGGCCGTGGCGGTCGCTGCTGCTGGCCCTGGCCACCGGCATCTGCTACGGGGTGACCGCCGGGCTGGTACGCAGCCTGACCAACCGCTTCGGTGACGGTTTCCCGGAGCTGTTCGCGCACTGGCAGCTGTACGCGATCTGTGTGCTCGGTCCCACCGGTGTGCTGCTGAACCAGAACTCGTTCCAGGCCGGGCGGTTGGGCAGTCCCGCGTTGGCCATCATCATCACGGTCGACCCGCTGATCTCGATCGGCGTCGGCACGCTGTGGCTTTCTGGCACCATCACCCTGGGGGTCTGGCCGGTGATCGGTGAAATGTCGAGCCTCGGGGTGATGGTGATCGGGATCGCGATACTCGCCACCAGAGCACCGCACCTGTCCTCCGGTTCCACGGAGCAGGCAGCGGCGGCGGAAGGCTTGTGAATTGCGCATCAAGGGTGCGGTGGCGCTGGTCACGGGTGCGTCCTCGGGGATCGGGTGGGCCACCGCGCTGCGCCTGGCCGAACTGGGCGCCCGGGTGATCGTGCACGGCAGGGACACCGGGCGACTGGCGATGCTGGCCTCGATGACCGGCGGTACCCCGCTGGCCGGGGACCTGTCCGAGCCGGCCGGGGTGACCGCCATGGCGCACGCCGCGCTGGATGCGGCCGGCCGGGTCGACATCCTGGTCAACAATGCCGGGCAGGGCTTTGCCGGCCGGTTCACCGCGATGTCCGCCGCCGACACCGACCGGGTACTGGCCGTCGATCTGCGGGCGCCGGTCGAGCTGACCCGGGTCCTGCTGCCCGGTATGGTGTCGCGGCGCACCGGGCAACTGGTGTTCGTCACCTCGATCGCGGGCAGGACGGGGGTCGCCGACGAAGCGGTCTACTCGGCGGCGAAGGCCGGCCTGGACGGTTTCGCCGAGTCGCTGCGGCTGGAACTGGCCGGCACCGGCGTACAGGTCGGCGTGCTGGTGCCGGGCGTGGTACGGACCGAGTTCTTCGCCCGGCGGGGTCGCCGCTACTCCCGTCGTTGGCCGGCGCCGCTGCCGGTCGAGGTGGTCGCCGATGCCCTGGTCCGCGGGATCGTGTTGAACCGGCCGGAGCTGTTCACTCCGTCCTGGCTGCGGCTACCGGTGGCGCTACGCGCGCTGGCACCCGCGACGTACCGCCGGTTGGCCACCCGCTTCGGCGGCTCCTGACTTGGCCGCTGCCTTGACTCGCCCCCGGAGGGCGTTTTGCCCAAATAGTGCTTATGTCGGAATTTTCAACGGTACATTCGGGGAAAATGACCCTCCGGCCCTGACTCTGCGGGCTATTTGCCCTCAAAGTCCGTTACTGCGAAAGTGGCATGGGGACCATTCAGGGAAGAACTCCTCCGGGTCAGTGCTGGGCGATAGAAGCGGTGTGGCGCGGGGGATGGGACGGATCACCGGCGGCGGGTGGGCGGGCCGGGTCGCGCCCACCCGGGCGTACGGTTGCTGCGGCGGTACCGGTGTCCGCGGTACCAGCGCACGCGTTTCCAGTGCACGGAGAGGTGGGCAATGGCCGAGGGTGTGGAACTGACGGTGGGCGCGACCCGCGCGGAGGCGATGGAGCGTACCGAACTCATCGAGTCCTCGATGCAGCGTTTCGCGCACCTGCCGCCGGAGGCGATCCTCAAGGAGGACCTGCTGCGCACCGGCATGGCGTTCGACGACTCGGCGTTGACCGACGACGGCGGTGACGTCAAACCCAAGTCGTACTTCATCTTCTCCTTCGACCACCGGCAGCTGCCCGAACTGGGCAGCGCGGCACTGCGCCGCCCGCCGGAGGAGATCGTGCTCACCGGCGGGCCGTACAACCTGCGTCGCACGGTCGTGTCGGTGCGGGTCAACCCCGCGTCGCCGTACCGGGTCGCGGCCGGTGAGGACGGCCTGCTGCGGCTGCACCTGGACGGCCGGCCGATCGGTGAGGTCGGGCTTCCGCCGATGCCGGAGTACTACCGGCATCCGCTGACCAACGGCAAGCAGGTGATGGAGGTCGCGCCCACCATCCAGTGGGGCTACCTGATCTACCTGACGGTCTTCCGGGTCTGCCAGTACTTCGGCGCCAAGGAGGAGTGCCAGTACTGCGACATCAACCACAACTGGCGTCAGCACAAGGCGGCGGGCCGCCCGTACACCGGGGTGAAGCCGGTGGACGAGGTGCTGGAGGCGCTGGAGATCATCAACGAGCACGACACCGCGAAGTTGTCCACCGCGTACACCCTGACCGGCGGCAGCGTGACCAAGACCGTCGAGGGGCTGGGCGAGGCCGACTTCTACGGCCGGTACGCCAAGGCCATCGAGGGGCGCTTCCCCGGCCGCTGGATCGGCAAGGTGGTCGCGCAGGCGCTGCCCAAGGCCGACGTGCAGCGTTTCTTCGACTACGGCATCCGCATCTACCACCCCAACTACGAGGTGTGGGACAAGCGGCTGTTCGAGCTGTACTGCCCGGGCAAGGAACGCTACGTCGGCCGGGAGGAGTGGCACCGCCGCATCCTGGACGCCGCCGACGTGTTCGGCGCTCGCAACGTCATCCCGAACTTCGTTGCCGGGGTGGAGATGGCCGCGCCGCACGGGTTCACCGACGTGGACGCGGCGATCGAGTCGACCGCCGAGGGTCTGGAATATTTCATGTCGCGTGGCATCACCCCGCGCTTCACCACCTGGTGCCCGGAGCCGACCACGCCGCTGGGCAAGGCGAACCCGCTGGGCGCGCCGCTGGAGTACCACCTGAAGCTGCTGACCGTCTACCGGGAGACGATGGAGCGGCACAAGCTCGCCGCGCCGCCCGGCTACGGCAAGCCAGGTGCCGGTAATGCGGTGTTCTCGGTCAGCTCCTTCATGGACTCACTCCCGGCCGAGCCGGCGAATGGTGCACTGCCGGCGGAGCCGGAGACCGACTGACCGCCGGCGCTCGATCTGCCGACGGCGCTGCGCCTGCGTCCACAGTGGATTGACGCGAAACCTTGAGGGTTTGTCGGTTGATGGTCGCCAGGGCGACCATCAACCGACAAACCCTCGCTGTTTCCCCGGGCCTCATCCCCGGCCGGGACACTCGACCGGTACCAGTTCCGTCGCGCCGTCCCAGTCGATGGTCTGGCGGCCGTACCGGCTGTCCGGTTCCCCGTCGGCGTCCAGCACGCCCATCGACACCTCGTACCGGCCGAAGCCGTACCCGCCGGCCGCCAGGGTGGCCAGCGCCCAGGTACGCATGCCGGCGGTGTAGCGCGCCACGGTGCGCTCGGCGGCGGGCACCCGGACGGTACCGATGAGGTCGTCGTCCAGGCGGACCGGATCATCGCCGACCAGCCTGCTCAGCGCGAAGCAGTACCGCTCCCGCACGGTGTCGTCGATGTAGAACATCCCCGCATCCGTCCCCAACCAACTCACTGTCAGCCTCCAGACAACTCCGTACTGTCGTGACCGGTACCGTACTCCTCGTGCAGTAGTATTACTAGGGGAATCGGCCAGGTTGCTCTGTTGTGAATTACTGAAAGCCTGGCCGACCGCAATCCATCAGGAGGTCCGTCGTGCCGGCATCGAACTCTCCGGTCATCAGGAGCTGGGAACTGGGTCTCCGGCTGCGCGAGTATCGCGAGCGGATCGACATGACCGCGACGGCGGTCAGCCGCAAGATCGGCTGCACCCAGGGTTTCGTCTCCGCCGTCGAGCTGGGTCAGCCGAAACTCACCGCGGCGCGACTCGT
Organism: uncultured Actinomycetota bacterium; assembly: GCA_963805605.1. Classification (GTDB taxonomy): domain Bacteria; phylum Actinomycetota; class Actinomycetes; order Mycobacteriales; family Micromonosporaceae; genus Actinocatenispora. The sequence goes on from CAWDUX010000001.1 coordinate 286,978, forward strand.
CCAGCTCTGCAAGCTCTACGACGTGGCGCCGGACGAGGTCGACGAACTGGAGGAGCTTCGCCGGGGCGGCAATGAGAAGCGCTGGTGGCACGAGTACTCCGGCCTGTTCAGCGCCGAACTTCAACGCTTCTTCGGCCTGGAACACGGTGCTGAGCACATCCGGAGCTACCACAGCGAGTTGATTTACGGCTTGCTGCAGACGGAGGACTACGCCCGCGCAGTGGTCAATGCCGGCTACCCCTACACGCGCCTCACCGAGGTTCAGCGTCGGGTCGAGGCTCGGTTACATCGACAGAAGCGACTGACGGACCCACATCCTCTGCAGATCACCAGCCTGGTGAGCCAGAGCAGCCTGATGCAGCACGTGGGCGGCGCCAAGGTCATGCACGCTCAACTTCAGCATCTGCTGAGACTGGCCGATGAACACGAGAACGTGGTGATCCGGGTGGTGCCGTTCACCGCCGGCGCGCATCCGGGAATCGGCGGGCCGTATCAGATTCTGTCGTTCGAGTCCTGCCGGTTACATGATCTTGTGTGGCAGGAGATCCTGACATCGACTGCTATCGTTGACCATCCCACAAAGGTCACAGAGTTCGTCGTGACATTCCACGAGATTCTGAAGTTGTCGTTGAGCGTTGACGACTCCTACGACCTGATCAGAGCCATGGCCAAGGAGTTCACATGAGTGTCCTACCTGCCAGAAACGGTGACTGGTTCAAGTCCAACCGCAGCTCCAGTAACGCTGCGTGCGTGGAGGTCCGGTTCGATACGTTCGCTGGCGACGGCTGGTTCAAGTCCAGCCGCAGTTCCTGCAACGCTGCGTGCGTGGAGGTGCGGTTCGCTGGTGCGGTCGGGGTACGCGACTCCAAGGACCGGGAAGGTCCCGCGCTGGGGGTTGCGCCAGGCAGCTGGGCCGCCTTCATCGCCGATCTGAAGTCCGGCCACCACGACGCCACCTGAGTCCACAGTAGACTCATGCGAAACCTGGAGAGTTCGTCGGTTCGTGGTCGCCAGGACGACCACGAACCGACGAACCTTCACGCTTTCCCCGCCCCGCTCAGCCGGGCAGCCCGACGCTGAACACCATGCGCGTGTCGATGAACTCGCCGACCGCCCACAACTGTCCCGTCGCCGGCCAGTACGACAGCGACTCGGCGCCGACCGGGTAGGTCACCGCACTGGCCGGCTCGCCGACCCGCTCGTCGTAGCGCACACCCGACGCGATGTCGTGACTGGTGTCGGTGAAGAACCGGCCGCCGACCGAGACCGCGCCCTGTACGTCGCTGTGCGGTGACCGGTACGCCGCCACCGCGTGCACCACGCCGTCCCCGGCCGGCGCGAGCAGGCCGGTGGCCGGATCGATGCTCCAGCGCACCAGCCGGGAACCGGCCGCGCCCGCGTAGTACTCGCTGGTGAGCAGCGACGGCGGTGAGGTGCTGCGGTCCAGGCTCAGCGAGGAGAAACACAGCGGGTCGGTCGTTCCGGTCGGCGGCGGGCTGCAGTTGCCGTCACCGGCCTGGCTGTACGCCCCGATCTGCGGTGCCACGTAGCTGTAGCCGGCTGCGTAGTAGTGCCCGTCGGAACCGCGTCCGATGGTGCTGCCGTCGCTGGGGTCCACCGGCCACAGCTGCCGCAGGTCGAACACCCGCAGCCCGTGCGCGGTGTCCACCACGTACAGGTAGTCGCCGTACCAGGCGATGCCGCCGGCGTGCACCGGCACGTTGCGGTAGTCGGTGGTGCTGACCGGGTCGACCAGCAGGACGTGCCGGTAGTGGGTGCTGCCCGCGTTGTCCCGGTCGACCAGGGAGACCCGTACGCCCTTGCCGGCCAGCAGGTCGTACCAGCTGACCGCGACGATGCGGTGCCCCTGGTAGAGCCCGTCGGCGCTGGCGTCGCCGGAACCGCTGACGCCCTGCGGGAACCATTCCGGCGTGAGATCGTCGGCGAGGTCCCAGCAGAAGCCGACCGCCCCGGAAACCTTCGCGTCGTGGCACAGCGGTCGGGCGGTACGGTTCGCGCCGGCCAGCACACTGTCCATGCTGGCCACGCCGAGGGTGGCGCTCAGTGCCGCCACCCGCGGCCGGTACGTCGCGAAGCTGCCGCCGTCGCTGAGCTGGTACGGCGCGGGATCCAGTGCGGTGAGCGTGTCGGCCACCGCGGTCGGATAGCCGGCCCGGTCTGTGCCTGCTCGATCTGTGCCCGCTCGATCTGTGCCTGCTCGGTCTGTGCCGCCCGGGTGCGCGGCGGCGGGTTGCGCGGTGACGAGGCAGAGCGCGAGGCCGACACCCAACGCGCGAAGTATGCCGCCGGCCAGCGGCCTGCCTGACAGTCGTGCACGGCGCTGTCGCGCCGGCGGACGCGGAGTCGGATCGGAGCGGGTCACGGTGCCTCCCGGACATCAGACCCCTGCTGTGGGGTACACCGCACCGATTTTAGTCAGAATCCGGACTTTGCGGTATAGCTCGCCCAGGCGATCTGTGACCGTTCGCAGCCGCTCAACGCACGCTCGCATACTCACACCGGCACCGGCCGGTCAGAGCCGGCCGTACGCGCGCAGTACGCGGAGCGCGTGCAGCGTCACCGCGCCGCGCCAGGCGAGGAGGGCGGCGGGACCGGGCGGCTGCCATGCCACCGGCCAACCGCCGTCGTCCTGCTGCGTGGCGGCCAGCTCGTCCAGGTGAGCCTCGACGGACCCGTCGGAGAAGAACTGCCGACCTGGGCTGTCGGGGGCGGGCGCGAAGTCCAGCGGCGTGAGCCCGTAGTCGGGACCGGGCATCGCTTTGAACAGCGCGAGGTCGGTGATCCGAGCACGGAGATCGTCGTACGCCTTGGCAGCCCAGCCGCGGTCGGGCTCGGTTTCGAGGAACGGTAGTACGCAGACCGCGGTGTGCGCGTCGCTGACCGCGCCGGGAGCGTCGATCGCCGCCCGGCAGAACGCCGCGGCACGCTCCAGCCACGGATGGTCGATCCCCAGCGCACGCGAGACCCCAACGATCCTGGCTGTCGGATTGAGTCCGGGGGCGAAGACCCCGTCGCCCCAGTGGTCGGCCCGCGGATATGCCGCGACGGAAGGGAGGACGATCCGCAGGCCACCGTCCGGGCCGGAGATGCCATCCAGGAACGGCATCGTGGCGCGCACCGCGTCGGCGGCCCGTGCTTTCGTCGTCGGGTCCGGTGTGGCCCGGGCGATCTGGTGCAGGATGTCGAACGCGAAGTCGACCGCGAGCGGCTGGCTGTCCGGGGCGAGTGCGTCCGGTTCCAGGCCGTGACCGAATCCCTGGTCGGTGTTGCGGTAGGCGTCGAGTCCGGCGATCGCGGCTGATGCCGCGCTGTCGTCGCCGTCGAGGTGGAACTGCGCCAACCGTCGCTCGACGACCCTGGCGTTCGTGCGGATGAAGCTCCGGGCTGCGTCCACGTTCACTGTCATGTCGTCGACCCTAGGTAGGGGTCGTCCGGGTGGTCTTGAACAGATCGGCCACGCAGCAGGGTGCGGGCGGTCATGCCGGTGAGGTTCCTGATCTCGCGCGACAGGTGTGCCTGGTCGGCGTAGCCGGCGGTGACCGCGATGGTCGCGAGGCCGGCCCGGGGGTCCTCCAGAGCCAGCTGGCGGGCTCGCTGCAACCGCACCACCCGCAGGAAGGTCGCAGGCCCGTAGCCGACCTCGCTGGTGAAACGGCGCCGCAGCTGCCGCTCGGAGAGGCCGAGCTCGTCGTGCAGCTCCGCGACCCGCGGTCGATCCGCGGCCAGGCGCCGTACGGCCTGGTCGATCTGGTGGTCCGGTCCGGCCGTCGTGGCCGTCAGCCGGTCCGCGACCACCTCGGGGAGACGTCGAGGATCGGCGATCAGACGCTCGGAGATCCGTCGGCCGGCCGTACCCCACAGATCTGTGAGATCGACCCGGAGATCACGGAGTTCGACTGCGGGCACGCCGAGGACCCGGCTCGCCCGGCCGGTCCTGAACCGTATCCCGTGCACGACAAACCCCACCGGTAGGTCGTTCGGCGCTGCCACGGTGTCCGGACCCGCGACGAACACGCGGTTGTCACCCACAATGAGATCGAGATGCCCGTCCGGCAGGATCGGCGCGGAGTTTCCGAAGGACGACCACCACAGGCACTGCACGTCCGCTGAGAACGCCGATGGAGGCGCCCATTCGACGTAACTCTGCGTGTTGGCCCTCGGGGGTCCGTTCACATACCCAGGCTACTGCCGACCACAGCCGTGCGCTGCGTCGCAGCCGCTTCATTCGTCCCGGCCGGGACCGCGACACGACGCGGTTGGTGACCGAGCGTAGTCCTTCATCCGGCCCGCGACCGTACAGTCCACAGTAGACTGCGGTGCAGCTCGGAGAGTTTGTCGGGCGTCCACACCTCGGGTCCTAAGGTAGTACCGCTCGAAACTGGGTCATTGCTCAGTGTCATGCCCACGTCGGACACTCGGTCGATGGCTGACACTCCTCCCGGCTGGGCGGTAGGTCACGACGCCGCAGCGGTTGCCGCGCAGATCCGGGCAGCTCTGCAGGCTGCCGGCTGGCCCGGCGGGTAGCGCCGGCGAGTTGACGCAGCGCTGACGCTCGGCGAGAATGCGGGAGTTTGTCGGATTCTGGTGGCTAGAGCAGCTATAAGCTCACAAACTCCCCAGATGCCGGTGAGTCTACTGTGGACTCATGCACCCGCCTGACCGCTGGCCCGCCGGGCCGGTACGGCTGGCGATCGTGTTAACAGTGTGTGTCTCGAAGTGCCCGGTAGCGCCATCGCGGCTAAGGTGGCCTCATGGCAAGGGGCGCGCGGGTACTGGGGATCGTTCTCGCGGGCGGCGGGGGCAAGCGCCTGATGCCGTTGACCGCCGACCGCGCGAAGCCCGCGGTGCCGTTCGGTGGCCAGTACCGGCTGATCGACTTCGTGCTGTCGAACCTGGTCAACGCCGGCTACGTCAAGCTGTGCGTGCTGACCCAGTACAAGTCCCACTCACTGGACCGGCACATCTCGCAGACCTGGCGGATGAACGGCATGCTCGGGCAGTACATCACCCCGGTGCCGGCGCAGCAGAGGCTCGGCCCGCGTTGGTACACCGGTTCGGCCGACGCGATCTACCAGTCGCTCAACCTGGTGTACGACGAGGGTCCCGACTACATCATCGTGTTCGGCGCCGACCACGTGTACCGGATGGACCCTCGGCAGATGGTCGAGCAGCACATCGCCTCCGGCGCCGGCGTCACCGTGGCCGGTATCCGGGTTCCTCGCGACGAGGCCCGCGCGTTCGGTGTGATCCAGGCCGACGACGACCAGACCACGATCACCCGGTTCCTGGAGAAGCCGGCGCAGCCTCCCGGCATCCCGGGCGACGAGGAGCGCGCGTACGCCTCGATGGGTAACTACGTGTTCACGACCGATGCGCTGCTGGAGGCGCTGCGGCTCGACGCCGAAGACCCGGCGTCCGCGCACGACATGGGCGGCAACATCATCCCGATGCTGGTCGACAAGGGGCTGGCGAACGTCTACGATTTCGCCGCCAACGAGGTGCCGGGCGCCACCGAACGCGACCGGGGCTACTGGCGGGATGTGGGCACCATCGACGCGTACTACGAGTCGCACATGGACCTGGTGTCGGTCCGTCCGGTGTTCAACCTGTACAACGCCGACTGGCCGATCCGCGGCCACATCCCGCCGTTGCCGCCGGCGAAGTTCGTGCTGGGCGGCCGGGCGTACGAGTCGCTGGTGTCGGCCGGCTGCATCGTCACCGGTACGGTCGCCCGTTCGGTGCTCTCCCCGGACGTCACCGTCGAGGACGGCGCGTGGGTGGAGGATTCGGTGCTGTCCGACGGCGTACGGATCGGCCGTGGTGCGGTCGTGCGCCGCGCGATCCTGGACAAGAACGTGGTGGTCCCCGACGGTGCCCGGATCGGTGCCGACCTGGGCCTGGACCAGACGCACCACACGGTGACCGACTCCGGCATCGTGGTGCTGGGCAAGGGCGAACCGGTACACGGTCGCCGCTGACCCATCAGCGGAAGAGGCCCCGACCCCGGCGCCGCTGACCGCGCTCAGCGGGCCTGCCGGCCGGCCCGTACCCTCACCGGCAAAAGGTGGTGCGGGGAGAGCGGAGGCCGATCGGTGACGACGCGTGTCGCGGTGCTGGGAGCAGGGTCCTGGGGTACGGCATTCGCCATGATCCTGGCCGATGCCAGCAACGAGGTGGGGCTGTGGGCCCGCCGCCCTGAGGTCGTCGAGGCGGTCAACACCACCCGGACCAACCCCGATTACCTGCCCGATGTCGAGCTGCCCGCCAGAATCACGGCGACGAACGATCCGGCCGAGGCGCTGGCCGGCGCGGAGTTCGCGGTACTGGCGGTCACCGCGCAGACCCTGCGGGAGAACCTCACCGTCTGGGCGCCGTTGCTGGACTCCGAGGTCGTGCTGGTCAGCCTGATGAAGGGCGTGGAACTGCGGACGGCCAAGCTGATGAGCGAGGTGATCGCTGAGATCACCGGCGCTGGGCCGGAGCGTATCGCGGTCGTCTCCGGTCCCAATTTGGCAGGTGAGATCGTCCGACGCAGGCCGGCCGCCAGCGTGGTGGCCTGTCAGAAGGAGTCGGTGGCGCAGCGCCTGCAGGCCGCCTGCGTGACCCCCTACTTCCGGCCGTACACCAACACCGACGTGATCGGCTGCGAGCTCGGCGGCGCGATCAAGAACGCGATCGGCCTCGCGGTGGGTATCGCGGACGGCATGGAACTCGGGGACAACGCCAAGGGCTCGCTGCTTACCCGCGGCCTGGCCGAGACCATCCGGCTCGGTGTGGCGATGGGCGCCGACCCGCTCACCTTCTCCGGGTTGGCCGGCCTGGGTGACCTGGTCGCCACGTCCTCGTCACCGTTGTCGCGTAACCACACCTTCGGCGTCAACCTGGGTAGGGGCATGACGCTGGCGGAGACCATCGCGGTCACCAGGCAGACCGCCGAGGGCGTGAAGTCCTGCGAGTCGATCCTGGCTCTTGCGGAACGGCACGGGGTGGACATGCCCATCACCGAGATGGTCGTGGACATCGTGCACAACGGGAAGCCGCCGCACGCCGCGGTCACCGATCTGATGTCTCGCGCCGCCACATCGGAGCGCTGACGCCGCAGCGCTGACGCCGCGGACCTGACGCCCGGCCTGGACGGCTCAGGTCCGGTGCCCGAACGGGCAGGCCTGGCCGTGCCAGTGCCCGGCGCAGTAGGCGCGCTCGCATATCGAACAGTAGAACGGGGCCCAGTCGGGGTCGCGGTCGAACAGGGCCGGAGCCAGACCGGTGCCGCCGTGGCGTACCTCGTCGGCCAGCGCCACGTCCGCGTCGGTCCGGTCGGACAGCGCCGCGGCGCATCCGTCGCCGCCCCGGAAACCCTCCACCATCAGGATCCACTGGCTGCCCGGACCGGGCAGCAGCCGGACCATCGCAGCGGCGTTCAGGCAGGCGTGGTACTCACAGGACACCGCGGTGCGGGTCCGGGATGATGCTGGGTGCACCCGAACAGTCTGCCCAATGCGCGCCACCCTGTGGCTATCTGATGTATCACCGTTGCTGATCTTGACAAGCGCCTTTGGCCAACATTCCCGCTGGTCACGGTTATTTAGCTGGCCGAGGTCGGTTCGGATGTGTCGACCGTGACGGGCTGCGGTCAGCGGCGTACCCGGGGCTGCCCGTTCTGTTTGACCGCGGCGAGCAGGCCGTCGGCGATCGGCAGCAGCGCGGGCAGCCAGTCGTCGTTGTCCCGGATCGACCTGACCAACTCGCGCAGCGTCACGGTCTGGTTGTCCCGGGCCGACGGGTCCGCCACTCGTCCGTCGCTCAACGCGCCGGCGGCGACCACCACGCCACCCGGACGAAGCAACCGGTACGCCTCCGCCACGTAATGCGGGTAGTCCACCCGGTCGCCGTCCACGAACACCAGGTCGTACGCGCCGTCGGCGAGACGCGGGAGCACGTCCAGCGCCCGACCGGCGATCAGGCGGGTTTTCGACGGCGAGAACCCGGCATCACGAAACGCCTGCCGGGCCTGCCGCTGGTGCTCGGGTTCCAGGTCGATGGTGGTCAGCACCCCCTCGGTACGCATGCCGCGTAACAGCCAGACACTGCTGACACCGGTACCGGTGCCGACTTCGACGACCGCGCGGGCCGCCGTCGCCGCGGCGAGCAGCCGTAACGTCGCGCCGGCGGCGGCGCTCAGCGGGGTGAGCCCAACCTCCAGCGACCGGGTACGCGCCGCATCGAGCACGGGGTCCTCGGCGACGTACGACTCGGTGAAATCGTGGCTCTGTGGTCCCAGGGTGGCCATGCCATAGAGCCTAAGGAATGATCCGCGCGAGTCGGGGATGCCATGGCGTGTAATCCTGGAATGCGGTGGAGTGAGCCGCACCGGGGTCGGCTGGTGGGGCACTGGGGAGAGGTGGACGCAGGGTGACCGAAGGCGGCAGGACGACCGGCTCCTCCGGTACGCCATGGCCCGGGGGGCATCCTCACGTCCCGCAGTCGGGCGGGTCTTCTGCGTGGTGGTCCAGTGGCGGTGCCGCGGACCCGTGGCGCAACCCGCAGGCGCCGGCGATGATCGTGCAACAACCGACCGTACCGGTGGGTCCGCCGCTGGATCCGCTGCCGGAGCCCGTACCGTCCGGCGGCGCCAGGCGTCGGCCCGTCGGGCTGGCCGTCATCATCGTGACCGCGTTGCTGGCCGGCGCGTTGGGCGGCGCGCTCGGCTACCTGGGCGCGGCCCGTACCGGTGGCGGCAGCTCGGTGCTCGGCCCGTCGGAGACCGACAAGCCGAAGGCCGCGGACCGGGCACCCGACTCGGTGTCCGGTGTGGTGAAGAAGGTCCTGCCCAGTGTGGTGACCGTGCTGATCCACACGGACAAGGTGGAGGGCAACGGATCCGGTTTCGTGGTGTCCTCGTCCGGTTACATCATCACCAACAACCACGTCGCCGCGGCCGGCTCCGGTGGGCAGCTGAAGGTGGCGTTCTCCGACGGCACGACCGCGAACGCGACCGTGAAGGGCACCGACCCGGAATCAGACCTGGCCGTGCTGAAGGTCGACAAGAGCGGGCTCACCCCGGTCAAGTTCGGCGACTCCGACCGGCTCGCCGTGGGCGACCCGGTGATTGCCATCGGCGCGCCGCTCGGCCTGTCCAACACCGTCACCGCCGGCATCGTCAGTGACCTGGACCGGCCGGTACTCACCGGCAAGGAAGCCGGCAGCGAGGCATACATGGCGGCCATCCAGACCGACGCGGCGATCAACCCCGGTAACTCCGGTGGCCCGCTGCTCGACGGCGCCGGCCGGGTCGTCGGCATCAACTCGGCGATCCTCACGCTCGGTGACTCCAGTGCCGACGGCGAGACCAAGAGCGGCAATATCGGGCTCGGTTTCTCCATCCCGGTGAATCAGGCCAAGCGGGTCGCCGACGACATCATCCGGACCGGCAAGGCGCGTCGTACCGTCATCGGCGCCAGCCTGGACAGCAGCTACCAGAGCGCCAACGGCGGCGTACGTCTCGCGAAGGTGACCGCCGGTGGCCCGGCGGACAAGGCCGGGCTGCGGTCCGGTGACGTGATCACCCGCTACGACAGTCACCTGCTGACCGCGCCGACCGACCTCATCGCTTTCATCCGCAAGGACGCGCCCGGGTCGGTGGCGCCGGTGGAATACCAGCACAGCGGGGCCAGCCGCAGCACGACCGTCACCCTGGGGGCCACCGACGCGAACTGAAGCACAGGCGGGACACCTTTCCGGTAGCGCCCGCCAGTGCGTAGGGTGGGGCGAACGGTCGGTGCGGTAGGGCCGGCGGGTGCGGATGAGGAGCACGGATGTTCGAGAACCTCGGCTGGCCGGAAATCATGGTGCTCGTCCTCATCGGGCTGTTCATCTTCGGGCCGGACAAGCTGCCGAAGTTGATCTCCGATGGGGTGGGCATGATCCGGCAGCTACGCCGGATGGCGACCAACGCCACCAGCGACCTGTCCCGGGAGCTCGGCACCGACATCTCCATCGAAGACTTGCACCCGAAGACCTTCGTACGCAAACACCTGCTGTCCGACGAGGACCAGGACGCCCTCACCCGGCCGTTCAAGGAGGTCTACTCCGACGCCTCGGACGCCGCGCGCTCGATGGACCTCAACCCGGCGCTGGCCGACTCCGAGCCGACAGCGTCACCGGCAGCTGGCACCAACACCGCCGCCCGCCGGCCCCGCTTCGACGTGGACGCCACCTGATCCTTCGCCCCGGCTGCCAGGACGGTCGGGCCGTGACGACCCATGGAACATGGGCGAGCTTGCATCGGTGCGCAAAACTCGATTGGCTGATCTTCGAGCCGGTGGGGAGTCTGCCAGCATGAGGTTGCGTGATGTGCTCGAGTCACCCCAGGACCCGGCAGCCATGTACGTGCTGGTGGTCGACAGCGACAGCAATTCCCCGGCCGAACTCACCGGACAACTCACCATCTCTGTCGCCGGCAACATTCCGTCGACCACGCACACGGTCCGCTTGGTCGACGGCGCCCTGCACATCTCCGCTGGCGTTGAGCCAGCGGACTTCCACGCTACCCGCGACGCACTCAGCGCGCTCGGCCACGACATCCCGGCCAGTGCGCTGCCACGACGCTAGGCGGGGGAGAGACCCAGCGAGCGGCCGGCCAGGCTCTCCCGGCGTACTGCGAGCTGGTCCGCGACGGCGCGCAGGGCTGCGGCGGCCGGTGCGTCCGGGTCACTGAGCACGACCGGTGCGCCAGCGTCGCCGGCCTCCCGTACCCGGGTGTCCAGCGGGATCTGGCCGAGCAGCGGTACCGATGCGCCGACGGTGGTGGACAGGGTTTCGGCGACCTGGGCGCCACCGCCGGCGCCGAAGATCTCCATCCGTTCCCCGGTCGGCAGTTCCAGCCAGGACATGTTCTCCACCACACCGACCAGGCGCTGATGGGTCTGCAGCGAGATGGCGCCGGCACGTTCGGCGACCTCGGCGGCGGCCAGCTGCGGGGTGGTGACCACCAGGATCTCGGCGGTCGGCAGCAGCTGGGCGATCGAGATGGCCATGTCGCCGGTGCCCGGCGGAAGATCGACCAGCAGGACGTCCAGATCGCCCCAGTAGACGTCGGCGAGGAACTGGGTGAGTGCCCGGTGCAGCATCGGCCCGCGCCACACCACGGCGGCATTGCCCTGGGTGAACATGCCGATCGAGATGACCTTCAGGCCGTGCGCCTGCGGCGGCATGATCATGTCCTCGACCCGGGTGGGGCGGTCGGTGACGCCGAGCATGCGGGGCACCGAGTGGCCGTAGATGTCGGCGTCGACGACGCCGACCGACAGGCCCCGCCCGGCGAGCGCCGCAGCCAGGTTGACCGTGACACTGGACTTGCCGACGCCGCCCTTGCCGGAGGCGATCGCGTACACCCGGGTGCGCGAGCCCGGCTGGGCGAACGGGATGACCGGCTCGCCGCCACCGGACGCGCCCCGCAGCTTCGTCTGCAGGTCGCGGCGCTGCTGCTCGGACATCACGTCGAAGTCGACCAGTACCGCGGTGACCCCGCTCACGGTGCTGACCTGCTCGGTGATGTCGCGTTGCAGGGTGTCGCGCAGCGGGCAACCGGCGACCGTGAGCAGCAGGCCAACGGTGACCGTTCCGTCGGCCCGGATGTCGATGTCCCGGACCATGTCCAGGTCGGTGATGGGTCGGCGGATCTCCGGATCCTGAACCCTCGACAGGGCGGTACGGATCTCCGGTTCGAGCTCGGTGAGCGCAGGCGCGGACATGTTTCCCATGCTACGAGGCGCGCCCACGAGCGGCCGGGCGGCCCGACGTGACACACGTCGCGCACACCCACTCTCGCGTTGATCACGCCCAGAGCGCCAACGCCGTTCACTCAGGGGCCGGAACCTGCGCCGCCACTGGGCACGTGCGCCACCGCTGGGCATTTTCCCCGAAAAAGTGGTTTTATCACAATTATTGAACCGGACTTTCGGGAAAATGCACCTTTTGGTGGTCTGAAAAGTAGTATTTTTTTCCGTAATTTACCCTTCGGTAAAAGGAACCTAACGGTGCTTCGGGGAAAATGCCCCGCACTGGAGGGCAGAAGCCACAGCGCGAGCCTCAGTCGGCATCAAGCTGGGCCCTCAACGGACCGGCGGTGACGGAACGGCGGTGGCGTGGCCCTGACATCACGACGCGCCGACGAAGCCGGTACCCATGTCATGGTCGACGGTACGTGGCCATGCTCCACGCGCACCCTCATTCCGGCCTGCGACGCACGGGCCGGCGGGTACGGCGACCGGCCGTCCCGCCAGCTGGGCCGATTTCGGCAAGGGGTTTCCCTAACCAGCCGATATGGTGCAGGATTCCTTCAGATCCGAACGGACGGAAGGGTGTGCTGATGCGGGACATACACGACTCGGGGCCGGAGACCGTACGGTCAGGCACCTCCCGGCGCGGTGTACTGCTGGGCGCCGCGCTCGGCGCCACCAGCGTGGTGGTGGGCCCGACCCTGGCGCAGGCCGCGCCCGAGGGCGCCGACACGATCTCCGGGCCCGCCGGCCCGTACCGGGCGGTGCCGGCCCACCATCGACCCGCCGGGGCGCCCCAGGTCGGGCCCGCGGACCTGCACTTCACGCCCGGCCGCACGCTGCGGCGGGGCCGCGCCGGCCAGGTCGGGCTGCTGAGCGGGCAGGTCGACCGGATGGTGTCGGACGCCGTCAAGTACCTGCAGACCACGCCCGAGAACCCGGCCCACCCGATGTACGCGGGGGCCACGGTGGTGGCGGCCAAGGACGGCGTCGTCGTCCAGCTGGCGGCCGTGGGTAAGGCGGTCCGGTACACGCTGGAGGGCACCAGCGTCGTCGAACTGCCGGCCGGTGAGCAGATTCCGGCCCGCGAGGACACCATCTGGGACCTCGCCTCGATGTCGAAATTGTTCACCACCACCTCGGTGGCGCAGCTGATCGAACGCGGCCTGGTCGATCTGCACGCACCGGTGGTCACCTACCTGCCGGACTTCGCTGCCAACGGCAAGTCCGACATCACCGTGCTGAATCTGCTCACCCACACCAGCGGCCTGATCCCGGACCCGATCCCGTCGCTGTGGGGCGGCACGTACCAGACCCACACGGAGAAGGTCGCCGCGATCCTGGCCACCACGCCGTCCGCGCCGCCGAACACCAAGTACGTCTACTCCGACCTGAATTTCCTCACGCTCGGGCTGATCGTGGAGAAGATCAGCGGCCAGACCCTCGACGCGTACGTGCACGAGCACATCACCGCGCCGCTGGGCATGACCGACACCATGTACAACCCGCCGGAGAGCCTCAAGCCGCGGATCGCCGCGTACGAGTACGAGCCGTGGGCGCAGCGCGGCCTGGTCTGGGGGCAGGTGCACGACGAGAACGCCTGGGCGTTGGGCGGTGTCGCCGGGCACGCGGGAGTCTTCTCCACCGCACACGACCTGGCCATCTTTGCCCAGACGTACCTCAACGGTGGCCGTTACGGCCGGGCGCGCATCCTCGCCGAGGACACCGTCCGGCTGATGCTGCACGACTACAACAGCGCGACATTCCCCGCCGATCCGCACGGGCTGGGTTGGGAGCTGGCGCTCAACTGGTACATGGGCGCGCTCGCCTCACCGGTCACCTTCGGCCACACCGGCTACACCGGTACCTCGATCGTGGTGGACCCGCTGTCGCACTCGTTCGTGATCCTGCTGTCCAACCGGGTGCATCCCAGCCGCGACTGGGGCAGCAACAACGTGGCGCGGCGGGCGATGGCCGACGACTTCGGGCTTGCCCTGCCGGTACGTCCGGCGGTCGGGCGCAGCGCCTGGTTCAGCCGGCGCGACCACGCGGCGAACACCCTCACCGCGCCGTTCGCCGCCACGGCCGGGAGCGCGGGCCTGTCGTTCGAGTTCTGGTACGACACGGAGAACAACTACGACACGGTCACCGTGGCCAGCTCGGTGGACGGCGCCACGTTCACCCCGCTGCCCTGCCATCTGCACGGAGGCGAGTTCCGTTGGGACTGCGACGGAACCGTCACCGGGTACGGCGGCCGGCGCTGGCTGTCGGTCTCGGCGGACCTGCCGGCCGGCACGACCGCGGTGCGCTGGACGTACCAGACCGACAGCAACTCGCAGGGCCGCGGCGTCTACGTGGACGCGGTACGGGTCCGGGACGGCGGCCGTGAGCTGTTCGACTCGGAGCGTCCGTCGGACAGCGGCCGCCTGGTTGCTGACGGCTGGGCCCCGGCCTCGACCTGACGGTCGGGACATGATGAGGACCGGGGGCGCGCCGGCGCCCCCGGTCGGTCAGCCGCCGTGCTGCGGTAGGTCGCCCGGCAGTCCGGGCCCCGCGCTCGGCGAGGTGGTGTCGCTCGGCGGTGCGGACGTGGGCGCGGACGGGCCCGGGGTCGGGGTACGGGATCCGCTCGGCGTCGGCGGCGGTGTCGTTGGTCCGCTGGTGGTCCTGCTCGGTGACGGGCTGACCCGTGGACTGCTCGGGCCGGGTGACGGCGCACCACCGGGCGGTACGGAACTGGGGCCGCCGGTCGGTGCTGCCGGACCGGGACCCGGGTCGTGCTGCGGTTGTGCCACGCGTCCGTCGAACACCGCGCCGGCGGTGCTGCCCGCCGAACCGTGTCCCCACAGCGAGGCGAACGAATGGCCCATGACCGCCTCGATCCCGGTCAGCAACCCGAAGGCCAGTGCGAACACCACCGCCGTACTGCCGACGAGAACCCCGATACGCGGCCCGGTGCGCCATGTCCGGCGTTCCGGTCCGGCCGGGTCCCTCGTCGCCGACCGGGCCCCGACCGGCCCGGCCCCGACCGGCCCGGCCCCGACCGGCCCGGCCCCGACCGGCCCGGCCCCGACCGGCCCGTAGCCGGCTGTAGCCCCGACCGGCTCGGCGCCGGTTGTCGCGGTCCCGGTCGGCTCGGTCCCGGTCGTCAGCTCGTCGTCGGCTGGGCCGGCGCCGATCTGCTCCGACACCGTCCTCGCGTCCTCAGCACCCAGCGCGATGCGCCCGGTCCGGCGCCGTACCCGTACCTGGGCGTCCTTCAGCCGGACCGTGGTGCGTCGCAACGACGCGGTGTACAGCGCGTTGCCGACGGTGGCGACCACACTCACCACCGCGGTACCGATGACCGTGCCGGCGACGCCGAGTGCGGACGCGGCCACCGCGGCCGACACCGCCGCCGCCACCGACGCAACCAGTTGCACCCCGTTGAGTTCGACCCGACGCCGTCCGGTCCGGTCGTCGGGACCGGGCCCCTGCACCCGGGTCTCGTCGGATACCACCGTCACCCCTTCAAAGACTCGTCAGTCGTCCGCTCCTACCGATACCCGCCGAAGGGGCGTCCGGGCATGATTTAGCGGTCGATGTGGCTGAACACACCCCCATCACGTGTCCACGGCCACAGCCCGGCGCAGCGGAGGCACCGGGCGTCTCAGCTGCGCGGTGACCGGCCGGACGCCGGCTCAACAATCCGATGTGGACGGCTGCGCTGCTGTCGACCGTCCAGCTCCTCCAACAGGTAGGACAGCTCCGAGCGGACGAAGTCGCGGGTCGCCACCTCGCCCAGGGCGATGCGCAGCGAGGCGATCTCCCGGGCCAGGAAGTCCGTGTCGGCCTTCTGCGCCGCGGCCCGCCGCCGGTCCTCGTCCAACGCCAACCGGTCCCGGTCGGCCTGCCGGTTCTGCGCCAGCAGGATCAGCGGAGCGGCGTACGAGGCCTGAGTGGAGAAGAACAGGTTCAGCAGGATGAACGGGTAGGGGTCCCAGCGCAGCCCGAGCAGACCCACCAGGTTGATGGTCACCCAGACCACCACGATGACCGTCATCACCACGATGAACTGTGCGGTACCCATGAAACGCGCGGTGGCCTCGGCGAACCGGCCGAAGGCGTCGGCATCCCAGCGGGGCAGCGTGATCCGACGCGGCACCCGGGGCTGATCAAGCCGCCCGCGGGGGGCCGGCCGGGCAGTCTGGCGCCGTTCGGGCTCAGGCATGGTCGCGGTCCCGCCAGTCGGATGGCAGCAGGTGGTCCAGTACGTCGTCGACGGTGACGACACCGACCAGCCGGTCCAGCTCGTCCACCACCGGCATCGCGATCAGGTCGTAGGTGGCCATCCGGCGCGTCACCTCCGCGATCGGGGTGTGCGGTGTCACCGGATCCAAGTAGCCGGTGACGGTCCCGCCGACCAGATCTCCGGGCGGATCGCGGAGCAGCCGCTGAAAATGGACCATACCGAGGAACTTCCCGGTCGGTGTGGCGCCCGGTGCCCGGCACACGAACACCTGGGCGGCCAGTACGGGCGACAGCTTGGGCTCCCGTACCGCCGCGAGCGCCTCGGCGATCGTCACGTCCGGCAGCAGGATCACCGGGTCGGAGGTCATGATGCTGCCCGCGGTGCCCGGCTCGTAGTCCATCAGCCGCCGCACCGGCGCAGCCTCGGCCGGCTCCATCCGTTCCAGCAGCTGTTCCTTCTCCGACTCGGGCAGCTCGGCCAGTACGTCCGCGGCGTCGTCCGGGTCCATCGCCTCCAGCACGTCTGCGGCGCGTTCCAGATCCAGGAAGCCGAGGATCTCCACCTGGTCGTCCTCGGGCAGCTCCTCCAGCACGTCGGCCAGCCGCTCGTCGTCGAGCGCGATGACCACCTCCAGCCGTCGTCGGCCGGACAGTTCCTGCAGGGTGTTGGCCACATCGGCGGCGCGCATCGTGTCCAACACGGTCAGCAGACTCTCGGTGACCTGCTCGCCGGTGGCCTCGGTCAGCCCACCCACCTGCTCCCAGTCGACCTGGCGCAGTTGACCGCGCCGGCCCAGCCGGGAGGGTGTGCCGCGGACCGCGAAACGGCGCAGCATCCACTCGCCGGTGCGCTGTTGGTCCATCCCCACGTCCACCACGATGCCGGGGCGGTCCTCGCCACCGGACTCGCTGACCGTCACGCGTCGGTCCAGCAGCTCCTCCAGGACGAGCAGCTCGCCGGGCTTCTTCTCGAAGCGTTTCAGGTTGAGGGTGCCGGTGGACAGCAGTACGGCCTCGGCGTCGACCGAGGTGACCCGGCCGATCGGGACGAAGATCCGGCGCCGTACGCCGATCTCCACGACCAGCCCGACCACCTGCGGTGGCAGCTGGTTGGGCCGCATCCGGGCGACCGCGTCACGGACCCGCCCGACCTGGTCACCGTTGGGGTCGTACACCGCTATGCCGGCCAGTCGGGCCACGTACACCCGGGTCGCCGTGGTCACGACGCCAGGGTAGCCGGCCGGCCGGCGGCACCCGGCACTTCCCCGTCAGCCTGGCGCGTCGGTACGGGTGAGGTTCGTCGCGGCCAGCGGTTGCCAGGTGGCCCTGCCGGACGGGCCGCCCGCTGGCTAGGGTCCGGGCATGACGCAGCTGGCGTACGAGATCGTGGACGTGTTCACCGACCGGCCGTTCGCGGGCAACCCGCTGGCGGTGGTCCTCGACGCGGAGGCGCTGGACGGCAGCCAGATGCAGGCGCTGGCCCGGGAGTTCAACCTGTCCGAGACGGCGTTCGTGCTGCCGGCCGGCGACGGCGCGGACTATCGGGTACGGATCTTCACCACGATGACGGAGGTGCCTTTCGCTGGGCATCCGAGCGTCGGCACGGCCGCGACCCTGGTACGGCTGGGTCGGCTGGCCGCCGGTGACCTCGTCCAGCGCTGCGGTGTCGGGAACCTGCCGGTGTCGGCGACGGCCCGCTCCGCGCAGTTGTCCGGCGGCACCCCGTCGGTCGGGCCGGAACTGGACCCGGCGCCGATGCTGGCTGTCACCGGCCTGGTCGAGGCCGATCTCGTCGGCCCGGCACCGCGGCTGGCCGGCTGCGGCATCGATTCGGCGCACCTGCTCGTCCGGCCGGCGGCGCTGGACCGGGTCCGGCTTGACGTGGCCGGGTTGCAGGCCGCCGGATACACCCTGGCGGTCAGCGCCTGGGACGCCGGGGCCCGGGAGTCGCAGTCCCGCGTGTTCGCCGCCGATCTGGGGATTCCGGAGGACCCGGCGACCGGTTCGGCGGCGCTGGCCCACGGGCTGTTCCTGGTCGCCGTCGGCCAACTGCCGGCGGACGGGACACACCGCTACCGGATACGCCAGGGTGTGGCCATGGGTCGTCCGTCCATATTGGACTGTACGGTGTCGGCAGTGGACGGTCGGCCGGTGGCAGCCACCGTCAGCGGCAGTGTCGTACCGGTGGCTGCCGGCCGGATCGCCGTGCCCTGAGCGCCCACCCCAGCTCAGTGCTGCGGGACGGCGTCCGGCGTGCCGGCCGGGACCAGACGACTCAGCGTGCAGTCGTGCGCCCACCGGCGCGCCGTGTCGTCGCCGGGGGGCAGGTTGAGCCGCTTGCCGATCACCTGCCCCACGACCCGGTCCCACTCCGCGCCGCCCGGCTCGACCCGTGTCACCTCGGCCGGCCAGGTGACGATCAGCGCGCCGTTGTCCCCCCGGGCGCTGACCTCACAGTGCGCCGCGTCGGACAGGCCCGGTACGGGCTGCTCGCCCGGCCCGGAGACCACATAGAGGGCGTCACCCAGCCAACTGCACCACACCGGCGCGCGGTGCCCGGCGGGCTGGCCGGGCAGCCCACTCAACCAGGCCACAGCCGCCTTCTTCATCGCCTCGAGGATCAACGGCGCCGGAGCCGGGTCCTCCGCCGCGCAGGAATTGCTGGTCACGCGGTGATCATCGCATCGTCGCCCGGGTCGGCCGGCCCGGTCAGCGGTGTCCGCGGCGCCGCGTCGGTGAACTCCACCGCGCGGTACCGGCCGACCCACAGCTCGTCCGGCCAGCTGCCGGCCGGCCAGCCACCCTTGACCAGCAGCTGGTCCAGGAACCGGACCGGGTCCGGCAGCTTCTCCCAGACCGTCGGCAGGAAGGTCGCCCGGCGGGTCCCGTCGGTGATCAGCAGGCCGTCGATGCCCGGCCGCAGGATCGCCAGCAGCCCGTCCCGGTCTGTGACGGTGAGCGGTTCGGGCGTGCTGAGTACCGAGACCGAGACGTCCAGTTCCGGCCAGTCCGACCGGTCCACCGGCGCCAGCCGCGGGTCACGCATGGCCCGTACCGTGTTCCCGGACACGTCCTGGTGGAGCGGCCGTACCGGCCGGAGCGAACCGATACACCCACGCAACCGGCCGGCACGGGTCAGGGTCACAAACGACGCGCCGTGGGCCAGCAGGGCCGGCCGAGCGGGCGGCGGTACCGCCGGATCCAGGCCCAGCAGCCGTTGACGCACGGTATGAGCGGCCAGCCGGGTCAGCTGGTCGCCCTCATCGGCGTCCACCGGATCGGTGTCGTACACGTCGGTCACAGTTACTCCACGCTACCCGGCCGGAAGTGCAGCCAATTGCATTCGCTGCGAGTATTCGCTTTTCGCTGATACCAGGTCATGACCTGCGCCCTCAGGCTGCATGCGCGTCGGATGCCGACATCGTCGGGCTGTCTGGAGTCGATCTCCATGGGGCCGTGACCTGCCCTGACTGCGATGCGTTCTCATTAGGTGAACGATTCGTGCATGCCTGGCGGCTGGTAAGGGGCACGTTGTGGGTCGGTCGTGGGATGTTCCAGGGGCTGCTCCAGCGCTGTTCGCCCTGGATGGTGCGCCGCTGCTGCGCCCCGAGGAGCAGGTGTTCGAGGCGATGCTGAACGGTTGGCGTGATCAGCAGTTGGCCCGGAACCTGAAGTCCGACACGATCGTCGATCGGCTTGCCGCGGTGCGCCGGTTCCAGCGGTTCACCAACGACTGGCCGTGGCAGTGGCGACCGGTCGACGTCGAGGAGTTCGCTGCCGAGTTGCGCGGCGCGGATGGCGCGGGCCGGGCGCTGTCGACGATGCGGGCCTACCACAGCCATCTGCGTCTGTTCGAGGCATGGCTTCCGATCCAGGGAACCTGCGGAAGATGCCAGCTCAAGGCAATGATCGCCGATCTGCTCGCCGGGCCCACCGGCGGCATCCCGGAGCAGCTTCAACCGCTGGCCGACGCCCTCTGCTCGATGCGCCGCCCCAACAGCGGAGTGACCTGGATCCGCTCCAATCCCCGCGTCCCGGCACTCCTGCGCGACCTGGCCACCGGCCAGACCGCGCTGACCCACGACGCGCTTGACGGCCTGCCCGCACCCCGCACCGTCGCATACCTGCGGGAACTGCTCGTCGGCTGCGGCAGCTTACCGCCCCGCGACCGGAACCTGGCCGTCTTCGAGCGGTGGCTGGGCAGCAAGCTCGACGCCATCACCGACGTCGACCAGCGGCGACTCATTCAACGGTTCGCCCGCTGGAGGCTCCTGCGCGGGCTCCGCGAACAAGCCCGCCAAGGGCCAGTGCCCACCAACGCGTTCCTGCGCGCCAAGCAGTCAACCACCGTCGCGACCCAGTTCCTGGCCTGGCTGGCAGAACGAGGCAGGTCCCTGCCCGAGTGCACCCAACACGACATCGACGCCTGGCTGGCCGGCGGCACCAGCACCCGCGGCCACGTGGCCCGATTCCTCTCCTGGGCGGCCGACCAGCGCATCGTCCAGCAACTGGCCATACGGCCACCCGCCCGGCCCGGTCGAGGAATCAGCGACGCCGAACGCCTCGCGCACCTGCGCGACCTACTCCAACACGATCACCTACCACTGGCATTCCGCATCGCCGGAGCACTCATCCTGCTGTTCGGCCAGCCGATCCGCCGCATCGTTGCCCTACGAACAGAACACGTCCAGGTCGACAGCACCAGCGTCCGCGTGCTGCTCGGCGGCGACTGGATCGAGGTCCCCGAACCACTCGCCGAACTGCTCCGCCAACACCTCCACCACCGCGACAACACCAACACCGCCGCCAACCCCGACTCACCCTGGCTGTTCCCCGGCCGGATGCCCGGCAAATCCCTCACCCAACAGGCCGTCGTCGACAGGCTCCGCCAAGCCGGCATCCACGCCCTCACCGCCCGCACCGGCACATGGCTCCAACTCGTCCGCGAGGCCCCACCCTCAGTCCTTGCCGACGCACTGGGAACCAGCCCCAAAACCGCCATGCGCTACGCCACCCTCGCCGGCACCAACTTCCTCACCTACGCCAGCCTTCGCCACCCACCCGCCCATCACGAATCAGAGGCAGACCCCGCTCCTGCCCAATAGCTACCGGCACCAGCTCAGTGAGGGCGGGCTCGCCCAGTGCCCGACAGCCGTTTTCAGCAAGGACCGACCCCTGACTACTCGGCCGGATCGCGGCGCTGGAAAGACTCCAGTGCAGTGTGAGACCGCACCGTATCCGGATGCTCATCGCCGAGCTGCTGACGGCGGCCCTCCCACACGCTGCGCATCTCCGAGACTGCCTGCTCGTACTGGCCCTGGTCGTGCAGCACGCTGGCCAGGGCGTGGCGGGTGGCCAGGGTGTCCGGGTGCCGGTCGCCGAACCAGTTCGCGGCGGGCGTCGAGGATGGCGCGGTACTCGGCCTTGGCCTGCTCGTACTGGCCCTGGTCGTGCAGCACGCTGGCCAGGGCGTGGCGGGTGGTCAGGGTGTGCGGGTGCCGGTCGTGGCCGTACAGGTGCCGCTCGGCGTCGAGGATGGCGCGGTACTCGTCCTTGGCCTGCTCGTACTGGCCCTGGTCGTGCAGCACGCTGGCCAGGGCGTGGCGGGTGGCCAGGGTGTGCGGGTGCCGGTCGTCGAACCCGGCTTCGCGGCGGGCGTCGAGGATGGCGCGGTACTCGTCCTTGGCCTGCTCGTACTGGCCCTGGTCGTGCAGCACGCTGGCCAGGGCGTGGCGGGTGGCCAGGGTGTGCGGGTGCCGGTCGCCGAGAAGTTCGCGGCGGGCGTCGAGGATGGCGCGGTACTCGGCCTTGGCCTGCTCGTACTGGCCCTGGTCGTGCAGCACGCTGGCCAGGGCGTGGCGGGTGGTCAGGGTGTGCGGGTGCCGGTCGTCGAACCCGGCTTCGCGGCGGGCGTCGAGGATGGCGCGGTACTCGTCCTTGGCCTGCTCGTACTGGCCCTGGGCGTGCAGCACGCTGGCCAGGGCGTGGCGGGTGGCCAGGGTGTGCGGGTGCCGGTCGTCGAACCCGGCTTCGCGGCGGGCGTCGAGGATGGCGCGGTACTCGTCCTTGGCCTGCTCGTACTGGCCCTGGTCGTGCAGCACGCTGGCCAGGGCGTGGCGGGTGGCCAGGCTGTCCGGGTGCCGGTCGCCGAGAAGTTCGCGGCGGGCGTCGAGGATGGCGCGGTACTCGGCCTTGGCCTGCTCGTACTGGCCCTGGTCGTGCAGCACGCTGGCCAGGGCGTGGCGGGTGGCCAGGGTGTGCGGGTGCCGGTCGTCGAACCCGGCTTCGCGGCGGGCGTCGAGGATGGCGCGGTACTCGGTCTCGGCCTGCTCGTACTGGCCCTGGGCGTGCAGCACGCGGGCCAGGGCGTGGCGGGTGGCCAGGGTGTGCGGGTGCCGGTCGTCGAACCCGGCTTCGCGGCGGGCGTCGAGGATGGCGCGGTACTCGGCCTTGGCCTGCTCGTACTGGCCCTGGGCGTGCAGCACGCTGGCCAGGGCGTGGCGGGTGGCCAGGGCGTCCGGGTGCTGGTCGTGGCCGTGCAGGTGCCGCTCGGCGTCGAGGATACGGCGTAGCAGCTGCTCGGCGGCGGTGTAGTCGCCGCGGGCGCGCAGGTACAGGGCTACCCGCCAGGTGGGCAGGCTGTGTGGAGGCAGGGTGTGCAGGACGTGGGGGGTGAGTGCAGCCAGGGCGGGCCAGGTGGCGGGCTGGCCGGGGTCGTCGGGCACCGCGGTGGTGATCAGCGTGGCCACGGCCTGTTGCCATCGGGTGGTGTCGGGGGCGGGGATGCTGTCGCGGGTGGCGGCCTGGACCAGGCGGTGGATCGACACGGCGTGGCGCTCCGGGGGGCTGGTCAGACAGTAGCGGGACAGGGCGGACAGAGCGTCGTCGAGGGCGATGGGGGAGGCGGCCACCGGCTGGAGCATGTCTACGATTCGCCGGTCAAGCTCGTCCTCGTGGTCGAGGGCGTCGAGGGTGTGGGGAGTGATGAGCAGGTCGAGGGGGATCGCGTCGGGGGCGCAGTGCGCCAGGATCCGCAGCAGGGCCCCCGCGGCCGGGGATGCGGTGTTGACCTGTTCGAAGGCCATGCTCCAGGTGGTGGCCACGGTGTGGTCGTAGTCGGTGGGCGTGCCGCGGGCCAGCAGTTCGGCACGTCGTTCCCGGTACAGGGCCAGGTAGCGGGCCGGTGATGTCCCGTTGTGTTGCAGGTAGGCGGCGATCTGCGCCAGCGCCAGCGGCAGGTAGCCGACCTCGGCGGCCAGCAGGGCGCAGGTGTCGGCGTCGGTATCGGCCACCTCGTGCAGGAACGCGGTCGCGGGTTCGGGGTCGAGAACGTCGACGGGCAGCAGCCGCGGGGCGGGCCACAGCCGGGACTGGCTGGTGATCAGGACGTGCCCGTTGCCAGCGGGAGGCAGTACGTCGCGGATGGCCCTCGGGTCGGGCACGTTGTCCAACAGCAGCAGCCACACATCCTGGCTGGCGGCCAGCGCGGCGTGCACGGCGCGGGTCGTGTCACCGGCGTCCTCAGCGTCGACACCCAACTGCCGGGCCAACTTCCCGAAGTCGGCCGCTGTGCTCACCGAGTCCTGGCAGGACACCTGCCAGGCCACCTGGTAGCGGCCCAGATGCCGGTAGGCGTACTCCAACGCGGTACTGGTCTTGCCGACACCGCCCATCCCGGTCAACGCCACCACCCGCGGCACATCCACCCCACCCGGGCCTGCCGATTCGGACGGGGCGGTGAGCCGTTCGTCGACTGCGGCCAGCAGCGCCTCCCGCCCCGCCAGCCGCGGTGGGCGTGGCCGCAGCCCCACCGGCCGCTTGGGGACCACCCGCGGCAGGTGAACGTGGAGGTTATTGGCCGCGATCGACCCGTCGTACGCCAGAACAGCATCCCCGCCAGCGATCTGCTGAACCGGATGCTTCTTCTTCTGCTGCTCGCCGGAGCCGGCTACGGCCTGGTCGACTCCGGCCGAGAAGGGTTTCCCAGCGTGATGTCCCCGCCACCGGTGTTGACCCCAAGCCCAGCCACCGAACCGTTGAACGCCGACACGGCCGCATTCCCCCCGACCGCGACACCACCCGCCTGCGCCGAGACCGTGCCCGCCGCCGGCGCCAGCTCCTCATCCAGGATCCGGCGAAGCTCCACAACGATCGTCGGATCCGCAGCCAACAGCCGCCGAAACCGACGCTGCCAATCGGTGGTCACGTCCTGCTCCACCGCCGCCCGGTCGGCATCCGACGCGCCCACCAACTCCTCCCGCGCCTCCAGCAACTCCCCCTCCACCGCCTCCACACGATCGGGATGCACCCGCCGCCACAACCCGGCCACCGCCGACCGCGCCGTCTCCCACGCGCTACTGGCCAACACACTGACCAACGTCGAGCCAGCCGACTTCGCCAGCTCCATCAGCTCCGCCTCCACACCCCACCCCCGCTCACACGAGCAACACAGAACCAGACAACCACGGTAGAACACACCAGCGACACCAAACAGACCCCACAACAGAACAGGCGTCACAGACGCAGAGCCGCCCCAGGGCAGCCATACTGCGACGTACTGCACTCATGAACCAGAGGCAGAACCCGCTCCTCCCCGATAGCCACCATTACCAGCTTTCCGCCAGGTCGGTCAGGACCTGCAGACCAGCGCGGCATCCGCCCAGTCGGCATTGTCGTTGGCCGGGCCGTCGCCACCGTCACCGACCACCAGGTCCAGTACCCGCACCCCGGTCACGTCCAACTGGACCGGTTTCCCGGGCGTCTGCCAGGTCACCACTCCGCTGTCGTACAGCGGTTTGCCGTCCCCGGCCACCTGGAACGAGACGGTACCGGCCGACACCGCCACCGCTGCGGCGTCGATGCCGATGGTCGCGGTGAAGCTGGTACAGCCGCCTGTCGGGTAGAGCCTGACCTGGCTCGGCGAGTTCGTGCCCAGTCCATGCTGGTACGGGGTGCCGGACACGGTCAGCGCGCCGCCGTCGTCCGGTGCCTGCCCACCCACCGCCCGGTTGCGCTCCACCGGTCCCCAGCCGTTCGCCACCGAGGTGTACGGCATGTCGGTGACGAACCGGCGGACCGCGGTCGGCGCCGGTGTGCCGGACCTGCCGCCGCCGGTCCGGTCGGAGGCTGCCGGCTGCCGCGTGTGCTGCGATGCCGTCACGGCGCGGAACGCGTACCCGCCGGAGACTCCGAGCACCGCGACCACCAGCAGCAACGCCACCCGCAGCGGCCACCCGGAACCCACCCGGGGCGGCTGGTGCCCGGCCGGTTCGGGCGGTCCGGAAGCCGGTACCGGCGCGACCGGCGCATGACCGCGTGAGCCTTGCCCGGGAGCGTTCATGTTCAGTGCACTGGTCGGCTGCGCCGAGAGCGGCCCGTTACCCGGCCGAGCCGGGAAGGGCGCACTGTTCGGCTGTGCCGAGAACTGGCCGGGCTGCGCCGAGAGCGGTGCTATCCGGGTCCGGGTGCGAGGAGGCGCCTGCTGGCCGCGCAAGGCTCCAGCCAGCTCGACAGCCGACGGCCGGTCCGCCGGGTCCACCGACAGGCAGCGGGCGATGATCTGCCACAGCTCGTCGGCGAGCCGATCCGGACGTTCCGGACGCTCGGTGAGTTGCCGGTGGATCACCGCCAGCGCGTGCTCGCCAGGGAACGGCGGGCGCCCGGTGATCGACTCGTACAGCAGGACGCCGCAGGCGTAGATGTCGACCGCGGGCGTGGCCGGCTGACCACGGGCGATCTCCGGGGCCAGGTAGCCCGGTGTGCCCACCACGGTCTGCGGCCCGGTAACCGACGAACCGCCGGCGGTGAGCCGGGCGATCCCGAAGTCGGTGAGCAGCGGTACCGGACCCTCCGGGGTCAGCCGGAGCAGTACGTTCTCCGGCTTGAGGTCCCGGTGGATGACCCCGGCGGCGTGCGTGTGTGCCAGCGCGTCGGCGACCCCGGCGACCAGGTCAGCCGCCAGCGGGGCCGGCAACGGCCCCTGCCTGTGCAGGTAGTTGCGTAGGTCAGGACCGTCGATCAAATCCATCACCAGGGCCAGCAGGTCGCTTTCGGCCACCAGGTCGTGCACGCTGACCAGATTGGGATGACGCAGCCGCAACAGCAGCGAACGCTCACGCAGGAACCGGTCCACGATCTCGGGATCGGTGGCCAGATCGGGCCGCAGCAGTTTGATGGCGACAGGTCCGGCCGGGCCGGTACCCCGGAAGACCGTCCCGAAGGAGCCCTGCCCGATCATGTCGGCCGCGTGGTACCGACTGCCGACGCGAACTCCCATCGTCACGTTCCGCTCTCCCAGGTGCCGACCGAGTGGTGCCGGTGCAGATCCTGCCACCGGCACGGCGGCGTAGGCGACCCATACCCACTACCCGGGGTTGCCCGCCCGGTCTCCGCGCCCGATCGGCCGGCACCGGTCGGCCGACGCTCCGCGACTGATGCCGCCCGCCGCGCTCACTGTCAGTAGCCCAGGACGCCGAGAGCGACCGCGAGGACGACGAGTGCCCCGAACATCGCGGTACTGACCCAGCCGACCGCGATCCCGGCCACCGCGAGGCCGCCGCCGGACTCACCGCTGTGTGCGATCCGGCGGCGCGCAGCGTGTCCGAGGATCGCACCGATGAGGCCGACGAATGGCAGCCCGAAGCCGTGGATCGACACCACCAGCGAGGCGATGGCCAGGCCGTTGGTACCCGGTACCGGCCGGGCGGCCGGCGCGGGCGCCATCGCAGCCCCGGCTGGCAACTGGTAGCCGTACTGCGGGTAAGCAGATGCCGTACCGATCTCGTCACGCATCGCTGAATCTCCTCACGCCGGGCCGACCCCACCGTAGGTTCATTGCAGGCCCGCATTGTCGAGGGCGCCGGCAAGTGGCCTGAACAGGGGAGGAGCGCCCCCCGTTGCGGAGACCGCCGGGGGGAGGGGAGGATCTTGGCATGAGCGACCAGACGTTGCCAGACCTGCCCCCAGCGGCCGGGGACGATCTGACCGGCCGGGTCGCCCTGGTCACCGGAGCCGGCAGCCCGAACGGCATCGGGTTCGCGACGGCCCGCCGGCTCGCCGCCCTCGGTGCCGCCGTCGCCGTGGTCTCCACCACCCGACGGATCCATGACCGGGCGAAGGAGATCGGTGGCACCGGATTCGTGGCCGACCTGACCGACGAGGCGGAGGTCGGTGCGCTCGCCGACGCGGTACAGGACCAGCTTGGTGACGTCGACATCCTGGTCAACAACGCGGGCCTGGCGTCTAGGACCAGCCCGGAGGTGTTCCGGCCGGTCACCCAGCTCAGCCAGGACGAGTGGCGGGCCGAACTGGACCGCAACCTGACCACCACGTTCCTGGTGAGCCGCGCCGTGGTGGGCGCGATGGCCGAACGGGGCTGGGGTCGGGTGGTCAACCTGTCGGCCACCGAGGGCCCGATCAACGCGTTGCCCACCGAAGCGGCGTACGCGGCGGCGAAGGCCGGGGTGCTCGGTCTGACCCGGGCCCTGGCGATGGAACTGGTCGCCGACGGTGTGACCGTGAACGCGGTGGCGCCGGCGCTGATCCACACCGACGCGTCCACCCTGGGTGAGCTGCGGCAGGGCCTGGACACCCCGATGGGGCGGCCGGGCACACCCGACGAGGTTGCGGCGATGATCGCGTTCCTGTGCACGCCGTCCGCGTCGTACGTGACCGGGCAGCTGCTGGTGGTCGACGGTGGCAACAGCGTACGAGAGGCCCGCTACCGCGGCTGAGCCGCTGGTACCGGGCCTCCGGATGTGGCGTTACCCGCCTCTGCTCAGGCGCTGAGCGCCGCCACGAAGGACTGCAGGATGAACGTGTAGTCGTTGTACGACGAGGAGGTGGCCGCGGTGCCGAAGATCCCGGCGACCGCGATTCCGTAGATGCAGCAGCTCACCAGCATCAGCCCGCTGAAGATGTAGCCCATCACCAGGCCGGCGGTGGCCAGGCCGTCACCGTCCTCACCGGACTGCTGGATCTGCTTCTTCGCCATATGGCCGAACACGATCGCCAGCGGGGCGAACACGAAGGCGAAGACGAGGGCCAGGATCGCCATGGTGTTCGTGCCGCGTGACTGGCCGCCGGGGTACGGACCGGGCTGCGGGTAGCCGGGCTGCTGGTTGTACGCGTCGTAACCGGGCTGCGCCGAGTACGGCTGCGCGGAGTAGGGCTGCTGGCCGGCGTAGGGGTCGTATCCGCCGTGCTGCTGGGCATTGGGGTCGTATCCGCCGGGCTGCTGCTGCCCGTATGGATCCCCGGGGCCCTGTGGCCAGGTCATGGTTCTGCCTTCCTGTTCCGGCCGTGTGACCGAGGGGGCCGACCGCCCGGTTGGTGGGAGACCGGTCTATGGAGTCCCGAGCGTACAACCCACCTTCATCCCGGGAATCAGCCAGTTAGCTGGTCGATCGGGCGATGTGGGTCGTGCAGGCCGTGCCGGCGGGCCGCGGTGCGGACGCGGGCCGTGACCTCCCGCTGGTAGGCGGCCGGGGTGTAGGAACCGTCCCGGTAGAGCCGGCGGTAGGCGGCCAGCAGCCCAGGATGTTCGCGGGCCAGGAACGCCGTGTACCACTCCCGGGCGCCGGGCCGCAGATGCAGTACGA
This sequence comes from uncultured Actinomycetota bacterium, assembly GCA_963805605.1. Classification (GTDB taxonomy): domain Bacteria; phylum Actinomycetota; class Actinomycetes; order Mycobacteriales; family Micromonosporaceae; genus Actinocatenispora. The sequence continues at coordinate 315,608 of CAWDUX010000001.1, forward strand.
GCGGGGTGATGCTGGTGGCGCCCGCCGCCACGATCGCCGCCACGGTGCGATCGATCTCTGCCGCGCTGTCGGTCAGACACGGCAGGATCGGCGCCATCAGCACGGTGCAGCGGATGCCCGCGTCGCGGAACCGGCGAACCATGTCGAGTCGCCGCGACGGTGACGGTGTGCCCGGCTCGACCGCGCGCCACACCTGTTCGTCGACGAAGCCGACGGAGAAGGCCACAGACACGTCGGTCACCGCGGCTGCCTGGCTGATCAGGTCGAGGTCCCGGCCGATCAGCGTGCCCTTGGTCAGCAGCGAATAGGGGTTGGCGTGGTCCCGCAGCGCGGACAGGATGCCGCGCATCAGCTCGTAGCGACCTTCGACCCGCTGGTAGCAGTCGACGTTGGTGCCCATCGCGATCGGCTCGCCGCGCCAGCTCGGCGCGGACAGTTCCCGCCGCAGCAGTCGTTCGGCGTTGACCTTTACCACGATCTTGGAGTCGAAGTCGTGTCCGGCGTCGAGGTCGAGGTAGGTGTGGGTGTTGCGGGCGAAGCAGTAACGACAGGCGTGGGTGCAGCCCCGGTAGGGATTGATGGTCCACCGGAAGGGCACCGCGGAGCTGCCCGGCACCCTGTTGATCAGGCTCCGGGCCTCGATCTCGATGGCGACGGCGTCGTCGGTGCCGGCGGTGACCGGGCCCCGGGGTGCCAGCGCGAGCCCGGCCCGACCGGTGCCGCGTGCGGCAGGCTCGGGTATCGGCAGATCGAGCGGCAACGGAGTGTCGACAGATCGGTCGGTTCGCAGCTCCTCCCAGCGCATACAGTCATTCGAACACATGTTCGAACCACTGTCCATGGAGTGTCGCGAAAATTGTGGGCGGGTCGAGGCGCGGGGGCCGGGAACGCGGGTGGACCCGGTTCGGGTGACGTACCGCACGCGCGGCGATCGTCGAGGTGAGAGACCATGGGGTCATGACGAGGGAGTCGAGGCAACGAGCCACCTTCCTGTACGACGGGGACTGCGCTTTCTGCACCTCCTGCGCGCAGTTCATCGGGCGCCGGATCCCGACCCGGGCCGAGGTGCTGCCGTGGCAGCGGGCCGACCTCGGCACGCTCGGCGTCACCGCCGAGGAGGCGTCCGACGCGGTGCAGTGGATCGGCACCGACGGCGCCGTGCACGCCGGCCCGGACGCGATCGCCCGGCTGCTGCGCGACTCCGGCACCTACTGGCGTCCGCTCGGCGCGTTGCTCGGTGCCCGGCCGGTACGCGCACTGGCCTGGCCGGCGTACCGTTGGGTGGCCCGCCACCGCGAGCTGATGCCCGGCGGCACCGCGGCCTGCGCGCTGCCCACGCCCGGCAGCCGGTCCGCCTGACCCCGGGCTACCGCGACCTCTCAGGCTGGCGCCGTTCCGAGAGCTGCCTTCTCGTCCGGTTGTCCTGGCGAGACGGGTACGGCGGTGTCGTCCCCGCTCCGCCAGCGCCGCACCCGTTCGACCGGCCGGAGCCGCTCCAGCGGCAGGAAGCTGGTCATCGCGACCAGGTGTGGGATGAAGCTGATGGTGACGGCCACGTACACCATTGCGTGGAAGGCGTACAGCAGGGCGACGTGCAGGTGCCGCCAGCGGCCCCGGAGCAGGAACACCATCGGCGTGGTCAGCTCGAACGCGATGATCATGAACTGCGCGACGACCAGCAGGTGCGGTACGTGCGTGGACCATTCGACCAGTACCGTGCCGCGGCGCAGCACCGCGCGGGTCATCGTGGCGCCGGTGAGCCAGCCCAGGCCGCCGAAGCGGAACTTCGCCCAGGTGGACAGGAAGTAGGTGGCGACCGCGGCGATCTGGGTGACCCGTAGCGCCCACCCGGCCCGTTCGCTGCGGATCGGGTCGCCGTGCCGGGCCCGACCCAGGGTGGGCAGCACCGCCAACGCCACCAGCAGATCGAACCGGTCGTGGTCGACCTTGCCGTAGCTCATCGCGATCAGCATCCACTCCCCGTACAGCGCGAAGACCAGCCAACCGAGCAGGCGTGGCGCCCGGCCGGTGGCGGCGGCCAGCGCGGCGGCGAGCAGTGCCCAGAAGACCACCAGTACGAGGGTGTGGTCCGGCGTGGGCAGCGGTAGCAACCGACCGAGGCGCAACGGTTGGTACAGCGACCCCGGTACGTCGGCGTGCTGGCGTACCCACGGGGTGAACACGACCAGATCGGCGGCCACGAACAGGTAGACGAGGGTACGGAACGCGGCGATCCGGCCCAGCGGTACCGGCGCGGTGAGCCACCGCGTCGCGGCCCGTACCGGCGCCACCGGCCCGCTCATCGGGTCACCCCCGCCGCTTGCCAGCTCACCGCGGTCCGGTCGGTGTAGCGGCCGGTCGGCCGACCATCGCGCAACGCGTGCAGCCGGACCACCACGTCGATGCGGACCAGCCGGGGCAGCCCGGGATGGCGCCGGGCGTACGCCTCGGCCAGGGCGGACAGCAGTTGCGGCTGGGCCTCGAAGCGGTCGAGTTCACCCTCCACCTCGGCCCGCCGGAAGCCGGTCGCCGCAGCGGTCAGTACCAATCGCGAGCCGGTGGTGTCCACCGCGGTGACCCGGGTGTCACGGACCGGTTCGTTGAGCGCCGCGGTGGTGGAGTACATCCGGAAGGGCCCGAACGGGAAGTCGTCGTCCTGCCCGAACAGGCTGCCGGCGATCAGTACGCCGACGCCCAGCACGGTGAGCAGGACACGCACCGTACGTCCGCTGCGGCCCAGTCGTTCGACCTCGGGCGCGGACCCGGATGGCGCGACCGTGCCGCCCGGGTCGGCCGGGTCATCGTCGGTTGCTGCCTCGGTCGGGGCACTCATCCGGGCAGTGTGGCATGACCACGCACGGCGGATGATCCGGTGGTGGGGCAGACTCGCGGTGTCGTGTCGTCGTCCGGATCCGGGAGGTCCCGTGCCGCTGTTTCGTCGGAGCAGGTCGGACTGGACGCCCGACTGGCAGACGTTCCCGGGGCAGGTGGACGGTGTCGACGCGATGCTGCACGCGGACCGTGCCGCGCTCGCCCGGGCACCGATCGACCAACTCGGCGTCCGACTGATGGTGACGGTGGAGCTCAGCTCGACCCGGCCGGACGGTTCACCTCGCGGTGAGACCGCACACCAGCTGTACACGTTGGAGGACAAGCTGGCCGCGGAGGTGTCCCGGCGCGCCGGCGGGGTCTACGTGGGCCGGGTGATCAGCGGGGGCCGTTGCGTCTTCGTGTGCCAACTGCCCGCTCCGCCCGGTGAGTTGAAGCTCGGTGCGGGCCCGCTCACACCCCGGTTGTCGCACGTGGATGATCCGCAGTGGCAGTACGCGCGGGCGGTGTTCACCCCGGATCCGGCGGCCGAGCAGCGTAGTTACAACCGCCCGCTGGTCCAGGCGCTGGTGGCGCGCGGCGACCGGAGTGACCGGCCCCGGCCGATCGAGCATTCGGCGCACTTCGCCCAGCAGTCGTTCGCCACCGAGGCCGGCCGGGAACTCGGCAGGCTCGGCTACCGGGTGTCGGCGTCTCCGGACGGCGAGCACGGCTGCACGCTGTCGGCAACGCGGCTGCAGCCGCTCGACGACGTCGACGAGTCCAGCATCGAGGTCGGTCGGATCGTCCGTGAGCACGGCGGTGACTACGATGGCTGGGGCTGTGAACTGATCCGCTGAGCCTGGCGAGGGTCTGCGCACGGTGGGCATGTCCGGCCGGCGCGAGATCCGATCCGCCCGCTACCCGACACGGGACATTGCCCGCTATATCATTCCGGGTAGTCGATTGACAGCGGTCGGTGTGGGAGGCGCGCATGTCCAGCCAGACGGAACGAACCACGGAGTACTCGCCGGAGGAATGGCAGCTGCTGGTCGAGCTGCCCGAGCTGGTGGTGATCGCGGCGACCTCGGCCGAGCCGGACGGTATGCGGCGCACCATCGACGAGGGGCTCGCCGGCGACAAGGGCATCGAGTCGGGGCGGCGCTCGGACAGTCCGCTGGTACGACGGGTGGCCGGCGAGCTGTGGACCGACGAGGACGCCGGTGAGCCGCAGCCGGCGGCCGTGGAGTTCAACGACCGCAGCCAGGGCCTGGCCGATGTGCTGGCGAAGTGTCGGCAGGCGGTGGGTGTGCTCGGCAGGGAAGCCCCGGCGGACGCGCGGGCCTACTGTGACTGGTTGGTTGCGATCGCCGAGCAGGTCTGCGGTGCCGCGAAGTCCGGTGGGTTCCTCGGTCTCGGCGGCGAGCAGCTCAGCAGCGCGGAGCGCCAGTTCCTGGCCGACCTGGCGGCGGCGTTGACGCTGCGCTGAGGCCGTATCGTCAGCTGCTGTGCGGGACGAATCAGCTGCGGTACGGGACGAGGACGAGTCCGGGGTCGGTGTCGGTCCGTGGCCCGGCACCTGGCCCGACGACCCACGCTACGACCCGGAGCTGCTCGCCGGCGGCGACCGGCGCAACGTGGTGGACCGCTACCGCTACTGGCGGCGGGAGGCGGTCGTGGCCGATCTGGACACCCGCCGGCACGACTTCCACGTCGCGGTGGAGAACTGGCAGCACGACTTCAACATCGGCACCGTGGTCCGTACGGCGAACGCGTTCCTGGCGCGCGAGGTACACATCGTGGGTCGCCGGCGATGGAACCGGCGGGGCGCGATGGTGACCGATCGTTACCAGCATGTCCGGTATCACCCGAGTGTGCAGGATCTGTTGGGGTATGCGGTGGCCGGCGGGCTGACCCTGGTCGGGGTGGACAACCTGCCGGGCTCGGTGCCGATCGAGTCGGTTGTGCTGCCACGCCGGTGCCTGCTGCTGTTCGGTCAGGAGGGTCCGGGGCTCTCGGAGCCGGCCCGGGAGGCGGCCGCTCTGGTCTGCTCCATCGCCCAGTACGGCTCGACCCGGTCGATCAACGCCGGGGTGGCCAGCGGTATCGCGATGCATGCGTGGATCCGTCAGCACGCCGGACCGCCGCCGGATGTGCCCGGCTCCGTGCCGCCGACGCGCGGACAGGTCACGCCTGGGACTTGACGACTGCTGTTTCCCGGCTCACGGTAGACAGGTGAGCTGGAGTTCGGCATGTGGTGACACACGTGCGGAGCGGGGCACCGGATGAGCATGTCGGTGCACTGTCCGCGCTGTGGTGGCCCGCTGCGGGCTCCGGATCTGATGCATTCGGGCTGGCGCTGCGAGCAGCACGGTGCGGTGCCGCCGTTGCACGTGCCACGTCATGTCTCCGCTGAGGTGGTGGACAGTGTCCGGGCGCATTCGCGGGTACCGCTGTGGTGCCCGTGGCCGCCACTGAGCGGCTGGACGGTGACCGGGGTGGGCTGGGCCGGCGACGAGGCCACTGGTGCGTCGGCGACGCTGCTGGCGTGCTCGGGTCCGGCACCGTTGGGTGGTCCGGCGGATGTGGTTCTCGTCGCAGAGGAGCCCGGCGTGGGGCTCGGTTGCTGGTTCGCGGGCTTTCCCGGGCCGGACCCCGGTCCGGTGTTGGAGGCCGAGGTTTCTGGTGATGTTGCTCACGCCAAGATCGTCGCCGGTGGGCATCCCACGCCGCTCTGGTCGGTGCCGTCCGGCCCCGACAGGTGCGTGTATGTGGGCGAGGCCAGCGGGCTCTGGCTGTACGCGGTGGCGTTTCCCGCTGCGGCCGGGTACGTGCTCGCCGAACACGTGGTACTGCATGATCTGACCGACTCGCGCCCCGCTGAACTCGTGTACGGTGCTTTGTCGCCGTACCTTGTCAGTACCAGCTGAGTTCGCACGAGCCGGGCACCATGTCGGAATGGTGGTTGATCACGCTGCAGATTTCAGGCCAAGTCATTCACAGCGCGGCGCGCACCTGATACGCTAAGTAGTGATAAGTGACATCGGGGAGGGACAATGATCAAAAAGATCCTCACCTGGGGTGGACTGGCCTTTCTGATCTTCTTCATCGCTTACAAGCCAAACTCCGCAGCGACCGTGGCCAAGACCATCGGTGATGGAATTGTCAATATTCTGACTGGCGTAGGAAACTTCTTCTCCAGCCTCGTGGGTTAGCTTGAGCCATGCAGCGCGACGATGCTCAAGCACACGGAGATGACGCTCGGCGTGACACCGAGCCCATCCCCGGTCTGTCGCGGGACGAAGCTCTATCGCGGGATGAAGCGGCCAATGCGCCAACCAGTGGCTCGCCGGAGCGCGGCTCCGGCGAGCCTCGTGCCGCCCAGAGCACCGACCCGCTCGACCTGCCGCCACCGCCGGACACGTCCGGAATCCTCGACGAGGACCTGTACGACGTCAGCGGCCTGCCGCCGGCCGGCCCGCGCCGGGTGCTGCCGGTCGAACCGGAGCCGAGCGCGTTCGTGCGCCGCTACCTGTTCCCGACCGAGAAATACCGCGGTGAGTGGCGCCGCCACTGGATCCATCTGTCACTGCCGATCACCGTGGTGGTGCTGGCGACCTTCCTGATGGGCTTCATCTCCAGCATGCTGGCCCACTACCAGGCCAAGATCGCGGTCACCGTGGTGGTGCTGATCTGGCTGGTGGCACTGGTCTGGGTGGCTTTCAAGGTGATGGAGTGGTTCGACGACCGCTTCATCCTCACCAACAAGCGGGTGATGTTGATCAACGGCCTGGTCACCCGCAAGGTCGCCATGATGCCGTTGGCGCGGGTCACCGACATGAAATACCAGCAGTCGCCGTTGGGTCGGGTCTTCAACTACGGCACGTTCGTCCTCGAGTCGGCGGGGCAGGACCAGGCGCTGCGCGAGGTGCCGCACCTGCCCAACCCGAACGAGCTCTACCTGCGCGTGGTCGAGGAGATGTACGAGCCTGAGGCGGTCGAGGCGCGGCTGGGCAACGGCGAGAACGAGATCGACGTCGACGACGCGTGAGGCCGACGGGCGCACCGGCAGAATGACGTGATGCGCATCGACCTGCACGTGCACTCCACCGCCAGCGATGGCACCGTACCCCCGGCGGAACTGATGGGTCTCGCGGTGGAGCATCGGCTCTCCGTGATCGCGCTGACCGACCACGACACCGTTGCCGGCTGGGCCGAGGCGGCGGCGGCCGTACCGCCGGGTGTCACCCTGGTTCCGGGCATCGAGGTTTCGGCCCGGTGGCAGGGCGTCGAGCCGGGCATCGGCCTGCACCTGCTGGCGTACCTGCCCGACCCGCAACACCCCGAACTGTGCTCCGAGCTGCGCCGGGTACGGGACAACCGGTCCGGCCGGGCGCAACGGATGGTGGAGCTGATGCGGGCCGGGGGCATCGATGTGACCTGGCCCGAGGTCCTCGACGACGCGGCCGGCGCGCCGGTCGGTCGGCCACATCTGGCGCAGGCCCTGATCCGGCGTGGGCTGGTGGATACGGTCTCCGAGGCGTTCGCGCCGCAGTGGCTGGGTCGACGGTTCCGGCTACCGAAGGAGGACCTGGAGGTCTTCGCCGCGCTGCGACTGATCCGTGCCGCCGGCGGCGTACCGGTGTTCGCGCACCCGTTGGCGTACCGGCGTGGCCGGGTGGTGCCCGACCACGTGATCGGCGAGATGGTGGCGGCGGGGCTGGCCGGGCTGGAGGCCGACCATCCCGACCATGGGCCGGCGGAGCGGGCCAGGGCGAGGGAACTGGCCGCGCGCTACGACCTGTTCGTGACCGGGTCCAGCGACTTCCACGGCACCAACAAGACGACCCCGCTGGCAGTGGAGCTCACCGACCGGGCGTCGTACGATGCGATCCTGGCGCAGGCGACCGGATCCGCCCCTGTGCTCGGCTGAAGATATTTCCTCCAACACCCACGACTGGCGACGATTATTCGCTGACCATGTGATTTCGCCGACGAAACAACTTTCTCGACTGGCCATTGGTGTAATTCCGATGGCATCCTGGCTGGCTGGTGAGCGGAGAGAGATCCCGCTCGTCCCGTGGCGAGGAGGTGTTGGAGTCGTGGACATCAAGCTGTTCGGCGAGGCAGTGGTCACGCTGTTCGTCATCGTGGACCCGCCCGGCTCGGTACCGATCTTCCTGGCCCTCACCCGCAGTCTGGACCACCGTGGCCGCAACCGGGCCGCCTGGCAGGCCGTACTGCTCTCCCTCGGAGTGATCGTCGTCTTCGCGGTCGCCGGTGGCCAGATCCTGGCCTACCTGGGCATCTCGCTTCCGGCGATGCAGGCGGCCGGCGGCCTGTTGCTGCTGCTGGTGGCGTTGGAGCTGTTGACCGGCAAGCAGGACGACCCGGTCGGTGCGGCGACCTCCAATGTGGCGCTGGTGCCGTTGGGTACGCCGCTGCTGGCCGGTCCGGGCGCGATCGTGGCGTCGATCGTGTTCGTACGGCAGAGCGGTGACCTGACCGACTATGTGGCGATCGCCGCCGCGATCATCGCCGTCCATCTGGTCATCTTCGCGTTCCTGCGGTTCTCCAACGTGATCGTGCGGGTGCTTCGACAGGGCGGGATCGAGGTCGTGACCCGCATCTCCGGTCTGCTGGTGGCCGCGATCGCGGTGCAGTTGATCGCGGACGCGATCGCGAGTTTCGTCCGCGCCTACAGCTGAGCGTGTCGGCGGGGCCAGGCCGGGACCGTCAGGCGGTCGACTCGGAGGTCCGCTCGGCTGCCTGGTCCCGGCGGGCCCGGATGATCGCGACACCCCGGTCGAGGTCGACACCGGCGGGAGCACCGGTGGAGATGTCCTCCCGGCGGTTCTGCTGCTCCTGGATCAGCTCGGTCTGCTTGCGCTTGCCCGGCTGCAGCACCCCGCTTAGCTCACCCAGACCGGCAGCGAGCATGGCGGTGGTGGGGGAGTCACCATCACCGCGCATCCACTTCAGCAGACCCATCTGGTACCTCCGGGCATGGCGGTCAGGTCAACGGCCTCACTGGACCTTACCCGTACCGGCCCGCGTCGTGCAGCAGAGCGCCGGTCGGGCTGTCGGAGGCTGCTGGCAGGATCGGGGCGTGTCCGATCCGAGAATGGGTCCCGCCGTCTGTCCAGGAGCGTCCGATGAGTGACGGTGCACGGCGCCGGCAAGCAGCTTCCACCTCCGGGCGCAGCACGGCCCGGCCGTCCGGTCCGCCCCAGGGTGAGCAGTTGGCCCTGGCCGGTATGCCGGAACGGCTGTTCGTCTGTACACCGAGCAAGCTGGGGGCATTCGAGGAATGTCCGCGCCGCTACCGCCACACCTACCGGGACCGCCCGCAGCCGCAGAAGGGTCCGCCCTGGGCGCACAACTCACTCGGCGCCAGCGTGCACAACGCGCTGAAGAACTGGTACGCGCTGAGCGCCGAGGCACGTGAGCCGGCGGTGCTGCCCCGCCTGCTGCGCGGCACCTGGGTGATGGAGGGCTATCAGGACTCCGAACAGGAGCGGGCGGCCTTCGACCTCGCGCTGCGCTGGCTGGAGGAGTACGTCAAGACCCTGGACCCGGCCGACGAGGATCCGGTCGGGCTCGAACGGGTGGTGGCCACCCGTACCTCGGTACTTGCCTTCAACGGTCGGGTGGACCGCATCGACCGGCGCGGCGACGAACTGGTCATCGTCGACTACAAGACCGGCCGTACCCCGCTGACCGGTGACGATGCCCGTGGATCGCAGGCGCTCGCGTTGTACGCGTTCGCCGCCGGGCGCACCATGCACCGCACCTGCCGGCGGGTGGAACTGCACCACCTGCCGACCGGTGAGGTCGCCGTACACGAACACACCGACGAGTCGCTGCAGCGGCAGGTTCGCCGGGCGGAGGACACCGCCCGCGACATCGTGGCCGCCGAACGGCAGGTCGAGGGCGGTACGGATGCCGACGTGGCGTTTCCGGTCGCGCCCGGGCCGCGGTGCTCCTGGTGTGACTGGCGTCGGGTGTGCCCGGCCGGTGCCGAGGCGCCGGAACGGGAGCCGTGGTCGTCGGTGGCGCGCGCTCTCCAACCTCGGGCCTGACCGGATGTGGGGCCCGTTCGAGGGTGGCGGAATGCGAGCCGTGCTCGGATAAGCTGCGGCCGGCGTCACGAATTCCGGATGGAGGCGGCCCGATGACCGAGGTCATGATGCCCGCCGCGCGCGGCTATCAGGATCCCAGCACCCGGCGGGCCATCGCCGCCATCTACTTCATCCAGGGACTCTGCTTCGCCGCGCTGCTGACCCAGGTGCCGACCCTGCAGGAGAAGTTCGGGTTCACCGAACTCCAACTGTCCGGGCTGCTGCTCACGGTGCCGGTGGTGGCCGGAGTGGGCAGCGCGCTGGCGGGGCTGGCCGCCGCACGGGTCGGCAGCGCATTGGTGCTGCGGGCCGTGCAACCGGTGTTCTGCCTGTCCGTCCTGGCCACCGGGCTGGCACCGAACCGCGCCGAACTCTACGTCGCGCTCGCGGTCTTCGGCCTCGGGGTCGGCGCGCTGGACGCCACCATGAACATGCAGGGCGTCAACCTCGAACGACGATACGGACGCAGCATCCTCGCCTCATTCCACGCGGTGTGGAGTGCCGCCGGCATCCTGGGCGCACTGCTGTCCTCCGCCAACGAAGGGCTGCACCTGCCACTGTGGGCGGAGTTCGGACTGGTCGCCGTACTCGGCGTGACCGGGTCGGCGTTCGCCGGTCCCCGTCTGGTGCCACGCTCCACGGAACGAGCGACGGCACCGCGGACCGGTTCGCCGACGGCGGTCCGGTGGCGGCCGATCGTACTGATCGGAATCGTCGTGGCCCTGATGTACCTTGCTGATTCGGCGACCTCGAACTGGAGTGCCGAGTATCTGCGGCACGGGCTGTCCTCCGGTGCCGCATTCGCGGCCTGGGGCTATGCGGCCTACCAGGGGTGCATGCTGCTCGGCCGGGCCGGCGCGGACCGGGTGGTACGCCGGTATGGGCCGGTCAGCGCAGTGCGGGCCGGCGGTGCGGTCGGCGTGCTGGGCCTCGCGCTGGTGGTGGCGGCACCCGACACGGCGGTCGGGATCTTCGGGTTCGGTGTGCTGGGGCTCGGTATGAGCGTGATCGCGCCCGAGGCGTTCTCCGCCGCCGGCCGCCACGACCCGACCGGCTCGGGACTGGCCGTCTCCCGGGTCAACATCTTCAACTACATCGGCTTCCTGATCGGCGCACCGCTGGTCGGTGTGGTGCAGGTGGTCTCGGACTGGCGGGTCGGCTTCGGGGTGCCGTTGGTGCTGGTGGCGCTGATCGTGCCGCTAGCCGCGGCGTATCGGCCGACCAGCGGCCCCACCCCGCGCAGCGTCCCGGCCGATGTTCCCGGCCCTTCGTGACCGAACTGGTCAGAGCTTCGGGTACGACCCTGCACGGCGCCAACCGTCCCGGACCCGGGGACTGTGCCGCAGCCGGGCCGGCAACAACTCGAGGGTACGGCGCAGGGACCTGGCGGCCAGGGTGGTCGGCAGGTTCGCCGCCGGCAGGCCCAGTGCGCCGTAGCAGCTGCGGGCCCAGTCCGGCATGAGGCCGAAACCGAGGCCGGCCAGTCCGATCCAGCCGGCCCGGGCGGGGCTGAACCCCAGCGGTGCGGGCATCGCCGGCCAGAACAGGAATACGGCGGCCCGCGCGGCATCCTTCGAGATCGCCAGATCCGGCTGCATGCCCCGGTAGAACGCATCCACCGCGGCGGCTGAGCCGGGCACCGTGGCCGGGTCCAACCCGATCAGCTCGGCGGCGACGAGCTGCTCGGTGTAGTAACGGTCGACGTCGGCGTCGGTGAGCGGAACACCCGCGCGACGGACGGTGGTGACCAACGATTCGACCTCGCAGACGTGCGTCCAGCGCAGCAGTTCCGGTTCGTCGACCCGGAACTGTCGCCCGGTGCGCGGATCGCTGCCACGCAGCTGGCGATGGATGCCGCGGACCCGGGCGGCGGTCCGCCGGGCCTCCTCGGTGGTGCCGAACACGATGGTTGCGACGTAGTCGCCGGTCCGGTACAGCCGGCCCCACGGGTCGGTGCGGAAGTCCGAGTTCTGCGCCACCCCGGCCATCGCCCGGGGCTGCAGGGCCTGCAGGAACAGCGCGCGCAGGCCACCGACGACCAGTACCGGATGGCTGTGTACCCGCCAGCTCACGCTGTCCGGCCCGAACAGCCCGAGATCATCTGAGGACGCTGTCACCCCTCCAGCCTGCCACCGTGCCCGACCTCCCGCAGAACCGTCGCCCCCGACGGGGACCCGTACGCGGCGCGGACCGGTCAGGACCCGTTGATGCCGATACCGGCGGCGACCCGGTCACCGATCGACTTGTCCACGTTGCGCCAGTACTGGACGGCGCGTTCCAGGACCGGCCGGCTCACTCCGTCGGACAGGTGCCCGACGATGTTGCCGACCAGACGCTGGCGCTGCCCGTCGTCCATGACGGTGCGCACCAGGGCGCCCGGCTGCCCGAAGTCGTCGTCCTCGGCGTGCAGCCGGTACGCCGAACGGACCGCCTCGTCGGTCGCGCCGTACGCGATGCCCAGCTCACCGGCCGCCGCCGGACTGGCCCGCGGACCGCCGTACGAGTTCGGCGCGTACACCGGGTCCGCCGTGTTGTGGTAGCGCATGGCGCCGTCCTTGGAGTACGAGTCGACCTCCGAGAGTGGGCGGTTGACGGGTAGCTGCGCGTAGTTCGGGCCGATCCGGTACCGATGCGTGTCCGGGTAGGCGAACAGCCGACCCAGCAGCATCTTGTCCGGCGACGCTCCGATCCCCGGCACCATGTTCGACGGTTCGAACGCCGCCTGCTCTATCTGCGCGAAGTAGTTCTCCGGGTTGCGGTTCAGGACCATCCGGCCCACCGTGATCAGGGGGTAGTCCGAATGCGGCCAGACCTTGGTCAGGTCGAACGGGTTGAACCGGTAGTCGGCCGCGTCGTGGTACGGCATGACCTGCACCTTCAGCGTCCAGCTCGGCGCGTCGCCACGCTTGATGGCGGTGTGGAGATCGCGGATGTGGTGGTCGGTGTCCCGGCCGACCAGTGCGTCCGCGTCCGCCTGGGTCAGGTAGTCGATGCCCTGATCGGTCTTGAAGTGGTACTTGACCCAGAACCGTTCACCCCCGGCGTTCTCCCACAGGTACGTGTGCGAGGAGTATCCGTTCATCTGCCGCCAGGTCTTCGGGATGCCCCGGTCACCCATCAGCCAGGTCACCTGGTGCGCCGACTCCGGCCGCAGCGTCCAGAAGTCCCACTGCATGTCGTGGTCGCGTAGGTGGTTGTCGGCCCGGCGCTTCTGGGAGCGGATGAAGTCGGGAACTTGATCGGGTCCCGGATGAAGAAGACCGGAGTGTTGTTGCCGACCAGGTCGTAGTTGCCCGCACCGGTGTAGAACTTGATCGCGAACCCGCGCGGGTCGCGCCAGGTGTCGGGTGAGCCGAGTTCGCCGGCCACGGTAGAGAAGCGGATCAAGGTGTCGGTACGGACGCCCTGCTGGAACACCGCCGCCCGGGTGTACTGCGAGACGTCTTCGGTGACCTCGAAGAAACCGAACGCGCCGCCGCCCTTGGCGTGCACCACGCGTTCGGGCACCCGCTCCCGGTTGAACTGTGCGTTCTTCTCGATCAGGTAGTGGTCCTGCAACAGGATCGGTCCGTCCGGTCCCAGGGTCAGACTCCTCCGTACGGGACCAGGCACGACACCCACTTCATCAGGTGTTCTGCGACTGGTTGGGAAAACCGACGAAGTGTCGTCCGCGCGGGTCAGCTGATCAGCCGGGCGCAGACCGCGACGAGCAGGAGCAGTACGACCGCACCGGCGACCAGCCCGATGCCGTGACTGACCGTACGGGTGGCCTGTTCCTCGGCGTCCAGCCGGAGATGGTCCTGCACCGGCATGTCGCGCGGCGGACTGACCGGTACCACCACCGGCGGGCGCCAGTGCGGCGGTGGCATCAGGCTGCGGGGCGGGCCCGCGTACGGCTGCTCCGCCGGCGCACCGGCGCTGCTCGGCGCCGGGCGCTCGGGCATGCCGCCGGGCGGTCGGCGCCAGAACGGGTCGTCGCCGGCGTCCGCCGGTGTGCTGGGGCGGTCCGCGTTCGTCACGCCCCGACGCTACCAACCATGTGCCGACACCGACCGGGCGCCGCGCGATCACCGCGGGTCACCCGGTCCGTGGGTTGTCCATCCGGCCGGTGCTCCTCGCCGGGTCAGTTGTCCCCGGACCCCGGCGACTGGTCGGTGCCGGCACCAGCGGGGCCGCGGGTGCCAGCGGGGCGCCGACGGCGGTTACGGCGCCGGGGAGCGCCCTCCGCGGCCTGCTGCCTGTCGCCCGCATCGGTCGGCGTACCGCCGCCATCGGTGCCGGGCGTGGCCGCGCCCGCTGAGCGGGTCGACTCCGTGGACCCGGCCGTACCGGTTGCCGACTCGCCGTCGATCCGGCGCCGACGTCGCCGCCGCCCGCCGGTCGGTGACTCCGTACCAGACTGGTCGGTGGAGCCGCGGGAACCCGAACCGCTGTCCGAACGCGCCGGCCGCTCGGCCCGGTCCGGACGTGCCGCCCGGTCCCGTCGCCGCGGCGTACGCGTCCTGGGTCCGCGGCCGCCCGGCCGGTGCTGCTCGATGTCCTCCTGCCGCTCGGCGGCCAGCCCGGCGCGGGTGCGCTGCTCCGGTGCCAGGGTGCCCGGCGCGTCGGTCGGGATGTGCAGGTCGGCGTAGAGGTGCTCGGAGGTGTGGTAGGTCTCCAGCGGGTCGGCGATCCCGGCACCCAGCGCTTTGTGGATCAGCTTCCAGCGGGGCAGGTCGTCCCAGTCCACGAAGGTGACCGCGACGCCGGTCGCGCCGGCCCGGCCGGTACGACCGATCCGGTGGGTGTAGGTGTCCGGGTCCTCCGGACAGTCGTAGTTGATCACGTGTGTCACGCCGGAGACATCCAGCCCTCGGGCCGCCACATCCGTGGCCACCAGCACATCGACCTTGCCGGTACGGAACGCCCGGAGTGCTTGCTCCCGCGCGCCCTGGCCCAGGTCGCCGTGCACCGCCGCCGCGGCGAAACCGCGAAAGTCCAGGTCGTCGGAGAGTTTCTGGGCGGCGCGCTTGGTCCGGCAGAACACCATGGTCAGGCTGCGGCCGTCGGCCTGCAGGATCCGGGCGACCACCTCGGCCTTGTTCATCGAGTGGGTCCGGTAGACGAACTGCTCGGTGAGCGGGTTCGGCCCGGTCTCCGCCGTGTGCACGGCGTGGATGGTCATCGGCCGGGTCAGGTAGCGGCGGGCCAGCGACACGATGGCGTCCGGCATGGTCGCCGAGAACAGCATCGTCTGGCGCTGCTCCGGCAGCATCCCGACCAGCTTCTCGATGTCCTCCTGGAAGCCCAGGTCGAGCATCCGGTCGGCCTCGTCGAGTACCAGGATCTTGATGCCGGTGAACACCAGATGCTTCGATTTGGCCAGGTCCAGCAGCCGGCCCGGGGTGCCGACGACCACGTCGACGCCGGTCTTCAGTGCGTCGATCTGGGGCTCGTAGGCCCGGCCGCCGTACACCGGCAGGACCCGGATGCCGCGCAGCTTGCCGGCCGTCTCGATGTCCCGGGCGACCTGCAGACCCAGCTCACGGGTGGGCAGTACGACCAGTGCCTGCGGTCGGCCGTCGGCGCCTTCGGTCGGACCGAGGATCCGCTGCAGGATCGGTACGCCGAAGCCGAGGGTCTTGCCCGTCCCGGTCGGGGCCTGGCCGATCACGTCGGAGCCGCGCAGCGCGATCGGGATCGCGTCCTGCTGGATCGCGAAGGCGTGTTCGATGCCGACCTGCTCCAGCGCGGTGACGGTCTCGGCACGTACGCCGAGTTCGCGGAACGTCGGGCTGTCCGAACGCACCGGTGCCCGGGCCGCCAGCTCGTGTACCTCCTCCGGCTGGGCGTCCCGCGCATCGGTGGTGCCATCGTGCGCGTCGGCTGATTTTCTCGGCGGGTCGGCGGGCGACCCGGTGTGGTGGGCGACATCGTCCGCAGGGGCCGGTACCGGCATGCCGCCGGCGGCCACGTCCCGGTCCGGACGCTGGTCGC
Organism: uncultured Actinomycetota bacterium; assembly: GCA_963805605.1. GTDB lineage: Bacteria > Actinomycetota > Actinomycetes > Mycobacteriales > Micromonosporaceae > Actinocatenispora. Next base: position 331,513 of record CAWDUX010000001.1, read on the forward strand.
GCTGAGTGTGCTCGTGCAGTGTGTGTCCCTCTCCCGCCACGGCGCTGACAGCGGCCGTGGGCGGCCCGCTCCCGGTGGATCACCGCTGACGGGATCGACAATCGGGACCGGACGGCACCGTCGGCGGTTGCCGGGGTGTCACCTGGGCCGTGGCCGGTCCTCCGCCGGCGCCGCGTGAGCGGCTGTGGACCGGCTGAGCCGGACTGGCGTCGCGGGTATCCGTGGCGTCTACTGGTGGGTCCGTTGTCCCCACTTCAGAGCCCATGGTACGTGCTGATGACTCGCCGTGCCGAGCAGGCGCCCGCCGATGCGGTCGGTGTGCTCCGGTCGCCCGACCTGCGGTGCCTGCTGGCGGTAACCTGCCGTCGGTACCCGCGCGCGACCATTTCGGCCGGTGCGGTCGCGTCGAGGAGGTCAACGATTGTCCGAGCCGTCGAGCAATGAGTCCGCCGACCATGCGGCCCTGGGTGGCGAACTGTCGGTTGCTGAGTCGTATGTACCCCCGGTGGAGGGCGTCGTGGCCCTGCTGGCGGTCCTCGCCTACGGAACCCTGGTGGCTTTCGACCGGATCGCGGCGGATGCGCGGCTCGCGCCGGATCTGCGGCGTCGAGCCATGCACAGCGCGATGGCCGCCGTCGAGATCGGCAACTACGAGAGACTGGCCGCCCGGCTCACCGAACTCGGCGCGGACCCCGAGGAGGCGATCGCGCCGTTCGTCGCACCGCTGGACGGTTACCACGACCAGACGCAGCCGCGTGACTGGCTGGAAGGCCTGGTCAAGGCATACGTGGGAGACGGGATCGCGGACGACTTCTACCGTGAGGTCGCCCAGGTGCTCGAGCCTCGGGACCGGGAACTGGTGCTCGATGTGCTGCACGACACCCGGTACCAGGACTTCGCCTCGCATGAGATCCGGGCCGCGATCGCCGAGGACCCCCGGCTCGCCAACCGTCTCGCCCTGTGGGCGCGGCGGTTGATGGGCGAGGCGCTCAGCCAGGCGCAGCGGGTCGCCGCCGAACGCGACGAACTGACCATGCTGGTGGTACACGGTTCCGGCGATCTGGCCGGCATCGTCGACCTGTTCAAACGGCTCACCGCGGCGCACGCCGAGCGGATGACCGGACTGGGTTTCAACAACTGACCGCACTACCGGGTCCGCACGCGAAATTTCCCCGAATGTCCGCCACCGTGACGGACATTCGGGGAAACAGAAGCTGGAGCGCCACCGGCGATGAGCCGGCAGGCCCGTACCGGCCCGGTCAGCCGGCGCTGAAACCGATCGGCCGGGCACCTGCCTCGGCGATCTCCACGTAGGCGATCTTCTCGGCCGGCACCATCACCCGACGACCCTTCTCGTCCACGAGCGACAGCACGCTGGCCTTGCCTGCCAGTACATCGGTGACAGCCTGCTCCACCTCCGCCGCTGTCTGCGTGCTCTCCAGCACGAGCTCGCGGGGTGCGTACTGCACGCCGATCTTGACCTCCACGGCCGCCTCCTCGCGTTGTCGCTGCTGCGCTCAGCAGCGTATCCGACCGGTCACCGGACCAGCCGGTGCTATCCCTCCTGCGGATCGCCCTGCAGCGGGAAGTTGGAGATACCCCGCCAGGCCAGGGCCGCGATCAGCGCCACCGCGTCCGCCTTGGGTACCGAGCGGTCTGATGCGAGCCAGAACCGGGCGCCGTTCTCCGCCGCGCCGGTCAACCCCACGGCCAGCAGCTCGGCGCGGTCCCGGCCCACCCCGGTGTCGCCCATGATCGTCTCGGTGACCGCCTCGATGCAGCCGCGCTCGGCCCGCTTCACCCGCTCGGCCACCGCGGGGTCGTTACGCAGGTCGGATTCGAAGACCAGCCGGTACGCCTCGCCCTCGCCGTCGACGAAGTCGAAGTAGGCCTGCATGGCGCCAGCGACCCTGATCCTGTTGTCGGTGGTGGCGGCCATCGCCTCACGCACCCGGTTGACCAGCGCGTCGCAGTGGGTGTCCAGCAAAGCGAGGTAGAGCTCCAGCTTGCCGGGGAAATGCTGGTAGAGGACCGGCTTGGACACGCCGGCCCGTTCGGCGATGTCGTCCATCGCGGCAGCGTGGTAGCCCTGCGCGACGAAGACCTCCAGCGCGGCGGTGAGCAGCTGGGCGCGCCGCTGAGAACGTGGCATTCGTACCGGCTGCGGGCGTACCGAACCGGATGCCGCCGGATAGCCGGAGTTGGGCTGGGCGCTCATACGACACACCGTCCCGCGGTACGAACACCGTCGAGGAGGACAGCTGCGTGTCCGGCGTGCGTCGATTCGGGTGGCATGGTCCGCTGTCTCGCGTCGACCCTCATCGCTGTCCTCGCTTCGCTCCGGCGGGATCGGCGGCAGACCTGACCGGGCCGTGGCCCCGGGGGGAGCGGATGGCCCGGCGGCTGGTTGCGCCGGGTGTTCCCCTGAAGCCTAACGGAGCGGATGCCGGAACATCGCGTACGTCACCGCCGGTTCGGTCGGTTGGCGGGCACTCCAGTACCCTGCGACACGGTACACCGGCCATGTCGGACAGGCGCCGATTCGGCGACCCCACGTCATGGACGTGATATACGCCATGAGATCCGCGCTGTGTGGCGCCGAGTACCGTCACTGTGACGTGGACCGTGGTGACGAAAGTGCTCCTCGATCCGGCAGAATCGGCCCCGAGTCGTGGCCGCTGAGGTCAGAATCCTGGATTCCCGGCGGGAGGCGAGCCGTGTACGACCCGACCAAGCCCGAACCGCCGACAGCGGACCCGGCCGGTACGCATGGCTACCGGGTCAGTCCGTGGCCACCCCCGCCGCAGCCGGAACCAGGGTCGCAGGACGACTACGAGCCGCCGACCGCGCGATTGAGCCGACGTGCCGCCTGGCCGGTCGAACCTGACCCGCAGGCGCGCCCACACACTCCAGTGGCCGATCCCGGAGCCCGGCACCGGTGGCTGGACCGGTCCAGTGAGCCGGCCCAGCCGGCCGGTGGGTATCCGCCGTCGCGACGGCACAGCGGGTCCCGCTACGACCCTTCGCCCCGCCCGGACGCCGACCGCGCCACGACAGGCGGTTACGACTGGCCCACGGATACAGATCCAACGAGCCACTACGGCGCGGCCGGGTCCACCGGTCAGCCGCAGCCGGGCGGCGACCCGAACCCCTGGCGTCCCTCCCAGACCGGGTTCGACACCGGCGGGAGACACGGCTGGCGCACCGCATCCGACACCGAGGCTCCCGGCGCCGCAGGATGGCGGCCGGCAACGCCGACACCCACCGCCGCGCCGACGTCACCGCCGTCGGCCGGGGCCGGCGGTGACACTCCGGTGCTGGGGCGGACGCCGGGTCCGGCCGATCCGCCGACGGGCGACTGGTCGCCGGGCGGGGCGCTGACCTCCGGCGAACCGGTGGGTGCGCCGTCGGCCGCGACCGACGAGGCATCATCGTGGGGCAGCGCCGAATCGTGGGGCAGCGCCGAGGGGCGGCGCCGGGCCCGGCACGCCCACCAGGATGCCGGCGCCGGCACCGGCGGGCACGCGTCATGGCGGGACACCCCGACGCCGGCCTACAGTGACCCGTTCCCGGCCAGCGGTGCGGACACCGAACCGCCAGCCTGGTCACCGGAACCGGTCGTGTCGCGAGCGACCGGCAGGTCGACCCGACAGCGTTCGGCCGAGGTGGGCTTCGAACCGGCACCCGCACCCCGCACCGACGTGCCCGACGAGGGCGATCCGCCCTGGTGGCTGGCACCCGATCCACAGCACCCCGGCAGCAGACCGGCGTCCCCGACCGGAGCCGAGTCGTACCCGCAGACGCCACTGGCGGACTCGGTGCTGCCCGAACCGCTGCGCACCGCGTCGTCTCCGGTCGGCCCGGCATGGGTCGAGCCGACTTCCGCGCCGCCGGTACCGACCGAGCCGGTACCTACCGGTGTGTCCGGTGGATGGGCGCCGGGGGTCGACCAGGACGAGCCGACCGGCCGGCAGCCGACCGTGCCGCCGCCTACCGCGGTGGACCGCCGGGCACCCCGGCTGGACGCGGAGGACGTACTGACCGCGGTACGCGACGTGCCCGGGGTACGCGCCGCCGATCTGCGTACCGACCCGGCCGGTGGACGCACCCTCCGGCTGGACGTCGCGGACGGTATGGACATCGACGAGGTCAGCGCGGCCGCCAGGGACGCACTGCGGTCCCGTTTCGGCGCGGACACCGAACTCACTGTGGCCGCCGGTACCGGCTTCGACCTGGCCCGGGACGAGGCGCAGGTGACCGCCGAACTGGACACCCGGTCGGTGGGTAACGGGCTGAGCCAGGCACCGGACGCGGATGGACCGCCCGCCGGTGACCGGCGCGCCATCATTGAACGTATCCAGGTGGCCACGGCGGGTGCGGAATGTGCCGTGGAGGTCTGTCTGACCGCCGACGGGGTACGCGCGGTGGGCCGGGCCGGTGGCCCGGCACTCGACCCGTATCTGCTCCGGGTGGCCTCCCTGGCGACGGTGGACGCCGTCGGTGTACTCGCCGGTGGACGGGTCCGGTGCGCCGTGGAGCACGTCGACGTGGTCACGGCCGGACCGTGCCGGGTGGTGGTCGTGGTACTGGTGTGGATGGCCGGCGAGGCGGCCGAGCGACTGGTCGGATCGGCGGTGGTGACCGGCGATGCCCGGCAGGCCGCCGTACGGGCCACCATGGGCGCGCTGAACCGCCGGCTCGGCCCGGTGCTGGAGTCCGTGCTCGCTCCGTGACCGCGCAGGGCCCTGTCGTCCCGGCCAGCCACGCACCGGCACGCCACCCCACACCGGCACGCCACCCACGCCGGCCATGCCGCGCATCCCGGGTCGCTGACGGGCCCCGGCCGGGCCGCGGCTCCGGGTGCGCTGTACGGGTGCGCTGTACGGGTGCGCTGTACGGTATGAGCCGTTCGAGGAGGTGGCACCCGCTTGTGCACACTGGCCGTCAGCGTCGTTCCGGACCATCCCCGCGCGGTGGTGCTGGCCGCGGTACGCGACGAGTTCCTCGGCAGGGCCTGGGATCCGCCGGCACGACACTGGCCGGACCGCCCGACGTTGCTCGGCGGTCGCGACCGGGTGGCGGGAGGCACCTGGCTGGCCGTCGATCCGCAGTCCCGCCGGGCCGGCTGTGTACTGAACGCGGCCGGGCGCCGGGCACCGGTGACCGGTCGTCGTAGCCGCGGCGGGCTGCCACTGCTGGCCGCCGCCGGCGGGCCGTTGCCGGACGATCTCACCTGCTACGACCCGTTCCATCTGATCACCGTCGAGTCCACCGGCCTGCACGTACTGACCTGGAACGGTCACCAGCCACACCGCTACCGCTGCGGTGCGGGCACGTACCTGTTCGTCAACCATGGACGCTGGACCGGACCGGCGGACCAGCGCACCGATCGGGCGAGCTACCACGGTCCCCGCTTCCTGGGCGCCCGCCCCGATCCGGTGCCGGGTACGGACGTCGGCGTGGCGTGGTCGCCGTGGCTGGAGCTGATCGACAGCCCGGAGCTGACCGCCGGTGATCCGAGGGCGCTGGTGATGCGTCGTCAGGTGGCCGACGGGGCGTACGGGACCAGCTCGATCAGCCTGCTGGCTTTTGGCGACTCCGGTCCGGTGCGCTACGACTTCCGTGCCGGTCCCGGCCCGGCTCCGTGGCAGCCGATCGCCGGCTGAGCCGGTTGGTGGCACCGGCGGAGGCTCAGCGACGTCGCTTTACCAGCAGCACGACTCCGACGACGATCAGCGCGACGACCACCAGGCAGCAGATACAGCCGAAACCCGAGTTGGAGGAGTGGTAGCTGTGCGGTATGTAGCGGTACGCGATCTCTGTCACGTGCCTCAGGGTAGGTGACCCGCACAAGCCGCTCCGCCGGTCGGGATCGGCCGCAGTCGTGCAACCAGCGGCAACGCGACGCCGCGCGGCACACCCCCCAGCTGCCGCGCGGCGCCACTGCCACCCACACCCGAAGGTGCGGAGCCTTCCTCGGAACTAACGCGACCCCGTGGTCATGGTGACGGTTCCGGGCGCGATAACCCTCCGAGTTACGAGCCATTACACATGGTGACCGCACCCTTTGTCGATCACCTGTAAAGGTGACAATTGGCCAGCTTATCGACCTGTCACAGAACTACTGAGCTGCTCTGTGGCGGTTGCTCAACGTTACTGAGGTTGCTGTCCGTGTCGACCGACTCCGGTAGGAGCGGTTGCCCGTGCTGCTCCGCCGGGAGCAGGCCGATCGCAGCCTTCACCGCCCGTACCTTCGCGCCGGCCTGCTCCCGGGCCCGTTGCGCGCCCGCCCGCAGCACCGCCCGTACATGCACCGGATCCGCGGCCAGCTCCAGGTAGCGTTCCCGTACCGGAGCCAGGGTCGCGACCACGGTGTCGGCCACCGCGGTCTTCAGCTCCCCGTACTGGTCGAAGAGGGCGGCCAGGGTGTTCGGATCCTCGCCGGTGCAGCCCGCCATGATGTCCAGCAGATTGGCCACTCCCGGCTGCCGGTCGCGGTCATAGCGCACCTGCCCCTCGTTGTCGGTCACCGCGCGCATCACCTTGCGTCGCAACACCTCCGGCGGATCGAGCAACCGCAACGCGCCGGCCTCGGCGGACGTGGACTTGCTCATCTTCGAGCTGGGCGTGGTCAGGTCCATGATCCGGGCCGCGACCGGCGGATTGACCGCCCGAGGCACCACGAACGTCCGCCCGTAGCGGGCGTTGAACCGGTACGCGACGTCCCGGGCCAGTTCGACGTGCTGGCTCTGGTCCTCGCCGACCGGTACCTCCTCGGTGTCGTAGAGCAGAATGTCGGCGGCCATCAGGATCGGGTAGGTCAGCAGCGACACCCGTACCTGCTCCTGGCGCCGGGATTTCTCCTTGAACTGGATCATCCGCTGCGCCTCCCCGTAACCGGTGGCGCACTCCAACAGGTAGTGCAGTTCGGCATGCTGCGGTACGTGTGACTGGACGAGAAACAGGCACGCGTCCGGATCGGCACCGGCGGCCAGCAGGAGAGTGGCGAACTCCAGGGTCCGCCGACGTACCTGCGCCGGATCGTGCTCGATGGTGAGCGCGTGCAGGTCGGAGATGAACACCACCGTGTCGGTGTCCGTCTGCTGCTGGATGATCGGTCGTACCGCACCCACGTAGTTGCCCAGGTGCAGGTCGCCCGAGGGGGTGAAGCCGGTGAGACGACGGGACATGAGGACTCCTTGAGAAGGGAGCCACCCGTACCGGGTCAGCGGCCCGCTGACACACGAAACGGCCGCCCGGTCCGGGCGGCCGCGTGCAGGAAATACGCGGAGGAGGTGCCGCCCGTCAGGGGCGCCACCAGCCGAGACTGAGACAGTTCGTCCGCATGTCCCGACGGTACCACCGGGCCGGGCCGGCGGTGGCCCGCCCGCGTGGTCAGCCGCGCCTGGAACCGGCCGGTGGGGCCGGATCCGCCGATCCGCTCGTGACAGAGCCATCCTGCGCGGCATCAGAGCTGTCGGCGTGCCGGACCGGTGACACCGCCAGCACCAGAGCCGACAGCACCAGCCCACCGATCCCGACCCACAACGCGGTCCGGTAGGTCGTGGCGTCGGCGAGCAGACCACCCAGCGGCGCGCCGAGCATCGCCGCGCTCCGGTTGAGGGAGCGGATCGTGGTGTTCATCCGGCCCTGCAACCGGTCCGGCGTCACCGACTGGCGGTAGCCCATGTCGATCGGCCCCTGCGCACCCAACACCAGCCAGAACAGCAGCTGCCCGGCCGCGAGCAGGACCAGCGCCGAGTTCCCGCCGCCGGCCAACGGCACCAGCAGCCACGGCCACGGCATCAGCACGTTGGTCGCGACCATCACACGGCCCACCCCGAACTTCAGCGCTGCCCGGTGTGCCGCGGCGCCACCGAGGACCGCACCGAGGCCGGCCGCGGCGTAGGTCAGGCCGAGCTGGAAGGCGCCCAGCCCCAGCCCGCCGGCCGCCGGGGAACGCACCGCGTACAACACGTAGACGGTCGTCAGCATGCTGTGCGCCAGGAACCACAGGTGCCCGCTGACCGCCATCGGAGCCAGCATCCGATGCCGGTACACCCAGGAGGTGCCCTCGCGCAGTTCGGTGAACAGATGGCGCCGTGCGGTCGGTGGGGACGCCGGATCGGCCACCCGGACCGTGGCCAGCAACAGCCCGGAGACCAGATAGGACGCCGCGTCCACCGCGATGGCCAGCGGTGCGCTGAGTAGCTTGACCAGGGCACCGGCCAGCAGTGGGCCGGTCGCCTGCGCGGCCGCGCTGGACTGCTCCAACCGGGCGTTGCCGACGGTCAGCAACGACCGCGGCACCAGCCGCGGCAGGAACGCCTGGTTCGCGGCGTCGAAGAACAACGACAACGCACCGAGTGCCGCGACCAGGAGGATCAGTACCGGGAGGGTGAGCAGGTCGAGCGCGTACAGAACGGGGACCGCGCACAGCAGCGCGGCACGGGCCAGGTCCGTACCGATCAGCACGGGCCGGCGCGCGTGCCGGTCCACCAGCACGCCGGCCAGCAGCCCGAACAGCAGGTACGGCACCCAGCGGGCGCCGTTGAGCAGGCCCAGGCCGGTGGCGCTGGCGTGCAGGGTGACGACGGCGAGGATCGGCAGCGCCAGACCGGTCACCGAGCCACCGAGGTCCGACACGGTGCCGGCCGTCCAGAACCGGCGGTAGCCGGGAACCTCACTCAGCCGTGTCATGGCCGGACCCTACGACGCCGCAGCGGGGCATGGGATCGCCGGGCCGGTCCCGGGTCACTACCATGGCGGCGTGTCTGACGAAGCGGGTCCCAGGCTGTGGGCCACCAGCGACCTGCACGTCGCCTACCAGGAGAACCAGGACCTGATCGACCGGCTGCGCCCCACCTCGGACGAGGACTGGCTGATCGTGGCCGGTGACGTGGCCGAACAGGTCGCCGACATCGAGCAGTTGCTGCGCACCGCCCGGGAACGGTTCGCCACGGTGGTCTGGGTGCCCGGCAACCACGAGCTGTGGACGCACCCGAAGGACGCGGTACAACTGCGTGGCGAGGACCGGTACCGGCACCTGGTGCAGATCGCCCGGCAACTGGGCGTGCACACCCCGGAGGACGCGTACCCGGTCTGGACCGGGCCCGGTGGCCCGGTGACCGTCGCGCCGATGTTCCTGCTCTACGACTACACCTTCCGGGTTCCCGAAGCGGCAGACAAGGAGCAGTCCCTGGCGCTGGCGTACCAGGCGGGTGTGGTGGGCACCGACGAGCGGTTGCTGTATCCCGACCCGTACCCGGGGCGCGACGACTGGTGCCGGGCCCGGGTGGAGTACACCGCCAACCGGCTCTCGCAACTGCCCGAGTCCACCCGTACGGTGCTGGTCAACCATTTTCCGCTGGTCCGGGAACCGACCAGGATCCTGCACTACCCGCTGTTCGCCCAGTGGTGCGGCACCGAACTGACCGCGGACTGGCATCTGCGCTTCCGCGCCGACGTGGTCGTCTACGGCCACCTGCACATCCCGCGGACCACCTGGTACGACGGGGTGCGGTTCGAGGAGGTGTCGCTGGGCTATCCGCGGGAGTGGAAGCGCCGCCATTCGCCGCCTCCGGTACTGCGGCAGATCCTGCCCGCGCCCGACCCGGCGAGCTGAGGCGCGCCGGCGCCCGGACGCCGTACCGTCCGGGTGCCGTACGGCGGGTTCAGTCCAGCTGTCGGGCGAGTTCCCTGATCCTCGCGGCCGACCGGGTCCGGCTCAGTGCGGCGCCGAGCAGGTGCTGGTGGATGCGGGTGCAGCGCTGCACGTCCTCGGTCCGTTCCAGGAAGAGGTTGCCGGCCTGCGTCTCCACGTACACGACGGGTTCGTGCAGGTCGTCGGGGAACTCGAAGATCATGAAACGGCCGTTGACGCCGGGGTAGCTGCCCTGAGAGAACGGAACGACCTGCAGATGTACCGATCTCGGTAACCCGGCGAGGGCCAGTAGTTGGCGCCGCAGGACCTGCGGGCCGCCGACCTGACGGTGCAGTACGGCTTCGTCGAGCAGCAGCGTGATCTCCGGTGGATCGGTGCCGAGGATCTGTTCCTGCCGGGCCAGCCGCAGGGCGACCTCGCGTTCCACGGACTCGTCGGTTGGTTCGACCCGGTCGGTGGCCGCCAGTGCCTGGGCGTACTCCTCGGTCTGGAACAGTCCCGGTACGACCGACAGTTCGACGTTGCGGATGGCCGACGCGGCGGTCTCCAGTCCGAGGAAGTCGGTGAACGGTGCGGGCAGTCTGCCGAACCGGGACCACCATCCGCGGGTGGCGCCGAGACGCTGCAGGTCCAGCAGGGGCGCCCAGTTGCGCTCCGGGAGGTTGTACTCGGTGAGGATCGCCTCCAGCTCGGCAAGGTTGGTCTTCACGTCACCGGCCTCGATCTTCTCGATCTTGCTGACCGAGCACCGGAGACGTTGCGCGATCCGCTGTTTGCTGCAACCGGCCTGGTTGCGCAGCCGGTTCAGTTCCTCACCGAGCTGCCAGCGGGGGATCGTCGGGCCGATCGCCCTGGTCATGTGCTCGTCGGTCATGGGCTCGTCCATCATGGTTCTCCTCCGAGGTCTCGGGGACCAGCAGCGTGATCCGGAGTGACCGCTGTCGCCTGGTGGGCGTCCTCGGCGCCCGCGGAGCGATGGTGCGACGAGCTTCGGCGTCGATCAGGATCTCGTCAGCCGAATGTCGTCGGCACAGTGTCGTCGGCCGGTAGAGGTCGGCCGGCGGATGTCGGTAGGAAGGTGATGTCGACGGGACGGCGCAGAGTGGATCAAGGTGACAGACGGCATCGTTCAGAGTACGCAGTGGTTGCAACAGATCGGCAATCCGTGTTCACTCGGTAGCAGGACCGGGTACGCGGCGGCGACGGTGCTGCTCGACCGTGGTTCGCGTACGCCGCCGCGCCGTGACCCGGCGGTGCCGGTGGTTGCGGATCGTGTGTGCGGTGATGCGGTAACGTCGCTCGGGCCTCATCGGTACGGACCCAGGAGGTCGACGGGTGCCCAGCGTACGGGCGGAATTCGGGCGAGCCGTCGCCGCACATCGGGAAGCAGTCGCGCAGGTACGCGCGGCGCAGGCCGACCTCGACCTGCCCGGCGCGGACCAGGCATACGCCGACACTTCAGCGGTCGAACAGACCCGGCTGGCGCAACAGCTGGACGCGGCCGCGCGTCGGCTGATACCCGGTTGGCTCGGCACCGACTGGGACGCCACCGTGATGGAACTGCCGGTCGGTCGGGACGCCACTACCACCGGAGCGGTACCGGTCCGGATCGGTACCGCACAGCCCGTACCGCAGGCCAGCTTCCCCGCCGTCGTACCGCTGCTCGGTGCCGGACACCTGACCATCGACGCCGACGCCCGCACCACCGAGGTGGCCGGGTTGATCCGCGGCCTGCTGCTGCGACTGCTGGCCGCCTGCCCGGCAGGCCTGGTGCAGGTACGCGCGGTGGACGGTGCCGCGATGGGAGCAACGTTCGCGCCGTTCCAGCCGCTGGTGGAGGCCGGGGTGATGCCGTCGGCGGCGACCGACGGCGACGGTTTCCGCGCGGTGCTGGACGAAGCCGAACGGCACGTACGGCAGGTGCAGGCGGCCGCGCACGCCGGTCGTGACCTGGCCGGCATCCCGTACCTGCTGGTCGTGGCCGGTTCGCTACCTTCGCTGGACTCGTCGAGCGACCTGGCCCGGCTCGCGGCACTGGCCCATGCCGGACCTGCCGCCCGGCTGCACCTGGTGGTGGCCGGGTATCCGCCCCGGCAAGGCTACGTCGAGCAGCCGGCGCCGCTGCCGTCCGCGGTCGCCGCGCAGTTCACCGCCGACGGCGTCGTACTGGCCGACCCCCCGGGTGCCGCGGCATACTCGGCCGGTGGCCTGGACGTGCCGGTGACGCTGACCGCCGGCCCGCCGGACCGGCTCATCAATGCTGTCAGCCGCCGGCTCGCCGCCGCGATGCGCGCCGCCGGCACCCTCAGTTTCGCCGACCTCATGCCGGCCAGCCGTTGGCCGGACTCGTCGGTGACGGGGCTGCGCACCCTGGTCGGCAGGGACGGGATGGCGCCGGTCGAACTGGCCTTCGACGACGCAACACCGCACTGGCTGGTCGGTGGCCGTACCGGATCGGGCAAGACGGTGTTCCTGCTCGACGTGCTGTACGGGCTGGCGTCCCGTTACTCGCCCGACGAGCTGGCGCTGTATCTGCTCGACTTCAAGGAAGGCGTGTCGTTCACCGAGTTCACCCCGACCCGCGGCGACGAGTCCTGGATCCCGCACGCCCGCGCGGTCGGGGTCGAGTCCGACCGGGAATACGGGGTGGCGGTGCTGCGTGAACTGTCCCGGGAGATGTCCCGCCGCGCGGTGGCGATGAAACGCAACGCGGTCACCAAGATCGCCGACCTTCGCTCCACAGTGGACATGGCGATGCCGCGCATCCTCGCGGTCATCGATGAGTTCCACGTACTGTTCGCCGGCAACGACCGGCTCGCCCGGGAAGCCGCCGACCTGATGGAGGAACTGGCCCGCAAGGGGCGCTCGTACGGGGTGCACCTGATCCTGGCCAGCCAGACCACCAGCGGGGTCGAGGCGCTGTACACCAGGTCCGAGTCGATCTTCGGGCAGTTCCCGTTGCGTATCGCGCTGGCCGGCGCCACCGGCGTACTGGATCCGCTCAACAACGCCGCTGCCGGACTGCCGGTCGGTACCGCGGTGGCCAACGACGCGGCCGGCATCGTCGGCCACAACCGGCTGTTCCGGTTCCCCGACGCGCACGCCGATGCCGCCCGGCTGCACTGGCTGCGCCGCGAACTGTGGCAGGCCCGGGTACCGGGCAGCGCGCCGCCGGCCGTATTCGCCGGCTACGCCGACCAGCAGGTCGTCGACGACCCGACCTACCAGCGACTCGCCCCCGGTGGTCGGCGTCAGGCGCTGGTCGGGCGCAACGTCGACGTCACCTCCTCCACTGCGGCCTTCCCGCTGGACGCCAGCCCAGGCCGGCACATCGCCGTACTCGGACCCAGCCCGGTCGGCGCCGACATCCTGCACGCCGCGGCCACCGGGCTGGCCCGCCAACATCAGCCGGGAAGCGCCCACTTCGTGGTCGCACCGCTGGTCGCCGCCGCCGACGAGGTCGCCGACCGTACCGTGGTGGGGATCGAGGCGGCCGGCCAGTCGGTGACCCGGGTCGAGGCCGCCGGGCTGCGCGCCGAGCTGTGCCGACTGGCCGCCACCGGCAGCACCGAGTACGTCGTGGTGTTCGGTGCCGACGCGGCCAGCGCCGCACTGGCCGACCTGGACGACACCGGGATGAGCGGGTACGAGGCGCTGCACACCGTGCTGCGTCAGGGACCGGCCCGCGGCGTGCACCTGCTCGGGTGGTGGCGTGGCCTACGCCGGTTCTCCGAGGACATCGGTGGCTCGTCCGGGCGGGACGATGTCGCCTGCCTGGTCGCGCTGAACATCCCGGGCGGTGAACTCGGCCCGTTCCTCGACGACTTCGAACTGGAGTGGCGACCGCGCCCCAACCGGGCGCTGCTGATCGACCGGCATTCCGACCGGACCGGACTGATCGTGCCGTTCAGCTGCCCCGACCTGCACCCGGAAGAGGACTGACGATGACCGACGGCGAGAGCTGGGCAGCGTACGCGTCGGCGGCCCAGCAGCTCGGCGCCCTGCGGCAGGAGGAACGCGAGCGTACCGGTGGTCGGCAACGGGGCGCGGCCGCGGCCCGGGCGGACGCGACCGAACTGTCCGACAAGCTGATGCAGCAGCAGAGCGACCTGACCGATCTGGGCCGCCGGCTCCGGCTGCCCGCGCCGATGTTCGGGCCCGCCGGTCGGGCGGAGGTCACCGGCCCGGTGAGCTTCGGCCTGCCCGCATCGCCGGAGGACCGGTTGGCTCGGGCCCGGCAGCGCCTGCAGGACGCGAACGTCGCCGCGGACAGCGCGGACGATCTGGGCGACCAGCCTGCACTGCTGCCCAACCTGCGGCCGTTGGCACGTAACGCCGTCGTGTACGCGGGCGCCTCGGCGGCAGGGCTGCTCGCCCAGCTGATCATGATGCAGCTCTACTCCTACCGGGTCGTCTCCGACCCGTTCAGCATGTACGCCTGGACCTGCTGCGGGTTCCCGGCGGTCGCCTTCTTCGTCGGTTACCTGGTCGTCGGCATCGTCGGCCGGCCACGCAGCTCCACCGGCCCGGTGGACCGGTCACCGAAGTGGGGTGCACTCATCTGCGTCGCGTCGCTGCCCGTCTACACCATCATCGCCGTACTGCTCGGCCAGCTGTTCTAGACAGCGTCTCGAAACCCCTGGTCGAGCGAGCCGTGATCCGTTGGTTCGATGGCAAGGCGGCGCCGCTTCCGGGTGCCGGGTTGCACTCGGGCGTGGCGACAACGCCTCAGCGGGCCAACGGGTCCGGCGCAGCCGGCGAGTGGACGGCATGATGGTCTGATGCCTTCTCTGACCCAGGTCGAGGCCGTCGAACGGGCCCGGATCCTGACCGTGCAGTCCTACGACGTCGACCTCGACCTGACCCGTGGCGCCGAATCGTTCGGCTCGGTGACCACGATCCGGTTCCGGTGCCTGGAGCCCGGTAGCGCGACCTTCGTCGAACTGACCGGTACGGGAGCCACCGCGACCCTCAACGGTCGGCCGGTCGCCACCGAACTGACCGACGGCCGGCTCGCACTCACCGATCTGGCCGCCGACAACGAACTGGTGGTCCGTGCGCAGCTGCCGTACCTGTCTGGCGGGGAGGGCCTGCACCGGGTGGTCGATCCGGCCGACGGCGAAACCTACCTGTACGGCCAGGCCGCCCCGGCCGACACCCAGCGGATCTTCGCCTGTTTCGATCAGCCCGACCTGAAGGCAGCTCTGCGGCTGACGGTGACCGCGCCGCACGACTGGGTCGTGCTGGGCAACGGGACCGGCACCCGCACCGCGCCCGGCCGGTGGGAGTTCACCGAGGTCGGACCGATGTCCTGCTACCTGTTCACGGTCTGCGCCGGCCCCTACCACTCGGTGTACGCCGACCATGACGGGATCACCCTGGGCTGGCACTGCCGACGCTCCCTCGCCGAGCACCTGGAGAGCGACGCGGAGGAACTGTTCGAGATCACCGGCCAGTGCCTCGACTGGTACCACCGGACGTTCGGCATGCGCTACCCGTTCGGCACCAAGTACGACCAGGTCTTCGTGGCCGGACTGGCCTTCGGCGCGATGGAGAACATCGGCTGCGTGACGTTCCGCGACGAATTGCTGTTCCGTTCCGCTGTCACCGACGCGCAACGGGAGCTGCGCGCGATGATCATCGCGCACGAGATGGCGCACATGTGGTTCGGCAACCTGGTCACCCTGCGCTGGTGGGACGACCTGTGGCTGAACGAGTCGTTCGCCGAGTACCTGGGGTTCCGGGTGGCCACGGAGGCCACCCGGTTCCGGCACGCCTGGGCGACCTTCAACGTCACCCGCAAGATCGTCGGCTACCAGGCCGACCAGGGGCCCTCGACGCATCCGGTGGCGCCGGCCGACGTACCGGACGTCACCCACGGGATGCTCAACGTGGACAGCATCTCGTACCCGAAGGGCGCGTCGGCGATCCGGCAACTGGCCACCCTGCTCGGCGACGAGACTTTCCTGGCCGGGCTGCGCGACTACTTCCAACGCTTCGCCTACCGCAACGCCACGCTGGCCGATCTGATCGGCACGATGGCGAAGGCCGCCGGCCGCGACCTGACCGACTGGGCGGAGCTGTGGCTGCGTCGCCCCGAGGTCAACACCCTCGTACCGGTGGTGGAGACCGACGACGGCCGGTACCGCTCGGTGCACATCGAGCAGCGCGCCCCGCAACGCCACCCGTACCTGCGTCCGCACCGGATCGCCGTCGGCTGCTACACCGCGACCGGTGCCGGCACCGCACTGGAATCCGACACCATCGAGGTGGCCTGCGACCCGGCCGTCGACGGTGGCCGTACGCCGGTACCCGAACTCGTCGGCCGTCCGGCCGCGGACCTGCTGCTGGTCAACGACGGCGATCTGAGCTTCGCCCGGGTACGGTTCGTGCCCGGTGCGGTCGACCGGCTGCCCACGCTGCTGCCCGCGCTGGCCGACCCGGTGTCGCGCACCGTGGTGTGGTCGGCAGCGTGGGACATGCTGCGTTCCGGCGAACTGGCCCCCGAACAGTTCGTGGATCTGCTGGTCGCGGCGCTGCCGGCGGAGCCGGAGCTGGCGATCCTGGAGGAACTGCTCCAGCTGGTACGCCGTTTCCTGACGCACCGCTACCTGCCGGCCGAACGGCGCGGTCCGGTCCTGCACCGGCTGACCACCCTGTGTCGGCAGCTGCTCGACGGGGCCGGCGACGACCAGGGCCGGCGGCTGGCCGCGGTCCGTGGGATCGCCGCCTACGCCGGTACCGACGAGGAGCTGGCGCTGCTGCGCGACTGGCTGGCCGGTGCGGCCCGGCCGGACGGCGTGCAGATGGACTCCGAGCTGCGCTGGAGCGTGCTGGAGCGACTCATCGTGCTCGGCGTCGCCGGGCGTAGCGAGATCGAGCGGGAACTGGCCGCCGACCGCAGCGCGGCCGGTGAGAGCAGCGCCATCCGGTGCCGCGCCGCGCTGCCCGAGTCCGCGGCGAAGGACGCGGCGTGGACGGCGATGATGACCGACCGCACGCTGTCCAACCGGCACCTGGAGGCGTACGGCCGCGGCTTCTGGCGCCCGGAGCACGCCGAACTGACCGACGGGTACGTGGACCGTTTCTTCGCCGAGGTACCCGCCGTCACGCGGTGGCGCAGCCCCGTCATGGTGATGATCACCGCATACGCCGGGTACCCGTCCTGCGCGGTACGGCCGGCGACGGTTGACGCGGCCGAACGGCTGCTCGCCACCCCGGACCTCGACCCGGTGCTGCGGCGCGGCATCACCGACCAGGACCACGAGGTACGCGTCGCGCTGCGGGCCCGCGCCGTCCCGCTGCCCTGACCGGGCCCGGCCAGCTGCGGCTGGTCCGGCCGGCTGCCGCACCTGACCAGGACCGGCCAGATGCGGCAGCCCGTGCGGGGGCGCTGACAGCGGTCGTGCGGCCGAGCATGATGGGCACATGCTCAGCCTCACCCACGACGAAGCCGTCAACCGCGCCCGCCTGCTCACCGTACGGTCCTACCTCGTCGATCTGGACCTGACCTGCACAGACGCGGTGTTCGAGTCGGTCAGTACGGTGCGTTTCGACTGCGCACTGCCAGGCTCGACCAGCTTCGCGGAGCTGGTCGGCCGGTTGCGCTCGGCCACCCTCAACGGGCGGGAACTGCCGCTGGAGTGCCAGGACAACCGGTTGCCGCTGCCCGACCTGGCCGCCAGCAACGAACTGGTGGTGCACGCCGAACTGGACTTCTCGCACACCGGCCAGGGACTGCACCGGTTCGTCGACCCCGCCGACGGCGAGACCTACCTGTACGCGATGAGCTTCCTGGACAACGCGCAGCGCATCTTCTGCTGCTTCGACCAGCCGGACCTGAAGGCGCCGCTGACGCTGTCGGTGACCGCGCCGTCGGCTTGGACGGTGCTGTCCCACGAGGCCGGTACCCGTACCGGTCAGGTCACCGACGGTGGCGCGGCCCGCTGGGAGTTCCCCACCACCCGGCCGATCGCCACGTACATGATGACGGTCTGTGCCGGGCCGTACCATTCCCGGTACCGTACGCACGAGCAGATCCGGATCGGCTGGCACTGCCGGCGCTCGCTCGCCGAGCACCTCGACAGCGACACGGACGAACTGTTCACCGTGACCGGGCAGTGCTTCGACGCCTACCACGCGATGTTCGGGGTCCGTTACCCGTTCGGCGACAGCTACGACCAGGTGTTCGTACCGGAGTTCAACGCCGGTGCAATGGAGAACCCCGGGTGCGTGACGTTCCGCGACGAGCTGCTGTTCCGTTCGGCGGTCACCGAGGCCGAACGGGAGTCCCGGGCCGCGGTCGTCGCACACGAGATGGCGCACATGTGGTTCGGCGACCTGGTCACCATGCGCTGGTGGGACGATCTGTGGCTCAACGAGTCGTTCGCCACCTATCTGGCGTACCGGATCCTGCCCGGGGCGACCCGGTTCCGGCACGCCTGGGCCGGCTTCGCCGGTGGCCGTAAGTTGCACGGATATCGTGCGGACCAGTCCAGTTGGACGCACCCGGTGGCACCCGACACGGTCGTCGACGCCGCGCACGCGCTGCTCAACTTCGACGCCATCTCCTATCCGAAGGGCGCCTCGGTGCTGCGCCAACTGGCGGCCTGGCTCGGCGACGAGCGGTTCCTGGCCGGTCTGCGGCTGCACTTCGAACGGCACGCGTACGACAATGCGACGCTCGCCGACCTGTTCGACTCGCTGTCGGCGGCCAGCGGGCAGGACCTGGCCGACTGGGCGAGCGTGTGGCTGCGCCGGTCCGGGGTGAACACCCTGGTCCCGGCCACGCAACTGGACGCCGATGGTCGCTACACCGCGGTGACGGTGACCCAGACCGCCCCGGACGGTGTGCCGCTGCGCCCGCAACGCATCGACGTCGGCCTGTACCGCTGCGACGACGGTGCGCTGACCTGTTCGCAGCGGGTCGGTGTCACGCTCGACCCGGCATCGGACGGCGGGAGCACCCCGGTACCGGAACTGACCGGTACCCCGGCCGCCGACCTGCTGCTGCTCAACGACGGTGACTTCAGCTTCGCCACGGTACGGTTCCTGCCCGGTGAACTGGACCGGCTGTCCGAACTGCTGCCGGCGATCACCGACCCGCTGGCCCGGGCACTGCTGTGGGGGGCAGGCTGGGATCTGGTCCAGGCAGCCGAATGGCCCGCACAGTCCTTTGTGGAGCTTGTGGTGGCCGGGGTGGGCAACGAACCGCAACTGGGCGTGGTACGTACGATGCTGCGCTACGCACGGGAGTTCGTCGCCGACCGGTACCTTCCGCCGGGCGAACGGGACGACACCCTGGGCGTCCTTGGTGAGACGTGCCGCAGCGTGCTCGCCACCGCCGGCCCCGGCAGCGGCCGCCAACTCGCCGCCGCCCGGGGCGTGATCG
Source organism: uncultured Actinomycetota bacterium (assembly GCA_963805605.1). GTDB lineage: Bacteria > Actinomycetota > Actinomycetes > Mycobacteriales > Micromonosporaceae > Actinocatenispora. Next base: position 350,568 of record CAWDUX010000001.1, read on the forward strand.
ACTGCACCACGCCGGCGACGGCAGGGACCATGCTCGACTGGCTCACCGGTCGCGGACTACCCGACGGGCTGCACCTCGACGCCGAACTGCGCTGGTCGATCCTGCGCCGGCTGGTCGTACTGGAGCGCGCCGGCAGCACCGAGATCGACGCCGAACTGGCCCGCGACGGTACCGCCCAGGGCGCCGTACACGCGGTGGAGTGCCGGGCCGCGCTGCCCGACGCCGCGGCCAAGGACACCGCGTGGACGGCCATGATGACCGACCGATCGCTCACCAACCGGCACCTGGAGGCACTGGGGCAGGGCTTCTGGCAGCCCGAGCAGGCAACGGTGACTGCGCCGTACGTGCCGCGCTTCGCCGCCGAGATCGTCGCCGCGACCGATGGTCGGGACGCCGAGATGACGGCACTGCTACCGCTGGTCGGATACCCCCGGTTCGCGGTGATGGCGGACACCGTACGCGACAGTGAGCGGTTGCTCGCCACCCCGGGCCTGGCGCCCGCGGTGCACCGGTCGGTGACGATGCAGACCGACGAGTTGCGTACCGCACTGCGCGCCCGCGAGTACGTGCGCACCCACGACACCGGCCGCACACCGACCGGCGCAGGCAAGGAGGCCCGATGATCTTCGACCCGGCGGAGACCATGTCGGTGGACGCGCGGACCGCCCTGCAGACCCGCCGGCTGCGGGCGCTGGTCGATCGGCTGCTCAGCGTCGACGGGCTGCAGGCCGGTCGGCTGCGCGACGCCGGGATCGACTCCGGTGCTGGACTGGAACTGACCGACGTCGCCCGGCTGCCCACCGTCGGCAAGGACGACCTGTGGCAGCACTACCCGTTCGGGATGCTCGCCGTCAACCGGACCGAACTGGCCGGCGTGCACGGCTCGTCCGGCACGTCCGGCCGACCCACCATCGTCGGCTACACCGAGGCAGACCTGCGGCTGTGGGGCCAGGTGATGGCCCGCTGCCTGGCCGGCGCCGGCGCCACCCCGCAGTCGACGATCCACAACGCCTACGGCTACGGGCTGTTCACCGGCGGCCTGGGGGTGCACCACGGCGCCCGCGTGTTGGGCGCCACCGTCGTACCGATCTCGGCGGGCATGACCCAACGCCAGGTCCGCCTCATCCTCGACCTCACCCCCGACATCCTCACCTGCACCCCGTCGTACGCGGTCTATCTCGGTGAGGCGTTCGCCGCTGCCGGTGTCGGCCCCGACCAGATCAGCCTGCGCGTCGGCGTACACGGGGCCGAGCCGTGGACCGACCCGATGCGCGACAAGGTGCAGGAACTGCTGGGCGTACGGGCCCTCGACATCTACGGGCTGTCCGAGATCATCGGCCCCGGGGTGGCCTGCCAGACCCTCGACTCGGGCAGCTGGCTGCACGTTCAGGACGACCACTTCTACGTGGAGGCGCTCGACCCGGCCACCGGCGAACCGGTGGCCGACGGTGAACTCGGCGAACTGGCCATCACCACCTTCACCAAGGAGGCGTTGCCGCTGCTGCGCTACCGCACCGGCGACCTCGCCCGGCTCAACCACCAGCCCAGCCCGGACGGGCGGACCAGCACCCGGATGAGCCGCATCGTCGGGCGCCGGGACGACATGCTGGTCGTCCGCGGCGTCAACGTCTACCCCAGCGAGATCGAGGCCGTACTGCTCGCCGACGCCGCGGTGGCGCCGGCGTACCTGCTGGTACTGGACACGAGGACCGCACAGACCCGGCTGGTCGTCTGCGCCGAGACCGCCGCCGACACCGACCCTGCGCCGGTCACCGACCGGCTCACCGCAGCGCTGCGCGAACGGCTCGGGTTGCGCTGCGAGGTGCGGGTCGGTGTACCCGGCAGCCTGCCGCGTACCGAGGTCGGCAAGGCGGTACGGCTGCTGCGCTGGGAGACCGGCCCGCCGCCGCTGCCCGGCATCGACTGAGCCGCCGCCGCCGCCGCTGCCGCTGCCCGCCGCCCCCCGCCGCTGCCCGCCGCCCCCCCCGCCGCCGACCGGGTCGCCGTCCCTCGGCCCGGCTGCGGCGGCCCGGCGGGCACCGACGCATAGGATGCCCGGATGCGGCAGGAGACGCCCCGGCGGCGTATCGGGATCATGGGCGGCACGTTCGACCCGGTCCACCACGGGCACCTGGTCGCGGCCAGCGAGGTACAAGACCGGTTCTCGCTCGACGAAGTGGTGTTCGTACCCACCGGTCAGCCGTGGCAGAAGAGCCACAGCCACGTCAGCCCGGCCGAGGACCGGTACCTGATGACGGTCATCGCCACCGCCTCCAACCCGAGGTTCGCGGTCAGCCGGGTCGACATCGACCGCCCCGGACCCACCTACACGGTGGACACCCTGCGCGACCTGAGCGCCGGCTACGGCCCGGGCGTCGAGCTGTACTTCATCACTGGCGCCGACGCGCTCGCCGCGATCCTGTCCTGGAAGGACGCCCAGCAGGTCTTCGACCTCGCGCACTTCGTCGCGGTCACCCGACCCGGATACGAACTGTCCGCCGCGCACCTGCCCCGCGACACCGCCAGGCTGGTCGAGGTGCCCGCCATGGCGATCTCCTCCAGCGACTGCCGGCAGCGGGTCGCGGCCGGCAAACCGGTCTGGTACCTGGTGCCCGACGGCGTCGTGCAGTACATCGCCAAACGCAACCTCTACCGGTCCACGGACGACTGATCACGCCCGGCCGGTAGAGCACGGAGAACACGTACCGGCTGATGACCCTGGTCCCGACGGCCGGCGTACCGATACTCGCGGCATCCTCGCTCGGCGAGAGCCTGTGGCAGCCTCCAACGGTGCCGCCCGTGCCCGGCAGCCGGACTCAGCGCAGCCCCGGTTTCATCGCGGTCGCCACCCTGCTGACCGCTGCCGCGCTGTGTGCCCTGGTCATCCTCGCCGCGATCCGGTCGCGAAGAATGCCCGGATCCACGGGCGAGGGCGGATAGCTGTACAGACGGTGTGAGAACCTGGGAGCTGTACACCACCACCGGAAGGGAACCCGTGCCCGCTACCGAACACGCCCGTGAGCTAGCACTCGCCGCCGCTGCCGCCGCAGCGGACCGGAAGGCCGAGAACATCGTCCTCATCGACGTCAGCGAGCAGTTGGTCATCACCGACGTGTTCGTGCTGGCCTCCGCCTCCAACGAGCGTCAGGTCCGGGCGATCGTCGACTCCGTCGAGGAACGCCTGCTCGCCGAGTCGGAGAAGCCGATCCGCCGGGAGGGCCAGCGGGACGGCCGGTGGGTGCTGCTGGACTACGCCGACGTGGTCGTGCACGTGCAGCACAACGAGGAGCGCGCGTTCTACGAGCTGGAACGACTCTGGCGGGACTGCCCGGCGATCCCGTTCACCGACCCGGCCGAGCCCAGCGCCGTCGGTGAATCCCGCCGGGAACAGGGGTGACCCGGCTGCTGATCTGCCGGCACGGCCGGACCAGTTGGAACGCCGCCCACCGGGTACAGGGACACAGCGACGTGGGCCTCGACGAGGTCGGTCACGCCGAGGCCCGACGGGCCGCGGCCAGCCTCGCCGTCGAGCGGCCCGACGTACTGGTCAGCAGTGACCTGCGGCGCGCGCGGGAGACCGCCGGTGCGATCGCGGACGTTACCGGACTACCGATCGTCACCGACCCGTTGCTGCGGGAACGTGCGTACGGGATCTGGGAGGGGCTGACCGACGACGAGATCGCGGTCGGCTACCCGGAGGAGAACAAGCGCTGGCGGACCGGCCTCTCGGTGCCCATCGACGGCGTCGAGAACCAGATCGACGTCGGAAAGCGGATGGTCGAGGCGCTCAACGCGGCAGCGGACCGGGCACCCGATGGGACCGTACTCGTCGTCACGCACGGTGGTTCCGCCAAGCGCGGATGTGGTGCGTTGCTCGGCTGGCCGGACGAGGCCTGGGCCACCCTGTCCGGGTTGGACAACTGTCACTGGATCGAGTTACGGCGCCGTGGCGCGGGCTGGCGACTGTACGGCTACAACCTCGGCGCCCCGCCGGTGACCAGCATCGACACCGGTGCTTCCGGCCCCAACCCGGACGCCTTCTGAGCCGCTGCGGCAGCGTGATGGAACCGTGCGGCGTCGTCCGGCGTCCAAGGAGCATGAGTGTTGACGCGAGGCAACGGTACGGACCGCTGACCACAGTGCTCGCCAAGCGTCGCGGTGACCTGGCGGTCGGGAAGTACGGTCGGCGCCCGCGCAGCCGGGCGCTCGGCGGGATCCTGTTGGCTGCCGCCCTGGGCACCGGACTGCTGGCGGGCTGCAAGTCGAACTCGGACCAGGGTTCCCCGGCGCCGGGCTCGGCGGGACCGTCGGCCACGGCGAGCCCATCCGGTTCAGCATCGGCGGGAACATCGAAGTCGCCGGGTGGACAGGGACCGTCCCGGTCGCAGCCCGGGGTGGCTCCCTCCGAGCCCCCGCCGCCGGCCACGGACCTGGAGACCCACCGGGGCACGATGGCCAAGGGCGTTGAGCCGGGCTGCCTGATCCTGCGCACGTCGAACGGGAACTTCGAACTGGTCGGTGCGAACGCCCAGGCGAAGAAGGTGCTGCGCCCCGACACCGACGTGGTGGTGCGCGGCTACCAGCAGAAGGGCCTGATGAGCCACTGCATGCAGGGCAAGATCTTCAAGGTGGTGTCGGCCAAGGCCGCCAACTGATCCACGGCATTTCCGGCACAGTTGCCGGGAGGCGCGGGCCGGCTCGGTGTGGCTGGGCCGTGCGACTCCCGGCGCTGTCGGGTAGCACATCCGACGCGGATGGAACCGGTTGTCCACAGCCTGCCCCGACGTTGTCCACAGGGCGGTTGCTGCCGATGGCGACGATCCGGCGCAGCGACCTAGGGTCGCCGCGTGTTCCTCTCCCATCGCGATCGGTCAGTGCCTGGTATCGCCCACCGCCGACTTCAGCAGACCTTGCCCGCAGGCCGCCGGCCCGGAGCGGAGTCGACGGCTGGTGGTGTGGATCGAGAGTTCGCCGGATCGGCACCGGTGGATCCGGTCACGGACCGCCCTCCCCGCATCGGACCCGATCCGGTTGTTCCTCCGGACCGGAATGTCGGGCTGGCTGATCCGCACCCGGTGGCTGTGCCGGGCACTGAAGCCGCGCCGGACTGCGAGCCGGAATCGGCACTGACGCCGGATGGTGTGCGCCGGTACGGCACCGGCCGCGAGGGGTGGCGCGCACATTCGGCGCGCCTACTCGGGGTCCGCGCGGCGTTACTCGATCCCGGTCGCCGTGGACTACGGGCGCTGGTGGTGGTCGCGTTGCTCGCGGTCCTGATAGCGGGAGCGATCGCCTGGCGGTTGCGACCGGTTGGCGAACCGGTTGCCGCTCCCCGGCCGCCCGGTACGGCCGCGCCCTCTGCCACCGGTCCCAACGGCGTTGGCGCCGCATCGACCGGTGCCACCCCTTCCCGCTCGGCGGGACTGGTGGTCGCGGTCGCAGGCAAGGTACGCCATCCCGGGCTGGTCCGGCTGCCGGCGGGCGCCCGGGTCGCGGACGCGATCGCCGCAGCCGGTGGCCCCCTGCCGGGAACCGATGTGGGCCTGATCAACCTCGCCCGCAAGGTGGTCGACGGTGAACAGATCCTGGTCGGGGTGAGCCCACCGCCGGGCACCGCAGACACCGGCGGCGCGGCCGCTGGCCCGGGTGGGGCGGCTGCCCCCGGCGCCCGGATCAACCTGAACACCGCGACCGTCGCCGACCTCGACCGGCTCCCCGGCATCGGCCCAGCCCTCGCGCAGCGCATCCTGACTTTCCGGAACGAACACGGCGGGTTCCGCTCGGTCGACGAACTCAAGCAGGTCAGCGGGATCGGTGACGCGCGTTTCGGGGAACTGAAGAAACTGGTGACGGTATGAACGCCCCGGCACGCCGGGCGGTGCGCGTCCCGGTCGCACCGCCCGGCGAAGGGCGTGCCGATGATCTGGCGAAGGGACGGGCCGGAGGCCGCGACCGGGGCGCCGACCTCCGATTGGCCGGCCTGGCGATGGGAGCCTGGTTCGCCGTACTGGCTGCGATCCGGTGGCGCCCCCAGTCGGCCCTGTTGCTCGCCGGCACGGCATTCGCGCTGGGCCTGCTGCTGGCGACCGGTCACCTGCTCGCCGGTTGCGGTGGCACGGCGCAGGGCCGGAGCTCAGCCGACCGCTACCGGTTCCTGGGTCTCATGATTCGCATCCTGCTGCCGGTGCTGCTGGGTGTGGGCAGCGGCGCGGTCGCCACCGCGGCGCGGACCCAACTGCTCTACGACAGCGAACTGGCTGCCCTGGCAGCCCGGGCCGCCGTGGTCCGGGCCGAGCTGACGCTGGACAGCGACCCACACGCGATCCGGCACTTCGCGTTCGGCCCACCGACCTGGCTGGTGCACGCGACCCTGCGCCGCTACGACGTAGCGGCGTCGGACTCCGGGCCAGTCCGGCTGCAGGCACCCGTCCTGGTGTTCGGCAGCAGCGACCGGTGGCGTTCCCTGCTGCCCGGGCAACGAGTTGCCGTGACGGGACACCTGGGCCGGCCGGATCGGGCGGATCTCACCGCAGCGGTGCTCTCCGTACGCGCACCACCCCACCTGATCGGTTGGCCGCCCTGGTATCAGCGGATCGCTGGTCGGCTGCGGGCCGGCCTGCGGGACGCCTGCCGAGGTCTGCCCGCCGAACCTGGCGGTCTGCTCCCGGGCCTGGTGACCGGCGACACCAGCAACCTCGACCCGGCGATCGTCAAGGACTTCACCGCCGCCGGGATGACCCACCTGACCGCCGTGAGCGGTTCCAACCTCGCGGTGGTACTGGGCTTCGTCCTGTTGCTGGCTCGCTGGAGCCGTGCCGGGCCCCGGGTCGCCGCAGTGACAGGGCTGCTCGGCACCGTCGGGTTCGTCATCCTGGTACGCCCCGATCCCAGTGTGCTGCGCGCGGCGCTGATGGGTGGTCTGGGGTTGGTGGCGCTGGCACTGCATCGGCCACGGTCCAGCGTCCCCGCGCTCGCAGCGACCACATATCTGCTGCTCCTCACCGATCCGCAGTTGGCGAGCCAGTTGGGGTTCACCCTGTCCGTACTGGCCACGCTCGGATTGTTGCTGTTCGCACCGGCCTGGCGGGACGCGCTGCGTCGGCGTCGGGTACCGCGGGGGGTCGCTGAGGTCGTTGCCATCTCCGTCGCCGCACACGTGGCGTGCGCGCCCGTGATTGCCGGTTACAGCGGTACGGTCGGCCTCGCCAGCATCCCCGCCAATGTGCTGGCCGAGCCGGCCGTGGCGCCGGCCACGGTGCTCGGGGTGCTCTCCGCGGTGCTCTCACCGGTCACCCCGGCCGGTGCGCACCTGCTGGCCTGGCTGGCCGCGTGGCCGTGCCGGTGGCTGGTGCTGGTGGCTCACACCGCGGCCCGGGTACCTGCCGCGGTCCTGCCCTGGCCGGGCGGTGTGGCTGGCGGTCTGCTGCTGGCCGCGCTGCTGCTCGGGATGGTCGTGGCGGCCGGGCATCCGACCGCACGGCGGGTGGTCCTGGTCCTCACTCTGGCCGTCGTTGTCGGCGCGGTACCGGTCCGATGGCTGGCAGGTGGCTGGCCGCCGACCGGATGGTTCTTCGTAGCCTGCGATGTCGGTCAGGGCGACGGTCTCGCGCTGAGAGTCGGGCCGGGCCAGGCAATCGTCGTCGACGCCGGCCCGGAACCGACAGCCATCGACCGCTGCCTGCGTCAGTTGGCGGTTCGGTCGGTGCCCCTGTTGGTGTTCACCCATGACGATGCCGATCATGTCGGCGGAGTGGACGGTGTCTTCGCCGGCCGGCGGGTCGGCGCGGTGGCCGTGTCCCGCTTCCGGGGTACCTCGGGTGGGCGGGACCGGGTACTGCGGGCGGCCCACGCACACCAGTTGAGCCCGTTCGGCGCGGCACCCGGGTGGACCTACCACGCGGGATCGCTCCGGCTCACCGTGCTGGGCACCCCACGGGTGATGACCGGCACGGAATCGGACACCAACAACAACTGCGTCGTGTTGCGGGCCACCACCGGGGGACACTCGGTCCTGCTGACCGGAGACGCCGGTCCGGAAGAGGAGGCCGCGCTGCGCAGCGGTGGTGCCGCACTGCGCAGCGACGTACTGAAGGTTCCACATCACGGCAGCGCGCACCAGGATGCCGGGTTCTTCACCGCGGTGGCGCCCACGGTGGCAATCGTGTCGGTCGGCGCAGACAACGACTACGGTCAACCCAACGACAGGCTATTGACCCGGCTGGGGCGTACCGGCGCCCAGGTACTGCGTACAGACCGGGACGGGGACGTCGCCGTGGTGCTCACCGATCACGGACAGCTCGCAGTGGTCCGACACGGACTCGGCCCGGACCGGATACCACCCTGATCGGCCGGACAGGCCAGACCATTCGCGACATCGTCGGCAGTACCCGACGCTCTGGTGCCTTCGGTTCGCCCGGTCCCGTACGAGCCGCGGACGGCGCGTGCCAGGATGAGACGGTGACTGCCACTGCCACGGTGTCGTTGGTTCGGCTGATCCTCGGTGACGAGGAACTCCTCGTTGCTCGCGCCGTGGCGGCGGTGGTCACCGCCGTCCGACAGGCGGAACCTGACGCCGAGGTCCGGGAGTGCGAGGCGTCGGCTCTGACCGCCGGCGAACTGGCCACCATGACCAGCCCGTCGCTGTTCGGTGGCCGTCGCGTGGTGGTCGTCCGCAATGCACAGGATGTCAAGAAGGACCTAGCCCCGGTGCTGCTCGACTACGCCCGCCGGCCGGTCGAGGACGTTTGCCTGGTGATGACGCATGCCGGCGGGAACAAGGGCAAGGCGATCGCCGACGGGTTGCAGAAGGCGGGGGTCGACGTCGTCCGCGCCGCCCGGATCACCCGCCCCCGGGAACGGACCGCCTTTGTCCGCGACGAGGTACGGGCTCTCGGCGGGCGCTGCCCGGAGCACGCAGCCGACGCACTGATCGCGGCGATCGGCAACGATCTACGGGAACTGGCGTCAGCCTGCGCGCAATTGGTCGCCGACACCGGTGGCAACCTGAGCGTCGAACTGGTCAACCGCTACTACCAGGGTCGGGCGGAGGTCAGTGGCTTCACCGTGGCGGACGCGGCAATGGTCGGTGACGCGGCCGGGGCGCTGGAGGCGCTGCGCTGGGCTCTGCACATCGGAGTCGACCCGGTGCCCATCGCCGACGCGTTGGCCGACGGGGTTCGTACCGCTGCCCGGGTTGCCGGTCTCCGCGGTAACGCCTACCAGTTGGCGAGCAAGCTGGGAATGCCGGCCTGGAAGATCGAACGGGCACAGCGGGTGGCCCGCGGTTGGACACCGGATGGCCTGGCCGCAGCGATGCATGCCGCCGCAGTGGTCAACGCCGAGGTCAAGGGCGGTGCCGATGACCGTGCGTACGCCCTGGAGCGAGCAGTACTCGCGGTGGTCGGTGCCCGTCGGACCAGCCACGCCGAGAGCTGACATCGCCTCGAGCTGGAGCTGCTCTGAGCTGCCTTGGGCGCCGCCGAGAACGCGAAAAGAGTTCCGTGCTGTCCGGGTTCTGTCGGCCTTGACGAGGCTGCCACCGATTCTTGACGAGGCTTCGCCGCCGATTGCGGGCAGAACAAGAGCGGGGAGGTCGTCACCGACCACCCCGCCCTGGAAATTTTGGGCGAGCGCCGCCTCAGGAGGCGGCGACCTCCGCGAACCGCTTGGCGATGGCCGACTTGCGGTTCGCCGCCTGGTTCTTGTGGATGACACCCTTGCTGGCAGCCTTGTCCAGCTTGCGGGAGGCCTCGCGCAGCGCAGCGCCAGCCTTCTCCGGGTCGCCGGCCGCAGCGGCCTCACGGAACGAGCGAACGGCCGTCTTCAGAGAAGACTTGACCGCCTTGTTGCGCAGGCGGCGCTTCTCGTTCTGCCGGTTGCGCTTGATCTGGGACTTGATGTTCGCCACGCGACAGCCTCAGTCTGGTCGATTTCGGTTCGGTGAACTGCCGAGCCTCCGTAAGGAGGTTTCGGCAATCGAATGCCGTGCATGAGTCACTCTCGCGACAGCACGCGCGAGGTGCCAGGCTATCAGTCGGCGTGACGGCGGAGCAAAACGGCCACCGCTCGGCGCCGTTGCCGCTGCACATTTTCGCCGAAAAAGTAGGTTTGTCACGATTACCGAATCGGACTTTCGGGAAAATCTACTTTTGAGTGGCTCGAAAAGGAGCATTTTCCCGTAATGTGCCATCGGCAAAAGGGATCTAACAGCCATTCGGGGAAGATGCCTACGCTGGAGTGGTAGAAGACCGCTGCGCGAGTTCATTCACCTCAAGCTGAGCCCTCCAGTGAACGGCATCGGCGCTCAAGCCATGATCGACGCCGGCGAGCGGCCACCAGGTCATGATCAACGCCCGTACATCCGACCGCGTGCCCACCGCTCGCCAGCAGGCGCATCAGCGCTGGTTCAGCGCTCGTTCTCAAAGCCGGCAGGATCGGATCAGGAACCGGTTGCCCTGGAGGCGATCAGGTCGACGGCGAGCGCATCGAGAGTCACCCCGACGTCCGGCCCCCGGTAGTCCGCGCCGGGCAGAGATCCGTCGGTGCTCTGCGCGTCGGTCAGTGCGTCGAGTCCGACCCGCAGCGCCGGATGGTCGGAGGCTATCCCGACGTTCGCCAGGGTGACCGCGTACCAGGACCAGTCGGCCACCGACAGTGGGTAGTCCGGCCAGCGGAAACGGTCCATCAGGCGTTCCGCTGTGTCCCGGTCGCCGAGTGACCAGCAGAGCGCGGCGGTCAGCCAGTGGGTCGCCGGGAACGACGGCAGGGTGCCGGCTTCGGACACCTCCCCGGCGAGTCGCCTGGCGGCCCGTATCGCCGCGTCGGGCGGGGTGGCGGCGCCGCTGCTCGCGCGGGTCACGCAGAACGCGGCGCTGGCGGTCAGGTACCAGCCGGCCGCGGGGTCGCCGGGCCGTACCCAGGACGGCGCGGTACTGGCCAGGTCGGCGGCCTCGTGCCAGCCGCCGTCCGATTGCTGGACGCTGACCAGCCAACGGACCGCGCGTCGGGCAGCAGGGGTGCCGAGCAGCCCGAGCGCGTCGAGTTCCCGCAGGCGTACGCAGGTCCCCTCGATACTGGCCGCGCCGTCCGACCAGTACGCCGGCCAGCCGCCGTCTTCGTGTACACCGTCGGTGACCTGCTCGACCAGGCCGGCACCGGGCGCCTCGCCGGTCGTCAGCAGGTCCAGTCTGGCGATCTGTACCGGGCTGCCATGGGTGCGGACATACCGGGCTGCCGCGTCGAGGTCCACGCCCCGGCACGGTATCTACCCGATGCGAGCCGGCAGCTCACGGCGACCTCACGGCTCCCGGCGGTGTGAGCTCGCTACCTCCGGCGGACGCCATGATGGCAGGGCCCGTACCGGGGCATGGGAACATGGACACTGACCGGCGCACCACGCCGGGCGGTGTCGTCGAGCACCGATCGGGCCCGAACAGGCACCCATCGGAGAATGACGTAACGAGACGACGACGCTGACGAGACGAGACTGCCGAGACCAGCCCCGAGAGATCGGACCCCGCGTGCCCGCCAAGCTCGACCCTGGTACCACCGATCCGCAGCGGATCCGCAACTTCTGCATCATCGCGCACATCGATCACGGCAAATCCACCTTGGCCGACCGGATGTTGCAGCTGACCGGTGTGGTCGACGCGCGGCAGATGCGTGCGCAGTACCTCGACCGGATGGACATCGAGCGGGAACGCGGCATCACGATCAAGAGCCAGGCGGTCCGGCTGCCCTGGACGGTGGCCGAGGGTGAACTTGCCGGCGAGTCGTACGTGCTGAACATGATCGACACGCCCGGCCACGTGGACTTCACCTACGAGGTGTCCCGCAGCCTGGCGGCCTGCGAGGGTGCGATCCTGCTGGTCGACGCGGCGCAGGGGATCGAGGCGCAGACCCTGGCCAACCTGTACCTGGCGCTGGAGAACGACCTGCGCGTCATCCCGGTACTGAACAAGATCGACCTGCCGGCCGCGCAGCCGGAGAAGTACGCCGAGGAACTGGCGCACCTGATCGGTTGTGAACCCGAGGACTGTCTGCGGGTGTCCGGCAAGACCGGCGACGGCGTCCAGCAGCTCCTCGACGAGATCGTTCGGCAGTTCATCCCGCCGACCGGGGACCCGGAAGCGCCGCCTCGGGCGCTGATCTTCGACTCCGTGTACGACATCTACCGGGGTGTGGTCACCTACGTACGGATGGTGGATGGTCGGATCGAGTCCCGGGACCGGTTGACCATGATGTCCACCGGTGCCGCGCACGAGCTGCTGGAACTTGGGGTGATCTCGCCGGAGCCGAAGAAGTCACCCGCGCTCGGGGTCGGTGAGGTCGGCTACCTGATCACCGGGGTGAAGGACGTCCGGCAGTCGAAGGTGGGCGATACCGTCACCGCGCTGTCCCGGCAGGCCGCTGAACCGCTGGGCGGCTATTCCGACCCGAGGCCGATGGTCTACTCCGGGCTCTACCCGATCGACGGGTCGGACTACCCGGCCCTGCGTGACGCGCTGGACAAGCTGAAACTCAACGACGCGGCGCTGGTGTACGAGCCGGAGACCTCCGCGGCACTGGGCTTCGGGTTCCGTTGCGGTTTCCTCGGGCTGCTGCACCTGGAGATCATCCGGGAGCGTCTGGAACGTGAGTTCAACCTGGAGCTCATCTCCACCGCGCCGAACGTGGTGTACCGGGTCGACCTGGAGGACGGCTCCGAGCATCAGGTGACCAACCCGAGCGAGTTCCCGGACGGCAAGGTCGCCGCGGTACACGAGCCGATGGTGCGGGCCACCGTACTGACGCCCAACGACTTCGTCGGCGCGGTGATGGAGCTCTGCCAGGGCCGCCGCGGCCAGTTGAAGGGCATGGACTACCTGTCGGCGGACCGGGTGGAACTGCGCTACATGCTGCCGCTGGCGGAGATCATCTACGACTTCTTCGACCAGTTGAAGTCCAAGACCCGCGGATACGCCTCGCTGGACTACGAGCCCAGCGGAGAACTGGCCGCCGACCTGGTCAAGGTGGACATCCTGCTGCACGGTGAGGCCGTGGACGCATTCTCCGCGATCGTCCACAAGGACAAGGCGTACGCCTACGGGGTGCACCTGACCAGCAAGTTGCGCTCACTGATCCCACGGCAGCAGTTCGAGGTGCCGATCCAGGCCGCGATCGGTACGAAGATCATCGCCCGGGAGAACATCAGGGCGATCCGCAAGGACGTGCTCGCCAAGTGCTACGGCGGTGACATCAGCCGTAAGCGCAAGCTGCTGGAGAAGCAGAAGGAAGGCAAGAAGCGGATGAAGATGGTCGGCAGGGTAGAGGTGCCACAGGAGGCGTTCATCGCGGCGTTGTCCTCCGACAGCGATGGTGACCAGAAGACGAAGAAGTAGTCGTCTCCGTGGGGATGGGCGCCGGGCCCGGTCCCGGTACCCTGTGGGTTCCCTGGCCGACACACGAAGGACGGCCCGTGCCATGCCCCCCGCGCTCGCCCGCATCCGCCGTACCGTGCCGCTGCTGCTGGTCGCCACAGTGCTGGTGACTCTGCTGCCCGCTGCTCCCGCCGGGGCCGATCCCGGCAGCGAGGGCGGCTCGCCCTCGGTCTGGAAGAAGCTGGAGACCGCGGCCCGCAACTACAACAACGCCAAGGCCAAGCTGGACGCCACCGGCCGCCAGCAGAAGCAGCTGGGCCGGCAACTGGCCGACGGGCAGCGCAGGATCGACGCCCTGAGCAGGGAGATCGGTCACATCGCGGCGGCGAAGTACCGTTCCGGCGGCACCTCGCTGCTGACCATCTCGTTCACCAGCAGTTCCCCGGCCGACTTCCTCACCATGGCCGACACCCTCACCTACCTGGGGAGTCGGGATGCGCAGCGGATGGGTCGACTGCGGGCGGAGCGGCGTTCGCAGGGTGCCAGGAGGCGTTCGCTGACGGAGACGGCGGGTCGGCAGAAGAAGCAGGTTGCTCTGCTGAAGAAACGCAAGGCCGAGGCGCAGAAGGCGGTGGATGGAGTCAGCGGCGGGCCGGGCAGCGGCTACCGCGGCGGTAGTGCGTCGGCGGAGCCGGCGCCCCGCAATTCGGACGGCAGTTGGCCCAGCGAGTCCTGTTCGGTGGACGACCCGACCACCTCGGGTTGCCTGACCCCGCGCACGCTGCACGCCTACCAGGAGGCCCGCAAGGCCGGGTACACCCGGTTCACCTCCTGCTACCGCTCCCAGGAGGACGGTGGTGAGCATCCCCGCGGACGGGCCTGCGACTTCTCCGTCACCGCCGGTGGTTTCGGGGGCGAGGCCTCCGGTGAGGCGAGGACCTACGGTAACAACCTGGCCGCCTGGTTCATCGCCAACGCCGACCGGCTCGCCGTGCTGTACGTGATCTTCTTCCGGCAGATCTGGCTTCCTGGCGCCGGCTGGCGGGCCTACAACGGCAGCGGCTCACCGTCGGCGGAACACACCAACCACGTACACCTGTCGGTTCAGTAGCCACCTCGGTACCGGACCGCGGACGGCTCCGTGACGCTGGACACTTCCGGGAGCGGGTGCTGTGCCGGTCAGGACTTCTTCTTGGCGGCGTAGACGGCCGCCTCGACCGGAGCGGGCGTGTCGCTGGCCGCCTGACCTGCCTTGACGGTGTGCCAGTCGCCCGACTCGGCGGTCCACTCCCGGGAGCCGTACCGGACCCGCTGCACGCCGTCCTGCGCGGCGTAGGCGACCATCCAGTGCGCGAACTGCCAGCCGGTCCGTTCCTGGTTCACCGACAGCCGCAGGCCGGTGCCGCCGGTGTCCACGGGTCGTAGCTGGCTGCCCCAGTCCAGCTTCAGCCCGGCGGAGAGCGCGTCTCGGGCGGCCGTGCCGCGCTTCGCCGGGCCGTCGTGCAGGCTGCAGGACAGTGTGCCGCCCTGCGCGCCGACCAGCGCCCCAGCGAGGGTGTCGGCTTCGGCGGCCCACTTCTGGTACTCCTCCGGGTGGGCGCTGCGCTGTACGGCCTGCGCGGCGTCGGTGACCCGCATGTCGGTCCAGCCTTCGACCTGGAGCAGATGGTCGTAGAAGGTGCCGGCGGCGAACCGGGGGTCGTTGAGCTGTTTCGGGTTTCCCCAGCCCTGGCTGGGGCGCTGCTGGAAGAGACCGACCGAGTCGCGGTCACCGCTGGGCAGGTTCTCCAGCTTCGATTCCTGCAGCGCGGTGGCGATGGCCACCACCACTGCCCGGTCGGGCAGCCGGCGACGTACGCCGACTGCGGAGATGGTCGCGGCGTTGGCCATCTGGTCCACGTTCAGCGACACGTTGTTGCCGTCGGATCTGACCTGGCAGGAGGACAACAGCTCAGGCTTGAACGTCTTGCCGGCGCCGCACCCGGCTGTCGACAGCGTTGCGGCGAGTGTGGCGACCAGCACCACCCGAACTCGCACAGGGCCTCCCTCAGACCGTACGGGGTGACATGCCACACCTGGGTATGGCGCATCAGTAGATGAAGTCCGGCAGATTCGGAACCGTCACTGTCGACGATGCCTGTCGGCACCTCTCAATGTCGCAGGTTCGCACCAGCGGTGCCAAATCAGTCGTTGCGCGCGATCCTGTCCTCGGAGTTGTCCGGTACCCAGGACGGTGGCCGTTTTTCCCGGAACGCGGCGACGCCCTCGCGTCCCTCGGTGGACTGGAAGTAGCTCACCGATAGTTCCGCGAGCTCGTCCAGGTCGGCCCGGATGGGGGTGCGTGGGGTGCGGTGCAGTAGCTGTTTGGCTCCGGCGAGGGCGTTCGGGGCACCCCGCAGCAGGCCGTCCAGGTAGCGCCGTACGGTGCCTGCCAGGTCGGCCGCCGGTACCGCCGCAGTGACCAGACCCAGCTCTGCGGCCCGCCGGCCATCGAACACCTCGCCGGTCAGGAACAGCTCGGTGGCGGCCCGGTCGGGCAGCCGGCGCAGCACCGGGGCAGAGATGACTGCGGGGATCACCCCCAGTCTGACCTCGGTGAACGCGAAGGTCGCGGTCTCGTCGGCGACCGCCAGGTCGCATGCGGCGATCAGCCCGAGCCCGCCGGCCCGGGCCGGGCCGCCGACCCGCGCCACGACGGGCTTGGGGCAGTCCCAGATCTCGGCGAGCAGTTCCGGCATCGCCCCGGCCGGTACCTGGCCGCTGGCCCGGGCGGCGGCGGTCTCGGCCAGGTCTGCGCCGGAGCAGAACACCCGACCGACGTGGTCGAGCAGGACGGCCCGTACGGCCGGATCCTCGATCGCGGTGCGCAGGGCCGCCAGCAGCTCGTTGATCAGCCGGCTGGACAAGGCGTTGCGATTCGCGTCACTGTCCAGCGTGAGGGTTGCCACACCTGCCTGTACCGCGTGCCGGATCAGCGGTCGGGCGGTATCGGCGGTTCGGTCGGGATCGGCAATGTCTGTCACCGCGCCAGACTAGAGCGTTCCGTCGCATCGTGTGCCTGACTGGAAAGTGGTGCGGGCCACCCCGCCGGCGGGCCCGGGCCCCGTGCGGTGCGGGCGCCCGCACCGACGCGGGGGAGACTGGGTACGTGCCTGGAACTCTGCCCGATGGGGAAGCCGTGCCGGTGGACGGCGCGTTGCCCGACGCCGCGCTGGTCGGCCTCGGCGAGCGCGACTTCGGTGTGTACGTGCACGTACCGTTCTGCGCCAGTCGGTGCGGCTACTGCGACTTCAACACCTACACGGCCGCGGAACTGGCCGGTGGGGTGAGCCGGGAGTCCTACGCCGATCTGGTGCTGACCGAGCTGGCGCTGGCCCGGCGGGTCCTGGGCGGAGCCGCCCCGCCGGTACGGACGGTGTTCTTCGGCGGCGGTACGCCCACCCTGCTGGCGCCCTCCGACCTGGCGCGGATCCTGGCCGGCGTCGAGGAGACCTTCGGTCTGGCCGCAGACGCGGAGATCACCACCGAGGCCAACCCGGAGTCGGTGACACCGGAGTCGTTGGCCGCGCTGCGGCATGCCGGATTCACCCGGATATCGCTGGGTATGCAGTCGGCCGCGTCGCACGTGCTGGCCGTACTGGACCGTCAGCACCGCCCCGGTCGGGCGGTGGCGGCGGCCCGGGAGGCTGCGGCGGCCGGCTTCGAGCACGTCAACCTGGACCTGATCTACGGCACCCCGGGCGAGCGTCCGGAGGACTGGCGGGCCAGCGTGTCCTCGGTGCTTGCGGCGGTGGCCGACGGGGTGGTCGACCACGTGTCGGCGTACTCGTTGATCGTCGAGGACGGCACCCGGCTGGCCGGTCGGGTCCAGCGCGGTGAGCTGCCGATGCCATCCGAGGACACCGCCGCGGACCGCTACCTGGTCGCCGAGGAGCTGCTGTCCGCGGCCGGCCTGTCCTGGTACGAGGTGTCCAACTGGGCGAGCGACGCCGCGGCCCGGTGCCGGCACAACCTGCTCTACTGGACCGGCGGTGACTGGTGGGGTCTCGGGCCCGGCGCGCACAGCCACGTCGGCGGGGTGCGGTGGTGGAACGTACGCCACCCGAGCCGGTACGCCGGGCGGCTCGCGCACGGCTCGCCCGGCCAGGGCCGCGAGATCCTGACCGGCGCCGAGCGCTTCACCGAGGATGTGTTGTTGCGCACCCGCCTGGTGACCGGCCTGCCGGTCTCGGTACTGGCCGCGGACGGGCGGGCAGCGGCCGCGCGGGCCGCCGACGACGGTCTGCTCGATCCGGTACAGCTGGCCGCCGGCCACGCTGTATTGACGGTGCGTGGCCGGCTGCTGGCCGACGGGGTGGTTCGTGACCTGCTCGGTGCGGCTACTTGATCAACGGGTAGCTGATCGGGAAGCGGTACACCGTGCCCTCGTTGGCCTTCATCCCGGCGATGATGTTGAAGATCAACGGAACAAGGTAGATCAGGCCGAGGAAGAACGGTAGGCCGATGACGAAGTTCAGGCAGGATCCGAGGATCAGGGCGAGCAGGTCGATGGCCGCCCAGAGGATGTTGAAGTTCAGCGCCTGTACCGCGTGGGCCCGCAGGGTCGGCGACTCCTTGCCCTTGGCCAGGTAGGTGACCAGTGGCATCACCCAGCCGAGCAGTCCGGAGAACAGCACACCGGCGGCGGCCAGGAAGTGTGTGAGCAGCGCCCAGGTCTTCTCGTCCGAGCTGGCGTACCCGGGCGGTGGTGGCCCCTGGAAGTGCGGTGGTTGCGGCGGCCCGTACCCGGGTGGTGGTGGCGGTGGCTGAGTCATGCGCACACGGTAGGACGGTGAGGCTCGCATGCCTCATGCCGGGCATGAACTCTGCCGGTCCTTCCGGCCGGGTCTGTCCGTACGGATGAGCGCGGTATGGATGAGCATGGCCACACGCGCCGCCCCGGTCGCGCTCAGAGTAGTGGCATTGCGGTAGAAATGCGACGCTGCGTCAGCAGCGGAGTCGTGCACGGGGACGTAGACTGGCACTCGGAGTCCTGGAGTGCCAGGGGTGTCAGGAAGGTGGTCGGGTGTGAGTCTCGATGAGCGCAAACTGGATGTGCTGCGCGCGATCGTCGAGGACTACATCGCCACGCACGAGCCGGTGGGCAGCAAGAGCCTGGTGGACCGCCACCAGCTCCGCGTCTCCTCCGCGACCGTCCGTAACGACATGGCGGTGCTGGAGGAGGAGGGCTACATCCACCAGCCGCACACCAGCGCCGGTCGGGTGCCGACCGACAAGGGTTACCGGCTGTTCGTGGACCGGCTCTCCACCATCAAACCGCTCTCCCCGGCCGAGCGGCGGGCGATCCAGCGGCTGCTGTCCGGCGCGGTGGATCTCGACGACATCGTGCACCGGACCGTACGGCTACTGGCCCAGCTCACCCGCCAGGTCGCGGTGGTGCAGTATCCGAGCCTGTCGCGCAGTTCCGTACGTCACCTGGAACTGGTCACGCTGGGCGCCGGCCGGCTGATGCTGGTGATGATCACCAACACCGGCCGGGTCGAGCAGCGGGTGGTGGACATGCCCGGACCGCTGTTCGAGGACGACGTGCTCGACCTGCGGTCCAAGATCAACGACAAGCTGGTCGGTCAACGGCTCTCCGAGACCCCGGTCCTGGTCGAATCCCTGGTCGACGAGGTCGGCCCGGAGCTGCGGCCGGCCATGGCCACTCTGTCCAGCGTGCTGATGGAGACGCTGATCGAACGGCGCGAGGAGCGGCTGTCGCTGGCCGGCACCGCCAACCTGGCCCGGGGCACCGCACTGGATTTCCCCGGTTCCTTCCGGCACGTGCTGGAGGCACTGGAGGAGGAGGTGGTGCTGCTCAAGCTGATCGGTGAGGTCGACTCGCCCACCACCCTGCGGATCCGGATCGGTGACGAGAACGAATATGAAGGCCTGCGCACCACCTCGGTGGTGAGCACCGGCTACGGCCCCGGTGCCGTGGTCGTCGGCGGCTTGGGCGTGCTCGGCCCCACCCGGATGGACTACCCCGGAACGATCGCGGCCGTACGCGCCGTGGCACGCTACGTTGGCGAGCTGCTGGCGCAGAACTGACACTCGCCCCCACACGACACGAAGGACACGACACCGCAGTGGCCAACGACTACTACGCGATCCTCGGCGTCAGCCGCGAGGCCACGCCGGAGGAGATCAAACGGGCCTACCGCAAGCTGGCCCGTCAGTACCACCCGGACGTCAACTCCGAACCCGACGCGCAGGAGCGGTTCAAGCAGATCAACGCCGCCTACGAGGTCCTGTCGGATCCGCAGAAGCGGCAGATGGTCGACCTGGGTGCCGATCCGCTCGCACCCGGCGGTGGTGCCGGTCCTGGTGGCCCCGGCGGTGCCGGTGGCCCGTTCGTCGGGTTCCAGGACATCATGGACGCCTTCTTCGGTGGCGGCGGTGCTGGTGCCACGCGGGGGCCGCGACCACGCACCCGGCCCGGCGCCGACGCGCTGATCCGCCTCGACCTCGACCTCGAGGAGACCGCGTTCGGCATCGAGGCGCCACTCACCGTCGACACGGCGGTGGTCTGCGGCACCTGCCAGGGCGGCGGCACCGCGCCCGGCACCCACCCGGCCACCTGCGACATGTGCGGTGGCCGCGGCGAGGTGCAGAGCGTGCAGCGCACCTTCCTCGGACAGGTCATGACGACCCGGCCGTGCGGCAACTGCCAGGGCTTCGGCACCGTCATCCCGAACCCGTGCACCACCTGCGGCGGGGACGGCCGGGTGCAGACCCGACGCACCGTCACGGTGAAGATCCCGGCCGGGGTCGAGGACGGGATGCGCATCCGGCTGGCCGGGCAGGGCGAGGTCGGCCCGGGCGGTGGCCCACCCGGCGACCTGTACGTGGAGATCCACGAGAAGCCGCACGACGTGTTCAGCCGCAAGAACGAGGACCTGCACTGCCGGGTCGTGCTGCCGATGACCGCCGCGGCGCTGGGCAGCCAGATGACCCTCAAGACGCTCGACGGCGAGGAGAACGTCGAGGTCAAGGCGGGCACCCAACCGGGCAGCACGATCAAGATCCGCAGCAAGGGTGTACCCCGGCTGCGCGGCGGCGGCCGCGGCGACCTGTTCGTACACCTCGACGTCAAGACACCGACCAAGCTGGACCCGGAGCAGGAACGGCTGCTCAAGGAACTGTCCCGGTTGCGCGGTGAGGAGGCCATCGAGGCGGCCCGGCCGGGCGGCGGTTTCTTCTCCCGGATGCGTGACGCCTTCAACGGCCACGCGTGAGCCTGCCCCTGTTCCTGGTCGACACGCTCCCGGCCGGCGAGACGTTCCGTCTCGACGGCCCGGAAGGCCGGCACGCCGCGGACGTGCTGCGTCTCCAGCCCGGTGAGCGGCTGCTGCTCGGTGACGGGGACGGCGGTGTCGTCGAGTGCGAGGTGACCGCCGCGCCCCGAGGTGCCCTCGACGTTCGGGTCCTCGCGCGTCGCGACACCCCCGCGCCGGCCGTACGGTTCGTGGTCGCGCAGGGCCTGGCCAAGGGCGACCGGGGAGAACTCGCGGTGCAGGCCATGACCGAGGTCGGGGTGGACGAGGTCGTGCCCTGGCAGGCGGCCCGCTCGGTGGTGCAGTGGCGGGGTGACCGGGGCGCCCGGTCCCACCAGCGGTGGGTGTCGGTGGCGCGGGAGGCGGGCAAGCAGTCCCGCCGGCCGCGACTGCCGGTGGTCACCGGGCCTGCCAGCACCACGGCCGTGACGCGTCGGGTGGCGCAGGCGTCCGCCAGTTTCGTACTGCACGAGGAGGCGGCGGAGCCGCTGGCCGCGGTGGGGCTCCCGGCAGCCGGTGAAGTGTTCCTGGTGGTCGGTCCGGAGGGGGGTGTCGCCCCCGAGGAACTGACCGCGTTCGCCGCCGCGGGTGCCGTGGCGGTGCGGCTGGGCGATACGGTGCTGCGTACCTCGACGGCAGGGGTCGCGGCGCTGGCGGTACTCAACGCCCGTACCGGCCGCTGGTAGGGGGTTCCGGGAACAACGCAGTCCTCAGGTGGCGGAGGGATCGTCGATGCTGCGACGAATGTGGAAGCCGGTACTTGTGCCGCTGCTGATCGGTGTGTTGTCGGAGATGGTGGCCTTCGTCCTCGGCGCCGCTTCCGGCCGGGCGGTCGGCCTACCCGGCTACGACGCCACCCTCGCTCTGCTGGTCGCGGTGCTCACCCTGGTCGTGCTGCTGGCAATGTTCGCGGTGGCCGGTTGGCTGTCCGGACGGTGGTCTGCTCCCGCGCCACCGCGGGGCGCCACCGCCGCCGCGGCGTGGACGGCGTCGTTGTCGGCCACCGGGCTCGCCGTCGTCGAACTGTTCGTGATCGAGCCGATGGCCGGTAGCGGAATCCGGTTCCCGCTGGCGGTGGTCACCGGTCTACTGGTCTGGGCACTGCTGATTACCATGACCGGCCGGTGGTCGGCCCGCCTGGCCACCCGGGCCCGCCGCATGCCGGCGGCCCTGGTCGCCCTCATCGGTGCGCTGCTGGCCTGCGAACTCGGCTTCGCGCTGGCACTGGGCATGGCGGTCGGGGGGCTCGACGGCGCGGGTCTGCGGTACGTGGTGCTGTGGCTGCCGGCCTCCATCTCCGGGGGCTGGACCTCGATCGGGCCGGTCGGGAACGCGACCTGGGTGGTGGCCGACACGTTCCCGGTCCTTCCGTACGGGATGCTCGCGATCTCCACCTTCTCGCTGGTCTTCCTGACCACCGCGGTGGTACGGGCCCGGCGGGCCGCCGGTGCGCACAAGGGCTCACCGGTATCCGGCTGAACCCGTACCTGACTGGATCCGTCCCGCCGCCGGCGCATACGATGCCGATCGTGACGGACTGCCTGTTCTGCAAGATCGTCGCGGGTGAGATCCCCGCCACCGTCGTCCACGACGAAGGGCGCACGCTCGCGTTCGCCGACCTCGACCCGCAGGCGCCCACGCATGCGCTGGTGATTCCGAAGGAGCACTACGCCACGGCGGCCGACGCCGCCGCAGCGGATCCGGCCCTGCTCGGCGAGATGGTCAGCGCCGCGCAGCACGTCGCCGAGAACTCGGGGATCGCCGAATCCGGCTACCGCTTGGTGTTCAACTCCGGACGCGACGCCAACCAGACCGTGCCGCACGTGCACCTGCACGTACTCGGCGGTCGCGCCATGACCTGGCCACCGGGCTAGCGTCGGTCAGCTGCCGGGCTGGTCGGGGGCCGACCCCGATCCGGCGGACGTACGGGCGATCAGCGCGCCGAGCAGCATGACGCCGACGGCTATCGCGACCCCGATGAGGGTGAACAGGATCCGCAGCCCTTCGACGGTCAGGTCGGACGGGTGGGGCAGATCCACGGCGATCAGCACCGCCGCGGCCGTCGCCGCGGCGAACCACAGGTAGCTCATCGCCCGTACGGCTCCGGCCAGGCCGCCGAGCACGGCGATCAGCGCACTGAGGACGGGTCGGGAATCCACGGCCAGCAGGAACGCGGCGGCCATCCCGGCCCCGATGATCGTGCCCGCCACCCGTTGCGAGGCCATCAGCGTCGTCTGCTGCAGGCCGGGTTTGAGCGCGGACAGGGTGGAGATCGGCGTCCACTCGGCGTACGGCAGGTGCAGCCCGAAGGCGATGCCGACGGAGAGTGAACCGGCGACTGCCCGGGCAACCGCGAAGGCGATCGCCCGCCGGGTCGTCGGAACGACCTCGTCGGGCGCCGCCGTGCCGTCCGGTTCTTCGCCGCGCCTGCGGAGAAGGGCCAGGACCGTGCTGCAAACGATCATGAACGCGGCGCCGGCCAGCCACGCGAGCATCTGTGCCAAGGCATGGGTCCGGACGTGGTCGAGCCGGTATCTGATCGACAGTGCGGCTGCGATCACGAACCACAGGTTGAGCAGCGACGAGATCAGCAGGGCGTGCCTACCGGCGCGGTAGGCGAAGCCGGCCAGCAGGGTGATCACGAACGTGGCCGGGATCAGCCACTCCCAGCTGCCGTTGAGGCCGAATGCCAGTCCGGTCAGCAGGGCGCCGGCGCTGCCCACCACCGTCATCCGCTCGATCCGGTACGCGATGTGCCCGCCGGGGTCGCTCAGCGCCACGAAGAGAGCGCCGAACGAGACGCTCAGCCCGTAGCTCTGTTGGTGCAGCGCGCCGAGCACCGTGAACGGAACCAGCAGCAGCACGATGATGGCAATGCCGCGGCGCAGGTCGAACTTCGTCCTGTCCACCGCGAACAGGGCCGCGAGCCGACCCACGCCATCTCCCGGCACCGTGCTGCGCACCGACGTGATGTTCCTTCACGCGAAGTAGCGGTCAGTTTCCGATCCGACAACTATCGGTGACCTTACCCGCTCATGTTCGCCCGGTCGGTGGGTTGACCGCGCATCCGGCCAGCGGCGCCCGCTGCCTCGATCCGCGTGCGGTGCCGGGCGGCGCGGTCCGGCGCGTACGCGGTCACCCTCGCTGCGTCCGGCCACGCCGGCGGGTAGTCTCGCGCGAGCGTGGCCCGGCCACGGCCGGTACCGACGAGGGCCGGTCTGCGGTGGTCGCCACCGGCCCCGGCCGGTACCGGATTCGTAGACTGTGGACGGGAGTCGTCGTGACCGACAGCGTCGTACCGGAAGGTGCCCGACACCACTACGAGCGCCTGGTACGACAGGCGCAGCGGGATGCCCGGGTGCCGGCCGTGCAGGTCGCCGTGCACCGTACCGATCGTCCACTATGGACTTTCGAGGTCGGTTCCGCCGGCGGGGGCGTGGCACTCGGACCCCACACGAGGTTCCGGATCGGATCGATCACCAAGACCTTCACCGCCGTACTGGCCCTGCAGTGCCGCGACGAGGGCCTGCTCGACCTCGACGACCCGGTCTCGGCGCACCTGGACACTCCGGCACACGGCGAACTGACCATCCGCCGGCTGCTGAGCCACACCGCCGGACTGCAACGCGAACCCTACGGCGACATCTGGGACACCCTCGCGGTACCAAGCCTGGAAGAGACCCTCGCCGGCCTCGCCCGGGCCGAGCGCATCGTGCCCACCGGCCGCCGGTTCCACTACTCCAACCTCGGTTTCGCACTGCTCGGCCACCTCGTCGCGGCCAAACGCGATGCCGCCTGGGCCGACGTACTGGCCGACAAGATCCTCCGACCGCTCGGGCTGACCTTCACCCTGCAGCCCGGCGAGGACGCCGCGACCGGATACCTGGTCGACGCCTGGTCCGACCACGCCCGCCCGGAACCCAACACCGACCTCGGCGGGATCGCGCCCGCCGCGCAACTGTGGGGCACCGCCGGTGAACTTGCCCGCTGGGGCGCCTTCCTGGCCGACCCGCGGCAGGTCGACCCCACCGGGGCGGTACTGTCCGCCGACACCCTCACCGAGATGCACCATCCCATTGCGGTACGCGACGAGCGGGTCTGGAAGGCGAGCTTCGGCCTAGGGCTGATCGTACGGTCCCGGGCCGATCGCAGCCTGGACGTCGGGCACGGCGGCGCGATGCCCGGCTTCCTGGCCGAGACGTACGGGCGGGTGGCGGCGCCCGGCGCATCCGACGACGTGCCACCGGGGCTCGCCGCAGCGGTCCTGCTGTCCTCCGGCACCGCCGACGGTGCACTGGGGCTCAGCTTCGAACTGATGGACGCCGCGACCCAGCGGGACCCCGCACAGATCACCCCGTGGCAGCCGGGTGAGCCCGCACCGGAGGAACTGTGCAGCGTACTGGGGCACTGGTGGGGTGAGGGATTCGAGTACGTCTTCCGGTGGCGGGACGGTCATCTGGAGGCCGGCGGGGCGAACGACCCGGCCGGTACCCCGCCCGCGGTATTCGCGGTCGAGTCCGCGGATCTGCTGCGCTCGGTGGCGGGCCGGGAGATCGGCGAGCCGCTGCGGCTGACCCGCGACGCCGACGGCACCGTGATCCGGCTGCACTGGGCCACCTACCGGTTCACCCGGGAACAGCAGACGTTCGATGGTATCTGGGCAAGCCGGCCCTGATAGTCGGATTCGGGGCGAATGTCCGTCGCTGGGCGTCGGGTGGGCGCTGCGGCGAATGGCTGTTGCGGCCGGCAATGGTGCTGGTCAGCAGAGCTCAGGGCAAAACGGGCGGTGCATCGTCGGGCCCGGCGGATACCATGGTGGCCTGTTGCTGACGAGACCAGTGGAGGTAGGGCCCTGCGTGGCCGACCTATGACCAGTAGCCCACCCATCCAGCCTGTGCGGGTGCAGACGAGGATCACGGTTCCTGACCCGCATACCATGGTGAGCCTGCTCGGCACCCGGGACGAGCTGCTCAAGTTGGTGGAGCGCTCGGCTCGCAGCGAGATCCACGTCCGCGGCAACGAGATCACCCTCACCGGTGAACCGGCCGACAACGCGCTGGCCGAGCGGCTCTTCGCCGAGCTGTTGGAACTCATCGAGAAAGGCGAGACGCTGACCGAAGAAACGGTCCGGCGCACCGTCGGCATGCTGGAAGAAGGCACCGAGGAGCGACCGGCCGAAGTCCTCACCCTCAACATCCTCTCCCGCCGCGGGCGCACCATCAGGCCCAAGACACTCGGCCAGAAGCGTTACGTGGACGCCATCGACGGCCACACCATCGTCTTCGGCATCGGCCCTGCCGGCACCGGGAAGACCTACCTCGCGATGGCCAAGGCCGTACAGGCCCTGCAGGCCAAGCAGGTCAACCGGATCATCCTCACCCGGCCCGCGGTCGAAGCTGGCGAGCGGCTCGGCTTCCTGCCCGGCACCCTGTACGACAAGATCGACCCCTACCTGCGGCCGCTGTACGACGCGCTGCACGACATGGTCGATCCGGACTCCATCCCGCGGCTGACCGCCAACGGCACCATCGAGGTCGCGCCGCTGGCGTTCATGCGCGGCCGCAGCTTGAACGACGCGTTCATCATCCTGGACGAGGCGCAGAACACCACGCCGGAACAGATGAAGATGTTCCTGACCCGGTTGGGTTTCGGTTCCCGGGTGGTGGTGACCGGTGACGTGACCCAGATCGACCTGCCCGGCGGGGTCAGCAGCGGTCTGCGGGTGGTCCGCGACATCCTCGACGACCTGGACGACGTGCACTTCGCCACGCTCGGTTCGGCGGACGTGGTCCGGCACAAGCTGGTCGGTCAGATCGTCGACGCGTACGCGAAGTGGGACGCCGAACAGGCGTCGGAGGACAACGACGGTGACCGGTCGCACCCATCGGCCGGTCGACGCGGCAAGCGCCGCTGAACATCTGCGAAGAGGATCAGTGTCCATCGAGATCAGCAACGAGTCCGGCGTCGAGTTCGACACCCAGGCGGTACTCGACGTCGCCCGCTACACCCTGGACCAGATGCAGGTCAACCCGCTCGCCGAACTGTCGGTGCTGCTGGTCGACGTGTCGTACATGACCGAGCTGAACCACCGCTGGATGGGTGGGGACGGCCCCACCGACGTACTGGCCTTCCCGATGGACGAGGCCGGTACCGGTATCGATCGGGGGCCCGGTGCGCCCGGGGTCGAGGTGAGCGAACCGGCGATGCTCGGCGACATCGTGCTCTGCCCGGAGGTGGCGGCCCAGCAGGCCGTCACCGCCGGGCACGCCACCGCGGACGAGATGCACATGCTGACCGTGCACGGCGTGTTGCACATCCTCGGCTACGACCACGCCGAGCCGGACGAGGAACGCGAGATGTTCGCGCTGCAGAACCGGCTGCTGGCACAGTGGCGGTCGGACCGGGACGGCGGAGAGGCACCGGGGACCTCCTGATGATCTTTGCGTCCGGTGGTCCTGGTGGTGGGCGGCGCAGCATGCGCCGGCGAGGGCACGCCCCGTGGGAGGGCAGCTCATGACGGTGACCGTGCTGCTGGTCGCGGCGGCTCTGGTGGTACTGGCCGGGTTGTTCGCGATGACCGATGCGGCGCTGTCGCGGGTGTCCCCGGCGCGGGCGGGCGAGATGGCCCGGGAAGGTGTACGGGGCGCCCGTACGCTCGGCGCGGTCGCCAAGGACCTGCCGCGCCACCTCAACCTGCTGTTGCTGCTGCGGCTGGCCTGCGAGCTGGGGGCCACCACTGTGGTCGCGTTCGTCACCGCGGACGCCTGGGGCGTCGGCTGGGCGGCGGCGTTGACCACCGCCGGGGTGATGACGGTGGTCAGTTTCGTCATCGTCGGGGTGGGGCCGCGGACCATCGGCCGCCAGCACGCGTACCCGGTGGCGCTGGTCAGCTCACCGGTGGTGCGCTGGCTGGGGCGGGCGCTCAATCCGCTGGCCAGTCTGCTGATCCTGATCGGTAACGCGATGACACCCGGCCGCGGTTTCCGGGAGGGGCCGTTCACCACCCAGGTCGAGTTGCGGGAACTGGTCGACCTGGCCGAACAGCGCGGTGTGGTCGAGCACGATGAGCGCGAGATGCTGCACTCGGTGTTCACCTTCGGCGACCGGATCGTGCGTGAGGTGATGGTGCCCCGCACCGAGATGGTGTGGATCGAGGCCAGTAAGACGACCAGGCAGGGACTCGCGCTGGCG
Organism: uncultured Actinomycetota bacterium; assembly: GCA_963805605.1. Taxonomy (GTDB): domain Bacteria; phylum Actinomycetota; class Actinomycetes; order Mycobacteriales; family Micromonosporaceae; genus Actinocatenispora. The sequence goes on from CAWDUX010000001.1 coordinate 378,436, forward strand.
TTGCGGTCCGGTTTCTCCCGCATCCCGGTGATCGGCGAGAACGTCGACGACGTACTTGGCGTGGTCTACCTCAAGGATCTGGTACGTCGTAACCAGGGGCAGTCCGAGCAGTCCCGGCCGACCACCGTGGAGCAGGTGATGCGGCCGGCCGAGTTCATTCCGGAGTCCAAGCCGGTGGACGATCTGCTGAGCCAGATGCAGGCGCAGCGCATCCACATGGCCATCGTGGTGGACGAGTACGGCGGCACCGCCGGGCTGGTCACGATCGAGGACATCCTGGAGGAGATCGTCGGTGAGATCACCGACGAGTACGACGTGGAACGCCCGCCGGTGGAGCGACTGCCGGACGGCTCGGTACGGGTGACCGCCCGGTTGCCGGTCGAGGATCTCGGTGAGCTGTTCCATGTGCCGGTACCTGACGGTGAGGTCGAGACGGTCGCGGGGCTGCTCGCGCAGGAACTGGGCCGGGTGCCCATCCCGGGTGCTGCGGCCACCGTGGCCGGGCTGGAACTCACCGCCGAGGGCACCACGGGCCGGCGTAACCACATCGACACCGTGCTGGTGCGTCGGTTGCGGCCGACCGAGCCCGGTGCACACCAGTCGACCGACGACCGTAAGGAACAGACCGCTGATGCCTGAGAGTTTGAGCCCCGCCGGTTCCGACGGGTCCGACCCGGAGGACACCAAGCTGGTGACCTTGAGCCGGGCGGCCCGTGGCCGTACCGGCGCGGTGGAGGGTGCCGCGGTGCGTGACACCGATGGGCGTACCTACGCCGCGGCCACGGTGGCGTTGCCGTCGCTGGCCCTGTCCGCGCTGCAGCTCGCGGTGGCGCAGGCGGTGTCCGCCGGCGCACCCGGGTTGGAGGCGGCCGCGTTGGTGACGGAGGGTTCGGCCGCCGACGAGGCGGGTCTGGCCGCCGTACGGGACCTGTCGGCGAAGGCGCCGCTGTTCCTGGCCGGCCCGGACGGTACTGTGCTCGGCTCCTACCGTGGCTGAGGCGCCGTTCCGTTCCGGGTTCGCCTGTTTCGTGGGGCGGCCCAACGCGGGCAAGTCGACATTGACCAATGCGCTGGTGGGCGAGAAGGTCGCGATCACCAGTAACCGTCCGCAGACGACCCGGCGGGCCATCCGGGGGATCGTGAACCGGCCGGGTGCCCAGCTCGTGCTGGTCGACACGCCGGGGCTGCACCGGCCGCGTACGTTGCTGGGCGAGCGGCTCAACGACCTGGTGCAGCAGACCTGGGAAGAGGTCGACCTGATCGGTCTGTGTATTCCGGCCGATGAGGATGTGGGCCCAGGGGACCGGTTCATCGCCAATCAGCTCAAGGGTCTGAAGGCGAGGTTGCTGGCGGTGGTCACCAAGACCGACCTGGTGCGGCCGGACCGGTTGGCGCAGCAGCTGATGGCGGTGTCCGAGCTGGCGGACTTCGCCGACGTCGTACCGGTCAGTGCGGTGTCCGGCGAGCAGGTCGAGCTGCTCACCGATCTGATGATGGGATATCTGCCGCCGGCGCCGATGCTCTACCCGGACGATGTGGCGACCGATGAGCCGGAGCGAGTCCGGATCGCGGAGCTGATCAGGGAGGCGGCGCTGGAGGGTGTCCGGGACGAGTTGCCGCACTCGATCGCCGTACTGGTCGAGGAGATGACCTCGGAGACCACCCGTTCCGGTGATCCGCTGACCCGTATCTACGCCGATCTGTACGTGGAACGGCCGAGCCAGAAGGCCATCGTGATCGGCCACCGGGGCAGCCGGCTTCGCGACGTCGGCGCGCAGGCCCGGGCGGGTATCGAGGAGCTGTTGGGTACCCGGGTCTTTCTGGACCTGCATATCCGGGTGGCGAAGGAGTGGCAGCGCGATCCGCGCCAGTTGCGCAAGCTCGGGTTCTGACCTCGGGGACGCCGGCCGGTGCGCCCGCCGGCGTCCGTTCGTCGTACTGGGGGAGAATGGCGGCCGTGAGTGCCTATCCCCGGCGGTTGTACCGCGACGATGCCCTGGTGCTGCGGTGCCAGAAGCTGGGTGAGGCTGACCGGATCGTGACGCTGTTCACTCGCCGGCACGGTCGGGTACGGGCCGTGGGCAAGGGGGTACGGCGTACCTCCAGCCGGTTCGGTGCCCGGTTGGAGCCGTTCGGGCATGTCGATGTGCAACTTGCCGAGGGCCGTTCGTTGCACGTGGTGAGCCAGGTCGAGGGCATCTCGTTGTACGGCAAGCGGATCGTCGGAGACTACGCGCGGTACACGGCGGCGAGCGCCATCGCGGAGACCGCCGAGCGGCTCACCCCGGAGGAGCAGGAGCCGGCGTTGCGGTTGTTCCTGCTGACTCTCGGTGCGGTGCGCGCGTTGGGCGAGGATGACCGGCCCGGTTCGTTGATCCTGGATTCGTACCTGTTGCGGGCGATGGCGTTGGCAGGGTGGGCGCCGGCCCTCACCGAGTGCGCGGTCTGCGGCGCTGATGGCAGCCATCCGGCGTTCAGCGTGCAGTCGGGTGGCATGGTGTGCCGTAACTGTCGCCCGCCGGGCGCCGCCGCACCGCATCCGGACACCCTGCTGCTGTTGGCGGCGTTGGCCGCCGGCGACTGGGGTACCGCGACCGCCAGTGAACCGCCGGCCCGCCAGCAGGCCAGTGGTCTGGTGGCGGCCCTGCTGCAGTGGCACCTGGAGCGCGGGTTGCGTTCCCTGCCCCTGGTAGACAGAGGCTGACCAGATCCCGTACCGGAAGGACACGCATGCCCACCCGACGTTCCCGCCGTGACTACCGTGCGCCGGTGCCGCACCCGTCGGGGGTACGGCCGCCGGAGATCCCGTCGGACAAGGTGCCGCGCCATGTGGCGATCATCATGGACGGCAACGGGCGGTGGGCGAAGGCCCGGGGTCTGCCCCGTACGAAGGGCCATGAGGCAGGCGAGAGCGCGCTGTTCGACGTGATCGAGGGCGCGCTGGAACTGGGTGTGAAATACCTGTCGGCGTACGCGTTCTCCACCGAGAACTGGCGTCGGTCGCCGGACGAGGTGCGGTGGTTGATGGGGTTCAACCGGGATGTCATCCACCGTCGCCGGGACGACCTGAACGCGATGGGCGTACGTATCCGTTGGGCTGGCCGCCGCCCGAAGTTGTGGCGCAGCGTGATCACCGAGCTGGAGCATGCGGAGCAGATGTCCCGTGACAACGACAAGCTGACCTTGCAGTTCTGTGTCAACTACGGGGGTCGGGCGGAGATCGCGGACGCGGCGGCGGCGATCGGGCGGGATGTGGCGGCCGGGCGTCTTCGGCCGGACCGGATCACCGAGAAGCTGTTCGCCCGTTATCTCGACGAGCCGGACATCCCGGATGTGGACCTGTTCGTACGGTCGTCCGGGGAGCAGCGGTTCTCCAACTACCTGCTGTGGCAGTCGGCGTACGCGGAGATGGTCTTCCTGGACACGTTGTGGCCCGACTTCGACCGCCGGCATCTGTGGCATGCCTGCGAGATCTATGCCGACCGGGACCGCCGGTACGGCGGGGCGGTGCCCAACCCTGAGCCCGCGCCGTACGTGGCGGGCTGACAGCCGGGCCTGCCCCGGCTGCGGTGGGCTGTCCGTCGGGCCGGCCAAGCCCACCACGCTGGTCAGCCACCGACGGCGACCTTGGAGGGCCGGCTCACGTTACAGCCGTAGTAGGTCTCCTTCGTCATGTTGTACCCCTGGCTGATGGTGAGTTTGCGGTCGTTGTTCCGGCCGACCGTGACGTTCTCGGGCCGGGTACCGAAGCTGTCGTCGGCGAATGCGCTGTCACCGCCGGTGAACTCGATAGTGAAGGTGTAGCGGAAAGTGAAGTCCGACGACGGGTTCTGGATCGACACGTCGTACTTGAACTGCTGGGAGTTCTGGTCGTACCGGCAGTTGGTGCCCACTACTTCGCCGGTGGCGTCGCTGTTGTAGGTGGGGGAGGGCGACGGGGTGGGTGAGGAGCTCGGCTGGTTGAAGCCACCTGTCTGGTGGGGTATCAGTCCGCAGCCGGTGAGGCTGGTGACGACCACACCCGCGGCCAGTACGACGAGAACGGAACCAGGTTGCCGGCGTCGCATGTGAACTCCCCGAAATTGACGAACGCACGACACCCTAACGCGTGCGGTGTGCTGCCATGATGGCCTCTCCACGCCAGTGGCCGGTCCGCGCGTTAGCGGTGCTGTCGTGAGCTTCAGCCGATCAACGGGCGGAATGTACCGGCAGCCACGCTGACGGTGATGGCGGTGCCGGCCAATGCCGCGCCGGACAGCAGCACCAGTACGTCGACCGGGCGTACCCGCTGGGTGCGTGCCGCGGTGCGGGGCAGCCCGGAGTCGAAGCCGCGCGCATCCATCGCGGTGGCCAGCCGGCCGCCCCGGCGTACCGCGCTGACCAGCAGGGCGAACAGGGTGCCGGCGAACAGCCGGACCCGGGCCGGCAGGTTGGTTCCGGCGTCCACCCCGCGCGCCCGTCGGGCCATGCTCAGCAGTGTCCATTCCTCGGCCAGCATCGGCATCAGCCGGTATGCGGCGAGCGCGCCGATCGCGAACCGGGCCGGTACCCGCAGCTGCTGTACGAGGCTGTCGGCGAGGTCGGTCGGGTCGGTGGTGGCGAAGGCGAGTACGCCGGGTAGCGCGACCGCCAGTACCCGCAGGGCGAGCGCGGCACCGGTCAGCAGGCTGTCGTCGGTGAGCCGTACGGGTCCCAGGTGCAGCAGGTCGCTGCCGCTGGTGTCCGCCGCGAACAGCACGTTGACCAGGCCGACCATCGCGGCGCTGACCAGCAGCGGGCTGGTCCGCCGGGCCATTGTGGCGATCCGTAGCCCGGCGAACGGCAGTGCGGCGAGCACCCCGAGGAGCACGACGCCGGGTGTCACCGGGTCGGTGCTGGCCAGTACCGTCAGCGACAGCATGAGTACGGCGCCGAGCTTGGCGACCGGGTTGAGCCGGGCGGCGGGTGCGTCCGGTACGGCCAGTGGGGCGGCGAGTCTCATCGGGTCACCCTGGCAGGTTCGGCGTGCGCCGCGAGCTGCCCGCGGTCGAGGGTGACGCTGCGGTCGGCCAGCGCGTCCACCAGTTCGGTGTCGTGGGTGACGACGGTGAGTGCGCGTCCGTCGTCGGCGAGTGCGCCGAGCAGCGCGACGGTTTCGGCCCAGGTGCGCAGGTCCTGGCCGAAGGTCGGTTCGTCGAGGATCAGCAGCTGGGGCGCGGTGGCCAGGGCGGTGGCCACGGACAGGCGCCGGGCTTCGCCACCGGACAGGGTGTAGGGGTTGGCTTCGGCGAGATGACCGAGCCGCAGCCGTTCCAGCAGTGCGGTGACGGTGGCGCTGATCTCGGTCTCCGGCCGGCCGGTACGACGTGGGCCGAGCGCGAGTTCGTCGCGTACCCGGCCGGTGACGAACTGGTGTTCGGGGTTCTGGAAGACCGAGCCGATCCGGGTGGTCAGGTCCGTGGCCCGCCACCGGTGCGGTGGGCGGGCGGTGAGTCTGCCGGCGGCCAGGTCGGCGGTGGCGAGGATGCGTCCCGCACCGGGCGCGAGCAGCCCGCCGAGCAGCAGTGCCAGTGTGGACTTGCCGGATCCGTTGCGCCCCAGGACGGTGAGCACTTCACCCGCGGACACGTCGAGGTCCACATCGGACAGTGCAGGGGTGGTGCTGCCCGGGTGCCGGTAGCCTAGCCCGGTCGCCCGTAGCAGCGTGGATCCCGGGGTACGTGTCCCCGCGGTCCGCCCTGTCGGTACCTGGCCGGGTACCCAGACACCCTGTGCGGCGAGTTCGGCGCCGTGCCGCGCGAAGACCTGTTCCGGGGTTCCACTGACCTGTACTCCGCCGCCGGATGCCAGTACCACCACCCGGTCGATGAGCGGCAGCACTTCGCTGACTCGGTGTTCGACCAGGATCATCGTGGTACGCCGGTCGGCCAGGACCCGACCCAGCGCGTGCCGGACAGCCCGGGCCCCGGCCGGGTCGAGGTTGGCGGTCGGTTCGTCGAGCAGCATCAGGTCCGGTTCGGGCGCCAGTATCCCGGCCAGTGCGAGGCGCTGTGCCTCGCCACCGGACAGTGTCGTGGTGTCGCGGTCCAGCGGGTGCCCGAAGCCCACGGTGTCGAGCACTTCGCGGACCCGTGGCCAGATCCGCTCGGTCGCCACACCGTGGTTCTCCAGCCCGAAGGCCACGTCGTCGCCGCTGCGGGCCATCACCAGCTGGCTCTGCGGGTCCTGGAACAGGATGCCGGGCCGCGGCCCGGTCGACGCGCGGCCGTACCGGAGGATCTCGCCGGTCTGCTCACCGGTGTCGGTGGGCAGCAGCCCGGCGACACCGGCGAGCAGGGTGGATTTGCCGGCGCCGGACGGGCCCAGCAGCAGGATCCGTTCGCCCTGTTCGACCCGCAGGTCCACTTCGCGTACGGCCCATGCGCGGCGTCCGGCGTGCCGCCAGGAGAAGCCTCGTACCTCGACGGCCGGCACTAGACCGGTACGCGTTCCCGGCCGGCTCCGAACCGGTCCAGTACGCCGGTCCTGGCCATCGCGGCGACCAGGGCGTATCCGCCGAGTCCGGCGATGACCAGGCCGCTGATCGCGCCGGCTGCGGTGTAGGCGAACTTCCAGCCCCAGGACCATGCCGGGTAGTAGAAGAACCATTCGTAGACGGTGGCGGATACGGCGGCCATGGCGCCGGACAGCAGCGCCACCGGGAGACGGAGGTTGAGGTAGGCGAAGCACAGGAAGGCCAGTTCGCCGCCGGCCGCCTCGATCAGGCCTTCCATCACGGTCGACATTCCCCACTGGTTGCCGATCAGGGTGGAGACCAGTGCGGCGATGAACTCGGTATAGATGGCGGCGCCGGGTTTGCGGATCACCAGCCCACCGATCACCGCGGCCAGCATCCAGACGCCGATGATGAGGCCGCCGGCCGGTTTGAAGGCGTCGAAGGCGGTCCCGAATCCCTTCCAGACCAGGTCCCATACCCAGAAGACCACGCCGAAGGCGACACCGATCACCGAGGCGACCACGATGTCGATGGTCCGCCACCTCATACTGTTGCGCTTGTCACTCATTGCTCTGCCTCCCAGTCCAGTGGTGAACCAGGAGGAGCCACCCACGTACGGGCATGCCGGTACGGCCATGCTGGTACGGGCGGTGCACCGGTCGCCGGGGCGCCGGTGCGCCGAACTGCCAGAGATCAACCGAACTCCCTGCGCTGGCATTACCCAGATCAGGTTCGAGGGTCTGCGGGCCGGACCGCTGTCCGGTGCCGCACTCTCAGCGTCGTGCGCTCCCCTGTCGATGCACTTGTCCCCTGCGACGTTAGCGGTCCGAGGGCGCACGTTCAATCGGGTGGGGGCCGCTGTGTGCCGATCCACCATCACGGTGTTAACCTGAAGTACGTCGATCATTACTCAGGGTGTCTGTGGTCGCGATGTTCTCCCCTGTTGCTGGGCACGAGTTGCCCGGGCGTGAGAGCGTCGAGTGGTGACCACGTGGAATCCGGAGCGTCCTGTCGTGGGTGAACTGGTAGTCAGGCGCCGGGGTGTGGTGTTGATGGCAGCCACCGGGCTGACCATCGGTGTCGGCGCACCTGCCGGGGCGACGATCCAGAACTCCAGCAAACGGCTCGCCAGCACACGCGGGTCGCAGAATCAACGGATCACCTTTGTGCGCGGCGTCGGATCCGGTGACGAGGAGATCCGGGCCACGGCCCGGGGTCCGGTGGACGGCTTCGGCACCGCCCGGGTGATCGATTTCAGGTCCGATCCGGTGGGCGGCCGGTTCCGCGGCGCCTGGCAGCTGTCCTTCCCGGCCGGCGACATCCGCTACGTGTTCGCCGGTCGGGCGCGGGACCATGCCTCCGGCGGTCCGTCGGGTACCGGCCGGTCGGATGCCGGCCCGGCCGCCCTGGCGGTACCTGGCCATGATCTTGTCGCGCCGGGTGCGGCGCAGGCCGTGCGGCACGTCGGCGATGCGCCGGATGCGCTGGTCCGAGGCACGTTCGAACTGCTCGGTGGCACTGGGCGGTTTGCCCGGGTCGCTGGCCGCGGCATCTTCCAGGGCTGGACGATGCCTGGTACGAGCGGGTTGCTCCCGATCGACGACGTGGACTGAGCTGTCGGCGGCCGGAGGCTGGAACCGTCAGGTGTGAACCCGCTACCGGTGGGTACTACTCACGGGTAGCAGCCGAGCTGACGGCCCGATTCGGGGGGTGCCCCAGATGACCGCAACCGTACGTGACGACGGTCGGAAGCAGGACAAACCGCAGGAAGTGGACGAACGTACCGCCCGGCGGGTCGCCGAGGAGGCTCGGGAGCAGGAATGGCGGCGGCCCAGCTTCGGTAAGGAACTGTTCCTCGGCCGGCTGCGGCTCGACCTGATCCACCCGCATCCCGAGCCCACCGACGAGGCCCGGGCCCGCGGCGAGAAATACCTGCGGCAGATCCGCGAGTTCGCCACTAAGCAGATCGACGGTGCGCGGATCGAGCGTGAGGACCGGATCCCCGACGACGTGGTCCGTGGGCTGCGCAAACTCGGCGCGTTCGGCATGAAGATCGACCGGAAGTACGGCGGGCTCGGCCTCTCCCAGTACTACTACGGCCGGGCGCTGATGCTGTTCGGCTCGGCCAGCCCGGCGGTGGGTGCCCTGCTGTCGGCACACCAGTCCATCGGCGTACCGCAGCCGCTGAAACTGTTCGGCACCGAGGAACAGAAAAAGAAGTACCTGCCCGGCCTGGCCGCCGGCCAGATCAGTGCGTTCCTGCTCACCGAGCCCGACGTGGGTTCCGACCCGGCCCGGTTGGCGACCGTCGCGACACCCACCGACGACGGCGGTTACCTGCTCAACGGGGTCAAGCTGTGGGCCACCAACGGCGTGATCGCGGACCTGCTGGTGGTGATGGCCCGGGTACCGAAGTCGGCGGGCCACCACGGCGGTGTCTCGACGTTCGTCATCCCGGCCGACGCGCCCGGCGTGACGGTGGAACGGCGCAACTCCTTCATGGGTCTGCGCGGCCTGGAGAACAGCGTGACCCGCTTCCACGACGTACGGGTGCCGGCCGACGACCGGATCGGCGCTGAAGGGCAGGGCCTCAAGATCGCCCTCACCACCCTCAACACCGGTCGTCTCGCGCTGCCGGCGACATGCGTCGGTGCAGCCAAGTACGCGCTGCGGGTGGCCCGGGAATGGTCCGCCGCCCGGGTGCAGTGGGGCCGGCCGGTGGGTGAGCACGAGGCCGTCGGTGGCAAGCTCGCCTACCTCGCGGCCAGCACGTTCGGACTGGAATCCGTACTGGACCTGTGCGACCTGCTGGCCGACGACGACCGCAACGACATCCGGATCGAAGCGGCGGTGGCCAAGCTGTACGGCTCCGAGGTCGGTTGGCAGGTCGTCGACGAACTGGTGCAGATCCGCGGTGGACGTGGCTACGAGAGCGCCGAGTCGCTGGCCGCCCGCGGTGAGCGCGGTCTGCCGGTCGAGCAACTGATGCGCGACATGCGGATCAATCGGATCTTCGAAGGTTCCAGCGAGATCATGCGGTTGTTCATCGCAAGGGAGGCCGTCGACACCCACCTCGCGGTCGCCGGCGACATCATCGACCCCGAAGTAGACCTCGCCGGAAAGGCCAGGGCCGGTGCGCAGGCCGGCGCGTTCTACGCCCGCTGGCTACCCGGCCTGGCCGTCGGACGCGGCCAGAACCCGGTCGGTTTCCAGGAGTTCGGCCCGCTCGGCCGGCACCTGCGCTATGTCGAACGGGCCAGCCGGCGGATGGCACGCTCCACCTTCTACGCCATGGCCCGCTGGCAGGGCAGCCTGGAGCGGCGGGAGCGCTTCCTGGGCCGCATCGTCGACCTGGGCGCCGAGCTGTTCGCGATGAGCGCCGCCTGCGTGCGGGCCCGCCGCTACGCGGTACACGAGCCGGAGCACGCCGCGCAGGCCGCCGAACTGGCCGACCTGTTCTGCGCGCAGGCAACCCGTCGGGTGGAAGCGCTGTTCACCGAGCTGTGGGACAACACCGACCGGATCGACCACCGGGCTGCCGAACGGGTCCTGGCCGGCCGGTACGAGTTCCTCGAGGACGGCGTCATCCACGCCGAGTCCGACGCCGAATGGGTGCCCGAGTACCAGCCCGGCCCGGCGAAGGTACCCAATCTGCGCCGCCGGATCGACTGACCGCAACGCTGACCCGGGCGGACCGGCCCGGGTCAGCGTTGGCCCGGGGCGGGCACGGCAGTCAGCTGTCAGCCGACGGACGCGGCCCGGTGGCCGGCACCAGCGGCACCGGGGTGGCCAGGTTCCCGGGCGTGGCTGACCGCGTCGGCCACGATGTGCGCGATGTGCTCGTCGGTCAACGAGTACGCGATCTCCCGACCGCGCCGCTCACCGTGTACGACGCCGGCACCCTTGAGTACCCGCAGGTGCTGGGAGACCAGAGGTTGCGGTGCGCCGGTCGCATCCACCAGCTCGTGTACGCAGCGGGACCCGTGGGCCAGCTCGGTGACCACCGCGATCCGCAGCGGGGCGGCCAGGGCCCGCAGCAGGTCGCCGGCGGCCTGGTAGCTCTCGTAGCCGCTGAGGATGGTCATGCTCCCCAAGGTATCGTGCCGCCGGTCACGGCCCCGGATCCCGCCGGTTCAGCGGATCTTGTCGACCACGACCGCGAGCAGTAGAGCCAGGGCGAACAACTGGATCAGCCGGCGTCCCCACGGCAGCCGGGGCCAGGTGACACTCAGCAGGGCCGCGAACCCCACGATCAGGACCAACAGCAGAACGGCGCCGACAACGCCCGGAAGGAACAGGCCGGCCAGTACCAGGGCCAGCATCACCAGGAAGAGCCCCGTACGGGGCAGCCTGCTCAGGTAGACCATCAGCACCCGGGCCCATTTGCCGGTCCCGGTGGGTGCGGCGTCGCGTCTGTTGGTCCGTGGCCCATCCGACACCTGATCTCCTTCGCTCGGTACTCCCCATTGTTCACCAGGTGCTGGGAGGTAGCGTCGGCACGGCGGTCGTCGGCGTCCGGTGCGGTTCCACGCCGGCCCCGACATGTCGGTGACACGGGGCACAACAGGCCCCTCGGGTCGGTCTGGGAGGGTTCGTGCTGGTGGTCAACCGGTTCCGGGTGGCGGGTGAGCCCGGTGGGAGCGGGTATCCGGACGGGCGGGACGCGCCGGCCGTACCCGGTGCGGCCGCAGCGCAGTTCGCCGAACGGGCCCGCGCCGCACTGGCGGCGTTCGCGGCCTGTCCGGGCTTCGCCGACGGCCGGCTCGGACGCTCGGCCGACGACCCGACCTGGTGGTGTCTGGTCACCCGGTGGGACTCGGTCGGCGCCTACCGTCGGGCGCTGGGCAGCTACCAGGTGAAACTGACCGCGACGCCGCTGCTCGCCGAAGCGGTGGAGGAGCCGTCGGCGTTCGAGGTCCTGGCCGGCGTCGGCCGTGACGGAACGCTGCACACCGGTGACAGTGACCGCGCTCCGGATGCGGGGGACACCGCGGTCGGTGACGCGTATCGGACCCGCTGACACCACCGACCGCGTCCGCGGTGAAGTTCGTGGTGCGCGGATACGATTCCGGCAGAGCGACCGGCGGGAGCGGACCGAGATGATGATGTTGCGTCAGACGGGTGGGCGGCGTTGAACCCGACGGGTCCGGGCGTGCCCGGTGATGCACGGCTGGCCGGCACGACCGGGCAGCCACAGCTGGCGGGCGGTCCGGGCGCACCGGGTAGCCCCGCCGAACCGGCGCCACCGGTCGGCCCCGGCGTGGTCGCGCCGTTCCCCGCACCGCCACGGGAGCGCAACCCGCGGATCTGGATCACCCTGGTGGTGGTGGCCGCGGTCATCCTGTTGTGCGGTGGGGGTGGTGTCGCGGCCTTCATCGGTTACACGGTGCGCACCACGAACCAGGTCAAGGCCGCGGCCGACACTTTCCTGACCGCGATCGAGCAGCAGCGTTACGGCGACGCGTACCGGATGCAGTGTGCCTCGGCCCGGCAGAGCCAATCGCAGAGCAGCTTCCAGCACGGGTTCGCCAACGGGCCACGACTGGTCAGCCATCAGCTGTCCGCGCCGGAGGGCCTGAAAAACGACGGCGCGGCCGGATTCGCGGTGCCCGCGCAGTTGAACTATGCCGACGGACAGAGCAGGAACAAGCGCATCGTGGTCGTACCACGCGACAGCGGTGGTGGTAGCGACATGGTGGTCTGCGGCACGTCCGGATAACCCTGGGCCCGACGTCGCGCGGCCCGGCCGCCGGGTGTTCCCGCCCCGTGACCGTGCACAGATACCTGTCGAGGACGGACCCGACGGCGGGTACGCTGAACACCTCGACGGACGGTAGTCGACTGATCCGCGAATGTCGCCAGAAGGTGCGGTTCGCCTTCCTGTGTCGTCCCCGCCGACCGCCAGCCGGATGGAGGAGCTGTGCCCGTCGACCGTATCGACGCGATCGTGAGCCTGGCCAAACGCCGTGGCTTCGTCTACCCCTCGAGTGAGGTCTACGGCGGCGCCCGATCCGCCTGGGACTACGGGCCACTGGGCGTCGAACTGAAGGAGAATGTGCGCCACCAGTGGTGGCGCAATATGGTCACCGGCCGCGACGATGTGGTGGGTCTGGACTCGGCGGTGATCCTGGCCCGGGACGTGTGGGCCGCCTCCGGCCACCTCACCGGATTCGTGGACCCGCTCACCGAATGCCAGTCCTGCCACAAGCGGTTCCGGGCCGACCATCTGCTAGAGGAGCACGTCGGCCGGTCCACGCGGGCGGCGACCGCGGCGCCCCGGACCGAACCCGACTTTGCTGAGCTGGCGTGCCCCGCCTGCGGTAACCGCGGCACATTCAGTGCGCCGCGCAATTTCAGCGGCATGATGAAGACCTACGTCGGTGCGGTCGAGGACGCGTCCGCAGAACACTACCTGCGCCCCGAGACCGCCCAGGGCATCTTCGTCAACTTCCTCAACGTGATGCAGTCCTCGCGGCGCAAGCCGCCGTTCGGCATCGCGCAGGTCGGCAAGTCCTTCCGCAACGAGATCACGCCCGGCAACTTCATCTTCCGCACCCGCGAATTCGAGCAGATGGAAATGGAGTTCTTCGTCCGGCCCGGTGAGGACGAGAAGTGGCACGAATACTGGTTGGCACAGCGTTGGCAGTGGTACATCGACCTGGGCCTGTCCGAACGTAACCTGCGTCGGTACGAGCATCCGGCGGAGAAGCTGGCGCACTACGCCAAGCGCACCGTGGACCTGGAATACCGGTTCTGCTTCGGGAACAAGGAGTTCGACGAGCTGGAGGGTGTCTCCAACCGCTCCGACTTCGACCTGCGGACCCATTCGGCAGCATCCGGTGCCGACCTGTCGTACTTCGACCAGGAGTCGGGTGAGCGTTGGTTCCCGTACGTGATCGAACCGGCGGCCGGGCTCACCCGCGCGGTGCTGGCTTTCCTGCTGGAGGCGTACGACGTCGACGAGGCACCCAACACCAAGGGCGGCATGGACAAGCGCACCGTGCTCCGCTTCGATCCGAGACTGGCGCCGGTCAAGGCGGCCGTACTTCCGCTGTCCCGTAACCCGGACCTGTCACCGAAGGCACGTGGGCTGGCCGCCGACCTCCGTCGCAGGTGGACGGTCGACTTCGACGACGCGGGCGCCATCGGACGCCGGTACCGCCGTCAGGACGAGATCGGTACCCCGTTCTGCATCACCGTGGACTTCGACAGCCTCACCGACGATGCGGCGACGGTCCGCGACCGGGACTCGATGAAGCAGGAGCGGGTCGCGCTCGGCCAGGTCGAGCAGTACCTGCTGGATCGGCTCCCCGGCTGCTGACCCGACGCACTCTGCTGGCCCGGACGTGCCCTGTTGATCCGGCTGATCCCACACGCACTCCGCTGATTCGGAGGCACTCCGGCGCCCGGTCGGGGGTGCCGACCGGGCGCCGGAGTGTTCATCGGTGCTGAACTGTCCGGTGCGCGACCGGTCGGTCAGGCGCAGGGCAGTGAGTTGACGATCGAGACAGCATGACCCGCGTCGTCGGCGTAGGCCTGCGGGAACGCCGACACCTGCACCCGCTGGGCGGCTACGGTGACCGGCAGACCCTGCCAGCCGCCGATGCCCTGCAGGGCACGGTAGAACTTTGTCGCCGAGATCTCCGGCGTCATCAGTTCCTTGGGCGTACCCCAGCTGCCGGCGCCCCACGGCGCGATCGGCCGTTGCTGGAACAGCCCGACCGAGTCGTGGTCGTACCCGACGGCCTGGTGCTTCAGCCTCATCGAGACGGGCACGTTGACGTTGGCGTAGTTACGCAGTCCGGTCTCCTGCAGCGCGGTAGCCAGGGCGATGATCTGGCCCTTCCGACCGATGTGCAGCTTACGGCCGGCACGCACGATGGCGCGGGCGTTCATGGTCTGCATGTGGGAGAGATCGAGGATCTGGCCCGGCGCGTGGCACTTGCGGGCCCTGCTACGGGATGCGGCGGCCTTCTTGCGTGCCGCGTCCTGAGCCTTCTGCCGATGTGCCTGCTTCTTGTGGGCGGCGTCCGCCTCGGCCTTCTTCCGGGCGTCTTCACGTGCCTGGACAGCCTGGTCACCGGCCTGCTGGGGAGCGGGCCGTACCGAGCCAGAGAAGGCGTTGTGGTTGGTTGCCGTCTGTTGTTGCGAGGCCGGAACGGTCTGTGCGGCAACGGATTGATGGGACGTGTCAGAGGGGGAGGTACCAGCGAGCGATGCACCGAGCAGCGCGGGAGAGCACGCAACCACCGCAGCCAGTACCACGCGCAGATGTGCGCGAGTCATGGCAGTCCTAACTATTGGGGGGTGTGGGGCGGCATCCGCCTCGGCGGAAGCCCCGACGCGCGAAGCGCCGGTCCGGCTCGGGTTCGGCCGGTTATCTGGTCCAGCGGCCGCCGGACCAGGAGGCGGAGCGCTCCCGGGTAGCTCACCCGAAATCCCAGTCAGTAGCTCTGGGTAGTGCGCAGCGCCTGGTAGATGGGTAACACTCCGCAGTCACTCCTGGCTAGGTTCGGCGCCGATTCCATGACGCAACCCACAGTGACTGGAGAAGAACTGGGCGACAAATCTGGCAGACCGTACGGGAATAGTCGGTAACTCAAAGTCCGGTCACGCTGTCTCTCTGCGGTAAAGAGTGGACCAAGTGACCTAGTGCAGTGACCGATACACGCACTGAAGTTCCGATCGTCTCAGTGTTTTGACTGAGAGTGATAGAGAAACTCCATACGGCCCCGAAATATCGACAGTGATAGGCCCGCCTGGCGGGCCAAATCGCACTCTAGGTAATCAAATCTGCGATGTCGTTGTTGTCCATACGCTGCGTTGACGCGTCCGCCAGCCCGCTGGCGACACCCGTGTCGAACATGCCATTCTCGAAGGCGTGATCAGCACCGTGGATGGGGCCGCGCCGCACGTCAGTGCCGGGCCGCTCGCGATCGGGTCGTACCGGGTCTCGCCGCCGGTCGTGCTCGCGCCGATGGCCGGCATCACCAATGTCGCATTCCGGCAACTGTGCGCCGAGCACGGCGCCGGGCTGTACGTCTGCGAGATGGTGACCACACGGGCGCTGGTGGAACGCAACCCCAAGACGCTGCGCATGATCCGGTTCGGTGCGCAGGAGAGTCCCCGCAGCCTTCAGTTGTACGGCGTGGATCCGCAGACCACCGCGCGAGCGGTACGGATGGTGGTGGAGGAAGGGCTGGCCGACCATATCGACCTGAACTTCGGCTGCCCGGTGCCGAAGGTGACCCGCAAGGGCGGTGGTGCGGCGCTGCCGTGGCGTCGACGGCTGTTCGAGAGCATCGTGCGGGGTGCGGTCGCCGCGGCGGCACCGGCCGGTGTTCCGGTGACGGTGAAGATGCGCCGGGGCATCGACGAGGAGCACCTGACCTATCTGGATGCCGGCCGGATTGCTGAGGATGCCGGTGTGGCTGCGGTCGCGCTGCACGGGCGTACGGCCGCGCAGCGCTACTCGGGCACCGCTGACTGGTCGTCGATCGCCGCGCTCAAGCGTGCGTTGTCGGTTCCGGTGCTGGGTAACGGCGACATCTGGGAGGCCGACGACGCGGTCCGGATGGTGCGTGAGACCGGCTGTGACGGGGTCGTGGTGGGCCGGGGCTGCCTGGGCCGCCCGTGGTTGTTCGCCGACCTGGCCGCCGCGTTCGCCGGTCGGTCCGAGCGGGTACTGCCCGGTCTCGGTGAGGTGGTCGCCGCGATGCGCCGGCATGCCGTACTGCTCGGCGACTGGCTGGGTGGCGAGCGGGACGGCTGCGTCGACTTCCGTAAGCACGTTGCCTGGTATCTCAAGGGATTCCCGGTGGGCAGTGAGACCCGGCGGGCGCTAGCGATGATCTCCTCACTATCCGAAATGGATGATCTGTTGGCCGGGTTGGATCCGGCTGAACCGTTCCCGGTCGCCGAACTTGGCCGGCCCCGTGGCCGTAGTTCCGCACCGGGAAAGGTGGCCTTGCCCGCAGGTTGGCTCGCCGACCGGGACAGCGCCGAAGTGCCCTCGGGTGCCGAACTCGACACCTCCGGCGGCTGACCTATCTGTCCACTGTGGAAATTCGGTGGACCTGTTGCGGTGCTGGCCTAAGTTATCCCAGTAGCCCATGTCTTCGTGTGACGGGACTACCCATGCGACGCCTCTGCATCACTGTTGCGGCCCTTGCCGTCCTGGTCACCGCCCTGGTGGCCGGCTGTTCTCCCGGTCCGCGCGCGGTGTCCGCCGCCGACGCCGGACCAGACGGCACCGGCCCGGCCCAGCGCGCCGTAGGGCCCGACGCCGCAGTACCCAGCCCGCTCACCCCGTACGCCACCCCGACCCCGGCCTCCTCACCGGACGCGGACGCCTCCGCGCAGGAACAGATCCTCTACGAGCTGGAGTCCCGGGTGCTCGTCGAGGCGGCCGCGCCCGGCCCGCTCTCCGGCTGGTGCGACCACGCCGTCTCCGGCGACCGGGATCAGACGGTCACCTGCACCGTGCGCTACCAGGACCAGCGGGTGAACTTCCGGGTCGGGGTCAGCGGTGGGTCGACGATCTTCAGCTTCCGGGTCAGCCAGCGTAAGGCGGTGATCACCCGCCGGGGCGTACGGGCGGCGTACGCCGACTACGCGTACAGCAGCAGTGGCGCGGCGGCACCGCCGCAGCCGGACTCGGTCCGCTGTGACGCGAAACTCCCCGAGCGCGGCCTCGTCGACTTCGACGCCCGGACTCCGTACACCTGTTCGTACCGGGTCGTCGGCGGTTCGGACACGGTGACCAGCGCGGTGACCATCTCTGCGGACGGGCCGCGTTTCTGACGGTCGGCCCGGGGCAACGGTGACTCATGGCGACATGCGTCCACAGCTTTTCTCCGTTCCGACAAAAGGCCGCTCTTCCTGCGCATTTGCGCGCGAGGGGGCCCTGTCCCGAGCCCGGTACTGCACCAGTCGAGGTGACGGAGTGCGAAGTGTCACGAAGGCGTTCTGCGGGGGACTGAGCATTCGTTAACCTTCGGCCAAACTCACAAACCGGGGCAGCGCCGCCCCGGCCCAGAAGGGGGCCACCGTGACGAAGTACGTCTACGACTTCGCCGAGGGAAACAGGGACCTCAAGGATCTCCTGGGCGGTAAGGGAGCCAATCTAGCGGAGATGACCAATCTGGGCCTTCCGGTGCCGCCCGGATTCACCATCACCAGCGAGGCCTGTCGCGCCTTCCTGGCCACCGGCAGCGAGCCGGATGGCCTGCAGGCCGAGGTCGCCGAGCATCTTGCCCGGCTGGAGAAGAGCATCGGCCGCACCCTCGGAGATCCCACCGACCCACTGCTGGTGTCCGTACGCTCCGGCGCCAAGTTCTCCATGCCGGGGATGATGGAGACGGTACTCAACGTCGGACTCAACGACGAGTCCGTCGAGGGGCTGAGCGGACAGTCCGGCAACGAACGGTTCGCCTGGGACTCCTACCGTCGGCTGATCCAGATGTTCGGCAAGACCGTACTGGACATCAACGGGGAACTGTTCGACGACGCGCTGGAGAACCAGAAGCACACCCGCGGCTCCGACAATGACCTGGACCTGACCGCCGACGACCTGCGCGCGCTGGTCGACGCGTACAAGAAGGTGGTCCGAGAGGCCACCGGTCAGGACTTCCCGCAGGACCCGGGCGAGCAGTTGCGGCTCGCCACGGCCGCGGTCTTCAACTCCTGGAACGCCGACCGGGCCATCCTGTACCGCCGGCAGGAACGGATCCCGACCGACCTGGGCACCGCGGTCAACATCGTCGCCATGGTCTTCGGCAACCTGGGCATGGATTCCGGCACCGGCGTGGCGTTCACCCGTGACCCGGCCTCCGGGGAGCAGGGCATCTACGGCGACTACCTGCAGAACGCGCAGGGTGAGGACGTGGTGGCCGGCATCCGCAACACGGTGCCGCTGGAGCAGCTGGGCGAGATCGACCGCGCGTCGTACGACAAGCTGCTGGAGATCATGTCCACATTGGAGGGCCACTACCTGGACCTGTGTGACATCGAGTTCACCATCGAGCGCGGCAAGCTGTGGATGCTGCAGACCCGGGTCGGTAAACGCACCGCCGCCGCGGCGTACATCATCGCCAACCAGCTGGTCGACGAAGGCATGATCGACCTGGACGAGGCAACCCGGCGGGTCAACGGCGCGCAGCTCGCGCAGCTGATGTTCCCGCGCTTCGACACCAGCGCCGAGGCGGAGCGGATCGGTCGGGGCATGAACGCCTCCCCGGGCGCGGCGGTCGGCAAGGTCGTCTTCGACTCCTACACCGCGGTGAAATGGTCCCGGTCCGGGGAGAAGGTCATCCTGGTACGCCGGGAGACCAACCCCGACGACCTGAACGGCATGATCGCCGCCGAGGGGATCCTGACCAGTCGGGGCGGCAAGACCTCGCACGCCGCGGTGGTGGCCCGCGGTATGGGCAAGACCTGCGTGTGCGGTGCCGAGGAACTGTCCGTGGACACCAAGCGGCGCAAGCTCACCGCCCCGGGCGGCCTCGTACTGGAAGAGGGCGACGTACTGTCCATCGACGGCTCCACCGGCGTGGTCTACAAGGGTGCCGTACCGGTGGTGCCGTCCCCGGTGGTGGAGTACTTCGAAGGGCAGGTCGACCCGGACTCCGACGCCGCCGACGCCCTGGTCCGGGCGGTGCACCGGATCATGACGCATGCCGATGCCCAGCGGAGGCTGATGGTCCGGGCCAACGCCGACAACCCCGAGGACGCGCAGCGGGCCCGACGCTTCGGCGCGCAGGGCATCGGGCTGTGCCGTACCGAGCACATGTTCCTCGGTGAGCGGCGCAGCCATGTGGAACGGTTGATCTTGGCCGACACCCCACAGGAACGTGAGGACGCGCTGGCCGCGCTACTTCCGCTGCAGCGCGAGGACTTCATCGGCATCTTCGCCGCGATGGACGGGCTGCCGGTCACCGTACGGCTGCTCGACCCGCCGCTGCACGAGTTCCTGCCCGACATCACCGAGCTGTCCGTACGGGTGGCGTTGGCCGAGGCGCGTGGCGACGCCAACGAGAACGATCTGCGACTACTGCAGGCCGTGCACCGCTTCCACGAGCAGAACCCGATGCTGGGTCTGCGCGGCGTACGGCTCGGCCTGGTCATCCCGGGCCTGTTCACCATGCAGGTACGGGCGATCGCCGAGGCCGCCGCGCAGTGCCGCAGGTCCGGTGGTGATCCGCGCGCCGAGATCATGATCCCGCTGGTCGGTACGGTGCAGGAACTGGAGATCATCCGGGCCGAGTCCGAACACGTACTGGACGAGGTCGCGGCCGAGACCGGGGTGGCGCTGACCGGCGACACGCATCCGTTGATCGGTACGATGATCGAGCTGCCCCGGGCGGCGTTGACCGCTGGCCAGATCGCCGGTGCGGCCCAGTTCTTCTCCTTCGGCACCAACGACCTCACCCAGACCGTCTGGGGCTTCTCCCGTGACGATGTGGAGGCCGCGTTCTTCTCCGCCTACCTGGAGAAGGGCATCTTCGGTATCTCGCCGTTCGAGACGCTGGACCGCGACGGGGTGGGGCGGCTGGTCCGGCTGGCCACCGAGGAAGGCAGGGCGGCCCGCCCGGACCTGAAGATCGGTGTCTGCGGCGAGCACGGCGGTGACCCGGACTCGGTGCACTTCTTCCACGAGGTGGGACTGGACTACGTGTCCTGTTCGCCGTTCCGGGTGCCGGTGGCCCGGTTGGAGGCGGGTCGGGCTGCCCTGGAGTCCGGCGCGGGCTCGGACAGCCGCTGACGTTCCGATCGCCACGGACAGCCTGACCCGCAGTACTGCTGCGGTGACAGGCCGGGTCGGCAGGTCGTCGGTCCGAGTGCGCCCGGACGGCGGTCGGGTGTCGAGTGCGAGAAGATGGCGGGCATGCGTCGATCGACATCGGCGCATGCCCTGTCCTGCATCCCCACGCCCGTATGCGATCCGAGGTGGGAGCGAGCATGGATGTCGACACGAGACTGGCGGCTGCCATCGAGGAAGGACTGGCCGCCGATGTGACCGGGTGGGACTTCGCCCGCTTCGACGGACGGATGACCACCACACCGTTGCCCTGGGACTACGCGGCGCTGGTCGACACCGCGGCACGCGCCGCGCCCGGGACCCTGCTCGACATGGGTACCGGCGGCGGCGAATGGCTGGCCCGTTGGCTGACCGGGCGTGACAGTGTGCCGCAACTGGTACTGGCCACCGAGGCATGGCCGCCGAACGTGCCCGTCGCGGCACGTCGGCTCAGCCCGCTCGGCGTGCGGGTGCTACATACCGACGGCGCGTCGGACAACGTGGACCAAGGGCCCAGCGACCGTACCGGCCGGCTACCGTTGCTGCCCGACTCGGTGGATCTGGTGATCAACCGGCACGAAGCGTACCGGGCGCACGAGGTGAACCGCATCCTGCGCCGCGGTGGGCTGTTCGTCACCCAGCAGGTCGCGGCGGGGGAGAGCGACCTGCACGGCCTGCTCGGCCTTCCACAGCCACCGGTCGGGCGGTGGACGCTGCGGCACGCGGTGGACCAGGCTGCGGCGGGCGGACTCACCGTGCTCGACGCGGGGGTCGGCGCCGACACGATCACCTACCACGATCTGGCGCCACTGATCTGGTACCTGCGTCAGGTGCCCTGGGCGGTGCCGGGTTTCGACCCGGCCGCTGACCCCGGGCGGCTGCGTGCCGTACAGCGGCATCTCGACCGGCACGGACCGCTCCGGGTACGGCGTCCGCATTTCTGGCTCAGCGCCACCCACCGCGGTGCCTGACCTGTCCTGACCCCGGCCGCCGGCGTTGTGGTCGGGTGCGCGCCGGCGAGGGCGCGGACCGTACCCTGTCGGTGATGACCGAGGTCGAAGCCGTGACAGACCCGGGCACCGGTCCGACGGCCGGTGCCGGCTACGGCCCGCACGAGAAGCGGCGGTACGCCGACGAGCCGGCCAAGGACGCCGACGCGCAGCGCAGCCCGTTCGCCCGGGACCGCGCCCGGATCCTGCACAGTGCCGGGTTCCGCCGGCTGGCCGCCAGGACTCAGGTGTACACGGCCGGCGTCGACGACTTTCCGCGCACCAGGCTCACCCACTCGCTGGAGGTGGCGCAGCTGGCCCGGGAGATGGGCGCGCGTCTAGGCTGCGACCCGGACATCGTTGATGCGGCCGGCCTCGCCCACGATCTGGGGCACCCGCCGTTCGGGCACAACGGCGAGGACGCGCTGGACGACATCTCCGGTCAGTGTGGCGGATTTGAGGGCAATGCGCAGACCCTGCGGGTACTGGCCCGGCTGGAGGCCAAGATCCTGGCCGCGGATGGCGCCAGCTGCGGACTCAACCTCACCCGGGCCACCCTCGATGCCACCTGCAAGTATCCGTGGCCCCGCGGTGCGGGACGCAAGTTCGGTGTGTACGCCGACGACCTGGCCACCTTCGACTGGCTCCGGGACGGCGCGCCGGAGCGGCAACGGTGCCTGGAAGCCCAGGTGATGGACTGGGCCGACGACGTCGCGTACTCGGTGCACGACATCGAGGACGGGGTGCATGCCGGCTTCCTGACCTCCCGTACGCTGACCGATCCTGACGAGCGGGCCGCGCTGTGCGAACTGGTCGCCGCCGGCTACTCGGGCGAATCGGCCACCGACCTGGGCGCGGTGCTCGCCGAACTGCTCACCGAACCGGTGGTGATGCCGCTGGCCGACTACGACGGCGGGCATCGGGCGATGGTGGCACTCAAACGGGCGACATCCGCGCTGACCGGACGGTTCGTCGACGCGGCCGTACGCCGGACCCGGGGCCGGTACGGCCCGGGGCCACTGTCGCGCTACCGGGCCGACCTGCTGGTGCCGCGGCGTACCCGGGCTGAATGCGCCCTGCTGAAGGGGATGGCCTGGCGCTACATCATGGCCCGACCCGGTGCGGAGACCCGGTACGAGCAGCAGCGTGAACTGTTGCGCGACCTGGTGCACATGCTGACCCTGCGGGCGCCGGACGCGTTGGATGCTCTGCACCAGCCGCGATGGCGGAGCGCCGCCGACGACGCCGCCCGGCTACGGGTGGTGATCGACCAGGTGGCGAGCCTGACCGACCTGTCCGCGGTGGCCTGGCACCGGTCGCTCCGCGGCGGCTGACCCGCCGCGCCGCACCGTCAGTCGGCGCGTTCCGGTTGTCCGGAACGGATGCGCGGGGCAGGCTGTCGACATGACCGAACCTCGCGATGCGGACAATGCAAGTGAACGGGACGAGGCGATGCGGGTGGGCCGCGACCGCGTCGCCACCGACCCCGAGACGTTCGTGGTGGTGGGCGCCGGGTTGGCCGGCGCCAAAGCGGTGGAGACGCTGCGGGACGAAGGCTTCGCCGGCCGTATCGTCCTGATCGGCGACGAGGAGGAGCGACCGTACGAGCGGCCCCCACTGTCCAAGGGCTATCTGACCGGGTCGGACGCCCGCGACGTCGCCTTCGTCCACGAGCCGGACTGGTACGCCGAACACGACGTGGAGCTGCGCCGTGCGGTCCGCGCCACCATGCTGGACACCACGACGCACACCCTCACCCTGGACGGCTACCAGGAACTGCGCTACGACCAGTTGCTGCTGGCCACCGGATCGCGGGTCACCCAACTGGACGTGCCCGGCGCGACCCTGCCCGGCGTGCGTTACCTACGCACCTTCGCCGACTCCGACGAACTGCTGGAACGCTTCCGCGCCGCCGGTGAGGGAGGCCGCGCGGTCATCGTCGGTGCCGGCTGGATCGGCCTGGAGACCGCCGCCGCGGCCCGCTCGCACGGTCTCGCGGTCACCGTGGTGGAACCCGAGGCGGTACCGCTGCGCCGGGTACTGGGCGACGAGATGGGCCGGTTCTTCGCCGACCTGCACGCCGAGCACGGGGTGACGTTCCGCTTCGGTACCGGAGTCGCGGAGATCCGGGGCGCCGGCGGCCGCGCCGACACGGTCGTACTGACCGACGGCACCGAACTTGCGGCGGACGTCGTGGTGGTGGGCATCGGCGTACGACCGGCCGTGGAACTGGCCACCTCGGGCGGCCTGGCCGTCGACGACGGTGTCGTCACCGACGAGCACCTGCGTACCTCCGCCCAGGACGTCTACGCCTGCGGTGACGTGGCGAACTCGTTGCGTCCCTGGCTCGGCCGGCGCCTGCGGGTGGAGCACTGGTCCAACGCGCTGGACGGTGGGCCGGCCGCGGCGCGGGCGATGATGGGCGGGCAGGAGGCGTACGACCCGGTGCCGTACTTCTTCTCCGACCAGTACGACGTCGGCCTGGAGTACGCCGGCTACGCCGGGGACGCCCGGGAACCTGGCGCCTTCGACGACCTGGTCATCCGCGGTGACCTGGCCGGCCGCGAGTTCATCGCGTTCTGGCTGCGCGAGGGACGGGTGCTCGCCGGCATGAACGTCAACGTCTGGGACGTCACCGATCCGATCCAGGCACTGGTCCGCTCCGGCGCGACGGTGGACCGGGCCGCGCTGGCCGACCCGACCGTGACGCTGGAGTCTCTGCTGCCCTGACCGCTGCCGCGCCGCCGGTGTCCCGTGACACCGGCGGCGGGTGGTTCAGCCCTTCACACACACCACCTGCTTGAGGTGGTGCGCGATCTCGACCAGGTCGGCCTGCTGCGCCATCACCTGCCGCAGATTCTTGTACGCGCCGGGAATCTCGTCGACCACCCCGGCGTCCTTACGGCACTCCACCCCGGCGGTCTGCGCGGCGAGGTCGGCGACGGTGAACGTCTTCTTCGCCTTCGTACGGCTCATCCGCCGGCCCGCGCCGTGCGAGGCCGAACAGAACGCGTCCGGGTTGCCCAGTCCGCGCACGATGTAGGAGCCGGTACCCATCGAGCCGGGGATGATGCCCATCTCGCCGGTGCCGGCCCGGATCGCGCCCTTGCGGGTGACCAGCAGCTCCTCCCCGTCGTAGGTCTCCTCCGCGACGTAGTTGTGGTGGCAGGAGACCGGCTCGTCGAAGCGCGCCCGGTGCAGCTGCTCGCGTACCGTCCGGCAGACCAGTGCGAGCATCAGTTCCCGGTTGCGTCGCGCGTAGTCCTGCGCCCAGAACAGATCGCGGCGGTAGGCGTCCATCTCCGGCGTACCGGCCAGGAACACCGCGAGATCACGGTCGGGCAGCCCGGCGTTGTGCGGCTGCGTACGGGCCACCGACATGTGCCGCTCGGCCAGTTCCTTGCCGATGTTGCGGGATCCGGAGTGCAGCATCACCCAGACCCGCCCCTCGTCCGCGCCACCGGATTCCAGACAGATCTCGATGAAGTGGTTACCGCCGCCCAGCGTGCCGAGCTGCTTGCGGGCCCGTACCTCCAGCTGCTGCACCTTCGGATGCAGGTCACCGAATCCCGACCAGAAGTCCGCCCAGTCCGCCGTCCTCATCCCCCAGACGCGCCGCGGGTCGACCGGGTCGTCGTGCGACCGGAACCCGACCGGTACCGCAGCCTCGATCGCCGCTCGCAGTGCACCGAGATCATCGGGCAGATCGGCAGCGGTCAGCGAGGTACGTACCGCGGACATCCCGCAGCCGATGTCCACGCCGACCGCGGCCGGTGCGACCGCCTGCCGCATCGCGATGACCGAGCCGACCGTGGCGCCCTTGCCCAGATGTACGTCGGGCATGACCGCGACGCCGTGCGTCCAGGGCAGCGAACCGATGTTGCGCAACTGGGTGAGTGCCTGCGACTCGATCGTGTACGGGTCGGTCCACACCTTGACCGGTGCCCGGGTGCCGGGCAGCAGCGTGTAACTCATGGTTGCTCCAGGATCAGGGCGCGCTACTGCGCGCGAAGGGTTTCCTTGCGCCCGGCCGGGTCGATCACGGACCGGTGCGCTGTGGCGGTCAGCTCGGGTGCTGACTCAGCCGGTGTGGGCTGGGCGACAGGCTCTGACCGGACGCCGTCGTTGCCGTGGCTGCCTTCCTCGCACTGTCGCCTCCTCCGGTTCGTCTCGTCGACGCGCGGTGCGTCGACGGATCGTGCGCGGCGTACGGTACGCCGCAGGTGGTGCAGATTCTGGCACACACCGCGTACGACACCAACCGGTTAGCGACGGGACCGGTTCCGCAGGAACTTATCCCGGTGCCCTGGCGCCGAAGGCGCCTATACTTCGGGTATGCGAGGACGGCTGCTCCTTCGACCGCCGCGCCGGCTCTAGCGGGCGACCTCGGGCCTGTCGACAGGTCCCGACGGCGCCGCACCGGTGCGGCAGACCCGCCATGTGCGGGTCTTCGTCATTTCCGGAGCCGTCCTCGAGGAGACCGTCATGTCCGTGCACGACAGTGAAACCGACCCACAGCAGCACGACACCGAGCCCGACCACCGTCATTGGCAGCGGATCTGGTCCGAGCTGCGCCCGTACCGGATACGGGACGAGGGCAGCGCACCGCGGCGGTCCGTCGTACCGATGTTCGCCTACCCTTCCGGCGACCTGCACATGGGGCACGGGGAGGTGTACGCCATCAGTGACCTGACCGCCCGCTTCCTGCGGCTGCGCGGCTACGACGTCCTGCATCCGGTCGGTTGGGACGCCTTCGGCCTGCCCGCCGAGAACGCCGCCCGGCGCCGGGGAAGAGCGCCGGCGGAGTGGACGATGGACAACATCGGTACGCAGGTCCGCTCGTTCCAGCGGTACGGGATCGGTTTCGACTTCCACCGCCCGCTGATCACCTGTGAGCCGGAGTTCTACCGCTGGAACCAGTGGCTGTTCCTGCGGATGTACGAGCGCGGGCTAGCCTACCGCGCGCCGGCGCCGGTCAACTGGTGTGCCTCCTGCGGCACGGTACTGGCCAACGAGCAGGTGGTGGACGGAAGCTGCGACCACTGCCACGGCCCGGTCGTCGAGCGCCGACTGACCCAGTGGTTCTTCCGGATCACCAGCTACGCGGACCGGCTGCTGGACGACATGGACCAGCTGGATGGCTGGCCGCGCCGGGTGCTGAGGATGCAGCGCAACTGGATCGGCCGGACCCGGCGCGACGGGCAGGTCCACTACCGGCTGCGGGACTGGCTGGTCAGTCGGCAACGGTACTGGGGCACCCCGATCCCGATCATCCACTGTGTACAGTGCGGAACCGTTCCGGTGCCGGACGGGCAGCTGCCGGTCACCCTGCCACCGATGCCACCCGGGACCGGTACCGGATCGGACGGATCGCCGCTGCGGGCCGCGACCGACTGGCTGAAGGTGGACTGCCCGGGATGCGGTGGACCGGCCGAACGCGACACCGACACGATGGACACCTTCGTCGACTCGTCGTGGTACTTCCTGCGGTTCTGCTCGCCGACGTACGCGGAGGGCCCGTTCGACCCGGCGGCGGTGGCCCGATGGTGCCCGGTGGACTACTACATCGGCGGTGTGGAGCATGCCACCGGACATCTGCTGTTTGCCCGCTTCATCACCAAGGTGCTGTACGACCTGGGTCTGGTCGGCTTCACCGAGCCGTTCCGCCGGGTCATCAACCAGGGGCAGGTGATCAACCAGGGCCGTGCGATGAGCAAGTCGCTGGGCAACGGGGTGTCCCTGGGCGCCGAGATCGACCGGTACGGCCCGGACGCCGTACGGCTGGCCATGCTGTTCGCCGGGCCGCCGGACGACGACATCGACTGGGCGGAGGTGGCACCCGGCGGGCATCGACGGTTCCTGCACCGGACCCTGTCCCTGGCCTCCGAGGTGGACAGTCCACCCGGGACGGACCCGGACGGCGGTGATCCCAGCCTGCGCCGCATCACCCACCGGACCGTGGCGGAGGTCACCGCACTGCTGGACGCCACCCGGTACAACGTGGCGATCGCCCGGCTGATGGAGTTCGGTAGCGCGGTCCGGGCCAGCGGCGTACCCGGCAGCGACCCGGCGGTACGTGAAGCGGTCGAGGCGATGGCCGTGATGCTGTCGGTCGCCGCCCCGTACACCGCGGAGCAGCTGTGGCAGCAGCTGGGGCACCGGCCCAGCGTCGCCACCGCCCGGTGGCCGGAGTGCGACCCCCTGCTGTCCCGGCCGGGCGAGGTCGAGTGCGTGGTGCAGGTCTCCGGCCGGCGCGGTACGGTTCTGCGGGTGTCGCCCGACATCGACGCGGACGCGCTGACCGTGCTGGCTCTGGCCGACCCGGCGGTACGTGACGAGCTGGCCGGCCGTGATCCCGCGCGGGTGATCGTCCGGGCGCCGCGCATCGTCAACATCATCCCGACCGGTACCTGAGCTGTTCCCGGCCGCGCTGGGCCGGCCGCGCTGCGATGCCGGCCGGGCCGCGCTGCCGCACCGGCCCAGCCATTCGGCCGCCTGGTCGGGCCGGCGCGGCCCGTGCCAGGATCACGTTGTGCTGAATGCCGACATCCGACCGCGGACCGAGACCGATCTTCCCGCCTGTGTGGCCGTGCTGCGCCAGGTACACGACTCGGACGGGTACCCGATGGCGTGGCCGGCGGATCCGACCGGCTGGCTGACTCCTCGCGACGTACTGGCCGGTTGGGTGCTGCGGGACGACACCGGTCTGGTGGGACACGTACTGCTGTGTGCCGGTGGTGACCCGGACCCACGGGTCACCGCCGCTGCCGGGGTGCCCGGGGACCGGCTCGCCTTCGTCAGCCGGTTGTTCGTCGCGCCCGCCGCGCGCCGGCGGGGAGCCGGTGCGGCGTTGCTGCGCCAGGCGACCGAGCAGGCCACCCAGCGGGATCGACGGTTGGCGCTGGACGTGGTGGAGGACGAGCGCGGCGCGGCGGTGGCGCTGTACGAGCGGTCCGGCTGGCAGCGGCTGACCACCGTACCGGCGACCTGGACCGCCCCGGACGGCACCCGGCCTCGGGTGCACTACTACCTCAGCCCAGCCCCGGCCACCGGCTGAGCCGCTCCGTGGCCGGGAGAGCTACGTCAAACCGGGCGGGGCGGGCGATGTGCGCTGTGCCCCGCACGGGAGGATGGTGGACGGGTACGAGGAGGTGACCGGGAGCAGATGGCTGGCCGGATCCTGGACGCGGACATCGCGGCCGTACGCGAGCGGGTCTCGATCGTCGAGGTGATCGGCGAGCATGTCACGCTGCGTCCGGCCGGAAGTGGAAACCTGAAGGGACTGTGTCCCTTCCACGACGAGAAGTCGCCGAGTTTCAACGTCACCCCTGCCCGGAATGTCTACTACTGCTTCGGCTGCGGGAAGGGCGGCGACGCCATCAGCTTCCTGATGGACGTCGAGCATCTGACCTTCGGCGAATCGGTGGAACTGCTCGCCAACCAGGTCGGCATCACACTGCGCTACGACGAGAGCGGTGCCGGGGCACGCTCCCGGGACGATGGCGGTGGCCGCAAGCGGCTGATCGCCGCGCACGCCGACGCCGCGGCCTTCTACGCCGAACGCCTCGCCGCCCCCGACGCCCGGATCGCCCGGGAGTTCCTCGCCCAACGCGGCTTCGACCGGGACGCCGCCGCACGCTACGGCTGCGGTTTCGCCCCGGACTCCTGGGACGCGCTCACCCGGCATCTGCGTTCCAAGGGCTACCAGGCGCCGGAACTGATCTCCGCTGGGCTGATCCGTGAGGCCCGCTCCGGCAACCTGATCGACCGGTTCCGTCGCCGGCTGGTCTGGCCGATCCGGGACATCTCCGGCGACGTCATCGGCTTCGGCGCCCGCAAACTGTTCGACGACGACGACGGACCCAAGTACCTCAACACCCCCGAGACCTCGATCTACAAGAAGTCGCACGTGCTGTACGGCATTGACCAGGCGAAACGCGAGATCGCCCGGCAGGGTCGCGCGGTCATCGTGGAGGGCTATACCGACGTGATGGCCTGCCACCTGGCCGGCGTACCGACCGCCATCGCCACCTGCGGCACCGCGTTCGGCGCCGACCACATCGGGGTGCTGCGCCGGCTGCTGATGGACGCCGACGACTTCGCCGGGGAGATCATCTTCACCTTCGACGGGGACGAGGCCGGCCAGCGGGCCGCGCTGCGGGCGTTCCAGGACGACCAGAAGTTCGTCGCCCGTACCTATGTGGCGATCGGGCCGGACAACATGGACCCGTGCGAGCTGCGGCTGGCCAAAGGAGACCTGGCGGTCTGCGACCTGGTCGCCGGGCGCGAACCGCTCATCGACTTCGCCCTGCGCAGCGTGCTGCGCCGCTACGACCTGGACACCGCCGAAGGGCAGTCGTTCGCATTGCGGGCCACCGCGCCGATGGTCGCCCGGATCAAGGACGAGTACCTGCGCCCCCGTTATGTACAGAAGCTCGCCGGGCACATCGGGGTGGACGTCGATGAGGCGCGCCGGGCCGTTGGGCAGGCCGTACGCAGCGGCGCCGGTCCGGGCGCCCTGGCACCTGGCCGGAGCACGGCCCGGGCCGTGCCGGCCACCGACAGCCCGCAGGGCCTGGTCGAGCGGGAGGCGCTGAAACTGGCCCTGCAGTACCCGGCGCTGGCCGGCCCGCTGTTCGACGTGGTGGACCAGACCGCGTACGCGCACCCGGTGCACGCCGTGGTCCGGGAGGCGATCGCGCAGGCCGGTGGTGCGGCCACGGCCACCGGCGGTGCCGGCTGGGTCGAGGCGGTACGCGGCTGCTGCGCGGACCTGGCCGCGCAGGCACTGGTCACCGAGCTGACCGTGGAGCCGCTGCGCTACGAGCCGGAACCCGATCCGCGCTACGTGAGCATCACCCTGGCGCGGCTGCAACTGCCCGAGATCAACCAACGCATCCGGCAGATCAAGTCGAAGGCGCAGCGGATCAACCCGGTCCAACACAAGGACGAGTATCTGGCCCTGTTCGGTGAACTGGCGTCGCTCGAACAGCACGCCCGCGGGCTACGGGAACAGACCATCGGTGGACTGTAGGGAGAACCCATGGGACTGCTGAGAAGCCTGCGTCGGCGTCGGCTGCCCGCCGAGGCGCGTCGACCCCTGGACGCCAACGAACATGTGGTGAGCTGGGCGGCGTGCCGGGACGGCGGCCATCTCGTTGCCACCAACCACGGCCTGTGGCTGCCGGAGCGGGACGAGCGGCTCGGCTGGCACGAGATCCACAAGGCGACCTGGTCCGGTCGGGTGCTCAGCGTCCTGCCGGGGACGTTGGTGACCGCGGCTGGTGACGCGCCGGAGGCCCCGGTCGACGTGGTCGCCGACGCCGAGCCTGTCGACTGCGCCCTCACCGAACCGGGGGACCTGCCGCAGCAGGTCCGCACCCGGGTGACCCGCAGCGTCGCGTACACCGCACACCACGAACTGCCCAACGGCGGCGTACGGGTGGTGGCACGTCGGGTACCGGGCCGCAACGGCCTGTCCTGGGCGGTGCGCTACGACCCGGGCACCATCCTGCTCGGCGCAGACCACGACCAGCTGCGTGAACTGGTGGAACACGCCCGCGCCGACACCGCTGGCTGACTGCTGCGCCCCGGCACGCCCCAACTGCCGGAATGGGGCGATAGCGTACGGAGTCGTGGCGACCGACGACCTGCTCATCTCCGCGACCGGTCTGGTCAAGCGGTTCGGTGACTTCACCGCGGTGGACGGCATCGACCTGTCGGTACGCCGCGGTGAAGCATTCGGGTTCCTCGGCCCCAATGGTGCCGGCAAGAGCTCCACCATGCGGATGATCGGCTGCGTGTCCCCACCGACCGACGGCGCCCTGAGCATCCTGGGCATGCCGGCGGTCAGCAGCGGTCCGGCGATCCGTGCCCGGCTCGGCGTCGTACCGCAGGAGGACTGCCTCGACGTGGAGCTGACCGTCGCGGAGAACCTGACGGTGTACGCGCGCTACTTCGGCATCCCCCGCCGGGTGGCCCGGCAGCGCACCGACGAACTGCTGCACTTCGTCCAGCTCGCCGACCGGGCCGCCGACAAGGTGGAGCCGCTGTCCGGCGGCATGAAGCGGCGGCTGACGATCGCCCGTTCTCTGGTCAACGAACCCGACCTGGTGCTGCTCGACGAACCGACCACAGGGCTCGATCCGCAGGCCCGCCACCTGGTCTGGGAGCGGCTGTACCGGCTGAAGCAGCGCGGCGTGACCCTGGTGCTGACAACCCACTACATGGACGAGGCAGAACAGCTCTGCGACCGCCTGGTGGTGATGGACGCCGGCCGGATCGTCGCGGAAGGCTCACCGAGCGAGCTGATCGGCCGCTACGCCACCCGCGAGGTGGTGGAACTGCGCTTCGACCTCGACGACCTGGACGGTGTCGCCGGGCGTGCCCTGGCCGGACAGCTGGCGGGGCTGGCCGACCGTAGCGAGACCCTGCCCGACCGGCTGCTGCTCTACACCGCCGACGGTGACGCCACCCTCGCCGCGGTCACCGGGCGCGGCATCCAGCCCCGCTCCGCGCTGGTCCGGCGCGGCACGCTCGAAGACGTGTTCCTGCACCTCACCGGTCGGACCCTGGTGGACTGACGATGGTGCACCCCGCCGGCCATGTACTGGGATACCACCTCATCGGCTACCGCCGTACCTGGTGGGGCACCGTGTTCTCCAGTTTCCTGCTGCCCGTCATCTTCCTGACCGGCATCGGCATCGGAGTCGGCGGCTACGTCGACCGCGGCCACCAACTGGGCGTCGACTACCTCAGCTACCTCGCGCCCGGCGTACTCGCCTCCACCGTGCTGGGCGTCGCCGTCGGTGAATCGACCTACCGGGTCTACTCGCAGTTCGCCTGGGACCGGACCTACCACGCGATGCTCGCCACCCCGCTGCGGGTCGTCGACGTACTCGCCGGGCAGCTGATGTTCGTGGTGTTCCGGGTGCTGGTCGCGGTCGTGGTGTTCCTCGCCGTGATGGCGGGATTCGGCACCGTGCACTCCTGGTGGGCCGCGGCGGTGCTGCCGGTGTCCGCCCTGCTCGCGCTGGCCTGCGCGGCACCCACCTTCGCGTTCACCGCCACCCAGCACTCCGACCACGGGTTCTCCGTACTGCAACGGTTCGTGGTGATCCCGTTCCAACTGTTCTCCGGGGTGTTCTTCCCGATCTCCCAACTGCCGCCGGTGACCCGGCCGCTGGCGTACGTGTCGCCACTGTGGCACGGAGTGCAGCTGTGCCGGGGCATGACGCTGGGCACCCTGTCACCCTGGCCGGCGCTGGGCCACCTGGCGTACCTGACCCTGTGGGCGGCGGCCGGGTTCGTGCTGGCGCACCGTACGTTCCGTCGCCGGCTGGTGTTCTAGATGCCGAGCTGGTGCCGATGCTGACCCTGCTGGCCGCCCGCGTCGACCCGCGCCGCTGCGCCGCCGTCGTCGAACGCAACCTGGTTGTCTACCGGCGCGGCTGGATCGTGCTGCTGTCCGGGTTCTTCGAACCGGTGCTGTACCTGCTCTCCCTCGGCGTCGGGCTCGGCCAGCTCGTCGGCGACATCCCGGTGCCGGGCGGCAGCCTGCCCTACCCGGTGTTCGTGGCCCCCGCCATGCTCGCCGTACAGGCCATGAACGCCTCACTCATCGAAACCACCTTCGGGGTGTTCGGCAAGCTCAAGTACATGCGTCTGTACGACGCGGTGCTCGCCACCCCCGTCAGCCCCACCGACCTCGCCCTCGGTGAGATCGGCTGGTGCCTGCTACGCAGCGGGCTCTATTCGGCGGCGTTCCTCGGGGTGATGGCCGCGCTGGGCCTGACCCCTTCCTGGTGGGCGTTGCTCGCGCTGCCGGCGGCGCTGCTGACGGGCTTCGCGTTCGCGGCGCTCGGCATGGCACTCACCACGTTCCTGCGCAGCTGGCAGGACTTCGACTACGTCATGGTGATCATGATGGTGATGTTCCTGTTCGCCGGTACGTTCGCACCACTCGACGCCTACCCGGGCTGGGTACGTCCGCTGGTCGAACTCACCCCGCTCTACCACGGCGTGGCGCTCAGCCGGGGCCTCACCACCGGCGCGCTGACCGGGGCGCTCCTCGCCCACGTCGCCTACCTGATGGTCTGCTGCGTACTGGGGCTCGCGGTGGCCACCCGCCGGATGGGTGCCCTGCTGATGCGCTGACCCTCACAGCCGGACACGCCGAGCGGCCGGCCGGCGCGAACACCGGGCCCGGCCGCTGGTCGCCGCGCCGCCTGGGTCAGTTGTGGCTGGCCCCGTTGCGACGCTCCGGCGTACGTCCGTTACCGGTGAAACCTTCCGGCGCGTACGGCTGCGTACCGAACAGTCGTTCGGCGATCTTCGTCTGGCCGAGCCGGGTGTCGGACAGCCTGCCGCCGATCTTGGCATTGAGTACGTCGCGCCCCGAGTGCGCGAGCCGACCAGCCTGCGCCTGCACCACCCCGGCGGTCTCCTGCACGGTCGGGTTGTCCTTGACCCGCCGGGCAGTGGCCATCAACTGCTCGTACCGTTCCCGTCCGGCCCGGCTGCCGAGGACGTACCCGACGCCGATCCCGGCGATTAACACCCACTTGGCGCGCATCTCGACTCCCCTCACTGGTCGGCCAGGCCGACCTGTCGACAGCGTTCGCCCGGCAGTACCAGGCAGCCGCTCAGCATAGAGCTGCCTGTTCCATCCTGCCTGCTGGCTGTCACCTCCGCGACCGGAACAGCTCCGCGAGGGCGCAGAACCCCGATGCCGTCCCCACCGACGATCCTGTACTCTTACCGGCGGCGGACGCCGATAGGTACACCTGATCCCGCGTAGCTCAATTGGCAGAGCAGCCGGCTGTTAACCGGCAGGTTATTGGTTCGAGTCCAATCGCGGGAGCTCCAATGACTGGGATGACCCTACTCGCAGAAAGCGCGAGTGGGGTCATTTTGCGTCTGCCTGGGGGCGCAGCCCCCAGGCCCCGCGCCGGAGGGGTTTCGCCCCCCGGCACCCCCTCCGGGGCTTCGCCCCGGACAACCTGCTGGGTCGTGCCGGGCTTCGCCGGCACGTGCAGGGGTCGTGCCGGGATTCGCCGGCACGGGTGAGGTGACCCGGTGTCGGGCCTTGCGCGGCGGGTGATGTTCGGGGAGGTGCGACGCGCCCGGTGCCGGGTGGGCAGCGGGCGCGTCGGGTGGAGCGGATGGCCGGGTGGCTACTCGAGGTAGTCGCGCAGCAGCTGGGACCTGGACGGGTGCCGCAGCTTGGACATCGTCTTGGATTCGATCTGCCGGATCCGTTCCCGGGTCACACCGAACGCCTGGCCGATCTCGTCCAGGGTGCGCGGCTGGCCGTCGGTCAGGCCGAAGCGGAGCCGGACCACGCCGGCTTCGCGTTCCGACAAGGTGCCGAGCACCTGCTGCAGTTCGTTCTGGAACAGCGAGAACGAGACCGCCTCGACCGCCGAGACGGCCTCCGAGTCCTCGATGAAGTCACCGAGCTGGCTGTCACCCTCGTCACCGATGGTCTGGTCCAGCGAGATCGGCTCCCGGGCGTACTGCTGGATCTCCATGACCTTTTCCGGAGTGATGTCCATCTCCTTGGCCAGCTCCTCCGGCGTGGGCTCGCGGCCCATGCTCTGCAGCAGCTCGCGCTGGAGACGACCCAACTTGTTGATGACCTCGACCATGTGTACCGGGATGCGGATCGTACGGGCCTGGTCGGCCATGGCGCGGGTGATGGCCTGGCGGATCCACCAGGTGGCGTAGGTGGAGAACTTGAAGCCCTTGGTGTAGTCGAACTTCTCCACGGCGCGTACCAGGCCCAGGTTGCCGTCCTGGATCAGGTCCAGGAAGGCCATCCCGCGCCCGGTGTAGCGCTTCGCGATCGACACCACCAGTCGGAGGTTGGCCTCCAGCAGGTGGTCCTTGGCGCGGACCCCGTCGCGCTCGATCTGCCGTAGTTCGCGGCGGAGATCGTGCGGAATCTCCTCGCCGGCCTCTTCCTTGGAGCGGAGCAGTTCGGCGGCGTACAGGCCGGCCTCGATCCGCTTCGCCAGCTCCACCTCCTGCTCGGCGTTGAGCAGCGGAACGCGGCCGATCTGCTTGAGGTAGGCGCGTACCGAGTCGGCCGAGGTGGTCAGCTCGGCGTCCTTGCGGGCCTGCCGCAGCGCCTCGGACTCCTCGTCGTCCCAGTCGAAGTCGTCGCCACCCTCGCCGGAAGAGTCGCCGTCCTTCTTGCCGCGCCCGGTGGTCTTGCGCGCGGTGGTCTTCTTCGCGGCCTTCTTGGCGGTCTTGCGCGCCGGGGCCGGCTTCTCGGCGGCGGCGTCCGCCACGGCGGCTTCGTCGGCCACGTCGACATCGGGTTCCGCCACGACCGCGTCCACCGGTCCGGCCGTCGTGCCCGAGGCGGGCTTGGGCGCGCTCGCGGCTGCCTTCGGCGCGCGCTTGGCGGCCGGTGCGGGACTGCTCGATGTGCCGGCGTCGGCATCAGCAGCGGCCGCCGTGGAGACCGGCTGGGTGACCTTGGACGGATTGCCGGAACTGGCAGCCTGCGTGCTGTGTGTCACCACGGCCGGGCGGCTCGGGGTGGGGCTGGCGCCGGCGCTGCCCGACTTGGCGGGAGTCGCCGGACGGCTGGGCGCACGCCGCCGCCGGGCGGCACCGGCCGAGCCGTCGACCACCACCGTGACACCGGCCTGGGCCAGCGCCTTGAGGATCTTGCGTCCCTGCGTCGGAGTGACGTCGGCCGCAGCAAGCACCTTCGCGACATCGCCGGACGTCAGATGCCCGGCGGTATCGGCCTGCGCGACCAGCGAGTCCGTGACGGCGCGGACGTCGGAACCGGCGGAGGAAACGGGTTCAGACACAAACGACCTTCCAGAGAAGACGAGAACACCAGCCGGACTGGTCACAACCGGTTGCGTTCTCCAGCAGGGCCACGGGCTTCGCGGCGCTCACCGAGGGGACCGGCGTGAAGTATAACGAGGTGACGCCCAAGTGGCTTTCCGACGCATCGGGCAAGACCTTTCGAGTGAGCATGTACTGACTCCGGACAGTCGCCAATCGACGGCTGCCGGCCAACAGCGCACCTGGCGACTCGCCCCTCGCGACTCGGATCTGGTGCACTCGGACCTGTGTGAGCTCGGACGGTCTGGAACTACGCAGGCGATGCCACATCGAGCCTACTCTCTGTAGCATCCTTTTGGCTCCACGCTGCGCTCTCCGATGAGATCGGTTCCGTTCCGGTCGGTACCGCCGGGCGAGCGTTCGCCCGTGGATCGACCTCTGCCAGGATGAGCCGCGTGAGTTCACTGTGTACCGGACACTCGGCCTGCCGAAAGCCGCCATCGGTGCGGTCGACCCGCTGCCCCCGCTCGCCGGTCCGCCGGTCCGCCGTACACCCTGACCGATCGGGAGCTGACGACCGAGATCATGCGCAATGCCCGGTACGGCGCGGTACGCACGCTCATGCCGTATCTGCTCCAGGATAGCTACACCAGGTCACGAAAGCCCGGCACGCTGCGGACCGCCGTACTGGACAACGGGATCCTGCGGGCCACTGTGGCGCTTGACCTGGGCGGCCGGCTCTGGTCGCTGTTCGACCTGCGGTCCGGCCGTGAACTGCTCTACCGCAACCCGGTACTGCAACCCGCGAACCTCGCCCTGCGTAACGCCTGGTTCGCCGGTGGTGTCGAATGGAACATCGGTACCCGTGGGCACAGCCCGACCACCTGCTCCCCGCTGCACGCCGCCCGTATCGAGGGTCCGGGCGGCGTACCGGTCCTGCGGCTCTACGAGTACGAGCGGATGCGCGACACGATCTTCCAGGTCGATCTGTGGCTGCCGGCCGGTGCCGACGCATTGCGCGTGCACGTCCGGATCCGCAACACCACCGCGGGCACGGTGCCGGTCTACTGGTGGTCAAACACCGCGATCGGGGAGGACGTACGGGTACTGGCGCCGGCCGATCGGGCGTTCTGCACCAGTTACGATGGTTCGGTACGGGTACGGGCGATGCCGGTGGTGGACGGCGTCGACCGCTCGTACCCGCTGCGGAACCGGCACGCCGCCGACTACTTCTTCGACACCGCCGGAGTGGCCCGGCCATGGATCGCCGCGGTCGACAGCACCGGGGTGGGCCTCGCGCAGACCTCCACCGCCCGGCTCGGTGGCCGCAAACTGTTCGTCTGGGGGCAGTCCACCGGTGGGCGGCAGTGGGTCGACTGGCTGAGCCCCGGCCATCACGGATATGCCGAGATCCAGGCCGGCCTGGCCGCCACCCAGTACGAGCACCTGCCCCTACCGGCCGGCGGTGAGTGGAGCTGGTTGGAGACCTACGGCCCAGTGCACATCGACCCGGCCGGCGGGCACGGGACCTGGCCGGAGGCGGTACGGTCGGTTTCCGACCGGTTGGCCGAGTCGTTGTCACCGGCCCGGCCGGATGCCGAGCTGGCTCAGGCCCGCGAATGGGCCGACCGGGCGCCGGTGGAGCCGCTGTCGAGCGGGACCGGCTGGGGCGCCCTGGAACGGCACCGGCGGGCAGCGGCCGGCGGAACCTGGAGTGACGAGACCGGTACGCCGTTCCCGGACGGTACGCTCGGTGTCGAACAACACGACTGGCTACGGTTGCTCACCGATGGTGTGCTGTTGGACACCTCTCCGACGGAACCGCCACTGTCCTATGTGGGTGGTGGCGGCAGCGACGACGACTGGGCCGCCAGGCTGGCCGATCTGCCCGGCTGGCGGGCGGCGTACCACCGTGCGGTGCTGGCGCACGGGGCCGGGGAAGCGGACCTGGCCGCAGCCGGATACCGGGAGTCGCTCGCGGTGGCCGAATCGGCCTGGGCATTGTGCGGTCTGGCCCTGTTGGACCGGGCGGCCGGTCGGCTCTCTACCGCCGCCGAACAGTTGTTGCGGGGCTGCCGGCTCGCCCCGGACTGCTGGCAGCTCGCGGTCGAAGCGGGCGAGGTGTTGCTGGCTGCCGATCGGCCGGCCGACGCTCTGTCCTTCGTCGACTCGCTGCCCGACCAGGTACGCGGGCAGGGCAGGTTGCTACTGCTGGAGGTACACGCCGCGTTGGCCGCCGGCGTCCCGGAGCGGGCCCGGGAACTGCTGCGCGCCGGGCTGACCGTACCGGACGTGTGGGAAGGTGAGGTCAGCCTGGCGGTACTGTGGTCCGAGGCGTTCCCGGACAAACCTGTGCCGGCCCGGTACGACTTCCGGATGCACTGATCTCCGTCGGCTGGATGCCGGCCGTTCGCGAGCCCTGCGCTCAGGTGTTCGCGCCACCGTCGACGGTGAGTACCTGGCCGTGCACGTTTGTGTCTTCCAGCAGCAGCATCCGGACCAGCGGCAGCACCTCGGCCGGCTCGGTGAGCCGCCCTGACGGGGTGCGGCGCACGATCTGGTCGAGTTGGTTGTTACCCAGCACCGCGGACATCTCAGAAGCGAAGAAGCCGGGTGCGACGCAGTTGACCAGCATCCGGTCCCGCAGTTCCCGGGCCAGCGACCGGGTGGCCGCCTCCATCCCGCCCTTGCTGGCCGAATAGCCGACCAGGCCGGGGAACCCGCGCTGTGCGCACAGCGAGGTGATGTTGACGATCCGGCCGCGCAGGCCACCTGCCAGTAGACGGCGTACGACCAGCCGGGTCAGCAGCAGTGGCGCGGTCAGGTTGATCTCCAGCAGTCGGGACAGCTGCTCCGGGGCGGTGTGTACGTGCAGTGAGTCCTGTCCGACCGCGGCATTGTTGACCAGCCCGTCCACCGGCCCCAGGGTGGCGCCGACCCGCCGGATGAAGTCGGTCACGGCACGTTGGTCGGTGATGTCGACGGCGTCCACCAGGATACGGTCCGGCGCGCTGTCGGCCAGCTTGGCAAGTTCCGGAGTGACCGTACGGGCGAATGCGGCGACCCGCAGTCCGCGGCCGACCAGGTCGTCCACAATGGCCAGTCCGAGGCCACGCGACCCGCCGGAGACCAGCACGACGGAGGCGGGTGGTACCGGTTCGTTCGTCGGTTCAGACATCGCTCTTCAGCGTCTCCTTCACGGGAATCTCGGGCAGTACGCGGATCCGTCGGGGAACCGCGTGTTCGGCCAGCCGCTCGCCGGCCCAGCGTTGCAGCGCACTGTCGTCCAACTGCCCGTCGGTGACGATCTCCGCGCACACCATCTGACCGACCAGCGGCGCCCGTCGCCCGGTGACCCGGGCCCAGCGCACCGCGGGGTGGGCGAGCAGGACGTCACGTACCGTGCCTGCGGACACCTTGGCGCCGCCGACATTGATCTCGTCGCCGGCCAGCCGGCCGGTCAGCATGATCCGGTCACCGATCCGCTCGGCCCGGTCGCCGGTGTGTACCCAGTCGCTCATCGCGGCGCCACGGTGCGGTGACCTGACCAGCAACTGACTGTCCACAACAGACAGTTGAGGGCGGTCCGGGCCGCTTCGGTCCAGCCAGTCGTGCGGGAATCCGGCCCGCCCGTCGTGCACCACGATCGCGGCGCCCACCTCGCTGGAGGCGTAGATCCAGCTGATCCGGGCGGCCGGGAACACCTCGAGCAGCCGGTCCAGGACCGGCTGGTCGACCGGCTCGCCACCGAGGGTGACCTGCCGGAGATCCAGTCGGGCCAGCAGATCACCGTGCCGGTGCAGGCTCTGCCGCCAGAAGGTCGGGGTACCCGACACGGCGTCCACCCCGTGCTCGACAGCGGCCAGCGGCCAGTCCTCCAGCCCGCGCGGATCGACCACGACCAGGTCCTGGCCGGGTTGCCGCAGCGAGAGGGTCACCAGCTGCCACCACGCGTACGTGCCGGGGGAGTACGGGCAGAGCCACACCCGCGGCGGTTGCACCCCGCGGACCGTACTGAGGCTGTCCAGGGTGTGCCCGATCCGTTTCGGTCGACCGGTACTGCCGCTGGTCATGATCCATATTCGACCGTGCTCCGGCGTCCGCGTCGGTGCACACGATCCGGCCCCCACCAGGCCGAACCCGTCGGCGAGCAGTTCGCCTCGCAGCACGGCGTCCACCCGGCCGGCAGAGGTGACCAGCAGCTCGGTGCCGTGCGTCACGTGCTGTCGTACCGCGCGCAACGCTGTCCAGGTGTCGTTGTCGAGGACCGCGACCGGGTCGGCCGGCGTCGGGCCGGCGGCCAGGTCGGTCCACCGGGCGGTGGCGGATCCGACCACGATCCGGTTGCCGTCACCGCCGGGCGGCCCGTCGGGGGCCCGGTGCGGCCCGTTCATCCGGCCGCCTGGAGCTCGGCGAGGAAGTCGAGTACGTCACCGACAGTACGGATGCTGCGTAGCCCGGGTGCGTCGAAGTTGAGCTCCCGGTCGATCTCGTCCTCCACCCGCAGCGCAAGTTCGGAGAAGTCGAGGGACCGGAAACCGACATCGCGCAGTTCCGCGCCCTCCTCCGCGGGCAGGGTGCGACCCTGGCCGGCGAGTACCTGTGCCATCAGTGTGCGGATCTGTTGCCGATCCAGTACGGAAATAGCCTCGGCCGGTTCCCTGGAATTCACTTTTCGTTTCCCTCCCGGTCGATCGGACAAAAGAATGCCGGACGGCTTGCAATGTAGCGTACGAGCCGCAAGCGAAGATGAACAACGGGAGAGTGGTGTGCTGCGCAGCCCGCGACCCGCAGAACGCGAGGATATCCGTCGCTGGCGGAACCATCCGCAGGTCCGCCAGGTCAGTTTCACCGGTCATGAGATATCCGCCGCCGAACACGCCCAATGGTGGACCCGAGTCAGCGGTGATCCGACCTGCCGGCTGCTCATTTACGAAGAATCAGAGATACCGAGCGGTGTGGTCATTTTCGAGCAGATCCGCACGGAGCCTTCCGGCGTCCGCAGCGCGTCCTGGGGTTTCTACCTCGACCTGGTCGGGCTCGCCGAGCGGGGGACCGGACTGTCCGCCTGGCTGGGCGTGCAACGCGCCGCGCTCGACCACGCCTTCGGGCCGTTGAACCTCGATGTGCTCACCGCCGAG
This sequence comes from uncultured Actinomycetota bacterium, assembly GCA_963805605.1. Lineage (GTDB taxonomy): Bacteria > Actinomycetota > Actinomycetes > Mycobacteriales > Micromonosporaceae > Actinocatenispora. Next base: position 419,647 of record CAWDUX010000001.1, read on the forward strand.
GTGCTGGAGGACAACACGGTCGTCCGGCGTACCAACCGTCGGTTCGGGTTCGCCGAGGGCGAACCGACCGAGCGGATGGTCGACGGCCGCAGCGTCCGGTACCGACCGATCAGCCTGCGCCGCGACCAGCGGCGCAGCTCAACGGGCAAGGGGAACAGCAGATGAACACGGAGATCAGCCTCGGGCCGGTGACCGTCGGCCCGCAGCACCCGCCGCTGATCATCGCCGAGATGTCGGGCAACCACGACGGGGACCTCGGCCGGGCGCTGGACATCGTCCGGATGGCCGCCGACTCCGGTGCGCACGCGATCAAGTTGCAGACCTACACCGCCGACACGATCACGGTCGACGTCGACTCGCCGCGCTTCCGACTATCCCCGGACCACAAGCTGTGGCCCGGACGGCGGCTGTACGAGCTCTACCAGGAGGCACACACCCCATGGGAGTGGCACGAGCCGATCTTCTCGCTCGCCGCGGACCTGAGGCTGGCAGCCTTCTCCAGCGCGTTCGACCCGACCTCGATCAAGTTCCTCGAAGGGTTCGGGGTGCCAGCGTACAAGGTGGCGTCCTCCGAGGTGACCGACCTGCCATTGGTGCGGGGGATGGCCGCCACCGGTAAGCCGTTGATCATCAGCACCGGGATGGCCACCCTCGCCGAGATCGATTCGGCGGTACGGGCGGCGCGGGCGGCCGGCAACGACTCGCTGGTCGTCCTCGGCTGCACCACCTCCTACCCGGCCCCGCCCGAGGACAGCAACCTGCGCACCCTTCCGGTACTGGCAGCCGCGACAGGCGCCCAGGTCGGGCTGTCCGACCACACGCTGGGCATCGGTGCAGCGGTCGCCGCGGTGGCGCTGGGGGCCACGGTGATCGAGAAGCACATCACGCTGTCCCGGTCCGATGGTGGCGTGGACTCGGCGTTCTCGCTGGAACCGGACGAACTCGCGCTGCTGCGCCGGGAGACCGAGACCGCCTGGCGAGCGCTGGGCCAGGTCCGGTTCGGGCCGTCCGACACCGAGGGAGAGGGCCTGCGGTTCCGCCGCTCCCTGCACGTGGTCGCCGATGTGCGCGCCGGTGATCCGGTGACGGCCGGCAATGTCCGCTCGATCCGGCCGACCGGGGGACTGCCGCCGGACGCCCTCGGTGAACTGCTCGGCCGTACGTTCCGCGCCGACACCTCCACTGGGACCCCCGTGAGCTGGGATCTCTTCTGACGTCGTGACCGGGAAGGTTGGCCTTCCCGGTCACGACGTCAGGTCGGCTGCACCGGATTTCACGCCTGGAGGCGGGCGAGCAGGGTATCGGCTACCCGGCGGCGGCCCTGCCCGTCCACCAGTCGCCAGGCGACCTCGCGCAGCCGTAGCCGACGCGACCTCTCGGTGAGTAGGTCGTGCAGTGTGTCGACTGCGGCCAACGGGTCTTTCCGCAGGTCCGTGAGGCGGCCCAGGCCGGCGACGGCGCCGGTGGCGACCGCGCGGGCGTACCCGACCTCCTGGTTGTCCACCACACAGACCAGCGCGGCCGCGGCACCCAGGCAGGCCAGCTCCCAGGCCGAGGTGCCGGACGCGGCCAGTACCAGGTCCGCCCCGCCGACCAACCGGGAGAGCTCGTCGGTCGGCCCGATCACCTCGCGGCGCTGGCCGGTCGGCCCCGGTACCCCCCGGACCGCGTCGGCCAGCGCCGGGCTGGCCGCCACAAAGGTGGCGTGGCACGCCACCTCGGTCGCGGCCAACGCAGCGGCCAGCACCGGGGCGGCGCCGAACGGGTCCGTGGCGCCGAAGAAGGCCAGTACCCGGGGCGGCCGGTGTCCCGGGTCGCTGGGCTGCTCCGGCCGGTGTCGCAGCAGGTCGGTGCGGTGCAGGGCGAAGCGCAACCCGGCCAGCCGGACCGCGTCCGGCGGCGCCGCCACGGTCTTCGGGCCGGCCGGGTCGGCGCCCAGATTCTGGTCCAGGTAGACGTCCGCGACCTGACCCCGCTCGTCGTCGTCCACGACCGCGACTACCGGTAGGCCGGCCTCCCGCAGCCGCATCGACACCGTGGCCGGCAGCAGGTAGGAGTCGAGTACGACCGCTGCCGGCCGCAGCTCCAGCAGGTCCGGGACCGGGTCCCTACCGCCCGCCCGCCACCCGAAACCGCGGGCGGCCAGCTGCCCACGCGCCCACGGCAGTTCGCTCAGATCCACCACGAACTCCGGGGTCAGGCCACGCTCGGCCAGCTCCTCGGCCAGCGCCACACACCGCATCAGATGACCGAGTCCGGCGAGGTGGCCGGCGTCGCAACAGAAAGCGATCCTCACCCGGCTTCCAGCACCTTCTGCCGTACGTGCGCGTTGAGTGTGGTCACCTCGTCGTGCGTACGCAGCCAGGACACCAGTTCGGCAAGTGCCGCCGGCCGGTCACCGAAGTGCCCGGCGACGACCTGGATGAGCTGCCAGTCCGCTTCGGTGTCCAGGGTGACCCGAAGATCGGAGGCGTCCGGGCCGAACCGCAGACCCAGGATCCGGTACCGGCAGGGGTCTGCGTACAGCGCGGAGGTGACATGTGTGCGGTGGTGCTCCCGGGCGCTACCGTCCAGATCCCGCAGCGTGCTGGCGCGCACCACCTCCACATCCATCCCGCGCGGCACGCAGTGCGGCAGCGCCGTACTGACGTAGTCCAGCCACGGTGCGGCCCGCCAGGCGCCCACCGCGCTCGCCACCAGGGTCGGGTCCAGCAGCGGGCAGTCCGCGGTGAACCGGACCACCGCGTCGGCGTCGCTGCCCTGCAGAGCCAGTACGAAACGGCCCAGTACGTCGTCCACCGGACCGCGGACCACCGGTACGCCCAGCGTTGCGCACTCGGCGACCACCGGGTCGTCCGAGGACTCGGTGGTGGTGGCCACCAGTAGGTCGTCCAGCGCGCCGGACTCCTCTGCGGCCCGCACCACCCAGCCGAGGACGCTGCGGCCCCGCAGCGGCAGCAGGACCTTGCCCGGCAGCCGGGTCGAACCCATCCGGGCCTGAACAATTCCCGTTACGTTGCTCATATCTGCGCCATTACTCGTTTACCTCCTGCTAACTCTCTGAACCTAGCGTCGAGTCAACGCCAATGGATGGCGTCCGACAGGTGTGGGAGTCAATTCTGACCGCCCTTTCAACCGACCGAAGGGGAATTGATCGTATGTCGGTGCTCACTGGATCGGATATTCTGGTCACCGGCGGGACGGGCTCGTTCGGTAAGGCCTTCGTACGGCACATGCTCGATCACCATGAACCGTCCCGCGTAGTCATCATCTCGCGTGATGAGCTCAAACAGTACGAGGTTCGACAGATGTTCAACGACGATTCCCGACTGCGTTGGTTCATCGGCGATGTGCGTGATCTCGATCGGCTACGCAGGGCCATGCACGGTGTGCGCTACGTGGTGCACGCGGCCGCCCTCAAGCAGGTCGACACCGCCGAGTACAACCCGTTCGAATATGTCCGGACCAACGTGTCCGGATCACAGAACGTGATCGAGGCGGCGATCGACGCCGGCGTGGAGAAAGTCGTCGCGTTGTCCACCGACAAGGCGTCCAGCCCGATCAACCTGTACGGGGCGACCAAGCTGGTCGCCGACAAGCTGTTCGTGTCGGCCAACCACTACGCGGCGCATCACCCTGCCCGGTTTGCGGTGGTCCGCTACGGAAACGTGATGGGCAGTCGCGGCTCGGTCATCCCGTTCTTCCAGCGGCTGGCCGCCGAAGGCAAACCATTGCCGATCACCGACAAGCGGATGACCCGGTTCTGGATCAGCCTGCCGCAGGCGGTGAAGTTCGTCGTCGACTCGTTCGAACTGATGCAGGGCGGCGAACTGTACGTGCCGCGGATCCCCAGCATGCGGGTGACCGACCTGGCCGAGGCGGTGGCCCCGGACGCACCCCGTCACGAGATCGGCATGCGGCCCGGCGAGAAACTGCACGAGGAGATGATCTCCCCGGAGGAGGGTCGGCGGGCGCTGCGACTGTCGGATCGCTACGTGCTGCAACCCACCATCGCCACCTGGGGCTACACCCCGCCCGAAGACGGCGAGCCGGTGCCGGCCGACTTCTGCTACCGGTCGGACTCCAACGACCTGTGGATGTCCGCCGAGGAACTGCGTGAACTGCTCGCCACCGACCTGGCCGGCGCGGACCAGCTCCGGTGACCGCGATGCTGCCGTACGGTCGCCAGTCGGTGTCCGAGGCCGAGGTGGCCGCGGTGGCGGAAGTGCTGCGTGGGGACTGGCTGACGACCGGGCCGGCGGTACGCCGGTTCGAGGCGGAGCTGAGCGGCTGGGCCGGCGGCGCCGAATGCGTCAGCGTCACCTCCGGTACGGCGGCCCTGCACACCGCCTACGCCGCGGCCGGGGTCGGCCCCGGTGACGAGGTGGTGACCAGCCCGATGACCTTCGTGGCGACCGCCTCGACCGCGGCGCAGCTCGGCGCGACCATCCGGTTCGCCGACGTGGAAGCCGACACCGGGCTGCTGGACCCGGACGCCGCGAAGGCGGCCTGCACCCCCCGTACGAGGGTGCTGGCCGCGGTGGACTACGCCGGCCAACCGGCCGACTACGACCGGCTGCGTCCGGTGGCCGACTCGGTGGGCGCGCTGCTGCTGGCCGATGCGGCGCACTCGATCGGTGCCTGGTACCACGGTCGACCCGTGGGCACCCTCGCCGACCTGACCACGTTCTCGTTCTTCCCGACCAAGAACATGACCACCGCCGAGGGCGGTGCCGTGGCCTGTACCCGGCCCGAACTGGCCGAGCGGGCCGCCCGGTTCCGCAACATCGGACTGGTACGCGACCCACACCAACTGCGCGACACCGCCGAGGGCGGCTGGCACCAAGAGGTGCACGACTTCGGCCTCAACTACCGGCTGCCGGACGTGCTCTGCGCCCTGGGCAGCGTGCAACTGAGCCGGCTGGCCGGTTTCCTCGCCCGGCGCACCGGACTCGTCGACCGCTACCAGCAGTTGCTGGCCGATGTGGACGGTCTGGAACTGCCGGTACGACGGCCCGACGTGGAACCGGCTTGGCACCTGTTTCCGGTGCAGATCCTGGCCGGCCGACGCCGGGAGATCTACGAGCGGATGCGCGCGGCCGGCATCGGAGTACAGGTCAACTACCTGCCGGTGTACCGCCATCCGGTCTTCGCCGACCTCGGTTACCAACGCGGCCTGTGCCCGGTCGCCGAGTGCTTCTACGCCCAAGAGCTGTCCCTGCCCCTGTTCCCCGACCTCACCGACGCCGATCAGGACCGGGTGGTCGAGGTGCTCCGCTCGCTGCTGCGATGAGAAGGAGAGCGGATGAACCACCAGAACCACTGGTACGGCCACGCACACGTACTCGCCCGGTACGTGGGCCTGACCGGTCGTCCGCCGCGCATCTGGGGCTACCTGCAGCACGGCTGGAATGTCCACGACGGGTACGGCGCGGATGACAGCCCGCCGGTCGGGGTGCCGCGGCTGGTCTGGTCGGACGGGCCGCGGCGCCGCGGTAGCGCGGCCGGGGCCGGGCACTACCACGTACTCGGCGCACCGTTCGGATACCTGCTCGCGATGACACCCGAGCCGGAGGCGCGGGCAAAGCGCCGCCGCGGCACCATCTTCTACCCGTTCCATGGCTGGGAGGCGCAGGCCATCTTCGGCGACCACCACCAGTTGGCCACCGAGATCGCCGACCGGGCCGAACCGCCGGTCACCGTCTGCCTGTACTGGTTGGAGTACGGCTACCCGCAGGTGCGCGCGGTGTACGAGTCGTTCGGTTTCCGGGTCATCACGCATGGCCGACGGGGCGGGCACTACCAGGGAACCGACCCACGGTTCCTGGACAAGCAACTGGCCGAGCTGCGACGCCACCGGTACGCCGCGTCCAACCGGCTCGGCACGGCGCTGCTGTACGCGGCCGCCGCCGGCTGCTCGATCGGCGTCTACGGCGACCCGATGCTGATCGAGAACGAACACCCGGCGTACGGCGGGAACGCCCGGCTGCGTCGGCTGTGGCCGGCACTGCACCGGCCCCGGGTCGAGCCGACGGTGGCGGACGAGTTCGCGGTACAGGAACTCGGCGTACGGCACATCGCCGGGCCCACCGAGGTCGCCGACGTACTCGGCTGGAGCACCGTGTCGGCCGGACAGCATCGGCGCGCCCGGTGAGGGCGGCGTACCGACGACCCTGCGAGCGGTACACGTTGGGAGATCACGATGGTGACACGTGAACTGGTGCCGGACACCGGGGCGGTCGAATCGGCGGTGCGGTTGATCGGCGGCGAGACGCCGGGCGGTACCGGGCCACTGCCCGCCGACCACGCGCAGTTCGGTGCCTGGCTGATGCCGATGCTGCGGGACGTGCTGCCGGCCACCGGTCGGATCCTCGTCGCCGGCGCGGCCGACCCGGAGCTGGTCGAGGTGCTGGCCCGTACCGGGCCGACAGTGGATCTGCTGGTCCGTGCCCTGCCCGAGGCCCGCGCGGCCCGGCTACGGCTGGCCGATGCGGGCGTACGCGTGCTGTGCGGCGGTCTGGACCGGATAACCCCGGCGGAGGGCCCGACCGGCGAATACGACGCGGTACTCGCCCTGGCCGGCACCGCGGACCTGTGCGGGCTGGACGGCGCGGCGCTGGGTTGGTCGGATACGGTTGCGCTGCTGGTCGACCGGTGTGCGCCGGGCGGCCTGCTGGCACTGCTGGTGGACAACGGGCTGGGGCTGCGGCGCCTGACGGTGGCCGGATCGCCGACCACCGACCCAGCGGGAGTCCTGGCCACCGTGCCCGCCCCGAGCCCTGTATCCGCCCCGACCCCTGTGCCCGTACCGGTCACGGGGTCCGCGCCGGCCGGTCGGGCCGAGACCGCGGACCGGCTGGCCGCCATGGGGGTACGAACCGGCCCGGCGCTGGCGGTCTACCCCGGGCTGGTCTGTCACGAAGGTGCGCTATCCGGTGCCTACCGCGACGACGGTGTCGCCACCCTCGTCGCCGCCACCTGCGCGGACGGACTGCCGGCCGGGCAGGCGCTGACCGACCCGGCCCGGCTGGCCCGCGACGCCGTACGGCACGGGCTCGGCGCGGCGCTCGCCCCGGCCTGGATCATGCTCGGCACCGTCGAGGCCGGGACACTCGCCGAGGCACCGCAACCACCGGCCCGGATGGTCTTCGCAGACCGACCCGGCCCGGTGAGCTACTGGTCGGTGCCGCAGCTGCTGACCCGTACCGCGGAACCGACGCCCGACCCGGTGGAGCGGAGCGCGCCGTCCGGCGCCGGTACACCCCGCTGGCAGCGTCGGCCGTTGGACGCCGCGTCGGCGGTCCGTAGCCTGACCCACGTCTGCCGGGATCCTGCTGCGCTCACCGGCCCGTTGCCCGCCGGAGCCTCGGTGGAGGAACTGCTGCTCGCCGCGTGCGCGGAGCACGACCTGTCGGCTGTCCGTGACCTGGTCCGCGGCTACCTGCGCTGGCTGCGCCAGGACGCCAGCACCGGGCAGTGGCGGGCGGTGTGGGCCGGCGACGAGCGCGGCGAGGGCGAGCTGTGCGCGGCCGGCCGACAGTTCCCCGTACTGGACACGGTGCTGATCACCGCCGGGCCGGAGGGCGTACCGGTAGCCCTGGACCCGAGCTGGACCAGCACCCTGCGGGTACCGGTCGAACTGGTGTTCATCCGTGCCCTGCAACGCTTCTCCCACCGGCTGCTGGCCGGCGGGCACCGGCATCCGTGGCCGGCCGGGCTGTCGTCCGACCGGTTGGCCGTCACCCTGGCCGCCACCGCCGAGGTGTGCGTGTCTCCCCGCGACCTTGCCGCCGCGACTGCGTACGACGTGTACCTGACCGGTCCACTCACCGATATGTCCGGGGTGGATGGCGCGGCCCGCTACGCCGAACTGCGGGAACGGTGGTCCCGGGATCCGGCCGGTGCGGCTGTGGCACCCGGTGGTTACCGCGAGGCGGTCTCGGTGATCGGTCAGCTGTCCGCCGCGCTGTCGGAGTCGGCGGCCCAGCTGCACTGGCTGGACGAGACAGTAGCCGAACGGGACCGCCAGCTCAGCGCGCTGGGCGCGGTACGGCGTTCGGTGACCTACCGGATCGGTTACCTGTTCACCGGCCCATACCACCTGGGGCTGCGCTTGCTGCGCCGCGAACTGCGGCGATGGCGTTCATGACCACACGAGCGGAACCGGGAGCAGTCACGTGAGACTCAACGCGGACACTGCGGAGTTCGGCCGGTTTCTCGCGGTCGCCACCGCGTACTGGGCGGACAACATCTGTACACCGCCGACCGGGACGGACGCTGGCTGCATCCTGGTCGAGGTGCTGCACCAGGACCTGCGGGTCGCGCTGCGCAACCTGACCGTCGCCAACGCGTTGCGCAGGCTGTTCCCGGCCCGGCTGATCGTGTTCACCGGAACCGATCAGGACTGGAGCAGCGCGCTGTGGACCAGGTTCGACACCTCGCTGGTCGCCAGGCTTGCGGCGGCGTACCACGCCGACGACGTGCTCGATGTGCACGGGGCCGTCACCAACCGGGTGGCGGCCCCGGAGTCGTCCCCGCCCGCGGTCGAGGTCGCCGGCCGGATCCTCGCAACGGATCCGAACGCGCCGGCCATCGCGCCCGCCGACCTGGACGCGAACGTGTACGCGACGGCCTGCCGGGTGCTGCGGGTACCGCGACTGACCGACGAGCATCGGGCCGGCGCCACCTACGCGCGGGTACGTCAGAGAAGCCTTGCCTTCTCCCAGCTCTACGACGCCCTGTGCGCCACCTTCGCGCCCGACGCCCTCGTCACCAGCCACGTCGACTACAACCACTGGGGCCTGGCGGTCGAGTCGGCCCGCCGGCGGCAGACGCCGGTGGTGCACGTGCAGACCACCGGCTCGCTCAAGGCGTACACGCTGTTCCCCGAGCAGGCCGAGGGTGCGCCCACCTTCCGGGCCGCGCTGACCAACCAGATCGGCGAGTTCTTCGAGAAGCGGGTGTGGCCGCAGCGCGACCGGATCCGGCGCAGCGCCGAGCTGGTGTCGTTCCGGGCCAAGGGAAACCTGGGTCGGCCGTCCTGGTGGCGGGCGGGCACCGCCGCGTCGCTGGACGTACGTACCGGCACCGAACGGGCACAGCTGCGCCGGCACGCCGCGTACCGGTTCGGACTGGACCCCGACCGGCCGACCGTGGCGGTGTTCAACCATTCGGTCTCCGATGCGCTCGGTACCAACATCGAGTTCTTCGCCGACCTGGCCGACTGGTTCGAACGCACCGCCGAGTACGCCGGCCGGCACAGTGAGGTCAACTGGCTGATGCTGGACCATCCGAGCCAGAAGCTGTACGACACCACCGGGTTCTTCGACACCGTGGCGGACCGGTACGCCGACCTGCCGCACCTGGCGTTCCGGCCCAGCGGCGAGGTCGGCAAGAACCTGCTGTGGAGCCTCACCGACCTGGCCGTCACAGTACGAGGCAGCATCAGCAACGAACTGCCCGCGTACGGCATCCCGGTGATCCAGGCCGGCTGGTCGGAATGGAGTTCCTGCGGGGTGTCGCGGGTCGCCACCAGCGTGGCGCACTACTGGCAGCTGCTGGCCACCGCGATCGCGGAACTGTCGGCCGGTACCCCGATGGTCAGCGCCGAACAGCGCGAACGGGCCCGGCTGTGGCACTGGTTCTACCGCAGCGCCACCGACGTCCCTACCTCGCTGGTGCCGCACTGGGAGGCCGGCCAGTCCGACCATTTGCTACGCCTGCTGTCGGTGGCGATGCAGCACGTGGAGAGCGACGGGGAGCCGGCGTTCACCGCGACCCGGCGGATGTGGCAGCGGCGTGAGCCGTTCCTGACCCGCTTCGACCTGACCGGACCGCCGCAGGTGCTCAGCGACCAGATGTGGGGAGAGTAGTCAGGTGACCAGCACTCTGGGTTTCCGTACCGAGCTGGATCGGCCGGTACCGGCACTGCCCCTGCCGGCAGACGTCCGTACCGGGATGGACCCGTCGTTGTCGGTGGTCGACGGGTTCGTCCGCGGTACCGGCATCGTCGGCCGGTTCTCCGCCGGCTCCGGCCTGATCGGCCTGAAGGTGGCCGCCGGCGGACGGCCGGTGCGGGTGACGGTCGAGGTCAGGGCCGATGCCGAGACCGCCGCGTGGTGGCAGCACCGGGTACCGGCCCACTACCTTCCGGGCGATCCGCACGGGCCGCGGCTGCTGCTGGTGCGCGCCCAAGGGGCGGTGCGGACCGCGGTACTACTCGCCCGGCGGCCGGCCGACTTCACCCTGGACGCGCGGGCCACCGTCACGTTCGACCTGGCCGCCGACGAGGTCCCCGACGACGGGCTGCTCATCGTGGAGCTGGCCGATCCCCGGCCGCTGGCCGGTCTGCCGGAACAACTGCCGATCCGGGCCGCCCTCGGGATCCGGGTCGACTCGGTGCGTGTGCAGCACCGCCCGGACCCGCCACATCAGGAAACACCGGGCCGGGACACGTCCGGCCCGGCCCGGTCCGGCCCGGACACCGTCGTCGGGAACCCCGACGGCGTACTGCCGGCCTCCGGCCTGCTGCTGCTCACCCCCGTCGAAGCGGTGAGCGGCACCATCACCTGGACGCTGCGGGCCACTGCCGCTGCTGCGGTGCGCCCGGATATCGTGCCGCCCCGGTGGGGGCCGCTGTGGGTGACACCACCGACCGGCGCCCCGCGACTGCGGTACCGGGACAAAGGCATGGCGGTGGCCCGACGGCGGATCGTCGGACTGCGCCGCTCGGCGATGCGGCGGGCGCGGCGGGCCGCCGCACGTACCGGACGGGTACTGGTCCTGCCGGCCCGATACGGCCTGTACCCGGTGACTGCGGCGCTCGCCACCCGGCTGAATGTGCCGACCGCAGAGCTGATACCGCTGGACGGCGGCCCAATCCGGCGCTGCGAGGTGACTGCCCGTGGCCTGAGCGGCATCGAGATCCGTTACACCGGAAGGATCTCCGGCCCGGCGGTGGTGCGCCTGACCGACGGCGGCCGGGGTGATCGGGGTCGACCCGACGGGCTCCGTACCGGCTGGCGGCTGACCAACACCTGGGTGCAGTCACCGCCCGACATGACACCGGCCCTCGGCGACAACCCGGCCGCAAACCAGGCGGAACTGCAACGGCTGCTGGATCTCGACCGGCCGGTGACGGTGCGCTTGCCGGGCGACCGGATTCCGATCGCCGGTGGTCTCACCCTGGGCGAGGACCGGGCGCTGACCGGTGTACCGGGCGGCGGCACCGTACTGGTCCAGGCCGAGGCCGCCGAGACGCCGCTGCTGCACGTACTGGGCAGCAACGTCCGGGTCGAGGACATCACGCTCGAACTGCCCGCCGCGCAACCGGGACCGCATGACGGCGACCGCTGGACGGCGCTGACCATCGGCCGGTACTTCTACCCGCAGCGACCCGAATGGCTGAGCCGGGTTGAGATCCGTCGGGTCAAGGTGCGGCGCACCGGCCGGTGCGCGGCGAACTCGGTCGCGGTACTGGGCGCGGTGCGCGATCTCACCCTGGCCGACATCGAGGTCAGCGGTGGCGGCACCGGCCTGGCGGTGCACTGGGGAGCGGTGGGCCGCGGGGTGGAGGATCTCACCGGACCCTCCTACCACCCCAACGGACTTCGGGTCACCGGGCTGCGGGTACGGGACGCCTTCGAGGGTTTCTACCTCAGTTCCGTGCATGACGTGGCGGTACGAGCGATCCGCTGTACCGGCGTGGAGATCGGCTTCCGGCTGCTGCCGGGTGACAACACCGACCGGTTCCACGAAACGCCCGGCAGCTCCCCGGTCTGTTCCCGGATCACCGTATCCGACGCCCAGATCGGTTGGTGTGGACCGTATGCGATGCGGCTGGCCGGTTGGGGTCGTAGCGAGATGGACCGGCGGGTCAGCAGGCTGCCCTACCGGGATGTCACGGTGACCGACTGCACGCTGCTTACCGAGCCGCCGGTACTGGGCACCGCCGGTCGGCCGCGTACCGCTGTCGTGCTGGAACGCGCCACCGGCATCGTGCTGCGTGGTCTGCGGGAGGCACCGCAGTCGAGTGCGGCGACCCCGGCGTCGGTGGCGGCACTGCGTGACGGGCAGCAGGTCACGTTCGGCGAACTGACCGCAATGGGTGTGCCGGCGAGTACGCACCGGCACTGAACCCACCCTCCCGTGTGGCCCCAACTTCCCAAATATCCAAGCCGTCCTTTACTGTGCCCGCCATGACAAGCGATACGGCCGATCGCGGTAATGAATCCCCCAACACACCAGCGGCAGGAACGAAGGGCCGCCTCTTCGACAGCGCGTTCTACCAGGCATGGGCGCTCGACGAGAACGGCGCCTGGCTCTACCTGCCAGCCGATGCCACCCCTGACTCGCCGGCGGGCACGACCGGCGGCAGTTGGCGCGAGCGCGTCCGCAGCGCGGCGCTGAAATGCCCGGCGCCCGGCTGCGGCGCGGTCTACACCGGTATCCGCAAGGGCGCCGGGCGGCTCGCGTTCGTGCATCCCAAGACCGGCAGCACACACACCGACAAACAGTCCAAGGAGACGCTGTGGCGTCTCGCCGCACAGCAGATGCTGGCACAGTGGGCGCTGGGTACACATCCCGGTTCGTCCGTGCAGACCGGTACCGGTGAGCAGGCGGCGACACCCGACGTGCTGATCACGTTGGCGGACGGTTCGCGCATCGCGCTCGAGTGCCGGTACGCCGCATTCGGTACCGCCGAATGGCGACAGCGTCACGACGAGCACCAGCAGCAGGGCGTCACCGACGTGTGGCTGCTGGCCAACACCGGACCGCAGTCGCGCAAGGCGACCGGCGCGCCGGAACGGCTCCGGCCGCAGGCCGCGGTGGCGGAGCTGATCACCGCCGGCGTACCGACCTTCTGGCTCAACCCGTTCCTCGGTCTGGTCGGCACCCCGGTTCCGGCGGACGGCGCCGCCACCGTTGCGCTGGCCGAGGGCCCGATCGGTGACTGGAGCGGACCGGTCGGCGCGGCCGCGGCCGCCCCTGGGTCGACCACCGTCGCTGGGTCGGCCGTAACTGCTGAGCCGGCGGTTGCCGCTGGGTCGGCCGTGACTGCCGAGTCGGCCGAGGTGACGCAGACCGAGGTCCCGGTCACTGGCTCCCTGCCAGCTGCCGAGCCGGAGAATACCGTGCTAGCAACGGATCCAGCGCCTGAGTCGGCCGGTACGGACTCTGCCGGGGCGACCGGATCTGCCGCGCCGGCCGAGCCCACCGATGCGCCAGGGCCGGCCGCGGTCACTGAGGTAGCCGAGCCGGCCGAGCCGGCCGAGCCGAGCGAGCGGTCGGCCGAGCGAGCCGGTCGTGCCGAGCGAGGCGACGTCGGAGGAGGAAACCAGATCGACGGACTCCGACGGTGAGCAGGCTCGCCCGGGGCTTCTCCGTCGGGTCCTGGACTGGTTCCGCCGCCCCGCCGCCTAGCGGCGGTCCGGCGGCGGCCATCGTGCCGGGGGACTACGGCAGCCTGAGAGTCAGCGTCCCCCGGAGATGGGTCAGCGCCGCCCGCTCCAGGCGGTCGGGCCAAGTGGCGCCGGTACGCTGCGCGAGTTCGTGCCCCAACGGCAGGAACAGCTCGGCCAGGTCCCGGTGGGCGGCGAGCACCGACTCCAGGGTCGCGGAGATTGGCGGCAGGGCGGTCAGCGCGGCCAGCCGGTCGGGCGGCAACAGTCGGCCCAGGTGCAGCACCCCGCCGCGGTCCTCGACCGGCACGTCCTCGGTCATCAGCTCGATCAGCAGGGTGCGCAGCAGTCCGGCACCGGACGCCGCCACCACGTACTCGCCGCGCCCCAGCACCACCGGCAGCAGTCCCAGTACCCGGATGAACTCGGTGCCCAGGGCGGTGATCCGGTCCGGATCCGGTTGCCGTGCCGCACCGGCCTGCGCCAGTCGAGCGTGCAGACCGGCCCGGTCGAACAGTGGTACGAGGGTGCTGCGGGTGCGTGTGGGTACCTCGTCGGGGCTGCCGACGACCACGTCGAAGCGCAGCCAGTCCGGTGTGATGTGATGGAAGACCGGCAACTGTCCCAGCTGCCGGCACAGCACCACCGGCGTGATCTGTTCCACCCGCGCCGGCCAGCTGCCTACCAGCTCGGGGATCTCCGCGGTTTCGGCGACCAGCCAGAGGTCCACGTCGCTGTACTCGTCGGCGGTTCCGCGGCCTCGGCTGCCGCTCAGCCACGCCGCCCGGATCCGGTCGTCCTCGCGCAGCGCTGCGGTGATGCGTTCGATGAGCTGCTGGTAGTCCATGGGGGCCTCTCCGTGCAGCGGTCCGTTCCATCGCATCATGCACCGACGGTGGTTCAGCCCAGCGAGGCCAGGTACGACTCGGCCGCCTCCGGGGACATCAGCCAGTCGAAGAAGTCCCGTGGTTGGGCGAAGCCGTTGGCGAACCGGCGGGCCACGGTCGGGTTTCCGGCGGCGGTGCCGAGTAGCTTCTGCAGGTGCGAGGGGAACGGCTGCAGCATCGCGTTGGTCCATTCGGTGACGTAGCGGGCGGTGCCTGCCCAGAACTCGTCGAACGTGTGCTGCATCCAGTCCCTGTCGAAGGGGCGGTCACCGTGTTCGACGATGGCGTTCAGGTAGGCCGTGGCGCAGTGCGCCGCGGTGTTGCTGCCCTGTCCGGTGATCGGATCGTTGGTGATGACCGTGTCCGCGGCACCCAGGACCAGACCGCCGGACGGCAGTTGGGCGACGGGTTGCCGGACGGTCGGGGTGAACCGGCCGCTCAACGTGGCGCGGGCGTCGGTGAGCTCGACGTCCCGGCACCGGTCGGCCACCCAGGGCAGGTACTCGCGGGCCAGCTCGATGGCCCGTTCCAGCTGTTCGCCGGCGTCGAGTCGGCCCTCCCAGACGTCCAGCGGCCCGCCCGGGACAACTTCCCAGAGCAGCATGTCGCACGGTCCGGAGAGGGTCAGTCCGGGAATGACGAACAGCTCACCGAAGCCGCCGGGCACCGCGTTGAATCCGACGCTGGGTTGCGCGAAGACCGGGTCGGCGGCCATGCCGTGTACGTAGCTGACGGCCAGGCCGCGCTGGGGGGCGGTGTAGGGCGAACGGTCCGGGTCGCGCTCGAACAGTGCGGTGAGTTCGCCGCGCCCGGCGGCCACGACGGTCAGGTCGTAGTCGCCGCTCGTGCTCAGTGCGTCCAGCTGTCCGGTGTCGAGGTTGCGGTAGCTGACCGTCCCGCCGCGCTGCTCGAACAGTTCCAGCCATGCGGGCATCTTGAGTCGCTGGTCGACACTGTGGGCCGGGGAGTCCAGCGGGGCGATGACGTCCATCGCCCTGCGCCCGGGTGGCGCGGACAGTGACACGTGCAGCCCGGCGATGGGGGGTGCGGTGTCCTCCCACAGGTTCAGGCCGAGCCGCTGTTCGGTGGCCAGGGCCGGGGCGAACATTGCCTGGGTCGAGGTGGGTCGGCCCCAGCGGATCTCGTCCGCGGTCCGCCCGGACACGACCGTCACTTCGTAACCGGCGGCCAGCAGCCCCAGCCCCAGTTGCAGACCGCACTGGCCCGCACCGACTATCAGTACCCTGCGCACGTGGCCTCCCGACCAACCCGACAGACATCGACGGCTCGTGACCATGTCCGGATCGATGACGGCCTGCGTTGGTTCGCGCCGCCCCGGTACCCATGTCTGAATTCTGCCCTGCCGTGTCCACTGTTGTAAGCCAGATGATGATGGGCGAGTTAACGGAAAGATAGCCGTATCGGCGCCGGTGATCTGACGGAGATCTAACGGGCGCTCTGGATGCAACACTGCTTTCCGGGCGACCTCGCAGCAAATTCCGAGCACACTTCTGGCACAGTCGGGTACTTCCTCCGTCGGCCGCCCCGGCCTGTGGAAAGAGCCCCAGGGCTGCGTTTGCCGGCGGCGTGGAGGGGAATGGTGACCTCCGGCGCCGGGGCGGAGGTGCGGGCCATGGAAGCAACGCGGTTCGACCCGGACCTCGACTACCCGACCCAGCTCAGTGGCCCCGACGACGAGGCGGGAGAGCTGGATCTCGCCCCGCCGGACGGATACCGGCTGTTGGCTGCCGGCCCCGACGAACCGTTCGACCGGGTCGCCCGGCTGGCCGCCCGACTGTTCGCGGTGCCGTACGCGACGGTGTCGCTGGTGGCGTCCGGGCGGGTGTGGTTCCGGGCCCGACGTGGCCTGCGGCTGACCGACGTGCCCGGTGTGCCGGGGCTGGCGGTGTCCGCGCTGGCCGGTAGTGGCCTCTACACCGTGCAGAACACCGCCACCGATCCGCGGTGCGCGGACAACCCGCTGGTGGGTCAGCTGGACCTGGGTTTCTACGCGGCGGCGCCGTTCACCAACTCCGCCGGTACGGCGATCGGTGTGGTCGACATCGCCGGTCCCCGGCCGCGGGCATTGAGCCGTTCCGAGCGCCGCGAGCTGACCGGCCTGGCCGGACTGGTCAGCGACGAGCTGCAACTGCGTGAGGTCACCGCCCGCCGCGCCGAGCTGGAACGCACCTTCAGTACCCAGCAGCACCGGGCCGGCGTACTGTTCCGCACCCTGCAGGACTCGTTGCTGCCCCGGCACCCGCCGGAGATCCCGCACATGGAGGTCGCCGCCGTACACGTGCCGGTGGCCGGCGAGGAGGCGGCCGGCGACTTCTACGACGTGTTCGGGTTGCGCGACGACCGCTGGGTGGTGACCGTCGCCGACGTCGCCGGCCGCGGGGTACCGGCGATCGCGCAGGCGTGGTTGTTGCGTTCGAGTCTGCGTACCGCTGCCATGCACCACGCCGATCCGGGCCGGATGCTGGCGGATGCCAACCACGGCCTGATCCTCGACCAGTTCGGCAGTGTCCTGCCGGCCTGCAGTACCGCGGTGGCGGCGGTACTGCAGCCACGGCCGGGCGGTTGCCGGGCGGTACTGGCCCGCGGTGGGCACCCGCCGCCCGTGGTGGCGCGGGCGGACGGTGACGTCGATCTGCTACTCGTCCAGGGGCCGGTGCTCGGTGCCTACCCGGACGCCCAGTACGAGACCGTCTCCGTCGAGCTGTCCGCCGGTGACGCACTGATCGTCTACACCGACGGGTTGATGCTGCCCGGCGACGAGGACGACCCGCTCGGCAACCGGCACCTGGCCGCGGTCTGGCGCGGTGCCTCGGGGGCGGACGCCCGGTGGTTCGTCGAGCGGGCCCGGGAGACGTTGCGCGGCCGGGTCTCCGCGCCGACCGACGACGCCGCCCTGGTGGTCCTGCGGGTACGCGGCCAGGACGGCTGACCGTAGCGCCTCGGCGAGCGACGGGTACACCGGCAGGTGGCTGCCCGGCCCGCCGCGGGACAGCAACTGGTCCACCTGGCCGACGGGACCGGTGAGCACGGCCCGGCCGCCGAGTTCCCGGCAGCGCGAGCCCACTCCGATCAGCATGCCGAGGCCGACGGAGTCGCAGAACGACAGCTCGGACAGGTCCAGGACGAGTCTGATCCAACCGGCGTCGGTGAGTTCGTCGATCCGCGCACCGGTGTCGGCGGCTGTGTCGACGTCGAGTTCACCGCGCAGGGAGACGACGAGTGTCCCCTCGCACTGCCAGACCTCCACGCTCACTGGACGCTGCCCCTCATCACGCCGCCCTCATCTGGTGCGCCGGGGCGACGGCGCCGCAGTTGTGTGCAGCCTCAGGATGCCGGACTGCGCTCCGCACCGTGGCGAAAACCGGATGATTGCCGCATCCTGTCGGGGCCTGAGGCAGGCCAGGCTGGCGCAGCGCCGGTCAGTACCGGCTCACGGGTAGCAGACGACGACCTGGTCCGCCTGGCAGGCCGGTCGGCTCTGGCCCTCCACACTCACCGTGACCCGAACCCGGGCCTGTACCGCGGCACCGAGCCGTACGGTCTCCGCCAGCTTGGCGCTGGCCCGGATCCGGGAGCCCACCGGCACCGGGGCACGCAGTCGGGAACCGTCCATCCCGTAGTTGAGTACCAGGCTGGTGCCGCGGACCTGCATCAGCTGCGCGACGTAGGAGGTGCACAGCGCCAGGGTGAACGCGCCGTGCACGATCGTGGTGCCGAACGGGCTCTCCCGCTTGGCCCGCTCGGTGTCCACGTGCACCCAGTTGTGATCGCCGGTCAGATCGGCGAACCGGTCGACCTCGGTCTGCTCGATGCGTTGCCATTCGGTGCTGCCCAGGTCGGTGTCGGCGGCCTCGGCCAGTGCGTCGACCGAATCGAAGACGATCACGCGGTACCTCCGTTGGATGCGGTGCCGGTGACCCGGTCAGCGGGGTCGGGTCGGGATTCCTCGGCGACGAAGGCGGCCAGCCGGCCGATGCCCTCGTCCACCTGCTCCGGTCGTACCGAACTGCAGGACAGCCGCAACTGGTGGGTACCGCCGCCGTCGGTGTAGAAGTCCCGCATTGGGGTCCACAGCACCTGGTGGTGGCGGGCGGAACGTACCAGGGCGGCCGCGTCGGCGTCGAACGGCACACTGACCACGACGAAGAACCCACCTTCCGGCCGGTTCCAGTGCACCGTGCGGGGACCGGCGGCCGGCGCGGGGAAGTGCCGCTCCAGCGCGTCCAGCAACCGGCGCATGTTCTGCTGGTAGAACGTGATCGCCGGGGCCGCCGCGGTACGCATCCGCAACCCGCTGCGTACCAGCAGCCCGCCGATCACGGCCTGTGCGACCGCGGGTGTGTTCACCGTGGTCATGCTCTTGATCTTGCAGAGTTCGTCGGCCAACAGCCCCGCTCCGCCCGCACCGTCCACCGGCTGATCGGCGATGACGTAGCCGACCCGGGCACCAGGGAAACCGGTCTTGGCCAGCGAACCCAGGTAGATCACCCGCCCGTCGGTGTCCAGCGACTTCAGCGTGGGCCGCACCGGCACACCGTCGGCCCGGAAGAAGCCGTACGGATTGTCCTCCAGGAGCAGCAGATCCTCGGTGCGCGCACAGTCCAGCAACCGGGTACGAGCCTCGGTGTCCAGACTGACACCGGACGGATTGGCGAAGTCCGGTACCAGGTAGAGCGCACGGGGCCGGCGGCCGGAGGCGCGTACCTGCCCGACGATGCGGGCCAGTTCCACCGGATCCACGCCGTACTCGCCCTCGGGTACCGGCACCACCGGGATGTCCAGCAGCCGGGCCGCGCCGGTGATACCGACGTAGCAGGGGGAGGCGACCAGCAGGACGTCCGAGGGTGTGGCGAACAGTGCGCGCAGCACCAGCAGCATGCCCTCCTGTGCGCCGACGGTCACCACGTACGACTTGGCGGGCGCGTGGATGCCCTCGTCGTTGGTCACGGTACGGGCCAGCAGGTCACGGATGATGCCGTTGGTCGGCCCGTACTGCATCAGTGCGGTCCGGGCCTGCTCGGCGGTGTAGCCGCAGTCGGTGGTGAGGTGCGCGGTGTAGGCGGCCAGGCAGTCGGTGATCATGCCCGCGTCGAGCAGGTCGTCGTAGGGTCGCCCGGGGGCGAACGAGACGGCCTGCGGGTAGCGGGAGACGATCTCGTTCAGGAAGTTCATCGCGTCCAGCAAGGGATCGCTCACCGAGCCATGCAGGTCCGCGCGGTCCAGCCGGACCGTCGAGGTCGCGACGCTCCTCACCTCGTCACCGGGTCCTCGGCGGCGGAACCGCCGGACAGAGGCTCGGCGGCGGAATCGCCGGGCGGGGGTTCCGCGGCGGCTGCGTCGCGCGGTGATCCGGGGGCGAACCGGCCGCGCAGGAACTCGGCGGCCTCGTCCAGAGCGCGGCCACCGGCGTCCAGCATGCCGGCCATCGCGAAGAAGCCGTGGATCATGCCGTCGTAGCGGGTCAGTTGGGCGGGCGTCCCGCTGTCGGCCAGCCGCTTGGCGTACTGTTCGCCCTCGTCGCGCAGCGGATCGTACTCGGCCGTGATGACCAGTGCCGGCGGCAGACCGGACAGGTCCTCGGCGCGCAGTGGCGAGGCGTACGGGTCGGCTCCGTCGGCGGGGTCGGCCAGGTAGTGGTTCCAGTACCAGTTGATGGACCGGTTGTTGAAGAACACCAGGTCGGTGTTGTCGCGGCGGGACGGTGTGTCCGCGTGGTAGTCGGTGTTGGGGTACACCAGTAGTTGCGCGGTCAACGACAGCGCGGAGCTCTCCCGGGCCCGTAGCGTCACACCCGCCGCGAGGTTGCCGCCCGCGCTGTCGCCACCGACAGCGATCCGGGTGGGGTCGCCGCCGAACGAAGCTGCCAACTCGGCGATGCGGACGGTGGCCTCGTAGCAGTCGTCCACGGCGGCCGGGAACACGTGTTCGGGGGCGAGCCGGTAGCCCACCGCCACGGTGATACACGACACGCTGTTGGTCAGCCGACGGCAGATCGCATCGCAGGTGTCGAGGGTGCCCAGGGTCCAGCCGCCCCCGAAGAAGTACACCAGGACCGGCAGCGGGCCGTCGGTGTCCGGCCGGTAGATACGGATCGGGATGGGCCCTGCTGGCCCGCTGACCTGCTGATCGACTACCTGGGCGACCGGTTCCGGTGCGCCGCCCGATTCCTGGTTTGCGGCCAGGTCGGCGGCCCGTGCCTCAGCGAGGCTCATCGTGTACAACGGTCGGGCGTTCGCGGCGACCAGCCGTTCCCGTAGCGCCTGTACCTGAGGGTCGAGCGGCATGAATTCTCCCTACTTCCCGCGGCCGGGTGCTGACACAGCCGGGAGGGACGATACGTCGCCGAAGCACTAAGAGCACGCACTACCCGGCAAACACTTCGGATATCTCCTCGGTGCCCACGGGTCCGCAGCCTGGCAGGCTGACGGCCGCGGGGAGGCGCAATCGGTTGGTATTACCAGCCATTCGATGTATACACCGCCCCGCCCGTCGGCAGGTCCGGCGGGCGGGACCCGGTACGTGGCTGAACCAGAAGGGTGGCGTGATGATGACCGGAACGACCGGGTACGACGCCCCGCTGCCCCGTCTGGCCGACTACGAACCGGCGGCGCGGCAACGGATACCACACGCTGTGTGGGATTTCCTAGCAGGTGGCAGCGGTACCGAGTCGATGGTCGACGCCAATCGGGCGGTACTCGACCGGATCATGCTGCGCCCCCGGGTACTCACCGGGGTGCGCACCGCGGACCCCAGGACCACCCTGTTCGGGCAGTCGGTGGCGGCTCCACTGGGTGTCGCGCCGATGGCGCACCACCAGCTGGTACATCCGGACGGCGAAGTGGCAACGGCGCGGGCGGCCGGCGCGGCCGGCGCGGTGTTCACCGCGAGCATCTTCGCCAATCGAACGTTGGAGGACATCGCCGCGGCGGCCACCGGCCCACTGTGGCTGCAGTTGTACTGGCTGCGGCAGCGCGAGCAGATGGAACGGTTGATCGACCGGGCGGAGCGGGCCGGCTTCGGCGCACTGGTACTCACCGTGGACGCGCCGGTGGTGGCCCGTCGCCCCCGCGACATCCGCAACGGGTTCGCGGTGCCTGCGAACGTACGGGCGGTCAACTGCGACGACGCGCTGATGGCCGAGACGCATTCGGCGACCGCAGGCCGGTCGGCCGTCGCCGCGCACTCCGCGCAGCAGTTCCAGCAGGGGTTGAGCTGGCGTGATGTCACCTGGTTGCGGGCCCGTACCCGGCTTCCGTTGCTGCTCAAGGGCGTGCTGGCGGTGGAGGACGCTCGTCTGGCGGTGGAGCACGGTATCGACGGCGTGGTGGTCTCCAACCACGGTGGCCGACAGCTCGACGGAGCGGTACCCGCGGTGTCCGCGCTCCCTGAGATCGCCGCCGCGGTCGGTGCTCGGTGCTCGGTGCTGGTGGACGGTGCGTTCCGGTGCGGTGCCGACGTACTGAAGGCGGTCGCGCTGGGCGCGGACGGTGTCCTGATCGGCCGGCCGGTGCTGTGGGGACTGTCCTGCGGCGGTGACACCGGAGTGCGTGACGTGCTGGATGTGCTGCGGGTCGAACTTGCCGAAGCAATGTTGCTGAGCGGCTGTCCGGACCTCGACTCGGCCGGTCCGGCCCTGCTGGCCGACGACCGGGACCCGGTAGCGGGCCTGATCGGCGGCATCGACAGCACGCGGCCCGACAGGCCGGTGGGCGTGGGGGCAGGGCGATGACGGAGAGGCGGATGTGGGGCGTGGACGACGACCGGCACCGGGCAGCCAGCGTCGACGGCGGCCCGGTAGGCTTGGGCGCTCAACTGGTCCAGCACCGGGACGTGGCCGGACTGACCCAGGAGGATCTGGCGCACGCCTCCGGGCTGAGCGTACGGGCGATCAGTGACCTGGAACGCGGCCGGACCCGCCGCCCCCATCACCGGTCGGTGGCGCTGCTGGTGTCGGCCCTGCGGCTGGACGAGGCGTCGGCGGCCCGGTTGTTCCGGGCACGCCGGCCGGAGGCACGTGACCTGCCCCGACCGGTGACACCGGCCGGGAGTGCGTTCCCGTCGACCCTGGCCACGGAACGGGTGGTGCCACGGCAGTTGCCGATGGAGCCCTGCCACTTCGCCGGGCGGACCGAGGAACTCGCTGCGCTGTCCGGGCTGCTGCGGCACCACCCTGGTCGGGCGACGGTGGCGGCGATCGGTGGACCGGCGGGCATCGGCAAGACCGCGCTGGCGGTGCACTGGGCCCGACAGGTCGCCCACCGCTTTCCGGACGGCCAGCTGTACGTCGACCTGCGCCGGCTGGGAGGTGCCGGCGACAGTGCGGCGCTGAGTGCGGTACTGCGCGGCGTACTGGAGGCCTTCGCATTGTCCCCGGAGCGCATCCCGGCCGGGGTGGACGGGCTCGTCGCGCTGTACCGCAGCGTGCTGGCGGACAAGCGGGTGCTTCTTCTGCTGGACAATGCGCGGGACGCCGAGCAGGTGTACCCGCTGTTGCCGGCGAGTCCGGACTGCCTGGTGGTGGTGACCAGCCGGCGGCAGCTGACCGGACTGGTCGCCTCGCACGGCGCCCGCCCGATGACGCTGGGCCCGCTGCGTGTCCCCGAGGCGCGGGAACTGCTGGTACGGATGCTCGGCGAGGAGCGGGTGGCAGCCGAGCCCCTGGCGGCACGCGCCCTGATCGACCGCTGCGGCCGGATGCCGCTGGCGTTGAGCGTGTCGGCCGCCCGGGCCGCGGTCCGGCCGGGGCTGTCGCTGGTCGCGCTCACCCCGTCGGCGGCGGGGCCACGGGCCGCACGAAGAGCAAAGCATCGTACACGAAGAGCCAACGAATTAGCGGACTCAACTGTCTAAAGCAGACAAGATCGCCGGTACCTTGCCGGCGGTACTTCATGGCCACTGGTAGATGGCCACCGGAAACTGAGGACACAGGCGCGTCGTGGTCGCCGCAGCCGCCGATCCCGGGCGGTGCGTTCGTCCACGACCGGCCTGTTCGGCGGGAGAGGACCTGTACGTGCACCCGAACGCTTCGACGGCTCCGCACGGTGCCTGGGTTGATGACACGCTACTGGCCGGCCCGGACGGGTCCGCCGTGCTCAACCTCGGTACGGTGCTCGACCGGGCCACCCTGCGCCGGTTGGTGCACGCCCGCCAGGAACGGCTGCACGAGGCCGGTTTCCGGCCCGGCGACGCCGTGGCGATCCGCCTGCCCCCGTCGGTCGAGTTCATCGCCAACCTGCTAGCGGTGTGGCGGGCCGGCGGCCAGGCCGTACTGCTCGACTACCGGCTCACCGAACACGAGATCGAGCGTTCCCTGCAGCGCTGTGACCCCTACCTGGTCGTCGCGCCGACCACGGCACCCGCCGGCACACTGCGCGGCTACTTCGAGATCGACAGCACGCTGGTCGTGCGCGACGGGACCCGGCCGGCCGCCACCGGGCACGCGCTGATCCAGCTCAGTTCCGGATCCACCGGACCGTCCAAGGTGATTGGTCGTACCGCGCAGGACCTGGTCGCCGAGATCGACCGCTTCACCCAGATCGACGGCTTCCCGGTGCACGGCGACCAACTCGTCGTACTCGGCTCCATGGCACACGTACTCGGTCTGGTCGGCGGTCTGCTCTACAGCCTGCACGCCGGCGTCGAGATGATCGTGCCGAAACGTACCGGCGCGGACGGGGTGCTGCGCGCGCTGCAGGCGACCACCGCGCCGACCTTCTTGCTCGGCGTACCGTCGCAGGCCGAACTGCTGGTCAGCGCGCCGAACCCACCGCAGCTGCCGAACCTGCAACGCATGATCACCGGCGGTGAACTGGTCTCGGACCTGCTCTGGCAGCGCTTCAACGACCGGTTCGGCGCCGGGATCGGGACCATGTACGGGATGACCGAGATCGGCGTCATCGCCACCGACATCTTCGGCAAGCACCGACCCGGACTGTGCCCGGCGCCGGGACACCAGGTGCGGGCCAGCGATGCCGGCGAACTGCTGCTGCGGATGCCCGAGTCGCCCTACGTCGGACTGGTCGATCCCAGCCGATGGTCGGACGGCTGGCTGCACACCCGGGATGCGGGCACCGTGTCCGGGGACGGCGGACTGGTCGAGATCCGCGGCCGGATGGACTCGCAGGTATCCATCGGTGGTCTCAAGGTCGACCTGACCGAGGTGGAGCAGACCCTGGCCGGCGCACCCGGCGTGACCGGCGCCGTGGTCGTCTACGACGAGGCCATCCAGGCGTACGTGACGCTGACCGAGCCGGCCGCCGCCTCCGGTCTCGACAGCTTCCTGCGGGAACGGCTCGCCGCTTACAAGCGCCCGCGGGCCATCCACGTACTGGCTGCGCTTCCACGTACCAGCAGCGGAAAGCCGGTACGCGACCCGGCGGCACTCCGCACCGCCGAGCGGTTGGCCGGTGCCCGCTGACGAACGACCACCCGCCCGGTCCTGCCGGGCCGCACCATCCCGGCTGGCTGGCCGCCCGGCTTCCAGTACGACCCCGTCTTCTCGGGGTGAGCACGACAGCCACCGCGTGCGGAGCAGACCCGTACGCCAGAACAGGTAAGGAAATCCACCATGATCGACGAAATCCGTAAGTTCATCATCGACGAGCTCGACAAGATGAAGTTCGACGTCTCGGTGATCAACGGTCAGACCTCGTTCGGGCCGGCCGGCCTCGACCTGGAGTCACTGGCCATCGCCTCACTCGCCGTGCAGATCGAGGACCGCTTCGGCGTGAAGATCGACGAGGACGAGATGGAACGCATCGCGATGATGACGATCGACCAGATCGCCGCCGAGATCGCCCGCCGCTACGAGGAGCAGGCCGCCGGGTAGGTCCGGTTCGGAACGCGTCGCGCCGGTCACCGACAGGCGCGCCGCTCTCCCCCAACCGCTGGCCGGCGACTGCAAGGAGAACCCCCATGACCGTCAGGAAGTTGCGAGCAGAACTCGCGTCCGATCCCGAACTGGGCATCGGTAACGTCCTCAGTACCCTCGTCGCCCGTGCCGGCGATTCGGACGACCCGGCGCTGACCTTCGATACCGATGTCGACGGGCACCCCGCCTGGCAGCCGATGACCCTGCGCGACATCGAGCGTCGGGTGGCCGCGCGAGCGTCCTGGCTGTACGAGCACGGCATCCGTCCCCGCGACCCGGTGGCCGTGTACGTCTCCAGCGCCGCCGACCATGTACTCAACTACCTGGCGCTGGCGCGCATCGGTGCGATCCCGGCGCTCATCAACGGCCGGGTGGAGGCCGATCCGGCCCGCCGGTACATCGCGAAACTGGCCCCGGTGGGTGTGCTGACCGACGCGCTGCACCGGGAGCGCCTCGACGACGAGACGGTCGCCGGCCTGCTCGACGCAGACGTGGCCGACCTCGGTTCGGGTGACCCGGACAAGGCGCCAGCCCAGTACCGGCACGCGCAGGACGACGCGGCGGCGATCACCCACTCCTCGGGTACCACCGGTCTACCGAAGGCGGTCATCGCCACCCACGCGAGCCTGTTCGCCTCGGTACGGCACCGTCTCGCCCTGCCCATCCCGCGCACCATCAACCGCATCCTCAGCGCGTTCCCAGCCAACCACACCGCCATGGTGATCATGGTGAACCTGGCGCTGTGCAGCGGAACCGAGCTGATGCTGCTCTCCGACCAGGGTGGCCCGGCGGTCCGGGAAGGGATCCGCCGCTGGCAGCCCACCTGCGTGTTCGGTTTCGCCGCCACCTGGCCGGAACTGGTCGCCGAGGACCTCACCGGCGACGACCTGGACTGCGTACAGATGTGGTGGAACACCGGTGACTGCGCGCACGAGGCGCACATCCGCAAGCTGGTGTCGGTCGGTACCCGCACCGTGGTCACCACCAAGGGTGTGGAACAGCTCAAGGGCGCCACGTTCATGGACGGCCTCGGCTCCAGCGAGACCGGGCACTCGATGTTCTTCATCACCCACACCGCCGACACCGACCGGTACGGCCGCTGCATCGGCAAACCGCACGCGTTCGTCGACGCCGTCGTACTCGACGGCAACGGTGAGCAGGCGCCGGTCGGTACGCCCGGCCTGCTCGGTGTACGGTCACCCACCTTGTCGCCTGGCTACTGGAACGACTCGGTGACCACCTATCGATTCCGGCGCAGCGGCTACTACCTCACCGGCGACGTGGTGTACCGGGACGAGGCCGGCCGCTTCTACCACATGGACCGCGCCGTCGACTCGGTCGACCTGGGCAACGGCACCGTGCTCTACACCGCGCAGTCCGAGGAACGGATCCTGGCCGCCTGTCCGGACGTACTGGACTGCACGGTGACGGCGGTCCGGGACGACGCCGGCGTGGTACAGACCGACGTACTGCTCATGCTCACCGCCGACGCCGAGAAGTCGGCGGACCGGTCCGGACAGGTACGCGCAGCACTCGACGAGGCGGTGGCCGCGACGGTACGCCAGGTCAGCGTGGTGTCCGACGCCACGGTGCCCTACGGCCCCACCGGCAAGGTACGCAAGGTTCTGCTGCGCGAGCGCCAGACGGCACGGCATGCCCAGGCGAAAGAGGAGGTGACCGCGGAATGACCAGTAACCAGCCCGTAGGTGTGACCATCACCGGTCTCGGTGTGGTCAGTTCCCTCGGCCTCGACGTCGGGGAGACCTTCGACGCGCTCTGCTCGGGACGGTCCGGCCTGACCCGGCCGGACCCGACCCTGGCCGACGAGTCGCACATCGAGGTCGTCTCGCAATCACCGGAGATCGACCCGGTCTCGGTACTGCCCCCACCGATCGACCCGTGCGCGGACCGGTTCCAGCTGCTGGTGCTGGCCGCAGCCGACCGGGCGATGCGCGACGCCGGTATCCGTACCGGGGAGAACGTCGACCCGTACCGGACCGGCGTGGTGGTCTCGACCGCTGGCGGTGCCCTGGAGACGTTCGAGGAGTACGCCTACGCCCGACGCACCCGGGGGCGGACCGCGGTCAGTCCGTACCTCGCGCCCGGGATGGTGCCCAACATGGGCGCGGCCCGGATCGCGATCAAGTACAACATCCGGGGTTACAGCTCCTGCATCTCGACGGCCTGCGCGGCGGGCGCCCAGTCGATCGCCGAGGCGTTCCGGTTGATCCGCGGCGGTGAAGCCGATGTGGTGGTCTGCGGTGCCTCCGATTCGCCGCTGCATCCGACGGTCGCAGCGTCGTTCGTGAACGCCAAGTCCCTGGCACACGGTTTCGAGGACCCGACCGAGTCCAGCCGACCGTTCGACATGGCGCGCAACGGCTACGTACTCGGGGAAGGCGCGGCGGTCCTGGTCATCGAGCGTGCCGACCACGCCGCGGCGCGTGGTGTCGCCGGGTATGCCGACGTGATCGGCTGGGGCATGACCACCGACGCCTACCACGTGACCAAGCCACGGCCCGGCGGTGTGTGCGCCGCGGAGGCCATGCGTCGGGCACTGGTCAGCGCGGGGCTGAGCGCCGGTGACATCGGCTACCTCAACGCGCACGGCACCAGCACGAAACTCGGTGACATCGCCGAGGCGACCGCGATCCGCGAGGTGTTCGGGGAGAACGGACCAGCGGTCAGCTCCACCAAGTCCGCGGTCGGGCACCTGCTCGGCGCGGCCGGTGCGTTCGAGGGCGCGGTCACCGCCCTGGCGGTCAACTCCGGACTGCTGCCGCCGACCGTCAACCTGGAGGAGGTGGATCCGCGCTGCGAACTCGACCACGTGCGGGGCAAGGCACGCAGCAGCCAGGTCGACGCGGTGATGACCAACTCGCTGGGATTCGGTGGCCACAACGTCAGCGTCGTGATGACGGCGCCGAGCACGCCGCTGCGGCGCAGCCCGGACGGTTCGGTGGCTGATGTCTGAGCCGATGCCCGCGGTCCCGGACGCTCCGATCCACAACTTCTGGTGGCTGCACGACGCCCGCTGGTACCAGGGTGTGATGAAGCGCTACGGCCAGGACGCGGCAAACGAGATCAACGCTGAGGCGATGCTGTTCGTCGCGCGCCGCGCCGCCCGCTGGTACACCAATGTGCACGGCCTGGACTTCAGCACCATGTCGATGGACGAGTTCCTCAAGTGGTTCGCGCCCATCCCGCGCATCATGTGGACCGAGAAGATGACCGAGGTCGAACACGTCCAGGTCAGCGACGACGAGTTCGAGACCGTGGTGCGTAAGCACTTCGCGATCAACATGCTCAAGGCCGCCCGGTCCATCGAGGGGTACCAGTGCCCCTGCATGCCCATGCGGGAGGGCTTCTTCGAGGGCATGGGCATGGATGTGTCGGACCGGCTCGTCGAATGCCAGCGCACCGGCGGTGACGTCTGCCGGTTCCATGCCGTGGTACGCCGCGCCGACACCGGCGACGGGCAGACGGACAACGGTTGCAGTGCCGACGATCAGGCCGCACCGGTCAGGAGACAGCCAGTATGAACATCACCACCACCGACCACATCGAGTTCTACGTCGGGGATGCGCAGCAGTCAGCCTTCTTCCTGTGCACCGCCTTCGGCTTCCGACTGTCGGCGCAGTCCAGCCCGGACACCCGTACGCCCACCCGCCGGTCGCTGCTGCTGCGGCATGGACGCATCCAACTCCAGTTGACCTCCGCACTGTCCGAACAGGACGATGTGGCCGGCTACGTCAGCCGGCACGGTGACGGGGTCGCCGTCATCGGTGTCGGCACCGACGACGCACGCGCTGCGTTCGCGGAGGCAGTACAGCGCGGCGCCGGCGTGGTACGCGAACCCGTCGAGTACGCCGACGAACAGTCCCGGGTCGTCACCGCGGAGGTGAAGGGCTTCGGCGACATCGCGTACCGTTTCGTCGAGCGGCACGGTGCGCCGGGGAACTTCCTGCCGGGTGAGATGGACGAACTGGTAGCCGACCCGGACAGCGGCGACGAACTGTTGGACGTCATCGACCACATCGCGGTGTGCCTGCCGGCCGGTGAACTGGACGCGACGGTGGAGTACCACAAGCAGGTCTTCGGGTTCGACCAGGTATTCGAGGAACACATCATGGTCGGCACCCAGGCGATGGACTCCAAGGTGGTCCAGTCGGCGTCCGGTGGGGTCACGCTCACCATGCTCGAACCCGACTCGTCGGCGCAGCCGGGTCAGATCGACGAGTTCGTCGACCGCCACGGCGGCGCGGGCGTACAGCACCTGGCGTTCCTGTCCGACGACATCGTCGCCGCGGTCGACACGTTCCAGCGCCGCGGGGTCCGGTTCCTGCGCACCCCGGCCAGCTACTACGACCAGGTCGAGAAGCGGCTCGGGGACCTTTCGCGGGACGTGACCGAACTGCGTCGTACCAACGTTCTGGTCGACCGGGACCACTGGGGTGAGATGTTCCAGATCTTCACCGAGTCCATGCACGTGCGCCGGACGTACTTCATGGAGATCATCGACCGCCACGGCGCGCGCACCTTCGGCAGCGGCAACATCAAGGCGCTCTACGAGGCGGTGGAGCGCGACCGCGCCGAGGCACGACAGACCACGGTCTGACCGACGGCTGGAGAAGGATCAACGTGCAGACACAAGAGACGAACTTCGCCCTGACCGACGACGAACTGGCGCTGCTGCCCACCGACGATGAGGTGGAGCACTACGCCGAACACGGCTGGTACCTGTCCCGCAAACTGTTCACCGACGCCGAGGTCGACACGCTGGTGGAGGCCAGCGAGCGGTTCTACGCCGGGGAACGTGACCGCAGCCTGCCCTCCCGCCCGGCCCGGCTGGCCTACTGGGAGCCCGACAAGGGCAAGGTGCAGCGGCACAACGACTACATCCACTACGAGTCGGACGCGATCGCCGCGATCCTGCGCAAGCCGCTGCTCGGTGCGGTCGCCGCGCGGTTGGCCGAGGCCGAGGAGATCCGGGTCTTCCAGAGCACCCTGATCTACAAGCCGCCGCTGGCCGGCGAGCAGAGCAACATCGTGCCGTGGCACTTCGACAAGCACTACTGGTCGACCTCCACCTCCGAGCGGATGCTGACCGCGTTCATCCCCTTCCACGACTGTGGTCCGGAAATGGGCACCATCACCATGGTGGACGGAAGCCATCTGTGGAAGGAGATCGGCGGCAACGACGCCACCAGCCGGCACTTCGCCGAACGGGACCGCAGCGAACTGGACCGGATGCTGGAGGAGAACGCCGAGTACAACGGCGAGACCGTACGCAAGATCGAGATGCAGATCCCGAAGGGCCACGTCAGCTTCCACCACTGCCGTACCTACCACGGCAGCGGCCCGAACCTGAGTGACCGGCCACGGCGGGCACTGTCGCTACACATGCAGGACGGGGCGAACCGGTTCCACCCGTTCACGCTGTCCGACGGAACCTCGGTGTCGTACAACCACGACAGCCTGGTCCGACGGACCGCGGCCGGCCACCCCGACTACGCCGACCCGCAGTACTGCCCGACCCTGTGGCGACGGGGCGAGGCGTGAGTCGGTCGGTCCTGGTCACCGGCGGCAACCGGGGCATCGGCCTGGCGGTGGCCCGGGCGTTCGTGGCCAACGGCGACCGCGTCGCGGTGACCCACCGCGACAGCGGCCCGCCTGAGGGCCTGTTCGGGGTGAAGTGCGACGTCACCGACGGCGACCAGGTGAACGAGGCGTTCACCGCGGTCGAGGAGGCGCACGGCCCGGTGGAGGTTCTGGTCTCCAACGCCGGGATCATCGAGGACGTGCTGCTGCTGCGGATGCGCGAGGAGCAGTTCGACCGGGTACTCGACGTCAACCTGCGCGGCGCCTACCGGGTGGCGCGGCGGGCCAGCCGGGACATGATCCGGGCCGGCTGGGGGCGGATGATCTTCGTGTCGTCGGTTTCGGCGATGCGTGGCGCACCCGGCCAGGCCAACTACGCGGCCAGCAAGGCCGGCCTGGTGGGCCTGGCCCGTGCCATCGCGCGGGAGTGCGGGCCGCGCGGTGTCACCGCCAACGTGGTGCTGCCCGGCTTCATCCCCACCGACATCACCGCCGCATTGCCGGAGAAGTTGCGTACGTCGGTGCTGGCGCAGATCCCGGCGGGCCGGTACGGGGAGCCGGACGAGGTGGCGGCGGCGATCGCCTTCCTCGCGTCGGACGCGGCCGGCTACATCAACGGCACCATGCTGCCGGTCGACGGTGGCCTCGGAATGGGTCTCTAGCCGTACGCCGTCGGATGCGTGCGGAGCAAAAGGAGTCGGTGCAGCGATGACCATCCCACAGACGCAGCCAGATGCCCGGCCGGCGGGCACCGTCGCGTACCCGCTCAGTGCGGGCGACGCGGCGGCCCTGGCCGAGCAGGCCCGCGAACTCGGTGACCGGCTCGGCGGCGACGCGACGCCCGACCTCGCCGCCGTCCAGGCCGAACTGCTGGCCGCGGAGGTCGGCAAGTTCCGCGCCGTGGTGGTGGCAGGCGACGCCGCCGGGCTGCGCACCGGGCTGACCGGGCTCGCGGAGGGCCGTTCCGCCGACGGGCTGTTCGTCGGCCCCGGCCCGGTGGCGGCCGGCGCCGGGCCGGTGTTCGTCTTCCCCGGCCAGGGATCGCAGTGGCCCGGCATGGCCCTGGAGCTCTACGACGCCTCGCCGGAGTTCCGGGCCAGTCTGGACGCCAGCGCCGAGCAGTTGGGCCGGTGGACCGACTGGGATCTGCTGGAGGTGTTGCGGGCACCCGGTGCGCCCGACCTCGCGCAGGTCGACGTGGTGCAGCCGGTGCTGTTCGCGGTGATGGTCGCGCTGACCGCGGTGTGGGAGTCGTTCGGCGTACACCCGACCGCGGTGATCGGGCATTCGCAGGGCGAGATCGCCGCCGCGCACGTGGCCGGGGTACTGTCCCTGCCCGATGCGGCGCGGGTGGTCGTGATGCGCAGCCGGGTACTGCGCCGGTTGACCGGCCTGGGCGGCATGTTGTCGGTGCCGATGCCTTCGGACTGGGCAGCGGCGTACGTGGCCGAACGCTCCGACAAGCTGTCCGTGGCGGCCGAGAACGGCCCGGGCTCGGTGGTGGTGTCCGGTGAGGTCCCGGAGCTGAAGCTGCTGATCGACCGGTGCGCGGAGGAGGGTGTCCGGGCCCGGATGGTGAAGGTGGACTACCCGTCGCACTCGCCGCAGGTCGAGCAGGTACGGGCGGAGCTGTTGGAACTGATCGGCGAGGTGGACGCGGCAGCCGGCAAGGTGCCGTACTACTCCGCCGTACAGGGTGAGCTGCTGGACGGCACCGCTCTGGTCGCCGACTACTGGTACCGCAACCTGCGGCGGACTGTACAGTTCTCCACTACGGTGCGTGCCGCGCTGGCCGATGGGCACCGCCAGTTCATCGAGTCCAGCCCGCATCCGGTGGTGGCACACGGGTTGCGGCTGACCCTCAAGCACGACGAAGACACCGCGGTGATCGGTTCGGTGCAGCGCGGTGAGGGTGGCATGGACCGGTTCCTGTGCTCGGTGGCGGCGGCCTGGACCCAGGGTGCGGATGTCCGCTGGCCCGGTGCCGCACACCATGCCTCGTCGTGACAGGCTCGGCATCCCACGAATACTGACAAGCAGCGGCACAACAGGGGGACGGATGCAACGGCTGAGAGATCTGCAGTCCTTTGTGGACGAGCTGGAGAAGCTCGGTGACCTGCGCAGGGTCACCACCCAGGTCGGCTCCGACCTTGAGGTCGGCGGCATCGTCCGCCGCTGCTACGAGAAGACCACCCCGGCGCCGTTGTTCACCGCCATCAGCGACAACCCGCACCGGATGCGGATCCTGGGCGCTCCGGCCGGCCTCGGTTCGCGGCCCGAACTGCGCTGGGCGCGGGTCGCGATCTCCCTCGGGCTGCCGCCGACCAGCACCCCGCAGCAGATCGTGAACGCGTTGGCCGACGCCCGGGGCCGGGAGCCGGTACCGCCGGTCGTGGTGGACTCCGCGTCATGCCAGGCGAACGTGCTGACCGGTGACGACGTCGACCTGTCCAGCTTCCCGGTGCCGATGCTGCACGAGAAGGACGGCGGTCGTTACTTCAACACCTGGGGCTGCCTGGTCGTCCAGGACCCGGACGGCACCTGGGTCAACTGGACCGTGCAGCGGCTGATGATCCTGGACAACAAGCGACTGGTCGGTCCGGTCGCCCCCAGCCAGCACATCGGCCGGATCTGGGCACAGTGGCGCGAGCGGGGCGAGCCGATGCCCTTCGCGCTGATCCAGGGTGGCGAGCCGGCGATCCCGTTCGCCTGCGCGATGCCGCTACCGGACAACGTCGACGAGCAGGACTTTCTCGGTGCCTACTTCGGCGAGCCGCTGGAAGTGGTCCGCTGCGTGACCAACGAGCTGTGCGTTCCCGCGAGCGCCGAGATCGTGGTCGAGGGGCACGTGTCGGTGACCGAGCGGGCGCCGGAAGGCCCGATGGGTGAATACCACGGCTACGTGGCCGGACGGTCGTTCGAGTGGCCGGTGTTCGACATCGACGCGATCACGTTCCGGGACGAGCCGATCCTGCCGATCGTGGTGGCAGGT
Organism: uncultured Actinomycetota bacterium; assembly: GCA_963805605.1. Lineage (GTDB taxonomy): Bacteria > Actinomycetota > Actinomycetes > Mycobacteriales > Micromonosporaceae > Actinocatenispora. Next base: position 453,418 of record CAWDUX010000001.1, read on the forward strand.
GCGCCGGTCGACGAGACGCACACCTGCTGGGGCACCGGTTGCTCGGCGGAGACCCTGCACGTACTGCGGTCGGCGAAACTGCCGGTCACGATGTGCTGGACGCCGATGGAAGCGGCCATGCACTGGATGGTCGTCACCGTCCCGGCCGACTGGCGCAAGGACTTCAGCACACCGTTCGCGGGCGAACCCACCTCGCACGACCTCGTCCGCCGGATCGGTGACGAGTTCTTCCACTCGCGGGCCGGAGTCAACCTGGCCACGCTGCTGGTCACCTACGACGACATCGACCCGGCGGACACCGGGGAGATGCTGTGGTCGGTGGCGACCCGTACGCACCCGTCGCACGCCATGACGTTCTTCCCGGACCGACCGATCATGCCGATCACCCCGATCTGGTCGCAGCCGGAACTGATGACCGGGCGCGGCATGACGGTGGCGTACAACTGCATGTTCGGTGCGCAGGTCGGCGACACGCTGCCGCCCCGGGTCAACTTCGAACACGGCTACCCCGCCGAGCTGCGCCAGCGGATCGAGCAGCGGTGGCAGGAGTACGGGTTCGACTGACCGGCCCGCTCACCCCATCACCGCAGACCACTCTTCTCCGGAGCCTGACATGATCCTGTTCGACCCGCTGGCCGCCACGATCGCCGACGAACTCGCCCGCTGCGGGGTCACCGATGCGGTGATCTCCCCGGGACTGCACTCCGGTGTGCTCGCGCACGCCCTGTACGAGCACCCCGACATCCGGCTGCACGTACGTATCGACGAACGCTCGGCCGCCTTCCTCGCTCTCGGCCTGGCCCGGGCCAGCGGTCGCCCTGTCGCGGTCGCCTGCACCTCCGGCACCGCGGCGGCCAACCTGCACCCGGCCGTACTGGAAGGCCACCACGCCCGGGTGCCGGTGCTGGTGCTGACCACCGACCGGACCTCCGACCTGCGCGGCACCGGTGCCAACCAGACCACCGACCAGGTCAAACTGTTCGGTTCGGCGGCGCCGTTCTTCGCCGAACTGGAGTACGCGCCGGCCACCGAGCAGCTCGCCCGTACCTGGCGGTCGGTGGTGTCGCGTGCGGTGGGCGCCGCGTCCGGTGGGCCCGCGCACCTCAACATCCTGCTGCGTGAGCCGATGATGGTCACCGAGGACACCGCGGAACGCGACGGGCCGCTGATCGCCGCGACCCGCCCGGCCGGCGCGCCGCGTACCCGGGTGGTACGTGCCGTCCCGCAGCCGCACGAGCTGGACATCCCGGCCCGCGGCGTGGTCGTGGTCGGTGACGCCGCTGCGGACCCGGACGCCGCGGTGGCCTTCGCCGAGCGGGCCGGCTGGCCGCTGCTGGCCGAACCGCAGAGCGGTGCCCGCTACGGCGCCAACGCCATCACCACCTACGGCTACCTGCTGTCCCATCCGGGTTTCCGGGCCAAGGCGCACCCGCAGATGGTGGTCAGCGTGGGCCGGCCGGGTGTGCACCTGGCCCTGACCGACTACCTGGGCTACGCGCCGGAACTGGTCGTGGTGGACCCGGAGGCGGACTGGGCCGACCCGACCCGTACGGCCAGCCAGGTGATCCCGGCGCTGGGGCCGGTGAACCAGCCCGACACCGACCCCGACTGGCTGCGGCTGTGGCGCGACGCGGACAAGGCCGCCCTCGGCGCACTGGACTCCACTCTGGACGCCGCCGAGGTGACCGAGTCGCGGATCGCCCGCGACCTCGTCGACGCGCTGCCGCCGGAGTCGCTGATCTTCGTGGCGTCCAGCATGCCGATCCGTGACGTGGAGCGCACCATGCGCCCGCGCCGGGACGTACGGATCCTGGCGAACCGTGGCCTCAGCGGTATCGACGGCGCGGTGTCCAGCGCCATCGGCGCCGCGCTGGCGTACGAGGGCCCCGGCCGTACCTGCGCGCTGCTGGGTGACCTGTCGCTGCTGCACGACCAGAACGGCCTGATCACCGGCGCCGGTGCAGCCCGCCCGGATCTGGTGATCGTGGTGGTCAACAACAACGGCGGCGGGATCTTCTCGATGATCCCGCACGGCTCCGACGACGGCTTCGAGACCTTCTTCGGCACCCCGCACGACGTGTCCGTCGAGCATGTCGCGGCGACCGCCGGCTGGCCGTACACCCGGGCCCGGACCATGCCCGAGCTGCACGCCGCCCTCGACGCGGGCGGCCCGCGGCTGGTCGAGGTGTGCACCGACCGGCAGGGCAACGCCGAGTTCCACCGCGCACTGGCCGGTGCGGTCGGTGCCGCCGTCGCCGACGTGCTGTGACCCACCCCGAATCCAGATTGGACACCCGAATGTCTGCAAGCGGTTCCGCCGAACCGGCCGTCGGCACCGATCCGGGCGCCGACCGTAAGCGCCTGATCGGCATGCTGTCCGGGGCCTGGGTCGCCCAGGCCGGCTATGTGGTGGCCGCCCTGGGGGTGGCCGAGCACCTGGTCGACGGCCCCCGGACCGCCACCCAGTTGGCCGAGGCGTGCGACGCGAACCCCGATGCGCTGTACCGGATCCTGCGCGCGCTCGCCTCGGTGGGTCTGTTCGAGCAGAGTGACTTCGAACCGACCGTCGAGGACACGTTCGCGCTGACGCCGCTGTCCACGCTGCTGCGCGGCGATGCGCCGCAGTCGGCGAAGCAGACCGCGATCATGCTGGGGGAGGAGGTGTTCCAGGGTTTCGGGGAACTGCTGCATACGGCGAAGACCGGCACCCCCGGCTTCAACAAGGCTTACGGCAAGCCGATGTACGAGTACCTGGGCGCCAACCCGGCCAGTGCACGCCGGTTCAACGAGGCGCTGGGCGGTCTGCGTGACGTACCGGCGGTGTTCTGGACGCTTGAGCTGGACGACGTGTCGCACCTGGTTGACGTCGGCGGCGGCAACGGCAACCTGCTGGCCGAGGCACTGGTGGCCCGGCCGGGGCTGCGCGGCACCCTGCTGGAGCTGCCGGACGCGATCGAGCAGGCCCGGGAACGTTGCACCGAGGCCGGCGTGGCAGACCGCGCGACCCTGGTCGAGGGCAGCTTCTTCGAGCAGGTACCGACCGGTGGCGACCTCTACCTGCTGGCCCGCTGCCTGCACAACTGGGACCACGACAAGGCGCTGGACATTCTGCGTACGGTACGCGCCGCGATGCAGCCCGGTGATCGACTGGTCGTGCTGGAGAAGGTCATCCCCGGTGGCGGCGGACCGAGCCTGGCGAAGGTGTACGACCTGCTGATGCTGGCGATGGTCGAGGGCCGCAACCGGACCGAGGCGGAGTACCACGCGCTGCTCACCGAGGGCGGCTTCAAGGTGCTCGGCACCCGGGTGATGGAGGTCTCCGACCACCGCGCGGAGAGCGCCATCGAGGCTGTCGCGATCTGAGTACCGCCCGGCCGCTGTGCCCAGTAGCGTGGGCGCTACGTCACCACGGCCGGGGGAGTTCCATTGGGTACGAAGCTGATCATCGACACCGACCCGGGCGTGGACGACGCGTTCGCCATCGCCCTGGCGGCGGTGTCGGCCGACGTCGACCTGCTCGGGGTCAGCACCGTGTTCGGCAACGTGCCGCTGGCGCAGACCACGGCCAACGCGCGGCGGCTGCTGCAGTTGTGTGGGCGGGCGGACGTACCGGTGGCGGCCGGTGCGGACCGCCCGCTGATCTACCCGAACCCGTACTCGGCGGCGTACATCCACGGGGTAGACGGATTGTCCGGCGGGTCGGCCGGGCTACCCGAGCCGACCCGGCCGCGGGACCGGCGGGACGCGGTGGCCATGCTGGTCGATTTGCTGGAGGCAGCGGACGGCCCGGTCACGATCACCCCGATCGGCCCGTTGACCAATATCGCGCTGCTGCTGGCCGCGCATCCCGGGGTACGGAGCAAGATCGAGCGCATCGTCATCATGGGCGGTGGCATGGACCACGGCAACACCACCGCGGCGGCCGAGTTCAACATCTGGAGCGACCCGGAGGCGGCCCGCCGGGTGCTGGTCGAGGAGGACGTGCCGTGCGTCCTGGTGCCGATGGACCTGACCTACCGGTGCGCGGTTGACGCCGGCTGGGTCGCCGAGCTCGGCGGATCCGGGCCGCTCGGCGCGGCGCTGGAGAGCCTGTGCCCCGCCTACCTCGCCCACTACCGCAAGGCGCTCGGCTTCGACGGACTGGTCCTGCACGACGCGGTCGCAGTCGCGGAGGCGATCCGGCCAGGGATCCTGCGTACCGAAACGTTCCCGGTCGATGTCGACTGTGGACTCGGCCCGGCCCGCGGCTCGACCCTGGTGGACCGGCGGCGCGCGCTGATGCGCGGCGATGACCCCACGGTCGCGCCGGGCCGCACGATCGAGGTGGCCGTGGACACCGACCTGGCCGGCCTGCGCGGTTTCGTACTGGACCGGCTGGGCTCCGTGCACTGAGCTGACAGCGCCGTCCCGCGTCTCGTAGGGTCGGTGGCAGGACCGGCCGAGTGGACGTGGGGTGACGCGAGTGCGTGGCTATGTACTGACCCGGTACGGCGCTGCCGACGCGATGCAGCTGCGGGACGTACCGTTGCCCATCGCCGGTGCGGGCGAGGTGCTGATCGCGACGTGTGCCGCGGGCCTCAACCCGGTCGACTACAAGATGCGCGACGGCGGGACCCGCCTGGTGTTCCGGGTGAAGCTGCCGGCCGTTGCCGGTGGCGAGGTGGCCGGTGTGATCGACGCGGTCGGCCCGGGGGTCACCCGCTTCGCGCCCGGTGACCGGGTGTTCGCCCGGGTCGACAAGGTCAAGCTGGGTGCGTTCGCCGAGTACGTGGCGGTGGACCAGGATTTCGTCGCCACGATGCCCGATTCGCTGGACTTCGTGCAGGCGGCCGGGGTGCCGTTGGCCGGGCTGACCGCGCTGCAGGCGCTGCGCGACGAACTGGGTGTCCAGCAGGGCGAGAAGGTGTTCATCGCCGGTGGCGCCGGTGGGGTCGGTACGTTCGCCGTCCAGCTCGCGAAGTGGCTCGGCGCGTACGTCGCGACCACCGCCTCACCCCGTGGCGCGGAACTGGTCCGCCGGCTCGGCGCGGACCTGGTGGTCGACTACACCCGGGACAACGTACGGGACCTGCTGCACGACTATGACGCGGCGCTGGACCTGGTCGGTGGTCAGAGCCTCGCCGATGCTCTGGCCGTCGTACGGCCGGGCGGCAGGCTCGTGTCGATCGCCGGGCCACCGGAGCCGCTGACCGCCCGCAAGGACCTTGCCGCAGGTCGCGTACTGGCGGCGATGTTCTGGCTGGTCAGCATCCGGATCCGGGGCCAGGCGCGAAAACGTGGGGTCAGTTACCGGTACATGTTCATGCACCCGAGTGGCGAGGATCTGGCGACACTGGCGCGGCTGATCGACGAGCAGCGCGTCGAGGTCGTCACCGACCGGGTCTTCGGGTTCGAGCAGATCGCCGACGCCTTCGAGTATCTGGAGCAGGGGCACGCCAAGGGCAAGGTGGTCGTACGGATGACCGCCTGACGAGTTGCCTTGGAGGGCAATGGGATCGCCTGGTGTCGCTGTGCTGCTCCATCCGGCTCGTCCGGGCGGAGCAGCAGCCAGTTGTGTTGCCGTACAACAGTTCCGGGATCGGGTTCCGAGCCACCACATGCCCGTAGAGTGCGGCGTGGGCCGTACCGCCGGAGCCCGGCCCCGGTGTGTCGCGGAGCGACCCGTCGGGCCACGATCTGCCTTCGACACAACAGATCCCTGTACCCGGGCAACGTACCGTCCACCGCGCTTGCGGCTGCCTTGTCGGCGGTGACCGACCGGTGTGCCGCGTCCCGTTTCGATGGGATGCAACGGTACTGGTGGTCGGCGGGAATCCTTTCGAGGTAACCGATGACCGGCAGGGTGGCGTTTCCGGGAAGTCGGAAGGGCCCTGTGCCATGCTCGGCTTACCAAAGGTGCCCCGGACCAGTGCTGTTCTGCGCGGCGCCGCGTGTGTCCAACGGGATCTGTCCGGTCTCATTGACGCCGCCACCGTGCGGGGCGTCACGATGGGCATCGCTGGAGGTACGGCCATGACCGATACAGCCGGCGTTCTGGACCGCGAAGAGCAGTCCGATCAGCGCAAACCGGCGAGACTGCCCGGCCTGGACGGGATCCGGGCACTGGCGATACTCGCCGTCCTCGCCTACCACGTGTACCCACCGGCGTTGCCCGGCGGATATCTCGGGGTGGATCTGTTCTTCGTACTCAGCGGCTATCTGATCACCCGGCAGCTGGTGGCCGAGAAGGCCCGCACCGGGCGGATCAGGCTCGGCGCGTTCTGGGCCAGGCGGGCCCGTCGCATCCTGCCGGCACTGGTGCCGGTGCTCATCGTCACCACGCTGGGTACGGCGGCGGTCGATCCGGCCGGGCTGCGCGCACTGCGCGGCGAACTGCTCGGCGCGGTGAGTTTCACCAGCAACTGGGCGCAGATCGCCGCCCACCACTCGTACTTCACCCGGTTCAGTCCGCCGTCGGTGCTCCAGCACCTGTGGTCGCTGGCCGTGGAGGAGCAGTTCTATCTGCTCTGGCCGCTGGTGGTGGTCCTCGTCCTGTGGCAGGGCCGACGGCACCTCGCGGTCGTCGCGGGCGCGGTGTCGGTGCTGTCCGCGGTGCTGATGGCCGTGTTGTGCAGTCCTGGCGGCGATCCTTCCCGCAGCTACTTCGGTACCGACAGCCACTGCTTCGGACTGCTGCTCGGCGCGGCCCTGGCGGTCCGCTGGGGCGGCGAGACGGTGCCGGCGCGGACCGTACGAGCACTGCTGAGCCTGACCGGCCTGGGGGTTCTGGCGGCGGGTCTGATCGTGCTGGCCGAGTACCGGACCCTGACCTACCGGGGCGGCATCGTGGTGGTCTGTGCGGCGTCCGCGCTGCTGATCGTCGGCGCCGGGCACGGCCTGGGTCCGATCGGTACGGTGCTGGCGGGCCGGCCGGCGCGCTGGCTCGGCGCCCGCTCGTACGGGCTGTATCTGTGGCACTGGCCGGTTCTGCTGCTCGGTGACCGGATCACCGGCCACCGTACGCCGCTGGCCGGCACGATCGAGGTGGCGCTCGCCGTCACCGCCGCCGGGGTGTCCTACCGCTTCCTGGAGCGCCCGATCCTGCGCGCGACCCGCCGACCGACGCTCACGGCGCTGCGAGCCGATCACCGGTACGCGGCGAAGCTGATCGCGGCGACCGGTGCGGTCCTAGTGCTCGCCGTGGTCGCGGTGGTGGGCCTGACGAACGCGCCACCGCCGCCTGAGGCGGGCCTGCGGGCGCAGCTGGCAGTGGGTCGGCAGGCGGCCGAGTCGCAGCCGACCGCGGTGCCCTCGGTGGTCCCGTTACCGGCCCGCTCGGCGCAGGCGGCCCCGTCGGGCGGCCCGGGCCAGGAGCATGCCGGGACGGTGCCGCCCGGTACCCGGATCACCGCGCTGGGGGATTCGGTGATGCTGGCCTCGGCGTCGGCCCTGACCACGGCACTGCCGGGAATCGACATCGATGCGGTGGTCAGCCGGGCGATGCAGCCGGCGTACGGTCTGCTGGGCGCGAAGAGACAAGCTGGCAGGTTGCGGCCGATCGTGGTGATCGGGCTCGGTACGAACGGCCCGTTCCCGCGCAGCCTGTTGGAGCGCATTGTCCGGCAACTAGGCCCGGACCGGCAGATCTACCTGGTCGATGTGTTCCTGCCGACCAGACCGTGGGAGCACACGGTAAACCGGGTCCTGGACACGGTGAGTGCGGCGCACTCCAACACGCACCTGGTGGACTGGCAGAACGCCATCCGGCCACACCAGAACCTGTTGTGGCCGGACCGGATCCATCCGCGGCCGGGAGCGGGTACCCGGCTCTACGCTCGTACGCTGCTTCGGGCACTGGCCGAGCCGGTGCAGCAGGACCCGGACGACGTGCGTCTGCCGTTCGGGGCTCGGCGGCGGTGACGGGCCCGAGCCACCGTGGGTCAGCGGACCGCGCGGTTCACCGCGTCGGTGACGGTACGGGCGAACAGCCGGGAGCCTTCGGCGTTCGGGTGTACGCCGTCGACCAGCAGGTACTCCTTGCCGGAGATGGTGCGGTGCCAGTCTGCGATGGTGACGTCGGGTCGGGCCGCGGCGACCTGTCGGATGTCTGCGTTGACCGGGTCCTGCCACGGGCGGGCGGCGTCGATGGTCACCAGTACGACCTTGTGGTGGGGCCCGGCGGCGTCGATGGCGTTGTTGAGATCGGCGGTGCCACCATTGCCGTTGGTGCCGAGGGCGATGACCAGTACCTGGCCCAGCGTGCCGGACCGGCGGGCCTCGGTGACCAGCCCGGGTGCCGTGGTCAGCTGCCGGCCCACCTCGCCGTTGATCTTCGCTTTGGGCATCAGGTTCCACAGTGCGCTCTCGGAGCGGACGGTGACCGAGTCGCCGATCATCGTGACGCTGCGGGCCCGGCGCACCGCAGGTGACTTCGATGCCGACTTCTTCGCCTTGGTCGGAGTGCGTTTCGGGTGTTCCGAGGAGTGCCGTGGCGCTCCGGCCGACGGGGCGGCCGACGACGGGGTGGACCTACTGCTCGGGTGGTGGGCGACGGAGCTGGACCGGGCGGAGTCGGTCGATGGATGGCAGCCGACGAGGGCGGCCACACCCAGCGCGGCGATGCCGCAGCTCAGGACGGCCCGCCGGCGCAGACGCGAGAGACGGGGAGTGTGCATGGGTACTGACAGTAACGGGATCGGCGGCCGGCCATGCTCGTCGCGGGCCACGTTTGTGCGCACCATCACGGGGAGTAGTCGGACATGGGTCGAGCTGTGCGCGGTCGCCGTTGGGTCCGGGACGCGCCGTGACGCCCGGCCGGCGGCGATTCGTGACCACCGGGACTGCATCAGGGCAGGCGACCGACCGGTACCCAGTTGTGTGCTACCGGACCGATAGGGTGGCCGGCGTGGCAAATCTCTGGAAAGGCATGGCCTCGAAGGTCGGCCGGATAGCACGACGTGGCACCCCTGTTGTTCCCGCCGCCGGTCCCACCCCGGCCCAGTTCGCACGGCGGCGTCAGGTCGCCGCCCTGCAACGCCGGGAACTGTCCTACGCGCCGGAACTCGACGGTCAGGCCGACCCGGGGGAGATCGTCTGGACCTGGGTGTCCTATGAGGAGGATCCGCATCAGGGCAAGGACCGGCCGGTGCTGGTGGTGGGACGCAGGAGCCGGACCCTGTTCGGGCTGATGTTGTCCAGCCGGAGCCGTCGGGACGGCGAACGCCACTGGTACTCCCTCGGGCCGGGCGAATGGGACCGGGAGAACCGACCGAGCTACGTACGGCTGGACCGGGTCCTGACGATGCGTGAGGACAGCATCCGGCGTGAGGGCGCGATACTGGACCGGCCCCGGTTCGAGCGGGTCGGTCGGGCGCTGCGCGCCGGGTACGGCTGGCGCTGAGCATCCCGCATTCCCGGCCGGCCGGATGTTTCGTGGGAGACTGAGGCAATGGTCAGGCACCCGGCGGCGTCGGCGGCGAACCGGGATGCCTACCACGACGGCGCGGCGGTACGCGACTACCTGGCCGAGCCGTATCACCTGGTCCGGCGCCAGCTCGCGGTACGGATGCTGGTGGGGGCGTTGCGCGCGGACGGTCCCGCCGGGCCGGTGGTGGAGCTGGGTGCCGGGTCGGTGGGGATGCTCGATGCGGCGCAGTGCGGTGGTCGGTCGGTGGTGCTCGGGGATCTGTCGGTGCAGGCACTGCGGGGCAGCGGGGGCGCCGCAGTCTGTCTGGACGTCGACCACGGGTTGCCGCTGCGCGACGGGGTGGCCGCGGGGCTGGTGATGGGCGAGCTGATCGAGCACGTGTACGACCCGCGGGTGCTGCTGGGGGAGTGTCGCCGGGTGCTGCGGCCGGGCGGCGTACTGGTGTTGACGACACCGAACCTGGCGGGACTGCAGGACCGGTGGCGGTTCCTGCTGGGCCGCTCACCTCGGCACGTCGACGCGCTGCATCCCTATCTGCGCTTGCACATCCGACCGTTCACCGCCTCGTCGTTGCGGGCGGTACTGGACGATGCGTCGTTCAGGCTGGTGGCGCTGCGGTCCAATTTCGTGGGCTGGGAGCTGGGCACGAGGTGGTGGCTGCGCTCCCGGACGGTGGCGCGGGTGCTGCCGCGGCTGGGCGGCTCGCTGATCGTGTGCGCGCGGCGGGTCGGATGAGCCAGCCGCCGCGAAGATGATCTTGGTGTGATCGCCGTACCGTACAATCCCCCCATGCCGACGATGACCGTCGATGTGGCCCTGGAACTGCCCTCGGAACTCACAGACCTGGCCGCCGCGACGAACCGGACGCTCGCCGACCGGATGGCGGCGGCGGGCTCCGGTGCCGCGTTCCGGTTCGGCTCCCACGGCGTCCGGGCCGACGGCCCGGTGCCGCACGTGTCGCTGTTCATGCTGGCGGTCGAGCCGGCCGAGGTCGACGAGGTGCTCGCGGCCGTGCGATCGGTGACGCAGCGATGTGCGCCGGTCCGCGCCGAGGGCACCGAATACCGGCACAACCCGCAGGGGGCGCCGGAGGTGTACTTCGTCCCTACCTCGGCATGGCACCTGCTGCAGCAGGAGGTGATCGCGGCGGTGGAACCGTTGCGCCGTGGGCGGTTGCGGGCCACCGACCCGGCCGGGGACATGCTCGCCGAGGTGGTGCGGCGGCTGGAACGCGACGCGCCGGATGACGCGCGGCTGCGACAGCTGCGCCGGTACGGCTACGACGAGATCAGCGACCGCTTCCATCCGCACGTAACGCTGGCCTGGCCCGTCAACGGGTGGCGGGCCAGTTGGGACGGGCTGCCCGAACCCGCGGCGTTCAGCGCGGCCCTCAGCGACCTCGGTGTCTTCGAGATGGGTGACTACGGCACCTGCGTACGCCGCCTCGGCGGGCATCGCCTCACCGGACCGGCGACCGCGCCGCAGCCGCCGATCGGACTGTAACGATCCGCGGCACGGTGTCGTTGGCGGGTCAGATCAGGGCGGTGTCGGCGGCGGCCCGGTAGACCGAATCCACCTGATGGTCCAGTTCGCCCGGCTCGAAGCGGCAGGTACCGACCACGTTCCAGAACGCCCCGGCGACCTCCCCGTCCATCTTGTACCAGCCGTCGGGACTGACCGTCACCCAGCCGTCGGGCAGACCCACCAGGATCGCCCGCAGCGCCGCACCGTCCGGGCCGAGCCGCCACAACCGCAGCGTTCCGTCATGGGCACCGCTGGCCAGCAGCGTGCCGTCCGGGCTGAACACGACCGAACTGACCCGCCGGGTGTGGCCGGTCAGCGTGGCACGCAACTGGAAATCCTCGGTGCTCCACAGCCGGATCCCGGTGTCGTCGCCGGCGGTGGCCAGCAACCGACCGTCCGGGCTGAACGCCACCGCCCACAGTTTGCCAGTGTGGCCGGTGAGAACCGCTGCGGCCGACGCCCGCTGCCGGTCCCACAGCCGGGCCGTACCGTCGTTGCTGGCGCTGGCCAGCAACCGGCCGTCGGGACTGAAGGCCAGTGAGTACACCCGGTCGGTGTGACCGTCCAGCCGGGCCAGCAACTCGCCGGTGCCCGCGTTCCACAGCCGTACGGCCCGGTCGTCGCAACCGGTGGCGACCGTCGAACCGTCCGGGCTGAAAGCGATGGAACGCACCCGGCCCTGATGGTCCGACAAGCTGTGCAGGCCACGCCCGGTGGTGCGGTACCACAACCGGACCGTGTCGTCGTCGTTCGCGGTGGCCAACACGTCGCCGTTCGGACTGAACGCGGCGGCCCAGACATGTTCGGTCTCCACGTTCAGCTCGCGCTCCTCGGCGTAGCTGTCGGCGTTCCACACATGTACGCCGCCGTTGGCGCTGGTGACCGCGAGCAGCGGGTCGTCGGGCGCGAACACCGCGGCGATCATCGGGTCGGTGGGGTTGGCCAGGGTGTGGCGCAGTACGCCGGTACGCGGATCCCACAGCCGGACTCGACCATCGTTGCCGGTCGCCGCCAACTGGTTGCCGTCGCCGCGGAAAGCCACCGAGTCGACCCGGCGTCGGTGACCACGCAGCACATGCCGGCACCGGCCCGAGTCGGTGTCCCAGAGCCGTACGGTGTGGTCGTTGCTGGCAGTGGCGAGCTGGCCACCACCGGGGCGGAACACCGCCGGCCACACCGACGCCCGGTGGCCGGTGAGCTGGTGGCGGACCTGCCCGGCGGAGTCGTGGATGCGCACCACACCGTCACTGTCGCCGGTGACCAGCAGGTTGCCGTCCGGACTGAACGTGCCGCTGTACACCGCACCGGAATGGCGGTCCAGCATCTGGCGCAGTTCGCCGGTAGCGGTGTCCCACAGCCGCACCGAGCCCTCGGTATCGCCGCTGACCGCCAGGTGGCCGTCGGGATGGAAGTCCAGGCAGTACACCCTGCCCTGGTGACCGGCGAGGGTCTGGTGCAGCGCGCCGGTGGCCGCGTCGAACAGTCGTACCTGGCCGGCGTGGTCGGCGGTGCCCAGAAAGCGGCCGTCCGGGCTGAACACCACCCGGTACACCGGCACCGGTCCGTGCGGCACCGCGTACGCCAGCACCCCCGTACGGGTGTCCCACACCCGTACGGTGCCGCTCGCGTCGCCGACCGCCAGCAGGTCACCGCCGCACTGGAAGGCGGCCGACCAGACGTAGTCGGCGTGGCCGGTCAACTGGTGGCGCAGGATCCCGGACGTGACGTCCCAGAGCCGGACCGTACCGGTCGCGTCGCCGGCGGCCAGCAGTGTGCCGTCGCCGGAGAAACAGACCGGCCATGCCCAGCCCTGATGGCCCGACAGCACCTGCCGGGACGCACCGCTGACCGGGTCCCACAGCCGGATGTCGCCGTCGCTGGCCGCGGTAGCCAGCGGTGCGTCGCCCGGCCCGTACAGCACCGCGTACACCCGACCGCGGTGCCCCTGCAGGGTGCGTACCGGCTGGCCGGATGCGGTGTCGCAGAGCAGTACGCCACCGTCGTCGGAGCCGACCGCGATCAGGTCACCGCGGGGACTGTAAGCCAGCGGCTGCGGGATGCGCCCGGTCTCGAAACCGAACGACACCCCCACCTCGGGCGGCGCGAAACCGGGCAGCACCGGGTCGCGGGGCAGCATCGCGGCGGCGGCCAGCTCCGGCGCCTGCGCCAGGACGTCGTCGGCGACCACGTCGATCAGTGCGGCCCGCCGCCAACTGCCACCGTCGATGACCGCACCGGTCAGGTCGGTACGCGACAGTGTGACGAAACTCAGGTCCGCGCCGGTGAGGTCGGCGCCGGCCAGGCACGCATCGTCGAGGCGGGCGTTGACGAGCTTCGCCCCGGCCAGCTTGGCGTTGCGCAGGTTCGTACCGACCAGCCGGGCATCGGTCAGGTCCGCGTCCCGCAGGTCCACTTCGGACAGATCACGGTAGGACAGGTCCTCACCTCTGAGTACCGCGCCGCGCAGATCCGAGCGGGCCGGGATCTTCAGCCGGGCGGTGAGCCGCATCGCGTTGGACCGGGCGATCCGCCCGGCATCCGGATCGCCCAGGATCCGTGCGGCCCACTCGTTGGCCGCTCCGGTGTGCACCAGGTCACCGAGGAAGTCCACCACCAGCTGTGACAGCGGCTGACGGGCCAACAACCGGGCCGCCCCACCGGCCGAGTCACGGTCCAGCCGTTCGGCGATCTCGTTGGCCACCAGCCATTCTGCGACCGACGAGTGGATGAAGCCGAACAGCCCGTCGTCGGTGCGCACCAGCAGACTGCCGGCACCCACCGCGTGGATGGCCTGGTCGGCCGACAGCGGCGACCCGGCCAGCTCGGCGAGGGTGATCGCCACGTCGCTCACCTCATCGAGCCGCAGGTACGCGTCGTCGCTCTCCCACAGTCGCAGCGCCAGTACCGTCACCGCCCGCCACAGCTCGACCGCGGTCAGCCCGGGCGGCGCGCCCGGTACGCCCTGGGTGCGGTGCTCCTCGTAGGTCAGCCAGGCGCGCAGGATCTCCCGGTACAGTGCGGCCGCGCCGATGGCCCGGTCGGTGCCGGCCACCGCGTCCAGCCGGTCCGGGTCCAGGTCGGCGATGAAGGTGAGCATCCGCGGGTTGCTGGCCAGCCCGTGCAGGTCCTGCACCCGGCGCATCTGGTCCACCCGGGTACGGGCGGCCTGCGTGTCGCCCTGGTAGCGCTTCAGCAGGAAAGTGCTGATCTGTTCGGCGTCGAAGTCCTCGACGCTGATCAGCCTGCGCTGCGGCAGCAACCCGACCCGCTCGCCGAGCGCGGTCAGCACCTGCGAGTGCGACTTGAAGTGCTGGGTGCGGCTGGCCACCACCACCTTGGCGTTGCCCTGCGCGGCCTGCAGCAGGGTGTCCAGGTGGTCACCGGCCCGCTCGTAGCTGACCCGGGCGACCAGCTCGTCGAACCCGTCGAAGATCAGTACCAGCTGACCGTGCTGCAGCATGTAGCGGAACGCCCGCAGGTCGATGGTGTCCTCGCCGCGGACAGCCAGGTGCGCGGCGACCAGACCCTCCACCGACTGCGCCTTGTCCAGCGCGCGCAGCTCGATGAAGATCGGGATCAGGTGCGGCAGCGCGCTGGGGATCCGCCGGGCCAGCTCGCGCAGCGCGAACGTCTTGCCCCGACCGAACTCGGCCAGCACCAGCGTGAACCGGCCGTCCTCGGCGCTCACCGTACGCAGCAGCTCGCCGACCAGGTCGTCGTGCACCTCCTGATCCGGTCCGGCCAGATGGTGGTAGCGCTGCGGCACGTACAGCTCCGGCCGGTACGCCGGATCGTTGGCGAGCATCTGGGTCTGCCCGGCGACGTACGACCGCAGGTCCAGCAGGCCCTGGAACTCCAGCAGACTGCACAGCCGTACGCCGCGCCGCTGCGCCTCCTCCCGCAGCCCACGACTCGGCGCCGGCCCCTGGTAGACGAACGCGCCGTCGCCGTCCGGGTCGGCGGAGTGCAGGTGCTGGACGAAGTCCAGCACGTCCGCGCGGGTCGGTGTGCCGACGAACGCGGTCACCCGCTGCCGCCGGACGAAACCGTCCTCCTCGTACGTGGCGACCAGGCACGGCGGTTCGCCGCCGGTGCGGCGTACGGTGGTGCGCTCGTGCCGTGCCTCGCACACCTCGGCGACCCGGTCCAGCAGCAGATCCAGCGGGCTGACCGTGGTGTCGAGTTCCGGCTCGTACGGCCGCCGCCCACCACCCGCCGTCGCCGTGGTGGCCGGCCCTTCCACCGCGGGGGGTGGCGGGGCGAACGCGGCCGCGCTGGCCCGCCACGAGGTCGGACGCTGCGCCTTGTCGAACTCGTCGCCGGGCAGGTCGGTCCACACCCGCAACTCGTCGCGGCCGATCGACAGCAGTTGGAACGCGCTGTACGAGGGCCGACCCACCACCGGCAGCTCGGCCAGGTCGTCGAGCACCGGACCCTGGTCACCGTCGCCGGTCAGCAGCAGATTGAGCCGCGGCGCGAGGATCCGGGAGAATGCCGCCGCGTCGCGCAGACCCGGCAGATGGGCTGTGACCCGCAGCCCGGACAGCTGCGACGGGTCCGGCGCGCCGGTGGCGGCCGCCGGTGCGTGCGCCACCGCGCCGATGCGCAGCCAGCCGGACTCCTCGAACAGCCGCATCCGGGTGGCGAACCAGGCTGCCTGCGCCCGCCCCAGCTCGCCGTGGCGGTCGTCGTCGCGGTGGCTGTAGGCCATGGTGGAGTTCAGGCCCGCCACCACCACCCGCAGGTCGGGCAGCGCGAACAGGGTCCACGGCTGGTCGCTGTCGAAACCGACACCCTCCATACCTTGGTAGAAGTCTTCGAACATGCGCGAGAAGTGCCGCCACTTCGGCCAGTACGGCGGCTGCGCCTCCAGGTCGTCGGCCTCGCAGCTGGCGAAGTAGGCCCGGCAGGCGGCCAGCGTGACATCGCGTGGGCCCGGCACCATCACCACCCGGTGCGGTTCCAGTCCGAGCAGTACCCGCATGCCGGTCAGGAAGGCCAGTGCCTCCTCGAACTCGCGCGGCGTGCCGGACTCGGTCAGGTCGCCCGAGACCACGATCAGTTCCGGTACCGGGGCGCCGTCGTCGGTGAGCCGGGTCAGCTCCCCCCAGATCTGCGCCTGCGCCTCCTCGGCCCGTACCGCAGCGTCCGGGCCGACCAGACCGCGACCGAACCGGCTGCCGCCGATGTGCAGTACGCCCAGCTCCGTACGCGGCGGGCCGGGCTGGACCGCCGACGCCCGCGGGTAGACCGGCGGGCGGGACGGGGTGCGCCGCGAGCGGGGCCGGCGGACCGGTCCGACGCTGCCCCGGCCGGTCAGCTCAGCGGCGGCCACCGGGTCGGCGGACTGCGGGTACCAGGGCTGGATCGCCGGCTTGGCCCGCCCGCCGGCCGCCTCCCGGATCCGGCCGAGCAGCTTCGTACGGGCCTCCCGCTGGTCGACCACACCGACCAGGTCCAGGAAGGTGATGGTGGCCAGCAGGCCCTCCACCCGGCAGTCCTCCACCCGTACGGTGAGCAGTTTGGTGGCCGGGTTCGTCGGGTCGGCGCGCAGCGCGGCCTGCCACTCCAGCGCACCGTAGGTGGAGCGCAGATAGTGCGGTGAGAGCACGGCGACGACCAGCGCGGCGTCTCGGATGCCACGGTCCATGAAGTCGATGAACCGGGTGCCGGCCACGAAATCCCACGCCTGCAACATGGTGCGGTAGCCGGCGGACTCCAGCTCCCACGCGATCCAGGTGGCCCAACGCTCATCGGCCGGCGAATAGCTGATGAAGAAGTCGATCGGGCGGTCCGAGCGCCACACGTCCTGTCCCCACGCCATTCTGACATTATGTCTCAGTGCCCGCACCTGACCGTGACGTCGAACGGCCGTTCTGGCGTCGCCTCGATCCGCTCGACTGGATCGCCATCGCGCTGCTGGTGGCCGGCGGGCTGTGCGTCGCCACCGGTGCGCTGAGTACCTCCGACGCCGCCGGGATCATGCGCCGGGTGCTGCCGCTGCTGCTGTTCCTCGGCACCGTGATCGTGCTGGCCGAGCTGACCGCGGAGGCCGAGGTCTTCGACGTGATCGCGGCCTGGCTGGCCCGGCTCGGGCGCGGTCGCTACCCGGCGTTGTTCCTGCTGTGCGTCGCCTTCGCGGCGCTGACGACCGCCACACTCAACCTGGACACCACCGCGGTACTGCTCACCCCGGTGATGCTGGCGCTGGCCCGCAAGCTCAAGGTCGCCGCGCTGCCGCTGGCGGTCACCACGGTGTGGCTGGCTAACACCGCCAGCATTCTGCTGCCGGTCTCCAACCTGACCAACCTGCTCGCCCAGCAACGGGTCGGGCTCTCTCCACTGGGTTTCGCCGCCCGGATGTGGCTGCCGCAGCTGGCCGTCCTGCTGGTCACCATGGCGGTGCTGTGGGTGGCGTGGTGGCGGGGTGCGCGTACCGCCGACAACCGGTACCTCATCCCTTCGCCGCACCGCCCGCGGCACCGTGGCCTGTACATCGTGACGGGCCTGGCCTGCGTGCTGTTCGTCATCGCCATCCTGGCGCAGGTGCAGCTGGGCATCGCCTCGGCGCTCGCGGCGGCGGTCGTGGTGGTCGGCTTCCTGACGGTGGATCGGGGTGCGCTGCGCTGGGGGCTGATCCCGTGGCGGCTGCTGGTCATGGTGACCGGACTCTTCCTGGTCATGCAGACGATCGGCGAGCACGGCCTGGACTCGGTGGCGCGGGCGCTGATGGGCCCCCAGGACGGGGTGTCCGGGGCGTTGCGGTCGGCCGGGGTCGGCGCCGGGATGGCCAACCTCGTCAACAACCTGCCGGCGTACGTGGCCGGGGAAGCGGTCATACCAGTTGGTAACCAGACCCAGTTGCTGGCGCTGCTGATCGGCACCAACGTGGGGCCGATCGTCACGCCGTGGGCGTCGCTGGCCACCCTGCTGTGGTACGAGCGATGCCGGGCACACGGGGTGCACGTACCGCTGGGGAAGCTGGCGCTGGCCGGCGCGGTGCTGGCCGTACTGGCGCTGACTGCCGGCGTGCTCGCACTGACCCTCACCCGGTGAACGGGTCTCGCGTTGCTGGTCACCCGGCGAGCCGGTCGAGCACCGTGCGCGTCACCTGACGGGTCTCGGTGGCGTCGCAGGTCTCCCGCTGCGTGGCATGGTCTGTGACATCGAGCGCCGCCAGGGTCAGGTCGACCGCGTCGGGCAGCGCGCGACCGAATACCAGTGTCGCCGCCTCGGCCGCCAGCAGAGCGCTCGCGTGGAACCTGCCGGAGCGCAGCCGGTAGCGGGAACCGGCGGCATTGCGCGTCGAGGACGGTGCTCCGACGTGGACGGTACGGGGGGTGCGGCGGATCTCATCCCGCCCGTCGGCACGGCTGTGCACCTCGAACACCCGGTGCGTCGGCGCCACCCCGTCGTCGACCACGTCCACGACGTCGTTGCGCAGCGTTCCGTACAGCACGAAGCTGAGCAGATCCCAGCTGTGCGCGTGCACCGGTTCGGTGCTCAGCCGGGACGCACTGCTGCGGTGCCACCAGTGCACGCACACCCCGTCGGGGCCGTCGCGCACCACCGGTATGCAGACGAAGCCGAGTGGATGGCGCACCGCACGTACCGGGTCCGGTCCGGCGAGCACGGGGCGCAACAGCCGGCGCGCCGTCGCCGTCGCCGCGCTCACGGGTGCCTGCTGCACGGACCGGAGGACGTCACCGTAGGCGCTCACCCGTACGGATTCCTCGGCTTGAGCGCCCGCTGCACGATGTCGGTGACGTCCCGGTCGGTGAAGGAGCGTGGCAGGGGTGTACCGAGGCCGTCGAACAGTCGTCGGGTCTGATCCACCGTCGGGCTGTCGTCGAGCAGGGCCAACCCGTCAGCGCCGATGGGCAGCGGCCGGGCCTGGTCCAGACTGGCCATGAACTCGGTGTTCCACCGGTCGTAGTAGAAGCTGCCCTTCTCGGCCAGCAACGCCGGCGCGTGCGGATCCTCCTCGGTCATCATGATCCACAGCGACGACAGGTCCCACCGGAACGTCGTCATCACCGAGGACAACCGCACCTCGATGTCCAGCAGACTGTGCCGCTGCCGGTACCAGCAGGTGGCGAGGATCGTGGCGAACAGTTCCTTGCGGGTCTTGTCCAGCGTCCAACGCTCGCCGCGGACGTCGAGGTCGTCGGTCATCAGCGCGCCCTTGAACTTCGCGTACCGCTGGCAGGTCACCTCGTTGGTCGGGTCGACGATCTCCAGCCGCACCTGCAACTGGCTCTTGCGCTGGCGCGCGTTGCGGATGCACTCCGGTAGGGTGACCGCCCGCAGGTAGGCGCCGGTGCCGCCGCGGAAGTACCACCGGTCGGTGTCCCGCCAGGCAGCGGCGAGCGCGTCGCGGATCTCGGCGCTGCTGAGGACACGGACCAGCGACAGCCGGTCCAGTGCGGCCCGGGTCTGGGTGACCACCTGTCCGGCCGAGGTCACCTCGGCCAGCGGCGCCTGCAACTTCTTCAGCTCGCCGGAGGTCTCGGCCAACCCGTCGCGGATCGTGCCCTCGATCCGGCCGCGCTGCCACCGTTCCCGCATGACCACCTCGGCGAGCAGTGCCAGGATGAGCAGTGTCGCACTCTCTATCAGCTCCCGGTTGACCACGTTGAGCAGCCCGAGTGTTGCCACCGTCAGGGCCAGTGCCAGGGCCAATGCCCCGTCGATGTTCTTCCCGGCCCAGATCAGCAGCTTCGACATGTCACCCCTTGAGACATCGGTGTCCCACTATCGTAGACAAGCGCTACGGTCGCGTACACCTAGTTGAACTGTCCGCTATGTGCAGGTCAGCAGACTCCTTCCCTGGCCAGGTGTCCTCCCGTGCTGTTGTCTCGCGTGGAGCCAGAAGATTCGGCTGGCCGCTTCGGCCGTGGATGAACGGCCGAACGAAGAACCACCCCTCGTAGTGGCGCCTGTGCAGAAATCCGACAGAAGACTTCTTGTCGATTTGACAATAAGCTAGCGTCAGACTCATGCGGAGATACGACCGGGACCATCCAGCGGTACTTCTTGCCGTCGACCTCGTGATCTTCACCTTGCGCGACTCAGCCCTTCAGGTGCTGCTCGTGGAGCGCGGGCATGCGCCGTACGCAGGAGCGCTGGCGTTGCCAGGTGGATTTCTGAGCGACGATCAGGAGGACATCGGCGCGGCGGCCCGGCGGGAGCTGGCGGAGGAGACCGGGCTTGACGCGAGCACCTTCCATCTCGAACAACTAGGGGTCTACGGCGAGCCTGGGCGTGACCCGCGTGGGCGTGTGGTCTCGGTCGCATACCTGGCGATAGCGCCGCAGTTGCCAGACCCGACGGCCGGCACCGATGCGGCCGACGCTGCATGGACCCCGGTCGGTCCGGTGCTGTCGTCCAGCATGCAGCTTGCGTTCGACCACCGTCAGATCGTCGTGGACGGGGTGGAGCGTGCCCGTCGCAAGCTCGAGAGTTCCGCCCTGGCGACGGCTTTCTGTGATCCCACCTTCACGCTTGCTGATCTGCGGAGCGTGTACGAGGCGGTATGGGGAGTGCGCCTGGACCCGCGGAACTTCTACCGCAAGGTCCAGGGCGTACAGGGGTTTCTCGTACCAACGGGCCCGGGCCGGCGTGCTACTGCTGGGCGACCCGCCCGCCTGTTCCGCGCCGGTCCGAGTGCGACGCTCTATCCCCCGATGGTTCGTCCGACAGCAAAGGAGGCTGATTGATGAGCGACGGGATCGTGGTGATACTGACCGCCCTGAACCTCGAATACACAGCGGTTCGTGCCTTACTCACCGACGTGTCCATGCGTTCGCACAAGGGCACCCGCTTTGAACTTGGACGGTTCGAAGGAGGTGACTGCCGCGTCGCACTTGCTCTGGTGGGCAAGGGAAATCAGGCGGCAGGCATCCTTGCGGAGCGAGCCATCGACGAGTTCTCGCCGGTCGCCGTCCTATTCGTCGGGGTGGCGGGTGCCCTCCGCCGCCGTATCGCGCTCGGCGACGTGGTGGTCGCCACGCATGTCTATGCGTACCACGGTGCGACCAGCGAGGACGACGGCGCGAAGGCGCGGCCTCGAACCTGGGAAGCCTCACATGGCGCCGACCAGATCGCCCGTCACGTCGACCGGGAGGGCAAGTGGCTGTCCCGACTGCCGGTCGATACGGCGCCACCGCAGGTGCGTTTCGGTCCGATCGCCGCCGGCGAGGTGCTGCACAACTCCAGCAGGTCGTACGAGGCGGAGTGGATCCGACAGCACTTCAATGACTCACTTGCCGTCGAGATGGAAGCGGCAGGGGCGGCGCACGCCGGGCACCTCAACGGCTTACCCACTGTGGTGGTACGGGGGATCAGTGATCGTGCCGACGGCACGAAGCAGGACAGCGACGCTGGTGGCTGGCAGTCCCGGGCTGCCGCCAACGCGGCGGCATTCGCCGCCCGCGTAGCCGAGGAACTCGTTGCGGAAGGACGGTCCACAGCCATGCGCGAGCGTAGGAACCTCGATCACAGCGGTGCGGTGACCAACTACTCGGCCGGTAGCGTCGGCATGCAGGCCGGCAACATCACCGGTAGCTCGGTGTGGATCGGTGCCAACGCGACACCGGCTCCGGTAGATCCGGCAGCTCAGTTGATGGCGCTGAGCGGAAAGCTGCAGAAGGCTCGGGCGACCGGACAACTGGACGAGGCCACCTGGAGCGCGGCACATACCGACCTGGAGTCCGCCAGCACCGCGTTGTGCAGTAACGACACTGATCACAGGAGTAGGACGCTCATTGCCCTCATGCGCCTGCAAGGACTGGTGTCGGATGTGGCCGAACTCGCCACTGCGGTGGCCGCCGTGATCGTTGCGGTGAAGGGCATGTCATGAGTTCTCCAGAGAACGAGTCCGGCGTTCCTCGCGATAGATCTGCGGGCGCGGCCTACAACTACGCCGAAGGAAATGTCGGCGCCCAAGCTCGCGACATCATCAACAGCACGATCTACATCAACAGCCCCGATGATCCGCCGAAGGTGAAGTTCGACAAGGGCGTCAAGTGCCTGCAAGCCGCTGTGCCGTCCCGAGCCTGGGAACTGATCGACGCAGCCGTCACCGATGGCTATCCCCGATCTAGCGAAGCGTGCTTCTACTGGCTGTTGGCATGGCTCAGCAGCCGCCCCGATCAGTACTTCACCGAGGCCGACTTTGCCACGCTGGAAAATCGCCTCGGCACCTTCGAGCAGGGTGAGGACGAGTGGGCCAAAGGCGTGCAGGCGATCCGGACCATACTGGCAGCACTGCACGACGACAGCGTGACCACGACCGCGCTTGAACAGTTGAGTTCGCTGGCCGCCATACAGCGCGACCCGATCTACCGGCATCTTGAGCCGTTTCTGTCGGCCACGATCCGAAACGCTCTGTGGCAGCAGGTCCGGAAGGATGCTCTCGAGAACCAGCACAGCCATGAACGCAGCCGGCGGGCCCGACTGTACTTTGTTCCGAACCCGATGGGGCCGCGAACCCGGCTACCACAACCAGAGTCGACAACGACGGCGGATCTCTGGCGAGCACGGGTCGCGGCAGCCGTACTGTTCCTTGGCGCCGGCTATCTGGGCTGGCTGGTACTGATGAACGCGTGGTGGCCCGCCATCGCGGCGTATGTCGGTATGTTGGTCATCGGCGCGATGGTGGCGTGGACCGGGCTCACCTGGCGGTACCGATCGGAGCGTTTGCGTGCCGAAGAACGCAAGTACCGGCCGGGAATGCTGAGGGCGCCGGCTGCCGGTGACGGCTTCGCCAACCAGCTCGATCGTTTGTTCAACCGTTACTTCGCTCGGGTTGCTCCGGCCGGAGTCGATGGTCGTTACTGGCCTGTGCAGACCGCCGGTTATCGCGACACGCTCCGCGACGAGCTGGCCGAGCTCTACCGGGAGAGCCGGGTCGGCGCGGCGCGAATCCGTTGGCTCGTCCGACATCTGGCACGTGAGGTGCGACTCGGCTGGGATGCCGGCACGCTGTGGCACTATCGCGACCGCTACTGCACTCCGATTTCTGTTCGTGTTGCTACCTGCCTGGGCATCCTCGCGCTCGTACCGGCGCTGGTTCTCAGCGTCGTATCGGGAGTACTGGCCGATCCCGTCCTCGGAAGCCTGGACGTTCCGCTGATGCTGGTCAGCGGCGGCATTGCTGCTGCACGGTGGCTGCGGATCGTGATCGAACGGCGCCGTCACCAGGAAGAGGAGGCGGAGCACGAGCAACAGCAGCGATCGCGGAAAGCCGCCTACGAGTCATGGAAGAGTTGGCTGGACGAGAACCGGCCCAGTGAGGAGCAGATGGCCGCATGGTTGGATGCCGATCGCACGGTGCTGCTCGACCGTGCGCTCCGCGAATACAAGCTCCAACCCCGAGACCTTGTGCGCTATGCCGTGCTGGAGACGCCGTACGGTCGGAAGCGGGCGTGTGCCAGGAAGGGTCCTTGGCGGTACGCGCGGTACCGGTTCCGGCTGTTCCTCCTGACGGCCGGCGGTGTGCGTGTGTACACGACGGTTCTCGACTTTGTCGATGCGAAGTTCGGAGACGTCAGGCATACGGTCTTCGGCTTCGACGCCATCACATCGGCGGACCTCGCCATGGCTGACGGTCTCCCCAGGACTCTGGAACTTCGTCTGATGGACGGGCGCAATATCGAGGTGTGCGTGACCGGCGAGGAATCAGACGGACACACCGCAGAGGCGACTGGGCGTACGTCCGGAACCTGGCGCCGGCGTGATCTGGCCTCAAATGCGGGCCAGGGCCCATGCTCGACGGCGGATGCTTCTGATCCGTATGAGGCAGTCAAGCTCGCGCTCGAAGCGTCCGGCCTACCGCACACCCTTCATGTACTGGAAGGCATCGCAGCGGAAGGCAGGCAGTGGCTGCAGCGTCAACGATTTCATCGCGCCACCGGACCAGCCTGGCATCATAAGGGACAAAACATAATAAACAAGTAGAAGATTCGTGATTGGGTCGGATCGCCGTTGGCTCGGCCGGTTTGAGTACCGGTGCGCGACTTGGGCGTAGGGCCGTCGGATAGGCTGAGCGCCGCTGGGGGCGGTAGCTCAGCCGGTTAGAGCAGGGGACTCATAATCCCTTGGCCGTGGGTTCGAGCCCCACCCGCCCCACCCGAACTTCCTTGGATCTCGTCGATGGCGAAGCGCCAGACCTCAGCGCTGGATCTGTTGGTCAGAATTCTGACCGGTTGCTAGAATGGTCAGCATGGAGACCATCCCGATCACTGAGGCCAAGGCCCGGATCGCCGAACTTGCCGACCGGGTGGCGCGCGAGCACGACCATTTCACGATCACCCGCAACAGCCGCGCGGACGTCATGCTGATCTCGGTCGCCGAGTACGAGTCGATGCGGGAGACGCTGGATCTGCTCTCCGACGATGAAGCCCTGGCCGACCTACGCCAGTCACGGGAGGATTTCGCTTCCGGCGATACGTTCTCGGTGGATGAGGTTCGCGCCGAGTTGGAGCGGCGTCGGAACACGGCGAGCTGATGCCTGCACGCAACAGGCAGCAGGATCCTGGCAGCAACGAGCCGCCCAGTCCATACACGGTGATGTTTTCCCGGCAGGCTCGCCGCAATCTGCACGAGGATCTGCCCTTGGCTGTCGCAATGGCGGCGATGGAGACCATCCAGCATGCGATCGCGGTCAATCCGCACCGCGTGGGTAAGCCACTCGATGAGCCCTTCGACGGCTTCCACTCTGCCCGCCGAGGTACCTACCGGGTCATCTACCGGATCAATGAGGCCAAGCGGGTCGTGGAGATTCATTCGATCCGCCACCGGCGCGACGCATACCGTTCGTAGGTGTCCTGCGTTCACTGCGGCTCATCGATCTCCTGCCCGCGAGATCAGGTGGCTGTGTCACAGTTGTGGCGGACTACCGTAGAGCGTCCAGCAGGATCCGGGCCTGCGTGGCGCCTTTACGGAGTAGCGCGGCACCGACTTTGTGCAGACTGTCCCAACTATGTGGGCGCCCCACCTCGTCGGCATCCGGAACTACTGACAGGGCGACAGTCAGCGCATGTTCCGCCTCCCCGGACTCGGCGTGTGCACGGGCCAGGCAGGTCGAGTACCACGCCCGGTCCCGCCGGTAGGACGGCGGTAGCGCATCGAGGCCGATGGTCAGTTTCTCCGCTGCGTTACGCCACTGGCGGAGATGCAGCTCGGCCATGCCGCGCTGCAGGGTGAACCACGTTTCGCCGTAGAAGTACATCCAGGGCGGTTCGTCATCGGGGTGATCAGCGGCCGTTGAGATCAAGGTCTGTGCCTCGTCCAGGAGCCGATGCGCGGCGTCCCGTTCGCCGACCAACGCATGACCTCTGGCTGTCATCTGGGCCGCCATCCCCTGCACACCGAGGGAGGCGCCGGGTGAGGACCACCGGGCAGCTTTCCCGAAGGCCGCGCACCGGGCACCCTTGCCCACCGACCAGGCCATGTGCGCCTTCATGCTCAGCGTGGTCGAGGCCATGTTCACATCGCCAGCTTCGATGGCCCAGTCATGCGACCGGTCGTACCAGGTCAGTGCGGCAACGGAGTCGGCCTGGTCCTGCGCCATCCAGGCCAGGAACTGTGCATGTTCACCGGCCAGGTTCACCAGGCGCCGCGCGAGGGGCCCGGAAGCGCCGCTGTGCAACCGGATCACCATGGACAGCTGTTCGCGCATCAGGCTGACCAGCGGTCGCGAACCCACCGTGTCCTCCGCACGTCGATGCCCAGCCAACAGCTAGTCCCAAGGCCGTGTAGTTAACGCGAGTGGCGGTATGTCAACCCCCCTGAAACGGGCAACGGAGTTCCTGCTAGAACGGTGTCGACCAAGATCACCTGATAGCAGAAACTCCGTTGAACACACAGTCTGTCATCACCCGCGCTATCACCGTCGCCGAGGGCAGGTACGCTCCCGGCCACCTCGGGGAACTGACCCAGCACGTCCCGTTCGAGATGGTCGATGAGGCGCTGAGCCGCGACCAGGACCGCGCAGTCGCGGGTGCGGGATCTGCCTTCCCGGGTGGTGGTCTATCTGCTGCTGGCCGCCTGCCTGTTCCCGGAGGTGGGGTACTCGGGTGTGTGGCGCAAGCTGACCGCCGGCGCTGGACGGACCTGCCTGCCGCCACACCCACCGACGAGCGGCTTGTCCCAGGCCCGCCGCCGGGTCGGGGTCGCTCCGCTGCGGTGGCTGTTCGACCTGCTCCGCGGCCCAGCCGCCATCCTCGCCGAGCGGTGCGACCCGGTGGCGCGGGTCTGCTGGTATGCGCGCATCGACGGCACCATCGATGACCGTGCCCGACAGCCCCGCGCCATCCTGACCCGCTTCACCAAGCAGCGGGGCAACCATGGCGGCTCCGGCTACCCGCAGCTCCGGCCTGGCTCGGCCCTGGTGGCCTGCGGCACCCGCACCATCATCGACGCGGTGTTCGGCCCCACCACCGTCGGGCGAGACCACCTACGCGCCACGCCTGCTACCCAGCCTGCGCGCCGGGATGCTGCTGCTGGCCGACCGCAACTTCGCCGCCCAGAAACCTGATCGCGCGACATCGCCGCCACCGGAGCCGACGTCCTGATCCGGCTCCAAGAACGGCCGCAAACTGCCGGTCCTGGCCCGCTACCCCGACGGCTCCTACCTGTCGATGCTGGGCGGGCTGCGGATCCGGGTGATCGACGGCCCAGATCACCATCACCACCACCGCCGGGCCGACACACCGGCATCTACCGCCTGATCACCACCCTGCATCGACCACCACCGCTACCCGCAGCGCGAACTGATCGGGCTCTACCACCAGCGATGGGAGATCGAGACCGCCTACCTGGAACTGAAATCCACCATCCTCGGCGGCCGGATACTGCGCGCCCGCACCCCCACCGGCGTCGAGCAGGAGATCTACGCCCTGCTGCTCGTCTACCAGCTGCTGCGCACCGCCATGGCCGACGCCACCAGCACCCGAGCCCGACGTCGACCCCGACCGGGCCAGCTTCACCATCGCCCGGCACGCCGCCCGCGACCAGACTCGTCCAGGCCGCCGGCATCATCGCCGACACCGTCATCGACCTGGTCGGCACGATCGGCCGCCACGTCCTGGCCAACCTGCTGCCCGCCCGACGGCTACGCGTCATGCCCCCGCATCGTCAAACGCGCGATCTCCAAATACCAGGCACGCGGCCCCACATCGACCGCACCAGCTACAAGGCCACCGTGAACATCGACATCCTCACCCCAGCCGACCCTTGACAACCACCACAACCCCAAACTTCAGGCTTGCAGCTGGTCCAGATAGTCGGCACTCGCTGCGTCCACCCGGGTCGGGTCATCGACGGCGCCAGCGACCCGCGCCAGCAGATCAGGGTCAGGCGCCAGTTCGGACAGCGCGAGAGAGGGCACCGGTGTGGTCCTGACTGCTGCCGGCTTCTCCGGTGCGTTGAGGCCGAATGGGATCCGTTGTTGCACCTCGGCGGACGTCACCTGACGTCTACCGTGCTCGATGGCGGACACGTCCGGTTGCGAGAGCCCGACCAGGGCGCCGAGCCTGCTCTGGCTGGTGCCGGTGAGCCGCCGCCAGGTGCGCAGTACCGTCGCCCAGTCCTGCTCGACAAGGGCCGTGTTCAGGGTGGGGTGTCGCCACACGTCAAGTCGGTCATCGGTACCCACACCGTCACCATAGCGTCGTCATATATGAGCGCAAAGTAGTGGTCCGGGCATCATGCGGTGAAGCTGTACTTCAGGGGGCCACGGTCGGCGACGGCCGCCCCGCCGTACGATGCCCTGGCTCCCGCCGAACTCGACGAGCTCGAACCCATCACCGCGGCGCTGGTGGCCGCAGGATCGCAGTGACGGAAGGGGTGGGTCAGGTCATCGGGGCCTGATCCTCCTGCCAGCCGGTCAGAATTCTGACCGACGACTGCGGACCCTCGGACCGGCTGGCGCGTGCCTACCAGGACTCAGCCGACGCGCTTCGCTTCGACCCGGGTGATCCAGCCCTTGTAGTTGTCGCGGTTCTCGTAGTCCTGCTTGAGTTCCTTGGCGGCGGCCAGCGCGCCCCGTTCGCTGTCGAACTGCGCTGCGCGCCCCTTGTGCCGGGTGAAGTCCTTACTCGACGTCTGTCGGGTCGCCGAACGCAGGTAGCGTCGCTCGCCCTCGTCGTCCACGACGTACGCGACCCATGCACCTTCATCGCTCACGCGATCTCCTCCTACTGCCGGGACCGCCGGACCGGTCACCCGTGACCACCATACGAGCCCGGGATCGTGCCATGACGGCCGATGTACCGCGGGCGTGGCCACGCGAGGATGCGGCGCTGCGGGTGTGACCTGCTGCACGAAATCCGCCACGACGGGTCGGCTATTCAGTGTTGCTATCTACCGGTAGTCAGCGTTACTATCTAGCGGTACCTAGCAACGCCGAGTAGAAGGGCATCCATGGGCAACCAGGCGACCGAGATGCTCAAGGGAATCCTGGAGGGCATCGTGCTCGCGGTGCTGTCCACACGGCCGGCGTACGGCTACGAGATCACGGCGTGGCTGCGCGACCGCGGCTTCTCCGACATCGCCGAAGGCACCATCTACGCGCTACTGGTCCGCATCGAGCGGCACGGACTCGTCGACGTGGAGAAGGTCCCGTCGGAGAAGGGACCGCCGCGCAAGGTGTACACGCTCAACGCCCAGGGGCGGGACTACCTCGCCGGGTTCTGGAAGACCTGGGACTTCCTCGCCGACCGACTTGAACAGCTCCGAGAGGGGAGCAGGTAACCATGTCCGACACCGGAGAAAACTTCATCCTCGCCAAGATCATCGGCCCCAAGAAGCGGTGGCGTGCCTACAAGGCCCGCGTACGGGCGCTTCCTGAGAACTACCGCATGGCGGTCGACGCGATCGAGCGGTTCCTGCTGCTCTTCGTGCCGAAGGACGGCGTACGCATCGAGACGCAGTTCGAGGATCTGGCGGACCTGTTCGAGCAGGCCGCGGCCGACGGCACGCCGATACGCGACGTCGTCGGCGACGACCCGGTCGCGTTCGTACGGACGTTTGCCGAGAACTACACCGACGGTGGCTACACACCGGCGCGTGCACGGAACCGCCTGATCCGCGACGTGGACCGCGCCGCAGGCGACGACAGAGGGGAACAGGTCTGATGGCGACACAGCAGACGCCGGCGATCCAGGTGCAGGGCCTGGAGAAGGCGTACGGGAAGCAGCGGGTACTACGCGGCGTGGACTTCGACGTGGCCCGGGGCAGCATCTTCGCGCTGCTCGGCTCGAACGGTGCGGGCAAGACCACCATCGTCAACATCCTGTCCACGCTGCTCAAAGCAGACAACGGCACCGCCTGCGTCGACGGTTTCGACGTCGCCCGGCAGCCGGCGAAGGTGCGCGAGTCGTTCAGCCTCACCGGGCAGTTCGCGGCCGTCGACGAGGTGCTCAGCGGGCGCGAGAACCTGGTGCTGGTGGCCCGGTTGCGGCACGTCAAGGGGCCGAAGGGCGTCGCGGACGAACTGCTGGAGCGCTTCTCGTTGACCGATGCGGCGGGGCGGAAGGTCGCGACGTACTCGGGTGGCATGCGTCGTCGTCTCGACATCGCGATGAGCCTCATCGGGAACCCGTCGGTCATCTTCCTCGACGAGCCGACGACCGGGCTCGACCCGGAGGCGCGCATCGAGGTCTGGAAGGCCGTCAAGAAGCTTTCCGCGGGCGGCACGACGGTGCTGCTGACCACGCAGTACCTGGACGAGGCCGAACAGCTCGCCGACCGGATCGCGATCCTCCACCAGGGACGGATCATCGTGAACGACACGCTCGCCGAACTCAGGAAGCTTCTCCCGCCCGCCCAGGTCGAGTACGTCGAGAAGCAGCCGAGCCTCGAGGACGTCTTCTTTGCTCTGGTCGGCGACAACGAGAAGACCGCGGCCAGCGGCGCAAGCGCGAAGTGAGAGAGGAACCGACCATGGCCACGCACGTCATCAGCGACACCGCTGTCCTCACCGGGCGTTCGCTGAAACACATCACCCGCAGCATGGACACGATCATCACCACCGCGATCATCCCGATCGCCATGATGCTGCTGTTCGTCTACGTTTTCGGCGGCGCGATCAGCCACGGAGCCAGCAGCGGCGCGTACGTGGGCTATCTGCTGCCGGGAATCCTGCTCATGACGATCGCCTCAGGTATCTCGTACACGGCGTTCCGGCTCTTCACCGACATGACCACCGGGATCTTCGGGCGGTTACAGTCCATGCCGATCGCGCGTTCGGGCGTGCTGTGGTCGCACGTACTGACCTCGCTCGTCGCCAACGTCATCTCGGTCGCGGTGGTCTTCGGGGTCGCGTTCGTCATGGGATTCCGTACGGGAGCGGGGGTGGGGGCGTGGCTCGCGGTGGCCGGCATGATCCTCCTGACCACCCTCGCGTTGACGTGGGTCGCGGTCATCCCCGGCCTCACCGCGAAGTCGATCTCCGGCGCCAGCGCGTTCTCCTACCCGCTGATCTTCCTGCCGTTCATCAGCTCGGCGTTCGTACCCACGGACACCATGCCCGGACCGGTGCGCTGGTTCGCGGAGAACCAGCCGGTGACGCCCATCGTCAACACGATCCGCGACCTGTTCGCGCAGCGGCCGGTCAGCGGTGACGTCTGGACCGCGCTCGCCTGGATGGTCGGCATCCTCGTCGTCGCCTACGCCGTCGCGATGGTCATCTACCGCCGCAAGATCTCCTAGGCCAGGAGGCTGTCCCGACCGGTGGCTCGACAGGAGCAGATGTGCGTGGACAGCCTCTGCCGCAAGGCACGCCCGGTGCTGGCCCCCCTGCGGCCGGCGCCGGGCCGGGGCACACCGTTCGATCACGCCGACCCATGCTGGGATACGTCGGAGCGGTGGTCGCGCTCACGACGTCCGCGACGCGTCAACTGCGTCACCACCGTCGACCGGTCCGGTTGTGCCCCACCGTCGGCCACCTCGACGCAGTCAGCCTCCCTGAGCTTGTGGAAGCTCTGCGCGATGGCCTCGGAACTCCAGTTCTGCCGTGCGGCGACATCCGCGACACTCACGCCTTTCGGATACTTCTCCGACAACAGTTCCTCGATCGTCCGGAGAACTCCGCGATCCTTCCCGCTCAGCACAAAGCCGTCACCTTCCTCATCGCAACACCGTCGCGCACCTGACTCCAGTCTCCCCGCCGCGAGCGCTCCCCGTTGGTCGATCTCTGCCAAGATGCCGTCCTCTGTGTACCTCGGGCAGTACGAAGCGCCACACACCCGGCGCCAGGCGAGGGTGGCGGCTACGACCTCACCAACGGGCCGTTCTCGGGAGGTCGTCGTGGCCGCCGTCTGCGGGTTGTCTGCCTCCGAGCGCTGCGCAACAGGCCGGCCGGGTCCACGGCGGTCAGAGGAAGACAGGCTCAGGCATCTCGGCTGGGCGCTGTGTCCCGGCCATGGCGCGGACGAGCGCCCGGTAGATCTCCCCGGCTGTCATCTTCGTCGATCAGCCCCGCTGAGGCACGCCGGGCGTGGTAGGTGGCTGACCCGGGTGCGGTCGTCGGCGCCGTCACCAGACGGTTCGGCAGGCGCACAGTGCCGAGAGCCGCAGCGTGGGCGACCCGTTCATGCGGCGCTCAGCAGGGTCTGTTGGATCGCGACCGCGGCGGCACCGCGGGCCCACAGGTACGGATCATCATGGATGATCTTGATGTCGAGCGGTGAAGCCTGCGGGATTCTCCCGAGCCGTAGGGCGGCGTCGAGGTGGCTTCGTCCGACCACGGCGAGCCGGATCCCTTCGCCGGTGAGGATGATGCGTTCGGGCTGTGCGATGTTCGCGACAGCGGCGATGAGCAGCCCCAGCGCGTGGCCGGCGGTGTCGACGATATGTCGAGCGCGCGGCTCACCGTGTTCGGCGCGGTCGAGCACATCGTCGTAGGTCACGTCCTGCCCGAGAGCTCGCCCGAGCTGATGGCGGATCGCGTCCATGGACAGGAAGGAGTCCGCGCATCCTCGGTGGCCGTCCGGACAGTACGGGCCCGTGGGGTCGATGAGGAAATGACCGAGGAGGCCCTGGCCGGCATCCGGGCCGTCGACGAGTTGATCGTGGATGACAAGCCCGCCACCGACACCGGCGCCGATGGTCAGGACGGCGAAGTTCTCGACGTCCCGCCCTTCCCCGAACCAGTGCTCGGCCTCGGTGAGGGCTGCCAGGTCGTTGGAGACGACCACGCGTTGCCCGAGTTCGTGGCTCAACATGTTCGCGAGGTCCACATCGCGCCAGCCCAGGAAGACGGCACGGTCGATTCGGCTGAACCCGGTGACCGCTCCACCGAGCGCGACGCCGACCGCGGAAGCAGGGGCGGCATCCTCCTGCAGGTGCTCCATGAGCTCTGCCAGATATTTGGTGACATGGGCGGGGTCGGTGTCGGGAAGATCGATGCTGTGCTGCGCCGACACGTTGGCCTGCAGGTCGGTGCGGACCCCGAAGGCATGGTTGGCGGCGAGCTTGATGCCGACGAACGACTCGAAACCGGCGTTGATCTGCAGCGGTTGCATCGGACGCCCGCCGGATCGGGAAAGTTCCCCCTCCGGGGCCTCCTGCAGGATGCCGGCGTCCAGCAGCGGCTTGGTGACCCGCGACAGGCTCGAGGTGGACAGCCGGAGGCGGCCCGCCAGCTCGGTTCGGGCCAGGGGGCCGTGCTGTAGTACCTCAAGTGCGACGCGCCGGCTGGTTTCCGGCATCGCGTCCCAGCGAAATGACCGGTCGGTCACCGCACACCCCCTTACATACTGTTGAAGTAACACTAACTGACGCCTGCCACTGGCGGAAGTCGGCGCAAAATTGGGGCTTGACCTGGGTGGCCTTCATGGGGTTAATGTTGCGGCAACGAAAATTGGACGAGGGATACACCTTAACCCTCGCCGCCGGGCAGCCCCACCACCCGTGAGCCGCCCATCGGTCCGCTCCGGAGCCACACGTGGGGCGGCGCCGCTGCTGTCACCGCCCAGCACCTGTTCATCAGCCCCGTCGATCCGCAGCCGCTGACCCTCGAGGTGGCCGCCCTGCCCCAGCCAAGACCAGGAGTCCCTCCCATGAGTACGCAACTGTCCCGCAGACGCTTCCTCACCACGACCGCAGCCGCCGCCCTGAGCGCCGGTGTCCTGTCCGCGTGCGGTAACGACGACAAGCAGAAGGCAGACGGTCCACTCGCCGGCGCCATCACCTTCTGGCATGCCTACAGCGCCGACTCCAAGGAGGTCGCGGCGCTGCAGAAGGTGGTGATCCCAGGGTTCAAGGCCAAGCACCCGGGCACGAACGTCACCCAGGTCACGGTGCCCTACGACGACCTGCACCAGAAGCTGATCACGGCTGCGGCCGGAGGCAAGCTTCCCGACGTCGTGCGCTCCGACATCGCATGGGTGCCAGAGCTGGCCAAGCTCGGCGTGCTGGAACGCCTCGACACCGCCATGCATGACTTCAGCAGCCTTGCCGCGAAGGTCTTCCCGGGCACGCTGGCCACAACCAAATACCGGGGAGGCCACTACGCGCTCCCACTGGACACCAACACCCGTATACAGATGTACAACGCGGACGTGCTGGCCAAGGCGGGTGTCAAGGCGGCGCCGAAGACCTTCGACGACCTGCGCGCCCTCGGCCAGAAGCTGGCCGGCTCGAAGGCCATCGCCTTCGACGACAACGGCCTGAGCGGTTGGAACGTACTGCCCTGGATCTGGTCCGCCGGCGGCGACATCACCGATTCCGGGTACACGAAGGCCACCGGTCATCTCAACGGGCCCCAGTCACTCGCCGGGGTCCAACTGCTCTACGACCTCTACACCGAGCATCAGGTGAGCAAAGGCATCATCGGAGCCAAGGGGTCACTGTCGACATCCGACGGTCTCGCCGAAGGGAAGGTCGCCACCATCCTCGACGGTCCGTGGATGTACCCGGTCTTCGCGTCCAGTCACCCGAAGTTCAAGCTGCAGGTGGCCCAGGTGCCGTCCGGGCCCGGCGGCAGTATCAGCGTGATCGGTGGCGAGGACGTCGTCGTCATGAAACAGACGCAGAACAAGCGCCTTGCGCTGGAATTCACCCGTTACCTGTTGTCGGACGATGCGCAGCTGGCGATGGCGAAGGTCGGTCAGATGTCGGTCCTCAAGGACCTGGACGTCAGCTCGGTCGATCCGACATTCGCGCCCTTCGTCGAGCAACTGCGCACCGCCCGTCCCCGCCCGGTCGTGCCGAACTGGCCGAAGATCGACGACCTGCTGCAGAAGAAACTGCAGGCGGCCTTCCGGGGCGATGGCACGCTGCAGCAAGCACTGGACTCCGCCGCAGCCGAGATCGACAAGCTCCTGACATGATCACCACCACCCCCGAGGTGCGCCGACGGCCAGCCGCCGTGGCGCCTCCGCGCCATGGTCGCCGTGCTGCGTGGCGGCCGGGTCGGGCGACCCTGATCCCTTACCTGTTCCTGGGCCCCGCGTTCGTCATCTTCGTCGTGGTGATGCTCGTGCCGATCGTGCGGGCCGGCCAGATCAGTCTCTTCGACTGGAGCCCGATCCCGGGCGCGGACAGCCCCTTCGTCGGCCTGGAGAACTACCGGCACGCACTGTCCGATCCGGACCTGCGGCTCGGGTTCGTCAACGCCGGCGTGTACATGCTCGTCACCGTCCCGGCGCAGATCATCATCGGCCTGGCCCTTGCGTTGCTGCTGCACGCACGACTTCCCGGCCGCACCCTGTTCCGGGTACTGTTCTACCTGCCGGTGGTGACCAGTTGGGTGGTCGTATCACTGCTGTTCCGCTACCTCTTCGGCGACCACGGGGTGCTCAACTGGGCACTGGTCGACGGGCTCAGGGTCACCCACACCCCGCCAGGGTGGCTGGACTCCCGCTGGACAGCCATTTTCGCGCTTTGCGTACTGGGCATCTGGAAGGGCGTCGGCTGGACCGCGATCATCCTGCTGGCTGCTCTACAGGGTGTACCCGAGGAACTGCACGAGGCAGCCGCCGTAGATGGCGCGGGTTACCTACGTCGGGTATGGCACGTCACGCTGCCGGCGCTGCGCCGCACGCTGATGTTCGTCAGCGTGCTACTCGTCATCGGCAGCTTCAACGTCTTCATCTCAGTGCTGCTGATGACCGGCGGCGGTCCCGCCGGGCAGACCGAGATGCCACTGACGTACCTCTACCGGCGTACGTTCGACTTCCTCGAGTTCGGCTACGGGTCCGCGGTCGCCGTGATCATGACCGTGCTCGTGCTGGCCCTCTCGCTGATCCAGACCGCGGTGTTCAACCGAGCAGACAGAGGACGGACATGAGCCTCGGACCACGGCGTCTACGCCGCACCCGGACAACCGTGCGGCTGGCGGTCCTGTCCGCGTTGGCGATACTCATGATCGCCCCCTTCGCGTACATGGTCAGCACTTCGTTCAAGCCCGCGGGGATGGCGCTCGAGTGGCCGCCGCGCTTTGTCCCGCACCCGGCCACCGTACTCAACTACGTGCAGGCATGGAGCGGCAACGACTTCGGCCGATACTTCGCCAACTCGGCGATCGTCGCCACCGCCACCACGGTCGCGACGACGTTGCTCGCAGCGATGGCCGCGTACGCCTTCGCCCGTTTCCGCTTCCCGGGCCGCACGCTGATGTTCTGGACGATGATGCTCGGCCTGATGGTGCCGAGTGTGGTCATCTTGGTGCCGCAGTTCGTACTCGCCCGCTCGCTGCACCTGACCGACTCCCTGACCGGCCTGGTCGTCTTCTACATCGGTGGCGGGGTGGCGTTCAACACCTTCCTGTTACGCGGCTTCTTCGAGGGACTGCCCAGGGAACTCGACGAGTCGATGACCCTCGACGGTGCGGGCAGCATCCGCCGGTTCGTGGCCCTCTACCTGCCGTTGTCGCGTCCCGCGCTGGCCACCTCGGCCGTCTTCGGTTTCCTGGGCGCCTGGGACGAGTACTCCTGGGCGTTGACCACCATCAGCGACCCGGCCAAGCAGACCCTCCCGTTGGCCATCGCCCGCTATCAGGGCGAGCACGCCACCAACTGGAGCCTGGTCTTCGCGGCTTCCATCATCGCCATGATCCCGGTGGTGCTGATCTACCTCATCGGCCAGCGGCACTTCATCTCCGGCCTGGCCACCGGCGCCCTCAAGTCCTAGCCGAGGCGAAGGAACTTCCCCATGCTGCTACCCACCAAAGCCTCCTACCGGCCCGGCGAGCCGATCGTCATCGAGCTCGAACCGGCTTCGACACCGCGCATGCTCACCGCCGAGCACCTCGGCCGCGTGGCCGCGAGTCAGGAGATTCCTCCCGGCACTGTCAGCCTCTCGCTACCGTCATTGCCGGAAGGTGGCTACGCGGTCCGCGTGGAGGCAACCGGTGGCCCGGCACATTGGACCGCGGTCGAGGTGCTCGCCCACCCGGTGACGCGGCTGCGGTACGGATTCGTCGCGGCGTATCCTCCCGACCAGGACACGGCACCGATCGCGGGCCTCTGCAGGCGCCTGCACCTGACCGCCGTCCAGTTCTACGACTGGGCCTACCGCCATGCCGACCTGACCGGTCCGGACGAGTATGATGATCCGCTCGGCCAGCGGATCTCGATGGACACGGTCCGCCGCCTGACCAGAGATCTCCGGGCGGTCGGCGCCGCACCGATCGGCTACGCCGCGGTGTACGGCGTCGGCAAGG
The DNA here is from genome assembly GCA_963805605.1 of uncultured Actinomycetota bacterium. Taxonomy (GTDB): domain Bacteria; phylum Actinomycetota; class Actinomycetes; order Mycobacteriales; family Micromonosporaceae; genus Actinocatenispora. Next base: position 490,020 of record CAWDUX010000001.1, read on the forward strand.
ACGAGTGGTCGCAGTGGGAGCATGCCGCCCTCCTCACCTCCGGAGGCACCCCGTACTCGCTCGCCGACTTTCTGCAGATCGTCGACCCGGCGGACACCGACTGGCTGGCGCACTTCACCGCGGACCTGCGTCGCGCGGTCGAGGCGGCCGGGTTCGCCGGCTTCCACCTCGACCAGTACGGCTTTCCCCGCACCGCGGTGCGCGCGGACGGGCGCTACGTCGATGTGGCGGCGGCCTTCGGTACGCTGATCGACGCGGTTCGCGCGGCGCTGCCCGAGGCTGTGCTCATCTTCAACAACGTCAACGACTTCCCGGTCTGGTCGACTACCGGCCATCCGCTGGACGTGACCTACACCGAACCGTGGGAGCCGCACGACAGCCTTGCCGATCTGGCCACCATCGCGGTACGCGCCCGGCTGCTCGCTCCGGAGCGTCCGGCTGTGCTCGCCGCGTACCAGACGGTGTACGACAAGGATTCCGCCGCCGTCGCCGAGACGGCCAACCGGCTCACCATGGCCACCCTCTTCTCGCATGGTGCGACCCAACTTTTGGCCGGGGAGGGTGGGAATGTCCTGGTCGACCCCTACTACGTGCGCAACCACCCGGCTGAGAAGTCCACTGTGGACATGTTGGCCCGCTGGTACGACCTGCTTGTCTCCGCCGGGGACGTACTGCTGGCGCCCGGCCTGGCAGACATCACCCGTTCTGTCGTCGGTTCGCTCAACGACGAGATCGACGTCGCCGGACCCGGAATGCGGATCGGTCACGAGGCTGTACCGGGAACGGTGTGGCGGCGCGTCGTCGCCACCCCGCATGGACAGGCCGTCCACCTGATCAACCTGACCGGGCAGATGGAAACCGGCTGGGACACGCCCAAGGCCGGTCCGCCTGCGGTGACCGGTCTGACCTTGCGCGTCCGCCGCACCGGGACACGACTGCCGGTGGTGCGGGTCGCAGACCCCGACGTGAGTCCGGCATTCACCGAACTCACCGTCGGGGTCGACGGTGATCATGCCCGGATCGAGTTACCGTCGCTACGCGTGTGGCAGATACTGCTCGTCTCGGCGGAATGACCCCCTGTAACCGCAGCGGGGAATAGAGACCATGCCCAAGGAGCCCGTAACCATGACGACGGTCGATACGGCCCACGCCGATCCGAGTAGCACGGTGCCGGACGGCGCCGCGTGGTGGCGCGACGCGGTCATCTACCAGGTCTACCTGCGCTCGTTCAGTGACTCCGACGGCGACGGCATCGGCGACCTGCCGGGCCTCACCGCGCGTCTGGACCACCTCACCCGGCTGGGAGTGGACGGGTTGTGGCTCAACCCCTGCTATCCCTCACCGGGCACCGACCACGGGTACGACGTCGCGGACTACACGACCATCGACCCGCAGTACGGAGGACTGCCGGCCTTTCAGGCGTTGCTGGGGCGGGCACACGAGCGGGGCCTGAAGGTCCTACTGGACATCGTGCCCAACCACTGCTCGACGCGACACCCCTGGTTCCAGGAAGCGCTCGCGGCGCCACCCGGCTCGCCGCAGCGCGACCGGTTCATCTTCCGCAGCGGCAGCGGACCCGGTGGGGTGGCGCCACCCAACAACTGGACGTCCGTCTTCGGTGGGCCCGCATGGACCCGGATCGGGGATACCGGCCAGTGGTATCTGCACAGCTTCGACGCCAGCCAGCCGGACTTCAACTGGCGCAACCCCGATGTGGTCGAGCACTTCGAACAGGCCCTGCGTCTGTGGTTCGACCGGGGTGTCGACGGTTTCCGCATCGACGTGGCGCACATGCTGTTCAAACATCCTGTCCTGCCTGACTGGCCGGACCTCGGCACGTACAACCGTCACCAGCAGAACCAGCCCGAGGTGCACGACGTGTACCGGCGGTGGCGGGAGATCTCCGACTCCTATGGCCGCGAGCTGACACTCGTCGGGGAGATCTGGGTTCCCAGCGTCACCGACCTCGCCGCGTACCTACGTCCGGACGAGCTTCCCCAGGCGTTCTATTTCGACCTGCTGCTCCGCTCGTGGGACGCGGCTGAGTTCCGGGCCTCGATCGCCCGTGGGCTCGAGGAGGTCGGTTCGACCGGTGCCGCCGTCACCTGGACCCTGGCCAACCATGACGTGCACCGTGCCGTCACCCGCTACGGCCTGCTCGCTGCCGAGGAAGGCGTCGTGCACAGTCCCGGACGCACCCGCGGTGAGGTCGACACAGCACTCGGCCAGCGCCGTGCCCGTGCCGCGCTCCTCCTGCTGCTCGCCCTGCCCGGTTCGGTCTATCTCTACCAGGGGGAAGAGCTGGGTCTACCCGAGGTCCAGGACCTACCGGACGAGCTTCGTCAGGACCCCACCTGGATCCGGTCCGGCCATACCGAACACGGCCGCGACGGCTGCCGCGTACCACTGCCGTGGCGTGCCGACGGGCCGACCCTGGGTTTCGGCAGCAGGGCCAGCTGGTTGCCCCAGCCGGAATGGTTCGCCGACTACGCGGCCGAGACCCAGTGGCGGACCGAGAACTCGACCCTGCGTCTGCACGCCCGGGCCCTGCGCCTGCGCCGGTCGCTGCGCGCGGAGCTGGCGGACGCTGAGCTTCAGTGGATCGATCTCACGGACCGCCCCGACGTCCTGGCCTTCCGTCGGGGCTCCCTCACCTGCCTGATGATTTTCGGCGACCAACCTCTTGCGCTGCCCGCCGACCGGGGGCGACCCATCCTCGCCTCGGCCCCGGTGACCGACGGCCAGATCCGGGGATCGTCAGCGGTCTGGCTGTTCAGTTCAGCCACGTGACATCGGGCGATCCGGTCGAGTGCTGGTGCGGTGTCCGGAAAGGTTCAATGGGCCGGGCCCGGCCGTCCGCTGGTCGCGTTGTCGCCACGCGATGTTCAGTTATCGACAGTGTCCGAAACGATGATCCCACTGTCCGGCAAGGTCGCCGCGCTGCGGGTACTGGCGCTCGCCCCCGACGAACGGCAGCACCGCATTCCTGCACTACGCCGGTGCCGAGCGGTGCTGTCCACGCGGCCGGCGTACGGCTACGAGATCACGGCGTGGCTACGCGACCGGGGCTTCTGTGGTCGTGCGTTTGGCGGGCCGGCTCCGCCACCACATGCTCGTCACGGCGGGTGGCCATCGCACAGGCCGCATCGGCGCTCTCCAGCCGCTCACGCAGCCATCGACGTGTCGATGTCCAGGACATGTTGACCAACAGAGTACCTTGACGTGAAGGTAGAGTCCTGGTGCGGGAACCGTCGAATCGGCGGAGACACCGTCGTCGTCCCAGACGGCGGAGACATCGTCTGGGACGACGGCGTTACGTCTGGTGGGGTGGGGCGGGCATGGAGTCGGCGCACATACAGATCGGTGAAGTGGCCGAACGGACAGGCCTGTCACTACGCACGATCCGCTGGTACGGCGATGTGGGGCTGGTGGTGCCCTCGACCCGCAGCCGAGGTGGGTTTCGGCTCTACACCGAGGCCGACGTCCACCGCCTGGAGCTGATCAAGCGGATGAAGCCGCTGGAGTTCAGCCTGGACGAGATGCGTGATCTGCTGAGTGTGCTGGACCGCATGGCGAAGCCGCGGGGCCGGCAAGAGGAGCTACAGGACCGACTGGCCATGTACCGGCACGCCGTGGCCGCGCGCGTTGACGCGCTGCGTACCCAACTGGCCGTTGCCGAGCAGTTCGCCGCGCAGTTGGACGTGGTTGCTGCTGGTGGCCATGTCCCTGTTCCCTCGCGACCGACCGTCCCGCCGACGATGGCCGGACGTTCGGGGCGGGCTCGGAGAACCGGGCCTGGCCGCTGAAGCCAGCCGCAACCAGCTCCCCAGCCACCGTCGGCCGATGTCGCTGCCAGCATCGCCGTGAGCACCGCCACACCGAGATCCACTGCCATCAAGTCTTCCCTGACGTACAGGTAGAGTTGCGGTAGTCGGCAGGGATATGAGCTGCCGGTTCGTTGCTTCGAACCGCGGTCGAGCGGTACACGCTCCCGCGTGACGCATCCCTGACCAGCTAGTCATCGTCGACTGGCTGCCCAGCCCCGCACCCTGTACAGGCGTGCGGCGTCCCCTGACGCCGTTGCCCCGTGGTGTCTGAACAGATCGGTCCACTTCATCGTGTTGTCGAGCACCACCCTGGCGCGGATGCGCCCACCTCGCCCTGCCTGGCTGTCTCCCCGTGTGCTACGGGTCGAGATCCTCGCCGGTCTCGTCGTGGCTCTCGCTCTGATTCCCGAGGCGATCTCGTTTTCCATCGTGGCCGGCGTTGACCCGCGCATCGGACTGTTCGCCTCGTTCACCATGGCCGTGTCCATCGCGTTCGTCGGCGGCCGGTCCGCGATGATCTCCGCCGCGACCGGGTCGATCGCGCTGGTGGTCGCCCCGCTGTCACGCGCACACGGCGTGGACTACCTGATTGCCGCGGTCATCCTCGGAGGCGTCTTCCAGGTCGCACTCGGCGGCCTGGGCGTGGCGAAACTGATGCGGTTCGTACCGCGCAGCGTCATGATCGGATTCGTCAACGCCCTGGCCGTCCTGATCTTCCTGGCTCAGCTGCCCAACCTGTATCACGTGCCCTGGCCGGTGTACCCGCTGGTTGTCGCCGGCCTGGCGATCATGGTGCTGTTCCCGCGGCTGACCAAGGCCGTTCCCGCCCCGCTCGTGACGATCGTCGTGCTGACTGTGCTGACCATCGCCGCCGGGATCGCCGTACCGACCGTCGGCGACATGGGCGAGCTTCCGAACACCCTGCCTGTCCCTGGCCTGCCCCACGTCCCGCTCACCGTGCACACTCTGGTGGTCATCGCGCCGTACTCGCTGGGTATCGCACTGGTGGGTCTGCTCGAATCGCTGATGACGGCCAAACTCGTCGACGATGTCACCGATACCCGCTCGTCCAAGACCCGTGAATCGTGGGGGCAGGGCGTCGCCAACATCATCACCGGATTCTTCGGCGGTATGGGCGGCTGCGCCATGATCGGCCAGACCATGATCAACGTGCGGTCCGGCGCCAGGACCCGCCTGTCCACGTTCCTGGCGGGTGTCTTCCTGCTCATTCTCGTCGTCGCGCTCGGCCCGGTCGTCGGTATGATCCCGATGGCGGGCCTGGTCGCCGTCATGATCCTGGTTGCGGTGGGCACCTTCGACTGGCACAGCATCAAACCGAGCACTCTCAAGCGCATGCCCAAAGGCGAGACCATTGTCATGGTCGCCACCGTCGCGGTCGTCGTGGCCACCGACAATCTCGCCATCGGTGTAGTGGTCGGTGTGCTGGCCGCGATGGTCATCTTCGCCCGTCGCGTCGCCCGCCTCGTCTCCGTCTCCAGCGTCCTGGACCCCGATGGCGTCGAATGCGTCTACCACGTCACGGGTGAACTGTTCTTCGCCTCCAGCAACCAGCTCTACGATCAGTTCAATTACGCCGAAGACCCTGCCAGCGTCGTCATCGACATGACCGATGCGCATATCTGGGACGCCTCCACGGTCGCCGCTCTCGACTCCATCACCACCAAGTACGCACGCCACGGCAAGACCGCCCGCATCATCGGCCTCAACCAATCCAGTGCCGCTCTTCACGGAACTCTGGCCGGCACCCAGGCCGGCGCCCACGGCTGAAGGGGCGAGCCCGCAACAAACCAGACCCGAGCTTCGGCCAGCGGCCAGGGGCTCGCCTGCGCAAGGTGTTGGCTCACTTGTAGAGGTCGGCGATGGCGTCGAGGATGCGCTGGGTGGCGGCGGCAGCAGGGTAGGCCTCGATGAGTACGTAGTAGGAGAGGCCTTCGGCGAGGGCGACAAGGGTTACGGCGGCCCGGTGCGGGTCGTGGGCGGTGGGAATGAGGCCGGTGGTCTGGTCGCGGCGGATCAGTTCGGCGATCTGGTGGTGGAAGTCGGCGTACTGGGTGTGGATGTGGTTGGCGATGGCGGCGTCGCTCAGTGCGAGGGCGTTGAACCAGTGCCGGACACGCAGGTGGGCGCGAGTGCTGGCGTCGTACGCGATCAGTTCACTCAGTACGGTGGTGACCACGGCGCGGGGCATGGCCTGCCGAAGGTCCCGGTGGCCCACCTTGGCGCGAATGCGGGCGGCGCTCTGGGCGTTGCCACGGTTGAACGCGGCCTCGATGAGTTGCTGCTTGGTCGGGAAGTAGTGCTGGACCCGACCGGGTGAGACCCCTGCGCGAGCGGCGACCTCGGCCTGCGAGACGGCCTGCAGGCCACCGTCGGCGACAACGGCCAACACGGCGTCTGCGATCTCGGCTCTGCGTTGATCGTGATGTGCTCCGAGGCCGCGGGTGCGTGCCATGGCCCTCCTTCTTTTTCGATGTGGACAGACTGGTTTGATGGGCCGAGTCTACCGGCGGTACCGTCCCAATCAAATCAATGTATTTACATCGATTTATGGGAGCGTCAACGGGTGGCAGAAGCCGTAGCGGTGCCGGGTCCGGCGGAGCAGACGTCCGCCAGTGGGCGGCCCCAGGATCGCGGCGCGTCCGGGTCTTGGTGGGTGCTGGTGCTGGCTTGCACGGCCTGGTTCATGGTCGTGCTGGACGAGTCGGTGGTGAACGTCGCCTTGCCCTCGATCCGCTCCGACCTGGGCTTCGATCCGGTCAGCGTGCAGTGGGTCGCCAACGCCTACGCACTGGCTTTCGCGGGGCTGCTGCTGCTCGGCGGGCGGGTCGCTGACCTGTACGGCTGTAAACCGGTCCTTCTCGTCGGTCTTGCCGTGTTCACCGCCGCCAGTCTGGTCGGTGGTGCGGCGCTGGGTCCGGTGATGCTCGTGGCCGCACGTGGGGCGCAGGGGTTGGGTAGCGCCATCGTCGCCCCCGTCACACTGACTCTACTGACCTCGACCTTCCCCGAAGGGCCCCGCCGCACGAGGGCGCTGACTATCTGGGGTGCGGTCGGAAGTGTCGCCGGTGCGTCGGGCAACCTGCTCGGCGGAGTACTGACCCAGACGGTGTCCTGGCGCGCGATCCTGCTGATCAACCTACCTCTGGGGCTGGGAGCAATCGGGCTGGCAACCCGGTACCTGACCGGTCACGGCCGACCGAGGCGGCGGCGGCGTCTCGATCTGCCCGGTGCGATGCTGGCGACCATGGCGGTCGTCTCGCTGACCTACGCCGTCACGCGCGCCAGCAGCAGTGGCTGGCACGACCCGGTGATGATCACAGCCCTCAGCCTGGCGATCGCGGGACTCGCCGCCTTCGTGCTCGTGGAAACACGACTGGTGGCGGAGCCGTTGATCCCGCTGCGACTGCTACGTACCCGGACCATCGGGCTGGGTAACGCGATCACCCTGCTGGCCGGGGCATGCTTTCAGATTCCGATGTGGTATTTCCTCAGCTTCGCCATCCAGCAGGTCCTGGAGTACACGCCACTGGAGACCGGGTTGGCGTTTCTGCCGTACACGGTGCTGGGCCTGGGCATCGGGATGCGGCTCACCCCGTGGCTGATGAGTCACTTCCCGAACCGGGGCCTGATCGCCATCGGCGCGGTGATCATCGCGGCCGCGTTCATGTGGCAGAGCCGCATCAGCCCGGATGGCAGCTACATGACGGCAATTCTCGGCCCCGCCATCGTGTCCACCGCCGGCAGCATGCTCTTCTTCACCCCGCTCACCAGCGTCGTCACCTCAGGTATCAGTGCGGCAGACGCCGGCGCCGCCTCCGGACTGATGAACACCGCGAAACAGATCGGTGGCGTCCTCGGATTGGCTGCGATGGTCACCGCCACCGGGCAGGGCAGTGGTGTCATGGGCTACGCCTACAGCCATGCTTTCGTCATCATGGCGATGATCCTGGTCGTCGCCGCGGGACTGGCGCTGGCGCTGCCGCCCGCGGTAGCCCCGGGCCAACCCGAGCCAACGGATCGGTAGCCGAGCCCCGTATCCTCGCAACGGCCGTGGGGAATGTGTCTGCGCCACCGGGCCCCGGGGGTCGCTGGATCTGCTGCGTGGCACGAACATCGCGTGGGTCAGGATCGGGTCGCCAGGTAGATCGTGGCCGACGAACGGCCCCTGGTCAGCGGATTGTCGAAGTACACCCGCTCGGTCCGCACCTCGACGAAGGCGGCGTTCAGGGCCGCGAGGAAGTCCTCGTCCGGCGCGTCATCTGACCACATGGCGAAGGTTCCGCCCGCGACGAGATGTGCCGACGCGGCCCGCAGGCCGTCCGCGGTGTAGAAGGCGGCGTGTTGCCGATGCAGTACGTGCCGCGGCGAGTGGTCGATGTCCAGCAGGATCGCGTCGTAGGTTCGACCTGGACGTTCCGGATCGAAGCCCGCCGTGCCTGCGGCGGCGGAGAAGAAGTCCGCGCACGCCACCGAGACCCGGTCATCGGACAGCAGACCCGTCATCTCGGGAAGCAGCCCGCGTTCGTGCCAGGAGACGACTGCTTGGGAGTACTCGACCAGCCGCACACTGCGCACCCGCTGATCTGCCAAGGCTTCCTGCGCGGTGTAACCCAGCCCCAGGCCACCGACGACGACGTCGATCCCGGTGCCGGTGGTGCGCGCCAACCCCAACCGTGCCAGCTCCCGCTCGGCCACGGTGAACAGGCTCGACATCAGGAACTCGTCGCCGAGCTTGACCTCGTAGACATCTATGCGCACAGTCGGATCGAGCCTCCGCCGGAGGCTGATCTCGCCGATAGGGGTCTGCTGCCAGTCGAGTTCCTCGAAGCGCGCGCTCATCGCAGCTGACGATAGACCCGGCCAGCGGCCGTTGCGGCAACGGATCGACCGGCGCGCACGGGTATCGATGTTCGGACACCGACAGTGTCCGAAATGATGATCCCACTACCGTGGTGTCCACCCCGATACTGGACTCCCTGAGCGCCGCCCAGCACCATCGTCACGACAGGTGCTCCGCGGCGTGCGACGGCTCCCCGTAGGAGGACAGGTGTCCGGTCACGACGCGCAGCGATGGTGGCAGGGGGTGGATCTGGCACCCGGCAAGGTCGCCGCGCTGCGGGTACTGGCGCTCACCCCCGACGAACGGCAGCACCTACTGGGTGCGTTCCTGCACTACACCGGTGCCGACCGGATGCCCACCGTGCCCGTCCTTCCGGCCCGCCCGCAACTCGGCCTGCAGGAGAGCTACCCCATCGACCTGGAGCGTATCCGGGCCCTGCTCACGCTGATCGACCGCACGGATGTCACCGACCACCTGCACATTCCGGCGACGGCGGCCGACCAGCAGGTGTTCACCAACCTCGACCGTGAACTGGCCGAGCAGGTAGTGGCGTACGAGCGGCGCGGCCCGGACCAGGCCGCACAGGTGCAGACCCTGCTGCGGGAGATCTACCACTACCTGCGCGGTTCGTCGCAGGCCGACACCCTGCCCCTGTACGAGGAGGGCGTGACCGGGGTGGACGTCATCATCGTCCCCGGATGCCGGGGAAAGGGCATGATCCTGCGGGCGCACCAGGCACTGCACGTGCTCGGGACCTCGCCCACACCGGCCCGGGTCGTGCTGTCGGGACTCCATCCGTACTACGCGCGCCAGTTCGACTTCGACGCCGGGCCCGGCCCCGACGGAGCGGAGCCGGTGCCCTTCGGCGAGGCGGACGCGATGGCCACGGTCATCGAGGACCTGGCACCCGAGCTGATCGACGCCCGGTACCAACCGGTCGGTGGGACGCCGCTGCGGCAGTTGGTCATCGACAGTCGGGCCCGCAACACCCTCGAGTCGATCGTGCACTGCCTCCCGCTGCTCCAGGAGACCTACATGGCGCTGGGCCGGCGGCTCAACATCTGCCTGGTGACCTCGCCGTACCACGTGCGACGGTTCCACGCGATCACCACCGTACGGTTGCGACACCTGGTGTATGTGGGGCACCTGGTGGACACAGTGGTCTGCAGCCCGGCGCGTTCGGGCGTGGACATGCCACAACTGCAGGACATCACCGATCCACGCCACACGTACGCCGTGGGGCTCTACCTCCGCGAGTGTCTGAAACTCCTGGGCGGCCGGATCGTCGGCGAATTCTGACCCTGTACTGGATGCCACCATGACACACGATCCCGACGCCGTGGTCGAGACCACGGTGATGCGCTACCGGCGGGAACTCGACCGGTACCGGAAGTTCGCCCAGCACGTGGGGGAGACCATGATGCGTGCGCTGCCGCAGGCAGGTGTGCCGGCCACCGTGCAGTGGCGGGCGAAACGGCCGGAGAGCCTGCGCGGCAAGCTGTACCGCAACCAGAAGCTGGTCCTGTCCACCGACCGGGAGCAGATCCTGCCCAGCATCGGCGATCTCGCCGCGGTACGGATCTGCACGTACCGGCACGCCGACCGGCCCCGGGCGCTGGAGACGATCGACCGGCTGTTCACCGTCGTGCCCGGATCGGTGGACGACAAGGACGAGTCCCGCGAGCGCCGTAGCGACCACTCCCGCTGGTACCGGGCGACCCATCTACAGATCGGGATCCGCCCGGAGAACATGGTGCCGGAACTGGAGAACCTCAGCGACGACACCTGCGAGGTGCAGATCAGTTCCCTGCTGGAGCACTCCTGGAACGAGATCGAGCACGACATCGGCTACAAGCCTGTGGTGAAGCCGCCGGTGAACGTCCGGGAGCTGCTCAATGACCTGGGACGCTGGCGCCAGAACGGGGACCGCATCATCGATCAGCTCATGCGTGCCGACCGGGAATTCCGGGCTTCCCTGGACGAACGCTCGATTGTGGACTACGAGGACTTCGTGGCCGATGGGTCGGCACGGCTGCGGGAGCCGACCGGGGCGCTACGGCTCGATGCCGGCGAGGACGCGCTGGGCCACCTGCACCGGTCGCTGATCAAGGCAGGTCTGACCAGGTCCGGTCAGGTGTGGTGCAACGCCAGGCCGGAGCGTTATGTCGTGGCCGAGCCGCTGATCCGGATGATCAACCGTCAGCTGGAACGGGACAACGAGACCCGCGACCTGGGTGCGCTCGGCGCGCTGCTGCTGGTCTCCGGTTCCCCGGCCGACCGGCTGCTGCTGGTCCTGCTCTCGGCGGTCGCCGACGACCTGGTGGCCATCCAGGACGACCACTACTCGGTGATCGCGGCGGCCTACCTCGCGCTGGACTCCGATCCCTGAGCCGTGGAGTACGACCTTCGCAACGTCGGATGCTCTTGCACGCTGGCCAGATCGACGGTGTCCATGGCGAGATCGAGTACCTCGAAGGGTGTGTCGCGCAGCGGTGACAGGATGTCCTCGCGCATCTGACGTACCGAGGCCTTATGTCGGGCCGCAGGTACCCGGCCCGGGTAGGATCCGGCGTCGCACCGACATCCGACCGTTCGGAGCGTGATGACCGCTACCGCAGGGTCCTTGACCAACTGGGCGGGCAATGTCGCGTTCCGGGCCGCCCGACTGTACCGCCCGGCCACTCTGGACGAGCTGCGACGCGTCGTCGCCGCCAGTAGTTGGATCCGCGCACTGGGTAGTGCGCACTCGTTCGGTCTGGTCGCCGACACCACCGGTGACCTGGTCCGGCTGGACCAGGTGCCGTCCGTCATCGAGGTGGATCAGGACCGCGGGAGCGTCACGGTAGGCGCCGGAACCAGCTATGCGGAACTCGCCCGGCACCTGGACCGGGCCGGCCTCGCGCTGGCGAACCTGGCCTCGCTGCCGCATATCTCGGTGGCCGGTTCCTGCGCGACCTGCACCCACGGTTCCGGTTGGACACAACGCTGTCTGGCCACGGCGGTGCGCGCGTTCCAGCTCGTCGGCCCTACCGGCGAGCTGGTCGAGTTGTCCCGGGAGCGCGACCCGGACGTTTTCCCCGGCGCGGTGGTGGCGCTCGGCGCGCTGGGCATCGTGACTCAGCTCACCCTGGATGTCGAGCCCGCTTACGAGATGGCACAGCGGGTGCGTGTCGCGGTGCCGCTGGACGCGATCGTCGAGCGTGTCGATGCCGTGTTCGCGGCGGCGTACAGCGTCAGCATGTTCACCGACTGGCGCAGCGGCCTGGCGAGCGTGTGGCTCAAACGCCGGCGGCGACCGGCCCCTACTCGTCGTCCTCGGACAGCCGGGGGGAGGGCCACCCGAGCCACCACTCCTGTTCCGGCGGCTCGCCTGCCCGCACCGCGAACTCGCGGAGCGCCTCCGCGAGCGGGCGGTGCCACCGCTGTGGCGTCGACTCGTGTACGAGCGCGGTGAGCTCCTCACGACGGCGTCGGGTCACCTCGTCGATGAGGTGACGACCCGCGGCAGTCAGGGTGAGCCGGACCGCCCGCCTGTCCTGCGGCGTCCGGGACCTGCGGATCAGTCCCTTACGGACCAGACGGTCGCACATCCGGGTCCCGGTCGACGGGTTGACCCCGAGCTCCTCGGCGATCTCCCGGATCATGCGCGGCCCACGGGAGGCGAGCACCACCAGGGCCCGGTACTGCGGCAGGGTCACATCCGTGTCGAGACCGGCCAGGGAGTGGGCGGCGAGACCGACCAGCGCACGACTGGCCGACAGGAACGCGTCGATCAACTCGTCAGCATCCACGTCCGCCACCATGTCTTGCGCAGCTTCCTCCTGCATCGTGCAATCTTCGCAGCCCGCCACGCGGCGACGCGCCCAACCCGCTCCACCGCCCGCCAGCAGAACACCGTCCCCGACATCGCAGCGCTCCCGGCCGGCGTGCGGGAGCTGCCCGCGGCCGCACTGACCCGGCCCGCAACCAGCGTCCCCGTCGCTCCGGGCATTCGTGCCATCAGCGCAGGTAGGTCACGATCGTGGCCATCACGGCGGCCAGCTGGTGTGCGTTGTGGCGCGCCAGCTGGCCGCCGTGACTGTCGGCGGGTGGGCATGACCGGCCCGGATCAGGCCGGGACACGGTTGGCCTCCAGATCGCTGAGCGCGCCGGCGTGCTCAGCCGGTACCAGGACCGTGAGGTGGTCGCCGCGTTGCAGCGCCGTACGCCCGTCCACGTGCAGGGCCTCGCCGTCACGGCGCAGCGCCATCACCCGGGCGCCGGGCGGCCAGGCGATCTGGTCGATGCGGTAGCCGGCCACCGCCGCCGAGTCGCCCAGCGCGAGTGCCGCGACGCGGAAACCGCCGAGGGCGGAGCTGGTCGGCCGGGCCCGCTCTGCGGTGCTGCGCAGAGTGCGTCGGTACGCGGCGAGCGCGTCGCGGTGGGTCAGCCAGCCGACGACGTCGATGCCGTCGGCGGAGAGTACCGGCAGACCGTCCTCCTCGGCTTCGTGCAGCAGATCCAGGGCGCCGGCCAGGGACTGGCCGGCCGACAGCGCCGGTACCAGGCTGGCCAGGGTGCCGGCGACCACGTCCAGTGTGTTGTCGCCGGCAGCCTGTTCGACCTCGCGTGCGGTGAGTACACCGCGGTAGCGGCCGGCCGCGTCGACCACCGGCAGGATCCGGTCGGAGGCGTCGGTGAAGCGTGCCAGGATCTCATCCAACGACGCCTCGGCGGCCACCGCGGACGGCACCGCTCCCATCGCCTCTGACACGGTCAGCGTCTCCAGCGGGCTCGCGGGTCTTCCCCGCAACAGGTCGATGCCGCGGCGCCGCAACTTCAGCGTGTAGATCGTGTCGCCCGACAGCTTCTTCGACAGTGCGGTCGCGATCACCACCGCCGTCATCAGTGGCAGGATGATCGAGTAGTCGCCGGTGAGTTCGAAGATGATCAGCACGGCGGTGATGGGGGCGCGGGAGGTCGCGGCGAACACCGCACCCATACCGACGATCCCGTACGCACCGGCTGAACCGACCACACCGGGAAGTGCGGCGTGGGCGAGGGCGCCGAACGCCGCGCCGGCCATCGCGCCGACGAACAGCGATGGCGCGAACACCCCGCCCGAACCGCCGACGGCGATGGTGAGACTGGTGGCGACGACCTTTCCGACGAGCAGGAGCAGCAGGAACCCCAGCAGATAATGTCCGCCGATCGCACCAGCGAGCACCGGGTAGCCGACGCCGTACATCTGCGGCAGCGCCAGCAGCAGGCCGCCCAGCAGCACGCCGCCCACCGCGGGCCGCAGCCATTCCGGGCCGCGCCACAGCTTGTCGGCCAGGTCCTCGATGCCGTACAGCACCTTGACGAACCCGATACCCACGACGGCGGCGAGCAGCCCGAGCACCGCGTAGGCGCCGAACTCGGCTGGCGAGCTGAGATGGAAGGCGGGCAGGTGCAGGAACGGCTGGTCACCGAAGGCCGCCCGGCCGATCACCGCCGAGGTGACGGAGGCCAGCACCACGGCCCCGAACGATTCGACGCCGAAGTCGGCGAGGATCAGTTCCAGGGCGAAGAACACGCCGGCGATGGGCGCGTTGAAGGTGGCGGATATCCCGCCCGCGGCACCGCATGCGACCAGCAGCCGCAGCCGTCGTTCCGGTAGCCGGACCAGCTGACCGAGCGAGGATCCCAGCGCCGAGCCGATCTGCACGATCGGACCCTCCCGGCCCACCGAACCGCCGGAACCGATACACAGGGCGGAGGCCAGCGCCTTGACCACGGCGACGCGCGGGGCGATCCGGCCACCGCGTTCGGCGACGGCAAGCATGACCTCCGGCACCCCGTGGCCCCGTGCCTCCCGGGCGAAGCGGTGCACCACCGGGCCGTACAGAAGCCCACCGACGATCGGCGCCAGCACCACGAAGAACACGCCGAGCCAGGGTACGAAATGGTTGGCCGAGTGACCGGCCGCCGAATAGTCGGAGTGACCGCTGAACAGTTGGGTGCCCCACAGGATCAGGTAACGGAACGCCACCGCACCCAGGCCGGCACCGGCTCCTACCGCCAGGGCGAGCGGGATCAGACCGGCCGGGGTCCCGCGCAGCCAGTCGAACCCACGGTCGAACCGGGTCGGCGATCGCCGCATTGCCTCTTGAACTGTCTCATCGGCGCCCATCTAGCGCTGTCGACCTCCGTCGGGTGGGGGATGACTCGTCACGCCGGCCCCTGAGGGTGACGGCACGCGGTAACACATGCACAAGCATATTATTGCTATGTGCATCTAACCTCTGATGCGCCCGTGAAACGCATCACCGCAAGCCCGCACCGGCGCCCACCCGACGTACGACGCTTCCCCTGAGATGAATCGAGGCCCGACCGTGCCCAGGACCCGTACGCTGTCCCAGTTCGCCTCCGACACGATCGCCAGCGCGGGCGCCCGACTGCTCAGCAACCGCCGGCTGATGCGCGCCCCGATCTGGCTGTACCGCAGGCGTCTCGGATTCCTCTTCGGGTCACGGATGCTGATGCTCGAACACATCGGGCGAAAGTCGGGCTTTCCACGCTATGTCGTCCTTGAGGTCTTCGGTCATCCCGCGCCTGACACCTACCTGGTGGTCTCCGGCTTCGGAGAGCGGTCCCAGTGGTTCCGCAACGTCCAGGCCACCCCTGAGATACGCGTCTGCATCGGCAGTCGGGCACCAGTGCCGGCGACGGCACGCCGACTCAGTCTGGCCGAGGCGGATGCGGCGCTGGAGGCGTACGTGCGGGCCCACCCGCGTGCGTGGGACCGGTTCAAGCCGGTCGTCGAGGCCACCCTCAGAGCCCGGATAAGTAACCGGAATACAGCGCTACCCGTGATCGCGCTCCGCCTCCATGCGGCCCGGGCCACACCCGACGACGCGACATGAGTCACCCCTGCCTGCCGTGAATCGCCGGCGCCCGTCGACCACCGCTCGGGTGACATCCACCTGCCACCCGCGCTGAACGCCGGCTGTTCACTACTCTTCCCGACTCCGTAGCCAGGCTGCAGCCCGGGTGGGCGAGGCCCGGGACAACCATGCGTCCTGGACGACCTCGGTCAACTCCCGCAAGCTGAGTTCGTCGAGACGACTCGCCCGGACCAGCACCGACAGATGGCCGTCGAAATGTGGCGTGGTGAAGAAGGGTGACCCCTGATCCTGGACCAGGGACTGCTTGTCGGACTGCGACGGTACCCAGAACACGATCACATCCGGGTAGCGTTCGCCGGTGCCGGGATCGACAGCATCGGGCCGGGGAGTGCGGAAGAACACGAACGATTTCCGTCCGACCTGGTAGACCGGGTTGCTGTCCGAGCCGTGGACGACCGTGACGTGGGGCATCCTCAACGCCAGCTCGTGCACATCCTCGACCCGCGCCCGGCGCGATCCCACCGACATGAGCGAAGCGTACGGCGCATCCGAGGTCCGCACCTGACGACAGCCGCCACCGGGGCGAGCGGTCCGTGTCGAGCAGTGCGGCCGCAAGGGTCCGATCGTGCCGGACATCTCATTTGCGCGGAAGCCTGTCGTGGACCCCGGGTACCCTGCCGCTGAAGAGGAGGTGCCGGTGCGGATCACCCGGACGGAGGCCCTGTCCCTGCGGATGGCCAGTCTGCTGTTGCGTGACCGAGCCACGTCCGCCAACCGGCCTGCGGACGTGGCGGGGGTCGTGACCTGGCTCGGTGCGATGCAGGCCCAGGACCTTGCCAGCGGCCTGTGGTCGTTCGGGATACGCCTACCCGGATGGACGGTCGGGGATGTGACCGCCGCGCTGGAACGGCGGGAGGCGCTGCGCACCTGGCCGATGCGCGGCACCGTGCATTTCATTCCTTCCCGGGACGCGCACTGGATGCTCGAGCTGATGGGTCCGCGGGCACTGGCGGGCGCTGCGAAGCGGCGCGAGCGTCTCGGACTGACCGAACAGATCACCGACCACGCCATCGAGACGCTGCACGCCGCATTTGCCGGCGGCGGCCGGCTGACCCGGTCGCAGTGCATGGCCGTACTGGCCGGCGCGGGCATCGACACCTCCGGCCAGGTCGGCTACCACCTTCTCTGGTACGCGAGCCAACGTGGCGTGCTGTGTATCGCGCCCAACATCGGCAAGGAACAGAGCTTCGCGTTGCTCGACGAGTGGGTGCCCGACCCGCGCCGGCTGGACCGGGACGAGGCGCTGGCCACCGTCGCGGTGCGGTACTTCCGCGGCCACGGACCGACCACCAGGAAGGACTTCGCCGGCTGGACGGGACTGACCGTGGCTGACGCCAAGCGGGGTATCGCGGCCGCCGGTGACCGGCTGGTCAGCGCGACCATCGACGATGCCGAGACCTACCTGGATCCGGCACTGGCCGACGGCGTCCGCAGCGTGCCGAACGACGGTGAGATCCTTGTGCTGCCCGGATTCGACGAGTACCTGCTGGGCTACAAGGACCGGTCGTTGATGCTGGCCGACGAGCACCGGCCGGCGATCATCCCCGGCAACAACGGCATGTTCCAGTCCACTGTGGTACGCGATGGCCGGGTCATCGGAACCTGGAAGCGAACGCTGACCACTACCGCCGTACGGATCGCCGTCCAGCCGCTCGTACCGTGGGGCAGCGCCGACCGGGAGCGGGTCGGGAAAGCGTTCGAGGAGTACGCGCGCTTCATCGGCCGTACGCCCCAGGTGCGTCTGCCGTAGCCGCCGTGGTGATCCCGGCCAGGAACGGCTATTGTCCATGATGGACAGTTCTGCTGGTGGACAGCTGTGGCACCCCGGATCATCAGGGGCGCCACAGCCGATACCTGTTGCTCAGGCGGTGTGTGGTGGCTCTACTTCTCCGCGCCATCCACCTGTAGCGGTGCCGTGGTGTTCGATGAATGTCTTGAACCGCTTCATGTCGCCTTCGGCCTGCCGCTTCAACATGCCCGACACATCCGCGACCTTCCCCGCCAGACCGCTCGGGTCCGTCTCGGACTGCAGCGTGACCCGGGTGTTCCTGTCGTCGAGCCGGTGGAAGGTGACCACCCCGGCGTGCTTGGGGCCGGTCACCGACTGCCAAGCGACCCTTTCGTCCGGGTGCTGCTCGGTGATCCGCGCGTCGAATTCCCGGGCGACTCCGGCGACCTTGATCTTCCAGTGGGTCATCGCGTCGCTGGTCTGCCTGACCTCGTCAACGCCCTCCATGAACCGGGGAAATTCCTCGAACTGGGTCCACTGGTTGTACGCGGTCGGCACATCCACCGCCACATCGACAGATTCCATGATGGTGTTCATCGTGCAAAGACCTCCTTGTCGACGACATGTTGCGCGGCTCGTCGTGGATGACCGCCGTATTCGTCGACGTTGTGTCTCAGTAGATGTCGTGTCTCCGGGACACTCGCGGCCTACCCGACGACGCCATTGTCCACACTTCCGGGTGGTACACCCGTGACCGGACGCACAGCGGCCGGTGCAGGGCGCGTGCGTGGAGATGTGCGTTGGCCGGAAAGAGCTCTCACTGCCGTTCGGCCGCGATCCTCAGCATGGTCTCGGCAATACGACGGGGCAGGCATGGAGAGACCTGGCCGCAGACGGAGCACCGCTCACCCCCGTCGCCTGCGGCGTGGCGGGCGATGAGGCGGTGAGCGTTCGCCACATCAGCATCGTTGAGTTCGGCCGCCGAGATCATCGCGCCCAGTTTCGTTGCCATCGTTGCCTCCTCGCCGTGCATCTGTCCGTGGTGGTACCCCGATCGTGACCGGCTCATTCGCGGTCCGGGATCCGGATGCTCCGCAACCCGGGGTCCTCAGCACGCCGCAGGGAACGGCGACCGATCCCCCGCCCTTGCGCGCATTTCCTGGCCGGTTACCCGGACCGGTCTGGCGGAACCGGGTTCCCGGCCCTTCTTTGCCCTTGGGTGTTTCTTGCGTCCAGCTCCGGGGAAGTCCGTTGAGCAGTAGCCCCTCCGAATCTCCTGCCGACATGTGAGGACCTGGACATGAGCGAGGCCGCGCGGCGCCCCTCGACCCGGGTGTGCTCGACCTGCAAACGGCCCCTACGGGCGCTGCAGCAGGACGAATATACCGACGCCCGCGCCGCATTGGTCGTCGAACACGGCCTGTGCGTCTGCGCGGGCCCGACGCGGCCAGCCAGCCACGACGAGCCGGTGCTGGCCCCCACTCCGAATCTGACCATGAGCTAGGCGGCTGCCGTTCGACGCTCCGGCGCACCGCCAGGGTCGGCAGCCGGGATGTGGCCCGACCACCGGCCCGTCCGGAAAATGCCAGCTTGGCGGAACCGCGGGCTCGGCTGTTGGAGTGCGCCCGCTGCGGGCGGGCGAACAGCCACAGCACCCAGTCGTCGTCATGAGACATCCGCGGCCGGTCCGGGCCGACGTCGAGGAGATCTATGAGCATCGGGTATTTCCTGTCCTGTGAAGAACATGGTCCGGGCGAACTGGTCTGGCAGGCGAAGCTGGCCGAGCAGGCAGCTTTCGAGAAGCTGTGGATCTCCGACCACTACCATCCGTGGACCGGTGAGCAGGGCCAGTCGCCGTTCGTCTGATCGGTGATCGGGGCGATCTCGGCGGTGTGCCGACTGCCGGTCGCCACCGCTGTCACCTGCCCCACCGTCCGCATGCACCCGGCGGTGGTGGCGCACGCCGCCGGGTGCATGCCGCATGGGTGCAGACCGATGGTCGCTTCGTGCTGGGCGTGGGCAGTGGCCAAGCGCTCAACGAGCACATCCTCGGCGACCCGTGGCCGGCCGTCGATGAGCGGATGGACATGTTGGAAGAGTCGATCGAGGTGATCCGGGAGCTGTGGTCCGGTCGTAACATCAACCATGACGGCGAGCATTACAAGGTGGTGAACGCCAAGCTGTACACGGTGACCGAGGAGACGCCGCCGGTGTATGTGTCCGAGCAGGCAACCCAACTGGTGACTGAGGACATGGTGGCCGATTCCGTGGTCTGCGGCCCGGATCTGGGTCGTCACGTCGGGGAGATGCGCCGGCATCTGGACGCGGGTTTCGATGACGTCTACGTGAGCCAGATGGGCAGCGACGCCGATGCTTTCTTCCAGGCGTACTCGGAGCACGTACTGCCCAAGGTCCGCTAGGTTCCGCCGCTGGCAACGGTTCGGACCGCGTTGGCTCGGGGATCCGAGGCGTACGGCATGTCGTCACGGTCTGCCGCGCGCGGCCCGGTCGAACCATCCGCTGATGCCGCCCGGATCTGACCGGGCGGCATCAGCGAGCGGTCAGCCTCGGCCGGTCAGCGCGTCGCGGAGCCGGTCGATGAGGCCAGCGCCGGGATCCAGGATCCTGTTGGCGGGCGGTGTACTCGGTGAGGAGGGGTGCGGCCGGGTCGGGGCGACCTTCTTGGCCTTCTCGATCTTCGCACCGAGCTCGCGCAACTCCTCCGGGCTGCTGGCGGCGACCAGTTTCGGGAACAGCTCGCCCTCTTCCTCCTTGAGGTGGTGGCGGACGTCAGCCATCATGGCGGCGACCGCGTCGGCGTACGCCGGTTCCTGCGCGGGCAGTTGTTCCAGCCCCTTCAGGGCCTCTTCGACCTCAGCGTGTTCGGCGAGTTCCTTGTCGGCGATCGTGTCGCCGTCGGCGACGAGTTGACGGACAGCGGGATACAGCCACTGCTCCTCCGCCACGGAGTGCCGGACGAGCTCTATCGTGACCTGTTCCACCAGCTGCTGGCGCTGATCGACGGCGATGTCCGGTGCCTCCAACTGCGCGAACATCTCCTCCACCTCGCGGTGGTCATGGGTGAGTACTTCGACAACGTCCCGTTGCTGTGCGTTCACTGGTAAACCTCACCTGCCGGGTTCTGATTCTGTGATAGGTGGTGCCGAACGCCCATTACCCACGGGGCATCGTCCGACACCTACCGGCAGTAACGCGTGTACGGACCCGTCGGTACCGGCTGTCCGCTCTCGGACCGCCGGTGACCTCGATGCGTGGCCGGGATTGTGGCGGTATGGCTGCGGGTACGGGCGGCCTGTCGGTGGCGCCACGGTGTCTGTCGCTCGTCCCAGTGACGGTCGCCGCGTGAACGGTAACGTCACCAGGTGGACCGCCGCGCTCAGTCGACCATTCCCCTTTGCGCGATCAGGTGGTGTTCAGGTGATGAAGATCGAGGGGTCCGGCGATGGACCGGGAACCGACGAGACCGTGCAGGAACGGTGGAACCGTAACTTCACCGAACTGCTCCAGGAGTTGCGCGTCGCGCAGACCGGCGTGCAGTTCCTCTTCGCCTTCCTGCTGACCCTGGCGTTCACGAACCGATTCACCACCCTTGACTCCGCCGAACGCGTCGTCTACGTGACCAGCCTGGTGCTGGCATCCGCCGCAGCGGGGCTGTTGATCGCTCCCGTCAGCTATCACCGGATCGTCTTCCGGAAGCATCTCAAGGCGAAGCTGGTGCGAGCCGCGCACCGGATGGCGGCCGGTGGCCTGGCCTTCTTGGTCGCTGCCATGGTGGGTTCGGTCTTCCTCGTGGTCGATGTCGTCTTCGGCACGGTCGTGGGCGGCGTCATCGCCGCCGCGGTTGCCGCGTGGTTCACGCTCTTCTGGTACGTGTTGCCGTTCCTGACCCGCGAGGAGGCTGACGAGGAAGTGGAATGAACCGGGCGCGCACCGGCGCGGTACAGGTCGATGGGGCTGTTCCGGCCGAAACGCACAACGGTGAGAAACAGAACAGCGCGCTCACGGATAGCCCATGCTGCCCTGGGTAGGCATAGGGACAGGACCTGGTTGAGCGAGGAGGGCAAATGGCTGAGAAGGTTGCCGACTACCTGTTGGAGCGGCTCCGCAACTGGGGCGTGGAGCACGTGTTCGGCTACGCCGGCGACGGGATCAACGGTCTGCTAGCAGCCTGGGAGCGTGCCGAGGACAAGCCACGGTTCATCCAGTCGCGCCACGAGGAACTGTCCGCGTTCGAGGCTTGCGGCTACGCGAAGTTCTCCGGTCAGGTCGGGGTGTGCGTTGCCACCTCCGGCCCGGGCGCCGTCCACCTACTCAACGGCCTGTACGACGCGAAGCTGGACCACGCGATGTGCCGGAAGTTGGCGGTGGCGGCCGCGGCGTGCGCCGACAGGTTCGGTGCGCAGTGCGCCGACACCTGCAGGTTGGCTGCCGCGGCGACGGCCGCCGCACGCCGCCACTCGGCGTACCCGCCGCAGCGGGTGACATCGATCTGCAGGCAGTCGACGGCGCCGGCACCGACCATCCGGGCGAAGTACGGCAGGTCGTAGCCGTACTCACCGGCCGCGATGTCGACCGTTGTGGCCCCGCGTAGCAGGGCCAGCCCGGCCAGGTCGTCGCTGGAGACCGGCTCCTCGAACCAGCGGACATCATGCTGTTCCAACTGCAGGGCCATCCGTCGGGCCTGCCCCTGGGTGTAGGCGCCGTTGGCGTCGACGTAGAGCTCCACGTCCGCGCCGATGACGTCGCGGGCGGTGCGGATGCGTTCGAGGTCCCTGTCGGTGGCGCTGCCCCAGGACTCGCCGATCTTGATCTTCACCCGACCGATCCGCTGCTCCTGTACCCAGGTGTCGAGCTGGCGCCGCAGCTGTTCGATGCTGTGGCTGGTGAAGCCACCACTGCCGTAGAGCTCGACCGTGTCATGTACGCGACCCAGCAGCCGGCTGAGTGGCATGTCGAGTACCCGCGCCGCTGCATCCCACAGTGCGATGTCCACCGCGGACATCGCGCACGAGACCAGCCCGGGCCGGCCGAGGTTGCGGATCTGGTGCTGCATGGCCGACCACAGCGCGGGCACGTCCAGCACCGGTCGGCCCCGGACCACGTCGGCGAGCATGCCCTCGATCAGCGGTACGCACGCCCCGTCGGCGTACGTCCATCCGGTGCCGGTGGTGCCGCCGGCCCGGACGTGTACGACCACCATGGTGGTGGCGTCCCAGGCCAGGGTGCCGTCGGCTTCCAGCGACGCGGTCGGGATCCGGTAGGCGGCAGCGGTGACGCTGTCCACCGTCGGTGCGTCGGCGCTCATGACCTTCCCCCCGACCGCAGCACCCGGGCGCCCAGCGCCGTGGTCGCGGCGATCGCTGCGGCGACCAGCGCGGCACCCGCGGTGACTGCCGCGGCTTTCGCTGCGGTACTGGGCGGTGCGGGGCGGTGTGCGTACCGCTGTTCGGGGGTGCCGTCGGTGCTGGTGGCACCGGCGCCGGCGAGCAGTTCGGCCAGGTGCACGGCACTACGCCCGCCGCTGTCCAGCTCCTCAACCTGAGTGCGGCAGCTGAACCCGTCGGCCAGCACCACGGTGGACTCGTCGGCGTCGCGTACCCGCGGCAGCAGTACCCGCTCCGCGCAGGCCTCGCTGACCGGTAGGTGCCCCGGCTCGAAGCCGAAGTTGCCGGCCAGGCCGCAGCAACCGGAGTCGAGCTGTTCCACTTCGACGTTGGCCGCGCGCAGCAACTTCTTGTCGGCATCGAAACCGAGTACGGCGTGCTGATGGCAGTGCACCTGCGCCAGAGCCTGTACGGTCTGCTGCGCCACGGCCGGCGGCTGGTAGCCGGGGGAGTGCTCGGTGAGCAGCTCGGCCAGGGTCACGGTCTGCTGGCCGAGCCGCCGTACGTCGTGGTCCTCGGGGAACAGCTCGCCGGCGTCGGAGCGGAACACCGCGGTACAGCTGGGTTCCAGCGTGACGACCAGGCCGCCGTCCTGCAGATGCGGCGCCAGCGCACGTACGGTGCGGGTGAGGATCTTCTTGCCGGTGGCGAGCTGCCCGGTGGAGATCCAGGTCAGCCCGCAGCACTGCGGCGATTCCGGCATGCTCACCTGCCACCCGGCGTCCTCGATCACCTGCACTGCGGCCTGGCCGATGTGCGGGTGGAAGTGGTTGGTGAAGGTGTCCGGCCACAGCAGCACCGTTCCCCGGGTGCCGGTCGAACCCTTGCCGGCCCGGGTGCGGCGGGTGAACCACTGCTGCAGGGTCTCCCCGGCGAACAGCGGGACCTCGCGATCCTCCAGTCCACCGGCGGCGGTCACCAGCCGCGACAGTACCGGGGCGTGCGTGACCGCGTTGACCACCCGCCCGGCCCTGCTGCGGCCGATCAGCTGCGCGAACGCCGGCAGCCAGCCCATCGACAGGTGCGCCCGTGGGCGTCGCCACTGCCGTCCCTGGTAGTGGTGGGCGAGGAACTCGGCCTTGTACGACGCCATGTCCACATTGGCCGGGCAGTCGCTCTTGCAACCCTTGCAGGCCAGGCACAGATCCAACGCGTCCCGTACCTCGTCGGAACGCCACCCGTCGTCGATCGGACTGTCGCCGTGCCCGTCGAGCATCTCGAACAGCAGCCGGGCCCGGCCCCGGGTGGAGTGTTCCTCCTCGCCGGTGACCTGGTAGGACGGGCACATCACCTGCTGGCCGTCGGTACTGTGCTGGCGGCAGCGCCCGACCCCGACGCACCGGTTGGCGGCCCGGGTGAACGATCCGCCGTCGTTGGGGAAGCGGAAGAACAGGTCCTGCGGTGTGGCCGGCGACCAGTCGCCGCCCAGCCGCAGATGTGCGTCCAGCGGAGCGGCGGGTATCACCTTGCCGGGGTTCATCCTGTTGGCCGGGTCAAAGACCGCCTTGAGGGTCGCGAACGCCTGCATCAGTTCCGGGCCGAACATGCGGGGCAGCAGCTCGCCGCGGGTCTGCCCGTCGCCGTGCTCGCCGGACAGCGAACCACCGAACTCGACGACCAGGTCCGCGGCGCGTTGCAGGAACCGGCGGTAGGTGGCGACCCCGTCGGCGGTGTACAGGTCGAACGGGATACGGGTGTGTACGCAGCCCTGCCCGAAGTGCCCGTACAGCGAGGGGCCGGTGTCGCTGGAGTAGCCGAACTCGTCGTAGAGGCGCTGCAGCCGCCGCAGGTAGTCACCCAGCCGCTCGGGCGGGACCGCGGAATCCTCCCACCCCTCGAAGGTGTCCGGACGGCCGGGCAGGTGTGCGGTGGCGCCCAGCCCGGCCTCGCGGACCTGCCACAGTTCGTCCTCGTGCGCCGGATCGTCCAGTACGGCGGTGTCCGCGTCGTGTTCGGACTCGTTGATCGCCGCCAGCATGCGCTGTACCCGCTCGTCCGCTTCCTCGATGGTGTCGCCGCCGAACTGGACCATCAGGAACGCGTTGCCCTTCGGCAGTTCACCCAGCGCCGACGGGTTCATGTGCTTGATCCGTTCGTCCCGGATCAGCTTCGCGTCCAGGCCCTCCAGCGCGATGGGTTTGTGCTCCACCACCGCGGGCACCGCGTCGGCGGCCCTGTCCACGCTGCGGAATCCGAGCACCACCAGGGTGCGGTGCTTGACCACCGGCACCAGCTTGAGCTTCGCCCGCAGTACCGTCACCAGCGTCGACTCGCTCCCCACCAGTAGCCCGGCGACGTCGAAACCTTTCTCGGGCAGCAACGAGTCGAGGTTGTAGCCCGACACCCGGCGCGGGATGTCGGGGTAACCCGCACGGATCTTCTCGGCGTACGAGTCGCGGATCCTGCGCAGCTGCCGGTACACGGTGGCGCGCCGGTCACCGTGATGCTCGATCTCGGCGTACTCCTCGTCACTGGTGGGGCCGCACCAGAACCGGGTGCCGTCGTAGCACAGCACCTCCAGCGCGACGATGTTGTCCACGACCTTGCCGGTACGTTGCGCTGTGGCACCACACGAGTTGTTGCCGATCATCCCGCCCAGGGTGCAGTTCATGTGGGTCGCCGGTTCCGGCCCGTACCGCAGACCCGTGGGGCTCAGCTGCCGGTTGAGTTCGTCAAGCACGATGCCCGGCTGCACCACGCAGGTGGATGCGTCGGCGTCGACGTCCTCCACCGCGTTGCAGTACTTCGACCAGTCGATCACCACGGCGGTGTTCGTACACTGGCCGGCCAGGCTCGTCCCGCCGCCCCGGGACAGCACCGGTACGCCGTGTTCGCGGGCCACCGCGACTGCTTCCACGGCCGCGTCGACCGTGTGCGGTACCACCACACCGATCGGTACCTGCCGGAAGTTCGAGGCGTCCGTGGAGTATGCCGCCCTGCTCCCGGCGTCGAAACGCACCTCACCGTCGACCCGGGCACGTAGATCACGCTCCAGGCTTCGGATGTCCCACGCAGCAGCGGTGTCGGGCACCGTGTCCACGGGGTCTGGAAGATCGGTTCGGCTCACATCGGCCTCCAGCAGCGGATTGCTCGGATCCTTACCTTTCTCCCCTACCCGGGGCACCGACCGGGTATTCGTACCACTGTGGGCACCGACCTGCGGGTGGAATCGGGCTTCCTGCCGCGGTCATCCGGCCGGATCGAGTACGACCTTGCCGGCAGTGCAGCCGTACTGCGTCGACGTCCACGCTGCCGCATACGGCGCTCGACCTGCTCATCGACGCCGACGGCGACAGCCCTGTCTCCTACGCCGATTTCGCCATCGCGCTTCTCGGCGAGGTGGCGAGCGGCGCACATCACCGGATCCCGCTTCGCGGTCGCCTACAAGCGGCCAACCGGATGAGGCGCTTCTGCCCGCCTTGTACTGGCTCGCCTGGCAGGCTTGAACTCGCCGTGAGACGGTTGTACTGCAGTGCCGGGAGTGCGGACCACGCCGGTCCGCATGCGCAGCGCACGGCATCCCGGCACACGGATGAAGAGAGCACGGCCCGAGAGAGCGTGGAGGGGCACGGGATGACGGAACGGTCCGGGGCGGAGCAGTTGCGCCAGGAGCTTCAGGATCTGGACGCCGAGATCGCCCGGGTACGTGGGGCCACGGACCAGCTCAGGAAGCGTGGAGGCGGGGCCGGCGAGGTCGGGGACGAGGAGGATGCCGCCACCGGCCTGGCCGAGGTACAGGAGGAGGAAGCCGTGCTGAGCGCGCTGGAGGCACGACGCGAGTCCCTGGCCCGGCGGCTCGACGAGGTCTGAGGGACCGTGCGGTTACCGCACGGCGCGGGTACGGCTGCTGCCGCACCCGCACCGGTACAGCTCAGGAGACGTTGAGTGCGGCGTCGTCGATGACGAACGAGGTCTGCAGCTTCGAGCCCTCGGTACCGGTGAAGCGCAGGGTGATGCTCTGACCGGCGTAGCCCGCGAGGTTGACACTGTGCTGCTGGTAGCCGGAGGCCGCGTTCAGGTTCGAGTACGTGGCCGGGGTCGCCAGCACCGATCCGCTGGAGTTCAGCACAGCCAGGGTCAGATCGTCCCATGCGCTGGCGCCGGTCTCGTCGGTGTCCACATGAAGATAGAAGCTGAACGTGGCGTTGGTGCAGCCGGACGGGATCGTCACCGACTGGGACAGCGTGTCGGTGTGTGCGGTGCCGTAGCCGTCCAACCAGGCGACGTAGGAGCCGGTACGGGCCGGTTCCGCGCTGCCGCCGTAGATCACGCTGGTCGAGGCGGACCATGGTGCGGCGCTACCGGTCTCGAAGCCCGGGTTGCCGATCAGTTGGGCTGCGGTGCACCCGCCGGTGCCACCGCCACCGCCGGAACCGCCACCGAGCCATGCGGTCGCGTTGAGGGCCAGCGCGGCGTTGCTGGCGGTGTTCCAGCCGTCGTAGAGGGTGTTGCCGGACTGGCCGGTTCCGTCGTCGATGGTGGAGCTGTCACCCCAGACCGCGACCCGGCCGGTACCGAAGCTGCTGGTGGCGAAGAACGATCCGGTGTTGCCGCCGGGTGTCGCCGTGCTCTGGTACACCAGCCCCTTCACCGCCGGGTTGTCGGAGGGGTGCAGGGTCTGGGTGGTGCCGGAGTTGATGCTGGAGGTGCTGACGGCGCCGAACGGTCCGTGCAGCACCGGATCGCTGCCGTCAGAGATCGCCTGTGGCGTGTCGCTGGTGATGTTCTTGACGTCGACGGCGAAGCCGAACGGGTCGGTGGAGTCGACGCTGTTGTTGCTCATCAGGTCGTTGGCCACGCCGACCGAGTCGATGCCGTCGTTGTTGCGGTCGCTGCCGTTGTGGTCGGTGATCAGGAACAGCCCACCACCGTTCTGCACGAAGGTCATGACGGCGGTCTTTTCCGCCGAACTGAGCGCCACGTTGGGTTCCGGCAGCACGAAGACGTCGAACTTCGACAGGTCCAGTGCGCCACCGGTGCCGTAGGTGATGCTGCCGGTGGACAGGGTCTTCAGGCTGTAGCCGCCGGTCTTCTGCAGCGCGACGCCCCAGGAGGACAGGGCGCCGGTCCAGTCGGTTTCGGTCTGTGGGCTGGAGTCCTGGCCCAGCGGGTCGGGCATGCTGGTGCTGATGATCCAGTCGGCGTTGCCGGCGGTCTCGGCCTTGGTGTCGTCGAACAACACCCGGACCGTGGAGGAGAGGGCGGGCGTGGCCGCGTGCCGGGTGACGGATCTTCCGGTCGGTGCGGCGCTGGCTGCGGTGCCGGTGACACCGGACAGGAATCCGATCGCCAGTACCGCGTTGGCGAGGACGAGAGTGGTACGCAATCTTCGTGAGCTGCGCATGCCATGACTCCCTTGGGGGTGGGGGGGGTGACAGGCAAAGTTATATTCCACTTAAGGCGGAAATAGAAGACTGTCCGGGCCGCTGTCTTGCCACAGTTCGTATAGGTATCCTGATTCCTGCACCGGGATTCTGTTTTCGTCATTTTTCACTTAAATGCCAAAAATAACTTTTGCGGACTTTATCGTGAGAGTTGTTCATCTCGTATGAGGGGACGGCATGCCGGACGTCGAGTTGACCGCAGGCACGATCGAATACACCGACAGCGGCGGAGACGGCCCCGTGGTGGTGCTATTGCACGGGGTCATGATGGACGGTTCGCTGTGGGACGGTCCGGTAGCGGCACTGTCCGCAGACCACCGGTGCGTGGTACCGACGCTGCCGATGGGTGCACACCAACACGCCATGCCTGACGCGGACCTGTCCCTGCCAGGGCTGGCCCGGATCGTGGCCGAGTTCCTGGACCGCCTCGACCTGCAGGGCGTCACCCTGGTCGGCAACGACACCGGCGGGGCTCTCGTCCAACTGCTGATGGGTACGGCCGCGCCCCGGGTGGGACGGGCCATGCTGGTCGCCTGCGACGCGTTCGACAACTTCCCGCCCGGCCTGACCGGTCGTGCGCTCGCGCTCAGCAGCAAGCTCTCGCCCCGGATGTTCGGGCTCTTCATGCAGCAGATGCGGCTCCGGGCGATGCGCCGGCTGCCGATCGCGTTCGGCTGGATGACCAAGCGGGGGGACGCCGCTACCGCCCGGTGGATGCAGCCGCTGCTGCAGCAACCGGAGATCCGCCGTGACACGGTACGGATGCTGCGGGCGGTGTTCGCGGACCGGGAGGTACTGCCGACCGCAGCCAGGAACCTGCCGGGATTCGACCGCCCGGCGCTTGTGGTCTGGGCCAGCGAGGACCGGGTGATGTCCCGCGGCAATGGCCGGCGGCTCACCGAACTGCTTCCGCAGGGCAGGCTGGTGGAGGTGGCGGACAGTTACACGCTGATCCCGCTGGATCAGCCCGACCAGCTCGCGCAGCTCATCCGGGAACACATCCAGGTTCCGGCCGGGGCCTGACCGTCACCTGTGGACGCTCAGTTCGTGGCGGACCGGTGCAGAGGCATGCTCTCCGGACCGCCACGCTCGTCGGGCCGGCGGAGAACGTAAGAAAGCCGGAAAGGCCGCGGGCCCAGGACGTGGTGAGCAGGTCCGTACCGCCTGAGCGAACACGACTGCCAACGGCGCCGCCGGGATCGGCCGGGTCGCCGGCGAGTTGCGGGTGAACGCGGCTACGGCGCCATCACTGTCGAGCGCACTGGTCTGTGGGCGCGGCGCTCGTCCGGTCGCACCACCGCCCGTTGACCGCCCGGCACCGCCGCGACTAGGACGCCGCGTCCTAGTCGCGGCGGACACCCGGGAAATCTGCTACCTTCCGTCCCTCCCCTATCACCTTCGGTGCTTCTACGGTGAATGTGACAGCGCCGCACGGGAGGCAGGGGAGCGATGTGGACGCAGGGACTGGCCACGCTGATCGGCGTCGTACTGGGATTCCTGGCCGGACTGACCGCGGTACGACGGTCCGGCGGATGGTGCCCGGGATGCGGGGTGACGATGATGTGCCCGGCGTGCCAGGCCGAACCGTCGCGCGACCACGCACCGGACGAGCGGGCGCCACAGAACCGGGCGCCACAGAACCGGGCGCCACAGAACCGGGCGCGCCCGGTGTGGCGGTGAGCGCCGCAGCACCACCCGACCGGGCACCGCGCCTCGGTGACCTGCTGGAGATCGACGGCGGATCGTTGTACCGGGTGCTCGGCGCGGTCGGCACCACCACACCGGGCGCGTACCTGTTGGACGGCTACGAGATCCACGAAGGGCCGGACGGGCCGGACGTACGGGTCCGTCCGTACGGGTGGCGCAACGGGGCCGCCGTACCGGCCGAAGACGCCGGACCGGCCGGCGGCTAGCCGATCACCAGCGCGATCAGTGTGATCAGTGCGATGAGCAGCAGCACACCGGCGACGGTAGTGACGGCGATCTTGCCGGCGCTGTACGGTCGTCCACCGAGCACCGCGCCGGTGCGGGAGTTGATCAGCACCTCGTACCGCTTGCCCCCGAGCGGGTAGCTGGCCAGCCACACCGGTAGCAGCATCAGCTTGTAGTGGACGTGGTGGTGCCAGGTCCGCAACGACGTGATGCGCTGGTCGTCACCGCCGATGTCGCGGCGTACCGAGGTGCGCACCACCGGGTCCATCCGCCGCTTCGCGAGCTCGAAGGCCTGTTCCGGCTCCAGTTCGTAGCGCAGGGTCTGGTATCCGGTGAGATGGTCGGGGTGGAAGGCGACCGACTGCCGCAGCGGCCACGGTTCGAGCTTGGTCATCTTGGCCGGGTCCAACCGGCCGGAACCCAGGACCAGTACGTCGTCGAAGAAGCCTCGAACCTCGCCGGCGGTACGACGCCAACTCGTGTGCCGCGTCTGGCTGGTCGTCGTGTTGCCGTTGGCGTCGGTGGAGCTGCTCGAGGTGTAGTAGTGCCGGCCGCGGGCGCCCTGGTACTGCGAGACGGTGTAGGAGTCGAACGTCCAGTGCGGTACGTAGATACCGCGCACCGAAGCGTCGGTCATCCGCTTCAGCGCGGACGGCGCGAACCGGCGGGAGGTTGCCCAGGTGCGCAAACTCCGCCATGCGGCCTGTTGGTCCAGAGCGAACGGCAGTACCGCCTCCGGCACGATCTGACCGTCACCACCGGACTCGGCCACCAGCGGCGCCGCGCAGAACTGGCACATCTCCGACAGTGAGGGGCTCTGCGCGTGGGCACCGCAGCTGTGGCACAGGTAGCGGTACGGCGCGATCTGCGCGACCGGCTTGCGTGGTAGAGCCCCCAGTTCCTCGATCGGGTGTTCCCACACCGGACGGGCGGACCCGGCCGCGGGCTGCTCGTAGCCGCAGTTCGGGCAGCGCATCACGTCGATGCCCGGCAGGTAGTCCAGCTGGATGCCGCAGCGCGTGCACGGGCCGGACACCGGTACGGAGGTCGGCTGGGTCATCGACTGCCTCGCTATCGCATCGATGGGCACGGTCGGTGTCGCCAGCAGTGCCGACGGTCGACCGCCGCCGGTCGGGCCGCGCCAGGGTAACAACGGGCGCCAAGACCAGCCCGTCCACGCTGAGGCCGGGGTTCAGGGCCGAAGGGCCGGCCGGGGTAGGGCGCAATGCCCCTGTTTCGCCCCCGGGCGGGGGATCGACCCTGTAAGGGGGTGTCGGACATGCGGTACACGGCGCGGGTCGGGACCATCGGTGGCGTACCGGTACGGGTGCACTGGTCGGCGCTGATCACGCTGGGCCTGGTGACCTGGATCCTCGGCGGCGCGGTGCTGCCGGTGGCCGACCCGGCACTCGGGCCGCCCGGACGGTGGTCGACCTCCGTGGTCGCCGCCCTGTTGTTCCTGGCGTCGCTGCTCGCCCACGAGTCGGCGCACGCGAAGGTGGCCAGACGCAACGACGTACCGGTCGGTTCGGTGACCCTGTGGCTGCTCGGTGGTGTCGCCGAGCTGCACGGTGAACCGGCCAGCCCGGGGGCCGAGGTACGCATCGTCGGGGTGGGGCCGCTGACCAGTGTCGCCTGTGCGGCCGTCTTCGTGGGCCTCGCCGCGGTGGCAGGTGCGCTGGACGCCCCGGCCGTCATCGTCGCGGCACTGGGCTGGTTGGCGTTGATGAATGTGGCGCTGGCGGTGTTCAACTCGCTGCCGGCGGCTCCGCTGGACGGCGGTCGGCTGCTGCACGCGCTGTTGTGGAAACGGACCGGAAGTCGTTCCCGGGCGACGGCGATGGCCTCGGTGGCCGGCCGCGTACTGGGCATCGCGCTGATGGGGCTGGGCCTGGCCCAGGTTCTGCTGGGCCGCGGGATCGGTGGTCTGTGGCTGGTGGTGGTCGGGTGGTTCCTGCTCGCCTCCGCGACCGCCGAGCAGCGGGTACATCGTGTACTGGACGAACTGGCGGGAAGGACCGTCCAGGACGCGATGCGGCCGGCGCCGTTGGTGGTTCCCGCGGTCTGGTCGGTGAGCCGGCTGGGTGACGCGCTGACCGGACACCCGCAGCATGCGGAGTACATCCCAGTGAGCGACGGGTTCGGTCGGGCCGCCGGGCTGGTGGCGCTGGCCGACCTGGTCCGTGTGCCGGGTCAGGACCGGCCGCTCACCAGCCTTGCCAACGTGGCCGCCCCGCTGGAACGTCTCGTCCTCACCCGGCGTACGGAACCGTTGGCGCAGCTGATGATGCGCCTGCCCGGCCGGGAGAACGTGGCGCCGGCACTGGTACTGGACGACCAGGGTGGCGTGGCCGGCACGATCGGCATGCGTGATCTCCGCCGTGCGGCGTACCGGGCGCAGCTCGGCGCGCAGACGGCCACGGACGCCACGCGAAACTAGGACCATTACCGCGGCCGAGTCAAGAGAATGTCCCGCAGCGCGGCGGGCAGCGACCGTAAAGGCACGTTCGGTGGCCGGGCAGGGCGCAACGCGACCAGGGCCCAGCGGGCCTTCTGCGCGGGCGGCCGCCGGGGGAGACTGTGGCATGGCCAACAGCACATGGACCGCCGCCGACCTGCCTGACCTGTCCGGTCGCACCGTCGTGGTCACCGGCGCATCCAGCGGCATCGGTACCATCACCGCACGTGATCTCGCCCAGGTGGGGGCCCGGGTGATCCTCGCCGTACGGGACGTGGCGAAGGGCGAGCGGGTCGCCGACACCATCACCGGCAAGACCGAGGTACGGCAACTGGACCTGAGCGACCTGGCTTCGGTACGGGCGTTCGCCGACGAATGGTCCGGCGAGCTCGACGTCCTGGTCAACAACGCGGGGATCATGGCGGTACCCCGGGGGCTCACCGCCGACGGTTTCGAACTCCAGGTCGGCACCAACCACCTCGGCCACTTCGCGTTGACCAACCTGCTGCTGCCGCACATCACCGACCGGGTGGTCACCGTCGCCTCGGCGGCCCACCGGATGGGGCGCATCAACCTGACGGACCTGAACTGGGAGAACCGGCGCTACCGGCCGTGGTTGGCGTACGGGCAGTCGAAGTTGGCCAATCTGCTGTTCACCGTCGAACTGCAACGTCGACTCACCGGTGCCGGCAGCGCGGTACGCGCGCTGGCCGCACATCCCGGTGTGGCCACCACCCAGCTGGGTAGCCACCTGCGCGGACCGCAGGCCCTGGTGATGAAGCAGTTGGGCCGGTTCGTGTTCCAGGACGCCGACCACGGGGCGCTGCCCACGTTGTATGCGGCGATCGCCGATCTGCCCGGGGACACCTATGTGGGACCGGCCGGCCGCAGCGGTGGCGCCCCCCGGATCGAGAAGCGCAGCGCGCTCAACAGCGACCGTACGATCGCCCGGCAGCTCTGGGAGCTGTCCGCCCGGCTGACCGGTACGGACCTGCCCGACGGCGCCGGTCAGGCCACCGGCCGCTAGCGGGACCTCTTCCGGCGCCCGGCCCGCACCGCGAGCACGATGGCCGCTGTCACCGCAGTGACCACCAACAGGCAGCAGATCCCACCGGCGAGCAGGTACCACAGGTGGAAACCGGCGGAGAATCCCGCGGCGGGGGCGTCGGAGGTGTCCATGCCGCAACGCTACCTATCGACCGGCGCGGTGCTCATCGGCCGCCCGGTCGCGAGCCCGCCGACTGCGGACCCGGGCGTCGGGCGGTCTCCATCGCCACGGCCCGCGGTACGGGGTGCGGCCGCACCGCGGGGGTGTGTCGTCGCTCAGCGCGAGGGCGCACACCGGGTCCGTTGATCGCCCACGATGTGATGTTCACTCACTGTGTCGACTATTTCACCAGCATCGCCAACTGCGGTGCGTAGTTATGCATTCCAGATCGATCAGTTCATCGGTCAGTTCAGATGATCAGGAATGACGCAGGAGGCTCGTCGTGGCACAGGATTACACCGGCTCCCGGATCAAGCTGTGGCGGGTCCGGCGCGGCGTGAGCCAGTCGGTGCTCGCCGGGTTGGCGGGGCTGTCCCAGCCGTTCCTCAGCCAGGTTGAAGCTGGTATGAAGACGATTGATCGGCGTTCGACGCTGGTCGCGGTTGCCAGTGCGCTGCAGGTGTCGGTGGCCGATCTGTGCCATCCGGGAGAGCCGGTGAACCCGACCCACGACCGTGCGGTCGGGGCGATGCCGGCCATCAGAGTGGCCATCGCGGAACTCACTGCCGGTGAGCGCCGGCCAGCGTCCCGGTCGACCGAGCAATTGAACGCCGATCTCGCCAGGGCGCAGCGCTACCGGGCCGAGGCCGACTATGCGGCGCTGATGCCGATATGCGCCGGGCTGCTCTACGATCTGGCCACGGTCGGGCCGCGGCACCTGGCCGAAGGCGCCTATCTGGTCAGTTCCCCCCTGCGCGGGCTGGGGTTCCAGGATCTTGCCTGGCATGCGGCGAACCTTGCCGTGCAGGCGGCCCGGGAGTCCGGCGAGGCGGCCTGGATCGGGGTGGCGCAGCATGCCTTTGTCGGTGCGCTGCCGCCGGAGACGCCGTCCACCGCGAACATCGCCCGGAACGCGGCGGACGCGCTGCAGCCGCATCTGGCCGACCCTGAGGCCCGGCAGGTGTACGGCATGCTGCACCTGGCCAGCGGGCTCGCCGCGGCGATCGGCCGACGTGCTGGTGACGCCGCCGCGCACCTGCTGGAAGCGGAACGGGAGGCGGCGACCCTGGGCGACCCCGACGATGGTGCCGGTTTCAACTCGCTGAGCTTCGGGCCGACCAACGTCGGACTGTGGCGGATGAACATCATGAACGAACTGGGCGACCCGGCCAGTACCGCCGCCGTCGCGGAGACCCTGAGGCCGGGGCGACTGCGGTCGGCGAACCGGTCGGCGGCGTACTGGACGGACCTGGGGCGTGCGCTGGTGATGACCGGCAAGCGCGACCGGGAGGCGCTGACCTGCTTCCTCAATGCCGAGCAGTCGGCTCCGCAGTACGTCCGGGCCAGTCAGGTGGTCAAGGACCAGGTCCTGGCGATGGTACGGCGGGCACATCGACGCTCGGAGTCGGACTCACTGCGGACACTGGCGGCCAGCGTCGGACTCTACGGCCATTACCGCGAGAAATAGCTTCAGCTAGAAGTAGCCGTAGTCTTACCTAAAGTGACCAGAGTGTGGTCGATTCGGGAGAGGCGGCGGACGTGTGGACATCCGGAACAGAATTGCAGGACGACATCTTGCCAGCCGTGCCAGCGCTCGGTGACCTGCTGGCCATTGAGCGAGGACCGATGTACCGGGTGCTGGCGGCCACCCCGGCAGACATGCCCGGCGCGTACCTGCTCAACGGCTACGAGATCTGGGCCGACCCGCCGGTCGAGCGGGTCCGCGGCTACCTGTGGAGGGACGGCACCGCCACGCCGGTGGCGCTGGACGCGCCGTGACCATGACCTCGCCGGATACCGGCCCGGGCATCGAAAGGCTGATCGCGGCCGACTGTGCCCGGGTCGAGGCCGACCACTTTCCCACACCGGAGGGCATCTGCACGATGTGCCGACGGGTGTGGCGCAGACCGGTGCCGTGGCCGTGCGCCCCGGCCCGTACCGCTGCCCGGCTCCGGGAACTGTGCGGGCAGCCGGTCGGTGGCCCGTGACGGTGGCCGTCAGACCGCCCGGGGACACACTCAACCGTCTGCGTCCTGCGGGGGACCCGGCCGCCCGGTGGCGGCGGCGATCCGGTGGCGAAGTCCGTCCGCGCGGGGCGTACCGAGTTCGGTGTGGATCTCCAACGCCTGCTGCCGGTAGCGCGCCGCCTCCCGTGGCCGGTGCAGACCGTCCGCGGCCTCGCCCAGTCCCTCCAACGCGAGAGCCTGCTCGTAGCGGGCGCCGATCCGGTCGCTGACCGCCAGCGCCGCGCGGTACCGGGCCGCCGCACCGGCACTGTCACCGAGCAGCCGGGCGATCCGACCCAACTGGTTGAGCGCGATCGCCTCCAGCGCCGGCATCCCGGTACGGCGGGCCATCCGCAGCGCCGTCTGCTGGAACTCCCCGGCGGCGTCGTAGCGGCCCAACGAGGTGTACGCGCTGCCGATGTTCGACGCGGCGAACCCCTCACCCTCGCGGTGCCCGATCTCCCGGGCGATCGCCAGCGCATCCTGGAAGTGCCGCAACGCCGCGTCGTAGCGCCCAAGCCGGCGCAGGATCAGCCCGATGTTGTTGGTCGCCCCACCTTCGGTGGCGCGGTCGCCGACCTCCTTGGTGATCCGCCGGGCCTGCTGGAAGTAGCCGAGTGCGTCCTCCTGCCGACCGAGACGGCGGCACACCAGGCCGAGATTGTTCAGCGAGCAGCCCTCGCCCTCCCGGTGGCCCGCTTCGCGGAACAGCGCGAGTGCCCTCTCATGGTCGTGCATGGCCGCGTGCAGGTCGCCCACGGACGCGTGGATGAGCCCCAGATAGTCGCGGGAGCGCGCTTCGTCGAACGGGTCGTGCATAGTGCCGGCGATCTCGGCCGAGGCGGTCAGCTGACCGATCGCCACCTCGTTGGCGCCGAGCCGGTGATGGACCGTACCGAGGTTGAACAGCGCCCGCGCCTCCCGCGCCCGATCGCCGGTGGCGACTGCCGCGGCCAGCGCAGCGCCGTGTAGCGTACGGGCGTCGTCGTGCCATGCGGCCTGGTGCAGGTAGCGCCACAGGGCGGTGGACAGGTCGCCGGCATGGGCGGCCCAGCCTTCGGTGGCGGCGTACCCGGCGGCGGCGACAAGGTTGACCCGTTCGGTGTCCAGCCAGGTCCGGGCCGCCTCCAGGTCGCCGAACCGGCCGGACCCACCGGACACCGCGGGGCCGGCGGCAGTGGCGAGTCGGGCCAACAAGCTGTCGCCCGGGTCCAGCACGGTGCCGGCCGCCAGCGCGCAACCGAGGTAGAAATCCAACAATCTGTGTACGGCGGCGCTGCGTGCGGCGCCGTCGTCCTGCTGTTCGGTCAGATCCCGCGCGTACGCCCGCAGCAGGTCGTGGAACTCGTGGTGGCCGGCGCGACGCTGTTCGATCAGGTGCCCGCGGGCCAGCGTGTCCAGCAGCCGCCGGGTGTGCTGCACCGGCCGGTCGACCAGCGCGGCCGCGGCGGGCAGCCCGATGTCGGGCCCGGGGTGCAGCCCCAGCATCCGGAACAGCAGTGCGGCCTCGGCCGGCAGCGCCCGATAGGACCACGAGAACACGGTACGCACGCTGGTGTCGTCGTCCCCGGCGGCCAGCACCGCCAGGCTGGTGCGGTGGTCGGCCAGTTCGGCGGCCACCTCGGACAACGTGCGGTCCCGGGTGGCCAGGTCGCCGACCAGACTCAACGCCAACGGCAGCCCCGCGCACTGACGGAGGATCCCGGCCACCGCGGCCGGTTCGCCGGCGAGCCGGGCGTCGCCGACGTAGCGGCCGAGCAGCGCGGTGGCGTCGGCGCCGCCGAGCTGGTCGAGGCTGACCCGGTAGGCGCCGTCCCGGACGCTGAGCCCGGTGAGCTGGTTGCGGCTGGTCACCACCACCACGCAGCCGGTACCGCCGGGTAGCAGCGGGCGTACCTGCGCGGCGTTGCGCGCGTTGTCCAGTACCAGCAGCATCCGCCGGTCCACCAGCGTGCTGCGCAGCAGTCCGGCGCGCGCCTCGGTGTCGGCCGGTAGCTGATCGGCCGGTACGCCGACGGCGGCGAGGAACTGTGCCAGCACCACTGCTGGTTCGGCCGGCGCCCCCGGGCCGTAGCCGCGCAGGTTGACGTACAGCTGGCCGTCCGGGAACCTGTCCCGAACCTGATGGGCCCAGTGCAGTGCCAGTGCCGTCTTGCCCACCCCGGCGGTCCCGTCCACCGTGGCGATGAGGATCGTCGGGCCGGCGGCCGCGTCGGCGAGCAGCGCGTCGAGGCGGCGCAGCTGCGGGCTTCGACCCACGAATCCCGACAGCGCCGCCGGCAGCTGGGCCGGACGAAACGGCGGGTCGGATCTCGCCAGCGGCCCGGAATCAGGTTGCCGCGCTGCCACGGTGCCGGGACGGCCACGGTAGTGGGTGAGCAGCCGGGCCCGGTCTGCCGGGTCGAGGTCGAGCGCGCCCGCGATCGACTCCAGCGAACGGCGGTGCGGACGGGTCACCCGACCGCATTCGATCGAACTGATGCCGCGGGTGCTCAGGCCGGTGCGTTCGGCGAGTTCCTCCTGGGTCAGCCCCGCAGCCCGCCGCAGATCGGCGAGCAGGGAATCGGCCGCGACGAGCGGTTCCTCGGCCATTCCGAGAGTCTAGTGCGGTGACCGGACGAGTCGAAAGATCCGGTCAGAGTGCTAGTGGACGTTCGTGGTCCTGCCCGCCCGGTGGAGCTTGGATGTGGATACCTGACCAGCGGCGAAGGGAGGTGTCCCATGCTGGCTTCGGCGAAGCACCTGAAGTACGTGCTCAGCTCGTTCTCGGCGATCGTCTTCATGTGCCTGGAGACGTCCTGATCGAACAGCACCTGGTCGGCGCGCGCGGTCACCGCGCGCGCCGATCTCCGATCGTTCGGATGGTGGACGATGCTTGACACCGCATGGCGTCAGTTGCGGCACGGGTTGGCGGTCGCGCTGGGTCGTCGGATCCGGGCCGACGACGTCGAGACCCTGGCCCGGCACGTACGCCGTACCCACGCGGAGTTCGGCCGGCTGGACCACGAGCAGGTGATGGAAGCGCTCGGCCGGGTCACCGACCCCGACGTACGGGAGGTCGGCGACGCCCGCCGGTGGCGTGCCGCGGTCCGCGCGGCGTACCGGGACACCATCTACTACCGGCAGACCCTGGACCGTCTCGGGTTGACGCCCGACGAGCTGACCTTCCAGCGTCGCGCCGAGTTGCCGCCGACGACCAAGACCGCGCTGCGCGCGCTGCCCGAAGCATTCGTCAGCGCCCGGTCCGAACCGGTACTGCAGGCGTACACGACCGGCAGCACCGGGATCCCGACGTCCTGCTGGTTCTCGGCGTACGAGCTGTCCCTGGCCGCCGGGTACAGCGCGATGTTCCGGATGATGAACGCCGGCCTCGGCCCGTCCGACGTACTGGCCATCTGCGTCAGTTCCCGGGCCGCCCTGGCCGTGCACACCACACTGAACTCCGCGCAGCTGATCGGCGCCGGCTACGTGCTGATGGGTGTGGTCGACCCGGCTGAGGCGCTGACCCGACTGGCCACCCCGGTACATCTGCCCGGCAAGAAGCCGAAGGTCAGCGCGTTGACCGTGAACCCCAGCCATCTGGGTGAACTGGTCCAGCTGGGTGAGAAGCTGGGCTACCGTGCGGCGGACTTCGGCCTGGAGCAGATCACCTGCGGTGGGGAGATCCTCACCGCCGCGCTGACCCGGCGGGCCGAGCAGCTGTTCGGCGCACCGGTCCGCGACACGTACGGGATGACCGAGACGTTCCCGGTGTCCGGGCAGAACTGCTCGGAGGGCCACCTGCACTTCGCCTCGGAGCAGGGACTGCTGGAGATCCTGGACCCGCAGACCTACCAACCGGTCGGCCCCGGCGAGGTGGGCACGCTGGTGGTCACCCCGTTCCAGCCGTACCGGGAGACCACGCTGCTGCTCCGCTACGCCACCGGTGATCTGGTACGGGTCCTGCCCGGCCCGGTGAGCTGCGAGATGGCCGGGCAGCCGGCGACCTCCCCGCTGCTGGGCAAGGCCGAGTTCAGTCCCGGCTCGGACGGCGTACGGCTCTACCAGCGCGACATTCTGGAACTGCTGGAGGCCGAGCCGGTGCTGCCGTTGCCGGTGCGCTACCGCACCGAGGCCGCGGCGGACGGCTTCGACCTGCATGTACTGGGACCGGAGGACGATCCCGCGCTGGTGGCCCGGCTGGAGAGCCTGGCCGGTGCGGCGGACCTGCCGGTACGCAAGATCGTGGTGCACGGTGAGCTGTCCGGCCTGGGCCGGCCGCAGTTCGTCCGGTCGTTGCTGCGCGAGACGGTCGTGGCCCGTGACGAGGAGGCCGGTACGTGGACGCTCCGCTGAGTTCGGTACTGGTGGCGACGGCGCTGGTGCTGCTCACCGTGCTGGCTGCCCGGGTCTACTTCCACCGGGTCCGGGTGGACCGCCCGCCGGTCGGCGTGTTCAACCTGCGTGACGTGGGTTTCAGTTTCGTCGTGCTGGTCGTGGTGCCGCCGCTGTACCTGCAGCTGCCCCGGGCGCTGATCGCTACGATGCTGGTCCTTTTCGGGGTGGGCCTGCTGTATTTCATGCTGAGCCCGTTGACCGGCAAGCTCGCCGCGTTCGGCGTCGCGGTACTGCTCGCCGGTGGGGATGTCGCTCTGGCGCTGACCGGCGGTGCCAGCTCGGCGCTGTTCATCGGACTCAACGACCTGGTGCTGCTCCTGTTGGTGGTGGGCGTCTGCAACACCTGGGCACAGAGCGGCATCCGGGCCCGCGACACCGTGGTCTTCGCGATCGCGGTCACCGGCTACGACCTCGTCGCGACCGGTCTGATGCCGACGACCCTGGACTTCGCCACCCGGCTGCAGGCATTGCCGTTCGCGCCGATGATGGGCTGGGGGGCTGGCAGCGCTGCCGTGTTCACCGGGCTGGGTGATCTGCTGTTCATCGTGCTGTGGCCGCTGGCGGCGGAGAAGGCGTACTCCGCGGCCGCCGGGCGCGCGGCGGCCGCCGTCACACTGGGCTGCGTCGCCACCATCACCACGCTGTTCCACCTGCATGTGCTGACCACGCCCATACCGGGCATGGTGCTGATGGGCCCGGCGATCGTGCTGCACTTCTTCTGGCTGCGGCGCCGGCACCGCCGCGAACGTACCGCCGGGGAATATGAGGTCTCCCGGCATCCGGAGCTGCCACCGCTGGTGGTGCCGCCGGCCCGGCCGGAAGCGGACCTGGCTGCCGCGGTACCGGTCGCCGACCGGTGCGGCACCGAAGGGATCGGGCACTACCGGGCCGTACTGGACGGCCGGGTGGTGGCCTCCGGGACCGACGCCGGAGCGGTGCTGCGCGCCGCCGGCCGCAGCCACCCGGACGCCACCCCGGTCCTGGTACTCGGACCGGCGGGCAGCGACGACGAGGTCACCGTGGGCGCCACCGAGATCTTGGCGCCCGGCTAACGACGTCACAGGTGACGTCAGCTTGAGCCCGGGTCCGTCTGTCGCCCCTGTTTCCCGGTGGCGCGCATGTTCTCCTCGGCGAGGGTCGCGGTGAAGCCACGGGCCAGTTCGTTGAACCGGGTCATGATGCGTACGAACGCGTCCACCTCGGCCTCGCTGTAGTCGGCCAGTACCGCCTCGACCTCGCGGCTCAGCCGGTCGAAGATGTCTTTGCCGGCAGCCAGGTGCGCACCGGTGGACACCACGATCACCTTGCGCCGGTCGGCCGGGTCGCGCTGGCGTTCGACCAGGCCACGGCGTTCGAGCCGATCCAGTACGGCGGTGACGGCCGAGGTGCTCATGGCGGTCAGTTCGGCCAACCGGCCGGCG
The DNA here is from genome assembly GCA_963805605.1 of uncultured Actinomycetota bacterium. Lineage (GTDB taxonomy): Bacteria > Actinomycetota > Actinomycetes > Mycobacteriales > Micromonosporaceae > Actinocatenispora. Next base: position 531,556 of record CAWDUX010000001.1, read on the forward strand.
GTGAGGTGTTCCTCGTCGCGGGCCAGGTCCAGGCATTTGACGTCGGTGGAGTTCAGGCCGAAGCGGTCCGCGACGGTCTGGTGCAGCATCACCGTGCGCGCCGCCGACTCGCGCATGGTCTGGGCCAGTCCCGCGTACAGTTCGCGCCGCCGATCGCCTGACATCACCACGATGCTCCTTGACGTCACTCTGGCTTCACTCTATATTTCGATCCGTCGAGATATTCCGATCCAGTGAGATATCCCAGGCGTCGAACTATCCTACCCTCGAACGGGGCACCCTATGAACCACCAGCACACGCCCGTACTGATCGTCGGCGCCGGCCTGTCCGGCCTGTCCACCGCCCTGTTCCTGGGCCTGCACGGGGTGTCGGCCACCCTGGTCGACCGCCACCCTGGCACCTCCCAGCAGCCCAAGGCGCGCGGCCAGATGCCGCCGATCATGGAAGCGCTCGGCGCCGCCGGGCTCACCGACGCCATCCTCGACGCCACGCCGGAGGGTCGACCCGAGATGGTCATCACGATCTGCGAGAGCGCCGTGGGCCGGGTGATGCACAGCTTCGCCGAGTCCTTCCCGGACTTCGGTACGCTCTCGCCGGCGCCACCCGGCATGGCCAGCCAGCAGAGAGCCGAGCGGGCGCTCGCCGACCGGGCCGCCGAACTCGGCGCCGACCTGCGGTTCGCCACCCGGATGGAGTCCTTCACCTGCGACGACGACGGGGTGACGGTCATGCTGCGCGACCTCGGAACCGATCAGACGTACCAGATCACCGCCGATCATCTGGTCGCCGCGGACGGCCACCGGGGTGACATCGCCCGGTCGGTGGGCATCGGTACGCACAGCCGACGCTCGTTCGGCCAGACCACCACTGTGCTGTTCACCGCGGGCCTCGACGACCGGCTGCCGGACGCGGCGGTGCTGATGTACTACGCGCAGAACCCGGCGCTGCCGGACGGTTCCGGCGCGTTCGTGTCCACCGACCGCCGCGGGGAGTACGTGGCGGCGATGTCCGCGGACCCCGACCGCACCGACGAGCAGGTCGTCGAACTCGTCCGTACCATCGTCGGGGTGCCCGACCTGCAACTGCAGGTACTGGGTCAGAGCACCTGGGAGATCGGCCACCGGGTGGCCGACCGGATGTCGGCCGGCCGGGTGCACCTGGTCGGCGACGCGGCCCACCTGATGCCGCCGACCGGCGGCCAGGGTGGCAACACCGCGATGATCGACGGGCTGCACCTGGCCTGGAAACTCGCCGCGGTGGTCAAGGGCGAAGCCGGCCCCGGCCTACTGGCCGGACACAGCGACGAGCAACTGCCCTACGACGAGACCATCGCCGACTGGCAGTACGTGAACATGATCGAACGGCAGCGTCCCGACCTGATCGACGACACGTTGCCCGCGCCCGTCGAACCGAACGCGTTGATGTTCGGTTACGTCCGCCCCAGCGGTGCGTTCGTCGCCGAGGAAGCGACGAGTGGTGCGGAGGAGACGGCCGCGCTGTTCGAGGATCCGACCCGGCCGAGTGGGCGGCCCGGTACCCGGGCGCCGCACGTCTGGCTGATCCGCAACGCAACCAGGGTGTCCACCCGCGAACTGTTCTATCGGGGCTTCGTTCTGCTGACCGGCGGACCGGCGACCGGCGACCGGCGACCGGCGGTGGGCCGAGGTCGCGGCGAAGGTCGGGCAGGAGACCGGTATCCGAATGGACGCCCATGTCCTCGGGGCCGAGGGCGCCGGTCCGGATCTCATCGACGCCGATGGCGGGTTCGCTGCCGCCTACGGGGTGCCTGCTGGCGGCGCGGTGCTGGTACGGCCGGACGGTGTGATCGGCTGGCGGACAGGCGCGGGCGCAGACCCGGCCCTGCTGCGTGACGCGCTCCGGGTCATCCTGGACTGTTGACCGATGGCTCGGCCTGACCGCACCCCGGTCGGTGCGGTCAGGTCGGTTCCGGTGCCGGCTGCGCGGCGGCGCACTGCGGGCAGCGGCCGAAGATCTCCAGCGTGTGGTGGACGCCGGTGTAGCCGTACTGGTTGGCCAGCGAGACAGCGGCACGCTCGGCCGCCGGTACGTCCACCTCTCGGGTCCGACCACAGTCACGGCAGACCAGATGGTGGTGGTGCGCCTGCCGGGCACACTGCCGGTAGAGCTTCTCGTCACCGGAGATGGTGATCACGTCCAGTTCACCGCTTTCGGTGAGCTGCTGCACCGCCCGGTACACGGTGGTCAGACCTATCGGGTTGCCGCGCTGGCGCAGCAGGTCGTGCAACTGCTGTGCGCTGCGGAACTCGTCGGTCTCGGCCAGTACCTCACGGACCGCGGCGCGCTGCCGGGTCGCTCTGACCTGTGTGCCGGCCATCGTCACCTCACCTCGGCTACCGGGACAGGCCAATGGTCCCACGAACCGCGGCCACGGCCGTTACGGACCTCGCGGCACGGTACTTTCCGGTCCAACGGCACCGGGTTGTCGCCGGGCACCCAGGTCCGGACCGGTCGGCGGATTAGGGTGCACGGTATCGGGCGGGGATAGGGGAGCGGATGGACACCGGCAGCCAGTACGAGGTGGCCGATCTGGCCCTGGCCGGGCCCGGGGTGCGGCGGGTCGAATGGGCCGAGCGCTCGATGCCGGTACTGCGCGCGGCACGGGAGCGTTTCGCTGCGCAACGGCCGTTCGACGGGCTGCGGGTGGCGGCCTGCCTGCAGGTCACCGCGGAGACCGCGGGACTGCTGCGGGCGCTGGTCGCCGGCGGTGCGGAGATACGGCTGGCCGCGTCCAATCCTCTGTCTACACAGGACGACACAGCTGCCGCGCTGGTGCGCGAGTACGGGGTGGGGGTGTTCGCCCGTAGCGGGGTTGACCAGGACACCTACCACCGGCATCTGGCCGCGGCGCTCGGGATCGACCCGGTACTGGTCTTCGACGAAGGTGGCGATCTGGTCAACGCGCTGCACACCGATCAGGCCGAGCGGGCCGGTGCGGTGCGGGCCGGCTGTGAGGCGACCACCAGCGGGGTGCTGCGGTTGCGTCAGATGCACCGGGAGGGCGTGCTGCGCTTCCCGATGGTGGCGGTGGACGAGACCGCGACCCGACGCCTGGTGGACAACCGGTACGGCACTGGTCAGTCCACAGTGGATGGAATCATGCGGGCGACCAGTATGCTGCTGGCCGGCCGTACGGTGGTGGTCGCCGGCTACGGGCCGTGCGGCACCGGCATCGCCGAACGCGCCCGGGGGCTCGGCGCCCGGGTGGTGGTGACCGAGGTGGATCCGGTACGGGCGCTGGACGCCACCCTGCAGGGCTACCAGGTACTGCCGATGGAGCAGGCCGCAGCCGTCGGCGAGGTCTTCGTGACGGCCACCGGCAACCGGGACGTGCTGCGCGCCGAACACTTCGCGCTGATGCCCGACGGCGCGGTACTGGCCAATGCCGGCCACTTCGATGTGGAGATCGACATTCCGGCACTGACCGACCTGGCGGTGGAGCGCCGCTCCGGGGTTCGCGCGCACACCGACGAGTTCGTCCTGGGAGACGGCCGCCGACTGCTGCTGCTCGCCGAGGGTCGGGTGGTGAACCTCACTGCCGCCGAGGGCAATCCGGCCGCAGTGATGGATATCGCATTTGCCGGTCAGGCACTGACCGCAGCCTGGCTGGCCGGCCGGGATCTGACGCCCGGGGTACATCCGGTGCCCGATGAACTCGACGGCGAGGTGGCCGGGTTGCGGCTGGCCGCGATGCGGGTACAGATCGACGCGCTCAGCGCGGACCAGCGCGAGTACCTGAGTTCGTGGCGGCAGGGCACCCGCTGACCGGACGGTAGCCCGGTCGGACCGGTCTGCCCGGGCTACCGTCCGGCCCGGCGTTCAGCGTGAGCCGTTGAGCCAGCGCAGCGCACGCTGCTTCTCGAAGTCCAGCGCCCGTACCGGGGGAGGGGTGAGGCGTCCGAGGCGCTGGCCCAGTTCCCGTACCCGCCGGGCCACGTCCGGTTCGGCCAGCACCCGGACCGCGAACGCGAGTGCGGCGGGGCTCACGTCGTAGCGCTGCTCCAACGACAGGGCGAGAGCGACGGTGGACACGTCGGTATCGTCGTACCTGCGGTGCGCGCCGGCGGCCCGCCCGTCGTGGGCGGGTGGCAGCAGCCCGAGACTCTCCCGGTAGCGCAGCATGCGGGCGGACAGTCCGAGCCGGGTGGCAGCCTCCGTGATGCGCATCAACCGAGTCTGACATTTCTGTGTCAGGAATAGCCAGCCGTCCGTGCAGGAATCGAGTTCTGGTCCCTACACTCGGCGGCACAGGTCGACCGTAGGAGATGACGTGGCCCCATCCGAGAACCCGCCCGGTGACTTCAAGGTCGCCGATCTGAGCCTGGCCGAGTTCGGCCGCAAAGAGATTCAGCTCGCCGAGCACGAGATGCCCGGCCTGATGGCACTGCGCGAGGAGTACGGCGCCAGCCAGCCGCTGGCCGGCGCGCGGATCACCGGCTCGCTGCACATGACCGTGCAGACCGCCGTGCTGATCGAGACCCTGACCCACCTGGGCGCTGCTGTCCGTTGGGCGTCCTGCAACATCTTCTCCACCCAGGACCACGCCGCCGCCGCGGTGGCCGTCGGCCCGACCGGCACCCCGGACAAGCCCGCCGGTGTACCGGTCTTCGCCTGGAAGGGCGAGAGTCTGGAGGAGTACTGGTGGTGCACCGAGAAGGCGCTGACCTGGCCCGGCGCCGGCGTGGGTGAGGGCCCGAACCTCATCCTGGACGACGGCGGCGACGCCACCCTGCTGGTGCACAAGGGCCTGGAGTTCGAGAAGGCCGGCGCGGTGCCGGCGGCGGACACCGCGGAGTCCGAGGAAGAGTCGATGGTGCTGCGGCTGCTGGCCGCCTCGCTGGCCGCCGAACCGCAGAAGTGGACGACCCTCTCGCGTGGCATCAAGGGCGTGACCGAGGAGACCACCACCGGTGTACACCGGCTCTACCAGCTGGCCGAGCGTGGCGAGCTGCTGTTCCCGGCGATCAACGTGAACGACTCGGTGACCAAGTCGAAATTTGACAACCGGTACGGGTGCCGTCATTCGCTGATCGACGGCATCAACCGGGCAACCGATGTACTGATCGGTGGCAAGACAGCCGTCGTCTGTGGCTACGGCGACGTGGGCAAGGGCTGCGCCGACTCGCTGCGCGGCCAGGGCGCCCGGGTCATCGTCACCGAGATCGACCCGATCAACGCGCTGCAGGCCGCGATGGACGGCTACCAGGTCGCCCGCCTCGACGACGTGGTCGGCCAGGCCGACATCTTCGTCAGCGCCACCGGGTGCAAGGACGTCATCACCGCCGAGCACATGGCGAAGATGAAGCACCAGGCGATCGTCGGCAACATCGGCCACTTCGACAACGAGATCGACATGGCCGGCCTGTCCCGGCTGCCCGGCATCTCGTCGATGAACATCAAGCCGCAGGTCGACGTCTGGACGTTCGCCGACGGTCACACCGTCATCGTGCTGTCCGAGGGCCGGCTGCTCAACCTGGGCAACGCGACCGGACACCCGAGCTTCGTGATGTCCAACTCGTTCGCCAACCAGGTCATCGCGCAGATGGAGCTGCACACCCGGCTCGACGAGTACCCGACCGGCGTGTACCGGCTGCCCAAGCACCTGGACGAGAAGGTCGCCCGGCTGCACCTGGACGCGCTCGGTGTCGGTCTGACCGAACTGACCAAGTCGCAGGCCGACTACCTCGGCATTCCGATCGAGGGCCCGTACAAGTCCGACCACTACCGCTACTGACAGACAGCACCCAGATGGCGCGGCCGTTACGGCCGCGCCATCTGCGCGGCTGCGGCCTGTGACCCGGCGGGCCGGCCGCTGTACGCGGCGCACGCGGACCTGCCCGACCCCGACGAGCCGCATCTCGCCCTGTGGCACGCGATCACGCTGCTACGCGAGTACCGGGGTGACGGCCACATCGCGGTACTGCTCGCCGCCGAGCTGGACGGCCTGTCGGCGCTGGTCACGCACACCGCCGGCGGTACCGGATTCACCCGGGAGTTCGCCCAGACCAGCCGGGGGTGGACCGACGAGGACTGGAACGCAGCCCGGGACCGGCTGCGGGCACGTGGCCTGCTCGACGGGTCGGGCGCGCCCAGCGGGCCCGGTGTCGAACTGCGGCAGCAGATCGAGGACGACACCGACCGGCTGGCGGTTGCGCCGTACCGCGCGCTCGGCGCCGACGGGGTGGCGCGGCTCACCGAACTGGGCGCGGAACTGACCCGCACCGCGGTACGGGCCGGCGCCTTCCCGGCCGGGATCTTCGCCGGCTGACGCACCACCGGCCAGCTGGCCCCTGGGTGGCGGCGCGCCGGCGTCCGGGTCGAACTCTCAGCTGTCGGTGACCCCGGCGCGCCGCCGCAGCGCGGCGAGGTCGGTGATCACGATCCGCCGTCCCTCGGTGCGCAGCCAGCCACGGCCGGCGAACGTACCGATCGCCTGGTTGACACTCTGTCGGGAACCGCCGGCCATCTCGGCCAGCTGGCTCTGGTTGAGCTCCACGGTGACCATCGCGGCGCTGCCCCCGCCGGCGAGGCGTACGAGGGTCTTGGCCACCCGGCCGGCCAGGTCCAGGAACACATGGTCGGTGTTCTGCTCGGTGAGCCGGCGGATCAGTCCGCCCAGCGCGTGCATGACGCTGTCGAGGATCCGTGGATTGGCGTGTACCAGTTCCAGGAACGCGGCCCGCGACAGCGCCAGGGCCTGACAGTTCTCGATCGCCTCCACCGAGGCCGACCGGGGTGCGCCGTCCAGCAGGGACACCTCACCGAGTACGCCCGGTGGCCGCACCACGTGCAGCAGCGCGCGTTCGCCGGCCGGGGAGGTTCGGAACACGGCGACCGCGCCACGTCGTACGACGATCAGCGACTCACCGGGGTCGTTCTCGACGAACAGCAGCTGACCCTTGCGGTAGCTGCGGGGTACGGCCGCGGCCGCGATGCGGCGGTGTACCTCGGCGTCCAACCCGGAAAACATCTCCACGCCGGCCAGCCCGTCGTCGAAGCCCGTGAACTGCCTGTCCACCCCTGGTCCCTCCTGTCCGTCGATCGCTACCAGAAGTAACCGGGCCGTGATGGTGCGCGGCTCTGGCGGCGGACCGTGTCCATGATGCCAGCGGAGCGCAATGCGCTTATTACAGGATCAGGGCGAAGTGTCGTGCTGTCTACACCTGGTGTATCGGCCAGCCGACAGTTCGGGTGGTTCGGAGCTGGCAGGCTGGCCGACGACCAACGTGGGTTCGACGTCGGTCACGGGGGCTGACGCGGCGGCGGACGCTGCCGCCAGCAGCTGTCCGACCGGCGTTCGGGGGCATGTCCGGGCAGGCAGCAGGCGTGCGGCAGGCAGGCCGCGTCAGGATCGGCGACCACATGGTCGCCGGCCCCGGTGCCCGTCCCACGAGGACGGGGCACCGGGGCGTCTGCGTTCTACTGCGGTGTTGGTCACACCGGGTCACCGTGCCCAGCTCCGGGTCCGCTCCACCGCCGTACGCCACTGCCGGTAGCCGTCCACATCCGTGTCCCCGGACGGCTCGAACCGGGCGTCCAGCTGCCAGGTGGCCGACAGTTCCTCGGTACTGGACCAGGTTCCGGTGGCGAGCCCGGCCAGGAAGGCGGCGCCCAGCCCGGTGGTCTCGGTGACCTTGGGTCGCCGTACCGGGATGTCGAGCTGGTCGGCCTGCAACTGGCAGAGCAGGTCGTTGGCACTGGCGCCGCCGTCCACCGACAGCTCCGGTACCACCCGGCCCTTTTCGTTGCCGTCGGTGATCTCACCGGCCATCACGTCGATCACGTCGCGCACCTCGTACGCGATGGCCTGCAGGGTCGCCCGGGCCAGGTGCGCCCGGGTGGTGCCACGGGTCAGCCCCATGATCGCGCCGCGCGCTGCCGGGTCCCAGTGCGGCGCGCCGAGCCCGGTCAGCGCCGGTACGAACACCACCCCACCGGTGTCCGGTACGGTCCGGGCCAGGCCCTCGATCTCCGGTGCGGCGCCGATGATGCCCAGCCCGTCGCGCAGCCACTGCACCGCGGCGCCGGTCACGAAGATCGAGCCCTCCAGCGCGTACACCGGGCCGTCGCCGATGTCCCAGGCCAGCGTGGTGAGCAGGCCGTGTTCGGAGCGCACCGGGGTGTCCCCGGTGTTGGTCAGTACGAACGAGCCGGTGCCGTAGGTGCACTTGGTCTGCCCGGTCTCATAGCAGGCCTGACCGAACAACGCGGCCTGCTGGTCACCGGCGATGCCGGCCACCGGTAACCGCAGACCGAGGAATTCGTCGGGGTCGGTGTGCCCGAGTACCCCGGACGAGCGGACCACCTCCGGCAGGGCGGCCTCCGGTACACCGAACAGCTCGCACAGCTCCGCGCTCCAGCCGCCACCGAACGTGTCGTAGAGCAGCGTCCGGCTGGCGTTGGACACCTCGGTGGCGAGTACCTCGCCGCCGGTCAACCGGGACACCAGGTACGCATCCACGGTGCCGACCGCCAGCCGGCCCTCGGTGACCCCGCGCCAGGTGTCCGGCTCGTGGCGGGCCAGCCAGGTCAGCTTCGTGGCGGAGAAGTACGGGTCCAGCCGCAGCCCGGTCAGTTCGGTGACCCGTGGCCCGTGGCCGGCATCGGCGAGTTCGGTGCAGATGGACGCCGTACGGCGGTCCTGCCAGACGATCGCCCGGCGTGGTGCCCGCAGGGTGCGCCGGTCCCACAGCACGACGGTCTCGCGCTGGTTGGTGATGCCGATCGCGGTGGCCGGGTCGGCGCCGGCGTCACCGGCAGCGGACAGCGCGGCCCGGCAGGCGGTCAACGTCGCCAGCCAGATCTCCTCCGGCTCGTGCTCCACCCAGCCGGGCTGCGGGAAGTACTGCGGGAACTCCTGGTAGCCGCGGGCAGCCACGGCACCGTCGGGATTCACCACCAGGGCGGTGACCCCGGTCGTACCGGCGTCGATGGCCAGGACGCTCACCGGTCGACCTCCGTACCCTCGGCGGCCCGTAGCTGTTCGAGTACCAGCGGATCGAGGTGCCCGGGCACCAGCCGTTCCTCGAAGTTCTGTACGCCGGCCCAGTCGGCGAGCGCGCGCTCCAGCGGCTGCGCGGTGTATCCGAGCCGGGCCAGTCGGCCGGCGGCCTCGCGGGCCAGTTCGTCGGTGAGTTCCAGCAATGTGGTCGGGTCCGGTCGGCCGAAGTAGAGGGTGTGCAGCTCCAGCAGCCGGGACAGCTCGCCGATCGGCGCCGGATGGTCGTCCACGCGCAGGTCGACGGCGACGTCGGAACCGCCGTAGCCGCCACCTTCCCGGGCCACCAGCAGCGCGGCGCTCTGCCGGCCACGGCTGTCCCCGCCCGCCTCGTCACCGGCGCGCAGCGCGGCCAGCAGCCGTTCGGCCAACGGTCGGTCCGGTCCGGTCGACCCGAACGCGTCCCGCATCGCTTCGACCACCTGTGGTCCGGTCAGGATGTTGCCCTGGATGGCGAAGTCCGGTCCGGTCACCCCGCCGGCCCAGTCCATGCAGTCGGCGCCGGTGAAGCTGGCGCCCGGCCCGGTGGCGCCGATGACACCGAGCTGCCGGCTGTCGCGCTGCGGGTCCGCCGCGGTCAGTCCGGCGACCACATCGGCCGCCGCCACGCCGGTACGCAGCAGGCTCAGTCCCTGCGGTCGGTAGGCCAGGTTGGCTGCGGCCTGGGTGGCGATGGCGCCCAGAGCCGGGTCGGCGGCCGGCACCGCGGCACCCACGGCGAGGAACTTGCTGGCGACGGCCACGCCGAACACCTGGTGCGCGCCGCCGTCCGGTCCGGTGCCGGTGCCGCGCGCGACGATGGAGAACGTCATGGCCTGGCACCTTACGGCCTCGTCGGGCGGCGCGACACCTCGTGGTCCGCCCTGACCGGCTGTCGTGCCGGGTGGCGGTAGGCCAACCATGGCGGGTCACTCCGCGGAGCCGGGTGCGTCACCGCTCCCGCCGGTGGCGCAGCGTAGGGTGCCCGCATGGCGAGGGGACGGCCCGAGCGGGTGCGCAGGTACTTTGTCGACTGCGAGTTCATCGAGGATGGTCGGACCATCGATCTTGTCTCGATCGGCGTGGTGGACGAGGCTGACCGGGAGTTCTATGCGGTGTCGACGGAATTCGACCCGACCCGGGCGATCGAGTGGGTACGGCGTCACGTGCTGGACAAGCTGCCCTCACCGGCAGATCCGGCGTGGAGTTCCCGGCAGCGGATCCGTGACGATCTGTACGACTACCTGACCGCACCGTTGCGGGACGGCAGTGTCGAGAAGATCGAACTGTGGGCCTGGCTCGCCGCGTACGACCATGTCGTGCTGGCCCAGTTGTGGGGTGCCATGCCGGCACTGCCCCGGGAGATCCCCCGGTTCACCCACGAGCTGCGGCAACGCTGGGAGGACCTGGGGCGCCCGGAGCTGCCCGCGCACGGCAGTGACCGGCACGACGCGCTGGCGGATGCGAAACTCGGCCTGGCCCGCTGGCGGGCGATGCAGGCGGCACAACCGGTCCGTTGACCGGTTGGAGTCAGTTCAGCCGGTCCACTGACCGGTGAGCGAAGGTCCGGCCGATCGCATGATCGGATCGGGCGAGGGGTTACCGTGGAGACACCGAATCCGTCCGGATCCAGGCATTGCCCGGACAGCGGGGATTCGTTGCCACATTTGTGCCCGGGCCGGACCACGGCCGGGCGACAGGCTGGCCAGCATTGGGCGGCAACGGCGCCGGAACCCAGGTCAACAGCCGTAGCGGTCGTTCCGACGGGACGGCCGGAGATCGCAGACACGACGGAAAGGCTGAGCGATCATGCGCATCGGCGTGCTCACTGGTGGCGGAGACTGCCCAGGTCTCAACGCGGTGATCCGTGCGGTCGTCCGCAAGGGCGTCAAGACGTACGGCAATGAGTTCGTAGGGTTCCGGGACGGCTGGCGTGGCCCGCTGGAGGGCGCCACCATGCCGCTGGGGATCGCCGAGGTCCGTGGCATCCTGCCGCGCGGCGGCACGATCCTGGGCTCCTCGCGTACCAACCCGTTCGGCACCGAGGACGGCGTCAGCCGTATCCGCGAACAGCTTGCCAAGCAGGGGGTCGACGCGCTGATCGCGATCGGCGGCGAGGACACCCTGGGCGCGGCGGCCAAGCTGCACGCCGAAGGGGTGCCGGTCATCGGCGTACCGAAGACCATCGACAACGACCTCGGCGCCACCGACTACACGTTCGGCTTCGACACCGCGGTCAACATCGCCACCGAGGCGATCGACCGCCTGCACACCACCGCCGAGAGCCACCACCGCACGGTGGTGGTCGAGGTGATGGGCCGGCACGCCGGCTGGATCGCGCTGCACTCCGGCCTGGCCGGCGGCGCCAACGTGATCCTCACCCCGGAACGCAAGTTCGACGTCGAGCAGGTGTGCGGCTACATCGAGGAACGCTTCCGCAGCCAGTACTCGCCGATCGTGGTGGTCGCCGAGGGCGCCACCCCGCAGGACGCCGCCGGCGAGAAGACGGTGTCGGACAAGCTCGACTCGTTCGGCCACATCCGGCTCGGCGGCATCGGCCAGTGGCTGGCCGACCAGATCGAGCAGCGCACCGGCAAGGAGGCGCGCGCCGTCGTGCTCGGCCACATCCAGCGCGGTGGCACGCCGACCGCGTTCGACCGGGTGCTGGCCACCCGCTTCGGGCTGCACGCCATCGACGCCGCGCACGACAAGGACTGGGGCAAGATGGTCTCGCTGCGCGGCACGGACATCGTCCGGGTGCCGCTGGCCGAGGCCACCCGGGAGATCAAGACCGTACCGGCGGAGCGCTACGCCGAGGCCGAGGTCTTCTTCGGCTGAGGACGGCCGCAGTTCCGGCCCGCGGCAGGGTTCGTGGGCCGGAACGGCCACAGGATGGGAGTCGCCCGGGTTCACCCGGTCAGGCGCGGCGCGGGCATTACGGTGATCGGATGGAACGTCAGCACACCGTGGCCGTGATCGGCGCCGGCAAGATGGGTGAGACGCTGCTGTCCGGACTGTTGCGGGCGGGCTGGCCGGCGAGCCGGCTGCTGGCCACCACCCGACGCACCGAACGCGCGGAGGAACTGTCCGCACGCTACGGCGTACGGGTGGTGGACAACGCGGTCGCCGTCGCCGAGGCCGACGTCCTGACCGTCGCGGTGAAGCCACAGGACGCCCCGGCGCTGCTGGCCGAACTGGGGCCGCAGGTGCCGGCGGGCGTACTGGTCGTGTCGATCTGTGCCGGTCTGCCGACCGCGTTCTTCGAAAAGCACCTGCCTGCGGGCACGCCTGTCGTGCGGGTCATGTCCAACACCCCGGCGCTGGTGGACGAGGCGATGACGGCGATCTCGGGAGGCAGTCACGCCACTGCCGCGCAGCTGGCGCTCGCCGAGGAGATGTTCACCCCGCTCGGTCACACCATCCGGGTACCGGAGTCGCAGCAGGACGCGGTGACGGCGCTGTCAGGTTCCGGGCCTGCGTACATCTACTATCTGGTCGAGGCGATGACCGACGCCGGCATCCTGCTGGGGCTGCCCCGGCAGGTGGCCTACGACCTGATCGTGCAGACCGCGATCGGCTCGGCGGTGATGCTGCGGGATTCCGGTGAGCATCCGGTACGACTGCGTGAGGCGGTCACCTCGCCGGCCGGTACCACCATCAACGCGATCCGCGAGCTGGAGAACCACAAGGTCCGGGCGGCGTTGCTGGCCGCGCTGGAGGCGGCCCGGGACCGGGCCCGGGAGATCGCTGCGGACTACAGCTGAAGTCACGCACAGTCACCCCGGCTGGGCGGGCATGTGCTTCCGGGCGCGGGTAGCGGGGTCCGCTCCGGATGGAGCTGATCACAGAACGATAACTGATCGTGGTCGTATTTATTGAGAATCATGTCCTGTAGGGGCATTTTCAGACTCCTTTGATCGCGCAACGTAACGGTCCAGTTGCGCTGCTCGGCTGCGTCCAGATGCGTCTCCGCTAGGGTGCAGGGCGTTGCGGAAGCCGTAGCCGCCGCACGCGTTCGGGCAGCGCCTCGGACGCCGCGGGCCGCCGGAGCGGGTTCCGCCGGACGTGGACCCGGTCGTGCCGATGCGTGCCGACCAGGGTCGAGCCCCCCACGGGCTGCGGCGCGCACGAGGGATCGACGCCTGTACGCCAGGCCGACGCCCGTGCGTCGCGGCCAGGAGCGAAGAGGAGATCGTGCCAGCCGTACGCGCAGAATCGTTGTACAAGGTGTTCGGGAAACGCCCGGAGCACGCCGCCACCGCGCTCGCGTCGGGTGCGAGCCGGGAGGATGTCCGCCGGCAGGGTGCGACGCCCGCCGTGATCGACGCGTCCTTCGAGGTGGCCCCCGGTGAGATCTTCGTCGTGATGGGTCTGTCCGGATCCGGCAAGTCGACGCTGATCCGGATGCTCAACGGCCTGCTGCCGCCCACCTCGGGTCGGGTCGAGATCGACGGGGTGGACGTCACCTCGCTGCGCCCCAAGGCGCTGCGGGAGCTGCGACGCAGCAAGGTCAGCATGGTCTTCCAGCATTTCGCGCTGCTGCCGCACCGCACGGTGCTGGACAACGCGGCGTACGGGCTGGAGGTACAGGGCCTGCCCACCGCCGAGCGGCGCGAGAAGGCCGCCGAAGCGCTCTCCCTGGTCGGACTGGAAGGCTGGGAGGACAACCTGCCCAGCCAGCTGTCCGGCGGGATGCAGCAGCGGGTCGGACTGGCCCGCGCGTTCGCGGCCGGCACCGACGTGCTGCTGATGGACGAGGCGTTCAGCGCGCTCGACCCGCTGATCCGTCGGGACATGCAGACCCAGTTGCTGGAACTGCAGAGCCGGCTGGGCAAGACGATCGTGTTCATCACCCACGACCTCAACGAGGCCATGCGGATCGGTGACCACATCGCGGTGATGCGCGATGGTCGGATCGTACAGATCGGTACGGCCGAGGAGATCCTGACCGACCCGGCCAACGACTACGTCGCCCAGTTCGTTGCAGATGTCGACCGGGCCCGGGTACTGACCGCCAGCTCCATCATGGAGCCACCAGCCGCCACCATCGGGGCCGGCAGCGGTCCGCGGGCGGCGGTCAAGACCATGCGCGAGCACCAGCTGTCCGCGGTGTTCGCACTGAGTCGGGACCGGCGGCTGGCCGGTGTGGTGCGGGAGAGCGACGCCGCCGAAGCGTTGCGCCGCAACGATCAGAGCATCGACAAGATCCTCCGGGACGAGGTCGCCACGGTCTCACCGGACACCCCGGTCGCGGAGCTGTTCGCGCCGGCCGCGGAGAGCTCCGTACCGCTGGCGGTGGTCGACGAGTCGCGCTGCCTGCTCGGTGTGGTACCGCGGGTGACCCTGCTCGCCGCGCTGGGCAATGCGACTGCTTCCACCACGACCGAGGATGTACCGGCTGCGGCCATAGCCGACACTGATCCGTCCCTCGCGGACTCCGTTCCCGACGGCATGGCCGGTGACGAGGGAGGGGAGCATGTCCATGTCTGATACCACCACCCTCGCATTCAGCGTGCCGAGGTTGCCGCTGGGCAAAGGTGTCGAATCGATTGTCGACTGGCTCAACAGCAACCTGGGGCCGCTGTTCGACGGGATCCAGACGGTGGTCTCCTCGTGCGTCTCCGGTCTCACCGACGCACTGCTGTTCGTGCCGTGGCCGATCCTGATCCTGCTGTTGGCCGGGCTCGGCTGGGCGCTACGGACCTGGAAGTTCGCGCTCTTCGCGGTGCTCGGGCCGCTGGTCATCGTCTCCCTGCGGCAGTGGGAGACCGCGATGCAGACACTCGCGCTGGTCATGGTCGCGGGGGTGATCGCGGTCCTGGTGGCGGTACCGATCGGCATCGCCGCCGCGCAGAGCCGGGTGATCAGCCGGATCGTCAAGCCGGTACTGGACCTGATGCAGACGATGCCAGCCTTCGTGTACCTGATCCCTGGGGTGACGTTCTTCGGCCTCGGCACCGTACCCGGTGTGGTCGCCACCGTGATCTTCGCGATGCCGCCGGGCGTACGCCTCACCGAACTGGGCATCCGACAGGTCGACCGCGAGGTGGTCGAGGCTGGTGAAGCTTTCGGCGCCTCTCCGCTGAAGGTGCTGAGCCGGATCAAGCTACCGCTCGCGGTCGGCACGATCATGGCCGGTATCAACCAGGTGGTCATGTTGTCGCTGTCCATGGTGGTCATCGCCGGCATGGTCGGTGCCGACGGCCTCGGCACCACGGTGACCGGTGCCGTCTCGCAGCTGAAGATCGGACTGGGCTTCGAGGGCGGAGTGGCCGTGGTGATCCTGGCGATCTACCTGGACCGGATCACCGCCGCGCTCGGCGACCGGACCAGCATGACCCGTCGCGGTGGTCGTAAGTTGCTGCGCCGTACCAAGCCGGTGAAGGCTTCCGCTGTTCCGGCGGAGAAGCCCGAGCCGTCCGTGGTCGGCGCCTGATCCCCACCTGGTGACGCAGGAGTGTCGTGGGCCGTACCAGCGGTTCTACCGGTGTGGGCGCGACGTGCTGAACGTGAAGGTAGTAGTACCGAGGAAGGGAATTTTCGTGCGGCATTGGAAGGCATGGCAAAAGGCCGTCGTGGGCGTCGCCATCGCAGCGACGTTGTCGATGACGGTGGCCGCGTGCGGCAAGCGTCAGGAGGGCTCCTCCAGCAGCGGGAAGAACATCACCATCGGTGTGCTGCAGGGCTGGGCCGAGGACCAGGTCGCCACCGAGCTGTGGAAGCAGGCCCTTACCAAGAAGGGCTACCACGTCACCGTCAAGAAGATCCCCGACCCGGGGCCGATGTTCACCGGCCTCAAGAGCGGCGACCTCGACCTGTTCCTGGACACCTGGCTGCCCATCACGCACAAACAGTACGTGGACAAGTACAAGGGCAGCTTCGAGGACCTGGGTGTCTGGTACTCCAACGCCAAGCTGACCATCGCGGTGCCCAAGTACGTCAACATGAAATCGATCGCCGACCTCAAGGGCAAGAGCAGCCAGTTCGGCGGCCAGATCGTCGGCATCGAGCCCGGCGCCGGCCTGACCTCGGTGTCGAAGAAGGCCATGAAGGGCTACGGGCTGAGCGGATACAAGCTGCGGACCTCCTCCACCGCGGGCATGCTGAGCCAGCTGAAGAAGCAGACCGACGCGAAGAAGCCGATCGTCGTGACCCTGTGGCGTCCGCACTGGGCGTACTCACAGTTCCCGGTCAAGGACCTGGCGGACCCGAAGGGTCTGATGGGCGCGACCGAGAAGATCCACGGATACGCGACGAAGGGTTTCAGCTCAGACCACGCGGATCTGGCGAAGTGGTTGAAGAGGTTCAAGATGAGTGACCAGCAGCTCGGCACGCTGGAAGATCTTGCGCTCAACAAGCACAAGGACGACCCTGCGGCCGGCGTCACCGAATGGATGAAGCAGAACCCGGACTTCGTCAAGAGCATGACCTCCTGACATTTCGGTAGCATGCGGAGAAGGGGACCGTCCATGATGGATGGTCCCCTTCTTCGTGTCCGCTGGATGTCAGCGTGGATCTACCATTTCTCCGGGATCCCTTCGCTCAGGGCGGCGAATCCGCGGCGCAGCAGGCCCTCCAGGTCCGGGGTGTCGGAGTCGGCCCAGTCCAGGATGGCGACCACGGCGACGCCGACGCTGGCCGCGGCCAGTACCCGGTCGACGTAGTCGGGTTCGTCACGGCCGGCACGCTTCGCCAGGGCGTCGGCCAGTACGGCCGTGGTGGCCGCGGTGTTCTGGATCACCCGCCCGCGCAGCGCCGGCATGGCCAGTACGAGCTGCAGCCGGGCCCGCAGATCCGCGGCGCCCTCGCCGGCCAGTTCCGGGGCCAGCGCGATCAGCGAGTTGCGTACCGCCGCCAGCGGCGCCTCGCCGGCCGGCCGGGCCAGTACGGCCGCCCGCCAGATCGGGTCGTAGTCGTCCTGCAGGACGACCTCCTCCTTGCTCGGGTAGTAGCGGAAGAACGTACTGGGTGACACCTGGGCGGCTGCGGCGATCTGCTCCACCGTGGTCGCTTCGTACCCCTGTTCGGCGAACAGCCGCAGCGCGTGGTGCGCGATGCTCTGCCGGGTGCGGCGCTTCTTGCGTTCCCGCAGGCCTTCCTCCGCCGGCGGATCGGTCGTGGCGCCGACGGCGGAACGGGGCGTGTCACTGGCGTTCATGCCGCCCATTGTCCGGGGTGGCCGGCGCCGTGACCACGGACTCACCGACCGGTTGTGCCGCCAACTGCTCCGGGGACTCCGATCCGCCGTCGGGCCGTCCGTCCGGCAGCAGCAGCGCGGCCAGCACGGCGCCGAGCAGCGAGGCGCCCGCGCAGGCCAGCAGCAGCACCGACATGCCGTGGGCGAAGGCGGCGTCGGCCGCGGCCCGCAGCCCGGCACCGGCCGGTCCGAGCCGGGCGGCGACCTCGGCGGCCCCACCGATCGAGCCCCGGGCGGCATGGGCTGCATTCGTCGGCAGCCCGGTGAGCTCAGGGCTGATCTGCCGCCGGTAGGCGGCGTTGAGCATGCTGCCCAGTACCGCGATGCTCAACGACGCACCGACCTGGCGGATCGCCTGGATCAGCGACGATCCGGTACCGGCGGAGCCGGTGTCGAATGCGCCGAGCGCGGAATCCATCGCCGGTGCCAGCGCGAGTCCCAGCCCGAACCCTTCGACCAGCAGTGCGGTGGCGGTGAGGCCGTAGCCACTGTGCACATCCACCCGGGAGTGCAGCAGCAGCCCGACGGTGATCACCAGCAGGCCACCGGCGACCGGGAGTCGTCGACCCAGCCGGCGGGCCAGCCGGTCGCTCAGCGGTGCGCCGGCCAGCAGACCGGCGATCAGGGGCAGCAGCCGTACTCCGCCGTCGAGGGTGTCGTAGCCGAGGACCAGTTGCAGGTACTGGGGCAGCACGAACACGACCCCGAACAGCGCGGCCGAGGCCAGGGTCATGGCCGCCACGCCGATGCTGAAGCGCCGGTCGGCCAACAGCGACGGTCGCAGCAGCGGCTCGGCGGCGCGCGACTGCCAGTATCCGAACACGGCCAGCAGCAGTACGCCGCCGGCCAGCGACGCCAGCACCACCGGATCGGTCCAGCCCTTGCCCGGCCCTTCGATGACGCCGTAGATCAGCCCGACCAGGCCCAGGGTGGACAGCACCACCCCGGCCACGTCGGGCCGTGCGGCACGCTGTGCCCGGCTCTCCGGTACCGCCAGCGCGACCACGACCAGCGCGGCCGCCACCACCGGCACGTTGATCAGGAAGACCGATCCCCACCAGAAGTGCTCCAGCAGATAGCCGCCGAGTACCGGTCCGAGCGGCAGCCCGAGCATCATCCCGGACACCAGGATGCTCATCGCCCGGCCGCGCCCTCGCATGCCGAAGACGGTGGGAAGTACCGACAGCGGTACGGACACCAGCACCGCCGCGCCGAGCCCCAGTACGGCGCGGGCGGCGATCAGCTGGGCGGGTGTGTGCACCTCGGCGCAGATCGCGGAGGCGGCGCCGAAGACCACCAACCCGGCCAGCAGTACGCGACGGCGCCCCAACCGGTCGCTGAGCAGGCCGACCGGCAGCAGCGTGGCCGCCAGCGCCAGCGTGTAGGCGTCGGTGATCCATTGCAGGTCGGCGGTGGTGGCGCCGAGGTTCCGGCTCAGCGAGGTCAGCGCGACGCTCAGCACCATCGTGTCCAGTCCGATGACGAGGGTCGCCAACCACAGCGCGATCAGTACGGCCCATCGCCGGGCCGGGGAGTACACGGTCATGACTGGCCACCATCCGCAGAAACTGAGACCCTCTATCTAAAGAGAGTAGATCGCAAATGAGAGTGGCTGTCAAATTTTCTTCGTAGTGCCGCTGACGAGCATGAACGTCGACCGACCGGTCATGACCGGCACAGATGGCGGGCCTCAGGGCGGGCCTGTGTCACGCGGACCGTAGGGTGGAAGGGTGCGTCGAGAATGGCACGATCTCCGGTTCCCCGGTCTTGAGACGACCAGCGTGCTGACCACCCGCGCCGCGAAGGCCGGCGAGGTCGCCGCGCTCGGCCTTGACCGCTGGCGCGATCTGCCCCGTTCCCAGCCGGTGAACTGGCCGGACACCGCCGAGGTCGACCAGGTCTGCCGGGTGCTGTCCACCGTCCCGCCGGTGGTCGCGCCGTACGAGGTCGACCAGCTGCGGGAGCGGCTCGCCGAGGTCTGTGACGGCCGAGCGTTCCTGCTGCAGGGCGGCGACTGCGCGGAGACCTTCGTCAACAACACCGAGCAGCACCTGCTGGCCAACGCCCGCACACTGCTGCAGATGGCGATCGTGCTCACCTACGGCGCCAGCATGCCGGTGGTCAAGCTCGGCCGCGTCGCCGGGCAGTACGCCAAGCCCCGCTCCTCCCAGACCGACGCGCTCGGCCTGCCCGCCTACCGCGGCGACATGGTCAACTCGTTGGAGAGCGACCCGCAGGCCCGTACCGTCGATCCGCAGCGGATGATCCGCGCCTACGCCAACGCGGCCGCCGCGATGAACATGCTGCGCGCCTACCTGTCCGGCGGGCTGGCCGACCTGCACGCGGTACACACCTGGAACAAGGACTTCGTCCGCTCCTCGGCCGCCGGCGAGCGCTACGAGGCCATCGGCCGCGAGATCGACCGGGCACTGCGGTTCATGGGTGCCTGCGGTCTGTCCGACGAGGACGAACTGCGCCGGGTCACCCTGTACGGCAGCCATGAGGCACTCGTCCTGGAATACGAGCGGGCGCTGACCCGGGTGGCCGGTGAGCGTGCCTACGACCTGTCCGGGCACTTCGTCTGGATCGGTGAGCGGACCCGTGACCTCGACGGTGCGCACGTCGACTTCGTGTCCCGCATCGCCAATCCGATCGGTGTCAAGATCGGGCCGACCACCACCCCGGAGACCGCGATCGAGCTGTGCGAGCGGCTCAACCCCGATAACATCCCGGGCCGGCTGACGCTGATCAGCCGGATGGGCAACGGCAAGGTGCGGGAGGCGCTTCCACCGATCGTGGAGAAGGTCGCCGCGTCCGGCGCCCGGGTCGTCTGGCAGTGCGACCCGATGCATGGCAACACCATCGAGTCGTCCAACGGCTACAAGACCCGACACTTCGACCGGATCGTCGACGAGGTCCTCGGCTACTTCGAGGTGCATCGTGGCCTGGGCACTCATCCGGGTGGCCTGCACGTCGAACTCACCGGCGAGGACGTCACCGAATGCCTCGGCGGCGCGCAGGCGCTGGAAGAACTGCACCTGCCCACCCGCTACGAGACCGCCTGCGACCCCCGGCTCAACACCCAGCAGTCGCTGGAACTGGCCTTCCTGGTCGCCGAGATGCTCCGCGGCTGACGGGAAGCGCGGTGGTGCCCGCCGGTCAGAACTGCCAATCCTGGACGAACAGGTAGGCCACCAGCGCGACCAGACCGTACAGCACGACGGCGACCACGGCGAGGCCGACCAGCGCACCGAGAGTGGCGAAACACCACACCGTGGCACGGGCCTGGCCGCGCGCCGTCCGGCTGCCGATCACCCCGCCGATCACCGGGGGCATCAGCGGCAGACTCTCCAGCATCAGCATGCCCAACCGGTGACTATGCCGGGCCTCGTGCATCACCGTGGGGACGAACTGGAGCAGCAGGGCCAGTACGCCCACGGCGAGGATCGCCGAGGCGAGCGACGCCACCACCCAGTGCCACGTCCGGGCCGCCGCCAGTGCGGCGGCGTCGTCCTGGTCCGGATCTGTCGCCGGGTGGAGGCGGGGCGCTGCGGAGGAGTCGGTGCCGGCGCCCGGCTTGCCCGGGTCTGTCAATGCCGCACGCTCGGTGTCGCTCGCCGCGCGCGGTTCGGACCGTCGGCTCGCGTCCTCATCCACATGTCCGGTTGTACCAGCGCGGGGCGAGGGCCGCGAGCCGGCGCGTGGCAGGATCGGTGCGGAACCGGTGCCGGCCCGACGGCGCCGCCCTGCGAATCGGGTGCCAGCGGGCTGGCGCCCTTGTGCTGGAGCGGACTGAGATGAACGTGATCGACCTGCGCAGTGACACGGTGACCCGGCCCAGTGCCGGGATGCGGGCGGCGATGGCCGCCGCGGAGGTCGGTGACGACGTGTACGCCGAGGATCCGACGGTCACCGCGCTGGAACGCGAGGTCGCCGCGCTGTTCGGGCATGAAGCTGCCCTGTTCGTACCGTCCGGCACGATGGGCAACCAGATCTGTATCGCACTGCTGGTCGCGCGCGGGGACGAATTGCTCGCCGATGCGGACGCACACGTGGTCAACTTCGAGTCCGGTGCCGCGGCGGCGATCGGCGGGGTGTCGACCCGTACCTGGCCATCGCACGCCGGCACGCTCGACGCGGACCTGGTCGCCGAGTACATCCGGCCGGCCGGCTTCCCGGCCATCCGGACCGCTGCGGTTGCGGTGGAGAACACCCACAACATGTCCGGCGGTACGGTGCTCCCGCTGGCTGAGCTGCGTCGGTTGCGCGCCGTCGCCGACGCTGCCGGGGTAGCACTGCACTGTGACGGTGCCCGGATCTGGCACGCGCATCTCGCCGACGAGGTGCCGCTGAGCTCGTACGGGGCGCTGTTCGACACCCTGTCGGTATGCCTGTCCAAGGGTCTGGGCGCGCCGGTCGGTTCGCTGGTGGTGTCCAGCGCCGAACGGGTCGCCGCCGCCCGCGTACTGCGCCGTCGGCTGGGTGGCGGCATGCGCCAGGTCGGCGTACTGGCCGAGGCGGGCCGCTACGCCCTGACACATCACCTGCCCGCCCTGCTCGACGATCACGCCCGGGCCGCCCGACTGGCCGGGGCTCTGAGGCAGCACGGCGTCGTCGACCCGGCCCGGGTACGTACCAACCTGGTGCCGCTGGATCTGCGCAAGTCCACGATGGATGCTCCTACGCTGGCCGCCGCGGCACGCGCGCACGGCGTACTGATCTCCGTGCTGGGTCCGCGCTCCGCCCGGGTGGTGACCCATCGCGACGTCGACGACGCCGGCGTGGACCGGGCCGTCGAGGTGCTCACAGAGCTGCTCCGGGCCTGACGCCCAGGCAGCAGCCGGCCCGGCGTGCACGCTGCTGGACAGCGTGGGACATCGCTTGGGACCATGGCGCCTATGAGTGCGGACGAGGAGCATTCCGGCGCTGAGCGGGTGTCGGAGCGGGACCGGACCCGGGTCGCCGCGCTGCTGCGGCGCCGGTTGCGGCAGGGCCGCATCTCCGCCGACACCTTCGCCTGGCGCCTGGACGCCGCGTTCGAAGCCCGTTACCAGCGCGAACTCGCGGTGTTGACCGGCGATCTGCCGGCCGGGCCGGTGCGCAGACTCGGCGCCGGTCTGGTCCGTGCCTGCCGGGACGCTGCGGCCAGGGCCCGGTCGGTGCTGCGCCGGCCGCAGCGCATCCGGCTGATGCTCCCGCCGCCCGACGCACCGCCGATCCTGATCGGCCGCGGCGACACCTGTGACCTGGTGATCGGCGACGACATGACCCTGTCGGCACGGCACGCCCAGCTGCGGTCGGTACCGACAGGCTGGCTGTTGACCGATCTGCGGTCCCGGAACGGCACCTGGGTCAACGGTGCCCGCCTGCTGAGCGCCAGCCTGGTCCGCCCGGGAGACGTACTGACCCTGGGGGCGAGTGTCTTCGTGCTGGTACAGCCCGCACCGGGCGCGGTTCCCGCGATGCCGCCGATGGCGTTCGGCCGTGGCGCCCTGGCCGCACCGCGGCCCGTTCCGCCGGTCCCGGGGGCGTCGTCCGGTCGGCCGCAGCCGGTGCCACCGGAACCGGTCACGCCCCGGCTGACCGTCCCACTGCTCAGCCCACCACCGCACGGCCGGCATTGACAGCTCGAAGGCCGCCGCCCCTGTGGGCGGCGGCCTTCGGCATACCCGGCCGACGGTCAGTGCCGGCTGTGGGTCAGTGCCGGCTGTGAAGCAGTGCCGGCTGTGGGTCAGTGACCCCGGGTCGCGGCGGCGTTGCGCCGGTCGATGTACGGGTTCGGCTCCGCCTGCCGAGGCAGCGCGTGCACCTGGACCGGTGCGGTCGCGGCGGCCACCGACTCCGGCACCGGCGACAGGTTGCCGTCGTTACCGCGTACGCACCGGGCGTCCTGCGCGGACAGCCCGTAGAAGGCGGTCAGGCACCGGCCGAACTGGGCGTGGCCCAGCGCGTCGGGGTGCAGCGACTGGCGCACGATGTTCTCGCCGAGGCCGTTCTGGATCTCGGCCAGGTCGATCACCACACCGTTGGCCCATTCCTGGCTGTGGTTGATGCCGTCGGCGCAGACCTCACGACCGCGCAGCGCCGGACCGAGGTCCAGGAACCGGGCACCGGACTGGTGGGCCACCTGGCCCAGCGTCGCGCTGTAGGCCGGCACCACCGAGTTGCGCGCCCACCCGGCGTCGTCGTCGCGGATCGGGCAGCCCTCGAACAGCTTCGTCAGGCCGTACCGGTTGTCCTCGGTGACCGGGGAGGAGTAGCTCTGCAGGACGAGCTGGTAGTCGCTGTCGGCGTAGCCGTCCTCACGCATCACGGTACGGATGTCCGCCAGGTTGCTGGCGACCTTCGGCGCGGCCGCGGCGAGCGCGTCGGGGAACTTCTGCGCCCAGGCGTCCTGGCAGCGCGGCCCGATCAGGAAGTAGGCCTTGATGCAGTCCAGTACGAGCGGGGTGAAGCCGACGTCGTTGGCGCCGATGGTGAGTACCACGAGCTTGACGTCGTAGTCGTTGGCGACCTGGCGGAGGTGGTCGGCCTCCGGCTGCTCGCCGTTCTGCGGGACACCGCCGATGGAGATGTTGTCGGTGACCGCGCCGGAACAGGCGATGTTGATCCGGGCGTCCACCGCCATCGTGGTCTTCTTGATCTCCGCGTTGGCCGACCGGTGGCAGAAGTTGCCGGGCTGGTCGGTACCGGATTCGTAGTCTCCGGCGCCTTCTCCGGAGATGAAGCTGTCGCCCAGGGACACGACGGCGGTGGGTTTCGTCAGGTGCGTGGACGCGGGTCTGGCGGCAGCCGACCCGAGGGGAAGTGCGACGGTGAGTATGCCGATCGTGGCGGCGGCGAGGGCTCGCCGGAGCACGCGGGGGGTGGGGGCCATGCGCGTTCTCCCTACAGCGGGGTGCCATGCGGATGCCCGGTATCATCCCAGTCCTTCACGTTGGTCACTACCGGTACTTTTGCCCACCCCGTTCGGGCGCTCCGGATGGCCGGCGTGCCGTCGGTCGCCGCATCGGCAGCACGCCGGATGAAGCTGCAGGTGGGAGTGGGGCGCAGGTCAGGCCAGGGCGCGCAGCCGGGTGAGGTTGGCGGCGTCCGGGCCTTCGCCGGACAGGCCGGGCACCTCCAGGACGCCGGGTGTGTCCTCGGCGATGGCGGGATGGCGGAGGATCTCGGCGAAGCCGGTGGACCCGATGTGCCCGTCACCGATGTTCTCGTGCCGGTCCACCCGGGAACCCAGCCCGGTCTTGGAATCGTTGAGGTGCAGCAGTTTCAGCCGCTCCAACCCGATCCTGGTGTCGAACTCGTCGAACAGGGTGTCCAGTCCGCTGCGGGTACGGATGTCGTAGCCGGCCGCCAGCAGATGCGCGGTGTCCAGGCAGAATCCGAGGCGTTCCGGGCGGCCGAGGTGATCGGCGATGGCGGCCAGTTCACCGATGGTGGCACCGACATTGTCGCCCGAGCCGGCCGAATTCTCCACCAGCAGTCGGGTCTGCCGGCTGTCGGCCAGGCCGGCGGCGAGGGCGTCGCACAGTCGGCCGAGTCCGGCGGCGAAGCCGGCTCCCTTGTGTGAGCCGAGGTGGGTGACCACACCGGTGACGCCCAGGTCGTCGGCCACCTGCAGGGTGTGCCGCAGCGCGGCGATCGACCGGCCCCGCAGCGCCTCGTCCGTGGTGCCGTAGTTGACCAGGTACATGGCATGGATGAACGGCTCGACGCCGGTGTCGGCGCAGGCTTTCCGGAACGCCTCGACCGTGTCATCGGTGGGGCGGCTGGTCCGCCAGCCCCGTGGATTGCCGACGAAGACCTGGACGCAATCGGCGCCGATCGCGCGGGCGCGCCGCGGAGTCGAGGCGAGGCCGCCGGTGCCGGCAGACAGGTGCGCACCGAACCTCATCAGACCGCCCACAGGTTGATGGTGCCGCCCTTCGGGGCGTCTCCGCCACCGCCCGGGCGCTGCGCCCGTACGGTGGCACCGTTGCCGCTGAGCCCGAAGATACGGACCTGGAAGCCGGCCCGTTCCAGGTCACGCTTGGCCCGGGGCACCTTCTCACCGACGACGTCTGGCACCTTGACCATCGGTGGCCCGGAGCTGACGGTCAGCTTGACCACGGCGTCGCGGCCGACGCGGCTGCCGGGGGCCGGGCTCTGGCTGATCACCTGTCCTTCGGGCACATTCTCGCTCTGCTGTTTGCTGGTCTTGGCCTTCAGCCCGGCGTCGGACAGCGTCTGCTGCGCGTCGTCCGCGGCGGCGCCGCGGACGTCGGGCACGGTGATCGGTGCGATGCCCTTGCTGACCACCAGATGGACCGCGCTGCCGGGCCGCAGCACGGTGCCTGCCTTGGGCGACACCGAAACGACCTTGCCGGATGGAACATTCGAGTCGTACTTCTCGGTCTGTGACGGCGTGAGACGCAGGCCGCGCAACGTCTCTGCGGCGCTGCCCGCGTCCTGCCCGACCAGGTCGGGGACCGTGTGGAGTTCCGGGCCCTTGGACAACACCACGGTGATCGTGCCGCCGGGCAGGATCCGGTCACCCGGTTGCGGGTCCTGGCTCAGTACGGTGTTGGTGGCCGCGGTCTCGGAGAACCGTGGGGTGCCCCACTCGACCTGGAAACCCTTGTGATGCGCGCGGTCGAGTGCGTCGGCCCGGCTGGCGGTCAGCAGTGACGGTGCGGTGGTGTAGCGCCCCGCGCCGAGCCACCAGCCACCGATACCGGCGACCAGACCCAGTACGACCACCGCGATCAACCCGATCAGCGCGCCACGCCGGATCCTGCGCTGGCCTGGCGACCAGCCGACCTCCGGGGCCGGCGCCTGGTCCCACTGCGCCGGTGGCGCGGACCGGGGCGGTACCGGATGCTGCGCGACAGCGCGGTGGGTGACCGGCAGCGCGACGGTGTGGGTGCTCGGCGGTGCGCTCAACGTGCTGTGCCGGCGGGCGTCCTGCAGTTCGGCGAGGAACGCCACCGCGTCCGCTGGTCGGGCGTCGGGCTGCCGGCGGGTGGCCCGTACAGTCAGCGCGTCCAGCGCCGGTGGCAGCCCCGGCAGCAGGCGCGACGGCGCCGGCATGTCGGACTCGACGTGCTGGTATGCCACGTCCATCGAGGTCTTGCCCTGGTAGGGCACGGTGCCGGTGAGCAGCTCGAACAGTACGACGCCGGCGGAGTACACGTCGCTGCGCGCATCGGCCTGCCCGTGGCGGACCAGTTCCGGTGCGACGTAGGCGACGGTGGCCATCAACTGCCCACCGGTGGCGTCCTCGGTGCTGTGTTCCACGGCCCGGGCGAGGCCGAAGTCGGCGACCTTCACCACCGGGTTGAGCAGCGGGCCGGGGGCGGGGCCGTCCGGCTCGCCGATCAGGATGTTCTCCGGCTTGATGTCGCGGTGCACCAGCCTCGCCCGGTGTGCCGCGGCCAGGGCGGCGAGCATGGGCTCGGCGACGGCCAGCGCCTCGGCCGGGCTGAGTCGACCACGCGAGCCCAGCACGTCGCGCAGGGTGCGGCCGGGCACGTACTCCATCACCAGGTAGGGCAGGTTGCGGTGCTGGCCGGAGTCGAACACCGCCACCACGTTGGGGTGGGTGAGCTGCGCGATGGTCTTGGCCTCCCGCTCGAAGCGGGACAGGAAGTGCGCGTTGCCCGCGTACGAGGGGTGGATGATCTTGATCGCCACGATACGTTCCAGGCGCGTGTCGATCGCCTGGTACACGGTGGCCATGCCACCTTGGGCGATCCGGGCCCGGATCCGGTACCGGCCGCTCAGGAGTTCGCCGACCAGCGGGTCGGTCACGGTCGCGTCCATCGACCGCGAGTCTACGAGCGTTGGGCACGGAAGCCAGGGAGGCTGCTCGGGCTGGCGCCGTTTCGTGCCCTGGCGCCGTATTTTTGCACCCCGCTGTGCCGTCGCTCGCAGCCCGGAGGCGTTCCGTGCCGTCCGGTCTGCCGGCTGATGGCAGACCGGTAGCCCCACCTCAGGGAGTGGCCAGGCTCACGGGGAGGGCGCGGTCGAGTTCGAGGCACTCGGCGTCGAGGTGCTCGGGCTCGGGCTCGGCGACGGGCTCGGACTGGCCGTGGTGGGGGTCGGTTTCGGGGTGGTCGGTCTGGGTTTGGGCGTGGTGCGGGTCGGCCTCGGCCGGACAGTGGGGGAGTGTCCGCCAGGGATCGGTGCCGGGGCGGGTTCACCGGCGCCGGCCGGTGCCGACGGTGAGGCTGACGGTGAATGGCTGGCTGACCGGCTCGGGGATGCGCTGGGTGTCTTGGCGGCGTCGGTGAGGGTGCCGTCGGCGGCGGACGACCGGTCGGACGCCGAGACCGCCGGTCGGGCCTGCGCCGGGGCGTCCCGGCCGTCGCCCGAGGTGACGGCGAAGGCGGTGCCGATGCCGCCGGCCGCGAGCAGCGCGGTCAGCCCGGCCACCGTGACGGCCCGGCGGGTGCCACCCTGCCCGATCAGTACCTGGACGAAGTCGTACCGGACGGTACGCAGCGCGCCGGATGCCTCGCGGCGTGCAGCCTGCCAGAAACTCACCTGAGTCCTTTCGGATCGTGACCTGCGCGGGGGTGGCGCGGGCCAGTGCAGACCATAACCACCTGTGGCCCTTGCTGGGAAACCCGAGCGCCGGCATGGCAGTCTGTCCGGGTGACCGACACGCCCAATGAACCAGCATCCTGGCTGGTCCTGCCCGATCTGGCCGAACGTTTCGAGATGCCGGTGAACCGGGTCCGCCAGCTGATCCGGGAGGGCCGGATCCTCGCCCTGCGCCGGGACGGAGTGCTGCGGGTCCCCGCCGAGCTTGTCCAGACGCCCACCGTTCTCAAGCACCTCCCCGGTGTGCTCACCCTGCTGCGCGATGCGGGTTACAGCGACGAAGAGGCCTTCCGGTGGCTCTACACACCCGACGACTCACTTCCCGGCGTACCGGCCGAAGCGCTCGGCGACAATCGGGCCACCGAAGTCAAGCGTCGCGCCCAGGCCCTCGGATTCTGACCGGCCGCACAGCCCTCCCGTTTCCCTATCGGGCAATACCGGGCTGAACGTTACATATTCGATGTAATTGGTGAACCGCGGTGCCGGCGTACCGCGACGGTACCCAGTGCGAACAGCACCAGTACGTCCAGCGGTGCGCCGGCCCAGGCCGTGACCCGCGCCAGGCTGTAGCCGTCCGGCAGCACCAGCAGCGCCAGCACCACCAGCAGTACCGTCAACGCTTGCTGCACCCGTTCGTCGCGCACCGAGGCGGCCAGCAGCACCACCGGCCACAGCACGTACCACGGGTGCACCGTCGGGGAGGCCAGCAGCAGCGCGCCGAACGACGCGCCGGCCCGCGCCACCACCGCCCGGACGGGCCCACCGCGCCGTACCGGCCACCAGAGCAACACTAGGACCACCGGCAGTACCAGGTAGAACGCCACGAACCGGCAGACCTGACTAGCACCGACCGCGCCCGGCAGGCCGAGCACCCGCAACACGAACCCGATCGCCATACCGACCCCGGTGGGCAACGACGTCCACTGCACCGACGCTTCGGTACCCGACAGCGCGAACAGCCAACCCAGGCCGAGCCCGGACACCGCGGTCACCGCCCCGAACACCGCCGCGGCCGCGCCCAGCACCCCGACGGTGGCCCGTACGAAGCGCCCGCCCCCGGTCAGCGCAGGCAGTACCAGAACCACCGCGAACGGCACCACCAGCAGCGCGGTGATCTTCACCGCGGCGGCCAGCCCGAGCAGTACCCCCGCCGGCAGCCAGCGCGCCCACCAGCCATCCCGCCGGTGTCCGGCGGCACAGGCCAGCCCCGCCACCAACAGGCCCAGCATCAGTGCGTCGTTGTGACCACCCGACACCAGATGCAGCAGCAGTACCGGACTGGCCAGGCCCAGCCAGCAGGCCGTGCCGCCCGGAACCCCGCACCGCTGCGCCAGCCGCGGCAGATACACCGCCAACAGCAGTACGCCGACCAGCGCGACGAGCCGCAGCAGGCACAGCGCCACCATCAGGTTCCCGGCGCTGCCGGTCGCCGCCAGCCGGGCGGCCAGCAGGGCCAGCGGCCCGTACGGCACCGGACTGGCCCGCCACGACGGTGACATCTCGGCCAGCCACCGCGACGGCAGCGCGGCCGGACCCACCTGGTACGGGTCCAGACCGTGCGCGTACAGGTCGCCCTGCGCGGCGTAGGCGTACAGGTCCCGGCTGGCCAGCGGCACCGAACACAGCAACGGCACCGCCCACAGCACGACCGTGCACACCACCCAGCGGGTGGACAGCGCACCCCGGTACGCCGGCCGGCGTAGCAGACACCACGCCGACACCAGCATCAGCAGCCCCAGCGACCAGCAGGCCAGACCGATCACGTACCACGGTTGCGCGAGCTGCTGCGAGTCGGGCAGCCGACCGAACGGGCTCGCCCCGGGCCGGGCTCCCGCGCCGTAGCCGGCGACGGCGAGCAGTACCGAACCGGCCAGCCCGAGCAGTCTCGACCGGCCGATACAGGCACCCAGCAGGAGCGCCGCGGGCCGGTGCTCGGTGGGCGCCGGGCGCGGGTCGGACACGCCCATCATGCTCGCACGGGCGGACCTGGCCGATACTGACCGGATGACTTCCGACAGCGAGGTGCTGTTCCTCGGCGGCCGGTCCGGTGTCGGCAAGACCAGCGTCGGCTACGAACTGCACGCCCAGCTCGCCGCCACCGACATCCGGCACTGCCTGATCGAGGGCGATAACCTGGACCAGGCCCACCCGCCGCCCGCCGTACACGGCCTGGCCGAACAGAACCTGACCGCGATGTGGCACAACTACCGGCGGATCGGGTACCGGCGGCTGATCTACACCAACACTGCCAGCGTCCGGTTCATCGACGACCTTGTCGCCGCGATGGGGGACCGGCCACAGGTCACCGCCGTGCTGCTGACCTCTACCGACGACACCGCACATCAACGGCTGCGTGGGCGCGAGATCGGTACGGCCCTGCAACACCATCTCGACCGCAGTGACCAGGCCGCACGTGAACTGGAGCAGACCGCGCCCGGTTGGGTGCATCGGATCGGCACGGATGGGCGTGCGGTGGCCGACATCGCCGCCGAGATCATCGCAATCCTCGGCTGGGCCGCCACCACCGATCACCAGCGTGCGGCGCAGGACGACGCGGTCGGGTAGCAGCTGGGGTGGCTCAGCGGCTGGCCGTGCGGATCACCCCGGACCGGCGCTCCAGCAGGTGTTCGCGCAGCGCGGTGCGGTGGGTAGCGGTCAGTCCGGCGTGCTCGGTGTAGTCGACCACCGAGCCGTACCGTGCCCGCAGCTCGGTCAGGAACGAGTGCATCGCCTCTGCCGGTGCCGGGTTGTTGCCGGTCAGAGGTTTGAGGTCCGGTCGGTTGACGCTGAGCCAGACACGGTAACGGTCCTCGGCGGTCCGGCTCGCCGCGTAGTCCTCGGCGATGGTCTCGTCGGACACCTCGAGCAGTGCCAGTACGAGCGCGGCGACCACCCCGGTGCGGTCCTTGCCGGCCGCGCAGTGGAACACCACGGGCGCCCGGGAGCTGTCCGCGATCAACCGCAGCACGGTGCCCATGGCGCCGGTCCGGGCGCCCTCCTCGACGATCTCGGCGTACCGGTCGGCCAGGTAGCGCGGCATTCCCTCGTCGCCGACCTCGGCCGCGGTCCAGGGCGCGACCTGCAGGCAGACGTTGTGGTAGGTCACGGACGGGCCGTGTGGAACCCGCCCGTCACTGTCCAGCTCGTCGGGCCGGCGCAGATCCAGCACGCTGCGCAGGTTGAGTTCGCCGAATCGGGTGATGTCCTCGCCGGTCAACCGGAACAGCCCATCTGCCCGGTACAGCACGCCCTGCCGGACGGGCTGCCCGCTGGCGGTCGGATAGCCACCGAGGTCACGGAAGTTGAACACCGAAGAGAACGGTAGGTGCCGCTCGGATCCCATGACGCGAACCTATCGCCCGGCATCAACCGGCGGCAGTGGTCCGGTCACCGGTACGGGGTAGCGGGGATGCCCGCGTCCGTACCGGTGACCGTTATTCGACTGAACGGTCGGAATGTCCGGAGGACTGAATCCGGCTCAGCCGGCCTGCTCCGCCAACTCCAGGAACCGCCGCTTGCCTTCCAGCGCGGACTCGGCCTCCTTGATCCGGCGGGAGTCGCCGGCGGTACGCGCCCGCTCCAGGCGCTGCTCGGCCTCGGAGACCTGGGCACGCATCTGGGTCAGCAGCGGGTTCTGCTCGATCGGGGTACGCCGCCAGGCGGTGTCCATCACGGCGCGGACCTTCTCCTCGACCGCCCGCATCCGTCGATCCAGGCCGTTCATGGCCTCCCGCGGTACCCGACCGGTGTCGTGCCAGCGCCCCTGGATCTCCCGCAGCTTCTGCTGGGCGAGCTTCGGGTTGCCGTCCACGTCCAGCGCCTCGGCCTCGGCGAGCAGCTCCCGCTTGACCGTCAGGTTGGCGTTGAACTCCGCGTCACGTGCGTCGAAGACCTCGCT
Source organism: uncultured Actinomycetota bacterium (assembly GCA_963805605.1). Lineage (GTDB taxonomy): Bacteria > Actinomycetota > Actinomycetes > Mycobacteriales > Micromonosporaceae > Actinocatenispora. Next base: position 563,252 of record CAWDUX010000001.1, read on the forward strand.
GCGGCGCTTGAAGAACGCGTCCTGCGCGGCACGGAAGCGGTCCCAGAGGCGCTGCTCGACCTCCTTGGATGCCCGACCGGCGGTCTTCCAGTCGGCCATCAACTGCTTGAGCCGGGTCGCCGTGGGGCCCCAGTCCTCCGAGCGGGCCAACGACTCGGCCTCGGTGACCAGCTGCTCCTTGGTGCCCTGGACCTCCTTGCGCTGCGCGTCCAGGCTGGCGAAGTGGGTTCCGCGGCGACGGGTGAAGGCGTCCCGGGCGGCGGAGTAGCGCTTCCACAGCTCGCCGTCGGTCTTCTTGTCGACGCCGTGGATGGCCTTCCACTCGTCGAGGATCTCCTTCAGCCGGTCACCCGCCGTCTTCCACTGCGTGGCGTCGGTGGCGATGTGTTCGGCCTCGGCGACCAGGGTCCGCTTGCGTTCGACGGCCTCCACCTTGGCCGCTTCCCGCGCCGCCTTGGCCTCCTCGGCCTTCTTCTGCGTCTCCACAGCCAACTGGTCGAGTCGGCCCGACAAGCCGTCGATGTCGCCGACCACGTGCGCTGTGGACAGTTCGTTGCGCAGTCGCCGGATGGTGGCGGCCGAGTGGGTGGCGTCGGCCTTGCCGGAGGCCAACCTCTTCTCCACCAGGTCCACCTCGGTCACCAGGTCAGCGAACCGACGGGCGAACAGCGCAAGCCCCTCTTCGGGCGTACCGGCCTGCCAGGAGCCCACCGGTCGCTCACCGGCGGCTGTCTTGACATATACCGTGCCGTTCGCGTCGACCCGACCGAATGTCGTCCAGTCGCGCCCGTCACCGCTCATCGAATCCACCTTCTGGTTTCCTCCCGGCCCCGGACGGAGCGTCCGGGCCGCCGTCGTGCTGTCCAGCCCATGAGTGTCCTGCATCCCGGAGCATTGTCACAGGTCTGCCCGGGGCTTCGGGAACCGGTCGAAGCCGAACCGTGACCTGATGGTGCCCCGGCGCCGATCGTCGTCTTCCGGGCGGGTCCCTGGCACCGGTGCCAGATGCCCGCAGCGTCCGCCGCTAACGTTGTCCGCGTGATCGTCTGTGCCGCGGTGTGCCCGCACCCACCGATGCTGGTACCGGCGCTGGCGGCGGGCGCCGTCGGCGATCTCGGTGAGCTGCGAGGAGCGTGCACAGCTGCCGTGCAGTCGCTCTTGGCGGCCCGCCCGCAGTTGATCCTCATCCTGGGCGCCGGTGAGCGCACGCACCGGTTCCGGCCCGCCGACCATGGCAGCTTCGCCGGGTACGGCGTCGACCTCCACGTCGGCTTCGGCGCCGTCAACTGCGCGGGAACGGAGTTCGGCGAGCTGTCGATGCTGGTCGGTTGCTGGCTGCTGGGTCGTGCCCTCGCCGACCGGCCCCCGGCACAGCGACCACGCCGCGCGGGGGTGAGCGTACCGGCCGACCTGTCCACCGGTGACTGCGTCGCGCTGGGCGCGCAACTGGCCGAGGAGGGCCGCCTGCACGAGCCGGACACCCGGATGGGCCTACTGGTGATGGGCGACGCTGCGGCCCGCCGGGCAACGGCCGCGCCGGGAGCGCCGGACGAGGAGGCCGACACGTTCGACCGGCAGGCCGAGGCGGCGCTGGGCTCCGGTGACCCGGCCGCGCTCCGCGCCCTCGATGCCGGGCTGGCCGGCCGGGTCGGCGCGGTGGGCCGCGCGCCCTGGCAGGTACTGGCCGGTGCGCTGGGTGCTGGTCGCTGGCAGGCGCGGCTGCGCTACGTCGGTACGCCGCTGGAGGTGACCTACCTGGCCGGCACCTGGCGGCCGGCATGAGCACCGCCCACGGTGGTGACCTGCTCCCCGGGCCGGTGGTGGCCGTGCTCGGTCCGACCGCAGTGGGCAAGTCCGCGCTGGGTGTACGGCTGGCCTCGGCGCTGTCCGGTGAGGTGGTCAATGCCGACTCGATGCAGCTGTACCGCGGGATGGATGTCGGCACCGCGAAGATCGGCGCCGACGAGATGGCTGGCGTCGCGCACCACCTGCTGGACATCTGGCCGGTCACCGAGCCGGCGAGTGTCGCGACGTACCAGGAGCTGGCCCGTACGCAGCTGGACCGGCTGCTGGCCGCCGGGCGGGTGCCGGTCCTGGTCGGTGGTTCCGGGTTGTACGTGCGTGCGGTGCTGGACCGCTTCGAGTTCCCCGGCACCGATCCGGTGCTGCGTGCCGAACTGGTGGCGGAACTGGACCGAGACGGCCCGGCCGGCCTGTACGCCCGGTTGGCGGAGCGGGATCCCGTCGCGGCGGCGAGCATCCTGCCCAGCAACGGCCGGCGGATCGTGCGGGCGTTGGAGGTGCTGGCGCTGACCGGGCAGCCGTTCCGGGCGGCGTTGCCGCAGGAGCCGCAGCCGGTGTACGACGCGGTACGGATCGGGCTGGACTGCCCGACTGCGCTGCTCGACGAACGGATCGCCGCACGGGTGGACCGGATGTGGGCGGCAGGGCTGGTCGAGGAGGTACGTGGGCTGTCGGCGCGGGGTCTGGCGGACGGCCGTACCGCGAGCCGGGCCCTGGGCTACCAGCAGGTGCTGCGGTTTCTGGCCGGTGACTGCAGCGAGCAGCAGGCCCGGGAGGAGACCGTACGGGCCACCCGCCGCTTTGTGCGCCGGCAGCGGTCCTGGTTCCGCCGTGACCAGCGCATCCACTGGCTCGACGGCGCCGGCGACGATCCGCTCGGCGCTGCTCTGGCGCTGGTGCGTCAGCATTCCGCGGCTCGGTGATTTCGGCCGAAAACAGCGGTAGTGGCGGATGGGTGTTGATACCGGGCCTGCTGGGTTCTACGATCCGGACTCGGAGGCTTTCCGGCCCGTTTGACAACGTTGTCAAACGGCTCTGTCGTCTACCCCGCAGCCGGCGTCCCACCCGGGCCAGCGCAGAACCGGCCCGTTACCCCCAGCATCCCCGGGTACCGGATGTGTGCCAGCTCACGGCATATCCGGAATCCTGTGAAAGGACGGACCATGCGTCCCACCCCGCGCCGACGGGCGCTCCGCTGCGCAGCAACCCTGGCCGCCGCCGTGGCCGCACTGCTGCCGTACTCCACTGCCATCGCCGGACCGGCCACCGCAGCGCATGCCGTCGGTGACCCGGCAGCCCTGGTCAACCCGCTGATCGGTACCTCCGGCGCGGTCGACGCCTTCCCCGGCGCGGTCGCGCCGTTCGGCATGCTGCAGTGGAGCCCCGACACCGCACCGCACCGCACCCAGGGCGGCGGGTACGAGTACAACGACACCAAACTCGCCGGGTACAGCCTCACTCACATCTCCGGTCCGGGCTGCGACGCGTTCGGCGACGTACCGATCCTGCCCACCGTCGGTGCCATCGGCGACAAGCCCGGCTCCACCCTGGACACCTACTCGCACATCAACGAGCACGCCGACGCCGGGTACTACTCGGTGACGCAGGGATCGGGGGTGAGCACCCAGCTGACCGCCGCCACCCACGCCGGTATCGCCACCTTCGCGTTCCCGCGCACCAGCCAGGCCAACCTGCTGCTCAAGGTCGCCGACAGCGCCAGCACCGTGGACGCCACCAGCGCCACCGTCGTCAGTGACCACGAGGTCGCCGGGTCGGTCACCTCCGGCCACTTCTGCGGCCAGTCCCGGCAGCGGGAGAACGACTACACGCTGCACTTCGACATCACCTTCGACCGGCCGTTCCGCACCTACGGCACCTGGCAGGACGGCACCACCAGCGCCGGAGCGCGTAGCCTGCGCCAGCACGCCGGTGCCCGGCAGGCCGAGAGCAGCACCGCGCCGGCACCCGCGAAGCCCACCGGCGCGGCCCGTACGCCCTTCCACGGCACGGCGAAACCGGCGTTCCGCCGACCGGTACGCCCGCAGCCGCGCATCCACGACCAGCAGGCGCCCACCGCCGCCACCGGGCCGGGCGGGGTGTACCTGACCTTCGACGCCACCAGCAACCAGAAGGTCACCGCGAAGGTCGGGATCTCGTTCACCAACGACGCCAACGCGCACGCCAACCTGGCCGCGGAGATCCCCGGGTGGAACTTCGACCAGGTGCGCAAGCAGACCCACGGCGACTGGAACGCTCTGCTCAAGCGGATCGCCATCACCGGCGGCTCCACCGCCCAGCAACAGCAGTTCTACACCGCGCTCTACCACGCGCTGCTGCACCCCAACGTGTTCTCCGACGTCGACGGCCAGTACCTGGGCATGGACGGCACGGTGCACAGTGCCGCGACGGGGCACGCGCAGTACGCCAACTACTCCGGCTGGGACATCTACCGTTCCCAGGTGCAGCTGGCGGCGATGATCGCGCCGAAACAGACCAGCGACTCCATCCGCTCCATGCTCGCCGACTACGACCAGTCCGGCATGCTGCCGAAGTGGTCGCTGGCCAACGGCGAGAGCTACGTGATGGTCGGTGACCCGGCCGACGCGATCATCGCCGACGCGTACGCCTTCGGTGCCCGCGACTTCGACACCGGGCACGCGTTGGACGCGATGGTGCACGAGGCGACCGCCACCAGCAACATCCGGCCCGGCCAGGCGCAACTGGACAAGTACGGCTACCTGCCCTACGACCTGAAGTACGACTGCTGCAACTTCTACGGCCCCGTGTCCACCCAGTTGGAGTACGACAGCGCCGACTACGCGATCGCCGCGTACGCCCGGTCGCTGGGCGACACTGCGACCTACACCCGGTTCGCCACCCGCTCGCAGAACTGGCAGAACACCTTCAACGCCGGCTCCGGGTACGTGCAGGCCCGGCAGTCCGACGGCCAGTTCGTGGCCGGTTTCTCACCCGGCACCGGTACCGGCATGGTGGAGGGCACCGCCGCGCAGTACACCCCGATGGTGCCGCACAACCTGCGCTCGCTGATCACCGCCAAGGGCGGCGACGCGGCCTACCGGGACTACCTGGACAGCCTGTTCACCAGCATCGACTCGCCCGGACCGACCAACGCGGACCTGTCCAACGAGCCCAGCATCGAGATCCCCTGGGAGTACGACTACGCCGGCGCGCCGTGGAAGACCCAGCAGGTCGTCCGGCAGGCACAGCAGCAGCTGTACTTCGACGCGCCGGTCGGGCAGTTCGGCAACGACGACCTCGGCGCGATGAGCTCCTGGTACGTCTGGTCCGAGCTGGGCATGTATCCGGAGACCCCGGGCACCGACGTACTGGCCCTGGGCAGCCCGGTGTTCACGAAGGCGGTGGTGACCCTCGGCAACGGTCACAAGCTCACCATCAAGGCGCCGGACGCCGCGGTCGAGTCCCCGTACGTCGACGGGCTGAAGGTCGGCGGCAGGAGCTGGAACCGGCCGTGGCTGCGCTACGCCGACCTGACCGGCGGCGGCCGCCTCGACTACGACCTGACCAGCATCCCGAACAAATCGTGGGGCGCCGCCCCGGCGGCCGCACCGCCGTCGGACGGCACCGGCCAGCAGACCGCGTTCACCTCCGTCAGCCCGTCCGACGGGCTGGTCATCGAGCCCGGCGGGCACGACACGCTCGACGTACGGGTCACCAACGTCGGATCCGCCCCGCTGTCGGTGCGCTGGAAGGCCCGGTCCACCGACGGGGTCAGCGTGTCCCCGAGGTCCGGCTCGTTCGACGTACCGGCCGGCCGTACCGGCAGCGCGCCGGTGACCGTGACCGCCGGTGACACCGAGGGCCGCTACACGGTGTCGTTCACTCTCAGCCTCGCCGACGGTACGGCGCTGCCGGGTGCCTCAGCCCATCTGGCGGTCGCCAGGCCCGGCGAGTTGTGGCCGTACTACACCAATGCCGGTATTTCCGACGACGGCCAACCCACCTCCGCCAGCCTGGACACCAGCGGCTACGCCTACTCGGCGCAGGCACTGGCGGCGGCCGGCCTGACCCCGGGAGATCCGGTCGACGCCGACGGCGTCAGCTACACCTGGCCGGATGCGCCGTCCGGAGAGCTGGACAACATCGAGGCATCCGGCCAGACGATCCCGCTGGTCATTCCGGCCGGGGCGCCCCGCCTCGGGCTGCTCGGCTCGGCCACCAACGCCGATGAGACCGGGGCGGTGGGTGCGGTGGTGGTGCACTATACCGACGGCACCCAGCAGTCGATCACTCTCGGGTTCAGTGACTGGACCCTCGGCGCCGGTGACTACCAGCCGTTGCCCGGGGACACGACCGTGGCGTCGATGGACTACCGGAACTCCACCAGCGGAAAGCCCGAAAAGGTCAAGACGTACATCTTCGCTACGTCCGGTACGTTGACCGCCGGCAAGACGGTGAGCAGCGTGACCCTGCCCAACCCGTCGGCAACCATGCACATCTTCGCTATCGGTACGACCAGCTGACAACAGCCCGCGCGCGCCGGTACGCCGGCGTGCGCGGGCACCCGGTCGACTGGTGCCGTGGCGGACCCGGCGCCGGTGCGCCAGTAGAGTTGGCGGTGATGAGTACCGAGTTCGCCGCCCTGGCAGGGGTTCCGTTCGCCAAGGGCCACGGCACCCGCAACGACTTCGTCGTCCTGCCCGACCACGACGGGGCGCTGCCGTTGACCGCCGATCTGGTCGCCGCCCTCTGCGACCGCCGCGCCGGGATCGGCGGTGACGGCCTACTGCGTGTGGTGCGCTGCGCCAAACACCCCGAGGCGCAGCGTTTCGCCGCGGACGCGGAATGGTTCATGGACTACCGCAACGCCGACGGGTCGGTCGCCGAGATGTGCGGCAACGGCATCCGGGTCTACCTGCGTTATCTCCTGGACGCGGGGCTGGCCAGCGGCGACGAGGTGACCATCGGCACCCGCTCCGGGCTGCGTACCGGGCGCATCGGCCGGCGCGACATCGCCGTGGACATGGGCGTACCGGTCCTGCTCGGCACCACCGGCGCCGGCCTCGCCGGTACCGGCTATCCGGGCGTAGCGGTGGATGCCGGCAACCCGCACCTGGTCTGTCCGCTGGCACCCGAGTCCGGTGCGCAACTGGCCGCACTCGATCTGAGTCGACTGCCGGAACTGGATCCTGTGGTCTTCCCCGACGGCGCCAACGTCGAGTTCGTCATCGTGCTACCCGACCCGGAACCCGGCACGGACCTGCACGTACGGATGCGGGTGTACGAACGCGGCGCGGCGGAGACCGAGTCCTGTGGCTCCGGCGCCTGCGCGGTTGCCGCGGTGATGCTGCGCGAGGCCGGCCGCACCGCCGGCACCGTCGCCATCGACGTACCGGGCGGCCGGCTCACCGCCACTGTGACCGACGGCGGCATCTGCACCCTCGCCGGCCCCGCTGTCATCGTGGCCACCGGGACGATCGTCTGACCCGCTCCGGGTCGGCCGCGGAATCGAGGCCCACCCGCTCCGGGTCGGCCGCGGAATCGAGGCCCACCCGCCCCGGGCCGTGTCCGCGGGGCGGGGCAGCCGCTGTCAGCGCACCACCAGCGGGTGGCTGTCCTCCAGTTCCTCCACCTCGATACCGGTGGACGGCCCCTTGGCCACCGCGCGGACCGCGGCAGCCACCGCCGGGGCGACACTCGCATCGAAGACGCTGGGCACGATGACACTGGCGTTGAGTTTCTCCGCGCCGACCGCGTCGGCGATGGCCCGGGCCGCGGCCAACGCCATGTCGTCGGAGAACCGGCGGGCCTGCGCGTCGAGCAGACCCCGGAACACGCCGGGGAAGGCGAGCACGTTGTTGATCTGGTTCGGCTGGTCCGAACGCCCGGTGGCGACCACTGCGGCATGCTGCCGGGCCTCCCGCGGATCCACCTCCGGGTCCGGGTTGGCCAACGCGAACACGATCGCATCGGCGGCCATGGCTGCGATGTCGGCGCCGTCGAGCAGGTTCGGCGCGGACACCCCGATGAACACGTCCGCGCCGCGCAGCGCACCGCGCAGATCACCTGCGTAGTTGTCCCTGTTGGTGTGCTGGGTCAGCCACTCCCAGCTGCCGTTGCCCTCGGCCATGCCACGGTGCAGCGCGCCCGGCCGGTCACACGCGATGACGTCCCCGACACCCTGCTTGAGCAGCAGCTTCATGATGGCGGTGCCGGCCGCTCCGGCACCGGAGACCACCACCCGTACCTCGCAGAGTTCCTTGCCCACCACCCGCAGTGCATTGGTCAGCGCGGCCAGTACGCAGATCGCCGTGCCGTGCTGGTCGTCGTGGAACACCGGGATGTCCAGCAGAGCGCGCAGCTTCTCCTCGATCTCGAAGCAGCGCGGCGCGGCGATGTCCTCCAGATTGATGCCACCGTAGGCGGGCGCCAGCGCCCGTACGATCGACACGATCTCGTCGGTGTCCTGGGTGTCCAGCACCACCGGCCAGGCGTCCACCCCGGCGAACCGCTTGAACAGTGCGGCCTTGCCCTCCATCACCGGCATCGCGGCGGCCGGGCCGATGTTGCCCAGACCCAGTACCGCCGAGCCGTCGGTGACTACCGCGACGGTGTTGCGTTTGATGGTCAGCCGCCGGGCGTCGTCGGGGTTCTCCGCGATCGCCAGGCAGACCCGGGCCACGCCCGGGGTGTAGGCACGGGACAGTTCGTCCCGGTTACGCAGCGCGACCTTCGGGGTGACCTCGATCTTGCCGCCGAGATGCAGCAGGAACGTACGGTCGGAGACCTTGCGTACCTGGACTCCGTCGAGTGCCCGAAGATGCTGCACGACCGTCTCGGCGTGCGCCGCGTCGGCGGTGTCGCAGGTGAGGTCGACGATCACGGCCTGATGATCGGAGTCGACCACGTCCAGCGCGGTCACGATCGCGTCAGCGGTACCGACCGCTGTGGTCAGTCGCCCGATCGAAGTGGAGTCGGCGGGTACCGAGACCCGCACGGTGATCGAGAAGCCGGCGCTGGGCAGGCTGCGGGTGGTCACGGTGCCCTACCTTTCGCTGCGCGTACGCCCGGATCGACCGGACGTCCGCGAAATGTCGTCGTTGACACGCGCACAGTTGCCGACGAACCGGACAACTGGCCACCGCCGGGACCGACGTGGAACGTCGTTCCGTCGTACTTCCAGATCGGACAGTATCTCTCGCCGTCGCGCAGGTGTACCCGGCGGCCGGGTCCCCTGGTGCCGTGCCCAACAGAATAGGGGTGCGGTCGGGTACTCCGGCGTGACACGATCGACGCAATGGCTGATTCACAGTACGCAGACATCCTCGACGACGAGTCGGCGCCGGACCCGGCCACACTCGGTGATCTGGAGCTGGCCGACCGGCATGCGCTGCGCCGCGTCGCCGGTCTCTCCACCGAACTCACCGACGTCACCGAGGTCGAATACCGGCAACTGCGACTGGAGCGCGTGGTGCTGGTGGGCGTGTGGACCGAAGGCGACCTCGCCGAGGCGGAGAACTCGGTCGCCGAACTCGCCGCCCTCGCCGAGACCGCCGGTTCGCAGGTGCTGGAGGCGCTGATCCAGCGGCGCGGCCGACCCGACCCGGCAACCTACGTCGGTCGGGGCAAGGTCGACGAACTACGTGACGTCGTGATCGAGACCGGCGCCGACACCGTGATCTGCGACGGTGAACTCTCCCCGAGCCAGTTGCGCAACCTGGAGAGCCGGACCAAGGTCAAGGTCGTCGACCGGACCGCGCTGATCCTGGACATCTTCGCCCAGCACGCGAAGAGTCGGGAGGGCAAGGCGCAGGTCGAGCTGGCCCAGCTGGAATACCTGATTCCCCGGCTGCGTGGCTGGGGCGAGAGCCTGTCCCGGCAGGCCGGTGGCCGCGCCGGCGGTGCCGGCGGCGGGGTGGGTCTGCGTGGTCCCGGTGAGACCAAACTTGAGACCGACCGGCGGCGCATCCGGCGCCGCGTCGCGAAGCTACGCCGTGAGATCGCCGGTATGCGCTCGGCCCGCGACACCAAGCGCGCCGACCGCCAGCGCCACCACATCCCCGGCGTGGCCATCGCCGGATACACCAACGCCGGCAAATCCAGCCTGCTCAACCGGGTCACCGGGGCCGGTGTACTGGTGGAGGACGCGCTGTTCGCCACCCTGGACCCGACCACCCGTCGGGCCCGTACCGCCGACGGACGCATCTACACCCTGTCCGACACGGTCGGATTCGTCCGGCACCTGCCGCACCAGCTGATCGAGGCGTTCCGTTCCACCCTGGAGGAGGTCGGCGAGGCCGATCTCGTACTGCACGTGGTGGACGGCTCGCACCCCGATCCGGAACTTCAGGTCTCCGCCGTACGGGAGGTGCTCGCCGACATCGACGCGGCGAGCCGCCCCGAACTGCTCGCCGTCAACAAGGTGGACGCCGCCGACCCGGTGACCTTGCAGCGGCTGCGGCGCACCTGGCCGGATGCGGTGTTCTGCTCCGCCCGCACCGGCGTCGGGGTGGCGGAGTTGCGTGCGGCGATGGAGGCGCGGCTGCCCCGGCCCGAGGTGACACTCCGGGTGTGTGTGCCCTATGACCGCGGTGACCTGATCAACCGGGCCCGCGAACATGGCGAGGTGCTCGACACCGAGCACACCGCGGAGGGCACGATGCTGCATGCCCGGGTAGACGCGACGCTCGCCGCCGAACTGGCCCCCTACACCAGGGCGGATCTTCCCCTGGTGCGGTGACGCTCGGTATATCGACTGCCGCATCGCCGGGCAGTCGTGACTGAAGTGTGGTTACCCGCTGTCGGCAGGCGCGAGGGTAACGACAAGTCGGCTGTCCTCGGTTGCCGGGCCGGGGTAGCTGTCCAACAGGGTGACCTCTCTGCCAGACTGACGCGGTGATGGAGCGCGAGCAGACGTCGCGCCGGCATCTCCGGACAAACCGGACCGACTGCCCGGTAGCGGCGGTTCGAGGCGGGCGGCTGATGCAGGCGGCGGTGATGGCAGGCACGATGCTGGCCGGACCGGTACTCGTGGGTGCGGTCCTGTCGCCGCCCGCGGTGGCGGCACCCTCGCCCGGGACGCCCGGCCAGAAGGTCTGTTCGATCTCCGACGAGAGGCTCGACGCGCTGTCCGGCATGACCGCCACCACCAAGGGCTACGCGGTGATCAACAACACCGGCGGTAACGGCCTGGCGATCTACCAGCTGGACACGAAGAGTTGCCAGGTCAACAATGTGTTCGAGGACTCCCGGCCGCCGTACGATCCGGAGGACCTGGGCTCCACCCCGGACGGCACCCTCTGGGCCGCTGACACCGGAGACAAGGACCAGCAGCGGGACACGATCGCGCTGTGGAAGTACAAGCCCAGCGACGACCACGCCACGCTCTACCGGATGAGCTACCCGGACGCCGCGGACCGTAAGAGCTCCAAAGCGCTGCTGATGCAGCCGGACGGTACCCCGATCGTGGTCAGCTACGAGCGGGGGGTCGGTCACCTGTACGAGCCGTCCGGTGCGCTCGACCCGGACCAGCCCACCCCACTGAAGGCGGTCGGACAGATCCGACTCGCCCAGACCAACACACCCGGCGGTAGCGTCGGCCCGCTCGGACAGGTGGTCTTTACCGGCGGCGCGGTATCCCCGGACGGTAAGAAGGTCGTCCTCCGCACCTACACCGACGCCTACGAGTGGACCGTGAACGGCGGCAACATCGTCAAGAGCATCACCAGCGGGAAACCCCGGCGAACTCCACTGCCCAACGAACCGGCCGGTGAAGCCATCACCTACACCGCCGACGGTTCCGGCTACCTGACCGTGTCGGACACCGAGAACTCGTCGACGGCACCACGCATCCTGCGCTATGCGCCGGCCGCCGCCCCGAAAGCGACACACCGTGCCGCCAAGCCGGGCAGCGACTCCGGCGGCGGGTTGCTGTCCAATCTGAGCCTCAGCGACATCACCGACACGGTGATCGCGATCGGTGTGATCGGCCTTGCCCTGGTGGGGCTCGGCATCTTCGGGATCCGTCGTTCGCGCCGTGGTCCAGCACCCTCCGACAAGACCGGTGGATCCCGCCGCGGATTCGACCCCGACCTCCCCGAGGACGCCGAGACCGTGGTCCTGCCACGGGTCGCCGACCAGGGACGGCCTACCGGTAACCGGATGGAGGCCGACGAGCCGCGAGGATACAGCCGGCGACGCCGCTACGCCGATGACCCGGCCGGGCCCTCGGATGCCGAGACCGCCCTCATCGACCTAGTCCCGGACCGCGAACCAGCCTCGGCCCCCCGGGACCGTTACCGCGACGCGCCACCGGCCTCCCGGGACCGGTACCAGGCGCCGGCCCGCGACCGGCGCGAACCTCCTCCACCCTCGGCGCGGGACCGGTACCAGGAGCCGCCACCGCGGTCACGGAGCCGTCGGGAGCCACCTCCGCCGGAACGGCGCGAGGACATCGACTGGTTGGACGATTCGCCTGACTCCTACCGGCCGCCGAGGCGGGAGCCACCGGACAGCGACACCTCAGGACGCATCAACCGTCGGCTGCGCTGAGCCGGGCCGACGCGTCGGCCCGGCCGCCCTCCAGCATCGGCCTGAGCGCAGATCCTGCCCTCGTCAGGTCCTGCGCAGCTCACATCCTGCGCAGGACGGTGACCACCCGGCCCAGGATGGTCGCCTCGTCACCGGAGATCGGCTCGTACGCCGGGTTGTGCGGGACCAGCATGACGTGCCCGTCTCGGCGCCGGTAGGTCTTCACCGTCGCCTCGCCATCGATCATCGCGGCGACCACGTCGCCGGTCTCGGCCACCGGCTGCTGCCGGACCACGACCCAGTCGCCGTCGCAGATCGCCGCATCGACCATCGAATCACCGCTGACCTTCAGCAGGAACAGCGTGCCCTCCCCGACCAGTTCCCTGGGCAGCGGAAAGACATCCTCGAACGACTGCTCGGCAAGGATCGGCCCACCGGCGGCGATCCGACCGACCATCGGCACGTACGCCGGTTCGGGCCGCGGGTTCACCGGATTGCCGTCCGCGCCGCTGGCGATCTGCGGGGCGGTCGGCTCGCCGGCCGGTCGGATGTCCACCGCGCGCGGCCGGTTCGGGTCCCGGCGCAGATAGCCCCGGCGCTGCAGGATACCCATCTGGTACGCCACGCTGGACGGCGAGGTGAGGCCGACGGCTTCGCCGATCTCGCGCACGCTCGGCGGGTAGCCGCGCTCGTCCACCGATTCGCGGATCACTTCGAGGATGTGCTGCTGACGCCTGGTCAGCTCACCGACCGGAGCATCCGGGAGCGCGGCGACCACCGACGTGGGAGCGGCGCCCTGCTCCGTCGCCGGGCGGGTCGTGCCGGCCCGGCGGCCACCGCCACTGCCGGATCTGGTGCTGCCGGATCTGGTGCTGCGCGTCCTGGCCCGGGCGGCCCGTGCCGGCAGCGGTGTGACGTCCGCCGTGCGGTCACCGGTATCCGTGCGCGCGTCTGAAGTCCCGTGCCCCTCGGTGTCCCTGTGCGCGTCGCGGTTCCCGTGCCTCTCGGAGTTCCCGTGCCTCTCGGAGTCGCGCTGTCCCTTGGGAGCCCTGGGCCAGCCGGAAACGCTCTGCCCGTCGGTATCGCTGTCCACGTCGGCATCCCCTTCTCTGGCCGGGCCCTGCAGGGCCCGCCGACCCGTGCCGGTGCGCCCGGCGGGCCGACCGGTGCCGGACCGTACAGTCACCGCTCGAGTGGGCTGTCCGGGCCGACATCGTCACGTCGTCATCACTGTCGACCGTATCGGGCCGCCCGCCCCATATCAAACAGGTGTTCGACTCGACACGCCGGCAAAGTCTCGAAATCCGGGCTGACCTCTGGTAACAATCGTACGTGCGTGTATCGAACAGGTGTTCGATCTTGCGAAGTCGTGTACTTGGGGGGTAGCGATGCCGGCAGGGAACGTGACACTTCCAGCCCTCGTCACCGGGAGCAGCCGCCGCCGGTCCAGCACCCACCGCCGGGACGCCGGGCGGTCCCGAGCCAGGCGTTCCGAGCGCGGGCGCGCCGGTTTCGCCCGGCCAGGCCCCGAGCATGCGGATCGTCGAGATCCGGGCCCGCCTCCGGGTGGGCAGCTCCGGCTGGTGGCCGTGGACGGGGTTGCGGTCGTCCGGCGGCCGGTCCGTACGCCCACCGACCCGCCGCGCGCCGCGACACCGGCCGGAGTCGCGGCGCGCGGCGCGGCGACGGGCCGGCCGGCACCTGTCCGGCTGACCCGACGCGGACGCATCGTGCTGTGCGTGCTGCTGCTCCTGGTGGCGGTGGTTGCCGGACTGCTGGTGGGCTCGGCGGGCGTTGCCGAATCGCAGACCCGGACCGTGCAGGTACGGCAGGGCGACACGCTCTGGTCGTTGGCCGACCGGTACGCTGCGTCCCGCGATCCGGTGCGCACGATCGAGCGGATCCGCCATCTGAACCACCTCCGCGGGTACACGATCAGAGCGGGTCAGCGCCTGCGGGTCCCGGACGGGCGGTGAACAGTTGACGCACCGGCGGTCTGTGGCGGTCCATGGTTGGCTGCCCGATCCGTACCGGCAGCGGTGTTACGTGATACCTGGACGGGGCCGTCCGGCTGTCGGCGGGGCCGGCGGAAGTGACGCGCCGAACCAGCGGGCCAGCTTGCGATATCGAGTCCGACGGAATAGCGTCAGGCCCAACATCTAGTAGTTACAAGCCTGTAAGATGTCTATAGGTTGGGGTTCGGCAACCCTCGGCGCTCAGTTCGCCGCACTGGCGGTAACCCCGGACGGGGCCGTTTCAGGCTGCGCTGACGTCGACAGTTGCCGGCGGTGCTACCGCGAGGACCGCGCCGAGCCGGGCATCCGGCCACAAGGAGGAGTTCGTAGATGAGGTGCCCGTACTGCCGGCATCCCGAGTCCCGGGTGGTCGACTCCCGGGAAGCCGAGGACGGTCAGCTCATCCGGCGTCGCCGGGCCTGCCAGGAATGCGGGCGACGGTTCACCACCGTCGAGGAGGCGGTGCTGGCGGTCGTCAAGCGCAGCGGGGTGACCGAGCCGTTCAGCCGCGGCAAGGTGATGTCCGGCGTACGGAAAGCCTGCCAGGGCCGGCCCGTCGACGACGACGACCTCGCCGTGTTGTCCCAGCGGGTCGAGGAGAGCGTACGGGCCCGGGGCGCGGCCGAGGTGCCCAGCCACGACGTCGGCCTGGCCATCCTCGGCCCGCTGCGTGACCTCGACGAGGTGGCATACCTGCGATTCGCCAGTGTCTACCGCTCGTTCGAGTCGTTGGCCGATTTCGAACACGAGATCGCCACGCTGCGCACCAGCACGGCAGACGAGGCACCCGGCGAACGGGACGGCCCTGCCCCCGTACCCGGAGGCTGACCGGAACGCCTGGAACGCAGCACAGACACCCCGGGGTGGACCCGGAATGCTTCGGCCGAACCGAACGGACCGCACTGCGGCTCCCGGGCGTGGCCGCGCGAACCGTGACGGCGTTTCGGCGTCGTCACGGAGCGGCACCGATCGACACCGGTACCGATCGACACCGGTACCGATCGACACCGGTACCGGCCAACACCGGTACCGACAACACGCACAGACATGCCAGTACGGCGGCCGGTCCGGGTCGCCGGGCCCGCACCGGAAAACGTCGGCGGGCCGTGGACAGCAGCGATCCGCGCGGCGCGCGGTACAGAGGGGGAAGACGATGACCGAGGCGGTGGGCACCTCATCAGAGGCAGGCGGCAGGAGCCAACGGGGGGCGAAGAACGGACAGAAGACGCGGCCCGGCAAGGGACTGCGCATCGAGCGGGTCTGGACCACTGACGGAGTCCACCCTTACGACGAGATCACCTGGGAACGCCGGGACGTCGTGATGACCAACTGGCGGGACGGCTCGGTCAACTTCGAGCAGCGCGGCGTGGAGTTCCCGGACTTCTGGACCGTCAACGCCACCAACATCGTCACCTCGAAGTACTTCCGCGGCGCGGTCGGCGCACCACAGCGTGAATGGAGCCTCAAGCAGCTCGTCGACCGGGTCGTCAGGACCTACCGTGCGGCCGGTGAGGAACACGGCTACTTCGCCACCCCCGCCGACGCGGAGATCTTCGAACACGAACTGACCTGGATGCTGGTACACCAGCACTTCAGTTTCAACTCGCCGGTCTGGTTCAACGTCGGCACCAGCTCCGCCCAGCAGGTGTCCGCCTGCTTCATCCTGTCCGTCGACGACTCGATGGACTCGATCCTCAACTGGTACCGCGAAGAGGGCCTGATCTTCAAGGGAGGTTCCGGCGCCGGGCTCAACCTGTCCCGGATCCGTTCCAGCAAGGAACTGTTGTCCTCCGGCGGCACCGCCTCCGGCCCGGTCAGCTTCATGCGAGGTGCGGACGCCAGCGCCGGCACCATCAAGTCCGGTGGGGCGACCCGACGCGCGGCCAAGATGGTGGTGCTCGACGTCGACCACCCGGACGTCGAGGAGTTCGTCCAGACCAAGGCCCGCGAAGAGGCCAAGGTCCGCGCGCTGCGTGACGCCGGGTTCGACATGGATCTCGGCGGCAAGGACATCACCAGCGTTCAGTACCAGAACGCCAACAACTCGGTGCGGGTTTCCGACGAGTTCATGAAGGCCGTCGAGGACGACGCCGACTTCGGGCTGCGTTCTCGTACCAGCGGCGAGGTCATCGAGACCATCCGCGCCCGGGACCTGTTCGGCAAGATCGCCAAGGCTGCCTGGGAATGCGCCGACCCGGGCATGCAGTACGACGACACCATCAACGACTGGCACACCAATCCGGAAACCGGACGAATCACGGCAAGTAACCCATGTAGTGAGTACCTCTCATTGGACAATTCTTCGTGCAATCTGGCGTCGATGAACCTGATGAAGTTCCTCACCGAGGACAACACGTTCGACGTGCAGAAGTTCGTGAAGTCCGTCGAGCTGGTGTTCACCGCGATGGACATCTCCATCTGCTTCGCCGACTTCCCGACCGAGAAGATCGGTGAGACCACGCGGGCGTACCGGCAGCTGGGCATCGGCTACGCCAACCTGGGCGCGCTGCTGATGGCCACCGCGCACGCGTACGACTCCGAGGGTGGGCGCGCGCTGTCGGCGGCGATCACCTCACTGATGACCGGCGCGTCGTACCGCCGCTCGGCCGAACTGGCCGGTGTGGTCGGCCCGTACGCTGGCTACGCCCGCAACGCCTCGGCGCACACCCGGGTGATGCGCAAGCACGCCGCCGCCAACGACCAAGTACGTTCCGTGGGCGCCGATGATAAGCGGATTCTCGCTGCCGCAGGTCAGGAGTGGAAGACCTGCCTGGAGATCGGTGAGAAGAACGGCTGGCGTAACGCACAGTCATCATTGCTGGCTCCGACTGGAACTATAGGTCTCGCCATGTCGTGCGATACGACGGGTGTCGAGCCGGACCTGGCGTTGGTGAAGTTCAAGAAGCTGGTCGGCGGCGGGTCGATGCAGATCGTCAACCACACCGTGCCCCGCGCCCTGCGCACCCTGGGCTACCAGGAGGAGCAGGTCGAGGCGATCGTCGAGTACGTCGCCGAGCACGGTCATGTGGTCGACGCGCCGGGGCTGCGTCCGGAGCACTATGAGGTGTTCGACTGCGCGATGGGGGAGCGGTCCATCAAGCCGATGGGTCACGTCCGGATGATGGCGGCGCTGCAACCCCACCTCAGTGGGGCCATCTCCAAGACTGTGAACGTTCCGGAGAGTGCGACGGTCGAGGACATCAAGGGTGTCTACCTGGAGGGCTGGAAGCTCGGGCTGAAGGCGCTGGCGATCTACCGGGACAACTGCAAGGTTGGTCAGCCGCTGTCGGCCAAGAAGAAGGAGCCGGCCGCGGTCGAGGCGCCGAAGGCCGAGACGGTGGAGTACCGGCCGGTCCGTCGCCGGTTGCCGAAGTCGCGGCCGAGCCGCACCACGTCGTTCTCGGTGGCCGGCGCGGAGGGGTACCTGACCGCGTCGAACTACCCCGACGACGGGCTCGGCGAGGTGTTCCTGAAGCTGGGTAAGCAGGGTTCGACCCTGGCTGGTGTGATGGACGCGTTCTCGGTGGCGATCTCGGTGGCCCTGCAATACGGGGTGCCGCTGGAGACCTATGTGGAGAAGTTCGTCAACATGCGGTTCGAGCCGGCGGGCATGACCGACGACCCGGACATCCGGATGGCCGCATCGGTGATGGACTACGTGTTCCGCCGGATCGCGCTGGATTCGTTGCCGTTCGAGCGGCGGGCCGAGCTGGGCATCCTGACGGCGGCGGAGCGCGCCGCGGAGGTGCGCGGTGAGGACCCGGCCTCGGTACGCGACGAGCAGATGGATCTGGCCGGGCTGGCGGCGTCCGCGCCGACCGCGGTGGAGCGCCGGCATGTCGACGAGATGCCGGTCGAGGTGTCGGACTCCGCGCACGCCGGCTCATCCATGGAGCTGTTGGAGGCGGTGCAGGGCAAGGCGGCCGACGCGCCGCTGTGCTTCACCTGCGGTACGAAGATGCGCCCCGCGGGTAGCTGCTATGTCTGTGAAGGTTGCGGCTCCACGTCCGGCTGCAGCTGAGGCCGGGCGGTCACCGCGGGGGTTGCACCCGAGGTGAGAACCGTTGAGCGACAAGGGGAGCCGGCCGGTGGCCGGCTCCCCTTGTCATGGTTGGCGACGGCCCGGGTGGAGGGTACGGTGTAATTTGACGACTCTGTACCGTCCCATCGCCCGCTGTCCTGTTTGACATCGCGCGCCGGTCGGAATACCCGGTGAGGAGGGTCGCATGCAGCCACCGTCGTCCTCAGGGCCTCCAGCGGGGTGGACCCCGCCTCCGGCGCAACCGGACTGGACCCCACCGTCGGCGCCGAGGCCTCCGCGCCGGCGTGGCGTGCTGATCGTCGTACTCATCACGGTGCCGCTCCTGCTGCTCACCGCGGTCGTGGGTGTCGGTACCTTCCTGTACCAGCGCCTGCACGAGCCGCCCGGATTGCCGTCGGACTGGGTGACGGCCGGGTTCACCGTCGATGCGACCTCCGCCGGCCTGGACACGGTGACCCGCGAAAGGGTCGGTCAACTGCTGGCTGCGCGGATCGGGGGGCACGCCCGCTACGTGGTCCGGCCGCGCGGTGTGCGGGTCGGTGTGCCAAGCGCAGAGCGGTCGCGGCTGAGCCGGTTGGGGTCCCAGCTGCCGTTGCGTACCGATGTGTCGTTGCGGCCGGTGCTGGCGGTGGTCGGTCCCGGCGCACCGCAGGGCACGACCCCGGCGCCGTCCCCGGTGATGTCGACTGCTGCCCCGTCTCCCAGCGGCGGTGCCGGTCGGCTGCCGTCGCTGGACGGCGCCACCTACTACACGCTCGGGCCGGCCGCGGTGACCGGCGCGCAGGTACGATCCGCGAGCTACCACCGTGCCGCAGGGGACAGCGGGCAGCTGGTGGATGTGTCGTTGACCGCGGTAGGTGGCCGTCAGCTGGCGGCTCTCACCGGCCGGCAGGTCGGTCAGCAACTGGCCATCGTCACGGCCGGTGTGGTGGTGTCGGCGCCGATGGTGCAGGCACCGATCACCGGTGGTGAACTGCAGATTGCCGGTTTGTCCGCCACGCAGGCAGGCGGTATCGCCGCATGTTTCCTGCTCGGCCGCCACCCGGTACGGGTCCGTACCGGCGATCCCGGCTGAGCTGCCGTGTTGTGTGATGGGCGCCGGGTTGGCGTAAACCGGTTGACCGGGCGGATACCGGGATCTAGCTTGGCCGGGCTGCGGCAGATCGCCGCGCGTATCGAGAAAGGAGGGCCGCGATGTATCCGAATCATCCGGCGCTTCCGTGTCACCGCAGGTCCCACTGAGGGATTCGGTAGCGCCTCTGCACTGTCTGTGGAGGCATCATGTTGTTCCGACCGGCGGTCGAGGCTGATCTCGACCGCGTACTTCCGCTTGTCGTCGCCGACCCGCTGAGCTGGGTCGACGAGAAACGTTTCGGTGAGGAACTCGCCGCCGCCCAGTACCGTGTCGACCGCGTCTGGGTCGCCGAACAGGACGATCGGATCCTGGCCTGCGCGGTGTGGTGGACGATGCCGGGGAAGGACCACCCTGGGGCACTGGATGTGTTGTCCGTTGCCGACACCGTGGCCGATCCGTGCGCGGTGGCCAGCGACCTGTTGTCGACCGCGCATCAGGTGTTCGCGACGGCCGGCACGCCGAATCTGCCCGAGTACCACATCCGGTTGTTCAATGGTTGGCGCGACGATCCGTCGGTGACCGCTGTACTGGACTGGCGGCGCCGGGCCGCCGCGGGCGCCGGCCTGACCGAGGGGTTGGAACGCCTGCAGTACCGGTGGACGCCGGAGGATCCGGTACCGGGACCGCCGGAGCGGTTGGTGTTCACCGAGCAGCCGGACGACGAGGTGTTCCTGGACGTGTTCCGCCAGGTCTCGCTGGGCAGCCTGGACACCCATACCCGCCGCGGTGTCGAGGCGCACGGGGTGGACCGCACGGCCCGTGACGACCTGGACTTCTACCGCGGCATGCCGGGGGAGCGGTCCTGGTGGCGGCTGGCGCACGACCGGGCCGGCCGGCTGGTCGGGTTCGCCATCCCGTCGGCCAACCCGTACTCGCGTAACGTGGGATACCTGGGTGTGCTGCCCGCCTTCCGGGGCCACGGCCACATCGACGAGATTCTCGGTGAGATCACCCGGTTCCATGCGGCGGCCCGTGCCGAGAAGATCACCGCCACCACCGATGTGGTGAACAGGCCGATGGCCGCGGCGTTCGAGCGGGGCGGCTATCACAACTACGAGGTACGGATGCTGTTGTCCGCGCCGCAACGGTCCGGCCCGGGAGACTGACCTGTGGCCCGGCGGTCGGGTGGTCAGCCGGTTCCGGTGACCACCCGACCGCCGGCCCGATGCTCCGTCGGCCCTGTGCACCGCGCCTCCATCCGGCGGATGAGGCATGATCGGATGCCGGGAGAGTTCACCGTTCACGGGAGGCTGCCGCGATGACCGCGGATCTGACGACAACGCCGGAGTGGCGGGCGCTCGCCGCGCACGCCGAACAGGTGCGCGACACTCATCTACGGGACGCGTTCGCCACCGATCCGCAGCGGGCCACGCGGTTGACGGCACAGGGCGCGGACCTGTTCGTGGACTTCAGCAAGAATCTGGTCACCGACGAGACGGTACGATTGCTCGTCGCGCTGGCTGACCGGGCCGGGCTCAGTGACCGGATCGCGGCGATGTTCGTCGGTGAGCACATCAACACCTCCGAGGACCGTGCGGTACTGCACACCGCGCTGCGCGCGCCGCGTACCGCGTCGCTGACCGTGGATGGTCGCGACGTGGTGGCCGACGTGCACGAGGTCCTGGACCGGATGGGCGAGTTCAGCGAGCGGGTACGTTCAGGGCAGTGGCGCGGGCACACCGGTGAGCGGATCAGCACGGTGGTCAACATCGGCATCGGCGGTTCGGATCTTGGGCCGGTGATGGCGTACGAGGCGCTCGCGCCGTACCGGGACGCGGATATCAGCTGCCGGTTCATCTCCAACATCGACCCGACCGACGTGTCGTTGGCGTTGGCTGACCTGGATCCGGCGAGCACCCTGTTCGTGGTGGCGTCGAAGACGTTCTCCACATTGGAGACGTTGACGAACGCGACGCGGGCCAGGGACTGGCTGTTGGCCGGCGTTGGGTCCGACGACGCTGCGGTGGCCCGGCATTTCGTCGCGGTCAGTACGAACGAGCGGCGGGTCCGCGACTTCGGTATCGACCCGGCGAACATGTTCGGGTTCTGGGACTGGGTGGGTGGCCGGTACTCGTTCGACTCGGCAGTGGGGCTGTCGTTGATGCTCGCGGTCGGTCCGGAGCGCTTCGCCGAGATGCTGGCCGGTTTCCATGCGATGGACGAGCATTTCCGCAGTACTCCGCTGGAGCGCAACGTGCCGGCGCTGCTGGGGTTGCTGAACGTCTGGTACAACAACTTTCTCGGTGCGCAGACGCACGCGGTGCTGCCGTATTCGCAGTTGCTGCACCGTTTCCCGGCCTACCTGCAGCAGTTGACGATGGAGAGCAACGGCAAGTCGGTGACCCGCGACGGCGAGCCGGTCACCTACCAGACCGGTGAGGTGTTCTGGGGTGAGCCGGGCACCAACGGCCAGCACGCCTTCTACCAGTTGATCCACCAGGGTACGAAGCTGATCCCGGCCGATTTCATCGGTTTCAGCGAACCGAACTACGACGTCGGTGACATGCACGACGCGTTTATGGCGAACTTCTTCGCGCAGACCGCGGCGCTGGCGTTCGGCCGCACCCGCGAGCAGGTCGAGGCGCAGGGTGTGGCGGCGCAGACCGTAGCGCACAAGGTGATGGCCGGTAACCATCCGACCACGTCGATCCTGGCGCCGAAGCTGACCCCGTCGACCCTGGGCCAGTTGGTGGCGCTGTACGAGCACATCGTGTTCACCGAGGGCACCATCTGGGGCATCGACTCGTTCGACCAGTGGGGTGTGGAACTTGGTAAGGAGATGGCCAAGCAGTTGGCGCCGTTGTTGGCCGGCGAGCCGGGCGAGGCGGATCCGTCGACCACCGCGCTGATCGCCCGCTACCGTGAACAACGCGGGCACTGATTCCATCCTGCACTTGGGTTTGTACGGCACTGCGGCGGCCACCTCTCGGGTGGCCGCCGCAGTGTGGCGCCGGTGCTGCGTCAGCCGGTGATCTGTACGGGCTGACCGTTGGCGACGAGTTTCCAGTCCTGGGTGAAGAACTCGCTCGGGTCGATGGTTCCCTTGGCCTGCACCCAGTCGATCAGGGTCTGCCGGATCTCGGCCTGCTCGTTGTAGACGATCGGCGCGTCCTTGACACCGGGGAAGTTCCCGCCGCCGGACTGGCGGTAGTTGTTGATGGCCAGGATGAACTGGGCCGAGTCGTCCACCGGCGCACCGTTGAAGGTCAGGTTCACGATTCGCTGACCGGCCGGCTTGGCGATGTCGATGTCGTACTTCAGCCCGGACATCGTGTCGTACAGGTAGTCGGGTGTGCCGTTGGGTGATTCGGTGGTCACCGCGTTGGTCACGTCGTCGGCCGGGTAGGGGCCTGTTCCGGTGACCTGCTTGAAGTACTCGGCCGACTTCTCCAGGTACGGCTTGATCTGCGCGCCGGTCAGCTTGATGCCGAGTAGCGTGTTGTCGTACTCGTACAGGCTGGCGACGTTGCGTACGGTCACGTCACCGGCGCTGATCCCGCCGTCCCGGTTGAAGGGTGCGGCGATGGACAGTACCGGCAGGTCGGCGTCGGGTGTGCCGGCGATCGCCTTCTTCACCGTGTCGGTCTGTACGAGGTTGATGAAGTCGAGTACCGCGGTGTCCTCGTAGCGTGCGGTGGCCGCGGACATGTCCGCGGTCGAGGTGCCGATCACCGAATTGACGTACGTGATCGTCTTGTCGTGCTGGGTCTTCGTCGCGGCCACGACCTTCGGGTCCGGTGTCGCGTTGGCCGGATTCAGCAGCGTCGAGTGCACTGTGGACACCTGGTAGTGGCCGTGGCCGTGGCCGCGGGCGCGGCTCAGGGTCAGGTCGAACTGGGAGATCCGTTCGCCCCACATGCCGGCCTGGGAGATGACGACCTTGTGCCCGGTCTGCTTGTTGGTGGCGATCACCTCCGGGTTGTTCTGGTGGGTGTGCCCGGCCAGGATCGCATCGATGCCCGGAACCTGCTCGGCGATGTCGCGGCTGGCGTTCTCCGGCCAGGGCAGCGCGTCGCCGTAGGAGGAGGAGGTTTCGATGCCGGAGTGCGCGAGCACGATGACCACGTCGGCGCCGGCGGCGCGGACCCTGGGCACCCAGCGCTTCGCGCCCTCCACCGCACCGGTGAAGTCGACCCGGTCGACGAGTTTCGGCCCGTCCCAGATGGCACTGCCGGGGGTGGTGATGCCCAGGATGCCGACCTTGACCGGCTTGGCGCCGCGCGGGTGCATGGTGCGGATGACGTAGGGCTGGAACGCTGGGCCGCCGGTGCGATGGTCGGTGACGTTGCCGGCGAGGATCGGGAAGTTGAGCTGCTTCTGGTAGGCCCGCAGGTAGTCGAGCCCGAAGTTGAACTCGTGGTTGCCGAGAGCCTCGGCGTCATAGCCCATGGTGTTCATCGCGGCGGCCATCGGGTGCGTGGCGCCGGTTTCGGTGATGGGCTCGACGGTGGAGTAGTAGGAGTCCAGCGGCGTGCCCTGGATGACGTCACCGGCGTCGACCAGCATCGTGTTGGACCGGCCCTTGGCGGCCCGTACCTGGTTGACGACGGTGGACGCCTTGGCAAGCCCGACGCTGTTGCCGGCCGCGTCGCTGTACGGCTTGTTCTTGAAGTAATCCCAGTTCAGTACGTGTCCGTGCGTGTCGGTGGTACCGAGCACGGTGAGGTGCACATCGTGCGGTGCGGCGACGGCCGGTGCCGCACCCGTGCCGGTCAGCCCGGCCACGCACAGTCCGGTGGCCAGGGCCACCAGGCCCCGCCGGATGCGCGTTCGTTGCGCGGTATCCACTCGTTCCTCCCCAAGTCGGCTGCTCTGCCGAGAAGAACCCTAGAGGTCAGGAGCAGCCGGAGGAAGAGCAGGGACAGACAGGAGCCTGTCCATCGGGTGGCGGTATGCCGCAACGGCGGAACCCCGCCGCCGGTACGCGGTGGGGGCGCGTACCGGCGACGGGGTTCTGGTTCGGCGCCACGGCAACCGGAGGTAGGGGCCCGCCGATCGCCGCAGCGGGTCTCAGCCCGCCGCTTGGCGGTGCCCGGGTCGGGGTGGGGAACTGACCCGGCCCGGTCGGGTCGATCCGGCTGCAGCGGTGTCGTGTGCCTCGCGGCGCAGCTTTCGTAGTGCGGAGCGCAGTGGCTCGCCGGAGGACCCGGCGTTGACCCGCACGCTGGGACGCGGGGTCGGCACCCGCCGACCAGGTAGCCGGGTGACCAGACGCTCCAGCAGACGGTTGACCTGTTCCGGTTCATCGATGCACAGCACTCCCAGGCCGGAGACCGATCGGGCGCTGGTGGAGACACCGAGCATCTGCGCGGACCGTACGGCGAGCGCGAGGAGTTCGGCGTCGCGGATCCGTAGTCGCAGGCCGGGGGTGTTGCGTACCGGGGTGGTGGCCAGCAGCAGCGCGCGCCAGATGGCCACGGCGGTGGCCGGTCCGCGACGGGTGTTCAGTGGGGTGATGCCCGGCCCGGTGGTGCCGCCGCGTGCGGGGGTGGACACGGCGGCCTGTGCCTCGCGCCAGGCGCCGGACAGTGCGGTGAGTACGGCGTCTCCGGTGGGGTCGCCGATCCGGACGAAGTGCATCTCGTGGCGGTGCCGGATACCGAGGACCCGACTTTCCACCCGGGGCGTCACTCCGGTGCTGTGCCTGATCGTGCCGGCGAACCGGGCCGCCGCGGCAGCGGTGTCGAAGGACGTCAGTGTGTCGAGTTCGAGCAGGCCGACGGACGCCTGGCGAGCCTTGCTGCTTGGTGATCCGGTCGCACCAGCGATCGGGCGGGCGACCGAGCGGTACAGCACCGCGGCTTCGATGAGCGCCGTGCGGTCGTCGACCGGGCTCACCTGAAGCCGTCGACGTAGAGCCGCGAGGTCTGGAAGCATGGTGTCCTCCTCTGTCGGCAGCCCGTGACGTGTGGCGGGAAGTGGACAGAACCTCACATCAGGTGCGCTGGCGGACCGGTGGAATGGCCGATCTGCCGAGGCGATGCGATTCTTGTCCCGCTGTGCCCGATATCACGGGTAGAACTGTTCGTGACGATAGGACCATCTGGACGGCTCGGCGGGGCTGAGCGACGATCCTTGAGAAAACGTTGAGCAGCCCGGACCGCTCGATGCGCTGCCAGGTCAGCCGAATGTGGGGTACGACGTGGACATCCTTGTTGTTGAGGACGACGTGCGGCTTGCCGACGCCTTGTGCGTCGCTCTGCGACGGCGTGGCTACGGAGTGTCGCATGCGACGTCGGGTCAGGAAGCTCTGGACGCGCCGCCCTGCGATCTGGTGCTGCTCGACCTCGGCCTACCTGACATCGATGGCCTGGTGGTATGCCGGACACTACAGGAACGCTCCGATGTCGCTGTCATCATCCTCACCGCACGTGGAGAGGAACGTGACCGGGTGCAGGGTCTCCGTACCGGCGCCGACGACTACCTGGTCAAACCGTTCAGCATGGCCGAGCTGACCGCCCGCATCGAGGCGGTGCTGCGCCGCCACCGGCCCCGCCCCGCCGGCCCGGTCTCCACCGGTACGTTGCGCATCGACCTGGATGCCCGTCAGGTACTGATCTCCGGGAAGACGGTTGCGCTGCGGCCCAAGGAGTACGAGCTGCTCGTCGTGCTGGCCCGGGAGTCCGGTGCGGTGGTGGCCCGGCACCGGCTCATCATGGAGGTCTGGCGGGCCACCTGGCCGGGCGCCGCTCGTACCCTGGAGGTCCACATCGGATCGTTGCGGGGCAAGATCGCAACCGCCGGCCGGATCGAGGCGGTACATGGTGTCGGTTACCGGTTCGTCCCCGTCGACTCCGAAGCTGGAGACTAGCTGATGCGCCGCAGGGTCCTGATCACCTACCTTTCGCTGCTGGGTGTCGTACTGGTCGCGTTCGTCGTGCCGTTGTCGGTGACGATCGCGTCCAGGGAGACCCAGAGCATGTTCATCGACCGGGTCAACGACGCCACCCGGTTCGCCTCGGCCGCCGAGAGCGCGCTACCGAATCTGCGGATGTCGGCGCTGCAGGCGGAGATCTCCGAGTACGACCGGCTCTACGGCATAGGCGTGGCGATCGTCGAACCCGACGGTGTGATCCGGATGTCGTCGCGTGGCGGGATCGACCCAGAGCGTGGTGCGACACGCGAGGAGTTCGAGGTGGCCCTGTCGGGTTCCCGATCGCTGCCGGGGAGCATCGGATGGCCGTGGAGGAAGTCCCCGATGGTGGTGGCGGAACCGATCGGCAGTTCGGGCACCATTCTGGGTGTCGTGGTGACGGTGTCACCGACCGACCACCTCCGTACCTCGATCTGGCACCAGTGGGCGGTACTGGTGGCGATCGGGCTGTTCATCCTGGTGATCGGTGCGTTGGTCGCGGTGCCGATCACCCGGTGGATGGCCCGGCCGCTCAACGAACTCGACGAGGTCACCCATGCGATCAGCCGCGGTGAGATGACCGAACGGGTGCACGACGACACCGGGCCGCCCGAGTTGAGACGCCTTGTCGCCTCCTTCAACACGATGGCGGATCGGCTGGGAAATCTCATCGAGCGCCAGCGGGCGTTCATCTCCTACGCCAGCCACCAGCTGCGTACTCCGCTGGCCACGGTTCGGCTGCGGGTGGAGAACCTTGGCGACTCGCTGCGGCCGGAGAGCGCCGAGGACCACCGGCTGGTGCTGGAGGAGGTGGACCGGCTGTCGGCGATCTTCGAGGCGGTACTGACCTTCGTACGGGCCGGTGCGCAGCGCGCCGAGTTGGTGACGATCGACGCCGGCGCCATCGCCGACGCGCGGATGGTGGCCTGGCAGGGCATGGCCGAGCGGGCCAACGTGCGGTTGACCCGCTCAGGTGTGGAGACCGCGCCGGCCCGCGCCGCGAGCGAGACCCTCGACCAGGTGCTGGATGCGTTGATCCACAACGCGATCAAGAACGGCGGGGACGGCGCGCGGGTGGATATCGTGGTCCGGGCCAGTGCCCGGTGGGTGGATGTCCACGTGGTCGACGACGGCCCGGGCATGTCGGACGAGGCGCTGTGCCGGGCGATGCAGCCATTCTGGCGGCATCCTTCCGACCGCAACGTCGCCGGCGCCGGGCTGGGCCTTGCCATCGCGCACGCTCTGGTGAACGCCTCGGGCGGCGAGTTGACGCTGCGTCGGGCGCATCCACACGGGCTCGACGCACGGATCCGGCTCAGTTTCGACTCCGACGAGCTCGGGGTCGGCGAACCCGACGAACTGCCGGACGTGACGACGCAACATCATGAGTGTCCTGAACTGTCCGATGAGGACGGTACATACCCGGCCGGTACGGTCGGCCCTGCCGAGAACACCGAGCTGGCCGCCGGTTCACCGGTGGTCGCCGGAACGCGGGGAAAGGACGGGTCGTGAGACGGCGATTGTTGCTCACCGGACTGGCTGGCTCTCTCGGCGTCGGTGTGCTGTCCGGATGCACCGGCGATCCGCCGATGCGGCAGTCGATGAGACTGGGCACCGGTGAGGTCGGCGGGGTGTACCGACCGCTCGGGAGTGCGCTGGTCCGCGCGATGCAACCCCGTTGGCAGGCGAAGGCACTGCTGACCGCGGCATCGGTGGACAACCTGGAACGGTTGGTGACGAACCGTGCCCAGATGGCTTTCTGTGCCGTCGATGCGGCGGCGCAGGCGCGGAGCGGACTGGGCAGCTTCGCCGGAAAGTTCGACGTGCACGCGCTGGCGGGGCTGTATTCCGACTACGTGCACGTGGTGATGCGGGCCGACAGCTTCAACGATCTGGACGGTCTCGCCGGTCGGCCGGTGTCCACCGGGGCACCGGGCTCGGGTACCGAGGTGGTGGCGGCCCGGATGATGGCAGCGGCCGGCATCAACGTACGCGGCTTCGAGCGTCACCGCCTGGGACTGGTCGAGTCGATCGCGGCGTTGCGCACCGGCATCATCGACGCGTT
This sequence comes from uncultured Actinomycetota bacterium, assembly GCA_963805605.1. Taxonomy (GTDB): domain Bacteria; phylum Actinomycetota; class Actinomycetes; order Mycobacteriales; family Micromonosporaceae; genus Actinocatenispora. Next base: position 591,674 of record CAWDUX010000001.1, read on the forward strand.
CTTCTTCTCCGGCGGGATCCCCACCCCGGCCATCGCGGAGCTGGCAGCATCGAATTCGCCACCGATCACCCTGCTCAACCTGCAGCCGTACCTGGAGACGATGCAGAGCCAGTTCGGTGAGGTGTACAGCGCCGGGTTCATCCCGAACTCCGCGTACGGGAGACCCTCGGCGCACACGGTCTGCATCTCCAATGTACTGGCGGTACCGCCGACGATGAGCGAGGACCTGGCCTACCAGCTGACCCGGCTGCTGTTCGCCGCGAAGCCACAGCTGGAACGGGCGCACCCGGAGGGACGCCAACTCGATCCGAGACTGGCACTGGCCACCTACCCGGTGCCGCTGCACGCAGGCGCCGAACGCTACCTGCGGGAGCAGAAGGACCGCTGAGCAAACCTGGTCGCCGGTCGACCGTCTGGTCGGGCATGATGGCCGGATGCCATGGACCACGCCGGACGTCGAACGTCCCGACGGCTCGCTCACCGACCCCGAACGCCCGCTGCTGCGGGGAATGCTCAACTTCCACCGGTCGACCCTGCTGTACAAGTGTGCCGGGTTGACCGCCGAGCAGCTCGCGCAGCGCGCCGCCGCGCCGTCGCAGGTGTCGCTGCAGGGGCTGATCCGGCACCTGACCGACGTGGAGCGGATCTGGTTCCGTAACCGCTGCGCCGGTCAGGGGGTCGGGTTCGTCCACAAGACCGAGCAACGTCGGAATGCCGACTTCGAGGACGTCGACCCGGCGACCGCGGAGGCCGACTACACCGCGCTGATCGACGAGTGGAAGCAGGCCGACGCCGCGGTGGCCGACTTCGACCTGGACCGCGTCTTCACGCACAACGATGAGGAATTCTCACTGCGCCTGGTCTACATCCACATGATCGGGGAGTACGCGCGGCACAACGGCCACGCCGACATGGTGCGCGAGCATCTGGACGGCGTCACCGGGGCCTGAGCGGTACGTGCGGCGCGCCGAAATTTGCCGATCCGTCATCTTCGGGTTCGTCGTGACCATCCCCTACTGGGATAGCGTGATGCGTCAACCCCGACACCCCTACCTGTCGTTTCCTGAGGGGACGAATAGATGCGAGTTCGACTCGGCATGCGCAGACGTGTGGCCGCGGCCCTGGGCACGGTGGCAGTTTTCGCGGGAGCCGGTACGGTCGCGGCGACCGTCACCGGTCCCGCACAGGCGGACCCGGCCGGCCGCTGCCAACTGGGCCACGGCGTGCAGCACGTGATCAACATCGTCTTCGACAACGTGCACTTCTTCCGCGACAACCCGAACGTGCCCTCCGACCTGGAACAGATGCCGCACCTGCTGAACTTCCTGCGTGGCAACGGCACAGTGCTGTCCAACATGCACACTCCGTTGATCGCGCACACCGCGAACGACAGCCTCACCCTCTACACCGGACTGTACGGTGACCGGCACGGCCAGCCGTTGACGAACTCGTACAAGACCTACAACGCCGACGGCAGCACCGATCCGGCCGGTACGTTCGCCTACTGGACCGATCCGGTGTACGACACTGCCGCGACTCCCACCGCCGGGCATGACAGCACCCCGACGATGGCCTACTCGGCCACCGTGCCGGCCCGCTCGGGCGACACCGGGAAGCAGACCCCGGCCCCCTGGGTGCCGTTCACTCGCGCCGGCTGCTCGGTCGGCAACTTCTCCACCGCCAACATGGTTCTGGAGAACACCAAGCTCGATCTGCCCTCGGTGTTCGGCGCCGACTCGCCGGAGGCCGCGCAGTACAACGCGGACCCGAGCCCGTACAAGAACGCCGAGACCGCCGACTATGTCGGGGTGGCGGTGCACTGCGGCAAGGGCGACAAGGTCTGCGCCGACGCGCGGGCGATCAAGTACGGGCAGAGCACGCCGACGCCGTCCGCAGTCGCGGACCACCTGCCGACCGAACCCGGCGGCTACCACGGCTACCAGGCGCTGTTCGGCGCCCGCTACGTCGCGCCGCAGCTGGGTGCCGGCACCCCGTCGGTGTCGCACCACGGCTTCCCGGTCACCGACGCCAACGGCGACCTGACCGACATCGACGGCACGCCGATGATCAACGACTACTCGCACACCCCCGGTTTCCCCGGGTTCGATCCGACCCCGGCGCAGAGCCTGGCCTACCTGGCCGACATGCAGGAGAGTGGGGTGCCGGTCACCTACGGCTACATCTCCGATCTGCACGCGCGTAAGGCGGGCACCTCCGGCTGCACCACGGCCAGCGCCACCAGCGAAGGTGCGGCGATCGGCCCCGGCGACAGCTGCTACATCGACAACGCCAAGGCCTACGACGCGGCGTTCGTCAAGTTTTTCGACCGGCTGCGGGCCGACGGCATCACCCCGGCCAACACGGTCTTCGCGATCAGCTCGGAGGAGAACGACCAGTTCGACGGCGCCAACGTGGGCCGCGCGATGCAGCCGACCCCGGCCGGCTGCGACGGCGTGCACACCCCGTGCCACTACGCCGACGGTCAGGCCGGTGAGCTGCAGGCCAACATCAAGGGCATGCTGTCCGGCACCGCCAGCAGCGACGCCCCGTACGACCTGGAACCGCAGGGCGCGTCGCTGTACGTGCACGGTCAGCCTGCGGCCGACGACCCGACGGTACGGCAGCTGGAACGTGACACCGCCGCGATGACCGCCGACGACCCGTACACCGGGGTCGACAACGAGACGGTCGTCAACTACCAGGCCGGCGCACTGGAACAGCGGGTCCTGCACATGGGCAACGTGGACCCGCGGCGCAGCCCGACGTACACGATCTTCCCGAAACCCGACTACTACTTCGGCACGTCCGGGCCGAATGTCAGCATCAACGGCAAGTACGCCTGGAACCACGGGTACTACACGCCGAACATCGACATCACCTGGGGGGCACTGGTCGGCCCCGGCGTTGCGGCCCGCGGCATCGACGGGCCCGACCCGTCCGGTGGCAACCAGACGCAGGACCCGAACTCCACCCGTACCGTCCCGCAGGCCAGTACGCACGGCACCTGGGTGGAGGAGACCGACATCCGCCCGACCATGCTGTACCTGGCCGGGTTGCACGACGACTACCAGACCGACGGTCGGGTGGTCAGCCAGGTGCTGTCCTCGCCGTCGGCGGCGCTGCGCGGCACCGAGTCGCTGGCTTCGGTGTACCAGCAGCTGAACTCCAGTGTCGGCGCGTTCGCCACGCACACGCTGATCGCCGACAGCGCGGCGCTGGCCGGCGGGTCGGCCGGCAACGACCGGGCCTTCCAGCAGGAGCAGCGGCAGCTGCGCAGGTTGGCTGCCGGCCGGGACGTGCTGGCCAGGGTGATGAAGGTGCAGTTGTCGCGGGCGACGGCGGGGCACGCCCCGTCCCGGGGCGCGGTGCGTGCTGAGCTGGCTGCGGGCAAGGTGTTGCTGCAGCAGGCGCACCGGCTCGCGCGCCGTTCCTGACCCTTCTGCGGTTGTCTGCGGCCCCACCTGCATTGCGGGTGGGGCCGCGGTGCTGTTCTGACGCGCGTGGGGCTGGGGTGCGGCGCAGGTTGCGGCGCGCGTCACGATCTGCGGCGGTGGACCGTCAGCATCCCGGAGTCGCTCCGGTCTCGGCGAAAGTGGGGTGCTGGGTGCCCAGTGCTGCGAATCTTGGGCAGCAACTCTGCGTACGGATTGCTCCGGAGCTGGTCGCCGCCGGCTCGCGGCTGTGCGTACGGGCGCCGCTGGGTCAGGTACGAGCTGAGCCACGATGCGGCACCCACCCGTACCAACCGGTGGGCGCCGCGTCGTGGCTGGTCAGAGAGCTGGTACGGGCTGCGGGACGCGCAGCATCGCCTCGTAGAAGCGGCCGTGTTCGCGGTCGCTCTCGACCAGGCAGATGTGCTGGCCGGCGTCGGCCAGCACGATCCGTACCGCCTCGGCGAGGTCGGTGACGTCGGCCAGGTGCTCGCCGTGCCGCCGTACCTTCAGGCCGGTGTCGTCCGGCTGGTAGCCATAGTGCTCGGCGTTCTCCGGTACGACGCAGACGACGATGTACGCGCCGAACTCCTCGACATCGTCTGAGGTGATGCCTTCACCGATGCTGGATGTCAGGCCCTCGTGGTACACAGTCGGTTGGTCGGAGACGGGCTGTGTTGGCATAGCGTCAGCCTTTCTTCGGCTAGGCCGGGACGAGGCGGCGCCAACCAGCTCGTCCCGGCCGCTTGTGTCCTGCGGACATTTCTCCCCACGGCGACTACGCAACGTCGAACCCGCGGTTACGCGACAGCTTGACACGTTCCGCGCATTAGCGCAAGCTTGGCGTGAACATAAATTGACTGAGAGTCAGAAATCAGGCTGTGAGGGGACGACGGATGGCACCGCCGAAGCGTGGTTCGACATTGCGTGCACAGTGGCTCGGACAACTTCTCCGCCGAGCCCGCGAGTCCGCCAAGGTGCCCGCCCGTGAAGCCGCGCGGTACCTCCAACACGACGCGTCGACCATCAGCCGTATCGAAGCCGGTATCACCCCCGCCCGGGTCGGTGATGTCTGGGCGTTGATGAATCTCTACGGAGTCGAGGACCGGCTCCGGCCGGCGTTCGAGCAACTGAGCCGGGAGATCTGGTACAAGGGCTGGTGGGAGGGCTACGCCGACGCCATCGCCGAATCCTTCATCGACCACGCATGGCTGGAGGCGCGTGCTGAACGGATCCGCTCCTTCGACGCGGTGTCGCTGCCCGGCCTGTTCCAGACCGAGGCGTACGCGACAGCGCTCATCGAAGCCAATGATCCGGAGACACCGCGGGACCAGATCGAACGATGGGTCGCCTATCGGATCGACCGTCAGCAGATCCTGACCGCCGAGAACCCGCCGCAGGTCACCGCCATCCTGGACGAGGCAGTGCTTCGCCGCCGCGTCGGTGGCAGCAGCACAATGCGCGAGCAACTCAAGAAGCTCTTGAGCCTCGGGGAGAAGCCGAACATCGACATCCGTGTACTTCCCTTCGACGCGGGCGCTCACGCCAGCCCGGACGGCCCGTTCACCGTGATCGAGCTTCCAGATCCGTTTCCGCCGGTGGCCTGTGTCCAGAGTCCCGCAGGTGTCACGTACCTCGAAGAAGAGCGAGCAGTGAACCTGGTTGCCGCGATTGGGCGTCTTGATAAGGTCGCACTCGGTCCGGATGCATCGATGGACATTATCAGCTCGATGGTTCGAACCGCCGTGTAACTGGTGCTGGGCGGAGGATCTCGGATGACGACCGAGCAGATGTACCAGGTAGCTTGGCGCGTCAGTACGCGCAGCCCTAACGGCAGCGGGAACTGCGTGGAGGCCGGTCCGGTACTCGATGGATCCGGGCAGGTGGCCGTACGCAACAGCCGCCGACCCGCCGGCACGGTACTGACCTTCTCCGGGCCGGCGTGGCAGGCGTTCGTCGACGCTGCGCGTTCCGGATGCTTCCAGCCAGAGAGCCGCTGACTGCGCTGCCAATGCAACCAACCAGGCAGTGATCGCATCGTCCGCGCTGCGGGTTCGATACTGGCCGATCGATGGTGCTGCGATCGTGAGCCCCACAGTCCAGCTGTGCGGCTGACACACTGGCCCGATGTTCGCTGAGACCATCGTCCAGGTGTGCGCGGATCCTGTAGTGGAGTTGTTCGTGGCGGAGACGGCCGGACCGGCCGAACGCACTCTGCTGGTGATCCACGGCGGCCCGGACTGGGACGGCTCCTACCTCCGACAGCCGCTGGATGAACTGGGCGACGAGTACCGGGTGCTGGTGCCCGATCTTCGTGGCTGCGGCAGGTCCACGCACGGTCTGGCGGACGATCACTACTCCTGGGACCGGGTCGTCGAGGACCTGCTGGCGCTGCTCGACGCCCGGCAGGTATCGACCGCCGATGTGCTGGGGTTTTCGACCGGCGGAAGGATCGCACAGCGACTGGTCCTGGCCGCGCCACATCGGGTACGCCGGTTGGTTGTCGCGTCCAGCAGCGTTCTGCCGGTTGCTCCGGATGCGTACGCCGGGTGGGATGAACCCGATCGCCGTCAGGAGGCGGGCGCCCGTCTTGGCCCGGACCCGGCCGGTCTGTCCGGAGCGGAACTGGTCCGGGCGTGGGCGCTGAACTCGGCCCGGGCGAGCGTCTGGCGGGAAGAGGTGCTCGACGAGTATCTGCGACGGCTGGACGCGGTGCGGTTCTCCGGCGACTGGACACGGCCCTACCAGGCCGGCATGCTGCCGGCAGCGCTGCCTGACGACGCAGCTGGTCGCCTGGCGGAGCTGGAACTTCCGATCCTGTTGCTGCACGGCCGTCAGGACATGACCTTCCCCGCCTCGTTGGCTGAGCAGACGGAGGCCATGATCGACACGGTCCGAGCCGTCGTGCTCGACGAGGCGGGCCACATGGCTCACATCGACCAACCGGAACAGTGGATAGCGGCCCTCAGAGCGTTCCTGGCCTGACCGCTGAAGTCGGCCGTCTTGACTAAACTCATCAAACGGACATCAGATGCTATCTAGCCCGGACGGTGATGAAATGTCAGACCAGATTCCATCAAGTGTCGCGTGGCGGGTGAGTAGTCGCAGCCCGAGCGGCAGCGGGAACTGCGTGGAGGCCGGTCCGGTACTCGACGGTTCCGGGCAGGTGGCCGTACGTAACAGCCGCCGACCCGCCGGCACGGTACTGACCTTCTCCGGTCCGGCATGGCAGGCGTTCGTGGATGCGACGAGGTCCGGCCGGTTCCACTGACACCACCGGACGCTCAGAGCTGATCGTCGGAACCGACCACGTACCGGAGCCATTGGTCGAGTCGCTCAAGCTCGGCCGGGGATCCGAACAGTGGTGGCCTCCCCGGGCGGCGGGAGAAGGCCGACCGCATCCATGATCAGCCAGTACGTCTCGGGCTTCGTGCCGCCGCGCTCGGAGCAGATTATCCGGCCACGCGTGCGTGGGCATTTTCCCCGAATAGGCTGTTTCGTCGCTTCGAGCTGGGTGGACATTCGGGGAATATGACCCTTCCGGCGCCCGTCAGAGGTGCATTTTTCCCGAATGTCTTTCCCGACGCTCGGGGCAAAACGGACTTTCGGGGAAAATGCGCAGTGGTGGTTGTGGCGCGTGTGTGGCTTAGACGGCATAGACGGCAGCCCTCCGCTCTGTGCTCGGCGCTGGCGCTGAGGCCATGATCAACGCACCCCAAACCCCGCTGGTACGGCCCTGGCTGAGCACTGCCGCTGGTCAGCGCCGGGCGGAAACCAGGAGGCGACCCGGGCGGGTGATTGCCTATTGTTGGGGCTGAGATGGACACGCCGCCCGCACCGCCCTCAGTTTCCGACCTCAAGGCCCGTCTGGGCGAGCTGATGCTCGCCGACCGGCACCGGCTGGCCCGTCGGCTCGACGGCGTACGCGGCATCGCCGACCCGCAGCGGCAACAGAGTGCACTCGCCTCCGTTACGGGGGCGGTCGAGGCCGCCGAGCGGCGGCTGGGCACCCGGGAGGCCGGCGTACCGGAGATCAGCTACCCGCCGCAGCTGCCGGTCAGCGAGCACCGCGACGAGATCATGGCCGCGATCCGGGACCATCAGGTGGTGGTCGTGGCCGGCGAGACCGGCTCGGGCAAGACGACCCAGATCCCGAAGATCTGCCTGGAGCTGGGCCGGGGCATCCACGGCGCGATCGGGCACACCCAGCCGCGCCGGCTGGCCGCGCGTACCGTCGCCGAACGCATCGCCGAGGAGCTCGACGTCCCATTGGGTGGCGCGATCGGCTACCAGGTGCGGTTCACCGACCGGGTCGGCGAGCAGACCCTGGTCAAGCTGATGACCGACGGCATCCTGCTGGCCGAGATCCAGCGGGACCGGATGCTGCGCCGCTACGACACGATCATCATCGACGAGGCGCACGAACGCAGCCTCAACATCGACTTCCTGCTCGGCTACCTCAAGCAGCTGCTGCCCCGCCGCCCGGACCTGAAGGTCGTCATCACCTCGGCGACCATCGACCCGGAACGCTTCGCCGAGCACTTCGGCGCACCCGGGAAGCCGGCGCCGGTCGTGTCGGTGTCCGGTCGGACCTACCCGGTCGAGGTGCGCTACCGGCCGATCATCACCGACGCCGACGACCGGGACCGCGACCAGGTGCAGGCGATCACCGATGCGGTCGACGAGCTGCGCGCCGAGGGTCCCGGCGACATTCTGGTGTTCCTGTCCGGTGAGCGGGAGATCCGCGACACCGCCGACGCGCTGCGCAAACACGAGACCCGCCGCGGCGCCCTGCAACCGTTCGAGGTACTGCCGCTGTACGCGCGGCTGTCGGCCGCCGAGCAGCACCGGGTGTTCCAGTCGCACTCGGGTCGCCGGGTGGTGCTGGCCACCAACGTGGCCGAGACGTCGCTGACCGTACCGGGCATCCGCTACGTCATCGACCCCGGTACGGCCCGCATCTCCCGCTACAGTCACCGGTTGAAGGTGCAGCGGCTGCCGATCGAGGCCATCTCGCAGGCGTCGGCCAACCAGCGTAAGGGCCGCTGCGGGCGTACCGCGGACGGTATCTGCATCCGGCTCTACGACGAGGAGGACTTCCTCTCCCGGCCCGAGTACACCGATCCGGAGATCCTGCGTACGAACCTGGCCTCGGTGATCCTGCAGATGGCCGCCGCCCGGCTGGGCGAGATCGAGGACTTCCCGTTCCTGGAGCCGCCGGACTCCCGGCAGATCCGCGACGGCGTACAGCTGCTGCACGAGCTGGGCGCGCTGAGTACCGACGCCGCACCGGCCAAGAGCGGGAAAGCCAGAGCCGGCAAGGTATCCGGCCGCAAGGGCAGCGACCAGCAGCTCACCCCGATGGGCCGTCAGCTCGCGCAGCTGCCGCTGGACCCGCGGCTGGCCCGGATGGTGTTGGAGGCCGACCGCAACGACTGCGTACGCGAACTCCTGGTTATCACCGCCGCACTGTCCATTCAGGATCCACGGGAGCGGCCGGCGGACGCGCAGCAGGCCGCCACCCAGTCGCACGCCCGGTTCGCCGACAAGCAGTCCGACTTCGTCGGCTACCTCAACCTGTGGCGCTACGTACGCGAGAAGCAGCAGGAACTGTCCGGCAACCAGTTCCGCAAGCTGTGCCGCACCGAATATCTGCACTACCTGCGCATCCGCGAATGGCAGGACCTGCACAGTCAGCTGCGGCAGGTGGTGTCGGGCATGGGGATCGAGCGCAACAGCCAGGAGGCGCCGCCCGAGCGGGTGCACCAGGCGCTGCTGTCCGGTCTGCTGTCGCACATCGGGCTCAAGGACGTGGAGAAGAAACAGCCGCAGGGCAAAGCGGCGCCGGGCTCGAAGGCCGCCCAGCGGGGCCCGGTGGAGTACCAGGGCGCCAGGGGTGCCCGCTTCTCCATCTTTCCCGGCTCGGCGCTGTCGCGTACCCAGCCGCACTGGGTGATGGCCGCCGAACTGGTCGAGACGTCCCGGCTGTGGGGTCGGGTGGTGGCCGCGGTCGAACCCGGCTGGATCGAACAGCTCGCCGGGCATCTGGTCAAACGCCACTACTCCGAGCCGCACTGGGAGGCCAGGCAGGCCGCGGTGCTGGGCTACGAGCGGGTCACCCTCTACGGCGTGCCGGTGGTGGCCCGCCGCAAGGTCAACTACGGCCGGATCGACCCGCCGGTGGCCCGGGACCTGTTCATCCGGCACGCCCTGGTGGAGGGCGACTGGAAAACCCACCACGAGTTCTTCGCGGCCAACCGTGCGCTGCTCGACGAGGTCGAGGACCTGGAGCACCGGGCCCGCCGCCGCGACATCCTGGTCGACGACGAGACCCTGGTGGAGTTCTACGACGCGCGCATCCCGGCCGACGTGGTCAGCGGCGCGCACTTCGACTCGTGGTGGCGCAAGGCCCGCCGCAAACAGCCCGACCTGCTCACCTTCTCCACTTCGATGCTGGTCAACGAGTCCGCCGGCGGGGTCGACGAGGCCGACTACCCGGACGTGTGGTCCGCAGGCGGGCTGCGGCTGCCGCTGACCTACCAGTTCGAGCCGGGTGACGATGCCGACGGGGTCACCGCGCACATCCCGCTGCCCATCCTCGGCCAGGTACGTGCCACCGAGCTGGAATGGCTCGTACCTGGCTTGCGGGAGGAACTGGTCATCGCGCTGCTGCGCTCGCTGCCCAAGCAGTTGCGGCGCAGTTTCGTACCGGTGCCCGACCATGCCCGCGCCCTGCTGCAACGCATCTCGCCCGCGGACGGTCCGCTGCTGACCGCGATGGAGCGGGAGCTGCGCGCGATGACCGGGGTGAGCGTGCCCCGCGCCGCCTGGCAGCTGACCGCGCTGCCCGATCACCTGCAGATGAACTACCAGGTCATCGACGAGTCCGGGAATCCGGTGGCCGACGGCCGGGATCTGGCCGTACTGAAGGAGAAGCTGGCCGACCAGGCCCGTACCGCACTGTCGCGCACCGCCCGCGGCATCGAACGTGAAGGGCTGCGCGACTGGGACCTCGGCACCCTGCCGCAGCAGTACGAGCAGAACATCGGCGGGCAGAGCGTACGGGCCTACCCGGCGCTGCACGACGACGGCGACAGCGTCTCGGTCCGGCTGGTCGACACTCCCGGACAGCAGCAGGTGGCGATGTGGCAGGGCCTGCGGCGGCTGATCCTGCTCACGGTGCCGTCTCCGGCGAAGTACGTGCTGAACCACCTGTCCAACACCGCGAAGCTGGCGCTGAGCAACAACCCGCACGGCAGCATCGCCGCGCTGCTGGCCGACTGCACCCGGTGCGCGGCGGACAAGCTGATGGCCGACGCGGGCGGGGTGGTGTTCGACGAGGCCGGCTTCCGCCGGCTGCGCGACGCGGTACGAGCCGGGCTCAACCCGACCGTACTGGGCACCCTGACCGCGGTGGAACGCATCCTGGCCAGCGGTCGCAAGGTGCAGTCGCGGGTCGCCAACACCGGCAACGTACTGCTGCTCGCCGCGCTGGCCGACATCAAGGCCCAGCTCGCCGCGCTGATCCACCCCGGGTTTGTGACACAGACCGGTTGGCAGCGACTCGCCGACATCCCGCGCTACCTCACCGCGATCGAGCGCCGGCTGGACAAGCTGCCCGCCAACCCCAACCGGGACCGGCAGCTGATGCAGAGTGTGCAGCAGTTGCAGCAGGAGTACCAGCAGCTCACCGCCACCCTGCCGGCCAGCCCGGCGCTGACCGAGATCCGCTGGATGCTGGAGGAACTGCGGGTCAGCTACTTCGCCCAGGCGCTCGGCACCCCGTACCCGATCTCCGACCGCCGGATCGAACGCGCCCTCGACGACCTCACCACCTGACCGTCGGCTCTCGCGGTCAGTGTTGCGGTGTCGGCGCGCGGAAGGTGCGCTGGGACTCGCCGACGTGGGCGAGGCGCCGCAGCGCGGCGAACAACGCGTCGCCCAGGACAGTACCGATGATCATGGATTCGGCGATGCTGTCGCGGTCGGGACGCTCGGCGATGGCGGCCACGTCGGCTGCGGCGACCAGCTTGGCGGCCCGGGCGTAGGCGTCGCCGAGGGCCTCCAGGTGATCGAGGCCGAGCTGCTGGAAGGTCTGCTGCACCTCGGCGATGGTCCTGAGGTGGTCCTGCTTGCCGGTCGGGTCCAGGCCGTGCCGGCGGACCAGCTCGGTGGCCCCGGACAGGTCGGGTGCTTCGCTGTCGCGGCGAGGGCTCATGGCCTTCTGTAGCAGGCCGAGCAGGCTGTCCATGTCGCGGTCGGGGGAGTCCACCTCGACCACCAGTTCGCGTACCGAGGTGATGGGCAGGTTGCCCACCTCGATCATGGCGCGCACCAGGCGCAGGCGACGTACGTGGGTCTCGGCGTAGCTGACCTGGTTGGCGTGGGTGCGTTCGCCGGGCGGCAGCAGCCCTTCCCGCAGGTAGTACTTGATGGTCGGCACCGGTACCCCGGTGCGCCTGCTCAGTTCACCGATACGCACGGGTCCTTCATACCTCATTTCCCACTGGACAGCATCTGCGACTATCGATAGCATCACTATCGATAGTTGTGATCGCAGTTGGTCGAGAACAGGACGCCGCCATGGAATCCGTCAACCTTGCCCCCTCTGCATCGGGACGCGGCGCCGCGTCACCCGCCCGCCGAGGCCACCGCCGCACCGTCGTTCTCGTCGCGGTCCTGAGTCTGGTGATCGTCGGGGCGTTCATACCGCGTTACCTGCCCATGGACCCGAGCGCCGCCCGGGTCGGCATCCGCGCCGACCTGTCATGGCACTTTCCGGTACTGCTCGTGCACATCTTCACCGCGACGATCCTGCTGCTGCTCGGCCCATCGCAGTTCAGCGGCACGCTGCGGCGCCGGGCACCGCGGGTGCACCGGACGCTGGGGCGTACGTACCTGATCGCGCTGATACCGGCCAGCCTCTCCGGGCTGGTGGTCGCGGTGCTGAGCACCGCCGGACCCGTCGCCAACGCCGGGTTCGTGCTGCTGGACATCGGCTGGATCATCACCGGGGTGCAGGGCTACCGGACGGTGCGGGCACGTCGTTACCACGCCCACGAGCGGTGGATGATGCGCAACTTCGCGCTGACCTTCGCCGCGGTCACCCTGCGGTTCTGGCTGGGCATCCTGATCGCGGTGCAGCTACCGCTGCTGCACAGCGTCTACGGCGGCAACTTCGCCAGCCTGTTCAACCCCGTCTATCTCACCGTGACGTGGTTGTCCTGGGTGCCCAACCTGCTGTTCATCGAGTGGTACCTGCGTCGCCATGGGACCCGCCGGCCCTGAGCGTCACCGACGGTTGGGCGCCCCGCTGCCGTGGCCCGCGCTGCGCTCGCCGAAGGCGCGGCCCAGCGCGCGTACCTCGGCCTCCAGCTGCGGCACCAGCCGGGCCGCCTTGCGGCGCAGCACGGCGCCGGCCACCGGGCCGGTGAACACCGTACGCAGCGCCTGCACCGCAGCCAGGCTGCGCGGGATGAAGATGCGCTGCCGGTGACGTTCGATCCCGTCGATCAGCGCGCGGGCACAGCGGTCCAGCGTCATCGTCGCCGACAGCGGGTAGGGCAGCTTACGGATCGACTCCCGGAACGTGCGCAGGTCCTGCTGCTGGTCGCGGACCAGGTCGGTGTCCACCCAGATCGGGTGCGCGGTCCCGACCCGTACGCCGGTGTGCGCGACCTCCAGCCGCAGCGCGTTGCCGAACTGCTCGACCCCGGCCTTCGCCGCGCAGTAGGCGGCCATCCCGGGCAGCACGGTGAACGCGGCGGCCGAGGAGATCAGCAGCACGTAGCCCTTGCTGGCGGTGATCGCCGGCAGGGTGGCGCTGACCGTACGGATCACCCCGATCAGGTTGACTTCGATGGTGCGGGCCAACGCATCGGGCGGATTCACCGCGACCGTGCCGTTGTTGGCGATGCCGGCGTTGGCGACGACCACGTCGATGCCGCCCAGCGCCGACACGGTGCCGTCCACCGCGCGCTGCAACGACTCCTGGTCGGTGACGTCACAGTCGAACCAGAGGTGCCCCTCGCCCAGTTCGGCGGCCAGCGTCCGCAACCGGTCGGGTTCCAGCCCGGCCAGCGCCACCTTCGCACCGTGCGCCGCAGCGAGCCGGGCGGTGCGTTCGCCGATGCCTCGGGCCGGGCCGGTGATGAACACGACGCGGTCGCGCAGGGAGTACAACACGGGTCACCTCGCGATGCTGGTGGTGATGCCGGCCAGCGACAGCAGCGTACGGGCCAGCAGTTCGGGTCGTTCCAGGGTGAGCATGTGCCCGTAGCCGGGCAGTACGGTCAGCCGCGAGCCGCGGATGTGTTCGGCCAGGTAGCGGGCCCGCCGTACCGGGGTGAGCCGGTCGCGGCTGCCGACCAGGATCTGCACCGGCACGTCGGCCAGGGTGGCCAGTGCGGCGGTCTTGTCGTGGGTCTCCAGCGCCGGCCAGAACTCCAGGATGGTGCGCGCCGGGGTGGCGTGCACCAGTTCGGCGCCGGTGCGTACCACCTCGTCGGCGGTGCCGTCGCCGAACATGATCCGGCGGGCCATCATCCGGTGCGGCAGCAGGCCGGGCGGGGCGAGCCGGCGCAGCAGGTCCAGCGTGGTGTGGTGGCGCAGCGCGGCGGCCAGCAGCGGGCCGGCGATCAGCCGCTGCACCGGGCCGGGCTGCGGGGCCGGGCCGCCGGCCGAGGTGGCGACCAGTGCGACACCACGCACCCGGTCGGCGAACAGTTCGGGTCGCTGCGCGGCCAGCGCCATGATGGTCATGCCGCCCATCGAATGCCCGGCCAGCACCAGCGGACCGGTGGGCGCCACCTCGGTGATCACCCGGTGCAGGTCGTCGCCGAGCAGGTCGATGTCGGGTGCCTGCCCGCCGCGCCCGGAGCGGCCGTGGTGGCGCTGGTCGTAGCTGACGATGCGCAGCTGCTCGGGCGGAGCGAGCATCCGCAGGATCCGTACCACCGGGTCCCAGGAACGCTGGGACAGCGTCCAGCCGTGCGCGAGCAGCACGGTGTGCGGGGCGTCGGCGGCGCCGCTGATGGTCACGTCCAGCGCGGTGCCGTCGGCTGCGGTCACCGTACGGGTGTCTGTGGCGGACACGACGGCTCCTTCCGGCGTGCGGTGCTCGGACGCAGATGGTAACCGCGCGGGTCGAAGCGGCGGGTCAGGTTCCGGTAGCGCCACGTAAATGACGGCCATTGGGTGGTGTTGCGGCCCTGCGCGTCGAGGTACCAGCTGGCGCAGCCGCCGGTGTTCCAGACCGTACGGCCCAGCCGGCGCTGCAACTGCTCGCTGTAGGCCTCCTGCGCGCCGTGGTCGACCTCCACCACCGCGATGCCATGTTCGTCCATCTTGGACAGTGCGTCGGTCAGGTAGTTGAGCTGCGACTCGATCATGTACACCATCGAGTTGTGGCCCAGCCCGGTGTTCGGGCCGATCAGCATGAACAGGTTGGGGAAGCCGGCGATGGTGGTGCCCCGGTAGGCGCGCATCCCGTCACGCCAGGCGTCGGCGAGGCGCAGCCCGTTCCGGCCGGTCAACCGGTCGGCGATCGGCGGCCGGGTGGCGTCGAAGCCGGTACCGAAGATGAGTGTGTCGATCTCGCGGCGCCGGCCGTCGCGGGTGCGTACTGCGTGCGGCTCGATGCGTTCGATCCCCGAGGTCACCAGCTCGGTGTTGGCCGCGGTCAGCGCGGGGTAGTAGTCGTTGGACAGCAGGATGCGCTTGCAGCCGATCTGGTAGTCGGGGCGCAGCGCGGCCCGCAGCGCTGGGTCGGCGACCTGCCGGTGCAGGTGCAGCTCGGCGGCGCGCGCGAGGATGTGCAGCAGTTTGGGCCGCATCGTCAGCCCCACCGCCAGGCTCTCCCGTTCGGCGTAGATGCCGGCCCGCACCAGCGCCCGGCTGGCCGGCACCTGGTCGAACAGCCAGCGTTCGGCGGCGCTGATCGGCCGGTCGGCGCGCGGGATGATCCACGGTGGCGTGCGCTGGAAGACGTGCAGTCGGCCGGCTCTGGGGGCGATGCGCGGCACGAACTGGATCGCCGACGCGCCGGTGCCGATGACGCCGACGCGTTCGCCCGTCAGCCAGTGTTCGTGGTTCCACCGGGAGGAGTGGAACACGGTGCCGGCGAAGTCGCCGAGTCCGGGCAGATCGGGCAGCCGTGGTTCGCTGAGCGGGCCTGCGCCGACGACCAGGACCCGGCCGGTGAAACTGCCCCGGCTGGTGCGTACCCGCCAGCAGGCCGCGTCGTCGTCCCAGCGCGCGTCGAGCACCTCGTGACCGAGTCGCAGGTGGGGGCGCAGTCCGTAGCGGTTGGTGCAGTCGAGCAGGTAGTTCTGGATCTCCGGCTGCCGGGAGAACGAGTGGCTCCAGTTCGGGTTCGGCGCGAAGGAGAACGAGTACAGGTGCGAGGGCACGTCGCAGGCGGCACCGGGGTAGGAGTTGTCCCGCCAGGTGCCGCCGATCTCCGCGGCCCGTTCGAGGATGGCGAAGTCGTGCCGGCCGCTCTGGGCGAGCCGCACCCCGGCGCCGAGGCCGGCGAATCCGGCGCCGACGATCAGCACATCGTGATGTTGCTGTTGCATGGGTTCTCCGCTCTGCACGGAGTAGCTTATTGACTGTTGGTCAATAAGCTATGTGGGTGCGATCGGAACGTCAAGTGCAGGGCAGGATGGATCTGTGAGTACCGCCCGGAGGACCAGACTCGACCCGGACGCCCGCCGCGCGCAACTGGTCGAGATCGGGCTGTCCGCGCTGTCCGAGCACAGCCTGTACGACCTGAGCGTGGAGGCCGTCGCCGCGCAGGCCGGAATCTCCAAGGCGCTGCTGTTCCACTACTTCGGCTCCAAACGCCGCTTCCAGCTCGCCGTGGTGGAAGCGGCCGCCGCCGACCTGCTGGCCAGCACCGAACCCGACCCGACGCTGGCGCCCGGTGCGCAACTACGGGCGTCCATCGAGGACTCGGTGAGCTACGTGTCCGCCCGCCGGGACCTCTACCTGTCCCTGGTGCGCGGCGCGGCCAGCGGCGACGCCTCGATGCGCGAGATCTTCGACCGCACCCGCGCCGGCCTGGTCGAACGCATCATGGCCGGCGTCACCGAACTCGGCGGCACCGCCGACGACCCGCTGCTGCCGATCGCGGTACGGGCCTGGCTGGCGCTGACCGAGGAGGCGATCATCTGCTGGACACCGGACGGTACGGTCGATCGCGGACGGCTCGTCGATTTCATCGAGTCCGCCTTCTATCGCGCAGTGCTGGGGGTTCGATGACCGATTTCGACACCGCGTACGACGCGCTCGTCGCCCGCTGGCCGGCTCCGGTCGAGCAGCGGGACGTGCCCGGCCGCTTCGGCACCACCCGGGTGCTGGTGTGCGGCCCGGCCGACGGGCAGCCGCTGGTCCTGCTGCACGGCGGCGGCGCCACCGCCACGGTCTGGGTGGACAACATGGGGGAGTGGGCCAAGACCCACCGGGTGTACGCACTGGATCTGCTCGGCGGTGCCGGGCGCAGCGTGCCCGGCGACACGCACATCCGTACCCCCGGCGACCTGATGACCTGGCTGGACGAGACCACGTCATCGTTGGGGCTGAACGGTTTCGACCTGTGCGGGCACTCGTACGGCGGCTGGATCGCGTTGCGCTACGCGCTGCACGCGCCGGGCCAGCTGCGGCGGCTGGTGCTGCTGGAGCCCAGCCGCTGCTTCGCCGGGATGCGGGCCGGCTACCTGTGGCACGCGATGCCGATCCTGCTGCGGCCCGACCAGGATCGCGTACGCCGCTTCCTGACCTGGGAGATCGGCGACTGCGAGGTCGACAAGCAGTGGCTGGAGCTGGCCGTGCTCGCGGTCGACCGTCCGACCACCAAGGTGGTCACCGGTCCCCGGCCCAGGCCCACTGAACTGCGCGCGTTGCAGCCCCCGACCCTGGTGCTGCTGGCCGAACACAGCCGCCAACACGACATCGAGGCGGTCGCCGCCACCGCCCGACGGCTGCTGCCCGACGTGCGTACCGCGGTCCTGCCGGGCCTGTCCCACCACTCCATGCCCAGCGGCAACCCGGCCGACCTCAACCGCCAGGTCCACGACTTCCTCACCTGAGTTCCGGGGCGAGTTTGTCGTTCTGGGGTTGCTATAGCGACCTTGAAACGACAAACTTCCGACCCCAGCGGCGAAGGCCAGGCTCGCGCGTGGTGCGCCGGCCTGGCCTTCGTGTGCCGCAAGCGGAATGTAGAGCTGGGGATCCCGCCTGCCGCTGTTCAGTTGTACTTCTCAGACCCGCTCAGTCGTGGTTCTTGGCGAGGTTCCGCAGACCTGTCATGCCGCCGTTGAACTTGTCCTGGTCGCCGGCGAAGGTGCCGGAGCTGGCGTACTGCCACATGGTCCAGGTGGCGGTGCCGGCCGGCGGGGTCGGCGGGTTGGAGCTGTAGCGGGCGATCCAGAATGGGTTGGTGCTGGCGAACGCGCTGGAGTTGCCGGTGCAGGTGTTCCACCAGTCCCAGGTCGTGTAGATCATCGGGTACTTGTTCCAACGGTTGTGCATGTAGTTGGAGAAGGACTTGATCCAACTGACCATGGCCGAGTGCGACTTGCCGTAGCAGGTGCCGCCGCTGTAGGGGTTGTACTCGATGTCCAGCGCCGGCGGCAGCGTCTTGCCGTCGCCGGACCAGCCGCCGCCGTGGTTGGAGAAGAACTGTGCCTGCGAGGACCCGCTGGACAGGTTGGGGCGGGCGAAGTGGTAGGCGCCGCGGATGAACCCCTGGTTGTAGGAGTTCGTGTAGTTGCGGTTGAACTGCGAGTCCGTGTAGCTGGTGCCCTCGGTGGCCTTGATGTAGGCGAACCGGGCGCCCTTGCTGTAGTTGGACGCCCAGTTGACGGTGCCCTGGTAGTGCGACACGTCCATGCCGCGGACGGTGGTTGCGGCGCTGGCCGGGCTCGCACCGACCAGCAGCCCCGCTGCGGTGGCGGCGACTGCCGCAGTGGCCAGGGCTGCTCGGAGCAGGCGCCGGAAGTGGATGGAACTGTGCACGGGGACCTCCTCGTCGACCAGCCCAACAGAGGGGGATACACGGGCTGGACAGGGCACAGGCTCTCATCGCGGGCAGAAGAACTTCAAGGCCTTTGGGCAGTTGTTTTCAGAATTTCTTGTGGTATTGCGCAGATTCTTCATCTGTGCCCTGTGCCCGTTACGCGCGCTTGACTCCGCTCTGCCAAAGTAGTGGTCACGCTACGCAGTGCCGCGACTGCGCCTTCTAGGCCGCCATGTTCACCAGGCGGATGTAGGTCTGCCAGTCCCACCAGTCGCCGGGATCGGTGTGGTCGGTACCGGGCACCTCGTAGTGGCCGATGATGCTGTCCCGGTTCAGCGGCAGCCCGTAGCGGTCGCAGATGGCGCGGGTCAGCCTCGCTGAGGATTCGTACATCGCGCCGGTGAACCAGCTCCGATCGTCCACCCAGCCCTCGTGCTCGATGCCGATGCTGCGGGTGTTGTAGTCCCAGTTGCCGGCGTGCCAGGCGATGTCCTTCTCCCGCACCATCTGGTCGATGTAGCCGTCGGAGGAACGCACCAGGTAGTGGATGGACACAGCCTTGCTCGGATTCTGGAAGATGCTGACCGTGTTGTCGAAGTACTCCTGGGTGACGTGGATGACCACGTAGTCGATGGGATAGCTGCTGGGCCGGCTGGACTTCGTGTAGTTGGCCGAGGCGGCGGGCACCCAGTGCGCGTCCGGGTAGTCGACCGTACTGGCGGCCTGCGCGCCACCTGGCACCACGAGACCGGCACCGGCTACACCAGCGGCAACACCTGCCGCGGCGCCGAACAGTCCGCGGCGCGACAAGCCGTGACGGATGGGATCCATGGCTCCTCCTTGGGGGATCGAACAGCCGGAACCAGGCTTGTACGACACCGACCCCTTGTCAACTGTTTCCAGGCAGAACTAAGGCATTGGTACTTTCCTGCACGAGAGCTCAACCGTCGCAGGTCGTTCGGATGTCCGGAAGCTGCATGACGGGCGGTGGGCGGCGGATCGGTTTATCTTGTCCGGATCGCCCCCCGATCGGGCGGGCTGACCCCCCGGAAGGATCCGCCATGAGTACCGCTACCACCACGAAGGCCCCCAGCGAACCCGCGCTGATCATCGCCGTCATCTCGGCGGGACTCGGTCTGCTCGCCACCCTCGGCATCCACGGGCTGTCCTCGGGCAAGGTCGCGCTGATCGTGGCGGCGATCAACGCGATCGCGGCCGTCATCACCGCGTGGCGTACCCGGCCGATCGCGCCGTCGCTGTTCACCGGCGCGGCCAACGCCGTCATCGCGCTGGCTGCCGCGTACGGCCTGCACCTGCCCCAGTCCACCATCGGTGCGCTCAACGTGCTGGTGATCGCGGTGATGGCGCTGATGACCCGCGGTCAGGTCTCCCCGGTACCGCGCAAGAACGCCAAGAAGCGCTGAGCCAGAACACGGACCGGCCGGGGTGTCCCGCAACGGCGGGGCACCCCGGTGGTCACTTCGTACTGACGACCGCCCCGCGCATCAACGGCCCCCAGAGCAGGTCGGTGATGTCGCCGAGCTGCGTGACGTTGCGTCCGGTCGCCGCGGCGACCAGCGGGTTGATCATCGCCCGCTCTTCGGCAGTGCCGGCGTAGCCCATCGTCGGGTCACTTCCGACGCCGCCGCCCTGCCCGGCGCTGTCCTTCGGGATCGGCGGGCTCTGCACGATCGGTACCTGCGGCAACGGCATGAGCACACCGCCGTGGTTGGCCGAGCGGTTGTAGCCGTCGTTCACCGGCGCCTCCGGGGCGGGCACCGGCGCGTGGTCGGGCAGGCCCCAGCACTTCGGCCCGACGTCCGGCCCCCCGTAGACCGGCTGGTCCCCGCTGATGTACTTCCCGCTGTCGCGGGTGATCTCCAGGGTGATGTGCAGCCGCCCCGTATCGAACGCGCCCTCGATATTGCGCTGCAACCGCACCATCCCCGCCGTCAGGCACGGATACTCCGGCGCATACTCCGCCAACACCCCCAACACCGGCCGCGACACCCGACCCAACTGCACCAACCTGCCCTCATGCCGCAACAAAAACCCCGACCCCGTATCCGCCAACCCCGTCGTCTCAGAAACGAACGACGCCAGATCCTCCCGCTGCTGCGACACCGTCCCCATCGTCACCGTCACATTCCGCAACACCGCCACCAGATCCGGCCACGCCCCCGAATACGTCCCCAACACATCCGCCAACTTCTCCAAATCCGACCGCAACACCGGCAACTGCCCATTCACCACACCCAGATACCGATCCAACCCCACCAACGTCTTCCCCAACCGATCCCCACGCCCCGCCACCGCCGAAGCCACCGCATCCAACGTCACCGACAACTTCTCCGGCGACACCGCCCGCAACACCGGCAACAGATCATCCAACACCCGCTCCAACTCCACCCCCCGCACACTCCGATCCTGCCGACACCACCGCACCCCCAGAAATCGCCCGCGACGACGGCGCACCATTCACCACCAGATCCACAAACTTCTCACCGAACAACGTCTTCGGCACAAACCGCGCCACCACATTCGACGGCACCCCCGACACCGACCCCGTATCCAACCCCACCCGCAACCGCGCACCACCCCCGGACGACGACACCCCCGCCACCCGACCCACCACCACACCACGCACCTTCACATCCGCACCACGCTCCAACTCCAACCCCGTACGATCCGCCCGCACACTCACCCACACCGTCGGCGTGAACACCTTCAGAAAAGCACCCACCGACACCGCCACCAACACACCCACCACCAGCAGGAACGCCAGCCCCAGCAGTGCCCGACGGCCAGGTCCCCAGGGATGCGGCGCGGGCCAGACCGTCACCCTGGTCTCGGCGACCAGCTGCCTGTCGGTGCCATGCAGGTCCACTGTGGACCGCCTCCTGCCGTCAGCGGGGCACGGATGTGGGTACTGGAGTGTAGAGCTGGTCGATGTCGGTACGGAAGGCCTCGACGATCTGCTGCCGGCGCATCTTCAACGACGGCGTGAGCATCCCGTTGTCCTCGGTGAAGTCGCCGTCCAGCAGCCGGAACCGGCGGATCGACTCGGCCCGGGACACCTGCGCGTTGGCCCGGTCCACCGCCTGCTGCACGATCGAGCGCAGTGACTCGTCGGAGAAGTCCGGGTCCGCCTCGCGCCGCCGGGCCAGCTCCTCGGCGTCCACGGTGACCAGCGCCGCCACGTACGGCCGGTTGTCGCCGACCACCAGGCACTGGCTGACCAGCGGCTCGGCCCGTACGGCGTCCTCCAGCGGGCCGGGCGCGACGTTCTTGCCGCCGTTGGTGACGATCAGGTCCTTGCTGCGCCCGGTGATGGTCAGGTACCCGTCGTCGTCGAGCTGACCCACATCCCCGGTCGGCAGCCACTCGTCCGCACCGGGCTCCTGGTTCCAGTACCGGGCGAACACGTGCGGGCCGCGCACCAGCACCTCGCCGTCGTCGCCGATGCGCACCGACGTGCCGGGCAGCGGCAGGCCCACGGTGCCGAACCGGGGTTGTAGCGGCGGGTTCACCGTGGCCGCCGCCGTCGTCTCGGTCAGCCCGTACCCCTCGTAGATGATGATGCCGGCACCGGCGAAGAACAGCGCCAGCCGCCGGCCCAGCATCGCGCCGCCGCTGATCGCGTACCGCACCCGGCCGCCCAGCCCGGCCCGGATCCGCCGGTACACCAGCAGGTCGTACAGCGCGTGTGCGGCCCGCAGCCGCAGTCCGGGGCCGGCGCCACCGTGCGCGGCGCGCTCCAACGCCTCGGCGTAGCGGCCGGCGATGCGCACCGCCCGGTCGAACGAGGAGACCCGGCCCATCCGCGCGGCGGTGGCGCGCGCGGTGTGGAAGACCTTCTCGAACACGTACGGCACCGCCAGCAGGAACGTGGGCCGCAGCGCGGCCAGGTCGGGCTGCAGGTCGTCGGGCCGTACGCTCGGCGCGTGCGCCACGCACACCTCCGCGCGCAGGCACGCCACCTGCACCAGTCGGCCGAACACGTGCGCCAGCGGCAGGAACAGTACGGTGCTCGCCGGGTGCCGTACCACCGCGCGGAACACCGGGTACAGCAGTTCGATGGCGTTGTCGGCCTCGGCGGCGAAGTTGGCGTGGGTCAGTACGCAGCCCTTGGGCCGCCCGGTGGTGCCGGAGGTGTAGACGATGGTCGCCGGATCCTGCGGGGTGACCGCCGCGCGGCGCAGGTCCACCATCGCGTCGGTGACCTCGGCGCCGGCCGCGACGATCTGCCCGATCGCGTCGGAGTCCAGTTCCCAGCGCCGCGTCAGCTCCGGCAGCGGGTCGGCCACCGAGTCCAGCCGGGCGGTGTGCTCGGCGGTCTCGGTCACGCAGCCGACCGCGCCGCTGTCGCGCAGGATCCAGCCGATCTGTTCGGCCGACGCGGTCGGGTACAGCGGCACAGAGACCGCGCCGACGCTCCAGATCGCGTAGTCCAGCACCGCCCACTCGTACCGGTTGCGCGACATCAGCCCGACCCGGTCACCGGCGGCGATCCCGCTGCCCAGCAGTCCCCGGGCGACCTGCGAGACCTGGTCGGCGAACTGTGCGGCGGTGACGGGTTCCCAGCCCGAGCCGGTACGCCGCTGGTAGAGCAGTGCCTGCGGGTGCTCGGCCGCGCTGGTGTACAGGCTGTCGGCCAGGCCACCGTGCTGCGGCGGCGCCACCAGCGCCGGGCTGCTCTGTTCGAGCACGCGCCCTCCGGTAGGTCAGCTGTCGGCAGTCTCCGCCGCTGCGCTTTCCAGAATCGCGACCACCCCTTGGCCGCCGGCCGCGCACACCGAGATCAGGGCCCGACGGGCGCCGCGCTGGTGCAGCAGGGTGGCGGTGGTGGCCAGGATGCGGGCGCCGGTCGCGGCGAACGGGTGCCCGGTGGCCAGCGAGGAACCGGCCACGTTGAGCCGGTCCGGGTCGATGCCGCCCAGCGGCCCGTCCAGGCCGAGCTTCTCGGCGCAGAACTGCGGGTCACGCCAGGCGGCCAGGGTGGCGAGCACCTGCGAGGCGAACGCCTCGTGCAGCTCGACCAGGTCGAAGTCGGCCAGCGTCAGCCCGTTGCGGGCCAGCAGCCGGGGCACCGCGTACACCGGCGCGGTGAGCAGCCCGTCGTCACCGTCGACGAAGTCGACCGCGGCGGACTGCGCGTCGGTCAGGTACGCCAGCACCGGCAGCCGATGCTGCGCGGCCCACTCGTCGCTGGCCAGCAGCACCGCGGCGGCACCGTCGGTGAGCGGGGTGGAGTTGCCGGCGGTCATGGTGTCGCTGCCGAACACCGTACGCAGCCGGGCCAGCGATTCCACTGTGGAGTCCGGCCGCAGGTTGGCGTCCCGGGTCAGCCCCCGGTAGGGCGTGACCAGCGTGTCGAACAGGCCCTGCTCGTACGCCGCGGCCAGGTTGCGGTGGCTGGCCACGGTCAGCGCGTCCTGGTCGGCCCGGCTGATCTGCCAGCGCCGGGCGGTCTGCGCGGCGTGCTCACCCATCGACAGCCCGGTACGGGGTTCGGCGTTGCGCGGGATCTCCGGCACGATCTGGCCTGGCCGCAGGCCGCCGAACGCGCGCACCCGCCCCCACACCCCACGGCTGCGGTTGGCCCGCAGCAGTACGGTACGCAGGCCCTCGTTGACCCCGATCGGTACGTCGCTGGCGGTGTCCACCCCGCAGGCGATGCCGGAGGTCAGCTGCCCGAGCTCGATCTTGTTGGCCACCTGGACGGCGGCCTCCAGGCTGGTGGTGCAGGCGCGCTGCAGGTCGTAGGCGGGGGTGCGCGGGTCCAGGCCGCTGCCCAGTACGCACTCGCGGGTGAGGTTGAAGTCGCGGCTGTGTTTGAGTACGGCACCGCCGGCCACCTCGCCGAGCTGCTCACCGGCCAGTCCGTACCGGCTGACCAGCCCGTCGAGCGCGGCGGTCAGCATGTCGGAATTGGAGGCGGTGGCGTAGGGCCCGTTCGCGCGGGCGAACGGGATCCGGTTGCCGCCGAGTACGCCGACCTTCACGAACCAGACCATACTTGCGGGTAGACTTACTCGCAAGTAAGGATGGGCGTCATGGCTGACCGCTACCAGCGTTTCGTCTCCTCCGGCCCCGGCCGCACCCTGGCCCGCCAGCTCGGCCTGCCCCGGCCGGTACCGCTGCGTCGGCACCGCGCCGACGACCCGCCGGTACGCGGCCCGGTTGTGCTCGCCCCGGCACAGGGCGAACTGGTCGCGGCCGTACGCACGCTGCTCACCGAGGCCAGCGCCGAGCCCGTGGATGCGCATCTGGAGCCGGCCGCGCTGGTCTACGACGCCACCGGCATCACCGACGTGGCCGGGTTGCGCGCGCTGCACGAGTTCTTCGCGCCGCTGGTACGTTCCGTCGCCACCGGCGGTCGGGTGGTGCTGCTCGGCCGGCCGGAAGGCGCCGGCGACCCGGAGACGCGGATCGCGCAGCAGGCGCTGACCGGGTTCATCCGCTCGCTGGGCAAGGAGATCGGGCAGGGCCGCACCGTCCAGCTGGTACGGGCCGCGCCCGGTGCCGACCTCGGCTCCACCCTGCGTTTCCTGCTGTCCGGTCGGTCGGCGTACGTCTCCGGCCAGGTGATCGACGTCGGCCCGGCACCCGCCTCCGATGCCGACCCGACCGCCACCGCCTCCACCGACGACCAGAGCCGACCGCTGGCCGGCCGCAGTGCGCTGGTCACCGGCGCGGCGCAGGGGATCGGGGCCGCCATCGCCGAGACCCTGGCCCGCGACGGTGCCCGGGTGATCTGCCTGGACGTACCCGCGCAGGGCGAGTCGCTGTCCGCGCTGGCCAACCGGATCGGCGGTACGGCCCTGCAACTGGACATCACCGCCGATGACGCCGCCGCGACCATCGGCCGGGCCGCCGCCCGGGTGGACGGGCTGGACGTGCTGGTCCACAACGCCGGCGTGCTGCGGGACCGTACGCTGGCCAGGATGAGCGCGGCGGAGTGGGACACCGTACTGACGGTCAACCTGGCCGCGCCCTACACCCTGACCCGCACGCTCTACGACGACGGCGTACTCAACTCCGGTGGTCGGGTGGTCTGCCTGTCCTCGCTCAACGGCATCGCCGGTGCGGCCGGCCAGACCAACTACGCGACCAGCAAGGCCGGCGTGATCGGGCTGGTCCAGGCGTACGCGCCGGAACTGGCCGGGCGCGGGGTCACGCTCAACGCGGTGGCGCCCGGGTTCATCGAGACCCGGATGACGGCCAGCATGCCGGCGACCGTACGGGCCTTCGGCCGGCGGCTCAACAGCCTGGCGCAGGGCGGCCTGCCGGTCGACGTGGCCGAGACGGTGGCGTGGCTGGCTCAGCCGGGCTCCGGCGGCATCACCGGCCAGGTCGTACGGGTCTGCGGCCAGAGCCTGCCGGGGGCCTGATGGGCACCGACCGCTACACCCGCCGGCCAGCCCTGCTGCCCGGCTACGCGGCGGCGCTGCTGCCGCGTAGCCGGACTCCGGAGGTGCCGGACCGCGAACTGGTGCTGCCCGACCTGGCCGTACGGCCCGCGCACCTGGAGCGCTACCGGCGGGTGTGCGGCTTCGCCGACAGCGACCTGTTGCCCGGCACCTACCTGCAGGTGCTGGCGTTCCCGCTGAGCCTGCGGCTGATGGCCGATCCGGGGTTCCCGTTCGCGCTGCCCGGCCTGGTGCACATTCGCAACAGCGTCCACCAGTTGCGCCCGATCGGGGTGGACGAGCCGCTGACGCTGCGGGTCAGTGCCGGCAACCTGGCCGAGCACCGGCGCGGCCGTACGATCGACCTGCTGACCCGGGTGGCGGTCGGCGACGAGCCGGTACTCACCGCCGCGGCCACCTTCCTGCGACGCGGCCCGGCACCCGCGGGCGCACCGGGTGAGCGGGAGGTCCACGCCGACCCGCCGCCGGCCGAGATGTCCTGGGTCCTGCCGGCCCGGTTGGGACGCCGCTATGCCGTGGCGTCCGGGGACTGCAACCCGATCCACCTGTCCCGGATCACGGCACGGCTGTTCGGCTACCGCCGGCCGATCGTGCACGGCATGTGGAGCGCCGCGCGCTGCCTGGCCGTGCTGGGTAGCCGGTTACCGGCGGCGTACCGGATGGCCGTGCACTTCGCCCGGCCGGTGCCGCTGCCCTCGCGGGTCGGGTTCGGCGCGCGGCTGGGTGAGCACGGCTGGGAGTTCGCGGTCAGCGCGCCGCGCGACGGGCGCGTGCTGGTGAGCGGGTCGTTCGCGCCGGGCTGAGCGCCGGGTCCTGCCAGCGGCTGCCGTGCATCAGGTTGTCCAGGCCCATCCAGGCGAAGTTCATCAGCCGGGCGCTGGTCACTTCGGCGTCCTCGCCGGGCCGGGTGACGGCCCAGTCGGCGAGCGCCTCGCACGCCCCGACCAGGGCGTGGGCCAGCGCGGAGACGTCCTGCTCCACTTTGCGGGCCCGGGCTCCGCGCCGGGCCGTGACGGCGCCGGGGTCGCGTTCGGCGACGGCGCGGCGGATCAGGTCGGCGACGAACGCCACGATCGCGGTACGCAGCGTGGCGACCTCGGTGGAGAACGGCTCACCGTGCGCCGGGGCCTGCTGGTGCAGCACCGTCCAGGCGTCCCGGTGCTGGGCGACGACGGCGTAGAAGGCGCGCAGGCCGTGCCAGAGCTGCTGGTCGGGGGCGAGCTCGTCGTCGAGCGCGGAGGTGACGGCGGTGAGTACCCGGTCGGCCTCGCGCCGGATGCAGGCCAGGAACAGCTCTTCCTTGCTACCGAGGTAGAGGTAGAGCATCGGCTTGGAGATGCCGGCGCGGTCGGCTACGTCGTCCATCGAGGCGGCGTGATAGCCCTGCTCGGCGAAGATCGCGACAGCGGCGTCCATCATCTGCTGTTCGCGTACGGCGCGGGGCAGACGTTTCGGCCTGGCGGTGCTCGCCGCCTGTCGTCGTGCCTGCGCTGCCACGGTTGCGAGTCTACCGGGCCGATGAGTAACCTTACTCTGAAGTAGGGTTACTCCAGAGTAAGGAGTTGGCGATGCTCGACCTGGCCGCACTGGACTTCGGCGCGATGGAACCGGAGGAGTTCGCCCGGCTGGTCAAGCAGACCCCGCGGCGCGAACTCGCCGACGCGATGAACGGGCCACTGCGCGGGGCCGTACTCGACGAGGTGTTCGCCCGGATGTCCAGCCGACTGCGCGCCGAACGCGCCGGCTCGCTGTCCGCGCTGATCCGCTGGCACATCGTGGACGAGCCCGGCCACCGCGACAGCTACGACCAGCGCATCGACCACGGCACCTGCACCACCGGCGAACCCGGCGACGACGAACCGCGGCTGACCATCACCACCGACGCGGTCAGCTTCCTCAAACTGGTCTCCGGCAACGCATCCGGACCCGCCCTGTTCATGACCCGCAAGCTGAAACTCGCCGGTGACCTCGCCCTCGGTGCCGGCCTGACCAGCTACTTCGACATCCCGAAGGCGTGACGATGAACTTCAGCATGGAACTGTCCGACGAACAGCGGGACCTGCGCGACTGGGTACACGGCTTCGCCGCCGACGTGGTACGCCCCGCCGCCGCCGAATGGGACGAGCGCGAGGAGACCCCCTGGCCGATCATCGGTGAGGCCGCCAAGATCGGCCTGTACGGGTTCGAGACCCTCGCCGAACTGTGGGCCGACCCGGCCGGCCTGTCGCTGCCCATCGCCAACGAGGAACTGTTCTGGGGTGACGGCGGGATCGGCATGGCCATCTTCGGTACCACCCTCGCCGTGGCCGGCATCTTCTCCGCCGGCACCCCCGACCAGTTGGCCGAATGGGTACCGGAATGCTTCGGCGAGGCCGACGACCCGAAGGTCGCCGCGTTCTGCGTGTCCGAACCCGAGGCCGGCTCCGACGTGGCCGCGATGCGTACCCGGGCCCGCTACGACGAGGCCACCGACGAGTGGGTACTCAACGGCCAGAAGGCGTGGATCACCAACGGCGGCATCGCCAACGTGCACGTCGTCGTCGCCTCCGTCGAACCGTCGCTCGGTACCCGCGGCCAGGCCGCGTTCGTCGTACCGCCCGGCACCGACGGTGTGGTGTCCACCCGCAAGATCCGCAAGCACGGCCTGCACGCCTCGCACACCGCCGACGTGTTCTTCGACGACGTACGGGTGCCGGGCCGCTGCCTGCTCGGCGGCAAGGACAAGCTCGACGAACGCCTCGCCAGGGCCAAGGAGTCCAGTGGCAGCAGGGGACACGCCGCGCTGGGTACGTTCGAGCTGAGCCGACCGACCGTCGGCGCGCAGGCCATCGGCATCGCGCGCGCGGCATACGAGTACGCGCTGGACTACACCGGCACCCGCGAGCAGTTCGGTAAGCCGCTGGTGGACAACCAGGCGGTGGCGTTCACCCTGGCCGACATGCGTACCGAGATCGACTGCGCCCGGCTGCTGGTGTGGCGCGCGGCGTGGATGGGGCGCAACGGCAAGCCGTTCGAGGCGGCCGAAGGCTCGATGTCGAAGCTGAAGGCCGGCGAGGTCGCGGTCTGGGTGACCGAGCGCGCCATCCAGCTGCTCGGCGGCGCCGGCTACAGCCGGGAACACCCGGTCGAACGGATGCACCGGGACGCCAAGATCTACACCATCTTCGAAGGCACCTCGGAGATCCAGCGCCTCGTCGTCTCCCGCGCCATCACCGGCCGCCGCCTCTCCTCCCGCTGACCCGGGACTGCCGCGCGCCTGCCGGCCGATCTCGGGGAGTTTGTGTGTTCGGGGTCGCTATAGCGACCCCGAACACACAAACTCCCCGAGTTTCGACAGCGCTCAGGCGAGGAAGCCGGCGCGGCGCCAGAGGGCGCGGCCGGGGCCGGCGATCATCCCGACCTCGGTGAGGAACGTGGTGACCGGCTCGGCCATCCAGCGCATCGTCTCCTGGTGGTACGGGTTGGCGCGCGCCACCCGCCGCGCGTGACGCGGGTCGAGGCCGACGCTGGCGTACACCCCGGGGTGCAGCAGGTTGCGGCCGATCACCAGCGCGGCCTCGGCAGTCAGCAGCCGGTGGCGGGCGAGCAGCACCCTGGAGGTGCCGGCGAGCTGGCGGACCAGTTCGGTACGGGCGAAGCGTACGTGCCTCGCCTCTTCGACCACGTGGATGCGCGAGATCATCCGGGTCAACGGCTGCAGCGTCTCGTCGGCCATCATCTCGCGCTGCAGCCGGTCGAGGGTCTCCTCGGCCAGCAGGGTGGTGGCGAACATCGCCGGGCCGCGCGGCGCGAGCGCGCCGAACAGGCTGCCGAGGCGCAGCAGCGCCCGGCTCGGCGGGTAGCCGGTGGCGTCGAGCTTCTCCAGCTCGTGGGCGAACATGATGCTGTGCCGGGTCTCGTCGCCGATCTCGGTCAGCGCGTAGCGCACCGCGGCGCCGGCCGGGTCGAGCGGGTAGATGTGCCGGGTCAGCATCCGCATCAGCAGCGTCTCGAACCAGATGCCGAACCGGGTCATGCTGCCCAGTTCCTGTGCACCGAGAGTGATCTTCTGCGTGGTGCTGAGCTGCTCCCACAGCGACGTGCCGTACAGCGAGACGCGGTGCGCGGGCAGGCTGTGACGGTCCGGGTCCAGCGGAGCGGACCAGTCGATGTCGAGATCAGGATCATAGCTGTGCCGGCTGGACGCCGACAGGAGTCGGTTACTGGTGGTGTCACCGTTGGTGGCCATGGCAAACGCCCTCCGCAAGGACAGTGTCTGTGACACTCTGTCGCGTGCATCCACTATGGGCGGCACATCGTCCCGAAGTCAAGGATTGTGCGACGTGATGTCACAGGTAATGTGTCGGTGTGGCCAGAACCGGTACGGACCGTGGTAACTCTGAGGAACTGAAGACCGACCAGGCAGCCCCGCAACGACCCGACGGACGGGCCCGACGCTGGGCCGAGCACCGTCGTGTCCGACGCGACGCGCTGGTCGCCGCCGCGATCGAGGCCATCGAGGCGGAAGGTGCCGACATCGGCGTGGACGCCATCGCCGCGTACGTCGGCATCTCCCGTACGGTGCTGTACCGCTACTTCGACGGCCGCGACGACCTGCAGCTCGCGGTCGCCCGACGGGCGGTCGGCCTGCTGGTCGGTTCGCTCACCCGCTCGCTGCGTTCCGGCACCACCCCGCGACGCATGATCACCGGCGTGGTCCGCGCGCACCTGCGCTGGCTCGACCGGCACCCCGAGTTGTACCGGCTGATCGCCGCCCGTTCCGCCACCGGTACGGCCGGGCCGGCCGCGTTCGCCGAGGGCGAGACGCTGTTCGCCGCGCAGTTGTCCGATCTGCTCGGCCACTACACGGCGATGCTGGGGGTACGCGGCGAGAGCGTGCAACCGCTGGCGTTCGGTCTGATCGGCATGGTCGAGGCGGCCGGCGACTGGTGGGTACGCCACGGGCAGGGCAGCCAACGCCAGCTCATCGCCACGCTCAGCGACTCGATCTGGTACGTCATCGACGGCAACCTGCGCGCCCGTGGTGCGGTACTCGACCCGGACCTGCCGCTGCCGACCCGACGGGCGAGCAAGGAGGAGTAGTGCGCTTCACCGAGGATGACGAGGTGCCCGGCGAGGACGGCTACCGGGGGACCGTGCAGCTGCAGGCCGCCGGCTGGCAGGTCGAGGTGGCCGCCGAGCTACGCGGTGCGTTCGAACCGATCAGTGGCCGCTACCAGTGGTACGGCAGGCTCGCCGCCGATCAGCAGGTCACCGAGCTGGCGTCACGGCACGCGCGCGGTGTCACGCTGCGCACCTCGTACGGTGCCGCGGTCACGACGCTCAACGACGTCGACCCGTGGGGTCGTTACCGGGTGTCGGGGACCGGACGGCCACCGTTCGAGGTGCGTACGAGTGTGCCGTCGGACGCCGGCTGAGGACCCGCCGCCGCGTCGTGCCGACGGCGGTACCGAGCTGTCCCAGATGCAGGTCATACGCTCTTGACAACGATGTCAGATTCCGGTTGTGTGCGAACGGCCGGTTTGACTCTCGATGGAGTGTGCGCGTGAAACGCAGATCTTTCCTGGTGGGTGGGGCATCGTTGGTCGCACTGGGCGAAGGGATACCGAGCATGGCGACCGCGGCACCGGCCCGGCCGGTCGGAACGCAGGACGGTTTCAGCTCCTCGTTCGAGTCGGCCGACCCGGCACTGAGCTGGACCAGCACCGCGGAGACCGATTCCGCTGGGCACAAGAAGATGTCCGGGGTCACCGGTAACTCCTCCACTTCCATCCCCGGCAGCATCGCCGACAAGATCACCGCCACCACGGCCAGCGGCGAGAACCCGCCCGGCGAGATCGCCACCAACCTCACCGACGGCGACATCAACACCAAGTGGCTGACCTTCTCCGCCACCGGCTGGGCGCAGGTCACGCTGTCCGAGCCGGTCGCGGTCGTCGACTACGCGCTCACCTCCGCCAACGACGCCGCCGGCCGCGACCCGAAGGCGTGGACCCTGCAGGGTTCCACCGACGGCGGCACCTGGGTGGACATCGACAGCCAGCACGACCAGAGCTTCGACCGCCGCTACCAGCTCGTCGCGTACCACACCGGCAACACCACCGCGTACCGCTACTACCGGCTTAACGTCACCGCCAACCACGGCGAGGACATCCTGCAGCTCGCCGAATGGCAGCTCTCCAACGGTGACACCACCCCACCGCCGGCCGAGGACATGAAGACGTTCATCTCCAGCGGCCCGGTCAACGGCCCGAACATGCTGCCGCACGCCGGTTTCACCGGCCTCAAGGCACTGGAGTACTCCGGCCAGCACACCGCCACCGGGCACGCCTGGGCGTACAACAAGCTCTACGACGTGCACATCGAGGTGCACCCGGACACCGAACTGTCGTACAAGATCTTCCCCGAGCTGACCGCCGGTGACCTCAGCTACCCCAGCACGTACGTCGCCGTGGACCTCGCGTTCTCCGACGGCAGCTACCTGTCCAACCTGGCCGCCACCGACGAGCACGGCATCCCGATCTCACCGGACGGGCAGGGCGGCGGCAAGATCCTCTACACCAACCAGTGGAACTCGCAGCGCTGCGCCGTCGGCTCCGTCGCCGCCGGCAGGACCATCGAGCGGGTGCTGGTCGGCTACGACAACGCGCACGGCCCGGTGCTGTTCCGCGGCTGGATCGACGACATCGCCATCGCCCGGGTCCCGGCGGCAGCCGACCTCCGGCCTACCGACCACGTGATCACCACCCGCGGCACCAACTCCTCGGGCGGCTTCTCCCGGGGCAACAACATCCCGGCCACGGCCGTACCGAACGGCTTCAATTTCTGGATCCCGGTCACCGACGCCGGCTCCACCAGCTGGCTGTACCACTACCAGTCGGCGAACAACGCCGACAACCGGCCGCAGCTGCAGGCGTTCGCGGTCAGCCACGAACCGAGCCCGTGGATGGGGGAGCGGCAGACCTTCCAGGTGCTGCCCTCGTCGGCGAGCGGCACACCGGACGCGAAGCGTTCGGCCCGCGCGCTGGCCTTCCGGCACGAGAACGAGACCGCCCGCGCGCACTACTACGCGGTGGAGTTCGACAACGGTATCCGTACCGAGATCGCACCCACCGACCACGCCGCGGTCTTCCGGTTCAGCTTCCCCGACGAGCATGCCAGCCTGATCTTCGACAACGTGAACAACTCCGGTGGACTGAGCCTGGACACCGCCGACGGCACCCTCACCGGCTACTCCGATGTCAACATCGACGGCTATCACGCGGGTGCTTCGAGGCTCTACGTGTACGCCACCTTCGACCGTCCGGTGACCGCCGGCGGGATGCTGCCCGGCGGTGGCGGCGACAAGGTCACCGGCTACCTGCGCTTCGACGCCGGCAGCGCCCGGCAGGTCACCATGCGCATCGCCACCTCGTTGCTCGGCATCGACCAGGCGAAACACAACCTGGAACTGGAGGTCGGCCGTGCCGGGCTGGAGACGGTACGCGAACAGGCCCGTACCCAGTGGGACCGCCGGCTCGGCGTGCTGGAGGTCGAGGGAGCCACCCGCGACCAGCTCACCACCTTGTATTCCAACCTGTACCGGCTCAACCTCTACCCCAACTCCGGCTACGAGAACACCGGCACCGCGCAGCGCCCCGACTACCGGCACGCCAGCCCGGTGGTCAAGCCGGTCGGCGAGTCGACGCCGACACACACCGGAGCGAAGGTGCTGCCCGGCAAGATCTTCGTCAACAACGGGTTCTGGGACACCTACCGCACCGCGTGGCCGGCGTACAGCCTGCTGTACCCGACCGTGGCCGGTGAACTCGTCGCCGGCTTCGTGCAGCAGTACGTCGACGGCGGCTGGATCGCCCGCTGGTCCTCACCCGGCTACGCCGACCTGATGACCGGCACCAGCTCCGACGTGGCGTTCGCCGACGCGTACCTCAAGGGGGTCAAGGGTTTCAGCGCCACCGACGCCTACGACGCCGCGGTACGCAACGCCACCGTGACACCGCCCCACGCCGCGGTCGGCCGCAAGGGGCTGGCCACCTCGATCTTCCTGGGCTACACACCGGACAGTACGCACGAGAGCGTGTCCTGGGCGCTGGAAGGCTTCCTCAACGACTTCGGCATCGGCAACCTGGCCGTAGAACTGGCCCGCCGCGCGAAGCCGGGCAGCCCCGAGGCCCGCCGCTACCGGGAGGAGTCGGGCTACTTCCTGAGTCGGGCGCGCAACTACGTGCACCTGTTCGACCCGGCGATCGGTTTCTTCCAGGGCTTCGACGCCGACCACAGGCCGCGACTGTCCCCTTCGGACTATGACCCGCGGGTGTGGGGCAACGACTACACCGAGACCGACGGCTGGAACTTCGCCTTCCACGTCGCGCACGACGGGCAGGGCCTGGCCAACCTGTACGGCGGCCGGAACAAGCTCGCCGCGAAACTCGACGCGTTCTTCG
Source organism: uncultured Actinomycetota bacterium (assembly GCA_963805605.1). GTDB lineage: Bacteria > Actinomycetota > Actinomycetes > Mycobacteriales > Micromonosporaceae > Actinocatenispora. The sequence continues at coordinate 626,001 of CAWDUX010000001.1, forward strand.
CCACCCCGGAGACCGCACAGTATCCCGGCTCGTACGGCGGCACCATCCACGAGATGCTGGAGGCCCGCGACGTTCGGATGGGCCAGTACGGGCACAGCAACCAGCCCTCGCACCACATCATCTACATGTACGACTACGCCGGGCAGCCGTGGAAGGCGCAGGCGCGCTCGCGTGAGGTGCTGCGCCGGCTCTACACCGGCAGCGACATCGGCCAGGGCTACCCGGGCGACGAGGACAACGGCGAGATGAGCGCCTGGTACATCTTCGCAGCACTCGGGCTCTACCCGTTGCAGATGGGCAGCCCCCGGTACGCGATCGGCTCGCCGCTGTTCCGCCGGGCGACCATCCACCGCGACAACGGCCGGGACGTGGTGATCGAGGCGGCGCACAACTCGGTACACAACGTGTACGTGCAGGAGCTGCGGGTCAACGGCCGCCGGCGCAGCCGCACCTACCTCGACCACTCCGACCTGGCGCACGGCGCGCGGCTGGAGTTCAGCATGGGGGCGGAGCCGTCGTCGTGGGGCAGCGGGCACGCCGACGTACCGCCGTCGCTGACCCACGGCGACGAGGTGCCCCGGCCGCTGGGCGACGCGACCGGCACGGGCCGGGGCAGCGCCACCGCCAGCGGCGGTACCGACGTGGCCGCGCTGTTCGACGACACCTCGGCCACCCAGGTCAGTTTCGACTCGGCGACCCCGTGGGTGGCGTACCGGTTCACGTCCGGCGCGCCGAAGGCCACCTACTACACGCTCACCTCCGGCGACGTGGCCGGTGACCCGAGCGGCTGGCGGCTGAGCGGGTCGACCGACGGTACACACTGGACCGTGCTGGACGAACGTTCGGACGAGACGTTCCGCTGGCGGTTGCAGACCCGACCGTTCCGGATCGACAGGCCCGGTGCGTACGCGCACTACCGGCTCGACATCACCGCCACCACCGGCGCGGCGAACCCGACCCTGGCGCAGCTGGAACTGCTCGCCGAACCGTTCTGACCGGCAGGCCACGGTACGGATACGCCGCCCGTACGTGGCTCTTCCCGCACAAAAGGGACGAACGGCACGGTACGCTCAGTGGTCACATGCGCGACAGGGGGTAAGGTGGATATCGGTTTCGCCCCGCCTGCGGGGGCGTGCTAAGTTCTATCCCGTCGCGCCGTTAGCTCAATTGGCAGAGCAGCTGACTCTTAATCAGCGGGTTCGGGGTTCAAGTCCCTGACGGCGCACAAAACCCCAGGTCACAGACCTGGGGTTTTTTGCGTGTCAAGATCCACACCAGACAAACGGTATGGGGTCATACGGTGTCGGCGCACCGCTTCCAGGACCGCGACCCCAGTTGGTCAGTGCGGGTGGTGTCAGCCAGGGCTCTGGCGGGCAGCGGCCGGTGTGGTGTCAGTTCTTCTTGAACACGGTCACTGCGAGGCTTGCGCAGGTGGTGCCGGTGGCCGTGGTGGCGCCAGTGGTGTCCAGGACCTTGGTCCAGGTTCCTGCCGGCAGGGTCACATTGTAGGCAGCGCTGGTGGGGTTGTCGACGACGACGGTGTCGTATGCCGTGGGGGCGCTCGGGCTGGAACTGAAGTGGCCGACGACCACCGAGCCGTCGACCTGTGCCGTCATCTGGTTGTGTACGGCATCCCAGGTGGTGAGGCGCAGTGCCGCCAGGGACCTCCGGAGCGCGATGGCATCCTTGTAGTACTTGACGATGCTTGCGTTGGCCGTCTTGTCGCCCCAGTGGATGGCGTTGACGGCGTCGGAGGCGTTGTAGGAGTTCATCGCCGTGTTGTAGTCCCCGTCGACCACCTTCGAACGAAGAAACTCGTCGCCCTCGGCGATGACGGGAATGCCTTCGGAGGTCAGGACCATGCCGACGGCGAAGCGGTCGATGCGCCCGGCGGTGCCCCCTGCGCCACCCCCGGCTCCGGAGTACGTGATCTTGTCGTAGAGGTTGAGGTTGTCGTGGATCGACACGTAGTTCATGGTCTGTTCGGGGTCGTAGGCGAAGGCCGGACTCCACAGGTCCGTCAGCGGGGTCGTGCTCTTCGCGTCCGTCGGTGATCCACGCATACCGAAGGCGATGGCCGACGGATTCCCCGAGCCGCCCATGTAGGCCATGGTGTTGCTGTCCGTGCCGCCGCGGATGGCGTCCCGGTATACCCCGTTGAACACGCCGACGTGCGCCATGGCGAGGGCTGGGACGTTGCCGTAGCGCACCTTCTGCGCTTCCTGGGGGTCGGCGGCGCCCCCGTTCCAGGCCTCACCGTAGAGGAGGAGGTTGCGGCCGGCATAGGCGGTGTTGAGATAGTTTGCCCAGTCATACATGTCGGTGTAGTAGTGCACACCCGCCAGGTCGAAACGGAAGCCGTCGACGTTGTAGTCCCGGACCCAGTGTTCGAGCGAGTCCTGGATCATCCGGCTGACCATGGGATTGCCGTCGTCGATGGAATTGCCTGTTCCGGACAGGTCGGTCGAGGTGTAGTACTTCCCGGTGATGGCGTTGAAGACACTCTTGCTGTAAGTGTGGTTGTAGACCACGTCCATGATCACCCGGATTCCGTTCCGGTGGAATTCGTTGACCATGTCCTTGAATTCCCGGATGCGGTCCTCGGGGAGGGTGTATTGGGAATACTGCTCTTCCGGGACGTTGTAATCGACCGGATCGTAGCCCCAGTTCGGGGCAGTACTGCCGAAATCGAACGAGGGCATGAGCTGGACGGCGGTGACTCCGAGTTCTTTCAGGTGGTCGATGCCTGTCGCCACTCCGTTGTGGGTTGTTCCGGTCTGTACCAGGCCGAGGAATTTTCCGCGTTTTGCCGAATCGACTCCGGAGCTGGCGTCGACGGTGAAGTCGCGCACGCTCAGTTCGTAGACGACTGAGTCCTCGCGGTTGGCCAATGCGGGGCGCGGTGCCCAGCTGCCTCCGGTGGGAGATACCGCGGCTGTGTCGACGACGATTCCCTGAGTGGTGCCGGGGCTGACCATCTGGGCGTAGGGGTCCCGGACCGCGACACCCCCGATACGGAACTGGTACAGCTGATCCTTGAGGTCCCCATCGACCACTACCTGGTAGACGTCGGAGTAGCCGCTGAGGGCCGTCGGGCTCAGGGTGTAGGTGTTGGCGCCGACACTGACCTTGACATCCGCGTTGTCGGGCGACCAGATCCGGAACGTGGTGCTGGAAGGGGTATAGATCGCACCGAGCGTATTGAGCGGAGATCCGCCGCCGCCGGTACTCAGCACCGTCATCAGGTGGGTGACGGAGTTGTAGGCGAACGCCGTGGTTGCTCCGTTCGATGGAACCGTGAAGCCGATGTTCGCGCCGTCGGGGGTACCGCCAGCTCCGTAGTTCTCGGTCCAGGACTGGCCGATGGTGACCTTGCTGTACCACGCGCCGGCGGGGATCGAGGTGGTGGTGAAGGTGTAGACGCCGTCGCCGTCGGGGTCCGTCATCGACGTCGTCGCGCAGGTGGGCGACCAGTCGGCAGCGCATCCCAGCTCGGACTGGTAGTCGCCGACGGCGGTGACGACCTGCTGGGCGGAGGTGTCGGTTATGACACGCGGAGCGGCGGTGGCGGCGGGGGCCGCTGTGAACGAGGCGGCGCTGGTGGCGGGAAGGGTCATCAGTGCGAGGGGCGCGAGGGCGATCAGGGTACGGAGTCGCATGGGAAACCGCCTCTGTCAGGAAGTTTCGCTGATATATGTCCGTTCGGATATTTGTCTACCACTTTGTGTCGGGACACGCCAGGCTGGTCGCTGCGGCGTCGCTCAGCGCTCGCAGCGCTCCCCACCGCCTGGCCTCCGGGGTCGTGGAGCGACGGTACGAGCGCCACGACCCCGGAGACCCCGCCACTAGGCGGTCGCCATTGACCGCATCGTCTTTGGTACGCCCAGCCCCGCCAGTTCCTCGGCGAGGACGGCGACGGTCCGTTCGATCTGCTCGGGGGTGTGTTCGGAGGTGACGAAGAAGCGCAGCCGGGCCAACTCCTCGGGCACCCCCGGATAGATGATCGGGTTGACGCTGATGCCGCGGTCGAACAGCCGATGAGACAGCGCCAGGCAGCGCTCTGAGTCACCCACGATGCAGGGGATGACGGGTGAGTTCTTGCTGGTGCCGGTGTTGACGCCGGCCTGGGTGGCGAGGCGCAGGAACATCTCGGAGTTGGCGGCGAGCCGGGAGAGCCTCTCGGGTTCCTTGCGCATCACCTGGATCGCCGCGAGCGCGGCGGCGGTGTTGCCCGGCGTTATCCCCACGCTGTACACGAAGCCAGGGACGTTGTATTTGAGATAGTCGACCAGCGTCCTGTTACCGGCCACGTATCCGCCGCACGATGCGAGCGACTTGGACAGCGTGCCGGACCACATCTCGACCAGCGATCGGTCGATGTCGAAATGGTCGCCGATGCCCCCGCCGTGGGGGCCGGCGACGCCGATGCTGTGCGCCTCGTCGACCATGAGAAGCGCGCCGTGGCGTTGCTTGACGTCGACGATGGCGGGAAGGTCGGCGATGTCGCCGTCCATGCTGTACACGCCTTCGATGACGACAAGGCAACGGCGGTGGTGTTCGCGGTGCCGGGTGAGGATGGCGTCGAGCGCGGCAGGATCGTTGTGCGCGAAGGGCCGCCGGGTGGCGCCCGACAACGTGCAGCCCTGGAGGATGCTGTCGTGGGCGAGTTCGTCGTGGACGACTAGGTCGTCGCGACCGAGAAGGTGCCCGATCACCGAGACGTTGGTGGCGTGGCCACTGACCATGACGATGGCGTCGTCGGTGCCGAGCAGCGTGGAGAGTTCGGACTCGAGCTCGTGGTGGAGCGGACGGTCGCCGGACAGGAACCGACTGGCGGACACGGACGTCCCGTACTGCCGGATCGCGTCGTAGACGCTGTCGTTGATGTACGGGTGGCCGGACAGGCCGAGGTAGTTGTAGCTGGAGAAGGAGAGGAGCTCACGACCGGCGATGCGGGTGGTGTCGCGGCTGTTCGACTCGTGGGTGAGAAAGTACGGGTTGCGACCGAGCTCGGCGATCCCGGCATCGTGGGTGGCGACCTCGACGAGTCCGGCGAGCCCGTTCTCGGGCTGTATCGCGGTTTCGGGGGCGGTGCCGTCCGCGGCCAGCGCCGGTGCTGGTGCTGGTGCTGGAATCTCGGCCCGGGCGGCGGGCTCCGCCGGAATGCCCAGCGACGAGGCGATCGCCGCGACCATCTCGGTGATGGTGGGGCGTTTCGGTAGGCCGGATGCGACGCCGACCAACTGGGGCCAGGTGCGGCGCAGCGCGGTGATCAGCTCGGTGATCATGAGTGAGTCGAAACCGAGCTCCTGCACCAGCAGTTCGTACCCGGTGAACTGATCGACGGGGAACGCGCTGATCCGCGCGACCTGCCGGTACACCGTGTCCTTGACCTCGGCGTACTGACCGCCAGGCGCCGACTCCGGCGCCGGAGTCGGCGCGGGCGCGCTCTGCGGCGCCACCGCCGCCACCGCCGCCACCGCCGGTACGGCCGGTGACGGCGCCGCGGGGACGGCTTCCCGCGCGCCGGCCGGAGCCGCATCCCGCAGCAACGCGAGCTGGTCTCGGAAGAGCTGGCTCTGCTGCGCGATCTGCTCGTGGAGAATCGTGGTGAGGTTGTTCATCGGTAGCTCCTCCGAGGGGGCGCTCGGGACCGCGTCCGGCAACCCCGGTTTCGTCGCACCGCTCTCGCCGTCCAGGCGCGGCGCGTGCGGCGTTTCGTCGTCGGTCCAGGACGGTGTGGGGTAGCTGCGGTTCAGCAGCGGTGACACGGGCAGCCCCAGCAGCGCCTGCCGGTGGTCGGTGACGGCCGTGGCGTCGATGTCGATGCCGAGGGTGGTCAGGTGGGCGAGCCCGTTGAGGAAGGCGCGGCCGTCGTCCGGCGCGTCGTCGGACAGCGCGACGTACTGGCAGCCCTCCCGGTCGGACAGGTTGTGGCGAATCGTGGACAGCAGTGACGCCCCGCCGACGACCTGGACGAAGACTCGGGCACCTGTCTCGTACGCGGCGACCACGGACTGCGCGAACCGGACGGGCGTCGAGGCGTGGCGCTTCCAGAGCTCCCGCATTGCGTCGGGGCTGTCACAGACCTCGCCGGCGACGCAGGAGACGAAGGTGTGGGTGGGCGGCTCAAGGGTGGGCGGCTCGACGGTGGCCGCGATCCGGTCCCGGACACCGTCGAGGAGCGGGGTGTGGAAGGCGTTCGACACCGCCAGCGACTGGGTGCGGATGTCCTGGGCGGCGCAGCGCTTCGCGAGTTCCCGCAACGCGGCGGGCGTGCCGGCCAGGACCGTCTGCCGCGGATGGTTGTAGCAGGCGGGCCACAGCTTGGCGATACCGGCGGTGAGCGACTCGATGTCGCCGTCGGCGACCTGGACGGCCATCATGCCGCCGGGGCGCTTCCCTTCCGCGTCGCGCATCGCGGCGCCGCGCTCGGCCATCATCCGGACGGTATCGGCGGGGCTGATGATGCCGGCGGTGGCGGCGGCCGGGAACTCACCGACGCTGTGCCCGAGGGTGACGTGTGGTGTCAGACCGCAGGACTCGGCGAGCCGGGTCGCGGCGACCTCGAGGACTCCGAGGGTGGGCTGGCACACGTCGGTACCGGTGAGTCGCTTCTCGCCGTCCGGTGAGAAGGCACCATCGCCGTACACGGCGCGAAGCGGCGAGAACCCCGCGGTCGTCTCGACGAGTTCGTCGAGGTGGTCTGCGGCGTCCCGGAAGGCCGGGTAGCGCTCGTAGAGGTCATGGAGCATGCCGGGCCGCTGGCTTCCCTGGCCCGGGTACACCAACGCGACGCGCCGATCCGCCTGGCGCACCGCCTTGCCGGTGGCGTACATGCCGTCGCCGAGGATTCCGGTACGTCCCTCGGCGAGCGCGTTGATCGCCTGGCGCATCCGGTCGTGCAGTTCGGCGCGGCTGGCGGCGACGATGGCGACCCGGGCGCGCAGCAGCGAGCGGCCGGCCAGGGTCGCGGCCAGTGCGGCCGGCGACATCGACGGGTCCTCGATGGACAGCCGGAGCACCCGCTCCAGGTGTGCCTGGAGCAGCTCCAGGGAGCCGGCCGAGAACTGGAACAGTTCCGGCACCTCGGCCGGGTGCTCGCCGTCCGAGGTGACGCCGCGGGGTTCGACCCGGATCGTGGTCCGGGCAGCGGCTGCGGTGGGCGCCTCCTCGAGTACCACGTGGACGTTCGTGCCACCGAACCCGAACGAATTGATAGCGGCCCGGCGCGGTGTCGCGCCGTCCGTCTCCCAGGGGGTCAGTGTGTCGGGCAGCCGCAGTCCCGCCCGGTCCAGGCCGAGCGACTCCTCGATCTCGGTCGCCGGCTGGGGTGGAATCTCGCGATGGTGCAACGCCAGCGCCGACTTGATGAGGCTGGCCATCCCCGACGCGGTGGTCGAGTGACCGATGAGACTCTTGACCGACGACAGGTAGCAGCGTTCGGCTGGGACGTCCTGGTCGCCGTCTTGTGCAGCGTCCTCCCGGATCCGGGTCAGCGAGCTCATCTCGACCCGGTCACCGACGAGGGTGGCGGTGCCGTGCGCCTCGATCAGCCCGACGGTGCGGGCGGACACCCCGCTCTCCTGGTAGGCGCGGGCCATGGCGCGGACCTGGCCGTCCTCCCGGGGGGTCATGGGCCCTTCGGCGGTGCCGTCGTTGGAGCAGCCGATCCCGCGGATCACCGCGTACACCCGGTCGCCGGCGGCGACCGCGTCGTCGAGTGGCCGCAGCAGGACGGCACCGACGCCCTCGCCGAGGACGAATCCGTCGGCACGACGGTCGAACGGCCGGCACACCCCGGCCGCCGAAAGCGCGCCCACCCTGGAGAATCCGATCAGGCTCAGCGGGACCAGGTTGAGAAACGCGGCGCCGACCAGCGCCTCCGTGCAGATACCCGCCCGCAGCGCCGTGACCGCCTCGGCCAGTGCGGTGAGCCCCGAGGAACAGGCGGAGTCCAGCGTGAAGCTCGGGCCCCCGAGGTCGTAGTACTGGCTGACCGTCGCCGCCGCCATGTTCAGCAGGGACCCGGGCAGCGCGTAGGCGTCCGCCATTCCGTTGACGCCGGGCGAAAGCTGGACGAAGTCGCTCACGCTGAGCGCGAAGTAGACCCCGGTGTTCGTCTTGTCGTACGGGCGGCGCTCCCACCCGGCGTCCTGGATCGCCTCCCGGCTGACATCCAGCAGTAACCTGTGCTGTGGATCCATCCATCGGACCCGGCGGGGAGCCATCCGGTAGTGGACGGCATCGAACCGGTCGACCTCCTCGAGGTACGCGACCTGGTCGGTGTATGCCTTGCCGGAGGCTCGATGGTCGGTCGGATCAAAATAGCGCGAGTGGTCCCACCGCCCCGGCGGTACCGAACGAAATTGGCGGACACCGGATTCGAGGAGCCGCCAATAGCCGTCCAGATCACTGGCTCCCGGAAAGCGGCACCCCATGCCCACTATCGCTATGTCCCGCACGCAACCACCTCAGTATTTGAAATGTCAGCCGGCGACGGGGTTCCCGGTGCTCTCCCTGATCGCCACCTGCTTTTCCGCCAGATTCGTGACGGTCGGGCACAGTCCTTACCTCTGCGAAATCCGTCCGTTTGGTGTCACCAAGTCTGACATCGGGCCTCTGTGGGCGATACCGATGTCATCACCGAAGTGTTTTCGGGCCAAATCACCCGGAGTGACGACCGCGATCTGTGTTTGGCCGATCGCACCGGGTGGCATCGGTGGTCGGCCCGGTACGTGGGCGCGGCGCTCCGTCGACTTCTCAGGAGGCGGTCTGGGGCTCCACCGAGGGTGCCGGAGACCCGTGATGGTCGGGGGTGGGCGGCCCGTTGAGCGACGAGCGGAACGGTACCGCCAGAAGTACGGCGAGTACGGCGGCCGCGCCCGCGACGAGAAACGCGGTGTGGGCGTCGAACGCGTCGGTCACGGCCCCGGCCGCCGCGACACCGAGCCCCAGGCCGAGTCCGAGTGTGGTCTGTATCCAGGTGTATCCCTCGGTGAGGTTCTCCGCGGGAACGAGCCGCTGGATCAGCTCGTAGCCGGTGATGAGGGTCGGTGAAACCGCGCAGCCGGCGATGACGACGCTCACCGCGAGTATCGGAACGTTGGGCGACAGGATGATAGGTACGGTGCCCACCAGCATGCAGGACACCACCGCGACGAAGCGGAACGCCGGCGATCGACGCCAGGTACGGGAACCGTAGATCAGTCCCGCGGTGAGGCTGCCCACCGAGAACGCGGCGACGAGGGGGCCGGCGAGCAGGGTGCTGCCGTGTTCCCGGGAGAACGCGACGATGGTGACCTCGATGGCGCCCAGGACAGCGCCCACCGCCACGCAGACGACCGCCACCACCCGAATCGCGGGAATGCTGATCACCTGCTGTCCCGACGTGCCGGTACGGTCCGGGGCGGGATCACCGCCGGGCCGGGTGGCGAACAGGACGCCGCCCACCAGGGCGCACACCATCGCGAGCAGGAAACCGGCGGACCAGGTGACCAGCGCGGCCGCCGTCGTGGTGAGCATGGGCCCGACAATGAAGATGAACTCGTCGATGGCCGCTTCCAAGGACAGTGCGGTGGCCAGCCTGGGTGAACCGGGGGCGCCGGGTCCGGTCAGCATCTCGGTCCAACGGGACCGCACCATGGCGCCGATCGGCGGGAACGTCGCGCCCGCCGCCAGTCCACACAGCAGGAGCAGTGCGGCCGGTCCGCGCAGCAGGCAACACAGCAGGATGCCCAGCAGACCGGCGGTGTGGGCCAGCACGATGGGCAGGAGCACCCGTCGCCGCCCCAGCCGGTCGATCAGCCTGCCACTCCACGCCGAGGTCACCGCCTGGGCCAGCAGGATGCAGCCGCTCAGCGCACCGGCCAACGTGTAGGAGTGGAACACGGCGGTGACCAGCAGGACAATCGCGACGCCCAGCATGGATATGGGCATGCGGCCGATGAATCCCGTGACGAGGAAGCCGCGTGCGTGCGGAGTGGCCAGCAGGTCACGGTACTCGGTGCTCAATGATCACTCCTGGTCGCCGCTCACGCCTTCGCAGCGGATTTGGGGCCGGGGCCACCAGATCCGGTAGGCCACCGAACGGAGCCGAACGCCAAGTCGAGGAATCGGTAACATCTTTCGGGGTGACCATACTGGCCCGGCCGCCGATTCATCGGATGGGTGCCAAATATTTCGGTAATCTCTTCGGTCGATGGACAAGTTGCAACTGGCACACTGTCGTGCAATTGAGATCATGCGCCGCGTCGCGCGGGGGATTTCGATCATCGCAATAAGCACACCGATCGGTCCGGCAATTCTTCCGATGAAACAGGAATGGGATCGCAAATGAGTCATGAGATCGGGGACCATTATGACGTCATCATCATGGGTGGAGGCCCTGGTGGCTCGACCTTGGGTTCCCAACTTGCCAGGACCACCGATCTGAGCGTGGCCATCTTCGACAAGGCCAAGTTCCCGCGCGAGCACATTGGGGAGTCCCTCGCGCACCCGGCCACCACGGCGCTGGAGGAGATCGGCGCCCTGGAGAAGGTGATGAACGCCGACTTCACCATTCAGAAATTCGGCGGCATCTTCTACTGGGACGGCAAAGAACCCAGCGCCGGGTTCTTCGACGAACCATCGTTCAAGGAAGACGGCGCCCACCGCTTCGCCTACCATGTCAACCGGGCAGAGCTGGACGAGATGCTGCTGCGGCACGCCGAGGAACTCGGCGTCAACGTCTTCGAGGAGACGTCAGTGACCGCGTTCCGGCGACTCGACGACGACGGCTGCGAGGTGACCCTCGGCGACGGCCGGAAGGTGCACGGCACGTACTTCGTGGACGCCTCGGGCCGCCGCAACAGCATCACGGCGAAGCAGAAGCGCGCGTACCTGTCCGGGTACAAGAACATCGCGATCTGGCAGCACTTCACCGGATGCCAGCACGGCTACAGCATCGACGAGAAATGGAACATCTTCCGCGACGGCGAGCGTTCCCCGATCGTGTGCTCGGCGTTCGAAGACGGCTGGTGCTGGTTCATCCCGGTACCGAAGATCATCGATGGGGAGCGGGTGGTTACCCACTCGATCGGTATCGTGACGATCCCGGAGGTCCTCAAGGAATCCGGCAAGGACTTCACCGATCCTGCGGTGTTCCGCGCGGCGATCGAGACGGTGCCGCTGGTCCGGGACCTCATCGGGCAGAACGCCCATACGGTCGGCGACAAGGTGTCCACCGCGACCAACTACTCCATGATCAACGACGAGTTCAACAACTTCGACGAGAAGTGGATCCTCGTTGGTGACGCCGCGTACTTCGTCGACCCGCTGTTCTCCTCCGGCGTCGCGTTCGCCATGCACCACGGCCTGTCGGCCGCGCTGTTGATCAAGACGGCCGCCGAGGGCACGGTGCCGGAGGACAAGCAGCGTGACATGTGGCGCGACTACGACCACGAGTGGCACGGCATCGCCGAGTCGTTCTCGCTGTCGATCGACCAGTGGTACCACGCGATCGGCGAGAACCACTCGGACAGCGTGTACTGGCACTCCCGCGGTACCACGGCGGACCTGGGCGTGCGCGAGGAGACCTTCCAGATCCTGATCAGCACCGCGATGCACCCGGACCTGCTGCGGCTGATGACGAAGGACACCTACCAGGACGATGACCTGAACCCCGAGGGCCCGTACATGAAGGCCCTGGATCTGGCCAATCCCGGTGACCCGGACGACACCGACCTGATCGGCCGCGCCGAAGGCGCGAAGATCCGGGAGAGCCTCGGCCTGGACCTTCCCGGTTTCAAGGGCGGCGCCCCCGTCTCGCCCGACACGCCCCGGGAACTGCGTGACGCCGTCGCGCAGTACTGGCGCGATCCGGTACGCAACGGCGACCGGGTCGAATCACCGACGGCCGTGCCGACGCCATGTCACCGTTTCGTCGGCCCCACCGGGACCGAGGTGCGCAGCATCGCTGAGCAGGACAACGGCATCGGCGTCTGGGAGGCGCTCGCCGACGGCCCCTGCACCTACCGGGACCTGCGGGACCGCCTCAGCGAAGCGCAGCTGGTGCTCCTCAAGTTGCTGATTCGCGCGGGCGTCCTCGCCGTCGACAGTGGCAGGCCGGTCGCGCCCGTAGCGTGAACCGGGACCGACGGTGGAAGTCATCGTCGGGCCCCACAGCGATGCGGCCGCAGATCCGCGGCCGCATCGCGCACCCCGCCGGACCTCTCCGCTCGTGGTGCCTCGCCGGCGAGGCGGCGGGTGAGACACCACCGTCGAACGAACCCTTCAACCAGGTAGGGAAAGAAATACAGTGCAGACAACCAGAACCGCGTACCGGATTGCGGCGGCGGCGATGCTCGTGGGCGTGGTCGGAATCGTTGTGGTGACGGTCATCCTGCTGACCGCGGTCCAGGACCCATTTGCGCACATCCCCGCGGCGAGTTACATGAGGGGTATCCTCCACGCCCGCAACGCCTGGATCGCCATTCATCTGGCCTTCGCCATCGGATCGCTGCTGAAACTGGCCGGACTGATGGGTCTCGGCGACGTCCTGGAGCAGGGCCCGGCCCGTCCGATCGCCCGGATGGGCAACGCCATGGCGATCTGCGGCGTGGGGCTCTTCGTCGTCACCATGGTTCACGACGGCTACGTCCACGAGCACATGGCCACCGGTTGGGCCGCCGCCTCGGGCGGCGCGCAGGCCGCCTGGATACCGATCTTCGCATCCGGGATCCAGACGACACTGGGCATGGAGCTGGCATCCATCGTCGCGTGGTTCGGCCTCGCGCCGATCGCCTACGGCATCAGCATGCTGAGCGGTTCCACCTACCCGCGCTGGCTGTCCTGGATGGGGATCGTCGGTGGCGTCGGCGCCATCGTCACCGCGATCACGCTGTGGACGACCGGCTACACCGACTTCGGGTACTCGGTCCTCTACCCGATCTTCGCCACGCTCCTGCCCGCGGTCTGGTACGTCGGCATCGCCGTCATGCTGTGGCGGCGCGGGGCCGACGCGGCCATTCCGGGCGGCCAGCCGTCGACCCCGCGCGTGACGGACGTCGCACCGGCCGACAGCGTGGCCTGAGCGCCTACCGTCAGCGCGACGCCGGTCGTCTCCGCGACCAGAACCGCGGGACGACCGGCGTCGCGCTGACGGCAGAGTGCGCAGATTCCGCCACGCGGGCTGGTTTCCAGTAGTTCCTGAGGCGTAGATCATGTACGCGAGATCGCAGTGACCCGCCAGTGGCTCGTGGTCGACCTCCGCACCGGCCTGTTCGGCATGGGGGCCGTCGCCGCGTTCGTGCTCATCGAGGTCCTGACGCACCCACTGGCCGGGTAACCTGGCTGAAATCACGGTTCACAGGTCGGGTGCCCCGGTACGGCGGACCATGGTGATCCAACCTGACCTGGTACGACGCGGGGCGTCACAGGTTGCGCCCGGAACGCCGCACCGCGGTGTCTTCCTGTCGTATTCCGGCCGCATCCGCTACGGGGGCTACCCGCTTGAGCTCGGTCCAGCCGGTCTAGCCTCGTTTCTTCAGCAATCCGATCAATCGACGGGCCGGCGGCACAGTATCGAACGCCAGGGCGTCCATCAACTTGACCAGCGGTGGCCCGATGTCGGTGTCGGCGACGTAGTTCTCGCCCCGTTCGTTGGCCATCTGGGTGATGTAGGCGGCCAGTTCGTCGGCCAGCTCGACCAGCCGTGGGTCGTCGTCGGTGCGGTCGAGTGCCTGGCTGAGGGTGAGATAGAAGCCGATGAGCTGCGGGTCGGCGATCTGCTCACGCTTGCGTGCCATCCATTCCGGGACTCGCTCAGGTGAGTGTGCGGCCAGCGGAATCCAGCCGTCGCGCTCGACCCGGATGATCCGCTCGTCGACTCCGAGTGCCCGCATCTGGTCGAGATACTCGACCACCTCCGGGGGCAGCGCCAGGTTGTCCCCGGAGGTGAGGTGAGCGATCCGCTCCCGATGCCGTTGCCGGTCCCGGATCTCCGCCCGTAGCCGGTTGTCGATGTCTGCGATCGCTGCGACGAACTCCTCCTCGTCGACCTGCAGCAGCTGCCGGACGCGCGCCAGCGGGACACCGGCCTCGGCGAGGGTTCGGATCTTGATCAGCTCGACCACGGCACCGGCGTCGTACCTGCGGTAGCCGGAGTGATCCCGCTCCGGCTCCGGTAGCAATCCCTTGGCGTGATAGTGCCTCACCGCACGCACCGTCACTCCGGCATACGAGGCCAGCTCGCCGATGGTGAGCATGAGTGAGTCTTCTGGTGTGTTCAACGGGTCGGCTCTTCCCCCGCGCCTTGTGCGCCGCGGATGATCTGGGCGATCTCCGGTGCATGAGTGAACGCGAGCCGGTGGTCGGCGTCGAGCCAGAACGGGGCGATGTGCGGCTGCTCGCGGACAAGCCGCTCGACGCCGGCACGCCAGTTCTGATTGAGCCGCAGCGCATGCTCTTCGCCGCTGTCGCCGGCCATCGAGGTCGACATGACTATGCTGATGGGTCGATCGATCTTCCTGTATCGGTCAAGGATCCCGGACCTGACCACGTCGATCTCGACATTCAGGTCGAGAATCTCCTGGGCAGTGAGCAACACCTGACGCGTGGTCCCCCGCATGGTCTCCTGCTGCGTCGCCAGGGCCTTCCACATTGCGAGAAACTCTGCCATCACGGCAACGAGATCGCTGAGGAAGGCATCGAAGGAGTACCGGTCGGAAGCTGTGCTGAGGCCATGGCCCCGCAGGTCGAAGGTCACCACGTTGTGGTCGTACCGCAGCAACTCGGTCAGCTCGTGCAGCTCTGCCTGCGTCGAGTTCAGCCCAGGGCACAGGACCAGTGGTCGTCCCCGGCCGCCGCGAGACACCGCGATCGTGACGTCGTCGTGGTGGATCGTGAAGTGCCGCATAGTTCTGTCGCCTCTCCCAGCCCGCTCCCCATCGTCGCCGTACGCCCTGCACGGTCCGGCGACCTCGACCGCACCGGTTTTCGTCGTCATGCCACCATTCTGAGAGGTTGACCCTGCGTCAGGGTCAACCGTGGCGGCGACGCGACCTCCGCATCAGGACCTGTCGGTCCGTGCGCGGTGACCAGCAATGGGCACGGGGAGGACACCCCGCCCGGGCATCACGCCTCGGCCGCGCAGCGATGTTGTCGTGCGGCCGTCGATTCCGCCGAGAATGCGCGTGTACAGCGCAGGGGAAGTCGTGAGGAAGTTCGTCGGGCGCTGGTCTTCGCTGCGCGGTGCTGCGTTGATCGACCCTCACTTGACCGGAGGCTCGCTCCGTGATCAAGAGTTGGCGTCGCTCACGCTGACGTGCCGCCGATCGCCTTGGACCTGACCTGGAACTTCGACGGGGTCGATGACGACCAATCCATCGGGACGGCGCCGTGCGCAGCCGTCGCGCTATGCCTTCGTACGGGGCTGTCGTCACAGGATGGAGCGTGGGTATGTCAGTGGCGTCGTCGGTGCAGCAGACGTTGGAGAGCACCCGGCCGGCGAGCGTGCAGCTGACCGTGGGCGGGATGACCTGCGCGGCGTGCGCGGCGCGGGTCGAACGGCGGCTGAACCGGCTGGCCGGGGTGTCGGCGACGGTCAACTACGCCACCGAGCGGGCGAGCGTACTGGCGCCGCCGGACACCTCCCCCGCCGCGCTGATCGCCGAGGTGGAACGTGCCGGTTACCAGGCGCGTCTGGTCGAGCGGGACCGGTCGGCTGACGAGCAACCCGGTGCGGACCGGGTGCGTTACCTGTGGCGCCGGTTGGTGGTCGCGCTGCTACTCGGCGTACCGCTGGCGGACCTGTCGATCACGATGGTCCTGGTGCCCTCGCTGCGCTTCACCGGATGGCAGTGGCTGCTGCTGGCCATGACCGTGCCGGTCGTGACATGGTGCGCCTGGCCGTTCCACCGTAAGGCCGCCGTGTCCGCCCGGCACGCGACCAGCTCGATGGACACGCTGGTGTCACTCGGCATCATTGCCGCATCCTGCTGGTCGATGGTCACCATCTTCGGCCATCAGGAGGCCGCGGCCACCTCCGGCGGTGCCTGGGGGCTGATCTTCCAGCCCGCGGGCTCGGTCTACCTGGACGTCGCGGTCGGTGTGACGATCTTCGTACTGGCCGGGCGGCTGTTCGAGGCGAAGGCGAAACGCTCGGCGGGCGCGGCGCTGCGGGCGTTGGCCGAACTGGGGGCCCGGGAGGTGGGTGTCCTGACCGCCGACGACCAGGAGCGCCGTGTCCCGGTCGAGGCACTGCAGGTGGGCGACCGGTTCCTCGTCCGGCCGGGGGAGACCATCGCCACCGACGGGTCCGTCATGCAGGGGACCAGCAGCATCGACACCAGCACGATGACCGGGGAACCGGTTCCGGTTGAGGTCGGGCCGGCCGATCAGGTGATCGGTGGAACGGTCGTGCTCGGTGGTCGGCTGGTGGTACGGGCGACCCGGGTGGGCGCCGAGACGCAGCTCGCGCGACTGGTGGAACTGGTCGAGCGGGCGCAGGCGGACAAGACCAGGGTCCAGCGGCTGGCCGACCGGATCTCGTCGGTCTTCGTGCCGGCCGTGCTCACGCTCGCGGTGTTCACCGCGGTGATCCGACTGCTGCTCGGCCAGGCGTCCGACGTCGCGTTGGGCTCGGCTCTGGCGGTACTGATCATCGCCTGTCCCTGCGCGCTCGGGTTGGCCACACCCACCGCGATGCTGGCCGCCTCCGGTCGCGGCGCCCAACTGGGCATCTTCATCAAGGGCCACCAGGCCCTCGAATCGGCGAAGGCGATCGACACGGTCGTGTTCGACAAGACCGGGACCGTGACAGCCGGGACGATGAGTGTCGCCGACCTGTGGTGTGCGCCAGGTACCGGCAAGCAGGAACTGCTTCAGCTCGCCGGTTCGGTGGAGGACGCGTCGGAACATCCCGTCGCCCGCGCCATCGTCACCTGTGCCCGCGCCGGCGTCCCGGAGCTACCAGCGGTGGCGGACTTCGTCAGCCTGGCCGGGTTGGGCGCGCGGGGTCGGGTCGAGGACCACGAGGTGGTGATCGGGTCACGGCGGTTGCTGGTCGAGTCGGGTGTTCCGGTACCCGATGAGGCCGCCGGGACGTGCTCGCGGTGGGAGAACGACGGTGCCACGACCGTTCTGGTGGCCTGCGACGGTGTACTGATCGGCGGCTTCGCACTGGCCGATGTCGTCAAGCCGTCCGCCGCGGCCGCAGTGGCCGCGGTACAGCGGATGGGTCTGCGGACCGTGCTGCTGACCGGTGACAACCGCACCACCGCGGAGGCGGTCGCGTCCCGGATCGGCATCGAGGAGGTGTTCGCCGGGGTACTGCCGGCAGACAAGGCCGAAGTGGTCGCAGGGCTCCAGCGGTCCGGACGACGGGTGGCGATGGTCGGCGACGGGGTGAACGACGCGCCGGCCCTGGCCCGCGCGGACCTCGGGTTGGCATTGGCCACCGGCACCGACGCGGCGCTGGGCGCGGCCGACATGATCCTCGTCCGCGACGACCTGGACGTGGTGCCGAGCTCCATCCTGCTCGCCCGCGCCACGCTGCGTACGATCCGGACCAATCTCGTCTGGGCGTTCGGCTACAACCTGGCGGCGCTCCCGGTGGCCGCGGCCGGACTGCTCAATCCGCTGATCGCGGGCGCGGCCATGGCCGTGTCCTCACTCCTGGTGGTGTCCAACAGTCTCCGGCTGCGTGGCTTCGGCGCGAACCGGACCTGACCCGGCGCCGGTACGGCGCTCCCGCAGCGCCCGTACCAGCGTCGGGTGCTCCTCGTCGGGTTCGCGCTGCCAGTGCACCAGCAGCGCGGCGAGGGCCACCAGCAGCGACACCTCGGCGATCACGAGGGCGAGAATTCCCGCGGCGCGCTGGTCGGCGAGCAGGTCACCCACCCAGGGCAGCTCCAGTGCCGAGTACATGTTGGCGCCGGCCGCGCCGTTGCCCAACACCCGGTGGGAACCGATCACCAGCGCGCCGAAGACGATGTCCACCGGCATCGCGGCCAGCAGTATCCCGAGCCGCGCGATGTGCGGGACCGGCCGGGGGAGCGGGTCCGCACCGACCGTGACCCACCCGAACAGGTAGCCGATCACCAGAAAACCGGCGTTCAGTCCCAGGTGCGCCCAGTGGAAGCGGGCAGCCAGGTCGAACAGGTAGGTGAAGTAGACCAGGAAGGGCGCACCGGAGAAGATCGTCACGACCATCACCGGATGGGAGAGCCGGCGCAGCAGCACCGAACTGGTAACGGCCGCCGACCACTCGTGCGGCCCGTCCAGCTTCCTCTCCGGTGCCGGCCGGAACGCCCGTCCCGCCAGGGTCAGCGGCCCGCCGAGCGCCAGCAGCACCGGCACCAGCATGCCCAGTACCATGTGCGCGGCGAGGTGGACGCTGAACATGGCCGGTGCGTAGCGGCCCACGCCGGAGCAGGTGACCAGGATCATCGCGGCGCAGCCGGCCAGCCACGCGCCGGTACGGGCGGCCGGCCAGCCCTGTCCGGACCGGGCCAGCCGGCGCCGACACACCAGGTAGCCGACTGCTAGCAGTACGCCGAGTGGGCCGAAGAACACATCCACCCGCCAGTCGCCGAGCAGGCGGGCCATCGTCGGCGGCCCGGCAAGGTTGTAGCCGAGCAGTGTCTGGTCGGAGCTGACCGGTTGCCCCACGAGGGCGGGTGGCGCCAGGCGGGTCAGACCCACCGACATCCCGACCGTCACCGCCAACAGGGTCAGCTCCGCGGCCACCAGCCGGGACAGGACACCGCGGGCCAGGGTGGCCCGTCGCAGTACCGAACGGCGCAGCCTCATCCCGACCAGACCGATGACCAGGACCACGGCGACCTTGAGCGCCAGCAGCAGCCCGTAGCCGCTGGTGGCCACGGACGAACCGGAGGCCAGGACGGCGGCGTCGACGAGCCCGGACCCGGCCAGCACGAACCAGCAGCACAACGCCAGTCGTGCGTACCGTTTCAGGAGAACCGGTGCCGGAACATCGCTGTACCGGCCGAGCCGGGCCAGCGCGATCAGGGTGCCCAGCCAGAGCGTCGCGGCCGGGACATGGATGAGGATCGCCGTACTGGCCAGATCGTGCCCGGTGTCCGAGGACGAGTGCGCGGTGACCAGCGGTGGCAGCACGGCCACGATCGCGAGGCCGAGAAGTAGGACCGCGGAGCGCCACCGCAGGACGATCCGGCAGGAGATCGCCACCACTAGGACGGTCCCGGCCGTCACCAGCCACGCCTTCGGCCCTTCCAGGCTCTCGGTCAAGCTGACGAATCCGGCCGGTGACAGCGTCCGGTGCAGCGGCAACCCGGCGGTGTCGGCCGCATCCAGCGGAATGAGCAGCACCACGAGAACGAGCCACGCCAGGGCCCAACGCGATGCGGCACGCAGCGCCGCGTACCCCGCCGCCGACACCGATCCCGAGCGCTGTGACGTGGTGAGCAGCACGGCGAAGGCGAGCGAGCCCACACACCCGGTGGCGGCGGCGTCGACGCCGAGGCGCACCAGCGACGTGCCGATCCGTACCAGGGCCCCCGGATCCGCCGAGCCCAGCGCACGGTAGGCCGACGAGCCGCTGAGTAGAGCGACCGTGGCCACGGTCGCCACGGCGGCGAGAATCGCGCCGGCGCCGATATACCACCGGACCCGTGGCCGCTGGCGACTCACGCCGCGTGGTGGCGGTTGACCGGGCGCAGCACGTACCCGTCGGCCTGCTCGGATGTCTGCACGTCGTCCAGCCCCCGGCCGTCGGCGCCGGTCGGGAGGTCGCCGCGCGGTCTACCGCGGTGCGAGTGCGGAGGACCGGAACGCCCGTAACGGCGGTCGACCACCACCATCAACACGAAACCGACCACCAGCAGGCCGTGCGAGGCGACCCGGGCAACCGTGGCATCACCGGTGACCAGATCATGCACGCAGTATCCGGTCAACAGCAGCAAGAACCCACCGAAGACCGGCAGCAGCCCGCCGACGGAGTCGGCCCGCCACGCCACCCACGCCAGCCCCGCCGCGAGAGCAAGGTTCCAGCAGGTGCTCTCGTTGAACAGGTGGGCGCTCATCCCGCCCATCAGCTGGCCCGAGTGGCCCATTCCGGTGCTCCAGCCCAGGGCCTCGGCCGCGCCGAGCCCGAACTGCGCGACAGCCACACAGGCCAGGGCGATGCGCCAGCCCAGGCCACGCCGCCGTCGCAGCGTCGACGTCGCGGCCAGCACGCGTGGCGCCAGGTCGGGTACCGCCGACGCGGGCCGCACCCGCAGAGCCCGGTTGAGTACGGCGGCCCGCTGCAACCAGTTCCGGCATGCGACGCAGCCGGCGAGATGCGCGTCCGTCGACTCACCGGACACCGGTTCGGCCTCACCGTCCATCCTGGCAGAAAGAGCCTGCCTGACTGTCCCGCATCCCATGCTCGTATGGTCGCCCAACCCCCATGCGAAGTTCCAGCTCGGGTCCCTTAACCTGAGCCGGTGACCGACGCAAGGCGGAGGAACGACCACGTCACGGCGCTGGCACTGGCTGCGGGGGCCGGTGACCGGGCCGCCGCTGACACCTTCATCCGGGCGACGCAGCGTGATGTCTGGGGCTTCCTCGTCCATCTCGCCGGGCACCGACAGGCGGAGGACCTCACCCAGGAGACGTACCTGCGCGCTCTGCGTAGTCTGCCCGGCTTCGCCGGCCGCTCCAGCGCCCGTACGTGGCTGCTGTCGATCGCCCGCCGGGTCGTGATCGACCAGGTGCGCGCCGCGCAGCGGCGTCCCCGCATCACGTACGCGGCGGACCCGACGGTGACGTCGGACCAGGAGCAGGCGCACATCTACGGGCTCGCCGCCGGCTTCGAGGACGTCGTCGAGCTCAACCAACTGCTCGGCGGGCTGGACGTCGACCGGCGGGAAGCGCTGGTCCTCACCCAGGTCATCGGCCTGGACTACGCCGAGGCCGCCGCGGTGTGCGACTGCCCCGTAGGCACCATCAGGTCCCGGGTCGCCCGGGCCCGGTCCGAACTTCTCGCTGCCTCCGCAGACCACCGCTGCGACATCGGCTGATCCTCCCGCCACCTGATCCGCCAACGCCCTCTGCGCAGCTCGGGTACGAGCGCC
Source organism: uncultured Actinomycetota bacterium (assembly GCA_963805605.1). Classification (GTDB taxonomy): domain Bacteria; phylum Actinomycetota; class Actinomycetes; order Mycobacteriales; family Micromonosporaceae; genus Actinocatenispora. Next base: position 647,081 of record CAWDUX010000001.1, read on the forward strand.
CGTTCCGGATCCGGACGCGCTGGTGGGAACTCCCGGGGCGAATCGGCCGACAACTCTGGTGACGCCACAAGTTCCGGCAGATGTCGAGCGCAACGAGCGGAGGGCCGGTATGCGTACCTACGGGCAGCGGACGGTCGGGACGGCGCCCCGTGCGTCGCGGGTGGCGTCGGTCGGTGCAGCACCGGGGCACACGGCGCATGTTCCAGCGAGGCCAGGGTGTTGCGACCGTGCTGAGTGACCCGGCCGCCGGCATCACGGGCTGGGCGCTGTCCCCGGTGACCTCCACCGCCGTCCTCGGACGATGGCATCTCGATCCGTTCGTCGCGGTGCCGCTGGCGCTGGCGGCCGTTCTCTACCTGTGGGGGATGCTCCGCGTCGCCCGTCGGCACCCGACCCATCCGTGGTCACTGGGCCGGGCCGGTTCGTTCCTGGCCGGGCTCTTCGTCGTCGCGCTGGCCACCCTGAGCGGGATCGGTACGTACGACAATGTGCTGTTCTGGATCCACATGGTCCAGCACCTGATGCTGATCATGGTCGCCCCGGTGCTGCTGGTGACCGGCAGCCCTTTCCTGCTCGCGATGCACGCCAGCCGCAATCCACTGCACACCTGGATCAAGCGCGGTCTGCGCTCCCGGGCCGTGTCGGTCGTCACCTGCCCGCCCGTCGCGATCGTGATCTACGCGGTGACGATCATCGGCACCCACCTGACCAGCTTCCAGAACCTCGTGGTGGTCGACGGACTGGCTGAGGCGGGAGAGCATGCGCTGTACCTGGTGGCCGGATGCCTGTACCTGCTGCCGATCTTCGGCAACACGCCCACACGGTGGCGTCTGTCGCACCCGGCCCGCCTGATCGTGGTGCTCATCAGCATGCCGATCGACACGCTCACCGGTGTCGTGCTGCTGATGACCCGCCATGCGCCCTGGCCGGCGTACATCGACCAGCACCGTTCCTGGGGGCCGTCCCCGCTGACCGACGTGCACTGGGGTGGAGCGGTCATGTGGATAGCCGGTGACGGCCTGATGGTCGTGCTGATCGTCGTGGCCGTGTTCCCCTGGTTCTTCGGCAGCGACCGCACACACGCCACGATGCGCTGGATCGAGCAGGCCAGGCTGGCCACCTTCGACCAGCACACGGGATGGACCGCGTCGGGCGATCGCCACGCAGCCATCGACGAGGAGAGCGCACGCCTCGACGCCTACAACGCGTGGCTGGCAAGCCTTCCCCGTCAGCACACCGAACCTCGCAGAAAGTGAGCCCGATGACCGTCGGTTCCCCGACCCGGGCCGCCGGGCCGGAGTCGTCGCCGTTACGACGGCCCACTCGTGCCGCGGACCGTAGCTGGGGCAGACCACCGGCCCGCGGTGCGTGGCGCCGGGCGCTGTTCCTGGTGTTGGACGTTGCGTTGGGCTGCCGGAACCGTCAGCGGGCGGGGGCGGCCCGATGATGCTGACCCAGCCGTTGGCCGTGCTGTTGACTGTTCTGTTCGTCGGCACCGGTGTCTACTGCCTGCTGCGCTGCGTTGTTCCGACCCGCCTGGGGGCAAGTCCCGCACTGGCGCCGCGGATCTCCGAGGCCTGTCACGTGATCATGGCGATCGGCATGACACTCATGGCGTGGCCGTGGGGGATGCGTGCACCGAGGTGGCCACAGCTCATCGTGTTCGGATTGGGCACCATCTTCTTCCTGGCACAGCTCGTCAGACCGGATCGCCACAGCCGCGTCGCGGTGCTGCAACACGCCCTGATGATGGGCGCCATGGTCTGGATGATCGTGATCATGCCCGACATGATGGCCATGGGGAAGGGCGGCGCCGGCTCTGCACCGATGGCGGGCATGCGGGGGATGAGCATGCGGGCATCAGCGGCGGGTGCCCAGTTGCCGGCCGGAATGGCCGTCGTGACGGCGGTGGCCGCGGTGTGCCTGCTGTTGTCCACGTTCTACTGGACAGCGCAGGCGGTCAGGCTGGTCCGCGTACTGGCGGAAACCGGACCGGCCGCCCAGCCGGTCTTCATCCGAACGCCCGGAGCGCAGGCCACCTGTCATGCCCTGATGGCTCTGGGTATGACGGTCATGTTGGTTGCGATGATCTGAAGTTCGTCCGGGTGGCCTCGCCCGCGCCTCGCCGGGGCCGGATCGTTCCGACGACCGGGGAACTGCGTCCAGCCCGGTCTGGACCACCTCGTCGTTGAGATCCCTTTACCCGGTCTGCCAGGTAGCGCCGGTCAGTTCGCCGCACGCGCCGGCACCGCGGCAGATCCGGCCGGCTGCGGTGGGTTGCGCAGCGCTGGGCTGAGCGCGCCCCAGACGGCCAGCAGTACCGTCGGCGCCATGAAGATCAGCACTGCCGGGCGCGCCGGCATGCTGTCCAGCAGCAGACCCGCCAGCAGCGATCCGAACGGGGTGAGAGCCAGCGCGAGGGTACTGCGGGCACCCTCCACCCGCCCCACGAGCCCGTCGGGTATTGCCGCGAGCCGGTAGGCGACGACCACCGAGTCGGTGCAGGGGATGGCCAACGCCACCGGCAGCATCGACGCGGCCAGCACGTACGGATCGGGCCACAGTGCGAACAGCAGCGGACCCGGCCAGGCGCAGAGCTCCAGCAGCATGATCGTGTGGCTGGACAGGCGGCGGCGCACGAACCCGGACAGCAGCGACCCCAGCAGCAGACAACCGCTGAACGCGGCCAGCAGTGCGCCGATGATCGCCGGCGAGAGCCGGTGCTGCCGGCAGACCACGACCAGGGCGAGCATCAGGCCGGGGCCGAACGGGTTGGTCAGCCCGTACAGGAAGGTCGTCGTACGCAGGAACGGTTGTCTCCACAGGAAACGCCAGCCCTCGGCGAGATCGGTACGGAGCTGCCGCCCGTGCCGCGGTTCGCGGGTCGCCGAGGGTGTGCGCAGCGCGAGGATCGCGATCATCGAGAAGAAGTACGACACGGTGTCGGCCACGAACGGCAGCGCCCGGCCGGCCGCGTACAGGACCCCACCGATCGGGGGTCCGCCAAGTTGGGCGCTCGCCGAGCGAGCCTGCTGGGTCGCCACGGCCGAGGGCAACTGGTCGGTCGGCACGATGGAGCGCAGCATTCCCGCCGCGGCGGGGTTGAACAGCGACGACAGTGCGCCCTCGACGAACGCCACCAGCGGGATCTGCCAGTACGGTACGACGTCCAGCCACAGTGCCAGCGCGATGCTGCCGACCGCGACCGCGCGGAGCCCGTCGGCGATGACCATCAGCGCCTTGCGGTCGACCCGGTCGACCAGGACACCGGCGAGCGGGCCGAACAGTACGGCGGGGATCAGGCGGGCGAACGACACGATCCCGGCCAGTGTCGGCGAGCCTGTCGCCGCGAGTACGACCAGCGGGTAGGCGATCGCGGCGGCCTGGCTGCCGGTGGTGGACAGCAGTTGGCCTGTCTGCAGCAGCAGGAAGTCACGGTTGTGTCGGAGTGAGCCGGTCGTCATCGGGTTCCTCTGTGCGTCGGCGCATCGGTGCGGCAAAACTATAACAGCACTTACGTAAGTGCTGTTATAGTTTTGCCGTGGACAGTGAGACCCCTGGCGCGGTGGACGATCCGACGCGGCACAGCCGTTGGCGACCGCTGCGGATCCTGCAGCAGGCGATGGACGCTGACATCGCCCGGATCTACGCCGAGTCCAAGGCTGGGGTCGAAGGGCTCAAGCCGAGCTTCGTGATGGAGCTGATGCGGCTGCACGCTTCCGGGCCGATGACGATCGCGGAGCTCGCCGAATCGGTACAGCGCACCCATTCGGCGATCAGTCAGAAGGTCGCCGCGATGCGGTCCGTCGGACTTGTGCGTACGACGAAGGGTCCGGACGCGCGCAGCAAGAATGTGGTACTGACGGCGAAGGCGCGTCGTATCGTGGGCAGGCTCGCCGCGGAGTGGCGCGCCACTGAGGCCGCGCTCGCCGAACTTGAGGAGGAGATCGCCTACCCGCTCAGCCAGGTGGTGGTCGACATCGAGGAAGCGTTGCAGCGCAGGAGTTTCCATGACCGGATCGCCGCCAAGCTCGCCGCCGACCCGGACTGGCCGGGGTCCTCCGGTGGGCTGTGAAGGTTTCACCCATCGTGGAGGTCGTGGTCAGCGATCGGGCCAAACCGACAGTTCGGTCAGGCTCCGGATGGCCATGCCGTCGGGGTTGCGTAGTCGTACGTAGCGGGCGCTGACCGGCTGGTGCAGGGTGATGGTGTCGAACTCCTTCGAGCCGACATCCGTACGGCGGGTCCAGTGCACCGCGTCGTCGCTGGTGTCGAGCACGACTGCGCCGGACAGGCCGTGCGCGAAGACCGTACCGACGGGCTGTGGACTGCCCAGGTCCACATACAGCGAGGAGTTGGCCCGGCAGGGCGCGGCCGATGCGCCCGGGGATGCCGAGGGTTGCCCAGCGCATCCCTGGGCGGGGAAGCTCGCGTTGAACTTCCCGTCAGTCAACGGGCACTGCTTCAGCCGTACCGACTTCCCGCCGGCCCGCACGTAGCAGTCGGCACCCCGCGACTCCGGTGCGCCGGCACCGCCGTGCGAGCGTACGGACTGGCTGCTGTAGACGGAGTCGAAGGTGGTGTCCGGTCCCTTGGTGGGTACCGCGGCGTCGGCGTGGAAGCTCGCGCCGGTGTCCTCCAACGCTCTGGCGTCGACGGTGGCGCCGGAACGTGCCGGCTGGCTCCAGATCGTGGCGCCGCGGCTCTCGGTGAACTGCGCGAGGTAGCGGTCCGGCCGGTCGGCGCCGGGAACGTCGAAGGCGCTCCACTGCACGGTGACGCGTCGGCCGGAGCTGGACGCCGACAGCGTGGGCGGGTGCCAGAAGGTGACTGTCGGCATGGCCACCGTGGTGCGCTGGATCTCAAATCCGCTCTGGAAGCTGGGGCCGGCCACCTCACCGCGCCCTGCGGGCAGCGCGGCGGACAGCTCGAACGGGCTTGCCTCACCCAGGTCGCCGCGTACGTCCGAGCCCCGCATCCGGTACCGGTAGCGGCCGTGCGCGTCGGTCCTCGTGTACTGCACCGTTCTGCAGATCGGCGCACCGTTGTGGCTCAGGCAACTGAGCAGTTCGGTGCCGGCGGTGAGCCCCACGGTCAGCATCTCCAGCGGGTCCGGCGCGCGCAGCAGCCCCACGCCCACCCCGGCCGCTGCGGTGCCGTCCGGGTGGGTCAGTGTGCCGTGCAGGTTGACCGACGCGCCGGGGTCGACCTTGCTGGCGGCGCAGCCCGCGAGCAGTAGCGTCGTCGCGGTCAGCGCCGCGACCGGGATCATCCTGCGCAACTGCCGCCCGGTCGGCGGCCTGTATGCCCAGCGCACCGTGGGTCCTACTTTCCTGTCGCGTCCGTCATCCAGCGCCTTCAGCATGCCCTGTGGCGGCAAGCCCGTCGTGATCTGACTCAACGTGTCGATACTGGCACAAGAGGTGTTTGCGAGCTTGTCATAGCGTTTTGTCCAGGAGTGATCCCTACTTCGGCAATATACGACCGATCCTCGAAGGAGAAATCTCGTGCCGAACACGACCACCCACGACTCCCGCTGGCGGCGCCGGCTTCTCGTGCCTGGAGCCCTGGCGGCGTGCGCCCTTGCAGCATTGGTACCCGCAGGCTCAGGAACTGCCGCCGACCGCGCTGTCATGGCGCGATCCGGCAACAGTGGGGCACAGGACTTCCAGTTCCCGGGCGCGGACACACTCGCGCTGGTCGGGTCGGACAAGTACATCACCTACGGGGCCAGCGCGCACAACCGCAAGGTGCCGTACACCCTCTCTGGCTCGGGTAACACCGTCACGACCTCGCCCACCATCGACGGGGACGCCATGCCGCACGGCGCCGGCGCCTGGACCAAGGGCGGCTCCGGGATCTGGACGCCGGGCGCCTTCTACCGGGTGCCGAAGAAGGGGGCAGGCCTCTACTACCTGTTCTTCACTTCGGTGAAGGCCGGCACCAAGGGCCAGCACTGCATCGGCGTCGCCTCCTCCACCAGCGCCACCTCCGGGTTCAAGGCCCAGCCGAAGCCGCTGATGTGCCCCGCCAAGGCCAACCGTTGGGCCATCGACGCCGATGTCACCGCTGGACCGGGCGGCCAGATCTGGATGACCTTCCGGGACGGGCAGCGCGCCGTCGGCAACGAATCGGCGCTGTCGGTCGTGAGACTGTCATTCAGCCGCAAGGGTGCCGTCAAGGTCGCGACCGCGCCACACGTGATGCTGCGCAGCAACAGGCTGACCTGGGTACACCACAAGAGCCCGAAGAACCAGGTGTACGTCATCGAGAACCCGAGCGCGCTCTACCACGACGGTTCCTGGTACCTGTTCTACTCAGGCAACAAGTGGCAGGGCAACTACTACGCCACCGGAATTGCCTACTGCGGCAAGGACATCGGCAAGGGCACCTGCTCGCCGATGCCCAGCAGGTCCCGCGCGTACTTCTCCTACTCCGGCAAACGTGCGCACTACCCGGCCGGCATGCGCTACCGCGGCCTGCCCGGAAACAAGCGCGGCCCGGGAGCCATGGACGTCTACCCGGCCCGGGACGGCCAGACCTGGGTCACCTGGAACTATCTGACCGGAAGCACGGGGACGGACCGCAAGAGTCGGGTCGGTCGCCTGATCATCAAGGGGACCGGCGCCGGGGCGAAGTTCCGCGTCACCCTCAAGTAACGACAGTGCGGTAGTCGCCTCCTCCCACCGCACCCGCGGTTGGGGGAGGCACCCGTATCAGCCGACAGCGATGGTGGTTCGTCCGATCTCCGGCGGCGCAACGGCATCCGGTGCGAGGATGACCACATGGACCTGACGAGTCTCATCGACCGGATCGCCGGGTGGTCGACGCTGGACCGGGTGACCTGGCCACTCACATCCGCGGTGAACGGGATCCTTCCGCCCGGGCCGGTCCGTGATCTGCTGCATGGCGTACCGATCGGCCACGCCCTGCACCCGCTACTGGTTCAGGTACCGGTCGGCGCGTGGACCAGTGCGGCACTGCTCGACCTGCTCCCCGGTCAGCAGCGGGCCGCCGACACCCTCATCGCCCTCGGCGTACTGGCCTTTCCGCCGGCCGCAATTTCCGGCTGGACGGACTGGTCGGTCCAGCACCCGCAGCAGAAGCGCGTCGGCGTGGTGCACGCTGTGAGCAACGGGATCGCGGCCGGTCTGTACGCCGGCTCGCTGATCGCGCGGCTGCGCCGGAGGCGTACCGTCGGGCGGCTGCTCGCCTACGCCGGCTACGGGGTGGCGGGCATCGGCGCGTACCTCGGTGGGCACCTGGCGTACCGGCAGGCGTCGGCGGTCAACCACGCGGAGGACGTGGCGCACCTGATCTCCCCGGGATGGCACCGGCTGGACGAGATCAGCGTCCTGCCGGACGGCGTACCGGTCATGCGGCTGGTGGACAACTATCCAGTTCTGTTGCACCGAACGGGAAACAGCGTCTCCGCGCTGTCCGACCGGTGCAGTCATCTGTCCGGCCCGTTGCACGAGGGGCAGGTGCGCGACGGTACGGTGACCTGCCCCTGGCACGGCAGTACGTTCAGCCTCGCCGACGGGACGGTGTGCGCGGGGCCGACGACGAGTCCGCAGCCGTGTTTTCGTACCCGGGTTGTCAACGGGCACGTTGAGATCAGTCTCCCAGGTGCCGGCGAGGATCGCTACGAGGTACCGGATTCCCCGGCCTCGACGTCGCCGGGTGCCGGTTCCAGGTCGATGCGGGACGCCAGGAGGTAGTGGATCCGGGGGTGCCGGTAGGCGGTGCCCGCCGCGACGGGGCGGGGCAGGTTACGGCGCGCGGATCCGGAGAACGACCGGTTGTGCTCATCTCCGGGAAACTCGACCGAGACCTCGGGCGTCGCTGCGAAACGTAGACGATCAGCGCTCACCCGGGCCTCGAAGCCGATCTCAGGGGACGGGATGAACCTCTGCCGTGCCATCGGAGCATCATCTTTTGCGACCCCTGGTGGCGCGGCGGTGCAGTGCTTCGCCACGGCGGCTCTCATCCGAGGAGTGGAGGGAGCGTTTCGCCGGCCGCCGTCGCCGGGGCCGTTCCTCCTCGTCGGACTCGTAGTCCTCGGGCGCACGGTCCTCGGGTCCGTAGTCTTCGTCGTCGCGGTCGGTCCCGGTGTCGCCGTCAGCCAGATCGGTGGCCTGCCGAACTGTCCGGCCGGCCGAACCACCGACCTTTCCTGCGGTGTCACCGACCTTGTCGAGCGCGCCACCGGCCCGCTCCACCGTGTCACCGAGGTCGCCGACCGCATTACCGGCGCCGCTGCCGACCTCCTTGACGGCTTCGCCGGCGCCACCACCGACATCGCGGACGGCCTCGCCCGTACCGCGACCGATGCTGGAAGCTGCCGACTCGACACTGCGACCGACGTACTCCAGGATCTCGGGGTTGCGGTCGATGGTCTTCAGCACGCCGGTGAGGATGTCGCGGACGTTGTCCAGTCGCACATTCAGCCTGGCCTGCGCCTCGACGCCCTGGATGTTGAGTTTGACCTTCCCGAGCATGACATCGGCGCCGACGTTGAGCTTGACCAGATCCAGCACCTCGGCCTGCAACGACACCCGGGCCCGCAGATCCTCGACCTCCAGATCGATCTCCTCGACCTTCAGCTGCGGAACGTCGAGGAAGACGTCAGGATCCTGCTCGGCGCGGGCTTCCGGCTCGTCGAACTCCGGCTCGTCCTCGGCGTAGTCGTCCTGGTCCAAGCCGTTCTCCGCCATTTCTGCCCCCTTCGGTCGCGATCGCCCGACGGTGTGTCCGCACCGCCGCGCCGGCTGGGGGTACGAGCCACGTCGGGTCGTCCGGCAGGCAACCTCTTCCACTGTAGGAGCGGATCCGTCCACGACGAACTGTCCGCAGCACTACCGATCGACCCCGATGTCGCGACTGGTCGGCTATGACGTACGGGTTCAGCGCCGCGCCACCTGCTTCCTGAACGTACGGCGGTATTCGCCGGGCGGAACCCCGACGGTACGGGCGAAGTGGTGCCGCAGGTTCGCTTCCCCGCCCAGGCCGCAGAGCTCGGCAACCCGGGCCGGCGGATCGTCGGTGGATTCCAGCAGCGTCCGGGCCCGCTGTATCCGTTGCGCGAGAAGCCACCGTAGCGGCGAAGTGCCGGTAGCGTCGCGGAACCGGCGGATCAGCGTACGGGGGGTCAGGTGTTGGCGCGCGGCCAGTTCGGCGATGGTGAGTGGCTCGTGCAGGTGAGCGGTCGCCCATTGCAGCAGTGGGGCCAGGCTGTCGTCGGCGTTGCGGGCAACCGGTGAGTCCACGTACTGGGCCTGTCCGCCGTTGCGGTGCGGGGAGATGACCAGCCGCCGGGCGAGCAGGTTGGCGACCTCGGCGCCGTGGTCGATGCGGACCAGGTGCAGGCACAGGTCCAGCCCGGCGGTGGTGCCTGCGCTGGTGAGTATCTGCCCCTCGTCGATGTAGAGCACCGAGGGGTCGACGTCGACGGCCGGGTAGCGCTCGGCGAGCAGGTTGGCGTGGAACCAGTGCACGGTGGCCCGCCGGCCGTCGAGCAGCCCGGCCTCGGCGAGTACGAAAGCGCCGGTGCACAACGACACGATGCGCGCACCCCGCTCGTGCGCGGCGCGGACGGCGGTGACGAGCTGCGCAGGTGCGTCGTCGAGGACGTTGTCGCAGGCCGGCACGATGACCGTGTCTGCCATGGCCAGCCCGTCGAGCCCGTACGGGGTGGCGGTCACGAATGCCGAGCCGGTCGAGGTCCGTCCGGGTTCCTGCGCGCAGACCGTGAACTCGTACCAGGGGTCGGGCAGGCCGGGGCGGGCCCGGCCGAAGACCTCGCACGGGATCGCGGCTTCGAAGATGGGCATTCCTTCGGTGATGGCCAAGGCGATCCGATGGGCACGCATGTCACTAATTTAGCGGACAGTGTCATTCTTGCCACTGGATTGCCGGCCCGTTCCCCGGCAGATTCGAGACATGACCGATCAACCTGCGCGCCGACGGTGGCTGGTGCTGGCGGTGGCCTCCGCCGCGAACTTCCTGACCGGCCTCGATCTGTGGGTGGTCAACATCGCCTATCCGGCCCTGCAGCACGACTTCACCGGCGCCTCCGTCTCCGACGTCTCGTGGGTGCTCGGCAGCTACGCCATCGTGCTCGCGACGCTGCTGATCACCGCCGGTCGACTCGCCGACAGCCTGGGCCGGCGTCGGTGCTTCCTCGCTGGACTGGTTCTGTTCGGTGTCGCCTCCGTCGGGTGTGCGGCCGCACCCGTGCTTCCCGTACTCATCGCCTGCCGGGCACTGCAGGCCGTGGGCGCGGCTGTACTGATGCCCACCTCGCTGAGCATCGTGGTATCCGCGTTCGACGACCGTGACCGCGGGACCGCGGTCGGGGTATGGGCGGCCGTCGGCGCGGTCGCCGCCAGCGCGGGACCGGTGCTCGGCGGGATGCTGATCAGCCTCAGCTGGCGGTGGATATTCCTGATCAACGTCCCGGTGGTGCTCGCGACCGTACTGGTCGGGCTGCGGCGCCTGCCCATGGACGGTGAGCGGCGTACCCGACGGCTGGACATACCCGGTGCGCTGCTGGTATTCCTCGCCACCGGGTTCGCCTGTGTGGGACTGGTCGAGGCCGGCGGATGGCCCGCCGAGCTGGTCTGGACGGTGTTCGGGTTCGCCGTACTGCTCGGTGTCTGGTTCGTCGTGCACCTTCGGCGCCACCGTGATCCGATCGTCGCGCCGGCACTGTTCTCCACACCCCGGTTCCGGGCGGGTGCGGCCGGCATCCTCGCCTACTACCTGGGTTTCGCCGCCATGCTGCTCGGCGTCACACTGCTGCAGACCGATGTGTGGCACTACACGGCGCTGCGTACCGCGCTCGGGATCGCGCCGGGCCCGCTCGTCGCCGGTGTCGTGGCACCGTTCGCCGGCCGGATCGCCCGCAGGGTCGGCTTCCGCAGCGTCGTACCCGTCGGGTCGATGCTGTTCGCCCTCGCCGGCGCATGGCTGTGGGCGGTGTCCGGCGCCATCCCGCACTACGCGTTCGTGGTACTGCCCAGCCTGCTGCTCTGGGGGCTGGCCAACGGCCTGATCCAACCCGCCCTGTTCGGTAGCGCGTCCGCGGCTCCGGTCGCGGACCTGTCGTCGGCATCGGCCGTACTGGCCACGGCCCGCCAGCTCGGGTCGGCTCTGGGCGTTGCTCTGCTCGTCGCGGTCCTCGGTGCCGGCACCACCGTGGACGCGGCCGGCCTGCGCCGCGGCTGGGTGCTGGTCGTCGTCAGCGGACTGGTCACGATGCTCGTCGGCGTAGGCAGGCCCGCCGCGCGCCGTGGCAGCGTCACCGCACAGCCGGCCCGTACAGACCCGGCACCGTCCGACATGCCGGGCTGAGCACCCGCGCCTGTCCTATGCTCGTCGTATGGGACAGGTCCTGGCCGCCTTCGCGGTACTCGCAGCGTTCGCCATGCTCTGCTACGGCATGGTGCGGCTGGGCTACTGGGCCCGGCGCCGGGGCGTGGGCGGCGAGGTGATGGGTCCCTTCGAGGAGATGTGGCACCCGGCAGCCCGTGAGTTCCGGTTCGAGATCCGGATCCAGGACGAGCGCAAGGTTCCGCTTCCCTCCGCCGACGACAAGCTCAAGCAGGCTGCCCGCCGCGCCCGTCAGGCACGCCGGCGCAGCTGATCGGAAACGCCGCACGATGTCCCGGGCATGACCGAGAATGGAGATCAACCGGCCCGGTACGCCCGGGGTTGCGGATCGCCATGGGACTGAGGACATGCCGTCGTTGCTGCCGGGTCAGGTGACAGGTCGGAGACCACATGCCAGCTGGCCCGGCGATGCACGCACCAGGCGACGGTGAGTGTCCGTCACCGGCATGCTCCGGCGGCCGCCGACGATGTGTACATCGAGGTCAGCGAGGCCGCCACCCGCACTGCCGGGCAGGTACTGACCAGGGTGGGGGCCACCGGAGCGGGCCTGTCGTCGCAGGAGGCGGCGGCGCGCCTGGCCCGCTACGGGCACAATGCGGTGTCCTCGCACCGGGCACGGCTGCTGCTCGTGCTGTGGCACCAGGTGCGTTCCGCGCTGCTCGGTCTGCTCCTCGCCGCCGCGCTGGCCTCCTACTTCCTGGGCGAGGGCAACGACGCCATCATCATCGGGGTGATCCTGGCGCTGTCGGTGAGCCTCGGCTTCATCAACGAGTACCGGGCGGAACGGGCGGCCGAGGCGCTGCACTCGCGGATCCACCACCAGGTGGTGGCGCGCCGTGACGGCGCGCCGACGACCGTCGATGTCACCCACCTGGTCCCCGGCGACGTGGTCGAGCTGCAGCTCGGTACGGTCGTGCCGGCCGACCTACGGCTGCTGTCGGTGGCCGGCCTGGAGTGCGACGAGTCGGCGCTGACCGGTGAATCCGTACCGGTGGAAAAGGGCACCGACGTGGTCGCCGCCGGTACGGCGCTGGCGGAGCTGTCCGACTGCGCGCTGATGGGTACGGTCGTGCACGCCGGTTCGGCCCGCGGTGTCGTCGTGACAACCGGCGTCCGCACCGAGTTCGGGCGTATCACCGCTGGGCTGAGTACCCACCAGACCGACACGGCGTTCCAGGTCGGGCTGCGTCGCTTCTCCCTGCTGCTGGTGTACGTCGCCGGCGCGTTGACCACGACGATCTTCGTCATCAACGTGGTACTGCACAAGCCGATCCTCGACGCGTTGCTGTTCTCGCTGGCCATCGCGGTGGGCATCACCCCGCAGCTGCTGCCCGCCGTGGTGTCCATCAGCCTGGCCGCCGGGTCGCGACGAATGGCGCAGCGCGACGTACTGGTCAAACGATTGGTCTGCATCGAGGACCTCGGCGACATCGAGGTGCTGTTCACCGACAAGACCGGGACCCTGACCGAGGGCCGGATCACGTACGCGCGGGCGGTCATCGTACCCGGTGGCAGCCCGGCGGACCTGGTGCGCTGCGGGCTGCTGTGCACCGAACTGGAGGTGCGGGGCGGGCGCGCGGTGGGCGGCAACCCGCTGGACCGGGCGCTGTGGGAGTCGACGGACGCGGCCGGCGAGCGCACTGCGGCAGCGGCGTACCGGCAGGTGTCCGTACTGCCGTTCGATCATCAGCGCAGGATGGTCTCGGTGCTGGTCAGTGCCCCGGACACCGGTGCGGCCACGCTGATCACCAAAGGCGCGCCGGAGTCGGTACTGGAGCGGTGCGCGGACATTCCGGCGCCGGCGCGCAGCGCGCTCGAGGCCGAGTTCGCTGCCGGCAACCGGGTCGTCGCCGTCGCGGTACGGCCCGTCACGGCCGCCGGACCGCTGACCGCGACGCAGGAACATGGCCTGCGGCTGCTGGGTTTCCTGGTCTTCCTGGATCCGCCGAAACCCGACGCGGCGGCCGCGCTGCGGCGGCTGGCGGGTCTCGGTGTCGCGGTGAAGGTGGTCACCGGGGACAACCCGACGGTGGCCGGCAAGGTGTGCGCAGACCTGGGTCTGCCGGTGACGGGCCTGCTCAGCGGCGCCGACATCGACGCACTCGGCGACGACCAGCTCGCCGGCGCGATCACCCGCAGCACCGTCTTCGCCCGGGTCAGCCCCGAACACAAGGCTCGCATCGTCCGTACCCAGCGCGCCACCGGACGCGACGTGGCCTTCCTCGGTGACGGTGTCAACGACGCCCTGGCGCTGCACGCGGCCGATGTGGGGATCTCGGTGGACACCGCGACCGACATCGCCAAGGACGCCGCCGACGTGATCCTGCTGCGCAAGAACCTGGACGTCCTTGCCGATGGTGTGGTGGAGGGGCGGCGCATCTTTGCCAACACCATCAAGTACGTGCTGATGGGCACCTCCAGCAACTTCGGCAACATGTTCAGTGCTGCCGGCGCCTCGCTGTTCCTGCCGTTCCTGCCGATGCTGCCGTCCCAGATCCTGCTCAACAACCTGCTGTACGACTCCAGCCAGCTGGCCATCCCCACCGACCACGTCGACGAGGAGCAGTTGCGGCGCCCGTCGCACTGGGACATCGGCCTGATCCGCCGGTTCATGCTCTACTTCGGGCCGTTCAGCTCGGTGTTCGACTTCCTCACCTTCGGGGTGATGCTGTGGGTGTTCCACTCCGGACCGGCGCAGTTCCGCTCCGGCTGGTTCGTGGAGTCGCTGGCCACCCAGACACTGGTCATCTTCGCCATCCGGACCCGGCGGGTGCCGTTCCTGCGTAGCCGACCCAGCGTCGCGTTGACCCTGGCGGTGCTGGGTGTCGTGCTGATCGGCGCGGCGTTGCCCGGTCTCCCGTTCGCCGGTGCGCTGGGGTTCCGTGCACTGCCGGCCGGTTTCTTCGCCGCGCTCGCCGGCATGGTCGTCTGCTACCTGGCGTTGATCGAGGTAGCCAAGGTGGTGTTCTACCGGGTGGTGGCGGGTGTGCCGGTCGAGGCGCCGCGCCACGTCGGGCTACGCCACCTGCGTCGGCGCGCGGCGCGTTTCAGTACCGCCCGGCGCAGGGTTCCGGAGTCCTGAACCGACGCGGTCGCACGTCCGTCGGAGCACCGACACCGGGGTGGTAATCATCACTGCAGCGTACGGACGGTGCGATCCAGGTACAAATGTGCCCGCTACGCTCGGCGCTCACAGGTTCGACAGTCAGGAGCACCACGATGTACCGATCACCCGGGACCGCGCTCGACGGTGGGCCGGCCTACGTTCCGCGTCCCAAGGTCGAGCCGGTCCCGCTGTACGGGCCGGAGTTCGAGCGCGACCCACACGCGCTCTACCAGCGGCTCCGTAGCGAGATCGGTCCTGTCGTACCGGTTCTGCTGGAGCCGCGGGTGCCGGCCTGGCTGGTGCTGGACTATGCGCTGATCTCGGAGGTCGCCACCGACGAACGCCGCTTCTCCAAGGACTCCCGGCTGTGGCGCGACCGCGCCGAAGGGCTGGTGCCCGACACCTCCGGGGTGCTGCCGATGATGGAGTACCGGCCCAACGTGCTGTTCGCCGACGGCGCCGAACACGGACAGCTGCGTCGCGCCGTGGCCGCCAGCCTGGACAAGGCGGCCGGCAACCAGCTGTCACGCTCCATCGACGCGGTCGCGCACCGGCTGATCGACCGGTTCGCCGCGGACGGCAGCGCGGATCTGATGGCCCAGTACGCCATGCCCCTGCCGCTGCTGGTGCTCAACCGGGCGTTCGGGCTGGCCGACTCCGAAGGGGAGCGGCTGGTCGGCATCATCGGACGGATCTGGTCCGGTAACGGTGACGACGCGGTGCGGGCCGGCAAGGAGTACGAGCAGTACATGGCGGGGCTGGCCGAGGCGAAGTGGCAGCAGCCGGGTCAGGACGTGCCGTCGTACCTGATGTCCGAAGAGTTGAGCTTCGAGCAGGTGGTGCACCATCTGGTGCTGCTGATCGGTGCGGGCAGTGCGCCGACCACCGGTCTGCTGGGTAACACGCTGCGCATCCTGCTGACCGACGACCAGTTACGTCGGGAAGTGGCCAGCGCGCAGCTGAGGGTGTCCGACGTCATCACCCAGGTGCTGTGGCGCGACCCGCCGATCCAGAACTTCGCCGCCCGCTACCCACGGCACGACGTGCTGCTCAACGGCATCCCGCTGCGGGCCGGTGACGTGGTCGTGTTCGGGCTGGCCGCCGCCAACCACGATCCGGTCGTCGCCGGCACCGGCATTCCGCGCGGCAACAAGGCACATCTGGCCTACAGCGCGGGCCCGCACCGCTGCCCGGCACCCACGATCGCCGAGAGCATCGTGGCGCGGGCGATCGACACCATCCGGGACCGTCTGCCGGACATGCGGCTCGCGGTCACCGCCGAGCAGCTGACCTGGGGGCCCTCGGCGTTCGCCCGGGCACCGCAGTCGCTGCCGGTGCGCTTCAGCCCTGTCCACCGCGACACCACGGGAGACCAGCCATGGCCCAGCCCATCGTCCTCGACCCCACCGCAGCCGACCTGCCCGGCGAGTGCGCTCGACTCCGCCGGGCCGGCCCGGTGGTCCGGGTGGAGCTTCCTGGCCAGGTGGTGGCGTGGGCGGTAACCGAACACGCCACGTTGCTGGAGGTCTTCGCCCACCCGCAGATCGCCAAGCACTACCGGCACTGGGCCGCCCTGGGCGACGGGCAGATCGCCGACAACTGGCCGCTGATCGGCATGGTACGGGTGGAGAACATGCTGTTCGCCGACGGCGCGGAACACCGCAGGCTGCGTACGTTGGTGTCCTCGGCGTTCACCCCGGGCCGGGTGCAGGCGATGGCGCCGCGCATCGAGGAGGTCGTCGCTGAGCTGCTGGCCGGGTTGGACGCGGCCGGCGGCAGCGCCGATCTAAGGGCCGAGTTCGCCACCCCGTTGCCGCTGACGATCATCTGTGACCTGTTCGGGGTCGCCGTGCAGCAGCGGCCCGAGCTGCACCGGTTGTGCAACAGCGTGTTCAACGCGCTCGCCGCGCCGGAGGAGGTGCTGGCGACCCAGCGGGGGCTGGCGGAGTTCCTGCACAACCTGGTGGCCGACAAGCGTGCCCGGCCGGGCAGCGACATGACCAGCGCGCTGATCGCGGCCCGCGACCACGACGACCGGCTCACCGAGGACGAACTGGTCGGTACGCTGCTGCTGCTCATCGGCGCCGGCCATGAGACGACGATGAACCTGCTGGGCAACGCGATCCGCGCGCTGCTGACCCATCCGCGGCAGCGTGAGCTGGTCACCTCCGGCGCGGTCGGCTGGGACGCGGTGATCGAGGAGACGCTGCGCCGGGACCCGAGCATCAGCACGCTGCCCTTCCGGTACGCGACCACCGCCCTCACCCTGGCCGGGACCCGTATCGGTGCCGGTGAGGCGATCCTGCCGTGTTTCGCCGCGGCGGGCCGCGACCCGCGGCAGCACGGCGAGGATGCCGAGCACTTCGACCTGACCCGCGACCGGCAACGGCATCTGGCCTTCGGGCACGGCGCGCACTACTGCATCGGTGCGCCGCTGGCCCGGCTGGAGGCCACGATCGGACTGCCGGCCCTGTTCGCCCGCTACCCGGATCTGCGGTTGGCGGTGTCCGACGACGAACTGACCCCCGCCCCGTCGCTGTGCGCGCACGGGGTGACCGCCCTGCCGGTCACCTACACCCCGTCTGTTCCTGTCTGATAGCCGTCCGGGTCCCGTCCGTGGGCGGGACCCGGACGGCTCGTCGTACGGACCAAGGACGTCGACAAGGCCGTACGGGAGGCCGCCGGCGGGTCAGCTGACCCGCCGCGTAACGCCTGGCTGCTGTTCCGCCGTTAGGCCCCACCGAAGGCGGATTCTGTCATCGGGATATTGAGACCTGGCGATGAGCTCCGCTATATTTGGCACCGGTAGGAGCCTGGAACAACTCATCGTCACGATTCCGCTGTCTCATGTGGATGAGATCCCGGCGTGCGCTGGTGCGCGGGGCCACCGGGGGACCGGTAGGGAGGCCGACTGGGACCGGGCCGTGCACTGGGCCGACCCGGGCCGCAGCAACGGTCCGTGAGCACGCATCTGTTCTTCGCGGCAGCGCGCGCAGCCTGGCTGCTTGTCTCTGCGCGCCGGACGGTGCCGACACAGCACCCGTACATTCCGCGCGGACGCAACCTGTCCTGCGCCGAGTGGACGACATGCAGAAGTGGGAGAAACCCATGCAAACACCGGACCTGACAGCGCCTCAGCACAGCACGCGGATGGAAAGATTCGTCTGGGATCTGACCTACGCCTGTCCGTTGCGCTGCATCCACTGCTCCACCGACTCCGGTCGACGCCCGGCCCGGATGCTCGACCGCACCCGGATGCGCGAAGTCGTGGACGTCATCCTGTCGGTCAGGCCGAAACGCATCTCGCTGGCCGGCGGCGAACCGTTGTCGGTGCCGTGGTGGCACGAGGCGGCGGAACTGCTCAACTCCGGTGGGGTGGCGGTGACCGTCTTCACCAGCGGATGGCTGATGAACGACAAGATCGCCGAGCAACTGGCCCAGTCGGTGACCGCCGTGACGGTCAGTGTGGACGGTGCGAATGCCCAGATACACGACAAGATCCGGGGCCGGGTCGGATCCTTCGACCGGGCCATGGCCGCGCTGGAACGGCTCAGCGCGGTCAAGTTGGAACGCACCGCGCGCGGCGAGAGGTGCTACGAGCTGGGCATGGACTGCACCGTCACCCGCACCGGCAAGGACGGCCTGGAGAGCCTGGTCGAACAGGTGACCCGGCGGGTACCCGGCCTGGACTACGTGCGCATCGGTGCGGTGATGCCGGTGGGGCTCGCGCAGGAGAAGGTGTTCGAGGAGACCGAACTGCTCAACGACGCCGAACTCGAGGCACTGATCAACTCGCAGGCCGCGCTGAAGGAACGGGCGGCCAACGGGGTGGAGGTGTCCGTCACCGACGTACGGCTGTTCCTGCCGACCTCGCCGCTGGCTGACGAGTCCAACACGATCGCGATGATCGAACCGGACGGCGACCTGCGCGCCTTCGGTATCTACGAGGCGAAGGTCGGCAATGTACTGCGGGAACCGATCGACACGCTGTGGGAACGGGCGCTGGCCTGGCGTCAGGAACCGTTCGTCCGCGACACGCTGAACTCGGTCCGCACCTTCAACGACTGGGCGGCGGCGACCCGCGCACTGGACCGTCGGTACGGCTCGGAGGCCGACAAGGCGCGGTTGGCCAAGCGCGTCGCCCTGTCCTGACCGGCTACCCGGGTGCCCAGGTGATTCGTCGGGTCACCCGGGGAACGGTGGACGTTCGGAGTTGGGCGGAACCGACGAAAGTCGTACGCCGCGCGCTACGGCCAGGCTTTCGTCGGGCGCAGCTACGACCGCTGCCGCTGTCGGCGGACACCCTGCCCGGCGTGCAATGAGGGCATGGAAGCCACACCGCACAGCGATGCCACCGCGCCCCGGCTGGGCCGCTACGAGATCGATACCGACCGCTCCACGGTCACGTTCCGCACCCGACACCTGTTCGGTCTGCTCCCGGTGCGGGGCAGCTTCCCCATCGGGCAGGGCATCGTCGACATCGCCGACCCACATAGCGGTTCGCGGATCCATGCCGAGGTCCTGGCGGCAGGTTTCCGTACCGGCAACGAACGGCGCGACGAGCACGTACGGTCCCCGGACTTCCTGGACGCCGCACAGTATCCGGTCATGACGTTCGTGTCCACGCAGGTGACCGGTACGGGTATCGCCGGAACGCTGACCGTACGCGGCGTCTCGCGGCCGGTCGAGCTGGCGGTCGAGGTTCTCGACCGGTCCGCCGCCGAATTCAGCGCCCGCGCCTCCACACGCATCGACCGGACCGATTTCGGCATCACCGCATCACCCGGGCTCGCCGGCCGCCATCTCGACGTGTCGTTGGAGATCACATGCGTACGACGGTGAACGTGGCGGACGGCAGGTCGGCACGGTCCGGGCCGGGCGACACGGGGCGCCCGGCCCGGACCGGTAACCGGAAGGCGGCGTTCGCCCTGCTGACACTCGCGCCGTTGATCGCCGAACTGGCGTTCAGTACGCCGGTGCGCTACGCGTTCCTGGTGCTGTTGTGGGTGCCGATCTACGGCGGCGGGGTACTGCTGATCCGCGAGGTGGTGGCCCGGACCGGCCGGGGCTGGCCGAGCATCGTGGTGCTCGGGCTGGCCTACGAGGTGGTCGAGGACGGCATCGGGTTGCAGGCGCTGTCCAGCCCGCACCTCTACCACGCCGCGCAGTGGGGCGGCCGGCTGTTCGGGCTGAACCTGCCGTACTGGGAGGTCAACGCCTTCTACCACGTGGTGTTCAGCGCGACCGTGCCGATCCTGGTGACCAATCTGCTGTTCCCGGCGCACCGGCACGTGCCGTACCTGAAGCGGACCGGTCTGGTGGTCACCGCGCTGGTCGCGCTGTTCGGGGTGGGGTTGCTGCGCATCGTGGTACCGCCGAGCCAGGACCCCGGCTACACCGCACCATCGTGGGTGCTGCTCGGCTGCGTTCTGCTCACCGCCATCCTGTTCGTCGTCGCACTGGTGCTGGTCCCGCGCCGGTGCCAGCACCCACGGACCGATGTACGGGTGCCGGGCGGGGTGGCGCTGATGCTGTTCGGGGCGCTGGGCGTGGGTTTCGAACTGGGGCTGCTGTACCCGCTGCGGGTGCTCGGCGGCCGGCAGCCCGGGTTCACCCACGGCTGGTGGGTGCTGGTGCCGATGGCGCTCGGGGCGGTCCTCGCGGTGACCGGTTACCGGCTGATCCGCCGCTGGTCGTCGTCGGCAGGCTGGACCGGGCGGCATGCGCTCGCCCTGGCCGGCGGCGCGATGGTCGCGCACAGCCTGTTCGGGATACTGGCCGCCACCACCACGGTGGACCGCGTCGGTCTGCTCGTGATCGCCGCGCTGACCGCCGGCCTGTGCCTGCTCGGTGCGCGTCGCCTGACCCGGCGGGCCGGGATGCCCGCGGCCTGAGGTGTCGGTGGCTGCGGCCCGCCGCAGCCACCGACCGCCTGCTCAGCGGGTGAAGCGCATGATCCAGTTGGTCAGCCAGGTGCCGCCGCCGTCGAGGGAGAACCCCTGCTCCCAGCGGGCGGTCTCAGCGCTGATCTCCGACCAGAGGTAGCGCACCCGCACGGCCCGGCCGTCGTGGGTGTCGTCGCCGTAGAACTCGCCCCGGCCGTCGGTGAACCCGCCGACCACCGGCGGCTCGAAGGTGCCGGTGCGGCTGCTGGACCAGTACAGCTGCCACTGGCGGCGCTCGCGGTCGTAGAGCCGTACGGTCATCCCGGCGCTGCCCTTGGTCGGGAACTCGATCTCGTCGAAGTTCGCCGCGCCGGCGAAGTGACGGGTGGCGTGGCTGTGGCCGGGGAACTCCTCCCAGTCGCTGGCCTCGTCGAGGAAGTCGGTACGGCGCCGGTTGGCCACCTGCCAGTCGCCGGTGAAGAAGTCGAAATCGGTGATGTCACGAGCGGCCTCCGGTGTTTCCTTCGGGTGCTGAGTCGGCGAGGTAGCCGGCCAGGTCGGGTTGCTCGGGTGCCAGCACGTGCCGCACCCAGGCGTCGCGTTCGTGGGCGATGGGCGGCAGCTCGAACACGCAGCCGATCAGCGACCCGTCGAGACGTACGAAGTGGGTCGGGTCGCGGTCCGGGCAGTTCAGGAACGGCTGCCCGGCCGCTGCCGCGGCGAAGCGCAGGGCGTTGTCCCACACCCAGCTGTAGGCGTTGAGGTAGGCGCCGTCGTCGTTGCCGCGGTGCAGTACGACGAACGTGGCCGGTGGGGTGTCGTCCGGTTCGGGCAACAGGTCGGGAAGGACGGCGTACGCGGCTTTCTCGACCTCGGGTTCGATCCCGGCCGGGTCCGCGGTGACGTGGTAGCGCTTGATGTGCCGGCCGCCCACCTCGATCGGTGGCGGCACCAGCAGGTGTTTCTCGGTGAAGGACACCGCTGGACAGTACGGCCGCTCCACTGACATCGTGTGTCAGTGAAGTCCAGCCGTCTGGTGTCGATCCTGCTGCTCCTGCAGACCCGGGGTCGGCTGACCGCAGACCAGCTCGCCGCCGAGCTGGAGGTGTCGGTACGCACCGTCTACCGTGATGTCGAGGCGCTGCAGGCCGCCGGCGTCCCGCTGTACGGCGACGCCGGGCACCGCGGCGGCTACCAGCTGCTTGCCGGCTACCGCACCCGGCTGACCGGGTTCAACACCGGCGAGGCGGAGGCGCTGTTCCTGTCCGGGCTGCCCGGCCCGGCCGCCGACCTGGGGCTCGGCCCGGCGCTGGCCGCCGCCCAGCTGAAGTTGCGCGCGGCGCTGCCGCCGGAGCTGCGCGGGCACGCCGACCGGATGCGGTCCCGCTTCCATCTGGAGGCGCCG
Source organism: uncultured Actinomycetota bacterium (assembly GCA_963805605.1). Taxonomy (GTDB): domain Bacteria; phylum Actinomycetota; class Actinomycetes; order Mycobacteriales; family Micromonosporaceae; genus Actinocatenispora. The sequence continues at coordinate 668,871 of CAWDUX010000001.1, forward strand.
GGCTGGTACGCCGAGGACGACGAGGTGCCGTTCCTGCCGCAGGTCGCCGACGCGGTGTGGCGCGGGCAGGTGCTCGACGTACGCTACCGGCGCTGGAAGGAGCCCACGGACGTCGACCGGCAGAGCCGTGGGGGCTGGTACTCAAGGCGGGCCGGTGGTATCTGGTGGCCGGGCCGGGGCCGCGTACCTACCGGGTGGACCAGATCCTCGCACTATCCACAGTGGACGAAATGTGCGCGCCGCCGGAGGACTTCGACCTTGCCGAGCACTGGCAGCACTACGAGGCCGACTTCCACACCCGGCTCTACCAGAGTCAGGCGAAGGTGCGGCTGAGCGCGCGGGCGGCGGCCCGGCTCACCGGTGCCGCGGCGCGAGCCGTACGTGACACCGGTCGCGCCGCACCGGACGGCTGGATCGACGCGGTACTGCCGATCGAGTCGCTGGAGCACGCGCACCAGTCACTGCTGGCACTCGGCGCCGAGGCCGAGGTACTCGACCCGCCGGAGCTGCGGGCCAGGATCGCTGCCACGGCCCGTACCCTCGCCACCCGCTACGGCGCGGACTGACCAGCCCGCCGGTCAGCTCGGCACGGCCGTCGCGGTGGACGGCGGGTCCACCGCCCGGCGTGGAGTGAGTCCGGCGAGAGTGTTGAGAGTCGACTCCATGTCGGAGCCGACCGGGATCCTGGCCACCAGCCGGCCACCGAACCGGAAATTGTTCCAGGACTGTTCGAGGTCGGCCAGCAGGCCCAGACCACGACCTGCGGACCGGTCGTCGTGCGGCACCACCAGGATGGCGCTGCCGGGCTTGATGGCGATCGCATTGCCGGTGGCCGGTCGCAGCTGGGACACCTCGTTCCAGGGCAGGAAGATCGCTCTGGTCGGCCACCACTGTGCCCGCACCCAGATCCCGTGTTTGTCCGCTGCGAGTTGGGCAGTCGTGCGTACCTGCCAGTACAACAGCCCGGCCAGAATGGCTACCACCACGGTCACGATCACCCGCACATCCTGTCCGGCGCTGAGCCTGCCGCTGGCGATGGCAGGCACCGCGATGAGTGTCGAGATCGTGGCCGGAACCAGACTCAGGCCCAGCCGCAGCCATCGGGTCGGCGGTTCGGTACGCAGCACGAAGTGCGCGTCGCTGGGGATCTTGCCGCTGTTCTGTTGTGGGCCTGGCATGACACGACCTTCAGGGCGGTGGAACGTCGACGGGGCGCGATCATGCTACAGACGCCGCCAGCGGATGTCCGTCCCGCCGATCCGTTCTTCGCGGCGCCGACGCGATCCCGTCAGTTCCCCATGACCGGGCCGACACTGCCGGGCGGGTGTGGTCTGTCGAGCGAGACCGGGCATCGGCCGGCGGAGAGTGCGGTCAGGGTGCCGACCAGGTCTGTCGGTGACAGGTACCCGGGGTCGACGGTGACGGTCATGCCGCTGCGGAACACGGCATCGAGCATCCGGTCCTCAGGGGTCGGTACCGTCGACTGGCTCGCGATCCACGGCCCACGGGGCTGGACGCGCAGTGCCACGACACTGCCTGCGGACAGCACCTGGAGCGAACCGATCGTTTCCCAGGGCAGGAACACCGCGTCGTGTCGGCCGGGCGTCATCCGGCGATAGCAGACCCAGGCGCCGTACGGGTCGGCCGCGAACACCGGCCCCCGGTACGCGGCGCTGCGCAGCAGTACACCGATGACCACCGCCCCGACCGCTGCCATGATCGCGAGCGTGATCAGCCGCCCGGACGTCGGCTGGCCGCGGGTGACCAGGAAACCGACGATCAGCAGTACTGGTACGACAAACCCGGTGGCGATACCCATCAGCCGCAGCTGTGGTTTCGAGTTCGCGGTCAGGGTGAGCGGCAGGCCGGTCGGTGTCGTCGACGCCAACCGGTACGGGCTTCCCGACATCCAGGTGCCGCCAGGACCGGTGACGGCCGGCCCGACCAGGTCCGGGGGCAGCTGCGGAGCACCCGGTGGACGCTGCGCGCTGTAGGCGTCGACGACCCCACGCAACCGGCTCTGCGGATCGGCGGTCGGCCGGTGCGCCGCAGTGTGCGTGGCGGCCAACTGGCCGAGCGCGGTCAGTACCGAGGACATCCGGCGGCCGGCGGGCATCCGGGCCACCAGCCGGCCGCCGAACCTGAGTCGGTTCCACGACTGCTCGGCATCGGCGAGAGCGCCGAGGCCACGACCGGCGTTCTGGTCCCGGGGTACCACCTGGACCGCGCCCCGGGAACCGCTGAGCAGACCGCCGTTGACGGCCTCGTCGATACGCGCCACATCGTCCCAGGACAGCCACATCGCCCTGGCCGGCCACCACCGCACGCACACCCAGACCCCGTGCTCGTCGGCGGCGAGCCGGATGCGGACCAGATTGCGCCACACGGCGAGCCCGAGCAGGGCAGCGACCGCCGCCAGCGCACCCAGCGACAGGTCGAGTCGCACGAAGTGCGGGTCGACCCCGAGGATCATGACGTCCGTGACGACCTCGAACGCCGCCGGCGCCAGGCAGGCCACCAGCAGCAGCACCCTGGCCACCGGGCCGGAGCGCAGCACGAACGGCAGGTCACCGGGAATCCTGCGGCTGTAACGGTACGGAGCCGGCATGACGCCACCTTCCGCGCAGGTGGAGCGGGACAGAGGGCGTGGTCAGCGTACTGACCGCCGTCACGCCCTCCGGCGGGCCGAGCCTCCGGGAAGCCCAGCCCGCCGGAGGAGGTCAGCCGAGTCCGCCGGTGGCGTGCAGGTTCTGGCCGGTGATCCAGCGGGCGTCCGGGCCGCAGAGGAACCCGATCACGTCGGCGACGTCGGCGGGTGTGCCGATGCGGCCCAGCGGGGTCCACTGCTCGATCCTCTGCAGAGCCTCGGCACTGTTGCTGGCGCGCAGCAGGTCGGTGTCGGTGGCGCCCGGCGACACCGTGTTGACGGTGATGCCACGCGGGCCCAGTTCGCACGCGCCCACGGCGGTGAGCTGCTCCAACGCGCCCTTGCTGGCCGCGTACGCAGCCAACCCCGGCGCCGGCCGGACCGTGTTGAGGGTGGAGACGTTGACGATCCGCCCGCCGTCACGCAGCCGGGCCGCCGCGTAGCGCATGGCCACGAAGACGGATCTGGTGTTGACGGCCAGTACCCGGTCGAAGTCATCGTCGGTCATCTCGGCCAGCGGCGTCGGGCGGAAGGCCACCGCCGCGTTGTTGACCATGATGTCCAGACCGTCGTAGCCCTGTCCGGTCAACCAGGTCTGGGCGCCGGCCAGCAGATCGGCCATGCCACCGGCTTCGGCCAGGTCTGCGGCCACACCGTGCGCGGTGCCACCGGCGGTCCGTACGGCCTCCTCCACATCCTTGGCCGCAGCCTGGTCGGCGCGGTATCCGAACACCACCGCCCCTCCGTCTGCGGCCAGTCGCTCGACCACCGCACGTCCGATGCCCCGCGAGCCTCCCGTGACCAGCGCGGTTTTCCCTGCCAGTTTCGTCATGAGCACCTCCTTCGTCGATCGACGCTACCGCGCGTGTCTCTCCGGTCGGACAGGTGGCGCGCTCATGCTTCTCTGGAGCGACCCGGCCAGCTTCCTGCAACGACCCCGGCGGCACGGAAGGACGACCCACAGACCATGATGCGCGAGCAGATCATCCGCAGGACGCTGCGGATCCCCACCGTGGCCGGGCCTACCGGCGACGGCGCCGCGGTCGCCCGACAACTGGACGCGGTGCTGGTGGGCGCCGGTTTCAGCGCCTCACGCGAGGTCCTGGAACACGTGTCGGGCCTGCAGCCGGGTACGGCCATGGACCTGGCGGTGGACGTGCTCGGCGCGGTGCGTGCACTGGTCGGCGATCACGTCGAGCACAACCCGTACTTCATCGACTTCCCGGCCGGGGTGCCCGACACGGTCGAGTTCTGGCTGACCTGCCTGCGCGAGGCGGTGGCCGCCGGGGACGTACGCGGCGAGCAGATGGACGCCTCGATGCTGGCCGGCGTCGACCTGCTCGGCCTGCCGGCCTACGGCACTTACCAGCACACGTACGCGCAGATGCTCGCCGTGCACGACGAGCTGGTGCGCTCGGCCGGTGACCGGATCACGATGCTGCACCTGGGTGGGTCGCTGGCCGCGGAGACCCGGGCGCTGTACGAGGAGCTGGCCGGCAGCCGGATTCCGCTGGGCGAGGCGGATCTCGCACTGCTCTGCGAGCTGGCCGGTGAACTGCTGGACGAGCCGTGCCCGCAGAGCGTGCCGGTACGGCAGAACCGCGCGGTGCTCAACGCCGTACGGCTCGCCGCCGGTCGGCCGCTGGTGGCGATCGACACCGTCACCGACCTGCTGCGGCTGGCCTGCCACAGCTCCGACGGCGACGTCAGTCTGCGGGAGCCGACCCGGTTCCGCCCGTTCCGCCGCGCGGAGCGGCGGGTGCTGCTGGCGGCGCTGGACCAGGTGGTGGCCGACAGCCCGGACAAGCTCAGCGACGTCGCCCGGTACGCTCGCCGGTGGCAGCGGCTCGGCGAACGACTGCACCCGCACGAGTACGACCTGCCGCACGCGCGCGAGGTGTTCGCGGTGGCCCGGGGCAGCGGAAGGTCGTGTCCCTGGGCGGTCGGGTCGAGTCGGCCTTCCGCGCCGGGGACACCGGCCGTGCCGTCACGCTCCTCGGTGTCGCCCCCGGCATGCTGCTGCGCCAGCTCGACCGGATACTGCGGGTCGACCCGCCGGTCGACCCGGCGGCGATCACCGCCGCGGTACGCGCCGCCGCCGCGCAGGCGTCCGGCCGGGTGCTGTGTTCACTGCGCGAACATCTGGCCAACCGGTCCACACCTGACGCCGTTCGTCTCTTCGCCAACCGTGGCCGGCGGGCCTGGGTCGCGCCGGACCGTCGGCCGCCGTTGGATCCGGCGCTGGTCACGGAACTCAAGACGATCCTGGACGAGGAGCTGACCGGTCGGCTGCCGGCGTACGAAAATCTGGTGGCGGACCCTGCGGTGCTCGGCGTGGCGCTGCCGCTGACCGGACGGGCCACCGAGGAAGGTTTCCGGGTACTGCCGCGCGGCTCGGAACTGCCGGTCGACGGTGAACTGCTGCGCTTCTTCACCTACTGGAGGGAGGCGCAGCGCACCACCGACTTCGATCTGTCGGTACTGCTGCTGGACGACGACTTCGACGTCGAGGGCCAGGTGTCGTGGACCAACCTGAAACAGGACGGCGTGTACCACTCCGGGGACGTCACCGATTCCCGGGACGGCGCGACCGAGTTCATCGACGTGCCACTGCGCGCGGTGTCGGCCCGCTACATCGTGCCGCAGGTGAACATCTACTCCGGTGAGGGTTTCGACGAGGTCGCCGAGTCCATGTTCGGCTTCATGACGCGTGAGTTGGCGCAGCGCGGCGCGCCGTTCGAGCCGGGTACCGTACGGGCCCGTTCCGCCATGCGCGGCCCGGGCCGGGTGGCCTTGCCGGTGCTGTTCGCCCGCGACGACCACGGGTTCTGGTCGGCGACATGGTTGCAGCTCTACCTGCAGGGCACCGTGTGGGGCAACCGGACCGAGACCAACCGTCCCAGCACCACGCTGTTGGCCCGCACGGTGCTGGAACGGCAGTACCTGACCGTGTCGTACCTGGTGGCGTTGATGCTGCGCAAGGCCGGCAGCTACCAGCCGTACTCGCCGGGGTTGGAGCTGGCCGGACCGGTGACCTTCGTCGGCATCGAACGTCCGGACGGCCTGCCGGACGGTTCGGAGGTGATCACCCTGGACCGGCTCGCCACGCTGGTTCCGGAGTGACTGCGGGTAGTACGATCACCGGAGGTGAGGCTATGAGGGCGCTTCCTTCTGACTCCGCTCTATAAAAGCGGGCTTTCAGCCTGTAGCGCGCTCCTTCTCCTCACCGACGCTCGGGCGCCGCTGCGGTGGCGCCCGTTTCGCGTCTCAGCTGTCGCTCCGGTGGTCGGCCAGGACCTCGTCGATCACCCGGCTGCTGTTCTCGTCGCCGTCGAAGGTGATCAGCGCCTTCCACAGCGCCCAGCCCCGGGCCCGCGCCCACATCGCCGCATCGGCGTCCACCCCCGCGCGGAACGCCTCCCGGCTCGCACCGCGGAACATGCCCCAGGCGATCACCAGGTCGCAGGCGGGGTCACCGACACCGCAGGTACCGAAGTCGATGACGGCGGCCAGGCTGCCGTCGCGTACCAGCAGGTTGCCGCTGGCGATGTCGCCGTGGAACCAGCGCGCCGGCTGGTCCCAGGTCGCCTCGAGTGCGGCGTCCCAGACAGCGGTCGCGGTGGCGGTGTCGATCCGGCCGGCCAGCGTACGCAGCGCCTGCCGGGTCTCGGCGTCGTAGTAGGCCGGTGGTGCGCCACGGTGGAAGCTGTGCGCCCCCGCAGTCGGCCCGTCGGTGGCGTCGATACGTTGCAGCGCAACCAGAAACTCGGCCACCTGGGTGGCGAAGGCGCTCAGGTCGTCGATCCGGCCGACGCTCGCGGTCTCACCGTCCAGCCAGCGCCGTACCGACCAGCTGTACGGATAGCCCTCGCCCGGCGCGCCCTTGGCCAGCGGCACCGGGATCGGCACCGGCAGAAACGGCGCCAGCTCCGGCAGCCAGCGGTCCTCCTTGTCCACCGCCGGCGTGTAGCCCGCCGCGGTGGGTAGTCGTACCGTCATGTCGTCGCCGAGGCGGTAGGTGCGGTTGTCCCAGCCGTCGACGCGTACCGGCCGTACCGGCAGCTCGCTCCACTGTGGAAACTGGGCCGCGATCAGGCGTTTGACCAGGTCGACGTCGATGCCGGCGCGGCCGTCGGCGTACTGCTGCTGCATCACCGCACGAGTGTGCCGAGCGCCCGGCCACGCGGCAAGGCGTTTTCCCTGTCAGGCCGCCAGCCGCTCCCGGGCGGCCATCAGCGCGAAGCCGAGCAGGTTGCGGCCGCGCCAGCGGGTCGGATCGGTGGCGCGCTCGTTGGCGGCGCTCAGCCCGATGCCCCAGATCACATCGCGCGGACTGGCCTCCACCAGCACCCGCCGGCCGGTGCCGAGCAGGAAGTGCCGCAGCGCCGGGTCCTGACCGAACTTGGCCACATTGCCCTCGACGACCAGCTCGAACCGGCGCGCCGCCCAGACCTGGTCGTCGAAGCCGGCGACCAGCCGGCCGAGGTTCTTGGCCTCCGCCGGGGTGCCGGCGGCCAGTATCCGGGCCAGGGTGTCGTCGTCACCGAACAGCCGCGCCTTGGCCGCCATCATCCAGTGCTCGGCGGAGGCGTAGGTCACGCCGTCGACATCGAACCGGCACGGCCACCACTGGCTCAGGCACCCCTTGCCGATGCTGCCGTCGGCCTGCGGTCGATGCCCCCAGAACATCAGCCATTTCGGCACCCCGCCGGCCGCGATGATCTCGGCAAGCTGTTCGCGGCTGCGCGCATCCGTCGGGTCGGGGACGGTCGTCGTCATATCGGGCATCCTGCCAGCAGGCTCCGACATCCTGTACCGGATTGTCCCGTTGCCGCGGTAAAGGGTTTCGGGCCGGTCACCGCGTCGTGCGAGGATCCTTCCGCCGGTACGAGCGTGGAGGCTGACGTGTTCGCGATATCCCTGGGTGACGACGGTGCACAGCTGCGGCCGCTGGAGCCCTGGCAGGCCGAGGAGTTCCTGGCGCACATGGAGCGGGGCCGGGAGTTCATCGGTCAGCACATCGGGTTCCCGGACGCCGCCACCGACCTGGCGTCGGCCCGGTCGCTGCTGCAGTCCTACGCCGACAAGGCCGCCGCCGACACCGGACGCATCTACGGCATCTGGGTGGACGACACCCTGGTCGGCGGGGTACTGCTGCGCACCATGGACGCGCAGCGCGGTACGGCCGAGGCCGGCTGCTGGCTGGAGCCGTCGGCCGTCGGCAAGGGCCTGGTGACCCGCGCCAGCCGGGTGCTCATCGACTGGGCCATCCTCCAGCGGGGCATCCACCGGATGGAATGGGTGTGCTCCGCGGCGAACGAACCGAGCATCGCGGTGGCCCGCCGGCTCGGCATGAGCAGGGACGGCGTGCTGCGGGAGAGCTACCTGTACCGGGGAAAGCGCGTCGACCTGGAGGTCTGGTCCGTACTCGCCCCCGAGTGGCGCGCCAACCGGTGACTGTGCGCGGCGGCCCGTCGGCGCCGTCGTAGGATCGGAGCCGTGCGGCGCAGCGGTACGGGTCGGGTGATGGTGCGGGCGACACGATGGTCGCTGCTCACCGTCGCGCTGGTGCTCGGGGTCGCGCTCATGCACACCCTCGGCCACAGCGTGCACACCCGTTCCGCGGCCATGCCCAGCATGGCGCCCGGCGCGATGGCGTCGGAGCTGTTCGCCTCCGACCTGGCCGACACCTGGCTGGGGCCGGCGGACCAGGTCGCGCACCACCAGTCGCCGTCGCGGCACGGCATGGACCCCAGCGTGATGTGCCTGGCGGTACTCACCATGTTCCTGCTGTTCGCCGCCGCCGCGTACCGGATCCTGCGCTCCGGCTCGGCTGTCGCGTCACATGCGTGGCCACGCTTCGTTGGTGGGTCACGCGCGCCGCCGGGTACGCCGGTGGGACGTGCCGTCGCCGCGCTGTCGGTGATGCGCATCTAGATGCTGCCGCCTACGGGCGAGACCAGCACCAGATGACGCATCCGTTCCACCGACAGCGAAAGCGAGAACCTTCATGACCCGTACGTTGCTCCGTCGTGCCATCGTCGCGGTCACCGCGAGCCTGGCCACGGTCGCACTGGCCGCCGGCTGCTCCGGTACCGACAGCCGTACCGGCCACTCCAGCAGTGCCACCGCCGGCCACTCCAGCGGTGCCACCGCCGGCTACGACAGCGCGGACGTGATGTTCGCGCAGATGATGATCCCGCACCACCGGCAGGCCGTCGAGATGGCCGACCTCGCGCCGCAGCGCGCCGGGAACCCGACCATCCGCAAGCTCGCCGACCAGATCCGGGGCGCTCAGGACCCCGAGATCCGCACCATGACCTCGTGGCTGAAGTCGTGGGGCGAACCCGTCTCGTCGCAGATGAAGATGGGCCCGGGCGAGGGCATCATGTCCGACGCGGACATGGCCAAACTCAAGGCGGCCAAGGGCAAGGACTTCGACATGATGTTCGCCCGGATGATGATCGCCCACCACAAGGGCGCGATCTCGATGGCCCGTACCGAGCTGAAGAACGGTAGGGACACCGCGGCGAAGAAGCTGGCCGGGCGGATCATCAGGTCCCAGTCCGCTGAGATCACCACCCTGCAGAAGTACAGCAAGGCCTGACAGCTGGCCTCCGATGCGCCCGTTCCGGCGGGCGCACCCGAGCCTGAGCTCGCCTCCGCGTCATATGCGACGTCATCGCTCACGTCCTGGCGAGACATCCATCACGTAGCGGTACGTAAGGAAGCAGCCAGTTAAGTTCGGATAACGTCCGGTTTGAGCTACCAATCCTGTTAGATGCCTTCCGCGTGCGCCTGATCTTGGTGTAGCTTCAGCCGTCGCTGGCCAGGGAGCTTTCTGGGTGCCTCCTGGTGATCTACTGGGAGGTTCGGTGGCTGGTGTGTCGATACTGCGTGCGTGCCTTAGACGGATAGCGGTAGGGGCTGTGGCCCTAGCTGTAGCGGGGTCCATGGTGTCGGTCGCGGAACCCGACGCAGGTATGGCAGCACCAGCATTGCCTGCGGCCACGGAAGATCCAGGTCCACAGGCGTCGGCGGATCAGGTAGCAGCGATGCAACAGGCGCACCTGTCGAAGCAGCGCGTCGAGATCGTGTCGCAGCGTTCGGAGACGTCGCAGACCTTCGCCGAACCGGACGGGACGCTGACGCAGGAGTCGACGCCCCGCCCGGCGCGGGTACATCGGTCGGATGGATCCTGGGCCGCCGTGGATACGACGTTGTTGCACGCGGTGGACGGTTCGATCACACCGACGTCGACGTCGGCGGGCATCCGGTTCTCCGGGGGTGGCGACAATGCGATGGCGACGGTGTCGTCCGGCGACTGCTCACTCTCGTTGACCTGGCCAAGTTCGCTTCCCACGCCGGTGTTGGATGGCTCATCAGCGGTATACGCGGATGTCCTTCCTGACGTGGACCTGCGGCTGAGCGCACAGGTCGATGGCTTCTCCGAGGTCCTGGTGGTCAAGACCAGGGACGCGGCCGACAACCCTGATCTGATGACCTTGAGCCTGGGGGTGACCGGGCAGGGTGTGACGGTGTCGGTCGACGCGTCCGGCCAGTTGTCCGCTGTGGACTCGAGCGGTGCCACGGTGTTCGGCGCACCCACGCCCTTGATGTGGGACTCGGCAGGCGACTCTGCAGGAGCCGCAGCACAGACGGTGGACGGGTCGACGGGCCCGGCGATCGGAGCACACCAGGCTCCGGTCGCTGCCACGTTGGACGATCAGGGCGGTCTGACCCTCGTACCTGACTCTGCAGTGCTGGCCGATCCCGACACGGTCTACCCGGTCTTCGTGGACCCGGATGTGTCGACGTCGATCCACTCATGGACCTATGTGGACACGCAGTACCCGAGTCAGGCATACATGAGCAACAAGGGTCGTAGCGACGCGCCAGCGGGCCGGTATCAGGATCCCATCAACGGTGGCTACTACACGCAGCGCTCCTACATCAGGTTCACGTTCTCGCGGTCATTGGCGAACACGCGTGTGGTTGCGGCGGAGTTCCGTGCCTACTCGCACTATCAATGGAATGCGACGCCAACCGACCATCCGATACACGCCTACTCGACCTCCGCGCCGGACAACTCCACGACATGGAACAACCAGCCGACGATCTATCACGACATCGGCGAGCACAATGTGCACGCCGGAGAGTGGGTGGGCTTCGACGCCCAGAGCGCGGTTCAGCAGGCAGCGGACAACGACTGGCTGCATCTGGCCTTCCGGCTCTCCAGCGGGGACGAGTCCAACGTCCAGGCCCGTGAAACCTACTCGATGTCCGGATCGACGCAACCGCAGCTGGCTGTCACGGTAGATACCCGACCGAACAAGCCGAGCGGTCTGAAGATCTCGCCGTGCTATAAGGCCTGTTCTTCACCGGCCGTCACGTCCTCTCTGCAGGCGAAGTTGACCGCGACGGTGTCGGACCCTGACGGTGGGAACCTGAAGAACGTCAAGTTCGAGGTGTGGTCGGAGGACTACTCCACGAAGGTCGCCTGGACATATGCTTCGGTGACCAACATCAAGTCGGGAACCGGCGCCTCCTGGGTCCAGGTCGGTCCCAGGGCGAACAACAAGGACTACCACTGGAAAGTGTCGGCGTGTGACAGCGACAGCTGGTGCAGCGACTGGTCCAACTGGTTCGACTTCCACACCGACACCACCGACCCGCTTCTGCCGACGGTGACGTCCACGGACTATCCGGCGCTGATCACCGGCCAAGAAGTCTGGTCCGGCGGCGTCGGAGTTCCCGGCACGTTTGACTTCGGGCCCAACACTTCCACCGGTGTGGTGGAGTACAAGTGGTCTCTGGACAGTTCCCCGCCCGGCACGGTAGTACCGGCAACGAATGGTGCTGCATCAATTGAGGTGACACCCGCCACGGACGGACTCCATCGGTTGTTTGTTCAGAGTACGGATGCCGCCGGCAACATCTCGGAGATCACGGAGTACAGATTCGGGGTCAAGTTCGCCCCAGGCAATGCGGGCTACTGGCCACTTGACGAAGGTCAGGGTACGACCGCAGCGGACATGTCTGACGCTGACCATGACGCGACCCTGTACGGCTCACCGACCTGGATGCCCGGTCACGTAGGCGATGGTGCTATCGAACTGAACGGGACGGACCAGTACCTGGCTCCGGACGTCGCCAGTCTGGACACCACAGGTGGGCAGAACGGTGGCTTCAGCGTCGCGGCCTGGGTGTATCTGGAGGACAACAGTCGGTACCACACTGTCCTCTCGCAGGACGGCAGTCAGTCCTCAGCCTTCTATTTGCAGTACCGCTCCGATCCCGATTGTGACTGCTGGGCCTTTGGTATGCGTGACGCCGACACGGCAGACGGAGTGACCACGGTGGCCTTGTCTCAGGACAAGGCATGGACCGGGGAATGGACTCACCTGGTCGGCATCTACGACGCAGTAAATGATCAGCTCCGACTCTACGTCAATGGCGTGCTTCAGCCGGACCAGCCTAGCTTCAGCCAACCGATCGCATCGACCAGCCCGACCAACATCGGGCGCGCGATGCACGGTGGTCAGATCGGGTGGTACTGGCAAGGCCAACTCGACGAGGTCGGCGTCTATCAGCGAATTCTGCCAAGCACCGAGATCTTTCTGATGTCACATCCTCAGTGAGGGCTGCAACTGTGCAAACGGAGCAGCCAGATGAGCACGCGTGCAAACAGCAAGGTGTTTCACTCGCACAAGTCCTGGATCGTCCGAAACTCGTGCGCTGCCATGGTCGGCGCTGACATGTTGGAGGCTGCTGTGTCGACGGCAGATGTGAAGTCTGGCAGCGCCACGAGGGCTCATAGATTCAAACGGCTCGTATCCTCGTGCCAAGGACGTACCAGTGCTTCGGCTTTCCTGGTCGCTCTCGCGACGCTCGCATCCACTCTAGTGGCGATACCGGGTCTCGCCGCGCCAGCACACTCGACCACTGCCAGACCAAAACTAGAGAGATCGATTCCTGTACATCGTGTTTCGGCTGCAAGCATCAAGCATCACGGCGATACAGCACATAGGGCGGTGCTCGGTACGCCACAGGTACGCTGGCCAAAAGCTGATCATGCAAACCTCGATCTGCCCGCGGCCCAGTCTACGAAGGCAAAGGCCTCCGACATGGTGCCGGTGGGTGATCTTCCGATCGCGCTAGGGCCGCCGCGTCGTAAGAAGGTCAAAGCATCATCGATGATCGAGCAAGCTCAGGTACGAGTTCTTGATCATCGCGCGTCCCGCCGAGCTGCTGGGACCGACTCGGTGGTTTTCACTGTGACCAGGAGCGACGGGCATAAGTCCGCGGGAAGGGTCTCGGTACGACTGGGCTATTCGGCATTTGCCGGTGCCGCAGGCGCTGGGTATGGCTCGCGCCTGCGACTCGTGACACTGCCGACGTGCTCGCTCACCACTCCGGACAAGGCAAGTTGTCAGCGCATCACGGTGCTTCCCACCATCAACGACACGAAGGCTTCAACGCTCGAAGCGGATGTGCCGGCGTCGTCTTCTGGAACAGTCGTGGCGGCGCTGGCTGGTAGCAGTGGAAGCGCGGGCAATGCGGCAGCCAGCCCACTGGCGCCGTCGTCCACCTGGCAGGTGTCCCCACAGACTGGCGGCTTCTCCTGGTCCTACCCCATCAGTGTGCCGCCCTCGCCAGCCGGACCGGCGCCAGATCTGTCGCTCGCATACAACTCCCAGATGGTGGACGGACGCACGTCGGCCACGAACAACCAGCCCTCGTGGATCGGCGACGGATGGGACATGTGGCCGGGCTACATACAGCGCTCGTACAAGGTCTGTGCGGACGATCAGAACGCTGGTGCGAACAACACCGACAAGAAGACGACCGATGAGTGCTGGGGCGGCAATAACGCGACTCTCTCGCTCAACGGACACGCAACGACCCTGATCAAGGACGATGACACCGGGCAGTGGCGCCCACAGGCTGACGACGGTTCCCGCGTTGAGCATCTCACTGGCGCAACCAACGGCGACAACGATGGCGAGTACTGGCGCATCACCACCATCGACGGGACGCAGTACTACTTCGGTCGCAACAGGTTGCCGGGTTGGGCATCCGGTGATACGACCACCGACTCCACCTGGACACTGCCGGTATTCGGCAACGACACTGTCGATCCCTGTCATGCGACGGCATTCGCCGACTCGTGGTGCCAACAAGCATGGCGGTGGAACCTCGACTATGTCGTAGACACGCATGGAAACGCCATCTCCTATCGATACGCCAAGGAGACCGCGTACTACGGACGGAACGCGGATGCTGCCGCGAAGACCGCCTACAACCCGGGTGGGTCGATGGCGGAGACGGACTACGGCTTCACCGACGGGCATGCCTACGACACCCAGCCCTCGGCTAAGGTCCTGTTCACCGTTGCCGACAGATGCGCCCCCAACACGACCTGCGACACTTCCCACACCTCTTCTTGGCCGGACACGCCGTGGGACCAGTCCTGCCTGGCCTCGACCTGCACCGACAAGTACGCACCGGTCTTCTTCAGCCGCAAGATGCTGACCACTGTCACGACCCAGGTGCTGAAGGGTGCCAGCTACGCATCTGTCGACCGGTGGAACCTTGAGCAGTCCTTCCTCGATACCGGTGACAACGACGCCAAGCCCTTGTGGCTGAAGTCCATCACTCATACAGGGCTCAACGGTGGATCGTCGTCGCTGCCGGCTGTGACGTTCGATGGCGTTGAGATGCACAACCGGGTGGACACCTCAACGGATGGGCTTTCGGCGCTCAACCGCTACCGCATCACGTCGATCACCAGCGAGTCCGGAGCCCTCACCAACATCTCCTATTCGGATCCGCAGTGTGTTCCTGGCTCGACCATGCCAGCTGCGCCGGACTCCGACACGCTGCGCTGTATGCCGAACTACTGGTATCCGCCAGGTGAGGACAAGCGACTCGACTACTTCCATCAGTACGTAGTCACCGAGGTGGACACGGCTGATCCGACTGGTGGCTCAGCCACCATGGTTACGACCTACGACTATCAGGGTGGCGCGGCCTGGCACTACAACGACAACGAGCTGGTGCCGGCGAAGCTCAGGACGTGGTCACAGTGGCGCGGTTATGGCACAGTGCTTGTCCGTTCCGGCCTGCTCAGCGCCGGTGCGATCCGATCAGAGGTGCATCACGTCTACCTCCGTGGAATGGATGGCGACAAGCAGTCCGACGGATCGACGAGATCTGTGACCGTTCAGGACTCTCAGGGCGGCACCATCACTGATTCCGCCGAGTATCAGGGCTTCGAACGCGAACAGATCACCTATGACCAGGCCGGGGGAGCGCCCGCGAGCGATGCCATCAGTACCCCCTGGGTGCGCGGCCCCACTGCTACCCAGACGCTTGGCGGATACAAGTCAGAAGCATGGATGAGCAACACCGCGAGCGTTACGAACCGCAGTCTGCTTGCGGACGGCACCTGGGGGGAGAAGCGCACAAGCACCACGTTCAACAGCGATGGTCTCCCCACCGCCGTAGATGATCGTGGAGACACAAGCACCGCGGCTGACAATCGTTGCACCCGCACCACATACGCGACCCGCAACACCAGTGACTGGATCCTCAACCATCCGTCCGAGGTGCAGAACGATGCAGTTGCCTGCACCGAGGTCGCCACGCCTGAGCAGACCATCGGCCATACCAGGATGTACTACGACAACTCCAGCTCGCTCGGCGCGGTTGTCCAGACCGGTGATGCCACCAAGGTTGAAGGGCTGACAAGCTGGAGCGGCAGTACGCCCGTGTACTCGACCTCATCCAGCGTTGTCTATGACACCTACGGTCGCCCTACAGCGACGACAGACGCACTGGGAAACACGGTGACGACGCAGTACAACCCGGCAGGTGATGTGCCTGTCACCTCCACCGTCATCACCGACGCGATGGGTTACACGACAACCGACACCTTTGATCCGGCCAGTGGTCGGACGTTGTCCAGCACCGATGCCAACAATCGCCGCACCGACAGCACCTACGATCCACTGGGCCGTCTTACCGCGGTATGGACTCCTGGCCGCACCAAGGGGACCGACGACCCCAATGTCAAGTACGCCTACCAGATCCACAATGACGCGGCCAGTGTCATCACCACACAGACCCTGACCTACAACTCACTCACCGATACCACCGGCTACGTTACGAGCTACAGCCTCTACGACAGCGCTCTGCGACTGCGTCAGACCCAGGCGCCTGCCTTCAGCGGCGGGCGGATGATCACCGACACGACATACGACAGTCGTGGCCTGGTCGCAGAAGCCAGCGAGCCGTACTACAACGATCAGGATCCCGCCCCGGCACTCGTCGGTGTCGATTCGAGCGCACTGTTCGGAGTCACTGACTACGAGTACGACGGGGTCGGTCGACAAACTGCTGCAATTTTTCTGCAGCAGGGCAACGAGCGTTGGCGTACGAGTACTTCCTACCCGGGTGCAGATCGAATCGACGTCGACCCACCCACGGGCGGAACTGCCACCACCACGCTGACCGATGCCCGCGGCCAGACCACACAGCTACGCCAGTACCACGGGTCAGCTCCCACCGGTGCCTACGATGCGACCAACTACACCTACACCTCGAGCGGCCAGCTCGCGACCGTCGTCGATCCGGCCGGCAACACCTGGAAGTACACCTACGACGCGCGTGGCAACCGGGTCAAGAGCGAGGACCCTGACACCGGCACAACCACCAGCACGTACGACAACGGTGGCCGGCTGACCTCGGCCACGGATGCACGCGGGGTCACTCTCGCCTACAGCTACGACAAGTTGGGCCGCACCACTGGGGAATATGCCGACAGCACCAGCGGGATTCAACTTGCCTCATGGGAATACGACACCTTGGCTGGCGGCAAGGGCCTGCCAACGTCAGCGACCCGCTACGACGGGACTGACGCATACACCGAGGCGGTGACCGGGTATGACAATGCGGGCCGGCCCACCGGCAGCAGCGTAACTATCCCGACTGCACAAGGGGTGCTGGCCGGCACCTACTCGGACAGCGTCACTTACAACCCGGATGGTTCACAGGCGAGCATGACACGGCCCGGTGTCGGCGGGCTGAAGAAAGAAACCCTCTACACGCGTTACGATAACGGGCTTGGTTTCGCAACGGGGCTGGTCGGCCTCCAAGAATATGTCAGCGGTGCCATCTACGCGCACGATGGCCGAATTAGTCAACTTCCGTTCGGCGCCAGCGGGAAGCCCCAACTGCTCCAGACCTATAGCTACGATGACAGCACGCACAGGTTGAGTGAGGCGACCACAGGTTACGAAAACTCGACGGCCCTCGCAGATGTGACCTACAAATATGACGCGTCCGGGAACATCGTCTCCACCAACGACCAGGCCGGTGCGAGCCCGGACACCCAGTGCTTCCGCTACGACTATCTCGACCGGTTGACGGACGCCTGGACGCCGAAGCCTGTCGGGACCGACGGCACGACACCGGGCAGCTGTGATTCCCTGCCCGGCACCGTGTCCGATGTTGGTGGCCCGGCTGCGTACTGGCACACCTATGACTACGACGTCACCGGCAACAGGACCAGCCTGGTCAAGCACATCGCGGGTGGGGACGCCACCACGAGTTCCAGCTATCCGGCGCCGGGATCGACTCAACCGCACACGTTGTTGTCCACGACTGCAACGTACAGCGTCGGTGATGGCAGTACCGCGACCGAGCAGAGCACCTTCAGCTACGACAGTGCGGGAAACACCACCGGTCGTACGATCGCTGGCAATGCGCAGACGCTGGCGTGGAACAGCGAGGGCAGGCTCGCGAGTCTGACGGCGGGTAGCGCGAAGACCAGTTACCAGTACGACGCTGGTGGCGCGCAGCTGATCCGGCATGACCCGGACGGGTCGGCGACGTTGTATCTGCCGGATGGTACGGAACTTCGCGCGGAGAACGGTGCGTCGAGTGCGACCGGCACCAGGTACTACGGGTTCGGTGGCGCGACGATCGGGGTGCGTACCGCCGCGGGGATGACCTGGCTGATCGGCAATCAGGTCGGCACCGACACGGTCGCTGTCGATGCGACGACGACGAACGCGACGCACCGCTACACGGACCCGTTCGGCGCGCCGCGGTCGACGCTTCCTGACTGGGTGGGTGACAGGGGATTCGTTGGCGGGACGCAGGATGCGAACACCGGACTGACGACGTTGGGTGCGCGCGAGTACGACCCGTCCCTGGGGAGGTTCTTGTCCGCGGACCCGGTCGTCGACCCGACCGATCCGCAGCAGCTCAACGGGTTCGCCTACGCCGACAACAGCCCGGTGACGCATGCCGACCCGTCGGGGATGGTCGCTCGTGTCATCGAGCAGGGCACGATCTGGGACAGCAGCGATGAGGCGTTCCGCGACTTTCAGGATGCCTACACGGGTGGGACCAGTTGGCAGAACGACTATTACGCGCTCAACCGGGCTTACGCTGCGGACAAGGCGGCACAGCGTAAGCAGTATGAGCACCGTCATGACGTACTCAACTGGCTGGGCTACGTTCCCGTCGTCGGCATCGCCGCCGACGGCGCGAACGCGGTCTGGTACGCCACGGAAGGCAATTGGAAACAGGCCGGGTTCTCCCTCGGCTTCGCGGCGCTGGGACTGATCCCGGCCGGGAAACTGATCAAGCTCGGCGGCAAGCTCGTCATCAAAGTCGGCTCGAAGGTCGTCGAGGTCGCCGCAGCGAAAGCGGCCGCCCGGGCCAGCGCAAAAGCCGGTGTCAAACTGGCCGAGGGCGAAGCAGGCTCTGCGGTCAGGTCTGCTGCTGCCGGGGCAGCGAAGAGCGGCGGCAAGAGCAGCGCCCGCCGGAGCGTCGCTACCGCCGCTAGGCAGGCAGGCGACGACGCCGAACAGGCCGCATCCTCCGCCACCCGCGGCTGCCACAGCTTCACCGCCAACACACCCGTGGCGATGGCCGACGGCACCACCACCCCGATCCATAAGATCAAAATCGGTGACAAGGTCCGCAACAGCAAACCCGACTCTCACACCACTCAGACCCACCGCGTCACCGGCCTGATTGTCACCACCACCGACCGCCACCTGGTCGACCTCACCATCACCACGCCACACGGGCCCGCCCACCTCACCACCACCGACCACCACCTCTTCTACGACACCACCACCCACCACTGGACCCCAGCAGCCCACCTCCACCCCGGCCACCGCCTCCAAACACCCACCACCACAGCACCCATCGCCGCCATCCACCGCTACACCACCACCGCCACCACCTACGACCTCACTATCACCCACCTCCACACCTACTATGTGGCGGCCGGCGATTCTCCGGTCCTTGTACACAACTGCGGCACGCTTTATCGAAGTGATACCCGCGACCCTGGTAAGATTTTCCCGGGCGGATTTGAACCACGCGGAAGTAATATGGATCTGATGGAGCATGCCTCTGGCTATTCAATAGATTCTGGATATGTGTCGACGACGAAGTATGAGAGAATTGCCAAGGGTCGGGGTGGAAACGTCTATCATATTGACGGTGTTGAGGGCGCTGATGTAAACCATGAGTGGCCGGGAAATCCATTCTCCAGCGAAGAAGAGATCGCTGTACCTGGACGCGTCGCGACGAGCCGGATCATTGGTGTGCGGATGCGCGATGGAACATGGATGGATAACCCGAACTATATTCCTCTGGGGGGATGATGGAAAGCCTACAGGTCGTCGCTGCCAGTGTAGATGGACGTCAAGAGTCACTGATCGTCGAGGTCGATAATTCGAGTGGGCCAAGCATCAGGATAATTCGAAACAATCGGGTTCCGGACGTCTATGGCGGCAGCGATCTGTTTGAGTGTCTCAAAGGTGCGCGTCTTGCTCTCGAAAAGGAAGGGCTTCTCATCTGTTGTCAGGGCTCTCGGCCGACGGTATTTCCTTCCGGAATGGGGCGGCAGATGTCGAATGGACGCCTTGCGTATCCATTACGCCGGACGCCACCTTTGACTGACGCTGACTTGGTCGACATTTTTGCGCCAGCTCAGTTCGCCGAAGTAGGGACGGTGGAAAGTCAGCGGCAAGCGGTGCTCGATTTCTTTCGATTCCATGGCTAATAACGCCAGTCGTCGTAGAAGTTGTCCTTCTCCAGTGGGACTGTCCGAACTTTGTGGGCGACTCTGGTGCTCGGCTGGCAACCTGGCGACGTCAGGCATTCTGCCGCGGTGATGTGAACGGACAAGGTCCGTCAGCCGTAACTGGTCAGCTGGCCGAGGACGGTTGATGCGGTGTCAGGCTGTTTCGGGCAGCCAGGGGCGGCCCTCGGCGAGTTGGGTGAGGACGTCGAAGAGTTTCTTGCCGTGTTTGGCTGCTGTGGAGATGTAGCTGCGGATGGCGCAGAAGCCTCTGGCTCCGGGCAGGGTGCGTAGGCAGCCGGAGACTTTCTGCCGGAGTTTGATCATGCGGATGTCGCGTTCGGAGCCGTTGTTGTCGGGCGGGACGCGCCAGTCGGTGGTGAAGCGTAGGTAGTCGGGTTCGCGGTCGGCGAGCCGGCGGGCCAGGGCGTGGTGTTTGCGCATCAGCGGGGTGGATCGGGCCGTGGTGGAGGCCAGCCCGGTCTGCACCGCTGAGCGGAACAGGTGAACCTGGGTGGCGAGGGCATCGGGGTTGAGGGTGTCGGCGGCCTCAGCGATCGCGTCGGCCACAAGCTTCTGCATCGCGACCAGCGTGTCGGCGGCTTGGGTGGCCCAGCACCACAACCCGGCCGGGGTGGCCTCGGTGACCGCCTGCAACTCGCGGAGGGCGTGCGCACAGCAGAGTTGGTGTTCCACGCCCGGGTAGGTGTCATACGGTGCCCACGCGTCATGCACCGCGACACCGCGGAAGTGTTGCAGGACACCGGCATTGTCGATGCCGTCGCGGCCGCGTCTGGGATGGCAGGTGATCAGCGTGTGCTTGTCGGTGCGGGCA
Source organism: uncultured Actinomycetota bacterium (assembly GCA_963805605.1). GTDB lineage: Bacteria > Actinomycetota > Actinomycetes > Mycobacteriales > Micromonosporaceae > Actinocatenispora. The sequence continues at coordinate 689,463 of CAWDUX010000001.1, forward strand.
CAGTGCACCCAGTGCAGGCTGCCCGCTACCCGCAGCCCGGTCTCGTCGAACCCGGCCACCTCGGCCTGCGCGATCCGGTCTTTGACCGCAGCGAGGAAGCCGGCCAGCCCGTCGGCGGCGCGGGTGGCTACCGCCGCAACAGTGCCTTCGGCCACCGGAGTGCCGAACAACTCGGCCAGCGCCTGCGCGGTGCGTTTCTTCGACAGGAACTGCCCGACATACAAGTAGAGGATGATCGCGGTGACCCGGGGACCGTACTGCACCGGCCCGGTCACGCCCTCAGGCGCCGTGCCGCAAGTGGTGATCCCACATACGCAACGCCGCGCGATCAGTTGGTGCTCGGTCACCCGCACCGTCATCGGAGGCAGATCGAACACCTGCCTCCGCTGCACCCCCACCTCCGGCGCGCCGGCCAGGTCCACGCCGCAGCCGGCGCACGGGCCAGGCTCATGCCGCAGCGTCTCGTGCGGATCGCCAACCTGCGCCAGCGTCGCCCCAGCATGCCCCGGCTGCCCACCCGATCTCTTGCCGCTGGCGCGCCGCAACGAGCGCGGCGCCGGTTTCACAAACGGCGAGTCCGACGACGGTGGCCTTGAAGAGTTGGTCGAATCCATACCCAACCGGCGCTTCAGATCGGCGTTCTCGGCTTCCAACACGGCGACCCGCTGGCGAAGCTCGGTGATCACCCGCGCCTGCTCGACGACCAGGGCGGCAAGCTCGTCATACGACGGACGCCCATCCCCGGCCTGCACACCAAGATCATCCCACCCGAGACGATCACACCAAGATCAGGGGTGCTGACCAGTTACCGTCAGCCAAGGCGCTGGTGGTCGGGTTCGATGAGGGCGACGATGTGGTCCTCGGCGCGGGAGTACGGTCCGCCGATGTACTTGGTCGAGATCTGGTCGATGATCTCCCAGCCGGCATCGCCGCTGAGCCATTCGATGACCCGGCCGCGGATGATGAGTGGCTGGAACGGGTTGTCGGCAGGTGTCAGGGACAGCGCGATGCGGGGGTCGCGGCGCAGGTTGCGGGCCTTGCGAGTGCCGGGGCCGGTGAGGATCGCGACGTGTTCGCCGTGGGTGCCGACCCAGACGGGCACGGAGTGTGGGGAGCCGTCGGGCAGCACGGTGGCGATGTGGGCGATCGAGGTGCCGTCGAGTACGCGGCGTACGTCGGGGTCGAGCATGGTGGTCATCTCCTGGTGAGGGTCGGAAGGGACGGGGTCAGCGTTCGACGGCGTAGTGCAGGTGGGTGACGCCGGGCGCGGGGACGGCCTCGACGAGGCGGAGCCGTACGTGCTCGGGAAGGGTCTGGAAGAAGGGTCGGCCGGCGCCGAGCAGGACCGGTACCTGGTGCAGGATCAGCTCGTCGACGAGCCCGGCCTTCAACGCCTCGGTCACCACGCCGCCGCCCATGAGCCCGACGTCCTTGCCGCCGGCGGCTTCCCGGGCCGCAGCGATCGCGTCGGCGATTCCGGTGGTCACGAGGGTCTGCTGGTCGGTCAGTTCCGGTACGGGCCGGTGGCTGAGCACGACCAGCCGCGCCTTCGGGTGGGGGCTACCGCCGCCGAAGTGCTCGGAGTCGTCGTAGGTGTTGCGGCCGACCACGACCGCGCCCACCCGTGAGGCGAGGGAGTCGAAGACGGGGGCGCTGGGTGCGCTGAGCCGGAAGCCGTCGAAGACCTGGCTGGGCGTGTCGCCGTTGAAGTACCAGTCGAACAGCATTCCGCCGTCGCCGAGTCCGTGTCCGGCGCCAGGGTCGCGGCCGGTGATGTAGCCGTCGACCGATACCGCGAGGGCGCTGAAGACCTTGCTCATGGCAGTGATCCTTCCCAAGTTCCTTCAGGAGACTCCAGAACCGTAGCATATGAGGTTCCCTCAGGGAACCCCGACGGCTAGACTGGTGGCATGCAGCGCACGAATTTCGGCGAGATGGCCTGCTCGATCGCCCGCACGCTCGACGTGGTCGGCGAACCCTGGACACCACTGATTCTGCGGGACATCTGGGTCGGACTCAGCCGGTTCGAGCAGCTCCAGGCCGACCTCGGCATCTCCCGCAAGGTACTGACCGAGCGGCTGAACCACCTCGTCGAGCACGGCGTGATCGAGCGCCGGCCCTACGACCGGCGACCCCGCTACGAGTACGTCCTCACCGACAAGGGCACCGAACTGATCGACCTGCTCATGGTCATGGTCGGCTGGGGGGACAGGTGGCTCGCCGGCGAGGCCGGCCCGCCGGTGCTCTACCGCCACCACGCGTGCGGCGAGGTCACCGGCGCCGAACTGCGCTGCGCCCACTGCGGCGAACCGATGCACGCCGGCGACGTCGACGTACTGCCCGGCCCAGGCTCGGCGAAGTGAGAAGGCAGAACTCCCACCGGCGTCTGTCCATAACGGACGAGGCCGAACGGAGGCCCTCCCACTCTTAACGTATAGCGCACCCGGGGGCTTGCGGCAAGACCCTGGTCATGCCGCAGAATCGTTCGCCGGAGCCGGAAACGACGGGGAAGTGGGACTCACCAGATGCGCGTGTTGTTGTCGACGTACGGGTCACGCGGCGATGTCGAACCGATGGTGGCACTGGCGGTGCGGCTACAGGACCGCGGAGCGCAGGTACGGATGTGTGCGCCGCCGGATGCGGGAGTTCGCCGACCTGCTGGCCGGTGCCGGAGTACCGATGGTGCCGTTCGAACGGCCGTGGCGCTCCTGGGCGCGCCCGACGACACCGGAGGAACGTACCCGCCGCGTCGCCGAGTTCATCGCCGCGCAGTACGGCACGGTCGCCACCGCGGCCGAGGAATGCGACGTGCTGGTGGCGACCGCCATGTCGCACTTTATCGCCGCGATCCGTGGCCGAGAAGCGCGCCATACCCCATCGGTACGTGATCTTCTGCCCGAGCGTGCTGACCGACCTGGACGCGCAGAACTGGAACCCGCTGTTCGGTCCGTCCATCAACGCCCACCGCGCGGAGATCGGCCTGCCGCCGGTGGACGATGTCGCACAGTTCATGTTCACCGACCGCCCGTGGATCGCGGCGGATCCGAACCTGAGCGGTTGGCAGGGGCCGGCGGAACAGACAGGTGCGTGGATCCTGCCGGACGAACGCCGGCTCCCGGCCGAACTGGAGCGATTCCTGGACGCCGGCACCCCGCCGGTGTACGTGGGCTTCGGCAGCATGCGCACCGTGTCCGATGACACCGCCCGGGTCGCCATCGAGGCGGTCCGGGCGCTGGGCCGCCGCGCGCTCATCGCCCGCGGCTGGGCGGACCTGGGCCTGATCGACGATCGGGCCGACTGCTTCGCCGTCGGCGAGGTCAACCAACAGGCACTGTTCGGCCAGGTCGCCGCGGTCGTGCACCACGGCGGCGCGGGCACCACGACGACGGCCGCGCGGGCCGGCGCACCCCAGGTGGTGGTCCCGCAGGCGGGCGACCAGTTCTTCTGGGCCGACCGGGTGGCCGAGTTGGGCATCGGCGCGGCGCACGACGGTCCGACCCCCAGCACCGCGAGCCTGTCGGCTGCGCTCCGGACAGCCCTGACGCCCGAGGTCCGTACCCGAGCCAGCGCGATGGCCGGCAGGATCCGTACCGACGGAGCGGAAGTGGCCGCCGTCCGACTACTGGACGAGCTCCGCTCGGAAGCGGCGCCAGAACCGGCCTAGTGCCGCAGATCGCGCTGGTACCAGGTGCCCGGCTTGCCGCCGAGCTTGGCCGGGTCCGCCGGGCCGAGCTTCACGAACCCGGCCTTGACCAGCACGCGCTGGGAGGCGACGTTGCGCAGTCGAGGTTCCGGCCCGCAGGGTGTGCAGGCAGTGCCGGGTCACCGCCAGCTGGCACAGCTGCAGTACGGTCGCGGTCGCCACACCCCGGCCGGTGACCCGTTGTGCGACCCGGTAGCCGAGTTCGGCGACACCGTCGGTCAGGTCGTACAGGTTGAACCGGCCCAGGACCGAGCCGTCCTCGTCGACGAGCACGTGGAAGGCGCAGACACCGTTCTCCTGCTCGGCCAGCAGGGCATCGTAGTGCTCGGCGAACTTCTCGAAGTATTCGTCACCACGATCGGACACCGAAGCGGCGAAGTAGTCGCGGTTGTCCAGTTCGAAGCTCAGTACCGCCGCCGCATGGCCGGCGTTCAGCTGCTGCAATTCAGGCACCGGGCCACTGTACGCAGCCCGCGTACCGCGTTCACCCGAGTTTCGCTCAGGAGCCCTGCCCGGGGTCGGTGTCCTTGTCGCGGTGGCCGCGCAGTGAACCGGCATGGGCCCGGGTGTCCGGATCGCGCCGGGTCTTCAGCAGGCTCAGTACGGTGACGACCACGAGCACGACGACGATCACAGCCAGGCCGACCATGGTCGAGATCTCCGGTACGCGCTGGTCGATGTCGACATGCGCCCAGTGCAGGATCAGCTTGACGCCGATGAACGCCAGGATCAGCGCCAGCCCGGTGGACAGGTACACCAACCGGTCGAGCAGCCCTTTGACCAGGAAGAACAGCGCGCGCAGGCCGAGTAGGGCGAACGCGTTGACAGTGAACACGATGTAGGGCTGCTCGGTGATGCCGAAGACCGCGGGGATGGAGTCGAGCGCGAACAGCAGATCGATGCTGCCGATCGCGAGCAGCACCATCAGCAGCGGGGTGACCATCCGGCGGCCGTCGATGCGGGTAATGAGCCTGCCGCCGGAGTACTGGTCGGTGATCGGCAGCAGCCGCCGGACAGCCTTGACCATGACGTTGTCCATGATGTCGGGGTCCTCGTCGCGATGCCGGAACAGCTGCACGGCGGTGTAGATGAGCAGCAGACCGAACAGCAGGAACACGACGGAGAACAGCGACAGCAGCGCGGCGCCGAGCGCGATGAAGATCGCGCGCATGACCAGGGCCAGCGCGATACCGAAGGTGAGCACCTTGTGCTGATGCTTCTCCGGCACCGCGAAGGTGGTCATGATGACGACGAAGACGAACAGGTTGTCGACCGACAGGCTCTTCTCGACCACGTAGCCGGCGAAGTACTCGGTGCCGAACTCGCCGCCGTAGCGGGCCGCGACCCAGACACCGAAACTGACCGCGACACCGATGTAGAACGCCGACCAGGCCGTGGCCTCCCGGAACCCGACTCGGTGCGGGCGCGCGGCGGCCAGGGCGAGATCGACCGCGAACAGGACGACGATCAGTCCGATCGTTATGGCCCAGACGACGACACTGATGTCCACGCGCGCCTCCCGCCGGTGTCAGGGGTTGAGCAGTGTCCAGTCGCCTTCGGAGACCACCTCAGCAGAGCCACAAGCGCGCCGGAGATGCTCTGGGTGCTGATGCCCGAGGACGTGAGCAGAAGCTTCATGACGGCCGTTCCTCCAGCTGTGCCGGGCTTCCAGCGCATCGACGAGAGCCGTATCGTACCGCTCGATCCGGCGGGGGGGGTTGTGCGAAGCCGAACATGCGTGCTGGATCGCTGTCAGAGGGCCAGCATCGCCGCAACGACTTCGTCGGTAGCTGCAGCAGGGATTGCCGTGGAGGCCTGTTCGAGTACGAGGAGTCGTGCGCCGGGGATCTCGCGGGCGAGCGCTTCGCCGTTGCCGACCGGGAAGAACGGGTCGCGGCGACCGTGCACCACCAGCGTCGGCATTGCCAGTTCGGTGAGTCGTTCGCGCCACCGCGGCGTGCAGTCGAGCCTGGCGAACACCGTGCCCAACTGGTTGGCCAACTGCACTGCGGGCGACGTGCCCGGGGTGCGGTCCCAGATATGCTCGGCGACCTCCCGGGCAGCGGCAGGATCGTTGCCGAGGATCTCGGCGCTTCCGGCGGCGTACCGCGCCACCGCGTCGCGGTCGGACCAGTCGGGCATGGGGCGGGAGAACAGCCGCCCCATTGTCGCCGGGTCATGGTCGGGCAGGTCGTCGTCGACCGGGCCCGGAGCGACCGGCCGCGTTCCGACGAGGGTGAGCGCCGAGAACACCTCCGGGTGGTCGAGCGCGGCGACCTGGGCGACCATCCCGCCGACGCCGATGCCCGCCAGGTGGGCGGGGCGGTCGTCGAGTGCGCGCGCGAGTGCCGCAGCGTCAGCGGCAAGGTCTCGCAGTGTGTACGCGGGCGCCTCCGGATCGACGGTGCTCGACGCGCCGCAATCGCGCAGGTCGTAGCGCACGACGTGTCGCCCGCCGCGCGCTAGCGCCTCGCACAGCGCGTCGGGCCAGGAGAGCATGGTCGTGCCGCCCGCGCACAGTACGAGCGGTGCCGCCGCGTCGCCGAAGTGCTCGACGCCCAGCGTGACGCCGTTCGCCTCGACAGTCGTCATCACACGATCACGTCATCGACAGTGTGGAATGAGTGGATCGTCGGATACATCGTGGCCTCCAGAGAGCTCGTGTGTTCTCCAGGATGGACCGCCGGTGGGACGAAAACTCATCGCTCTGTCGGACGAGACCTGCGCGGACCGGTGCTCAGTGCCGTGAGGAGGGCTGCGCGAAGCAGGATCTGAGTGTTGAGAGGGTCGTGTCGTTGCTGGTGTGATGGACGGCCCGCATGCCGAGGCTCTGGGCGGGCGGCAGGTTGGCAGCCACGTCGTCGACGAAGACACAGTCGGTGGGGTCGACGTCGAGAGCAGTGGTCAGGAGTTCGTAGATCGCGCGGTCGGGTTTGCGGACGCCGACCTCGTCGGAGCGCAGGACGACCTCGGCGTACGAGTGAAGGTCGCAGAGCAGATAGGGGTCGAAGTAGCCGGCACCCCACGAGTTGGACAGTACAGCGGTCCGTACACCCGTGGCGCGAAGGGCCGTGAGGGTATCGAGCATAGGTTGGTTGGGACGCAGGTCCGCGCACATCCGGCTCAGGAGCCGTTCCGGGTTGATCCCCAGCCGTTCACCGATGAAGCTCTCGACGTACTCCTGACTGACCTGGCCACGCTCCAGCCGGGCGAACAGCGTACGGCCCTGCGGGTCGGACTGGATCAGCTCCAGGATCGCCGTCTCCTGGAGTCCTTCCCGTCGGGAGCATGCCCGGATCGAGGCCCCAGAGATCACTGGTCAGTACGCCGCCATAGTCGATGATCAGCGTGGTAGGCGCAGCACTAACACGGGATTCTCCATCAGGCTCGTGACTGCTGAGGTGGCGCCAGTCCGGGTCTGTGGGCAGACCCGGACTGGCGTCGTACCGGGGGTCGGCGTCGAGGTGATCAGCGACCGTCGTAGCGCCCGCTCTTCAGCGCTGTGACGAAGTATCCCCAGGTGTCCGGCGCGACGGCCAGGACTCCGCCATGTGGGTCCTTGGAGTCGCGGATGCCGATGGCCCCGTTGTCGGGGAGCGCAACGGCGACCTCAACACAGTTTGCGCTGGCGTTGCTGCGGGTGGACTTGAACCAGATGGCGTTGCGGAAGCTAGACACGTTCGAACTCCTTCGCTTGCCGTGGAGTGGTTCTCTGGCAGGCACTGATGCCTTACCGCGCATCAATCTGGCGGTATCGTACCGCTCGTTCTTCCTGAGATAGGGAAGTTGCGCGCAGCGGCGAGTGGCGATGTCCATGACCGCGGGCTCTGCTCATGGGCTAGGACGGGAACCCCGACCCGGCCCTGACGCCACGCCTTGTCGTCGATGGCTCCTCAGCGGAGCTGGTAGCGTCCGCTCTTCAGGGCAGAAGTGAAGGATTCCCAGCTGTCTGGCGCGACAGTCAGGACGCCGCCCTGCGGGTCCTTGGAGTCGCGGATACCGATGGCGCGACTACCCGGAAGCGCGATGGCAATCTCGACGCAGTTCCCGCTGGCATTGCTGCGGCTGGATTTGAACCACTTCGCATCGTTCAGCTCAAGCACGATCGAACTCCTTCGCCTGTCTTGCAATGAATTCCCGGGACAACTGTTCGTCCAGGGCTGCCTTCCGGATGTCGTCAAATGCGGCCTCGTATCGTTCGATCTCCTCCCGCTTATCGTAGTACGAAGCGCCGTGAGCCTCGATGAAGCCGTCTACGTAAGCAATCGCCGGACCGGCCTTGGGCGGGAACTGGAGCACGACGAAGGGGCCGGCGAGTATGTCGGTGCGAGTGCTGGTAGTGAAGGGCAGTACCTGCACGGAGACAGTTGGCAACTGCGCCAGGGTGTTGATGTGCTGGAGCTGTGCACTCATCACAGAGGCACTGCCGATCTGTCGATGCAGGACGGCTTCGTTCAGCACAACCTCAAGACAGGTTGGGCGTGGGTTGGACCGGGTCAGGATCTGCTGACGACGCATGCGCATCATGACGCGACGCTCGATCTCGTCGGGATCCCGCTCTGTCACGGTGGAGATCATGACGCGGGCGTAGTCGGCGGTCTGGAGCAGGCCGGGTACGAGCATCATCTCGTAGGTGGACACTGTGGACGCGTGTTCCTCCAGCCCCACGTACATGTCGAAGCCAGACGGCAGCAGGTCGGCGAACGAGGAGTACCAGCCTTTGACGCGGGTGATGTCGGCAAGGTGGAGTAGCCCCGCGCGGGTCTCGTCCGTGGCGGAGTAGAGGTTGCAGAGCACTTCGAGGTCCTTGTTCCTGACGCGGACGCGGGGATGGCCGAGTTCGATCTTCCAGAGCGTCTGGCGCGACATCTCCGCATACTTCGCGGCGCCGTCGACGGTGACGCCGGCTGCTTCGCGCAGCCTGCGGACTTCCACACCGATCGATCGGCGGGCAACGCTGGAGCCTGTCGGCTCTTCGGGGGACATGCCACCTCCGTGGTCTGTGGGTCGGTTTCACCAGTCGTTCGCGTTGACGGAGCAACACGATTTGTTGACGGGGTGCTGAACCGCGCGAATCAGTACTGCACAGTAGTTACTGACCGCAACTTCACCAATACGAAACTCTACTTGGACGTTGATTTTCGGCCCATGCGGGTGTTGACTACCTGTCATCTCCCCAGGGCGGAGCGCAATCAGGCCGTCCACTTAGGACCTTCCCGAACGCTTTGAGCTGCCCAAATATCTGAGAAGGAGTGTGTGCTGTGGAGTTCGCGGGGTTACCGGCTGTCGCGCCGGTGTGCCGGGAGTTGGAGCCGCCGGCCGACGTACGCAACCGGCTGTTGTGGCGGGACGTGCAACGGGTGCTGGCCGTACACCAGCCGGGGATCGACGGGGTCTGCCTGAGCTGCGGGCAGCCGTGGGAGTGCTGGGCGCACCGTACGGCGCGGCGTGCGGTAGCCGCGTCCCAGTTCGGTGCGCCGCAGCGGGATCTGGTCGGGTGCCGCTGAGATGTACCAGTCACGGGGAACGCCGACGATCACCGACGGTCTGCTCGCGGTGATCGAGGTACTGATGAACGCCCCGACGCCCCTCAGCGTCGCCGCCCTGGCGGTCGCGACCGGCCGCTCGACGGGCACGGTACGGCGCGCGCTGCTGGACATGGAGCACCTCGGCTGGTCGGTGCGACGGCGCTACCGCCGACCGTCGCGCGGCGGCTCCGCCCCGGACGGCTGGTCGCTGACCGACGCCGCACGGCCCTTCGCCCGGTCGGTGTTCGGACCGTTCAGCGCGGAGAGCAAAGAACCTGCGCCGGCTCACGAGCCGCGCTCGATCGGCCGGGTCGATGATCGGGGCTGCAACCTCGGCCCGTCCGCGGGAGGTCGACGATGACCGCCGTACTGCGCACCCAGGAGACCAGCGCCGACAGCACGCCGCCGTGGCGGCCGTACGAGCTCGGTGCCCGTACCGGCTTCGTCATCGTGCTGCGATCACTGGGCACCGGCCGCTGCGGCGAGGGCTGGCCGGGGGAGTACTGGTGCGGGGACGCGGCACCAGGCTGTGTGGTGGATCGGCTGGAGTACACCAACTTCCGCACCGGCCGGCTCGCCGCGGCGAAGATCGCCGTCTACGACCGGGCCTGGGATGCGGTCTCCGCCTGGGCGCGTCACCTGGGCGAGGTGCACCGCGCCGATGCCGTGCCGCACCAGTACGCGATGGAGGTACGCCCGCTGTCGCCCATCGTCGACCGGCAGAGTGTGCCGCCGCCGGTCTGCTGTCCGCCCGGCCCGGCCGCTGCGGCCCCGTGACGCGCGGGCCCGGCCGGGCCGCCTCCCTGGTATGCGATCCCATCCGGCCGGGCTCGCGCTCCATCCGTCAGATCGTGACATTCATCCCGCGAAGGTCTGGAAAAGCCAAATTTCGGACAGTAAGCTGTTCATTACTCAAAGGTGCTCGAAGAATCGGTGGGGCGAGGGTCACGGCCTGCGGACACTGCACAAGGGATCAGCGGCGGGCAGCCCGCGCACGATGATCTCAGGAGCGTGCGTCATGGTCAGTTTCGCTGATCTGCAGGATGCGAAGCCCGGTCGCTGGCGTACCGCGTCCGATGACTGGCTCGACCTGGCGAAGAAGGCCGAGCAGGCCGCCGAGGACATCTACGAGCGGGGCCGCGCCGAGCTGAGCAAGCACTGGACCGACCGGGTGGGGGAGAAGGCCGGCCACAAGCTGAGCACCCTCGCCAACGCCTATCAGGTTGCGGGCGCTGCCATCCGCGGCGTGGTGTCGACGCTGGACGGGCTCGCGGATTCGGTGGCGACCCTGCAGCGCTCGCTGCACGCGGCGGTCGACTACGCCCACCGGCACGGCCTGGTCATCGACGAGGACGGTACGGTCGGCCGTTCTTCCGACGACGAGGCCGAGGACGACGAGCCGGCGGTCAGCCAGGCCAACCAGTTGATCCAGGAGGCGATCCGCTCCGCGAGCCGGATCGACCACGAAGCCGGCAGGGAACTGAACAAGCTCGCCGCCGCTGTACGCGACCACAACCTTCGTCGAACGCTGGACCACACACAGGCCGAGGCGTCCCGCAACGAGATACGGATGATGCGCGAGGCGCTGCCCATCGGCCAGGACCGGGCGAGCGTACGGGCCTGGTGGTCCTCGCTGAGCCCGACACAGCGACGCGAGTTCGAGCGTGCCGTACCGGTCGAGCTCCACGACCTCGACGGCATACCTGAGCAGGTGAAGAAGCAGATGGAAGGCTCCGACGGCTACGACCGGGTCAAGATGGTCCGCTGGGCGCAGCGCAACGTGAACAACAGCGACATCGACATCTTCGACAACAACTGCGCGAACTTCGTCTCCACTGCACTGGAACACGCCGGCCTGAGCGAGAAGTGGGACTTCTGGACCGGCACTCTCAGCGACGACAGTTGGTGCCACGGCCCACAGTCCGGCGTGACCTGGCTCGACCGCAGGGACTACTCGCACAGCGCCAGCTGGGCGCAGGCCGATGCGCAACGCCACTTCTTTCTTGATCACGGCGGAAGGCAGATCCCTCCAGATCAGGCCCAGCCGGGTGACGTCCTCTACTTCGAACAGGCCGGGCCGGACGGTCCTGCTCCGGCAGGCGAGGTGCACCACGCCGCAGTGGTGACCTCGGTAACTCCGGACGGAGATATTCACTACACACAGCACACGGATCCCAGACTCAACGTGAGTCTCGACGGCAGGATGGCACACGAAGAAGTGAGGGAAGGAGATCAGCACATCATCGTCGTCCGACCAAAGAAGACCTGGTAGGAGCCGTCATGAGCATGCACATGAGTCCCGGCGAGGTGACCGGAGCAGGGCGTCAGCTGGCCCGGACCGCACACGAGGTCAAGGCGAAGATCAGGTCGCTGTTCCGGTCCAGTGACACCGCCTCCCACGACAACAAGGGCTGGAAATCGTCAGCGTCCCTGGACGCCTGTCACCGGGCCTGGGAGAAGCACCTGGATCAGCTCGTGGACAACACGCGACAGACCGGGCAGGATCTCATCACCGCGGCGGGGCGTGTCAGCGCCACCGACCAGGAGGCGGCCGACCGGCTCAGACACGTACTCGACGACCTTGATCGGCGATCGCCATGATCATGGAACACGAGGAGAAGCAAGTACGACGGGAGACGCGAAAGGTCGTCACGGTCTGCGGATTGTTCGTCGCGACTGTCGGAAGCCTGGTGCTGGACTGGATCGCGTTGGGTATCGGCCAGGATCTGGTGATGCGACGGGAGCGGACCTGCAACGGTGCCCTGCCGATGCCTACCCTGGCTTTCACCTGTACCTGGATAGGTGCAGTCCTCGCCGTCGGGGTGCTCATCTTCGCTGCGCTCACCTCGCGTCGCCGGAAACGTTCCGATATCTACAACGCGGTCACCGGCTTGTACACGGCCACCGCATGGTTCGCCGTGTTCGCCACGTTGGCGGCAGCATTCGCTCTGCACGCCGTGTACGCCGATGCTCCGCTGACACCGTCCCAGTGTTCCGGCTGAGGCGCACCGGTTCGCCAGCGTGAGGGATACCGGGCCGTCGCTTCAGCCGACGAGCAGGTCGTGGCGTTCGGTGTCCAGGACGCGCAGCGTGTCGCGGGCGTGCGCGGTCTGCTGGCCCAGCCGGCTGACCACGTAGTTGACGTGCTGCATGCACTCCTCGACACCCTCGTGCGCCTTCTTGACCTGACGGTGCACCGCAAGGTCGGCGAAGATGTTGTCGAACCAGACATCGGCGAAGCGCACCATCGACTCGGTGGCCAGTTGCGGGGCGTTGAGCGGCAGGTCGTGTACGTCGAGCAGTTCGGTACGCAGCGCCGCCAGGCACCGGTCCGCCTGGGTGGCCGCCTGCGCCGCCTGGTCGAGCAGTACGTGTTTCTCGTCGGCGGTGAGCGCGCCGCTGCCGAAGAACGTGTCGAGTACCGACGGGCCCAGCGCCTCGGTGAGCGTGTCGCGTAGCGCGGTCAACGCCTCCCAGGCCGCGTCGGCGGCCTGCACCGCCTCGGTCAGCTCCTTCAGCTCGCCGTTGAGCTTGCCGCGCAGTTCGGCGATCTCCAGCACCCGCCGGGCCCGCGGGTCGCCGGACGCGGCGAGGTGGCGTTCCTTCTCCTCCAGTACCGCGGTGTAGGTGTACGGGGCCTCGGCGAGCACCGACATCCGCTCCTCGGCGGCGTCGAATTCGCGGCTTACCGCATCCAGTCGGGAATCTGCCTCCTCCAGCCGGTAGCGGGCGGCGTCGGCCTCGGCCCGTTCCCGGCCCAGCTTCTCCTCCCGGGTGCCCATCAGCGACACCAGTATCCGCGACAGCGAACGGGTCTCCAACCGCTCGACGTCCTGGTCCTCGGTGACGGACACCGCGCGCAGCTCGTCGACCTGCGCCTGCCTCTCGTCCCGGCGTCTGCGCAGGTCCGCGAGGCGTTCGGTGGTCACCTCGTGTTCGCGGAACGCTTCAGCGGCCTCCGCGAGCCGTCGCTCGATATCGTCGGTCACGCGGGACATTTGATCACGTGAACGCAACGGCGTGCCAACGCCATACCGCCGGTGCCCCGACCCGACGTCGCGTCGGGCCGGGGCACCGGATGGATCGGTACTGCCGGGTGGATCGGTACTGCCGGGTGGATCAGTGCCGCGGGGTGAACAGGTCCCACATCGGCCGGACCCCGTTGGCGGTGTCACCGGCGTGCCCGATGTGGCCGAGGTGCCAGTTGTCCTCGATGGTGGTCAGCAGCGAGTAGTGGTTGTACGGGGTGTGCGACACGACCGGGTGCGCACCGGAGCCGGTGACCACGATGGCGGGGATGATGCCGCCGCCGTACGTGCCGCCCGGCCAGTTGGCGCTGACCCGCTTGTCACCCTTGGCCACGTACGGCGAGTCGCAGCAGCCGTCGGCCGACTCCCAGCCGCCGGTCTCGTCGGTGCCGGTGTAGTCGTTCTCGTCGGTGACGATCACGATCGCGCTGTGCTTCGTCCAGGAGCGGGAGTGCCGGATGGTGTCCACCGCGCCCTTGACGAACTGGTCGGACTTGGCCTTCAGCGCCGCGTCGTTCGCATCGTCCTTGGTCGAGCCGTACGGGCACGGGGTCTCCGGGTGTCCGGCGACCGAGGAGTAGACACCGCCGTGCATGTCGTTGCACTGGTTCGGGGTGATCCACACGAAGCTCGGCGCGTGCGAGCTGTTCAGGTCCTTGCCGAGCTGGGTGAAGTCGCGCACGTGCGACATTCGGGCCGGGTTGCTGTTGATGTCGGAGAACAGCACGAACGGGTTGTGCTTCTTGGCGTACAGCGTGACGTCGCCGGGGCCGAAGCGGTCCAGCTTGTTGTCCGGCAGCGTGTCGAAGTAGGCGTCCCAGCTGATGTGGTGCGACTCCAGCTGGTCGACCAGGTTGGTGCGGTCCAGGTCGACGACGTTCTCGTCCTCGTCGTCCTGGATGCCGAAGTTGTCGCCGCCCAGGAATGCCAGGTAGTTGGGCATGCTGGGGTGCGTGACGCCGTAGTAGTGGTCGGCCATGCCGTAGTGGTGCGCCAGGCTCGTCATGTACGGCGCGTTGGCGTCGTCGATCACGCTGGACTTCGAGTGGTTCTCCAGCATGATCACGTACACGTGGTCGAGCTTGGCGCCGTGCCGGTGGTCGCCGGACGGCGCGGCGCCGGCGGACGCGGTCAGCGACATGGCTGCCACGGCGGCTGCCGTCACGGTCGCCGCCGCCGCCGAGGCGATCTTGGTACGTCGAAGCATCGGGAGTCTCCTAGAGGGAATCGGCCGTCGTGGGGCCGGAGCCTCATCCTGCCATCCGAGGTGGGCCGATGTCTGCGGCCGTGCCGGAAGTTCCGGGCCGGACAAGCCTGCGTTTCCCTTGCGGCAATCCGATTTCCACGGTCCACGACGCGTCGGTGGCGGTGATGCTCCGCTCGGTGACGACGAGGTCACTAGGGATGCAGTTCGATGATCGTGGTGGAGTGGGCCGGGAAGGTGTAGCGGAACGCGTTGCCCTCCACGGTCAACCGGTCGTGCCGGATCTGCACGGTGTCCGGATCCTCGGCGCTGTTGTAGCTGGTGAAGTCCTGCCCGGCCACGGTACTGACCAGCGCCCGGTCACCGTGCCGGTAGCCGGCGGGTACCACCTGGGTCGTGACGCTGTGGTTGGCGTCCCGGTTGACCACGGCGATACGCAGTACGCCGTCGCGCCCGACCGCCGCCGTGGCGGCCAGCGCGCGGTAGGTGCCGAACGGGGCGTCGGCCGCCGCCACCGGGGTGCTCCGGTCTTCAGGTCGGGGGTGAAGGCCCGCGCTGGGAGGGCCGTCAGGCCCGAGCAGTGGCTTGAACCGGGCGGTTCTGCTGCTCGATGTACTGACGCATGACGCTCAGTGGCGCCCCGCCGACGGAGCCCGCGAAGTATGAACCGGACCAGAGTTTGTTGGCCCGGTAGTAGTGGCGTACGAGGTCGGGGAACTCCTGCCGCATCCGCGGCTGGACACGCCCTTGAGGCTGTTGACCAGCTTCGCGAGGGCGACCTTGGGCGGGAAGTTGACGAGCAGGTGTACGTGGTTGTTCTCGGCGTTGAACTCGACGAGCTCGGTCTCGAAGTCCGCGCACACCGCCCGCATGATCTCGCCCATCCGGCGAGGTGGTTGTCCCCGAACACGCGGTGCCGGAACTTCGTCACGAAGACCAAGTGACGGACTCAGGCTGCGACAGGCGGCGCGGGAGGCGGACGAGAAATACATCTCGGACGGGGAATTGTCCCGGCTGCTGATCACCGAAGCGAAACTGACGCCCGAGCGGGCGTGGCTGGGCGAGGTGTCCAGCGTGGTGTTGCAGCAGGCCCTCGCGGACCTGAACACGGCGTACCGTAACTTCTTCGCCTCGGTCACGGGCGAGCGTAAGGGCCGCATGGTGGCCCCGCCCCGGTTCCGGTCCCGCAAGGACAACCGGCAGGCCATCCGGTTGACCAGGAACGGCCGGTTCAAGGTCCTGGACAACGGCCTGCTGTGGCTGCCGAAGATCGGCGATGTGCGCGTGCGCTGGTCGCGCAGCCTGCCGTCCGAGGCCAGCTCGGTCACGGTGGTCCGGGACGCGGCAGGCCGGTACTTCGCGTCGTTCGTGGTGACGATCGACCAGGACGAGACGCTGCCGCCCTCGGGCGGACGGACCGCAGCCCGCCCGGCAACGCGCAGTAGTCAATCGGGGAGCATCGGCATGCTCTGGTGGGTGTCGCGGCCGAGCAAGGTGGCCCGGGTGAGCGCGCCGGCACCGAACCGGTCGCGTACCGCGTCGAGCGCGGTGTCCAGTTCGACGCCGCGCAACCGATCCAACGGCAGCTCGAGCTGCTCGTGTCCATTGTGGAGGTTTTCGACCGCGGCACCGATGAGGGTCAGGCCACGACTGCTGATCGTGGGCTGGGCCGCGGCGAGCAGTTCGCGGGCCGCGTCCAACAGGACCTGGGTACGGGCGGTGGCCTGCGGCAGTGTGCGCGACCGGGTGGCCTTCGAGTAGTCGCCGAAGCGCAGCCGCAGCGTTACGGTCCGCCCGACCCGCCCGGCGCCGCGCATCCGCCGGGCGACGCGTTCCACCAGCGCGGCGAGTGATGCGTCGATGTCGACGGCCGACCGCCTCGATGGTCCGAGTGCGTGCTGGGCACCGACCGAACGGCGACGGTGCCCGACCTGTACCGACCGGGGGTCGCGATTGTGCGCCAGGGCGTGCAGGTGTCGCCCAGCTGCCTGGCCGAGCATCGACACCAGATCGGACTCGCGCAGCGCGGCGACCTGACCGACGGTGGTGATCCGCAGCGCGGTCAACCGGTCGGCGGTCACCGGCCCCACGCCCCACAACCGGCGTACCGGCAGCGGATGCAGGAACGCCAGTTCGCTGTCCGCGGGCACTACCAGCAGTCCGTCCGGTTTGATGACGCCGCTGGCCACCTTCGCCAGGAACTTGGTGCGGGCCACGCCCACGGTGATGGGCAGACCGACCTGCTCGCGTACCTCGCGGCGCAACCTCACCGCGATCGCTTCCGGTGTACCTCGGATCCGGCGCAGCCCGGCGACCTGGAGGAACGCCTCGTCGATCGACAGCGGCTCGACCACCGGTGTGGTGTTGCGGAACACCTCGAACACCGCCCGGCTGGCTTTCGTGTACGCCGACATCCGCGGTGCGACCACGACCGCGTCCGGACACAACGCCCGGGCCTGCCGACCACCCATCGCGGTACGCACCCCGCGCGCCCGGGCCTCGTAGCTGGCGGCCAGTACGACGCCGCCGCCGACGATCACCGGTCGGCCCCGCAGGCGTGGGTCGTCGCGCTGCTCGACCGACGCGTAGAACGCGTCCAGATCGGCATGCAGAATCGTCGCCTCACCGCCCACGACCAGTATTTTCGCACACATGTTCGAAATTGACGATGCTGTCGCTCGCGGCGGCGGGCGGGCGGAGAGCGGGCGAGCGGGTGGCGGGCGGGGGTCGAGCCGCCAGGCGGGTCAGGCGGGGAGCTCGCCCCGGGACAGCTGGCCGGCGACGGTACGCAGCTCGGCCTCGTTGGGGTTGAAGCGGGCGGCGATGTCGGGGTGCAGTCCGTCCGCGATGCCGGCCCGCAGCTTGTCGTACACCTCGTCGACCGGTCGGCCCTTCGCGTCATCGGCCAGCCGGGAGATCGCGGCCTGCAGGGCGGAGGTCAGTTGTTCCTCCAGCGGACCCCGCAGTTCGTCCTCGATGGTGCCGGGTTCGGTCTTCAGGGTGATGCTCGGCTCGGACGCCGGCGCTGCGTCTGCTGGTGTCGGTGCGTCCATGTCGTATGTGTACACCACGTCGGGGCGGCCCGCCGTCGGGTTCGCGAGTTTGCGGAGCGAGCGATCCTGCCGGTACGCGTTGGGCGGTCCGGCCGCGCCCTGCCGTGTGACGACCGTCGCTCCGCGGTGCGTGCGGACCGGAGCGGCCTTAACTTATGTCCGGTTAACCAGCCGAAAGAGAACTCTGGACATTCGAGTTCCCGATGTAGGCAGTCTCTCGGCAATAGTGATGTGAATACCAGACAGAAGGCTGATTCTCACCGCTACGTAACGCAGGGGAGACTAGTAGTATCCCTGTGAGCGTTCGGGCACGATCGGCGATGTTGCTGACCTAAGGAGTATCTACGCAGGTAGGCCACCTGATGTGAACCCAGCTGAATGAAGGTGGCACGGCGGGCGCCTCCGCCCGCAACGTTCGACCGTCAGGTTTCGGGAAGGAACCCGACACCGGATGGGGACACCGGTGTGCCGACACCGCGTCCATGGCACCGTCGGGCCCGCGCCCGTCATCCCCCAGGCAGACCCGCCTCCCCCCGGATGACGGACGTGTGTGCCCGACTCCCACCGGGCCCAGGGGCCCAAGCCAACGAGGAGGTCGGGTGATCCGGCTGCTGCTCGCGCAGCGCAACAAGCTGCTGTGCGCCCTGCTGGCCACCTTCCTGTCCCACGAGGACGACTTCACCGTCGTCGGTGAACTCGGCGGAGACGAGAGCCTGGCCACAAGCATCCGGCGCAGCCATCCCGACGTGGTGGTGATGGACTTCGACCTGCTCGACCGCCACCCACTGAGCACTCGACGGGCCGGCAACCGCTGCTGTCGCTATCTCGTGCTGATGGATCACCAGGATTCGATGGAACTGCGCCGATCGCAGGACAGCAGGCTGGGTTTCCTGCCCAGCGAGGTCCGGCCGCAGGAGGTGGTCGATGCGATCCGCCGCCTCGTCGGTGGTGAACGGGTACTGCATCCGGATCTGGCCGTCGCCGCCCTGACCGCCCGCAACAGCCCGCTGACCCCCCGGGAGGCGGAGGTACTGGCGATCGCAGCACACGGCGCGCCCGTACGGGAGATCGCCGACAAGCTGAGCCTGAGCGCGGGCACCGTACGTAACTACCTATCCCGTGGAATCGGCAAGCTCAGCGCCCGTACCCGCATCGAGGCGATCCGGATCGCCCGGGAGGCCGGCTGGATCCGGTGACGCGGCCACGGTCGAGGAGACGGTCTGGTCCGACTCGACGCTCCAGTGACCGATCAGCTCACCGTAGAGCGGCACCCCGGCCAGCAGACTGTCATGGTCGCCGACGACGGCGCGTCGACCGTCCAGGATGAGGATGCGTCGGGCCCGCAGCGCTGAACTGAGCCGGTGTGCGATCACCACCAACGACGTGCCTTCCCGTGCGGCGAAGGCCAGTTCGACGCGGCGTTCGGTCTCGGGGCTCAAGTGGCAGGTCGCCTCGTCGAGTACCACGATCCGGGCCTCGGCCAGGTAGGCGCGCACCAACGCGAGCAGCTGCCGTTCCCCCGCGGACAGTTCGGTGGGGCGAACCCGGGCGTCCAGCCCGCCGACCCGCTCGACCAGTGCCGCGGCGCCCAGCGTCCGTACCGCGGTGTGTACGTACGCGTCGTCGGCCGCCGGGTTCAGGTACGTCAGGTTCTCCCGCAGCGTGCCGCCGTGCAGGTACGCCTCCTGCGGGATGAGGGTGCGGGTCGCCGCCAGCGACAATGCCGGGTACTCGCCGGCCAGCCGACCACCGAGCAGCACCGTTCCCTGGTCGGGTGTCAACAGCCCGCACAACAGGCCGGCCAGGGTGGACTTGCCGATGCCGCTGGGCCCGATCACGGCAAGGTGGTCGCCGCTCGGCACGGTCAGGTTCAGCCGGTCCACGACCGGTTCGGCGTGCGGACCGTAGGCGAAACTGACGTCGTGCAGCACCACGTCCACCGCCGCCCGCCCGGTGTCGTGGCCCGTGACAGTGGCACGCCAGCCCCCGGACGCGCTGCCGCTGTGCGTACGGGCGGTCGGCCGCGCCGCGTCGAGGAGCCGTTCCAGGGTCACCGCGTAGCGCAGTGCGCCGGCGCCGATTCCCTGGACCACGGTACGCAGCACCGGATTGAGTCCCTGCAGGACATAGGTCAGCGCCCCGACGATCTGACCGGCGGACAGGCCACGCCGGATCAGCCACGGTGCGGCGAGCAGCACCGCGGCCAGCGGCACCCAGCTGCCCACCCCCAGGCACAGGGTGCGCAGTGAGTTCAGTCGGGCCAGCGACCGTTCCGCGCCGGCCTGCTGGTCCACCGCTTCGCCGACGAAGGCGCGGGCGTCCGCTCCGGTGCCGCTGGCCACCACGTCCCGGGCGCCGGACGCCACCAGCCCGGCGCGGGTGGCGGTGGCCTCACTGGCCCCTACATACTCGCGTTGCCTGCGCACCGAGCGTGGCACCGTCGCCAGGCACAGCGCCAGCCCGAGCAGGAACGGCGGCACCAGCAACAGTGCCAGTACCGGGGACAGTGACAGCATGCCGAGCATCGCGGCCACGCTGCCCAGCGCGAATCCGCGGATCGTGACAATCAGGCCGGCGTAGGTGTCCCGGACGATCTCGACCTGCTGGGTGAGGCGTGCCACCGCGCCGTCGTCGCCGGCCGGGCCGGTGTCCCGGGTAGCCCGGTCGATGCTCGCACCGACCACCCCGACGACCAGTTCGTCGCGGAACGGTTCGACGGTGTCGGACAGTCGGCGGAACCCCTGCCGGGCACCGATGGCGCCGATGGCGCCGACCACGGCCAGCAGGGCCAGCCAGCCGAGACCGGTGCCCGTGGCCCCGGCCAGGAACCGATCCACCGCCCGCGCCATGATCAGCCCACAGGCCGCCGTGGGTAGCGCCTCGGGCAGCGCCCAGCCGAGCAGCGCCAGGGTCCGCCGGGGTCGACGGCGCAGTGCCGCCCAGCCCGCCGCCACCACGGGTTTCACGCGAAGACCTCCCGATATGCCGGATCGTCGCGCAATGTGGTGTGCCGTCCGACGGCCCGTACCCGGCCGCGGTCCAGCCACACCACCAGATCGGCGCGGGCCGCGATCGCCGGCCGGTGTGTGATGATCAACCGGGTACGCCGCGGACCGGCCAGCAACGCCCTCCCCACCTGCATCTCGGTCACCGTGTCCAGACTGGAGGTCGCATCGTCGAGGATGAGCAGCCGTCCACCGGGCCAGGTGCGGGCCAGCCCGAGCCGCTGGCGTTCACCACCCGACATCGGCGCGGCCGTCAGTGCGGTGTCCGCACCGTCAGGCAACATGGCGACGAACCGGTCCGCGGCGGCGGCCCGCAGGGCGGCGTCGACCCGGACCGGGTCACGGTTCGGTCCCAGCGCATCGGCGATCGTACGACCGACCAGGACGGGCCGCTCGAAGGCCAGCCCAACCTCGCTGCGCAGCACCTGTTCGGTCAGTGCCGGCAGGCCCACACCGTCTATCCGGACGGTACCGGCGTCCGGGTCGCGCAGCCTGCCCACCACCGCGGCCAGGGTCGACTTGCCCGCGCCGGACGCCCCGACCACGGCGACGGTGGCGCCACCCGGCACGGTCAGGTCGACGTGGTCGAGCAGCGTCGTACCCGATTCCCGTACGGTGACGCCGGTCAGCGAGACCACCCCGGGTCCGGGTGGCAGTACCGTCGAGCCGTAGGTCAGCGGTTCGACGTCGAGTACCGCACCGACCCGCCCGACCCCGGCCCGCGCCCGCGCCACCTGCTGCAACTGGCCGACCAGCGCACCGAAGCCGGTACCCAGCGCCGCGTACTGGCTCGCCGCGAACAGCTGCCCCGCACTGATGTGACCGGCGGCCAACGCCCAGCCGCCGGTGCCCACGACCGCGATCTGTACCAACGGCGCGACCAGCGCGGCCTGGGCGGCGGCGTTGCCCAGCACCCGCCAGCTGCGTACGCCGTGCTGGGCCAGCTCGTGCAGCGGTCTGAGTATCCGCTGCTTCTCGTGCTCCTGGGTGCCGGCCGCGGCGACGGTGCGGGCACCGGCCAGCGACTCGGTCAACCGCTGCGCGATGTCGGCCTGTGCCTGCAGGTAGCCGGATGCGGCGGCCGAGGCGTTGCGGCCAAAGGTCCGCAGCAACACGGCGACGGCCACGGTCCCCGCGCCGAAAGCCACCGCCAGCCAGGGATCCAGCCACGCCAATGCGACGAGGCTGCCGACCGGAGGCAGCCAGGCGAGCGCGGCGAGGACCAGTGCGGGTCCGGCTTGCCCGGCGTCGGCGGCCTGCGCGGTGACCCTGCCGACCAGATCACCGGTGCCGAACGCGGTGGACCGGTGCGGTGGTACCGCCACCAGCCGGGCCAGCATCCGATGCCGAAGCCAGCGGGTCGCGGTGGCGGTCGAGCCGCCGATACCCAGCGCGATGAGTGTCTCGGCCAGGACCGCGACGGTGACCAGACCGACCGCTGTGGTGGCCCACCGCGGGAAGCTGCCGTGGGTGAGCGCGGCGTCCACGGCGCGACCGAGGGTCGCGGGGAGTAGAAGTTCGGCCGCGGTGTCCAACACCGCGGCGATGGCCAGGACCGGTAGCAGTACGCCGGCGCTGCGGGCCAGCTGTCTGAGCAGCCGACGCTGGCGGGTGTCGCCGAGGGACGTGCCGGGGGTGATCTGGTCGCTCATCGGCCCTCCACGATGTACGGCCCCGGGACGGTCGGACACCGTCCCGGGGCCGCGCCTGCGTGCTGCTATTAGTTGCAGGTCACGAGGCTCAGCGAGCTGTTGCCGCACAGCAGCAGGCTGGCCCGGCTGCCGCCGCCGTCGCCGTAGTTCGCCGTCTCCATACCCTGCAGGTCGAGCAGTGCCATTGTGGACACCTTTCTGTAACTACCCACGAAGGTCGTGGGACCCACCCGCGCTACCTGCGCGGGAGCTTGTGGTGGTGTCGGGCGCCAGCGCCGACACCAGGGGGAGGCCGACCGGCCTGTCATGACAGGCCGCACCGAGTGCCAGCAGCACGCCGGCGGTACCGGTGGCCAGATCCATCGACAGCCGCAGCAGCTGGGCGCCGGGGAACGCGGTCCCACCGCCGTACGGCATGGCGTGCCAGCTCAGCGTGCGCAGCTGCCGGCGCAGCAGTTCGCCGTCCGGGCCGGTGAGCGGGTCGTGCCCGGCGCAGCGGGCCATCTCGGTGAGGTACAGCGCGATACCGGCACGTCCGGCGAACAGTCCCGACTGGATGTAGAACGGCGACTGCGCGGCGCGGTGGATCTGCTCGACGACGGGTGCGAGTTCCGGGTCGGGCCGCCGGGCGAGGTACGCGGCCAGCGCCACCCCGATGCCGACACTGCCGGCCTCCAGGTACGGCATGGTCCGCCAGCCCTCGTCGACCTCCAACGTCCGGTCGTCGCGCAGCTTGCAGCGGCGCAGGTCCTGCCGCAGAGCGGTACGCGCCAGGTCGAGGTATCGGGTGTCGCCGCTGCGGTCGTAGCGGTCCAGGAACAGCAGCGCCGGACCGGACGAGCCATGCAGCAGCCCGGCGCGGGGATGCTTGCCGCCGGACAGTTCCGGTACCGACGTCTCGTCACCGAGGCGTTCGGCGAGCAGGTCCGCAGCGTGCGCGGCCAGTTTGTGCAGTTCCTCCTCGCCGGTACGGTCGGCGAGTCGGGCGAGGTTGAGCCCGATGCCGGCCAGCCCGCCGGACAGGTCCGGGCCGGAGTTCTCCCAGTCCTGCGCCAGGCAGATGTCCAGTACGTCCAGTGCCGGCTGCCGGTGCCCGAGGTGTTCCAGCGCGAACGCGACACCGTGCAGGCCGTCGTACAGGCCGAGGCGGATGTCCAGTCCGCTGCGGGTGGCCCGGTTCAGCAGCCACCGTTCGTGTTCGGGGTACCGGTCGGCGCCGGTGACCGACAGCGCGTACAGCACACCGGCCGCGCCGTGCGCCAGGTTCAGCGCGCCGGACCGGAACTGTTCCACGTCGCCGGGGAAGAGCCGGTCGTCGCGTTGCGGTGTGGCGCTGGCCAGGATGGCCCGGGTCAGCGCGGCGCGTACCTGTGGCCACCGGTCCGCGCCGGTCACCTCGGACAGGTCGTCGCCCCGGCCCGGCGATCCCACTCCGGCGTGCTGTGCGCCGGTGCCGATGACCGTCTGGACGGCACCGTCCAGGTAGTCGGCCGGTAGCTCGAACTGTTCGGCGATCACCGCGGCCAGGTGGCGCGCCTTGGCGGGACGCAGTCGCAGCAGATCGGTCAGCGGGAGGAACAGGGAGAGCCGCAGGCAGGCCAGCGCGTAGTCGTCGACAGCGAAACCGGTCCGGTCCCGGGGCGCCGCGAAACCCTGGTTGCGCAGGGCGGGTGTGCGGCCTTCCTCGATGCCGGCGGCGACCTCGAAGTCCAGCAGGCACACCGTGCCGTCGGGACGTACCACCACGTTGAACAGGTGCAGGTCGCCGTAGACCACGCCACGTTCGTGTACCGCGTGCACTGCGGACTCGATCTGTTCGATGATCCGCAACGCCCAGTCGCGGTACGCCGCACGGTCCGCCGGTGTCGCATCGATGTTGGTCAGCGGGTAGCGGGCGACGAGTTCGTTGTTGAGCGGTACGCCGGCGATGTGTTCCAGCACCAGGAACCGGTGTTCGCCGACCGGGAACCGGTCGAGTACGGCGGGCACCTCGGGCACGTCGGTCAGCCGACCCAGCATCCGGGCCTCCCGGTCGAGCCGGGTGACGGCGTCCTCGCCGACCGAGTCCAGCCCGGCGTACGGGCGGGCCTCCTTGAGCACCACGGTGCTGCCGTCGCGGGTGTCGACCGCCTGGTAGATGCCGCCGCCGTTGGAGAAGTGCAGTACCTTCTCCACCCGGTAGGGCAGGTCGGCCACGGTGACGGCGTTGCGGGCGGCCAGCTCCGGTGCCAGGAATCCGGGCAGCGACAGCCATTCCGGCAACGCGAACACCGGGCCACGCCGGTCCGGTACGAGTGTGCCGCCCGGGTCGGTGATCGCCGGCACCATGTCGCCCTGCTCGGACAGGCAGTACCGGCTGGCGAAGCCGCCGTAGCGGACGAACAGCGGGCCCTGCCGCCAACGCAGGTCACTCAGGATGTACGGGCCGGGCTGCCCGCCGATCAACGCGTCCAGGTCGGTGAGGATCCGTTCGCAGTCGGCGTCGTCGTCGGGGTAGATGGTGACGAGCTTGCCGCTGGAGCCGCGGGCCGCGTACTTGGAGTTGCGCATCAGCAGGATGTGCGGGCCGCGCAGGTACTTGAAGGCCACACCATGGCTGGTGCAGTAGTCCCAGCACGCGTCGAGAACCTGCTCCGCGTTGTCCAGGCACGCCGAGGCGTGGATCTTCCAACCCTGTGCCGGCAGCTGCCGGTCGACCGGGGTGTGGATGAGCCAGTCGTCGTGTTCCTGACGCTCCCAACCGGCGGGCAGCGCACGGGCCGCGAGCGGGAAGTCCCGCTTGCGTGGTGCGGCCGTCAACCGGTCGTAGAAGACCGGATCGGCTGCACAGTAGTTCTCGTAGCGCTTGTCCACCAAGGACCTCCCGCTCTCGGATGCATGACGAATCCTGGCAGCGGGGCATGATGCCTACTAGTCGTCGAAGTCATCACCAGTCAGCACGAGCCCCACCACTGAGCTGAACGATGATCACCAGTCAGTAGTTAAATATGCACTATAAGTGCAGCAGCGACGGCGCGCGTGGCATGACGGAATGCTCGCGCTATATCTGAACGTGGTCGTCGCCACACTTTGTGTGTGCACGCTCGCGTGTCGTCGTCATCGGGTGGGACAAGTGCCCCGAACGGGCTACCTGCGCCTTGTGTGGAAGCTGCTGCCGGTGCCCGGCCGGCTCGAACCGCAGTGCCACCGGATATCCACCGGCCGGAGCATATTGCGGCCCAATTCGGTGCGAGGTACCACAAGCCGGGCTAGCGTCAGATCAACCGCTGCCGGGCCGTCCCGCGCTGTCGCCGGATTCCCGGCCGGGTGGCTGAGGCAGGGAAGGTACGCCATGCGCCTCGTCTCCCGCCGTGGTCTGTTGCGCGGCACACTCCTTTCGATGTGCGGTGTCCTGTCGTTGCTCGTGGCCGGGACCGGGTCGGCCGCCCCACCGCAACCCGGAGAGGACCACGCCCCGGCCGGACGCGCCGCCATCACCGTGACCACCGTCGGGGTCGGCGCGCCCGGGAACCGCCCGGTCGGCATCGTGCCGTTCGCCGACGCGGTATACCGGACCTGCGCGGACGCGCCCAGCACGCCGCCGAAGTGCCTGATGGTCGGCGGCGTGCGCTACCGGTACGGGATCGGTCAGCTGGAGATCACCGTCGCGCAGTGGGTGACGTTCCTGAACCTGGTCGACCCCGAGGGCCGTAACCGGCAAAGGCTCTACACCGAAACGGAGAGCGCGGCGGACTGGCCGAAGTACGGTCAGATCAACCGCTCCAGCCGCGCCGGCCATGGACGGCACTACTCGGTGGCGTACCCGCAGTGGGCCGACAAGCCCTACGGTTTCTCCACGTTCCTGAAAGCGGCGCGCTTCGTCAACTCGCTCTACAACGGACGGCTGATCGACCGGCACAGCAGCAGCCGCGGCGGTTTCCGCTACACCACCTACCGGGTGATGCTGTCGGCCCGCACCGAACGCGGCATGTACGACCTGTCGCAGCGCTACGCCACCCGCAGCCACTCGACCGGCTTCGTGGTGCCGAGCCAGAACGAGTGGATCAAGGCCGCGTACTACGACCCGCACGGCCACGGCCGGTACTCGTACTGGAAGTACCCGACCAACGCGGGTGTGTTCGGTGACGGCGACGCCACCGCGCCTGCGCCCACCGTGCTCGATCCGACCACGGGCGATGTCACCAATGCGACGACCCAGCCGCTCGCCTCGTACCGGGCCGACGGTCAGCCGGCACCGACCTGGTGTCCCGGCCAGGTCGCGCCGGACGACTGCACCACGGTGAACCCGTTCGGGCTGGACCCGACCAGTTACGCGAACGCCTACCAGGGCAGCCTCTCCACGGTCGGCCAGGCACGGACGACCTCCCCGTGGGGGACCCTCGACCAGGGCGGAAACGCCGTCGAGTGGACCGACACGATCACCGCCCCACCCTCCGGGCGGCCCTCGGCGCGGGTGTGGCGGCGGGCGCATGGTGGGGTGTCCAACGCGCCGGCGGTACAACTGTGGCTGTCCGCGGTCGGGCTCCAGCCGCAGGACAACGCGTTCTTCAATCTCACCTATCCGTGGCTCGGTTTCCGGGTGGGAGTCATCGGCGACCTGACACCGGGCGGGCGCCGAGCGGGCTCATGACCGGACGTCCCAGACCCGGACGTCACCCTGGACCCGACCCGGGCGCCGGAGCAGCCGGGTGATCGCGGTACGCAGCGCGCGGGTGTGCCGCACGTGCCGGTCCAGTACGACCGCGTCGGTACGGGCGGCGGCCAGATCGCGCAGCGCCCGGGCGCGCTGCGCAGTGCTGAAGCGGGGCACCCGGCCGGAACGGGCGATGCCGGCCAGTTGGACCGACATGCGGCTGCGCGACGCACCCCAGTGCGCCTGCCCGTCCGCCATCGGCACCATGATCGCGCCGCCGGGCACCGCCAGGTCGTCGCCGGTGACCGAGGCCCAGTACTGGGCCCGCCGGTCCACCGTGTTGTGCAGCGGGACCGCCAGCATCGTATGGCCGGGCCGGACGTGCTCGCGCCACTGCCCGCTGGTGAAGAAGACCGGCACCGGCGCCCTGTGTTCGGTGGGCAACGGCACCGGGAGGATCGGGACCAGTGCCACGGCCAGTACCGCGAACCGGATCGGTCGCGGAATCCCGACCCGGGCCGCGCGGTCGAGCCCGATCGCGAGCAGCACCCCGAATGCCGTGGTGGCCACGAGGGCCAGCCGGTCCGGTAACGCCTGCTCCAGTACCGGCACATGCTGCAGCAGTGCCCACGGCCCCGGCACACCTGTCTTGACCCGGAACACCCGCAGTGTGGTGCCGAAGCTCAGCACCACGAACACCAGCGCGGTGCCCAGCAGTGCGAGGACCGTGCGGTTGCGTCGCAGCCACACCACGACCGCCAGCAGCAGCGCGACCAGCCCGAAACCCAGGTAGCTGGTCTCGTCGATGGTGTTGACCGAATGCACCCGGGCCGCCATGTCGGGGCCGCCGGCCAGCGCGTAGCCGCTGTACCAGAACCAGGACATCACATCGGTGTTCGAGGAGAAGATGAACCACGGTGTGCCGTGCACATGCATCGGCCCGGCCAGGGCCATCCACATCGGGTACGCCAGCAGCGCACCGGCCACGACGGCGCCGGTACCGGTACGCAGTACGAAGGCGCGCCACGTGCGGCGCGCGTCGGCCGGGTGCAGCAGGGCCAGCAGCACCACCAGTACGGTGACGCCCATACCGGCGATCAGCAGTATCTCGGTACCGGTCAGGCACTGCGCGGTGACCAGCAGACCGAGCAGTACGCCGCGGCGTACCGGATGCTCGGGTCGGCCCGGGGCGGTCGGCAGCACCAGCAGCACGATGAACGGTACGAAGAACTGCGCGGTCAGGTGGGTGTGCGAGTTGGACAGCGCCACCATGCCCGGTGCGAAGCCGATGAGTCCGGCGCCGAGTGCCGCGGCCGGAAGCCGCAGTGCCAGCCGCCGTCGCAGCACCACGTACCAGCCGGCCGCGGTGCCGGCCAGCGCCACCGTCTCCAGCAGCACGAACGACACCGCCGGCCCGAAGATCATGGTGACCGGGGCGAGCACCACGCCGGGGAGCAGTAGCGACGTGTTGACCATCATGTTCGCACCGACCGGTGCGTTGACCTGGACGGTGTAGAACGGGTT
This sequence comes from uncultured Actinomycetota bacterium, assembly GCA_963805605.1. Taxonomy (GTDB): domain Bacteria; phylum Actinomycetota; class Actinomycetes; order Mycobacteriales; family Micromonosporaceae; genus Actinocatenispora. Next base: position 717,793 of record CAWDUX010000001.1, read on the forward strand.
GCCCGGATGCGCCACCATGTGCACCCCGTAGGCCAGCGCCCACTCCAGGAACTTCTGGTCGACCGGATCGTTGGTCAGCGCCTGGGTGTACGGGGCCGCCCACAGGCGTTGCGTCACCCACACCGCCAGGGCCAGGTAGCAGCCGAGTATCAGCAGGTCACGGCCGAACCGGCGCCACCACCGCCGCGCACTGCGGTGTTTGGTGTCCGGCTGCCGGCCGGTCACGGTGTCCGGGACACCGGGCCGGATCGCGATTCGACGCTGGCTGCTACCACTGGTGACCGGTTCCACCAGATGATCTTCGGTCTTTCCCGGCGTGCAGGTGCCCGGTAGCCGGGAATTGGGGCGTCAGGCGCCGGCGGCCGTGACGATGGCGTCGGTGGCGAAGCCGAGCAGCAGGCCGATCAGGATGCCCCAGGTGGTGACCTGCTTGAGGGCTGCCCGACGGGCGACGGCGAGCAGTTCGATCACCACGTACAGGATCGACCCGGCCGCCAGCCCCAGGAAGGCGACCGACAACACGTCGTTCACCAGGCTCTGACCGATCACGGTGCCGAGGAAGGTCGGGCCACCGCCGATCAGACCAAGCAGGCCGAGGCGGCCCCAGGAGGCACGTTCGCCGGCCGCGGCGAGCGGCGCGACGATGCCGAAGCCCTCGGTGGCGTTGTGCAGGCCGAAACCGATGATCAGCAGAATGGCCAGGGACAGTTCACCCTTGGCCGCGGAGTTGCCGATGGCCAGGCCCTCGGCGAAGTTGTGCAGCCCGATCCCGATGGCGATCATCAGCGCGAGGCCGGACGCGGTCGAGCGGGCCGAGTTGCGGGCGGTCATCTCGGCGGTGGACGCGGCTCCCGGTCCCGGGTTGCCGACGCTGGGGCTGCGGCGCCGCGCCATCCACCGGTCGTAGTAGACAAGCCCGAGCAGGCCGACGCCCAGGCCGACCGCCAGGACCAGCCCGTCCACCAGGGCGCCGCCCCAGTGCTGGTCGGCCAGCGCCGTGTCCACCGGTTCCCAGGCGTGCGCGAGGACGTCCCAGACCAGGAAGATCAGGATGCCGATGGCGGTGGCGTTCAGTGCGGCCTTCAGCCGCGGCGCCGGGGCACGTAGGCGTCCGAGCGGCAGCCCGAGGTAGATGGTGAAGCCGGCGATGGCGCCGAGCAGGGCGATCTCGGAAGCAGGCATGAGGGCTCCAGAGCAGCGCGGAGGATGGCCGCGGCAGACCCTACCAGAGGCAAGGCTTGCCTAATATTTCACCGCTGCTGGGGTGCGCTACGGTGCCGACTCCCGTTCCGGCCCGCGACACCCGTGCTGCGTCTTCTGTTCCGGCACATGGCGAGGTCATGACGCGTACGGTCGAAGCGAGGATCGGTCGGCTACCGGCGCAGGGGAAAGAGGCGATGAGCATGAACGTCTCCGCCAATCTCAGTGACTGGCGTACCTTCGACGTCTTTCTGGCCAGCGGCGACAAACTGGGCAAGCTGGAGGACCTCTACTACGACGCCGACACCCACGAGCCGGCGTTCCTGTGCGTGAAGTCGGGCATGTTGTCCTCCAAGCAGGTCCTGGTGCCCGCCACCGAGGTGCAGGTCACCCCGAACCGGCTGATGGTGCCCTGGTCACAGCAGGACATCGAGGGCGCCCCGACCACCCGACCCGACGAGGAGCTGTCCGGCGAGGACGAGGAACGGGCCTTCCGTCGCTACGGCATCACCTACACCCCGCCCGGTGACGGAGGCCGCCGCCTCGTCCGCCGCTGACCACCCACCTCACGTCAGTGCTCCGGCACGCTCGACCAGTCGTCGATGCTGCGGAGACCCACCAGGTCGACCCTCCACGAGGTCGGCCAGGGGAACCCCGCTTCCGACCGACCCTGGATGCGCTGCCATGCTGCCAACGCATCCATCGGGCTGCTCCAGACCGCGATCCGGGCTGCCCGGGGCTGTCCTGTCCGCAGATCGACGGTTCGCAGGCACGAACACACGGCGTACGGACTGGGATCGGCTGGCCCCGGCCAGTACGCTCCGTCGCCGGGCCAGCGTAGGACCACCACGACACCGTCCCGGTCGTGCAGTCGCAGAGTTCGCCACGGCGGATACATGACATCCTCCGGCGTCGAGGCGTACATCAGCGTTCGCGCCGACGGTCCGGAAGCGCGTCACCGAGAATCAAGGGTGCGGCTCGCCGGCCGGCGTCACTCAACGACCACACCCGGGGCGGCGCACCGATGGGTGCTGGAACTGAGCACTTGCTGTGGACACAGTCCACCAGTGCGAAATCCGCCAGTACGGTCAGCTGACGGCGGGTGCGTTCCAGTGGCCAGCCCAGTCGGGCCGCCAGTTCGCGTACCGTCAGCGAACTGTCTGCTGAGCGCAGACCGTCCACGATCGACTGCACGTGGTCGGTGATCCTGGGCAGACCGCGTCTGGTCACCGCCATACCGGCGGCTCCGACCTGCTGTGCCGAGGCTTCGGTGATGGCGCACCGGCCCGCCTGTACCCGCTGCCGGTCGACCGGACATCGCCATGTGCGGTCTGCGCCCGACGTCCGCCGACACACGCCGCTGCTGCCGCACAGCGTGCGGTCCGGTACGCCCAGCAGGGCCAGTCCTGCCCACATTGTGCGCACCGGCCGGCCGAACCGGGTCGATGGATGGCGAGAACGCGTTGCGCGTCCATCCACAACAGACGATCCACAATGCTCTCCGGTACCGGATCCGGTGTGGCGATCGCGGTTGTCGTCATCGATTCCTCCTGGGAATGGGGAAGGGGAGGGGTGGGCCGGTGCTTCTCCACCGACCCACCCCGACGACCTGGCGGTACGCGACGCCAGCCACGCGAGTGCAGTCGCGCGGCTGAAATGCGCTTGGGCAAGGCCGTCCGGATCGGGGCGCTCAACGGGGCGGTCGGGCAGGAATACGTCCAGCGATCCTGCCGAACGCGCCAGCTCTGAGAGCCATGACAGAAGTACACACCGTGATGGGTGGGTTGGCAAGATTCATTATTAAAAGGCGGATGTCGCCCAGGATGTTTGCGCGTCCCTGCTAGTAATGTGATCGGAAGATTGCGCTCAGTCAGTAGGGATATCTGCATTTTCCGCGAGCAGAGACCTTCACTTTTTTCGTACAGGTCGGGTCGGTCAGGAGGGCGTTGGATGCTTCGGGAAGCAGTACGCACGAGTCCGATGGAGGAGGAGCCCGACGACGTTCCCGGTCATGGCACCGGTGGTGCGATGGCCGCGCGCAAACAGCTCGCGCGCATTCTCTGGGAGGCGCGCCGGACCGCCGGCGTCACCCAGGAACAGGCTGCCGCCCGGCTTCAGCGGACCACGGCCACGCTCTACAAGATCGAGAACGGTCTGCCCGGGGTCCGGCTGCGACCGCACGTCGAGATCAGACTGCTGTGCGAGTTGTACGAGGTCACCGACGCCGAGACCATCAGCACCCTGGAAGCGCTGGCTGCCGCGACCCGGGTCAAGGGCCCGTACCAGCCCTACCGCGATCTCATCTCGGCCGAGCTCAACATCTACCTGGGTCTGGAACGCGACGCCATCGCGATGTCCACGTACGAGAGCGACCTGATCCCCGGCTTGATGCAGACCGCCGACTACGCACGCGCCATCATCCAGATGCCCGGTAGCGACGGTCAGCCGCGCAACGAGACGGAGGTCCGCAAGCGGGTCAAACTGCGTCTGGCCAGACAAGATCTGCTCGTTCGTAAGCCCAAGGCGTTGGTGTTCGATGTGATTATCGCCGAGACCGCGCTCCTCCGGATGGTCGACAATGCAGCGCTGATGGCGGACCAGCTTCGGACAATCAACCAGATTGGGATGCTGCCCAACGTCTCAGTTCGGGTTGTTCGTCTGGGCAGCGGTCTGCACCTCGGTGCTACGACGGGGCAGTTCATCCTGCTCCGCTTTCCGGGCGACGAGCCGTCGATCCTTTACTCGGACGGCTACCTCGGAGACAATTTTTTCAAGGAACGGAAGGAGATCGCAAGTTACGAGTCGGCCTGGGCCGACATCGGTCGTCACGCTCTCAACGTGGAGGACAGCAGGTCCTTCATCGAACATCTGGCAGAGAGGTTTGCGGAATGATGAACGGTCTCACCGGTGCTGCGTGGAGGAAGTCGAGCCGCAGCGGTACCAGCAATCAGTGTGTCGAGGTGGCGACGAATCTGGTGGGTGTGGTCGGGGTGCGCGATTCCAAGGATCCGCGGGGCCCGGTGTTCGCGCTCGCGCCGGAGTCGTTCGCGGCGTTCGTGGCCGCTGTGCGGGACGGCGAACTTCGGTCCTGATACCGCCCGGTCGCCGGTATTTCGCTCAGCGGCGGGTAGCCTGCGGCGGAAGGCCGGCGACGAGCGACGGGAGAGCGGGTCGATGCCATCGGTTCCGGACGATCTGCGGTGGATGCGCGTGGCGATCGCGTTGGCGCAGCGGTGCCGGCCGGTCGCCGGCGCGTACTCGGTCGGTGCCGTCATCGTGGACGGCTCGGGTGCCGAGATCGCGCGCGGCTACTCGCGGGAGACCGACGCCAAGGTGCACGCCGAGGAGTCGGCCCTGGCCAAGCTCGACCCCGCCGACCCGCGACTGCCCGACGCGACGATCTACTCGACGCTGGAACCGTGCTCACAGCGGGCATCCCGGCCGCGCAGCTGTACCGATCTGATCCTCGCCGCCGGCATCCGCCGGGTCGCCATCGCCTGGCGCGAACCCGCGTTGTTCGTCGCCGACTGCCAGGGCGTCGAGCTGCTCACCGCCGCCGGTGTCAGCGTGGTGGAACTGCCGGAACTGGCCGAGGCGGCCCGCGCGGTCAACGCCCACCTGGACCTCGGCCCCTGAGCGCACCGGTCAGTTGGTGACGGGGCCGGGCGGCTGGGCACCGGCACCGGAGTTGCCCAGCAGTGTGCTGTCGGTGACCACGGTGAGTCTGCGGCCCGATTGGGTGGCCAGCACGCTGACCGTGTGGTTCACCTTGACATCGGTGAACTTCGCCGCACCATTGTCCACTGTGGTCGTTGCGTCCGCCGAGTAGACGACGGTGTGCCCGTTCGCACTGCGTACCGTCAGGGACGTGCTCGACGAGGCGGTCACCGTACCGGTCTGGGTCAGCATCACCGCGTAACCGTTGCCTGAGCGCACCACGTACTGGCCGTACAGGGCACCGGCCGGGCCGGACAGGTTCTGCTGCGGACCGGCCATGCCGCCGCCCGGACGCTGTCCACCCGGGAACTGACCCCCGCGGCCGAAGCCGTTGCGCCACCCCCCGCCAGGCCCGGAGGCGCGCTGGCCGTTCGCGGCGGCCACGTGCGAGGTCGCGTACACCACGCCACCGCCCAGCGCCAACGCACCGACCAGTGCGACCGCCCCCACCGTGGCCCGCCGACGCGGTGACCACGCTGCTCGACGCGCCGCTTGCGGGGCAGGCTGCGGCGGCGCCACGACACCCGGCGCCAGCGGCGGGTCGGGCTGGGTTTCCCGGCCGTCGGCGCCCGGCGTGGATCCACCATCGACAGCGGCAGTACCCGGTACGGGATGCTGCTGTTCCGGCTCTGAGTCGTGCATCGTCCATCCCATCGGAAGAATCTGGGCGCGGCCTGGCCGCCGGTGACTGTGACGGTCCCGCCGCTGCCTGTGCTGCGGCTGTGACAGACCTGTACATCCTGCGGCAACCAGGGCGGCCCGATCGCGCACAGCATCCACACAGGTGGCGCTCAAAGCCGGTACAGGGTGCCGGCACAGGATGTCGGCATGGTGAGCATGAGTACGGACGCCCCCGGCCCCGCCGCGCGTCCGCGGTTGGCCCGCCCGGACGGCCAGCCGGTACGGGTGCTGGTCGTCGACGACGAGGCCACCCTCACCGAACTGCTGTCGATGGCGCTGCGCTACGAGGGCTGGGAGGTGCGCACCGCCGCCGATGGTCAGAGCGCGGTCCGTACCGCGCACGATTTCCGACCCGACGCGGTGGTGCTGGACATCATGCTGCCGGACATGGACGGACTGTCCGTGCTGCGGCGGTTGCATGCCGAGCGCCCGACCGTGCCGGTGCTGTTCCTGACCGCGCGCGACGCGGTGGAGGACCGGGTGGCGGGACTGACCGCCGGCGGCGACGACTATGTGACCAAGCCGTTCAGCCTGGAGGAGGTGGTCGCGCGACTGCGTGCGCTGATGCGCCGGGCGTCGCTGGCCACCGCGGTGTCCGAGGCGATGCTGGTCGTCGGTGACCTCACCCTCGACGAGGACAGCCACGAGGTACGCCGCGCCGACGAGGAGATCTCACTGACGGCGACCGAGTTCGAGCTGCTGCGCTTCCTGATGCGCAACCCGCGCCGGGTGCTGAGCAAGGCGCAGATCCTGGACCGGGTGTGGAGCTACGACTTCGGCGGTCAGGCCAACATCGTCGAGCTGTACATCTCCTACCTGCGGAAGAAGATCGACGCGGGCCGCAAACCGATGATCCACACGATGCGTGGTGCGGGGTATGTCCTCAAACCCGTCAGCTGAGCGTCGGCACCGGCTGTCGGTGCGCGGCTGGTCGCTGCGCACCCGGTTGACCGTGATCCTGGTCGGCCTGCTGGCCGTGGTGTGCCTGGTCGTGGGGATCGGCACCCAGCTGGCCCTGCGTGGCTTCCTGATCGCCCGGTTCGATTCGCAGCTGCGCGACGCCGGGCACATGGCGGTACGCATACACCGGGACGGCCCACCCGGGCCGCTCGCAGACCGACGGGGTGGTCGACCGCTGTCGGTGCCAGGACTACCGCCGGAACTGGTACGGGCGGAGGTGTCGGCCACCGGTGACAGCGGCACCGTGTTCCGGGTGCACTCCGGTCAATGGCAGACGGTCGCCGACCCGGCGGTCGCGCGGCAGCTCACCGCGGTTCCGGTGGACGGCCACGCCACCACGGTGCAGCTCGGTGACGGGCTCGGGCAGTACCGGGCGGTGGCCTACACCGAACCGGACACCGGCGGCGCGGTCGTCACCGCGCTCCCGCTGGACCCGATCAACCGGACACTGATGCAGGTCGCCGTGGTCGAACTGCTGATCGCCGTGGCCGCCCTGGTGGTCGCCGGCGCCGGCGGCGCGCTGATCGTCCGCCGTACGCTGCGTCCGTTGCGTCGGGTGGCGTCCACCGCGGCCCGGGTCGCCGAGCTGCCACTGCACCAGGGTGAGGTGGCGCTGTCGGTACGGGTACCGGCCACCGACACCGACCCCGGCACCGAGGTCGGTCAGGTCGGTGCCGCGATCAACCGCATGCTGGGGCACGTGGCGAACGCGCTGAGCGCCCGGCACGCCTCCGAGCTGCGGGTACGTCAGTTCGTCGCGGACGCCAGCCACGAACTGCGCACCCCGCTCGCCGCGATCCGCGGCTACGCGGAGCTGACCCGCCGGGGCGCCCACCAACTGCCCGACGACGTGGTGCACGCCATCGGTCGGGTCGAGTCCGAATCGGCCCGGATGACCACCCTGGTGGAGGATCTGCTGCTGCTGGCCCGGTTGGACTCGGGACGACCGCTGGTGCACGAGGAGGTGGACCTGAGCAGGCTGGTGGTGGACGCGGTACAGGACGCGCACGTGGCCGGCCCACGGCACAACTGGCGTCTGGACCTGCCCGACGAGCCGGTCACCGTGCCCGGTGACGCTGCCCGGCTGCACCAGGTGCTGGCGAACCTGCTGGCCAACGCCCGTACCCACACCCCGCCGGGCTGCACGGTCACCACGGGTGTGCGGGCCAGCGCACAGCGGGTCGATCTGGCCGTCACCGACGACGGTCCCGGCATCCCGGCAGAACTGTTGCCGGAGGTCTTCGAGCGGTTCGTCCGAGGTGACGGTTCACGGTCCCGGGCGGCCGGCAGTACCGGACTGGGCATGGCGATCGTCGCGGCGGTGGTGGCCGCGCACCACGGGGACGTCTCGGTGCGCAGCGTCCCGGGCGAGACCAGGGTGACGGTACGACTGCCCCGCCAGCAGACACAGCCCGTACACAGCAACGGCACCGGGATCACACAAGACGGTCGGTGAGCATGGCGGCGACACCGCCAACGGGAAGGGCCACCGCGACCGTGGATACCGCCACTGTTCCCCGAACCGCCACGGTGTGCTGGCGGCGCCGGCTGTGGGGAAGGCCCGGTGATCCGCGCTGGGTCCGGCCGGCTGTGCTCGTTCTGCTGACCGCGACAGGCCTGCTGTATCTGCTGGGGCTGGGCGCATCCGGCTGGGCGAACAGCTTCTACGCCGCGGCGGCACAGGCCGGCGGGTCCAACTGGACGGCATTCCTGTACGGCTCGTCGGATGCGGCCAACGCGATCACCGTGGACAAGACGCCCGCATCCCTGTGGCTGACCGATGCGTCGGTACGGCTGTTCGGGCTCAGCACCTGGAGCATCCTGGTGCCGCAGGCGCTCGCCGGTGTCGCGTCGGTCGGCGTGCTGTACCTGGCGGTGCGGCGCTGGTATCCGCCGGGCGCGGCGCTGGCTGCCGGGGCGGTGTTCGCCCTGACCCCGGTCGCGGTGCTGATGTTCCGGTTCAACAATCCGGACTCGCTGCTGGTGCTGTTACTGACCCTGGCCGGGTACGCCGCGCTACGGGCGATCGAGCATGCGGGGCTGCGCTGGCTGCTGCTGTCCGGCGCGCTGGTCGGGTTCGGTTTCCTGACCAAGATGCTGCAGGCGTTCCTGGTGCTGCCGGCGCTGGGGCTGGCGTACCTGGTGGCGGCGCCGACCACGCCGCTGCGCCGCATCGCCCATCTGCTGGCAGCTGGCCTGGCGCTGCTGACCGCCGCCGGCTGGTGGGTCGCACTGGTGGAGCTGGTCCCGGCGGGGTCACGACCCTACATCGGCGGCACCCAGCACAACAGCGTGCTGGAACTCGCGTTCGGTTACAACGGCTTCGGCCGGATCACCGGCAACGAGACCGGCGGCCTGGGCAACGTCAACCAGGAGGCCGGGTGGTTGCGGCTGTTCGACACCGAGATGGGTGCGCAGGTGTCCTGGCTGCTGCCGGCGGCGCTGATCCTGCTGGGGGTCGGGTTGTGGTCGACCCGGCATGCGCCCCGCACCGACCGTACCCGGGCGGCCCTGCTCGTCTGGGGCGGATGGCTGCTGGTCAGCGGTGCGGTGATCAGCCTGTCCGCCGGGATCATCCACCCGTACTACACGGTGGCGCTGGCACCGGCGATCGGGGCGCTGGTCGGTGTCGGCGCGGCCGTGCTGTGGCGGCACCGCGCCGAGCGTTGGGCCCGGCCGCTGCTGGCCACCATCATCGCGGTCACCGTGATCTGGTCGTACGTGCTGCTGGCCCGCGCCCCCGGATGGCTGCCCGGGTTGCGCTACCTGGTGCTGTTCGGTGGGCTGGCCGTCGTTGCGCTGCTGCTGGTGGTCCGCTCGTCCGGGCCGGCGGTCAGCGTGCTGGCGGTGCTCGCGACCCTGACGGCACTGGCCGGCCTCGCCGCGTACTCGGTGGCGACCGCAGCGACACCGCACACCGGCGCGATCCCGTCGGCGGGCCCGCCCGGTGCTGGTGCGATCCGTGGCCCTGGTGGTGCTCGGCCCGGTGGGGGGATGGCTCTGCTGGACAGCACGTCACCACCGGACGCGTTGGTCTCCCTGCTGCGGGCCCGGCACAGCCGGTACCGGTGGGTGGCGGCCGTGATCGGATCCAACAGCGCGGCCGGATACCAGCTCGGTACCGGCTACCCGGTGATGGCGATCGGCGGATTCAACGGAACCGATGCCTATCCGACCCTGGTGCAGTTCCGTGCCCTGGTGTGGGCCGGAGAGATCCACTACTACATCGGCGACGGGCTGCGCGCCGGCCGGCCCGGCGCGGGTACCGGATCGGGGAGTGCCGCACCGCAACAGATCGCGGCATGGGTGGCGGCACACTACCCGGCCCGCACCGTCGCCGGTGTCACCGTGTACGAGCTCGGCAACCGGTGACCGGCATGGCTCACAGGGCACGTACAGGCAGGCCACACAGCCGGCAAAGCGCGGGCCGCCAGGGTCGTTCCATGGTCATCAGAACGGTTCCAGAGCCCCGGTTCGAGGAGAGCCGCCAGCCCGCTGACCCCGCACCGGTGCTCGACGTGGTCGTGCCGGTCCACAACGAACAGGACGATCTCGGCCCGTGCGTACGGCGGCTGCACGAGCACCTGACTGCGCAGTTGCCCTACAGTTTCCGGATCACCGTGGCCGACAATGCCAGCACCGACGACACTCTCGCGGTGGCCCACCGGCTGGCCGCGCAGTATCCGCAGGTGCGGGTCAGGCATCTGGACGCCAAGGGCCGGGGGCGGGCGCTCAAGGCGGCCTGGTCGGCCTCGGACGCCGACATCCTGTGCTACATGGACGTCGATCTGTCCACCGACCTGGCCGCGCTGCTACCGCTGATCGCGCCGCTGGTGTCCGGGCACTCGGACCTGGCGGTCGGCAGTCGGCTGTGCCAGGGCTCGCGAGTGGTACGCGGAGCGAAACGGGAACTGATCTCCCGCTGCTACAACCTGATCCTGCGCGGCACGCTCGGCATCGGTTCCTCCGATGCGCAGTGCGGGTTCAAAGCGGTCCGCCGGGACGTGGCCGGTCAACTGCTGCCGCTGATCCAGGACACCGGCTGGTTCTTCGACACCGAACTGCTCGTACTGGCCCAGCGCGCCGGGCTGCGGGTGCACGAGGTACCGGTGGACTGGGTGGATGATCCGGACAGCCGGGTGGACATCCTGGCCACCGCGGTGGCCGACCTGCGCGGCATCGTACGGCTCGGCCGGGATCTGGCCACCGGCCGGTTGCCGCTGTCGGATCTGCGGCGCAGGTCGGGTCGCCATCCGCTCATCGCCCGGCCCGGCAGCCCGGGTGGACTGATCGGTCAACTGTTCCGGTTCGGGGTGGTGGGTGCCGGCTGCACCGTGGCCTACCTGCTGCTGTATCTGGTGTTGCGGGAACCGCTCGGTGCCCAGGGCGCCAATCTGGTGGCCATGCTGGTGACCGCGGTGGCCAACACCGCCGCGAACCGGCGGCTCACCTTCGGGGTGAGCGGGGTACGCGGGGCGTACCGTCACCACGTACAGGGAATGCTGGTGTTCCTGCTGGGTCTCGGCCTCACCAGCGGCGCCCTGGCACTGCTGCACGCCGCGGTCGGTTCTGCGCACCGGGCAGCCGAACTCGCCGCGCTGGTGGCCGCGAACCTGCTCGCCACCGTGCTGCGGTTCCTGTTGCTGCGAGCCTGGGTCTTCGGCGCCCATCGACCGTCTGTTGTGGAGGATCTGTGAGCACGTCGATGCTGTCCCGACCATTGTCCCGACCGGCACCGACCACAACAGCGGCCGGCCGGCCCCGCTGGGTACGGCCCGGGCTGGTGGTGTTGCTGGGCGCCACCGCTCTGCTGTACCTGTGGGGGCTCGGTTCCTCCGGCAACGCCAACGAGTTCTACGCCGCTGCCGTACAGGCCGGTACCCAGAGCTGGAAGGCGTGGCTGTTCGGCGCGCTGGACCCGGGCGCCGGGGTCACCGTCGACAAGCCACCGGCCGCGCTGTGGCTGATGGTGCTGTCCGGTCGGATCTTCGGCTTCTCCTCGTGGAGCATGCTGGTTCCGCAGGCGCTGTGCGGGGTCGGCGGTGTCGCGGCGACCTACGGTGCGGTGCGTCGGGTGTCCGGGTACGCCGCCGGGCTGCTGGCCGGGGCCGTGCTGGCCACCACCCCGGTCGCGGTGCTGATGTTCCGCTTCGACAACCCGGACGCGCTGCTGGTGCTGTTGCTGTGCCTCGGTGGCTACGCGGTGGTTCGGGCGATCGAGCGCGGCAGCACGGGTTGGCTCGCGCTCGCCGGTGCCGCCGTCGGTTTCGGTTTCCTGACCAAGATGCTGCAGGCGTTCCTGGTGCTGCCGGCGTTCGCGCTGGCCTACCTGGTGGACGCGCCGGTACGGCTGCGCCGACGGGTGTGGCAGTTGCTCGTCGCCGGCGCCGCCGTGGTGGTCAGTGCCGGCTGGTACGTGGCTCTGGTGGCGCTGTGGCCGGCGGCGGAGCGGCCGTACATCGACAACTCCACCGACAACAGCCTGCTGCAGCTCGCCTTCGGTTACAACGGACTGGACCGGGTGTTGGGAAACGGTGGAGGGCCGGGCGGCGGAGGCGGCCCGGGCGGTGGTGGGTTCGGTGGCGCGACCGGCATCACCAGAATGTTCAGCACCCAGTTCGGCAGCCAGGTGTCCTGGCTGTTGCCGGCGGCGCTGATCGCACTGGTCACCGGGCTGTGGCTGACCCGCCGAGCACCGGGCACCGACCGGGTGCGGGCCTCGTTGCTGCTGTGGGGCGGGTGGCTGGTGGTCACCGCCGGCGTGTTCAGCTACATGGCCGGCATCATCCACCCGTACTACACGGTCGCGCTGGCGCCGGCCATCGGTGCGGTGATCGGGATCGGCGGGTAGCCAACTGTGGGCGCGCCGGACGCGCCCCGGCGCCCGGGCCGCGCTCATCGCGATGCTCGTGGTCACCGGCGCCTGGTCGTACGCCCTGCTGTACCGCGCGCCGTCGTGGCAGCCGTGGCTGCGCTACACGGTGCTCGCGCTGACGCTGGCCGCGGCGGTCTGGCTGGTCGTCGACGGCCGGCCGGCGCGGCGCACGGCGCTGGTCATGGCCGCTGTGCTGATCGTCGTCGGGCTCGCCGCTCCGGCCGGCTACGCGCTGGACACCGCGGCGACACCGCACACCGGCAGCATTCCCACCGCCGGTCCCGGGGGAAGCGGCGCGGGCCCGGGCGGATCCGGTCGCCCTCCCGGCGCCCGGACGACCGGATCACCGGTGGCCGGTACACAGGCCGGGGCCGGCATGATGCCGGGTGGCGGGCGGATGCCGGGTCGGCAGGGTTCCAACGCCGCACTGGATGCACTGTTGAAGGGGACCGGGGCGCGGTGGGCGGCCGCGACCGTCGGTTCACAGTCGGCGGCCGGCCTGGAACTGTCCACCGGCACATCGGTACTGGCGATCGGCGGCTGGAGCGGCAGCGACCCCTACCCCACACTGACCCAGTTCCGGCACTACGTGTCCACCGGACAGGTCAGCTACTTCGTCCTCGCCACAGGCGGTCCCGGGGGAGGACGGGGCGGACCCGGCGGTTCGGGTACCGGCGGCCAGATCAGCAGCTGGGTGGCCGGCCACTTCAGCGCCCGTACGGTCGGCGGCAGCACGGTCTACGACCTGTCCGCCGGTCGGTAGCCCGATCCCGCTGGCCCCGGATACGGGCCAGCGGGGTCAGCGCCCCGGCTACTCCGAACGGACCAGCGGGAACAGGATCGTCTCGCGGATGTTGAGGCCGGTGACGGCCATCAGCAGCCGGTCGATGCCGATACCGACACCACCGGTGGGCGGCAGGCCGTATTCCATCGCCCGCAGGAAGTCCTCGTCGAGCGGCATGGCGTCGTCGTCGCCCTTCTGCGCCAGCTTCGCCTGGCTCTCGAACCGCTCCCGCTGGATGACCGGGTCGACCAGCTCGGAGTAGCCGGTGCCCAGTTCGAAACCGCGGATGTAGAGGTCCCACTTCTCGGTCAGGCCCGGCTCGTCGCGGTGCGCGCGGGTCAGCGGGCTGGTCTCCTCCGGGTAGTCGCGCACGAACGTCGGCGCGTGCAGGGAGGGCACGACGACCTCCTCGAACAGCTCCTCGGCGAGCTTGCCGGGGCCCCAGATCGGGTCGACGCCCAGGCCCACCTTGTCGGCCAGTTCGGCCAACCGCGCGTACGGCGTGTCGACGGTGATCTGCTCGCCGAGCGCCTCGGACAACGAGCCGAACACGGTGATGCAGCGCCAGTCGCCGCTCAGGTCGTAGTCGCTGCCGTCGGCGAGGGTGACCACGTGCGAGCCGGTCAGCCGGTGCGCCGCCTCCTGGATCACCTCACGCAGCAGCGCCGCCATCGAGTTGTAGTCGCCCCAGGCCTGGTAGAACTCCAGCATCGCGAACTCGGGGGAGTGGGTGGAGTCGGCGCCCTCGTTGCGGAAGCTGCGGTTGATCTCGAAGACCTTGTCGATGCCGCCGACCACACAACGCTTCAGGTAGAGCTCCGGCGCGATCCGCAGGATACAGGTCGGTGTCCATGGCGTTGGAGTGGGTGACGAACGGCCGCGCCGCCGCGCCGCCCTTCAACGGCTGCAGCATCGGGGTCTCGACCTCGATGAAACCGCGCTCGTGGAACGAATCGCGCAGGCTGCGGACCACCGCGGCGCGGGTACGGACCATCTGCTGCGCCTGCGGGCGCATGATCAGGTCGACGTAACGCTGGCGTACCCGGGTCTCCTCCGACAGCGGCTTGTGCGCGACCGGCAGCGGGCGCAGCGCCTTGGCCGCCATCTGCCAGCCCGACGCCATCACCGACAACTCGCCGCGCCGGCTGGTGATGATCTCGCCGGTGACGCAGACCTGGTCACCGAGGTCGACCAGCCGCTTCCAGTCGTTGAGCCGTTCGGCGCCCAGCGAGTTCAGCGACAGCATCGCCTGCAACTGCGTTCCGTCGCCCTCCTGCAGGGTGGCGAAGCACAGCTTGCCGGTGTTGCGCATGAACATGACCCGACCGGTCACCGACGCCACGTCACCGGTGGCGTGGTCGACCGGAAGTTCGGCGTACTGCTGCCGGATCTGCGCGAGGCTGTGGGTGCGGGTGACCGTCACCGGGTAGGCGTCGGTGCCCGATTCCAGCAGGGCATCGCGCTTGGCCCGGCGTACTCGCATCTGCTCCGGAAGGTCCTCGGCCGCCTCACCGGAGGTGGGCGTGTCCGGAGTGGACGGGGATGCGGGCTGGTCGCTCACGACGCGTTCCTTTGATTCGGCAGCAGCTTGGCGCGGATGTGTGACCAGCCTACCGAGACCAGATCACCGCAGGTCCGCGGGGAGAGTACGGGCAAGAGTGCTCTCCCGGCGACACAGCGGGCGCCGGAGCATTCCGGCGTGTCAGCGCACCAGCCGGACCGCATCGTCTTCGCGGCCCACCAGTACGGTCCGGGCCACGCTGCGGCGCCGCCGCTCCAGCGCCCGGGACTGACGCTCGGCCCGTTCGATCAGCGAGTCGAGGTGCCCGCGGTCCAGCAGCCCGTCGGATTCGGCGACCTCCCGCAGAGAGCGCCACACGGCGGCCTTGCCCTCCACCCCGAGGCGCATGGTCTCCAGTTCGATCAAGGTACTGAGCGGGGACCGGGAGAACAGGGTGCCGTTGGGCTTGAGCCGGCCGGCCTTCTCGCCGAACCAGCCGGCCAGGACCTTCACCCGCCGCACCGGTACGTGCAGCTGGTGCATGAACTCGATCAGTGCGGCGCGGTCCGCGGCGATCTCGCCGGCCAGTTGACGCAGCTGCATCCCGTCGGAGCAGTGCCGTCGTGCGTACGCGATCCGGCGGGCGAGTTCCACGCCGGCGGTGGCGCCGGCCAGGTGGTCGCTCAGGTAGCTTGCGAGCAGGCGATGGCGCTGCGTATCGGTGGGTCGGTTCACAACATCTCCCGTCGGTGTGTGCCCGGCCGGTGGGTCGCGGCCTTCTCCGGGCTACCCGCCGGGCGCCGATCGACACGTCCGGAACTACCCGGGCCGCGGGTGTCGACAAGCTCCCCCGAACACCTCAAGGCGGCTGGAAGGGGAGCGTCCGGACCATGGGGCGCATCGGGCATGTCGTTCCGATCAGCTGGAATCGCGGTGGCGGCGGGCTGCGGATACCTTGTCGGGATGACAGACCCCCAGGACAGCGCAGATAAGGCATCGACCACCGACGATCTGATACTGCCTGGGGCGGTCGTCGCGGCGCTCACCATGGTCGAGCTGGCCGAAGGGCTCGCCGACGGGCGGTCCGAGGACGAGGTCAACCAGGACATCGCGGTGCTGCGTGGATCCTGGGACAGTGCCGACCTGGCGTCCGCCTTCGCCCTGCTGATCAGCGCCGGCACGAAGGTGGTCGTACCCGAGAGCGGGGAGCCGGGCCGAATGGAGCTGGTGGTGCCACGGGTCCTCGGCCGACTCCGGGCTCTCAGGCTCCGTACGGTCAGCGACGCGCAGCTGCCGCTGGTCGCCGGTGTACTGACCGCAGCCGCACTGGGTCAGGATCCGTTCGGCTGGAGCGCCGGGACGGGTGGTCGGGCACTGCCCGACCAGGGGCCACTCGTACCCCTCTGGTGCTATGTGACGTGGGTGCTCAGCGATCTGGTGGACGCCATCCAGCTCAACCGGGCCGGTGGATTCACCCACCTGGTGACCGCCCAGCTGCTGTCCGCCGAATCCGACCCGCAGCAACGGGTCAGATGATGTGCGGTCAACGCCAGGCCGCGCGGCGTAGGCCGTTCCGTACCGCCTGAGCAGCTGGTTCGCCAGATCCCGGTCGTCGACGGGCACTCCTCGTACCTTCCCGGGCGCCCGGCGGGCAAACCGTCGCGATGGGCGGGCACGGCCGTTCGGGGATCTCTCCGGACAAGGCCGAACTAGCGCGGAAATCGGTCGTAGCGCAGTCCATCGCGGACGTTGCGATGCCAGCCCGGTGGATCGGTGGGATAGTGGAGTACGGAGTGTCACATCGTCGACACGTCATGGAGGCGCATCGTGTCGGAGGGCGTGCTGACGATCGGTGTCGAGGAGGAGTTCCTGCTGGTCGACCGGGACGGGCAGGTCGCCTCCCGTGGCCGGGAGGTCACCGACGGGGCAACTGCCGGCACCGGCCAGATCACCCAGGAACTGATGCGCTGCCAGGTCGAGTCCGCCACGGGAGTGTGTTCCACCGCGGCGGAGACCGTCGCCGAACTGACGGCGCTGCGCACCCAACTGGCCGTCCAGGCGAGCCGGCATGGCCTACGCCTGCTGCCCAGCGGCACCGCGCCGCTGGCCGTCAACGACGGTCCGCTGCTCACCCGTGACGCCCGCTACGAACGCATCTCGCGGGAATTCGGGCATCTCGCGCGGGCCTGCCTGACCTGCGCCTGCCATGTCCACATCGGAATCCCCGACCGGGCCAGCGGCCTGGCCGTCAGCAACCAGTTGCGCCAGTGGCTACCCGTACTGCTGGCCCTGACCGCCAACTCGCCGCTGCACGATGACATGGACACCCAGTACGCCAGCTGGCGGCATGTGCTGTGGAGTCGGTGGCCCTCAGCCGGACCGCCACCGCACTTCGAGTCCATCGACCACTACGAATCCCTGGTGGAGACGCTGCTGCGCGCCGGCGCGATCCTGGACCGGGGGATGGTCTACTGGGACACCCGGTTGTCCGAGCACGAACCGACCCTGGAAGTACGGATCTCCGACGTCGCGGGTTCGGTCGAGGAGGCGGGACTGCTCGCAGCCCTGGTACGGGCGCTGGCCGCGCGGATGCTGCAGGACCCGGACCCGATCCGGGTCCTTCCCCACGAAGTGCTGCGTGCCCGGCTCTGGCGCGCCGCGCACGACGGACTGGCCGGTCGGGGCATCGATCCGCGGACCGGCTCGATGGTTCCGGCCTGGGGGCTGGTCGACTCCCTTGTCGACCATGTCCGTACCCAACTGCGCGACACCGGGGACGAGGAGTTCGCCCGGTACGCCCTGGCGCGCCTGCGGGAGACCGGTGGTGGGGCGCAGCGGCAACGCGCCGCCGTGGCCCGCCGTCGTCGGTCCGCTGACGCGGTGGACGCCCTCGCCTGGCCGCTCGATCAGCCCTGCTCTCCGGCACCGGCTGGCGCGGCGGCGAGCCTCAGCCCCGTGGCCCCGGGCGCGTCGTAGCCGGGCCCGACCGTGTCGGCGTCGGCACCGGGTCCGGTGCCCGATGCCCGGGGACGACGGGCGGCCCGGCGTTCCAGCGCATGCGCCAGTTGGGACAGGGCCGCGTTGATGGCCACGAAGACCACCGTCACCACGAGGTAACTCTGCACGAAGTCGTGTGTGTACGAACCCAGTGCCTTGCCCTCGTTGAGCAGTTCCGGGTAGCTGACCACATATCCCAGGGTGGTGTCCTTGAGGAGGCTGACCAGTTGGGAGACCAGGGTCGGCACCACCAGCCGGACCGCCTGGGGCAGGATCACCAGCCGCATCGCCTGCCCGCGCCGCATCCCGATCGCGTACGCGGCCTCGGTCTGGCCGTGGTCCAGGGCGAGCACGCCGGCCCGGAAGATCTCGGCCAGCAACGCCGAACTGCACAGCACGATCGGTAGGACAAGTTCCCAGAACACCGGGAAGGTGTAGCCGGCCCTCGGCACCGCCAGCAGGAAGATGTACAGCACCAGCAGAAGCGGTACGGACCGGAACAGTTCCACGAAACCACCGGCCAGGGTACGCAGCGGCCGGTGCGCTGACAGCCGCCCGAGCGCGAGCAGCGCCCCGAACGGCAACGCCAGTACGGCCGCCACCGCCGCCGCCTTCAACGTCAGCAGCAGACCCTGGAGCAGGAAGCGTTGGTAGGGCCACAGCCCGAAGGGCCGCCACTTGTCGGCGGTGAGCTGACCATGCTGACCGAACTGCAGGGTGGCCAGGCCGATCAGCGCGGCCAGGACGAACACCGACAGCCCGGTCAGGACCTTGATCCGACGCTGCGCCCGGGGGCCGGGCGGGTCGAACAGCACCCGGCTGGCCGTACTCATCGGCGCACCGCCATCCGTTTCTGGATCCGACCGGCCATCAGGGCCACCGCCAGGGTGACCGAGATGTAGCCGAGGGTCGCCAGTAGGAACGTCGGGATCGGCTCGTCGTACTGCAGGTCGAGGATCTGGGTACGGCCGGTCAGCTCGCTGACACCGACCGCGGCACCCAGCGACGAGGCGAGCACGACCCCGATGAACACATTCGCCAGCGGTTGCACCATGGTGCGGAACGCCTGCGGCAGGATCACCGTGGTCAACGACTGGGCGAACGTCATGCCCACCGCCCGGGCGGCCTCTGCCTGGCCGACCGGTACGGCGTTGATGCCTCCCCTGATCACCTCGCAGACGTAGGCGGCGAAGTACAGCGCCAGGCAGACCGTCTCGGAGGTGAAGAGCGAGTAGGAGATCCCGGCGTCGGGCAGGCCGAAGACGAACAGCACCAGGAACGCCAGCAGCGGGACGTTACGGAACACCTCGACGTAGACGGTGCCGGCGACCGTCAACGGGGTGATCGGGCTGACCCGCATGATGGTCAGTACGGTGCCTAGCGTCAGGGCGCCGGTGAAACCGAGCAGCGACAGTTCCAGGGTCAGCCCGAGACCGCCGGCGAGAACCCCGATGTGCTTGACGATCTCAGTCACGGCGACCCGTCAGGAACCGTCGGCGGAACCGATGGTCGGTGGAGCCGGCGCCTTGCCGGGAACCTGCGTGCCGATGGTGGCCTTCCACAGCTTCTCCCACTCGCCGTCGGCGTAGATCTTCTTCAGCCAGGCGTTGACGAAGGCCTTGGCCTCCGGGTTCTTCTTCGGCAGTCCGATGCCGTACGGCTCCTTGGTGAAGGGCTGACCGACCACGCTCAACTGCTTGTCGTTGGACGCGTCGCCGATCAGGATGCCCTGGTCGAGCACGTACGCGTCGGCACGCCCCTGCTTGACGGCCGCGACGCAGGCACCGTCCTCCTGGAACAGCAGCACCTTCGCCTTCGGCGCGAACTTCTTGATGTCCAGCGCGGCGGTGGAGTTGCCTTCGGTGGCCACGGTCCTGCCGTTGAGGTCGGAAGGGCCCTTGATCGTGGTGTTGCCCGCCTTCACCAGGATCGAGTCGCCGGACTCGTAGTAGGGACCGGCGAAGTTCACCTTCTTCGCCCGCTGCGGGGTGATGGTGTAGGTGGCGAACACGCTGTCCACGGTGCCGTTCTGCAGCATCGTCTCCCGGGTGTCCACTGTGGTGAGTGACAGCTTGGTGCTGGGTTTGCCGATGATGTATTTCGCCAGCATCTGGGAGAGGCCGGCGTCGAAGCCTTCCAGCTTTCCGCTCACCGGGTTCTTCTGGGAGAACAGCGCGCCGGCGTCGGTGCCACCGACCAGCAGGGTGCCCCGCTTGCGTACCTTGTCCATCCAGGAACCGGCGGGGATGGCCGAGGCCGGGGCGACCGGAGCCTTGCCGACGATCTGCTCCTGGCTGAGGGCGGAGGGGTTGCCGCCCTTGGCTTTCCCGTCGGTCGGCAGGGCAGCGGAACCGCCGCATCCGGTCAGGCCGCCGGTCAGTGCCGCAAGTGCCGCCACGGCGAGGATTCGCTGCCGGCGGGTGCCGATTCTCGGAACGGACATGGATCTCCTTCAGTGGGGGATGCGCCGGAGGGGCGGCGACGGCCGAGCGCGGTCACCGCGCCGGTACCAGTGCCCCAGCCGCCATGGGCATGAAGGATAGGACGCGATACGTCTGAGAGCTAATAGAGGCTTTCTCAGGAACCCGATGAATTGGTTATACGTCACCTATAGAGCGTTTGGTCCCTATGATCGGCGCGCTTCCGTGACGCGACCGGTCGCTCCTGGTCACCAGGCTGGTCCGGCCAGGTGATGCAGCGCACCGGCGCCGGTCGCCGAGGGTGCCCGCACTCGCTTACCCTTTCCTCATGTTCGACCCGCGTCATCTGCGGCTGCTCCAGGAGATCGCCAGGACCGGGTCACTCTCCGCAGCCGCAGCAGAACTCGGCTTCAGTCAGCCGGCGGTCTCCTACCAACTGCGCAACCTGGAACGCGAGGTCGGCACCGTGCTGGTGGTCCGCAACGGTCGGGCCGCCCGGCTCACCCCGGCAGGGGAGACGCTGACCGCGCACGCCGACCGGATCCTCAGCTCCATTCAGACCGCCGAGCGCAGCCTCGCCGACATTGTCGGCTCACAGACCGGTCTGGTCCGCCTCGCCGCATTCCCCAGCGGCTGTGCGACGGTGGTACCGGCCGCGATGGCGGCGATGCGGCTGGTCCGGCCTGAGGTGGAGATACAGCTCAGTCAGGCGGAGCCGCCGCTGGCCACCGCCATGGTCCGACGCGGCGAGATCGACCTGGCCTTCTCCTACCGGTACGAGACCCCGGCGCCGGCCCGAGGCCCTCAGCCCACCGGCCACACCGCACTGCAACGGGTGGTGCTGTTGGAAGATCCGGTGCAGGTGGTGCTGCCCGTCGACCACCCGCTGGCCGGGCATCCCGGCATCGCACTGGCCGAGCTGGCCAACGCGACCTGGATCATCAACAGCCAGAGTTTCCAGGACATCCTGCAGCGGGCGGCGGCCGGCTGTGGTTTCACCCCCACCGTCAGCATCGTCGCCGACGACTACGTCGCCATGCAGGCCCTCGTCGCGTACCGGCTCGGGGTAGCCCTGCTGCCACGTCTCGCGCTGCGCGCGCACCACGACGAACGGGTGGTGTCACGCCCCCTGTACGACTGGCCGCCCCGGTCGATCGAGGTCGAGCTGTGGCCGGACCGGATGCGGGTCGACGCGGTCCGCGCGATGCTGGCCGAACTACGTAGCGCCTGTGCCGAGCATGCCGGGCAGGACTGAGGTGCCGGACCTCTGCCGGAGCTGAGATCCTGAATGGCTGGTGTACGGGACCATGGTCGAGGGCCCCGGCTTGTCGACCGGACCGCCGCGGTGAGGAGTGACGGACGATGCTGACGCAGATCCCCACGTCGGAGGTGGCCCGATGGGCTATCTGAGCCTGTTGCGTTCGCCGTACGTTGCCCGCCTGCTGATCGGCACACTGATCGGGCGTCTGCCCAGTGCGATGGCGATCCTGGCGATTCCCCTGGCCCTACGCCACGTCGGCGCGTCGTACGGCTTCGTCGGGTTCGCGGCCGGTACCTTCGCCGTCGCCTCCGCGCTCGGCGGGCCGCTGCTGGGCAGGCTGGTCGACCGGATCGGACAGCCCCGGGTGCTGCTCGCCACGGCCATGCTGGCGGGAGCCGGGTTCCTGGTGATCGGGGCGGCGCCGCAGCACCGCGCCGGGGTGATCGTCGGGGCGGTCCTGGCCGGAGCGGCGACCCCGCCGTTGGAGCCTTGCCTGCGGGTGCTGTGGCCTTCACTGGTGCCCGGGGCGCGACTGGAGATGGCGTACGCGGTAGATTCCGGCTCCCAGGAACTGATCTTCGTCGGCGCCCCGCTGCTGGTGGCCGGCCTGTCCGCGGTGGCGTTCCCGGCGCTGGCGCTGTGGGTGGCGGCAGTACTCGGCGCCGTCGGGGTACTGATCGTGTCCAGCGCGGCGCCGTCGCGCCGGTACCGGGCCGCGCAGCGCTCGCCGCACTGGCTGGGGCCGTTGCGGAGCCGGGGCCTTGTGGTGCTGTTCCTCGGCCTGATCGGCACCGGCCTGGCCATCGGCACCCTGAATGTGCTGGTGGTCTACTACGCCGAACGGCACCACATCCCCGGCGGTGCGGGCAGCCTGCTGGCTCTCAACGCCGGCGGCGCGCTGGTCGGCGCGGTCGGGTACGGGCTGATTCGTTGGCGGATGTCGTTGCCGCGGCGGGCGCTGCTGCTGGCTGTCGGGTTGATGATCGGTTACGGGCTGCTTGCCCTGGTGCCGGCACCGCCGCTGATGGTGGTGTTGATGCTGGTCACCGGTCTGTTCTTCGCGCCGCTGCTGACGGTCAGTTTCGTGTTGGTCGGCCAGCTGGCGCCTCCTGGCACCACCACCGAGGCGTTCGCCTGGCTGATCACCGTCTTCACCTCCGGCATGGCGGTCGGAGCGGCGGTCGTCGGCACGATCCTGGAGCGCGCCACCCCGGGCTGGGCCGCCTCGTTCGCCGGTGTGACCACCGGGCTGAGCGTGCTCGTTCTGTTCGCCGGCCGTCGTCTGCTGCACGTACCGGATGTGATGGTGACCGAGGATGTCGCCCGGGTCACGGGCTGATGTCGCCGGTACCGACGACGCGGCAGTTGCGCCACCAATGTGTTACTGAGACGCGCCTCACAGCGATAACTGCCCGCCGGGTACCACAAAATCTGTATTGAACAAAATAGTCTGTGTCGTATCAGTGGAGTGCTGTACGGGGCACGTGACCGGGACGGGATCGTTGCTCCGGTCTGCGCCGTCACGTCGTGTACTTCCGTCGTGCGGGCAGTGGCACCGTCCGGTCGCCTCGGAACCCGGAGGGAGACACCGCGACGATGACGCGGCGAGTGTGGTGGCACAACGATGATCAGCCTTACTACCAGCTCTTGTGTGACGGCTGCGGCACGGCGTTTCTGTGCTACGACGACTCCTGCCACGACTGGCGTCTGCTCCGTGCCGCCGCATCCTTCGCCGGCTGGGACGCCAACCGCGACTCGCCGAACGGCCAGCACCATTGCCAGACCTGCCGGGACAGCACACCAGCGGTGACACCGCAGTCCCATCAACTCGACTGCGCGTGACCGATGGCGCCGGCCGGGTGAGCGCGTTGCCACCCCGACCCGACCGGTAGCGTGGCCGCGGTGAACTCCGCTGATCCGCGCCCCCTACAGGACGGCGCGTTGGACGACCGGTCCGAACACCTGTACCAACTGCTCGACCGTGCCGGCAGCCGCGGTGACCTGACCGCGGCAGCGACGCTGCGCGCGGTGGTCCGCGACTACCCGGACTACCACCGCTCGCTGTACTGCCGGGCGCTCAACCAGGCTGCCGTGTTCGGCGACGCGAGCCTGGAGGCACCCCTTCGTGCGGCGTTGGCCGACACCCGGTACAACTGTCAGGCCTGGGCCGCGATGGGGGTCACCGCACTCGGTATGCGTGCCGCGGTCGGGGACCTGGTCCCGCTGCTGGAACACGACCAGTGGTTGGCCCGCGAACAGGCCGTGATCGGGCTGGGGGAACTCGGTGACGCCACAGTGGTGCCGCTGCTCGCGCCACTGCTGGACGACCCGGCCGAATGGATGCGTCAGCGAAGCGCCGACGCGTTGGCCAAGATCGGCGGTGACGAGGCGCTGGCGGCGCTGTGGCACGCGTTCGGGCATCGCCGCTTCCAGCGGATCGGTTATCTCGCCAGCGCCCTGGCGACCTTCGGCCCGCAGGTCATCCCCCGGCTGTGCGCCGCGGCCGACAGCGACGACCCGGACCAGCGCTACTGGGCGGCCGTCGCACTCGGCTCGACCGGCGACGATCGCGCAGTGGCGATCCTGGAACGGCTGATGGCCACCGACCGGGGCAGCACCGTGTTCGACGGCCGGGTGAACGTCGCGGCGAAGAAGGCCCTGCGCACGCTGCGGCGGATCCAGTCCGCGATCGCATCCCGCACCTCACCGCCGGCCGACAGCACGCCGTGACCGGCACGGCCCGGGGTGAGCGGGGATGGTGTGTACCGCTGCTGACCGCACGGTACGCACGGACCGGCTCAGTGCCGGTCGCGTGAGTTGTCCGCGGCCGGCGCGGGCAGACCGAAACTGCGGCGCAGTAGCGTGTCGGTGAGACGTTGCGGCAGCAAGGTCCTGAGGTAGGGCAGCCACCGTCCTTCCCGTCCGGCTCCGTAGCGCAGTCGGGGCCTAGGGGTGCGGGCGATCCTCAGTATCAGTGCAGCGGCCTCGGCAGGATCATCGCCCTGCCCGAGGCTCCGCTGGAAGGTACGGTGCGCGGCGGCCCGGACCTCGTCATAGTCGGCGATCGGATGCTGCGGAGTGGCGGCAGCCTGCAGGACTCCGGTGACGAAGGCGCCCGGCTCGACCAGGCTTACCGTGATGCCCAGCGGCCAGACCTCATGCCGCAGGCCCTCGCTGTAGCGGGCCAGCGCCGCCTTGGATGCGGCGTAGAACGCCTCGCCGGGCTCGCCCACCCACGCGGCCGCCGAGCCGATGTTGATGATCCGACCGCGCCGGCGCGTCCGCATACCCGGCAGTACCGCGTTGGTGACCCGGGCCGTGCCGAACAGGTTGACCTCGAACACCTCGGCGGCCTCGGCCATCGAGGTCTCCTCGGCGACCGCCTCGTGCATCACTCCGGCATTGTTGACAAGTACGTTGAGGTGCCCGGCCCGGTCGAGCACCTCGCCGACACACTGGGTGACTGACTCGGCGATGCGTACGTCCAGTTGCAGCATCTCCACTCCGTTGGCGTCCGGATGCTTGCTGCGGCTGGTGCCGAAGACCCGGAATCCGTTGCACGCGAACATCCGCGCGGTCGCCGCGCCTATCCCCGAGGACGCCCCCGTGATCAGGACGTTTCTGCTGTTCTGCGCATGGTCCGTCATGGACCCATCCTGCTCCGGAGGCAGAGCGCGATCCGTAGGGGTTCACACGGTGTGCGCTGTTGGCTGCGGGCGGGACGGCGATTTCGTCAACCTGGTGCCGGCAGCACCGGCTTCGGCGGACAATGACGCTGCGGTCCCGGTGAATGTCGAGGGGCCGTTGCCCTGACCGACCTGAGACCTCCGGAGAGGCCATGATGCGCGCGCACCGGCACGCAACCCTGTTGGCTGCTGCGCTCTGCGTGGCTGCGTTGCCTGCCTGTTCCGGTGGTGGTGGCGGCTACTCGTCTTCGTCGTCGAGTGCATCGGCTTCGGCGGCGACCGGGCCGGCGCGCATCACCATCAAGAACTTCGAGTTCAAGCCACTGGACCTGACGGTCAAGTCGGGTGCGAAGGTGACAGTATCCAATGAGGACACAACGACGCACACCGTGACAGCCAAGGACAACAAGTCGTTCGATACCGGTGACATTGCGGATGGTTCCACCACCACGTTCACCGCGCCGACCAAGGCAGGCACATACGACTACCTGTGCACCATCCACACCTTCATGAAAGGCAAGCTGACCGTACGTTGACCGCACCGCCCGGGTCCGCGGTCAGCCGGCCGGTGGCGAGCAGGTGCTCCACCGCCTCGGCGACGGCCGCCAGGGCCGTGTAGCGGGGCTGGAAACCCAGTAGTCGACGCGCCTTCTCCATCGAGCAGTGCGGGCTGTGCGCGATGTGATCGTAGGTGATGGCGGCGTCCTGGTCGCCCATCGTCTGTCGCCACTGTTCCCACGGCAGGAATCTGAGCCGGGCCTGCTGGCCGAACCATCCGGCCACCGCCTCGGCGTAGCCGCGCAGGGTCAGCGCGGTCGGCGCCACCGAATGGAAGCTCTCACCGACGGCCACCGACCGGTTCCCCATCGCTGCGGTGAACAACGCAGCCACGTCGTCGGCGTGGACGTGCTGCACGGTCTCCATCCCGAGGTTGGGCAGCGTGACCTCGTCGCCGTCGATCAACCGCTGGAACACCGCCAGGTCCAGGTTCCCGGCCGGATTGACGGGAACCCAGCCAGGCCCGGAGATGTGCCCCGGATGGATGAGCGTCACCGGCAACCCGTGCCGGTGCGCCTGGTCGAGCAGATAGCGTTCGACGGCCGCCTTGTTCGTGCCGTAGTCACCGAACGGTCGACGCGATGCATCCTCCGTGGTGGGTACCTCGGCGCTGGGCCCGTACACCCAGATCGTTCCGCAGTGCAGCAGATGTGCGACCCGGCCACCGATGGCGTCCACCAACTGCCGGGCACTGTCCTCGGTGAAGCAGATCATGTCGATTACCACGTCCGGTGCCAGCGCGGCGATCCGGTCCCCGAACGTACCGGCGGCCTCTTCGGCGTCCCGGTCGGCGGTCACCTGGGTGACGTGCTGCCAGCTGCCGTGCCGGCGGTACGGAGCGCTGCGTCCCCGGGTCAGTACGGTCACCTCATGGCCGGCCGCCACCAGCCGTGGCACCAGATATCCGCCGACGTGGCCGGTCCCACCGAGCACCGTCACGTGCATGTCGTGTCACCTTCCTGTTCGCCCATGTCGTGTGGGTACCCGTGGTGGCGCGGGTCCATGCCCCGGGCGCATGCCTCAGCGGAGGTTGCTGAGGGCGTCGACGCCGGTGAGTTCGGCCGACAGGGCCCACAGCCGGGTGGCCTGGTCGGGATCGGTCGCGTACTCCCGGACCCCGCCCGAGGTGCTGCGGCCGGCCGGTTCGGCGATGTCACAGTCTTCGCAGTAGACCCCGCCCATGCCGGTCAGCCGGGTGGAGGTCGCCGCCCAGACCTGGGTGGCGGCACCTTGCTGCGGGGTCTTGAAGGCGGAGTTGACCTGGTTGCGGTTCTCGTCGATCCATCCGGCGGCGACCATCTCCTCGGTGGACAGATGCCGCTGCAGCGGGGTCATGATCCCGCCCGGATGCAGGGAGAAGGCCCGTACACCGGCGTCCCGGCCCAGCGCGTCCAGATGTACGGCGAACAGTGCGTTCGCGGTCTTCGCCTGACCGTACGCCTGCCACTTGTCGTAGTCCCGGCTGAAGTGCACGTCGTTCCACCGGATGCCGGAGTGGCGATGGCCGGCGGAAGAGACGGCCACTATCCGCGCGCCGCCGGGTGCGATCGCCGGCCAGAGCCGGTTGACCAGCGCGTAGTGGCCCAGATGGTTGGTGGCGAACTGGGCCTCCCAACCGGGGCCGACACGGGTCAGCGGGCAGGCCATGACGGCAGCGCTGTTGATCATGATGTCGATGCTGCGGCCGGATTCGAGGAAGCGTGCGGCGAACGCCGCCACACTGCCCAGGTCGGCGAGATCGAGTTCGTCGACCTCGACGTCGTCGGTGCCGGCGAGCGCCTCGCGGGCGGCGTCCGGGCGCCGGGCCGGTACGACGACGTGCGCGCCGGCGCCGGTGAGTGCCCGGGTGGTCTCCAGACCGAGGCCCGAGTAGCCGCCGGTGACGATCGCGAGTCTGCCGGTCAGGTCGATGCCGTGGAGTGTCTCGACTGCGGTGCTCCGGGCACCGAACCCCGAACCGATCGTGTGTTGCGGTGTGGTCATTGGCCCACGCTACGACCTAGAGCGCACTCTAGGTCAAGGTCGGGGCTGCCGTCTGCGTCATGGTCGCGGCGCGGTCACCGGCGCTTGACGGGACAGCGCGGCCACAGCAGGATGATCGCGCAACGAACCACATGCTGATGCCTACACGACGCACGGCCAGCGGTAATACCATAGATGATCGGATACAGCCGGCACCCGTACCGGCGCAGGGAGAGGCCGACCCACCGATGAACACACAGACACCGGCGAGTACGACACGTGAACTGCGGATCTGCCTGATCGGCGGTGGCCCGCGCGGCACCTCCACCCTGGAACGGATCTGCGCCAACGCCGGCCTGCTCGGCACCGACCGCAGGGCCGTCGTACACGTGGTGGATCCCTTCCCGTCCGGCGGCGGCGGGGTCTGGCGTACCAGTCAACCTGTCCAACTGTTGATGAACACGGTGTCCTCACAGGTCAGCGCATTCACCGATGCGAGCGTCGACTGTGCCGGACCGATCGTGGACGGCCCGAGCCTGGACGAATGGGCGCGGCAGTTGGCCGCGGGCCAGTTCGGTACCGGGCACTCCGCTGAGGTCCGGGCCGAGGCTGCGGCACTGGGCCCGGACGACTACCCGTCCCGCTCGTTCTACGGCCACTACCTGAACTGGGTGTTCCAGCGACTGCTGCGGACCGCCCCGGACCAGCTTCGCATCGAGGTGCACCGCTCCACCGCGGTCGCGTTGGACACCGATGTCGACGAGAGCCAGGCGGTGACGTTGCAGGACGGCACCCGCCTTGCCGCCCTGGACGCGGTGGTGCTCGCGCTCGGTCACGGCCCGGCCCAGCACGAGAGCCTCTGGGAACACGAACGTGAGCAGCGCAAGCTGTTCTACGTGGCGTCGACGAACCCGGCGGACGCCGACCTGTCCTGGGTGCGGCCAGGGATGCCGGTGGCGCTGCGTGGCCTCGGACTGTGTTTCTTCGACTACTTGGCGCTACTAACGGTGGGGCGTGGCGGTACCTTCGTCACCGGGCCCGACGGACTGGTCTACCAGCCCTCCGGCCAGGAACCGGTGATGTACGCGGGCTCCCGCCGGGGGGTGCCGTACCACTCCCGGGGGGAGAACCAGAAGGGTCCGACCGGCCGACACGAACCACGGTTCCTGACCGGGGAGGTCATCGCCGAACTGCGGCGCTGCGCCGACACCGGCCAGCCGGTCAGTTTCGGCCGGGACATCTGGCCGTTGATCGACCGTGAGGTGCGGGGCGTCTACTACCATGCGCTGCTCGACGCCACGGTCGGCGCGGACACCGCAGGCCGCTTCATGAGCTCGTACGTGGGCTGCCCGGCGGACGGTGTGGCGGATCTGCTGGACCGGTACGGGATCGCGGCGCCCCAACGGTGGAGCTGGGACCGGATCAAGAAGCCCTACAACGACGAGGACTGCGGCAGCGCCGAGGTGTTCCGTAGCTGGCTGCTGGGCTATCTGCGCCGCGACGTGGCAGAGGCCAGGATGGGCAACGTGTCCGGACCGCTCAAGGCGGCCCTGGACGTTCTGCGGGACCTGCGCAACGAGATCCGGCTTGCGGTCGACCACGGCGGTATCGCCGGCGGCTCGTACCGCGATGAGCTGGAAGGTTGGTACAACCCGCTCAACGCGTTCACCTCGATCGGGCCGCCGGCCCGCCGGATCGAGGAGATGATCGCGCTGATCGAGGCGGGTGTGCTGCACCCGGTGGGGCCGGGGATCCGGGCCCGGCCGTTCGTGTCGAACGAGGGGTTCATGGTCGACTCGGTGAGCGTACCGGGCCCGACCGTACCGGTGCGTGGCCTGATCGAGGCCCGGCTGCCCGACCCCGGGCTGCGGCGCAGTGTCAACCCGCTGCTGCGCTACCTGCTGGGCACCGGGCAGTGCCAGCTCTACCGGCTGCCCGACCCCGGCCGCGACGAGTACGTCACCGGTGGTCTGGCCGTCACCACCCGCCCGTACCGGGTGCTGGACCGGACCGGTCGCCCGCACCCGCGTCGCTTCGCCTTCGGCGTACCGACCGAGGCGGTGCACTGGGTGACGGCCGCGGGTATCCGGCCCGGTGTCGGCTCGGTGACGCTGGCCGACGCGGACGCCGTCGCCCGCGCCGCGCTCAGCCTGCCGCCGACCCGTACCGGCACCTCCACCGATGTCCTGGCCGCCGGCTGAACCGTCACACGCCACCGGTGGTACCAGCAGCTCGGGAGGAACGGGAAGTGGATCACGAAGCGGGTACGGACTCCGGTCTGCTGGCGCCCACCTGGTCCGGCACGCCGGTCGAGGCCGCCGTCACCGACGAGGCATGGGTACGGGCCATGCTGGAGGTGGAGGCAGCCCTGGTGCGGGCACAGGCCAGCCTCGGGCTCGCGCCGGCCAGTGCCGCGGTGGCGATCACCACGGCTGCGCGCATCGCCCGGCTTGACGTCACCGACCTGGCGCGTGCCTCCCGGGCGCCGGCCAACCCGGTGGTGGCGCTCGTACCGGCGTTCACCGCAGTGGTGTCCACGGTGGACAAGGATGCCGCCGAATACGTGCACCGCGGCTCCACCAGCCAGGACATCCTCGACTCGGCCGCGATGCTGATCTCCCGTCGGGTGCTGCTGGCGATGGCCGAGGATCTGGACCGCATTACGGCCGCGCTGGCGGAGCTGGCCGAGCGGCACCGGGGGACGGTGCTCGCCGGGCGCACCCTCGCCCAGCACGCCGTACCGACCACGTTCGGCCTCAAGGCCGCCGGTTGGCTGAAGCTGGTGCACGACGCGCTGACCCGGGTACGGGCGCTGGCCGGTTCGCTGCCCGCGCAGCTCGGCGGTGCCGCCGGCACCATGGCCGCCTACCAGGAGTACGCCCGGTTGGAACGGCCGGACATGGACGCCACCGAACTGATCGCACCGTTCGCCGCCGAGCTCGGACTGGCCGAGCCGGTACTGTCCTGGCACACCGTACGAACCCCGATCGCCGAACTTGGCGCGGTGCTGACGCTGACCGTCGGTGCACTCGGCAAGATCGCGGTGGACGTACGGACCATGTCGCGTACCGAGATCGGTGAGTTGGCCGAACCAGCCGCGGACGGTCGGGGCGCATCCTCGGCGATGCCCCAGAAGCGCAACCCGGTGCTGGCGACCTTGCTGCTGTCGGCGGCCCGGCAGGTGCCGGCGCACGCTCTGATCCTCGCGCAGTGCATGGTCGCCGAGGACGAACGGCCCGCGGGGGAGTGGCACGCCGAGTGGCAGTCGCTGCGCGAGGCACTGCGACTCGCCGGTGGCGCCTGCCATGCCGCGGCGGAGTTGGTCGAGGGGCTGGCCGTACAATCTGACCGGATGGCCGCCAACCTCGCGTTGACCGACGGGGCGATCCTGGCCGAACGGCTCAATGTGGCGCTGGCGCCGCTGCTGGGCAAGGCCCGGGCGAAGAAGCTGCTCACCGCTGCGGCGTTGGCGGCCGCGGACACCGGGACCTCACTGAACGAGGTGCTGCGGGCCGATCCGGCACTGGCAGAGCATCTCGGCCAACGTCCGGAACTGCTCGACCCCGCCCGCTACACCGGTTGCGCGGACGCCCTGATCGACCGGGCACTGGCCCACCACCGTTCCCGGTAGGCGGGCCAGGACCCTAGTGCCGTGTGCGGCGACTGCGGGCCAGCAGGACCAGTCCGACGAGGATGGATGCGGCGGAACTGACCGTGCTCACGATGACCGGACCGGGGTGCGCGGCCAGGCCCGTGACGCCGCCGACCAGCAGCACCAGTCCGAGCAGTCGTCGGAATCGGGTCCGGCGTTCCGGTTTCGTGGTCATGTCCTGTCCTCTTCCCATCAACGGGGTCACGTCCACCGGCAGCCTGCCGAACCGGGCGGCACCCGGACCAGACGCGAACGACCACAGTGCCGGGCCGATCGACCGGGACGGACCGGACGACAGTCGTCACGCACCCGACGAAGGTCAGCGCCGGTGCTCGCACACCGATCCGGGGGAGGAGAACTGGCCTATTCTCCCGGGGTGACCACCAGCCAGGTCGAGGCCCGGCGGGCACCGCACCCAGCGCCGCCCCCACCCCGCTGAACCGGTACGAGCGCTGGCTCGCACCCGTGCTCGCCGTGCTAGCCGTGCTCGGCACGCTGTTCGGTGCACTGATCTCGCCCGCGCTGCCGGTCGTCCTGTTTCCGGCGCTGGTCGCCGGTCAGGCCGTGCCCTGGGTGCCGGTCGCGTTGGCCTGGGCCACGGTACGGGTGGTCCGCGATGCCCGTACGCCACGCCAGCTTCGGGTGTCCGCCGTGGTCGCGGTCCTGTACTGCGTCACTGCCGGTACCGCGTGGGCGGTGCGTCACGCACACCCCGCGACGGCGGTGAACGCCACCATCGACGCCGGTGTACCGATCCTTGGCGGGATCTGTCTGAGCCTCGCGGTACGGCTGCGCCAGGCTCGCCGCGACCAGGACACCGAGCTGTTCCGGGAACGGGCGGCGTTGGCCCGGCAGGCCCGCTCCGACGAGCGTCGCCGCCTCGCCGCGCGGTTGCATGACACGCTCGGGCATGTACTCACGCTGCTGGTCCTGCACTCCAACGCACTCGCGGTCAGTGCGGCGGACCCGGCCGTACGGGCCACCGGTGAGCAGATGAGCGGTCTGGGCCGGGATGGTGTCCGGGAACTGCGGCAGACACTGGATCTGTTGTACGAGGACGAACCGTCGGTGGGGGCCAGGGTGCAGCAGACGGACCCGGCGCCGGTAGCGCTGGACGATCTGGTTCCGGACCGATCAGTCGCGGTACCGGGCGCGCCGCGTCAGGGGCGGCGGTACTTTCCCCGGAGGTGACTCACCGGCTGCGGGTACGCCGCGACGCCCCGGTCGGACGACCGGCCCTGGCCGACCCGCGGATCGCGCGGCTCAGCGAACGGGAACGCCAGATGCTCGCACTGCTCGCCGAGGGACTGTCGAACGCCGACATCGCTGCCCGGCTGTATCTGAGTGAAGGCACCGTAAAGGGCCACCTGTCCCGGCTGATGTCCCGACTGGACTGTCAGAACCGCACCCAGCTCGCGCTGCTCGTGGCCGGGTAGCGCACCGGGCGTCGGAGCGGTTGTCGCAGAGCGGTTGTCGCAGAGCGGTGATCCGAGCGCGGATCCGGAGGGCGACTCGGCGCGTCGAGGCGACTGGGAGTAGCGTTGACGTTACTCTATGTCATTGGCAC
Organism: uncultured Actinomycetota bacterium; assembly: GCA_963805605.1. GTDB lineage: Bacteria > Actinomycetota > Actinomycetes > Mycobacteriales > Micromonosporaceae > Actinocatenispora. The sequence continues at coordinate 750,614 of CAWDUX010000001.1, forward strand.
CGTGTTGATCAGACGACTCTGCATCTCCGACGGCAAGGATTGCGATGCGCAACTGGCTACCTGGAACGGCTCTGCTGACATTCTGTGCTGCCACCGTCTTCGCTCTGAGCACGACGGCGGCCGCCCATTCAGACCGTCCCCTCGACTGTTCTGCAAGCAACTACAACCAGGGGGCCTGTGCGGCCGATCAGGCGGCGCCCGGCCAGGTGGGGCCCGACGACCACCAGACTGGGCCCGGCTCGATCCTGGCTGGTCCGGGCGCCACCGGTTCCGACGTGACCGGCTCCGACGTGACCGGCGCGCAGCAGGCGGCCCCCGACAACTACGGCCGGCCAGCGGTGCAGGCCGCACCTCCGGTACAGGCTCCTCGACAAGGGCGCAACACGTCACCGCTGGATGTCCCGCTGCGGCACCGACCGGCCGGCAGCGCCTCACCGTCGGCTTCACCGAACGGGCCGGTACACCGGCCGTCGAACGTCTCCTCGTCGACGGCCCGTCACCAGTCGCCGTCGCGTCCGTCGTCCGCTGCCCCGCAGCCGGGCCATCGGTCCCACCACAAGAGGAACTTTCCCCGGACCCCGGACAGCGCGACGACGTTGCCGGTCACCGGGAAGGCTTCCGGACTGCTGACCGGAATGGGCGCGACGCTGCTGGGCGCTGGTATCGCACTCCTGGTGATGGCACGCCGGCGACGTGTCGGCTGACCCCACGGGAATCGACACGATGGGGCCTGGTCGCCGTTGGTGACCAGGCCCCATCGTGTCGGGCAATCAGCGGCCGAAACCGTATGGTCGCGTAGGCGCAAGTAAATTCTGCGTAAGTTACCTGGACTATATGAAATAGGGGCAGTTCGTCCGCATCAAGTAGTGCTATATACGACTTCATGACCTCGATACGGCGAATCTCGGCAGGTGATCCGGCGTGACGTACGCACCGGACTTCGATCTGCGGACCCTGGGTGACCCCGGCAACCGCGCCGACCCGTACCCGATGCTGCACGATCTTCGGGAGCGCTCCCCGCTGCTGGTCGGTGACGGCGCACTGGTCCTGGTCGGCAGTCACCGACACTGCGACGAGATACTGCGCTCGCCACACGCCAGCAGCGTCCGTACCGATTCCCGGATGGGGGACCCGGACCGCACCCCGCAGACGAATTCCTTCGTCCACCTCGACCCGCCGGACCACACCCGGCTACGACGCCTGGTGGCGAAGGCGTTCACCCCCAGGGTCGTCGCGTCGCGGGCCCCGCACATCCAGCAGATCACCGACGAACTGCTCGACGCCGCGGCCGAACGTGGACGGCTCGACGTGGTCGCAGACCTCGCGTACCCACTGCCGGTACGCATCATCTGCGAACTGCTCGGGGTGCCGACCTCGGATCATCACCTCATCCACGACTGGTCCGAGATCCTCGCGCACGCGCTGGAACCGGATCTCGTCGCGGCCGGGCCGGGCAGCGACAGTACCGCCGAACGGGCCCGGACCGAGATGGCCGCCTACTTCCAGGAACTTGTCGCCGAACGGCGGGCGGAGCCCCGCGATGACCTGCTGTCCTACCTGGTCGGGGTCGAGGACGAAGGCGACCGGCTGACCGAGTACGAGCTGCTCGGCACGTGCATGCTGCTGATCGTCGCCGGGCACGAGACCACCGCCAACCTGATCGCGAACGCGGTACTCGCGTTGCTGCGTCACCCCGATCAGCTCGCCGCACTGCGGGCCGACCCTCAGCTGGCCGACCGGACCGTGGAGGAGTCGCTGCGCCATGACCCACCGATCCAACTGACCACGCGCATCGCCCGCAGCCCGTTGGTCATCGCCGACACCCCGATGGCCGACGGTGCGGTCCTGTTGCTGCTGATCGCTGCTGCGAACCGGGATCCGGACATGTTCGAGGACCCGGACCGTTTCGACATCCGCCGCCCGGCGGGCCGGCACCTGGCCTTCGCGGCCGGCCCGCACTTCTGCCTCGGTGCCGGACTGGCCCGGATCGAAGGGGAAATCGCGTTGCGCAGCTTCGCGCAGCGGGTGGTGGCGCCGCAACTGGACGAGACGGAGCTGCGCTACAAGCCGACGGTCACCCTGCGCGGACCGTCCCAGCTGATCGTGCACGCCGACCACATCCGCGCCAGGTGAGCGAGGGGCAGCCTCAGCCGCTCGGCGTCTCTACCTGTGGTGTGCGGCCGGTGCGCCGCTGTCCGGAGCGGGGAACCCCGGACAGCTTGCGGCACGCCTCCAACGGATCCCAGTCCTCACCACCGGCGGTCAGAACACCCGGATCGCCGAACACCTGCCCGTCCAGGATCTCCCGGCGCAGGTCACGATCGAGAACCGCGCTTGCCGCACCCAGTCCGCTGCTCAGCGCCCCGGCGATGCCGTGACCCCAACGTAGGCTCGCGCCGGTCAGGAAAAGGCCGTCGATCTCGGTCCGGGTGTCCGGACGCGACGGTCCGAACTGGCCTACCGACAGTTCGATGCTGTAGCTGGACCCGGCGGAGGCCAGGGTGTAGCGCTCCTGGGTCAGCGGCGTACCGCCCTCCCGCCAGACGATGTGGTCCCGCAGGCCCGGCACCACCTGCTCGGCGCGCTCGATCATACTGTCGATCAGCCGTTCCTTGACCGCCCGGTACTTCTCACCGTTGCTGTACCGGCCGCCGCCGGCCGGCCCCTCCGTCACGCCCCAGAACTCGTAGTCGGAGGGCACCACCGCCAGGATCTCCATGGTGGAGTGGCCAGGTGGCGCGATGTGTGGGTTGCCGGGGTCCTTGACCGAGGCGGAACTGACGAACACGAACCAGTTCTCGGGTTCGCGACCCGCCGCTGCGTCCTGGTAGGACTGTTCGGTACCGAACTGCGGATGCACCCAGTAGTTGGTGGCCGGCATCCGGTCCCGAAGGTCGATGTCGAGTCCCAGGTAGACGCTGAACATCGGCGGCGCCATCCGGTAACCGCGCACCCGGGTAAGGGTCTGTTCGGACACCGTGTCGGGCTCCAGCAGCTCCAGGTAGGTGCGCTTGAGGTCGGCGTTGGACACCACGACCGGCGCGTCGAGTTCGGTGCCGTCCATCAACCGGATCCCGGTGACCCGACCGTCGCCCACCAGGATCTTCGCCACCCGCGCACCGGTACGCACCGCGCCACCGTTGCTGTGGATGACATCCACCAGGTGGCCCGCGTAGACCTGCCCGCCGCCCTTCGGGTAGTAGGCGCCTTGCTTGAAATAGTGCTCGAGCAGGCCGGCCTGCATCAGGACCGGGGCCTTGGAGGGCGGCGTCGCGTACGAGCCGTTCTGCGCAGTGATCACCGCACGAGGGCCGGGTCCCAGCCGGCACGCGTCGAACAGTGCGTCCTGCGATCGACGCATCCACCAGGTCAGCTGCAGCAGCGCCGGTAGCGCGGCCAACCGGCCGAGGGGTCCGGTCGGACGGCGGGAATACACCGTGTCGGCGATCCGGCGCAGGATGCGGATGCATCGGCGCAGCCCGCGTTCCTCGTCGGGGAACGCCTCGATCAGCCGCTCCAGGTAGCGGTCCCAGCTGGCCGGTACCCGAAAGGTCAGATCGGGAAAGACCAGCGTGTCGAAACCGTCCGGGTCCAACTGGACGTGCTCGATCCGGTCGGCGAGCCCGAGTCCCTGCAGTACGGTCCCGGTGGCGGTCCCGGGCCCGGCGCCGCCCGTGTAGTGCACGCCGACGTCGAACTCCCACCGGCCCCGGCGGCGGAAGACGTGGGTGCAGCCACCGACACGGTCCGCCTGTTCCAGCACCAGGGTGCGCTTGCCGTTGGTGCTCAGATACGCGGCGGTGGACAGGCCGCCGAGCCCCGCACCGATGACGATGGCATCCCACGCGTCGTCGTGATCGCTCATGAACCGCCCTTTCCCGGACTCTGGTGCACGAAGGATACGTCCTTCGTGCACCAGGGTCGGGGTACGCCCGGGGCGGGCGTCAGGTCGCGGGCGCGGTCGGTACGCCCGACGTGGTGGCGGGGTGCGCGGTCAGCGGCCGGGCGATGCTCTCCAGGCTCAACCGTACTGCGTCCCGTACAGGTAGTAGCTGCCGTTGAAGTAGCCGATGAACTGGCCTTCGTGCGCGTCCAGGGCGTCGCCGTGTACGTCGACCGGGGTGCTGGTCGGCCCGTACCGCAACGGCGGCAGGTCCGCCGAGGAAGGCAGTCCGTCATCGCCGACAGCAGGTCCGGGGCGGCGAAACTGGACACGGTGGCGTACCGGTCCTGGGCGGCGGGTGCGGAACCGCCGGATGCCCGGTGGGTACGGTTCGTGCCCTCGGAGCTGCCATGGCGGCGCCGCCGAAGGACACGGCGAGCAACGTCACCGCGAGAAGGCTCAGACCGAGCCTGGCGGCTCTGCGCCGGCTCGGGCGCGTCGGCTGCCCGCCGGGTACTCCACCTGCCGTCTGCACCGGGAGGTGGAGACAGACAGCTCCCGGCACCGCCTGAGGCTGATGCCGGGAGCTGTAGTCAGGTCCCGGCTGGGGGTGGGAGCCGGGACAGCGTCGTCAGGCGCGTTCCGCGTAGAGGGTGTCGACGACGTTCAGGACATTGTCGATGGTGATGTTCGCCCGGGTGGCGACCTGCTCGATCGGCACCTCGTTGGCCAACGCCTCACGAATGGCGGAGCGCCAGGTCCGGTCCGCGTGGTCGCGGCCAGTGACTGCCCGATCGAGCAGATCCAGTGCCCGATGCTGCGATCCGTGCATCGTCCTCGTCCTCTTCCTGCGGATCTGCCTGGGAGTGGCCCCCCGGGGGGTACGGGGCCACTCCCAGCCAATGTCACGACGCGCTGGGCGCGTCTCCTTCTGTCCGCGAGCCGGTGTGGGGGGTCACCGGTTCACGGGTTACGTCCCGGCGCTCGACCAGGTCGCTCGTACGCGTCTGCCGCTGCAGCCGCTTCACTCTGACCAGCTCGGGATCCCGCGGATCCAACGGCAGCACGATCTCGTACCGGCGAGCCCGTACCACCCGGTGTGCCCTGGGGGTCCGTACCTGCCGCATCGCGATGCCTCCGAGTTCTGGTCGCCTTCGGTGTTCCTGCTATCTAGCTTCCGGGCCGAAGGGCCCGGTGTCTTCCGGGCCAGCCAGCATCTGTGGTTACCGCCGCCCGGCATGGTCGGCTACCGGCTAACCGGTAGCGCTACCGGCGCGTAATCGGGGCAACTGTCGGACATTCGCCGTGTCGCCCGGACGAAGTCACACCGGTCGACGGCCGACGGGCCGTGACCGTGATCGTGTCGTCGGGTGGATGACGGACACCTGCCGGATGCTGCTCAGGTGTCCTGGAGGGGCAGCTCGATACGCAATGTCGTGCCCTGGTCCGGCGGGCTGGTGATGGCCAGGGTGCCGCCCAGGGCCTCGACCCGGTCGGTCAGGCCGACGAGCCCGGAGCCGTGTGTCGGTTCGGCGCCACCGACGCCGTCGTCGGCGACGGTCACGTGCAGCCGGGAGTCACGTACTTCGGCGCTGATCCGCACCAGGTCGGCCTGTGCGTGCTTGGTCGCGTTGGTCAGCGCCTCGGACACCACGTAGTACGCGGCCACTTCGATCTGCTGGGGGAGTCGGTCCTCCAGCCGGACGTTCAGCTCCACCGGCACCTTGGAACGGCGGGCCAGCGCGCGCAGTGCGGCACCGAGGCCGGCCTCGGACAGGATCGCCGGGTGGATACCGCGGGAGACCTCCCGTACGTTATCCAGCGCGTTGGACAGCCCGTTCGCCACCTCGGACAGCTCATCCCGCAGTTCGGCCAGTTCGTCGGGTACACCGGCCTCGACGGTGCGCACGTCGAGAGCGAGTGACACCAACCGCTGCTGGATACCGTCGTGCAGGTCGCGTTCGATCTGGCGCCGGGTCTGATCGGTGGCGGCGACCACCCGGGCTCGGGACGCGGTCAGGTCGGTACGGGCCTGGGCGTTGGCGATCGCGGTGGCGACCAGGTCGGTGAAGTCGGCGAATCGGGCCTCGGCGTCGATCGGTAGCGGTTCGTCCTCCGCGGACAACGCGGTCATCACGCCCCAGACCTGGCCCTCCACCACGATCGGGGAACCGATCGCAGAGCGCACCCCGAGGCGCTCCAGTCCCTGGGAGAGCGCCCCGGATCCACCCGCGATGTCGTTCATCCTGCTGGTGCGGCCGTCGCGCAGCACCAGCCCGGCGATGTCGTCGTCGGCGACCGGAACCTTGGCGCCGACCGGTACGTCGCTGCCGGGTGCGCCCCAGGCGGCGATCACGGTGGCACCACCGTCCGGCTCATAGCGCAGCATCCGGGTCCCGTCCACCTCGAGGAGCCGGCCCACCTCCTCGGCCACCGAGGAGAACACCGTGGGCGGCGCGACGCGGTGCGCCACGAGCGTCGCCACCCGCCGCAGCGCGGCCTGCTCCTCGGCGAGCCGGCCGAGCTGGTCGCGGCTCTGCTCCAGGGACCGGCCCATCGTGTTGAACTCCCGTTCCAGGGTGCCGATCTCGCCGACACCGGTCTCCGGCATCCGGGTGGCGAGATCACCACCGGCGAGCCGGCCGGCCATCACCGAGGCGGACCGGACCGGCCGGACGATCGCCTTGGTCAGGTAGCCGGCGAAGACGACGATGAGCAGCACCGATCCGGCGGCACCGGCCACCCCGACGATCGTTGCGGTCCTGGCCGCCTGATGGGACCGGGCCTCCCGCATGGTGCCGCGGTCCCGAGCGGTGGCGGCGGCCTGGTTGAAGGTCGTACGCAGAGCGTCGATCCGGATCCTCCCCTCCTGGGTTGTCGCGGCGCTGGTCGCCGACGGATCTCCGCGCTTGGCCGAATCGATCACCGGGACCGAGTAGGCGAAGACGTAGGCGTTGGCCTCCGACTGGATCTTCAATGCCCGCCGGTTCTGTTCCGGGCGGATGGCCAGGTCCACTAGATGCTGGCTGAGCTGTGGTATCTCTTTCTGCGCCTCCTCCCATGGCTGTAGGAACCGGGTTTGTCTGGTCAGTAGGTAGCCGCGTTCGCCGGTCTCCACGTCGACGACGAGCCGTTCCAACCGGTTCGAAGTGGCCAGGAACTCCTGTGACTGCCGGGATCGCGACGCATCGTAGCGCTGTGCGCTGACGGTGCTGAGCAGGACCGCGAACACGATGCTGATCAGGATCGCCAGCACGCTGCTGGCGGCGATCATCCGGAAGATCAGACCGCGTCGCATGTACGGCCCTCTGTACGGTCCACCGGGCCGGACCCGGCCGGGCCGGGCGGGCATACCGGATGTAGTGGCCCCGCTGTACCCGAGTCAGCACACCGAGGCCTCGCCAGCGTGTTCACTGGAGACGGGCGAACTGATTGCGGGGAAGGATCCATGGAACCGAAACCGACGAACGAGAACGGGGCCGTGGCGCCGGTCCGGGGGCGCGTGGTGGTGGCCGACGACGACGTACTGCTCCGTGAAGGGCTGGCGAGCCTGCTGGAGCGGGTCGGCTTCACCGTGGTGGCGCAGGCCGGCGACGGGGGGCAGTTGACCTCAATGGTCCGTGAACATGGTCCTGATCTGGTCATCACCGATATCCGGATGCCACCCACTCATACCACTGAGGGGCTGCAGGCCGCTCGTACGATCCGCGAGGAGTTCCCGCAGATCGGCATCCTCGTCCTCTCCGCCTATGTCGAAGTAGAGCACGCAACGGATCTGCTGGCCACCGGACAGCGGGTCGGTTATCTGCTCAAGAGCCGTGTCACACACGTCAGCGAGTTCACCGAGGCGTTGGACCGGATCTCTGCGGGTGGGTCGGTACTGGACCCGGCGCTGGTGCAGGAACTGGTGTCGGCGCACCACCGGGACGACCGGCTCGGTGGGCTGAGTTCACGGGAGCGTGAGGTGCTGCGGTTGATGGCCGAGGGCCGATCCAATGCCGGTATAGCGCACAACCTGTGGATCACCGAGGGTACGGTGGAGAAGCACGTTCACAGCATCCTCACCAAACTGGAACTGCCGGAGACCGATGACGATCACCGGAGGGTTCTGGCAGTGGTGGCATTCCTGGAGAACCGTTGACATTCGGCCCGCTGGATCACGGGGTCACAGGTTCGAGCCGTACGGGTGACCGTCGGAGCGCATCAGCAGTTGCTGGATAGCGTCGGCCGACAGCAGCGACTTGCCCAGGAAGCCGATCACCGGGCTGGACTCGATGAGGTCCTGGAAGTCCTCTTCGTCATGGCTGGAGATCAGGATGATCCGGGGCTGGCCGTAGACCGGCCGTTGGTCCGATGAGGGAACGGACAGCTGCCTGGCCACCTCGAAGCCGCTCTCGGCGCCGAGATCGATGTCCACCAGCATGATGTCGGGGCGAAGTTCGCTCATCTGCCGGCTGGCCTGTTCGCTGTTCGAGGCGACACCGACCACCTCGACGCCCTCCCTCTCCAGCAGGCCTCTGGCCGCTTGGAGGAACCGGGCGCTGTCATCGACGATCAGGCAGCGCATGGCCATATATCGAGCATGGACCCGGGTGGGGCTACCAGACATTGCCACTAGCCGGTATCCGTACGCCGATGTGAGTGGGGGCTGACGCCCATGGCGACGCGGTGACATTCTATGGCGACTGACCGTTATGCGATGCTTGGACTTGTTGTCCCTGTTCTTGCTCAGGCTTGTTTTCACCAGAAAATTGGGTATTACGCGACATTGTGCTGGGTGAACCCCTCCGCACGCCGATCCCCGAAGGAGAAGGCCGTCAGTACCCGGATCCCTTGCTGCGGTGAGGTGATCGCGGCCCAGATCGGGGTACCCGGTCTGCGACGGTGCCAGGCCCGTGTGCCCGGCGCCTTGCGAGGGATGCCGATGTGCCGTTCCGACCCGTACCGTGCCCGTCGGTGGGTTCGCGGTGGTTGAGCCGACTCCCGGCACCGCGGCCGCACCCGACGCCCCGCCTCCGGTGCAGCGCCGGTTGATGGTCCATTCCCTGCTGCGCGCATCCCTGACCGGGATCCTGGTGATGGTCCTGTACTACGTGCTGCCCTACGACCGGGGACTCGACACCATCGCACTGCTCGAGATGCTGGGCGGGCTGTTGCTGTTCGGGTTGCTCAGTACCTGGCATGTCCGGGAGATCATCCAGTCCGACTTTCCCCGGGTTCGCGCGGTCGAGGCGTTGTCCACCACCATCCCGCTGTTCCTGGTGATCTTCGCGACCGCGTACTTCCTGATCGAAGAGAGCCAGCCGGGATCGTTCAACCAGACACTGAGCCGGACCGACGCCTTGTACTTCACCGTCACGGTGTTCTCCACGGTCGGGCTCGGTGACATCCTGCCGCTCACCCAGGTGACCAGGATCCTCACCATGATCCAGATGCTGGTGGACCTCATCGCGATCGGCCTGCTGGCCCGGGTCATCCTCGGCGCGGTGCAGGTCGGCCTGCAACGACGCGCATCCGGCGGGGCAAGGCCACCGGGGCGCGACACGCCATCCGACGGAACGTGAACGGGACGGCTGGCGCACGCCGTGCCCACCCGCGTGATCTCACCGGGCGGTCGCCGGATCATTCCCACCGTCGGGCGGTCGGCGCGGGGTCAGCGCGACGATGAGTACGTAGGTGATGACCACCGCGACGATGACCAGTGGGGAAACACCCAGCCCGGACTGGCTGGTCAGCAGTTCGGCGAGGATGACGGCGGACAAGGGGAGCCGGAGCACGGCGACCACCAGGACCCCGATGCCCACTGCGACAGCCGGCGCCGTGCTGAATCCCGGCAGATGACCGGCCAGCAGACCGCCGGCCGCACCAATGAAGATGGCCGGAAAGGTAGGCCCACCGCGGAACGCACCGAGACAGATCGCCCAGGCGGCTCCCTTGAGGACGATGACCAGAGCCAGCGCGCCCACCGACCAGCTGGCCGAGTGCTCCACCAGGGGAGCCAACTGATCCTGACCGGAGAAGAGGACCTCATCGACGGCCTTGCCCGTCACCGCGGCGAACACCAGAGCCAACACGCCAACGACCAGGCCGCCGACGGGCAGCAACAGGAAGGGACGGCGAGCGACGATGCTCTCGGTACTCCGGGCGATCCGCAGGACAATGCTCACCAGGACCGCGCCGACCACGGCAAGGCCCGCCGACCAGCCGAAGTCCGCCAGGTCCGGCCGGACGAACTTCGGCAGGGCCAGCGAACCCAGCGTGAAGGCGCTGGTGCTCAGGCCGGTCCACCACCCGACACCGACGAACGCCAACGAGCCGACACCCGCGGACAGCAGGCCCGGCAGCAGGATCAGGCTCAACGACGCGCCACCCAGGCCCACCGCCTCGATCATGACCACCGCCGCGATGATCGGGGAACCGAAGACGAAGGAGAGCGCGGCGAAGCTGCCGGATGCGGCCAGTACCGTACCCAGCTGGTCCGGGGCGTCCCGGTCGACCAGCCGCACCGCGAGCAGTGCCAGGCCGGCACCGAGGGCGATCAATGGCGCCTCCGGGCCCAGCACCAGACCGAGAGCCAGAGTGGACAGGGCCGCCAGCAGGATGCCGGGCAGGTCGCGGGGTGCCGTTGAGCCGGTGGACAAGCCATGAGCCGGGACATGTCCGCCGTGGCCGGCTAGTCGGGTGACCGCATAGGCAACCGGAATCCCGGCCAGACAGAGCAACGGCAGTGGCCACCACGATGGTGCGGGGTCGAGTCCCAGTGCGCTGGGCAGGCTGCGGTAGAGCGCGTGCTGGATCTCGTGCACCAGCTCCAGGAAGGCCCATGAGGCGAGCGAGACCACGAATCCGACGACCGCAGCGAAGACAAGCAGCTTCCGGAATGCCGCACTGCGCAGGGTGCGTTGCAGATCCACCGGGCCGGTCGTTCCGGGGCGCCCCACGTCCGCTCCGGCCATGCTGGCGTCCTTCCGGGTCGTCACCCTCGGCGGGTGAAGACGGCCGGCCGTTACCCGGCGACGATGGCAGCAAGCCGGTCACGGTCCGATCGGGTGTCCTGCTTGATTCTCCCGGTAGGCCGTGGGCGGGGCCCGCTAGCTGGAAGAGGCCGGACAATGCTGCTCTACATCGCCCTGATCATCATAGCGGCCGAGCTGATCTGTCTCTCCCCGTTGGCGGTACGGGTGTGGTCGAGTCGCCGGAATCTCTCCGAAGCGGACAGCACCTTCCGATGCAAGCTGCGTCTGGTCAAAGGAATCCAGCCGGACCTGCCGCTCGGCCCGCACCGGATGCGCGGCGCGTGGGTACATGACGTCCTGCTCGTCCGACATGGACTGTCCAGGGTGCACGCTCTCGGCGTCAGGTTCCCGGAGGACAGCGTGCGCCGGGCCGCCTACGGTGAGGCGAGCGGTCTCGGCGCAGGGCCGGTACGGCTCCGATTGAAGCTGGACGGCGGTGCCGTTGTCGAACTCACCGCACCGGCCAAGGCCCGTACCGCCATTGCCGGGCCCTTCCTGGTCGCCGCCGTACAGGGCTTTTCCCCGGGCCCGCGCGAACCGCGCCCCCCGACCAGCTGAGCCGATGCCGTCAGCTCCGCTGGGTGGTGGAGGTCTGGTAGTTGAGCACCCGCCGCTTCTCCCGCTTGAACTCCGCGTCGGTCAGCAGCCCCTGCTCGTGTGCCTCACCGAGCCGGGAAAGCATCGTCAACCTGGCGTCGGTGGTGACCAGCTGGTCGGCCACCGTCATGGTGTTCTCGCCTGCCGGCTGTCCGGCGGGGAGGGCTCCGGTGCCCGCGCCGGCCGGTTCCGCCGGTCGACTGCGTTCCTCGGCGGCGTGCGGCGCGGTGACCGGACCAGGTGCTGCTGACGTACTGGCTGTTGCTGACGTGCCGGATGGTGCCGAGGGACCGGGCCCTCCGGACGGGCCGGGCATGTCCGGCGCGGCGCCGGAGGCCCGGGGCCTGGTGCGCGCGGCGAGCGTCTGGATCACCTGGAGCGCAGCGAGGTAGAGGGCGACCACGGCGGCGACCCAGAACAGGACGGTCAAGCTGTGACCCGGCCAGAACAGTAGAACCAGGAAACCGACCGCGACACCACCCCAACGCCAGGCACGCGGGCTGCGCTGGATCGCGGCAGCGGGCCGGACCATCCGGTCCGGCAGTTCGGAGCCGTCGAGCATGGCGGTTGCGCCCGCCGCCCACCGGCGGTGCCACGGCTGGCTCACCGGCGACGTGGTGGCCGTTGCGCCCGCTTCTGCCGCGCCACCCGCGGTGGCCTCTGTCCCGGCACCCAGCCGGGCTGCGCCGGAGCGTGTCGCGCGGACGGCACGCCCGGTCGCGGCGGCCAGATGCAACCGACCCCACAGCGACGTCACCACCACGATGACCGCCATGATCAGTACCAGCCACAAGGTCCAGCTGCGTAGACTGTCGGCCACGATGTCGTAGATCGCCGCGGCGGCGTTCTTCCCGCCCGGCGTCACCTTCGACAGCGCCACCGGCCGACCCGCCGTCAGTGCCAGTGCCACGATCAGCCCGGCGACGCCCGTACCCACCGCCCAGGAACGAATCGTCCGGCGCCGACGGTGTGACACCGCGACCGCTCCGGCGAAGGCGGCCAGGGAGACCAGTCCGGTCCACAACCACAGCGACTTCAGTACGTTGATCGCCGAATACAACTCCGGTGCCTGACTTTTCTGCAACACCGTGACGCCAACGTTGCTCGGTACCAGGTTGAGGATCTGGCCGGCCGGCCCGTTGCGGGTCGAGGCCGGTACGGCCTGTTTGGCGTCGCCCACCGTGAACCGGATGTCCCTACCGGCAACGAGATCGTTGTGTGCGATGGTGACGGCGCTACGGGTGATCTGCTGGAAGGCGCCCGCGGCGAGCAGCGCGTTGACACCCGTGGTCAGCAGGGACCGGACACCGCTCTGCAGATTGGGCTTGAAGGTCTGCAGAGCCGGCGGCAGCGTGGCGATCGCCTGGTTCACCGCGGCCTTCACCCTTGGCTGGGTAAGGATCCCGTTCACGATCTGCTGGGTGAGCCTGGCGCGTACCGCCGGATCGTTGGCCACCTGCTCGGTGGTACTGACGAACCCGTCCGTGTTTACCACGTGTCGGCGGGTCCACAGCGACGTGCTGCTGAGGATCAGCGCCAGCATGCTGACGGTGATCAGAAGGCCGACCAGGAAACGTCGCATGACCTGCTCCAGATGCTCCGGGCCTACCGACCCGGTCGCAGGACCGCGGCCGGCGGAACGATGATCAGTCCTCGGGCGTCTCCAGGCTCCATGGAGGCGCTGCCGGTGCGGTTCACCCGTAGCGGGTGAGCCGCCCGACTACCGGTCGGCGCGAGGCGATCCAGTGGCGTCCGGTGGCAGGTCGCGTATCGTGATCCGCTCCCATCTGAGCACCTTCAGCGCCTGACCCAGCCGCGCGGGACTCAGCCGTCCTTTCAGGACGGTGTGCGGCCCCTGGGACGAGGCGGAGAAACCGGCCAGTGCGCCGCGGAGAACCGGACCGAACGCACCAGCCAGGCGCAGCTCATAACGGACCCTCATGACGGTTCCCGGCCGATCGGATCGTCGTCGTCGCCGTCCGGCAGGCGACGCAGCTCGATCAGGCTCACACCGAGCAACTGGATGCGATGCAGCATTCCGTACAGAGCGGCCTGATCCGGTAGTTGTCCACGCAGGACCGTCTCCGCAGGTTCCACCGTCACCGTCATGTCCTCGAACTCCTGCAGATCTGCGTCCGGAACCAGGCCGGATACCCTGATCTCGCAGTTGATTCCCGTCATGGCCGCCTCCCGCACCGTTGTCACTACCACGTCCCACGGTGCAGGCTCACCGGCCGATCGGCCTCACCCGAACAGGGTGGCCGCAGGCTGACGATCAGTCAGCCGCGGGCCGCAGCGTCGTACGTTCGCCCGGCCGGTCCGGCCGTACGGTCAGAGCGCCGGGAATCGGCCGGAGACCGCGACCGGCGGCCACTACGCTCGGCGGTGAAGTCAACCGGAACCAGGTGGTACGTGGCGATGAGGAGCAGTAGCGGCACCTCGGATGTGCCGCAGGGGCAGTCAGACCGGTCGCCGACAGCGGATCCCCATCCGGTGCTGACGGCCCGGGTGTCGCCACCGCGTACGCCGGCGCGCACCGTACCGAGACCCCGGTTGCAGGCCATGCTGGCCGAAGGGCTACGAGGCCCGGTCACCCTGATCAGTGCCGGCCCAGGGGCCGGCAAGACGGTCCTCACCGCCGAACTGGCAGCGGCCGAGGGATGGCGCGGAGCCGGAGTACCAGCCCGGATCGCCTGGCTGACCCTCGACGACACCGATGACGATCTGCGCACGTTCTGGTCCGACATCCTCACCGCGCTGCGCCAGGCGGCGGCGTTGCCCTCGAACAGTCCGCTGTACGATCTGTCGCCCGGGTCCAGCTTCGGACCGGGGGACGTGGACATGGTCCGGACGGGACTGGCGGAACTGCCCGCCCCCGTGGCCCTCGTACTGGACGACCTGCAACAGGTCCGTAGCGGGCGGGTACTGGACAGCCTCAACCGCCTGCTGAGCCGGCCGCCACCACCGCTGCGACTGGTGCTGGTGACGCGCAGCGATCCGGGCCTTCGACTGCACCGGCTCCGGCTGGACGGGGCGCTCACCGAGATCCGGGCCGAGGACCTGATGTTCGACCGGCCCGAGGCCGCACGGCTACTGGCCGAGCACGGCCTGGACTGCAGCAGCGAACAACGCGACAAGCTGCTCGCCCGTACCGAAGGGTGGGCCGCCGGCCTGCGACTGGCCGCGATGTCGCTGGATCCAGGAAACCTGGAGGCCGGGATCGCCGACTTCTCCGGGGATCTGCGTCCCGTCGCGGAGTATCTGGTGGGTGAGCTGCTGGACCGGCTGCCCGCGCGGACGCGATCGTTCCTGCTCGTCACCAGCATCGCCGACCAGGTCAGCGGATCCCTGGCTGCCGAACTCACCGGCCGGGCGGACGGTCTGGGGCTGCTGGAGGAACTGACCGCCGAGCACGCTCTTGTCACCGCGGTCGGCGCCCGGCGGGAATGGTTCCGTTACCACACTCTGCTGCGCGAGTATCTGCGCCACCAACTGCGCGTGGAGTCGCCGGGTGAGATGGCCGGTCTACACCGGACCCTGTCCAGATGGCTGGAACGGCACGGCATGCCGGTCGAGGCGGTACGGCACGCGGTGCTGTCCGGTGATCTCGACGAGGTCGGGCGGATGCTGTGCACGGACGCGTTGCCCCGGATCGAGTCACCCGAAGGACCGGCACTGGCCGCGGCTCTGCGGCCGGTGGCGGAGCGGGCCGACGCTCAACCTTCATTGCCGGCGCTGCTGTGCGCGGCCGTGTGGCACCAGTACCGGCACGAGTTCGCCGGGATGGGCGCCGACCTCCGGCAGGCCCGCACGCTGCTCGACAGCGCCGAGCCGCAACTGCGTACCCCGGCCGAGATCGTACTGAGTCTGGGGGAGACCACGGTTGCCCGCGCCGACGGCGACATCGCCACCGTGTTGGAGCAGGCCGACCGGGCGCTCTCACTGCTGGACGGTACGTCCGCGCCGGACCTGCCGGCCGCACCGCGCTACACCGTACTGGCGCGCAACGATCTCGGGGTCGGGCAGTTGTGGTCGGGCCGGGACCGTCCGGCAGTTGCGAACCTCACCGCGGTCGTCGGCCAGGCGCAGAACCTCGACCTCGACCTGATCGGACTGGATGCGTTGGCGCACCTCGCGGTCGTCGATGTGACGCACGGCCGGCTGCGTGCCGGTACCCGACGTGCCCGTGCCGCGCTACGGCACGCCGAACGTCGCGGGTGGACGTTGGAACCGCAGTTGATGAGCGCCCACCTCGCCATCGCATTGGCCGAGCTCCAACGCGACAAGTTGGACGCTGCGGGCCGTGAGCTGAGCCAGGGGCTGGCCGCCGGGCGAGGTCGGCCGGACCGGGCCGCTGAACTGGCGCTGCGGATCGCGGAGGTCCAGTTGCTGGTGCAGCGCGGGGAGACCGAACGGGCGCTGGCTGCGGTGGCCGAACTGCCCGGTGCGGAAACCGACGGATTCGCGGTACCCGATCTGCTGGCGCAGTGGATGCGTGACGTCGAGGCGGAGGTACACCTGCTCGCCGGTGATCCGGCGGCGGTACTGGCCCGGCCCGGACCGGGTGGGCAACTCAGTGCCTGGGCACGGGTCTGCCTCGCGCGGGCCGACCTTGCGCTGGGTGAGCCGGCCCGTGCCAAGCAGCGCATCGATCCCGGTAGCACACCGCAGCCGGACGCGGTCGCCGTGGCGGTACAGGACTGGCTGGTCGTCGCGCTCGCCGACGACGCGTTGCGTCAGGACGGGGCCGCGATCGAGGCGGTCACCCGGGCGATGGCCCTGGCGGAAGGGGAGGAGATCATCTACCCGTTCCGTGCGTTGGGCGAGCGGATCCTGCCGCTGGTCCGGCGGCAGCAGGAACTGATGGGAAGCTATCCCGGTTTCGCCCAGATCATTGTGGCGGAGCAGCTTGCCGGAGTCACCGACAGCCCGGCGGAGGGGACACCTCTACTGGAACACCTCACCGAACGGGAACTGACGGTGCTGCGGTACCTGCCGACCATGTCCAGTAACGACGAGATCGGCGCGGACCTGCACATCAGCGTGAACACGGTCAAGGCGCATCTACGTACGCTCTACCGGAAGCTGGACGTCAACAGCCGCCGTAGCGCGGTCCGGCGTGCCCGTAGCATCGGTCTACTGTGGATGGACCCGCCCGCCGGGCGTCGCTGAGCGCTCGGCGGACGGATCCGGTCCGGGTCCGGCAACTACGGCATGGTCTCATCGAGCCTTTCGGCCATGCCCATCGCCTTGATCGCATTCGCCGCCGCGGCCATCACTCTGGGCCCGCCGACCATCGGGGCGATCGCGGTCAGCACCCCTTGTACGTCGTGGATGGTCACGCCAGCATCCTTCGCCATCTCTAGGTGCGCCAGGTAGGACACCGGTGGCGCGTCCATGGCCACCATTGCGGCCAGTCGCACCATGTGGTAGGTCTTCTCCGGCAGCTCAGAGCGTCCGAGTGTGTCCAGGTGCATCTGTGCCAGTGTCTCCAGAACCGGCGTGTCACCCTGCGCCACCGCGGTCAGCATCTGTTCCGAGGCCATTTCAGTAGTCATAGGACTCTCCTTTCCGGTTACCACTATGGGTGGCGGCCACAGTGGTGTCCTCACCCTCAACGGGCGAGCCGGAACGTCCGCTGGTGCGGTGATTGCGGTGCGAACACGAGGATCGCGACAAGTTGAGCTTCATTGAGGGGCCGGCGCCGGGATACCAGCCTGCGCGGGGAGCCGCCGTGCGCGGCGCCGCCGTTGCCACTGGCCGATCCCGGCCGCGAGATGGCCGGCGCCGACCAGGGCCAGCAGACCCAGTACCAGCCAGGTGCCCCGCTCGATGCCGACGTAGTCGGCGGGCTCCCGACCGGCGGGCATCGGTGCGGGCAGTTGGGCGCCCAGCCGGTCGATCAGTTCGGCGCGGGCCAGCACGACGCCGGCGAGCAGGCTGTCGGCGCCTATCAGTACGCCGCCGACCACCAGCAGGTGACGCAGCCGGTACCGGGTGGCGGCCAGGACGCCGATGCCCGCGACGCAGAGCCCGGCGACGAGAATCAGCGGCTGTACCGGAAGAGTGTCGTCGCGACGTTGCGGCGCGGGCCGGAGATGGGCGGTGTCGACCCGGGGTGCGGTGCCGGTGGCGAGGGCGACACCCGAATAGCTCGTTGTACCGGACTGGGTCGACCGGCCGTAACCACCTGGCGCACCGCAGGACACGGTGAGGAAGCTGGATCCGAAGCCGAGCAGGGCGATCAGCATCAGGGCGGGGGTCAGTACCCGTCCGACGGGCCGGTGGCGGGTCATCGGTCCTCCCCTCGTCGCCGGGTGGGCGGCGGTGTGCGGACCATTATCACCGCGCCGACGCCGGTACGCGAGGCTGCACTGTTGGGCATACGCGGCGAGCGGCCCCGGCCACCCACTGCGACGACGGGGGCCGGGGCCGGCAGGTGCACCGGGGTCAGCCAGCGGCTGTCCACAGGTAGGTGACATCGACGTAGCCGTTGTCGGACAGGCCGAGATCGGCGAAGGTGCCGTCGGCCAGGTCGATTCCGGCCGGGTTGAGCACGGTACGGCCGAACTGGTCGAGACCGCCGTTGTATCCGTTCTGGTACGCCGCCTGCGCTTCCGGGGTGCCCTGCGGCAGGTCCTGCCAGTTTTCCCGTTGTGCCGACGTACTCCAGTAGTCGTCGTGGGTGTTCCACGGTCCGATGTCCCACACCGGGGCATCCAGGCACACGCCGTTGGCCGGATTGCAGATGTGTACCGAGTAGTCGGTGGTGTCGCGTGGGGACAGTCCATGCGACGACGGCAACGCCACGAAGTGGTCGTTGGCCACGATCACGTGGCCGTTGGCGGTGGTGCCGCCCACCAGACCCTCACGGGTCGCGAAGATGTGGGCGCCGACCGCCAGCCGCGGTTGTGCCCGCGGTGCGGTGCGGTCGGCGATGAAGCGGACACTGCGTACGGCGGGGGAGGAACCAGCATGTCCGGCTGTCAATGTGATGCGGGCCTGCACCTTCTCGACCCGGTGGGTGAACACCGCCGTGGTGCCCGAGCCGGCCGGCTGCCACCCGGTCCAGCTGCCGCCCGCCGACCTGCCCCGTACGTCGACGCTGACCCTGCTGCCGGCGGGCAGCTGGGCCGACGCGCTGGCGCGTACCCGGTTCTGCGGTCGGCCCAGTCGGTGGCTGGCGAGGATCTCGCTGGCGTAGCCCTGGGAGGTGCCGACCGAGGCCGGTGACTGCCGGGTGTCGGCGATCCGCAGTGCGCCGTCCCGGTGCCGGATGTTGACCTGTTGCCCGGCGGAACGGGCGAGCCGCGCGCTCCAGCTTTCGGCGCTGCCCGTACTGCTGTCGACTGGTTGCGGTACGGCCTGCGCCGCGGTGGGTACGGCCAGTGCCACGGTGGCGGTGGCCAGCAGTGTTGCCGCCTGTCTGCGCAGGCGGATGGATGTGGTCATGCTGTACTCGCTCTCTTCGGCGGGCTGTGGCGGATCAGGGAGTGTTGTTGGCCAGTGCCAACAACCGGTCCGGGCCGCCGTTGAAGATGTTGCGGTCGACGTTGCCGGAGACGCCGGGCACCGAACCGGTGCTGGTGTACTGCCAGAAGGTGTAGATGCCCCAT
This sequence comes from uncultured Actinomycetota bacterium, assembly GCA_963805605.1. Lineage (GTDB taxonomy): Bacteria > Actinomycetota > Actinomycetes > Mycobacteriales > Micromonosporaceae > Actinocatenispora. The sequence goes on from CAWDUX010000001.1 coordinate 769,726, forward strand.
CCTGCGGGCAGGGTGCCGGGGCTGCTGCTGTACCTGGCAATCCATAGTGGACTGTTGGTGGCGAAGCCGGCGTAGTTGCCGGTGCAGGTGTTCCACCAGTCGGTCGTGCTGTAGATGATCGCCCACCGGCTGGTCCGGTTGTGGTATTCGTTGAGGAAGTCGGTGATCCAGTCGACCATCGCGCTCTGGCTCAATCCGTAGCACGTGGCCCCGCTCGGGTTGTACTCGATGTCGAGCATGCCGGGCAGCGTCCTGCCATCCGCGGACCAGCCGCCACCGTGGTCGGCGAAGTAGTCGGCCTGTATCGCGCCACCCGAACTGGCGGGCTGTGCGAAGTGGTACGCGCCCCGGATGAGGCCGGCAGCGGCGGAACCGGTGTAGTTGGCGCCGAAGTCGGGGTCCTGGAATGTGGTTCCTTCGGTCGCCTTCATCACCGTGAAGCTGATTCCGGCACCTTTGACGGCGTTCCAGTCGATGGCGCCCTGGTGGTGTGACACGTCGATGCCTTCAGGTTCGCCGGCGGCCTGTGCGGAGCCGGTGCTGCCGACGCCGACGCCGACAGAGACGGCGAGCGCGGCGAGCGCCGCGGCCACGCGTCGTCGTATGGGGGAACCGAGTGGAGAGATGGTCATTCTGCACTCCTGGGGATCGAAGGAAGGGCGAAAATCATTATTAGTCCGTTAAGTCCGGATGGCACGAATTTGTACACCGAACAGTGTCGCGGGTAAACCCTCGAGACATGGCCACAATGCGCAGTGCTCAGCGCCGGCCGCAGCGTTCGGACCGCATCCGGTGCTGCGGCCGGATTCGCGCACCACGTGTCCTGTCCGCACCACCGGTCTTGTCCGCGCCACCGGTCTGTCCGCAGCACGGCTCTTGTCCGCACCACGGCGACGCCGCGCTGGCGTGAAAGAGAAACGCCGACGTATCGGCAGGTGAGAAGGCTGGAATCCGGAGGCGGTGCCTACCCGGAAGGCCTCAGCCCGAGGCAGATGCCGGCGTGGTGGTATCCGGGCGGGCGGGCGGGGAGAGGCACAGCCGGGTACCTGTGTCGTCCCGGAGCCGGATCGAACGGTGTATCAGCGCGTGCTCAACGCAGACGCCGCTGGCCCGCCCCGGACGACGAGTCGAGCACAACGAGAACCGGGCGGGAGTCGGCGAGGGCGTCGGCACGCTCGCGGTCCCGCTCGGCGAGTACATCGAGTTCGGCGGCCCACCGGGCAGTTCCATCCCGGTAGCCGGCCAACCAGTGGAATGCCAGGGCGCCGTCGCGGGTCTCGCCGTCGCTGCGGTGTCTGCGGTTGCGGTGCGGCCTGTGCATGATCAGACCATGCCATCCGAAGAGTCAGGTAGCTATCGGCCGACCGGGCGGACTCTGCCGGCACATTTCCTTCACCGGCTGGGCCACCCAGAAAACCCTTGTGCACAGAGCGGTCAGCCGACCGCGGAACGGGCGGGATCGACCGGGTCGGCCGGATAGGCGACGGTCTCGGCGGCCTTGAGCGCGGCCCAGACCGCACAGCCCGGTACGAGTTGGAGCGCGGCCGCCGCGGCGGCGGTGACGTCCACACCGACGGTGATCGGGCCGGTCAGCTCCACCCGCAGGGTGTCGCCGCTGCGGGCGATGGTGGTTACCGTGGCCGGCCAGGTGTTACGCGGACTGCCGTCAGGCCGGGACGGGTAGAGCGCGACGGCCGACGGCGGGAAGGCCACGAAGGCGCTCGCCGTGCAGCGGCGCCGCCACGGCCAGAGTGAGGTCGGGCAGAGATCCGTACCGTGCCGCCGGTCGCCTGCCCCCGGTAGAGGTTGAGCCCGACCAGCCGGGCCACGTAGTCGGTACGCGGCCGGGTGGTGACGCTGACCGCGTCGCCCTGCTGGACCAGCGCACCGTCCTCGACGATGACGAGCCGGTCGGCGAGCGTCATGGCGTCCAGCGGATCGTGCGTGACGATCAGCGCGACACCGGGATGTTCGGCCAGATGCTGGCGAAGGTGCGCGCGGGTATCGAGCCGGGTGCCGGCGTCGAGCGCGGCCAATGGCTCGTCGAGCAGCAGCAGCTCGGGCCGTACCGCCAGCGCACGGGCCAGCGCGACCCGTTGGGCCTGCCCACCGGACAGCTGTCGTGGCCGCCGTCGTGCCTGGTCGGTGAGCCCGACCCGGGCCAGCCACTGCCCGGCCCGCGCGCGGGCGAGCGACCGCGGCATTCGCTGGCAGCGCGACCCGAACGCCACGTTGTCCAGCGCGGACAGGTGCGGAAAGAGCAGGTAGTCCTGGAACACCACACCGATCGACCGGCGCTCCGGCGGCCGGAACGTCCGCTCGGCCGGATCGTCGAGGGACTGCCGGTCGAGCCGGACGAACCCGTCGTGCAGCGGCAGCAGACCGGCCAGCGCGCGCAGCGCGGTGGTCTTGCCGGCGCCGTTGGGTCCGAGCAGCGCCACCACCTCACCCCGCGCTGCGGTCAACCGCAGGTCGAGGGTGAACCCCGGGCGCCGCACGACCAGATGGGCGTCCAGCAGCGGGCCCGTACCTTGGCCGCTCATCCGCTCGTCGTCCAGCGGTCCCGAAGGCTGGCCAGGATGACCACCGACACGGCCAGCAGGATCAGGCTCAGCACGATGGCCGCGTACGGGTCCTGTTCCAGGGCGAGGTAGATGGCCAGCGGCATGGTCTGGGTACGTCCGGGGAAGTTGCCGGCGAAGGTGATGGTGGCGCCGAACTCGCCCAGCGCGCGGGCCCAGCACAGCACCGCGCCGGCGGCGATGCCCGGCGCCACCAGCGGCAGGGTGACCCGTCGGAACGCCGTCCAACGGGTCGCACCGAGCGTTGCGGCGGCCTCCTCGTACCGTGCGTCCGCACCGCGCAGCGCGCCCTCCACCGCGATGATCAGGAACGGCATCGCCACGAACGCCTCGGCCAGCACGACGCCGGCGGTGGTGAACGGCAGGGTGACCCCGAACGTACGGTCCAGCCATCCGCCGACGAGGCCGCGGCGGCCGAAGACCAGCAGCAACGCGACCCCGCCGACCACCGGCGGCAGCACCAGCGGCACGGTGACCAGGGCGCGGACCAGCCGACGGCCGGGGAACCGGGTACGGGCCAGCACCCAGGCCAGCGGCACGCCCAGCAGCAGACAGAGCACGGTGGCCAGGGTCGCGGTCAGCAACGACAGCCGCAGCGCGGCCAGTACGCCAGGCTCCGTGAGCCGTTGCGGCAGTGTCGTCCACGGTGCCCGGACCAGCAGCCCGGCCAGCGGCAGGACGAGGAACGCCAGGCCGAGCAGGGCCGGTACGCCCAGGGCGACGGGTACCCGTCCGATGTCTCGCCGGGCACCGGGCCGGGCCGGCCGGACATTCCGCCGCAGTCCGATCATGGCGACTGGAACCCGGCCTGGGTGAGGACGCGGCGTGCCGTACCGCTCTTCAGGTAGGCGACGAACGCCGCGGCTCCGGCGGCGTTCGGGGCGTCCTTGAGCGCGACCATCGGGTAGTCGTTGATTGCCCTGGCCGACTCGGGGAACTCGATCCCGTCGATGTCCGCGCCGGCGTCCCGTACATCGGTGCGGTAGACCAGCGCGGCGTCCACCTCACCGAGCTTCACCTTGGCCAGTGCCGCCTTGACGTCCTGCTCCTGGGTCGCTGGGGTGAGCGTGCGCCCAGCCGCGCCGCAGCGCGGTGTGCGCCGCGGCGCCGCAGGGCACCTGCACGGCGCACAGCGCGACCTTCACCCCCGGCCGGGTAAGGTCGGCCAGTCCCGTGACGTGCTGCGGATTGCCGTGCGGCACCGCGATGACGAGCTGGTTGCGGACGAAGATGCGCGGCGCCGAGGCGTTGTCGCCGGCGTCGGTGACGGTCTTCATGGTGGCCGGGCTGGCGGAGGCGAACACGTCGGCCGGTGCCCCGGCGGTGATCTGCTGGGCCAGTTGCGAACTGCCGGCGAAGGAGAACTTCACCTTCGTGCCGGGATGGGCGTGCTGGAAATCCACGCCGATCTGCTGGAAGGCCCCGGTGAGCGAGGCGGCGCCCAGTACGGTGACCGTCCCGGTGATCCCGCCACCCGGGCCGGACGCTGCCCTGCCCGAGCCGCAGCCGGCGAGCAGAAGCAGTGCCAGTGCGGCGAGCATCGCCGTCGCGCGACCAGGTGCTCTCATCAACGCGCTCCTCCCGGCGGGCGCTGCCGCGTTCATCGGGTGTGTTCGACGACCACGGTGGTGGACTTGATGACGGCGACCGCCGTGGAGCCCACCTCCAGGTCGAGTTCGTCGAGTGCCTCCCTGCTCATCAGGGAGACCACCCGGAACGGGCCGGCCTGGATGTCGACCTGTGCCATCACGGTGTCACGGACCACGGCGGTGACGACGCCGCGCAGCCGGTTGCGGGCCGAGGAACGGCTTGTGCCGTCGTCCGGTTGGTCGGCCAGGGATCGGGCGAACGCGGCCAGGTCCGCACCGGCGATGCTGCGGTGTCCCAGTTCGTCGCGGTCGGCGGCCAACCGGTCCGCGTCGATCCAGCGGCGTACGGTGTCCACGCTGACGCCGAGCAGCTCTGCGGCCTGTCCGATCCGGTACCGGGTCACCGCGTCAGCATAAGACGCAGATGCGATGGCGGCAAGCCCAAGCTCCTGGTAGATGCGACCTCAACATGCCTTCACTATCTGGTATCTGCGGTTGTGCCGAGCTGGTTCATGATCGATCGGCGTCGGTGGGCCGATCCGGATCGCCGGTCGGGTGCGGGTGGCACCGGTGGTCCAGCTCACGGTGCTGGAACGGTTCCGCCGCTCGGGTAACCGGCACCGGGCGGTACGGCCCGTGCGGTACGAGTGTGAGCACGGCCATGACCAGTCCGCACCCGGTCGCCAGCAGATGGCCGAGATCCCAGATCGTGTGGGTCAGTACCGGCAGCACGACCGCTATCGCCAGCACCCCGCCGGCCACCAACCGGAACCAGCCGTGCATCACCAGTACCGCCGCCGCGCACCCGGCCACCATGATGTAGCTGACCCCGACATCGGTGGACAGCGCCAGCGAGCGCGGCGCGTTGCCGTGCCGGATCGCGTACGTCTCGACGACCGCGGTCAGCAGCGAACCGAACACGTGTCCGCTCAGGCCGACAAGGACGATCCGCGGGGTGCCGTACCGGCGTTCCGCCCAGGCCACCACCGTCCCGAAGACCAGCAGGTAGCCGGCCAGGCCGGTGCCCCGGTCGGCCACCCACAGCGCGCTGTCGATCAGCGCGCTCACCGGTTTGGTACTCAGCCGGGCCAGGTTCGTGCTCTGGATAGTGGTCAGCAGGTTGATCAGTTTGGGTGGGGCCGAGATCTGCACCAGTGTCGAGGCGGTGAAGATCGCCATGTAGCCGAAGGTCGCCGGCGCGGTGAGCACCCACCCGTGCAACCGGTGGGTCGCCACCCCGAGATGACCGGTGAGGCGCCGTACCGGAGCCGACAACAGCGCGAACGCCCGCAACAGATACCAGGCGAGCAGCAGTACGAGCAGGATGCCGGTCACAATCACGGTGCCACCTTCCGGCCTGCCAGGATCCGACGCCGCTGGAGGCAGAGACCGCTGGTGATCGGCATCTTCCAGACGATCATAATGTCGGGCCGATCGCGGTGAATCGGTTCCGTGTGGCCGGGCGGTCCTCCCGGGGGCCGCGTAGCCCGCCCGGTAGCGACACTGTGATCGATTCGCGTCGCCCGCCGCATAAGGTGCGGGACATGCGGACCTGGCGGGCCGGACCGGGCACTCGCGACCGATGCGCGACCGATGCGCGGCAGATCGCCGCCGCGGTGCCGGCAGCGTACCGACAGCAGGTCCTGGTGGACGGTTCGTTGCACGGGATCGACCTGGCCGCACCCCCGGCGCCGGCCACCGCGCTGCGCGCCGAGGCAGCCTTCCTCGCTCGTTACGCGCCCTGACCCCCGGCGGTTGCCTGCCTGCCCCGGGCCGGCGGAGGTGCTGGATAATTCCGTTGAGCGGGCCGCCGCGAGACTGTGACCCGTGCGGTCCGGTCCGCTGGATGCCCGACGCAGAATTCGAGGCAGGAGGAGTCGACATGGGCGGCCCGACGCAGTACGTTCCGGCCGAACAGCAGCTCGGTGAACAGCAGCGCACCGAACAACAGCGCACCGAACAACGGCGCACCGAACAACGGCGCATCGCGCAGGACCTGCAGGTCACCGAGACCTTTGAACCGGACCTCGAGATCGCCCGGCGGATCGTCTTCCTGGCCGAGCGGCTGACGACCTCCGGTCTGAGCACCCTGGTGCTGGGAATCAGCGGAGGCGTCGACTCCACCACCGCGGGCCGACTGTGCCAGCTCGCCGTGGAACAGCTCCGGGCCGCTGGTCTGGCCGCGACCTTCGTGGCGATGCGGCTGCCGTACGGCACCCAGCACGACGAGTCCGATGCGCAACGAGCGGTCGAGTTCCTGCAGGCCGACCAGGTACTGACCGTGGATGTCCGGCCGGCCAGCGATGCGGCGCTGCAGTCGCTGCTCGACGCCGGGGTGCGCTTCCGCGACGCCGCCGAACGTGACTTCGTGCTGGGCAACATCAAGGCGCGGCAGCGGATGATCGTGCAGTACGCGGTGGCCGGCGCGTACGGGGGACTGGTCGTCGGTACCGACCACGCCGCCGAGGCGCTCTGCGGCTTCTTCACCAAGCATGGCGACGGCGCTGCCGACGTGACTCCGCTGACCGGATTGACCAAGCGGCGGGTCCGGGCGCTGGCCCGGGCGATGGGTGCGCCCGTCGAACTGGTCGAGAAGGTGCCGACGGCGGACCTGGAGAGCCTGGCACCGGGGCGGGCGGACGAGGACGCGCTCGGCGTCCGGTACGAGCAACTGGACGACTTCCTGGAAGGCCGGCCGGTGGACGGCACCATCGCCAGCGTCATCCTGGCGCGCTACCGGGACACCGCGCACAAGCGCCGGTTGCCCGATGCGCCGTGAGGTAGCGTCGGCGATTGGCGCCAGGCCGGGGACCGGCCGGGCTGATGCGGACGATGGGCGGTACACATGACGACGGTCGCAGGAGTGGTACTGGACCTGGACGGGACTCTGGTGGACAGCAACTACCTGCACGTCACGGCGTGGTGGGAGGCATTCAGCGAGCAGGGGATACCGGTCGGCACAGCGGACGTACACGACCTGCTGGGGCGGCCGTCCGGCGATCTGGTCGCGGAACTCGCGCCGGATGTTTCTAGCGAGGTTCGCGACGACATCGTCGCCGCACATTCCCGCCACTACGCGCCGTACCGGGCCCGGCTCGCTGCCACGCCGGGCGCCGGCGACCTGCTCCGGGCTCTGCACGGTGCCGGTCTGCGGCTGGTGGTCGCGACCTCCGCCAAACCTGACGATGTCGAGGCGCTGCTGGCGGCGACGGGCGCGCCCGACACCGTGTACCGGACCGTGGATTCGGCGGAGGCGGGCAGCGGTAAGCCGGCAGCAGACCCGGTGGTGCTGGCGTTGGACCGCGGCGGTCTCGACCCGGACCGGACGGTGATGCTGGGCGACTCGGTCTGGGATGTCACGAGCGCTCACCGGGCCGGGATCCGTTGCGTGGCAGTCACCTGCGGGGGAATCTCCGCCGAGAGACTACGGGCCGTCGGCGCGGACGATGTCTACCGCAACCCCGGCGATCTCCTGGAACATCTGAAGGACAGCCCGCTCGCGGCGGTTCTGGACCGCTGATCGGCGCACAGAGGGCCAACCGACCGCCGGCCCGCCGCCGCTCTCATTCACCGAGCGCTGTCTGCAACTCCATCACGTGGTCCTGGGTCTGCTCCAGCAACGGTTTCAGCGCTTCCGCCACGTCCGGCAGGCCGAGTTCGCCGGCCTGCTGCACCCGGGCGCGGTAACGGTCCAGCTGGCTCTGCTCGAGTTCCAGGTCCAGCCGCAGCGCGGCAGTCGACTCCGGTTCCCTGTACGGCGTACCCAGCTCGAAGCGTCCTATACGTTTCGGCCGCTGTGCGGGCTCAGTACTTCGGCGGGCTGTCCAGATGCGCCACGACCACCGGGCCGTTGTCCATCACGCTGGCGGCGTAGAGGTGAACCCACTGGCCGGGTGCCAGCACCATTGTCAACTGCGGTGAGGCCAGCGCCTTCCGCTTGTCCTTGCCGGCCGGTTCGCTGTCGCGCCAGACAACCAGGGCGCCGACGTCGTTGACCTCGACCCGGTCGGCGTTGAGGAATACCTCGCGGCCGTCGGGCAGTCCGACCGCCCAGTAGTGCGCGCCGTAGTGCCCGGCGCTGTTGTCTCCGTCGGCCCGGTGTACGCCGAAGTTCATCGCTCCCGTTCCGGCGCGGGAGACCAGGTAACCGCCGTTGCCCACCGCTGTTCCTCCTCTGTGAGGACCACGCCACCGTCGTGCCGCAGCGCTACCGTTCTCAGCGCTACGTCATGCCACCGGTGCACATTGTTGCATTGTTTCCGACTTCCTACCGTCTGCGAAGGTTCCGAGGAAGGTCGGGTGCCGGCGTTGTGTCTGCGGCCGACCGGGGCCGGCGCGGCCGACGGCGCTCTGCCCTCCGAGCAGGCGGTACGCGAACGCGTCCGGGAATTGAACCATCGGGTCGTCGACTGGCTGAAGGCGCCGACCGGTCCGGTGATGCGGATCGGCCCGGTGAACGCCGACCAGGTGGTGGCGCGGTGGCGCACCGACCGGAGGTTGGCCGTCGGCAGCACGGCCGGCGCCACGACGGACCTGGGCCCCTACCACAGCACCACCAGGGACGGGGCTGCGAGAGACGGTGCCGTGAGAGACGGTGCCAGCGGCGACGACCGGCCGCCGTGGCGGATCCGGTGGTGGCGCCGGATCGGCAGAGCTGGCCGGGAGTGACGTAACGATCCACGGTCTGGGCAGGACAGGTGTCAGAAATCACCGATCTGGGTAGGCAGACGCCATACCTGGAGGTGAGTCGTGACCGACGCGACGTTACGCAGACCCGGGACGGATGAGCCCCGGCCCGCCGGTGAGCACCGGCCCACCAACGGGCCGGAGAAGGAGCGGCTGCCGATCCCCGGCGGGACAACCGCTCCGGCCGTTCCGGAAAAGGCCGAGCCGGAAGAGGCCGAACCCGGACCGGCCGCGACCCGGGACCAGACGCCGGAGCCGACCTCGCCGGGAGTCGTGTCGGCCGCGCTGCACCATCCGCGTACCAGCGTCTTCGTCGTGGCCGGCCTGGTGCTCAACGTATCCGCGGCGCTGACCGTACTGACCGGTGCGCTGGCTCCGGTCGCGATCGTGCTCGCCGGCCTGGGCGTGCTGAGTTCGGGCCTCGGTCTGGCGGCCACCCGCAAGCCGCACATCACCGGGCGGGTCACCGCGCTGCTGTCGATCGTGCTCGGACTCGCGGTCGCCGTGGTGGCGGGTGCGGCGCTGGTCGGTGGGATCGACTGGCTGGACCATCCGGACCAACCGGCGCGGCTGCGGCACTGGCTGCACGTACATCTGCCGCTGATCTGAGCGTCTGAGCCCGCAGACCCGGCGGGTCGACCTTGCCGGGTCAGTCAGCCGCCTGCTCGCCGTCGGCGAGTTCCTCCAGTCGACGCAGCACACCGTGCAGGCGGTCCCGGCCGGTGGTCCAGTCCACGAGCGGCCAGACCTGGCGGCAGTCGCTGCCGACCCGTACGTGTGGCGCGTTGTCCACGATGTAGGCGTCCAACTGGTCCAGGTCGTCAACGCACACGACGCTGAACACGCACTGGTAGGAGATGCCCTTGTAGGCGAAGCCGACGATCTCCTGCTCGGTGAAGATCTTCTCGAAGTGCTCGACGGAGTCCAGCGCGCGGCGGAGGATCTGTGCCTGCTGGTCGTAGCCGGAGTAGAACTCCTCGCCGGACCATTGCTCCAGTACCAGGAAGCGCAGTTTGTCGGAGCTGGTCAGAATGCGTTCGTTGATCAGCACGTGCTTGCTCGGTCTCTCGTTGGTGGCGGTGGCCGGGTCAGGCAGGCAGTGGACGTACCTTGCGTTGCTGGCCGTACGTGGCCTCCTCACCGGCCAGCTTCCGCATGGTGGAGATCATGTGGACCAACCCCTTCCGGGCCATGTCCCAGTTGCCCATGGTGACGATGAGTCGGTCGTCAGCGGCCGGCGGAACCTGGGTGGGGATGTTTCCCACGTACTCGGCGAAGTGCTCCGGGCCATCCACGCAGATCAGTTGCGCGGTGCCCTGGTTGCCGGCCAGCAGCAGGGCGAGCGCCACCACGCCGTCTCGGAACCCGCGCTCGATGTAGCCGATGCCCTCGATGTGCCGGCGTAGTGCCTTCGCCTGCTGGAAGTAGTCGTCGGCCGGGCTGGCACCGGGCCATTTCTCGATGATCATGTAGTGGAATTTGCCGGTTGTGGCCATCAGTTTGCTGTTCAGGAGCACCTGATCTTCCCTCGCTACGTCCAGTGGTGTGCCGCCCGCGGATCTGTTCCGCCGGGCCGTTGCCCTGCGTGACAAGGTATTGATGCGTTATCTGCCACGTGTTCAACGACGGCACTGGACGGGCGTCATGCAACGTTTCGTAGGGATATAGTAACTTAACGCACACGCATTAGGCCAGGTCGGGACGCAGGCATGCCGCATGACCACGCCCAACGCCCACAGGCCGCACACCGGCCCGAACGGGAGATAGTCACCCTCGGTATAGATCATATATTCGTTCGGTGTCCTTCGTGGATACGTGGGTTCCATGTTTCAGGCGTGCAGCAGTCGACGGGTGTCGATCAGCCGGCATGCGCCGGCCATCTCGATCGCGGTACGGGAGAACTGGCCGTAGCGCGACCCCTCCCGGGGCCGGTCCGGTTCGGTCGCCTGGTTGATGACCCCGTTGAGGTATCCGCACACCAGTACCTGCCGGTACCGGCGCTGTTCCCAGCCCTTCGCCTCGCGCAGGCAGGCGGCGATGGCTCGCGCGGTCTCGTCCAGCAACGCATCCAGGTTGGGATCGTTCTGCGCGGCGGCCAGTACCGGCCCGGCGAGCTCCATCCGGACCTCGGCCAGCGTGTGGGTCAGTCGGTTACCGGCCTGCGGGTGGCGACGCAGCCGCCACTCCACCCACCGCCGGTTCAGCGACGGACTCCGGGTGACCGGGATCAGGATCGCCAGCAGTACGACGGCGCTGGCCAGCCAGCCCAGCGGGTAGCGCCAATCGCCGGTGCGGTCGGCGTAGGAGAACAGATCGGTCAACGCCAGCAACAGGACGATACCCAACAGCATCAGGGCCAGTGACCTTTTCAGCACCGAACGCGACGCTTTGATCATGGTCGATACCGTACGTCCGCTGACCTGTGATGTCGATGGCCCTGGCCGGACAAGCGGATCCATCGGGAAGCGCAGGGCTTGCGAGATACCGGACCCGGTCGTTACCGATTCGGGCTGATCCGACCTGCGAGGTAGCGGCCGACAACCGGGTAATCGTACGGTCGGAGCCGGACAACATCACGTCCAGGACGGTGTTTTGCCTGCTCAACGGTTGCCGTCGTGCTGCCATCCGTGCGAGAGTATGGGTAACCCCGCCGTAGCCCGGACCACGCTATCGGGCGGTAGCGGCGCGCAGGCGCGGTTGGGGTTCTGGGGGGTATCCCGATCTTGCCCGGGGGGCTGTCAAGCGCCGGCCTACACCAGGCTACGGCGGGGTCTCCCACTCGCAGGACGCGTGGTCAGTGACTCCGTTCCGGCGACTCAGGCACCCGCGCGGAGGTAGACTCGATGTGGCACCGGTCCATCTGGTCGGTGCCCATGGAAAGGCGCCCCGGACCTCGGCGCGACCACGGCGTCAGAGGCGGCGGATGATGAACACGGCTCCCACGGCGGGCATCTCACCCAGCACTGTCGGCGCCACCGGCCGCAGTGCCTACGCGGACCTGTCCCAACGGATCAGGGCCGCTGGACTGCTCGATCGGCGGCCGGGTTACTACACCGTGAAGCTCAGCCTCACCATCGGCCTGCTGCTGGCCGGTTGGGCGGCGTTCTTCCTGGTCGGCGACTCCTGGTGGCAACTGGTAGTGGCGGCATACCTGGGCATCGCCTTCACCCAGGTCGCCTTCGTCGGCCACGACGCGGGCCACAAGCAGATCTTCCGCACGAGGCGCGGCGCGTACATCTCCGGGGTGCTGCTCGGCAACCTGGGCATCGGGTTGAGCTACGGCTGGTGGATCGACAAGCACAACCGCCATCACGCCCACCCGAACGAGATCGGCAGAGATCCCGACATCGACGTCGGCGCGTTGGTCTACACCGCCGAGCAGGTGACGCAGCGCAGCCTGCCGGGCCGGCTGCTGAGCCGTAGCCAGGCATACCTGTTCTTCCCGATGCTGCTGCTGGAAGGAGTCAACCTGCACGTGGCCAGCGGACGCGCGCTGACCGGTCGAACAGCACGTTCCCGTGGTGCCCGGGCGATGGAGCGGTTCCTGTTCCTGGCCCACATCGCCGGCTACCTGACGGCTGTGTTCCTGGTGCTGTCCCCGCTGCACGGTCTGCTGTTCATCGCCGTGCACCAGGCCGTGTTCGGCCTCTACATGGGGATGTCCTTCGCGCCCAACCACAAGGGGATGCCCGTACTGACCTCCGCCGACCAGTGGGACTATCTGCGCCGGCAGGTACTCACGTCGCGCAACGTGCGCGGCGGACGCTTCACCGACTTCGCCCTCGGTGGGCTGAATTACCAGATCGAGCACCACCTGTTCCCGAGCATGCCGCGACCCAACCTGCGGCGGGCACGGCACCTGGTGCACGCGTTCTGCGAACAGCACGAAATCGCCTACACCGAGACCGGAATCCTCCGGTCCTACGGCCTTGTCCTGAGGCATCTGTACTCCGTAGGCGATTCGCTGCGCACCGGCAATGCCTAGCGCGGTGCGCTCTGGCCCGTAGCGGTCACCCGGTGCTGAACGACGCGGTGCGCGATCTGCGGACGGGAGGCGGCATGCCGAACGGTTCATGGAGTGGACAGAGCGTCTCCGACCCGATGGCCCGTGCGCTCTCCCGCATGGTGGCGGAGGACGGTTCCGGTCTCTCGCCCGGATCTGCGATCGCCTGCGTCGAGTTGCTCGCCGTCTCCGGTGTCGGGGTCCGGGTGGCGGCCGAATGGGCGACCGGTGGCGCCGACGGTGGCGGTGAGCCGGTCTGGTCCAGCGGTGTGCTGGTGGGTTCACTGGAGAACCTGGAACTCACCTTGGGCGAAGGCCCCGGTGTTGACGCCGCCAGCGGTGCCCTCACCCTGGCGGCTGACCTGAGCACCGAAAATCGCTGGCCGATATACTCTCCGGCCGCAAGTGAGCTCGGTGCTGCCGCTGTTTTCGCGGTACCGTTGCGTATCGGGGCTATCCATGCTGGTGTGCTCGCGGCGTACCGAATCGTGCCCGGGCCTCTGACGGATCAACAACTGGTCGACCTACGCGTGTTCGCCGAGGCGATCGCTCTGCTTCTGCTTGATCTGTCCGGATCGGACAGTGGGACAGTGCCGCAGCTGGCGGCTGGATTGTCCACTGTCGGCCGGGCGCAGATCCATCAGGCCACCGGGATGATCAGCGTCCAGCTCGACGTCACCCTCGCTGAGGCGTTGATCCGGATGCGGGCCTTCGCCTTCGGCAACCGGCGACCGATCGACGAGGTCGCGGCCGATGTGGTGGCCCGCCGATTGCGGTTCGACAGTCAGCGGTGACCATGCAGGACGCGGTCACCATGGATGCGAAGAGGTATGACAATGGACGGCATACGAGAACAACGGATAGCCGAGACCTTCGTCGAACTGGCAGACACCCTCGTCGACGACTTCGACGTGCTCGACTTTCTCCATGCACTGGCCCGACGGTGTGCTGACCTGCTGGCCGTCGATGCCGTCGGCATCATGCTGGCCGACGCCCACGGCTTTCTGCAGGTGGCCGCAAGCTCCGTCGAGGAGGCGCGGCTGGTGGAACTCTTCGAGGTACAGAACGACGAAGGCCCCTGCCTGGACTGCTTCCGGACCGGCGAGCCGATCATCAACCCGGGAACGGCCGCGGCCACCCGATGGCCCCGATTCACCGCCAGGTCTCGGGCCAGCGGGTATGTCTCCACCCATGCGCTGCCGCTGCGGCTGCGGGGCAAGATCATCGGCACCCTCAACCTGTTCCTCCGGCGGTCCGGCGACCTGGACACCGAGACGGTCCATCTCGGGCAGGCACTCGCCGATGTTGCCACCATAGCGCTGCTCCAGCAGCGGTCGTTGCACGATGCGCAGGTCCTGACCGGCCAGTTGCAGACCGCGTTGACCAGTCGGATAGCACTCGAACAGGCCAAGGGCATCGTCGCCGAACGTTTCGATATGAGCCTGGAGGATGCGTTCGAGGCGCTTCGTTCGTACGCCCGCGCGAATCGTCAGCGTTTGTCGGAGCTGACCGACGCCGTGATCAACAGGCCCGACACCGTATTCCGAGACGCTGGCCAGACCACCGCACCGTTTGATGGTGACGTCACGCCGCGGTGAGCATTCACGTACGGTGGTGCACTGCGGGACGCGTCGGTCAGGACGATCCGGACCGGGCCGAATCGGTGTGCCGTCCGCGGACCTTGAGCTGATCCAGCAGCGCCTGGGTGGCGGCGGCGATGTCCTCGACGGCGTGGTCGAACGCCGGCGCGTTGTGCGCGGCCGGTGCCCGGAAGCCGCTGATCTTGCGCACGTACTGCAGGGCGGCGGCCCTAACCTCGGTCGGGCCGACATCCTGCGTGTAGGGCTCGCGGAGCGTCCTGATGCTGCGGCACATGCTGCGAGCCTACCCCGCGGGGCGCGCTGCACCGGTGCCCACGCGCACCGTCCGGGCACGCGTGGGCCGACCGAGGGCGGTCGTCTCAGCCCCGCCGGCTCACCGCGGCGAGATCGACCGCACCCTGCGTGTCCAGCGTGACCCCGCCGAAGTCCGGGCTCGTCAGCGCGGTGTTGCCGCCCTGCCAGAGAGGGATGGCCGGCATGTCGTCGTCGAGGTGCCGCCAGGACTTCTGGTACGCATCGGACGCGGCGTCCGGGTCGGCGGCCGCATTCCCCGCCCGGAAGCCGGACTGCACCGTCGGGTTGTGGTAGCCGAGGTAGTCGCCCTCTTCATCGGTGAACAGCTGGACGTACTCCGCGACGGTCGGCATGTCGCTGATCCATGGAAGCCGGTACGGTCCGGCCATCTTGTGCGCGGTCAGCTTCTGGTAGTAGTCCGCGGCGCCTTCGGCCGACACACTGCACCGGATGCCCAGATTGGTCGCCAGCTGCCGGCAGACAAGCTCCATCTGTTGCCTCGCCGTTGCCACCGAGCTCGGCGCGTACAGGGTGACCGCACTGTCCTTCTTCCAGCCGGCTGCGTCGAGCATGGCGCGGGCCTTCTGGACGTCCAGGGAGCAGTTGGCGCACGGCCCGGTCTTCGGGGAACCCACCGCGCCGGCCGGCGCGAAGTTGGTGAGCGGGGCACCTGCGTCACCGAAAGCGCTGGCCAGCTTCTTGCGGTCGATCGCCATGGAGAATGCCTGACGTAACCGCTTGTCGTTGAACCTCTTGTCCTTCAACGGGAAGCCCAGGAAGTAGGTGGTCAGTGAAGGGCGCTGGACGAGCCCGTCGCGGTGGTCGTCCTGTGCCTGCGAGTACTGCTGCTGGTGCAGCGCGGTCAGCAGATCGATCTCGCCCTGGTCGAACGCCCGGTAGGCCGCGACCGGATCGGACACGCCCTTCATGATCACCGTGTCCAGGTGCGCCTTACGGCCGCGGTACGTGTCGCTGCGTACCAGGGTCAGGTCGCCGCCCTCGTGCCAGCTGTCGCGCACCGAGAACGGGCCGTTGCCGATCGGCTTGGCTTTGCAGGCGGTCAGGTCGCGCTCGCAGGCCGCTGCCATCGGCGCGAACGCCGGCTCGCCGAGCTGGTAGCGAAACCAGCCGTACGGCTGGGTCAGCGTGACCTTCAGGGTGTAGTCGTCGACCGCGGTCAGCCCGCGCAGCTTCCGGCTCTTCGGTGAGCTTCCCTGCAGCTGCTGGTAGCCGTCGATGCGGTCGAAGTCGAAACCGGTGGCCGTGGCGTTCGGTCCGTACGCGGCGTAGCTCCAGGATCGGATGAACGCCTCGGCGTCGACCGGTTCGCCGTTGTCGAACGTGCTGCCCTTATGGATGCTGATGGTCCACGTCTTCTGATCACTGGTACTGATCTGTTCGGCGAGCGCGTTCACCGCGGCACCGGTCTTCGGGTCGTACCGGACCAGCCCGGTGAACAGTGCGTGGGTCAGTGAGTACGCTTCGGGCCCGGTGGCGTCTGAGGGCATGATCCCGGCGGTCTGCGAACCCAGCGAGGTGGTCAGGGACCCGCCGTCGGTGAAGGAACCGACCGCCGGCCGGTCCGCGGTGGCGTGCGGCCGAGGATCCGGCCGGAAGCTCTGGCCGATCTTCACGGCCGCTATCACGCCGAGCCCGACCAGCAGCAGGACCGCGGCGGCGCCGGCCACCACGGCGACCTTCAGCCCTTTACGCGGGCGGCGGGGCGGCGGCAGCACGCCGGCGGGTCCGTACGGGCCGGGCTGAGGGACCCAGGGCGGCGGTGCCGGCTGGCCGGGGACGCTGCCGCCCGGTGGGAGGCTGCCGCCCGGTGGGACGTTGCCGGAGGCGGGGCCGAAGTCGGTCGGCCCCGGCGCCGCCCACGGCTGGGGCGCCGGCATGGCGGTGGGATCGGGCGCGGGCCGTCCGGCTGCATCGTCGCGGTGCTCACCGTTGTTCACGGTGCGAAGTGTACGAAGCCCCTGCGAGCATCGCGACCGCGGTGGATCTGCGCCGCGAACCGCTCTGTCGGTCCGGCGAGGGCCCAGCGGTCAGTCGCGCCGCGTACTCTCCCGGACCACGAGTTCGTAGTCGGCCCGGATCTCCTGCGGCTCGGCATCGCGGTCACCGTCGATCCGCCGGGCCAGCAGCTCGACCGCGACCCGGGCGATCTGCTGCTTGTCCGGGGCGATGGTGGACAGTGTCGGGATGCTGTAACGACCGTCCTCGATGTCGTCGAAGCCGATCACGGCGACGTCGTCGGGCACCCGTACACCGCGTGTGTGCAGTGCCCGCAGCGCGCCGAGGGCGAGCGGATCGTTGAAGCAGAAGACCGCATCCGGTGGTGTGGGGTCGTCGAGCATGCTCAGCATGGCTGCCGCGCCGTCGGCCCGATGGTAGGCGCGTGCGGGCGCGATCAGTTCCGGCTGCACCGGGAGACCGGCCTCGGTCAGTGCCTTGTGGTAGCCGGAGAGTCGTTGACGTGCGGTGGCACCCGCGGCGACCCGCTGGGTGCCGATCGCCGCGATCCGCCGTCGTCCCTGCCCGACGAGGTGCAGGGTGGCGTCCCGTGCGGCGGCGACGTTGTCGATCATCACGTGGTCGGCGGGGCCGTGGTGGATACGTTCACCGAGTAGAACCATCGGAGTGCGGCCGTCACCGCCGGACAGATCGGCGCCGGCCAGGGCCAGTGGGCTGAAGATGACACCGTCGACCAGGTGGTCGCGGATGCCAGCCACGACGATCTGCTCGCGTGGAACGGTACCGCCGGTCTGGTCGATCAGTACGGTCCAGCCACGTTCCTCGGCAGCGCTGACGACCAGCCTGCTGAGTTCGGCGAAGTACGGTACGTCGAGCTCCGGTACGGCGAGGGCGATCACGCCGGAGCGTCCGCCGCGCAGACCGCGCGCGGTCATGTTGGGGCGGTAGCCGAGGGCGTCGATGGCGCGTTGCACGTGCTCGCGCATCCTCGGACTGACATGGGTGTAGCCGTTGACCACGTTGGACACCGTCTTGACCGAGACGCCTGCGCGCTCGGCGACGTCCTTGAGACGGATCCGTGTCTGGCTGCCCCGATTCCTTCCGGGCCGCTCTGGTGCGGTGGTCACGGATGAACCTTACAACTTGGGGCCAGGGTCTTTACAACGTTGGTAACACCGTTGTAAACACGGTGCAGCCGGTAGGAGGAGGCAGCACCGTGGAACACGTCGCTGTGACGCCCGATCCTGCCCTGTGTGTTGGTCTGGTCGACCGATGGTTGTCCTTTCCTCTCCAACGAGTAGCGGAGCCGATGCGTGTGACGGCCGCGCGGCGACAAGGAGCAGACATGTCTGAACGTCTCTCGTCCCGGCTGGTGGTTGAGTCGAGTGGATGCGGCGCAGAGCTGGATGCCGGGTTTTTCGTCGGCGGAGAGTACGAACTCGTTGCTGCCAACGGCTCGCTGTCGAAGATCCGGGCATACAAGTCCAGCACACGGCTGGCTTGGCCGCAAATGCGGGTCTCGTGGAAGATCCATGATTGGTGCTGCCAGGCTCAGGCGCATCATCGGCCAGCCAGCGCCGCCACTGGAAGCCGACACCTGCCGCACGATGCCGGCATCAGCTGCGTGGCGGGCAGTTCCTGGCAGCTCCACCTCGACAACGGCACGCCAGCCTGGCGGTAGTTCACAGGCAGCGCCTTGAGTTGGGCCACCACACCGGGACCGAACCGGCGGGCCGACCAGACCGGCCGGTCGGCAAGCCGGCCATGCCTGCTCGCCGAACCGGTGACTCACTTGCGGACCGTGTCCACGCACACATCCAGCCAGCCGCGATCGCCGGCGGCGCCCATCGGCGGCAACAGCCGATCCGGCCGTAGCCCTGCCGGTAGGTGCCACGCCACGCCGCCTATGGCTTCCAGATCGGCTGCTGCCGAGATGCAGCTGATCGGGCGGGCAGCGCATCCAGCCACCGTAGGCTCCTGTCCATGATCACCGACTAACAGAGATGATCATGGATGCGCCACCGATCACGGCGACACCGCTACCGTCATGCCGATGGTGGACATGGCACACCACCGAGCGACAGACTCACTACGTCAGCGGCTTACGGCGCCGCGCGACCGCTGGCGCAACTGGCAGGTCCGAGTCGCCACCACGGCGCGTTCGCCTACCTCGACGGGGTCTAGCCGACGGCACCACACTGCGGCTATGCCGGCTGCGCTACACCGGATCAGCACATCTGGGGCTTCGCGATCTACGTGGGGAGCGACGAGAGCTAGGAAGACTACTCTAGTTCTGTGGACCGCCGCAGGTTCCTCGGCCTGGCCGGAGGAGCGGGTGGTGCGCTGGCCCTCGCCGCGTGTGGTGGAACCAGCACTCCGCCGGCACCCAAGGCGACCGGGGGCGGCGGAAAGAAGTACGACGGACCGGCGGTGACCATCGCCTTCTGGAACGGCTGGACCGGAAGCGACGGCGACTACGCCAAGCAGATGGTGACGAAGTTCAACAGCCAGAACCCCAAGATCAAAGTCACCATGAACATCATGCAGTGGGCGGACCTGTTCCAGAAGATGCCCGCCGCGGTACAGAGCGGCAACGGGCCGGACGTGGCCGCCATGCACATCGACGACATGCCCACCCAGGCGGCCCAGCGGGTCATCGTGCCGATCGACGATGTGGCCAAGGCACTCGAGCTCAAGGAGTCCGACTTCACCCCCGCGGTCTGGCAGGGCGGAATGTACAAGGGCGCCCGGTACGGCATCCCGATCGACGTGCACGACCTCGGCCTGTACTACAACAAGACGGTGCTGAAGTCCGCCGGACTGGACCCGGCCAAGCCGCCACAGAACAAGGACGACTTCCTGGCCGCGCTGGAACACCTCAAGGGCAAGGGGATCAAGGGCAGTTGGGTCAGCCCGTTCCAGTTCACCGGTGGCTTCATGTTCGAGTCGTTGCTGTGGCAGCACGGTGGTGACATCTTCGACCACGCGGTGAGCCGGGCGACCTGGGACTCCGATGCCGGTGTGCAGGCGCTGACCTTCATGACCGACCTGATCAAGAAGGGTTACAGCCCACGCAACGTCGGCCAGGACGCCGACTACGTGGCGCTGAAGAACTCGAAGAATGTGTTCAACTTCCAGGGCATCTGGCAGGTCGCCGACGTCAAGAAGCTCAAGACCCCGGAGATCGGGCTCGCGCCGCTGCCGAAGATCGGCAGCCAGGGCGGGGTCTGGGGAAACTCGCACCAGTTCGTGCTTCCCCGCACCGACGGCTCGGACAACAACAAGACCGACGCCAGTCGCTTCTTCATCAACTGGTTCACCCGCAATGCGTTGGACTGGGCCAAGAGCGCCAAGGTGCCGGCCCGCAAGGACCTCGCGGACAGCCCGCAGTTCAAGGCCATGAGTGACCTCGCACCGTTCGGTGCCGAGGTACCCGATGTGCACTTCCCGCCGTCGGTGGCCGGCATCGGCGACGCGATGGCCGAGATGTACACCGGGGTCAACAAGGCGGTGTTGGGCAAGCAGTCACCGGCGCAGGCGCTGAAGGACTCGGCCCGGCGGGCGACCCGCATCGTGCAGGACAACAAGAAGAAGTACGGAGACTGACATGGCTGCCGACACCGGGGTGCAGACCTCGGCGCGGCGCACCCCCGAGCCACGGCGTCCGGGGGTGCGCCGTCACGGGCGGGCCACGCCGTACCTCTTCCTGGCCCCGTACCTGGTGCTGTTCATCGGATTCGTGCTGGTACCGGCGGTCTACGGGCTCTGGATCAGCCTGCACGACTACAACTACCTGCTGCCCGGCAAGCCGTGGGTCGGGCTGGACAACTACACCAACCTGTTCCTTCCGGACAGCCGCGACTCCGGGAACTTCTGGCAGAGCATGACCGCCACCGGCATCTTCACCGTGGCCAGCGTGCCGTTCCTACTGCTGTGCCCGCTCGGGGTGGCGTTGCTACTGAACCGCAACTTCCCGGGGCGGACCTTCTTCCGCGGTGTGTTCTTCGCCCCGTACGTGCTGGGCGTCGCGGTGGTCGGGGTGCTGTTCCGGTTCCTGCTGGACCCCAACATCGGCATGGTCAACTACAGCCTGGGTCTACTGGGGTTGCCCGCCGACACGCCCTGGACCACGCAGGTGCCGTGGGCCTGGGTGTCGCTGGTCGCCATGACCGTGTGGTGGACTCTCGGCTTCAACGCGATCATCTACCTGGCCGGCCTGCAGGACATCTCGCCGGAACTGTACGAGGCGGCCCGGGTGGACGGAGCGAGCCGCTGGCAGGAGTTCCGGCACGTCACTCTGCCGGGTCTGCGGCCGGTGGTGCTGTTCGTGCTGACCGTCACGATCCTGGCTTCGGCGAACATGTTCGGTCAGGCGTTCCTGGTGACCGGCGGCGCGCCGGGCAACTCGACCCGTACCGCGATCATGTACATCGCGGCCACCGGACTTCGGGAGAACCGGCAGGGTGCCGCGGCGGCCATGAGCTACGTACTCGCCGTGATCCTGATCGGCATCAGCCTGCTCAACTTCCGCCTCTTCCGGCAGAAGGAAGGATCCTCGTGACACAGCGGACCGCGGTGGACGCCGACCCGGGTGAACGCGTCGACCTGCCGGATGCGGCTCGCACCGTCGGCGGTGCGGTGGGGCACCGCCGCCTGCGCCCGGCGCGGGTGGTGTTCTGGCTGGTCATGATCTGTCTGACGGTGGTCTTCGTGGCCCCGTTGCTGTGGATGCTGGTCACCTCGGTCAAGACCGACGAGGACGCGACCAGGCTGCCGCTGTCCTGGCTGCCACATCCGTTCGACCCGCACGCCTACATCCAGTTGTTCGCCAGCGCCTCGCAGACACCGGTGCTGAGCTGGTTCGTCAACAGCCTGGTCGCCGCGTCGGTCAACGCGCTGCTGATCGTGGCGGTCGACGCGATGGCCGCCTATGCGTTGGCCCGGTTGGACTTCCCCGGACGGCGGCTGATCTTCGCTACCGTGGTCGGCACCATCTTCGTACCGGGGTTCGTGTTCCTGATCCCCAATTTCCTGATCGTCAGCCAGCTCGGTTGGCTCAACTCGTTGTGGGCGTTGATCATCCCCAGCGCAGGTGGCGCCTTCGGCGTGTTCTTCCTCCGGCAGTTCTTCATGAGCCTGCCCCGTGAGTTGGAGGAGGTGGCGATCCTGGACGGTGCCAACCAGTGGCAGGTGTTCACCCGGGTGGTACTGCCGTTGGCCCGGCCGGGCCTGGCCACGCTGACCGTACTGTCCTTCCTGACCAACTGGAACGACTTCCTGTGGCCGGTCTACGTATTGTTCAGTCCGGAACGGCTGACCCTGCCCGCGGGCCTGTCCACACTGCAGGATGCCGCGACGATCAAGTATCCGATCATCATGGCCGGTGCGGTGGTTGCGAGCGTGCCGGTGATCATTCTGTTCGTGGCGGCGCAGCGGCACGTGATCCAGAGCGTCGCCCGTAGCGGATTGAAAGGCTGACCGGGGCCGGCCACCCCTGGGCGCAAGCGCTCAGGTCGTGGCCGACCCGACTCCGGCGGCCAACCAGTCCAGGGTGAGTGCGGCGCTCCAGCTGAAGTCATGTGCGCCGAGTCCGGCGCCGTCGAGCGGGTCGTAGTATTCCCGGAAGCCCTGTGCGGAAACGAGTTCGAGGCTCGCGCGCGCGAGCCGGTCGGCGAGGTCCGGCCGGCCGGCCGCGCCGGCGCCGAGCCAGACCAGCCAGTTGGTGTTGATCCAGGTCGGCCCGCGCCAGTAGCGGTGCCGGTCGAAGGCCGGTGAGCCGACTGCGGTGCTGGGTACCGGGAAGGCGCAACCGGCCAGGAAGTCCGCCGAGGCGAGCCGTTCGAGCAGCCGCTGCCGCAGATCGTCCGGCAGCCAGGGATCCAGCAGCGGCACCAGCCCACTGATGGTGTCGGCGTTCGAACGATCGCCGGTACGGATGTCGAGCGCGGCGAAACTGCCACGCGCGGGTTCCCACAACCGCTCCAGCAGACCGTGGTGAATCCGTTGCCCGGAAGCGGTGTGTGGTTGCGGATCCTCGCCGACCAGTTCGGCGATTTCGGCCAGACAGAGTTCGGCGTCCAGCAGGACCGCGTTGAACAACGGGTCCTCCACCACGAACGGGTGCGCGGACAGCGCGGTGTCGTCGTAGCCGAGCGTGCGGTAGTGGGCGGCCAGGCCGATGTACGCACGGTAGTCCGCGTCGGTCGGCCGCTGGCCGTGCCCGACATGGGTACGGTCCCGCCGGGTGAACGGCCCTGGGTCGAGTGCGCTGGCACCGACGATCGCCTCGTCCCACTGCGGGCTGTTGTCCAGACCCGACTCCCACGGGTGCACGATCGCGGCCAGCCCGGACCGGCCGGCGTCGCGCGACCCGGTCAGATACTGGTGCCAGGCGAGCAGTTTCGGGTACATCTCGCTCAGGAAGTCCGCCGAACCGGCCGGATCCGCGCGGTGCAGGCCCAGTACGGCGCGGGCGTGCACCGGCGGTTGCACGATGCCCGAGGTACGGCGCGGCAGTGTCGGCATCTCGGCGCTGTGCCAGAAGTCGGGGCCGGGAAAGTAGTCGGCGGCACCGGCCCGTGGGTTGAACACGATGTGCGGCAACCGGCCGGTCGGCCACTGCCCGTCGAACAGCGCGGCGAGTTCGGTACGTGCCGCCGCCGGGTCGACGTGTGCCAGCCCGATGGCGATGAAGGCGGAGTCCCAGCTCCACTGGTGCGGGTACTGGTGCGGTGAGGGCAGCGTGACAGAGCCGGAGCGGTTGCCCCGCAAGGTGGCAACCGCCTGCTGCCACAACTCGTCCCGGCCATCGGTGGTCTGCGTCGGGGTGCTGATGACGCCCTCCTGTCCATTCCGGTCGATGCCCACACTAGTGCTGGATGGCCCACCGCGAGTTTCCGCGGCTGCCAGCAGGGGGACCCAGTGGCAGACGCACGGTCGTTAGGCTGACGCCATGCAGAGCCCTTACCCGGATCCGTACGACGTACTCGACGAACGTTTTCACGGCTGCCGCGGTGATCTGCGACTGGATCGGCTGTGGGAGGGCGGGCGCTGGGTGGAGGGCCCGGCGTACTTTCCGGCCGGACGCTACCTGGTGTGGAGCGACATCCCGAACGACCGGATGTTGCGCTGGGACGAGACGACCGGCGGCGTGGGGGTGTTCCGGCAGCCGGCCGGATACGTCAACGGCAACACCGTGGACGCCTCGGGTCGGCTCGTCAGCTGCGAACAGGGGCACCGACGGGTGAGCCGTACCGAGCCGGACGGGTCGGTCACCGTACTCGCCGACCGATACCAGGGCAAGCGGTTCAACAGCCCCAACGACGTGGTGGTGCGCTCCGACGGATCGGTGTGGTTCACCGATCCGAGCTACGGGATCGACAGCGACTACGAGGGGTACCGGGCGGACAGCGAGATCGGGGCCTGCCACGTCTACCGCATCGATCCGGTGGACGGCACGGTAGGCGTTGTCGCCGACGACTTCGTCCGGCCCAACGGACTGGCGTTCTCGCTCGATGAACGGACGCTCTACGTCGCGGACACCAGGGCGGGACACATCCGGATGTTCGATGTCGACGACGATGGCAGCCTGAGCGCCGGTTCGGTGTTCACCGACCAGATCAGTACTGGTGTCTTCGACGGCTTCCGGTTGGATTCCGACGGCCGGATCTGGGCGGCCTCCGGCGACGGGGTGAACTGCTACCACCCGGACGGCAGCCGGCTGGGTCGGATCCGGGTGCCGGAGGTCGTGTCCAATGTGGCCTTCGGCGGGCCCAGGCGCAACCGGCTGTTCATCTGTGGCGGCACGTCGTTGTACGCCATCGGTCTCGGGGTCTGCGCGCCGCTGGGCCGGCTCGGGTGACCCGGCTCCGCCGGGGGGCGACGCCACCCGGCGGTCGGCGATCAGTTGCCGCGCGGTCCTGACTTCACGATGTCACCGGCGGGGTTCATCACCCACCACAGGCCGCCGTCGGCCTCCACACCCTGCCCTCTGGCACGCAGCGGGTCGGGGTCTCCGACGAAGGTGTAGAGCGGCCAACCGTTGTAGGTGACGACCCGACCTCCCCCCGGTTTGGTCATGGTGCCGAGCAGGTCGGCGTGCACACCCGGTCCGGCGACGACCTTCTTGCCGGCCGAGGCGAACAGGGGCGGCCAGTTGCCGGCGCAGTCGCCGGTGCAGGTCACCTTCCGGCGACCGTCGGGCGGGAACA
This sequence comes from uncultured Actinomycetota bacterium, assembly GCA_963805605.1. Lineage (GTDB taxonomy): Bacteria > Actinomycetota > Actinomycetes > Mycobacteriales > Micromonosporaceae > Actinocatenispora. The sequence continues at coordinate 794,668 of CAWDUX010000001.1, forward strand.
TGTAGAGCGCGAAGTTGTTGTCGGTGACCAGGATCGTGCCGAAGCCCTTGACCTCGTGGGCGTCGACGGTGACCGTGGGACCCTTCGCGGAATATCTCTCGACCGCGACGTACTTGACATAGACGTAACCGACCAGGCTGCCGAGGCCGACGAGGATCACCGCTATGACGATCGCGGTGATGAGGAGAGCGCGCGACCGACGTTTCTTCATCTGGTTCCTCCTCGCGCGCGGCCACCGAAGGCCGCGGGATTATCTAGCACGCTTATATTAGTATGGTCATGCTATATTGTCCAGGTGCCGAAAGAAGTGGACCACGATCTGCGCCGGCGGGAGCTCGCCGACGCGGTGTGTCGGGTGATCGCCCGCGAAGGGCTGGGCAACGTCTCGCTGCGCCGCGTCGCGGACGAGGCCGGCTGGTCGATCGGCTCGATGCGGTACTACTTCACCACCAAGGAAGACCTGTTGGAGTTCGCCCTGGGGCGGGCCGGTGACCGGATCGAGGACCGGCTGACCGACCTGTGCCAGGATCCCCGGATGACAGCCCGGCTGCGCGCGGTCGTGCTGGAACTGCTGCCGCTCGACGCGGTACGCCACGAGGAGTCCCTGGTGTGGCTGTCCTTCGTGGCGCACGCGGCCGTGGATCCAAAACTGGCGTCCCTGGCAGCCGAGGTCTGGTCGCGGTTGCACGCGGCGTTCGTCGGCCTGGTGGCGGCGGCCGTGGAGGCCGGCGAGATGCCCGCGACGCTCGACGTGGAACGGGAGAGCACCAGATTGCAGGCACTCGTCGACGGGCTGGTCGTCCACCTGGTGACAATGCCTTCGCAGATGTCCCCGGACCACGCGGTGCGTGTGGTGGACACGCATCTGGACAGTCTGATCGTTACGGAGCTGTCGGTTGACCCGGCCTGATCGGCAGGCTCGACGCTCGCACGCACGTGCGGCCACCGACCGGCACCGACGAGCGTCGAGCCGGACAAATGCTACGGCAATGCCAGCGGTGATGGATCGTCAGTCACCTGGCAGGGTGGCCATACCGGGCACCACCGGCCTGCTCAGACCAGGGCCCCGGAGCAACCCGGGCCGAATCTGCTCCCGATGCACAGACGCGAGGACCTACTCATGGACGTGAATGCCGGCATGGCCACCGATGAGCGCACACTGTCCGCGGCAGGTGCTCCCGCAGAACGTTCCAGACACTCGGTGCCGGGCCACCGCGTCGTCATGGCCACACTGCTCGGCGCGACGCTGCTCACTGGCCTCGTGGCCTGCTCCACCAACCCGGTGGCCGGCGGACGCGCCGGTGGCGATGGCACCACCAACCATCCGTCCCGGTCCGCCCCGACGAACTCCGCTCCTGCCGCGTCCCCGTCGACGACCGCCGGTGCCGGCACCGCGACCGGGGCCGGCCAGGCCCAGGTGGTGACCATCGAGGCCACCGGAAAGATGCGCTTCCAGCCAGACACAGTGCGGGTACACACCGGCCGGGTCACCATACGGCTGCACAACATCGGAGATCTGCCACACCAGATGAAGATCGAAGGTGTTGCCCACTCCACGATCCCGCTCGTCCTCGGTGGAGAGACCAAGCAGGTGACCTTCACCGTGACCAAGGCCGGCCGCTACGCGCTCGTCTGCGACTGGCACAAGGCCGAGGGAATGACGGCAACACTGGTGGTGACCGCCGGTGGCTGAGCCGGATCCGCCGGACACCAGGCCCGCCGACGATTCGCCCGACGGTCGCTTCCTCACCCGTCGCGGCGCCCTCGCGCTGGCCGTCGGCGGGGTCGCAGCGGCAGGGCTCGCCGGAGCCGGCTGGTGGCTGGCCCGGCCCGACCCCTCCGCCGGCCGGTCGCACCGGGCGTCCGGCCGGCTGATCGGTCCGCACGACAAGCGGGTGGGCGAGACCGAGCGCCGTCGACACGCCTCCGGCCGGGTCAAGGAACTGACCCTCACCGCAGAACGCGGCACCGTCGACCTGGCTGGCCGGCAGGCCGAGACCTGGCTGTACGGCAAGCAGCTCGCCGGTCCGGTCGTACGGCTGAGCGCCGGGGACCGGTTGCGGGCACGGCTGGACAACCGGCTGCCGGACGCCACCACGGTGCACTGGCACGGGCTGGCGCTGCGCAACGACATGGACGGCGTCCCCGACCTCACCATGGACCCGGTACCAGCCGGAAAGAGCTTCGACTACGACTTCCTGGTCCCCGACCCGGGCACCTACTGGCTCCATTCGCACGTCGGAATGCAACGGGACCGCGGCCTGTACGCGCCGCTGATCGTCGACGATCCGCACGAGCCGGGCGACTATGACCAGGACTTCACCGCGATCCTCGACGACTGGACCGACGGCATTCTGGGAACCCCCGACGCCGCCCTCCACCAGCTGACCACCGGTACGAAGGGCAGCATGCTGAAGCCCGCGATCGACGGTGCTTCGCCGTGGGGGCCGCTGCTCGGGCATGTGGCGTACCCGCTGCACCTGATGAACGGCCGGCCGCCGGCCGATCCGGCCACCTTCCGCGCCCGGCCGGGGCAACGGATCCGGATCAGGCTGATCAACGCCGCCGCGGACACCGTGTACCGGGTCGCGCTGGGCGGGCACCGGCTCACCGTCACCCATGCCGACGGCTGGCCGGTTACACCGGTCACTGTGGACACACTGCTGATCGGCATGGGGGAGCGCTACGACGTGCTCGTCACCGCGGCGGACGGAGCCTTTCCACTCGTGGCGGCCGCAGAGGGTCGCAACTTCCGCGCCCGGGCGATACTACGTACCGGCGCCGGCGCCGCGACTCCCGACAGCAGCACCCGACCCGCCGAACTCGGCCGCCGGTTGCTGTCCTACCGGGATCTACGGCCCGGCAAGGACACGATGCTGCCGCGTCGTGCCCCGGACCGTACCGCCCGGCTGCTGCTGAGTCAGGATCCAACCCGGCACCGATGGCTGATCAACCACAAAGCGGGACCGCACGGGCATCCGTTGGTGGCACATCCAGGGGAACGGCTGCGGCTCGAGTTCGTGAACTCCAGTGCGATGGCGCATCCGATGCACCTGCACGGCCATACCTTCGCGCTGACCGGTGAGGACAGCGGCGGCGCCGACGTACGCAAGGACACCGTCGTGGTGCTGCCCGGCAAGACCGTAGCGGTGACGGTGCAGGCGGACAACCCCGGGCAGTGGCTGCTGCACTGCCACAACGCCTACCACATGGCACAGGGCATGTCGACCGTACTGTCCTATCAGGAGAGCTGAGTCGAAATACCGACGAGGGGTGTCACGGTCCGACGGACCGTGACACCCCTCGTCGGTCAGGACATCGCGGACGGAGCGAGCGACTCCGGCTCCCCATGCCGTGCAGGACCTTCCGTGTCGACAGTCGGTGTGTTCAGCGCCCTGCGGAACGGCAGCACCAGCAGCGCCGCCAGTACGGCAGCCAGCCCGGCCACCAGAAACGCCCGATGCGCGTTCACCGCGTCGGTCACCGCACCGGCCGCGGCCACCCCGATGCCCAGGCCGAGGCCGACGGTCGTCTGGATCCAGGAGTAGCCCTCGGTGATGTTGTTCGCCGGTACGAGCGCCTGGATGAGTTCGTGTGCGCCGATCAGGGCTGGTGAGATGGCCAGCCCGGCCACGATCACGCTGACCGCGATGATCGGAAGATTGGGAGCCAGGATGATCGGGATGGTACCGACGAAGACGGCGAGTACCGCTGCGACGAACCGGAAACCCGGCCTGCGCGCCCATGTTCGCGAACCGTAGACCAGGCCGGCGGCGAGACTACCGATCGAGAAGGCGGCGACCAACGGGCCAGCCAGTGCCGTGTGGTGATGTTCGCGGGCGTACGCCACCACGCTCACCTCGACCGCACCTAGGATCGTGCCCAGAGCCACGCAGACCACGGCCACCACCCGGATCCCCGGGATCCTGATGACCGAACGGTTCGGGCCCTCGACCGGGATCTTCGGCAGCCCACCGCCCGGCCGGGTGGCGAACAGGGTGCCACCCACCGCGGTGCACAACATCGCACAGACGAAGCCTGCCGGGCCGGCGATCGCAGTGGCCAGCGTGGTCGCCAGTACCGGACCCACGATGTACACGACCTCGTCGACAGCAGATTCCAGCGACAGCGCGGTGGCGAGCTTCGGTCCGCCCTTCCTGGCCCCGGGCCCGGTCAGGATGTCGGTCCACCGGGACCGGACCATCGCGCCGATGGACGGGAAGGTCGCACCGGCCGCGAGACCGAACGCCAGCACCAGCAACTGCGGGCCGTGCAGCAGACAGGTCACCAGGATCCCGGTGAGCCCGGTCGTGTGGGCCAGCACCATGGGCAGCAGTACCTTGCGCTGACCCCACCGGTCGACCAGCCGGCCGCGCTGCGCGGAGGTGAGGGCCTGGGCCAGCAGGATCATCCCGCTCAGCGCGCCTGCCAGGGTGTAGGAACCGACCGTTCCAGTGACCAGCAGGATGATGCCGACCCCGAGCATGGACATCGGCAATCGGCCGATGAACCCGGTGATGACGAAACCGCGCGCGTGCGGAATGGCCAGCAGGTCACGGTACTCGCTACTCATGTGGTTGCTCCCGTTTGCCGGCCGCATCCCCAAACCGGTTCGTCAGAGTGCTGCGTTGCCTGTGGGGTGGCTGATGCGTGGCCCGGGATCGAGGAATCGGGCGGTGCCCCTGAGGTTGTGGACCGACCATACTGGCTCGATCGCCCCTGCCCGTACCGCATCCCAAACACTTCGGTGATGTTCTCGGTGGGCAACGGGGTGATTCCTGGCACGCTGTGGCGCAGCGGGCTTTGCCGCTGTCGCCAAACACGGTGCGAGAGCGGCGGAGCCCGATCAACACAATGTCCGGCGATCGTCTGGTGCGCTTGCGGCTGCCCCCGCGCTCCGCGCTCCGCGGTGGTATTGGATCGGGCTGACCATCCAGGCATCGGCACCACCCTCAGTGCAACAGCGCCAGTCGTTCCGGACCCCAGGGCGCGTCGATTCGTCAAGCGGATGAAAAGGAAGATGGGACGACAATGAGTCATGAGATCGGTGCCCATTACGACGTCATCATCATGGGTGGAGGCCCCGGCGGCTCCACCCTGGGTGCCCAGCTGGCCCGGACCACGGACCTGAGCGTTGCGATCTTCGACAAGGTCAAGTTTCCCCGTGAGCACATTGGCGAGTCGCTCGCCCACCCCACCACCGCTGCCCTGGAGGAGATCGGGGCACTGGACAAGATGATGTCCAGTGACTTCTCGGTGCAGAAGTTCGGTGGCATCTTCTACTGGGACGGCAAGGAGCCCAGCGCCGGCTTCTTCGACCACGCGGCGTGGAAGGAAGACGGGGCGCACCGCTTCGCGGGGCACGTCAACCGTTCCGAGCTGGACGAGATGCTGCTGCGGCACGCCGAGGAGCTCGGTGTCAGCGTGTTCGAGGAAACCTCGGTCACCGCGTTCGACTCGCTTCCGGAAGGCTGTGAGGTCACCCTCGGCAGCGGCCAGAAGGTGCACGGCCGGTTCTTCGTGGACGCCTCCGGTCGACGCAACAGCATCACTTCCAAGCAGAAGCGCGCGTACCTGTCTGGTTACAAGAACATCGCGATCTGGCAGCACTTCCGCGGCTGCGACCACGGGTACACCATCGAAGAAGACTGGAACATCTTCAACAAGGGCAGCAAGTCCCCGATCGTGTGCTCGGCGTTCGAAGACGGCTGGTGCTGGTTCATCCCGGTACCGAAGATCATCGACGGCGAGCGGGTGGTTACCCACTCGATCGGCATCGTGACGATCCCGGAGGTCCTCAAGGAGCCCGGTAAGGACTTCACCGACCCGGCGATCTTCAGCGAGGCCATCAAAGGCGTCCCGCTGGTACAGGATCTACTCAAGGACGGAAAGCCCGTCTACGACAAGATGTCCACCGCGACGAATTACTCGATGATCAACGACGAGTTCGTGAACTACGACGAGAAGTGGATCCTCGTCGGTGACGCTGCCTACTTCGTCGACCCGCTGTTCTCCTCCGGCGTCGCGTTCGCGATGCACCACGGTCTGTCGGCCGCGCTGTTGATCAAGACCGCCGCCGACGAGTCGATCCCCGAGCAGCAGAAGCGTGACCTGTGGGCCGACTACGATCACGAGTGGCACGGCATCGCCGAGTCGTTCTCGCTGTCCATCGACCAGTGGTACCACGCGATCGGCGAGAACCACCCGGACAGCGTGTACTGGCGCTCCCGGGGCAACACGGTGGACCTGGGTGTCCGTGAGGAGACCTTCCAGATCCTGCTGAGCACGGCGATGGACCCGGAACTGCTGCGGGTGATGACCAAGGACACCTACGCGCAGCAGGACCTGCACCCCGAAGGTCCGTACATGAAGGCGGTAGACCTGGCCGACCCGGGCGACCCGGAGGACACCGACATCGTGCGTCGTGCCGATGGTGCACGGGTACGGGAGAGTCTCGGCCTGGACCTGCCCGGCTTCAAGGGAAACCTGCCGCCGGTCGCGTTCGATGTTCCGCAGGAGTACCGCGACGCCGTCGCCGAGTACTGGCGTGATCCGGTCGCCAACGGCGGTCTGGTCGAGTCCCCGTTGAAGGCGCCGCGGTCCTGCCATCGTTTCGTCAGCCCCAATGGTGAAGAGGTTCGCAGCTTCGCCGACCAGGACGGCGGCATCGGGGTGTGGGACGTGCTCGCCGAACCCCGCACCTACCGGGAGCTGCGCGAGACCCTCAACGGTACCCAGCTGCTGTTCCTCAAGCTGCTGATCCGGGCCGGTGCGGTCGGTGTCGGGCCGGCAGACGGCGCCGCGCCGGGCCTGGTCGCGGCCGGTTCGGCCGACTGATCGTCGACCGTTGAAGGAGGGTGGGCGAGATGTTGACCAGATCCGTCGATGACGTCTCGCTCCACTCCGGCAGGACCAGTGCAGGGTTCGGGCTGCTGCGTTACCTCGGTTTCCCGGTCGTGCCCGGGCTTTTCGCGCTGGCCGTACTCCGGTTCGGGCCTTGGCCCATTCCTACCTGAACATGCTCGCCGAGTTTGGGCGTCATCTTCTTCATGTTCATGGTCGGCGAGGAACTTCCGCTGTCGATGCGCAACCGCGGCAAGTCGACCGCACCGCCGGTCGGGCACCCCGCGGCCTCACCGAGGTTGTGGTGCTCAGCATCGGTGTCTCACCGCACGTCATTGGACCACGGCTGTTCGCCGTCCTTGATCGGAATGGGGGGTGTTCCCCACGATGATGACCGGCCCGTTGCTGTCCGGCATGCGGGCCGGTCCGGAGGAACCCGCCGATCCGGAGGCCATCGCCGATGTGCCCGGGCCAGGCGAGCTGATCCGGGCCGGCCCGCCACCGGACCCGGCCGACCCCGGTGGGTCGTTCTCCCCGTGCCCGCTCTCTGCACCCCAGCCGTCTGTGCTTGTCAAGAAGAAGGAAGTGGTTACCGATGGGAATGCTTGACGGTAAGAAGATCCTGGTGACCGGCGTGCTGACGGAGGCGTCTATCGCCTTCCACGTCGCCAAGCTGGCTCAAGAGGAGGGCGCGGAACTGGTACTGACTGGCTTCGGTCGGATGAGCCTGGTGAACCGCATCGCCAAGCGTCTGCCGCAGCCCGCGCCCGTGGTCGAACTGGATGTGACCAATCAGGAGCATCTGGACTCGCTGGCCGAGCGGGTGGGTGAGCACGTGGACCACCTGGACGGTGTGCTGCACGCGATCGCCTTCGCGCCCGAAGGTGCGCTGGGTGGTAGTTTCCTGGAGACCTCCTGGGCGGACGTGTCGACCGCGGTGCACGTGTCGACGTACTCGTTGAAGGCGCTGGCCGTGGCGACCGCACCGCTGATGCGGATGGGCGGTTCCATCGTCGGGTTGGACTTCGACGGTCAGGTCGCCTGGTCCTCATACGACTGGATGGGCGTGGCCAAGGCCGGCCTGGAGTCCTGCAACCGCTACCTGACCCGCTACCTGGGGCCGCGCGGTATCCGTACCAACCTGGTCGCCGCCGGTCCACTGAGGACAATGGCGGCCACCAACGTACCGGGCTTCAGCGAGTTCGAGGACGCCTGGTCGTCCCGGGCGCCGCTGGGCTGGAAGGCCGACGGGGTCGACCCGGTGGCCCGTACCTGTGTCGCACTGTTGTCCGACTGGCTGCCGGTGACCAGCGGCGAGGTCATCCACGCCGACGGCGGCTTCCATGCGATGGGAGACTGACGTGAACGACCGACTTGCCTACCGTATCGGTGGGGGAGCGTTGCTGTTCGCCCTGGTGGGCGGTATCATCACCTCGATCGTGCTGTACGCTGCGGTGCAGGATCCGTTCGCCGACATCCCCGCGGCCCGCTACATGCACGGAATTCTGATCGCACGCAACGTGTGGCTGGCGGTGCACCTGTCCTTCGCGTTCCTGATCCTGCTGAAGTTGGCGGGACTGATGAGCCTCGGTGACGTACTCGACCGGGGCCCGGCCCGCCCGCTGGTGCGGATGGCCAACGCGTTCGCCGCAGTTGGTGTGGCGCTGTTCCTGGTGACCATGGTCAATGATGGCTACGTGCACGAGTACATGGCCACCGGCTGGGAGCACGCGGGTTCCGGCCAGGCGATGTGGCTACCGATCTTCTCCGCCGGCATCAAGACCACGCTGGGCATGGAACTCGGCTCAATGGTGGCACTGCTCGGACTGGCACCGCTGACCTACGGCATCGCGATGCTGACCGGTTCCCGGTTCCCCCGGTGGCTCGGCTGGCTCGGTGTGGTGAGCGGTATCGGTGCCATGAGTACCGCGGTCGTCCTGTGGATGACCGGCAACACCAACCTGGGCTACGCGGTGCTGTACCCGCTGTTCTCCACGTTGCTGCCGCTGATCTGGTACGTCGGCGTCGGGCTGATGTTGTGGCGTCGCAACGTCGACCTGGTCTGGTTCGGTGGTACGGCAGGCAGTCTGCCCGGTGCCGCCGCCACCGGCACAGCGGCGGAGCACAGTGCCACCTTGGACGAGCCGGTAGTCGCGCAGCCCGATGCGGTGGTCACGCCGGCCTGATCGAACTCCATTCCGCCCGACCGGTCGACCCGACCGGCCGGGCGGAACAACGTCCGCCGACGCTCTGGAGAAGGGATCATCCATGCGCCCCCTGACCTTCATCATCGGCACCGGCAGGTGCGGATCGACATTGCTGTCCACCGCGATGGGTCGGCACCCCCGGGTGCTGAGTCTCAGCGAGTTCTTCACCTCCATCGATCCGGAGGCCTTTCCGGCCGGGCCGATCGACGGCCCGCAGTTCTGGCGGATCCTCAGCCGGCCCCGGCCGAAGGCGATGACTCTGCTGCGTAACGGGATCCCGCCGGACGAGTTCCTGTACCCGTTCGGATCCGGGCGGTTCACCCTGGAGACCGGTATCCCGCCGATCTGTCTGGTCACCCTGCCGCATCTGACCGACGACCCGGACGGACTGTTCGACGAACTGGCCGGGTTGATTCCCGACTGGCCGGCAGCACCGGTGGCCGAACAGTACGGCAGGTTGTTCGGCTGGTTGTGCGAACGGTTCGACCGTGACGTGGTCATGGAACGCTCAGGTGGTTCGCTGCGCTTCCTGGAAGGGATCACGGCCTGTTTCCCCGACGCCAGGTTCGTGTACCTGGACCGGGACGGGGTGGCCGCCGCGGTTTCGATGAGCCGGCACACCACGTTCCGGTTGGAGGTCTGCAACCTGGAGATGATGGAACTGCTGGGTGTCGACCCGTTCGACAGCCCGGCCGTGGAACATGCCGACCAACTGCCCGAGGAACTGCGCTGCTACCTGCCGGACCGGTTCGACCCGGACGCCCTGATGCGCCGACCGATCCCCTTGCCGTTCTTCGGCATGATCTGGTCGCAGCTCATCCTGGACGGGGTCGGCTACCTGTCCGGCCTACCGTCGGACCGGCTGATGTACCTGTCGTACGAGGACGTGCTCAGCGCACCGGCGGCCCAGCTGGCCGCGCTGGCCGACTTTGTCGGCGTCGAGGCGGATCCGCAGTGGTTGTCCGCCGCAGCCTCGTTGGTACGGCCGTCGGTGGGTAGCTTCGGTGTCCGTGCCGTCTCGGCCGAGGACCGCGCCGCACTGCAGGAGGCGTGCGGTCCGGGCCGGCAGGCGGTGTCCGAGCTGCGCACCGGGCAGTCGGAGGCTCCGCTGCCGGTCTGACCGGTCCGCTGCCGTGGACCCGGACCGTGGTCGGGTCGCGCCGGTGTACGGATCCTGTCCGTACACCGGCGGCGCCGCTATCCGGGCGTGACGGAGCTGCGTACCGGCTGGGCGGGTGCGGGGCCGCCGCCAGGTTCCGCGACCGCCCGTTCGTTGCGCTCGAACAGGTTCTCCGGGATCAGCACGATCGCGCTGACTCCACCGAACGGTGACGAGCGCAGGGTCACCGTGATGCCGTGCCGGCGGGCGATCCGGCCGACCACGAACAACCCCACCTGGGTGATCTCGGTCAGTACGGTGGAGCCGGTCGGCTGGGCCAGCCGCTCGTTGTAGCGGTCGAGTTCCTCCTCCGACAGCCCGAGGCCGCGGTCCTCGACCTCCACCACGAAGCCGGCGCTGACCGGTTCGGCGGTGATCCGCACCCTGGTGTGCGGTGGCGAGAACCGGATGCCGTTCTCGACCAGCTCGGCGAGCAGGTGCATGACATCGGTCACCGCGCGCCCGGCGAGGTAGGCCGGTGCCTGCACCGACACCACGTGTACCCGGGTGTTCTCGGCGGTTTCGCTGGCGCCATGGATGACCTCCAGCATCGGCATCGCCTGGTGGAACCGGCGGCCCGGGGTCGATCCGGCGAGGATGATCAGGTTCTCGGTGGCTCGACGCTGCTGGCTGGCAGCCTGGTCGAGCTCGTACAGCTGGGTCAGCACGTCGGGGTCGATGTCGTCGCGCTGCTCCAGCAGCTCCAGGATCTGCAGTTGGCGGCTGACCGGGTTCTGCAGCCGGCGGGCCACCCCGCCCAGTACGTTGCGCAGGTTGTTGACCGCGCTGGCGTCGACCGTCGCCTGGATTCCTCGGTGGCCCAGGTGGTTGACAGCACGCCCCACGTCACCGAACTCGTCCGGCCCGAACTCCACCGGTACCACGGCGTGCTGCAGATCGACGGTTTCACCGCGGCGCAACTGCTCGACGACGGTACTGAGCTGGTCGTCGGCGAAGCTGTTCGCGGTATCTCGGAGTTTGTGCAGCTCACTCATGGTGTGGCGGGGAACCACGAAGATCCATATCAGGATCAGCAGCGCCATCAGCAGGGCGCCGCCGATCGCGACGCTCCACGGCTTGGCCGGGGCCAGTTGGGCGGGCAACCGGGAGGTCTGCGCGAGGGTCAGGTACACCGCGTACCCGGCCGCTAGCAGCATCGCGCCGATCACAGCCATCACCGAGACGGCGATCCGCGACCTCATTGATCTGAACACAACGACATCCCATCCGGAGTGGAACACTGCGAACTGTCCGCTGAGGTCGTAACAGCACCCTGTTACGACCTCAGCGGACCGGGTTAGCATAGAGCCAATGTGCCGTTTCCGTGTCGTTATGATGACTTTGAGTTGCGAAAGCTCTCCCTGTTGCCTCTGTGCTCCTCCCGTTGCCTCCGGTGCCGCACCGCCGGGCTTGTCCGTCCACCCAACGCCGCGCGCCCCCACCGGTGTCCGATGAGGGGCGCGCGAGCTGCTCCGGTCAGTGTGTCGGCGCAGCCACCGCCCGCTGATCGAACTGGGTGCGGTACAGCTGCTCGTACCGACCGCCGAGCGCGAGCAGGTCGCTGTGGGTGCCGCGCTCCACGATCCGACCGTCCTCGATCACCAGGATCAGATCGGCGGCCCGGATCGTGGACAGCCGGTGCGCGATCACCACGGCGGTCCGGCCGGCCAGCGCCTCTCCCAGGGCCTCCTGGACCGCTGCCTCCGAGGTGGAGTCCAGATGCGCGGTCGCCTCGTCGAGGAGCACCACCCGGGGCCGGGCCAGCAGTAGCCGGGCGATCGTCAACCGCTGCCGCTCGCCGCCGGAGAGCCGGTACCCGCGCTCGCCGACGATGGTGTCCAGCCCGTCCGGCAGCGCCGAGATCAGTTCCGCCAACCGCGCCCGGCGCAGCATCTCCCACAGCTCGTCCTCGGTCGCGTCGGGCGCGGCCAGCAGCAGGTTGGCCCGGATCGACTCGTGGAACAGGTGGCCGTCCTGGGTGACCATGCCGACGGTGTCGCGGACCGAATCGGCGGTCAGCTCCCGTACGTCCACACCGGACAGCCGCACCGCGCCGCTGTCCACGTCGTACAGCCGGGGCAGTAGCTGAGCGATGGTGGACTTGCCGGCACCCGACGAGCCCACCAGTGCGACCATCTGGCCCGGCTCGGCGCGGAACGACACGTCATGCAGCACCTCCACCCCGCCGCGGGTGTCCAACGTGGCGACCTCCTCCAATGAGGCCAGCGACACCTTGTCGGCCGACGGGTAGCCGAACCGGACCGAGTCGAACTCCACCGAGACCGGCCCGTCGGGTACCGGACGGGCGTCCGGCTTCTCCGCGATCAGCGGGACCAGGTCCAGGATCTCGAACACCCGCTCGAAGCTGACCAGTGCGCTCATCACCTCGACCCGAGCGCCGGCCAGCGCGGTCAGCGGTGCGTACATCCGAGTCAGCAGCAGCGCCAGGGACACCACGGCGCCGGCCTGCAACTGGCCCCGCAACGCGTAGAACCCGCCGAGGCCGTAGACCAGCGCCAGCGCCAACGCCGACACCAGGGTCAGCGCGGTGACGAACACCCACTGCACCATGGCGGTACGGACCCCGATGTCACGGACCCGCTGCGCCCGGACGGCGAACTCGCTGGATTCGTGGGCGGGTCGGCCGAACAGCTTCACCAGGGTCGCGCCGGGTGCGGAGAACCGTTCGGTCATCTGGGTGCTCATCGATGCGTTCAGGTTGGCCGACTCGCGCCGCAGCCGGGCCAACCGGCCACCCATCCGACGCGCCGGCAGCACGAACACCGGCAGCAGGATCAGCGCCAGCAGAGTGATCTGCCAGGAGACGCTGACCATCACGCCGATCGTAAGCAGCAGGGTGACGATGTTGCTGACCACACCGGACAACGTGTCGCTGAACGCCCGCTGGGCGCCGATGACGTCGTTGTTCAACCGGCTCACCAGCGCGCCGGTCCGGGTGCGGGTGAAGAAGGCGATCGGCATCCGCTGCACGTGGTCGAAGACCGCGGTACGCAGATCGAGGATGAGTCCCTCGCCGATGGTGGAGGACAGCCAGCGGGTCAACAGACCCAGACCCGCCTCGGCCACCGCGATGACCGCGATGAGGACGGCGAGCTCGACCACCACGTGCAGGGCCCGACCGCGGACGATCGCGTCCACCACGCGCCCGGCCAGTACGGGCGTGGCGACCGCAAGTACTGCGGTCACGACACTCAGCAGGAGGAACGCCGCCAACTGGCGGCGGTGCGGGCGGGCGAAGCGGGCGATGCGTCGGAGCGTGCCCTTGGCGAAGGGGCGATGGTCGCGTTGCGCGTTCATTGTGGAATGCAGTGAGGTCCACGCAGTGACCTGCATGTCCATCGGTTACCTACCTCAGGGGAGAAAAGGGCTGTCGGGTACGTGTCGGTTCAGTGCTCTCCTGCACGTCATACCTGATGGCACCGACGTTTCCTCAGGCTAGAACCTGAACCATGGTTGAAGTCAATCGGAGCCCTGGGGCCGGCTCATGGTGCTACCCCGCAACCATGGTGCGCCGACACCGGACCGCGGCGCCCGATTCGGACCGTACGGGAACCGGGCAAACCCTTCGGTAATTTCGCCGGTTTCGGCCGCTGCGGGGGATGGGACGCTGATCACCCGGCGGCGTTCCGCCCGCCAGCGCCTGCCGCACCGGGCGCGGGTGGGCGGGGGCCGCCGCTGTGCCGGTCCGGGGAGAGGGGGGGCATGCACATCATCAACGCGATACGTGGAACGGCACTGTGGTCCATGGCGCTGGAGCAGATCCGCCGCCGCTACGCAGAGGCCTTCGACGCGGTGCCCTCCTCAGATCCCGACTGCTTCGTGGTGGCGTACGAGCCGGCGGAACGCTGCGGCGGCACCGGAACCGTACGTTCCAGCGTAGGACTCACCTTCGGTACGGGTCGCCCCTTCTTCTGCGAACGGTACCTGTCCGGCCGGGCCGAGGACGTACTGCGGGAGCACATGCGCCGCCCGTGCGAGCGCACCGAGATCGTCGAGGTCGGCCCGTTGGCGGCGGAGTCCGCTGGCGCCGGCGCCGAACTCATCACGATCCTGCCCACCCTCGTACGCGATCTGGGCCGGCGTTACGGGGTGATGACCGTGACTCGTCAGCTGACCGCACTCTTGCGCCGGATCGGCTATTCCTTCGAACCGATCGCCGAGGCGCGCAGCGACCAACTGCCGCCGGACGAACGTCGTCAGTGGGGCACCTACTACCAGCAGGCGCCGCGGACCGGCCTGATCCGCGTCGACCGGATCGTCGCGCCGTGCGCTCGTGCGGCCGTACGCCGGCCGATCCGCCCGGAGCTCGGCCGGCGGGAGCCGGACCGACACGCCACGGACCGCCATCACGACGACGGCCTCAACCGGGACCGAGCCGAGCGGGACCAGATCGACACAGACCGGATCGACAACGACAAGGAGCGCACCCTTGCGCTGGCTTAGGCAGGTACTGGCCCACCGTCATTCCGACAAGCCGCTGATCGAGATTCCGGCGGCTGACGGTGCAGCGGTCTCGGTCCTGACCTACCGCTCGGTGTTCGACGCGGCCATCGCCCTGGCGGCGGAGCTGACCGGCGGAACCGACGAGCGGTCGGTCGGCACCCTGACCGTCGGGGTGCTGGCCGACAACTCCGCGGAATGGTTGGTCGCCGACCTGGCCTGCCTGCTCGGGCACACCGTGGAGGTGTCGGTGCCGCTGGCCTTCAGCAAGGACCAGGTACGGAGTCTGCTGCGGCACGTCGACGTCTGCCTGGTGGACGCCGCCGGGGCCGCCCGCCTCGCCGACTGGGGTCCCGAGGTACTGCCCTGCGGTACGCTGCCGCGCCAGATCGACATCGGTGTGCTGGCCCCGGCCGGCCGGGGTGTGCCGGCCGGTGAACCCTACGCCGGCGACTGGGTGTGCAAGGTGGTGCACACCTCCGGCACCACCTCAGTGCCCAAAGGGGTACGAATCCGTGCGGCCGGCCTGGACGATCTGCTCCGGTCCCTGACGGAGCACATCCCCGCCGAGGCGGGTCGCCGTTACCTGTCGGTGGTTCCGCTGAGTCTGCTCGTCGAGCAGGTGTCGGCGGTGTACCTGACCATGCTGAACGCCGGCACGGTGGTGCTGCTGCCGCCGGAGGTCCCGTTGCTGGGCGCGGCGCCGGGGGCACTCTCCGCGGTGCTGGCCCGCGTCCCGCAGGCCCGACCGACCGCCATGCAGGGTCCGCCCGCGTTGTTCGAGGCGTTCGCCCGTACCGCTGCAGCGCACCCCGACGAAAACCCGGCGCAGCTCTGCCAGCGGCTGTTCGGTCATCCCGAACCCGCGTTCCTGGCCTGCGGGGGCGCGCCGATCTCCGCGCAGGTGATCGACGGGCTGCTGGATCGTGGCATCCCGGTGTACGAGGGCTACGGGCTGAGCGAGAACAGCTCGGTGGTCTCCCTGAACACCCCGGACGAGCTGTGCCCCGGTAGCGTCGGCCGACCGCTGCCGCACGTACGGCTGCGCATCGCCGACGACGGTGAGCTGCTCGTCCGCAGTACCTCGCTGTTCGCGGGGTACGACGACGACGGTGAGCCCTCCAGTTGCGTCACCGGGCCGGACGGCTGGCTGGCCACCGGGGACCTGGCGACGATCGACGACGAGGGCTTCCTGCACATCCGCGGCCGCAAGAAGAACATCGTCATCACCTCGGCCGGCCGCAACGTGGCGGCGGACTGGGTGGCATCCCGGTACCGGGAACTGCCCGACGTCGTGGCCGCGGTGGTCTTCGGGGAGGGGCTCGACGAACTGGTCGGATTCTTCGTGATCTCCGACAGCGTCGAGGAGGCGGACCTGCGTGCCGACATGGAGCGCTTCGGGGTCGAACGCCTCTCCAGCGTCGAACGGGTCCGCCGGATCGAGATGATGCGGGCCGGGGATCCACGACTGCTGGATTTGTTCACCGTGACCGGCCGGCCGCGCAAGTCCCGGATCTGGGCCCTGATCCGCGACCGCGGCCCGTCGAGCACGGACACGGACACGGTCATCACCAGACCGGTCACGCACTGAAGGGGGCATCGGAGTGACGTCCAGGGTGCAACTGCGACCGTACGGTGCCGGTAGCGGTCGGATGCTGGTGGCGGTGGGTGACGGCGATCTGGACGGCGTGGATCCGGCCGATCTGGTCGACCTGCTGGCCGCCGCCGGTTTCCTGATACTGCGTGGCTTCGCCATCGACATCGCGACGTTCGCTGTCACGGTCAAACGGCTCAGCAGCATGGTGGTGGCGGACCCGGCCCGGGAGTTCTTCGGCGAGGTGGCCCAGAAGGTCGACGCCGGGCTGCACGAGGTGGGACTGCACCTGGAGAACGGCAACAGTCCGTTCCGGCCGGACCTGAACTGGTTCTACTGCCAGCGGGCTGCCCGTACCGGCTCCCAGACGACCGTGTGCGACGGCTACCGGGTGTACGACGGGCTGTCGGTGGCGGCCCGTCGGGCGTTCACCGACCGGGAGATCTGCTATGCGCGCACTGTGGCGGAGCCAGCTTGGCGGGCGCTGGCTGTACATCTGCTGGGCGGCGTGAAGTCCAGTGCCGAGGTGACCCTCGATGATCTGATGCGCTTCGCGCCGGAGCCGGAGCGCACCACGGTACGGGACAACGGTGACGGCTCGGTGTTCTACGCGCACCGGGAGCCGGCGGTCCGGTTACCGACCCTGTTCGACACCCGGCCGGCCTGGGCGAACAGCATCTTCGGGCCGTCGTACAACTACGAGGCGCCGCGGATCACTTTCGCCGACGGTTCCGCCATCCCGGAATCGTTGCTGGCCGAGGTGCGCGCGGTGGCCGCGGCGGTGACCGAGGACGTCGACTGGTGCGACGGCGATGTCGTGCTCATCGACAACAGCAGGGTGATGCACGGTCGCCGGGAGATCCTGGATCCGGCCCGCGCCATCTTCAACGCGCAGAGCTATCTGGATGCCTCCCTGCGGTCCGGTACGCCGTCGTGAGGGTGACCCGGCCGGTGGCGTTCGGTGGTCGCCGTGGCGGTGGAAGGCGGAGTGGGTCAGATGGCGCGGACCGGTAGCAGGCTACGGCAGGGGGACAGCGACGAGCTGATCTTCCGGACCACCACCGGGGACAGCGCGGGTGTCCGGGTGGAGGTGGAGGCCCGGTATGCGCCCATGCGGGAGATCCGGCCGCCGGTGCACTCGCATCCTGCCCAGGACGAGCATTTCGAGGTTCTGTCGGGTGTGCTGGACTTTCTGATCGAGGGGGAGCGGGTCCGGGTCGGGCCCGGCGAGGTGCTGGACATCCCGCGCGGGCAGCGGCACACCGTGTGGAACGCCTCGGACGAACACACCCGTTTCCGGTGGCGTACCTCGCCGGCGCTGCGGACGGAGCGGATGTATGAGGTGCTCTGGGGGTTGGCCGCGGAGGGTCGGATGGGTCGGCACGGTCATCCGCGCCCGGCGCTGCTGCAGGGTGCCGTGCTGATGTTCGCCTACCGCAGGGAGTACCGGCTCGCGTCGCCGCCGTACCCGGCGCTGGTGCTGGGTTGCGGTCTGCTGGGTGCGATCGGCCGACTGGCCGGTTACCGACCCTGGTACGGCCGGTACGCCGCTGTCGATGGCCCGGACCGCGGGAACCAGAGCCGGCAAACATTCTTTACGGAACCGTAGGAATTACCCCTGGTCACTCTCCGACGAGAAAGCGTCCGACGGCAATTGTGCTGCTCACGACCCGATTCCGGGTCTGCCGGTCGCGCTTTTCGAGTAGGCGGCGTCAATCACAGTTACTTGCCGGGCCAACTGTTCTGTTCGCAACGATTCTCCGCGGGGGTCGACCCGCCGTCGATTGACCTGTGTGATTAGTCTTTGGCCTGGTCACCTTGAAGGTAACTGGAAGGTCTCGGCCGCCTACCGTTCATGCGCTGGACAGGCATGGGGTGACCTGGTTGGTTACGCTGACGTTCCAGATTGGCGGGAGGAAATGGCGTAGGAAATACAAAGAGTGAGCAGTTGGCTTCTGACGTCGCTGGGGATAGGTCGTCATGCGTGTGGAACGTGCTCAGGTGCCCTTCGTCGGACGCCAGCATGAGCTTGCCGAGTTACGGGAGCTCATTTTTGACCGCGGTGTTCGTGTCATAACGTTGGTAGGACCCGGCGGGGTCGGCAAGTCCCGGCTGACCCGGGAGCTCGCCACCCAGGTGGACGCCAAGTTCACCTCCGAGGCGCGCGTGGTGGATCTGGCGTTGGCGACCTGCCCGGAGGCGGTGTACGAGGCTTTCGCGGAGACGCTCGGGCTGCCTTCGCCTCTGGTCGGCAAGGAGTTCATGCCGCGGGACATGAACGTGCGGCATGGCCTGACCATCATCGACAACGCCGAACAGGTCGCGGTTTCGGTCGCCAAACTGCTCCGCCTGCTGCTGCCCTGCTGCCCGGGTCTGCAGTTCCTGGTCACCAGCCGGGAGCCACTGCACCTGTACTCCGAACAGATCTTCCCGGTACGGCCCTTGCCGGTGGCCTACCGGGCCAACCTGTCCACCACGGAACTGGCCAAGGTCCCGTCGATCCGGCTGTTCCTGGAGCGTGCCCGGCAGGTGCAGCCCGGTTACCGGCTGACCGCCGAGGACGCCCAGTACCTGCGCGAGATCTGCCTGCTGCTGGACGGACTGCCACTGGCCATCGAGCTGGCCGCGTCCCGGATGAAGCTGTTCCGCCCCCGCGCCCTGCTGACCCGGTTGCGGGACAGCCTGGACGTACTGGAGCACGGCCTGGCCGACAAGCCCAGCCGGCAGCGTTCCCTGTGCGCGGCGATCGCCTGGAGCTTCAACCTGCTCACCCGGGAACAGATCGACATGCTCTGCTCGATCTCCATCTTCGCCGGCGGCTTCGATCTGCCGGCGGTGCAGGCGGTCACCGGAGCCACCCCACGGATCGCCGAACGGGTCACCGAGCTGTTGGTGGACAAGTCGGTGATCTCCATCGCCGATCATCAGGCCGACGGTGAGCCGCGGTTCGAGATGTTGCGGACCATGCGTACCTACACCCGGGACCGCCTGCACACCTCCGGTCGGGCCGAGGTCGTCGCGTCCCGGCACGCTGAGCATTTCCTCGAGCGGGCGCGCGCGGCCGGCAAGCGGCTGAACGGGCCCGACCAGGCGACGCTGCTGAAGTCGTTGGCGCGTGATCACGACAACTTCTACCTGGCGTTCCGGCATCTGGTGGAACGCGGTGAGATCGCCACCGCGGTCCGGCTCATCGCCGACCTGCACCGCTACATCATCGCCAGTGGCCACGTCAGTGAGGCGCACCGCTGGTTGCAGAACATCCTCGGTGGAGGGGCACGCAGCGTGCCCGGTGCCGAGTCGTGGCTGATGTTCGGCACCCTGTGCGCCAGCATCCGTCAGGATGCCCGGGCCAAGACCCACCTCGGTACGGCGTTGGCCCGTTTCCGGGAGGCCGGAAACTCGCAGGGTGGCGCGCAGGCGCTGAGCATGCTCGGTCATCTCGCGTTGATCCAGGGTGATCTCGACCAGGCGGAGAAGCTGTGGGTCGAGAGTCAGCAACTGCTCGACGAGGTGGACACGCTGGCCAGCTATCCGTCGGCGCGTGGCGGAATGGCGTTGCTCGCACTGTTGCGGGGAGACCTGTCGCGCGCCGAGGAGCTGTGTGCCGAGCAGATGAAGGTGTGCGCCGAGCAGGGCGACACGACCTTTACCGCGATCTGTTCCATCCGGACCGGGCTGGTACGGGCGGCCCGCCGCGATTTCGCCGCGGCCGCGTCACTCTACGGCGCCGGTATCCGTCAGTTCGAGAGCTTGAAACATCTTCCCGGCCTGGCCTTCGGTATCGAGGCGTTGGTGTTGCTGGAGAGTACGCAGGACGGCCCGGCCCGCTACCTGCGCGCGGCTCGACTGCTGGGCGCCGCGGAATCGATCCGGTCCGCGGCCTGCTGTGTCTTTCCGACCTGCGGACCGGGGCTGATGGAACAGGCGCGGACTTCGTTGCGGCAGCTGCTCGGTGGTGAGACGTTCGAACGGGAACGTCAGGCGGGACGCGCGTTGTCACTGTCGGATGCGGTTGCCGAGGCGCTCTCAGCTGACCACGTGCCGGTTCCGGAACGTGATTCCATGCCGATGAATGAAAACCTGACCGCCCGGGAACGGGAAGTGGCGGAACTGGTTGCACAGGGCCGAACAAATCGCCAGGTCGCCGCCGAACTCGCTATCTCGGAGTGGACCGCGATCAACCATCTACGACACGTCATGCGGAAACTGGATTGTCGATCAAGAATCGAAGTGGCCCAGTGGGTACTGGGGTCCGGAAACCGTTTGACCAAGACGCGCCGGGAGTAGTTGTCAGACCTGTCCTGATTTGACGGCAGCGCTATTGACGTTCGGTGTCGGCCGCGGTGCTCTTCGTGCATATCCGCAGGATAGCAAGGGCGTTTTATCGCACTTTGTCCGACATCCCACAGGACTTGCCCGCAGCTACCGAAGTCAAAACACTACGGGTATGTCATCGGTATTCACCCCTAGGGGAGGGTGGCATCCTGATCCAGGTCAACCGGTACGAAGAATAAGGCGCCAGACGCCACGGCAACCGCGCGGGCCGGGATCGTACGAATGACAGAAGCAGTACCGAAAATGCGTAGCGATATCGGAAGTGCATTGCTGGCAGGGGCCGGTCAGGTCGAGGGATTCAGGGGTAAGAGCATGCGGGACATTGCGATAGTCGGCATGGGATGCCGCTTCCCCGGCGCCAACGATCTGGACAGCTACTGGAATCTGCTGAAGTCCGGGGCACGCCAGTTCCACTCGGTGCCCGCGAGCCGATGGGACAACACCCCCTACTTCGACCCCGACGACAAGCGATCCAGCGGCAAGAGCTACACCGACCAGGTCGCCTACCTCGACCCGATCGACCAGTTCGACGCCGTGCACTACCGGATGTCCCCGCGCCGGGTGCGGTCCATGGACCCGCAGCACCGACTGCTGCTCGACGTCAGCCGGGAAGCCATCCAGGACGCCGGCTGGGAACGCCGCCCGTACGACAAGGTCAACACCGGCGTCTACTTCGCGCTCAGCACCGCGGACTTCGTCCAGCTCACCCCCGGTGTGATGGGGATGGAGCCCTACTCGGTGCCCGGGTCGCTGCTCAACATGGCCGCTGCCACCGTCAGCCAGTACTACGACCTGGGCGGCCCCAGCTTCACGCTGGACTCCGCCTGCTCGTCCGGGCTGACTGCGCTCGGTGAGGCGGTGACCGCGCTGCGGGCCGGCATCTGCAACGAGGCCCTGGTCGGCGGCGCCTACCTCAACCTCATCCCGGTCAGCCTGGTCGGTTTCTCCCGGGTCGGCGCACTCTCCAGCGCCGGTGTCTGCCGGCCCTTCGACAAGCGGGCCGACGGGTTCGTACTCAGCGAAGGCGTCGGCGCGGTCGTCCTGCGGCCGCTCGACGACGCGCTCGCCGCCGGGGACCGCGTGTACGCGGTGGTGCGCGGCGTGGGCTGCTCCAACGACGGCACCACCGATGGCCCCATGACGCCACGGGAGGACGGTCAGGTCCGGGCAATGGTCCGGGCGTACCGCGACGCGGACGTTCCCGCCAACTCGGTGGGCCTGATCGAGGCGCACGGCACCGCGACGATCGTCGGGGACCGGGTGGAGCTGAGCTCGTTGAAGAGCGTCCGGGCCGCTGACGACACCGACGCACGCTCCGGCGGAGTCGAGCGCTGCTACCTGTCCTCGGTGAAGAGCCAGATCGGACACTCGCTGACCGCCTCCGGCCTGGCCAGCCTCATCAAGACCGCGCTGGCCCTGCACCACCGGCAGATCCCGCCGCAGCCGGCTACCGACGTCGAGGAGTCGCTGGGTCTGGCCGACGCCGGACTGCAACTGCCCGAGACTCTCACCCCGTGGCACGCGGAAGGCGGGACACCCCGCCGTGCTGGCATCAACTCCTTCGGCTTCGGTGGAACCAACGTGCACGTGGTGATGGAGGAGGCGCCGCCGGTCACCCGCGCACCCGAGCCAGCTACCCCGACCCCCGAACTCTTCGTCTTCTCCGCCGGCACGATGGACCTGCTCCGCGAACACCTCACCCGGTTCCTGCGGTTGTCCGCCGAGGACCCGACGATGTCGCTGACCGGGCTGGCCACCACACTCGCCAGCCGCAACCTGCTGCGGGCCAGGCTCGCGGTGGTCGCAGACAGCTGGGACGAGCTGCGTACCAGGATCGGTACCGCGCTGCCGCTGCTGGCCGAGGGACGCACCGGGGCCCTCGGTGAAGGCTGCTACGCCGTCGGCCGGGCGGTACGCGCAGGAGACCGCGCCGTCGCGCTGGTCTACCCCGGCCAGGGCAGCCAGCGCCCCGGCATGCTGCTCGACCTCTACGAGCGGTACCCGGCCTTCCGGCGTCGCGCCGACGAACTCGACGACGTGGTCGGCAGCTCGCAGGGTTTCTCCGCCCTGCGAGCTGTGTACGGCGACACCGCCGCGACCACCGAGGGCCAGCAGCGGCTCACCGGCACCGACGTCTGCCAGCCGACCCTCGGCGTACTGGAACTGGCCGCCACCCGCCTCGTCGAGGCCTGCGGGGTGCTGCCCACCGTGACCCTCGGGCACAGCGTCGGCGAATTCCCGGCAGCCGCCGCCGCGGGCGTGATCAGCGACGCCGAGACCGTACTGATGATGGCCGAGCGGGGCGCCGCGATGCGGGCCGCCGAAGCAGACCGACGCGGCGGGATGATGGCCGTCCAGGTCGGCGCCGACCGGATCGACGCGCTGGCCACCGGGATCGCCGGAATCTGGCCGGCCTGCTACAACCATCCGCGCCAGACGGTCGTCGCCGGCACCACCGCGGCGCTGGAGGAGTTCCAGGCGCGCTGCGCCGAGCAGCAGATCAGCACGCACGTCCTGGCAGTCTCCAACGCCTTCCACACCCCGCTGCTGGACGGGGTCCGGGAACGGGTACGCGAGACCGTGACCAGCCGTACCCTGACCCGTCCCGAGCGCACCTTCGTCTCCTGTGTCGGCGGCGACGCCAACGACGACCCGGCGGCGCTGCGCGAATACTGGGAGCGGCACGCCTCCTCCCCGGTGCGCTTCGCCCAGGCCGCGGTCGCCGCGTACGAGGCGGGTGCCCGGATCTTCGTACAGGTGGCCGGCGGCCAGGCGCTGCTGGCGACCCTGCGGCACAACCTCGCCGATGCCGAGGGCTGCCACTACGTCGCACTCTCCGGTGACGAACCGGACGACGGCCGCAGCTTCCTCAACGGACTCGCGCAGCTCACCGCGCTGGGGGTGGACGTGGACGCCACGCCGCTCACCGGCCGCCGCGGAGCACTGCTGGACCTGCCGGTGTCGCCGTTGGCCAACCGCAGCTACCCGCTACCACCCTGGCCGGACGTCGATCAGCTGCTCGACCGGCCGACGGCCGAGCCGGTCGTGGTCGGCTCGATCGAACCCCAGATCACATCAACAGCGCCCAGCCGTGTGCAGGAGGACCAGCCGGTGAGCGAGATTGTGAACCTGTTCCGGGACCAGATCGCACTGTTGCGGTCGCTGGACCCGAGCGGCATGCGGTCGGCCGGGGCCACCCCGACCGCCTCTGCGCCGGTGCCGCCATCCGTACCGCACAACACCGTTCCCGCGGGGCCCGCAGAACCGGCGGCCACACCGGTCGCGGTGCCGGCCATCGTACCGGCACCGATCGGGACACCGACCCTGACGCCGCCGACAGACAACCGGTTCAACGAGATCCGCGACGTGGTGTACGGGCAGGTCGCCCGGATCAGCGCGTTCCCGGTCAGCCAGTTCACCGGTACCGAACTGCTGGTACAGGAACTCGGCTTCGACTCCCTGATGGTCACCGAACTGCTGACCGCGCTGGCCCGTAGCTGGCCCCAGCTGAAGAGCTCGGCGGCCGAACTGCCCAAGCGGCCGACGCTCGCCGAGATGGTGACGGCGATCGCCGAGGTGCTCGGAGTACAGGCGCCGGCACCGCAGCCTTCCGGAGCCGTGCTCGGTGGGTTGCCGCCGGCCGCGGCTGCCGCCCCGACGGCCTCCGAACCGGCCCCCGAACCGGCACCCGGGCCGCGGCACGCGATGCCCGCGGAGATCGACGGCACGGTCCGGCCGGAGAACGGCCTGGCCGAGCTGGCAGAGGTCGTCGAGCACGACGCGGCGCTGGCCGAACTGGGACGCAACCCCTACTTCCTCACCCATGAAGCGAACATCAAGGACACCACCCGGGTGGCCGGCCGTGAGCTGATCTGCTTCTCCAGCTACAACTACCTGGGCCTGTCCGGTCACCCTCGGGTCAACGAGGAGGTCATCGCCGCGGTCACCCGTTACGGCACGTCGGTGTCGGCCAGCCGCTTCCTGTCCGGCAACCGGCCGCTGCACGACGAGCTGGAATCGGGACTGTCCGCGCTGCTGGGTACCGACGACGCCCTGGTGATGGTCAGCGGGCACGCCACCAACGTGTCGGTGATCGGCCACCTGGTCGGCCCCGGTGACCTGATCGTGCACGACGAGCTCGCCCACGACAGCATCATGCAGGGCTGCGCGCTCTCCGGTGCCACCCGGCGACCGTTCACCCACAACGACCCGGCCGCACTCGACGCGGTACTGACCCGGCACCGCAGATCGCACCGCCGCTGCCTGATCGTGGTGGAGGGCGCGTACAGCATGGACGGTGACCTCGCCGACGTGCCCGCCCTCATCGAGGTCAAGCAGCGTCACGGTGCGCTGCTGATGATCGACGAGGCGCACAGCATCGGGGTGGTCGGCGAACACGGTGGCGGCGTCGGGGAGTACTTCGACGTGGACCGCTCCGCGGTGGACCTGTGGTCGGGCACCATGTCGAAGGCGCTGGCCTCCTGCGGCGGGTACGTCGCCGGGAACCGTACGCTGATCGACTACCTGAAGTACACCGTTCCCGGCTTCGTCTACAGCGTCGGCATCACCCCGGCCAATACCGCGGCCACCCTGGGTGCGCTGAAGGTGATGCGCGACGAGCCGGAGCGCATCAGCCGCCTCGCCGCAAACTCCCGACTGTTCCTGCGACTGGCCCAGCAGGCCGGCGTGAACACCGGAACTAGCAAGGACTCCCCGGTCATCCCGTGCATCGTGGGCGACTCGCAGCGCACCCTCGCGCTGTCCCACGCGCTGTTCGACCGGGGGGTCAGCGTCAACCCGATCATGTACCCGGGGGTCCCGGACGAACTGGCCCGGCTGCGCTTCTTCGTCACCTCCGAGCACACACCCGAACAGATCGAACGCACCATCCAGATTCTCGCGGAGGAGCTCAGCCGTCTCGGCGTGCCAGCGACTCTGCTGGCACCGGCACCCGCCTGACCGGCGGGAGACGGCGTTGCCTGGACGGACCGGGTCCTCGGCCCGGTTCCGTCCACGGCCCGCACAGACACATTGCGACGACGGCAGGACGACCCCCGTACCCGACGACGAACGGACGACACAGTGGAATGGTCGACGGGAAACATCTTCACCGGCAACTCGGTACGCACCTTGGTAGATCTTGAGGAGCGTGCACTGCGGATGGCCGCAGTTCTGGGCGGCAAGGGCGTGGCCGCCGGCGACCGCGTCATGCTGGCCGCCGCAAACTCCGCCGACTACATGGTCGCGCTGCTCGCGCTGATGCACCTCGACGTGTCCATCGTGCTGGCCGACGACCGGGAGACCGCCGACGAGCGGCAGCGGATGGCCCGCCGGGCCCGGGTCCGCTGGACCATCGAAGGTCGACGGGCCGACCCCACCGTCACCCCGGACATCCTCCCGCTCGCCACCCTGATCAGCGAACTCAACCAGGCCGAGTCCGATGTGGACGTACTGTCCTTCACCGCGTGGCACAAGCGCGGTGACGCGCTGATCACCTGGTCCTCAGGTTCCACCGGGGTACCCAAGGGCATCGTCCGCAGTGGACGCGGCTTCCTCAGCGACCTGGAGCGCACCCGCGAGCGGATGGGCTACCAGCCGGGCGACGTACTGCTGCCCCTGGTGCCGTTCTCGCACTTCTACGGGCTCACCCTGCTGGTGATCTCCTGGACGCTGGGCTGCTCGCTGGCCATCGCGCCGCTGGGCCGGCTGGACCAGGCGGTCAAACTGGCCGCCAAGAGCAAGGCGACCGTCCTGGACGCCACCCCGTCGACCTACCACAGTCTGCTCAAGTTGCTGGACCGTCGCCCCGACACCGCGCGCGACCTCGATACGGTACGGATGTTCTGCGTCGGTGGCTCGCCGCTGCCGCAGTCGCTCAGCGAGCGGTTCCAGCAGCGGCTGGGCCACCCGTTGCTGGACGGCTACGGCAGCAACGAGGCCGGCAACGTGGCGCTGGCGACCCCGGACAACTACACCGGCTGCGGCCGGCCGCTGCCCGGTGTCGACGTGACCATCGTGGACGGTGAGGGCACACCGGTACCGACCGGTGAGACCGGCGAGATCTGGGTGCATTCGACCAGTATCATGCGCGGCTACCTGGCCGAGGACGGCAGTGTGGAGTCCCGCGGCGACCGGCCGTACCGAACCAACGACCTCGGCTTCCAGGACGTGGACGGCAACCTGTGCGTACTCGGCCGCAAGTACGCGGTGCACCGCATGGGCCACACCCTCTACCCGGAGGCCATCGAGCGTAAGGCCGAGGTCTGCGGCCGCCCGGTGAAGATCGTCGCAGTCGAGGACGAAGGTCGCGGCACCCAACTGGTGATGTTCGTGGAGGACCCGGCGAACGAGTCGGCGCAGCAGTGGCGGCGCTCCATCGGTGCGCTGCTGCCGGCGTACGAGCGGCCCAACAAGGTCAATGTGCTGCATTCCTTCCCGCTCAACCGCAACGGCAAGCCTGACCTGCTGCGACTGCGTCAGATGGCTCATGATTCGGTGACCGGACTTCGCCGCAACCCCACCCCGACCGCGCGGGCGACGGCACTGCCACCACCGGCGGTGGAGGCGCCGACCCCGAAGGGCAGCACCGAGGTGCCGTTCCCGGATCGGGTCGCCGGCCTGCACGCGGTGATGGACCTGTTGCGCGAGCGGCCCCAGCAGATCCGCGAGATCCTCACCCAGATCTCCATCCACCGGGCCGTGGACCTGGAGATCGAAGGGGCCATCGAGACGCTGGAAGGCGCCGTCGAGGAAGTACTGCGCAACGGCCCCGCGGCAGTACGCCGGATGGCGGTGTTCATGCCCTCCAACGTGCTGCTCTACTCCTACGTGCTCTACCTGCTGGTGCCCTCGCTCTACACCGAGCACGTGTCGTTCCGTCCGTCCAGCCAGGTCGGCGAGGCGACGAGGGCGCTGCACGAACTGCTCGCCCCGGTACACCAGCTGCCGGTCGAGCTGACCGCGCTGAGTCAGCGCAAGTTCATGGACGGCCCGGTGGCCGCCGCCGACGTGGTGGTCTTCACCGGCACCTACCAGAACGCCGAGACGATCCGCGCCCAGTTGGCCGACGACCAGCTGTTCATGTTGTTCGGCCAGGGCGCCAACCCGTTCGTGCTGGCCCCCGAAGCGGACATGGACCTGGCGGTGCACGACGCGATCCGGATCCGGATGCTCAACTCCGGGCAGGACTGCTTCGGGCCGGACGTGTTCTTCGTACCGGCCGAGGACGCGCAGCGCTTCGTCGACGCGCTGGGCAAGCGGCTGGCGGCAATGTCGTTCGGCAGCTACGGCGACCCGGGCGCGGACTACGGACCGATCTGCTACGACAGTGCACTGTCGGCGGCCACCGAGTACCTGCCGCGCAACGCCGAGTACATCGTGCAGGGCGGCGCGGTGGACTTCCGTACCCGGCAGGTGCAGCCGACCATCCTGGTACGCGGCTTCGACGAGCCGATGGTGGTGACCGAGCTGTTCAGTCCGATCTTCAACGTGGTCACCTACACCGACCCGGAACGTCTGCGAGCCCGACTCACCGACCCGGCCTTCCAAGACCGGGCGATGGGCGCGATGGTGTACGGCGAGGATCCCGAACTGGTGGAGCAACTGGCGAAGCGGCACGTCGTGGCCGTCGACCAGACGCTGCTGGACATCGACGAGGGCAACCGGCCCTTCGGTGGTCGCGGCATGATGGCCAACTACGTCAGTCACCGTAAGCGCCGTTGGGCGCAACCCCTGCTGATCTCGAAGGTGGTGGCGGACGAATGCCCGGCACGCAGTTGACCGGTACACAGCGCTATCCGGGTGCCTGGCACGCGGTGGTGGATTTCCTGCGATCCTGCGGTACCCGGACGGTGTTCGGGTTGCCGGCCGATGATCTGGTGGCGCTGCGGGCGTTGGAGGACACCGACATCCGGTTCCTGCTCACCCGCGACCAGCGCAACGCCGGCTTCATGGCCACCGGCCACGCGTTGCAGACCGGCAGACCGGCCGTCTGCCTCGTCGGCAAGGGCCCGGCGAGCAGCAACGTGTTGACCGGCCTGCTGGAGGCGCGCTGCTCGGCGGCGCCGGTGGTCGTACTGGCCGCCGGTACCGCAGGCAAAGTCCGGGGTTCCGGTGCGTTCCAGGAACTCGACCAGGTGTCGATGGTGCGTTCGCTGGTGAAGTGGGCGTATCGGGTCGACCACCCGGACCGGGTGGTGGCGGCGGTGGAGAAGGCGTTCCTGGCCGCGACCGACGGCACCCCCGGCCCGGTGTACCTGGAGATTGCCGACGACCTGTTGGACACCGAGGTCGTCCGGCAGCGTCCGTGGCGCGACGTCACAGCCCAGTACCCGGCCGCGGACGACCGGGCCAACCGCACCGCCCTGGACGCGGTACGGGCGAGCCGCCGGCCGGTCATGCTGGTGGGTGGCGGAATGCGGCACCGCAACGCCGATCGCGTACTGGAGGACCTGGCGGGCCGGACCGGCGCGGCGGTGTTCGCCACCGCGTCGGGCCGCGGCGCGTTCGACGAGAGCCACGCATCGTTCTGCGGACTGGCCGGGCTGTACTCCCCGCCCGAGGCCGCGCAACTGTGGCAGGACACCGACCTGGTGATCGCACTGGGTAGTCGGCTGGAGGAGACCGCCACGTTCGGCGCGGGCTTCGCGCCGGCCGGGGTCGAGGTGCTGCAGGTCAATGTCTGCGCGACCGAGCTGTCCACCGAGTTCAGCGGTCCGGCGGTGATCGCCGACGGTGGCGCGGTGGTACGAGACTGGTGCGCCGCGCTGTCCGACGGTACGCACACCGCCGACGAGGACTGGCTGGGCCGCATCGGCCGGGCACGGGAACAGGCCGACACGCGGGTGGCCGAGGAGTTGGCGCGGCTGCGCGACGAGGACGCCCCACACATCGCGACCCTGCTGTCGGAGCTGTCCAGCCGGCTCACCGAGGAGCATGTGCTGGTCCAGGAGAACGGCCTGCAGGACATGTGGTCGTACTTCTATCCGTTCTGGCGTGCCACCGGCTCGGCCGGTTCGATCGTCCCCTCCGAGCAGACCAGCCTCGGCTTCGGCGCGGCGGCCGCCGCCGGGGTGAAGCTCGCCGCCCCGGACCGTACGGTGGTGGCGCTGGTCGGCGATGGCGCCTTCGGGATGCTCGGTCGTGACCTCGGAGTCGTCGCGGACGAGGGCATCGGCGTGCTCTACGTGGTGCTCAACAACGGCGGGTACGGCTGGCTGCAGTCGCAGCTGGACAAGCTGGGTGCACCGAACTCGCGGTTCCGGTTCGTCTCCGAACAGGACACCCTCGGTGTGCTGCCCGACGGCGTGCACCACGCGGTGGTACGGCACAGCGGCGAGCTGGCCGAGGAGCTGGACCGGGCGTTGAAGGAATGCTCCAACGGCCGTGTCGCGGTCCTCGAGATCCCGGTGGCGCTCACCGACGTGCCGGCGGATCTCAGTGAACTCGAAGGCGACTTCCCGGCCCAGGAAGGCGGCCACTGATGGGCACCGAACGTGGTGGCCGGGCACAGGGCGCGGCGGACAACCGCAACACAGCGATCGGAGAACTGAGATGAACACAGGCACCGGACGGCGCCGCGTCGTGATCACCGGCCGCGGTGTGATCAGCCCGGTAGGGCTGAACCTCGGCGACTTCTGGCAGTCACTACTGGCCGGCCGCAGCGGCGTCGGCCCGATCACGTCCTTCGACGCCACCGACTTCCCGGTCAAGATCGCCGGTGAGGTACATGGCTTCGAGGCGACCGACTACATCCCGCGGGTGACCGCCCGGCGCATCGACCGGTTCGCGCACTATGCGGTCGCCGCGACGTTGCAGGCGCTGGAGGAGGCAAAGCTGGAGATTGACGACGACCTCGCCCCGCGGGTCGGGGTGCTCGTCGGTTCGGGCTTCGGCGCCACCCTGATCCTGCACCACAGTGCACTCAACGTCACCGAGAAGGGTTACCGGGGGTTGGCTCCGTGGGTGTCGGCCGGCGCTGCCATCGACAGCGCCGCCGGTGAGGTCGCCCTGCGGATCAACGCGCAGGGCCCCTCAGGTGCGATCAGCACCGCGTGCGCCTCGGGCACCACCTCGATCGGTGACGCGATGCGGATGATCCAGTACGGCAGCGCGGACGTGGTGCTCGCCGGCGGCTCGGACAACGCGGTCACCTCGGTCGACATCGGCTCAGCGGCGATGTCACGGGCGTTGTCGCGGCGCAACGACGACCCGCAGGCCGCCAGCCGGCCGTTCGACAAGGGCCGCGACGGGTTCGTCATGGCCGCCGGTGCCGGCATGGTCGTCCTGGAGGAGGCCGAGCACGCGATCCGTCGCGGCGCGCCGATCTTCGCAGAGGTCGTCGGGTACGGCGCCAGCAGCGATGCCCACCACCCGACCGCGCCACACCCGGAAGGGCGCGGCGCCCGTCAGGCCATGCGGCTGGCGCTGGCCGACGCCGGCATCGAACCGTCCGAAGTGGACTACGTCAACGCGCATGGCACCAGCACCGTGCTCAACGACCGTACCGAGTCCGAGGCGATCCGCGCGGTGCTGGGCGAGCACGCCACCACCATCCCGATCAGCTCGACCAAGTCGATGACCGGTCACATGATCGGCGCGGCCGGCACAGTCGAACTGATCGCCTCGGTGCAGGCGATCCTGGAGGGCCAGGTCCCCCCCACGATCAACTGTGACGACCCGGAGGACTCCGAACTCAACTACGTGCCGCACCGGCCGCAGGAACACGTCACCAACGTGGCGATGAGCAACTCCTTCGGCTTCGCCGGCCACAACGCCGTCGCCGTCGTGCGGCGCTGGCAGCCCTGAGACACCCCCGACAGTCCTGGCAGTCGACCGACTGCCGCGTCCATGAGGAGAGAACATGACCAACGAGAGCATCCACGCCCAGCTCGCCTCCATCATCGAGGAGGTGGCCGGGGTGCCGGCCGCCGACATCACCGCGGACAAGTCGCTCAAGGACGACCTTGATGTCGACTCGTTGTCCATGGTCGAGGTCGTCGTCTCCATCGAGGACAAGTACGGCGTGAGCCTGTCCGACGACGCGTTGGAGCACCTGCACACGGTCGGCGACGTAGTCGACTACATCGAGAAGGCAGCTGCGCCGACCCCGGCGTGACGTCGGCGTCCGGTAAGCCCCGGGATGCTCCCCGACCCCGCGCGGGAGCATCCCGGTCCTCGGGCCCTGGCGGTACGGGTCCGATCGTCGTAACGCCCGCCCGGTCCAGTCCTACCTTCCCTGCTCCACCCCAGACAGGAGGCGACCAGTGACCATCCTCGCCGCCACGGAGGCATCCGAACTCACCGACCCCTCTCCGCGGGACCCGCTGCTGCGCCTCGACGCGCTGTTCGACCCGGGTTGGACGCCACTTGCGCCGCCGGACGACTCGGGCGTGGTCGCCGCGGCGGGAAGTATGCACGGTGTGCCGTCGATCGCCTACGCCAACGATCCGCGCCAACAGGGCGGTGCGTTGGGGATGGCGGGCTGCGCCCGGGTGGTGCAGGCCATCGACCGCGCGGTCGTCGACGGTGTACCGGTGGTGGGGTTGTGGCATTCCGGTGGCGCCCGGCTGGGCGAGGGCGTCCGCTCGCTGGACGCGGTGGGCAGTGTGTTCGCCGCGATCGTGCGCGCCTCGGGGCGGGTACCGCAGATCTCGGTGGTCCTCGGACCGTCGGCCGGTGGTGCCGCGTACGGCCCGGCACTGACCGACCTGGTGGTGATGAGCCAAGGTGGCCGGGTGTTCGTCACCGGCCCGGACGTGGTCCGTAGCGTCACCGGCGAGGACGTCGACATGGCCGAGCTGGGTGGGCCGGACACGCACTGCCGGCACAGCGGCGTGGCCGCGGCGAAGGCCGGTACCGATGCCGCCTCGATGACCCTGACCCGTGACCTGGTCCAGCTGCTCGGTGCACCCGGCACCGTGGCCCTGACGGACGTGCCCGAGCGTCCCGACCCCGGGCTGCGGCTACCCGACAACCCGCGCCGTGCCTACGATGTACGGCCGATGATCACCGACCTGCTCGACGCCAAGCCGGTCGAACTGCATGCGAAGTGGTCGCCGAACATCGTGACCTCGCTCGGCCGGCTCGCTGGCCGTACGGTCGGGGTAATCGCCAACAATCCGCTGCGGCTCGGTGGGTGCCTGGACGCGCAGAGCGCCGAGAAGGCGGCGCGGTTCGTCCGGATGTGCGACGGCTTCGGAGTTCCGCTGGTGGTCATGGTGGATGTTCCCGGCTACCTGCCGGGACTGGGACAGGAACGCGACGGGGTGGTACGCCGCGGCGCGAAGCTGCTGCACGCCTTCGTCGAGGCGGTGGTGCCCCGGGTGACCGTGGTGACCCGCAAGGCGTTCGGTGGTGCCTACATCGCGATGAACTCCCGCAGTCTCGGCGCCACCGCCGTGTACGCCTGGGAAAACGCCGAGATCGCCGTGATGGGTGACGAGGCGGCGGTCGGCATCCTGTTCCGCAAGCAGCTCGCGGCCGCTCCCGAGGAGCAGCGCGAACAACTGCGTACCCAGTACATCGCCGAACATCACGCGGCGACCGGCGGGGTCCGACCGGCGGTGGCGGCCGGTGCCGTGGACCAGGTGATCAGCTCGGCGGACACCCGGCGGATGGTGGCCATGACCCTGGCCGAGGCCGAGGACCGTCGTGGCACGCACGCGAACATTCCGCTCTAGAGGGTGGCAGATGCGAGACGGCGAACAGAACCCGTACACGGGCGTCGCGGAGCGACGCTCGTACCACGGCATGCGCGGCAAGCGGCTGGTCCGGATCCTGCCTGAGGAGGGCCCCGCCGACGCCGCCGCCGTGATGGTGCACGAATCCTTCCGGTCCATCGCGCTCAGCGAGACCTATCCCTGTGTGGTGGCGCGGTCGGCGATGCGGCGCGGTGACTACCGGTTCGGGTGCTACCCGGCCCTGGGGACCCCGGACGCGGCCCGTGCGGTGGCCGCCGATCTATGGGACTTCGTACGGGAGTTCCCCATCCAGCAGGACCGGTTCGCCTCGTTCGTTGCCAGCTTCGATGGTCCCTCTCCGGGCACCGAGAGACAGTTCGAGGACGTGTTGTGGCAGCAGTTGCAGCTGATGCACGAGCTCGACGTGGTGCACAGTGAGTGGGATCCGGAGGTACACACCGATCCCAGCGAGTACGGCTTCTCCTTCAGCTTCGCCAGCCGCGGTTTCTTCATTGTGGGTATGCACCCGGGCGCGTCCCGATGGGCCCGACGGACCGCCTGGCCGACGCTGATCTTCAATTCGCGTGCGCAGTTCAACCTGCTCCGTGACTCCGGTCGGATGAAACGGATGCAGGAGACGGTGCGGATGCGTGACCGAAGGGTGCAGGGCAGCGAGAATCCGAGCCTGCGGCAGTTCGATGCCAAGAACCCGGAGACCGTGATGTACTCCGGCCGACTCGTCGAGGACGACTGGTCCTGCCCCTTCCGGCCGCTGGACGGTGGCTCGGTACAGGCGGGCGCCACTGCCGAACAGCCAGCCGAGAAAGGCCAGGCATGACCATCGTGGACACCTCCCGCGAATACGATCTGCTCACCGAGCTGGAGCCGGTCGTGGCGAGCAATATCGACCGACATCTGTCAGTGGCGCGCGACTGGCATCCGCACGACTATGTGCCGTGGAGTGAGGGCCGCAACTTCGCGTTCCTGGGCGGGCAGGACTGGTCGCCGGAGGACTCCAGGCTGACCCCGGTGGCCCGGGCGTCGATGTTGATGAACCTGTTGACCGAGGACAACCTGCCTGGCTACCACCGGGTGATCGCAACCGCTTTCGGCACCGACGGCGCCTGGCGGTTCTGGCTGGACCGCTGGACCGCGGAGGAGAACCGGCACGCGATCGTGCTGCGTGACTACCTGACCGTGACCCGTGCGGTGGACCCGGTCGATCTGGAACAGCGCCGGATGCGGCTGATGTCCAAGGGTGTGGACGACGGTCCGGAGGGCGCGCTGGAAAATGTCGCGTACGTGTCCTTCCAGGAACTTGCCACCCGGGTGGCGCACCGCAACGCTGGCAGGACCCTCGGCTGCCCGATCGGGGATCAGATGATGGCCCGCATCGCGGCGGACGAGAACCTGCACATGGTCTTCTACCGCAACTTGGGCGCTGCGGCGCTGGAGCTGGCACCCGACGCGATGATGCAGGCCATCCGCAACGTGGTGCTCAGCTTCGAGATGCCCGGTGGTGGCCAGCCCGACTTCATGCGCTACGCGGTGCTGATGGCCAACGAAGGCGTCTACGACCTGCGGCTGCACCACGACGCGGTCATCATGCCGGTACTGCGGTACTGGAAGGTGTTCGAACGCACCGACCTGTCGCCGGCCGGCGAAGCGGCGCGGGAGGAACTTTCGGCCTTCCTGGCCGGACTGGACGAACAGGCCAGCAGATTCGAGACACGCCGCGAGGAGCGCCGGGCGCGCGCCGCGGCACGGGACGGGGAGGCCGGCGCATGAGCCGTTCGGTGTTGGTGACCGGTGGGAACCGGGGGATCGGCCTGGCCATCGCGCGTGAGCTGGCCGACGGCGGCGACAAGGTCGCGGTCACCTTCCGGTCCGGCGAACCCCCGGCAGGTTTTCTCGGAGTATGTTGCGACGTCACCGATCCCGGTTCCGTCGATGCCGGCTTCAAGCAGATCGAGGCCGAGCACGGACCGGTACAGGTGCTCGTCGCCAACGCCGGCATCACCCGCGACAAGCTGGTGGCGACCATGTCCGACGAGGACTTTTCCACCGTGCTGGACGCGAACCTGACCGGAACCTTCCGGGTGGTACGGCGCGCTGTCCGTACCATGATGCGGGCCCGCTATGGACGTATCCTGGCGGTGTCCTCGGTGGTCGCGATGCAGGGCCAGGCAGGACAGACCAACTACGGTGCCTCCAAGGCCGGCATGGTCGGCTTCGTCCGCTCGCTCGCCCGTGAGGTCGGCAGCCGCGGCATCACGGCAAACATACTGGCGCCCGGGTTCGTGGACACCGACATGACCTCGGGTCTCTCGGAGACCATGCGGGCAGCCGCGCTGGAAGCCATCCCGCTGAAGCGCTCGGCGGCACCGGAGGAGATCGCCAGGGTGGCGAAGTTCCTGGTGAGCGACGATGCAGGATATCTGACCGGTGCCCTGATCCCGGTCGATGGCGGCATGGGCATGGGCCACTGACCCCACTGGTCATCGCCCGATCGTGGGCCGGAGCATCCAGCGATGCTCCGGCCCACCGGCGTACGGGGCTGTAGCCGGGTGGCCTCGGATGCGCGGCAGCCGCCAGGACGCTGCCGACGTACCTCCAAAGACTTCGGAAACTCCCTCGGTCCGGTTGACCGGATGCGCTGGCAGACTTTCTTTTGTACTCATATGCCAGTCTCGCCTTCCCTGACTTCCCGGCACCGTCGCGTGGTTCCGCCGCCATGGCGGCAGGACCGCGTGGCTCGTCGTATTCCCGAACCCGATCTGCGAATGGAGCCAGTCCTGTGAGTGTCACACCCACCCAGGAGACGAATGCCGCACCGGGGGCTGGACCCCCGGAGGAGGGGCCGGGCCGGGCACGTCGGCTGGCCTTCGCGCTGCGCCGACCACGCCTCGTCCTCGTCGTCGCCTTCCTGGTCATGGTCGTCGGCGTACTGCTGTCCGGCAGCGCCACCGCGTTGTTGAAGAACGGTGGCTTCGACGACCCGTCATCGGACTCGGTGGCGGCCACCAAGGCCCTGGAACGGCATTTCCCGACCAGCCAACCGAACCTGACCGTCCTGGTACGCGCCGGCGCCGGTGGTGTCGACGGTGCCGCGGCGCAGAGCGCCGGCGGTAGCCTCGCACAGCGGCTGGGCAAGGAGAAGGACGTCCAGCTGGTCGCATCCTACTTTGGCACCAAGGACCCGTCGCTGCGGTCCCGGGACAGCTCGTACGGGCTGATCCTGTTGCGGGTCAAGGGCGACGACGACGCCAGCGGTAAGACCGCGTCCCGGCTGCACGACAAGTACGTCGGCAGTCACGACGGTGTCACGGTGACCTTCGGCGGGGTCCTGCAGGTCAACAACGACATGGGTAAGGAGCTGGGCAACGACCTGGCCACCACCGAACTCATCGCCCTGCCGCTGACCATGATCCTGCTGTTCTTCGTGTTCCGGGGCGTCATCGCCGCGCTGCTGCCGCTGTTCATCGGGATCTTCGCGATCCTTGGTTCGTTCGCGGTCCTGTACGGGCTGGGGCAGCTGACCTCGATCTCGGTGTTCGCGATCAACCTGATCACCGCGCTCGGGTTGGGGTTGGCGATCGACTACAGCCTGCTGATCGTGTCCAGATACCGGGAGGAACGTGCCCGCGGCCTGGTGGGCGCCGAGGCGGTCACCGCGACCCTGCGCACCGCGGGCCGGACGGTGCTGTTCAGCGCCAGCATCGTGGCCGCGGTACTTCTCAGCATGCTGGCGTTCAACCAGTTCTTCCTGCGCTCCTTCGCCTACGCCGGGGTGGCCGTGGTGGCGGTGACCGCGATCGGTGCCCTGGTACCGTTGCCGGCCGCACTGCTGCTGCTCGGCGACCGGATCGACAAGTGGTCACTGCGCCGCAAGAGCCCGCAGAAGGAGCCGGAGAACCGGTTCTGGGGCAAGGTCGCCGCACTCAGCCTGCGTCGCCCGGTGGTGCTGGGCCTGATCGCGGTGGCGATGTTCGTCATCGCGGCGGTGCCGTTGACCTCCATGCAGGTCAACGTGCCGGACGAACGGGTACTGCCGTCCTCCTCCGAGGCACGTCAGGCCACCGAGACGATCAAGTCGCAGTTCCCCGGCGCGGGGGAGCAGGAAGGCGCGCTGGCGGTCACCGCGGCGCGCTGGACCGGCGATGCCGGCAGCAACGACCTTGCCAGCTACGCAACCGAACTGTCCTCCCTGCCACACGTCACCGCGGTCAACAGCGCGGCCGGCCGGTTCGAGCACGGCGCGCTGGTGGCCCCGCCCAACCGGCTGCTGGTCGGTCAGTTCCGTTCCGGGAACGCGACCTACCTTCAGGTGCTCAACAACGTCACCCCGTACTCCGCGGAGGGCAAGGACCTGGCTGAGGCTATCCGTGCGAAGTCGGTGCCGGGCGGGCGCGGCGTGTACGTGGGCGGCCTGTCCGCGCAGCTGGTGGACATCACCAACGCGCTGACCGACCGACTGCCCTTGGCCATCGGAATCGCCGTACTGGTGACCATGGTGCTGCTGTTCCTGGCGACCGGCAGCGTGCTGCTGCCGCTCAAGGCGGTACTGCTCAACGTACTGACGCTCAGCGCCATCCTCGGTATCCTGGTCTGGATCTTCCAGCAGGGTCACCTGTCCGGTCCGCTGGACTTCACCAGATCACCGATCGCGGTGTCGATGCCGGTGCTGGTGCTCTGCGTGGCGTACGGCCTGTCGATGGACTACGAGGTGTTCGTACTCTCCCGGATCAAGGAGACCTACGACCAGACCGGCGATCCGCGCGGTGCGGTACGGGTGGGGCTGGGTATCGGTGGTCCGATCGTGGCCGCGGCCGCGGTGATCCTGGCGATCACCTTCTTCTCCACCGCGATCTCCGGTGTCTCGGTGGCGAAGCTGTTCGGTATCGGCGCCGGGTTGGCCATCATCGTGGACTCGACGCTGACCCGTGGTGTTCTGGTGCCGGTGTTCCTCCGGCTGACCGGCCGGGCCGCTTGGTGGTCGCCGCGCTGGATGAAGCGGATCAATTCCCGCATCGGACTCGGGCACCACTGATCACACCACCGGCCGCGACCCGCTGGACCGGGTCGCGGCCGGTGTCGTGCCAACGAGACCACGGCCCGACCGGAACAGTTCCGGTCGGGCCGTGGTCTCGTTGCTTCGTCGTTGTCGTGCGGTTCTGAACGCCCCCGGTGGGCTACTGGGCGAGCCCGGTGGCGGTCTTGGTGTCCAGTACCCGGCCCAGCTCGGCCCGGTTGCGCACCTGCAGCTTGCGGTAGGCGTTGGTGAGGTGCAGCTCGATGGTCCGTTGGGTGACGAACAGCGTCTGCGCGATCTGGCGGTTCGTACTGCCGCTCGCGGCCAGGGTGGCGGTACGTAGTTCTGCGGAGGTGAGCGCGTCTCGGCCGGACTGGGCCCGCCGCCGCGGCCGCGCGCCGCTGTTGACCAGTTCCCGGTGGGCATGCGCGGCCAGTTGGGTGGCACCGCTGCGCTGGGCGATGTCCAGGCCCTCCCGGAGCAGCTCCCGGGCCGGTCGTGGGGTCGAGCGGGCAGTCATCGCGCTACCCAGGTCGACCAGGGACCGGCCGAGATCCAGTGCGGCGGGGGAGTTGCGGAGCTGCGCCACGGATTCGGCGAGCCGGTCGATGCGTGCGCCCGGATCGTCGTCGACCAGCGCCCTGGTGCGCAGGCTCTGACCCAGCGCCCGGTAGGAGCCCCAGGCCTGGGCGGCAGACAGCTGCTCGTCGGCCAGCCGGACGGCCTTCTCCCGGTCGCCGATCCGGTACAGGGCGAGAGCCGCGGTGCACCGCCACCCGTTGACGGCGGGGTTGTCGGCTCCCCACAGCTGCAGCCGGCGCCCGCATTCCATCAGGTCGGCCAGGCCGGCGTGCAGCTCACCGCCGAGTACCCGCAACCGGCCACGGACCTCCAGCAGGTCGTTGTAGCGCCACTGCAAGGGGATTTCGTGTACCAGGCCGGTACGGCCGATGATGGTGGCCGCCTCGTCCTGCTCGCCGAGTTCGATCAGACCGGCCACCAGCGCGGCGTGCTGGTCGGTGAACAGCGGTACGCCGCCACCCGCTGTGACCACTCCCACCGCCTGGCGGGCCTGGTCGACGGCCACCCGGACGTCGCCCTTCACCAGGGCGACGATGCTGCGCAGCGTCGCCGCCTCAGCGGCATAGGAGTTGTCCTCACCGGTCAACAGCTCCAGGTGCCGGTCGGCCAGATCCAGCCGGTCGGCGTGGATGAGTGGCAGCAGCGCTGCGGTGTACTCCATCGGACAGGTAGTCGGCAGTGTGCCGTCGGTCAGCGCCCGTTGCAGCTGTCGGACCGTGCCCGTCCGGTCCAACCCGGACCAGCAGTTACGGGTTGCCGCCGCGACCGGGTGCAGGAAGCGGGTGAGCGGCAGTGATCCCACGGACGCGGCGGTGTCGGCGACGATGGTCTCGCTCGCGGAGCCGACAGTGTCGGCGTGCAGCAGGGACAGCAGCAGCCGTGACTCGCGGGACTGTGCAGCCAGATCCGGACGTACCCGCTCCAACTGCTCGGCACCGTCGGCGAAGACGTCGATGGCTTCCAGCAGCTGACCGTTGCTGGCCAGGGTGTGGCCGAGCGCCCGGTGCGCGACGTTGATCTGGTCCGGCTGCTTCACCACCGAACTGGCGTGCCGCAGGTGCGCGATGGCGCCCTGCGGGTCGTATGCGGCCAGCGTGGCGCCCAGCGTGAGTGCGAGCCGTCCCCGGTGCGTCGGGGACATCGAGCCCTGCATGGCGCGTTCCAGGCAGTCGGCGCCGAGGGCATGCTCGCCCTGGGAGATTAGCTCGACCGCGATCCGGCACAGCACCTCCACGGTGGCCGGGTCCATGGTCGGTGTGGTGGCCAGCAGATGCTGGGCGACCTCCGCGGCGGCACCACCCCGGTTCGCGAGCAGCTCGGCCGCCTTGCGGTGGTAGCGCTGCCGTTCGGCGGAGCGCATGTTCTCGCGCAGTGCGTTGCGGACCACCGGATGTACGAACGAGATGGGCGGCGTACTGCGCACGATGCCGAGCTGGCTGAGCCCAGCGATGATGTCGGTCGCCGCTTCCTCGTCGATCGTGCACATCGCGGCGATCAGGGCCGGGTCCGCGCTGCCTAGTACGGCGATGGCACGTGCGACCGGTGGCGCGGTGGGGGACAGGCGCTGGGCCCGGCTCAGTACGTACTGGGCGATGCTGGGTGGCCCGATCCTGCGCAGGTCGTCCAAGTCGGCGCTGGCGGGGTCGATGTTCTCCTGGCTCAGCAGCTGACAGAGTTCGTTGACCAGCAGCGGGTTCCCGCCGGTCATGGTGTGGCAGACGGCGCCGAACGCCTCCGGTACCGGGCCTGGCAGTTGGGTGCCCAGTGCCGTCGTGACGTCGGCGGCGTTGAGCGGTGCCGGCCGCAATGTCAGGGCATCCAGGCTGTTGCGCAGGTCTGCCATCAGGTTGAGCCGGGTGCCGGATCGGATCTCCCCGGTGGGGATGGTGATGGCCAGGATCGCGGGCAGATCGGCCAGCCGCCTGCTCAGATAACCGAGCCAGCGCAGGGAAAGATCATCGACCAGGTGCAGATCGTCCACCGCGATGACCAGCGGCCCTGCCGTCGCCAGCTGCGCGATCCGGCGGTGCAACGAGATGAAGGTTTCCGCCAGGACGTTTCCCGGCCATTGCGGGCCGAGCTGGGCGATCGCCGGATCAGGCCCCGCTGACAGGTCGAACAGCTGACCGCCCAGCCCGAGCAGCATCTCGCGTTCACCCTGGCTGCCGGAGGCGATCAGGACCTGCGTACCGTGCCGCCGACCGCTGGCGACCACCCTGTTGAGCAGGGAGGTCTTCCCGGTGCCGGCGTTGCCCTCGATCACGATCAGCCCGGACTGCCCGGCGGCCAGCTGCTCGACGGCGCGTTCGATCGCGGTGCGCTCCGTGTCCCGATCGAGCAGCTGGCCGCCGGCCAGCTGACTGTCGTGCCTGTCGGTGTGCGCCGCCATACGTCTGCACCCTCTCGCTCGTCGACTTCCCCCGCGAACTCATGAGGCAGTGCTTACACGATGTCGGACAGCGGACTTATGGCCGCGATTCAGCGCACATCCTCAGAAGGACTGTAGGACGAACCATCCATGGCAGGACACGCAGGTTTTCGCCACACTTCGCTTTTGGGCATAGCAAGAACTTGTCATGCAAGCCTCGCCGGAACGACGCAGGTCCGACCTGACCGGCAAACCGACTGATCAGCTGACCTGGACCGGAGGGTCCTGCCATGGCAGGATCAGCTATACGGAGTCCGGATTCTCGCTGCCACGGACCACCATCGTGCAGAACATGGTGGCGACATGCTCCGCGCCGTTGGCCTGTACCTCGCAGGCGACGGTCACCATGCCGTGCAGGCCGGTCCGTTTGATGTCATCGATCCGCGCGATGATGACCAGCGAGTCGCCGGGTCGTACCGGTCGGTGGTGGACGAAGCGCTGAGCGCCGTGCACCACCCGGCTGTAGTCCATGCCCAGTTCCGGGTCGGCGGCTACCTGCAGGCGCTCGGCCCGGTCCTCCAGGACGGTGAGGAAACTCGGCGGGGCGACCACATCGGTGTGGCCAGCCGCGATCGCCGCATCCCGGTCGTAGTACAGCGGATTCGTGTCGCCGAGCGCGGTGGCGAAGGCCCGGATCGCTTCGCGACTCACCTCGTAGGGCTCGGTCGGCGGGTAGGTGCGGCCGACCAGTGACACGTTGAGCGCCATCACAGTCCTCTTTCGCCGGTCAGTGGAGTTCCTGGTACCGCAAGGGATTCTTGCCCTACGGTGCGCGCAGCACGTGTGCGGGAGCATCAGCCGCTGTGGCTGCGCGGCTCACCCTACCGGCAAGATCGCCTCCCAGGGGGGCGCCCGAAACCCCGGAGCACGGCCTAGAGTCGGGCCATGGACGCCAGCGCCCGGCCTGCCGCCGGACCAGGGCCTGACACCGGTCGGGCCGTTCCCACGGCGTACCCCGCTGCCGGCCTCGTTCTCGCCGCTGGCGCCGGCCGCCGCTACGGCGCCCCCAAGGCACTCGTACGGCATGAGGGTTCACTGCTGGTGGAACGTGCCGTCAGGATCCTCACCGAGGGTGGTGCCCATCCGGTACTGGTCGTTCTGGGCGCGGCCGCAGACCAGGTCCGTGCGCAGGCCACGCTCGATGCCGAACTGTTGGACAATCCGCGGTGGCGGAGCGGGATGGGTTCCTCCTTGCGGCTCGGTCTGGATGCCGCGGCGCGCACGTCGGCGGCGGCGGTACTGGTTCTGCTGGTGGACATGCCCGGGGTGACCGCGCCGGCGGTGGCCCGGCTGCGTCGGTTGGCTGCGCCGGATGCCCTCGCGGTGGCCGGCTACCCAGGGGGCACCGGTCATCCGGTCCTGCTGGGACGCGCGCACTGGGCCGGGGCGGCGGCGGCCGCGACCGGTGACCGGGGCGCCCGTGACTATCTGGCCAGTCATCCGC
This sequence comes from uncultured Actinomycetota bacterium, assembly GCA_963805605.1. GTDB lineage: Bacteria > Actinomycetota > Actinomycetes > Mycobacteriales > Micromonosporaceae > Actinocatenispora. Next base: position 837,433 of record CAWDUX010000001.1, read on the forward strand.
CCCGGGTGGTCGACTGCGCGGACGTCGCCGACGGCGCGGACCTGGACACCCCACCGCAACCGCCGTCGGCCCGGTGAACCGGACGGGCCGGGATGTGCCCGGCCGGTGCCGTCAGGAGGCGGCCCGGGGCGGTACGGACACCTGTGGGCGGCGGAGCGCCGCATCGTCCCGGTAGCGGACCCTGCGGGCCGCGACACCGGGTACCGGCGGATCTCCGTTCAGAAAGGCACGCATCTGTGCCAGGGAGCGGCTGATCAGGCGGGACACATGCATCTGGGACAGGCCGAGATGCTCACCGATCTCTGTCTGGGTCAGGCCGTGGAAGAACCGCAGAGCGATCGCGGTACGGGCGCGATGGGACAGGATCGCCAGCGCGGCCGGCAGTGACACCCGATCCGCGGCCCACTCCAGGGCCGGGTCGGGTGCGCCGAGCAGATCCCCCAGCTCCACCGAATCCTGTGTGCGGGCCTCGCGCCCGGCCAGCATGTTGAGCGAGACGGCGCGGTAGCCGTCCGCTGCGGTCAACGCCTCAAGGATGGCGTCGACGCCGGTGTCCAGTTCGTCGGCCAACTCGGCCGTCGTCGGCGCGCGGCCGAGGCTCTGTGAGAGCCGTGCCGCCACGGCCTCCACCGTCCGGGTCAGTTCCTGCAGCCGGCGTGGCGGCTGGATCATCCAGCCCTTGTCTCGGAAGTAGCGTTTCAGCTCGCCGCGAATGGTGGGGATGGCGAACGCGTAGAAGTTGCTGCCCAGTTCTGGTTCGTACCGGTCGATCGCGGCTATCAGGCCGATGGTGGCCACCTGGATGAGGTCCTCGGTCGGTTCACCACGCCGGGCATAACGTCGGGCCTGCCGCGCCGCGAAGGGCAGGAAGGACTCGATCACCTTGCCGCGCAACGCATCGCGGTTCGGATCGTGCACCGGCAGGTCGACCCACTGATGGAGAAGTTGGACCGGTCGATCGTCCCCGGGATACCCGGCGGCAGACGGTGTCAGGGGTCGGAGGGACCCGGCCGTTCGCACGCGCACCGCTACGGTCATCGTGGCTCCCTGGCGGTATGTGGCATCACTGCGCCGACTGTCACGACTTCGCGGACGGCACCCGTTCCCGGCGGGATGGTAATGCCGCCAACGCGGCGGAACCCTGCTCAAGCCCGATCGTAGAAGTCGCCAGGGGTCGGCAGGAGGCCGTCCCAGATCTTCAGCCCTTAGGGTTCCGGCAGGCCGGCGCTGGCCGCACAGGTGCGACGCCGGCATCCTCGAAGCACGGACCGGATGACCCGGCGCCGGTCAGCGAACGGGCCCGGCGAAGCGGACGGCAGGGACATCCGCACCGGACGGCGGTATCCGGCCCATCCACGTCATGGGCGTGTCGGGAGCACACCGGGGTTGTAGGTGGATCGCCGTCGAGTACTGGGATTTCCGGGCAGAGCTGCGGTAGCTGACGATCTGTGGGTACAGGCCACAACCGGCCGCACCACACAGTGTCCGCGCAAAACGGCGGGCCGACGATCACATCGTCGACCCGCCGAGACGTTGCGCTCGTTGGTTCAGAGGGCCTGGCGGACGATGCCGCCGACCACCGCACACCAGGTACTGGTGTCGAGCTTGCCGTTGGGCGTGAGTCCGTGCAGCCGTTGGACGGCCTGGACGGCCTTCATGGTGGCGTGGTCGTACCCACCGTCGACCGTCACGTCCGAGTAACCCTTGTGGTTGAGGATGAACTGGGCGCCCTCGACCGCGGGGCCGGTCGCATGCTTACCCAGGACCGGTACGAGGGTGTCCCAGGTGGCGGTGGTCATGGTGGCGTCGGGATCGACCGCCAGGCCCTGGCTGGCCTGCCAGTCCTGGACCGCCGCGACGGTGGCGGAACCGAACACGCCATCCGGGGTCAGCGCGTAGCCACGAGCTTTGAGCAGGTACTGCGCGATCTGCACGACGGGTCCACCGACGAAACGCCAGATGTCGGGCCAGCGTCGGGCCGGCGCGTTGCGGGCGTGTTCGCCGAGCCCGGCCTCGACGCCGCGGCGCAGGGCCGGGAACTCGCGGTAGAACGCCGCCCCAGGGCAGTCGGTGGCACGGAAGTCCCAGTGCCCGAAGATGTCATAGGCGTGCAGCCCGTACTGCTGACAGACGGCGACGCACAGCTTGGTCAACGAGTCGATCAGCGCCTGCGGCGGGGTCTCGGTGACGTAGGTGCCCTCGTTCTCGATCCCGATCGCGTTGCCGTTCTCGCCGGGGCAGTGCGCCGCGATCATCTGGTGCTCGCCGGCCTTGAGGGTGGCGAGGCTGCCGTGCCGGCCCTCGGTGACGTAGCCGCCGCGGCTGACCGTGAAGTGCTGACCGGTGTCGGACCAGCCGTTGTGGTCGATGTGCAGGTCCTGGCAGTCCCGGGCGAGTTGCAGGGCGTGCTCGCGGGAGTAGTCGGTGACGTTCGGGAACGCCATGTGATGCACGATGATCTTGTTGGTGGTGTTCGAACTGACCGACAGCGGGTAGGCCGGGGGCCGGGCACCCCAGTCGTCGCAGCCGATGATCCAGGGGAACTCCGCATCGGGCGCCGCGACCGCTGGACCCGCGGTGGCGAGCTGGCTGCCGACGACGGCGACGGTGGCCGCGCCGAGTGTCGCTCTGAACAGGGTGCGGCGGTCGATCTCCGGCTGTTGGAATGCCATGTCGATCCCTTCGAGAACTCTACGGTTGGAGATGTTCATCCAGCCGTTTGCGGTGGAAGAATATTGCCGAAGCTGCGGAAACGCCACCCCCCGACCGGACGCTCTTGTCCGCGGGCAGGGCACGCCGGCCAGGGCGAGATCGGCCCGGTCATCGTCACGGCGCCAGGGCAGGAGGGACCTCTGGAGGGATATGTCGGAAAGTGGAGCCGTCCGCGCCCGGCTCAGGTCGGCGACGGGGCCGGATGGCTGACCATCCGGGTGGGCACCGTGATCCGGCGTGCCGGCCGGTCGTCACCGTCGATGCGGGCGAACAGCAGCTCGGCCGCCTGCCGCCCGAGCGCCGTCGCGTCGTAGGACACCAGCGTGACCGGCACGCTGAGTAGATCGGCGAGCTCCACGTCGTCGTACCCGGCCACCGCGACGGCGCGGTCCCGGCCGCTGCGGTGGATGGCCTCCAGCACTCCGACAGTCATCCGGTTGTTGTCGGTGAACACTGCCGTGGGCGCCGCGTCACCGGACAACAACTCCAGCGCGGCGGCTCGGGCGGCTCCGGTGTCGTGGTTGTTCAGCCTTACCAGTGCTGGATCGAACGAGATACCGGCGTCGCTCAACGCCCTGCGGTAACCGGTCAGCCGCCGCTCGCCGGTGAACACCGACGGTGCGCCGCCGACGTAGGAGATCCGCCGGTGACCCGCGTCGATCAGCGACGCGACCGCCCGGCGGGCCCCATCCTGGTTGTCCAGGACGACCGCGTCGGCCCGCATCCCTCGTGGGCGACGGTCGATGAAGACCATCGGCGCCCAGCGGCTCAGCTTCTGGTAGGTCTGCAGATGCTCCTGGGTCGAGGGAACCACGAGCAGGCCGTCCACCCGGCGGCGCAGCAACTCCTCCAGTACGTCGCGCTCCTGCTCGAAGCTGCGCCGCGTGGTGCCGAGGATCATCATGTGCCGGTGCTGCTGCGCGACGGCATCCACCCCGGCCGCGATGCTGGCGTAGAACGGGTTGGACACATCCTCGATGACCAGTGCGATGGTATCGGTGGGCCGGCCGGGACGAAGCTTCTGCGCCATCCGGTTCGGTCGGAAACCCAACTCGTCGATGGCCTTCTCGACCTTCTCCCGGCTGGCCCGGCCGACATACCGGTCGTCGTTCACCACCCGGGACACGGTGCTGGCGCTCACCCCGGCCACCCGGGCGACATCCTGCATGGTCAGTTCCCTGGACGGTACGACGTCCGGTGTTGCTCGGCCCGTTGGCGGCACTGCGTGTCCTTTCCTCCAGGGTGCACCGTCGGTCGGTTCCGGGCCGGCCACAGTGGAGCTGACACACTCGACGGCGCGCTGCCGGCCGCTGCATCATAAGGGCCGGTCCGTACCCGTTGCCGGCCCGTCCCGGTCCGATCGGTGGTGGATCGTCTCATGTGGACACCCGGTCCGCAACTGTCCGTTCAGGTCCGGTAACGGCCGAATTGGCTGGCGTACAGGACGCGCGTTGCACGAGGATGCGGGCGTACACGCGAGAACGGGGTGACGCCGGTGGGGCAGGGGACCGATGTCGGGACGGTACGGCGTGAGCTGGGCCTGGATGACAGCTTCGACGCCTTCCTGACCGAGCTGGCCGGACTGCGTCCGGAACCCGGTGCCGTACCGCTGCCCGGGCCGTTGGAGGCGCGCCGGGAGCTGGCGCGGTTGCGGGTCAGCGAGCAGGATGGCGCCGAAGCCGTCGCGGCGCTCCCTGATCCCGACCGGGACCCGCAGCTGTGGTGGCTGCTGACCCGATGCCGGCATTGGCTCGTCAGTGACCTGGGGGGATATCGGTGGCCGGACGGATGGCCGACCCTGCCCGCCGCGCTGGGCGCACGGGGACGGTATTTCTACCTGGCGGTGCTGCTGGCCACGCTGCCCGACCTACGGCGTTACCACGCCCAGCTGGGCGTACCGAAGGACGTCTGCGCGGCGACCCTCAGTGACGTGGGGGAGAAGGTCGGGCTGCATCGACGGATCCACGGGATCGGCGGGATGGACCGGCAGGACTGGTTCACCCAGCACTTCCGCGGCTCGCTGTACGCCCTCGGCCGGTTGCAGTTCCACCTCGCCCGCCTCGAGCCTGCCGTGACGGGAATCGACCCGGCCGGACCGCCGGCCGACAGCCTGGTGCTGGCCTGCCACATCCCGGAGACCGGACCGCTGGAGGCGACCGCCTGCGATCGTTCGTTCGCCCGCGCCCGCGAATTCTTCGCCCGGCATTTCGGGGCCAGGGTCGATGCCGTCACCTGTCAATCCTGGCTGCTCGACCCACAGCTCGCCGAGTACCTGCCGGCCGACTCCAACATCGTGCGCTTCCAGCGCCGGTTCCACCCGCTGCCGGCCAGTGCCCCGGGTGACGACACGATCATCGAGTTCGTTTTCCGTCGCTGTGCGGTCGACCTCGCGGACCTGCCGCAGCGCAGCACGCTCGAGCGGGCCGTGGTCGAACATCTCAGGGCCGGACGGCACTGGCAGGTCCGTTGCGGCTGGGTCCCGATCTGAACACCGTGGTGCCGGGCCGGCGTGTCAGCCCGTGCTCGTGCAGCGGACCCACCGACCAGCCGTGGTTCCGGCAGTGGTCCAGCAGCCGCGGCAGCGCGTCCAGGGTCGAGCGCCACGAGCCGGGTGCCGCCGTGTCACTGGCGGTGTCATGCAGCAGGACCGTACCGCCGCCGTGCAGGTCCCGGGCGATCAGCGCGGACACCGACCGGCCGGTCGCGGTGGCCGTCCAGTCGCGACCCCAGGCCGTCCACAGCACACTGCGCATCCCCAGTCGTCGGCACGCCGCCACCGCACCGGTGCTCAGCACCCCGTACGGCGGGCGGAACCACCGCGGTGGCCTACCGGCGGCTTCGCCGACTAGGTCGTAGGACCTGGCGAGGTCGGCGTACACCCGACCTGGTGGGTAGCGCAGCAGCAGTCGGTGCCGTAGACCGTGGACGGCGAGTTCGTGTCCCGCGGCGGCGATCTCCCGGGCCAGCTGCGGATGGCGGACGACCTGTTCGCCGACCAGGAAGAAGGTCGCCCGCACTCCCCGCGAGGCGAGCTGCTCCAGGAACCGGGGGGTCGAGCGCGGATCCGGTCCGTCGTCGAAGGTCAGTGCGACATGGTCAGGTCGGCCGATACCGGCCAGTCTGGGGAACAGCAATCGCCGTGGCCCGGGCAGCGCGGCCAGGGCCGGGACGGCCTGCGCCGCGGCGAATCCGGCGAGGCCGGCCGCAGCCAGTGCGGTCGGTCGCGTCACGCCGCTCACGCCGCTGCCCGCCGAACCGGTCGGGGCGCCCGGCGAGCGGTTCGTGCCCGCTGCCCGGGGAGGTCGGGGCTGGTCGCGGCGGCCACCACCGCGGCCGGGTCCAGCTTCCCGGCCCGGTCGGTACGTGGTGCGCGCGGCGCGGTCAGGGCAGCGCCGAGCCCGTCGGCATCCCGTACCCAGCTGGCCAGTCCGGCAGCCTCGAAGGCCATCGCGTTGGTCCGGCCGTGTCCGGGCAGTTCGCGGTAGATCATCACCGGCACGCCCAGTTCGGTCGCCTCGATCGAGGTGACGCCGCCACCGTTGGTGACCACCACGTCGCAGGCGCGCATCAGGGTGGCCATGTCGTCCACCCAGCCCAGCGCGATGCCGGTACCCGTCGCGGTCAGCTCGCGACGCAGTTCGGTGTTCGTGGCGCAGACCACCACGGGGGTGGCCAGGCCGGTACGGGCGATGTCACGTGCGGTGGCGGCCACGTCGCCGACCCCCCAGGCGCCTCCGACCACCAGCGCTAGTCGACCGGCCGCCGGCAGCGTGAACCGCTGCCGGGCAGTCTGGACGGGCAGCGCCCCGGTGCGGCGGAACATCGGGCGTACCGCGGCGTCGACCTGCCGTACGTCCCTGGCGCCGAGCGCGTTGGCCTGCTGCGCGGTGATCGGATGCGCGGCCAGGTATGTGTCGGTACCCGCTGCGATCCATAGTGGATGGACTGAGACGTCGGTCAGGTAGGTCAGGGTCGGGGCGTCCAGTCGCCTCCGCCGGCGCAGACTGCCGAGTACCTGACTGGCCAACGGATAGGTGGACAGTACCGCCGATGCCGAGCCCATCCTGCGCCGCATGCTCCGTCCAGTAAGGACAGTGCAGAGGAACGCGGTGAGGGCGATCACCGGGCGGCGCGCCAGCATCGAGCACAGTGGGCCCCAGCTGCCGGGTGCGAGGGACAGTTCCAATGCGTACGCCCGGCGCATCAGCGCGCCGATCCGCAGTGGGAACATATCGATGAAGTCGTGGATTTCAACGGCGTGACCGCTGGCCGTCAACCGGCGGGCGATCTCGTTCGCGGCCGCGTCGTGTCCACCACCCACGCTGGCCGACACCACGGCCACCGGCGCGGCAATCCGGGCATCCGGGCCGGCACCGGCACAGGGGACAGGCGGAACTGGGGTCGGGCGCCGGCGGTAGCGCCGGAATGCGTTCAACCGACCACGGTTGTCTGGTCGGCTCGTCGGTACGGAGTGTGCCACCCTGGGCATCGGGGATCGTTCTCCAGCCTCGTCGGTCTGCATCGGCCGACGAGATGATCTCGCCGGCCGCTACGACACTGTCAGCTCCGGGGCGTACGCAACATGCTGGCTTCCCCTGAAATCGGCGTAGGGCTACCCCGATCTGACCCTGACCGGCAGCCCCGAGAGGCGCCCGCGGGAACGCCTGTGGTAACGGCGATCCCGCCGCATCGTCGCTGGTCAGTGCGATGCCGCCGGGCAGAAGGTCCATAATGGATGGTCCAGCGGTAGTACCGATGACCGGTCGATGGGGTGATCCGGGGGCGTACCCGGATGTACTACCGCGGGCGACGTCCCGGGCTGAGGTGATGACCAGGGCAGCGCACTACCCGTACCCCATCCTGTCGCAGGAGCTGTCGTGCACCTGCTGACCGAATGGGTGACCTGCGGCGTACTCGTCCTCGGCGTGCTCGTCGCGGCGACGATCGGTGCCGTGGTGTTCCGGCGGGTACGGCGCCGCAGTCGGTCACGACGGGAGGTGGGCCAGGGCTCGGACCAGTCTGCGTTCCTGTGTCGAGGTCATCGCCACCCGCAGCACCCGCCCGCCGAAGCGGCGGGCGACCACCTCGACCCGCTCGCAGCGTCCGGGCTGTACCAGGGCGAGCACCGCGCCGGTACCCGGGGACAGCAGCCCGGCGGTCCGGCGGACCAGATCGTCGGCCAGGCCGGCCTCCCGGGGCCTGCGCAGAACTCCACCGGCGGCGTGTACGACGGGGACGATGAACAGCACGCTGACCAGCGTCGCCCAGTTCGTCTCCACCGGCACCCCGGCCGCGCCTCGTGGCCGTGCGGCGGTCTCCACCTGGACGGTCCCGTCGGGGCCCCGCGAGACGAGCGCCGCGTCGGTGTGGGCGACGAAGCGACGGGCCGTCCGGTCCCGACCGTGCCGCCAGAAGGAGCGCGCATCGTCGACGGTGTCGAATGAGAGCACCACAAGATCGGTCATGGCCACTCCTCTTGCGCGCACTCCCGCGGGCCTGCCGCCGATATCGGACGCGATACCCCCATGCTATCCCGGATCGGCCCGCAGTGTTGTCAGTCCTGTTGGGCCGCAACGGATCACTGGAGCATGCGGATCAGCTCAGGCCAGGCAGCGGAGCGCCTCGCGCAGTCGGGGGTCGAGCGGATGGTCATCGGGGAGCCGGCCCACCGTGGCGCTCACGAACTCCGCCGGTGACAGCCGGGCGCTGGCGCCGGGCAGCTCCACATGCACCCGCCCGCTGGGCTCGGAGACCTCCACGGACACTGCCGCATTCCGTTCGGTCAGCGCGAACTGCCCGAACCGCATCCGCCAGTCTGTACGGGACGGTTCGTCCGCCATGTCCCCTGCTGCGCCCACGTCGTCGGCGTGGGTGGCGTACTCCGAGCCGAAGTGCAGCGTCTGCAGCCCGACCGGGTAGGGCCCGGCCATTGTGGACAACTGGGCGTCCGGGCCGAGAGCACGCAGTTCCCGCCGGGTACGGCCGCTGGCCGCCCGCCACTCGGCGAGTACGTCCTCGATCGGCAGTTTGCGGCGCTGGTCCACACACCACTGGTTGAAGTCGCCCAGTCCGTTGACACCGGCATCGCGCAGCTTCTCGGTGAAGGTGTCGAGTTCGTCGTCCAGGCAGGCATGGTTGTAGCCCTCCTCCCCGGCCAGGTGGGCGAGTACGTCTCGTACCGACCAGCCGGCCGCCCGGGACGGGCCGTCCCAGTCCGCTGCCTGGCGCGAGCTGAAGAACCGTTCCAGCGTGGCCGTCTCGGCGTCCAGAATGTCGAACGGGTCCAGGCCCTCCACCGTGCTGCTCACGATCCGCGCCTCCGATGTCGTCCGCCGTGTGCTTTCCCTGTCCGCAAAATACCCGCCCGAAGGCTGTCGTACCCCTGACTCCGGTCAGCGCCGTCCATCGGTGGTGTCGGGCCGCTCGCGCAACAGCGCGGCGATGCGGGTGGTCCGGGGATCGGCCATCAGTTCCGGCAGGCTCAACCGCAGCGGCAGCCGCCAGTTCGGGTACTCCTGCGTGGTGCCGGGCAGGTTGGGTTGGCGGGGATCGCCGGACACGTCGGCGGGCGCGGCCAGCTTCACCCGGCACGGGGTACGGGCCAGCAGCGCGTGCATCGCGGTGATCAGCTCGGCTGGTTGCGGATCCGGGCCCGCCAGCAGCCCTTCGGCGCGCAGCAGTTCCAGCACTTCGGTACGCGCGGTGTCCGCCTCGGCCCATTCCTGCTCGACCGGTCTACGCAGCAGCCCGAGTCGGTCACGGACCCGTACGTGCTCGCCGATCAGGAAACCCGCCGCGGTCGGCAGGTCGTGGGTGGAGATGCTCGCGGTCGCTTCCCGCGGCCAGTCGGCGGGCGGTCGCAGCGGTGCGCCCACCGTGTCCTCGTCCCGGGCGAACCACAGCACCTCGCAGCCGAGCATGTGCCGTTGCCGCAGGGCGTCGGTGACCTCGGGCTCGACCGTACCCAGGTCCTCGCCGACCACCATCGCGCCGTGCTGGTACGCGGCCAGGGTCAGTGCACCGATCATCGTGGCCGAGTCGTACCGGACATACGTGCCGTCGGCGGGGGAGCCGCCCGGCGGGATCCACCAGAGCCGGAACAGGCCGGCGACATGGTCGACTCGCAGCCCGCCACCGTGGCGTAGCGCGGCGTCCAGCACGTCACGGTAGGCCCGGTGACCGGTGGCCGCGAGCCGGTCCGGTCGCCACGGCGGCAACCCCCAGTCCTGTCCGGCGGCGTTGAACGCGTCCGGCGGTGCGCCGATCGAGCAGTCCCCGGCCAGTACGTCCTGCCAGGCCCAGGCGTCCGCGCCGGCCCGGTCCACACCGACAGGCAGGTCGTGTACGACGCCGATCGGCATGCCGGCGTCGTCTGCCGCGTCCCGGACGCGGCTCAGCTGTTCGGCGCACAGCTGCTGTACCCAGCAGTGGAAAGCGATCCGTTCGGCGGCCTCGGCGCTGGCCGCGGCCACCTGCGGTGCGTCCGGTCGGCGCAGTCCGGTGGGCCAGCGCCGCCAGTCGGCACCGTGGCGTTCGGCCAACGCGCAGAACGTGGCGAACTCACGCAGCGGCCCACCGGCCGGCACCGGTAGCCGGTGGGCCAGCGGCCACAGCAACTCGAGTCCGGCGAGTTTCGCGGCCCACACCGCGTCGTAGTCGATCAGTTCGGTGGCCGGTGGGCTGAGCTGGTCGACCCGACGCCGCAGCTGTGGGTCGGCTGCGGCGTACTCGGCGGTGTCGGCCAGCCGCAGGTAGACCGGGTTGGTGAAGCGTCGGCTGCTCGGCGAGTACGGGGAGGTCTGGATCGGGGTGACCGGGGTGGGTGCGTCCAGCGGGTTGCACAGCACCAGACCGGCGCCGAGCTGCCGGCCGCTCCAACCGACCAGCTCGCGCAGGTCGCGGAAGTCGCCGATGCCCCAGGAACCGGGGGAGTGCAGTGCGTACAGCTGGATCATCCAGCCCCAGGTGTCCGGCACCGGGGTGAGCGTGTCGGGCGCGACGAGCACGCTGGTCTCGTGGCGTCCGTGGGCCAGCGTGTACCAGCCGGGTGCCAGTGTGGTGGGCAGTGTGTCGGTGATCGGGTGCCGCGTGGCGTCGGGGCCGTGCAGCGTGCCGACCGGCAGCGGGTGGCTCTCTCCCCGCCGTACGGTGACCGTGCCGGGTAGCCCGGCACGATCCGAGCGCTGGTTGCGCAATTGCGTCAGCGACCGGCGGATCTCCGCGCTGCTCCCCGCGGCCACGTCGAGTTGGGCGAGGACGGCGATCACCACGTCGGGCGCCACGTCGATGCGGCGTCGCGCGCCGTCCAGGTACCAGCTGGCCACGCCGTACGCGTCGGCCAGTTCCGCGAGTTCGTGGCTCACCCCTGCTGTCACGTCCGCCCGCCTCTCCCCGTACCGGTGACTGTTCGCCCGGGTGGGCCGACCTGTCCGGTGTGCGCGACGCTAGCCGCTGTACGGGTCCGATGGCGCGCGCGGCGCGCGGGACGGTGCCGGGGTGCTTGGCGAGGTACGGGTGCCGCCGGTCCGAAGCGCGACCGGCGGCACCCGGCGGTGGTATGGGCGGCGCCGGTCAGCCCGGGTGGGCGCCGGCGGTGTCGCGGATCTGTTCGGCGCGCTCGGTCCCACTGCTGCGGGCGCAGTGCGCACAGCAGAAGAAGTGGCCACCGACTTCCGTACCGTGTCCCATGATCTTGCAGCTGCAGTATTCGCATACCGGGGCCAGCCGGTGTGCGGCGCATTCGAACGAGTCGAAGGTGTGCACCTGTCCGCCGATCGTGTGTATCTCGAACGACAGCCAGTAGTCGTTGCCGCAGACCTCGCAGACAGCCATGGTTCCCCCTCAGTACGCGTGGCGGTCAGCCACAGCTTGCCCGCCGCGCCCGCGCCGTCCGGCTGGTTCGGCCAAACCTGTCTGCCGGCAGGCGCCGCGGGTCGGTGTCGAGAGGGTCAGTGCGGACGGTCGGGGATCAGCGTGACCAGTGCGGATCCCGGCCCAGCAGGGCGACGATCTGGTCGATCGGGGAGGCGTCGCCCGTCACCTCGACCACCGGGGCGAACATCGCATCCGGTGCCTCGCGGGGCGCGCCGGTGGGCACCATCTGCGCGACGCTCAGGGCGACCCCGAGTGCCTCCGGAGCGAGGGTGAAGGGCAGATCGAGGGCGCGGGCCACGTCCCAGCCGTGTACGACGTAGTCGACCAGGTGGAAGCCGATCGCCTGCGGCACCGGGAACTGCTGCGCGGAGGTGATCTCCGGGATGGCGAACTCCCGGGTGCCGATCTGCGGGTCGGCGAACGCGGCGAGCACCTTCTCGGCGGCGGCCGAGTAGCGGCCGGCGGGATCGTCGTCGACCGGACGGACCTGCCAGGCCGCCAGGTCGGCGCCCTGGCCGGCCGCGGCGGCGGCGAACCCGTGGTGCTGCGCGGTCATGTGTGCCAGCAGGGCGCCGAGATCCCACCGCGCGCAGGGGGTGGCGCGGGCCAGGTCGTCCGGCTTCACCTGGGATACCAGCTCGATGCCGGCCGTGACCACACGCTCGTCCAGCATCTGCAGTTGGCGGGTGGGGTCAGTTCCGGGTTCCGAATCCGTAGGCATATGCATACCATCTGCGCTTGCGTATGGTCTGTCAAGGCGTAGATTCCTCGCCATGGCTGCCAGTACGTCCTCCGGGCTGCCTGCCCGCCCGGATCTCGCCGCGATGATCGTGCCGCTCGGTCGGGCACTGACCGATGCGGAGCTTCCCGTCCTACGGGCGCACGAGGTGTCCATGTGGGGCTACATCGTGTTGACCGCACTGGTCGACGAGCCGGTACGCAGTCAGGCCGCGCTGGCCCGCGCCGTGGGTGCGGACAAGACCCGGATCATCGGAGTACTCGACGAACTGCAGCGGCGGGGACTGATCGCCCGAACCCCGGACCCGACCGACCGGAGGGTGCGTCTGCTGTCGGTGACCCCGGCGGGCCGCCGGCTGCACGGCTCGGTACGTGCCGGGATCCGGCGGCACGAGGACCGGTTGTTGGCGCTGCTGCCGGCGCGGGACCGGCAGGGCTTTCTGCGGGCGTTGGGTCTGCTGGCTACGTTCCCGCGGGAACAGCTCACCGGCGAAGCAGCCCCGGAGGACTGATCGCGTCGCTCAACTGCCGCAGAGTTTCGCTACGATTGCGCAGAGTTGTGCCATTGGAGTGCTTCGACCCGATACCGGATGAATATCACCCGCACATATGGCCCTCATCGGCACTGGTCGGCACAATGGCCCTGTCCGACCAGCTGACCATTTCGGGTGATTGATCCCCGGTACGTCGTGCGTACCGGGTCGGATGGAGGGGCCATGACTCCGCTCGTGCAGGCAAGCCCGTTCCACCAGGTACTCGTGCCGTGGGGCGGGACCCTGGTCAGTACCCAGCTGGCGCTGGTGCCGGTCGCGGTACTGCTGATACTGCTGGCGGTGTTCCGATGGTCGGCGTGGCAGGCCGTGATCGTCGGATCAGTGGTCACCGTGGCGATGGGCGTACTGATCTGGCAGGCACCGGTCGGCGACACCCTCGCCGCGTACGGGCTGGGTGCCGCGACCGGCATCTGGTCGGTCGACTGGATCGTGTTCTGGGGTGTGGTCATCTACAACACGATGGTGGTCACCGGCGCCTTCGAGGCGTTCAAGTCCTGGCTGGTACGGCGGGCCACCGCCGACATCCGGGTCCAGACGATCCTGCTGGCCTGGGCGTTCGGGGCACTGATGGAGGGCCTGGTCGGCTTCGGCTATCCATGGGCGGTGGTGGCGCCCATCCTGGTCGCGTTGGGTGTGGCGGACCTGGCGGCGATCCGGGTCGCGGCGATCGCCAACAACGCACCGGTGTCCTTCGGTGCGCTCGGCGCACCGATCATCGGCCTGGCCGCGGTGACCGGGCTGCCGCTGCTGGACCTGTCCGCCTCGATCGGCAAGATCGTCGCCGTACTGGCCCTGCTGCCACCGTGGATCCTGATCTATCTGGTGTCCGGCCGGCGTGGGTTGCGCGACGGGTGGCCGCTGGCCGTGGTCGGCTCGTTGGCCTACATCGCCGGACAGTTCCCGGTCTCGCAGTGGGTCGGGCCCTATCTGCCGGACATCACCGGCTCCCTGGTGTGCTTCGCGGCCCTGCTGATCCTGCTGCGGTTCTGGCGGCCGGCCACCACCCTGGGATTCGGCGGCAAGGAGATGCCGGCCGCAGGCGTGTCCAGGGACGGGGCCGGATGGCGGCCGGCGCTGCGTGGACTGGTGCCGTTCGGGATCCTGGTGGTCGTGGTGATCGCCTGGACCGGGCCGTGGTCACCGCTGCCGAAATGGGTACCGTTCGCGCCATCGGTGTCCGCGATCGGTTCACTGTCGCACAAGGCGGACGCGTCGACCTGGAAGTTCGCGCCGTTCGTCGCCGGTACCGCGATCCTGGCCAGTTGGCTGCTGGTGCTGGCGTACCTGCGGCCGGGCATCCGTCAACTAGGAAAGGTGTTCGCCGACACGTTCCGTCAGATGTGGGGCGCGCTGCTGGTGGGCCCTTTCATCTTCGGTCTGGCGTACGTGTTCAACTTCGCCGGTATGGCCAACTCGATGGCCCACGGCTTCGCCAAGCTGGGCGTCGCGTTCATCATCGTCGCGCCGGTACTGGGCTGGATCGCGGTCGCGCTGTCGGGCAGCAACACCTCGTCCAATGCGGTGTTCGGTCAGTTCCAGCTGTCCGTGGCGCGGATCCTGGGCGCGCCGCCGCTGCTGTTCCCGTCGCTGAACTCGGTCGGTGCCGAGGTCGGCAAGCCGGTCGCGCCGCAGACGGCCAGTGTGGGGGTGTCCACCACCCGCTTCGTACGCAACGAGGGTGAGGTCATCCGGTACAACATGGGCTGGACGCTGATCGTCCTGGCCTGGCTGATCCTGGTCGGGCTGCTCTACTACTTCGTGTTCCCGGACACGATGCGGCTCTGACGCCGTGGCATCCCGTACGGGCGGGGTGCCGGGCGCCGGCGTGTACCGGTGTCATGTGCGGCTCGGGCCGGGTTCAGTGCGGGTCGGGCCGGCGGATGCGCAGGTGCTCGATGAGGCGCAGCAGCTCGGCCCGGAACGCCGCCGGGTCGTCGAGCTGGTCCAGTGCCCGGGCCGAGTCCCGGCCCGGTGCGGTGCGGTAGACCTCCAGCCCGGTCCCGGTCGCGGCGACCAGCTGGCGGCGGGCGTCGAGCGGGTCGCGGTGCCGGGCCACGTAGCCGCAGCGTTCCAACCGCTCGACCGTACGGCTCATGGTCTGTGCGGTGACCCGGCAGCGCTGTGCGAGGTCGGACTGGCTGAGTGGGCCGGACCGCAGCACGTGCAGGGTGATGAATCCGGCGTGGTTGAGTTGTGCCGCGGCCAGGTCCGCGTCGAAGGAACTGTGCAGCATCCGGGCCGCCGTGGCCAGCAGCCGACCGATCGGCCACTCGTCCGGGGGCAGGCCGGGATCAGGATCCGGTGGGCCGGTGACGTGCAACGGTGCTCCGTGCTGCTGGCGGATGGCCGGACGGCCGGGAGGTCGACCGGCTGGTACGTTGAAAGAAATCATCAGCCTGCTGATGATTTCCTTGTCGGAGGTGAGCTGGGTGTCCGAGCCGGAATCTACCCGATCGCAGGTACGGCGACGGCCACGACTGTGGTGGCTGCTGCCCGCGGTACTGCTCGTCCTGTGGCTGGTCGGTGCCGGGCCGCTCGGCTCCTCCCTCGGCAAACTGGCCGACGTACAGAAGAACGACAACGCCGCGTTCCTGCCCACCAACACCGAGTCCACCGAAGTGGCCCACCTGGCGGACCGGTTCACCACCCGCAACGTCATCCCGGCCATCGTGGTGTACGAGAGTTCCGGTCGGTTGAGTCGCGAGCAGCTGCGGGAGATCGGCGCCGACGCCAGACAGCTGGGCTCGCTGCCCGCGCTGCGCGGCAAGATCGTCGGACCGATCCCCAGTAAGGACGGCAAGGCCGCCGAACTGGTCGTGCCGCTCGCGTCCGAGGACGATCCGGGCACCGTGGTCGACACCATCCGGGATCGGATCGGCGGACACCCCGGAATCCGCTCGCACGTGGCGGGCCCGGCGGGGCTCACCGCCGACCTGGTGAAGGCCTTCGCCGGCATCGACGGCACGCTGTTGGTGGTCACCGGCGTCCTGGTCTTCCTCATCCTGATCGTCGTCTACCGCTCGCCGCTGCTACCGGTGTTCGTTCTGCTCACCGCCATGCTGGCGCTGGCCGTGGCCGGTGCGGTCATCTACCAGCTGGCCAAGCATGACGTCATCGACCTCAACGGGCAGAGCCAGGGCATCCTGTTCATTCTGGTGATCGGCGCCTGTACGGACTACTCCCTGCTGCTGGTGTCCCGGTTCCGGGAGGAGCTGCGGGTCAACGCGCACCGGGTGAGTGCGCTGCGGGCCGCGTACCGGGCGGCGGTCGAGCCGATCGCGGCCAGCGGCGGCACGGTGATCCTCGGGGTGCTGTGCCTGCTGTTCACCAACCTCAAATCCACCCAGGGCCTCGGCCCGGTCGCCGCGATCGGCATCGGTGCCTCGCTGCTGGCCGCGCTGACCTTCCTGCCAGCCGTACTGGTCCTGCTCGGTCGCGCCGCGTTCTGGCCCGCCCGCCCGAAGCACGGCACCATCGAAGCCGACCGTCCCGGCCTGTGGGGTCGGGTCGCTGGACTCGTCGGGCGTCGGCCGCGGACCATCTGGCTGGTGGTCACCCTCGTCCTGCTCGCCGTCGCGGCGGCGTTCCTACCGCAGTTCAAGGCCAGCGGAACCAAGCAGACCGACCTGTTCCTCAACACCCAGGACTCGGTGGTCGGGCAGGAAGCCATCGGGCGGCACTTCCCGGGCGGCGCCGGCAGCCCCACCCAGATCGTGGCCGACGCCGACTACGCCGGCCGGGTCGTGTCCGCGGCACGCCGGGTGCCCGGCGTGGTCCCCGAATCGGTGACCACCGTGTCCGCCGGCGGACGGCCAGGTGGCGCCCCCAAGGTCGTGGACGGCCAGGTACTCGTCGAGGTCACGCTGACCGCCGCGCCCGACTCCGGTGCCGCCGTCGACACTGTCGGCCGGTTGCGCGACGCGGTGCACGCCGTGCCGGGCGCGGCGGCCAAGGTCGGTGGTGTGACCGCGATCCAGGCGGACACCCAGGCGACCTCGAAACGGGACCGCAACGTGGTCATCCCGATCGTGCTCGTGGTGATCCTGCTGATCCTGATGTTGCTGCTGCGCGCCGTGGCCGCGCCGCTGCTGCTGGTCGCCTCGGTCGTACTGTCCTTCGGCGCGACCCTGGCGGTGGCCGCGGCGGTGTTCAACCACGTACTGCACTTCCCCGGGGCGGATCCGGCGATTCCGCTGTTCGCATTCGTGTTCCTGGTGGCACTCGGGGTGGACTACAACATCTTCCTGATGAGCCGGGTACGGGAGGAGTCGCTGCAGCTCGGCACCCGGGAGGGCACCCTACGGGCGCTGCACGCCACCGGTGGTGTGATCACCTCCGCCGGGATCGTGCTGGCCGCCACGTTCGCGGCGCTGGCCGTACTGCCCATCCTGTTCCTGGCCCAGATAGCGTTCCTGGTCGCCTTCGGTGTCCTGCTCGACACCTTCCTGGTGCGTTCGCTGCTGGTACCGGCGCTGGTGGTGGATCTCGGCAGGTGGGCCTGGTGGCCGGGCAAGCTGTTCCGCCGGCATCCGATCCCGGAGCCGATCCCGGACGCCGTCACCGAACCCGAACGCGAGCCCGTCGCCGGCTGATGCGTGGCGTCGTCATTCCCCGACCGCACCGTCGATCAGTTCACGGACCACGTCGAGTTGCCCGACGTGCCGGGCGTACTCCTGGACCAGATGACACAGGATCCAGCCGAGAGTGGGCACTGGTCCGCCACCGGCGGGGAACCGCCCACCGGTGGCGGACCGCGCCGAGATCGGGTTCACGGCGATGATCTCGCCGCAGCGCGCGATCTCCGTACGGTATTCGGCGAAGACACGTTCGACGGGCACATCGTCGGGCACCGGCCAGGGTCCATCCGGGTCGTCGGGATCGCTGTCGGCCCACGGCTCGCCCACGTCCTCGGCGGCAAAACCCCACCGCAGCCAGCGCCGCTCCACGAAGGTGAGATGCCGCAGCAGGCCGATCGGGCTCCAACCCGACGGCAGCCGGCTGGCCCGCAGATCGGCCTCGTCCAGCCCGACCAGCTTGCGCAGCAGGGCATCGCGGTAGCAGTCGAGGAAACCGGCGAGCAGCTCACCCGGGTCACTGAGCTGCGGGGACGGTTCGGCGAACGGATCCTCGGCGGTCGACATGGCCGTACCTTAGTAGGCGTGGCGGACATTGTCCGATCCGTACGTTTGATCCCGGCCGGTACCGGGCATCCGACAGGGGTTCCCGGCCGGTTGAACCCGGGGCGATCCGGCGGAGCGCGCCGACCGGGTCGGCGCCCCGGCACCCGGCCCTGATGGGAGGAGAGTCGTCGCGATGACCGTTCCGGATCCGACCCGACCGATCCCGGTACCACCGCAGCGCCCGCCCTTGCCGACCCCTGAGCCGCCGGGCCCCGCGCCCACTCCGCCGGCACCACCCGGGCCCGGGCCTGGACGGCCCGAGCCGCTGCCCCGTCCGCCGGTACCGGAACCACCCGCACCAGAGCCACCAACGCCGGGCCCACCAACGCCGGAGCCACCGGACTGATCTCGCCTGTCGCGCCCCCGGCCCGGACCCGGTCGTTGTGTGCCGGTCCGGGCACGGGAAACGCCATGGGTCAGTCCTTGACCAGCCCCGCCCGCCGCAGTGCGTCCGCCAGTGCAGTGTCGCCGGCCGGCTGCTGGCGTTGCCGCTGATCGCGCTGCCCGCCGGACCGCTGCCCGCTGGAACGTTGTCCGCCACCCTGCCGTCCGTCGTCGCGCTGGCCACGCCGGTCCGCGGACTGCCCGCGGCGCTCCGCCGACGGCCGGGCAGACCCGGGCGGTGCCACCTCGTCGTCCAGTCTCAGGGTCAGCGAGATCCGCTTGCGCGGGATGTCGACGTCCAGCACCTTGACGCGCACCACGTCACCGGACTTCACCACCTCGCGGGGATCCTTGACGAAGGTCTTCGACAGCGCGGACACGTGTACCAGACCGTCCTGGTGCACGCCGACGTCGACGAAGGCACCGAACGCCGCCACGTTGGTCACGACCCCCTCCAGCACCATGCCCGGAGTCAGGTCGCCGATCTTCTCGACGCCTTCGGCGAAGGTCGCGGTCCTGAACGCCGGTCGCGGGTCCCGGCCCGGCTTCTCCAACTCCCGCAGAATGTCGGTGACGGTCGGCAGGCCGAACGTGTCATCCACGAACACAGCGGGCCGCAGCGCGCGCAGCACCTTGGTGTTGCCGATCAGCGCGGTGAGTTCGTTGCCGGTCTGCTCGATGATCCGCCGGACGACCGGGTAGGACTCCGGGTGCACGCTGGAGGAGTCCAGCGGGTCGTCACCCCCCGGGATGCGCAGGAAGCCGGCGCACTGCTCGAAGGCTTTCGGTCCGAGCCTGGCCACGTCCTTCAGCGCCCGACGGGACCGGAACGGCCCGTTCTGGTCGCGGTGCAGCACGATGTTCTCCGCCAGCCCGGTACCGATACCCGACACCCGGGTCAGCAGCGGTGCCGAGGCGGTGTTGACGTCCACCCCGACGCCGTTCACGCAGTCCTCCACCACCGCGTCCAGCGATCGGGACAGCTTGGTGTACGCGAGGTCGTGCTGATACTGGCCGACCCCGATGGACTGCGGGTCGATCTTGACCAGCTCGGCCAGCGGGTCCTGCAGCCGCCGGGCGATGGACACCGCACCGCGCAGCGACACGTCCATCCCGGGTAGTTCCTGCGAGGCGTACGCGGAGGCGGAGTAGACCGACGCGCCCGCCTCGGAGACCACGATCTTGGTCATTTTCAGTTCCGGGTGCCGGGCGATCAGCTCGGTGGCGAGCTTGTCGGTCTCCCGCGACGCGGTGCCGTTGCCGATCGAGATCAGGTCCACCTTGTGCTGCTCGCACAGCTTCGCCAGGGTGGCGAGCGAGTCGTCCCAGCGGCGCTGCGGTACGTGCGGGTAGATCGTCTCGGTGGCCACCACCTTGCCGGTGGCGTCGACCACCGCGACCTTCACGCCGGTACGGAACCCCGGGTCCAGGCCCATCGTGGTGCGGCTACCCGCCGGAGCGGCGAGCAGCAGGTCACGCAGGTTCGCCGCGAACACCGCCACCGCGTCGTCCTCGGCGCTCTGCCACAGCCGGGTCCGCAGGTCGATGCTCAGATGCACCAGGACGCGGGTACGCCACGCCCAGCGCACCGTGTCGGCCAGCCACCGGTCCGCCGGGCGACCCTCGTCCCGTACGCCGAACCGGGCCGCGATCCGCCGCTCGTAGTCGGTCGGGCCGGGCGCCGGCGCGGCATCCTCGGCGGGTGGCTGACCGGGCGCGAATGTCAGCTCCAGCATTTCTTCCTTCTCGCCCCGGAACATCGCCAGGATCCGGTGCGAGGGAAGCTTGCTGAACGGTTCGGCGAACTCGAAGTAGTCGGAGAACTTCGCGCCCTCCTCCTGCTTGCCGTCGCGTACCCGGGACACCAGCCAGCCCCGGGACCACATCTGCTCGCGTAGCTCGCCGATCAGGTCGGCGTCCTCACCGAAGGACTCCACCAGGATGGCGCGGGCGCCGTCGAGCGCCGCCGCGACATCGGCGACCCCCTTGTCGGCGTCGACATATCCGGCGGCGACGGCGCGGGGATCCTGACCGGGATCGGCCAGCAGCGACTCGGCCAGCGGCGCCAGCCCGGCCTCCCGCGCGATCTGCGCCCGGGTCCGACGCTTCGGCTTGTACGGCAGGTAGATGTCCTCCAGCCGGGCCTTCGAGTCGGCCGCGACGATCTGCGCTTCCAACGCATCGTCGAGCTTGCCCTGGCCGCGGATGGAGTCCAGTACGGCGGTGCGCCGCTCCTCCAGTTCCCGCAGGTAGCGCAGCCGCTCCTCCAGGGTGCGCAACTGCGCGTCGTCCAGCGTGCCGGTGACCTCCTTGCGGTACCGGGCGATGAACGGCACGGTCGCGCCGCCGTCGAGCAGTTCGACCGCGGCGAGTACCTGACCCTCCCGTACACCGAGCTCCTCGGCGATCCGCTGATGCACTGACATTGTCACGATCTGCTCCGCCTCCATGCTGCGCCGGCTGTCGCCGATGATCCGAAGACTGCATTCTGCCGGTTGGCTCCGGGCCGACCCGCAACGCACCCGGCTGCTGCCGGAGATGGTGCGACGGGAGTGAACAGGTCAGGACCGCTGGGCGGGCCAGTCACCACCGGGCGGTGGCTTCCGACGTGCGGGACCGCCGATCGTCTGCCCACCGCAGCCCGTGACATGCTGCGAGGCGTGAACGCTGTGACCCCGTACCCCAGCGAGCGGGACCTGGCACCGCAGTACGTGTTGCCGCTGGTGGTGCGGCTGGAACGGGACGAGCCCCCGGAACGTAGCGATGCTCTGGAGGCATCGGCGCGCGCGGTGCTGATGTTCCTGACGGACCCGCGGACCACCGAACCCGACGGTGACTGGCATGCGGTGGTGGACGCCTGGACCGACGGGCGGATCCGCAAGGTGGTACGCCGCGCCCGGGGTGCGGAGTGGCGGCGGGCCGTGACCCTCGATGGCATGACCCTGGAGCACCGCACCGCCAGCGTCCGGGTCTTTCCGCCGGTGCCGCTGGACGCTTGGCCACGGGAACTCGCTCGACTGCAGGTCAGCGGCACTGAGCTGGCCGATTCGCAGCGCCTGTCGGTTCCGGATGCCGGCACCGTGGTGCTGTGGCTCAACCCGGATCTGGGCATGACGGCCGGTAAAGCGATGGCGCAGACAGGGCATGCCGCGCAGCTCACGCTCGCGGCTCTGGCGCTTCCGGAGCGCACGGCCTGGGCCAGCGCGGGCTTCCCGCTCACGGTGCGCACGGCCGACCGGATCAGCTGGCAGCGCTTGAGTGCCGCCGACCTGCCAATGGTGCGCGACGCGGGTTTCACCGAAGTCGAGCCCGGCTCCGTCACGGTGATCGGGGAGCATCCCGCGCTGGCCGGACAGAACTGAGCCCCGCCGGAGGGTTCGTCAGTTCAGCAGACATCCTCCAGCACCGGAGCGAGCCGCTTGCACGGCGGACACCAGGCGGCCCAGAAGTCGACCAGGACTGGTCGGTCGCTGCCCGATACGACATCGCGGAAGGCCGACTCGGTCGTCGGTGCGACGGCTGTGGCAACCGGCTGCCCGTGGGCGGTGTCCAGGGCAGGGTGAGTGGTCGGGTTCATCGCACACCTCGTCAGGTCGTCGCGTGGTCGAACTGGCAACGGGGGCTCCCGGTGGTGCTTCGGCGGGCCAACGCGGCGACCTGCTGTGCCCGTACCTGCTCGCGCGCAGTATTCAGCCGGGTGATGTAGTGGTCGAGGTCGCGCAGCTTCTGCTCGTACACCTCCAGTGACGCCGGGCAGGTGTCGCCAGTGTCGTGGCCGGCCCGCAGGCACTCCACGAAACCGATCCGCATGCTGGACACGCTAGCGCTTGACAGCGGTGCCAACGCCAGATCGTCTGGGAAGACGACCAACCCGGTGGGCCGCCCGTCAGTGTGGTGCAGATCGCTCCCGCCGAGGGTGACCGATCGGTTGCAGTGGAGGTCACGCACTCTCGGTCCGTCTCCGGTGGCACACCGCGCGTACGGTGGAGAGCCGTAGCGACCGCCGGTAGGAGTCTGATCCTGATGGCGCACCGGCCCAGCTTCCGCTCCACCTCGTCGCACAGGCCGGCACGGCCGACGGGCGAGCCGGACCAACACGGGAGATCTCAGATATGCGTCACAGCGGTGGTGTCATCCTGTCCACTGGCGTTCTGCTGGTCGCCGGCCTCGCCGCGACCGGCTGCGCCCGGGTCGAGCACCCTACTGTCGCTCCGCACCCTTCCACGTCCATGCCCGCCGGTGTCGGCGAGTTCGAGGCGGCGCCCACGCCGTCGCCCTCGCCGACCCCGGCCCAGGCTGCCGGGGGCACCTGCCGGCTGCTGGACTACGACAGCATCGAGCACATCACCGGCACCCACTTCGACGTGGCCGCCGCGAGCACCGCGTCCGGTGCGCACAGTTGCGCCCTGCAGGTGCTGTACTCCGACCACCCGGACATGGTGGTCAGCGTGGTCGGCACCGACGCCGACGCCAAGGCGTTCGCCAAGGCCGCACCGGACAGCTCCGCGGCGGTGAAGAACCTGGGCAGCGCCGCGTACAGCCGGGTGCTCGCCGCAGGCGACGGTGCCGGCCCGATGGTGGAGATAGGCTGGCTGGGAAAGCGGGACCAGATCATCACGCTGCGCTACACCTACGCCACGGACATCAGTGGCGACACGGCGACCCGTTCGGTCGGCAGGTTGATCGACTACGCCCGCACGCTGGAATCGAAGCGCTGACGCTACGCCGCCTGCGCGCCTGGTAGATCGCGCCCGCCGGCGCTCCACTGCTGCAGCCGGGCCACGACCTGTGCCGGCTCCGGCACGTTCCACAGCGTCATCCGGGGGACCCAGCCGGCCGGGCCGGGGACCCCGATCAGGATATTGCCCACGCCGGGCCGCACCTCCTCGATCCGGTACGTGGACGGTGCCTGGTCACCGTCCGGAGCGAGATCGGCCGGCTGGTAGGCCCTACCAGACCCGAGGGAAGCGCGCACCACCAGTACCCGCCGGTCGGTGATCACGTACAACATGTCGGCCACCACGCGCGGCGATGGCGGGCAGGCCGGTTCCGGGATCAGCAGCGCGAGCAGGCCGACAACGGTCAACAGCACACCGGCGGACACGACCAGGCCGGTACCCACCAGGAGCGGCAACATCCAGGTGGTGATGTCCAACCGGACGCTGCGCAGTATCGGAAGTATGACCAGCATCGTCACCAGGGTTGCCAGGCCCGCCATGGAGAACGCGAGCACGGCCCGGGTGAAGCGGCGCACAAGGTAGTGCCGGCGGCTGCCCGCGGCCCTCGGCCGCAGCCACCACAGAATCTTCTCGTCCGGCCCGAACATGTAACCGTCCGCCGGGCGTACCGGTGCGCTCATGGTTACTTCTGAGTACCACGCCGTGTCGCCGGCCAAACCGGGAACGTGGAAAAGATGACGCGCACGGGAAACCTTCGACCTGAATGCGAGTTGCCGGCCTGCGGAAACCATGATCCGCAGGCCATGAGGTGCCGGTGACGCGGAGTCAGGTCGTCACGAATACCCGGCTCGCCACCGACTGCGGCAGCCGCAGTTCGGCGCCCCCGTGCCGGATCACCACCACGTCGTCCTCGCGCGCGACGCTGACCGTCGCGCCGGGGTCGATGCCCGCCGCGTGCAGCCGTTCCAGCAGCGCGGCGTCGGTCTGTACGCTCTCGCAGATCCGACCCACCGTCACCGCACCGGTAACCACCGGGCTGGTCAGATTGTGTTCCGGTCCGGGTACGGCGGCCGGGCAGGCATCCGGGTCGAACACCTCGAGGCCGGGGATCGGATTGCCGTACGGCGAATGGGTCGGCCGCCCGAGCAGTTGGTACACGCGCTGCTCGACGTCGTCGCTCATCACGTGCTCCCAGCGGCACGCCTCATCGTGGGCGGCCTCGTAGCGCATCCCGATCACGTCGATGAGCAGCAACTCCGCGAGGCGATGTTTGCGCATCACACCGATCGCATGCTTGCGTCCGGTATCGGTGAGCGCGAGGTGACGGTCACCTTCGACGGTCAGCAGGCCGTCGCGCTCCATCCGTGCCACGGTCTGACTCACTGTCGGTCCGCTCTGGTGCAGGCGCTCGGCGATGCGGGCACGCAGTGGCGCGACGCCCTCCTCCTCCAGTTCCAGGATGGTGCGGAGGTACATCTCCGTGGTGTCTACCAGGTCGTTCAACGCGCCCTCCCGGGTCGCCATGCTACCTGAAAATCATTGCGGGATACTTGCCGCGTGGCGTCCATGAGTAACGCTGACCCGCTGATCAGCGCCGAAAACCTACTCACCGTCCAGGGCAGTGGCAATTCGTCTCAGATGCCTCGGACAGTTCTCGACGTGCGATGGCGGCTGAACCAGCCGTCGGCGCGCCCGGACCATCTTGCCGGACACCTGCCGGGCGCGGTCTTCCTGGACCTCGATACCGATCAGCTGACCGGCCCGCCCGCCGTTCCCGGTGGGCGTCACCCGCTGCCCGACCTTGCGGGGCTGCAGCGGGTACTGCGCGGTGCCGGGATCAATCGGGACAGCCGGATCGTGGTGTACGACGACGGCGACGGGCTGGCCGCCGCCCGTACCTGGTGGACGTTGCGCTGGGCGGGACTTGCGGACGTCACGGTACTCGACGGTGGTTACCGGGCCTGGCTGGCCGCCGGTGGCCCGGTCGAGACACAGGTGCCGCAGCCGGAACCGGGGGACGTGACGCTCACACCGGGACAGCTGCCCGTACTGGATGCCGCAGGTGCGGCCCGTACGGCCGCCGAGGGTGTGTTGCTGGATGCCCGGGCCGCCGAGAGGTACCGGGGGGAGGTCGAACCGATCGACCCGGTGGCCGGGCACATCCCCGGTGCTGTCAACCTGCCGATGTCCTCGACGACCGGGCCGGACGGCCGGTTGCTGCCCGCCGGGGAACTGCGGTCGCTGTTCGCCCGGCACGGCGTGACCGAGGGCGTACGGGTCGGCGCCTACTGCGGGTCGGGTGTCACCGCCGCGCACACCGCACTGGCGATGACGGTGGCCGGTCTCCAGCCGGTGGTCTACATCGGTTCGTGGAGTGACTGGGTCTGCGACCCGGAACGGCCGGTCGCCACCGGGGAACGGCCGGGGGCCGCGTCCGTGGAGTAGAAGCAGTGCTCTGCTGTCGACGACGACCGGCGAGCCCCGTGGGGGATCGCCGGTCGTCGTGTGTAGAGGTCGCCGAGCCGGAACTCGCCCGCCCGGTGGCCGCGATCAGAGGTACTGGCTGCGCCTGGGCACCGGCCGTCGTTCCGGACCGTCGGACCCGGGCAGGTCTGTGTCGCTGTCCGAGGAGATCGACTCGAGGATGGTCGTACTGTCGTTGGGCGACGGCTCCTCGGATGCCGCGGTGGTCGAACCGACGCCGGTCTTCTCGCCGCCCTGCACACCGCGGTGAGGGGCGTCGGCCGGGTCGGGGTCCGCCTGCGGGCCGTGCGCTTCAGGGCTCTGCGCGGCCGCATGCTCGTCAGAGTTCACGTCCGCCCGGTCCGCATGCTCGGAGTCGTGCTGCTCGGAGTCGTGCCGGTCGGAATTCTGGTCCCCGGAGTCCGGTGATCCGATCCGGTGGGCGCTGGATCCCGCCGTCGACGGCTCGTCATCGTCATCGTCGTCGTCCAGTAGCGCGGCACTGGCCCCGGTCAGCCGGGTGAGCGTCTCGCGCAGACTGCCGATGTCGCGCTTGATCTGCCGGCGCCGGTCGTCGAGCTCGCCGACCTTGCGGCCCGCCTCCGCGACGATCCGGTCGGCCTGGGCCCGGGCGGTGCCGAGGATCGCCTCGGCGTCACGGCGCGCGGATTCGGTCGCCTGCCGGGCCGATTCCTCGGCCTTGGCGCGGACCTGGGTGGAGTGCTCCTCAGCGGATTCGCGCAGCTCCTGCGTCGCCATCTCGGCCTCGGTCCGGACCTGTTCGGCGTGCTGATCGGCGTCCTGGCGGGTCTTCTCGGCGTATCCGTCGGCGTCGCTGCGCACATTGGAGTCGTGCGCGGCAACATCGTGCCGGATCTGCTCCGCCTCGCTCTCGGCGGCGGTACGCAGCTCGGCCGCGTGCTGATCGGCCGCCGTGCGGGTCTCCTCGGCGTACTGGTCGGCCTCGGTGCGTACCCGGTTGGCGTAGCTGGTGGTCTCCTCCTTGAGCGTGCGGAGCTCCTCGGTGATCGCGGCACGTTCCCGCTCACCGTCGGCACGCAGGGTGGTGATCTCCTGTTCGGTCTGCTCCCGGAGCCGGCCAGCATGCTCCTCAGTGGCGCTGCGTAGGGAGTATGCCTGCTGCTCGGCCTCAGTAACCAGCCGCTTCGCCTGCTCGGACTTCTCGGCGAGTTCCTCTTCGACCGCGGTGCGGCGAGCCTCCTCGGCCGCCTCCGTCTCGGCACGCCGGTTGTTCAGCGTGGTCTCGAAGTCGCGGCGGGCCTGCTCGGCCTTCTCGTGCGCCTCGGCGAGTATCCGCTCGGCCTCGCCGCGTTGATCCTCGATCGACTGGAGGGCGGTCTGTTTGATCGCGTCGGACTCCTCCTCGGCGAGCGAGAGGATCTGCTCGACCCGGGGGCCGAGATGACGGTACGACGGCTGCCCGTCCACCGCCGCGCGCCGGCGCAGATCGACCATCTCCGCCTGCAACTGCTGCAACTGAACACTGAGTTGCTGCACCTGCCGGTGAGAGTCGTTGCGTTCGGTGGCCAGTGCGGTGAGGTCAGCCTCGACCTGGGCAACGAAACGGTCGACCTGCCTTCGGTCGTACCCACGCAGCACCATCTCGAAGCTCGCCTCATTGCGCGAGCCACCGTCATTCAAAGAGAAGAGACCCTGATCCCCGCCTTGCGACATGGTCCAATCCTCACACGTGACGGCCTGTCACACACGCAAGGCACCAGGGTGACGGGTCTCGCGTTTCAAGCTCGGCACAGAGCGATGTGCAGAGCGCGAAACCGTCAAGCTGATGCGTCGCCGCGCAGACTGTCGGCCGGATGTCCTTATCGCACAATAACTTTCGCCCACTGGACGATGGCCGGTCACCGACGACCACGAAGAGGCCGTTCGGGTTCCGGATACCATGATCGGGCGGGTATCCAGCCCGCCCGATCAGTGGTGTGAGACAGATCCTAGCGACCGCTGGCGGCCGGGATCCGCTGAGTGTCGTCGTCTGCCTGGGTGGCGACCTTCTCCGCGCTGTCGGCCATCTTGTCGGTGGCCGCGGCGATCTCCTCGACCTTCTCCTCGGCCTTCTGGGCGGCGGCCGCGGGCGCGCCACCGATACCGGCCAGGCCGCCGAGCATTTCGCGCAGCTGACCCAGCTGGGCGGTGATCTGGTCCCGCTGGCGTCCCAGGTCCTCGACCTCGCGGCGGGCGGTGTTCGTCGCGTGGTCGGCTTCGGAGCGCGCCTCGGAGGTCACCCGACTGGACTCCGATCGGGCCTCGGACAGCGTCTTGTCCGCGAGGGCCTTGGCCTTGTCCACGGTCTCGTTGGCGGTCCGTTCGGACTCCAACCTGCGGGACTCGGAACGCTGCTCGATCTCCTTGGCGCGGTCCTCGGCGGAGCGTGCCCGCGACTCGGCCTCGCTGACCAGTTTCTGGGTCTGCGCGACCGCAGCGGTGTGCCGCTCGGACTCCTCCCGCTCGGACTTCTCCCGGCGCTCGGCCAGTTCCAGCGCGAGTGCCTGGAGTTCCTTGTCCCGCTTGTCCTTCGCCTCGGCGAGCAGCTTGGCCGCCTCCGCACGACGCTCTTCGGCCTCCCGCATCGCCTTGGCGCGCAGCTGGGTGATCTCCCGCTCCGCGGTGGCCCGCATGGTGGAGACCTCGCGCTCGACGCTGGCCTTCAGCTCGGCCACCTCGTGTGCGGTGGCGGTGCGCAGCTGCTTGGTTTCCCGGTCGGCGTCGGCGCGCAGGTTGTCGGACTCGCGACGGGCCTGTACGCGGGTCTCGGCGGCTTCCCGCTCTGCCGTGGTCTTGGTGCCGCTGGCCTCCCGCTCGGCGGCCGACTTGACCGCGGCGGACTCGGCGCGTGCCTTGTCGGTGATCTCGCGGGCTTCCAGCCGGGCGGCGGACAGGATGCCCTCGGCCTCCCGCTTGGCCTCGGCGCGGTGTTCGTTGGCCTGTTCCTCGGCCAGCCGGAGGATGTGCTCGACCTTGGTTCCCAGCCCGGCCAGCGTGGGGCGGCTGTTCTCCTCAAGCTGCTTGGACTGGTCGCCGAGCTTCTGTTCCAGGGAGACACCGCGCTGCTCGGCCTGCCGTAGGCGGCGCTGTGCGTCGGTCATCCGCTGCTCGGCCTCGCCGCGCGCGCTCTCGGACTGGCCGAGCGCGGCGTTCAGGCGCTGCACGAAGTCGTCCACCTGGGCGCGGTCGTAACCGCGCAGGACGACGGTGAAGTCAGGCTGGCTGTTCGCCTGTTCGAAGAAATTCATGGAGGGCTGCTGCTGGGCCATTGACACATCCTCGCAGACCCCCCGGCTGCCGTACATGGCCGCAAGCCTCCGTACCGAGCCGGGTGGAGAGGGCCGCGGCCACCGACGTACGGGGGGAGTCTTTTGTCGGTTTGCCGGAATTTTGGGAATGAGCCGGAACTGATGCTACTCGCTCCGGCAATGCCTAGCTCGTACTCGTCACACCGTTGACAGCCGACATCGTCCTCCCGTGGACTGGACGCGACGGTAGGCAATCCGAGTGACCTTCGCCACTCTATTCGCTCCACTCCGGATACTCCACCCGGCACCGCACGGCACCCACTGGTGGATCTCTGCGTCGGCGACACTGTCGACGATGGAGCGATCGGGACGACCGGAGGCAGTCCCGGTGCCGGTGGCACTCCTACCACCTCAACGACGCAGCGCCGGTCCAGGCCACGGCCCGGCCCGAACAGATGGAGTTGTCGCCGGTTCGTTCCGGTGCCGCTGGTGTTCCCGCGCCAGAGGCGCCGGTACGAGGAACATCCGCTGCTCGACCCGGATCGACCGACCGTGTCGCTCTGTCGTCACTGTCACTGTGTCATAGCTGACATGACGACCGACACTGTAGCTATTTCGTGGTGCCGCCGCTACCGGCGTGCGGGTTCTACCAGCTCCACCAGTACGCCCCCGGCGTCCTTGGGGTGGATGAAGTTGATCCGGGAGCCGGCCGTGCCCGGCCGCGGTTCGTCGTAGAGGACCCGCAGGCCGCGGGCCCGCAGCGCGGCCGAGGCGGCCGCCACGTCGCGCACCGTGTACGCGACCTGCTGGACGCCCGGCCCGTGCTTGGAGAGGAAGGTGGCGATGGTGGCCGTCGGGTCGGCCGGTGCGAGCAGTTGGATCATCGGCCCGGTCGGATCCTGGCCGACCCGCAGCATCGCCTCCCGGGTGCCCTGCTCGGTGTTCGTCTCGCTGTGTACGCATGTCATCCCGAACACGTCGGTGTAGAAGCCGATCGCCTCGTCCAGGTCGGCCACCGCAATTCCGACATGGTCGATGCGTAGCAGACCGAGATCCATGCTGTGATGGGGTGCACGCCCCTGCTCATCCGCCGTTGCCATGTCGGTAGTCTGGCTGGTGAACGGTCGTTCAGGTCAGTCGCCGTACCTCCTCGGCGGGCCAGCCCGGCCGATGGACGTCACCTGGAAGGACAAGCGTCATGACAAGTGTGCTGGTGCACGGCGCCCGTACCCCGATGGGTCGGCTGCTCGGCAATCTGAAGGACTTTCCCGCCACCGCGCTGGGCGGAGTGGCCATCAGCGCCGCGCTGACCCGGGCGGGCGTCTCCCCGGACCAGGTCCAGTACGTGATCATGGGCCAGGTGCTGCAGGCCGGCGCCGGGCAGCTGCCGGCCCGCCAGGCCGCGGTCGCCGCGGGCATCCCGATGACCACGCCGGCGGTGACCGTCAACAAGGTCTGCCTGTCCGGGCTCAACGCCATCGCCACCGCCGACCAGCTGATCCGCGCCGGTGAGTTCGACATCGTGGTGGCCGGGGGGATGGAGTCGATGACCAACGCGCCGCACCTGCTGACCGGTCAACGCGGCGGCTACAAGTACGGCGACGTGACGATGCACGACCACATGGCCTACGACGGTCTCACCGACGCCTACGACGAGGTGGCGATGGGCGAGTCCACCGAACGGCACAACGGTCCGCTCGGTCTCACCCGCGAGGAGCAGGACGCGTTCGCGGCCCGCAGCCACCAGCGGGCCGCACTGGCGCAGAAGAACGGCATCTTCGCCGAAGAGATCACCCCCGTGTCGGTACCTCGCCGCAAGGGTGACCCGATCGTCGTCGCCGAGGACGAGGGCATCCGGCCGGACACCACCACCGAGACCCTCGGCCGGCTGCGGCCCGCGTTCGCCGCCGACGGCACGATCACCGCCGGCAGTGCCTCCCCGATCTCCGACGGTGCCTGCGCGGTCGTGGTGATGAGCAAGGAGAAGGCGCAGGAACTGGGCCTCAGCTGGCTTGCCGAGATCGGTCCGTACGGCACCGTCGCCGGCCCCGACAACTCGCTGCAGTCCCAGCCGGCCAACGCCATCCGGCGGGCCCTGGAACGGGCCGGCGCCCAGCCTTCCGACCTCGACCTGGTCGAGATCAACGAGGCGTTCGCGGCGGTCGGCGTGCAGTCCACCCGTGAACTGGGCATCGACCCCGAGCGAGTCAATGTCAACGGTGGCGCCATCGCCCTGGGCCACCCGATCGGCATGTCCGGTGCCCGGCTCGCACTGCACCTTGCGTTGGAGCTGCGCCGCCGCGGTGACGGACTCGGCGCGGCGGCCCTGTGCGGCGGCGGCGGGCAGGGTGACGCGCTGCTGCTGCGGTCCGCGGGGAACTGACCCGGATGACACCTACCCGGTCGGCCCAGCTACCCGTCCCGGAACTGCTCGATCAGGCCCGCGACGGCAACGCGCGTGCCGTCGCCCGCCTGATCAGCCTGGTCGAGGACGACGCGCCGGCATTGCGTGAGATCGCCGCCACACTGGTCCCGTTCGCCGGACGGGCCAGCGTGATCGGGCTGACCGGGGCGCCGGGTGTCGGGAAGTCGACCACCACCTCGGCTCTGGTGAGTGCGCTGCGGGCCCGCGGACAGCGGGTCGGCGTACTGGCCGTGGACCCGTCCTCGCCGTTCACCGGCGGGGCGATCCTCGGCGACCGGGTCCGGATGCAGGAGCACGCCACCGATCCCGGTGTCTACATCCGTTCGATGTCCTCGCGGGGGAACCTCGGCGGGCTGGCGGCCGCCACCCCGCAGGCCGTACGGATCCTGGACGCCGCCGGCTGTGACATGGTGCTCGTCGAAACGGTCGGCGTGGGCCAGGCCGAGGTGGCGGTGGCGAGTCTGGCCGACACCACCCTGGTGCTCACCGCCCCCGGGATGGGTGATGCGATCCAGGCGGTGAAGGCCGGCATCCTGGAGATCGCCGACATCTTCGTGGTCAACAAGGCCGACCGGGACGGCGCCGACGCCGCGGCCCGTGACCTGCGCGGGATGCTGGCGCTGGCCCGCCGCGAACCCCACGAGTGGCGGCAGCCCGTGCTGCGGTGCGTTGCGGCCCGCAACGACGGCATCACCGACGTGCTCGACGCCATCGACAAGCACCGCGCCCACCTGGCTGAACACGGCGGGCTGGCGCGGCGTCGGCAGGCCCGGGCCGCCGCCGAGATCCAGGCGATCGCGCTGACCGCACTGCGCCGGCGGATCGACGGCAGCGGTGACGGCAGCGCGCTCGCCGGCCTGGCCGACCAGGTCACCAGCGGGGAACTCGACCCGTACACGGCGGCCGACGAGATCCTCCGCGACCTGTGAGCTGATCCCGCCGCGGTCAGGTCGACGCAACGATCCGGTCACGTCCCCGGCTACGACTGAACCTCGTCCCGCCCGATGAGGTCGAGTGGTCAGGACCGTACGATCCGCGCGGCCGACCGGACGACTCCGACGGCCGGCAACCCACGCGGGCCGGTCCGCCAGGCGGTCGACGGATGGGGAGGCGCGGTGGCGGGATGGTTGGTGACGCTGCGCGGGATCAGGTACCGGTCCGGGCGTTCGCTGGTGGTGTTCCTGCTGGCCGTCCTCGCCACGACGGCGGCGGTGCTCGCGCCCGCCTACGCCCGGGTCGCCCAGCAGTCCGCACTGTCCGACCAGCTGTCTGACCTGCCGGCGGGAACGCTGGGCCTGACCATCACCGGTGGCTCCGACCCGCAGTCGCTGGCCGCCGAGCTGGGTCCCGTGATCGGGTCCCAGCATCCCCTCGGCGACGTCGTGGCGCCGGCCTACCACGGCAGCGTGGCCACCGTGGTGCTGAGATCGCTGACCGGCACACCGACCAGCCACCTGGTCTACCGCTCCGGAGTCTGCGCTCACCTGCGCATCACCGCCGGCGCCTGCCCCCGGCCGGACACCGGAGACGTGCTGGTCAGCGCCAGTACCGCGGGGCGTTACCGGCTGCGGGCCGGTGCTCAGATCGTCTTCGGCGGCACCGACCCCGACCCGGCGCACGCCGCGCGCTACCGGCACCGGGTCGCCGGTATCTACCGGCTACGGAATGCTGGCGAGCCGTACTGGTGGGGCGGTGGCCAGTTGGCCGGCGCACCGGCCACCGGCACCGACCCGCGGGACCGGGAGGAGGCGGTACTGGCCACCGATCCCGGCGCCGGCCGGTGGTTGGGTGCCCGCGGGGCACGGGCCGAACTGGACTTCCCGGTCCGCCCCGGGCGCATCGACATGGACACCGTGCCGGCGTTGCGGGCAGCCCTCGCCCGACTCGACACGACCGCGCAAGCCGACCAGGTCACCGTACGTACGGGCCTGACCAGCGCGTTCGACGATGCGCGGCGCGAACAGCGGGCGATCGGTACGGCCGTACCGGTGGTCGCCGTGCCGCTGGTGCTGCTCTGCTGGTTCGTGCTGTACCTGATGGTCGCGTCGCTGATCGAGGAACGCGGGCCGGAGATCGCACTGGCGAAGCTGCGGGGTGTGCGTACGCCGGCGGTGCTGCGCTTCGGACTCGGTGAGGCGATGCTGCTGATCCTGCTGGCCGCCCCGGTCGGGCTCGCGCTGGGTGAGCTGGTCGTACAGCTCACCGCGCTGCTCGTGCTGCGCGACGGCAGCCGCGTCGAGCTGCGCTGGCCGGTACTGGCCGTGGCGCTGTTCTCGCTGGCCGGTGCGCTGGTCGCGGCGGTACTGGCGGCCCGGCGTACGGTCCGCCTGCCGGTACTGCGGCTGCTGCGGCGGGTGCCGCAGCGTTCCCGGTGGCGGGCCGGCATCGGGGAGGGCGCGCTGGTCGCCCTGGCCGGCGCGGCGCTCTACCAGGTGGTGTCCGACCCGTCGGCGACGCTCGGTCTGCTCGCGCCGCCGCTGCTGGCCTTCGTGGTCGGCCTGGTCGCGGCCCGTTCGCTCGGCTTCGTCGCCGGCCGCCGGTTGCGCGCCAGCCACGGTCGGCTGCCGGCGCCGAGGTTGCTGAGTACCGCGCAGCTGGCGCGGCGGCCGATCGCGCAACGGATCGTACTGGCGGTGACGGTCGCGGTGTCACTGCTCGCCTTCGCCGCGACCGCCTGGGATGTGGCCGGTCACAACCGGCGGCAGGTCGCGCAGGACGAGGTAGGGGCCGAGCACGTGTACACGGTCACCGCGTCCGGGCCGCAGGCCCTGCGCGACGTGGTGCGTCACCTCGACCCGGCCGGCCGGTACCTGATGCCGGCGATGCAGTCCGAGGTGCACTTTGGCGACGGCAGTGAGTCGTTGCTCGCGGTCGACCCGGCACGTCTCGCGGCCGTGGCGGACTGGTCCGGTCGTTCCGCCGACCAGGTACGCGCGCTCGCCCGGGGCATCACCGGCACCGCGCCGGCACCGCCGACAGTGCGGGGACCGCTGCGGGTGGACGTGTCGACCGAGGTGTTGGACACCACGAAACCGGTGCAGCTCGTCGCGTTGCTGGCCCGGCCGGATCAGCCGCCGACGGAGGTCACGCTCGGCACCCTGCGTCGGGCGCAGGCCAGCTACCGGGCCGAACTGCCCGGCTGCGCAGCCGGGTGTGCGCTGACCGGGCTCGGACTCTCGCGCTATCCGGGCGAGTTCCACCAGGTCGACGCCACTTTCCGGATCGACGGGGTGCACGACGGCGGACGCACCCTCGCGATGGGCCTGGATACCGCGGGGCGCTGGCGGGCATCGGCGATCGGCGCCGACGAGGGCAGCGTCCGACTGAGCACCGGCCGTGGGCTGACCGTGCGCTACACCGGTACGGGCGCGGACGGGCCGGTGGTGAGCTACGCCACGACACCGGCCCGGTGGCCGGCCGTGATCGCCGGCCCGGCGCCGGCCGACGACCCGCACAGCGACCGGTTCTCATTCCCCGCGTTCGGTGACGAACCGGTCGCCTTCCGACGCGCCGGCGCCGAACGGGTGATCCCCAGGGCAGGGGGCCACGCGCTCCTGGTCGACCTGACCCTGGTACAGCGGCGTACCTCGATGCAGCCGTCAGGTTCCGATCACCCGCAGGCGGTCTACCAGGTGTGGGCGGCGCCGGGCGCACCCACCGGGTTGGCGGGCCGGCTGGCCGCCGCCGGCCTGTCGGTACAGCGCACCGATTCGTTGGCCGACACTTCGGCCCGGCTCGGCCGTCAGGCCCCCGCCCTGGCGTTGCGGCTGTACCTGATCGCCGGTGTCGCGGCGTTGCTGCTGGCGGTCGGCGCGACCCTGCTCACCGCGCAGATCGGGGCCGGCGGGCGCCGCTACGAGCTGGCCGCGCTGCAGGTCGTCGGCCTGAGCCGGGCCGACCAGGCCAGGGCGATCCGGCGGGAGTACCGGCTGCTGCTGGGGGTGCCGCTGGTGGCGGGGCTTTTCGCCGGCGCCGCCGGAGCGGTGCTGATGCTGCCTTCGCTGAGCCTGGTGAGCGCGGGGGATGCCGGGGTGGACCGGGTGTACCAGCTCGGGCCCTACTGGGTCCCCGGCGCGGTGCTGGTCACGGTACTGGCGTTGGTGGTGGCCACCGTGCTGGTCGCCCGCATGCTGGGTGGTAGCGGCGCGGACCGGCTACGGGCCGGGGCAGGCTGATGGTACGGACGCTGCGCCTCGCGCTGGCCGGTCTGCGGTACCGGCGCAGCCGGTCGGGCGTGGTGGCT
This sequence comes from uncultured Actinomycetota bacterium, assembly GCA_963805605.1. GTDB lineage: Bacteria > Actinomycetota > Actinomycetes > Mycobacteriales > Micromonosporaceae > Actinocatenispora. The sequence continues at coordinate 872,954 of CAWDUX010000001.1, forward strand.
GCGCTGGTGGTGCTGGCCACGGCCGCCGCGGTACTGGGACCCGGGTACGCGCGGGCCGCCGAACAGTCCGTGCTGCGTGACCACCTGCGGGCGGCGCCGACGTGGTTGACCGGGTTCACCGTGTCCGCAGCGGGTACCGCCGGCGACGAGAACCCGGCCGGCGCGACCGGGATGGCCGGTGCGCAGCGGGTCAGCTCCGATGCGCTGGCCCGCATCCCGGTGTCGTACCTGGCCAGCCACGTCGCCCGCAGCATGCTCGCGGACCGGTACTTCCAGCGGCCTGTCGGCGGTGTGCAGACCTCGGTGCGACTGCCCGACCAGCAGGGGGACCCGACCACCGGGCGGCTGGTCTACCGGCAGGGCTACTGCGCCCGGCTGCGCATCGTGCAAGGTCGTTGCCCGGCCCGTACCGGCGAGGTGCTGGCCAGCTCCCGTTCGTTGCTGCGCTCCGGCACGAAGCTGGTGGTGCACGGAGTCGAGGGCTCCACCGGCACCGCACCGCCCGGCCACACGGCGGTCACCATCGTCGGGCGCTACGCCGCCCCGGCCACCGACTCCGGCTACTGGTTCAGACACGGGTACTTCGATGGCGCCGTCGTCACCAGGAACGGCCAGGAACTCCGCAAGGAGGACAGCTACTTCGGCAGCGAGGCGACCGTACGTTCGTTGGGTGCCAACGACTACCTGACCTTCGCCGACTTCGCACTGCGCACCGGGCAGATCGACCTGGTGGACCTGCCCGACCTGACGGCCCGGATGTCCGCCGGCCAGCGGGCACTGGAACGCGCCGGGCTGACCCTGTACGCGCCGTTGCGCGGCGTACTCGCCGATGTGCGGGCCGAACGCCGCCAGGTGTCGCTGGTGTCGTTGCTGGTGGCGGTGCAGCTGGTGCTGCTCTGCTGGTTCGTGCTGTTCGGTGTGGTCCGGGGCGCGACCGAGGAACGCGGCCCGGAGCTGGGGCTGGCGAAGCTGCGCGGGCTGTCCACTGGACAGGTCGCCGGGTTCGGGCTGGCCGAGATAGGTCTCCTGGCGTTGATCGCAACCCCGCCGGGCGTACTGGTCGGGCTGGCCGTCACCGAAGTGATCGCCCGCGTCGGTCTGGCCGCCGGAGTGCACGCCGAACTTCGGCCGTTGGTGCTGCTGGCCGCGGTCCTGGCGTTCGGCGGCGCGATGGTGGCGGCGGGGCTGGCGGTGCGCCGTACCGTGGTCACTCCGGTGATCGACCTGCTGCGTCGGGTGCCGGTACGGTCCGGCCGGCTGCGGGCCGGGGTCACCGACGGTGTTCTGGTGGCTGTCGCGGGGGTCGCCTGCTACGAACTGCTCACCGGCGCCGGTGGCCGGCTCGGTCTGCTGGCCGGTGGGCTGGTCGCTGTGCTGGCCGGTCTGCTGGCCGGCCGGTTGGCACCGCTGCTGCTGCGCGGCGCGGTCCGGCGGGCCCGTCGCCGGGGCCGCATACCGGCGTTGCTGGCGGCGGCCAGGCTGTCGCGGCGCGGGTCGGTTCCGCGCACCCTGGCCTTGCTGACCGTGGCGGTGGCGTTGTTGTGTTTCGGCACGGTCACCTGGGACGTGGCGGGCCGCAATACCCACCAGCGCGCCGGAGTGGCGCTGGGTGCGGGCACTGTCTACCAGGTAACCGGGGTTTCGGCGGCCGGGCTGACCAGCGCGGTACGGCGGGCCGACCCGTCCGGGCGGCAGGCCATGGCGGTCGCTCGCGGTCTGTACGGGTCGGGTGCCGACACCACCGAACTGCTCGCCGTGGACAGCACCCGGCTGGCCCGGGTGGCCTTCTGGCCGCAGACCAAGGACGCCGACAGGCCGGCGGCACTGGCTGCCCGGATCCGTTCAGCCGCACCGCAACCGGTCCTGCTGCGCGAATCGGTCCTCACACTGAGCGTGATGGTCGGCGAGGTCAGCCGGGACATGGCCCTGGTGGCGCTGCTGTCCGACGATTCCCGCCGCGAGCGGGTGGCCCGGTTCGGCGTGCTGCACCCGGGCCGACACCGGCTGAACGCCTCTCTCACCGGCTGCCCGCACGGCTGCCGACTGGTCGGATTCGACCTGTACCGCGGGCCGCGGGCGCCGGAGCGCATCACCGGCTCGCTCACCCTGACCGGCCTGCTTGCGGCGGGTAGGCCGGTCGGGGTGAATTTCAGCGCCCGGACCGAGTGGCGTGGCGTGGACGCGACCCTGGACCAGCCCGTCAGCGAGGCGGCGCCGGGGCCGGGCGGCACCGTGGTCCGGTTCGACTCCGGCGGCGGCGAGGATCTGCGGGTGTTTCGCTCCGACGCGCCGTACCCGGTGCCCGCGGTGACGACCGGCCGGGCCGAGCGGGACGGCACGGTGTTTCGTGGCCCGGGACTATACGGGCTGGACCAGGCGTACCGGTCGGTCGGCCGAGCCCGTACGTTGCCCGCGATAGGCAACGGGATGCTGGTGGATCTGGCGTACGCGGACCGGGCGGCACCGGTCGGGGACGCGCTGGACACCCCGCTGCGCTACCAGGTCTGGGCGGTGCCCGGGGCGCCGGCCGGGTTGCGTGACCGTCTTGCCGCGGCGGGAGTCACGGTGACCGGCACCGACACGCTGGCCGCCCGCGACGACCGGTCGGCCAGGCAGGGCCCGGCGCTGGCGTTGCGGCTGTACCTGATCGCCGCGGTACTGGCGCTGCTGATGGCCGCCGGGACGGTACTGGTCACCGAATACCTGTCCGCCCAGCCGGTGGCCCACGAACTGGCCGCGCTGCGTACCGCTGGGGTGTCTCCCGGTCTGCTGCGTCGGGCCGGGCTACGGGAGTACGCGCTGCTGCTGGGCGCCGCGCTGCTGTCCGGTGTGCTGGCCGGCGGCGTCAGTGCGGCGCTGGCTCTACCGCACCTGCCGCAGATCGCCGACCCGGCCGGTGGCCCCGCGCCGTTGTGGTGGCCGGACCCGTGGTGGCCCGGCGGCGCGGTACTGGCCTCGGCGGTACTGCTGGGGTTGGTGGCCGCCGTGGTGGTGGCCGCCGGGCTGCGCCGTAGCGGCCCGCGACGTCTCCGGGAGGGATCGGTGTGACAGCGACGACGACGGACAGGACGACCTGGTCCGGTACCGGTGTCGGGGTGAGCTGCCGTGGCCTGGTCTACATCTACCGGCTGGACGGCTACGACGTGGTTGCACTGGCCGGGGTGGACCTGGACATCGAGGCGGGCGAGTCGGTGGCGTTGCTCGGCCCGTCCGGCGCGGGCAAGTCGACGCTGCTGTCGCTACTGGCTGGGCTGTTGACGCCGGCCGCGGGGCGGCTGCATGTGGGTACGCACGACGTGGCACGGGCCAGCCCGGCCGAGTTGCAGTACATGCGCGCCACCGATGTGGGGGTGATGTTGCAGGGCGCCATGCGTAACCTGCTGCCCTACCTGTCGGCTGGGGAGAACATCCGGTTCGCGGCCAGTGGGGTGCCCGCGCAGCGCCGCGCCACCCTCGAACCGCCCGGCGAGCTGCTCGCACTGGTCGGCCTGTCGGGCCGGGAGAAGCAGCGGCCACCCGATCTCGCCCCCGGCGAACGTCAGCGGTTGGCGGTGGCCTGCGCGATCGCCAACGGCGCAGGACTGCTGCTAGCCGACGAGCCGACCAGCCAGCTCGACACCCAGGCGCGGGATGAGGTGCTGGAGATACTGGCGCATGTACGGGCCACCGGCCGCACCGTCGTGGTGGTCACCCATGACCCGGACGTCGGTCTGCGGATGGGTCGCACCGTCACCATCCGCGATGGGCGGGTCGGCGCGGAAGGTCGTCGGGGCGAGGAGTACTCGGTGGTGGGCCGGGACGGCGCGGTGCACCTGCCACCCGACGTACTGGCCGAGGTGGTGCCGGGCACGCTGCTGCGGGTGGAGCTGACCGCCGAGGGTGCCGTCCGCCTGGTGCCGGCGGAGGGTGTGGACACGCCCACGGCCGCGCCCGGCATTTCGGGTCCGGCCGGGTCGACGGGACGGAGTGTGTGGTGACGGAGATCGGGACGGGTGTCGTGGATGACACCAGTGAGCTGGGCACGGCGCTGGAGGCCGAGGCGATCAGCGTCAGCTACGGCGCGCATCCGGTGCTGGTCGACGTGTCGGTGTCGGCGCAGCCCGGTCGACTACTCGCGGTCACTGGACCCTCCGGTGCGGGCAAGACCACGTTGCTGTGGGCGATGGCCGGGCTGCTGACGCCCGGATCCGGGCAGGTCAGTGTCAACGGTGTGGTCGTACGGGACCGTCCGCAGGCGGTACACGCCGGTATCACGCTCATCCCGCAGGACAACGGGTTGGCGGCGATCCTGACAGCGGAGGAGAACGTGATGGTGGCGCTGCTGGCCACCGGGGTGGCGGCCGATGTGGCGGAGCGCCGTACCGCTGAGACACTGGAGAAGCTCGGGTTGACCGGGCAGGCCGACCAGCTGGTCGAGGAACTGTCCGGCGGCCAGCAGCAGCGGGTCGCGATAGCCCGTGGACTGGCCTGCCGGGGTGGCGTACTGCTCGCCGACGAGGTCACCAGCGAACTGGACGCGCAGAACCGGCAACTGGTTCTGGAGCTGCTGCAGGCGGAGGCATGGCGGGGTACGGCAGTGGTGTTCGCCACGCACGACCCGGAGGGCGCGGCGGCGTGCGACGCGGAGTTGCACCTGCGTGACGGGCGGGCAGAGCTGGTCCGGCGCTGACCTCGGCAGGCTGTGGTCGGGCTCCGGTCGCGCCGCCATCTGCCCGCTGGGTCGTTGGACTGAGCGGTGGGGGAATTGTCACCCGGGTCACGGTGTCGGCGGGGCGGACCACGGCACGGCTCGTTTCGTGGCCGGCGCCGGCCCGGTACCCTCGCGTTCGCGTACCACCGGTCGAGTGACCGGGTCGAGATCGGGGAGAGGGTATGACCGAGACCGAAGCTGGGCGTGACGGAGGAGCATCTGTGGCGGGGGGATCGCGCTCGGGTGGCGGGCCCGCGCACGCCGCCGAAGAGTCACCGCGACCGCGGTTCAACGGTTCCGCCACGGCGCTGGCGGATCTGCCTGAAGGCATGACGATGCGCCGCCCCACCAGCCTGGATTCGACGACGATCCTGCCGCGGATCACCGCCGACGGCGAGCCGCCGGCACCCGGTGTGAGCCTGGGGGGCTTCGTACCGGTGCCGACCGCGCAGGCTCCGCGGCCGGTGGCGGTCGCCGAACCCGTCGACGATCGGCTCGCGGCACGGATGCGGGGGACCACGGCGGTGGCCGGTGACGTGGTGGAGAAGGTGGCCGGTTTTGCCGCCGAGCAGGTCGACGGGGTGTTCGATCTGGGCGGCGACGTCGCGCGGGCGATGAACACCATCAAGGAGCGGCTCGGTCTCGGCGAGGGGACGTCGCGCCGCGGGGTGCACGTCGAGCAGTCCGGTGACCAGGTACGCATCACGCTGACCCTGGTCGTGCAGTTCGGTCACCCGGCGATGCAGGTGGCCGAGCAGGTCCGGGAGAACGTCATCGCCGCGGTCGAGACGATGATGGCGCTGGATGTCACCGAGTGCAATGTGATCATCGACGACATCCACGTTGAGGACTAGACATGTCAGTGCTGGTGGCGTTCTCGGTGGCGCCGGGCGGGGCCGGTGAGTCGGTCGCGGACGCCGTGGCCGAGGCGGTCCGGGTGGTACGTGAGTCGGGGCTGCCCAACCGCACCGACGCCATGTTCACCACGATCGAGGGTGACTCCTGGGACGAGGTGATGGACGTGGTCAAGCGCGCCACCGACGCGGTGCGGGCACGCGCGCCGCGGGTCTCGCTGGTGCTGAAGGCGGACATCCGGGAGAGTGCGAGCGACGCGATCACCGGCAAGGTGGCGCGGATCGAACAACGGTTGGCCGCACGGGACTGATGATCCGGCGCCGGTCGGTCCCCGTGGAGCCATGGACCACCGGCCGCGGTCGTCGGCCCGCAGGCGCTGGTCGGACCGGGCCTCCGTACGCTGATCGGGTGTGGCGCCGATCGCTGGTCCGGTTGCCGCGACCCCAACGACCGCCGCTGCGTGAGGTGGCGCGACGGATCGGGATCGCGGTACTGGTTCTGTTCGCCTCGACCCTGGTGGTCTACCTGGACAGGGGCGGCTACGCCGACAGCGCCGGCGGCCAGTTGTCCTTCCTGGACTCGCTGTACTACGCGACGGTCAGCCTGACCACCACCGGATACGGCGACGTCGTGCCGGTGACGCCGGAGGCCCGGCTCATCACCATCCTGATCATCACCCCGCTGCGTATCCTGTTCCTGGTCGTCCTGGTCGGCACCACACTCGCGGTGCTGACCGAGCGGGGCCGTGAGCAGCTGCGGGTGGGCCGCTGGAGGTCGTCGTTGCGGGCACACACCATCATCTGCGGGTTCGGTACGAAGGGTCAGGCCGCGGCCCGCGCGTTGCTGGCCGACGGGGTGGCCGCGGCGCAGATCGTGGCGGTGGATCCACGCCAGGACATGGTCGATGTGGCGTCCGGATGGGACTGGCCGCGGTGCACGCCAACGCGGAACGCTCCGACACGTTGCGTCAGGCGGAGATCGGTGCGGCGACCTCGGTACTGGTGACGGTGCACGACGACAACAGCGCGGTACTGATCACGCTGACCGCCCGCCAGTTGAACCCCACGGTGGAGATCTGCGCCTCGGTGCGCGAGGAGGAGAACGTGTCGCTGCTGCGCCAGAGCGGCGCGCGCACCGTGATCACCTCGGCGGAGACGGCCGGCCGGCTGGTCGGGCTGTCGGCCCGCAATCCGTCCGTGGCCGACGTCGCCCAGGATCTGTTCGCCCACGGTCGGGGCCTGGATCTGGTGCAGCGGGCGGTGACCCCCGAGGAGGTGGGTCGGCCGGCCGGCGAGCTCCCGGACATGGTGCTCGCGGTGGTGCACGGGGATGGCGCACCGGTCCCGGTCCGCTCCGCGCAACGGCCGCTGGCCAACGGTGATGAGCTGGTCTTTGTCCGTTTCCCCGAGGTGCCGTGACTGACCTTCGCCGCACGACGCGGGTCCCCCACGTGCCGGTGGTGACGTGGGTCCGTTGTGCTTGGAGATGGTACGGCCCCCTAGTATCCTTCCTGAAGGATCGTTAAGGACCGGGCTAGGGGGCAGTCGATGGACGCGGCCGACATCCAGGCGGGACGCGAGGCGTGGCAGCGCCGGTACGATACCGCCCGCAAGCGTGACGCCGACTTCAGCACCCTGTCCGGCGACGAGGTCGATCCCGTCTACGGTCCGCCCGAGGGTGCCCCGGTGCCCGGTTTCGAGCGGATCGGTTGGCCGGGGGAATACCCGTACACCCGTGGGCTCTATCCGACCGGATACCGGGGTCGGGCCTGGACGATCCGGCAGTTCTCCGGTTTCGGCAACGCCCAGCAGACCAACGAGCGTTACAAGATGCTGCTGCGTTCCGGTGGTGGCGGCCTTTCCGTCGCGTTCGACATGCCGACCCTGATGGGCCGGGACTCCGACGATCCGCGGTCGCTGGGCGAGGTCGGGCACTGCGGTGTCGCCATCGACTCGGCCGCCGACATGGACGTGCTGTTCGACGGCATTCCGCTGGCCGACATCACCACCTCCATGACGATCTCCGGCCCGGCCGTGCCGATCTTCTGCATGTACCTGGTCGCCGCCGAGCGGCAGGGCGTCGATCTGTCCACACTGGACGGAACGTTGCAGACCGACATCTTCAAGGAGTACATCGCGCAGAAGGAGTGGCTGTTCGAGCCCGAGCCACACCTGCGTCTCATCGGCGACCTGATGGCCTACTGCAACGCCCAGATCCCGCGCTACAAGCCGCTCTCGGTGTCCGGCTACCACATCCGGGAGGCTGGTTCCACTGCCGCCCAGGAGCTGGCCTTCACGCTCGCCGACGGGTTCGGCTACGTCGAACTCGGCCTGTCCCGCGGCCTGGACGTCAACACGTTCGCACCCGGCTTGTCGTTCTTCTTCGACTCGCACCTCGACTTCTTCGAGGAGATCGCGAAGTTCCGCGCGGCCCGGCGGATCTGGGCCCGGTGGCTGCGCGAGAAATATGGTGCCACCAGCGAGAAGGCGCTGTGGATGCGGTTCCATACGCAGACTGCCGGTGTCTCGTTGACCGCGCAGCAGCCGTACAACAACGTGGTCCGTACCGCGGTGGAGGCCTTGGCCGCCGTGCTCGGCGGGACGAACTCGTTGCACACCAACGCGCTCGACGAGACCCTGGCGCTGCCGACCGAGGAGTCCGCGGAGATCGCGCTGCGCACCCAGGCCGTACTGATGGAGGAGACCGGCGTCACCAACGTCGCCGATCCGCTCGGTGGTTCCTGGTACGTCGAGGCGCTGACCGACCGCATGGAGCAGCAGGCCGAACAGATCTTCGGGCAGATCATGCGGATGGGCGGCGGAGACTCCGTCAGCCATCCGATCGGGCCGATGACCTCCGGCATCCTGAGAGGCATCGAGGACGGCTGGTTCACCGGTGAGATCGCCGACTCCGCGTTCCGTTACCAGCAGGCGCTGGAGAAGGACGAGAAGCGCATCGTCGGGGTCAACTGTCACACCGGCACGGTCAGCCGGGAGCTGGACATCCTGCGGGTCTCGCACGAGGTCGAGCTCGAACAGCGCGATCTGCTGACCCGTCGGCGGGAGGGCCGCGACGCCGCTGCGGTGGATGCCTCGTTGCGCCGGCTCGTCGAGGTGGCGCGCACCGACGACAACATGATCCCGGCGATGCTGGACGCCGCGCGGGCCGAGGCCACCCTCGGTGAGATCTGCGGCGTACTTCGCGACGAGTGGGGCGCCTACACCGAGCCCGCCCGCTTCTGAGTCGGCGCGGCTGTCGACCGCCTTCAGAACTGGCTGTAGCCTCTTAGTTACCAGACGGGCTGTTGGGTGGGCCGGGCGCGGTGGGGCAAGGAACGTCCGTACCGGATGATTCCGACATAAGATCCGTACGGCAAGGTTCGTCGCTGCGGTACGCCGGGCGGCAGCGGGATGCGCGAGAGTGGAAGACTAGAGGCCATGAGTCAGCTCGACCCCCGCACGATTCCATCGGCGTTCACCCGGGGTGCCGTGGACCTCGGCGCGTTGCGGCCGGCCACTCCGCCGCCGGCTCGCCCCACAGAATCCGCCCCCGGACCCGACGCCGGGCGGGCGCCGGACGACGGGCCGGCAGGCCCGCCGACCAGTGCCGACTCCGGCGCCGCACAGGTGATCGAGGTCACCGAGGCCAATTTCCAGACCGAGGTGCTGGAACGCAGCCTGCAGGTCCCGGTCGTCGTCGACTTCTGGGCCGAATGGTGCGGCCCGTGCAAGCAACTGTCCCCGATGCTGGAGAAGTTGGCTGCCGAGGCCGCCGGTTCCTGGGTGCTGGCGACCGTGGACGTCGACGCCAACCAGCGGTTGGCTACCGCGTTCCGGGTGCAGAGCATCCCCACGGTCTACGCGGTCGTCGGTGGTCAGCCGGTCGACGGTTTCAACGGCGTCATCCCCGAGCAGCAGCTGCGTCAGTGGATCGACGCGGTACGCGCCGCCGGCGGCGAGGCGCCCGCCGAGGTCGAGGTCGACCCGCGGATCGTCGACGCGGACGACAATCTCGCTGCCGGTGACCTCGACGCAGCGGAGGAACTGTTCCGCGAAGTGCTGTCCGAACGGCCGAACGACCCGTTGGCAACCTCGGGCCTCGCCCAGGTCAGGCTGATGCATCGGGTGCAGGACGTGGACACCCGGCAGGCGCTGGCCGACGCGCAGGCCCGCCCGCAGGACGCCACGGCGCAGACGTTGGCCGCAGACATCGAGGTGATGGGCGGTCGGGCCGAGGAGGCGTACCAGCGACTGGTCGACACCGTGCGGCGCACCACCGGAGGGGACCGCGACAAGGTACGTCGTCACCTGCTGGCGCTGTTCGAGGTGGCGGGTCCGGACGATCCGGCCGTCGCGCAGGCCCGCCGGAACCTGGCCTCGGCGCTGTTCTAGTGGCCCGGCCAGCCGAGCGTAGGGTCGCGGTCGTGGACGCACCGTCCAACCTCGGCCTGCAGCCACCGACCCCGGGTTCGGTACCGGGGTGCGCGAAGGCGCCCGGCGCGTTGCGTGACCACGGTCTGGTCGCGCGGCTCGCCGCGGTGGACGCCGGCTGTGTCACCCCACCTCGCTACGACCCCGGCGACTGGCGTCCGGGCGACGGGGTCTGTCAGGCCATCGACGTGGCGGACTACACGTGTCGGCTGGCCGACCGGCTGGCACAACTGCTCGACGAGGGAAGTTTCCCGCTCGTGCTCGGTGGTGACTGTTCCATCCTGCTCGGCTCGGCATTGGCTCTGCGTCGCCGGGGTGTTGCCGAACGTCAGCGTTACGGCCTGGTCTTCATCGACGGGCACACCGACTTCCGGCATCCCGGCAACGCCGAATATGTCGGCGCCGCCGCAGGTGAGGACCTGGCGCTGGTGACCGGCCGCGGCCAGTCCCGGTTGACCGACATCGACCGGCTGCGGCCCTACTTCCGGGAGAACGACGTCGTCGTACTCGGTATCCGGGACCAGGACGAGTACCGGATGGACATCACCGCCGCCGGGATACCGCACCGCACTGTCCCGGTACTGCGCACCGAGGGGATGCCGCGCACCTCCGCGTGGGCGGTGGAGATGCTGGCCGACACGGCCGGCTTCTGGATCCATCTGGACACCGATGTGCTCGACCCGAGCGTACTGCCGGCGGTGGATGCGCCGAGCGACGGCGGGATCGGTTACGGCGAGTTGGAGAACCTGCTCGCCGACCTGGTGTCGACGCCGGCCTGCCTCGGCATCGAGGTCACCGTCTTCGATCCGGACTACGACCCGGACGGCGAGTATGCCCGGGAGCTGGCGGACGCGCTGGTGGCCGGGTTGCGTCCGCTGTGGCACCGCGCGTCCACGCGGGCCGCGGACCCCACGGCCGCGTCGGTCGCCCGGGAGCCGAACAGCAACGGTGCACTGAGTGCCGCGGCACCGGATCGACACCACACGCTCACGGTGAGCGTCCCCGACGAGGACGGGAAAGCCGCGGCGCCCACGGCCGCCGCTGATGACGGCGCTGCGGCCGTACCGGGGCCGAACGGCCGGCAGGCCACCGACCTGGGCTGGCCGGAGGAGACGCGGTCCGCAGAACACCCGCCGGTGGGTGCCGCCACCCCGCTCGGCTGGCCGTCCAAATCGGACGGATTCCGATCCTCGGACCCTTTGTCGCCGGACGGTCTTGCCCTGTAACGGATGTTCGGCCACGATCAGCTCGACATACCCAGCAAGGCGCGGGAGGTCGGGAGATGGCGGACAACGAACGCGACGGTCAGCAGTACCGCAGTTGCGGACTGTGGCGGGACCGCACGGTGGTGGACGATCTGCTGGCTCTGGCCCGAGACGCGCCGGACCGTACCGCGCTCGTCAACTGCTACTGGTCGCAGCCCGGCCGTGCGCCGGTCGCGTTCACCTATCAGGAACTCGCGGCCCGGGTCGATCGGCTCGCCGCTGGGCTGGTGGGGCTCGGTGTGACGCCGGGGGACCGGGTGGCGATGCAGTTCACCAACTCCTGGCAGGCGACCGTGACGACCCTGGCCTGCGCCCGGATCGGTGCTGTCATCATGCCGATCTTCGTCGGCACCGGCGCCGGCGAGGTACTGCACCTGCTGCGGTTGGCCGAGGCCACAGTGTTGTGCTGCACGGTGTCGCACGCCGACACTCCCGTGGCGGCGCCGGTCGCTGCGGCCCGCGACAGCCTGCCGGCCCTTCGTCACCTGGTCGTGGACGGTGACGAGATCGCGGACGGCGCGCTCAGTTTCGGCGGCCTGGCGGACCGGCCGGTGGGGCCGGACATCGACCTGGACGCCTACCGGCCACAGGCCGACGACCCGTTCCAGATCATGTACACCTCGGGCACGTCCGGAACACCGAAGGGCGTGCTGCACACTCACAACACGCTGTACGCGGCCACCCGGGCGTTCACCGTACCGATGCGGCTCGGGCCCGAGGATGTGCTGGTCACCCCGATGGCGGTGGGTGGCCAGGCGGGTTTCCTGTACGGGTTGATGGCCCCGCTGATCGTGGGTGGGGCCACGGTGTGGGGCGATCGGTTCCGCGCGCCGGAGATGCTCGACTCCATGGCCGGGTACGGCGTGACCGCCATGTACAGCCTGCCGATGCTGGTCGAGGAGCTGGCTGAGGAGCAGCGTAAGCGGCCACGGTCGCTGTCGCTTCGCCGACTGGTGGCCGGCTCCGCCCCGATCCCGCCGAGCCTGCCGGTCGAGGTACGGGAGACCTTCGGCGTGTCACTGCATCCGTTGTGGGGCATGACGGAGAACGGTGGGGTGACGATCGGTCGGGCCGACGACGCGTGGGACGAGGCGACCCGCAGCGACGGCCTGCCGGTGGACGGGATGCGGGTACGGATCGTCGGCGAGGACGGTGTGCCGGTGGCGCCCGGTACGGCCGGGTCGCTGGAGATCCGCGGTGCCAACCAGTGTGTGGGCTACTACCGTGCCGACGAGCTGTACGCCGCTCAACTGCACGACGGTTGGTTCGTCACCGGTGACCTTGCCACGTCGGATGAGCGTGGTGCGGTGAAGATCGTCGGCCGGTTGATGGACGAGATCAACCGGGAGGGTGTACACGTTCCGACCGACGCGGTGGAGGACGTGCTGCGCTCCTGCCCCGAGGTACGTGACGTCGCGTTGATCGGTGAACCGGATCAGACCCTGGGGCAGCGGATCGTCGCCTTCGTGGTGCGCGCGGAGATCTCTAGGCCTGGCCCCGACCTGGCGAGCCTCGGCGAGTGCGTACTGGCGGCCGGCCTGTCCGCCACGTACCGGCCGGACCGGGTGGTGTTCCTGGACGAACTGCCACGCAACCCGGCGGGCAAGGTGCTGCGGCGCGCGTTGCGGGACCGGCTGGGTGACGGATGAGGCGGTGCTGACTCCGGGACGAGCGGTCCTGGCGATCGTGGCGATCAGTCTCGCCAACGTGCTCGCCGTGGTGGACTACACGGTGGTCAGCGTGGCGGTTCCGGACCTGCTGCGGTCCTTTCCGGGTGCCACCCTGCCGGACACCTCGTGGGTGATCAACGGCTACACCGTGATGTTCGCTGCCACTCTGCTGCCCGCTGGTGGGCTGGCTGACCGGCTCGGCGCCAAGCGACTGTTCCTCGGTGGTGTCGTGGTGTTCACCGCGGCGTCGGTGGGATGTGCACTGGCACCCGGACTCGGTGTGCTGATCGCGGCGCGGATGCTTCAGTCGGTCGGTGGCGGCGCCATGGTCACCACGACCTTGGCGCTGGCGCTGGCGGCGTGGCCGGAGCGGCGCAGCCGGATGGCCGGGTTGTTGGGCGCGGTCGGCGGGGTGTCCACCGCGGGCGCCCCGCCGTTGGGCGCCGCGCTGCTGGCGGTGGGCGGTTGGCATCTGATCTTCCTGATCAACGTGCCGATCGCGGTGGTGCTGGTGGCCTGCGGAGTGTGGGGTCTGCCGAGCGACCCGCCGCGGGCCGGGGCGGGTCTGCCCGAGATACCGGGCGCGGTGGCGTTGGCGGTGAGCATCGGGCTCTTCGCGCTGTACCTGGTTCAGGGCGGTGGCTGGGGATGGTTGTCGCTGCCCGCACTGTCGGTGGCGGCCACTGGGGTGCTGCTTGCCGCCTTCGGGGCGTACCGGTCCTGGTCACATCCGCGTTCGGCACTGGACCTGCGGCTGCTGCGGGCACGGGCGACTGCGCTGGGCAACCTGGGTACCGTGCTGCTGGCGGTCGTGCAGTTCACCGTGGTGCTGTGCGTGACGCTGTTCCTGACCACCCGGTGGGGCTACTCGGAGAGCCGGGCCGGGCTGGCGCTGACACCGGGGCCGGCGGTGTCGGCGGCGGCGGCGCTGGTGGGCGCGCGGGCGGTCACCCGGTTCGGCTACCGTACGGTCGCCGTGGCCGGCACCCTGTTGGGCGCGACCGGTTGGGGCTTCTTCGCGCTGGCCGCCGGGCCGCAGCCAGCCTACCTCTCACGTCTCCTACCTGCGCTGGTACTGGGCTTCTCGGGTTCGTCGCTGGCCGGGGTCGCGGTCACCACGCTGGCGGTGTCCGCCGTGCCGAGGTCGCGTTTCGGGATGGCGGGGGCGCTGACGATGATGTCGCGCTCGTTGGGCGCGGCGCTCGGGGTGGCCGCACTGGCCGGTGTACTGGCGGTGCCGTCCGCGGCCGGGTTCACCGCCAGCTGGTTGGGTATCGCGGCGTGTCTGCTCGGTGCGCTGGTGGCTGCGTTGGCGGCCGGGCGTTCCGGTGGAGCTGCGGAACAACGACCTTGATCGTGGCCGATCGCCCGCCCCGACAGACAGCGCCGGCGGGATCCGGTTTACCGGATCCCGCCGGCGCTGGTTGCTTCAGCGATCCGGGTCGTGGACCCGGAAGTCGTCGAGGCAGCCGCCGTGTCCGTCTGAGCGGTGGGCCCAGGAGGAGCCGTTCGGCGGGTGAGTGGATGATGTCGCCGGACGGCGACCGGGCGTCAGCGACCGACCGGGCAGCGGGTGGCCGGGCAGCGATTGACCGGGCAGCGACCGGCCGCGCAACGAGAGGCTGTGCAACTCATGGTGTCCCTCCTTCCAACTTGTCCTGCTCCGCCCCGGGGATTAGGGGGAGAGTCTCAGTGCGTCGCGCCGGTCGCTTGTCCGCGGTGCTGCTGCCGAGTTGTTGGTCGATCAGGTGGCACAGCAACCTTTTCTCCTTCGTTGGTGACGAAGAACAGCGGGCGGCGTGGCAGTGGTGGGAGAACTTTCCCCCACCGAGGGGCACTTGATGACACCGAGACTAAGTCATCGGAGAGAAGTTTGGAAGACCGTTTTCGTACGAACCCATAGTTGTGCATATTTTTTGTGAAGTCCCAGCGTGCAACGCCCGGACGGCATTGGCAGCCGTGACAGCGCGGTCAGGTCCGCCGCCGCGCTATCGCGCCGGACGCTCCCGGCGCATCGTGGCCACCGCAACGGCAAGCGCCAGTACGGTCAGCGCGGTGGCGACCAGAAACCCACGGTCCACGCCGGCGGCCAATGCCTGATCGGCCACCGG
Source organism: uncultured Actinomycetota bacterium (assembly GCA_963805605.1). GTDB lineage: Bacteria > Actinomycetota > Actinomycetes > Mycobacteriales > Micromonosporaceae > Actinocatenispora. Next base: position 887,975 of record CAWDUX010000001.1, read on the forward strand.
GCGGGCACCTGCCCGCGAATCCGGCGGGATCGTAGTGGCAGCCACGGTCGCCCAGGTCACCGTGCCGAGTACGGCCAACCCGGTCGCCCCGCCGATCTGGCGCGACGCGCTACACAACCCCGAGGCGATACCGGCGTCCCGCTCGTGTACCCCGTTCAATGCGCCTAGGGTGAGCGGCACCCCGGTGAGCCCCAGGCCCAGATAGGTCAGGGAGACCGGTACCAGCATCCCGGTCAGATAGCCGCCGGACTCCCCGATACGTGACAGCCACAGCATTCCCACCGATGCGAGCACCAACCCGCCGAGTACCAGGGTCCGCGCTCCGAGCCGGGGCAGTAGCTGGCCGCTGGCCTTCGCCCCGTACACCAGGATTGCGGTCGATGGCAGGTAGACCAGTGCGGTGTGCAGCGGGCCGTAGTGCCAGACCTGTTGCAGGAACAGGGTGCTGAAGAAGAAGATGCCGAACAGGGCGGTGCTGCTCAGCGCCATCACCACGTAGGTGCCGCTGCGTACGGCACTGGCGAAGATCCGCAGCGGCACGAGGGGATGCGCACTGCGTCGCTCGATGGCGATGAACGCGGCGATCAGTACGACCGCGGCGGCCAGCGCAGCGAGCACCGGTGGATCGGTCCAGTGCGGGTGGCCCGCCCGGTCGGTGCCGGACCGGATGAGAGCGTAGACCAGCGACGTGACACCGAGAGTTCCGGTGACCGCGCCGGGCAGGTCGATCCGCTGCCCACAGCGGTCACTTTCCGGTAGCACCCGGGGCGCCAACACGATCATCACCGCGCCGAACGGGACGTTGACGAACATGATCCAGGGCCAGGAAAGGTAGCTGGTGATCAGGCCACCGGCCAGAAGCCCGATCCCGCCTCCCGCGGTGGCCAGTGCGGTGTAGACGCTGACCGCTCGGCTGCGTGCCGGACCCTCCCGGAAGGTGGTGGCGATCAGGGAGAGGGCCGCCGGCGATGCCGCCGCCGCGCCGACGGCCTGCGCCGCGCGGCAGGCCAGCAGCCACCACGGCGCGGTGGCGAAGCCGCCGACCAACGATGCGGCGGTGAACAGGGCCAGTCCGGCGACGAATACCCGGCGCCGACCGAGTACGTCCCCGGCCCGGCCACCCAGCAGCAGCAACCCGCCGAAGACCAGCGAGTAGGAGGTGACCACCCATTCCAGGCCGGCACCGCTGAACGCCAGCGCGGATCTGATGCTGGGCAACGCGATGTTGACGATGGTCGCGTCGATCAGGAACATCATCTGGGCGATCGAGATGACCGCCAGCGCGATCCACTCTGTGCGGGTGATCTCGACGGCAGGGCCGGGCCCGGCGGTGCTGCCGGTTGTTCCCCGCGCCGTGGTCATGGTCGGGACGCGGCCAGTTCCAGACGCTGCCGCAGCGGCTGGCGCAGTACCTTGCCGATCGAGTTCTTCGGTAGTGCCCAGACGAACTGGACCCGGTCTGGCCACAGGATCGAGCCGACACCCTTGGCGGCGAGGAACTCGTGGATCTCCTCCAGCGTGGGCGGTGCGTCCTCCGGTACAACCACCGCGCACACCAGCCCGGCGCGCGGCATGTCCGGATCCGGGTAACCGACCAGGACCAGTTCCTTCACCGAGGGCAGCTGCTGCAGGATCGCCTCGATCTCCAGGATGGGGACCTTCATGCCGCCGGACCTGATGACCAGGTCGCTGCGACGGCCGAAGATCCGGATACCGCCCCGGCCATCGTCCTTGGCCAGGTCGCCGGTGTCGAACCAGCCGTCGGCGTCCAGGCACGCCTGGTAGACGTCGCGCTGACCGAAGTAGCCCAGGCACTGCGAGGCGCCCCGTACGAGCAGGCGCCCGCACTCGGCGTCGTCGTCCTCGAACGCGATGCGTACCTGCATCCATGGTTCGGCCCGCCCGTCGCTGTGCGCGGCCCAGCCTTCCGGGTCGTCGCCGCGGGTCACGGTGACCCCGCCGTTCTCGGTCATGCCCCATAGCGCTTCCAGCGGCACGTCGAAGGTCTCCCGTACGGAGGTGATCAGGTGCGGCTGCAGCGGCGCCGATCCCGACACGATGCGCCGCAGACTGGTGACCGACCGAGGCTTGGCGCGTTGCGCGGAGATCAGGTCGACCAGGTAGCTGGGGGACAGGTAGGACCAGCTGACCGAGTGTCGGGCGATCAGGTCGAGCATCAGGTCCATGTCGGTGTCGTCCTGTACCACGCAGGTGCTTCCCAGACCCAGCGACATGTAGAGCGCGTAGGTCATCCCGGCCATGTGGGTGTGGTAGTTGGGCACCGAGATGACGTCGTCGCGGCTGAGATCGTAGGGCACGGTGACGCTGCGCACCGCGGCGTGGACCGTGTTGTGGCTGTGCGCGACGGCCTTCATCTGGCCCGAGGTGCCGGAGGTGTAGAGCAGCATGGCGTGCTCGTCGGCCCCGATCGCGAGCGCGGGGTCCAGCTCGGCGTTGTCGTCGTCGCGTTCGACGAAGAACCCGGTGAAGTCGACGGCGTCGGTGGCCGCCGCGTCGCCCAGTACGACCCGGTGGCGCAGCGTCGGGGGCGCCACGTCGCGCAGCCGGGCGCCGTAGTCGACACCGTCACACACGTCGACCGTGATGCACACGCTGGCGGCACTGGAGGTCAGTACGTGCCGCAGTTCGCGCTCCGCCAGGATCGGGATCAGCGGTGAACTGATCGCGCCGATCCGGCCGCACGCCAGGTAGAGCGGGGTCAACATCCAGTAGTTGGGGAGGTAGATCACCACGACGTCGCCGCGACCGACGCCCAGTTCGCGCAGCGCGCGGGCGAAGCGGTCGACCAGGATCTGGAGTTCCCGGTAGCTGATCTCGCGAGCCAGTTCGCCGCCCTGGTAGGCGATGAGGGCAGGCTTGTCGCCGTGCTCGCGCGCCGTGGCGGCGAGATCGTCGAGGAATGTCTGGTCCCGCCACCAACCGGCAGCCCGATACTGTGCCGCGATGCTGTCTGTGGGACGCAGAAGTGAACCGTCGATCGACACGCTATGCCTCTCTGCACCGCGACGCCTCGTTGTGCCACGACGGGAGTTGCGGCACAACCGGAATTGTGCCCGAACCCTACCGCCCAACTGCGAGAGGAGGAAGCGGGCACCCGGATGCGGCGCCGGCCATCTTGACACCCTGTCGCGCTGGCGAAATCCTTGACGGTGGACCAACGTCCTGTTTCCGATCCGGGTACGTTGCCGTGCGCAGGACAGGGCTTCCGAGCGGAGCCGGTAGTCGTCCGCGTCGCCGCACGGTCCTTCGGCCGTCCGGGTACTGAGCGTGGAGGAACATCGTGAAGATCGGCGTACTCGCCTGGGACTACGGCGAGATGGATCCGGACGGTCCGTGCCTGGTGGAGCACGGACAGCGGCGGGGGCACCAGATGTCCCTGTTCACCCTGGAGGAGGTCACCTACCTGCCGGGCGAGCGGGGCATGGACGTACAGCTCGGTGGGCAGCCCGCCGAGTCGTTCGACGCGGTGATCTGCCGGGCCAAACTCTACGGCGACTGGCGTGACCGGGTGGAGCGGCTGAGCATGGTCAGCGACGCGCTCGGCCCGCGGTTGTTCGATCCGGCCGAGGTGTGGGTGACCGGGTACAGCAAATTCCTCATGCTGCAGAAGTTGGCGAAGGCGGGCTTTCCGGTGCCGCCGCTGCGTTCGGCGACCACGATGGAGGAGGTCGGCGTCGCCTGCGACGAGTGGGGCGACGTCATCGTCAAGCCCTCGTACGGGTACCGGGGCATCGACGTGGAGCGGGTCACCGACCTGGCCCGGCAGGAGTCGACCGTGCAGGAGCTGCTGGCCGAGCACAACACGCTGGTGTGCCAGCCGTTCTACCCGACGTGCTACGGCGAGTACCGGATCACGGTGGCCGGTGAGGCGACGCCGATCAACATGCTGAAGCTGCCGGCGGCGGGTTCCTGGCGGTGCAAGACCCTGGAGGGCGCCAGTTTCGAGCGTCTCGACGCGCCGGACGACCTGGTGGATCTGTCGGTACGGGCGACCCGGTTGATGGGCATGACACTGTCCGGCCTGGATGTCCTGCCCGACGGGGACGGCTACCGGATCCTCGAGGTGAACCCGGTCCCCGGGTTCCTGAAGATCTTCGGGCCCGAACGGCACCAGGAGACGCTGGCGGGGGTGTTCGACTGGGTGGAGAAGAGGACCGCTGAGCTGGGGGTGGACGGTTCCGCCGCACAGATCGGCTGACGATCGCGATGACGGGGGCATGGAGTGAAGATCGGCGTACTCGCCTGGGACTACGGGGAAATGGATCCGGACGGGCCCAGTCTGCTGGCGCACGGGCGTCAGCGCGGGCACGAGATGAGCCTGCACACGTTGGAGGAGGTGTCCTACCGTTCCCGCCAGCGCGGCGCGAACGTTCTGCTCGGTGACGAGGACGCCGCGTCGTTCGACGCGGTGATCTGCCGGGCCAAACTGTTCGGCGACTGGCGTGACCGGGTGGAGCGGCTGAGCATGGTCAGCGATGTGCTCGGGCCGCGGATGTTCGACCCGGCCGAGGTGTGGGTGGGTACTTACAGCAAGTTCCTCATGCTGCAGAAGTTGGCGAAGGCGGGCTTTCCGGTGCCGCCACTACGTTCGGCGATCTCGCTGGAGGAGATCGGTGCCGCACACGAGGAGTGGGGTGACATCATTGTCAAGCCCTCGTACGGGTACCGAGGTATCGACGTGGAGCGGGTAACCGACCCGGCCGCGCAGCGCGACCTCATCGAGGGACTGCTCGGCGAGTACGGAACCTTGATGTGTCAGCCGTTCTACCCCACCTGGTACGGCGAGTACCGGATCACGGTGGCCGGTGAGGCGACGCCGATCAACATGCTGAAGTTGCCGGCAGCCGGCACCTGGCGGTGCAAGACGGGCGAGGACGCCAGTTTCGAGCGCTTCGACGCGCCCGACGATCTGGTGGACCTGTCGGTGCGGGCGGCCCGCTTGATGGGTCTGACCCTGTCCGGCCTGGACATCCTGCCCGACGGTGACGGCTACGTGATCCTGGAGATCAACCCGGTCCCGGGTGGCCTGTGGGCTTTCGGGCCCCGCCAGCACCAGGCTGTTCTGGGCGGGGTCTTCGACCGGGTGGAGAAGCGCGTGTCGGAACTGGGATAGCCGACGCGCATCACCGCTCATCCGGGATGCTCGGTGCGCAGGCCGCAGAGCCTGCGCACCGGTGGCTGTCAGCTGCCGGGGACCGGGGGCAGGGTGTCGGCGGGCAGTGTCAACAGTAGGAAGTGCTGGGGCAGGTGGACTGCGAGGCCGATGCGCATGCGGGCCTCCACGACGGCCAGGTCACTCTCGCGCCGCAGGGTGAGTGTGGAGCTGCCGCTGTCGAGCAGGGTCACACCGGCACGGAAGTCGCCGAGCAGTACCTGATGCGGGTCGATCATGCGGGTGCGGGTGATGCGCAGGCCCGCAGCGTCCAGTGTGGGCAGTGCGCCGAGCGCGACGAGCTGCCAGTACATCCGGGGGTGCATGACGAGCGCGTCGCAGGAGCCGCCCTGGTCCTCGACCTCGGCCGCGCCGGCCATCAGGGTCTGCAGGGTGTCTCCGCGACCGGCGGAGAGCTGGTGGAGTTCGGGCTGCTTCAACAGTCCGGTCACGGCACCGTCGGCGCTTCCGTGCAGCAGTACGTCGTTCTCGACGGTGCACATCCGCACGATCACCCGGTGGTCGACGAACCGGGCCAGCATCGCCGGGTCGTCGCAGGTTTCGCGCGGCAGCGGTACGTCGACCGCCAGTGAGGTCAGCGCCGCCTTGACTGCCTCGGGCCGCAGGTGCGCCTCCGGGGTCGCCGTGTAGCTGGTGTCGCTGGTGGTGCCGTGCCGGGCGGCCCGCTGCTCGCGTACGAAAGTGACCGTCTCGTCGCGGATCGTGGCAACCTTGAGCAGGTCACGGACGGGCGGGCGAGGCCTGGTCGCGGCGAGCGGGAAGTGCGTGGTCAACGCCGAGTGCAGGACCACTGACGGATCGGAGCCGCCCGGCCGGCAGGCCGCGACGGCGAGTTCCTCACCGGGGGTACGGGTGCTGAGGTCCGGGTCGTCGACGAGGTAGCGCAGCAACCGTTTCTCCTTCTCGCTGAAGAAAAGCAGCGGGTGGACAGACTTCTCCTGCCAGACATCCATCCCCGTGGCACCGAGACTAGGTCATCGGGTGCGGTTTGAGAAGACTCTTCTTCGCGCGTGCAGATCCTGGTGGAAGTTTTCGCACTAATTTTGTCGCAGTTATCCCGGTACCGGGGCTGCCTGACCGCCCGGTATACCCGCTGAGGGTGGTGCTGGCCGGGAAGCGATGTCTCGCTACATCTTGCGCTCGAAGCCAATGTCATGTCGGATTGTCGGCACGAAGACGGCAACGTTCCCGTGCCCGCACGGACAGCCTGTGCCGATCCCCCACCGGATGGCAGCGCTGCCATCCGATCTGTTCAGGAGGCACCGATGACCGTAGAATCGCGTCCCGTCACGCTCGCGATCGACGGCGGAACGCCGGTGCGGAGTCGGCGGTGGCCGACGTACGATACGGGCGACTCGTTCATCGACGACACGGACATCGATGCGGCGCTGCGGGCGCTGCGGAGCCGCCGGTACTTCCGTTACGACTCCAGGCCGCAGGCGGAGACCGAGACCGGCCGACTGGAACGCGCACTGTGCGGCTTCTTCGGCTCCCCGTACGCGCTGGCCTGTGCCAGCGGGACGGCCGCGCTGGCGCTCAGCCTGATGGCGCTGGACCTGCCGCCGGGATCACTGGTGATGTGCCCGGCGTTCACGTTCGCCGCCACGCCGTCGTCGGTCCTGCTTGCCGGCCACCGACCGGTGCTGGTGGACTGCGACGAGGACCTGAACCTGGACGTGGGGGACCTGCGGCGCAAGATGACCGCCGATGTCCGCGCGATCGTCGCCGTCCACATGCGAGGGTTCGCCAGCGACATGCCGGCGGTGTGCGCGGTCGCGGAGGAGTACGGGGTGCCGGTCGTGGAGGACGCGGTCCCGGCGCTCGGCGTCCAGCTGCACGGTCGCCCGCTGGGCACCTATGGTGCCTTCGGTGCGTTCAGCACCCAGTCCGACAAGTCCCTCAACACCGGTGAGGGTGGCTTCCTGCTCACCGCCGACGCGGAGGCGTACGCCCGCGCCATCGTCTACTCCGGCGCCTACGAGGGCCGGATGAGCCGACACTTCATCGATCCGCCGAAGATCGACGACCTGGCGTTGCCGATCTTCAGCATGCGGATGGACGAGATCCGGGCCGCGCTGGCCGGCGCGATGCTCGACCGGCTGCCCGGCCGGTTGGCCGCGCACCGCCGCAACTACGACCGGGTGGCCGCGGGACTGGCCGGACAGGCCGGGATCAAGGTACGCCAGCCGGTCGCCGAGGGCGCCTACCTCGGTGAGGCGCTGCTGTTTCGGCTGATCGACGTGCCGGTGCCTGCCGTCGCCTGGTTCGCCGCGGCGCTGCGCGCGGAGGGTATCTCGGCGCGGGCGCTGGGTGACCCGGCGGACTGCAACGTACGGGCGTTCTGGAACTGGCGGTTCCTGTTCCCGGACGCGGCGACGGCCCGGTCGCACTGCCCGGTCACCGCCGATCTACTGGACCGGGTGATCGACATCCCGCTGTCGGCCAACCTGACCGAGGAGGACTGCGACGAACTGGTCGAGGTCGTCGGCAAGGTGATGGCGGCGCTGCCGGGACGCTGGACGTGACCGACCAACGCCTGAAGGTGCTGTACCTGACAGGGTGGTGCCGCAGCGGAACCACCCTGATCGGCAACATACTCGGTGAGCTGCCCGGTGCGGTGCACGTCGGCGAGTTGCGTTACCTGTGGCTCAACGGTGTCGCCGGCGCCGGTACGAACAACCGGTGCGGCTGCGGCGCCGTACTGACCGAATGTCCACTGTGGTCGGAGGTACTGACCCGGTCGGACGCCGAGCGGTCCGCCCCGGCGCTGATCGCCCGCCAGCACGCCAGTCTGCGTACCCGGCACACCGGGGCACGGTTGGCCGAGGCGACCGGGCGGCGACCGGCCGAAGGGCCCGCCGCGCAGGCGCTCGCCGACCAGGTCCGCCTGTACCGCACCATCGCCGAGGTCGGCGGGTCGAGCATCATCATCGACAGTGGCAAGTTTCCGGCAGAGGCCGCGGCCATCTGCGGCAGTGCCGAACTGGATGCCCGGATCCTGCACGTGGTACGCGATCCGCGGGCCACCGCGGAATCCTGGCGCTCGGCCAAGGAGTACATCCCGGCGATGGGGGTGGCCCGCAGCACGCTCTACTGGGTCGGCTTCAACCACGCCTCGGCGCAGATCGGCGCCCGGTTCCCGGACCGCTACCAGCAGATCGGCTACGAGCAGTTCGTCGCATCGCCGCGGCGGGTGCTCGGTGCTGTACTGGCCGGGTGGCAGCTCGCAGGCGATCCTGGTGTCTCCGCGGACGGCCGGATCACCCTGGGGGTCAACCACACGGTCACCGGCAACCCCGACCGGCTGCGGCACGGTGAGATCCGCATCCGGCCCGACGAGCGGTGGCTGCACAGCCAACCGGCCCCGGCGCGGCTTGCCGCCAGTGCACTGGCAGCGCCGTGGCTGCGCCGCTACGGCTACCAGTGGCGGCCGGCGGACCGACCGACCCCCACGACACAGACGAGGAGCTGAGATGGATCTCGGAATCACCGGCCGGGTCGCCCTGGTCTCCGCCGCCAGCAGCGGGCTGGGCCTGGCCGCCGCCTGCGAACTCGCCGCCGAAGGTGCCCACGTGGCCATCTGCGGCCGGGACACCGACCGGTTGGCGGCCGCGGCGCGCGAGGTCGACGCGGCCGGTCCGGGTCGGGTACTGGCCGATCAGGTGGACATGCGCGACGGTGCGGCGGTGGCCGCCTGGGTGACCCGGGTGGAGGCCGAACTCGGTGGGCTGCACATCGTGGTCAGCAACGCCGGCGGACCGCCACCCGGGCCGGTGACCGGCTTCGACCTAGCCGCCTACCGGGATGCGCTGGAGCTGTGCCTGCTCAGCCACATCGGCCTGGTGCAGACCGCACTGCCGCGGCTGAAGGCCGCCGGCTGGGGCCGGGTGCTGATCATCGCCTCCGAGACGGTACGCCAGCCCAAACCCCGCTACGGCCTGTCCAACACCGTACGGCCGGGGCTGGTGGGGTTCGCCAAGTCGCTGGTCGTCGAGCTGGGGCCGGCCGGCGTCACAGTCAACGTACTGGCGCCCGGCTACCACCGGACCCCCGCGCTGGAGTCGCAGTTCGCCGACCCGGACGCCGGGTTGGCGGAGATCGCGGCGGGTGTCCCGCTGGGCCGGGTGGGTGCGCCGGCGGACCTGGGGGCGGCGGCAGCGTTCCTGGCCAGTGAGCGCGCCGGGTTCATCACCGGGGTGACCCTGCTGGTGGATGGGGGTGTCACGCAGGGTATCTGAGCCGGTGGGTCGCCCGGTTACCGATGACCGGTTGGGCTCGCCGGAGGCGGGATGTCAGGTGCGGTCACCTACCACCGTGTCGGTGATGTCTGCGTCACTTTCGGTCCGGTGCGTGACGTGCATCCCTGGTGGTCGGTTGAGCACAGGACTAGGCTGCCGACCGGCGGGTAGTCCTACGGTGCGCTCGTGCGCCGCCCGGCACGGGTCCGGCGTGGCGGAACAGCGGTAGGTCCCACGCTGTAACGGCCCCCGCACTCCGCGCGTCGTAGCACCACCGCGTGGGACAGGATGATCGTCAGGTCCTAGGGTGGAACCGAATGACCCACAGTGTGGTGGGCGAGGGGAGAGGCACACCCATGAATCGCCGTACGGCGGCTCCGGTATCCGAGGGCATCGAAGCGGAATCCGGAGCTGGTCCGACTGATCCGTCAGTTCCGGCAGTCGACGGCGATGCTGTCGGGCGAACCGATCACGGGCTCGACGACGATCCCGACGCCGCTCTCGAGGACGCGGTCAAGAATCGGGAGGAACTGCTCGCCACCGCCGCTTCACGTGCCGACGGTGACAGCGGGCTGGCCGACCTCGTCGAACTGTACTGGCGTCTGGTGCCCGATGAGGAACTCGTCGGCCGGACCCCCGCAGAACTTTTCAAGACCACCTGCGAGCACCGGAAACTGGCTGCTCAGCGACTGTCCGGCGAGCTGAAGGTCGAGCTGCGTACGCCCGAGGGCGACGGCCACACCGTTCTGCAGATCGTCGTGGACGACATGTCGTTCCTGGTCGACTCCGTCACCGCAGCGTTGGTCTCCCGCGGACTGGACGTACACCTGGTAGTGCACCCGCAGGTCGTCGTCCGCCGTGAGCCGCTCGGCAAGCTGATCGAACTCTGCCCGGACCTGGAGCCCGACGAGGCCGGCCCGGACCACACGGTGGAGAGCTGGATGACCTTCGAGGTCGACCGGCAGCAAGACCCCGCCGCCCTCACCGATCTCAGCGCCGACATCCACCGGGTCCTCAACGACGTACGCGACGTCGCCGAGGACTGGCCGCGGATGCTCGAACGCGTCCACGAACTGGCCAACGAGCTGGGCTCGGCCCAGCTACCAGTACCCGAGTCGGACCTGACCGACGCGGTCGACCTGCTCACCTGGCTGGGCAACGACCACTTCACCTTCCTCGGCTACCGCGAGTACCGGCTCGACGAAGCCGGCTCTGAGCAGGTGCTCGCCGCCGTGGTCGGCACCGGTCTGGGCATCCTGCGCGCCGACCAGAAGCAGCCGCGCAACCTGTCCTCACTGGCCCCGGAGGCCTACGACAAGCTGCTGGAGAAGCGGCTGCTGATCATCACCAAGGCCAACTCACGGGCCACCGTGCACCGGCACGCCTACCTTGACTACATCGGCTTCAAGACCTTCGACGAGCAGGGCAACGTCGTGGGGGAGAAGCGGTTCCTGGGCCTGTTCACCGCCGCGGCCTACGTCCAGTCGGTCCGCGACCTGCCGGTGGTGCGCCGCAAGGTACAGACCGTACTGCGCCGCTCCGGGCTGTCCCCGCGTAGCCACTCCGGCCGCGACCTGATGGGCATCCTGGAGACCTACCCGCGCGACGAGCTGTTCCAGATCTCCACCGACGAACTGTTCCGTACGGTCATGGGCGTACTGCGGTTGGCCGGTCGCCGGCAGCTGCGGCTGTTCATGCGCCGCGACGCGTACGGCCGGTTCATCTCCTGCCTGGTCTACCTGCCCCGGGACCGCTTCTCCACCCGCAACCGGCTGCGCATCCAGGAGATCCTGCTGCACCGGCTGCACGGGGTCGGCCTGGACTACAGCACCCGGGTCACCGAAGGTCAACTCGCCCGCATCCACGTCACGGTGCGTACCGACCCGACCGACCCGCCGTCGGACGTGGACCTCGACGAGGTCCAGGACGAGCTGGCGGAGGCGACCCGGCTGTGGGAGGACGACTTCCGGGTCCTGCTGGACCGCACACTCGGTGACGAGCAGTCGCGCTACCTCTATGGCCGGTACGCCGACGCGCTGCCGCAGACCTACAAGGACGAGCACAACCCGCACGAGGCGAGCAAGGACCTGGCCAAGCTGGAGCTGCTGGACGAGACCGGCGAGTTGGCCATGCATCTCTACCGGCGCCGCAAGAACGACGACGACCTGCGCTTCAAGGTGTTCCGCCTCGGCGAGCCGATGATGCTCTCCGCGCTGCTGCCAGTGCTGCACTCGCTCGGGGTGAAGGTCGCCGACGAGCGGCCGTACGAGATCCGCCGCGAGGACGACACCGTCTACCTCTACGACTTCGGGCTGCGCCCGCCGGCCGACGCGCTGGACATGAGTCAGGTGCGCTCCAAGGTGGAGAACGCGTTCTCCGCCGTGTGGCGCGGCGAGTCCGAAGTGGACGGACTCAACCAGCTGGTACTGCGCGCCGGGCTGACCTGGCGGCAGGTGGTGGTGCTGCGCGCCTACGCCAAATACCTGCGCCAGGCCGGCACCGTGTTCAGCCAGGACTACATGGAGTCCACCTTCCTGAGCTACCCGGGCATCGCGACGCTGCTCGTCGCGCTGTTCGAGACCCGCTTCGACCCGCGCATCCAGCTGCCCGAACGCTCCCGGGTGGAGCATGCCGAGCACCTGGTGGACGCGATCACCGAACAGCTCGACGAGGTGGCCAGCCTCGACCAGGACCGCATCCTGCGCGGCTTCCTGACCCTGATCATGGCCACCCTGCGCACCAGCTTCTTCCAGCGGGCGGCGACCGGCCGGCCCAAGCCGTACGTGGCGTTCAAGCTCGACCCGCAGCAGATCCCGGTACTGCCCAAACCCCGGCCGCACTTCGAGATCTTCGTCTACTCGCCCCGCTTCGAAGGGGTGCACCTTCGTTTCGGGCCGGTCGCCCGCGGCGGTCTGCGCTGGTCCGACCGCCGGGAGGACTTCCGTACCGAGGTGCTGGGCCTGGTCAAGGCGCAGATGGTGAAGAACGCGGTGATCGTACCGGTCGGCGCGAAGGGCGGTTTCGTGCTCAAGCAGGCGCCGCCGGTCTCGCAGCGCGAGGCGTTCCAGGCCGAGGGGGTGGCCTGCTATCAGCAGTTCATCTCCGCGCTGCTGGACATCACCGACAACATCGGCCCGGACGGTACGGTGCGCCACCCCGCCGACGTGGTCCGCCAGGACGGCGACGACACCTACCTGGTGGTGGCCGCCGACAAGGGCACCGCCACCTTCAGCGATGTGGCGAACGCCATCGCCAACGACTACGGCTACTGGCTGGGTGACGCGTTCGCCTCCGGCGGCTCGGTCGGCTACGACCACAAGAAGATGGGGATCACCGCCCGCGGCGCCTGGGAGTCGGTGAAGCGGCACTTCCGTGACCTGGGGGTGGACTGCCAGAGCGAGGAGTTCACCGCCGTCGGTGTCGGCGACATGTCCGGCGACGTGTTCGGCAACGGGATGCTGTGCAGCGAGCACACCCGGCTGGTCGCCGCGTTCGACCACCGGCACATCTTCGTCGACCCGGACCCCGACGCGGCAACCTCGTACGCCGAGCGGCGCCGGATGTTCGACCTGCCCCGCTCCAGTTGGGCCGACTACGACACCTCGACCATCTCGGCCGGCGGAGGGGTGTGGCCGCGGACCGCGAAGTCGATCCCGGTCTCCCCGCAGCTGCGTACGGCCCTGGGCATCGAGGAGCCGGTGACGAAGCTGTCGCCGAACGAACTGATGCGCGCCATCCTCACCGCACCGGTCGACCTGCTGTGGAACGGCGGTATCGGCACCTACGTCAAGGCCCGCAGCGAGAGCAACGCCGAGGTCGGCGACAAGTCCAACGACGCGCTGCGGATCAACGGCGCCGATCTGCGCTGCCGGGTCGTGGGCGAGGGCGGCAACCTGGGCCTGACCCAGCTGGGCCGCATCGAGTTCGCCCGCAACAACGGCAGCATCAACACCGACTTCATCGACAACTCCGCCGGGGTGGACACCTCCGACCACGAGGTCAACATCAAGGTGCTACTCAACCGGGCCACCCAGGCCGGCACCCTGGCCGAGGACGACCGCCGGGACCTGCTGTTCAGCATGACCGACGAGATCGCCGAGCACGTCCTGCGCGACAACTACGACCAGAACACCGCGCTGGCCTGCGCCCGCATCCAGTCCCGGCCGCTGCTGCCGGTACACCGCCGGCTGATCAACGAGCTGGAGCAGTCGGGCCGGCTGGACCGCGCGCTGGAGGGTCTGCCCACCGACGCCGAGCTGGAGGTCCGGGCGCAGCAGGGTGAGGGTCTGTCCTCGCCGGAGTTCTCCGTGATCCTCGCCTACGTGAAGATCGCGTTGGAGGACGAGCTGCTGGACTCCCAGCTGCCGGACGAGACATGGACCCGCGACACCCTGGTCAGCTACTTCCCGACCGCGTTGCGGGAACGCTTCGACGAGGGCATGACCGAACATCCGCTGCACCGCGAGATCGTGACCACCCTGCTGGTCAACGAGACGGTCAACCGGGGCGGCTCGTCGTTCGTCTACCGCGCGGTCGAGGAGACCGTCGCGACCGTGCCCGACGTGATCCGCGCCTACCTGATCGTGCGGGACGTGTTCGGCCTGACCGAGCTGTGGCGTGAACTGGAGGCGCTGGACAACAAGGTGCCAGCCGAGGCGCAGACCCAGGCGCTGCTACGCACCCGCCGCGCGCTGGACCGCGCGGTGCGCTGGATCCTGCAGAACCGGCGCAGCCCGCTGTCGGTGAGCGACGAGATCGAGCGGTTCCGCCACGGCGTACAGGAACTGCTGCCGCAGGTCGCCAAGCTCTACCGGGGCGTGGAGCGGGAGGCCTACCAGGCGCACTGCGACACCCTCACCGCGGCCGGTATCCCCGCCGAACTGGCCGACCGCACCACCCGGGTGCTCTACGGTTTCGGCCTGCTGGACGTGGTGGAGACCGCGCACCTGACCGATCGGGACATCACCGAGGTCGCCGAGGTCTACTACACGATGTCCGAGCGGTTCCGGGTGGACGAGATCCTCGGCAAGATCTCCGAGCTGCCCCGCGAGGACCGCTGGCAGACCCAGGCCCGGCAGGCGCTGCGCTACGACCTGTACGCCGCGCTGGCCGCGCTGACCACCGAGGCGCTGGTGGCCACCACCGGATCCGGTCAGCCGGCCGAGGAGCGGGTGGACGCGTGGGCGAAGGACAACGCCACCACGATCGCCCGTGCCCTGCACGCGATCGGCGAGTTCGAGGGTTCGCGGGCCGACCTTGCGGCGCTGTCGGTGCTGCTGCGCCAGATCCGTACCGTGGTGCGCACTTCGTCGATCGCGGCGAGCTGAGCCACTACTGCTTCAGGTGCGGCGCCGGACCGGTCTGGCGCCGCACCGCGGCGCGCAGCGCCGTAGCGAACTGCTCCGGTGCTTCCAGCCACGGGTGGTGGCCGGCGCCCGGGATCAGCACGACCTCGCAGCGCAGGCGCGTACCCAGCTCCCGTAATGCAGCCTCGGGGCGTGAGTCGCCGGCGCCGATGAGCACCGCGCCGGGCGGCAGCAGCTCAGTCAGTTCGTCCAGGTGCGCCTCCAGCGGGTCGGCGTTCTTTGCCGCGTTGAGCTGGGCATTCATCACATAGTTGACCGGCCGCAGAGCGTGCGCCGAGGCCGACGCCCACTGCCAGGCGTGCTCGGCGTCGGCGTGGTCGGTGCACCACGACAGCGTGAGGTACTCGATCTCCTCGGTCTCGGTTCGTTCGTCGAGCGCGTCGAGGTCATCGAGCCTGGCCTGCTGCTGCTCGGTACGCCGGGCCCGCTGCGTCGCCCGGTCGGCTTCCCGCCACTCGCCCAGGTACGGCCCGGCAAGCTGGATCAGCCCGGCCACCCGTTCGGGATGCGCGAGCAGGAAGTATCCGGCCAGGTTGGTGCCGAACGAATGCCCGAGCAGGATGACCCGCTCGTACCCCCACACGTCCAGCAGCAGCTCCAGGTCGCGCAGGTGCCGACCGATCGTGTGCTCGCCCCGCCACGGTGATCCGCCGGTGCCGCGCTGGTCGTAGCGGTGCACCGGGCACAGGTCGCCGATGACTTCGGCGACCGGGGCGAGATAGTCGCGTACGCCGGGGCCGCCGTGCAGCATGACCACCGGAAGCCCCTGCGCGGTGCCGGTGCGCCAGGTGCACAGCCGGGCGCCGTCGTCCATCTCGACCATGCGCACTATCAGTCCCCGTCGGTGAAGGTCTCGCCGCGCAGCTCGACCTCGGCGCTGCCGGCGGTACCGGTGGCCACCCGGTCACGGAACTGCGCGAGCTGGTCGGCGGGCACGTGCACCTCGATGCGTACGCCGCTGGGTTCGTAGTCCACCTGCCCGACCTGGTGGCCGGCGGTGTGCAACGCGTGCTGCAGGGCGCCGGCCCGGTCGTGGCTGACCTGCACCGACACCACCGCGACCCGGTGCCGGGTGAGGGTGCCGACCTGTTCCAGGGCGGCGCTGACCGCGCCGCTGTAGGCGCGGACCAGGCCACCGGCGCCGAGCAGTGTGCCGCCGAACCAGCGGCTGACCACCGCGACGGTGTCGCTGAGTTCCCGGCGCCGCAACACTTCCAGCATCGGTGTGCCAGCGGTGCCGCCCGGTTCGCCGTCGTCGCTGGACTTCTCCCGGGGTTGCGGATGCCCGACCACGTACGCGCTGCAATGGTGCCGGGCGTCCCAGTGCCGGGCCCGTACCTGCTCGATGAACTGCTGGGCCTGCGTCTCGTCGGCGGCCCGGGCCAGGCTGCACCGGAACCGGGAGCGTTTGATCTCGATCTCGTGCGTACCGGGACGGGCGATGGTGAGGTAGGAGTCGGTCGCCATCAGTCGTTGGTGTCGCGGCGCAGCCGCTTGACCTCGCTGCGGCGCTTCTTGCCGGCCAGGCGGCGGGCGACGGCACCCCGGGACGGTCGGGTCGCGCGGCGCGGCTTGGGCGGTGGCGCGATCGCCTCCCGGATAAGGGCGGCGAGCCGTTCGGCGGCGGCCCGGCGGTTGTCCAGCTGGGCCCGGTGCTCGGAGGCGGTCACGGTGATCGCCCCGTCGACGAGCCGGCTGTCGAGCCGTTGCAGCGCCCGCTGCTTCAGCGTGGGCGGCAGCGCCCGCGAACTGCCCGGATGCCAGGTCAGCTCGACCCGCGAGTCTGCGGTGTTGACCGACTGGCCGCCGGGCCCGCCGGAGCGGGAGAAACGCCAGCTCAGCTCGGTCGCGGGGATCGCGATCGAGCGGCTCACGGGCAGCGGGGCGGTCATGGCTCCCACTCTACGGGCGCACCCACCGACGCCGCGACGCGAATTCGGGGCGTCATGCTCTGTGCGTCACGGTTCGAAACGGTCCGGCGCGAACATCCCCACCGGGAGCGTGCTGCGTCCCGTGGTGGCCAGTTCCGCGGCGATCTCACCGACCGCGGAGGCGAACTTGAAACCGTGCCCGGAGAAACCGCCGAGCAGGGTGAGGCCGGGCAGGTCGGGCCGGCCGCCGAGGAGGAAATGCTCGTCCGGCGTCACCGTGTACATGCACGACACCAGGGTGTCCGGCTGCGGATCCAGGCCCGGCAGCGTGTCGGCGACGATCCGGCTCAGCGCGGCGGCGTCGTCCCCGTCGCCGGGCCGCGGCCCGGAGTCCGGGTCCACCGTCTCGGTCAACGACGGGTCGGTGTGCAGCGCGACCTTGACGGTGCCCTGCTCCAGGGCGGGGCAGCCGTACCAGGTGACCCGGCCGGTGCGGTCGTCGCGCAGGAACACCGGGAAGCGGTCGGGCGTGTACGCCTCGGGCCGGCGCGGCCGGAACCAGCCCATCACCCGCCTCGTCACCGTGCAGTGTTCGGCGAGTGCGGGTGCCAGCCGGGGCAGCCAGGCGCCGGCCGCGACGACGACATGCCGGGCGGTGATGTCGCGACCGTCGATACTGACCACGGGCCGGTACGGGTCTGCCCGTACGGCGTGCACCGTGGTGTCGGCGCGCACCTCGGCGCCGGCGGCGAGCGCGGCCCGTACGGCGGTGCGGATCGCCAGTTCGGGTCGCAGCACCCCGGCGGCCCGCTCGTGGAAGCCGACCATGTCGTCGTCCACCCGGTGCTGGTCGAAGCGGTGGCGCAGGTCGGCGGCGGACAGTAGTTCGTGTTCCAGGCCGTGTACCTCTGCTGAGCGCAGCGCACCGGCCACCATCGGCGCGTCCGGGGTGCCGATCATCAGCCCGCCGGTACGGGTGACGACCGGCTCGCCGGAGATGCGGGCCAGCTCGTCCCAGAGTGTCCAGGCCCGCTGGATGAGCGGTACGTAGTTGGCGCCCTCGGAGTACGCGCTGCGGATGACCCGGGATTCGCCGTGGCTGGAGCCCCGGTCGTGGCCGGGCCGGAAGCGTTCGAGGCCCAGCACCCGTACGCCCCGGTGGGCCAGCCGCCAGAGCGCCTGACTGCCCATCGCGCCGAGGCCCACGACCACCACATCGACGTCGGGTTCGCTCACCTGCATCACCTCGCGGTCCGGGTGGCGCCGAGTCTAGGTTCCCCGGCCGCGCGGTGCCCAGCCGTGCGATGCCCGGCCGCCCGGCTTTCCGGCTGCACGGCGGCCGGCCGGGGCCGTGCGTAGGCCGGTCAGCGACCGTTGCGGTAGACCACCCGGAAGCCCAGGTGCTCGGCGAACGCGGCGAACCGGGCGGAGCGCATGGTCGACTCGGCGGAGTCGACCCGGCGTCCGTTGACCAGCCGGTCGAGCAGTACCGTCTCGAACGCGGCGGCCTCGACCCAGTCGACGACCTTGGTGTATCCGCAGATCAGCGCGGCGCCGGTGTGGTCGAGGAAGTCGCGCAGCGCCCGGTCGGGCCCCTTGAGTACGGCGCAGCTGCCGAAGAACAGCCGCCGGCCGGCGCACTTGCCGGCCAGGATCTCGCCGACCTCGTCGAGCTCGATGGTGTTGTCGTGGTGGTTGTGCTCGGTGAGCAGCAGCCGCTGCGGCTCGCCGTGCAGCGCGAAGAACCCGACGTTGTAGTCGTCGTACTGCTTGAGGGTCCAGCGGTCCAGGTAGTATTCCAGCTCCTGGGTGGTGGCGACGTCCTTGTGGATGAAGCGCAGGCTCTGGATGCGTTCGAGCAGTTCCAGGGTGGGCAGCACCGAACCCCGGCTGCTCAGGTCGCGTTCCCACTGACCTTCCACGCAGAAGACGCCGCCCCGTGACATACCGTCCCCGCTTCTCTCGCCATCACGCCGTCGGGATTCTAGGCATCCGGTACGACAGGTCTGAGCCTGCCGCAAGTCGCATCAGTCGGGGCGTGACGTCGCGCACGTACCGGGACTGCTGGGGACGTGTGTCCTCTACTCAACGGAGACATTTGCTAGCAGGTTGTAGCATGCCTCTTCTGACGTAGCCGACACACTGCGTAGTGGAGAGGTCGCCTTTCGATGACATCATCAGCTGAGTCCAACCCGTCGCCCGAGTCGTCCGGCCCGGGCGCCGCATCCGACCCGGCCCGGTCGCTGGAGAACTGGCCGCCGGAGACCCTCCGCGAAACTCAGCCAGGAGCAGCTGGCCGAGCAGATCAAGTACTCCGGCGGCCTGGTCAGCATGGTGGAGACCTGCTCGCGGATGCCGTCGCAGGACTTCACCGAACGCTGCGACAAGATACTGGGCGCCGACGGCGCCCTGATCAAGCTGTGGCCCATGCTGGCCAGGGAGATCCACCCGAAGTGGTTCCGCTCCTTCGTCACCCTCGAAGCCGACGCGCTGGTCATCCATGAGTTCGGCATACAGGCGGTGCCGGGCCTGCTCCAGACCAAGGAGTACGCGCGAGCCAGCCTCGGCACCAGTTGGCCACCCAAGACGTCGGAAGAATTGGAGGAGGCGCTCAACGCTCGGCTGGAGCGCCAACAGCTTCTGGACCGCAAGAGCCCGCCGATGCTGTGGTTCGTGCTCGATGAGTCCATTTTCCAGCGGCTCGTCGGAAGTCCTGCCGTCATGTCCGACCAGTTGTCTCACTTGCTTGAGCTGGCCAAGCTGCCGTTTCTGCGAATTCTGGTCCTACCGATGGTGCGTAGTGGCAGAGTTCCCGCGGATGGTCCGCTGATCATGCTCGAACTTCCGCGTCGCGAAATCGTGGCCTATGTTGAAGGTCCCGCCACTGCCCGCATCGTTGCCGAGCCTGACGACGTGAAACGGTGTGCGGCGCTGTTTGATGTGATCCGTGCAGAGGCGCTTCCTGCCGACGAATCCGCTGAGCTGATCGCGCGAGTGAGGAGAGAGCTCTATGTCAACTCCTGAGGGACTCCGGTGGTGGAAGAGCAGCCGGAGCAGTAGCCAGGGTGGTGCTTGCATCGAGGTCGCCGTCGCGACCGATCTGTCCTGGCGCACCAGTACTCGTAGCAGTAGTCAGGGTGGCAACTGCGTCGAGGTTGCCGCGTCGGAAGACCTGCCGTGGCAGACCAGTAGTCGGAGCACCAGCCAGGGCGGGCAGTGCGTTGAGGTCGCCGGTACGTCGAGCACCTGGTACGTACGCGACTCCAAGGACCGCCAGGGACCGGTACTAGCCGTCAGCGGTACGGCATGGTCCGCGTTCACCGCTAACCTGCGCACCGGGAACCTGGATGCCGCCTGACATCTGACCGAACGGGGGCTCGGTCCACAAGGTCTGGGCTCCTGTCATGCTGATGCGTCGCGCGATTAGGACAGCGGCGGTGTCATACCGTCGCGATGGTGGTCTCAGTGGGGGTTGAACGCCTTCAGGTCACGGAACGCCCGGCGGGCACAGATGACAAGACACAGAGCCAGGATCGTCAACTGCGAACGCCGGGCACGTGGCGGCCAGACGAGAAGGTCGGCAGGCAAAATGATCGACATTCTGGAGTTCCTCCGCGCACGCATCGAGGAGGACAACCACAACTACGCCTATGTGGCCCAGACCTTTGGCGCTGAAGCCCTGCTCGACAGTCACCTGCCCATGCTCGATCTGGTCGAAATGCTGGCGAGGGACTACAACGCCATGGACCCAGAGGACCCACGCAGACAGGGCCTCGCCTACAGCCTCCTTGTTCTCGCGCAGTCGTACGCTGAACACCCCGCCTATCGCCAGGAATGGCGGCCCCAGCAGCCTCAAGAGGATCGGCTCAGGTGTCAGTCTCGGGCCGCCACGTCCCTTGCCGATCATAGGAATCTGGATGGGAACAAGCAATGAGGCACCGGAACGTGCGCTCAGTGCTAGGGAGCGCGAGGCGTCGGCCCTGGGTCATGGCTGAGCAGATGCGCGCCTGCAAGCCGCAGCCGAACTGTCATTCATCCGAGTGCTGGTACTACCGATGGCTCGTAGCGCGTGCGCTTCAGTTGACGGCGCCTTCGTCCTATTGGACTTGCCTCGCCGTGAACGACTGGTGTATGTCGAAGGCCCGGCCAGTGGACAGATCATCGTTGCGGCGGACGATGTGGAAAGATGCGCGACGGCGTACGACACGATTCTCGCGCAGTCCTTGTCCTTGGAAGAGTCCGCCGAACTGATCCGCAAGATGGGAGATCTGTATGAGCACCCCTGAAGACCTGCGGTGGTGGAAGAGCAGTCGTAGCACCAGCCAGGGTGGTAACTGCGTCGAGGTTGCCGTGTCGGAAGACCTGCCGTGGCACACCAGTAGTCGGAGCAGTAGTCAGGGTGGCGCTTGCGTCGAAGTGGCCCATGCCGGCGATCTGTCATGGTCCACCAGCAGTCGGAGCAGTAGTCAGGGTGGCCAGTGCGTTGAGGTCGCCGGTACGTCGAGCACCTGGTACGTACGCGACTCCAAGGATCGGCAGGGGCCGGTACTCGCCGTCAGTGGTACGGCCTGGTCCGCGTTCACCGACACCATCCGCATCGGAAACCTCGACTCCGCCTGACATCTGACCAATGGCAGGGGTTCAGTCTCTTGTGGACTGATCCCCTGCCATGCTGCTAGTGGTGTCCAACCGCCGATGCCGGCCTCAATCGAGGCTTGAGCCCTTGCAGAGCATCGAAAGTTTTGGCTCCGCGCCCACTTGGCGCGTTGTACGAACCCGTTTGGTACTTATGCGTGTTTTTCGTGAATACAAGCTATGAGTGTTCGGGAGCAGATGACATGAAAGGTCAGAGGCTCGTGCCGTGGGGTGCGGCATGCCAAACTGTTGGCATGACGTCGCATGCTCTACATCTGACAGCTGCGATCACTCACGAGGGCGAGTGGTACGTGGCTCGTTGCCTCCAGGTCGAGGTCACCAGCCAGGGCGAGACCATCGAAGAAGCGCTGGTCAACCTCCGTGAAGCCCTGGAGCTTTACTTCGAGGACGCCCCGGCACCTGAGGTCACCGACGTCATCACAGCGCCGGTCGAGGTTCGCGTCGCGTGAGCCCAGCCGTCCCCGCTGGGCTGTCCGGAGCCGACATCGCCAAGGCTCTGGAGCGCGGCGGGTTTCAACACATCTCCACCCGCGGTAGCCATGCCAAGTACCGCAGTGGTGAGCGCACCGTCATCGTGCCTCTGCACCGCAGCATCGCGGCGGGCACGATTCGCTCGCTTCTTCGGCAGGCCGATTGGACTGTGGACGACCTCACCACGCACTTGAAGTGATGTCACCACGCCCACGGATCGACGTGACAGATCCGTGGGCGTGGTGCGTCGACGGAGTCACTGACTTGTCGCGAGCGGACGGACTTCGCCGTGGACCCAGTCGTTGCCGTCACGATGGATCGTGCAGTCCCGCCCAGCTGGCGCAGGCGGGGTACGAGCTGGTCGGGGTCGATGAAATTCTTGACCACACGGAACGTGCTGCCGTCGCGCAGCTGTCGCTCGACGATCTCGGGCTCGCTGGCGAGGTAGTTCTCCTTGGCGTGTTCGTCGACGTGCTCGTCGAGGAACAGCACGCGACCGCCGTCGGCCAGCAGTCCCCGCAGCTGATCCCAGAACTGCTCGAAGCGGCTGGTCGGTACGTGCGAGAGCCAGGCGGAGAAGAAGATGACGTCGAACCGGGTATCGGATCGCCAGGAGAACACGTCGGCGACCTCGAACGTGACGTTGTCCGAGTGCACCCGCTCACGCGCCAGCTGTACCGCCTCCGGTGCCGCGTCGACCGCGGTCACCGTGTCGGCGAACGGTGCCAGTGCTTCGGTCCACACGCCGGTGCCGCACGCGATCTCCAGGACCCGCCCGGCCGGCCGCATCTCTGCGACCAACCGCGCGATGCGCGGCTGGACCGTCGCAACATCCCCGTACGCCGTCGCGTCGTACTCCCCGGCCCGCCGACGGTAGTAGTCGATCTGCCCCGTCAGAACCTCATCGTCCATGCAGGCATCATGGTGCGAAGGTCTGTGGGTGTCCCACTCATTACGACGGTCCGTGAGGAACCTGACCTTTCAGGGCGGTTATGCCCGAAGTGTGGGGGGCACAAAGTTATGACGTTCTGCGTCTTCCGTACCGCTGTGGGTAGTCGCTAGAGTTCCCTTGCTCTTCCCGGCGTGTCTGCTGTCCATTTTCTGGATGGCCGCTGGGTGATGATGTCGGGAAAGGAACCTGATGGTCGCTCTGGGCTGCCCGGAGAAACGTCGTGCCGTAACGAGAGTGGGTCTGCTACGCCGTACCGCGGCTGCCGCAGCTCTGGTCCTGATCGGGGGTGGCGCGCCATTCGTGGCCCTGTCCCCGGCGATGGCCGCACCCGCCTGCGTATCTGCCCAACATGCACCTGGCTCGTGCGGGTCCAGCACCAACACCACCACGCACGCGGCACCGACTGTGACGTCTGCGGATTACCCCGACGACGGTATGGCGCACGGCGGCCCCGGGGTAGCGGGGACCTTCACGATCACGCCCGCCGACGATGACGTCGTGGAGATCAGGTACGGCTGGTCGAACCCGCCGGCGTACAGCCACACAGCAACCGGAACCACGCCGGTGACGATGTCGCTCACCCCGCCGAGCTACGGGGCCAACACGCTCTACGTGCAGGCGACGGACGGCGTCAGCTACACCAGCTCGATAGGCTCGTACGACTTCCTGGTGGCCCGGCCCGGACCTGCCGTTGCCGGGTGGAGCCTGGAGAAGTGGCCCTACAACTCCCATGCCTTCACGAGTGAATCCGGGCCAGCAACGGACCTCACCACGACGACGGCTGTGGGGTTTAGCTCCAACGCGCGACTGGTCGACGCGGACACCGCCGATTTCGACGGGGCGACAAGCTACGCGGCCACCACCAATCCGGTTGTGGACACCAGTCACAGCTTCAGCTTCGCTGCCTGGGCGCGGCTCGACGACGTTTCCGGGTCCCGGACCGTGATGGCGCAGGATGGGCAGACGACGAGCTCGTTCCGTCTCCAGTACCGGGAGACCACCGGTACCTGGTGCATGACGGCCCGCGATGCCGACGCGTCGACCGGGAGCAGCACCGCTGCCTGTGGGGTAGCCCCGGTGGCGGGCCGGTGGACGCACCTGGCGGGTGTATATGACGACGCCGCAGGCGAGATCCGGCTCTACGTCAACGGCACCCTCGCCGCCACGGCCGCGTTCACCGACGGATGGAACGCTACCGGCCCGACCACCATCGGCCGGGCGAAGGACAACGGGAGCAACGCCGAATTCTTCGCCGGGCAGATCGCGGCGGCTCGCGTCTACGACCGCGTCATCACGCCGGAGGAGATCACCGACGGCGCCTATGGGTTCGATCCGCTGATGAAGTCGACCGAGGTGGGAGCGTGGGGTTTCGACGACGCCTGCTGCAACGAGACGTACGACCTGACCACATGGGGGCGGCCCCTGGAACTGAGCTCGTCAGTCTCGTACGAAACTGATCCGAACGGGATGGCCGCCGGCACGTTCGACGGGGTGTCGGCATCCGGGGCGGTCGCCGGCCCGGTCGTCCGCACGGACCAGTCGTTCAGCGTGTCCGCGCTGGTCAAGCTCAGCGAGTTCCTCGACACCGACCAGACCGCCGTGGCCCAGTCCGGAACGACGGTCAGCGGCTTCTACCTCGGCTACCGACCCAACGCGGGAGCACCCGCATGGGGATTCGCCGCCCCCGACGGCGATGCGAGCAGCGGCGTCACCTTGCGTACCGCACAGTCGCCGACGCTCGCCGCCACCGACAAGGACCGCTGGGTCCACCTGGTCGGCGTGTACGACGCGGCGGCCGGGCAGCTGATCCTGTACGTGGACGGCGTACAGGTGGCGAGCACTCCGCGTACGGCGAGCTGGAACGCCACCGGTGCACTCACCGTCGGCGCCGGCCAGTCGGCATCGAGCGGCGGATCACCCGCCCTCACCGGCTACTGGAACGGTGCGATCGACGAGGTCTCCGTCTGGGCCGGCGCGCTCACCCCTGCCCAGATCGCCGCGATGGCCGCCGCAAGTTAACCGACAAGTGGTGTGGCCTCCAAGTCAGGCCACACCACTTGTGGCTGCTCAGCGGCAACGAGCTGGCGCCAACGGCATGACGGTAGACCAGTGCGTCTGCGGTGACCCGATGAGCCGTTCCTCCACGACCAGGCGCACCTCGCCGCCCGCACAGTGCTTGCATACGGTTCGATGACATAGCGGCTGAAGGCTATTCGTAGCATTCTTGCCGTTTTGCGGTGATAAGGCGAAATGAGCGAAGCCGCTTGCAGTGTGGTCGAGTCAGATCCTCGACTGAGATGCGACGGCGCTCACGAGGGCTTCACGAATCGGACCACTCACGGCCGCACGGGCAGTCCTACAATGGCTACGTGACCGCCGCATTCGACTACGAGGATATGCACCATCTGGTGGATCGGCTCACCCCGACCCAGGTGCGACGTCTGCGTCTCCTCGTTACCGAGGATGAGGAGCTGTCCCAGGTCGCTCAGACGCTCTCCGAGCCTGAGTCATCTGCCAGGATTCCCGATGGGTTGATAGCCCTGATCGGCAGCATCGACGGCCCGTCAGACCTGGGCGAGCGGCACGACGACTACATCCGCGAGCGGATGCGCGAGCGCTTCGGCGACTCTGCGTGATTGCCACCGTCCTTGACACCGGACCCCTCGCGGCTGCGCTGAATACCAACGACCGTCGCCACGCCGAATGCGCCTCGCTTCTGATGTCGCTTACGGGCCGCCGGCTGCTGCCCGGTCCGGTCATGACCGAGGTCTGCTGGCTGCTGGAGCGCTGGCCCAACGTCGAAGCCGCGTTCCTTGCTCAGATCGCACAGGGATCCTTCGAACTGGTTCACCTCACACCCGCCGATCTGTCCAGGATGGGCGAGCTGGTCCTGCAGTACGCCGACTTCCCGCTCGGTGGCGTTGACGCCTCGGTCATAGCGGTAGCCGAACGTTTCGGCGTGGATCGGGTGGCCACCCTCGACCGGCGACACTTCAGCGTTGTCAAGCCGGCACACGTTCCCGCCCTCACGCTGCTGCCCTAACGACGATCAACAGTGGTGGTCCCTGTGCGGTAGATCCACGGGGATCTACCGCAGAGGACGGCGGGTCAGTCGGGGATGTGGCGGAACCAGACGGTGGCCAGCGGCGGGACCTGGATGGTGGCTGAGGCGGGCTGGCCGTGCCAGGCGGTGTCGTTGGCGTGCACCTCGCCGAGGTTGCCCCAGCCGGACCCGCCGTACGAGGTGGCGTCGGTGTTGACGATCTCCGCCCAGCGACCGGTACGCGGCAGGCCGAGCCGGTAGTCCGGGTGCGGGCTGCCGGAGAAGTTGGCCACGCAGGCGAGCGCGCTGCCGTCGGAACCCCAGCGCAGGAACGAGAACACGTTGCCGGCGGCGTCGTTGGCGTCGATCCAGCCGAACCCGTCGGGGCTGGTGTCCTGGGTCCACAGCGCGGGGGTGTCGCGGTAGGCGCGGTTGAGGTCACCGACCAGGCTGCGTACCCCGGCGTGCGCGGGGTCGTCGGCGGTGGCCCAGTCCAGGCCGTTCTCCTCGCTCCATTCGCCCGGCTGGGCGAACTCGGAACCGGCGAACAGCAGCTGCTTGCCCGGGTGCGCCCACATGAACGCCAGCAGGGTGCGTACCCCGGCCAGTTTGCGCCACCGGTCGCCGGGCATCTTGCCGAACAGCGAACCCTTGCCGTGCACCACCTCGTCGTGGCTGATCGGCAGGATGAAGTTCTCGCTCCACGCGTACATCAGCGAGAACGTCATCTGGTGGTGGTGGAACTGCCGGTACACCGGGTCCTTCTCGGCGTAGCTGAGCGTGTCGTGCATCCAGCCCATGTTCCATTTGAACCCGAAGCCCAGCCCGCCCAGATAGGTCGGCCGGGTCACCCCGGGCCAGGCGGTGGACTCCTCGGCGATCATCATCACGCCGGGGTGCTGCCGGTAGACCGTCGCGTTGGTCTCCTGCAGCAGCGACACCGCGTCCAGGTTCTCCCGGCCGCCGTGGATGTTGGGTACCCACTCGCCTTCCTTGCGCGAGTAGTCCAGGTAGAGCATCGAGGCGACCGCATCCACCCGCAGGCCGTCGATGTGGAACTCCTCGCACCAGTACAGCGCGTTGGCGACCAGGAAGTTGCGCACCTCCCGGCGGCCGTAGTCGAACACGTACGTGCCCCAGTCGGGGTGCTCGCCGCGCCGGGCGTCGCCGTGCTCGTAGCAGGGGGTGCCGTCGAAGCGGGCCAGCGCCCACGCGTCGCGCGGGAAGTGCGCCGGCACCCAGTCGAGGATGACGCCCACCCCGGCGTCGTGTAGCCGGTCCACCAGGTACCGGAAGTCGTCCGGGCTGCCGAACCGGGAGGTCGGCGCGTAGTAGCTGGTCACCTGGTAGCCCCAGGACCCGCCGAACGGGTGCTCGGCGACCGGCAGGAACTCCACGTGGGTGAAGCCCAGCCCGGTGACGTAGTCGACCAGTTGCTCGGCCAGCTGCCGGTAGGACAGTCCGGGCCGCCAGGAACCCAGGTGCACCTCGTAGATCGACACCGGCTGCTCGTGCCACGCGGTGCCGGCCCGCCGGGTCAGCCAGTCGTCGTCCTGCCACCGGTGGGTCGACTCGAACACCTTCGACGCGGTCCGCGGCGGCACCTCGGTGGCCATCGCCATCGGGTCGGCCTTCTCCCGCCAGGTGCCGTCCGGCCCGAGGATCCGGTACTTGTAGAGCCCGTCGGCAGGGAACCCCGGTACGAACAGCTCCCACACCCCCGACGAGCCCAGCGAGCGCATCGACAGCCCGTCGTAGGCGCCCCAGCCGATGCCGTCGCCGATCACCCGCACCGCGCGGGCGTTGGGCGCCCACACCGCGAACGACACCCCGTCCACGGTGCCGTTGGGGGTGGGGTAGCTGCGCGGATGCGCGCCGAGCACCTGCCACAGCTTTTCGTGCCGGCCTTCGCCGATCAGGTGCAGGTCGGTGTCGCCCAGCGTCGGCAGCCACCGGTACGGGTCGTCCACCACGGCGGTGTTGCCGCTGGCGTCGGTGACCTCCAGCCGGTAGTCGCGCGGCTGGCCGGGCAGCGTCGCGACGAACACCCCGCCGTCGTGCGCCTTCTCGGCCTCGAAGCGCTGCTCGCCGTCCACCACCACGACCTGCTGCGCGCCGGGCCGTAGAGTACGTACGACTGTCTTGTCGCCGACCGGATGCGCACCGAGCACGCCATGAGGATCATGGGTCTCGCCACGTACCAACCGGTCGAACTCGTCCGTCATCGAAGTCCGGGTACTCGCCACCTGCCAACCCTAAGACCAGTACGCCGACGGCGCGCGTCAACGCCCTCGGTCCGCCTGGCCGGGGTGGTGTCGGGTCACGTACCACTTGGCGGCAGATGTCGAACTTGGAGTAGTTTCGGGACCTGCTTCGAGCACGTCGGGTGTCCGGCGGTGATGGGAGGACGTAGTGGCGAGAAGGAACCTGTCCGGTCCGCTGGCCGCGGCGGTCCTCGCGGCCAGCATGCTGGCCGCCTGCACGTCCGCCCCCGGTAGTGCGGGGAGCCACGGCGGGAGTCAGGTCCCGGTCGCCGATCAGCGCCCGGTCCGGGCCGCGGCCAGCTTCGCCGACGTGCTGCCCGCGCCGGTGTCGGCCACACCCGAGCCCGGCCACCAGTTCCAGTTCACCCCCGGTACGGTGCTGCACGCCCAGACCGGCTCGGGTGATGCGGCCAACTACCTGGCGGGGCTGCTGCGCCGCTCCACCGGCTACCGGGTCCCGGTGGTGTCCGCGCACGACGCCGCGCCGACCGGGGTGTCGCTGCTGCTGTCCGGTGCGGACCCGAAGGTCGGCCAGCAGGGCTACCAGCTCGACGTCAGCGACAAGGCGGTGGTGATCCGGGCCCGCACCGGCGCCGGGCTGTTCGCCGGAGTACAGACCCTGCACCAGTTGCTGCCCGCGGCGATCGACCGGACCACGAAGCAGCCGGGGACCTGGCCGGTGCCGGCCGGGCACATTCTGGACCACCCGCGCTACGCCTACCGGGGCGCCATGCTGGACGTGTCCCGGCACTTCTTCGGGGTGTCGGCGGTGGAGCGCTACATCGACCAGCTCTCCCAGTACAAGATCAACTATCTGCATCTGCACCTGTCCGACGACCAGGGCTGGCGCATCGCCATCGACGGCTGGCCGGACCTGACCCGCATCGGCGGCGCCACCGAGGGCGGCGGCGGTGCCGGCGGCTACTACACCCAGGCCGACTACACGACGATCGTCACCTACGCCAAGCAGCACGCCGTCACGGTGGTGCCCGAGATCGACATGCCCGGCCACACCAACGCGGCACTGCACTCGTACGGCACGCTGACCTGCAACGGCCAGGCGCCACCCGCGTACACCAAGATCGGCAGCCCGAACACCGCGCTGTGCATCGGCAGCGACACCACCTACAGCTTCATCGACACGGTGGTCCGCCAGCTCGCCGCGCTGACCCCCGGTCCGTACCTGCACATCGGCGGGGACGAGGCGTTCGGGGTCGACGACGCCGACTACGCCACCTTCATCGACAAGGTGCAGCCGATCGTGGCGCGCTACCACAAGACGATGATCGGCTGGAACCAGATCGCCGCCACCACCCTGACCCCCGGCACCGTCGCGCAGGACTGGGACGGTAAGGGCGACAACCAGAAACTGGCCGACGCCAGCCAGCACGGCGTCAAGCTGATCATGTCGCCGTCCAACCACGTCTACCTGGACCAGAAGTACAACAAGAAGACCAAGCTCGGCCTGCACTGGGCCGGCTATGTGACGGTCCAGGACTCCTACGACTGGGACCCGGCGACGCTGCTCAATGACGGGAACGCGTCGGCCGTCCTCGGCGTCGAGGCGCCGCTGTGGGCGGAGACCATCAGCACCTCGAAGGACCTGGAATACCTGGCCTTCCCGCGGGTCACCTCCGCCGCCGAGATCGGTTGGTCACCGCAGAGCAGCCACCACTGGACCGCCTTCGCCCACCGGCTCGGCGCGCAGGCACCACGCTGGAGCGTGCAGGGAATCAACTACTACCACTCGCCGCAGGTCAGCTGGGTCAGCGGGCGTACCGACTGACCGGTCCGGGTGCCGGCGGTGCCGGCACCCGGACGCGGGGTCAGGGCAGCTTCCAGTCCACCGGCGCGCCGCCCCGCTGCACCAGCAGCTCGTTGGCCTGGCTGAACGGCTTCGAACCGAAGAACCCCCGGGCCGCCGACATCGGGCTCGGGTGCACGCTGCGCAGCACCGGGGTATCGCCCAGCAGCGGCTGCAACGACTGCGCGTCGCGGCCCCACAGAATCGCCACCAGCGGACCGCCCCGGGCCACCAGACCGCTGATGGCCGCATCGGTGACCTGCTCCCAGCCCTTGCCGCGGTGCGAACCCGGGTTGCCCGGCTGCACCGTCAGCACCCGGTTGAGCAGCAGCACCCCATGCTCGGTCCACCGGGTCAGGTCACCGTTGGCCGGCTTCGGGTAGCCCAGGTCCTCGCAGTATTCCTTGAAGATGTTGCGCAGGCTGGCCGGGATCCGCACCTCGGGCGCCACCGAGAACGACAGGCCCACCGGGTTGCCGGGCGTCGGGTACGGGTCCTGCCCGACGATCAGCACCCGCACATCGGCCAGCGGCTGGCGGAAGGCCCGCAGCACCGCGTCGCCGGCCGGCAGATAGCCCCGACCCTCGGTGTTCTCCACGCGCAGAAACTCGCCCATCGTGGCGATCTGGTCGGCGACCGGTTCCAGCACCGGCACCCAGCTCGCGTCCACGATCTCGGAAAGTGGTCGTCCTGTCATGGCCGCACACCCTAGTAAAGCCCTCCGACAGGTTTGCGCCCGGTGCCCGAATCGTGCCACGCGGCATGGGCGCCACCGGGTCGGCCCGCTAGGGTCGCACTGTACGGACTCCGGTCCGATCGAACAGTGGCGCCGCGGATTCAGGGGAGAGCCGGATGCAGTGGGTGGTACTGGACTTCGGTGAGGTCATCGCCCGCCGCACCACGGCGGTACCCGCGCTCGCGGCGCTGGTCGGCGCGCCCGAGGAAGCCTTCAGCGCCGCGTACTGGGAGCTGCGGGACCCCTACGACCGGGGCTGCCCGGACCTGGACTACTGGCGGGCGGTCGGTGACCAGGCCGGCGTACGGGTCAGCGAGCGGCAGGCCGTCGCCCTCACCGAGGCCGACATCCTCGGCTGGCTGGATCTGGACCCGGCGACCCTCGCCCTGCTCGGTGACCTCGACCGGGCCGGCGTTGCGCTGTCGATGCTGTCCAACGCGCCGGTCGCGCACGGCCGGGCGTTCCGGGACCAGCCCTGGGCCGCGCACTTCCAGCACGTGGTGATATCGGGTGACCTGGGCTGCGCCAAGCCGGACCCGCAGATCTGGCAGCTGCTGACCCGACAGTTGGCGGCCAGGCCCGCCGACTGCCTGTTCCTGGACGACAAGCAGTCCAATGTGGATGGGGCTCTCGCCGCCGGCCTCAGTGCGCAGCGCTGGACCGGCGCCGGCCCGGCCCGCCGCTACCTGACCGACGCCGGTCTGCTCTGAGCTCGTCAGCCGTCGAGGCTGCCGTTCCTGACCTGCCTGGTGAAGGCGGCCCAGGCGGTGGGGTCGAGGACCAGCGCTGGTCCGTTCGGGTCCTTGGAGTCGCGGACAGCGACGATGTCACTGATGTTGTCCGCCACCTCGACGCAGCTTCCACCGTTCTGCCCGGACCGGGTGCTCTTGCGCCACTGCGCGCTGCCCAGATCAACCATGGAAGTACTCCTTTGCCACGCTGGCGATCAGTTCTCGTGATTCGGCTTCACCGAGTGACTTACCCATCAGATCTTGCAGGACAGCCCTGTACTGATCAATCTCAAAGGGCTTGTCCAGGTAGAGCGAACCGGTGAGGCCCTCGCAATACACGACGTCGGGCTCGTTGGGGCTGCGGAATTCGACGGTGGAGAACCAGCCGGCCACTGCCGCGCTGTGGGCGCCGGCGTCGAACGGGAGAACCCGTACGTCTACTGTGGACAGTTCGGTGGTCTGGACGATGTGGGCCAGCTGCGCGGCCATCACCTGGTGGTCGCCGACCGGGCGGCGCAGTACGGCCTCGTTGAGAATGAACGTGACCGCCAGCGGCGCCGGATAGCGGCGGGTCAGCAGCTGGTGGCGGCCGAGCCGCAACGCCACCCGTCGGTCGATCTCGGACTCGTCGGCCGGGCCGCCGGGCAGCGCGAACAAGGCTCGTGCGTACGCCTCGGTCTGCAGCAGGCCGGGCACCAGTTCCGGTGCGTACTCGCAGATCGAGTCGGCCGCGGCCTCCAGGCCGAGGTAGACGTCGAACCAGGCCGGGATGACGTCGTTGTAGGACTGCCACCAGCCCTTGGCCTTGGTGTCCTTGGCCAGGCCCATCAGCGCGGTGGTGATCGCGGCGTCGGCGCCGTAGGAGCGGCACATCGCTTCCACATCGAGCGAGCGCAGCGCCACGGCACCCTTCTCGATGCGCCACAGCTTCGGTCGGGACCATTCCAGCATCTCGGAGGCGGCTTCGACGGTGATGCCGGCCGCCTCCCGTAACCGGCGCAGTTCCCGGCCCAACTGCCGGCGTGGCACCGTGGAACCGGTCGTCTCGTCGGACACCCTGACCTCCGTTACAGATCGTACGAAAACAGCAACGATTTGTAACAAGCTAGTAGGGTCGGATGAAGCGGTCAAGAGATGTCGATCGTCAAATGGCGCACATGGCGTCACGGATCATTGTCGAAGAGTAGGCGGATCCGGTCGAATCGGTGCCAGGCGTGGCCATGGGAGCATCCGTGCATGAGACACGCGTTGGCCACCGTGCGGCTCCGGGCGGCCCGGCCGGGAGAGGCATCCGAACTCAGTGCGCTGGCCCTGCGTGCCAAGGCGCACTGGGGATACGACCGGTCGTTTCTCGACTCCTGCCGCGACGAACTGCGGCTTCGGCCCGAGGAAGTGCACTGCCGCCGGGTCACTGTCGCCGAACGTGGAGACGTGATCGTGGGGTTCGCGACCCTGGATGGTGAGCCGCCGGCCGGTGAACTGGGCATGTTGTTCGTCGATCCGGTGGTGGTCGGTTCCGGTGTCGGCCGGGTGCTGTACCGGCATGTGCTGCGTACCGCGGCGAGTCTCGGCATCACCCGCGTGACGATCGGAGCCGATCCGCACGCCGAGGGCTTCTACCTCCGGATGGGCGCCGAACGCGCGACATCCTCCGATGCTGCCACGCGCACGGTGGCGTTGTCTCCCCTGATGGCGTGGCCGCAGCCGGATCCGCCCTGGGTAGCGGCGTGGACCGGGGGAGGGCGCACCGTCAACGTGGGCAACGTCCGGGAGTTCAATGGCATGCTCGCCGATATCGGCCCGGGGGCCGACCCCTACTCGTGCCTGGCCGTTTTCGCTAGCCCGCACCCCGAACTCGTCGTCCTGCCAGAGACGGTGGACGAGCAGTGGATCCGGGACCTGGCCACAGAACTGGACTGGGGCGAGGTGAGTGTGCACAGCGGCATCGCCGCGGACGGTCAGGTGTCAGAGGCCATCCTCGCCCGGCCGGGGCTGCTGGAGCAGATCACGAACTCCCCGTCCCGGGTGCTTCCGTGGGGACGTACCGTCGGGTTCGAGCGCATCCTGCCGGCGGACCCGGATGTGCTGGCGACCGTGCGCCGGTACGAGTCCAAGGCGGGCGCGCACGCGCTGTTCGAGGAGCTGGCCGCCGAACACCCGGAGGTCACCGTCCCGGCCCAAGGGTCTGTCGGCACCCGCTGTGGCCTGCTGCGTGCGCTCGCCGCGACCGGACCGATCGTGCTGAAGCGTGAATACGGCGTCGGCGGTGTCGGCACCCATGTCCTGCCGGGTCGCGGCGCCGGACTACGTGCCGCGTTTCGGCAGTGGGCCCGGGGCGCGATCCTGCTGGAGGAGTACGTGCCCGGCGGCGGCCCGTACCGCAACCCCACCTTCGACGCGGTCGTCGATGCAGACGGTGCGGTCCATCCGGTCGGTACCGGCACGATGGACATCGACCAGACCAGCTACCAGGGAGTCACCATCGGCCCGGGCGCCATACCGGACGAGATCGCCGGCCCGGTTGCACGATTCGGTATGGCGGTCGGCCGCCGCCTGGCCGAAGAAGGCTACCGGGGCTGGTACGACGTGGACTTCGTCACCGACCGGTCGAACCGTCCGGCGCCGACCGAGATCAACCTGCGCCTGACCGGCCCGGCCGTGGCGTTCACGGTGCAGGCCCGATTGGACCGGCTCCGCGGTGGGCGTCACGTCGTCCGGACACTGGACCGGCTCGCGCTGGGTGCGCGGCTGCCCAGCGCGGCATGGCGGGAACACCTCGCGCGTCTCGTCGCCGACTGTCGGACCCTGGGCGCGATCCTGCTGGTCACCATCCCGACAGAGGTCCTCGAACCGGCACCGTATATGGGTGCGCTGATCGCGGCGCGCGCTCTCGGCACCCTCGATGAGGCGGAGGCCGCGGTGCGTCGGGCCAACCGGGAGCTGGGCGAGATGTTCGGTGACTTCACCGCTTCCGGTCGGCAGCTCCGGCCGTCAGGTACGCGACGAGCACCACGGCGGCGATCATCAGGGTGACGTTGAACCCATAGACCAGGGCTGCCTGTCTCGGCCAGTCGGTCTTCGCAGCGAGCCGGTAGAAGTTGTCCTGCGGCCACCACGCCACCAGCAGCCAGACCAGCGCCAGGTGGGCGGGGATGCGCAGCCAGGACGGTGAGCCCCGGTGGCGCAGCAGGCGTCGACCGTAGACCAGCACACCGATGCCGAGACCGAAGGCCAGGCACTCGGCGATGTAGAGACCAAGGAAGAAGCCGCTGTAAGGGCTGGGCACCGCCGACAGGTCGGTGGAGTAGGGCCAGAAGGTATCGGTCATCAGGAACGCGAGGAGAGCGGCCACCCCGCTCACGATCGCGAAGGTCGGCCAGATGACATCAGGGGACCCGCTGGAGCCGCCGCCCGCCTTACCGCTGCGGGCCCGTACCGCGTCCGGTTCGACCGGCAACGGGAGACCCGGGTAGTCCACCTCGCCGGTGTCGGTCCGTGGCAGGGAGCGCACCTGGACCACGGCGCGGGGGATCCGGTGACGTGGTACCCGCGGCCCGGCCAGGAAAGCGCGCAGTTCAGCCGGGCTGACCCTCTTCCAACTGCTCACGACGTAGGCGGTCACTATCGTACGCCGGCCCACCTGGACGGCCCTCACCGCGCATTCCTGCACCTTCCCATGTCTGCGCAACTCCACCTCGACGTCGGCGTAGGACAAGGGTCTCTGCGGCACCACGCTTCACATCCCCACCACGGTCCGAACCGGTCGGTCGGGCTGATTATGGCACGGTGTGGCCAGAACCGAGTGAAATACGCGGGACGGTAGGAACTGCCCGTCATCGCCCGCTGCTGCCGGCATGCATCGGCGGCACGTCGCCGCGCAGCATCCGGGCGATCGAGCGCAGCGGGATACTCTGCCATGCCGGGCGGTGCCGCGCCTCGTACACCACCTCGTACACGGCCTTGTCCAGCTCGTACGCCCGCAACAGCGTGGCGTGCCGCTGCGGGTCCACCGGCGCGGCGGAGGCGTAGCCGGTGCAGAACGCCTGCCGGTTACGCTCGGCCCACTCCTGCGCCCGGAACTCCAACTGGTGCTGATCGCTCTCGGAAACCAGCAGATGCTCGGCGGCGTAGTCGAACGAGCGCAGCATCCCGGCCACGTCACGCAGCGGTGAATCCGGCCGCAGCCGCTCCGACAGCGGCTTCACTGGCTCGCCCTCGAAATCGATGACCAGCCAGGAGGTCGGGGTCCGCAGCACCTGACCCAGATGCAGATCACCGTGCACCCGCTGGACCGGCAACGGGCCGGGAAGCTCCGCCACCGCGGCGAACTCCGCGCGCAACGGGCCGGCGAACTCCGCCAGCTCCGGAACCACGTCCACCGCCCCGGCCAGCCGTGCGGTCATCGCCTCCGACAACTGCCCGTAGCCGGCGTGGTCCCATTCGGTGCTGCCCAGCATCTCGGCCAGGTCGGCGTGCACCGAGGCGATCGCCTCACCGAGCCGTTCCGCCTCACCGGCGAAATCACCACCCACCTCGTCGGCGCGCAGATCACCCTCGGCGAACAGGTCCCGGACACTCGCGGTGGCCATCGCCCAACCCTCCGCAGAGTTCTCCGCGTACGCCGACAGCATCGCGTAGGACACCGGCGCGCCCGACAGCTCACCCTCGATCTCGCCGAGCAGTTCCGCGACGTGGCTGGAACCGGTCCGGCGCAGCGCCCGATTCAGCTCCACATCCGGGTTGCGGCCCGGCGTGAGCCGCCGGAACAGCTTCAGGATCGCGTACTCGTCGTAGATGATGCTGGTGTTGGACTGCTCGGCGTCCACCACCCGGGCCGGCAGCCCGGTCGGGATCCGCGCGCCGGCCTCCGCCCGGAAGACGATGCCGTCCTGTGCGGCACCCTCGGCGATCAGCCGCAGCAGCGTCTCGGCGAGTTCCTCGTCCCATTCGCCGGCGTAGCCGCTCAGCGCGCCCGCCGTGCCGATCCGTACATGCTCCAACCGTTCGGGCAGGGTCTCCCGGTAGCCCACCAGCAACTGGTAGCGGTCCGACCGGCCCTGCTGGTAGGACACCTCCACCACCAGCTGGTCCAACAGCGGTCCGTCGGCGCCGGACAGCGCCACCGCCCGCACCAGCGACACGTCGGTCACCTCGCGACCCTTACCGGCGAACCAGCGTTGCTCCGGCAGCCACCCGGCCAGCCCGCCGACGATCGCTGCGGCTCGCCCCTCGGCCGTGTCCGGGCCGGGAGACCCGCGTCGACGCTCGGCGCGCGCCACATCCTGCGGTACCGGTGGACGCCTCGCGTCGTCGCTCATCTGTACAACCTTCCTCGTACGGACCAGCGGGTCCGTCGGTGTCGGGGCTGCGGCCCGGTCGGGTACTCCTCCACCAGGGCAGGGCGGTCAGGCGGTCTCGTCGCGGGCGCTGATCTGGAACCAGAAGAACCCGTGGCCGGGCAGCGTGAGCAGGTACGGCAGCTCCCCGATCGGCGGGAACAGCACCCGCCCGGACAGCTCCACCGGCACCCGGCCCTCCCACGCCCGCAGGTTCAGCTCGATCGGCTGCGGGAAGCGCGACAGGTTGTTCACGCACAGCACCACGTCGTGGATCTCCGCCGAATCCGGGTCCGCCGGATCGGACGGACCCCGGTATTCCCGCAGGTAGGACAGTACGGACGGGTTCGATCCACCCAGGTCGTGGAACTCGCCGAGCGCGAACGCGGGGTGCCGCTTGCGTACCTCGATCATCCGGCGGGTCCAGTGCAGCAGCGACGCCGAGGAATTCAGCTGCGCTTCCACATTGATCGTCTGGAACCCGTAGATCGGGTCCATGATCGTCGGCAGGTACAGCCGCCCCGGGTTGGCCTGGCTGAACCCGGCGTTACGGTCCGGGGTCCACTGCATCGGCGTACGGACCGCGTCGCGGTCACCGAGCCAGATGTTGTCACCCATGCCGATCTCGTCGCCGTAGTACAGGATCGGCGACCCGGGCAACGACAACAGCATCGCGGTGAACAGTTCGAGCTGGTTGCGGTCGTTGTCCAGCAGCGGGGCGAGCCGGCGCCGGATGCCGATGTTGGCGCGCATCCGCGGATCCTTGGCGTACTCGCCGTACATGTAGTCACGTTCGTCGTCGGTGACCATCTCCAGCGTCAACTCGTCGTGGTTGCGCAGGAAGATGCCCCACTGGCAGTGCGACGGGATCGACGGCGTCTGCTCCATGATCTCCGAGATCGGGAACCGCGACTCGCGGCGAACCGCCATGAAGATGCGCGGCATCAGCGGGAAATGGAACGCCATGTGGCACTCGTCGCCACCGCTCTGCGCCTCACCGAAGTAGTCCACCACGTCCGAAGGCCACTGATTGGCCTCGGCCAGCAGCACCCGCCCCGGGTACTCGTCCTGCACCACCTTGCGCACGGTGCGCAGGAACTCGTGCGTCTCCGGCAGGTTCTCGCAGTTGGTGTCGTCGCGTTCGAACAGGTACGGCACCGCGTCCATCCGGAACCCGTCGATGCCCAGGTTCAACCAGAAGCGCAGGACGTTGATCATCTCCTCCTGCACGGCCGGGTTGTCGTAGTTGAGGTCCGGCTGGTGGGAGAAGAACCGGTGCCAGTAGAACTGCCGACGCACCGGGTCGAAGGTCCAGTTGGACTCCTCGGTGTCCACGAAGATGATCCGCGCTTCCGGGTAGCGCTCGTCGTGATCGGACCAGACGTAATAGTCGCCGTAGGGTCCGTCGGGCTCCCGGCGCGACTCCTGGAACCACGGGTGCTGGTCGGAGGTGTGGTTCATGACCAGATCGGTGATCACCCGGATGCCCCGCTTGTGCGCCTCGTCGAGCAGCACCACGAGGTCCTCGACCGTACCGAACTCGGGCAGCACCTGGTAGAAGTCGGCGATGTCGTAGCCGCCGTCACGCAGCGGCGACTGGTAGAACGGCGGCAGCCACAGGCAGTCCACCCCGAGCCAGGACAGGTAGTCCAGCTTGGCGGTCAGCCCGCGCAGGTCACCGCAGCCGTCGGCGGTCGAGTCGAAGAATGCCCGCACCAGCACCTCGTAGAACACGGCCCGCTTGAACCACAGCGGGTCGGTGGGCAACGCCCGGGCCGACCTGTAGTCCTCCGCCCCGGGGTGGGTGACCTGCCCGTCGGCAGTGACGTGGCTGCCCTCGCCCAGCTCGTGGTCCGCCCGAACCGCTGTCTCACTCACCGCACACCTCGCGTCCGCACCCGAAAAGATCCTGCCTGCCACATCTCTGCCACACCGCCGGGTGGCCCGCCGTCACCGGTACGGGTGAACGGTCAGTACGTGCGCCGGCTCCTGGGTCGGATCCAGCCGCACCGTGTTGAACTGCCCCCAGTCGAATTCGGCGCCGGTGATCTCGTCGCGTACCCGGAACCGTTCGGACCAGTCCAGGCCGAGCGCGGGCAGCTCCAGTGAGGTATTGCCCCAATGGGTGTTGTGTGAATCCAGTAGACACACCACCAGAACGGTGTTGCCGGTGCGCTGGTCACGTTTGGAGAAGCAGAGCATCGCGTCGTTGTCGATCTGGTGGAAGGTCAGCTCCCGTAGCTGCTGCAGCGCCGGGTTGGCCCGCCGGATTTCGTTGAGCCGGGTGACGTAGGGCGCCAGCGAGGTGCCCTCGGCCGCCGCCCGCGCCCAGTCCCGGGGACGCAGCTGGTACTTCTCCGAGTCCAGGTACTCCTCGCTGCCCTCGTGCCGGGCCCGGTGCTCGTACAGTTCGTAGCCGGCGTACATGCCCCAGCTGGGCGTCATCATGCTGGCCAGAACGGCGCGGATCGTGAACATCGGCGGCCCGCCCTGCTGCAGGCTGGCGTGCAGGATGTCGGGGGTGTTGGTCCAGAAGTTGGGCCGCATGTAGTCGATCGAGTCGACCAGCTGGGTGCCGTACTCGGCCAGCTCCTGTTTACCGGTGCGCCAGGTGAAGTACGTGTAGGACTGGGTGAAACCGGCCTTGGCCAGCCCGTGCATCATCGCCGGGCGGGTGAACGCCTCGGCCAGGAACAGCACGTCCGGGTGCTCCTGGTGCACCCGGGCGATCAGCCATTGCCAGAAGTTGACTGGCTTGGTGTGCGGGTTGTCGACCCGGAAGATCTTCACCCCGTGGTCGATCCAGTGCCGGACGATGCGCAGCACCTCGGCCCGGATGCCCTTCGGATCCCGGTCGAAGTTGACCGGGTAGATGTCCTGGTACTTCTTCGGCGGGTTCTCCGCGTAGGCGATCGAGCCGTCGGCCCGCTGGGTGAACCACTCCGGATGCTCGGCGACCCACGGATGGTCCGGCGCGCACTGCAGGGCCAGGTCGAGCGCGACCTCCATGCCCAGTTCGCGGGTACGGGCCACGAATGCGTCGAAGTCCGCCAGGGTGCCCAGCTGCGGATGGACCGCGTCGTGGCCGCCCTCGGCGGAGCCGATCGCCCACGGCAACCCACGTCGTCGGGCTCGGCGACCAGGGCGTTGTTGCGGCCCTTGCGGTTGACCGTACCGATCGGGTGGATCGGCGGCAGGTAGACGATGTCGAAACCCATTGCCGCGACCGCGGGCAGGCGTTCCGCGGCGGTCTTGAACGTGCCGTGTACGGGCGGGGAGACCGCGTCGCGGCCCGGGTCGGGCAGTACCGCACCCTCCGAACGGGGGAACAGTTCGTACCAGGAGCCGAACAGCGCCCGTGGCCGGTCCACCCAGATCGGGTACGTCGCCGACCGGGAGACCAGGTCTCGGACCGGGAAGTCCCAGAGCAGGCCGGCCAGGCCCAGTGCGGGGGAGACCCGGTGGTAGAGGTCGAGGCGCTCGTCGCGCAGCGCCTCCGCTGCCGCGGTGAGCTCCGCCCGGCGCTCCTTCGGCACCAGCCGCAGCGCCCGGGTCAGGGTCTCGGCGCCCTCGGCGAGATCGTTGGCCAGGTCCGCCAGGCCCTGCCCGGCGTCGATCTTGGCGCTCACCGCGTGGTGCCAGGTGCGGTACGGGTCGCTCCACGCCTCGATGGTGAAGCTCCACCGACCCATCGCGTCGGGTTCGATCTGCGCCGCCCAGCGGTCCCGTTCCTCGGGCTGCTCGGACAGTCGGGTGAAGGGCTGCCTGTCACCGCCGGGGCTACGCCATACGACGTTGCAGCCGAGTGCGTCGTGGCCTTCGCGGTACACGGTGGCGCTGATGTTCACCAACTCGCCGACGACTGCCTTGGCCGGGTGGCGGCCACAGTCGACGACGGGGGTGACGCGCTCAATGGGGATTCGTCCGGTCATCGCTTTTTACCGTATCCGCAGCCCCGGCGGGCCGCAGCGCGGCACGCACCCTTGCCAGGCCGGACCCTCGTCGGCGCGGCGCGGCGCGGCGCCCGGCGTCAGGGGGAGGCGAGCAGCGCCTCTGCCGCGGCCCGGGCGTTGGCCGGCCCGGCGCCGAAGGTGGCCAGGTAGCCCACCGCCTGCCGGGGCCGCCACGCCGGCCAACCCATCTCGACCATCACCACCCGCGGGTACGCCGCGGTGATGCGTTCGATCAGCTCACGGATTGGCCGGTGGCGGTGGGTGTCGCGGGTGACCACGATGATCGGACGGCCGGCCGCGCGGCGTACCAGCCGGTCCACGTCGACCGGGGCGCTGTCGTCCAACGGTCGCAGCCGGAGTACGTCGGCTTCGGTAGCGGTGCCGTTCAGATAGGGCAGCAGACCCCATGGCACCTCGCCGACGGCGATGCTCGGCGGTGCGTCCAGCTCGACGATCAGCGGCCGCCCGGGCGGGGGCAGTACGCCGTGGATGCGCAGCGCCCGGCGTGCGGCGGTCAGGCCGATCTCGTCCCGTCCGCCGGTCTCGTCCGGTACGGGCGTTCGGCGGGGCCGCAGCGCTGCGAGCCGTTGCGAGCGAGCCGCCGCGTCGGCCAGCCGGTCGGCGGCCAGCCGGCCGTCCCGTATGGCCGACACGATCTCCGCGACCGTGTCCTGCACCAGCTCCTCGGTGATCCGGGCGCCGAGGCAGAGCACGTCGGCACCGGCGACGAGGGCACGTACGGCGGCGTCACCCATGCCGTGTGCGCCGGTCGCGCCGCCCATCTCCAGCGCGTCGGTGACGATGGCGCCGGTGAAGCCCAGCTCGCCACGCAGCAGGTCGTGCAGGGCGGCCCGGCTGAAGGTGGCGGGCAGTTCACCGGTCAGCGCCGGTACCCGGATGTGCGCGGTCATCACCGCCGGCGCACCGGCCGCGACGGCTGCCGCGAACGGCGGCAGGTCCCGGCAGCGCAGCAGCGTCAGCGGCGCGTCCACCACCGGCACCGTGTCGTGCGAGTCGACCCGGGTGGCGCCGTGCCCGGGGAAGTGTTTGACGCAGGCGGCCACGCCGGCTTCGGCGAGCCCGGCGACGGCCGCCGCGGAGTGTGCGGCGACCCTGCTGGGATCGGTGCCGAACGATCGGGTGCCGATGACCGGGTTGTCGTCGGCGGAGTTGACGTCGACCGTGGGCGCCAGGTTGAGCGTGATGCCCAGTGCGGACAGTTCGGCACCCAGCGCCCGGTACACCTGCCGGGTCAGGGCCACGTCGTCGACCGCGCCGAGCGCCGCGTTGCCCGGATAGCGGCTGCCGTGTGCGTAGCCGAGCCGGGTGACGTCGCCGCCCTCCTCGTCGAGAGCCACGAGCAGCTCGTCCTGCCCGGTGCGCAGCTGGCTGACCAGGCGGGCGACCTGCCCGGGGTGGTCGATGTTGTGGCCGAACAGTACGACGCCGCCGAGCCCTTCGTCGCCGAGCCGGTGTATCCAGTCCGGGACGCGGTGGCCCGGAAACGCGGCCAGCAGGGTGCGCAGCGCCTGGGTCCGTGGTGCCGGTCCGGTCATGCGTCGCTCCCGTGTTGTGGCCCAGGGCAGGGGCGGTGGCCCGCCGGCCGGGTGATCGTCGGACCGTAAGCTGACCGGTGTCCCTGCCGAGGGGAAATCCAATAGGAAACTTTCCTTAAAACTAGAGGACGAATGGGTATGAGTCGAGCGCGCCAGCCCGGAACTCCCAGCCTGCTGCGGGCACTCAACGACCGGGCCGCGCTCGAACTGCTCCTCGCGCACGGCCCACTCACCCGCGCCCAACTCGGCGAGCTCACCGGGCTGTCCAAAGTCACCGCCTCCCAGCTGGTGGAACGCCTCGAAGGGCGCGGCCTGGTCGAACGCGCCGGCGTCTCCGTCGGCGGCCGCGGCCCCAGCGCCCAGGTGTACGCCGTGGTACCCGCAGCCGCGTACGTGGTCGGCATGGTCATCGCGCCCACCGGCATCACCGCCGTCGCCGCCGACATCACCGGCGCCGAACGGGCCCGCGCGGACGTCGAAGCCGACATCACCGCCGACCCGGTCGGCCTCGTACACACCGCACTGGACAAGGTCGCCGAGTCCTCCGACCTGCCCGCCGACAAGATCCGGCACGTGGTCCTCGGCTCGCCCGGCGTGATCGACCCGCGTACCGGTGAGGTCTCCTTCTCCTGGGAACTGCCCCGCTGGCACCGAGGACTGCTCGCCGCCCTCACCAACGGGCTTCGCCGGCCGGTACGCATCGTCAACGACGTCAACCTGGCGGCCGTCGCCGAACACCGGTTCGGCGCCGCCCGCGACGTGGACGACTTCGTCCTGCTCTGGTGCGACCGGGGGATGGGCGTCGGCGTGATGCTCGGTGGCCGGTTGCACCAGGGCGTGATGGGCGCCGCCGGCGAGGTCGGCTACCTGCCGGTGCCCGGTGCCGAGGTCGTACACGGGGTCACCCGGCTGGCGAAGGCCCCCTACAGTGCGCTGGCTGGCGGCGACCAGGTACTTGCCCTGGCCGCAGAACACGGCTTCGAGGCGCAGACCGCCGCCGAGGCGCTGCATGCCGCCGTACGCGAGCCGCAGGCCGGTGGGCCGCTGCTCGACGAGGTCGCCCGGCGCATCGCGCTGGGCGCCGTCGCCGTCTCGGTGGTGCTCGACCCGGCACTGGTCGTACTGGCCGGCGCGGTCGGCCGGGCGGGCGGCAGCGAACTGGCCGACCGGGTGGAACGGGAGGTACGCCAGCTCGCCCCGGTGGCGCCCCAGGTCGTCAGCACCGGGATGGCGGCCGACCCGGTACTGAAAGGCGCTGTGCTCACCGCGCTGGAGGTGGCCCGGGAGGAGATCTTCGAGACCACCGGCGACCCGGTCACGGAGACCGCGGACGCCCCCTGACCGGCGCCGTCGCGGATAACTGGCAGGTCACGGCCACGCGTGGCGGAGTCGAAGCTCGGTCGATAGCCGCAGGGTGGGCCGACCGGTGGAGTATGGTCGGTCTCCCGTGAGAGCGTTACGTCGGTTCACGGTCCGGGCTGCACTGCCCGCCCCTCTGACCGCCCTCGATGAGTTGGTCACCAATCTGCGGTGGTCCTGGCACCCGCCGACCCTCGACCTGTTCGAATCGGTCGATCCGGTGCTGTGGAGACGCTGCGGCCACGATCCGGTCCGGTTGCTCGGTGAGGTTTCCGCCGAGCGGCTGGACGAACTGGCCGCCGACGGCGACTTCCTCGACCGGCTCCGGGTCGCCCACCAGGACCTGCGCACCTACCTCAGCGAGCCGCGCTGGTACCAGGCGCAGGGCGCGGACAGCCCCGGGCTGATCGCGTACTTCTCGCCGGAGTTCGGCGTCACCGAGGTGCTGCCGCAGTACTCCGGCGGGCTGGGCATCCTGGCCGGTGACCACCTGAAAGCAGCCAGTGACCTCGGTGTACCGATCCTCGGTGTCGGCCTGCTCTACCGCTCCGGCTACTTCAGCCAGAGCCTGACCTCGGACGGTTGGCAGGCCGAGCAGTAC
Source organism: uncultured Actinomycetota bacterium (assembly GCA_963805605.1). Lineage (GTDB taxonomy): Bacteria > Actinomycetota > Actinomycetes > Mycobacteriales > Micromonosporaceae > Actinocatenispora. The sequence continues at coordinate 932,106 of CAWDUX010000001.1, forward strand.
CCGGCGCTGGACCCGCACGGTCTGCCGCTGACCAGGCTCCGTGACCCGGCCGGCGCGCCGGTGCAGGTACGGCTGGGGCTGCCGGAGGGCCGGCAGCTGCGCGCCCAGATCTGGCAGGCCCAGGTGGGTCGGGTCACCCTGCTGCTGCTCGACTCGGACCTGGAGAGCAACGCGCCGCCGGAGCGGGCGGTCACCGACCGGCTCTACGGCGGCGGCATCGAGCACCGGCTGCTGCAGGAAACGCTGCTGGGTGTCGGTGGGGTACGGGCGGTACGGGCCTGGTGCGAACTCACCGGTGCCCCCGAGCCCGGCGTCTACCACACCAACGAGGGGCACGCCGGTTTCCTCGGCGTGGAACGCATCCGGGAGATGGTGGAGCAGCCCGGCGGTCCGGACTTCGACGCCGCGCTGCGGGTGGTGCGGGCGGGCACGGTGTTCACCACGCACACCCCCGTACCGGCCGGCATCGACCGGTTCCCGCGCGACCTGGTCGCGCACTTCTTCGGCGGGGACAACACCAGCCCCGGAATGCCGGTGGAGCGGATCCTCGCGTTGGGCGCCGAGTCCGACCCGAACGTGTTCAACATGGCGCACATGGGTCTGCGGCTGGCGCAGCGCTGCAACGGCGTCTCGGTACTGCACGGCCAGGTCAGCCGGGAGATGTTCGCCTCGCTGTGGCCGGACTTCGACACCGACGAGGTGCCCATCACCTCGGTCACCAACGGTGTGCACGCGCAGACCTGGGTGGCCCGGCCCGCCCAGGACCTGCTGGCCCGGGCCGGCGGCGACGACCCGTCCGCCGACGGTGCCGGCCCGGTGGAGAAGGTCTCCGACGAGGAGATCTGGTCGGTACGCCGCGCCCTGCGTGCCGAGCTGGTCGGTGAGGCACGACGGCGGGTGCGTTCCTCGGCGTTGCGTCGCGGGTTCAGCGAGGCCGAGCTGGGCTGGGTGGCCGACGCGCTGGACCCGGACGCGCTGACCATCGGGTTCGCCCGCCGGGTGCCCAGCTACAAGCGGCTGACGCTGATGCTGCGGGACCGTCAGCGGCTGGAGCGGTTGCTGTGCTCCACCGACCGGCCGGTGCAGATCGTGGTGGCCGGCAAGGCGCATCCGGCCGACGAGGGCGGCAAGAAGCTCATCCAGGAGATGGTCTGGTTCGCCGACGACCAGCGGTTGCGGCACCGCATCGTGTTCCTGCCCGACTACGACATGGGCATGGCTCGCTACCTGGTGTCGGGTTGCGACGTGTGGTTGAACAACCCGCTGCGTCCGCTGGAGGCGTGCGGTACGTCGGGGATGAAATCGGCGCTCAACGGCGGTCTCAACCTGTCCATTCGGGACGGCTGGTGGGACGAGTTCTGCGACGGTCAGAACGGCTGGTCGATCCCGACGGCGGGTGGCGTGGTCGACCCGGACCGGCGCGACGACCTGGAGGCCGCGGCACTGTACGACCTGCTGGAGAACCACGTCGTACCGCTGTTCTACGACCGGGACGCGAGCGGTCTGCCGGACCGCTGGGTGGCGATGGTGCGCCACACGCTGCGCTCGCTGGGGCCGAACGTACTGGCCAGCCGGATGGTGCGGGACTACGTTGACCGGCTGTACCTGCCGGCGGGTGCCGCGTCCCGGGTGATGTCGGCCGATGGCGGCACACCTGGCCGTGAACTGGCCCGCTTCGCCAGTCGGATGCACGACGGCTGGGGTGAGGTGTGTGTCGAGCACGTCGAGTCGGCCGGCGCCGAGGAGGCCGGCGCGACTCCACGGTTGGGCGCGGCGCTGCGGCTGCGCGCGGAGGTCCGGTTGGGGCGGCTCTCGCCCGACGACGTGATCGTGCAGGCGTGCTCGGGCCGGGTGCTGGAAGGTGACAGCGACGAGCTGGCCGAGGTCCGGACGGTACCGATGCGCCCGACCGGTAGCGACGAGGCCGGCCGGCTGCGTTACGAGGTCGATCTGCCGCTGGCCCGCGCCGGTGCGTTCGGCTACACGGTACGGGTGGTGCCCCGTCATCCGTTGTTGTCCGGCCCCGCCGAGCTGGGGCTGGTCAGCTACCCGCGGCCGAACTAGGCGACGGACCGTCGGGCCTCGGACGAGCGGGTGTCGTCCGGGGCCCGGCTCTGTGCCCGGCGGGTCACCATGCGCGTAGGAAAGCGTCGATCACGGGCTCTTCAATTGACAAGTATTGACAAGTCGGTTCTAGACGTATTAAGTCGTCATGTCCAGAACTTCCTTTTCATTCTTTTCTGGAGGAGGGTTCATGAGCCGGCGCCCTACCGGACTGTCCCGCCGTACCCTGTTCGCGGCCGCGGCAGGCACCGCCGCCGCAGGTCTGCTCCCCGCCGGTGTCGCCTCCGCGACCGGGAAGCCGCGAGCCGGCGCCGCGTTCGCGGCCAAGCCGCACGCCGGCACCACCGACTACCCGGGCGCGCACTGGGTACCGGCCAGCACCAGCAACTACACCGCCTCCAACCGGCCGAGTACCTACCCGGTCGAGATGGTCGTCATCCACGTCACCCAGGAGACGTTCGCCAACACCATCAGCCTGTTCCAGGACCCGGCACACGCCGCGTGCGCGCACTACGTGACCCGCTCCTCGGACGGTTACCTCGACCAGATGGTCCGGGAGCACGACATCGCCTGGCACGCCGGCAACTGGGACTACAACACCCGCAGCATCGGCATCGAACACGAAGGCTGGGTCGACGACCCGTCCTGGTTCACCGACGCGATGTACCAGGCGTCGGCGAAGCTGACCCGCGACATCTGCGACCGATACTCGATCCCCATCGACCGCAACCACATCATCGGTCACGTCGAGGTGCCCGGCACCGACCACACCGACCCCGGCCCGAACTGGGACTGGTCGAAATACATGTCGCTGGTCCGGGCCGGCTGACTCAGTGCGTACCGCCGGCCCGCAGCAACAGGACGCTGCGGGCCGGCAACCCCACCCGGGCACCGGCCGGATACTCCCCGATACGCGGACCCGTGCTGTCCAGCACCGCGCTGAACGACCCCGTCGGCAGGCTCACCGTCACCTCGGAGTCGTCGGCGTGCAGCCACAGCAGGTAGCTGGCGCCGGTGACGCCCGCGCCCCGCTCGTCGCACCGGCCGGTACGCGTACCGTCCAGATACATGCCCAGCGTGCGGCCACCCGCCCGGTGCCAGTCGGCGTGCGTGAGTTCCACGCCGTCCGGCCGGTACCAGCGGATGTCGCGGCGCGGCGGCGTACCGTCCGGCCGGCCGGTGAAGAACGTCGCGCGCCGGAACACCGGCTCCGCCGCCCGCAGCGCCAACAGCAGCCGTACGAACTCCAGCAGCTCGGCGTCCACAGTGGACCAGTCCAGGTGGGACAGTTCGTTGTCCTGACAGTAGACGTTGTTGTTGCCCGACTGGGTGTTGCCGAACTCGTCGCCGGCCAGCAGCATCGGAGTGCCGGCAGACAACAGCAACGTGGTCAGCACGTTGCGTACCTGGCGATGCCGGGCCGAGGAGACCGCCGGGTCGTCGCTGTCACCCTCCACCCCGAAATTGACCGACCGGTTGTCGTCGGTACCGTCGGCGCCCTGCTCGCCGTTCGCCGCGTTGTGCTTGCTCTGGTAGCTGACCAGGTCGCGGAGGGTGAAACCGTCGTGCGCGGTGACGAAGTTGACCGACGCCGACGGCGCCCGGCCGCTGAGCCCGTACAGATCCTCCGAACCGGCCAGCCGGGTACCCAGCTCCGACAGGTCCGGCGCCGCGCCACGCCAGAAATCACGCACCGCGTCGCGGTAACGGCCGTTCCACTCCGCCCACGGTGCCGGGAACCCGCCCACCTGGTAGCCATCCAGCCCCAGGTCCCACGGTTCGGCGATCAGCCGGACCGTCCGCAGCAGCGGGTCCTGCCCGACCGCGGCGAGGAAACCAGAGTAGCGGTCCACCCCGTCGCTGGAGCGGGCCAGGGCGCTGGCCAGATCGAACCGGAAACCGTCCACACCCATCGCCGACACCCAGTAGCGCAACGAGTCCAGCACCATCCGCAGCACCGGCGGCTGGCGCAGGTCCAGGGTATTGCCGCAGCCGGTGTAGTCGCGGTAGCGGGAGGCGCCGTCCGGCTCCAGCCGGTAGTAGGTCCGGTTGTCGATCCCGCGCCAACACAGCGTCGGACCGTCCGGCGGACCTTCCGCGGTGTGGTTGTAGACCACGTCCAGGATCACCTCGAGGTCGGCGGCGTGCAGATCCTCGATCATCGAACGGAACTCGCCGACCGCGTCGTCACCGGCGGCGAACCGGGTGTCCGGCGCGAAGTAACCCAGCGTGTTGTAACCCCAGTAGTTGGTCAGGCCGCGGGCCGCCACCGACGGCTCGGTGACGCTGTACTGCACCGGCAGCAGCTCCACCGCCGTCACTCCGAGCTCGACCAGGTGTGCCACCGTCGCCGGGTGCGCCAGCCCCGCGTACGTACCGCGCAGCGGCGCCGGCACCCCGGGCAGGCGCGCGGTCAGGCCCCGTACATGCGCCTCGTACAGCACCGTGTCGTGCAGCGGGCGCAGCGGGGGGCGTTCGACCACCGGTGGTGGGTCGACGACCACCGAGCGGGGCACGTACGGGGCCGAGTCACGCGGGTCCGGTACGCCGTCCGCCGGCCCACTGGCCAACGCGTCGTGCCCGCCCAACGACCCGACCAGGGCGCGGGCGTACGGGTCGACCAGCAGCTTCGCCGGGTTGAACCACCGGCCCTGCGCCGGGTGCCAGGGCCCCGCCACCCGGTAGCCGTACCGCTGGCCGGGCCCTACCCCGGGTAGGTAGCCGTGCCACACCGATTCGGTACAGCGGTCCAGCGCCACCCGATGCTCGGTGCCCTCGGCATCGAACAGGCACAGTTCGACCCGGGACGCCTCCGCGCTGTAGAGCGCGAAATTGACGCCGTCACCGTCAGGGGTGGCGCCCAGCGGCTCCGGTCGACCCGGGTACACCACGAACTCGACCATCCCCGCCGGCCTCCTCCCTCGGTACGGCTCCCCGAGCATTGTGGGTCATCGCGACCGGGCCGGGCCGCCGGACCGGGCCAAGCGAGCCGCATGATTGGATGTGCGCGTGGTGGCACGGTATCCGGACAGCGCACAGACGCCCGACAAGGTGACGGTCGACCCTGACCTGGTGATCGTGGTCGACGACGTGACCATCAGCCGGGACGGCAACCATCTGGTCAAGGCCATCGACTGGCAGGTCGAACTGGACGAACGGTGGGTGCTGCTCGGGCCCAACGGCGCCGGCAAGACCACCCTGCTCAACCTCGCCTCGGCGCGGCTGTACCCGACCACCGGCCGCGCGTACGTGCTGGGTGAGCAGCTCGGCCGCGTCAACGTGGCGGAACTGCGTACCCGACTGGGCCTGGTCACCGCGCGCGCCGGCGAACGGGTGCCGGCCGACGAGAGCGTGCACGACGCCGTACTGACCGCCGCCTGGGGGGTGTCGGGCCGCTTCCGGGAACGCTACGACGAGCTGGACACCAGCCGGGCGACCGAACTGATCGAGCAGTGGGGGATCGGCCCGCTGGCCCGACGTGCCTACGGGACGCTGTCCGACGGTGAACGCAAGCGCACCCAGATCGCCCGCGCCATGATGACCGACCCGGAACTGCTGCTGCTCGACGAGCCGGCCGCCGGGCTGGACCTGGGCGGCCGGGAGGACCTGGTCGGGCGGCTCGCCGACCTGGCTGCGGACCCGGACGCACCGGCGACCGTACTGGTCACCCACCACGTCGAGGAGATCCCACCAGGCTTCACCCACGCGATGCTGCTGCGCGACGGCGCGATCGTCGCCGCCGGGCCCGCACCCGACGTGGTCACCAGCGACAACCTCAGCATGACCTTCGGGCTGCGGCTACGGGTCGACCGGTTCGGCGACCGCTACACCGCACGGGCCGTCTGACCTCCCCGGGCGATCGCCCGGGGACCGGTGGCGAACACCGGAGCTGTCCGGCCGCCGGGATAGGCTGCGGGCGCGGCGCCGTCGTGATCCGGCGGGCCGCGCCCGCTGTCGTACCTCAGGAGGTGTCGTGGGGGAGTTTGTCCGACTGGAAACGGTCGAGGAGCATCCGGGCGTCGGCGTGATCCGCCTGACCCGCCCGCCGATGAACGCGTTGAACACCACCGTCCAGGAGGAACTACGGGTCGCGGCGACCGAGGCCGCCGCCCGCAGGGACATCCGCGCCGTCATCGTGTACGGCGGGGAGAAGGTGTTCGCCGCCGGCGCGGACATCAAGGAGATGGCCGACATGGGCTACGCCGACATGGCGGCCCGGGCCCCCGACCTGTCCAGTGCCTTCGACACCATCGCCAGCATCCCCAAACCGGTGGTGGCCGCGATCACCGGCTACGCCCTGGGTGGGGGCTGCGAACTGGCGCTCGCCTGCGACTTCCGGGTCGCTGCGGACAACGCCCGGCTCGGGCAGCCGGAGATCCTGCTGGGTGTGATCCCCGGCGCCGGCGGCACCCAGCGGCTGGCCCGGCTGGTCGGCCCGGCCCGCGCCAAGGACCTGGTGTTCACCGGTCGGCACGTCGGCGCCGAGGAAGCCGCCCGGATCGGCCTGGTGGACCGGGTCGTACCGGTCGGCGACGGACCCTCCAGCGCGGTGTTCGACGCCGCGCTGGACCTGGTGCGTCCCTTCCTGACCGGGCCGGCCCAGGCACTGCGGGCGGCCAAGCAGGCCATCGACGGCGGCCTCGCGGTTGACCTCCACAGTGGACTCGCACTGGAGAGCCAGCTGTTCGCCGCGCTGTTCGGCACGGCCGACAAGAAGGCCGGGATGGCGGCCTTCATGGCCAAGAGCAAGCCGGACTTCACGGGGGAGTGAGCGCGGACATGCCCGGCGCCAGAGACTTACCGACCGCCGCCCAGGTACAGGCCGCCCGCGACGATCCGAAGCAGGCGAACATCCTCTACCACGACTGGGAGGCGGACACCTACGATGAGAAGTGGTCCATCTCCTACGACGAGCGGTGCGTCAACTACGCCCGGGACCGGTTCCGACACGTGGCGGGCTCCGACGGGTGGCCGTACCCGAATGCGCTGGAACTGGGCTGCGGTACCGGATTCTTCCTGCTCAACCTGATGCAGGCCGGGGTGATCTCGAAGGGTCACGTCACCGATATCTCGCCGGGCATGGTGGAAGTGGCGCTGCGTAACGCCCGTCAACTCGGGCTGGATGTGGAGGGACGGGTCAGCGACGCCGAGACCATCGGGTACGACGACAACACCTTCGACCTGGTCGTCGGGCATGCCATGCTGCACCACATCCCGGACGTCGAACAGGCGCTGCGGGAGGTGCTGCGGGTGCTCCGGCCAGGCGGCCGGTTCGTCTTCTGCGGCGAGCCGACCCGCATCGGCGACTGGTACGCCCGCAAACTCGGCCAGCTGACCTGGTGGGCCACCACCAACCTGACCCGGCTGCCCGGGCTCACCGGATGGCGTCGCCCGCAGACCGAACTGGACTCCTCCAGCGAGGCCGCGGCCCTCGAGGCGGTCGTCGACCTGCACACCTTCGACCCGGGCGAGCTGCGGCGTACCGCGCAACGGGCCGGCGCGCTCGATGTCGAGGTCGCCACAGATGAGCTGACTGCGGCGTTTCTCGGCTGGCCGGTGCGTACCTTCGAGGCAGCGGTACCGAAGGACAAGCTTGGCTGGGGCTGGGCCCGGTTCGCCCACCGGTCCTGGCAGACCCTGTCGGCGGTGGATGAGAAGCTGCTGTCCCGGGTGGTTCCGCAGCAACTGTTCTACAACGTAGAGATTACAGGTGTGAAGCACTAGTGCCCGGACCCGCCAGGCCTGACGGCGACGACGAGGAACCGGTGGCCCCAGGGGCCACCGGTCCGGACGGCGACGCCGAACCCGCCCCGACCGACCGGGGTGATGCTGAACCAGGTGGTGGTCCTGGGCCGGCGAGTGACGCTGGGCCGGTCGGTGGCGCTGGGCCGGCTTCTGCCGACGACGGCGAGGGTGCCGGGAAGGACGTGGACGACGGGCGCGACGACCCGGACCGGGAGGTCGTCGATCTCGACGCCGTCGGCGAACTGGACACCCTCAGCTCCGCGATGGACGCCGACGCCGGTCACGCCGAACCGCGCCGGCACTGGCTGCGCTATCCCGGGCTGGTCGGAGCGCTCGCCGTGGTGGCGCTGGTGATCCTGGTGCCCTGCGGCGGCGGGGTGCTGTTCTTCAGCGGCGCCTTCGCCGACCAGGGGAAGTACGCCAGCGCACCCGACGCCTGCAGCCGGTTCGGTGCCCGTCAGGTACGGCAGGCGTACGGGGAGGGGCTCTACCGTTCCGCCCGGACCGGCGTGCAGGACCAGTCGTCCTGCACCTACCGGGGCGGCGCTGCCAGCGGTCGGTCCATCGTGGTGCTGATCTCCCTGACCCGCTACGACACGAAAGGCCCGCTGTCCGCGGCCAGGATGGCGCACGCCGGGCTCAACACCGCGGTCACCGACGAGATGCAGGACGGCGGCGAATCCCGCGGCACCCTGACCGGAACGGGCGACGAGGCCGTACTTCTGCACCAGAGCACCGGCGTCGCGGTGTACTCGCGGGTGAGCAACCTCGTGGTCCGGCTCGACATCACCGGCGACGACCCCGGCCTGCAGGCCAGTACCGTCGCAGCGGCCCGTCGGGTGGTCAGCGCCCTGCGCTGAACCGGTACAGCGGGCACCGTCCGCGTTCCGGGCGCGACCGCCCGGTAGGTTTCCGGACATGTCAAGGCGTTTGCGGGATCCACGGCAGGCTAGGTTCCTGACCGTGGCCTCGCTGCGGTGGGTCTGGAGGCACCGTGCCTTCACCCCCCACTACCTGCTGCAATATCTGCGCTTCGCGCGGCTGCGGCTGCGTCGACGCGACATCGTGACCGAAGGCTTCGTGTTCCTCGGACGCAAGGTCGAACTGACCGCCAGACCCGGCCACGGACGGTTGGTGCTGGGCCGCTGGGTGCATCTGGGCGATGGCTGCGCACTGCGCGCGCACGAAGGCACCATCCGGCTCGGCGACAAGGTGGTGTTCGGTTCCAGGGTGACCGTCAACTCCTACCTCGACGTCGAGATCGGCGCCGCCACGCTGGTCGCCGACGACGTGTACATCTGCGACTTCGACCATGTCACCACCGACCTGACCAGTCCGATCAAGGACCAGGGAATCGTCAAGTCGCCGGTACGCATCGGCCCGGACTGCTGGCTGGGCACCAAGACCACGGTGACCCGCGGGGTACGGATCGGCCCGGGCAGCGTACTGGCCGCCAACGCGGTCGCCACCCGGGACGTGCCCGCGTACGCGATCATGGGCGGCGTGCCGGCCCGGCTGCTGCGCAGCAGACTCGCCGAGCCGGCCGGGAGAACAGCGAGCCCGCTACGCGTACCGGACTACCCACCGGTAACATTCGAGGCAGACAGCGCCGCCGAGGAGGACGCATGACTGACAAGCTGGAGGGCCACGGCGGGGATCTCGCCCTGGCCGCGCTGCGCGGCTACGGGGTCGAGGAACTGTTCACCCTCTCCGGTGGACACGTCTTCCCGCTCTACGATGCGGCGCACCGCAACGGCGTACGCATCGTCGACGTCCGGCACGAGCAGACCGCCGTGTTCGCCGCCGAGGCGGTGGCCAAGCTGCAACGCCGGCCCGCCGTCGCGGCGCTGACCGCCGGACCGGGCGTCACCAACGGCGTCTCCGGGATCACCTCCGCCTACTTCAACGGCTCCCCGGTCGTCGTACTGGCCGGCCGGGCACCGCAGTGGCGCTGGGGTGCCGGCAGCCTGCAGGAACTCGACCACATCCCGATCGTGTCCTCGGTGACCAAGCACGCTGCCACCGTGACCGCACCGGAGCACGTCGCCGACGACGTGGCGCAGGCCGTGCAGGCCGCGCTGTCGGCGCACCGAGGCCCGGTGTTCCTCGACTTCCCGATGGACGTGATCTTCTCCCGCGCCGAGGTGCAGATCCCGGCCGCGACACTGCCTGCGTCGCTGGAACCGGACCCGGCCGACGTCAGCAGGGCCGCCGCGCTGCTCGCCGGCGCCCAGAAGCCGGTCATCATCGCCGGCTCCGACGTCTACACCGGCGACGCGGTCGCCGCGCTGCGCGAATGCGCCGAGACCCTGGTCGTACCGGTCTTCCCGAACGGCATGGGCCGCGGGGTGCTGCCGCCGGAGCACCGGCTGGCGTTCTCCCGCAGCCGCCGCGCGGCGCTCAAACAGGCCGACGTGGTCGTGGTCGTCGGCACCTCGCTGGACTTCCGGCTCAGCTTCGGCGACTTCGGCGAGGCGAAACTGATCCACATCGTGGACGCGCCGAACCAGCGTGCCGGTCACGTCACCCCGGCCGTCTCGCCCGCCGGTGACCTGCGGCTCATCCTCAGCGGCATCGCCGGGTACCGGGGCGAACGCAGCGGCCACGACGACTGGGTGAGCGCCCTGCGCTCGGTCGAGGACGCGGCCCGCGCCAAGGACGAGGACCTACTCACCGCTGACACCGACCCGATCAAGCCGGCCCGGGTGTACGGCGAGCTGCGCCAGGTACTCGACCCGGACGCCGTGATCGCCGGCGACGGCGGCGACTTCGTCTCCTACGCCGGCAAGTACCTCGACCCGGCCCGGCCCGGCAGCTGGCTGGACCCGGGACCGTACGGCTGCCTGGGCACCGGCCTGGGCTATGCGATGGGCGCCCGGCTGTCGTACCCGGACCGGCAGGTGTGCCTGCTGCTCGGCGACGGCGCGGCCGGCTTCTCCCTGATGGACGTGGAGTCGTTGGCCCGGCAGAAGCTGCCGGTGGTGATGGTGGTGGGCAATAACGGCATCTGGGGGCTGGAGAAGCACCCGATGAAGCTGGTGTACGGCTACGACGTGGCCGCCGACCTGACCCCCGGGGTGCGCTACGACGACGTGGTGTCCGCGCTGGGCGGTGCCGGCGAGACCGTCGAGAAGGCCGCCGACCTGGGCCCGGCACTGCGGCGCGCGTTCGACTCGGGGGTGCCCTACCTGGTCAACGTGCTCACCGACCCCGCCGACGCCTACCCCCGTACCGCCACTCTCACCTGACCCGTGGTGGACCGCCTGGCCGGGCGGTCCACATCAGCACGCGACTGGCGGGCAGCGGGCACGAACCTAGACTGGGCGGCGGTGACGTACTCGGCCCGGAGGGGGAGTGGCGATGTCCGCGCAGGTGGCCGATCCGCTGGAGCAGTTGTCCCTGGCCGAACTGCGGCAGCGCACGAGCATGAAGTGGCGCGCGCATCCGGCGGACGTACTGCCGCTGTGGGTCGCGGAGATGGACGTGCCGCTGGCCGAGCCGATCGCGCGGGCGCTGACCGACGCGATCGCGCGCGGCGACACCGGCTACCCGGCGGGCACCGCGTGCGCGGAGGCGCTGCAGGATTTCGCGCACACGCGGTGGGGTTGGGACGGTCTTGCCGTCGAGCGCACCGCGACGGTGCCGGATGTGATGATGGGCGTGGTGGAGATGCTGCGCCTGGTCACCGGGCCCGGTGACCGGGTGGTGGTCAACTGCCCGGTCTACCCGCCGTTCTACCCGTTCGTCGAGCACCTGGACAGGCGGATCGTCGAGGCGCCGCTGACCGCCGGTGGGCGCATCGACCCCGAGACCCTGGCCGCGGCGTTCGAGCAGGCCACTGCGGGCGGTCGGGCAGCGGCGTACCTGCTGAGCAACCCGCACAACCCCACCGGGACCGTACACAGTCGCGCCGAGCTCACCGCCGTCGCGCAGCTGGCGCAGAAGCACCGGGTACGGGTGGTGGCCGACGAGATCCACGCGCCGCTGGTGCTGCCCGGCGCGCAGTTCGTACCGTATCTGAGCGTGCCGGGCAGCGGGGACGCGTTCTCACTGATGTCGGCCTCGAAGGGCTGGAATCTCGCCGGGCTCAAGGCGGCCCTGGCCATCGCCGGCCCGGACGCCGCCGCGGACCTTGCCCGGATGCCCGAGGAGGTCAGCCATGGCCCCAGCCATGTCGGTTTCATCGCGCACACCGCCGCGCTGCGTGACGGCGGCGACTGGCTGGACTCCCTGCTGACCGGGCTGGACGCCAAACGCCGGCTGTTGGCTGAGTTGCTCGCCGAGCACCTGCCGACAGTAGGCTACATCCCGCCCGCCGCAACGTATCTGTCCTGGTTGGACTGCCGTCGGCTGGGTTTCGACGACGGCGCGGACGCCGGTGCCCGCGGCGTGGTGAGCTCCAGCGCCGGCCCCGCAGCGGTGTTCTTGGACAGGGGCCGGGTCGCGGTCAGCGCGGGCCCGGCGTTCGGTACGGGGGGTGCCGGCCACGTGCGACTCAACTTCGCCACCTCCCGCGCGATCCTCACTGAAGCGGTGCAGCGGATGGCGGCCGCCGCTGGGACCACGCCCGTCGGCGGCTGACGGTTCGGCCGGTCGGCGGCAGGGTCGTCAGGCCGAGCCGTCGGCGGCGAGCAGGTTGCCGTCGGGTACGACGATCGGTGGCACCGGGCCGTCGGCGGTGCCGGCCGCCCGCAGCGCCCGTTCGTCGCGTTCGGCCTGCCGGTACTCCTCGACGGTCCGTTCGGCGATCACCGACCAGGAGTAGCGTTCGGTGACCTCGGCGCGGGCGCGGCGGGTGACCCGGCGGGCCAGTACCTCGTCGCGCAGCAGGGTGCTCACCGCGTCGGCGAGCGCCGCCGGGTCGCCGGGCGGGAAGCTCACCCCGGTCACCCCGGGCTCGACGAACTCGGCCAGTCCGCCGGTGGCCGACACCGCCAGCGGCGCGCCGGCCGCAGCAGCCTCCAGCGCCACCATGCCGAACGGCTCGTACCGGCTGGGCACCACCGCGCAGTCGGCGGCGGCCAGCAGGGCGGGCAGTTCGGCGCCGAGGAACCCGGCGAAGGTGACGCTGCGCCCGACCCGCCGGCGGGCCACCTCGGCAGTCAGCTGCTCGGCGTACTTGCCGTCCCCGGCGATCACCACCCGCAGCCCGGGGAAGCGGCGACGTAGTCGGGGCACCGCGGCGATCAGGTCCTGCACACCCTTCTCGTACACCAGCCGCCCCGCGTAGACGACCAGCGGACCGGTGGCGGCGAAGCGTTCCCGGACCGCCCGTACGGCCGCCGCGCTGGCCCGGAACGCGGTCTCGTCCACGCCATTGGCGATCACCCGTACTTTGCTGGCGGGCAGCTCGAACAGCCGGCTGACCTCCCAGCGCATGTAGGAGGAGCAGACCAGCACCCGGCGGGCCTCGTAGCTGAGCCACCACTCGACCGAATGGATGCACCGGTTGAGTTCGGCCGGCAGCCAGCCGGAATGCCGACCCGCCTCGGTGGCGTGCACGGTGGCCACCAGCGGCACCCGCAGGTGGTGCTTGAGCGTCACGGCCGCGTGTGTGACCAGCCAGTCGTGCCCGTGGACCACGTCGAACTCGCTGTCCGCGGCGACCCGCAGCGCCGCGCGGGTCAGCGCGTGGTTGAGCGACATGGTGAAGGCCAGCAGGGTCTCGGTGGCGAACGGGAACAGCGGCGGGTCGGCGGGGGCGCGCACGATCCGTACACCGTCGCGTACCTCGTCGAGCGGCGCGTCACCGCCGTGCCGGGTCACCACCGTGACCTGGTGCCCGGCCGCCCCGAGCGCGGTGGACAGGGCGTGGACGTGCCGGCCGAGACCACCGACCACCACCGGCGGGTATTCCCACGAGAGCATCAGCACGCGCATGGTCACCGATTTTCGCAAAGGCCGGTTACTTCCCGGTACCCGGCCGGCGGGTCAGGCTCAGCCGCGTTCGATCGCGGTGTTCAGCAGGCCGAGCGGGGGTGAGCCCAGCTTCAGCAGCGCGGCGTGCAGCCGGGGCAGCGAGAACTGCGCGCCCCAGGCCGTACGGGCCCGTTCGCGCAGCTCCAGGATCGCCAGTTTGCCGAGCGTGTAGCGCCCGTAGGTGGGGTCGAAGGTGCCCCGGTACGCCTCCGCCAGCGCGGCCGGCCCCTGCAGGTACGCGTACGTACGGAACCGCTGGGCGGCCTCGTCGACGGTGAGCGCGCCGGTGTGCAGGCCGATCGCGGCGGACAGTCGCACCACCCGTACCAGCGCCTCCAGCGCCACCCCGGCGGCGAAGCGTGGATCGTCGGCGTGGAACCCCTCCTGCAGGGCCATCTCCTCCACGTAGTGCGCCCAGCCCTCCACAAAGGACTCACCGATGAGGGTGCGGCGTACCGCCGAGGGCGCCCGACGCAGCGCCCGGCCGTGCGAGAAGTGGCCGGGCGCCACTTCGTGCACGGTGATTGCGGGCAGGCTGGTACGGCTGAACACCGCCAGCCACTCCGCCTGGTCACGGGCCGGCCAGTCCGGTTCGGGCGGGGTCACGTGGTACCAGCTGGCCGCGTCCGGCTCGTACGGCGCAGCCCAGGCCATCATCGCCATCGCCCAGCGCCGCGAATCCGGCGCCGGACCGACCCGACATTCCCCGTCAGAGTACGGCGCGAGCTCGTGGCGTCGGGTCCAGTCGATCACCTCGGCGGTGAGTGTCCGTGCCTCGGCGATGACCCCGTCGATGTCGGGATGGTCGGCCAGCAGGGCGGCCACCGTGTCCGCGGTGGGTGCGCCGGGCGCTATCCGGCGGCAGGCGTCGTCGAGTAGCCCCTGCAGCCGGTCGCGTTCGGTGTCCGCCTGCCCGGCCAGGGCGCCCAGGTCGACCGGTAGCGCCTCCGCGCTGGACAGCAGCCTGGTCAGGGCCGCGCCACCGAGTGCGGTCCGCGGGTCGCCGGTACGTTCGCACTCCTGCAGGTGGGTCGCCAGCCGGGCGTGCGCGGCCAGTGCCGCCGTGCCGACGTCGCCGTCGCTGTCGCGTACCTGGCTGGCGAGGCCCCGGGTCGCGGACGCCGTCGCGCGGGCCACCGGTGCCGGCACCCGGTCCAGCGCTGCCAGTGCGGCGTCCACCGCCTCCGGCCAGCGGGCCAGGTGCGCGGAGCGGGCCCGCTCCCGCTCGTCGGCCGGGCCGTAGTCCCGGTCGTAGCAGGCCAGGTCGAGGTTGCCCACGTGGTACAGCGGGTTGCTGCGGTGCAGTTCCAGTTCGCCGTAGCTGACCCGGGTCGACTCCTCGGCGGCCTGCGCGTGTGCCTCGTCGTGCGGGTCCGGGTACGGGTGGGCGCCTGAGGGGGCGAGCTGGCCCAGCGCTCGACGTACCCCGTCGGGGGACAGGTCCTGGACCTGCCCGTCGTACTCGTGCCGGCCGATCGACTCCCGCGCGGTGGGCACCATCAGGTCACAGAGTGCGCGCAACCGTGCGTCCATGGCGGGCAATGTACCTGGCGGCGCAAGCCGAGGCTGGTTTGCGCCGCCCATCGGCGAGCCCGGTCGTCGGGCCGGGTCACGCCAGCGTGACCACTGCCAGCAGATCCAGCGAGGAATCCAGGTCGGTGCTGGACAGTACGAAGTCCTCGGCGCGGACCTGCGCCACCATCGCCGCAAGGTCCGCCGGCCACTGCCCGGCCGGTCGGGCGAGCTGCGCCTCCACCAGCCCGGCGCCGTACAGTTGCTGGCTGCGTCGGTCCAGCGCGTGCAGCCGTGGCCCGGCGCGCAGGCCGTACATCGTGTGCCGGCCGGGTACGGGGGCGAGCAGCGCGCTCAGCTCGGCGGCGGCCAGTTCGCGGGTGTGGTAGAGGTTGCGCGGCCGGTCCGTGGCCGGGTCGTAGCCGGGGGAGAAGGTCAGCCGGTTCGGGGTGCTGACCACCAGGGTGCCGCCGGGGCGCAGGGTACGGGCGCACTGTGCGACGTGCCGGGGCTGGTCCCACAGGTGTTCGACCAGTTGCAGGCTGAGTACGGTGTCGAAGCTGTCGGTGGCGAACGGCAGCCCGACCGCATTGCCGCGCACCACCGGTATCCGGGGGTAGCGGCGTCGGACGTGCGCGACGCTCTGCGGGTCGTAGTCGAGGCCGAGCACCTGCCGCGCCCCGTCGGCCAGCAGGTCCGCGCCGTAGCCTTCGCCGATTCCGGCCTCCAGCACCCGGCCGGCGGGCGGGATCAGCCGGGCGAGGGCCAGGTATGCGGCCTCGTGCCGGCGGTACCAGTAGTTCTCGACCGGGATGCCCGGCACGGTGCGTTCACCGGTCAGGGTCATCGGCTCGACGCCGCACTGCCCGTCCCGCGGGGTGGTCTCTGCCTGCACGCCGGCCAACCTTACGGATCGTTGTGAGAAGTGTCGCTCGCCACCTGCCACAACAGAGACTACTGACTAGTAACATGGCGGTGAAAGTCACGTTCTGATGCCGGGCTATGTTGACACCGGGCAGCCGTCCGGCTGCCGTTCGTGGGGTCGTCAGGCTCGGGTGAGCAGGAGGTCATCGCAAGCGATGAACATCGTCGTCCTGGTCAAGCAGGTACCGGACTCCGGTGCCGAGCGCACGCTGAAGGGTGATGACTTCACAGTCGACCGCGCGTCGGCCAGCAACGTCATCAATGAGATGGATGAGTACGCCATCGAGGAGGCGCTGCGGATCAAGGAGGCCCAGGGTGGGGAGGTGACCATCCTGACCGTCGGTCCCGACAAGGCCACCGAGTCGATCCGCAAGGCCCTGTCCATGGGCCCGGACGGCGCCGTCCACGTGCTGGACGACGCGATCGCCGGCTCCGACGCGGTACAGACCTCCCGGGTGCTCGCCGCCGCCCTGGACACCCTGGAATGGGACCTGGTGCTCTGCGGCGCGGAAGCCACCGACGGCCGGGTCCAGGTCATCCCGCACATGCTGGCCGAGCGGCTGGGCGTACCGGCCCTCACCGGTGCCCGCAAGCTGACCCTGGACGGGGACAGTCGCACCGTGGAGCGCCAGACCGACGAGGGCTACGAGGTCGTACAGGCCAGTGGCAAGGCGATCGTCAGCGTCTGGGACACCATCAACGATCCGCGCTACCCGTCCTTCAAGGGCATCATGGCGGCCAAGAAGAAGCCGGTGAAGACCCTCGCCCTGACCGACCTCGGGGTCGGCGCGGACGAGGTCGGACTGGCCAACGCCTACTGCGCGGTGGTCGAGGCCGCACCACGACCGTTGCGTCAGGCCGGCACCCGGGTCGAGGATTCCGGCGAGGGCGGCACGAAGCTCGTCGATTTCCTGGCCACCGAGAAGTTCGTCTGAACGGGAGGGTGACGACACATGGCTGAAGTACTCGTGGTCGTCGAGACAAGCGGCGAGACCACCAAGAAGGTCACCCTGGAGGCCCTCACCCTGGCCGGCCGGATCGGCGAGCCGTCCGCGGTCGTACTCGGTGCTCCCGGCACCGCCGACGCGGTCGCCGACACCCTGGCCGCGCACGGTGCCGCCAAGGTGTACGTGGCGGAGAGCGACGAGATCGCCGGTCACCTGGTCGGCCCCAAGGCCGAGATCCTGGCCCGGTTGGTCGGCGAGGTCTCGCCGGCCGCCGTGCTGCTCGCCTCCTCCCAGGAGGGCAAGGAGATCGCTGGCCGACTGGCGATCAAGCTGGACAGCGGGCTACTCACCGACGTCTCCGACATCGCCGAGGACCTGACCGTCACACAGGTCGTGTTCGCCGGCGCCACCATCGCCAAGTCGAAGGTGACCAAGGGCGTGCCGGTGGTCACCGTACGACCCAACTCGGTGGCACCGGAGCAGAAGGCCGGCGCCGGCGAACGGGTCAGCGTCGACGCCAAGGTCTCGGACGCGGCCAAGAGCGCCAAGGTGCTCGAGCGGGTCACCGAGCAGAAGGGCTCGCGGCCGGAACTGACCGAGGCCGGTGTGGTGGTCGCCGGTGGTCGCGGCGTCGGCAGCGCCGAGCAGTTCTCCCTGATCGAGGAGTTCGCCGACCTGCTCGGCGGTGCGGTCGGCGCCTCCCGGGCGGCCACCGACTCCGGGTTCTACCCGCACCAGTTCCAGGTCGGGCAGACCGGCAAGACGGTTTCGCCGCAGCTGTACGTCGCCGTCGGTATCTCCGGCGCCATCCAGCACCGGGCCGGCATGCAGACCTCGAAGACCATCGTCGCGATCAACAAGGACAACGAGGCGCCCATCTTCGAACTCGCCGACTTCGGCGTGGTCGGTGACCTGTTCAAGGTGGTACCGCAGGCGAACGAAGAGATCCGCAAGCGGCAGGGCTGACCTGACCGGTAGGTCGGCGTGGGGCGGTCGGAGTTTCTCCGGCCGCCCCACGCCCGTCGGTGGGCGCGGGGCAGCGTCCTCCCCGGACCGCCGGCGCTGAGCTGCCCCGGCGACAGCGTCTGCCCGGTCGATATGTTGGCCGGAACACTTGACGCGGACGCTGCGGCCGCTCCCAGTCGGGTGGACCCGCACGCCGGATGCCCGGACGCGTGGTCATCAACGCCACACCAGGCCGGATACCGTCCGACAGGTGGTCAGGTCCGGCTGAACGTGTCCTAGGCTGTCGATGACCTCCGGCCCGTACCCCTGCTCCGCCACGGGCCGCCTTTCACCCCTACCGGGAGGATGCCGTGTCCACCGATTCGGTCGCCGTACCCCGCAGTGTCCTTGCCGATCTGATCCCCGGCACCCTGGTGCGCAACGGGCTGCTGGTCGCCGGCGGTGCCGCACTGACCGGCCTCGCCGCCCAGCTGTCGATACCGATCGAGCCGATCAGCCCGGTGCCGGTCACCGGCCAGACCTTCGCGGTCCTGCTGGTCGCCGCCGCGCTCGGGCCGTGGCGCGCACTCGCCTCGATGGCGCTCTACCTGGCCGTCGGCATGGCCGGCGTCCCGTGGTTCGCCGGCGGCACGCACGGTGCCGGTGGCGCCTCGTTCGGCTACATCCTCGGCTACCTGGCCGCCGGGCTGCTTGTCGGCGAACTCGCCCGTCGGCACGGGGACCGTACGCCGCTGCGCACCGCCGGCACCATGGTGCTCGGCAACCTGGTGATCTACGCCTTCGGTGTCTCCTGGCTGGTCGGCGTGGCCGGGCTGGCGCCGCTGAATGCCCTGAGTGTGGGCATCGTGCCGTTCCTGCTCGGCGACGCCATCAAGATCGCGCTCGCCGCCGGCGTACTGCCTGGCACCTGGGCGCTGGTGCGTAGGTTCGCCGGCTCCGACAGGTGACCGTTGCACCCGACGGCCCCGTGGCACCCGGTACGGCCCCGCAGCCACAGGTTGTGGGGCCGTCCGGCTCCGGTCCGGTCGCGCCCGACGGCGTCGACATCGAGCACTGGCAGCCGTGGTCGCCGACCGAACTGGCTGGCCGACTCGCCGATGTCCAGGTGCCCTGGTGGGTGTGCGGCGGCTGGGCGATCGATCTGTTCCACGGCGGCCGTACCCGCGACCACGAGGACATCGAGTTCGCGATCTGCCGCGACGACTTTCCGATCGTGCGGGACGCGTTGCTGGCCGACGAACGGCTGGAGTTGTACTGCGCCGGTGGTGGTCGGCTGTTTCCGCTGGCCGCGGGGTCGATGCCGCCCGAGGACTACACCCAGGTGTGGACCCGGGACCGGGTGACCGGAGCGTTTCGTACCGACACGTTCCTGGATCCGGGCGATCATGACGAGTGGGTCTGCAAACGCGATGACCGCTTGCGGTTGCCGCTGGCACGGATGATCGCGGTCAGCGCGGACGGTGTGCCCTACCAGCGTCCCGAGATCGTGCTGCTGATGAAGGCCAAGCACCGCAGGTCCAAGGATGACGCCGACCTCGCCGGTACGCTGCCGCTGCTGTCCGCGCCGGCCCGACGCTGGCTACGCGACGCGCTGGAACTGATCCACCCGGGCCACGAATGGTCATCCAACCTCGGCGGATAGATCGGTATTCTCCGGCCCAGCGGCAGGCCGACGAGCGCCGTACGGTGGAACTGACGGCCGATGCGGCACGCGGGCGTCAGGAAGGCGGAAATACGATGGACGACCGCGACGTACTGGGCGATATTCACCGGTTGGTAGAAGAAGAGCACCGACTGCGCGACCAGGGCGGTGGTGAGCAGGAGGTCGCTCGACTTGCGGTGGTCGAACGCCACCTCGACCAGTGCTGGGATCTGCTGCGCCGACGCCGCGCACGGGAGGACGCCGGTCAGGACCCGGACACCGAGCGGGTCCGCCCCCAGTCCGAAGTCGACCATTATCTGCAGTGAGTGGCTGGAACAGACATCTGCGTGCTGGCAACGGCGCCCGCGTGGGGCGTCGTACCGGTTCGTCTAGCGTGACGCCATGACATATCCCGCATCGGGTGGCGGCTGGCCGCAGCCGCCGGCCAACACCGGTCCAGCTCCGTACGGCCCACCCGCCCAGTACCCACCCGCCCAGCAGTACCCGCCGCAGCAGGGCCAGTACCAGCAGTACCCGCCGCCGCAGCAACACCACCAGGGTCAGCAGTACCAGCAGGGCCAGTACCAGCAGGCGCAGGGCGGCACCTACACGGCGCGCTTCATCAAGCACACCGGCATGTTGATCCTCTGGCAGCAGTCCACCGCCACCTCCCGGGGCAGCTTCGAACAGATCGCCGCCGACTACCGTTCGGCGCAACAGCACTGCCTGCTGGCCGGTTGGTGGTCGATCAGTTCGATTCTCGCCTTCAACTGGTACGCGTTGATCAAGAACGCGGTGGTGTTTGGCAAGGTCAAGCGCGAAGCAGGGCGCTGAGCGACGATCCGGACAGGGCGGCGGCCTGTGGAACTCCGCAACCCTCGGATTAGGCTCGGTAGCCATGGCCTATCTCGATCACGCGGCGACCACTCCCGTCCTGCCTGAGGTACTGGAGGCGTACGTCGCCGCGGCCGGCCGGGCCGGCAACGCCTCGTCGCTGCACGCCAGCGGACGGGCGGCCCGCCGTCAGGTGGAGGAGTCCCGGGAACGCGTCGCGACGGCCCTGGACGCGCGTCCCAGCGAGGTCGTGTTCACCAGCGGCGGTACCGAAAGCGACAATCTCGCGGTGAAGGGGATCGCCTGGGCGCGCCGGGCCGCCGAACCGGCTCGGGACGTGATCCTGGCCGGGTCTGCCGAGCACCATGCCGTACTGGACTCCGCGCACTTCATGGCCGACCGGCAGGGTGCCACCCTGGTCACCCTCGAGGTGGACACCCTAGGGCGTACCGGACCCGACCAGCTGGCCGCCGCGCTGGCCGAGTACGGCGAGCGGGCCGCGCTGGTCAGCGTGATGTGGGCGAACAATGAGGTCGGCACCATGCAACCGGTGCCGGAACTGGTCAAGGTGGCGGCCGGGTACGGCGTTCCACTGCACACCGACGCGGTCCAGGCGCTCGGCGTCCGGCCGGTGGGGTTCGCCCAGTCCGGGGCCGCCGCGATGACCGTCACCGGGCACAAGATCGGCGGTCCGGTCGGCGTGGGCGCGCTGCTGGTGCGTACCGATGTGGCCTGCACGCCCGTTCTGCACGGCGGTGGTCAGGAACGCGAGGTGCGTTCCGGCACGCTGGACGTGGCCGGGATCGTGGCCTTCGCGACCGCGGTGGAACTGGCGGTCGGCCGGCAGCGCGAGCACACGGCCCGACTGACCGCGCTGCGTGACGACCTGATAGCCCGGGTCCGTACCGCCGTGCCGGACGCGGTTCTCAACGGCGACCCGGTCGACCGGTTGCCCGGCAACGCGCACTTCTCGTTCCCTGGCTGTGAGGGGGATGCGCTGCTGATGCTGTTGGACGCCGCCGGGGTGGAGTGCTCCACCGGTTCGGCCTGCTCCGCTGGTGTAGCGCAGCCCAGCCACGTACTGCTGGCGATGGGTGCCGACGCCGACCGGGCCCGCAGCTCGTTGCGGTTCTCGCTGGGGCACTCGTCGACCACCCCGGACGTGGATGCGCTGATCGACGTACTGCCGGCGGCGGTGGAACGGGCCCGCCGGGCCACCGCGGTCAAAAAGTCCCGTTGACTGCCGCGCCCCCAACGCCACCCTGAACAACCTCTGCGAGCCAGCTAGGCTCGGCTGGACGGCGGACACGGATCGACAGGAGAGTTGGCGACGATGAGGGTGCTCGCGGCGATGTCCGGCGGGGTGGACTCGGCGGTCGCGGCCGCCCGCGCGGTGGACGCCGGGCATGACGTGACCGGGGTGCACCTCGCCCTGTCGGCGAATCCGCAGACCTACCGGACCGGCGCACGCGGCTGCTGCACCCTGGAGGACTCCCGGGACGCCCGGCGGGCCGCGGACGTGATCGGCATCCCGTTCTACGTCTGGGACATGGCCGAGGAGTTCCGTGAGGACGTGGTCGACGACTTCGTCGCCGAATATGCGGCCGGCCGCACCCCGAATCCGTGCCTGCGCTGCAACGAGAAGATCAAGTTCGCCGCGGTGCTGGACCGGGCCCGCGCCCTGGGTTTCGACGCGGTGGTCACCGGTCACCACGCCCGGCTCGCCGACGGAGTGCTGCGCCGTTCGGTCGACGAGGGCAAGGACCAGTCCTACGTACTGGCGGTGCTGCGCCCCGACCAGTTGGCCGGCGCGATGTTCCCGCTCGGCGACAGCACCAAGGCGCAGGTACGCGAGGAGGCCGCCCGCCGTGGGCTGGCCGTCGCCGACAAGCCGGACAGCCACGACATCTGCTTCATCGCCGACGGCGACACCCGCGGCTTCCTGTCCCGCCAGCTGGGTTCCGCGCCGGGAGACATCGTCGACTCCGCCACCGGCGATGTGCTCGGCCAGCACGACGGCACGTACGGCTACACGATCGGGCAGCGCAAGGGGCTGGGGCTGACCCGCTCGACACCGGACGGCCAGCCGCGCTACGTACTGTCCATCACCCCGGTGAACAACACCGTGACGGTCGGCCCACGCGAAGAACTCGACGTCGACGAGGTACGCGCGGAACGTCCGGTATGGACGGACGGTCGGCCGCTGACCGGGCCACTGGTCTGCCAGGTGCAGCTGCGGGCGCACGGCGAGGTGCACCCCGCCACGGTCGAATGCGCCGACGAGGTGTTGACCGCCCGGCTGCACGAACCGGCCCGCGGTGTCGCGCCGGGTCAGGCGATCGTGGTCTACCGACCCGACCCCGACGGTGACATCGTGCTCGCCTCGGCCACCATCAGCGGCGCATCCCGGCACGCCCGCCTCTGATGGCTGGCGATCCCATCACCCGCCGGAGACAACTGCGGCCATCGGTCGCGTTCGTCTTCGTGGCCTACGCGTTCGGGGCGACGATGGTCGGCACCACCCTGCCGACCCCGCTCTACCACCTGTACCAACAGCAGTTCGGCTTCGGCAACCTGCTGACCACGGTCATCTACGCCGTGTACGCCGGCGGCGTGCTCGCCGCGCTGCTGCTGTTCGGCCGCGCATCCGACGTACTGGGTCGCCGACGGTTGCTGCTGGCCGGGCTGGTCATTTCCGCGCTGAGCGCGGTGGTGTTCCTGACCGACGGTGGGCTGACCGCGCTGTTCGTCGGCCGGATCCTGTCGGGGCTGTCGGCCGGGATCTTCACCGGCACCGCGACCGTGGCGCTGCTGGAGCTGGTGGCACCCCGGCACCGGGCCCGGGCGACGCTGCTGGCCACGGTCGTCAACATGCTGGGCCTGGGCTGCGGTCCGCTGCTGGCCGGGCTGCTCGCGCAATATTTGCCCGATCCGTTGTTCCTGCCGTTCCTGGTCAACCTGATCATCCTGGTGCCGGCGGCGGTGGGGGTCTGGTTCGCCCCGGAGACCGTAGCGGTCCAGCCGGGTGCCCGGCCCCGCCCGCAGCGGCCGGCCGTACCGGCCGAGGTCCGGGCCGTCTTCGTACCGGCGGCCGTGGCGGTGTTCGCCGCGTTCTCGGTGTTCGGGCTGATCACCTCCATCGAACCGGGTTTCCTGTCCGAGCTGCTGCACCAACGCAGCGAAGCCCTCGCCGGGGTGATGGTGTTCTCGATGTTCGCCGGCTCGGCCGTCGGTCAGGTCAGCATGGCCCGGCTGGCGGAACGGGTCGCGTTGCCCACCGGCTGCCTGATCCTCATCGCCGGGCTGAGCGCGATCGGCGCCGCACTGGAGTTCAGTTCGCTGGGCCTGCTGGTGGTCGGTACGATGGTGGTCGGCGCTGGTCAGGGCGTCAGCTTCCGGGCCGGCATGGCCGCGGTCACCGAGAACAGCCCGCCGGACCGCCGGGCCGAGACGGTGTCCAGTTTCTTCGTCGTCGCCTACGTCGGTATCTCGGTGCCGGTCATCCTGGTCGGCATCGCCAGCGTGGTGTGGGGGCTGCGTACCGCCGGGATCTCCTTCACCATCGCGGTTGCCGCCCTGGCCCTGGCTGCCCTGATCGCCGTACTGCGCCTGGACCGCCACGCCGCGGACCACACCGGCTGACTCCATCACTGCGGACAGCCGGCCACGGTGGCGCCCGGTTTGCCATGATCAAGCACTTTGGGGCTTGTTTCGCTGTCACATTTCCGCACCCTGTCGCAGCGCCCATCACGATAATCTTCAGGTGACGGGTTCTGCTTCGCTTTCGCGAAGTGCGAAATTTCTGTGTGCCCGGATGGTGGGGATGGTGGGGCCATGCCAGTGCCACGAAACACCAGGCCGATTGCCGTCGGCACGTGGAGCGCCCGTTCCCTGAAAGCGCCCACTGCCGATGCCGGACGATTCCGGCCGGTGGATACCAGCCCGCCGGGGTCAGCGGCCTCTGACGCGTTGGACGCCACGGTGAAGAACAACGAGGACATGCGGTCCGGCCAGCCTCCGGCCCTAGTCATCGCCAAACATGTGGCGAGGTTGGCCATCGGCCGCAAACATGAGCGTGACCGCCAGAAACCGAACTGGAGCGTGCAGAACGCGGGTGAGGCGGCGGCGAGTCTTCTCACCGACATCGCGCGTTTCTGCCTCGGGCGGCAGGCATGGGATCTGGCCGCGGTGCGACCTCTGGTCGACGCCGCCCCCGAACTCGCCGAGCCATTGCGCGTCCTGGCCGCCGCGGCGAAGGACCTGACCACAGGAGAGAAATTCGCCCTGAGTGTGTATGCATTCGCGCTCACCAACCCGGTGCTGACCGCCGCGGAACAGGCAGCCAAGATCGTCAAGGAGCGGTACCGGGCGCTGCCGGCACCTGCGTCGGTGCCGTGGGTCGGTGCGCGGGTGACCGGCGTACAGCGCGCCCGCGCCCTCGACACCGTCGTCAAGGAATATGACCGTCTGCTGGCACGGTGGTACGCCTTCGTGTTCGATTCGCCGCTACCGTCGGACCGCGAGACCCAACTGGCGGACTTGACCGAGGCACTGCACATCGGTGCGGAGATCACGGCGTGTGAGCAGCACCGCGACCGATGCCGCAGCATGGCCGACGCCGGCGTGGTCACCCGCCCTCCCGCACGCCAGGCCGTGAAGGACCTGCGTGGCGCCGTCTCCGATTTCGAGGACGCGGCGTTCCGGGCAGTCAACGGTGTGGAGGCCTGACCCTACGCCCGGCCGGTCCGGCGGCCAGAATCGCTGCACGGCCAGGATTCCACCTACTCGTCGGACCACCATCAGGTAGCGCGTGCCGGTACCCGCCGGACCGGACCGCGCTGCTCACCGGTTGCCTGATCCTGATCGCCGTACTGCGCCTCAACCGCCGCTCGTTGGCGGACTAGCTCGGACTAGCTCTGGCTGGCCGCGTTGTGCGGGCACTGCTGCCAGCTGCCCTGGAGGTTCTGGGGGCGCATCAGGGAGCGGTAGCCGACCTGCACGTCGTCGAGCTCGGGAAGCCGCAACGTGTAGTTGGTCGCCAGCATCCTGGCCGTCAGGATCATCTGGGTCTCGCCGGCGACCCTGCCCGGGCACATCCGCGGGCCACTGCCGAACGGCAGGTACGCGCCGTCGGTGTACGGAACCCCTGGGCGCAGCCACCGCTGCGGGTCGAACGTGTCCGGGTCCTGCCACCAGCGCGGGTCGCGGTGCAGCAGGTACGGCACGGACAGGATGGTGTAGCGCGGCGGGATGCGGTAGTCGCCGACGACCACCTCTTTGGCTGTCCTGCGGGCGAGGAGCCAGTGCGGCGGGTGCAGTCGCAAGACCTCCTTGACGAAGGCGCCCGTGTACGAGGAGCTGAGTTCGCCCATCTTCTCCGGCGGGCAGCCCGGATCGTCACCGGTCTCCTCCCGGATCCGTTGCGCGCACTCGGGATGGTGCGCGAGGCGCAACATCAGCCAGGTCAGTGCGGTGCCTGGGGCGCTGAAGCCGGCACCGGCCGTGTCGCGCAGTACGGTGGCGATGATCGAGGCATCCAGGTCCGGGAATTCGGCGAGAATCGTGTCGAGCGCGTCCCGGATTCCGTCCTCCGGTCGATCACCGGATCTGCGCGCCTCCACTTCGGACCGGATCGCCTCGTGCAGTTGGGCGCTCCGGGCGTAGATGTATCTGCTGCGTCTCTTCGGCGTGAAGGCGAAGCGCGACTCGGGGTGCTCGTTCAGGTCCACTTCGGCGGCGGCGATGTCGGAGGCCGCTCCGGCCACGTCGTCGGCCAGATCGCTGCGGCCGAGCAGGAAGTCCGTGGTCGTGTAGCCGCAGATGCGCCGCGCCGCGGTGAAGACGTCGCCCTCGGAGTCCGCCTCGCCCAAGAGGCTGGACAGTCGGTCGGTGATCCGGTCCAGGTGGGTGGCGACGGTGGAGCGGCTGAAGGTGCGCCAGACGTGGTTGTTCTCCTGCAGCCAGATTCGCATACGCGCCTCGTGGTCCCGCGCCTGGCTCGACGTACGCCGGAAGGGAACCTTGTCCATGGCGAAGCTGCTGTTGGTGGCGCTGAGCACCGTACGCGCGTCGGCGGGGTGCTGCACCACGACCGTGTCGAAGGCGAGGCGGACGACATCGCCGAACTCGTCGCGGGCGGTGCGCAGCCAGGTGATGGGGTCCCGGTCGAAAGCCAGGCTGTTGCCGATGAGGAACTGTCCCTTGGGGCCGGGGATATTCCCCGCATCAGTTGCCGACATGCAGGGAGCGCTCACTCTCCGCCATGGTTCTGTCCAGAGATGTCTGGATACGGCCATGTTCCCGACCGTATCCAGACGCAACCCGGATCTACCCGTAGATGGTGTACGGGTAGTAACCTCTCACGCGGATGTGGCCGATTCGACGGGCGAGTGCGCGTACATAGTCCCTCATGTCGCATCTCCTCTGATATGTGATCGAGGTGTGGCGAGCGTAACGCCGCGTCCCAGGACGCACAACTTCAGCGTACGGAGTGGTTGAGGCGCAGGACCTGCACGATGTGCGGCCAGGCCCTGGCGCCGAGTTCGCTGTCGGCGCGAGGCGAACCGCCCCGTACCATCCGCTGTCCGCCGGCGGGAGGCTCCTCGCCGGGGAGGATCGCGTGGTGACCGGCTTCCGGATGATGGACCTGGATGGTGTGACGGCCCGCGGACCGTCGCCTCTCGACGATCCGTTCGGCCTGCTGCGCAGCCGGCCAGACCTGGTCATCACCACCGCTGACGAGGACGACCTGCGGGATACTCTCGACGGCGATCGTCGCCTGTGCCACGTCTGCGGCCTTCCGCCACGACAGGTCGTACAGATCTCGGAAGGCGGGTGGGTCGGTGTCGGGTTCCCACTGCTCGTCGAAGGCGACGAAGGGGAGGGGCTGACCCGTCAAGGTCCAGTGCGACGTCTGCGTGCCGTCCGGTCGGACCCCGGCCCACACGACATCGCTGGGCGCGAACGCGACGACGGTGTGTACCGCAGGGGTGTGGGAGGCGGTGACCAGTGCCGCCTCGGCGCCGAACGACGTTCCCATCAGCGCCACCCGGTCGCAGTCCCGTTGCAGGTCCTGCACCCTGGACCGGAACAGTTCGAGCGGAACCTCCCAGGGGCCAGGGCTCTGATGAGCGCCACCGAACCACTGGATACTGTCGGCGACAGCACCGTTCGCTGCGAGGAGCCGGGCCCGGGAGTCCTGGATCCGACCACTCGATCCGCCGAGTACGAGGACGCCTGTTCCGCACGGATCCGCGGGGACATGACGCACCCC
This sequence comes from uncultured Actinomycetota bacterium, assembly GCA_963805605.1. Classification (GTDB taxonomy): domain Bacteria; phylum Actinomycetota; class Actinomycetes; order Mycobacteriales; family Micromonosporaceae; genus Actinocatenispora. The sequence continues at coordinate 959,932 of CAWDUX010000001.1, forward strand.
CCGCGGATCGTCGAGTTCGATCCGACGCATCATCGCTTCCTCACGATCACTCGACGCAGAACTCGTTGCCCTCCGGGTCGGCCATGACCGTCAGCGCGTCGAAGCGGTGCAGGACGGTGGCGCCCAGACCGACCAGCCGCTCCACCTCGGCGTCGATACCGTCGGGTGCGCGCAGATCGAAGTGCATCCGGTTCTTGGCGGACTTGGATTCCGGCACCCGGGCGAACCACACGTTCGGCCCGCCCCAGCCGGGCGCCTCGACGAACGCCTTGTCCACAGTGGATTCCTCGTCCACGTCCGAACCCAACGCCCTGGCCCAGAACCGCGCCATCACCAGAGCATCCGCACAGTCGAAGGTCACCGACTTGATGAAAGTCCCCATCCGACGACCCTAGAGTGGGTTCGGCGGCGCGGCATCTCGGTTCGTCAACATGCCCTAGTCGCGCTCGGGAAAGATGGGGCCCTCGTCGGTCCACCTGACACCCTTGTTGCGGCAGAGGCAGAAAGGGTGGCCAATGGGGTCTGTGTAGACGCGCCAGCCGTAGCCCTCCGGACCGGTGTAGTCCTGCTGCAGGCTCGCGCCGAGGGCCAGGACGCGGTCCTGTTCGGCCCCGATGTCGTCGACCTCGAAGTCCAGGTGGAACTGCTTGGGGTGCTCGCCGTCCGGCCACTGCGGAGCGCGGTAGTCGTCCACCCGGATGAACGCCAGTTCGATCCGGCCGAACTGGATACCGGCCCAGTTCTCGTCACTGCCCTTCTTGACCGGGCACCCCGTCACCCCGGAGTAGAAGGCGGCCAGCTCCATCGTGTCCGGGCAGTCGATGATGAAGTCGGTGAGTCGCAGCATCCCGCGATCCTGCCACAAGCTCAGCTACAGGATCACCGTACGTCTGGGCTTCGGTGTCCGCCTCCTCGATGTCCTCATCCGGTCCACCGCCTGGCAGCGCATGCCGGTACCCGCCGGACCGGATGTAGCCGGACAGTCGGATCACCGACACGCACGTCACTATGGACAGCACCAGGATCCCGAGGGACGCGAGGTCGATCAGTGCGTTGGTGAGAGAGATCCGCAGCATGCGGCGCAGCGTACTGGTGGTGTGCCAATGCTCTGACCGCACGGGTTTGTACCCGGTTTGAGGTCGCACCGCGCGCCCCTTGTACATGGGGCGTTGAGAGGATTCCCGCATGTTCGACGAGAAACTCGACGCGCTCGCGCAGATGATCGCCGAGCATATGAGGATGCCGTTTCCGCCCGACTTCCGTGGCCGGGAGATCGACGACCAGGACATGGTGATGCTTGACGCGGACGCCTATGGCTATGCCTCCTGCGTCCTCAAGGGGCCACTCGATCAGCAAGACCGGGCAGACCTGTCCAGGCTGACGGCAGTGTGCGAGAAGACCCTTCCGGTGATCCGCGACGAATACGCCACCAAGTACTACACGCACGTGCGCGACCTTGCCCTGCTAGCCGCCGAGATCGAGACGCTGCGCGCCGAGTAGATCTCCGCCCGGCACCGAGTACGGATCGCCGCACGTCTACGGGTCCGTCTCCTCGCGGCGCAGCGTACCGAGGGCGCCAGTCGTTCAGCCGTCGGTGTCACTCTGCTGCTGGGGAGTGAAGGTCCAGTACCAGAGTTCGGCGTCGTGGTGTTCGATGGCGCTGACGCGGTAGCCGCAGTCCTCGCCGACGCTGTTCTCGGCCTCGCTGATCCAGGCGACGTTCTCCTGCCAGAGACCGTCGCGGTGCAGCACGAGGCCGCCGTCCTTGCGCGCGGGCAGCACATGCAGCCGGTCGCACTGGTCGGGGTCGAGCATCGCCAGCAGGTAGCGCTCGTGCTCGGGCGGCTCGACGTCCTCGCCGAGCCGGTCCGCCTCGTATGCGGCGAGCAGGCTCCGGAACACCGTCGACGTCCCGACCGCAACCTCGCTCATCGCTACCTCCCGTGTCTATTAAGCCGCCTTCAGTGATAACGGCCATCATGCACCATGTCGTCAGACAGCGAAAGATGTACCCTACAAAAACTTGCCTTGTGCCTGGGGGTTGTGAAAGCGGGTCAGATCAGGCACACTTCAGCGCACTGAGTAGTCATCGTGTCGACGGGGCGTGGAGGAGAGCGATGATCCAAGGGCCGACCGTGACCAGGCGGCGTCTTGCGCTGGAGATCAAGCGGGCGCGTGAGCGTGCAGGCCTTACGCAGGAACAGGCTGCGGCGCACTTCGAGTGGAACGCCGCCAAGATCGCGCGGATGGAAAATGCCCGCTCCAACATCCCGCCACGGGATGTCAAGGACCTACTCACCCTGTACGGCAACGACGACGACGAGCTGCGCGAGTCGCTGCTCAAGTTGTCCCGCAACTCCAAACAGCGGACCTGGTACACGCAGTACCGCGACATCATCCGAGGCGACCTGGTCAGTCTCGAGACCGACGCCGACATCGCCAAGTACTGGGAACCGAACCTGATCCCGGGCATCTTCCAGACCGCGGACTACGCACGGGCGCTGATGGAGGCCGGGCTACCGCCCAGAGAACGCAAGAACCTCGACAAGCATCTCGCGCTGCGCATGGACCGACAGAAGCGTCTCGCCGGAGACAACCCGTTGCAGGTCTCGGCTGTCATTGACCAGTCGGCGGTCCACCGGGTCATCGGCGGCTTGGAAACGATGCACCCCCAGCTGGAGCAGCTCATTTCGTTCGCCAAGTTCGACAACGTTCTGATCCAGATATTGCCCTTCGACGCGGATGCGCACGGTATCCACATGGGCGCCATGACCATTATCGAGTTCCCAGAACTCTCGGACCTGGATGCCGTCTGGCTGGAGGGAATCGCTAGCGATCAGACCATTGAAGAGCCGCCCGAGGTAAAGAGATACCAGCGAGAGTTCGAAAAGCTGCAAGCGACGGCGCTCAGTCCTGAGGCTACGATCGAAGAGTTCAGCAAGGGCATACACAGGCTCTAGCCCGGCTCCGACTTCGGCCGGTGTCGGGTGATGCGATCGGTCAGAACCAGGGGAGGAGCAGAAGTCATGAGTAGGTATGACCTGACCCGGGCGGCGTGGTGGAAGTCCAGTCGCAGTGGCGGCTCTGGCGGCAACGGATGCGTTGAGGTCGCGGTGTTGGATGAGTCCGTGGCGTGGCGGAAGTCGAGCCGTAGTGGTGGCAGCGGTGGAAACAACTGCGTCGAGGTGGGGTTCGCAGGTACCGCAGTGGGTGTGCGTGACACCAAGGACCGGGCCGGCGGCGCGTTGGCCGTGAGTGCCGGGCAGTGGGCCACCTTCATCGGTACCGTGAAGACCGGGGTACTTGACGCGAGATCCTAGTCTGCACCAGGTCCGGAGCCACCATGAGCAACCGCGAGGACGACCCAGCCCAGGAGGGAGACGCCACGATGAGCGCGCAGCCCGTCGACTACGACCTGTCCGATTCTGGGATGCAGGATGACCTCGCGGAGCTGAGGGAGGTCATTGCCGCCGCACCGGATGACCGGTACCGCTATGAGATTCTTGGTGGAGAACTTGTCGTGAATCCTCCTCCCACGTGGTCGCATGAGAACCGCATCCGACGCATGCTTCTCGCCGTGCTCCGTGCGCTGCCCGATGGCTGGGCCACGTACACGAACGCGGGTTTCGTCATCGGGGACGCGCATCTGATCCCCGATCTCGCGGTCACCGACGCTGAGCTTCCCGATGTCGAACAACAGTGGGGCGAAGCCGCGCTGAGGCTCGTGGTCGAGGTGGAGTCCGTCACGACGAAACACCGTGACCGCAAGATCAAGACTGAGCTGTACGCCCGGCGCGGCATCGACGCGTACTGGCGGAACGAGCGGGACGGCACCACGCACGTCTACACCCGGCCACGGCCGGACGGCAGTTGGGACGAGGTGCGGACCATCCGGCCGGGTGAGCGGTTGACGGTGAGCGAGCCGTTCGAGCTGGAGCTGGCACCCGCCGACTGGATGTGAACGGTGACCCGGGCCGAGGAGGCCCGGGCCACGCGCGTCGTCAGCCGATCCAGACCGTCTTGAGGTTGCAGAACTCCCGGATGCCGTGCGCGGCGAGTTCCCGGCCGTAGCCGGAACGCTTCACCCCGCCGAACGGCAGCTGCGGGTAGGACGTGACCATCCCGTTGATGAACACCGCGCCGGCTTCCAGGTCGTCGATGAACCGCTCGCGTTCCATCGGATCGTTGGTCCAGGCGTTGGAACCCAGCCCGAAGTTGGTGGAGTTGGCGATGCGGATCGCGTCGTCCAGGTCCTGCGCCCGGTAGAGCGCGGCGACCGGCCCGAACACCTCCTCGCCGTACAGCTTCATGTCCGGGGTCAGGTCCGCCACCACGGTCGGCGGGTAGTACCAGCCGCGCCGGTCCGGGCTGACCCCGCCGCACAGTACGGTGGCGCCCCGGCCGACCGCGTCGGCGACCAGTTCCTCCACGTCGTCGCGGCCCTGCTCGGTGGCCAGCGGCCCGACATCGGTGTTCTCCTCGGTCGGGTCACCCATCCGCAGCGCCTTCATCCGGGTGACGAACCGGGCGGCGAAGTCGTCGTAGACGTCGGTGTGCACGATGAAGCGTTTCGCCGCGATGCAGGACTGGCCGTTGTTCTGCACCCGGGCGGTCACCGCCGTGGCCGCCGCCGCCTCCAGGTCCGCCGAGGGCATCACCACGTACGCGTCCGAGCCGCCCAGCTCCAGTACGGTCTTCTTGACCTCGTCGCCGGCGATGGCGGCCACCGACCGGCCGGCCGGCTCACTGCCGGTCAGCGTCGCCGCCACCACCCGCGGATCGCGCAGGATCGGTTCGACCTGCTTGGAGGAGATCAGCAGCGCCTGGAAGCAGCCCGCCGGGAAGCCGCCGCGGGTGAACAGTTCACCCAGGTACAGCGAGGTCTGCGGAACGTTCGAGGCGTGCTTGAGCAGTCCGACGTTGCCGGACATCAGGGCCGGCGCGGCGAACCGGATGACCTGCCACAGCGGGAAGTTCCACGGCATCACCGCGAGGATCACGCCGAGCGGCTGGTAGCGGCCGAACGCCCGGTGGGCCTTCACCGCGCCGGCGTCGCCCGACTCGTCGGCCAGGAACTCCGCGGCGTGCTCGGCGTAGTAGCGCATCCCGGCCACGCACTTGCCCACCTCGGCACGGGACGCGGCGAGGGTCTTGCCCATCTCGGTGGTGATCAGCGCGGCGACCCGGTCGGTCTCGTCGTCGAGCAGGTCGGCCGCCGCCGCCATCCAGCCGGCCCGCTGCGCGAAGGTGGTCGTGCGGTATCTGCGGTACGTGGAGTGCGCCTGAGCGATCCGCTCGCCGACCTCCACGTCGTTGAGTGCCTCGAATGTCTGCAGGGTCTCACCCGTCGCCGGGTTCACGGTCGCGATCGCCATGTTCCTTTCATACCCGTCGGCCGGCTCGACACACACCCGTTCGGCGGGCCCGGCCGACCGGACCCGCAGCGCGGGTAGTGTCCGCGAGCGTGACCGACGAACAGCGCAGCAGTACGCCGTGGCCCGCCGGGGCCGCCACCGGGGCCGGGTCGCTGCCCGGCACCGACCCTGCCGAGGCGCAGCGGCTGGTCTTCGGCGAGCTGCCCGACCTGCCGTACCTGCCGGAGCTGCCGGACCGTGGCCCGGGCGCGGAGCTGCTCGGCCGCACCGCCGGGATGCTGGTCGAGCTGCCGGTCGAGCTGTACGCGTCGCGGTGGCGACTGGTGTCGCGGCCGGGTCGCGACCTGCGCCGCACCCGCGACCTGCTGGCCCGTGACCTGGACGAGCTGGTCGAGGTGGCCGACGGCTACACCGGAACGGTGAAGATCTCCGCGGGGGGACCGTTCACCTTGGCCGCCGGTCTGGACCTGCCCCGGGGTGGCTCGGTACTGCGCGACCCGGGTGCATTGCGTGACCTGACCGGTTCGCTGGCCGAGGGGTTGTCCCGGCATGTGGCCGAGGTGTCGGCCCGGGTACCGGGCGCCCGGGTACTGCTGCAGCTCGACGAGCCGAGCCTGCCGACGGTGCTGGCGGGCAGGATCCGTACCGAGTCCGGCCTCGGGGTGTTCCCGCCGGTACCCACGGCCGACGCCGAGCAGGTGCTGCGCGGGGTGATGGACCGGGTCGGGGTGCCGGTCCTGGTGCACTGCTGCGCCCCGGACGTACCGCTGGGGCTGCTGCACGCGGCCGGCGCGGTCGGTGTCGCAGCCGACTTCGACCTGCTCGTACCCGACGGTGACGGTGCAGCACTGGACCGGCTCGGTACGGTGCTGGACGCTGGCCTCGGGTTGTTTGCCGGTGTCGTAGCGGCACGTCCGGATACCGAACTGGACCCGGCCGGACCGGCGGACATCCTGCGGTCCTGTTGGCACCGGCTCGGCCTGCCGGTCGAGCGGTTGCCGCAGCAGGTCGTGGTGACCCAGCCGTGCGGGCTCGCCGGCAGCAGTGCGGCGCAGACCCGTACAGCGCTGGCGACCGCCCGGGAGGTGGCCAGGCAGCTGGCTGATGATCCCGACTACCACCCGGAGCGCTGAGCCGGCGGCGGGCGGCCGGCCGCTTTCCGATGTCCCGGCGAAACTGTCGTTGTCACCGGTTACCGTGCCCTTGGCGATCCAGGGGAGGTCACAGGTGGAGAAGACCGGTGCGACGGTCCAGACCGATGCGGGCAACGACGTCACCAGTGACGTGAGCGCGGACGTGGACACGACACCCACCGCCGCGCAGGAGGCGCAGGCCGGCGCGGAACCCACCGCGGTGGCCAGGGAACGCCACGGCACCCTCGCCCAGGAGATCGACGACCACCAGTACCGCTACTACGTGCTGGACTCACCGACGGTCTCGGACGCCGAATACGACCGGATGCTGCGCGAGCTGGAGAAGCTGGAGAAACAGTTCCCCGCGCTGCGCACGCCCAACTCGCCGACCCAGCGGGTCGGCGGCACCTACTCCACCCTGTTCACCGCGGTCAGCCACGCCGAGCGGATGCTCAGCCTGGACAACGCGTTCAACGACGAGGAGATCGGCGCCTGGGTCGAACGGGTCGAACGCGAAGCCAGCGGCATGCCGGTGTCCTACCTGTGCGAGCTGAAGGTCGACGGCCTGGCGGTCAACCTGACCTACCGGGACGGCCGGCTCGTACGCGGCGCGACCCGTGGTGACGGCCGCACCGGCGAGGACATCACCCCGAACGTACGGGCCGTGCAGGGCATCCCGGACCAGCTGTCGGGCACCGAGGAGTTCCCCGTACCGGAACTGGTCGAGATCCGCGGCGAGGTCTTCTTCCCGGTGGAGGCGTTCGGGGAGCTGAACGCCAGCCTGGTCGAGCAGGGCAGGCCGCCGTTCGCCAACCCACGTAACGCGGCCGCCGGCAGCCTGCGGCAGAAGGATCCCAGGATCACCGCGCACCGCCCGTTGCGGCTGGTCGTGCACGGTATCGGGGCCCGCAGCGGGTTCGAGCCGTCCCGCCAGTCCGAGGCGTACGAGGCGCTGGGCGCCTGGGGTCTGCCCACCTCACCGCGGTGGAAGGTGATCGCCTCGATACCCGAGGTGCGTACCTTCATCGCGCACTACGGCGAGCACCGGCACGACGTCGAGCACGAGATCGACGGTGTGGTGGTCAAGGTCGACGAGGTCGGTGTGCAGCGCCGGCTCGGATCCACCAGCCGGGCGCCGCGGTGGGCGATCGCGTACAAGTATCCGCCGGAGGAGGTCAACACCACGCTGCTCGACATCCGGGTCAATGTCGGGCGCACCGGGCGGGTGACCCCGTACGCGGTGCTGGAGCCGGTACGGGTGGCCGGCTCGACGGTGGCGTTCGCGACCCTGCACAACGCCTCCGAGGTGACCCGCAAGGGTGTGCTGATCGGCGACACGGTGGTGATCCGCAAGGCCGGTGACGTGATCCCCGAGGTGGTCGGCCCGGTCGCGGACCTGCGGCCGGATGATGCGCGCGGCTTCCGGATGCCGACCCACTGCCCGGAGTGCGGCACCGAGCTGCGGCCGGAGAAGGAGGGCGACGCCGACATCCGCTGCCCGAACGCCCGGTCCTGCCCGGCGCAACTGCGGGAGCGGCTGTTCCACCTGGCCGGTCGCGGCGGGTTCGACATCGAGGCGCTCGGTTACAAGGCCGGCACCGCGTTGCTGTCCTCCGGCGTGATCACCGATGAGGGTGAGCTTTTCTCGCTCGATGCGGCCGCGCTGGCCGGGTGCGACTTCTTCGTCAACAAGGACGGTTCGCTGGGCAGCAACGCGCACCGGTTCCTGGACAACCTTGCCGAGGCGAAGTCCCGACCGCTGTGGCGGGTCTTGGTGGCGCTGTCCATCCGGCATGTGGGGCCGACTGCGGCACAGGCGCTGGCCAGGGAGTTCGGTTCGATGGAGCGGATCTCTGTGGCCGACCGGGACGAGTTGGCCGCGGTCGACGGGGTTGGTCCGACCATCGCCGACGCTGTCCTCGACTGGTTCACCGTCGACTGGCACCGCGAGGTGGTGGGGAAGTGGCGGGCGGCCGGTGTGCGGATGGTCGAGGAGCGCACCGATTCCGGGCCGCGCCCGTTGGAGGGGGTGAGCGTGGTGGTGACCGGGTCGCTGGAGGGCTTCTCCCGCGACGAGGCGACCGACGCGGTGCAGCAGCGCGGCGGGAAGGTCAGCGGGTCGGTGTCGAAGAAGACCGGCTTTGTGGTGGCGGGCGAGAACCCCGGCAGCAAGTACGACAAGGCCGTACAGGTCAAGGTGCCGGTACTCGACGAGGCGGGGTTCCGGGTTCTGCTGGCCGAGGGACCGGACGCGGCGCGTGCCGTGGCGGTCCTCGGCGATCCGGAGGCTGAGCACGACATCGGGTGAGTTGTTCGCCAACTCGGGTATGTGTCGGCTCAGACCGGGGTAGCTTGGTCGAAGGTCACGAAACGGCCGACAATCCCGGCTCTCCAGCCACCTATGCCAGAAATGTCTGGATGGCCGGTTCATACTGCGGCAGGCAGGCGTCACCGTCCCTGATCGGTATCGTTGCTCATCACGAGACCTTCGGTGCGCGTTTCGGGACATCGGCGCGGCCGCCGGTGACCGGTACACGGACAGGTGCTACGGACAGATGCATGTCGGCCCGGCCTCATTCTTCCCATAGCGGAGGCTGGATGGAGTCGTCGACAGAACCGCGGAACACCGCACCGCCCCGGCACCGGAGCATCTTCATCGGCTGGGTTGCGGCCGTCGTGCTCGGCGGTGGCATCGGCGCCACCATGGCTGTACCGCAACTGCTCGACGCCCTGCCGTCACTGCCACCCGCCTTCTGGCTGCTGACCATCCTCGCCGGTGCGGTCGACTCCCGACCGTTCTCCCCACCCACCTGGGCAAGCCGGGTCGCCCGGGTATTTCCGTCGGTGTGCTTCGGCTTCACGGTCCTGCTGTTGTGGGGAATGGGACCGGCCGTGCTGCTCAGCGTGGTCGCAGTACTGGCGTCATCTTGGCGGCTCCGTTCCGCTGCCTGGCGTGGCGCACTGAACATCGCCCAGTACGTCCTGGCGTACTGGGCGGCAGACCTGATGCTGCACCTGCTGGACAACCACCGGGTCATCGCCTCGAACGGGCCGCGTCAGGCCGTCGCGGCGGTCCTGGCGGCGCTGGCCTGGTTCCTCGTCAGCCACCTGCTGGTGGCCACCACCGTGTGGCTGAGATTCGGCGGCGGATGGTGGACAACCACGCTGGACACCCTCGCGCACGAACTGGTCACCACCGGTGCGCTGCTGCTGCTCGCGCCAGTACTGGCCGGCGCGGTCCGGACCAGTCCGTGGCTGATCGCGTTGATCCTGGTGCCGCTGTTCGCCGTGTACCACAGCGGCCGGGCCGCCCAGGAGCGTGAGCGCTCGGCCCTGCACGACCCGCTCACCGGACTGGCCAATCGGAAGGCCCTGCAGAACCGGATCGAGGAGGACATCGCGGGCCGGCCCGCCGGCGACCGGGCACGTCCCGGACCGGTACTGCTCGTCCTCGACCTCGACCGGTTCAAGGAGGTCAACGACGCGCTCGGGCACGGTGTCGGGGACCGGTTGCTGGTGGAGGCCGGTCGGCGGTTGCGCGCCAGGTTGCCCACCGATGTACTGGTGGCGCGACTCGGCGGGGACGAGTTCGCAGTGGTGCTCGCGGAGGTCTCCGACCTGTCGGTGGCGCTGGCCTTCGCCGAGAAGGTCGCTGCCGTACTCGCCGGCCCGGTGTATCTCGACGGCATGCCGCTGGAGGTGGCCGGATCGATCGGTGTCGCGGTCTACCCGGAACACGGATCGGACTTCGACGAACTGCTGCAGCACGCCGATGTGGCGATGTACGAGGCGAAGGCGCGCAACGACGCGGTGACCGTGTACGCACCGGAGTTCGACCACAACTCGGCCGCCCGGTTGAGCCTGCTCGGCGACCTGCGTCGCACCCTGGAACGCCCGGACCGCCCGGAGCTCGGTGAACTGGGGGTCTTCTACCAGCCGCAGGTCGACGTGGAGTCCGGCGCGGTGGTCGGGGTGGAGGCGTTGCTGCGCTGGCGGCACCCGGAGCACGGCATGGTCGGGCCCGACGAGGTGATCCGCGCCGCCGAACACACCGCGGTGATGCGGTTGCTGACCTACCGGGTCATCGACGAGGTAGTCAGCCAGCTGGCCCGGTGGGCGGTGGCCGGGCTGCGCCTGCGGGCGGCGATCAACGTCAGCGTGCGGGACCTGCACACCACCGACCTGGTCGACTACCTGGCCAGCGAACTGGACAAGCACGGCATCCCGCCGTCCCAGATCGAACTGGAGATCACCGAGGGCGCGTTGATGGCCGATCCGCGCCGGGTGCTGGCGACCGTACGGCAGCTGGACCGGCTCGGCGTCGGGTTGTCCCTGGACGACTTCGGTACCGGCTACTCCTCGATGCTGCACCTGCGCCGGCTGCCGCTGTCCGAGGTCAAGATCGACCGGTCCTTCGTGATGGGCATGAGCTCCGACGACGACGATGCGGCGATCGTCCGTTCCATCATCGAACTTGCCGGCGCCCTCGGGCTGCGGGTGGTGGCCGAGGGAGTCGAGGATGAGCGGACCTGGCGTCGACTGTCCGCCCTCGGCTGCCAGATCGCGCAGGGCTGGTTCTACGCCCGGCCGATGCCCGGCGCGGAGCTGGCCAGTTGGCTGGCCCGGTACCGGCCGCCTTCGGTGCTGCGCTCCTGCGCCTCCGCGGCGCCGCAGGCCCCCGACGCGGCGAACGCCTGATCGCGCCCTGACTGGTCGGTCACCGGCGAACGGGCCCGCGCGCAGGGGGAGGCGGTGGGTGCCGATGGTCCGCGCAATAGACTCGTCTGATCGCTGACCGCGCTGAACCGCCAGTTCAGAGATAGACACAACGACTTCAGACAAGCACATGCTGAGATCCTGAGGAGCCAGTGATGGCCGCCATCTCCCGCGATGAGGTCGCGCATCTCGCGCATCTCGCGCGGCTCGCCGTGACCGAGGACGAGCTGGACACCTTTGCCGGCCAGTTGGACGAGATCCTGACGTCGGTGGCCCGCGTCGGTGAGGTCGCCGCGGAGGACATTCCGCCCACCTCGCACGCGGTTCCGCTGACCAACGTGATGCGTCCCGACGAGCCGCGCCCCGGACTGAGCCGTGAGGCCGCCCTGTCCGGTGCGCCCGCAGCCGAGAGTGACCGGTTCCGGGTACCGCAGATCCTGGTGGAGGAGGGCTGAGATGAGCGAACTGACCAGGCGTACCGCCGAGGAACTCGGCGCAGCGATCGCGGCCCGTGAGGTGTCCGCGGTCGAGGTGACCCGGGCCCATCTGGACCGGATCGCCGCCGTGGACGGTGCCGTGCACGCCTTCCTGCACGTGGCCGCCGACGCCGCCGTCGAACAGGCGGCCGAGGTGGACCGTCGGCTGGACGCCGGCGAGAAGCTCGGCCCGTTGGCTGGTGTGCCGATCGCGGTCAAGGACGTGGTCGTCACCGAGGGCATGCCGACCACCGCGGGGTCGAAGATCCTGGAAGGCTGGGTCCCGCCGTACGACGCGACCCTGGTACGGCGGTTGCGCGAGGCGGGCCTCGTCATCCTCGGCAAGACCAACATGGACGAGTTCGCGATGGGCTCCTCCACCGAATACTCCGCCTACGGGCCGACCCATAACCCGTGGGACCTCGGCCGGATCCCGGGTGGCTCCGGAGGCGGCAGCGCCGCGGCGGTCGCGGCCCGCGAGGCGCCGTTGGCGATCGGTACCGACACCGGTGGCTCGATCCGCCAGCCCGGTGCGGTGACCGGCACGGTCGGCGCCAAACCCACCTACGGCGGGGTGTCCCGCTACGGGCTGATCGCGTTCTCCTCGTCGCTGGACCAGGCCGGCCCGGTGACCCGCACGGTCACCGACGCCGCGCTGCTGCACGAGGTGATCGGTGGGCACGACCCGCACGACTCCACCAGCATCGACGCGCCGCTGCCGGCGGTGGCGGCAGCAGCCCGCCAGGGTGCCGGCGGCGACCTGACGGGTATGAAGGTCGGCGTGGTACGCCAGTTCTCCGGCGAGGGTGCCGAGGCCGGGGTGCTCGCCGCCTTCGAGGCCGCGGTCGCCACGCTGACCAAGCTGGGCGCCGAGGTCGTCGAGGTCAGCTGCCCGCACTTCGAGTACGCACTGCCGGCCTACTACCTGATCGCGCCGAGCGAATGCTCCTCCAACCTGGCCCGTTTCGACGGCGTCCGCTACGGCGTGCGTGCCGGTGACGACGGCACCCGTTCCATGGAGGAGGTCATGTCGCTCACCCGGGAGCGGGGGTTCGGTCCGGAGGTGAAGCGGCGCGTCATGCTCGGCACGTACGCGCTGTCCGCCGGCTACTACGACGCCTACTACGGCCAGGCACAGAAGGTACGTACGCTGATCACCCGCGACTTCACCGCGGCGTTCGAACAGGTGGACGTGCTGGCCGCACCGACGACACCGTTCGTGGCGTTCCCGTTCGGTTCCCGTACCGCCGACCCGGTGGCGATGTACCTGGCCGACCTGTTCACCATCCCGTCCAATCTGTCCGGGGGTCCGGCCATCTCCGTCCCTTGTGGATTGTCGGAGGGCCTGCCGGTCGGCCTGCAGATCATGGCACCGACCATGGCCGACGACCGGATGTACCGGGTGGCCGCCGCACTGGAGTCCACTCAGGAGTCCCGACTGGCCGACCAGGCCCCGGATCTCGCGGAGGTTGACCGATGAGCGTCGAGACCATGGACGGCGTCGCCGACGTACTGACCCGCTACGAGCCGGTGCTGGGACTGGAGGTGCACGTCGAGCTGGGCACCCGTACGAAGATGTTCTGCGCCTGCTCCACCACCTTCGGTGCCCCGGTCAACACCCAGGTCTGCCCGGTCTGCCTGGGTCTGCCCGGTGCGCTGCCGGTGGTCAACGAGATCGGGGTGGAGTCGGCGATCCGGATCGGCCTGGCGCTGGGCTGCGACATCGCGCAGTGGTGCCGGTTCGCCCGCAAGAACTACTTCTACCCGGACATGCCGAAGAACTTCCAGACCAGCCAGTACGACGAGCCGATCTGCTTCGAGGGTCACCTCGACATCGAGGTGGAGGGCAGGACCGTACGGGTCGGCATCGAGCGGGCGCACATGGAGGAGGACACCGGTAAGTCCTCCCACGTGGGCGGCAGCACCGGCCGTATCCACGGCGCCACCCACTCGCTGGTCGACTTCAACCGGGCCGGCATCCCCCTGGTGGAGATCGTCACCAAGCCGATCGTCGGTACCGGCGCCGAAGCGTCGGCGGTGGCCCGCGCGTACGTGGCGGCGATCCGCGACATCGTCCGGGCGCTCGGCGTCTCGGACGCCCGGATGGACCAGGGTTCGGTACGCGCCGACGTGAACGTGTCGCTGATGCCGATCGGCGCGACCGAGTTCGGTACCCGGACCGAGACCAAGAACGTCAACTCGCTGCGCAGCGTGGAACGCACGGTCCGGTACGAGATGGTGCGGCAGGCCGAGATCCTCGACGCGGGCGGCCGGATCGTGCAGGAGACCCGGCACTTCAACGAGGACACCGGCGCCACGATGGGCGGCCGGACCAAGGAGACCGCGACCGACTACCGGTACTTCCCGGAGCCCGATCTGGTGCCGATCGCGCCGGACCCGGCCTGGGTGGCGTCGCTGCGGGCCGGTCTGCCCGAGCTGCCGGCGGCCCGCCGCGCGCGGCTGCGTACCGAATGGGGACTGTCCGAATCGGACATGCAGTCGATCGACAATGCGGGCGCGTTCGACCTGATCGAGCAGACCGTCGCGGCCGGTGCCGGTCCCGAGGCGGCCCGCAAGTGGTGGCTGGGCGAGCTGTCGCGGGTGGCCAACGAGTCCACTGCGGAGCTTGTGGCGCTGCCGGTGACTCCCGTGCAGGTGGCACAGCTGCAGGCGCTGGTGGATGCCGGCCGGCTCAACGACAAGCTGGCCCGCACCGTGCTGGCCGGGGTGCTGGCCGGCGAGGGCTCGCCCGAGCAGGTGATGCGGGAACGCAACCTGGAGGTCATGTCCGACACCGGGGCGCTGGGCGCCGCGGTGGACGAGGCGATCGCCGGCAACCCGGCCATCTCCGAGAAGATCCGGTCCGGCAAGGTCGCCGCGGCGGGTGTACTGGTGGGGGCGGTCATGAAGACCACCCGCGGCCAGGCCGACGCGAAGACCGTACGCGGACTGATCCTGGAACGTCTCGGCGTCCAGGAGAACTGACCGGCAGCCGTCCGGTGGGCTCGTCTGAACGGCCCGCCGGACGACTCCGCTCAGCGACGGCGGGAACTGGGTGACGGGCTGACGGTCGCCGACGGCGAGCCGGAACCCGAGGGTGACTCACCCGGTTTCGGCGTCCGTTCGCCCACCAGGTGGCGCTGCAGTGTCACCTCGGAGCGGCCGGTGCCGCCGACGGTGATGTCGTCGTAGGCCTTCAGGTCGTGCTCGGCGGAGAAGTACAGCACCGACAGGTCCATCGGGGTCGGTTCCTTGGGCTCCAGCCCGCGCAGCCCGGCGGCACCCGTTGATCCCTGCACCATCAGCGTGGTGTTGTCGGACAGCTTCTTGATCTCCCGGCGGTGCAGGTGACCGGCCAGCACCAGCGGCGTCGTGTCGGCCAGCGGTGGTGCCGCGCCCGGATCGTGTACCAGCGCGACGTCCACCGGCTTCTTCGGATGCTCACCGTTGTAGCCGGTGATCGTGCCGGCCAGTTGCATCCCGGAGTCGAGTACCTTCTGGTCGCGCGGTTCGGGCGCCTTCGGGTCGGCCGGCTCGGTCTTCTTGTCCGGGGTGAACCGGGGGTCGCCGATACCGGCGAAGGTGATACCCCGGACGGTCCGTACCTGGTTCTCCAGTACGATCGCGCCCTGCTTGGCGACCGCCTTGGCGGTGGCCTGTGAGTCATGGTTGCCGCGCACGTACACGTACGGCACCGGAACCTTCCTGATGTTGGCCAGGTAGGCGTCCTCCTGCTTGGAACCCCAGTCCACGATGTCGCCGGTGTCCACCACCAGGTCGATGTTGTACTGCTTGACCACCGTCTCGACCACACCCCACGCGGACGGGTTGAGGTGCATGTCGGAGATGTGCAGTACCCGTACGGTGCCTTCGCTGGGCTCGTACACCGGCAGGTTGGACACCGTGCCGTAGATCTTGGCCACGTTGTCGACCAGCCGCTGCAGTTCCTGGGAGTACTGGCCGTAGTTGTTGACGATGCTGCGGGCGTCACCGACCACGGCCGGTGCCATCGTCAGCAGGCCCTCGTAGCGTGGTTCCTCGATCGATTCGGGCCGGAATGTGGTGGCGGTGGACAGTGCCGTGGCGCCCAGCAGCAGCACGCTCATTCCGCCGGCCACCGCGACCCGCCGGAACCGTCGGAACACCAGCGCGTTGAGTACCAGGGCACCGAGCAGCATCGACAGGCCTGCCTGTATCGCCAGTGAGGTCAGCCCGTCCTTCAGGTCCGAGATGGCGTGCTGGCTGGCCAGCTGGATCCCGCCCGGATCGCTGACCAGCGCCTCGGCCCGCTTGCGGTCCAGGGAGCCGAGGTTGACCGTCAGATGCAGCGGGCCCGCATGACTGTCCAGCGACAGCGAGCCCAGAGGCGGGATCTGTACCTGGGTGCCGCCACTCATGCTCGGGGTCACGGCCAGGTGCGCGCGGAACGGTCCCACGTCGGCGGCGCTCTGGCCACCGAGCAGCAACCCACCGGTCATCCCGAGCACGGTGACCAGCAGCACCAGCAGGTAGCGCCCGGTGATCCGGGTGGGCCGGCTACGCAGTACGATCCCCGCCCGTCGAGCGGCGCCCCGGGCAACGGCCATGCTGCGGGGAGGTGCTGTGGGAGCGGACCCGTCGTCGGCATCCGCCGTGCTGTGCTGCTCGGCTGGCCGATCGGGCTCGTTCGTCACGCTGCGCTCCAAGTCTTGACGGGGGATGAGCGGGCCGCCGCCACACAGGGCCATCGGTGCCTGCGGCGGCCGGGGCGGGCCGCGCGGTGCCGGGTCGACGGCTCGTGGTTGTCGGGCCGGTCCATCATCCCTCGGCCGGTGTCCGCAGCGCGCGGCGAACAGACTCTGACCTTTGGTCGGTGTGGCGCAGGTAACCGTTGTGGCTCACACCGGCGTGGTCAGGCCTTGTCGATCCGGTTCCCGCCGGACACCACGATCCGCAGGATGCGGTCGTCGTCGGCGACCGGTGTGCCCCGACCGTCCTTGTTGGAGGTACTGACCCACAATGTCCCGTCCGGCGCGGCGATCGCCGCCCGCAGTCGGCCGAACTTGTTGTCCAGGGTGTGCTGCGGCGCGCCGAGTACCCCACCCTTGCCATCCAACTGGAGTAGCCAGACACGCTTGCCGGCCAGACAGCTGGTGAGCAGGATGTTGCCGGAGATCGCCGCCCCGCTGCAGGACGCCTCGGACGGCTTCCAGGTCTGCAGCGGGTTGGTGTAGCGGGAATCCTTGCCGGTGCCCTCCACCTTCGGCCAGCCGTAGTTGCGGCCCGGGCGGATCAGGTTCACCTCGTCGAAACGGTTCTGCCCGAATTCGGTGGCGTAGAGGCGCTTCTTCCGGTCCCAGGCCAGCCCCTGCACGTTGCGGTGCCCGTAGGAGTAGACCAGCGAGCTGCCGAAAGGGTTACCGGGCGCGGCCTTGCCATCGGTGGTCATCCGGAGGATCTTGCCGCCCAGGCTGGACTTGTCCTGTGCCGCCGACGTGTTGGTCGCGTCGCCGGTGCCGGCGTACAGGTCGCCGTCCGGACCGAATGCCAGGGCGCCACCGTTGTGCACGCTGGAGTGCGGTATCCCGGTGACGATCGGCTTCGGCGTGCCGCCCAGCGTCAACTTCGCGATCCGGTTGTCCTTGCTGGTCGAGTAGTAGATGAAGATCGTCTTGTCGGTCTGGTATTTCGGTGAGACCGCGATGCCCAGCAGGCCACCCTCTCCGTCGGCCTTCGCCTGCGAGATGGTCTGCACCTTGGTCGGCTTCGCGTTGTCGCGCCCGAGCTTGAGGATCGTACGGGTGTCGCGCTGCGTCACCAGTGGGGTGCCGTCCGGCAGGAAGGCGATCCCCCACGGTACGTCGAGGTTCTTCGCCACCACCTGTACGGACACGCCGCCGTCGTCGTCCGACGAGGTGGAGGGACTGGGCAGCTTGGGTGGCGTACCGTCCTGGGACTCGTCCGGTGGGCCGAAGGAGCAGCCGCTGGCGGCCAGGAAGGTCAGCAGGCCGGCCGTACCGGCAGCCAGTAGCCATCGGCGGATCAGCGGGCTCCGGGAGGAGGCGAGGTGGGTGCGCACCGTCCCAGCGTAGGAGGTCGGACCGAGCGGACCGTACGGCACCGGGCACCAGCCACCAGGGAGGCGACCTCCGGACCTGGAGTTCAGCTGTGCTGCGGACGGCTCCGTTCCGGCTCCGGCTCAGCGGTGTGGGACAGATTCAGGCCGACCGCGTCGGCGAGGACCGGTACCCGGGTGCCCGGGACGGCCGGCAGCCACAGCGCACGGTCGTCGGTCAGCACCACCCGGACCCGGCGTCGGGTGATCGTGAACCCCTGGATCTGGGCCCGTTCGATGCGTCGGGAACCCAGTGCCCAGCGCACCACGAGCGCGCCGTCGCGTACGTCCACCCCGGCACGCCACCCCCAGAGCAGCACAGCCAGCGGGATGAGCAGGACAAACGCCAGATACCACCGGGCCGCGGCGAACGGCACCGTGCCACAGAGCGCGATGAAGGCCGCGATCGCGAGTGCCGCGTTGTACCGGAACTTCGCCGTCACCTCGTGTGCCACCCGCCCATCGTCGCACTGGGGTGTGTGCGACCGACAGCCGGCCTGAGCGCCGTCGGCGCCGAAAGTCGGTAGGTCTGTCCGGCATCCGGACGAAACCCCGGCGGCGTTCGGTCGTTGTGCTCGGTGTTGGCGGATCTCACCCGATCGGGAAGAAGCGATCGGGGAGTGTCATTCGCAGTGCCCGAGAGGTGGGGTGCCCGGAAGGTTCCCGGCGCGGCCGGGCTCCGGCCGGCAGCCCGGGTGATGAGCACACCGTTCACGCGGGGGAGGATCGTGGTACATGACGGCCATCTCGCGGGTGCTGCGGCATGGCGCCTGGCCCACCCTGGAATGGGTCCTGGTCGCAGTGTCGCCGGTGGTGTTCCTGTGGGCGACGAGTGCTGCGCTCACCGGCGTCGTATCCGTAGTCGCCGCGCTGTCGATCGGTGGGGCCACGGCGGCGCTCGCCTTCACCATCCTGCTCGTACGCCTCGCCCTGCTGCTGCCGCACGGTGCCTGCCGGGGTGCCGGGTTCCTGGCCATGGGCGTACTCGCCGGTGGGGTCGGCCTGTTCAGCTCCACCATGGTCCGGTCCGACTGGCGGGAATCCTGCCTGACCGGCGGTTTCGTACTGTCGGCCGGCCTGTACCTGCTCGGTCTGCTGCTGCTACCCGGTACGGCGCCGAACTGGCGGTCCCGGCTACGTCGTGCCCTGGATGGCTTCGGGATCGGCATCAGCCTGTTCTTCGGTGCCTGGATGTTGATCATCGTGCCGTTGGCGGGGGACGGGCCGGGCCCGGTCGGCCCCCGCGCGATGCTGGCCGTACTGGTGTGGCTGATCGCCTCCGCCGCGATGGCCAGCGCCGCGCTCATCACGCTGCGGGCCGTGCGCTACCGGGGCTCGGCCGTGCTGTGCGGCGCCGGTGTGCTGCTGGCGCTCTGCGGGCAGGCGCTGCTGGTGGTCCTGTCACTGGTCGGCGCGGCGGTGCCGTACCTGTTCGGCGCCCTGGCCGGCACGGTCCTCGGCCCGATGCTGCTGTGGCTCGGTGCGCGGCGTAACGGGATGCGGCTGGGTGTGCTGCGGCCGGCGGAGGACGGCAGCTCGTTCGCCGGGATGCCGTTGCTGTCGGTACCGGTGGCGTTGGCCATGTCCGCGGCGATCTACCACCTGGCGACGGTGGGCAGCTTCGGCACCTACAGCGCCGCGATCGGCGTACTGGTCGTGGTCGCGGTCGCCACCCGGGAGATCTTCGCGGTGTTCGACGTGCGCCGCTACGCCGCCCGGCTGGTCGACCAGGAGGCACGGTTCCGGTCCATGGTGTCCGGCTCCAGTGACGTGACGATGCTGCTGGACGAGAGCCTGGTGGTGCGCTGGCAGTCGCCGGCCGCGGCCCGCCAGCTCGGCCTGTCCGACGCCGACGTACTCGGCCGGGCATTCAGTTCGCTGTTTCACCCCCAGGACGCCCCGACACTGACCGAGCAGCTGCAAGGTCTGCTGCTGAACCCACCGGACCGGCCGGTCCTGGCCGCCGCGCGCATCCGGGACGGGTTCGGTCGCTACCAGCACACCGAGTCCACCGCGGTGGATCACCGCGGTGAACCTGCGGTGGCCGGGCTGGTGGTGCACATCCGCGACGTCGGGGAGCGTCTCGGCCTGGAACGCACCATGCACCGGATGGCGTTCACCGATCCGTTGACCGGGTTGTCGAACCGGCGGGCGCTGTTGCGTGGGCTCACCGAACTCGGGCAGCCGGCAGACGGAAGGCCGCCATGGTCGGGCAGCGTGCTGGTGATCGATCTGGGCGGGCTGCAGGCAGTCAACGACGCGCAGGGCCGCGAGGTGGGCGACGGTATCCTCATCGAGGTCGCGCGGCGGCTGCAGGACTGTCTTGGCCCCGGCCAGCAGGTGGCCCGCCTGGGGGGCGACGAGTTCGCCGTGCTCACCAGCGAACCGGCCGACGTGGCGCACGCCACGGCCCACCGGCTCCTGCTGGCTGTGGGTGCCCCGTTCGAGCTGGGTGGCGGCCGCACGGTACTGACCGCCAACGTCGGTCTCGCCGGATCTTGCCCGGGAGCCACCCCCGCCGAGCTGATAGCCGGGGCCGAGGTGGCGATGCGTCGTGCCCGTGAGAGCGGCCCCAACCGGGTGCACAGCTACGACGAGTCGCTGGAGGTGCAGCTGCTGAGGCACAGCCTGCTGACCGCCGAACTGCCCGGCGCAGACCAGCGCGGGGAACTGGACCTGGTGTTCCAGCCGATCGTGGCGCTGGAGGGACCGCGGCCGGTCGCGGCCGAGGCATTGCTGCGCTGGCGACACCCCCAGCTGGGCACCGTACTGCCGGCCGAGCTGGTCCCGATCGCCGAGCAGGCCGGCATGATCGGCCCGATCGGCGATTGGGTCCTGCATCGGGCGTGCCGGTGCCTGGCAGGGTGGCTGGCCGAGGGCCGCGACCTGCAGGTCGCGGTCAACATCTCCGCCACCCAGCTGCACCAACCGGACTTCCTGGCCGAGGTCGCCGCGGTACTCGACGCCTACGACGTGCCCCCGGAGCGGTTGATCATGGAGTTTACCGAGAACGGCGTGGTACGCGACGTGCGGCAGGCGGTCACCCAGCTGGGCGGGTTGCGTGCGCTGGGCGTACGGACTGCGCTGGACGACTTCGGCTCCGGTGGCGCCTCGCTGACCTACCTGCGTCGGCTGCCGATCGACGTGCTGAAGGTGGACCGGACGCTGGTCACCGAACCGGACAACGGTCCTGGTATAGCGGCCGAGCCGCTGACCGAGCTGGTGGTGCGGCTCGGCCAGCGGCTCGGTATGCAGGTCATCGCCGAAGGGGTGGAGACCGCCGAACAGCTTGCCGCGCTGCGTGCGGCCGGGTGCCGGTACGCCCAGGGGTACCTGTTCAGCATGCCGGTGCCGCTCGAACGGGTGGAGGCGTTCTTCGATCTGCACGACGACGGGGCCGGCCCGGTCGTCACGACCTGACCGTCGGGCGGCAGTGCCGGACCAGCCCGGACGGGGTCAGAGCAGTCCACTGCGGGCGGCCTGCAGACCGGCCTGGAAACGGTTGCCCGCGCCGAGGCGGTCCATCAGCC
This sequence comes from uncultured Actinomycetota bacterium, assembly GCA_963805605.1. Taxonomy (GTDB): domain Bacteria; phylum Actinomycetota; class Actinomycetes; order Mycobacteriales; family Micromonosporaceae; genus Actinocatenispora. The sequence goes on from CAWDUX010000001.1 coordinate 981,256, forward strand.
GCCGGACCCGACGCTGCACGGTACGCAGACCGAGTCCCAGATGCGCGGCGACCCGCTCGTCGGTCAGGCCGGTGGCCAGCAGGGACAACAGCTGCCGCTCGGCCTCGGACAGGACTGCGTCGTCCTGCTCGTCCGTTTCGCCCGGTTCACCGAACGGTACGGCGCGGTCCCAGCAGATGTCGAACATCGCCAGCAGCGCGTCGAACAGCGAACACGGTCTTACCACGATGGCGCGCTCCGCCTCGCTGCCCGCAGACTCAGGCACCATCGCCCACCTACGGTCGACGATCAGCAGCTTGAACGGTACGTCCGGGAGTACCCGGGCCTGTTCGCCGGCCGAGCGCAGCGCGTCCACATCACCCAACCGACCTGGTACGGCCAGCGACGGGCGGGCGTAGACGGCACGGAAGCGTACCTTGCGGTCCAGCCCGGCCAGTTCCATGGCGAGATCGCGGACCGGCCGAACGTACGGGGGTTTGTCGAACCCGAGGATCTCCTGGCGGGCGCAGCGCATCAACTGCTCGTAGCGCAGCGCGATCTGCTCGGCGCCGGTGATCACCTCCACCAGGTCCACCCCGCCGCCGGTCTGCTGGTAGCGGGTAAGCAGCGGCTCCACGGCGGCGCGGGCTCGCCGGAGGCGTTCCTCCTGGCGGCGGGCCAGCAGTTCGACGGCCAGGTCGGGCGCCACCGGGGTGCACCGCGCGTCGGGCAGCAGCAGACCCACCTCCAGCAGTTCAGCCACGGCCGCCGTGACCGCGGCGGTGGGTCGGGTCGCGGTGACCAGCGCGGTGGGTGTCGTGCCCGGTTGATCCAGCAGATCCAGGTAGAGCGCCTCCGCGTTGCTGGACAGACCCAGCGTTTCGAACATGGCCTCGCCTTTCCGAAAACGGTGCCAGTCTCTTACCCCGTCGGGTGGGCGGAGTACCGCCTCCGACACCATCCCGCCCTTCTTGGCTCGGCCGACTGTCCGGATGTCCGGGAAGGTCTGGGTGCCCGAGCAGCATGCTGGCCGAGATCGGGTCCTACCGGTGCCCCGTCACTCGGACGAGCTGCTGCGTAATGGCAACGGAATGTCGGACCCCCGGCGCATACTGACTCTCATTTGGTAGCGGGGAGTCACGTAGGTGAGCGCGCCCGCAGCGGTGAGTCGTGACAGGGGAGGCGGCCGACGATGGCAGCGCAGAGGAACGACGGCGACACGGTGCTGCTGGCCGTGGGCACCGGCAAGGGCCTGTTCCTGGCCACCAGCACCGACCGGCGGGACTGGCAGGTCAACGGCCCGCATTTCCCGATGACCGACGTCTATGCGATCGGTATCGACACCCGGCGTGACCGGCCACGGCTACTGGTCGGCATGGCGAGCGAGCACTTCGGTCCGAGCGTGGCGGTCAGCGACGATCTGGGCGCCAGCTGGCAGGAACCCGAGCACGCTCCGGTCGCGTTTCCGGAGGACACCGGGGCATCGCTGGCCCGGGTGTGGCAGCTGACCCCCGGACCGGCCGGGCAACCCGACGTCGTCTACGCCGGGGTGGAGCCCTCGGCGCTGTTCCGCTCCGACGACGGTGGCAGCAGTTTCGAACTGGTCCGGGGCCTGTGGGACCACCCGCACCGCACACAGTGGGAGCCGGGTTTCGGCGGCAAGGCCGTACACACCGTGCTACCGCACCCTGACGACCCGGACCGGCTGACGGTCGCCATGTCCACCGGAGGCGTCTACCGCAGCGCCGACGGCGGGGCGAACTGGCAGGCCAGCAATGCGGGAATCAAGGCGTACTTCCTGCCCAACCAGTACCCTGAATTCGGTCAGTGCGTACACAAGGTGTCAGCGCACCCGAGTCGGCCGGAGCAGCTCTTCGCGCAGAACCATCACGGGGTCTACCGCAGCGACGACGCCGGTGACAAGTGGACCTCCATCGCCGACGGGTTGCCGGCCGATTTCGGCTTCCCGATCGTGTCCCATCCGCACCGGCCCGGCGTGGTCTACACCTTTCCGCTGTTGGCAGACTCCCGGCGGCTACCGCCGGACGGTCGCTGTCGCGTCTACCGCAGCGAGGACGCCGGGGACAGCTGGACGGGGCTGACAGAGGGGTTGCCGCAGGACGGCTTCCACACGGTGGTGCTGCGCGACGCGATGAGCGCCGACAACGCCGACCCGGCCGGCATCTACTTCGGCACCCGCTCCGGCGAGGTGTACGGCAGCCGGGACGAGGGCGACAGCTGGCAGCAGATCGCCGCGCACCTGCCGGACGTACTGTGCGTCCGGGCCGCAGTGGTGGGCTGACGATGGTCACCGTGCTGCTGCCGGGGGTGCTGCGGGCCGAGGCCGACGGCGCGTCGTCATTGCGCCTGCAACTGCCGGAGGGTGCCACGCTGCAGGTCGCCCTGGACGCCCTCGCCACCGCGCATCCGAGGTTGACCCGGAGGCTGCGCGACGAGCGTGGTGCGCTGCGCCGCTATGTCAACTTCTACGTCGACGGCGAGGAGTGTCGGCGGCTGGCCGGGCTCGCCACCGCGCTGCCGCCCGGTGCCGAGCTGCAGATCATCCCGTCGGTCGCCGGCGGCTGAACCCCCGGCCAGGTCCGATCCGGCGGTACCGGACCCGTCGCGCCGTCGTGCCGCCGTGGGACGGGCCGGCGCTGTGCCTGCACGGCCGGCGGTGCCGTCGGGCGACGTGCCGGTGGGCCGGCCCGCGGGTCGCTGCGGTCAGCGGTGGGTGAGCTGCTCGACGTCGCGGTAGGCGCCGTCACTGGCCGCGGTCGCCATCGCGGCATAGGCCCGCAGCGCCGCGGACACTGACCGCTGCCGGTCCACCGGCGTGTACGGACGCTCCCGGTCCTGCTGTGCGCTGCGACGGCGCGCCAGTTCGGCGTCGTCCACGACCAGTTCGATGGACCGGTTCGGGATGTCGATGGAGATCTGGTCGCCGTCCTGTACCAGCGCGATCAACCCGCCGCCGGCGGCCTCGGGGGAGACGTGGCCGATCGACAGTCCGCTGGTGCCGCCGGAGAACCGGCCGTCGGTGATCAGCGCGCAGGCCTTGCCCAGCCCACGGCCCTTCAGGAATGAGGTGGGGTGCAACATCTCCTGCATGCCCGGGCCACCCTTGGGGCCTTCGTACCGGATCACCAGGGCATCGCCCGGCATGACCCGCTTGGTCAGGATCCCCTCGACCGCCTGCTCCTGGGACTCGAACACCTTCGCCGGCCCCTGGAACACCCAGACCTCCTCGGGCACGCCGGCCGTCTTGACCACGCAGCCGTCCTCGGCGAGGTTGCCGTGCAGGACGGCGAGACCGCCGTCAGCGGTGTAGGCGTTCGCCGCCGAACGGATGCAGCCTTCCGCGGCGTCGGTGTCCAGCCGGTCCCAGCGGTTGTCGGTGGAGAACGGCTCGGTGGTGCGTACCCCGCCGGGCGCCGCGTGGTAGAGCTCCACCGCCTCGGGCGAGGGGTCGCTGCCCCGGATGTCCCACTGGCCCAGCCACTCGGTCAGCGAGGTGGCGTGCACCGAGTTCACGTCCCGGTGCAGCAGCCCGGCCCGGTCCAGTTCGCCGAGGATCGCGGGTATTCCGCCGGCCCGGTGCACGTCCTCCATGTGGAAGATCCGGCCGGGTCCGGCAACGCTCGGAGCGACCTTGGCTATGCACGGCACGCGGCGGGAGATCGCGTCGATGTCCGAGACGGTGAACTCCAGTTCCGCCTCGCGGGCGGCGGCCAGCAGGTGCAGGACCGTGTTGGTGGACCCGCCCATCGCCACATCCAGCGACATCGCGTTCTCGAAGGCGTCCCGTCCGGCGATGGCGCGGGGCAGCACCGAGCGGTCGTCTTTGCCGTAGTAGCGGGTGGCCAGGTCGACGACGGTACGGCCGGCCCGTTCGAACAGCGCCCGCCGCGCGGCGTGGGTGGCCAGGGTGGAGCCGTTGCCCGGCAGCGCCAACCCCATCGCCTCGGTCAGGCAGTTCATCGAGTTCGCGGTGAACATGCCGGAGCAGGAGCCGCAGGTCGGGCAGGCGGAGCGTTCGATGGAGTCGAGCTGGTCGTCGGTGACGTTGTCGTTGGCCGACGCGATCATGGCGTCGATCAGGTCGATCTTGTCGTGCACGACGCCTTCGATGGCCACGGTCTTGCCGGCCTCCATCGGCCCGCCGGAGACGAAGACGGTGGGGATGTTGAGCCGCATCGCGGCGATCAGCATGCCGGGGGTGATCTTGTCGCAGTTGGAGATGCAGACCAGCGCGTCCGCGCAGTGCGCGTTGACCATGTACTCCACCGCGTCGGCGATGAGTTCCCGGCTCGGCAGTGAGTAGAGCATCCCGCCGTGGCCCATGGCGATGCCGTCGTCGACGGCGATGGTGTTGAACTCCTTGGCCACCCCGCCGGCCTCCCCGACGGCGCCGGCCACCAGTTGCCCGAGGTCCTTGAGGTGTACGTGGCCAGGTACGAACTGGGTGAAGCTGTTGGCCACTGCCACGATGGGTTTGCCGAAATCGCCGTCGGTCATCCCGGTGGCACGCCACAGCGCGCGGGCTCCGGCCATGTTCCGGCCGTGGGTGGAGGTCCTGGAGCGCAGTTCTGGCATCCGACAAGTCTGTCACGCACCGGTGCGGCCGGACACCCTGCCCCGGGCCCCTAGTTCCATCTAGCGAGACATTTACTTAACCCTCATTCAGGTCATAGCCAGCGTGGATCCTGCGGATCTGCCTCCGTGTGAGTTTCGTTAACCAGGATGTGGGATGAGTTGACGAGCGCCGTCGGATGCGTCAGAGTAGGCCCATGCAGCCGACTCGACGCCTCCTCGTAGTACTTACCTAGCGCACTGTCACTACGGTGACGGTGCGCGGCCTGTGTGCGTGTGGCACGCGGGCCTTTCTTTTTGCCTCGTGCCGGTCCGGCCCGGTCCGGTACGGGGCATGTGGCCCGAAGCACACCGCCCGCCCGCTCCCATACTCGATCTTCGACCCGGATCGGACTGCGATGACCAAACCCGCGACAGGTTCAGAACCGAGGCCGGCCCCACCCGCCGCCCGCCCGGCGGCCGGTGGCAGTACGCCCGTGACCGGCGCCCAGGCACTGATCGCCGCGCTGGAGGCGCTCGGTACCGAGGTCGTCTTCGGTATCCCCGGCGGCACGATCCTGCCGGCCTACGACCCGCTGTTCGACTCCACCAAGATCCGGCACGTGCTGGTACGCCACGAGCAGGGCGCCGGGCACGCCGCCGAGGGCTACGCCCAGGCCACCGGGCGGGTCGGGGTCTGCATGGCGACCTCCGGCCCGGGCGCCACCAATCTGGTGACGCCGATCGCGGACGCCTACATGGACTCGGTTCCGCTGGTGGCCATCACCGGACAACAGTCCACCGCGCTGATCGGAACGGACGCCTTCCAGGAAGCCGACATCTGCGGCATCACGCTGCCGATCATCAAGCACAACTACCTGGTCACCGACCCGGCGGAGATCGCGCGCACCGTCGCGGAGGCATTCCACCTGGCGTTGTCCGGGCGACCCGGCCCGGTCCTGGTGGACATTCCCAAGGATGTGCTCACCGCGTCCACCACCTTCTCCTGGCCGCCGACGCTCGACCTGCCCGGCTACCACCCGACCATGCACCCGCACGGCAAGCAGATCCGGGAAGCCGCCCGACTGATGCGGCACTCCCAGCGGCCGGTCTTCTACGTCGGGGGTGGTGTGCTGAAGGCGCACGCCACCGCCGAACTGGCCGAGCTCGCCGAACTGACCGGTATCCCGGTCGTCACGACCCTGATGGCCCGCGGCGCGTTCCCGGACAGCCACCCGCAGCATCTGGGTATGCCCGGAATGCACGGCTCGGTCGGCGCGGTGTACGCGCTGCAACGTTCCGACCTGATCGTCGCCCTGGGGGCACGGTTCGACGACCGGGTGACCGGCAGCCTCGACTCGTTCGCGCCGGGCGCCACCGTCGTACACGCCGACATCGACCCCGCCGAGATCGGGAAGAACAGGCCGGTGGATGTGCCGATCGTCGGAGACGCACGCCATGTCATCACCGAACTGGTCACCGCCATGCGTGCCGAGATCAAGGCCAACGATGGGGAAGGCCCGGATCTGGTCGGCTGGTGGCGCCAACTGTCCGACCTGCGGGACCGCTACCCGTTGGGCTGGGAGGAACCGGCCGACGGCAGCCTGGCACCGCAGTACGTGATCAAACGGCTCGGCGAGATCGCCGGTCCGGACACCATCTTCGTGGCCGGTGTCGGTCAGCACCAGATGTGGGCCAGCCAGTTCATCAGCTACGAGAAGCCGAACACCTGGATCAACTCCGGCGGCGCCGGCACCATGGGCTTCGCGGTGCCGGCGGCAATGGGCGCCAAGATGGGCCAACCGGACCGGACGGTGTGGGCGGTGGATGGTGACGGCTGCTTCCAGATGACCAATCAGGAACTGGCCACCTGCGCACTGGAAGGCATCCCGATCAAGGTCGCGGTGATCAACAACGGCAACCTGGGTATGGTCCGGCAGTGGCAGACGCTGTTCTACCAGGGGCGCTACTCGCAGACCGACCTCGGTACGCACAAGCAGCGGGTGCCCGACTTCGTCAAGCTCGCCGACGCACTGGGCTGTGTCGGGCTGCGCGCCGAGAGCGCGGGCGAGGTGGACTCGGTGATCAATCAGGCGATGCAGATCAACGACCGCCCGGTGGTGGTCGAGTTCGTGGTCGGCAAGGACGCGATGGTGTGGCCGATGGTGCCGCCCGGCGTCGGTAACGACGCGATCCTCTTTGCCCGGGATGTCCGGCCCTCGTTCGATGAAGACGACCTCTGACCAGCCAGCTAGGGAGACGACAGATGACCTCGTTGGAGAGGCACCCTATGAGCAGACACACACTCTCGGTCCTGGTGGAGGACAAGCCGGGCGTCCTCGCCAGAGTCGCCGGACTGTTCAGCAGGCGTGGTTTCAACATCGACTCGCTGGCGGTCGGGGAGACCGAGCACCCCGGGATCTCCCGGATCACCATCGTCGTCAACGTCGAGTCCTCGCCGCTGGAGCAGGTGACCAAGCAGCTCAACAAGCTGGTCAACGTACTCAAGATCGTGGAACTGGAGTCCGACGCGTCGGTACAGCGTGAGCTGCTGCTGGTCAAGGTCCGCGCCGACCTGCAGACCCGTACCCACGTGATGGAGGCGGTGCAGCTGTTCCGGGCCAAGGTCGTGGACGCCGCCCCGGACGCGTTGACCGTCGAAGCCACCGGCACCGGCGACAAGCTGGAAGCCCTCCTACGGATGCTCGAACCGTTCGGCATCAAGGAGATGGTCCAGTCCGGCCTGGTGGCGATCGGACGCGGCGCCCGCTCCATCACCAGCCCGACCCTGCGCAGTACCGCCTGAGCGGCGGTCGACCGTACCGGCCGTCCGGCCCGCGGTCGTCGACGCCATCAGCACATCCGCGGTCATCCGCGGCAACACAACATCGAAAGAGGGAAACAATGGCCGCTGAGGTCTTCTACGACGACGACGCCGACCTGTCGGTGATCCAGGGCAAGAAGGTGGCCGTGATCGGATACGGCAGCCAGGGCCACGCACATGCGCTCAACCTGCGCGACTCCGGGGTCGACGTCCGCGTCGGCCTGCAGGAGGGCTCCCGGAGTCGGGCAAAGGCCGAGGAGCAGGGACTGCGCGTACTGACCCCGGCGCAGGCCACCGCGGAGGCCGATCTGATCTCGATCCAGGCGCCGGACACGGTTCAGCGCACCCTGTACGCCAACGAGGTCGCCCCGAACCTGGCGCCGGGCAAGACGCTGCTGTTCAGCCACGGCTTCAACATCCGGTACGGCTTCATCCAGGCGCCGGAGGGCGTGGACGTGGTGATGGTGGCGCCCAAGGGGCCCGGCCACCTGGTCCGCCGCCAGTTCGCCGATGGCAAGGGCGTACCGGATCTGGTCGCGGTGGAACAGGACGCGACCGGTGACGCGCTGACCACCGCCCTGTCCTACGCCGCGGCGATCGGCGGCACCCGTGCCGGCGTCATCCGGACCACCTTCACCGAGGAGACCGAGACCGACCTGTTCGGCGAGCAGGCGGTGCTCTGCGGCGGCGTGTCCTCGCTGATCCAGGCCGGTTTCGAGACCCTCACCGAGGCCGGGTACCAGCCCGAGATCGCCTACTTCGAGGTACTGCACGAGCTGAAGCTGATCGTCGACCTGATCTGGGAGGGCGGCATCGCCCGGCAGCGGTACTCCTGCTCGGACACCGCGGAGTACGGCGACTACACGCGCGGCCCGCGGGTCATCGACGGGCGGGTCAAGGCCGAGATGCGCAAGATCCTCGACGAGATCCAGGACGGTACGTTCGCCAACGAGTGGATCGCCGAGGACGACAACGGTCGACCGAACTTCACCAAGTACCGCGAGGAAGGTGCCGCGCATCCGGTGGAGGTCGTCGGTGCCAAGCTGCGTTCGATGATGAGTTGGGTGGACCGGCCGATCACCGAGACCGCTTGAGCCATCCGTTGCGCGTCATCGGCCCGGGCCTGTCGAAGTGTCGACAAACCCGGGCCGTGGCGTGTGTCGCCCGGGGCGGGGCGACTACCGGGGGGCGCGCTCCTGTGCACTGTCGGGGGAGTCACGGCCGACGAAACTGACCGGTCCCCGCCGGCGCGGAAAGCCGAACCCGCGCCGGGCCTTGACATGCCGACCGACCTGCCGGACCCGGCGTGGTCGGCGGGTGCGCCGGAGCGCGGGGGAGCGTCGGGGGAGCCGAAGCCAGGCAGGTCGACCAGGCCAGTCGGGTAGGTGTAGCCGTGGGCGGCGACGTGGCGGCGGCCGGCCAGCCTGCCATTCCCGACTGCGGGCCATCAGCCAGCGTCGGACGTGCCGACGACGCAGCAGACCGACCATGATCAGGGCGATCAGTGCGGCAAGGGTCCAGATCACGGCCAGTATCGCGTCCAGGATGCTCGGCGCGACCAGACGGAACACACTCCCGGCCGCGGAGATCAGGACGAAGGTGGCATCCAGCAGTGCCAGCAGGGGACTGCCGCGCTGCACCAGGCGGATTCCACCCAGTACCGAGCCGACAGCCATCAGCAGGGTCACCACCGGCAGGAGGACGCCGAAGGTGCCGACGCCTCCGCCCAGCAGCGAACCTGCGGTGGCCAGCATCGGTACGGACAGGATGCCGCAGAGTACAGCGGCCGCCATCGCGGCGGCCGGCGGTTCACCGGCCGGTCCCAACGGCGCCGCGAGCACCGGCAGCCGACTGATGTTGGCAGGTTGCAGCGTCGCCACGACCTGGTGCGGGGAGGCGATGATGACCGGCTCGGTCTCGTCGGCCACCGGTGGGATCAGCTCGTCCGGCGGGCCGGTGCCGGTGTCATCCACCGATGGCCCTGGACCGGCCGGCCCAGCTCCGCTCTGCCATGCTCCGGTGCCTTTCGACCGTCCTCGCCGCTGTCCGCCCGATCGCTGCCGGCCCCGTCCTGGACGGGGCCGGCCCGGGTCGGGTTTGCCCTGCTCGGACCGACCCGGCTCGCCCGGATCTTCTCCTGTTCCGCCGGGAGGATCCGATGACTGTGCTCCACCGGAGGATGGCGGTGTGGCGGGGCGCGCCCAGGGCGGGTCCGGGGCGGCGCAGGCCCCGCTGCCCAGGTCGCAGAACGGGTCGATGGCGGGCTCGTCGGTGCGGCCGTAGCGGTGCCCGCTGCTGGCGGGCGGGACGGTGCTCGGGCCGGTGTGCGGGGTGGTGTCGGGGCTGGTCTGTGGTGCGGTGTCGGGACTGGCGGGTGGCGCACTGTTTGGGCTGGTCGTGGCCCAGGGGACCGTGCCCGGTGAGGCGGCCGACGGATCTCCGGACCGATGCGGGGAAGACTCGCCCGGCTGCGGCGGGGCGGGCCGTCGGCCGGGCCCCGGCGGTGGCCAGGGCCCGAAGGCGGGTTGCTCGACCTCTTCGTAACGGCCTGTGGAAGATTCCGTGGGTTCCGGCGCGTCGCCGGCCGTCGGGCCGTCGGCGCCGGTAGCCGGCGGAACAGGCATTCCGTCGAGCCGGTCGGCGCGGGCGGTGCGACCCGGCCGGTCACCCAACGTCACGAACGATCCCTCCTGGGTAAGTGCCTGACTGCGATGGTATCGGCGTTTTCCGGTCGGGGCGCCCGGTCAAAGACTCTCTTCCCGCATTGTGGAAGGTGCTCATCGCCTGCACAAGATCGCCGTATCTGTGACCTGGACGCCTCGGGGGTCCGCTGTCTGGCCACTGTCGTCCTTATCGCCGGAACAAGGCGTGCAGATGCTGGTCGTTCCGACAGTCAGTTATCCACCCGATGGATTTGCTGCCGTACGTATTGACCGTTGCGCGCGCTGATGGCAACCGTGCCCCTGGCTCTGGATCTGCGAGCGTGGTGTTCCGAAACGATCACTCAGTACAACAGAGTGGCGCAGCGTGCTTGCGCAGCGTCGTCATTCCGGATACTGTTCATGTCGGCTACACGATACAGCGACACATCTGTCTGATCTCGGAAGATTGCGATGCACCAGTGGTTTGCGTCGTTGTGTTCTGAATCTTCCCGATGTCACGCTGGAACGTGTGGGCCTGCACCCCCCCAGGGCGCGACGCCATCCCCCCGCGTTCGCGCTGCTGCCGGCCCTCGCGACCTGGCCGCGGTCGCGGGGGCCGCGCTTACTTTCGGCTGCTGCGGGTTGTTCTTCCGATTTGGCCGACCAGCCCGTGTCGCAGGGAATAGTGCTTCGATACTCATCGCTCATTTCGAACTGTCGGTTATCCGACAGAAGAATGGCGCCGAAGAATGCCTGTATCCGAATGTCCGGACGCCTGGACGTATCGCTGTATCGATCGTCTTTCCAGGTGGGCGAGCATTGTCTCTCAAAATATGGGACAGTTGTATCGCAAAATGAGATGATCTCGAGCTCCGGCAAGACTGTCCCCACTGACCTGTGCACACCGGTGGGAGGTTGTGGTGACGGTACGGCTCGCAGTCATCGGAGGAGACGGCATCGGCCCCGAGGTCGTCGCCGAAGCTCGCAAGGTGCTGGAGGTGATGCTGCCCGGGGTGCAGACCACCGAGTACGACCTCGGCGCGGCGCGCTACCATCGCACCGGCGAGGTACTGCCCGACAGCGTGCAGGCCGAACTCGCCCAGCACGACGTCATTCTGCTGGGCGCGGTCGGTGATCCAGGAGTGCCCTCGGGAGTGCTGGAACGTGGGCTGCTGCTGAAGCTCAGGTTCGCCTTCGACCACTATGTCAACCTTCGGCCGTCCCGGCTGTGGCCCGGAACGACGAGCCCGTTGGCCGGGGTCGAACCCGGCGAGATCGACCTCGTCGTGGTCCGCGAAGGCACCGAGGGGCTGTACTGCGGGGCCGGCGGAACGGTCCGCCGCAGCACCCCGGCAGAGATCGCCACCGAGGAGAGCATCAACACCCGCTACGGAGCGGAACGGGCCGTACGGGACGCCTTCGAGCGGGCCATGCGTCGTCCCCGACGCAAGGTCACCCTGGTGCACAAGAACAACGTCCTGGTACACGCCGGCGACCTGTGGTACCGCGCGTTCCGTGCGGTCGCGGCCGACTACCCGGACGTGCAGACCGAGTACCAGCACGTGGACGCGGCAGCGATGTACCTGGTCACCGACCCGAAGCGGTACGACGTACTGGTCACCGACAACCTGTTCGGCGACATCCTCACCGACATCGCCGCCGCGGTCACCGGCGGGATCGGGCTGGCCGCCAGCGCGAACATCAACCCGACGCGGCGGTTCCCGTCCATGTTCGAGCCGGTACACGGTTCTGCGCCGGATATCGCCGGCAAGGGTGTGGCCGATCCCGCTGCCGCGATCCTGTCCGCCGCGCTGCTGCTGGACCACCTCGGGCATTCGGAGCAGGCCCGTCGGGTGGAGGACGCGGTCGGTGCCGAGGTCGCCGGGCGTACCGGTGGACAATTGCGCACCAGCGCGGTCGGCGACGCGATCGCCGCTCGGCTGGCCGGCTGACCCGGGCGCCGTCGGCGGTTGTGCGCAGGTGCCGCGCCACGCCCGGCGGTCGAACGCTGAGGTGACGTTCAGCCTGTTCGCTATGCTGCAACGGTGTCCGCGTCAGGCCGACCGGCTGGTCTGCGGGCGGGGTTGCCGCGCTGCGTCGGATCCGACGTGCCCGCACCCTTCCGGATGATTCGTCCGCGGTTACCCGGTAACCGGCCCGGGCGGTACGACAAGCGTCCTGCCGGTCGCATCTGAACGGGCGGTAAGTTCGGCCTGAGTAGCGCGGATCGAGCGTGTGCCTTGGAGGTTGGAGAACCATGAATGGTGGCAGCAGCCGGAACGACAGCCTCGTCAGCGAACCTGGCCTGAGTTTCGAGGTTCATCCCAGCCCGCACCCGGTACCGGACGCCGTACGGGAGGCGCTGCTGGTCGACCCGGGTTTCGGTCGGGTCTTCACCGACCACATGGTGACCGTCCGTTACAGCGACGCCAAGGGCTGGTACGACGCCCAGGTGGAGCCCTTCGGCCCCATCCCCCTGTCACCGGCGACCGCGGCACTGCACTACGCGCAGGAGATCTTCGAAGGGCTGAAGGCCTACCACGCCGAAGACGGTGGCGTGACCATGTTCCGGCCGGACGCCAACGCCCGCCGGATGCAGGTGACCGCAGCCCGGATGGCGATGGCGCACCTGCCGGAGGAGATCTTCCTGCAGGCGGTCAAGGCCCTGGTCGAGCAGGACAAGGCATGGATCCCGACCCAGCCGGGCGCCAGCCTGTACGTGCGGCCGTTCATGTTCGCCACCGAGGTGTTCCTGGGCGTCAAGCCGTCCTCGGACTACCTGTTCTGCGTGATCGCCTCGCCGGCCGGGTCGTACTTCGCCGGCGGGGTCAAGCCGGTGACCGTCTGGGTGTCGGCGGACTACACGCGGGCCGCGCCGGGCGGAACCGGGGCGGCCAAGTGTGCCGGAAACTACGCGGCCAGCCTGCGCGCCCAGGCCGAGGCGATCGAGGCAGGCTGCGACCAGGTGGTCTATCTCGACGCCGTGGAACGCCGCTATGTGGACGAACTGGGCGGCATGAACGTCTTCGCCGTGTACGGCGAGGGCGACGACATCACGCTGGTGACGCCACCGCTGGCCGGCACCATCCTGCCGGGAATCACCCGCGAGTCGGTGATCGCCCTGGCCGGCCGTCTGGGCTACCGGGTACAGGAGCGTGCGTACGCGATGGACGAGTGGCGCGCCGACGCCGAGTCCGGAATGCTGCGCGAATCGTTCGCCTGCGGCACGGCCGCGGTGGTCACCCCGATCGGTCGGGTCCGCGGCGTGGACACCGACTTCACGGTCGCCGGTGGCGTCGAGGGCCCGGTCACCCGACGGCTGCGCGAACTTCTGCTCGACATCCAGCACGGCCGCACCGAGGACCCGTTCGGTTGGGTACACCGGCTGTGGTGACGGCCTGACCGACGTTCCCGCCCTGCCGGCGCGCTGCAGCGCGCCGGCAGCGACGTCGGTGGATGCCGCCGGCCGGTATCGTGTGCGGCTCACAGTCGTGGTCGGCCGCTGCCGACCAACCGGAGGGGGACGCACATGTTCGGCAAGGACGACCACTACGACGTCGAACTCAACACCGACGCGCTGTCCATGCACTGGCTCAAGGACACCCTCAACGACCGGTGGAAGGACGGCTGGGCGCTCAAGGACGTGTTCGTGCAGAACAACAACACGATCCTGATCTTCGAACGGGCCCGCTGACCCGAACCCCCCGGGGTTGTGTGCCGGTGGTGTGCGGTCCGTAAAGGACCGCACACCACCGGCACTCTTTGTGACCATTGGCCGGATCGGTCCCGACCGGCCGTGCACCGACCGGCGTCACCCGACCGCTGACCAGTACGTGAAGTCGGTCACCAGGTCGCCCGCTATCTGGGATCGGCTACCCACCGTGCACCCCGCAGTGGCAGGGTGGTGGACGTGACCCGGACCTTCCGCGGCCTGATCATTGGCACGTAGCGCGCCGAGCCGACCCACCCGTCGAGCCAGCGCGCAGACCTCCCGTGACCCGGGGGGTCTTTTCGTTTTCCGGGCCCGGACCCGCGTACGGCAGACCGTGCGCCCTCCATTCGCAGTGTGACGCAACCTGGAAAGGACCACACACCATGCAATCCGGACAACCGGCCTCGTCTGCGCCGTGCGCGGGCGAGTTCCACCTGTTCGACACCAGCCTGCGCGACGGTGCCCAGCGGGAGGGCATCAGCTACTCGGTCACCGACAAGCTCGCGGTGGCCAGACTGCTGGACGAGCTCGGTGTGCGGTTCATCGAGGGCGGCTGGCCGGGCGCGATGCCCAAGGACACGGAGTTCTTCCGCCGGGCCCGTACCGAACTGGACCTGCGGCACGCCGAACTCGTCGCGTTCGGCGCCACCCGGCGGGCCGGCACGGCGGTTGCCGACGATCCGCAGGTCCGCGCCCTGCTGGACGCGCAGACCCCGGCCGTCTGTCTGGTGGCCAAGTCCGACGTACGGCATGTGGAACGTGCCCTGCGTACCACCCGGGAGGAGAACCTGGCCATGGTCGCCGATACGGTGGCCCATCTGGTGGCCCAGGGGCGCCGGGTGTTCCTGGACTGTGAGCACTTCTTCGACGGCTACGCGGCCGATCCCGACTACGCTCTCGACGTGGTCCGCACCGCCCTCGACGCCGGTGCCGACGTGGTCGTGCTGTGCGACACCAACGGCGGGATGCTGCCCTCGGGGGTGGCCCGGACCGTGACGGAGGTACGGGCCCGGCTCGGCGGAACGCCACGGTTGGGTATGCACGCCCAGAACGACACCTCCTGCGCGGTGGCCAACACCATCGCCGCGGTGGAGGCCGGCGCGATGCACGTACAGGGCACCGCCAACGGTTACGGGGAGCGGCCCGGAAACGCGGACATCTTCGCCGTGATCGGCAACCTCACCACCAAGCTCGGGCGCCGGGTCCTGCCGGACGGCTGCCTGGAGAAGATGGTGGGGGTCTCGCACGCGATCGCCGAGATCGCCAACATCGCACCGGACACCCACCAGCCCTACGTCGGCGGCAGCGCCTTCGCGCACAAGGCCGGGTTGCACGCCAGCGCCATCAAGGTGGACCCCGACCTGTACAACCATGTCGACCCGACGATCGTGGGCAACGACATGCGCATCCTGATCACCGAGATGGCCGGTCGAGCCAGCGTGGAGCTGAAGAGCCGGGAACTGGGCCTGGAGCTGTCCGACCGGCCCGACGTGCTGGCCAGGGTCACCGAACAGGTCAAACAGAAGGAGGCGGCCGGCTGGTCGTTCGAGGCCGCGGACGCCTCGTTCGAGCTGCTGGTCCGCGCCGAACTCGACGACGCCCGGCCCCGGCCCTTCACCCTGGAGTCCTACCGGGTGATCGTCGAGCACCGGCAGGACGGCGCGGTGGTCAGCGAGGCGACCGTGAAGGTACGGGTGCGCGGCGAGCGGATGGTCGCCACCGGCGAGGGCAACGGTCCGGTCAACGCCCTGGACGCTGCGCTGCGTGGCGCGCTGGTACGGCACTACCCGCGTTTGTCCACAGTAGATCTACGGGACTACAAGGTACGGATCCTGGAGGGCAGCCATGGCAGCAGCGCGATCACCCGGGTACTGGTCGGGTCCGGTGACGAACGCGCCGAGTGGACCACCGTCGGGGTACACGACAACGTGGTCGAGGCCAGTTGGCACGCCCTGGTCGACTCGCTGACCTACGCGGTGTCCGCCGCGGAGACGGCGCCGGCGGTGGTGTGAGGACGGATGGTGGGTCTCCGGTGCTGCCGAGATCAGCCGGCGAGTAGCCGGTCGCAGGCGGAGATCAGCCGGGACCGTAGCGGCGCAGCGCGCTCACCGAACGCGCGCTGCGCCGCGACGTAGTCCGCCCGGCCCTCCGGCGTCTCCACGGCCACCGGTCGGTAGCCCAACGCCCGCAGATCGTACGGTGAGGCCCGCATGTCCAGTTCCCGTACCTCGCGGGCCAGCGCGAAACAGTCGGCCACCAGGTCGCTGTCGACCAGCGGGAGGAGCTTGTACGACCACTTGTACAGATCCATCGTGGCGTGCAGACAGCCCGGTTGCTCCAGGTCCCGCTGGCGCTCCCGGCTCGGCTGCAGCACGTTGAGCGGCCGGGCCGGTGGGGTGAAGAACCGGAACGCGTCGAAGTGGCTGCACCGTACGCCGCGCTCCTCGACCACCCGGTCGGTGTCGCCGGCGGACAGCCGCAACGGCCAGTCGGTGTGCCGGAGCTGCTCGGGCGTCTGCCGGTACACCATCGCCCACTCGTGCATGCCGAAGCAGCCCAGCTGCGCCGGACGCGCCGCGGTGGCGGCCAGCAGAGCGCGTACCCATCCGAGGGTGTCGCGGCGTCGGGCCAGCAGCGCCCGTACGTTCAGGGTCAGCCCGCCCGCCACCGGGTGGTAGCGCGCGCCGAACTCCTCGACGGTGGCCCCGGCGAGCACCACACCGGGCCCGGGATGCCAGCGCCGCAACTGTGCGGGTCGCAACGAGTAGTAGGTGAACAGGAAGTCCTCGACTGGGTGCTTTCGACCCTGCCGGTGCCGGGCCAGGTGCCCCTCGGTCCAGCCGTCCACCCGGCGCTGGTGCGCGGCCTCCCGAGCCCGCCACTGCGACCCGGTGAGGACCGGACCCGTACCGGGCGGGAGCGCCGAGGTCTGCTGACTGTCCACCCGGCCAGTGTGCCAGCGGCGGTGGTGGGCAATCCGCTGGCGGTCCGGGCACCCCGGGTCGTTAGATTCCTTGGAAGAGGTGACCAGTGCCGGGCGACCCGGCGACGTACCGGCCGGGTGCCGGCGCGTCACGTCGGGACGCTGGTACCGACAGCAGGAAGGTTGTGTTGTGCGCATCGCACGCTTCGCCCACGGTGGCGGAATGTCCTTCGGAGTGGTGGAGGGTGACCCCGACTCCGGGCCGGCGGGTCTGACCGTCGAGCAGATCGAGGGGCTGCCCTTCGGCCAGGTGCAGACCACCGGCCAGCGCTGGGCGGTGTCCGACGTCCGGCTGCTGTCGCCGATCCTGCCCAGTAAGGTGGTCTGCGTCGGGCGCAACTATGCCGAACACGCCGCCGAGCACCACGCCGAGGTGCCCGCCGAGCCGTTGCTGTTCCTCAAACCGTCCACCTCGGTGGTCGGTCCCGAGGATGCGATCCGCCTGCCCACCCAGTCCAAGCGGGTGGAACACGAGGCGGAACTGGCCGTGGTGATCGGTATGACCGGCGCGCGGCGGTTGGACCGGGCCACGGCACCGGCCGCGATCTTCGGCTACACCTGCGCCAACGACGTCTCGGCCCGGGACCTGCAGGCCAGCGACGGTCAGTGGACCAGGGCAAAGGGATTCGACTCGTTCTGCCCGATCGGTCCGTGGATCGACACCGACCTCGACCCGTCCGACGTCGAGGTGCGGTGCACCGTCGGTGACCAGGTACGTCAGCAGGGGCGTACCAAGGACATGATCTTCGACATCCCCACCCTGGTGTCCTACATCTCGCACGTGATGACGCTGCTGCCCGGCGACGTGATCCTGACCGGCACACCGGCCGGGGTCGGGCCGCTCATCGACGGCGACAACGTCGCCGTCTCCGTCGGCGGCCTCGGCACGCTGTCCAACCCGGTGGTGAACCTTGACTGACGACCCGATCCGCCTACGGTTCTGCCCGTCGCCGACCGGCGTCCCGCACGTCGGGCTGATGCGTACCGCAATCTACAACTGGGCGCACGCCCGCCACCACGGTGGCGCACTGGTGTTGCGGATCGAGGACACCGACGCCGCCCGCGACTCCGAGGACAGCTACCGGATGCTGCTGGACGTGATGTCCTGGCTGGGGCTGGACTGCGACGAGGGCCCCGAGGTCGGCGGGCCGTACGGGCCCTACCGGCAGAGCCGGCGGCGGGAACGGTACGCCGAGGTGGCCAAGCAACTGTTGGAGGCAGGTTACGCGTACGAGTCGTTCTCCACCCCGGAGGAGGTCGACGCCCGGCACCGGGCTGCCGGCCGGGACCCGAAGCTGGGCTACGACAACCACGACCGCGACCTCACCGACGAGCAGAAGTCGGCGTTCCGGGCCGAGGGCCGGGCACCGGTGTTGCGCCTCCGGATGCCCGACGAGGACCTGACCTGGACCGACCTGGTTCGCGGTGAGGTCACCTTCAAGGCCGGCAGCGTGCCCGACTTCGTCATCGTGCGAGGCACCGGGGATCCGCTCTACACCCTGGTCAACCCGATCGACGATGCGTTGATGAAGATCACCCACGTGCTGCGGGGCGAGGACCTGCTGCCCTCCACCCCGCGCCAGCTCGCGCTCTACCGGGCGTTGGTCGCGATCGGTGTCGCGGACCGGACGCCGCAGTTCGGTCACCTGCCCTACGTGATGGGGGAGGGCAACAAGAAGCTGTCGAAGCGGGCGCCGGAAGCCAACATCTTCCAGTACCGCGACGCCGGCTACCTGCCCGAAGGTGTGGTCAACTACCTGGCGCTGCTGGGCTGGTCGATCGCGCCGGACCGGGACGTGTTCTCGCCCGCCGAGCTGGTCGAGGCGTTCGACGCCTCGAACGTCAACCCCAACCCGGCCCGCTTCGACCCGAAGAAGATGGCGGCCATCAACGCGGCGCACGTACGGCTGCTGCCGGCGGAGGAGTTCGCCGCCCGGATCACCCCGTACCTGGCCTCCGCCGGGCTGGTCTCCGAGCCGGCCAGCCCGGCCCACCAGGGGGTCATCGCGGCGGCGGGGCCGCTGATCCAGGAACGCGTACAGACCCTCGGGCAGGCGCCGGACATGCTGGGCTTCCTGTTCGTCGACGACGAGCGGTTCGCCCCGGAGGAGGCGAGCGCGGCGAAGGCGCTCGGCGCCGACGCCGCGCCGGTCCTGGACGCCAGCATCGCCGCGGTCGCGGATCTGCCGGCCTGGACCGCCGCTGCACTGGAGGAGGCGCTGAAGGCGGCCCTGGTGGACGGGCTGGGTCTCAAGCCGCGTAAGGCTTTCGCCCCGGTACGAGTCGCGGTCACCGGCCGTACCGTCTCGCCACCGCTCTACGAGTCGATGGAGCTGCTCGGCCGGGAACGTTCGATGGCGCGGCTGCGCGCCGCCCGGGCCGGCCTGCCCGCGTGAGCATCCGGCCCGACCGGGTGACCGGACCGGTGGCCGTCGTCCGCGACGCGCCGCCGGTCCGCCGGTGCCGGACCGCTCGGCCGGCACCGTGCAGCGCGGTCATCCCCGGGCGCGACGGATAACCGCTTTGACGCAGCTGATGGCTATGCCAGAGTTTGGGGCGGAGACATCCTGTACGGCCCCGGCGGCCGACCTGATTTGAGCCGCCGCCGGACCGTCGGGTACAGTTCTCTCCGGTGCGCGGGCACCGATGGGGTATGGGGTAATTGGCAGCCCGACTGGTTCTGGTCCAGTTAGTCTAGGTTCGAGTCCTGGTACCCCAGCAAATGTCCGCGCACCACCTAGGGCCCCGTCGTCTAGCGGCCTAGGACACCGCCCTCTCAAGGCGGCGGCGCCGGTTCGAATCCGGTCGGGGCTACCAGCAGGACACGACGGGTCGCATCTCATGATGCGGCCCTTTTGTGTATGTCGATGTCGCATTCCTGCACCCGATGTGCGAGACCGCATTCCCGGTACGGAGGTTTCATCGTCGGCGGCCGTGGGTGACCCGCAATGGCGCCTGGTGTACAGGTCCACTAGGCTGGGAGACGCTTAGGGCCCCGTCGTCTAGCGGCCTAGGACACCGCCCTCTCAAGGCGGCGGCGCCGGTTCGAATCCGGTCGGGGCTACCAGACACCGCGTGGCCCTTGCACTGCGGTTCAGGGGCACTGCGGTTCAGGGGCACTGCGGTTCAGGGGCACTGCGGTTCAGGGGCACTGCGGCTCGGGCAGTACAGCTCACTTCAGGCGATCGAGCGGACCGGGCCATCGCCGGCGGTCGCTGGTCGGGAGAAGTACGCGGCCGACGGCTTGGCGGTCAGCAGGATGGCTGCCGCGACCACCAGGGCCACCTGCATCACTGCCAGCAGTACCAGCAGGATCCACAGACCTGGGCCGATCAGGTCGGCCACCGATGGCGGCGCCACGTCGTTGCCGGTGTAGGCATCGGTGTGGTTCATCCCGAAGCGCATCTGCCGGGACAGCAGCAGCGCGAAGCCGCCGCAGAGCCCTCCGAGGGTGAATACCAGGCAGGCGATCCAGGTGAGAGTCCGGGCCGTGCGACTTCCCCGCAGCACGGGCACCACCAGTGCCGCGCCGGCCGCCGCGGTGATGATCGAGTACACGATCAGGGTGATGCAGTAGATCCGTACGGTCAGGATGTACTGGCTCTGGTCGAAGTCGGTGCCGGCGGATCCGGTGACGCTGTGGTAGCGGTCCGACACCAGGCTGACCGAGGCGAGCGCGATGATTGCCATGACCAGCCCGACCACGCTCTGCCCGAGCAGTGCCCCGGCCGATGCCGTCACGGCCCGCGGCCGGCCAGCAGGCTGCGGCGCTGCTGCCGACACTGCCATCGGTTCCCCCTCAACTGCGCGATCGACTGGTGCAGCGTACCGGCCGATCGCAGAACCGGCCGGTGGCTGCCTCTGAGGCAGCCACCGGCGGGTCTGTTTGCTGCCGGGTGTCAGTCGGTTGCGGGCCGGGGGAGCTGGCAGGACGGGTTGCTGAGGTCGACGGTGCTACCGGAGATGCAGTTGGCCAGGATGTAGGTCTCCTGGGCGTAACCGATGCCCTGGTGGACGGTGACGTTGCCGTTCTCGTCCACCTCGCACGGGTTGTCCAGGGTGCACTGCTCGCCGCTCTCGTTGATGGTGTTGTTGACCGCGACCACATTGCCGCTCGCGGTATCGATCACCGGAGAGCCGGACGTACCACCGATGACCTGGCACGGCTGGGTGTAGCGGACCGAGTCCTTCCAGGTCCAGTCGCCCTCCTTCACCTGGTAGACGAAGCCGTCCACAGTGCAGGAGTAGACCTTCTTCCAGTAGCCGGACACCACCCGGATGTCCGCACCCTGGGTCGGGTGACTGCTGGCCAGTTGCAGCGCGGAGATGCCGTACTGCTGCTGGATCTGCCCGTAGGTACTGGTCAGCTGGTAGAGCGTGACGTCGGTGTCGGTCATCGTGGCGTAGGAGACCTTGCTGGCGTGCACCGTGCCGAGGCTGCCTCCACCGGCGTCGAGGACGGTGAAACTGCGGGTCGAGGGCTGGTCCACGATCACCTCGCCGGCGGCCGGGAAGCCGGTCTCGATGCAGTGGCCGTTGGTCAGTACCAGCGCCGGGTCGCTGTCGGTCGCGCTGGCGACCCGGACCATCGAGCCGGAGCAGTTGCTCAGCGCCACGGTGCCCGCGAAGGTGGGCTCCACCTCCGTCGTCGCCGGCTTCGGCAGCTGGCAGCCGGGATCGTCGAGGTTGACGGTGCTGCCGGCGCCGATGCAGTTGGCCAGGATGTAGGTCTGCTGGCCGTACGAGATGCCCTGGTGGACGGTGATGTTGCCGTTCTCGTCCACCTCGCACGGGTTGTTCAGGGTGCACTGGCCGCCGCTGTCGTTGCCGGTGTTGTTGATACCGACGACCTTGCCGCTGGCCGGGTCGACGATCGGCGAGCCGGAGGTGCCGCCGATGGTGTCGCAGGCGGAGGTGTAGCGGATCGAGTCTCGCCAGGTCCAGCCGTTCTCCTTCAGCTGGTAGACGAACCCGTCGATGTTGCAGGAGTATGTCCGCTGCCAGTAGCCCGAGATGACGTCGATGTCGCTGCCCTGGGTCGGGTGGGTGGTGGACAGCTCCAGCGCCGGCGTGTTGTAGGTCTGCTGGATCTGCCGGTACGTGCTGTTGAGCCGGTACAACGTGACGTCGGTGTCGGTCATCGTGTTGTACAGGATCTCGTTGGCGGTCAGCGTGCCCAGGGTGCTCTGCCCGTCCGGGGCGAGCAGGTCGAACGTACGGCTCGACGGCTGGTTGACGTTGACCGTGCCCGGGTCGGGCATCCCCTTCTCACTGCAGTGGCCGTTGGTGAGGGCCAGGGCCGGGTCGTCGTCGCTGGAGCCGGGTACCCGGACCAGGGCGCCGGAGCAGTTGTTGAGGGCGAGGATGCCGGTGTAGTCGACGGCCGCCGTGTGCGGCGCGGGTGCCGGTGCGGCGGCGGCGACCATGGGTGTGGTGAGTGCGCCGGTCGCGGCGAGCGCGCCGGCGGCCAGGCCCACCGCGAGGGTGTGCAGGAAGCGTCGAGCCATCTGACGGGTCCTTTCCGTCCGGTCGACGCAGGGATCCGGCCCGGGGGACCGTTGCGACAGGCGTCGTCATCATTGACGTCGACCGATGTCTGAATCGTATGACATGGTGAATGTGCCGACAATATCCGTAAATATGCCATGGCGGGAGCCTGCCATTGACGGAACGGGCGTTCCTCGTCTCTGCCGACCCCGCTGCACGCCGTTCCCGCAGCGCACGAAGGGCCGCCGCCCTGCGCGGTCGGCGGCCCTTCGGAACAGTGGCGTTACAGGCCGGACAGGCGCTGGCCGGCGCGGACCACGGCCATCGCGTGCCGGTCGCCGGGGCGGCGGCCCAGCCGCTCGATCGGGCCGGAGACGCTGATCGCGGCGATCACCCGGCCGGTGCGGTCGCGGATCGGCGCGGACACGCTCGCCACCCCGGCCTCGCGCTCGGCCACGCTCTGCGCCCAGCCCCGGCGGCGGACCTCGGCGAGAGTGCGGCCGGTGAACTTGCAGCGGGGCAGCAGCGGCATGACCGCCTCGGGCGGCTCCCAGGCCAGCAGGATCTGGGCGGCCGAGCCGGCCGTCATCGGCAGCACCGAGCCGACCGGCACGGTGTCGCGCAGCCCGCTGGCCCGTTCGGCGGCGGCGACGCAGATGCCGCTCGTCGGCGCGGCGCAGGTACAGCTGGGCGCTCTCGCCGGTCGGCGTCGCGCAGCGCGGTCAGCATCGGCTCGGCGGCGGTGAGCAGCACATCCGGCGCGGCGTTGGCCAATTCGCCCAGCCGAGGGCCCGGGCGCCACCGTCCCTGCGTGTCGCGGACCAGCATCCGGTGGATCTCCAGGGCCTGGGCCAACCGGTGCGCGGTGGCTCGCGGCAGCTTGGTGCGTTCGACGAGTTCGGCCAGGCTGGCGCCGTCGACGCAGGCGGCGAGGATGACCACCGCCTTGTCGAGAACGCCGACACCGCTCATACTGTGTCCCACAAGCCGAAACATACCTCCCAGAATTTAGGATGTCCAGATGGTGGGAGACAGTCGAGACCGAGCGCACCCTCGCCGAGAAGGTCTGGGACGCGCACGTCGTACGGTCCGCCGAGGGCGAGCCGGACCTGCTCTACATCGACCTGCACCTGCTGCACGAGGTGACCAGCCCGCAGGCGTTCGACGGCCTGCGGCTGGCCGGGCGGCGGGTGCGCCGCACCGACCTCACCCTCGCGACCGAGGACCACAACACCCCGACCGACCGACTTCAACCTGCGTGGCGACCATCGCCGACCCGGTGTCGCGCACCCAGATCGAGACGCTGCGCACGCAACTGCGCCGAGTTCGGCGTGCGGCTGCACCCGCTCGGCGACGCCGAACAGGGCATCGTGCACGTCATCGGCCCGCAGCTGGGCGTCACCCAGCCGGGCATGACGATCGTCTGCGGCGACTCGCACACCGCCACCCACGGCGCCTTCGGCGCGCTCGCGTTCGGCATCGGCACCAGCGAGGTCGAGCACGTGCTGCGCCACCCAGACGCTGCCGCAGAGCCGGCCGAAGACCATGGCGGTCAACGTCACCGGCCAGCTGCGACCCGGGCGTCACCGCCAAGGATCTGGTCCTCGCGCTGATCAGCCCAGGTCGGTACCGGCGGCGGCCGCGGCCACATCGTGGAGTACCGCGGCGAGGCGATCCGGGGGCTCTCCATGGAGGGCCGGATGACCATCTGCAACATGTCCATCGAGTGGGGCGCCAGGGCCGGCATGATCGCGCCGGACGAGACCACCTTCGCCTACCTCAAGGGCCGGCCGAACGCGCCGCAGGGCGCCGACTGGGACGCCGCGCTGGAATACTGGCGGACGCTGCTCACCGACGACGACGCGCAGTTCGACACCGAGATCACCCTCGACGCCGGCACGCGTCGACCCGTTCGTCACCTGGGGCACCAACCCCGGTCAGGGCGCGCCGCTGTCGGCGCTCGGTGCCCGACCCGGACGAGTTCGTCGACGATCCGGTGGAACAGGCCGGCGCGCGCCGGGCGCTGGAGTACATGGACCTGACCGCCGGGCACCCCGCTGCGCGACATCGCCGTCGACGTGGTCTTCGTCGGCTCCTGCACCAACGGCCGGCTGGAGGACCTGCGGGCCGCCGCCGAGGTGCTCGCGCGGTCACCAGGTCGCCGACGGCGTACGGATGCTGGTCGTGCCAGGCTCGGCCGCGGTCCGCGAGGCGGCCGAGGCCGAAGGGCTGGACAAGGTCTTCACCGACGCCGGCGCCGAGTGGCGGTTCGCCGGCTGCTCGATGTGCCTGGGCATGAACCCCGACACGCTCGAAGCCGGGCCAGCGCTCGGCCTCCACGTCCAACCGCAACTTCGAGGGCCGGCAGGGCCGGGGCGGCCGTACCCACCTGGTCTCGCCGCCGGTCGCCGCCGCCACCGCCGTCGTCGGCCGCCTCGCCGCCCCCGCCGACCTGTAGGAGGGATCCGAGTAGATGGAGAAGTTCACCGTCCACACCGGCACCGGACTGCCGCTGCGCCGATCCAACGTGGACACCGACCAGATCATCCCGGCCGTGTACCTGAAGCGGGTGACCCGTACCGGCTTCGCCGACGGGCTGTTCAACGCCTGGCGGGCCGACCCGGCGTTCGTCCTCAACGACCCGGCGTACTCCGGCGCGACGATCCTGATCGCCGGCCCCGAGTTCGGTACCGGATCCTCCCGCGAGCACGCCGTCTGGGCGCTGCGGGACTACGGGTTCCGCGGCGGTCGTCGCGCCGCGGTTCGGCGACATCTTCCGGGGCAACGCGCTCAAGGGCGGGCTGCTGCCGGTGCAGCTGCCGCAGTCGAAGCCGTCGAGGAGCTCTGGGAACTGGTGGAGCGCGAGCCCGGCACCGAGATCACCGTCGACCTGGTCGAGCGTCAGGTACGCGCCGGCGACGCCGGTCCTGGGACGTTCCCGATCGACGACTTCAGCCGGTGGCGGCTGCTGGAGGGCCTCGACGACATCGGACTGACCCTGCGCCACGACGCCGACATCGCCGCGTACGAGGCCCGACGGCCCTCGTTCACGCCCCGCCTGGACGCGCCGGTGTGAGGGCTGGTCCGGTGTGAGGACTGGGCCGGCCGGGGCGCGATCCGTCGCGACCGCCGGTCACTCCCCGGTGAGCCTCCGTAGCCGGTCCTCCTGCATGTCGATGAGGTCATCGCCGGTGCGCCGGTGCCAGGTACCGTCCGACGCCAGGTCGAAACCGGCGGTACGGTCCGCCGCCGAGGTGTCCAGTACCTCCGCCAGTTCGGCGCGAACCTCCGGGTCGGTCACCTGCACCAGGGCCTCCACCCGACGGTCCAGGTTGCGGTGCATCAGGTCGGCCGAACCGACCCAGAACTCGTCCGTGCCATCGCCGATGAACCGGAACACCCGGGAATGCTCCAGGAAACGGCCCAGGATCGAGCACGCCGGACAGTTTCCCGTTCCGGCGGTCGAGCAACGCACCCGGCCCTGCGCTTGCGGTCACCTGGCGCACTACCAGGAGCTTCGTTCGAAACCCGTCTTTACGGTCGTCGGCCCCGTGCAAGTTTCCCGTCCCTATTACCTGTGCCCGCACTGTCACACCGGACAGTTCCCGGCCGACGTCGAACTGGATATCGAAGGGACGGAACTCTCCCCGGGAGTGCGACGCATGGAGGCGATGGTGGGCCAGGAGGCGCCCTTTGACCACGGACGCCAGCAGATGAAACTACTCGCCGATGTGCAGGTCACCACCAAATCGGTGGAGCGGACCGCCGAAGCCATCGGAGAGGATATCGCCGCCCGCGAGCAACAGGAGATTCAGCGGGCCGTGCAACTGGATCTGCCGATCGTGTTAGCGCCAGCGGTCCCCATTCTGTATGTACAAATGGATGGGACCGGAATCCCAGTGGTGCCCAAAGAGACGGTGGGACGGCAAGGGAAAACTGAAGGGCAGCCGTCCCATACCCGGGAAGTGAAGCTGGGATGCGTTTTTACCGAGACCACCTGGGACCCCGACGGCTTCCCCATCCGCGACCCCGGCTCCACCACCTACACCGGCGCCATCGAGACCGCCGAAGAGTTTGGCAAGCGAATCTACCTCGAGGCCTGGAACCGCGGTTCCAGCCGCGCCGAAAAACTGGTGGTCATGGGCGATGGTGCCGAATGGATCTGGAATCTGGCGGTCGAGCAGTTTCCCGGCGGGGTGCAGATTGTCGACCTGTACCACGCCCGTCAGCACCTCTGGGACTTGGTCCGCAGGCTGTATCCCAATGAGGAGGTGGCACAGAAGGCTTGGATGAAGGTCCACCAGCGACGCCTCCTCGACAAGGGCAAAATTGAAAAGCTGGTGGGGGCACTCCGTTCGATCGTCTCCACCATCCCCGAAGTCGTCGAGAGACTCCGCATCGAAGCCGATTACTTCGAGAGAAATGCCGAACGTATGCGCTATCCCCAGTTTCGCCGCCAGCATCTGTTCGTCGGCTCGGGCGTGATCGAAGCCGGCTGCAGGACCGTCATCGGTTCCCGCCTCAAACAGTCCGGCATGTTCTGGACCGTTCGCGGAGCCAACGCCATCATTGCCCTACGATGTTGCCACCTCAACGGCCGGTTTGAGGATTACTGGGAGTCGCGCCGGGCCGCATGACCTCCACTTCTATGTCGTGCACCCCCGGTGC
>CAWDUX010000002.1:0-3564844 GCA_963805605.1 uncultured Actinomycetota bacterium
GCGGCTGAATGACGGCATCGACCCATCCACGGGCCGCGCCATAACGAATGTCGGTCTGTTCTTCGGTACGATTCCTTCACTTTGGCGCGAAATTGCTCCAATTCTTCCGGCGACGATTTCTTGTCGCCGCGATCGCGCACGGCCAGAATGCTGAAACCGTATCGGAAGCCTGTGCCGCGCCCATGACAGCGTAACGCGCGTTAGGCCAGGCGAGCAGAAACGCGGGTCGTAGGCTTTGCCGCAAAGTGCATAGTTGCCGGCGCCGAAAGAACCGCCCACAACGACGGTAATTTTTGGCACAATGGAATTACTGACAGCATTCACCAATTTCGCGCCGCTCCGAATGATCCCGCTTTCTTCGGCGTCGCGGCCGACCATGAAACCGGTCACATCCTGAAAGAAAATGATCGGCAATCCGGTTTGATTGCAATCCATGATGAAGCGGGCGGCTTTGTCGGCGCTATCAGGATAAATGACGCCACCCATCTGGATTCCTTTCTTTTCGTGCGCACCTGATGCCGTTGGTTCGCAACAATGCCGACCGAACGGCCGCCGATGCGCGCGTAGGCGGTGACAAGCGTCTTGCCATAATCGGCTTTGTATTCATCGAGCGAATCGGCATCGATGATAGAGGCGAGCAGGTCGCGCGCGTCGTAGGTTTTCTTCCCATCGGCACTAATCAGTTCGTAAAGCGCCTCAGGTTTTTTTGCCGGTGCTTTGGCTTTTGATCGCGAAGAATTTCCGGCCGCCTCTGCTTCCGAAAGAAGCGCCACGAGCGAGCGCAATTTCGCAAACACGATTCGTCGTCCTTTTCCCAGAAATCGACCGTGCCGCTGACTTCGGCGTGCATCTTCGCGCCTCCCAGTTCTTCGGCATCGACAATCTGTCCGATCGCCGCTTTGACCAGTGATGGTCCTGCGAGATAAAGACCGCTTCCTTCGGTCATCAAAATTTTATCGCACAAGACAGGCAGATAGGCGCCGCCGGCGACGCAGTTGCCCATGATGGCGGCGAACTGCGGAATTCCCGCCGCGGAAATGACGGAGTTGTTGCGGAAGATGCGGCCGAAATCATCTTCATCGGGAAAAATTTCATCCTGCATCGGCAGAAACACGCCGGCAGAATCGACCAGGTAGATAATCGGCAGCGAATTTTCGAAAGCGATGCGCTGCGCGCGGATGAGTTTCTTGCACGTTTGCGGAAAGAAGGCGCCCGCTTTTACGGTGGCGTCATTGGCGACAATCATGCAGGGAACGCCGGCGACATTGCCGATACCGGCAACGGTGCCAGCGGCGGGAACGGTCCCCCACTCTTTGTACATTTTGTAGGCGGCCCAAAGACCGATTTCGAAAAACGCCGAGTCTTTATCCAGCAAAGAGGCGACGCGTTCGCGCACCGGCAGACGTCCCATTTTGCGCTGGCGATCATGGCCCGCTTTGCCGCCGCCCTCGCGCAGAATCGCTTCTTCCTTGGCGATGGCGCGGCAACGATCGCGAAGAGACTCGGTGGAAGTGGAAACAATTCGAGACATAAACGACAACTCAGTCGGGGCGCTGAGGCCCCTCCCACATTAGTAAAGATCCATCTCGGACCCGTAGCCGCCGTCGCCGCGAATGGAATGCAGGCGGCGTCGACTGCCACGCTCCGACTCGGGCCGGTTGATTCGCTCGAGTGCTGCCCTAACGAGTAATGGCACGGCGGCCAGCGCACCAACTGAGACAAGCGCAATGGCGGCGGCGTTTCGCACCGGGCGATTCATTTTGTCGGCCACTAAAATTCCCAGGCCGAGCCCGAACGCGGTCCGTGTCAAGGTAAGTAATCCATCGAGCGGGAGCTGCTCGGCGGCGGTTTTTGCAATGGATATCGGGTAGGACATCGCATACCCTTATACGTCTCGTTTCCGAAAAGGAAATGGGAAATCTTGCGACCTCGGGTTGCTGCGATTCACCAACATGTCCAATCCGATTTACGCGTTAATTCTCGCCGGCGGGAGCGGTGAACGCTTTTGGCCGCTAAGTCGGCGAAAGAAGCCGAAGCAATTATTGCGGCTCATTTCCAAGCGAACGCTTCTCGAAGAAACCGTCGCGCGGCTGGACGGACTCGTCCCGCTGGAACGCGTACTCATTTTGACGAACGTCGAACAAGAAGCCGCTGTCCGCGAATTGCTGCCGAAGTTTCCGAAGGAGAATATTCTCGCCGAACCAGCGAAACGCGATACCGCTGCGGCAATCGCTCTCGGCGCCGGTTGGGTAGCGGCGCGCGATCACGGTGCGACCATGCTCGTGCTCCCGGCCGATCACGTGATCAAAGATCGCGCGGCCTTTCAAAAAACTCTGATGGCTGCGGTGCAGGCTGCAGAAGAGACCGGAGCGCTCGTCACCATTGGCATCAAACCGACATGGGCCTGCCCCGGCTTTGGTTACATCGAATGCGGCGAACCGGTGCGCCTGCGCGCAAAAGGAATCGAAACGGCTATCCATCGCGTTCTTCGTTTTCGTGAAAAGCCGAATACCGATTTGGCGGAGTCGTTTCTGCGCAAAGGAAACTTTCGCTGGAATGCCGGTATGTTTGTCTGGTCGGTTCCGACGGTTCTGAGCGAATTCAATCGGCAGTCGCCCGAGCTTGCCAATTTCATTTCGCAACTGCGCGCTCCGGAAAATTTCGAGAAGACGCTGGAGGCGCGCTTTAGCAAGCTGCCGAAAATTTCTTTCGATTATGCCATTATGGAACGCGCCGATCGTGTGCTTGTCGTGGAAGCGGGATTCGATTGGGATGACGTTGGCAGCTGGACGGCAGTCGCGAATTATTTCAAACGCGACGAAAAAAATAACGCAGCCAATTGTCCGATTACGGCTGTTGATTCCACTGGCAACATCGTGTCGGATCAAGACGGCACGAACATTGCATTGCTCGGTGTGCACAATCTTATCATCGTGCGCACGGACGATGCGCTGTTGATTTGTCACCGGCATCAGGCAGAAAAGATTAAGGATCTTGTCGGCAAAATTCCGCCGGAATTGCAGTGAAACGATTGCTCGGAATCGATTTGGGAAAAGCGCGCGTCGGGATGGCGATTTCCGATGAACTCGCGCTGCTTGCGCATCCGCTCGAGACATTTCCCGCAGACAAGCCGACTGCGGTATTGCAACGCATCGCTGCGATTGTGCGCGAGAAAGAAGTGGAGCGCGTTGTGGTCGGTTTGCCTCGAAACATGAACGGGACCATGGGTCCTGCCGCGACCGAAGCTCTGGAGTTTGTCGACCGGCTTCGGGCAAAGCTCTCCTGTCCTGTCGTTACGTGGGATGAGCGCCTAACGACCGTCGCCGCTCATCGAGCATTACGCGATGCCGGCCGCTCGACTCGGACAACGCGCGGGCAAGTCGATCAAGTTGCCGCGCAAATGATCCTGCAAGGTTATCTCGATCAACTGCAAATGCAGGAGCAAGAGAAAACGCGGCCGCAGCAGTAATGCCGGCACGTCTAAAACTCACGCTGGCCTACAACGGGACTTCGTTCGCCGGGTGGCAAAGTCAGAAGCACGGGAATACGATCCAGGACCGCCTGGAGAAGGCGATTCGGCAAGTGGTTGGGAAAACCGTTCGCGTGCATGGCGCAGGTCGCACCGATGCCGGCGTGCATGCGCTCGCCCAGTGCGCGCACATCGATTTACCGGATCGCGCACGTTTGCCTAACGAATGGCAGCGCACGCTGAACGCGCTTCTTCCCGCGGAGATTCGTGTTATGCGGGCGCGTTATGTTTCGAATACGTTCCATGCGCGCTTTTCGTCGATAGGAAAAACGTATCGCTATCGAATTTGGGCCGGGCCGATCCTGCCGCCCTTCGAAGTCGATCGCGTCTGGAATATTACGGCCCCGCTGGATTTCGGGAAAGTTAGCTGCGCGGCCAACTTGTTCGCAGGGAAACACGACTTTGCTGGTTTTGCGGCGAACCGTGGAAAACAGCAAGCGAGCACAGTACGGACCATTCATCGCGTTAGCGCGAAAAGATCAGGTGCATTGATCACGATCGAATTCGAAGGCGACGGTTTTCTCTACAAGATGGTGCGTTTGATGGTGGGCTCGATAGTCGAGTGCGCTTCAGGAAAAATATCCCTGCAAGAAGTGAAGGATCGCCTTTCTTCCCCATCGGCCACAAATGCGGCACGAATGGTTGCTCCTGCGGCAGGCCTCATCCTCGTTAGGGTTCGTTACTGAATCACCGGAAGAATTGCCATGGATTCGGAAAGGTATTACCGGCCTCGTGGCAAAAGACCTGCTTCTGGAAATTATGATGGATCAGGCGCAGGCCAAAGCGGCCAAACTCGAAGAGAATGCCGCTGCCGAAACCCCGCTCGCTAAAAAGAGCGCCGGGTGGCTTTTTAGCCCGAGCCATTTCCGCTTCAAGCTTCTGTCCGGAACCGCCATTGGTGTCGGTGTCATTGTGTTTCTGGCGGGCACCTTTCTTTTCATTGCCATCCGCAATTATCAGCAGGGCAATCTGCGTAATCACACGATCGAGGTAATTCGCCTCGCCAGTCTGATCGAAAACGACATGGACACATTGGAAGCCGCGCATCGCGGGTACCTTTTGACTGGCGACGGTGTTTATCTCGAAACGTTCAATCGGCGTCATGAACAAATCCGCGAGCGGACCGATGAACTTGCGGCGCTTATTTTGGAAAGTTCTCCGCAGCGCAAGCGCATGATGAAAATGCAGGAAACGCTACAATCCTGGCTCGATACGGTCGCGCGACCTGAAATGGAAAAGCGGAAAACATCGCGACGTGAACAGGCGAGCGCGAGCGCGGCTTCGTTAGGCGCTTCCCTTTTGGACGTGGCGCGCAGAAATCTGCAGTCGATTCAAGACGAAGAGCAAATCCTGCTCAATCGCAAGACGCTCGCGCGCGAGTGGCCGATCCAGTCGTCGCAAATGCTGAACTATCTGCCGAAACTGGAGCGCTCCGTGATCGAGATGGAGAAAGAAAAGCGCGGCTTTCTTTTGACTGGAGAAAGTAGTTTCGCTGATGCCTACAAGCGCGCGACTGCCGACTTTTTTACCATCAACGGGTATTTGACGACGCTGGTCGCGAACTCATCCGAGCAAACTGATCTGCTCGGAGATCTGCGCGCTCGCGTGGAACGTTGGATCAATGAGTCGGCTGTTCCGGACATGAATGCGAAGCGCGCGGGTAAGAGTGTCTCTCATGCCGATAACGATCGCGGCGAGCGTTTGATGGCGGAGATTCGCAAAAGCATCACTGATTTCGAACGCAACGAACTCCACGGCTACGAGGAACTCACGGCCGCGACAAAGCGTGAGCGCATCATAAAAACCGTCGCTCTCGGTGCTCTCTGCTCTTTTGCCGCGGTCCTCCTGGTTATGTCGAGTTGGTACACGGTCACGCTCGCCCGCAAACAATTGGCGAAACTGGAGGGAGCTGAGACTCGCATTCGATCGATCATCGACCACATCCTCGACGGAATGATCGCGGTCGACGATCAGGGCGCGATTCAATCAATGAATCCGGCAGCGGAAAAAATGTTTGGCTGCGTGAATAACGAAATGGTGGGACACAAGTTCACGAAATTGATTCCGAAGAGTTACAGTCTCGATCTAGGCGGCGAGCCGGTCGCTTGCGCTTGGGATGACCTGTCAAAACGCACTGGCAGCATTACGCTCGCTGTTGGGCGCACGCTCAAACAGACGACATTCCCGGTCGAGATTTCGCTGAGCGAAATGGTGGTCGATCAGCAACAGCTTTATGTCGCGATGGTGCGTGACGTTACCGATCAAAGACGTTTCGAACAAGAGCTCGCGGCGGAAAAGGAGAGCCTCGCGGTTACGCTGCGTTCCATCGGTGACGGCGTTATCACAACAGATGTCCAGGGCAAGATCATCATGATCAACCATGCCGGCGAAGCAATGACCGGCTGGACTTCGCCAGACGCAATCGGTCAACCGCTGAAAATTGTTTTCGATATTGCGATCGATCTGGCGGCGCAGGCCCGGATCCAGAAAAGCGGATTCCGCAACGAAGCGCATTCGCTTCTCCTAAGCCTGCCCGAAAATGCGACCTTGCGCTCAAAAGACGGAGTCGAGCGCGTCATCGAGCAGGTGGCTTCACCGATTCGCGACAGCAAGAACGAAATCGCCGGTGTCGTGCTCGTCTTTCGCGATATCACAGAGCGGCAGAAGACAGAAGACGAACGTCGCAAAGCAGAAACGCTGGAACAGCTTGGTTTGCTCGCCGGCGGCATCGCGCACGATTTCAACAATCTGCTCACGGCCATCATCGGAAATATCTCACTCGCTTCGTTGTTGCTTCCGCCTGACGACGAAATGGTGACGCGCCTCAATGATGCCAAGAACGCATCTCTGCGCGCGCGAGATCTGGCGCAACAGCTTCTTACCTTCGCTCGAGGTGGCGCTCCGATTAAGAAAACGGCGTCGATCGGTAAGCTCATTCAGGACACGGTCAGTTTCTCTTTGCGCGGAAGTCATAGCCGCAGCGAATTTCAATTCGGCTCCGATTTGTGGCCGGCTGAAATCGATCCCGGGCAAATCAGCCAGGTCATCGCCAACCTCGTCGTCAATGCCGACCAGGCGATGCCGAACGGCGGGACACTGCGTGTCTCCTGCGAGAATTTTGTCTACGATAGCAACAGCGAGCCCGTCCCCGATTTGATGCCGGGCGATTACATTCGCATCAGCATTAAGGACGAAGGCGTTGGAATTTCGGAACACTATTTGAAGCGAATCTTTGATCCTTATTTTACGACCAAGTCTCACGGCAACGGACTGGGTCTCGCGACCACTTACTCAATCATCAAGAATCACAACGGCCTCATCATGGTGGAATCGCAACAGCATGTCGGCTCCACCTTCACAATTTATCTGCCGGCGTTGAAAGATCAGCTAATGCCGACCGAGCCAGTCACACTCACACCCGCACCGACCGGAAACGGGGCGGGCACGGGTCGTATCTTGATTGTCGATGATGAAGAAGCCATCCGCGCACTGGTTGAGTTCACCCTTACGCGGCTCGGATATGAGGTGGCGCAGGCCGAAAACGCGGCGGAGGGAGTGAATATCTACCGGGAAAAATTCGAAGCAGGCGAGCGTTTCGATGCTGTGATTCTCGATCTCACACTGCCCGGCGGCATGGGCGGAAAGGAAGCGTTAAAGAAGCTGATCGAGATCGATCCAACGGTGAATGCGATCGTCTCCAGCGGCTACGCCACTGACGCCACCATGAGCCGATATCAGGATTTTGGATTCCGCGGCGTCATCGCCAAACCGTACGAAGCATCCGAACTCGGACGCATCGTGCACGACGTAGTTACCTCAAATAATGTCGGCCCGGAGCCGGAATACGAGGTGCAGCACGCCGCCTCGGCGTAGCGCTCTTACCCACATTTCACGCTGTCATCCCGAGCGCAGCGAGGGACCTCACGAACTACGCACAGGGTAAAATTGCGAGGTTCTTCGTCCCGAAAGCAGTCGGGCTCAGAATGACCACGCCGTTTTGTGAGCGATGTTGTTCGCGATTTCACGCCTAACGAGCCGGCAACTCCTTCATAAAACGCAGGCCGGTCCGGACGTAGCCCAGCGATTCATAAAACGCATGTGCTCGTTCACGCGTGAAGCGACTGGTCAAAACCACGCGAACGATTTTTTCGCGCGCAAAATAATCTTCCGCAGCTGCTAACAATGCGCGTCCGATTCCGCGGCTACGCATTCGCTCGTCCACGACGAGGGCCATGATTCTGCCTGTGCGATCGTTGTGTTCGTAACTGGTGGACGCAAAAAGGCCAATCATTCCACAAACCTCATTTTCCTTCATCGCGACCAAGGTTGTGAAATCGGGGTTACGAAGAATGGACCGTAGCCGTTCGCGCATTTCTTCTGCAGTCGTCCGATAACCGAGTTGAGTCATCAATTCGGCGAGTGCCGAAGCGTCGCCCTCATCCGCGGTGCGAATCATCGCGATCTAATTTGCCGATTCCTCTGGCCGCAGTCGTGGCAGGAGTTGATCGAGAATGGTGGTGACCGATTGCTCAAGGTCCTGCTTGTCCGTTCGCACAACGATTTCGGCATCTTCCGGCGCTTCATAGGGCGCATCGATTCCGGTGAAGTCGCGGATTTTTCCCGCGCGTGCTTTTGCGTAAAGTTTCTTCGGATCGCGCTCCTCGCAAACTGCGAGCGGGGCATCGACGAAGATTTCGATAAACTCAGCATTGCTTTCCAGCGCGATCTCACGCGCGCGACGGCGATCCAGCCGATAGGGTGAGATGAAAGCAGTGATGACAACTGTTCCCGAATCAGCCATCAGTTTCGCCACTTCGCTTACACGACGAATATTTTCCACGCGATCCTCCGGTGAAAATCCGAGATTCGAATTCAATCCATGCCGGACGTTGTCACCATCGAGCACGTAAGTATGGATCGCGCGTTTAAAAAGCTCTCCTTCCAGCGCCTGAGCGATCGTCGATTTGCCCGCGCCGGACAAACCAGTCAGCCAAACAACCGCGCCGCGATGGCCGTTGTTTAGCGCACGCTGTCGCGCCGTAATTTTTTCTTCCGTCCAAAAAATGTTTTTACTTTTGACCGCGGTGCGATCCGTATACGCGCCGCCAAAAACGATACCGCCGCCGCTGATTCTTCCGTCATCGATAATGACGAAGCGGCCGAGATTCGCGACGCGATCGTGATTGTCCAGCACCATCGCGGCGCGTGTTTGAATCGTCACTCGGCCGACTTCGTTACGCGCCACTTCTTTGCGCGAATCGGCCACGGTACCGAGCGTGGATGAATCCATGATTTGATTGATGGCTACGACGCGGCCTTTCAGATCCTGCGTGGCCAGCCGAATCGTGTAGGGTGCGTCCATCCGAAGCGGTTCGCTCGCCATCCAGAAAACATCCGCGTGAAATCGGTTCGTCTCGATCGGCGTATCATTTTGATGCGATGCGACGTAGCCTCGCTCGACAAAGATTTGTTCGCGCAACGTGATGCCGATGGAATCTCCGGCGATTGCTTCTTCAACGGGCGTCGCATTCCATTTTTCGATTGTCGCGACCACGCTTGATTTATTCGCCGGCGAGAAAACGAGACTGTCCCCCACCCTGAGCGCACCGGTTTCGATACGGCCGGCAATAATGCGACGTTCATCGAAGCGATAAACATCCTGCACGCAAAATCGCAGTGGCAATTCGATCGGAGCCTTTGGCGGTTCCAACTGATCAAATGCTTCAAGCACCGTCGGACCGCGATGCCAGCTCATCTTCTGCGCGCTTTTCTGCGCAACGTTCTCCCCGTGTTTGGCGGATGCCGGAACAAAAACGCGCGCTTCTAATCCGAGCTCGGAAAGGAACGCGCGATACTCCTGTTCGATTTCGTGAAAACGCTTCTCGTCGTAATCGGCCAAATCCATCTTGTTAACGACGACGACGATTTGTCGAATGCCTAACAAGCTCAACAGATAGGCATGGCGCCGACTTTGTTCCTGCACGCCCTCATTCGCGGCAATGACCAGGATGGCAGCATCCGCGCTCGACGCGCCCGTGATCATGTTTTTCAAAAATTCCTTATGTCCCGGCGCATCGATAATCATGTATTGCCGATGCGCAGTGCGAAACGGAATCTGCGTCGTATCAATCGTGATGTTTTGTTCCTGTTCTTCGAGCAAGGCATCAAGCAGGAATGCGTACTCAAATTCCATTCCTTCCGCGGCGCACGCTTTCTCGATGCTTTCGATTTTTCCTTCGGGCAAAGAATCGGTGTCGTGCAGAATGCGACCAATCAAAGTCGACTTGCCGTGGTCGACATGACCAACAAAAACAATCTTGAGCAAAACCGGAGGGCGGATACCGGATACCGGATAGGATTCGGATTTCACGATTTTGTGCCTTTACGCGCCGTTTTGATAGAAGAGATGGTGACGGCGATAATTTCACTCGCTTCTCGTTGTAGTTCCTTTGTTCGTGTTTCGGGAACCAAGCCGAGTTCGAGTAAGGCCTCTATCCAATAGAGCGCTTCGTCGCATTCCTCTTCAACAATTCCCATTTTCGCAATGAAATCAGCGCGTGATCGGCTGCGAACAGACGCTCGATAATTCGCGCCGACTGATGTCGCAGCCCGAATCAGCTGTCGCGCAATTATGTGGGTAACGCTCGTCTGCGGCAAAGACTCGGCCAGACGAATGCAGCGAATGCCGAACTGAAACGTGCGCAACCGAAATTCGTCTCGTGTCATCGTGAAAACTTTCCGGTATCCGGTATACGCTTTCCGGTTTTCACAGAAATCCTTTTGCGCGCAGTTTTTGCATCGCGTTGCGTTCGTGATGATCCTGGGCGCGGCCGGCGCGTTCGGTTGTGCGCGTCTCTTCCAATTCGGCAATGATTTCGTCGATGGTGCTGGCGTTGCTTGAAACGGGCTTTGTTATAGGACTGCAGCCTAACGAGCGAAAGCGCATTCCCTCACGCGCGAAATACATTTTCGGAATCGGAATATTCTCGCGTTGGATATAGCGCCAGATATCGACTTCTCGCCAATCGAGCAATGGTTGCACACGGACGTGTTCACCTTTCCCATTGGCGGTTGCGAATTGTCCCCAGAATTCCGGCGGCTGATCTTTGTAATCCCATTCCGATTGCGCGTTGCGCGGCGAAAAATATCGCTCTTTGGCGCGCGTCGGATCTTCATCGCGGCGGATGCCCGTAATAAGCGCATCCCACCTGTGTTCCGCGATCGCCTGCTGTAAGGGAACAGTCTTGAGTTCGTGTGTCACCGTCACCGGATCGTGTGTTTCGTAACCGACACCGCGCGCACGGGCTTCAGTGTTGATCTTCACTATGAGGTTCAGTTTGTAGTGTTTCGTCGCCCAATCACGAAACTCGAGCATCTCCGGAAACTCGTAAGTCGTATCGATGTGCAGCACGGGAAACGGAATTTTTCCGAAGAAAGATTTCAAGGCCAGCCAGATGAGAACGTTCGAATCTTTCCCCATCGACCAGGGCATGGCGATGTTCTTAAACGCGTGATAAGCCTCTCGAAAAATGAAAACACTCTGGTTCTCCAATTGATCGAGATGCGTGCGAGTTGTGTCTGTCATTTTGCTAAATACTGCGCGCTTATCTTCTACTTGCGACGCGAGGACGCAACCATAGTGTTGCGCCATGCCGGATATTCGTCCTGCGGCTTACGATTCGAAGATTGAGGGCAACGTCATCTTCACACGCCTCGATGCCGCCATGAATTGGATGCGCAAAAATTCCCTCTGGCCGATGCCAATGGGCTTGGCGTGTTGCGCGATCGAGCTCATGGCGACGGCAGCGTCGCGTTTCGACATCTCACGTTTCGGCGCAGAAGTGATGCGATTTTCCCCGCGACAATGCGATGTCATGATCGTGGCCGGCACGGTGACCTACAAGATGGCGTTGGCGGTAAAACGCATTTACGAACAGATGCCGGAACCGAAGTGGGTCATCGCGATGGGCGCGTGCGCGTCGACCGGTGGCATGTACCGGTCGTATGCCGTTCTTCAGGGAATCGATCAATTGCTGCCGGTCGACGTTTACGTTTCCGGTTGTCCGCCGCGCCCGGAAGCGTTGCTCGAAGGTTTGATGCGACTGCAGGAGAAAATCTCGGGCGAACGCTCTTTCGTGGCGCAGAAGCGTGATCTGATGGAAGAGCTCGAACCGATGATGCCATGACGGGACAGGAACTTCTCGGTTCGCTGGAGAAATTATTCGGTTCCAAAATCCAGGGGAAAACGGAATTTCGCGGCGAGTTAACGTTCACGATTAAGGCCGAAGATTTGCGCGAGGTGGCAAAGTTCTGTCGCGACGATCTGTCGTTCGATTACCTCGTCGACATTACGAGTATCGACAATTTGGGAGAAGATCCGCGCTTTGAACTTGTCTACGAACTTTACTCGCTAACGCTGGCGGTTCACTTGCGGCTGAGGCTTCACACATCGGAAGAGGAGCCTGTTGTCGATACAGTTTCCGATGTCTGGCCGACGGCGAATTGGCACGAACGCGAGATTTACGACATGATGGGAATTCGTTTTGAAGGCCATCCCGATCTGCGGCGCATCCTGATGTGGGATGGCTATCCTTACTTTCCGCTGCGAAAAGAGTTTCCGCTTGCCGGCAAATCAAGCGAAATGCCCGATGTAGCGTTTACGGAGGCCGCGCCGATGGAAGGCGGACCGTTTGTTACTCTCCCGAGCACGGCCACATCCAAAGATCGCGAGCCGCGGGCGCGGCGCGTGGAAGACGAATCTTAGGCTCTTAGCGCCGCTACATCGCGGCCTCGAGTAAACGTCCGAAAACTTGCGCGGACGTTTTACCGGTCTCGAGCACTTCTTCGTGACTCAGCTTGGCAGTCCCCATACCCGCCGCCCAATTGGTCAGGCAGGAAAACCCAGCGACCTCTATTCCGAGAGCACGCGCTTGAATGACTTCAAGCACAGTCGACATCCCGATGGCGTCTGCGCCTAACGAGCGAAGCATGCGAACTTCCGCCGGCGTTTCATACTGTGGTCCGAGCAATCCGGCATAAACACCTTCGTGAAGTTTCATCCCGGTGTTTCGGGCAGCGTCGCGGAATCGCGTGCGCCATTGCGATGAATACGCCTCCGTCATATCGACGAAATTCGGTTCGCCGAGAAGCGGCGTGGTACCGGTGAGGTTGATGTGATCGCTGATCATCATCCACGCACCTGGTGCGAAGTCCTTGTTCGCACTGCCAGCGGCGTTCGTGACGATAAGTTGTTTGACGCCAGCCGCGGCGAGGACGCGCACACCAGCGGTCACTTCTCTTGCGGTTCGGCCTTCGTAAAGATGAATGCGCCCCTGCGCGAAAATAACCGGCGTTTTGCCCAGTTGTGCGAGAACAAACTGTCCCGTGTGTCCCGGAACTGACGGTCGCGGAATTTCCAAGAATTCACTGTAGCGAATGGTTTGATCCGGCGTTGCGTCGCGAACGAGCGCGTTTAAACCAGAACCCAGAATGATCGCCTTTTCTGCGCGCCATTCGCGCAAGCGATCGGGCCCGGAGCTGCTCACAACCTAGGCTGCTGAAACGGGTGGTGCGGATGCAGGTTTCTTGCTGCTCGCCATAACATCCGGGCGAAAACCTTCCTCGCGCTGCGATACCATTTTTGTATCCGGTTTCGGATAGGCAATGCGCGTGTGCAGCATCGTCATGAGCGTAAAACGAAATCGCTCGGCGATGATGCGCAATTCCGAAAGCGTCAGCTCGCATTCGTCCAATTGACGATCGGCGATACGTTGATCGATCAATTCGTTAACGAACTGATCGATCTTTTGCGGAGTCGGTTTCTCCAAACTGCGTGAGGCGCTTTCCACCATGTCAGCCAGACTGATGATCGCGCTCTCCTTCGTTTGTGGCTTCGGTCCGGGATAGCGAAAACTCTCTTCGCGCACGGTCGAGATATCGTCCTCGCGCATGTTCATGATCTTGCCGCCGGCGCGTGCATCCTCGAGCTGCTGCAATGCGCGCTTGTAAAAATAGTAAACGAGGGACGTGCCGTGATGCTGCTGTATGACGTCGATGATCTGTTGATTGAGTCGATGTTTCAGGGCCAGATCCACGCCTTCTTTTACGTGCGCAATGATGATCAACGCGCTCATCGTCGGCGCGAGATCGTCGTGCGGGTTGCGCTCGTAGTTCATATTCTCGGTGAAGTATTCAGGCTTCACGAGTTTACCGACATCGTGAAAATAAGAGCAGACGCGGCAGAGCGTTGCGTTGGCGCCGATCGCTTCCGCTGCCGCTTCCGCGAGGTTCGCGACGACAAGACTGTGGTGATATGTGCCCGGCGCTTCGATCGTCATGCGGCGCAACAACGGATGGTTCAAATCCGAGGCTTCGAGCCAGGAAATGTCGGTCGTGATTTGAAAGAGATGTTCAAGAATGGGAAGCGCTCCTCCCACCACCATGGCGGTAACGATTCCGTTTCCAAAAGCGAGGGCGCTCTGCACGCCGATCATTGTCCAGTCGTTAGTCATTGGTGAGAACCAATTGATCGGACCGATCTGGCCAAAGGTGAGCCCGAGAATCCAAATGGCCAAACCGACGCCTACTCCCGCGCGAATGAGTTTACTGCGCCGGCGAACTTGCATCGTGAGATAAACGGCGGTGAAACCGCTGATCCAACCGCAAAGGAGCAAAGGCGCATCGATTTTTCCAAACAAGATGCTGCCCCAAACGCTAACGAAAACCGCCGCGTACAATCCGTGATTGCGGCCTAACAAAACGCTTAGAACAAGGGGGGCCAAAGCGTATGGCACTACGAGCACGCCGGCTTCGGGCTTGAGGAAGCTAAACGTCCCGCTGTTGCAAAGAAGGAGCAATCCCTTCGTCACTGCGATCTGGACAAATATCGTCCCGAAAACGAGCAGCAACCGGGAGCTGCGGGAAAAGCTTTTTGGCTGATTGATCCAAAGCTGCGTCGTTGCCGTAACGAAGATCAGAAGCGCGATAATAAAGTTTTTTGTCGGCTCCGCTTGCTGCCCGCCAAAGATAAGAAATGCGAGACCACCAATGAACGCAGCGAAGATCAAATACTTCGTATAAGCCGCGTACTCGAGCTTGAGCAATAGCTCGTTAGGGGCGCGACGCCGGCGCATCTTGCGCGAAGCCAGGCCGCGCCTGACCAGTCGGCTGCGTTTTAGGAAATCCAGCATGTTTTATTTTCGCGATGGTGCGTTCGCGGGCGAGCGGTGAATCTGATACGCGTTGATGATGGAACGGACAAGTTCATGCCGGACAACGTCGCGTTCAGTAAAGTAAATAAACGAGATTCCGGAAACGTTTTTTAGCGCCTGCAAGGCTTCCACCAAACCAGAGCGTCTGTTTGTCGGCAAATCAATCTGTGTCACATCACCAGTCACGACGCATTTTGAGCGTGGTCCCATACGGGTAAGCAGCATAAACATTTGTTCCGTGGTGGTGTTTTGTGCTTCGTCGAGAATAACGAAGGCATTGCTCAAAGTACGCCCACGCATGTAAGCCAGCGGCGCGACTTCGATCGTCTGCCGTGCCATGTGGCGTTCGATTTCATCCGGCTCGAGCATGTCCCGCAACGCGTCATAAAGTGGACGCAGATACGGAGTGATCTTTTCCTGCAAATCGCCCGGCAGAAATCCCAGCGCTTCACCTGC
Source organism: uncultured Actinomycetota bacterium (assembly GCA_963805605.1). Classification (GTDB taxonomy): domain Bacteria; phylum Actinomycetota; class Actinomycetes; order Mycobacteriales; family Micromonosporaceae; genus Actinocatenispora. Next base: position 15,196 of record CAWDUX010000002.1, read on the forward strand.
TTCAACTGCCGGCCGCGTAAGAATAATGCGATTTACCTGTTCTTTCTTTAGCGCTGCCACCGCCATTGCGACGGCGAGATAGGTCTTGCCGGTTCCAGCCGGGCCAATCCCGAAAACGATATCGTGTTTTTGGATGGCTTCGAGGTAACTGCGCTGCACGGGCGAGCGCGGAACGATCGGCGGTTTGCGCGCGGACGTAACAATTTTCGCGTCCACGGCATCGGACAAATTATCGGAGCGTGCTTCCGTCACTGAATTAAGTGCGTAACTGAATTCGGGCTTTTGAATGTCGACGCCCTTTTGCCTGGCTTGTTCCAATTGTTGGAATACGCGCTCCGCGCGATCGATCTGAGCAGGCTCACCATCAATCTTCACCCAGCCTTCGCGCGTTGTTAATTTCACCCCTAACGAATCCTCGAGTGTCTTCAAATTCTTGAGATCGTTTGCGTAAAGAGACTGCAGAGCGCGAGCGCTCTCAAACTGCAACGTGCGTGTTTCAGTCATCTCACTGCAAGCAGCGGACAGGTATCACCCTGACGAAAATATTAATCACTGCTTAACGGAAACCATACACCAAAGCCCAGTGCGTGCGCTCTTCTGGCGACTCTTCCACTGTGACGATGATAAAATAACTGCTCGTCGCGCTTGGAGTGACGTGGGCCGCGGCGAAATGTCCTTTTTCCCAACTGTCCGTTTGTTCGGCGAGCTTTCCTTCCGAGTCGTAAATGTGCACGGACACTTTTGCTTTTTCCACTTCGGTTCCGAGCCAAAACCAGTATTCGTTTCCTTTGAATAATTGCTGTCGCACCGCTTTCTTTTCGCCGACACCGAGATCGCCGCCCCAATAATCTTCGCGAACCTGAAACCCTTCCTTCACATAGGGCTCGGCCGCCTGAAGTGCGAATGATTGCGCGTCATCAACAGATGCCCGCGTGCTCACGACCAGCGCCACAGTCATGACGAGGACGGCAAGCAACCGCTGCCTGGGAATAAACGGGGTGGACATCTGTTACTGCATCTTCGTCACGATCGCTTCATCCAGACGTGTCGTAATTTCGTAAATGCGCTTAACCGATCCCGCGGAAATCGGATGGTCACCGACATCAATCAGCGGTCGAACTTCAACCAGCGCGGACTGAATATCCTGCAGCAACTTCATATTGTATTCCGGCATTCCTTCGAGCCGATCTTGAAAATAGGTAATCAAATCGGGTTGGTGCAGTAATTCGGCTCCGTCGGAGGAGAAACGCTTGTTCACCACCGCAGTCAAAACCTCTGTGCCACGCAACCAACCGCCCAGACTAACGAGCTGAGAAAGTTTCTGGTCGTGCACTTCATTCATTGCCTGTTGCACACTGTTTTGCGTGCGATCCAGTTCCTGGCGCACGCCGTCCCAATTGCGTTTATCGGCGGCCTCGGTGATCGCTTTCGCGTGCGGAGTAATGGAACTGCCGACTCCGATGCCGCGCGATAGATTCAGGACGCGCTGTCCGATTTCCTTCACGCTCGGTGCATCTTCCGCCTGGACCGCGATGAAACCATCGGCAATTACCGTTCCGAGAAGAAGGGCGATGCGAGGCCGTTCGGTGAAATTGGCCCCCTTGTCGTTGCGGACGTATTCCTTCCAATTAACGCTGCCGAGTTTGTTCAGGGCGCCGAAGACTTCGTTAGGCAACGGCACCACGACGTCCTCGACGCGTTTGGAAAACTGCGTGATATCAATCTTCTTCGGCGCATCGGTAGCCTGCGCCGGCAGACTCAGAGCGATTAACACCGCCATGGTCGCCTTATGGGAATGAGCAAATAAATTCATTAGCACCTTAGATGGTTGATTTCGCGTCGATATTCAGGCTAAGTCGTAAACTTTAGGCAGAACTGCTAAGCGCACAAACTCCGACACGTCAAGATTTTGAGTTTTATTATTCAAACTATTCTCCCGGCGGATCGCCCTATTACGCAGCAACTTGCAGACCCATTATGAAGCAGGCTCGGCTGGATAAAATTCTTTCACAGGCGTCTGCTAAACGCGTCATCGTCATCGGCGACCTCATGCTGGATGAGTTTGTTTGGGGCAAGGTAGGCCGGATTTCCCCTGAGGCGCCAGTCCCGGTCGTTCAGGTAACGGGTGAAAGCTTTTTCCCCGGTGGCGCGGCCAATGTAGCGCGAAATTTGCGCCAGTTTGTCGGTAGCACTGCCGTGGTTGGGATCGTCGGAAAGGATCGCGGTGGCATACGGCTACGGCAATTGCTCGCTGACGAGAATATCGATACCAGCTCTGTCATCGAAGACTCGACCTTTCAGACGATCGTGAAGACACGCGTGATTGCCGGCCATCAGCAGGTCGTGCGCGTGGATCGCGAAGAGATCCGCCCTCCGGCGCCGGAACAAGTCGCGCGCGTAACGAATGAGCTGCGTTCTCTTCTGCCCGAAACCGACGCCATCATTTTCGAAGATTACGGCAAGGGTTTTCTCAGCGCTGAACTCGTTAGGCAAATTTGCGACGATGCGAATGCCGCCGGCAAGATCATTGCCGCCGATCCGAATCCGCGACATCCGCTCGAGTGGCGCAAAGCGACTGTCGTAAAACCGAATCGCTCGGAAGCATTTCTCGCCGCCGGTGTTCCCTGTCCGGATGCGACTGAGCACCCGGATAAGGATGAGGACCTGAAGAAAGTCGGATCGCTCTTGCTTGAACGATGGGAAACGCGGTTGGTTCTGATCACCCTCGGCGAGCATGGGATGATGCTTTTCGAACGAGGGAAATCGCCTCATCATATTCCGACCAAAGCGCAGCAGGTCTTTGATGTTTCCGGTGCGGGGGACACGGCGATCGCCCTTTTTACCCTCGCTCTTTCTTGTGGCGCGACGCCGATTGAAGCGGCCGAGATCGCCAATCACGCGAGTGCAGTTGTGGTTGGCAAATTGGGAACCGCGACGGTAAGCGCGGAAGAATTGCGCGCCAGTTTTCACAATGACGCGACGGACGGCTGAGTCAGATTATCCCGCAGTTTTTCTCGATCGCGACGGAACGATCATGCGCGAAGTGGAATATTGTTCCGATCCTAATGCGATCGAAATCTTCGATGGCGTTCCCGATGCCCTGCGTCGTCTGAAACATGCCGGTTTTAAACTTTTTGTTATCACGAATCAGAGCGGAATCGGTCGTGGTTATTTCACGGAAGAGGAATATCGCGCGGTGGAAAGGGAATTGAATCGAAGGATCGGCGTGGACTTGATTGATGCCACGTATTTTTGTCCGGATAAACCTGGCGATGATTCACTTCGAAGGAAGCCGTCTCCAGAAATGGTTTTCGAGGCGGGGCGAGAGCATCACCTGGATCTGCACCGTTCATTCTTTGTCGGAGATAAAGCGATCGATATCGACTGCGGCCGAAACGCCGGTGTGCGAACGGTATTGGTCCGCACTGGTTACGGTCATTCCGAGAAATGCACTCCGGACTGGACCGCGGGGAACCTGACCGAAGCCGTGGAAATAATCTTGAAACAGACCCGATGAAAAGAGCGGTAGCGATAATTCCAGCCCGCTGGGGTTCAACGCGTTTTCCGGGAAAACCGTTGTATCTCATTGCTGGAATACCGCTTCTGCAACATGTATGGATTCGCGTTAAGCGCGCTCGCGCTATCGATGCGGTTATCATCGCAACAGACGACATGCGGATCGCGGAAGCGGCCTTCGATTGGGGCGCGGAGGTTTCTCTTACCTCGCTCAAACATCAAAGCGGGACGGATCGGATCGCCGAAGTCGCGAAAAAGCTGCGCGATGCCGCATACATAATTAATATCCAATGCGACGAACCGCTTATTGAACCGCGATTAATCGACCGCTTCGTTCGCGACCTCCGCGCGAATCCGAAATGCGGAATCGTCACTGCCGCGCACCCATTTGATAATCCGGCGGACGCGGCCTCACCGCATCAGGTCAAGGTGGTGACGGACCTTGCGGGCAACGCACTTTATTTTTCACGCTCTCCAATTCCTTATCCGAGAAGTCGACCCGCTGTCGTGCTCCGGCACCAGGGCATTTACGGCTTTCGTCGTGAGACTTTGTTGCAATTTGTGCGTTGGAAACCGTCGCCACTTGAGAAGGCTGAACATCTCGAGCAATTGCGCGCACTTGAAAATGGTGTAACTGTTCATGTGCTCGTCACTAAACATGGATCGCCCGGCGTAGACACGCCGCAGGATGCAAAAGCGCTGGAGCAAAAGCTGGCTCGCGCCCAACGGAAACCCGCCTCGCAATGAAGTATATTTTCGTCACCGGTGGCGTCGTTAGCTCGTTAGGCAAAGGTCTGGCTGCTGCTTCGCTTGGCACGCTTCTGGAACTGCGCGGCCTGCGCGTTGTCTTCCAAAAATTCGATCCGTATCTCAACGTCGATCCCGGAACGATGAATCCGTTCCAGCACGGCGAAGTTTATGTTCTGAATGACGGTGCCGAAACGGATCTCGACCTCGGTCACTACGAGCGTTTCACAAACTGCGTTCTCTCCAAGAATAACAACCTAACGAGCGGTCAGGTCTACGAGCAGGTGATCTTGAAAGAACGTCGTGGCGATTATCTCGGCAAAACGGTGCAGGTGATTCCGCACGTAACCGACGAGATTAAAGCGCGAATTCGCGAGCTTTCCGACGAGAGCAAATACGATGTCGTCATTACGGAGATTGGCGGAACGACGGGTGACATCGAAGGCCTGCCGTTTCTCGAAGCGATCCGCCAGTTCATTCTCGAAGTCGGTCCGGAAAACGTCGTCAACATGCACGTCACGCTGATTCCATACATCAAGGCGGCACGTGAACTAAAAACAAAACCGACACAGCAGAGTATCGCAAAATTGCGCGAGATTGGTCTGCAGCCACAGGTGCTCTTGTGTCGGACGGAGCATGCGCTCGACGCCGAACTGCGCCAAAAGCTTTCGATGTTCAGCAATGTTTCACCTAAAGCAGTGATCGAAGCGCGCGATGTGAAGCATACGATATATGAAATGCCGCTAATGCTGCACGAGGAACACTTGGACGACGTGGTCTGCGGTCTTTTGCACATCGACGCGCCTCAGCCCGATCTGACGAACTGGCGCAAATTTGTCGAGCGCGTCGTGAGTCCAAAAAAGCAGGTGAAGATAGCGGTGGTTGGCAAGTACATCGATTTGCAGGATGCGTACAAGAGCATTTACGAATCGCTCACGCACGCGGCGGCAAGCCAGGATTGTGGAATCAATTTGAAACTCATCGATGCAGAATCGCTGGAAAATGGCGTCGACGGCCAACTCAAAGATGTTGCGGGCGTTCTGATTCCTGGCGGATTCGGTGAACGCGGTGTGGAAGGAAAAATTCGGGCGGCGCGTTTCGCGCGCGAACACAAAGTCCCCTATCTCGGTCTTTGCCTCGGTATGCAGGTCGCGACGATCGAATTTGCGCGAAACGTTTGCGGCCTCGAAAAAGCGAACAGCACAGAGTTCGACAAGGACGCGGCAGAACCAGTGATCTCGTTGCTGGAAGAACAACGTGAAATCCAAAACAAGGGCGCAAGCATGCGTTTGGGAACGTGGCCTACGAAAATTGAGCACGGAACGCTGGCCGAAAAAGTTTACGGCAAAGACCAGGTGCTCGAGCGTCATCGCCATCGCTACGAGTTCAACATGAAATATCGCGACCGCATGGACGAAAAGGGATTTACAATTTCGGGCACGTCACCCGATGGTGCGCTCGCGGAGTTAATCGAGCTGCGTGATCACCCTTATTTTCTCGCCTGCCAGTACCACCCGGAATTCCAAAGTAGGCCGAACCAACCGCATCCGCTCTTCAAAGGTTTCATCCAGGCCTGTCTCGCGCATCAGAGTTAGCGGCGCGCCGCAGACGATCGTTGATTGCTTTGCCTAAACCCTCGTTAGGCGCTTCTTCGGCGATGATCAGATCTACATCGTCCATCGCATCGAGTTCGCGCAGATGGCGAAACAAATTCGCGGCAGCATCACGAAGATCACAACTCTCACTGAGACAACGCACGACAACGAACTTCAAGGAGCGGCGCTCTCCAGAGCGCCGATTATCGAATTCGGCGGCTTGGAAGCCGCCGCTCCTTGATGTCTTCCATGCCAGCAATGCGCAACGCTCGTTAGGCGCTGGCGAAAATGATGATGCGTCATCGATCAACCGCAGCGGTTTTCTCGGCGCGTAGTGCGACGCAAGCTGGCCCGGCGCCTGCACGCTCTTACTCTCCGAAAAAGTGACGGTCCCGAAATCACTCAATTCTTCCTCCGTAATCGCGCCGCGTCGCAAAATCTCCAGTCCGCCGGAACGAATGGCGATAATCGTCGATTCAATTCCATGCGTTGTTGGGCCCGCGTCCACAATCAGTGGAATTCTTCCATCCAATTCATCACGCACATGAGTGGCCCTCGTCGGACTGATCCGACCAAAGCGGTTCGCACTCGGTGCGGCCAACGGGCGGCCAAATTCGCGAATCGTTTCCGCAAATACCGGATGCGCACTCATTCGAACGGCGACAGTTTCGAGTCCAGCGGTCACGAGATCGGGCACGATTTCTGTGCGTGGTAAAACAAACGTGAGTGGACCGGGCCAGAACTTCGCGATGAGTTTGTTCAGCAACTCGCGCGTTTCATTTTCGATCTGCGCGACCTGCCCAGCCAACTCAGCCCCGGCAAATGAACAATCAGCGGATCAAAACGCGGTCGCTCTTTCGCCTCGAAGATGCGCGTGACTGCAGCCGGATTAAGCGCGTCAGCTGCAAGTCCATAAACGGTCTCGGTCGGAAGCGCTACAATTTCCCCTTCGCGCAGCAGTTTCGCGGCGACATCCACCGCACGCGCACATTCTTCCTGCGTGTGCGCAGGAAGAATTTCCGTTTTCACTTCGGGAGTTTCTTTTCCAGAACCGCTTCGGTTTGTTTCTTGCGAAACTCTTCGAGGTTCTTGCGAATCTTGTCGTCGGAAAGCGCGAGAATGCTTGCGGCGAGCAAGGCCGCGTTTTTCGCACCGGCTTTACCGATTGCGAGCGTGCCTACAGGAATTCCGCCCGGCATTTGTGCGGTGGAAAGGAGCGAGTCCAACCCGTTGAGCGCCGATTGCATTGGCACGCCTAATACCGGCAAACGTGTGTGGGCCGCGATGACTCCAGCCAGATGCGCTGCGCCACCGGCAGCAGCAATAATAACCTGCAAGCCGCGGTCCGCGGCGTTGCGGGCGAATTCCGTCGTCGCTTCCGGCGTGCGGTGCGCGGAAAGAACGTGCGCTTCGTTAGGCACGCCGAGTTGATCGAGCGTGTCGACGCAACTCTTCATCGTTTCCCAGTCTGACGTGCTGCCCATGATGACAGCTACAAGTGAAGATTCTGTTCCAGCCATATTGGAACATCACTTCCTTACGACCGCTCACGTTGTAAAGTGGTTTTTGTATGGCCGGCCGTGGACGCGCGATTGTTTTGATTGGCTTTATGGGGGCAGGAAAGTCTTCCGTCGGTCGCCGCCTGGAAATGAGCACAGGGTTCCCGCGTTTCGATATCGATGAAATGATTGCTGCGAAATTCAAGTTATCGATTCCGCGAATCTTTGAAGTTCATGGCGAAGATGCGTTTCGCGATGCCGAAAGTGACATCCTGCGAGGACTGGGTTCGTGCGAGCCGTCGATCATCGTAACGGGCGGCGGCATTGTGTTGCGAACGACGCATCGCGAGGTATTGCGGCAACTTGGAACGGTCGTTTATTTGCATGCAAATGAAGAAACGCTGTTCGAACGGATCTCAAGACGGGCGTCACGTCCCCTGCTCCGCACGGATGACCCTCGCACGACGATGAAGGAACTTTTGGAACGCCGTTTGCCGCTTTATGAAGAAATAGCGGACCTTCGAATCGATACCTCGAGTTTGAGTCACGACGAAGTTTGTGACGCGATTCTGCAAAATACGACCGCTCTAAAACGCAGCTGAGTTTTTCGAATGACACGATCAGAAGATCCGATTCGCGCACGAGTGCTGGAGCTCGCGTCGCAACTCGGTTTCGATTCCTGCCGGATCGCGCCGTGCGATCCACCGAAGCATTCCGATGAATTCGACAAGTGGTTAGGCGACGGCGCGGCGGGCGAAATGGAATGGATTCAGCGCGGCGGAGACAAGCGCCGTGATCCGCAAAAAGTATTGCCCGGAGCGCGCTCGGTAATTGTCTTTGCTCTGAATTATTGGCAGGGCGCGCAAGCCGGCCGATCACGCGCCAACATCGCTCGTTACGCGTGGGGTGATGATTACCATGAGGTGATCGAGAAGAAGCTGAAGTCGATCGACCGGTTCCTGCGCGACTTTGGCGGAACACAAAAATGCTACGTCGATACAGGGCCGGTGCTCGAACGCGACTACGCGGCCGAGGCGGGAATTGGCTGGCATGGCAAGAGTACGATGCTGGTGGATACGAAGTTGGGCACTTGGTTTTTCCTCGCGGAAATTCTGACTACGCTTGAGCTCGCGCCGGATCCACCGCAGCGCGATCGTTGCGGCAGTTGCACGCGCTGCATCACAGCTTGTCCAACAGGCGCGATAACTGAGCCGCATCGGCTCGATGCGCGACGTTGCATTTCCTACCTCACGATCGAATTGAAGGGTTCGATTCCTCTGGAACTTCGTCCGCTCATTGGTGATAGAATTTACGGCTGCGACGATTGTCTCGATGCATGTCCGTGGAATCGCTTTGCGCAGGTATCCCATGAGCTTGCTTTTGCGGCGCGGCCTGCTGTTGCGCAGATGGAACTCCGCGATTTTTTGCGGCTCGATGACTCTGGTTTTCGCACGCTGTTTCGCCGATCTCCAATCAAACGCATCAAACGGCGCGGATTCTTGCGCAACGTTTGTGTCGCCTTGGGAAACATCGGGACCGAGAGCGATTTACCGGCCCTCGAACAGGCACAAAATGATTCCGAACCTCTCATCGCAGAGCACGCAGCCTGGGCGATTGATCAAATCAAGGGCCGGATGAACGTTATCGTTGAATCCAAACAGGCCGCCGCCGCATCCTAAAGGTTGTAAGCTGTTTTCGGCTTTTGCTTTGCAAACGCCAAAACTGTATTTAGTTCTCACAAGTCAAACCCCAGGACCGTCATAGATGCACCAAACGCTTCAAACAACTGAGATTGCGCCGACGCCGCGTAAACGACGCTCGCGACGAAAACGCCTTATTATTTTCGGTTCGATCGGGCTGCTTCTGCTTTTCATTATCGGATCGGTGATTTCCAGCAAACGCGAGAAGCCTATTCCTGTTGTCACGGAAAAGGCGGTACGGAGAACGATTATCCAAACTGTTTCCGCGACCGGAAAGGTTCAGCCGGAAACGGAAGTCAAAATCTCGCCAGAGGTGGCTGGCGAAATCACTGACTTGCCGGTGGAAGACGGCAAGGCGGTAAAAAAAGGCGATCTTCTGCTGAAGATTAAACCCGACTCTTACAAGGCGTTGGTCGAGCAACAGGAGGCGGCCATTAGCATGGCGCGGGCGACGAATCTCGAGCAAAAGGCATCGATGGTGAAAGCGGAGCAGGACCTGAAACGCAGCAAGGATCTTTTCGATAAAAAGATGATCTCTGAATCGGAATTTACGACCGCGCAGGCCGCATACGATGTTGCCAAGAATACCTTCCAGAGTTCGCTCCATCAAATCGAACAGGCGGAAGCGAGCTCGAGTCAGGCGCGCGATGCGCTTTCCAAGACGACGATTTATTCGCCGATCGATGGCACCATCACGATCCTAAATAGCAAACTCGGCGAGCGTGTAGTCGCGACGAATCAATTCGCCGGCACGGAAGTTATGCGTGTGGCCGACTTGAATCACATGCAGGCCGTTGTGGACGTGAATGAAAACGACGTCGTGAAGGTGAAGGTAGGCGACAAGAGCACCGTGACTATCGACGCCTACAACGACCGCAAATTTCACGGTGTAGTGCAGCAAATCGCGAATACCGGAAAAACAACCGGCACCGGAACGCAGGAAGAGGTTACCAATTTTGAAGTGAAGATTCAGATCAACGATCACGACGTGCGATTGCGTCCCGGCCTCAGTTGTACGGCCGATATTCAAACCGACATGGTCAAGGATGTCATCGCAGTGCCGATGCAAAGTGTGACGATTCGGACGGGCGATACGAAGATGAGTCCGGAAGATATCGAACGGAACAAACAGAAAGCTGCGTTGCGCGAGAAAGCTGATAACAACGCGGAAGCCATCAACGATCGCCTCGTTAAGCAGGAGGAGAAGGAAGAGCGCGAGAAATTGCAAAAAGGCGTCTTCACCATGAGCGGCGGAAAGGCGCACTGGGCCAAAGTGACGACGGGAATCGCCGACGACACTTACATGGAAATCAAGGATGGCGTGAAACCGGGCGATGACGTCATTTCCGGAAGCTACAGCGCGATTAGCCGCAAGCTGAAAGACGGCGCGAAAGTCACGATCGACAAAGAAGGGTTAAAATAGTGAATACGGTGACGGCAGAGCCGCCACCCACGGTCGCGGCTCCGAACTCGACCCGCCCGCGCGGGCCGCTCGTGATCGATATCGAAAACATCTCGCGCCATTACATCATGGGCGAGGAAACGGTGCATGCGTTGCGCGGCGTGAGTCTCCGCATTCATCGCAACGAATATCTCGCGATCATGGGTCCGAGCGGCAGCGGGAAATCGACGCTCATGAACATGCTCGGATGTCTCGACACGCCGAGTTCGGGACGTTACGAGTTTAACGGCAAGAATGTTTCGGAAATGGACGGCGACGAACTTGCGGCCATCCGCAATCGCGAGATCGGATTCGTTTTTCAGACCTTCAATTTGCTGCCGCGCTCGAGCAGTCTGCGCAATGTCGAATTGCCGTTGATTTACGCTGGAATCGATCCGGAGACCCGCGAAGAACGTGCGGCCCAGGCGATGCGCAACGTCGGTCTCGGCGATCGATTGCATCACAAGCCTAACGAATTATCAGGCGGACAACGTCAGCGCGTCGCGATCGCCCGCGCCCTCGTGAATAATCCATCCATCATCCTTGCCGACGAGCCGACTGGAAATCTCGATTCAAAGACCGGCGAAGAAATCATGGCGCTTTTCGAAAATCTTTATCAGGACGGACATACCATTGTGCTTGTCACGCATGAGCTGGATATCTCGCGCCACGCGCGGCGCATTGTCCATTTACGCGACGGTCTCATTGAAAGCGACGGTTCGGCCTAACGAATGAAGCGATTTCTCTACGAGCTGACTGAAAGCTGGAAGATTGCGGCCAGCCAGATGCGCGCGAATAAGACGCGTTCCATTCTCACCGCGCTCGGCGTGATCATCGGCATCGTTGCGGTAACGCTGATGGGAACGGCGATCTCTGGAATTCAAATTGGGTTCGACAAGAGCATGTCGGTTCTGGGCGAGGATGTTCTGTATGTCGAGCAATGGCCTTGGGCGCGCGTGGATGATTGGTGGCAATATCGCGACCGAAAAAAAATCAAAACAGAATACGCCGAGCAGATAAATCGCATGATTGCGGCGACGCCAAACTCAAACCTCATCGTCGCAGTGCCTGCATCGAGTTTTCTGCGCAGCGTGAAGTACGGAGACAATCAGGTGAACAATGTTTTCGTGCTGGGCACAACGTCGGATTTCGTTCTCACTTCGACGGTCGATTGCCAGGAAGGTCGCTTCATTAGCGACGTTGAATCACGCGGCGGCGCGAATGTATGCGTGATCGGTTACGATGTAGCCGACGCGCTTTTTCCAAATACCAGCCCGCTAAGTAAGTCGGTGCTGATAAACGGTCAGCCATTCAAAGTCGTCGGCGTTAATTCCCGGCAAGGCACATTCCTTGGATTATTCAGCTGGGATTCGATGGTCGTTATTCCATTGCCCGCGTTTAAGAAATATTTTAGCGCGAAAAGCGAATCGGATATTCGCGTGAAGGTGAAAGACAAAACGAAACTCGCTGATGCGAAGGATGAGCTGAATGGACTTAATGCGCCGGGTCCGCGGCCTGCCGCCGGAAAAGAAAGATGACTTCACCGTGAACGAACAGGAGGCCTTCAAAAGCACACTCGGTCCGGTCAAGAATTCGATCGCCATTGCTGGCCTGTTTATTACCGGGCTTTCTCTCTTCGTCGGAGCGATCGGCATCATGAACATCACATTCGTTAGTGTGAAAGAACGAACAAAAGAGATCGGCACGCGCAAAGCGCTCGGTGCGCGACGACGAACCATTCTGTTGCAATTTCTGATCGAATCGACCGCGCTCTGTCTGGTGGGTGGATTTATTGGGCTGGCAATCGCGTATCTTCTTTGCTTCTCGATTGCGTCCGCCTTTCCTTCATTTCCAATCCATTTTTCCTTCAGCCTCGTCGTGACCAGCATGTTTGTCTCTGTCATGACCGGGTTGGTTTCCGGTTTTGCGCCGGCCTGGTCTGCGTCTCGTCTCGATCCGGTGACTGCGCTTAGGTATGAATAAGGCTCAATTAACCGCAGAGGACGCGGAGAACGCAGAGTTCAGGAATGATGTAAATGAGTTGACCGAGGGAGTGATTGGCGCGGCGATCGAAGTTCATCGCGCGTTGGGTCCCGGGCTTCTTGAGTCTACCTATGAGATTTGTTTGTGTCATGAACTGAAGCGCCGGGGAATCGCATTCGAAAGACAAAAGCCCATTCCGATCGAATACAAGGGCGTTCATTTGGATTGCGGATATCGCGCTGACCTTATCATCGACGGGAAGCTGCTTGTAGAATTGAAATCAGTTGATTCGCTCTTGCCGATCTATGAGGCGCAACTGCTGAGTTATCTCAGACTCGGCGGATGGCACTGCGCGCTTCTCATTAACTTCAATGTGCGTCTATTGAGAGAGGGCATTCGCCGACGCGTCTTAAATTTCACCGAAGAAATCATCCTTTAATCTCTGCGATCTCTGCGTTCTCCGCGGTAAAAATCCATATGCGTTTTCGCGAAATCTTAACCATGGCGATGTCTTCGCTCGGCGCGAATAAGCTCCGTACCGCATTAACCATGACCGGCATCACGATCGGCGTGTTTTCCGTCATCTCAGTCATGACAGCAATCGGCGCGCTCCAGGGTTCGATCGAGTCGGGAATAAACATCCTCGGCGCGAACATTTTTCAGTTTGCCAAGTACCCGATCAATTTCAGCGCCGGCGGCAAGAACCAGGAGAAATACGCGAACCGGCACAACATCACATATCGTGAGGCGCTGCGTTATTCCGAGATCATGGAAGGCATTGCCTCGGCCGTTTGCCTGAAAAGTTTCGATGAGGGAAAACAGGCCGTTTACAACGGAATCAAGACAACGCCGAGCATCACGATCGCGGGAACGAACAAGAATTTTACCATCGCGAACGCGTATCCTATCGGTTACGGCCGCAACATCAACGATGAGGATGTGGAGTTCGCGCGCAGCGTCCTTGTCATCGGCAAGAAAATCGAGAAGCGGCTTTTTCCGCACGAATCGCCTATCGGGAAAGTCATCAAACTGAGCGGACACACTTACACCATCGTCGGCGTTTTCGAAGAGAAGGGATCAGCGTTCGGGCAAAGCCAGGATGACATCGCAATCATGCCGCTTACCCGTTTTTTCGAAGATTTCGGTTCTGTGAAAAGGACGGTGAACATCGCGACCCAGGCTTTCTCGCAACAGTTATATAACCGGACGTTCGATCGAGCGGTTGGTGCCATGCGCACGGCGCGTGGTTTGCGCGCGGATCAGCCTAACGATTTCGAAGTTTACACAAACGATTCGTTGAAGAGCGCCTTTGTTTCCGTGGCCGGAGTTGTGAGCATTGGCGCGTTCGTAATTAGCTTCATTGCGCTGATCGCCGCCGGGATCGGCATCATGAACATCATGTTGGTGAGTGTGACCGAACGCACAAAAGAAATTGGCGTGCGCAAATCGATCGGCGCGCGCAGCCGCGACATTCTGCGCCAGTTCCTGGCAGAAGCAGTGTTTATCTCGGAGGCCGGTGGAATTATCGGAATTGTGCTGGGCGTTATCGGCGGCGACCTGCTGGCGCTTGCGCTGAAAGTCGATGTGATTTTTCCGTGGGGCTGGGCTGTCGCAGGCTTGTTGGTTTGCTCTGCAATAGGAATCGGTTTTGGGTTTTATCCCGCATATCGCGCGGCAGCACTCGATCCAATCGAAGCACTGCGCTACGAATGAGCAGATCGCTCACTCCAACCCGAGTGCGCGAAATGTTTCGTCGACATGACGAAAATGCGTTTCGAGTGAGCAGAGCTGATCGATCTCGGCATCTGAAAGCGCCGCTTTGATTTCCGGCTCTTGCTTCGCGTTCTCGACGAACGGCTTGTCGCCCTTCCACGTCTTCATCGCAGCTCGCTGCACGGCTTCATAAGCGGTTTTGCGCTCCGCGCCCTTGCGCGTGAGCGCGAGCAGGATCGATTGGCTGCAATAAAGACCTTTCGTTAGGCCAAGATTTTGCAGCATTCGGTCCGGGTAGACCTGGAGCTTCGTCACAAGGTCCCGCATTTTATCGAGCATGTAATCGAGCAAAATGCAGGAGTCAGGAAGAATGATTCGTTCAGCGCTGGAGTGACTGATATCGCGCTCATGCCAAAGCGCGACGTTCTCAAGCGCGACAATCGCATTGCCACGAATGACGCGTGCCAGTCCACTCAATCGTTCACCTGTAATTGGATTCCGCTTATGTGGCATGGCGGAACTGCCCTTTTGTCCTTCGCCAAAAAATTCTTCGACCTCCAAAACCTCCGTGCGTTGGAGGTGCCGGAATTCTGTCGCCCATCGATCAATGCTCGAGGCAATCAGCGCGAGCGTCGTGGAAAATTCGGCGTGGCGGTCTCGCTGCACGATTTGCGTAGAAAGAGTTGCCGGCTTCAATCCAAGTTTTTCACAAACGGCGCGCTCAATCGCCGGATCGAGATGTGCGTGGGTGCCGACGGCGCCACTTAATTTGCCCACGCGAATTCGTTCGGTTGTTTGCGCCAGCCGCTCCTCCGCTCGACCGAATTCGTCGTACATCAACGCGAGCTTCAATCCGAACGTGATCGGTTCCGCATGGATGCCGTGGCTCCGCCCGATCATAGGCGTCATCTTGAACTTTCGTGCTTGGGCCGCGACAGCGAGCCGCAACGCTTTCAGATCCGCGCTCAAAATCCCACACGCTTCTGTGAGCTGAACCGCGAGCGTGGTGTCGAGAATGTCTGACGAGGTCAGACCTTGGTGTATCCAACGCGCGGCCGGTCCAACAGACGCAGCCACATTTTCAAGGAACGCGATGACATCATGATTCGTTCGCTTTTCGATCTCGAGAATTTCAGGAATCGAAAAGCGGGCACGTTTGCGAATCTCGACAGCGTCCTCTTTTGGAATTTGGCCTAACTCCGCCATCGCTTCGCAGGCGAGGATTTCGATATCGAGCCAGATTTGAAATTTGCGCGCTTCAGACCAGAGGTCGCGCATCTGCTGCCGGGAATAACGATCGATCACCGCGCGAACATAAAAGCCCGTTCCCTTCGCGGGAAGCGTTTTATGCGGCAAAAAAAGACGCCCCGGCAATGACGCCGGGGCGTTCTTTGGAAAATCTTTGTTACAGAATTAGCAAACCTTTGCGCGCATGAACCGTCCGTTGTTCTGGACGCGAACCTGCCCACTTCCAAGAAGGTCAGCCACGGCAGCGACTGTCTCCTTTGTGCTTTTGGTGCAAGAGCTGACGGCGAGGATGAGGTCACCGAGTGAAAGTTTCTGGCGATTCTTGAGGATCTGTTTGTTCTTTTTCATACGATTCGGCCTTTTTTACAGCAGCTCAGGTGCCATGGAGGCTTTTGAGCGTCATCTAAGAGACAACTGGATATAGCGGGCGTTCAAACCTCAAGCGCAAGATATGCGAAGGCGCGACACTTGTGTCACGTTTTAAAACACCAAAACGTCAATCCCTTGCAGGCCTCGTAAGGCGCAGAGTCGCCAGGTAAAGGAGGGCGAATACGATGACGAGAAGGACGATCCAGTGCGATTGGGTTTTGATAAGATGCACCATCGCTTCGGGATCCGACAACAACTGCGGCTCCTTCCGGTATGCTTGCAAACCGAGATAGGCGAGCACGCCGCACCAAAGGGCCGAGCCCGTAATCGTCACCGCACTGAACGCGCTAAAATTCATCCGAACGATTCCCGCGGGAATTGAAATGAGATGCCGTACGACTGGGAGCAAACGCGCGAAAAATACGCCGCCGGTTTCGTAACGGCTCAGCCACGTTTCTGCGCGCACAAGTTTTTCGGGGCTCAGCAAAAAGAATCGGCCATAACGCAGGACAAGCGGCCGGCCCACTGCTCGTGAAATCCAATACGTTACCGCGGCACCGAGATACGAGCCCGCCGTTCCAGCGGCGATGACGCCCCAGAAATTCAAATGGCCTTGTGCAGCGAGAAAGGCGGCGGGTGGAATTACCACTTCACTCGGCACCGGAAAAATCGAACTTTCCATCGCCATCAGCGCAATGATGCCGATATATCCGCCGTGCAGGACCCAGCTCGACCAAACTTCCAAAAGATGATGCATATTGTCATTCCGAGCGAAGTCGAGGAATCTCTCGAAGTCGACTGCGCGATGGATTTCGCGTAGTTCGTTCAAAATTCAAACTGCGCAATCCGAAAATCCCATGTCGATTTACCGCCGCGTCTTCCAGTATTACCGGCCGTTCCTTGGAAAAACGATCGTCGGCCTTATCCTTTCGATTCTCGGTATCGGGTTGAATTTGCTTAAACCATGGCCGTTCAAACTGATCGTTGATCGAATCCTCCCGGCCTTTCATGCGGAAACGCCGCACGCCCATTTTTTCCAAATCCAATTTCGTGGGTTCGTATTGTCCCCGCTTCTAACCTTGCATGGCGCAGTCGCATTTCTCTGTCTGGCGCTAGTCGTGATTCAATTGCTCTGGGGAATTCTGAATTTCATCACGAATTACCTTTTCGTGAAAATCGGCTTGCAGGCGCTCTTGAAGTTACGCACGGACCTTTACGCTTACCTGCAATCGCTTTCCCTCAAGTATCACGATGCACGGCGATCCAGCGATTCCAGTTTTCGGGTCGCGTATGATTCACAATCCGTGCAAACCATCTACAACAAAGGCCTGACGAGTATTTTCGGATCGATCATTACGTTACTGGGCACGTTCGCGATTATGGTTCGACTCGATTGGCAACTGACGCTGCTTTCGCTGGCGGTGATCCCGGCCGTAGTCGCGGCGATTTACTTTTTTGCCAACAGGATTCGTCAGCAATCCACTTTTATTCAAGAGCAGGAAAGCGCCGTTCTCACGCAGGCGCAGGAAGGATTGAGCTCGATTCGCATGGTCCACGCGTTTGGACGCGAAGAGTTCGAAGTGCGGCAATTTCATCGACAAGCACGCGAGAGTTTGCGCGCGAATTTGAAACTTACCCTAACGAATGTCCAAAGCGCACTTATCATCAGCACGCTGATGGTCGTCGGCACGGCCGCGATGTATTACGTCGGAACGCTTCACGTCGTCGCCGGCACGCTTACGCTCGGATCACTGCTCGTTTTCAGCGCATATCTGCTGATGCTCTATCAACCACTCGAATCGCTGACCTATACCGCGTGGGCTTTGGAAGGCGCCGCCGCCGGCGCGCAACGTTGCTTCGAAGTGCTTGATCGTCGTGACGACGTCCTGGATTCTCCGGACGCCGTTGCGATCACGCGTGCGGATGGGGCGATTGGTTTTAATAACGTCAGCTTTGGCTACGAACCTGATCGACCGATTCTCCACGACATCACTCTGGACATTCGTCCCAATCAGATCATCGCTCTCGTCGGTGGGACCGGGGCCGGGAAAAGCACTTTTCTTAGTTTGGTGCCGCGCTTTTATGATCCAAACCAAGGCCATATCACTGTCGATGGTCGTGATCTCCGTCAAATCACGAAGCGATCGCTTCGATCTCAAATCGGAATTGTTTTGCAGGACACGCTTCTCTTTTCCACCACCATTCGGGAAAACATTGCTTATGGCCGTCCGGAGGCGACCGAAGAAGAGATTCGAGAAGCGGCGCGCCGCGCTCAGGCGGAATCCTTCATTTTGCAAATGCCCCACGGTTACGAAAATCCTGTGGGCGAACGCGGCGGTCACCTTAGTGTCGGTCAACGGCAACGCATCGGAATCGCGCGCGCGTTTTTGAAAAACGCGCCGATCCTTTTGCTCGACGAGCCAACGTCTGCTCTCGATCCTACAACGGAGGCTGCCATCATGGGGACGATTAAAGAGCTGATGCAGGGACGGACAACATTGATCGTGACGCATCGCCTCGCCACCGTGCACAACGTCGATCGCATCGTCGTGTTGGAGAATGGTCGCGTAGTCGAAGAAGGAACCGGTCCTGAACTCGTTAGGCGCGGCGGCATCTATGCGAAGCTTTATTCCGCTGGCAACTTCCCTTCATGAGCAACGTCGATGATCAGCGCCGGGTGCAGGATGACTGGTGGCAGCATCCGATTCCTCCGAATGTTGTCTTCGGCGAAGGTTTTTATTGCGAGACCGCACAAATCTTTCGGTTCCTGCGCAATCGTGCCGATGCTGCGGTGAAGCTCGGCGATCACGTTTCCTGTTATTCCGGTTGTTCGTTTGCGATTGGAAAAAAAGGGACGTGCACCGTTGGCAATTTTACGCTTTTGAACGGTGCGATCATTATGGCCGAAGAGCACATCGAGATCGGATCGTATTGCTTGATCTCATGGAACGTAGGAATTGCCGATTCCGATTTTCATCCGCTTGAACCAGCGCAGCGGCTGATCGATGCCCGCGCCCTTGCCCCTTACTTCAAAGATCGCCCATCCCGTCCCCCACTCCGCACCGCGCCGGTCATCATTGCCGATAATGTTTGGATCGGAATGAATGCGACGATTTTGAAAGGTGTGACGATCGGCGAAAATTCCGTTGTCGCGGCCGGCTCCGTCGTGTCGAAAAGTGTCCCGCCGAACACGGTAGTGGCAGGCAATCCTGCGGTTGCGGTAAAACAATTATAACCGCGGAGGACGCAGAGCTCGCAGAGGAGGATTTATTTCAACTCGGTTTCCCATACTCCGTATTCTCGGCGGTTGATTAAATGAAGCGAAAGAAACGAATCGTTGTCATGGGTTTCATGGGTTCATGCCCGATCGCGGGAGTGATCTGGCAGCACGTTCACTACATAGTGGGACTGAATCGACTTGGGCACGACGTTTACTACATCGAGGACTCAGCCCGGTTGCCCTATAATCCACAAACTTTCGACACCAGTAACGATTACGGATATGCCGGCAAAATTCTTGCCGGTCTCGCCCGTGAATTCGGATTTCAAAGACGGTGGGGGTTTTGCGCGCGTTACCTTCCGAAAAATCCGACGGTAGGATTAAGTTTGAAAACGATCCGCCAACTTTATCGCGATGCGGATGCCATTCTGAATGTGTGCGGCACGCAGGAATTAAACGACGACCTGCGGCGAAGCGATCGCCTGCTTTACATCGAGAGCGATCCCGGTGTCGAGCAGATCAAGATCGACAGGCGCGATAAATCCACCGTTGAGTACCTCGGGCAGCATCACGCACTCTTTACTTTTGGAGAGAATGTTGGGACCAAAAAATTTCCCGTGCCATTGCACGGCTTGCGTTGGCTTCCAACACGACAGCCCATTGTGACTGATTTGTGGAAAACGAATCGACGGCCGCCGAAAGGTGCCGTGCTAACCACAATCGCCAACTGGTCGACCAGCGGATTGAAAGACATCGAGTGGCGAGGAGAAAAATATCTTTGGAGCAAGTCCCGCGAATTTCTTCGCTTTATCAACGCTCCGAAAAAGGCGCATGAGCCGTTTGAAATGGCAACCGATATCAAGGACGCAACGACTCGCGAAAAATTTCAGCGCCGCGATTGGCGTTTTTGTTCACCGCATGAACTTAGCGTCGATTATTGGCGCTACCGTGATTACATCCGTCGCTCGAAAGGCGAATTCACCGTAGCAAAGGATCAATACATTCGACTTTGCAGCGGATGGTTTAG
This sequence comes from uncultured Actinomycetota bacterium, assembly GCA_963805605.1. GTDB lineage: Bacteria > Actinomycetota > Actinomycetes > Mycobacteriales > Micromonosporaceae > Actinocatenispora. The sequence goes on from CAWDUX010000002.1 coordinate 35,254, forward strand.
CGACCGGAGCGCGTGCTATCTTGCGGCGGGACGTCCCGTTATTACGCAGGAAACCGGGTTCACGGATCATTACGGTAACGAAGGCGGTCTCTTTGCTTATGACTCGTTAGGTCAAATCGTCGAAGCCGTGAAAATGATCAACTCGGATTACGCATTTCATTCCCGCGCTGCCCGTAACATCGCGCGCGAAACTTTCGAAGCGACAAAAGTTCTGGCTTCATTGCTCGAACGTGCCGGCATCTAATGTCTGCCGGCCGATGGATCGAATCGCACGTGCCCGCGCGGCTCGATCGGCTGCCTTGGAGCCGCTGGCACTGGCTCATTGTCGTGGCGCTCGGTGCGACCTGGATTCTTGACGGACTGGAGGTAACGCTTGCCGGTTCGTTAGGCGCAATTCTTACGCATCGCGAAACGCTGGGTCTTAGCGACGCCCAGGTCGGCGCCACCGCCACTTTCTATCTCATCGGTGCCGTTCTCGGCGCATTAGTATTTGGATACGCGACCGATCGACTTGGCCGCAAGAAATTGTTCTTTATCACGGTCTCGGTCTACCTGGTCGCGACGGGACTGACGGCATTTTCCTGGAGCTTTGCCAGCTATGCATTTTTTCGCGCGCTCACCGGTGCAGGGATCGGAGGAGAATACGCCGCGATCAATTCCGCGATCGACGAATTGATTCCAGCACGAGTGCGCGGCCGTGTCGATTTGATCATTAATGGCTCCTACTGGATTGGTCCGCGGCGGTGACGGCGGCCCGGACCAGGCAGGCACTGTCCGACCTGTTCACCGATCTGCCCGCCCCGCATCCGCATTTCGGCACCGGTGAAATTCCGCTGGCCGGGGTGTCGCCAGACCGCACGGTGGCGCAGCAGGAGGAGCCGGTTCCGGCCCGGGTGCGTGCCGGCACCGTGGTACAGCGGGTTGCGGCCGGTGTGATGGGTGGCGGCTGGATTCTCGGGATCGGGTTGGCCGTGATCACCGGCGTCTGGTGGTTCATCTTCCTGCCGATCGTGCTGTCCGCGGTCTGCGGCTCGGTCTGGGGTAAGGGCTGGGACCACCACCTGCGCCGGGAGCAGGAGGAGTCGCGCGAGCAGCGCTGGGAGCGCCGGCTGGAGCGGCGCCATCGGCGGGATCGCTACTGAGCGACGGCATGCCGGGTATGAGCGTGTTGTGGCCTCACTCACTCGCACATCGGGTCCGTCGCGCAATGCAACTCCCAGGTCAAGATGAATGTGCCAGGTCGGAGCCGGCGGCCCCTTGCATCATCGCGTCGGCTCCGACCTGATCGGATGTCGTGGCGACTTTCACAAGATTAGTTAGCGCGAACTAACTAAACTCTCTCTGGGTATCCCCATGGGAGGTTGGTTCGTGTCTGAGGTTTCCGCCGGAACCGGCAAAAAGGTCCGCGCTGCGCGGTTCGACCGCGACCACCCGCGGTACAAGTGGGTCGCGCTGTCCAACACCACGCTCGGCATGCTGCTCGCGACCATCAACGCGTCGATCGTGATGATCTCCCTACCGGCCATCTTCAACGGCATCCACCTCAACCCGCTCGCACCCGGCAACGTCGGCTACCTGCTCTGGATGCTGATGGGCTTCCTGCTGGTCTCCGCCGTACTGGTGGTCTCCCTCGGCCGGCTCGGCGACATGGTCGGCCGGGTCAAGATGTACAATCTCGGCTTCGTCGTATTCACCGCGTCGTCCGTGGCGCTCGCCCTCGACCCGCTCGACCACGCGGCCGGTGCCCTCTGGCTGATCGGATGGCGGGTCGTGCAGGCCGTCGGCGGATCGATGATCTTCGCCAACTCCACCGCGATCCTCACCGACGCCTTCCCCGCCAGGCAACGCGGAACCGCCCTCGGCGTCAACCAGGTCGCCGCCATCGCCGGCTCCTTCATCGGACTCGTCCTCGGCGGCGTCCTCGCCGAGATCGACTGGAAGCTCGTTTTCTGGGTCAACGTGCCACTCGGCATCATCGGCACCATCTGGTCCTACACCTCACTGCACGAACTCGGCGCCAAGAGCACCGGCAAACTCGACTGGCCCGGCAACATCACCTTCGCCGTCGGCCTATCGGTGCTGCTCGCCGCCATCACGTACGGCATCCAGCCCTACGGCGGACACCCCACCGGCTGGACCAACCCCTGGGTGGTGTCCGGACTGATCGGCGGCATTGTGCTACTGATCGCGTTCTGCGTGATCGAGACACAGGTCGCCGAACCCATGTTCCACCTGTCGCTGTTCCGCAGCGCGGTCTTCACCGGCGGCAGCCTCGCCGGACTGCTCGCCTCCATCGGCCGCGGAGGGCTGCAGTTCATGCTCATCATCTGGCTGCAGGGCATCTGGCTGCCGCTGCACGGCTACAACTACGAGTCCACACCACTGTGGGCCGGCATCTATCTGCTGCCGCTCACCCTCGGATTCCTGATCGTCGGGCCCATCTCCGGCTACCTCTCCGACCGGTTCGGAACCCGGCTGTTCGCCGCGACCGGGCTGATCGTCACCGCCCTCACCTTCATCGGGCTGATCCTGATCCCGGTCGACTTCCCGTACTGGCTGTTCGCCACCCTGGTAGGGCTCAACGGACTCGGCTCCGGGCTGTTCTCCTCACCCAACGCCTCCGCCGTGATGGGCGCCGTACCGGTCAACCAGCGCGGCGCCGCCGCCGGCATGCGCGGTACGTTCATGAACTCCGGCTCTGCCCTGTCCATCGGAATCTTCTTCTCCCTGATGATCGTCGGGCTCGCCGCCAAACTTCCCACCTCGCTCACCTCCGGACTCGAACAACAGGGCGTGCCGCCGGCCACCGCGCAGGCCGCCGGCCACCTGCCACCCGTCGGCAGCCTGTTCGCCGCGTTCCTCGGCTCCAACCCGATGAGGTCGCTGCTCGGCGACCAGCTCGACACCCTGCCCGCGCACAACGCCGACACCATCACCGGCAAACAGTTCTTCCCCCACCTGATCGCCGGACCGTTCCACGCCGGACTGGTCGTGGTGTTCGGGGCGGCGGCGTTGATGATGCTGGTAGCCGCTGTCGTGTCGCTCGTCGGCGACCGACGGCAACGCTCAGCGACAGTGGTGGTGCCGCCGGAGGAGGTTGAGCCGGCACTGGCGTCGTGATGGCGCGTCGCTCGCCTCGGCTGTGACATGGCCTCGCTCGCTTCGGCGGGCGCTGGCTTCGCTGGCGCTTGGATCGGCCTGTTGAAGCCGCTGCGGGGGCGACGCCTACGGCGCGCTTCCTCGGGCTTCTGCGGCCGAGCGCGCCGGCTGCGCCATCGCGTGCGGGTCGGCGTTTACTTGTCCCGCGCTCCCTCGCGGGACGGTAAGAGGACCATCTGCTGGGTGCTGGGGCGGCGTGGGTTTTGTGGCATGTGTCGCCGACGTCTGGGTAGTCATTTTCCCCGAATGTACGTTCGCCTAAACGGACATAACGCCGATTCGGGGAAAATGCTATTCGTGGGCGTAGGGAGAGCGGGCCGGTGGGGGGTGGGGGTGCGGTTTCGTTGTGAGGGTGGCGGAGCCGAGCCGAAATACTGCAAAAACAGCCGTACGTCCGCTTGCCCTGGCACGTCGGTCTTGCTACCACTGGTACCCGGGTCGCCGGTCCGCTCCCTACCGGACGTGGCGGGCCCTGGAGGTGCGGTGGGGTACATGCCGAGTGGGTCTGTCGATGGCTAGCCGGATCATGCGGTCCGGTGGGTTCCTGCGTGCGTTGCTGTGTGGTGGCGTCTGCGTGGTCGCCGTCGGTACACCCGTGCCGCCGGAACAGGCTGCCGATCCGACGCCGCAACCTGCCTGGCGGCGGGTCGCGATGCTTGTCGGGCTCGCCGGCAGTAGTGGTGTGCCGGCGATCGGGGAGCCCAGGTTCGAGGCGCTGATGCGGCGGGCGGCGCGCTACCTGCTGCTCGGCCCGATCGCGTACCGGTTGCTGGGGCTGCCGGTACCGGTGCTGGCCATGGCCGCCAGTTACGGTCCCGGCCGGATCGGGCCGGTCGTGCTGGTCGCTGTACTGCTGGCCGTACTGAACCTGGCGATGATCGGGGTGCTGCTGGGGCGCCCGGCGCTCGACGACCGGCGGTTGCGTCCGGTGCTGTTCTGCGACCTCGCGCTGGCGCTCGGCGCCAATCTGCTGGCTGCGGCCGTGGTACCCGGGTCGCTCGATGATGCTTACCACGCCGTTTTCTGGGGTTACCTGGTTGGCACCGCGGTGCTGTGGGCCGGTACCTGGGGCCTGGCTGCCAGCCTGCTGCCGGTGCTGCTCAGCGTGCCGGCCCAGGTGGCGATGATCTGGCTCAACGACGCCGGTCCGGGGCCGCACGCGCTGGCCGCGGCGCTGGGCCGGCTGATCTGGCTGCTGTTCGCGCTGGCCATGGCGGTACTGATCCTGGCGCTGGTGGGCCTGGGCATGCGGCTGGCGATGCTGGTCGGCATCCGGTCCGGCCGCCAGGTCGAACGGGCCCGGATGATGCGCAGCATGCACGACACGGTGCTGCAGACGCTGGAGGCGATGGCGCTGTCCTCCGGACTGGAACACGCCGACCCGGTCGCCGCGCTCGCCGAACTGCGGGCGAGTGCCCGTAACCAGGCGAGCCAGCTGCGGCGCTCGCTCGACGAACTGGTCGAGGGTCGGAAACGGGAACTGTCCGACGAACTCGCCCGGGTGGTCGCCGAGGCGGTCGGCGACGGGCTGCCGGTGGAGCTGGTCGTCGCGGACATCGACGACCGGGATCTGGCACCGGAACGTCGCTGGGCGCTGCGAGACGCGGTACGTGAGGCGCTGCGCAACATACGTAAACATGCCGGCCGTTGCGACGCGGTGGTCCGGGTGGACGAGGCGGACGGAGGGATCCAGGTGGTGGTACGCGACCACGGCAGGGGTTTTGTGATCGGCGGCCAGTTCGGCTTCGGGCTGACCGAGTCCGTACAGGCCCGTCTGCAGGAGGTCGGTGGCCGGGCCACGGTCGAATCCTGGCCCGGTCGCGGTACCCGGATCACCCTCTGGACTTCCCGGTGACCCGGCGTCGGACCAGCGCACCGCTGGTCGTGGCGCTGCTGGTCGCAGTGCTGGCCACAGGCATCGTGCTCGCCCCCGGTCCGGCGGTCGCGGCGCCGGCCGGCTGCACCGCGCCCACCGGGGTGTACCAGCAGGGCGTCCCGTGGGCGCAGCAACTGCTGGATCCGGCGCGGGTCTGGCCGGTCGCCGACGGCAGCCGCCAGCTGGTCGCCGTGGTCGGCACCGGGGTCGACGCCGGCAACCGGCAGCTCGCCGACCGGGTATTGCCCGGCAAGGATCTCACCGGCCGGGGCGATGCCCGCGACGACTGCGACGGCCGGGGCACCGTGGCCGCCGGGATGATCGCTGCCAGCGCCGAGGACAGCACCACCTTCGCGGGACTGGCGCCGGCAGCGAAGATCCTGCCGGTGCGCTACGTACAGAGCCACCGCAACTCCACCGCCGAGCCGGACCCCGACCTGCTGGCGGCCGGTATCCGCGCGGCCATCAAAGCCTCCGCGACCGTCATCTGTGTGGCGGTGCCGGCCAACCGGGACTCCGGCGCACTGCACGCGGCGCTGCGCCAGGCGGAGCAGGCCGACGTCGTGGTCGTGTCGCCGGCCATCATCGGCGACGACCGGCAGACCGCGGGCCGCTCGTACCCGACCGCGGACCCGGCCGTACTGGGCGTGGCCGCGGTGGACCGGTCCGGGCGCGCGGTGTCCACCGAGAGCGGCGACTACGTGGACGTGTCCGCGCCGGGCGCCGGGCTGGTGGCGGCGGCCGCCGGTACCGGCTCCGGCGGCGGCCAGCTCTGGCCGGTACGCGACCCGTCTGCCGCCGCCGGCTACGCGGCAGGGGTGGTGGCGTTGGTGCGTTCGTACCGGCCGGAACTGTCCGCCGGCGAGATCGTCAGCCGGCTCGAACAGACCGCCACCCGCCCGGCCTCGGACGGCCACGATCCGCGGCTCGGGTGGGGCACCGTTGACCCGTACGCCGCGGTGACCGCGGAACTTCCGGGCGGGCACCGGAGCGCCGGGCGTAGCGCACCGACCGCGATCGCCGCGGCGCAGCGCCCGGCGGCGCACGTCGATCCGCGCCGCTTCTGGGTGCTGCTGCTCGGATTCGGCGCCCTGGTCCTGACGGTGGCATTGGTGCTCGGGGTGACGGTGGTGCGCGCGGGTCGGGCCCGTGGGTGGCGTCCGGCCCGCCGGGTGCTGCCCGCTGATCCGGTCCGTTCGCCGTGACCGGCGCCGCCCCCGCGCCGTAAGACCGTCCGATCGACGATGCTGCGGGGGCGGCGGATGTCGTCAGGCCCAGGCTGTGCCGAGCATCCCGGTCGGTGCGTCGGGCTCCTCACCGATCACCGACGGGGCGACCGGGGCCGTCTCGCCCCAGACGTTCTCCGTCTCCACCAGCCACGGGGGGATCCGCCGGCCGGCGCCCATGTCGCCGCCCATCATCCCGGCGCCCATCGGCATCATCGGCATCATGCCCATGCCCTTGGTGCCGGCGACCGCGGCCCCGGCCCCGCTGCCGACCCCGACGCCCGCGACCGGGCTGGCGGCACCGCCTGTCATGGCGGTGTGCGCGACCGGGCCGTCGCCCGGGCCGCCGGCACCACCACCGATCCCGCCGATGTCCGCGCCGCCTCCGCCGACCCCACCGGCACCGATACCGCCAGTACCGCTGCCCGGCGTACCGGTCTTGAGTGCAGGGTCGCCGACCCGGCTGCCGGCGCCGGGCTTCTTGTCACGGTTCATGAAGCCGGGAACCTTGGGCAGCACGCCACCGAACCGCCCGGCCGTGGCGCCCGCGGCGGCGGCCAGACCGGCGGTGAACATCCGGCCGAACAGTGGGCTGGCGACCGCGCCGGCGACCGCACCGCCACCGACCACCACCGGCAGGATGCTCGGATCGGTGCCGGTCACGCCGGTCTGGTCGGCAACGGGCTGCAGCGTCACCGGGTCGATCGCCGGCAGGATGGTCGGCTGGGTGGTGCCGGTGTCGTCGACCGGGGTACCCGCCGATGGTGCCGCGTCCGGCGGTACCGGCATCGACTGCTCGGTGGCCGTGTAGTGGCCGGCCAGGGTGCTCATCACCTGGACGGCCTGCTGGTGGGCCGCGTCGGCGGCCTTGGCGGCCTGCTGGTGTTCGGTGACGGCGCGGATCGCGTCCGACCGGCGGGTGGCCAGCGTCTGCTGGGTCTGCGCCGACAGCGAGGTGTCGGCAGACAGTGGGGTGGTGGCGACCTGCACGGTGGTGGGCGACAGATCCGGTACGGACACCGGCTGCGGCATCTTGGCCCGGGCGTCCTCCAGCGACTCCGCCGAGGAGTACGTCAGGTCACGCAGATCGAACGCGGTGTCGGCGACCTTGCGGATGCCGGCCGCCAGATCGCTGATCATGGTGTGGTATTGCTCGGCCGCGCCGCCCTCCCACTTGTCCTGGAAGGAGTGCAGGTGCTTGGCCAGGTCGTTGGCCCGGTCGTGCAGAGAGCCGCCGGTGCTGTCCCAGACGCTGCCCGCGGCCCGGGCGGTCTTCGGGTCACCGGCGTACAGCATGCTCACCAGCTGCTGGTGGCTGTACTGGGAGAAGTCCGTGTGCGCGGTCAACGCCTCAGCCCTTCCCGTGATGGCCGTGCTGGCCGTGGCTGGAGTGCCCGTGTCCGCCGGAACTGCCGTGTCCGCCGGAACTGCCGTGCCCGCCCGAATGACCGGAGTGGTCGTGGCCGTGGTGGCTGGACACCGACACGGCGCTGGTGTCGGTGGCGGTGTGCTGATTGAGCGCGGCGGCGATGTCCTGGTCGGTACGTTCGTAGCCGTCGGCCACCGTGTTGGTGACATCGCCGGCGAAACCGATCGCCGACTTGACGTTGCCGAGCAGTTCGTGCATCTGGCCGACCGCGGCCAGGTGCCTGTTCACCAGCGATCCCGCCTCGGCGAAGTCGCCGAGCAGCACCGGGTGCTCGGTCAGCGCCGACAGCCCGTCACTCGGCCTGCCGATCGCGTCGAGCTGGGTCTCCAACTCGAGTGCGAAGTCCTTGAGGGACTGCAGATGAACGCGGAACGAATACGGATCGGTGCTCATGACAGGCCCGCTTCCTTGGCTTCCCATGCGGTCGGTACGCCGACAGCGCGGGCGGGTACGAAACGTACCCGTCCCGCGCGGCCGGAGCGGTGTCGGACACCCGCGCGAGGCAGGGCCGCACCCGTCAGTTGAAGTAGCCGGCGTTCTTGTTCTCCAGGGCCAGCTGGAGGTCGTGCGCCTCGTTGACCTTGCCGGAGAACTGACCGACGACGCCGACGATCTCGGCGATCGCGGCCCGCAACCGGCCCTCGGACTGCTCGGCCGCACCACCGGCGGCGCTGCCCGACGCGTACCAGGTCTCCTTGATCGGAGCCAGGTGCTGGTGCAACTGGTCGAGGTAGCTGTCCAGCGCCTTGGCCTTGGCGAACAGCGAATCCGCGCTGGCCCGCAGGGCACTGAATTCAACGTTGATGACTTCGGCGGACATGGGTACTCCGATCCGGTAGGTCAGCCGGCTCCGCCGGACAGTCGGTTCAGGACACTGCCACCGGCGCCGACGGCGCCGTTGAGGTTCTTGAACGAGTCGGAGACCGACTGGTCGCCGCTGCCGTAGTTGTGGAAGCTCTGGTTGACCAGGTTCGACATGTTCTCCAGCTCGCGGCTGGCCACCTTCATGTCGTCCTGCAGCTTGGTGTGCAGCTGCCAGAATGCGTTCGCCTGGTCGCCCGCGTAGCGGCTGAGAACCGACACCAGGTCGTTCTCCAGCTCGGCCATCGTCTTGGCCGCACCGGTCGCGCACTCATCGAATCCCTGGACCGCCTTGGTCATGGCGGCGGAATCTGACTGGAAGCCAGGACTACCCACGGCGGGCCACCTCCTCTCGCTGTCGACGGCATCCGGGCCATGTCCGGCCCGGATGGTCATGCATGGCACCAGCATCTCGGCGCCCGACCCTGCACGTCAGATGCTATGAGTTGGTACGGATGGGTCTGAACGGCACAAGTACCGGCCCATGGCACGGCAGTATTACCCACATCACGCTCCGGTGGGGGGCACCTTTGCATCGATCGATGCCAGTTGGATCAGTTCGGTGCCGGTACGACGGCTGATCAGGTGGCCCCGGCCGGGCGGCTGCGGGCCCGGCTTCACATCACCCAGCAGGATGCCCTCGTCCTTCGACCCGGACAGCAGCAGGCCGGGACTGCCCAGTTCCCGTACCCGTTGCAGGACCGGTTCGTACAGCGCCCGGGACGCCCCGCCGCTGCGGCGGGCCAGGACCACGTGCAGGCCGATGTCCTTTGCCTGGGCCAGGAACTCCAGCAGCACCGACAGCGGGTTGCGGGCCGGGGTGACCACCAGGTCGTAGTCGTCGACCAGCAGGAACAGTTCCGGGCCGGTCCACCAGCTGCGGTCCCGTAGCGCCTCAGGCGTGACGTCGGGCCCGGGTAGCCGCTGCCGCATCGCCTGCTCGACCTCGGTGAGCAGCCCGCTCAGCGCAGGCTCGGAACCTGCGTAGCCGAGCAGGTGGTCACCGGACACCGCGTCGACCATGCCGCGCCGGTAGTCCACCACGATCACAGCCGCCTCGGCCGGGGTGTAGCGGCGCATGATGCCCTGGCCGAGCAGCCGCAGCAGACCGGTCTTGCCGGACTCGGTGTCGCCGAAGACGATGAAGTGCGGGTCGGCGTCGAAGTCGAGGAACACCGGACCCAGGTCGCTCTCCGCGACCCCGACCGGGACCGGATGCCCTCCGACGCTCTCCGGGCCGGGCAAGGCGGCGACCGGCAGTTGCCGCGGCAGCAACCGGACCTGCGGTGCCCGCTGGCCCGGCCACGCGGCGGCGACCCGGTCGACCAGTGCCGCCGCCCCGTCGGTCAGGTCCACCACGGTCTGCTGGCCGTCCACCCGCGGCAGCGCGGTCAGGAAGTGCAGCTTGTCGGCGGTCAACCCGCGGCCGGGTGCCGCGGCCGGTACGTTCGCCGCGGCCCGCCGGTCGATCGCCGAATCGGCGGGGTCACCGAGACGCAGCTCGAAGCGGGTACCGATGACGTCCCGCAACTGCGGCCGGACCTCCATCCACCGGTTGACCGACAGCACCACGTGGATACCGAAGCCCAGGCCACGCGCCGCCAGCGTGGTGATCGCGCCCTCCAACTGCTCGTACTCCTGCCGCAGGGTCATCCAGCCGTCCACGAACAGGAACACGTCACCGAACTCCCGGCCGTCGACGTGCGGCAGCTCCGCCCGGCGACGCCGGAAGGTGCTCATGGCGTCGATCCGTAGCCGGCTGAACAGCTGTTCCCGCTCGGTCAGCAGCCCGGTCAGTTCCGCCACGATGCGTCGGCACTGCTCCACGTCGATCCGGCCGGCGCAGCCCGACACGTGCGGCAGCCCGGCCAGCGCCGACAGCGAACCGCCACCGAAGTCCAGCAGGAAGAACTGCACCTCGCGAGGTGTGTGGGTGAGTGCCAGGCTGGCCAGCAGGGCACGCAGCATGGTGCTCTTGCCCGACTGCGGTGCACCCGCCACGATCGCGTTGCCGGCCTGCCCGGACAGGTCCGCCCAGAGCAGGTCGCGGCGCTGCTCGAACGGCTTGTCCACCACCGCCACCGGTACGGTCAGCCGGCCGTTGCCGGGCCAGCCGACCGGGCACAGGCCACGCTGCGGGTCGGTGCCCAGCGCCGGCAGTAGCCCGTCCACCGTGGGCGGCTCCTTCAACGGCGGCAACCAGATCTGGTGGGCCGCCGGGCCCTGCCCGGTCAGCCTGGCCACCATCGCGCCCATGATCGTCTCGGCCATCGGCGTACCGCCCGGCAGCGCCGGTGCGGCGGGCGCCGCCGGCAGTTCCGGGGCCGGCGAGATCACCGGTGCCAGGGTGTAGCGCAGTGCGCGTCGGTCCGCCGGTGGCGGCCCCGGCGCGTTCGGGTCGGCCAGCGGCGGGAGCTCGCCGGACACGTACGCGGCCTTGAACCGGATCAGCGTCGCGGTGTCGACCTTCAGGTACGCCGAGCCGGGTACCGGTGGCAGTTCGTACGCGTCCGGTACGCCCAGCACCGCCCGGCTCTCCGAGGCGGAGAACGTACGCAGTCCGATCCGGTAGCTGAGGTGGCTGTCCAGGCCGCGCAACCGGCCCTCCTCCAGCCGCTGGGACGCCAGCAGCAGATGGATGCCCAGGCTGCGGCCCAGTCGGCCGATCATCACGAACAGGTCGATGAACTCCGGCCGACTGGACAGCAGCTCGGAGAACTCGTCGATGATCACCAGCAGGGAGGGCAGCGGTTGCAGCGGCGTACCGGCGTCGCGGGCCCGTTCGTAGTCGCGGACCGAGGCGAAGTTGCCGGCCGCGCGCAGCAGTTCCTGGCGGCGGACCAGCTCGCCGCGCAACGCGTCGGCCATCCGGTCCACCAGCGGCAGTTCGTCGGACAGGTTGGTGATGACCGCGCAGGTGTGCGGCAGCCCGGTCATCCCGGCGAAGGTCGCGCCGCCCTTGAAGTCGATCAGCGCCAGGTTCAGTGTCTCCGAGGAATGGGTCACCGCCAGGCCGGTGACCAGCGTACGCAGCAGTTCGCTCTTGCCCGACCCGGTCGCGCCGATGACCAGGCCGTGCGGACCCATCCCGTTCTCCGCGGACTCCTTCAGGTCCAGGTCGACCGGTCGACCGTCCGGGTCGATGCCCAGCGGCAGCCGTAGCCGGTCCCGGGGTGCCCGCGGCTGCCAGGTGAGCGCCGGGTCGATGGTGCGTGGGTCGCCCAGCCCGAGCAGCGCGGCCAGCCCGAAGGTCGCCGACAGTGGAATCTCGTCGCGGACCGGGGTGCCGGCGTAACGCGGGGTCATCAGCCGGGCCAGTGCCTCCGCCGAACCGATGTCCAACCGGTCGGCGTCGCCGACGAACGCGACCCCCTCGCCGGTCAGCATGCCGATCCGGCCGTCGGTCAGGTGCAGGCCGAGCACACCCGGCCGGGAGCCGGTGGGGTCCGGGGTGCCGCCGATCTCCAGTACGGTCACCCCGGTCAACCCGCCGTCCGGGGCCAGCCGAGCACCGCCGTAGGTGTTCCCGCCGTCCAGTACGACCACGATGTGCGGCTGGTTGCCGTCCGAGCGGTGGCCGAACCCGGCACGGTCGCCCAGGTCCGCGCCGAGCTGGTCGACCAGCACCTTCAGCTCGTCGGAGCACAGTCTCGCCGGGCCTGCGGCATCAGCCTGGCCGGCGGCCTGGGCGTGCGGCAGCCACTTCAGCCACTCCCAGTCCGACCACCGGTCCAATGCCGCGCAGCAGGCGATCCGCAGGTCGTCCGGGGCGTGGAAGGTGGCCAGCTGGGCCACGACGGCGCGGGCCAGGCCCAGCGCCTCGGCCCGGTCGCCGGAGAGCGTGACATGATGGAAAGAACGCAGCGAGATCGCCACGGGCAGCCCGGACACGGTGGCGTAGGCGCGGATGAAGTGTCGCAGCGAGGTCGAGCACACCGGATCCAGGTCCTCCAGCGGCGCGGTCTGCGGCGCACGCAGCGGGGTGGCCAGCCGTTGCGGACCAGCTCCGATGCGGACCTGACCGAAGTCACGGTCGCCACGGGCGCGTTCCCACAGCCGGTCACCGTCCACCAGGGTCCACAGGTCGGCCGGGTCGGGCCCACCGGCGAGCATCGCGTCCCGCTGCTGCCCGGCGACCTTGTGCACCTGGCTGCGCAGCCCGCCGAGGTAGCGCAGATAGTCGCGGCGTTCGTTGTTGATCTGCGCCTTCTTGGCCATACCGCCGCGTGACAGTGACATCACCAGCATGCCGACCATGGCGCCGGCGTACAGCGCACCGAACACGTACGTCATCACACCGCCGGACCGTCCGATGTAGACGAACGACATGGCACCCATGCCCAGCATCATCGGCAGCATGAACATCAGCTGCATCGCGCCCTGGCCGGTGCCGCGGGGCAGTACCGGGGGCGACTGGAGCTGGATCTCCCCGCCCGGAAGTTCCGGCAGGCTGACCCGGCGGCCCCGGCGCACAGTGTCGACACTCATCGTCTGGGTACTCCTCGGCTTGGGCGTTGCCGCTATCCTGCCCCGTACCGCCCGGTCCGCAAAGACGCTGGGTGGACCCTTGCCGGCGGGCCGGATCGGCTCCGCCGACCGTAGTTCGACGGTCCGTACCGTGGGCAATTTTGCCGTTCAAAGCGTCGCGGACGCGCCCCTACGATGTGCCCGGAGCCGGTCGACTCTGAGGTGGACCGCCCGGACGGGCCGCGGTGAGGGGGTGGTGCGCGATGATGGACGGTCAGTACGGGACAGGTCGGTACGAGGCGAGTCCGGAAGCCATGCGCGCCACCGTCGGTAATGTCGGCGGCATTCTGGTACAGGCCATCAACACGATGCTCGACCTGGAGTCGACGCTGGTGGAGCCCGCCTCGTTCAGCACCCTGGGCGGCGCGGTGGCCGGTGCCAACACCGAACTGCAGGGCCAGCAGATCCGCGCCCTGCGGTCCCTGCTGGACCTGTTGCGCCAGAACAATGATTCGGTACACGACAGCGCCAACGGCTACGACGACGCGGACCGTGACGTTGCCACGAGCTTCGGCGGTGCGGGCGGCCCGGGGCAACCCTCGTGTTCCCCGCTGTGGCATCCCAGTTCCGCGGCGGACCTGGCCGGGTACGCCGTCCATGACAGCACCGGCGCGCAGGGCGAGCCACACTCGGTACCCAACGTGCTCGGTTACCTGACCCGCGCCGGACTGGGCGAACTGGCCCAACGCCCGGTGCCGGGAAACCTGTTCAGTGGTCCCACCGGCTTCGCCGACTGGTTGGACCACAGCCCCGACCACCAGTCCCAGCTCGGGGTGATCGGCGTCTACTCCGGCCAGGTCCGCAGCCTTGCCGACGTGCCGGGCATCCAGTCCGGTGACGTGGTGGTGGCTGATCCGAGCGGGCCGGCCGGTGGTCCCGGTGCGCTGATCGGTGTTGCCGGCGGCGACGGGCAGCTCTACAACCATGGTCCGGTCACATCGGATTTTCCCTACGGTGGCGAGGTGCGGGTCTACCGACCGCTGCCTGCCGCGGCAGTCTGAGTACGGCGGTCGTAGCGAGAACAACACATGCCGAGCACGACGACGACAGGAGAGGTGAGTCGTGACCGCGTTCCCCAACTCCAGTGCGATGGACGCCACGGCCTCCGGCGGTGGACCTATCACGATGCTGCCGCAGATCGTTACGGGACAACCGGAACAGATCCTGTCGCACGTGACGCAGGTGCTGCAGAAGGCGACCCAGTTCATCACCTTGCTGGAGGACCTGGACAAGGCCCGCCGCCAGCTCGGGCAGATCTGGTCCGGCCATGCGTCCGAGAGCGCGCTGCAGAAGATCAGTGAGTCGCTGCAGCAGTTCGAGAAGATCATCAAGTCGATCGAGGACGGCGCCAAGCTGCTGGGTGAGGCGGCCAAGCTCGTCGAGGCCGTGCAGACCGGTTACAAGACGGTGGTCGGTGCCGTCAACCCGACGGTCGCCGCGCTGATGTCCAACCCGTGGACGCACGCCGCGGCGCAGGCACTGTCCACCACGACGAGCGCGTCGCTGCGTACGTTCATCAACGCGGTCGGTGCGCTGCTGAACGCGCTGGGCGCGACCAGGATCGGTGCGGTACTGACCCAGCTCGGTGGCGTGATCGGCGCACTGGAACAGCTTTTCGGTGGCGGCAGTAGCGGCACCGGAACCGGAACGACGACGCCGGTGTCCGCGAACCCGGTCACCGCACCCGGTCAGGTGTCCACTGTGGCCTCTCCGAGCGGCACCCAGGCGGTGAACGGCAATGGCGGCACGCTGCCGGCGATGTCGCCGCAGACATCCGGGTCGACCGCGGCGAGCGGGTTGCAGGGGCTGCTGAACGTGCCGGGTCAGGCCACCGCCGGGGTGACCGACAACGGTGCGGTGCTGCCCACCGCGACCACGCTGCCGACGGCCACCATCCTGCCGGCCGGCACCGTGCTGCCGGCCGGGACCACGTTGCCGCCCGGCAACGAGTGGATGACCAGCTACACGCCGGCCGCGCTGTACCCGGGTGCCGCCGGCGCGGACAATAGCTGGATCCCGGTCGACCCGGCCGACGGTTCGACCGGCACGGACACCGGCACCCCGTCCGGCTCGGACACCGACGGCTCGGACACCGGCGGTTCCGACACCGGTTCGGACAGCGGCGGTGCCGGCTCGACCGGCGGCGGGCACGACGCCACGATCACCGCCACGAAGGGGGACCTGACCGTGACCGTCGAGGTCCCGGTCGACAGCGGCCAGCCGACCGACTTCGATCTCGACGTGACCGCGGGCTCCGACCACCTCGTCGAACACGTGGACATCGACGCCGCCGGCAAGGTCAGCGTGTCCTGATCGGTACGGGCCCCGGCCCGGCGGCCGGGTAGGTTGCTAAGCCACGGAACGAGGGGGTGTGGATGAACACCGACATCGAGAATCTGCTGGCCCGGGTACGGGAACAGCAGGCGGAGGTCGAGCGGATCCAGAAGTCGGTGACCACCATGGAGATCACCGGCTACTCGCGCAACAACGAGGTACGGGCCACCCTGCGGGGCAACGGCCGGTTCACCGAGATCTCCATCGAACCCGACGTCGCGCGCCGGATGGACGCCGCGAGCCTCGGCGACGTCGTGCTGGAGGCGGTCAACGACGGACTGCGTCGGCTCGGCGAGGCCAGTACGGCCAAGTTCAAGCCGATGATCGACGCGGCCGGCACCGAACTGACCACCGAAGGCTAGGCGGACCAGCATCATGTCGGTGTCCTCGACGCCCCGCCGGGTCACCGTGGTCAGCCCGCGGGCCCGGGTCGACGTGGCGCTTCCGGTGGAGAGCACGCTGGCCGAACTGCTGCCGCAGCTGGTCTCGATGACCGGCGCGGAGTCAACCGAACCCGGCCCACCGGGCGCGATCGCTGGGTGGGCGCTGTCCCGGCTCGGTGGCGCGCCCCTGGAACCCGGGCACACGGTGGCCCGGGCCGGTCTGCGCGACGGCGACGTGCTGTACCTCAACCCGCGCCAGCAGCGCACCCCACCGCTGCTGTTCGACGACGTGGTGGACGCCATCGCGAACGCCGCGGAGAGCCGCGCGGGTAGCTGGCACCATCGCATCGCGCGCCGGGTGTCGCTGGCCGGCGCCCTCGTCGGCGTGCTGTGTTTCACCGCGGTGTTCGCCTTCGCCGGCCCCGGCTGGCCGTGGCCGGCACTGGGCACCGGGATACTTGCCGTACTGCTGCTGGTCGCGTCCGGTGCGCTGGCCCGTGCGTACGGAGACGCGACGGCGGGTGCGCTGCTGGCCGTGGCCGGGGTGCCGGCGGCGCTGCTCGCCGGTGTGCAGCTGCTGCCCGGTTCGGTGTTCGGGATCGGCCGACTGTCGCTGGGCCTGGCCGCGATGACCGTGTACGCGGTGCTGGCGGCCGTTGCCGTCGCCGATCGGCTGGCCTGGTTCGTCGGGGTGGCGGTGACCGGTGCGATCGGTTGTCTGTCCGCGACGGCCACCGTGCTGCTCGGTGTCGAGGCCACCTCCACCGCGGCGGTGGTGATTGCGCTGTCCACCGCGCTGTGCCCGGCGTTGCCGATGGTGGCGCTGCGGCTGGGCAAGCTGCCGTTGCCGCGGATCCCCAATGACGTCGCCGCGTTCCGGGCCGAGGAGCGGCCCACGCTCGGGCCGGACGTGATCGACGAGACCGCCATCGCCGAGGACGCCCTGACCGGGCTGCTCGCCGCGGTGTCGGTGCTGGTGGCCGGCGGTGCCGGGGTACTGCTGGCCGGTGACTCCCGCTGGGGTTGGACGCTGGCCGCGACCGCCGGGCTGACTCTGGTGTTGCGGTCCCGGTCCTACGCCGGTACCGCGCAGCGCCTGGTTCTGCTGCTCTCCGGGCTCGGCACGCTGATCGGCACCGGTGCCGCACTCGCGGCCCGGGACGCCGCAACGGTACGGGTGCCGTTGCTGTGCCTCGCCGGCCTGGTCACCGTCGGCTGCATGTTCTACGCGGCCCGCTCGACCGGTCGGGACAGTTCACCGTACTGGTCCCGGCTGCTGGACATCGCCGAGTTCCTGTGCCTGATCAGCCTGATTCCGCTGGCCGCCGCGGTGCTGGAGATCTACGCCAAGGTCCGTTCGCTGGGCGGCTGAGCCAGAAGGCTGCCGGTCAGGGCTGTGCCGGGTCAGGGCCGTGCCGGGTCAGGGCTGTACTCAGAGCGGCGGCAGGGCCAGCGGCAGGGTGGCCCGGGTCTGACAGACGTGCTCGCCGTCCAGCCGGTACACCGGGAGGCCCAGCGCGGCGGCGGCGTCGTCCGGGCTGTAGCGGGTCTGCGCGGCCGGTGCCCCGGTCCGCAGCACCAGGTGCATGTCCGGCTCGCCGCGGGTGGTGCCGGTGCCGGGCCGCGACAGGGTCAACGACGCGGCGGTGAACGCCGCCGGCGATGGTGCGCTGGCGGCCAGTACGTCGGCCGGGTCGACGTTGCTGCGCGGCCGGTAGCAGGCCTGTTGCAGGGTACCGACGGTGAGCGTGCGCCAGTCCTCCTGCACGGTGGCGGGGACGTCCACCTCGGCGCCGAGCGCCACCGCGAGCTGGGCGCGCAGCTGCGTACCGTCCAGCGGTGCGGCCGGCACGCCCGCCTCGTAGAGGTCCCGGGCCAGGGACAGCGCGGCGTTCGCGGTGGCCCGTAGCGCCCCGGCCGGCCCACCACCGCGCGCCTCGACCGCGGCCCGGCAGTCCGCTGGGGCGAGACGCAGCGCCAGCCAGCACATCCGGACCGGGTCGGCGCCGGCCACCGGCACCGTCCAGCGGACCAGTTGTACGGCCGCCGCCGGCAGGTCGGTCCGGTGGTATGCGGCGCGCATCGGGCCGATCAGTTCAGCCGGGTCGGCGATGCCGGTCGGTCCGATGCGCAGGACCGCCGTCCAGCTGCGGCCGTCGCCGGCGACACCGATCCGGTTGCCGGCCCGGTCGGCGTAGGTGTGGTACGCAAGCCCGGGAAGCATCACCTCGAGCGGGTCGCCGGCCGGGCCCTGCCGCCAGGCACGTCGCCGCGACCGGTAGCGCGCGACCAGTACGAGCCACTGGTAGAACCAGCGGCCCCGGCGTGGCAGTACGGTGGTCAGCACGGCGAGCAGCCCGATGCCGCCGACGACCGCGCCGGGCACCGCGCCGGCGGTGGCGGCCAGGATGGTGCCGGCGGCGGCGAGTTCCCACACGACGACCTGTCCGGCGCGCAACGGGAACCGGCGGCGGCGCCGTGCCGGCCCCGCGGCGCGGGTGGGTTGAGCGGGGCGGGTGGGTGCGGTGCGCACGCTACTGCTCATCGGCTGCCATGCCTGCCTTGTTCGCCGGGAGGGTGTCGCATCGGTATTTCTACGCTGTCGTCGGGGTGTGCGGTCGACCTATATTGCACCCAGTGCACGGTGGCCGTCGAGATCCGTTACCCGGGAAGTGCGATGTGGACACAGCGTGATCAGCTTCAGGCGTACCAGTTCCTCCGGCGTCGGCTGGTGTCGGCGTTGGTGGCCGGGGACGCCAACCATCCAGTGTCGCCGAGCCGCCGGCTGGTGATCGGCAGCGCTGTCGGGATCGCCTGCGCACTCCTGGTCACCGCCGGTTTCGGGATCTACGGGCTGCTGCGGCCGGGTGCCAGCAGCGACTGGCGCAAGACCGGCCAGGTGGTGGTGGAGTCCGACACCGGCGCCAACTATGTGCTGGGCACCGACGGCCGGTTGCATCCGATGCTCAACTACGCATCGGCCCGGCTGTTGGCCGGCGGGAACGGCCAGGCCACCAGTTCGGTGTCGGCCACCTCGCTGCGGCAGGCGCCGCGCGGTGCGTCGCTGGGTATCGCCGGTGCGCCGGACACGCTGCCCGGCACCGACGCGCTGCTGTCCGGTCCGTGGACGATGTGCTCGCAGCAGCCGGCGGACCGGCCGGCGAACGCCGCCCCGGTCGGTACGGTGCTGTTGGGTGCCCGTCCGGCCGGCCAGCCGATCGGGTCGACCGCGGGGATCCTGTTGCGTGATCCGGCCGGGCACGAATTCCTGCTCACCGGTGGCCGGCGGTACCGGGTGGCGGACCGGTCGGTGCTGGTCGCGTTGGGCTTCGACCGGGTCAGCCCGGTGCCGGTCACGTGGTCCTTTGTGGATGTTCTGCCGGCCGGTGCGGACCTGCGCCCGGTGTCGGTACCGCAGGTGGGCAGGGCCGGGCCCAGGCTCGCTGGACAGTCCACTGTGGTGGGACAGGTGCTGCGTGCCCGTTACGTCGGTGCCTCGACCTACCGCTACTACCTGGTACGTGCCGACGGTGTACGGCCGGTCACCGAGACCGAGGCGAGCCTGGTGCTGGGCGCGAGCACCGATCGGCAGGCGTATCCTGGTGACACCCCGCACCCGCTGACGGTGTCCAGCGCCGACCTGGCCGGGGTGGTGCGGACCGGTGCCGGCAGCACCGAATCGGGTTACCCGCAACGGCTTCCGCAACCGATCTCGATGCGGGTTGCGGACCGGCTGGCGGTGTGCGTGACCGGTGGCGACGGTAGTTTCAGCGATGTACTGCTCGCAGCCTCGGCGACTCCGGCCGGAGCGAGGCCGGTGTCGGTGACCGGCGGCGACGACCGTACCGCGGATGTGGTCTACGTGCCGCCGGGTCGGGGTGCACTGGTGTCGGCCGGCACCACGTACCTGATCACCGACCAGGGGCGACGGTTCCCGGTCGCCGGTGACGACGCGCGCAGGTCACTGGGCTACGGCGCTGTACGGCCGGTGCGGTTGCCGGCCGCTGTACTGGCGCTGTTCCCGACCGGCCCGACGCTGTCGGCCGCGGGAGCGGCGCGGGCGCACTGACGACTGGGGAGGCGTTGTGGACGGTCCGGCGGTGCTGCGGCAGATCCAGGTGTGTGTCATCGAGGACCATCCGCTGTACCGGGCTGCCCTGGTACGGGCGTTGCGGGAGGCGCCGGACGTGACCGTGGGCGTCACCGCCGGTTCGGTGGAGGAGTTCGCCGCGTACCGGCCGGAGCCAGGTGGCGTGGTCATCCTCGACCTGCGGCTGCCCGGGGTGGGGGACGCGGCCGCGGTGGTGGACGTGGTGGGTCGCGGGTACCGGGTGCTGGTGGTCTCGGCGCACGGCAGCCAGGAGGACGTGCTGGCGGCGATCGCTGCCGGGGCGCGCGGCTATCTGACGAAGAACTCCGATGCGGACGAGATCCTGCGTGCGGTACGCGCGGTGGCGGCGGACAACAGCTACGTCTCGCCGACCCTCGCATCGTTCCTGCTCGACTCGTCTCGGGAACGCTACGCCGGCGCCAGGTTGGAACTGTCGGCCCGCGAACGGGAGGTGTTGGCGCTGGTGGCGGCAGGTGAAAGGGACCAGGATATCGCTGACGGCCTGTCCATCAGCGTGCGGACGGTGCGCTCGCACCTGGACCGGATCCGGGAGAAGACCGGATGTCGACGGCGGCCGGACCTGACCCGGCTGGCGATCCGGCAGGGGATCGTGCAGGAACGACCGCGGACCTGACACCGGTCGGTGCCGGATCCGGCGCCACGCCCCCGGTCTGTGCGAGGTTTCGACCGGTACGCTGAGCGGATGACCACCGCAGACCAGACGCATCCGCTGATGGACGCCACCTCTGTGTTGAACCTGGACTCGTTCCAGGAGATGCTCGGTGATCCGCGGGTGGAGTCCGCCGCGGCGCTCGCCGGGACCCTACCGCCGTACATGGCGGTCCTGCTGGTCCGCGACGGAGCCCAGGCCGGTGCCCGGTTCCTGCTGGACCGCGATGTCACCACCGCGGGCCGGCACCCCGACGGTGACATCTTCCTCGACGACGTGACGGTATCGCGTCGGCACGCGGAGTTCCACCGGGACGGCACCAGGTTTACCGTACGTGACCTTGGCAGCCTGAACGGTACGCACCTGAATCAGGAACGCGTCCAGTCTGCCGTCCTGACCAGCGGCGATGAGATCCGGATCGGAAAGTTCCGGCTCGTGTTCATCGTCAGCAGCTGACCGAGCGCGATCACGCCTCCCGGATCTCGACGGTGAGCGGGGCATCGGTCTCGACCTCGACCCGACGGTCCGCCGACACCGTCACCGACAAGGGCCGGCCGGCCACCCGCAGACCCTCGACCCGCAACGGGAACCAGCTGCCGAACGCCGGGTCGGGTGCCACCGTGAGTGTGCCGGCCGGCACGTCCGGGCGCAGTCCGAGCGCCGCGACCAGCATCGTCACCGGCGCGGCGGCGGCCCAGGCCTGCGGCCGGCAGGACGCCGGGTAGGCCAGTACCGGATCGCCGAGTGCCGTACCGCCGAACAGTTCGGGCAGCCGGTGGTCGAAGTACGGTGCGGCGGCGAGCAGGCCGTCGGCCAGCCGGGCGGCGACCGTAGCGTGCCCTTCCCGGGCCAGGCCCAGTACGGCGATCGCCGTATCGTGCGGCCAGACGGTGCCGGTGTGGTAGCCGAGCGGGTTCGCCCCGGTCAACCGGTTGGACAGGGTACGCAGGCCGTACGCGCCGGACAGGTCGTCGTCGGCGAGCCGGGCGGCGATCAGGGCCGCTTCCGGCGGGTCGACCAGGCCGGTGCCCAGCAGGTGCCCCAGGTTGGAGCTGGCACTGTTCACCGGCTGCTTGGCGGCGTCGAGCGCCAGCGCCGGGAATCGGCCGACCTCGTCGTTCACCCAGTAGCTGTCCCGGAACTTGGCGGCCAGTGTGTCGGCCCAGGCGCGCAGTTCGGTGACCCGGGCGACGTCGGCGTCGCTGCCGTGTGCGGCGAGTAGCGCCGCACCGGCCACCGCGGCCTGGTAGGCGTACGCCTGCGCCTCGCACAGCGCGATCGGCGCGTCGGCGATCCGCCCGTCCGGCCACTGGATCGAGTCGTGGGAGTCCTTCCAGCCCTGGTTGGCCAGGCCCGTTCCGGCCTCGTCGATGTATTCCAGGAAGCTGTCGCCGTCCGGGTCGGCCGGCCCGGTCAACCAGCCTAGTGCGGCCCGTAGCGGTTCGAGCAGCGCGCCGATCTCGGCGGCCGGCAGTCCCCACTGCCAGGCGTCGTGCAGGGTGCACACCCACAGCGCGGTCGCGTCGATGGTGCCGTAGTAGAGGGGCGGCAGGCCGACCCCGCCCTGGTCCTCGCGGACCTCGTGGATGATCTTCCCGGGGGCCTCCCCGGTGCCGGGATCGAACCGGGTGCCCTGGTGTCGGGCCAGGACGCGGAGGGTTCCGCCGGCCAGTTCGGTGCCCAGGGGCAGCAGCATCCGGGCCGCCCACAGCGAGTCGCGGCCGAACAGGGTGAAGAACCATGGGCTGCCGGCGCCCAGGAACACGTCCGGGTCGGCCGGCTGGTCCGGGCCGGGCGCCTGGTCGGTGAGGGTGAGCCCGGCCAGGTCGGCGAGGCTGCGGGCGAGCAGCCGGTCGAGGTCGCCGGCCGCGGATCGGACGGTGGCTACCGACCAGGGTGCCCGGCCGGCGGGGTGGAACGGCACCGAGGGGCCACCGGCGGCGTCGAGTTCGACGGTGAGTGTCCAGCTGGTTCCGGGGACGAGCATCAGATGCCAGGCAAGGTCGGCGCCGGTGTCGTCGAGGCTGCGACGGTCGGCGGCCGGGGTGGTCCGTACGCTCGCCGCCGGACCGTCCGGCGTCGACCAGCGCACCGTGCCAGGCTCGGGCCCGGATCCGGCGTCGTCCCGTTGCGGCGCGAGGCAGGCACCGGCAGTGCCGTCCTTGATGGCCGGCATGGGCGCTAGGTCGGTGCCGAGCCGCACCTGCAGTTCGGTCGCCACGTCCTGGTGTGCGGTGCTGGTGAGGGTGATCCGTTCGGTGAGTCCGTCGGAGCGTACGGACCGCTGCCGGTGCAGCAGTACGGTGGGATCGGCGCCGGTGTCGCCCAACTGCCGGACCACGGCGGTGAAGCTCGCTTCCGATGCGCTGCCGAGGGAGTGGCCGACGGGTTCCGGTTCGTGGCCGTCCACCGTGACGGTGAAGTGGCTGAGCAGCCGACGGTCCGCGCACAGCACCCCCTGGGTGCCGCCGGGTCGCAGCTGGCCGTCGGTGCCCGACAGCGCGGCGGTGGGCGCCGCCAGCACGCTGACCAGATCATGCAGGAAGGGCTGTGGCCGCACGGAGGCTCCTCTCGGTTGTGCTGTCAACTGGACCGGGCTCGTCACTGAAGCCTTTTCACGTTTCCTCTTGACAGCCGCCGCCAGTCGTCGTTGACTGCATTCAACCTTGATTTGATCGATCACACAACGTCTGGTAGTTATATTGATCGATCACATTACAGTGAGTGATGAGCTGGGAATGGTGGCGATGCGTTCTCCACGAGAGATCTCCGGGCCGACCATGGCCAGCATCGGGCGTGCCGCCGGGGTGTCCCGGCAGACCGTGTGGAACGTGCTGCACGCTCCGCACCGGGTCCGGCCGGAGACACGGGAACGGGTCGAACAGGCCATCCGGGAGGAGCGTTACCGTCCCAACCGGGTCGCCCGGTCCTTGCGCACCCGCGCCGCCCGGCTGCTCGGCTACTGCGTACTACGCCGTGGCGGTGGCGACCTCAACCCCGTCGAGGACCGCTTCGTGCACGCCATCACCGAGGCTGCGGAGGAGCGTGGATACCACATACTGCTGTTCACCGCACTGCCCGGCGTGGCCGGTCTCGGTGGCTACGCCGAGCTGATGGCCGAGGCCGCGGTCGACGGCTTCGTCCTGGCGGACACCACGGTCGGCGATCCCCGGCACCATTGGCTGACCGAACGCAACGTACCGTTCGCCGCCTTCGGCCGGTCCTGGTCCGGCACCGACGGCCAGGCACCGTGGGTCGACATCGACAACGCGGCCGGCACCGAGGCGGCCGTCGCGCACCTGTACGAGCAGGGGCACCGGCGGGTCGGTTTCGTCGGCTGGCCGGCGGGTTCCGGGGTCGGTGACGACCGGCTCACCGGCTGGCGACGCGGCTGCGCCCGGCGTGCGCTGTCCGAGGGCCCGGTGGCCCGGGGCGAGAACACCATCGAGACCGGACGCACCGCCGCGTCCCGGTTGCTGGACAGTACCGATCCGCCGACCGCCCTGGTCTGTGTCAGCGACCTGGTCGCGCTGGGCTGTCTGACCGAACTACGCTCCCGTGACCTGGCGCCCGGCCGGGACATCGCGGTCAGCGGGTTCGACAACGCACCGTTCGCCGTCCTGCCGGGCGTCGAACTGTCCAGTGTGGAACAGCCGGTTGAGCGGGCCGGCACCGAAGTGGTAAGGCTGTTGATCGACGAGCTCTCCGGTGAGGCCGGGGAGCAGCGAAGCATCCTGCTGGCACCGTCACTACGGGTCCGGGCCAGCACGATCCGTACCGGAGACCCCAACACTCCCCGAGGGACGAGCACACCATGAAGGCAACCAGACTGCTGGCCACCGCGGTGGCCGCGAGCCTGCTGCTGGCCGGCTGTGGCAGCGGCTACGACAGCGACAGCAAGGACGGCAGCACGTCGTCCGCCCCGATCCGGATCATGTTCGGATCCTCCGGCGAGGCGGAGACCGGTGCGGTGAAGGCCGCCGCAGCCGCCTGGCAGAAGAAGACCGGCCACAAGGTGCAGGTCATCCCCGCACAGAACCTGGCGCAGCAACTGACCCAGGGTTTCGCCGGCGGCAACCCGCCGGACATCTTCTACACCGACCCGACCGTACTGCAGCAGTACGCCGACGGTGGCTCGCTCTACCCGTACGGCGACCAGCTGCCGAAGTCCACAGTGGATGACTTCTACCCGGCGTTGAAGCAGGCGTACACCTACCAGGACAAGCTGTACTGCGCGCCCAAGGACCTGGACACCCACGAACTGGTGATCAACACCGATCTGTGGAAGAAGGCCGGCCTGACCGCCGCCGACTACCCGAAGACCTGGGCCGACCTGACCAGGGTCGCAACCAAACTGACCACCAAGGACCACGTCGGGTTGACCGTTGGCGGTGATCACAACACTGTCGGCACCTTCATGCTCGAAGCGGGCGGCTGGTTCGTCAACGACGACAGCACCAAGGTCACCGCGGACACCCCGCAGAACCTGGCCGCGTTGAAGTACCTGCAGACCAACATGAAGAAGAAGATCTTCGCCACCCCGAAGAGCATCAACACCCAGAACCCGGGTGAGGCGTTCGGCAAGGGCAAGGCGGCGATGGACGTCGACGGTGGCTGGATCATCGGTCAGCTCTCCGCCGACTACCCGGGCGTCAACTGGACCGCGGTGCCGATGCCCGCCGGGCCGTCCGGCAACGGTACGACGGTGTTCAGCAATTGCTGGGGCATCGCGGCGAAGAGCAAGAACAAGAAGCTGGCCGTGGACCTGGTCAAGTCACTGACCTCGGTGCAGCAGCAGAAGAACTTCATGAAGGCATTCGGCGCCACCCCGTCGAGGCAGAGCCTGGCCGACTGGACGGTCAAGGAGAACCCGAAGAAGACGGCGTTCGTCCGGGGCGTCACGACCGCCCGTGGTGTGGTGCCGATCCCCGGATTCGGCTCGGTTCTGGGTGACTTCGACACGCAGCTGGAGAAGCTGTTCACCGGTGGCACCGACCCGAAGACCGCACTGACCTCGCTGCAGCGCAACGGCACCGATGCGCTGAAACAGAAGTAGGTCGTGCCGTGACTGTGTCCTCGCAGTTGCCCGCGGCTCCGGTCGGCGCGTCCGCGCGCCGGCCGGGCCCGGCCGGCGGTCCGTTTCGCCGCCGGCGCTCAGCGGAGACCGCCCGGCAGCGTCGCGCCGGCTGGTTGTTCTCCGCCCCCGCCGTGCTGGCCATCGTGATCTTCCTGGTCGCGCCGATGCTGATGGCGTTGTGGGTCAGCGTGCTGGACTGGAACGGCCAGTCCAACCCGTTCAGC
Source organism: uncultured Actinomycetota bacterium (assembly GCA_963805605.1). Lineage (GTDB taxonomy): Bacteria > Actinomycetota > Actinomycetes > Mycobacteriales > Micromonosporaceae > Actinocatenispora. Next base: position 61,131 of record CAWDUX010000002.1, read on the forward strand.
GGCAGCGCGAAGTTCGTCGGGTTGGACAACTACACCGCCCTGCTCGGCCACGACGGCCTGCTGCGGCGCGACTTCTCCACCAGCCTGCGTAACACCGTGTACTACGTGGTGCTGGACGTGCCGTTGGTGACGATCCTGTCGTTCGGTCTGGCGATGATCGTCAACCAGCAGATCCTGCGTGGGCGGGGTTTCTTCCGGACGGTGTTCTACTTCCCGTCGATCACCTCTTCGGTGGCGATCGGGGTGACGTTCCTGTTCCTGTTCCAGGGCAACGGCGCCATCAACGCGGTGCTGTCACTGGCCGGGATCGACGGGCCATCCTGGTTCACCGACTCGCGCGGGCTGGTACAGATTGTGCTGGCCGGCACCGGCCTGGTCGACCCGCAGCACGTACCGGCCTTCCTGAACCACGAGGTCCTCAGCATCAGCCTGTGGGACTGGTTCGCCGGCCCGTCGGTGGCGATGGTGGCGATCATCGCGCTGACCGTCTGGTCGTCGTCGGGCACATTCATGCTGTTCTTCCTGTCCGGCCTGCAGAACATTCCGCTGGAGGTCGAGGAGGCCGCCGCAGTGGACGGCGCGAGCGCGTGGCAGCGGTTCCGCCGGGTGACGCTGCCGTTGATGCGGCGCAGCGTCGTACTGGTCGTCACGCTGGCGCTGATCGGTAGTTGGCAGGTCTTCGACCAGGTGTACGTCATGTCGCAGGGCGCGCCGGGCAAGACGACCCTGACCCCGGCCTACCTGTCCTACGTACGCAGCTTCACCGACGGCAACTTCGGTGGCGGTGCGGCCATCGCGTTCGTACTGTTCGCCATCATCATCATCTTCACCGCGGTACAGCGTTGGCTGGGACGGGAGCGGATCCGATGAGCGCGGGACACGACGTACCGCTGATCCACTCCGACCGGCTGGCGCCGCCGTCCCGGCGGGTGCTGATCCGGTTGGTCGGCTACGGGCTGCTCGCCCTGGGCACCCTGCTCTACCTGGGGCCGTTCGTGATCCAGGTGGCCAACTCGGTCAAGACCGATCCGGCGTCGGCGGCCCACCCGCTGGGACTGCTGCCGCATCCGCTGTCGACGCTGGCCTGGCGCAAGGCGTTCGGTTTCGACACCGCGTTGGACGTACCGCTGGCCCGTTGGGTCGGCAACTCGTTCCTGGTCACCCTGTCGGTCACGGGGGGCCGGCTGATCATCGACTCACTGGCCGGCTACGCGCTGGCCCGGCTGCGGTTCCCGGGACGCCGGGCGGTCAACGGCGGGGTGCTGGCCGTACTGGCGGTGCCCGGTGTGGTGCTGCTGATCCCCAAGTTCCTGGTGCTCAAGCAGCTGGGGCTGTTTGACTCCTACGGCGGCATGATCCTGCCGCTGATGTGCGACGCGGTCGGCATCATGCTGATGAAGGCGGCATTCGAGCAGGTGCCGGTCGAGTTGGAGGACGCGGCCCGGATCGACGGCGCGGGGGTGCTGCGTACCTTCGTCAGTGTGATGCTACCGCTGGTGCGTCCGTCCCTGATCACCGTGGCGATCCTGTCGTTCCAGGGTTCGTGGAACGAACTGACGCACTTCCTGGTGGCCACCGCGGATCCGAAGTACCAGACCCTCACGTTGGGGATCGCGCAGTTGACCGCCGGGCCGTTGCAGGGGGCACAGCAGTTCCCGCTGAAGCTGGCGTTGGCGACGTTGTCCACCATTCCGGTGGCCATCGTCTACATCGTGTTCCAGCGCTACTTCGTCCGTAACCAGGTGTCCAGCGGCATCAAGTAGGCATCTCGGTGCTGGCGGCCCGGTGTATGCGGGCGGCCAGCACCGGGCGGCGATTGCCGCCGATCGTCCCCGGGTGCTGGCCGGCGCCAGGTTCAGACCGCGGCGGCCGGCTCCTCGGCGGCGTGTGCGGCCAGCTGTGCGCGTACCAGCTTGGTGGTCCGGCGCTCGGCCACGAACGAGATCACCGGAATGGTGCCGCACAGCATGACCAGGATCATCCGGCCGTACGGCCAGTCCAGTCGGCGGGCCAGATCGAAGGTGAGCACCAGGAAGATCATGTACAGGAAGCCGTGCAGTGGGCCGACCACCGCCGAGACGCCGGAGATCCCGGCGAGATGGTTGAGCGGTACTCCGACACCGAACAGGACAACCAGGCCGACACCCACCACCAGGGCGATGATCCGGTAGCGGAACAGGGCTGCGGATACACCAGCGTCCGCATCTGCGGGGGCGCTGCTTCCAGAGTGCACGATCGTCGTCTCCGTCTCGCCGTGTGTCGCTGTTCGGGGTGCCGCGTCAGGTGTCTGCCCGCGGGTCGTGCGCCGGGCGGTCAGCCCGGATAGTCCCGCCGGTTGCGCTGCGGGTTGGCGTTCTGCCAGGCCAGGTAGCGGTTGTACGCGGCCAGCTCGCCGTCTGCGCCGTCCCCGGTGACCTCAGGTGCCGGCGCGGTGACCGACAGCCGCGGCTGGGGGTCGCGACCGGCCCGCACCAGAACCGGGGCGCGCAGCCGTACGGGTTCGGTCACGGGCTCGCCGCCGTGCTGATGGCGGTCGTCGCGGATGAGTTTGCCCCAGAAAGCAAGGGCGAACACGCCGAACACCGGCCACTCGAAGGTGTAGCCCCAGCTGATCGCGTTGCCGCCCTGTGCCCGGGTGAGCTGCCACCATGCCATGGCGAGGCAACCGCCGAACGCGAGGATCGCGAGGAGGTGCAGCGCCAGCCATCGGGGCGACAGGAACCGTCGCATGGCGGCCAGCCTACCCGCAGGTCCGATGCCGGGACCGGGAAGGTTCGCAGCACTAGGAGAGGTCGAGCCAGTCACTGTCGATGTTGATGGTGATGCCACCGTATTTTTCGTTGTGGCCGCCGCGGTACTGCTTCATCCGGTGGTGCTGCACCCAGTAGTAGTCCGGGATGTGCGGATCCTGGACGGTGGCGTGACCGTCCCACTGGGCGAAGTCGATGGTTCCCGGCATGGTGTACCGCCCGGAGGGCCGAGCGGCGATCAGGTCGTCGATGGCGGCGGCTCGGCTCGAGTACACCCCGGAACGGTAGTTGCGCAGGTGCAGTCGCTGGGTCCAGGCGGACAGGTAGGTGAGCACCGCTGTGCTGCAGGAGCCGCCCCGCGGGTAGTACTCCATGTCGTTGATGATCACCGAACCGTTCGCCATGCCGTACCCGGCGGCCTGCCGTGCCGCGTCGTCGGCGTCGGCGCGGGCCTGGGCGGCGGCCCCGCCCACGGTCATCCGGTACGGTTCGTCACCGCACGGTGCCTGCCGGCCCACGTACATCGGGAAGATGTGCCAGCCCTTGGCGGTGTGTCGGCTCACCCAGGCGGGGTTGAGGTTCGGCTGGTCCGGGCAACCGAGGTCGCCGCCGCCGATGTAGACACCGATGGCGCGGTACGGCGAGGAGGCGTACCAGGCGTCCATGACCCGGTTCGTGGGTGCCTGGCAGGCATCGAATCCGTGCCCTGTGAACGTTCCGGGCACCACGGTGGCGCTCTCCACCCGCTGCGGTCGCGGCGCGCGCCCGGTGGTCGGTGGTGGGACGCGATGTCGCCGGGCGGTCCGGCTGAGGGTGCCGTGCGCCAGGATCCGGGAGATCTGTCCGCGGTTCCGGCCGTAGGTCGCGGTGAGCAGCACCCCGGCGGACTGCAGCGCCCACCGGGTCAGATGTTGGGTACTCGCCGGCATCGCCGCCGGCATCCCGGTGGGCTGCATCCGGGTGTCGGACCGTACCGAGGTGGGCTGGGTCCGCAGGGTGATGGTCTCGGTGCGGCCGACGATGCGGGGCGGGCAGCTGGTCCGCGGGCCCGGCGTACCGAGGTACACCGCGTGCCGGTCCAGTCGCGGGCATTCGGTGGGCTGCCGGTCCAGGTCGATGACCGGCCAGCTGACGGGCACCCGCAGGTTCACCCCGTGGTACCGCACCTGCCGGGTGCCGTTTTCGTGGTCCGGCGCGGCCCAGCTCGCGCCACCCACGACGATGGCCGCGCCGCTCACGCCGACGAGTGCGGCGAGCATGGTGGCGACCCATGACACGCGCCTGGACCTGCCGGAGAACGGCACGGAACCTTCCTCCCCCGAGAAGGCGACTGGCCTTTCAGAGGTATCACTTCCGGGCTGGGTGATGTGCGGCTTTCATTGACATACGTCCATTCGGGTAGCCGCCGAACATTGCCGAAAGTCAATGGTCATTCACCCTGAATGACGGTTGTGTGGCCCACTCCCACCAGATGTGTCAGCTGTGCCGGTATTCCCGTAACCTCGGCCCGGTGGCGAATGCGGACCGGGATCGACACCCGCTGATCAACCTGGTGTACCTCGTGCTGGCCGGTGTGCTCGCCGGGCTCGTCGCCGCCGTCGCCGCGTTTCCTCCGGTGGGCGCCGGAGGACTGGTCGCCAAACGGAGCGCGGACTCCTTCCAGGACCTGCCCACCGAGCTGAAGACACCGCCGCTGCCGCAGAACTCGTACCTGTACGCGGCCGACGGGAAGACCCTGATCACCGCGTTCTACGAGGAGAACCGGCGCGACGTCGCCGCGGACGAGATCCCCACCGTGATGCGGCAGGCCATCGTCGCGGCCGAGGACAACCGCTTCTACCAGCATGACGGCGTCGACTTCCGTGGAGTACTGCGGTCCCTGGTGGCCAACAACACCGCCGGCGACGTACGGCAGGGTGCCTCGACACTGACCATGCAGTACGTGCGCAACGTACTCGTCGAATCGGCCACCACCCCGACCGAACGCCTCATCGCGACCCAGCAGACCAGCGGCCGGAAACTGCGCGAAATGCGCTACGCGCTCGCCCTGGAGAAGCGGCTGCCCAAGGCGGAGATCCTGCGCCGGTACCTCAACATCGCACTGTTCGGGCACCAGTCGTACGGCATCTACGCGGCCAGCCACACCTACTTCTCCACCACGCCGGCGAAACTGACCCTGGACCAGGCGGCGCTGCTGGCCGGACTCGTCCAGTCGCCCAACGCCTACGATCCGCTGCAGTCCGACAAGACACCCGCGCTCCAGCGACGCAACTACATCCTGGACCGGATGGCTGCGATGCACTACATCAGCAAGGACGACGCGGCTTCGGCCAGGGCGAAGCCGATCCGGCTCGCGCCGGCCGACGTACCCAACGGCTGCGTGTCGGTACCCGCCAGGCACCGCGACTGGGGCTTCTTCTGCGACTACTTCGTCAACTGGTGGCGCTCACAGCCGGCATTCGGGCGCAGCACCCAGGAACGGATGGACGCGTTGAACCGGGGCGGCTACCGGGTGGTCACCACCCTGGACCCGAAGGTGCAGTCCGCGGCGCACCGGCGGATCGCCGAGCAGGTGTCCACGCACAACCCGTTCGCCATCAACCTCGCGGTCGTACAGCCGGGCACCGGCAAGGTGCTGGCGATGGCGACCAACCGCAACTACAGCCTGGACACCAGCCACAACGGCCCCAGCTCCGCACGGCGCGGCGCCAAGGGCAACTACCCGAACACCACCAACCCGCTCATCGCCGGTGGCGGCGACATCGTCGGCTACCAGGCCGGCTCCACCTTCAAGATGTTCACCATGCTGGCCGCGCTGTCCAGCGGCCACAGCCTGTCCACCTCGTTCAAGGCGCCGGCCAGGCTGCGTACCCGCTACCCCGGTGGTGGCCGCGCGAGCTGCCACGGCCGATGGTGCCCGGTGAACGCGAATCCGAAGTGGATGGACGGAAAACGCACCATGTGGGACGGCTTCGGCCGGTCGGTCAACACCTACTTCGCCTGGCTGGAACAGAAGATCGGGGCCCAGCGCGCGGTGGCGATGGCCGAACGGTTGGGAATCAAGTTCCGCGCGAACTCCGACGCCGACCTGGCCCACCACCACGCCAACGAATGGGGGGCGTTCACCCTCGGGGTCGCCGCGGTCACCCCGCTGGACCTGGCGAACGCGTACGCCACGGTCGCCGCCGAAGGTAGGTACTGCGAGCCGCGTACGGTGCTGTCGGTCAGCGACCGGGCCGGTCACCCGGTTGCCGTCGGTGGCTCGCACTGCAAGCAGGTGGTCAGCGCGGACGTGGCCCGGGCCGCCACCGACGCGGCCCGATGCCCGGTCGGCCAGCAGAGCTACTACCGCAAATGCAACGGTGGCACCGCACCCAACGGGTTCGGCAACGCGATCGGCCGCCCGTTCGCCGGCAAGACCGGTACCACCGACAACACCGCGACCGCCACCTTCGCCGGGTTCACCCCGGACTTCGCCGCGGCCGCCATCGCCGCCGACCCCGACACCCCGCGCCACGAAGTGGGGGAGGCGTACGCCGACAAGGTCGACTGGGTGGTCGGCCGCACCATCCGGGACGCCTCCGCCGGCAAACGGGTCCGCAACTTCGTCCGGCCGTCCCGGAAGATCGCCGGCATCAGCACCCACCACAAACGGACACCCCACCATCACTGACCCCGGCCCACCAGCGGGGCAACCGCCGCGTACGGTGAGTCCGTCGCCGAACAGGGGGTGAGTGGACGTGCCGGGAATGGGCCAGATGGGGCCGATGCTGGCGCCGACCGTCGCCCGCATGGCGGCGCTGTCGGTCGACTGGTTCTTCCTGATCGGCTGCCTGGTCGCGGCCGGACTCTACCTGGCCGCCGTGCTCCGGTTGCGTCGCCGCGGAGATCACTGGCCGGTGCTTCGCACCGGCGTCTGGCTGGTCGGGCTGCTCACCGTGCTGGCGGTCACCTGCACCGGCGTCGGCGCCTACGGCATGGCACTGTTCAGCGTGCACATGACCCAGCACATGGTGCTCAGCATGTTCTCGCCGATCCTGCTGCTGATGGCCGCGCCGATCACGCTGGCGTTGCGGGCGATCCGGCCGGCCCAGCGGGGACGCCGGGGGCCACGCGAGGTCCTGGTCGCGGTGCTGCGCTCCCGGTTCGCCGAGGTGATGACCTCCCCGTTGGTCACTCTCCCGCTGTTCATCGTCAGCCTGTACGGCCTCTACTTCACCCCGCTGTTCGACGCGGCGATGGGCACCTGGGTCGGGCACCACTGGATGCTGGTGCACTTCCTGATTGTCGGCCTGGCATTCTTCTGGCCGGTGATGGGCAGCGACCCGGCGCCGCACCGGCCGCCGTACGTGTTCCGGATGATCGAGCTGTTCGTGGCGATGCCGTTCCACGCGTTCTTCGGTATCGCGGTGATGCAGTCCAGCACGCTGATGACCACGGTGTTCGCGCATCCGATGGCGGCATGGGGCGTCCGCCCGCTGGCCGACCAGCACACCGGCGGCGCGATCGCCTGGGCATTCAGCGAGGTACCGACCCTGTTCGTACTGGGCGCGTTGTTCGTGCAGTGGAGCCGTGACGAGGAACGGATCGCCCGGCGTACGGACCGGGCCGCGGATCGCGACGGCGACGCCGAACTCGCCGCGTACAACGCCTACCTGGCCAGGATCAACCACCAGAGCTGAACTTGGCCGGGCGATGGCCCCCGTGGTCAGGACGCGAAGAACCTGGCGGCCACGGTGGTGTGCAGCTCGAAGACGAGCGGTGCCGGGCCGGTCAGGATCTCCCAGCCCTGGGTTTCGTCGGTGGCCCCGGCGGCGGAAAGACCGTTGGCCGGGGACCGTTACAGGGACGGTCCCCGGCCAACGGCCGGGGGTGCTGGCGCTTCCCGGGGGGTGGAAGGACCAGCTGAACAAGTTCGGGGCGGCCGCCGACCAGCGTCGAACGACGACGGCACGGGGCACAGGTGCCAGGGACCGGCTGACGGTAAGCGTCGTACGGGCCCGGACGCAAAGACCCGCCCTTCGAACGTGTCGAGGGCCACTGCCACTGGTGGCCTGCGCTGTCGATACCGGACCGCCGGTCGGAAAGTGGTCCGGGGGCCGCTGTCACGTTTGCTCGATCGGTCCATCTTGTCCCGTTTCCGGGTTCGGTGGGAGCAGGACGCTGGTCCCACCGGGAGGTGATGCCGTATCGTGTGGGCCATGTACAGCTTTCAGTTCAGCACGACGACGCCGGGGCAGCCCCGGCGCGTTCGAGCGTGAACTGACCATCACGACGACGGCCCCGGGCTTCGGCTCCGGGGTCGTTCGCGTTGTGGGCGAAGGAAACCGGGCCGGTCCGAGGGTGGAGAGGACACCCCGTGCGATCCGACGACCTGAAGCTGCCCCTCGACTCCCCGGCATCCGCCGAACCGTTACTGCCCGACCATCGGCGCCTCGGCCGGGAGCTGGACCTGTTCCACACCGAGCCGCTGGTCGGTGCCGGCCTACCGTTGTGGCTGCCGGATGGTGCGGTGATCCGCACCGAACTGGAGCGGCTCGCTGCGGAAGAGGCCGTACGTTCCGGCTGCCGCCGGGTGTTCACCCCGGTACTGGCGAAACGGGAACTCTACGAGCGGTCCGGGCACTGGGCCAAGTTCTCCGCGGACATGTTCCCGGTGATGCGTGTCGGCGGTGAGGAGTTCGTGCTGCGGCCGGCGAACTGCCCGCACCACGTGCTCATCTACGGCTCGCGGCAACGCAGTTTCCGGGATCTGCCGGTACGGCTGTCGGAGCTGGGCAGCATGTTCCGCAGCGAGCTGTCCGGGGTGCTGTCCGGGCTTTCCCGGGTACGGCAGATCAACCTGGACGACGCGCACGTGTTCTGCGCGCCGGAGCAGATCCGGGACGAGATCGTCGGGGCGCTGCGCTGCATCGAGCGGGTGTACCGGATCCTCGGCGTCCGGGTCGAGTACTACCGGCTGTCGCTGGGCGGTGTCGGCGGTGCGTTCCTCGGTGAACCTGAGCAGTGGCAGCAGGCGGAGCAGGCGCTGGCGGACGCACTCGAGCACTGCGGACTGCCGTACCGCAGGGCAGAGGGTGAGGCGGCCTTCTACGGGCCGAAGATCGACGTCCAGGTCATCGACCCGGCCGGACGGGAGGAGACCCTGTCCACCGTGCAACTGGACTTCAACCAGCCGGAGCGCTTCGACCTGGGTTACCTGGGATCCGACGGTCGCCGGCACCGCCCGGTGATGATCCACCGGGGCATCATGTCGGCGATGGAGCGGCTGGTGGCCCACCTGCTGGAGCGTTACGACGGCGCGCTCCCGCCCTGGCTGGCGCCGGTGCAGCTGGTGGTCCTGCCGATCTCCGATGAGCACGCCGGGGCGGCCGACGAACTGGTCGGGCAGCTCCGAGCGCAGGGCGTGCGGGCTGATCTGGACCCGGCGGACAGCACTCTGGGCGCCCGGATCCGGCGTGCCCGGGAGAGGCGGGTCCCGTACCAGGTTGTGCTGGGCGATCGGGAGGCCCGGGATTCCTCGGCGGCGCTGCGGTTACGGGACGGACGCCGACTGCGGGTGCCGGTCGCCGAGCTGAATGCCGAGCTGGGTCGGGTGTTGCGGGAGCGGGAACCCGGGCTGGGTTTCGAGCCCGCTCGGGAGCGGTCGGCCCTGGCGGGCACCGGGTCGGTCGACTAGTGCTCGGGCACGGTCCGGCCGGGTGTCTCGCCCGAGACGCCCGGCCGGACCGGTGTTCCGCCGTTCAACGCCCGACGGTCGCCGGGGTAGGAAAGCAGTCCTGGTAGACCGACGCGGGTTCGGCCCGCGGGCCGCCGGCGAAGTTGGCGTCCACCTCGGCCGCCTCACCGGCGCTCGGGTGGGTGGTCTGGCAGGCGGTCCCGGCACTGTGCCCGGACATCAGGATCGAGCAGTCGCCGTTGTAGTTGTCCGGCAGGCCGTAGATGTGGCCGAGTTCGTGCGCGATGATGCGGGTCGGGTTGTATTGCGCGGCCTGGTCGAGGTCGATGTAGATCTCGCCGGAACCGAGCCCGTTCGGGATGGTGTACGAACCGCCACCGGTGCCTTCGGTGATGGTCACGTCCACCGAGCCGCTGCCCTGTACCAGGGTGACGTTCTGCACCGAGCTGTTCCAGATGTCGACCGCCTCGCTGACGTTGGCGGCCAGGTCAGGAGCCTGACTGGCGTCGTAGGTGACGGTGGTGACCGCGGTCGGGTGGGACACCGCCGCGGTAGCCGGGGTCGACAGGGCCAGCGGTGCACCGGCCAGCGCGAGTGCGCCGAGCAGCACGGTGACCAGGCGTCGTCGAAGCATGGGAGCCCCTTCCGGAGGGTACGGATCGACGCCTAGAGGCTATTGTCCGCATTGGTCCGACAAAAGGGCAAATGCCGCCAAGGCGCAAACCCGCCATCAGGAGAAGTCGTGGTACGCGGCGGGCCGCGCCAGGTCACGGAGTGTCGTACGGATCGTCCGAGCTGTACGGATAGCCGTAGCTGTCCGACGGGCTCGGCGAAGGCGAGCTGCTGGCGCAACTCCTGCTGTTGTTGTATCCGTTGTTGTATCCACCGCGGTAACGCGGGCGGTAGCCCCCGCCTCCTCGGGACCCACCGCCGCTGCGAGATCCACCGCCGCTGTGGGACCCTCCGCTGGAACCCTTCGCCAGCACGATCTGCGCGCCGCCGGCGCGGACGGGCGCTGCCTGCCCGCCACCCATGCTGTAACAGCTGCTGGGATTGCAGCCGGACAGGGCGACCAGCGCCCCGGCCCCCAGTACGGCTGTCGCCGCGACCGTCACCAGCCGACGTCCCCGCGCGGTGCTGCTGCCCGACCGTGCCGGTGCGATGGAAGTCTCCTCGACCCGTCCCGTCATGCCCACGACGCTAAAGGGCGAGCGCAAACCGGTACCGGATACGCATCTCGCCGCCATCGCGACAGTGGCCGCCTGTCGGCCGCCAGCATCGCTGGGGCGGCGGGCCCGGCCGGAACGGCGCGGCGGTTCCGGCCGCCACACGGCCGCCGCTTCGGTGACAACTAGACTTGCCGTGACCCCGGAACCCGATTTCAGGTTGGACAACTCGTGTTGACGATGCAGGACGCCCTGCTGGCGTTGCAGCGGTACTGGACCGAGCGTGGCTGCATGATCGTGCAGCCGTTCAACACCGAGGTCGGCGCCGGTACGATGAACCCGGCGACGATCCTGCGGGTGCTGGGTCCCGAACCCTGGCGGGTCGCCTACACCGAGCCCAGTGTGCGGCCGGACGACTCCCGGTACGGCGAGAACCCGAACCGGTTGCAGACGCACACCCAGTTCCAGGTCATCCTCAAGCCCGACCCGGGCAACCCGCAGGAGATCTATCTGACCTCCCTGGAGGCCCTGGGCATCGACATCCGGGCGCACGACATCCGGTTCGTCGAGGACAACTGGGCCTCCCCGGCGCTCGGCGCCTGGGGGCTGGGCTGGGAGGTCTGGCTCGACGGGCTGGAGATCACCCAGTTCACCTACCTGCAGCAGGCCGGCGGTCTGTCGGTCGATCCGGTATCGGTGGAGATCACCTACGGCATCGAACGCATCCTGATGGCCCTTCAGGGCGTCGACCACTTCAAGGACATCGCGTATGCGCCGGGCGTCTCCTACGGCGAGGTCTTCGGGCAGTCCGAGTACGAGATGTCCCGCTACTACCTCGACGACGCCGACGTGGAGACCAACAAGCAGCTGTTCGAGTCCTACGCCGCCGAGGCGCGGCGGATGCTCGACGCGCGGCTGCCGGTCCCGGCGCACAGCTACGTTCTGAAGTGCTCGCACACGTTCAACGTGCTCGACTCCCGCGGCGCGATCTCCACCACCGAACGGGCCCGGGCGTTCGGCCGGATGCGCGGCCTGGCGCGTGAGGTGGCGCAGCTCTGGTCGGACCGGCGGGAGGAACTGGCGTACCCGCTGGGCAGTGTTCTGGCGGCGCCGCCAGCGACACTGCCCGCCGAACTGCCCGTCGTCACCGGCCCGGACACCGTGCTGCTGGAGATCGGCACCGAGGAGCTGCCGCCGCACGAGGTGACCCAGCAGACCGACGCGGTACGCGCCGCGATCACCGGAAAACTCGCCGCCACCCGGCTCGCGCACGGTGCGATCACCGTGTATGGCACCCCGCGGCGGATCGCCGTGCTGATCGACGAGGTGGCCGACCGGGAACCCGACGCACAGCGCACCCTGCGCGGACCGAAGGTGAGCGCCGCATTCGACGCCGACGGCAACCCGACGAAGGCCGCCGCCGGTTTCGCCCGCGGCAAGGGCGTCGAGGTCTCCGCGCTGGAACGTATCGACGTCAACGGCGTCGAGCACGTCGGTCTGGTGGTGACCGAGCCGGGCCGGTCGGCCGCCGAGGTGCTCAGCGAGCTGTTCAGTGCGCTGGTCACCGGGCTGCGCGCGGACAAGAACATGCGCTGGAGTGACCCGAACCTGTCGTTCACCCGCCCGGTCCGCTGGCTGGTCGCGCTGTACGGCACCACCCCGCTGCCGGTCGCTGCGTCCGGGCTGGCCGCCGGCCGCACCACCCGGGTACGTCGTACCGCCGCGGAGCCGCTGCGTGAGGTCGCCGGCGCGGCCGACTATCTTGACCTGCTGGCCGGCGAAGGCATCGTGGTGGACGCGGCGCGGCGGCGGTCCGCGATCGTGGCCCGCACCGCCGAACTGGCCGCCACGGTCGGCGGAAGTGTCGACGTCGATGGGGAGTCCGCGCTGGTCGACGAGGTGACCAACCTGGTCGAGGAACCCAACCCGCTGCTCGGTTCGTTCGACCGGAAATACCTGGAACTGCCATCGCAGATCCTGACCACGGTGATGCGTAAGCACCAGCGCTACCTGCCGGTACGCTCCGCCGACGGCACGCTGCTGCCGCACTTCGTGGCGGTGGCCAACGGGCCGATCGACACCGACGCGGTACGGGCCGGCAACGAGGGCGTACTGCGGGCCCGCTACGAGGACGCCGCGTTCTTCTGGCGCGCCGACCTGAAGGTGGCGCCGGAGACGATGAAGGCCGGGCTGGCGAACCTGACATTCGCCGACAAGCTCGGCTCGATGGCCGACCGGGCGGAGCGGATCGCGGTCATCGCCGACGCGCTGGCCGATCTGGTCGGGGCCGCCGACGCCGACCGGGCCACCGTCCGGCGGGCCGGTGAACTGGCCAAGTTCGATCTGGCCTCCGCCATGGTCATCGAACTGTCCAGCCTGGCCGGCACGATGGCCCGGGAGTACGCCCGGCAGGCCGGGGAGAGCGAGGCGGTGGCCACCGCGCTGTACGAGATGGAACTGCCCCGTGGCGGCGGCGACCCGCTGCCCACCACGGTGCCGGGTGCGCTGCTCGCCCTGGCAGACCGGCTGGACCTGTTGACCGGGCTGGCCGCGGTGGGCGCGAAGGCCACCGGCAGCTCGGACCCGTTCGGGCTGCGCCGTGCCTCGCTCGGGGTGGTCGGCATCCTGCGCGCGTTCCCGGCACTGGCCCCGATCACGCTGACGAGGGGTCTGCGGATCGCTGCGGAACGGCAGAGCGGGGTGAGCGTCTCCGAGGAGACCCTGGCCGAGTTGCACGAGTTCGCGGTACGCCGCTACGAGCAGGCGCTCACCGACGGCGGGCACGACCACCGGCACATCGACGCGGTACTCCCGCTGGCCGATACCCCGGCCGCCGCGGACGCGACGCTCAACGAACTCGGCAAGCTCGCCAGCGACGACGGGTTCGTGGAACTGGTCGCCGCGCTGCAGCGGGTCCGGCGCATCGTGCCCGCCGACACGGCCGCCGACTACGATCCGGCCCGCCTGGTCGAGCCAGCCGAGCAGACCCTGCACAGTGCCGTCGAGCAGGTACGGGCGGCGCTGCCGGCGAATCCGACGCTGGCCGGGTTCGCGGCCGTCGCCGAGGCGTTGACCGCACCGGTCAACGCGTTCTTCGACGACGTACTGGTGATGGCCGATGATCCCGAACTGCGGGCCGCCCGGCTGGGTCTGCTCGCCACCATCCGTGACCTGGCCGCCCCGGTACTGGACTGGGCCGCTCTCTGAGCGCCAGGGCGCGCGCCGGATGTTCCACCGATCGGCCGGCTCCGGCCCGGCCGACCGATATGCCACAATCCGGAAAGGTTCAGAGGCGGTGATCGCCCTGGTCGGCCTGGTCTTCCCGGTGGTCCGCCGGACGCGTTGCAGGGCGCGATCGTGGCAAGGTCCAGACGATGTTCCCGCCGCCGGGTCAGGTGTTCGCCGAGCAGCAGCGTGCCCCCGGGCAGCGGTTCGGCCCACCCGGCCCGCCGCCAGGCGGTTACCAGCAGGGCCCGCCGCCGAGCCCTTTCACCAACTACTGATCGGCGGGTCCGCCAAACCATCGCGCGCCTGGTGTTGTGTCCTGAGCAACTTTCGTCCAAGATGACAAAAGTTGGCACACGTGCTGCGGAAGGTACCAGCAATGGCGGATGGACTCGGGTACGAGGTGCTGTGCCTGCTGCGCGAGCACGGTGCGCTGTCCCGGGCCGAACTCACCGACCGTCTCGCCGTGCCCCGTGCCCGGTTACTGGCCGAACTGGCCAGGCTCGCCGGTCTCGGCCGCATCCAGGAGGCCGGCCCGGCCGCGTCGCGTGGAGGCCGCCGCTCCACCCTGGTCGAACTGGCGTCCACACACCGGTTCGGCGCCGTGGACCTCGGCGCCACCTCGGTACGGGTCGAGGTCAGCGACCGCCAGTTGGAACCGCTAGCCGCCGTCGAGCAGCCGGTGGACATCCGTACCGGCCCCCGCCCGGTCCTCACCGTGGTCAGCGAACTGCTCGGCAAGCTGCGCGGGCAGGGCGCGTACCAGCAGCTCGACGGGTTGGGCGTCGGTCTTCCCGGCCCGGTCAGCTTCCGCGACGGGGTGCCGGTGTCGCCACCCATCATGCCCGGCTGGGACGGCTTCCCGGTACGGGAACTGCTGGCGCACGAACACAGCTGCCCGGCGGTGGTGGACAACGACGTCAACATCATGGCCATCGGCGAACGCTACGGCGGGGTGGCCCGGTCCGTGGACGACTTCCTCTACCTCAAGCTCGGTACCGGCATCGGCTGCGGCATCCACCTCGGTGGGCGGGTCTACCGGGGCAAGGACGGCTGCGCCGGCGACATCGGGCACATCCAGGTCGATCCGCACGGGCCGGTCTGCGCCTGCGGCAACACCGGCTGCCTGGAGGCGGTGTTCGGTGGCGCCGCGCTGGCCCGGGAAGCGCTCGCGGTGGCCCGCGCCGGCCGGTCCGAAGTGCTGGCCGCGCGCCTGGCCGAGGTCGGAACGCTGACCGCGCGCGACGTCGGTGTCGCGGCGGCCGCCGGTGACCCGACCAGCATCGGACTGATCCGGGCCGGTGGCGGCCGGCTCGGCGGCGTACTGGCCGGACTGGTCAGCTTCGCCAACCCGTCGATGATCGTGATCGGCGGTGGCCTGGCCGGTCTCGGACACCGGCTGCTGGCCGAGGTTCGCGCGGTGGTGTACGACCGGTCGCTGCCGCTGGCCACCGGGAACCTGCCGTTGGTGCTGTCCGAACTGGGGGAACGGGCCGGGGCACTGGGCGCCGCGAAACTTGCCAGCGACCTGGTCTTCCGGCAGGCATGAGGACCCGGCCGAGATGATCTCCACACACGGATCCGCGTCGGCAGAGGGATCCGACCGTACGGTGTGCACAGCATGATGAGGGGGAGTCAGAGTGGCCGAGCAGGACGAGATCCGCATCGGCATGGTCGGTACGGCGTTCATGGGTGCCGCGCACTCGCAGGCGTGGCGCAGTGTGAACCGGTTCTTCGACCTGCCGGTACAGGCCCGGATGGTGGCGGTCTGCGGGCGTGCCGGCGACCGTACCCGGGCCGCGGCGGACCGGCTCGGCTGGCAGTCGTACGAGACGGACTGGCGGCGGCTGATCGAACGCGACGACATCGACCTGGTGGACATCTGTACACCCGGTGACAGTCACGCGGAGATCGCGGTCGCCGCGTTGCGTGCCGGCAAGCACGTACTGTGTGAGAAGCCGCTGGCCAACTCCGTGGCCGAGGCCGTACGGATGGCCGACGCGGCGGCCGCGGCACAGCCGGGTGGGGTTCGGGCGATGTGCGGCTTCACCTACCGTCGGGTGCCGGCGGTGGCGCTGATGGCGCGTTGGGTGGAGTCCGGGCGGATCGGCCGGCTGCGTCACGTACGGGCCAGCTACCTGCAGGACTGGCTGGTGGATCCGGCCGCGCCGGTGACCTGGCGGCTGCAGGCCGAACATGCCGGTTCGGGTGCCCTCGGCGACCTCGGCGCGCACATCGTCGACCTGACCCGCTATCTGACCGGTCAGGAGTTCGTCGGGGTGACCGCGTTGACCGAGACGTTCGTGTCCGAGCGGCCGGTCGCGGCCGGCGCGACCGAGACCGGACCGGTCACGGTGGACGACGCGGCCCTGTTCCTCGGTCAGTTGTCCGGCGGGGCGGTCGGCACGTTCGAGGTGACCCGCTACGCCACCGGACGCAAGAACGGCCTGCGGATCGAACTGAACGGCACCGACGGTTCGCTCGCGTTCGACCTGGAACGGCTCAACGAACTGGAGTACTACGACAGCATCCGACCCTCCACGCAGCAGGGCTTCACCCGGATCCTGGCCACGGAGGCGGCGCACCCCTACGTCGCGGCCTGGTGGCCCCCCGGCCACCTACTCGGCTACGAGCACGCGTTCACCCACCAGGCCCGCGATCTGCTGGCCGCCATCGCCTCCGGCGACACGCCACGACCGTCGTTCGCCGACGGCCTTGCCGCCCAGCGGGTACTGGCGGCGGTGGCGGACAGCGCCGCGCAGGGCACCAGCTGGCTGTCGGTCGGGAACTGACAGGATTTCGTTGCGGGACAGCAGAAAGGGACGAACACCATGGCGCGACCGATTACCCTGTTCACCGGGCAGTGGGCAGACCTGCCGTTCGTCGAGGTGTGCCGACTGGCCGCCGGCTGGGGCTACGACGGGCTGGAGATCGCCTGTTGGGGCGACCACTTCGAAGTGGACCGGGCGCTGACCGAGGAGTCCTATGTGGAGGACCGGAAGCGGATTCTGGCCGAGCACGGCCTGTCGGTGCACGCGATCTCCAATCATCTGGTCGGCCAGGCGGTCTGCGACTTCCCGATCGACGAACGGCACCAGGGTATTCTGCCGCCCGACATCTGGGGTGACGGTGACGCCGAAGGGGTACGGCAGCGGGCCGCGGAACGGATGAAGGACACCGCCCGGGCGGCTGCGAAACTCGAGGTGTCCACAGTGGTCGGCTTCACCGGCTCATCCATCTGGTACACCCTGGCGATGTTCCCGCCGACCCCGGAGTCGATGATCGAACGCGGGTACCAGGACTTCGCGGACCGTTGGAACCCGATCCTGGACACCTTCGACGCCGAGGGCGTGCGGTTCGCCCACGAGGTGCACCCGACCGAGATCGCCTACGACTACTGGACCACGCAGCGCACCCTGGAGGCCATCGGGCACCGGCCGGCGTTCGGTCTGAACTTCGACCCGTCGCACTTCGTCTGGCAGGACCTGGACCCAGTCGGTTTCCTGTGGGACTTCCGGGACCGCATCTATCACGTGGACTGCAAGGAGTCCAAGAAGTACTTCAACGGCCGCAACACCCGGCTCGGATCGCACCTGCCGTGGGGCGACCCGCGGCGCGGCTGGGACTTCGTCTCAGCAGGTCACGGCGACGTGCCGTGGGCGTCCTGTTTCCGTACCCTCAACGCGATCGGCTATGCCGGGCCGATCTCCATCGAATGGGAGGACGCCGGGATGGACCGGCTGGCCGGTGCACCGCAGGCACTGGCGTTCATCCGCCGGTTGGCGGAGATCGAACCACCGTCGGTGTCCTTCGACGCCGCGTTCAGTAGCGGTTCCTGAGCTGCGCCTCCCGGTACCGGGAGGCGCCGATACCGTCGGGCCTGCGGGTCACGAGGATTAGACTGTGCGGCATGGTGGCCCCGTGATGGCAGACGGCGACCGGCCCGTCGACCATGTCCGGGCCGCCTGCCGCCGCTTCGGCGAGAGTGCGGTGGCGCTGCGGTCGGCGGACCTGCTCGGTGGCGCGTCCCCGTTCACCGAGACCGGGTTCGTCGTCGCGATCAGCGGCCACGCCGGGGCCAGCGAGATGAGTAGGCGCCAGCCCGACGACGATCCGAAACTGCTGTACTGGCCCCGGGTCTGGGGTGCCCGTGCGCTGCTGTACGCGTGGGACGACGCGGCCGCACCGACAGTGGTCGCGGCGCTGGGCGACGACGCCTGGCGGGTCCGGGAGATGGCGGCGAAGGTGGTGGCCAGGCGGGAGATCGGCGCCGCGGCCGATGCGCTGGTCGGCTCGCTGAGCGACCCGGTGCCCCGGGTGCGGGCCGCGGCAGCGCGTGCGCTGGCGGTGGTCGGGGAGGCCGAACACGCGCCGGCCCTGGCCGGGTCGGCCGGCACCGACGCCGACACCCAGGTCCGGCACCGGGCGCAGGAGGCGTTGCAGCGCATGTCCGATCGCCTCGAGCGCGACCTGACCGACCTGTCGTGATCGGGACCGGCCCGAGATCGGGCCGGTCCCGATCACGACAGGGTCGCTCAGAGCGTACGGGTCAGTGGGTCCCAGTCCGCGGGCAGCGGATCGGGAGACACGGTCGTGGTGCTGGTCGGTACGAAGCTGCCCTCCTCGGCCGACTCGGCGATCGCCACCATCAGGTCCAGTACGTGCATGCCCAGTTCCCCGGATGCCCGGTGCGCCTCGCCGGTCCGCAGTGCCCGGGCCATCTCCAGTACGCCGAGTCCCCGGGTGGCGCTGGGCCCGCGGGACGGTACCGAGGTCCAGTCGGTGTCGCCGGCCCGTCGGAGCCGGATGTCGCCGTGGAACGTGTTCGGGTCGGGCAGCGCCATAGTGGCTTCCGACCCGGTGATCTCCACGAACCCGCCGCGCGACAGTGGCGAGTCGAAGCTGAGTACCATCGTGGCGGCCGGGCCGCCGGTGAAGTCGACGAGGGTGGCCACATGGGTCGGTACCTCGACGGCGAACTCGTTGCCCGCTTTCGGTCCGGAGCCGACCATCCGGCTGGTACGGGCCTGCCGGCCGACCGCGGCGACCTGCCGGGCCGGGCCGAGGGCGCTGACGAGGGCGGTCAGGTAGTACGGGCCGATGTCGAACAGCGGCCCGGCGCCGACCTGGAACAGGAACTCGGGGCTGGGATGCCAGGATTCCGGTCCGGGTCCCTGCATGAGGGTCAGCGCGGTGAGCGGTACGCCGATCGCGCCCTTGGCGATGAGTCGGTACGCGGTCTGCAGGCCGGCGCCGAGGAAGGTGTCCGGTGCGTTGCCGACCCGTACGCCGGCCGTGGCGGCATCGGCCAGCAGCGTGGCGCCCGCCTTGCGGTCCAGGGCGAGTGGCTTCTCCGAGTACACGTGCTTGCCGGCGGCCACCGCCACGCCGGCGACCTCGGTGTGTACCGCCGGGATGGTCAGGTTGACGACCAGTTCCACCTCGGGGTGGTCGATGACGGCGGCACCGTCTCCGTGCACCGGTACGCCGTAGCGTTCGGCGGTCTGCCGGGCACGGTCGGTCTCCAGGTCGCCGACCGCCACGACCCGCAGGTCCGGGAAGGAGGTGAGGTTGTCGAGGTATTCGGTGCTGATCGTGCCGCAGCCGACCACCCCCACCCCGACCGGACCGGTCATGACGCCAGCTTGGTGAGGTAGGTGTGGCTGTCGGCGAGCGCCTCGAGCATGTCGGTGGCGCATTCGTCGAGTTCGACGATGCGCCAGGCGTCCGGCGCGGCGGCGAGGATCTCCGGGATGGGCAGGGTGCCCGCACCGACCGCGGTCATCGGCGCGTCCTTGACCGCCGGACCGTCCTTGACGTGCAGGAACCGTACCCGCTCGGCGAGTCGGCCGAGTAGCTGCGGCACGTCCTCGCCGCCGACCGCTGCCCAGTAGACGTCGACCTCCAGGAGCACCTCGGGGGACAGCAGGTCGGCGAGGACCTCCAGGGCCGGCCGGCCGTCGACCCGCTGCTCCAGTTCCCACCAGTGGTTGTGGTAGCCGATCCGGATTCCGCGGTCGGCGGCGCGGACGGCGGTGGCGTTGAGCCGGTCGGCGGAGCGTTCCAGGCCGGCCCGGTCGGCGAACTCGTCGGCCGGGATGGACGGCACGATGACGGTGTCCAGGCCGATGACGGCGGCGGCGTCGAGGATCGCGTCCCGCTGCTCGCCGGTGACCTGGGCGTGGGTGCTGCACGCGGTCAGCCCGTACTCGTCGAGCAGGGCGCGCAGCCCGGTCGGGTCGTTGAGCGGATCGTAGGGTTCCACGGCGCGGTAGCCGATGTCGGCGACCCGGCGCAGAGTGTCGCGGCGGTCTTCGGCCAGTTGTTCGCGGAGCGAGTACAGCTGGACGCCAAGAGGTGTCATGGAGTTCTCCGTTACCGGGGAGATCGAGCCTGGGGCCATCGAGCCGTCCCGGGTAACGCTAGGAGTCTTTCAGACGCTACGTCAATAACTTTTGATGATTTCAACAGAAGTTATCGGACCTCCAGCCACGCCGTCTCGCCCCCGACGTCGACCCCGTCCGGACTACAGCCGAGGTCGGCCAGCTGCGTACACACCGGCACATCCGTACTGCCCTCGTGCAGGTAATGGCTGACCAGCAGTCGACCCCCGGAACCCAGCAGCGTACGGACGTGCCGCAGCAGGCCCGTCCGCTGCGGCGGCCGGACCAGGTCGAGCAGCAGATGTACATAGCCGAACCGTCGGCCGTCCCGGGGCCGCCAGTCCAGCGCGTTGCCCATCTCGATCCGGTCCGCCCACTGCGGCAGCCGGCGCCGGGCCAGTGCCACCAGCCCGGGGGACAGGTCCACCCCGTAGGGCTCCAGCCGGGTCCCCCGTTCCGCGGCCCAGAGCTGCACCGACTCCATCAGCAATCCGTTGGCGCAACCCAGATCCAGGAAGCTGCCCGGCCGCGACACCCCGGCCAGTACGCTCTCCCGGCGGCGGCGCCACTGTCCGGGCCCACCAACGAAACCGGAACCACCCTCGACGGTGCCGGCTTCCAGGTAGTCGTGTTCCAACCGGCGGATGCGGCCGGTGAAGTAGTACGCGTCGTCCGGCGCCCCGCTGTCGATCGGCTCCGGTCGGTCCGCCACAACCTCAGAGTGCCGCGCGGGTGACCTCCCGTTCGGCGATTTCGTCGATGTGCCGGATGTTGGTGCGGTCGGACTCGTCGGTACTGGCGGTGCCGGCGAACCAGGCGTCGAGGATCTCCACCAGCAGCGGCTCGGAGACCTTTCGCAGACTCAGCGCCAGTACGTTCGCGTTGTTCCAGCGTCGGGCACCGTCCGCGGTGTAGGCGTCGGCGCACAGTGCGGCCCGGATGCCAGGCACCTTGCTGGCCGCCAGACTCACCCCGGTGCCGGTCCAGCAGCACACCACCGCCTGATCGGCCCGTCCGGCGGCGACATCGCGGGCCGCAGCCTCCGCGCAGAAGGCCCAGTCGGGCCGGTCCCCGGCGGCCAGCGCACCGTGTACGGCCACCTCGTGGCCACGGCGACCCAGCTCGTCGATGAGAACGGCCGCGATGCCCTCGGTGGAGTCGGATGCCACAGCGATGCGCATCCTTCGACGATACCGTTCCCGCTCCGTACGCCGCGCCCATTGACACCGATACGTCGCTCCGCGACCGGTATTCCTGCCGGCCGGCCATCGCATGCCGGGCGGACAACGGCTCGTAATGGAAGTGCGCAAGAACGGTCAGGCATCCCGGCTACGCGCCGTTGATGATGAACTCATGGCGACAGCGGAACCCGACCGGCTGCGGCAGATCCTGGATCTGGTGGTGACCAGCGTCAGCGATCCGGACGAAGTGGTCGACGACGGTGCACAACTGGCGGCCCGGGCCCACCTTTCCCGGTATCACTTCGACCGTCTGGTGAAGGCGGCGGTGGGCGAACCGCCCGGTGCGTTCCGCCGCCGGTTGCTGCTGGAACGTGCCGCGTTCCAGCTCCGTGGCAGCCGCGTACCGGTCACCGACGTCGCCTTCCTGGCCGGGTACGCCTCACTGGAGGCGTTCACCCGGGCGTTCCGCCGCGCGTACCGGCGCCCACCGTCGGCGTTGCGTGCGGAGACGGGTGCGAGGACCACCTTGCCCGCCCCGAACGGGATCCATTTCCACCCACCCGGCGGCCTCCGGCTGCCGGCCGATCAACGGAGGCCCCCGATGGATGTCACCACGACCCTGCTCGACCACGACCACTGGCTGGTAGGGCAGCTGCTGGACCGTGCGGCGGGCCTGACCGACGAGCAGTTGGACCAGCCGGTCACCCTCAACATCGAGACCATCGACGACGACATGACACTGCGGCTGCTGCTGGACCGGCTGGTGTCGACGAAGGAGCGCTGGTGCGCGGCGGTGGAGGGCCGGCGCCCGCCGGGCGGTGACCCGCTCGGCTCGACCCTGCCGGACAGCGAACGGAGTGCCACCGCGCTGCGTCGCCGCTACGACGCGGCGGGTCCGGCGTTCCTGCGGCTCGCGCACGGCATCCAGGAGCGCGGCGAGCAGGACGTGACGTTCGTGGACGCCACCTGCGAACCACCCGAGACCTTCACGTACGGCGGAATGCTCGCGCACGTACTGACCTTCTCGGCGTTCCGTCGGACGATGGCGGCCTGCGCGCTGTACTCGCTGGGGGTGACGGACCTGGGTGCCGGCGACCCGCGACGTTTCGCCGACCACGGGTCGCCGGCCGGCTGAACGGGACCGCGGTGCGGGATGCACCGCGGCCCCGTCGGTCAGCCTGCGGCTACCGCGAACACGTGGATGGCCCGCTGGTCCGGAAGCCGTACCGAGGCCACCGTCTTCCCCGGCTGCAGCGCGACCTTCGTGTAGAAGATCCGGTACTGGTTGCCGTAGTTGGCCGGCCCGGACTGGGTGTTGCGGTGGTCTACCGACGCGACGATGTCGTAGCCGGTGGTGTCCGTGCAGCACCAGTTCGGGAAGGCCAGGTCGGCCCGCTGGGTGCTCCCGTCGGTGTAGGTGATCAGCACCTGCCCGGTGTCGAAGCCGGCCTCGGCACCCAAAAAGCCGAGCGTGCCGCTGCCGTCGATGGCCACGATCCGGCCACCACCGGCCACGTTGTCCGGGGTACCGGCGGCGGCATCAGGCCAACTGAAGGTGATCCCGTCGTGGGTCACGCCCGCGCCCGCCGGCAGGCCGGCCGCAGCCAGCCCCTCCGCCGAGTAGCTGTTGTCGCCACCGTCGAAGTCACCGGGGCCGGTGTCGGACTCGCTGGTGATCCCGACGTTGTTGGCGGCCGCACCCAGGTTCGGGTACGGGGTGGTGGAGGCGAAGTCCTCGCTGCCAGTGGCATGCCGGGTTCTGCTGTGCCAGCGGTAGCTGGCCGTGGCCCGCAGGTGCAGGGTGGCACCCGGCGGCGGGGTGTCCGGGGTGACGTTCCAGGTGGCCCGGACCGACTCGCCGGCCGGTACGGTCGCGAACCTGGTGGCGCCGATCGGCGTGGCCTGCCAGCCGTCCGGTACCCGTAGGCCCAGCCGGGCGTCGGTGACCGGCCGGCCGCCGTTGTCGGTCAGCGTCACCGTGGTCGGCGTGGTCCTCCCCGCCCGGTACGCACCGTTGCGTACACCGACCACGGTGGACGGTGCGGTGCGGCCGGACACGCCTGGGTGCACCCGGTAGAGCACGGCGGCGTGGCCGGGTACCGAGGCGGCGATGGTCCCGCTGGTCCCGGTCACCTGGCCGGACCACAGGTCGGTCAGCCGGTAGCCGTCCGCACGGCCGGGGAAGCCGGCCTGCCGGTCGGTCACCGACGCCACCTGCGTACTGGCGCCCTTGTTGAACAGCACGACCGCGCGATCACCGTTGGCCAGCGGCCGGGACAGTACGTCGACGTCACCCTCGGACTTCACGATGGTGCCCTGCACGCCCAGCCGGTCCTGGTCGACGGCGATCACCGCGCGGTTGGACAGGATCCGTACGGTGTCCGCCGAAGCGCCCTTGAGCGCGGTGGAGAAGAGCAGCGGCGAGGCCATCACCGACCACACTGACATCTGCGCCCGGTACTCGGCGGTGCTCATGCCGCCGTTGCCGACCTCCAGCATGTCCGCGTCGTTCCAGTGGTCCGGGCCGCCGTACGCGGGCAGGCCGGGAGTGTTGCCCTCGGTGTAGTTGCGCAGCACGCTGTCCCAGTTGTCGGCGATGTCGGAGCCGTAGCGCCACAACTGCCCTTCGCCGGGCAGCCACTTCAACTCATCCCGTGCGGGAAGCGCGTGGTGTCGACCTGCAGATTTCCGGCGGAGTCCCGGTCGTGCTGCATCCAGCAGTCGTCGATGTTGACGTAGGTGTAGCCGAGCTTGTCCAGGCCGAGCGACACGATCCGGTCGGCGGTATCGACGAACAGTTGCTGGTTCATCTGGTCGTTGCATTCGAAGCCGGCCCAGTCGTTGAAGCCCATCGGCGGGGTCAGGGCCAGGTTGCTGCCGTTGGTCGCGGCCGGTCGTACCGGCTGCTGATGGGGGGTTGGCGCGGCGCTGACCGGTTGGGTGGTGGCCAGCGCCGCGGCGCCGAGGATTGCTGCGGCGAGGGCGGTTCCGAGTCGTCGCAGGGACCGGCGGACACCGGGCCGCAGGGGGTCGGGGAGCCGGGGGCGGAGTCGTCGGGGATGCGCTCGACCGGTCGGGGGCAGGGCTGGTCGCATGAGTACTCCTCGTCAGCTGTGACCGGAGCTGATCCTTTCAGCCTTCGATTGAGCGCAATTGCGCACACGGTCGGAATCTGTCAAGGGATGTCACCGGTCCGAGGTTGCGGCCCCATGGTCCTGTTCGACCGGTTGTGCCGCAGGTCGGCCCGCCGGCCACCGGCACCGTCGGATACAGACGGCGATCGCGACCGCCCCGGGCCGGGACGGTCGCGATCGCCGTGTTCGACTGCTGTTGTTCGATACCAGGTGGATCCGTGGTCCCGGTCAGCAGACGCCGACCGGGACCGCCGGGTCAGGAGACGTTGAACGCGGTGTCGTCCACCACGAACGAGGTCGCGTACGAGGAATCCTCGGTGCCGCTGAAGCTCACCGTCACGTTACTGCCGGCAGTACCGGACAGCGTGAACGACTTCTTGCTGTAGCCGGCCGCCGCGTTGGCGTTGGAGTAGGTGGCCAGCGTGCTCGAACCGGCCTTGACGGTCAGCTTGTCGTACGCCGTCGAACCGGACTCCGCCGTGTCGATGTGCAGGTAGAACGAGAACGTCACCGACGTGCACCCGGACGGTACGGTCACCGTCTGGCTCACGGTGTCGGTGTGCGACTGGCCGTAGCCGTCCAACCAGGCGTAGTAGCTGCCGCTGTGCGAGCTCTCGCCGTCGCTGTTGGACGACACCACGCCGGACGTGGTCGACCACGGCGATGCCGAACCGGTCTCGAAGCCCGGGTTGCCGAGCAGTTGGCTGGCGGTGCAGCCGCCACCGCCACCGACGGTCCAGCTGAACGTCGCGCTACCGGTCTGGCTCGCCGAGTCGTGCGCCGTCGCCGTCACGCTGTAGCTGCCGGCCGTGGTGGGGCTGCCGGTGATCTTGCCGGCCGAGGAGATGGACAGGCCGGCCGGCAGGCCGGTCGCGGTCCAGGTGTACGGCGCGGTACCGCCGGACGCGGACAGCTGCAGGCTGACCGAACCACCCACACTGGTGGACTGGCTGCCCGGGTTGCTGACGCTCACCCCGCCGGTGCTGCCACCGCCGGTGAACGCCGCGGTGCCGTTCGGTGTGCCCAGCCCGGTCGGGCCGTCCCAGCCACTGCCGGAGGTGCACATCGGTGCGCCGCAGCTACCGTTGTTGCCGCTGGTCACGTCGAACAGGTTGGACGGGTGCGAGTACGGGTAGGCGGCCGCGTAGTCGCTGCCACCCGGTGCGCCGGCCAGTGCGTACACCGAAGCCACGATCGGCGAGGACGCGCTGGTGCCACCGTAGACCGCCCAGCCGCTGCCACCGTAGGTCTGGTAGACCGCGACACCGGTGTTCGGGTCGGCGACCGCGGACACGTCCGCCTCGGCCCGGTTCGAGCAGCCGGTCGACACGTTCTGCCAGGACGCCTTCGAGTCGTACGCCGAGCAGCCCGAACCGGCACCGCTCCACGCCGACTCGCTCCAGCCACGCGAGTTGCTGGAGTGCGACAGCGAGGTGCCGCCCACCGCGGTCACGTACTTCGACGTCGCTGGGTACTCGGCGCCGTTGCCGTTGTCGCCGGAGCTCACCGTGATCGCGACACCGGGGTGGTTGAGGTACTGGCTGTCGGTCGAGGTCTGGCCGGATGCCTCACCGCCGCCCCAGCTGTTGGACACGTACTTGGCGCCCATCGAGACAGCGGTGTTGATGCCGGTGAACAGCGGGGTGTCGTTCGCCGAACTGGCCTCGACCAGCAGGATGTTCGCCTTCGGCGCGACCGCCGAGACCATGTCCAGGTCGAGGGAGATCTCGCCGGCCCAGCCAGTGTCGCCACTGGGCAGCGGGCTGGTCTGGCCGTTCTCGTTGACCTTCTTGAACTGGCCGCTGGTCAGCGCCGGCAGACCGTAGGTCGAGCGGTAGGTGGCCAGGTCGCTGGCCGCGCTCGGGTCGTCGTAGGCGTCCACGATCGCGATCGTCTGACCGGCACCACCGTTGGCCGGCAGCTTGTACGCGCTGAGCAGGTCGGACGGGCCGTACCCCGAAGGGGTGTCGGGGTGGATGCCGGTCTGGCGCAGTGCCATGCACGCCATCTCGTGCGGCCGGCTGGGCTGGCTGCAGAGTCGTTCGATGTTCGGGCTGGCCGCTGGGGACGGCGTCTGCGCGGACGCGGCGCCGGAAAGGCTCAGCGAGGCCAGCGCGGCCGCACCGAGCGCGGCGACGGCCGTGACCTGGGCACGGCGTCGACCGAGGGATGTACCCATGCGATTCCTCCATGAGGGGTGAAACATGAGGGGTGGACGACCGGCGCCGAGGGGTCGAGCGCCGGGCAGGGAACTGACTACCTCCCTTTGCCCATGAAGCGGCGCAAGCCGCTCTGATGGGGTTTCTGGGACCATTAAGGCGTGGTTAAGGATTTACACCCATAGAGCCAGCGAGCGGTAGTGCCAATTGTGGCGACTCGCCGCCATGGCGCAGTTCGGCCGCCTGTCGGATCGATGCCGCATAACGTGCAATTGCGCACCAATGGCGCATCTCCTGCGCCGTCTACTTCAGCTCGGCCGGCGCCCCTTTTGTGCATTTTCACCGAATATCCGCTTACGCCGAGTTCGACTTCCGGCAAATGGGGAAAAGTACCCGTAGGCACCTCGTCTCAGGGTCATTTTCCCGTAATAGTCCGTTTCGATAAACGGACTATTCAACTATTCGGGGAAAATGAACAAACAGGACAGGACAGGACAGGACAGGACAGGACGGGGCGGGGTCAGGGGCTGGGCAACGTGACCCGGATACGGCAACCTGGGCCGTCACCTACCACCCCGATGGTGCCGCCATGCAGGTCGACCGCCCATCGGGCGATGGCCAGGCCCAGTCCGGTACCGCCGTCGGAACCAGGCTGGGGTCCACCGCGGATGAAGCGTTCGAACACCCGGTCCCGTTCCTTCGGGTCGATGCCCGGGCCGTCGTCGCGGACCTCCAGCGCGGTACCGCTGCCGGTGTCGCCGGCACTCAGCCGAATCGTGCCGTCCGGTGGGCTGTGCCGGCAGGCGTTCTCCACCAGGTTCGCGAACACCTGGTGCAGACGTTGCGGGTCGGCGTACATCCGCAACTGCGGTGGATCCACCACGATGGTGAAGTGGACCGGGACGCCGGTCACCGCGGTCTGTTCGATCACGTCGGCGAGGAACGGGCCGACCTCGACGTGTTCCCGGCGCAGCGGCAGCACTCCGGCGTCCAGCCGGGACATGTCGAGCAGTTCCGAGACCAGTCGGCCCAGCCGTTCGGTCTGGGCCAGCGCGGAGCGCAGGTGCGAAGGGTCGGACACCCCGTCCACCACGTTCTCCAGCACCGCCTGCAACGCCGAGATCGGGGTACGAAGTTCGTGCGAGACGTTCGCGATCAGCTCCCGCCGCTGCCGGTCGGCCACCGCGAGCTCGGCCGCCATCTGGTTGAACGCGCGGCCGAGCGCGCCGACCTCGTCGCGCGAACTGGCCCGTACCCGTTGGGTGTAGTCGCCCCGGGCCATCGCCCCCGCCGCGGCGGTCATGTCCCGCAGCGGCGAGGTCATCCCGTGCGCCAGCAACTGCGTCACCAGCAGCGCCACCACGATCGCGATGACGACGGTGGCCGGTCGACTCCAGCCGATGCCGCGCCAGAAGACGCCCGCCGCGGCCACGATCGACGCGGCGACCAGTACGCCGATCTTCAGCTTGATCGACCCGATCCGGTCCAGCGGCCGGATCATCGCGGCACCGGGCCGGACCCGCCCGTACCTGTCGCGGCCGGTCCGGTCCGGACCGGACCGGGGTCGACGAGGTCGAGGGCGTAGCCGATGCCGTGCACGGTACGGATCACGTCCGGACCGAGCTTGCGGCGCAACGCCTTGATGTGGCTGTCGACCGTACGGGTACTGGACCCGGCCGCCCAACCCCACAGCTCGGCCAACAACTGGTCCCGGCTGAGCACCGCCCGGGGCCGGTCGGCCAGCCGCACCAACAGCTCGAACTCGGTGGGGGTCAGGTGCACCTGCACGCCGGCCCGGCTGACCCGTCGCTCCGCCCGGTTGATCTCCAGGTCGCCGAGGGTCCGTACCTCGGCCGCCGATCGGGCCGCCCGGTCCACCCGACGCAGCAGTGCTTGTACCCGGGCGCAGAGCACCCGCATGCTGAACGGCTTGGTCAGGTAGTCGTCCGCGCCGACGGCGAGCCCCACCAGATGGTCGGTCTCGGAGTCGCGTGCGGTGAGCATCAGTACCGGTACCGGCCGCTCGGCCTGGATCCGCCGGCACACCTCCAGGCCGTCGAAGCCGGGCAGCATGACATCCAGTACGACCAGGTCGGGTGGCCGCAGCCGGGCGGCGGTGACCGCGCTGGGCCCGTCGGCCGCGAGTTCGACCCGGTGTCCCTCCGCCCGCAACCGGGCGCCGATCGACTCGGCGATGGTCGGCTCGTCCTCCACGACCAGTACCTGGCGCTGCTGGCTCATGTCCGTTCAATCTAGGCGGCAGGTGTGCAGGCGCCCGCGCCGCATTGTGAAGATGTTGTGCATACGCGCGGCGAGGCCCAGAACGACGCTGCCGGCGTTGTCGGCACGGTCACATACGACACCGGTATGCGACCGCGCCTCCGCCTTGGCAGCCCCGCCCCGGGCCTCGCCGCGCAGTGAACGCCGCTCTACGCCGACCCGCAGGAGATCGGCACGGACTGTGTCTGCGCAGAGCGTCCACGGACGATCGTCAGGGTCGGCCGATGCCGTACACCGGCATCATGTCGATCGACGAGATCTTCACCACCTCGCCGAAGGTCGGCGCGTGGATCACCTTCCCGCTACCGACGTAGATCGCCACATGGCCGAGGTTCTCGTAGAAGACGAGGTCTCCCGGCTGTACCTGGGACCGGTCGATGTGCGCGATCTGGTTGTACTGGTCGGCTGCCACGTGCGGCAGACTGACTCCGGCCTGCTGCCAGGCCGCGAGCGTCAGCCCGGAACAGTCGTAGGAGTCGGGGCCGGCCGCGGCCCAGACGTACGGCTTGCCGAGCTGTGCGTAGGCGAACGTGACGACCGCGCCGGCACGTCCGGACACGTTCGGCGCAGACTGGCCGGAACCGCCACTGCTGGCGGTCTCGGTGGCACTGCCGTACGCCTGCTCGCGCATCTTCTTCAACTTGGCGATGTCGCTGGAGATGCTGGCCTTCTTGGCCTTGAGATCCTTCTGCTGCTTCGCCTGCTTGGCGTACTGCGCGGCGACCTCGTGCCGCTGGCCGGTCAGATCCCGCTTGTGCGCGACCAGCGAACGGATCTTCGTGGCCTGCCGGGCACTGATCCGGTCCAGCGTGTCGATCCCGTCCACCAGGTCACTCCGGGAGCCGGACAGCATGCTGTTCCAGGCGCTGGCCGTACCGCCGCGGTAGGCGGCCGCCGCCATCGCACCAACCTGTTTCTGTTCCGCGCCGACCTGCGCGGCCAACGGTCCGATCTTCCGGTCCAGGGTCTTGACCTTGGACCGGGACTTCTTCGCCTCGTCGGCGATCTTGTTGTACTGCTCGACCACTTGTTCGAACTTGGTCGAGTCCTGACTGATCTGGTGCTCGAGGTCGGCCTGCGAGGGTGTGGCGTGTGCCGTTCCGGCCGGGGCCAGGGAGACGGACAGCGCGGCAGCGGTCGCGACGGCGACGAGCATGAGGGTACGGAACGGGAACCGTAATCGGCGTGCAGCGCTCACCAGGGTATGAACCCTTCTTCCAGGACCGCTTACCGAGTTAGCTGACGGGTTCGGGCGGGAAGAAGTTCGCCCTACCTTGGTCCACGGATTCCGTGGCCGCGGATTCACCCCAGGAGCGGTGGGTCCCCGGCTCGTCTCACGACGACTCAGCGGTGCCGCGCGGAGCTGCCCGATCGGGCTGCGGGGGGCCGGGCGACAGGCTCACCGTAGCGGTTTCGGCACCCACGTCAACGGTTTCGTTCATGCCGGGTGAGTAGACCCACACGGCAGTCACCGCACGTCTTGTACCGGTTGCGTTCCGCCGGGACGGCACACCGGTCGGTGGCACGTCACGCGCATTCCCGTGCGGTCGGGGAAAAGCCCGACGAATACGGCCGGATCACCTGCCGTACCGGCGTTGCCGGGCCGCGTAGGAACGCAGCGCCCGCAGGAAGTCGACCTGGCGGAATCCGGGCCAGTAGACGTCACAGAAGTACAACTCGGAATAGGCCGACTGCCACAACAGGAATCCGGACAGCCGCTGTTCACCACTGGTACGGATCACCAGATCGGGGTCGGGTTGGCCGGCCGTGTACAGGTGTTCGGCGATGTCCTCGACGGTGATGGTCGCGGCCAGCTCGGCCAGTCCCGTACCGGCGCGGGCCCGTTCGGCCAGCAGCGCGCGGAACGCGTCCACGAGTTCCTGCCGTCCGCCGTAGCCGAGCGCGATGGTCAGTTCCGAGTCGGCGCCGCCGGTCTCACCGGGGCCGCCGACCCCGCCGGCGCCGCTGGTCGCGCTGGCCCGCTCGGCTCCGGAGAGTGCGGCGATGCTTCGTTCCGGCAGCAGGTCGAGTTGGCCGGCGATGCGCAGCCGCCACCGGTTGGCCGGCCGGGCGAGCAGCCGCGCCACGGACCGTTCGATCTCCTCGATGAGGAACTGCACCTCGCTGCCGGCCCGGTGGCGCAGGTTGTCGGTGGACGCGGCGAAGATCGTGACGTGCCGGATGCCGAGGTCGGCGCACCAGTCGAGGACCTGCTCGATGTGTTCGGCGCCGTACCGGTGGCCGATGCTCACGTTGTCGAAGCCCATGCCGCGGGCCCAGCGGCGGTTCCCGTCCATGATCAGCGCGACGTGGTGGGGCAGCGTCCCGCCGGCCAGTCGGTTCCGCAGCTGGCGGGCGTACAGCAGGTGGGCCGCGGTGCGCAGGTTCGGCGTCATGCCGCCAGTCAACCGACCCGATGAGTACGGACCGGGGGAGAAACGTGCGGGCCTGGTGAAGGTTCCCGCCAGATTCGGAATAGATGGTGACCAACGCCACTCGGGCGTTCGGTGTACGGGTGCTCGACTCGGGCGAGGTCAGGCAGCACTGTTCTAGGCTGGGCGGTCGGAGACGCCGGCGGAAAAGGGACGAAAAATTCGGCTGATCCCAGGACTGCCGCGCTCCCAGCACAGTAACCCGAATCGATGGTGCCGAACCCACGTTCTGTGGCCGGTCTGTGACCGAACCCGGCTGGGTAGGGTGGTTAGGTGCCGGAGGTGACGGGTACTCAAGCACGGTGCCCATGTCGGCTGACAACAGAGGTGGTGACGGGGATGCTCTGCAGGACAGCCCGCTTGTCGGGGTCGGTCCGATGAATCGACCTCCCTTCGAGCTCGGTCGCGAGGAGCAGGACGGATTCGCTGTGCTGACGGTCAGCGGCGATATCGACGTCGACACCGCCTGGCGGCTCCGCGAGGACCTGACCACCCTGCTGACCACTCAGGACGTCGTCGTGGAGATGTCCGGGGTCGAGTTCCTCGATTCCACCGGCCTGGGCGTGCTGGTCGCTGGTTACCGCCAGGCCCGTAGCACCGGACACCAGATGGCCATCGCCGGTGCGCCGCAGCGGGTTCTGGACATCCTCGACCTGACCCGGCTGACCACGATCTTCACTCTCTACCCGGATCTGCCAACCGCAACTGAGAGTCTGCTCGGCTCCGCGTCCTCCGCCGGCTGACACCCCGGCCGGCCCGTGCTGAGGGCCGCATCCGGGTGAAGTGCTGACGGATCGCTTTCCGTAAGGATTATGCTTGACCGGTTCAGTTGAATCGGAACGCAGGCTCTCCGGAAGGCGGCGCGAATGAAGCGTCCCACAATTCTGGACATTGCCCGGGCCGCGGGCGTGTCCAAGGGCGCCGTGTCGTACGCGTTGAACGGTCGACCCGGGGTATCCGCCGCTACCCGGGCCCGGATACTCGCGATCGCCGAGGAACTGGGCTGGGTGCCCAGCAGCGCGGCCCGCGCGCTGTCCTCCGACCGGGCCGACGCGGTCGGTCTGATCGCCGCCCGCGAACCCGAACTGCTCGCCACCGAGCCGTACTTCATGCGGGTCGTGGCCGGTATCGAGGAGACCCTGGCCGGCCGGGGTACCGCGTTGCTACTGACCACTGTGCGCGATGTCGTCACCGAACTGGACACCTACCGGCGTTGGTGGGCGGGCCGACGGGTGGACGGCGTACTGCTGCTGGACATGCGCACCGAGGACCCGCGGCCGGGGCTGCTCCGGGAGCTGGGCGCGCCGGGCGTGGTGCTGGGCGCACAGCGGGAGTACGAGGGTATCCCCAGTACCCGGGTCAACGACCACGACGCGATGATGCGGGCGGTCGGGCATCTGGTTGGCCTGGGGCACCGGCGCATCGCCCGGGTCTCCGGCCCGCAGCGGCTGGAGCATGCCGCGCTGCGCAGCGGGTACTTCGCCGAGGCATGCCGGGAACTGCTGGGCAGCGAGCAGGTACAGCTGGAGGCCGACTACACGGCGCGCGCCGGGCTGGCGGCCACCCGTGCGCTGCTGGCCGCCGCGGACCCACCGTCGGCGATCATCTACGACAACGACGTGATGGCGGTGGCCGCGGTGTCCGAGCTGGTCAGCGCAGGTGTGAAGGTCCCGACCGAGCTGGCGGTACTGGCCTGGGACGACTCCCCATTGTGTGAACTGGTACGACCGGCCGTGACCGCGTTCAGCCACGATGTCGCCGCGGAGGCCGGCGTCGCCGCGGGGTTGCTGCTGGAGCGCATCGCGACCGGTTCCGCTCAGGACCGCTGGCTGACCCCGCGGCATCTGGAGATCCGGGCCAGCACGGTGGGTTGACGTCCGGGCTTCGGCCTGGAAAGTTGTGGTATGTACGGTTGCGTACCAACCGTTGACTTCTTACAGGTGAACCGGTTCAGAAATCGGCCCCGGTGGTCTAGTATCGGCTCCACCTGAACCGGTTCATGCCACTGCGGTCCAGCGTAGGACGACCGGACGTTGTGTGGCACGGACACCGCGCCGTAGCGCGGTGACGAAGGAGTCGATCGTGCACAAGCGGATACTCGGGACCGCTGTACTCTCTGCGGCCCTCGTTGCCGGGGTGAGCCTCACGGCCTGCTCCTCGGGCAACGGCTCGGACTCGAAGACCCTCACCTACTGGGCGAGCAACCAGGGCACCAGCATCCAGAACGACAAGGATGTGCTGCGGCCCGAACTCGCCAAGTTCACCAAACAGACCGGAATC
This sequence comes from uncultured Actinomycetota bacterium, assembly GCA_963805605.1. Lineage (GTDB taxonomy): Bacteria > Actinomycetota > Actinomycetes > Mycobacteriales > Micromonosporaceae > Actinocatenispora. The sequence goes on from CAWDUX010000002.1 coordinate 94,800, forward strand.
AAGGTCAACCTGCAGGTGATCGGTTGGAACGACCTGCTCAACCGGATCATGTCGGCCACCACCTCCGGCCAGGGCCCCGACGTGGTGAACATCGGCAACACCTGGTCCGCCTCGTTGCAGGCCACCGGTGCGTTCGTGGGCTTCGACAAGGCCAACCTGAACAAGATCGGCGGGAACAAGTTCCTCGCCACCAGCATGAGCTCGACCGGCGCGAAGGGTAAGACGCCCACCTCGGTCCCGCTGTACGGCTTGTCCTACGGGCTGTTCTACAACAAGAAGCAGTTCAAGGCCGCCGGCATCACCGCCGCGCCGAAGACCTGGGCCGAACTGGTCGCCGACGCCCGCAAGCTGACCGACCCGGGCAAGAAGCACTACGGGATGACCCTGGCCGGGGCAAGCTACACCGAGAACGCGCACTTCGCCTTCATGTTCGGCAAGCAGCAGGGCGGCGAGTTCTTCAACTCCGGCAGCAAGGCCACCTTCACCGACCCCGGCAACGTCAAGGGCGTCAAGCAGTACATCGACCTGCTCGGTACCGAGAAGGTGGCCACCCCCGCCTCCGCCGAGCACGCCACCACCACCGACGCCATCAGTGACTTCACCTCCGGCAAGGCCGCCATGCTGATGGGCCAGAACAACACCGCGGCGGGCATCGAGGCCGGTGGAATGACCACCGCCGACTACGGGGTCGCGCCCATCCCGCTGCTGTCACCGCTGCCGGCCGGAGGCAAAGCTGTCAACAGCCACGTGGCCGGCATCAACATCGCGGCGTTCAAGGACAAGAACGAGACCGGTGCGCTGAAGTTCATCAAGTTCATGACCAGCCGCGGCGAGCAGGTCACGCTGAACAAGAAGTTCGGCGCACTGCCGGTCACCCAGGAGGCGTCCACCGACCCGACGTTCCAGACACCGGAGAACAAGGTGTTCGTCGACGTACTGGCCAAGACCTCCGCGCCGATGCCGATGATCCCGAACGAGAGTCAGTTCGAGACGACCGTCGGAAACGCGATGAAGGACCTGATCGCCCAGGCGGCCACCGGAAAGACGGTCACCGACGCGGACGTGAAGAAGGCCCTGGCCGACGCCGAACAGAAGATGCAGAGCGGCGGCTGATCGGACCGGACGGTGCGCGCGCTCAGGTAGCGGGCGGCGCGCCGGCCCGGACAGTGCCCGGCAGGGCCCCGGGCCGGCGGCGCCGCCCACTGCGCTACAGCACCCAGCAACGGACCGTACGCAGGCGGGAAGGTAGGAGAGCGGTCATGTCGGCAAGCAGAACCGCCGTCCAGGACCAGGGCGAGCCGGACACCGACGAGCAACCCACCAGTGACCGGGCGCGACGGGGCGTGCGCCACTCCCGGGCGTTACCGTACCTGCTGCTGGCGCCGGCCATCCTGTTCGAGCTGCTGGTGCACGTGATCCCGATGCTCACCGGGATCGGCATCAGTTTCCTGAAACTCAACCAGTTCTTCCTCCGGCACTGGCTGGACGCGCCGTTCGCCGGACTGAGCAACTACTCCTACGGGGTCGACTTCAACTCCAGCATCGGCTCGGCGCTGCTGAAGTCGTTCGGGGTGACGATCGCGTTCACCATCCTCGTGGTCGCCGCGTCCTGGCTGCTGGGCATGTTCGCCGCAACCCTGTTGCAGCGCGCGTTCCGCGGCCGGGCCATCCTGCGCACCCTGTTCCTGATCCCGTACGCGCTGCCGGTCTACGCCGCGGTGATCGTCTGGAAGTTCATGCTCAGCCGGGACAACGGCATGGTCAACCATCTACTCACCCAGCTGCACGTGACCGACGGCAGCACGTTCTGGCTACTGGGCAACAACGCGTTCGTGTCCATCGTGGTGGTCGCGGTGTGGCGGCTGTGGCCGTTCGCGCTGCTGACCCTGATGGCCGGGATGCAGTCGCTGCCCGGCGACATCTACGAGGCGGCCGCGGTGGACGGTGCCTCGATGTGGCAGCAGTTCCGCCGGCTGACCCTGCCGATGCTGCGCGGCGTCAACCAGGTACTGATCCTGGTGCTGTTCCTGTGGACGTTCAACGACTTCAACGTGCCGTACACGCTGTTCGCCGAGTCGATCCCACCGTCGGCCGACCTGATCTCCATCCACGTGTACCAGTCGTCGTTCCTGACCTGGAACTTCGGTCTGGGTTCGGCGATGAGCGTGTTGCTTCTGCTGTTCCTGCTGGTGGTCACCGCCGGATACCTGCTGGTGACGTCGAGGAGGTCGCGCCGTGCATGAGTCTCGTACGTTCAAGGTGGTCCGTGCGGTCGGACTGACCCTGCTGGCCCTGTTCACCCTGGCCCCGCTGTACGTCATGCTCACCTCGGCGCTCAAGCCGCTGAAGGACGTACAGGGCGAGTTCCGGTGGATACCGACCGCCATGACGGCGCGCCCGTTCGTGGACATCTGGTCCACGATTCCGCTGGCCAAGTACTTCAGCAACAGCCTGGTCGTGTCGTTGTCCTCGACCGTGCTGTCGGTGGCGGTCGCGATCTTCGCGTCGTACTCGATCAGCCGGTACCGGTTCGCCGGCCGGCAGCTGTTCCGGATGACCGTACTGTCCACCCAGATGTTCCCCGGCATCCTGTTCCTGCTGCCGCTGTACCTGATCTACGTCAACATCGGTCAGCAGATCGGCTTCGCGCTGAACGGTTCGCGGATCGGCCTGGTCATCACGTATCTGACCTTCTCGCTGCCGTTCTCGATCTGGATGTTGGTCGGCTACTTCGAGACGATCCCGCGTGGGTTGGACGAGGCGGCCAAGGTGGACGGTGCCGGCCCGTTGCGCATTCTGCTGTCCATTGTGGTGCCAGCGGCGAAACCGGGAATCGTCGCGGTGGGCATCTACTCGTTCATGACGGCCTGGGGCGAGACCCTGTTCGCGTCGGTGATGACCAACGACGCGTCCAAGACGCTGGCCATCGGCCTGCGCGAATACTCCACCCAGACCTCGGTGTACTGGAACCAGGTGATGGCAGCGTCTCTGGTGGTCAGCGTTCCCGTCGTGGTCGGTTTCCTGCTGCTGCAGCGTTATCTGGTGCAGGGCCTGACCGCTGGTGCCGTGAAGTAGTCCGCGCGGCGCGTACCTGTCCGGTGTGATGGAAGGAATGTGATGCGGCGCAACTCCGCGAAGGTGATCGTCGACGGCCAGCCGGTCAGCTGGCTCGGCGCCAACTTCTGGTCCCGTACCGGTGGCCCGCTGATGTGGCGTAACTACGACCCCCGGGTGGTCCGCGAGGAACTACGGGTACTGGCCGAGCACGGGTTGCGGCAGACCCGCTCGTTCTTCTACTGGCCCGACTTCCATCCGGAACCGGACACCATCGACGAGCAGAAGGTCGAACACTTCCGGGACTTCCTGGACGCGCACACCGAATGCGGGATGACCTCGATCCCGACCTTCATCGTCGGCCACATGTCCGGGGAGAACTGGGATCCGGCCTGGCGTGGCGGGATCGGCCGGGACCTGTACGCCGATGTGTGGCTGGTGGCCAGGCAGGCGTGGTTCGTCGAGCAGATGGTCCGCCGCTTCCACACCCACGACGCCGTGACCGGCTGGCTGATCAGCAACGAGATGCCGATCTACGGTCGTCGCCGTGGTGAGCCGGTGGCGCCAACCGCTGACGTGACGAGCTGGGCCACCCTGATGGTGCAGGCGGTACGGGCCGGCGGCGGACAGCAGCCGGTGTCGCTGGGCGACGGCGCCTGGGGTATCGAGGTGACCGGTGAGGACAACGGCTTCTCGGTACGCGAGACCGGCCGGCTGGTCGACTTCGTCGGCCCGCACGTGTACAAGATGGAGACCGACCAGATCCGCCAGCACCTGAACGCGGCGTTCCTCTGCGAGCTGGCCGCGGTCGCGGACCGCCCGGTGGTGCTGGAGGAGTTCGGGTTGTCCACCGACTTCGTCTCCGAAGCCAACCAGGGCCACTACTACCGGCAGTCGCTGCACACCTCGCTGCTGGCCGGTGCGACCGGCTGGATCGCCTGGAACAACACCGACTACGACCATCTCAACACCCAGGACCCGTACCGGCACCACCCGTTCGAGATGCATTTCGGCATAACCACCAACGAGGGGGAGCCGAAGGCGCCGCTGCGTGAACTCGCGGCCTTCGCCGATGTGCTGTCCACGGTGGATTTCACCGCGACCCGCCGCGACGACGTGGACGCCGCGCTGGTGGTCACGTCCTATCTGGAACGCGACTACCCGATCTCCACCGCACCGGACCGCCGGTTGGTGTTCCACACGCTGCGGCAGGGCTACGTCTCGGCCCGGGAGGCCGGTCTGCCGGTCGGCTTCAGCCGGGAGGAGGACGGCCTGGTCGACGACGCGAAGCTTTACCTGCTGCCGTCCACCCGACAGATCCTCGCGCCCACCTGGCTGAGGTTGCGCGAGTTCGCCGAGCGCGGTGCCGTGGTCTACCTGTCGTACTGCTCCGGTGAGCACGCGTTCCACCGCGGCCCCTGGTATCAGAAGCTGGACGACATGTTCGGGGTGGAGCACCAGCTCGCGTACGGGCTGAACAACCCGATCGACGACGACGTGGTGGAGCTGACCTTCACCGACGACTTCGGTTCCATCGCTGCCGGCGAGACGCTTCGCTTCCGGGCCGCCGGCAACACCGACAGCCGGGCGTTCCTGCCGGTACAGGCCAGGGACGCCAAGGTCGTCGCGACCGACCAGCACGGCAATCCGGCCCTGCTGCGGCACGCGGTCGGCGCCGGGGAGACGGTGCTGTGCACCTACCCGTTGGAACACATGGCCTCGGTCAGTGACCGGATCAACCCGGAGGACAGCCACCGCATCTACGACGCGCTCGCGCAGATCTCCGGTGCCCGGCGCCGGATCGTGGTCGACGATGCGCGGGTGTTCACCGACACGCTGGTGCACGAGGACGGGCGGCGGTTCGCCTGGCTGGTCAGCCAGCACCCCGACGAGGTGACGGTGGCTCCGCGGTTGGCCAGCGGCGTACTGTGCCCGCTCACCGGTGGGGACGCGGTCACCGAGGTCACGCTCTCCGCGTACGGCGTCGCCGTTTTCGAACTGGAGGGCTGACCAGTGCCTACTGTGGATCTACCGGAGTTCCCCGAGGGCTTCCTGTGGGGTACGGCCACCGCGTCGTACCAGATCGAGGGGGCCGTCGACACTGACGGTCGCGGACCGTCCATCTGGGACACGTATTCGCACACCCCTGGTGCGGTGGTCGGTGCCGACAACGGCGACGTGGCCTGCGATCACTACCACCGCTACGCCGAGGACGTAGAACTGATGCGCGAACTGGGCATCGGCGCGTACCGGTTCTCGGTGGCGTGGCCCCGGATCCAACCGCACGGCAAGGGTCCGGTCAACACCGCCGGGCTCGACTTCTACCAGCGGTTGGTCGACCGGCTCGTCGGGGCCGGCATCACGCCGGCGCTGACCCTCTACCACTGGGATCTGCCGCAGGCGCTGGAGGATGCCGGCGGCTGGCGGGTACGCGACACCGCCGAACGTTTCGCCGACTACGCGGCGCTGGTGCACGACGCGCTCGCCGACCGCGTTCCGTTGTGGATCACTTTGAACGAGCCGTTCTGCAGTGCCTTCATCGGTTACGCGGAGGGCAGACACGCGCCGGGCGCGCAGGAGGGGCAGGGCGCGCTGGCCGCCGCGCACCATCTGATGGTCGGGCACGGGCTGGCCGTACAGGCGATGCGGGCGCAGCGTAAGGGCGGCGAGCAGTTCGGTGTCACGCTGAATCTCAGCCACGTCACCCCGGCGACCGACACGCCTGCCGACCGGGCCGCGGCGGGCCGAGCCGACCTGCTGTCCAACCGGGTCTTCACCGATCCGGTGCTGGCCGGGCACTACCCGGACGGGGAGCGGGAACTGTGGGGCGAGATCACCGATTTCTCATTCCGCCGGGCCGGTGACCTGGAACTGGCGCATCAGTCGTTGGACTTCCTCGGGCTGAACAACTACTTCCCGACCTATGCCAAGCACGCCCCGACCAGCGAACCGGACCCGGCCCGGCGGGTGGCGACCGACATCGCGGTGCTGGACAATCCGCCGGCGGAACTGCCGCGTACCGGGATGGGCTGGTCGGTCGAGCCCGACGGGCTGCGCCGGCTGCTGGTTTGGCTGAAGGACAACTACCCCCAGTTGCCGCCGGTGTACATCACCGAGAACGGTTGTTCGTACCCGGACATGGTGGTGGCTGGTGTGGTCGACGACCAGGAGCGGATCGCTTACCTGGACGGCCATCTGCGGGCGGTTCGGGCCGCGATGTCCGACGGGGTGGATGTGCGCGGCTACTTCTGCTGGTCGTTGATGGACAACTTCGAGTGGGGCTACGGCTACGCCAAGCGCTTCGGCCTGGTGTACGTGGACTATCAGACCCAGCAGCGGATCCCGAAGGCCAGCTACCACTGGTACCGGCAGGTTGTCGGGCGTTGAGATCGGCCGCCGGTGGCCCTGTCGGTCACCGGCGGCAGGTCAGGACTGGAAGGTCGCCTGGTGCAGTAGGTCCAGCGCGGTGCCCACGGCGCCGCGCAGCACCGGTTCGCCGGTGACGGTGCCGGGACGTACCTCGGTGTCCAGAGGCACCCGCTCGGCCAACCGGCGACCCACCCGGTCGGCCAGCACGCCACCACCGGCCAGCCCGACGGGCCCGGCCAGGACCAGGAAACCCGGGTCGAGTACGGCGCAGACCCCGGCCGCGGCCACCGTGATCCGGTCGGCCAGCTCGTCCAGGAACGCATCCCGTCGGCGGTCGAGTGCCGTGGTGACCACGGCACCGGGATCCTCTCCGGGTATCCGGTGGCGGTGGCCGAGGTCGACGATGGCCGCACCGCCGGCAAGTTCGGCCAGGTTGCCGGTCGCGCCGAGCGGGAGGTAGCCGATCTCACCGGCGCCGCCGGAGGCGCCGCGGTGCAGCCGGCCGCCGAGCAGTACCGCCACTCCGAGGCCGCGGCCGACCGACAGCAGCGCGAAGCTGTCCCGGCCACGGGCGGCGCCGTGCCGGTGCTCGGCCAGCCCGACCAGGTTGACCTCGTTGTCGACGCGTACCGGCGTGCCGAGCCGGTTCCGGAGGCCAGGCAGCAGGTTGTGGTGCCAGCCGGGCATCTGCGCCACGTAGGCGACGTCGCCGGTGCGGGGGTCGATCAGGCCGGGGGTGCCGACCACGACCGCGCCGAGCCGTTGGTCGGCGCCGGCCGCGTCGAGCACCCGCAGCACTTGGGCGTCGGGTTCCGCTGCGGGGTCCAGCGGGTGTTCGGCGTGCCCGGTGGGGCGCCCGGTGACGTCGGCGAGCGTCGCGATGAGGCTGCCGGGCCGTACTTCGACGCCGGCGACCTGGGCGCGGTCCGCGGCCACCCCGTACAGCACGGCGTTGGGTCCGCGTCGCTGGGCGCCGGCCTCGCCGACCACGGTGACCAGGCCGCCGGCGGTCAACCGGTCGATCAGGTCGGCGATGGTGGGGCGGGACAGCCCGGTCAGTTCCCGTAGCTCGGTACGGGTGAGTGGTCCGCGGTCGAGCAGCAGGTCGAAGGCGGCCCGGTCGTTGATCAGCCGTGCCGTGCGCGGGGTGGCGGTGCGTGGGGTCGCGCCGCTGGTCGGTGTGCCGCTGGTCACGTTGTCGGGTCTGGCTGCCACCTCGCTCCCTCCATGACCTTTCCATCAGGAACCCTGCCTGTTAATTTCTGACCTTAGCAACACCCGATACCGCCAGGGGGCTTACGCATGTGGCCAGGCATCCGCAGAATGATGCCGCTCGGCGTGCTGTTCGCCCTCGACGGGGTGCTGATGGCCAGCTGGGCGGTCCGGGTACCGCAGGTCAAGGAGCACGTCGGTGCCTCGGCCAGCGGACTGGGCGTCGCCCTGCTGTGCGCCACCCTCGGCGCCCTCGCCGCCATGCCCGTCGCCGGCCGGGTCTGCCAGCGCTACGGCAGTCACCGGGTCACCGTCGTCGGCTCCGTACTGCTCTGCCTGGTCACCACGCTGCCGGCGCTACCCGGCTCGGTGCTCGGCCTCGGCGGGGCACTACTGCTGTTCGGCATCGGGTACGGCACCAACAACGTCGGGCTCAACAGCGCGGCCGTGGATGTGGAGACCGCCACCGGCCGTACCGTCATGTCCACCCTGCACGGCCTGTGGAGCCTCGGTGGGCTGCTCGGCGCGTTGATCGGTGGTCTGGTCGCGGCGTACCTGGCCCCGCGCGGGCACCTCGCCCTCGTCGCAGTCGGTGGGCTGGTGGTCGTCGCGCTGGTGGGCCCCGCCGTGTGGCGCGGAACGGTACCGCCGCCGGCCGCCGACACGCCGCCGCACACCCGGCTGATTCCGCTGGCCGGGGTGCGCGCCGCCCTGGTCGCGCTGGGCGTGATCGCGCTGTGCACCGCCTACGGCGAAGGTTCGATGGGCGACTGGGGTGCGCTGCACCTGGCCCAGGACCTGCATTCGGGACCAGGACCGGCCGCGTACGGCTTCGCCGTGTACTCGCTGTCGGTGGCACTGGGCCGGCTGACCGGGGACGTACTGGTGCTGGCCTGGGGCCGTACCCGGGTACTGGTCGGCGGTGCACTGCTGGCCACCGTCGGGATGCTGCTCGCCGCCCTCGCCGGTACGGTTCCGCTCGCGTTCGTCGGGTACGTGCTGTTCGGCCTCGGCATCGCCAACGTCTTCCCCATCGCCATCGCTCGGGCCGGCGCGATCGGTGGAGCCGGTGGAGTCGCCGCCGCCTCCACGGTCGGCTACGCCGGCCAGCTCGGCGGGCCGCCGCTGATCGGTTTCCTGGCCGACGCGGCCGGTCTACCGGCCGCGCTGTGCACCTCCGCGGCACTGGCCGCGCTCATCGTCGTGCTCGGCCTCGCCGTCCGGCACACCACCGCGCCGCCGGCACCCGCACCGTCCGTACCGCCACACCGCACGATCGACGCAGAAGGGACCGCCCGATGACAGACCGGTACCAGACCCTGATCCCTCGCCCGCGCCACGCTGAGCGCCAACCCGGCAGCCTGGTGCTGACCGCCGACACCCGGCTCAGCGTCGCGCCCGGCGCCGAGGCCGCCGCGGACGCGGTACGGCTGCTGCTCGCGCCGCTGCGGTTGCCGTTGCGCCCCGACGGCGCCGGACCGGAGCTGTCGGTAGGCCTCGACGAGCAGATCAGCGAGCCGGAAGGCTACCGCCTGCGGGTGACGCCGCAGGGTGTCGAACTCGTCGCCGGTACGGTCGACGGCGCCCGGCACGCCGCCCGTACGCTGCGTCAGCTGCTGCCCGACGCCGCGTGGCGTACCGTCGCCCCGGCCGACACCGCCTGGGAACTGGACTGCGGTGCGGTCACCGACGCGCCGGCGCTGCCCTGGCGCGGCGGGATGCTCGACGTGTCCCGGCACTTCCAGCCCAAGCACGTACTGCTGCGCTACGTCGACCTGTTCGCCATGCACGGGCTCAACCGGCTGCATCTGCACCTCACCGACGACCAGGGCTGGCGGATCGAGTCCCGCCGCTACCCGGAACTGACCCGGGTGGCCACCCACCGGCCCGGCACCCAGGTCGGCCGCAACCGGGACGGATCCCACGACGGCACCCCGCACGGCGGCTACTACACGCTGGAGGACCTCGCCGAGATCGGTACGTACGCCGCCGAGCGGGGCGTCACCGTGGTGCCGGAGATCGACCTGCCGGGGCACGCCTCCGCGCTGCTCGCCGCGTACCCGGAGCTGGGCGTCGGTGGGCACAGCGTGCACACCGGCTGGGGCATCTCGGCGGGCGTGGTCACGCCGCTGCCGGCGACCGTCCAGTTCGTGGTGGACGTCCTGGACGAGCTGCTGACCGCGATGCCGGTGCCCTACATGCACCTCGGTGGCGACGAGTGCGTACTGCGCGACTGGGTCGGTGACCCGCAGGTCGCCGCGTACATGCGCGAGCAGGGTGTCGACGACCCGGTCGCCATGCACGGCCGGTTCCTGCGCGAGGTCGCCGGGCACCTGTCCGGGCAGGGCCGGCGGATGGTGGTCTGGGACGAGGGCTTCGTGACCGGCGGCGTGCTCGACGACACGATCGTGACCGCCTGGCGGGGCAGCGAGGTGGGTCGACGGGCCGCCGCCGCCGGCTACGACCTGGTCCGCTGCCCGGTCTACCCGCTGTACTTCGACTACGACCAGTCCGACGACGCGGTGGAACCGCTGTCCATCGGCGGCCCGGCGACACTGGACGACGTGATCGGCTTCGACCCGGTCCCGGCCGACTGGTCGGACGCCGAACGCGCGCGGGTCATCGGCCTGCAGTTTCAGGGCTGGTCGGAGTACATCCCGACCAGCCGGCACCTGGACTACATGCTCTTTCCGCGCGCCTGCGCCGCGGCCGACGTGGCGTGGACCGGTGCGCCGGCCGTCGACCTTGTCGAACGGCTGGCCGAGCACCTGGGTCGGCTGGACGCGGCCGGCTGCGAGTATCGGCCGTTGGACGGTCCGCACCCGTGGCAGGCCGGCGGCACCGGTGCCCGTCAGCGGGCGCAGGGCGCCCGGATGGCTGAGGTGCGGGAGCGGTTGGAGGCGATGTCGGACACTGCGGACATCGCCGAGGAGACCAGCTGAACCTGCCTGTCCCGGCAGCCGGCCCGGACACGGACCGGCCCGGACACGGACCAGCTCGGAGACGGACCGGCCCGCCGGCGGATGCCGGCGGGCCGGTGCCGATGCTGCTGAGGCTCAGCCGTTGACCAGGCTGCTCAGCCAGTTCGACTTGTTGCTGTCGACCAACTTGCCGTCGTGCACCACGGTCGGCGTGCCGAAACTGCCGTCGGCCTGGTGCAGGGACTTGTCGTTGCTCAGCTTCTGCGCCTGCTGGTCGGGGAAGGAGTTGTACTTCCCGGACTTCAGCGACTTGCTGAAGTCGCCACCTCCGCCGCCGAGCCGGTCCGCCAGGCTCTGCAACTGCGCGTTGCTGTAGCCGGGGCCGCCCTCCTTCGGCTGGTTGTGGAACAGGCTCCAGTGGTACGAGGCGAACTTGCCGTTCTGCACGCTGGCGAACGCGGCATTTGCGGCCCGCTGCGAGTATCCGGCCGGGTTGGAGTTCTGGTTGAGCGTGTCGACGATGCGGTAGCGGATCTGCAACTTCCCGGAGTTGAGGTCCTTCTGCATCTCGTCGCCGTACTTCTGCTCCAGCTGACCGCAGTACGGGCAGAGGAAGTCCTCGTAGATCTCGATCTTGGTCTTGGCGCTGTCCTTGCCGGCCAGCACTGTCCCGTTGTCGACCTTCACCGGGTAGTTCGCGCTGATCGTGTGTGCCTTGATCACCGCGTTCTTGGCCTTGTCGTTCTGATAGTTGGCGAAGATCACCGCGCCGATCACGACGGCCAGCAGTACCACGCAGACGGACACGGTGACGATGACCCGGTTCCGGCGGGCCCGCTCGGCCCGTGCCGCGGCCACCGCCTTCGCCGCCTTGGCCCGCTGCTTGGCCGAGCCGCCGCCCGGACGGCTACCGCCACCTGGCCGGTTGCCCCCGCCGGACGGGCCGGAGCCGGTGCCGGAGCGGTTGCCCGGGTTCTTCGATGTGCTCTTACTCGCCATGTCGGATTTATCCTCCGGGTGTCCGTCAGCTCGACCACCAGCGGTCGATGACGTTGGTCTCCATGGTGACCGACAGTCCGGTGGGTGCCCACCACGGGTGTACGCCCACCCCCGTCGTCGACCCCGGGCCGCACCGTCGACCGGCCGCTGGTCACCGGGCGCCCCGGCGGCCGCCCAGGGGTGCGCCGCGGGCGGTACGGGACACGGCAACCGGTCCCGTACGCTACCGTGCCCGGCCGGCCGATGTGGTGCTGCCGGGCCGTGCGGCGGGGCACGGAGACACCCGACACCTCGAACTTCGCCGGCCATTCGCCCTGCGGCGCGACGTGGGGCACCGCACAATCGAGAGCGGGCACTGCTGCGGCGTGAGCACCGGGGGGTGCGATGGGTATTCCAAGTCTCTACATCGGCCGGGTGGCCGACAATCCGATGCGCGAGTACACGCTCGACGGGGCGCCGTTGGCCCGGTTCGTCCTGTGCTGTCCCGCCGACGGTGGCGACGGCCGGCCCTCTTTCGGGGAGCCGCCGGCCGAGCCCGACGAGGTGCACATCGCCGTCGAGACCAGCGGAGAACTGGCTGACCTGGCGCTGCGCAACCTGCGGCGGGGCGACCAGGTGCTGGTGTTCGGTGGGCTGGCCACCAGCCCACCCGATCCCGGCCGGCGCGGCGCCACCGACCTGTACGTCCGGGCGCAGCACGTCGGGCTGGACGTCACCACCGACGGCTGGCACCGCGAGCCGGACGCCCCGGCGCCGGTCAGTACCGGACTACACCCCGAGTTCCACTGGTAGGGGTTGCCGGACGCCGGAGAAGTGTGGGCGGCCAGACGCGGGTACGGTGCGCCTCGATGGACGGATCAGCAAGCTCGCGCGCGACCATGGTCCACTCGGCGCGCTGCATCGTGGTCAAGGTGGGTTCCTCGTCGCTGACCACCAGGGCCGGCGGCCTCGACCCGCACCGGCTGGACGCGCTGGTCGATGAGCTGGCCCGCAGACGCGCCGACGGTACGGAGATCATCCTGGTCTCCTCCGGCGCGATCGCGGCCGGGCTGGCCCCGCTCGGTCTGTCGCACCGGCCCCGCGACCTGGCCACCCAGCAGGCCGCCGCGAGCGTCGGGCAGGTGGCGCTGATCCACCGGTACGCGACCTCCTTCGGCCGGCACTCCCAGCAGGTCGGCCAGGTGCTGCTGACCGTGGACGAGGTGATCCGCCGCAGCCGGTACCGCAACGCACTGCGCACCCTGCGCCGGTTGCTCGACCTCGGGGTACTGCCGATCGTCAACGAGAACGACACGGTCGCCACCGAGGAGATCCGCTTCGGCGACAACGACCGGCTGGCCGCGCTGGTGGCCGCGCTGGTACGGGCCGATCTGCTGGTGCTGCTCTCCGACGTGGACGCGCTGTACGACGGTGATCCACGCCAGCCCGGTGCCCGGCGCATCGCCCAGGTCAGCGGGCCGGACGAACTGGCCGGGGTACGGCTGGGCAGTGTCGGGCGCGCCGGGGTCGGTACCGGCGGGATGGCGACGAAGGTGGATGCCGCCCGGATCGCCGCCACCTCCGGGGTCCCGGTGGTGTTGACCGCCGCGGACCGGGCCGGCGACGCCCTGCGCGGCGGTGAGGTCGGCACGTTCTTCCACGCCGCGACACGTCGCCCCCGGCAACGGTTGTTCTGGTTGGCGCATGCGACCACCCCGCTGGGCCGTCTGCACCTGGACGCCGGTGCGGTCCGGGCGGTGGTGGAACGGCGGTCGTCGCTGCTGCCCGCCGGGGTACACGGGGTGGACGGCACGTTCACCGCCGGCGACCCGGTGGACCTGGTCGACGAGAGCGGCCGGTCGGTGGCCCGCGGCCTGGTCAACTACGACGCCGCGGAACTTCCTCGACTTCTCGGGCGCAGCACCCGGGAGCTGGCCAGCGAACTGGGCGACGAGTACGAGCGTGAACTGGTGCACCGCGACGATCTGGTCCTGCTCTAGAGGCTCGCCGCGCTGACTACGCTGGAGGCATGTCGGAAGCTGCTGCGGTACACGGGGTCGCCCGTCGAGGTGGGCAGGCCGCCACCGAACTGGCGCTGGCGTCGCGTGCGGTCAAGGACGCCGCGTTGCGGGCGATGGCCGACGCGCTGAGTGCCGCCGCCCCGCAGCTGCTCACCGAGAACCGGTCCGATGTGGACGCGGCCCGGGCCGCCGGCACCGCGGAGGCGATGCTGGACCGGTTGTCGCTGACCCCGGACCGGATCGAGGGGATGGCCGACGGGCTGCGCCAGATCGCCGGGCTGCCGGACCCGGTCGGCGAGGTCGTCCGCGGCGGTGTACTGCCCAACGGGCTGGAACTGCGGCAGATCCGGGTGCCCTTCGGCGTGGTCGGCATCATCTACGAGGGCCGGCCGAACGTCACCGCGGACGCCGCCGGCCTGACGGTCAAGTCCGGCAACGCGGTTCTGCTGCGCGGTTCGTCCTCGGCCCGGCACTCCAACGCCGCGATCGTGGCGGTGCTGCGCGACGCGCTCACGGCCAGCGGCCTGCCGGCCGACGCGGTGCAACTCGTCCCGGGCGGGGGCCACGATTCGGTCAAACACCTGATGCGGGCCCGCGGGCTGGTGGACGTACTGATCCCGCGCGGCGGCGCGAAGCTGATCAGGTCGGTGGTGGAGGAGTCCACAGTGCCGGTGATCGAGACCGGCGTCGGCAACTGCCACGTCTACGTCGACGCCGCCGCCGACGAGGGGATGGCGCTGGCCATCCTGCTCAACGCCAAGACGCAGCGCCCGTCGGTGTGCAACGCGGCCGAGTCGCTGCTGGTACACACCGACCGGGCGGACAGTTTCCTGCCCCGCGCACTGCGGGCGTTGCAGGGTTCCGGTGTCGTCGTACACGGCGACGAGACGGTGGCCGCCCACGGCGCCGAGGTCGACGTTCCGGTACTGCCGGCCACCGACGAGGACTGGGGCACCGAGTATCTGGCCATGGAACTGTCCGCGGCTGTGGTCGGGTCGTTGGACGAGGCGGTCGGGCACATCCGCCGGTACGGCTCGGGCCATTCGGAGGTGATCGTGACCGGAAGCCAGTCGGCGGCCCGCGAGTTCACGGCCCGGGTCGACGCGGCCGCCGTGCTGGTCAACGCCTCGTCCCGGTTCACCGACGGATCCGAGTTCGGTTTCGGCGCCGAGATCGGCATCTCCACCCAGAAGCTGCACGCCCGTGGCCCGATGGGGCTGCCGGAGCTGACCAGTACGAAGTACGTGGTGGTCGGCGACGGCCACATCCGTACCTGACGGCGTTGGGCCGGTCGAAGTCGGTGTTGCCGCCGGCATTGTTGACCAGGATGTCGATTCGGTCGGGAAGGTGTGTGCCAACGCTGCGGTGAGTGCGTGGGGGTCGCTGACGTCACAGGTCAGCGCGTCCACGCTCAGTCCCCGGCGGTACGGGTGAGGACGTCCGGGACCCACCAGCGACTGATGAGTCGGCCCGAGCGGCCGGCGGTGATCTCGGATCTGGGCGAAGGCGGGACCCTGGCCTGCCGGGGACACCGGGCCACCTGAAGACCTTCGCGCCGTGAGCGCGCCGCGTCGGCGGCATCCCGGATGCCGCCGACGCGGGCCGTGCAGCGGCCAGGCACACCAGCCAGGCCGTTACGCCAGCCAGGCCGTCGCGTCGCCCGGCAGCTGGCCCTCGGCGGTCAGCGGCACGCTGGTCAGCAGCGGCTCGCCGGCCGGCAGCGGTACGGCGGTGTTCGTGGTGTTCACGAAGCAGGTCAGGCCACCGTCCCGGCGGAAGGTCAGGCAGCCGTGCGGCGCGTCCTGGAACGTCAACCCACCGTGGAAACCGTCGTGCTCCCGCCGCAGCTTCAGGGCCTGCCGGTACAACGACAGGGTCGATTCGGCCACGCCTTCCTGTGACCCGGCGGCCAGCGGCCCCCAGCCGGCCGGCATCGGCAGCCAGCTGCCGGCGCCACCCTCGGAGAAGCCGTACGGCGGTTCGCCGGCGGCCCACGGAATCGGGATCCGGCAGTTGTCCCGGCCCCGCTGGGTGTGTCCGCTGCGCTCCCAGGTCGGGTCGGTCAGCGCCTCGTCCGGCGGCTCCACACTCGGCAGCGACAGCTCGTCACCCTGGTACAGGTACGCCACTCCGGGCAGCGCGAGCTGCAGCAACGCCGCCGCCCGGCCCCGCCGGGCACCCACCAGTCCGCCACCGTAGCGGGTCACGTGCCGCACGATGTCGTGGTTGGACAGCACCCAGGTGGTCGGCGCGCCGGTACCGTCCACTGTGGCCAATGCCGCTTCGATGGTGGTGCGCAGTTCGTCGGCCCGGAACCGGGACTCCACCATCCGGAAGTCGAACGCCAGGTGCAGTTCGTCGGGCCGGACGTAGCGACGGAGCCGCTCGGTCTCGGTCACCCAGACCTCGCCGACGGCCATGGCCTCCGGGTAGTCGTTGAGTACCTTGCGGATGAAGCGGTGGATGTCGTGTACGCCGTCGGCGTCCCAGCGCGGATCGACGATGTCGAGCAGTGCGCGTTCCGCCGCCGAGCCGCCACCGTCGAGCAGGGCGAGGGAACGCTCGTCGATGTCTGGCAGTCCGGCGGGCTTGGCCATGCCGTGCGCCACGTCGATCCGGAACCCGTCCACGCCCCGGTCCAGCCAGAACCGGAGGGTCTCCTCCAGGTCGGCCCAGATTTCCGGGTTCTCCCAGTTCAGGTCGGGCTGCTTGGGGTCGAACAGGTGCAGGTACCACTGCCCGGGGGTGCCGTCGGTCTCGGTGACCCGGTGCCAGGCCGGGCCGCCGAACACGGCCGGCCAGTTGTTCGGTGGCTCGTCGCCGTCGGGGCCGCGGCCGTCGCGGAAGATGTAGCGGTCCCGTTCGGTGCTGCCGGGGGCGGCGCGGAGCGCCTCGGTGAACCAGGCGTGCTCGTCGGAGGAGTGGTTGGGCACCAGGTCGACGGTGACCCGGATGTCCCGGGCGTGTGCCTCGCTGATCAGCCGGTCGAAGGCGGCCAGGTCACCGAATGAGGGGTCCACGTCGCGGGGGTCCGCCACGTCGTAGCCGTGGTCGGCCATCGGGGAGGTGTAGAAGGGGGTGATCCAGATCGCGTGCACGCCGAGGCCGGCGAGGTAGTCCAGCTTGTTGCGGATGCCGTCCAGGTCGCCGATGCCGTCGGCGTTGGAGTCGGCGAAGCTGCGTACGTAGATCTGGTAGAACACCGCGTCGCGCCACCATTCCCGGCCGGGGGCCGGAGGGGGTGGGGTGGTGGGGTCTGTTCCCACGGTTGTCTCCTTTGGGGGGTTTGAACGTTCAAATCTCGATGCGACGTCATGTCGCGAGGCGCTCGGTAGCACCGTGTTCAGTCGGGAGAGTTGACCATGAACTGGGCGGCACGTTCCAGGTATGTCCACAGTTCGGACTCGAACTCGGGGGCCAGGTGCAGGCTGTCCACCGCGGTACGCATGTGTGCCAGCCAGGCGTCCCGCTCCCGGGTGCCGATCACGAACGGAGCGTGCCGCATCCGCAGCCGGGGATGGCCGCGCTGCTCGGAATAGGTGCGGGGGCCACCCCAGTATTGCTCCAGGAAGCCACGCAACCGGTCGGCCGCCGGACCGAGGTCCTCCTCCGGGTAGAGCGGTCGCAGGATCGGATCCTGTGCCACCCCCCGGTAGAAGACGTCGACCAGGCGTCGGAACGTGTCCGCGCCGCCGATCGCGTCGTAGAAGGTCGCCGCCGGCCGGTCTGCGGGCACACCCGGCTGGCCGGTGCTGGAGACCGGGGTGAGAGCAATCGGTTGGTCGGACACGCCCCCCATGGTGCCAGCGGTACCGGGCCGTTCCGCCACCGGCTGGGACCTGGCTCACATCAGATGGCCGCAGCCCGGCCGCTGCCAGCGGTCAGGCCGGACCCTGCCCCGCGACCGCGTTGCGCATCGGCGCCAGGTCCACCGCGCCGGCTGCGGCGCCGGTGCGCTGCCCGATCGAGGCGGCGGTGTCCGGTTCCTGCTCGCCGGGCCGCTTGCCACCCCCGGTCGCGGGCGCGGTCTCCGGGTCACCTGCCGCGGCCGGTGGGTCTGCCGGGCCTTCGTCGGGCGCGGTGTCCGCGGAGACCTCGTCGTCACGTCGCCGGGCCTCCGCGATGGCCTCGTCGAAGGCCTCCGAACTGGGCCACAGAGCGGCCACCGCCGCCATCGTCAGGCTGCCGATCAGCGCCCACAAGCCGACCGTACGGGACACCCCGATGGTGCTCGCCACCGCGCCACCGGCCAGCATCGCCGCGCCCTGGACCAGTTGCAGGCCGCCCTGCATGACGCCGAAGGCGCGGGCCCGGTAGCCGTGCGGCAGGGCCTGTACGAAGAGCCCGTTCGCCGGCAGGATCACCGACATCGCGAACCCGGTCACCATCGTCAGGGCCAGTACGATCGGAAGCGGCGGATCGGTCAGCGCCGCGACCAGTGACAGCGGCACCAGCATGGCCAGCGGTCTGATCATCCGTCGGCGCAGGCTGGGGGAGATCAACCGGCCGATCACCACGCCGCCGATCACCACCCCGACCGGTCCGGAGGCCATGATCAGACCCTGGGTGATCGACCCACCGTGCAGTTCGTGCGCCCAGCCGGCGGCCAGGCCCTCCGGGAGCACCGCGAACGCCACTCCGGACAGGATGACGATGGCGATGGAGCGCAGGACCCGGCTGCCGAAGACCACCTGGAAGCCTTCGGCGGTCTCCCGGAGCAGACGTCCACGGGTGCGCGAACCGGACACCGCCGGGCGGGCCCGTACGTAGGTGGCGATCAGCAGCGCGGACAGCCCGAAGGTCGCCGCGTCCACCAGCAGTGCCAGCCGGGGGTCGACCGCGGAGATCGCGCCGCCGAACACGTAGCCGCCGACCTGGGTCGCCTGGGTGGTCATGCCGTTGATCGATAGGCCCAGTACGTAACGGTCGCCGGTCAGCACCATCGGCAGCAGTGCCGAGCGGGTCGAGTCGAAGGCCGGGGTGAGCATCGCGGCAGCGAACATCAGCACCGGCAGCAGGGGTACGGGGACGCCGGGCACCGCGGCGAGCGCGACCAGGCCCATCCGGGCCATGTCGCAGCCGAGCATCACCCGCCGGTAGGGGTAGCGCTCCGCGAGCGCCACCAGGAACGGTGCCCCGGTCAGCCAGGGCAGGAAGGTGATCGCCAGGCTGGCGGCGGAGATCAGCACCGAGTTGGTGAGCTGGTACATGAGTGCGGCCAGGGCGATCTTGCCGAGATAGTCGCCGATCGACGACAGCGCGCCCGCGCCGAACAGCGCCCGGAACTCGGTGACCGCGAATACTTCACGGTAGGTGGCCGGTCGGTCCTCGGTTGCCGGACCCGACTGCATGCCGGAGCCGCCGGACCCTGACCCGGAACCCGACCGACCTGGCTGTTCGGACACCGACCCCCGACCCTTCAACTCCTCTTCACCGTTCGTACCAGCCCGAGTCTGCCCGATTGGTGGGCGTATCGGTAGTCCGAACGGGCGAGGGATGAAGACAGCAGTCGGCCAACGATCTTACCGTGCGTAGCGCCGACGCGGACAGTTGTGGCGTTTGCCCTGCCTGTCGCAACATTCTGCAGTCATAAGGGATACTTATCGCCCTGCTACGTCAATGTTCCGGTTTGGCCTCAATCCGGCCACCAACGGTCAGGTCCCCCCGCGCTTCGGGATCACTGCCCGGTCCGGTCGAGCGCAGATACATCCGCTGCGGGTCCAAGTGTGCAGCGATCCCGGCCCGTTCCAGCTCGAGGGCCACCCGGCGCCGCAGTTCGCGACCGACCTTCCACTGCGAGCCGGACACCGTCTTGGCCTGCATCCGGACCGCCAGCCCGTCCCGGGTGAGCTGCTGGACGCCCACCACGGTCGGCGGCTCCAGGAAGTCCGCCGCCCACTCCTCGTCGGTACCCAGTTCCTCACCGACCCGCTGCAGTGCCTCGGTCGCGGCCTGTACGGACGTACCGTACGGCAGCGGCACCTCGATCACCGACATCGCCCAGCTCTGGCTGTGGTTGCCGACCCGGACGACCTCGCCGTTGCGGATGTACCACAGCACCCCGTCAATGTCGCGCACCGTGGTGATCCGCAGGCCGACCGCCTCGACGGTGCCTGTCGCCGCGCCCACGTCGACAATGTCGCCGACCCCGTACTGGTCCTCCAGCAGCATGAACATGCCGGAGATGACGTCGCGTACCAGCGACTGGGCGCCGAAGCCCAGTGCCACCCCGGCGATCCCGGCGCTGGCCAGCAGCGGCGCGAGATCCAGCCCCAGTTCGGCGAGGATCATCATGGCGGCGATCGTGAAGATCAGGATCGACACGATGTTGCGCAGTACCGAGCCGATGGTGGCGGCACGCTGCCGGCGCCGCTCGCTGAGCAGCCCGCCGGTGTCCCAGAGCGAGCTGTTGACCCGTTCCTTGAGCGGCCGCAGCAGCGCCGGGGCGCCCTCCTCGCTGCGGGCCCGGGTCATTCGCCGGATCATCCGGTGCACCACCCACCGGACGATCAGCGCGATTCCCACGATCAGCAGGATCCGGAACGGTTTGACCAGGAGCCATTCGCTGCTGGCCGCCAGCCAGCCCCACTGTTCGCTGTGCCCGGTCCAGTTCCAGACCGTCTGGCAGAACGAACTGGGGTCGTCGGCGCAGGTGGGTTTACCGCTCAGATCCACGTCGAACAGCGGACCGGCGAGGGCCGGGTGCGGCAGTGAGCCTGCGGCGTCGGTCAACAAGTGCACCTCTTCTCGTTACCGGATCGCCCGATGGCCCGCAGCACCGGAGGACCGTACCGTGACTGGAACCACGGCCGCGCGCTGGCGGGTCGCCGGGCCGAAAGCGCCGGGATGGTGTACGCGTTCCGGCCGCCACAGGTGTCCCCTGTCCGGTAGTCGACGGGGCTGATCGCATCCCCGTACCGGGACAGAAAGGGCATGCTCTGAATTAGTACGTGCATATTGGCTGTTGGTCGGAGAGGATGAGCGCGGGACGGGAGGTGGGGCGATGACCGGGTTACGGCCCTCCACCAGCTACGGAGCGTTGGTACTCAACGCCACGTACGAGCCGTTGTGTGTCGTGTCGGTCCGCCGGGCCGCGGTGCTGCTGCTCGCGGCCAAGGCGATCGCGGTACACGACGGTGAAGGGTTCCTGCACAGTGCCCGGCAGTCGCTGCCGACCCCGAGCGTGGTGCGGCTGACCCGGTTCGTGCGGGTGCCCTACCGGGCGCAGGTGGGTATGACCCGCCGCGCGGTGTTCGCCCGGGATGGCTGGTGTTGTGTGTACTGCCGGGGCCCGGCCGAGACGCTCGACCACGTGCTGCCCCGAAGCCGGGGAGGCCCGCACTGCTGGGAGAACGTGGTCACCGCGTGCGCCCGGTGCAACCACCGCAAGGGAGACCGGACGCTGGCCGAGATGGGCTGGCGGCTGCGGGTCCCCCCGGCCGTACCCTCCGGCTCCGCCTGGCGGGTCCTTGGGCACCGTGCCCCGGATCCGCGCTGGTCGTCCTGGCTGGGCCTGGACGACGTCGTCGCCGACCCGTTGACGCTGGGTGAGGCGACGGCCTGAACCCGGGCCCGCCGGTCGGCGTCGTTACATTCACCTGATGGGTGTCCTCCTCGCACTGTCCGCAGCGGTCGCCTACGGTTTTTCCGACTTCCTTGGCGGGCTGCAGTCGCGTCGGACCAGCTCGTACGCGGTCGCTGTACTCGCCCAGGGCATGGCGCTGATCGCGGTAGTCACCGCCGCGCTCGTGGCACCCGTGTCCGCGCTGAGCGCCTCGGCCCTGGCCTGGGGCGCGCTGTCCGGGATCGGCAGCGGTGCCGGCACCCTCTTCCTGTACCGCGGGCTGGGAACCGGGCGGATGAGTGTGGTGGCGCCGTTGTCCGCGGTCGGCTCGGCCGGGCTGCCGGTGGTGGTCGGTGTCGTGTTCGGGGAACGGCCGTCCTGGCTCGCGGTCGCCGGCATCGTACTGGCCCTGCCGGCGGTGGCGCTGATCTCGCGGGGTGAGGAGAGGCTCGGGCCGGAACCGCCCCGCCGGTCCGGGGCGTGGGACGGGCTGATCGCCGGCGCCGGGTTCGCGCTGATGTTCGTCGCGCTCGGTCGGGTACCGTCCGGCGCCGGTCTGTGGCCGCTGGCGGCCGGGCAGGCGGTGTCCACCCTCAGCATCGCACTCGCCGCCCTGGTCGCCGGTACGTCGCTGCGGGCGCCACGACGGGCCGTGGCCGGCTCGGCCGCGGCCGGGTTGCTCGGTGCCGCCGCCACCGTGCTCTACCAGTACGCCGCGCAACGCCAACTGTTGTCGGTGGCCGCGGTGGTCACCTCGCTGTACCCGGCGCTGACCGTGCTGGCTGCCATGGTTCTGCTGCGCGAGCACATCGGCCGGGGACAGGCGGTCGGCCTGGCCGCCGCGGCCGCCGCGGTCACCCTCATCACGCTCGGTTGAGACGACCCGCCGGGCCGCTCAGGTCACCCGGGCACGGGCCGTGGGGTAGCTGCGGTAGCTGCCGGTACGCATGATCTCGCGGAGGCGTACGAACCCCTCGTACACGTCGGTGAAGCGGGTGTAGAGCGGCGCGAGGCCGATCCGAAGCCGGTCCGGAGTACGGAAGTCGGGGATCACCCGGGCGTCCTTCCATGCCTGACAGATCTGCCAGGCCTGCGGGTGGTGCAGGGTGATGTGCGCGCCGCGCCGGGTCGCCTCCCGCGGACTGGCCAGCGTGAAGCCGTGTTCGGCCAGCCACTCGTCGAACAGCCGGACGGCGTACGAGGTCAGCGCCATGCCCTTGGTGCGCACCGGCTCGATGCCGGCCTCCGCCGCGATCCGGGCACCGGCCAGCGCCCCGTACTGGGCCAGCACCGGTGGCGTGCCGACCAGGAACCGGCCGATCCCGTCCGCCGGCCGGTAGTCGTCGCCCATCTCGAACTGGTCGGTCTGGCCGAACCAGCCGGCGATCGGCTGCCGTAGCTGCGGCTGCAGGTCGGAACGGACGTACAGGAACGCCGGCGCGCCCGGACCGCCGTTGAGGTACTTGTACGTGCAGCCCACCGCGAGGTCGGCACTGGCCGCGCGCAGCGGCACCGGTACCGAGCCGGCCGAATGGCACAGATCCCACAGCACCAGCGCGCCGACCTGGTGGGCCCGCCGGGTGATCGCCGGCAGGTCGGCGATGGCGCCGGACCGGTACGCCACGTGTGACAGCACCACCAACGCCACGTCGGTGTCCAGCGCGGTGGCCACCGCGTCGGTGGACAGCCCGCCGTCGATGTCGGCCCGTACGGTCCGCAGCGTCAGGCCCTGCGCGGTGGCCAGCGCCTGCAGCACGTACCGGTCGGTGGGGAAGTTGTCCTCATCGACCACGACGACCCTGCGGTCCGGGCGGGCGGCCAGCGCCGCCGCCGCCAGCTTGTACAGGTTGACGCTGGTGGAGTCGCTGAGCACGACCTCGCCGGGCGCGGCGTCCAGGACCGGGCCGGCGAGCAGGTCACCGACCTGTCGGCCGAGGTCCATCCAGCGTTCCCAGCCGCCGATCAGGCCGCTGCCCCATTCGGTCCGCACGGCCCGTTGGATCTCGTCGAGGGCAGTCTTCGGTAGCCGGCCGAGGGAGTTGCCGTCGAGGTAGATCAGTTCCTCGTCAGCGATGACGAACCGGTCCCGGAACGCGGCGAGCGGGTCGGCGCCATCCTGCCGGCCGGCCGTGTCCGCAGCGTCACCGGCGGTCCACGAAGTGGTCGTCATACTCCACATCATCGCTGATGGCGGGCTCGCCGTCACCCGCTCCACCTGGGCACCGCTACGGTGACCGGGTGACCCAACCGTATGAGCTGACCGCTGTGGCACAGGCGGCGGCCATCCGGCGACGGGAGCTGTCGCCGGTCGAACTGGTCGAGCACTACCTGGACCGGATCGAGGCGTACAACCCGGCGCTGGGTGCCTTCGTCACGCACACCGCGCAGAACGCCCGCGAACAGGCCAAGCGGGCCGAGGTCGCCGTGACCATGCGGGAGGACCTGCCGGCGCTGCACGGGGTGCCGGTGGCGATCAAGGACCTGACCGCCACGGCCGGGGTACGCACCACGTACGGTGCGGTGCCCTATGCCGAGCACGTGCCCGACACCGACGCGCCCGTAGTACGGGCGCTGCGCGCCGCTGGCACCATCAGCCTGGGCAAGACCGCGACCAGCGAGTTCGGCACCACCCTGTACACCGAGAACCGGTTGCAGCCGCCTTCCCGGAACCCGTGGCGTAGCGACCTGAGCCCCGGTGGCTCCTCCGGCGGGGCGGCCGTCGCGGTGGCCGCCGGGCTGGTGCCCTTCGCGCAGGGCAGCGACGGCGGCGGCTCACTGCGGGTGCCAGCGGCCCTGTGTGGCCTGGTGGGCGTCAAACCCAGCCGTGGCCTGGTTCCCGGCGGCGGTGGGCTCGGTCTGGCCAGTGACGGGCCACTGGCCCGTACCGTGGCCGACGCCGCCGCTCTGCTGGACGCGATGGCGGTGCCGCTGCCCGGCGAGCCGTGGCTGGCCCCGCCGGTTCCGCCGGAGGGCTCGTACCTGGCGGCGCTGCGTCGACCGACCGGCCGGCTGCGCATCGCCCGGTACCTGGATCCGCCGCTGTACGACACGGTGCCGCACCCGGACTGCGTGGCCGCCTACCAGCGGGCCGGGCTGGCTCTGGAGGCGCTGGGGCACGAAGTGGTCGACGTGCCCGGCCCGTACGAGCCGGAGCTGCTCGCCGACTTCCGGGTGGTGCAGTCCGGTCTGGTCGGCGGCCGGGTGGTCGCCGAGAACGCGTCCGAGCTGACCCCGATGACCCGGTGGCTGGCCGAGCAGGGCACCCGGCACACCGCGCGTGCGGTGTTCGCCGCGCAGTCCCGCCTCCAGGCTGCGCTGCGCCGGGCCGCGACGGCGTTGGCCGGCTACGACCTCGCACTGACTCCGACGCTGGCCGCACCGTCGGTACAGATCGGGCATTTCTCCGCGCTCAGCCCACCGGAGGACTTCGACCAGCAGACGGCGTTCTCTCCGTACTGCTCGGTGTACAACCTGTCCGGCCAGCCGGCGGTCAGCGTGCCGGTCGCGGTCACCGCCACCGGCCTGCCGCTCGGGGTGATGCTGGCCGCGCCGCTGGGTGCGGACGCCCAGTTGCTGGCGGTGGCGGCCGGGCTGCAGGAAGCGGCCGGGTACGGGGATCGACACCCGCCCATCTGCGGCAAGCTACCCTCCGCTACCGTGAACGAGATACACGTTCCCTTTGATGCGACGCGAGGGGCGTTGACACTGTGACAGTCTGGGAAGTTCTGCTCGTCTTCGTCGGGATCCCTGTCGGGGTCGTCCTGCTGATGGCGGCGGCCGTATACGGCGCGGGTTCGCGTCGTAGCCGGCGCTACCGTCCGGGCCGGCCGTTCGACTTCGTACCGGTGTGGTTCCTGGCCGCGCCGGAACCGATCATCGGCCTGCCGGAAGACTCGACCGACGCGCACGCCACCGACGCCCGGGCGTTGCCGGCGGGCACCGGGAGCCGCGCCGTCGAGGCGGCCGGTTCGGCGCCCACCGGTTCGGTGCACGGGGTCAAGGGAGGCGCAAGTGGCAGTTGGTGAGGCGCAGGTGACCGACCCGTCGGCCGACATCCGACCGACCGGGGTACCGCAGGTGACCGATCACGGTTCGCCGGTGGAGACCCCGGTGACGCATGGCTCGCTGTACGACGGGATCGCGGGGGGACCGTTCACCGCGAGCCAGTTGGTCCGGCTGGACGAGGCGCTGCGTGGCGCCGACAAAGGCTCGGGGCTGGCATTCAGTGTGTTCGTCGGTGAGCTCGAAGGTGAGGACCGCCGGGCCGCCGCTTCCGCGTTGCACGACAGGATGGCGGAGCCGGATTCCAGCGTGCTGATCGCGGTGGCCCCCAACGAGCGGGTGGTGGAGATCGTCACCGGTGCGTTGGCAGCCCGCCAGCTGCCGGACCGGATCTGCGCGTTGGCCGCGCTGTCCATGACATCCGCGTTCTCCGGCGGAGACCTGGCCGGTGGTCTGGTGACCGGCCTGCGGATGCTCTCCGACCAGGCCCGCGTGCCGTAACGGCGGGGCGCACGTATCGACCCCACCGCCCCGGTAGCCCCGGGACCCGGTGGGGTCAAGCCATGTACGGGCCCAGCTCATCCCGGCTCTCAGCTCATGCTGCGCCGGGGTCGGCCCAGCACCGGACGCGGTGCCACCGGACCTCCGGGGTCCCCGCACTGTGGACATGCCACGAAACCCTGCACGGTGCGGTACTGCCGGTCGATGACGACCGACCGGACCTGAAACACCTCGCCGGATCCGAGACACATGCCACACACACTTGTTGGTGCCGACATGGCGCTCACCTTACTGGTCTGAGCGTAGAGGTCCAATGCCGTGACCCGACGTTATTTCCGCCGGATCAGCAGGCATGCCGTGGCCGGCCGCGATACGCCAGGTCAGCGCACCGCGGCCGGCATGGCGATCAGCTGACGGCTGCGTCACAGGCGCGGGCCCGCAGGGCGCGCTGGATTCCGTCCTTGCCTTCGGCGACCAACCGGCGTAGCGCCGCCGGCTGCTCCGAGCCGGTCAGCCAGGCGTCCGTCGCCGCCACGGTCTCGTCGCTGACCAGCAGCGTCGGGTAGCCGAGTACGGCGAACACCTGGGCGACCTCGTTGTCGAAACGTTCGTACACCGCACCGACGTCGGCCAGGTAGCGGCCCCGGTACGGAGTCAGCAGTTCCAGCTGCGCGGAGTGCCAGAAGCCCTGCAACATGGCCCGCTGCAACCAGTTCGGCAGTTCGGTGTCGGTGGTGATCCGACGCCACGTCTCCGCCTTGCTGTCCGCGTCGGGCCGCAACGCGCGGGCCATGGACGCCTGCCGGGAGCCGCTCGCGGTGTTGTCCGCGGACAGCTCCGCCTCGATCTCGCTCTCCCCGAACACGCCGTGCGCGACCAGCGACTGCACCAGCTGCCAGCGCAGATCGGTGTCGACGGTGAGCCCGTCCGGTACGCCGTTGCCGGCCAGCCAGCCGCGCAGCACCGCCAGATCGGCCTCGTCACGGACCAGCGAGGCGTACTCCTTGGCGAACGCCAGCTGTAGTCCGCTGCCCGGTTGGGCGGCACGCAGCGAGTCCGCGGTGATCCGGGTCAGGATCCCTCGGCCCTCGGACTGCCACGCGGGATCTGCGTACAGGTTGACCGCCTGGCGCGCGGTCCGCAGCAGGATGGTGACCAGGTTGACGTCGGATTCGCTGGGCACCCCGGAGGCCACCAGCCGGACGAACTGCCGGGCCGGCAGTTCGGCGTCGCGCAGCATGTCCTGCGCGGCGCTCCAGACCAGGCCGCGGGCCAGCGACGAGGTGAAGCCGGAGATGTGCTCGACGATCGTGTCCATGGACCGCTCGTCGAGCCGGATCTTCGCATACGTCAGGTCGTCGTCGTTGACCAGCAGTACGTCCGCGACGGGTTCGCCGGCCAGTTCAGTGACCTCGGTACGGTCCCCGGACACGTCCAGCTCGACCTGCCTGCGGCGGGTCAGTACGCCCTCGCGCAGGTCGTACAGGCCGATGGCGAGCCGGTGGGTACGCAGTGTCGGGTAGTCCTTGGGTGCTTCCTGCAGGACCGTCACGGTGCGGTAGTTGCCTGCACCGTCCAGCTCGACCTCCGGCCGCAGCGTGTTGACCTGTGCGGTGGTCAGCCACTGCGAGGCGAATTCACGTAGCGGTCGGCCCGACGCCTCCTCCAGCGCGCTCAGCAGGTCGTCGAAGGTCGCGTTGCCCCAGGCGTGCTTGGGGAAGTAGGCGCGCAGACCGGCCACGAAGGCGTTCCGGCCGACGTAGGCGACGAGCTGCTTGATGATGCTGGCGCCCTTGGCGTAGGTGATGCCGTCGAAGTTGTTCTCCACCGTCTCCACGTCGGGTACGTCCGCGTACACCGGGTGGGTAGTGGGCAGCTGGTCCTGGCCGTAGCCCCAGCGCTTACGCAGCGCCAGGAAGGTGGTCCAGGCGTTGGTGTAGCGGGTGCTCTCCGCGTTGGCCCAGTGGCTGGCCCATTCGGCGAACGACTCGTTCAGCCACAGGTCGTCCCACCAGCGCATGGTGACCAGATCACCGAACCACATGTGCGCCAGCTCGTGCAGCAGCGTGTTGGCGCGCTGTTCGTACTCGAAGTCGGTGACCTGCGAGCGGAACAGGTAGTGCTCTTCGGAGATGGTGATGCAGCCGAAGTTCTCCATTGCGCCGGCGTTGTACTCCGGTACGAGCAGCTGGTCGTACTTGGGCAGCGGGTAGCGGATGCCGAACTGCTCGTGGAAGAAGTCGAAGCCCTGCTTGGTGATGAGGAACATGTCGTCGGCGTCGAGGTGCTCGGCCAGGCTGGCGCGGCAGTACAGGCCCAGGTCGATGCCGTCGTGGGCGTCGCGTACCTCGTGGTACGGGCCGGCGCAGACCGCGGTGACGTAGGTGCTCATCACGGCACCTTCGGCGAACGTTACGACCTTGTCGTGGTCACGCTCGGTGGTGTCCTCGACCGGGGAGTTGGAGACGACCAGCCAGTGCTTCGGCACGGTCACCACGAAGGTGTGCCGGGCCTTGAGGTTCGGCTGGTCGAAGCAGGCGAAGACGCGCTGCGCGTCGTTGGTCTCGAACTGGCTGTACAGGTAGACCTCTTTGTCGACCGGGTCGACGGCGCGGTGCATGCCCTGGCCGGAGGTGGAGTAGTTGCACTCGGCCTCCACGACCAGCAGGTTGTCCGCGGCCAGGCCGGTGATCGGCAGGCCCTTCTCCGACTCGTATGGGGAAAGGTCGACCGGGGTGCCGTTGAGGGTCGCCGAGCGCAACGTCGCGGCGCAGATTTCCACGAACGTGTCGGCGCCGGGCTCGGCGCACTGGAACCGCACCTCGGTGCGGGAGGTGAAGGTCCGCTCACCCGGATAGCCGGACCCGTCGGTCAGGTCGAGCTCGACGCGGTACGTCACCCCGGACAGCAGCCGGGCCCGTTCGTCGGCCTCGGTCCGTGCGAGGTTGTGAATGCCGGGCAAGGTTCCTCCTTGACGCCTGTGCCGGTGAACTAGCTGGGTGTACAGGCGAGTGTTCCATGCGACGAAGGTCTCCGGGTACCTGGTTAGCGCTACGCCGTCGGTTGGGGTAGTGATTGTTAGAACAGCATCGAAACATCACACGGTAGGACCGCCGGAAGGAGAAGTAGTGCCAGAGGAAGAACGTGTCACCGTGCATATGTGGTTCGACCCGGCGTGCCCGTGGGCCTGGATCACCTCGCGTTGGCTGCTGGAGGTGGAGCAGGTGCGCCCGGTCCGGATCGAGTTCCGGGTGATGAGCCTCGGCGTACTCAACGAGGACAAGGACATTCCGGACGACTACCGGACCATGCTGTCCGGCACCTGGGGCGCGGTACGGGTCTGTATCGCCGCCCAACAGAAGTTCGGCATCGAGGTCCTGCGCGACCTGTACACCGCGCTGGGCACCCGCATCCATCTGCAGAAGGCGACGAAGGATCGGGACCTGCTGGTCGCTGCGCTCACCGAGGCCGGACTGCCCGAGGACCTGGCCGACGCGGCCGACTCGACGGAACTCGACCAGGAACTGCGCCGCAGCCACCACGAGGGGATGGACCCGGTCGGCTACGAGGTCGGCACCCCGGTGATCCACGTACCGGGCCTGGACGGCGAGCTGATCGCGTTCTTCGGCCCCGTCGTCACCCCGGCGCCGAAGGGCGAGGCGGCCGGCCGGCTCTGGGACGGTGTACTCACCGTCGCCGGCACCGACGGCTTCTTCGAGCTGAAGCGGACCCGTACCCGCAGACCGATCTTCGACTGATCCGATCGTCGGGCGAGCCGATCTTCGACGATGCCGACGCACGCTGCCCCGGACCACTCTGCGGTCGTCCGGGGCAGCCGTGCCAGGGCGTGCGGCGGACCCGGTAGCGTCTGGGGGCGAGAGCTTCACCGCCGTGGACCGAGGAGAGCCGTAATGCCGCACAGTGGACCGTCGCCGGTACATCCGATCGGTCGGGCCTGGATCTCCACCGGCGGTACCGGCGCGCAGAACTACGACGAGTTCGCCGACGACGCGGAGATCACCGAGATCGTGGCGGCGAACCCGGCGAGTGCTCTGGGCATCGAGATGCCGCACCGTACGCCTGAGGCGGTGGCGGCCGGACTGTCGTTCACCGATTCGCTGTCGGCAGCGGTGGCCCGTTTCGGGCAGCTGCGCGACGAGGGCCGCTACCAGCCGGCCGAGCAGGTCGTCGCGCTGTACCGGATCAGCGGCCCGGACGGGGTCGGCTTCGGCGTCTTCTGCATGGTCGACACCGACCAGATCTCCGCCAGCGCGGACGAGCCGGGTCTGGTGATCCGCAACGAGGACGTGTTCGTGGCCAAGGTACGGGAACGTACCGCGCTGGCCGCCGCGCTCGGTCACCTGCTCAGCCCCGTACTGCTGATGCAGACCGGCCCGGACGCCGCGCTGCACGCGGTGCTGACCGAGGTGCACGCCAGGCTCGGCGCACCGGCCGTCACCGACACCGACCCGCAGGGCCGCCGGCACGAGATCTGGGCGCTGGCCCCGGGGCCCGACCAGGACCGGGTACTGGCCGCTGCCGGCGGTGGCGAACTGATCGTCGCGGACGGCAACCACCGCACGCTGGCCGCGCAGGTCGGTGAGCTGCCCCGATTCCTGGCCGTGGTCACCAGCCCCGAGTCGGTCCGGATCCAGCCCTATCACCGGCTGGTCACCGAGGTGGCGCTCAGCTCCGCGCCGGGTTCCGGCACGCCGGGCCAGCTGTCGGCCCTGCCGGAGCGGTTGCGCGCGGCGGGCGCCGAGGTCACCGAGCTGGCCGGCGCGGCCGAGGTGCCGACGGCCGGCACGGTGCATCTCTACACCGCCACCGGCGGCTACGCCGTACGGCTGCCCGTGCCGGCGGATGCCGGTGTGGTCGAGCGGCTGGACTACAGCGTGGTCGAGTCGGTGCTGTTCGGCCGTGTCCTCGCCATGGAGCCGGGGGACAAGCGGATCACCTACGTCGGCGGCGACTACCCGGCCAGCTGGCTGCGCGGCGAGGTGGACGCGGGTCGCGCCGACCTGGCGGTACTGATCGCGCCGGTCAGCGTCGAGGACTTCGTCGCGGTCAACCTGGCGCGGGAGAAAATGCCGCGCAAGAGCACCTGGTTCACCCCGAAGGCCCGTGGCGGCCTGGTCTGCGCCGAACTGGCTGCCGAACCGGCCGCCGGATAGTGCTGCCCGGGGGCCGACCCCCGATGATGTCGTCGGCCCCCATCGGCGGTCACTCGCTACGCAGCCCGTCGGGCCGCATCAGCCGCCACAGCGCCGGCATGCTCAGCGCCGTCACCAGCAGCACCACCGCGGCGCCGATGCCGATGATGCCGGCAGCGCTCTGCCAGTCGAACGACATCGGCTGGTGGGCCATCCGCAGCAGCGCAGCGCCCAGCAGTATGCCGGCCCCGATTGCCAGCAACAGACCGACGACCAGCGATATCGCCGTCTGCCAGAGAATCGACAGGGTCAGGGTCCGTCGACGTGCACCGAAGGCCGCCAGCACGGCCAGCGGACGTTTCCGGGTCCGGAGCTGCTCCAGGGTGTTGACCAGCAGGCTCGCTCCGATCAGCAGGAGTACTGCGATGGCGCCGGCCGACAGTCCGCGGCGGACGGTGCGGTAGTTCGCATCGAAGTGGCTGGTGGCGCCAGGCACCGTCACCGACATCAGTGGGGCGAGCCGCGCCGCGGCCGTCCGCACCTGGTCGACCGCGTCTTCTCGGCTGGGGTCGGTACGGATACGGAACTCCGGGGTCAGCGGAGCGGTCATCGCACTGTGCCGCTGCGCCGCCGGTGTCAGCAGCACCCCGGTGTACGGGACCTGGTTAGGGTCGTCACGAGGATTCGCGTGCCTGATCCCGGCGGGGATCCGCCAGTTGAAGGACGGTGGGGCGGGTCGGGCGTAGCCCTGGATCGACACCATGGTGCCTGGTGTGAGCGGTCCGGTGTCGGGACCTGTCAGCGTGAATGCGTCGCCGTCCGCGCAGCGCCCGAGAATGGCGACGCCACGCAGCGCCCGAGAATGGCGACGCCACGCAGCGCAGCGCAACTGCCGACGAGAATGCTGGCCGGCTGGTCGGTGCGGGGTTCCCGACCGCTGACGGTCAACGTCGCGTCGGCGAGTGTCCGTACGGACCGTACCCCGGGTGTTGACCGGAACCGTGCCGCCATCTGTTCGGCCCGCGTGCTGTCGACGGCACCCTCGTTCTGCACGATCAGCTGGTCGCGGTGCGGGTTCTGGTCCCTGGGGCCGGCGGCGACGTAGGTGTGCTGTATGCCAGCGAACAGGGTCTGCAACGCGATCGCTCCGGCGACCGCGACGGTGATACCGCTGACTGCCCGGGCCGCCGAGCCGCTGTCCAGTTGTAGTCGCCGTACCGCCAGCTGCCAGGCCACGCTGCCACCGCGCAACCGCCGTACGAGCGCTTCCACGCCCCACGGCAGCAGTGCTGCGACGCCGAACAGGAGAAGTACCACCCCGCCGGTGAGTTCGATGTCGACCAGGCTGCTGCCGGTGTTCGGTATCCCGCGCATCAGCGGCAGCAGTGCGGCCAGCCCGATCACCAGGGTCAGCAACCGCCACCACAGCCGACGGGTCCGTGCGGCGGCCTGGCGTACCACGCCCAACGGTTCGGCCACCACGCGACGCAACGCGACGATCGTGACCACGACGGCGGCGGCGGGCAGGCCGAGCACTATCAGTAGCGCCAGTACGGGACTGGGCCGTACGTCGGAGGAGAAGGCGCTGATCCCGTCGAAGGTCACCAGTTCGACGAGCTGCCGCCCGGCCAGGAAGATCGCCGTGCCGACGATCAGACCGAGTATCGCACCGATCAGTGCCTCACCGGCCGCGATACGCCGGGTCATCTGTCGGTCGGCGCCGACGAGACGTAGCGCGGCTTGTTGCCGGTCACGGGACTCGGCGCCGAACCGGACCGCGGCGCCGATGAACACCGCTACCGGTATCAGCAGCACCGATATGCCGACCAGCAGGATGACCGACAGTGTGGCGTCCAGCCCGGACCGGCCCCGCTGCGTACCGAACCGGGCCACGTGGAACGCCACAGGGTTGTCGCCGTCGAGCGTGTCCGAACCGAGGTAGTACCAGTACTCGTTCGGTCCGCCGAGCCCCGAATCGGCGATGGTGCCGGTGATGTGCTGGTACGGGATGCGTCTCCGCAGCAGCGTGCCGTCCGGTGAGTTCAGCAGGTCGAGCAGCTTGGGCGAGACCACCAGCTCGCCCGGTGCCGGCACCCTGGTCAGACCGGGCGGCACCACCGGATGTGCGCTCTCGGACTCGATCATGAAGCCGCTGACCGAGATGTCCCGGTAGTCGGTGGCGGCGTCGCGCATCAGTACCGAATGCGCGGTTCTGTGCTCGGCGGGTATGTAGACCCGGGCATTGTTGCGGGCATGGCGTGCATCCAGGATGGCGGGCGCCGAGGCGGCGAGCAGCAGCATGCCGACGCCGAGCCCGACCCCGACGGCGGTCAGCGCCATCCGGGTCCAGGTGGACCGGCCACCTCGGGTGACCAACCGCACCCCGATGCCCAGATCGCGTACCCACCGGACGGCCCGGCCCGGGCCGGTGCCCGCCTCGACGTCGGGTCGGCTCTTGTGGTCGAGGCTCATGCCACCAGCTCCAGGTCGCGGGTGCGGCCGTCGCGGACCACGATCTCGCGGTCGGAGTAGGCAGCCACCCGCGCTTCGTGGGTGACCAGCAGGACCCCCGCACCGCTCTGCCTGGCGGCCTCGCTGAGCAGCCGCATCACCCGTTCGCCGTTGAGTGAGTCGAGTGCGCCGGTCGGTTCGTCGGCGAAGATCACTCTCGGGTCGGTCACCAGGGCGCGGGCTACCGCGATGCGTTGACCTTGACCACCGGACACCTCGCCGGGCCGCTTGCTGCCGACGTCGTCGACCTCGACGCGCGCCAACCATTCGGTGGCCCGCCGTTCGGCCTCCCGGCGCCGTACGCCGTTGAGTCGCAGCGGCAGGGCCACGTTCTCCAGGCAGGTCAGTTCGGGTACCAGCTGACCGAACTGGAAGACGAAACCGAACTCGCTGCGGCGCAGTGCGCTGCGCTCGCGGTCGGGCATCGCGGACAGCTCGGTGTCGCGGTAGAGCACCCGTCCCGAGTCCGCCCGCACGATGCCGGCCAGGCAGTGCAGCAGCGTCGACTTGCCCGAGCCGGACGGTCCCATCACGGCGACGATCTCGCCGGCCCGGATCTGCAGGTGCGCACCGGCCAGAGCGGGGGTCGCGCCGAACGTGTGGTGCAGGTCGGTGCCGACGAGCAGTGCGGCGTCGGTGCGGGGGGCGCTCATGACCGCACCTGCCGGGTGAGTTCCGCCAGCCGTGCCGTGGTCAGTTCCAGCCAGCGCAGGTCGGCCTCCAGATGGAACAGGGCGTGGTCGCAGATGAGCTGGTCGGCGAGGTCACCGGCGGTCTTGCGGCGGGTGAGGGTACGCATCAGCCGCAGGTGTTCGGCGCGCTGGGCGTCCAGGATGGGCGCTGCGGGCCGGTCGGTCAGCAGCGCCAGTACGACCTTGGTGTAGAGGGTGTTCTGCAGGTACGGCTCGGGTGCCTCCGGCTGCGTCAGCCACCGTTCGACGTCGGTGACGCCGGCGTCGGTGATGGCGTAGCGCTTGCGCTCCGGGCCGCCGCCGGCCTCGACTCCGTCCAGCTCTACGAGCTGGTTCTTCAGCAGCCGGGACAGCGTCGAGTAGACCTGGCCGTAGTGCAGTGGGTGGTCGTGGCCGAAGCGTTCGTCGTACGCACGTTTGAGGTCGTATCCGTGCCGTGGGCCGGCTTCCAGCAGCCCCAGCAGGGTGAGTCCGATCGACATGCGAGCGACTATACACAGCGTCTATACACTATGTGTATAAGCGCTCGATCCGGGCGGCTCGACGCCGGTGGGCGGGCGCCTGCCAGACTGACCGGATGCGCGTCTATCTCGGCTCTGACCACGCGGGCTTCGAGCTCAAGGCCCACCTGCTCGACGTACTGGAGAAGGCCGGTCACGACACCGTCGACGTCGGCGCCCAGCGCTACGACAGCGCCGACGACTACCCGGCCTACTGCCTGGCCACCGGCGCCCGGGTGGTCGCCGACGCCGGCAGCCTGGGCGTGGTGATCGGCGGCTCCGGCAACGGCGAACAGATCGCCGCGAACAAGGTGCCCGGCGTGCGCGCGGCGCTGGCCTGGAGCGCCGAGACCGCGCAGCTGGCACGGGAACACAACGACGCCAACGTGGTGGGCATCGGCGCCCGGATGCACTCCACCGACGAGGCCACCGACATCGTCCGGACGTTTCTGGGCAGCGCGTTCTCCGGCGGAGAGCGGCACGTACGCCGCATCACCACCATCGCCGACTACGAGCGCACCGGCACGCTGCCGCCGCTCTAGGCCTTCCCGGGTTCCTGATCGCGCGGCACCCAGTGCCGGCGTACGATCGTCAGGTCCCGCTGCGCGGCGGCCAGATCCGCCGCGGTCGGACGCGCGGCATCCCGGGCCCGCATCGCTGCGCCGACACCCACCTGTGAGGAACCCGCGCCGATCAGGCCGCGCAGGCCCCGGTCGGAGTCGGAGAGATCGTGCGGATCACGCCAGGGCCGACGTCGTGGCGTCTCCGGATCGACCGGCAGGGCCGGCTGCCTGTCCCGGCCGGCCCGCGGAGCCGGCTGTGGCTCCCGGCCGGTCGGCGGCGGCGCGGGCAGCGGGTGGCGGGGCGGTTCGGGTACCGGCGCGCGGCGGGGGTTGTGGCCCCGGCGCCCCGAGCGCCCGGCACCGGGCTGTCGCGTACCGCCCCGACCGGCGGTGTCCGTGCCGGATTCGGCCTCCGGCGCGCTCTGGCTCTCGGGGGCGGACGGGGTGTCCCGGCGGGTACGGTCGCCGCCGTCCTGCCCGCCCGGGGCACGTCGGACCCGCCGTCGCCTGCGCTGAAACTCCGCCATCTGCCGACCGTACCGTGAATTCAGCCCGACAGCCGCTGCCGCAGCAGGGACAGAGCCGCCTCGCCCTGCGCGCGCTGGAACATCCGTACCCGGGGCAGGCCCGGCGGTGGCGGCTGTGCCGAGCTGTGCACGAAGTACCCGGTCACCGCCGCGAGCACGGCGTTGAGAGGGTCGGGATCGACGTCACGGGTCAGCGGATGGGTCGTGACGATCCGCTGCGGGTCCCCGCCGCCCTGCATGGTCATGCTGGGCAGCAGGATCAGCAGGTCGAACCACGGCGCGCCCCGCAGCGCGCTCGGCCAGTCGACGAAGACGACCCGCTCGTCGGTGAGCAGGATGTTGTCCGCGCGTACGTCGCCGTGCAGCAGTGAATCGCCGGTCGCGGCCGGCGCCCAGCGCGACTCCAGCTCCGCCAGCTCACCCAGCCGCTCCCGCGCCCACGGATCCACCTCGGTGAGCTGTTCGGCCGGCCCCGCGGCCAGTTTCCGCCAGCCGGACAGGTTGTCGGCGAGTTCCGCGCCGATCTCCGGCACGTCCACCGGGCACGGGGTCAGCCCGGCCGCCATCCCGGCCAGCGCGGCCAGTACCCGCTGCTGCTCGTCCGGCTGCCACGGCATGGTCGGTGTCCGACCCTCGACGTCCTCGAACGCGAGCACCACCCAGTGCCCGTCGTCGTGGGACCACAACAGCTTCGGCGCCGGTACCGACTCCGGCAGCCGCGCGGCGATCCCCGCCTCCCTGCGGTAGAACTGCGGGGCGTCCGGATTCTGCGCCGCGCTGACAGCCTTGAGGAACACCCGCCGCCCGTCGGCCAGCGTCAGCCGCGCGGCCAGACCGGGGGAGAACCCACCCTGCTGACTGTCCGCCTGCGACACCGCCGCACCGAGCCTGTCCTCGATCGTGGTGCGCAATGACCCGGGCAGCTGCGACCACGCCAGCCGGGTGCCGCCGGACCCCCGTAACGTCTGCTGATCTGACATACCCAAGAGTGACCGAAACCCGCCGTACCCCGCACCCGCATTTCTCCCCGCGACAGGTCGGTCCCGGATGTCATGGCCTACGTGCAGCACTCCCGGTATCGTTCCGATCTGCGGAACGTGTTCGCATGGGAGGTCTGTAATGGCTGAAGACTTCGTCGGTGCCAATGTGGCGCGGTGGCGGCGCCGCCGCGGGCTGAGCCAGAAGGTGCTCGCGGATCTGGCCGGGTTGTCGCAGGGATACGTCTCCCTGCTGGAACGCGGACATCGCTCGATCGACAGGCGTTCGACCGTCGTACGGTTGGCTGAGGCGCTGCGGGTGTCGGTCGCGGAGCTGACCGGAGAACCGTACGCCGTGCAGGACCCCGCGCACGACCGTGCGGATGCGGCCATTCCCGCCCTCCGAACGGAACTGGTAGGCCTGGCGTACGGGGACGTGGTCAGCACCGACCGACCGTTGGCGGCGGTCCTGGCCGATGCGGAGCGACTGTCGTCGGCGCGGCAGGCCAACGACTTCGCGGCGGCCACGCCGTTGGCAGCCGGGGTGCTCAGGGAACTGCGCGCCTACATGTCGACCGGCGACGTGTCGGCCATGCGGGCGCTGATCGTGGCGCTCCACGACGTGGCAACGATCCTCAAGGCCATGGGTCACGTCGATCTGGCCTACATGGCGGCGGAGCGCATCAATGAGCTCGCAGCCACCCTGGACGAGCCGGCTTATCTCGGACTCGCGGCATATTCGCGTCTGCGGATGTTACCCACGGAGAACCGTGGCCTGGGTAGCCGGCTTGCAGCGGCCAGCCTCGGGCAGCCCGGCCTGACCTCTACACCGGAGGCACGGTCCACCTACGGCATGATCCATCTGGTCTCGGCTCTGGCAGATGCCGTGACGGACAAGGAGTCTGACGCTCTCGGCCACCTGCGTGAGGCCGCAGAGGTAGCCGACGCGGTGGGTGAAACTGCGGGGACCGGAGGCTTTGGCGGCCTGAACTTCGGCCCGGCGAACGTCGTCCAGTGGCGCGCGGCGATCGCCATCGAGACGGGCAACCCTGGTCGGGCCATCGAGGTGTCGAACAAGCTTGCGCCCGAGTCCATCCGCTCGACGTCCCGGCGCGCGGCGTTCTATGTGGACCGGGGAGCCGCCTTCGCCCAGACCGGCCGCGAGGGTGAGGCGGTCGCTGCCTTCCTGTCGGCGGAAGGACTGTCTCCGCAGTGGGTCCGGTTGAACTCGACGGTTCGCGACACGGTGGGGTCGATGCTCCGCCGGTCTCGGGCGAAAGCCGGTGGCGCTCAGCTTCAGGCGCTCGCTGCCCGACTCGGAGCCGCCTGAAAGGCATTTCCAGGGGTAATCGTTCGCGCTCGTACGCACACTTAGCATCACTCTCCGTACTTAATTGGTGATCGAGAGAGTGGGCGCGATGTGGGTGGGTGGCTTGGCCGTACTGGGCGGCGTGGTGCTGGGGTTTCTTGCCGGGTTGACGGCGGTACGGCGCGCAGGGCGGTGGTGCCCCGGATGCGGGGTGACCATGACCTGTCCGGTGTGCCGCTCGAATGTCCGGACTAGTGGAGCGGAATCACGAGCGTCGCAGCGGTCTCCGGGGAGCTGAGCGGGCCGGCGCCGCGCGATCCGGTGCCCGAGGAGGGCGAGGTACTGGCCATCGAACGCGGCCCGATGTACCGGGTGCTCGGCGTGGCTGCTGCCGACGCACCCGGTGTGTTCCTGCTGCACGGGTACGAGATCTGGCCCGAGCCGCTGCTCATCCGGGTGCGCCCGTACTGGTGGTGCGACGGGATCGCCACCCCGGCGCAACCGGAGGCCCCGTGAACCCCGCCCGGTGGGGGAGCGGCGGCCCGGTGTCCTAGGGTCGTCACGTACCGGGAGAGCGGCGGCAGGAAAGGCGGTTGAGGGCAGGTGCCGGAGGGGCACACGATCCACCGGCTGGCGGCCGAGCACCGTCGGTTGCTGCGCGGTCGGGTGGTGCGTGCGGACTCCCCGCAGGGGCGGTTCACGGCCGGCGCGGCGCTGCTCGACGGCGCGACCCTGACCGGTACCGACGCCTGGGGCAAGCACCTGTACCACCGCTACCGTACGGCCGGCGGCGAGCTGCTGCGGCTGCACGTACATCTCGGGCTGGCCGGCAAGTTCTTCACCGGCCGGGGATTCCTGCCGGCACCGACCGCCTCGGCCCGGCTGCGGCTGACCAGCGAGGATACCTGGCTGGAGCTGCGCGGACCGAACGCCTGCCAGCTGCACACCGCCGCCGACCAGAAGGCACTGTACGCCCGGCTGGGTGCCGATCCGCTGCGGCCGGGATCGGACGGATCGCTACCCGCGCAACGGATCCGTCGGTCCCGGGTGACGATAGGCCAGCTGTTGATGGACCAGCAGGTCATTTCCGGCGTCGGCAACATCTACCGGGCCGAGGTGCTGTTCCGGCACGGCGTCAGCCCCTACCGCCCGGGCTGCGAGCTGCCTGCGGAGGTCTGGGCGGCGATGTGGGCCGACCTGATTGCGCTGATGCGTCTCGGGGTACGTACCGGCCGAATCGACACCGTGCGGCCTGAACACGAGCCCGAGGCGATGGGCCGCCCTCCCCGGGTCGACCCGCACGGCGGTGAGGTGTATGTCTACCGCCGCGCCGGCATGCCCTGCCTGGTCTGCGGGACGGCGGTGGCCACCGCCCCGATGGCGGCGCGCACCGTGTTCTGGTGCCCCACCTGCCAGCCCCGCTGAGGCCGTTGCCGCGCCCCGGAGAAGGGCCCGGCCGTCAGCCGGGCCCTGGTCGCCCGCTCAGAGGTCGCGGAACGTCTCGATCTTCGCGCCGAGCAGGTTGAGCCGGTCGGCCAGCTGCTCGTACCCGCGGTTGATCACGTACACGTTGCGCAGCACCGAGGTGCCCTTCGCGGCCAGCATCGCGATCAGTACGACCACTGCGGGGCGCAGCGCCGGCGGGCAGATGACCTCGGTGCCCGACCAGCGGGTCGGGCCCTCCACGTACACCCGGTGCGGGTCGAGCAGGGTGACCCGGGCGCCGAGCTTGGTCAGTTCGGTGAGATAGACGGCCCGGTTCTCGTACACCCAGTCGTGGATCAGGGTCTGGCCCTGCGCGGTCGCGGCGATCAGCGCGAAGAACGGCAGGTTGTCGATGTTGAGGCCGGGGAACGGCATCGGGTGGATCTTGTCCAGCGGGGCGTGCAGCTTCGAGGGTCGGATGGTCAGGTCGGTCAGCCGGGTGCGCCCGTTCGCCGCCGGGTATTCCGGGGTGCGGTCGTGGTCGAGCCCCATCTCCTCCAGCAGCGCCAGTTCGATCTCCAGGAATTCGATCGGCACCCGCCGTACGGTGATCTCCGACGAGGTCACCAGCGCCGCGGCGATCAGGCTCATCGCCTCGATCGGGTCCTCGGACGGCGAGTAGTCGATGTCGCGGTCGATGACCGGTACACCGTGCACCGTCAGCGTGGTGGTGCCGATCCCGTCGATCTTGACGCCGAGTTCGGTGAGGTAGAAGCAGACGTCCTGCACCATGTAGTTGGGGCTGGCGTTGCGAATGATGGTGACGCCGTCCCGGCGGGCCGCGGCCATCAGCGCATTCTCGGTGACGGTGTCGCCGCGTTCGGTCAGTACGACCGGCCGCTGCGGTGCCACGCTGCGGTCCACCTCGGCGTGGTAGGCGCCGCCGGTGGCCTTGACCTCCAGGCCGAACGGACGTAGCGCGGTCATGTGCGGCTCGACGGTACGGCTGCCCAGGTCGCATCCGCCGGCGTAGGGCAGCTCGAAGCGCTCGTGGTCGTGCATCAGCGGCGCCATGAACATGATGATGCTGCGGGTTCGGCGGGCCGCCGCGTCGTCCATGGCGGACAGGTTCAGCGTCGCCGGTGGCACGATCTCCAGGTCGTTGTGCTCGTTGAGCCAACGGGTCCGCACGCCGATGGAGTGCAGTACCTCCAGGATGCGGTTGACCTCCTCGATCCGCGCGACCCGGCGCAGCGTGGTCCGGCCCTTGTTGAGCAGGGCCGCGCACAGCAGCCCGACGCCGGCGTTCTTGCTGGTCTTGACGTCGATGCTGCCGGAGAGCTGCTGTCCGCCGACGACCCGCAGATGCATCGGCCCGGAGTGGCCGAGGGAGACGATCTCGGAGTCCAGCGCGTCGCTGATCCGGTTGAGCATGTCCAGGCTGAGGTTCTGTCCACCCTGCTCGATCCGGTGCACGGCGCTCTGGCTGGTGCCGAGCGCGGTCGCCAGCTGGGACTGTGTCCAGCCGCGGTGCTTGCGGGAGTCGCGGATGAGCCGGCCGATGCGCTGGAGATACTGGTCATCAGGCATGAGCGGACTCTATCTCATAGATGAGATTTCACAACTTGGAAGACGTGAAACCGACCAGGTGTGATGGGGATCTAGGTGCTCACTACGATGCGTGTCATGAGGTTCACCAGGGGGCATCGATGAGTGGGGAACGAGCCGTACGCCTCGACGCACCGGCACTGCTGGCGCGCATCACGGCCGCAACCGGTGTCGAATTTACCTACCTGGGACCGTGCCCCGGCGGGGAGGTGGGGGCGGCGTACGTACGTTGGCCCGACGGCCGTCCGGCCGTGTTGACCTGGTGCCCGGGCACCAGACATGCCGAGGCGGTGCAGCGCAGCGCCGAGATCCTCGCGGTGGCCCGTGCGCACGGACTGCCGGTCCCAGAGTACCAGCTAGTGGTGCCGCTGCCGGACGCCGTGGCGCTGGTGCAGGAGCGACTCCCCGGTTCGGTACCCGCCGAACTGGACGCCACCCTGCTGACCGCGATGCTGGCCTGCCACGACCGTTTCGCCGGGCTGCTGGCCGAGCGACGCGATGTGCCGCCGGTGGAGCTGTACCTGCGCCGCAGCGGGCCGGGTTTCTGTCTGCACGAGCCGCTGGCCGGCCACTCGCCGCGTACCGTCCGGTTGCTCGACTGGGTACGGGAGGTGGGCCGCGCCACAGCGCCGACGATGTCCGGCGACGACCTGGTGCATTGCGACTTCCACCGGCAGAACGTGCTGGTCGGCCCGGACACCACCGGGCTCGGCCGGGTCATCACCGGCATCATCGACTGGGACGGGGTGGGCCGCGGCGACCGCCGATTCGACCTGGTCACCTTGCGCTTCGACATCCCGCCGGACCGGCCGGACCTGGCCGAGCGACTGGACGCCGAACTCGACGCGCGGCTCACCGCCGAGGAACTGCGCCCGTACTGGGCCAGCATGGCGCTGCGGATGGTCGACTGGACGATCCGGCACTACCCGCCGGAGGTCGTCGACCGCTACCTGACGTTGGCGGAGAGCCGGATGGACTGAAACCCGCTGTTGACCGCTACGGCGGTCCGCTAGCCTCGCGCGGTGACCACAGCCGACGCAGCGAACAGAACCAGTCGGGGCGGGGCGGTACTTGTCGCAGCGCTGGTGGTCGACGCCGTAGGCAACGGGTTGTTCATGCCGCTGTCGCTGGTCTTCTTCACCAAGCTCACCGACGTGCCGTTGGCCCTGCTCGGCGTGCTGATCAGCGTCGGCAACCTGATCACCCTGCCGATTCCGGTGTGGGCCGGCACGCTGGCCGACCGGTTCGGCGCGCTGCCCCTGGTGATCGGCGCACAACTGCTGCAGGCCGTCGGCTTCTTCGGCTACGCCTGGGTACACGGGCCGGTCGGGATCTTCATCACAGTGACCCTCACCGCAGTGGGCGTGCGGTTCTTCTGGTCGGCCATCTTCACCGCCATCGCCGACTACACCGACACCAACCCGTCGACGCGCAGCAAGGACACCTGGTACGCCTGGTCCAACATGGCCCGTACCGGCGGCCTGGGGGCCGGCGGCCTGGTGACCGGCGCGGCCATCGCGGGCGGCAGCGCCGCCGGCTACCGGGCGACCGCCTTCGCCGCCGCAGGCTGCTTCGCCCTCGCGGCGCTGGCCATCGCGATCTTCGTACGGGTGCCCCGGCTGGTGCACGAGCACCCGGAGACCGGGCCGCGCGGCTACGGCATGCTGCTGCGCGACCGGCCGTTCCTCGGCCTGATCGGGGTGAACACGGTGTACGCGCTGTCGAGCATGATGCTCGGGCTGGCACTGCCGACCGTGGTGCTGACCGGGCTGCACGACCCGGCCTGGCTCAGTTCCGGCCTGCTGGTCGGTAACACGGTGCTGATCTCGGCGCTCGGGGCGCCGGTGATCCGGCGGGTGGCGGGGTACCGGCGGACCAGGCTGGTGATGGCCGCCGCCGGACTGTGGACGTTGTGGTGCCTGCTGTTCGCCACCCTCAGCCCCGGGCACCTGATCTGGACGGTGGTGCTGATGGTGGCCGCCACGCTGATGTTCACCCTGGCTGAGACGCTGCACGCGCCGGTCTCCGCCGCACTGTCGGCCGCTGCGGCGCCCGCGTCGGCGCGTGGCCGCTACCTGGCCACGTTCCAGTACTCGTTCACCATCGCCGGGATCATCGCGCCGACGTTCTTCACCACCCTGTTCGCCATCCACCGGTCGGTGCCGTGGCTGGTGCTGGGCGCACTCGACGCGGCCAGCATCGGTGTCATGCTGCTGCTGGAACGCACCCTGCCCACCGCCGCGCTGCGCGAACGGCCCCGATCATCGCCGGCTGCCGAGGAGCAGGTGGCGTCCTGACCGGTGTCCACGGCGCTGTCGGCTAGTCGGGACGCTGCTCGCGGTGCAGCGGTCCGCCCGGTGTCCAGGTCGCCACGGACATGCCGGTTTCGTCGCTGAAGCTGACCGTGGCGGCGTGCTGCACGTCGAGCGCGAACAGGTGGTAGTCGCCGGTCGGGTGCCACTGGATCCGCGCCTCGATTGCCTGCTCGTAGGCCCGCCGCTGGTCCGGGTCGGTGACCTCGACGACCGCCCCGGTCAGCTTGATGTCGCCGTCCTTGTTGTCCTTGTCCGGCGGCACGCTGTGCACTGTGATCCGCGGATCGCGCAACAGATCGAGCGCCTTACGCGACTGCCACATCATGCCCAGCAGTAGATCGCCGCCGGCGAAGTCGATCTCGCACGGGCTGACCCGCGCCGAGCCGTCCTGGCGGACCGTGCCCAGCATGACCAGCTGATCGCGGACGAACCGGTCCCGCGCCAGCGTCGCCAACTCCGGACACTCCGACCGGAACTCCTGCCACCGCACGGCGACCACCTCCTACCGGCAGGCTATGCCCAGCCCCCGACAGTTCGGTCCTGCTCAGGCGTGTTGGTTCTTCACGGTGGTGACGAATGCCTGCCAGGCGTCGGGTGCAACGGTGAGGACGGGGCCGCTGCGGTCCTTGCTGTCGCGGGTGGCGACGGCGTCGGCCACGAATGCCACCACGACACAGGCACCGTTGTTACCGCTGCGGCTCGACGTGAACCACCGGGCGTGAGCCAGATCCGTTGCGACCATACCGATCTCCAACCTATCCGCCGTTGACCATTGCCTGACCGAGCTGGATGCATCGCCTGATTCAGACGTGCTGGTTCTTCACGGTGGTGACGAATGCCTGCCAGGCGTCTGGTGCAACGGTGAGGACGGGGCCGCTGCGGTCCTTGCTGTCCCGGGTGGCGACCGCATCGGCCACGAATGCCACCTCGACGCAGGACCCGTTGTTGCCGCTGCGGCTCGACGTGAACCAGGCTGCTTCGCGATGGTCGGTCGCTGTCATGACAGCCTCCAGACTATGTGGCGCTGATCAGCGTCCTGAGCAACGCCAGGGAATCTTCGGGGGAGAGTGCGACGTCCCGCACGCTGGCCGCAGCCATCCTATAGGTGGCCACGTCGGCCTGGTCCTGTACGTACACGGCGCCGTCGAGCAGTTCCGAGTAGGCGACCGGCCGTGCGTCCTCGAATTCCAGCACCACGAACTCGCCTGTGACCGCAGCGTGCGGGCCATCCTCGGGACGCACGATCTGGATGGTGACGTTCGGGAGTTCAGCGTAGGTGATGAGCTGGCGGTACTGCTCATCCCGCACCGCCTGATCGCCGGTACGGAGCCGGAGGGCAGCCTCACCGATGACGGCGTGCAGGTGCAGCGGCGGGTTCTCGGTCAGCCTGGC
Source organism: uncultured Actinomycetota bacterium (assembly GCA_963805605.1). GTDB lineage: Bacteria > Actinomycetota > Actinomycetes > Mycobacteriales > Micromonosporaceae > Actinocatenispora. The sequence goes on from CAWDUX010000002.1 coordinate 139,394, forward strand.
GGCTCGGGCCAGTCTGAATGCGACGAAGCGTTCGTTGTGATCGGGCCGTACGAAGCCGGTGGACCGTGTGACCTCGTCCGCATAGCTCATGGTCTGCAGCAGGCCGGGAATCAGGGTCGGTTCGTAGACGAATTCACTGCGGGCCAAACCTTCGAGGCCGACAAAGGTCCGGAACCAGTCAGGTACGACGTGGCTCCACGGTGCCCACCAGGTATGTGCGTCCGACTGTCGGGCCAGGGATGTGAGCCGCTCGATGTCGGACGGGTCGGCACGGTAGAGGCCGAGGAGTTTGGCGACATCGTCGGAGCTCTGCTGATACCGGCCACTCTCCATACTGGACAGCTTTGCCTTGAGGATCCCGGTGCGGCGACCCGCTTCCGCCTGCGAGAGAGCGGCCTGCTTCCGGTAGTTCGTCAACTCCACACCGATCAGCCAACGCAGAGCAGAGGGGTCACTGCGTTCAACCATGGTTCTGCCTTCCGCGTGGCTGGTTTCCGCCCGTTGTCGACTTGGGTCCTACCGAATCCTCCCCGCCGGTCGCAAGTGTCCTCAGCGCGGGTCGGTTACGGCCATCAGGTGTCCAATAACTGACAGTATGGCAAAGTTGGATTTGATTGTTTCGCGAAACGTTTCGCGTTAGATTCGGACATCGCCGGACAGTCGCCGTGAGCGACCGAGTGGATGGAGATGGACCGAGTGGATGGAGATGGCATGAGCGGACAACAACCGGAACTGATCACCGGACCAGGCACGATGACCGATGCCGAGATGACTTCGTTGCTGGAGGAGCTGGCTGCGGACGAGACGCCGAGGTTGGTGGCGCTGTACGACGTTGCGCCCGACAACACTGCGGCGTGCGTGTTTGCCTGGGGCCTGGTCTTCGACAGCCGGGTGATCCTGGTGCATCCGGGGCCGGAGAAGACCACGTACGGCTCGTTGGGGTCACTGGACCGGGCCCTTCGACTGTTCGGCCGTAGCGGGCGGCGGCTGCGGATCGTACGACCCCGGGTCGCTCCCGACCGCGACTTCGAGGCGGCCTGGCCCGGCGACGAGGACGAGTACGCCGACCTGCCCGTACCGATCGGCTGAACTTCGGCCGCGCGGCGCCAGGCCAGCCGATCGGCCCGGCGCCGCGGGCTGTACCTACGAGGTGTGCTTCACGAAGGTGCCGCGTTGCGCCACCGTGAACACGAGATCCCGTCGCCTGAGCTCACCGATGGCATGGCGTACGGTCGCCCGGGCAACGCCGGCCTCCTGAACGAGGCACGCCTCCGACGGAATCGCCCTGTTCGGTGGGTAGGCACCGGATCTGATCCGACGCTCCAACTCGTCGGCGATCTGCAGGTATACGGCCACCGGTCCGTCCCGATCGAGCTCCACGGGTCAACCGTAGAGACAGACTGCGACATCATGAGCCTGCGTCGCGTTGATCATGGCACCAGCGGTGTTGACCATGGCCTCATCGTCACGACACGCCGACAGCGGTGGCCTCAATGCCATGATCAACGCGATAACGCTCAACGCCGTTCACTTAAGGACGGCTCCTGCGGCTGGATCCGCCGACGATCCAACCCCACTGCGCATTTTCCCCGAATAGACAGTTCTGCCCGAATTTTAGAAACGGACTTTCGGGGAATATGCACCTCTGAGCGCATGGAAAAGAGCATTTTTCCCGAATGTACCTTTTAGAGAATCGGACCTAAGATCCATTCGGGGAAAATGCTCACCCCCGAGCGAAGGAAAATCGCTCAGAGGCGCGACCTCACTCGCATCGCCGGAACCTTAAGTGAACGGCGTTGGCGATAACGCCATGATCAACGCCCCGAAGGCCCCGGGCTGGCGCGTCACTCGACGCCCACAACGCTGGCCACATGCAGGTCAGAAGGACTCGATGCTGACCGGGGCTCGGTGCCAGCCGAACGCGGTACTCGCCGCCGCCACCGCGCCGGGGCGTTGTTCGGTGACGTGGCCGGCGGCGGCCAGCGCGGCCAGCGGCGTACCGCCCAGGTAGACGGCGCTGAGCCGGTCGATGTCCAGTACGAGATCCGCCGGCGCCTCGGTGCGTTCACAGTGCGCCGGGGCGCCCGCCTCGGCGCGCAGCCGCCAGCGGCCCGCGTTGTCGCTGAGCAGGTCGTCGGTGATGTCCAGGACCACGTCGACACCGGCGGCGTACCGGCGGCCGGTCAACGCGGCCGGCAGGTCCAGGATGCGCAACCACAGCCCGTCACTGGTACGGGCGCTGAGCCGGCGACGCTCGGTCACCAGGTACTGCAGCGGCTCGTCCACCGCGGCGAGGCTGTACTCGACCCGCCGGCTCAGGTCGATGCTGCACACGTACTGCCACAGCTGCCGGTACGCGGCCAGATCGGCGGCGACCAGCTCCTCGACGTTCACCACGTGCTGCGGGCCGCTGTCGTCACCGTCACGCCGGATCCGGAACAGCGCATAGCCGTCCGGCCCGTCCGGTCCCTCGTGCAGGACGGTACGCAGCCTGGAACGACCCCGCCGCCACGACTCCAGGTCGGCGCTCCAGTAGCGCCACCACTGCATCGGGCGGGCCGAGTAGCCGGGCCGGTCCCGACGGGCCGCGTCGAGAATCCCCGCGACCGTGTCGATGAACTCGGCAAGTTCCACCTCCCGCAGCTGGCCGTCCGGCGGGCCGGACAGCACGGTCAGCTCCCGGGTGTGCGCCGAGTACGCCACCGCCGAGCTGGCCGGCCCGTACCCGTACCGGCCGTAGATGGCCTCCTCGCTGGGCCACAGGATCGCGACCGGCTCGGTGCCGGTGGCGTGCAGGTCGGTCAGTTGCCGACGCATCAGCCGACTCAGCAGCCCGCGGCGGCGGTGGGTGCCGGCCACCCCGACGGCGGTGACGTGCGCGGCCGGCAGCAGGCCGCCCGGGACGCTGAACTCCCGGCCGAAGGACAGGGCGGTACCTACCACCCCGTCCCTTTCGTGGATGACGGCCAGGGTCCGCGGCAGGTCGATCAGGCCGCGCTCCAGCTGCGCCTCGTCGGCGTCGTAGTCCTTGCCGAACGCCCGTGCGAAGCAGCGGCAGAACGCTACGTACTCGTCCTCGGTGATCGGGCGGAGCTGATAGGGACTCATGCCCACTGTGTATCCCACCGGAGGGCGTACTGCGTGCGGTTTATCCGGCCGCTGGTGGGTATTCCCCCAGATCACCTGGGGGTTTGCCCGGAACTGGTGGAATCGGACTGACCGGGCGGGGCCGGTTCGCGCACGCTGGATACCCTCGACAGGCAGGAAATGACGAGGGGGGAGCCGCGGTGGAGCGGGATGTGGAACTGCTCGACCTGGTCTGCGGGCCCGCCAGCCCGCTGCCCGAGACCCATCAGCGCTACCGGCTGGTCCAGCACATCGCCACCGGCGGCCAGGCCGAGGTCTACCGGGCCGTACGGCTGTCCGGGGGGATCAGTTCCGCGCCGGTGACGGTCAAGGTCTTCCGGCTCAACGACAGCCGGCCCCGCGCCGACCAGCTGCGGTCCTGGGACAAGGGCGACGCGGTGCTGATGGACCTCAACAGCCGTGGCGTACCGGGCATCTGCCGGCGCGCCGACGGCTTCTACGGCCCGGCGCCGCACCCGCCGAACCGCAAGCCGAAGGGCAATCCGGAGCCCTACCAGGTGCTCGACTACCTGCCCGGCACCAACCTGCGCGACTACGTCCGGGAACAGGCCAGCGGCCAGGCATCCGGCGACAGCCGGCTGGATGCGGTCGGCACCCTGGACACGCTCGTACGTGTCCTGCTCGCGCTGCATCACCCGGCCGAACCGGGCGCCTCGGCGGTCGTGCACATGGACATCAAGCCGTCCAACGTGATGGTGCTGCCCAACGGCGAGGTCCGGCTGATCGACTTCACCGGCGCCCGCTACTACCGCCGCAACCACATCACCACGATCGCCTACACGCGGGAGGCCGGCGGCCCGGAGGCCTTCAGCGGCCAGGTCGGCACCGCCTACGACGTACACGGGTTCGGCGCGGTGGCCTACTACATGGTCACCGGCGCGTTCCCGCGTACCGAGTCACCGGCACAGCGGCAGGGCCCCGCCGACCAGCCGCTGCCGCCCTGGGCGGTGTTGCGCCGTCATCCCGTGCTCGACGCTCAACCGAGGCTGCGCGAGCACCTGCTCGCCCCGCTTGCCGACCAGCCCGAGGACCGGCCCGGCACCGAGGAACTGACCGCGTGGACGGCTCGGCTGGCCGACCTGGTGGAGCGGTCCGAAACACCTGATGTGGGGCTGTTCTGGGGGGTTGCCCGCTCGGCGCGGGTGGTCGGACGGGCCAATGTGGAGCCGGTCACGGCGTCCGGCGACGGCACGTGGAACCGGATCGAGCGGCTGGAGCAGGAGATCGTCGAACTGCGGGCGGCGTTGACCGATCCGGCCCAGCCGGCCCAGTCCACTCAGCGGGCCGAGGCCGGCAGTCCGGTCGGCGCCGGCTCGGCCAGCCGGCCCGGCGCGGTGGGGAATGCCGCCGCGAGCAAAGTTGCTGGTCAGGCGGGTCGAACGGGGTCGAACGCCACCGCTGCGGCGGCAATGTCGGCGGCGGACGGGCCGCTGTGGCCGGACCGCCCGGACGAGCAGAACCCCCGCACCAAGCGAATGGACCGTGACGAACCGACGGTACGCAACTCCCGCTCCGGACCGGCCGCGGGCAACGGTCGGCCCGACCGCACGGTGCGTGCCGAGCTGGCCGGGGCGGACCGCACCCGGGTGAACGGGTCGGTGCCCGGCCCGGGACAGCAGAGTGGCGGATCCGGCACCCGGGTTATGCCCGGGCCCGGGCAGCAGAACGGCCCCGGTCAGGGCGGCCCTGGCCAGAGCCGGCCGCCTCAGCAGCAACAGCCGGTGCCCGGCATGCGCGGTGTTGCGGCGGTGCCGAGTCCGGCGACCCGTCGGCGGGACGACGACACCGGGCCGGCTGAGCCGGAGCAACGCGAGCCGCTGCGACCGCTGCCGGGGGCCCGGCTGGACACGCTGCGTCGCGGCATGGGTCTGTCGGTGACGGGTGCGCTGTTCTCCTTCGTCTGCTGGGGGATCTGGGCGATCGACAACCGGCACGCATCGTTTGCCGGTAACGCGATGATGTTCGTGGTCGTACTGGCCATCGCGGTGGGTCTGTTCGCGCTCTGTCGGCTGGTGGGTCGGCTGGTGATCGAGGGGATGATGCGTCGGTCCCGGGCGAGCGCGCGGCTGTCACACCTCGCGGTCGCCATCTTCCTGGTGGCCACAGGCATCAGCTTCGCCGGGCGGGTCAGCTGGGTGGAGGTCGCGTACCACTGGATCCGGGTGCAGCTGCGCTAGCGGGGTCAGGTCGAGCAGAGCGGCCCCGGTCGGGCGGAAACCGCAGGAGCGGTAGAACCCGGACAGGTGCGGCTCGTAGTCCACGTGCAACCAGCCCGCTCCAGACCGCCGGGCCGCGTCGGCCGCGGCGCGGACCAGTCGGGTGCCCAGCCCGTTGCGCTGCTCGTCGGGATGCACGGTGGTGTCGAGCAGGAAGGCGTGTACACCGCCGTCCGTGGCGACGTTGACGAAGCCGACCAGCCGCGTGCCCCGGCGCGCGGTGACCCAGGTCAGGCTGCGGGCCAGGATCGATATCCAGTCGGTGTGCCGGCCTGCGGCCAGGCGGCCGCGAACAACTCGTCCAGTTCGGTGTCGGTTGCCGCGCACCGGACATTCAACGATGGCTGGTCGGTTGCGTCCATGTCGCCAGCCTGCCAGGTGGGGCGGAGCTCGCGGGCCGTGTAGGGTGGCGCACGCGAAGGGGAGTAGCCCTCAACGTCGCGGTCGACATACTGGCGCTCCAGCGCCCGGCCGCACGGCCTGAGCGCTGCGGGCGGTTGTCGCCCGGACGGCCAGGCGGGCGAGACCTTCGATCCGGTAGGCGTACCGGATCGAGGTCACCCCGTGTCCCGGTCCGGTCTTGGACCGAAAGGTGACCATGTCCGCGATCTGGGCAAGCCTCGCGCTGAGTTTCGGCGTGATCTTCATAGCCGAGCTGGGCGACAAGTCCCAGCTGATGGCGTTGACCTTCGCCACCCGCTACCGCTGGTTGCCGGTACTGGCCGGCATCAGCATCGCCACCGCGCTGGTGCACGCGGTCTCGGTCGGCATCGGCTACGGACTCGGCGCGGTACTGCCGACCGGCTGGATCTCCCTGGTGGCGGCGCTCGCCTTCCTGGCCTTCGCCGCCTGGACCCTGCGCGGTGACAAGCTCACCGCCGAGGAAGAACAGAAAGCGAACCGCAGCACCGGCTCCGCCATGGTCGCCGTGGGCGTTGCGTTCTTCCTGGCAGAACTGGGCGACAAGACGATGCTCGCGACGATCACCTTGGCCACCCAGCACGGCTGGTTCGGCACCTGGCTGGGTTCCACTCTGGGCATGGTGGCCGCGGACGCGCTGGCGATCCTGGTCGGTCGGTTGCTGGGCCGCAATCTGCCGGAGAAGCTGATCCGGTACGTGGCCGCCGCCCTGTTCCTGATCTTCGGGGTGTGGCTGCTGATCGAGGCGATCCGGCAGCTCACCTGACCGTCGGTCGAGGGGCGGTGGCGCGCAGTCACTGCCGCATTTCGATCCTGCCCGGGTTGGTGCCACCGGGCAGGTAGATGGAGGCCGTCATCTCCGCGGTGGAAGGACAACGGGCATGTACGACTACGACCTGCTGGTCCTCGGATCCGGCCCCGGCGGGCAGAAGGCGGCCATCGCCGCCGCCAAGCTCGGCCGGCGGGCCGCGATCGTGGAGCGACGCACGATGGTGGGCGGGGTGTGCATCAACACCGGCACTATCCCCTCCAAGACCCTCCGCGAGGCGGTGCTCTACCTCACCGGCCGTAGCCAGCAGGAGTTCTACGGCTACAGCTACCGGCTGAAGGAGGACATCTCCATCGGGGATCTGACCACCCGGACCCATCACGTGATCGGCCGGGAGATCGACGTGATCCGCAGTCAGCTGGCCCGCAACCGGGTTGTCCTGCATCCGGGTACCGGACGGTTCGTCGACCCGCACACCGTGGCGGTCGCCGACGAGACCGGCGAGGAGCGGCAGCTGACCGCGGCGAACATCGTCATCGCGGTGGGCACCCGCCCGGCCCGACCGTCCACTGTCGACTTCGACGGCAGCACAGTGGTCGACTCCGACCAGATCCTGTCCATGGACCGGATCCCGGGTTCGATGGTGGTGGTCGGCGCTGGTGTCATCGGTATCGAGTACGCCTCGATGTTCGCCGCCCTGGGCACCAAGGTCACGGTGGTCGAACGCCGCGAGCGGATGCTCGACATGTGCGACCTGGAGGTGGTCGAGGCACTGAAGTACCAGCTGCGCGACCTGGCGGTGACGTTCCGGTTCCGGGAGACCGTGGCGGCGGTGGAGCGGCACGCCGGCGGCACGTTGACCTCGCTGGAGTCCGGCAAGAGGATACCCGCCGACACGGTCATGTACTCCGCCGGGCGCCAGGGCGTGACCGACACGCTGGATCTGGCCAATGCCGGGCTGGGCGCCGACCCGCGCGGCCGTATCGAGGTCGACGAGCACTACCGGACCAAGGTCGGGCACATCTACGCGGTCGGCGACGTGATCGGCTTCCCGGCGCTGGCGGCGACATCGATGGAGCAGGGCCGCCGCGCGGCCTACCACGCCTGCGGTGAGCCGGTGGCCGGCACACTCAGCGCCCTGCAACCGATCGGCATCTACACGATTCCCGAGATCAGCTACGTCGGGCGGACCGAGGACGAGCTGACCGAGCGCGTCCGTACCGTTCGAGGTGGGGGTGTCGCGCTACCGGGAACTGGCCCGCGGCGCGATCCTCGGCGACTCGTACGGGATGCTCAAACTGCTGGTGCACGCCGAGACCGGGGCGTTGCTGGGGGTGCACGTGTTCGGCACCGGCGCCACCGAACTCGTCCACATCGGACAGACTGTGATGGGCTGCGGCGGCACGGTGGAGTATCTGGTCGACGCGGTGTTCAACTATCCGACGCTGGCCGAGTCGTACAAGGTCGCGGCGCTGGATGCGATGAACAAGATGCGCGCGGTCGCCCGGTTCGCGGACTGACGGACCGGCCCGGGGTCGGGCCGCGGCTCGACCCCGGGTGGCGGTCGGTCAGCGCTTGTGCGCGCCGGCGACGGCCCGGGTGGCCACGTTGAGCCGGTTCCAGATGTTGATCAACGAGATGGTGAGCACCAGGCCGGCCAGCTCCCGCTCGTCGTAGTGCTTCGCCGCGTCGGCCCAGACGTCCTCGGGCACCGGGTCGACGCTGTCCGCGATACGGGTCGTGGCCTCGGTCAACGCCAGGGCGGCCCGCTCGGCGTCGGTGAAGTACGGCGCGTCGCGCCAGCCGGCGACGGTGAAGATCCGCTCGTCGCTCTCACCGTCCTTGCGCATGTCGGTGGCGTGCATCTCCAGGCAGACCGCGCAGCCGTTGATCTGGCTGGCGCGCAGGTAGATCAGGTTACGCAGGGACTCCGGCACGGTGTCGCTGGTCATCGTCGCGAGGTCGGTCAAGGACCTTCCTCGCCTCGGGATAGATCCGGACCGGATGGGTGATGCGTGCGTCCACGGCTGGTCTCCTTCGTCGAAGGATTGTTGTCGGTCACTGATATGACCAGACCTGACGTCGAAACGTGACGGGTTGGTCGCAACTTTCGACGAGATTTGAACGCCGTGCGGGGCACGCGGCCGGATCTGACCGGCTTTCGCCGCAACGGTCAGCGGCGGAAGCCGGCCGGATCGGCGAGATAGCGGTCCAGGTCGGGATCCTCGTGCATCTGCTCGGTGCAGTCGTGCAGCACCCAGTCGGCGCCGAGCTCGGTACGTAGCCGCACCACCAGATCGCGTACCGCCGTGTTGAACCGCTCGCACTCCGGTTCCCGCCACGGCCCGGGATCGGGTGGGTAGTCGCGGTTGAGCGCCGTGTCGTACCAGTCGACGAGGCGCAGCAGCTCGGCGCGCAGGGTCGCGCTGACCGGGAGCTGTTCCGGGTCCGCCCAGCAGTCCGCCGCGTCCTCGAGCCAGACGCAGGTACCGGAGCCGTGGTCGAAGTAGACGTTCGCGGCGGGCATGCCTCAGCCTGATGCGGCCACCCGTCCTAGGTCAAACGGTCAGGGCAGGGCGGTACATACCATGCGTCACCGGTTCGGGTACTCAGGCGCGATGTGAGTATGCCGACCCTGTTCTGCGCCGTTTGGGTCCTGGAAGGATCGGCTGTGTTGGTAACACCTTTTGAAGGGACCCACAGTGGACACGATCCGAAAGCACCGGCGGTTGGGGCGCGCACTGGCCGCCGTCGGCGTGGCGGCGACGCTGGCGGCGGCATGGACCGCGGCACCGGCACAGGCCGGTGTCACACCCCATGTCGCGCACGGGAGCCCGGCGCCGGAGGGCGCGTACGGCTTCGCGGTGAAGTTCACCATGACCGACATCCCGCGCCCGGACGGCTCGACCTACGACAGTGCCTGCACCGGCGCGCTGATCGCGCCGCAGTGGGTCCTCACCGCCGGGCACTGCTTCCACGACGTGTACCGCAACCCGGTGAGCGGTCCGCCGCAGTACGGCAGCACGACCGCGACCGTCGGGCGTACCGACCTGTCGGAGAGCACCGGGCATGTCGTCGACGTGGTCGACGTGAAGCAGAACCCGTCGGTGGACATGGCGCTGGTGAAGCTGGCCTCGCCGGTCACCGACGTGCAGCCGGTCTCGCTGGGCCAGGCCAAGCCGCCGGCCGGCCAGATTCTGCGGATCGCCGGCTGGGGCGCGACCACGGCCAATGGTTCGCCCACCACGCACCTGCAGACCGGGCAGTTCACCGTGACCAGTGTCGACCAGGAGTATGTGTACGTCGCGGGCTACAAGCCGTCGGCGGACACCAGCGCCTGCCCGTACGACTCGGGGGCGCCCTACTTCGCCGAGACGTCCGTCGGCGACATCCTCGTCGGTGTGGAGAACACCGGTCCGGACTGCCCGCACACGGGCGACGAGACCACCGCCCGGGTCGACACCAACCTGATCTGGATCACCGGCAACCTCAGCTGATCCACCGCGCCCGTCGGGTCGCCACGGCCCGACGGGCGCCGCACCTGCGGCAACGTCGACCGCCGGGCGGGCAGCCAGGAGAAGTTCGCGTACCCGTACACGTACCACCGGTTCGTCGACGTAGACAGGAACGGTCCCCATGAGTACTGCCCGAACCGCCCCGGCGGTACCGGCTGCCGAACTGGCCCGGGTGCTGGTGGCCGCGACGGCTGGGTGTCTGGTGGTGGCCACCGGCACGTCGATGATCGCAGCGAGGTCATACCCGCCGGTGCTCGGTCTTGTACAGGTCAACGACTCCAGGAGCTGGTGGCCGTGGGTGACCGCGACGGCGCTGCTGGCCGTTGCGACCCTGGGTTCGCTGGCGTTGGCCCGACACTGGCCGTGGCTGATCCTCTGCGGTGCCGTTCTCGCCGCCCCGGTGCTGTTCCAGCAGTTCTTCCCAGTATCCGGTGGCGTGCTGTGGTTCTATCTGGGCTTGGTGGCGGCCGTGGCCAGCCCGATGGCCCTCATCGGTGTCCTGGCTGCCTCCCAGTGGCTGGCCGGCAACCAACGCCCCGGGTATGCCGCGGCCGTGGCCGGCGCCACCGTCGGTGCCCAACTGTTCGGAATCGCACTGGTCGGCGCCCGTTGGCTCCGATCACCTACCTCGGGTCCGGCCTGGCAGCTGGGACTGACCGTGGTGGCGGTCGTCGCGGTCCTGCCGGCTGTCCTCGTCCGGTCCACGGCCCCGACCGGACCGCACGGTGACAACCCCGGCAGGCGGTGGCAACGGTCCATGCCTGCCGCAGTCCTGGCCGTGGCCACGCTGGCGGTGTCGGTCCTGGTGACCGACCCACTGCTGTCCCGCGTGCTCGGGGTGAGCATGTTCGCGATGGAGCGCCACGGCTACGCCACCGTCAGCGTGGTGGGTGGGCTGGTTCTGTTGGGTGCACTCGCTGCCGTGGCGGTGGCGGGGCCGTGGAACGCTGCCGGCAGTCTGACGGTTGCGCTGATCCAGATCGTGGTCGCGGCGCCGATCCTGCTGGCTGCGTGGGCGCTGGCGTACGAGACGCCACTGCGGCTGATCGCCGCCGCGGTCGGGTTGTTGCTGGGCGTGCTGGTCGCCGCGAGCAGGTGGCGGATCCCGTTGGCCGCCGGAGCGTCGGTGCTGTGTGCACTCGCCCTGCTCATGGCGTTCGCCGCCACGACCGGTGCACCGGAGAAGCTGATCACGCAGCGCGCGGTCATACCCGGCTTCCTGCTGCTGGTCGGTCTGTGCATCGCGGCCACCGCGCTGGTGGGCAGTGCGGTGTCCATCGTCGCTCGGCGCACCAACCTGCCGTTGGCGCTGGGGCCGCTGGCGGCGGCCCTGGTGTACGGCGGGAGCAGGGCACTGCAGGCCGAGTTACATCGGTGCCGACGGACTACCGGAGTCCAGCTACCTGAACCCGGTTCACCACCTGACCACCTCCGCGATGGGACTGCTGCTCGCGGCCGGCGCCGTCGGCGCACTGTACGGCGCGGATCTGCTGGTCACCCGACGGGCCGAGCGCCGTGAGACCGAGGAGATACGCCGGCAGGCCGCGCTCGCCGAACGCCAGAGGCTCGCCCGTCCCATCCACGACGGCGTACTCCAGGTCATGGCGCTGATGGCCCGCCACGGGCCGGAACTCGGCGAACGGGGCGCCGAGCTGGCGGAACTCGCTGAGTTGCAGGGCACCGCGCTGCGCAAGCTGATCGCGGGAGAAGACCGCGGCGGACACGACGTCGGGTGACATCGACCTGCGACTGCTCATCGCCCCGTACGAGTCACCGTCGATCCAGCTCGCGCTGCCGGCCGATCCGGTGCTGCTACCGGCGCGTCATGCCCGGGAGCTCGCCGCCGCGATCGGCGCGGCCCTCGACAATGTCGGGCAGCATGCAGGCAGGGATGCGCGGGCATGGGTGCTGGTGGATGACGCCCCGCATCAGGTGAATGTCAGTATCCGCGATGACGGGCCGGGCATTCCCGAAGGCCGACTGGTGCAGGCAGAGACCGAAGGACGACTCGGCGTCGCACAGTCGATCATCGGCCGACTCCGCGACCTCGGCGGCAGCGCCGAGATCGCCGGTCGGTCCGGCGAGGGCACCGAGATGGAACTACGGCTCCCGCGCTGAAGCTGCGGTGATGCCGGTCTACAGGCCGTTTTCAATCGCGTACCGGACCAACTCGACCCGGTTGTGCAACTGCAGCTTGCCGAGGGTGTTCTGGACGTGGTTCTGCACGGTCCGGTGCGACAACGTGAGCCGCTCGGCGATCTGCCGGTACGACAGGCCCGTGGCGACCAGTCGCAGTACCTCGGTCTCCCGCCCGGTCAGTCGCGGCGCCTCGGCGTCGGCTGGTCCGGTGGCACGAGCCAGTCGTCGGTACTCGCCCAGGACCAGCCCTGCCAGTCCCGAGGTGAAGACCGCCTCGCCCACAGCGGTACGGGCCACCGCCGACAGGAACTCGTCGCGGCCAGCGGACTTCACCAGATAGCCGATCGCCCCGGCCTTCACCGCCTCCAGCACGTCCGCGCGTTGCCCGCTCGCCGACAGCACCAGGATCCGGAGGTCGGACCTTGCCGCCAGCAGACCGTGGATCACCTCGACACCGCGGATGTCCGGTAGCTGCAGATCCAGTACCACCACGTCGGGTGCCACCGCCGGCGCGATCCGCACCGCCTGCCGCCCCTCGCCGGTGTCGGCGACCACCTCGTAGCCGGCTGCGGCCAAGTCCCGCGCCACCGCCTCGCGCCACATCGGATGGTCATCCACCACCATCACCCGGATCGCCTCAGCCACGCCGACACGATAGACGCCACCACCTGATCGACCGAGTCGGACGTCACGACGCACAGCCCTTTCCGGGCGATCCCGGGCCGGACTCATCGTTGCGGCTCGGATCTACTCTCCAGGCGTGGAGCTGGGTTGGCGGGACGGGGGATACGGCGAGCTGCGCGCCGGCAATTCCGACCGCAGAGCCGTACAGAAACTGCTGCGAGTGGCCGAACGCGAGGGCCGGCTCGACGCTGCCGAGTACGACCGGCGCCTGCGTGCGGTCCAGGATGCAGACACCCGAGCCGACCTTACGGCGCTGACCGGGGATCTGCCGGCCCGGCGCGGTGAACGCGACTGGGTCGACAGGGCACGCTTCCGTACCGAGGACCGGGACACCGCCGTCGCGGTACTGGCCGACGGTGCGGCCCACGGGCGGCTGTCCACGCGGGAGTACGAACGACGGGTCGCGGTGCTGCAGGAGACCGTGACGTACGCGCAGCTCAAGGTGGTGCTGGACGGTCTGCCCGGATGGCCGGGCGCGCCGGACGACCTGCTGGCGGCCCAGCGCGACCGCGATGAGGCAACCGCTGTACTAACCGACGCCGTCGCCGACGGCCGGGTGGAACCGGTCGAGGTGCCCGCGTTGGAGGCCGAGATCGGCCAGGCGAGGCGTCGATCCGAACTGGTCCGGCTGACCGCGGCACTCAACGCCCGGGTCGGTGGCCGGAGCCGTGAGCGAGCGGTACAGCAGATCGAGACGGCCTACCAGAACGGCCAGCTCGACGCGCGCGAGCAGGCCGCCCGGGCCGACCGCGCGCGGCGGGCGAGGACCGGCTACCCTCCGACACCGATCGGAACGCCACGATCCGGGCGCTCGCCCGGGCGCTGGACACCGGCCGGCTCACCCTTGCCGAGTACGAGCGACGGTTGGGACTGTGTACGGCCGCGACCGGTACGGTCGCGCTTCGGCAGCTGGTGGCGGACCTGGTCGTTGCGCCGCGACAGCAACGGCGCGGCGTGCTGGACGCGCTGTTCGATCACGTCGTCGTCAACTCTGCGCTGCTCACGCAGCCCCGGTGGTGGCTGCGCCCGTTCCCGAAACTTGCCTGGAAGCTCTATGCGGTCACCGGAACGGCGTTCTACGCCTGGCTGCTGGTGAAGAGCGGAAACATGATTCCGCTGCTGCTGACCCCGCCGGGGCTGATCGTGTACTGGCTCTACATGGTGACGTTCCGGAGCATCGTGCGAGGTGTGGTCGGGAAGCGCGTTCTTGAACGTCAGCGAGCGGTCGTCGCGGCGATCAGGGCAGAACTCGGCCGGCTGCCGGGCGTCAGCGACGTCGAGATCGTCTATCCGACCAGAAACCACAAGGGAGATCCGAACAAGAGCGAGATGCGGATACGTTTCGTGCTCGCACGCGAGGCGACCACGAACGGCGATGCGGCCATCCGGACGCTGACCCGGGAGCTGTGGCGCAGCCGGTTGTATCCCCTGCACACCATCGTCGTGGACTGGATCCGCGGTTACTCGTCGCTCCCGGAAACGAAGCTGACCTGGAATCGTGCGGAACGGCGTCGGCTGCGTGACGAGTACGGTCCGCGGCCCTACGGTTGGCTGCCCCGCTGGTACTAGGACCCTGCGACCGACGAGCATCGCCACGGGTCAGCTGAGTGAACTCAGCGACCACGGGTCAGGCAGGTTGGCTCAGTGCCCGCTGCGCGTCGGCGTAGCTGTCGACCGCGTGGCGTATCAGCTCGAGCGCGTTGTCGTAGTGGGGCCAGTCGGTGATGTCGTAGCCGTGGAAGTCGAGACCGAACTCGTCGCTGAGCGCGCGGGCCTGTTGCGGTGTGGCCAGTACGAACACAGCATCCTGGCAGGACTCCGGCTTCGAGCGGATCACCTCGTGGAACACCCGCGGGTCGGCGCCGCCCGGGTCCACGTCGTTGATCTGCTCGGACACCGCCGCCTGGTCCACGTACTCGTCGGACTCGTGCTCGACATGCCACCAGAACGACCGGCCGTCGCGCCGGAAGTGCAGGAACTCGTACCCGTCCTCATCGTCGGGGTCGCGGACCAGCCGTACGTCGCTGATGAGTACCTGCCCGTCCGTACATGCCGCCACCTGGTCCTCGAGCAGGTAGCGGTAGTGGTCCTCGACATGGTCGACGTCGTCGCCGTGTACCGAGAGGGCCACACCGAATTCGGGCAGCCAACTGATCAGGTCCCGTTCCGTCAGCGGCTCGTCCAGGTGCTCCATCCGCCACTCGCCGATACGGGCCAGCACCGTGGCGGACTTCTCCTCGGTCAACATGCCCAGTGCCACCATGCTTTCGGCCAGGTCCCGCAGTGTCCTTCCAGCCATGCTGCCGGATTGTGGCAGCACCCTCCGACAGTTCAGTCAGTGCCTACCTGACTGTCGCGCCGCCGGAGGGCGTCGTAGTCGGCGAAGGTGAACATCCGCTCGCCGGTGGCCAGCGGCTGGGGCTGGCCGGTGAAGCGGTGCACGCCGACCCCGAACGTGACGTCCGGCGAGGAGAGCCACCGGCGCTGGAAGTCGAGGCGTTCGAACCGGTCGCAGATCATCGGTACCCGGTCGGGTACGCGACGGGCGCGCTGGTGGTGGCCCTGACCTTGGTCGTCTACGTGGTGCGCGGTGCCGCGGTGAACAGCCGACACGCAGACACCTGCCTCGCGATCTTCGACTCCGGCATGGTGTACACCGACAACCAGGGCGATGCCCGTGTCTTCCACTGGCGCACCACCACCGTCCGGCAGCGGATCGTGCACTACACCCGCGTCGGTTCCACCGTACGTACGAGCTACGAGTACCGGCTGACCGGGCCGGACGGCAGGGAATCGCTCACTCTGCAGCAGAGTTCGAACCTGGCCGGGCTGGCAAGCCCGGAGAAGTGGGGCCCGGAGATCCAGGAGGGCGTCACCCGCGCGCGGCTGCCTGTCGCGTTGCGGACCGTCGCCGACGGCGGCACCGTCACGTTCGGTCCCATCGAGGTCGACAGCCGGGCAGTGACCGCGAGGGGCAGCTGCGTGCCGTGGTCGGACATCGAGCAGATCAAGGTCGTCGCCGGCCACGTGTCGCTGCGGGTGGCCGGCCGATGGTTGTCGCTGATCAACACCGAGGTCAGCAAGATCCCGAACTTCTTCGTCTTCCACGCCCTGGCCGAGCAGCTGCGGACCTTGGCCGGGCGCTCATGACCCGGTGGTGACGCCGGGGTCAGCGTCGGCGGTCAGGGCGGAGGCCAGCTCGTCGAGCCGGTCGAAGGCCCGGGCCATGCCAACGTGGTGGCCGTAGTCACGGGATTCGACGATGACCCCGTCGCGTACCCGGGTGACGAAGATGCACGGCAACGCGAACGGACGGCCGTTCACCGTGCCGACATAGTCGAATTCGAAGATGACGACCTCGGGGTCGGCGGTCTCGTGCACGTGGCCGACGGCCTCGTACCGGTCGACCCTGCCGACCCGTGCCGGCCCGGCGGCGAAGTGTCGGCGCAGTTCCGCGCGGGTGCGTAGCGGTGTGTCGCCCAGCGGCGCGAACGGGTGCCGGACGTCGGTGTGCTCGGCGTACAGGCTGGCCAGCTCGTCGAGTTGACGCTCTTTCTCCTGGTCGGACAGGTTGCCGGCGATGAGGCGGCTGACGCCGGCTGCGACGGCGCGGACCACGTCGGCTGGGGCGGACGGCTGGGGCATGGCTCCTCCACGGAAGTTAAACGGAGTCTCGACTTCGTTTACTGTAGCGGAGTCTGGACTCCGATTACAATCTGCTGCGTCGACGGCGGAGGAGAGGTCCGGATGCGGCAGGACGCGCAGGAGAACCGGGAACGGATCCTGGCCGCAGCAGAGGTGGTGTTCGGCAGCCACGGGCCCGCCGGATCCACCGAGGAGGTCGCGCGGCGCGCCGGCGTCGGTATCGCCACCGTCTTCCGCCACTTCCCGACCAAGGACGAACTGATCGCCGCGGCGCTGCTGCGACACTTCGACGCGCTCAACGTTCGGGCGCAGGAACTCATCACCGGGGCCGACCCCGGCGCGGCCTGGCGGAGCCTGGTGCGTTCGATGATCCAAACCGGCGCCACGAAGTTGACGCTCCTGTCGATGCTGACCGAACACGAGGGCCTGCACACCGAGGTCGTCGCCGCGTCGGGGCGGTTGAAAGCCGCCGTCAGCGACATGCTCCGACGGGCGCAGGAGGCCGGCGAGGTACGGCCCACGGTCACGGTCGAGGAGGTCTACCTGCTCATCCGCGGGCTCGCGCAGGCATCGGCGAGCATGCCCGCCCGGCCCGGGGTCCTCGACCGCGCCATCGACGTCGTACTCGCCGGCCTGACCCAGCACTAGCACGCTGTCGCCGGTGATGGGCACCCCGGCCATTGGCGTTGCGGTCGGCCGGACGACAGCACAGACTGGCGCGGTGGATCAGGTCCGGAAGATCGTGGCGCTGGTGGACACCGTGCTGGGCGCGGAGGCGATCGGCGTCTACCTGCACGGCTCGTCGGTACTCGGTGGTCTGCGCCCGGCCAGCGACGTCGACGTGCTGGTCGTCGCCCGGCGGAGCCTGACCGAGCAGCAGCGACAGGCGCTGGTCAGGGGCCTGCTCCCGCTGTCCGGATCGCGGAACCGGGCCCGCCCGGTGGAGCTCACCGTGGTCGTCGGGTCCGAGATCCGACCGTGGCGCTACCCACCGAACGGCGACTTCCTGTACGGCGAATGGCTGCGCGCCGAGTACGAGTCCGGGAAGGTCCCGCAGCCCGAACCGATGCCCGATCTGGCTCTGCTGCTGCACATGACCCGCGCCGGTGGGAACCCCCTGAGCGGTCCGCGCCCGACGGCCGTACTCGACCCCGTCCCGCGCGCCGACCTGGTTCGGGCGAGCGTAGCAGGAGTACCGGATCTGGTCGACGACCTGGACGACGACACCCGCAACGTCCTGCTGACCTTCGCCCGCATCTGGACCACCCTCGCCACCGGCGAGATCCGGTCCAAGGACGCCGCCGCGGACTGGGCACTCACCCAGCTACCACCCGGACATCGCCCGGTGCTTGAGCACGCCCGGCATCTCTACCTGCATTGCAGCTATGCGGAGGAGTCCTGGAGCGATGCGTTGCGGGCGCAGGTAGGTCCGCACGTCGACCACGTCCTCGCCGAGATCGCGCGCCTCACCGAAGCCCCAGCCGGCGGATGACCTGGACCGCACAGGTCGTAGGGCCCGCCGCCGAGGTGTCGACGCTGGCATCCAGGCCGAGCCCGTCATGGCGGTCACGCGCCTGACCGGTCGTCCACCCTCCGCAGCACGGGCACGACGGGCATTCCTGCAGTGGACGCCCGGCGGGGGACGTACGGCGGTGGGGGCGGGGTGGGGCTCGACCACCACCCCGAGGACCTGCTCATCGTCGGCCGGCTCGACGAGTGCCAAGCTCCCCGGGAGCCAGCGACGACGCCGAAGCCATCACCAGGCCGTCGGCGGCGTACGCGAAGCTGGAGCCTGCGCCCTCGGCGGCATTCAGCGACAGGATCTCGGCGCCTGTGCGCGACACGGCGGTGAGCACCTCGGGCCGCATCCCCTCCTGCCCCATGGGCTCCCAGACCTCGACGACACCGCCCAGGTCCTGGCCACCGTTCCGTACCGCGATGCGGGCCCGTTCTGCGGAGTCTTCGTTCTCCGCCCCGAGTTCTTCCAGATCGGCGTAGACGCAACGGACCGGGGCGGAGTACGCGCGGCCCCAACACGCCAGTACGTCCGGTGCCCCGACCCCGCGCACCAGCGACGCCATGACCGACACCGACCGGTCGGCCCACGCAAAGGGATCCAGCGACATCCGGCCATCCTCCCGTACCGGCGCCGGTGTTGGTGCTGCCTCACCGCGTCCCGAGCCGCCGCTGGCCGGACGGCCGATGGCCGCGGCTTGCTGCGGTCGGGACCATGGACGCGTGTCTCCGAGCCGGATGTTCCGTTGGGCTGTTCTGGGCTCCACCTACTGCGTGATCACGGTGGGCGTGACGTTCCTGCCCGGGCTACCTCGGCTGCCACGAGCGGTGATCCTGCCGGCGGCACTGATCATGGCTTTCTGTTTCCTTGCCGCGTTCACCGTGACGTTCAAGGCAGGTGTGCGCGCAGCCGGTGCACAAATGAAGTACCTGATGAGTTCGGTACCCAGCCGTGTGCGGGTACTGGGCCTGACGGTCGCGGTCGGTCTGTTCCTGGTGATGGTGCTGTCCGAGTTGGCTGTCCATCAATCCGGGGTTGCCGGCTCGACTGGTCACTCCGCCGCCCGGGCGGGCAGAGAGCAGCGGTATCAGTTGCGCGCCACCCTTTCTGCGGCCGGCTGGCTCACCACGCTGGCCGGGCTCATGCTCGCCGGAGCCCGCAGGCGCGAGCCGGGACCGGCCCAGGCGCCCACGACGTTTCACAATGAGCCTTTCCGCGTAACGGGCCGTGGCGTTCGGTGATCATGTTGTGCGGTTGTGCTCGACGTGTAGGAGTACGAGGGCTGCCGCGGTGATCCTGCCGATGTTCCAGGGGCACAGACTGACGTTGCGCAGTGCTTTGAAAGTGGTCTTGAGTAGGGAGTTTCCGCGTTCACCGATGGCGCGGACGCTGTTGTGGGCTTTGTTGAACATCTGCTGCACGTCGGTGCAGGCACCGCCGCGCGGTTTCTTGAACGCGATCGTGATCGTGCCGGCCTCGCCTTCGTAGCCGAGGTCGGCGAGTACCCGCCGGCCCTCGTCGGTCCAGGCGGCCAGCAGGGGCAGGATGTCGTGTTCACGCAGAGCGGTCGTGTCGTGTTCCCGGCCGGGCCGGACCGGCGAGGTCCACAGCGGCCACCCGTCCGGAGCGGTCACGACCTGCACGTTGCCACCATGGTTGTCATGTTTGCCCGACCACCACAGGTCCACTCCCGGTGTCGGCCCCGGCGTGCGGCACCGATCGGTCTCGATCAGGGTTCCGTCGATGTTCACATGGGCGTAGCCGGCTATCTTCGCTGCCAGCAGCACCGATTCCAGTCGCGGCGCGTGGGCGGCGAGGACCCGGATGCCCTCGTGTAGGTAGTCATAGCCGGTCGACGAACTGACCTGGTTGTCCCCAGCCAACTGCTTGATCCGAGTGCCGTCGAGGAACCAGCGGATCACCAGGACCGCCTGCTTGAAGCAGCCCAACGCACGGGTCCCGGTACGGGTCCCGAGCCGTTGCCGTTCAGCGCGCAGGAGCCCCGACAGGAACAACACGGTCTCCTCGCGCACCGACAATGTGGCCGTGTATGTGACACTCATAGCGACGCAGGACCCCTACTGAAGTTGATCTGTGAGAGGACCACTTCATACCGGGGTTCTGCGTCTTCTCGTTGCACCACCACGAGTTCCGGCGTGTCTACACCGACCACCACGACGGCCACCCGACGTACTCACACCGTTACGCGAAAGGTTCAATGGGCAGCTCCGTGAATGACTTGGAGACGCCGCTTGCCCCGGATCAGGAACGGTACGGATATGGAATCGGACCTGCCCACAGTGAACGTGTGCCTGTGGAGAGCGGACGCCATCGTCCTCTTCGACTGGCTCAACAGCATCGACCTGAACACCGTCCCGGTCACCCATCCTGCGCAGAAGCAGGCGCTCGCCGACCTGGCCTCACGGTTCGAGTGGGCAACTGATGTCGACCTCACCGAGGTCAGCGCCGAGGAAATCTCTCAGGCGCAGTCAGAGGTGGCACGCGGCATAGGCTGGTGAGATCCCGGACTGCAGCTGCGTACGGCGTGACTGCATGGTGGTCGCAGCGGATACTGGCGCGGTGGCGAAGGACGAGGCGTTGCGACGATTGCGGACCGCTGCTGCCCTGTGTGCCATCGGGGATGCGCATGACGGAGCGGCTGTGGATGCCGCCTGTGCCGCTCTGATGGCGGGGTACGACGATCCCCAGCCGCGCATACGTGCTGGCGAGGCGCGCTCCCTCACCGTCAGCGAGTTGAATGACCTTCTGCCCGCGGCCTTGGCCGAGGTCGGACTCAGCTGCTACCCGGCGGGAAGCGATGCAGCAGCCGTGGCGCCGTCCAGGCCATGGCCGCAATGACGGTACGGGGCGAAATGAGCCCGGCAGCTCTGGCCTCCTGGGCGCATACCTGGATCGGCCACGACGGGCCGGAGCTGGCGCAAGAGCTTGTCGACCTGGACGACGTACACGACTCGTTGGAGCACTGCTCGATGACTGAGACCGACTTCCAGACCGCGGTACTCGTAGCGGCGCGACGTGTCGAGGTCGCCCCGGAGCCGTCATGCAGTGACGGCCAGTGGCCCGGACTGCGAGCTGTGCGCGCATTCGCGCAATCCGAGCTCGGTCGGCGGTGAGGCGCAGCTGGCCAGCGCGCCAATGCACGACACCTGACGGGAGGCATGGTCGAAGTGCGGAAGAGGTTACGGGAGCTACATGTCGCTGGCCGGAGCTTTGTCTGGAAGGCTGAGATCCTCCATGTGCCAGCCGAAGGCGACTGCCATCGGTGTATCCGGGTGCGGGTATGGGGAAGCGGAAAGAACAGTCAGGCGCTGCAGGCTGACCTGTTGTCGACGAGTTGGGACTCGCACTGGGGTGCGTGCGCAACCGATGGCACCTACCCCTCGTCGGGCGATGTGCGGGCGCTCATCGTGTACGCCGTTGCCCATGGTTGGGAGCCTGATCGTGTGGGCGGCACATTCCTGCTGAGCGAGCGCGACCACGCTTTCGAGTTGGCCAACTTCCTGATCACCGACCGCCTCCACGACCCCACGGCGCCGGATCCCACCGCGCGCGTCCAACGTCGGTTTGTTGCGCGGATGCGGCTCCGGGTGGATGCGGAGTGCGTCTATGCCGACGACCAGTACTGGGGTCGTCGGGAGATGCCGCGCGATCAGGTCGTGCGCATCGTCGTGGGTGGTTCCGTGTGGCGCGTCGAAGCCCGGGACGGTTCGATTCTGCGTCTGGTCACGCCACAGGAAAGTGCCCCAGCCGGTAAGGAAACCGATGCTGACCGCAGCATTCACGAAGCTGGGTCGCTGCCTGCTTCCGGCGATCCATTCAATGGCTGTAACCGCGGCAAAGACCAGCAAGATCCCCACGAAGCCTAGAGCGCCGTACTGACGAAGAGTCGGTGGCGTCACACGAACCCAAGTAGACACGGAGATCACGATGGTATGAGATGCGCGCTCACAACAGGTCAGCCAGGACTCTGCCGGTTCACGTGGCCTCCGCTACCTATGGTTGCAGACATCCGAGACCTAGCCGCTCGGCGAACTGGGTGAAGGTCGGCGTGACGATGCGCCTAGCGCATTGCCGTGGGTTGGTCCAGAAGTCGCTGGCCACGACCCGGGGGTCGGTCGGGCTCGTGCGGTAGTCCAGCGCAACCGCGACGTCATCGCCTGGGTCGCGATTGACTGCGATGAGGAGAGCCTGCTCGATGTCCAACCACGGCAGCTCGACAGGATGCGTGACACGGCTGCCGCGGACTTCACGGAAGAAGCGTGCTGAGGGTGCGTCATCGGCGACCATCTCCAGTGGGGTGCTCGCGTCACGGATCTGGTCCAGGCCGGACAAGAAGATGAGCGGATCTTCAAACCAGGGCATGACTACATGTAGCGCACTGTCATCCGGTTTACGCCAGAGACCCGCCCGCAGCTGGTGAACCAGGAGTTCGGGCAGCCGCAGACCTCGGACGGTCCAGTCCTGGCGGTCATGGTCCTGGCCGCCGGCCATGTGTCCTCGTTCTTCCATGCTGCGCATGGTGCCCGAGCCTCTCTCATCGGTTAAGCAGGATCCCACCTGCCTTTTCGCTTACTGCGGACCCATCCGATACAAGATCAACTAAGTCGTCATCGCGAAGGAGGCCAGATCGGGGAGTGTCCTGACCTGGCCTTGTGGTGTGGAGGGCACACCGTAATGGCCGCTAATGGCCTAACAGGCCTAGCATCTCGATATGCGGATGCCGTGGCAATGGTCGCCATCCGACGACCCGGTGCGTGACCTGCTCGATGCGTTGGACGAGCTGGTGGAGCTGCTTCGTACGCACGATGAGAGGCACTGGGCGGACTGGATGGAGACCGCCCGCCGCGACTTGGCCACGGGTGATCTGGCAGCGGCGAGGCATGTGCAGGCCGCCTTCGGAGGGATGGGCAGCATCAACGACGTGACCTGGATGCCCAACGAGGGAGAGTCACCGCACGAGGTCTACCTGCTCTTCGAGGTCATTTCCCGGCGGGTGGCTGGATGTGCTGGGAGGGTGTCCGCGGCTACAGGCCCACAGCGTTAGCTCTTCCCGCCCATCTCAGAGCAGGAGGCCCCCGCTGGAGGCATGTCGGTGCCGGCTGGCAACGGGGCCACTATCGGTGAGGAAAAACGCCGAGTCGTACGTGGCCGCGTCCATCGTGCCGGGCATCGAGTTCGAGTTCGTCGTAGAGCGACCGCCAACCTCGGGCCCCCTCCCACCCACGCCAGTCAGCCGCTAAGGACGTGGCGAACTCAGGAAGAGACCCTTCACTGCTGAACCGGGCATGGACCGCAGCGTTGGTGGACGCGCGCATCGTGTCGTCGTCCAGCTCCGTTGCCGCGAAGTAGATGTCTCCGCCGCCGTCGGGGTCGGCGAGAGGGTGGATGGTCCAGCGGGGGCCACCAGTGGCGCGCAGGACGAACGACTCGGTCATGGCAGTGACCGTATTCGGCAACGCCGAACAAGCCCTGCCCATGGCGCCTGCAAGGTAGTGGCCCACGAAGATCAACTAAGGCGGTGCTCATGAGAAAGCCCAGGTCGGGGAAATGCCCCTGACCTGGGCTTTCGTTGTGGAGCGGGTGACGGGAATCGAACCCGCACCATCAGCTTGGAAGGCTGAGGCTCTACCATTGAGCTACACCCGCGGAGCGTCGTACGACGTCGCACTGTCAGGGTACATAGTACGGGCGTGAGACTCGCGGTGATATCGGGTAGGGCTGCGCGAACAGCACCCCGTACACTGACGGTCGCGTACGGGGTGTAGCGCAGCTTGGTAGCGCACTCGCTTTGGGAGCGAGGGGCCGTGGGTTCAAATCCCGCCACCCCGACCAGTGTTTTCGCAGGTCAGAAGGCTTGATCGCAGGCGATCGGGCCCTCTGACCGTCTCCCCGGGACAGCATCAGCGGGCGTAGTCGGTGCGTACGCCCAGCAGCCGTACCGGCCGGTGCTCGGTGAACTTCTCCAGCGCGGCGAGCGCGGCCTGCGCGATCGGGGGCGCCATCCGGGTCGGCGGGTCCAACGGTTGGCCGTGGGTACGGGTGACGAACGGGGCGTAGCGCACCTTCACCACCACCCGCGCCACCGTCCGCGGCGGCTCGTCCGGCCCGGTGGGCGGATCGTCGGCCAGGTCGTCGGCGACCCGGTGCGCCAGCGCCACCACCTCCTGCCGCACCTGCGACCAGTCGGTGAGGTCCTGCTGGAAGGTCGTCTCCCGGCTGCGCGAACGGGCCACGTACGGCTCGGTGGACACCGGCGAGTCGTAGCCGCCGCGGGCCAGGCCCACCAGCCACGGTCCGGTCGCCGGTCCCAGCTCGGCGGCCAGCTGCGCGGGATCGGCGTCGGCGAGCTGTCGTACCGTCTCGATGCCCAGGCCGCTGAGCCGTTTCGCGGTACGCCCGCCGATGCCCCACAGCGCGTCGGTCGGCCGGTCGCCGAGCACGTCGTACCAGGTCTCATCGGTCAGCCGGAACACCCCGGCCGGCTTGCCGAACCCGGTGGCCAGCTTGGCCTGCAGCTTGTTGCCGCCGATACCGACGGTGCAGTCCAGTCGGGTCGCTTCGCGTACCCGCCGCTGGATGCCGCGTGCCACCGCCTCCGGCTCGTCGTCCTCGACCGCGACGAACGCCTCGTCCCAGCCGAGCATCTCGACGACCCCGCCGCCCTCGCGCAGGGTGGCCATCACGGTCTTCGACGCCGCCTCGTACGCCTCGCGGTCCACCGGCAGGAACACCGCCTCCGGGCAGCGTCGCCGGGCCACCCGCAGCGGTAGCCCGGAGTGCACGCCGTATTCGCGGGCCTCGTACGACGCGGTGCTGACCACACCCCGCTTGTCCGGATCACCGTCGCCGCCGACCACCACCGGCCGCCCACGCAGCTCGGGCCGGCGCAGCAGCTCGATCGCCGCGACGAACTGGTCCATGTCGACGTGGAGTACCCAGCGGGTCACGGCCCATTCTCGCCCGGATCGGGCCGGACGGGGGACAGGTCCGGCCCGATCCGGGCGCAGAGTCAGCCCGTCGCAGCCTTCAGCTGGCCGAACCGGATCCGGTTGCCGAACGGGTCGCGCAGCCCGCAGTCGATCCCGTACGGCCGCTCGGTTGGCTTCTCGGTGAACTCCACGCCGCGACCGAGCAGCGTCTCGTAGGTTTTCTGGCAGTCGTCGGTGGTGAAGATGAGCCAGCCACCACCGGCGCCCTTCGTCAGCAGCTCACGTACCTGCTCGGCGGTGGCTTCGTCGAGGGCCGGTGGCCCGGGCTTCTCCAGCAGGATCTCGCGGTCCGGGTGCCCCGGCAGGCATACCGTCAGCCAGCGCATGAACCCGAGGTCGGCGTCGGTGTGCACCTCCAGCCCGAGTTTGCCCACGTAGAAGTCGAGTGCCTGGTCCTGGTCGAGGACGTAGATCTGTGACTGCGTCAGTGCGGTGAACATGCCGATGACGCTAGTCAGACCAGGACTGCGGGCGCTTCTCCGAAACTGCTCACTGCACGATCCGGTGACATCGGGTCGTGCGGCACCGGATCGTGCGGCGCGGGTTCCCCGGGCGCCGGAGCCCGTCGTACGGCGCTGGAGGCGCCGGCGCCGCTGGGTCGCAGCCAGGCCATGGCGAAGCAGCTGGGTACCGCCACCGGCCCGGTCCTTTTCCGGTACGAGCTGGGCGATTCGCCGACGATCGCGTGGAAGGTCCGACTGAACGTGCCGAGGCTGGAGAAGCCGATCTCCAGACAGATGTCGGTCACGCTGCGGTCGGATTCGCGCAGCAGGAACATGGACCGCTCGACCCGCCGGCGCTGCAGGTATCGGTGCGGTGTCTCGCCGAACGTGGCCCGGAACGTACGGATGAAGTGGGCCGGGGACACGTGCGCGACGCGGGCCAGCGCGGGGATGTCCAGCGGTTCGGCGTAGGCGCCGTCCATCATGTCGCGGGCACGCAGCATGCGGCGGTTGCTGTCCTCCACGGCCCTGCTCACCCCGTGATTCCACCACACGGCAGGCGAGATACGCCGACCGTCCGCAGTGGCCCACATCGATACGCTACGTGACTCGGGTCACGGTGCGAATGCAGGAGAACATGATTACGTAGAGTAGCAACACTGCTGTGGTGGTCGTCCGAATGGTCGATAGCGTGGACCGGCCGGTCGGTGTTGCAGGCGCGGATCTCGAGCAAGAATCAGTGCTGGCCGTCGACCCCAAGGTGGATGGATTACTGTGAGTGAGATTGCTTGGCGAGCAGCGCGCGACTTCGCCCGTAAGCTTCGTGACCCTGAGTTCAGATCCTTCGCCGCAAGTGCCGGTTACCGACCAGGCAATGAGCTCGTCCTGGCGTTGGAACACGAGCCGGTCAGATCCGTACTGGACCGCCTCCAGCAGCAGTCCACCGGTGCACCGGTCACCCTGGTGGTATACCGCCCGGACACCCGTCGCGGTTTCAGCTTCGTCGCTCTCGGTGAGTCGCAGGCGGCCTGAGTACGCCGTGGCATCGCGAGCCGACGCTGGTTCTTGCCCCCGGTAGGCTGGTGGTGGCTGCTGTCGCGCGTGCGTTGCGGGTACCCGGACACATGCCCGGCTCTTCGCGTTGCCCGCGGCTCGCCTAGACTCGGTCGGTCAGCCTCCGGCGCGGGCCGTGTTCGAGCCGTCAGCCGAGAACCGAAACCCATCACCTGCTGAGGAGTACCCCTGTGAAGAGCGCCGTCGAGACGTTGAGCCCTACCCGGGTGAAGGTGTCGGTCGAGGTGCCCTTCTCCGAGCTCGAGCCGAGCGTGAAGAAGGCGTACCGGACCATCGCCCAGCAGGTGAACGTCCCGGGCTTCCGGCCCGGGAAGGTGCCGATGCGGTTGATCGACCAGAAGGTCGGTCGCGCCACCGTGCTGCAGGAGGCCGTGCAGGAGGCGCTGCCGGAGCAGTACATGGCGGCCGTGCGGGAACACGACATCAAGGCCATCGGCCGCCCCGAGGTCGAGGTCACCGAGCTGGCCGACGGTGAGAAGGTCACCTTCACCGCCGAGGTCGACGTCCGGCCCGAGATCACCCTGCCCGACCTGGACAGCCTCACGGCCACTGTGGACGAACTGTCCATCGATGACGAGGACGTCGAGGAGCAGGTCTCCGCGCTGCGTGACCGGTTCGCCACACTCAAGGGCGTCGAGCGGGCCGCTCAGACCGGTGACTTCGTCCAGGTCGACCTGGCCGCCACCGTCAACGGCGAAGAGGTCGAAGGCGGCACCGCCAACGGCATGTCGTACGAGGTCGGCAGCAAGCAGCTGCTGGAGGGCATCGACGACGCGCTGGTCGGCATGAGCGCCGACGAGACCGGCACGTTCACCAGCAAGCTGGTCGGTGGCCCGCACGCCGGCCAGGAGGCCGAGATCACGGTCACCGTCCGCAGCGTCCGGGAGAAGGAACTGCCGGAGCTCGACGACGAGTTCGCCCAGCTGGCCAGCGAGTTCGACACGCTGGACGAGCTGCGCGCGGACGTCCGCGGCCGGGTGGAGCGCAGCAAGAAGCTGGAGCAGGCGTACCAGGCGCGGGACAAGGCGCTGGAGTCCCTGCTGGCGGCCACCGAGGTGCCGGTCCCCGAGGGCGTGGTGTCCGAGGAGGTCGACTACCGCAAGGAGTCGATGGGCGAGCAGCTGGAGCAGATGGGCAGCAACCTGGAGCAGTACCTGGCCGCCGAGGACAAGTCCGCCGAGGACTTCGACAACGAGCTGCGTACCAATGCCCAGGAGGCGGTCAAGACGCAGCTGGTGCTCGACACGCTGGCCGACGCCGAGGAGATCGGGGTCAACGACCAGGAGCTGACCGAGGAGGTCGTCCGCCGGGCGCAATCCTCCGGCCAGCCGCCGCAGCAGTTCGCCGACCAGCTGGTGCGTTCCGGCCAGCTCGGCGCGGTCGTCTCCGACGTACGCCGCGGCAAGGCGCTGTCGTTGCTGCTGGAGCACGCGACGATCACCGACACTGCGGGCAACACCGTCGACCTGGCCGCCGTACTGAACCCGGCAGGCGAGCCGGCCGATGAGTCTTCGGACGAGCCCGACACGGCCGACGAGAACGCTGCCGAGACGCCCACGACGGCATCCACCGAGTCCTGAGCACCGCACTACGCCTCCGGCCCGCATCCCGCCCGGGATGTGGGCCGGAAGCGTGCCGTGGGCCACTCCGGCCGTACTGCGCTGAGAGCGAACAGTGCCCCGGTGGCGCGCTGCCGGGCCGGCGTACCGGCTAGGGTCGAATCACCACCAGCTAGCGCGAGAGTGCCGGCTACTTCACAGCCGGTGCCCCTGCGGTGCCGAGAGGACTGCCTACCATGACTGACCTGAACACGCCGGCGGTGCCTACCGCGCGCACGCCGGAGAGCGGCAGTGGGTTCGACGATCTCGTCTTCAACCGCCTGCTCCGCGAGCGCATCATCTTCCTCGGTAGCGAGGTCACCGACGAGTCGGCCAACCGGGTCGTCGCTCAGCTGCTGCTGCTGGCGGCCGAGGACCCCGAGCGCGACATCTCGCTCTACATCAACTCGCCGGGTGGCTCGGTCTTCTCCGGCATGGCGATCTACGACACGATGCAGTTCATCCAGAACGACGTCGCCACCTACGCGCTGGGCATGGCCGCGTCGATGGGGCAGCTGCTACTGTGCTCCGGCGCGCCGGGCAAGCGCTTCGCCCTGCCGCACGCGCGGATCATGATGCACCAGCCGTCCGGCGGTATCGGTGGCACCGCGGCCGACGTCGCGATCCAGGCCGAGCAGATGGTCTACACCAAGAAGATGTTCCAGGAGTGCGTGGGCCATCACACCGGTCAGACCCTGGAGCAGATCGAGGCCGACTCCGACCGGGACCGCTGGTTCACGGCCGAAGAGGCCCGGGACTACGGCTTCATCGACCACGTGGTCACCGGCGCCCTGCAGGTGCCCGGCGGTGCGGGTCTGGCTGAGTCGTCCTCCTGACCGGCGGTGGTGGCCGGTCCAGGTTCGTCACGGACCGACCCGCCACCGAATCCCACTGGCCCGGCTTGACCGAAGGAACCATGATGAATCTGATGACACCGTCCCAGTCCGGCTTCGCGCCGGTGCAGAACCGCTACATCCTGCCGTCGTTCGTTGAGCGCACCTCGTACGGGGTCAAGGAGTCCAACCCGTACAACATGATGTTCGAGGAGCGGATCATCTTCCTCGGCGCGCAGATCGACGACGTGTCCGCCAAC
Source organism: uncultured Actinomycetota bacterium (assembly GCA_963805605.1). Lineage (GTDB taxonomy): Bacteria > Actinomycetota > Actinomycetes > Mycobacteriales > Micromonosporaceae > Actinocatenispora. Next base: position 168,663 of record CAWDUX010000002.1, read on the forward strand.
GACGTGATGGCGCAGCTGCTGGCGCTGGAGTCGATGGACCCGGACCGCGACATCACCATGTACATCAACTCGCCCGGTGGCTCGTTCACGGCGATGACTGCGATCTACGACACCATGCAGTACATCCGCTGCGACATCTCGACCGCGTGCCTGGGCCAGGCGGCCTCGGCCGCCGCCGTGCTGCTGTCGGCCGGTGCGCCCGGCAAACGGATGGCCCTGCCCAACTCGCGGATCATCATCCACCAGCCCGCCACCGAGGGAGGGTACGGTCAGGGCTCGGACATCGAGATCCAGGCCAGGGAGATCATGCGGATGCGCACCATGCTGGAGGAACTGATCTCCAAGCACTGCCACCGCGATGTCGAGCTGGTGCGGCGGGACATCGATCGAGACAAGATCCTGACAGCGGCCGAGGCCAAGGATTACGGCTTGGTCGACCAGGTGCTGCCCAGCCGCAAGAAGAACGCGGTGGCGGTAGCGGCGGGCTGAACCCCGTTCGGGGGTCCGCTACGGGCCCCCGAGCGGGTACCGTCGAAGAATCGGTACGTCCACATAGTCGTACGCGGCCGGGTGCAAACCCGGTCGCCGGTGCAGGGGGAGTCGTAGGTGGCACGGATCGGCGACGGCGGTGACCTGCTCAAGTGTTCCTTCTGCGGGAAATCTCAGAAGCAGGTCAAGAAGCTCATCGCGGGCCCCGGGGTCTACATCTGCGACGAGTGCATCGACCTGTGCAACGAGATCATCGAGGAAGAACTCAGTGAGTCGGGCGACGTCAAGTGGGACGAGTTGCCCAAGCCCAAGGAGATCTGCGAGTTCCTCGATCAGTACGTGGTGGGCCAGGACCAGGCCAAACGGGCACTCTCGGTGGCCGTCTACAACCACTACAAGCGTATTCAGGCGGAATCGGCCAATCACCGGTCCGGCAGCGGCGACCCGGTCGAACTGGCCAAGTCGAACATTCTGCTGATCGGGCCGACCGGGTGTGGCAAGACGCACCTGGCGCAGACCCTGGCCCGGCTGCTCAACGTGCCGTTCGCGATGGCGGACGCCACGGCGCTGACCGAGGCCGGCTACGTCGGTGAGGACGTGGAGAACATTCTCCTCAAACTCATCCAGGCAGCCGATTACGACGTCAAGCGGGCCGAAACCGGCATCATCTACATCGACGAGATCGACAAGATCGCCCGCAAGAGCGAGAACCCGTCGATCACCCGCGACGTGTCCGGTGAGGGCGTCCAGCAGGCCCTGCTGAAGATTCTGGAGGGCACCACCGCCTCCGTGCCACCGCAGGGCGGCCGCAAGCATCCGCACCAGGAGTTCATCCAGATCGACACCACCAACGTGCTGTTCATCTGCGGTGGTGCGTTCGCCGGCCTGGAGAAGATCATCGAACAGCGGGTCGGCAAGAAGGGCCTCGGCTTCGGTGCTCAGCTGCACAGCAAGGAAGAGCGTTCGACCGACGACGTGTTCTCCGAGGTGATGCCGGAGGACCTGCTGAAGTTCGGGATGATCCCGGAGTTCAACGGCCGGCTCCCGGTGGTCACCAGCGTACGGAACCTGGATCGCGAGGCGCTGATCCGGATCCTCCGCGAACCGAAGAATGCGCTGGTCAAGCAGTACGCGCGGCTCTTCGAGCTGGACGGTGTCGAACTCGGCTTCGACGATGACGCGCTGGCCGCCATCGCCGATCAGGCGATTCTGCGGGGCACCGGTGCCCGTGGGCTGCGGGCCATCATGGAAGAGGTCCTGCAGCCGGTGATGTACGAGATACCGAGCCGGCTGGACGTCGCGCGGGTCGTGGTCACCCGCGAGGTCGTACTGGAGAACGTCAACCCGACGATCGTGCCGCGGGACGCGCGGGAGACCAGAACCACGCGGGAACGCCGGGAGAAGTCGGCCTGAGGGCTGCAACACGGTAACAACGGGACTGCGTACGTGAGGCGGGCGTCATGACGACGCTCGCCTCCGTGCTGCGTCTGATGGAGACCGGGCGTTCCCTTCCCGCCGACGGCGGGGTGACGGTGCTGCCCGCCCCGTCCGATCGGGACGCGCTGGTACTCGGGCTCACCGGGCACCACGTGGTGGCGGCGGACGTACCGTCGAACTGGGTCCGGCGCCAGTTACCTGCCGGTGACCTGTCGGCGCCGCTCAACCCGCCCTTCCTGACCGCTCTGGGTGCGCGGCTGGGCCGGGTGCCCGACAACCTCGACCTGCTCCTGCTGGCCCCTGCCTGTCCCGGTACGCCGGATGCGGAGCTGGTCGAAGCCACCACGCGGGTCGGGGCGGTCGAGCATCCACGGGTGGCCCGGGCCCGTGGGCACCGCGACGAGGTACGGGTCTGGTGCGCCGATGGCGGCCTGGCCACCCTGGGCCGGGGTGTGGCGGGTCGGCTGGAGGCAGCGATCGAGGTCGACCCGGCCGCCCGGGGCCGTGGACTGGGTCGCCGGCTGGCCGGCGCGTTGCGGCACGCCGCGCCCGCCGGTAGCAGCATCTGGGCGCAGGTCGCGCCAGCCAACGTGGCGAGTGTGCGCGCGTTCCTCGCCGCCGGCTACCGTCCGGTCGGGGCTGAGGTGCTGTTCTGCGCAGCCACCGGCCCGAACCTCCAGATCCGGGCGTCGAACACCGGTCGGTAGCCCTGGTGACAGTGCTCGGCCAGCGCGGTCGCCAGTTCGGCCGGCATCGGACTCATGCCAAGGCCCGAACACCCGGGCGTCGGATTCGCGTTTGATGTGCACCCGGTGATTACCGGGGTCCGTTCGGACCAGACCGCACCTGGTTTTCGCCGGTTACCGTGACAGCCATGAGCTACCTGCCGGAGACGCCGGTACCGCGGGCCCCGGACAGACCGCGTGGTGTGACCGGAGCCGGGATCGGCCTGATCGTCGCGGGTGCCGTCAGCTTCGTGTGCGGCGCGATCTGGATGGCGGCCGGCCTCTCCGTCCTCAGCGACGAGGCCAGAACCTCGCAGTTCGGCGGGGCCAGCGACATATTCGCGTACGTGGTGGTGTTCTCGCCGGTCGTCACGGTGTTCCTGGCGCCGGCCACCATCATCGGCGGTGTGCAGCTGCTGCGCCGCGCGAACCGGGGTCTGGTCACGGCGGGGGCGATCGCTGCGGTCGTACCACTGTCGTCGTGCTGTTTCCTGGTCGGTGTTCCGTTCGGTATCTGGGCCTTGGTGGTGCTGCGGCGGCCGGAGACGCGGGCCTGGTACGCCGGCGACAGAGCCACACCCGCCGCCCGGACCGGGTATCCGTCCCTACCCGACTGGTACTGACCAACGCGAGGACGCGGTGTTCCCGCGGACCGCTGTGCGGTCTAGCGTCACAGCATGAACTGGGAGACGGCGCGGCAGCAGCCGAAGGGGGCGACTGGATCGGGCTCCGGCCTGATCGTCGTCGGCACGGTGAACTTCCTGACCGCGGGCATCTACCTGATCGGCGGGCTGTCCAACATCGGCGGCGGTGAACTGGACAAGAGCGTCAGCTCCGGGGACACTGCCGGAACCGTCGGCTACGTCATCGGCTCGGTTTTCCCGATTCTGTGTCTGATCCTGGCGCCCGCCACCATCATCGGCGGGGTGCAGCTGATCCGCGGCCGTACCCGCAACCTCGCTGCGGTGGGCGCGATCGTGGCGCTCGTACCGCTGACATCGTGCTGTTTCCTTGCGGGCATCCCGTTGGGGGTCTGGGCTCTGGCGGTGCTGCGCCGGCCCGACGTGCGGGCCTGGTTCGCCGGTCGCCCCGGCGCCGACGGCCAGCAGTACCCGGGTCAGCCGTACCCCGGCTACCCGCCGTATCCGCTGGCCGGCAGCGGTCAGCAGCAGCCGTACCCTGGTCAGCCGTACCCGCCGTCCGGGGGCAACCAGCAGTACCCGCCGGACCCGTACCAGCCCTGGCGTTGACCGGCACGTCGAGGGTGTGTGGGCGGTAGGGCGTACCAGCCCTGGCGGCCCCGGATCCGCGGCTACCGGAGTGGCACCGGGAGACGGGGAGCTGCGGTCGGTTCCGTAGACTTGGCGGCGTGACCGTGACTCCACAGACCCAGGCCGCGACCGAGCTTCCCGCCCAGTACCAGCCGGGTGAGGTAGAGACCCGCCGTTACGAGCAATGGGTGGCCGCGGGGTATTTCGGTGCGGACGGTGGATCCGGCAAACAGCCGTTCAGCGTCGTCATACCGCCACCGAACGTGACTGGCTCTCTGCACATGGGTCACGCGCTGGACCACACGATGCAGGACATGATGGTCCGCCGCCGCCGGATGCAGGGCTACGACGCCCTGTGGATGCCCGGTATGGACCATGCCGGCATCGCCACCCAGAACGTGGTGGAACGTCAGCTCGCTGCCGACGGGCTGTCCCGCCACGACCTGGGCCGGGACGCCTTCGTGGACCGGGTCTGGCAGTGGAAGGAAGAATACGGCGGCCGGATCCTGGGCCAGATGCGCCGGCTCGGCGACTCGGTCGACTGGAGCCGTGAGCGGTTCACCATGGATGCGGGCCTGTCCCGGGCGGTCCTGACGATCTTCAAGCGGCTCTACACCGACGGCCTGATCTACCGCGCCGAGCGCATCATCAACTGGTGCCCGCGCTGCTTGACCGCGTTGAGCGACATCGAGGTGGAGCACTCCGACGACGAGGGCGAACTCGTCTCGTTCCGGTACGGCGACGGGGACAGCTCGATCGTGGTGGCCACCACCCGTGCCGAGACGATGCTCGGTGACACCGCGGTGGCGGTGCATCCCGACGACACCCGGTACGCGCACCTGATCGGCACCGAGGTCGAGGTGCCGTTCACCGGGCGGCGGATCCCGATCGTGGCGGACGCGCATGTGGACCCGAACTTCGGCACCGGCGCGGTGAAGGTGACCCCGGCGCACGACCCGAACGACTTCGAGATCGGCCGGCGTCATGACCTGCCGTCGCTGACCGTGCTCGACGAACATGCGGTGATCACCGCGCACGGACCGTTCCAGGGACTGGACCGGTACGAGGCCCGCCCGGCGATCGTCGCGGCGCTGCGCGAACACGGTCGGGTGGTGGCGGAGAAGCGCCCGTACGTGCATGCTGTCGGGCACTGTTCGCGCTGCCAGACCACGGTCGAGCCGAGGCTCAGCAAGCAGTGGTTCGTCAAGGTGGAGCCGCTGGCGAAGGCGGCCGGCGACGCGGTACGCGACGGCCGGGTCAGCATCCAGCCACCGGAACAGAACAAGCGCTACTTCGCCTGGGTCGACAACATGCACGACTGGTGCATCTCCCGCCAGTTGTGGTGGGGGCACCGGATCCCGATCTGGTACGGGCCGGACGGGGAGACCGTGTGTGTCGGTCCGGGCGAGGAGGCGCCCACTGGTGAGGGCTGGGCCCAGGACACCGACGTACTGGACACCTGGTTCTCCTCGGCGCTGTGGCCGTTCTCCACCCTCGGCTGGCCGGAGCAGACACCCGAACTGGCGAAGTTCTATCCGACCAGCGTGCTGGTCACCGGGTACGACATCCTGTTCTTCTGGGTCGTCCGGATGATGATGTTCGGCCTGTACGCGATGGACGGTCAGCCACCGTTCCACGAGGTGGTCCTGCACGGGCTGGTCCGCGATCAGTTCGGCAAGAAGATGTCGAAGTCGCGCGGCAACGTGGTGGATCCGCTGGAGTGGATGGACACCTACGGTGCCGACGCGACCCGCTTCACGCTCGCCCGCGGTGCCAACCCGGGTGCCGACGTGGCGGTATCCGACGAGTGGGCGCAGGGCTCGCGCAACTTCTGCAACAAGCTGTGGAACGCGACGCGGTTCGCGATGATCAACGGCGCTACGGTGGCCGGGCCGTTGCCGGCCGGTACCGAACTGTCCAGTGTGGACAGGTGGATCCTGTCCCGGTTGCAACACACCCTGACCGAAGTGGACCGGCAGTTCGACCGGTACGAGTACGCCAAGGTCTGCGACCTGCTCTACCACTTCGCCTGGGACGACGTCTGCGACTGGTACCTGGAGCTGGCGAAGCCCGTACTGGCCGAGGGTGGTGGGGCCGCGGAGGGCACCCGTCGGATACTCGGTCACGTCCTCGACGTACTGCTGCGTCTGTTGCATCCGGTGATGCCGTTCGTGACCGACGAGCTGTGGGGCGCGTTGACCGGTCGCGAGGGCACCGCGCCCGCCGACCGGGTCGACGCCGCGTCCTTCGAGGACATCGACAGCATCATGGTGGCGAGCTGGCCGACCAGCGACCCGACACTGGTGGACGATCCCGCCGAGGCGGAGATCGCCGCGCTGCAACGGGTCGTGACCGAGGTCCGGCGGTTCCGCTCCGACCAGGGCCTCAAGCCCGGTCAACGGGTGGCGGCCCGGCTGTCCGGCCTCGAAGCGGCCGGTATCGGCGGCCACCAGGCACTGATCCGTTCGCTGGCCCGGCTCACCCAGCCGGCCGAGGACTTCCAGCCGACCGCGAGCCTCACCGTGTCCGGCGCCGGGGTCGGCGTCGAACTCGACACCCGGGGCAGCATCGACGTGACGGCTGAGCGTACCCGGCTGGACAAGGACCTGACCGCTGCCCGCAAGGAGGCCGAGGGCTGCACCAGGAAACTGGCCAACGAGGCGTTCCTGGCCAAGGCCCCCGAGCCGGTGGTGGCGAAGATCCGTGGTCGGCTGGCCGCGGCGGAGGCTGAGATCGCCCGACTGACCGCGGCGCTGGAAAGTCTGACCGCGCATGGCTGACAGGAAAGGCGCCGCGGAGGACTTCGCGGCCGTCGACACGGAACTGCTGGAACGCGGCTTCACCCGGATGGTGTTCGAGCCGGAGCGCATCACCAGCCTGCTCGACCTGCTGGGCAGCCCGCAGCAGGCATTCCCGTCGATCCACCTGACCGGAACCAACGGCAAGACGTCCACGGCCCGGATGATCGACTCGCTGCTGCGGGTACACGGCATGCGCGCCGGCCGCTACACCAGCCCGCACCTGGAGACCGTACGGGAACGGATCGTGCTGGACGGCGAGCCGTTGTCGGAGGAACGTTTCGTCGAGGTGTACCGCGAGATCGGCCCCATGGTCGAGATGATCGACCGCGAATACCCGGAGCCGGTCACCTACTTCGAGCTCACCACCGCGATGGCGTTCGCCGCGTTCGCCGACGCGCCGGTCGACGTGGCAGTGGTGGAGGTTGGTCTCGGCGGTGCGACCGACGCGACGAACGTGCTGCACGCGCCGGTCTGCGTACTGACCCCGGTGGGGCTGGACCACGCGGAATGGCTCGGTGACACGATCGCCGAGATCGCCACCCAGAAGATGGGCATCGTGCAGGAGGGCGCCACGCTGATCTGCGCGGCGCAACCGGAGGAGGCGGTCCGGCCGATCCTGCAGCGTTGTGCGGACGTCAACGCCACGCTGGCCCGGGAGGGCGCCGAGTTCGGGGTGCTGCGCCGCCAGGTCGCGATCGGTGGCCAGATGCTCAACCTGCAAGGGCTGGGCGAGGTGTACGAGGACGTCTTCCTGCCGTTGCACGGCGCCCACCAGGCGCAGAACGCGGCGCTCGCGTTGGCCGCGGTGGAGGCGCTGCTCGGTGCCGGCGGTGGCCGGGCGCTGTCCGCCGAGCTGGTCCGGGAAGGGTTCGCGCAGGTGAGTTCGCCCGGCCGGCTGGAACGCCTGCGGGCCAATCCGACCGTACTGGTCGACGCGGCACACAATCCGGCGGGGATGACCGCCACGGTGACCGCGTTGCAGGAGGAGTTCCAGTTCCGCCGGCTGGTCGTACTGATGGCGCCGCTGATGGACAAGGACGTCGCGACGATGTTGGAACTGCTGGAGCCTATCGCGGACGAGATCGTCCTCAGCCGCAACTCCTCGCCCAGGGCGATGCCGCTGCCGAGCCTGCAGGAACTGGCTGACGAGATCTTCGGCCCGGAACGGGTCCGGGTGGAGCCGGAACTGCCGGATGCCATCCAGGAGGCGGTCGGTCTGGCCGAACACGGTGAGGATGCTGCGCTCGGTGGCCTCGGCGTCCTGATCACCGGTTCGGTGGTGACCGTTGCGGACGCACGGAAACTGTTGGTGCGATGAGCGATCCGGCCGACGGGACCCCCGGCGATGGTGCCGACTCCCGCGAGGGTGCTGAGCCTCGCGACGGTGCTGATTCCCAGCCTCGCGACGGTGCTCAGTCCGGCGACGGCAGTGCATCCGGCAGCGATGCCGAAGCTCGCGATGAGATCGCCGCCGACGCATCGGCGCCGCAGTCGGGTCTGCGCAATCCGGCTGCCGCGCTGCGTGGCGTAGGCGCTGCGACACTGGCCATCGAGGCACTGGTGCTGTTGCTGGCGATCCAGCCGCTACGGGTGCTGGGAGGTCACCTGTCCGGCCCGGGGGTCGGCGTGTTGGTGGCGCTGGCGGTGCTCTGCTGCGTACTGGCCGGGCTGCTCCGACGTCGATGGGCGTGGTTCGCCGTGCTGGTGCTGCAGTTACTGGTGATCGGGACCGGGGTCCTACAGTGGGCGCTGATCGTCATCGGTCTGGGCTTCGCCTCGATCTGGCTGTACGTTCTGCATCTGCGTAGCACGATCCTTGGCCGGATCTGACCAGCTGAGCGCCGTGGAGCCGCACCGCGACCCCGCGGCCACCGATCAGTTCCGTAGGGCCACCGGCATCCGGTGGTAGAGCCGACTGCGTACAGCGGTCCAGCAGCGGATCAGCAGATCGCCCAGCGGTCGGGAGAAGCGGTTCTCCACGGCCACATGCAGCAGCCACGCCAGCCCGGTCATCAGGGCCAGGGTCAGTCCCATCGTCACCCAACGGTCCACACCCAGGCCGGCGTGCAGGTAGTCGATGGTGATGAACCCGATGTTCTCGTGGATCAGATAGAGCGGGTAGGTCAGGCCGGCGACGACCGAGACCCGGCCGGCACCGGGCAGCCGGGCGCCGGAACAGATCGCCGCGAAGATGGCGAAGATCGCGGTCACCACCCCACCGATGATCACCGGCGAATAGCTGACGTCGTACCGGTCGGCCAGCACGGTGAAGTAGTGCACCGCCCAGTGCACGCAGCAGGCGTACGCCGCTGCCAGCGGCACCACGTACTTCCAGCGCCAGCCGTCCCTGGCGACCAGAGCGAACAGCATCCCCGCGACGAAGTAGCAGGCCCACGAGGGAACCAGGACCAATTGGATCCAGTCGGGCGCGGGCAGATAGGCGTGCACCATGGAGAGGGCGAGCCAGCCGGCGCAGAATCCGATGACCCGGTTGGTGGTCAGACCGATCTTCACGAACCCGAGCATCATCAGGTAGAACGCGAGTTCGATGGTGAGTGTCCAGTAGACGCCGTCGACATAGTCGACGCCGTATGCCTCACTGAACATCGACAGGTTCATCAACCATTTGTCGAACGACACGGTGTACCGGTCGCCGGGGCCGAACGCGATGATCAGCGCGGTCAGGGTGCAGGCCACCCAGAAGGCCGGATAGAGCCGGCCGACTCGGGAAGCCAGGAATTTGATCGGCGTCCGGTTCCATGCGCTGTTGAGGATGACGAAGCCGCTGATGACGAAGAACAGCGGCACCCCGATGTTTCCGTAGTGGAACACGCCACCCGGGTCGGAGAAACCCGTGTGGGCCAGTACCGGATCAGTGGTGCCGGCCCGGAAGAAGAAATGGAATCCCACCACCCCGACGGCGGCGAGCAACCGCAGCAGATCCACTTCGTGGTACCGGCGCCGACCGCCGAATCCCGCGCCGCGCGGCTCACCGACCCGGTTGCTTCCGGTGTCCTGGGGGGCACGGGGGGCAATATCGTGCGGCGCAGTGGCCGTGGCAGTGGAACTCATCCCAACCTTCATACCCATCGAAGCTGTGAAGAAACTCCGCATAAACCTAGACAACTCAGCTGTACGGAAGGCCAGGACCAGGAAATAGCAGGACGCTGTGGCTCTTTTCACAGCAGGTCGGGCCTTTTGTGTGGCTGTGGACACCCCGGAATGGGGGGCAGGAGGTTGGTTAGGCTCCCGTACACAAGGTGTCGCCGACCGTCGGTCCTCGGCCGGACACCCCACCGCTGTTACCTCACAGGAGGAATTGTGTCCGAGCGCACGCTGGTGCTGATCAAACCGGACGCCGTCCGGCGCGGCCTGGTCGGCGAGATCCTGACCCGCCTAGAGCGCAAGGGTCTGCGCCTGGAGGCAGGCGAACTGCGCACCATGGACGCCGCCCTGTCCGACCAGCACTACGCCGAACACCTGGAGCGGCCCTTCTACCCGCCGCTCAAGGAGTTCATGACCTCCGGCCCGCTGCTCGCCCTGGTCGTCTCCGGCGACGAGGCCATCGCCGTGGTACGCACCCTGGCCGGTTCCACCGACGGGCGCAAGGCGCCGGCCGGCACCATCCGCGGTGACCACTCCCTGTCCAACCGGGAGAACCTGATCCACGCCTCGGACTCGGTGGACTCCGCGAAACGCGAGATCGCCCTCTGGTTCCCGAACCTCTAGCAGGCGTCCGCGGCGCTGCCGCCGGGGCGACCGGCGGCAGGGCCGAGGCGACCGCTCCGGTCGCGGCACCCGATGGCCCGAGGGTGCCGCCGGTAGGGGTGGCGGCCGGCTGAGAGGATGCCGACATGGTGGACGATCCGGCCGGCCGGCTGTACGAGATGGCGATCGAGCTCGGCGCGATGGCGCAGAACGGGCTGAACTACTCCACCGACAAGTACGAGCTGGACCGCTACCGGCGGATCCGGGAGATGACCGCCGAGCTGTACGGCCTGATCGCCGACCGGGAACCGGACGAGTTCCATCGGGCGCTGTCCGCCGAGATCGGGCACGCCACCCCGAAGCTGGACGCCCGGGGTGCGCTGTTCGACGACGACGGTCGGGTGCTGCTGGTGCGCGAGGCCGCGGACGGTTGCTGGACCCTGCCCGGTGGCTGGATCGACGCCCTGGACACCCCGCGGCACGCCGCCGAACGGGAGTTCGCCGAGGAGGCCGGGCTACGCGTACGGGCCGCCACGCTGGCCGCCCTGCACGACGGCACCCGGCACAACGGCCATCCGGCCGGGGCGGTGATGTGGCACATCTACAAGCTGTTCTTCATCATGGACCGGCTCGACGACGCCGCGCCGGTGGCCGGCCTGGACGGCGAGACCACCGATGTCGGCTTCTTCGCCCTGGACGCGTTGCCTGAGCTGTCCACCCGTCGTACCACCGAGGCGCAGTTGCGCCTGCTGTGGAGCTACCACGAGGACCGGACCCTGATCCCGGAGATCGACTGACGGCGCGGACCGCACCGGTCCACGCCGTCAGTGTCGCCGATCCGGCCGCGCTCAGCCGGTCACGAGCCCATCTTGGTCAGGATGCCCTTGCAGATGTCCACGGCCATCTTCTTGGCGTCGTCCTTGGTGGTGCCCTTGTGCGTGCCGATCGTCAGCGTCAGCTGCAGCGTCATGTTGCTGTCCAGAACGTTGACGGACTCACTGAAGACCGAGAAGTCGTCGCCGGCGGAGCTGCTGGAGTTGTCGTACGTGTAGTAGCCCTTTTCGCCGACTCCGGTGAGTTCACCGAACTCCCGGCCCTGCGAGGTGGTGTTCTTCTCGGTCTTGTGCGACGAGTCGTACGAGCTGCTGGCCGGGCCGACCTTGCTGTATACGGTCGCGCTGGCGTTGATGGTGACCGACTCGTAGTTGCCGCTGTCGGTGTCGCTCAGCTGGATGCGGCACGTCAGATACTTCGTTGCGCTGGAGTAGCTGTGGTCGTCGTGCGCGGTACTGGTCTTGTTGCTGGAGATCGACTCGGCCGGCTTGGTGTCCACCGCGGTGCACAGGTTGTCGATCGCCTTGTACTTGCCGGAGCTGTTGGCGTTGCTGTCGCCGCCGCCGAACACCGCCACCCCGACCACGATCAGGATGACGATGACCAGTACGACGGCGCCGCCACCACCGATCAGCCACGGCACCCAGTTGGTCTTCTTGGGCGGCGGGGGGCCGCCGAAGCCGCCCTGCTGGTTGTAGCCCGGGTAGCCCTGCTGGGGCGGGTAGCCCGGCTGCCCGTAGCCCTGCTGCGGGTACGCCTGGTTCGGGTCGGGTGCGCCGTAGTTCGGCTGCTGCCCGTAAGCCTGGTTCGGGTCGTACGGCTGCTGGTAGCCCTGCTGACCGTAACCCTGCGGCGCGTTCGGGTCGAAGCCCGGTCCGCTGGTGGGCGGCGAGACGTTGTAGTGGGTCTGTTCCGAAGGGGGCTGCCAGTCGCCACCGGGCCCCCATTGTCCGCCGTACGGCTGCTGTGGTCCGGTCACCAGGAGCCTCCTTGGGAGCATGCTGGGTAGTGATGTCAGTACTGATCCTCACGGGGTGACGGCGAAACCGCCGGACCGTACCGCGGTGTCATCAGCTTAGGAGAAGCGGGCAACCGGAGCCGAGGCCAGGGGCGGTACGCAGCGCCCCGCACAGGCCCGGTCGCGTTGCGTTCAGTGATCGCCCGGATGGAGCTCCCCCGGCCCGGACCCCGCCCGCCGCGGACCCGCCGCGTACGCTGGTGGATTGGCCGGCCGGGCGTACCTGTCCCGGGCGGGGTCCAGTTGCCGACAACGGGAGTTCCCACACCATGTCCGACACTGTCACCTCCGCAGAGGACAGCGTCTTCGATCGGCTGGAACCGTTGCTGCCCCGGGTACAGAAGCCGATCCAGTACGTCGGTGGCGAGCTCGGCGCGGTGACCAAGGGCTGGGCGGAGTGCGCCGTGCACTGGGCGCTGATGTACCCGGACGCCTACGAGGTGGGGCAACCCAACCAGGGCGTGCAGATCCTGTACGAGGTACTCAATGAACAGCCGGACGTGCTCGCCGAGCGGACCTACTCGGTCTGGCCGGATCTCGAGGCACTGATGCGCGAGCACCACGTCCCGCAGTTCACCATCGACTCGCACCGGCCGGTGGGCGCCTTCGATCTGTTCGGCGTCTCCTTCTCCACCGAGCTCGGCTACACCAATCTGCTGACCGCCCTGGACCTGGCCGGTATACCGCTGCTCGCGGCGGAGCGTACCGACGCCGATCCGATCGTGCTGGCAGGTGGGCACGCCGCGTTCAACCCGGAGCCGATCGCGGACTTCCTGGACGCCGCCGTACTGGGCGACGGCGAGGAGGCGGTACTCGACATCACCGCCATCACCCGGGACTGGAAGGCGGAGGGCTGCCCGGGTGGCCGGGACGAGTTGCTGCTGCGGCTGGCCCGGACCGAGTCGGTCTACGTACCGCGCTTCTACGACGTCGACTACCTGCCCGACGGGCGGATCCAGCGGGTCGTGCCGAACCGGGCGGACGTCCCGTTCCGGGTGCACAAGCGCACCACGATGGATCTGGACGCCTGGCCGTACCCGAAGAAGCAGATCGTCCCGCTGGCCGAGACGGTGCATGAGCGCTACGCGGTGGAGATCTTCCGGGGCTGCACCCGCGGATGCCGGTTCTGCCAGGCGGGCATGATCACCCGCCCGGTCCGGGAACGCTCGATCACCACGATCGGCGACATGGTGGAGAACGGTCTGAAGGAGTCCGGCTTCAACGAGGTCGGACTGCTCTCGCTGTCCTCGGCGGACCATTCGGAGATCGCCGAGGTGGCGCACGGGCTGGCAGACCGCTACCAGGGCAGCAACGTGTCGCTGTCGTTGCCGTCCACCCGGGTCGACGCGTTCAACGTGACCCTGGCCGAGGAACTGGCCCGCAATGGCCGCCGGTCGGGCCTGACCTTCGCCCCGGAGGGCGGCAGCGAGCGGATCCGCAAGGTGATCAACAAGATGGTCACCGAGGAGGACCTGATCCGCACCGTGGTCACCGCGTACTCGGGTGGCTGGCGGCAGGTGAAGCTCTACTTCATGTGCGGGCTGCCGACCGAGACCGACGAGGACGTACTGCAGATCGCCTCGCTCGCGCACCGGGTGATCACCTCGGGGCGGGAGGCCACCGGCTCCCGGGACGTGCGGTGTACCGTGTCCATCGGGGGTTTCGTCCCGAAACCGCACACTCCGTTCCAATGGGCCGCGATGACCGATCCGGAGACCATCGACCGGCGGCTGATGGCACTGCGCAGCGAGATCAACAGCAACCGCTCGCTGGGCCGGGCGATCGGCTACCGCTACCACGACGGGCGCCCCAGCCACATCGAGGGACTGCTGTCGCGCGGCGACCGTCGGGTCGGCCGGGTCATCCGGGCGGTGTGGGCTGCCGGCGGCCGGTTCGACGGCTGGAGCGAGCACTTCTCGTACGACCGCTGGGTCGCCGCCTGCGAGGCGGAACTGCCGTCCCAGGGCGTGTCGCTGCCCTGGTTCACCACCCGGGAACGGGAGGAGGCGGAGGTCCTGCCATGGGACCACCTGGACTCCGGGCTGGACAAGGACTGGCTCTGGGCAGACTGGCAGGATTCGCTCAGCGAAGTCGAACAGGAAGACTGCCGTTGGACCCCCTGCTTCGACTGCGGTGTCTGCCCGTCGATGGACACCGAGATCCAGATCGGGCCGACCGGACACACCCTCCTTCCGCTGACCCCGATCTAGTCATCCGGCTGGTGGCAGTACACGAGCGGCCCGGTCGGGGGACGCCGGACTCTTCAGGAGACATCGATGAGTAAGCGAGCACGTCCGGACAGCCATCAGGAGCCGGTGGTGGCGCGGCTGCGCGTGCGGTACGCCAAGCGCGGCAGGCTCAGGTTCACCTCGCACCGGGACTTCGCGCGTGCGCTGGAGCGGGCGATCCGGAGGGCGGCCGTGCCGATCGCGTACTCGGCCGGGTTCAGCCCGCACCCGAAGATCTCGTACGCCTCGGCGGCGCCGACCGGGGTGGCCAGCGAGGCGGAGTACCTGGAGCTGGGGCTGCAGGCGCAGATGTCACCCGACGAGGTGCACAGCGCGCTGGACGCGGCCCTGCCGCCGGGACTGGACGTTCTGGAGGTCGTACCCGCGCACGGCGCTGACTTCGCCGGACGGATCACCGCGTCCCGGTGGCGCATCGAGCTGCCGGGGGTCGCCGGCGGTGTGGCCCGGGATGCGGTGAGGGCCTTCCTGGCCGCCGACGAGATCCTGGTCCAGCGGATGACCAAGTCGGGCCGCCGCACCATGGACGCCCGGTCGCCGGTGGTCGACATGTCGGTTACGGAGAGCGCGGTCGAGCCCGCTACCGCTGGTGGCGAGGTGGGAAACACCACCGGCGACCCGTCGTTGGGCGGCGGGATCCCGCCGTGTGCCATACTTAATCTTGTCGTACGGCACGTAACCCCGTCCGTACGGCCCGATGACGTCCTAGCCGGTCTGCACGTGGTGGCCGCGCTGGAGCCGCCGGTGGTGCCCAAGGTGACCCGGTTGGCGCAGGGCACGCTCACCGGACACAGCGAGATCCTGGATCCGTTCGTGGCCGACCGGGACAGGGCCGTCACCGGTACCCCGTCGACCTGACGGCCGGACCGCACGGTCCGGAGAGGCAGACTTCGGGTGGTCCGACTGGACCGCTCGACATGTGACCACCCTCGCGTGGCTGCGTTTACGCGCCCGGGGGCGGTAGAACTGGAGAACGCCCGGATGCTCGACAACGAGCCCACAGGCGGTCAGGACGCGGAGCACCGCACCGCGTCCGAAACCGACCACAGTGCTACAGCAGATGCCAGTGCTACGGCGGATGCCCCAGCGGCTCCGACCAGCCGGACACGGCGGCGTGCCACTCGCAGCGCCGGCCCGCCCGCACCACTGGCCGAGCCAGCCCCCTCCCCGGCTCCGGCCGTGCCGCCGGCCGACAACGGGCCGGTGACCAGCAGCGACGCCGCCAGCGCGGAGGCCGGCGACAAGCCTGTCACTCGGACCCGTCGGCGGGCCAGCGCAAAGGCCGACACCTCGACCGAGGCTGCCGGCGACGATGCCGCAGCGCCGCCGCCCCGTAAGCGGACCCGACGTCGCGCTGCCGAGTCGGCAGGGTCCGAGTCGGCAGGGTCCGAGCTGAAGGGGTCCGATTCGGCCGACCCCGCGTCGGCAGGGCCCGTCGGCTCCGGGTCGGCCGGCGACACGCCGGCCGCGCCGGCAGACAGACCAGACGCCGGGTCCACCCCGGCAGAGCCGCCGACGACCCGCCGGCGCCGTGCTCCCGTGCCGGTACCCGTCCTGTTCGTCGCGCCCGACGCGGTCGCAGCGCAACCGGCGGAGCCCGCCGGGCTCTCGACGGCATCCCCGGCCGAGGAGCGGGGTGGCCAGGACGACGACAACGAACCGACCCGGACTCGAACCCGTACCCGTACCCGCAGATCGGCGCCTGCCGCCGAAGTGGACCGCGGCAACGACGAACCGGTGGAGCAGCCTGCGGCGAGCGCCGAAGTGACGCCGGAGCGTACCGACGACACACACGACGACCTGGACGACGACGGTCACCACCGCCGCCGTCGGGGCCGCCGCGGTCGTGGGCGGGGCAAGGGCGCGGCCGACGAACCGGACACCGAACAGGACGACGCACAGCAGCCGGCGTCCCACGGCGGCGAGCAGCAGGATGGTGGCGACGACGCGGACAGCGGCGACGGTCGGCGGCGGCGTCGCCGTCGACGACGCGGCAGTGCCGGTGAGCCCGAAGCGGCCCCCGACGACCCGCCGAACACCGTGGTCAAGGTCCGCGAACCACGCAAGGCCGTCGACGAGGTACAGGGCCTGTCCGGTTCCACCCGTCTGGAGGCCAAGCGGCAGCGCCGCCGTGACGGGCGCGAGCAGCGCCGGACCCGTCCACCGATCCTGTCCGAATCGGAGTTCCTGGCCCGCCGGGAAGCCGTGGACCGCAGCATGGTGATCCGGCAGGCCGGCGACCGTACCCAGATCGCTGTCCTGGAGGACGGGGTCCTCGTCGAGCACTATGTGGCCCAGGCTTCCGGTACGACCATGGTGGGCAACGTCTACCTCGGCAAGGTGCAGAACGTCCTGCCCAGCATGGAGGCGGCGTTCATCGACATCGGCCGCGGCCGCAACGCGGTGCTCTACGCCGGTGAGGTCAACTGGGACACCGCCGGGCTGGAGGGCCGTACCCGGGCCATCGAGCGGGCGCTGAAGCCCGGCGACTCGGTGCTGGTGCAGGTCACCAAGGACCCGATCGGCCACAAGGGTGCGCGGCTGACCAGCCACGTCACCCTCTCCGGCCGGCACCTGGTGTACGTGCCCGGCGGGCATGCCTCGGGGATCAGCCGCAAGCTGCCGGACACCGAACGCAAGCGTCTGCGCGACGTACTGAAGAAGCTCGTGCCCGAGCAGGCCGGGGTGATCGTACGGACCGCCGCCGAGGGTGCGAGCGAGGACGAGCTGTCCCGCGACGTCGCCCGGTTGCAGGCGCTCTGGGACAGCATCCAGCAGAAGTCCGGCTCGGCCAACGCGCCGTCGCAGCTCTACGAGGAGCCGGACCTGGTCATCCGGGTGGTCCGGGATCTGTTCAACGAGGACTTCAAGGAACTGGTCGTGGCCGGCGGCAAGGCCTGGGACCTGGTCGAGGACTACGTCTCGCATGTCTCGCCGGACCTGGTGGCGCGGCTCCGGCGGCACACCGGCAACAAGGACGTGTTCACCGAGCTGCGGGTGGACGAGCAGCTGATGAAGGCGCTCGACCGCAAGGTGTACCTGCCCAGCGGCGGATCACTGGTCATCGACCGTACCGAGGCGATGACCGTGATCGACGTCAACACCGGCAAGTTCATCGGATCCGGGGGAAATCTCGAGGAAACGGTCACCCGTAACAACCTGGAAGCGGCCGAGGAGATCGTCCGGCAGCTCCGGCTCCGGGATGTCGGCGGCATCATCGTCATCGACTTCATCGATATGGTGCTGGAGAACAACCGCGACCTGGTGCTGCGGCGGCTGACCGAGTGTCTGGGCCGGGACCGGACCAAGCATCAGGTCACCGAGATCACTTCGCTGGGTCTGGTCCAGATGACCCGTAAGCGGCTCGGACAGCCGTTGATCGACGCGTTCAGCGAGACCTGCGAGCACTGCAAGGGTCGCGGCATCGTCATCCACCTGGACCCGGGTCCGGCCAAACAGTCCACCGGGTCAGGCAAGCAGTCCGAGTCCCCGAAGGGGTCCGACGCCAACAGGTCGGGTGAGGACGCCAAGCGGTCCGGCGAGGGTGGTAAGCGCCGCCGCAAGGACCGGTCCGACAAATCGGGCGAGTCGGCCTCCGGTGCCGACGACGCCGCCGGGTCTGCGTCGCCCGGGGAGACCGACGCCCAGGATGCGCCGCACCCGTCCCCGGTGGCCTCCTCGTCGCCGGCCCCGGCCGTGGTGGACGCGGCGGACACCGGCATCGACGTGACCGGCGAGGAGCCACTGGTGGACACCGTGGACGACGAGGCCGGCCCCGGGGACAGTACTGCAGCCTCCAACGGCAGTGACGACTCCGCCGGCGGTCCCGCCGACAGCGGTGACGTCTCCGAGGACGCTGACAGCGTCGAGGAACCCACCGGGGGTCGGCGGCGGCGTACGGCCAACCGTCGTCGTCGGGTGACGGCGGACAGCTGATCTACCCACCCGGTACGGTCCGGGCGGTACGCCGGCGCTCCGCCGATGCGTTCCGCGTGGCACGTACCGGGTGGTACGGGTGGCCGGGTTGGGACGGTCAGTCGGCATGACGTACGCTTACTGGCGGCGTACTTCGTGCGCCAGGGCTCTGTGCGCCCCGGACTCCAGGATCGGCATTCCGGTCCGGATCTGGTGCCGGCGTCAGAGTCTGACCAGCCAGATCGCCTGCGAGCACAGAGGAGACCTGCGTCCCATGTACGCGATCGTCAAGACCGGCGGCAAGCAGTACAAGGTCGCCGAGGGCGACGTGATCGAGGTCGAGAAGCTCGTAGGTGAGCCCGGCGACACGGTGACGCTGCCCACGGTGCTGCTTGTCGACGGTGAAGGTGACGACACCTCGGTCACCACGGACCCGGCCACGCTGGCCGAGATCGCGGTGACCGGCGAGGTGGTCGCACACACCAAGGGCCCGAAGATCCGGATCCACAAGTTCAAGAACAAGACCGGCTACCACAAGCGCCAGGGGCACCGCCAGCCGCTGACCCAGGTGAAGGTGACCGGCATCGAGAGCGGGAAGTAGGCGCCGAGATGGCACACAAGAAGGGTGCGTCGAGCTCGCGCAACGGCCGCGACTCCAACGCACAGCGACTGGGCGTGAAGCGTTTTGGCGGCCAGCTGGTCAACGCGGGCGAGATCATCATCCGGCAGCGGGGCACCAAGTTCCACCCGGGCGACCTGGTCGGCCGGGGTAAGGACGACACGCTGTTCGCGCTCAGCGCCGGCCACGTGGAGTTCGGCTACAAGCGTGGCCGCAAGGTGATCAGCATCCTGCCGGTGAGCAACTAGCACTTCAGGATCAGGTGGGACGCCCGCGGGCTTGACGGGCCGGATAGACACGGGCCGGATCGACACGGGCCGGATCGACACGGGCCGGATCGACACGGGCCGGATCGACACGGGCCGGATCGACACGGGCCGGATCGACACGGGCCGGATCGGCCGACGATCTGCCCGGAGGGACGACCTCCGGGTCCCGCGCCGGGCAGGGCTCGGCGGATCGACAACAGTACGTGCCATGCGGGCGGGCCGGAGAACCGGTCCGCCCGTTGTGTTGTGCAGGCCGCGAGCAGCGGCGACCTCGCCCGGTGATCCGGCTGCGGCCGGGCGGTACGGGGTCATCGAAGGGTAGGGGGACCAGCCGTGACCACATTCGTGGATCGCACCGTGCTGCATGTACAGGCGGGTAACGGTGGGCACGGCTGCATGTCGATCCACCGGGAGAAGTTCAAGCCGCTGGGCGGGCCTGACGGCGGCAATGGTGGCCGCGGCGGGGACGTGGTGCTGGAGGTCGATGCCGGGGTGCACACCCTGCTCGACTTCCACTTCCGCCCGCATCTGAAGGCCGACAGCGGTAAGCCGGGTCAGGGTTCGAACCGGGACGGCGCCAACGGCACTGAACTGCGGGTACAGGTACCCGACGGCACCGTGGTGCAGACCCCGGACGGGGAGGTTCTCGCCGACCTGGTCGGGCCCGGCAGCACCTTCGTGATCGCCACCGCCGGCCGGGGCGGCCGCGGCAATGCGGCGCTGGCCAATTCCCGGCGCAAGGCGCCGGGGTTCGCCGAACTCGGTGAGCCGGGCGAGCAGTGCGACGTCGTACTGGAGCTCAAGAGCGTCGCCGACGTGGGCCTGGTCGGTTTCCCGAGCGCGGGTAAGTCGTCGTTGATCTCGGTGTTGTCCGCGGCCCGGCCCAAGATCGCCGACTACCCGTTCACCACCCTGCAGCCCAACCTGGGCGTGGTACGGGCCGGTGAGGTGACCTTCACCGTCGCCGACGTACCCGGGCTGATCCCGGGCGCCGCGCAGGGCAAGGGGCTGGGCCTGGCCTTCCTGCGGCACATCGAACGCTGCGCGGTGCTGGTGCACGTGGTGGACCTGGCTACCGAGGAGCCGGGTCGCGACCCGGCCAGCGACATCGACGCGATCGAGGCGGAACTGGCCGAGTACGGCGGCCTGGCTGACCGGCCCCGGATGGTGGTGCTCAACAAGGTTGACGTACCGCACGGTCGGGAACTGGCCGAGATCGTCACCGCGGATCTGGCCGGCCGCGGCTGGCCGATCTTCGAGGTGTCCGCCGCGACCCGGGAGGGCCTGCGGCCGTTCGGTTTCGCGCTGGGCGGGATGGTCCGTGACTACCGGGCCGCGAATCCGCCGACCGGCCCGACCCGGGTGGTGCTGCGGCCGACCGCGATCGACGAGAGCCACTTCGACGTGGTCGAGGACGCCGAGGGCGGCTACCGCGTCACCGGTCCCCGCCCGGAGCGTTGGGTACGGCAGACCGACTTCTCCAACAACGAGGCGATCGGCTACCTGGCGGACCGGCTCGCCCGCCTTGGCGTAGAGGATGCCCTGGCCAAGGCAGGTGCCGTACCAGGGGTTCTGGTGCGGATCGGAGCGATCGAGTTCGACTGGCGGCCGATGGCGGCGGCGGGCAGTGATTTCGTGCCCGGCCGACTGGGTACCGACTACCGCCTGGAGGACAATTCGCGGTCCGGTGCCGCCGAACGCTTGACCGCCCGTAAGGCACGACGGAAACATGTTGTGGTGAACGACGAGTGGTCCGAGGACGGTGCCGGGGATTCTGCCGGTAGCTGAGTGCGTCGTGCGACACAGTGTGGCGGCGCCCAGGTACGGTTCGGGAGTCTGGGCGCTCTCGGGGGAGGCTTGTGCGTATGGGAGGGCTGGCACGGCGGGGTGGTTCGATGCAGGACCGGTTCGGGCGTGAGCTGCTTGACCGGTTCCGGGCCAGCCCGGTGGTGGTGGAGAGCTGGTATTCGGCGGAGCGTTTCGCGATCGGCTACCGCCGTGCCGGTGTCGGTGTCGCCAGCTGGGCCTACCTGGGCAACCTCTACTCCGAATGCTCCTGCTTGGCCGGCGCGCACCGGGACGCCCGGCTGAGCTGGTACGTGTCGGCGATGACCGAGCCGGCCACCGTACCGACCGACTGGGCCACTGCCTCATCTCTGGTACGACCCATGCTGTCCGGTTCGGCCTTCGGGCGTGCGGTGCCGGGTGTACCGGTACGGCCCGAGACGGACCTGGTCCGCAGGCCCGCACTGCCCTTCCTGGACGAGTTGGTCGTGGTCGATCTGCCAACCACGATCGGCTACGCCACCAGTGATCTCGTCGCTTCCTGGCAGGTTCCGGTGGATGTGGTCTTCGCCACGGCGCGGGCGAACCTGGCGGCCGACGTACGGCGTACCGACTCGGTGCCGCTCACCACCCGCGAGCCCACCATGCTGCGGTTCGTCGACGACGGGGACGACTACTGGGTCTCCCGGCTGTTGGTGCACGGCTGGTTGGCCGGTCTCGGTGACCGGGTCGGTGGCCGGCCGGTCGCGTTCGCGCCGGACCGGGACAGCCTCGTGGTGGTTCGGGACGGCCCGCAGCTACCCGGGATCCTCGACATCGTCGCTGCCGAGTACCGGGAGGCGGTCCGACCGGTGTCGCCGGTGGCGTACACAGTGGACAGTACGGGCCGGGTGGTGCCCTACCGGGTGGGGGCGGACCATCCGGCGATGGCTGGGGTCGCGCGGGCCGAACGGCTGCTGGCCGGCGCCAGCTACGACGTACAGGCTGATCTGCTGCGCGACCGGTGGGAGCCGGCCCGCGCCGGCCGCCTGACGGTGGCCAGCTACCTGATGGCCGATCTCGGGAGCGGCTCACCGGACAGCGTGTCGACCTGGCTCGAGGACTCGGCCACCCTGTTGCCCCGGACCGACCAGGTTGCCATGGTCAGCGGGGACCGTCAGGAGTCCTGGCTGGTGACCTGGTCGGAGCTGGTAGCGGCCATGGCACCACACCAGCTGCCGGGCATGGTGCCGCCACGGTTCCGGGTCGGCCGGTGGCCACGGGGTGAGCAGCGCCGTGCGCTGCTGCACTCCGCGACGCATCGACGTGACGGCGCCGACGGCTGACCCACCTGCTCAGGGTGTGGGCCGCTCGGTAGTGAGGTCGCGGTCCCGCCCGTTTCCGGCGGGGGTCCGGTCCGGGTCCCCGCGGCGCTTGATGAACAGTGTCGACGCCGCGGCGCAGAGCAGTACGGCGATCGGTAGCACCAGGGTCGGCCGCATCGCGTCGACGAATCCCTGCTGGAAGGTGTCGGCGCCGATGCTGCGTAGCCGCTCGGCGACGTGCGTGGGCAGGCCGGGCGGCAGCGAGGGTCCGCCCTGCCAGGTGCCGACCTCCAGGCCGCCGGACGGGTGCGAGAAGCCGTCGATGAAACCGGCGCGGTAGCGGGGTGGCAGTGCCCCGGCATGGCTGCGTGCCGAGGCCGCGAGCTTGCCGGAGAGCTGCGCTTGCAGCAGCGCGCCGACTGCGGCGCTGCCGATCACCGCGCCCAGTTGGCGGGTGGTGTTGAACACCCCGGACGCCGCGCCGGACAGCTGCGGTGTGATGCTGCGCATCGCGACCGTGGTCATCGGCGCGAAGATGCATCCCACCCCGAGGCCGGCGATCAGCAGACCCGGCAGGAATGTCCACCGCCCACTGTCCACATGGGAAGAGGAGAGAATGTCGGCCATCCCGCCGGCGAACAGCAGCAGCCCGGTGAGCAGGATGAACTTTCCGCCGATCCGGTCGGCCAACCGTCCGGACATCGGCGCGATGAACAGCGACACCAGCGACATCGGGGCCAGGGTGAGGCCGGCTTCCAGCGCGGAGAAACCCAGTACCGACTGGAGGTAGATGGTCAGCGGCAGGAACATGCCGAGCATGCCGAACGACACGGTCATCGCGACGAAGTTCATCAGCGAGTAGTTGCGGTCCCGAAGGATGGTGAACGGCACCAGTGGTTCGCGCTTCTCGAAGTACTGGGTGAACAGGAAGACGATCATCAGCAGTACGCCGGCACCGATGATCGACGGGATGGACAGCAGCCCCCGAACGGTGCCCCAGTGGTACTTCTCGCCCTCGATCAGACCGAAGGTGATCAGGAACAGTGACACCGTGATCAGCGTCGTACCGAGGATGTCGAAGCGGTGGCGGCGGTGTTCGGTGATGTTGGGAACCGTCCACGCCGCCAGCGCGAACGCGACGATGCCGATCGGAATGTTGAGGTAGAAGATCCATTCCCAGCTGGCGTAGGTGATCAGCAGCCCACCGAGAGTCGGCCCGGTCACCGCGGCCAGCCCAGCGACGGCGCCCCAGACACCGAACGCGGCCCCCCGTCGCTGTGGCGGGAAGATCTGGTTGATGATGGCCAGGGACTGCGGGCTGAGCAGCGCGCCGCCGACGCCCTGCACGATCCGGGCGGCGATGAGCTGGTCCGGTGTTCGGGCCAGGCCGCACGCGGCGGATGACAGTACGAAGATGACCAGGCCGATCAGGAACATCGTCTTGCCACCGAACATGTCGCCGAGCCGGCCGGCGGTGACCAGCAGAACCGCGTACACGAGTACGTATCCGCTCTGGATCCACAGCACGTCGTCGAGGGTGGCGTGCAGCCCGTCGCTGATTGCCGGAATGGCGATGATGACGATGGTGGTGTCGAGCAGGATCATGAAGAAGCCGAGGCACAGTGCCAGCAGCACCACCCAGGGATTGCCCTTGAGGCGCGTCATCGTCCTGGTTCCTCCCGTGTCGCCGCCGGCTGTGCGGCCGCTGCCCGCGTTGGCCCGCATGGTGCGCCAGTGTTGCAGGTCTGCCCAGTACACCTCCGGCAGCCGCAGTTCGCGCCGGTATTCGGGCCACCCGGTCCCCGGCGGCCCGGCCCGGGGCCCTCGGGCCACGACCCGTACGGTCAGCTGACGGTGCGTCCGGTCGACGACCCAGAAACCGCATGCGCTGCGCCCCTGATGGCGGTACCATGCTCGGGCTTGCCCGGGGTGCGGGTGGCCGTCCGGCCACCGCGAAACCAAGAGCGGCTCCGCGCGGTCCGCGATGCGCTCACCGTCCGCTCCGACCCGGGACGACCCAAACCGGTGTTCCGAGGAACCCCGGCCCGGCCGTTGCCGTACGGGCAGCGGCAGGCCCATCGTGACCGGCGCCAAGAAGACCCCTTGGCCGAAGGAGTTCGATGGGCACCGACACCACCATCCGCCTACCCGCGTCCTGGTGTACCGCCGGCGCACTGGCCGGCGCCGGATTCCGACGCTGGTCCACCTACCGCCAGGCCACCGCAGCGGGGGCGTTCACCAACACGGTCTTCGGCTTCCTGCGCAGTTTCGTGATGCTCGGCGTGGCCGCCGCGGCCGGCGGAACGGCCGGTGGCTACCGCGGCGCGCAACTGGCCACCTACGTCTGGGTCGGCCAGGGCCTGCTGGCCGTCGTACAACTGTGGGGCTGGACCGAACTGGCCGACCGGGTCCGTACCGGCGACGTGCAGTCCGACCTGCTGCGCCCGGTGCATCCGGTGCTCAGCTACCTGGCCGCGGACCTGGGCCGGGCTGGGCACGCGGCGCTGCTGCGCGGCACCATCCCGATGATCGTCGGCGCGCTCAGTTTCGACCTGTACGCACCGCACCGGCTGGCCAGCTACCCGCTGTTCGCGCTGAGCGTACTGGCCGCGGTGGTGGTGTCGTTCGGGATCCGGTACGTGGTGAACCTTTCCGCGTTCTGGCTGCTGGACATCCGCGGTGTGCTGACCGCGTGGCTGCTCTGCTCCAACGTGCTGACCGGCCTGTACTTCCCGCTCAGCTTCCTGCCCGGGCCGGTACGGACCGTGCTGTGGGTCGCCACGCCGTTCCCGGCGCTGATCCAGGCCCCGGTCGACGTGCTGGTGGAACGCGGTGACGCCGGCCACCAGGCGCTCGTACTGCTCGACCAGGCGTTGTGGGCGGCGGTGATGCTGGCCCTGGCTGTCTGGTTGCAGCGCCGCGCCGAGCGTCGGATGGTGGTGCAGGGTGGCTAGCGCGTACCTGCAGCTGGTCGGCGCGCAGCTGCGCTCCCAGACGCAGTACCGGGCGTCGTTCGTACTGGACATGACCAGCAGCACGCTGGTGGCGACGCTGGACGTACTGGCCGTGCTGGTGCTGTTCCGGGTGACCCCGGCACTGGGTGGGTTCTCGCTGCGGGACGTGCTGTTGATGAGCGGACTGGCCAACACCGCATTCGCGTTGGCGGACCTGAGCGTCGGCAACATCGATACGATGCGCCGCTACATTCGGGACGGCCGGTTCGATGCGGTACTGCTCCGGCCGCTGCGGGTGCTGCCCCAGCTGGTGTTCGGCGACTTCACGTTGCGCCGGCTCGGGCGGGTCGTACAGGGCCTGGTGGTTCTGATCGTGGCGCTGTCGCTGGCCGACGTGCACTGGACCCCGGCCCGGGCGGCGCTGCTGGTGATCGCCCCGCTGGCCGGCGCGGTGGTGTTCTGTTCGGTGTTCGTCGCCGGCTCCACGGTGGCGTTCTGGTTCGTCGAGTCGGGGGAGCTGTCCAACAGCTTCACCTACGGCGGCCGCGACTTCACCCTCTACCCGACGAGCATCTACCCGGGCTGGTTCCGCGCCGTGTTCGCCTACGGGCTGGGCTTCGCGTTCGTCGCCTACCTGCCGGCCCTGGCCATCCTGGGACGCGCCGATCCGCTCGGTACACCCGCCTTCGTGCCCTGGTGCTCGCCACTGGTCGCGGTGCTGGCGGTCGCGTTCGCGGCGCTGATCTGGCGCACCGGGCTGCGGCACTACCGCAGTACCGGGTCCTGAGACTTCCCGACAACCCTGGAGTGCATCGTGCCCATCATCGAGACAGCGGGACTACGTAAGGACTTCACCGTACGGCGCCGGGTCGGCAGGATCCGTCGGCAGCGGCATGTGGTGTCCGCTGTGGACGGTGTCGACCTGTCGGTGTCGGCGGGCGAGATGCTCGGCTACATCGGCCCCAACGGCGCGGGGAAATCGACCACGCTGAAGATGCTGACCGGGGTGCTGACCCCGTCAGGCGGGCAGGTGCAGGTGTGCGGACTGCGCCCGGTGCCGCAACGGACCCGGCTGGCCCGCCGGATCGGCGTGGTGTTCGGGCAGCGGTCCCAACTGTGGTGGGATCTGCCGCTGGCCGAGTCGTTCCGGCTGCTGCGGCACATCTACCGGGTGCCGGCGGCCGAGCACGCGGCCCGGTTGGCTGCCTGCCGCCGGCGGCTGGAACTCGACGAGTTCCTGACCACCCCGGTACGCCAACTGTCCCTGGGGCAACGGATGCGCGGCGAGATCACCGCCGCACTGCTGCACTCGCCGGAGGTGCTGTTCCTGGACGAACCGACCATCGGCCTGGATGTCGTCAGCAAGCAGGCGGTGCGGGCGTTCCTGGCCGAGCTCGGCGCTGCCGGTGACACCACCCTGGTACTGACCACCCACGACCTGGCCGACATCGAACGGCTCTGCCGGCGGCTGGTGGTCATCGACCACGGTCGGGTGGTGCACGACGGTACCCTGCCCGAACTGCACGCCCGCTACGACTCACATCGCCGCATCGTGGTCGACCTGGACAGCCCGTGGTCCGATGCGCCGGTACCGGCCGGTGCGACGCTGGAGTCGGTGGAGGCCGATGGGCACCGGGTGGTGTTCGGGCTGGCGGGCAGCACCGCCGGCGAGCTGATGGCGGCGGTGGCCGGTACGGGCGCGCTGCGCGACGTGTCCGTACTGGAACCTGACATCGAGGACGTGGTGGCGCGGCTCTACGCCGAGCCGGGGCCGGTGGCGTCGGCGCTGCATTGATCAATAACGATAAATGGGCCTCTGTGTCACCTGATAGGAGCCATATCCTGAGTTGCCTGCGACTCAATTGCTGGTCGGCACGGGGGTTTGTCCGCCGTCGGTACGTCGTACGCCGCGCTGCCCCTGCTACGCCCCACGCGCGTCCCGGAGACCCGTACCGGTCAGAAACCCTCGAACAGGTACGGGGTCCGCGGCCCGAACAGCGCGCGCAGCGCCGCCACCGCCGGCGGTGAGGCCGTACCGAAACCGCGCAACGGCAGTTCCGTCGGATCGAGTACGCCGTAGACGAGCGCGGCGAGACCGTGACCGGTCAGCTCCGCGGTCGGTTCACCACCGCTCCGGATGCTCAACCGGCCACCGGCGCCGTCCAGCGTGTACACGCCGCCGATGAACTCGTCCACCACACGCACCGAGACGGCGGCCTCCCCGACGCTGATCCCGGCCAGGCCGGGTACCGAGAGGATGCGCACCATCGGTGCCGGCGCGTGCAGCGGCGCCATCCGGGAACCGATCTGCAGATCGGCGTCGGTCACCCAGGTCTCCGGCCGCTCGTCCGGGAGCAGCGGAAGGGAGACCGTAGCGATCTGGTCGGTATGTCCGGCCAGCCAACCCAGCAACAGTGTGCGGGCGGCGGCGTCGCGGTACAGGAAACGCCAGGCCGACAGTTCCCCGCCGTATGCCTTGATCTGGTAGGCGAGGTATCCGACGGTCCTGCCGCCCACCGTGGCGACCGCCACCCAGTGGTCGTCGACCCCGCGCGCGGCCGCAAGACCCGGGTCGGCCCGCAGCGCCATGCCGTGCACGCCGGGATGGAGTGCCTCGGTCAGCTCACGCACCTGCGGGGCCGCCTCCGGATAGCGGTGCAACCCGACCTCACCGGGCACCGCGACCCGCATCAGCGCGACCAGATCCGGCGGGGCCAACGTGACCCGGCGTTCCGACGGAATACCGACATAGCCGAACCGCTCGTAGAACGACGGCCGGAACGGGTACAACGCGCTGACCACCTGACCGTGCTCGCGCATGTCGGCCAGTACGTGGTGCAGCAGGCGCCGGGCGAAGCCCTTACGCCGGCCGGCCGGGTGGGTCGCCACCCCGGCGACCCCGCCCATCGGCAGCAACCGACCGCGTACGTTCTGGGTCATCTCGATGACCATCGCCGTGCTGCGGGGCTCGTCGTCGTCGAACAGCACGTGTGTCCGTCGGCGGCCGAGGCTGACCCGGCGCCGGGTCAGCTCCTCGTCCGACGGGCTCTTCTCGAACGCGTAGGCCGTCAATGGACGCGCACTGCGCAGCCGTTCGTCGTCGTCGACGAGTCGTATCGTCACCGTCACGGCCCGGGCCCTCCGATCCACGTGCTGTGCTGATGGTTCCCCGGCGCGCCGGGCCGGCAGAGCGGGGGCCTGCCCGCAGTGCGTTTGTGCCCGCAGGCACGGGAAACCAATCCCACCAGGGTGGACGGGAGCCGGCCTGGCTCAGACCTCGTCGCCGATCCGCAGCTTCGGCGCCGGCATCCGCAGCTTGCGGAACGTGATCGAGCGCATCACCGCGTAGAGGTAGAGACTTCCGGTGCGCTGCGAGGTCTTCGGGAACCGGGCCCGGAGCAGCTTGCGTACCCGCCGGCAGAGCACCACGCAGTCGACGATGAAGATCAACGCCAGCGCGTACCAGAGGAACTGGGCCGCCAGCCGTACGACCGCCGGCATCCCCGACGAGGTGCCGATCAGGATCACCAGCGCGGCGATCAGGAAGTAGCTGCCGATGTTGCGGCGGGAGTCGACGATGTTGCGCACCAGTGCGCGTTCCGGGCCTCGGTCACGCGCCGGCAGGTATTTCTCGTCCCCGGCCAGCATCCGCTGCCGGGCCTCGGTCCGTTCCTGGCGCTGCCGTTCGCGCAGCCGCCGGCCGGCTTCCTTGCGGTCCGCCGGAGGTGCCTCCGCGGCCCGCCGCTGCGCCTCCTTGCGCTTGGGTGTCGGCCGTCCCTTGCCCGCGGTGTATGACCTCGGCCGGGCGGCCGGGTCGGCGGCAGCAGAGTCGCCGACGGCGCCGCTGCCGGCGGATTCGTCGGTGGCGGACCCGTCGGTTGCGGTGTCGGCGTGGCGCCGGAACAGGGAGGGCACGGACGAAGGGTAACCGGAATCACCGGGCGGCTTCCACCGGGCCACCGGCCAACCGCATCTCTCCGGAACTCCGGAGGTCCGTGGGCGCCGCCGACACCGAGGCGCCGAGCGCCGCCAACTTGCCGCTGAAGTTCTCATAACCCCGATGGATCAGATCCACCCCGAACACCCGGGAGGTACCTTCCGCGGCAAGCGCCGCGATGAAGTGGCTGAAGCCGCCCCGCAGGTCCGGAATGCGTAGGTCCGCGGCGTGCAGCCGGCTCGGCCCGGAGATCACCGCGGAGTGCCGGAAGTCACGTTGGCCGAACCGGCACGGTGTTGCGCCCAGACAGTCCCGGTACAGCTGGATCGTGGCACCCATGCTGACCAACGCCTCGGTGAAGCCCAGCCGGTTCTCGTACACCGTCTCGTGCACGATCGACAGGCCGCTGGCCTGCGTCAGCGCGACCAGCAACGGCTGCTGCCAGTCGGTCATGAAGCCGGGGTGCACGTCGGTCTCCAACGCCACCGCACGCAGGTCTCCGCCCGGATGCCAGAACCGGATGCCCCCGTTGGTCGGCGAGTCCTCCACCGAGAACTCACCGCCGATGGACCGGAACACGTTGAGGAAGGTCAGCAGGTCGGCCTGGCGGGCGCCACGGACCATCACGTCACCTCGGGTGGCCAGTGCGGCGCTGGCCCAGCTGGCAGCCTCCAGCCGGTCCGGCAGCGGCCGGTGCCGGTACCCGTGCAGCCGGCGTACCCCTTCGATGCGGATCGCCCGGTCGGTATGGATCGTGATGATCGCGCCCATCTTCTGCAGTACCGCGATCAGGTCCACGATCTCCGGCTCGACCGCCGCGTTGAGCAGTTCGGTGACCCCCTGGGCCTGCACCGCGACCAGCAGGATCTGCTCGGTCGCGCCCACGCTCGGGTACGGCAGCGCCAGTTTCGTACCATGCAGGCCGTCCGGCGCGGTGATGTCGAGTCCCTGCGGGGTCTTCTCGACCACGGCGCCCATCTGGCGCAGCGCCTCCAGATGGAAGTCGATGGGCCGCCCGCCGATCTGGCAGCCGCCCAGGTCCGGGATGAACGCCCGACCGAGCCGGTGCAGCAGCGGGCCGCAGAACAGGATCGGGATCCGGCTCGACCCCGCGTGCACGTTGATCTCGTCCACATTCGCGGACTCGACATTGGACGGATCGAGTAGCAGTTCGCCGTCGGGGCCCGCGCAGACCCGTACCCCGTGCAGCCGGAGCAGCCCGGTCACCACTTCCACGTCGCGGATCGACGGCACGTCGAACAGGTGGCTGGGCGTCTCGCCCAGCACCGCCGCCACCATCGCCTTGGACACCAGGTTCTTGGCGCCCCGTACCCGGATCTCACCCATCAGCGGGTCACCGCCGCGCACCACCAGTACGTCACCGGCCATCGGCGCCGGGGCAGTACACGCCGGGTCAGCGACCACCGGACGAGCGGAGGTCGGTGCGGTAGCGGAGAGCCCAGGCGGCACGAGGGCCACCCCGGAGGACGGAAGCTCAGGTCGGATGCCGGCGTCCGCCCCGTCCGGTTCGGCGTGGTTGCCCACCGGTGCCGACCGCTGACTCGCTTCTGCGCTCAACGCACCCCTCCTGTTCCGTCACGGACCGATCGGGCCGCACAGTGCCCGAATGCCTGTCCGCTCCGTTACCCGGAGCAACCGGCATGGTGGTACCCGTGCCGGATTCCTGCTGCGGGCGGTGAATGTCTGGCTGGCGGAATGTGGCCGCGAAAAATCGCCTCGGGTCTGCGATAGCGCCTCCAACAGGCAGTTCAGCAGTTTCGTCGGAGCCCGGTCCCCGATCGGCACGCGTGGCATCCGGGCGGCGCCGGACAGCTGCCCGCCAACACCCACCCTTACTGTCCGCTCTCATCCCGGATTCCGTGGCGTGACGCGCGGACGGGTGTCACCCGCTCGTGGCGCCGCACCGTCGAGATCAGCCGTTCGTCGGATGGGGTGTTGACTACTCGCCATGCGCGTACTGATCTGTCCGGACAAGTTCGCCGGCACCCTGTCCGCCCCGGCCGCCGCAGACGCCATCGCGGCGGGCTGGCGGGACGCCGCACCCGGCGACGTACTGAGCCTGCGCCCGCTGGCAGACGGTGGTCCGGGATTCGTCGACGTACTGGCCACCGCGCTGCCCGGGACCCGGATCCCGGTACGCACCTGCGACCCAACCGGGCGGCCGGTGGACGGGGAGATCCTGCTGGTCGGGCGCACCGTGTACGTGGAGGCCGCCCAGTCGTGCGGCCTGCACATGCTGTCCGCCGACGAGCGGGACCCGCTGCGCACGACCTCGTACGGGCTGGGACTGCTGCTCGTCGCGGCGGCCGAGACCGGTGCGGACACCGCGGTGGTCGGCCTGGGCGGTTCGGCCACCAATGACGCCGGCGCCGGGATGCTGGCCGCACTGGGCGCCGCACCGATGGACGCCGCCGACCGGGTCCTGCCCTACGGCGGGGCCGCGCTGGTGGACTGTGCCGGCTTGTCCGGTCCGCCCCGGTTACGGCAACTGCGGGTGGTGGCGGCCACCGACGTGGACAACCCGCTGACCGGACTGCACGGGGCGAGTTCGGTGTTCGGTCCGCAGAAGGGCGCGGACCGGGCGGCGGTGCTGCTCCTGGACGACGCGCTGCGCCGGTTCGCCGAGGTACTGAACCGTGAGCTGCCGGGTTGCCCGGACGGGCTCGCCGAGCTTCCGGGCGCTGGTGCGGCCGGTGGCCTCGGCGCCGCCCTGTACGCACTCGGCGGGCGCCGGGAGTCGGGTGCCGCCGTGGTGCGCGCCGCGGTCGGTCTGGACGAGGCGTTGGACGACTGTGACCTGGTGGTGACGGGGGAGGGCTCGTTCGACTTCCAGTCGCTGCGCGGCAAGCTGCCGGCGATGGTCGCCGCGGCTGCGGCGGAGCGTGGCGTGCCGTGCCTGGTGCTGGCCGGTCGGGTCGACGTCGGTCGCCGGGAGGCGGCCGCCGCCGGCGTGGACGCGCTGTTCTCGGTGGCGGAACAGGTCGGTGGTGTCGAGCAGGCGATGGCGCAGTCGGCCGTCGGCCTCCGCGCGTTGGCGTCCCGGGTCGCCCGGCAGTGGGGTGAGCAGGGCGGGGGTAACCCTGGCGGCGCTGCCGGTAACGGGCACGACTGACGTTGTCCGGCACGAACTTCGGTCATCGCGCCATGGCCGACAAAGTGGACCGGTGCGCTGTAGCTCACTGGCCGTACGCGGAGACTGTGCGAACATGGGAATGCAGGCCCACGGCGCCGTTGTTCACCTGATGACCAGTACATCTGGCTGACAGCGACGACAAGACCAACCGCGCAGGGAGCACCACGTGACTGTTCAGCAGACCACCGAGACGACCGAGACCGGCGGCATCGTCCTCACCGACGGTGCGGCGGAGAAGGTCAAGGCGCTGCTCGACCAGGAGGGCCGGGACGATCTCCGGCTGCGGGTCGCCGTTCAGCCGGGCGGCTGTTCCGGTCTGAGGTACCAGCTGTTCTTCGACGAGCGTTCGCTCGACGGCGACGAGGTGACCGACTTCAGCGGCGTGCAGGTCGTGGTCGACCGGATGAGTGTCCCCTATCTGCAGGGCGCCACGATCGACTTCGTCGACAAGATCGACAAGCAGGGTTTCACCATCGACAACCCGAACGCGACGGGATCCTGCGCCTGCGGCGACTCGTTCCACTGACGGTCGGTGATGGTACCGGCGTCCGGTACGAACCACGATGCCCGCGGGTGACCTCGCGGGTGTCGTCATCTCCGCTGACTCGACAAATGGTGACGGCCCCATCACGCCATGTGGGTTGCGGATCGTCCGGATGAGCGGGCAGAGCGCGGAACCGATGCGCGGCCGGTACGCTGGCGCGGCGCGCGGTTGGGTGCGCGGTAGCCGTCCATCTTGGGGTCAATGATGAAGATCGCCGTGACAGGGTCGATCGCCACCGATCATCTGATGCACTTTCCGGGTCGGTTCGCCGACCAGTTGCTGCCCGACCAGCTCCACCAGGTCTCGTTGTCGTTCCTGGTGGACGAGCTGGTCGTGCGCCGCGGCGGGGTAGCGGCCAACATCGCCTTCGGGATGGCTCAACTGGGTCTGTCGCCGGCGCTGGTCGGTGCCGTCGGCGCCGACTTCGGCGACTACCGTGGGTGGCTGGAACGGCACGGAGTCGACTGTGACTCGGTGTATGTGTCCAGTACGGCACACACCGCGCGGTTCGTCTGCACCACCGACGAGGATATGTGCCAGATCGCCTCCTTCTACGCCGGGGCGATGGCCGAGGCCCGCAGCATCGAACTGGCACCGGTACTCGGCCGACTCGGTGCCCTGGATCTCGTCATCGTCGGTGCGAACGATCCGGAAGCCATGCTGCGGCACTCCGACGAGTGCCGGGACCGGGGGCTGAAGTTCGCCGCGGACCCGTCACAGCAGCTGGCCCGGATGTCCGGTGATGATGCGCTGCGCCTCATCGACGGCGCCGAGTTCCTCACCACCAACGCCTACGAGTGCAACCTGCTGAAGCAGAAGACCGGCCTGTCCGACGCCGAGCTGCTCGAGCGGGTCCGGGTCCAGGTCACCACACTCGGCAAGGACGGCGCCAGGATCACCGGCCGCGACATGGATCCGATCACGATCCCGGTCGCCAAGGAGATGAGCGCGCACGACCCGACCGGGGTCGGCGACGCCTTCCGGGCCGGTTTCTTCGCCGGACTGTCCTGGGACCTGTCCCTGGAGCGCTCCGCGCAGGTGGGCAGCCTGCTGGCCACCCTGGTGCTGGAGACCGTCGGAACCCAGGAGTACGTCGTCAAGTCGGCGGAGTTCGCCACCCGGCTGGCCGACTCGTACGGCAGCGACTGCGCGGACGAGGTCCGCGCGCACCTGCCGTCCTGACGCCACCGGCCCGAGCAATGTCCTGACAGCGATGTCGGGCGGTCACGTCCGTATGCTGCTGACCTGATCGCCCGTCCGTACCCGAGGTGGCTTCGTACCCCATCGGCGTACGGCGGGTGCAGGTCGAGTAATCTTCGACCGTCGGTGACAGTTGTTGCCGCACCTTGTCCCGCACAGGAAGGCAGGAGCAGGTGGTCGCAGGTCCAACCTCCCGGGCTCGCACCCGCCGTCCGGCTCGCGCCAGCCAGGTGACCGGTGCCAGTCAGACGAGCGGAAGCCGCCGTACGACCGTGATCCGGCGCTTCGCCGCGGTCGCGGTCAGCGGTGTCACGCTCCTGGCCGCACTCGCCGGCTGCTCAGCCAAGGACGCCTTCGCCTTCGGCTGGCCGCACGGTGGAATCACCCCGCAGGCCCACCGGATGTACAACCTGTGGATCGGTTCCACCATCGCCGCGCTGATCGTCGGCGTGTTCGTGTGGGGCCTGATCTTCTGGTGCGTGGTGCGTTACCGCAAGCGCGGCGAGCAACTGCCCGCGCAGACGCGGTACAACCTGCCGATCGAGCTGATCTACTCGGTGGTCCCGTTCTTCATCATCGCCGTGCTGTTCTACTACACGGCCATCACCGAGTCGTACGTGAACAAGGAACACAAGAACCCGGACACCCGGGTCGAGGTCGTCGCGTTCAAGTGGAACTGGCAGTTCCGCTACCCGGACGCCAAGGCCGGCAACGGCCAGCCGGTGGAGACCACCGGGTCCAGCGACTACATCCCGGTGCTGGTCGTACCGACGCACAAGACGATCCGGTTCACCGAGACCAGCCGCGACGTCATCCACTCCTTCTGGGTGCCCGAACTGCTGTTCAAGCGTGATGTCTTCCCCGGCAACACGATCAACTCCTTCGAGGTGACGGTGGACCGGGAAGGCGCGTACGTGGGCCGCTGCGCGGAACTGTGCGGCACCTACCACTCGCAGATGAACTTCGAGATGCGCGCGGTGAGCTGGACCGACTACCAGAAGTTCCTGAAGGACAAGCAGAAGGGGATGAACACCCCGGACGCGCTGAAGGATATCGGTCAGGCTCCGTACGCGACCACCACGCACCCGTTCAACACCGACCGCACCGCGCGTAAGGCGAGCTGAGGCGACGCTATGAAGACCGAATCCCGAATCTTCAACATCGTTGCGCTGTTCCTGGCGGTCGCCACCGTCGTATACGCGACCTGGACGCACGCGTCGACCGGTCACATCGAAGTGATCGGCATGGTGGCACTGATCCTGTCCACGCTGCTGCTGGCGATGTGTGGGTTCTACTTCGCCTTCATCGCCCGGCGGATGGAACCCCGCCCGGAGGACCGGGAGGACGCGGAGATCGCCGACGGCGTCGGTGAGATCGGCTTCTTCAGCCCAGGTAGCTACTGGCCGTTCGGCATGGCCCTCGCGGCCGCGGTCGCCGGCCTCGGCGTGGTGTTCTGGCAGGTCTGGTTGCTGGCCGCGGGGCTCATCGCGGTGGTCGCCGCGGTCGCCGGCTTCGTCTTCGAGTACTACACCGGCACCCGCAAGGTGCACGGTCACGAGTGACCCGGGTCAGACCGACAGCTCCCACACCTGATCAGGTGTGGGAGCTGTCGTATGTCGGGCGACGCCGGGGCTGAAGCGCAGGCTGGGCTGCGCTGCCTGCGGCGTGTGGTCAGGCCGCGCGGCGGGGACGCAGCTGCTCGGCCGCGGGTGCTACGTCGTACCAGCTGACCAGCACCGCCTCGCCGCAGCGGACACAGCACCATTCGGGACAGCCGGCACCGTGGTCGTCCAGGCAGTCGGGCTGCTCGAACAGTGTCGTCTCACCGCAATGGGAACAGGGCAGCTCGGCAACCATGGTGGGGTCACCAGGTAGATCTGTCACCACGTCCACCTCCTGCCAGCAAACTCTTCCATCCGCCGGGACGCTGGCGGCGCAACCGCCCCGGCGTGTCGAAAGGTGGCATCGCCTGCGGGCGGCTTCCGATGTCAGCGCGGCCCGGGCCGGGTGGCTGGCAGAGCCTTGGTGAAACGGGCACCTGCCGGGCCGTGCTCGGTGCCGCCGCTCGGGACGGGGCGGTAACCGGCGGCTTCGAGGCTGCCCAGCAGCTCAACGGCGTCCTCGGCCGGATCGATGGTGACGGTGTACGCCCCGAGTCGGGCGGCGAGCCGTTCCGCGGCGGCCATCAGTGCCCGAGCGGTACCGCGCCCTAGCTCCCGCGGCTCGACGTGCAGATGTTCCAGCTCCGCCGTACCGGGTGCTACCGGCGCCACTCCGCAGCACCCGACGGGCCGACCGGAGCGGGTGGCGAGCAGGAAACGGACGGCCGCTGCGCCGCTGCCGGGGCAGCCACCGGGTAGCTGCGCATGCCGGGCGGCCAGCAGATCGGTCAATCGCAGATCATCGGGCTGTACCGGCGAAACGTTGATCACAGCCCTACCGTAGGGCCGACGGGGAGCTCCTGGCCAGGCCGGACATCAGTGACGAGTTCGACGGCCAACAGCCCTGGCGGCCCTTGGACCCGGATCCGGGTCGATCGACAGGTATCGATCGACCCGGATCCGGGTCCCGTCCGTCGGATCGTTGTCGGGCGTCGTCAGCTATGTACCTGGGTCAGCTCTGTACCTGGGTCAGCTCTGCACTTCGAGTAGCACGATCCGTTCGGTGAAGCCGCCGCGCTCGGTGACCTTCTTCTCGCGCAGTCTTTCCAGTTCCTCCGGGCTGCTCTCCAGATCGGTGGCCAGTGCCCGGACCACCTCCAGGATGTCTACGAGTTCCTCGGGATGCTCCTCCTCCAGGAACTCGTGCACCTCCTCGACGAGCTTGGCCCGCAGCAGCGCGCGAAATTCCACCGGATCGGCGATCCGGGTCTCCGGACGGGCGCCGGAAGCGGTCACGATCTCGGGGATCCGGTCGCGTACCAGCTTGTCGTGGCGTTCGGTAGGCATCGCACCATTCTGCGGGAAGACAGTCGCACAGTGCCACCAAGACGGCCGTGATGTCGCGCCACAAAAAGGACATTACTTCCGTTTTTTTGGTGATCTGCGGGTCGTGGTTCGTGCCTGCCATTCCGTACGGGCAGGCCACTGTCTCACCGTGCGTCGTCCGCCGGGCGTGCCGGCGTCGCCGGGTGTCGTAGAGGGTCAGGCCAGTGGACCGGCGACCGACACCCAGCGCTCCAGAGTTCCGGCGGCAGCGCCGGAGTCCACCGCGGTCGCGGCGGCGGACATGCCGTCCGCGATGGCCGTTGCGACGTCGCCGGCCAGGCCGCGGTGCGCGGCGATGGCAGCGCCGGCGTTGAGTAGAACCGCGTCCCGTACCGGGCCGGTCGCACCGGCCAGCACCCGACGGGCCACCGCCGAGTTGTACGCGGCGTCCGCGCCTCGTAGATCAGCCGCCGTGGACCGGGGCAGGCCCAGGTCCGCGGCGTCCAGTACCGTCTCGCGGACGGTGCCGGCCGAGACCACCCACAGCCGGGTCGGTGCGGTGGTGGTGAGCTCGTCGAGGCCGTCCTCGCCGCGTACCACCAGCGCCGAGCAGCCGCGGTCGGCCAGGACCCTGGCCAGTACCGGGGCCATCCGCAGATCGGCGCAGCCGACCGCGCTGGCCTTCGGCGTGGCCGGGTTGGTCAGCGGACCGAGGAAGTTGAAGAAGGTCGGTACGCCCAGCTCACGCCGGGTGCCGCCGGCGTGCCGCATGCCGGGATGGAACCGGGCCGAGAAGCAGAAGCCGATACCGGCCTCCCGTACGCACCGGGCGACCTCGGCGGGGCCGAGCTCCAGTGGGACGCCCAGCGCCTCCAGCAGGTCGGCCGCGCCGCAACGGGAGGACGCGGCCCGGTTGCCGTGCTTGATCACCGGTACGCCGGCGCCGGCAACCACGATCGCGGCCATGGTGGAGATGTTCACGGTGTGCGCGCCGTCGCCGCCGGTGCCGACTACATCCGTCGCGCCGGTCAGGCCGGGCCGGTCGCTGCCGGGGAGCCCGTGCTCGTCGATGGTGAGTCGGGTGGCCTTGGCCAGCATCGCCTCGACCAGGCCGGTCACCTCGGCCGCGGTCTCACCCTTGGCGCGCAGTGCCACCGCGAAACCGGCGATCTGGGCGCCGGTGGCATTGCCGGCGATGATCTCGCCCATCGCCCATTCGGTGTCGCCGGTGTCCAACGTCTCACCACGCAGCAGCGTGGCCAGCAGCACCGGCCAGTTCCGTACCGCGACCATGGGGCCCTGCGTCGGCGGCGGGTCCTGACCCGTTCGCGGGCCCGGAGGCTCCGAGGTCACCGGTTGGTGGCGACCCGGCCGGCGCCCTGCTGCCGGAGCAGGTCGGCGAGGGCGTCCGCGGTGGTGACCGGGTCCAGCGGGTGGGCGAGTACGCCGTCGGCCAGGGACCAGGAGGCCAGCCAGCGGTCGGCGTCCCGGCCGACCACCACGACGGTCACCGGCGGGTCGTCGATCTCTTCCTTGACCTGGTGGGCGATACCGAGCCCGCCGGCCGGCCAGGCCTCACCGTCGAGCAGTAGAAGGTCGACGTCGGCGTCGTCGGCATGCCGCATGACGTCACGCTGGTCAGCGCATTCGACGAAGTTCACGGTGATGTCGGCGGCTGGCCGGGTGCCGATGGCCAGACGCATCCGTTCCCGGACCTTCTCGTCGTCGCTGTAGAGCAGGACGGTGCGAGTGATCGATGCTGTGGCGTTGGCCATTGTCTTCATGCTCCCAGGGGTGCTGGCCGGACGTCACGGATCGTACCCGCCGGGCGTGCCGGACGCGTCGGCGGTGCGGACTGTGTGAGTATCTGTGCCTTACCCGGCACCCGGCGATCGGTCTACTTACCGGAGGGGCAATAATGACCGGCGTGACTGCGGCCCCCGCCATCGAGCAGAGTCGGATCCACTCACTGACCAGGCCCAACATGGTCAGTGTGGGAGTGATCGTCTGGCTCTCCAGTGAGCTCATGTTCTTCGCGGCGCTCTTCGCGATGTACTTCTCGATCCGCGCCGCCGCACCCAACGAGTGGATCGAACACACCAGGACGCTGGATGTCCCGTACGCGCTGACCAACACCATCATCCTGGTGCTGTCGTCGGTGACCTGCCAGTTCGGCGTGTTCGCCGCCGAGCGGGGCAACGTACACAGCCTGCGTCGCTGGTTCTCGGTCACCTTCATCATGGGCCTGGTGTTCGTGCTCGGGCAGGCCAACGAGTACCGATCGCTGTATGCCGAGGGTCTCAAACTCGACACCGACGGCTACGGCTCGATGTTCTTCCTGACCACCGGATTCCACGGTCTGCACGTGACCG
Source organism: uncultured Actinomycetota bacterium (assembly GCA_963805605.1). Taxonomy (GTDB): domain Bacteria; phylum Actinomycetota; class Actinomycetes; order Mycobacteriales; family Micromonosporaceae; genus Actinocatenispora. Next base: position 208,172 of record CAWDUX010000002.1, read on the forward strand.
GAGGCCTGATCGCCTTTGTGATCTACATGATCCGGACGACTATGTCGCGCTTCACCCCGGCGCAGGCCACCGCGGCCATCGTCGTGTCGTACTACTGGCATTTCGTGGACGTCGTCTGGATCGCCCTGTTCAGCATGATCTACCTGTTGAAGTAACTGCCGCACTTGCCAGGGTCCCGTGCGGATCCGGTCCGATGAACATGTCGGGTGGCAACTAAGTGAATTGAGTGCATCGGCGCCGGCCGACAGGTTCCCCCTCGCTGGCCGGCACCGACCGACCCGCAAGGTGAGGCCATGACACCTGCTCCTCCCGACCGACCACGTGGTGGGCTCCGCCGCAAGCTGGGCACGGCTGCCCGACTTGTCGCGGCGCTGGCCCTGGCGGGCGGCGTGTACACGGCGTTCGCGCCGTCCAGTCAGGCGGATGACACGCCGAAGCAGGACCTTTCCGTCGCGGCTCAGAAGGGTCAGCAGCTGTACGACACCAGCTGCATCACCTGCCACGGCCGCAACGCGGAAGGTGTCAAGAGCCGGGGACCGAGCCTGATCGGCGTGGGGTCGGCCGCGGTGGAGTTCCAGGTCACCACCGGCCGGATGCCGATGACCCGGCAGGAAGCGCAGGCCCAGCGCAAGCAGCCGATGTTCGACGACAACCAGGCCCGGCAGCTCGGCGCCTACATCGAGGAACTGGGCGGTGGCCCGCAGATACCCGGTGGCGACCTGCACAAGGGCGACATCGCGGCCGGCGGCAACCTCTACCGGGTGAACTGCTCCAGCTGCCACGGCTTCTCTGCCGGTGGCGGCGCGCTGTCCTCCGGCAAGTACGCGCCCAGCCTGCACCCGTCGAGCGACCGGCAGATCTATGCCGCGATGCTCACCGGGCCGCAGAACATGCCTGTCTTCGGTGACAACGAACTGTCGCCGCAGGAGAAGATGGACATCATCGCCTACGTGCAGAACATGAAGGCGGACCAGGCGCCGGGTGGCTGGAACATCGGCTCGATCGGGCCGACGACGGAGGGTCTCGCGATCTTCCTGATCGGTATCACCTCGCTGCTGTTCGCCACCCTGTGGATTGCGGGGAAGTCATGAGCGCGACCGAGTCGAAGTCCACCGGGTTCGACCCGGACGACCCGAAGCTCACCCGGTTCGATCTGGTACGTGAGGGTGCCCGCCGGGACGGCGTGGAGATCGTGCACTACGAGCCGCGGTTCAGTACCCCCGGCAGCAAGGAGGAACGGCGCGTCGTCCGTACCGTCATGCTGTGCTTCGCCCTGGTGGGGCTGGCCGGCCTGGCTTTCATCGTCGCGTACGTGGCCTGGCCGTGGCAGTACAAGGCCGGCTGGAACCTCAACAAGTGGTACACGCCGGTGTTGGGCATCACGCTCGGCGGTGCATTGCTGTTCATCGGTATCGGCATCATCACCTGGGCCAAGAAACTGATGCCAGAAGAGGTGTCGATCGAGATGCGGCACGATGGCGCCTCGGACGACACCGAGCGCAAGCTGACCGCCGCGACCAGCCTGAGCATGCTCGACGAGCTCGGCGTCAAGCGCCGTCCGCTGCTGATGGGCGCGGTCGCGATGGGGCTCGCGCCGGTCGGTGTCGCGGCCATCATGCCGTTGGGTGGGCTGATCAAGAAGCCCGGTGACGCGCTGATGCACACCGCCTGGAAGAAGGGCACCCGGCTGATGCTGGAGGACAGCACCCTGGTGCGTCCGGAGAACGTCAGCGCCGGCGGCCAGCTCACCGTGTTCCCGGCGATCCCGGGCGGCGCCACCAACCGGTACGCCGACTCGCCGACGCTGCTGATCCGCCTCCGGCAGGAGGACGCGCAGCGGGCCCGGAACAACGCGCTGAGCATCAACAAGGGTGCGCAGTGGCAGGACTACATTGCGTACTCGAAGGTGTGTACCCACGCCGGCTGCCCGGCCAGCCTCTACGAGCAGCAGACCAACCGTCTGCTCTGCCCGTGCCACCAGTCGCAGTTCGACATCACCAACAACGCCCGGCCGATCTTCGGTCCGGCCACCCGGCGGCTGCCCCAGCTGCCGATCACGGTGGACAGCGACGGATACTTCGTCGCAACATCGGACTACAAGGTTCCTGTCGGCCCGGGTTTCTGGGAGCGGCCATGAAGCGTCCGAAGTTTGACCCGAAGCAGGCGCCCGGCCAGGTCGCCGACTGGGCGGACCAGCGGCTGGGTGGTGCCGGGCCGTTGCGGAAGTTGTTCAACAAGGTCTTTCCGGACCACTGGTCGTTCATGTTGGGCGAGATCGCGTTGTACTCGTTCATCATTCTGTTGTTGACCGGTACTTTTCTGGCGTTGTTCTTCACGCCGTCCTCGACCGAGGTGGTGTACCACGGTTCGTACGTGCCGTTGCGTGGGATCACCATGTCGCAGGCGTACGCGTCGTCGTTGGATCTGTCGTTCGATGTGCGGGGCGGGTTGATCCTGCGGCAGATCCATCACTGGGCGGCGTTGCTGTTCATGGCGGCGATCGTGGTGCACATGCTGCGTACGTTCTTCACCGGTGCGTTCCGTCGGCCGCGTGAGCTGAACTGGATGGTGGGGTTCCTGCTGTTCTGGCTCGGCTTCGTGGAGGGTTTCGCGGGCTACTCGCTGCCCGACGACGCGCTGTCGGGCACCGGGCTGCGCATCGCCGACGCGATCATGCTGTCCATCCCCGTGGTCGGGACCTGGGTCTCGTTCGCCCTGTTCGGTGGCGAGTTCCCGGGTGAGATCATCCTGAGCCGTCTCTACATCGCTCATGTGTTCCTGATCCCCGGCATCATTCTGCTGCTGATCACGGTGCACATGGCGTTGCTGGTCAAGCAGAAGCACACGCAGTGGCCGGGGCCGGGGCGTACCGAGCACAACGTGGTCGGGCACCGGATGTTCCCGGGATTCGCGGCCAAGGGCGGCGGCTTCTTCATGGTCGTGTTCGGAGTGCTGGCGCTGTTCGGTGGCCTGGTGCAGATCAACCCGATCTGGCTGTTCGGCCCTTACCGGGCGGCGGTGGTGTCCTCGGCGTCGCAGCCCGACTGGTACGTGATGTTCCTCGACGGCTCGACCCGGTTGATGCCACCGTGGGAGCTGCGGATCCATCTGTTCGGGCACGGCTACACGGTGCCGCCGCTGTTGTGGCCGACGGTGGTACTGCCCGGGATCCTGACCATGGTGGGCCTGCTCTATCCCTTCATGGAGCAGCGGTTCATGAAGGACAAGACTGCCCACAACCTGCTGCAGCGGCCGCGTGACGTGCCACTGCGGGTCGGTCTGGGTGCCATGGCGCTCGGATTCTTCATGGTGCTGACGCTGTCCGGCGGCAACGACGTGATCGCCGACAAGTTCAATATCAGCCTCAACGCGATGACCTGGGCCGGCCGCATCGGGATCCTGATCATCCCGCCACTGGCCTACTACATCGCCTACCGCATCGCCCTGGGCCTGCAACAACACGACCGCGAGGTCCTCGCCCACGGCGTCGAGACCGGCATCATCAAACGCCTGCCCTCAGGCCAGTTCATCGAGGTCCACCAGCCACTGGCAGCCCCCGACGAACACGGCCACACCGCACTGCCCTACCGCGGCTGGGTGGTACCCAAGAAGATGAACCGCATCGGCGCCATCGGCCCCGCGGTCAAGGGCTTCTTCGTCGCCGTGGAAAAGCCCGAAGAGACACCGGTGTCACCGGCACCGGTCCGCGAGGAGATCACCTCCGGTCGCAAGTAGCAACACACCACTCGCGGGGCGCTCCGGTCTGACCGGGGCGCCCCGCGGCGTTACCCGGAGGGCTGCGGCCCTGCCGGCCTGAGGCAGGATCGGGTAGTGCCCATTCAGTTGCCGGAATCCGAGGTGTGCAGTTTCTGCGGCACCCTGAGCGGCCGGTTCCCGTTCACCATCCTGGAACGCGACGCGGACGTCGCCATCTTCGTCACCCGGGAGCAACGCGGCCTGGGTCATCTGCTCGTACTCCCGGTCGCGCACCGGCCCACGGTGGTGGACATGCCGGCCGCTGAGGCAGCGGCGGTGATGCGGGCCGTCCAGCGGGCCGCCCGTGCGGTGTCGGCTGGCTTCGACCCGGACGGGATCTGCGTCTGGCAGAACAACGGCGTACCGGCTCGCCAGATGGTGCCGCACGTGCACTTCCACGTTGCCGGTACTCGTCCGGGAGGCGGCACCGAGTGGGGTGAGGTACCGAGGCTGTCGATCACCGAGACCGACCAGATCGGCGCACTGCTCAAACCTCATCTGGTCGGCTGACCAATCCCGTGCCCTGGCGCCGGTCCGGACCGGCGCGGCCCGGTGAGGACGGCGCCCGGTCGGTCCGGCGTCCTGGTCAGAGCCGGGAGGCGAACTGGCCGATCCGGTCGGCCAGTGCCGAACCCGCCCTGGTCCAACGGAAATGGTCCATCACTGCCCCGGATTCGGTACGGGTGTAGTGGTGTCGGATTACCGGGGCGGCGGAAAGCTTGGCGCACAAGTGATCCAGGGTCTGTCCCGGGGTGTATCGGTCGCCGGCCACGCTGATCGCCAGGACCGGTACGCCCACCGTGGCCATTGCCGTCTCCGGGTCGGCTCCGTCGACGGTTGGGAACCGTCCGGTGCGTACCAGATACGCCCAGTCCCGCATCACTCCGCTGGCCTGCCGTCCGCCGAAGCCGAGCCGGTCGCCGGGCCACCAGCCGACCGCGCCGGCGATCGTCCGGACCAGGCGGGCCGCGGACCGTACGCCCGCTCCGCGCAGACCGGGATAGCAGCGATGGTACGGGGTGCCGGTGGCCAGCAGGACCAGTCCGGCGACGCCGTCGGCGGTGGGGGAGAGCGCCAGGTGCAGCGCGGCGGCGTGCCCGCCCAGGCTGTGCCCGATCAGTAGCGGCGCGGGACCGGGAAACAGTTCCGCCACCATCGCCAGGGTGAGTTCTACGTCGCCGGCAAGTTCCCGGTAGCCGTACCGGCTGGCCCGGGTCGCTGGTGGGCCGCTGGCGCCGGTGCCGCGCAGGTCGGCCACCACCACCCGCAACCCGGTCGTGGCAAGGACCGCGGCGAACGGGTCGTAGTAGGCGGCCGGTACGCCCATGGCGGGAAGCAGCACCGCGCAGCGGGCGCCGTCGGCTGCCGGATGGCTGCGCAGGGCCAACCGTTGGCCGTCCACCTCGATCTGATGGTTGCGGATGGCGCCGGTGCTGGTCACGACCACACTGTAGAGGGTGGTGTTACCGGCGGGTAGGAGGCTCGGCTGTGGTGTTCACCGCTGTGTCAGTTGGCGTCCTCGAAGCCGATCGCGAACGTCTCCTCGAGGTCGTGCCGGGAGTAGGCGCGGAACGCGATGTGGGTCTCGGTGTCGACCACCCCGGTGGTCTTGCTGATCTGTCCGGCGATCACGTCGGCGATGTGCTCGAACTCCTTGACCCGCACCACCGCGATCAGGTCCACGTTGCCGGCGGTCGAGTAGACCTCACTGACCCCGGCGAGCCCGGCCAGTGCCTTGGCGACCTCCGGGATCGAATCGGTCTCGCACTGGATGAGGACGATCGCGGTGATCACCGTGCGGCTCCTTTGCCCGTTGGCCCGGGACGGGTTGCCCGGCCGGTCCCGGTCATGCTATCGGTACGACCGGGCATCGCCGGCCGGCACGGTGAGTGGCGAACCATCCGGCAGCGTGGCCCGTACCACGTCCACCAGCCGCTCGTCCGCGGTGACCGTCGCGCCGGGCCAGACCACACAGCGGGTCAGGGCGCCGTACACGGTCGCGTCCGATGCGATCACGCTGTCGCCGCCGCTGGCATGCAGGTTCGCCGCCAGGTAGTCCGCCGGGGTGCCGCAGTCGATGAAGATCCCGTCGAAGCCGGTCAGCTCCAGCCGGCCGGCGGCCTCGGCCCGCCGCCACGGCACGGACAGCTCGGAAGGCTCCGCGGCCAGCGTCGACACCAGTGACCACGGTGCCAGCGAAGCGCCGGCGAAGCGCCGGATCCGGCGAGGCGTACCGAAGTCACCGCGCTGTGGGTCTGGCACCACGAGCAGCCTGGGACGGTCCCGCTCCCAGCCGGACAGCAGCAGCCGTAGAGCCTCGTCGCCCGGTGCCCGGTAACCGTCCGCGTTGCAGACGAGTACGTCCCGGCCGTCGATCCAGTCGCTCAGGGCCGCCACCCCGCCGGCGGTACCCAGCGCAGGCGGCGACTCGATCGAGAGCCGTGCCCGGGGGCCGACCGCATCGACGATCTGCCCGGCCAGATAGCAGGCGTTCACCGCGACCAGTTCCGGTCCGGCCAGGCCGATCGCGGCGAGCTGATCCAGGGTGCGGTCCAACTGGGTGGTGTTTCCGACCGGGCACAGCGGTTTGGGGCGCAGCGTCGTCAACGGGCGTAGCCGGCTACCTTCGCCGGCGGCCAGCACCACCGCGCAGAGCCGGGACGGGGCGCTACTCATGTCCGTTCGAACACCGCGACGTCCGGGTCACCGCTGACGGTGGCGAGCGGTCCGATGCCGTACCGGGCGAGCAGCCGGGCCGTCGGCAGGGTCAGCCGGGGCAGGTCGGAGAGCAGGAACCAGTCCGCCTCGAAGACTTCCGCGCCGTCGACGGTGACGGGGTATTCGGCCGGGTCGACCTTGGCCAGGAACACGTTGTCCACCCACCGGCCGCGGGGATGGACCACCGCGTTGGGTACCGCCGGGGTGAGTTCCTCGACGGGCAGCGTGATGCCGGACTCTTCCGAGAGTTCCCGGGCGGCGCACCGGTCCGGCTGCTCACCGCGTTCGATCAGGCCGCCGGGCATCGTCCAGCCGAAGCCGGGCGGCTGGCGTAGCAGGAGCATCCGGGCGTCGTCGGGAACAGCGTCGGCCGGTGTGCCGTCCGGTACGGTGCCGGCGTCGAAGACCATGGTGACCGCGCCCAGCGTGTACGTCGGCGTGACGGTGCGTACGATGCGGCGACGCACCCGGCTGGGTAGTCGGTAGAACACGCGGTAGCCGATGTTGTGCGCGTACCCGCGCAGGCCGGGTGGGCGGCGAGTGGTCATGGCGAAAGGCTAGGCGACCGGTGCTGCGGTGGATCGGCGTACCCCGCCCGGTACCGTGTCCCGCCCGGCGTGCTCACCCGGTGCGGGGCATCGGTCACGGGATCGGTGTCTCGGTGCTGTCGACCGAGGCGATGAGCCGCCCTACCACCTCGTCGGCGGACAGCTTGCCCGACGACACGGCCACGAACAGCGCGTCGAGATCCGGGAAGCCGAGTTCGTGCGCGGTCACCACGAGCGGGTCATCGGCCGCCAGTGCGCGCTCATGGCGCCGTAGTGCCCGCGACACCGCGACCCGACCTGCATCGATGCGTTCGTTCAAGGTGCCGGGCTGCTCCTCGCTGCCGCCGGCGATCCGGAACCATTTGCCGATCGCCAGCCGGGCATTGGCGCTGCGGGCGAAGTTGAGCCATTCCCGGGACGGGCCGGGATAGTCGTCGGCGTTGGCGGTGATGATCTCGACGACGTCGCCGTCCTCGAGTTCGGTGGACAGCCGTACGAGCCGCCCGTTGACGTACGCGCCGATCAGCCGGTCACCCATCCTGCTGTCCACCGAGTACGCCAGGTCGACCGGTGTCGCGCCGGCCGGCAGGATCACCCGGTCGCCGGCGCTGGTGAACACCTGCACCTGGTCCTCGGACAGGTCGCAGCGCAACGCGTCGAGGAATTCCGCGGACGCCATCGCGTCGGGTTCCCAGACCAGCAGCGACTGCAACCAGTCGAGCTGTTCCCGGCCGCCGGTCGGCGCGGTGCCGTCGCGCAACTGTACGACGATGCCGTACTCGGCCGTGTCGTTCATGTCCTCGGTACGGATCATCACCTCCACCGGCTGCGGTCCAGGCGTCATCACGGTCGTGTGCAGCGACTGGTAGAGGTTGAACTTGGGGGAGGCGATGTAGTCCTTGAACCGTCCCGGTACCGGACGCCACAGGCCGTGTACCGCGCCCAGCGCCGCATAGCAGTCGGTGGTCGGGCCGGAAACGATGATCACGATGCGCGGCGGGTCGTCGGGTTCGCGCAGTGGTCCGGAGGTCATCTCGTGGTAGATCGAGGAATGGTGCCGGGAGCGGCGGACGATCTTGGCACTGATCCGGTCGTTACGAAGCGAGGCGTCCACCTTCGTGATCACCTCGTCGAGCCGGCCGCCGTCGTCGGCCCGTCCCTGCAGGTACTTGTCGATCTCCAGGAACATGTCCGGGTCGATGGTGCGCAGGACGATATCCTCGAGTTCGCCCTTGAGTATGTGGATGCCGAGCCGGTCGGCGAGGGGCACCAGCACGTCCTGGGTGGCGTTGGCGATCCGGATCTGCGAGCTGCGCGACTTGTGCTGCAGCGTGCGCATGTTGTGTACCCGGTCAGCCAGTTTGATGATCAGGACCCGGACGTCCTCCCCGGCGGCGACGATCATCTTCCGGATGGTCTCGGCCTCGGCGGCATCACCGAAGAACACCTTGTCCAGCTTGGTGACGCCGTCCACCAGCAGCGTCACCTCGGTGCCGAAGTCCGTGCGGAGCTGTTCCAGCGTGTACGCGGTGTCCTCGACGGTGTCGTGCAGCAGGGCCGCGGCCAGGGTGACCGGATCCATGCCGAGCTCGGCGAGGATCTGCGCGACGGCCAGCGGGTGGCTGATGTAGGCTTCGCCGCTGCGTCGTACCTGCCCGGAGTGCATCCGGTCGGCGACCTCGAAGGACCGGGCGATCAGGGCCGGGTCGGGCCGTGGATAGGCCGCGCGGTGGGCCTTGACGAGGGCTTCGACCGGGGTCTCGCTGTCGGTGGTGGGGCTGCTCCACGGCAGCATCGCCCGCAGCCAGCGCGACAGTGGCAGGGTGGTGCCGCTGGAGCGTCGTTCTGTCGTGCCGGTGTCAGCCGTCCCCGGCTCGGCCGGGGCGGGTTGCCCACCCTTGGCCGGGCTGCCGCTCCTGGACGGGGTACTGCCGTCCGGCGCGTTGTTGGTAGGCGCGTTGTTGGTCGGCGCAGCGCTGGCCCCGGACGTCAGCGCGGCCGGCATGACCGGCGGGTCCGACGCCCACGACGGGTTGGCTCCGAGGCTCAACGCCACCTCCACATCTGACCGAAAGGTCTGACGGGTCCTCCACCGATCGTAATCGGCTACCCCGTCCACCGATCGGCCACGATCAGTTGTCCGTTCGGTGGATAGCAACGAGCCGCCAGGCGGTCAATGACGCGTCCGGCAGCTTCGGGTGACCCTTCAGGGGTATCACATCGGCGCCGCCGAGTGCTGACCTGGTAGGAGATCGGTACCGGTGGTGTCGCACGGTGAGCGGCGCCGTTCGATCGGTCATCGCCGGTGGCTCCGGTGCGGGCGCACTCCTCGTGTCGACGTGGGCGTCAGGCGCTGGCCCGGGTGGGGCGGTGCAGTGTGCGCGGCAGACCGGACTCGCCGGCCAACGGATTCGCTGCGGAAGGAGCCTGCTCCGCCTTACCCAGCAAGGCGCGGAAGCGTTCCGCGCCACCGACCGGACAGGCCCAGCCGATGGCCGCCGCGCCGGCTGCTGTCGGACCGACCGCCGCCGGATCGACAGCAGCCGGGCCCGCCGGAGTCACCGAGACCAGCCGGGTGTCGGGAAGTTCAAGGAAGGTCAGGATCTTCTCGGTTTCCTCGGCGCTGGCGCACGGCGTCGGACCTGGGCCGGGTCGTACCGTCTCGGCCGTGGCCAGCAGTACGTCCAGGGTGGACCGCGGATGTACGCCGGCTGCCGAGGTGCCCGCCGCGGCCAGCCGGCCATAGCGCACGACCGCGAGTTCCCAGCCACCGACGGCGTCCCGTCTGGCCGCGACCACCTCGGCCAACGACGTCAGTGAACGCAGCCGTTGCATCCGTACGGCGGTGCGCAGCAAGGCCACCAACCGGCCGCGTACTGTGGCGGCCTCCTCGTAACGCTGTTCGTCGGCCAGAACACCGATCCGCTCCAGCAGGCGGTCGACCAGTACGGCCGGATCTCCCTGCGCGGCGCTGCGGAACGCCTCCGCGTGGAGCTGGTAGTCGGCCGGGCTGATCGCGTGCTCGCAGGGCGCCGCGCACCGGCCGATCTCGGCCAGCGCGCAGGACGGACTGGTCCGCCGCAACGACAACCGCTGGGTGCACTGCCGCAGCGGCACCGCGTCGTAGACTCCCGCCGCGGCCAGCTCCGCGGTCCGGCGTTTCGAGAACGGGCCCAGGTAGCAGCTGCCGTCCTCGGTGAGCGCCCGGACCAGGGACAAGCGGGGATAGGGTTCCGCGGTCAGTTTCAGCCAGTGGACCCGTTCGGGGAATTTCGACCGGCGGTTGTACGGCGGCTTGTGCGCGGCGATCAGCCGTAGCTCGCGGATCGCGGCCTCCAGCGGATGCGCGCACTCCACCGCCTCGACCCGGGCTGCTGCGGTCAGCATCTCCGACATCCGGGCCCGGGTCTCGGCCGCGGTGAAGTAGCTGCGCACCCGGGTCGCGACATCGCCGGAGGTACCCACGTACAGCGGGCGCTCCTGCGCGTCCCGGAAGATGTACACGCCGGCGGCGTGCGGCAGCCCGTCGGCCAGGCCGCGTTTGCTGCGCTGCACGGGACTGACCGCGCGACAGTATTCGGCCAGCTCGCTCAGGGTGTGTACGCACTGTGCGCCGATCCGTTCCAGCAGCCCGTGCAGGACGTCGACGGTCGCCAGAGCGTCGTCCAGGGCCCGGTGACAGGGCTCGGTGCTGGTCCGGAAGTAACGCGACAGGGTGGCGAGCTTGCAGTTGGGTACCTCGTCGCGGGTCAGCGTGCGGCGGGCCAGTGTGACCGTGTCGACCACCGGGAAACCCGGCCACGGGTAGCCGTGCAGGGCACAGGCGGCCTTCAGGAAGCCCACGTCGAACGGCGCGTTGTGGGCGACCAGTACCGAGCCCCGGGCGAACTCCAGGAAACTCGGCAGTGCCTCGGTCAACGGTGGGGCCTCGGCCACGAGTATGTCGCTGATGCCGGTCAGCACCGCGATGAAGGGCGGGATGGGGATGCCCGGATTGACCAGGGTGGCGAACTCGCCGAGCCGCTGCCCGCCCCGGACCTTCACCGCGCCGATCTCGGTGATGCCCGCATCCGCCGGTGCGCCGCCGGTGGTCTCCAGGTCCACCACGACGAAGGTGGTGGCCGACAACGCCTGGCCGAGATCGTCGATGCTCTGCTGGTGGAAGCCCTGCTGGTGGAGGCTCGGTTGGTGGGAGCCGGCCGACGGCCCGGAACCGGTGGCCGGGTGAGGGTCTGCGGATGGGGGCACGATCCGCACGGTAGGCCCGGGGTACGACGAAACAGACAGAGGGGTCCGACTCGGCGACGGTGCGCTGCCGCGGGTGTGCCGGCTGTTCGATGCGATGTCAAACTGTGGGCATGGCAACATCGGATCTCTCCAACGTCTCGGCGGCATCATTCTGATGACCTTCAGGCGGGACGTCGTCACGCTCCGGCAGGATGGCGCGGGTATGTCGGGATCGGCGCCGGACGGCAGCATCGGCTGCCCGGTGGCCGCGCCGGGGAGGCCCTGATGGCCGGCGGACCTGAGCCTGTGCGGTCCGATGGCCCCCGCTCGGACGGGGCCGGCTCGGACGGGGCCGGCTCGGACGGGGCCGGCTCGGACGGGGCCGGCTCGGACGACAGCCGTCCGGACGGGGCCGCCCAGGTCGGCCGGGCGGCCGCGCCGTCGGACAGCGCCCCGGAGCCGCAGGAAGCGCTGGCTGAGACCGACGGTCCACAGCAGACACCGGCACTGCCCGAGCCCGTACGTCAACGGGTGGTCATCCTGGCCGCCGCCGGACTCGGCGCGCTCCGCCCGGACGAGGTGCCGGCTGCCCTTCGCCGGATCGCCAAGTTCGCGCCGCAGCGCCGGGCCCGGCTCGGTGGCGCCGCCATCGCCGCGCAGCTGGCCGCCGAGCCGTCCTTCCGGCACTCGATCGCCCACCGTCTCCACGAGGCTGCCGACGAGCTGACCCTGGCGGTCGCGGCCGGTACCCGCCCGGCCGCCGCAGACCCGGTGGAGGTCGCCGCGCTGGCCTACCTCCTCCGCCCGGACAACTGGATCGAGCTGGTTTCCGGGAGCAGCGAAGTGGTCCGGGCGGAGATCGACCGGGACGCCACCGAAGCCCGGATCAAGGAAGCGGAACAGCGCGCCGACCGGGCCGAGCAGGGGCGGGCCGCGGCTGCCGCGGAACTCGACCGGATCCGTACCGAGGCCGGCGTACAGCGCGCCGAACTGGACAACCTTCGTACCGGACTACGGGTCGTACAGAAGGAGCTGCGTGAGGCGCAGCGGCGGGAACGGCGGGCGGTCGACACCCTCAGCGCGGAGAAGGGCCGGGCCGCCCATGCCGCCGGTGAGCACGAGGCGGAGCTGCGCCGGTTGCGCGCCCGACTCGCCGACGCGGAGGCGGAGGTGGCCGCCGACCGCTCCGGCGGCAAGGAGGCCCGGGCGTTCGACGACGCGCGGGTCTGGCTGCTGCTGGAGACGGTGCGTGGCGCGGCCCGTGGCCTGGTCCGCGAGTTGGCCCTGGAGCCGGTCGACCGGCTGCCGGCGGAGTTCGTCGCGGAGACCGCCGAGCGGCCCGGTGCCGCCCGGGCGCGGGAACGGGCACTCGCGTCCGACGATCCGGCCCGGCTGGACCAGCTGCTGGCGCTGCCCCGCTCGCATCTGGTGGTGGACGGCTACAACGTGACCAAGACCGGATACGGCGAGATCTCGCTGGAGGAGCAACGCAACCGGCTGGTACGGGGGCTCGCCGCGCTGGCGGCCCGTACCGGCGCCGAGGTGACCTGCGTGTGGGACGGCGCGGAAGCCGTACACGGGGTGGCGCCACCGCCGCGTGGCGTCCGGGTCTTGTTCAGCCGCAAGGGTGAGACCGCCGACGAACTGATCCGCCGCCTGGTCCGGGCCGAGCCGCCGGGACGGCCGCTGGTGGTGGTCTCCTCCGACCGGGAGGTCGCCGACGGGGTCCGCCGGCACGGCGCGTACCCGCTCGCGGCGCACACCCTGCTGCGTCGACTGGCCCGCGCCTGACCCGTCTGGTGGAAACCGCCGGACGGGGGCCTGATGTGCCTGTCGGGAAGAATGTCGTAGCCCCTGCGTAGCGTCCGGGTCGCTCCGAGGAGTTTCGGCGGGGCTCGGTCGGATGGAGGCGCGATGATTGTCGACTGTGACACCTGCGCGGTCCGTGGACATGCCTGCGCGGACTGTGTGATGACCGTGCTGCTGGGCGCGCCGCCCGAGGTGGAGTTCGATGCGGCGGAACGCCGGGCGCTCGACGTGTTCGCCGATGCGGGCATGATGCCCCGGCTGCGCCTGGTGCCCGGGCGGTCGGACGACACCGCACCCCCCGACGATGCCCGACCGGACCGCCGCAGCGCCTGACCCTGCCGATGCACCTGCCGGCGCCGTCCTGCCGGCGACCCGGTGCGGTGGCGCCGGACGCCGTCGGCGTGCCGCCTGTCAGAATCCCCACCAGGACGGGTGGTGATCGACATGGCCGGCGGGACGTGGCAGATCGGTGCGGCGCTGACCGCGGGAGTGCTGCTGTGCGCGGCGGTGATCCTGGTGGCGGTCCTGGTGCCGTGGCGGGCGCCGGGTCGCCCCACCCGCGCGGAGCAGTTGCTGGCGCTGGGCACCCTGCCGCCCGACGAGGTGGCCCGGGGCCGGTCGCTGCACGCGCTGCTGCGTCCGGTCCGGTACGCCTCGATGCTGGTCGAACTCGTCGTCGCAGCCGTGCTGGGCATGACCCCACTGGCCGCCCGGATCGTCGGCGCCGTCGGGCGGCTCGTCGGCGGGCAGCGTCTGCCCACCGCTGTTCTCGGTGGCCTGGCCGTACTGGCCCTCGGGTTCCTGGTCGGTCTGCCGTTCGCCGCCCGGCGACGGGTGGTGCTGCGCCGCTACGGCCTGCTCACCCAGGGGTTGCCCGGCTGGTGCGCTGATCTCGGCCGCTCCGCGGCGCTCGGGGTGCTGCTCGGCGGTGGCGTACTGGCCGGGTTCTTCGCGCTCACCGGCGCGTTGCCGGACAGCTGGTGGCTGCCGGTGGCGCTCGGTGCCGCGGCCCTGACCGTACTGGCGTCGCTGGTGTTCCCGGTGCTGGTGGAGCCGTTGTTCAACCGGTTCACTCCGATGCCGGACACCCCCCTGCGGGCCGAGCTGTTCGCGCTGGCCGACGCCGACGGTGTACCGGTACGTGCCGTGCTGGTCGCCGATGCGTCGCGACGTACCCGGGCGGTGAACGCCTACGTGTCCGGGTTCGGACCGACCCGCCGGATCGTCGTGTTCGACACGCTGCTGTCGGCCGCGCCGGAGGCCGAGATCCGGTTGGTCGTGGCGCACGAACTGGGGCATGCCAAGAACCGTGACGTGGCGCTCGGTACCGCGGTGGGTGCGCTGGTGGCCGCGGCCGGTAGTTGCCTGCTCTACCTGCTCGGCGGCTGGTCCGGCCTGCTCGCGTTGGCCGGCGCGGGCTCCTTCACCGACCCGCAGTCCATCGGGCTGCTGCTGTTCGTGCTGACGGTCGGCCAGTTGGCGGCCGGTCCGGCCGGCAGCATGGTGTCGCGTCGGATCGAGGCGCGCGCCGACGCGCACGCGTTGCGCAGGACCGGTGACGCCGCGACCTTCGCCGCCATGCAACGTCGACTGGCCCTGCGTAACCTGGCCGACGTGGACCCGAACCCGGTCGAGCATCTGCTGTTCGACTCGCACCCCAGCACCGTGCAACGCATCGCCGCCGCGCAGCGGCCCGCGGGCGCGCCGTAGGATCCCCCGGATGGGGCGCACGCTGCTGGTCACCAACGACTTCCCGCCACGCACCGGCGGTATCCAGAATTTCGTCCACGCGCTCGCGGTGCGTCAACCCGCCGACTCGCTGGTGGTGTACGCGTCCCGATGGCGAGGTGCGGAGCGCTTCGACGCAGAGCAGCCGTTCGAGGTGGTGCGCGCCGACACGACAGTACTGCTGCCCACGCCGAAGGCGACCCGGGAAGCGGCGGCGCTGGCCCGTTCCCGGGGCTGCGACGTCGCCTGGTTCGGCGCGATGGCGCCGTTGGGACTGATGGCGCCGGCACTGCGCCGCGCCGGGGTACGACGTGCGGTGGCCCAGACCCATGGGCATGAGGCCGGCTGGGCGGCGCTGCCCGGCAGCCGGGGGCTGCTGCGCCGGATCGGTCGCGAGGTGGAGGTGGTGACCTACCTCGGCGAGTACTTCCGGGTCCGGCTGGAGTCGGCCCTGCACGGCCGGCACTCCAGCGGGGCCGACAGCGCGACCCGCCGTCGGGGCCGGCTGGAACGGCTCGCGCCCGGTGTGGACACCGACACCTTCCGGCCGGAACTGGTGGGCACCGAGGGGGCGGCGATCCGTCGCCGGCTCGGCCTGGCGGACCGGCCGGTGATCGTGTGTGTGTCCCGGCTGGTGCCGCGCAAGGGGCAGGACACCCTGATCCGGGCGCTGCCAGCGGTACGTCGGCGGGTGCCGGACGCGGCGCTGCTGGTGGTGTCCGGCGGCCCGTACCGGGACACGCTGCACCGGCTGGCCCGGGAGCAGAACGTCGCCGACCATGTGGTGTTCACCGGCTCCGTGCCGTGGGCGGCGCTGCCGCACTACTACGCGGCCGGTGACGTGTTCGCCATGCCGTGCCGCACCCGGCGGGCCGGTCTGGAAGCGGAGGGTCTGGGCATCGTCTACCTGGAGGCCTCGGCCACCGGGCTACCCGTGGTGGCCGGTGACTCCGGCGGTGCGCCGGACGCCGTACGCAACGGTGAGACCGGGTTCGTGGTGCCCGGGCGCGACGTACCGGCCCTGGCCGACCGGTTGGCCACCCTGCTCGCCGACCGTGACCTCGCGGCCCGGATGGGTGCGGCGGGCCGGGCCTGGGTCCGGTCGGACTGGCAGTGGGACACCATCGCCGCCCGGATGCGCACGTTGCTGGCCGGTACGGACAGCTGAGCCCTCCGGGGTAACGTCCCCTGCCGGGCGAGGTCCCGACCAGACAGGTCCGCCGGCCGGGACCTCGGCACAGGTCAGAAGCGCGGGGCGTCCGGTGGTTCCAGCAGCCCCAGTCGCAGCGCGGTCATCAGCGCCTGCGCCCGGTTACCCGCGCCGAGCTTCTCGTACAGCTTGGAGATGTGCGTCTTGGCGGTGGACTCGCTGACGTAGAGCTGCTTGGCGATGCCCGCTACGCTCATGCCGTCGGCCAGCAGTTTGAGTACCTGGCCCTCCCGGGGGGAGAGCTGCGGCCCGGACGGGGTCAGTCGACGCTTCATCGCCTCGGCGAGATCGGCGGCGGTGAATGCGTTCGGGGTGGTCGCGGCATGTCGGGCGGCGGCGACCACGTCGTCGGCGGGGGCGCTCTTGGGTACGAACGCGCTGGCGCCGGCCTCCAGCGCACCGAACAGCTGGTCGTCCCCGGCGTACATGGTCAGCACCACGATGCCCATGCCTGGGTGTGCCTTGCGAAGCTGCCGGGTGGCGCTCAGACCGCTGCCGTCGGGCAACCGCAGATCCATGATCACCACGTCCGGGTGCAGCGCGGCTGCCTGCCGTACCCCTTCGGCCGCGGTCCCGGCCTCGCCGGCGACCTCGAAGTGCGGGTCGCGTTCGAAGGCGTGCCGCAAACCCTTGCGGATCAGGTCATGGTCGTCGACCAGGAGGATCCTGGTCAGCTCGGACGGCTGGTCGGGCATCGTTCGTCGCTCCGCCACTAGGGGATCGTGGGCACGCGGGGCACCGGTCGGCGACAGGTCAGGCCCCGGGGTCGCGCTGTCTGGCATTGTCCGCCTCCATACCGTCCGCTGCCGATACGCTACCCGCTCGTGGTCTCGTCCCGAGCACTGCGGCGATGGTTGTTCCGCTCGGCTTGCGCTGACTGATCCGCAGATCCGCCCTGATGCGACGGGACCGTTCGGCCATGATGCTCAGCCCGTAACTGCCCTCCCTGGTCTCCTCCGACATGCCCAGGCCGTCGTCGGAGACCTCGATCCGGGCATACGGCGGGTCGATCTCGCAGGTCACCCACAGGTTCTCGGCATGCGCGTGCTTACGGGCATTGGTCACCGCCTCCTGGCCGATACGCAGCAGCTCGGTCTCCACGGTGGCGGGCAGCCGGGCGGTCGACTCGTCCAGGGACAGGTGCACCCGCATGCCGCCGGTAGCGCCGACGGTGCGGGCGTAGTCGGCCAGTGCCGTGGCCAGACCACCGGACGGATCGACGTCGGTACGTAGCTCGAACAACGACAGCCGCAGCTCGGTGATCACCCGGGTCACCTCGGCCCGCAGGATGTGCAGATCCTCGATCGCCGAGTCGGCGCCCGTCACGTCGGTCAGCTGGCCGACCGCGTTGTCGATGCCGTACCCGACCATCACCAGTTCCTGCGCGACACCGTCGTGGATCTCCCGGGCCAACCGCTGCCGTTCCTCCGTGGTGGCCAGCGCCCGTACGTCGTCGAACAGCAGCGCCGCCTCCAAGCGGAGTGCCGCGGCACCCACCACCCCGCGCACCTTCGCCACCACCTCGGGGGGGTAGGCGCCGGGCCGGTCGGCCTCAACGGCCAGCAGCCCGATGGTGCGTACCCCCGCCACCAGCGGGATCACCAGCGCGGAGACCGGGGTAGTGCCGGCGGAGCGGGACAGCGAGCGGGATGCTACGTGCGGCTGCTGGCTGACCCACGCGTCGGTGATGGGGGTGTCCGCCGACAGCGAGGTCTCCCAGTCGGTACGGTCCGGCCCGCGCTGGGCCAGCACCACCAGCCGGCCGCCGCCACTGCGGCCCAGTACGGCGGCCCGGTCGGCCGAGGCGACCTCGCCGAGCTCGTCCAGCAGGCCGGCCGCGATACCGCCCAGGTCCAGTGTCCCGCCGGGCAGTTGCCGGGCCACCGTACGCAGTTGGGTGAGTAGCCGGGTGGCCGCCGCGTACGGCTGTGGATGGTCGGCAGCCTGCTCGGTCGGGTACATCCGCCGCCCGGCGAGCCCACCGGCCAACGCGACGAGCAGCCACAGCGCTGCCGGGATCAGGTAGTCGGCGCTGGCGAGATGCCCGTTGACGCCCCCCACCCCCAGTACGATCAGGGTGGCGATCCCGGCCAGGCCGAGCGCCTCGGCCGATCCGGCGAACACCGCCGCGCTGCGTACCGGTGCGATCAGGAACGGCAGCGTCGACCCGTACGGGGTGGCCAGCGCCGCGGTGGACAGTCCGACGACGACCACCTCGGCGAGCCGCCCGAGCCGTCCGATCACCGGATGTTCCGGTGCGAGCAGCCCGGGCAGCGCGGCGACGGCGAGCAGGCCACACCAGCCGAGCGTGTCCAGCGACGGTACGGAGATCAGCGCCAGGCTGCTCACCAGGATCAGCAGCCCGGCGCGGACCAGCCGGATCATCTTGGCGGCCCGGCGCAGTGGGGCCCGGCCGGGCGCCGGTTCAGGTGTAGATCGCGGAGATCTCGTCGGAGTACTCCTTCAGCACAACGCCGCGCTTGACCTTCAGCGACGGCGTCATCTCGCCGGTCTCCTCACTGAAGTCGCGCGGCAGAATCCGGAAGACCTTGATCGACTCGGCCCGGGACACCGCCCTGTTCGCATCGTCCACCGCGGACTGGATCTCGGCCCGCAGGTCCTCGTCGTCGGCCAGGTCCTCTGCGGTGGCCCGGCTGGCCTTTCCGTGCGAGTCGAGCCAGTCGGGCAGAGCCTCGGCGTCGAGGGTGACCAGCGCGGCGATGAACGGCTGTCGGTCACCGATCACCATGCACTGGCTGACCAGCGGGTGGGCCCGGACCCGGTCCTCCAGGACGGCGGGCGCGACGTTCTTGCCGCCGGCCGTCACGATGATCTCCTTCTTCCGGCCGGTGATGGTCAGGAAGCCCTCGTCGTCGAGTTCGGCGAGGTCACCGGTGTGGAAGAAGCCCTCGTCGTCGAAGGTCTCCTTCGAGGCGGCCTCGTTGTGCCAGTACCCGGAGAACACGTAGTCGCCCTTGACCAGCAGCTCGCCGTCGTCGGCGATGCGTACGGTGGAACCGGGGATGGGCCGCCCGACGGTACCGATCTTGCAGGCGGTCTCGGTGTTGAGGGCGATCACCGGCGAGGTCTCGGTCAGCCCGTAGCCCTCGTAGACTGTCACGCCGATACCGCGGAAGAAGTGCGCGAGCCGTTCGCCCAGCGGTGCGCCGCCGGAGATCGCCTCGGTGCACTGGCCGCCCAGTGCTGCCCGCAGCTTGCCGTACACCAGCTTGTCGAACATCGCGTGCTGCGCCCGCAGTAGCAGGCCAGGTCGGCCGTGCGACAGCGCCTGGCTGTACTCGATGGCGACGCGTTCGGCGCGGTCGAAGATCGCCGCCTTGCCGTCGGCGTGCGCCTTCTGCTTGGCGCCGTTGTAGACCTTCTCGAACACCCGGGGCACCGACAACAGGAATGTCGGCTGGAACGAAGCCAGGTCGGGCAGCAGGTTCTTGACATCCGCGGTGTGCCCCATCCGGGCCCGGGCCTCCACGACACCGACCTGGATGATCCGCGCCAACGAGTGCGCCAGCGGCAGGAACAGCAGCGTCGCGGAGCGCTCGTTGAACAGCGACATCAGGCCCGGCACCGTGTTGGTGATGTCGGCGTGCAGGTTGCGGTGGCTGAGCATGCAGCCCTTCGGGCGCCCGGTGGTGCCCGAGGTGTAGATGATGGTGGCCAGGTCATCGGCCGAGCCAATACGTCGCCGCTGGTCCACGTCCTCCAGGGTCACCGAGGCGCCGTCGGCGACCAGCCCACCGATGGCGTCCTCGTCGATGGTCCAGAGCTGTTTGAGCTCCGGCAGCCGCTCGGCGATTCCGTCGACCACGGTGCGGTGCTCGGTCGTCTCCACCAGGCAGGCGACCGCGCCGGAGTCCGACAGGATCCACTCGACCTGGTCGGCGCTGGAGGTCTCGTACACGGGCACCGTGGTGGCGCCGGCCGCCCAGATCGAGTAGTCGAGCAGGGTCCACTCGTAGCGGGTCTTGGAGATCAGGGCGATCCGGTCGCCCGGCTTTATCCCGGAGGCGATCAGCCCTCGGGCGACCGCCACGACCTCGTCGCGGAACTGTCGGGTGGTCACCGCCTCCCAGTCGTCGCCCCGGCGTCGGGAGAACTGGACGGTGTCCGGATACTCCTCGGCGTTACGCCACACGACGTCGGTGAGGTTGGCGTCGTCGGGTGTTTCGACGACCGGGGGCACGGTCAACTCGCGCACGTCGGGCTCCTCGCGCTGGGCCGGCCATCCGGGCGGCACTTCGTCGGTAATCCAGTCGGGCGTTACCTGAGCTCACACCGTACGGGCAGATACGGCGATGTTCTCGCAGAAACCTACCGCCCAGTCACCTGACGGCGGGAGGCCCCGCGCCGGTTCGTGGCCGGTATCGGGCAATTCTCGCGCGTACCGGGTGTGGCACGCTGGCCGGGTGCCCCAGGTGGACGTGCTGCAGGAGATGTTCGTGGCGGCCCGACCGGCGCTGGTCGCCGCGAGACTGACCCGACCGGACGTACCGGGCGTGCTGTGGCCTGATCTGACAGTCACGGTCCGGCAGGACCGGGGGGTGCGCGGCCAGCGGTTCGTCGTGTCCGGAGAGTGGTGCGGCTCGGCGGAGCTGTGGCTGCCGACCTGCGCGGACGGTGTACTGGTCCACGCCTACCTGCGGATCGACCCGGCCGGTGGTGCTGCCGTACGGCCCGGTCGGGCGGCCGCCGAGAAGCGACGTCGGGACCGCTGGCTGCGTCGGGCACTGTGGGTGCTCAAGGATGAGCTGGAGGCGGGCCGGGCGCCGGGCACCCCGGTACCGGCCACTGCCGGCTGACCGTGTGCTGGCTGGGCCGGGCGGGGATGCTGAGCCTCCCCGGGGTGCCGGCCGGGCCCTGACCGCGGTCCGCACGGTAGCCTCAGCCCCCATGACGGACTCCTCCTCGCAGTCGATCGTGGTCGGCGGCAGCCCGGCCCGGATCGCCGAGATCATCACCGACTTCCCGGCGTACCCCCAGTGGGTCAGCGCCGTGCAGACGGCCGAGGTACGGGAGGAGTACGAGGACGGCTATGCCAGCCGGGTGCGGTTCGTGATGGACGCTGGCGTACTCAAGGACGACTACGTGCTGGAGTACGAGTACGCAGAGGACCTGTCCCGGATCGAGTGGCGCCTGGTGGAGCCGTCGAAGGTGCAGAAGAGCCAGCACGGCGCGTACGACATCGAGGACAACGGTGACGGCAGCGCGACCGTCACCTACTCACTCACCGTCGAGTTGGGCATCCCGATGCTCGGCATGCTGCGCCGGCGCGCCGAGAAGATGATCATGGATACGGCGCTCAGCGAACTCAAGAAGCGCGTCGAGACGTCGTAGCGCGGGACGAAGCGGGGCGGCAGTAGAGTTCCACCCGGCCGGCTGCGGCTCTGGCGGACGACCGCAGAGACCGGCCGGCGGTGATGTCGTCCGAGGCGGGAGTACACGGTGGGACGCTCGACGGGTACGGCGTGGTCTGACGGTGCCATCCGCGGGGAAGCGCGACGACTGGTCTCCGGCGTCTTCGACGTCGCTGCCCGGGCCGCCCGTGACCTGCCCGGCGAGCCGAACTGCGGGTGCCCGGTGTGCCGCACCGTGACCGCCGTCCGGGCGCCGGACCCGGCTGTCGCCACCAAGGTCGCCGACGCGGTCGGTGAAGCGGCGAGCGGCCTGGCCGGGGTGCTGCGCGCCCTGGCCGAACTCGGATCCCACCGCCCCGCCGCGCCGGACCCGTCGGGCGAACGGGCCGACACGCCGCGAGCGTCGGGCGAGCGGGCCGACACGCCGCAACAGCCGTCCGGCGCTGCCCGGCCGGCCACCGAAAACCAGAAAGGGGACGTCGGGTGTCACTGACGATCGGGGTGGACGTTGGCGGTACGAAGGTGGCCGCCGCGGTCGTCGACGAGGACGGCACGGTCGTTGCCCGGACCCGTCGGGACACCCCGGCGGACGACGTCTCGCAGACCCTGCGGATGATCATGGAGGCCGTCGAGGAACTGATCTCCGGCCACCAGATCGCCGCCATCGGTGTCGGTGCGGCCGGCTGGATCGACGCCAGTCGCTCCACCGTGCTGTTTGCGCCGAACATCGCGTGGCGCAACGAGCCGCTGCGGGCCGAACTGGCGGACAAGTTCGGTGTGCCGGTGGTGGTGGAGAACGACGCCAACGCGGCGGCCTGGGCCGAGTACCGTTTCGGCGCCGGTCGCGACGTCGACTCGATGCTGATGTACACGGTCGGCACCGGTATCGGTGGTGCTGTGATCATGGACGGCCGGCTGATCCGTGGCCAGCACGGTGTCGCCGCCGAACTCGGCCACATGACCTCGGTACCCGACGGGCACCTCTGCGGCTGCGGTCGGCGCGGCTGTCTGGAGCAGTACGCCAGCGGCCAGGCCCTGGTCCGCCTGGGCAGGGCGGCGGCGGAACACAATCCGGCCACCGCGCCGACGCTGCTCGACCTGGCCGGCGGTGATCCGACCGCGGTGACCGGCCCGATGATCACCGAGGCGGCACACGCGGGTGATCCGGCTGCGGTGGCTGCGCTGGCCGACATCGGCAAGTGGCTCGGCCTGGCCTGTGTGGACATGGTGCAGACCCTCGACCCGGCGGTGATCGTGGTCGGCGGCGGGGTCAGCGAGGTCGGCGCGCTGCTGTTCGAGCCCGCCGCCGAAGCGTTCGCACACGGCCTGGCCCAGCGCGGACGGTTGCCCGTCGCGCAGATCCGGCCTGCCGAGATGGGTAATGCCGCCGGTGTCGTCGGTGCGGCAGACCTGGCCCGCAGGTAGGTGGCGGCGGCGATGGGCGAGGCTGTGCGACTGCGGGTACTCAGCTACAACGTGCACGGGCTGCGCGGTGACCGGGCGGCACTGTACCGCTCGGTGCGGGCCGCCGCGCCCGACGTGGTGTGCGTACAGGAGGCGCCCCGCCGGGTGCGATGGCGGACCCGGTGTGCGGACCTGGCCAGGCACTGCGGGCTGTACTTCGCGTCCGGTGGTGGCCCCGCCATCGGCAACATGATCATGGTCGACCAACGGGTCCGGGTCCATCGGAGCTGGTCGCTGCGCTTCCCGCTGACACCCGGCCGGCACTTGCGCGGTGTCGCCTTCGCCGACTGCGAGGCCGGCGGCTGCCGGTTCACCCTCGTCGGTACGCACCTGTCCACCGATCCGGACGAGCGGGCCGGCCAGGCCGACCAGCTCGCCCCGGTGCTGGCCGGCCTGGCCGGGTCGGTCCTGGTCGGTGCCGACCTGAACGAGCCGCCCGGCGGCCGGGTCTGGTCCCGGCTGCTCGACCCGGGACTGCTGGACGCCGCACAGGTGGCCGGCGCGACCGATGGTGGGGCGAGCACCGCCACCTTCCCGGCCGGCGCGCCGCACAGCCGACTGGACGCGGTGCTGGTACCGGCCGCGGCCACCGTGCACTCCTACGCCGTACCGGACGGCCCGGACCTCCGACGGGCCAGTGACCACCTCCCCGTCCTGGTGGAGCTGTCCCTGACGCTCTGAGTTCCGCGGGGCCGGCTGCATGGGCCCGGGTCGCAGTGGGTGAGCCGTACGAACGGTGTGTGCGGTGGGCACTGGCCCGAAACGGGACGGTGACCCCACCGGGTGCCAGCCGGGTGGCGCACGGTGCTGTACAGCTCGCCTAACAAGGTGGTTCAGGAAACATCGATGGACGCGGCGCACCGCGAGGACGCACCCTGTGAGGGTGAAAGCGCTGGTCAAAATGGCTGCCGAGGCCGGGCTCCGGCTGACCGAGGTAGCCGAACCCGCCGTCGGTCCGACCGAGGTCCTGGTCAGAGTGTTGCGTACCGGCCTGTGCGGTACCGATCTGCACATCGAGGCATGGGACGACTGGGCGGTACGGTCGATCTCCCCGCCGCTGATCGTCGGACACGAGTTCGTTGGTGAGGTGGTCGAGGTCGGTCCGGCGGTCACCGCCGTGGCGGTCGGTGACCTGGTGAGCGGGGAAGGGCACCTGGTGTGCGGTCGGTGCCGCAACTGCCGGGCCGGCCGCCGGCACCTGTGCATCCGTACGATCGGCCTGGGTGTGCAGCGCGACGGGGCGTTCGCGGAGTACCTGACCCTGCCGGAGAGCAACGTCTGGGTGCACGGCCGGGCCGCGGACGAGCCGGTGGACCTGGACGTGGCGGCGATCTTCGACCCGTTCGGCAACGCGGTGCACACCGCCACGGCGTTCGAGGTGTTCGGCGAGGACGTACTGATCACCGGCGCCGGGCCGATCGGCATCATGGCCGCGGCCGTGGTCCGGCACGCAGGTGCCCGGCACGTGGTCATCACCGACGTGTCTGACTACCGGCTGCGGCTGGCCGAGAAGGTCGGCGTCAGCCTCGCCGTGAACGTGGCGAACACGCCGGTCGCCGAGGCGCAGCAGACGCTGGGCATGCGCGAGGGTTTTGACGTCGGGCTGGAGATGTCCGGTCAGCCTTCGGCGCTGCGGGACATGATCGGCAACATGAACCATGGTGGCCGCATCGCGATGCTGGGGCTGCCGGCTCAGGAGATCGCGGTCGACTGGAGCCGCGTGGTCACCCACATGCTCACCATCAAGGGCATCTACGGCCGGGAGATGTTCGAGACCTGGTACCGGATGTCGGTACTGCTCGGTCGCGGTCTGGAACTGTCACCGGTGATCACCGGCCGGTACGGCTACGGTCAGTATGCCGGGGCCTTCGCGGAGGCACGTCGGGGCAACTGCGGCAAGATCGTCCTCGACTGGACCCGCGAAACCCTCTGAGCCCACTGTCCTCGACCCTGACCGGGAGTTGTCGATGTTCGACCGGATGCGCAAGGACCTGCGCGCCACCCTGGACCAGATCCGCGCCGACGGCCTGTACAAGGGTGAGCGGATCATCACCAGCCCACAGGACGCCGACATCACGGTGTCCGACGGCGCGCAGGTACTGAACTTCTGCGCCAACAACTACCTCGGGCTCGCCGATCATCCCGACGTGATCGCGGCCGCCAAGCGGGCGCTCGACGACCGTGGTTTCGGGATGGCCTCGGTCCGGTTCATCTGCGGTACCCAGGACGGCCACAAGCAGTTGGAGGCCAAGCTCTCCGAGTTCCTCGGCACCGACGACACGATCCTGTACAGCTCCTGTTTCGACGCCAACGGCGGCATCTTCGAGTCGCTGCTGACCGACGCGGACGCGGTCATCTCCGACGAGCTGAACCATGCCAGCATCATCGACGGGATCCGGCTGTGCAAGGCGCGCCGGCTGCGCTACCGCAACCGGGACATGGCCGACCTGGAGGCCCAGCTGAAGGCATCGGCGGATGCCCGGTACCGGCTGGTGGTCACCGACGGCGTGTTCTCCATGGACGGCTACCTCGCCCCGCTGGCCGACATCTGCGACCTGGCCGAGCGTTACGACGCGGTGGTGATGGTCGACGACTCGCACGCGGTCGGCTTCGTCGGCGAGACCGGCCGGGGCACACCCGAACTGCACGGGGTGACCGACCGGGTGGACATCGTCACCGGCACGTTGGGCAAGGCGCTGGGTGGTGCGTCCGGCGGGTACGTGTCCGGTCGGGCGGAGATCGTCGAACTGCTGCGCCAGCGGTCCCGGCCGTACCTGTTCTCCAACTCGGTGGCGCCGTCGATCGTGGCCGCGTCCCTGGAGGTGTTGCGGTTGCTGGAGACCTCCGGCGAACTGCGGGACAAGCTGCGCGCGAACACCGCACTGTTCCGCTCGAAGATGACCGCGGCGGGCTTCGACATCCTGCCCGGGGACCATCCGATCGCGCCGGTGATGATCGGTGACGCGGCCCGCGCCGCGGAACTCGCCGACCTGCTGCTGGCCCGGGGCATCTACGTGGTGGGCTTCTCGTTCCCGGTGGTACCGCGCGGCAAGGCCCGGATCCGGGTGCAGCTGTCCGCCGCGCACTCGACCGCCGACGTCGAGCGTGCGGTCGCCGCGTTCGCCGAGGCCCGGGACAAGCTCGGCCCCGCCTAGCATCTCCGCAGCGTCGCCGCCCGGTCGCGGCACGTACCGCGCGAGGTGCGTACAACGTGATCCGGGCGGGCCGCCCCGGGAAGTCACCGTGTGTGAGGATGTCGGGGTGATAGACCCTCGGCGATTGCGGGTGCTGCGGGCATTGGCCGACCACGGCACGGTGACCGCGGCGGCGCAGGCGCTGTACCTGACCCCGTCCGCGGTGTCCCAGCAGCTGTCCGCCCTGGAGACCGAGGTGGGGCAGGAACTGCTGGCCCGTCGCGGCAGGCGGGTCCAGTTGACCGCGGCCGGTTCGATCCTGGCGGGACACGCCAGTACGGTGCTCAGCCAGCTGGAACGGGCCGAGTCGGAACTGGCGGCGCACGCCGCCGGCGCGTCCGGCAGGATCACCGTCGGTGCGTTCGCCACCGCGATCGCCGGGGTACTGGCACCGGCCATTGCCGAACTGTCCGACACCAACCCCGAGGTCGAGGTACGGGTACGCGACGCCGAAGGGGACGCGAGTCTCGTCCTGCTGCTCGCCGGCGACATAGACCTCGCGGTCGCGGTGGAGTACCGGGGTGCGCCGCCGCTCGACGATCCGCGTCTGCGGCGGGTGGCGCTGTACGCCGAGCCGTTCGACGCGGTACTGCCCGCCGGGCACTGGCTGGCCGACAGCAGCGAGGTCGCCCTGCACGACCTGGCCGCGGACGACTGGATCAGTGCGTCACCGGGCAACCCGTGCCACGACGTGGTCATGTTGGCCTGCGAGTATGCCGGTTTCGCGGCCCGTGTCGAGCACTGGTCGGACGACTTCTGGGCGGTCACCGCCCTGGCCGCGGCCGGCGCCGGGGTCGCCCTGGTGCCACGTTCCGCGTTACGCGGCACGGACACCGCGGGTGCCGTGGTCCGGCCGGTGGCCGGTGCCCCACCGACCCGGCGGGTGTTCGCGGCCGTACGCCGGGGCAGCGAGACCCATCCGCTGGTGATGGTCACCCTGGAGGCCATCCGTCATTCGGCCGCACGCCAGGAGAACCATGCACCCGGTGGTGCCGTGTCTGGTAGCGCCGGAGCTGGTTGCGCCGTGCGCCGGTAGGGCCGTACGTCGATCGAGCCCTGCGACGGTGGTGCCGTCGCGGTCGGTGCGCCTGGATCAGGCGTGCGGGCGCACGATCCGGACCGCGGCCAGCCAGCGTTCGACCGGCAGCGAAGCACCGCGCCGGGCGGCTCCCGCCGCGTCGCGCAGCACCTCGTCGGGCACCGGACCCAGGGCGTGCAGCTCAGGGCGGCCGAGGAATGCCGCCACCTCGTCGATCGGCACAGCCCGTGGCGACTGCCCGGTGAGCTCGCACCAGAGTTGGAAGAGCGCATAACCCCGGTCGGTGCCGGGTGCGCTGTTGACGTTCGATGACGTTCGGGCGTTCGACAGGCCCTGGACGCTGGACGAGCGCCCCTGCGAAGCCGGTGCCACCGGCATCGCGACCACCTCCGTCGGCAACGGTGGCCCGTCGGCCCACGGGTCACCCTGTGTGAGGTTACCCAAGATTTCCGCGGTGGGAGCCCCTTTCCGGTACCCCCGGTGGTGCGCTCCGCCACGTTGACTCCGGCGACGTGTCGACTCCGGCGATGTCGCAGCCGTCGCCGTGGCGCCGGTCCGATGTCCCCGACCCGGCGGCACCGGACCCGGATGGACTCAGCGACCGGTGCCGCGCACCAACTCGTCGGCCAGTTGCTCGGTGAACAGGCCGATGTCGGTGACGATGCCGATGGCCTGCGCACTACCGCGGTCGGCCAGCTTGGTGACCGTCGCCGGGTTGATGTCCACGCACACCAACGGGATGCTCGCCGGCAGGATGTTGCCGGTCGCGATCGAGTGCAGCATCGTGGCCACCATGATCACGAACCCGACACCCGGCAGCTCCGCGCGCATCGCACGCTGACCGGCGATCACATCGGTGTAGACATCGGGCAGCGGGCCGTCGTCGCGCACCGACCCGACCAGTACGAACGGCCGGTCCTTGGTGACCATCGCGTGCAGCACACCGCTGGTCAGCACTCCCGACCCGACGGCCTTGGCGATCGAGCCGGCCGCCCGGATCTTGTTGATCGCCCGGATGTGGTGCTCGTGTCCGTGTGCCACGCCGTGCCCGCGGGACAGGTCCACCCCCAGCGAAGTACCGAACAGGGCGGATTCGATGTCGTGCGCGGCCAGGGCGTTGCCGGCGAACAGTACGTCCACGTAGCCGGCCTCGACCAGGGAGACCATCGCGGGCGCGGCGCCGGTGTGCACGATCGCCGGGCCGCCGACCCACAACACCTTCTCGCCGCGCGCCTTCACGGCGCGCAGCTGCTCGGCGATCTGGCGTACCAGCAGGGCCTGAGGCTTCTCACTGGAAACCGAACTGGACATGAAACCGAACCCGTCGGACTCCCGTTCGGCGGCGGGAGGCTGCACCACCCGTACGCCGGAGGCACCGCACAGCACGCGGTCCTCGGCCCGTACGTCGGAGACCGGTACGGTCCGGGCGCTGCGGCCGTCGGCGGAGACGACGATCCCGCAGTCCATCTCCGGGTTGGCCACCGGGATCCATCGACCGTTGGTACGCAGGTGGGTGGCCAGGTTGGTGGTGGAGTAGAAGTCGTCCGGGAAGACCCCGTCGTCGGGTGCCGGCCGCAGCACGGCCTCGCCCGGGTCGACCGCGTTGGCGCCGTGGGTCTGCAGCCGCATCAGGATCCGGGCCAGCTGCTCGGCATCGTCGGCGCCGATCTGTAGCAGCGCGCGGGATTCGTCGGTGTGTTCGCGGCCCACGTCCAGCCGTTCGATCCGGTAATCGCCGCCATATTCCAGTACGTCGTCGAGTATCCGCGCCAGGATGCCCGAATCGAGAATATGCCCGCGAACCTCTACCGTCTCGGTGTCTGTCACGTCAACCTCCTCCCGCAGCGGCCAGCGCCATTGCCGGACCCCTCTGCCTTGCAAGGTAGCGACGGGGGAGGGCCGCGCACCGCGCGGGGTGGACAACGGAGCCAATCGTCGCGAGGATGCACCACGCCGCGTTGTAACGCTGTGCGAGGTCTGCGGGTGTTGTGACGCGGCGCTAGAAGACCGCAGCGAGAGGACAGCAGTGTGACCGACGGCCCCGCCAGTGGCGATCCCGACGTCGACGGGCAGACGGCCCCATCGGTGCCTATCCCACCCATCGTCGACCCGACCGCCGAGCGGTCCGGTAACACCTATGAACGGGGCTCGGCGGTCTGCGTGATCGGCGCCGGCCCGTCCGGCCTGGCAGCGGTGAAGAACCTGCGTGAACACGGCTTCGAGGTGGACTGCTACGAGCGTGAGACCGGCGTCGGTGGCTCCTGGAACGCCACCCACGACCGCAGCCCGATGTACAGCGGCCTGCACGTGATCTCCAGCCGTCCGTTCACCCAGTTCCCGGACTTCCCGATGCCGGACAGTTATCCGGACTACCCGGACCATCGGCAGATACTCCAATACTTCACCCGCTACGCCGATCATTTCGGTCTGAAGGACCACGTCTGGTTCGGTACCGAGGTGGTGGGTGTGGCGCCCACCGACGGGCAGCGGTGGGAGGTGACGGTCCGGGGCACCGGCGGTGGGCCCACCCGCACGCTGCGCTATGCGGCGGTGGTGGTGGCCAACGGACATCTGTGGCATCCGCACCGACCCGAGTACCCCGGGCAGGACAGCTTCAACGGCCGGATCATCCACTCTGCCGGGTACAACGATCCGAGTCAGCTGCGGGGCAAGCGGGTGCTGGTGGTCGGCGGCGGCAACTCCGGCTGCGACATCGCCGTGGCCGCGGCGCAGCAGGCCGACCGGACCTGGCACTCCACCCGCCGGGGCAGCTGGCACACCCCGAAGTACCTGCTGGGACGCCCGGCCGACCAATTGGACGACCTCACCCGGGCGCTCCGGTTGCCGCTGTGGGCGCGCCGGTTGACGTACCGGACGCTGCTGCGGCTCACCGTCGGGCGGGCGTCCCGGTTCGGTCTGCGCAGACCGGACCACAGGCCCTTCACCGCCCATCCGGTGGTCACCAGCATGCTGATGTACCACCTCGGCCACGGCGACCTGACCGCGGTGCCGGACGTGGCCGAGTTCGAGCCAGGGCGGGTGGTGTTCACCGACGGCACCAGCGCAGACCCGCAGCTGGTGGTGATGGCGACCGGATTCCGGCCCCGGTTCCCGTTCCTGCCGACCGACTGCCTGGGCGGCGACGAGGAACGGCCCAAGCTGTACCTGCAGATGCTGAACCCGGAGTACCCGACGCTGTCGGTGGCCGGGCTGATCGACCCGGACGCCGGCCAGTTCGGCCTGGTGCACTGGCAGACCGTGCTGATCGCACGGCTGCTGCGGGCCCGGACCGAGTCACCCGAACGGGCCACCCAGCTGTTCCGCCGGGCGGAGCGGGCCACCGGGCGCAGCTACGCGCAGACCCGGATGCTGTCCTCGGGTCGGCACCGCTTCGACGTCGGCCACCACCGCTACCTGGCGGCCCTGCAGCGCGACCTTGCCGGCCTGGAGGCGGGCCGATGAGCCGGGAGAGCACGGTACACGGTGGGCCCTCCTTCCTGGAGCATGCGCTGACCTCCGCACCTGAACAGACGGGACCCTCCACGATGAGCGGCAGCAATCGGGCCCCCGCGGCGGGGCGCGGCACGGTACGGGTGGCGGCGACGGACGTGTGGCGCCGGTGGGACTGGGCGCGCCCGGTCCGTCCCGCCGTACGCGAACTACGTCAGGCGGCGCCCACGGACGGCGACGGCCCCCCGGTGCTGTTCGTACCGGATCTGCGGGACCCGGGCGGTGCGGCGGCACTGGAGCCGTGGCTGGCCGCCGCTGCCGAGCAAGGTCACCGGGCGTACGCGGTGAGCCCGCGCGGGTGCGGCGGCACCACCGGGCCGGGCCGCCGGTTCGCGGTGAGCCGGCGGGAATGGGTACACGATGTGGTGCAGGCCGCGGCCGGGTTGCCGCAGCGGGCGGTACTGGTCGGGCACGGCACCGGCGGCTGGGTCGTCGCCCATGCGCTGCACCGCTACCCGGCGCTGGCCGCGGTGCTGGTGGAGCCGGTCGGTCTGCCGGGCCGCCGGTTGCCGGGGCCGGGTGTGCTGCTGCGTCGACCGGCACTGGGCCTGGCCATGCTGCTGGGACGCGACCCACGGGTGCCGCAGGTCGCGCCACCGGTACTGGTCGCGGCCGGTGACCGGTACCCGCACAAGGTGCTGTCGGACCTGGCAGTGCGTTACGGTGCCCGGTCGGTTCGCCTACCGGTCAGCGGATCCGGCGCGTTGCCGGGTATCGGGCCGGTGCTGGGCTGGCTCGCCGAGCGGCCCTAGTGCTTCGGACCGGCGGAACTGCCCGGGCAGTCCCGCCGGCGCCGCCGGTTCAGGACGTGTAGTCGACCCGTACGTCGCCGGAACTGGCCCGCAGCGTCATGTGGTGCGGCGAGTGGCCGGAGCGTCGTACCCCGACCGTGGTGTCCCCGCTGGAGACGGTGCTGCTGACCTGGTAGCCGGACGCCTCATGCGGCACCCGCACGTGCACGTTGCCTGACGACACCGCGACGTCCACGGCCCGGGGCGCGGACCGGAACCCCAGCGTCACGTCGCCGGAACTCGCGGAGACCCGGACAGAATGGGAGCGCAGGTCGTGCGCCCCCACGTTGCCGGAGTCCAGGTTCGCCGTAACCGGACCGGACAGCCCGTCCAGGGTCACGTCGGCGCTGGTGGCACGGATGTGTACCGGCCCGCTCAGCCCGCTGGCGCCGATGTCACCGGAGCTGGCGAGCAGGGTCACCGGCAGGTCGGCCGGCACCGTGACGGTCAGCTCGACCCGGCAGGTCCGGAAGCCGAACGTCATCCCGTCGCTGGGACAGCTCGCCCGTACGGAGAGCGCGTCACCGGTCTGCCGCCGCTCGACGGTGGGTTGTCGGCGGTTCCAGGCCAGCTTCTGCTCCACGGTGACGCCCCGGCTGCCGGCGGCACCGGCCCGTACCCGTACCTTCGCGGAACCGAGGTCCATGGTGAGCTGGCTGACGCCCTGGTAGCCGTACCCGCCGGTGCTGTGGTGGCTGGGGTGCAGGGACTGCCGCAGCGACAGCAGGACCGCCCCGCCGGCCACGAGGATCAGCAGCGCGAAGGCCAGCGCGGAGATCGTCAGCCCGCGGAGCTTTCCGCCCCCACCGTCCGAAATCAGGCGGGGCTGCTGGGTACCGATGGATTGCATGGTGCCTCCTGGCGCGGGCGGATCGCTCTCCGCTCACGGTATGGGTGGACAGCGCCGGTACCCATCCGGTTGGCTGGTCGACCCGGGGTGGGGTTAGCCCGCGTTGGTCAGACCACCGCACCGTCGTCGGAGTCGTCGTCATCGCCCCCGGGCCGCAGCCGGACCACCAGGGTGACGAAACCGGTCAGTAGGCAGATGAACCCGATGGCCAGCCCGCCCGCCTCGCCGAAGCCGAAGCCGAGGATGTTCAGCAGGTCCGGACGGATGCACAGCACCAGGCCCAGGGCGATCGCCCCGATCGCCAGTGCCGCGTACCTCGACGGGCGGGGGATCGGCGGGGGTGGTGGCGGTTCGTAGCCCTCGTCGTCGTCGAGTTCGCCGTCCAGCGAGTCGATCAGGTCCGGGCGGTCCGGGTCGGTACGCCAGTCTCCCGGCGGGCGGCCTGCACTGCTGGTCGCCGCGGCGTCCGGGTTGGCGTCCGCGACGGTGTCCGGGGCGGTACGGGCCGGTGTGGCCGCGTCACCGGGTGCGGTGGCCTCCGACAGGTCCTCGGCGACCGGCCAGCGCGGTACCGGATCGTTGGCCGGGATGTCGTAGTCGGCGATGATGGCGGCCCAGGCCGCGTCGATGTCCGTCGTCGGCTCGCTGGCTGCACCTTCACCGGAGAACGTGGGCCCGGCCAGCGGCTCGCCGCCGTCCTCGCGTACCGGGGGCTGCGGCGCGGTGGGGTCCAGTTCGGGCTGCGGTGCCCGGGCCGGGTCCGTGCCGGCGGACGGCCCGGCGGCCGGGCCCAGCCTGTCGAGGTACTCGCGTGCCTCGGGGAGGTGCGCCCGGTCCACGTAGAGCCGGTCGATGGGCCGGCTCGGCAGGGTCGTGGTACGGGTCACCGGGTGCAGGTCGGCGGTGGGTTGCAGATAGGCGGCGATACCGGCCAGACCGAGCACGTCCAGCAGATGCTCGCCGACGCGGGGGTCGACGTCCCCGGCGACCGCGTATTCCGAGGCGTGCAGTCCGTTGTCGCGCCGGCCGTGCCGGTGCGGTCCGGGGGTCATCGGGGACCGCCCGACGGCACGCCCGAGGTCCCACCCGATGTCCATGTCGCGGCCGACAGCCTGGGACGCCCGCCGTCGCGGTGTCGCGTCGCCACACCCACCACCACCTTCGAAGGCCGTGTGCGCCCAGGGTCGTCGCCGCCGGCCCGACGCTCGGATGCCAGACGAACAACTCCGACAGTCTGACGGTACCTGTCGCAGTCGCGACATGGACAGCGGCTCACAGGCTCGTCCGACCGGGGCGCCGGTCACATCACTCTGCGTTGCGGCCCAGCTGACACCGGGAGCGCGTTGCCGGGCGGCACCCGGGGTTCGTAGGCTGCTACCCAGTAGGTTGACGACAGGAGAGGGCCACAGTGCTGTACTGGGTGCTCAAGTGGATCGTGCTCGGTCCGTGGCTGCGTGTGCTCTGGCGGCCCAGAGTGGACGGTTTGGATAATATTCCCGGCACCGGTCCGGCCATTCTGGCCAGTAACCATGTCGCCTTCATCGACTCGGTCTTTCTGCCTCTCATGGTCCATCGCCCGATCCGGTTCATGGCCAAATCGGAGTACTTCACCCGTAAAGGCATCAAGGGCCGGCTGATGCGGCTGTTCTTCACCACGATCGGCTGCGTACCGGTGGACCGCTCCGGTGGGCGCGCCGCCCGCGCCGCGCTCGACGCCGGCAAGCGGGTCCTGGACGACGGTGAGCTGTGGGGCATGTACCCGGAAGGCACCCGCTCGCCGGACGGCCAGCTGTACCGGGGCAAGACCGGTGTAGCCCGGCTGGCCCTGGAGTCCGGGGTGCCGGTCATTCCGTGCGCGATGGTCAACTTCCACGAAATTCAGCCACCCGGCACCAAACTACCCCGGATCACCCAGGTGCACATGGTGATCGGTGAGCCGCTGGACTTCTCCCGCTACGCAGGGATGGCCGGGGACCGGTTCGTGGAGCGCTCGGTGACCGACGAGATCATGTACAACCTGATGGAACTGTCCGGCCAGGAGTACGTGGACGTCTACGCCGCCAAGGTCAAGGCCGAGAAGACCAAGCCGCGGGCCAGCACCGCGCCCTCCAACGCGGCCTGAACCCGGGCCGCTTGCCGGCACCGGCTAGCCGCACAGCAGCCGTTCGGCGTGGTTGGCCGCAGCGAACGGCCGTACCTCGCGCAGGCACTCCTCGGCCCGCTCGTCCGCGGCCGCCTGGTACTGCCGGGCCGCCGCGGCCAACGACAGGATCTCGTCGCTGCGCGTACCGATCCGCCGGTACCACTGCGCCGCCTCGGCGTGCAGGTCGCCGGCGGCGACCGGGTCGCCGGCCGTACTGCGCAGCGCGGCGGCCGCCGAACAACGGGCCGCCCGTATCCACGGGGTGTGCCGCGGCGCCTGCTCCATCAAGGTGTGCAGGGCGCGGGCGGCGGCACCGCCGAGCAGCGCGGCGGCATGCCCGGCGGCGGCGGTCCACTCACCGCTGGGCAGCGTGCCCACCGGACGCCAACTGGCCAGCAGGGTGGTGATCAGGTCGGTGGCATCGTGTGGCCGCTCGTGCAGAACATGGCAGAACGCGCCGTGTCCGAGGGTGGTCCACATCAGCCGGGGGAAGCCGCTGTCCCGGCCGGCCCGCAGGACGTCGGCCACCTCCGCCGGATCATCGGGCGCCGGTTGGTCCCGCAGCGCCCGCAGCCAGACGCTCTGCAACCGGGACTGCAGGTCCCAGGCACCGGACGGGGTGTCGCGCAACGCGTCGTTGGCGACCAGGGTGCTGTTCCAGTCGCCGGACAGGAAGGCCTGTTGCGCAGCGGCACTGTAGCTGAGCGACACGCTGTGCCCGTCACCGACACTGACCAGCTCACCTTCGCGCAGCAGCGCTCCAGCGCGCTCGAGGTCGCCCTCCTCCTGCAGGCAGGCCCCCAGGTTCTGGGTGACCCGGCGCAGGCTCGGCAGCTTCAACCGCCGGCAGATGTCGAGCGCCTCCTCCATGATGGTCAGCCCCTCGGCCGCACCTACCAGGTAGCGGCTGGCGCCGATCGTGATCAGGGCGCTGGCCCGTACCTCGACCAGGCCCAGCCGGTCGGAGATCTCGGCGGCGATACCGGCCGTGTCGATCGCCTCCTGATGCCCGGAACTGGTCAGATGCACCCGGGCCAGCTCGGCGTACGCGGTGGCCTTCGGCTCGGAGTCGGGCAGCGTGGCGAAGTATCCGATTGCCCGGTTCAGGTTGGCGGCGGCGAGTTCCCGGTCCGCGGTCACCCAGGCGACCTGGCCGCGCAGGGTCCAGGCCCGGGCCGCGGCCTGCGCGTCGCCGCTGCGCTGGAACGCCTCGGTCAGCCGGGTGAGCCGGTCCAGCCCGCCACCGGACAGGAACGCGTCGCTCTCCCGCAGGAATGCCAGCTCGGCGTCCAGCAGTTCCAGCGTGTGCCCCTCGTCGCTGTCCACCTCCGCGGGCGCGAGCAGCCGCAGCGCCCGCTCCACATGCCCGGCCGCGACGTCGAGCGCGTGCAGCGCGTACGCCCGGCGGGCCGCCTGATGCAGTGCCCGGCGCGCACCGGGCGCGTACGGCCGGGTGTCCAGGTTCAGGGTCCGGGCGATCTCGTGCGCCCAGAACCGGTGGTTGGCCACCACTTCGGCCAGGTCGGTGGATCGGCTGCCGGTGGCGTCGGCGGCCGCCTCCAGCCAGTCGGCGATCCGGGAATGCTGGGCGACCCGTTCGGTACGCGGTAGCCGCTGATAGCACACATCGCGGACCAACACATGGGAGAACCGGTACTCGGTCTGCTCGGCACGGGTGGTCTCGGCCTGTTCACGCACCAGGTCGCGCTGCTCCATCCGGCGCAGCGCCCGCTCCACCACACCGATCGGCAGCTGCAGGGTGCTGGCCACCGCGTCGGGCCAGAAAACCACGCCGAGTACGGACGCGGACTGCAGCACCGCCCGGTCGTCGGGGTCGAGCAGGTCCAGCCGGTTGGCGATGACGGCGTGCACGTTGTCCGGGATCGGGTGCGCGGCGGTGCCCGACGGACTGTCGGCCGGCGCTGTCCGCAGGGTGCCCTGCTCCAGCAGCATGCGGAAGTACTCGTGGGCGTACAACGGGTTGCCGCCGGCCAGTTCGATGAGCCGGTCGAGGATGTCGGTGGGGAACGTGGCCTGGCCGAACAGCGACGTGTACACATCGGCGATGTGCTTGTCGTTCATCGAGCTGAGGCTGATGGTCTGGGAACCGGGGATCGCCGCGGCCCAGGTCGGCTCGTGGTCCAGCAGTTCGGGCCGGGACGTGCACACCACCAGCAGCGGGATGTCGCGTACGACCGAGCCGAGCCGTTCCACGAAACTGACCATCGCCTGGTCCGCCCAGTGCAGGTCCTCCACGACCAGTACGGTCGGCCGGTCCGCGGCCAGTGCCATCACGAACCGTCGCCAGGCCGACTCGGTGTCCTCGGCGAGCAGTTGCTGCCCGGGCAGCCCGATCAGCGGTCCGAGCGCGTTGGCCAGCCGGTCCGCCTCACCTGGTGGAACCAGCCGGGAGACTGTGGCGTGCAGTCGTCGCTGGGCCGTGGTCGTGTCGTCGGAGTCCAGGACCCCCGCCTCGGCCTTGACGATGTCGGCGAACGCCGCGTACGTGACGTTCTCGCCGAACGGCGGGCAGTGCCCGGTGCGCCAGCGGATATCGACCTCGCTTCGGCCGCTGGCGTACCGGAACAGCTCTAGTACCAGCCGGCTCTTGCCGATACCGGCCCGACCGAACAGGGTGAGCAGCTGCGGCGAGCGTTCGGAGACCATCCGGTCCAGGGCCCCGGTCAGCAGGCTCAACTCATGTACCCGGTTGACCAGCGGCGTCTCGTCGAGGTCGCGGTCGGCGATCCGGCGGCGTACCGGCGTCACCGGTACCCACAGCTCGGTCGGTACGGTGTGCCCCCGCAACGTCACCGGATCGCGTCGCTCGTAACGGAAGTAGTCACTGGTAGCGGCATGGGTCGGGCCGTCGACGAGTACTCCGCCGGTCGGCGCGGCGGACTGCAACCGACTCGCCGTGTTGATCACGTCGCCGGCGGCGATGGCTTGCCCGCCGTCGCGGGCCGCGGTCGTGTTGACCAGCGCCTCGCCGGTGGCCACGCCGATCCGGAAACCGAACGGCAGTTCCTCGCCGCTTTCCTGTCGGCGCAGCATGCGTTGCAGCTCCAGGGCCGCTGACACGCAGCCGAGCACCTCGGTCTCGGTGGTGACCGGCGCGCCGAACAGAGCCATCACCGCGTCACCGATGTACTTCTCCACCAGGCCGCCGTACCGGCTGATCACCCGGCGTACCGTGTCGAAGAACGAGATCTGCATCAGCCGGACCTGCTCCGGGTCGGAGCGTTCGACGAACTGGGTGAAGCTGACCACGTCGATGAACAGCACACTGACCCGGCGGCGGTCCTCGTGCTGGGTATGCCCCGTGGCCTGGGCGACCGCTGGGGCGGCGTTGCGGGTGGGAACCGGGGTGGTGGGTCGACCGCAGCCGGTGCAGAACGCCGCGTCCGCGTCCAGTCGGCGACCGCAGCTGGTGCAGGCGCGTTCCAGCGCCACCCCACAGCGCCCACAGAACCGGTCGTCGGGAGCGGCGGTGCGGCCGCAGCTGGGACACGAGGATGCGATCCTGTCCTCCCGTGGCGATCTTCGGCTGGCCGGCGACGGGGCACATTCCCTGGCGAACTGGACGTTGTGCCTGACAGGCCGATGGCCATGCTGCCACGCACCGGCAACTGATGGTGTCGACGGCAGAGCTCCACCCGGTGCCGATATCACTGTGTGTATTCACGGGTGGGCAGCGGTGGAGATACCTCTGGTCGGAAACGCGACAGAACGCGGTTCTGACTGCGGAGAGTCAGTACCTTCGTGTCGAGCGGCAGGTGCGATGCCTGGCACCAGTGTGCCGGGGCAACGGAGGTAGAAGTGTACGTGCGGCTCGCGAATGACTGGACCGGTCCAGATCATGCCCGACACCGGGCCGGCGACCTTGTCGAGGTCGACAACGTGTTGCTCGCAGAGCTGGAAGCGGGAGGCTTCGTGGCCACCGAGGAGGAATTCCACCAGCACACGGCCCGGCGGAGCCACGACAGGGAACCGGAGACCAAGGAACCGGAGACCAAGCCGGCACCGACCGGGCCGGACCGTACGGGTGACGGCGACGAGCCCGATGGCGCGAACCCCGACCAGACGAGCTGGCCGCCGATCACCTGACGGCTAGCGGTCCGAAGTCGGTGTGCCGGCTTCCTGGTCCTCGTCGGGTGCGGCATGGTCGGGCAACCCCGGCGTGGGGTCCCGGGACATGTCGATCCGGGGGTCCCGCGGTGCGTCGTCCGGCGCGGCGTGCCGCCCCGTGGACGGCGCCGTTTCCTGCTCGTCGGGCTGTGTGGACACGGCTGAACCTCCTGAAACGCTGAATGCTGCCAGGTGAGGATACCCGTTGCGGGCACGTTGCCCGGCAATGGCCGAGCGCTGGGGCGTCACCGGCCGGATCATCCGCGGGACGGGCAGAGGCCCGGTGGTTCCCGAGGATCAGATCCTCGGGAACCACCGGGCCTCGTACCGTCCGCCCCGCAGCGGGGCGGCGGCGTCACACGTCGTAGTAGAGCGCGAACTCGTGCGGAGTCGGGCGCAGCCGGATCGGGTCGATCTCCTTGCTGCGCTTGTAGTCGATCCAGGTCTCGAGCAGATCCGAGGTGAACACGTCGCCGGCGAGCAGGTACTCGTGGTCTGCCTCCAGCGCGGTCAGTACCTCGGGCAGCGAGCCCGGAACCTGGTCCACCCCGGCGAACTCCTCGGGCGGCAGCTCGTACAGGTCCTTGTCGACCGGGTCCGGCGGCTCGATCTTGTTACGCACCCCGTCCAGCCCGGCCATCAGCATGGCCGAGAAGGCCAGGTACGGGTTGGATGAGGCGTCCGGCACCCGGAACTCCACCCGCTTGGCCTTCGGGTTGCTGCCGGTGACCGGGATGCGGGTGCAGGCAGACCGGTTGCGCTGCGAGTACACCAGGTTCACCGGGGCCTCGAAACCGGGCACCAGCCGACGGTAGGAGTTCACCG
This sequence comes from uncultured Actinomycetota bacterium, assembly GCA_963805605.1. Lineage (GTDB taxonomy): Bacteria > Actinomycetota > Actinomycetes > Mycobacteriales > Micromonosporaceae > Actinocatenispora. Next base: position 247,484 of record CAWDUX010000002.1, read on the forward strand.
TCGGGTTGGTGAAGGCCAGCAGGCTCGGCGCGTGCCGGAGCAGGCCGCCGATGTACCAGCGGGCCGTGTCGGACAGCCCGGCGTACCCGGTCTCGTCGTAGAACAGCGGGTCGCCGCCGCTCCACAGGCTCTGATGGGTGTGCATGCCCGAGCCGTTGTCACCGAACAGCGGCTTGGGCATGAACGTCGCCGTCCTGCCGGCGGCGTGCGCGGTGTTCTTGACGATGTACTTGAACAGCTGTACCTGGTCACCGGAGTGCAGCAGGGTGGAGAAGCGGTAGTTGATCTCCGCCTGTCCCGCGGTGCCGACCTCGTGGTGCGCCCGCTCGACGGTCAGCCCTGCCTCGATCAGGCGCCGGGTGATGGCGTCGCGCAGGTCGGCCTGCTGGTCGACCGGCGGTACCGGGAAGTAGCCGCCCTTGTAGCCGACCTTGTGCCCGAGGTTGCGGCCACCCTCTTCGGCACCGGTGTTCCAGGCGCCTTCGATCGAGTCGACGTGATAGAAGCCGTGCTGGGTGGCAGTGTCGTAGCGCACCGAGTCGAACAGGTAGAACTCCGCCTCGGCGCCGAAGTACGCGGTGTCGGCGATGCCGCTGGCGGCCAGGTAGGTCTCGGCCTTGCGGGCGATGTTGCGCGGGTCCCGGCTGTAGGGCTCGCGGGTGAACGGGTCGTGGATGAAGAAGTTCAGCGCGACGGTCTTCTCCGCCCGGAACGGGTCCACGAACGACGTGGTCGGGTCGGGCAGCAGCAGCATGTCCGACTCGTGGATCTCCTGGAAGCCGCGGATCGACGAACCGTCGAAGGCCAGGCCGTTGGTGAAGACATCCTCGTCGAAGGACTCGACCGGTACGTTGAAGTGCTGCATGACACCCGGCAGGTCGCAGAACCGGACGTCGACGAATTTCACATCCTCGGCGGTCAGGTATCGCAACAGTTCCTCGGAGTTGCTGAACACTTGTCCTCCGTCATCCGCAGGTCAGACCGGGTTCGGGCACAGCCCGAGCGCCCCGGGGGTCTCTTACTGGATCTTATGTACCCACCGTTGCCCGGCCGTGTCTCGATTGTTTCAGCAGTGTTACGGGAGCGGAATCGGATCGGCGGTTCGCGCCGGGGCGGGCCGGCGCCGTGGCAGCTACCGTGGGGTCCTAGGCTGGCAGGATGAGCGACCGGTCGAGTCGTAGCGCAGGACAACCCGTGCAGGCCCCGCCCCCGGGCCGGGGCGCTGACCGTGCTGCCCCCGGCGACCGATCGGCAGGCACCCAGCCGGGAACCCCGGCCGGCTACGCGAAGCGTTTTGTCGCGCTGCTGATCGACTGGATTCTCTGCCTGCTCATCGGCGGGGTGTTGGCCACCCTGACCGGCGTGTTCGCCGAGCCATCGCTACGTGGTTTCTGGGCCTATCCGGTACTTATCGTGGAGTATGGCCTTTTCGTCGGCCTGTTCGGTCAGACAGCCGGTATGCGACTGGCCCGGATCCGGTGTGTTTCGGTGTCCGACAACGGGCGGCTCGGGGTTCCCCGCGCATTGCTGCGGGGTCTGCTGCTGTGTCTGGTGGTGCCGCCACTGATCATCGGGCCCGGCGGCCGTGGCTGGCACGACCGGGCCGCCGGTTCGATCGTGCTGCACGACTGACCGACGGTGGTCCGGTGGCAGGGCCGTCCAGCGCCAGCCCGGTCCAGAGCCAGCGCGTCCGGTAGCTCAGCGACCTCGCATCGCCTTGTGGGCGCCCCGCGGGGCACGCATGTTCTTCGGCATCGGGCCCTTGGGCATCGGTGGCCGGTTTCCCAGCGCGTTGAGTCGGGTGTCCAGCGCGCCAACCTGCTTGGCGGTGATGTTGCGTGGCAGCTTGAGCAGGTGGGTCCGCAGCTTGCGTAGCTCGATCTGACCCTCGGCCTCCCCGACGGTGAGGTCGTAGATCGGGGTCTCGCCGACCACCCGGGCGAGCCGCTTCTTCTCCTGCACCAGCATGCTGCGCAGCCGACCGGGACTGCCCTCGCCGACCAGAACGACTCCCGATCGGCACACCGCGCGGTGGATGAAGTCCTGCTGGGTGGTGGCCGCCACGCCGGGCGTCACCCGCCAGTCGCCGCGCATGGTCTGCATGATCGCGGCGGCGGCACCCGGCTTGCCCTCGGCCTCGTTGATCATCGCCGCGTTGGCCCGCAGGTTCATCACGACCAGCACGAGCAGCAGAGCGAGCACGACACCTAGTGGCAGCCAGACCCAGCTGCCGGTGAGGACGAACACCACGATGCCGGCGGCGAGCGGCACCAGCACCGCTGCGGCGACCAGTGGCAGGAACTTGTTGTCCCGCTTCGCGGTGAACACGAACGCGGTGCGGATCTGCTTGAGACGCTCGACGAACGATGCCTTTTCCGGCTCAGCCTTGGCCATGCGGAAAGTCTATCGAGGGCCTTGGACGGCCGGCATGCTGGCGGGCACCCACCAGGTGCCCCGAACCGGGCATACCGGCCAATGGGTCCGATCAAGGTGCAATCCGGATCTCGGCTCAGCATGATCCGGATCGCAGGCGGGCACCCACGTGACCTACCGGGTCGGTCCTGTGTCGGGTCGGCCCGGTCAATCGGTTGACTGGTCCCGATCAGACCGACTGCTCGGTGACCAGCGCCAATGGCAGTTCCTCGCCACGGGCAGCCATCGCCTGCCGGTACAGCCGGCCGGCCCGGTAGGACGAGCGCACCAGCGGTCCGGCCATTACGCCGGGGAAGCCGATCCGTTCCGCTTCCTCGCGTAGGGCGACGAACTCCTCCGGCCTGGCCCACCGGTCGATGGGGTGGTGGCGTACCGACGGCCGCAGGTACTGGGTGATGGTGAGCAGTTCGCAGCCGGCATCGAACAGGTCCCGCATCGCCTGTACGACCTCGTCGTACTCCTCGCCCATGCCCAGGATCAGGTTGGACTTGGTGACCAGGCCGGCCTTGCGTGCCGCGGTCAGCACAGACAGTGAGCGTTCGTATCGGAAGCCCGGTCGGATCCGCTTGAAGATGCGCGGCACCGTCTCGACGTTGTGCGCCAGTACCTCCGGCCGGGACGAGAAGACCTCGGCCAGTTGTTCGGGCAGCGCGTTGAAGTCGGGGATCAGCAGTTCGACACCGCAGCCGGGGACCTGCTTGTGGATCTGACGCACGGTCTCGGCGTAGAGCCAGGCGCCTCCGTCGGGCAGGTCGTCACGGGCGACGCCGGTGATGGTGGCGTAGCGCAGACCCATGGTGGCCACCGAGTCGGCGACCCGACGTGGTTCATCGGCGTCGAACTCGGCCGGCCGGCCGGTGTCGATCTGGCAGAAGTCGCAGCGGCGAGTGCATTGGTCGCCACCGATCAGGAAGGTGGCTTCCCGGTCCTCCCAACACTCGTAGATGTTGGGGCAACCGGCCTCCTCGCACACGGTGTGCAGGCCTTCACGCCGGACTAGTCCCTTGAGCTCGGAGTATTCCGGACCCATCTTGGCCCGGACCTTGATCCACGGCGGCTTACGCTCGATGGGTGTCTCGGCGTTGCGGGCCTCGACGCGGAGGAGTCGACGGCCCTCAGGCTGAACCAGAGTCACGTTGGTCAGCCTAACCCCGGCGGGAGGCTCCAACGGACGCCCGTGACGTCACTCACCGCCTGTTACGTGAGTCTTGTCACGATCGATGGAAAGGGTGGAGTCCCGCGTCGATGCCTGCGTCCATCCGGGTCGTCCGGTGCGGTGACGACGACTGGTAGGCGCGGCCCGTACCGGTGGTGGTTCCGGCGGAGGACAGCCGGAGTCAAACCTCGCACCGGGACGGTATCCGGGAGCTGTACGGCATCCCGTCCGGCGCCGGGCCGGTCACGGTACGGATATCCGCAGCCTCCCTGTGGCCGGGCCGTGTTGGTTGCTGTCATCCACGCCACAGGCGGCGGGAAACCGGTTGCCGGGGATCCGGTCGGTCCGGCTATCGTCTGCGGCGAAGGTGTTGACGGAGCCAAGTAGCCGGTCGCACGCCGGAGCATAGAGAACCGCCGGTAGCTGGGAAGGCGGTCTCCGGACGACTGGGTGAAGACCCTCCCGAGCCGCGGGAAGAACGGCGCCGGATCCACTCGTGACCGGCGCTTAGTAAGTCCCGCCGGCCGGCCCCCGTGACCGGGCCAGCGTCATGACGCCACCGCGTCGCGGCGCGCGAGGCCACCGTCATGGTGGCGAAGGTGTGGTGGCACCGCGACTGCCCCGTCGCCCACACCTCCGGGGAGTGAGTACTCCGAGGAGGTGTTTGTCGTGCACCGTGTCCTGTCGTCCCAACTCTCCGAGCATGTCGGCGAAACAGTCCGGTTGGCCGGCTGGGTCCATCGTCGACGGCTACTGAAGTCGGTGGCGTTTCTGATCCTGCGGGACCGTACCGGTCTGGCCCAGATCGTGGTGACCCGTCCGGCGGCCCGTGCCGAGCTCGAGCAGTTGACCGAGGAGACCGTCGTGTCGGTCACCGGCCAGGTCGTGTCCAATGTGGACGCGCCAGGTGGGGTGGAACTGGCCCGGCCGAACTGGGAGTCGTTGTCCGCACCGGCCGAACCGCTGCCGTTCGAACTGCACCGGCCGGACCTGCGGGCCAGCCTGCCGACCATGCTGGACAACGCGTCGGTGGCGTTGCGTCATCCCCGCCGCCGCGCGCCGTTCGAGCTCGCCGCCGCCGCCGTCGGCGGTTTCCGGTCCACACTGGACAGTTTGGGGTTCACCGAGGTTCAGACCCCCAAGATCGTGGGGTCGGCGACCGAGTCCGGCGCCAACGTATTCGGCATCGACTACTTCGGTCGGCGCGCGTACCTGGCGCAGAGCCCACAGTTCTACAAGCAGGCGATGGTCGGTGTGTTCGAGCGGGTGTACGAGGTCGGACCGGTATTCCGGGCCGAACCACACGACACCACCCGACACCTGGCCGAGTACGTCTCGCTGGACGCCGAACTCGGCTTCATCGCAGACCACCGGGACGTGATGGCGGTCATCCGGGATGTGTTCGCCGGGATGATGACGGCGATCGCGGACCGGGCCGGATCCGCCGTACAGCTCAGCGGAGCCGTACTCCCTTCCGTACCGGCCGAGATCCCGTCGGTGCACCTCGCCGACGCGCTGGCGATGATCGGTCGCGCCACCGGCGAGGACCTGACCGGGGAGAAGGACCTGGCCCCGGCGCACGAGCGGTGGCTGTCGGAGTGGGCGGTACGTGAACACGGCTCCGAATGGCTGTTCGTGGTCGGCTACCCGACCGCCAAGCGGGCCTTCTACACCCATCCGGACCCGGACCGGCCGGGCTACTCGCGCAGCTTCGACCTGCTGTTCCGGGGCCTGGAACTGATCAGCGGGGCGCAGCGGCTGCACCGCTACGACGACTATGTCGCCACCATCGCCGAGCGCGGGGAGAGCATCGGACCCTACGGATCCTTTCTGGAGACGTTCCGCTACGGGATGCCGCCGCACGGTGGATTCGCCATCGGGCTGGAGCGCCTGATCGCCCGCCTCACCGGCGCGGCGAACATCCGTGAGGTCACGTTGTTCCCCCGCGACCTGCACCGGCTGACGCCGTGAGGTCCGCTCCTGCTCGGTGTGGCGACCGGTGGTCCACCGGGCCGGGGTGGCTCAGGGATAGAGCCGATGGGCGTGTGCCTCGACCTGGGGGAGCACGTCGGCGACGGTGATCTCGCGGCCCAGTTCCCGGCTGAGTGAGGTGACGCCGGCGTCCCGGATGCCGCACGGCACGATCCGGTCGTAGGCGCTCAGATCCGGGTTGCAGTTGATGGCGAAACCGTGCTCGGTGACGCCGCGGGAGACCCGGATGCCGAGGGCGGCGACCTTGCGGTCGGGGCCCCGCTCGTCGGCCAGCACCCAGACACCGCCGCGCTTGTCCTTGCGTTCGGTGATCCGGGTGGTGGGCACGCCGAAGTCGGCACACACCGCCATGATCATGGCCTCGACCCGGTTGACGTAGGCGATCACGTCGACCGGGTCTGGCAGCGCGAGGATCGGGTAACCGACCAGCTGGCCCGGTCCGTGCCAGGTGATCTTGCCGCCCCGGTCGACGTCGATGACCGGGGTGCCGTCGGTGGGGCGGTCCAGTAGTTCGGTCCGTTTGCCGGCCGTGTAGACACTCGGGTGCTCCAGCAGCAGCAGGGTGTCCGGTTCGGTACCGGCGATCCGGGCCGCCTGCTGGCGCTGCTGCTGTTCCCAGGCGGTCCGGTAGTCGACCATGCCGGCGCGCACGATCCGCAGGTCGGCGACGGTCGTACCGGTGGGTGCTGTGTGGGTCACGGCACCGAGCCTAGCGTCGGGCTGGGGCATGGACGCCGAGCACGGCCCGATAACCTGGCCCGGTCGCTACGGTGTGACCAAAGGTGCTGGCATGCGCGCGCGTGCGAGCCGGGCGTCAGCGGCGGTATCCGCAGGTTCGGCAGGTATCCGGCATGGGTCGGACAGGTCATGGACACGGCAGGGCAAAAAGCTGACGAAAAGGGGTGCGGTGCGGGGGAGACACAGCGTTTGCTGAAGGCTCCGGCGCATCGACGGTGCTGGTTCCACCCGCGGGGCCGGCACGCTATACGATTCGGGAACATCTCACCTTCCGCGGTGATACTCTGCGCGCTCGCGTCGCGGACCGTCGCACTGCCGTGGGGTGCCGTCCACTTCCCGCTGACGACGCCGGTCGAGATCCGGCGGCCCGTCGGTACAAATCGGAGGAACTCTTGACGGTGGAAGCCAGTGCGATGTGGCACCAACGCAGCATTCTGTGGATGCTGGTGCGGCGCGACCTCGCGGTCAAGTACCAGTCGTCGGTACTGGGCTACCTGTGGTCACTCATCGATCCGATGGTGCAGGCACTCATCTACTGGTTCATCTTCGGTGTGCTGTACGGCAATGGCCGGGCTGGGCCGGAGGGTTCGCAGTACCCGCTGTTCATCGTGTCCGGCATCTTCGCCTGGATGTGGTTCAGCAGTGCGATCACCGAGTCGACCCACGCACTGAGCGCGCAGGCCCGGCTGATCACCACGATGCGGGTCCGCAGGGAGATCTTCCCGGTTGGCAAGGTCCTGGCGCGCTTCGCCGAATATCTGGCGGGGATCCCCATCCTGGTCCTGTTCGCGGTGATCTTCGACGGGCAGTTCACCTGGACGTTGTTCGCGCTTCCCCTGGCCGTACTGATGCAGGGCATGCTGCTTATCGGACTGGCGCTGATCCTGGCTCCACTCAACGTCCTGTTCCGCGACGTCGAGCGGATCGTCCGGTTGCTGGTGCGTATCCTCATGTACTCGGCGCCGATCATCTACCCGCTCAGCAAGGTCAACGACTCCCACAGGGTGCCGGGCTGGCTCAAGACGGTGTACGAGATGAACCCGCTCGTGGGCATCATGCAGTTGCACCACTCGCTGTGGATCCCGGGTGAGTTCCCGACCAACACCATGCTCATCATGTCGGGGGCCGGTTGCCTCGTCGTGTTCATCCTCGGCTGGTGGGTCTTCCGCAGAACCGAGTCCGCTGTGCTCAAGGAGCTGTAGTCCAGATGAGCGACCTGGTCATCGAGGCCCACGATCTGGGCATCCAGTTCACCAAGAACCGGCGTCGGCAGCGCAAGCTGCGCGAGATGTTCATCCACCGCAGTAACCGGGCACCGGCGGCAGCGGTCAGCAACGACTTCTGGGCGTTGCGGCACGTTTCGTTCGGTATCGAGCACGGTGAGGCGGTCGGCCTGATCGGTTCCAACGGCACCGGCAAGAGCACCCTGCTGCGGCTCATCGCCGGGGTACTGACCCCGGACGAGGGCACCGTGGAGTGCCGGGGACGGGTGGCGCCGCTGCTGGAGCTGTCCGCCGGTTTCTCCGGAGACCTCACCGGTCGGGAGAACGTGCAGATCGTCGCGGCGATGCACGGCCTGAGCAACACCCAGATCCGGCAGAAGTTCGACGAGATCGTCGACTACGCGGAGATCGGTGACTTCATCGACACCCCGATCCGGCACTACTCGTCGGGCATGAAGGTGCGACTCGGCTTCGCCGTGATCACCCAACTGGAGCATCCGGTGCTGCTGGTGGACGAGGCGCTCGCGGTCGGCGACCGCAAATTCCGGGAGAAGTGCTACAAGACCATCGAGCGGATGCTCGGCGAGGGCCGCACCCTGGTCCTGGTGTCACACAGCGAGGCGGACCTGACCCGGTTCTGCAAACGCGGTATCTACCTGCGCAAGGGTTCGCTGATCACCGACGGCCCGGTGGACGAGGCGTTGGACGCCTACCGCGAGGCCGTCAAGGTCTGACGCCGGTGACCGGCCGGTGCGGGGCCGGCCGGTCACCGGCGGAACCGGTACAGCCGCTCCGGGTACCGGGCCGGGTCGGCGACCTCGGTCAGCCCGACCCCGACGTGCCGCAGCCGGGCCGCGTGGCTCGGATAGGTAACCAGCCAGGCGACCCGGTACCGGGTCAGCAGGGTGCGCCGCCGCTGGTTGGACGTGGCCGGGTCGAGCATGCTGGCGTTGTCCTTCTTGCGGCGCTCCTCGTCGGCCGCCCAGGGCTCCGGGTAGGCGGGCGCCACCGTGAGGATCCGGTACGCAGGTGCCATCCGCAGCGCGTGGTAGCTGTCGGTCAGGATGACCTGCCCGGGGGCGACCTGTCCGGTGATCCACCGGTAGCGACCCCAGTCGTGTTTGACCTCGATGCGCCCGGCGAGCGTGTCCGGCACCCGGATGAAGTACGAGATGGCACTGGCCTGTGAGCACAGTCCGGTCAGCATCGCCACCCCGACCGCGGTCACGCCGAAGACCCGGATTTCGCCGCCCAGCCGCAGCAGTGTCGCTGCCTCGATGCCGACGGCGAGCTGACAGGACAGCAGCAGGACAGGGATCGCCCGGCCCCACGCGTAGTGGCCGCTGACGTCGCCGTAGCAGACCAGCAGACCGCTGAAAGCCGCCAGCAGTGCCAGCGGGTCGAGCCGGTGACGGCAGAACCGTAGCGCCAGCACCGGCAGACCGGTCAGCAGCGCCAGCCCGTACGACGGGAACAGCAGTGTGTACAGCGCGTGGTGGATGGCGTCCAGGTCGCCGGTGGACCGGGCCAACTGCAGTACCGAGAAGTAGGGCCAGGTGACGACCAGCAGGACATAGAGCCCTACCGTGAGGGCCCAGGCCGCCAGCGTCGTCCAGGTCGCCTGCCGGGCCCGTAGGGCCACCATCGCCAGTATGCCGAGCGCGGCGCTGATGGCGGTGAACGGATGGTCCAGGGTGATCTCCGCGGCGAGGGCACCGGCAAGCAGCCAGGCCCACCAGCCGTCACCGCCCGCCAGCTTCCAGCACAGCAGGCCCCACAGGTGCAGGGTAAGCCCGAGCGCGAAGGTACTGGGGTAGGAGGCGGTGAAGACCAACGAGGTGAGCCCGAGAAAGCCGCTCCAGGTGCGTACGGTGTCGCCCTGCAGCAGGACGATCGCGGCCAGGGCCAGCGGTGGCGCCCATCGGTCCCGGGTCAGCCGGTGTATGACGTGCTGCACGCCGGTGGCGAACAGCAGGATGTTGACGACCGCGCAGATGCGCAGAACGTCCTGCCCACTCAGCCCGGTCGTCCTGGCCAGGAGCGCCTGGGCCAGCGAATAGGGTGAATAATACGGATTGTTTCCCGGCGCGCCGGTGAGTGGGTCCGGCGGATGAACGAGATGTCGGCTGAACTGCTCCACGACCGCGACATGTAACCCCAGGTCACCGTTCCAGGGAAGCCGTACGGCGACAGCGGCGGCGAACAGCGCCACCGTCACGTACGTCACGATGACGGGCAGTGATCTGACCAGCCGTGCATTGGCCTTCGCGGCGGTGTGCCCGTACGGTGTGTTCTGGGCCGGCTCGGTAGCACGCACCAGGCCCTCCTGTGGCTCGCGCGTAGGCACCGGGTCGGTCGACCCTGCCATGATTTCACGTTGCCGCTGCCAGGGTGGCCGGTCGGGCAGGTAGGGCCCCGGCGCAGTACCTGGCCGGGTGGATCGGGTTCAGGCCCGCTCGCCGCCCGCATGGGACGCAGGTACCCTCTCTGCACACGTTCGCGTGGATTTGGTGCTGGTGAGTACTGCCACCGCCGAGGGGACACGCGGTTGACTCCACGTCTGATGCCGTCGCACCGTCGGGCGGGCAGCAGGTTGGTCGAGAGAATGATCGGGAGAGCGATGGAAGAGCCGAAGGCGCGAGCAAAGTTGCGGCGCATTCGTCAGCGGCTGCAGATCATCACGCAGTTCGAGTCGCACGCGTACTGGAGAAGCCAGCCGATCAGGCCCAACACGGTCTGCTACGAGTCGTTTTCCGGCAACGGGATGCTCTGCAACCCCGAGGCGATCTTCCGTTTCCTGCTCGACGCACCGGATCAGCAGCACCTCCAACACATCTGGGCGCTTTCGGACTTCGAACGCTATCGTGACGTGATCGCCGAGTTCGCCGGCAGAGCGAACGTCAGCTTCGTGCGGTACGGCTCCCGCAACTACTACCGCGCGCTGGCGACCTCGCAGTACCTGGTGAACAATGCGACCTTCCCGCCGCAGTTCGCCAAGCGTGCCGGGCAGACCTACGTCAACACCTGGCACGGCACCCCGTTGAAGAAGATGGGGTACGACGTGGAGAACGGCGGCCCGGAGACGCGCAACATCATGCGCAACTTCGTGATGGCCGACTACCTGCTGTCCAACAGCGAGTTCATGACCCGGCAGATGTACGAGACCGCGTACAAGCTGCGCGGTATCTACCGCGGTCGGATCGTGCAGGAGGGTTACCCGCGCATCGACCGGCAGTACCTGTCGCCCGAGGCCGCCGGCAGCGTCCGGTCCACCCTGCGCCGGCGCGGGGTGGCACTCGACGACGAGCAGAAGATCATCCTCTACGCGCCGACCTGGAAGGGCAGTTCCTTCCACACGCCGGAAAACGACATGGAGGCGCTGCGCACCCGCGCCCGTGAGCTGACCGAGCGGATCGACGACACGAAGTGGCGCGTGCTGTTGCGGGTGCATCAGCAGGTCTACCAGTACGCGGTCGAGGATCCCGAGCTGCGCGAGATGTTGATACCCAACGACATCCCGACCAACGTGGCGCTGGGCGTCAGCGACGTACTGGTCACCGACTACTCCAGCATCTTCTACGACTTCCTGGCCACCGGCCGGCCGGTACTGTTCTTCGTACCGGATCTGGCGCTGTACTCCGACAGCCGCGGCCTGTACGCGGCGCCGGAGGAATGGCCCGGTCCCGTCACCGACAGCATCAGCACGCTCGCCGAGCACGTGAACCATCTCGGCACCGGCGACGACAAGGACGTCACGGTCAGTTTCGTGCCCCGCTACGACAAGAGCGTCACCGAGTACTGCCCGAGCGACGACGGGCACGCCACCGAGCGGGTGGTGGACGTCGTCTTCCGCGGCAAAGGCGAAGAATACGACGTACGCGACGACTTCAGCGACGGCCGCGAGAAGATCCTGATCTATCTCGGCGGTATGCGTACCAACGGAATCACCACATCGCTGCTCAACCTGCTGGACAACATCGACTACACCCGCTTCGACGTGTCCGCCTTCTACTCATACCGTCGACGCAGTGCGGATCGGCTGAAGAACGAGGCCGCGATCCACCCGAGTGTGCGGCTGTTCCCCTACATCGGCGGCATCAACGGCAGCAAGCGTTTCACCATGGGACGCCGTGCTCTGCTGGCCAAGGGACTCGACGTTTCGCGGGTCGACGTCGAAGCGCACCGCAAGCTGTTCCGGGACGAATGGTCCCGGGTGTTCGGCATGAGCGAGTTCGACTACATCGTCGACTTCAGCGGGTACGGGCCGTTCTGGACGTACCTGTTCCGTGAGGGGAAGGCGCGCTGCCACTCGATCTGGCTGCACAACGACATGGTCAACGACCGGATGCGCGAGGTGAACGGCAAGCGTCCACTGGAGCAGGGGCTGGGCGCCGTCTTCACCACCTACCGGCACTTCGACCACCTGGTCTCGGTCTCCCCGGCCCTGGCCGAGGTGAACAAGAAGAACCTGGCCGAGCAGGCCGGCGACGCGAAGTTCATCGCGGCCGTCAACACCATCAACTTCAAGCGGATCCTGCGGATGGCCGAGGAACCCCTCCTCGAGGACGACATGCTCGACGAGGAAGGTGGCGCGGTCGGCGGTGACGAGGGCGTGGTCACCGACTCGTCGGAATCGGCGGGTGGTGAACTGACCCCGGGGCCGTTGACCCCCGAGGAGGAAGCCACGCTCGCCGAGCAGCGCCGGAAGAACGCCGAGCACCACGCCCTGATGGAACGGTTGTTGAACCCCGCTCCGGGGGTCCGGACGTTCCTGACCGTGGGCCGACTGTCGCCGGAGAAGAACCACGCCAGGCTGATCCGGGCGTTCCAGCTCGTGCACCAGGACGACCCGGACACGCGTCTGGTGGTGATCGGCAGCGGCCCGTTGCGTGAGGAACTGGACGAGCTGATCGCCGAACTGGGCCTGACCGCCTCGGTCATCATGGCCGGCCAGCAGAACAACCCGTTCGCCATCATGAAACTGGCCGACTGTTTCGTACTGTCCAGCGACTACGAGGGTCAGCCCATGGTGATCCTCGAGGCCCGTGTACTCGGTCTGCCGGTCGTCTCGACCGACTTCGCCTCGGTACGTGGTTCGCTGCCCGAAGGGGTGGGGCTCGTGGTGTCGCGTGACGTGGCGGACCTCGCCGAAGGTATGCGTGGGCTGTTGCGGGGCACCATCCCGAACCCCACCTTCGACTATGTTGCTTACAACCAGGATGCGGTGGAGCAGTTCTACCAGGCGATCGGCGCTGGCAGGCAGGACACTCCCGATCGCGTCACGCCGTCCCTACCGGCAACCCGGCAGACCGGCTGAGGGCGGGACCGATGTCCGGCCCGTCCCGATGAAGAGGAGAATTGATGGGCCGTCCCAGGAAACACATCAATGCGTTTCTGGAAAGAGCCACCGGCTACCGGATCGTCAACACCGCCCGGGTGAACGAGCTGAACCGGGCGGCCTCGCAGAAGGCACTGGGCAAGGACATCCAGAGCCTGACGAAACTGGTGCAGCGGCAGGAAGCGGCGGCAGCCCGGCTGGAAGGGCTCACCCCTGGAGGCCGATCAGGTGGCAGCCGCCGACCGGGTGGAGAAGGTGGCCGCGCACCTGGCCAAGCACGGTGAGAACACCGAGGCGGCCAAGAAGAAGGCCACCGGCTTCCCGCCGGACTACGACGAGGTCACGGCGGCCACCATCCAGGCCGTCAAGCCCTACACCATGACCAGCCATGACAAGCTGCATGCGCTGATCGCGGCGACCCGTTACGTGCATCAGCACAAGATCGACGGCGCGGTGGTGGAGTGCGGCGTGTGGCGCGGCGGTTCGATGCACGCCGTGGCCCGCACCCTCGACGCCTTCGGCGACCATTCCCGCGATCTGCACCTCTTTGACACGTTCGAGGGCATGCCGCCGCCCGGGGAGAAGGACCGGCGGCACGACGGTCGCAGCGCGGAGGCCCTGCTCGGCGCGGCCAAGAGCGACAAGGACTGGGTCAAGGCGATTGCCTCGCTGGAAGATGTCAAGCAGGGATTCGAGAACGTGCCGTACCCGTCCGAGCGGGTGCACTACCACCAGGGCATGGTCGAGGAGATGATCCCTGAAGGGGCGCCGGAGAAGATCGCGATCCTGCGGCTGGACACCGACTGGTACGCCTCGACCCGGCATGAGCTGAAGCACCTCTACCCGCGGCTGGTGTCCGGTGGGGTGCTCATCATCGACGACTACGGCTGGTGGCAGGGTTCCCGGGAAGCGACCGAGGAGTTCCTGGAGGAGACCGGCGAGCGGCTGCTGCTGGTGCGTGCGGGCACCGGACGGATCTGCGTCAAGCCCTGACGCCTGATGGACATGCGGGGCCGGTCGGCGACTCTGACCGGCCCCGAGCCGTCGGTCGGGCGGCGTCCGGCAGTTCCGGTTCCTCGCCCAGCATCACCTTGCGTACCACGCGTTCGGCCGCTCGACCGTCGTCGAACGCGCAGAACCGGGCCCGGAACGCGGCGCGTAGCCGTGCGGTGTGTTGGGTGTCCACGGTGCCGTCCCGGAAGGCCGCGACGAGGTCCTGGTAGTTCGTCGTGAACAGTCCGGGCGGCTCGTCGGAAAGGTCGAAGTAGGTGCCGCGGGTCGCCTGGTAGGTGTTCCAGTCCGCTGCGTAGATGGCGATCGGGCGGTCCAGGATCGCGTAGTCGAACATCACCGACGAGTAGTCGGTGATGAGCATGTCCGAGACCAGGTAGAGGTCCTCCACCACAGGATGGTTCGACACGTCCATGACCTGATTGGACAGTCCGGACAGTCCACTGTCACCGTCGTGGAAGTAGTGCGCACGCACCAGCAGCCGGTATCCCGGGCCCAGTGCCCGGACGAAGTCCCCCAGGTCGATCAGGGAGCGGTACTGCGTGTCGTCGGCCCGGAAGGTCGGGGCGTAGAGCACCACCCGCTCATCCGCGCCGATGCCCAGGGATTCGCGCAGGGCGGCGATCCGCTCGGCGGAGGAGTTGACCAGTACGTCGTTGCGCGGGTAGCCGTACTCCAGGGTCTGGAAGCTGCACGGGTAGGCCCGCTGCCAGATCAGCGTGCTGTACACATTGGAGCTGAGGTCCACATCCCAGTTGTCGCAACGCTTCACCAGGCTGTACAGGCCAGGGTCGCGGACCGGCGACATGGCAGGGTAGCGGCCCTCGTCGATGCCCATCGCTTTCAACGGTGTGCCGTGGTGGGTCTGTACGAACACCGAACCGGCCCGCTTGATCAGGTAGTTGCCGAAGTTGTTGTTGTTGATCAGGTACTTGGCCCGGGCCAGTGCACGGTAGAAAGCCGCGGTGTTCTCCAGTACGAAGGGCACCCCCGGTGGGAACTGGGCGACGCTGTCGGAGTTCACCACCCACACGGCACGTACGGACGGCGCCAGTTCGGCGGCCTTCTCATGGATGGCCCTGGGGTTGCAGGTGTAGCCACGCCCCCAGTTCGCGCAGTAGAGGGCGAGGTTCGGGTCCAGCGGCAACCGGGTCTGGACGCGGTAGTACTGCCGCAGCGTGAAGGTCCAGCCGAGATGCAGGATCGTGCGCAGTGCCCCGGTGAGTGCGCCGACGATCCGACGCGCCTGCCGGGTCAGCGCGCCAGCGACCTGGTAGCCGCCCCGCAGCGCGCTGACCGTCAGCCAGGATCCGCCCAACAGGGCGCGGAAACGTATGCCGTCCAGGCCGCCGGGCACGGAGAATCCGGCCGGGCGCAACCGGCGGGCCAGTTCGGTGGCGCGGCGGAAGTAACGCCGACGGTGTTCGCCGTGCAGCCGGCCGGAGCCGATGATGACGAACAGGTGCTTGGCCATGTGCCGGTACACGGTCGGGATCAGTGCCGCGCCGGGTTCGCCGAGCTGCCGGAGCCGCTGGAACACCAGCTCGTACTGGCCGAACAGTTCGAGGTGCCGTTCGCCGCCGCTGCTCAGGATCGAGCCGCGGCGCTGCCGGTAGTACAGGCAGACGGTGTCGAGCACGCTGATGCGTTCCGCGCCGATGAGCACCGGGTAGGTGAACGGGAGATCCTCGTAGTATCCGGCGGGAAACGGGATGTCGAGCTTGGTGAGGTACTCGCGCCGGACGATCTTGTTCCATGCGCACGGGAACACGGTGAACAGCGCCGGGTAGTCGGCGATCCGGAACACTTCGGGCGCGGCGGACAGCACGTCGTGGCGCGGGTTGCGGGTGGTGCGCAGATCCCAGCCCGCCTCGGCGTAGTCGACCATCAGCACGTCCGGCCGGGTGTCGCGCAGCCGGGCCACGATGGCGGACAGGGAGCTGCCGGCGACCCAGTCGTCGGAGTCGACGAACCAGACGTACTCGCCGCTCGCCTCGGCGAGGCCGGCGTTGCGGGCCCCACCCAGACCGACGTTGGCGGGCAGGTGCAGCACCCGTACCCGCGGATCGCGGGCGGCGTAGGAGTCGAGTACCTCACCGGTGCGGTCCGGCGAGCAGTCGTCGACGGCGATGACCTCGATGTCGGTGAACGACTGGTTCAGCAGCGAATCAAGACATTCACCGACGTACGCCTGCACACCGTACGCCGGCACCACGATACTCAACAGGGCCACAGGGCCGGACCTCCCAGACACGCTTCGGCTACCGGCGCGAGGACGGTGACCCCACCGGGCGGCTGCTCACCGGACCGTTCCGGTACGCCGTGGGTCGGCCGGTTCGGTGACCGGGCGGTGAGCGTATCGGACGCTGCGAGCGGTTGACCAACGATACAACGCAGGGTGTTTCCCGCCGGCCAGTGGTGCGCTCTGTCCGCGTACGCGCCAACCGCCGGAACTGCTCTGCGGCGCCCCAACTTCACCACCGGGTGATAGTCGGCGACAACTGGTGTCTGCCTGGTGGCATCCGGTATGTCATTTGCAGACGGGACCAGATCGGGCAGATGCACTGCTGGCCCCGCCTGCGGGCAGTAACTACTGTTCTGGGAGCAAAGTTAGGCAACGGGTATCGGGGGAACAGATGTCACCGCGAATGAACCGCAGAGCAGCACTCGGTTTCGGCACCTTCGCCGCAGCCGGAACCTTGTTGGCCGGCGGCAGTTCCGCAGCCGCCGCCCCGGCCGGGCATGCGAAGCGACCGAAGGACACCGGGTCGGCGACCGAGAGTGTGCAGAGGGTCTACACCGACGCGTCCACGAGGGCAGGCGGCTCCTGGAACTCCTACATCACGCTGGCCGCCGGCACCGCCAGCTCCGTCGCGGTGGACAGCGGATCGACCCAGCCGGTCGAGGCCTACAGCGTCAACAAGATCGCGGTGGCGGTCGCGGTCCTGGACAAGATCGACCGGGGCGAGCTGACTCTGGACCACCAGATCGACGTCACCGCAGACATCGTGATCCCGGACAGCGACGGCATCTTCTCGCTGGACGGGGCGTACCCGAGCACCGTCACGGTGGGGCACGCATTGGCGTTGCTGCTCACAGTCTCCGACGACACCTGCGTACGGCTGTGTGGCCTGGTCTGCCCGGCCAAGGAGATCAACGACACGCTGGTCGCCAAGGGCTTCCCGAACACCCAGGTGGATCCGGTGGCGAACCCGAACCGCTTCTACCTGGGCAGGACCACCCCGCGGGAGATGCACGACCTGCTCCAGCAGCTGGCCGCCGGCACTGTGCTGTCCGCCGATTCCACCAGTTATCTACTCAAGCTGCTGCGGTCGCCGGTGGCCTTCACCGACGGGATCCGTCGGGTGATGTCCTCCGACGAGCGGTTGCGGGTGGCCACCAAGGCGGGCTGGCTGGAC
Organism: uncultured Actinomycetota bacterium; assembly: GCA_963805605.1. Lineage (GTDB taxonomy): Bacteria > Actinomycetota > Actinomycetes > Mycobacteriales > Micromonosporaceae > Actinocatenispora. Next base: position 264,794 of record CAWDUX010000002.1, read on the forward strand.
GACGGTCGGCACGAGGCCGGCATCATGTTCAGCGCCGCCGGTGCGCCGGTGCTGATCTATTCGCTCTTCGCCTTCGGCCAAGCGGATGCCGACAACTTCGGTGCCACCAACCCGGCGGTGGCCGCCCGCGCCGTGATGGGCCGGGCGTTCTTCGACGCCGTCGGTGACCTGGCGGCGGCCGCCCCGAGCGCTCGCCGGGCCGCCAGCTATCGGCCGAGTAACGGCGGCTGACCCGCCCGACCATCCGTGTAGACGAAGGGCGCCCACGGCAACTGTCGTGGGCGCCCTCGTCGCCTTCTCGGTCAGGCCAGGCCGAGTTCGGCCTCGAAGTTGCCGGCCTCCAGCCGTTCCTTGACGGTGGCCAGGAAGCGGGCCGCGTCCGCGCCGTCGATGAGCCGGTGATCGTAGGACAGAGCCAGGTAGACCATCGAGCGTGGCACGATGATCTCACCCAGCCGGCTGTCCTCGACCACCACCGCGCGCTTCACCACTGCGCCGGTGCCCAGCATGGCGACCTGCGGCTGCGGGAAGATCGGCGTGTCGAACAGCGCACCCCGGCTGCCGGTGTTGGTGAGGGTGAAGGTGCCGCCAGCCAGGTCGTCCGGGCTGACCTTGTTGTCGCGGGTGCGTTCCGCCAGATCTGCGATGCGCCGGGCCAACCCGGACAGGTTGAGGTCACCGGCGTTGTGGATCACCGGAACCAGCAGACCACGGTCGGTGTCCACCGCGATGACCAGGTTCTCCTGGTCGTGGTAGGTGACCGTGTTCTCGTCGACGTTGATCGAGGCGTTGAGCTTCGGGTGGATCCGCAACGCCTCCACCGCGGCGAGTGCGAAGAAGGGCAGGAACGACAGCTTCACGCCGTGCCGCGACTGGAAATCGGCCTTCGCCGACTGCCGCAGCTTCGCGATCCGGGTGACGTCGACCTCGATCACCGTGGTGAGCTGCGCCGAGGTCTGCAGCGACTCGACCATCCGCTTGGCGATGACCTGCCGCATCCGGGACAACTTCTCGGTACGGCCACGCAACGGGCTGGGCGCCGACTTCGGCGCACCGTGGCCGCCCTCGGCGGTCTCCGGCTGAGCCGGTGCCGGCTGGCTCTGCGCCCGCTTCGCCTTCGCCTCGGCGGCCTTGCGCTGTTCGGCGGCCTCCAGCACGTCCTGCTTGCGGATCCGGCCACCCACTCCGGTTCCGGACAGTTCGGCCAGATCGATGCCGTGCTGCGCCGCCAGCTTGCGTACCAGCGGGGTGACGTAGCTAACCGACTCGCCGGAGCCGTTGGGCGGCGCGGAGGCCGACTTCGCGACGGCGGGTGCGGACTGATGCGGCGCGCTCACCGGTTCGGTCTGCTGTACCGGTTCCGCGGTCCGCTCGGTCCTGGCCGGCTCGGCCTTCCGCTGCTCTGTCTTCGGTTGCTCGGTCTTGGCGGGCTCGGCCTTCGCCGGCTGCCCGGAACCGATGACCGCCAGTTCGGTACCGACCTCGACGGTCTCGTCCTGCTGTACCTTGATGGCCAGTACGGTACCGGCGACCGGAGACGGGATCTCCGTGTCCACCTTGTCGGTGGAGACCTCCAGCAGCGGCTCGTCCACCGCGATGGTGTCGCCGATCTCCTTGAGCCACCGGGTGACGGTGCCCTCGGTGACCGACTCGCCCAGAGCGGGCATGGTGACCGCGCTGTCTTCGGCGTCACCGGAGGCGTCGGAGCTCGAGCTCTGCGCCGCGGGCGCCGGTTCGGGGTCCTGCGCCGGGGCAGTGGGCTCGTCGTTGGCCGGTGAGCCGTCGGCCGACGACTGCTCGGCCCGCGGCTCGTCGGTCTGCTGGGACGGCTGCTCGGTGGGTGCGTCCGCGGAACCGCCGGCATCCTCGCCGTCGCCGGCGATCTCGGCAAGTTCGGCGCCCACGTCGACGGTCTCGTCCTCCGGTACGACGATGCGGCTCAGTACGCCGGATGCCGGGGACGGGATCTCGGTGTCGACCTTGTCGGTGGACACCTCGAGCAGTGGCTCGTCGACCTCTACCCGGTCACCTTCCTGCTTGAGCCACCGGGTGACGGTGCCTTCGGTGACGCTTTCTCCGAGCTGCGGCATGGTGACCGAGGTCGGCATGAGCATGACTCCTCGTGGAATTCGGGCTGTGCGTCGAACGGGCGCGATCAGCTGTGGACGTGCAAGGGTTTTCCGGCGAGTGCCATGTGCGCCTCGCCGAGCGCCTCATTCTGGGTTGGGTGCATGTGGACCAGTTGGGCGACATCGGAGGGGAACGCTTCCCAGTTGTAGATCAGCTGAGCCTCCCCGATGAGCTCCCCGACCCGGGAACCCACCATGTGGATGCCGACGACCGGGCCGTCAGCCACCCTGACCAACTTCACGAAGCCCTGGGTCTTGAGGATCTGGCTCTTGCCGTTGCCCCCCAGGTTGTAGTTGAGGGATTCGACCTTGTCCGCCCCGTACTGTTCCTTGGCCGCGGATTCGGTGAGCCCCATCGAGGCCACTTCGGGCTCACAGTACGTCACCCGCGGGATTCCGCTCTCGTCGATCACCGGCGGGTTGAGCCCGGCGATCTCCTCGGCGACGAACACGCCCTGCTGGAAGCCGCGGTGCGCGAGCTGTAGCCCGGGCACGATGTCGCCGACGGCGTAGACGTTGGGCAGGTTGGTGCGCAGCCGCTCGTCGGTCGGCACGAATCCGCGGTCCATTCGCAGGCCCTGCTCCTCGAACCCCATGTTCGCGGTGACCGGGCCACGGCCCACCGCCACCAGCAGCAGTTCGGCGTCGAAGGTCTTACCGCCCTCGATGCTCACCCGTACGCCGTCCGTGGTCTTCTCCACACCGGTGAACGGGGTGCCGGTGGAGTAGCTGATTCCGCGCTTGCGGAACTGCCGCTCGACGGCCTTGGAGACTTCTTCGTCCTCGGCCGCGACCAGGCGGGGCAGCGCCTCGATGATGGTCACCTCGGTGCCGAAGGAACGCCAGGCGCTGGCGAACTCGACGCCGATGACGCCGCCGCCGAGCACCACGGCCGACGCCGGTACATGGTCGAGGTTGAGGGCGTGCTCGGAGGTCAGTACGCGTTCGCCGTCGACGTCGAGGCCGGGCAGTGAACGGGAGTGGGAGCCGGTGGCCAGCACCACGTGCCGGCCGGTCACCTGCTGACCGTTGACCTCGACGGTGTTCGGTGCGACGAGCCGGCCCTCACCCTCGATGGTGGTGATGCCGCCGCGCACCTTCAGGGTGCTCTGCAGGCCCTTGTAGAGCCGCGAGACCACGCCGTCCTTGTACTTGTTGACGCCGGCCATGTCGACCCCGTCGAGGCTGGCCTGCACCCCGAACTGGGCGGCCTCGCGAGCGGCGTCGGCGATCTCACCGGCGTGCAGCAACGCTTTCGTCGGGATACAGCCCCGGTGCAGGCAGGTGCCGCCGACCTTGTCCTTCTCGATCAGCGCGACGGACAGCCCGAGGGTGCCCGCGCGCAACGCGGTCGCATAGCCCCCGCTTCCGCCGCCGAGGATGACTACGTCGTAGCCGCCGCTGGAGTCGCTCACGTCATCTCCTACGTCTTCCAGTAGTGCCCCGGTCATCTTGGCACTTCACCGCTGGGCGCTGCTCATGAGTACCACCACAGAGGTATCGCCGCCTGTCGAGCCGGGGCCGGCGGTCCGGCGGGGTCGCGACCCCGCCGGACCGCCATCGTGGTCGGTTCAGCCGTTCTCGGCGACGTCGCAGACAAGTTCGACCAGGGTCCGTACCGGTACGCCGGTGGCGCCGCGCGACATGTACCCGTACGGCTCGCCGGTGTGGTATGCCGGGCCGGCCACGTCCAGGTGCGCCCACTGGACGCCATCGGCGACGAATTCGGCGAGGAACGTACCGCCCTGCAGCATGTGTCCGGAACGTTCCAGCCCGGACGCGCACTGCAGCAGATCCGCCACGTCCGACGACATGATCTTGCGGATCTCGTCCGGCAGCGGCATCGGCCACATCGGTTCGCCGGCCGTGTCACCCGCCCGCTTGACCCGCTCGTGCAGCTCCTCCGAGCCCATCACCCCGGCGATCCGCTTACCCAGCGAGGTGACCTGACCACCGGTCAGCGTGGAGGTCTCGAACAGGTAGTCCGGGTTGTCCTCGCAGGCCCGGGCGATCGCGTCGGCCAGCACCATCCGGCCCTCCGCGTCGGTGTTGAGCACCTCCACCCGCTTGCCGGAGTACATGGTGACCACGTCACCCGGCCGGTACGCGGTGCCGCTCGGCATGTTCTCGGCCATCGGCAGGTACGCGATGACCTCGACCTTCGGCTTGAGCGCCGCGATCGCCAGCATGGCGCCGGCCACCGCCGCGGCCCCGCCCATGTCGCTTTTCATCTCCCACATGCCGGCGCTGGGCTTGATCGACAGGCCGCCCGAGTCGAACGTGATGCCCTTGCCGACCAGGGCCACCCGGCTGGCCGGCTTGCCCTTCGGCGAGTACGCCAGGCGCACCAGCCGCGGCCCGTCCTCCGACCCGCAGCCCACCGCCAGAATGCCGCCGTAGCCGCCCTTGCGCAGAGTCTTCTCGTTGAGTACCTCGACGGACAGGCCGGCCTTCTGGGCCGCGGCCGAGACCTGGTCGGCGAAAGCGGACGGCCGCAGCTCGTTGGGGGCACTGTTGACCCAGTCGCGGGTACGGCTGACCGCGTCGACCAGCGACGCCGCCCGCTTCAGCTCAGCCTTCGCCAGTTTGTCCTTGCCGTCGGCCACCACGAACTGGACCGCCGTGACCGGCTTGCGATCGCCGCTGGGGCGGGTCTGGTAGCCGGCGAACCGGTAGCCGCCCAGCGCCGCACCTTCGGCCGCGGCCCGCAGACTCTCCGCGTCCAGCGGCAGGACCAGCGCGACGGTGGCGCTGCCGGCCAGCGTACGGACCGCCGCGCCGGCCGCGCGCCGTACCGCTTCCGCGCCCGCGGTGCCGGTGACTCCCGCCGGGCCCAGCCCGACACCGGCCACCACCGGCGCGGTGACCGCGCCCAGGCTGACCAGCCGGGTCACCTCGCCGACCGCGCCGGTGGCGCCGAGCAGCGTCATGGACTCCGCGAGCCGGCCGTCGAAGGCCTGGTCGATCTCCTCCGCGCCGGCCGCCAGGGTCGGTGTACCGGTGGGGTCGGTGGGCTGGTGCAGGCCGACGACCACAGCGTCGACAGCGAGGGCGGCTGAACTGGTGTCAGCGAGGGCGAGCGAGGTCACGCAATGCCTCCGGGTCGTGGGCGGGGGGTGTGCCGCGTCGATGGGTGCGAACCACCCGGCCGTACCCTCCCTGGTGGCGGTGGTGCGGACGGGCCGGAGTCGATGCTAGATGCAACGGGCCGGCGGGTAGGTTCCCACCCATGACCGACGACCTCGTTCAGTCCCCGCTGTATGACCGGCACCAGGCACTGGGTGCGAAGTTCGCCGCATTCGGCGGATGGCAGATGCCGCTGGAATACACCGGTGGTGGTGTGATCGCTGAACATACCGCCGTGCGTGAGGCGGTCGGTCTTTTCGACGTCTCACACCTGGGCAAGGCGACCGTACGGGGTCCGGGCGCCGCGCAGTTCGTCAACCGCTGCCTGGCCAACGACCTGGACCGCATCGGTGCTGGTCAGGCGCAGTACACGCTGTGCTGCGACGATGCGAGTGGCGGTGTGGTCGACGACCTGATCGCCTACCGCTACTCCGACGATCTGGTGTTCCTGATCCCCAACGCGGCGAACACCGCGGAGGTGTGCCGGCGGCTGGCCGAGGCGGCCCCCGACGGGGTGTCCGTGACCGACCAGCACCGGGATTTCGCGATCATCGCGGTGCAGGGGCCGCTGTCGGCGGATCTGCTGGCTCGGCTCGGCACGCCCAGCCGGCACGGGTACATGAGCTTCGAGGAGGGGTCCATCGGCGGCCGCTCCCTGGTGGTGTGCCGTACCGGGTACACCGGCGAACACGGCTACGAACTGGTCATACCGTGGGAGTACGCCGGGAAGGTGTGGGACGCGCTGCTGGAGGAGGGCGCCGACCTGGCCGTACGGCCGTGCGGCCTGGCCGCACGGGACACGCTGCGGACCGAGATGGGCTATCCGCTGCACGGGCAGGACCTGTCCATGTCGATCAGTCCGGTGCAGGCGCGGGCCGGTTGGGCGGTCGGCTGGAAGAAGCCGGAGTTCTGGGGCCGGGAGAGGCTGCTGGCCGAGAAGGAGGCCGGACCGGCCCGCCGGCTGTGGGGACTGTCCGCGGCCGGCCGGGGCATCCCACGGCCCGGGATGGCCGTCTACGCCGGCGACACCCAGGTCGGTGAGGTCACCAGCGGGACGTTCTCCCCGACCCTCAAGCGCGGGATCGCCTTGGCGCTGCTGGACACCGGCTCAGGGTTGTCCGAGGGCGGTGAGGTGGAGGTGGACGTACGTGGCCGGCGGTCGGCGATGCAGGTGGTGAAACCCCCGTTCGTCACCCCGTCGGTGAAGTGATGGCGGGTGCCACGTTCGGGGAGGTCCGCCGGATCGCGCTCGCGTTGCCGGGCGCAGAGGAGGTACTGACCTGGGGCACCGACACGACCTGCCGGGTCAACGGCAAGATGTTCGCGGTCGGTGCACCGGAACGCTCGTACGTGACGCTGAAGTCCTCGCCGGACGAGCAGGCCGCGCTGGTGGCCGATGATCCGCAGACCTACGCGGTGGCGCCCTACACCGGGCGGTTCGGGTGGGTACGGGTCGAGCTGGCCCGCATCGACCCGGCCGAGCTGCACGAGCTGATCGTGGCCGCGTGGCGGCTCACCGCGCCGAAGAAGCTGGTGACCGCCTACGACGCGGGCGACGGGTCCTGACCGTTCGCCCGCGCCGGATGCCGGACCTCCGGGCCTGGTGGCGGTGCGGTCAGTTGCCACCCGCTCCGGCGGTGACCGGGTCCGGAGCCTCCTCGTCGAGCGCGGCCGCCAGTGTCAGACCGGACCGGAGCAGCCCGACCGCGGTGAGTGCGGTGCTGCCGTCGCCGAGGCCGAGCCCGAGGTCGAGGAACGGTTCCATCCCGAGTAGGTCGCACACCAGCCGTACGGCGGGGTGCCGGCCGTGGTCGGGAACCTGGCACCACCACGGGGAGCTGGGCGCCAGGTCGCGGGCCAGCACCATCGCCGTCGCGGCAGCCGGATTGTCCACCAGCACCGGTAGCTGCCGGACCGCCGCGCCGACCAGTAGACCGGTCAGTGCGGCAAGGTCGGCACCGCCCACCATGGCCAGCAGCGACCGGGCATCCCGGGACCGCAGCCGGATGCGGTGCAGCGCGTCCCGGGCCGCCACGCAGCGGGCGATCCACGCGTCGTCGTCCAGCGCCTCGGCGCTGCCGATCACCCGGCCCAGCAGCCCGGCGGGTTCGGAGCCAGTCGCGGTGGCCAGCACCGCCGCCGCGACGGCCTGCACGCCTGCCCCGCAGGTCGCCGGAACCAGCAGCTGTACACCTTCGTCGGCGGCCCGGTCGGCCAGCTCACGCCCGAGCGCGAAGGCGCGGTCGGCCTGATCGGCGGAGAGTACGTCGGTGAGCTCCATGGCCGGCGCGGGCCCGCCGAGATCGATCTCGGCCAGATCGGCCACGGTGACCGCCGCGCCGACCCGTTCGGCGAGTCGGGCCAGCGGTGCGGTGCCGGCCCGCACGTCGGCCAGCCGGTCGCTGGCCGGTACGTCCCCGGCGGCGGCACCGCCGTCGTGGTCGACGCCGACCAGTACCACCCGGATCGAGGCCCAGGGAGCTGCCGTACCGGCACTGCCGGCCGCCCACGCCACCGGCTCGGCGAGCGCGCCCAGCCCGGTGCCGCCGGTGGCGAGGATCCGCAGCCGGTCGCGTGCGGCGTTGATGGCGATCCGGTCCGGTGGGTGGATGGCCATGATGTCCGCGTCGGGTTCGGCCGGCCCGATGTCCACCGGCTCGGTCGCGGGCGCCACCGGTGCGGCCGTGGCCCCGTCCTCCAGAGCCCCTGCTGTCGGCAGAGCCCCTGTGGTCGGCACAGCAGTTCCGGCCGGCTCAGCAGTTCCAGCTGGGGCACCGCTCTGCCCGCTGTCGCCCGCCGTGCCGGGCCGCGATCCCACGGCGGCGTAGACCGCTGGCGTCGCGTCCCGGGCGGGTAGCCAGACCACTCGGCCGGCCACCACCAGCGCGACCGCGTCGCACACCGCGGCGAGCGCCTGGTTGCAGGTGCCGAGCAGGCCGGCGAACCGCCGGTCGTTCGTCCCGGACAATCCGGCCTGCGGACTGACCACCACCAGGGACCGGGCCGGGCAGTCGCGTACCGCAGCGGCGATCCGGTCCGCCGGGCCGCGGCCGGCGTCGGATCCCCCGGTGTCTGCCAGTGCGGTGGCCACCCAGTCGCCGAGGTCGTCGACGAGTGCCGCGTCGTCCGCCGGTACCGCGGCCAGTGCGCTGATCAGCGATTCCTCGGAACCGCAGTCCAGCCGGTGCCAGCGAGTGTCGGGTTGGACACGGTCGGCCACTGTGCGGTCGGCCCCGTCGGCCCCGTCGGCCCCGTCGGAGCCGGCCGGCCGGATGGCCAGATGGTGCAGCCTGGCGGCGTCGGCGGCCAGTTCCCCGACGAGCAGCCGCTCCGCGAACTCCGACTTGCCGGAGCTGATGCCGCCCAGTACCAGTACCCGTTGCGCGTGCGTCACGGTGCCATCTTCGCCGATCCGTCGGGTCCCGCGCTCGCCGGGCCGGACCGGGCCGTGGTCGTTCTCCTCGGCCCGGTGCGGTGGGGGAGAACCGTAAGCTGGCAAGGCCCGCAACCCTCGAGATCGTGGAGCGTGACCATGGCGTGGATGTGGCGGTACCAGGATGCGGCCGGCGAACCGACCACCGGTCCAGGTGAGGCGTTCGGCAGCCAGTCCGACGCCGAGTCGTGGCTGGGTCAGAGTTGGCGCGAACTGTCCGAGAAGGGTGTGGCCACGGTGCGGCTGGTCGAGGACGATCGGGTGGAGTACGAGATGAGCCTGAGCCAGGAGAGCGACTGACAGTCCCGGGGTACGGGGGCCGACCGCCGTACCCCGGGACTGTCGTACTAGTTGCGTTCGCGCGGGCTCTGCGTCTTGGCCGGGTTGCGTTCCACGACCGGGTCGAGCACCTCGTCGATCTTCTTCAACAGGTCGGCGTCGAGGCTGACGCCCGCCGCCTTGACGTTGTCGCGGACCTGCTCCGGCCGGGACGCCCCGACGATGGCCGAGGCCACGTTGGGGTTCTGCAGCACCCAGGCGACCGCGAGCTGCGCCATGGACAATCCGGCCTGCTCGGCCAGCGGAACAAGCTGCTGTACCCGGCCCAGCACCTCGTCGTTGAGCCAGCGGGCGATCATGTCGCTGCCGCCCTTGTCGTCGGTGGCCCGGGAGCCGGCCGGCGGCTGCTCACCCGGCCGGTACTTGCCGGTCAGCGCGCCCTGCGCGATCGGCGACCAGACGATCTGGCTGAGCCCCAGGTCCTGTGAGGTGGGTACCACCTCGGCCTCGATGACCCGCCACAGCGCGTTGTACTGCGGCTGGTTGGAGATCAGCTGGATGTTCAGCTCGCGGGCCAGTGCGACCGCTTCGCGGATCTCCTCGGCGCGCCACTCCGAGACACCGATGTAGAGCGCCTTACCGGCCCGTACGACGTCTGCGAACGCCGTCATCGTCTCTTCCAGCGGGGTGGCGTAGTCGTAGCGGTGTGCCTGGTACAGGTCGACGTAGTCGGTGCCGAGCCGGCGCAGCGAGCCGTTGATCGACTCGGTGATGTGTTTTCGGGACAGTCCGCGGTCGTTGCGGCCCAGTCCGGTGGGGAAGTAGACCTTGGTGAAGATCTCCAGACCCTCGCGACGTTCGTCCTTCAGCGCCTTGCCGAGGACCGTCTCGGCCCGGGTGGCGGCGTAGACGTCGGCGGTGTCGAAGGTCGTGATTCCCTCCTCCAGCGCGGCGCGTACGCAGGCCAGCGCGGCATCCTCCTCGACCTGGGAGCCGTGGGTGAGCCAGTTGCCGTACGAAATCTCTGAGACCAGCAGGCCGGAACGGCCAAGGTGTCGGAACTCCATGCCACCGACACTAACCCCAGGTCGGGGCGGGAAAGGTCGGTGGTGACGGGTGCCATCGGCAGCGGACCCGGGGCCGGACAGGTTCGACGTACGTCGTACAATTGCGGCCGGTCACAGGATGGGACGGCTGGCCCGCAGCATCCCGTCCAGCTCGCTGAGAACACCGGCCCGGGTCAGGTGGTGTGGCTCGATCAGGGGCCGGGCATGGCGGTCCAGCGCACCCCAGGTGCCGGGTTCACCGGGCACCTTGTGCTGGTCGGACGGATGCGGATACACCGACTCGTCCAACCTGATCAGATATCCGACCGGATGCAGCTGCACGTCCTCGTAGCAGGGCGGCACGATCAGCCGTCCGGCCGTGTCGATCACCCCACGCCGACCGAGCCGGTCCACCACGGCGAGCTGTTCGGCGGTGAAACCGGCGACATGCCGGCCGTCGGCGGTCGCCGTGCAGAATGCCTCGTAGTCGAACGGTATCGCGACGTCACCGTAGCGGTCCACCGCGCCGTACACGTCACCCCGTCGCAGCACCGACAGCCCGTGCAGGAACGGGCGCGGCTCCCGGTAGCCGTCGGGCGCCACCACCACCTCGCCGGTCACCGTGACCGCCTGCCAGCCCTCCAGCGAGTCTTCAGGGCGCACCCAGCACAGGCCCTCCCGGAACGGTTCGATGGCCCGGAAACGCAGCGGACGCGACAGCGGCTCGCCGTTCTGGTCGATGACCTCCCAGCCGAGCGCGCCGGCCCGACGCACCCACGCCTTCCCGTCGGAGAACGGCATCGCCTCGTCGTACACGGGGTCGATCAGCTGGCCGCCCTGGGGATGCTCGTATCCCCACCGGCCGGTACGGGTGTCGCGTTTACACACCGGTACGGCCGGCCTGCCGAGCAGCTCGGGCAGGGTCCGCCGGTACGGCCCCCAGCCGGACAGGGTGGCGCTGGTGAGTACGGCCTCCAGCCCCGTCTCCACGATCGAGACGAACTCCGCGTCGGCGTCGGGGCGCAACGCCAGCGCCTTCTCGAAGTGCTCGCAGGCCTCGATGTAGCGGCCCTGCTCGAAGCAGCACGCGCCGGTGCGCTGGTGGATCGCGGCCCGCAGCCGGTCGGGCAGGTCGTCGGAGGCGGCGAGCGCGTACTCCCGGTCCGCCTCGGCGTGCCGGCCGGCGTTCTGGTGCGCGTGCGCGAGCCTGGTCCGGGCCATCGCGGTACGTCGCTGGCTGCCGGTGAGCTGGGCGTGGTCCACCGCGCGTTTGCCGTCGTCGAGCGCGGCGTCCAGGTCGTCGAGCAGCCGGTTGGTCACCGAACGCAGCCCGTACAGTCGGGCCAGCGCGGCGTCGTCGGTGGCCCCCGACAGCTCGGCGGTGAGCGACTCGCGGGCAGCCAGCAGCGGCGCCCGGTCGTCGATCACCTCCCGCAGCGTCTCCGGGTCGAGGCGCCACGGATACGCCGCGAGCGCGGCCTCCGGGTCTGCCGTCACGTACATATCGTGCCGGATCGACGTTCGTGCCGTGCACCGGCACCTGTCCAGGCTGGCATTTTCACGGTCGGCCTACATATCGATGACATTCAGTCATGTCGAGTCCAGGTCTGCCCGTCTGGAGTGTCACCCGCGGTCCGGTAGGTTGACGGTATGGCAGAGCAGTCGTCGCAGACCGTCGTGGAGATCTACACCGACGGTGCGTGCAGTGGTAACCCCGGCCCAGGCGGCTGGGGTGCGCTGCTGCGCTATGGCGACCACGAACGGGAACTCTGCGGCGGTGAGGCCGGTCGGACGACCAACAACCGGATGGAACTGATGGCCGCGATCCAGGCGCTGGAGAGCCTGACCCGGCCCTCGACCGTACGGCTGTACACCGACAGCAGCTATGTGCGCGGCGGCATCACCAGCTGGCTGGCCGGCTGGAAGCGCAACGGCTGGCTGACCTCGGCCCGCAAACCGGTGCTCAACGCCGAGCTGTGGCAGCGGCTGGACGCCGCGGCAGCCCGGCACACGGTCGAGTGGCTCTGGGTCAAGGGGCACGCCGGCAATCCGGGCAACGAACGGGCCGACGCCCTGGCCAACAAGGGCATGGCCGAGGCCCGCAGCGCAGCCCGCGCCTAGGCCGTGTCTCTCCGGTCCACTCGCCCGGTCACAGCACCGCCGGGCCTGACCGGCAGATGATCACCAGCAGGACCAGCAGAATCAGTGCGCCGCCGAGAGCGACGCCCGTCTTGATGTGCACCACGACCTCACCGACAGCTCGCGATCGGGTAGGCCGACAGTAGCCCTGCCCCGACGGGTCCGGAAGGGCGTGCGCCCGGCTCGTGCGGGTCCACCGTCCATTCCCGCTGGCAGCGGGTCGGCAGGAATGGGTCGGACCCTTTGTCCGGCCGGCTGGCCTGAAATCAATTCTTTGTGCGCCGGCAAAGGCGCACCACTCCTGGTATCACCCCGATAAACCGGCATGTGGAGAATGCGTCGTCGACCGCGCGGAAACGTTTCCGACGAAGGTGACTGTCGGTACAGGGAAGCGGTTGAGTTTGCATTGAGGGCCGACCGACTGGTGCCGGGCATACTGGCCCACGTCCTTACCGGCATCTCTACTACCAGCGAGTTCGTCGTGCTGTCCGCGATGGGGCAGATGGCGTGGGAACTCCGATCTTTTCGGAAAAGGTAGTGCTATGACGACGACACTGGGCCGGGGAACATCCGCCATCGGACTGGCCGAACTCAGTTTTGACCGTACGGTGGACCGCCGCCTGCTGCACCGGCACGCACTGGCCGAGGTGTTCCTCACCGACAGCAACAGAATCGATGAGCGGGACTATCTGGCGGCCGCCCGTATCCCGCCATTCCATACGTACTACCGGGACCTGCCCGGAAGCGCCGGGCACCTGGACCCACTCCTGCTGCTCGAATGCGCGAGGCAGGCCGAGACCTACGGCGGACACGTCTACTTCGACGTGCCGTTCGACACCAACTTCATCCTCCGCCGCTGGTCGATGTCGATCGAGCGACCAGATCTGCTGACCAGCGATGTCGATGAACTCGGGCTGGCGGTCCGTACCCACAACGCCCGTTCCCTGGCCGGGGTCCTGCGAGCGCTGACCTACACCATCGATCTGGTTGTCGGCGCGGAAACCGCTGGCACGGTGCACATCGACGTCGCGTATCTGACCGGGGAGGCGTATCAGGAGATGCGCACCGGCCGGCGGGACGGTCGCCCGCCGGTCACTTCCGCCGACCTGACCACGGGCGCGGCGCAACAGCCCCTGCCCTCGGGCCGGGTCCTCGCGCCGGACCGGGTCGGCCGCAGCGATCCCGGCAACGTGGTGCTGTACGAGCCGCTGTTCGAGGCCAGGTCGGCGAGCGCCCGGATGCGGGTGCCGCTGCGGCATCCCAGTATGTTCGACCACCCGCAGGACCACCTGCCCGGCATGGTGATGATGGAAGCGGCCCGGCAGCTCGGCCTGGTCGTACTGGCCGCCGACCCGAAGATCGCGCCGGCATCGGCGCAGCTGGTCGGGTTGGAAGCGAGCTTCTCCCAGTACTGCGAACTGGACGAGATCACCGTGGTGCGTGCCGGCCGGCCGCTGCCGGCGACTGATTCCGGTGAGCCGGTCCCGGTCCGGGTCACCTTCGAGCAACAGGGCCGGACGGCGGCGCGAGCCACACTGCTGTTCCAGGTACCCACCCCGGCCGGACGTCGCGGACCGGAGGCGTCATGAGGATCGCGGGCCGGATACGGATCGAGAGCGCTGCCCAGTGGCTGCCGCCCCATACCGTGACGCTGGAGGAGGCACTCGGGAACGGGCTGCTGCACCCTGAGGACGTCGAGGCCAGCGGTTACCGGCAACTTCCCGTCTCCACCGACCTCGCCGCGCCGGAGATGGCCGTACTGGCGGCGGAACGTGCGCTGCGTGCGGCGGGACGCACGGCAGCCGAACTCTCCCTGACCGCACACGCCTGGACCTACTTCCAGGGCCATGACTTCTGGTCGCCGGCACACTATGTGGCGCACCGGCTGTCGGCGCCGGCCGTACCGTTCGGTGTCCAGCAGATGTGCAACGGTGGCGCGATCGCGCTGGAGCTCGCGGTGGCGCGGCTACTGGCCGCCGGCAGTGCCGGTGCCGCCTTGGTCACCACGGCCGATCGCTTCGCCGCGCCCGGTTTCGACCGGTGGCGCGGGGACTACGGTGTGCTCTACGGCGATGGTGCGACCGCTGCGGTACTGGCTACTGCCGACGGTCGGTCCACCGGACTGGAACTGTTGTCCATCACCACGGTCGCGGCGTCCGAACTGGAGTCGATGCACCGTGGCGATCTGCCCTTCGCCACCGGACCGAACGAACATAGCTCCACTGTGGATGTACGCCGGACCAAGAAGAGCTTTCTCGCCGCGGTGGGCAAGGACGCCTTCGGCAAGACCGTGGCCGACGGGGTCCGGTGCGTGCTGGCCGCGACACTCGCTGATGCCGATGTGGCACCCGACGACCCTCGGCTGCGTCACGTACTGCTGCCCCGGCTGGGATGTGCCGGCAGGGAGACGATCTACCTGCCGGGTGTCGCGTCCGTGACCGCGGCACCGTGTCTCGACCTCGGCGACGACACCGGCCATCTCGGTGCCGGCGACGCCCTGGCGAACCTGTCCGCGCTTGAGGGTGATGCCGCCCTGCGCCCCGGCGAACTCGCGCTCGTACTCAGCGCGGGCGCGGGCTTCACCTGGACCGGCATGGTGGTGGCCGCACCCGCGGCCGGGCCGACCGGTACCGCTGACCGCGCCGGCCGAACAGCAGCCGGCGATCCCGAAGAGGTGAACTCGTGAATTCCTCGGCAGTGGACCGTGTCAGGGTCCTGATCATCGGTGCCGGCCCGGTCGGTCTCGCCCTGGCGGTGGACCTGGTACGGCAGGGCATCGCGGTACGTATCGTCAACGACACCGAGCAGCACACCGTACAGTCACGGGCCATCGTGGTGTGGCCACGGGTGCTGGAGATCCTGCGTGGCATCGGGGTCAGCGAGCCGCTGGTCGCCAGCGGCCACCGGATCGACTCGGTGCAGTTCTTCGCCAACCGCAGGCACCTCGCGTCCGCCGACATGTGCGCGATGACCGACACCCCGTACCCCTTCGGGCTCATGGTTCCGCAGACCCGGACCGAACAGGTGCTGCGTGCCCGGCTCACCGAACTGGGCGGTGCGGTGGAGTCCGGGGTCTCGCTGGTGGGACTGGACAACTCAGGCGCCCGGCCGGTGGCGCAGCTGCGCGGCCCCGACGGATCGACCGAACAGGTGGAGGTCGACTGGCTGGTCGGTGCGGACGGATCGCACAGCACCACCCGGTCGCTGCTGGGCGTCCCCTTCCCGGTGGAGAGCGGGCAGGTGCTGTTCGCCATCGGCGACGCGACGGTACGCGACACGGTGTCGCAGGAGGCGCTCGTCTACTCGTACTCCGCCGCCGGTGCCCTCGGTCTCGCACCGTTGGGCGGGGACCGGCTGCGGATCGCCTTCGCGGTACCACGGTGGGACAGTCCCGACGGTCCACCAGCGGAAATGTTCCAGCACTTCCTGGACAAACTCTCACCGGCCGGCGGGCAACTGGAGTCGTTGGACTGGTCCACGGTCTTCCGGGCCCGACGGCACACCGCCGGTAGCTTCCGGATCGGACGCTGCTTTCTTGCCGGCGATGCCGCGCATGTGTTCAGCGCGGCCGGGGCACAGGGCATGAACACCGGCCTGCAGGACGCCGTCAATCTGGGCTGGAAGCTCGGCGGGGTGATCCGTGGCCGGCTCGACGCCCGGGTGCTCGACTCGTTCGACGCCGAGCGTCGGATCGAGGTCGCCAGGGTGTCGCTCAACACCGCCAGGCAGACCGAGTGGGGGCTGCTGCGCAATCCGGCGAAGGTACTGCTGCGCAACGGGCTGGTCCGGCTGGCCGCCGGCACCGGTGTGATGCAACGGCTCGGCGCTCCGCTGATGAGTCAGACCGACGTCGCCTACGGGCCGCCCGACGGACTGTTGGACCGGTTCGGTGTGCGCCGTCGGTTGCGGCCGGGCATGCGGGTTCCGGCGTTCGCTCCGCTGGCCGGACCGGACGACCCGGCCGCCCAGTTCCCGCACATCGCCCGGGACCGCATGACCGTTCTGCTGTGGCCGGGTGACCGACGGGACACCCGGTGGCGTCAGGTGTGCCGGGAGATCAGGGCCGACCTGTCGGACACCGTCGAGGTTGTCGAGCTGACCCCGGACGGGAACCTGCGTCCGTTGCTCGGCAGCGCGCCGGCGGCTGTCGTGGTACGACCGGACGGCCACGCCGCCGGCGTCGACCCGCAGGTCGACATCCGGCGGGTACGGACGATGCTGCGCGCGGCGGGTGTCCTACTGCCACCGGTACCGCCCGCCTCGGCACCGCTGAGTCCGGATGATCCGGCCGAGGTGCTGGTGCCGGCTGTCGAGGCTGGGCTGGACCAGCGCAGCGCCCTGGGCGGGTACCGGTGACCGGGCCTGCTGCCGTCATCGCCGGACTCGGCAGCTGCCTGCCGGAGCGCGTGGTGACCAACGACGAGCTGGCATCGACGTTGAGCACCTCGGACGAGTGGATCCGGACACGTACCGGGATCCGGCAGCGCTACGTCATCGGATCCGGTACCGGCACCGTGGAACTGGCCACCGTGGCCGCCGATCTGGCGCTGCAGGCCGCCGGCGTACCCCGGGCGGATGCCGTGGTGCTCGCGACCGCCACCCCGCAACGGCTCTGCCCGGCGTCCGCGCCGGAGGTCGCCGCGCGGCTCGGCATGGTGGGAGCAGCGGCGTTCGACGTCTCGGCGGTCTGTACCGGCTTCCTCTATGCGCTGGCCAACGCCGCCGGACTGATCGGCGTCGGGCTGGCCGAGACGGTACTGGTGATCGGGGCGGACACCTTCTCCACCATCCTCGACCCGGCGGACCGCGCCACGCGGACGATCTTCGGCGACGGGGCGGGCGCGGTGCTGCTGCGCGCGGGTGCCAGCACCGAGCTGGGTGCTCTGCACGCCTTCGACCTGGGCAGCGATGGAAGCCAGGCCGAACTGATCATGATCCCGGGCGGCGGCTCGCTGCAACGCTCCACCGGCCGACCCACCGAGCTGACCGACACCTACTTCCGGATGCAGGGGCGCACCGTCTTCATGGAGGCCGTGGTCCGGATGTACGAATCCTCGCTGGCGTGTCTGGCCCGGGCCGGCTGGGACCGCAGTGAGGTGGACCGTGTGGTGGCGCACCAGGCCAACCTGCGCATCCTGCACGCCCTGGCCGACCAGCTCGCACTCGACGAGAAGGCGGTGGTCAGCAACATCGGCGAGGTCGGCAACACGGTGGCCGCGTCCATTCCGCTGGCTCTCGCCGACGCGGTCGCCGATGGAACGCTCTGCCCCGGTCACCGGACCCTGCTGACCGCCTTCGGCGGCGGTCTGACCTGGGGATCAGCGGCGGTCCGCTGGGCGGATGTCAAGTCCTACCGCTCCACCGACAGCCCGCGTACCGGCCGGCTGACAGCCAACGACCATCCGATCACCCGACCCTGGAAGGTATCCCCGTGAACGACCTCGAACAGCGCCTCGCCACGATCCTGACCAACCGCTTCGGCGTACCGGCCGAGGACATCGAGCCGGATGTCACGTTCGACGACCTGTCCGTGGACTCGCTGATCATCGTCGAACTCGCGCTGATCGTCCGTAAGGAATTCGGCATCCAGGTCAAGGACACCGAACTGACCTCCGATCTGACGGTCCGCCAGGCGGTCGAACTGCTCCGCGCGAAGAGCGTGCCGGTCTCGTGACCACCGCTGCGCCTTTCGATGTCGCGGTCACCGGTATCGGCCTGGTCACCCCGGCCGGCATAGGGACCGCAGCGAACTGGGCGGCGATCAGTGCCGCAGTGCCTGCGGCGGCAACCGATCCGGCGCTCGCCGGTGCGGCCGTCGACTTCAGTTGCCGGGTACCCGGATTCGATGCCGACGCGCTGCTCGGGCGGTCCGTCGCCTGGCGGCTGGACCGCTTCGCACAGCTTGCCGTGGTCGCCGCCCGTCAGGCGATCGCCGATGCCGGCCTCGATCCGGGTTCCTGGGACGGGGCACGCGTCGGTGTGGTGCTCGGCAACTCCCTCGGCGGCACGGAGACGGTGGAGCGCCAGCACCGGGCGTTCCTCGATGAGGGAGCCGACGCGGTGTCACCTCTCA
The DNA here is from genome assembly GCA_963805605.1 of uncultured Actinomycetota bacterium. GTDB lineage: Bacteria > Actinomycetota > Actinomycetes > Mycobacteriales > Micromonosporaceae > Actinocatenispora. Next base: position 283,019 of record CAWDUX010000002.1, read on the forward strand.
CCATCCCGATGAGCATGCCCAACATGGTCGCCGGCGCGGTCTCGATCGACTGCGGTGCGTGCGGTCCGAGCCTGGTCACGGCGACGGCGTGCGCGTCGGGGGCGACCGCGGTGGGTACCGCCCGGGAACTGTTGCGCAGCGGTGCGTGCGACGTCGTCCTGGCCGGTGGTACCGAGTCGGCGCTGACCCCCGCCACCATGAACGGCCTGCACCGGATGGGTGCGCTGTCCACCCGCGCGGAGGATCCGGCCTCGGCGTCGCGTCCGTTCGACGTTGAGCGGGACGGGTTCGTCGCCGCCGAGGGGGCCTGCGTACTGGTGCTGGAACGGGTCGAGGACGCGGCGGCACGTTCGGTCCGGGTACGGGCGAAGGTGTCGGGATATGCCGCGGCGTCCGACGCCCACCACATCACGGCGCCGCGTCCGGACGGCGCCGGGATGGCCCGTGCGTTGCGCGGCGCGCTCGCCGACGCGCGGGTGGCCCCCGACGAGGTCGGGTACGTCAACGCGCACGGCACGTCGACACCGCTCAACGACGCCACGGAGGCCCGGGTACTGCGCGAGGTACTGGGCGACGGTCCAGCGGTCAGTTCGACGAAAGGGGTGACCGGTCATCCGTTGGCTGCTGCCGGCGCCATCGAAGCCGCCTATGCGGTGTTGTCGCTGGAACACGGTCTGATTCCACCGACCGCGAATCTGAAGAACCTGGATCCGCAGGTTGCGCTGGACGTCGTGGCCGACCAGGCCCGCCCCGCAGGGCTGGAGGTCGTGGTCAGCACCTCGCTGGGATTCGGCGGCCACAACGCGGCGCTGGTACTGACCGCGGCCTGACCGCGAATGCGTCCTGGCGGCGTCAGCTGACGCCGCCAGGACGCATTCGCGCGCCGTGATGCCCGGCGGTGTCACCGGCCGAGGACACGGGGGATCCCCACCGACCAAGGAGAGCAATGACCAGAACGTTCGCGAGCGCAGCGGTTGTCGGGCTGGGTACCGCAGGCGGCCGGCTGGCCGTCGCGTTGGCACGCGCCGGAGTCGATGTCACCGTCGTCGATGAGCGGTTGTCCACCGTGCCCTCGCCGGAACCATCCGGGCCGCAGGACCAGCCGCAGTCCCGACAGACACCCTCGATGCAGGAGCTGCTGTCTCCGTATCTCACCGGACCCGACACCGGCACGGTCCTGGGCCGGCTCAAGCCGGTCGCCGAGCTGACGGAGCTGCCCGCCGTGGAGCTCGCGGTGGAGGCTGTACCGGAGAACAGTGCCGCCAAACGGACCGTACTGCAGACGCTCGACTGGCTCTGTGCGCCGGACACCGTCATCGCCTCGACGGTCTCGGCCATCCCGCTGCGTGAGCTGGTCACCGACTGTGCGCTGCCTGGGCGGGTGATCGGGTTACGCGCCGCGGGCCCGCCAGGTACCGGGAAGCTGGCGGAACTGGTCCGCGGACCGCAGACCGACGATGCGGTACTCGCCGACGTACGGTCGCTCGTCCGTCGGCTCGGCCTTTCCCCCGTACCGGTTGCAGACGCGGTCGGTACACCGCTCACCCGACTGCTCTTCGGGTTGATCAACCGCTCGGCCCGGATGGTGGGGCGGGGCTACGTCTTTGCGGCGGACGTGGATGCGGCGTTGGAACTCGGCTGCGGTCTGCCGGGTGGAGCGCTGCGGTGCGCCGACGAGATCGGGCTCGACACAGTGGTCGACGTACTGACCGAACTGCACGCCCGGACCGCGGACAGTGTCTACCGGGTCGCACCACTGCTGTCCGAGCTGGTGGCTGACGGACGACTCGGGCGACAATCAGGGGCCGGTTTCCACCGGTACCCGATGGAACCGGGGCCGCCGGCCGCAGCTACGCCGGGTGGCCCGGTAGCCGAGGGTGGGCCCCGACACGTCGGCATCCTGGGGTCGGGTGTCATGGCAGCCGGGATCGCCGGGGAACTGGCACGTGCGGGCTTCCAGGTCACCGTGGTGGCCCGGTCCAGGCAGGCGCTCGACCGGATGCGCACGGGAATGTCCGAGGCGGATCCAGCACCGGGTTGGCATGGAGCCACCTCCACGGCCGCCCTCGCCGACTGTGACCTCGTCATCGAGTCCGTGCTCGAGGACCTGGCGGTGAAGCAGTCGTTGCTTGCTGAGCTGGACCGGGTGTGTGCGCCGCACACCGTCCTCGCCACCGGAACCTCCAGCCTGTCGGTGGCTGACTGCGGGGCAGGGGTGGGGGTGCGTCGCCAACTGGTCGGCCTGCACTTCTTCAACCCGGTCCCGTCGATGAACCTGGTGGAGGTGGTGCACACCGGGCAGACCAGCGGACCGGTTCCCGCCGTGATGGATGCGCTCTGCCGTCGGCTGGGAAAGCGCCCCTTGCACTGTGGCGACGAGCCGGGCTTCGTGGTCAACCGGCTGCTCTTCCCGCTTCTCAACGATGCGCTGGGGCTGCTGTCGGAGGGTTGGCCGGCCGCCGACATCGACCGTTGCGTCAAGCTCGGTACCGGGTTACCCATGGGACCCTTCCGGTTGCTGGACGTGGTCGGTACGGACGTGGCGCTGGCGGTGCTGACGAATCTGGCCCAGACCGAGGATGGGCCGCACCCCCTGCTGACCCGGCTGGTCGCCGACGGCTTTCTCGGCCAGAAGATCGGACGCTGCGTACGGGAACATCCCGAGGTCGCCGGGGTGCAGCGGTGAATGTCCGGGGCGGGGCCGGGGCCGTGTCCAGCGGTCGGCGACCCCTGTGGTCGCGGTGCCCGCGACCGGCCTGCCGGGCCGGTGCGTCGGAACCTGGGTCTGGCAGTCCCAGGCTGGCTCGGCCCTGGCTTGGCGGTCTGGATTTTCCGAAAATACGGGTTGTGGCGGGTCAAGCGGAGCTGGGTGCGCTGACCAGTCTGTTCGGATCAGTCGCGAGACGAGTCGTTGATCTTCCGGCCTCCACCGCACCGACGGCGGGGCGACGGGCGGATCAGGTCGGAGAAGAGAAGCATGACTAATACCGTTGAGTCACTGCCCACGCAGGAGACTCCCCCCAAGCCGGTCCGGCCGGTCGCGACCCTGGTCGCGGTCGGGCTGGCCAGCCTGATGGTGCCGTTGGCGGTGACCGGCCCGGCCGTGGCCCTGACCCGGATGGGCACCGAGCTGACCGCCAGCGGCCAGTCCGTGCAGTGGGTGCTCAACGCCTACAACGTGACCTTCGCGGCTTCCCTGCTCGCCGCCGGTGGGCTGGCGGACCGTCTCGGTCGGCGCCGGATGCTCGTGGCAGGCACCCTGGTCTACGCGCTGATGTCACTGCTGTGCGCGGTGAGCACCAACATCCTGGTGGTCGACGTGGCCCGTGCCGTACAGGGGATCGGCTCCGCCGGCATCCTGACCAGCGGTGCGGCCCTCCTTGCGGCAAGCTTCGAGGGGCCGGCCAGGGCGCGCGCCTTCGGCGTACTGGGCACTGCGTTCGGCGCCGGGCTCGCACTGGGGCCGGTGGTCGCGGGCGTACTGATCGACCTGGTGAACTGGCGTGCCGTGTTCGTGATCAACCTGCTGTTCGCGGTCGTGGTGTTCATCCTCAGCCCGCAGCTGCGGGAGAGCCGCAATGACGGCGCCCCGATCGACTGGCTGGGCCTGTGCACGTTCAGCGGTGCCCTGTTCCTGCTCACGCTCGGATTCGTGAAGGGACAGACCGCGGGCTGGGCCAGTGTGCAGACGCTCGGCTCGTTCGCCGGTGCGGTGGTGTTCATGATCGCGTTCGCGGTGGTGGAGAAGCGCTCGGCGGCACCGGTGTTCAACCTGTCGCTGCTGCGCCGGCCGACGTTCCTCGCCGTGATGTCCCAGCCGTTCACGATCGTGTTCGGCTTCGTGATCCTGGTGGTGTACCTGCCCGCCTACTTCCAGGGCGCGGACGGCTACAGCGCCAGCGCGGCCGGCCTGCTGCTGCTGCCGCTGATGGTGCCGGTGTTCGTACTGCCGATGCTGATCGGTCAGTTCGCGGGCCGGGTGCCGCCCCGCGTGGTGCTCACCATCAGCTCGCTGCTGATCGCCGCTGGGTCGCTGTGGCTGATCACCCTGCAGCCCGGCCAGAGTTGGCTGGCGATCGGCGGACCGTTGCTGGTGTTCGGGCTGGGTGTCGGTTCGGCGTTCGGCGTGATGGACAACGCCGCGGTCAGCTCGGTCCCGGTCACGGATGCCGGCATGGCGGCGGGCATGTTCAACACCACCCGCATCACCGGGGAGTCGATCGCAACCGCTGGCGCCGCGGCACTGTTGGGCGGTGTCACGTTGGCTCGGCTGCACAGCGCGAATCCCGATGTATCCGATGCGGCTGCCCGCGCCATCGCGATCCAGTCGACCCAGGGCCGGGCCGCCCAGGCACTGGATGTGGTGCCGGCCGGCCAACGTGCCGGGCTGCTCGACGCTGCGCAGCAGGGGGTCACCTCCGCGATGCACACCATGGTGATCGTCGTTGCGGCACTCGCGCTGCTGGGTGCGGTGATCACCTTCTTCTCAATTCGGGACAACGAACTCGGCTGAGTTTGTCAGGAACAACGCAGAGGACCGATCGTGCCGGCGTGGCCTCCTCGGCCACGCCGGCACGAGCCGTATGGAAAGGTTTTTCATGACCGATCAACCACGGCGGGCCGCATTCTTCGATGTCGACGAGACAGTGATCTCCGTCAAGAGTATGTTCCGATTTCTGGAATTCTTTCTCCGGGAGCAGGGTCGTCCCGGGTCGGAGTACCAGATAATCGCCACCGAGCTGCGTGAACTGGCGGCTTCCGGTGTTCCGCGGGAAGAGACGAACCGTCTCTACTACCGGTCGTACCAGAATCACCGGGTACGGGAGGTCGAGGAATGCGGCGCACGGTGGTTCCAGACCGAACTCGCAGAGGGTGGCCTGTTCCGGCCCGAGGTCGTCGCCGAACTGCAGCAGCACCGTCGCGACGGGGTCCGTACCGTGCTGGTGTCCGGGTCCTTTCCGCCGTGCATCGACCCGATCGCACGCTATCTCGGTGCCTCCCAGATAGAGTGCACCAGACCGGCCATTATGGCGGGAAGCTACACCGGTGAGGTTGCGACACCGCTGATCGGCCAAGCCAAAGCGGACGCTGTCGGGCGGGTGATGACCGCGGTGGGAGCCGCTGCCGCAGACTGCGTCGCCTACGGTGACCACATCTCGGACCTGCCGATGCTCTCGATGGTCGGAGAGCCGGTCATGGTCGGCGCCGATCCGGCTCTCGCCACCCACGCGGCGGCGCACGGTTGGCGTCGCATTGCGGCGGAACCAGCCCTTTCGTAGGGCGATCACAGGTGCGCGGCGGCCCAGCCGCCGCGCCCGCAAGAACACCGCTGCATATTGCTGTCGGAAAAGACCGGGAGAGTCTTCCGCAAATGCTTATACAAGGGATGTTTGTGATGTTCCAGACAGCATCCTTTTAGTCGTTCAATGTAAACTTTGGTCATGTCAATCGTCCGGCCAGAAGTTTGTTTTCGTGGAGAAACGTCGGTTGATTACCCGGTGCGGGCCCAGCTTCTGGGGCCTATGACCGTGCAATTCGGGGACACCATCGTCGCGCCACGGGCACAACAACTGAAGCAGGTTCTCGCGGTACTGCTGTTCGGAACCAATGAGCCGGTCTCGGTCACGACGCTGTCCCGGGAGCTGTGGAGCAGCGCGCCACCTGCCAGCGCGGTCACCACCATCCAGACCTACATCCTCAATCTGCGGAAGTCGATCGCCAACGCCCTGCAGATCTCGACCCGGGAAGTCGCGCGATCGCTACTACGGACCGAGCGCAACGGCTACTGCCTGCGGCTCCCGCCTGAAGATCTCGACCTGGCGCAGTTCCAGCGCCTGACCAAACTGGGCAGCCGGGCGCTGGCGGTCGGTGATGCCGCCGCGTCGGCGGACCTGCTCGGCACGGCGCTGGACTTCTGGCGAGGCAAGGCCCTGGCCGACGTCCAGACCGGTGAGGTGCTCACCAGTCGTCTCATCGAACTCGACCTTTCCCGACTGGCCGCGGTCGAGCAACGGATCACTGCCGATCTGATGCTCGGTCGGCACTACGAGGTGCTCGGTGAGCTGCGGACATTGGTCTTAGATCATCCGTTCAACGAGGCACTGCACGCCCAGTACATGCTGGCGCTGTACCGCACCGGTCGCCGGGCCGAGGCACTGATGGTCTACCAGCGGTTGCGGGATGCGCTGAACGATCAGATGGGCCTCGACCCGATCCCGTGCCTCCAGGACATCCACCGGTCGATCCTCAACTGCGACGGCATTGAGCCGCAGGGGCGGATCTACCAGCATCTGCGTGCGGTGGGTGGCCCTCTTCCGCTGGCCGTCACCTGACCGGACGGACCATCCCCGGCGGTTCGCAACTCATTTCGACGGATGGCAGCCACGACACGCCCCGGTGTGTCAGGGTCCCTGGGTCGTCTGCCGCAGCGTGCCCTGGGTGGCCCGGGCCAGCACAGCCAACAGGTCGAGTCTGGCCTGGCTCGCACTGCCCGCCTTCGCGGTGTAGGTGATCAACGTCTGGTCCTGACCGTCCGGGAGTTGCAGGGCCTCGTAGTACAGGTGCAGGGCACCCACCTCGGGATGACGCAGGTTCTTGGGCCCGTGGCTCTTCTCCCGCACATCGTGCGACGACCACCACTCGCGGAACTCACCACTCTTCGCGCTCAGCTCACCGACCAACTCGGCGATCATCGGGTCACCAGGATGACGACCGCTGGTCGCGCGTAGGTAGGCGATGCTCTCGCGGGCGATCTTCGACCAGTCGACATGCAACGCCTTGACCCGCGGATCGAGGAACAACAGCCACAGCATGTTGCGCCGCGACATCGGAACCGCCCCGAAGTCGCAGATCAGAGTGGCTGCCATCGAGTTCCATGCCAGTACGTCCATGCGTCGACCGAGCACGAAAGCAGGGACCTGATCGAGCGTCTCGACAAGTCGTAGCACCCCCGGGCGTACCCGCTCGGGACTGCGCCGTATCGGCAGCGGGCCCTGTTCGGCCAGCGCTACCAGGTGCCGGTACTCGTCCTGGTCGAGTCGCAGGGCACGGGAGAGCGCTTCGAGGACGGTCGGCGAGGGCTGGATGTTGCGGCCCTGCTCCAACCGCGCGTAATAGTCGACACTCACCCCGGCAAGGTGCGCGATCTCCTCGCGCCGCAGTCCAGGGGTGCGTCGACGGTTGGTGGAGGACGGGATCCCTACAGCGTCAGGCTGCAGCCGGGCGCGCCGGGATCTGAGGAAGCTCGCAAACTCCGCACGGCGATCCATGCCGCATATTCTTCCCGTATCGTCTGGCAGCTACCAGGGACCGCCATGCCTACGTAACCGGCGTGTCCTGTTGGCCCGGCGGCGGTGCGTGGTTACCGCCGCCGACCGGTGGGCCGTCAAGAGCTGAGGAACGCCATTTCACCAGGGAAAACGCCTGAACAGACGTGGTGCGCCCGGTAGGACTCGAACCTACGACCGTCTGCTTAGAAGGCAGCTGCTCTATCCACTGAGCTACGGGCGCGCGTCGCTCGCCGAGGGGATCAGCTCGCGGGCTGAAGGCTACCGTGGGCGGGCCACTCTCCATTTTCCTGGAGTCTCCGCCGGTACGCCAGACCTCGCGGTTCCCGGCGACGGTTGTCGGCCACTGTGCCGTCTTGCCGACAACCGCATACGCTGCGTCGACAATGCCGCGTACGTAGCGTTCGGTCAGGTTGCTCGGCGCTGTCCAGTCCTCGTGTCGACACGCACCTTCGCTGCCGGATCGCGCCCGTTCGGGCGCTCTCGGCAGCTATGAAGTGACAAATATCACTTCGTCGAGCCGGTCTGGTCGTACACCGGAGGCGCGCTGCGGGTCGGGTGCCGCTACCGGCGGCGGCGTCCACGATGGCCATAGCGGCCCGGTCGGAGACGCCTGCCGATCGCCGGAACGGTAGAAACCGGTGCGAGGCGGCCGACACACCCCGGGTGCGCTTCCCGGAGTTGGTGCCACGCAGTACGTTGCCCACGTGCAGGTGACTCCGTCAGAGATCCTTCCCGTGCCCATGTCCCGCGATGCGGCCGCCGAGTTCCCGTCCACCGGGCCGGATGCGCCGATACACGAGGAGTGGTTCGCAGACCTTGTGGTCGGCTACACCGTCGGGCCACCCTACGGCGAGCAGTGGGTGACCGCCGCCGACCTGGCCGATCTCGATATGCGTCCCCGGTCGTTGCGCCGGAACGCCGCAGACAACCTGGAGGCACGGCTGGACCGGGTGGAGGTACACGGCCTGCCGCCGGTGTTCACGTTGTCCTTCGACGGGGTCGAATCCGCGCTGCTCACCTCCGACGAGGTGTGGGAGAGCCTCGCCGGTCAGGTCGAGGGCGAGATCGTGGTGGGCGTACCCGCCCGGGACGTGATGTTCGTAACCGGCACCGACTCGCAGGCCGGTCTGGAGAAGGTCCACCGGGCCTGCGAGCGCATCTTCTTCGCCGGGAGCGAGAATCTCGTCAGTCCCAACCTGCTGGTCCGTCGAGGTGCGGGCTGGGAACTGCTGTGACCACCCGTCGGCCATAGTGGACACACTGGCGTCGCTGGTCGCGCGCGCTGGCCGGTTGGTGGCGTCGGGCTCGCGGCGCATCCTCGGCATCACCGGGCCGCCCGGCGCCGGTAAGTCCACTCTGGCCAGTGCGCTGACCGCGGCGCTCGGCGAGCGTGCGGCGTACGTACCGATGGACGGTTTCCACCTCGCCCAGGCGGAACTGGAGCGGCTCGGTCGAGCGGAGCGCAAGGGCGCCCCGGACACCTTCGACGCCCCCGGCTACCGCGCTCTGCTGGGTCGGCTGGCCGGGCCCACGGGTATCGCGGTCTATGCGCCGAGGTTCGATCGGATGCTCGAAGAGCCGATCGCTGGCGCAATTCGGGTCGATCCGGACGTACCGCTGGTCGTCACCGAAGGCAACTACCTGCTCAGCGGTGGAGCCTGGGCCGGTACAGCGGAACTGATGGACGAGATCTGGTACCTGGAACTGCCCGAGGACATCCGGCGGGGACGGCTGCTGGCGCGTCACCACCGCTTCGGTCGCTCGCCCGAGATCGCCCGGTCGTGGGCCGACGGCAGCGACCGGGACAACGCGCTGCTGGTCGCCACCACCCGGCACCGGGCCGACCGGGTGGTGCGCTGGGCAGGGTCGGACTATCCGGAGGCGGCGCTGGAGGACCGGATCACCAGCTCTGGCAGCAGCAGCTGACCACCCGGCCGTTCGTCGGCCGTTGCCCCGGTGCCCGCCGGGGCGCTGCGCAGCCGCGGTACCAGCACACTGGTCATCGCCCGCGCCACCGCCTCCACCGGTTGCCGCACGCTGGTGAGCCCCAGTACCGCTGCGGTCGGGGTGTCGTCGAATCCGGTGACCGCGAGGTCGCGACCGACAGCCAACCCCCGGTACTGCGCGGCCCGCAGCACGCCCACCGCGAACACGTCGGTGGAGGCGACCACGGCGGTGGGCGCTTCGGGCGCCGCGAGCAGCGCCTCGGCGGCCCGCGCGCCGGTGTCGATATCGTCGGCGGCCCGTTCATCCAACCCGGCCACGGCCAGCCCGTGGCGGTTCATCGTCCGGTACCAGCCGGCGGCCCGGTCGTCGCCGATCCGGTCACCGGACGGTACGCCGATGTACCCGATCCGCCGGTGCCCCGACGCGATCAGATGTTCGGTGGCCTGCGCGGTACCGGACGTGTTGTCCACGTCCACCCAGTGGAAGTCGTCGTCGGTACGACCGAACGAGGCGAACGGCGCGCCCAGCGCCGCGATCGCAGCCGGCCGCGGATCCTGATAGCCGATGTCGAGCAGGACGAACCCGTCGACCGCGCCACTGTGGAACAACCTGCGGCAGGTCGCCACCTCGTCGGGATCGTCGGCGGCGAACAGCAGCAGATGATGGTCCACCTGCCGCGCGGCTTCGGAGAATGCGTGCAGGAAGCGGTCCAGGATCGCGGCGAGAGCGTCCGGCCGGTTCGGTCGGATGCGGTACCCGACCAACCGGGAGGCGTTGGCCCGCAGTGCCTGCGCTGCCCGGTTCGGTTGGTAGCCGAGGGTCTCGATGGCGGCACGTACCCGGTCGCGGGTGACGGGGTTCACCCGGCCCGGCGCGTTGAGCACGTTCGACACGGTCTGTCGGGACACCCCGGCGGCCACGGCCACATCGTGCACCGTGGGTGCGCCCGGGCCCGGTCCGGGTCGGCCGGGCGACGCCGGTGGGGTCACCGGTCGTCTCCGCGCGCGCGGGCCACTGATAGCACAGCCATGACCGTATCGGTCGGTTGTCCACAGAGGGGCAGCGCCGCGAACCCCGTTGTCCACAGATGGCAGGGCCGGTACTGGCAGCGCCGTACTGGACGCGGCATGGTGGCGGTTCGAGTCGGTGCCAAGCCCGCGACCCGCCGGTCGCTCAATCTGTTCGGAGCCGCCATGTTCGAGACGAAACTGACCATCGTCGGCACGGTCATCAACACCCCGGTGCTCACCCATACCCGCAGAGCGGGGGTGCCGGTGGCCAACTTCCGGGTGGCCACCACGTCCAGATCCTTCAACCGTGAACTGGGCCGCTGGGTCGACGGCAGCACTCTCTACCTCCGGGTGGCCTGCTGGCGACGGCTCGCCGAGAACGTGGCGGGGTCGTTGCGTCGTGGTGATCCGGTCATGGTCACCGGAAACCTCTCCACCCAGTCCTATCTGGCGACCGACGGCACCCGACGCTGGTCGTACGAGGTGGAGGCAGCCTCGGTGGGCCCGGATCTGACCCGTGGGACCGTGACCTTCGTCCGCGCGCAGCGCTCGGCGGGTCAGTTCGACGCGACCGAATCTGCGGACCAACCGGAATTTCTGGATGTCGGGGAACCGGCCGAGCCCGGCCCCACGCCCGCAGACGCGCTGGGAGCCGCCGCGCTCGCTGCCGCTGGCGCGATGCCAGAAGAGGAGTTGCCGGGGGAGGGAACCGCAGCCGGCGAGGATGCGGCGGCGTCGAGCAGTCAGCCTCCGCTCCCTGCCGATGACGGACAGCGCGCGCAGGAAATGCCGGCAGCGGCCTGACCGCTCGCAGCGGGCAGCTGGCCCCTTGGGCATAAGCTGCGCGCGTGCAATCGGCCGGCGGGCGGAAGTCCGTCGCTGGAGGAGGGGAGATGCCATGGCGCGGCGAACGGTGGGGGCACAGACGGCCCGACGGGTCGCGGCAGCCAATGCCGCCGGACTGTTGCTCGGTGCCGCACTCGATTCGGTGCTCGGCGGATCCCGTACCAGCACCGTGATCAGCGCCGCTGCCGGTCGTCTGGAGCGTCAGGTCTACCAACCGCAGCGCCGCGCCGGCGCCCGCTACACCGCGTTGGCGGTCGGTTTCCCGGTAGCAGCCGCCGGTGCGGTGGCGCTGGCCACCCGGCACCGTCCGGTGGCCCGCGCGCTCGCGATGACGTTGGCCACCTGGGTGGTGCTCGACGGGCGGGCGCTTCGTCGCGAGAGCCTCGCCCTGGGGCTTGAGCTGACCGCTGACGACCTGACCGGTGCCCGCGCCCGCCTACCCCAACTCTGCGCGGACGACCCGGGCCAGTTGGACACTCCGGGGCTGGTGCGTACGACGGTGAGTTCACTGGCCGGCAGGACCTCCGACGCCGTGGTCGCGCCGTTGTGCTGGGGCGCCGTGCTGGGTCTGCCCGGGCTGGTCGGCTACCGGATCGTCGACACACTGGATGCGATCGTCGGACACCGCACCGAGCATTACCGCAGGTTCGGCTGGTCCGCTGCCCGGCTGGACGACCTGGCCAACCTCGTTCCGTCCCGGCTGACCGCGATACTCACCGTCGCCACAGCACGGATGGTCGGGGGCAGTTCCGCCGCGGCCCTGTCCACCTGGTCACGGGACCGACGGCGGCGTCCCGGCCCCAACGCTGGTCAGGGTCCGGCAGCGATGGCCGGCGCACTGGGCGTACGGCTGACCGGTCGCGTCGATGACAACCGCTACGGTGACGATCCCGGCAGTGCCGGAGGGGAGAGTGCCGAGCGCGGTCATGGCGGGCGCGCCGGCGCCCGGCCGCCCGTGCCCGATGACATCCCGCGTGCGGTCTGGCTCTCCACCGCGGTCGGTGCCGTCACTGCGGTGCTGGCGGCCGGACACGCACTCGCCGCGCCGGCCCGACGGGCACTGCTGTGGCGCTGGACCACTGGGCGCCTGTGGACCCGTGCCTTCGCGTCGGCGCAGGCTGCTCTGCGCGCACGAAGCGACGGCGGATGACCGGCTCGGCGCCTCGTACCAGGCATGTGGGTGACCGGCGACCCGACGTGCACGGCGCTCTGCTGGTCACCGGCACTGCCTCCGACGCCGGAAAGAGCACACTGGTCACCGGCCTGTGTCGCTGGTTGCACCGCCGTGGCGTGCGGGTCGCGCCATTCAAGGCACAGAACATGTCGAACAACTCCGCGGTGACCCCGGAGGGTGGTGAGATCGGCCGGGCGCAGGCGCTGCAGGCGGCTGCCTGTGGCCTGGAACCGAGTGTGCGGTTCAATCCGGTACTGCTCAAACCAGGTTCGGACGGCACCAGTCAGGTCGTCCTGATGGGTCGACCGGTGGCCAACGCCGGCGCGGACAGCTACCGGAAGCTGCGCGCAGAGCTCACCGGGACGATCTTCGACACCCTCGCCCAACTACGCCGTGACTACGACGTGGTGCTCTGCGAGGGCGCGGGCAGCCCGACCGAGATCAACCTGCGGGCCGGTGATCTGGTCAACATGGGACTGGCCCGGGCCGCTCGGCTGCCGACCCTGGTGGTGGCCGACATCGACCGTGGCGGCGCGCTCGCCGCACTGTTCGGCACCACCGCGTTGCTCGCACCGGAGGACCAGGAGCTGATCGCCGGGTTCGTGATCAACAAGTTCCGGGGCGATGTCGACCTTCTGCGACCTGGACTGGACATGCTCTCCGCGCTGACCGGTCGTCCGTTCCACGGGGTCCTGCCCTACGCGCGTGACTTGTGGCTGGACAGCGAGGACTCCCTCGGCTACACCGACGGTCGGATAATGGGACGACCGGGCACGCCGCACGGCACCGCGGTCCTGCGGGTCGTGGTGGTCCGGTTACCAGGGATCTCGAACGCCACCGATGTGGAGGCACTCGCGGTCGAGCCCGGGGTGCAGGTTCGGCTCAGCACCTCGCCGGTGGAGATCCGCGATGCCGATCTGGTCGTACTCCCCGGAACCCGCTCCACCGTCGCGGACCTGGCCTGGCTGCGGGCCAGCGGTCTCGCAGACGCGGTACGCGACCATGTCGCGGCGGGACGGCCGTTGCTCGGCATCTGCGGCGGCTACCAGATGCTGGCCGAAACGATCACCGATACCGTGGAGAGCCGGCAGGGCACCGTGCCCGGACTGGGGTTGCTGCCCAGCACCGTACGGTTCGACCCGGACAAGGTACTGGCGCGACCGACCGGCACGGGACTGGGTGCGCCGGTCGGCGGTTACGAGATCCATCATGGGGTGTCAACGGTGCGTTATGCGGATCGCCGCGTTGGAGCCACCCGGGCCGGGCCAGGCTTGAGGCGGCAGTGTGTACCACTGCTGGAACTGGCGGACGGTGCGGTCGAGGGGTGCCGGGCCGGACCGGTGTTCGCCACGCACTGGCACGGAGCGTTCGAACACGACGAGTTCAGGCGTCGATTCCTGACCGAAGCGGCCCGATTGGCCGGTCGACACGGTTTCCGGGTGGCTCCGGACATGAGTGTCAGCGCGGTCCGGGCCGCCTCACTGGACCGGCTCGCCGATCTGGTGGAGGAACATCTGGACACCGCCGCGCTGCTCCGACTGATCGAATCCGGAGCACCTCACGGTCTACCGACGCTGCTGCCGGGTGCACCGGGTGCACCGGGTGCACCGGGTGCACCGTGGGCCGCCCGGACGCCCGGTGAGGCGGTACCGGGGCCACGGCCTGAATCCGCTGCCCCGGTCCCACGGTCAGAGCTTCCAACGATGCGTCACGATGAAACGATGAGTCAGGCAAGCTCCGTACCTCACCAGGGCCCGGTCCTGCGGTCGTCGCCGGAGGCCCCAGAGGTGCCGGTGTGTACGGTCGCAGACCTGGTCGGGGCCGTGATCGAGGGAACCGATACCGGTGTCATGCCGACGGATCCTCCTCAGCCGCCGGCGGCGTGCCCCGCCGAGGTGCTGCTGGAGGGCCGGTCGGAGGTGCTGTCCTTCGCCTCCTTGGCGGGTGAAATCCTGCTGCGACCGGCGCGCCTCGGCCCGGTCCGGTTGGTGGCGGTGGACGGTCGGGCCGGATCCGGCAAGACGACCTTCGCCGGTCGACTGGTCGATGCGCTGACCGGCCGTGCTGCGCGCGTGGGTCTGCTGCACACCGACGACCTGTTGCAGGGTTGGCTCGATCCGGTGACTTTCTGGCCCAGGCTCGAGGAATGGGTGCTGGCGCCGCTACGCCGGGGCGATGCGGCGCGCTACCGGCGTTTCGACTGGTCCATCGGCCACTTCCAGGATCGTTGGGAACAGGTCGGCTCCCCGGACGTACTTGTCCTGGAAGGGGTGAGCGTCGCGCGGTCGCTCGTACGGCCGGAACTGACCGCCTCGGTGCTGGTCCAAGCCCCCCGACAGCTCAGATTCGACCGTGGGATGAGTCGGGACGGCACCGGGATGCTCGCAAACTGGAACCGGTGGATGCTGGACGAGGATGAGCACTTCGCCGCCGACCGGACCGTGGATCATGTCGACGTGGTGGTGGACGCTGCCAGCTCCGTTGTTCACCGGCAAGAACACGAATATGTCCGGATACGTACGCGGCCCCGGTAGACAGGGGTTGCCCGTAAGGGTTTCTTGCGGGCCGTGACGGCGGTCGATGGTGGCCGGCACGGCTTAGCGTGGAGAGGACACGACGCGACAGCGGGAGGGCACGATGACCGATTCCACCGGCCACGGACCGGATGAGACGGGCAGTTCCGGCCCAGGTGAGCCAGTGGCGGGCCGATCATCCGGCGCCACTGGCGGCCAGCCGGTCCGTCGTCGCACCACCCTGAGCGGGATCAGTTCCCGTGCCTGGGAACACCCGGCGGACCGGGGTGCACTGGTCGCACTTCGCGAACTGCGAGGTTTCGACGAGATCCTCCGCCGATTCTTCGGCCTGTTCAACGAGCGGTACTTCCGGATGAAGTACCTGGGCTCGGCCATCCGGGCGAACGGCTGGCAGTACGCCCGGGTGCACGGAATCTACCTGGAGGCCGCCGCCGCTCTCGACTTCGGTGAGCCGGCCGGGTTGCCGGAACTCTTCGTCACCCAGACCCCGTTCGCGAACGCTGGCGCGTTCGGCATGGACAAGCCGTTCATCGTGGTCAACAGCGCGACCGTCCAGATGCTCGATGACGACGAGTTGCGCTTCGTACTAGGCCATGAGCTCGGTCACATCCGCTCCGGTCACGCGGTGTACCACACCCTGCTGGTCTGGCTGATCGAACTGGTCCGCGGTCTCAACTGGTTCCCGATCGGGGCTCTGGCGCTGCGCGGCATCCTGGCCGCCCTGATGGAGTGGTACCGCAAGGCCGAACTGTCCTGCGACCGGGCCGGACTGCTGGCCGGCCAGGACCCGGCCGCGGCGCTGCGGGTGCATATGAAGTTCGCCGGCGGTGGTGACCTGTCCGACATCGACACCGCCGCCTTCCTGTCCCAGGCCAGCGAGTACGACCGGGCGAACGGTGATCTGCGGGACAGCGTCATCAAACTGATGCTGCTGGAGGCGGCTACCCACCCGATGCCGGTGGCACGCGCCGCCGAACTTCGGCACTGGGTGGAAACCGGGGAATACCGCCGGATCATGTCCGGCGACTACCCGCGCCGCGAGGACGACGCCAACGCCTCGGTCAGCGAGGAGGTCAAGGCGGCCGCGAAGTCCTACCGGGATGCCTTTGCCCGCTCGCAGGATCCGCTGGCCGGCCTGCTGCGCCGGTTCGGTGACGGCGCCAATGTGGCCGGAGACTGGGCCAAGGCCGGGGCCGACAAGCTACGCGCCTGGGTGGCCGGTGACGCGCGTCGCGGTGACGGGCCGGGTGGCAGCGACGAATAGTGGTGAATGACCGGATGTGGGCGCACCGGGCGGACAGCCCGGTGCGCCCACAGCTCGGGTGCGGCATACGATCCGGCCATGACTGACTCGCCGCGCACTGAAGCCGAGATCCGTGCCGCCGTCGACCGGGTACTGCCCTCGGTCCGGGCTGACCTGGAACGCATGGTTCGCCTCCCGAGCGTCGCCTTTCCCGGGTTCGACCAGAGCCACGTACAGCAGTCCGCCGACCTGGTGGCGCAGTTGTGTCGTGACGCCGGCGTACCCGATGTGCAGATCCTGCGGGTCGAGGGTGGCGCGCCGGCAGTGGTGGGTCGTATTCCGGCACCACCCGGCAAGCCCACCGTCCTGCTCTACGCCCACCACGACGTGCAGCCCACCGGGAACGAGTCGAAGTGGCAGACCGCGCCGTTCGAACCCACCGAACAGGACGGTCGGCTGTACGGCCGCGGTGCCGCCGACGACAAGGCAGGCGTGGCCGCGCACCTTGCCGCGGTCCGGGCGTTCGGGGAACGGCCACCAGTCGGCGTCACCCTGTTCATCGAGGGTGAAGAAGAGTGCGGATCACCGACGCTGGAGGCGTTCCTCCACCAGTACGCCGACATCCTCGCCGCCGATGTGCTGGTACTCGCCGATTCGATGAACTGGGAGGTCGGCACACCCGCTCTGACCACCTCGCTGCGCGGGCTGGTCGACTGCTGCGTCGAGGTCCGCACCCTGGGCCACGCGGTACACAGCGGCATGTACGGCGGTGTCGTCCCGGACGCGCTGACCAGCATGTGCCGGCTGCTGGCCACCCTGCATGACGAAAAGGGCGATGTGGCGGTCGAGGGTCTGCTGGCAGCGGGACCGACCGGGGTGGAGATGCCGGAGGACCGGCTGCGCGCGGAGTCCAGCGTGCTGGACGAGGTCCAGCTGATCGGGTCCGGTTCGATCACTGAACGCACCTGGCACAAGGCGTCGGTGAGTGTGATCGGCCTGGATTGCCCGTCGGTCAAGGATGCCTCCAACACGCTGATACCGACGGTCCGCGCGAAGATCAGCATGCGACTGGCGCCCGGCCAGGACCAGGAGGAGGCGATGACCGCGCTCACCGAGCATCTGCAGGCACGCGCCCCGTGGGGCGCACGGGTGACTGTCACCCGCGGCGAGCTCGGCGCCCCGTACCGGATCGATGCGAGCGGGCCGGCCTACGACGTGGCCAGGGAGGCGTTCCGGACCGCCTGGGACGGGACCGTTCCGGTGGACATCGGGATCGGTGGTTCGATTCCGTTCGTGGCCGAGTTCGCTGACGCGTTCCCGAAGGCCGCGATCCTGGTCACCGGCGTGGAGGACCCGGATGCCCGGGCACACGGCGCCAACGAGAGCCTGCATCTCGCCGAGTGGCGCCGGGCCTGCCTCGCCGAGGCATTCCTCCTGGCCAGGCTGAGCGACGGATGATCGGCCCGACCCACCCGCAGCGCCGCCCGTCGGCCGTGTTCCTGGCCCTGGTGGCGCTGTTGGCGGTGTCCGCCTGGATGACCTGGACCGGTTTCGGCAACGTACGCCTGGATGCGTTCCTGTTGGTCGGGTCGGGCTGGCTGGTGTCGTTGTGCCTGCACGAATACGGGCACGCCTATCTGGCGTTCCGGTTCGGCGACACCGGTGTGCTGGACCGCGGGTACCTGACCCTCAATCCGCTCAAGTACTCCAACGTCCTGTTGTCGTTCGTCCTGCCGCTGGTCTTCGTACTGTTGGGCGGATTCGGGATGCCGGGCGGTGCGGTGTGGGTCGATCGTGGCCGCATCCTCGGCCGGATGCGGCACACCCTCGTCTCGGCGGCGGGCCCGCTGATCAACGTGATGTTCGCCGTCGCGTTGGCCGTACCGTTCTGGACCGGTGCGGCCAGCGCCCGGCACCTGGATTTCTGGTCCGCAGTGGCCTTTCTGGCGTTCCTGCAGACCACCGCGAGTGTCCTGAACCTGGTGCCGGTGCCCGGTCTGGACGGCTACGGGATCCTGGAGCCGTGGCTGCCGGGGCACTGGCGGCGTGGGGCGTCGATGGTCGCCCCGTACGGGATGCTGATCATCTTCGCGCTGCTGTGGGAGCCGAGGATCAACGCGTTGTTCTTCCGTTTCGTCTACACGATCACCGACACTTTGGGTGTGCCGTACCCGGCGGTGCTCTACGGCGACCACCTGTTCCGCTTCTGGACCTGATCGGGGACGGTGTGGCCGGCTTCGCCGCTCAGCGGCGGAGCCGGCATCGGAACACTGCCGGGGAATGACCTGCCGTCACCCCACGACGTTGTGCACCATCGATGGGAACAGGTCCGGTGCGGCCGCCGCGATCCCGGCGATGATGGCGATGGTCGCGAAGGCGGGCAGCAGCAGCCGACGTTCCACGCCGCCACCGACCTCGACCGCGATCTTGTCGGGTATCCCGAACTCCCGCCACAGTCGCCGACCGGTGGGTATCGGCCAGATGACCGGGCAGCCGGCCTTCGTGATGATGTCACCCAAGGTGTGTATGATTCCGCCCGCCGCGATCGCCACACCGATTACCGGATATCCGCGGTCGGTCGGTAGCAGCGAATAGGCGGCGAGTGCCGCAGCGGCCGACAGCAGTGTGGTCAGCAACCAGCCCCGCTTCTTGGCCCAGTGGCTCAACAGCCCCCGGATGGCCAAGCCGAACATCAGGAACAACACCGTGAGCACCGCCCACTTGCCGAAGTGAGCGCAGAGCCAGCCGACTCCCGTGCCGAGCCCGATGTTGAACAGCCAGGTGTGGGTGAGGGTCCGGTGGCCGTTGTGTCGCTGTGGATCGTGTTTCGCCCGGGTCAGCTTGTATACCCCGAGGGAGAACTTCTCCACGCACTCCGCGGCGAACAGCGAGACGACACCGAAGGTGTGCGCGACCATCGCGCCACCTTTGTTGCTCGTCACCCGGCCGGACAGGTCGAGGTCGGGCAGCAGCGCGGCACCGGAACAGACGGCCGCACCGACGCCCAGTTGGACCAGGCCGGGATGGTAGTTCCACCAGTGTCCAGCGACCCAGCAGCCAGCCAACCAGGTGGCGGCGCCAGAGACGGCGTGTGTGGGACCCATCACCATGGGGGGTGCCTCCGGCTCGGTAGTTCTCGACCTTCCGGCCGATACTGTGCCAGATGCGTGCGACGTTCTGTCCGTCCGGCCTGGGGTGTGTCGGGCGTTGGATCCCGGCGCTGTACGCATTCCCGGTGCTGACCCGGGGCGCGGTCGGCGGTGTCGCGACACGGTGTTGCTGACGACCGCGGCCTGTCGTACCGGCCGGGCAGGATGGTGAGGTGCAGTTTTCCGACCTGGTGGCGGTGTCCGAGGCGGTCACCGCGACCCGTTCCCGCCGGCGCAAGGCAGACCTGCTCGCCGGCGCCCTCCGCCGGTTGACCGCCGCCGAGACCGCGGCAGGTGTCGCCTATCTGTCAGGTGAACTCCGGCAGCGCCAGATCGGCGTCGGCTGGGCGGGTCTGCGGTCCATGCCTCCCGCCGCGGCGCAGGCGAGTCTGACCGTTGCGGCGGTCGATCACGCCCTGGCGCAGGTGGGTGCCGAGCGTGGCGCCGGATCGGCGGCCCGTCGCCGGGAACTGCTGGCCGGACTCTTCGCCGCCGCCACCGGGGCCGAGCAGCGTTTCCTTCGTGGCCTGCTCACCGGCGACGTGCGCCAGGGCGCGCTCGCCGGGGTGATGGCCGAGGCGGTTGCCCGGGCCGCCGAACTGGACCCCACCGCGGTACGCCGGGCGCTGCTGCTCTCCGGCGATCTGCGGGAGGTCGCGGCGGCTGCCCTGTCCGGTGGTGCGGCTGCACTGGCCGGCTTCCATCTCAGTGTCGGGCGACCGGTGGCTCCGATGCTGGCGCAGACCGCGGCGACGGTGGCTGATGCCGTCGCTGCCACGGTCACCGAACCCGGCGGGCAGGTCGCCGTCGACGACAAGCTGGACGGAATCCGGATACAGGTCCACCGTGCCGGTGACGACGTGTCGGTGTTCACCCGCAGCCTGGACGACATCACCGCCCGGGTGCCGGAGATCGTCACGGCAGTACGGACATTGCCGGCGGGGCGGATCGTCCTGGACGGCGAGGCGCTCGCGTTGACAGACACCGGTCGGCCGATGCCGTTCCAGGTCACGGCCGGGCGGGTGGGCCGGCGGTCCGGCGGCGCGGCGCAGCATGTACTGCACCCGTTCTTCTTCGATCTGCTGCACCTGGACGGTGTCGATCTGCTCGACGAACCTGCCGCGCGCCGGTTCGCCGCACTCGCTGGTCTGCTGCCGGACACTCTGCGGGTGGGTCGCCGGATGGTCGACGATCCCGCAGCGGCCGCTGAACGGTTCGCCGCGGTGCTGGCCGCCGGGCATGAGGGTGTCGTACTCAAGGCGCCGGACGCCCGGTACGAAGCGGGTCGGCGCGGTGGTGGCTGGTTGAAGGTGAAACCCCGGCACACCCTCGATCTGGTCGTACTGGCCGCGGAGTGGGGACACGGCCGCCGGCGTGGGGTGTTGTCCAATCTTCATCTGGGCGCCCGTGGCCCGGACGGCGACTTCGTCATGCTGGGGAAGACCTTCAAGGGCCTCAGCGATGCGGTACTGGCCTGGCAGACCGACCGGTTGCTCGGGCTGGCCGAGCGGCGCGACGAGTATGTGGTGTGGGTACGGCCCGAACTGGTGGTCGAGATCGCCTTCGACGGCGTTCAGCGCAGTACCCGCTACCCGTCCGGCCTGACCTTGCGGTTCGCCCGGGTGTTGCGCTACCGGGAGGACAAGTCCGCGGCCGAGGCGGACACGGTCGAGGCGGTACGGACGATCTGGCGGGCCAGGGGAGGGGACCCGGCCGGTTCCGCGGGTGGTGAGTGACCGGGCGTGGTTGACCTGGTTGTACGACAGGTGGTGGCGTCCAGTTCGCCGTTCACCGACAGGTCAACCTGGCACCCGGTCCTCCGGAACCCGGTCCTCCGGAACCCGGTCACCGCCGTACGCCGGGCGTCGCGGCCCGGAGCGCTGTCGGGGCGTACCGTCGCTGCACTCCGGACTGCCTGACGCCGTGCGCTTTCGCGTCTCCCAACGCACCAGGAGCACGAAGCCGACCAGGGCCGTACCGGAGAACAGCCACCACTGCAGGATGTACGAGAAGTTCATCGCCGCGTTCTGATGCTCGATGGGGATGGCCACGAACTGTGTCGGCGCGGCCGGTTGCTGGCCGGTCAGGGTGACATAGCCGCCGTACACGGGGTAGGGCAGGGTTGCGGCCAGTTGGCCCGGGTCGATCCGGCGTACCTCGACCTGTCCTTCGCGGTGTACCAGGGTGCCCGGTTCGCTCTCCGGCATGCGGACCTCGCCGGTCACGGTGACCTGACCACCCGGTGTGGCCGGTATCTGGGGCGCGGCGACGGGATCGTCGGGGCGGGGCGGTAACCAGCCACGGTCCACCAGGACCGCCGTACCGTCGGCGAGGCGTACCGGGACGATGACCTCGTAGCCGACGTTGCCGTCCACTGTGCGGGCCCGTGCCAGGATCCGGTGGGCCGGGTCGTACCGGCCGGTCAGCCTCACCCGGGTGTACTCGTCGCGGCCCAGTGGCGGGTGACCCATCCGCAGCACCGTGGTCGCGGCCACTGGCGCGGCACCGGCGTGCGTGTCGATCCGGTTGTTGATGTCGCTGCGTAGCTCGAAGCGGTGCAGCTGCCAGACACCCAGGAACACCATGCCGACCGCCAGGGCCACTGCGAGCAGTCCGGCCAGCAGCCACCGGGGCGTCAGCAGCACGCTCCGGATGCTGGGACTGTCCTTGACCTGGCCGGCATCGGGCACCCTGTCACGCTACCCACCGTCCGGCGACGGTGCCGGGGAGGGCCGTACGGATGGCTTGCGTCCGCCACGCAGACTGTCAAGCAGGCAGGGTAGGCTGCCGCCCGGATCGGCCAGCCGCGGTACCCCGTAGCCGACATACCGCCCGGGTGTGACATCCGCGGCAGGGCGCGGATCTGAGCCCGGCTGGCCGCCGGGGTATCGATGTGAGGAGTTCCGATGACCGCCATACCCCGGCTCGTGGTGACCGCACCGTCGTCCGGCCACGGCAAGACCGCGGTGGCTGTCGGTCTGATCGCTGCGCTGGCGGCCCGTGGCCTGGTCACCGCAGGTTTCAAGGTCGGCCCGGACTATGTCGATGCCGGTTATCTCGGCCTGGCCAGCGGGCGTCCCGGCCGCAACCTCGATCCTCGCCTGGTCGGTACGAGTCTGGTGCCCGGTTTGTTCGGCTACGGCGCCGAGGGCGCCGACGTGGCGATCGTCGAGGGCACGATGGGGCTCTACGACGGGCTGTCGGGCCACTCCGACGAGGAGAGCACCGCTCAGGTCGCCAGCCAGTTGCGGGCTCCGGTGCTGCTCGTGGTGGACGCGGCGGCGATGGGCCAGTCGGTGGCCGCGCTGGTGCACGGTTTCCGGTCCTACGACGAGACGCTCTGGCTCGGTGGCGTCGTACTGACCCGGGTGTCCTCGGACCGGCATGAGGAGATCCTGCGGGAGGCGCTCGACGAGATCGGCGTCCTGGTGCTCGGCGCGCTGCGAAAGTCGGATGTCAGCCCGCTGCCGCCCCGGCTGGGCGGTCTCGTACCGGTGGTGGACCGTGCGGTGGACGCCGTACGGGCGGTGCGCCGGTTGGGCGAGCGGATGCTGGAGCGGCTCGATCTGGAACGGATCCTGGCCCTGGCCCGGTCCGCGCCGCAGCTGTCGGTGGACACCTGGTCGCCGGCGGCCGCGGTGGCCGGTTCGCGTCCGGCGGAGGCGTCCACGATGCCGGCCGGCGCCCGGGAGGGGCACGGTTACGCCTCCGACACACTGCTGCCGCTGGACGGGGACTTGTCGTCGAAGCGGCATCGGCCGGTGGTGGCGGTGGCGGGGGCGAGCACCTTCAGCTACTCGTACCCGGAGACGGTCGAACTGCTGACCGGGGCCGGTGCCCAGGTGGCGCCGTTCGACCCGCTGCGCGACGAGTGCCTGCCCGCGGGGACCCGGGCGCTGGTGATGGGCGGTGGCTTCCCGGAGGCGTTCGCGGACGAACTGTCGGCCAATCGGCCGCTGCAGGACGAGGTGGTGGCGCTGGCCCGCTCCGGTGGACCGGTGTATGCGGAGAACGCTGGGCTGCTGTGGCTGGTCAAGGACCTGGACGGACGTTCGATGTGCGGCGTGTTCGACGCTTCGGCGCAGAGTACGAACCTGCTGGTGCTGGGTTACCGGGACGCCGTCGCTCGGGCCTCGAGTTCCACTGTGAAGATCGGTGCCAGGGTGCTGGGGCACAAGCATCACCGGACCCTGGTCACTCCACGGGGCGGGGACAACGCGGCCTGGCAGTGGAAGGGTGGCCGGCCCGAGGGTTTCATCTGGCGTAAGGTGCACGCGTCCTATTTGAATGTCCATTGGGCCGGGTACCCGGAGATGGCGGGCAGGTTCGTCTCTGCGATTGGCTGATCACTCACGGTATGATCACGGATGTGATCTTGACGCCGGGGGCCTTTTGATACCGCGGAACACAGGTAGGTACTGTTGACGTAATTTGTCCTGCGGGGTCGGTATGACGGAGGCAGCGGTATGACCGCGCAAACAGCGGCGCCTGCTCGGTTTCCAGAGCTCACGGTGGTCACGCCGCGACTGATGGTACGGCCGTTGACTGCCGAGGACGCGCCGGCCGTGGCAGGGGTGTTCGACGATCGGCAGACCCGACGATGGATGTCGTTGCCGTCGCCGTACACGGAGTCGGACGCTCGGATGTGGTGCACCTGGATGGCGGCCGAACGCCGGACCAGCGGTGACGGCGACCACTACGGCATCATCCAGCGCGACGACGACCGTCTGGTGGGCATGCTGTGGACCAAACGCACCGACTGGCGGCCGCTGAGTACCGAGATCTCCTATGCGGTGGCGCCGGAGGCGAGGGGTTTCGGCTTCACCGCCGAGGCCGCGGATGCCTTGGCCGTGGCGCTGCTGCTGGAGCATGGCTTCCAGCGGGTCGAGCTGCGGGTCGCCCAGGGCAACGTCGCATCCCGGCGGGTCGCGGAGAAGGCCGGTTTCGTCTACGAGGGCCTTCTCCGCAACGCCGGTACGGTCGAGTCGGGGCGGGTCGATCTGGGTGTCTGGTCGCTGGTGCCTGCCGATCTGCGGGGTGAGTCGCACCCGGCGAAGTGAGCTCAGGACACCGTCACGCTTCCCCGTTTGTCGCCTATGAACATGGTGAGCTTGCTGATCCGTGCGCCGTCCGGGATGTCGAAGCCCAACTGGAAGGTGGAGCTCCGGTGAGACAGGACCGTCTCGTTGCGAAACTCCAGCCAGTCCGACACCGGTGACACCGTCAGGTCCACGTCGAGGACCGCGCGCCAGCTGCGCAGGTCGATGAACGCGGTGCCCGGACCGTTCCCGTGTGCGGACACGACCACCGCGCAGTACGAGCCCTGTGGTGTGCCCCGTTGGCCGAACGGCGCAGTGTCCAGTCCGCAGCGGACGGAGGTGACCGTCAGCTTGACCTCATCGACATTGACCGAACCGCCGGTCTGGTAGCCCAGCCCGTAGTAGGGGGCGAGGAAGCGGTATCCGCCGTAGCCGCCGGCACCGAGCAGGGCGAGTATGGCGAGGGTGACCACGCTGAGGATCGTGATCCGGCGTCGGGTCCACCGGTGGGTGCCCTGTTCCATCTCGGTGTCGGCGTGGCCTCCGCCCAGCAGGCTGGACAGTGGGCGGTGGGCCGTGCCGTGCTGGATGTCGGGAGCGTCAGTGGCCTGCTCGGCCGACATTTCCCGCAGCGAGCGGTAACGGCCGTTTCCGGCATCGCTCGGCGGCGGGGCGGACGCGGTCGGCCGGACGGTACCGCTCGGCGCGAAGCCGTTGAAGCCGGCCGAGCGTTCCGGTGGCGGGCCCGGTGCGCCGGGCGGACCGGGCCTCGGCGTCCTGCGCGTGGCGTCCGGTTCGGGTGTGCGCGCCGCGCCGCTCACCGGACTGCCACTTGCCCGGTCCTCCCGGTGCCGGCCGGCGTCCTCGGCGACGGCCGGTGCCTCTCGTGGTGCCCGAACCGGGGCGACGCCGGTCGCTCCGGTCGGCGATGGCGGTCTCAAGCGTTGCGTACGGACCGGCTGACCGTCGGCGGCCACCACGTCCGGCGGCGTACTCTCCCGAGGCATCTGGATCTCGTTCCTCCCCGTGCGGCTGTCCAGCCGTCGACCTTGTGGGTCGACGCTGACCCGTCCGTCGTGCGCGGCTATGCGTACGACCAGCGAGGACACCTTAGGACGCCAGGGCGCCCAATGACACTCAGCTGTTCGTGTGATTCTGGCAATGCCGGTATGAATATTGACACACGTAAATATCAGGAGTATCTGATCCAATCGGCCCGGCAGCGTCGATTCATCCCGCTCGGAGGGCCCCGGATCACCTCGACGCGACCTCGTACGGCCCGTGCGCCGGCTGGCCGGGCGTGGGTGCGGACCGTTTCGTCCACCGCGCTAGCGTGAGCCCGCACGGTGTGTAGCGGAAGGAGCCGGCATGTACCCGTTGGGACTGCGTCTGACCGGTCGTCGAGTACTCGTCGCGGGCGGCGGGAACGTGGCGCAGCGCCGGGTTCCCGCGTTGCTGGCGGCGGGGGCACAGGTGTTGCTGATCGCCCCGGAACTGACACCCACGCTGCAGGACCTCGCCGACACCGGCCGGGTCACCTGGCGGTGCCGCCCGCTGCACGCCACCGACGTCGACGGCGTCTGGCTGGTGGTGGCGGCCACCGACGACCCGGCCGCCAACCGTCTGGCCTCCGAGGCGGCTGAATCTGCCCGGGTGTTCTGCGTTCGTGCCGACGATGCGGCCGCGGCGACGGCCTGGACGCCGACGGTGGTACGACACGACGAGCTGACCGTGGCGGTCCTGGGCGGAGGTGACCCGCGCCGCTCGGCCCACCTTCGGGACGCGCTCGCCGCCGGGCTCGCCGACGGAAGCCTGGACGCTCCGCGCCACCGGCACCGTCCACAGGGCAGCCCTGGGCAGCTGTGCCCGGACGAACCGCGGCCGGTTCCGGGGGTGGCGCTGGTCGGCGCGGGCCCAGGCGATCCGGAGCTGATCACGGTACGTGGCCGTCGCCTGCTGAACCGGGCCGATGTCGTGGTGCTCGACCGGCTCGCCCCGCAGTTGCTGCTCGACGCGCTGCGGCCAGATGTGGAAGTGGTCGACGCGGCGAAGATCCCACGCGGTCGTCAGCTGGCTCAGCGCGCCATCAACGAGGTGCTGGTGGATCGGGGGCTGGCCGGCAGGTTCGTAGTACGACTCAAGGGCGGTGACCCGATGGTCTTCGGGCGGGGTGGTGAGGAGGCGGCCGCCTGCCTCGCCGCCGGGCTACCGGTGGAGGTCGTGCCGGGCGTGACGAGCGCTATCGGGGTGCCCGGCCTGGCCGGGATCCCGGTCACCCACCGTGGTGTAGCGCACGAACTGGTGGTCGTCTCCGGGCATCTGCCGCCGGGGCATCCGGACTCGCTGGTCGACTGGCCGGCACTGGGCCGGCTGCGTGGCACTCTGGTGCTGATGATGGCGATGGCTAACCTGCCCGCGATCAGCGCCGCCCTGCAGCGGTACGGCCGGGCCCCGGAGACGCTCGCCGCGGTCGTGCAGGAGGGCTCGACCGATCGGCAGCGGATGGTGACCGGGACGCTGGCGTCGATCGCCGCACGAGCCACCAAGGAGCATATGAATGCCCCCGCGATCGTGGTCGTCGGTGCCGTACTCGGCGCCCTGCGCACGCCTGATCGGACAGAAGATACCGGATCGGTCAATCAATAGCCAGACCTTCCGGTGTGGACAATGCCATAGTTTCGCGGAATGTGTTGGTGCTGTTGGGAATCAGCGCCCAACGGGCTTGGGCTGCCTTGAGCTGTACCGCTTCAGCCGCTAATGTATAAACCCGTGACACGGCATCCTGGGGAAATCAGCGGCGGGTCGATGAGCGACTCGCCGGACAGCGACCCTGTGTTCACCTTCCGCGCCCCTCGACTCGATGAGGGCGTGCACCTGTGGCGACTGGCGGCCGATTCCGGAACGCTCGACGTCAATTCTGTGTACAGCTACCTGCTCTGGTGTCGGGATTTTTCGGACACCACGGTCGTAGCTTGCCTGAATGGTTCGGTGGTTGCATTCATCACCGGATATCTGCGCCCCGCGGCGCCGGACACTTTGTTTGTCTGGCAGGTGGCGGTCGACGCCGCCCAGCGGCGGCGTGGGCTGGCCGGGCGTGCGTTGGACGCGCTGGTCAGTCAGGTTGCGCAGCGTCACCCTGTGGCCCATGTGGAGGCCACGGTTACCCCCGACAACGTGCCCTCGGGCCGTTTGTTCGCGGGCTTCGCCCGCGCCAAGGGCGCTGCGCTGACCACTCAAACCCTTTTCACCGAAGCGCATTTTGACGGTAGCGATCACCATGAGGAGGTGCTCTACCGAATCGGCCCGCTACCGCGTTGACCGAATTACCCGATCCCCTTCACGACGGAGGATGATGAATCTCTTCGCCGAACTCGAGTCCGAAGTCCGTAGCTACTGCCGTTCCTGGCCAGTGGTCTTCGACCGTGCTGTCGGAAGCCATGTATTCGATGAGAACGGCCGCGCCTATCTTGACTTCTTCGCCGGCGCGGGCGCATTGAATTACGGACATAACAATCCTGAATTGAAACAGGCGCTGCTGGACTATCTGTCGCGTGACGGGCTCACACACGGCCTGGACATGCACACGGTGGCAAAGCGCGATCTGCTGACCGCGCTGCGGGAGCGGATCCTGACGCCCCGTGGGCTGGACTACAAGGTCCAGTTCCCGGGACCGACCGGTACCAACGCCGTCGAGGCGGCACTCAAGCTGGCCCGTAAGGTCACCGGCCGGGAGTCGATCGTCAGCTTCACCAACGCGTTCCACGGCATGACGCTGGGATCGTTGTCGGTGACCGGCAACTCAATGAAGCGTGGCGGTGCCGGGATACCTCTGGTACACGCGACGCCGATGCCGTTCGACAACTTCCTGGACGGCAAGGTGCCCGACTTCCTGTGGTTCGAGCGGCTGCTCGGGGACAGCGGCGGTGGGCTGAACGCTCCGGCGGCGGTCATCGTCGAGACCGTGCAGGGCGAGGGTGGCATCAACGTGGCGCGCCCCGAATGGCTGCGAGGTCTCGCCGAGCTGTGCCGGCGCCGGGACATGCTGTTGATCGTCGACGACATCCAGATGGGATGCGGCCGGACCGGGCCGTTCTTCAGTTTCGAGTCCGCTGGTATCCAGCCGGACATCGTCTGCCTGTCGAAGTCGATCGGCGGGTACGGCCTGCCACTGGCGCTCACCCTGTTCCGACCGGAACTCGACGTGTGGGAACCCGGCGAGCACAACGGCACCTTCCGTGGCAACAACCCGGCGTTCGTCACCGCCACCCGGGCGCTGGAGCTCTTCTGGTCCGACGACCAGTTGCCGGCACAGACCGAGGCCAAGGGCGAGACGGTACGTGACGCGCTGATGGCCATCGTCACCGCCCATCCCGAACTCGGTGCCGAGGCACGGGGTCGTGGCCTGGTCTGGGGCCTGGAGTTCCAGGACCCGTCGGTGGCCGGAAAGGTCACCGCCGCGGCCTTCGAGCGTGGTCTGCTGATCGAGACCGCAGGCACCGACAGCGAGGTCGTCAAGCTGATGCCAGCTCTGACCATCACGCACGACGAGCTGACCGAGGGACTGTCGATCCTCACGGATGCCGTCGCCGCCTGCTGAGCAACCTGCCGCTGGAGGAAACGATCATGATTGTCCGATCGCTGGATGACATCACCGATACCGAACGCGATGTCGAAGCGCCCACCTGGCGCAGTAAACGGTTGGTACTGGCCAAGGAGAAGGTCGGGTTCTCGTTGCACGAGACCGTCCTGTACGCGGGCACCACCACGAACATGTGGTACGCCAACCACATCGAGGCGGTGCTCTGTGTCGCGGGCGAAGGGGAACTGACCAACTCCGACACCGGGGAGAAACACAGCATCTCGCCCGGCACCATGTACCTGCTCGACGGGCATGAGCACCACGTCCTGCACGCCATCACCGACGTGCGCACCATCTGTGTGTTCAACCCACCCTGTACGGGGCGAGAGGTACACGACGAGAACGGCGTCTACCCGCTGGTCGTCGAGGAAGACACCCCTCAGGAGGTATCCGCATGACATCGACCGTGACTCTCCCCACGACCGTGCCAGACGAGTACCCGACCCGGAAGCGACCCACGCCGAGTCTGATCTACCGGCGTGATCCGGTGGTGCACACCACCGGTGCGTCCGGGCCGATCGACGACGCGACACTCGCCGACTACGACCGCAACGGTTTCCTCACCGTCGACGAGCTGCTCACGCCCGACGAGGTGGCCGCCTTCTCCGCCGAACTGGACCGGCTGGCCAGCGACGAGAAGGTACGCGCCGACGAGCGGACCGTGGTGGAGAAGAGCTCCAACGAGGTCCGGTCGATCTTCGAGGTGCACAAGATGAGCGACATGGTCGCCAAGCTGGTCGCCGATCCACGGGTGGTCGGCCGCGCCCGGCAGATCCTGGGCTCCGACGTCTACGTGCACCAGAGCCGGATCAACTACAAGCCGGGCTTCGGTGGAGGCTCCTTCTACTGGCACTCCGACTTCGAGACCTGGCATGCGGAGGACGGCATGCCGGCGATGCGGGCGGTCAGCATCTCCATTGCGCTGACCGAGAACTACCCGCAGAACGGCTGCCTGATGATCATGCCGGGCTCGCACCGGACCTTCGTCTCGTGCGTCGGTGAGACCCCGGCGGAGCACTACAAGCAGTCGCTGAAGGAGCAGGAGGTCGGTACGCCCGATCATGACAGCCTGAAGCTGCTGGCCAGCAAGCACGGCATCGAACAGTTCACCGGTCCGGCCGGATCTGCGGTGATGTTCGACTGCAACTGCATGCACGGCTCGAACGGCAACATCACGCCGTACCCGCGCTCGAACATCTTCGTCGTGTTCAACAGCGTGGACAACACGCCGGTGGAACCGTTCGGCGCCCCCGAGCGTCGGCCGCCGTTCATTGCCAGCCGGGACTTCACGGTCGTCTGAGCCGACCCGATCTACCCGCGGCATCCGGGCCGGCGGACCTACGGGCCCGCCGGCCCGAGCCGGCAACTTGGCGACAACACCCTTGGACCAGCCACGAGGATCGGGCATCCTGGGTAGGTGAAGCCGCCTGAACCACCAGTACGGCCGAATCTTCGGGATTCCCGGCCGGCATACCGGCACAACGGTCCGGTGCTGATGCTCGGCATCGTGGTCGGTGTGCTGATGCTCGCGGCCTGTCTGGTGGGGGTGTTCGTGGCCGGAGACCTCACCCACTGACCTGCCGGGCGCCCCGCAGGATCACCGGTGAGTCGCCGTACCGCCCAGGGCCGGTACTGGCTCAGACCTGGTACCTGCTCACGCCCGGTCCAACAACTGGGCGCAGCGGATCAGCCCGAGATGGCTGTAGGCCTGCGGGTGGTTGCCCAGTCCGCGTTCCGCCAACGGGTCGTACTGCTCCGGCAGCAGACCGGTCGGGCCGGCACAGTCGATCAGCTGCTCATACAGCTCCTCGGCGTCCGAGCGTCGCCCGGTACGCAGATACGACTCGATCATCCACGCGGTGCAGACGTGGAAACCGCCCTCGGTGCCCGGCATCCCGTCGTCGGAGCGGTACCGGTACACCACCGGCCCGCTGCGCAACTCCGCCTCGATGGCCAGCACAGTGGACAGGAACCGTGGATCGTCGTTAGCGAGCAGACCGGACAACCCGATCCACAGCGACGCGGCATCCAGATCCGTACCGTCGTAGGCGGTGGTGTAGGCGCCGACCTCGTCGTTCCAGCCGTGCTCCAGGACGTTGCGCGCGATCGTGTCACGCAGCTCGGCCCAGTCCGGTGAACCCGCAAGACCGTGCCGGGCCACCAGTTGCAGCGCGCGGTCCACGGTCTGCCAGCACATCACCTTCGAGTACACGTGGTGGCGGGGTGGTTGGCGCTGCTCCCAGATCCCATGGTCGGGTTCGAACCACCGCCGGGCCACCGCGTCGACCATCGCCCGGACCACGTCCGCCTCGAAGCCGGTCAGCGAGCCGCGCCGATCCGCGACCGCCAGTACCAGGTCGGCGACCGGACCGAACACGTCGAGCTGCAGCTGCCGGTTCGCCGCATTGCCGACCCGTACCGGTCGGGAGCCGGCATAGCCGGGCAACGAGTCGATGACCGCCTCCGGGCCGAGAGTGTGCCCCTCGAGCGTGTACAGGGGATGCAGCCGTTCCGGATGCCCGCCGGTACGCTCGACACAACCTGCGGTCCAGCTCAGCAGGCCCTCCGCCTCCTCGCTCGAACCCAGCTCCACCAGGACCCGGGCACTCATCGCGGCGTCGCGCAGCCAGCAGTACCGGTAGTCCCAGTTGCGTACCCCGCCGAGATCCTCCGGCAGGCTGCTGGTCGCCGCGGCTAGGATCGCCCCGGTCGGCCGGTACACCAGAGCGCGCAGGGTCAACGCACTG
This sequence comes from uncultured Actinomycetota bacterium, assembly GCA_963805605.1. Classification (GTDB taxonomy): domain Bacteria; phylum Actinomycetota; class Actinomycetes; order Mycobacteriales; family Micromonosporaceae; genus Actinocatenispora. Next base: position 314,636 of record CAWDUX010000002.1, read on the forward strand.
CGGGCCACCAGATCGGCGGAATGCCTCGGCAGGTCCAGCTGGTCCAGCCAGCCGCGCCAGGAATCCAACGCGGCGGCGGAGCGTTCGGCGACCGGTCGGTCGTCGGCCCGCAGGCTGTCGGTACCGCAGCGCAGTTCCAGTACCGCCGTGCCGCCGGCCTCCTGCAGATCGATGACGGCGTGTGCGGTGTCGTACTCACCTTCGCTGACCACATCCCAGTCGATACCAGGGGAGTAGAGGACGGCGGGCTCGTTGGAACCGAGCATCAGCAACCCGTCGCGTAGCGGCTGCAACCGCACCGCGACCTGGCCGAACTCGGGCCGGGGTGCGAACTCCACCTGGGCCCGGCCGGTACCGGACAGCTGCCGTACCAGGATGGTGCGTCCCTCCGGGGAGTGCGGATCCAACCAGTCGGTGACCGTCAGGCCGGACCACCGGGTCTCCACGGTCATCGTCCCGGTCCGGTAGCGCTGGCCGAGCGGCAGGCCCCCGCGCTCCGAGGAGATGCTGAAGTGGCCGGCGGGCGCACCGCCCAGCAGGTCGGCGAACAGCGCCGAGGAATCCGGCCGCGGGTGGCACATCCAGGTGATCTTCGCGTCCGGGGTGACCAGGGCGAGGTTGTCGCCGCAGGCGAGCATCGAATGCCGTTCGACCGGCACCGCCCGCTCCCCGTACAACCAGCGGCGGCGGATGTCGAGCACCTGTGCCAGTAGCCTGGCGACCGCCAGCGGGTCGGCCACCCGGTGCCCGGCCCGGGTGGCACCGTCCCCCACCTTCACCCCGACGTCCGGGCCGTGCAGGTGTGCGAAGCCGTTCTCGTCGGTCACGTCGTCGCCGATGAACAGTACGGCGCTGGCGCCGAGCTGGCTGCGCAGCGTATCCAACGCGGTGCCCTTGTCGGTCTCGACCACCGACAGCTCGATGACCTCCTTGCCCCGGGTCACCTGGACCCCGGGCCAGCTGGCCGGTCCCGCGTCGATCTGCTCGGTGAGGTCGGCGGCCACCTGGCGGTCGGCGCCCCGGGTGTGTACCGCGACGCTGGCCGGCTTGGCTTCCAGGTGCGCCCCGGGGTGCTCGGCCACCAACGGCCGCAGCGTGCTCTGCAGCCGGGTACGTAGTTCGGTCGCCTCCGGGCCGAGCTGGTGGACGAAACCGACGTCGAACTCCGAGCCGTGGCTGCCCACCAGATGGATCTCACTGGGCAGCCGGGACAGAACGGCCAGGTCCCGCAGCGCCCGCCCGGAGACCACCGCGACCTTGGTCTGCGGCAGGTTCGCCAGCGCCCGCAGCGCCGCTACCGCCTCGGGCAGTGGCGCCGCATCGCTCGGGTTTTCCACGATGGGTGCGAGTGTGCCGTCGTAGTCGCAGGTGATCAGCAAGTGCGGTACCCGCGCGATGCGTGCGAGGGCGTCCCGCAGCGCTGCGTCCAACGGCGCAAGCACACTCATGAGGATCCGTCGTGCTGTTCGGCGTTCTCCCGTGCCAGCGTGTCGGCGGCCTCGGGCACGCCCAGCGCGGTCAGGAACGAGCGCGCCCAATGGTCCACGTCGTGGCCCCGCAGGAAGCGGCGCATGGCGCGCATCCGCCGCGCCTGGTCGGCGGGGTCGGCGCGGACCGCCCGCAGCATGGCGTCCTTCAGTACGTCGGTGTCGTGCGGATTGACCAGGTAGGCCTGGCGCAGATCGGAGGCGGCACCGGCGAACTCGGACAGGATCAGCGAGCCGCCCAGGTCCACCCGGGCTGCCACGTACTCCTTGGCCACCAGGTTCATCCCGTCGCGCAGCGGGGTCACCATCATCACGTCGGACACGGAGAACAGGGCGACGAGCTCGGCCCGGTCGACGGAGCGGTGCAGGTAGTGGATGGCCGGTACGCCCACCCGTCCGTAGTCGCCGTTGATCCGCCCGACCTGCAGCTCGACCGCGTCGCGCAGGGTCTGGTAATGCGCGACCCGTTCCCGGCTCGGCGTGGCGACCTGCACCATCACCGCCTCGGGTACCGACAGCTTGCCTTCCTGCAGCAGTTCCCGGAACGCCTTCAACCGTCGGTCGATGCCCTTGGTGTAGTCGAGCCGGTCGACGCCGAGGATGATGTGTTTCGGGCTGCCCAGTTCGGCCCGGATCTCGGCGGCTCGTTGCCGTACCGACTCGGTCCCGGCCAGTCGTTCGAGTTCGCCGACGTCAATGGAGATCGGGAATGCCGCGGCCCGTACGGTACGGCCGTCCACCTCCACCTCCGGCCCCTTGGGGTGCAGGCCGAGGACGTGCCGGCTGAGCCGCAGGAAGTTCTGCGCGGCCAGCGGGCGCTGGAAGCCGACCAGGTCGGCGCCGAGCAGCCCGCGCAGGATCTCCACCCTGCGGGGAAGCTGCATGAACAGCTCCACCGGCGGGAACGGGATGTGCAGGAAGAAGCCGATCCGCAGGTCGGGGCGTAGCTCGCGCAGCATCGCCGGCACCAGCTGCAGCTGGTAGTCCTGGATCCAGACGATCGCGCCCTCGTCGGCCACCTCGGCGGCTGCCGCGGCGAACCGTTCGTTGACCTGCCGGTAGTTGTCCCACCAACTGCGCCGGTACACGGGTGGTTCGACGGCGTCGTGGTAGAGCGGCCAGAGCGAGGCGTTGGAGAAGCCCTCGTAGTATTTCTCGATCTCCTGCTCGGACAGCGCGACCGGGTGCAGTCGCATGCCGTCCATCTCGAACGTGTCGGCGGCCGGCCCGGTGCCGCCGGCCCAGCCGATCCAGGTGCCGTGTTCGGCCCGCATGATCGGGTGTAGGGCGGTGACCAGGCCGCCAGGGCTGCGGCGCCATTTACGTCGACCGTCCGGCGTGGTCACCTCGTCCACCGGGAGTCGGTTGGCTACCACCACGAATGGGCTCCGCGCTGTCACGCTGCTGCCTCCTCGGCCGGATACCAGGGGGTCCGGATGTTGCCGTGATCGGACTGGTCTCCCGAGCCTACTGAACCATGAGGATTGCGTGGACCAGGTGTGATGTGTGTGCCTCTGTGGTGCGGGAACGGACGGCCGGCGGTACGTGCGGTCAATCAGCTACGCCCGGCGTCCCCGCGCGGTCGGGCCGCATCGGGTATGCCGGGCGTAGCTGGTAATCAGGACAAACCGCTTATTTCACGCCACCGGAGGTCAGGCCCTCGACGATCCGGCGCTGGAAGAACAGCACCATGATCACCAGTGGCACCGTGACCACGACACCGGCTGCCATCTGGGTACTGAACGGCTGGTCGTAGCCGTACTGTCCGGTGAACAGCGAGGTGATCACCGGTGCGGTACGCATCTCCTGCTTGTTCGTCACCGACAGCGCGATGATGAACTCGTTCCAGGCCACGATGAAGGTCAGGATCGCGGTGGTGAACACGCCCGGCGCGGCCAGCGGCAGGATCACCTTCCGGAATGCCTGCATCGGGGTCGCGCCGTCGATCTGCGCGGCTTCCTCCAGAGCGAACGGCATCTGCTTGAAGAACGCCGTGAGGTTGAACACGGCCAGCGGCAGCGCGAAGCTCAGGCTCGGCAGGATCATCGCCTGGTAGGTGTTGATCCAGTTGATCGAGACGAACAGCTTGAGCAACGGCACCAGCAGCGAGATGCCCGGGAACATCGACGTCGCGATGATCGCGGCCAGCACCACGTTCTTGAACCGGAACTCCAACCGGGCCAGAACGTAGGCAGCGGTGATCCCGATGATCAGTACCAGCACCGTGGTCACACCCGCCACGATCAGCGAGTTCAGCAACGCCCGGCCGAAGCCGTTGCTCGGCTTGAACGCCGAGATGAAGTTCTCGATCGAGATCGGCCACGGGAGGAGGCTGTTGGAGAACTGGTCGGCCGGTTGCCGCAGCGCTGAGACCACCATCCAGTAGAACGGCGCCAGGCAGTAGATCACGATGACCGCGATGCCCAGGTAGGCGAGTGGGCCACTCTGGAACCGCCGCTTGCGGCGTGCTGGACCGGCAGGCTGCGAGCCGGCAGTGGTCGGAGCGTTCGCCCCGACGGGGGTGATGGCACTCATCGCTTCCTCCCCGAGACGCCCCGGCCGACCAGATCGGCACCGAGGACCTTGACGAACACGAACGCGATGACCGCGATGTAGATGAACAGCACCGTCGAGTAGGCGGCGGCGGTGCCGTAGCGCAGATTGGACAGTTCGTACTGGGCGAGCATCGACAACGTCTCCACCGAATGCTTGTGCGCACCGATCAGGACGTACGGCAGGTCGAACATCCGCAGCGCGTCCAGCATCCGGAACAGCACGGCCACCACGATCGCCGGCCGGGCCAGCGGAAGGGTGATGCGCCAGAAGGTGCGCCATGCGTTGGAGCCGTCCACCTTGGCCGCCTCGTACACCTCGCCGGGGATCATCTGCAGTCCGGCCAGGGCGAGCAGGCCGATGAACGGTGCGGTCTTCCAGGTGTCGGCGACCAGCACCGCGACCCAGGAGTGGAAGCCCTCGGTGGTCCACAGCACGTGTGTGCCCATCAGGTTGTTCGCGATCCCGTCGGTCTGGAAGATCCACTTCCAGAGAAGACCGGAGATGGCCGTGGGGATCGCCCACGGCACCAGCACGCTGGCCCGGACGAGGCCGCGACCGCGGAACGCCTTGTGCATGATCAGCGCCATCGCGACGCCGAGGACGGTCTCCACCACGACGCCGGCCACGGTGAAGGTGCTGGTGTTCCAGAACGCGTTCCAGAACGTGCCCGCCGCGTCACCGTTGAACATTCCGGTGAAGTTGTCCAGACCGAAATGCGAGGTGTTCTCCACCATACCGGTCTGTGGGTTGACGCCGTGGTGCGTGACGACGAACGACAGCCGCACCGCGGAGACGATCGGGTAACCGATGACCAGCGCGAGCACCAGCACTGTCGGGGAGAGCAGTAAGGCAGCGAACCGGCCGACACCACTGGTGCGGCGCTGGTTTCGGGCGGGTCGGCCGGCGGCGGCCGGCGGACTGGGCGTTTGGACCGCTGTGGTCATGGTGCGGCCTTCCGGGTGGGCAGCGTACGGGTGCCGATGGGACGGAAAAGGGTGCGGTCCCTGTGCCGGCCCGGCGGGGAGCCAGGTCCGGCACAGGGACCGGGGTGGTGCTACTTGTCCTTTGTGATCTTGTCCAGGCTCGCCTGCAGGTCCTTGAGGGCCTGCGCACTGGGCTTGCTGCCGCTGATCGCGGCGTATGCCTGTTCCTCGATGGCGGCGGTCGCGTCGCCGTACTTCACGATCGCCGGCCGCGGCTCGGCGGCCTCGATCGACTTCTTCAGCGTCGACAGGTACGGGAACTGCTTCTGCAGCGCCGGGTCGTCGTACAGCTCGCTGTAGACCGGGGCCTGCGAGTTCTTGGTCAGCCAGACCCGCTCGTTCTTCTCGCTGGTGAACCACTTCATGAAGTTCAGCGCGGTCTTCTTGTTCTTCGCGAACTTGCTGATCGCCAGGTTGTGGCCACCCAGGCTCGACTTGCCCGGCCCGTTGAGGCCCGGCAGGGGCGAGACCTCGTACTTGCCGGCGACCTTGTTCCCGGCTTCCTTCTTGTTCGCCATCAGCGCGTAGATGTAGGGCCAGTTACGCAGGAAGACGACCTTGCCGCTCTCGAAGCCGTGCCGGCTCTCCTCTTCCTTCCAGGTCAGTGCTTCCTTCGGGATGGTCCCGTCCTTGATGCCGTTGACCAGGAAGTCGAGGCCCTTCTTGGCAGCCGGGGTGTCCACGGTCGGCTTGCCGTTCGCGCTGGTCACGTGACCGCCGGCGGAGTTGACCGCCTCGGAGAAGTTGACCGTCAGGCCCTCGTACTTGTCGAACTGGCCGCCGTAGCAGGCCATGCCCTTGCCCTCGGGCAGCTTCTTGACCTTGGCGCAGTCCGCGGTCATCTCGGCCCAGGTGGTCGGCGGCTTGGCGATGCCGGCCTTCTTGAGCAGGTCGCTGCGTGAGAAGAGCATGCCGCCGTCGGAGGCGTACGGCGCCGCGTACAGCTTGTTGAAGTACTGCGCGGTCTTGATGACCGGGGGCAGGTACTTGTCCATCGGGAACTGGTTGGCCGGCAGCGGCTCGACCCAGCCGTTCGCGGCGAACTCAGAGGTCCAGACCACGTCCAGGTTCAGGATCGTGTACGCGTCGGACTTGGTCTGCGCGTTCTGGATCATCTGTTGCCGCTGCTGGTCAGCGTCCTCCGGCAGCTCGGTCAGCGACACCTTCTGCTTCGGGTGCGCCTTGTTCCACTCGTCCAGGATCGCGTTCAGCGTCCCAGTGGTGTCCTTGCCGGAGGCCAACGTGATCGGCCCGGTGCCGGTGAGCTGGCCGGTCTTCGCGCTGGACGACGTGTCGTCCGAGCCTCCGCAGGCGGCCAGGCCGCCGGCGAGGGCAAGTACGCCGAGCGCGGCCACTGCGCGCTGCGCAGCCGAACGCCTTATGCGCATCCTTGGGTGCTCCTTCTCTGAGAACGTGTACCAGGTCCGAGCGGTTCAAGGGACCGGCGTCACACACGTTCGGGATCCCCACATCCCATCGCCCCGGAAACCTGTCGGCAACCGTCGTTACCTCTGCGTCATCTTCATCACCGGGAGTTTGCGCCACTGAAGTATGTAACCTGCGTTTTGTGAGGTTGCCATGGTTGGTTGCGGTGAATCGGAGATGGCTTTCTGTCACCATGACCCGCGTCCGAGGAACAACGCCCGGCCTGAGACGATTACGGGTCGTGGGGTGCCGCGTTCTGGGCAACCAGGGCGTGTCGCCACCCCGAGCGCCAGTTGCCCTTCAGTTGTCCGGAGGTATCGCCCACCGTGGCCCAGTACATCTATGTTCTGCGCAAAGCCCGCAAGGCCCACGGTGACAAGGTCATCCTCGATGACGTCACCTTGAGCTTCCTGCCCGGCGCCAAGATCGGCGTCGTCGGTCCCAACGGCGCGGGCAAGTCGACCCTGCTGAAGATCATGGCCGGGTTGGAGACGCTGAGCAACGGCGAGGCCTACCTGACCCCCGGGACCACCGTCGGCATGCTTCAGCAGGAGCCGCCGCTCGACGAGTCCAAGACGGTGCTGGGCAACATCGAGGAAGCGGTCGCCGACATCAAGGGCAAGATGGCCCGGTTCAACGCCATCGCCGAGGAGATGGCGACCAACTACACCGATGAACTGATGGCCGAGATGGGGCAGCTGCAGGAGGCGCTCGACCACGCCGACGCATGGGAGATCGACTCCAAGCTGGAACAGGCGATGGACGCGTTGCGCTGCCCGCCGCCGGAATCCCCGGTCACCGAGCTGTCCGGTGGCGAGCGGCGCCGGGTCGCGCTGTGCAAGCTGCTGCTCGAACAGCCTGACCTGCTGCTGCTCGACGAGCCCACCAACCACCTGGACGCCGAGAGCGTGCAGTGGCTGGAGCAGCACCTGGAGAAGTACCCGGGCGCGGTCATCGCGGTCACCCACGACCGTTACTTCCTCGACCACGTCGCCCAGTGGATCGCCGAGGTCGACCGCGGTCAGGTGCACGGCTACGAGGGCAACTACTCCACCTACCTGGAGAAGAAGGCCGCGCGGCTGTCGGTCGAGGGCCGTAAGGACGCCAAGCTGCGCAAGCGGCTGTCCGACGAACTGGAGTGGGTGCGCTCCGGCGCCAAAGCCCGGCAGACCAAGAGCCGCGCCCGACTGGGCCGGTACGAGGAGATGGCCGCCGAGGCGGAGAAGACCCGCAAGCTTGACTTCGAGGAGATCCAGATCCCGCCCGGCCCCCGGCTGGGCAACGTCGTCGTCGAGATCAACGACCTGCACAAGGGTTTCCCGCTGCCCGACAGCGAAGGTGACCGGCAACTGTTCGCCGGTCTGTCGTTCTCGCTGCCGCAGAACGGGCTGGTCGGTGTGATCGGCCCCAACGGTGTCGGTAAGACCACGCTGTTCAAGATGCTGGTCGGTGACGAGCAGCCGGATTCCGGCGAGGTCCGCATCGGTGAGACCGTGCAGATCTCCTACGTGGATCAGAACCGGGGTGGCATCGACCCGAAGAAGGCGCTCTGGGAGGTCGTCTCCGACGGGCTGGACCACCTGATGGTCGGCAAGGTCGAGATGCCGTCCCGTGCCTACGTCGCGGCCTTCGGCTTCAAGGGCGCAGACCAGCAGAAACAGGCCGGCATCCTGTCCGGCGGCGAGCGTAACCGGCTCAACCTGGCGCTCACCCTCAAGCAGGGCGGCAATCTGCTGCTGCTCGACGAGCCGACCAACGACCTGGACGTTGAGACGCTCAGCAGCCTGGAGAACGCGCTGCTGGACTTCCCCGGTTGCGCCGTGATCACCAGCCACGACCGGATGTTCCTGGACCGGATCGCCACCCACATCCTGGCCTGGGAGGGTGGTGACGGCGACTCGGCGAACTGGTTCTGGTTCGAGGGCAACTTCGAGGCGTACGAGAAGAACAAGATCGAGCGTCTCGGACCGGACGCGGCCCGGCCGCACCGGGTCACGTACCGGAAACTGACCCGGGACTGACGATGGCCCGCGCTCAGCACCAGGTCCAGGTCCGTTGGGCCGACGCCGACTCGATGCGGCACCTGAACCATGCCAGGTACCTCTCGCTGTTCGAGGATGGCCGGATGGCGATGCTGGCGCAGTCGCCGACCCGGTTGACGGGTGGGCCGGACGACCGGGGCTGCATCGCCGCCCGGGTCGCGGTCGACTACGTGGCCCCGGTCATCTACCGGCCGGGTCTGTCGTTGGGGGTGTCGACCTGGGTGTCCCGGGTCGGCAACACCTCCTGGACCCTGCTCGCCGAACTGTGCGACGCAGATCAGGTGATGGCACGCTGCGAGTGCGTGCTGGTCGCCTACTCCTACCCCGATGCCAAACCCCGGGCACTGGACCCCGACGAGCGGGAGTTCTGGTCGTCGTACCTGGAGGCATGAGTGTCCCGTTACGAGTACGACTGTCCGCTGCGCTGGTCGGACATGGACGCGTTCAAGCACGTCAACAACGCCCGTTTCATGACCCTGTACGAGGAGGCCCGGGCGTCGCTGATGTTCCTGCACGCCCGCCGGCTGGGGTTGCACACCCTGGAGGCCGGTACGGTCATCTCCCGGCACGAGGTGGACTACCTGCGCCCGGTCAGCTACGGCGACGCGGTCCGGATCGATCTGTGGATCGACCGGATGCGCAACGCCTCCTTCACGGTCGCCTATGAACTGTTCGGCAACGGTCAGCTGGCCAGCCGGGCACGGTCGATACTGGTTCCCTATGATCTCGCGGCCGGCAGGCCTCGCCGGCTGACCACCGCCGAACGGGACTTCCTGTCCGTCTGGCAGGACGTGCCGCGGTCCGCCGGGCAGGACGTGCCGGCGGCCGTGGAACCGGCCGGGCCCGGGGTGCGCCCGCGTTGACCGGCCGGGTGGTGGCCGCTGCGTCGGTCCCGGACGTCGGTGCGTTCCTCGCCCGGCTGTGCAGACTGGACCCGGCGACACTGGTCCGGTTGCGGCCGGTAGCGGGCGGTCCGGACCGATTCGAGCTGTGGGCCCGGTTGCCGTTCGGCGTACTGGTGACCCGGTCGGCGTTCGGTGAGGTCGCCGCGGATACGACCGTACGGGCCGCCGAACTGCTGGCCGGGCTGCCGGTCAAGGGTCTGCCCGGCAGGCACGACGAGGCGTGGCGTGGTGCGTTGCCGCCGGCGCCGGGACCCGTGATCGAGGAGGTACCGGCGGAGGCGCTGGAGCGGATCGCGGCCGCTGCGGCCGGGACCCTACGCGCCGGCCAGGGCCGTGGTGGTGTCGGGGAACGGAGGATCCGCGACGCGATCCTCGATCATGTGGCGATCACGCTGACCGCTGCCGACGGGACCGAGGTCGTGGTGCCGACCCGGGTGGTGACCGCGGTGGTACGGATGGGGTTTCTCGGCACCGACCCGGTCCGGTTCGGCACCGTAGGTCCCTGGCTGGCCGCGCACGCCACCTTCGGCACTGTCTGGTACCGGACATCACCTGGCCTGACGTTGGAACGTGCAGGTTCGTAGCCGGCAAGCCGGAATGGCCGCAATGAGCGCGGCCAAAGTCACAGCGCGTTACTGGTGATGTGGCCAACAGCACTGGCGTCATCCGGCAGTATCGCCGGTACCGTCGGCCCGGAGCCCCCCACACCGGAGAGCACCGGTCGGCTCGATACGTGAACACGCCCGGTCGTGCCGGCGTACCTGCGTTGCTCTGAGGCATCGCGTCCGGTCCCCGCGCCCTGACCGGTCCCCCGAGACAGAGCAGAGGTCAACGCGATGCCCTGGTGGCGTAAGAGCGATGCGGACCGCAACGGCCGGCGCAGCAGCGCCGACGATCTTCCGAACAGCTTCGGCGAGCCCGACGCGGCGGGTGTGCACACCCGCGTCGCTGCCGGCCGGACCGGCCTGCACGATCTGATGCCGCTGTTGAAGTCGGTGGAAGGTCCGCGGCCCGTGGACGATGTCCGGCTGGCGGACGCCCTACGCCGTATCGACGTGCACTTTCTCACCGATTCCAGCTCCGGCAATTTGGTGGCCATGTGGGAGCGGCACGCGGTGATGTTCGCTCTGGAGGGCCCGGACCGGGACATCCTGATGGTCCGTGCCCGGGCGCACGGCATGGTCCCCGCAGGCTGGGCGGACCGGGCGTACCCGGCGGTGAACGCCTGGAACCACGATCGTCGTTTCCTGAAGGCCTATGTCGGTGGTCCGACAGACAGTGGACGGCTGCCGCTGTACGCCGAGATGCAGGTTCCGATGATCCCCGGGGTGCACGACCAGTTGCTGGACGAGCTGCTGGGTTGCGCCGTGGACGTGGCGGAGGCATGGATCGAGTGGCTGCACACCGACGGTGCGGTGCTCTAGTGCTCTGACCGGGCAATGCCGTGAACACGGCCCGGACCGTCGTGCGCCGTGCCATGGTGGGGCATGGCGAATCACACATATCGGATGACGGAGATCGTCGGTACCTCGACCACGTCGATGGACGATGCGATCCGTAGCGGCATCAGCCGGGCTGGTAGCACGTTGCGCAATCTCGACTGGTTCGAGGTGACCGAGGTCCGTGGCCAACTGGTCGACGGCGCGGTCGCCCACTACCAGGTCGGGCTCAAGGTCGGGTTCCGCATCGAGGACTGAGGGGGCCGGCCCCGGGGTCACTGTGACGCCAGCCGGTCACGAAGATGGCGGGCCCCGTTCGCCGGGACCCGCCATCTTCACGAAGCGTCATCATGATGTGCCCCATGGGCGCCGCCAGGATCGGGCACGGTCACGAGAGCGGGAACGCACCCACCCGGGCGTGGTACTCGTGCCCCAGCTGTTCGGTGTCGCTACCCACCAGTACGCCACCCGGGTAGTTACGGCCGGCCGGATAGGCCAGCAGCGACTGTGCGCCGACCCCGCGGGTCCGGGTCGGGTTCCAGGCCAGTGCCCGGCCGCTGCGCGGGTCGATGGCGCTGATGCCGGGCCGGTACGACGCGCCTGGGCCGGCGTTCTTGAATCCGAACGGATTATCCAGCCAGCGCTGGTGCCCACCCACGTACACCGCGGGTCCGGTCACCAGCACCGAGAACAACGAGTTTCCCCCGGTCCGGTTCACCCACACCGGTCGGTGCAGGCCGGTACCGGCGACGTTGAGCCGGACGGCCGCGTCGCAGATCATGGTTGGTCCGGAGCTGTGCCCGGTGGTGACGACCACGAGGTAGGACGCGTCCGGGGAGAAGTCCAAGTCGCGCAGGTAGGTGTTGTAGCCGTCGTGGCAGTTCTGGTCGAACACGTCGGTCGACCAGTTGCGGGCCCGGCCGGTACTGGTGGACACCAACGCCAACTGGTCCCGGAGCGCGCCGCTGACCTGGGTGAACGTACCGGCCACGGCGAGCAGTTCGCCGTTGTTGGATGCGGTGAGCTTGACCACCCGCAACCGTCCGGACCGTTGCTTGGCGATCCCGGCGTTGAAGGCACGGTTCAGCGCACCGCTGGTCCCGGAGATCCGGGCCAGCGCCGGGCGGGCGGTGCCACCGATCCCGCTGAAATTGCCACCCAGGTACACCGAGTTGCCTACTGCCGCGATGGACACCACGTTGCCGTTGTCCACCCCGGGCGAGTTGAAGCCGGGGACCGACCGTCCGCTGGACAACGACAGCTTGGCGATGCCCCGGTGCGGCGCACCGTTGACGCGGCTGAAGTCGCCGCCCACGTACACGGTGCCGTCGGGCCCTGCGGCCAGGGCCCGGACCGTGCTGTCCACAGTGGGCACAAAGCTGCTGGAGATCGCGCCGGTGCCGAGTTGGAACGCGAAGAGGTTGGTACGGCCGACTGTGGTGTGTCCGTCTGCGGTGGCGACCCGGTTGAAGTTCCCGCCGACCACGATCTTGTCGCCCACCCGCGCCATTGCATAGACCGTGCCGTTCAGGATGTTCGGGGTCCACGCCACCGGATGTTGGGAAACCACGCCGGACTGAGCGGGACCCGCGAGCGCCGGTGCCGTGGCAGTGCCTATCGCCACCGCGACGGACAAGAGAATGGTGACACTTCGGCAAATCAAGTGGACTCCCTTAGGTAGCGAGAAGACTACGCGCCGTCATCAACGATACGGGAGTGTCGGAGGATGCGTCCCAATCCGGAAAATGCCGTGATTCAGCCCGCCTTACGGCTGCGCAGATCACCCGCCAGGGTCAGCAGATCAGGTATGAAGGCCATAGCCAGGTCGTCGCGGAGCAGTCGCGGCGCCATGGCCGGATCCACCGCTATATAGCGGACGATGCTCTCATCGGACTCGTGGGCACCGCCGGGCAGAGACCAGCTTCCGACCCGTCCCGGCACACCACCACCCGCTCGCCCACGAAGCCGACCACCTGGATTTTGGTGACCAGTTCGTCGGGTGGTACCGCGGTGTCGAACTGGACGTCGAAGCCACCCACTCCCAGCGGCCGGGGGCGAACAGCGCCAGCTACCGGCCCTCGTCGCGACCGACGCCGTCCGGTGCGGCGGTCACCACGCCCTGCTGACCGTCAGCGTCGTCCAGGCCCCGACATGGATGCGGTCACCGTCGCTCAGCGGTACCGGGGTGTTCGGCGCCAGTGGATCGATGCCCTCGTTGAGGTACGTGCCGTTGGACGACCCGAGATCGACCACCGCCCAACCGCCGTCCTGACCCGGGACCAGCAGGGCATGGGAGTGCGAGACGCCCGGGTCCTCGGGCGGCCCGGTGAGGTCGATCTGCGGCGCGATCCCCCGGGTGCGGCTGTGCCGGCCGATCAGCAGCTCGGTGTCCGTCAGCTGGAACTGCCGCGGCGGGCAGAACTGAGGGAAGCTCATGGCGTCCGCGTCGGGGCCACCCATCGCCTGCACCCGCTCGTGGTACTCCGGGTCGCTGGTGATAGAGATCAACCAGCGGACGCGGCTGTCGGGTGTCGACGCACCGTTCGCCGGCCCGGCACCGGACGGTACGGCGCTCGCGTCGGTGGCGGGCTCGACCGGGGCGCTACCGTCGCCGGCTGCCGAACCGCTGTCAGCGGCCGCCGCCGAGGACTGCCCACCCAGGTCAGCGGCGACGAAGTCGTAACCGTCCGCTTCGCAGAACCGGCCGGTACGGGCCGCGCCGCACTGCGGACAGGTCTGTACGGACTCGGCGGTCGGTGCGTCTGCGGTCGGTGCGGCCGGGGCGCCGCCGATCTGCGCGCCGCACTGGTCGCAGTAGTCGGCCGTAGCGGAGTCGTGGCCTTCGGGACAGGTGGGCATCGTCAACCCGCTCTCAGCCGTTCTTGACGCGGATCGTCTTGACCGACCGTACGTTGGTCAGCTCGGCGTCCACATTGGAGGTGTCGCGGCGCAGTCGGACCGTACCGGTGGGGGCGTCCACCACGTCGACCACCCGACTCAGCAGCTTGGCAGTCTGCTCGTGCCCGGACTCGTTCGCAAGTTGTACGGCGCGGCCCAGCTTGGCCGTCGCGGTGCCCTCGTCCCCGGACTCCCGGGCGGCCAGGCCCTCCTGGATCGCCGACGCCAGTTCGGCCTGACCGGTGTAGTGCGCCACCCGTGCGTTGATCTTGGTCGACAGAGCTTCGTCCTCCGTCCAGTTGGCCAGCACCAGCGACTGGGCCAGGACCTCGTCACCGTCGACCAGACTGACCCGGGCCGCGAGCCGTTCCTCGCCGACCGCGCCGGGCGGAACCTCCACCGACACGTGGTAGTCCCGACTCTCCTCGCCCCAAGCGCCGGTCGGATACTCGCCAATTCGTGCACTGAGTTCGGTGCGACGGTGGGTCAGGTCCTCCACTTGCGGGAATACCTGCTTGACGAACCGCACCGTCGAGTTCACCGGGGTCCACACGCGCAGCTTCACATCCGCTACGGCCTTACCCATCGCGGCTTCGGTCATCGCCCGGAACGCCGCCGGCAGTTCGGTCGGATCCTCCAGCCCGTCCGCGGTACCGAGCAGGGCGGAGGACACCGCACGCAGTTCGTCGGCCACCCAGTCCTGACCGACACCCCGGCTGTCACAGCTGAACTTCCCCTCGCAGGAAGCCAGCACCTGCATCAGCTGGGTGTGGCTCTCGTGCTGGTTGCGGCCGTCGGTCAGCATGATGGCGTGCTTCACCGGGGCGGAGACCTCGGCGAACAGCCGGTTGGCCAGGGTCAGCCATTCGCCGATCGCGGTGCCACCGTCCGGGCTGAGCCGGGACACCGCCTGCTTCGCCTCGGCCCGACTCTGCGGTGACGCGGCCACCATCCCCATCCGCGGCGGGTACACCAACCGGGCGTCGCTGCGACCCGCCACGACCGCGAACAGCACCCCGTCGCGCAGGGTGTCGATCGCGACCCCGGTCGCCTTGATCGCCTCGATCATTCGGGTCCGCGGGTAGCCCATCGACCCGGAACAGTCGACCATGATGACCTCGGCCGCGGCGGTCGAGGCGTCGGTGGAGCGCAGTTCCCCGCCGGTCGCCGAGACGGTCACCACGGCATCCACCGTGCGGCCACCGGCGGCCAGGTACTCGTTCTGGTAGACCTCGGCGGAAAATGTGGGCTGGCTGCTCATCGGGCTTCCCCTCGGGTGCGGTGGTCAGGGCTGCTGAGCCGGTGGTTGCGCGGGGTGCCCACCGCTCGTCGGTGACTCCGGTGGGAAGGGGACCACCACCACGGTGATGTTGTCGACCCCGCCCGCCTCCAGCGCGAGCCGTACGAGTTGCTGGGCGGTGGGCAGTGGTCGGTCCGCCAGGATGTCCGCGGCGAGTTCTGCCGGGCCGGGACGGTAGCGGGACAGCCCGTCGCTGCACACCACCAGCCGGCCGGGATGGCGGGGCGCGATGGTCACGGTCTTGGCGGGCAGTTCGTCGGCATCCACCCCGATCCACCTGACCAGCGCGCCGGCCTGAGGGTTGGCGTGTGCCTCCGCCGGAGGTACGCCCGTCGAGATCAGCTCGGCCGCCAGTGAGTCGTCGGTGGTCAGGCAGGCCGGGGGCATCCGCACGGCGTCCGGGGTGGCATCCGCGGATGTGCGGTCGGGTATCCAGTACGCCCGGCTGTCGCCGATCCAGCCGACCGTGATCGCCTCCGCGGTCACCACGGCGGCGACGTACGTGCAGCTCGGGGGGTTGCCGTTGTCCGGCCCGGAGACCGCGGCGACCGCACTACGGGCCGCCACCGCGGCGGCCTGGAGGGCACGTGCCGCAGGGATGCCGTCCGCGATCGCGGAACGTAGCGCCGGCATCGCCGTGTCCACTGCGGCGTGCGAAGCGGCGTCCCCCCGAGAGGACGAGGAGACCCCGTCGCAGACGATCGCCAGCGCCACCCCCGGCAGCGTGCCGATGGCCATCGCGTCCTCGTTGCGCTGGTGACGGTGCCCGATGTCGGTGGACCCGGCCACGATCCCGAGGTCGAACGCCGAACGTTCCATGCTTGTGGGCCGCCGCTGGCCGCAACCGTCGCAGAAGCCTTCGACACTGAACGCGGCGCCGCCGCACGACGGGCAGCGCCCCGGACTCCAGGTCGAGGAGACCCAGTCCGGCGTCGGGCCGACCGGGGCAGCAGGTGGTGGCGTGCCGTCCCGCAGATACAGCCCGCAGTTGTCGCAGTACTGGAAGCTGCCGGGCAGCGACAGCCCGCACCCGGGGCACTCGATGGTCGAGGTGGTCGCGCCGTGCGTTGCCAACGAAATCCTCCGTGCCGCTAGACGAGGGTCCTGGGCCGTACCGCGTTGGCGCGGTCAACCAGTGCGTACCGGGTCAGCGCATCGCGCTCCAGGGTGGCCAGCGCCCGGTAGGCCCGTTCCAGCCCCGACCGCAGACCACGCTCGGTCAACGGTTGGCCGAGCAACTGTCCCGTCCCGGACCGCGGTGCCGGTACCGGAAGGTTAGCCGGCCGATCGGGAGCATCCCTCGACACCGGTACGCCCAACCATTCCAGTGCGGCGGTGAACAGCTCCACCGCGAGTCGGGCCTGGCGGCCCGGGTCGAGCTTGAGACGGGTGAGCCGGGCCGACACGTCCAGTAGAGCGGATTCGCTCTGCGGCCCGGGCCGCTGGTCCAACAGGGCGCGGACCGCGGCGATCTGCGCCGGCACGTACTGGCTGGAACTGTCCGGTACCTCGTCCAGCACCCCGATGGCGGTGTCCCGGTCGTGTTGCCGGAGCAGCAGCCTGGCCAGCCCGAACGCGGCACTGACGTACCCGTGGTCGACCCGCCACACCCGGTGGTAGCGGGCGATCGCCAGGTCCACCTCGCCGGCGAGCTCGGCGGCCGCGGCCTCCGCCAACTGTGCGGCCGGTTCCCCGGGTAGCGCCGCAGCCAACGAGTCGAAGGCGGTGAGCGCGTCCCTGGGCTGGCCGGCCACCAGCGCGTGCAGCCCGCGATGCCAGTCGTAGCGCCAGTCGCGGTCGGTCAGCGTGGCCAGTTCGCCGCCGGCCGCGGTGCTGTCACCGGCCGCCAGCAGCGCCCGTACCAGCGCAAGCGTGACCTCCACACTGCGGGTCGGCGCGGCCCGCAGTGCGGTGATCTCCTCGGCCGGTTCTGCCGAGTTGACCGTGGCCAGCAGGGCGGCACCCGGGTCGGCCGGATCGACCAGCGGCACCGGCAGCGCGGCCGCTACCGCCGGCCCGGTCGGTCCGGCATCGCCCGTCGTCTGCTCGTTCTCCGCCGACACAATGCCGGCCGAGGTACCGAAGGCCCTGCGTTCCGGCGTGAACAGCACCGAGAGCGAGGGTCGCGGCACGCCGTCGGCCGCGGCGAGTACCTCCCGCAGTACGCCCAGTACCTGGTCGGCCATCTCCGCCGCGGAACCGAACCGGGACTGCGGAACAGGATGGGTGGCCCGGCGCAGCAACCGGTGGAACGACGGTTCGCGGACGAACAGTTCGACATCCTCCGGCGCGGGCAGCCGGTCAGCGTAGCGGGTGGAGAAACCGGAGAACTGGAAGCTGAGTACGGCCAGTGTCCGACCGACCGTGTACAGGTCGGAGACCACCGTCGGCCCGTGCGTGGCGACATCCGGCGCCTGGTAGCCGGGAGTGCCGTAGATCGCGCCGGTCGGATCGTCGATCCGGCGCACCGCGCCCAGGTCGATCAGTTTGAGCTGCTCCTCGGCCTGGATCACGTTGTCCGGCTTGAAGTCGCAGAACACCACACCGCGGTCGTGCAGGTAGCCCAGGGCCGGCAGAACTTCCAGCCCGTACGCGAGGACCTGCGGTAACGGTAGCGGTTCCCGTTGACCGGTGGACCCCCGGTGCGAGATTGCCAGTTCCTTCAGCGACTGGCCGCCCACGTACTCCATCACGATGTAGCCGACCAGTTCGCCGGTCTTCGGGTCCGGGTGCCGGGCGAAGTCGTGGATGTTGACGATGTTCGGGTGGTCCACCTCGACCAGGAAGCGGCGCTCGGCCACCGCGGATTCCATCGCGTCCGGGTCACCGGTGTTGATCAGCCCCTTGAGCACCACCCAGCGGTCCGCGCCGCCCTCGCTGACGTTGCGGTCCCGGGCAAGGTAGATCCAGCCCAGGCCGCCGTAGGCCAGGCAGCCGAGCACCTCGTACCGGTGGTCGACCAGGTCGCCGGCCTTCAGCGTGGGCAGGAACAGGAAGGGCGTACCGCAGTGCGGGCAGAACCCCTCCGCCCGGCCGGGCGCGCCGTCGCGTCCACGGCCGACCGGCTCGTCGCACTTGCCACAGTAGCGTCGCGACTCCGACACGACCGGATCGGCCATCACCGCGGTCGCGGCGTCGCGCAGCGGCACCGGCGGTATGTCCACCAGACCCGCGCCCAGCCGGCCCCGCGCCGCGGACCGGCTACGGGTGCTGCGGGTACCGGACCGCCCGGACGACGTGCTGCCCAGCCCGGCGCCGGTACGGGTGGACAGGCCACGGCTGGGCATCGCGCTGGTGGCGATGCTGGCACCGGCCGCCGCCCGGGCCTTGGCGCCGCATTCGTCGCAGTAGCCGTCGGGGCCGTAGTGCCCGACGCAGTCCGGCTGCTGGCAGGTGCCGTCGGTCGTGCCGGTGCGGGCGGCGGTGGCGGGTGGTGTGGCCGGCTTCACCGGCGCCTTGGCGCCGCATTCGTCGCAGTAGCCGTCGGGGCCGTAGTGCCCGACGCAGCTCGGCTGCTGGCAGGCCACCGTACCGGCCGTGCTCGCGGTCATCGTGACCCCTTCCTCGGGTTGGTCAGATCGGCCATGGCCTGTTGGTAGGCGAAGACCGCCCGGGTTGCGCCCGGCAGGTCGCAGGGCGCGGTGTACAGCAGTTGGTGCGCGACGTGGTAACGGCTGGTGAGGGCGGCGTCCTCGATGATGCCGATGCGGGCGGCCTTGGCCCGGTAGGCGTCCAATCGGCCGCGCAACTCGTCGCGGCGCTCGAGCAGCCCGGTCGCGGCCTCAGCCAGGGCGCCGGCGCGCTGCCGGGCCTGATGTGCGTCGCGCTCGGCGGCGCCGAAGCCGGCGGCCAGGGTCGCCCACGCCGCACCCGAGTAGAGCTGGTCGAGTTCGTCGAGGCGGCGCAGCAGGCCGGCTGCGGCGGTCGGTGCCGCTGGCAGGCCGGGGTCGGCGATCTTCACCTCGACCGTGGCATATGACTCTGCGGCGTCGCGCTCGGCGTCCGCGACGTCGGTCAGCAGCGCGGCGAGCCGGGCCCGGTGCTGCGGGTACTCGGTGCGCAGCGCGGCCATCCCAGCGAGCTGGGACCGGGCGGTGGCAAGCTCGGCGGCCAGCGTGTCGAACGAGGCCTGGACGGACGCGTCGAGTACCCCGCCCGGAGCGTCCCGCAGCGGATCGGTGAGCGCGGTGGAGCGCAGTTGGGTCAGGGCGTCGGCCAGCGGCGCCACGGCGTCACCGGTCGGGCCGGAGCTGTCCGGACCGGCCAGGGCCCGCAACTCGTACAGCGTGTCGGTCAACGGCACCAGCGCCGAGGTCAGCGCGGTCACCGAGGTCTGCACTTCGGTGAACTCCGTCAGCAGACGGCTGCTGTCGGCGGCCAGCCGGGTCAGCAGATCAGCCAACCCGAGGCGGCGTACCGGCGGTGCGCCGGTGCCGTCCGCCGGTAGGTCGGCCGCATCGAACCCGACGATCGGCTCATGCAGCAGGGCGGTCAGCTCGACCAGGTCGTCGTCGGAGGGCCTTGTTCGACGGGCCCGCACCTCGCGGGCCGCCTCCAGCAGGTCCCCGGCAACGGTGAAGTGCGCCCAGGCCAGCTCCAGCCGCTGCTGCAGCTGCTCCCATCGGGCCAGGGTGGTGCCCCGGGCCGTACCGCCGCGCAGAAAGCTCTGCGCGGGATGCGAGTCCAGCGCGTACATGGTGGTGGCGGCCCGGTCACGCGCGTCGCTCAGCTCGGCGAGGACACGCTCGGCCTGATCACGCGGTAGAGGTGCGCCGGCCATGCTCAGTCCCGGTACTGGGCGGCCGGCGGTGTGGGCGCCGGTCCGAGTACGGTCAGCCACCGGTCGTAGATGTCGGCCCAGGTGCCGTCGGAGCGGATCTTGGCGAGTACGCCGTTGACGAACCGGACCAGGTCCACGTCACCGGAGTTCGCGGCGATGCCGTACGGCTCGCTGGTGAAGCGCGGTCCGACCACCTTGGTGTTGGGGTCCTGCTTGGCCAGCCCGGCGAGGATGGCGTTGTCCGTGGAGATCGCGGCGACCTGTCGTTGCTGGAGCATGACCAGGCAGTCGGTCCAGTCGTCGACCGCCACCGGTCGGGGGTGCGCGCCGTCGGCGGCGATGGCCCGGATCGAGGTGGACCCCTTGGCGGCACACACCTTCTTCCCGCCCAGGTCGGACAGGCTCTGCACCGTCGAGTCCTTCAGCACCAGTACGCGTTGGCCGGCGTCGAAGTAGTCGGTGGAGAACGCCACCTGCTGCCAGCGTTCGCAGTTGATCGTCATCACGTCGGCGACCAGGTCGACCTCGTGCTTCTGCAGCACCGGGATCCGATCGGCCGAGGTGATCGTCTTGTACTGGATCCGGTCCGGCTCACCGAAGATGGCCCGGGAGACCTCCCGCAGCATGTCCACGTCGAAGCCCTGGATCCGGTTGCTGGCCGGGTCACGGAAGCTGAACAGGTAGGTGTTCTGGTCCACGCCGACCACCAGACGTCCACGCCGGGCGATGCGAGCCATGGCGGATCCGGCCGGCATCCGGCCCGCTGCCGGCAGCGATCCCGGTCGGTAGCTGCGCAACGGGTGGCAGGAGTTGTCGGCACCGGGCCCGGCAGCAGGGATCACCGCGGGATCCTGTACGCCCGCCGGGCGCGGTGGCCCGGCGGACTGCGAGGTGTGCGGTAGCGCGGTGCTGCCGCAACCAGCGGCCACTGCCACCAGGGCCACCGCGATCAGACCGGTCAGTGCCGTGCGGACCCGTCGCATACCCGATCCATGCCTCTCCGCCGGTGGAACCGGTCGATGTCCGCCTGCCGGTGGAACCGGTCGATTCCCGCCCGCCGGCGTCGGTGGCTGTCGTCTGTGCGCCGGTGTCACCGGTACTCCGCCGCGCGTCGTTGGATGCCGAGGGACGCGGCCACGGCGGCCAGCGCGGCGAGCAGGCCGAGCCCGACCGTGGCGCCGGTCTGGGTGTTGCCGGCCCGGTCGGCCTGATCACCGAACCGGGTGTTGGCAGCCTCGATGGAGTGGTCGAGTCGGTTGTCGAGCCGGCCGAACGCGGTGCCTGCGGTGTCCGGGCCCGACCCGATGGCCATCTTCACCGCTTCCGGGTACCGGCCGCTCCCGTCGAGTTGACGGACCTTCCGGTGTGCGGACCGCCAGGTGGTCACGTCCCGTACGGCCGAGTCGAGCTCGGCGCGCAGTTGCGCGTCCGCGCCGTGACGGGCGGCGCCGAGCAGACCGCCGTGTCCGTCGGAGCCGATCAGTTGGACCATCCTGCGCTGGTAGTCGTGCTCGAACTCGGTGCCGTTGCCCCGGGCCACCAGGGTCAGCGACTCGTCCGCGCGTGCCTGCAGGGCCACCAGCCTGGTCTGTGCGAACACCCCCACCTGGGCTGAGCCGGTGTCGCGCCCGGTGCTGAGGTGACTGGCCAGGGCCGCCCAGGAGATGGTCAGCCAGAGCAGCGCGACCACGCCGGCGGCGGTTGCGGTCAACAGGCCGGTGTTGAACACCCGGTTGGTACGCCGGGTCAGATAGCGCTGCGCCAGTATCAGTGCGGCGAGCAGTAGCAATGCGAGCGGGATGGTCAGCCACGGGAAGCCGGCGGCGCCATCCCGGTCGTCGGCGAGCCGCCCGGTCTCGGTGCGGTACAACTGTTTCGCGGCGGGCAGCAACTTGTCGCGCATCAGCCCGGAGGCCTCCCGCAGGTAGGCGGCGCCGAGCGGCAGGCCCTGCCGGTTGTACACCCGGGCGGTCTCCACCAGGCCGGTGTAGACGGGAAGCTGGGTGGACAACTGGGTGACGGCCCCGGTGTCGGCGCCACCGGAGCCGGCGGCGGTCGCCAGTGCCCGGGACGCCGCGGTGATGTCCTGCTGGTATCGCCGGCTCAGCGTCGGTGGTTCGATGCCGCCCTGCAGGAACGCGCTGGCGGCGGTGGCGTCGGCGTCCGAGAGTGCCCGGTAGAGCTGCTGGGCCTGCACGGTGAGCGGGCCGCTGCGGGTCCGTACGTCGTCGACGAGTCCGGCGCGCTGCTGGACGCCGACCACGGCGGAGACGCCGAACGCCATCGCGAGCAGGATCGTCAGTGCGGTCAACGCGCTGAGCCGGCCCGGCGTGCTGCGGGCATGGGCGGAGAGTCTGGCCTGGACCGGAGCCAGTCGGGCGCGTCCCGGGCGATGGGTCACCACGACACTCATCGGGGGTTCGCCCTACCTGCGCGGCGGGAACCGGCCAACCATGTGCGGTGTGGTGATCTGCGACGGTTGGCAAGCTCGCAATGCATCGACGCCCCTCAGTTGTGTGTCGCGCCAACATAACCTGTCGTGTCAACCTCGGTGCTCGACGCTGGTGGCTACCGAGGTGGGGTTGGGGCCGGGGTGTACCACCCCGGGGTAGGGGGTCGCACTTGGCTCCCTCGGGTGACGAGGTCACCTCGATGGTGCTCCTAACGTCCGGTCGCAGTACCTGATGCCGACCGGAGAGCAGGCGAAGCCGTGGACACGTTCAATGTCGACCTGGTGGCCGATCTTTACCTGAAATACCACGAGCAGCTCCGCGAGGTCCGCGCCGAGCAACGGGAGCTGCTGGCCGGGCGGGCCGGGATGCGTGCCCAGCTCGACGATGTGGAGGCCGAGATCACCTACCTGGCGCTGCGGCACCACCAGCCGGAGAGCGTCGTGGAGGTCGGTTCACTGCACGGCTACTCGACCACCTGGATCCTGCGGGCGCTGCGCGACAACGGGCACGGACAGCTGTGTACCTTCGACCGGATCGACAACGCCCGGTACAACGTGCCGGCCGGACTCGCGGCCGGCCGGTGGCAGATGGTCCACGGCGACGTACGGCGTCGTACTGCGGCGTTGCCCTCCGTGATCGACTACCTGTTCGTCGATGCTGCACACAGCGCTGGTTTCGCCCGCTGGTATCTGGCCGCCCTGATGCCCAGGCTGGCCCCGGGTACTCCGGTGAGCGTGCACGACGTGTTCCACCACCGGTGGGCCGTACCGGGCAGAGAGGGGGCCGTGGTGTTGCGCTGGTTGGCGGCCACGGGCACCGGTTACTTCACCGCGGCCCGGGCCAGGCAGCCCCAGGTGTACCGACGGTTGCTCGAGCATCGGCGTGAACTGGGGCTCGACGAGCCGGTGCACGCCGGAAGTCGGAACCCGATGATCTATTTTCCCTGTTCTACGGCCGACTCGTAACGTGCTCGGATGCCGTTGCGCAATCTGCCCCACCACGCCATGTCCCGGTGGCTGCTGGTCCGCGGGCTGCCCCGGGGACCAGCAGGCGGCGCCGCACCTGACCGCATGCCGGTCGCCACGGTCAGTACGGTCCTGCTGGTCCGGGGCATGCTGGCATTGGTCGGGTACCCGCAGGTGGGTGGGGCCTCGGTACTGGTCAATGTGATGATGCTCGCCATTGTCGGCGCCGCCGAAGTCGCCCGCCTGGTTCGGCTGCCCACGGTGTACGGTCCGGATCTGGTCCCGGCCGCTCAACCGGACCGGGTAGTTGGCGCCGGGCCGGTTGAGCGGTCGATCAGCCGTGTCGGGTGGACAGGAACCGGTAGCGCCAGAGCCCGCCGTCGTCGGCGGGCTCGTCGTCGCGTCGGTAGCTGAGCCGCCAGATGTCCGGCAACCCGTCCACGGTGCTGTCCACCGTGGTCATCTCGAGGTGAGGCGCTGGCATCTGGCCCTCCAGCGGGACGGTGATCCGTTCTCCGTCGCGCGGGCCACCGACGAGTTCGATCTCCACATCAGCCATCTGTCCGCCCTTCCCGCACTGCGTGGTGAGCGGCCACCTGGTTGGCGGCCCGTGCCGGCCCGAGCCCACGGGGCGGGGACGGGCCCGCGCCGCGCGACCTCACCGCGATCGTAACCGGCGCATGCGTCGGATCACACTTGGTTGTGTCCGTGGTCCGGCAGTGGTCCCGCAACCGGCTCCGGTCGTGTATTCTTCCGGTGTTGCAGTCGTCTGTTCCCCGAACGTTTGGATGCGCACGCGGGATTTGTGACAGCGGGGCGTCTCGTTTTTCGGGAAGATCTCTCCGAAGGGTCGATCGGCTCCCGCCGCAACAACGCGGCCACGCGGTGTGGACGCGATCCGTTCCACAAGGAGAGTCATGGCACAGGGCACGGTCAAGTGGTTCAACCCGGACAAGGGCTTCGGTTTCATCACGCCGGACGGCGGCGACCCGGATGTCTTCGTCCACTTCTCGGCCATCGAGGGCTCCGGCTACCGGAACCTGGACGAGAACCAGCGCGTCGAGTTCGACGTGACCCAGGGCGCCAAGGGCCCCCAGGCCGAGCGGGTTCGCGCGCTGTAGGTTTCCACCTGCAGAAGTAGCAACGGTCCCGGTGCGAATATTCGCACCGGGACCGTTCTGCATACCTGGATCCACAGCGTTCGGGAAACTCCAACATGTCCGGATCGTCCCGACCTCTGCGATGCTGGAGCCCGTCGTGTGCCGGTCGTACGCGTAACCGGGCCGGCTCCGCGTACGACCGGCGGTGTACTCAGGCCGCGTCGGCGGCCGTGCGGCGCAGCGGATCACCGACGGCGTGCAGGTGCCGCAGAGCCTCCGCATAGGAACGGATCAGGCCGGTCTCCCGGTACGACACACCGTATTCGGCGCAGAACTGTCGGACCACCGGTTGCGAGCGCCGCAGGCTGGCGCTCGGCATACTGGGGAACAGGTGGTGTTCGATCTGGTAGTTCAGCCCGCCGAGAGCGAAGTCGACGAATCGGCTGCCACGAATGTTGCGTGAGGTGAGCACCTGGCGGCGCAGGAAGTCCACCTTGTCGGCACGCCGCAGGGTGGGCATGCCCTTGTGGTTGGGCGCGAAGCTGCAGCCCATGTACAAACCGAACAGGCCCTGTTGTACGGCGGCGAACACCAACGCGTGCAGCGGGGACATGGCCGTCAGCAGCAGCGTCGCGTAGCCGGCGATATGCACCACGAACAGGCTGATCTCGAGGATCTTCATCTTCCCGGACGGTCGCAGCAGTGCCTGGATGCTGGCCACGTGCAGGTTGAGGCCCTCCAGCAGCAGCATGGGGAAGAACAGGTAAGCCTGGGAGCGGGTCAGCATGCTGGCGATGCCACGCCGGCCGACGCCGTGGCGTTCCACGAACACCAGTGCACCGGGCGCGACGTCCGGGTCGAGGTCCTCGTCGTTGGGGTTGGCGTGATGCTTGTTGTGCTTGCTGATCCACCAGCCGAAGGAGAGACCGATCGCGAAGTTGCCGTGGATGATGCCGGTCAGCTTGTTGAGCCGGTGTGACCGGAAGATCTGGTGATGTCCGGCATCGTGGCCGAGAAAGGCGATCTGGGTGAACACCACGGCCAGGAAGGCCGCGACGAGCAGCTGCAACCAGGAGTTGCCCAGCAGCAGTACGGTCGCCCAGCCGGCGACGAACAGTACCGCGTTGACCGCCATCCTGGCCGCGTAGTAGCCGGGGCGCCGGTCGAGTAGGCCGGCGCTCTTGACCCGGCGGGTGAGTTCGGCGAAGTCGGTGCCGCGCTTACGCTGGTCTCCCGCCGGTTGTTCGGTCTCCGGCGCGAGGGCAGGTTGCTGGAACGTGGACGTCATCATAGGCCTCCGGCTGGCACGATCGGGGATGTGCCGCCCGGGCCAGACGCCACTGGTCATCGGCGGGGGGATCTGGAACCGGGAGCAGCCCGCCATGCTGCCCACAGTATGCATGGGACCCGGCGTGCTGGCTAATCGCGCTTGACAGCAGAGCGGATAACGTTCCGCGCTCGGATTTTTCCGATCTGCTCATCCAGGGGCCGACAGGCATCGATGATCGTAATTAGCGAGTGCGCGGATGGCCCGACTGATCCATTTCTGTGTCACTCTGGTAGGAGAACCCTCGTAGAGAGCAAATGAGCCGGCGTCCGGGTGCCGCGGGGCTCCCGCATGAGACGAGGCGGTGCCGGGTGCGAAGAGAACATTCACTTCTGGCGGATCTGGTCTCGCTGCTCGTGTGCGGCGTTCTGGCCGGCGTGATCGTGGCGATGCTGGCCTTCCCCGCGTTCGGGTTGACCGGGCTGGTGGCCAAGTCCGGTTCACAGGCGTTCGGCGGAAACTCCGACCAGCTGAAGATCCCGCCGCCGTCACAGAACTCCTACCTGTACGCCAATGACGGCAAGACGCTGCTCACGACCTTCTACTCGGAGAACCGGGCACCGATCGACATCTCCCAGGTCGCCCTGATCATGCAGCACGCCATCGTCGCTGCCGAGGACACCCGCTTCTACAAGCACAACGGGGTCGACCCGCGCGGCATCCTGCGATCGTTGCTGGCCAACCGGCAGGCCGGTGAAGTGCACGAGGGCGCCTCCACACTGACCATGCAGTACGTACGCAACGTGCTGATCTACTCGGCCAAGACCCCGCAGGACGTACAGGCCGCCACCGCGCAGACCGCGGCGCGCAAGCTGCGGGAGATGCGTTACGCCCTGGAACTGGAGAAGCACTACTCCAAGTCGCAGATCATGCAGCGCTACCTCAACATCGTCTACTTCGGACACGGTGCGTACGGCATCAAGGCTGCCGCGAACGCGTACTTCTCCACCAGCCCGGCCAAACTGACGTTGGCGCAGGTCGCGCTGCTGGCCGGACTGGTGAAGTCACCGGACTCCTTCGACCCGGAGAAGGACGCGGCGAGTCGTAAGGCGGCCCTGGCCCGGCGCACCTACGTACTGGACTCGATGGTGAAGCTGCACTACGCGACCCGCGCGCAGGTCGCTGCTGTGAAGAAGGCTCCGCTGTCGCTGAAGCCGGGACGTGTGCCGAACGGTTGCACCGAGGTACCGCACGCCCACCGGGACTGGGGCTTCTTCTGCGACTACTTCGTGCAGTGGTGGGACGAGCAGGCCCAGTTCGGCAGCAACAGCGCCGAGCGGGAGTTCCGCCTCAAGACCGGTGGGTACCGGATCATCTCGCCGTTCGACGTGGACGTGCAGAAGACCGGGGTCGACGAGGCGACGAAGGTCTATCCGAAGACCAGCCCCAAGGCGCTGCCGATCGCCGCCATCGAACCGGGCACCGGCCACGTGGTGGCGATGGCGGTGAATCGCGACTACAGCCTGAAGCACAACCCGAACGGCCAGCTCAACTACCCCAACACGGTGGACCAGCTGGTGGGTGGGGGCGGCGATATCACCGGTTACCAGACCGGGTCGACCTTCAAGATCTTCACCATGCTCGCGGCGCTGACCGACGGGTTGCCGCTGAGCACCAACTTCAACGCCCCCGGGCAGCTGCGGACCAACTACGTGGTGGCCAGTGGGTGCGGCGGCTACTACTGCCCGGTCAACGACAACCCGCCGTGGATGGACGGCAACCGGACCATGTGGACCGGGTACGGCCGTTCGGTGAACACCTTCTTCGTCTGGTTGCAACAGAAGATCGGCGCGGAGAAGGTGGTCGCCATGGCCAAGCGGCTCGGCATCAAGTTCCGGGCCAACTCCGACGCCGAACTGGCCACGCCGAAGCGCGCGCATGGCTGGGGCGCCTTCACCCTGGGGGTCTCCGACACCACCCCGTTGGACCTGGCCAACGCCTATGCCACGGTCGCGGCGGAGGGGATGTACTGCAAGCCGCTGCCCGCGCTGTCCATCATCGACAGCACCGGACACCGCTCTTCCGCGGCGAAACCGTCCTGCCACCGGGTGGTCACCAGAGACGTTGCGCGGGCGGCCACCGATGCGGCCCGCTGCCCGGTCGAGGACCGGTCCTTCTATCACAAGTGCGACGGTGGCACCGCGCCGTCGGTCGGCAGCATGATCGACCGGCCGGTGGCGGGTAAGACGGGAAGCTCGGAGTTCAACAACACCGAGTCGTTCGCCGGGTTCACCCCGCAGATCGCCGCCGCCGGTACGGCCTGCGACCCGGACAATCCCCGGGACTCGGTCGGCGCCGGTGTGTCGGCCTCGGTGGATGTCGCGGTGGCCCGGACGATGATGGCCGCGTTGCGTGGCAAACCGGTGAAGGACTTCCATAAGCCGTCCCGTCACATCGCGTACGGAGACTGAGCCCGGCCCGCAACTCGACGGCCGGGGGAGGCGATGCCCCGCCCCTGCCGACCCGTACCGGGAGTGCGGCTGTCCCAACTGTCGGGAGATCGGACGCGTCAGGCACGTTCGTACGGGCCCGTTCCGGCGCGGTGGTATTGACCCCGTTGTCACAGTGGTGGTAACTAAGTGCCGACACGTGCCGTTGTCAGGACAACGGTTTTCGACAGCCGGACGGAGCGGTGCATGACCCTCACGCGCAAACGGTTACCCGTACTGGCGGCGGCCCTCGCCACGGCGGCAGCACTGGTCGGCACGGCCGCACCCGCGCACGCCGACAGCCCGGCCACCGACGGCCAGCAGATCGCACCCGGCGTCGTACTGTCGACCTTCTCGGTGCCGACCGCCACCGGCACCGCGACCGGTGACCTGCTCACGGTGGACCTGTCCGACCGGCACGTCGCGGTGGACCTGCTGCACCCGTCCGTCGTCGCCGCCCGCGAGAAGGTGTCCACGATGGCCACCGACGCGCACGCGGTCGCCGGAGTGAACGCCGACTTCTTCAACATCAGCGAGACGCACGCCGGAGTACCGCCCACCGGTTCGGCCAATGGTCCGGAGGTCACGCATGGCCGGGCGCTGAAGGCAGCGGTCCCCAACGCCCAGCGGTTCGGTCCCGGCATGGCGCCAGGCACCTCCACCCGCGACGTGATCGGTATCGGTTGGGACGGTCGGGCCCGGCTCGGCTCCCTGCAGCTCGCCGGATCGGTACGGGTGGCCGGTGCCGGAACCGGGGTGCACCGCTACCCGCTCGGCGGGTACAACCAGTACGCCCTGCCGCAGAACGGGATCGGTGCATTCACCAGCGACTGGGGCACGGTGTCCCGGCAGCGGGCGGTGTGTGGCAGCGACGTACGGCGGCTCGACCCGTGTACCACGGAGACCGCGGAGGTCACGGTGCGCCACGGTCGGGTGGTCAGCGTCGCGGACGCACCGGGCGCCGGCGCGATCGCCGCGGACAGCACCGTACTGGTGGGCCGGGAGGCCGGCGCGGCTGAACTTCGCGGACTACGACCGGGTGACCCGGTACAGGTCGGGTACGGTCTGTCCGCCGGAACTACGGTGCCGTTCCGCTTCGCGGTCGGCGGTGCGCCGATCCTGCGCGACGGCGCCTCCCTGCCCGGAGTGGACGGCAGGGTTGCGGCGACCCGTACCGCGGCGGGCGTCAGCCCGGATGGTCGGCGGCTCTACCTCCTGGTGCTCGACGGGCAGGCCGAGGCGGGCAGTGGCCTGACCCTGCGGCAGACGGCCGAGGTGCTGGCCTCGTTCGGGGCCGACGACGGGATCAACCTGGACGGCGGCGGTTCCTCCACCTGCGCGGTCCGACTGCCCGGTGCATCAGGAGTGACCGTGGTCAACCAGCACCCGGCGGGCGTCGACGAGCGCGCGGTGGCCAACGGGATCGGCGTGTTCCGCCGGTAGCAGATCTGCGATCGGGTCGGCGGGCCTGTCTCGCCGACCCGTCCACCGGTCAGGGAGCCGTGGGAGCGCGGCGCACGACCGACCAGAAGACCCGTGCCGCGTCCAGGTTGCCCAGCACCGCCACGACGACCAGGCCCCACAACGGGACCGTCAGCGCGGCACTCAGGGCGCACAGCAGCAGTCGCATGTCGCGGCGCAGCAACCGGGCCGGCGCGCTGGGCGCGAGGGCGTTGAGGTACGGGATCAGCATGCTGGCGGCGGCCGCCCCGAAGGCCCAGGCCCACACGCCGGCGCCGGCGCCGGCCGCGACACCCAGGCCGGCGAGTACGGCCAGGTCGGCGTAGCGGTCCAGGATGGTGTCGAGCAGGGCGCCGCGCCGGGAACTGCGCAGGCTGATGCGGGCCACTTCGCCGTCGATGCCGTCCAACGTGCTGCCGGCCTGTACGAGCAGCCCGCCGAGCAGCAGGGTCCACCACGCTCCGCCGAAGCCGATCAGGGCGGCGGCGCCGAGCGTGACCAGGAAGCTAGCCACCGTCAGCGGGTCCGGGCCGATCCCGGTACGCAGCAGCAGCCTGGTGAGCGGCCGCGACAGCGGCCGGTTCAGGTAGCGACAGGCCAGTCCGTCGGTGGGTTTGGGACCGTAGCGTCGCCACAGTGCCCGCTCCGCGTACCGGCTGCTGCGCCGGTCGGTGACCGTCGCGGTGAACCCACCGGCGGCGCGGCGGGTCAGCCCGGGCTGACCCGCCAGGCGGCTGCGCACCGTCCGTACGCCGGCGTCGGATTGTATGGCGTCGGCCAGCAGGTCGGTGGCCATCTCCGCGTCCAGTACCGCCAGTTCCGCATCGGTGGCCAGCGCCTCGACGGTGGGTTCCCGGGTGATCGACCGTACTGCGACGATGTCGAAGATCTGTTCGGCACCGACGATCAGACAGCGCCCGGGCGGCAGCGGCCGATCCGGTTCGTACCAGGTGAGCACCGCGGAATGTTCGACGAGTTCGGCGAGTTGGCGATGCCCGTCCGGCCCGGCGGCGACGAGTACCCGCGTTACGTCGGCGGCGGCGAGCACCCGCCCGGCCCGGTCGAGTACGCGCCGGCCGCCGAGCCGACGCAGCGGCGGGTACCACCCGTCCGGTGGCGGATCGGGCGCCAGGATGACGGCGGCGCCGATGGTCCCGCCTGCGCCCGGACCGGTCTGGTCGCCCTGGGCCATCCGCCACCTCCACCAGTCCGACCCGCCTGGACCGCGCCGGACCGGTCGGTCCGCCGTTGATCTTCACACATCGAGAGGTTTGCGCGGGGTCAGGCAGGTGTCACTGTCGGCTTGTGCGCGTGGTGGTGTGGTCGGTGACGGTCGGCCTCAGCTGCGCCGGTAACGGCGCATGGCCTCCGGGTAGCCCACGACGCCGGCGTCGTAGAGCGGAACGGCCAGTTCGGCGGCCAGTTCGCTGGCCACCTTGGGGGAGCCGACCCGGCGGCGGATCCATTCGCCGTCCGAGGCGACCGCGGCCACGGTGGCGTCCGTCGCGGTGGTCTCCGGCTCCAGGTAGAACTCCACCCCGGTACGGCTCGCCGCGAACGCCCGCAGTTCGTCCAGGTCCCGTACGGTCGCTTCGCGGTCCAGTATCGACTGGTACCCGCCGCGCCGGGCACGGATCTGGCCCTGGGTGCGGATCCCGCCGCCGGTCGGTGTGCCGAACAGGCGGCGCACCCGGTCGCGTAGACCCATACCACGCACCTCCGTCCTCCGTCAGGAATCCGAGGTTACCTGCGACAGGTAGTGGATTGCTGCATCGAGGCTGGAAGGTTGCTGGGAGCGGTCGGCGTGCCGGCACGTCCTCCGGGTGGGTGTCCGTTGTGCGGGCACCCGCCCGGTCGCGGGCCGCGGACCAGAGGCGGGGCCGAGTCGGCCGCGGGCCAGAGTCGGCCGTTGGTCAGAGCCGGCTGGCCGCCTGCGCCTGCAGGACCGGGGTGACCAGGTTGGCGTACCCGACATGACCGTTGCGGTTCGGGTGGTAGGACTCGCCGATCGGGTTCGACAGGCCGTTGAGCCACTCGGTGCTGGCACAGATCTCGTGGCTGGCGAACGCCGACCGGGGGTCGACGAAGCTGAAGCCGTGTGCGCTGGCACGGGCGCTCACCACACCGGCCAGCACGTCCGCGGCGTCGTTGAGCTGCCCTTCCTCGGTGGTGCTGATCCGGGCCCCGGCGTTACAGGTCTGCCCGTTGAACAGACGCGGGTAGCCGACCACCACGACACGGGCGTTGGTGGCGCGGCTGCGGATCGCCGAGTACACGCTGTCCAACTTGCCGGGCAGGGTGTTGCGGATGAAGCTGACCGCGTTGTTGACGTCGGTCGTGCAGTTGTACGGCCAGGGCAGCGCGCACTGCTCGATGACGCTGGAGAAGCCGGCATCGTTGCCGCCGATGGAGATCGTCACCAGTGAGGTGCTCGCGGACAGGTGCCCCAGCTGGTTGTTCAGTACGTCGGCGGTCTTGGCGCCACCGCAGGCGTCGAAGGTCAACGCGGCGCCGAGCCGTTGTGCGGCCAGTTCCGGATAGGCGTAGATCGAGCGCTGGCAGCTGGTGCCGTCGTCGATGTAGGTACGGGTGCCGACGCCGGAGGAGTACGAGTCGCCGAGCGCGACGTAACTGGGGGTGGCGGCCTGTGCGCCGCCCGCGCCGATCAGCAGGGTGAATGCTGTTGCGGTCGCGGCGAGGGCGGCACCGAGAGTGAAGCGGCGGGCCAGGCGTCCTGACGCGGTCATCCGCGTCTCCTTTCATCAGGGCGGCACGGGGGCATGTCCGCCGGGGGGGCTGATGATGTTCAGGGCTCTGACAGGTAGTAAATACCAACAATAGCCGTTTTGGCGGAAAGCTCGACCGAAAACATTCGGAGCTGCACTTTTCTCCGAAGGGGGTCGGCGAATCGCGTACCGGCCCGTTTCGTCCCGTCGAGGAGGGTCGAACGGGATCACGTACGGTGGCACGAATCGGTGAGGAGCTGCCCTGGTCCGGTGGCCTAGGGTTGTGCCAACGGGGTGCCGGAGCCGGTACCACACAAGCGAACCAGGAGAACCACGGCGATGAGTGACTTCGACAGCGACGCCAGCGGTACCGACACCCACGTCGAGTACACCGACGGCAGCTCCGCCGACCTCATCGACACCGACCACGACGGTGTCGCCGACGAGGTACACACCGACACCGACGGCGACGGGCGCGCGGACAGCTGGTCCTACGACTCAGACAACGACGGCAAGCTCGACCAGCACGACTGGGACACCGACGGTGACGGAAACCCCGACCACGGCGAGATGGACACCAACGCCGACGGCCGGCCCGACTTCTGGAGCGTCGACACCGACCGGGACGGCACCCCGGACCACTTCGCCGTGGACGCCAACCACGACGGCAAGGTGGACACCTGGGGCGCCGACACCGACGGTGACGGCAAGGTCGACGTGGCCAGCGTCGACCGGGACGGCGACGGGGTCGCCGACGCGGTGGTCACCGACTCCGACCACGACGGCACCTTCGACACGGTGCACTACACCGACGACAGCGCGGCCAACCCGTTCGCCAACAACTGAGTGTCAGCCACGTCGGGCCCGCCGGATGTTCCGGCGGGCCCGACATGCGTCAGCAGCCCGGCCAGCCCGGCCCGGTGCTCAGCACCGTGAGCCGCTGGGTCGCCCTGGTCAGGACCACGTACAGGGTCCGGGTCCCGCCCGCCACGTCCGCCGCGATCCGGGCCGGCTCCAGCACCAGTACCCCGTCGTACTCCATGCCCTTGGTGGCGAGTGGATCCAGCACCTGTACCCGCTCGTCGGCGGCGCACAGCCACCCCCGGACCTGGTCCACCAGTTCGGCCGGCCCCACCACGCCGACCGTGCCGGGAACCTCGGCGAGCAGCTCCGCGACCGCCGAGCGGCACCCGTCGGCCAGTCCCTCCGCCTCGACCGTGCGGATCTTCGGCGCGATGCCGCTACGCCGGACCGCCGTGGGCAACGGCAGTTCCGGCTCGGCGGCCCGCACCACCCGGGCGGCCAGTTCGAAGATCTCCGCCGAGTTGCGGTAGTTGGTGGTCAGGTCGAAACGGTAGCGGTGCTTGCCGCGCAGCGCCTCGTCCCGGGCCTGGGCCGCCTCCTCCGGATCCGGCCATGCGCTCTGCGCCGGATCACCGACGATCGTCCAACCGGCGTACCGGCCGCGCCGCCCGAGCATCCGCCACTGCATCGGTGACAGGTCCTGCGCTTCGTCGATCACCAGGTGGGCGTACTCGTCATAGTCGGTGGGCCGTTCCGGACGCTCCCGTGTCGCCAGCATCCGGTCGGCGTAGGTGGTGACCTCCTGCAGCGTGTCGACGTCGGCCCGGGGCGGCGGCGGAGGAGGAGGCGGCGTACCGAGCAGCACGCGCAACTCGTCGGCCAGAGCCACGTCGGCCACCGACAGCTCACCGCTCAGCGAACCGGCGAGCAGCCGGATCTCCTCGGCGCTCAGGGTACGGCCGGCGTAGCGGCGCAGCCGCTGCTCGTCGCCGAGCCAGGCCAGTACCTCGGTGGGGGCCAGCACCGGCCACCAGGACGCCAGGAACCGCCGGAACTCGCCGCGGTCGCCGACCTCGTCGTCGAACGCCGCACGGTCGAACCGGTAGTCGGTTCCGCCGACCCGTTCCGCTTGCCGCCACAGAGCCTCCAGCAGTCGCTCCCGGGCCTGCCGGCGAGCCTGGTTGGGTGGGGTGCCCCGACGGTGCACCGCCCGGCGTACCGCATCCAAGGCAGCGGCGTCCAGCTTCAGCACCAGCCCCGCGTAGACCAGTCGCAGAGCCGTCGGGGTACCCGGCGGGGTGTCGCGCGCCGCGCGCTGCAGGATCCGGCGGATGCGCAGCGAGCCCTTGATCGCGGCGACCGCAGGCTCGTCCCGCCGGTCCGTGTCGGTGCCATCCAGAACAGTGCCGAGCGAGCGCAACGTCACCGCATCCTCGCCCAGCGACGGCAGTACCCGTTCGATGTAGCGCATGAACACCGGGGAGGGCCCGATGATCAGGACCCCGCCGGTCTCGAACCGGTTGCGGTCGGAGTAGAGCAGGTACGCAGCCCGGTGCAGGGCGACGGCTGTCTTGCCCGTACCTGGGCCGCCGGTGATCAGCGCGGCGCCCCGGGCCGGTGCCCGTACCGCCTCGTCCTGTTCGCGGGCGATGGTGGCGACGATGTCGCGCATCTGGTGTCCGGTGGCCCGGGCCATGCTGGCCAGCAGTGCGCCCTCACCCACTACCGCCATGTCCGCTGGGGCCGATTCGGGTGCCAGCAGGTCGTCCTGTACATCGACCACCTGCCGACCGGTACAGCGGATCACCCGCCGCCGGACGACGCCCATCCGGTCGGTCGGAGTGGCCCGGTAGAACGCGGCCGCCGCCGGAGCACGCCAGTCCACCAGCAACGGTCGGTACCGCTCGTCGCGCAACCCGAGCCGGCCGATGTGCAGCACCCGGTCGGTCTCGCCGCCGCTCCCGTCCCGGTCGGTCCTACCCGGTTCCGCCGCGTCCGGGTCGGTGATGGCCAGATCGATCCGGCCGAACACCAGACCGTCGTACTCGGCGTCCAACGCCCGCAGTCGCCGCGAGAGCTGGTACACCATCGCGTCGCGCTCCACCAGTGCACCGAAATTGCCGACGCCGGCCATGGCGAAGCCACGCCGGGCCGACTCGGCGGTCTCGGCGCGCAGCACCTCCAGCCGGGTGTACACCCGGTCTACCTGATGCTGCTCGACCGCGATCTCGTGAGCGTGGGCCGACCTGTCCGCCATCCGATTCCTCTCACCGGGCACGACCTAGGAGGGTACGGATCCGCGGTGGGTACACGATCCTGCACCGGGTGGATGTCCATGCCGGCCGTCACAGGTAGGATCGCCAGTGGGTCACCCCCCTAGCATCGACCGTCCGCCCTGGTCAGCGAGCCAGGCCGCGATGAAGGACAGGTCGTCGCGCCAGGTGCGTTCGTCCACCGGCGGCAGAATGTCGTCCCACATCGACAGGAACGACCCGCGCAGCTGCAGCGCGCCCGCCGGTCGGGCCAGGAACCACAGGTGCAGGTGCGCCGCGCCGTCGCCCCAACGGTTCACGTGCACCCGGGCCACGCCGTCGACGGACCGCACGGCCCGTTCCAACCGTACGGTGAGCAGCCCGAGTTCGGCCGCTTCCAGGTTGGGCAGGTCGCCGAGATCCAGATGCATTCTGGGTTCCAGGATCAGCACCATCGGCAGGCCCGGTGGTTTCTCGGTGGCTTTCACCCGCCACCGGTCGTCGACCCAGATGTACTGCTCGTCCGGTGCCTGGCAGGCCCGGCAGTCGGAGATCTCCACGCCTTCCCGTGCCGGCTCAGGCACGGTGGGCCGGTCCAACGGCCGGACCCGGAGCTGACCGTCGAAGGGAAAGGTTGGCCAGTTGACGAAATCGGGGAGGGGTGTATCCACTCTGGAAAGCCTAGTCATTCTTCCGACCAGTCGGCCCGCCCGACCGGTCGGAAGTGGCGATCAGCGCCGCGCGCACCGTGCCCGGGCGAAGCAGAACGCCCCGAAACAGACGATGCCGACAGCGACGACGACCAGCAGGAACTTCCCGTACGGCTGCCCTGCCAGGGTGTGCAGGGCGGCGTCCACGCCGCGGCTCTTCTTCGGATCGGCGGTCGCCACGGCAGCGATCAGCAGCACACCCACGATCGCGTACGCGGCGCCCTTGGTGGGGTAGCCCACGGTCCCGAGGGCCTTCGTGACGCGCTGCGCGCGTCGCGACAACTGGCCCAGCACTAGGGACTTCTCGAATTTGCGGAGGACCCCGTACACCGCCATGCCGATGCCGGCGCCCAGTACGGCCAGTCCGGCCAGCACGATGAGGACCTTGCCGCCGGTGGAGCCGAGCAGCGTGGCGGTGACCCCCTGCTGCTTCGAACTGCTCGACGATCCGCCACCGGCCGCGAACTTCCCGGCGCTGACGGCGAGACCGCCGAGGGCTACCGCCTGTATGCCGAAGCCCACCCGCAGCAGGA
This sequence comes from uncultured Actinomycetota bacterium, assembly GCA_963805605.1. Classification (GTDB taxonomy): domain Bacteria; phylum Actinomycetota; class Actinomycetes; order Mycobacteriales; family Micromonosporaceae; genus Actinocatenispora. The sequence continues at coordinate 351,211 of CAWDUX010000002.1, forward strand.
TCTCCTTGCCACCGTCCTCCCCGTCCACGCCGAGGATCACCTGAGTGATCTTCCACACTGTCAACAGGGCCAGTCCGATGGTGATGACGACCAGCATGACCTTGCCCAGTGGCAGGCTCGCCAGCTGGCTGAGCGCGCCGCTACTGTCCGCGGACTTCCCGCTGCCACCGAAGGCGACCTGCAGTGCCAGCCAACCGACCAGCAGGTGGATCACCCCGTACGCCAGATAGCCGGCCCGGCCGAGGGTACGGACCTTGCCGCGAGGTAACTGCGTCCGACGTGCGACACCGGTTGCGCTCACTCGAACCTCCTTGAGGGGATCTATGGCACCCCCGGTACCCAGATCCACCCGGCCACCACACCTGATGGCCGAAGACGCAGCGGCGCCGATACACGGACACGGTGAGGGCCCGGAATATTCAAGTTCCGGGCCCTCACCGTGTGACATTCCGCCGCGCGGAGGTGTCTCAGCTCTCGCCGAACACTCCCGCGTCGACCAGACGCTTGGTGGCCACGTCCCAGCCGTGGTCGGGGAAGGCGCCCTGCAGGTTGTCCAGCTCGGCGCGGATCTTGGCGCCGTGGCCGGCTTCGGCCAGCGACTTCACCTCGGAGACGAAGGAGTCCGAGTCGGTGCGCACCCGGACGGTCTTGGCGGTCAGCAGGTTACGTACGTAGACGTTCTTGCCGCCGTTGAGCGGGATCAGGTACTTGTACTCGCCGAGCACGCTCAGGGCACTGCCGGTGCCCTGGCCAGCGCGGACCGAGGCGCGGGCGGTCTTGGACTGGGCCACGTGGCACTCCTTGACTTCTCAGGTCGCCTGACCGGCAGTGGACCGGGGGCGATGATGTCCGGTAGGTCGGTTGTCGTGGGCGACCGAGCGACACTCGGCCGCGGTGCGGTGACGGCCGCGACAACCATGGTGGGGAAGGTGGCGGACAGCCGACCCGACCCGCTACGAGAGTATCCGATGTTGACACCGGACTGCGCGGCCGGGATGGTCCGTACCTGGTCAGCTTGGCCACTCTGGTGACGATGCGGCGGTCCGCTGATCCGGACTCGGCTACTATCCTGATACTTCACCAGCCAACAGCAGCAACGAAAACACCAGTTCTCTGGCGCGACGGCAACACCACAAGTCATCATGTTTGCGACCACCTGGCTGAGCGAGGACGCGGGGGAAGGCGCACCTCGTCAACCGGGAGGTCGATCGTGCCGACTCGAGGCGTCGTGTACGTCCATTCGAGCCCGCCCGCCGTGTGCCCACACGTCGAGTGGGCGATCGCGCGTGTGCTGGGCACGCCGGTTCGACTCGAATGGACCCAGCAGCCCGCCGACCCGAGCACCGTACGGGCGGAATGCGAGTGGACCGGCCGCGCGGGCACCGGGGCGGAACTTGCTGCTGCCCTCCGCCAGTGGGCCATGCTTCGCTTCGAGGTCACCGAGGAGCCGAGTCCCGGTGTCGACGGCGAGCGGATCATGTACGCCCCCGGGCGCGGTATCTTCCGCGCCTCGGTGAGCGCGAACGGCGACATCGTCGTGCCCGAGGACCGTCTCCGTTCGCTGATGACCACGGCGGTCGGTCCGGAGGCGCTGGCGCACGGGCTGGAGCGGCTGCTCGGTGCGGCGTGGGACGCCGAACTGGAGGTCTACCGGCACGCCGGCGACGGTGCGCCGGTCACCTGGCTGACCCAAGTGGGCTGACCGGGATTCCATTACATTCCCGGATGAAGAGGCATATCTCGTCGCCGGCCGGATCTATCCGCGCACCCGTCGCGGCAGTCACACTGCGCTACGGCGAGATCGGACCCCGGTGTTGCCACCCGTGTGTGGACCTGTTCTCCTGATGTGCGTGCACCCCCCAACGCGCACCGGCCGCTTACTGTCCGTGCTGGCCGTCGCCGGCAGCCTGGCCATCCTCGGCGCCGGTTGCGGTGGGCCAGCGACATCCTCCGCCCACCGCGGGGCAGACCGGTCCGCCGCACCGGCCCCGACCGACCCGGCGAAGCGGGCGGCCGAACTGGTCGGCACGATGTCCGACGCTCAGCTCGTCGGCCAGGTACTGATGCCGGTCGCCTACGGCTACGACGCGACGAAGGTGTCCGCCGACGCGGCGGCACACAACCGCAGCCGGGACGGCGCGGCGACACCGGCGCAGATCGTCCGCCGCTACCACCTCGGTGGTCTGATGCTGGTCAACGAGGGCACCGGGGATCCCACCGCGGAGACCAACCCGACCAGCAACGTCGCCACCCCGGCCCAGGTACGCCGACTGACCGGTGGCCTGCAGGACGCGGCCGCCGAGCAACCGGGCCGGCTGCCGATGCTGATCAGTACCGACCAGGAGTACGGGGTCGTCACCCGGATCGGGTCCGGTGTCAGCCTGCTGCCCACCGGCCTCGGCCTCGGCGCGGCGCACGACCCGGAACTGACCCGGCGCTCCTGGGCGATGGCCGGATCGGAGCTGGCGGCACTCGGGGTCAACGTCGACTTCGCACCCGACGCCGACGTGCTCGGCGGCCCGGGGAACCTCGTCATCGGTTCCCGTTCATTCGGCTCGGACCCGAAGAGCGTCAGCGAACAGACCGCGGCAGCCGTACGGGGACTGCAGAGCGCAGGAGTCGCCGCCAGCCCGAAGCACTTCCCCGGGCACGGACACACCACCACCGACAGCCACCACGCCACCCCGGTGCTGCGGCAGAGCCAGCAGCGCCTGGAGGCCGACGACCTCCGGCCGTTCAACGCCGGGATCGGTGCCGGCAGCTGGATGGTGATGGCCGGTCACCTGGACGTCCAGGCGATCGATCCGGGCGTACCGGCGACCCTGTCACACAAGCTGCTGCACGACGTGCTGCGCGACAGGATGCACTTCGGTGGTGTGGTGGTCTCCGACGCGTTGAACATGGCGCCGATCACCGACCGGTACGCCCCCGGCGCCGCCGCGGTACACGCTCTGCTCTCCGGAAACGACCTGCTGCTCGAGCCGCCGAACCTGCCGGCCGCCCAACGTGGCCTGCTCGCCGCGCTGAAGTCGGGTGAGCTGCCGCGTTCCCGGCTGGTCGAGGCTGCGACCCGGGTGATGACGCTGCGCGGCCGGCTCGCCGCCCACCCCCAGCCGGCGCTGTCGAGCGTGCACAGCGGCGCCCATCAGAAGGTCGCCGCGAGCGCCGCGTCCGGCGCGGTGACCCTCCTGCGCGGCTCCTGCTCCGGTCCGCTGGTGTCCGGGCCGGTGCAGCTCACCGGCGGTACCGAACAGAAGCGTGCCTGGTTGGCCGCCGCGCTCAGAGCCGACGGGGTGAGCGTGTCGGACAGCGCGCCGACCCGCATCGCGCTCACCGGCTACGGCGACACCACAGCGGACCTGTCGCCCGACGCGGCGGTCACCATCGGGATGGATGAGCCCTACCTGCTGTCCCAGGTGCGCTCCCGTACGGTGCTGGCGAGCTTCGGCGCCACCCAGGCATCCATGACCGCGGTCGCCAACGTGTTGGCGGGCAGAGCCCGGGCGCCCGGCCGCTCCCCGGTACCGGTGTCCGGCCTGCCCGCGAGCGCCTGCTCCTGATCGTGGGCGGCCGGAGTACGTGCCGGATGGGAGACCGACCGTGCGCAGCCGTGCCGGAGAGCAGACAGGCCGGGTCGTGACCCGTACAGGTCACGACCCGGCCTGAGCGCTACCGGAGATCCGGGCTGAGCGTCAGAGCGGGATGTTGCCGTGCGCGCCGCGGGTATCCGGTGCGTCGGCCAGTGCCTTGGCCAGGCGCTGCCGGGTCTCCGACGGGTCGATGACCTCGTCGACCACGCCGATCTCCATCGCCCGGCCGACCCCGCCGGCCTCCCGTTCCTGATCGGCGACCAGTTCCTGGCGCAGCGTCTCGCGCTCCTCCGCGCCGGCCGCCGCCAGCTTCTTGCGGTGCAGGATGTTGACCGCCGCGGAGGCGCCCATCACGGCCACCTCGGCCTGCGGCCAGGCGAACACGGCGGTGGCGCCCAGTGCTCGCGAGTTCATCGCGATGTACGCGCCGCCGTAGGACTTGCGGGTCACCAGGGTGATGCGGGGCACCACCGATTCGGCGAAGGCGTGCAGCAGCTTCGCGCCCCGGCGGACGATGCCGTCCCACTCCTGGCCGACGCCGGGCAGATAACCCGGTACGTCGACCAGTACCAGCAGCGGCAGTCCGAGCGAATCGCACATCCGGACGAACCGTGCCGCCTTCTCCGCACCGGACGAGTCGAGGCAGCCGCCCAGCCGCATCGGGTTGTTCGCGATCACGCCGACGCTGCGTCCGCCGAACCGGCCGAGCACCGTGACCACGTTCGGCGCCCACTTGGCGTGCAGTTCCACACCGGGAGCGTCCAGCAGGTTCTTCACCAGGGGCTTGACGTCGTACGCACGGTTCGGCTGGTCCGGCAGCAGCGTGCCGAGGTCCTTGCGGCCCGCGTCGGTGGCATCCGGTACGGAGATCTGACCGAGTCGGCCCAGCAGGTTGGCCACCTCGCGGGCCTTGCCCAGCGCCGTCTCGTCCGACGACGTGGTGATGTGGACCACTCCGGAACGCCGGCCGTGCGGTTCCGGACCACCGAGCCTGGCCATGTCGACCTGCTCGCCGGTCACGCTGCGCACCACGTCGGGTCCGGTGACGAAGATCCGGCCGGTGTCGGACATGATCACGACGTCGGTCAGGGCCGGGCCGTATGCTGCGCCACCGGCTGCCGGTCCGAGCACCACGGAGATCTGCGGTACCCGGCCGGACGCCCGGACCATGGCGGCGAAGATGCGGCCGATGCCGTCCAGCGCCTGCACGCCCTCCTGCAGTCGCGCACCGCCGGAGTGCCACAGACCGACGACCGGTACGCGTTCTGCGATGGCCCGGTCGATCGTGTCGGCGATCAGCTGGCAGCCGTCGATGCCCAGTGCGCCGCCCTTCTGCCGGCCGTCGGAGCAGTACGCGATGGCCGGGTCGCCGTCGATCATGCCCCGGGCGCTCACCGCGCCCGAGTCGTTCGGCCCGCTCAGGTAGGTCAGGGTGCCGGCATCGAACAGCATCCCGAGCCGGACGTCGGGATCTCGTGGATCGGCCGGGGCGTCACCGGGGTCACCGGTCACTGCCGGCGGTTGCGGCGCTGTGGTGGTCACCGGATTCCTCCCGTTGTCCTCAAGCGCGCTGGAAGGCCAGTGCGCAGTTGTGCCCACCGAAACCGAACGAGTTGTTCAGCGCGGCGGGTATCTCCATCGTGCGTGCGACGTTCGAGGCAACGTCGAGTGTCAGTCCATCGTCCGGATCATCCAGATTGATTGTGGGTGGAACCACACCGTGGTAGATCGCGAGGATCGTCGCGATCGACTCGACGGCGCCCGCCGCGCCCAGCAGATGCCCGGTCATCGACTTGGTCGAGGTGACCACCGGCTGGTCGCCGACGGCGCTGCGGATCGCGGTGACCTCCCCCATGTCGCCGATCGGGGTGGAGGTGGCGTGCGCATTGACGTGCACGATGTCCGCCGGGGTCAACCCGGCGTCCTGGATCGCCAGCCGCATCGCGCGGGCCTGCTGCACACCTTCCGGGTCCGGCGCGACGATGTCGTAGCCGTCGGAGGTGAGTGCGGCACCGCCGAGCTTCGCGTACACCCGGGCGCCCCGGGCCGCCGCGTGGTCGGCCCGCTCCAGCACCAGAATGCCGGCGCCCTCGCCGAGTACGAAACCATCCCGGCCCTTGTCGAACGGCCGGCTGGCCCGTTGTGGCTCGTCGTTGCGGGTCGACATCGCCCGCATCGAGGCGAACCCGGCGATCGGCAGCGGGAACACCACCGCCTCGGTACCGCCGGCGATCACCATGTCGGCCCGTCCGGACCGGATGATGTCCAGGCCCCAGGCGATCGCCTCGGAGCTGGTCGCGCAGGCGCTCGCCGGCGAGTGCACCCCGCCGTGTACGTGGAACTCCAGCCCCACGTACGCGGCCGCGCCGTTGGGCATCAGCATCGGCACGGTGTGCGGGGAGACCAGCCGGGCACCCTTGGCCATCAGCCGGTCGTGCTGGTCGGCCAGGGTCTTCGCGCCACCGATACCGGTACCGACGCTGACCGCCATCCGTTCCCGGTCCACGTCCGGCGCCCCCGCGTCGGCCCAGGCCTGCCGGGCCGCAACCACGGCAGCCTGTTCGGAACGGTCCATCCGGCGGGCCTTCAACCGGTCCAGGTGCTGGGCCGGGTCGTCGACCATCAGGCCGGCGATGCGTACCGGCAGAGTCTGCGCCCAGTCGGCCTCGAGTACCTGGATGCCGGAACGTCCGGCGACCAGGCCTTCCCAGGTCGACGCGACGTCCCCACCGAGTGGGGTCGTCGCGCCCAGCCCGGTGACCACCACATCCGGTCTGGTGTGGCTCGTCATCGTGTTGCCTCCGCTGTTACTTGGATCAGGCAGGTTCGTACGCTGCGGTCCCGGCTGTGCTGTGACCTGGGGTGCCGGGACCGACACGGGAATGCGTTGTTATGCGGCCTTCTCGATGAAGGAGACAGCGTCGCCGACGGTCTTGAGGTTCTGCACCTCGTCGTCGGGGATCTTGACGTTGAACTTCTCCTCGGCGGCCACTACGACCTCGACCATCGACAGCGAGTCGACGTCCAGCTCATCGGTGAACGACTTCTCGTCGGCGACGTCGGCCTTGTCCACGCCGGCCACCTCTTCCAGAATCTCGGCCAGGCCGGTGCGAATCTCGTCGCGGGTCATGCGGGTTCCTTTCCTGTTCGTCGTGCTCCGGCGCTCGTCGCCGGGCACGGCTGTTCATGGTGCCGACCACCGTCGGTGGGCGGGCACCCGGGGCGGTTCCTACGGGCAGCGGACGACCTGACCGGCATAGGTGAGGCCACCGCCGAAACCGAACAACAGTACCGGTGCGCCGGAGGCGACCTCGCCGCGTTCGACCAGTTTGGACAGCGCCAGCGGAACGGACGCCGCCGACGTGTTGCCGGACTCCACGATGTCGCGGGCGATGACCGCGTTGGTGGCGCCCAGCTTGCGAGCCAGGGGCTCGATGATGCGCAGGTTCGCCTGGTGCGCGACGAACGCGCCGAGTTCGTCGGGGCGTACGCCGGCCCGCTCGCAGGCTTGCTTGGCGAAGTCGACCAGAACGGTGGTCGCCCAACGGAACACGGCCTGGCCGTCCTGCACGATGTACGGGCGCCAGCCCTCGATGGTCAACACGCCGCCCTTCTCCGGGTCACTGCCCCACAGCACCGGACCGATACCACTGGGCTCGCCCTCCGCGGTGGGCACGACCACCGCGGCGCCGGCCGCGTCACCGAACAGTACACAGGTGGACCGGTCGGTGTAGTCGGTGACGTCGGTCAGTTTCTCCGCACCGATCACCAGCGCGCGGCGGGCGGCGCCGGCGCGGATCGCGTGGTCCACCGTCGCCAGCGCGTACTCGAAGCCCGAGCAGCCGGTGTTGATGTCGTACGCGGCCGGTGCCTGGATCCCGAGGTTGGCGGCGACCCGGCAGGCCACGTTCGGGCAGCGGTCCACCGAGGAGCAGTTCGCCACCACGACCAGATCGATGTCCGCTGCGGATAGCCCGGCGTTGGCCAGAGCCTTCCCGGCGGCAGCGGTGGCCATGTCGGCGACCGTCTCATGCTCGGCGATGCGCCGTTCCTTGATACCGACTCGGCTGGTGATCCATTCGTCGGTGGTGTCGACGATCTTGGTCAGGTCGTTGTTGTCGAGGACCTTGGCGGGCTGGTAGTGCCCCATGGCCAGGATCTTGGAACCTGTCGGGTCGCTCATGTGGGTTCTCCCGTCTCGGCGAAGCGGGCCAGGGGCTGACCGGGGGCCACCGGGTCGTCCTCGTCGGCGAGCCATTCGACCAGTACGCCGGTGGCGTGGCTGGTCACGTCGGTGGCTCCCTGCCGGGCGGTGACCTGACCGATCACGTCGCCGACCTTGACCGTGGCGCCTTCGGCGAGTTCGGCGCGGTGGAACATGCCGGCGACGGGGGCCACGCTGACCCGGAATCCGACGCCGGGCTCGGCGCTGCCGTGCAGCCGGGAAGGTTCACCGTGCCGGGCGATCAGGTCGTGGGCGGCCGGCAGATCGTCCGGGCTGTTCAGCGTGAGCAGTTCCGGAACGGTGCTCTTGCCCTTGAAGTGACGCTTGGCCAGGTTCGTCAGGACACCGGCTGGCGGTAGTTCCAGGATACCGGTGACGCCCAGATCGGTGAGGGTGGCCATGCACAGGTCCCAGCGCACCGAGGTGGTGACCTGACGCACCAGGCGCTGGATCAGGTCGGCGCCGGTACTGATCGCGCAGCCATCCATGTTGGACAACAGGAGCCTGGTGGGGTCGTGGGCGGTGATACCGCCGGCCAGCCGGTCGAGTGCCTCTTCCGCCGCAGCCATGTACGGGGTGTGGAACGCGCCGGCGACCGGGACCTCGCGGACCTTGACGCCCCTCGGCATCGCGGAGGGCAGGCTCTCCAGGGCAGTCAGGCTGCCCGCAGCGACGATCTGACCCGCGCCGTTGCGGTTGGCCGCGGTCAGGCCGGCGGCCTCGATGATGGCCACCACCTCCTCGGCGTCACCGCCGAGGACCGCGCTCATCCCGGTCTTCTCCAGCGAGCAGGCGTCGGCCATCTGCCGGCCGCGTACGCCGGCGAGCATCACCGCGGATTCTGGGCTCAGCGACCCGGCGATGGTGGCGGCGGTCAGTTCACCGATGCTGTGACCGGCGAGTACCGAGACGTCGTAGAGCGGAAGCTGCTCAGCGGCGAGCAGACCGGCGGCGACCAGCAACGGCTGGGTCCTCGCCGTGTCCCGGATCTCCTCGGCGTCCGCCTCGGTGCCCAGGTGGACAAGGTCGAGGCCGACTGCGACCGACCACCACCGGAGTCGGGCCTCGGCGTTGGGGAGGTCGAGCCAGGGGGTCAGGAAACCGGGCTTCTGGGAGCCTTGTCCGGGAGCGATTATGGCCAGCACAGGTTGACTGTGACCGATGCGGCGGGGTTCGCGCGGAGTTCTGATCAACCAAACCCGACCACAGACATTGTGGGCTATCTACAAAACGAGCGTTCACTACGGCAGGATCAGCACGTTCGAGTCAGTCCCTGGGCGGTGTGAGTTCCGTCGCGCTGGACACCTCATCGCTGCGCTGTGTACTGGTTCGTGTGGTGATAGGAAGTTCGGTACTTCCGTCCGCGAGCGCCGGTGCCGGCAGCGGCGGTCGCGGGGCGGCCTGGTCGAGCCGGCCGACGACCAGCGCCACCCGCAGCGCGAACGAGTCCCGGGGCAGCGTGGCGGTGAACCCGGTCAGGTCGCCGATCCGGCGCAACCGGTACCGGACGGTGTTCGGGTGCACGTACAGCGTTCGTGCGGTGCTCTCCAGCACCCCGCCGGTGGCGAAGAAGGCGTCCAGCGTGTCCAGCAGGTCGCCGGTACGCTGCAGGGCGCCGTAGACGTCGGTACGCAGCACCCGCCGGGCCTCCGGATCGCCGGCCAGCGCCCGTTCGGGCAGCAGATCGGAGGCCGACACCGGCCGCGGCGCGTCCGGCCAGGTGTGCGCCGCCCGGTAGCCGGCGATCGCGGCCCGGGCCGACTCGGTCGCCTCGTCCAGCGATGGCACCGCCGGCCCGACCACGACCGGTCCGGCACCGAAGTCCTCCAGCAGGTCGGCGGTGGCCGCCACCGGATCCGGCGCGCCGCCCAGCACCGCGACCAGCCGGTTTCCGTGTACGCCGCCGAGTACCTCCACCCCGATCCGCCGCGCGGTGCGGTGCAGGTTGTGCAGCACGGTGGTCCGGTCCGCCTCCGGGGAGCGGCCCACCGCTACCGCCACCGGGGTGGCGTCCGACCAGCCCAGTGCCGCAGCCCGACTGGCCATCGCATCGCCGACCTCACCCCGCAGCAACGCGTCCACCAGCATTGCCTGCAACCGGGCGTCCCACGCACCGCGACTCTCCGCGGCCCGCGCGTAGACCCGTGCGGAAGCGAAGGCCACCTCGCGGGAGAACCGGAGCAGCGCCTCCCGCAATACCGCCTCCTCGCCCGGGGCGGCCAGCTGCGGGACCTGTTCCTCCACCACATCGATGGTGACCTTGATCAGTGCGACAGTGTGCTGCAGCGCGATCGAACGGGCCAGCTCGCGCGGTGCGGCGGCGAACACCTCGTCGCCGAACTCCGGCGGTTTGGCCGGGTCCCTGGTCCAGGCCACGAACGAGTTGACCCCGGACTGGCAGACCAGCATTACCCAGGAGCGACGCTCTGCCGGCAGCTCACGAAACCATGGCAGCGTCTCGTCCATCCGGGCCACGCTGCTGGTGGCCAACGCGCCCGCGGCACGCTCGACCCGGCGTAGTGTCGCGGCCAGCGGTGCCGTACGGGACGGCCTGCCGGACGGACCATCGTCGGCCGGTTCGTTCTCGTGCTCGGCTGCCTTGCTCACATTGTGCAGCCTGCCACGTCGATACCGGTGGCGACCGCGCCGGGATGGCGGGCGACGGCATGAAGTTGCGGATAGTAACTCCTGGGCTGCCCGGGGTCGCGGTTACGGTACGCAGGCGACTAGATTTGCACTATGAGTGATTCGTCCGACTCGATGTCCGAGATGGACCGGCCCGACGCTCCGGGCCTGGCCGACCGCGCCATCGTGCTCATCCCGGGTCGTGGCTACAACACCGACTGCCCGCTGCTCTACTTCACCAACGAAGCCGCCGACATTCGCGAGGCGTACGTGGAGGCCATCCGCTGGATCCCACCAGACCTGGACCAGATCGCGCTACGCGAGTGGCTGCACGGTCCCGGCGCCCAGGCGTGGGTCTGCGGTCAGGTCTCCGACGCCCTGGGTCGGGTCGACAAGCAGGCTCCCGGCGCCCGTACCGTGCTGGTCGGCAAGTCGCTGGCCAGCCGGGCCGCCGAGGTCGCGGCCGACCGCAACCTGCCGGCGATCTGGTTCACCCCACTGCTGCGCAGCCCCGACACGGTCGCCGCGCTCCGCCGGGCCACCGCGCCCTTCCTGCTGATCGGGGGGAGCGCGGACGAATTCTGGGACGGCGCGCTCGCCCGTGAGCTGACCCCGCATGTGGTCGAACTGCCCGCTGCCGACCACAGCCTCTTCGTACCCGGGCCGCTGGCGGCGTCGCTGAACGGCCACGCCGTCGCGCTCACCGCGGTGGAGCACTTCCTGGACGAGATCGCCTGGCCGTAGAGGCTGACCGCCTCCAGCCGGGTCGGCGCCCGGCAGCGCGGCGCCGACCCGCAGGTCGCGGTACTCAGCCGGTCGGCTGGGGGTCGCTGGGCGTGGGCGACGGGGTGTCGCTCGGCGACGGTTTGGTCGACGGCGACGGGCTCTGCCCGAGGAGCACCGTAAAGGACTGGCTCTGCACCGCGACCTCGGTACCCCCGCTGTCCTGCGCGGTGACCCGTACCGTGCCGGACTCAGTCGCCGGACCCGCCGAACGGTTGCGGGCACGGTAGGACAGCGTGCCGGAGATGGTCCGGGAGGCACCGGGCGGCAGGTCGCTCAGTATCTGGACCACGCACGAACCGTTCAGGCAGGTGCCGATCTTGTCGCCGTCGCCGGTGAACGACAGCGGCGGCGGCATCGTGAACTCGATCCGGGTCTGTGGGATCGGCACGTCACCGGTGTTGCGTACGGTCAGCGCGAACGCACCGTGGTAGACGCCGCCCGCCCGGTCGGGCAGCGGTACCGGATCGGCGGCCAGTTTCACCGACACCTGCCGGGTGCTGCCGTTGCCGCCCTCGTCGCGTCCGGCCGGTGTGTGGGGGCTCCCGTCCGGCGCCGGACGGGACGAGGAGCTCGGCGACCGCCGTCCGTGCGGGCTCACAGAGACGCGGGCGCCCTCGGACGATGCCGTGGCCACCCGCCGGTGCCCCGCCGGCTCCTGATGGGTGAGCAGCCAGCCGGCACCCGACCCGGCGAGCAGCGTCAGCGCCGCGACCGCACCGGCCACCGCGGTGTGTACCCGGTGCCGGTGCCGGGCGGCACCGCGTACCGCGTCCACGCTGGGCGGTGTCAGTTCACCGAGCGCCTGGGCACGGAAGCCCTCGAAGGCGGCGCGCAGTTCGTCGTTGGAGTCCGGTTCGAGCTCAGGCATCGGTCACCCCCTCGTCAGCTGGTATTCGATCGACCAGTTGGGTCGCCAACCCGGCCCGCGCCCGGTGCAGCCAGGACTTGACGGTGCCCTCCGCGACGCCCTCGCGGCGAGCGATCTCCGCGACGCTCTGATCGGCAAGGTAGTGCAGCACCACCGCCCGGCGTTGCCGGTCCGGCAGGGTGGCCAGCGCGGCGGTCAGTGCGACATGGTCCGGGCTGGGCCCGGGGATGTGCTCCTCCCTCTGCCGCACGACAAAGCGCATGGCGGTACGCATCCGCCGCCACCGGCTGGTCGCCAGGTTCCAGGCGACCCGGCGTACCCAGGCCACCGGATCGTCGTAGCCGGACAGCGTGTGCCACCTCGGATATGCACGGCAGAACGCTTCCTGTACGACGTCCTGCGCGTCGGGCAGGTTACCGAAGTACGCGTAGATCTGGATGGTGATGCCCCGTACGTTGGCCGCGTAGAACTCGTCGAAACCGGACGCTGCGCTCGACGCGGACGAGGTGGCACTCACCAGCCGAAGCCTACGTGCGCCTGCAACGAGGCCGGTCAGTGAGGTCGGGGGTCCGAGATAGTCGGGTGCGACGTTCATCCGGGTGTGCTCCACGGCTGGGGGCTCTGGCCACGCACTACACGCACCGACCGGCCCGCCGGTTGCGGTGCCAGGGCCGTGTTCGGGCGTCAGCCAGGATCGCGTACCACCTGGCCGGGCAGGTCCTCGGCGAGCACCACGTCGAGCCGGCGCGGACCGTGTACCCCCTCGACCCGGTCGAACTCGATGTCGCTGGTGGCCGACGGGCCGCTGATGAATGTCAGCGGCCGTTCCGGCGCGAGCCGGGTCAGTGCCTCGGGCACGGTGGCCGCGATCTGGGCGGCGCCGACCACACAGATGTGGTGGTCGGGGATCAACGTGACGGCGCGGCGGCCCTGTCCCGGGCCGGAGTCCAGTACCAGGGTGCCGGTCTCGGCGATGGCGACGGCGCAGCCGGTCAGGACGGTGTCGCAGCCATCGATGTCGGGAACCGTGAGTGGTTCGGCGCTCGAGTCCCGGTGGAGGGTGCCGGTGAACCCGGCGTACCACCCGGCCGGCAGGTCATGCGGCACGAGCAGGTGCCCGGTACGGTGTGCCGCCAGGATCGCCGCCACCGTGGCGGCCAGCCCGCTCCCGGCGCAGCGGTGCACGGTGGCCCGGTAGTCGTCCACCCGTTCGTCGAGCAGTGCGACCAGCGTGGCGGCATCGGTGCTGCCGGCGTGCCGGTAGTCGCGCGGCACCGGGACGTCGGAGACGGCCTCCCCGGCCGGTACGTCGCGCAACGCGATGCGCAGCCGGGCCATGATCTCCTCCCGGGCAGCCATCAGCGGACCCCGCCGTCGCCGCGCTGCTGCCACCAGTCCCGGAAACTCTGCCGTGCCGGTAGCGGCGCGTCCCGCGAACTGGTCCAGGCCGACAGCGGCCAGGGCAGTCGGCCGACCGTGGCGGCCGGTCCACCGTCCGGGGCCGGGCCGCCCAACCGCTGCGCGCCGCGGCGGCGCGACCAGTTCAGCAGGCCGGCGAGCGGGCCGGTGGTACGTCGCGCGGCCCGCAGCGCCACCTCGTACCGGCGTCGGTCACTCATCACCCAGGACAGTGTGCGCATCGCGGTGCGTTCCGCCGACGGCCGGTTGCGGTCGGTGTCCACCCCGGTCTGGCGCAGGTGTACCAGCACCTCCGGGATGTTGATCTTCACCGGGCAGACGTCGTAGCAGGCGCCGCACAGAGTCGACGCGTACGGCAGGGAACGGTTGTGCGCCACGCCGGTCAGCTGCGGGGAGATGATCGCGCCGATCGGCCCCGGATACACCGAGCCGTACGCGATGCCACCGGCGCGCTCGTACACCGGGCACACGTTCAGGCAGGCAGAGCATCGGATACAGGCCAGTGCCTGACGCCCGACGGTGTCGGCGAGGGTGGCCGACCGGCCGTTGTCCAGCAGCACGATGTGTACCTCGCGCGGGCCGTCGCCATCACTGACCCCGGTCCAGGTCGAGGTGTACGGGTTCATCCGTTCCGCGGTCGAGGAACGCGGAAGCAACTGCAGGAACACCTCAAGGTCGGCGAAGGTGGGCACCAGCTTCTCGATGCCGACCACGCTGATCAGGGCCTCCGGCAGGGTCAGACACATCCGGCCGTTGCCTTCGGACTCCAGCACCACCAGGGTCCCGGTCTCGGCGACGGCGAAGTTCGCACCGGACACCGCGACCCGGGCGGAGAGGAACTTGCGTCGCAGGTGCCGGCGGGCGGCCTCGGCCAGTGCGGCCGGCTCGTCGGGGAGCGTGTCGTCGGTGCCGGGCATCCGGTCCCGGAAGATCCGGCCGATCTCGGCCCGGTTGTAGTGGATCGCCGGCACCAGGATGTGTGACTGTTCGCCCTCGTCGAGCTGGACGATCAGTTCGGCCAGGTCGGTCTCGTACGCGGTGATCCCCGCCGCGGCCAATGCGTCGTTGAGCTCTATCTCCTGGGTGACCATCGACTTGATCTTCACCACCTCGTCGGCCCCGGTGGCCGCCACCAGCGCGGTGACGATCCGGTTGGCCTCGGCGGCGTCACGCGCCCAGTGCACCGTGGCGCCGGCCCGGGTCGCGGCGGCCTCGAACTGTTCCAGCAGTTCGGGAAGGTGCCGGGCGACCCGGCCCTTGACCGCCCGGCCGGTGTCGCGCAGCTGTTCCCAGTCGTCGAGTTCGGCGACCACCCGGGCGCGCTTGTCCCGGATGGTGTGCGTGGCCCGGCGCAGGTTGGCCCGCAGCTGGGTGTTGCCGACCTCGGCCCGGGCCCGGCGCGCGAAGGGCTCCGGCGGTGCCAGGTGCCCCGACCCGTGCGGCAGCAGCGGTAGATCTGCGCCCGGACTCATCGCGCCTCCACGATCATGGATTCCCTCACCCCGGCACCCGCCGGGAGCGAGATGCCCGGCCCGTCACCCGTCCGCGGCCGATCCCGTACTGGCCAGGATCTGCGCGTAGTGCATCGACCGTACGCCGGTGCGCAGCCGGCCGAGGCCGCCGGAGATGTGCGCCAGACACGAGTTGTCGGCGGCGGCCAGCACCTCGGCCCCGGTGCCCTGCACATGCCGTACCTTGTCGGCGAGCATTGCGGTGGACACGTCCGGGTTCTTCATCGCGAAGGTTCCGCCGAAGCCGCAGCACTCATCTGCGGCCGGCAGCTCGACCAGGTCGATGCCGGACACCGCGCGCAGCAGGCGTTGTGGCCGGTCGCCCAGTCGCAGCATCCGCAGCCCGTGGCAGGTGGTGTGGTACGTGACGCGGTGGCGGAACACAGCGCCCAGTTCGGTCACCCCGAGTACGTCGATCAGCAGCTCGGAGAGTTCGTACACCCGTGGTGTCACCGCCGCGACCCGGGCAGCCAGCGCCGGATCGTCGTCGGTCAGCCGGGGGTGGGAGTCACGGATCATCGCCACGCACGACCCGGACGGTGCGACGACCGCCTCGTAGTCGGCGAACACCTCGGCGAATCGGGACACCAGCGGCAGCGCCTCGTCCCGGTATCCGGTGTTGGCGTGCAACTGGCCGCAGCAGGTCTGCTCCAACGGGAACTCGACCCGGTGGCCGAGCCGTTCCAGGATCTCCACGACCGCTCGTCCGGTGCCGGGGTAGAGCAGGTCGTTGACGCAGGTGATGAACAGACCGATGCGCATTGCGGTTCACCCGGTCCCGGGCAGGTTCGGCGGTGCGTCCATGTCTGTGTCCTCCCCGGGGCCGGTGTAGACCATCCGGTGTCGGGCCCGCGCCGCCGTCAGATGCTCGTGCATGGCGTGCCGGGCAGTGTCCGGTTCGCCCGCGGCGACCGCCGTGGCCACCCGCCGGTGCTCGGTGTTGGTCTCGGCCGCCGGACCGGCGGGCAGATCCAGACGGTACAGGTGCAGGTGGGTATGCAACCGGCCGATCGACTCGGCGAGCAACGGGTTGGCCGACAGTTGCGCGACGAGTTCGTGGAACCGAGCGTCCTGCTTGGTGAACGCGGAGTAGTGGGCGTAGCCGGTGACGCTGCGGTCCGGCCGCGCCATCTCGGTGGTGGAGTCGAGGCGCTGGAGGATCTCCGGGTCGGCGCCGCGCTGCGCGGCGAGGCCGGCGGCGGCGACCTCGAGCAGCAGCCGCAGCTCGAACAGGTGCTCGAACTCCTCGTGGGTCAGCAGCGGTGTCGTGGTGTACCCGGACATTGCGCGTTTGGCCATCAGCCCGTCGGCCTCCAGCCGGGCAAGGGCCTCCCGGACCGGGGTGGGGGAGACGTCCAGTTCACGGGCCAGTGCGTCGATGTTGATCCGCGAACCCGGTGCGATGACGTGGTCCATCACCCGGGCCTTGATCGCCTCGTAGACATGGTCGGCCAGGGTCGGCCGGTGCGGCCGGACGACCAGCTGCCGTGTGGCCCGGCTCGATCGTCGCCGGCTCGCTGCCGGCCGGTCGGATGGTGCGGTCATGGTCTCCCGCATCGAGAGCTGCCCGACCGCTGTCGGTCGCGGCTGAGAGGCAATCCTATAGGATTTTCCGGGCATCCGACCGGCAGGAGATCGACAGACTGCCGCGTCGAGCGACTGTCGACAAGCTAGGGGGCGGCATGGACCCCACCAGGCGGGTACGGCTCGGACGCAGCGAGCTGGAGGTCACCCGGCTCGGGCTGGGCACCGCACCGCTGGGCGGTCTGTACCGGCAGGTCGGCGACGAGCAGGCGGACAGCGTGGTGCGCCGGGCCTGGCAACTCGGGCTGCGACTGTTCGACACTGCGCCCCTGTACGGCAGCGGCCTGGCCGAACGCCGACTGGGCGCGGGGCTCGCCGGCCGGCCGCGCGACGACTACGTACTGGCCAGCAAGGTCGGCCGGGTACTGGTGCCCCGCGGCGCTGCGGGGCACAACGCCGACCCGGACATCTACGTCGAGGAGTCGAGGCTGGTGCCGGTCTTCGACTACTCCTACGACGCCACCCGCCGCAGTCTGGACGACAGCCTGGCCCGGCTGGGCCTGGACCGGATCGACGTCGCGCACATCCACGACCCGGACCAGTACTACGCTCCGGCGCTCGACGGGGCCTACAGGGCCCTGCACGAGCTGCGGGAGCAGGGCGTCATCGGCGCGGTCAGCGTCGGAATGAACCAGTCGGGCATGCTCACCCGGTTCGCGACGGCCGGCGACTTCGACTGTTTCCTGCTGGCCGGCCGGTACACGCTGCTGGACACCTCGGCCCTGGCCGATCTGCTGCCGGTGGCGCAGCAACGCGGTATCGCGATCATCGCCGGTGGGGTGTACAACTCGGGCGTGCTGGCCGACCCCCGGCCCGGCGCGTACTACGACTACCGGCCGGCGCCCGCCGAGCTGGTGGACCGGGCGCTACGCCTCGGGCGGGTGTGCGCCAGGCACGGGGTGCCGTTGAAGGCTGCCGCGATCCAGTTCCCGTTGGGTCACCCGGCGGTCCACGCGGTGGTGATCGGTGCGCGCAGTGTGGCGGAGATCGACGAGAACGTCAGGCTGTTCAGACATCCGATCCCTGAGGCATTATGGACCGAACTGAAGGCAGAGGGACTGCTTGCGGAGGGAGTACCCACTCCTTGAGTTCGGCTCAGACATCCAGTTACTTGGTGGGCCCGGTCGTGATGGACGCCCACCATCACCTGTGGCGGGGCCGCCGCGGACACGGGTGGCAGAACAGCCGGCACCGCGCCGCCACGCCACGTACCGACCGACTGGAGATCTGAGCAGATGAAACCGATGCGGGTCGGCCCGCGCGGCGCCGAACGACCGGTCGCGCTCACCGACGACGGCCGCCACCTCGACCTGTCCGGGGCAGTAGGAGACATCGACGGTGGCCTGTTCGCCGCCGACGGCCTGGCGCAGATCCGGGCCGCGCTGACCGCCGGCGGGCTGCCCGAACTGGACATCACCGGACAGCGGATCGGACCGCCGATCGCCCGTACCGGCGCGATCCTGTGCATCGGGCAGAACTACGCGGCGCACGCGGCCGAGTCCGGTGCGGAACCGCCGAGCGTACCGATCCTGTTCTACAAGGCACCGAACACGCTGTCCGGTCCCAACGACATGGTACTGATTCCGCGCCGCAGCCACCGGACCGACTGGGCGCGAGGAGAGGGCACCGCCGATGGCCACCATCACCGCCGTGGAAACCTACGACATCCGGTTCCCCACCTCGCGGGAGCTGGACGGTTCGGACGCGATGAACCCGGACCCGGACTACTCCGCCGCCTACCTCGTGCTGCGTTCCGACGACCCGGCCGTACCGGACGGCCACGGTTTCGCCTTCACCATCGGCCGGGGTAACGACATCTGTTGCGCGGCAATAGATTTACTCGCGCCGATGCTGATCGGGTCTGATGTGGACAGTCTGGTGGCCGACCTGGGTGAGGTCGGTCGGCGGCTCACCCACGACTCCCAGCTGCGCTGGCTCGGGCCGGAGAAAGGTGTCATGCACCTGGCCGCGGCGGCACTGCTCAACGCGGTCTGGGACCTCGCCGCCAAGCTCGCCGGAAAGCCGGTCTGGCAACTGCTCTCGGAGATGTCACCGGAGCAGATCGTCGACCTGGTCGACTGGCGCTACCTGACCGACGCGCTCACCCCGGCCGCGGCGACCGACCGGCTACGGGAGCTTCTCGCCGGACGTACCGGACGCGTCGAACAGTTGCACTCCACCGGATACCCGGCCTACACCACCTCACCCGGGTGGCTCGGCTACGACCACGCGAAGGTGGTACGGCTGGCCCGGCAGGCGATCGCCGACGGTTTCAGGCAGATCAAGCTGAAAGTCGGCGCGGACCTCACCGACGACGTACGACGGCTGCGGGCGGCCCGGGAGGCGGTGGGTCCCGACGTCCCGATCGCGGTGGACGCCAACCAGCGGTGGGACGTACCGGTCGCGATCGAGTGGATGCGCGCGCTGGCGCCGTACCGGCCGTACTGGATCGAGGAACCCACCAGCCCGGACGACATCCTGGGTCATGCGGCGATCCGGCGCGCGGTGCAGCCGGTCAAGGTCGCCACCGGCGAGCACGTACACAACCGGGTGATGTTCAAGCAGCTGCTGCGGGCCGGCGCCGTCGACGTGGTGCAGATCGACGCCTGCCGGGTCGGCGGGGTCAACGAGAACGTCGCGATCCTGCTGCTGGCCGCCGAATACGGCGTACCGGTCTGTCCACACGCCGGCGGCGTCGGGCTGTGCGAGCTGGTACGGCACCTGTCGATGTTCGACTACGTGGCGGTCTCCGGCACGATGGCCGACCGGATTATCGAGTACGTCGACCACCTGCACGAGCATTTCGTGGACCCGGCGGTGATCGTCTCCGGTGCCTACCTGGCGCCCACCGCGCCGGGTTTCTCCGCCGAGCTCACCGCCACCGCGCTCAGACGGTTCCGCTACCCGGACGGACCGGCCTGGCGGTGACGGGTGGCCGGTCCGACATCCGGGCCACCCGGCGGACCCGGCCGACCGGTCCGACGCAGCAGAATGCAGGCAGTAGGGCAGATGGTCTCGGCTGAGGAGGAACGGTGGGACAGTTCGACGGACTGGTCGCGGTGGTCACCGGTGGCGGCTCGGGTATCGGTCGGGCCTGCGCGGAGCTACTGGTGGCCGGCGGTGCGCGGGTCGGGGTGCTCGACATCGAGCCCGGCGGTGCCGGCCTCGACGCGGTGCTGCCGGTGGTCGCCGACGTCACCGACCAGGCGTCGCTGGACGCCGCGATGGCGGCGGTGGACCAGAGTTTCGGTGGAATCGACATCCTGCTCAACAATGCGGGCATCAGTTCGGTCGGCACCGTCAGTGACAACGACGAGGCGGAGTGGCGGCGCAACCTGGACGTCAACGTGGTGGGAGTTGCCCGTACCAGCCGAGCGGCCCTGCCCTACCTGCGTCGAAGCCGGCACGCTGCCATCGTCAACACCTCGTCGGTCGCGGCGACCGCGGGACTGCCGCAGCGGGTGCTGTACTCGGCGACCAAGGGTGCCGTGCACGCGATGACCCTGGCCATGGCCGCGGACCTGGTCGCTGAGGGGATCCGGGTGAACTGCGTCGAACCCGGCACGGTGGACACCCCGTGGGTTGCCCGGCTGCTCGACCGTACCGACGACCCGGCCGGCGAACGGGCGCGGTTGGCGGCACGCCAACCCATCGGCCGGCTCGTCTCGGCCGCGGAGGTGGCGCATGCGGTGTGCTACCTCGCCTCGCCGGCCGCCGGCTCCACCACCGGAACCGCGCTGCCGGTCGACGGCGGGATGTCGGGGTTACGACTGCCGCGGGCCTGACCGGGTAGCCGTCGCAGGGCCCGGCGACCAGGAATGTCGGTTCGCCGGGTGGCCAGGGCGGGGCATGCTAGCGTGTCTCCGGTTTGATCGCGGCAATCTCGGCGTACGGCGCGCGAGCTGCGACACCGATCCGGGCCGGGCGTGGACCGCCGCCGGGTCGAGCCGCCAGGCGACAGCCGTCGTGACAGGGGAGTAACAGCGATGCAGGTGTTGGTGACCGGCGGCGCCGGGTTCGTCGGCAGCCGGCTCATCCGGAGTCTGATGTCGCACTACAGCGACATCCGGATCGTGTCGGTGGACAACTACTTCACCGGGACCCTGGACAATCATTGCGACGACGAGCGGGTCACCTACCTGCACGAGAGCACCGTCAACATCGCCAAGGTGTGGGCCAACCACGGATTCGGACACATCGACGCGATCTTCCACCTGGGCGAGTACTCCCGGATCCCGCAGTCGTTCGACGAGCCGGACCGGGTCTGGGAGTACAACCTGCACGGCACCAAAGAGGTCGTCAGCCTCGCGCACGAGCACGGCGCGAAACTGGTGTACGCGGGGTCCAGTTCCAAGTTCGGCAACGGTGGCGAGGACGAGAACCTCAACCCGTACGCCTGGACCAAGGCCAAGAACGTCGAGTACATCCGTAACGTCGCGAACTGGTACGGCCTAGACTACGTCATCACCTACTTCTACAACGTCTACGGCCCCGGCCAGATCAGTGCCGGCACGTACGCGACGGTCATCGGCATCTTCGAAAGTCAGTACGCCGCCGGCGAGCCGCTGACCGTGGTGGCGCCGGGGACCCAGACCCGCGACTTCACCCACATCGACGACATCGTGGCGGGCATCCTGACCTGCTACGAGGGCGGTTCCGGGGACGGCT
The DNA here is from genome assembly GCA_963805605.1 of uncultured Actinomycetota bacterium. Classification (GTDB taxonomy): domain Bacteria; phylum Actinomycetota; class Actinomycetes; order Mycobacteriales; family Micromonosporaceae; genus Actinocatenispora. The sequence goes on from CAWDUX010000002.1 coordinate 372,487, forward strand.
ACCTGCTGGGTTTCGGGCACGAGCGGTCCATGATCGAGGTCGCCGAGATGTTCGGATCCGAGTACCGGGTGGTGCCCTCGACCCGCCGTGGTGAGCGGGTACGCGGTCAGGCGGACACCAGCAAGACGCGGGCGCTGGGCTGGGCGCCCACCATCGACCTGCCCGACTACATCGGCCGGGTGACCCGCGACATCGACGCCCGGCGGACCGCTGCCCGCTGACGACCGCGCCGACTGCTCACCGGATCACACGACCTTCGGGCACGGCGCCGCACCGGTGCGCCCGGTGCCGAACCGGACCGTGCAACGCGGCGGCCCCCGGAGGTGTTCTCCAGGGGCCGCCGCGGCAGGCGTCCGGTCAGCTGTCCCCGCCGGCCTCCGCCTGCGGAGCCGCGTTGACGTCGTCGATCTGGTAACGCTTGAATGCCTGCAGCGGCATGTCTGCGGGCACCTCACCACGCCGGGCCAGCTGGCGCAGCGCGGCCACCACGACCGACTCCGCGTCGACGTGGTAGTGCCGGCGCAGTGCGCCCCGGGTGTCGGAGTGACCGAACCCGTCGGTGCCCAGCGAGGTGTAGTCGCTCGGCACGTACTGCGCGATCAGGTCCGGCACGGCCCGCATGTAGTCGCTGACCGCCACCACCGGGCCACGTGCCCCGGTCAACTTCCGGGTCACGTAGGGCACCTGTGGCTCGGCCTCGGGGTTCATCAGGTTGTGCTCCTCGACCCGGTCGGCGTCGCGGCGCAGCTCGGTCCACGAGGTCACCGACCAGACGTCGGCCGATACCCCCCAGTCCTCGTCGAGCAGGTGCTGCGCCTTCAACGCCCACGGCATCGCGACACCGGAGCCGAGCAGCTGCACCCGTGGCCGGTCGCCGCCGGATCCTTCGGCGTAGCGGTAGATGCCCCGCCGTACCCCGTCCACGTCCAGGTCCGCCGGCTCGGCGGGCTGGATGATCGGCTCGTTGTAGATGGTGAAGTAGTAGTAGATGTTCTCCGGGTTCTTGCCGTACATCCGCTCCAGGCCGTCATGGACCAGGTAGGCGATCTCGTACGCGAACGCCGGGTCGTAGTTGACCACCGCCGGGTTGGTGTAGGCCAGCAGCGGTGAGTGCCCGTCCTGGTGCTGGAGCCCTTCACCGTTGAGGGTGGTCCGGCCGGCGGTGGCGCCCAGTACGAAACCGCGCGCCATCTGGTCGGCGGCGGCCCAGAAACTGTCGCCGGTGCGCTGGAACCCGAACATCGAGTAGAAGATGTAGATGGGGACCATCGGCACGCCGTGGGTGGCGTACGAGGTACCGGCCGCGGTGAACGAGGCGACCGAGCCGGACTCGGTGATGCCCTCGTGCAGGATCTGCCCATTGGTGGCCTCCCGGTAGGCCAGGAACAGTTCCCGGTCCACCGGTGTGTAGTTCTGGCCGTGCGGCGAGTAGATCTTCGCGGTCGGGAACAGTGAGTCCATTCCGAAGGTGCGGGCCTCGTCCGGGATGATCGGCACCACGTGCCGCCCGAACTGCTTGTCCTTTATCAGTTCCTTGAACAGCCGGACGATCGCCATGGTGGTGGCGACCTTCTGCTTGCCCGAACCCTTGCGGAACATCTGGTACAGGTCGGTCTTCGGTTGTGGGAGCGCGACGGCGGTGTGTCGACGGTCCGGCAGGAAGCCACCGAGCTGCTTGCGGCGCTCCATCATGTACTGCCACTCGTCGGAACCCTTGCCCGGGTGGTAGTACGGCGGCTGGATCGGGTCCAGCGCGGAGTCCGGGATGTCGAGGTAGAGCCGGTCCCGGAACGACCTGAGGTCGTCGGCCTTCAGCTTCTTCATCTGGTGGGTGGCGTTGCGGGCCTCGAAGTGGCTGCCCAGTGTCCAACCCTTGATGGTCTTGGCCAGGATCACGGTCGGCTGCCCGGTGTGTTCGGTGGCCGACTTGTACGCCGCGTAGAGCTTGCGGTAGTCGTGCCCGCCGCGTTTGAGGTTCCAGATCTCGTCGTCGGTGAAGTTCTCCACCATCTTGCGGGTACGCGGATCGCGCCCGAAGAAGTGTTCCCGGACGTACCCGCCGTCCTCGGCCTTGTAGGTCTGGTAGTCGCCGTCACAGGTCACGTTCATCAGGTTGACCAGTGCGCCATCACCGTCCGCGGCCAGCAGCGGGTCCCACTCCCGACCCCAGATCACCTTGATGACGTTCCATCCGGCGCCACGGAACAGGCTCTCCATCTCCTGGATGATCTTGCCGTTGCCGCGTACCGGGCCGTCGAGGCGCTGCAGGTTGCAGTTCACCACGAAGGTGAGGTTGTCCAGCTCTTCGCGGGCGGCGAGGGTGATGGCGCCGAGGGTCTCCGGCTCGTCCATCTCACCGTCGCCGAGGAACGCCCAGACCCGTTGCTGGCTGGTGTCCTTGATGCCGCGGTTGTGTAGATAACGGTTGAATCTCGCCTGGTAGATCGAGCCCAGCGGGCCGAGGCCCATGGACACGGTCGGGAACTCCCAGAACTCCGGCAGCAACCGCGGGTGCGGGTAGGAGGGAAGTCCGCCGCCCCGGTGCGAGAACTCCTGGCGGAAGCCGTCGAGCTGCTGCTCGGTCAGCCGGCCCTCCAGGAACGCCCGGGCGTACATGCCGGGGGAGGCGTGGCCCTGGAAGTAGACCTGGTCGCCGCCACCGGCATGGTTGCGGCCGCGGAAGAAGTGGTTGAAGCCCACCTCGTACAGGCTGGCCGCGGAGGCGTAGGTGGAGATGTGCCCACCGACCTCGACCCCGGGGCGTTGCGCCCGGTGTACCTGGATCGCGGCATTCCAGCGGATGTACGCCCGGATCCGACGCTCGATGTACTCGTCGCCCGGGAACCAGGGTTCCCGTTCGGGGGTGATGGTGTTGATGTAGTCGGTGCTGCGTAGAGCCGGAACACCGACCTGGCGTTCCCGAGCCCGTTCGAGCATGCGCAACATCACGTAGCGTGCGCGCTGCCGGCCGCGGTGGTCAACGACCGCGTCCAGCGACTCGACCCATTCGTTCGTTTCCTGTGGATCGATGTCCGGAATCTGGCTCGGGAGCCCATCGCTGATGACCGGGCGCTTACGTTCCGTGGCCACGGGCCGTCCCTCGTCGTCTCTTGTGGAGTGGTTTCTCGGCCTCCATCCTGCCCCCAATGCCGGCTGGTCGTCACCCGGGTCAGACCTGTGGGCGACGATCGACACATGCATTCGCAGGAGATCAGCATCCGAACCGGATCCGTCCCTACCGTCAGAGACCTCACCGAGGAGGCGCGCAGCTTCCTCACCAGCAACGGAGCCGAGTCGGGTCTGCTGCACGTCTTCGTGCCGCACGCCACGGCCGGGGTGGCGATCCTGGAGACCGGCGCCGGCAGCGACGAGGATCTACTGTCCGCGTTGGCCGACCTGCTGCCCCGCGACGCCAGGTGGCGCCACCGGCACGGAAGTGCGGGGCACGGACGGGACCACGTACTGCCCGCGCTGGTCGCGCCGTACGCCATGGTGCCGGTGATCGACGGCGTACTGGCGCTGGGTACGTGGCAGTCGATCTGCCTGGTGGACACCAATGTCGACAACGAGGTCCGGAAGGTCCGGTTCTCGCTGCTGGTCACCTGACCCAGGCACACCCACCGGTCCTGGTGGTTCGGGTTGCTCGGAGATCCCCCTGATCTGGCCCGTACGGCGGTCCCCGTAGCGCGCATACGTGCCCTAACGTGGAGCTGTGATCATGACGAGGGGACAGTCCGCTGGCCGGAGTCCTGGCCGATGACGCCCTGGCTGGTGACACAAAGGGACAATCCTCACATTACCGCCGCTTATCAACTGCTGATGGCACCTGCCGCCCGGAACGGGTTACCGCAGGTCGCCCAGTGGGTATCAGGTTCGACGACGGGTGGGGTCTCCCACTGCACGCGTCGCACGGGTTACTCTCCGGCCAGCCGGCACGTTCGGTCGGCCCGTGCCGGTATTCTCCGGACCCGACCGGGCCGGGGAACGTAGCTTTGTCGGTACACCACCATGGCGGTGGTGACCGAGGTAGATGAACGACGCGCTAGCGGTACCCGACCGGGGTACCGAGGGGCGCAACGACGAGGAGGCACTCGACTGTGAGCGCGACGGCTGGTCAGGCCGACGGCGTGACGGGCATGGTGGACAAGCTCGGCATTGAGCCGAGCAGCATCGTCATGGAGATCGGTTATGACGAGGACGTCGATGAGGAACTCCGTGATGCGGTCATCGACCGCTGCGGGGAGATCGTCGATGAGGACACCGACGAGGTGGTCGACGTTGTGCTGATGTGGTGGCGCGACGACGATGGTGACCTGGTTGAGACCTTGATGGACGCGCGGAGCCCGCTGGCGGACACCGGGGTCATCTGGTTACTGTCCCCGAAGCCCGGTCGGGCCGGGCACACCGAGGCCAGCGAGATCGGCGAAGCGGTGCTCACCGTCGGGTTCCAGCAGACCAGCAGCATCAACGCGGCGCGCGACTGGTCCGGTGCCCGGCTTGTCACCCCGAAGGCCGGCCGCGGCAAGCGCTGACGGTCTGTGACGGTCGACGACGCCCGTACGGTGTCGTCCATCGTCGCTGCCCACAGCCAGGTGCCGTACCGGTCCTGTTCCGATCCTCAGCCGCGTCCGCGGGTGAGGATGTGCATCCGTGAGGAGTCTGTACATGCCGATCGAGGTTGGTGCCGGGGCACCCGACTTCGTCCTGAAGGATCAGAACAACCAGGAGGTCCGCCTGTCGGATCTGCGGGGCAGCAAGGACGTGCTGCTGGTCTTCTACCCGTTCGCCTTCACCGGCGTCTGCCAGGGCGAGCTGTGTGAGGTCCAGCAGAACCTGAACCAGTACCAGAACGACAGTGCCCAGGTGCTCGCGGTCAGCGTCGACTCGCCGTACGCGCACAAGGTGTGGGCCGAGCGGGAAGGTTTCGAGTTCCCGCTGCTCGCCGACTTCTGGCCGCACGGCGCGACCGCACAGGCGTACGGAGTGTTCAACGAGGCCGCTGGGATGGCCAACCGGGGCACCTTCCTGATCGACAAGGCCGGCATCGTGCGCTTCGTCGAGATGAACATGCCCGGTGACGCTCGTGATCAGGGCGGCTGGCGTAAGGCGCTCGCCGACCTGCCGGCCTGACCGGCCCGACAGCATGATGAGGCTCGCGGCGGGGTATTCTCTCGTCGCCAGCCGGGGTGCGTAGCTCAGCGGGAGAGCACTCGCCTTACAAGCGAGGGGTCGCAGGTTCGAAACCTGCCGCGCCCACACTGTGAACAGCCCAGATGCGGCGGACATCGATCTTCGATGTCCGCCGCATCTGCGTTTCCAGCCGGTGTCTGGACCCGCTGGGGCGCTGATCGGTGGGATCTGGCAGCGCCGAGGTTGTTGAGGTCGGGCGACGCCTTCGGGACACCTGATCTCTCGACTACTCAGGCGCAACCGATGACGCTGCACGGTGAGCTGCGGTGGGTCGCTGGGGATCGGCCCTGCTGGCGGTGACCTGCGCAGAATAGACACGCGTCAACGCTTAGTAGTTGTACGATCACTCTCGGGATCAGGCGTTGTATGCCGGAGATCGGCCCCCCGGGAGACCGGGAGGACACCCTCCGGAAGCGCCGAGCACTACCCGGCGTGTCGAGCGGGCTGAGCGGAGGCCGACCGGATGAGCCTCCACCCGACCCGGGCTATGTGAGCAGCGACTGACCCTCAGGTTTTCAAAGGTCCCCACCGTGCGGCCCGGTTCCGACTGTTACGGGTCGGGCGGCACCACCCAGGGCAATGAGGCCCGAAAGAAAGCTGGAGGAAGCATGGCAACAGCGCGACTTGCCAGGTACGCAGGTGCGGTCTTCGCCGCATCGGCGCTCCTGGTTGGTGTCAGTGCGACCGCGGCGAGTGCGGCCACTACCCCGGATGCGGCTCGGCCGAACACGGTCAACGCCCCGGTCCAGCTCGCCGACCCGAACTCGGTCACGGCTCCCAACGGAGCCAACGTCCGCAACGCCGACCCGAGCAAAATCAGCGACCCGGATGTCCGCTCGCTGGCCAGGTCCGACACGCGGTCCCGGCTGCACATGGCCACCGGACAGGACACGAACGCCACCCAGCAGGACGTGAACGCCGACACCAACGCGGTGATCAAGCCGCAGGCGACCACGTTCCAGTCGGCTGGCGGCTACCAGTTCGCATCCAACGACAACAACGTGCAGATGCGGTTCCGCAGCCAGCCGATCGCGACGCGCGCCGCGTCGCAGCGGCTCGGCCGGGACGGCGTCACGCTGGCCACCCAGCCGGCCCGGGGCCAGTACGCCGACTCCGGCGTTGTGGTCCCGCTCGGCAACGTGGCCAGCGTGTTCGACCGCAGCCAGCGGCTCCGGGACCTGCGGATCGTCGGCTCGGACGTACGTTCTGCGTCGATCAACCTGTTCGTCGACAACAACGGTGACGGTCGCTACCTGAACGTCGCCAAGAACGGCACCATGGTCAGCCGTGGTGTCGACCAGGTACTGGTGAACGTCCGTGCCGGCGTCACCGACCGCTCCGCGGTGACCGCTCGGGACGACGCGCAGGTCTGGGCGTGGGTCGGCGTGGGTGGCAACACCGCACAGTCCGCCACCATCCGCTCGATCAACGGCCGCTCGCTGGTCGAGGCCAGCACCCGGCTGAGCCGTGGGCACTGGCGCCCGTCGGTACTGGTGATCGACAACGTGTGCCGCCTGTACCACCACCGGTCGGAGAACATGTGGGTCGTGCACAACGTGTCCGGCGGCCGTGACCGCCTGTTCCACGTTGGCGTCACGTACCACAACGTGACCACGTGGACCGGAACGCGTGAGGTGAAGGCCTACCAGGCCACCACCGTGGTGACCTCCTACGGCGGTCTCGCCACCCTGGTGTACTGGGACGGCCACAGTCACCTGCGGTACGACTTTGCGGTCTCCAACCACAACCTGTACTGCGACTCTGACCACCACCCGCACCACCCGCACCACTAGAGCGCAGCACAACCGGTAGACATCCGTGCGGCACGGGAAACCGTGCCGCACGGATGTTTCCGTGGGCGGGCGCAGCGAGTCCGATGGCCGAGGTCGTCGCGCGCCGTATTCGAGTCCTGTGCACCTGGCGATCAGGTCGGTGTCAGAGCGGGACCTGCCAGACGATGGCGGTGCCGCCCTCGGGGCCCGGCTCGGCGCTGAAACGGCCGGCGAACTCGTCGGCCCGGCGTTGCATGTTCGCCAGTCCACCGGAGCGGGCCGCATCGCCGATACCGCCACCGTTGTCGACCACCCGCAGCGTCAACTGGTCGTGCCGGGCGCTGATCGTGACGTGTACCGAGGTGGCTCTGGCATGCCGGGCGGTATTGGACAGCGCCTCCCGCAGGACGGCCAGCAGCGCCGGCCGGAGCAGTTCGGGTACCAGCGTCTCGACCGGGCCGTCCATGGTCAGCTGGGGCGCGAACCGCAGAGCCGACTCCGCGTCGGACATCAGCTGGCGGATCTCCCTGCGCAGCTCGGTGTAGCTCTGGGTACGTAGCTCGAAGATCGTGCCGCGGATGTCGCGGATGGTGGCGTCCAGGTCGTCGATGACCGCGTTCACCCGCTTGTGAACCTCGGGTTTGGCGGTGATCCGGTCGGCGATGGCCAACTGGGTGCCTGCTGCGAACAACCGCTGGACCACCACGTCGTGCAGGTCCCGGGCGATCCGTTCCCGGTCGCTGAGGATGGCCAGTACGCCCCGCTGTTCCTGGTCCTGGGAGCGTTCCAAGGCCAGCGCGGCATGACCGGCGAAGGTCTCCACCAACGACACGTCCGGGTCGCTGGGGCCGCCGTGCCCCGCCTTGTACGCCACCACCAGGGCGCCGAGCATCCGTCCCCGGGCCGCCAGCGGCACCAGCAGACACGGCCCGGTGTCCAGCGGGACCGGCCAGTCCGCGGCGTTGGCCAGGTTGTCCAGCAGACTGACGCGCTCGGCGATGAGGGATTCGAACTCGCTGTCCGGTACCGCGAGCCGGGCACCGACCAGTGGCTCACCTCGCGACCCGGAAACCACCTCGACGACCAGCCGGTCGGCCCTCGAGTCGTCCAGCAGTAGCACGACCGCCAGTTCGGCCTCGGCCACCTCCAGAGCCCGGTCGGCGACCAGTTGCAGTGCTGTCGTGCGCCTCAGATCCTCCCGCAACAACACCCCGGTGATCTCTGCGGCGGCCTCCAGCCAACGGTGTCGACGGCGCGCCTGTTCGTACAGCCGGGCATTGTCGATCGCGGCACCAGCAGCCACCGACAGCGCCGAGACGATCTGCTCGTCGTCGTCGGTGAACAGGCCGCCGCCGCGTTTCTCGGTCAGATAGAGGTTGCCGTAGACCCGGTCCCGGATCCGGATCGGGACACCCAGAAAGGTCTTCATGTCCGGATGGTGGTCCGGGAAGCCGTACGCCCGATCGTGCTGGGAGATGTCCGCCAGACGCAGCGGCTGCGGCTCGTCGATCAGCAGACCGAGTACGCCGTGCCCACTGGGCAACTCGCCGATCCGGGCATGCTGGTCGTCGGGGACGCCGTGGGTGATGAAGTCGATGAGCGTCCGGTCCGGCCCGATCACGCCCAGCGCGCCGTACCGGGCCTCGGCCAGGGCGCACGCCGACCGGACGATGCGTTCCAACGTGCTGTGCAGGTCCAGGTCGGTGCCGAGTCGAACCACGGCCGAGAGCAGCATCTGCATCCGCTCTCGACTGGCGGTGACCTCACTGACCCGGTCCAGCAGCTCGTGCAGGAGCGTGTCTAACCGTACCTGGGACAACTGTCCGATGCCCAGGTCCGAGTCGTGCAGCTCGTTCCGGTTCTGGCGGTCCGGATCGTCGCCGGCCATATCCCGATGCTACCGGAATGCGGGCCGGTGCTCCGGGCTTCGGGCCGGGGGGTGAAGGCCCGTGCTGGGAGGGCCGTCAGGGCCTGAGCAGTGCGTTAGGTCGGATGGTTCTGCTGTTCGATGTACTGTTTCATGACGTTCAGCGGCGCCCCTCCGACAGATCCGGCGAAGTACGAGCCTGACCAGAGTTTGTTGGCCTGGTAGTAGTGGCGTACGAGGTCGGGGAACGCGTGTTCCACGCGCAGCGTGGAGGAAACCTCCGTCCCCTCGAGGGCGGAGAGGATGTCAACGGCCGTGAGGCTGCTCCAGGCCCCGCCGAGGTAATAGGGAGAAGGTGCGGTTCGCCCCGGATGCGGTCGATGTCGGTGGCTCGTGGGTGCGCAGCGCTGAACCTGCCCGTTCCGGCTGGAGGGTCGGTACGGTGAATGCACCTGCGGATCTCTGGACCGGGCGGGCCAAGGGGCGCGGCACTTCCAAGGTGGGGGCGGCAAGGCGATGATCACTGTTTTCCTGCTCGACGACCATGAGGTGGTCCGACGCGGCCTGCGCGAGCTGCTGGAGAGCGAAGGCGACATCAGCGTCATCGGCGAGTCCGGATCGGCCGTACAGGCAGTGCACCGCATACCGGCCATGCATCCCGACATCGCGGTCCTGGACGTACGGATGCCGGACGGCAACGGCATCGACGTCTGTCGCGAGGTGCGGTCCGTCGACCCGTCGATCCGGGCGTTGATCCTCACCTCGTTCGAGGACGACGAGGCGCTGTTCGCGGCGATCATGGCTGGTGCGCACGGCTACGTACTCAAACAGATCCGCGGCACCGACCTGATCGACGCGGTACGTCGGGTGGCGGCCGGACAGTCGCTGCTCGACCCGACTGTCACCCAACGGGTGCTGGAACGCATTCGGCGCGGCCCCGACCAGCCGGACGAACTGCGTCACCTCACCGAACAGGAACGGCGGATCCTGGCCCTGGTGGCCGAGGGGATGACCAACCGGGCCATCGCCAACCGGATGCATCTGTCGGAGAAGACCGTCAAGAACTACGTGTCGAGTGTGTTGGCCAAACTGGGCCTGCACCGGCGTACCGAAGCCGCAGTACTGGCCGCCAAACTGATGGACCGTGGCAACGGACACGTAAACAGCTAGTGCTGTGTCCTCAGCAGTCAGTCGCTGCCGGTCCCGGTAGCGCTCTGCGCGTCATCGGGATGTCCAGTGCCCACGGCATGTTGCACCTGCACCAGGCGAAAGGTCAGCATCGGGTACCCGGATCCGGGCAGCAGTCCACGCAGCACCCTCCGGGCGGCCCGTGCCGCGGTCATCTCGCTGAGCGGGTCCATGGCGATGTGGCGTGCGGTCGCGGTATCGAGAACCGCGGACAGCGCCTCGCCGGCGGCCAGCCAACTGGCGGGTTCGTCGGAGTCGCAGTACAGGATCGCGTACCTCGTGTACCGGCTCGTGCTCAGCGAGGTGTGACCGTCGAGCGGGTTGCCGGTACGGACCATCCAACGCTGCAGCTCCTCGGCGTAACGGGGATCGGACAGGTCCTCGTGGGCGGCCCGTGCCGCGGTCCGCGTCAGCGTCGATTGCTGTGCGCGGGTCAGCACGTGCAGGTGTGCGTCCAGCTCCTCGATGGTGCCGCGCAGTTCGTCGAGACTCTGCGTGGGAATCGCCTCAAGCGGGCAGTACGCGCCCTGAACAGGTCGACCGATGGCCTGCGTGCGGCTGGTCCGGATCTCTCCACTGGTGGGGTCGTGTGCCGGGCCGGCACTCAGAATGGCCAGCAGATCGGGCTGGTCCGGGTCGGGGAACCGGCGGATCTGGGCCAGCCAGCCATCCGAGGTCAGTGCGGCTCCCGCATGATGCAGCGCGGTACCGCAACTGAGTGTCATCAGCCGACCTTCCGGGTCCAGCGTACGCAGCTGCCGGTTGCGGTCCAGCCACAGCTCGGCGACCTCCTCATGCAGGCGCCACCGCCATGGCTGGGTGTGCAGCACGGAAGGCGCGCCCAGCGCGGTGAGTACGGCGCGGCCGGGCGGACTTCCTGCCGCCTGACCACGCTTGAGGCTGGTCTGGTCGGTCAGCTCGATGGCCATGGAGCCGGTTTCTCCTCCCCGTGTACGGCTTGTACGTCCAGCCTGGCCACGTCGGAGGAAGTTACGCAGGGTCATTCGGCAGGGTGCTGAGGGTGCATCGGGTACGGCCGCCGACAGTCAGGCAGCGACCCCCATGTGGGTTGGTGTGGTACCCATCCCCAGCACCTCCCGTACTGCCGCGACGATGCCCAGATCGGCACGCGGTTCGATGAGCAGGACCTGTACCGCCGCGTTACGGCCGGACAGTGTCGTGTCGCCGCGGATCGCGTCGTTGCGGGCCGGATCGACCTGTACGCCCAGATATCGCAACCGGCGGGCCAGATCATGGCGCATCCACCGGTTCCGGGCGCCGAGCGGACCGGTGAACGCCAGTGTGTCCAACCCGCCGAGGCTCGCGGTCAGGCCGGCGACCGCCCCGGCGAGCTGGTGCTGCTGGGTCCGCAGGGCCCGTTGCGCGTCCGGGTCCCCGGCGTCGGCATCGGCGACCAGATCCAGCGGCGAGCGGTCCCGGCCGGTGAGGGCGTGCAGCCCGGCGTTCTGTTCCAGTAGCTGCCGCAGAGCGTTGGGCGGCACCCGGTCGTCGGCGGCGAGATGCAGCAGCGCGCCGGCGTCCATGGTGCCGCAGTCCGCGCCCAGCAGCGCGTCACCGGGGGCGTATCCGAGTGTGGCGTCGACCGGTGTGCCGTCCCGGACCGCCGCCACCGACGATGTCGGTCCCAGACAGCAGCTGACCAGCCGTCGGCTGGCCGCTCGACCGACGAGTTCGGTGGCGCGTCGTACCGCGTAGCGGTGGGTCAGGCCGTGGAATCCTCGCCGCCGGACCTGGTAGCGGGCCTGCCAACCGGCGGGCAGCGGGTAGCCGGTCAGCTCGTCCGGCAGCGGCTGGTAGAACGCGCTGTCTGAGCAGGCCACATGCGGGCAGAAGAACTGGGTGCGAGCCAGCACCAGGCCGTAGGACGGTGGGGTGATGTACCGGGCGCCCTGATCCGCGGGGTCGGCCAGCTGCCGGGCGGTCTTGTCGTCGACCAGCAGGCCCGCCCTCGGCTCTGGCAGGGTCGGGAACCGGTGGCCGACCGCGGCGATGTCGAACCGCCGGCCGATACCGGCCAGAACGTCGCAGAAATGGGTATGCGCGTCCGGCAGCGGCCCGACGTCACGGGTGTAGAGCAGGTGGTCGGTCCGGTCGAGCACCCGGATCTGGGTGTTGTCCGGGTCCGCGTCGACGACAAGTACCGCACTGCTACCGGTATGGCCGGTGCCGCCGGTCGCCACGGTATCCGGCCGTGGTCCGGGTGGCTGGTCGCTTCGTGTGCCCGCTGGTGCTGTCTGGTCCATCGTGCCTCCTCCGCGCCCAACCTGCCGCGAAGTGCCGGTGGCTGAACAGGGGCCAAACACCTGTCCACGCCGCCGAGCGGCCGGGGTCGAAGGTCCCGATCCGGACCCGTAACGGACATCCCGGGTCAGTTGGGAAGCAGTACGGCGGCCCCGGTGATCCGGTCGGCGGCCAGGTCCGAGAGCGCGGTGTCCGCCTCCTCCAGCGGGTACGGCGTCGTGGCGACCTGCAGCGGATAGCGGTCGGCCAGTTCCAGGAACTCGTGCCCGTCGGCACGGGTGTTTGCCGTCACGCTGCGCAGCGTACGTTCCTGGAACAGGTGCCGTTGGTAGTTGAGCACCGGAATGTCGGTCAGGTGGATACCGGCCACCGACAGTGTGCCGCCCCGGTCGAGCGCGGACAGCGCGGCCGGCACCAGGTCGCCGACCGGCGCGAACAGGATCGCCGCGTCCAGCCGCTCGGGTGGCTGCTCGTACGCGCCGACCGCGGAGGCGGCACCCAGTTCCAGGGCGAGTTCGCGGGCCTTTTCGGCCCGGGTCATCACATGGACCCGGGCGCCCCGGGCGATCGCCAGCTGGGCGGTCAGGTGGGCCGAGCCGCCGAAACCGTAGATTCCCAGCCGTCCCCCCGGCGGCAGGTCGGCGCGTTTGAGTGCCCGGTACCCGATGATCCCGGCGCACAGCAGCGGCGCGAGCTGCTGGTCGGTGTAGCGCTGGGGCAGCCGGTAGGCGTAGTCGGCGGGCACGGTGGCGTACTCGGCGTAGCCGCCGTCGGCGTCCCAGCCGGTGTACCGGGAGGCCAGGCACAGATTCTCGGCGCCGCGCGCGCAGTACCGGCAGGTGCCGCAGGTGTGCCGCAACCAGGCGATGCCGGCCCGGTCGCCGGGGGACCAGTTCCGAACCGCGGAGCCGAGCGCGATCACCTCGCCGACGGTCTCATGGCCGGGTACGACTGCACTCCGGTGCGCCGGTAGGTCCCCTTCGACGACGTGCAGGTCGGTACGGCACACCCCGCAGGCCCGTACCCGAAGCAGCAGTTCGTCGTCGCGAGGGATCGGTACCGGAAGGTGCGCGCGGTGCAGTGCTCCATCGGCCATCGGGCCGGGTTGGTGCACCTGCCACGCCAGCATCGTCGCTCCCGGCATGTTCATCCCCGTGCTCCAGCCTCACCCGGAAATTTCGACGGGTCCAGCCAATCACGCCGGATCCACCCCCGCAGCCGATTCCGCCGAGCCGGGCGCCCGGGCCGTCGTCAGGTCACAGCGGGCGCCGCTGGGCGGATCGCTGCTGCTGGTAGGCCTGCCGGGCCTGGCGGGTCGGGTCCATTGTGGAAACCTCGGCCACCGGTACGTCCCACCAGGCCGCCGAGTCGGGTGCCGGGATCAGCGGATCGGTCTCGATGTGGATGACGGTGGTCCGCGTCGAGGCGGTGGCCCGGTCCAGTGCGGCGCGCAACTCCGCGATCCCGTCCACCCGCAGGACGTCGGCGCCGAGGCTCGCGGCGTTGGCGGCCAGGTCGGTGGGCAGTCGGTCGCCGTCCAGCGAGCCGGAGCCGGTGTCTCGGTAGCGGTACCAGGTGCCGAATCTCGGCGCCCCGACCGTCTCGGACAGGGCGCCGATCGAGGCGAAACCGTGGTTCTGGACCAGGACCACGGTCAACTTCACGCCTTCGGCCACCGCGGTCACCAGTTCCTGACTGAGCATCAGGTAGGAGCCGTCACCGACCAGTACGAACACTTCCCGCTCGGGTGCGGCGAGCTTCACCCCGAGACCACCGGCGATCTCGTAGCCCATGCAGGAGTACCCGTATTCGACGTGGTACTGCTTCGCCTCCCGGGCACGCCACAGCTTGTGCAGCTCGCCGGGTATCGAGCCGGCCGCGCAGACCACCACGCCGGTGTCCGCGGCCGCGTCGTTGACCGCGCCGATCACTTCGCTCTGTGCCGGTAACGGCTGGTGTCCCAACCGGTATGCAACGTCCACTGTGGAGTTCCAGGCGTCGGTCAGCTCACCCGCCCGGGACCGGTGGGCGTCCGGTGCCTGCCAGCCGGCGAGCGCATCACCGAGCGCCTCCAGCGCCCTGCGGGCATCGGCGACCAGGGGCAGGCCGGCCTGCTTCACGGCGTCGGGCCCGGCCACGTTGATGTTGACGAAACGCACCCGCGGGTCGGCGAAGACGGTGTTGGAGGCGGTGGTGAAGTCGCTGTAGCGGGTGCCGATCCCGATGACCAGGTCCGCCTCCGCGGCCAGCGCGTTGGCCGCGGTGCTGCCGGTGGCGCCGATCGCGCCGACCGCCGAGGGATGGTCGAAGACCAGCGAGCCCTTGCCTGCCTGGGTCTCGGCCACCGGGATACCGGTGAGCGCGGCGAACGTGGCGAGCGCGTCGGTGGCCTCCGCGTAGATCACCCCACCACCGGCGACGATCAGCGGTCGGTGCGCCGACCGGATCAGCCGGGCCGTCTCCGCCAGTACCTCCGGCTCCGGCACCGGGCGCGGTATCCGCCAGACCCGGGGCGCCAGGAACTCCTCCGGCCAGTCGTACGCCTCGGCCTGCACGTCCTGCGGCAGGGCCAGGGTGACCGCACCGGTGTCGGCCGGGTCGGTCAGTACCCGTACCGCCCGCAGGGCCGCGTCCACCAGCTGCTCGGGTCGGGTGATCCGGTCGAAGTAGCGCGACACCGGCCGGAAGCAGTCGTTGACCGACACGTCACCGGCCCACGGTGTCTCCAGTTGTTGCAGCACGGGTTCGGCCGGTCGGGTGGCGAACACGTCACCGGGCAGCAGCAGTACCGGCAGCCGGTTGATCGTGGCGCCGGCCGCCGCGGTCAGCATGTTGGTCGAGCCGGGCCCGACCGAGGAGGTGCAGGCGAAGGTGGACAGCCGGTTGGTCATCCGGGCGTACGCAGCCGCGGTATGCACCATCGCCTGCTCGTTGCGCGCCTGGTAGTAGGTGAGTGCGCCCTGCTGCTCCCACAGCGCCTGGCCGAGGCCGGCGATGTTGCCGTGACCGAAGATGCCGAAACAGCCGGCGAACAGCGGTCGGCTCACCCCGTCGCGTTCGGTACGCTGCGCGGCGAGGAAGCGCACGAGCGCCTGGGCGACCGTGTGCCGGTGTCTCATCGCCGTCTCCCGTCAACATCGGTGTTTCCGTCGGATCGCGGTGCCTCAGTGCCGCGGGTCGGCGTCGGTGTCACCCGCCCGCGTCAACGGCAGCCGGGGATCGACCGACTGATCCGCCCAGGTGTCCCGGATCCACCGGTGGCCCGGCTCGTCGCGGATCCGCCAGGCGCGTTCGTCGTGCGGCCCGGCCATCACGTTCAGGTAGTACATGTGGTAGCCGGGGGAGGCCATCGACGGCCCGTGCCAGCCGTGCGGAACCAGCACGACATCACCGTCGTGCACCTCGGCCAGTACGTCGATCGGCCGCTCCGGGGTGCCGGACACCCGATGGTAGCCGGCGCCACTGTCGGCGATCTCGAAGTAGTAGATCTCCTCCAGTTCCGACTCGGCGGCGGTGTGCTCGTCGTGCTTGTGCGGCGGATAGCTGGACCAGTTGCCGCCCGGCGTCAGTACCTCGACCACGATGAGCCGGTCGCACTCGAAACCGTCCGCGGCGGCCAGGTCGTTGACCTGCCGGCTGCACGAACCGGCACCGCGCAGTTCCACCGGCACCTCGGCGGCCGGGCCGTACCGGACCGGCAGGTCGCGGCCCGCCGGCGCACCGGCCAGCGCGAACCGGCCGCCGGCGGCACTGGTCAGCCGCGCGCTCCGGTGCCGGGGCAGGTAGCAGAAGTCGGTCACCGCGGCGAACACGTCGCTGCGTCCGGCCAGCTCAACGGCGTCGGTGCCGCAGCGCACCGTGCATCCGCCGTTGAGCGGGACGACCAGGACCTCCTCCGCGCCGGTGGTCAGCTCCTGGCTGCCGCCCGGGGGCAGCCGCAGCACCCGCAGCGACGGGTACGCCATCCGGGTGTCGACCTGCCACGGCCCGGTCGCCCTGCTGCCGTCCGGCTGATAGTGGTCCACGGGCACCTCACAGCAGGCCGGCGGCGGTGTCGACCGCCGCGGCCACGTCGTCGTCGGGTGGGAACAGCAGCGCGCGTCCCGCCATCAGGCCGCGCACCGTGGGCAGTCGTACGGCCTTCTGCCAGGCCGCGAACAGCTGGTCGGTCGCGTCCCCGGCGGGATCGCCGCCGAGCAGCAGCGCCGGCAGGGTGGAGGCTGCCATGACCCGTTCCATCTCGTCCACCACCGGCACCTTCAGCCAGGTGTGGGCGGAGGTCCGGCCGAGACCCTGGGCGACTGCGACGGCCCGGATCATCGCGTCCGGACCGGTGTCGTTGACCGGCCTGCCGTCCGGGCCCGGCCTGGTCCAGAACGGTTCGATCAGCGCCGTCAGCTCCCGGTCGGCCAGTTCGTCGACGGCGGTGGCGCAGCCGGCCAGGGTGTCGGCGCTGGTCGGGTCGCTCGGGTCGATACGCAGCAGCATCTTGCCGGCGTCGAAGCCCATCCGGGCGATGCCGGCGGCGTCGTAGCCGGTGAACCGGTCGTCGATCTCGAAGACGGTGCCCGGCACGCCGCCCCGGTTCATCGAACCGATCACGACCTTGTGCTCCAGGGCGCCGAGCAGCAGCAGGTCCTCCAGGACGTCCGCGGTGCCCAGCACCCCGTCCACCCCGGGCCGGGCCAGCGCCACCAGCAGCCGATCCAGCAGTTCGGTCCGGTCGGCCATCGCGTCGGGCCGCCGGCCGGCCGCGAACACACCCCGGGCCGGATGGTCCGCGGCGATCAGCAGTAACCGGCCGGTCGATCCCCATCCGCTCCGGCGGCCCCGAGTCCGGGCCGCCCCGGCGATCGCGGCCGGGTTGCCCGCGCGGGTCTGGACCAGGTGCCGCAGGACCGGCTCACGCATCGCCGAGCACCGCCGGCCCGGTACCCATCAGTTCCTCCACCGTACCGCTGGTCGGCATCGCCGGCGCGCAGGCCAGTTGCCCGGCGACGATCGCGCCGGCGGTGTTGGCGAACCCGATCACCCTCTCCAGCGGCCAACCGGACAACAGCCCGTGGCACAGCGCCCCGCCGAACGCGTCACCGGCGCCGAGCCCGTTGACGGTGGCCACCACAGCGGCCGGCACTTCGACGCGTTCGGTGCCGGTACGGGCCAGTACGCCGGCCGGCCCCTGCTTGACGACCGCCAGTTCCACGCCCGCCGCGAGCAGCGCCTCGGCCGCCGCGTCCGGATCCCGTACGCCGACGGCGGTCTCGCACTCGTCCAGGTTGCCCACCGCGACCGTCACCTGCGGCAGCGCGGCACGATAGGCCACGCTGGCCGCCTCGCGGGAGGGCCACAGGGTGGGCCGGTAGTCCAGGTCCAGTACGGTCACCGGCCGACGGTTGCGGGCACGCAGTGCGGCGGCGTGCGCGCTGGCGGTGGGTTCGGTGGACAGCCCGGTACCGGTCAGCCAGAGCACCCCGGCCGCGGCGATCGCCGCGGTATCCAGTTCCGCCGCGTCGACCTGCAGATCCGGGCTGTCGGGCTGACGGTAGAAGTAGATCGGGAAGTCGTCGGGTGGGAAGATCTCGCAGAACGTGACCGGGGTCGGGGCACCTGGCACCGGGGTCACCCACCGCTCGTCCACCCCGTAGCCGCGCAGTTCGCGGCGCAGGTAGTCGCCGAACGGGTCGGCGCCGGTGTGGCTGACGAGCGCGACCCGCCGGCCGTGCCGGGCGGCCGCGACCGCGACGTTGGCCGCGGTGCCGCCCAGGTACTTGCCGAAGGTGCGTACGTCGGCCAGCCCGGTACCGGTCTGCTGCGGGTACAGGTCCACGCCGAGCCGGCCGATCGCGATCACGTCGTAGCCGGCGCTCACCGCTCGACCTGCCGCAGGTAGTCCACGCTGACCCGTATATCGTCCAGCGGGCCGCGGCCCGCTGGCGGTTCGGCGTCCAGCACGGTGTCCTGTTCCAGCACGTACCAGCCCTGGTAGTCGGCTGCCCGCAGAGCGTGGACGATGCCGGCGACCGGTACGTCGCCCTGCCCCAGCGGCCGGTACATGCCGCGGCGTACCGCCCCGGTGTAGCCCAGTGTTCCGCGGTGCACCTGCCCGGCCAGGTGGGCGTCCACGTCCTTGAGATGCACGTGGGTGATGCGGGATGCGGCCTGCCGGGCGATCC
The DNA here is from genome assembly GCA_963805605.1 of uncultured Actinomycetota bacterium. Lineage (GTDB taxonomy): Bacteria > Actinomycetota > Actinomycetes > Mycobacteriales > Micromonosporaceae > Actinocatenispora. The sequence continues at coordinate 390,939 of CAWDUX010000002.1, forward strand.
GGTACGGGTCGGCGCCGCCGACCATCAGGTGCCCGGTGTCCAGGCACAACCCGATGTCGCTGTCGGCCAGGACCCGGTCGACCTCGTCGGAGCGTTCGATCATGGTGCCCATGTGCGGGTGCAGGGTCGCGGTCACGCCCAGCGCGGCGGCGGCCGCGGCGCAGCGGACCAGGTTGTCCAGCAGGGTCCGCCAGCCGGCTGCGTCCAGCACCGGCCGGCTGTCGTAGCCCTCGGCGCCGGTGGTGGCGGCCAGCACCAGGGTGCCGGCGTTCCCGAAGCCGGCCAGTGCCCGCTGCACGTCGTCGACCGGATCATGGTCCTCGCGGTGCAACACGACCGGTACGAAGCCGCCGACGGCGCTGAGCCCGTGCCCGGCGAGTAGTGCGGTGCGTTCGTCGGGTCCGGCGGGCAGGAAACCGTCCGGGCCGAACTCGGTGGCGGACAGACCGGCCTCGGCCATCTCGGCCAGCACCCGCTGCGGGGCGATCTGGTGGCCCCAGCCGGGCACTTCGCAGACACCCCAGGAGATCGGCGCACCGGCGATGCGCATCACTGCGCCACCTCCGCCACTCCTACCGGCCGGTTCTCCCGCCTGGAACGCTCGGCGGCCTCCGCGACCAGCAGCGCGGCCAGCGCGTCCGCCCCGGTGCACGGGCTGCTCCGGCGGCCGGCGGCGACCTCGGTGAAGGCGCTCAGTTCGGCGACGTACGCGGCCCGGAACCGTTCCAGGAAACCGGCGTACGGCGCGCCGGCCGGCCAGCCGGGCACTTCGGCGGAGGCCAGCGGGGTCTGCTCGCCGAGCCCGGCAACCAGGGTGCCGGCGGACCCGGCGACCTCCAGCCGTACGTCGTAGCCGGCGCCGTTGTAGCGGGCCGCGCCGCAGGTGGCGAGCGTGCCGTCGGCCAGGGTGAGCACCGTGACGCCGGTGTCCACGTCGTCGGCGTTGGCGATGAAGTCCGCACCGCGGTTCGACCCGGTCGCGTACACCTCGACGACTTCCTCGCCGGTGACCCAGCGCACCATGTCGTAGTCGTGTACCGAGCAGTCCCGGAAGAGACCGCCGGAGGTGGGCAGGTACGTGGGGGGCGGTGGCATCGGATCGCAGGTGTAGGCCCGCAGGGTGTGCAGCCAACCGAGGCTGCCGGCCCGTACCGCCTCGCGCAGCGTCCGGTAGCCGGCGTCGAACCGGCGCTGGAAGCCGATGTGCAGTTCGATCCCGTACGCGGCGACGTCGGCCAGGACCGCGCGGGTCGCCGCGATGGTACCGGCGACCGGCTTCTCGCAGAAGGTGGGCAGCCCGGCGCGGGCCGCGGCGCCGATCAGTTGGGCATGTGCGGTGGTGGGTGCCGCGATGACCACGCCGTCGAGCGGGGTGCCGAGCAGCGTGGTGACGTCGCTCGCGGTTTCGGCGCCGAGTTTCTCGGCGACCGCGCGGGCCTGCCGTTGATCGGCGTCGGCGATCACGAGGCTGCGCACGGCGGGCAGCCCGACGAGTGTCTCGGCGTGGAACGCGCCGATCCGGCCGGCGCCGATCAGTCCGATACGCATGACGTGCCTTTCCTGGTCGCCGAGGTGCAGGTCACCGACGCGCGGTTAAGCCGTTTGTATCTCTGCGGTCGTCCTGAGTCAAGCATTTGTCAGGACATATTGACGTTCAGAGATGGCGTCGCATGCGGCATACTGAGCGCGACGAAGGACCCCGAGGAGTCTCGTGTGAACCCCATCACGACACTGATCACCATCGACCGGTCCAGTCCCGTGCCGCTCTACTTCCAGGTCGCCAGCCAGCTGCAGGAGCTGATCGAGTCCGGTGAGCTGGCACCCGGCTCCCGGCTGGACAACGAGATCGCCCTCGCCGACCAGCTCGGCCTGTCCCGGCCCACCCTGCGCCAGGCGATGCAGCACCTGGTGGACAAGGGGCTGCTGGCCCGCCGGCGCGGGGTCGGCACCCAGGTGGTGAACAGCCGGGTGCGCCGCCAGGTAGAACTCACCAGCCTGTACGAGGATCTGGAACGCGCCGACCGCAACCCGCGTACCGAGGTGCTGTCCTTCGACACGGTGCCGGCCACCGGGCCCGTGGCGGCGGCCCTGAACCTGCAACCCGGTACCGAGGTGGTGTCGGTGCGCCGGTTGCGCTACGCCGACGGCGAGCCACTGGCGATCCTGCGCAACCATCTTCCGGTCGATGTGGTCCGCTTCACCGAACAGGAACTGGCCCACGGCAGCCTCTACCAACTGCTGCGCGAATCCGGTAGCCGGATCCAGGTCGCCGACCAGAGCATCGGCGCCCGACGCTCGACCGCCGCGGAGGCGCGACTGCTCGGCGAGACACGCGGTGCGACGCTGTTGAGCATGAGCCGTACCGCCCGCGACGACCGCGGTCATCCGATCGAGTATGGCCTGCATCTCTATCGCGCCGCGCTCTACTCTTTCGAGATGACCGTGGCAGCACGGTGATCCGCGGATGGCGGCCGACGGATCCGCCTGGCAGGTGGCGCAAATGCCGCGTACGGTGCTGTATCGTCCGACTTCGGGCGGGTCCAAGGTCCCGTGGAATGGTCCGAACGGACGGCGCATGGATGCCAGCACCCAGCTACGCTTTTCGTGTTGGCCCTGCTGGCCGGGTACCTCTGGGGGGTGTGTATCCGACCGCAGGGCCACTCCTATGTCCGCGGGCGGCCCGCCGGACCCGGGCTCAACCGGTCAACGTGCCGTTCCCGCTGACCCCCAGGTGCAGCTGGATCCCGTTGCCCCGGCCGCATCCCGTGGTGGGGGAGCCGGCAGCGTCCAGCCGACGGGAACCCCTCAGCACTACCTCGCCGGTCGACGAGCGCAGCGTCAGCGTCGCAACCACACCGCTGCGGGGCAGGTCGTCGACGTCCACGAAGCCGGTCAGGTCCCCGGTGGGGGTGGACCGCGCCGAGCAGACCCCACCGCGGCAACCCTGGTCCACCGACCGGGACCCAGCCGCCAGCGTGACGTGCTGCCGCCGGCACCGGTGCCGCGCACACAACTCCAGTTCAGCACTGTGCACCCGGCCCGCGAACGGTGCCCGGATCTGCAGCGCCACCCCGCGCCGCAGAGCCAGATCGGCACAGGGCCGCCCCGTTGCGGACGAACCGCACCCGGCGAGCAACGCGACGGCGGCCACCAGTGTGATACCGGACAGGATGCGCGTCATGGCGGTTCGACGTACCGGCCGGGCGACCGGTTCCCGGTGGTTCGTCACCTGCCCCGGCGCTACACTGAAGCGGCAACACGCGGTGAAGGGGACACGCCGCGACGCGGACGGCCAGGAGCGACCCGGGGACGGTGTGAGCCCGGGGGCACGCGCGTCGTGGGCATCACCCCGGAGCGGCCGGAAGAAAGCCCTCAGGTGATCAGACCTCCGGGTGACTAGAACCGGCACCGGCACGACAAGAGTGGGTCCGCAGCGCACACCGGGCGGCCAAGGAGGGTGGTACCGCGGGACCGTCCGCGCCGCAGGGCGCGTGCGTCTCGTCCCTTCGACGGAACACGTGACATGTCCGCCGGAGGAAGCGCCCCATGACTGACAAACCGCTCTACCACGCGGTTCCCGCCCAGGTCGACCTGCCCGCGCTGGAGCACGACGTGCTCGGCTTCTGGCAGGACAACAAGGTCTTCGACCGGTCGCTGGAACAGACCGCCGGCCGCCCCGAATGGGTCTTCTACGAGGGCCCGCCCACCGCCAACGGCATGCCCGGCGCGCACCACATCGAGGCCCGGGTGTTCAAGGACGTGTTCCCCCGCTACCGGACCATGAAGGGCTACCACGTCGCCCGCAAGGCCGGCTGGGACTGCCACGGGCTGGCCGTGGAACTGGCCGTGGAACGCGAACTCGGCTTCTCCGGCAAGCAGGACATCGAGGCGTACGGCATCGCCGAGTTCAACACCCGGTGCCGGGAATCGGTGCAGCGCCACGTCGACGCGTTCGTCGAGCTCACCGAACGGATGGGCTACTGGGTCGACCTGTCGCACGCCTACCGCACCATGGACCCCGAATACATGGAGTCGGTGTGGTGGTCGCTCCAGCAGATCTTCGACAAGGGGCTGCTCGTACAGGACTACCGGGTGGCGCCGTGGTGCCCGCGGTGCGGCACCGGGCTGAGCGACCACGAGCTGGCGCAGGGCTACGAGACGGTCATCGACCCGTCGGTGTACGTGCGGTTCCCGCTCACCGGTGGCCCGTTGGCCGGCCAGGCGTCCCTGCTGGTCTGGACGACGACCCCGTGGACGTTGGTGTCCAACACCGCGGTCGCCGCGCACCCCGACGTGACCTACGTGGTGGCCACCGACGGCAACGAACGGCTCGTGGTGGCCGAACCGCTGCTGGCCACCGCTCTGGGGGAGGGCTGGCAGCCCACCGGTGAACGCTTCACCGGTCGGGAGATGGAACGCTGGACCTACCAGCGCCCGTTCGAACTGGTCGACATCCCCGGCGCGCACTTCGTCCTCAACGCCGACTACGTCACCACCGAGGACGGTTCCGGCCTGGTCCACCAGTCGCCGGCGTTCGGTGAGGAGGACCTGCGCACCTGCAAGCGCTACGACCTGCCGGTGGTCAACCCGGTACGGCCGGACGGCACCTTCGAGCCGGAACTGGACCTGGTCGGCGGGGTGTTCTTCAAGACCGCGGACGAGGCCCTGGTCGAAGACCTGCAGCGGCGCGGCCTGCTGTTCCGGCACGTCGCGTACGAGCACAGCTACCCGCACTGCTGGCGCTGCCACACCCCGTTGCTGTACTACGCGCAGCCGTCCTGGTACATCCGCACCACCGCGGTCAAGGACGCGATGCTGGCCGAGAACGAGCGCACCAACTGGTATCCGGAGACCGTCAAGCACGGCCGGTACGGCGACTGGCTGACCAACAACATCGACTGGGCGCTGTCACGGAAGCGCTACTGGGGTACCCCGCTGCCGATCTGGCGCTGCGACGAGGGGCACCTGACCTGCGTGGGTTCGCTGCCCGAGCTGGCCGAGCTGGCCGGCCGGGACCTGGCTGGGCTCGACCCGCACCGGCCGTACATCGACGAGGTCACCCTGCCCTGCACCCACGACGGGTGCGACGCCACGGCGAGCCGGGTACCGGAGGTCATCGACGCCTGGTACGACGCCGGCTGCATGCCGTTCGCGCAGTGGGGTTACCCACGGCACAACACCGAGGTGTTCGAGCGTGCCTACCCGGCGCAGTTCATCTCCGAGGCGATCGACCAGACCCGCGGCTGGTTCTACACGCTGATGGCGATCGGCACGCTGGTCTTCGACCGCTCGGCGTACGAGAACGTGGTCTGCCTGGGGCACATCCTGGCCGAGGACGGCCGCAAGATGTCCAAGCATCTGGGCAACATCCTGGAACCGATCAGTCTGATGGAGCAGCACGGTGCCGACGCGGTGCGCTGGTTCATGGCGGCCGGTGGCTCACCGTGGGCGGCCCGCCGGGTCGGGCACACCACCATCCAGGAGGTGGTCCGCAAGACGCTGCTGACGTACTGGAACACCGTGGCCTTCCAGTCGCTGTACTCCCGGCTGGCGAACTGGGCGCCGTCGGCGGCGGACCCGGCACCGGCGGACCGTAGCGCCCTGGACCGCTGGCTGCTCTCCGAGCTGAACACGTTGGTGCGCAACGTGGACGCGGCGTTGGAGTCCTACGACACCCAGCGGGCCGGCAAGCTGCTGTCGGCGTTCGTCGACGACGTGTCCAACTGGTACGTCCGCCGGTCCCGGCGGCGTTGCTGGCAGGGTGACCCGGCCGCGCTCGCGACCTTGCACGAGACGGTCGAGACCCTCACCCGGTTGCTCGCGCCGATCGTGCCGTTCATCACCGAACGGGTCTGGCAGGACCTCATCCGCCCGGTCACCCCGACCGCGCCGGACTCGGTGCACCTGGCGTCCTGGCCGGTGGCCGACGAGACGCTGATCGATCCGGCGCTGTCCGGCCAGATGGCGTTGGCCCGACGGCTGGTGGAGCTGGGCCGGGCGTCCCGGGCCGACTCGAAGATCAAGACCCGGCAGCCGCTGTCGCGTGCCCTGATCGCAGCCCCGGGCTGGGAGCAGTTGTCGGCCGAGCTGCGCGCGCAGATCTGCGAGGAACTCAACGTCACCGAGCTCGCCCCGTTGGCGCAGGTCGGCGGCTCGTTGGTGGACACGTCGGCGAAGGCGAACTTCCGGGCCCTGGGTAAGCGGTTCGGCAAGGGTACCCAGCCGGTCGCCGCGGCGATCGCGGCTGCCGACGCCGCGGCGCTGTCCGCGCAACTGCGTGCCGCCGGCACGGCTCAGGTGGAGGTGGCCGGTGAACCGGTGGAGCTGACCCCGGACGAGGTGATCGTCACCGAGGCACCCCGCGAGGGCTGGGCGGTGGCCACCGAGTCCGGTGCGACCGTGGCGCTGGATCTGACGGTCACGCCGGAACTGCGTCGCGCCGGGCTGGCCCGGGAGGCGATCCGGTTGATCCAGGAGGCACGGAAGAACAGCGGTCTGGAGGTGTCCGACCGCATCGCGCTGCGCTGGGAGGCGACCGAACCGGACACCGCCGCGGCGTTGGAGGAGCACAGTGGCCTGGTCGCCGACGAGGTACTGGCGGTGGACTTCGGTCGAGGTACGGGCGACGCCGGTTACGGTGATGGGTTCACCGATGCCGGTCTGGGGCTGACCTTCCAGCTCCGCAGGGCCTGACCGGAACCCCGGGCCGGTACGTGGTGTACCGGTCCGGGGGTACCGATCCGCAGGATCATCCTCACTGTGGAGACGGCTGTGGCCGCGAGTCCGTGGACCGGCCCGGCACCGACACGGTGCGCCGTGCAAAGAGAAATTCAGCCTGCTGGTCAGTGCCGGATCAACGCGATCGCGGTCCTCGTTGCCAGGGGCCACCACCTGAGTGAATCCAGTGCGCTGGAGCGCGGCGACCGGCCGCGCCACCTCATCGACGATCTTCCGGCCACCGGTACGGTTCGAGCCCTCCCGGTCACCGGCCGCCCGTGGGTCCCGACGTATGGATCGTGTCAAGATTCGCCGACTGGGCGTTGGGATTCCGTCAAGAACCATGGCCCCGGCCCCTCGCCCTGCGTTGTACTTCTTTGACGATCCACGACGGATCGCGGGATGTCTGTCAGGGAGAGGGCCGTGTCGATCGAGTCGGGTGGTCTGCGACCATCTGACCGGATGGGTGAACTGAGCTGGCATGGCCAGTCGGACTTGTACCGTTTTGCGATGTTGATCATTGCTGGTGCGATTGGCCTGCTGGCGGGCGGCTCGCGCCGATGGTCCAGCCGGCGCACCCGTCCGGTGAACCCGACGAGATGGCAGGCGTTGTCGGCCAAACCCGATGAGGAGGAGACGCGCGGTGGCTGATGTGGCTTTCGTGCTGTTGACAGTGGCGGCATTTGCACTGCTGGCACTGGTGGTAAAGGCGGTAGAACGGCTGTGAGGCGCACCCATGCTCCAGCCAGGACAGGCAAATCGTGCCGAGCTGACCGGGATGCACCTACTCCCTTACCGCGGCGGGAATGCCGCCCCCACAGCCACGCCTGTGGGGGCGGCATGAGTCTCGCCGACACACTCACCATCGTGGAGCTGGGATGAGCATCGTCAACCTGGTTGGTCTGATCATCGTCGTGGCGCTGACGGGATTCCTCGTGGCGGCCCTACTGTTCCCGGAGCGTTTCTAGATGAGTTCCACCGCGGCGGGCGTCATCTTCATCGCCTCGCTGATCCTCGCACTGGCCCTGGTGCACAAGCCTTGGGGCGACTACATGTACCGGACGGTCACCTCGACACGGCACCTGCGCGGCGAGCGGATCATGTACCGGATGATCGGGGTCAACCCGGACGGCGAACAGGCCTGGAGCGTCTACGCCCGCAGCGTGCTGGCGTTCTCCGCGATCTCCATCCTGTTCCTGTACCTGTTCCTGCGGGTGCAGCACCACCTCCTGCTGTCGCTCGGGTTCCCGGGAGTCTTCCCGTCCGGAGCCTGGAACACCGCGGTCAGCTTCACCACCAACACCAACTGGCAGTGGTACTCGGGCGAGTCGACCCTGGGTCACCTGGTCCAGATGGCGGGCCTGTCGGTACAGAACTTCGTCTCTGCCGCCGTGGGCATCGCGGTGGCGGTCGCTCTGGTGCGCGGGTTCTCCCGTAGCCGCACCAACCAGCTCGGCAATTTCTGGGTCGACCTGGTCCGGATCTCGGTGCGCCTCCTGCTGCCCATGGCATTGGTGGGCGCCATCGTACTGATCGCCGGGGGCGCCATCCAGAACTTCTCGTCCGGCACCGACGCGCACACCCTGGCGGGCGCCGCTCAGCACATCACCGGTGGGCCGGTGGCCAGCCAGGAGGCCATCAAGGAACTGGGCACCAACGGGGGCGGCTTCTACAACGCCAACTCCTCCCATCCGTTCGAGAACCCGACCTCGTGGACCAACTGGTTCGAGATCTTCCTGATACTGGTCATTCCCTTCAGCTTGCCGCGTACCTTCGGGCGGCTGGTCGGCAGCCGGAAACAGGGCTTCGCCATCCTCGCCGCGATGGCCGTCATGGCGTTGGGCAGCGTCACACTGATCAACGTCCTGCAGGGTCTGCACCACGGCACCGCCCCGATGGCGGTGGGTGCGGCGACCGAGGGTACCGAGACACGGTTCGGCGTCCTCAACTCGGCGACGTTCGCTGGTGCCACGACTCTCACCTCGGCCGGCGCGGTGGACTCGTTCCACGACTCGTACACGGCACTGGGTGGTGGCGTCGCGATACTGAACATGCTGCTCGGCGAGGTAGCGCCCGGTGGCGTGGGCTCCGGCCTGTACGGGCTACTCATTCTTGCTGTACTGACGGTGTTCGTCGCCGGACTGATGGTCGGGCGCACCCCCGAGTACCTGGGCAAGAAGATCGGCGCGCGGGAGGTGAAGTTCGCCTCGCTGTACTTCCTGACCATGCCGGTGCTGGTGCTGATCGGCACGGCGGCAGCGATCGGGACGGAGTCCGGACGGTCCGGCATGCTCAATACGGGCTCACACGGACTCTCGGAGGTGCTGTACGCGTTCACCTCGGCGACGAACAACAACGGTTCGGCATTCGCTGGTCTGACAGTCAACACCACCTGGTACAACACCGCGCTGGGACTGGCGATGCTGTTCGGTCGGTTCCTACCGATCGTGTTCGTACTTGCCTTGGCCGGGTCACTGGCCAAGCAGAGACCCGTACCGGAGTCGGCAGGCACGCTGAAGACCTATCAGCCCTTGTTCATCGGCATGCTGGTCGGTGTCACCCTGATCCTGGTCGCCCTGACCTTCCTGCCCGTCCTCGCTCTCGGTCCGTTGGCCGAAGGCGTGCACTGAGTATCGACGCCAACGAAAACAGAAGGACCCTACATGGCTGTCACCACACTCGGGAAGGCGTCGGGGCCGCAACCCGGCGGCGGACCACGCCGGATCTCCGGCGGGCTGCTGGACCCCAGGCAGTTGTGGAAATCCATCCCGGATGCGCTGCGCAAGCTCAACCCGTTCACCTTGTGGCGCAACCCGGTCATGCTCATCGTGGAAATTGGCTCAGTCTTCACGACCATACTGGCGATCGTCCACCCGACCATGTTCGCGTGGCTGATCGCGGTATGGCTCTGGCTCACCGTGGTGTTCGCCAATGTCGCCGAGGCGGTGGCCGAAGGCCGCGGCAAGGCCCAGGCGGATGCGTTGCGGCGGGCCAAGACCGACACCATCGCGCGCCGGCTCACCGACTGGAAGCCCGGTGTCCGGGAACCCGGCGAGGAGTCGGTACCGGCGCCACAACTGGCGCAGGGCGATATCGTCGTCGTCGAGGCGGGGCAGATCATCCCCGGCGACGGTGATGTCGTCGAGGGCATCGCCAGCGTCGATGAGTCGGCGATCACCGGTGAGTCCGCACCGGTCATCCGGGAGTCCGGCGGTGACAGGTCCGCGGTGACCGGTGGTACCCGGGTGCTGTCCGACCGGATCGTCGTCCGGATCACCCAGAAGCCGGGCGAGAGTTTCATCGACCGGATGATCGCCCTTGTGGAAGGCGCCAACCGGCAGAAGACGCCTAACGAGATCGCGCTCAACATTCTACTCGCCGCGCTGACCATCATCTTCCTGTCGGCTGTCACGACGCTGCAGCCGCTCGCGATCTTCGCCAAGGGGATACAGGGGTTCGCGCCCGACAGTCAGGCGCTCGACTCGCACGGTGTCACCGGCATCGTGCTGATCTCGCTACTGGTATGCCTGATCCCGACAACGATCGGGGCGCTGCTGAGCGCGATCGGGATCGCCGGAATGGATCGGCTGGTGCAGCGCAACGTCCTGGCGATGAGCGGCCGAGCGGTCGAAGCGGCCGGTGACGTCGACACCCTGCTGTTGGACAAGACCGGCACGATCACCCTGGGAAACCGACAGGCCAGCGAGTTCCTGCCGGTCGAGGGCGTGACAGCCGAGGAGCTGGCCGACGCCGCGCAACTGTCCAGCCTGGCCGACGAGACACCCGAGGGCCGGTCCGTGGTGGTGTACGCGAAGACCGAGTACGGGCTGCGCGAGCGCCATCCGGGCGAGTTGACACGAGCGCACTGGGTACCGTTCACCGCGCAGACCCGTATGTCCGGAGTGGACCTTCCTCAGGCGGAGGGCACCGACCGGGAACTGCGCAAGGGTGCCGCCGCTGCGGTCTCCGAATGGGTGCGCGGCCACGGCGGCACGGTTCCGGCCGACACTGGGCAGCTCGTCGACGGGATCTCCGCCTCCGGCGGCACACCGCTGGTCGTTGGTGAGCGGACCGATGATACTGCAAGGGTTCTGGGCGTCATCCATCTCAAGGATGTGGTGAAGGCCGGGATGCGGGAGCGGTTCGACGAGATGCGTCGGATGGGCATCCGGACCGTCATGATCACCGGTGACAATCCGCTGACCGCTCGGGCGATCGCCCAGGAGGCCGGGGTCGACGACTTCCTCGCCGAGGCCAGGCCGGAGGACAAGCTCGACCTGATCCGCAAGGAGCAGGAGGGCGGCCGGCTGGTCGCCATGACCGGCGACGGTACCAACGACGCTCCGGCACTGGCCCAGGCGGACGTCGGCGTGGCCATGAACACCGGTACCTCAGCGGCGAAAGAGGCCGGCAACATGGTCGACCTCGACTCCGATCCGACCAAGCTCATTGAGATCGTGGAGATCGGCAAGCAGTTGCTGATCACCCGAGGTGCGCTGACGACGTTCTCGATCGCCAACGACATCGCCAAGTACTTCGCGATCATCCCGGCCATGTTCGTCGCGCTCTACCCGGGGCTCGGCGTCCTGAACATCATGCGTCTGCACAGCCCGGTGTCGGCGATCCTGGCCGCGGTCATCTTCAACGCGCTCATCATCGTGATCCTGATCCCGTTGGCGCTACGCGGTGTCCGGTACAGGCCGTCGAGCGCTGCCTCGATGCTGCGCCGCAACCTGTGGGTCTACGGCCTCGGCGGCATCATCGCGCCGTTCATCGGGATCAAGATCATCGACCTTCTCATCCACTTCATTCCCGGGATCTCGTGATGCGTCTACCTGCCTGGATTTCCCAGCACATCGCCGCGCTCCGAGCAGTACTGGTGCTGAGCGTGTTACTCGGGGTGGCCTACCCGCTGGTCGTGACCGGGATCGCCCAGATACCTGGGCTGCGCGGCAACGCCAACGGCTCGATCGTCAAGGTCGGCCACAGCACGGTGGGCAGCAGGATCATCGGCCAGTCGTTCGTCGATCCCAGCGGCAAGCCGCTCGTCCAGTACTTCCAGACCCGGCCCTCGGCGGCCGGCGACGGGTACGACCCCAACTCCACCGCCGCGTCCAACCTGGGCCCGGAGAGCATCATCGACACGCTGGCCGACCCGTCGAAGAAGGGCGATACGGGCACCCAGAGCCTGCTGACACAGGTGTGCTCACGCAGCCTGGCGGTCGGCAAGCTGGAAGGGGTCAGCGGTGCCCGACCGTACTGCACCACCACTGGTGTCGGCGCGGTGCTCGGTGTCTTCCACCGGGATGGCAGCACCGGCCCGATCACGCGGGTGGTCAGCCTCAACCAGAGCGCTCCGGCGAAGCCGTTCGTGGCGACCTACCGTGGGGTCAGGGTGGAGGACGCGAAGTTCGGTGCCGACTACTCGCATGCCGTGCTGACCCCGGTCCGCGGTAGCGCCCCGGCCAGGCCGGCGGTACCGGCGGATGCCGTGACGGCCAGCGGAAGCGGGTTGGATCCGCAGATCTCGGTCTCGTACGCGAGGCTTCAGGCGCCCCGGGTGGCACGGGCGCGCGGCGTCAGCGTCGGTGTGGTCCGAGCACTGATCGACAGGTATACGACCGGTCGGGCGTTGGGCTTCATGGGCGAGCCCGCAGTCAACGCGCTCCAGATCAACCTGGAGCTCGACAAGAAGTACCCGTACCGCGGCTGACCGGCGGTGCCCGGAGCGGCTCGAGGAGGACAAGGTAGCAATGGGACAAGGGGAGCTGCGGGTCTACCTTGGTGCTGCTCCGGGCGTCGGCAAGACCTACCGGATGCTGGAGGAGGGTCGGCGCCGCATGAACCGAGGTACCGACGTGGTCGTGGGGCTGGTCGAAACCCATGCCCGGCCGCACACCACGGCGATGCTCGGCGACCTGGAGATCGTGCCCCGCGTGACCGTCGAGTACCGCGGCGCGACGTTCACCGAGATGGACCTCGCTGCGATTCTGGCCCGCCGACCTGAGGTGGTCCTGGTCGACGAGCTGGCGCACAGCAACGTGCCCGGGTCACGCAACCCGAAACGCTGGCAGGACATCCAGCAACTCCTTGACGCCGGCATCGTGGTGGTGACCACCCTCAACATCCAACACCTGGAATCGCTCAACGACGTCGTCGCCCAGATCACCGGCGCCGCCCAGCACGAGACAGTACCCGACGCGATCGTGCGTCGCGCCGAGCAGATCGAGCTGGTCGACATGACCCCTGAGGCGCTGCGTCGCCGGATGGCGCACGGTAACGTGTACAAGCCGCAGAACATCGACGCGGCGTTGTCGAACTATTTCCGGGTCGGCAACCTGACGGCACTGCGGGAACTGGCCCTGCTGTGGCTGGCCGACAAGGTCGACGATCAGCTCGACCGGTACCGCACCGATCACAACATCGGTACCACCTGGGAAACCCGGGAACGCGTGGTGGTCGCCCTGACCGGCGGGCCGGAAGGCGAGACCCTGATCCGGCGCGCCGCGCGGATCGCCGAACGTACCAAGGGCTCCGATCTGCTCGCCGTACATATCACGCGTAACGACGGGCTGGCCGGTGGCGCCGATCCGGCGCATCTGGCTAGACAACGAACGCTTGTCGAGGATCTCGGTGGCACCTACCATCAGGTTGTCGGCAACGACATCCCGTCCGCCCTGCTCGACTTCGCCCGCGGCGTCAACGCCACCCAACTGGTGCTCGGGGCCAGTCGCCGGGGCCGTGCCGCGCACCTGTTCTCCCGTGGCGTCGGCATCACGACCACTGCCGGATCCGGCGCCATCGACGTCCACCTGGTCACTCACGAACAGGTACGCCGTGGACGCATCCGCTCGACGCTGCCGCCGGCACTGAGCTGGCGGCGCCGCCTGATCGGGTTCTTTCTGGCCGGTCTCGGCCTACCGCTGCTGACGGTGCTGCTCACCGCTCTACGAAACGACCTGTCGCTGCCCAGCGACATCCTGTTCTACCTGGTGTGGGTCGTGGTGGTGGCGCTGGCCGGTGGGCTGTATCCGGCGCTGGCCGCAGCCATGGTCGGCTTCCTGCTGCTGAACTTCTACTTTGTGCCGCCGTTTCATACGTTCACCATCAACGAGCATGAAAACCTGCTTGCCCTGGGGGGATTCCTGGCAGTCGCGGTGGCCGTGAGTATCACCGTGGATCGGGCGGCCCGACGCACACGGGAAGCGGCCAGTGCCCGGGCCGAAGCCGAGACCCTGTCCACGCTGTCCGGCAGTGTGCTGCGCGGATCGAGGCCGCTGACGGGGCTGCTGGAGGAACTGCGGGAAACGTTCGGCTTCGTCAACGTCACCTTGCTGGAGCGACGGGCCGACGCCGCCGACAGCCCGGACCTGCAGCGTGACAGCGACGCCTGGTGCGTGGCCGCCACTGTCGGGGGACCACCCTGTCTGGCGCCATCTCAGGGCGACGCCGACATGGTCGTGGACACCGGCATCTCGCTGGTGGTATCCGGCCACCCGCTGGCCGCGTCCGACCGGCGGGTCCTGCAGGCCTTCGCCGAGCAGGCTGCCGTTGCGCTGCGCCAGCAGCGCCTCTCCGAGCAGGCTGCCGCAGTTGGCCCGCTCGCCGAGGTCGACAAGCTTCGCACCGCTCTGCTGTCCGCGGTCAGCCACGACCTACGCACGCCGCTGGCTTCCGCGATCGTCGCCGTGGACGGGCTGCGCAGCACCACGGTCAAGTTCAGTGCCGAAGATCGGGCGGAGTTGCTGGCCACGGTTGACGAGTCGCTGACGCGGCTCAGCCGGTTGGTCGACAACTTGCTGGACATGAGCCGCCTGCAGGCCGGCGCGTTGGCCATGACACTGCAACCGATGAGCGTGTCCGACGCCGTCGCCGCCTCGCTGCACGACCTGAGCGCAGCCGGTCGCCGAATCGTCCTGCAGATACCCGACGAGACACCGGAACTGTGCGCCGACCCGGCCCTGGTCGAACGCATCCTGGTCAACCTTCTACGCAATGCCGTTCGCCACAGCCCGCCGGACACATCACCATTTCTGGCGGTCAGCGATCATGCCGGAATAGTGGAGATCCGCATCATCGACCATGGCCCTGGCATCCCGGTCAGCGCCTGGGACAACGTATTCCTGCCGTTCCAGCGTCTCGGTGACCGCGACAACGGGACCGGTGTAGGGCTCGGTCTGGCCCTGTCCCGCGGGCTGGCCGAGGCGATGGGCGGCACCCTGGAGCCCGACAACACCCCCGGTGGCGGCCTGACCATGATTCTCCGCCTCCCGGCCGTCGGCCTCAGCCCCATCGGTCCAGACGTGGAGCCAGATTCCGCTGCGCTGCAACGCATCGACGGCTGGAGCCAGCAGAGACACGAGGCCACCCGCCCGGCCGGTACCCGTACCACACCTGCGGCCACCGACGCCGATCACCACGCAGAGACGATTGCGCCATGACGCGTGTCCTTCTCGTCGACGACGAGCCGCAGATCTGCGGACGCTACGTAGCAATCTCCAGGCACGCTGTCATGACGTGCTCGCCGCGGCTGACGGGACGCAGGGCCCCTCACCTCAGCTACCAGCCCTGAGCTGCGCCGGATGGTGGTCTTCTGCCAGGTCCAAGCCGCCCCGGCGGTGGCTGTCAGTGAGAGCGGCTAGTCTCGGGACTGTGCCGGAACTGATCGAGGACGAGACTTTCCGCGACGACGACTGGTACGGTGACGAGCTCGCCGACCGGGCGTACACGCGCTGCGAGTTCTTCCAGGTGGACCTTACCGAGGCGAGCACGCGTGGCGTGGTGTTCACCGATTGCACTTTCGGCAACGTACGCTTCAACACCTCCCGGCACACCGATTCGGCGTTTCTGCGCTGCACCTTCCAGCGGTGCAACTTCTTCGAGGCCGAGTTCACCGGCTGCAAGCTGGTCGGCAGCACCTTCCTGGAGTCGCAGCTGCGCCCGCTGCGGGTGACCGGCGGCGACTGGTCGTTCGTCGGCCTGCCCGGCGCGGACCTGCGCGGGGTGAGTATCCAGTCGGTACGGATGCGTGAGACCGATCTCACCGGTGCCGACCTGACCGGTGCGGTCTGCACCGAGGTGGATCTCTCCGGTGCCCAGCTGGACCGGGTCACCATCACCCACTGTGACCTCAGGGGCAGTGATCTGACCGCGCTGGACCCGCGCACCGTGGCGTTGTCCGGTGCGCTGATCGGCCCGGAGCAGGCGGTCCTTGTCGCGCAGACGCTCGGCTTCGAGGTCCGCTGACCGCACCGTTCCCGACCACCCCGGTTACCGTGGTCTGACCGGTGGCGGTGGCGCGGAGGGCGGACGATGGACGGTCCTGTGGTGGCGGCGGTGCCCGCCCGGCCGACGTTGCGGCAGGTAGCGGCGGCGGCCGGGGTGAGCCTGAAGACCGCGTCGCGGGTGCTCAATGGACACCCGCATGTCACCGAGGCGACCGCCACCCGGGTCCGGCAGGCCGCCGACCAGTTGGGTTTCCGGCTGAACCGGATCGCCCGGGAGCTGCGTGCGGGCGCCACCTCCACCTCGGTCGGCCTGATCATCTCGGACCTGGCGAACCCGTTCTACTCCCGGATCGCCCGCGGTGCCGAGCGGATACTGCGTCACGGTGGGCTGCAGTTGATCACCGCAAGTACCGACGAGGATCCTGAGCAGGAGCGGTCCCTGGTCGAGGAGCTGCTGGAGCGCCGGGTACGGGCGCTGCTGCTGATACCCAGCGCCATCGACCACAGCTATCTGGAGAGCGAGCGGCACCACATCCCGGTGGTGTTCCTGGACCGGCCGCCGGTCCGGTTGGACGCAGACACCGTGGTGGTGGACAATCGGGCCGGTGCCCGTGCGGCGGTCGAGCATCTGTTGGCGGCGGGCCACCGGCGGATCGGTCTGATCGGTGACCTGTCCCGGTTGGCCACCCACCGGGAACGGATGGCGGGCTTCGCGGAGGCGATGGCGGCTGCCGGCCGCACCGGCTGGGAGCGCTACGTACGGTCCGACTCGCACGACCAGCCCACCGCTGAGCGCAGCGCCCGCGAACTGCTGGCGCTGGACCCGGCGCCGACCGCATTGTTCACCACCAACAACCTCAACACCGTGGGCGCGCTGCGAGCCGTGGCCGGGCACAGCGCGCCACCGGCACTGGTCGGTTTCGACGATTTCGAGCTGGCCGACGTTCTCGGCATCACCGTGGTCGCGCACGATCCGGAGGAGATGGGCCGGATCGCTGCGGAGATGGTTGTCTCGAGGCTGGCCGGGGACGACTCGCCGGCCAGGGCGGTGGTGCTGCCGACCCGGTTGATAACCCGTGGTTCCGGCGAACAGCGGGCCTGCGGGCAGCCGCGGGGCGGGCCGGGCGCCGGCCGGTAGCGTGCCGGCTGTGGATGTGGACCGTGCCGGCTTGTTGCCGGACCGCTGGCCCCTCTCGGTCGCCGAGGCGCAGGCCGAGCAGGAACGGCTGCGTCCGCTGGTGGTGGAGCACGGTCCGCTACCGGCGGCGCCGCGTACCGTGGCCGGCCTCGACGTGTCGTACGCGACGGGCGATGATCGGCTGGCGGCGGCCGTGGTGGTGCTGTCGGCGCAGCTGACCGTGGTGGAGTCGGCCACGGGAACCGGGCGGGCCGCGTTCGGTTAGGTACCGGGACTGCTCGCGTTCCGCGCAGGTCGACGACGGACGCGTGGTGGGGTGGGCGCTGCGTACCCGCTCCGGGGTGAAGCCGGTGTACGTGTCCGTCGGTCACCGTATCGGTCTGGCTGAGGCGTGTGAGCTGGTACTGGAGCTGTGTCCGGACTATCGGCTACCGGAGACGACCCGGCGGGTGGACCGCCTGTCCCGCGACGTGCTGGCCGCCATGGTGGCTTGATCAAAGGCTGCGACGCGGTGACGGTCAGCTATCAATTTCTCCGGCATTCTGCGCGTTGATGCACGTAGAACGTGCCACCGAGCAGTACCGCGCAGAACGCCGGGTCGATTGCCAGACTCACCACGTTGGAACTGTTGGGTGATGTCGGATGTGTAGGGTCGCCGCTTAGCATGTGCCCGTGCCGATCTCCAGTTCTGCGTCCACCGGACCCGACAAGTCTCCCGAGCAGGACCCGACCTCGCCGTTGTACGTGGTCGGTGATGTACACGGGCAGGCCGAGCCGTTGCGCGCGGCGCTGGCCGAGGCGGGCCTGGTCGATTCGGATGGACATTGGAGCGGCGGGCGGGCCAGGCTCTGGTTTCTGGGCGACCTGACCGACCGGGGGCCGGACGGTATCGGCGTGATCAATCTGGTCCGCCAACTGGGTACGGAAGCCGCCGAGGCCGGCGGTCTGGTGGACACGCTGCTGGGTAACCACGAGGTTCTGCTGCTCGGTTCCCGGAAGTTCCGTGACGAACTGATCGAGCTGCCGGCGGGTAGCCGTAGCTTCCGCAGCACCTGGCAGCTGAACGGCGGACGGGACTCCGACCTTGAGCCGATGACCGACGAGCAGGCCGATTGGCTCGCCTCCCGGCCGGCCCTGGTGCTGGTCGACGACCATCTGCTGGCGCACTCCGACACGCTGGCCTACCTGGACTACGGCGACGAGATCGGTCAGATCAACGACGCGGTCCGCGACGAGTTGACGCACGGGGATTCGGTCCGCTGGTGGGAGTGCTTCCGTCAGCTGACCCGGCGGCACGACTTTCGTGGCGCGGGTGGGGCGGAGCGGGCCGACGCGCTGCTCGACCAGCTCGGTGGTTCCCGGCTGGTGCACGGGCACAGCCCGATTCCGGAGCATCTCGCGGTGGACCCGGCGGAGGTGACGGAGCCGTTGGTGTACGCCGAGGGGCGGGCGATGTCGGTGGATGGTGGTCTGTTCGCCGGCGGCCCGTGTCTGGTCACCCGATTGCCGTTCATCGAGGCAGGGTAGAGACACCCGAACCTCATTACCATAAGTCATGCGCTGAGGGCAGTCCGTGTCATCAAAGTGGGTGAGTAGGTTAAAACCGACCCATTTTCCTCGTCACTAGCGGCATTCGCGGGTCGTTGCGTCATATGAAGTGCTCGAACCGCGATGGTACAAATAATGCGATAAAACGTCTTTTGATAGTCAATTCGCCTGTCTTGCGCCTTGCGGTCGATACAACGTAGTAGCGACACACAGGGGGTCAACGTGGACAAGCTGCCGATCGGGCGGCGCGTCGCCTACTGGCGCGCCCGTCGCAGGATGTCCCAGCAGCTCTTCGCCGACCACATCGGCAAGTCCAAGAGCTGGGTGGACAAGGTGGAACGCGGCGTACGCCGGCTCGACAAGTTCTCCGTGCTGTACGAGATCGCAGACGTACTCCAGGTGGACGTACAACTGCTGTTCGGCGCGGACATGTCCCGCAAACCCGACAACGTCAACTGCGTCGACCAGGTCGAGGTCGAGGAGATCCGCGCCGCGCTGGAGAACTACGACCAGGTCGTCGCGTTCTTCGACCCGCCGCCGGTGGGCCAGGTCTCGCTCGGTGAGCTACGCAAGGCCGTCGCGCACGCCTGGATGACCTTCCAGCACGCCAAGTACGGCATCGTCGCCCGGTCCCTGCCGAAGCTGCTCCGGGACGCGCAGAGCGCCGACGTGTGCTACGACGACAGCACCGAAGCCGTCTGCCCCGACGGGGTGACCCGGGTCAACGCCGCGCACCTGCTCGCGCAGGTGTACCAGATCTCCGCATCGGTACTGCGCAAACTTGGCGAGCACGAACTGGGCTGGCTGGCCGCTGACCGCGCTGTCGGGGTCTCACACCGCGCCAACGACCCGCTGCTCGCCGGCGCGGCCACCACCCGGGTCGCCAACGCGATGCTCGCTCTCGGTCGGGCGCGTCCGGCATTGGACCTCAACGTCCAGGTGGCGCACCGGCTCGCGCCGGCCAACGCCAAGGAGGCCACCCCGCAGCAACTGTCGGTCTACGGCCACCTGCTGCTGCAGGGCGCGATGGCGGCCTCGCGCTGCGCGGACCTGGCGACCAGCCGGGACCTGCTGCGGGCCGCGGAAGAGGCGGCCGCGCAGCTCGGCAACGACGCCAACTACTACTGGACCGTGTTCGGTCCCACCAACGTCCTGCTGCACCGGGCCGCCGCAGCGGTCGAGCTTGGCGAGCACGGAGCTGCCGTCGTCACCCACAGCAAGCTCGACCCGGACGGGTTCGCCGCACTGCTGCCCGAACGGCGGGCCAACCACTTCGTCGACGTGGCGCGGGCGTACACCCAGGTCGGTGAGCTGGATACGGCGGCCGAACTGCTGCTCGACGCGGACCGCCTGGCACCGGCGGAGATCCGTTGCCGACCGCACGCCTACGAGGTGCTCTCCGGCGTACTGCGACGAACGAAGGGCTCACCGGCCAGCCCGCTGGCCGAACTGGCGGACCACCTCGGCGTGGCGGTGTGAGCAGACCGGTGGATGCCATGGACGACAACAACGGCCTGATGCTGTACGCACTGGTGTGCGGCTCACCGGTGGCCCGGGGAGTGGGCCGGCTGGTACGGCGCGCGCAGCAGGACGGCTGGCGGGTCTGCGTACTGGCCTCACCGTCGGGGGTGCGGTTCCTCGACGTACCGGCCCTGGAGGCGCAGACCGGGCAGCCGGTACGCAGCGCGTACAAGCACCCGGACGCACCCGACGTACTGCCCGACCCGGATGCGATCGTGCTCGCGCCGGCCACCTGCAACACCATCAACAAGTGGGCAGCCGGCATCAGCGACACTCTGCTGCTGGGCATCCTGACCGAGGCGTTCGGCCGGGGCATCCCCATCGTCACGATGCCCTTCTCCAACCGTAGCCACGTGGCGCAGCCGGTCTTCCAGGAGAACCTGGACCGGCTGCGTGCCTGGGGGGTACGGGTGCTGTACGGAGACGACGTCTGCCCACTGCCGGTGCCCGGTGGCGGCAAGGCCCGTACCGACTCCTTCCCGTGGGAGCTGGCCCTGGCGGCACTGCGTACCGATCCACGGGCGATGGCACGTTCCTGAGCGCGGGGGCGTTCCGGAACGCCCGGGGGACGCCCGCGTCGCGCAGCACCCCGGGCCGCCGGCCGTACGCCGCGACGTGCGGCACGCCGGCCCGCCGATGGTGCTGCGCGACGCGCGGTGCCGGGTCCGATACCCTGCCCGCGTGGTGACGGTGGCGGACGTGATGGCGGCGATGCAGCGCTGGTACCCGGCCGAATGGGCCGAGTCCTGGGACCGGGTGGGGTTGGTGGTCGGTGATCCGGACGCGCCGGTGCGCCGGATCCTGTTCGCCGTGGACTGCGTACCGGAGACCGTGGCGCAGGCCGTGGAGCAGGAGGCCGACCTGCTGCTCACCCACCATCCGCTGCTGCTGCGCGGGGTGTCGAGCGTGGCCACGACCTCGTACAAGGGTCGGCTGGTGCACCGGATGATCAGGTCCGGGGTGGCGTTGTTCGTCGCGCACACCAACGCCGACGTGGCCGAGCCGGGGGTGTCCAGCGCGCTGGCCGCATGCCTCGGGCTGCGCGACACCCGCCCGCTGTGCCCGACCGAGGACGGCCGGGGCCACGGTCGGATCGGCGAACTTCCCGCGCCGAGCACCCTCGCCGAGCTGACCGCGCAGGTCGCCGCCGCGCTACCGGCGACCGCGGGCGGCATCCGGGCGGCCGGCGACCCGCAGCGACCGGTACGCACGGTCGCGGTGTGCGGCGGCGCCGGGGACAGCTTCCTCACCGACGCCGCGGCGGCAGGCGCGGACGCCTATCTCACCGCCGATCTGCGGCACCACCCGGTGAGCGAGTACGTTTCCGACAGTGGCCCGGCGCTGCTCGACGCGGCGCACTGGGCGACCGAATGGCCGTGGCTGTCCGACGTACGCACGCGGCTGACCGGGGAGCTGGGGGTGCAGGGCATAATTTCCTCTCTGGTGACCGATCCGTGGACCGTGCACGCGGGGCAGGACCAGACCGACGTACCGCCGTCTCTCGACGACCTGGAGGAGTAGCGCCCGTGAAGGCCGACCCGGCTGACCAACGCCGCCTGCTGGACCTGCAAGCGACCGACACCCTGCTTACCCAGCTCGCGCACCGACGTCGCAACCTGCCGGAAGTGGCCGACCTGGAGCGACTGGACGCCGAACTGCAGAAGGTCACCGACGACCAGGTCCGGGCCCGGGTGTCGGTGGACGACCTGGACCGCGACATCGCCCGGCAGGAACGCGACGTCGAACAGGTGCGGCTGCGCGCGGACAAGGACCGGCAGCGGCTGGAGTCCGGGCAGGGCAACCCGAAGGAACTGGAGAGCCTGCAGCACGAGCTGGCCTCGCTGAACCGCCGGCAGAGTGAGCTGGAGGACAGCGAACTGGAGCTGATGGAGCAGCGTGAGGCGGCCGTCACCGTGCTCAACGAGGCGACCGAGCGGCAGACCCAGGTACGCGGCGAGCGCGAGGCCACCGAGCAGCGTCGGGACGCTACCCTGGTCGAGCTGTCCGCGGAGGAGCAGCGCCGCCGCGCCGAGCGCGAGTCGATGGCCGCTGCGGTGCCCACGGAGCTGCTCGCGCTCTACGAACGGATCCGCACCAGCACCGGTATCGGCGCAGCGATCCTGCGGGGCCGTCGGTGCGAGGGATGCCGGATGGAGCTGTCGGGCTCCGACCTCGCCGAACTGCGGGGCGCGGCGAAGGACGAGGTCGTACGGCACGAGGAGTGCGGCCGCATCCTGGTGCGCACCGACGAGTCGGGGCTCTGACCCGCCTCAGGTCGACAGCAGGGCGGCTGGCTGCGGGCGGTGGGTGTGCCGCACCCACGCCAGTACGGCCAGGACGGACACCGTACCGACGGCGCTGGCCAGCAGGATCACCGTACGTGGTGCGGCGATCTCGGCCAGTGCGCCTCCCGCGGCCATGCCCAGACCCTGTACGACCATCATCCCGGCGCTCATCGCGGCCATCGCCCGACCGCCCAGCTCGGTCGGTACCGAGGCCAGGAACCGCTGGTCCAGCCCGACCAGGTAGGCCGAGCACAGTCCGGTCACCAGCAGCGCGCCCAGTGCCACCGGCAGGCCCGGCCCGGTGCCGAAGACCAGCAGCGGCAGCAGCGTGCAGCCGGCGAGCACCGGTACGATCCGTGGCCGCAGCCGGGTGGGTAGCAGACCGGCAGCCAGCTCGCCCAGCACGGTGCCGACCGGCATCGCGGTCATGAACAGCCCGAAACCGATCGGGCCGACGCCGATCCCGTGTGTGTACGGCGCCGCCAACGCCTCCGGGACCACCACGAATGTCGGTGGCACCCACCACAGCAGGAACAGCGCCGCGATCCGTCGATCGCCCATCAGCAGCCGCAGCCCCCGCAGCGACTCACCCAGCATGGTGTTCCCCTCGGCGGTGCGGGCCGGCCGCCAGCGGGTACCGAAGCGCAGCAGCACGGCGGACACGGCGAACGCTGCGGCCTCGCCGAGCAGCGCCTGCCGGGGCGTGATGAGCGTCAACAGCAGCCCGCCGAGGCCGAACCCGACGATCTGCGAGCCCTGCGAGACGACCCGCACCAGTGACCGGGCCAGCACGGCCCCGTCGCCCGGCACGATGTCGGGAATGCTGGCGGCGCGGGCGGCACCGAAGATCGGCGCCACGGTAGCGCTGGCGAACCGCAGGGCCATCAGCGCCACGATGGGCAACGCGGGTGCGGCCATCGTGGCGACGGTGACCGCGGAGATCAGGTTGCACACGACCAGTACGGTCCGCGCTGGGTAACGGTCGGCGATGGAGGCGAGCACCGTACCGCCGAGCGCGTAGGGCACGAAACCGACCGCGTAGGTGGCGGCGGTCAGGAACGGTGAGCCGGTCATCCGGTAGACCAGTAGCGCCAGCGCCACCTCGGAGACCACCGTGCCGAGCATGGTGAGTACATGGGCGAGGAACACCGGCCGGTACTCCGACACGGCGAAAATGGCCCGGTAGCCGCTGTTCAGGCGTGTGGTCATGCCGGAACTATGCCCTGTTCCGGCCTGGTGTCCGCAATGGTGGATGCGGCGTCGACGCTCTGGCCTGCACTTCCTGTTGCTCACATCTGCGCTGATCACCGTAGGTATACGGAGCGGCTACGCCAGAACGATGTGGTTGCCGGAGCGCGGCGCTGATCCAACTCCGGAGAGTGATCCACACCCGGACAGTTGCGGATAGTCGCCGCTGCCCCCTCCCCACACGGCACCAGGAAGCCTAGTATTCGGCCAGCCCTGCACTGTGATCGTTGTCATGCAACCCGGTCCGGCGCCCGCCGACCGGTATTGGGAGGAGGCGGTCCTCGTGGCCGAACCCGACTCGGACGGCACCGGGCCAGCCCCGGACGGTGCCGCGCCCGCGGACCGGACAGGTTCCGGTGCGCAGGATCCGAGCACGGTTGCTCGTCGGTCTGACCACAGCCCGTGGAACTGGCTGCTGGTCATTCCTGTTCTGATACCACTACTGACGTTCCTGTTCAACTACGACAAGCCGCGGCTGTTCGGACTTCCAGCCTTCTACTGGCTGCAGATGGCCTTCATCATTCTCGGCGTCGGCGCGACCACCATCGTGTACCAGCGCGGGAAGAGGAGGCGCTGAGCCATGCACACCACAGAACTGGTCATCTTCATCATCCTGTTCGTGGCGGTCAGCGCCGTCGGGTTCGTGGCCGCCCGCTGGCGCAAGCCCAACGACATGATGCATCTGGACGAATGGGGTCTCGGCGGCCGTAGCTTCGGCAGCTGGATCACCTGGTTCCTGGTCGGCGGAGACCTCTACACCGCCTACACGTTCGTCGCCGTACCGGCACTGGTGTTCGCCGCCGGCGCGGTCGGCTTCTTCGCCGTGCCCTACACCGTCGTGGTGTACCCACTGGTATTCATGGTGATCATCCGGCTCTGGTCGGTCTCGCACCGGCACGGGTTCGTCACCCCGGCCGACTTCGTCCGGGGCCGGTTCGGCTCGCCGACGATGGCGCTGCTGGTGGCGATCACCGGCATCGTGGCGACCATGCCCTACATCGCCCTGCAGCTGGTCGGTATCTCGGCGGTGCTCAAGACCATGGGGCTGGGTTCGCACTGGCCGCTGATCGTGGCGTTCCTGGTGCTGGCCGCCTACACCTACCAGTCCGGGCTGCGGGCACCGGCGCTGATCGCGTTCGTCAAGGACCTGCTCATCTACGCGGTCATCGCGGTCACCGTCATCTACATCCCGTACAAGCTAGGTGGTTTCGGGCACATCTTCGATGTGGCCGGGCAGCACTTCGCCGACCTCAACAAGGCGAACGCCGCCGCCGGCAAGCCACCATCCGGCGCCCTGGTACTCGGCTCCGCCAGCCAGCTCAACTACGCCACCCTGGCGTTCGGTTCGGCGCTGGCGCTGTTCCTGTACCCGCACAGCGTGACCGGTGTACTGGCCGCGAAGAGCCGCAACGTGGTCAAGCGCAACATGTCCGCGCTGCCCGCGTACAGCTTCCTGCTGGGCCTGATCGCGCTGCTCGGGTTCATGGCGATCGCGGCCGGCACCACGCCGATCGGCAAGGACGGCAACACGATCGTGCCCCGGCTGTTCGAGCAGATGTTCCCGAGCTGGTTCGCCGGCGTCGCGTTCGCCGCGATCGGTATCGGCGCCCTGGTGCCGGCGGCGATCATGTCGATCGCGGCAGCGAACCTGTTCACCCGCAACATCTTCCGCGAGTACTTCAAGCGGGACGCCTCACCGCGTCAGGAGGCATGGGTCAGCAAGATCGTGTCGCTGCTGGTGAAGTTCGGTGCGCTGGGATTCGTCCTGTTCCTGAACCCGCAGTTCGCGATCGACCTGCAGCTGATCGGCGGGGTGATCGTCCTGCAGACCCTGCCGTCGGTGGGGCTGGGTCTGCTGACCCGGTGGTTCCACCGGGGCGGGCTGATCGCCGGCTGGCTGGCCGGGATGGGCGCCGGGATGTGGATGATGTACACCATCCCGAACGCCAAGACCGGGCACGCGCACTTCGGCGGGACCGGGTTCGCCCTGTCGAACCTGGGCTTCGACACCAAGGTGACGATCTACGCCGGCTTCGTCGCGGTGCTGGTGAACCTGGCCGTCGCTGTGGTCGCCACGCTGATCCTGCGGGCGACGAAGACCGCCGACGGGACCGACATCACCACGGCGGAGGACTACACGGCCGACGAGGGAGACCCGAAGGTCTCGCAGATCCCCGAGCTGGCGCAGGGCTGACCCGGGAGTACGGCAGCGAACGGCCGTCGCGGCACCAGCTGCGGCGGCCGTTCTGCGGTCCGGGTCATCGTCTGTTCGGCGTGTGGTGTCAGTGGCCCGGGCCGTACGCCTGCACCAGCAGATAGCCGCCGATGACGAGGCCGAACAGCACGATCGCGACGCGAAGTACCGACGCGGGGAGCCGGCGGGCCAGCCGCGCGCCCAGATAGCCGCCGACGATCGTGGCCGGGGCGAGGATCAGTACCGAGACCCAGTGCACCGGCCCGAACAGGCCGAACACCAGCACGGTGATCACGCCGACCACGGCGGACAGTACGTTCTTCAGCGCGGTGATGCGCTGCATCCGTTCCGGAATCACCAGCGCCAGCACCGCCACCAGCATCACGCCCAGCGCGGCACCGAAGTAGCCGCCGTACACCGAGCCGATGCCGGCCATCAGGTGCATGCTGACCCGGCGGCGCTGCGGCGACATCCGCTCCGGGTGGCCGACGATCGCCCGCAGGCGCCGCTGGAACGCCAGGATCAGTGCGGCGCCGATCACCAGGAACGGCACCACCTTCGTGAACGCCGACGCCGGGGTACTCAACAGCAGTACGCAGCCCACGCCCGTACCGACGGCGGTGGTGGGGATCAGTTCCAGCGCGCGGCGGCGCTGACCGGTCAGATCCTGCCGGCTACCGACCACACTGGACAGGTAGCCGGGGCACACCGACACCGAGTTGGTGACGTTCGCCGGTACCGGCGTGAGCCCGGTCGCCAGCAGCGCCGGGAAGGTGATCAGCGAGCCGCCGCCGGCGATCGCGTTCACCCCGCCGGCGGCCAGGCCGGCAGCCAGCAGCAGGACGATCGACGTGGCGTTCATCGGCCCGAGCCTAGCCGTCCTCCGACCTCCCGGCCTGTCGCCGTTCAGCCTGTGGACACCGGCAGCGGTGGGATATCCCACGGGTCCGGGCGGCCGAAAGGTTGCCCTGCGGGGACGCCACCTTTCGTCCGGCTGCGCCCGTGTACCGGGTATGAGGGCGAAAACAGGGCTGATCGTGGTAGCCGCCATAGCTGCGTTGATGATCGGCGGCGGGATCGGGGCGTTGGACCGGCCCGTCGGTGCCGGTCGGGCAGAAGCGGACGGACTGTCCTGGACGGTGGTCGGCTCACCAGAACCGTCGGTCAGTGCGTCCAGCCCGGCCCGCGGCCCGTCGCCGCGGCTACGGTTGTCCACCGCGCGTTCCCGTGCGATCGACGCGGTGCCCGACGGCAGCCTCGGGCTGGCGGTGTACGACACGTCGACCGGGCGCAGTGTGCTGCGCTACCGGGCCACGGTGGAGTTCCCGTCCGAATCGGTGGTGAAGCTGCTCATCGCGTTGGACGCGCTGGACCGTGGGACGGCCGCCGACCGGGTGTCGGAGATGCTGTCGCGCAGCGACGACGCGGTGGCCAGCCAGCTGTGGGTGCAGGGCGGCGGGCCCGACCTCGTGACCCGGATGGCGGCCCGGATCGGACTGACACACACCACGCCGCCGTCGCTGCCGTACATGTGGGGCGATACGACGGTCACCGCCGACGACGTGGTGGCGGTGTACCGGTACATCCTCAACCGGGCGCCAGAGGAGCGGGAGGTCATCCTCTCCGCGCTGCGGGACGCGACGCGGACCGCTGCGGACGGCTTCGACCAGTACTTCGGCATCCCGGACGCGGCCGGTGGATGGCCGTGGGCGGTCAAGCAGGGGTGGGCGTGCTGCAATCCGTACCGGGCGCTGCACACCACCGGTCTGGTCGGGCGCTACATCGTGGTGGCGCTGACCGAACATCCGGCCGCTACCGGCTGGCAGACCGACAAGGCCGAGCTGACCACGGTGGTCGCCGATCTGCTGCCGGCGCTGTCCGGGCCGGCGTCCTGACGTACGATCATGGTCGGCGGACGAGCCGGCCGGGCGGTCGCGTCAGCGGGGGAGACCCCGCTGTCGAGGAAGGTCCGGGCTCCACAGGGCAGGGTGGTTGTCAACGGCAACCCGGGGCGACCCGCGGGACAGTGCCACAGAAAACAGACCGCCCGGTCGCGCGAGCGGCCGGGTAAGGGTGAAACGGTGGTGTAAGAGACCACCAGCGCCCCGGGTGACCGGGGCGGCTCGGTAAACCCCACCTGGAGCAAGGTCGCAAGGGCGGTGGCAACACCGCCTGCGCAGGCGTTCGAGGGCGGCCCGCCCGATGCCTGCGGGTAGACTGCTGGAGCCTGCCGGCGACGGCAGGCCGAGATGGATGGCCGCCGACCGGGGCAGTGCCGCAAGGCGCCCCGGCCACAGAACCCGGCCTACAGGCCGACTCGTCCGCCTCCTCCCTGCGGCTGTCGCTTTCGCTTTGTGCGCGGTCAAGATCCGCAGCGGCGGACGCCCAACCACGCGCAACCGTGCGATATGTCGGAGTCCCGCAGGCCTGACGGCCCACTGCTGCGGATCTTGTCGCGCTCTGGTGCGCCGCACCTCGTCGCAGGCAGCGTCACCAAGGACTGCTACATGATCTTCCGAAGCGGCCAAACCACTCACCAAGGCCGAAACGTCAGCCTAGACTCCACAGGTGGCCTTCACCCGTGAAGTCGTCGAGATCCTGCAGCATGCGGCACGTTTCATCCGGGCGCTGAAGCCCGGCGACCATCACGCGTTGTACGACTACCTGCGCGCCACCATGGAGAAGATCGCGCCCGTCGATGCCTTCTATATCGGCATATTCCGTCCCGGTAAGCAGATCGCCTACCCCTACATCTACGACCAGAAGGAGCTCGAGGCCTCCGGGCTGGACACCTACGGCCCCCACGGCGTGGGCGCATGGGTGCTGCACCACCAGACGAGCTACACGTATTCGCAGGACAACGGCTCCCTGCTCAATCGGGGAATCCGTTTCGGCGACGCCAGCCGGCGTTCTCAGGATGCGATCACGACCCCCTTGATCGACCACAGCTCGCGCCTGCCCCGCGTCATCGGCATCGTCGCAATGCAGACCTACCAACCCGCGGCCTACGACGCCGATACCGTTCGCGCGTTCGAATGGCTCTGCAGCATCGTCGTCACTGTCCTGCGACGAGGACACGAGGACACCATCTCCCTGCGCGAGCTCGCCTCCGGCGACCCGCAACTCGAACCGGTGGGCCCCAGCTTCACCGACCTGGTCGTCGAGATGACCGAACGCCTGGAGACGATCCAGCGCGCGGTCGCCGCGATCCAGACCGACCTCGCCGCCAGCCGTGACGTCACCGGCGAAGTCGCCGACCTCGCCACGCTGGTCTCCCGAACGCGACAGGAGACGTTCGCGATGCTCGCCCGGCCCGAAGACGAGGCCCTCGACGCCTGGGCACTGCTCACCCCACGCGAACGCGAGATCGCCCACCTGGTCAACAAGCGTCTGAGCAATCAGGAGATCGCCGGGACACTGGTCATCTCACTGCACACGGTGAAGACGCACGTCTTCAACATCATGAGGAAGCTGGACGTCACGCAGCGGTCGCAGATCACCGCGCGGCTCCTGCCCGCGGGCTACGACTTGGACTGAGACCACGGCACCTGCGAAATCAGGCTTCGCTTGATATCGCTCGCATCCCTCGGCCCCAGACACTTCTTGCATGGACACCACACGCGGAACGCAGAACACGCCCGGAACCTCACAACCAACCGCCACCGGACGCCGGTCATGGCCCCGCCGGCTCCTCATGGTCGTCATGACCGCCCTCGCGATCACGCTCACGACCACAGCTGCGGCGCACGCCAGCTCATCCAGCGGCGGCGGTCACTACTACGACGGCAAGGATCCCGCCGCGACCGGCTGCAACGTCAACGCATCGCAGATCGCCACCCGGCCGATCCTCGACCGCTACTCCGGCGCGCAGGTCGCCACGATCCAGATCTTCTACTCCTGGTCGTGCGAAGCAAACTGGATCCGGGTCACCGGCAACCCCTACGGAGGCAACACGACCAAGAACATCTTTTCGTCGCTCGGTGGCTGGAACAGCGAGGTCGACTACGGCTACGGATCGAGTTATTCGATGATGGTCTACGCACCCGGGACGACGACGATCAACGGCGAGGTCTACCTGTGGGCGCCCGGCATCAACGAGTACAACTGGAAGGCCTCGGGCACGTTCTCGCTGTAGCCCGGGACAGCCAAGGCGAAGGCCTCGGAGCTGATGCTCCGGGGCCTTCGGCCTCCCCGCCGTCCGCCGAAGCGCGGGCCGCGCCGCCCGCGCGTGGGGTGACACCTGCAGGCAATCGGGCCTCTTGCGGCCGCTGAGTTGAGGGGTGACCGAATGGGTCTGGGGTTCAGTCCGATCGCAGCGCGCGACCTATCTTTCTCTGGACCGCCCGAAGCATCTTGATCGTCTCTTCGTCGGAGAGCCCGGTGGTAATGGACCAGTCCGAGCCGGAACCGACGACGTCGCTGGCAAACACGATCTCGGTGGACAGCAGTACCCGTCGCCAGTCCGATGCGGTCAGCGGCTGGCTACGGCCCAGGTCTTCCCGCAGCCTCCGGCCTTCATGCCGCAGTAGGTCATCCTCGTCGCGGAAACCGATAACCTGGGCGAGCTGATCTGTCGCCCATGCTGGGCCACCCCATTCACTCAACCCGCGCTGCAGCATGTACCGCTCATCTGAGGTCAGAGAAACGGCGATAACATCCGCGGCGGTCACGCCGCTATTATCGATCATGGCTCTCGAGCCCTTCGGCACGGTCTCGATGGAGGGTTCTTCGGCGAGCGGCGGGGATGACCACCTGTACGGTGGCCGCTAGGTTGGCGTGCATGGTCGAAATCGTCACCTGGGCACGTGCGCTTGCAGAGGAACAGATGGCCGAGTCGCTACGTCGACGATGGGCCCATGTCCAGGCGGTCGCAGTGAAGGCTGAGCGCCTGCGTCCTGCTCTGGGCGGCGAAGCAGACCTATTGGTGGCCTCGGCATGGCTGCATGACGTCGGTTATGCAGAGCAGTTACAGGACACGGGATTCCGTCGCTGGACGGGGCGCGGCATCTTCGGAAGCTCGGTGCTGATGAACGGCTGTGCAGGCTGGTTGCCAATCATTCCGGCGCTCAGCACGAAGCTGAGCTTCGCGGGTTCAGCGATGAGCTGGCTGAGTTTCCTGACGAGACGTCGCTGGCGTGGGACGGTCTCTGGTACTGCGACATGACGACGAGCCCCGTCGGGCAGCCCGTCAAGTTCGATGACCGTCTTGCCGAGACCCGCGAGCGGTACGGGCCGGAGCACACCGTCCCGCGGTCCATCAGCGCTGCGGCCGGTGAGATCCGTACCGCTATGGCGGCTGTTCAGGACGCTGCTTCACGACATGGTGTCGTAGTCGACGGTTAGCGGAGGGCGCCTCGCTCGCCGGCAAGGTAGTCGTCGATACGGACACGGATCCTCGGATGCATCGACAGGTCGCCGATCTCGTCTGCGGTGAAGGACGCAACCTCCGTCGATTCGTCACTGACCTGCAAGGTTCCGCGGATGATCCTGCACGCGACGCAGACCGAGTACTCCTGCCGGACCTCGCCGTCGTCGTAGGCGAAGACGTGGCGAGGGTCGGAGTACACCCCGACGATGTACTGAGGCTCGACCTCCAGTCCGGTCTCCTCGCGGACCTCGCGGACCGTGGTGTCCCAGACGGACTCACCGAGTTCCATCCCGCCACCGGGCAGTGCCCAGAGATCATTGTCTCTTCTGCGTTGCAGAACGAGCCGACCGTCAGCGCCGGTGACGACGGCGGAGGTGGCCGCGACAAGCGAGTTGGCCCCGGGCGCATCAGGGTCGTCGTAGTAGTCGATCCGGCTCATCGTGCCTCCTAGTGTCTCGTGAGTCTGTTTGCGTTACTTGCTGTTGTTGTCGACGAGTTTCTTGACGCTGGTGTGTACGAGGCGGACCTTGGCGAGGATCTCGTCGGCGGTGGCGGTCCAGACAAACGGGCGAGGGTTGGTGTTCCAGGTGTCGATGTAGTCGCGGATCTGGCGGGTGAGGACGGCGATGGAGGTGAAGGTGCCGCGGCGGATCGACTGGCGGGTCAGGATGCCGAACCAGGTCTCGATCTGGTTGATCCAGGAGGAGCCGATCGGGGTGAAGTGGAAGTGCACGTTGGGATGTGTCTCCAGCCAGGCGGTCACCTCGGGGGTGGTGTGGGTGGACAGGTTGTCCAACACCACATGGATTTCCTTGTCCCGGTGGGGTTTGGTGGCCTTCTTCAGAAACGCCAGGAACCTCGCGCCGTCGCGGCTGGGTGTGCACTCGCCGACCACTTCGCCGGTGGCCACGTTGAGGGCGGCGAACAGGTTGGTGACGCCGTGCCGCTTGTAGTCGTGGGTGCGTTTCTCGGTCTTACCGAAGTCGACGGGCAGCAGTGGCTGGGTGCGATCCAGAGCCTGGATCTGGGTCTTCTCATCGATCGACAGCACCACCGCCCCGCCCGGCGGGTCGAGATACAGCCCGACCACGTCGGCGACCTTGTCGGCGAAAAGCGGGTCCTTGGACAGCTTGAAGGTGCCGATACGGTGCGGGGCAAGCTTCTCCTCGCGCCACACCCTCGCCACGTAATTGAACGACACCACGATGCCGTCAGCGCGCTTGAGATGCGCCGCCATCGTCCGGGCCGACCAGTGCGAGATCCCCAACCCCGCGGGCGGGGACGTGCGGGTCAACGCCACGATCCGCGCCCGAGCCCGCGGATCAACCTGCCGGCGCGGCCCACCCCGCCGACGCTCAACCAGACCCGCCACACCCTGCTGCCGGTAGCGATCCAGCCACCGGTCCACCGTCGGAGCCGACACCCCCGCCAGCTCCACAATGTCACTACGGCGCCGGCCTTGGCTACGCCACAACACAATCCGCGCCCGCGTCGACACCACGGCCGACACATCCCGACCGTTGACCAGCGCCCACAACTCGGCGACCTGCGCCTCCGACAACCTCATACCCGACCAACGATCCCAGCACCGTTAAGTAACGCAATCAGGCTCACGAGACACTAGCTGTGACTCCATCCTCAGCGCGGGGAGCACCCCCACTGATCATGACCTTGCAGCAGCTGAGTGCCGTCGTGGGAACGTACCGAAGGCGCACCGTCCGCAAGTGCATCGGTGATGCGGACGACGAATGCTTCGTCCATCCGCTCGACGACCCGGGATGGGCTCCACCAGTCCACTCGTGCGGTCTCGTCTGAAACCGTAGGGGAACCGCCCACCAGCTTGGCTCGGACGACGAGCGCTACGACGCCACGGGTCATGTTCTTGTAGACGCCCGTAAGTCTCTCTGGCTCTATCTCGTAGCCGGTCTCTTCGCGTACTTCCCGTTCGACGCCGTCAAGAATTGATTCGTGGAGCTCGAGAATGCCGCCAGGTGGCTCCCAGTGGCCGTTGTCGCGGCGCTGGATGACCAGAACTTCGCCGACCTCGTTGACGACGACGGCGGCAACGCTGACGGAGTGTTTGGCCAGGGCTTGATCAAGTTCCCGAAGGGTTCGGGTTGTGGGTCATGCCCAGGATCGGGAGGGCTCGTGCTGGGTCGTCCCTGATTGCTCTGGTGGTTTTGGCGATGTTGGTGGCGCCGAGGATTTTCAGGGCGCCGGTGGCGAGGTTTCTGAAGGTGGCCATGGCGCGGGGTGCGGTGCCGGTGTGGACGGTCGAGGCGTCCTCGCGGAAGGTGACGTCTCGGATGTGGTGTGAGGAGTTCTCGATGCCCCACTCTCCGCGGATGAGGGTGGCGAGGGTTTCGGGGTCGGCGTGGTGGGCGTCGAGGCTGGTGACGGCGTAGTCGGTGCGGCGGGTCTGTTTCTTTCCGGTTTCGGTGCGGCGGCGATGGATCCGGATGGCCAGCCGCGCGTGTGGGAAGGCGATCCCGCCGAGGTTGTCGGCCACGGCCATGGTTTTGATCGAGCGTGACTCGGCTCGGCCGTGTCCGGTCTGGCTGGCTGTGTGCCCGACGCCGATGCTGTCCCAGGGCAGGCCGCTGACCTGTGTGTAGGCGTTCGGCTGGTTCGTCTTGATCACCGCGATGTAGTGTGCCCTTTTCGTCTCGACCAGCCAGGTGATGTTGGCCTTGACGGAGTGCAGGGCGTCGAAGGTGACCACGGTGCCGGTCAGGTCCAGCGGCGCGAGCAGCGGCTGGAAATGCTTGGTCTCATTGGTTTTCGCTCCGACCTCGGCCTGGCCCAGTGTGACGACGATGCCCTGGGTGACGACCGACAACAGGTGACGGCGGGGCTGGTCGAGGCGGGCCGAGCCTTTCAACGCCTTGCCGTCCACGGCGACCGCACGTAGGACCGGTCGGCGCACGGCCGATGTGTCGTGGGGACGGGTGTCGGTGGCAGCACGGTGGCGGTCAGCCAGGTAGGCGCCGATCGCGGCGTCGAGCGCGTCGCCGTCGAGCGATGCCAGGACACGGCCGATCGTGGCCCGTGACGGCGACCGGCGCCAGGCCAGCAGGTGGCGGTGGATGCCGAGTGTCTCCAGCAGCGCGGGCCCGGCGCGTTGCGCCCATTCGGCGAACTCGTCGATACTCCTCGCGCCGGAGACCGTCGCGCAGGCACACACCAGCAGAATCGCGGTCAAGCAGTACCAGCGGCCCCGCCGTGACCTCGGGTCACAGACCGTGTCGAGGTAGGGCCGCAGGTCAGCGACACCAGCGGGATCAAGCCGACCCAGTTTCGCGAGCACGGCAGGGATCAGAGAAGATGAAGCGGCAGACACGGGAAACCTTCGTGATCATCGGGCTTAGACACCACAATGATCACGAACCCCGTGTCTGCTCTGCTATACGCCCCAACCTGCCCGATCCAGGCCCTCTACACAGCCACGGAACTTGATCAAGCCCTGGTGTTTGGCCCCCACGGTTGCGCCTTTCTTTGTTGTGATGCCGATCTACCGGACGCATATATACCATCGCAGACCTCTCGCTCGGTGTCGTGAGAGCCGCCGAGTGCGGCACCATCGCCGCTGGCGGCCCGTGGTGTCGAGCCCGGGTGAGGCCTGCAGGCTGTTGCAACTGCCAGCTGTCCGGCATACTCGCAGCATGACCAAGAAGCGCTGCCTTCTGCTCTGGGACGTTGACCACACGTTGATCGAGAATGGTGGCGTCAGCAAAGAAACGTATGCTCTGGCGTTTGAGATTCTGGTGGGCCGCACGCCGACAAGCCAACCAAGAACCGATGGCTTGACAGACTACCTGATCATGCGGAATCTGTTTGAAGCGAACGCTGTTGATCTGTCGCCTTCCTATGAGAGCAAGCTGTTCGATGTTCTTTCGATTGCGATGGACAGAAACGCGAAAGCTTTGGCGAGTCGCGGTCACATCCTGCCAGGTGTTCTGGACGCAATCTCGGAGCTGGACAAGATCGACCAGGTGATGCAATCGGTGTTGACCGGCAACATTGTGCACAACGCTCGTGTCAAGCTCGGTGCCTTCGATCTGGACGCCCGCTTCGATATGGCCATCGGAGGTTATGGCTCGGACGCACGGCAGAGGCATGAGCTTGTCGGCGCGGCTCAGCGGAAGGCGAGCGCGGCTGTCGGGTTCTGGTTCGACCGCTCGTCCACCTTGCTCGTCGGCGATACCCCGATGGATGTGCAGGCGGGCATCACCGGTGGCGCCAGGGTACTTGCAGTTGCGACGGGCACGTACACAAGCGATGAGCTGCGTAACGCCGGCGCGGATGTGGTGCTTCCGGATCTGGTCGACACCCAGATGTTCGTTCGACTGGTCCGGTTGCTCATGGAGCTGGGGGAGTGAACGGATAGGACTCCTCCCAGACCCGCTCGAAGCTGCGCTCATAGGTGGAGAAGAGGTCAGCGCCCTCCTGCTGTCGTAGATGCAACAGCGGAGCCATGTAGCCGTATGTTCCGTAGACATGCTGGTTGATGAGCATCTGGTTGTCGAAGCGGAAGATGGAGTTGTAGAGCGTCGTCGTATGGAGATGGAAAGAGATGCCTGATGCTCCTACGAGTGGTCGATAGTAGGCCAGCGCCATCCTGATCCTGGCCGGGATGGCGTCGTACAGCCGTTCCTCGCGTCCTCGGAGGGCGATCTCCGGCTTGTCCGGGTCGCCGAGAGCAATGCGGACGGGAATCCCCTGGGCCGCTTTGACCCGGAGGATGTTGATGGACTCCGGGTTCTCCTCGGGGAGGAACAGGCTGGCGTAGGCCATGAGATCGATCTGCGTAGTGGCGCCTATGAGCAGATCGAGCCACACATGTTTCGGCGCGTCAGATCTGTGCGGGAAGAAGGCCAGGACTTCGGACGCCCCTTCTCGTAGCTTCCCGTCGTCAAGCGGCGGCCACAGCCACGTAGCCGATACCTCTAGGAGTTTGGCAGCACGTGTCGCCGTGTTTCGGTGGGGAACTCGCCCTTTGGTGATCCAGCGCTCGACGGTCTTCGGGTCGACCCCCAACTCCTCGGCGAAGGTCTCGCGGGCGTACCCGGCCGTTTTGATGGACGCACGTAGGCGGCCGTTTGGCATGAATGGCTCCCGAGGGACGTAACGGGATGCTTGGGGGACACCTTATCAGTCCCTGTGCGTCCTGTGAAGTTCTGGTAGCGCGGTGTAAGAGTCCCTGCTTTGGAGGTTGACTCGATGATGAGCCCAGGTGGAGGGCTTCCCTCTCGATTGGGGGGCGATTGACCTGCCGGCATCGCAACCCCGGGAGCGAGCAGTGATCTGCTGAAGGAGGATGGCGTGACGGTCGAGGCGGCGTACGAGAACGAGGTTGGGCACTGGACGCAGCGGATCCGGCACCTGACGCGGGTGATGGAGGATGCGGGCGCGGATCGGGAACTGGCCATGTACCGGGCCAGTCAGCGGGGTGTCGAGGTTGCGGAGATCGCGCACCTGGCGTTACTGGAGGCGGCTGAGGTAGAGCAGATGTTGGCGATGTGCCGGCGTGATCCGGACATCGACTCGTTCTCCGAGGGGCCGGACTGGGTGCGCTTCTACCGCAAGGACTGCTGAGCTGACACAGGCGTACCAGGAGACACCGTACAGACACGGGGGCGGCCGGCACCAGCGCCGGCCGCCCTACCTGTGGCGTCGGCCTGAGGTCCCGCGAGTCGGGCAGCCGGCCTACCGCTTCAACGCTCGGTGGCGCCGGAGCAGTGCCGTGATCCGCGTGGGGTTGGCTTCGCCGTTGAGTTCATCGAGCAGCTCGTCCGGACACAGCTCGTACAGGTCACCCCACCAGCGGCGTCCCTTGTTGTCCCAGATCCGGTACCCGCCCGCCACCCCTCGGGCCACATACCGCCTTCTGCTCAAGGTCCCTCCCAGCGTCGCTACTGCCAGAAGGCTACGAGTCGTACCCTCCTGGCGGACAGGCCCTACGCTGTGATCCGCGGCCATCCGGTCATCACATAGCGATGATGGCCGCGTCCGTCCCCTACCCGCTTGGAGTGGTACCCGCAGTGTCGCAATCAGCTGAGTTCCGTGGCTTCACCGTGGTCTGGCGCGGCTACAACCGCCAGCAGGTCGACCGCTACCTCAAGGATCTGTCGCAGGCCGGTTCCCCGGCCAGCCCGCCCCGCTTCCAGATCGTGCTGCGGGGCTATGACTGCCAGCAGGTCGACGCACGCATCAAGGACCTCCTGGCAGGCAACACCGACGGCTGACCGAGTGCCCACACAGGGCGTTGAGATCAGCCACGCTGGCCGGCAGGTTTGTCGTGCTCACCGCCATGCTGACTTCCCGGCTGCTGGGTGGCGGGCCGAACCCGCCGCCACAGCCAGAGCAGGAGCGCACAGCTGCTCGCCGTGAGGACGCACAACAGTGCCTGGAACGCGCGTTCGACGCCGGTGACGTGGGTGGTGGCGACGACAACGGCAGCAAACACGGCGACACACCCGTTGAAGACACTGGCCAGCAGGAAGAACCTGCGCCGGAATGCAGGGCTGGGGGTCATTCGACAGAAGTACCCAGTCTCCTGATAAGCAATCGCTGGCTCCCTCAGCCCCGTCGAGCTGGGCGAGCCGGTGCGGCGTTCAGCTAGGAGTGGCTGCGGCTCAGCTGCGCGAGTTCGCTCAGACCGAGCTGTTGCGACAGCATCCGGTACGGGTACAGCTCCGGCGGTGGCGTGTGCGCGGCCAGCCGCGCGTGCTCCGCTTCGGTCAGCGCGACGTCGGTCGCGCCGAGCAGATCCTCGAGCTGGTCGAACGTGCGGGGGCCGACGATCGGCGCGACGACGCCCTCGACCCCGAGCAGCCAGGCGAGCGCGACCTGGGCGACCGTCGCGCCCTTGTCGCGCGCGATCACTTCCGCCTCATCGACCACGCGGAAGTTTCGTTCGATCGCGCGGCGGTGGCGCGCCTCCTCGAGGCTGTCCCCGGCGCCGGCCATCCGTGAGCCAGCCGGTGGTTCCGTGTCACGCGAGTACTTCCCGGTCAGGAAGCCCGCCCCGAGCGGCCCCCACGGAATCATGCCGATGCCAGCGGCGCGGCAGAACGGCAGCACCTCCAGTTCGATCGAGCGCTCCACCAGCGAGTACTGCGGCTGCAGCGAGACGAACGGTGCCCAGCCGTTGCGGTCCTGCAGCCCTACCGCCCAGGCGAGCAGCCACGCCGGGAAGTTCGAGGCACCCAGCGCCCGTACCTTGCCGGCGCGCACCAGCCCGTCGAGCGCCTCCAGCGTGTCCTCCAGCGGCGTGCCGGGGTCCGGTACGTGGACCTGATACAGGTCGATCACGTCGATGCCCAGTCTCCGCAGGCTCGCGTCACACGCCGCGCGTACGCGCTCGGGCGCGAGGCCCTTCCCGGGAAGGTCGGAGACCGGCATGCCGACCTTCGTGGCCACCACGACCTCATCGCGGTGCGAGGCAAGCCACGGCGCGAGCGTGCGTTCGGACCTCCCGTCGCCGTACACGTCCGCGGTGTCAAGGAAGTTGCCGCCCGCCTCAAGGTAGCGGTCCAGCATCCGGTACGACTCGTCGCGCGGTGCCGCGCCGCCCATGAGCATCGTGCCGAGGCTGAGCCGGGTCACCTGGAGCGGGCCGAGATTCCTGGTCCCCATCGGGGATGTCGTCTTCTCCGTCGTCATGCCGGAGAGGCTAGGAACAGGCCCACCGATGCGTCCAATGCCTAAAATGATGTCGTCTCATATCGTCCTGTGCATGATGTCGAGCTCACAGCGCCAGCTGCGCGCCCTGTTGATGGTTGCCGATGAACTGCACGTGGGCCGCGCGGCCGGACGGCTCGGCGTCACGCAACCCTCGCTCAGCCGGCAGATCGCCGCCATCGAGAAGGACCTCGGCGTGCCGCTGTCCCCTCGGGAACGGAGGCGGTTCGTCCTGACCCCGGCCGGCGAGACCGTGGTCGCCGGGGCCCGCGAACTGCTCCGCCGGGGCGACGAGGTCGTACGCGACGCCCACCGCGCCCACGCCGGCGAGGTGGGCACCCTTCGGCTGGGCTTCGTCCAGTCGGCAACCTACGACATGGTCCCGCGGCTCGTCAGTGCCTTCCGCGCCGCGTACCCGGACGTCGTTGTCAACCTCCGCGCCATGGCGACTCTGGAACAGAGCGAAGCACTGCGCGCCGGCCACCTCGACGCCGGCCTGCTGCGGCCCGTCACCGCGCTGCACGGCTTGGCGACGAGGGTCATCTCACGCGACCCGCTCGTTGTAGCCCTACCGGCGACCCACCGGCTCGCATCGTACGAACGAGTGCCGCTCGCCGCACTGGCCGACGAGTCGTTCCTGCTCTATTTCCGGGATTCCGGGCCGGTCGTGTATGACACGATCATCGGTTGCTGCCTGGCCGCAGGGTTCAGCCCACGGATCGTGCAGGAGGCACAGCTCCAGGCCATCCCCGCACTTGTCGCCGCCGGACTGGGCGTCTCCCTTCTCATCTCACCGACACCACCGCATGATCCGAGCCAGGTCGTCTACCGCCCGATCCAGGACGACCTCCCGCTCTGGGACATGGCACTTGCCTGGTCGACGGACAACCACTCGCCTACCCTGGCCCGATTTCTGGCTGTCGCCACGGATGACTCGTCACACAGCGAATCAGCGCTCAGAGGTACCACCAGCCGTCGCTGACGCGGATCCCGTCAGACATGATGTCGGTCGACACGCGGAGATCCGATGATTGCTGGCGTCCGGGCTCAGTGATCAGCCGGCTGGTCCGGACCGTACAGATGCTGGCGGACCAGCTCGTCCTGCTCCAGCACCGTGTCCACGATCTGCCAGAACTCCGGCAACCGGGGGTGGGCGCGGCCCTCGGCGCGGGTGAGTTTGTGACCGTAGAGCGGACCGTCCGGGGCGACGCTCCCGCCATCGACGAGAGTGGCAGCGGGCGCGGGGGAGTTGTCGACCGGCCCGACCCGGCACCCGAACGTCACATGGTCGTCGAACGTGTCAGCGCCCCAGGTGCCGAGGATCGCGTCGATCCAGGTCTCGTGCACTCCGTCGTGGTGGTAGTTGCTCGCGTAGTACACCGCCAAGGCATCGCCCTCGGAATGCACGAATGCCCAGGTCCGCTCAGTGGGTGTGGCACAGCAGTCACAGGTGAGCTGCCGTACCTGCCGACTGGTCCTGTCGATCACAAGATTCACAGCCGGAGACCTACAGTCCTGCGGTACCTACGCGTGCCCCGCGCCAGTGGCGGCGGGCGCTTGCCAGGGTTCAACGCAGGCAACGGATGCGCGGTGCTGTCATGAATAGCCCCAAGGGACCCCTCGCCTCTGGCGACGAACGACGCCGTGCTCAGGGGGCGGGGCGGGCTTCGGGGTAGCGGTGGTCCAGGTGGAGTGCCGGGCCGCCGCGCAGTACGTGGTCTGCGAAGGCGGTGACGTACGCCGAGGTGACGACAAGGCCGCGGTCGCCGTCGATCGGGCCGAGCTGCACCAGGCTGTGCAGGGGCGTGGGGATGTAGTAGGCGGCGTAGTCGGTGAAGTTGAAGTGTTGTGCGCCGGCGATCTCGTACCGGAAGCTCGGGCCGGTACTGGCCGCGCGCAGCGTACGGCTGGCGGTGGCGATGTCGCGGTGTACGGAATCGCTGGGGTGGCAGTCGCCGGCCACGCAGTCGCCGGGGGTGCCGAGCAGCATCATCGGCGCCGTCAACCCCTGGTGCACGACGGCGCTGTACGGGGTGCCGTCCAGGTCCACCGCGCCGGCGCAGCGCCGGTCGTCGTGGCACGCCTGCAGCGACGCCGCACCGCCGAAGGAGTGCCCGATGTAGACGACGTGCGCGGCGTCGACATGCCCGGCGATCCGACCACCGAGCTTGCTCATCCGCCCGGCGACGAAGCGGGCATCGCCGGCCCACAGCGGTACCAGCCGGTCGCCGGTGCTGTCGCTGAAGTTCTGCGGGTTCCCCAGCGTGGTGGCGCGGACCGGCTGTCCATCCAGGACGGTGAGATTGGCGCTGTAGGTGGGCGTGACGCCCGCGACGAGGAAGCCCTGACTGGCCAGATCTTCGGCGAGGGTGCTGAACTGTGGCGCCGCCAGCCCCATCCCGGGTTCGAGTACCACCAGCGGAAAGCGCCCGGCGGTGACCGGCGCGTCGGCGATCGAGTGGGTGTGCAGCGCATCCAGCCGGTTGGCCAGGATCCCGAACTGCAGCATGCCCGCCCAGTGGCCGGGCGCGTACGGTGCCGGCCGCCCGGTCGTTGCGGCCGGCGCGGGATACCACACCCAGACCGACAGTTCGCGGTGCCGGCCGTGGCCGGGTGCGAGCGGATCGGTGCGGCTGGTGTCGGTCCAGTCGTAGGTGCTCCGGCCGACCCGGTACGGCCCGGTCGGAGCGGGCAGCGCTCGCGGCAGCACGTGCCGTACGCCCAGGTAGCCCACGGTGCCCACCGCCGCCAGTACGAGCACCAGCGGCACCGCGACCAGCGCCTTGACCAGCCGGTGCCGGCGCCGCCGGACCGACTGCGCGAGCAGGGTGATCAGCCCGACCAGCAGGGCGACCACGGCGATCAGCACAGCCAAGCCGCCCCAGCCGCTGGGCCGGTAGTCGACCAGGGCACCGATCCCGCCCCGCAGCCCGAGAGCGACCGGCACGCCGGCGACCATGGCGTACCCGGCGCACACCAGTGCGGGCCGTCGCGCCGGTGCGATCGACCGGACCGGGTTGGTCGGTCGCAGCACACCCAGGTAGGCGTTCAGCGGTACCAGTGCGGTGACCAGGCACGCTGTGCCGAGCATGATCCGCGCCGCCGCAGCCTCGGCCGGGTTCGGGCCGAGACCCTCACCCAGCGCCTCGCCCAGCGTGAAACCCGCCGACAGGGCGACGCCGGCCAGGATCGCGGCGGCGAGCCGGTGGCGGCGCAGCCCGTACCGGCCGCCGACGACCACCCGCCGCAGCCAGTTCGCCGCGCGGTCCACCGCTGCGCCGGACGCGCCCCAGCGGCGGGCCAGGTCACCGATGCCGGCCAGTACCTCATCGGCCCAGTCCGCAGCGCCCGCATCCGGTGCGGGAGCCTCGACCCGCCGTACGGCCCAGCATCGGGCGCCGGCCGCTGCCGCAACCAGTGTCACCACCGCCAGTGCTGCGATCAGCAACCGGCCGGTGCCACCCCAGGCGGCCTGCTGCGTGCGCAGGGCGACGGCGATCCAGTCGGTCACCGCGGTCACGGCGACCATGCCGACGAGCGCCCGGCCGCCGCGCAACAGTTCCCGCCCGCCGGGACGTCGGCTGAGGATCCGTACGACCACTGCCACGGCCAGCACGGGCACCAGCACCTGGGTGAACGAGACGACCACGTCGTACGGGTCGTCCTGCCAGGGGCTGTGCGCCCGCAGCGCCCGTACCTGCGTGGTGGCCCACGCGAACGCGGTGAACAGCGCCGCGCAGCCCACACACCACCACGACGCCCGGCGTACCGCGGCCGGCAGGCGGTCCTCGTCCATGGTCGTCTCCTCGTTCCCGCTACTACGTGAAACGATACTACGTGAGACGATATTCAGATCAGCGGCGGCTCATCGCCCGCAACGCCGGGACCGTACGCCAGGTACTCAGCAGTGCGCCGCCGGCGGCCAGCACGGCGAGGGCCGCGCCAGTGGAGGCGACCGGCCCGTGCCCGGTCAGCAGTACGGCCGCGACCTGCGCCACCGCCAGTGCGACCAGCGCAGCCGTCACGCCGACGGCCAGCACCGCGGGCAGGCGCATCGACTCCGCCGACGGCCCGGCCCGGCGCAGCGCCACGGGGGGACCGGCCATCCCGACCACGGCGAGGGCAGCGAGCCCCACCAGCCAACCGAGTACGGCCAGCACGAACCCGAGCGACGGATGTGGCCACGCCGCCGGGTGTCCCTGCCGCAACAGCCACACGCCACCCGCACCCGCCGACTCCAGCGCCAGCAGTACGGCGGCGGGCAGCAGCGGTCGCCACACCGGGCGCCGGCCGGAACGCAGCGCCGGCAGCAGAACCCGGTGGGCCAGCAGCAGCGCGCACCCGGCCGCGACCGCGCCGCCGGCCAGCATCGCCAGCCACGCGCCGGTCACCAGCATGCGTACCGTTGCGGTGGCAGCTGGTACCGGCGGGTCGAGCAGCGCCCGGGCCACCACCGGAAGCGCCAGCATCCCTACACACCAGGCGACCCAGGTCGCCGACAGTCCGGCCTGCACCCGCCGGCGTACCCGCTCGGCCGGCTCGCCGACGAAGACCGGGCGCAGCCACGCCGCCGCCGCACCCACCGCCACGTCCCAGTACACCCACGGTCCGGCCGGTGTGTCCTCGATCAGGGCGGCCAGTTCGGCCCCGTACCGCTCGCGAAAGGACGGCGGGTAGCAGGCCAGCAGCAGGCGGATCACGGCTGCGCCGTCGCCAGTCGCGCCAGCCCGGTACGCGCGAACCGCGACATGTCGGTCAACCGCTCGGACAACGCCTGCGCCCCCTGCGCGGTCAACCGGTACGGCCGGCGGCGTTCCTCGCCGGGCAGCGCCTCCACCAGGCCGCGTTCCTCCAGCCGGGACAGCGCCCCGTACAGCGTTCCCGGCCCCATGGTGATCCCGGCCTGCTCGGCGACATCCTGCACGATGGCGTACCCGTGCTTGGGCCCGTCGGCCAGACTGCCGAGGATCAACAGCGGCGGGTTCCCCCAGGTCAACTGGTCGCTACGACGCACCACGGCGCCACCCCCTCTAGTACGTCATACGATACAATCACGCCCGAAGGGCCGTGCTGTTCATCGGGACGATAAAGGCGGCGACGTGGGTGGGCGTCCCCGCGATAATGGCCGGCGTGGATGAGGTCAAGGTCGTCGTTGCGCACAGCGAACGCGCGACGCTGCGCGTCGGTGACGTGTTCCTGAAGGTCGACGCCGATCAGGCGCGGCTCGACGTCGAGGTCGAGGCGATGGCCCTGGCGCCGGTACCGACCCCGGAGATCCTGTGGCGCAAGCCGCCCGCACTCGCGCTCGCCGCCCTGCCCGGCATGGCACTTGGTCGCCTCGGCGAGCCGTCGCCCGCCTCGCCGGCGGCGTGGGCTGCGGCGGGCGCCGCCGTACGGAAGCTGCACGAGGCGCCGCTGCCGCCCTGGCCCGGCCCGCGCACCGGCGAGATCGCCGCGAAACTCGACAGCGAATGCGAATGGCTGATCAGCAGTGGCGTCCTTCCCGCTGACCTGGTACGGCGCAACCGCGAGGTCGCCGAGGCCGCGCTGCGGCCGTACCCGCCGGT
Organism: uncultured Actinomycetota bacterium; assembly: GCA_963805605.1. Lineage (GTDB taxonomy): Bacteria > Actinomycetota > Actinomycetes > Mycobacteriales > Micromonosporaceae > Actinocatenispora. Next base: position 435,435 of record CAWDUX010000002.1, read on the forward strand.
GTTCGCGCACGGGGACCTGCAGATCACCCACGTGTTCGTGGAGGGGGACGAGGTCACCGGCGTGATCGACTGGTCCGAGGCCAGCCGGGGCGACGCACTGTACGACCTCGCCATTCTGACGCTCGGCCACGAGGAACGCCTGGACGATCTGCTCGCCGGTTACGGCACCGACGTGGACGTCGATGTGATCCGCGCCTGGTGGTCGCTGCGGAGCCTGCGGGCGTCCCGCTGGCTGATCGAGCACGGCTTCGACCCGGACGCACCGGGCTGCGAGTTCGACGTACTGCGCGCCCGGATGTGAACCCCGCCGGGCAAACCGGTTGTCGGAAGCGGCACGTGGGACCGACACTCCCGAGATGGGTGCTGTGTTGATCACGGGTTCCGGGTTCGGGTAAGACCAGCGTGGCGGCCGAGTTGGCCCGACGGGGGCTGCTGGCTCTGAACGCCGACGACGATCCGGAGCTGTGCCGATGGCTGGATGAGCAGGGAGAAGCGGTCGACTACCCCGGCGGTCCCGACGCGCAGGAATGGCTCGACAGCCATCGCTGGCAGTGGCAGCTCGACCGGTTGGATCAGCTCATCGCGCAGGCCGGGGAACGTACGTTGTTCGTCTGCGGCAACGAGAGCACCGGCGAGGGTACGCATCGGCCGGAGGCGTTGCGCCGTTTCCGTCGGGTCTACCTGCTGGACATCGACGCGCAGACCATGTTCGCCCGGATCCACGAACCCAGCCGGGACCACGGATTCGGCCGCGAGAAGGCCGAGCGCGCCTGGTTGCGTTCCTGGCATCCACGCTTCCGTGTGCAGACCCTCGCCGCCGGCGCGACCCGCATCGATGCCCACCAGCCGCTGGACGTGGTGGTCGACGCGATCCTCGCCGAGCACTCCGCTGATTCGTGACGGGATGACTATCGGCCCAGGCTGCCCGCAACACGGTTTGCCGTGCGGGCAGGCCGGGGCCGCTTGCTGCTGGACCGTCAGTTGCCGACCCCGGTGACCACGACGTGGTCGCCGACGCAAACATTGCGGTCGAACCCGGTCCTGGTCGCCTCCGTGTGCAACGGCATCGGTCTGCCGTGGGTGCTGATCGGTCTCATGACCCTCGTACATCGCACCACCCCCGGCACGCTGCAGGCGCGGGTCAACGCCGCGTTGAGTACCGTCGTGTTCGCGGCGATCACGCTGGCTGCCGCGATCGGCGCAGCCGTACTGTCCCGCCGGAACATCCACCCGACTGGTGGCGCCTGATCTCTCACGGGCGCAGCATGCGTACCGCTTCCCGGAAGCGTTCGGTGGCAGGATCGTGCGGGTAGCGCCGGGTCAGCTCCCCTTCCAGTTCCCCGGCCACCATGGTGAGCGTGGGCAGACTCCGGCGCGGTGAACTGAACGCCGAAACCCCGGTAGCCACTGCCTGCTCCAGGTCACCGCTGCGCGCGGCCACCGACGCGAGGGTGAGCCGCGCCTCCGCCACCCGCATGGGCGCGGTCTCGGTGCCGTCCGGCAGCACACCGGAGGCCAGTACGGCGTGTGCGTGTTCGGCGGCCCGCGCGTCGTCACCGCCGCGCCGGTACGCGTCCATGGCGTAGAAGTCGAGCTTCGCCGGGTCGACCACGAAGTGGTTGTCGTTACGGTCCGGCGCCGGCAGCGACGACAGCAGCTCCTGCCCACTGTCGAGGGCCGCGCGTACACCCCGTGTGTCGCCCAGCCGCCCCAGCGCCTTCGCCCGCTGGGCATGCAGCTGTACCCCGACCGGTCGGCTACCCGCGGCGGCGAGTCCGGCGTCCGCCGCGGTGACCACGTCGCGGTAGCGGCCCTGCGTCAGCGCGAACCACGCCGACATCTCGTACGCCCAGCCGATCAGGTCCGGATGCCCGGCCTCGGCGCCGAGCTGCCGGGCGGCCACCCGGGTGCTCTCGGCGCTGGCGCGCATCCCCGCGTCGTACTCGCAGCAGCCCACCAGCAGGGCGAGCCAGCCCGCCGTGGCGAGCAGCTCGCGGTGCTCGTGCAGCCCCACCGGTTTGCGCAGCAACGCAGACACCCGCCGCAGCCAGCCGTGTGCCTCGGAACGCAGGGCCAGCGCGGGCGTACGGGAGTAGGCGCAGCACAGGTCGGAGACGGTCGCCTGCAGCGATTCGATGGTCGCCGGTGTGGTGTCCGACGCCTGTACCCGTTGCAGCAGCTCGGCTGTCTGCCACGGCTCGGTGTCGATGGCGGCGGCCACCTCCAGTCGGCTCGATCCGATCAGTTCGCCGCGCGCCGTCAGCCGATCGTCGAGTCGGGCCGCGATCGCCTCCGAGGGTCGGCGCTTCCCGTTCTCCAGCTTGGACAGCAGCCCCGGATCGCACGGCACCCGAGCGGCCAGGTCGCGCAGGGACAGCCCGAGATCGACGCGCGCCTGCCTGAGTTTCGGTCCGAACATCGACCCTCCTGCGTTGACATGAGCTACCTGTGCGTTGTCAACGCGTCAACACTAGGTAGCGGGCGGATTGTCTTTCAAACTACTCCTGCAGGGCTTCTGCTGCACGGAACGTGAGCAGCGGGTCCTGTCGCTTGTTGGACACCGCAGAGAGTGGAGGAGTTTCATGACCGTGGCGATCGTGCAATCGGAGCAGGACCCGAAGGAGCATCTGCGGCAGCGGGTGCGCTGCCTCGATGACGTGCTGGAGGAGGTCTCCGCAGAGCGGACGCTGTCGATGTTCCTGGCCTGGCGCAGGGGAGTCAGCATCCCGGAGATCGCCGAGACTATCCGCGAGGAAGTGACGGCGGTGGAGAAGGTCATCGCCAGTTACGAGCGTGATGAGGACGCAGAGTCCTATGAAGAGGGTCCACGGTGGGTAGCACTGTGGCCGAACCAGGGCTGGAGTCCCACCTTCTGACGCCTCGGGGCCGTCGTCCGGGCAAAGCAAGGCACGCGCCGGGGCGGAACTCGCCTCGGCGCGAGCCGGATCCGCCCAACGTGGCCAATATTGATGCCTGCGCGACGTGGTCCCCTTCCCGTCACTGCGCGCGCACGAGCGTGCCGAGGAGCCCGCCAGGCAGGAGTGAGGAAGTCAGCTCCGTTCTCGTGACATGCCCTTGCCGGCCGTGTACACGATCATGGCCGCGAACGCTGCCTGCATGACCAGGAACGCCACGAAGGCGGAGGCGACGGTGTGCTTGTTGCGGAAGAGGAACGCCAGGGCACCCAGTTCGACGACCGCGAGCAGGATCAGGGCGACGCCGGTCAGTTGCGAGCGCCGCCATGCCTCCGTCTGCCACGTTCTGGTCGTAAAGAGTTCTTCGGCTCGCCAGCACCGTCGGCGCCAGCCTCAAGCAGTCGCTGAGCAGGATCGGCGGTCTCGTTCATCTGCTTCTCGTCCCGTCGGAGCAGCAAGCCCAGTAGTAGGAGAGGGCGAGCGCGCGAACGCGGATCTCAGGTCGCCTCGTCATCGCTGTGTTGCCGCTCCTCCCTGTAACGGCATGCGTGCTTGCTGGCGGGCAAGCATGCAGCTCATTCTCAGGGAAATCACCCAGACCGCAACAGCAGGTGCGAAAGGTAACGAGCACGGCGGGCAAATACCGCCAACCGGAAGGTGTTCGTACCGTCCGTGACTGAGCGCAGGCGTGGCTCAGGGGGCGAGGTTCTGCCAGATGCGTTGGGAGACGCCCTGGATGGTGTCGATCCCGTAGTCCATGCCGGAGTGGCCGTCGACCGGCGGATCGTTGGTCGTCAGCACGGCCAGTACGTAGTCGCGGCCCTGGCCCTGCACCCGGCCCATGCTGTTGATCTGCCAGGGGCAGGTGTCGTCCTGCTGCGGGCAGCTGGGTACGAACTTCCAGCCGTTCTTCAGCGCGACGGTCACTCCCGGCACCGGGGTGGCGTACGTCGGCGGGTCGCACACCGTTCCCCACGGTCCGCAGCTGACGCCCCAGCGCTGGGTGGGGTCGATGTTCTCCATCAGGCTCAGCGCGTACTGCCGGGCGTCGGTGCGCAGCACGTGGTTGGGGTAGGCGACGGTCCGTACGATCGCGGCCTGGTCGGACGCCGTGGTCGTGGTGTTGCCCCAGCCGTAGTAGGTCGGGGTTTCGCAGCCGACCCTGGTGTGGCGGGTGGGGATCAGCGTGTTGTACCGGGTCAGCGTCCGGCAGCCGCCGGCGAAGTGGAACAGGCCGGTGGCGGCCGAGTTGTCGCTGACGTGGATCATGTTCTGCAGCAGGAACTGGATCGAGTACGGCAGGTTGGCCGGCATCGTTCCCGGCCTGTCCCGGTAGCGCCGCAGCCACATCTGCATGATGTCGACCTTGGCGATGCTGGCCGTGTACTGCGTCGCCGCCGGACCGTGCCGCAGCAGATAGGTCCGGCCGGTGGAGCGCTCGTACAGCGCCACGCTCACCGATCCCGCCCGAGTATCGAGGTACGTCGCGACCCCGTGCAACGGACCGCTGTACGCCGGAGTGGCAGCGGCTGGTGTCGCGATCGCCGCGGCGGCGAGCACGGCGGCGGCGACAGCGATGGCGGCGCGCTTCATTCCCCGACCTCCCGTTGCCTGACCGGCTGACTGCCATCGAGCCTGTCAGCAGCGGACCCCGATCCGCGCCGGAATCGGCAGAGATACGGCATTCGGGGATCAGATCAGCCGGTCGCGACTGTGGCGGCGAGCCGGTCCTGAACCGGTAGTTCCCGGCGGGCGGCAGTTATGAGAGTTGACTCTCACGGTTGTGAGAGGCTACTCTCACAACATGCCGGACAACCGCCTGGGCGATGTCGAGATCACCGATCCGAAGGCCATGCGCGCACTCGCGCACCCCGTACGCCTGGCGATCCTGGAGCGCCTGCGCCGGCACGGGCCGGCGACGGCCACCCAGCTCGCCCCCGAGGTGGGTGCGACCCCCTCGGTGACCAGTTGGCACCTGCGGCATCTCGCCGGCTTCGGGCTGGTCCGCGATGCCGAGCCGGGCCCGGACCGCCGGGCACGGCGATGGGAGGCGGTCGGACGGGGTTTCCGGTTCGACGTACCGGACGACCCGGCCGACCAGGAGGGCACGTCGGCCGCACGGGCGCTGTCCGAGCAGATGTTCCTGCGCTACGCAGACCTGCCGGCCCGGTGGCTCGCCGACGTCGAACCGGGACTCGAACCGACCTGGCGCAGGGAAGCGGGGCTGGCCAACACCCGTGTGGTGGTGTCCGTGCCAGAACTCGCGACGATCCTGGACGCCATCGAACAGGTCATCGAGCCCTACGTGACACGTGACCCGCAGCAACGGCCGGACGGCAGCCGCGCGGTACGACTGATGCGCTACGCGCTGCCGGAGGCCGCCGACGAGGATCCGGGCACGGCGTCATGAACACCCGTACAGCGGCACCGCCGGTTTCGCTGTGGCGCGACCGGCGGTTCCTGTCCTTCTGGGCCGGCCAGTCCATCTCCCAGTTCGGGGACCGGATCACCGAACTGGCGCTGCCGCTGTTCGTGGTGGCAACGCTGCACGCCTCGGCCAACCAGGTCGCCTGGCTGACCGCGCTGACATGGGCGCCGAGCCTGCTCGCGATCGTCCTGGGGGCCTGGACCGATCACCGCGCCCGCAAACGCCGCCTGATGGTGATCGCCGACCTGGTACGCGCCGCATCGTTGCTCTCCCTGCCGGTGGTGTACCTGTTCGGCGCGGTGACCCTGACGCAGGTGTACGCGGTGGCCATCGTGAACGGCACAGCCGCGGTGCTGTTCAACGGCGCGTACGTGGCCTTCTTCCCGCACCTGGTGCGGCGAGCGTCGTACGTGGACGCCAACAGCAAGCTGAGCACCAGCATCTCCGCGTCTCAGATCGCCGGTCCGGCCATCGCCGGTGGACTCATCCAGGCGCTGAGCGCCCCCGTCGCGGTGCTCGTCGATGCGCTGAGCTTCCTGGGCTCCGCGCTGCTGCTCGGACGCATCCGGGTCACCGAACCGGCCATCGACACCGACGGCACAGCGCCGTCGCTGCTGCGGCGGGCCCGGGAGGGGCTGGTGTACGTAATCCGCCAGCCGGTGCTGCGATCCGGACTCGGCTGTTCGACGACGCTCAACTTCTGCACGTACGTGGCGGGCAGCGGGCTGATCGTGCTGTTCGCCAACCGCAGCCTCGGGCTGACCGCCGGCGCCATCGGCCTGGCGTTCGGGATCGGCTCGACCGGCGCACTGCTCGGTGCCGTGCTCGCCCCAGCTCTCTCGCGCCGCATCGGCATCGGGCCCAGCATCGCCGTGGGCGCGGTACTGTTCCCGGCGCCGATCGCCATCGCCGCAGCCGCTGGGGGTCCATTGTGGACGCGGGCCGCGGCGCTGGCCGCCGCCGAGTTTCTCTCCGGTGTCGGCGTCATGCTCTACGACATCAACAACAACTCGTTGCAGACCACGGTGATCCCCGACGGCATGCGCAGTCGCGTGTCAGGCGCGTACCGGACCGTCAACTACGGCATCCGTCCGCTCGGTGCCGTTGTCGGCGGACTGCTCGCCACCACGGTCGGCCTGCGCGCGACCCTGCTCCTCGGTGCCGCGGGCGGGGCGTTCGCGCTGGTGTGGGTACTGGCCTCGCCGGTACCGCGGATCCGCTCCCTGGCTCCTGGCGCACCGGACGCCGTGGCCGCTGATCGTGAGGTCAGCTGAGGCTGAGTCGGGCCAGGGCACCGATCTCCAGTGCGACCCAGATCGTGCCGTCCGGGCCCCCGGTGAGGCCGTGCGGCTCAGCGGCCGTGGTGGGCAGCTCGTACTCCTCGATCCTGTCGTCGACGGTGATCCGGCCGATCCGGCCGGCACCGATCTCGACGAACCACAGTGCTCCGTCGGCCCCGGCGGTGATGCCCACCGGCGCGGCACCGGCAGTGGGCAACGGATGCAGGGCGATGCGCCCGTCGAGGTCGATGCGGCCGATCGCGTTGCCCTGGTTGAGGGTGAACCACAGCGCGTCGTCCGGGCCGGGCACGATGACCGTCGGCCCGCCGGATGCGGGTTGAAGCGGGTACGAGCTGACCTGACCGCCCGGCTCCAGCCGACCGATATGTCCCTTGTGGACCATTGTGAACCAGAGCGCGCCGCTCCGGCCTGGTGGTAATGGCGTACGGGCCGGCGCCCGGCTCGGAAACCTGGACCTCGGTTATCGCCGATCACTCCACAGTGGATCGAGGCTGTGTCAGCTGCCGGCGTCCCACCAGTCGAGTACGCGCAGCGCCCGCAGCGTGTTCCAACGGCTCGGCCGCCCGTCGCCGTCCTCAAGGTCGAGGTGCACCGATCCCGGGTGCGTGTTCTCCAGCAGCCACCGGCCGTCGGCCTGACGCTTGGCGCGTGCGAGTTCGACCGCTTCTCTCAGCCGCAGATCCTGGACATCGGCCCGGCGGAAGTACTCCAGTCCGCGCAGGACGTCGTAGTGCCATCTGGTCGGGAACGAGAAGCCCAGCCATGCGTCGTCCACCACCTCGCCGGTGCTCCTCCGGCGGAACAATGACCGTTCCAGCAGGTACTCCTCACCCCTGCGGCGGGCGCCGGTGAGCGTGTCCGATCCGCCGGTCGCGCGCTCGTAGGTGAGCAGGCCCTCCAGTACGCAGATGGTGGAGTGAAACGAGGACACCGTCGAGCCGTGTTCTGTCTCGCAGTTCCACCCCCCATCGCCGAGCTGGTCAGCGAGCAGGCGGGTGACCAGGCCGTCGACATCGGCACCGAAGTAGGCCCCGAGGGTCACCGTATGTCCGTTGATGCACGCCTCGACCTCACCGTCGAAGAACGGCGCGCCGTCGTACTCCCAGCGGCAGTTCGCCGCGACCAGCGCGACCATCTCTCGAGCGGTGTCGGTGGTCGGGTCGAGGGCGAAGTCGTAGAGTTCCAGCATGGTCGGCAGCGTGGCGGTCCACGGTTGGGTGCCGTCCCGGGGTGGCTCACCGCGGCCCGGGAAGCACGCACCGCCCATCCACTGACCGTCCGGATCCCGGGATGCCAGCAGCCGGGCACCCCAGCCCTCGGTCGTCACCCGGGCGCGTTCCGCGGCGACCGTGGCTTCAGGTGAGTCGGTCAGGTCGCGCAGGACCTGCCAACGGATCGCCGGATCGGAGTCGAGCAACCAGTCCAGCACCGGAGCCGAGGTCCCCTGCGGCGTACGGGTGCTCGCGGAGAGCGAATCGTTCATGGGCGCCAGGCTAGGGCCAGTTCCGGACGTTCTGCTGCCGGAATCGATATCAGTCCTGGCCTGAGCTGCGCCACGCGCCGGCCGGACCGGACGGCCACGGCCGGATGGGGCATCGCGTGGCGTGACGTAGCCGCCTTGTCCGGAAAGGGCATGATCGGTATGTGTCCGACCTCGGGAGTGCAGACTACGAGCCGCGCTGGCTGCACGACCGCGAGGCGATCGTGCGGGCACACGGCCGCCGCCTGGCGCTGCTGGCCGGGCAGACACTGGCGCACGTCTGGCTGGTCTGGGACGAGGCAGGCGACGAGTGGTTCGACGACTGTCCGGTGCTGCTCGACCTCGGAGATCAGCGGGTCGAGATCAACCATCAGAAGTTCAACGACCTGTCCATCACCTTCAACAGCGTCGACGTCGCCCGGCCGGTGGCGTGGCTCGGTGCCGACGATCTCGGGCTGTGCTGGCGGGCCGAACCGCTACCGCACCTGGCCGTCCTGCGAGGTCAGCGACTCCGCGACGTTACACTGCTCGAATGGGCGGGCGGGGACCTCGCCGCCGGCAGCATGGCCCTGTGTTTCACCTTCGGCACCGGACAGCTCACCGTCCTCAACGCGCTGGATGCCAACGGATTGGACTTCGGTCCACCCGATGTGCACTGGCATCAACATCCGCTGCGTTGATCACGGCGCGGTGGAGACATCCACGTCGCTCGGGCTGATCGCCAGAGAGCGGTCGCCAACGCTATTCGGCGCTGTCGACGAGCTCCTCTGGAACCGGCTGGGACAGGAAACCGGTCAACAGGGCGGTGAGGGCATCCGGGTCCTCGCGCCACGGCTCATGCCCGGCACCCGCGATGATCGCCAGCCTGCCGTCCGGTACCACGGAACGGATACGCTCGATACTCCACAGTGGACGAGGGTCGCATTGACCGTGCACCACCAGCACCGGGGCGGTGATCGACGCGGCCCACACGGCGATCTGCGGCACGCTCCAGGAACTCGCCTCCGCCTGCAGCTCCCGGTTGGCCCGTACGTTCACCTCGTATCGCGCGGTCAGCGCATCCCGCCGGGCCATCTCCATACCCTGCACCGGATCGGCATGGTCGGTGCACCAGCACAGGGTCAGGTACTCGACCTCCTCGTCCGCGGTCCTCTCCCGGTCACGCAGCTGCCTACGTCGTGCCAGTTGCTCCGGCGTCAACCGTCGGGCCTCCTCGGCCCGGTAGTCGAACTTCCACTCCTCCCCGGGGCCGAGCCCGCAACAGAAGACCACCCGCTCGACATGCTCCGGATGCGTCCACGCGTACGCCAGGGCGAGCGTGGCACCCCAGGAATGCCCGAACACCGACCAGGTCCCGTACCCCCAGTGTTGGCGCAATGCCTCGACATCAGCCACCGCACGGGACACCGAGTAGTCCTCCGGGCCGGTCGACCAGCCGCAGTTTCGCTGGTGGAAGCGGTGTGTACGGTGCCGAGGGAGCAGCTGCGCGACCGGCTCCAGATAGTCCCACATCCCCGGACCGCCGTGGCACAGCAGCACGGGCGGCCCGTCCGGGGCGCCGGTGGTGACGGTGCGCAGTGCCGCATCGTCGTCGGTCCGGACGGTCTCGCGGTGTTCGTTCGGATCCGGCACGCTACCGAATTTACCGCTTACGTAGCCGCAGGGAAGTCCAACTGGCGTCGGCGCTCCAACCACCGTCCACCGGCAACGCCACCCCGTTGATGAAACCGGAACGTTCCGGATCGGCCAGGAACGCCACCGCGGTGGCGATGTCGCCCGGCACCGCGAAGCGTCCCATCGGTACCTGGTTGTGGATGTCCTCGTCGGTGTAACCGCCGGCGGACTGGTCGGCGGCGTCCATACCGGTCTTCACCCAACCCGGGCACACCGCGTTGACCCGTACCCCGCGTCCGCCCCACTCGGCGGCCAGCGTACGGGTGAGCCCCACCAGACCGTGCTTGGAGGCGTTGTACGCGGACCGGTCGGAGACCCCGCGTAGGCCGGCGATCGACGCGATGTTGACGATCGACCCGGTGCCGGCCGCCAGCATCGCGGTACCCAACGCCCGGCACAGCAGGAACGGCCCGGTCAGATTGACCTCCAGTACCCGCCGCCACTGTGCTGGGGTGGTCAGCTCGGCCGGGGTCAGCATCGAGATGCCGGCATTGTTGACCAGGACATCCACCCGGCCGAAGCGTTCGGCGACCCGGTCGGCGAGCGACTGGACCGCGTCGTCGTCCGAGACGTCCGCGGTGACCGCGATGGCCTCCGCGCCATGCCCGTACACCGCCTGCAGCGCCTCGTCCGGCTCCTGCAGATCGACCAGCGCCAGCGCGTACCCCTCGCTGGCCAGCCGCTCCGCGACCTGCCGCCCGATGCCCTGTGCCGCTCCCGTCACCACCGCAACCCGTGTGCCGCTCATGCCCGGACTCTAACCGTTGTAGTGGCGCGGGACACCCGACCACCGGGTGCCGCCGGTCGGGTCGTTGTTCCACGGCACCTCAGGCGTCCACGGGCGTCGACGGCCAGGGCATGGGCTGGGGCGCGTCGCCAGATCCGCCGACGCGACACCACACGCCGGCTCAGGGCATCCGGTCGTACGCGGGCAGGGTCAGGAAGTCGACGAAGTCGTCGGCCAGTGCCACCTCGGTGAACAGCGCGCTGGCCGCATCGAAGGAGTCCGGGTCGTAGTCGTTGCCCAGCGCGACCCGCACCTTGTCGAGTTCCTCCGCGAGCACCTGTTCGACCAGGGCGCGGGTGACCTTCTCCCCGCCTGCGAGGGTCACGTCGTTGTGCAGCCACTGCCAGATCTGCGAACGGGAGATCTCCGCGGTCGCGGCGTCCTCCATCAGGTTGAAGATCCCGACCGCGCCGGAACCCTTCAGCCAGGCCGCCAGGTACTGCAGGCCGACACTGACCCCGTTACGCAGCCCATCGAGCGTCGCTTTGCCCGGCGTGGCCGCCACGTTGAGCAGCTCGTCCGCCGTCACCTTGACATCCTCACGGGTGCGGTGCCGCTGGTTGGGGGAATCTCCCAGCACCGCGTCGAAGATCTCCCGGCACACCGGTACCAGATCGGGATGGGCGACCCAGGAACCGTCAAAGCCGTCACCGGCCTCACGTTCCTTGTCCTGCCGGACCTTGGCCAGCGCGGTCGCGTTGACTTCCGGGTCACGCCGGCTGGGGATGAACGCCGCCATCCCACCGATCGCGTGTGCGCCACGCTTGTGGCAGGTCTGCACGAGCAGTTCGGTGTAGGCGCGCATGAACGGCGCGGTCATGGTGACCGCATTGCGGTCGGGTAGTAGGAAGCGCTCACCCCGGCTACGGAACTTCTTGATGATGCTGAACAGATAGTCCCACCGGCCGGCGTTCAGGCCGGCGGAATGCTCCCGCAGTTCGTAGAGGATCTCCTCCATACAGAATGCGGCCGGGATCGTCTCGATCAGCACGGTGGCCCGGATCGTGCCGCGGGCCAGGCCGAGCAGATCCTCCACGTGGGTGAACACGTCGTTCCACAACCGCGCTTCCAGATGGCTCTCCATCTTCGGCAGATAGTAGTAGACGCCCTGGCCCCGGTCACGCTGGCGTTCGGCGCAGTGCGTGACGTAGAGGGTGAAGTCGAACAGGCTTCCGGATACCGGTTCACCGTCGACCAGGACATGCTTTTCGGGCAGATGCCAACCGCGGGGCCGTACCACGATGGTGGCGAGTTCCTCGCCGAGCTCGTAACGCTTGCCCTCGGGGCTGCTGAAGTCGATGGTGCGGTCCAACGCGTCGCCCAGGTTCAGCTGGCCGGTGACCATGTTCTCCCACAACGGGGTGTTGGCGTCCTCGAAGTCGGCCAGCCACACCTTCGCCCCGGAATTGAGCGCGTTGATGGTCATCTTGCGGTCCGTCGGGCCGGTGATCTCCACCCGGCGGTCCGCCAGGCCGGGCGCGGGGGAGGCGACCTGCCAGTCTTCGCCGCGGATCTTGCCGGTGTCGGTGGGAAAGTCCAACGATCCGCCCGCGTGCAGCCTGTTCTGCTGCTCGACCCGGGCCGCGAGCAGTTCCCGGCGGCGTGGATCGAACCGACGGTGCAGATCGGCCAGCAGGGTGAGCGCCTCGGGGGTCAGCACCTCGTGGTACCGGTCGTGGATCTCGCCGGTGATGGTCACACCGTCCGGGGTCGAAAGCTCCGGCATGGTTGCCTCATTTCGCATGGTGGAATGCCATTTCTTTTTGTGGAATACTCAGCACGATACCTGGGATCGGAACGACGCGGCAACCGAAGGAGAAACACCGATGGCCGGACCTACCGGTGGAGCACAGTCCGTCGAGCGCACGCTCGAACTGCTCGGCGCGCTCGGCGACGCGGACCGCTCGCTCACCCTCACCGAACTGGCCGGCACTGTCGGCCTCGCGCCGCCCACCGCACACCGACTGGTACGCAGCCTTGTCCGGTACGGCTACGTGCGGCAGGAACCGTCACGTCGCTACACGCTCGGACCCCGCCTGGTATTCCTCGGCGAACGGGCCGGTCGACTGCTCGGCGGCTGGGCGCAGCCCTATCTCGCCCAACTACGCGACAGCACCGGCGAGACCACCAATCTGGCCCTGCTCGACGGCGACGAGATCGTGTACGTCACCCAGTCCGCCAGCCGGCACCAGATGCGGATCTTCACCGAACCCGGCAGCCGGGTGCTGCCACACGGCACCGCCGTGGGAAAGGCGTTGCTGGCCAAACTTCCGGATGAGGCGGTACGCGCCCTGTTGTCCCGTACCGGAATGCCGGCCCGCACCGACGCAACCATCACCGACCCGGACCACTTCCTCGTACACCTGAAGGAAGTACGGCGGGCCGGCTACGCGGTCGACGACGGCGAACAGGAGACCAGCGTGCGGTGCCTGGGAATGGCGGTACCGGATGCGCCAACTCCGATGGCAGTGTCGGTTTCCGGCCCTGCGGGGCGCATCACCGACGCCACCGAGCAACGGTTCGTACCTGAACTGAGGCGGGTCACGGCAGAAATGGGCCGCGCGTTGTCATCCTCGGCAGGTTAGTGCGGCTACGCTCAGACCACGCTCAATCTCATTGGTGGGCACGGAAAATGCGAGCGCAATCGGACCCACACTACCGGCGATCCTGGACAGAGCAGGAAAACGAATCTCGCGAATTTCCGGTGCGTTGCGCAAACGCGGTGCACAGTGGACATATGAGTGACCGTGGTGGACCGCGCATCTACTGGTGTCTGCGGTATCGACAGGTCGGGCCAAGCGCCGAACAGCGCGCCGACCGCCTGTTGCGGCACCCGCAGGCCACCGCAGCGGCCGCCCGCCGCGCTCTGCGACAGCTCAACCGGACACCGGACGCCCCAGGCGTCCGCCGGGGAGGTAGCACCGACTGACGGCACAGCCGTCGGTCCCACGGTGATGTTGACGCGACCCAAGAGGAGCCGATCACGCGAGCCGGCACAGCACGACGGACTGAGAACCATGCCGAGCACGCACCGTGATACGTCAGCAGTCACCGGAATCCACTGGACGCGGGGGCAGGACCGCGGTCACGACCGTGGTTGGCACATCGCCGATGACCCCCCGAACGTTTCGACAAGGGGAGGACGTAGACATGGCCACAACCGCCAAGGCAACCGCAAAGCGGCGCAGCACCACCCGCAAGCCCAGCTCGGGTACCCGTTCCGAGGCACGCAGGACCTCGGCCGCGGCCTCGGGTACCCGACGGACCGCCACCGCCCGTACCCGGGCGGCGAAGAAGACGGCAACGCGTAGCCCGGCCAGCAAGCGCACCGTGGCGAAGCGGGCGCCGGCAAAGCGCAGCACGGTCAAGCGGGCCACCGCCAAGCGCGCTGGTACCGCGAAGCGCGCCACCGCCGCCAAGCGGACGAGCACCGCCCGTAAGACGGCGACCGCTCGTAAGGCGCCGGCTCGCAAGACGGCGACCGCCCGCAAGACGGCTGCCCGTAAGGCGACGACCGCTCGCAAGACAGTCGCCCGTAAGGCGACGACCGCCCGCAAGACGGCTGCCCGTAAGGCGACGACCGCTCGCAAGACAGTCGCCCGCAAGGCGACGACCGCCCGCAAGGCAACGACCGCCCGCAGGGCAACGACCGCCCGAACCACCGCGGCGCGCAAGGCCGCAGCGAAGCGGACCACGGCCAGGAAGACCACCAGCCCACGTAAGGCGACGACCGCCCGTAAGACGGCGACTGCCCGTAAGGCACCTGCCCGTAAGGCGACAACCGCCCGTAAGACGGCGACTGCCCGTAAGGCACCTGCCCGTAAGGCGACAACCGCCCGTAAGACGGCGACTGCCCGTAAGGCACCTGCCCGTAAGGCACCTGCCCGTAAGGCACCTGCCCGTAAGGCGACAACCGCCCGTAAGACGGCGACCGTCCGTAAGGCACCTGCCCGTAAGGCGACAACCGCCCGCAAGACGGCGACTGCCCGCAAGACACCGGCCACGCGGCGGACGACGACCAAGCGGGCCGCCGCCGCACGCTCCAGGACCGGTGCGCGCAGCACGGCCAGGCGCGCTACCACAGCACGCCGGGCCACCGGAATCCGCCGGTCGGCGACGGGCCGGGCGATCAGTACGAAGGTGGCCGCGATCCGGCGGACCACGGTGAGCAAGATCGGTGCGGCCCGCCGCGGCACGGTCTCGTCGAAGCCGAAACGGGCCGGTGGGTCGATCCGGACGAGGCGTTCCGCGACCGGTTCCATGACCCGGACCGCGGCGCGCGCCGTCGGCCGGTCGGTCCACTGACGGTGGGCAGCAACCTGGTGGATCCTGCGCCGGTGCTGACCCGAGGAAGTGCATCACCCGCTGCGCCGCGGGCCGGGATCGGATGAGTCCCCGCTCGCGGCGCAGCCTTCTGCCGTCAGACCCGGATCCCGGCCGGTACGTAGCTCTCGGCCCCGGTGTGACGTTTGTCCAACCAGATCCGGATGTCGCTGTCGCAACGGTGCGGTTGAATGGCCGCATGCCCTATGACGTGAGCACTCTGCCGGATGTGTCGGGCCTGACCGTGGGGATTCTCGGGGGGACCGGACCACAGGGACGTGGCCTGGCCTACCGGTTGGCCCGCGCGGGACAGCAGGTCGTGCTGGGCTCGCGGGACGCCGAGCGGGGCGGGGCGGTGGCCGCTGAACTCGCCGAGCTGCCCGGCGCGCGGGCGGGTGTGGTCGGCGGCGGCGACAACGCCGTGGCGGCCGGCGCCGACGTGGTGATCGCCGCGTTGCCCTACGAGGGTCATGCCGAGACGCTGCTCTCGCTGCGCGAGCAGCTGGCCGGTCGGATCGTGGTCGACTGCGTCAACCCGCTCGGATTCGACAAGGCCGGGCCCTACGCCCTGGCCGTACCGGAGGGCAGCGCCGCGCAGCAGGCCGCCGGGCTGCTGCCCGACTCCCGGGTGACGGCCGCATTCCACCACGTCAGCGCAGTACTGCTGGCCGATCCCAAGGTCGACGAGGTGGACACCGATGTGCTGGTCCTCGGCGACGACCGTGAGGCCACCAACCTCGTACAGGCGCTGGCCGGTCGGATCGCCGGAATGCGCGGGGTGTACGCGGGGCGCCTGCGCAACGCCGGTCAGGTCGAGGCGCTGACCGCCAACCTGATTGCCGTCAACAAGCGCTACAAGGCGCACACCGGGATTCGGGTCACCGACATCTGACTCCGCCCGCCGGAAACCGAGCTGGCTCCCGCCGGCCGGGCAAAGGCGGACCGGCCCGCCGCGGGCACTGAGCTGCCGCGACGGGCCGTACCGGCCAGAATGCTCAGAAGGTGTGCTCCGGGGCGGGGAAGCTGCCCGCGGTGACGTCGTCGGCGAAGGCGCGGGCAGCACCGGTCAGGACGCTGGCCAGGTCGGCGTACTTCTTCACGAAGCGGGGGCTCTGCCCGGCGCGCATCCCGGCCATGTCCTGCCACACCATCACCTGGGCGTCGCAGTCCGGGCCGGCACCGATACCGACGGTCGGGATCGCCAGTTCGTGCGTGATGCGTTTCGCCACCTCGCCGGGCACCATCTCCAGGACCACGGCGAACGCCCCCGCCGCACACACCGCGCGGGCGTCGGCGATGATCGCGTCGGCGGCGTCACCGCGACCCTGCACCCGGTAGCCGCCGAGCAGATGCTCCGACTGCGGGGTGAACCCGATGTGGGCCATCACCGGGATACCTGCCGAGGTCAGGGCCTCGATCTGGGCGCGCATCCGCACACCACCCTCGAGCTTGACCGCCTGCGCGCCGCCCTCCTTCATCAGCCGGACCGCGCTTGCCAGGGCCTGCTGCGCGCCCGCCTCGTAGCTGCCGAACGGTAGATCGGCCACCACCAGCGCCCTGCTGGTCGCCCGGGTGACCGCCTTCACCAGCGGCAGCAGCTCGTCGAGGGTGACCGAGAGGGTCGTCTCGTAGCCGTACACGTTGTTGGCCGCCGAATCGCCGACCAGCAGCACCGGAATGCCGATCTGGTCGAAGATGGCCGCGGTGTACTGGTCGTAGCTGGTCAGCATCGGCCACGGCTCGCCTCGCTCCTTGGCCTTCTGCAGGTGCGCGATGCGTACCCGCCGCAGGCCGGGACCACCGTACAGACTGGGCTCACCCGTCCCGTCGGTGTGCTTGTCGGACATGACTTCTCCCTTCCTCGGGGCCCGTTCGGGTCCCCGGGTGCGGAGCGTCAGCCAGGACGGCACAGGACCGGTACGCGCCGGCGCTGGCGTGCTCCTGTGCCGATCCTGACACCAGAACACCCCTCGGCGGGAGTACCAGGTTGAGAATGTCACATGCCGGGCCCCGGCGGTGCTGGCGAGCGGGGTCAGTCCCGTAGCGGGTCCTGGTACTGGTTGGTGATCGGCAGCCGCCGGTCCCGTCCGAACGCCTTCGGGCTGATCTTCGGGCCCGGTGCGGACTGGCGTCGCTTGTACTCCGCGATGTCCACCAGCCGGATCACCCGGTCCACGGTGGTGGCGTCGTGGCCGGCGTCGATCAGGTCGGCGCGGCCGGCATCACCGTCCACGTAACCGCCCAGGATGGTGTCGAGTTCCTCGTAGGGCGGCAGGGAGTCGGTGTCCAGCTGGCCGGGGCGCAGTTCCGCGCTGGGGGGCTTGCTGATCGAGTTCTCCGGGATCGGCGCGGTGGCACTGCGCCGGGCCGCGTCGTCGTTGCGCCACCTGGCCAACCGGTACACCAGGGTCTTCGGCACGTCCTTGAGCGGATTGAACCCACCGACCGAGTCACCGTACAAAGTGGAGTATCCGACCGCGAGCTCACTCTTGTTGCCGGTGGTGAGAACCAGATGACCTTCCTGATTGGACAGTGCCATCAACACTACGCCGCGGATGCGGGCCTGCAGGTTCTCCACGGCCATGCCCGACAGCGTCAGGTTGGCCAGGAAGGTGTCCACCATCGGAGCGACCGGCTCGCTGCGGTAGCGCAGACCGGTACGCTGGGCAAGTTCCGCGGCGTCGGAACGGGAGTGCGCTGAGGAGAACTCGCTGGCCATCGAGATGCCGTGCACCTGCGGTGCGCCGAGCGCGTCGCAGGCGATCGCGGCCACCACCGAGGAGTCGATGCCGCCGGACAGTCCCAGTACGACCGATGTGAACCGGTTCTTGCGCGCGTAGTCGCGCAGCCCGGTGACCAGGGCCGACCACACCTCGGCCAGGGCGCCCACCCGACCGGCCAGCGCCCCCGCCCGGCGTGGTCCGGCCGGTACGGGCAGCGGACCGGACAACTCCACCAGCTCGATCCGCATCCCCGCAGCGGCCCGTGGCCGTGACGCGGTCGCGGCCGGCAGATCCAGATCGAGTACGACGAGTTCCTCGGCGAACTGCGCCGCCCGGGCCAGGACCTGCCCGTCGGGGGCGACGACCAGCGAGTCGCCGTCGAAGACCAGCTCGTCCTGCCCGCCGACCATGTTCACGTACGCCAGTACGGCTCCCGCCTCGGCGGCTCGCCGCCGGCACAGATCCGCCCGGGTGTCGTCCTTGTCCAGCTCGAACGGGGAACCGTTCGCGGTGACCACCAGCCCGGCCCCGGCGGCCCGGGCGGCGGTGAACGGTCCGCCCGGCTGCCACAGGTCCTCGCAGATCGTCAGCGCCACGTCCACACCGCCGATCCGGACCAGCTGCAGCGTGTCGCCCGGTACGAAGTACCGGTCCTCGTCGAACACCCCGTAGTTGGGCAGGTGGTGCTTGAAGTAGCGGGCCACCACCCGCCCCTGTGCCAGCACCGCCAGCGCGTTGCGCGGCCCGTGGGCCGGATCAGTGTCGCTGCTGCTGTGTCGTGGCCCGTCGGCGTCCAGGTAACCGACCAGCACCGGCAGGTCGCCGAGCCCGTCCGCGGCAAGCTCGGCGGCCAGTGCCCGCACCCCCTGCTGGCTGGCCGCCACGAAAGACGCCCGGAACACCAGGTCCTCGACCGGGTAGCCGGTCAGCATCATCTCCGGGAAGGCGACCAGTTGGGCGCCCTCGTCGGCGGCCCGCCGGGCCACGGCGCGCACGATGGTGGCGTTACCGGCGATGTCCCCGACGGTCGGGTTGACCTGGGCGAGTGCGGTGCGCAGGGTCGGCATGCCGCCATCCTGCCGCATCGACACAGTTCAGCAGCGGCGTCGGGACCATCGCGCAACCGTGAGTCAGCGTCGGGGCGACCAGTCCAGCGCGGCCATGGTGGGGGACAGGTCGGTGCAGGCGCCGGCCGCATCGCCGGTCATCGGCAGGGCCCGGACCCCCTCGGCCGGTCGGTCCAGTACGGCCAGCAGCGCGGTGGCCAGGTCGCTGCCGGCCAGCGCCGCCATCGCCCGGCCATCACCCATCCGCATCATCGGCAACGGCTCGGTGGCGCTGACCGGTTCCCGGTACAACCCCGGCCGACCGTCACGGTGCGTGTGGAACGGTTGCTGCCGGAGCCCGAACTCCCATGCCGGCCACATCTCGTCCGGGGTGGGCCAGCACAGTCGCAGGATGTCCAGTGCGGTTCCGGTCTCCTGCGCCGCGGCCCGGCAGGCTTGCTCGCCGAGCCGCTTGGTCAGCCCGTACGGGTCGGTGGCGTCGGGCTCCTCGTCGGTGCCGATGGTCCGGAATCCCAGTTCGTCGAAGACCGACATGCTGCTGACGAACACCACGTGCCGGGCACCGGCCGCCGCCGCCGCGCGCACCGTCAGGTACGCCGACTTGACGTGCACGTCGAAGGCGACCACCGGGTCGGTGTCGGAGTCGGGGCTGGTCGGTGCCATCGCCATGTGCAGCACCGCGTCGGTGTCCGCGCAGGCACGGGCCAGTACCGACGGATCGGTCGCGTCCCCGGTGAGGAGTTCGTGCCCACCGGCCGGCGGCGCCACCAGGTCCAGTACCCGTACCTGGTGGCGTGCGGCCAGTCCGGGCAGCACCATCCGGCCGACGTAGCCGGCCCCGCCGATCACCAGTACGCGCATCCGCTACCCCTTCCCAGGTCGTGGTCGCCGCCCACCGTACCGACCGGTGACACGCTTCCTGGCGTGCCGGTTGGCCGGCGCGGTGGTGCAGAGGGCACACTGCGGTGATGGACCGTCAGCAGGAGTTCGTGCTGCGCACCCTGGAGGAGCGCGACATCCGGTTCGTCCGGCTCTGGTTCACCGACGTACTCGGCACGCTCAAGAGCGTGTCGGTGGCGCCGGCGGAGCTGGAGTCGGCTTTCGAGGAGGGCATCGGCTTCGACGGCTCGTCCATCGAGGGTTTCGCCCGGGTGCACGAGTCGGACATGATCGCCTTGCCGGACCCGGGCACCTTCCAGGTCTTCCCGTTCGAGGGCGGCGCGTCCGGCGAGAGCGCCCGGATGTTCTGCGATATCGCCATGCCCGACGGCTCGCCCTCCTGGTCGGACCCCCGGCATGTGCTGCGCCGCGCGCTGTCGCGGGCCGCGGAGAAGGGCTTCACCTTCTACACCCACCCGGAGATCGAGTTCTTCCTGCTCTCCGAGATCGGGGCGGACGGCGCCGAGCCCACCGCGGTCGACGCCGGCGGCTACTTCGACAACACCACGCACGTGGCCGCCCGCGATTTCCGCCGCCAGGCCGTACTGGCCCTGGAACGCATCGGGATCTCGGTCGAGTTCAGCCACCACGAGGTCGCTCCCGGGCAGCAGGAGATCGACCTGCGCTACGCCGACGCGCTGACCACCGCCGACAACATCATGACCTTCCGGCACGTGGTCAAGGAGGTGGCGATGTCGCAGGGCGTGCACGCCACCTTCATGCCCAAGCCGTTCACCCACCAGCCGGGCAGCGGCATGCACACCCACCTGTCGTTGTTCGAGGGCGACCGCAACACCTTCCACGACCCGTCCGACCCGATGAAGCTGTCCAAGGTCGCCCGTTCGTTCATCGCCGGGCTGCTGCACCACGCCCGCGAGTACACCGCGATCACCAACCAGTGGGTGAACTCGTACAAGCGGCTGTTCCCGGAGTCGTTGCCGGACAACATCAACGAGGTGCCGGCATACGTGTCCTGGGGGCATCTGAACCGTTCCGCGCTGGTACGGGTGCCGGCGTACGGCAAGCCGATCTCCGCCCGGGTCGAGGTGCGTTCCATCGACACCGCCTGCAACCCCTACCTGGCGTACGCGGTGCTGCTGGGCGCGGGGCTGAAGGGCATCGAGGAAGGTTACGAGCTGCCACCCGGCTCCGAGGACGACATCTGGGCGTTGACCGACGCGGAGCGCCGTGCGATGGGCTACGAGGCGCTGCCGCAGGACCTGTCCGAGGCGCTGGATGTGATGGAACGCAGCGAATTCGTCGCCGAGACCCTCGGCGAGGGCGTCTTCGACTTCTTCTGCAAGAACAAGCGGTCCGAGTGGGACGACTACCGCACCCGGGTCACTCCGTACGAGCGGCGGCGCTACATCGACCTGTGACCCCTCCGGGCATGGCGTCGGGCCACACCGCTTGGTAACGGACAGGTCACCCAGATGACATCACCGATCATGGTGTTGCCGCGTTGTACCTGGTAGACCGCTCCCGACGCACCGGAGGCACCGCCGTGAACGCCAGCGCGCCGCCCACCATCCCGCACCGGTCGGTCACGGATCCGGTTCCGGCGCGATCGCTGAAGGTGGTGGTGCTCGGCGGGCGCGCGGCCGGGCAGGCGTGGGTGGTGGCCGACGACGCCTGCAGCTACCTCTACCGCGATGCCGATGCCGGGCCGGATGCCCCAGCGATGGGTGCCGATGCGGCATGCCGTACAGCACCGGCACCCGGCCGGGTACCGGTGCGGCTGTACGGCATGCCGGTGGCACACCGGTCCTGGTTCCTGTGGGACTCGCTGGCCCGCGGCGCGGTGGCGGCGCTGGTGCTGGCGGACGCGAACCGCCTGCCGGACAGCTTTCCGGCCATCGACTACGCGGAGACGCGAAGAGTGCGTTACCTCGTGGCGGTGACGGGCGCGCAGGCACCGGAACTACCGGATGTCCGGCGGGCACTCGCGGTCGGACCGGCCGTGCCTGTGCTGTTGGCCACGCCACCTTCGGCGACGCACCGCGGCTGGCCGGCCGACGAACTGTTGCGCGCTCTGACCAGGCATATCGTTGTCAAGGACGGGTCGCGGGCTCCGGCCGCGTGAGTATTCCCAGGAACTTCCAGGTTTGCCCGTCCCGGGCCTGGGGGTAGATCGAAAGGGACAGCTGACGACAACGTGAGGAGAAAGCCTGTGCTTGCCCTGACCGAGAACGCCGTGGCGGTCATCAAGAACCTGACCGAGCAGCCGGCGGTACCCGACGGGGCCGGGTTGCGGATCGCCAGCGGCACCATGCCGGCGGACAACAATGCGGTACCCGAGGACGCACGGGCGCTGACCCTGGCGGTGGAGTCCACACCCCAGGAGGGCGACCAGGTGCTGGACGCCGGCGGCGCCCGGCTGTTCCTGGAGAACGGTGCGGCCGAGTACCTCGACGACAAGGCGTTGGACGCCGGCGTGGACGAGAGCGGCAACGTCAACTTCCAGGTCGCCCAGCAGCCGGAGTAGTCCGGGCCGTAGACATTTGAGCAGCCGGATGCGGTCCGGCCCGCGGACGGTTGTACAGCCGGGTGGGACCCGGCTGTACGGCGGCATGCTGGTACCCCGAGAGAGCCGGCATGCCCTGCAACAGCCCGGAAAGGACGGCCGGGTGAGAGATCGGACGGGCGGGTTCGCAGCGGCCGAAAGTGTCGTACCCTCGCCGTAGTGTTCGGGCATGAACCGGACAGAACGTCTCTACGCCCTCGTCGACGAACTTCGCGCGGCGGCCCCGTCGCCGCGCTCCACCCGTTGGCTCGCCGAACGGTTCTCGGTGAGCGTGCGCACCATCGAGCGTGATGCCGCCGCGCTCACCGGGTCCGGTATGCCGGTATATCCGGTAGCGGGGCCGAACGGCGGTTACACGGTCGATGCCGGGCATGACCTGCCCGCACTGTCGGTGACCGCGGAAGAGGCCGTGGCCGTGGCGATCGCACTGGCCCGGCTGGCCGGTTCGCCGTTCCAGAACGCCGCCGACGAAGTACTGGCGAAGCTACGGGCCCGTTGTCCGGGGCTGTCGGCCGCCGCCGCTGCGGCGGTCGCCGAGCACGCCACCGACACCACCGTGGTGGATGTCAACGGTTCCGACCCGGACCGGGGACAGTTCCCCGCGGTTCCCGTCGTGCTGCAGGACGCGTTGCACCGTGAACGCGTGCTGGAGATTGACTACTCCGACCGGCACGGTGCGGTCAGTCACCGCACGGTCGAACCGATCGGTTTTGTCGGTGGCCGAGAACACTGGTTGCTGCTGGCCTGGTGCCGGCTCCGGCACGGTGTACGGGGATTCCGGATCGACCGGATTCGGCGGGCCGCGGTGGGCAGCGAACCGGTGCCGGCCCGCCGCGACCTGCCCAGTCTGGAGATCCCCGAACAGTTGGTACGCCGGCTGGCTGTGACGTGATCTGTTCCCCGCCGGGCGGGCCGAACAGCTCCCGCCCGGCGGGAGACCGATAGCCTCGGGGCGTGACGAATCCTCGCACCCTGGTGGTGGAGAACGATCCCACTGACGACCTGTGCCGGCTGGGTGACTGGTTGACCGAGGCGGGTCTGGACCTGGAAGTGGTGCGGCCGCACGCCGGTGAGCCGTTGCCCACCGACGATTCCGGCACCGCGCAACTGGCCGGGTACGGCGCTCTGGTCGTACTCGGCGGCGGTATCGACAATGCGCCCTGGTATCCGACGGTGGAAGGCATGTTCCGGGTCGCGGTCCGCGACCGGGTGCCGGCCCTGGGAATCTGCCTCGGTGCGCAGCTGATGGCGCGGGCGCTCGGTGGGGCGGTCGGTCGCGCCGCCGCCGGCCCGGAGATCGGCCCCCGGCTGGTCGCCAAACGCGACGCGGCCAACACCGATCCGCTGTTCGACCCGGTGCCGTTGCTGCCCGACGTGATCCAGTGGCACCGCGACGAGGTGACCGAACTGCCGGACGGGGCTACCCTGCTGGCCGCCTCCACCCGCTATCCGCACCAGGCGTTCCGCTACGGCGATCGGGCCTGGGCGGTGCAGTTCCACATCGAGTGCGACCGCGCCATGCTCACCCGCTGGGCCGCCGACGCCCCCGACCTGGCGCAGCTCGGTCTGGACCCGGAGGAACTGCTGGACCGCTGCGACGCCGTACTGCCCGACGTCGAGGAGGTCTGGCGGCCGTTCACGCACCGGTTCGCCGACCTGGTGCTGGGACGGCTGGGGTTCCGCAGCGAACTACCGTTGCTCGGACAATGACGCAGCCTCCCCGCACCGGTGCGCCCTCGCCCCGACGGCCCGGCACCCGGCTGAGCCGGTACGGGTTCACCGATCCGTCCCGCGCCGCCGTACTGCTGCGCCGTGACGGTGGGCTGGGCTGGTGGGACGCCGCGGGATCGGCGCCCACCGACGAGCATGCCGCGCTACTGCTCAGCGCGCTGGCCGGCACCGCCGACCCGGATCTGACGGTGCTGCAACTGCACCGCCTGGCCGCCGCACAGCCGGACCTGGTCGACGACGCCCTGGCCGGCACCGGGCTGCTGAGAGCATTGCGTCACGGCACCGGACTGGCGCAGCGCCTGCTCGCCGTGCTGGGCGCCTCCACCGAGCTGGGCGACCATCTGGTCGCCTGCCCGTCCGACTGGCAGGCGCTGGGCGCCGAGCACTACCCGGCACAGCGCCGGGACGTCAGTACGCTGACGGCCGAGCTGAACTCCGCCCTGGGTGCCGGAACCGGCGCATCGGCGGTGGCTGCGCTGCGCCAGGCGTACCGGCGGTCCCTGCTGTGCGTCGCCGCCGCCGACCTCTGCGACGAACGCGGTGTCGACGAGGTGATGGCCGAACTGGCGGACCTCGCCGACGCGACCCTGCAGGCGGCGCTGGCGGTGGCGCAGACCGAGCATGTCGCGGACGCCGCCAGCTACCGGCTGTCGGTCATCGCGATGGGTAAGTGCGGTGGCGGTGAACTCAACTACGTCAGTGATGTCGACGTGCTGTTCGTGGCGGCGCCGGTGGCCGGTGCCGATCCGGACTCGGCGATGCGGGCCGCGACCGAGGCCGCCCGGCGGCTCATCGACGTGTGCCGGCAGGTCGCCTGGCAGGTGGATGCCGGGCTGCGCCCGGAGGGCCGGGACGGGCCGCTGGTACGCACAGTGGCCAGCTACGGCGCCTACTACACCCGGTGGGCCAAGACCTGGGAGTTCCAGGCGCTGCTGAAGGCGCGGCTGGCCGCCGGTGACCGGGAACTGGCCGCCGAATGGCTGGCCTGCGTCCGCCCGCTGATCTGGCAGACCGCCGACGGTGCGCAACGCCCGGCGATGGTGGCGGAGATCCGGGCGATGCGCCGGCGGGTCGAGGAGAGCCTGCCTGCCGGTGACGCGGAACGGGAGATCAAACTCGGCCCCGGCGGGCTACGGGACATCGAGTTCGCGGTACAGCTGCTGCAACTGGTACACGGCCGGCTGGACGAGACGTTGCGCAGCCCGACCACGCTGACCGCGCTGCAGTCGCTGACCGACGGCGGGTACGTGGGCCGGGCCGACGGCGAGGAACTGGCCGGCGCGTACCGCTTCCTGCGTACCATCGAGCACCGGCTGCAGTTGCAGCATCTGCGTCGCACCCACCGCATCCCGGACGACGAGGCGGGTCTGCGCTGGCTGGCGCACGGGCTGGGTTACCGGGCGAAGAACGACGGCAGCGCGGTACGGGTCTTCCTGCGCGACTGGTCGGAACTGGCCCGCAAGGTACGGCGCCTGCACGAGAAGCTGCTGTACCGGCCGTTGCTCGCGGCGGTGGCCCGGGTGCCAACCGAGGCGTTGCGGCTGACCAGTGGGCAGGCCGAGTCGCGGCTGGAGGCACTGGGATTCGCCGACCCGGCCGGTGCGCTGCGGCACCTCGGCGCGCTCACCGGCGGAGTGTCGCGTACGGCCGCGATCCAGCGCACCCTGCTGCCCGCGCTGCTGCCGGTGTTCGCCGACGCGCCGGAGCCCGACCGGGGATTGCTGGCCTACCGGCAGGTGTCGGAGAAACTCGGCCGGACTCCGTGGTATCTGCGGCTGTTGCGTGACTCCGGCCCGGTGGCGATGCGACTGGCCCGGCTGCTGGGCGAGAGCCGGTACGTCACCGAGCTGTTGACCCGTGACCCGGAGGCGTTGCGGCTGCTGTCCCACGACCGGGAGCTTGCCCCCCGGCCGCCGGAGGCGCTGCACGAGGCGATGGCGGCCGCGGTACGCCGCAACGACCGGCCGGCCGACGCGGTGGCCGTGGTCCGTGCGCTGCGCCGGCGGGAACTGTTCCGGATCGCCTGCGCGGACCTGCTGGGTCTGCTGGCGGTGACCGAGGTCGGTCAGGCACTGTCGGATGTGACCGACGCGGTGCTGACCGCGGCGCTGAGCGTGGCCCGTACCGCCGCCGGGGCACCGTCGGAACTGCGGTTCACCATCATCGGGATGGGTCGGCTCGGCGGCGCCGAGATGAGCTACGGGTCCGATGCCGATGTGCTGTTCGTCTGCGCCGAGGACAGCCCCACGGCGCTGGCCGTGGCCGAGCAGCTGCGGCTGCTGCTGGCGGCCCCGGCGCCGGATCCGCCGCTGCAGATCGACGCCGGACTGCGCCCTGAGGGCCGGCAGGGCCCCTTGGTACGCAGCCTGTCCGCCTACCGCAACTACTACCGGCGCTGGTCGCGGGTTTGGGAGTCGCAGGCGCTGCTGCGGGCCCGGGTCGTGGCCGGTGACGCCGAGCTTGGCGCCGATTTTCTCCGGCTGGTCGACCCGTTGCGCTACCCGCCGAAGGGACTGACCCGCGAGCAGATGGTGGAGATCCTCCGGATCAAGGCACGGGTGGACGCCGAACGTCTGCCGCGTGGTGCCGATCCGGCCACCCACACCAAGCTGGGCCGCGGTGGGCTGACCGATGTGGAGTGGACCGTCCAGTTGATGCAGTTGCGTCACGCCAGCACGCTGCCCGCGTTGCGTACCACGGGTACGCTCGCCGCGCTCGATGCGGCGGTGGCCGCTGACCTTCTTCCGGAGGACGACGCAGCGGCACTGCGGGCGGCGTGGTGCCTGGCCAGTGAGGTACGCAACGCCATGATGATGGTGCGCGGCCGACCCTCGGACCAGTTGCCCCGGCATGGTGTGGAGCTGGCCGGGGTGGTCGGCGCCCGACGTTGGGGCGGCGAGGACCCGGGTGAGTTTCTGGACGAGTACCTGCGTACTGCCCGGCGGGCCCGGCAGGTGGTGGTGGAGCGGATGGAAGCCGAGGTGCCGTGAGCGAAGGCGAGGCGGGCGGTCCGGACGTCGCGACGGGCCGGGATGCCGAAGGGCTGGAGTTCACCCAGGAGTCGGTCTGCGGCGCGCTGGACGAGGACGGCCTGGAGCACACCCAGGAGTTCGTGGCCGCCGGGCCTGCCGGTGGCAGTGCGCCCGACACCCCGGGCGACGGCGCCACTAGCACAGTCGTGCCGGAGGGCACAGCTGCGCCGAAGGGCGCCGCCGCCCGGAGGAGTGCCCCGACCCGTCCGCCCGGGCACGGGTCGGCGGCCACCGACACGCCCGGCATCCGGCGCCGACCGCACGTGGACGTGACACCCACCGCCATGCTGTCGGTGGTGTCCGGTGGCACCCGCCGGCGCGGTGACTGGGTGGATGCGGTGGACCACTGGTTCCCCGAGCATTACCGGGTACCGATGATGCTCACCACCGCGGTCTCGCTGGCGCTGACCGTCGGTTTCCTGTTCCTGCCGCTGGCCGGTACGGACCTGTCCGCGCAGGTGGCACGCGGCCACTTCTTCGAGGCGTACGGCTGGCACACCGTCGATTTCCGTTGGTACGGCGGGGTCTTCCCGTTCGGCTACAGCCTGCTGGCCGGCCCGCTGAACGCACTGCTCGGCTCGCGGGGCGTGGGCGCGGTGTCCTGTGTCCTGGGGTCCACGATGTTCGCCTGGCTGCTGGCCCGCCACCGGGTACGCCGTCCGGCGCTGGGCGGCGTGCTGGCCGCGATGGTCGGCGTGTTCAATCTGGTCAGTGGCCGGACCACGTTCGCGTTGGGGCTGGCGATCGGGCTGTTCGCGGTGGCCGCGGTGACCGTGCCCAGAGCGCCGCGCTGGTTGCGGCTGGGCCTTGGCCTGGCGCTGGCGCTCGGGGCGACCACGGCCAGCCCGCTGGCCGGTCTGTTCGTTGGACTGGCCGGTGGCGCGGTGCTGCTGAGCGGCCTGCACCGGGTTGGCCCACGCCGGGTTGAGCCTGCCCGCCCGGCCGGGCTCGCTCGCACGGCGTGGCCTGCTCGCCGCAGTGTTCCGGTCCGCCGGGCACCGGGCACGCACGAGACCGCCGCGCTGCGACGGGCGGCGGCGCAGCGCCGGCCGAGGAGCCGGCTGGAGCGGATGCGGCAACGGGTGCCCCGGTTGACCCGGCACCTGACCGGTGCCTGGCGTGAGGGCCTCGCGCTGTGTGTGGGCGCGTTGATCGGCCTGGTACCGAGCCTGATGTTCCCCGACGGGGGCGTACAGCCGTTCACCTCCGACTCGATGAAGGTGTTCGTCGCGGTCGGTGTGGCGGCGTTCTTCCTGGTCCCACGCGGGCAGCGGGTGCTGCGGATCGGCGCGGTGCTGGTGATCGTGCTGACCCTGCTGGCGTACTTCGTACCCAGTCCGGTCGGTTCGAACGTCACCCGGCTGCCGATGCTGTACTGCGCGCCGCTGATCGCGGCCGTCTGTACGGTGGACCGCCGACTGCTGGTGGGCGCGATCCTGGCGTTGACCTGGTGGCAGCCGCCACTGATCACCGGCGATCTGGGCAGTGCGGGCAATCCGGCCGCCCAGTCGGTGTACTACCAACCCCTGATCGACCGACTGGAGCAGGCCGAGCCGATCGGCCGGGTCGAGGTGGTGCCGCTGTTCGACCACTGGGAGTCCACGTACGTGGCCGAGGCGGTGCCGGTGGCGCGGGGCTGGGAGCGGCAGGTCGACGTGCGGCGCAACCCGATCTTCTACGGCACCGCGCTGGCACCGGACACCTACCTGTCCTGGCTCTACCACAACGCGGTGAGTTACGTGGCCGTGGCCAAACAGGACAAGCTCGATAAGTACGGCCGGGAGGAGGCGAATCTGATCGCCGCGAAGCTGCCGTACCTGAAGCTCGCCTGGTCCAACTCGGACTGGACGCTGTACCGGGTGCTCGGCGCACAACAACTGGTCACCGGGGCGGGCGTACTGGTCGATTCGGGACCTACCGGCGTCACTTTCGACACCACGGTCAGCGGGAAGCTGACCGTACGGGTGCGGTGGAGCCGGTGGCTGACGCTGTCCGGCCCGGACGCCTGTTTCTACCGTCGTTCGGACGACTGGGTGGGTGTGCGGGTGAACAGCCCCGGACGGTACCGGTTGTCCAGTGGTTGGCACCTGCACCAGGCCCACCACTGCTGAAGCATACTTTCGGCGTACCGTTCTGCTGTGAAGCTTGGCAACTCGGTACACCGGGAGGTGGAATGACCGACGACCCGCGCACGGCACCCGTCGCGCTGTCGTCCGACACGATGGACGACCTGGTGGACCGGCTGACGGCGATCGTCGGCGCCGGGTACGTCCGGACCGCGCCCGGCGACCTGGAGGTGTACGCCCGGGACGCTACGCCGTTGTTCCATCATCGGCCCGACGTGGTCGTGCTGCCCGGAGACACCGCCGAGGTCGCCGCCGTGCTGCGGCTGGCCACCGACCTGGGTGTGCCGGTGGTGCCCCGCGGCGCGGGATCCAACCTGTGCGCCGCCACCGTCCCGCTGCGCGGCGGAATCGTGCTCGTGCTGACCCGGCTGACCGAGATCTTCGAGGTATCCGGGCCGGAACTGCTGGCCCGGGTGCAGCCCGGCGTCTCCACCCAGCAACTGGCCACCGCTGCCGCCGAACAGGGCCTGCTCTACGTTCCCGACCCCGGATCGCGGGTGGTCTCCACCGTCGGCGGGAACGTGGCTACCTGCGCCGGCGGCCTGCGCGGACTCAAGTACGGCGTGACCCGCAACTACGTACTCGGTCTGGAGGTGGCGCTGCCCACCGGTGAGGTGATCCGGACCGGCGGCCGGCTCTGGAAGGACGTCGCCGGCTACGACCTGACCCGGTTGCTGACCGGCTCGGAAGGCACCCTCGGAGTGATCACCGAGGTCACCGTCGCGCTCATCCCGGCACCGGCGGCGAGCCGTACCGGGGTGGCGTACTTCGCCGACCTGGCCGCCGCCGGCCGGGCCGTCGACGCCGTCATCGGCTCCGGGGTCACTCCGGCCACCTGCGAGTTCCTGGACCGTACCTGTGTCGCGGCCGTCGAGGACTACGCGCACCTGGGCCTTTCCATCACGGCCGGCGCCCTGCTGCTGTTCGGCGACGACGGCGACCCCGCTGTGGTGGAGCAGAGCCTCGCCCGGATCGCCGAGATCTGCACCGCGCACGGCGCCACCGGTGTGACGCTGGCAGCGGACATCGCGCAGAGCGAGGACCTGCTCGCCGCCCGCCGGTGCTCCCTGCCGGCACTGTCCCGGCTCGGATCGCTGACCATCCTCGAGGACGCCACCGTGCCCCGGCCGATGCTGGCACGAATGGCCGACCGGATCACCGCCATCGCGGAACGCCACCAGCTCACCATCGGTACGTTCGGCCACGCGGGGGACGGCAACCTGCACCCGACCTGCGTACTGGATGCCGCGGACACCGACGCCGTGGCCCGCTCACACGAGGCGTTCGCCGAGATCTTCGGTGCGGCGATCGAACTCGGCGGCACCATCACCGGCGAGCACGGGGTGGGCGCGGCGAAACTGCCGTACCTGTCCCGCCGGCTCGGCGAGGACCAGCTCGCGTTGCTGCGCCGGATCAAGACCGCGTTCGACCCGGCCGGCATCCTCAACCCCGGAAAGCTGGGTTCGTGATGGGCGACCCGACCCCCACCGGCGATGTGTTCGACGCCGACCTGCTCGGCCGCTGCATGTCCTGCGGTTTCTGCCTGCCGGCCTGTCCCACCTACCGGCTGACCGGGGAGGAGGCGTCCTCACCGCGCGGCCGGATCACGCTGATGCGCGCCGTACAGGAGGACCGGCTGGACGTCACCGACCCCACCGTCCTCGCCCAGTCCCAGTTCTGTCTGGGCTGCCGGGCCTGCGAGCCGGTCTGTCCGGCTGGTGTGCAGTACGGCGACCTGCTGGAGCAGTGGCGCGACCGGGCCTGGCAGGGCCGCCGTCGCCCCGTCCTGGCCCGGCTACTGATGCTGCTCGTCGGCCGGCTCGGGATGGTCGGCATCGGGCTCGCCGGGCTGCTGCGGCGCTCCGCCAGGACCCGGCGTGCCGCCGCCGGCACCACGGACCCGCAGCTGATGCTCGGCTGCGTGGAGCGGGTGCTGTACCCGAAGGTGTCCCGCTCCGCCCGCCGGCTCGCACCCAAGCTGCGGGCACCGGCCCGACAGGGTTGCTGCGGTGCACTGCACGCGCACAACGGTGACACCGCGGGTGGGCGGCGGCTCGCGCGACGCCTCGGCCGGGCCCTGCCCGGCACCATCGTCACCACCTCCGGCGGATGTGCCGCGCATCTGGTCGCGGAACTGGGCGCCGACCGCGTACAGGAACTGTCCGCATGGCTCGCCGCGGGGCACGGACCGGATCCGGCCACGCTGCGCCCGCTGCTGGTGGACGGCCGGCGGGCCAGGCTCGGGCTGCAGGACTCCTGCCATCTGCGCAACGCGCTGGGCGTCTGGCGGCAACCGCGTGAGTTGCTCGTCCGCCTCGGCGACTATGTGGAGGTGCCGGACGCCGGTTCCTGCTGCGGCGCGGCCGGGTCGTACTCGGTGCTGCGCCCGGCCGACTCGCGTGCGGTCCTCGCGCCCAAGCTGGACGCGATCGAGCGACTCGACCTGGACTACCTGGTGGTGGTGAACCCGGGCTGCTACCGGCAGGTCGCGCAGGGGCTTCGGCGCCGGCGTTCCCGTACCCGCGTCGTGCATCTTGCCGAACTGCTCGCCTGCTGACCGGGCGCCGGCGGCGCACCGCCCGTGCTCCGGGCGGCGGGGATCCGTAGGCGGCGGGGATCCCTGGATGCCGGGGATTCGCGGTGGCGGTGACTTCGGGCTGCGGGATGCCCGGCGGGGTGGCGGACACGGCAGGGTACGGTGTGCGCGTCGAAGCCCCGCGCCGCCCCTTGGTCGCGCCGCCGTCGTCGGGAGATCCCGTGCGTGACATCGCCGTGTTCAGTGGTTCCGCCCATCCCGAGTTGGCTGCCGAGATCTGCGCTCAGCTCGAGGTGCCGTTGCATCCGTGCCGGGTGACCCGGTTCGCCAACGACTGCCTCGAGGTGCAGCTGCAGGCGAACTGCCGGGAGCGGGACGTCTACCTGGTGCAGCCGCTCGTACCGCCGGTGCAGGAGAACCTGGTCGAACTGCTGCTGATGGCCGACGCCGCGCGGGGCGCGTCCGCGGCCCGTACGACGGTGGTGATGCCGCACTACGCGTACGCCCGGTCGGACAAGAAGGACGCGCCGCGCATCTCCATCGGTGCCCGGCTGGTGGCCGACCTGCTGGTCACCGCTGGAGTTGACCGGGTACTGACGATGACCCTGCACGCGCCGCAGGTGCACGGGTTCTTCAGCGTGCCCGTGGACCATCTGCACGCCCTGCGCGAGCTGGCCGAGCACTTCCAGGGCAGTGACCTGTCCCATAGCGTGGTGGTATCGCCGGACCTGGGCAACGCCAAGCCGGCGTCGGCGTTCGCCCGGATCCTGGGTCTGCCGGTGGCCGCCGGGGCGAAGCAACGGTTCTCCGACGACCGGGTCAGCATCTCCTCGATCATCGGTGACGTGGCCGGCCGTGACGTGATCGTGCTGGACGACGAGATCGCGCGCGGCAGCACCATCCTGGAGCTGCTGGACCGGCTGCGGGAACAGTCGGTGGGTTCGATCCGGGTGGCCTGTACGCATGGGCTGTTCTCCGCCGGCGCGCTGGACCGGCTGGCCGCTGAACCGGACGTCACCGAGATCGTGTGCACCAACTCGGTACCGGTACCCGACGGTAAGCACCCCGACAAGCTGCGGGTGTTGTCGGTTGCTCCGGCGCTGGCCGAGGCGATGCGCCGGATCCACAACGGTGAGTCGGTCAGCGCGCTGTTCGAAACCTCCTGAGAACTGCCGCCACCGGGTCCACCCTGGCTGGATCTCCCGGCCGATCCGGATCGGCGCCCCGCCGGTTGCGACCCCGGCGCAGCGGACGCCAGGTCAGGACCGGGTGCCGTTGAGGTAGGCCAGTACGGCCAGCACTCGGCGGTTGTCGTCGTCGGAGGGCACCAGCGCCAGCTTGGTGAAGATGTTGGTGGTGTGTTTGCTGACCGCGCCCTCGGACAGGAACAGCTGCTGGCCGATCGCCGCGTTGGACCGTCCCTCCGCCATAAACGCCAGCACCTCCCGCTCCCGCCCGGTCAACCGGGACAGTGGCTGGTCGGCGGCATGACGGTTCAGCAGCCGGGCGATCACGTCCGGGTCCATCGCGGTGCCGCCACCGGCGACCCGCTGGACCGCGTCGATGAACTGCCCGGTGTCGAGTACCCGGTCCTTCAGCAGGTAGCCGACCCCGCCGGCGCCGTCGGCGAGCAGCTCCCGGGCGTACAACTGTTCCACGTGCGCGGACAGGACCAGTACGGGCAGGCCGGGTACTGCCCGACGGGCCGCCAGCGCCGCCTGCAGACCCTCGTCGGTGAAGGTCGGCGGCAGCCGTACGTCGACCACCGCCACGTCGGGACGTTCACCGGTCAGCGCGGCGAGCAGGTCGGGTCCGTTGTCCACGGCGGCCACGATGTCGAAACCCTCGGCCCGCAGCAGATGGGTCAGACCCTCCCGGAGGAGGTAGAGGTCCTCGGCAAGGACAACGCGCACGGAATCTCCATCGTCACCGTCGTCGGGCCACCCACCGGGCTGTGCACCGTGAGCGTTCCGTCGAAAGTACCCAGTCGACGCCGGATACCGCGCAGCCCGGTACCCCGGGACTCGTCCGCGCCGCCCCGCCCGTCGTCGGTGACCGCGATGTGCAGGCTGCCCGCGTCGTGGCGTACGGCGATGGTGACGGTGTCCGCACCGGCATGCTTGCCGACGTTGGTCAGCGCCTCGCAGATCGCGAAGTAGGCGGCCGACTCGGCGGGCGGGCCGAGCCGGCCGGCCAGCACCACGTCCACCGCGACCCGCAGCGGGCTGTCCAGGGCCAGTGCCCGTACCGCATCACCCAGACCGCGTTCGGCGAGCACCGGTGGGTGGATACCGCGGACCAGGTCCCGCAGCTCGGCCAGCGCCTGCGCGGACGCCTCCCGGGTACGGGCCAGCAGCTCCCGCGCCGCGACCGGATCGGTGTCCAGTAGACGTTCGATGGTGCCGAGGGTCAGACCCATCGCCACCAGCCGGGCCTGTGCGCCGTCGTGCAGATCGCGTTCGATCCGGCGCAGCTCCGCCGACTGCGCGTCGACCGCGTCGGTGCGGGTCTCGGTGAGCCGCTGCACCCGTTGGGTCAGCCGGGCGCGTTCGGTGGGCGCCAGCAGGAACCGGGCGCACCGGCCGTGCAACACCAGCCCGGGGCTGGCCAGCAGCGCCCCCACCAGCAGGTCGACCGGCGCGCACGCCAGCGTCACGGTGGCGAACCACGGATGCCAGTCGGTCACCTGGTCGAGGATCCCGGTCAGTGCACCACCCAGACCGGCCGCGATCAGCAGCGCGGGCAGCAGTACCGGCAGACCGCCGAACAGTAGGCCGAAGGACTGCCAGGCGAGATCCCGCCAGGTGGCGGGATCTCGCTGTATCCAGCGCATCCGTTGCTGCCAGGCGGAAAGCCACCGGTACTTGTGGTAGTCGTAGCCGTTCCAGTACCAGCCATGCTCGGTGAGTTGCATGGGTGGCCGGGGCCGGTACGGCGTGGGGATGTCCACTCCACACCACCGGGTGGCGAGCCGGCGGTGCAGGTCGAGTACCCGGCGGCCGCCGAACTCGGCCAGCAGGATGCCGGGTACCAACCAGCCCCACAGATAGGCGCCGATGAGCGCGCCGTGCAGCAGCAGCGCCGGCCACACCGCCGGCACCACCACCGCCGAGACCGGTACGGCGATGAGGACGGCCTCGACGATGGTCAGCCCGGCCAGGACGGATCCCTGGCCCACGGCGAGGGCGCTGCCGTAGGATACCCGGCGCAGGTCGCTGAGCCGGTGCGGCATCCGCGGTGTGCCGCGGCCGACCCCGGTGACGTCACTACCCGTCCGCACCTGACCTCCACGCCCACCGTGCCGGTACGCCGGCCGGCGTACCCGACCTCCAGTGTGGCCGAACGGGTGGTCGGGCATGGTGTGCCCCGCCTCCAGGTCCTGGTGGGTCCAGCCCCACCAGGCCAGGCCAGGCAGATCAGCGGCCGCGGTTGCCGGGTACGGGAGTGCGGGGCAGCCGCCGTGAGATTGGCTGCGGCGGCCCGATCGGTGCCGATGCCGGCGCAGGTGCGCCGGACGGTGAGGGCGCGCCGGATATCGGGCGGGAAGCCCGGGGACCGGTGGACGCGGCCGAATTCTGTTCGCGCCGCTCGGCGTTGCGTCGCAACTGGTTGCTGAATTCCGCGTCGGCGACCAGTTCGGCGGGCGAAGCGGAGAAGGCGACGAAGATGAGCAGCACCACGGTGACGATGCTGACCACCAGGAGCAGCGGCATCAGCAGGCTGTCGAAGGTGGTACCGGAGGACAGGTCGGCGTTGGGGCGGGGTGAGAGTCGCATCGCCGCCATCCCGGTGTAGTGCATACCGCAGACCGCGACAGCCATCAGGGCCGCAGCGGCCAGGGCGGCGCGGCGGCCCTGGATGACCAGGGTGAACCAGAGCGCCACCGCGGAGGCCACGACGGCGATGAGAATGGAGAGGCTGAACAGGATCGGTTCGAATGTCATCGACGCCGGCATCACCATGGCGGCGATGCCCAGGTAGTGCATGCCGGCCACGCCGGTGCCCATCAACAGGCCAGCAAGCGCGATGCGGTGCAGCTTACGTCCGTCGGCGCCGACGATCGCCAGACCGGCGCCCACCGCGACGATCGCGACGACGGCGCTCGCCGCGGTCAGCGGGAGGTCGT
The DNA here is from genome assembly GCA_963805605.1 of uncultured Actinomycetota bacterium. Lineage (GTDB taxonomy): Bacteria > Actinomycetota > Actinomycetes > Mycobacteriales > Micromonosporaceae > Actinocatenispora. The sequence continues at coordinate 471,147 of CAWDUX010000002.1, forward strand.
ACTTGATCTGCACGTCGCCGACACTGAACCCCAGCATGGCTATGAAGTGCATCACCCAGATTCCGGTACCGCCGAACGAGACCGATGCGACGGCGAGCCAGCCACGCCGGCCGGCGCCGGTGAGCACCCGGGCCCGGGCGGCGCACATCAACCCCAGCAGACAGCCGACGTACGAGGCGGCGTACGCGAGCGCGGGCGTGAGCACTCCGTAACTGAAGTGGTGCATCGGCACGAGGGGTGCTGCCTTTCACTGAAGGAATGGCGTCACGGAGAGCATCGAGAAATATTCGGGCTCACCCGTCAGTTCGGGGCCGCTGAGGACCGCGTTACTGAAATTCAACAAAGACTCTAGACGAATCGCCGGGCTGGTGGTGATGGCGGAGTCGGCTCAGGCCGAGGACCAGCCAAATTGCTGTAGTGTCCTGCGTTACTTTATTTGCGCCTAGCCCCACCATCTCGCTACGGTCACGCATCGTGCATCTGTTGCTGCTGGTGTCTGGATTCAACGGACTGACCCAACGTATCTGGGACGAACTACGAGAACGCGGTCACGATGTGACCGTGGAGTTCGCCATCGACGAACAGACCATCTGCGAGGGTGTCCACCGGGCGCAACCGGAACTGATCCTGTGCCCGTTCCTCAAGGAGCGCGTGCCCACCGAGGTGTGGACCAAGTGGCGCACCGTCATCATTCATCCGGGCCCGGTCGGCGACCAGGGCCCGTCCTCACTGGACTGGGCGATCACCGAAGCCGCCCCGCTGTGGGGTGTGACGGCGCTGCAGGCGGTCGAGGAGATGGACGCCGGCCCGATCTGGGCCCACCGGGAGTTCCCGATGCCGGCCGATCCTCCGCGCAAGTCCACGCTCTATACCGGGCCGGTCGCCGACGCGGCGGTCGCCTGCGCACTGGAGAGCGTCGAGCACGCCGCTGACCCGGGTTTCCGCCCGGTCCCGCTGGACGAGGCGGATCGCCCGGTACGCGATGCGCGGCTGCGGCCGCTGCTCAAGCAGGTCGACCGGGCCTTCGACTGGTCCGATGACGCCGCCACCATCCTGCGCCGTATCCGTGCCGCGGACGGCTTTCCCGGGGTGCGTACCGAACTGGCCGGCATGCCGGTACATGCCTTCGACGCGCATCCCGCGGGCGGGCCGGACGGCTCGCTGCTGTCCGACGGCGGCGAATTCGGCGACCCGATCTCGGGGCGCCCCGGTGAGATCATCGGCCGGCAGTCCGGGTACGTACTGGTCGCCGCCGGTACCGGTGCGGTTTGGATCGGGCAGCTACGGCAGCGTGGCCGGCCGAAGCTGCCCGCGACCACGGTGCTGGGTGCCGCGATCGACCGGGTACCGCTGCGCGACGACGGACCCGCCGAGATCAGCTACCGGCGCCGTGGCCCGGTCGGTGAACTGACCTTCCGTTTCTACAACGGTGCGGTCGGCGTGGACCAGTGCCGGCGGTTGCGTCGTGAGCTACACCGGGCGGCCCGACAAGACACCAGGGTACTGGTGCTGCGCGGTGGCCTGGACACCTTCTGCAACGGCATCCACCTCGGGGAGATCTCCGCCGCGGCCGACCCGGCGGCGACCGCCTGGGAGAACATCAAGGCGATCAACCTGGTCTGCAGGGAAGTGGTCGAGGCGGGCGAGGAGCAGGTCACCATCTCCGCGTTCACCGGCAATGCCGGCGCCGGCGGGGTGATGCTCGGCCTCGGTGCCGACGTGGTGGTGGCCCGTTCCGGTGTCGTACTCAACCCGTACTACGACATGGGTCTGTACGGCTCCGAACTGCACACCTTCACGCTGCCCCGGCGGGTCGGCATGCAGCAGGCGGAACGGTTGCTGTCCGACTGCCTGCCGGTGGGTGCCGGTACCGCCCAGCGGCTCGGCCTGGTGGACCTGACCGGCCCCACTGATCCGGCCGAGTTCGACGCCTGGCTGACCAACCTGGCCGAGCAGTCCGCCGAGCCGGTCACCTGGCGGCGGATCGTCGCCGGTCGCAAGCCCGCACCCCGCCCGATGGACTACCACGAGACGCTGGAACTGGCGGAGATGGCCCGCGACATGTTCGACGACCGGAGCGGCTTCGCCGCGGCCCGGGAGTCGTTCGTACGCAAGGTCCCGGCGACCCAGACCCCGGCCCGGCTGGCCCTGCACCGCCGTTGACGGTGACCAGCGGAGCTCCGCCCGGTAGGGACGGGCGGAGCTTCCGTTGCCGCACCCGCTGATTCAGCAGGTGGAGCCGTCGTTGACGTGCTTACCCAGTGCCGCGCTCTCCACCCAGACGTTGTTGTAAGGCGCCGCGTAGGGGCTCTGGTCGGTGTTCACGTAGCCCCAGGCGAAGCCGCGAGCCCAACCCGAGGCCCGGTACTCGTACACGCTGAAGGTCTGGTTCTGGTAGAGCTGCGTCCACGCCTGCCCGGCCGGGTAGTTGCGGACGAACACCTTGGACCAGGTCACGCACCGGCGGTCGCCGCTGACCGCGGGACTGATCTGATGGCCGGTGACGGCGGGCGCGCCGACCGCCGGTGCGGTGCCGACCAGGCTGAGGGTGCCGGCCAGTACCGCGGCGCTGGCCGCCGCGGCCGCGTAGCGGCGTACTTTCCTGCCGTTCATGCGATCTCCTTCGTTGCTCGAGCCGTCACCGAGGGGCACCGGGTACGTCGTACTCAGGCGCTGCACAGCTGGCTGGCCAGCACGTAACCGGAGACGCCGTTGTAGTTGCGTACGCCGAAGTTCCAGCTGCCGTCCTCGTGGTACACCTGGAAGTGCGCGCCCCGGGGCAACGCGTCGCGCCGGCTGGATGAGGTGCTCTCGTACTGGTAGATGTAGGCGGTATCGGTGTGGCAGACCACCGCGTCGTAGCCGTGCTGGTCGGCCTGGGCGGGAGCGGCGAACGACAGGCAGAGCCCGCCGACCACGCCCGCACCGGCGAGCAGCCGGTAGATTCTTGTACGCATGTTGCCTCCTGTTGCCGGGATGCGATCGCGGATGGTGTCGAGTCGCCCGCGAACCGTGCCGTGGAACCCGAGTTGTGCCACTCGGTGGTACACCAGGAGCGGCTCGGACAGGTAGTGTTTCGGACAGGTCCGGATGAACCCGGACACGCGCGGATGGACTCTCGCCATGACGACAGCTCATCGGGCGTCGGAGTCCGGCGGCCTCGACGAACCCGGCCGGGACGGTGCTGCCGATGTGCCCGGTTTCGCACGTGATCTGCGTGAACTGCGCCGGGCCGCCGGTTCACCGAGCTATGCGGAACTGGGCCGCCGCACCGGCAGGCCCCGCAGCACCGTGTACGACGGTCTGCGCGGCCAGCGCCTGCCCAGTCTGGCGCTCACTCTTGCCGTGGTGCGCGCGTTGTCCGGGGACGAGGAGCAGTGGCGGCGGCGTTGGGTGGCGCTACGACGCGACTGCGACAACCTGACGCGGTCCGGGCCGGCAGGTGCCCTGCCCGACGTCGCGCCCGCTGACGGCGTGCGGCGCCCCGCGGGGCCGTCCCGGCCCGCGCCGGACCCTGGACCGGGTACGGACCCTGGACCGGGTACGGACCCTGGACCGGGTACGGACACCCGGCCTGTGTCCGATCAGTCCGCCCGCACCCGCCGACCGGCGTGGTTGCGCCGGCATCGACTGGGGATCCTGCTACTGGTGGGTATCGTCCTGCTCGCGGGGACCGGCCTGGTGGTCCGGTGGCAGCGGCCCGGGCGTTGCGCGGTGCTTCGTGAGTATCAGGCGAAGTCGCCCGGCGCGGTGCTGGCGGCCGACGGCCGGGTGACCGGTCGGACCCGGCCCGGCGACCTGGTCGAGGTACGCAGCCTTGCGCACACCCACTATGCGCACCGCTACTACGGCACGGACCGGCGTACCGGTGACCGTGGCTACTTCGACGAGGCGAGGCTGCGCTTCACTCGACAGCGGTGCGCCTGACGGCGCGGGTGACACTGGTGCCGCCGACCGAAGTACAGCCGGCGGCACCAGTGCTCAGGCGGGCAGCTTCGAGGTCAGTTCCGGGTGGGTCAGCAGAAGGTCGTCGACCGTGTCGGTACGCATCGCCTTGAACAATTCGCCACCGAGTGGCTGCTGCAGCCCTTCACCCTGGTAGTTGTCGGCGCCGCCGATCGAATAGTGCGGTACCTGCAGGGTGACGATCTTGGACGGGGTGATGTTGTGCAGCGCCAGGCCGACTTCGGCGACGCTGTAGCCACCAAGGTCCAGGGTGACCGACTTGCCGGCCGCCTTCACCACGCTGCTGAGCTTGCTCGGGTCGCTGACCACGCCCTTGCTGGTGGCCTGCTTGAGGATCTGCTTGATGAACTGCTGCTGCAGCTGCTGGCGGCCGTAGTCACCGCCGGGCAGGTCGTCGCGCTGCCGCACCAGTTTCAGCGCCTTGTCGGCGTTGTAGTGGTGGCAGCCCTTCTGGAAGGTCAGCGGGGTGTTGGTGAAGCCCGGTTGATGGGAGGTGAAGCCCTGGTCCAGGCACATGGTGACGCCGCCCAGTGCGGTGGTGATCTCCTTGAAGCCGTCCCAGTTGACCAGTCCCGCCATGTCCCATTCGGCGCCGGTCAGTTTGGTGACGGTCCGACTGAGCAGTGTCATGCCCCCGGCGGTGTCGTTGACATCTTTCATCCCGGACGGGAACGAGGCGTTGAGCCGGTCGGTGCTGCCGAGGAAGCCGCTGTGCGGGTCGGCCGGGATCTGCACCTGCAGGTCGCGGGGGAGCGACAGCAGGTACGCGTGGTCCAGACCGGGCGGGATGTGCAGCCACATGATGGAGTCGGTGCGCGGCTTCTCTCCGCTGCTCTTCCAACTGTTCCGCAGATCACTGCCGGCGAGCAGCATGTCGATCGGGCCCTTGACCGTGTCGCCGTTGTTGTGCTTGCGGGAACCGTTGTCGATCAGGCTGGCCTGATGGACAGCTCCGTTGACCTGGTCGAGCACAATGGAGCCGGCTGCCAGTCCGCCTCCGGAGAGCACGACGAGCACCACGCCGAACACCAGTGAGAGCTTGGCCCACCACGGTGCGCGTCGTTTCTTGACCGACGTGCCACCGGCTGGTCGATGTTCACCCACAGCGACCCCTCAGTTTGTCCATGACCGGGCCCACGGTGCCTGTCATCCGCGAGCCAACGACGTGTCTCAAGTTGCGACGATGCGAACACTTAGCGTCGATAATGGCAGTTGAAAAGCCATGCCGTTGCCATGTCGGGCCGGCACGCTGCCGTGTCAACAGCTCGGTCGTCGCTCTCTGGGTCCGTCACAGCCTGCCTGCCGGGAACCCGGAGGGCAAGATACCCGGTGGAGCTGAGAGTTTCCCGAAGGGCCGGCGTGCTGTTCAACTCAGACAGTGCCCGGGCCGTTCGGAGTAGGCGATCACGTGCACCGGACAGTGAGCACCCCGGGCCAGAGCGTGCGCCGGGCAGCGGTGGAAACGTCGGGTCCACCAGCGACGGGTCCGGGCGGCCAGATAGACCGAGCGGACCGCGAACGCCTCCGCCGCGCTGCACAACTGTTCGACCGGATCGCCGGACCGTACCTGGAACTGCCACCGCACCCCGCCGCTCTCCAGGACCTGTACGCAGTCCAGCCAGGCGCTGAGTTCGCCGTCGTCGCGTCCGTCCAGCCAGTTGGTGCCGATGCCGCCGGCGAACGCGTAACCCAGGGCCTCCAGTGGGGTAAGCCCTCGCCGTACATGTACGGCGACGACCTCGAACCGGTCCGCCCTGGCCACCCGGCCAGCTTCGGCCAATGCCGCGCGGCCCGCCGGGCTGCCGTCCACACCGACCATGACCCGCCGTACGGTGCAGTCCCGTTCCGCCGGGCCGTGGCGCCGCTCACTGCCGACCGTCACGCTCATCACCTGTTCCACGGCTCGGTTTGGGCGCACCGGGCGAGAGTGCCGTGTATCGCACGCTATGCAAGGGAGTGGAGGGTTCGCAAGGGCTCCGTACACCAGTGATCGCCGACCGGCCCGTAGCGGCATGATGACGGGACCGCCCGGCGATGCCAGACTGGAGTCCGTCGGAGCACCGGAGGTCGACGATGGGCCGGGACGCGGTCGGGATAGGCAGCGCAGCGGAAACACTGGATGACGCACGGATACGACGTTTTGTCGCCGAGCAACTGGCCGCGGACGACTACGACGGCAAACGGGTCTGTGTACTCGTACCGGACGGCACCCGAAGCTGTCCCCTGCCACCATTGCTCGACGCGGTACACGCCGCGCTGGCACCCCGGGTGCGGTCGTTGAGTGTGCTGGTCGCCCTCGGTACCCATGCGCCGATGTCGGCCGAAGGGTTGGCCGGCCTGGTGGGCGCCGAACTGGTCGACAGGTTGGGCAGCGGTGGCGTTCGCAACCACACGTGGTGGAACCCCGATCGCCTGGTCACCCTGGGGCGGTTGGACTCCGGGCAGATAGGCGAGCTGTCCGCCGGGAGGCTGGACACCACTGTGGACGTGACGGTCAACCGCGCGGTCCTGGAAAACGACGTACTGCTGGTGGTGGGTCCGGTGTTCCCGCACGAGGTGGTGGGTTTCTCCGGCGGGAACAAGTACCTGTTCCCCGGTATCTCCGGGCCCGAGGTCATCGACGTGTCGCACTGGCTGGGTGCGCTGATCACCAGCGCCGCGATGATCGGCACCCACGACACACCGGTACGGCGGCTGATCGACGCCGCGGCCCGGCTGGTGCCCTGCCGTACCCGGGCGTTGAGCATGGTGGTGGAGTCCGGCAGCATCCGGTTGCATTCGATCGCCTACGGTCGGACCGAGGACTCCTGGGCGCTGGCCGCCCAGGTCGCCGCGCAGGCCCACGTCCGCTATGTGGACCGGCCCGTGCGCCAGGTGTTGTCGCTCATCCCGAACCGCTACGACGAGATGTGGACCGCGGCCAAGGGGATGTACAAGGTGGAACCGGTGGTGGCCGACGGCGGTGAGGTGGTGATCTACGCCCCGCACGTACGTACGGTCAGCCATACCCACGCCGCCGACATCACCGCGATCGGTTACCACTGCCGGGACTACTTCACCGGACAGTGGGAGCGTTTCCGTGACCATCGGTGGGGCGTTCTGGCGCACTCGACCCATCTGCGTGGCAGCGGCACCTGGAGCGCCGGGGCGGGGGAGCGGTGCCGTATCACGGTCACCCTGGCCACCGGGATCGACGAGACGACGACCCGCGCGCTGGGGTTGTCCTACCGTGATCCGGCCACGGTGGATCCGGCGCGCTGGGCGGCTCCGGACACACTCGTCGTGCCGGACGCGGGTGAGGTGCTCTACCGGCTCTGGGCGTGATCCGCGTATTCCTTTTTCATGCTACTGAGTGGTAATGTGCGGTATCTCCACTGCGACGTGCGTCACGTCCATGGGAATCGTTCGTCTGATCGCTCGCCGCCCGCTGCCCCCGCACGGGCCGGAAGGGGTACCCATGCGGATCCGGCCGGCACGAATCGCCCTGTTCGCCACAGCACTGGCTGCCGTACTGCTCGCCAGCCCGGGCACCGCCGCCGCCGCCGGCACACCGGCGCGGACCCCGATGATCTCTGCCTCCGCTGATCCCTTCGGCGACCCCATCGCGCCACCACCGGGCGCCAACGACTGGTCCTGTCACCCCACCGCCGCACACCCGTACCCGGTGGTGCTGGTGCACGGCACCTTCGCCAACAGGTACGACAACTGGGTCGTCCTCTCGCCGCTGCTGGCACACCGGGGTTACTGCGTCTACGCCCTGGACTACGGCAACACCCCGGGCAATCTCATCCAGGGCATCGGTCCGGTGGCCGATTCCGCCCGACAGCTCGCCACGTTCGTCGACCAGGTGCGTGCCAGTACCGGAGCGGACCGGGTCGACCTGGTCGGGCACTCGCAGGGCGGCATGATGCCGCGCTACTACCTGAAGTTCCTGGGTGGCGCAGCCAAGGTGCACAGTCTGGTCGGGCTGGCTCCGTCCAACCACGGCACCACACTGGACGGACTGGCCACCCTGGCCACCCAGTTCCCCGGCGCCAGCGACCTGGTCTACAGCGCCTGCCCGGCCTGCATCGACCAGGTGCGTGACTCCGACATGCTGACCCACCTCAACGCCGGCGGCGACACCGTTCCAGGGGTGCGGTACACGGTGATCTCCACCCGCTACGACGAGGTCGTCACCCCGTACCGTTCGCAGGCGCTGTCCGGGTCCACCGTGGACAACCACGTGCTGCAGGACACCTGTCTGGTGGACCTGGCCGAGCATGTGGCGATCGCGTTCGACGCGACCGCGCTGCACGAGGTGCGTAACGCGTTGGATCCGGCCCACGCGACACCGGTGAGCTGCGGCTGACGCTTTTTGGCCCGGGTGGCCGTTACCGGGTGGTGCACTGATGCGTTGGACCGGCCGGAGGATCGCTGGCACCGATACATCTCGCGGGGTGGGGTCCCGGGAACCGGAAGGTGTCCACGAGCCGTTGCCGATCCGCACCTTCGTGGACGTTGTCGGCGTCGCACCGTCGCGTTCGGACTGTCCATACTGGTGTCAGCGGCGATGTCGTTGTCGGGACAGCCACGTCGCGGGTAGTCGGTCGGCCGAGGCGTGTCGTACCGCCTGGAACTGGAGGATCTGCTCGCCGGTCACCGTCGTCGGACGGGATGGGGTCGCACCGTACCGGCCCCGATCGAACTCTTTGACCGAGGATGGTCGCGCGATCGGGTATTCGTGCCATATCGGGTCCCCCGGCCGGCTACCGTTCGGGGCCGCGAGCGGTTGTCGGCGTCCCGGCCGGGAAGCACCGGTGGGGTGGCCCGCGCCGTGCGCTGGCCCCATCGTGTCGCGGGCAGGGTGGCCAGCGCCCGCAGTACGTCTCTTCCGGGGAGCATGCATGGGTGTCCGTTATGCCTTTCAGAGTGGTGGACCGACTATCGCGGATCGGAGCGTGGTGTTCGATTCCGCCGAGATCCTTGGCGATGTCGTGGTGGGGAACCGGTGCGTGATCGGTGCGCGGGTGCGCATCATAGGTGGTCCGCACGGGCAGGTACGCATCGGCGACAACGTTCAGATCTTGCCGAATGCCGTTCTGCATCTGCTACCGGACAGAGAACTTGTTATCTCCGAGGATGTGACGATCGGTTCGGGCGCGATGATCCGGGGCTGCTGGATCGGTGCCGGCTCGGTCATCGAGGCCGACGCGATCGTCTGTGAAGGCAGTCGGATCGGTCCCGGATCGTTGATCCTGGCTGGATCCTGTCTCACCCGCGACAGTGAGTTCGGGCCGCTGTCGGTCCTGGACGGCATTCCCGCGGCGGTGACCGACGTCCTCCAAACGCGCCCGGACCGGCCATCCTGGGCGTTCAACGCGCATGCACGGGACTGACTGATTCGCCGCGCCGTGGTTCCGGGAGATCCGCGCGGTGGTGGGCACCATCCAGATAGGACACAGTGCGGGCCGTTGCGTTGCCCCGGCGGGTCGGCCGCGGGGCTTTCGCAGTGTCGGTTGAGGACGGTCAGGCAGCTGCAATAGTGCCCGATACTGGGTCTTCTTTGCTGTCCTGTTTGGTCAGTGCCACGACGGCATGCATACTTACCAGTTGAGAAGGCGTATGCCAACGACGAACCAGGAGTTGTGGTGAACAAGGCAGAGCTGATCGAGGCGCTGACCGTACGGCTCGGTGACCGCAAGACCGCCACCACCGCGTTGGAGGCGCTGCTGGAGGAGATCCAGCGGACCGTGTCGAAGGGCGGGAAGATCTCGCTGGCGGGGTTCGGGGTGTTCGAGAAGCGGCCCCGTGCGGCGCGCACGGCCCGCAACCCGCGCACCGGTGAGGCCGTGAAGGTGAAGAAGACCTCGGTGCCGGCGTTCCGTCCGGGCCAGGGCTTCAAGGATGCGGTGACGGGCAAGAAGAAGATCGCCGCGGTGAAGAAGACCACGGCGAAGAAGGCCGCCGCCAAGTCCACGGCGGCGAAGAAGGCCACCGCCAAGAAGACGACCGCCAAGAAGACCACCGCGAAGAAGGCCGCGACCACGAAGAAGGCGGCCCCGGCGAAGACGGTGAAGAAGACCGCGACGAAGGCGGCCAAGGCGACCGGCGCGAAGAAGACCACGGCGAAGGCTGCGGCGAAGCGGACCCCGGCCCGCAAGACCGCGACCAGGTCGGCCGCCAAGCGCGCCCCTCGTAAGCGCTGAGCCCGGCGCGACAGAACCGACCACACACATGTCGGCGCCGGCGGGATCTCGAGATCCCGCCGGCGCCGACATGTGTGTTGGACGTGCCGCTGAACGCAGCGGCCCACCGTAGGGTCAGAGTACGTCGTGCCCGGGGTGCGGGTCGGCCGGGATGCTGCCCAACCGGCCGGCCTGGAAGTCCTCGAACGCCTGTAGCAGTTCACGTCGGGTGTTCATCACGAACGGCCCGTACGCGGCGACCGGCTCGCGGATCGGCTGTCCACCGAGGACAAGCACTTCCAGTTCGGGACTGCGGGATTCCTGATTGGGCTCTGCGGCGATGCGCAGTAGGTCGCCGGAGCCGAAGGCGGCGAGTTGTCCGGTGTGTACCGGCCGACCGGCACTGCCGACGGTGCCCCGGCCGGCCAGTACGTAGACGAGCGCGTTGAAGTCGGCCCGCCATGGCAGGCTCAGTTCGGCGCCGGCCGACAGGGTCGCGTGTGCCAGGCTGATCGGGGTGTGGGTCACGCCCGGCCCGGCATGCCCGGCGATTTCACCGGCGATCACCCGTACCAGGGCGCCGCCGTCGGGTGAGCTGAGCAGCGCGACCTCGCGTCCCCGGATGTCCTGGTAGCGGGGTGCGGTCAGCTTCATCCTGGCGGGCAGATTGACCCACAGCTGGAAGCCGTGGAACAGTCCTCCGGACACCACGAGGTCCTCCGGCGGGGCTTCGATGTGCAGGATCCCGCCCCCGGCGGTCATCCACTGGGTGTCGCCGTCGGTGATCAGTCCGCCGCCGCCGTTGGAGTCCTGGTGCTGGAAGGTGCCGTCGATCATGTACGTGACGGTTTCGAAGCCGCGGTGCGGATGCCAGGCGGTTCCCTTGGGCTCGCCGGGCGCGTAGTCGACCTCGCCCATCTGGTCCATGTGGATGAACGGATCCAGGTCGCGCAGGTCCACCCCGGCGAAGGCACGACGGACCGGGAAGCCTTCACCTTCGTAGCCCGACGGTGCGGTCGTGACGGACTTGACCGGACGGTCGGTACTGGTCGGGGCTGGTTCAGGGACGCGGGGCAGAACCAGAGGGTTCTCGACGCTGACCGCTGGCATGGCGTACTCCTCAGCTGGCAACCGGAGGCCGGTACTGGCCTGCCGGTCACAACCATAGTTGCTGTAGCAATATTCCGCTAGTCAATCAGTCCTCACTCGAACAGCGAACGACCCGGGTACGGCTGTCCACCAGGAACAACCGCACCCGGGCCGCGGGTCTTCCGCGCCGCTCCTCAGGCCGGGGCGAGCACCGGACCGGCGCCGACCGAACCCAATTCGCTCGAGTCGTCGACGAAGGTCACCTTCACCGCATCCGGCTCGTAACGCAGCCGGGGTACGGCGAACACCGCAGTACTGGCGCTGGCGCCGGCATCGGTCTGCCGACGGGCCTGGTAACAGACGATCCGCCAGTCACCCGAATCCCAGCTGTCCAGTACGTCGCTGCTCAACAGCGCGCCCACCTGCCGGTAGGCGATACTACGGTGCAACTGTTGCAGGGTCGAGGCGAGCGGTAGATCGTAGGCCATTCCGGACAACGGATGCGGCCGCCACCTCGCGCGCAGCCGGCGCATCGGCAGCAGCCAGCTCCGGTCCGCCTCCGGCGACAGCAGCACCACCGCCACGACCTCACCCACCAGTACCGCCGTCCCGGCGACCGGATGGTCGACCAGCGCCGCCGGCCAGACCGTACCGGTCGTCAGCGCGAGCGCCGACGAGGCCAGTAGCAGTCCGGCACGGCAGAAGGTACGGACGCCGACCGGCGCCTGTCGGGCGCTCACACAGCCACAGGACGACTCCGGTGCGAACAGTCGTACGTAGACCAGGTAGCCGAGGAATCCGACGAAGAGCACTCCGGCGGACCCGGCGGCGACCCGGGGTAGTACGGCCGTCGAAGGTAGGACCGTCGCCAACCCGCCGGCCAGTAGGGCCGCCGCGACGAGCACTTCGAGCACGCCGAGCGTGACGTAGGCGCCCGGCGCCCGGTTCTTGCCGACCAGAGCGCCCAGTGCGCCCTTCGCGGCGGTCTCCCGGGCGATGCGGCTGGTCAGCTTGAGCCGACCCGACCAGGCCAGTACGACGGCGAGCAGTACCGGCTGGAGCGGTGCGAGCCATCCAGTCATGACCTCTCCTTACGCCTTGCCGGCGTAGACCGTCGCCAGGTCGACTTCGTTGGTGTCCGGCCGCCAGGCGCCGATCACGTGGACATGCTTGCCGATCCGCAGCTTCGACAGGTCGCCGGTGGCGGGCGCGTTGCTGTACAGCGCTGCCGTACGACCCGCCACCACGTGGCCGATGATCTTGCCGCCGTTGTGGTTGAAGTGCAGCCAACCGTTGCCGATGGCGGTGATCTCCACCGACATGCTGACGATGTTCACCCACAGCGAGTCGGCGGCGAGCGAGCCGTCCGGCATCCGTACGCCGCGGGCGTACAGGCCGTCGCCGACGGCGACCTGGTCGAAGGTGGTGGGATGCAGCTTCCAGATGCTGGTGCCGTTGGTCACCTGGATGCGGTGCAGCACCTTGTCGGAGCCGGTCACCAGGAGCATGGAGTCCTTGATCCCGGTGATCCGACCTTCGGCGAAGTTGGGGTCCTTGGCGCCGGGGTCCAGTGAGACGGTCTTGGCGAACGCGGCCTCCGGGGCCAGCGAGCCCAGTGCGGTCGCGCCGGCAACCCCGGCGGTGCCGAGTACGGCGCTGGTGAGGAATCGTCTACGGTCCAGTGCGGTCATGTCGTCCCCCTCAGCTCGTGATCGCGGCGGGTAGCAGGCCACTGGACAGGCTGGCGATGGCGCTGAATGCCGACGGGGTCAGGTCGATCAGCCGGTCGGTGCCGCAGGTGGATCCGCAGCAGTGCTTCTCGCCGCAGAACATCTGGGTGTTGGGTCCGCAGTCGGCGACACTGGCGGTCACCGAAGAACCGTTGCACTGGTTGGTGACCGTGAAGACGTGGCCGCATCCGCGCAGCAGCAGGTTGTGGCCGCAGTTGTAGGGCTTGGTGATGCTGTAGCAGGCGTCCGAGGCGTGCGGCCAGGCGCACTGGTGGGAGCCGGAGTTGCAGTTACCGCAGGCGCCACCGCCTGCGGAACTGCACGGGCCCCAGGAGCTGCCACAACAGAACCAGGACATTTCGCCGTACGCGGGGACGTTGGGTTCGACGTCGCTCATGACGAGCCTTTCCGTGCCGGGCGCACCGCACCTCCGTCACCCGGGTACGCGAACCTGCCGTCGGGCGCGATCCGACGGGGTAGCGGCTGGCGGCTCGGGCTGGGGGAACGGCCGCAGGAGGACCGCCGGATGGTGTCCGTAGTGGACGGACCGACGGATGGGGGTCACCGCCAGCCCAGGGGAGGGGAGGGCGGTCTTCGGGCGGTTCGGGGCGCGCCGCGGGAGGGGAGCGGTCGCGGACCGGGCCGGCTGCTACGAGGGGGAACGGGGGATCTGTCGCATGTGACCTCCGGTCTGTGGGTCATTGCGCGAGGTGAATCTGGGGCGAATGGGAAAATGATGTCAATGGCGATCTCATACGTCAATAGGCGTGTACGCGTAGATTTCCGCCTTCTGATGCTCGACTGCCCGGAAAAAGCCGTCCGGTAGGAGTTTCTCATCGGCCGGGCCCGGCCGATGGTGGTCGCGTTCCGGCCCGGACCTGCCCGAAGCTGGGGAATGATGACCAGGTCGGCACCAGTGCGAGCATGGGGGAGCACGATGGGGTTGCGGCCACGGCACGAACGCGCGCGCCCCGACCTGGAGATCAATCCGATGTACTCGCGTGGTGCCGAGACCGGCTCAGTGCCCCGCGACGAGCTGCCCGCCGGCGAGATGCTGCCGGCCACCGCGGCGCAACTCATCCGCGACGAACTGATGCTCGACGGCTCCGCCAGGCTCAACCTTGCCACCTTCGTCACGACCTGGATGGAGCCCGAGGCGGGTCTTCTGATGAACGAGTGCCTGGCCAAGAACATGGTGGACAAGGACGAGTATCCGCAGACCGCCGAGTTGGAACTGCGGTGCGTCAACATGTTGGCCCGGCTCTGGCACAGCGCGGATCCGGCCCGGGCCACGGGTTGCTCCACCACCGGATCCAGCGAGGCCTCCATGCTGGGCGGACTGGCACTCAAACGCCGCTGGCAGCAACGCCGCCGCAGGGCCGGGCTGTCCACCGACCGGCCGAACCTGGTGATGGGGATCAACGTCCAGGTCTGCTGGGAGAAGTTCGCCAACTATTTCGAGGTCGAACCTCGCTATGTACCGATGAGCGGGGACCGGTTCCATCTCACCGCGGCAGAGGCGATCACCCGGTGCGACGAGAACACCATTGGCGTCGTCGCCATCCTCGGGTCCACCTTCGACGGTTGCTACGAGCCGGTGAGCGACATCGCCGCCGCCCTTGACGCGCTGCGGGAGCGTACCGGATGGGACATCCCGATCCACGTGGACGGCGCATCCGGCGCGATGATCGCGCCGTTCCTCGACCCGGCACTGGAATGGGACTTCCGACTGCCGCGGGTCGCGTCGATCAACACCTCGGGCCACAAGTACGGGCTGGTGTACCCGGGGGTCGGTTGGATCGTTTGGCGGGACCGCGAGGCACTACCTGAGGAACTCGTGTTCAAGGTGAACTATCTGGGCGGCGACATGCCCACCTTCGCACTGAACTTCTCCCGGCCCGGTGCGCAGATCGTGGCCCAGTACTACAACTTTCTGCGCCTCGGCCGGGACGGATACCGCAAGGTCCAGCAGGCCTGCCGGGACGTCGCGATGTTCCTGTCCGGCCAGATCGCCGGGATGGGCCAGTTCGAGCTGCTCACCGACGGCTCAGAGCTCCCGGTCTTCGCGTTCCGGATGGCGGACACGGAGACCGGGTACTCCGCGTTCGACGTCTCGCGCGGCCTACGGGAACGGGGCTGGCAGGTGCCGGCGTACAACTTCCCCGCCGACCGGGAGGATCTCGCGGCGCTACGGGTGGTGGTGCGTAACAGTTTCAGCCACGATCTGGCGGTTCTGTTCTTCGCCGACCTGCAACGTACGGTGGCCATGCTGGATCGCGAGGGTGGCCGGTCCGGAAGTGGCGAGATGCAGGCCTTCCACCACTGACACCAGCGTGCGCTCAGCTGGTCTTCGCAGCAGCCTGCGAGGCTGCGGCGTGTGGTGCGAGATCGGTCAGCGTCAGCGGATGAGCAGGTGGGCCGGGCACCGCAAGGGTGGTGTGGATCCGTCCCCCACCGTCCACGTGCAGCAGCTCGCCGGAACGTAGCGGATGCCAGGCGGGATCGTCGTCCATCCGTTCGCTGGCGACCGCGACCGCGGCCCGCTCCGCCAGGTCCTCCGAGTGCACCTGCATGGTGCCCACCGGGCTGACCTGGTGCAGGTGCGCGTCGCCGGTCCGGCCGCCGGCCCGGCGCGGGATGACGAACAACTGATGGGTGTCCGGATAACGCAACGCCCACAACTGGGTGTCCGTGGCGAGCACGATGTTGAGCGCGTACAGCGGCAGGTGGGTGGCCACCCAGCAGGCCGAGCGGGTGATCGCGTCGCTCACATCGCCGCCGTTGCCGTCGATGTGTTTGGTGATCAGCGCGAAGAAGCGTTCGGAGTCGGTTTCCCCGTGCACCAGACTCCGGTGGTCGCCGAGTTCGCGGTCGAGCTCGCTGAGGCCGCCGATGACACCGTTGTGTGCCATGATCCGGTTCTGCTGGCAGAACGGGTGGGTGTTGCGTTCGGCGACGGCCCCGTCGGAGGCGTACCGGATGTGCGCCACGAAGGTGGTCGCGGAGCGTTTTCGGGCGTCCGAGATGAAGGCGTGGTCCTGGTATGCGGCGATCGGCCAGCGCTCCAGCACCGCGGTCCCAGAGCTGTCGAAGCTACCGAGCCCGGTGCCGTCCGGTTCCCGATGGCTCTGCGCGACCAGACTGTCCGGCGCGTCCAGCAGCCAGAAGGTGGCGCTGGTACGGGCCGGAGCGCTGGTCATCCCGAAGAGACGGCACATGTCCGCGCCAGTAGAGTGTCCATCATGGACCAGACCTCGGTTCGTCGCGGTGGCCCGGCTCGTCGGGATGTTTGGGCATTCCGCGTACCGGTGGTTCGCTGAGTTCCCCGGGTATCGTGGCGGTCCGCGGTGCCTGGCTGTACGCCGGACCGGCCTGTGGCCGCGCACCGACCTGGAGGTCCCCACCTTCGGGTGGGGCCAGCGGGGACGCGCTGCCGGCGGCCAGTTCCGGGAACTTCAGGTCGAAGGCGGGGCGTTCGCTGCGGATGCGGGGCATCCGGTCGAAGTTGCGTAGTGGCGGCGGGCAGCTGGTGGCCCATTCCAGTGCGTTGCCGTAGCCCCACGGGTCGTCCACTTCGACGATCGGGCCGGCCTTGTAGGACTTGTACACGTTCCACAGGAACGGCAGCATGGACAGGCCGAGGATGAAGGCGCCGATCGAGGACACCATGTTGAGCGTGGTGAACCCGTCGGTGGCCAGATAGTCGGCGTATCGGCGGGGCATGCCTTCGGCCCCGAGCCAGTGCTGCACCAGGAATGTGCTCTGGAAACCTACGAAGGTGAGCCAGAAGTGCAGTCTCCCCAACTGTTCGTCGAGCATCCGGCCGGTCATCTTGGGGAACCAGAAGTACACCCCGGCATAGACGGCGAACACGATCGTGCCGAACAGTACGTAGTGGAAGTGCGCCACCACGAAGTAGGAATCGGTGACCTGGAAGTCGATCGGCGGGGAGGCCAGCAACACTCCCGACAGACCGCCGAGCAGGAAGGTCACCAGAAACCCGATTGCGAACAGCATCGCCGAGTGGTAGGTGATCTGGCCGCGCCACATGGTGCCGATCCAGTTGAAGAACTTCAGCCCGGTCGGTACCGCGATCAGGAACGACAGGAACGAGAAGAACGGCAGCAGCACCTGGCCGGTGGCGAACATGTGGTGCGCCCACACCGTCATGGACAGCGCCGCGATCGCGATCGTGGCACCGACCATGCCCTTGTAACCGAACACCGGCTTGCGGCTGAACACCGGAATCACCTCGGTGATGATGCCGAAGAACGGCAGCGCCACGATGTAGACCTCGGGATGGCCGAAGAACCAGAACAGGTGCTGCCACAGCATGGCGCCGCCGGTGCCCGCGTCGAACACGTGCGCGTCGAGGATCCGGTCGGCCATCACCGCGGCCAGCGCGGCGGCCAGGATCGGGAAGACCATCAGCACCAGGAGGCTGGTGACCAGGATGTTCCAGGTGAAGATCGGCATCCGGAACATCGTCATGCCCGGCGCCCGCAGGGTCAGGATGGTGGTGACCATGTTGACCGCGCCCAGGATCGTGCCCAGGCCGCTGATGGCCAGTCCCAGGTACCACATGTTCTGCCCGAAGCCCGGTGAGGCCTGACCGCTGGCGAGTGGTTGGTACGCAGTCCATCCGAAGTCGGCTGGCCCGTCCGGAGTGAGGAAGCCGCCGACCACGATGATGCCGCCGAACAGGTACAGCCAGTACGCGAACGCGTTGAGTCGCGGGAAGCTGACGTCCGGCGCGCCGATCTGCAGCGGCACGATGTAGTTGGCGAATGCGAACAGGATCGGCGTCGCGAACAGCAGCAGCATGATCGTGCCGTGCATGGTGAACAACTGGTTGTACTGCTCGGTGCTGAGGAACTGCATGCCCGGCCGGGCCAGCTCGGCGCGCATCAGCATGGCCAGTACGCCGGCGATGATGAAGAAGGCGAACGAGGTGACCATGTACATCAGGCCGATCTGCTTCGCGTCGGTGGTACGCAGTGTCCGCGCGAGCCAGGAACCTCTGGGCGGCGCGTCCACCGGCCACGGGCTCACCACAATGGGCTGTGGTGTCTGCGGCGTACCCGATGGGCGTGGTGCGGTGACGGTCACGCAGACCTCCCGAAAAGACCTGGTATCGGCACTGACGATAGTCGTGACCAGCCTTCTGATCAGGGTTTCCGCCGTTTTGGTCGGCGACACTTGCACACATAGCAATGTGGCCATATATTGACGGGATGGCAGTCGACGGTCAGCACTCGGGGCACTCGCACACGGTCCGCGGCGACGCGGACCAGCGGTGGCTGTGGAGCGCCTTCGGCCTGATCGTCGGATTCATGACCGTCGAGGTTGTCATCGGTCTGCTGGCCGGATCGCTGGCCCTACTCTCCGACGCCGCACACATGTTGACCGACGCCGCATCGCTGGTGCTGGCACTGGTCGCGATGCGCCTTGCGGCGAAGCCACCCCGCAGCGGCTTTACCTACGGCTTCCGCCGAGCGGAGATCCTGTCCGCCCAGATCAACGGGCTCACCCTGCTGCTCCTCGCCGGGTGGCTCGGCTACCAGACGGTCCGACGACTGATCGACCCCGGGGCGGTGGCCGGCGGGCCGGTGCTGGCCACCGCGCTGGTCGGAGTGGCGGTGAACCTGGTGGCCACCTGGCTGCTCAGCCGCGCCAACCGCGGCAGCCTCAACGTCCGCGGCGCCTTCCAGCACATCCTCAACGACCTGTTCGCCTTCCTGGCCACCGCGCTGGCCGGACTGCTCATCCTGCTCACCGGGTTCGACCGGGCGGACGGCATCGCCTCCGCTGTCGTGGTCGTACTGATGGTCAAAGGCAGCATCGGTCTGCTCCGTGACTCCGGGCGGATCTTCCTGGAGGCGGCGCCGGCCGGCCTGGACACCGGTGCCCTCGGCGAGCGGCTGGCCACCACCGCAGGCGTGTCGGAGGTACACGACCTGCACGTCTGGACCATCACCTCGGGCGAACCGGCACTGTCCGCGCACGTACTGGTCGACCCGGGGCACGACTGCCACGGCGTACGGCGCGAGATGGAACGGATGCTGCGCGAGACCTACGAGATCGGGCACACCACCCTGCAGGTCGACCACGTCGATGACCGCGCCGTAGGGCACGGCGACGCCGAGCCCTTCTGCGCCGAATCCCACGGCCCGGTACACCGCGCGGGGGGCGCGCCGCGCTGAATCGCGCCGCCACCCGGCGGTGGTCGAGCTAGTGCGCTGGCCACCAACCCGGGCCCGGCATCCCACTAGCTAGGCGACGTCGGGCCGTGTCATCAGCGGCGCTCGCAGCTGCAGTGCCAGGCCGGGGCTGGTCAGGGGCACGGTGCTCCACGTCGCCAGCGCTGTCCCCGCGCCGGCGTCGAGCAGCAGCCGGACCCGGTGCGGGGTGGTGATGAGGTAGAGGTCAGCGACGAACGTGTCGCCCTGCCAGGCACCGGCTGCGACGATCGGGCGGCCGAGCTTTCCCAGCCATTCGCCGTGGCCGATCGCGATCTTGATGGATTGCCCGAGTTGCAGGAGCCAACCGCCGTCCACGCCATCGACAACCACTGCGGTCCCGTCGGGCAGGGCCGAATTCTCGGCGGAGGCGTCGATCCTCGCCGTGACCGAACGTTGCGGGGCAGCCTGACCCGGCACCGGTACGAACGACAGCCGTCGCAGTCGGTCGGCGAGGATCTCGTCGTCCCGGCTGCTTGCTGGCTGGTCCATAACAGGTAGCAGGCAGTCCCAGACGGCGGCGGGTGTTTCCCCGGAAGGGCCATTGCCCGCCGTCATGGCGACGACCAGATCGTGCTCGGGAAAGACCATGCACAGCTGCTCGAAGGAGCCGTAACCGCGGTAGCCGCCACGCGACATCCAGAACTGGTACCCGTACCCGACAAGAGAGTCGGCGTCGCGCGGGCCGTCGGCCGATTGCAGGGTCTCGATGTGACGGCTGGTCGCCAGCCGTACCCATTCGCTGGGTACGAGCTGCCGGTCTTCCCAGGCACCTTCGCGCAGCAGCAGTTCGCCGACGGCGGCGACCGCCTCGGTCGTCAGATGCAGCCCGTGGAACCCGAACACAGCGCCGGATGCCAGCCGGTCCCATTCGGCGTGGTGGATGCCCATCGGCCGGAAGAGACGATCGTCGAGCAGTTCCGGGAGGCCGCAGCCGGTAACTCGCTCCACCATCCGGGCCAGGACGTACGTGGTCGCGTTGTCGTAGGTGTGCCGCGTCCCCTCGGCCACGGTGAACGGTACGCGCAGGAAGCCCTTGGTCAGGTCGCCCGGTTCCAGCCGCCAAGCCTGGTCGAGGCTGTCCGTCGCGTGGCCGGCGGTCATGGACAGCAGGTGGTGGACGGTGATGCGGCGTCCCTGCGCCGAGATGTCGGCGGGAACGTGGTCGGGTAACACGTCCACCACGCGGTCGTCCAGCGACAGCAGCCCGTCGGCGATCGCGAGCCCCACGGCGATCGAGGTGAACGACTTGGTCAGCGAGTAGAGAAGATGCGGGCGTTCGGCCGAGTAGGGCGTCCACCAGCCTTCGGCGATGACATGACCGTGGCGCACGATCATGATGGAGTGACACTCGACGCAACGTTCCTCGAGCCGGTCCAGCAACGCGGCGATCGAACGGGACGACACCCCCGAGGCAGCTGGTGTCGACCGCGGCAGAAGGGCGCGCTGAGCGGGCATCCCGGCACCGTAACAAGGCCAGGCCGCCCGATCCCGGAATTTCCGCAGCGAACGCCAACAACGATGGTGCCGACCACCGAACCAAGACCGCGGCCTGAGGGACTGTAAAACTAACGGCGGATCTGCCAGTCAAGGGAGAGACGTCAAGTGGACGAGATCAAGGACGAGTTGGAGCCCGTGAAGGAGGCCGAGCGGTCCTCGGCTGCGCATGTGGTCGGGGACGACCAGCTGGTGGAGATGTTGGTGGATCGGGCCCGCGGTGAGGGGCTGCAGTTGACTGGTGAGGGCGGACTGCTGCAGCAGCTGACCAAGCGGGTCCTGGAGTCGGCGCTGGACGGGGAGATCACCGACCATCTCGGCTATGACAAGCACGATCCGGCCGGGAAGAACTGCGGGAACAGCCGCAACGGCAACCGGTCCAAGACCGTGCTCACCGACGTGGGCCCGGTCGAGGTCAGGGTCCCGCGGGACGTGGCCGGCACCTTCGAGCCGCAGATCGTCAAGAAGCGGCAGCGGCGCCTGTCCGGGGTCGACGAGATGGTGCTGTCGCTGTCCGCGAAGGGCCTGACCCACGGGGAGATCTCCGCGCACCTGGCCGAGATCTACGGGGCCGAGGTGTCCAAGCACGACCATCACCACGATCACCGACAAGGTGATGGAGGGCATGGCCGAGTGGCAGAACCGGCCGCTGGACCGGGTCTATCCGGTCGTGTTCATCGACGCGATCAACGTGAAGATCCGGGACGGGCAGGTCGCGAACCGGCCGATCTACGTGGTCATGGCCGTCACCGTCGAGGGGCACCGCGACATCCTCGGGCATCTGGGCCGGCGACGGCGGTGAGGGTGCCAAGCACTGGCTGCATGTGCTCACCGAGATGAAGAACCGCGGCGTCCAGGACGTGCTGATGCTCGTCTGCGACGGGCTCAAGGGCCTGCCGGACGCGGTGGAGGCGGTCTGGCCTCGCACGATCGTGCAGACCTGCGTGATCCACCTGCTGCGCAACAGCTTCCGCTACGCGGCCCGCCAGGACTGGGACAAGATCGCCAAGGCGCTCAAGCCCGTCTACACCGCGCCGACCGAGGACGCCGCGACCGAACGGTTCCTGGAGTTCAGCCGAGACCTGGGGCAAGAAGTACCCGGCGATCGTGCAAGCTGTGGGAGAACGCCTGGGCCGAGTTCGTGCCCTTCCTCGCCTTCGACGTGGAGATCCGCAAGGTCATCTGCTCGACCAACGCCATCGAGTCCGTGAACGCCCGCATCCGCAAGGCCGTCCGGGCCCGCGGGCACTTCCCGAACGAGACAGCCGCCCTCAAGTGCGTCTACATGGCGCTGATGAGCCTCGACCCCACCGGCAAGGGCCGCAGGAGGTGGACCATGCGCTGGAAAGCACCCCTGAACGCCTTCCAGATCGCCTTCGAAGGCCGGCTCACCCCCGCCAACGACTGAACCTCAACAACCAAGATCAGCCGTTAACTTGACAGACCCAGCTGGCGCGGTACATGCCCAACGAGCTCGGGCCCTGTCCGAAGACAGGGCCCGAGCTGAGAAGACATCTGCTGCTCTGGGGTGACTGATGGGACTTGAACCCACGGCCTACGGGACCACAACCCGTTGCTCTACCAGCTGAGCTACAGCCACCACGCGCGCCGGTGCCGGCGTGCGAGTTGATGATAGCTGGTCCCCGGCCGGGGGTGACTACCGGGTTTCGGCCGTGTCGTCGGATGCCGGTTCGGGCGTTGACGGCTCGGTACCCAGCGAGGCGGCGATGCCCTTGGCGGTCTCCACGTCCGGCCCGGGCGGCGGTACGAAGATGGCCTGCCGGTAGTACGCCAGCTCGCGGATGCTCTCCTTGATGTCGGCCAGGGCGCGGTGCGCGAGTCCCTTCTGCGGTTGCCCGAAGTAGGCCCGGGGGTACCAGCGGCGGCAGAGTTCCTTCACCGAGGACACATCGATCATCCGGTAGTGCAGGTGGTCATCCAGCCGCGCCATGTCGCGGGCCAGGAAACCCCGGTCGGTGGCGATGGAATTACCGCACAGCGGTGCGGTACGACGGTCCGGCACATGCTGGGTGATGTAGTCCAGGACAATGTCCTCGGCCTCGGTCATCGACACGTTGGAGGCGCGGACCTCCTCGGTCAGGCCGGACTTGGCGTGCATGTCCCGTACGACCTTGGTCATCGAGTCCAACAGCGCGTCGTCAGCCTTGATCACCAGGTCGACTCCGTCGCCCAGTACGTTGAGTTCCGCGTCGGTGACCAACGCCGCGACCTCGATCAAGGCGTCGCGGCGGAGGTCGAGCCCGGTCATTTCACAGTCGATCCAGACGAGGTGGTGTGCGCTCACACCGGTAAGACTATGCGGTCGAGGATTGCTGCGTCCGCTCCAGCAGTACCTCCTTGAGGACCTCGGCCTGGCTGTGGTCGGGATCCTTCGTGGCGGTGAGCAGGGTCAGCGTCCCGGACCGGGCGAGTTGCGCCAACCGTTCCACTCCTTCGGCGCGTGCCGCGGCGGTGAGTTCCTCGCGGTAGCGGCGGGCAAATTCGGAAAACCTCTCCGGAGTGTGTCCGTACCACATGCGCAGCGCGTCGGACGGCGCCACTCCCTTCTCCCAGTCGAAGTCTGCGGCCTCCTTCTCCAGGCCACGCGGCCACAGCCGGTCCACCAGGACCCGCTTCCCGTCGGTGTCGGCGGCGTCGTCGTAGACGCGTTTGATGGCGATCATGGTTCGATCGTGCGCCGACGGACCGGCGGATGTTGGCGGAATCGGCCGGATCGTAGTGGTCAGATTGCGCTGTCAGCAGATCCGCTGCCGGCGAACAGGGCGTCCGGCGCGCGAGGTTCGGGACCACCATCGATCTCAACGACGCGTCGAGCGGGGAGTGGTCGGATTGCGCACGCTGGTTCTTGGTGGAACGGTGTATTTGTCCCGAACGGTCGCCTCTACCGCGCGCGATGCCGGGCATGAGGTGGTGTGCCTGGCACGCGGGGTCTCCGGAACGGTGCCGGACCGGGTGCGTCATGTCCGGGCCGATCGCGACGAAACGGCCGCGTACCAGGAACTGACCGGTGACTTCGACGCCGTTGTGGAGGTGTCGAACTCGCCGGGCCAGGTGCGCGCGGCGTTGGCGGCGCTGGGGCCACGGGCCGGGCACTGGACCTACGTCTCGACCTGCAACGTCTACGCCGACCACGGAACACCCGACCAACTCGCGGAGGACGCCGCGCTGCTGGCGCCGACCGACTCCGACGGCGACGATCCCAACCTCTACGGTGCCCGCAACGTCGCCTGCGAGCAGGCTGTGTCCGAGGCGATGGGCCCGGCCCGGACGTTCCGGTGCCGGCCGGGGCTGATCGTGGGGCCGGGCGATCGCAGCGTCCGGTTCCGCTACTGGCCGACCCGGCTGGCCCGCGGCGGGGAGATCCTCGCGCCCGGCACCCCGGACCAGCGGGTCCAACTGGTCGACGTACGTGACCTGGCCGACTGGATCGTGCGGGCCGGCGAACAGGGCCTGGCCGGCGTGTACGACGCGGTCAGCGCGCCGATGCCGATGGAGGACCTGCTGCACCGGGTGGGCGTGGGTGTCGGTACGCCGGACCCGCAGCTCACCTGGGTCGGGCAGGACTTCCTCACCGAACAGGGTGTGCAGCCGTGGGCTGGTCCCCGGTCGCTGCCGCTGTGGTTGCCGCTACCTGAGTACGCCGGGTTCGCCACCCGCGACGTGCGCCGGTCGCTGTCCGACGGGCTGGCGATCCGGGATTTCGCCGCGACCGCGCGCGACACGCTGGCCTGGGAGCGTGCGGAGCAGCCGGCGGCGACCCCGAAGGATGGCGGCATCGACGCCACCGACGAGGCCGCGCTGCTCGCCGCCTGGCATGCCCGCAGTTGAGGCCGGACAGTACCTCGGGCAATCTCCTTCTTGACCGCTCCGCCTGAATGAAGGTAATTTCCGCAGGTACCGGGCCGGACGCGCCGGCCGGTGGCGAGGATCCGGTGGTGTCGATGTCTCTGAAACGTCGTGCTTTTCTGTCCACGGTGACCGGATCGGTGGCTGCCGGAGCCGCGCTGCTGGGCGCCGCGCCGGCTGCCGCCGACAGCACCGGGGGCCGGCCCCGGCGCACGGTCCGTACCGGCCTGGAGTCGCTGATCGACGACGACTGGCGGCCGCTGTCGGGCACCAAGGTCGGGGTGGTGTCCAACCCGACCGGGGTCGACTCGCAGTACCGGCATGCGGTGGACCTGATGGCCGCCGACGGTACGGTCGACGTGGTGGGTGTCTTCGGTCCCGAACACGGATTCCGCGGCTCGGCACAGGCGGGCGGCTCGGAGGGCACCAGTACCGACCCGCGTACCGGGTTGACCGTCTACGACGCCTACGGCGCCACCCAGACCAAGTGGGCGGAGCTGTTCCGTACCGCCGGGGTGGAGACCGTGGTCTACGACATCCAGGATGTCGGCGCCCGCTTCTACACCTACATCTGGACGCTGTACGACTCGATGGTGGCGGCTGCCCGGCTGGGACTGCGCTACGTCGTGCTGGACCGCCCCAACCCCTGTGGTGGACGGGCCTACGGGCCGATGATGACCGCGGCGTACGAGTCGGGTGTCGGCAAGAAGGAGATCGTCCAGCAGCACGGTATGACCACCGGTGAGCTGGCCCGGTTCTACAACGGCGAGTTTCTGCCCACCGACGCGGGCCGGTCGATGGATCTGCAGGTCGTGCAGGTGCGGGGCTGGAGTACCGATCAGCTCGGCACCGATCTGCCCGACCTGCCGTGGGTGCTGCCCAGCCCGAACATGCCCACCCGGTACACGGCGCTGGTCTACCCCGGCACCTGCATGTTCGAGGGCACGAACATCTCCGAGGGCCGCGGCACCACCCGCCCCTTCGAGCTGATCGCCGCGCCGTACCTGGACTACCACTGGGGCGACCGGCTGAACGCGCTGGAGCTGCCGGGCGTGCGTTTCCGGGAGGCCTACACCACCCCGACCTTCAGTAAATACTCTGGGACTCTGTGTAATGGCCTGCAGGTCGAGGTCTCCGAGCCGGGCGTGTACGACCCGGTCAGGACCGCCGTGGCGATGTTGATCGAGGCACACCGCTACGACGGGTTCGAATGGCGCTACGATTCGTACGATCCGCAGCGTCCGTACTGGATCGACAAGCTCACCGGCTCGACCCGGCTGCGCACCATGATCAATGCCGGGGCCGATCTGGCCGAGGTTGTCGGAGCCTGGTCGCAGGAGCTGGCCGACTTCCACGCGCGTCGGCGTCACTACCTGCTGTACCGGGGTCCGGGACGGTGAGCTTTACTTATTGACAGTGTCGGGGGTCTGGTGTGGGCTTACCGGAATGCCTGGAAGCTCCCGGATGTGTTGGCCGGGGGCGCTAGCCCGGTCCCTGATAACGACCCTGTCCCTGACAACGAAAGTACGTTCGCCAGTGTCGAAGAATGCGAAGGGCGCCGCCATCCGCGACGCCAGGTCCGCGTCCGGCCCGGTCGGCGAGCAGGCCGGACTGATCGTCCATGTCACCGGCCTGCTGCCTTCGCTGTCGCCGGCCGAGCAGCGGGTGGCCCGACTGGTCACCGCCGATCCGGCGGCGGCAGCGCGGCAGACGATCACCGAGTTGGCCAGTGCCGCGGGTACTTCCGAGGCCACCGTCATCCGGTTCTGCCGTTCGGTGGGCATGGCCGGCTATCCGCAGCTGCGGATCCGGCTGGCCGCCGAGGCGGCTCGGCGGATCGAGCCGCCGGACGCCCGGGTGGTCGGTGGGGACATTCCGCCGGGCGCCGACATGGCCCAGATCGTGGCGACCATCGCCTTCAACGACGCCCGGGCGGTCGAGGAGACCGCCGAGCAGTTGGACGTGGATGCCTGTGAACGGGCCGTGGCGGCGCTGGCGTCGGCTGGTCGGGTGGACGTGTTCGGGGTGGGTGCAAGCGGGTTCGTGGCCGCCGACTTCCAGCAGAAGTTGCATCGGATCGGTCGGACCGCTTTCTACTGGCCGGACACGCACACGGCGCTGACCAGTGCGGCCCTGCTGGGCAAGGGCGATGTGGCCTTCGGTATCTCGCACACCGGCACGACCAGTGACTGCGTCGATGTGCTGGCCCGCGCGCAGTCGCAGGGTGCCACCACGATCGTGTTGACCAACTTCCCGCGGTCTCCGGTCGCCGACGTGGCCGATCTGGTGCTCACCACCGCAGCCCGGGAGACGACGTACCGTTCCGGCGCCATGGCCAGCCGGCTGGCTCAACTCACCGTGGTGGACTGCCTGTTCGTCGGGGTCGCGGCCCGTAACCGGAGCCGGACCCGACGCAATCTGGAGGCCACCGCCGAGGCGGTACGGTCCCGCCGTAGCACCACGCCGCGCCGGCGGGCGTGACCTGGTGGGGCACGTACCGGCCGGTGGCTGGCTGGGCCTGGCTCGGTGGTTCTGACGCAGCGTCGGGCCCGACTTCCCAGGTAATCACTCCGGGTTACCCCTTCTGCCTGAGCTAACCGGATATATCCGGTTAAGATGGGCGTGCTGTGGGAAGAATCGAGCGAGAAGCCGGAAGACCCCGGCGGGGGCGGGTCCCGGATCCTCGATCGAGCGGAGGGACGATGATGCGGCCACGCGACCGACAGCAGGGTGACCGGGACACACGCGGGCCGGCGAGCGTGCGCCGCACCGGCGTGCTGTGCGTAACGCTGCTGGGTGCCGCGGCGGTAGTGGCCGGCTGCGCGAAGAGCGGGCATGACCAGTCCGTCTCGGCGACCAGGGCCGCGGATGCCCAGGTGACATCCTCGGCCTCCTCGGATGCGGTCAGCCCCGCAGGTACCAGCCGGTGCCACACCGGCGGACTGAAAGTCACCACCCGGTCGTTGGGTGCGGCGGCCGGCCATCATTACGCTGCGCTGGAGTTCACCAACACCAGCGGCAGCACCTGCCGTGTCTACGGTTTCCCCGGAATGCAGCTGTTGTCCGTCCACGGCCACAAGATCGCCACCAAGGTGGTACGTGATCCCAGCGCCACACCAAAACTGGTGACGCTGAAGGCAGGCGCGACCGCGTGGGCGCGTACCGACTGGGGCGCGGTCCCGGCCTCGGGCGAGCCGCAGACCGGTTCGTGCGAGTCAGCCGCCGAATCCACCGAGGTGACCCCGCCCGACGAGACCGCGCACCGCACCGTGCGCTGGTCGTACGGGCCGGTCTGCCAGCGTGGCCGCATCGTGGTGACCGCGCTGGCAGCCGGCCACGGGCCGACAGCCAACTGAGCAGGCCCGGGTCAGACGAAGTCCTCTTCCCAGAACTCGCCTGCGGCCCGGATCGTACGATCCTCCCCGGATCCGTGCACGCTGGTCTCCTGGCCGCGCAGCTCGACCCGGCGGATCTTGCCGGAGATCGTCTTCGGCAGGTCGGCGAACTGGATGCGGCGCAGCCGCTTGAACGGGGCCAGGTGCTCCCGGGCGTAGCGCAGGATGTCGCGGGCCGTACCGGCATCGGCCGGTACTCCCGCGGCCACCACCACATACGCCTTCGGTACCGCC
Source organism: uncultured Actinomycetota bacterium (assembly GCA_963805605.1). Taxonomy (GTDB): domain Bacteria; phylum Actinomycetota; class Actinomycetes; order Mycobacteriales; family Micromonosporaceae; genus Actinocatenispora. Next base: position 499,331 of record CAWDUX010000002.1, read on the forward strand.
AGCCGGACCGGATCCGGTGAGGGCACGACCGCCGCCTCCGCGACCGCCGGGTGTTCCAGCAGCACACTCTCCAACTCGAACGGCGAGATCTTGTAGTCGGATGCCTTGAACACGTCGTCGGCGCGACCAACGTAGGTCAGGTAGCCGTCGCTGTCGCGGGACGCCACGTCACCGGTGTGGTAGAAGCCGTCGCGGGTCACCTCGGCGGTGCGTTGTGGGTCGTCCCGGTAACCGGTCATCAACGGCAACGGTCGCTCGGTCAGGTCCAGGCAGATCTCGCCCTCCACCCCTGGCTGCTCGATTACCTGCCCGGTGGCGGGATCGACCAGTGCGATCCGGTAGCCGGGCAGCGGCCGGCCCATCGAGCCTTCCTTCAACAGCTGGCCAGGAGTGTTGCCGATCTGACAGGTGGTCTCGGTCTGCCCGTAGCCGTCCCGGATGGTCAGCCCCCAGGCCCGGCGAACCTGTTCGATGACCTCGGGGTTGAGCGGCTCGCCGGCGCTGCCGACCTCCCGCAGGGACAGGTCGTCGACGCCCAGCTCGGACTGGATGAGCATCCGCCAGACGGTGGGCGGTGCGCAGAAGGTGGTGACCGCGCACCGACGCAACACATCCATCAACCCGGCGGCGTCGAATCGCGTGTAGTTGTGGACGAGGATCGTGGCGCCGGCGTTCCAGGGCGCGAACACGTTGCTCCATGCGTGTTTCGCCCAGCCGGGGGAGGAGATGTTCAGATGCACGTCCCCGGGGCGCAGGCCCAGCCAGTACATCGTGCTCAGGTGTCCGACCGGGTAGCTGGTGTGGGTGTGTTCGACGAGCTTGGGTTGCGCGGTGGTGCCGGAGGTGAAGTAGAGCAGCAGCGGTTCGTCGGCGCTGGTCCGTACGGCCGGTGGTTCACCACTGAAGCCGTACGCGTCGGAGTAGCGCAGCCAACCTTCGACCGGTTCGCCGACCGCGATCCGGGTGTATCCGCCGGGTACCTCGTCGAACTTCGGGGCGTCGGCGGAGCCGGCCACCACGTGGCGGGCCGCACCGCGGGTCACCCGGTCATGCAGGTCGGCGGGGCCCAGCAGGGTGGTCGCCGGGATGATCACCGCACCCAGGCGCATTGCGGCCAGCAATGTCTCCCACAGCTCGATCTGGTTACCGAGCATCAGGACGATCCGGTCGCCGCGGGCGACCCCTTCAGCGGCCAGCCAGCCGGCGAGCTGGCTGGAGCGTTCGGTGAGGTCCTCGAAGGTGAGCTGGGTCTCCGAGCTGTCCTGCTCGACGATCCACAGGGCCACCTGATCGGGCGACTCGGCGGTCAGGACGGCGTCGAACCAGTCGGTAGCCCAGTTGAAGGTGTCCAGTTCGGGCCAGCGAAAGTCCTGGTCGGCTGCCGAATAGTCGTCGCGGTGGGTCAGCAGAAGGTCCCGGGCGCTACGAAACAGGGCGGTGGCTCCAGCTGTCGACATGTCGTTGGTCCCGCTGTGCGTCATACGCACCCCTCTCGAGGGTTCTGCCGCTGCCGACGGTTACCGGGCGGGCACCGAGGGAAATCTCCCAGGTATCTCCCAGGGTCTCCCAGGGCTGCCCGCAGTTGCGCACGCTTCCATGAAAGAGCTAGGAGTGCAGCGCCGTACGGATGGGTAACCGAAAGGGCAACGGTGATGGGCCATACACCCTAGCTCGGAATCAACCCGATCGGCACGGCGTTGTGCGAGTGGCAGGGCCGCACAGCGGGGGCAGTGAAGCACGGGAGGGCGACGAACGTGGCGAACAACACGGGTATCCGTACCGATGAGGTTGCCGAGGAACGCGACCTGGTCGGTGTGTACCTGCATGAGATTTCCAGGACCTCGTTGCTCGACGCCGCCGGCGAGGTCGATCTCGCCAGATCGGTCGAGGCCGGACTGTACGCCGAGCGCCTGCTCGACGCGGGCCAGTCCGTGCGCGGCGCGTCGCGTGACGAGTTGCACCGCCTGGTTGCCGAGGGACACCGGGCCAAGGAACAGTTCGTCAAGGCGAACCTGCGGCTGGTGGTCTCCATCGCCCGCCGCTACGTGCGCAGCGGCATGCCGATGCTGGATCTCATCCAGGAAGGCAACACCGGGCTGGTGCGCGCGGTCGAGAAGTTCGACTACGAACGCGGTTTCAAGTTCTCCACCTACGCCACCTGGTGGATCAGGCAGGCCATCAGCCGGGCGATCGCACAGCAGGAACGGACAGTCCGGCTTCCGGTGCACCTGGTCGAGGACGTCAACCGGATGCGCAACATGACCCGGCAACTCACCCGGGAGCTGGGACAGGACCCGGAAGCCGAACAACTGGCCACCGCCCTGGGCGTGACGGTCGACCGGATCAACGAACTCAAGCGCTGGTCGCAGGACACCGTGTCATTGGACACGCCGGTCGGCGACGACGGTGACACCAACCTGGGCGATCTGGTCGCCGACTCCGACGCGCCCAGCCCGGAGGACCTGGTCCTGGCCGGGATGGAACGGGAACGCGTCGAGTCGCTGCTCGGGCACCTGGACGACCGCTCGGCCGGCATCGTTCGTTCCCGCTACGGCCTGGACGACGGCCGGGAACACTCACTGACCGAGGTCGCACAGCGGTTCGGCCTGTCCCGGGAACGGATCCGTCAGCTGGAGATCCAGGCCCTGCACCGGTTGCGTGAGCTGGCCAGTGCCGGCGGCCTGGACGCCGCATGAGCTGACGGTCGCGACACCGCACGCATACGGGGGTGGGAGGCCGACATCGGCCTCCCACCCCCGTATGCGCTTGTCGTCTGATGCGCTGCGACTGTGCAGCGGCCTACCATCAGAGGGTTCTGGCTGCGTGCTGATCCCAGGAGGGCCCATGTCGGTGTCGGACGAAACGCACAACCCACAACCGGTGAGCGGGGCCGGCCGCAACGACCGGGACGCCCGGGAGAACGGCGCGGCGTACGCCAGGGAAGCCGTGGAACTGTTGACGGACAGCATGCGCCCGGGCGACGACTTCGCCGACAAGCATCTGTCCCAGGCAACCGTGCACGCGGTCCTGGCGCTGTACTGCGAGCTACGCCACCAGGCCGAAACGGCCGAAGTCTCGACGGCGCTGGACGCCGGGATTCAGCCGATCGCCTCGTCGCAGCAGATGCAGGAGCTCACCGAGGCGTTGCGGCGTAACACCGAGGCGCTGGTCGCGTACCACCGCGAGGGCGGGACAGGGCCGATGGACAGCGGTGGTTCCACCGAGGTGCCGGTGCCGGACCCAGCGGAATGAACAAGGGCGCGTGGTGACCTCCGCCGAGGCAGCCACGCGCCCAGGTTCCCGCGCTCAGCTGGCGTACGGGCTGGCACCTGAGATCGGTTCGAAGGTCTCCTCGTAGCTGGACCCATTCGCCGATGCGTCCCCGCCGCCTCCGCCCTGACCGCCGGTGTCCTGTCCGTCGGAACCGGAACCGTCGGCCGATGCGTCCTGGCCGCTGGCGCTGGCGCTGGCCGATCCGTCCGCCGGCACCCCGTCGCCGTGTTGCGGCCCCGGCTCGTCGCCGCCGGAGCCGCCGGCGCCACTGTTACCGGACTGGTCGCCGCCGTCGGAAGTACCGGATGTCTGCGGGGCGCCGGTGTCGGAGCTGCCGGTGTCACTGGACTGGTCGCCGCTGCCGGAAGCATCGGATGTCTGCGGGGCGCCGGTGTCGGTGTCAGACCCGCCGCTCGGGGCGTCCGCGCCGTCGGCGGGGCTGTCACCGCCGTCGGCGCCGTACGGGTCGCTGGTGTCCGGTGCGCTGTAGTCGTCGGTCGCGGTGGGGTCGGTCGTGAAGTCCATGGGACCGTCCAGCCCGGGGATCCCACCCGGGTCGTGGCCCGAATCGCTTGCCTCCGGCCATGAATCGTGACCGCCGCCGAACGGATCGGCGTCCATCCCGTCGGGCGTGTCCCACGTACCGTCGAGGCTCATCTGCTCACTTCTCTCTCGCGTCGCGGTAACCTGACAGACCGTCGTGGTCTGGCGCTCGGGCGGGGGATCGGTACGTCTCTGGAAGCACCCACCACGGCTAACCCTAGGCAGCCGGTGCAATGAACTGATCCCCGAAACGTGCCAAGCACGGGCTCCGATACCCAACCACGACCGTCGTGACGACCCATTGCGGGCATGGCCGGAACCTTCGCAGAAGGCCGGTCGTAGGATTCCGGCGTGATCGTCGGTCTCGTGGGTGCCTTGTCCGCTGCGGTGTTCTTCGGGGTCGCCTCCGTCCTGCAGGCCCGGGGCGCCCGCGCGGTACCGGCCACCGGCCGGATCGACCCGCACGGCCTGCTGCGCGTCGCGCGGCAGTGGCCGTACCTGCTGGGACTTGTGTGTGACCTGGCGGGATTCCTGGCCGAGCTGACGGCCCTGCGTGAGCTGCCGCTGTTCGCGGTGCAGGCCGCGGTGGCCTCCAGCCTGGCCGTCACCGCGATCGCCACCGCCGTGCTGCTCGGCGCCCGGCTCACCCACCAGGAGTGGATCGCCGTGCTGGCGGTCTGCGTCGGGCTGGCCGCACTCGGGTTGTCGGCCGGGGCGGAGGGCGCGCGGGTGGACCCGCGTTTCCGGTGGGGGCTGGCGGCGGCCACCGTCGTGCTGGTCGGCGCGGGGCTGGCCGCAGGCCGGGTACGCCGCGGCCGTTGTCTGCTGCTGGGCGCGGTCGGTGGCCTCGGCTTCGGGGTGGTGGCCGTGGCGGCCCGGATCGTGACCGGGTTCTCGCCGCGTGAACTGGTGACTGACCCCGCTGCGTACCTGATGGTGGTCGGTGGTGTGGTCGGTTTCGTCTGCTACACCACGGCGCTGCAGTCCGGGCCGGTGACGACCGCGACGGCCGGCCTGGTGGTCGGCGAGACCGTTCTGCCTGCACTGATCGGGGTGCTGTTGCTCGGCGACGGGACCCGAGCGGGATTCGCTCCGGTCGCGGTGGGCGGATTCCTGTTGGCGGTAGCCGGGGCGCTGAGCCTGGGCCGGTTCGGCGAGCCGGCCCAGGCCTGACCGGCCCGTCTCTGTCAGCCACCGCCCCGGCCGCTCGGGCGGACCAGCGGAAACGGCAGGGTCTCGCGGATGGAACGGCCGGTGAGCAGCATGACGACCCGGTCCACGCCGAGCCCGAGCCCGCCGGTCGGCGGCATCGCGTACTCCAGTGCGTGCAGGAAACTCTCGTCCAGCTCCATCGCTTCCGGGTTGCCGCCTGCTGCCGCGAGCGACTGCGCGGTCAATCTGCGCCGCTGCTCGGCCGGATCGGTCAGTTCGGTGTAGGCGGTACCGATCTCGGCGCCGAACGCGACCAGGTCCCAGCGTTCGGCCAGCCGCGGATCCTGGCGGTGCGCCCGGGTCAACGGTGAGACCTCGGTGGGGAAGTCGAGGTAGAAGGTGGGCCGTTCGGTGGTGCGTTCCACCAGCTGTTCGTAGAGTTCCAGGAGTAGATCGCCGCGGCTGCCGGTCGGGTCGTAGCCGATGCCCAGCCGATTCAGATGCCCGGCCAGTTCGGCCCGGTCGGTGTCGGCGCCGACCGGTGCGCCGACAGCGTCGGCGACCGCCTGATCGACCGTACGGATCGGCCACTCGCCGCCGATGTCCACATCGGACACCCCGCCGTCCGGGTCGACGCGGCGGGCAATCGGCCGGCCGTACGCGGCGATGGCCGCTTCCTGGATCAGCTCCCGGGTCAGCTCCAGCATGCTGCGGTAGTCGCCGTACGCCTGGTACGCCTCCAGAATGGTGAACTCCGGATTGTGGGTTGCATCGGCACCCTCGTTGCGGAACGTACGGCCGATCTCGAACACCTTGCCCAGTCCGCCGACGCAGAGTCGTTTGAGATACAGCTCCGGGGCGATGCGCAGATACAGGTCGAGGTCGTATGCGTTGATGTGGGTACGGAACGGCCGGGCGTTCGCGCCTCCGTGCACCTGCTGCAGTACCGGTGTCTCGACCTCCAGGAAACCACGCTGGTGCAGGGATTCGCGCAGCCCGCGTACCGCGGCGGAGCGTACCGTCATCAGTTCTCGGGTCGCCGGGTTGACCACGAGGTCGAGGTAACGCTGTCGCACCCGGGACTCCGGGTCTGTGAGGCCAGAATGCTTGTCTGGCAACGGGTGCAGACACTTCGCCGTCATCGTCCAGGAGTGCACCAGGATGGACAGTTCGCCACGCCGGCTGGTGACCACCTCGCCGTCCACCGCGATCTGGTCACCGAGGTCCACATCGGAGCGCCAGCGGGTCATCTGCTGTGCCGGCAACATTTCCGAGCTCAAGATGATCTGCAGGTCGGCGGACGGGTCACGCAGCCGGCCGAAGCAGACCCCACCGAGGTCGCGGTGCAGCATGAGCCGGCCGGCAATCCGGGCATGTCGGCCGGTGCGGTGGTCGGCGGGCAGCTGCGGGTACGTCGCATGGATCGATGCGCAGTCGTCCGGCACCGGCTCGACCACCGGGTAGGGATCGATGCCGGCGGTGCGCATCTTCTCCACCTTGGACATCCGCAGCGCGACCTGCTCCGGCCGCCGCCCGTCCTCGGTTGCCGACGGCCCCGCGGCAGGTTCGGCCGGTGCCTGAGCGGGCAGTTCCGTGCCGGCCCCGGGTTCGGCGGGCACGAGTTCGGGCGTTGCCGCCGGCAGAGCGGTGATGCGGGCCCGGCCCCTGGTGAGCAGCGCCGACAGACTCGGTACGGTCAGGAAACCTTCGGCCACCGCGGAGGCGATGCCGACCTTCGCCACGTGCCGGGCCTCGTCGAAGCACAGGAACCGGGGCACCCACTGCGGTCGGTACTTCACGTTCGCGCGGTACAGCGACTCGATCTGCCACCAACGGGACAAGAACAGCAACAGCTTGCGCCACAGGCGTAGTACCGGACCGGCCCCGATCCGGGAACCCTCCTCGAAGGCAGTACGGAATACCGCGAAGTTCAACGAGATCCGGTGGATGGCCAACGCCCTGGCATGGTGCACCAGCCCGTCGACCATGAACTCCATCAGCCCGTTGTCGGCGTCACGGTCCCGGCGCATCAGATCCAGCGAGAGCCCGTCGGCGCCCCACGGCGCGAAGGACAGGATGGCCGCCTCGGTACCGTCCGGGGCGATCGCCTCGACCAGCACGCACCGGCCGTCCGTGGGGTCCCCGAGCCGGCCCAGGGCCATCGAGAAACCGCGCTCGGTCTCGGTGTCGCGCCAGGTCTCGGCCCGCGCGATGATCGTCGCCATCTCCTCGGCGGCGATCTCTGCGTGCCGGCGGATCCGGAGCCGGTAGCCGGACCGGGTGACCCGGTGCACGGCCTGGCGTACCCCGCGCATCTCCCGGCCCTCCAGGGAGAAGTCCGCGACGTCGAGGATGGCTTCGTCGCCCAGTTGCAGGACCCGCAGACCGGCGCGGGCATAGGCCGTGGCGCCGGTCTCGCTGGCGCCCATCACCGCCGGGGTCCACGCGTACTGGCGGGCCATGCCCAGCCAGGCGTCGATGGCCGGGGCCCAGGCTTCCGGATCGCCGATCGGGTCGCCGGAGGCGAGACTTACCCCGTGTACGACCCGGTAGGTGACGGCTGCCTTTCCGCTGGGGGAGAAGATCGCGGACTTGTCCCGCCGGGTCGCGAAGTAGCCCAGCGAGTCACGTTGCCCGGCGGTGTCGAGCAGTGCCCGGATCCGCTGCTCGTCACTGGCCGCGAGGACGGCCGCACTGCGCTGCGAACGCAGCAGCACCAGCAGCGCGGCGAACATCGCCAGCGCGGCGCAGAAACCGGCCAGCAGGCCGATCCAGTGTGGTGCGCCGGCCGGCCCGTGCAGCGGGTCGGAGCTGCTGAGCAGCCGGTGCAGCGCCCAGGAGGCGCGGGTGCGGCGGCCCTGCAGGCTACCGGGGTCCAACGACACCAGGGCGAAACCGAGCACGAACGACGTGGTCAGCCCGAGGACGAGGATGACCAGTGCGTGGCGGAAGCTGCCGCGCTGTACGCGGGCGTAGAACTCGCCGCGTGCGGCGTAGAGCACGACAAGCTCGGCGCAGACCACCCCGATACCGACCGCGGTGAACACCAGGTCGATGGTGTACCGGTCGATGTCCTGGTGGGCCAGGAACCGGACGGAGAAGACCAGGAGCACGCCGACCACGTTGAGCAGCAGTGCAGTCGTGAGCAGGCCGGTCAGCAGCATACCGGCGACGCGTTTGCGCCGGGACACGGCCACGGCCAGGATCAGCAGGAACGCGACGTACGCCAGGTTGACCGAGGCGGGCAGGCCGAGCGTCTCCAGGATCGCGGTGGGCCAGTAGAGGTAGCTGCGCAGCGGCGGGACGAACGCCCGGACCACCCCGTAGCAGGCCAGCAGCACCAGGTAGCCGGCGAACAGTTCGGGTACCCGGGGACGCAGCCGGGTCCACGCATCTGTACCGGTCTTCTTCGCCTCGCTCGCCACCTGCTCCGCTCCCGCTGTCGCCGATGTCTCCGAAGCCACAGGCGAGGCCTGGAAGGGTGCCGCTCTCCCAGGGGGTGAGACGTCAGGTCAGGCGTGCGCGGTGGGGCGTGGACCGGGCGGGCGGCGGTTCGACGCACCGGCACCGGTCCACGCAACCTCGGAATCTGCTGCCAGCCTAGAACCGCGTACGTAAGGGACCGGCAAGCGGGAGCTGATCAGCGCCAGGATGTTTCAGCGTCCGGGGTTCTGTTCGTCGTCTTCGTCCGCCGGCGCATCGTCTGTCTCATCGCCGTCCGTGGCGTCCTCGACGATATCGTCGGAATTGGACTTCTTCTTACGTAGCTTCAGGGTGAAGGGCTGGCCGGTGGCGATGATCTGCCCACCGCCACTGGGATTGATCATCATGGACATGGCAGCGTGCGACCTCCAGTCGGTCGGTGCGGCCCGTACCACCAGGTGGTATAGGTCGGTGGGGCAGGGCCGGGTGGCTGACTCTACCCTGGATAGCATGACGCGGTGACTCCCGCTGAGCTTGCAGACGCCGTCCTCTCGGCGGCCCGTGGCGCCTTCGTCGCGCATGGACTTGACGCCGCCGCGCTCCCCGTGACCACGACGGTCGAGCGGCCACGAAACCGCGAACACGGCGACTACGCTTCCAACCTGGCGCTCCAGTTGGCGAAGAAGGTCGGCGTGGCGCCCCGCGACCTGGCCGGCTGGATCGCCGAAGAACTTGCCGCGGCACCCGGTGTGGCGGGCGCGGAGATCGCCGGCCCCGGATTTCTGAACATCCGGCTGTCCGCCGCCGCGGCCGGCGCGCTGGCCGGCACCATCGTGACCGCCGGCACCACGTACGGCACCAGCGAGGCGTTGCGTGGGCAGCGGATCAACCTGGAGTTCGTGTCGGCGAACCCGACCGGCCCGGTACACATCGGCGCGGTCCGCTGGGCCGCGGTGGGGGACGCGTTGTCGCGGCTGCTGAGCGCTGTCGGGGCGCGGGTGAGCACCGAGTACTACTTCAACGACGCCGGCTCCCAGATCACCCGCTTCGCCCGCAGCCTGTACGCCGCTGCGGCCGGCCAGCCGGTGCCCGAGGACGGCTACGCCGGGGACTACATCGCCGAGATCGCCGCCAACGTGGTGGCCCGCAACCCTGGTGTGCTCGACGAACCGGTGGAGAAGGCGCTGGAGACCTTCCGGGTCGACGGCGTGGAACTGATGTTCGCCGAGATCCGTACGTCACTGCGCGATTTCGGCGTACGCTTCGACACGTACTTCAACGAAAAGGACCTGCACACCCGGGGTGAACTGGACGCGGCGGTGGCGCGGCTGCGCGCACAGGGCAACCTCGACGAACGTGACGGCGCCCAGTGGCTGCGCACCAGCGAACACGGCGACGACAAGGACCGGGTTCTGGTCAAGGCCGACGGCGACTGGACCTACTTCGCCGCCGACTGCGCCTACTACCTGGACAAGCGCGAACGCGGCTTCGACAAGGTCGTCATCATGCTCGGCGCCGACCACCACGGCTACATCGGCCGGATGCGGGCGATGGCGGCGTGCTTCGGTGACGACCCGGACCAGACACTGGAGATCCTGATCGGACAGATGGTCAACCTGGTCCGCGACGGCGCGCCGGTCCGGATGAGCAAGCGTGCCGGCACCGTGGTCCTGCTCAGTGACCTGGTCGAAGCGATCGGGGTGGACGCCGCCCGCTACGCGCTGGCCCGCTACTCGGTCGACTCGCCGATCGACCTGGACCTGGACGAGTGGGCGAAGCGCAGCCAGGACAACCCGGTCTACTACGTGCAGTACGCGCACTCCAGAATCGCCTCGCTCGGGCGTAACGCCGCCGAACTGGGCATCCTACGGGCCGCCGACTACGACCCGGCGCTGCTGAGCCACCAGCGGGAACACGACCTGCTGAAGGCGCTCGGCGAGTTCCCCGGGGTGATCAGGGCCGCGGCCGAGCTGCGTGAGCCGCACCGGGTGGCCCGCTACCTGGAGGCGCTGTCCGGCGCCTACCACCGCTTCTACGATGCCTGCCGGGTACTGCCGATGGGCGACGAGCCGGCCACCGAGCTGACCCAGTCCCGACTCTGGCTCGTGGAAGCCACCCGCACCGTGCTGGCCAACGGCCTGCACCTGTTGGGCGTCTCGGCGCCGGAACGTATGTAGAGGAGCGGCGCATCATGCGAGCCCATGAAGCCGGCGCACTGCACGCTGACATCGGAGAGCACGGTCCGGCGTGGCTGCGCACGCCGGTGGATGTCAACACCCTGCTGCCGCACCTGTGGCCGGACACCGTGGGACGCGACGTGTCCGGCATGGTGCAGATCGGCGGATTGTCGGTAGCCGAACTGGCGAGCGGGTACGGCACGCCCACCTACATCCTCGACGAGGCCGACTTCCGACGCCGGGCCGGCGCTTTCCGTACGGCCTTCGGCGCCGCGTTCGCCGGCCGCGCCGACGTCTACTACGCGGGCAAAGCGTTCCTGTGCAAGGCGGTGGTCCGTTGGATCGCGGAGGAAGGTCTGCGCTTGGACGTGTGTTCCGGCGGGGAGCTGGCCGTCGCGCTCGCCGCCGGGTTCGATCCGGCGTTGATCGGTATGCACGGCAACAACAAGTCCGTCGAGGAGCTTACCCGTGCGGTGGATGTCGGCGTCGGGCGCATCGTGCTCGACTCACTCACCGAGATCGACCGGCTCGCCGCCGTGGCGGCCGAACACGGGACTCGGGTGCCGGTTCTGGTACGGGTGACCGCCGGGGTGGAGGCACACACCCACGAGTACATCGCCACCGCGCACGAGGACCAGAAGTTCGGGCTGTCACTCAACCCGCGCCCGTCCGGGCGCAGCGACGCCGCCGAGGCGGTACGCCGGGTCCTCGACGCGCCCGGGCTGGAACTGCGCGGCCTGCACTCGCACATCGGTTCGCAGATCTTCGACGCGCAGGGCTTCGAGGTATCCGCCCGGCGGGTACTGCGACTGCAGGCCGACATCCGCGACGAGTACGGCATCCAGCTGCCCGAGCTGGATCTGGGCGGTGGCTTCGGGATCGCCTACACCACCCAGGACGATCCGTTCGAGCCCGCGGAACTGGCCGATGCCCTGCACCGCATCGTCACTCACGAGTGCGCCGGATACGACCTGGCCGTACCACGGGTGTCGGTGGAGCCCGGTCGGGCTATCGTGGGTCCCGCGACCTTCACCTTGTACGAGGTCGGCACGGTCAAGGATGTCGCCATCGACGGCGCCGGCACCCGCCGCTACGTCTCGGTGGACGGCGGGATGAGCGACAACATCCGTACCGCACTGTACGACGCCTCGTACTCCTGCACGCTGGCCAATCGCGCCTCCGACGCTCCGCCGGTACTCGCCCGGGTGGTGGGCAAGCACTGCGAGGCCGGTGACATCGTGGTGCGCGACGAGTTCCTGCCCTCGGACGTGGCGCCGGGCGATCTGGTCGCGGTGCCCGGCACGGGAGCGTACTGCCGCAGCATGGCGAGCAACTACAACCATGTACCCCGGCCTGGCGTGGTCGCGGTCATGAACGGCACTTCCCGGGTGATCATGCGTGCCGAGACCGAGGACGACCTGTTGAGGCTGGATGTGGGATGAGCGAGGCGAAACCCGAGCCGCTGAAACTGGCCCTGCTGGGTTGCGGCACGGTTGGTACCGAGGTGGTACGGCTGCTGCACGAGCAGGCCGACGATCTCACCGCCCGGATCGGTGCTCCACTGGAACTGGCCGGCATAGCGGTGCGCCGGCCGGACCGGAACCGGGGCCCGTTGCCGGTGTCCCGTGCGCTGTTCACCTCTGATGCCATGGGGTTGGTCAAACGCGACGACGTGGACATCGTGGTGGAGGTGGTCGGTGGGCTGGAACCGGCCCGGGAGTGGCTGACCGCCGCGTTGCGTGCGGGCAAGAGCGTGGTGACGGCGAACAAGGCGCTGCTCGCTGAGGACACCGCGACACTGGCCGACGCTGCCGCGCAGGGTGGGGCCGACCTCTACTACGAGGCGGCGGTGGCCGGCGCGATCCCTTTGCTGCGACCGTTACGTGAGTCCCTGCACGGTGACCGGATCACCCGGGTCACCGGCATCGTCAACGGCACCACCAACTATATCTTGTCCAAGATGGACAGTACCGGCGCGGGCTTCGCCGACGCGTTGGACGAGGCGACCGCTCTCGGCTACGCCGAAGCCGATCCGACCGCCGACGTGGAGGCCTTCGATGCGGCCGCGAAGGCAGCGATCCTCGCTTCGCTGAGCTTCCACACCAGAGTGACGGCGGCCGACGTGTACCGGGCCGGCATCACCGAGGTCAGTGCCGCGGATGTGGCCAGTGCGCAGGAGATGGGCTGCACGGTCAAGTTGCTGTGCATCGCCGAACGGCGAACCGACCCGGACGGCAGGGACAGCGTGTCCGCCCGGGTGCATCCGGCGATGATTCCGCGTAGCCATCCGCTCGCCGCGGTCGGCGACGCGTTCAACGCGGTCTTCGTCGAAGCTGAGGCCGCCGGCCAATTGATGTTCTACGGCGCCGGCGCGGGCGGCGCACCGACCGCCAGCGCGGTGCTGGGTGACATTGTCGCGGTGGCCCGTAACCGACGACTCGGGCGAGGCGCGGCGGCCGACACGGCGTACGCGGACCTACGTATCCGGCCGATGGGCGAGATCGACACCCGATACCACATTTCGCTGGACGTGGCGGACCGGGCCGGTGTACTCGCCGCGGTGGCCAACGTGTTCGCCGCGCACGGGGTGAGCATCCAGACCGTCCGGCAGGAGGGTCGGGACCGTGAACCCGCTGCACAGCCCACCGGCGATGGGGACGCGCTGCTGGTGGTGGTGACACACCGGGCATCCGACGCCGCGCTGAGATCCACAGTGGATGCCCTGGCCGAACTGGACATCGTGCGTGACGTGGCCAGTGTGATGAGGGTGGAGGGTGACTGAGATGCGTACTTGGCGTGGTCTGATCACCGAGTTCGTCGACCGGCTGCCGGTCAGTGCCGACACCCCGGTGGTGACCCTGTTTGAGGGCGGCACCCCGCTCATCCCGGCGCCCGGGCTCTCCGAGCGCACCGGCTGCCAGGTCCACCTCAAGGTCGAGGGAATGAACCCGACCGGGTCGTTCAAGGACCGCGGCATGACGGTCGCGTTGTCCAAGGCGGTCGAGGACGGCGCCAAGGCAGTGATCTGTGCGTCGACCGGCAACACCGCGGCGTCCGCGGCGGCGTACGCGGCACGGGCCGGGATCGTCTGCGCGGTACTCGTACCGCGGGGCAAGATCGCGCTCGGCAAGCTGGCCCAGGGCCTGGTGCACGGCGCGAAACTGCTGCAGGTCGACGGGAACTTCGACGACTGTCTGGCCCTGGCCTCGAAGCTGGCGCTGGACTATCCGGTCGCGTTGATGAACTCGGTGAATCCGTACCGGATCGAGGGGCAGAAGACCGCCGCGTTCGAGATCGTCGAGGCGCTCGGCGACGCGCCGGACATCCACTGCCTGCCGGTCGGCAACGCCGGCAACATCACCGCCTACTGGAAGGGCTACACCGAGGACGAGGTCGCTGGCAACGCCAGCCACCGGCCCCGGATGTTCGGTTTCCAGGCGTCGGAGGCGGCACCGATCGTGCGTGGTGAGGTGGTGCGAAACCCGCAGACCATCGCGACCGCGATCCGGATCGGCAACCCGGCCAGCTGGACGAAGGCCGTCGATGCCAGGGACCAGTCCGACGGGCTCATCGCCGCGGTCACCGACCGGGCGATCCTCGCCGCCTACCGGCTGCTGGCCCGCACCGAGGGCGTGTTCGTCGAGCTGGCCAGCGCGGCCAGTGTGGCCGGACTGCTGCAGTCGGTGGAGCAGGGACTGGTGGCGCGCGGACAGACGATCGTCTGTACCGTCACCGGTCACGGGCTGAAGGATCCCGACTGGGCGGTCGGGACCGCGCCGGCACCTACCACCATCGCGGTTGACCCGCACGCTGCCGCCGTAGCCCTCGGCCTGGTCTGACCGGCCGCTTGCCTGACCGGCGAATGTGGGTGGCCGTACCGGCATGGTGCCCTGCGGCACCCCGATGAGCACGGGAGGGTGGATCTGATGCAGTCGACACCCGGTACACCGCCGGAGGACACCGGCGCCGATGCCCGGCGCCGGCGGGCCTGGACCATCGGGGGCGGGATACTGGCGGTGGTACTGGTCGTCGGCCTGTTGTGGGCGGCGTTCAGCGCGATGACGGCGGGCGGACCCGACAGCAGCGGGCCGTCGACCGCGACCGCCGGTACCGCCCGGTCGGGGTCTGACGGGCCACCGCCCGGTGTGGTGAAACTGTCGCCGATCAAGGGCGTGACGATCACCGGCGTGGCTGCGAGCCTGGCGGAGCGCTGGCATGTCAAGTTCCGTACCGGCGACGCGGGCACCCGGCTTGCCACCGCGCACCAGCCCGGTAGCGGTCATCCGCTGGATATCGCGGTCATCCACTATCCGGACACCGGGGACAACCAGGTCGGCGCCGTGCAGTGCGCGTTCTACCAGGACTATGCGCTGGCCCCGGCGCTGGTCCGGGCGGTCACCGACTGCCTGCGGCCGGTGCTGTCCGGCGCGGACCGTACCGCGGTGCCTGCCTGGATCACCGCGCACCGTGCGGTGCTGGGCACCCACCGGATGCAGTACCCGGTGTTCGGTGCCATCCAGCTGGAGATGGTGTTCGCTGCCAGGCCCAGCGGCTCGAGTGCCACGACCGGGGCTCCCGCGTCGTTCTGGGTGCAGGCGCAGGCCAAGGGAACCAGCTGGTAGGCCGGCCAGGCCGGTGCCCCGCCGCTGGCGGGGCACCGGATGGATCAACTGGTCGTGCCGTGTACCAGTACTTCCCGGCTGTCGGCGAAGCTGCAGCCGGACACCTGCTGCGTGGCGCAGCTGATGCCATAGTCCTTCACCTGGGTACCGAGGATGCTGTACCGCAGGTACTGCACCTTGTCCGCACCAGCGGTCAGCTTGACCGTGCTGTACTGCCCGTACGTGTCCTTGCTGAAGTGCCCCTTGGCCGCCACCGTCCAGCTCTTACCGTCGGTGGAGGTCTCCACCTGGTAGTCGCCGGTCGACGCGGACGGGTCGTCACCACAGGTGGCCGACGGGTCGATACGCAGCTCGGAGATGTCCACCGGCGCGGGCAGCTGGACGGTCACGTGCCGCGGGTCGATGCCGACCCCGTCGGTGCCGCCCACCGCGTCGGAACCCCAACCGTGGCCCTGCATGGCGTCGTACAGGCCGTCCGGGCCGCAGTCCGGGGTGTAGTCCGGGCCGTTGAAGTCGGCGACCTTGGCGCCGCCGGACAGCGCGGCCCAGTCCCGGGTGAGGGTCCAGTCCGCGGTGTTGGCGTGCGAGGCGATGGATACGGTGCGGGTGTCCGACTGCTCGTACCCGGGCCCGGCGGCGAACACCTTCGGGTAGGTACCGGCCGGGATCCCGGTGATCGTGTAGCTGCCGTCGGCTGCGGTGACCCCGACATAGTCGTCGAGGTAACCGGAGGCGTGCCCGCCGAACGCGACCGTCGCGCCGGACACCGGCTTGCCGGTGTCGCTGCTGACCTTGCCGGTCAGGCTCCCGGTCGGGGTGCCGGCCGCCGGCGGCATGCTGAAGTCCTCCACCGGCTGGGTGTCGTTGCCGTCCAACGCACCGGCGAAGTAGCCCATGCCGCGGTGTGCGAACACCTGCCAGATCTTGTGGTGTGCGCGCCCGCCGTGGACCACGGTGTCGGCCTGCAGGATGGCGTTGCGTTCGTCCAGGTACGACGGGTTGGCCGGGGACAGCTCCATCGCCCGGGTGACCAGGGACTCGGCCAGCCTGCTGCCCAGCGCCCTACGCAGGTCCCACAGTGTCTCGCCCCAGATCTCGCCGTCGGCGTGTACCTCGGTGCCGCGCTTGGAGATCTTGCCGAAGTCGCCGTAGGTGTAGCCGCCGGGGCCGGCATCGGCCGTACCGGGGCAGACCGAGGCGGCCGCGCCGACCGCGCAGTCCAGTGACTGGCTGCGGATGGTGTCGCCGTGCCCGACGTAGATGCCGACGTTGAGGTCACCGGACCTGCGCGGATCGTCCTTGAAGTAGTGCTGATTCACCAGGAAGTCGAAGGCGTACCAGTCGCTCCAGGCCTCACCCATCGAGCCGGCCTGTACGTTGCCCAGGGTGGACAGCCCGCCGGCGTCGACCACCAGCCGGTTGGACAGTCCGTGGGTGTATTCGTGGTACACCACGTCGGCTTCGTCGCCGCCGTTGGATGGGATGAACCCGTCGGTCTGGTCGGCCGGGTTGTTCCACAGGTACATCTGCATGGTTGGTGCGTGCCCGTCGGGCGGTGTCGACATGTTGGCGTTGTCGGTGTGGTTGGAGTCCGGCAGCCCGTTGTCGGTGTCCGCCCCGTCGTCGGGCTGTGCCTGTACGGCGTCGCCGTCCCGGGCGTCGAAGTTGCCGGCTGCCCGGGTGAACCCGATCGGCGCCGCGGCCAGGTGGTCGTGGTACTTGCCGAGGAAGTAGAAGACCTGGACCGCGTTCTGCTTGCGGTTGGCCTGCCACGAGTTGGCCGTGTTCGGGTCCCACGAGCATTGGTAGGCGTCCGAGCAGCCCTTACCGGGGTTCTGTGTGTTCTGCGCCACGAACGGGAAGGTGAAGCTGCCGTTGCTGTTGGCGGCCACCTCTTCGCCGCTGTCGGCCTTGTTGTTGTCGTTGACGTCGGAGTACACGTGCGCGTTGGTGCCGTCGAGGGTGCTGGACCCGGTCGGCAGCCATCCGGGGCTGGTCAGGTTGTGTCGTGTCTGCTTGCCGCCCTTGCCGGCGCCAGGGTAGTTGTCCCAGGCCAGACCCTGCTGGGCGACGTCGTGTACGAGGTTCTGGCGGTACAGCACCCGACCGGTCTGCGCGTCGATGACGTGCAGGTACATCGATCCCTTGGCCGGCGTGGTCAGTGTCTGCCAGGCCAGCCGTGGCCCGGCGAGGGTCTGGAAGACGACCTTCCCGGCGGTGTCACCGTCGCTGAAGGTGGTGGAGTTACCTTGGCTGGCGCGGGCACTGACCCGGGCAGGGGCGTGGCCGGCGTTGCGTACCGCGGCGTTGCGGGCCGCGAGAGCGGACAGCTTGGCCGAGCCGACGCTGCCAGGCAGGTTCGCCACCGGCGAGCCCAGCACGCTGATGAGCCGCCCGGTACGGCTTACGTTGGCTTGCAGACCGTTGCCGAAGACCGGTACACCGTGCACATTCTGTACGAAGGACAGGTGGTGGGTGCCGTCGATGTCGACGTAGTCACGGCGCAGCGTCAGCTCCGACACCGCGTCGGGGGTCAGACCGAACACGTCGGGCCGGGTACGGACGTAGCCCAGCGCGATGCTGGCCGGCTTGCTGCCGCTGGTGCCGGTGAGATAGCCGCCGGTGTTGGCGACCTGCCGCGCGGTGCCGGTCAACGGGTCGATGTCGACGATGCCTTCGCGACCAAGCTGGCTGCGGAGGCTGACGACGCCGGCCTTGGGGTGCGTGGCCGTACGGGCGTCCCGCGTGCTCAGCGTCCGTCGCGCGCCGGGCCCGTCGCTGCGTGCGTCGTAGTTGGCGAGGGTGAGGTCGGTCGGTGCGGTGCTGGCTGCCGGGGAGCTGTCCGCAGTGGGTGGCGCAGCCTGGGCCGGTATGGCGCCGGCCAGCAGCACCACTCCGCTGAGGCCGGCCACTGCGGGGATGACCCGCCTTCGACGGCCGGACGATGCGCCCGGTTGCTGTCGGAACCGTAGTGCCATGTGCGAACCCCTTGGTGTGAGGTCGATACAGGGATGGACAACTGTGGGAAAGTTGCGTCGCCCAACGGCAGCCTGCCCAGAAAATACCGGCGTCACAAGGCTGAACTGTGAAAAGTTCTGATTTTGCCGCCTGTGCCGACCCGGTCGGCGTCTTCCCGCCCGTTGTCGCGCGTCGACGCGGTGATGATGGGATGGTGGGATGGCAGAGCAGTTCCTGACCGGCCCGGTACGGGTCCGGGTTCCGGCGACCAGCGCCAACCTCGGTCCTGGTTTCGACGCGCTTGGACTTGCGCTCGGACTGTATGACGAGGTCGAGGCGCAGGTTTCGGGTGTGGGCGTACAGGTGAGGGTCACCGGCGAGGGCGCCGGCGGGCTGCCGCTGGGTGAACGCCATCTGGTGGCCCGGTCGGCGCTGATGGTGTTCGACCGCCTGGGCGCCATGCCTGTTGGCCTGGAGTTGCGCTGTGCCAACCGGATCCCGCATGCCCGCGGGCTGGGTTCGTCCTCTGCGGCGATCATCGCCGGCATGCTGCTGGCCCGGGCGCTGGTTGCGGACGGTGTACGGCGGCTGCCGGACGACGTGGTACTGCGCTGGGCCGCGGAGGTGGAGGGCCATCCTGACAATGTGGCACCGTGCCTGTACGGTGGGTTCACCATCGCCTGGAGTGATGCGTCCGGCGCCCGGGCGGTACGGCTCGACCCGACGGCGGAACTGCGTCCGGTGGTCCTGGTGCCCGAGCAGCGGGCCCGTACCGAGGTCGCTCGCGGGCTGCTCCCCGAGCAGGTGCCGCATGTCGATGCGGCGAGCAACGCCGGCCGGGCGGCCCTGCTGGTCCACGCCCTGAGCGCGGCACCTCACCTGCTGATGGCGGCCACCGAGGACCGGTTGCACCAGCAGTACCGTTCTGCGGTGATGCCGGACAGTCTGGCCCTGGTCCGACAGCTGCGGTCCAAGGGTGTCCCGGCTGTGATCTCTGGCGCTGGTCCGACCGTTCTAGCCCTCGTTTCTGCTGGTCAGAGCGTTGAAGATAATCTTGAGGGACAAAATCGGCGCGGATTTGCGACACTGCCGCTGACTGTCGACCAGCGAGGCGCTACAGTTTGCTTCTGAGAGGTCCCGTGGCTCGGGTCCGGCGGTTTCCGCCGAACGCATCGGCTGCGTGGCCGTCGGCGATAGCTATCCTCCCGAGTTCGGTGCCAGTCCAGCCAGGGCGCGGCGCACGATACGCGGGAAGATATCCGGGTCGGATGTTGTTGCCCCAGGTAGCTGTCGACGACTACGCTCAACGGTGGTACAAGCGCCCGTCGTGATCTCCCCGGGCAATGCCTCCCCTGGGACAGTGCTTCCAGCGCAGTCCTGTCAAGGGGGCGGGATTCTTCCCTTGTCAGGCAGGGTTTCCCCCGGCCAGGCAGGTTTTCCCGTCGGGCAGGGACTTCCGGAGAGACGGAGCTGCTCCAAGGGCAGGCTTCCGAAGGACGGGTTTCTCGAAAGACAGGCTCCCGAGAGACAGGCTTCCCAGAGGCAGGGCTTCCAGAGGCAGGGCTTCCACGAGACAAAGTTTCCATGAGACGGGTTTCCGAGGGACTGTTTTCCTGGGGGCAAGTAGCCTCGGGGGCATGGTGCTCAGAGGCTGAAGCTCCGGAGGCATGTTTTCCGAGACACGTCGCGGCCCGTCGACGAAGGCGGAGTGTGGACGCGCTTCGGGAGACATCGTCTTTCCGTCATGCACAGCATCCCAACAGGTATGCGTCGCACCGCGGGGAGGGATCACCGATGCGGCACCCCGCACGTCAACGGGCCTGGTAACGGTCGGTTGAGATCGGTGGCATGGTCTGGATCGGTTGCCGTCAGGCGATCGTGGTCCGGTTCGCCGCCGGACAGTAGCAACCTTCGACGCGGGCGGATCGCGTGCGACGAAGGTGTACCCGCGGTTCGGTGACCCAGACAGCTACATCCGCCGTACCGCGGTCAGAACGAGGGAAGGAATCCATTGAGCGACACTACCGACCTGAAGTCGGGATCGCCCGACGCCGAAGCTGGCACCGAGCAGCCGTCCGCGGTGGGTGGCGCCAGCCGCCGTCGCCGCAGCGGCACCGGTCTGTCGGCGATGCTCCTGTCGGAGTTGCAGACCCTGGCTTCGTCGCTCGGCATCTCGGGTACCGGCCGGATGCGCAAGGGCGAACTGATCGCCGCCATCCAGGATCGGCAGCAGGGTGGTGCCGGAGCGGCTTCCGAAGGTCGGGTACCTGGTCCGCGCCAGGCCGAGCACGCCACTGACGGTAGGTCTGCCGGTTCGGCAGAGCCCGCGGGCGGCGAGCAGGGCGCGGCGCAACAGGCGTTGCCCGGCACCGACGGAGCGTCTGCCGGTGGCCGCACCCGGCAGCGGGCCAACCGCTCGGCCGGGGCGAGCTCCCGCCAGTCGGACAACGACTCGGCCGATCGTGGCGAGCGCACCGAGCAGAACGACCGCGCGGAGCAGGCTACCCGCCCCGAGCGCGATCGTGGCGGCAACGACCGCAGCAATGATCGTGGCGGCAACGACCGCAACAATGATCGTGGCGGCAACGACCGCAACAACGATCGTGGCGGCAGCGAGCGCAACAACGACCGCGGCGGTAACGACCGTGCCGGTGGTGACCGTGGAGGCAGCGACCGCGGTGGCAATGACCGCCAGCGTGGCGGCAGTGATCGTGGCGGTAACGACCGCAACAACGATCGTGGCGGCAGCGACCGTGGTGGCAGTCGGCATGATGACGACGGTGAGGGCGGCGGCCGGCGCCGTGGCCGCCGGTTCCGGGACCGTCGACGTACCGGTGGTGGCGGTGGTGGCGGCCGGGAGCGTGGTAACGACAACGAGCCCGCCGTCGCAGATGACGACGTGCTGCTTCCCATTGCCGGTATCGTCGACATCCTCGACAACTACGCGTTCATCCGGACCAGCGGCTACCTGGCCGGTCCGAACGACGTGTACGTGTCGATGTCGCAGATCCGCAGGTACGGGCTGCGCCGCGGCGACGCGGTCACCGGTGCGGTGCGCCAGGCCCGTGAGGGCGAGCAACGACGGGACAAGTACAACCCGTTGATGCGGCTGGACACCATCAACGGCATGGACCCCGACGAGTCCAAGCGCCGGCCGGAGTTCTACAAGCTGACGCCGCTCTACCCGCAGGACCGCCTGCGGCTGGAGACCGAGTCGAACATCGTCACCACCCGCATCATCGACCTCATGACGCCGATCGGGAAGGGTCAGCGGGCGCTGATCCTCAGCCCGCCGAAGGCCGGCAAGACGCTGGTACTGCAGGCGATCGCCAACGGGATCACCACCAACAACCCCGAGGCGTTGCTGATGGTCGTGCTGGTCGACGAGCGGCCCGAAGAGGTCACCGACATGCAGCGGTCGGTCAAGGGCGAGGTCATCGCGGCCACGTTCGACCGGCCGCCGGCAGACCACACCACGGTCGCCGAGCTGTCGATCGAGCGCGCCAAGCGGATGGTGGAGCTGGGCCACGATGTGGTCGTGCTGCTCGACTCGATCACCCGGCTCGCGCGCTCGTACAACCTGGCGGCGCCGGCCAGCGGGCGGATCATGTCCGGTGGTCTGGACTCCACCGCGCTCTACCCGCCCAAGCGGTTCCTGGGCGCGGCGCGCAACATCGAGAACGGTGGCTCGCTGACGATCATCGGTACCGCGCTGGTCGAGACCGGTTCGGTGATGGATACGGTGATCTTCGAGGAGTTCAAGAGCACCGGCAACGCCGAACTGCGACTGGATCGCAAGATCGCCGAGAAGCGGGTCTTCCCCGCTGTCGACGTGAACGCCTCCAGCACCCGCCGCGAGGAGATCCTGCTGGCTCCCGACGAGCTGGCGATCGTACACAAGCTGCGCCGGGTACTGCACGCGCTCGACCCGCAGCAGGCCATCGACCTTCTTCTCGATCAGATGAAGAAGACGAAGACCAACGCGGAGTTCCTGATGCAGATCGCGAAATCCACGCCGGGCGAGTAGTACCGGCATGCTGTCACGGCCCGACACCCGCTACCGGGTGTCGGGCCGTTCGCATCCGCCGGGCGGGCCGGCGCGTGGGCTGGACCGTATCCCGTACGCGCTGGAGCGGGTGGCTCGCGATCGTGGCGAGTACCGGCATGATCCGGGGAGTGGTCGACCATCCGCCCGGTGAGTGAAGTTTTCTTGCGATTTACTGATCAGCCTTGTAAGAAGTAACCTTCTGCGGTTGACTGCTGTTGCCCGTCAACAGTGTCCCCAGGAGGCAGCGTGGCTGCGCCCCGTACCGTTCGTCCGAACCGACACTCCGCCCCGCCGGGTCGCCGCAGCGCGTCGCGTACCGGCCCGGCGCTCGGCCTGGCCGCGCTGCTCGCGCTGAGTGTTGCCGCGCCTGTCCAGGCCGCACCGCAGCGCCAGCACCCGCACGCCGTCGCATCAGCCCAGACCCAAGACTCGATCGAGATCAACCGGACCAACCGGCCGGTCGCCCCAGGAGTGACGCTCAGCAGCTTCGACCGGTTCGAGTCCGGAGGATGGTTGCGGGCCCAGTCGCTGAGCGTCGACCTGTCCGGCGGTAACGGTGTTCGCTACCTGTCCGCCGACCCGATCGCCAGTACCCAGACCGTGGCGACCCAGGTGAAGTCCGAACCACGCGCGGTCGCCGCGATCAACGGTGACTTCTTCGACATCAACGACACCAACGCCTCCGAGGGTATCGGGATCTCCGCCGGCAAGGTGGTGAAGTCCGGCAACGATGGGTACGCCAACGCGGTCAGCATCGACCCGCAGGGTGCCGGACACATCCTGCAGGTCTACTTCGACGGCACGCTCACCCTGACGGACGGCGCGCACAAACTCAACCAGTACAACGCGGCCCGGATCGGCAAGAACGGCATCGGAGAGTACACCCGGGCGTGGGGGCCGATGTCGCGCACCCGGCCGGTGCAGGGTGCCACCGACACCGCCGAGGTCACCGTCCACAACGGAGTCGTCGCGAGCGCCCCGGCGGCACCCGGTCAGGGAACTGTCGGCGAGGGCGACTACGTACTGGTCGGTCGGGAGGCCGGCGCCGACACGCTGAAGGCATTGTCGGTGGGGGACCGGGTCTCGGTCGCCTACTCGCCGCGTACCAGTGACGGATCCACCTCGGCCACCGCGATCGGCGCCAACCAGTTGCTGGTGGTCGACGGCACGGTGCAGGCCCCGGCCGACGACGCGCTCGCGGCCCGATCTGCGGTCGGTTTCTCCCGCGACGGCGCGAAGATGTACCTGCTGAGCGTGGACGGCAAGCAGACCGACAGCGTCGGCATCACCGTGCCGGAGATGGCCCGCATGATCCGTGAGATGGGCGCCTACAACGCGGTGAACATCGACGGCGGCGGTTCGTCCACATTGCTCGCCCGCCGCCCCGGTACCGACGATCTGGCGCTGGAGAACAGCCCTTCGGACGGTTCGGAACGGCCGGTCGCCAACGGTCTGGCCATCACCGCCCCGGCCGGCTCGGGTCGGCTCCGGGGATTCTGGGTCAGCACCGCCGCCGACGCGGAGTCGGCGCCGAGCGTGGACCCACGTCCCGGTGGACACCCTGACCGGGTGTTCCCCGGCCTGCACCGGCGGCTGACAGCCACCGGCTACGACGAGACGTACGGCCCCGCTGCGGGTACCGCGTCCTGGTTGTCCAGCTCCGGTCAGGTCGGCACGGTCGATCGCGACGGCATGTTCCGGGCCAGGCACAGCGGTACCACCACCGTGGTCGCGCACCGCGGCCGGGCCTCCGGGAAGGTGACGTTGACCGTGCTGGGCGCGCTGGACCGGATAGGCCCGAGTACGCCCCGGGTCGGGCTCGCCGACCAGTCGGCCACCGGCACGTTCGGGGTGGTCGGCTACGACCGGGCCGGCTACACCGCACCGCTTGAGCCCTCGGACACCAGCCTCGACTACGACCACTCGCTGCTGTCCATCGACACCGATGTCAACGGCAACTTCGTTGTCAGGGCGCGCAAGGCGTCCGGCGCGACTGTCGTGACCGTCCGGAGTGGACAGTTCGTCACCTCGGTGCCGGTCACGGTCGGGCTCACCGACCAGGCGGTGACCAACTTCGACGATGCAGCACAGTGGACGTTCAGCGCTGCCCGGGCGACCGGATCACTGTCGGCAGTCGCCGGGCACACCGGTACCGGACTGAAGATGTCGTACGACTTCACCCAGTCCACCGCGACCCGCGCCGCGTACGTCAACCCGCCGAAGCCCATTGCGATCCCCGGGCAGCCACAGGCGTTCGGTATGTGGATCTACGGTAACGGTCACGGTGAATGGCCCACCCTGCACCTGATCGACGCGCAGGGCACCACCCAACTACTGCGCGGTGACCACATCACCTGGAGCGGTTGGAAGTATGTGGAGATGGCAGTGCCGCCGGGGGTGTCGTATCCGGTGTCGCTGAGCCGTTTCTATGTGGCCGAGACCCGGGCGGACACGAAGTACCAGGGCGAGATCATGATCGACGATCTGGTGGCCAAGGTGCCGCCGCCGGTCGACACCCCGGCACCGCCGGTGGTGGCCGATCCGCTGGTCATCCGCAACGGCACCCTGGGGGGACGGCACTGGCGATTCGCGGTGATGTCGGACGCCCAGTTCGTGGCGCGTGACCCGGACAGCGACATCGCCCGGTCGGCCCGGCGCACCCTGCGCGAGATCCGGGCGGCCCGGCCGGACTTCCTGATCATCGACGGCGATCTGGTGGACGAGGGTTCCCCGGCCGATCTTGCGTTCGCACACCGGATGCTGACCGAGGAACTCGGTGACGTGGTGCCGTGGCACTACGTACCGGGCAACCACGAGGTGATGGGCGGCACGATCGACAACTTCGTCGCCGAGTTCGGCCCGGCCCAACAGGTCTTCGACCATCGGGGCACCCGGTTCATCACCCTGGACACCTCCAGCCTGACCATCCGCGGCGGCGGTTTCGACCAGGTGGCGAAGTTCCGGGCGCAACTGGATGCCGCGGCCAAGGACGACTCGGTCAACTCGGTGATGCTGTTCGAGCACGTACCGCCCCGCGACCCGACCCCGCAGAAGGGCAGCCAGCTCAATGATCGCAAGGAGGCGGCCCTGGTCGAGCAGTGGCTGGCGGACTTCGGCCGCCGTACCGGTAAGGGCGTCGGGTTCGTCGGTGGGCACGTCGGCGTCTTCCACGCATCCCACGTGGACGGGGTGCCGTACCTGATCAACGGCAACTCGGGGAAGAATCCGGCAGCACCGGCCGACGAGGGCGGCTTCGTCGGCTGGACGGAGTTCGGGGTGGATCCGGTCAGCCCGGACCAGCAGGCAGACCGGCGGGCCCACCTGTACCGCGGGCCGTCGGACTGGTTGGCCGCGCTGATCCGCCCACAGACCGACAGCGTCGCGTTGAGCGCACCGCACACCCTGAAGATCGGCGCGACCGGTACCGCCACGGCGACACTGACTCAACCGGGCGGTCGGGTCGTACCAGTCAGCTACCCGGTGAGTGCCGACTGGTCGGGGTCCGAGCGGGTACATATCGGGCCCGGTCGGGCGCACCGTGGTGATGTCGTGAGCTTCGATCCGGACACCGGTCGGGTACGGGGTCTGCGGCGGGGCAGCGCGACGCTCATGGTGACGGTCAACGGGGTAACCGCACGGTGGACGGTCACGGTCGGCTGACCGCGTCCGGCTGTTCCCGGGGGGTCGGCCCTCCTGGTGTCCGGCCGGGTCGCACGCATCGGCGTGCGCCCGGCCGGCCAGGGCCCGTACCGCTGTCCGGGCATAACCGGGGTGGCTCGAGCGTTACCCAGGCAGTGTGTGCGCCAGTGGGCGTGTCACACTGGTCCGTCGGCCGTTTTGAGGTACCGGTTCACGTCGCGTCAGCGGCGACCCGGCGACCTGGAGGAGAGAGACCCCATGAAGAATGGTATCCACCCGCAGTACCAGGTGACGCAGGTCACCTGCTCCTGTGGCAATGCGTTCAGCACCCGCAGCACCGCGGAGTCCGGCAGTATCCACGTCGAGACCTGCAACGCCTGCCACCCGTTCTACACCGGCAAGCAGCGCATTCTGGACACCGGCGGCCGGGTCGCCAAGTTCCAGCAGAAGTACGCGCGCGCGGAGGCCGCCAAGAAGGCCAAGGCCGCCAAGTAGCGACCCCGACGGCGTCCGTCGCCCGATCCACGAACTTCGCGCACCGCGCGGTGGACCGGTCGGCGGGCGCCGTTGCGTCTGTTCGGCACCTGACGTCGGTCTAGCGACGTCGACCTTCCCGACATCGGTCTTTCCGACGTCGATCTTTCGGAGGTAGCGATGGAGACAGCTGGGGGAGACCGGCTTGCCGCGCTCCGCGCCGAGTACGGCGAACTGGAGGAACGGCTCGCCGATCCCGCGCTGCACGCCGACGCCGGTGAGGCACGACGGGTCGGGCGCCGCTACGCCGAGCTCGGGCCACTGGTGCGTACCGCCGCCGAGCTGGACGCGGTACGGGCCGACCTGGTCGCCGCGACCGAACTGGCCGCCGAGGACTCGTCGTTCGCCCCCGAGGTCGACCAGCTCGCCACCGCGGTACCGGTACTGGAGCAGCGGTTGGCCGAGCTGCTCGCTCCGCGCGATCCCAACGACGGCAAGGACGTCATCCTGGAGATCAAGGCCGGTGAGGGTGGTGACGAGTCGGCGCTGTTCGCCGGTGACCTGGTCCGGATGTACCTGCGTTACGCCGAACGGCACGGGTGGCAGGCCGAGGTGATCGACGCCGAGGAGACTGACCTCGGTGGCTACAAGGACATCTCCATCGCGGTGAAGACCAAGGGTGCACCCGAGGGTGGCGTCGGAGTCTGGGCCCGGCTGAAGTTCGAGGGCGGCGTGCATCGGGTGCAGCGGGTACCGGTCACCGAGTCGCAGGGCCGCATCCACACCTCGGCCGCCGGGGTCCTGGTGCTGCCCGAGGCGGAAGAGGTCGACGTGACCGTCGACCCCAACGAGCTACGCATCGACGTCTACCGCTCCTCCGGCCCCGGCGGGCAGAGCGTCAACACCACCGACTCGGCGGTACGGATCACCCACCTGCCCACCGGCATCGTGGTCTCCTGCCAGAACGAGAAGTCGCAGCTGCAGAACAAGGAACAGGCGCTGCGTATCCTGCGGGCTCGGATGCTGGCCGCCGCGCAGGACGAGGCGGACGCCGCGGCCAGCGACGCGCGCCGTTCGCAGGTGCGTACGGTGGACCGATCGGAACGGATCCGCACCTACAACTTCCCGCAGAATCGGATCACCGACCATCGGATCGGCTTCACCGCCTACAACCTCGACCAGGTGCTCGACGGGGAGCTCGACCCGGTCCTGGACGCGCTCGCCGAGGCCGACCGGCAGGCCCGGCTGTCCGGTGACGATCAGCTGTCCCGTTCCTGACGGTACCGGCGCCGGCCTGTGTCGGGCCAGCCGGTCGACGCCGGCCGGTCGACGCGTTCGGTGCCGTCAGCTGGCCCGGGCGGCGTGCTTCGCCGCATACATGGCCCGGTCCGCTGCCAGGAAGCCCGTCATCGCACCGGACCGTAGGTCCAGTTCGGCCCAACCGATGCTCACGCTGATCTGGGTGCCCGGCACCAGAGCGTGCCAGTCCTCGGTGGCGAAAGCGGAGCGTACCCGGTTCGCGATCTCGTACGCCTCGGTCAGCCCCGTGGTAGGCAGCACCACCACGAACTCGTCGCCGCCGTAGCGGGCCACCAGGTCACCGCGCCGCATCACCCGGGCGAGCAGCTTGGCCGCACGTTGCAGAACCAGGTCGCCGGCCAGGTGCCCGTGCACCGTGTTGACCGTCTTGAACGAGTCCAGGTCCAGTACCCCGATCACCCCCCGTTCGCCACGCCGGGACATGTTGTCGACGTGCTGTTCCAGATGCCGCCGGTTCGGCAGGCCGGTGAGCGGATCGGTCAGCGCCTCGTCGGCGTAGCGGGCGACGGTGCGTTGCAGGTCGTTGTGGTCCAAGCGGGCCTCGACGCCGTCGATGAACAGGTCCCGCAGCCGGTCGACGGCCTGCGCGGTAAGCCGGAACGCCTCCCGGTCGGCCCGGCTCGCGGCGAGATGGTCGCCGTCGGCGGCGTACGCGATGGCGCGTAGCCGTGGCACTTCGGACGCGCCGAGAGTCCGGGGCTGCACGTGGGACTGGGCGAGCCGGTTCAACGCCTGGCCTGGACGTCCGTTCGCGATGTCGAGGCAGGCGGCGCCGAGTATCCGCAGGTCTGCGGCCAGCGGGTCGTGGGTGCGTCGACCACCGAGCCAGGTGTAGGCGGACATCGGCATCGTCTCGCCGCAGGCACCGAGCCGGGCCAGCGCGTACCCGATGTAGGGCCGATCCATCTCGGGTAGCTCGTGACTGCTCTGGGCGGGCGGTCCCGCGGGCAGCTGGGCGAGTATGTCGTGCAGGATCCGGACACATCCGTCCGAGTCGCCGCGATGGTCCAGGGAGACCGCGAGACGGACCCGGACCTCCGGCAACAGATAGTCCGCGGCCGGCAGCCCGGCCGCCGCGGCGATGCGCCGACCCCGGTCGAGCGCACCCAGTGCGTGACCGTGGAATCCGATGCACGAATAGGTCAGGGCCAGGTCGGTCCAGGCGTCGGCGGTGTCCGGGTCGGGTCGGGTGACCCCGCTCAGCGCGCGGGAACTGCGAACCAGGTGGATGACGCAACGCTCCAATGAGCCGTCCAGATAGGCGATGTACGCGGCATGCGCGTGCAACTCGCCGATGTGGCTGGGGCTGGGATAGTCGCGCATGATCTGGAAGGCGCGGTCCAGCGCGCTGGGGCACTCCCCGTACCGGCCGAGATTGAGCAGACAACCGATCTTGGCGAGGATCGCATGCGCCACGGTGGCGACGTCCCGGGACTCGGTGAGCGCGGCGTCGACCAGTTTCTCGGCATCTTCCGACCGACCGGCCCGGATGAGTCGACGGACCTCGTCGCGGTAGCCGTCCGCCTTCCCCGAGATCGGGCCCGGCCATGCCACGCTTCGACCCCCTCTGGCTGCGGCGGTGGAACTCAGATCAGCGTGACCCGTGGAGACAGCTGCGGCCGGTGGACGGGACTGTGGATGATGGACGGGTGCATCATCCTTCAACAGACCCGCAGCTCCCCGGCCATGCCTGACCGTACGCCAGTGGGCACGGTTCTGGCCAGAGCCGCGAGCACGCTACGCGCCGCCGGAAGACCCTCCTGGCGGGCCGACGCCGAACTGCTCGCCGCGTACGTGCTGGGACTGCGGCGCGGGCAGCTCATCACCGCCGACGGCTTCGACAACGGGCAGCTGGAGCAATACCAGGACCTGATCGCGCGGCGGGTGGCCGGCGCGCCCGTACAGCACCTGACCGGAACCGCCGGTTTCCGGTA
Organism: uncultured Actinomycetota bacterium; assembly: GCA_963805605.1. Taxonomy (GTDB): domain Bacteria; phylum Actinomycetota; class Actinomycetes; order Mycobacteriales; family Micromonosporaceae; genus Actinocatenispora. Next base: position 528,894 of record CAWDUX010000002.1, read on the forward strand.
CCTGGAGTTGTCGGTCGGGTCGGGGGTCTTCGTACCCAGGCCGGAGACCGAACTGCTCGTCGACTGGGGTCTGGCTGTGCTCGCCGGTCGGAGGGCCCCGCTCGTCGTGGACCTGTGTGCCGGCTCCGGTGCGTTGGGCCTCGCGCTTGCCCAGGAACGGTCGGACGCCACCGTGTACCTGGTGGAACAGGACCCGGTGGCGTTGCGCTACCTGACCCGCAACGCCACCGCCCGGCAGAATGCCGGAGATACGCGTTGCGCGGTGGTCGCGGCCGATGCGACGGCGTCCGATCTGCTACCCGACCTGGCCGGACGGGTGGACCTGGTGTTGTCCAACCCGCCTTATGTGCCGTCGGGGACCGTACTGCCCGAGGACGTCGCCGGGGTCGACCCGGACCGTGCGTTGTTCGGTGGGCCGGACGGGCTGGCGGTGATCCGGCCACTGCTCAGCAGCGTCGCGCGACTGCTGCGCACCGAGGGCGGACTGGCGCTCGAACATGACGACACGCACGGTACGGCGGTACCGGACCTGCTGCGCGCCGATGGTCGGTTCACCGACGTGGACGCACATCGGGACCTGGCCGGGCGCCCGCGCTTCGGCAGCGCCCGGCGATGCTGACCACTGTGCGGTGGTGCGGTGCAACCGGCGAACGCGGCCGTGGAAGAGTGTCCAGCTGTGACGATGTACGACTGCCGGACCAGGACGGGGCGTCGGGCCGGTATCGGGGCCGCGGTGCGCGCCGTACGCGACGGTCGATTGGTGGTATTGCCGACCGACACCGTGTACGGCATCGGTGCCGATGCTTTCGACGCCGCCGCGGTGGCCCGGTTGCTCGCAGCAAAGGGGCGCGGCCGGGACATGCCGCCACCGGTACTGGTCGGCCACCCCGGTGCGTTGGCGGAGCTCGCTCCGGACCTGCCGGCCGCCGCCGGTCGGCTGACCAACATGTTCTGGCCGGGCGGACTGACCATCATCGTTCGCCACGCCCCTGGGCTGAGCTGGGACATCGGCGACACGGACGGTACGGTCGGCGTCCGAATGCCGGCCGATGAGTTGGCGCTGGAACTGCTGCGGGCGACCGGCCCGCTCGCGGTGTCCAGCGCCAACCGGCACGGCAGCCCACCGGCGGTCTCCGCCGCGGATGCTCGCAGCCAGCTGGGGGACCCGGTTTCGGTCTTCCTGGAGGCGGGCATCTGCCCGGGTGGTGTGCCCTCCACCATCGTCAGTCTGGTCGAGGACCCGCCGCGGGTGCTACGTACCGGTGTGGTGTCGGAAACCCGGCTGCGTACCGTACTGCCCGATCTGGTGTCGACGGGATAGCGTGGCGACAGTCCTCCGACGCCCGGCGGCGGAGATCAGCAGGGGAGAATCAGGTGTCGGGTCTGGGCGCGGCGCGGCCGCCATTCGCGGTACTGCATGTCTGTATGGGCAACATCTGCCGGTCGCCGATGGCCGAGCGGCTGCTGGTCGCCCGGTTCGCCGACCAGATCGCCGTCGAACATGAGGTCGATCAGGAACCTGCCGCGACCGATCCGGCCGGTCTGCTCTACAGCCATAGCGCCGGCACCGGTGGATGGCACGTGGGCGAGAGCATGAACCCGCCGGCAACCCGCCAGGTGCTCGAGCGGGGTGGTGATCCGGACGGCTTCGCCGCCCGCCAGCTGCGCGGCGAGCACATCGACAGCTCCGACCTGATCCTGACCGCCACCGGTGAACAGGCCAGCTATGTCATCGCGCTGCGGCCCGATGCGATGTCGCGCACCTTCGCGTTGCGCGAGTTCGGCCGGCTGTTGGCCGATGTCGATCCGAACCAGCTGCCGCCGTCCTTACCGACCCCGGAGGGCGTACTCGCCCGGGGTAGGGCGCTGGTCGCGGTGACCGACCGCCGGCGCGGCGGGTGGCCGCCCCGGCCCGAGGACGACCTGGACGACCCGTGGGGCCTGGGTGACCGGTTCTTCGGCCGGATCGCCGACGAGATCGAGTCGCCGTTGCGGCGACTTGCCCGGATCCTGGCCGGTCACTGAATCCCACCGCCGACGTGTGCGGGACGGGCTGCATGAGAGCGGCATCGTCGCTAGTATCAGCTTGCCGCCCTCGTTCGGGGTGAGCCACAGCAGTCTTCCCAGTGGGCACTGCGCCACCTGGGACGGTGCCGGTTACCCTGCCCCATCGGTGGATGAAACCCCTCTGTGTGATAGCGTTCCGGCGAGCCGCGAGGCTCCATGCCAATGCTCTGACGTGCGGGCGCGGAGTGGTGGCGGCGAAAAGACGAAGACAATGTTGAGCCGGCCCCGACAGGGCGGATCCCTCATCCACACCTCGGATGCGCGGTCCTGACCCCTGCCGGCATGTTCTGTCGTTGGGGGGCGTGATGGGCTGTGACCAAGGGTTCGCAACCAAGTGCCTGGGACCTGATCACCTTGGGTTCGACAGGCGCGGCATGCGTCATCGGTGGCACCGGTCTCGGGCTCTTGGTCGACTGGCTCGCGGCGACAAGTCCGCTCTTTTTGTTCGTGGGTCTCGGGCTTGGCATCATATCCGCCTGTCTGACGACGTACATCCGAGTTCGTAACTACCTGAGTTGAGAGGTCGTCGAGTGGTCAACGCCCAACCTTCAGGTGTCGTGGTCTCGCCGAGGGCGGCCGCGAACCTCAAGAGGTCGCTGGTCCTGGCAATCCCCTGCGGCTTGGTGTCGCTGCTGATCCTCGCTCTACTCGGACATCCGCTGGGCGGCCTGTTCGTCGTGGTCGGCCTGGCCCTCGGTTTCGTCAATGTCTGGCTGGTCCAGCGGACCGTCGTCCGCTTCGGTGAGAACCACAGCAAGTCGGCCTTCCTGCGCTCGGTCTTCGGACGACTTGCTGGACTCACCATCATCGGCGCGGTGAGCGCCTACTTCATTCGTCCGGACGGATTCGGAATTCTGGCCGGCATCGCCATGTTCCAGGTATTGATGCTGATCGGCGCCATGGCTCCGATGATGAGGGAGTTGCGGCAGTCATGACGACGCTTGCTGAGAAGACCATCGACGTCGGTAACCATCACACCGCGACCATCGGTGGGGTGACCTTCAACGTCGACACGATCCTGGCGACGGTCATCGCCGGAGCCGTGGTCATCACGCTCGGTCTGATCCTGCGCACCAGCGTGACCAGCGACGGCGTGCCGGGCAAGTTGCAGGTGGGCTGGGAGGCTCTGGTCAACTTCATGGAGGACCAGATCCGGTCCCTGATGGGTATCCGGACCGCGCCGTTCGTCGTGCCGCTGTCGGTCTCCCTTTTTGCCTTCATCCTGATCAGCAACTGGCTCGAACTGCTCCCGGTCCCGGATCACTGGCTGCCCGCGCCCACCGGTGACGTGAACACCACCTATGCGTTGGCGATCCTGGTCATCCTGTGGCTACACGCGGCGAGCATCCGTAAGAACGGCCCGAAGAACTATATCGCGCACTATTTCAAGCCCTTCAAGGGTCTGGCTCCGCTGAATGTTCTCGAGGAGCTCGTGAAGCCGATTTCGCTGTCCCTCCGGCTGTTCGGCAACATCTTCGCCGGCGGCCTGATGATCAGCGTCATCGCGTTCCTCTTCCCGGCATACCTGCTGTGGGTGCCCAATGCCCTTTGGAAGCTGTTCGACATGTTCGTCGGCGTTATCCAGGCAGTGATCTTCGCGTTGCTGACGATCGTCTACTTCGCTCTGCAGCTCGGACAGTCCGAATCGCACGAGCAGCACTGAAGCACGCGGAGCGATCCAGCCGGTAACCATGATCCAACCGAGGAACTGAACGTTCCCCAACTAGTAGGAGAAACACATGGCAGTGAGCGACCACGCGGTCACCATGGCCGGGGCGTTGATCGGCGGCGGCCTCATCCTGGGTGGTGGCGCCATTGGTGCCGGCATCGGTGACGGCCTGGCCGGTAGCCAGCTGGTGGCCGGCGTCGCCCGGCAGCCGGAGGCACAGGGTCGGCTGTTCACGCCGTTCCTCATCACGGTCGGTCTGGTGGAGGCCGCGTACTTCATCAACCTCGTCTTCATGATCATCTTCGTGTACGTCCTCGGCGGCAAGTAGACGTCATGCAGACACATCTCGCAGCGGGCAACATCATTTTCCCGAACGGGACGTTCTTTGCCGAGCTGCTGGCCTTCATCGTGGTTCTCGTGGTGCTGTGGCGGTGGGTACTTCCGCCGGTTCGCAAGGCGATGACCGATCGGCAGGCGCTGATCCGTAGCCAGCTCGAAGAGGGCAGGGTGGCGTCTGAGCGGCTGAAGGAAGCAGAGGCCGAGTACAAGAAGGCGCTGAACGAGGCGCGCACCACGGCTGCTGCCATTCGGGACGAGGCACGTGCGGACGCCGGCGCCATCCGTGAGGAGATCCTCGCGAAGGCTGCCGAGGACCGTGACCGGCTGGTCGCCTCGGGCCGCGAGCAGTTGGTGACCGAGCGGCAGGCTCTGGTACGCGAACTGCGCAGCGAACTGGGCTCCCTGGCCATCGAGCTGTCCGGGCGCATCATCGGCGAGTCGCTGGTGGACGAGGCGCGGCAGCGCGGCACCGTACAGCGGTTCCTGACCGAGCTGGAGAACGAGGCGGGCGATGCTCCCGCCGGCGCGGGAGGGCGGCGCTGATGGAGGGCAGCAGTCGCGAGTCGGCCGCTGCGGCGACGGACGAACTCAACGAATACGCGCGGGGCGCCGCAGTGGCGGACATCGTGGCGGTCGGTGAGGACCTGCTCAACGTGGCCTCGGTACTGCGTCGTGAGCCGGGACTGCGGCGTGCTCTCGCCGACCCGTCCCGGGACGGCGAGGCACGTCGGGGGCTTGCCCAGTCGCTGTTCGGTGACCGGATCTCGGCTGCGGCGGGCGATCAGTTCGGCGCCCTCGTCCGTGGACGCTGGTCGGCCACGGCGGACCTGCTCGACGCCACCGAACTGCTCGGCGTCGAGGCGTTGCTGGCCAGCGCGGAGAAGGGCGGCACGCTCGACGATGTCGAGGACGCGCTGTTCCGGTTCCGTCAGGTGGTTGCCGCCGAGCCGGAGCTGGCTTCGGCACTGGGGGACAGCACCGCCGACGCGGAGCGTCAGCGTGAACTTCTCCGGACGCTACTGACCGGCAAGGTCGACCCGCTGACCGAACGTCTGGCCGAACTGGCCGCGACACGCTTCGGTGGCCGGGGCTTCGACGCGGCGCTATTGCGTCTGGTCGAGCTGGCCGCTGCCCGTAGGGAACGCCAGATCGCCTACGTCACCGTGGCGGCACCACTGGCCGAGGCCGACGAGGAGCGCTTGGTCAGCGTGCTGAGCAGGATGTACGGTCGACAGGTCGCAGTGCGACTGTCCGTGGACCCTGAGTTGATCGGCGGGATGCGGGTCAGGGTCGGCTACGACCTCTATGACGGCACCGTCATCCGGCGGCTGACCGACGCCAGGAGTGCTCTGGTAGGTCGTCGATAGACCCGGTTCGTGGATAGGCCGAGATGTGGCGCTCGCGCGGTGCGGGTGGCCTGACGTGTGACAGCGATTGGGAACAGAAGATAGCGATCGGGTTCGTCCGGGATGGTAGCCGCTACCTGGCACCCGGTTTCGGACGAGAACTAGACCGCCCACCCATTGACGAGGGACGAGGACTGAAAGATGGCCGAGCTGACCATCTCCTCGGAGGAGATCCGCGGCGCGCTTGAGCGCTACGTCTCCTCCTATACACCGGAGATCTCCCGCGAGGAAGTCGGTGTCGTCACCGACGCCGCCGACGGCATCGCCCACATCGAGGGCCTGCCCTCGACCATGGCCAACGAGCTGCTGGAGTTCGCCGACGGCACGCTGGGACTGGCACTCAACCTGGAAGCCCGAGAGATCGGTGCGGTGGTGCTGGGCGAGTTCGCCGGCATCGAGGAGGGCCAGCAGGTCCGCCGTACCGGCCGGGTGCTCTCGGTACCGATCGGTGACGCCTTCCTGGGCCGGGTCGTCGACCCGCTCGGTCGACCGATCGACGGCCTCGGCGACATCGAGGACGAAGGCTACCGCGAGCTGGAGCTGCAGGCTCCCAACGTGATGGCCCGGCAGCCGGTCGAGGAGCCGCTGCAGACCGGCATCAAGGCCATCGACGGCATGATCCCCGTCGGCCGTGGCCAGCGTGAGCTGATCATCGGTGACCGGCAGACCGGTAAGACCACGGTCGCCATCGACACGATCATCAACCAGCGCGCCAACTGGCAGAGCGGCGACGAGCAGGCCCAGGTCCGCTGCATCTACGTCGCGATCGGCCAGAAGGCCTCCACCATCGCCTCGGTGAAGGGCACGCTGGAAGAAGCCGGCGCGATGGAATACACCACCATCGTCGCGGCACCGGCGTCCGACCCGGCCGGCTTCAAGTACATCGCCCCGTACACCGGTTCGACCATCGGTCAGCACTGGATGTACGCCGGTAAGCACGTCCTGATCGTCTTCGACGACCTGTCCAAGCAGGCCGAGGCGTACCGGGCGGTCTCGCTGCTGCTGCGTCGCCCGCCGGGTCGTGAGGCCTACCCGGGTGACGTCTTCTACCTGCACTCCCGCCTGCTGGAGCGCTGCGCGAAGCTGTCCGACGAGCTCGGCGGCGGCTCGATGACCGGTCTGCCGATCATCGAGACCAAGGCCGGTGACGTGTCGGCGTACATTCCGACCAACGTCATCTCCATCACCGACGGTCAGATCTACCTGGAAGCCGACCTGTTCAACGCCGGCACCAAGCCGGCGATCAACGTCGGTACCTCGGTCTCCCGGGTCGGTGGTGCGGCACAGCGTAAGGCGATCAAGAAGGTGTCCGGTCGACTCAAGCTCGACCTGGCCCAGTACCGCGACCTGGAAGCGTTCGCTGCCTTCGCGTCCGACCTGGACAAGACGTCGCGTGCCCAGTTGGAGCGCGGTGCCCGGCTGACCGAGCTGCTCAAGCAGCCGCAGTCCTCGCCGTTCCCGTACGAGGCCGAGGTCGTGTCCATCTGGGCCGGCACCACCGGCAAGCTGGACGACGTTCCGGTCCCCGACGTCACCCGCTTCGAGTCGGAGCTGCTGTCGCACCTGCGGCACAACCACAAGGAAGTACTCGACGGCATCGCCGAGACCGGCGCGCTGTCCGACGACGCGGTCACCACGCTCGAGGCCGCGGTGGAGAAGTTCAAGGTGGGCTTCCTCGGCGGCACCGGCGCGACGCTGCACGAGCAGCCGGCCGAGGCCATGGAGGAAGGTGTGGAGGCGCAGGAGAAGGTCCAGCGCTACACGCCCCCGGCGGAGAAGAAGTAACCGATGGCCGCACAGCTACGGGTACTCCGCCGTCGGGTCCGATCGGTCCGGTCCACCGGGAAGATCACCAAGGCGCAGGAGCTCATCGCCACCAGCCGGATCGCCAAGGCGCAGGAGCGGGTCAAAGCGGCGGAGCCGTACGCTGCGGCGATCACCGGTGTGCTCACCGCACTGGCCTCCAGCGCGACGATGGACCATCCGCTGCTGGTGCCGCGCGAAACCGTGCGGCGCGCCGGAGTGCTGGTTGTCACCAGCGACCGGGGCATGTGCGGTGGGTACAACGCCAACGTGATCCGAACCGCGGAGCGGTTGATCAGCCGGCTGCGCGAGGACGGTATCGAACCGGTGCTCTATGTGATCGGCCGTAAGGGCCTGGCGTACTACCGCTTCCGGGACCGCGCCATCGCGCAGAGCTGGACCGGTTTCTCCGAGCAGCCCGGCTTCGAGGATGCCCGGCAGGCCGGCGAGACGATGATCGAGGCGTTCACGGCCGGCGCCGACGATACCGATGAGGATGCCGGCGAGGACCAGATCACCGGCATCGACGAGCTGCACGTGGTGTACACGCACCTGCGGTCGATGATGTCGCAGGTGCCGACCGCCACCCGGGTCGCTCCGATGGAGATCGAGGAGACGGACGAGCCGTCGAGCGGTATTCCACCGCTCTACGAGTTCGAGCCGGAGGCCGAGACGCTGCTCGACGCACTGCTGCCGAAGTACGTCACCACCCGCGTCTATGCCGCACTGCTCGACTCGGCGGCCAGTGAGTCGGCCGCCCGGCGTACCGCGATGAAGAGCGCGACGGACAACGCGAACGACATCGCCAAGACGCTCACCCGACAGATGAACGCGGCCCGGCAGGCCGCCATCACCCAGGAGATCAGCGAGATCGTTGGCGGCGTTGACGCGCTCGCCGCGTCAGGAAGTGAAGAGTGATGACCACGACTGCTCAGGACAAGGCGACGGCCGTCGGCCGGGTGGCCCGGGTGATCGGCGCCGTGGTCGACGTCGAGTTCCCGCGCGAGGCCATGCCCGGGATCTACAACGCGTTGAAGGTCGACGTCGAACTGTCGGCCGGCAAGGAGGAGATCACCCTGGAGGTCGCCCAGCACCTGGGCGACAACATGGTCCGGGCGATCTCCCTGCGGCCGACCGACGGCATGGTGCGCGGTGCCGAGGTACGCGACACCGGCGAGTCGATCTCGGTGCCTGTCGGCGACGCCACCAAGGGTCACGTGTTCAACGTGATCGGCGATGTGCTGAACCTCAAGGACGGTGAGAAGTTCGAGGTCACCGAGCGTTGGCCGATCCACCGGCAGCCGCCGGCGTTCGCCGACCTCGAGCCGAAGAGCGAGATGCTGGAGACCGGCATCAAGGTGCTCGACCTGCTCACCCCGTACGTCAAGGGTGGCAAGATCGGCCTGTTCGGCGGTGCCGGCGTCGGCAAGACGGTGCTGATCCAGGAGATGATCTACCGGGTCGCGCAGAACTTCGGTGGTACGTCGGTCTTCGCCGGTGTGGGTGAGCGTACCCGTGAGGGTAACGACCTCATCGGTGAGATGACCGAGATGAACGTCTTCGACAAGACGGCTCTGGTGTTCGGTCAGATGGACGAGCCGCCGGGCACCCGGCTGCGCGTCGCGCTGTCCGCACTGACCATGGCCGAGTACTTCCGGGACGTGCAGAACCAGGAAGTGCTGCTGTTCATCGACAACATCTTCCGGTTCACCCAGGCCGGTTCGGAGGTGTCGACCCTGCTGGGCCGGATGCCGTCCGCGGTGGGTTACCAGCCAACGCTGGCCGACGAGATGGGTCTACTCCAGGAGCGGATCACCTCGGTACGGGGCAGGGCGATCACCTCGATGCAGGCGATCTACGTGCCGGCCGACGACTACACCGACCCGGCGCCGGCGACCACGTTCGCGCACCTGGACGCGACCACCAACCTGGAGCGGTCCATCTCGGACAAGGGCATCTACCCGGCGGTGGACCCGCTGGCGTCGACGTCCCGGCTGCTCGCTCCGGCCTACGTGGGCAACGAGCACTACCAGGTCGCTTCCACGGTCAAGGAGATCCTGCAGAAGTACAAGGATCTGCAGGACATCATCGCCATCCTCGGTATGGACGAATTGTCCGAAGAGGACAAGGTGACGGTGAACCGGGCGCGTCGGATCGAGCGCTTCCTGTCCCAGAACACGTTCATGGCTGAGAAGTTCACCGGTCTGAGCGGCTCCTTCGTTCCGCTGAAGGAGACCATCGAGGCATTCAAGAAGCTGTCCGAGGGTGAGTACGACCACCTACCGGAGCAGGCCTTCTTCATGTGTGGTGGCCTGGAGGACCTGGAGCGCAACGCGCACGAGCTGACGAAGAACGACTGACGAGCGAGCTCGCGAAGCCTGGGCCGGCGTCCCGCACGGGGCACCGGCCCAGGTCTCATCGGAAGCTCCGATGTGCGTAGTTGCGTTCTGAGACGTGCGCCGTATCACTGTTTCAGCATCAGCCCGCTGCCTTTCCGGTACGGGACACGCATTAGACTTCACGACCAAACCCCCGGCACGCGAGGAGTACAGGGTGGCGAACCAGCTGCACGTCGAGCTTGTCGCGGTTGAGCAGAAGGTGTGGACCGGCGACGCGAAGATGCTCATCGCGCGGACGGTCGAGGGTGAGCTCGGTGTGCTGCACGGCCATGCGCCGCTGCTGGGTCAGCTCGCTGACCCCGGCGTGGTACGCATCCAGTTGGAGGACGGGGACGAGCTGGCCTACACGGTCAACGGCGGCTTCCTGTCGGTCACCGAGCATGGGGTAACGGTGCTCGCGGAGACCTGCGAGCCGGCCGAGTCTTCCGTCGCCAGCGCCCGCTAGCAGGGCGGGTGTGAGGCACCGATGCAGTTCTTCGAGGCGATCGGGGTCGGTGTCCTCATTGTGCTCGTGGTGCTCTGCCTGCTGTTTCTCCGACGGGCCTATCTCGCGCATGGCGGCGGCACCGTCGAAGTGAGCGTACGGCTGTCGTCCCGGATCAGAGGCCGCGGTTGGGCTCCCGGTTTCGGCCGCTTCGCCGGGGACGAACTTCGCTGGTATCGCATGTTCAGTTTCGCGTTCCGGCCCCGCAAGATCTTTTCCCGACGGGAGCTGGTCATCCGCTCGCGTCGGGCCCCGGACGGGCCAGAGCTGCTCGGCCTGCCGGAGAACAGCCAGATCCTGTGTTGTATCAGCGGCCGCGGCACGGTCGAGGTCGCGATGGCCGAAGGCGCGTTGACCGGATTCCTCTCCTGGCTCGAGGCCGCCCCACCTGGGGTGGCCTCGAGGCGTTTCCGGGCTCTGCCCGCCGACGAGCAGGCCGGCTGACCCGGCCGGTCAGACTCCCGGCAACGGACCTGCCGGCGGGTCCTCGGCCACCAGTTCCACCTCGAAGCCCTGGCCGTCGGCCAGGTATGCGGCGTAGTGGCCCTGGCCTCCGGCGTACGGGTGGCGGTCGGCGAACAGAAGTTGCCAGCCGTGCGCGGGAGCGGCCGTGACCAGCGTGTCGAGTTCCTCGCGACTGCCCGCGTGCAGCGCCAGATGGTTGAGCCCGGGTCGGGTCCGTTCGTGTGCCTCGCCGGTCAACGCGGAGGAGCGCTCCATCACCAGGTACGCGTCGCGGAGTCGCCAGCTCCGGCCGCCGTCCCAGTGCTGGAACGGCTGGTAGCCGAGGTGTTCCAGCAGCCAGCCCCAGGCCCGTTCCGCGGCGTCCAGCTCCGCCACCCACAGCTCCAGGTGGTGCAGTGCGCCCCGGTTCGTCGTACTCAGCGCTGGCCACCCGGTTTCCACAGCACGTCGCCGTCCGGATTGGCCAGCCGGGACAGGATGAACAACAGATCGGACAGTCGGTTCAGATACTTCGCGGTCAGTACATTGCTGCGCGGGTCTTCGGCGTCGGCGGTTTCCTCGTCGCGCGTCAGCAGCGCCCACGCCGAGCGTTCGGCGCGGCGGGCCACCGTACGGGCGTGGTGCAGCAACGCCGCTCCCGCGGTGCCGCCGGGCAGAATGAACGAGTCGAGTGGCCGGCACCGGGTGTTGAACTCGTCGCACCAGGCTTCCAGCCGGGTGATGTAGTCGTCGGTGACACGCAGCGGCGGATGCTTGGGGTCGGGCACGATCGGGGTGGCGAGGTCCGCACCGACATCGAACAGGTCGTTCTGGATACGGGACAACACGTCACGCAGTTCGTCGTCGAGACCGCCGAGGGCCAGCGCCATGCCCAGGGCCGCATTGGTCTCATCGACGTCGGCGTAGGCGCCGATCCGCGCATCGGTCTTGGGCACCCGGCTGAAGTCGTTGAGGCCGGTGCTGCCGTCGTCCCCGGTACGGGTATAGATCTTGGTCAGGTGGACTGCCATCGGGCCAGCCTAGCGGCACGGCGGGAACTGAGAGCCGGACCGCCGTACGGTATCGGTCACGTCGGTGGCGGGCCGGCTGCACAGGGGTACCGGTCGGCCCCCTACGATGGCGCGCGTGGAGTTGATCCGGGTCTACGGCGGCACGCGACTGTCCGGCGAGGTCTCTGTCGCCGGCGCGAAGAACAGTGCCCTCAAGTTGATGGCCGCTGCACTGCTGGCGTCCGGGCGGTCGGTGATCAGCAACGCGCCGGCGATTACCGACATCGCGATCATGGCCGAGGTGCTGCGCCGATTGGGCTGCCAGGTCGAACTCGACGGTGGCACGATCACCATCGACACCCCGGAGCGGCTGCAGCCTGAGGCGGACTACGACCTGGTTCGCCGGCTGCGTGCGTCGATCTGCGTGCTCGGTCCGCTGCTGGCCCGCTGTGGGCACGCGCGGGTCGCGCATCCGGGTGGTGACGCGATCGGTTCCCGCGGTCTGGACATGCATGTGGCGGGCCTGTCCCGGATGGGCGCGGACATCGGCAGTGAGCACGGGTTCGTGGTGGCCCGCGCGTCGTCGCTGCACGGTGCTTCGATCTGGCTGGACTTTCCGAGTGTGGGGGCCACCGAGAACATCCTGATGGCCGCGGTACTGGCCCAGGGCACCACGGTGATCGACAATGCGGCTCGTGAGCCGGAGATCGTGGACCTGGTCACGATGCTCAACTCGATGGGCGCCAAGGTGTCCGGTGCCGGCAGTTCCACTCTGGAGATCGAGGGTGTGGCGGCGATGCGTCCGACCACGCACCGTACCGTCGGGGATCGCATTGTCGCAGGTACCTGGGCCTTTGGTGCGGTGATGAGCCGTGGCGACGTGGTGGTACGCGGGGTGCGTGCGGCCAATCTGCAGCTCGCGCTGGACAAGCTGACCGATGCCGGTGCCAGCATCGAGGAGCTTCCGGACACCCCGGTGGCCGACGGCGACCTCGCGCTCGGCGGCGTACCGGCTTTCCGGGTGGTCATGCCTGGTCGGCCCACCGCCGTGGACGTGGTGACTCTGCCCTATCCGGGCTTCGCCACCGATCTGCTGCCGATGGCGATCGGGTTGGGGGCTGTCGCCGCGGGCGCCTCGCTGATCACCGAGAACATCTTCGACGGCCGGTTCATGTTCGTCAACGAGATGTCCCGGCTGGGCGCGGACATCCGTACCGATGGACACCATGCCGTGGTCCGTGGCCGGGAGCGGTTGTCCGGTGCGCCGGTCCGGGCGTCCGACATCCGTGCCGGAGCCGGGCTGGTGATCGCCGGTCTGTGCGCGGACGGCAGTACCGAGGTCAGCCACGTGCACCACATCGACCGCGGATATCCGAACTTCGTCGACCAGCTCCGCTCACTGGGTGTGAAGGCGGACCGGGTGACTGTTCCGGATGAGGAGTACCGCTACTGACCGGTGCTCAGCCGACGAGCCGGCGGGCATGGTCGAGCTGGTCGCTGAAGACCATCACGGCGATGCCCGATCCCTGGATACTGATGGTGGACCGGATGCCCGCGTCCTGGAGTATCTCGCGGACCAGGGACGCCTGCCGCTCGTCTTCGGTCAGCAGGACGGTGCGCAGCAGTCCGAATCCTTCGTCCTCTGACTCGGCGGCGTCGATGTGACCGTCGGCCGGGGCCGGGTCCAGTGCGTCGTGTCCACCGTCAGGTAACTGTTCGGGTGCGGGTGTCGAGCGGGTGGCCGGTCCGGCGCCGTTGGCCGGTTCCTCGTCGACCAGCGGGTCGGTGGGCAGCTCCTGACCTCGGTGTTCCACCGGATCGCTGCCATAGGTCCAGCGCAGCACGATCGCGAGTCCGGCGATGAGGCCGAAGGCGATCAGGATGCTCAGGGGGGCAGGCACATCCGTCAGTCTGCCACTGCCGCGCCAGGTGTGGCGACCGCGTCGGGCTGCGTTGTGTGATCGGGCTGGCTCAGACCACCCCGACGCGGCGGGCCAGCGCGCGCAGATCGCGTCCGCCGGCCTCGCGCCGGGCTCGGCGCAGGATGTCGCCGACGGTCTCGCGAACTGTCGTGCTGGCTCGGATCCGTTGCGGTGCAAGCCTTTCGGCGATGCAGAAGCACCGGACGGCATGTTCGTCCCGACGGTCCTGGGCGTAGCCGCGGCCCAGGTCGCTCCAGAACGATGCGCGTCTGGACGCGGACCGTACGGTCTCGGGTTGGATGTCGCGGGCGATCTCGTCGACCCGGCTGCCTTCGCCCATCTCGACCGCAATGGCGACCCGCCAGAACCCGATATTGGTAGGACCAAAGCACAGTTCGGCGAAGCGGCCCTCCCCGGTCCGCATGGCCACGCTGTCGGCCAGGGCAAGATGCTCCCGGGTTGCGGCGGCGCGTTCGGTGACCGCCGCGGCGAAAGCGGCCGAGAGATGGAGCATGCCGTAGACCTGCGCGGCGTCCAGGTCGGCCAGATGCGGTTCCAGCCGGCCTGCGGCCTCGGCGGTGAGCCGGCCGGTCAGTGCCCTGGTCTCCAGCGGCAGGGAGTGCAGCCGGGTGAAGTCGGCAAGACCGGTCCAGGCAGGTTCGTCGAGTTCGGTGGCGGCCCGGCCGCATGCCTCGGCCGCGGTCATCGCAAGGTCGCGCTGGCCCAGGTACTTGAGGGTGTAGGTGGTGCAGTAGGTGGCCCGGACCAGTTGGCGCAGCGCTTCGGTCCGGTCCGCGCTGTTGCCGGTACGAACCACGGCGTCCAGGTCGCGGAGCAGGTCGGGCAGCATCGGGCCGATCTTGTCGTAGCGGGCCGCGGCCCGCAGTGGGGAGAGCTCATCCGTCGCCCGGCGCAGTTGGGCGATGTCGCGTCGGGGGCGTCGGTCGTCACCGAGGGCGAGGTGTACCAGCGCCGAACGGACGGCCGGCACGGTGGCGAGGGCGGCCGCATGCTCGGCGAACAGTGGCGTTCCCGGCTGGTCGGTCAGGTCGGCGGTAGAGACCTGGAGCGCGGCGGCGACAGCGTTGAGCTGGGAGCGCCGGTCGAGGATCCTCTTGCCGTTCTCCACCTCTGACAACAACCCGACGGAGATGCCGGCGAGTCCGGCCAGAGCCTTCAGCGGCAGACCACGGTAGCGCCGCCAGATGCGAATGCGTATCCCGACGATCGGGCGGTCGTCGGGGAGGAACTCCCGGTCCATAAACTCACCGTACGGACGGTTTGACCGATGCGGTAGATAGCGCAGCGAGTCGTTCGTCTCTGTCGGCCCCCCATGTCGCGGTAGGGCACTTCGCAGGGTCACTATACGCCTTCGTAAAGTGACTATAGACAGAGTTCATGACACTGAACTTTTCCGGCATAAATCAACGTAGCGTGACCCGTGCGCTCACGGTGATTTTCCGCAGAGCTCGACCGACGTGCCGACGCGGGCCCCGGCAACGTCGCAATGTACTGATCCATGCGGGCCCCCGTTCCGCCGGGAGACGGCAATGGACCGTGACCCGAACGAGGGTGCCCACGTCGATAGGTCCGTCGGCCGCGACCGCGATGCTGTTGACCTGGATGCCCACCTGCGCCCCGTCGAGCGTGGCCCGGACGACATCGATCCGCTGCTGATCAGGGTCGCCCGGCGGCTGCTGAGCGTGCATCGACCGAACATCGACGACCCGGGGCACTGTGCCCACGCGCGCTGTCGTCAGCCCTACCCGTGCGGTCTGGCGCGACTGGCTGCCGAGGCCATCGGACAGGCAGGCGGCTCCTGTGCCACCGGTACCGAACTGGTCGGCGCGGCACCCGGTGACGGTGCGCCGTGACCGTCAGCGGGATCGCCCCGGGCATCGGCGATCTGGTCCGGCTCAACGAAGCGGCCAGCTCCCAGTTCGACCGCCCGATCTGGTTCCGGGTGATCGGGGTACGCCCATCGGCGGCGATGCCGGGCTGGGTGTACCTGGACGGCTGGGAACTGGCCGAGGATCTGGAGATCGCCGAGGTCACGGTGTTCGTACGGGTCGCCGGTCTGCTGGTACGAGAAGACCGCTGAGTGGCGGCCGGCCCGACCGGGAGACTCGGTACCGCGCTCCACCGTTCGCTGAGTAGAGTCCTACTGAACGGTAGCTTGGTGGATGTGCGAGAGGAGAGGCGCAGATGGCGGGACGACTCGCGGTGATCGGAGCGGGCCTGATGGGCTCGGGGATCGCCCAGGTTGCGGCCCAGGCCGGCTGGCACGTGACCATGCGCGACGTGGACGACGAAGCGGTGGGCAGGGGACTGGCCGGTATCCGGGCCTCGTTGGACAAGTTCGTCGCCAAGGACAAGCTCTCGGCGCAGGACGCCGAGGCGGCGCTGGGCCGGGTGCAGACCACCACCGATCTGGACGCCGCAGCCGAGGCGGACATCGTCGTCGAGGCGGTCTTCGAACAGCTGGAGGTCAAGCAGCGGCTCTTCGCCGAACTGGACCGGATCTGCCGACCGGATGCCGTACTGGCCACCAACACCTCGGCCATTCCGATCACCACCATCGCCTCGGTCACCAAGCGGCCGGAGTCGGTCGTGGGCACCCACTTCTTCTCCCCGGTTCCGATGATGAGTCTCGTCGAACTCGTCCGCGGCTACTCGACCAGCGACGCCACGCTGGACACCGCCCGCTCGTTCGCCGAGGAGATCGGCAAGACCGTCGTCGTGGTCAACCGTGACGTCGCCGGTTTCGTCACCACCCGGCTCATCTGCGCCATGGTGATGGAGGCGGCCCGCCTGGTGGAGAACGGCGTGATCAGCGCCGAGGACTTGGACACCGCCTGCAAGCTGGGCTTCGGACATGCCATGGGGCCGCTCGCCACCACGGATCTGACCGGCGTGGACGTGCTGGTGCACGCGACCGAGAACATCTACAACGACACCCGGGACAGCAAGTTCAGCCCGCCGGAGTCCCTGCTGCGGATGGTGGCGGCCGGGCACCTGGGCCGCAAGTCCGGCCAGGGTTTCTACTCCTACGGCTGACCGCGACTCTGCCGGCCCCGGGTGACCTGCACCCCGGGGCCGGCAGTTGCCGCCTGCCGGACATAACCGCTCAGTAACCGACGCAGCGCGTCGTGGCGGATGAGGGCTCTCTCCGCCAAAAGGTGGACTACCAACCGGCGGTGCGGATGACGCGATCGGCGCCTACCCCTGGCAGATTTCAGGGTGTTACCTGATCGCGCAACCACTTGGCGTCTCGTACCGTCAATGGGGCAGGGGAGGTAACCGGTAGAAGCTTCGGATCCTCACCCGTCGAGCGGACGGCATGGGGGTGGCGTCCCGCTCCGGGTGAGGATCCGTCGACCATCGGGGGGTGCGTCGTGTACGGCACGGGTGAAGTCCAGGAGACCGCCGGCATGGTCCGGCTCAAGGGCAGGTTGGATGCGCTCGCCGCGGGTGCGGTCCGGGAGCGACTGCATG
Source organism: uncultured Actinomycetota bacterium (assembly GCA_963805605.1). GTDB lineage: Bacteria > Actinomycetota > Actinomycetes > Mycobacteriales > Micromonosporaceae > Actinocatenispora. The sequence goes on from CAWDUX010000002.1 coordinate 545,932, forward strand.
CGGCGGTGAGTGCCGGATCCGGCCGGCTGCTGGTCGATCTGTCGGAAGTGGACAGCATCGACGCGACCGGTCTGGGCGTACTGGTCGGTACGCACCGGTTGGCTGAGCGGTCGGGTCGCTCTCTGGCCCTGTGGGGTACGCCGCAGCGGCTGGCCCGGCTACTTCGGGTCACCCGTCTGGACCGGGTGCTGCCGACCGTGTCCGCGACCGGTCTGCCGGCGGTGCGCCCGGTCGGTGTGGTCAGCAGTCACAGCGCCGGTGCCGTCAGTTGCCCGGCTGCGTGATCCGTAGCCGGGAATTGGGTGCCACGCATTCCTCAGGTTCGTTGTTGCGATCGTCGTGTACGACGAGTAACCGTAAACGGTCAAGTCGGGGGCTAGTTCAGTAATTCTGTCACCGACTGTAGACAATGCTCCGATCAAGCTGCGCCGGTGTGTGGTCTCAGCCGCTTGGCCGCGTTGTCGAATGCGGTATGTAACCGCGACGGATCCTGCGTGCAGACCGCGTCGTGAAACCCGGCCTCCAGTTGGTCGGCGATCGAGACGAGCGCCGGATACAGCGCGACCGCGTTCATTCGGCTGACCGCTTTCATGGCGGGGACCCAGGCCTCGACCTCGGTACCGGATCGCGGCAGGTCGCACATGATCAGCTGCATGTACGCCTCGCGGGCGGCTTCGGTCTGGGTCAGGCCCTGCATGTCGTCCATCGGCGTCCTCGTTTGTTACCCGCGTCCCGACGTGCGGTGATCGGTGGTCAGCAAAGTCAAGCACAATTGCTCACGGAGGGGAATACCATCCGAATTCACATCCCGACAGTAGGCCATCCGGCGTGCCGCCGAGGGGAATGCATCCTATGCCGTGGAAGATGAGAATTTCCTGGCAGTGGGCGGAAGGAATCAATCAGCCATCAGTCGGCCCGGTGTGTCCGGTAAGAGGCCGCGTCGTGAGGTTCAGTGCGCGAGTACAGCGAACAACCCGCAACCCACCACGACACCCGTCGTCAGCAACACACCGAAGGCCCGTGCCGTCATCGGCTGGCCGTAGCGCGACAGCCACGTCAGCCCCAGGGCGATGCCTGCGACCGGAGTGGCCAGGAACGCGATCTCGGCGAGGATGTCGAGCGCAGCCCGCTCACTGACCGGCATACCGCGCGCGGCGATCAGCAGAACGCGGCCGACAACCCCGAACAGCGCCGCGCCCAGCACCCCGGCCAGGACCATGGCGAGCCAGATCGGCACCGGTGGCGCGATCCGCAGCTCACCGCGCCGGGCCTGCGCCAGGGTCCGCTGGGCGCGTGCCAGCAGCGCGGGCGCCGAACCCGGATGAGCGGTGTCCGGTACCGCCGCGGCGGGCAGTTCACCGACGACCCCCCGACGGCCGTGGAACTCGCCGAGTTCCCGCCACAGGCGAGCAGCCTCCTCATCTGCCGTCCGCACCGCGGCCTGTGCGGCGACCACCGCGTCGTCGGCCCTGGTCACCTCCACGGCCGACGCCGCCACCCGTTCTCTGATCTCCCGCCGCCCGGTCAACAACGCATGGTCCGCGGTGTCCCGCGCGGCGAACCTCTGGTGCAGCGGCACCGCCATCGCGGTGACCGCAGCCCGGTAGCGCGACCGGGGGGTGTCGGCATCCGCGGTCGGACGGTGTGCGGTCATGACGGGTCCGTCGTGTCGTAGGGAATGATCACCTGCGGTCGGCGGTGTACGGCCCGGTCGAAGAACAACGCCCGGCGGGTGCGCGGATACCACGCCGGCCCGCCCGGCTGGGTGGACAACGGCGCCAGTTCCTGTCCTTGCACATCCAGCGCCAGCCAGGCGCCGAAGGTGTCCAGCCGGGCGCCGATACCGCCGAGGTCGTCGCGCAGCCGGGGCACCGACCGCCACCAGCCGAGCAGGTGGGTACGCAGTTCTGGGCCATGCCCGGCCAGGTCCTTCAGATCGTCGCGGGCGCTGCGGCGGGTGGCCGGATCCTTCCGCTCCAGCAGCGAGGACGCGGCGTCGACCGCGTACAGCACGATGAAGTGCGCCGTCGTGTCCTCGGTGCGTTCGGCGCGGACCCGATCGGCCGCATCGGCCAGCAGGTCACGTACCGCGGTCCGGTCGTACCAGTCGACGTCATGGCCGCCGGCGCGCAGCCGGTCGAGGATCGACTTCGTCGCCTCCACCGCATCGTCGTCCAGACAGACCAGGCTGAACCGGGCGGCGCCCGGTGGGTACTGGCGGGCCAAGGAGAGAGCCGCGGTGGCCAGTACGTCGCAGGCCTCGATCGCACGGGCACCCAGTACCGCCAGATTGCGGCCCGGAGAACGGGAGAGCCGCAGGATCGCGGAGCGTCCGGTCACGTCGATGGTGTGGCCGAGCAGCGCGACCGGCGCCCGGGGCGGCCCGACCCCGGGCGGGGCCAACGCGGCGAAGTCCACCGCCTCCGACAGCCGCGGAACCCGACCACCGTCGAACAGCACGGGCGGTGCCAGTTCGGGCGAGCGTTGCCGCCACAACCGGTCCTGGAGCACGTCCAGCGCGCCACGGGTACCGGCGTCCGGGATGTGCGCCACCCGGTTCGCCGGCGTCGCACCCGAATCCGGGTTGATGACCGCGTGGTGCCGGGGGACCGTCTCAGCCGCCGCGTTGCCCTCGCCCAGGATGCGGCGGGCCTTGGGCAACGCGATGCGCAGGGTGAACTGCGCGACCATGGAGGTGCGCCCCCACAGCGCCTCGATGCCGGATAGGTCCTGACTGGCCAGTACGAGGTGGATGCCCTGGGACCGGCCGCGTCGGGCCAGGTCCTCCAGTAGCCGGGCGGCCTCCAGCGCCACCGGGTCGCGACCGTCCAGCAGTACCTGGAACTCGTCGATGACCGCCACGATCCGTGGCCAGTGACCGGCAGGGTCCTCCGCGCGCAGCTCGGCCAGCTTGGTTGCCTCGTGCGTCTTCGCCGCCTCGGCCCGTTCCCGCAGCTGCTCGTGCAGGAACGCCAGCAGGGCTAGGCCGTACTCCCGGTCGGAGTTGACGTTCACCCCGACCAGCCGTACCTGCGGCAGCCAGGTGGGGTCGCGGCGACCGGGGGCGAACCGGGCGAACGACACGCCTTCCTTGAAGTCCAGCAGGTACAGCGCCAACTCGTCGGGGGAGTAGCGGGCCGCCAACGAACCGATCCAGGCGTAGAGCAGGTTGGTCTTGCCCGCGCCGGAGGGCCCGCCGATCAGCGCGTGCGGCGGCGAGTCGCCCAGTTCGACCTCCACCAGCCGGCCGGTTGGCCCGGCGCCCACCGGCGCGACCAGCCGTTCGGCCGACGAGCCGGTCCACAGCGTCGCGGGCAGCAGGTCGGCGAAGACCGCCGGCTCGGGGCCGGCCAGTACCCGCTCGGCGATGGACCGGCAGGTGTTGGTGACAAGTTCGCTGGGCGGTGGGGGATCCAGCCGCACCGGGAAGGTGTTGCCGGTCAGACTGGTCCAGGCACGCTCGCCGAACAGCACTACGGTGTCGACCTGCGGATGGTCCCGCCACTCGTCGGGGGCGCCGATACCGGAGAGCACGACGTGCACCCCGCAGGCCGGCCCGGTACGCATCACCCGCTCCAGCTGCGCCCGCAGCGCCGGCGCCAGCTCGCTCTCACCCTCGCCCAGCAGTACGGCCACCCGCCAGGGTTCCGGTCGGCGTCCGGTCGCGGAGTGCAGGTCGCGCAGCGATGCGTACTCGCCGGCCAGTACGGTCTCGTTGATTCTGCGGATCTGCTCGGCCAGCTCGTCCAGTACGCCATCCAGGCCGCCCGGCCCGACGAAGGTGAGCAGCCTGGCCGCGGCCAATGGGGCGAAGCTGGCGAGGCTGCCGCCCAACCGTTCGGGGTCGTACACGGTCAGATGTACTGATCCTGGCGGCGTGCAGCCCAGCACCCGCAGCAGCACCGTGGAGATCAGCGCGTGTACCGCATCCGTGGGTCGGTGCCCGGTCGGCCCGGTACTGCCGGTGCCGGTGGCTCCGGTCTCGGTGTCGACCGGGGCCGTGAGGCCCAAACCGATTGCGGCCTGGTGGCCGGGGTCCAGAACCACGAGGTGACTGAGGTCCAGCAGGCTGACCAGTGCCGGTGCCTCAAGCCCGACGGATTCCCCGGGTCGGCCGGGTGAATCGTGCGGTGCGGTCAGCCGACCGATGCGGTACAGGCCCGGCGCCTGGTCGCGCGCCGGCGCGGTCACCGACCAGCTCTGCCAGGGCGCGCTCGCGGCACCGCTGGCCTGCCCAGCGATGAGCGCGGACAGCTCGGCCGCGGCCTGCCGCAGGCCGGTGAGGCAACGCTGGTCGGCTTCGGCTAGCCGGCGGGCGTGCCCGGCAAGCAGCCGTTGCCCGGCCCGCTGGGATTCCTGCTCGACCTGCCGGTGCGTCCCACGCCGTTGCGTGGCGCGCTGGCGGGCGGTGGCCACGGCGGCGCGCGCCGCGCCGCGGGCGTACCCGATGGTGCTCCGCAGCTCCTCGACGAGTTCGCGGTGTCTACCGGCCATCGCGCCGTGCCGTGTCGTCCGTCTTCTGCTGGGACACGGTGCTCAGCGCGACCAGTTCGACGTCGTCGCGTCCGGTAGCCGCCAGTACGACCGCGACGATGACCGGCCAGCTCGCCGCGGTGTCCACCGGGTGGTGCGGGCTGCTCTGTGCCGCGACATCCTGCCCACAGACCTCCGCGACGAGCCGGGCGGGCAGATCGGGCGCGATGGCCGGGAGCAGCTCGCGTACCCGACCGGTGCAGCGGTCGGCGAGTGGCCGGGCGTCGTCCCGGCCGGGAGGGTGGCCGAGCAGGCCGGTGGCGAGATGCCGCAGGACGCGGGCACCCGGCGCGGGCAGTTGCAGCCCGGTGGCCGGGTGGGTGGCGAGCAGCTGTGCCCGGTAGCCGTCCCGGCCGGACCGCCGGGCACTGCCGACCAGTCTGCGGAGCGCGTCGGGTAGATCCTCGGGGGTGTTCCGGCGCTGTTCGGTGTCCTCGCTCCGGACGGTCGCGGGTCGCTGCGGATCCGGTGCATGCTGAGTCAGCAGGTCCACTCGTTCGGCCCACCACGCGCGGCTGGCCATCGCCGGATCGGCCCGCTCGATGGCCGGGGCTGGTGCGGGCACTGCGGCAGTTGGGCCGGCGCTGGTCTGATTTTGCGGGACGCCGCCCAGCCCGATGCCGGTCAGGTAGCCGTCGAGGCCGTGGAGCGCGGAGCCGGTGGCAGCGATGGCGCGATCGAGGTGTTCGGCCGCCTCGGTCAGCTCGGCGATCCACTCGGTGTGCCCGGATTCGTGCATCAGTTGGCCGAAGCGGCCGGTGGCGTCGCGTAACCGGGCCGCGGCGTGCTGCAGTTCGGCCAGGGGAAGGTCCTGCCCGATGCTGCGCAGCCGGGTACCCAGGGACTCGACGAGGGATGACATGAGGGTCAGAGACTTGCCAGGTAGGTCTGGGCCTGCTCGACCGCCGCGACGGTGACGGCCAGACAGTTGTCGAGTTCCTCGCGGGCCTGGATGAGGGCGGCCTGAGCGCCTTCGACGGTTTCGGCGCCGGAACCTTCGACCGCGAGGGCCAGGTTCTGCTGGGCGGCGTCGAGTTTCTCCGCGGCCATCTGGATGGCCTGCTGGCTCTCCTGTACCTCTTCGACGGCGGTGTAGATGGCCGATTTCACCTCGGCGACATTGACCGTCACGGCATCTCCTCACGGGTGCTAGGTGGGCAGGCAGTTCCGTGCGAGGAACGTCCGGTGATGGACCGGTACTGCCAGGACGGCCTGCATGCGCGGCTGGATCGGTCATGCAGAGAGCAGCACATCACTACCAACATCCAAGTTACTTAGTGCAACTTATAAATAACCTTCAGTGACAATAGTGTGGTCTACGATCCGCTCCGCTCCGGGGTCGACTGTCGGGTGTGCGAGCTTGCTACCCAAGTATGTCGCCAACCGGCGGACAGGCAAATGATGCGAACTTTGCCTCGCTCTCCGTACCCGCCGTTACGCCCGGAGGCGGCCCGCCGCAGCGTGCTGACCTGCCGGGACGCGCGTACTGCGGAGAACTCGCGGATTCACCCTCCGTGTGTGCCCGGTGCGCGGAGTCATGACACTCCCCGCCGCTCCCGGTGTCCGGGCCGCACACCACCCGCCGGTACGCTCTGCGGGTGCGTCTGCTGATCGCTGTCTGCCAGGTCGACTACATCGGCCGCCTCACCGCCCACCTGCCGATGGCGCCCCGACTGATCATGGTCAAAGCCGACGGGTCGGTGTCCGTGCATGCCGACGACCGGGCGTACAAGCCCCTCAACTGGATGAGCCCGCCCTGCCGGGTACAGGAGGCGCCCGGCGTCTGGCGGGTGATCAACAAGGCCGGTGAGGAACTGCGCATCACCATCGACGAGGTCATCCACGATTCCCAGCACGAGCTGGGTGTCGACCCCGGGCTGCAGAAGGACGGGGTGGAGGCGCATCTGCAGGAACTGCTCGCCGAGCACCCGGACACCTTCGGGGACGGCTACACACTGGTCCGGCGGGAGTACCCGACCGCGATCGGCCCGGTCGACCTGCTGTGCCGGAACGCCGCAGGCGCGTCTGTGGCGGTGGAGATCAAGCGACGTGGTGAGATCGACGGTGTCGAACAGCTGACCCGCTATCTCGAACTACTCAACCGTGACCCGCTGCTCACCCCGGTGGCCGGGATCTTCGCCGCGCAGGAGATCAAGCCGCAGGCCCGGATACTGGCCACTGACCGGGGCATCCGCTGCGTCACCGTCGACTACCACAAGCTGCGCGGCATGGGCAGTGACGAACTCACGCTCTTCTGAGCGCCGTCGGGCACGCCCTCAGCGTCGGCCGTGCACCAGCCGGACCAGCCGGGTGACCAGGTCGTCGGTACGACGCGAGCGGGTGAATGACAGCACCGGCATCGGGGTACGGAACCTGCGGCGGGCGATCGCCTTCGGTCGACAGAACTCCCGCAGACCATCGGCGCCGTGGATCCGGCCGAAGCCGGAATCGCCGACCCCGCCGAAGGGCAGCGAGGGTAGCCCGACGAACGCCATCGCGGAATTGACCGACGTCATGCCGGACCGCATCCGGCGCGCCGTGTCCATCGCCCGCCGCCGACCGAAGATCGACGCGCCCAGCCCGTACGGCGTCCCGTTGACCCGCCGTACCGCCTCGTCGATGTCGGGTACCCGGTTCACCGTCAGGGTCGGGCCGAAGGTCTCCTGCTGCACGGCCGCGGAATCCTCCGGAACGTCCACCAGGATCGTCGGATGGACGTACGGCGGCTGCACCGCCTCCACCCCACCGAGCACCGCGCGTGCACCCCGGGCCAGCGCATCCTCGATGTGTGAGCGGATCACGTCCAACTGGCCGGGCATGGTGATCGGCCCCAGGTCGGCGGCGTCGTCGTCGCCGACCCGCAGCGTCTGCGCCCGCGCCACCAGTCGCTCCACGAACGCGTCGGCCACCTGGTCGAGCACGTACACCCGCTCGATCCCGACACAGGTCTGCCCGGAGTTGCTCATCCCGGCCCAGACCGCGGCGTCGGCCGCGTCGTCCAGGTCGGCGTCCGCGTCGACGATCATGGCATCCTTGCCGCCGCATTCCACCAGCACCGGGGTGAGGTTCTGCGCACACGCCGCCATGACGTTCTTGCCGGTACGGCTGGATCCGGTGAAGGCCACCTTGTCCACCCCGGCAGTGCACAGCGCCGCACCGGTGCTGCCCAGACCGTGCACCGCTTGGAACACCGGCGCGTCGCCGACCGCCTCGGCGAACGTGTCGACCAGCCACTGGCCGACCGCCGGGGTGTACTCGCTGGGCTTGAAGACGACCGCGTTGCCGGCGGCCAACGCGTAGGCGATGGAACCCATCGGGGTGAAGACCGGATAGTTCCACGGCCCGAGCACACCGACCACGCCGTACGGCTGGTATTCCAGGACCGCCGAATGATCGGGCATGAACAGGCTGCCCGGTACCCGACGTGGCCCGAGCACCCGCCGGGCGTGCCTGGTGGCCCAGGCCAGATGGTCGACGGTGACGGTGACCTCCAACAGGGCGTCGCCGACCGGTTTACCGCCTTCCCGGTGTACGAGCTGGGCCAGTTCCGGCAGCCGCCGCGCCATCGCGACCCGCCACCGGCGCAGCCGTTCGGCCCGCCCGTCGAAGCCGAGACCGGCCCACCAGTGCGCCGCATCTCGGGCCCGGGTCACGGCGGCGCGGACCGTGTCGTCGTCGGCTACCGGGAAGCGTCCGATCACCTTGCCGGTGGACGGGTTCGTGGACACCAGCTTTCCGCCCTCGACCACCGGCGCACCGGGCACCGCCGTCTCCGAACTGGCTGCATCGCGCGTCTCGGCCGTCATATCGCCGAGTCTAGGCCGCACCGGTACCCGACGGTAACCACCGATCGTCGACCGTCCCTGATGTCCGGATCCGCTAACGTCGGTGCCGGATCACCCGGCTGTTCGGGTCGCACCGCCCCCCCGGACGCGGACGGGACCGGTACCGGATCCGGTCAACCCGTGACCGGGTCGAAGTGCAGCCGGCGGGCGTACAGCCGGTCGTAGTACGGCTGGTGGTGGGCGCTGAACTCGGCCAGGGCAGGAGTGTTTGCCACGGTGTGGGCGTAGCGGGTGACCCGGGTGTGTACTGCGCTGCTCGCGGCGACGTCGCTGTGCCATTCACCGGTCCGGTGCCATTCCGGGCGCTGGCCGGGCTGCCACTGCAGTGCCTCTGGCCGGTACGGCAGGCCGACGTGGCGACAGTACGCCGACATCGTCTCGGCCGGCCGGTCGGCCAGCTCCTGGGAGTCGAGTACCACCGGGTGCGGCCCACCGGCGGCGAGGACCGCCTCGTACAGCTCGTACATCGACTCCAACCCGATGTCGGCGCGGCACATCCCGGGGTCGATGGCGTAGAAGGAGCGGGCGATCTCGTCGGGTCGCCGGATCAGGAAGGTGTGCCGGGCGCCGGCCAGGAAGTCGGTGTCGGCCAGGACGGCCGGGTAACGGTTGTCCGTGGTGTCCTTGAAGAAGACGGTGCGGGGGCCCGCGTGGGACCTCAGTTCGCGGATCAGCTCGACGTGTCCGTGTACCACCGTGTCGCCCACTTCGGTCTCGCCGTGGTCGGTGACATTGCAGAACGGTTCGTGCAGGGCGAGCAGGTCGCCGCGTTCGAGCATGATGCGGAAGAACGCGGTGGAACGCGACCGTGGTGCGCTCCACAGCGCGATGATCGGGAATGTCGGTGCCGACGCCACGACTGACTCCTTCTGATGACCTGGTGCCGAGCCCGCGCAGCGCAGGCCCCGCCGGGGTGCAGCTAGCCGATGCCCAGCTGCGTACGCAGGATGTCGCCGGCGACCGTGATTGGAGAGGGCAGCTCGCCCCGTTCGGCGAGACCGATGAACCGGGCGTGGGTCGGGAAGTACACGTCGCCGTGCCCGCGCAGCACCGCCTGCATGTCGGTGTCCATCACGCCAGGGTTGACGTTCGCGACCCGGACGCGGTCCTGGCCGGCGTACTGCTCGGCCAGCGTGGCGAAGAACATCTCCGCACCGGCCTTGGTGGCGCAGTAGGTGGCCCACCCGCCGATCGGTCGGGCGGCCGCGCCGGAGGACACGTACAGGATCCGTACCGGTCGGGCGCTGCCGGTCGCGGCCAGGAACTCGTTGGTCAGCTGCATCGGCGCGACCAGGTTCACCGCGGCGGTGTCGGCGATGCGCGCGGTGTCCAGGGTGCCGACCGCGCCGACCGGCTCGACCGATCCGGCGTTGTGGATCAGTATGGCCGGCCCGTCGTCGTCGGCGTCGAGGAAATCGGCGAGTTCGTCCCGGCCGACCACCGCGGTCGGGTCGGACAGGTCGGCGGTACGCAGCCTGACCCGGCCCGGCTCCTTCTCGGCCAGTGCCCGCTGCGCCCCGGTGAACCGCCGTCCGATCGCCAGTACCCGGTGCCCGTGCCGGGTCAGGCCGTCGAACAGCGCCGCGCCGAGCCCGCGGGACACCCCGGTGACAACGGTGGCCGCCATCTGCGCTCCTCACGATCCTTGGCCGCGTACCGGCCGTCCGAGGCCACCGTACGGGCAGCCACCGCGATCGACATGGCAGGATCGGCGGACAGCAAGGGTGTGGACCGCTACCGCGGGCGCACGGACTGTGTCGACAGGGAGGTCACGGTGGCGGACGGGATCGGTACGGTCGGGGTCGTCGGGTTGGGCACGATGGGTGCCGGCATCGTCGAGGTGTTCGCCCGATCCGGGCTGTCGGTGGTCGCCCTGGAGATCGACGATGCGGCGCTGCAACGTGGCCGTGACGCGCTGCACCGGTCGACCGAACGCGCCGTGTCGCGCGGCAGGTTGTCCGCCGAACAGGCCGAGGAGATCCTGTCCCGGATCAGCTTCAGCACCAGCTACCCGGACCTTTCCGGCGCGGACCTGGTGGTGGAGGCGGCACCCGAGCGGATGGGGATCAAGCGGCAGATCTTCACCGAACTGGACCGGGTCTGCCCACCGCACACGATCCTGGCCAGCAACACCAGTTCGCTGTCGGTCACCGAGATCGCCCATCAGACCGGGCGTCCGGACCGGGTACTGGGCATGCATTTCTTCAATCCGGCGCCGGTGATGAAGCTGGTCGAGGTGATCGGCACGGTCAGTACGGACCCGACGGTGGTGCTGACCGTGGTCCAGTTGTGCGACCGGTTGGGCAAGACTGCGGTCACGGTCACCGACCGGGCCGGTTTCGTGGCCAACTACCTGTTGCTGGGCTATCTCAACCAGGCAGCCTGGCTGTACCAGGACGGTGTGCTCCCTCGCCGGGAACTCGACGAGGCCATGCAGGCCGGTGCCGGCCTGCCGATGGGTCCGCTGACCCTGATGGACCTCATCGGCATCGACACCATCGTGGAGATCCTGGACACGATCCACACCTACGGTGGCGCCAGCCGCCGGCACACCGCGGCGCCGGTGCTGCGCCAGTTGGCCGCCGCCGGCATGTTGGGACGCAAGACCGGTGAGGGTTTCTACCGCTACCAGAAGCCCGGTTCGGGCCGGCTGGCCGAGGAGGAGGCACCGGCAACGCCACCGGTCGCCGTACCGGGGCCGCGCACGGTGGTGGTGCTGGACGACCAGGCGGCAGCCGAGGCGTTCGAGAAGGTCGGGACGCACGTTCGCCGCTCGGGCGCCGGCTCGCCCGATGTGGACAGCATTGTGTCCGGCGCGGACCTGGTGGTGTGCGGCGGGCAGGTGCCGGTGGAGACCTTCGCCGCGCTGGGCAGGTCCGTCGGCCCGGCGACGGTACTGGCCGTGGACTCCTCGACCGTGTCGGTGATCGAGCGGGCGATGGTCAGCGGGATCGCTGAACGGGTGGTGGGCCTGCACCTGGTCGGCGGGTTGGTCGAGATTGCCCGTACGGTCCGGACCTCGACGGACACCCTGTCGGTCGCCCGTGCGGCGGCCGCGGTACTGGACCGACCGGCTGTTCTGCTCGCTGAGCGGGCCGGTCTGGTGGTGGACGCTCTGCTGGTGCCCTACCTCAACGACGCGGTCGCCATGCTGTCCGCCGGTTACGCCGATGCCGACGGCATCGACCACGCCATGACCCTGGGCTGCGGTTATCCGGAGGGGCCGATCTCGCTCGCCGACCAACTCGGTCCGGAGGAGCTACTGCGTGCGGCGGAAGCGATCCACCGGGAGTCCGGTGAGCCGGGTGTGGCGCCCGCGCCGCTGTTGCGGCAACTGGCGGCCGCGGGGCGCCGGCTGCGGGACCGCTGAACGACATCGGCACCGCGTCGGAGGCTGGCACACGGGAGTGTCCGACGGGTGCCCACGCTCTATGCTCATCACATGGCAGAGGGTGGCGGGGAACGGGCATCGCAGGTCCGCACGGACCATCCGGGTCTGACGGCCGAGGATGTCGCTGGGTCGTTCGCGGCCCGGCAGGCACTCGGTCCGGACGCCGAGGAGGCGGTCATCCAGGCGTTCCTGGAGCGGACCGGCCAGGCGATCGACGCCCGGGTCGAGGAACGTCTGGCCGAGCGGCAACTGGCTGCGCGACCGCCGACGCCCTCCGCGCCGCACCCGCCCCACCAGGGTGTCGACCGCACCCCGCTGGCGCTGGCCATCGTGTCGTTGGGTGCCGGTATCCCGCTCACCGGCATCGCCACCCAGTTCCAGAACAGTGGCCTGATCGCGGTCGTGGTGATCTGGGCGGCCATCGCGCTGATCAACGTGGTCTACGGCCGCCGCAGATCGTGAGAGGGCTGCGGCGGGTGGCCGGACCGTGTGCGTGTTCCGGGTGCTCGTACGCTCGAACGTGTGAGCCCTCGCCGTAACCGCCGCGAAGGCCGGTCGACCGGCCGGCCTTCGCCCGTGGACGACGACGTCGCCCGGACCCGGCACGGGGTGGAGACGGTCGAGTCGTGGCCGGACGGGCAGTGGCGGGTGCGACCCGTGTCCGGTTCGCAGGACAAGGTCTACCGGTGTCCGGGCTGTGATCAGGAGATCCGTCCCGGTACGGGTCATGTGGTCGCATGGCCGGCGGACGGTGCGGTGGATGAGCGGCGGCACTGGCACACCGGATGCTGGCGGGCGCGGCAGCGTCGTGGTCCCACCATCATGCGTTCCCGCAACGCACCTCGGTACGGTTGAGCGCAGCGACAGTGATCCGGCCGACCCGGTGGGCCGGCGGGCGGCACCGGTGCCGCCCGCGTGCCAGACTGGGCCACCGTGAGCATTGCGATCCGGGCGAACTCCATCCTGCCGGCCCACCGCCAGGACATCGAACTGGCCACGGCGGATGGCGTGACGCTGGTCGGTGAGTTGGCCCTGCCGGCGGACCGGCCGCCCGTCGCCACGCTGATCTGCCTGCATCCGTTGCCCACCCACGGCGGGATGATGGACAGTCACGTGTACCGCAAGGCGGCCTGGCGGTTGCCGGCCCTGGCCGGGCTTGCCGTGCTGCGGTTCAATTCCCGCGGCACCAGCAGTGTGCGGGGCACCAGTGGCGGCAGTTTCGACTACGGGCAGGGCGAGCGCTACGACGTGGCCGCGGCCATCGAGTACGCCGAGTTCCACGACCTGCCGGACGTCTGGCTGATCGGCTGGTCGTTCGGTACCGATCTGGCCCTGATGTACGGCTGCGACCCTGGCGTGCGGGGTGCGATCCTGCTGTCCCCGCCGCTGCGGTTCGCCACCGACGAGCACCTGGCCGGGTGGACGGTGAGCGGGAAGCCGGTCACCGCGCTGGTACCGGAGTTCGACGACTATCTGCGCCCGGCACGGGCGATGGAACGGTTCGCGGCCCTCCAACAGGCCGAGGTACTTGCCGTGGCGGGCGCCAAGCACCTGTGGGTCGGGCAGGCCGAGCGGGTACTGGACGAGATCGTACGACGGGTGGCGCCGGGGGCGTATCCGTTGCCGCGGGACTGGGACGGTCCAATGGAGCTCGGTGACGCCAGCGCCTACTCGGACCGTACGGTGGCCGCCTTCGCCGACGTTCCGTTGGCCGGGCCGGAGGACCACCGCGCCGACGAGTGATCACTTTTCGGGGTCATCAACCTACTTCGGGTGATTGTCGCTGATCGTCGGGCAGGTCTTTCTGCAGGTTGATCAACTACGGGTGTGGCCATGCTGCGCGGTAGCGACCGGTTCGGCAGGATATGAGGATGGAGATCGCGTATACCGAGTCCGGTAAGGGTGTGCCACTGGTACTGCTGCACGCCTACCCCATGCATTCGTCGATGTGGGCGGCGCAGCGCGACGGCCTGGCCGGTCACTGTCGGGTGATCACTCCGGACCAGCGGGGATTCGGGGAATCGGTGCCGTGGCCGGACACGGCCGAGCCGGATCTGGACCTCATCGTCGACGACGTCCGTGACCTGCTTGATCGACTGGAGCTGCCCCGGGTCGTGCTCGGTGGGCTCTCCATGGGCGGCTATGTGACGCTGGCGTTCTGGCGACGACATCCCGACCGGGTCGCCGGGATGCTGCTGGCCGACACGAAAGCCACCGCCGACGTTTCCGCGGCCGCCGCAGACCGGCGCCGGATCGCCGACGCCGTGGAAGAGGCCGGCAACACCGACATGGTCGCTACCGGGACTGTGCCCAACCTGCTGGGCAGTACGACCCGCTGGCAACGCCCGGAGGTCTACGAGAGGGTCGCCGACGTTGCCCGGGCACAGTCACCGCACGCGGTGGCCTGGGCGCAACGGGCGATGGCGGCCCGCCCGGACAGTGTCGACCTGCTCCCGACCGTCACCGTGCCCAGCCTGGTCGTGGTGGGGGAGGAGGACACGCTGACGCCGCCGTCGGATGCCGCGGTGCTCGCCGACCGGATCCCCGGTGCGCAGCTGTGGCGGATTCCGGCCGCCGGCCATCTCACCGCGCTGGAGGCACCGGACCGGTTCAACACCGCGGTACGTTCGCTGCTCGGCCGCTGTGCATCCGCTTTCGGATGAAACGGCCCGCACCGGCGCCGGTCTGCCGGCGTGGCTGCGTGTCGGCGCGGGCGTCGTGGCGACCGGCCCGGCCGTCGACGTGACACGATGACCTCGACAGCGATGGGTGTTCCCGCCAGCAGGCGAGCAGGGGGTGTGGTGCGTGGCGTGGTCGGCAGCCGATGACTCGCCCTCGGCGGCAGGCACGATCGTGGTGTGGGACCCGGCCCTGCTGGAGTACCACTTCGGCGATCACCCGATGAATCCGGTACGGATCGAGCTGACCATCGCGCTCGCCCGTGAACTGGGCGTACTGGACCGCTCCAACGTGCGGCTCGTACTACCCGAGCCGGCGGACGAGGCCACCATCACCCGGGTGCACACCACCGACTATCTGGCTGCGGTACAGGTCGCCCCCACCGAGCCGGGCTTCACCGGCTACGGCCTGAACACCCTGGACGACCCGGTGTTCAGCCACATGCACGAGGCCAGCGCGCTGATCGTCGGCGCGAGTGTCGCCGCCGCGGAATCGGTCTGGTACGGCCACTCACGTCGAGCGGTCAACATCTCCGGTGGGCTGCACCACGCGATGCCGGGTCACGCCAGCGGGTTCTGCGTGTACAACGACGTGGCCATCGCGATCACCCGACTGCTGGACGCCGGTGCGGAACGGATCGCCTACCTCGACATCGACGTCCACCACGGCGACGGGGTCCAGCAGGTGTTCTACGACGACCCCAGGGTACTGACGGTCAGCCTGCACGAGAGCCCTATGGCGCTGTTCCCCGGCACCGGATTCCCTGGTGAGGTCGGTGGCCCGCACGCCACCGGCAGCGCGGTGAACGTCGCGCTGCCGCCCGGCACCGGTGACGCAGGTTGGCTGCGCGCCTTCCACGCGGTGGTACCCGGTGTGCTGCGGGCGTTCAAACCGCAGTTGCTCGTCACCCAGTGTGGTGTGGACACCCACCGGGCCGATCCGCTGGCCGACCTGCGGGTCACGGTGGACGGGCAACGGGCCGCCTACCTGGCGATCCGGGAACTGGCCGAGGAGGTCTGCGCCGGCCGGTGGGTGGCGTTCGGCGGTGGCGGCTACTCGGTGGTGGAGGTGGTGCCGCGGGCATGGACGCATCTGCTCGCCGTGCTCAGCGACGACCCGATCGAACCCGACACCGCGGTCCCGGCCCAGTGGCGCGCGCTGGCCCAGGCCCGCTGCCCGGGTACCTACCCGCCGATGCGGATGACCGACTTTCCCGGCGCGACGTCCGCGCCGGACTTCGTCGGCTGGCAGCCTGGTACGGAGGCGGACGCGATCGACCGGGCGATCATCGCGACCCGCACCGCGGTCTTCCCGCTGCTGGGACTCGACCCGTACGATCCGCGGGACTGAGCCGTGGGGGAGGGGCCGGTGGACTACCCCGCGCACCGCGCCGCCGACGTGCTGCTCTCCGACGGTGGCACCGTGCATCTGCGCCCGATCCGCTCCTCGGACGCCGCGGCGATCGTCGCGCTGCATTCCCGGTTCTCGGAACGGACCCGTTACCTGCGCTACTTCTCTCCGTACCCGCGGATACCGGAACGTGACCTGCAACGGTTCGTCAACGTCGACCACCAGGACCGGGAGGCGTTCGTCGCCGAACTGGCCGGTGAGCTGATCGCGGTCGGTCGCTACGACCGGCTGGACGCCGACAAGGCCGAGGTCGCCTTTGTGGTGGAGGACGCCCATCAACGGCGCGGGCTGGGTTCGGTACTGCTGGAGCATCTGGCGGAGGCCGCCCGCGAGGAGCAGATCGCCCGTTTCGTTGCCGAGGTACTGCCGGAGAACGGCAGCATGCTGCGGGTGTTCTCCGATGCCGGCTACACCGTTGACCGCTCGTACGCCGACGGCGTGGTGCACCTGACCTTCGAGATCGCCCCGACCGAACGGTCCGTGGAGGTGGCCCGCGACCGGGAGCAGCGCACCGAGGCAGCCTCGATCGCCCGGCTGCTGTCACCGCGCTCGGTGGCGGTCGTCGGCGCCTCCACCCGACCCGGCACGATCGGGCACACCTTGCTGCGCAACCTGCTTGGTGCCACCGGCAGCGGCGCGCGGGCACCGGCGGGCTTCACCGGTCCGGTGTACCCGATCCACCCGAGTGCCCGGACCGTACGCGGCCTGCGCGCCTACCCGTCGATCCGGGAGGTGCCGGGCCCGGTCGACCTGGCTCTGGTCGCGGTGCCGGCCGGGGCGGTGGGCCCGGTGGTGGAGGACTGCGCCCGGGCCGGGGTGCGTTCCCTGGTGATCGTCTCGGCGGGGTTCGGTGAGCTGGGTGAGGAAGGACTGGTCCGGCAGCGCGCGCTCGTTACCGCGGCGCGGGCCCGGGGTATGCGGGTCGTCGGACCCAACTGTCTGGGCATCGCCAACACCAGCCCGGCGGTCGCGCTCAACGCGACGTTGGCGCCGGCGCTGCCCGAACCTGGCCGGGTCGGCTTCTTCTGCCAGTCCGGCGCGCTGGGTGTGGCGCTGTTGGCGGCGGCGGACCGGCGCGGACTGGGCCTGTCCAGTTTCGTGTCCGCCGGCAACAGGGCCGATGTCTCCGGCAACGACCTGCTGCAGTACTGGCTGGATGATCCGGGCACCGATCTGGTCCTTCTCTACCTGGAGACGTTCGGCAATCCGCGCAAGTTCGCCCGGTTGGCCCGGCGGCTCGCCCGCCGCAAGCCTGTGGTGGCGGTGGCCGGTCGGGCCCGACCACCGGGCCTGTCCGGGGTCGGCCCGGCCCCCGACGAACGGGCGGTGGCCGCGTTGTTCGCCCGCTCCGGGGTGATCCGGGTGGACACGGTGGCGGAACTGTTCGACGTCGGGGTGCTGCTGGCACACCAGCCGCTGCCGGCGGGTACCCGGGTCGGGGTGGTCGGCAACTCCACCGCGTTGGGCGTACTGGCCGCCGAGTCGCTGCGGGACGCGCAACTGGAGCTGGCGGCCGGCTACCCGGTGGAGGTGGGCCCCTCGGCGAGCGCCCGCTCCTTTGCCACCGCACTGCACCGTACGGTGCACGATCCAGGGGTCGACGCTGTGATGGCGGTGTTCGTCCCGCCGCTCGCGGTGTCGAGCGCCGCGTACGCCGAGGTGCTGGTGACCGAGACCGCTGGGGGCGGCAAGCCCGTGGTGGCCACGTTCGTGGCCGCCGACGTGCCGGCGACGGCGGGCCGGGCCGCAAGGGATGTGCCGCCAGGGCCTTCTTCCCCTCAGGGCGTACGGACCCCGACCCGCGCACGGCTGGTACGCCCCGGCCCGGACGGTGCGCCGGGACCGGGCACGGTACCGGCGTATGACTCGGTGGAGGAGGCTGTACGGGCACTGGGCCGGGTCGCCCGCTACGCGCACTGGCGGCGGGAGCCGATGGGCCGGGTACCGGCACTGTCCGATGTGGACACTACCCGAGCCCGTGCCCTGGTGGCGGAGCTTCTGCGTACCGACCCGGGCGGGCGGACACTGCACGATGAGGCTGCGGCGCCCCTGCTGTCGTGCTACGGAATCTCGGTGGACCCCTCGCTGCGGGTGTCCGGCGTCGCCGCGGCCGCCGCGGCGGCCGACCAGCTCGGCTATCCGGTGGCGATGAAGGTCGCCGACGGCCCGTTGCGCCACCGGATGGATCTCGGCGGTGTGCGCCTGGATCTGGCCGATGCCGAGGATGTACGGCGTTCCTACGAGGACATGTCCGGCCGGTTCGGCGGGCAGCTCCCAGTGGTGGTGCAGCCGATGCGGCCACCCGGCGTCGCCTGCGTGGTCGATCTGGTGGAGGACCCGGCCTTCGGGCCGGTGCTCGGCTTCGGCCTGGCCGGGGTGGCGACGGAGGTCTTCAACGACCACGCGTGGCGGGCCGCGCCGCTGTCGGAGGACGATGCGGCAGCACTGATCCGGGCGCCACTGGCGGCACCGTTGCTGCTGGGGCGCGCGTTACGGCCGGGGGAGTCGCCGCCTGCGCCGACCGACGTCGACGCGTTGGCCAATGTTCTGGTGCGTCTCGGGCTGCTGGCCGACGAGCAGCCGGAGGTACGGTCGGTGGCACTCAACCCGGTGCTCGCCGCGCCGCGCGGCATCGCAGTGCTCCACGCTACCGTCCACATCGGACCTTCCGGTGTCAGACCGGACTCCGGGCCCCGTCGATTGTGCTGACGCTGGCGGCCACCGGCTCGATCCCGGGGCCGCCGGCGTCGCTGCGAACTCAGCTCACGTACTCGTGCAGCAGTTCGGCGTTGGCCGGTTCGCGAAGCTTGGCCAAGGTGTGCTTCTCGATCTGACGGATCCGCTCCCGGGACAGACCGAACTCCAGGCCGACCTCGTCGAGCGTGCGCTGTCGTCCGTCGTCGAGTCCGTAGCGCAGCCGGATGACCGTGCGCTCCCGCTCGGTCAGCTGGGACATGATCCGCTCGACGTTGTGCCGCAGTAGGCTGTAGGAGACGTTGTCCTCGGTGTCGTGCCGGTCCTCGGTGCCGCAGAGGAAGTCTGCCAGGGTGCTCTCCCCTTCGTCGCCGACGGTCTGGTCCAGGCTGACCGGCTCGCGGTCGTAGCTGGCCAGTTCCAGTACCTGGAACGGGGTGATGCCCAGTTCCGCGGCGATCTCCTCGTGGCTCGGTTCGTGTCCCAGCGTCGCGGTGAGTTCCCGCCGGGTACGTACCATCCGGTTGACCTGCTCGACCATGTGTACCGGGATGCGGATGGTGCGGGCCTGGTCGGCCATGGCGCGGGTGATGGCCTGGCGGATCCACCAGGTGGCGTAGGTGGAGAACTTGAAGCCCTTGGTGTAGTCGAACTTCTCCACCGCGCGGATCAGGCCCAGGTTGCCTTCCTGGATCAGGTCCAGGAACGGCATTCCGCGGCCGGTGTAGCGCTTGGCGATCGACACCACCAGCCGCAGGTTCGCCGACAGCAGCCGGTGTTTGGCGGCACGCCCCTCGGAGACCAGGATGCCCAGCTCGCCGCGCAGGTTGCGGCCCAGCCCGCTGGTGTGCAGCTGTTCGCCGGCGAAGAGCCCAGCCTCGATCTGCTTGGCAAGTTCCACCTCTTCGGCAGCGGTGAGCAGCCGGACGCGCCCGATGCCGTTGAGATAGGCGCGGACCAGATCGCCGGAGATCCCGCGGTCGGCATCTGTGGCAGTGTGCCCGACAGTGCTATCTCTTGATGTCACGGCCTGTTCGGCCAGCGCAACGGCCACCGTCTTCGCCTCCCCGTGTCGGTGTGCCTCGTACGTTCACAAGGATCCCGCCAGGGGCGTGAAACCCCGGTGAGGCCGTTGTGAGGTCGGTGTGAAGTTATGGCCGGGTCATGTCTGAATTCGACCGGATAACGGAATATGCAACGGCACGGCGGACTGTTCCGGGGCCGCCAGCGGCGCGATTTCTACCGGCCGTAGAATGGTGTGTCTTCCGTGGATCGCGGACACGACGTTCATCCGGCGCGCACCGCACCGGAGAGGGGAGCGCAGATGGCCCGGCTCGGCGAGCTGGAGCGAGCGATCATGGAGGTCCTGTGGTCGACTCCCGGGCCGTGCACCGCTCGCGACATCGTGACCGCACTCGCCGATCGGGATCTGGCCGCCACCACCGTACTGACGGTGTTGTCGCGGCTGGAGCGCAAACATCTGGTAGCCCGGGACCGGGACGGCCGTGCCCACCGCTACCGCCCCACGGCAAGCCGCGAGGAACATGCCGCAGCACTGATGCGTGAGGCGCTCGACACCGCTGCCGACCGCAGCGCCGCCCTCGCCAGCTTCGCCAGTCAGGTCAGTCCGGGAGAGGCCGAGGCGCTCGCCGGAGCGCTCGCCGAAGCGGTCCGACTGCGCAGCGGCCCACCCAGCCGGGCTGAACGGCCGGCACCCTCCCGGGACGGTTGAGCATGGCGGTGACCGCAGCGGTACTGGGACTGCTTGCCGTCACCCTGCTCGGGCCGGTGTCACACTTCCTGCCCCGGGCCCGGTTCGCCGTGGCCGAGCCTCGCGCCACTCTGGTGTTGTGGCAGGCGATCAGCCTGTCCGCGGGCCTGGCCGTACTGGGCGCCGTGGCAAGTCTCGCGCTCGCCCCGTTGTACGGCGACCTGTTCGGCGCGCTGCGCCGGTTCGCTGGCCGGCTGGTCGCTGGCGACCCGACCGGCGGACTCGGACCCGGGCACACCGTGCTGTTGGCACTGACCCTGATCCTCGCCCTGCGACTGCTGGGCATCCTCGGGCTGTCCACCTGGCGTACGGTGCGGGCCCGGGGCCGGCACCGGCGGATGCTCGACCTGATCGGCCGACCGCTGACCGCGGAGCTGGCCGGCCGGCGTCACGACGCCCGGTGCGGACCGTGTGCGGTCGGGCCGTTCGGCACCGACGACGGGCTGGTGCTCGACCACCCCGCGCCCGCCGCCTACTGCCTGCCCGGCGGGACACCGCGGGTCGTGCTCACCTCCGGCGCCCTGGCGCTGTTCGACGACGAGGAACTCGCCGCCGTACTGGCCCATGAGCACGCCCACCTGGCCGAGCGCCACGATCTGGTGGTGCTGCCCTTCGCCGCCTGGTCGACCGCGTTGCGCTGGCTGCCGACCGTGCGGCACTCGCGCGCGGCGGTCGACGGTCTGGTGGAGATGGTCGCCGACGACCGCGCCTGCGCGCACTGCGACCGTACGGTGCTGGCCTGTGCCCTGGCCCGGTTCAGCGGCGCCGGGGTACCGACCGGGGCGCTGGCCGCCACCGGAACCGGGCAGGTCCTAGCCCGGGTGCACCGGCTGCTGGAGCCGCCGGCACGCTCTCCCCGGCTCCGCGTCGGGCTGCTCGCCCTCGCCGCCGCCGTGCTCGTGCTGCCCACGCTCTTCCTGTTGCTGTCCGGGCTGTGAACCGGGCGGTTCACCGGGCACTCAGGCCGGTTCCTCCAGCAGGATCGTGCACGGGCCGACGTTGGTGCTGTGTACCAGCATGTGTGCCTGGAACCGGCCGGTGGCGACGGTGGCGCCCAGCTCGCGCAGCGCCGTACCGAATGCTTCGACCAGTGGTTCGGCCTGCTCTGCGGGGGCGGCGCGGTTCCACGACGGTCGGCGGCCCTTGCGGGTGTCGGCGTACAGCGTGAACTGGCTGACCACCAGCACCGGCGCGGCATCGTCAGCGGCGGAACGTTCCCCCGGCAGGATACGCAGCCGGTACGCCTTGGCCGCCAGTCGCTGCGCGACCGCGGCGGTATCCTCGTGGGTGACCCCCAGCAGGATCAGCAGCCCGTCGTGGATCTCCCCGACGGTCTCGTCGTCCACCTCGACACCGGCCGCACTGACGGTCTGTACCACCGCGCGCATACCGAACCGCCTTTCCGTTTCTCGGCTGGGCCCGGACATCGCCCGGACCGGGTCCCATCAGGCGGGAAGCAGGATGCCACGCTCGACCAGACCGGCCACCACCGGGACCGCCTTGGTGCTCAGGCCCGCTTCGTCCAGCCCGTACGCCGCAGCGAGCACCCGCAGTTGGTCGGCCAACGGCACCGTACCGTCGCAACCGGCGACCAGCGCGGCGACCAGCGGGTCGGTCTCCTCCACCCACCGGGCACCCTCGCCGAGCACCAGCCGGGTGGTCTGCGTGTCCCAGCCCTGCGGCCCGCGTACCGCCTCCTTGTGCAGTGTGAGGGCGTTCGCAGCACGTAACCGGGCGGTGAGCAGCCTGGCACCGTCGTGGGCACGCAACCAGTCCTGCCGGTCGAACCAGGCCGGTACCAGCGCGCCGAACGGCTGTTCGGTCTGCTGCCGCAGGTTCTCGATACGTACCGTCGGATCCTGGTGCCCGCCGGCGCGCAGGGTGACCAGGCCGAAGCCGACCGCCTCGATCCGCTGGGCGGCGAACCAGTCCAACCAGTTCGCTGCCCACGCGTGGTCGGCGTCCTCACCGCTGTCCGACAGCCACATCCGCACGTACTCGGCAGGATCGCTGACCTCACGCTGGATGATCCAGGCATCGAGACCGGTCCCGGCCAGGAAACCGGCGAGCCGGTGCGCCCAGTCGTCGTCCACCGGGTGCGTCCAGTTGCTGAGAAACTGTGCGTACCCGCCGTCGGCCAGCAGGTCGGGCATTGCGGCGATCAGCTCCGCGCAGACCGCGTCACCGGCCCGACCGGAGTCCCGGTAGGTGATCTGCGGCCGGTCCGCCGGTCCGACGATGAACGGCGGATTGCTGACCACTAGGTCGAACCGGCGGCCGGCCACCGGCGTCACCAGGTCGCCGGCGAGCAGTTCCCAGTGCTGGCCCGACAGCGCCGCCGTGGTGGCGGCGTAGCGCAAGGCCCGGGTACTCAGGTCGGTCGCGGTGATCTGCTCGGCGTGCCGGGACAGATGCAGTGCCTGTACGCCGCAGCCGGTGCCCAGGTCCAACGCCCGCTGGACCGGCCGACGGTCGGTGGCCAGGGCGAGTGTCGTGCTCGCACCCCCGACCCCCAGGACGTGGTCGGGGGGCAGCGCATCGCTGCGCTCGACCCGGGACCCCGCCGCCTGTGCCACTCGCTGCGCGTGGCGCAGTGCCGCGGGAACGTCGGCCACCACCCACCACGGCTCGTCGTCGGTCACCTGCGTGTCGTCACCGTAGGGATGCAGATCCACCCCCGCACACAACCCGTCGCCCGCCGCCGCCAGCAGCCCGGCGCTGACGGCGTCGTCCACCGCCACCGGATGCAACGCGCTCGCCACCCGGTCGACGGGCTCGATGCTGCCGCAGATGAAGAGCCGGATCAGGGTGGCCAGCGGGTCGTCTCCCGGCAGCCAGCCGCGGGCCAGGATCAGCTCCCCGGAACGCAACGCCCGCGCGGTACGGGCGTCCAGCCGGGCAGCGACCCCGTCGCCGGTGAACTCCGCCTTCAACAGTGCGTCGCGCAGTCGACGTACCTCGTCGACGCCGAGCAGTGGTTCGATCACCGTGCCATCCTTGCCGGTGGCGCGGCCGGTGCCGGTCCGGGGGTGCCGGTGCGCTGACATGGTGGGAGTATCGGGGTGGTACGTCAACCTCGACGCGGGAATTGAGGCCAACCGTGAAGCGCGCTGCATCTCGTCCGGTCCTCATCACCAATGCGGAGAAGAGCCGGTCCGCCCAGCTGCACAGCCGGGAGATCCGCTATGCGTTGATGATGGGCCTGCGGGTCGTCTGCCTGATCGCGGGCGCGTTGCTGGCCTATGCGCGGGTGCCGCTGTGGGGGCTGTGGTCGTCGTTGTGTGTGGCGGGCATGGTGCTGCTGCCCTGGATGGCCGTGATCATCGCCAACGACCGCCCGCCCCGACCGGAACACACGCTGTCCTATCGGCTGCACCGGCACCGGCCACAATCCGAGCAGGAGCCGGAGCGGCCGGCGTTGACCAGCGCGGCGGACCGCACCATCGACCACGAAGCCTGATCACCGGCCCGGGCAGTCGCAGAAGGAATCCTCAGTCGGTGTCCGCCCGCGGGCGGGCGCCCGGAACCGTTACCGAACGGGCGCCCAGAGCGGCGCCGGCCCGTAGTGCGGCGGTCGGCCCGGCACCGGCCGACCGGGCGGCGAGAAACCCGGCCGCGAACGCGTCGCCGGCGCCGGTCACGTCCACCGCGGTCACCGGCACTGCTGGTATCGCCGTGACTCCCGCGGCATCCGCGCACAACGCGCCCTGCGCACCGAGCTTCACCACCACCTGACCGGCCAGCCCCAGCAGGGCGCGGGCGGCGGTGTCCGGCTCCAACGCCGGGTCGTCGAGCAGCACCCGCGCCTCGGCGAGGTTGGCCAGCAGCAGGTCCACCCGGCCCACCCAGTGCGCGAACGCGGCGGGGCCGACCTCGAGCAGCGGTCCGGCCGATGCGGCGTCCACGCTGGTGGACAGCCCGCCGGTACGGGCCGCGGCCAGTGCGGCCAGTGCGGCCGGCCGCGACTGCGGGTCAAACAGCGGGTATGCCGACAGGTGCAGGTGGGTGGCAGGCGTAGCGGCCACCACTGCCCTGACATGTTCGCTGGTCAGCAGCCGGTTCGCGGCCCGGTCGCAGAGCATGGTGCGTTCGGTGGGTCCGCTGAGTACGATCACGGTCCCGGTGTGTCCGTCGGTGTGCTGCAGGGCGCAGTCCACTCCCGCCGCGGTCAACTCGGCGGTCCTGGCCCGCCCGGCGGCGTCCGCCCCGACGGCCGCGACGAGGGTCACCGGGGTAGCTGTGCCGGCGGCCAGCCAGGTCGCGGTGTTCGCCGCCGAGCCACCCGCGGTGAAGTGGATCCGCGCTGGTGTGTCACTGCCCAGCGCCCACCCGCCACCGGTGGCCCAGTCGCCACCGGACATTTGCGCGGGGCCGTCCGGCAGTTCCGCGGGAACGGCCAGTACATCGGTGGCCAGGTCGCCGACCACCAGGATCCTCCCCGGTGCCGTCTGTTCAGCGGGCACGGCTGGCCGCCACCGCGATCTGCGCGGCCAGTTCGGCGTTACGCAGGATGATCCGTACGTTCACCGCCAGGCTCTCGCCCCTGGTGTGTTCGTGCAGGTAGGATAGGAGGAACGGGGTGACGTCCGGACCCGTCAGCCCTCGTACGGTCAACTGCTCCAACGCCTCGTGCAGCACCCGGTCGTGCAACTGCGGATCGATCTGCTCGTCGACCGGGAGCGGGTTGGCCACCAGTACGCCGCTCTGGTGACAGCCCTGTACCCGTCGTGCGGCCAGGACCCGGGCGATCTGTTCGGCGGAGTCCACCGACCAGTCCAGCGCGCACCCCGAATCAGTCAGGTAGAAGCCCGGGAACCGCCGGGTCCGGTAGCCCAGCACCGTCACGCCGAGGGTCTCCAGGCGCTCCAGTGTGGCCGGCACGTCCAGGATCGACTTCACCCCGGCGCACACCACGCAGAGCGGCAGCCGCGACAGCGCGGTCAGGTCCGCCGACTCGTCCCACGAGTCACGTGCTCGGCGGTGGACGCCGCCCAGCCCGCCGGTGGCGAACACCCCGATGCCGGCCCGTACCGCGATCGCCGAGGTCGCCGCGACGGTGGTGGCCCCGTCGACGCCGGCCGCCGCGGCCGGGGCGAGGTCGCGTACCGACAGCTTCACCACGTCGGTGCCGACGGCCAGTCGCTCCAGATCCGCCCCGGACAGACCCGCCACGATCCGGCCACCGATCATCCCGATCGTGGCCGGTACCGCGCCGGCGTCGCGTATCGTCTGCTCGATCTGGTGGGCCACCCGCAGATTCGCCGGCCGGGGCAGGCCGTGCGAGATGATGGTGCTCTCCAGTGCCACTACCGGCCGGTTGTCCCGCAGGGCGGCGGCGACCTCGTCGCCGTAGCTGATCTCGAACGTCACCCGGTCACGGTACGGTGCCCCGACGGCACGGTCACCCGCGTGGCGGACAGCGGTGCGAATCGCCCACCAACGTGGTTGGCGGTACGGGTGACCGACCTGCGACACTGGGGCGAACGCCAGCGCTACGGCGCAGCAGACCGGTTGAGCGCGTGTCCGCACCCACCGCATGCGCGCCCCCGAGGAGGCATTGTGAGCACTCTGACCGAGGTCCGACCGGAGGAGAGCGACACCGACACCGGTCCGGACATGTTCCATTACGTCAAGAAGGAGAAGATCGCCGAGAGCGCCGTGATGGGCACCTTCGTCCGGGCGCTCTGCGGGGAGAAGTTTCCGGTGACCAAGGCGGCGAAGCCCGGCTCGCCGGTCTGCCCGCGGTGCAAGGAGATCTTCGAGGCGATGTCGCGTTAGGCCCGGCCACCCCAGGGCTGGGCTGGCAGGGGTCGCGTCAGGCTGAATGCCGCCGGTCGTCGCGCTGCTCGTCCGGTGGGGTGACGGGGGGATCGGTGCCCGGCTGGCCCTCGTCCGTTCCACGCTCCTGGCCGGGTCGATCGGCGACGTCCGCATCGTTGCCCTGTCGTCGGCTGCGCACCCGGACGGCCTGGTCCCGCAACCACTGGGCGGGTCTCTGCCGGGTGCCGCGCGGCCAACGTTCCTCCAGCGCGGCGTTGAACTCGGCGCCCAGGATCACCGCGAAGGCCAGCGCGTAGAAGTACATCAGGGTCAGGATCGGCGCCGACAGGGTCGAATAGACCCGCAGGTTGGTGGCGATCGAGTTGATGTACAGCTGGAGCCCGTAGGACATCCCGAGGAACAGCATCAGGGCGACCGCCGCACCGGGGAAGGCCCGCCGCCAGCGCAGCCGTACGGGTGTCGCCAGGTGGTAGAAGGTACTGATCCCGGCGAACACCACAATGCCCAGCAACGGCCAGTACAGGGTGTGCACCACCCCGGAGATCACGTCGTGCCAGCGGCCGGAGAACACCCGGTCCAGGGCTCCCGGACCGAACACCACCGCCGGCAGCACCAGCACCCCGGCCAGCACCGTGAACAGGTACAGCCGCAGCGCGACCACCCGGCTGCGGACGGCGCCGCGCAGGTCGCGCTGCCCGTACGCGATCGTGATGGTGTTGACGAACGTCGCTGTCGCCGACGAACCGGACCACAGTGCGATGACGGTGCCGATGCCGATCACATCGGTACGGTTGTGGTCCAGGATCTCACTGATCACCGGTGCGACGACCTGGTCGACGATCCGCGGGTTCAGCGCCTTGCCAGCTGTCGACAGCGCCCAGTCCCGGATCTGGTTGACCGCGTCGGGGCCGAGCCAGCGGGCCGCGTAGCCCAGGGCGCCCAGCAGGGCGATCAGTGCCGAGGGTAGGGACAGCAACTGCCAGAAGGCCGATTCGGCCGACATTCCGAGGATCCGGTCCTGCCAGGCCTTGCTGAGTGAACGTCGGCTGACCTGCGCGGATGCCACCAGAATGGCGCGTGGGCGACGAAAGCGCGTATGCGACATTTCCACCATCGGCGGGGACCCGCCGACGGCGGCGTCGTCGGGCGTTGCGCGCCTAGCCATCTACGAAACGGTACGTCGTCGGTCCGGTTGGTGTGCGCCAGGTACCACTGCCCGGGGTGTCGGGGTCGGCGCCGGCCGCCGGCCGCTAGTCTTGCAGCGGCCCTCGCACCGACCGGCGGAGTACCGGAATCCGGAGCGGGGCCGCCGTCTGCGCCAGCACCGTCGCGCGGCCATCACCGTAAGCGAGCGGTATGCCCAGCCGGTCACGCCGTGCCGGCGCCGCCAGTACCGTCGGGGACCGCCGAAGGCGAAGAGAGGATCCGCGTTGCCGCCGTCCAAGCCGTTGCCGGACGCTGCTCCACCACTGCGGGCCTGGCAGCGTAAGTCCCTGGTGGAGTATCTGCGGCGGGGTAGCGAGGACTTCCTCGCGGTGGCGACCCCGGGAGCGGGAAAGACCACCTTCGCGCTGCGGATCGCCACCGAGCTGCTCGGCGACGGCACCGTCGAAGCGGTGACGGTGGTGACGCCGACCGAGCACCTGAAGACCCAGTGGTCACAGGCCGCAGCGCGGGTCGGGATCGCACTCGACGCGGAGTTCCGCAACTCCGACATCCACTCCGCCGCCGACTTCCACGGGGTGGTGCTCACCTACGCGCAGGTGGGCATGGCCCCGGCGGTGCACCGGCGCCGGACGATGACCCGCCGGACCCTGGTCATCCTGGACGAGGTGCACCACGCGGGCGACGCCCGCACCTGGGGTGACGGCGTACGGAGTTCGTTCGAGCCGGCGGTCCGGCGGCTGATGCTGACCGGGACCCCGTTCCGGTCCGACGACAACCCCATCCCGTTCGTCACCTACGAGCGCGGCGGCGACGGCCTGCTGCGATCGCGGGCCGCCAGCGTGTACGGCTACGCCGACGCACTCGCCGACGGGGTGGTACGGCCGGTGATGTTCCTGGCCTACTCCGGCGAGGCCCGCTGGCGCACCAGCGCCGGCGACGAACTGGCCGTACGGCTGGGCGAGCCGGTCACCCGCGACATCACCGCGCAGGCGTGGCGTACCGCACTGGATCCGCGTGGTGAGTGGATGCCGCAGGTGTTGCGGGCCGCGGACAACAGGCTGCGTACCCTGCGGGCCGGCGGCATGTCCGACGCCGGTGGTCTGGTGATCGCCACGGACCAGAACTCGGCCCGTTCGTACGCGAAACTACTGTCGGTCATCACCGGGGAACCCGCCGCAGTGGTGTTGTCCGACGATGCCGGTGCGAGCCGCCGGATCGCCGAGTTCGCCGCCTCCGAGCAGCGTTGGCTGATCGCGGTACGGATGGTCTCCGAGGGCGTCGACATCCCCCGGCTGGCGGTCGGCGTCTACGCGACCAGTGCGTCCACTCCGTTGTTCTTCGCGCAGGCCATCGGCCGGTTCGTCCGCGCCCGTCGGCCGGGGGAGACGGCCAACGTGTTCCTGCCCAGCGTCACCCCGTTGCTGGAACTGGCCAGTGCGATGGAGGTGGAGCGCGACCACGTACTGGGTGAACCGAAGAAGGACGGCCTGGACGACGACCTGCTTGCCGCCGCGCAACGTAGCGAGGAGGCCTCCGGCGAGCTGGAACGCGGGGTGGAGCACCTGTCCGCGACCGCGGAGCTGGATCAGGTCATCTTCGACGGCACGTCGTTCGGTACGCCGATCCAGGCCGGCAGTCCGGAGGAGGAGGAATTCCTCGGCCTGCCCGGTCTGCTCACCCCTGACCAGGTGCAGACGTTGTTGTCCAAGCGGCAGGCCGACCAGCTCGCTCGGCAACGCGGCAGCCAGGGGGCGTCGCAGCCGTCAGCACCCTCGGCAACAGGCCCCAGCCGCCCGCTGACGGTCGCGGAGCGGCGGGTGACTCTACGCCGCCAGCTCAACGCCCTGGTCGCCGCAGAACACAACCGGAGCAGTCGCCCGCACGGCCAGATCCACGCGGCGCTACGCCGCTCCTGCGGCGGGCCGCCGAGTGCGCAGGCCACGATCGAGCAGTTGGAGGAGCGCATCGCCACCATCCAGTCGTGGTGACGCGGCGGCCGGACGGACCCGAACCGGTCCTGAGTACGTAGAAGGGCTCCGACCTCGGTCGGAGCCCTTCTACGTACTTCTACGGTGATTCAGTTCTTGGTCATCAGTTGGCTGCCGCGCCAGCTGAACTCCGGGTCGACGGAGACATCAACGGCGATCTTGACGAGGTCCTCGGCGTACTTGTTGGCGTGGTGTCCGCAGAACACCAGGTCGCCGCCGCCTGCGACGAGCACACGTAGCTTTGCCCCAGCGTTGCAGCGGTCGCACCGCTCACTGGCGGCCGGCGGCACCGCCGTCTCGGACGGCGGGGTCAGGGTCGGGGTCATACGCCTCCTCCTCTGCTCGTCACCGGTGTTGCGTTCACCGTGGCCCGACCGGCTGCCAGGCTCTTTCGTTGCTTCACACCATGCTTCAACATGGCGGTTGCCAGGATCGTTCCCGCTACGCGTCGCGGGATCAATGTCACAGCAGCCGCTGAGGTCAGACTGCCATGCCGGAGGCCGGTCCGTCGACACCCGACCGATCACAACCAGGTGTCACGTTCTGGCTACTCATGGCTTAAGCTGCGGACATATACGGAGCGTTAGTGCTTTTTTTGGCGCCTAGTCCAAATAGTCTCTAAGCGCCTGAGACCGCGATGGATGCCGCAATTTGGACATCGTCTTGGATTCGATCTGCCGGATCCGTTCCCGGGTCACCCCGTACACCTGGCCGATCTCGTCCAGGGTGCGCGGCTGGCCGTCGGTCAGGCCGAAGCGGAGCCGGACCACCCCTGCCTCACGCTCCGAGAGCGTCTGGAGCACCTGCTGGAGCTGTTGCTGCAGCAGCGAGAAGGAGACCGCGTCCACCGCGACCACCGCCTCGGAATCCTCGATGAAGTCACCAAGCTGGCTGTCACCCTCGTCACCGATGGTCTGGTCCAGCGAGATCGGCTCCCGGGCGTACTGTTGGATCTCCGTCACCTTGTCCGGCGCGATGTCCATCTCGCGGGCCAGCTCATCCGGGGTCGGCTCGCGCCCCAGATCCTGTAGCAGTTCGCGTTGGATCCGGCCCAGCTTGTTGATGACCTCGACCATGTGTACCGGGATGCGGATGGTGCGGGCCTGGTCGGCCATGGCGCGGGTGATGGCCTGGCGGATCCACCAGGTGGCGTAGGTGGAGAACTTGTACCCCTTGGTGTAGTCGAACTTCTCCACCGCGCGGATCAGGCCCAGGTTGCCTTCCTGGATCAGGTCCAGGAAGGCCATTCCGCGGCCGGTGTAGCGCTTCGCCAGACTCACCACGAGCCGGAGGTTGGCCTCCAGCAGATGGTTCTTGGCCCGCTCGCCGTCCCGGTGCACCCAACGCAGATCCCGGCGCAACTGCACGACCGTCGGGTCTCTGTCCCCGGCGCACCCGCGCATCCGTTCGACCGCGTACAGACCGGCCTCGATTCGTTTCGCCAGGTCCACCTCCTGCTCGGCGTTGAGCAGTGGAACCTTGCCGATCTGCTTGAGGTAGGCACGTACCGAGTCTGCAGACGCGGTCAGCTCGGCGTCCTTGCGCGCCTTCCGCAGCGTCTCGGATTCGTCGTCGTCCCAGTCGAAGCCGCCGCCCTCGGCCGACCCGGCCGACTCCGTTCTACGACCAGCTCGGCGGACGGTGCCGGCCGGACCCCGACCCCCGGTACGGGTCGGTGGGTCGGGGTCCGGGCTGTCGGGCTGCCCGCCACCGGTGGGGCCGTCGCCCACGGCCGGCTCGGCACCACCCGTGCCGGGCGGATCGACCAGTGCAGGGGCCGTCCGGGTGCTGCGGGCGGCAACCTTCGCAGCAGAGCGCGTGATCGAGGTCGCCGATCGTGCCGCCACGACCCGCTTGCGTACCGGCCGTGGGGTCGATGTCCGTGCGGCCAGGTCGGGATCAGAATCATTGTGTGCTTTTGTCACGAATGACCTTCCCGGGGCAGCGAGAACGCACGGGCCGAGCCGGCCTGACATAGCCGGGCTCTGCGGTATGGCCCACGACACTGCGGGGGCGCTGCACGTGGGACAGGCGTGAATTGTAACGCTCAGAACCGTCGCTGAGCTGGTCGAGCGACAGGGGCTGCGCCGACAGGGGTGTACTGGGGCGGATACGGTCGCAATCGCGTGGGTCGCCACGCGACAGCCGCGGGTGGTCCGCGGCGCCGGAAGGAATGATGGTGTCCGAGGACCCGCAGTACCTGCTCGAACTGGCGCTCGACCTGACCGAACGGGCCGGCCGGCTCGCCCGGCAATCCCGGGAACAGGCCATCACCGAGGTCGACACCAAGAGCACCCCCACCGATGTGGTCACCGCCGCGGACCGGGCGGCGGAGCGGCTGGTGATCGAAGGGCTGCGCGCGGTACGCCCCGGTGATTCGGTGCTCGGTGAGGAGAGCGGCAGTCACGATGCCATGGCGCCCGGCCCGGACGCGGTCCGATGGATCCTCGACCCGATCGACGGCACCGTCAACTACCTGTACGGCCTACCGCAGTACGCGGTCTCGTTGGCCGCGGAGGTGGCCGGTGAGGTGGTTGCCGGAGTGGTCCGCAACCCGGCCAGCGGAGAGGTGTGGACCGCGGTACGGGGAGCCGGTGCGTACCGCGATGAGCAGCGGCTGAGCTGCTCGCCAGCCCATGAACTCGGCCAGGCGCTGGTAGGCACCGGATTCGCCTACGACCGGGCTCGCCGGGCACGGCAGGCCCAGGTGGTGGCCGGGCTGCTGCCGGAGGTACGGGACATCAGAAGGTTCGGCGCCGCTGCCCTGGACCTCTGCTTCGTCGCCGAAGGTCGGCTGGACGCCTACTTCGAACGTGGCCTGCACCCCTGGGACCATGCCGCCGGAGCGCTGATCGCCACTGAGGCGGGTGCCACCGTCCAGGGGCTGCACGGCGCGCCGGCCGGCGAGGAGCTGTTGATCGCCGCACCTGTCGGCCTGTTCCCCGCCCTGCACGACCAGCTCGTCGAACTCGGTGCCGGTCAGGTCTGAGTGCGCCCGCCTCAGCAGGTGCCGGGCGGTGCGTCCGGTATCCCGAGGTCGATCTCGGCCTGCTTGACGTCGGTCGGCGTCCGGATGTTCGCGTACTTGTCACCCAGGACCAGGTCGACGGTGGCGTCCTCGCGGGCCGGGTCGTACGCGGTCCTCGCATCTGGTACGTAGGCCCTGATCAGCTGGGCGGCACCGACCGCCTTGCGGCCGAACCGGATCTGAGCGCCGTCGTGGACCACGGCCCCCTTGGGATCCTGCTTGTATGTCAGCACGTGGAATCCGACGCCCTTCAACGAACTCGCGGTCGACTGGGCCAGACCGGCCCGGTCGGTGGAGTTGTAGACGTTGACGTCGACGTCCTTTTCCTTGGGTATTGTCAAGTTGGCCCGTTTGGTGTCGGGTGGACACTGGCGGCCTCCCGCCACGCCACCCTTCTGGTCGTCCGAAAGGATCGTCCAGGTAACGGTGATCACGCCGAGCAGCAGCAGGGTACCGAAGATCACCAGGGCACGTACCCGGGACAGACTCATTCCTGCCTCCCGGCCGCTGCGGTGGCCACCTGCCCGGGCCGGCTCGCCCGAAACCCGCCCGACATCGCACACCAGGCTGTGACCTGGGGTGTTGTAGTACGGCGATGTGCGACATGGTCGTCCACCCGGCAGGTGCCGGGTCCGGATCCGTTCATCCCCGCCCCCCGAACGTGGAACGCCGAGAAGTCCTCGTACGCGCCATGCGGAGAGGTTAGCGTGTGCGCCGCAGTTGCTGATGAACCTGTCCGGCGTGCCGAACCACCCTCGCCTATCCGACACCCTAGTGTGTCGCCTCGATCACATCGGGAACAACAGAAGGAGGCAGGACGTACTCCTGTCGGAGAAGGAAGGTAAGGTTCCCGGCTCGCCGGGGTCGTTTCCCTCCGCTCGGCTGGGGAGGCCGCACGAACGGTCGATTCGCATCCGTAGGAGGAATCGGGTGCGGTACGGGACTGCATCCGGTCCGTGACGCGTTACACCGGGCGCAACACAGAACAACGGGAGAGTGAAAGCGATGGCCACCGACTACGACGCCCCACGGCGGGACGAGGTCGAACTGGGGGAGGACAGCCTTGAGGAGCTCAAGGCTCGTCGGCAGGATGCGCAGTCGGGCAGCGTCGACGTGGACGAGACCGATGTGGCGGAGAGCTTCGAGCTCCCCGGCGCCGATCTCGCCGACGAGGAACTGACGGTCCGGGTACTGCCCATGCAGTCCGACGAGTTCCGCTGCTCGCGCTGCTTCCTCGTACACCACCGGAGCCAGCTCGCCAGCCAGAAGAACGGGGAGCTGATCTGCCGCGAGTGCGCCGCCTGACCGGCGGTATGCGCACGGCCCGTGGTCCTACCAGCGTCGTCACGTCATCCTCGTGCGACGTGGGTCCCGGCTGCCCGGGGCCGGCTCCGCAGGCCGCGGTCACCGACCGCGGTGGGCTTCCGGTCGGATGCCGTACCGCATCCGACCGGGCACCATGGGAGGTGGACACCGGCCGCGTACGGGAGGAGACCACCGATGAGCGGGCCCGACGAGCAGTTTCCACCGGAACCGGAGGTTCACCGGCCCGGCGCCGCAGAGGCCCGGTCCGCGGACGTCCGGTCCGGCGGCGCTCCGCGTACGGACCGCAGCGCTGCCGAGAATCGAACCGCTGCCGAGGAGCAAACCCCGGCGGAGGGGTCCGCGGAGGTGGCTGCCACCGTCGCCCGGCTCACCGCCGACGATCTGGCCCCACCGGAACGGCGGCGGCTGCTGGCCCGGCTTGCCGGACACGCCGGACAGACCGGCTGGCGGATGCTGGCCAGGCCGCGTAGCGCCTTCCGCTGGATCAGCGACACCCTTCTCCAGGTCGCCCCACGCATCCCGATCCGGGATCTGGAGACGCTGCGTCGGCACTATCCGGGGCTGGACGGCGAGGCACTGGCCGAGCGGCTGGTACGCAACGCCTCCCGGGTGACCGCCACTGTCGGCGCGGCCGGAGGTGGCCTCAGCGCGGTGCAGTGGAGCGCCCCACCCACCCTGCTGTCGGCGCCGGTGCTGCTGGCCTCGGAGACGGTGGTTGTGGTGGCGGTCGAGCTGAAGCTCCTCGGCGAGTTGCACGAGCTCTACCGGCTGCCCATCGCGGGATCTTCCACCCAACGGGCCACCGCTCTGGTCAGTGCCTGGGCCGGACGACGGGGCGTGAGCCTGACCACCGCCGGCCTCGGGTTGTCGGCGTCGCTGGGTATGGCCGCCCGCCGGGAACTGCGGGACCGTCTGCTGCGTCGGCTCGGACGCAACCTGACCACGCTCGGGCCGTTGCTCACCGGCGCAGCTGTCGGCGGTGAGTTGAACCGTCGGGCCACCCGCAGCGTGGGCAACGACTTCCGGCAGGACCTGCGCCGGTTGGCGGCTACGAGTGCCGCACAGGCACCCCTGGACGGCACCGTGGTGGCGCCGGACACATCGCCGCAGGTCACCGACGACCGTCGACGGCCCGGCGCCGGTTCGTCCTGAACGTGCCCGCAGCGCCCCGGTCGGCGGGTGCGCGGCCCACGGCGTCTGACGACGAGGCATCGGCCCGTCCGGCCGAGGTGCGCAGTCCGGGCATGGGCCTCCCCGGCCACGCGAACCAGCCACGACAGGGAACAATGACGCCGTGAGCAGTAGCGCGGAGCCGATGATGTCGACCGGCCGGACACCTCTCCCGCCGTCCACCAGCGAGCGCGGCGACGACATGGTGGATGTGCTGGTGCGTCAGCTCGACGCCCGGCTGCCGTTGCCCGGCTACGCGCATCCGTCCGACGCCGGCGCGGATCTCTGTGCGGCCGAGGACCTGCGACTGGCGCCCGGAGGGAGGGCTCTGGTACCCACCGGGGTGGCCGTGGCGTTGCCGGAGGGCTATGTCGGGCTGGTACATCCGCGCTCGGGACTGGCCGCCCGGCTGGGTGTCACGGTGCTCAACGCACCCGGTACGGTCGATGCCGGTTACCGTGGGGAGATTCTGGTCAACCTGGTCAATCACGACCGGGACCGGTCGGTGGACATCGCTCGGGGTGACCGGATCGCCCAGTTGGTGATCCAGCGTGTCGAACGGGCCCGATTCCATCTGGTGTCCGAACTGCCAGCGTCCGCCCGCGGGACCGGTGGGCACGGGTCGACCGGTGGCTCCGCCACGCCGGCGGGGATGACCGGTGGCTCCGCCACGCCGGCGGGGATGACCGGTGGCTCCGCCACGCCGGCGGGGATTCAGTCAACGAACCTGGAGGGTCAGTGAGCGTGTTCCGACGGCGCCGGGCAGAACGTGCCGACGACGAGGAGTCGTCCGTCGAGCTGACGGAGGACGCCGCGGCATCGGACGCCGGGGCTACCGATCCGGCTCAACCGGACGCCTCCGACGACAGCGGCAAGCGGAAGGCCAGGTCGGCCACGGCGAGCGACGATGCCGGCAGCGCGGACACCGACGACGCGGCGGAGACCGGTCCCTTCGACGTCGACGAGGCGCCCGAGGACGGCTTGGAGCGGCTGGACCTGGGTAGCCTCAAGATCCCGGCCCTGCCCGGAGTGGAGGTCCAGATCCAGGCCAGTGAGCAGGGCGAGGTCTCCTCGGTGGCGTTGATCGCGGGCAAGAACGCGGTCCAGGTCGGAGCCTTCGCGGCGCCCCGTACCGAGGGAATCTGGGATGAGGTCCGGGCCGAGCTGCTGACCGGGCTGAAGTCTGATGGCGCCACCGTCTCGGAGGCAGACGGCGAACACGGCACCGAACTGCGCGGTCGGGTCAAGACTCCGGACGGGCCGCAGGACATCCGGTTCATCGGGTTTGATGGGCCGCGTTGGTTCCTTCGGGCGGTGTTTCACGGTGCCGCGGCAACCACCCCGTCAGCCGCGCCCGAGCTGACCGAATGCCTGCTCCGCATCATCATCGACCGCGGGCGGGAGGCCATGCCGGTCCGCGAGCCGCTGCCGCTGCAACTGCCGGCGGAGGCCGTTGCCCAACAGCAGGCCGCCGCGGAAGAAGCTGCCGATGGGCAGCCGCCGAACGGCGTCGCTGACCAGCAGGGCTCGGACCGGCGGTAGATCAGGTGCCTCCGCATACCGGGCCCGGCTCTGCCGGGCCCACCACCCCGCCGACCCTGGGCCGGCGGGGTAACCGTCCCACTGCACGCGTGGCCGGCGATCCGGGCGCGCCCGCTGCCGTCGACACCGGTGCCGGCCGGTCCGGCGAGGGCCCCAGCGCCCATACTCTGTTGGCCGAGTTGACCGGGCAGTGCGACGAGCAACCCCCGGATACCGGCACCGGCCGCCGCGCCGGTACCACCGCTCCACCGTCCCGCTGCTCGACGCGTACCCGCCGCACGCATGGATCTTCTCCGTGGTGGCGTCCCAGGCTGTCGGAAGTGCCGGACATGACGGCGCCGCGGGCGCCGACCTCGACGGGTGCAACGGCACTGAGCTCAATGGTCGTCGAGGCGCTGAGTCCCACGGCGCCGGAGGCGCTGAGTCCCACGGCGCCGGAGGCGCTGAGCAGGGACGAAGTGCTGCGTACGCCGCATCAGGCCCCATCATCCTGTCCCGAAATGGGCGTACGCTTGCCGCACGGCCGCGCGCCTGAAGGAGTGTGAGGACGGTCATGACGACCGGTCAGCGGGAAACGCCGATCAAGCGGTTCCTACGTCGGCTCGCCGCCAGCGAGGCGGAGCTGGAGGCCGAGGATCTGGAGCGGGAGAGCGCCGAGTCTGGGTGCACCCCGGCCCGCGCCTGCGCCCGCGGTCAGCTGGTGACGGTCAGCGGGCGGCTCCGTACGGTCGTGTACACCCCGCGGACGAATCTGCCCACGCTGGAGGCCGACCTGTTCGACGGTACGGACCTGGTGACGCTGGTCTGGC
The DNA here is from genome assembly GCA_963805605.1 of uncultured Actinomycetota bacterium. Classification (GTDB taxonomy): domain Bacteria; phylum Actinomycetota; class Actinomycetes; order Mycobacteriales; family Micromonosporaceae; genus Actinocatenispora. The sequence continues at coordinate 583,066 of CAWDUX010000002.1, forward strand.
TCGGCCGGAGACACATCGCCGGTATCGAACCGGGACGTATGCTCACCGTGCGGGGCCGGGTCGCGGTCCGCGACGACCGTAAGGTCATCTACAACCCGTACTACGAGCTCGAATCGCCGAGGTGACCGCTTGCCCACCACCGACGAGCCGGCCGGTTCTGGACAGCCCGCCCCTGAGGCTGCCCTGCCGGCCGAACGTTCGCAGCCCGATCAGCCGGTGTCCGGCCAGGTCCAGACCGTGAACGTGACCGACCCCACAGCGCCGACCGGTGCGGACGCAGCCGAGCTGAGCTTCTCCGAGCAGATCGCCGACCAGCTCGGTGGGATCCGGGGTGTGGTCGAGTCCTGCGTGCCCGTGCTGGTGTTCATCGCGGTCAATGTCGCGACCTCGCTGCGCCCGGCGTTGATCGCCGCCGTCGGGGTGGCGGTGGCCATCGGGGTGTTCCGGCTCGTCCAGCGTCAACCCGTACGACATGCGGTGAACGGACTGTTCGGTATCGCGATGGGCGGGATCATCGCCTGGAAGACCGGGCAGGCCAAGGATTTCTACCTGCCGGGCATCTTCATCGCCTTCGGTTACGCGGTGCTACTGCTCGGTTCGATGGCACTGCGCCGACCCGTCATCGGGTACGTGTGGGGGATCGTGATGGCCCGCGGCCGGCACGGCTGGCGCTCCGACCGGCACCTGCTGCGTACGTTCCAGTGGTTGACTCTGCTGTGGGCCGGCTGTTTCGTGCTCCGCGGGGCCGTACAGGGTCTGCTCTACTGGGCCGACCAGGCGACCCTGCTGGGGGTGAGCCGGATCGCGTTGTCCTGGCCGCTGTACGTCGCCCAACTGGCGATCACTCTCTGGGCGGTACGCCGCGCGGCGCGTCAGTCGGCGGCCGAGCCCGTGCCCGCGGGTTCGGTGTAGTCGCGGCGTAGGCCGCAGGTCACTTGCCGCCGGGGCTGCCCAGCACGACCCGGCGCACTTCGTCCTCGACCTCCGGTACGCAGACAAACACCAGTTCGTCGCCCGCCTCCACCGGGTCGTCCGGGCTGGGTACCAGTACCCGACGGCCCCGTACGATGCTGACGAGCGCGGCGTCGTGGGGCAGCGGTACGTCCCGGACGGGCTTGCCCACGTGCGGCCCGCCGTCAGGCAGGGTGATCTCCACCAGGTTGGCCTGACCCTGCCGGAAGCTCATCAGCCGGACCAGGTCACCGACGCTCACCGCCTCCTCGACCAGGGCGGCCATCAGCCGGGGCTTGGACACCGACACGTCCACTCCCCACTGTTCGGTGAACAGCCACTCGTTCTCGGCGCGGTTGATCCGGGCCACCACCCGGCCGACCGCGAACTCGGTCTTGGCCAGTAGCGAGATGACCAGGTTGACTTTGTCGTCGCCGGTGGCCGCGACGACCACGTCGCAGGTGTCGAGTTCGGCGTCGGTGAGGCTGGACAGCTCACAGGCATCAGCCAGGACCCATTCGGCATCCGGTACCCGCTCCGGCCGGATCGCCTCGGGTTTCCGGTCGATCAACATGACCTGGTGGCCCTTGTCGACGAGTTCCTGGGCGATGGAGCGCCCCACGTTACCGGCCCCTGCGATCGCGATGCGCATGATCATGTCTCCCGTGTGTGGGCGCTCAGTGCGCGGTGTCCGGCGGGTTGGCCGCCGCGTGCGCGACCGCCTCACGCATCTCGTCGGTGACTAGGAAGAACACCTGGTCACCATCCTGTAGGACGGTGGAGCTGGTGGGCAGGGTGCCGATCCCGAACCGCATCAGGTAGGCCACCCTGGCGCCGGTGGCCTCTTCCAGTGCGCTGATCGGCTGGGTGATCCAGCCCGGCGCGACCGGGATCTCCATGACCGCGACCACGTTGGTCGGATCGCGCCACATCTCGACATGGCCCTCGGGCAGCATGTGTCGCAGGATCCGGTCGGCGGTCCAGCGCACCGTGGCCACGGTGGGGATGCCGAGGCGTTCGTACACCTCAGCCCGCCGCGGATCGTAGATGCGGGCCACGACGGTGGTGACGCCGAACGTTTCCCGGGCCACCCGGGCGGCGATGATGTTGGAGTTGTCTCCGCTGGAGACGGCCGCGAACGCGTCCGCGCGTTCGATCCCAGCCTCGGTCAGTACCTGCTGGTCGAAGCCGGTGCCGGTGACGGTGATGCCACCGAAGTCGTCGCCGAGCCGGCGGAACGCCTCGGCATTCTGATCGATGACCGCGATGGAGTGCCCGCGGGCTTCCAGGCTGTGCGCCAGTGTCGAGCCGACCCGTCCGCAGCCCATGATCACGACGTGCACTCGGCCTCCCGCGCTTCCCGCTGCTCCGCGTACCTGGAGTATCCGGTGGGACGGCCCCCATCGGACCAGCCCGCGCCGGTGTGTCCGAGCCACCGTCGTCCGACGCTACCCCGGCGATGCCACGACCGTGGTCCGGCCGCCGCACGCCAGGACGCTACACGCCCGGCCAGATCACGCGGCTGGGAACCCTCCGCAGTTGATCGTGGGGCCGGGGGCACCGGCCGGCCGTCGCGACTCGCGCCCGGCTCGTAGGCTTCGCACGTGAGTTCACCGACCTCGTTGTTGAAGCGGCTGCTGGTAGGGCGGCCGTTCCGGTCCGACCGGCTGCAACACACGCTGTTACCGAAACGCATCGCGCTGCCGGTGTTCGCCTCCGACGCGCTGTCCTCGGTGGCGTACGCGCCGGACGAGATCCTGCTGACGCTGTCGGTGGCCGGAGCGTCCGCGGTGGCGTTCTCGCCCTGGATCGCGCTGTGTGTCTCGGTCGTCATGATCACCGTGGTCGCCAGTTACCGCCAGAACGTGCATGCCTACCCGTCCGGCGGTGGTGACTACGAGGTCACCACGGTGAACCTGGGCCGCCCGTTCGGGCTCGCGGTGGGCAGCGCGCTGATGGTCGACTACGTACTGACGGTGGCTGTCTCCACCTCCTCCGGGATCGCCAACCTGGGCTCGGCGATCCCGGTCGTGTCGCAGCACAAGGTGCTCATCGCGGTCGCCGCCGTACTGCTGCTGACCGCGGCGAACCTGCGTGGGTTGAAGGAGTCCGGCACCGCCTTCGCGATACCCACCTACGGGTTCATGTTCGCGGTGCTCGTCATGGTGGGTGTCGGTCTGTTCCGTATCTTCGTGCTGGGGCAGCATGTCCAGGCCGAGAGCGCCCCGTACCACCTGCGTGCGGAGAGTTCGCTGACCGGGTTCGCGTTCTTCTTCCTGCTGCTCCGCGGTTTCTCCTCCGGGTCGGCGGCGCTGACCGGTGTGGAGGCCATCTCCAACGGGGTGCCGGCGTTCCGCAAACCGAAGAGCCGCAACGCAGCGTCGACGCTGTTGATGCTCGGCATCCTGGCCATCACCATGCTGGTCGGAATCGTCATGCTGGCCCGCCTGACCGGTGTCAAGATCGTCGACAATCCGGCCACCCAGCTGATCGGCGCGCCTGCCGGCTACCAGCAGAAGACGGTGACCGCGCAGCTGGCGCACGCGGTGTTCTCCGGCTTCGCGCCCGGTTTCTACTTCGTGGCCGCGGTGACGGCGATCATCCTGCTGCTGGCGGCGAACACGGCGTTCAACGGTTTCCCGGTGCTCGGGTCGATCCTGGCCCAGGACCGCTACCTGCCCCGGCAGCTGCACACCCGCGGTGACCGACTTGCCTACTCCAACGGGATCCTGTTCCTGGCGGCGTTCGCCTGCGTGCTGATCCTGGCCTTCCAGGCCAATCCGACGCGGCTGATCCAGCTGTACATCGTCGGGGTGTTCGTTTCGTTCACGCTCTCCCAGACGGGCATGTTGCGGCACTGGAATCGACTGTTGCGTACCGAACGCGACCAGCTCGCCCGGCGCAGGATGATCCGGTCCCGGGCGATCAACGGCTTCGGTGCCTGTATGACCGGTGTCGTGCTGCTGATCGTGCTGATCACCAAGTTCCTGGCCGGTGCCTGGATCGCGATCGCCGCGATGGCCGTGATCTACCTGCTGATGCTCGCGATCCGTCGGCACTACGACCGGGTCGCCGAGGAACTGGTACCACCGGACGAGCGCGGCGTGCTGCCGGCCCGTAACCACGCGGTGGTGCTGGTCAGCCAGCTGCACCTGCCCACCCTGCGTGCGGTGCAGTACGCCCGGGCGACCCGGCCGGACACCCTGACCGCGGTCACGGTGAATGTGGACGCCAACGACACCCGACGGTTGCAGGCCGAGTGGGAGGACCGGGAGCTGCCGGTACCGCTGACCGTGATCGATTCGCCGTTCCGGGAGATCACCCGTCCGATCATCGGCTACGTGAAGAACATGCGGCGCGACTCGCCCCGCGATGTGGTGACCGTGTTCATCCCCGAGTACGTGGTGGGCCGCTGGTGGGAGCACCTGCTGCACAACCAGAGCGCGCTGCGCATCAAGGCGAGACTGCTCTACGAGCCCGGCGTCATGGTGACCAGCGTGCCGTGGCAGTTGACCTCCAGCGAGAACAAGAACTTCACCCGCTACGACCGGCAGCTGCGCCGCGGCGTCCTACGGGGGCCGCAGCAGGCCGATGGCGACGAGTCCGGCACCGCCGATGACCTGGTGCTGCGCAAGTGAGCGCCGTCGATGAACCGGTCGTGGTGGGCGCCCGACTGGCACTGGAGATCGAGCGGGTCGCGCCGGGCGGGCACTGCGTCGCCCACCACGAGGGTCGGGTGGTGTTCGTCCGGCACACCCTGCCCGGTGAGCAGGTGCGGGCGGTAGTGACCGAGGTACGGTCCGGTTTCCTGCGGGCCGATGCGGTCGAGGTGGATCGGCCGGCGCCCGGTCGGGTGACACCGCCCTGCCGGTACGCCGGGTCGGGTGGCTGCGGTGGTTGTGACTGGCAGCATGCCGACGCCACCACCCAGCGGGAGCTGAAGGCCGCGACCGTGGCCGAGCTGCTGCAGCGTCTCGGCCGGCTGACCGATGAGCAGGTCGCCGCGCTGCGGGTACGGGTGATCGAGCTGCCCGGCGGGCTGCTCGACTGGCGTAGCCGGGTCCGGTACGCGGTGGGCCGCGACGGTCGGGCCGGGTTCCGGCAGCACCGTTCGCACCGGGTGGTGGCCGTGCAGGAGTGTCCCATCGCCACCCCACCGGTACGCGAACTGCCGGTAACCAGTCAGCACTGGCCGCGGCACGCGGAGGTCAGCGTGGCCGCCACGGGTGGTAGGGCCGCCGCGGGGAGCCCGGATCCGGGCGACGCCCAGCATGCGGTACTCAGCCATGTCGAGGTGCCGGGCCGGCGCGGAGTGTCCCGCACCCGGCTGGTGGACGGGCGAGCCGAACTGTCGGAGACCGCGCTGGGCCGGAAGTTCGCTGTACCGGCGGAGGCGTTCTGGCAGGTTCACCCGGCCGCACCGGACACCCTCGCGGCAGCGGCATTGGAGCTGCTGCGACCGCGGCCGGGCGAGCGTTGCTGGGACCTGTACGGCGGTGTCGGCCTGTTCAGCGCGGCGCTGGCCGGTGCGGTCGGTCCCGACGGGTCGGTCACGATGGTGGAGTCCGGTCGTGCGGCGGCCAAGGCAGCCCGCCGTAACCTGGCCGACCTTCCGCAGGTTCGTACGGTTCCGGGCCAGGTGGAAGGCGTTCTGCCACAGTTGACCGGCGACGGGACGGATGTCGTGCTGCTGGACCCGCCGCGCTCGGGCGCAGGGCGCGAGGTGGTCACGGCGCTCGCGGCGGTGGCGCCCCGGGCGATCTGCTACGTGGCCTGTGACCCGGCCGCGCTGGCCCGCGACACCGCCACGTTCGCCGAACTCGGCTGGCGGCTGAGCATGCTGCGTGCCTTTGACGCCTTTCCGATGACGCAGCATGTCGAATGTGTCGCGTTGTTCCAGCCAGGCGTAGGCTGACAGATCGTGACGAGCCCGGAGGAGACCACCGCAGCAGCCGGTGACGCGACCGCATTGCTCGCCCTGCTACCGGTCCCGGCAGCACCGGGCCTGAGCGCCGCTGAGCTCGCCGAGGTGCAGCGTCGGTACGGGATCCGCTTCGCCGCTGACCACCGCGCGTTGCTCTCCGCTGGCCTGCCGGTCGGCGACGGTTTCCCTGACTGGCGGCACGGTAACGCCGGCGAGCTTCGTGACCTGCTGCGTCGGCCGGTGGAGGGTGTGCTGTTCGATGTCCGGGAGAATGCTTTCTGGTATCCCGGATGGGGCGAGCGCCCAGCGGCTGTGCCGGCCGCGGTACGGCTTGCGGGGAGCCGGCTGGTCGAGGCGCCACCGTTGGTGCCGATCTACCGGCACCGGTATCTACCAGGTGTCGGTGGGCCGTCCGGGCATCCGGTCCTGTCGGTCTCACAGACCGACATCATCGTCTACGGCGCCGACCTGCCGCGTTATCTGCGCGCCGAGTTCGGCGGAGGATACCGTCCCGAACTGGTCGAAGGGGCGCGCGCTACCGTGCCGTTCTGGTCGGAACTGCTCGGCTGACCGCGCCACGCCGGCGGGTTGGTTCTGCGGCGGCGGTTTCCCTGCGCGGTGTCGGCCCGGTGCGGCACTGCGCTCAGACGGCCAGCTTGACCGTTCGGATCGGTAGCCGCAGAGTGATCCCCTCGCGTTTCAGGGAGCGGCGGAACCACAGCACGGAGATCACGATCGCCCCGATCACCAGGGCGTACGAGGCGGCGGTTCCGACCAGTAGGTAGCTGCCGAGGCTGGTGTGCGCCAGCATCCACAGGGTCAGGAAACCGCTGAAAATGAACACGGCAGACCACAGCACCGACACCCGGTGGAAGAAGCTCCGTACCCGGGGATTGTCCGTCAGCGCGGGCGGGAACACACAGAAGTCGGCGGCGAGTTTGGCGATCAGGGATCTGCCGAACGGCAGCAGTGCCAGAAATGCCAGACCGATCGCGAAATCCTGGAGTGAGGGCGACAGGAAGTACAGGAACACGCTCCCGGTCGCGTAGCCGACCGCGGTACGCACCAGCAGCAGGGCCGTCATGAACGCGAGCACGGTGGGAACGGGTCGGCGGGTCACCATCCGCCAGCCCAGCGCAGCGAGGGACCAGGCGAGCGCGGCGAACAGCGCACCATGCAGTCCAGCCAGGCTCATCACCAGGTAGAACAACCCGAGTGGAATGAGCGTGGCCTCCAGCAGGTGGGCGAATCCGTGCTTGAGATGCACGCCCAGTGCGGGAAGATGGATCGTGGTGGCTTCGGACATGGGGGTGTAGACCTCTCAAATTCGTCGCCCTGAGTGGATGTACCGCCTGGTCGCGGCTCTGCTACGAGCCGGTCATCGGTGCGTGCCCGAGTGGCTACGCGCTAACCCAGTTGTCTGCCGGTCCGACCGGATCGGGGTACGACCGCTCGGGGGAGTCGACGGCCGGGGACCGGCGGGGTGCCGATCGCACCGGGTCAGCTCATCCGGACTCTCAGGTGCGTGACCGGTAACGGTACCGGCGTGTAGTCACCAGTCAACCGGGTCGCGCGTCGGAGGTGGGACAACTCACCGGGTGGCTCTGCGCAAACCTCTGTCGATTCGCCTCTTGACGGATGCGGGCATCCTTGGCGCAGGATACCTTCAGGTCTTGAAACCAGATCATTGCTGATCGCCAACACATCACCGGACCATTGCGGGCCACCGGTGGCCCGCCGGCCGTACGGGCCGGGAGCCGGCAGGACGAAGGAGAGCAGATGCCTGCTGCCACGCCGGACGATCACCCACCAGGCTCCCAGTCGTCCCTTCACCGCGCGAACGTGACCAGGGTGCTGCGTGCCGTACGGGCGGAGGGCACCCTGAGTCAGGCGGAGATCTCCCGACATACCGGACTGTCCGCCGCCACCGTGTCCAACATCGTGCATGAACTCGCCGATGCCGGTTCGGTCCAGGTACGCAACGGTTCGGCCGGGGGCCGACGGGTGCGTCGGGTCACCCTCAGCCCATCCAGTGAGGTGGTGGTCGGAGTGGACTTCGGTCACTCGCACCTCCGGGTCGCCATCGGCGACCTGTCCCATCAGGTGCTGGCCTCCGACGCGCAACCGGCGGACGTGGACGCCTCTGGTGCCGAATGTCTGGACCAGGCCGCGCGGTTGCTGGACACCCTGCTGGCCCGGGCGGGCGTACCACGGGACCGGGTGAGCGGGGTGGGGCTGGGGGTGCCGGGGCCCATCGACGAGGACACCGGCGAGATCGGCTCCACCGCGCTACTGCCAGGCTGGGTGGGTGTACGGCCCCGGGAGGCGCTGGCGCAGCTGCTCGAACTGCCCGTACACGCTGACAATGACGCAAACCTCGGCGCTCTCGGCGAGCTGGTGTTCGGCGCCGGGCGCGGTCAGCGGGACATGGTCTACCTGAAGGTCTCCACCGGGGTCGGCGCTGGCCTGGTGCTCGGCGGGCGGATCTACCACGGCGCCGGCGGCACCGCGGGGGAGATCGGGCACATCACCCTGGACGAGTCGGGCGCGGTGTGCCGGTGCGGCAACCGTGGCTGCCTGGAGACCCATGCCAACGCCAAGTATCTGCTGGACCTGCTGCGCGACAGCCACGGGCCGGACCTGACGGTGGCCGGTGCGCTACAGCTGGCTCAGTGCGGCGACCCCGGCTCGCGCCGGGTGTTGTCGGACATGGGTCGACACCTGGGCATCGGGGTGGCCAGCCTGTGCAACCTGCTCAACCCACGCTGCGTGATCATCGGCGGTGATCTGGCGGGTGCCGGTGAGCTGCTGATCGGTCCGTTGCGGGAGTCGGTGGGCCGGTATGCGATTCCCAGCGCGGCGCGGCAGCTGTCGGTGCTGGCCGGCACTCTCGGTGACCGGGCCGAGGTGCTGGGTGCGTTGGCGTTGGCGTTGAGTGAGACCGACCATGCGGTCGTGTCCTCTCTCGCCGGCCTGTCCGGGCAGTGACGCGGGTCGATCGCGAGCTTCAGAGAGATAACGAATGGGTGCGGTTTTGTCCTGAGACATCTTCACTTCTTGACGACGCGGCAGGTGCGCGGTTGACTGTCGCTCTCCGGCCGCGCGAGTGCGGCCTGTGTCAGGGAGGTTTCGAGCACGTGAGGACCTACTTGCGTCGCGGGCTCGCGGTCGCCGCGGTCGCCGTCCTGGCTCTGGGGGCGTCGGCATGTGGCAAGGCGAAGCAGTCCGGTGGCAGTGACAACTCCGGCAAGAGCGCCAGCGTCAGCCAGGGCTTCAAGATCGGCATTCTGCTGCCGGAGTCCAAGACCGCACGGTACGAGAAGTTCGACCACCCGTACCTGCAGGCGGACATCAAGAAGCTGTGCCCCAAGTGCACGATCGAGTACCGCAACGCCAACCAGAACGCCGACACCCAGCGCCAGCAGGTCGACTCGGTGCTGGCGGCCGGGGTGAAGGTGCTGATCCTGGACTCGGTGAACTACAAGTCGATCCAGTCCTCGGTCACGAAGGCAAAGTCGCAGGGCGTCAAGGTCGTGGCCTACGACCGGCTGGCGACCGGCCCGATCGCCGGCTACTCGTCGTTCGACAACGAGAAGATCGGTGAGCTGCAGGGCACCGCGTTCCTGAAGGCGGTCTCGAAGGGCGGCAACCCGAAGCGCGGCAAGGTCATCCTGGTCAACGGTTCGCCCGACGACCCGAACGCCCCGGACTTCAAGAAGGGCATGCACAAGGTCCTGGACGGCAAGGTCAACGTGGGTGCCGAGTACGACACCACGGACTGGAGCCCGGACGGTGCCCGCCAGGAGGTCACCGGTGCGATCAGCAAGATCGGCGCCTCGAAGGTGGTCGGCGTGTACGCGGCCAACGACGGCATGGCCGGCGGTGCGGTCGCCGCGCTGAAGGCCGCGAACGTCAAGCCACTGCCGCCGGTGACCGGTCAGGACGCCGAGGTGGCCGGCCTGCAGCGGATCCTCGCCGGCGAGCAGTACGCCACCATCTACAAGTCCATCAAGCCGCAGGCCCAGGCCGCCGCGGAGATGGCGGTGGCGTTCGCGCAGGGTAAGAAGTGGGACGGCGGCGGCGCCACCGTCAACAACGGAACGGTCACCGTACCGGCCAAGATCGTGCCGGCCACCGCGGTCACCAAGGACAACATCGAGAGCACCGTGGTCAAGGACGGCTACTGGAAGGCCTCGGAGATCTGCACCGGCCAGTACGCCAAGCTCTGTGCGGCTGCCGGCGTCAAGTAGTCCACCGGCCCCACCGGGCCACCGGTCGGGGCTCCCCACGTCGATGTCGCTGTGGGGACCCTGACCGGCAGCGTTACCTGCGGCCCGGCCGGCGACGGCCGGGCCGCGTCCAGACAGGAGATGGTGTGAGGTGACAAGCGCACCGGTGCGGACCGAGACGCCGGTACTGGCGTTGTGGGGGATCTCCAAGCGGTTCGGCGCAGTACAGGCGCTGACCGACGTGGAGCTGGAAGTACACGGCGGCGAAGTACTTGCCCTGGTCGGCGACAACGGCGCCGGAAAATCCACTCTGGTCAAGGCGATCAGCGGGGTGACCACCGCGGACTCCGGTGTGATCGAGTGGCAGGGCAGGCCGGTGACGGTGTCCCGCCCGCACGACGCGCAGTCGCTCGGGATCGCGACGGTGTACCAGGACCTCGCGCTGGCTGACAACCTCGACGTGGTCGGCAACCTGTACCTCGGTCGGGAACTGCGACGGTTCGGCGTCCTGGACGAGGTTGAGATGGAACGGCGCTCCCGGGAACTGCTGGACACGCTGTCGATCAAGATCCCCAGCGTGCGCATCCCGGTCGCCTCGCTGTCCGGCGGCCAGCGGCAGACGGTGGCGATCTCCCGGTCGCTGCTGGGTGAGCCCAAGGTGGTGATCCTGGACGAGCCGACCGCAGCGCTCGGCGTCGAACAGACCGCGCAGGTACTCGACCTGGTCGAGCGGCTCCGCGACCGAGGTCTGGGCGTCATCCTGATCAGCCACAACATGGCCGACGTCCGAGCCGTCGCGGACCGGGTCGCGGTGCTGCGACTGGGCCGCAACAACGGCACCTTCGATGTACGGGAGACCAGCCAGGAGCAGATCGTCTCCGCGATCACCGGGGCCTCGGACAACGCGGTGACCCGGCGCGCGGCCCGGTCCCTGCCCGGCGAAGACGTAGCGGCAGACGAGATGGAGGGCGAGCGGTGACCGCCACCAAGGACGCACCCCAGCAGCCGGCGGTGCTGCAGACAGACCCGAGACTCGTGGTCGCCGAACGCGGCCTGGCCGGCTACGCATATGAGACCTGGCGCCGGATCCGGGGCGGTGAACTGGGATCGATTCCCGTGGTCATCGGCCTGATCGTCATCTGGGTCATCTTCCAGAGCATGAACTCCGGCTTCCTGTCACCCGGTTATCTCACCCAGATCAGCCTGAACATCGTGGCCACCGGCATGATGGCCACCGGCATCGTGTTCGTCCTGCTGCTGGGCGAGATCGACCTGTCCATCGGCTCGGTGTCGGGTGCCTGCGCGGCCGTACTGGCGGTGTCCAACCGCAGCTGGGGGCTGAGCGAGTGGCAGTCCGTCCTGCTCGCGGTGGTCGTGGGCATGGCGATGGGTCTGCTGCACGGTTTCTTCTTCGCCAAGGTCGGGGTGCCGGCGTTCATCGTCACCCTGGCCGGTCTGCTCGGCTGGCTGGGCTTCATGTTGTGGGTGCTGGGCAAGACCGGCTCCTACAACCTGTCCAACAGCAGCGGCCTGATCGACCGGCTCACCAACACCTTCTTCGCCGAGGTCATCTGGGCGTACGGGCTGGCCGGTGCGGTCACCGCCGGATACTTCGTACTGACGCTGCTGGGCGCGCTGCGACGCCGCCAGGCCGGCATCCCGGCCCGCGGCAAGCTTGAGGTGCTGCTGCGCAGCGTCGCGTTGGGGGTCGTACTGTTCGCTGTGGCGATCGTGTTCAACCAGGCGCAGGGCCTGCCGTTGGCTCCGGTCATCTTCCTGGTCTTCGTGGTCGGCCTGGACTTCGTGCTGCGGCACACCTCGTACGGCCGCAAGGTGTTCGCCGTCGGTGGGAACGTGGAAGCGGCCCGGCGGGCCGGTATCAACGTGACCGCGATCCGGATCAGCGTGTTCGCCATCTCCGGCACGATGGCCGCGATCGGCGGTATCTTCTTCGCCTCGGTGAACACCAACATCACCAAGTCGGGTACCGGGCAGGACATCCTGATGGATGCCATCGCGGCGGCCGTCATCGGCGGCACCAGCCTGTTCGGTGGTCGCGGCAGCACGTACTCGGCCCTGCTGGGCGTGCTGGTCATCCAGTCGATCGCGGCGGGCATGAACCTGGTCGGCATCACCGACTACGCGCAGTACATGGTGACCGGTATCGTGCTGCTGGCCGCGGTGGTCATCGACTCGCTGTCGCGGCGCAGCCAGCGGGCCGCCGGTCGCGCCTGACCTGCAACACCGCGGCACAGTCATACCGCGACCCGGCCCCGCCCGGCCTCTATTGGTCGGTCGGGGCCGGAGCCGTCGTGGCCGGTGTAGGAGCCGTCCCGGCTGGTAGCCCAGCCTCGCGGGCGACCACATGGCAGGCCACCCGGCGGGTGGGACCGACCGCCAGTAGCTCCGGCGGGACGTCCCGGCAGACGTCCTCGACCAGCGGACAACGCGGATGGAACGGGCAACCCGGCGGAGGTGCGGCCGGATCCGGAACCTCACCCGCCGGCACCGGTATCTGCCGCTGAGACTCCACAGTCGGGTCGGGCACCGGTACCGCGTCGTGCAGCGAACGGGTGTAGGGGTGCCGGGGCTCGTCGGAGACGCCCTGCCAGTCACCGGTCTCCACGATCCGGCCCAGATACATCACCGCGACGTGGTCCGACAGATGCCGGACCATACCCAGGTCGTGCGAGATGAACAGGTAGGTCAGCCCCAGCTCGGTGCGCAGCGTGCTGAGCAGGTTCATCACCTCGGCCCGTACCGACACGTCCAGCGCGGACACCGGCTCGTCGAGCACCAGTACGTCGGGCTCGACGGCGAGTGCACGGGCGATCCCGACCCGCTGCCGTTGGCCGCCGGACAGCTGGTGCGGATACCGGTCGGCCACCGAAGCCGGCAGTCCCACCATGTCCAGCAGTTCGCCGACCCGCCGCGCCACCGCAGGGCCGCTGGCCAGCCGGTGCACCCGCAGTATCTCGCCCAGGGTGGCGGCCACCCCGCGGCGGGGGTTGAGGGAGCCGTACGGGTCCTGGAACACCAGTTGGATCCGCCGCCGCATCCGGCGCAGAGCTCCGCCGCGCAACGAGGTCAGATCCGTACCGTCCAGCACGATCCGCCCGGCGGTGGGCCGTTCCAACCGGACCAGCAGGCGGGCCGTGGTCGACTTGCCGCAGCCGGATTCGCCGACCAGCCCCAGGGTCTCGCCGCGGCCCACCGAGAACGACACCCCGTCCACGGCACGTACCAGGCCGTCGCGGGTCCGGTAGTGCCGGACCAGATCTGTCACCTCGATCATGACCAGCGCTCCCGGGGTACGTGGCAGGCGGCGATGCTCTCGCCGCGTCGGGTCGGCTCCGGTTCATCGTGCCCGCACCGGTCCGCGCGTTGCGGGCAGCGCAGCGCGAACGGACAGCCCGTCGGCAGTTGGGCCAGATCTGGTGGGGCGCCACCGATCTGCGGCAACGGCCCGCGTCGGGTGTCGTAGGGTACCGGGATGGAAGCGAGCAGACCCGCAGTGTACGGATGCTGCGGCCGGGCGAACAGTGGTGCGCTGGCCGCCGTCTCCACCAACCGGCCGGCGTACATCACCGCGACCCGGTGCGCGACCCTGGCCACCACCCCCAGGTCGTGGGTGATCCACAGCACCGCCAGGTCGTGCGTGCGACGCAGCTCGTCGACCAGGGCGAGGATCTGCTGCTGGATGGTGACGTCCAGAGCGGTGGTCGGCTCGTCGGCGATGAGTACCTTCGGCCGTAGCGCCAGCGCGCTGGCGATCACCACCCGCTGCCGTTGGCCGCCGGACAACCGGTGCGGATAGCTGCGGGCGATCCGTTCCGGCCGGGGGAGTCCGACCTCGTCGATCGCCGCCAGGGTGCGCTGCCGTGCCTGCGCACCGCGTACGCCATGTGCCCGCAACCCCTCGGCGATCTGTGCGCCGACACTCATCAGTGGGTTCAGCGCGGTCATCGGATCCTGGTAGATCATCGCGACGGTGCCGCCCCGGCGTGCCCGGCGGGTCCGTTCCGGCAGCGCGGTCAGGTCCTCGCCGTCGACGAGTATCCGGCCGGCGGTGACTCGGGCACCGGCCGGCAGCAGATCCAGTACCGACAGCGCGGTGAAGCTCTTGCCGCTGCCGCTCTCGCCGACCAGGCCGACGACCTCACCCGGGTCGACGGTGAGCGACACGCCCCGTACGACGGGCAGGTCCCGGCCGCCGGCCGACACCACTGCGTGCAGGTTCTCGACCTGCAGCATCGGGCCGTTCACCGGCGCACCGTCCGCGGGTCCAGGGCGTTGCGCAGGCCGTCACCGAGCAGGTTCAGCCCGACCACCGAGACCACCACCGCCACCGCCGGGAACACCAGCGTCCACCAGGCGTCCGGGAACAGGGTCCGGGACTCGGCCACCATCAGCCCCAGCGACGGGTCCGGCGGCTGGGTACCCAGGCCCAGGAAGGACAGCCCGGCTTCGGTCAGGATGGCCCAGGACAGTGCCAATGCCACCTGTACCGCGATCGGCGCCGACACGTTGGGTAGGACGTGTCGCAACAGCAGCCGGGACGCCGGGAATCCGAGCACCCGGCCGGCCTGCACGTACTCCGATTCCCGGGCGGTCAGCACCGGTCCCCGGGAAACCCGGACGAAAATCGGTGTGTACACCACCGCGATGGCTACCGCGGTGTTGAGCCAGCCATGCCCCAGTGCGGCCACCAGGGCCAATGCCAGCAGCGTGGCGGGGAAGGCGAACAGTACGTCGGTGCACCGGCCGATCACCGCGTCCAGGACACCGCCGACGAACCCGGACAGGACACACAGCAGGCCCCCGACCACGGCGGCCGCCCCCACCGCGACCACCGCCACCCGTAGCGAGGCGAAAGTGCCCGTCGCGGTGCGCGCGCCGATGTCGCGACCGAACTGGTCGGTGCCCAGCCAGTGTGCGCCCGACGGTGGGTCCAGCCGTACCGTTCGGTCCTGGGTGAGCGGGTCGTAGCCGGTCAGGTGGGCGACGGCGAGCAGCGCGACCAGCACCAGCAGGCCGGTCAGCAGCAGGCCGAGCCGGCCGTTGCCCTCGGCCAGAATTCCGTTCAGCAGCGCCCGGGGCCCCGCAGTCGGCCGGGGCCGGCGTACCGGCGTCAGGTCGGTGACCGCGGTCGGTGGACCGGTAGGTGGCGGCAGTTCGCTCACGCCCGTCTCCCTTCGGTGCGGGTACGCGGATCCAGCACCCGGTAGCCGATGTCGACCAGAAAGTTGACCAGTACGAACGCGGTGGCGACCAGTAGCGTGACCGCCTGCACGACGGCGTAGTCCTGTTGCAGGATCCCGCTGAGCAGCAGTCGGCCCAGCCCGGGTAGGGCGAAGACCTGTTCCACCACGAGCGTTCCGCCCAGCAGGTAGCCGAACTGGATGCCCACCATGGTCATGATCGGGATGCCGGCGTTGTGCAGGATGTGCCGGAACCGTACCCGGCTCTCGGCCAGGCCCTTACCGCGTGCCGTACGCAGGAAGTCCGCCGTCGTGCTCTCCAGGTACGCAGAGCGGGTGGTGCGCATGATGGTCGCGGTCAACCCGACCGCCAGCACCAGTGCCGGGTAGAGCATCTGCCGCAGGTTGCCGCCCACCGAGGTGCCCACCGGGATGTACGAGCCGGGGCTGGGGAAGTAGGCGAATGCCGAGGCCAGCCAAGCGACCAGGACCGAGGCCAGGACGAACTCCGGTACCGCGAGGCCGAGCAGCCCGACACCCTGTACGGACAGGTCGGTCAGCCGACCGGGACGGCTGGCAGCCACCATGCCCAGCAGTACGCCGGCGGGTACCGCGATCAGCATGGCCAGTACGGCCAGCTCGACGGTGACCGGCAGCGCGTCGGTGACCAGCTGACGTACCGGTGTGCCGGTGTCGATGGAAACCCCGAGATCACCGTGCGCCAGGCCCCACAACCACCGGCCGAACTGTCGTAGCGGGGAGGCGTCCAGGCCGTAGAAGTGTTGCAGGGCATGGCGTTGATCGGCACTGAGAATGGCGGACTGGGTGCCCAGCTTCGCCGTGATGGTGTCCCCGGGCAGGGCCCGGAGCACCACGAACACCACCACGCTCACTCCGAACAGGGTGCCCAGCATGCCGGCCAACCGACCGGCGAGATACCGCCAGCTCATCGCAGGCTGGCGCCGCGCAGGTTCTCCAGCGAGTCCGACGGGGTCGGCCGGAACCCGGTCAGTCTGCTGCTCTGCACGTAGTAGGTCTGGTTACGGAACAGCCAGACCCAGGGCGAGTCGGCCAGCAGACGCTTCTGCAGCTGGCCGAACGTCTGCTGCCGGGTGGCCGGGTCGGTGGTGCTGTTCGCCTTGCGTAGCAACGTGTCCAGCTGACGGTCGGCGTATCCGGCCGGGGTGGTCAGGCTCCCGTCGGTCAGGAAGTACCGGTTGTACTCCAGGTACGGGTCGCTGCTGCCGCCATTGAGCGCGACCGCTGCGTCGAAGTTCGCCTTGGACCAGTTCGGTACGTACACGTTGGTCTGCTGACGGTCCAGGTCCAGTCGCACACCGATGGCACGCAGCTGGGACTGCAGTACCTGGGCGAGGTTCGTGGAGGTGGAGTACTGGCCGGTCATCACGATGGTCCGGAGATGGAAACCCTTGGCGTAGCCGGCTTTCACGAGCATCGTTCGGGCTGCCCGGGTGTCTCCGGGCCGGCAGCCGAGCCCGTCGGTGCTGGCGTAGCGGTAGGCGGGGCTGGTGACCGGCCCGGTCTCCTTGGCCTGTCCGAAGTAAACGGTGTCGATCGCCGCACCACGGTCGACCGCGCACGCGATGGCCTGGCGTACCTGTTGTTTGCGCAGCGGTCCGCGGCGGGCGTTGAGCTGCAGCACGTGGTAGTCGAGAGTCGGGTTTGCGATCATGTTGACCTTGGTGTTCTTCGCCAGCTGTCTGGCCAGCGCCGGGTCGGAGACCAGTCCGAGGCTGAAGCTGCCCGCCTTCATGCCGGAGACGATCGACGACTCGTCGGGGATCACCCGGAACTGCACGCCGGCGTTGGCCGGTCGGCCTCCCCAGTAGTCGCGGTTGGCGGCCAGGTCCAGCTGCTGGCCCTGCTTCCAGGTCCTCCACCGGTACGGTCCGGTGCCGTTCGGCTTCTTGGCCACCGTGCCGGCCCTGATGTCGGCGGCGGACAGGATCGAGGTGCCGGTGTAGGACAGCGCGGTGAGCAGCGAGGCGTCCGGCTTCTTCAGTTTCAGTGTCAGGGTGTGCGCGTCGGTGGCGTCGACGTCGGACACGTTGGCCAGGTAGGAGCGGTCCACTGACGCGGTCGCGGGGTCCAGTATCCGGTCCAGGGTGGCCTTGGCGTCGGTAGCGGTGAAGGCCGCACCGTTGTGGAATTTCACTCCGCTGCGCAGGGTGAAGGTGATCGTCGTACCACCGCTGCCGACGTCCCACTTGCTGGCCAGGCCGGGCACCAGGGTCCCCTTGCTGCCCGTGTCGACCAGCGTGTCGTAGACCAGAGCCAGTGTCTGGTTGCTGGCGAACGCGGTGGCCCGGGCCGGGTCGAGTACGTCGACGTCGGCGGCGCGGGCCACCACGAGTTGCGCGGCGTTCCCGCTCTTGCCGTCACCCGCCGGATTCGGGCTGCAGGCGGCGCCCGCAGCGAGGGTCAGTAGCGTCGCCGCCGCGACACCCCATCGACGTGCGTGTGCTCCGGTCACCGTGGGTCCCTTTCGTCGCTTTGTCGCCAGACACTAGTGCCCGACCGATCGTCCTGGTCAAGGACCTGCACGATTGGACCACAGGGTGAAACTTATCTACAGTGCTGATGTGCTGACCGATCTCGTCGCCGAGCTGCTCGATCACGACGCGCTCGCCGGGCCGACCGGGGTGCTGCTGCGGATCGCCGATCGTACGGGTGAACTCGCCGAGCACTGTGCCGGCCACCGGCAGACTCACCAGAGCGTCGGGACGACGCTGCAACCGTTGCCGGACCCGCTACCGCTGACACCGGACTCGCTGTTCGATCTGGCCTCGGTCACCAAGATCGCCGGTACCACCGCGGCGTTGTTGAGTCTCACCGACGCCGGGGCGCTCGCCCCCGACCAGCCGGCCCGAGACTGGCTTGCCGGCCTGCCGGCCCAGATCCGACTCTCCCATTTGTTGAGACACCGGGCCGGGTTGGCCGAATGGTGGCCGCTGTACGCGGCGGGTGGGTGGGACCACGACAGCGTCGAGGCGCTCATCGCCGGTCTGCCCCTGCGCTACCCGACGGATACCGCTCGGCACTACTCCGACCTGGGTTTCGTGCTGCTGGGGCGGGTGGTCGAACGCGCAGCCGGTGAGCCGTTGGCGTCGGCGGTGCAGCGGCTGGCCTGCCAGCCGGCCGGGATGGACACCGCGCACTACCGTCCGGGCGGTACCGGGCCCGACCTTCCGCTGGTGGCCACCGCGCACGGCGACTGGTACGAACGGCGGATGCTGGCCACCGGCGATCCCTACCCGGTCGGTATCGATCCGGACAGTTTCGCGTCCTGGCGCAGCCACACCCTGGTCGGTGAGGTGCACGACGGCAACGCTTGGCATGCGCTCGGTGGCGTGGCCGGGCATGCCGGCCTGTTCGGTACCGCCGACGACCTGGTCGCCTTCGGCCGTGCGCTGCTGTCCTCGTTGTCCGGTGCCGGGCCGTGGCGGCCTGAGACGGTACGGCGCTTCTTCGCTGCGGGACCGGACCCCGGGCAGGGCCTTGGGTTCTGGCGGTGGCCGCAGCACGGCGCGTTCGGGCATGCCGGGTTCACCGGGATCCGGTTCGCCGTCCTGCCCGAGCCCGGGCTGGTGGTGGCACTGTTGACCAACCGGGTGCACACGGTGCGGCCGGAGCTGCTGGACATCAGTGGAATCTGGGACCGGATCCTGGCCGACGTGCTGGAGGAGAACACGTGACGATGCGGGTGATCGGCCTGATGTCGGGCACTTCGTACGACGCCATCGACGTGGCCGCCGCGGAGTTCCGCACCGACGGGGACACGCTGGAACTGCGTCCGCTGGGTGCGCTCAGCGTCGAGTTTCCACCGCAGGTACGCCTCGCGGTGGCGGCGGCGCTGCCGCCCGCGGCGACCAGCATCGAAGCGGTCTGTCAACTCGACACCGAGCTGGCGCACCGCTTCGCCGACGCGGCGGTCCGAGCACTGGCCGAGTTGTGCGACGGCCACGCCGATCTGGTGGTGTCCCACGGCCAGACCGTCTTCCACTGGGTCCGTGACGGTCTCGCCCTCGGTACGCTGCAACTGGGTCAACCCGCGTTCATCGCCGCAGCCACCGGGCTGCCGGTGGTGTCCGACCTGCGGGCCGCGGACATCGCCGCCGGCGGCCAGGGCGCGCCGCTGGTGCCCGCCTTCGACGCGCTGCTCCTGGCCCCGGAGGAGGGCAGCGCCGTACGCCGGGCCGGGCTCAACCTGGGCGGCATAGCCAACATCACCGTACTGGCCGACGGCACGGTGCTGGGCTACGACACGGGTCCGGCGAACGCCCTGATCGACGAGGCGTGCCGGCGCTACTTCGGCCAGCCCTACGACGCCGCCGGTGCGCATGCCGCGGCCGGTACGGTGCTGTCCGACCTGCTTGACGCGCTGCTGGCCGAACCGTACTACGCCGCGTCGGCGCCCAAGTCGACCGGTAAGGAACTGTTCCACGGCGGCTATCTGGACCGGCTCCTGGCCGGCCGCGACGACGCGCCGGACGACGTGGTGGCGACCCTCACCGAGCTGACCGCCCGTACGGTCGCCACCGAACTGCGTCGACACCGCATCGTCGAAGTGGTCGCAGCCGGCGGCGGCGTACGCAATCCGGTTCTCACGCACCGGATCGGTGATCTTGCTGACTGTCAGATCGCCACGATGGACGAGTACGGCATACCGGCCGATGCGAAGGAGGCGTACGCATTCGCGCTGCTCGGCTGGTTGAGCTGGCACGGGCTGCCGGGCGCGCTGGCATCGGTGACCGGCGCCCGCCGCCCCGCGGTCCTCGGCTCGCTGACACCGGGCTCTGGACCTCTGCAACTGCCGGCACCGGCCGCCGCGCCGCGCCGGCTGCGGGTACGTCGCTGAGCCGGCCGGCCCTACCGCGGGCCAGGCCGCACGGGAATGGGATATCGGGAGGTCAAGCGGTCATCCGTCCTCTGCTGTGCCGCCAGATCCGTCGATTCCCGTGCCACCGTGGTCCCGTGCCGCCGGATGTGGCGGAGTTGTGAAGGGAACGGGTGAGTCCGGTGAGGTAAGAATCGCGTCACCGGGTCCCGGCGCGGCACCGGGGATAGACTTCCTGGCCATGGACTCGCGTGACGGTTCGGTTTCCGAAGAAGGCCTGCTCAGCTCGATACGAGACCCCCGTGACCTGCGTCGACTGCCGGTTGACCGGTTGCCGGAGTTGGCCGGTGAGATCCGCGACTTCCTGGTGGACCGGGTCTCGCGCACGGGCGGACACCTCGGTCCCAACCTTGGTGTGGTGGAACTGACACTGGCGCTGCACCGGGTGTTCGAGTCGCCGAACGACCGGATCCTGTTCGACACCGGGCACCAGGCGTATGTGCACAAGATGCTCACCGGCCGACAGACAGGTTTCGACCTGCTGCGCCAGCGCGGTGGACTGACCGGCTACCCGAACCGGGCGGAGAGCGACCACGACACCATCGAGAACTCGCATGCCTCCACCGCTCTGTCCTACGCAGACGGCCTGGCCAAGGCCTACCGGCTGCGCGACGAGCAGCGGCACGTGGTGGCCGTGGTCGGCGACGGTGCGCTCACCGGCGGCATGTGCTGGGAGGCGCTGAACAACATCGCCGCCTCGGATCGCCCGCTCGTCGTGGTGGTCAACGACAACGGCCGGTCCTACTCACCGACCATCGGCGGGCTGGCCACCCACCTGTCCTCGCTGCGTCTGAGCCCCGGCTACGAGCGGGTGCTCGACCTGGTGAAGGAGTCACTGGGCCGCACGCCGCTGGTCGGCGCACCGCTCTACGAAGTACTGCACGCGGTGAAGAAGGGGCTCAAGGACGCTGTTGCGCCGCAGGCCATGTTCGAGGACCTTGGCCTGAAATACGTCGGCCCGGTGGACGGGCACGACATGACCGCGCTGGAGAACGCGCTGGCGAAGGCCAAGCGCTATGGCGGCCCGGTGATCGTGCATGTGGTGACCCGTAAAGGCAACGGCTACCTGCCCGCCGAGAACGACACGGCGGACTGTCTGCACCAGTCGGCGGTGTTCGACCCGGAGACCGGCAAACCGATCGCCCCACCGTCGAAGAAGTGGACGTCGGTGTTCGCCGACGAACTGGTCGAGGTGGCTGGTGAACGTGACGACATCGTCGCCATCACCGCCGCGATGGCCGGGCCGACAGGCATCGAGAAACTCCAGCAGCGCTACCCCGACCGGGTCTTCGACGTCGGCATCGCCGAGCAGCACGCGGTGACCTCCGCGGCCGGCCTGGCGCTCGGCGGGATGCATCCGGTCGTGGCGGTCTACTCGACCTTCCTCAACCGGGCCTTCGATCAGGTCCTGCTGGACGTGGCGATGCACGAACTGCCGGTCACCTTCGTCCTGGACCGGGCCGGGATCACCGGCCCGGACGGCCCCAGCCATTACGGGATCTGGGACACCTCGATCCTCGGCGTGGTACCAGGTCTGCGCTTCGCCGCGCCCCGGGACGGCAGTCAGGTGCGCGAACAGTTCCGGGAGGCCGTCGAGGTCTCGGACGGCCCCACCGTGCTGCGGCTGCCGACCGGCGCGCTGCCCGCGGACCTGCCGGCCGTGGAGCGGTTGGGCACCGGTATCGGTGCGGTCGACGTACTGCACCGCGACGAGCGCAGCGACGTACTGCTCGTCGCGGTCGGTTCGTTCGCCCCGCTGGGTATGCAGGTCGCCGAACGGGTCGGTGGTCAGGGCTACGGGGTGACCGTGGTGGACCCCCGCTGGTTCCGGCCGGTACCGCAGCGGCTGACCGAACTGGCCGCCGAACACCGGCTGGTGGTCACCCTGGAGGACGGCGTACGCGCCGGCAGCTTCGGCACCGCGTTGGCGCAGCAGCTCACCGACTCCGGTGTGCAGACCCCGTTGCGGGATCTGGCCGTACCGGTCGGCTTCCACGAGTTCGGCACCCGTACCCAGATCCTCACCGACCTGGGCCTCACCGCGCAGGACATCGCCCGTCAGGTCACCGAATGGGTGGCGGGAGTGGACACCGACCAGTCCGCTACGGAGGAGACAACGTCCTCCAGCTCCGGGCAGCTGCGTCGACCGGCCCGGTGAGCACCCGGGAGCAGCAGCACACCGGCCGGTTGGTGCTGCGTCGGTGGCGGCCGGCCGACCGTGTCCAGTTCGCGGCGATGAACGCCGATCCCGAGGTGATGGAACACTTTCCGGCGCCGCTTGACAGAGCGGCCAGCGACCAGATGGTGGAGCGCATCGAGGCCGGGTTCGAGACGTTCGGTTTCGGGTTGTGGGCCGTCCAGATCGCCGCCACCGGGAAGTTCATCGGCTTCACCGGTCTGTCGGTGCCGAGCTTCGAGGCACCTTTCACCCCGGCGGTCGAGGTCGGCTGGCGGTTGTGTCGCGCGGCCTGGGGCCACGGGTACGCCACCGAGGCGGCGAACGCCGCGCTGCACGAGGGTTTCGTACGGCACGGGCTCGCGGAGATCGTCTCGTTCACCGCGCTGCCCAACGTCCGTTCGCAGGCCGTGATGCGCCGACTCGGAATGACCCGCGACCCTGCGGACGACTTCCAGCACCCGCGGATCGAACCCGGGCATCGGCTGCAACCGCATGTGCTGTACCGCCTGGACCGCCAACGGTGGACGGCCCGCGCCACGGCGGGCGGGTCTTTGCCGGATGGTCGGCCGCGGTTCAGCGCGGGGTGACCGACGGCGGCCGCCGGTCCCGCCCCCAGTGGGACGGCTTCGTGCCGAGGACGAACTCCAGTGTGCCGCCCTGGAGGAGGTCGGCATGCTGGATCCATGGGCCGTGCACGGTACGGCCGCGCAGCCGCACCGCCTGCACGTAGCGGTTGGCCAGCGACGCATGGTCGGCCCGGATCCGCAGCGTACGGCCGTGCGCCAGGCTCAGTGCCGCGTCCGGGAAGAACGGACTGCCCAGGTAGTACCAGTCGTGGCCCGGGTTCGGGTAGAGACCCAGCGCGGTCCAGACGTACCAGGCGGACATGGCCCCGGCGTCGTCGTTACCGGGTAGGCCGTCCGGCCGGGCCCGGTACAGCTCCACCAGCAGCCGGCGGGTGATGTCCGCGGTGCGGTCCGGGCGGCCCGCGTGCAGGTACAGAAACGGTGCATGCAGGTCCGGTTCGTTGGATGCGTTGTACCGGTCCTTGTCGAACAGCGCGTCGAGGTAGGCGACGAACGCCTCGTCGCCACCCATCCGATTGATCAGCCCCTGCACATCGTGCGGTACGAAGGTGGTGTACTGGTATGCGCTGCCCTCGTAGAAGTGCGGGCTGCCGGCATCGTTCGGATCGAACGGGGACAGCCAGCTGCCGTCGGCGTGCCGCGGTCGCACCGTGTGGCCCTGCCCGTCCCACAGGTTCGACCAGTTCAGCGACCGGCGCAGGTAGCGATCGGCCACTGTGGATTCACCGAAGTGCTTCGCCACCTGGGCGATGCAGAAGTCCCCGTACGCGTACTCCAGAGTCCGTGAGGCGGACCGGTCGCCGTGCGGGTCGGCCGGCCGGTCCCGGTCGGTGGGCAGATAACCCAGCCGCAGGTAGTCGGTCAATTCACGGCCCTCGATCTGCGGGCTGGGTGAGTTGCGTTCGCCGTCCTTGCGCACAGCCCGGTACGCGGTGCGGTAGTCGATCCCGGGCAGTTTCTTGACCAGGGCGTCGGCGACCAGCACGTCACCGTTGGTGCCGCCCTGGATGTAGCAGTTGGCGCCGGCTATCCGGGCGTCGGGAAGCCACCCGGTGTACTGATAGGTCTCCACCAGCGACGACACCATCGCCGACTGCCGTTCCGACTGGATCAGTGTCAGCAGTGGATGTACGCCACGGCTGGTGTCCCACAGTGTGTAGAAGTCCTCGTAGTGCGGGGTAGTCGTCTTCCACCAGACGTTCTCGCCGGTGAGGTCATGCGGCATCAGTTGGCTGTGGTACAGCGCGGTGGCGAAGATGCGGCGTTGTTCCGTGCTGCCACCCGACACCGTCACCCGGCTCAGCGCGTCCTGCCATTGCTGTCTCGCATGGTTGTGTACCGCGTCGAAAGACCGTACCCCGACCTCACTGTCCAGTGTGGATCGTGCCTGGTTGGTGCTGACGAATGACACCGCCACCCGCAGCACCACCGCGGGCTGCACGGTGCCGGGTACCGACAACACCACCCCCACCCGGTCCCGCTTCCCCCCGGTCACCTCACGGAAACCCTGGCTGAGTCGATCCCCGACGAATGTGGCGAAGCTGCGGAAAGGACGGTCGAGTTCGGCGGCGAAATACAGGGTGTAGTGCCCGCCGCGGTCACCCCAGCCACCGGTGACGGTGACCGAACCCTCCAACCGGTTGTTCCCGATCACCCGTACGGTGGTCAGTTGCGGAGCCTGCGAGCCGTTCGTGGCGATCACCGAACTGGCGTCCACGACCAGATGCCCGCCATGGGTGTCGGGAAAGGTGTACCGGTGCAGCGCACACCGCCTCGTTGCGGTCAGTTCCACCCGTACGTTCGGGTCGGTGAGCCGGACCGTGTAGTAGCCCGGCTCGGCCCTCTCATCGGTCCGCCGGGAACCAAGCCGGCCCAACCGTACCGGCCCGGTGATGGGGGTGACCCGGAAGTTGCCGTACCGGCTGTCTCCACCGGTGCCGGACACATGGGTCTGGGAGAACCCGACGATCGGTTCGGTCGGGTGGTAGCCGGCGCTGGACGGCTGTTCGGTGTCCGGGCTTGCGGCGGCGAACCCGAACGGCAGGTGTGCCCCGGGGTAGGTGTTGCCCGGCGAGGCGGTACCGATCATCGGATCCACATCGGCGAACATGCTGGGCCGCTGGCCACCGTCGTCGGCTCCGCCGGGCCCGTCGTCGCAGGCCGCCAGCACACCCACACCGAGGGCGCCGAGCGAGGTGGTGCCCACCGAACGCAGCAGTTGTCGCCGGCTCAGGCCCACCGGCCGGGTACGACGACCCACCGGGGGGTGCCAGAGCCGGGTGCCGGGGCGTGGCCGGTCGGGCCCGGGCTGGGCAGGAAGATCGGTCATCGGCGCGGTCAGGATCCGACCGGATCGGCCACATGGATCTTCTTGATCCCGGATCGGAAGGCGTTCAGTGTTTCGGGCGCTGCGGTGAACCGCCAGTCCTTGGTTCCGGTGCTCTCCTTGTTGTATTCGAACCAGACGAACCCGATGATGTCCTTGCGGGTGGACAGCCAGCGGAAGAGGTCGGTGGTCCAGCCTGCCTGGTGCTGCCCGGGGCCCGCGCCGGTCTCGGTGATCAGTACCCGTTTCTGGGTGAAGGTACGTAGCCGTTTCAGCGTGGGTTCGAAGGTCTGCGCGGCGGTGCTCTCCTCGTCGGCGGCGTAACCCACCATGCCGACCCAATCCACGTACCGGTCGCCGGGATAGAGCTGGCCCAGCGAGACACTCGGAACCGGCCGGATGATGTTGGGACTCCATACCCAGATCACGTTGTCCGCACCGATGGAGTCGAAGATGTCGTGCACGTGCCGCCAAGCCTGGACGTACTGACCCTTGCTGTTGCCCGACTTGCGTTCCGACCACGGATACCAGTCGCCGTTCATCTCGTGGCCGAAGCGCAGCACGATTGGCCAGTGCGCTTTCCGCATCGCCGTGGCGAAGCGGGTGATGTAGTCGTCGTAGTGGCCGTCGATGATCCGTTTCAGCGAGTAAGCCTTCTGACTGGTGCCCTGTTGCAGGCCGGACCAGGGTTCCCAGGTGATCGCCGGCACCGCGCCCTGCTTGTAGCAGGCGACTACGGCCTGGGGTCGGAAGTCCTCGGTCCAGTTGACGAAGTACTCCAGCATCGTCGGTCGTACCCCGGCCTTGTCGGCGATGCCGTTGATCTCGTTCTCCGACCAGGGCGCCTGGGGTGAGGACAGTCCGAAGTAGACACCACGCTGATTGAGTACGCTCTGCCGGCTCGGTACCGCGGCGGCCAGGCTGGCGCTGGCGGACGGGTCGGGCGAGGCGAAGCCACGGGCGGATGCCTGCGCACCGCGGAATCCGCCACCCACGGTGAAATAGAGCACACCGCCGCTGAACAGCAGCAGCAGCACCGCGTTGATGCCCATCCAGATCTGGTAGCTGCGCCGCGAGATCATCCGATGTCTAGACACTGCTCATCACCGTCGCCGCGAGAAGCAGTCCGCCCAGCAGGTACGGGATCAGGGCCTGCGGGTTACGGGTGTGCTGGCCGTCGAAGCCGCCGGCCCGGGTGCCCCAGCTGGCGTTGTGCGCCAGCCGGAAGAAGCCGACCACCCGCACCGGCATCAGTATGAAGGTATTGATGATCATGAAGACTGGAAGGAAAGCCATGTCGTTGGGACGGTACGCGAAGTGCCGACCGAAGCGGATACCCAGACCCATCACGGTCATCACAGCGCTGAATGCGACCAGGGTGACCAACGCCACCCAGCCGGTCTCCGGTAGTGGCAGCCGACCGTACAGTTCGGAGCGGTTGCCGGTAAGTAGAGCGGCGACCCAGGAGGCGAACGAGCCGATGAGAATGAACGGCACCACGATGTCGGAGATATAGAACAACGCGAGCACTGGCGCGTTGCGCAGCATCCACGGCAGCATCCGCAGCGTGTTGTACTGAGACCCGCGGGCCCACCGGAACTGCTGTTTGACGAGCTTCTTCAGTTTGGTGGGCGCGTCGGTGTAGACCAGCGAGGTGGACTGCACCACGGTCTTGTAGCCGTCCTGCAGCGTGTAGTTGGTCAGCGTTCGGTCGTCGGACACCTCGATGAAGGTGCCCAGGAACGGTTCGCTGCGGAACCGTTCCATGTTGTCCTCCAGAATCGTGCGGCGGAACGCGATCGTGCGCCCGGGCAGGCAACCGACCGTTCCCAGCACACTCATCGCCGGCATCGAGTACTCGTTGCGGATGTTCTCCAGCCAGTCGGCCCACCGGGTCAACATGCCGCGCTCCGGATGCAGGATCCGCTGCCGGGTGCTGACACCACCGACCTCCGGATCGCGGAACGGTTTGACCAGCTCGCGCAAGGTGTCCCGGGTCCAGATTGTGTCCGAGTCGACCAGTACGACGATCTCCCCCCGGGCGAGCTTCACACCAATGTCCACGGCGTTGCGCTTGCCCGGGGTCTCGGTCCAGGTCCACCGTACGTCCAGACGGTCGCAAACCTTCTCCAACGTGTCGTTGCGCGGCCCGTTGATCACCACCAGTACTTCGCTGGGGTGTTGGTCGACGATGCGCTCCAGTACGGACACGAAGAGTTCCTCCTCCTCGTCGACCACCGGGATCACCACCGACGTACTGGTGTGCCAGTCGGCCTGCCACGGCCGGTACTGCCGCGCCAGGATCGCCTTGGTTAACCACAACAACCAGATCATCGCCATGAACACAGCGAACGGATAGACGTGGCCGGAGTGCAGCCACTCGCTGATCTGCAGCAGGAAAGCCAGCATGTGTCCCCCGACCTACGACGGCTTGCGGGTCAACAAGGCCAGGGTGAGTCCGGCCGGCCGCCATGTCTTGCTGGTCTGGAAGGAGGTGCGCAACGCCTCCTCCTTGGTGCCGCCGAGCGAATGCAGCGGATCCGACACCGACCCCAGTCGTACCACCCAGACCCGGGTGGTGCTGGCGCCGAGGCAGCGGCTCGCGTCCGCACACTCCACTGCCAGGACCTTGCCGTGGGTGCGGGGCGGCTGGATGACGAGCAGATCCTTCGGCCGGGAGTTCGGTGCCAGATAGTGCTCGACGATGTCTCGACCGACCCACGCACCGCCGGGATCCTCGGTGCCGTACACGATGCCGTCACCGGGTTGTTCGTTGTTGGCGATGATCGTGGCGAGGCCACGGGTGTCCTGTTCGTGACCGGCCGGTGCGCGTAGCGTCATCTGGGCCGGTACCGCAACCAGCGCGACCGCCGCGACCACGAGCAGACCGCGTACCAGCGGCACCCGGTTCAGAGTGATGGCCGCCAGCAGCACCCACGCCGGCAAGGTGAACAGAAGGTACCGGGGCAGCCACACAGAGGCGTAGTGGCCGGCCACGAAGAGCATCACGGTCGGCACCAGCGCCCAAGCCGTGTAGACGATCGCCGGATGCCGGTAGGACACCGCCAGCGCGCTGAGGACAACGAGACAGCCGCCGACGGCGGTCATCCCGAACAGCTCGTCCGGTAGGCTCGCCAGACCGCGGACCGTGGCCGGTGGGATCCAGCTCACCTGTCCACGCTGGCCCAGCGAGAGATAGAGAAGTGCGGCCCCGGGCGCCGCGCCCACCACCGCGGCGGCCAGCCAGCCGCCGAAGGTGCGCCGGAGCAGTATCAGCACCATCAGCCCGTGGGCCACCAGCAGACCCAACGCCACGACGTTGAGCAGGCCCAGCACCGCGACGCTGAGCAGGTAGGGCAGGTACCGGCTGAACCGCGGCCGTTCCAGCACGCGGGTCAGCAATAGGGTGGACAGCGTCGCGACGCAGACCACCAGGGCGTAGACCCGGGCCTCCTGGCCGTACCGGGAAGTGGCCGGTAGGACCGCGAACAGCAGTCCGGCCAGCAGCCCGACCCGTGGCCCACCGAAACGTGAACCGAGAATCGCCACCAGCGCGGCGGCCGCTGTCATGGCCACCAGGGACGGCAACCGCAGCGCCAGATCAGAGCTGCCGAGCAGTTGTGTCCACGCCCACATGATCAGGTAGTACGGTCCGTTGACCAGGTCGGTGGACTGCAGCAGTCCCCACAGCGAACCACCGGGCACCGTAGTCATGCCCCAGGTGGCGAGCTCGTCGGCCCACAGGCCGGGACGGTCGGCCCGGAAGATGCTCACCACCGCGGTGAGAAGTGCGGCGCCCAACCAGGCCAGCTGGGTCAGCGCGCGGTTGGTGCCGCGAAAGCCGTCGGCCACCACGGCGGTGCCGACGATGGTGGCGGGTCGTGCGTTGTCATCGGAAGGTTGTGTGTCGCTGGTGCGGGCCACTTCCGGAAGCTCGAGTCGGTTGGTCTCGGAACTGTCGTCCGGATCGCGCGCCGGTGTCCGGGGTTGGTTCGGCCGTTCCGGAGGCCGGCTCTCGATCTGCGGAACAGCACTGGAGCCACGGATCCGCCCGGGAACGGCGACGCCGGTGGAACGTACCGGTACGGAGGCGCGGCCGGGATGACTCGGAACCGTGGCCCGGCCGGTGCGCTCGGCGCCGGCAGCGGGCCGTCCCGGAGCGCTGGAGCGTTCCGGAAACTTCATTGGGTGACTCTCCGGCTCCGCGATGTGTTCGTCCGAAGTGGACTTGTTGTCGCGCGGGTCGGTGGATTCTGCGTCGGTCACCGGGGACTCCTGCCCCTGATCGGAAGAACTCCGACGAGCGTGCGCGTCGACCCCGGAGCGGGTTGACGGTTCACCGTCAACAATTCTGGGCAGCATAATTGTCTCGTCGCGCTCACTCACGGTTCATCGCAGAGGCACCTGATGGAATGGGTGGTACCCACAGGGGTGTGGGAGGGCCGTCTCGCAGTTGCGCACCAACATACCGCTCCGGTGCAATCACGCTGAATCGTGTCAAGCCCCCGTTCGGGCCCGGGAACCTACTGCGGTGATCGCATCCGCCGCGACCGCTGTCGGGTGCATGACGCACACTGGTCAGCCGGTACCGGGGGTGTGATCCCTACCTATACCATCCGTCGCAGAGCACGGCGCGACAGAAGAGAGAGTGAGATGCAGACAATCGGCCCCTACGCCCTACGGGATCTGCTCGGTGAGGGTCCGGCGGGACGGGTCTGGCGCGCGGTCGACCAGCAGGGGAGCCAGGTCACCATGGCCGTGCTCGGAGGTTCCGCTGCCAACGACCCGCAACGCCGCTGGCAGTTCACCACCGCGGTCGGGCAACTGGCGCAGACACCGGGAGTCGCCAATGCGCTGGCATCCGACATGGGCGCCACAGATCCGTGGGTGGCCTACCCGGACGATGGCGGTGCCACCGCAGCCCGCATCTTCGATGCGATCGGCATGCCGTGCCCGCCGGTCGCCATGCCGGTCAGCGGAGCACCGCAGCCCTCTACCCCCCAACCCTCTGCCCCCCAGCCCTTTGCCCCCCAGCAACCGGGGCCGCCGCAACCGGGACCACAGCAACCGGTGTCGGCGCAGCCGATGTCCGTTCATCCGGTGTCGAGCCAGCCGGATTCCGCCGCGCCGGCCCCCGACCCGTTCCAGCCCGTCGACCCCTTCAACGCCAACGCGCAGATCTCGGCCGCCCCGGTGAACCCGTTCGAGCCCCACCTGCCGCCCGGACCCGAAACCCCGGAGCCCTTCCCGCCGCAGCCGGCCAACGATGCGAGGTTCGCCAACGAGTCCGCCCCGGTGCAGTACCAGCCGGAGCAGCGTCGTTTCAATGACCGGGAGCCAACCCCTGGCCGCAGCCGTAAGGGGCTGCTGATCGGCCTGGTGGTGGTTGTGGTGCTGCTGGCCGGTGGTGTCGGTGGTGCCGTCTACTTCACCGGGCACAGCGGGACGCCGGATGCCCGCAGGTCCGCCAGTCCGGCTCCCACCAGTGCGCCCTCGCGTCCGGCACCCACCAAGGGCGGCACTCCCACCCCGCACACACAGCAGTCCGCGCCATCCGCTCCGAAGCAGCCCGGGCAGGAGCCGCCGAAGGACGGATCGTGGCCCGCCTCGTTCAAGACCTTCGGGAACAAGGACAAGACCCGGTCGCTGACCGGGCTCGCCGGTCTGGGCTTCGATCTCACCGTGCCCGAGGACTGGACCTGTACGAAGAAGGACCAGTCCACCACCTACGTGAACTACCACTGTGCGGGCGCGAAGACGAAGGCCGGCGGCGACCTGATCGTGCGGTCCTGCTCCGAACCCTGCGACCCGGCCAAGAAGATCAAGATGCGCCAGGCGGAAGAGGCATGGGGACTGCGGTGGGTGCGTGACGGGGGCAACTCGTCGTACGCGCAGAGCACCTCGGTGAAGCAGCCCGGGGGCGGCGCCGGCTACGGCCTGGTCCTGGTCCGCTACTGGCACAGTAAGTCGGGCGGCCCGATGGACCGGCAGGTCGTACTGCGGATGACGGCGCCGAAGGCGGCCGCCGACGAGGTGCAGAAGGTCGCCAACGCCGTACGTGACGCCACCCAGTGAGGTGTCCGGTGTCAGGCCGGTCGGTGGTCCCCGGGCCGCTGACCGGCTTGCCCGTCGCCTGGGAAAACGGGAATGATGCTCGACATTGATTCTGTGTCCCGCAGGACCGACCTGTCCTGCCTGCGATGGTTGCACCCCGTCGCCGGTGACCGTACGCGGTGCTGATCGAGGGGGCGACGCCCGGTGCGGGTACTGGTGATCGAGGACGAGCGTGCCCTGGCCGACGCGGTGGCGCGGGGCCTGCGGCGCGAAGGCATGGCCGTCGACACTGCCTACGACGGCACCGTCGGCCACGAGAGGGCGCTGACCACCCGGTACGACGTGGTGGTCCTCGATCGTGACCTGCCCGGCGTGCACGGGGATGAGATCTGTGTCGACCTCTCCCGGTCCGGTGCGCTGACCCGGGTGCTGATGCTCACCGCCTCGGGCAGCGTGGCCGAGCGGGTGGAGGGCCTGGAACTGGGTGCCGACGACTACCTGGCCAAGCCGTTCGCCTTCGACGAACTGGTGGCACGGGTACGTGCACTCGGTCGCCGTGCCACTCCGGCGGCCCCGCCCGTACTGCGGGTCGCCGATGTCGAACTCGACCCGGCGAAGCGTGGTGCGCTGCGCGCTTCGCGTGCGCTGGACCTGACCCGCAAGGAGTTCGGCGTCCTGGAGGAACTGATCAAGGCCCGTGGTGGCGTGGTCTCCAGCGAGGAACTGCTGGAGCGCGTGTGGGATGCCAACGCCGACCCGTTCACCACCACCGTACGGGTCACCGTGATGACCCTGCGCAAGAAGCTCGGTGACCCACCGTTGATCGAGACGGTTGTCGGTGCGGGCTACCGTATCCCGCTGCAGTGACCTGCGGATGACCTGTGACCACGATCGGTGAATGAGGCGTGAGATGAAGGTGTCCTCGTACCGGCTGCCCGGCGCGGCACGGATGCGCTCCAGCGCGCCCCGACCCACTCTGCGCTTCCGGCTCACCCTCCTCAACGGAATCCTGCTCGTCGGGGCCGGGGCACTGCTCCTGGTGCTGGTACTTCTGCTGCTACGTAACATCTTCACGCCGTCGGAACGGATCGAGCAGCAGACCCGGGTCACTCTGTCCAATGGTCAGGTGCTGGACATCCGGGCGTTCCACCAGCGACTGGCCCGGGAGGCCGAGCTGGAGATCGTGTCGAAAGGGCTGGTGGCCCTGGCCGTCATCGGCGCCGCCGGGGTGATCGGTGGATACATCGTGACCGGTCGGGCGCTGCGACCGTTGCACCAGGTCACCAGCGCGGCCCGGCGGCTGTCCACGGAGACGATGGACCAGCGGATCCGTTACTCCGGGCCGGACGACGAGATCCGCGAACTGGCCAACACCTTCGACGCGATGCTGGACCGGATCAGTACCGCATTCGATTCGCAACGCCGGTTCGTGGCCAATGCCAGCCACGAGTTGCGCACCCCGTTGGCGGTGATGCGTACCGAGGTGGACGTGGTACTGGCCGACCCGGATTCCGACTCCGATGAGCTGCGGCGGATGGGACGGGTGGTCCGGGAGGCTTCGGAGCGGGCCAACACCCTGGTCGATGCGTTGCTGTTGCTGGCCCGTACGGAGGCCCAGGCTGGCCGACGACTGGTACGCAAGGTTCCCGCCGACCTGGCGGCCGGTGCGGCGGTGGCGCTCTCGGCGGTGCGCCCGGATATCGAACGGTTGCACCTGACCGTGCAGGTGGCCACGCCGCCAGCTCCGGTGGTCGGTGATCCGAGTCTGCTGGAACGTCTCGCCGGAAACCTGATCGAGAACGCGGTGCGCTACAACGATGTCGGCGGCACGCTGTGGGTACGTACGATCTCGGACGACACGCACGCCAGGTTGGTGGTGGGTAACAGCGGTAGCGAGCTTGATCCGGCGGAGGTACCGGGGCTGTTCGAACCGTTCCGTCGGGGTGGGCGCGAGCGCACCGGCACCCGTGGTTCGGGGCTCGGGTTGTCGATCGTACGGGCGGTGGTCGACGCGCACGGCGGTACGGTCAGTGCCCGTGCCCTGGCCGGCGGCGGTCTCGAGGTGACCGCGGAACTGCCGGCGGCCGGCGTCACCCCGGTGGCTCGGGCGGCGGCGTCCGTACCGCCCACCGTGGTTGCCGGCGAGCCATCGAGCACGCTGGACACGTGACCGGGAAACCGGTTGCCGGAACCTGCCGTGGCCGGCGATCATCCCTCGATACTGCATGGAGGGAGGTGTGGACGATGTACACCCTGTTCTGTTCCGCGCCCCTGGCATCGACCCGACGTCGGTGACCGCTCGGGGCGCCCGCTGGTCGAGGAGACCGCATGCATCCCGTGATACGCCACATCACCATCGACACGTCCGGCGACCCGTTCCTGCTCGCCAGGTTCTGGAGCGAGCTTCTCGGTCGCTCGATGCACGTCGAGGACCAGCCCGGTGACCCGGAGGCGATCGTACTGGGCACCGATTGCCCGGATCTGTTGTTCGTGCACGTGCCCGAGGCCAAGTCGATCAAGAACCGGGTCCATCTGGACATCGTGCCGGTCGGCGGGCGGACCCGTGATCAGGACGTCGGCCGGGCGATCGCGCTCGGCGCTACCCAGGTAGCGGACCACCGTCGACCGGACGGCACCGGGTTCGTGGTGCTCGCCGACCCGGAGGGCAACGAGTTCTGCGTGGAACGCGGCGCGGCCGAACGCGCGGCGCCGGCGTCCGCCGGGTCTTGATCCTGCTGGGGGTGGGCAGCGTCCGACCCTCAGCAGCACCCTCACTCGGCGACAGCAGCGCGCCTCCATCTATGTCGGTATTGACATAGATGGAGGCGTGACTGATGCTGAGCGTGCGGCAGCGCGGTGCGCACCGCCGACACGGAGGAGACAACATGGCGGACAGGCCCGTACGACGTCGGGCACGACGGGGGCCGACGACGGGGATGGCCAGGTTCGGCGTGGTTCTGCTCGCCGTGGTCGGACTGGCGGTGTCGGGCGCCGCGCCGGCAGCGGCACGGCGCCCGACCGGGACCGCCGGCGCGCGCGGGATAGGGGACACCCTGTACCCCGACCTGGGCAACGGCGGCTTCGACGTGCGCCACTACACCCTGGGCATGCGCTACGACGCCACCGCCCGGACCGTCACCGGGGACACCGTGATCTCGGCCCGGGCCACCCAGGACCTGTCGCGTTTCGACCTGGACTTCGACGGCAACGAGATCCGCAGCGTCGACGTGGACGGACGCCCGGCGCGCTACCAGCGCGACGGCGACGAACTCGTCATCACCCCCGGGCACACCCTGCCCCGCGGACACGCGTTCCGGGTCGGGGTGCACTACCTCGCCGACCCGGCAGCCACCCACCACTGTGCGCCACCAAACGCGCCGATCGCCTCCGGTTGGCTTCCCGACCCGCACGGATTCGTCGTCGCCGGCCAGCCGTCCTGTGCCCGGTCGGTCTTTCCGGGCAGCGACCACCCGGCAGACAAGGCCAGCTACACCTTCCAACTGACCGCACCGGCCACGCTCACCGCGGTGGCCAACGGGCAGCTCACTCACCGGATCGAACACGCCGGCGAGGTCACCTGGACCTACCAGGAGACGGCGCCGATGGCCACCGAACTGACCCAGATAGCGATCGGTTACTACACGGTGCTCAACAGCACCGGCCCGCACGGCGTAGCGATCCGCAACGTGGTGCCCAGCGACCAGGTCGATGCGCTGCGTCCGGCGCTCGACCTGGTCACCACACAGCTCGGCTGGTTGGAGCAGCAGACCGGCCGCTACCCGTTCGGCGGTTACGGGATTCTTGTCTCGCCGGCGAACTTCCGTTTCGCGCTGGAGACCCAGACGCTGTCGCTGCTGCCCGCCGGGCTGCTGCGTTTCCTGCCGCAGTCATACTGGGCCCCGGTGATGGTGCACGAACTGGCCCACCAGTGGTACGGCGACAGCGTCTCGCCCGGGCAGTGGAGTGACGTCTGGCTCAACGAGGGACACGCCACCTGGTACGAGGCCCAGTACGCCGATCAGCTCGGCTACGCCGGGCTCACCGACCGGATGCGCGCGGCCTACGCGGCCGGGGACACCTGGCGGGCGAAGTACGGCCCAGTTGCCGCACCACCGGCCGACAACCTGTTCAACGACAACGTCTACGACGGCGGTGCGCTGGTTCTGTTCGCGCTGCGGGAGGTGGTCGGCGCGGACACCTTCGCCCGGATCGAGCGTGCCTGGGCGGCGTCCAGGCGAGCTGGCAACGGGACCACCGCGCAGTTCATCACGACCGCCTGCCACACTGCGCACCGTGACCTGCGGGGCTTCCTCGTCGACTGGCTGTATGGCACGACGACGCCGCCGATGCCCAACCATCCCGGCTGGACGGTCGACCCGGCATGAGCGGGAGGTCATCCTGCCCGACCCGAGGGTCGGGCAGGATGACCAGGTGAACACTCTGGGGTACGCCATCCTCGGCCTGCTGGCACGGCATCCCTACAGCGGGTACGAGGTGTCGGCTCGGATGCGCGAACCGATCGGGTACTTCTGGACCGCGGGACACGCCCAGATCCACGGCACCCTGACCAAGTTGGTCGAGGCGGGACTGATCACCTTCACCGCTGAGCCGGGCCCCGGACCGCACGACAAGAAGATGTACCGTGCCACCGTCGCCGGTCGGGCCGCGTTGGCCGGCTGGGTGGCGGCCCCCGTCCCTGCCCCGCAGCCGCGCAACGAACTGCTGCTCAAGGTGTTCAGCAGCTGGGCGGCCGATCCCGCCGCGGTGGTCACGATGCTGACCACCGAGCGGAACCGCCGGGAACAGGTGGTGGCCCGCTACCAGGCTCTGCTGACCGTGTTCGAGGCCGATGGGCCGCCGCAGGATGTCGCCTCGCAGCGCTTCGTCGACTACGCGACCGTACGGCACGGGGTGGCGTTGGAGCAGGAGTACGTGCGCTGGTTGACCTGGCTGATCGACCGGCTCCAGCGCTCCGGTACGCCATCGGACTGACCGCGGTGCCCCGACCCATCGGCCAGGGCACCGCGTCCTACGTCAGGCCGGCAGGCTGGCCACACCCGAGGGCAGGAACCGCTTGCCGGTGGCCTTCTCCGCGCATCCGGTGCGGTCCAGGTACGGTGTGATGCCGCCCAGGTGGAACGGCCACCCGGCGCCCAGGATCATGCACAGGTCGATGTCCTGAGCCTCGGCCACCACACCCTCGTCGAGCATCTGCCGGCACTCCTGCGCGACCGCGTTCAGCGCCCGCTGGCGGACCTGCTCCTCGGTCAGTACCGAATCGCCGACCTTGATCAGCGCCAGCACCTCCGGGTCGACGCTCTGCTTGCCGTTGGCGTCCCAGGTATAGACTCCCGGCTTACCCGCTTCGACCAGCCGGGCCAGGTTGTCCGAGACGCCGAACCGGTCCGGATACGCCGCGTGCAGCGTCTCCGACACATGGTGGGCGACGGCCACGCCGACGAACTGCAGCAGTACGAACGGGCTCATCGGCAGGCCGAGCGGCTCCAGCGCGCGGTCGGCCACCTCGATCGGGGTGCCCT
This sequence comes from uncultured Actinomycetota bacterium, assembly GCA_963805605.1. Lineage (GTDB taxonomy): Bacteria > Actinomycetota > Actinomycetes > Mycobacteriales > Micromonosporaceae > Actinocatenispora. Next base: position 619,975 of record CAWDUX010000002.1, read on the forward strand.
CGTCCACGGTGGCGAACACCTCACCCAGGAACCGGGTGAGCAGCCGGTTGACCACGAACGCCGGCGAGTCGCTGCACAGTACGCTGTTCTTCTTCAGTTCCTTGCTGACCGCGAACGCGGTGGCCAGTGTCGGATCGTCGGTGCGCTGCCCGCGCACGATCTCCAGCAGCGGCAGGATCGCCACCGGATTGAAGAAGTGGAAGCCCACGACGCGCTCGGGGTGCCGCAGGTCCGCCGCCATCTCGGTGATCGACAGCGACGAGGTGTTGGTCGCCAGTACGGCCTCGTCGCCGATGATCTCCTCAAGCTCGGCGAAGACCTTCTTCTTCACCTGCATGTTCTCGAAGACGGCCTCGATGACGAAGTCGGCGTCGGCGAACACGGCCTTGTCCACCGAACCGGTCACCAGGGCCTTGATCCGGTTCGCCTTGTCGGCGTCCATCCGGCCCTTGGCCAGCAGCTTGTCCACCTCGGAGTGCACGTACGACACTCCCTTGTCGACCCGCTCCTGGTCCAGGTCGGTGAGCACCACCGGAACCAGCAGCCGTCGGGCGAACAGCAGCGCCAGCTGACTGGCCATCAGCCCGGCACCGACCACACCGACCTTGGTGACCGGTCGGGCCAGCGACTTGTCCGGTGCGCCGACCGGCCGCTTGGCCCGGCGTTGCACCAGGTCGAACGAGTAGAGACCGGACCGCAGTTCCTCGGTCATCAGCAGGTCGGCCAGCGCGGTGTCCTCGGCGGCGGTGCCGTCGGCGAACGATGCCGTCTTCGCCAGGGCCATCAGGTCGAGCGCGGCGTACGGCGCCGGTGCGGCTCCGTGCAGTCGCGCATCGGCGATCGCCTTACCGCGGGCTATCGCGGCGTCCCAGGCGTCGCCGCGGTCCACCTCGGGCCGCTTCACCTGGACCGAGTCATCGACCACTCGGGCTGCCCACTCCAGCGAGCGCTCCAGGAAGTCGGCCGGCTCCAGCAGTACGTCGGCGATGCCGAGCTTGGCCGCCTGCTTCGGCTTGAGCTGCTTGTTCTGGTTCAGCGCGTTCTCGATGATCACCGTGACGGCGGCATCGGGGCCGATCAGGTTGGGCAGCAGTTGGGTGCCACCCCAGGTCGGGGCCAGGCCCAGGAAGCACTCGGGGAACGACAGCGCGGCGGCGCCGGCCGACAGGGTGCGGTACTGGCAGTGCAGCGCCAGTTCCAGCCCGCCACCCATCACCGCACCATTGACGAACGCGAAGCTCGGCACCTCGGAGTCCCGCAGCCGGGCGAAGACACGGTGCCCCAACTGCCCGATCTCCAGGGCCTGCTCGCGGGTACGGATCAGCGGCATGCCGGTCAGGTCGGCACCCACCGCGAAGATGAACGGCTTGCCGGTGACCGCGACGAAGCGGACCCGCGGCGCGTGTGCGTACACCTCGTCGAGCGCGGCGTCCAGGCTGGCCAGACCGCCGGGCCCGAACGTGTTCGGCTTCTTGTAGTCGTGCCCGTTGTCGAGGGTGATCAGCGCGGCTTCACCGTCCAGGCCGGGTACCCGCAGGTAGCGGACCAGGGCCCTGGTGACCGTCTCGTTCCCGAACTCCGGCGCGCTCACTTGTTTCCCTCCCAGGCGGGGTTCTCCCAGATGACCGAGCCGCCCATGCCGATGCCGATGCACATCGCGGTCAGCCCGTAGCGCACCTCGGGGTGCTCGGCGAAGTGGCGGGCCAGCTGGGTCATCAGCCGCACGCCGGAGGAAGCCAGCGGGTGGCCCATGGCGATCGCGCCACCCCACGGGTTGACCCGTGGGTCGTCGTCGGAGACGCAGAAGTGGTCCAGGAACGCCAGGACCTGTACGGCGAACGCCTCGTTGAGCTCGAACAGGCCGATGTCGCCGATCTCCAGACCGGCCAACCGCAGCGCCTTCTCGGTGGACGGGATCGGGCCGACGCCCATCACCTCTGGTTCCACTCCGGCGAAACCGTAGCTGACCAGGCGCATCGCGACCGGCAGCCGCAACTCGCGGGCGACGTCCTCGGCAGCGATGATCGAGCAGGTCGCACCGTCGTTGAGACCGGCGGCGTTGCCCGCGGTGACCCGGCCGTGTGGACGGAACGGTGTCTTGAGCCCGGACAGCTTCTCCAGGCTGGTGTCCGGCCGGGGTGCCTCGTCGTCGGCGGCGAGCCCCCAGCCCTCCTCCGCCGAGCGGGTCGCGATGGTGACCAGGTCGGGCTGGATCCTGCCCTCGGCGTATGCCTTGGCGACCTTCTGCTGGCTGGCCATCGCGAAGCGGTCGGCCCGCTCCTTGTCGATGCCCGGCATCCGGTCGTGCAGGTTCTCCGCGGTGGATCCCATCACCAGGGCGGACGGGTCGACGAGCTTCTCGGACAGGATCCGAGGGTTCGGATCGACGCCCTCGCCCATGGGGTGGTGGCCCATGTGCTCGACGCCGCCGGCGATGGCCACGTCGTAGGCGCCGAACGCGATGCCCGAGGCGACGGTGGTGACAGCGGTCATGGCGCCGGCGCACATCCGGTCGATGGCGTAGCCCGGCACGGTCTTGGGTAGCCCGGCCAGCAGTGCCGCGGTGCGGCCGATGGTCAGACCCTGATCGCCGATCTGCGTGGTCGCCGCGATGGCGACCTCGTCGACGCGTTCGGGTGGCAATTGCGGGTGACGGCGGATCAGTTCGCGGATGCAGCGGATGACCAGGTCATCTGCGCGGGTCTCCGCGTACATGCCGCCCGCCTTGCCGAACGGGGTGCGTACGCCGTCGACAAAGACGACGTCGCGGACGGTACGGGGCACGCGAGCCTCCTACGGGATTGCGTTCCTTCTCCGCCCGATGCTACTCGTCAGTAACCGAGTTCGCGCAGGGTCCCCCGTCTGTGCTCCGCATCACACCCGATCAGGGGCGATGCCCGGCGGCCGCCTCGGCCAGCGCCGCACCGAGCGCCACTGCGGTCAACTCGATCTGCCAGGCCCGTGCGCCGTGCCCGACCAGGAAGGACCCCACCGCTGCCGGATCGTCCCCGGCCGGCGGGTCCCAGGCCAGCCGGCGGACCGTGTCCGGAGTGAGCAGGTTCTCGGCGGGCAGGTGATGCTCGCGCGCGATCGCACTGACCACTGCCCGGCAGCGGGCCAGCCGGGTGGCGGCCGCCGGATCCCGCTCGGCCCACCGGTGCGCCGGTGGCGGACCGTCCGTGGAGACCGACGGGGACGGCAGCTCCGGCTCCGCCAAGGTACGGACCTCCTGCAACGTCGACAGCCAGGTACGGGTCAGCCGGCGAGCACCGCGGTTGCCGAACCCGGGCAGTGCCATCAGCGCCGGCTCGTCCTTCGGGTCAGCCTGCGCCGCGGCGATGATCGCGGCGTCCGGCAGCACCCGGCCCGGCGCGGTGTCACGCCGCATGGCCACCTCGTCCCGCGCGGTCCACAGCGCCCGTACCCGGGACAGGCCGCGGGCGCCCCGTACCCGGTGGATGCCGGAGGTGCGGCGCCACGGATCGGTACGCGGCCGTGCTGGTCCCGCGCTGACCAGCGCTGCGAACTCCTGCGCCGCCCACTCGTCCTTGCCCTGCCGGGCCAGCTCCGCGGCGAGCTCATCGCGCAATGCGACCAGCAACTCCACATCGAGTGCCGCGTAGGCCAGCCAGCTCTCCGGCAACGGTCGGGTGGACCAGTCCGCCGCCGAATGGTGCTTCTCCAGCGCGTAGCCGAGCAATCGCTCAGTGATGGCCGCGAGTCCGACCCGCTCGAAACCGGCAAGCCGCGCAGCCAGCTCGGTGTCGAACAGATGCCGGGGCCGCATGCCCACCTCGGCCAGGCACGGCAGGTCCTGGCTGGCCGCGTGCAGCACCCATTCGGTCTCCGCGATCGCCTCGGTCAGGCCCGACAGGTCGGTGCCCGCGGCGGCCAGCGGGATCGGATCGATCAGGGCCGTCCCGGCCCCGTCCCGCCGAAGCTGGATCAGGTACGCCCGCTGGGTGTAGCGGTATCCGGAGGCACGCTCGGCGTCGATGGCCACCGGCCCGTGGCCGGCCGCGAACCGGGTGACCAGGTCGGCCAGGGCGGCGGGGTCGGCGACCGGTACGGGGATGCCCTCGCGCGGCTCGCGCAGCAGTATCGCCGGCGGTGTGTCGTCCTGCGCCGGGCTGTCGTCCGGCTGCTCGGCCGGCCCCACAGTGTCCGGACCGGTACGCGCCTCGGGGCCGCTGCCTCCCGACACCGGAGAATCCGTATCGGGCCTGGTCGCGGCGGGTTCAGCGGGTACCGGCTCGAGAAATTCCGGGATGGTGGCGCCAACCGGCCGCGGCGCCGGGGACTCACCGTCCGGGGTCGTCGTGCCCTCAGCGGTGGGAGTGGGTGAAATGCGGTGCGTGTGGGCGTCGCTGGCGCCCCGACGTACCGGCGATGATCCGTCGGCCACCTGCCCACCGTACGGGCCGTGCTCCGGGAATCTCTGGCCGCCCCGGCCCGGCGCCGGTCGTGGCCGGGGAGAGTCAGCGGATTTAGGTGCGATTTCGCGGTATAGCGTATGGACGCTCCCGACGCTGCCGGTATTGACTGTCATCCGGTACCGTCCTGCTCCGCTGCCCGCGTGTGCGCGGGCATTCGGGTGTGGCACCCGACCATTACGGTGTGCCGCAGGGACGCGGTCGGAGTTTCGGCTCGCCGACCTGCCGCGTCTGCGGCCACCTTCACGGCCGGCGCCGCATATGCGCAGGATGGGCAGGACAGGGGAGGACCGTAGTCAGATGACCGATCCGTACTCGCAGCACCAACGACAGGTCGGTGCGCAGTCGGGCGGCGCGCCCGAGGGACCGCCGAATCCGGCGGCACCCGGCGCCCCGGCACCCGGTAGCCCGGTGGCGATCCAGGAGCGCACCGAGCGGCCCGACCCGCAATGGGCGGGCGCGGCCAGCGGTGTGTCGGAGTCACCGGCCGGGCCGGGCGATCAGCCGCAGGCCCAGTCCTCGTACCCCCAGCAGGCCCCGCCCCCGCAGAGCCAGCAAGCTCAGCCCCCGCAGAACCAGCCGGCATCCGGGCACCCTGCGCCGGGCCAGTACCCGTACGGTGGGCGCGGCCAGGGATCGTTGCCGGCGCAGCAGTTCCCGGGTCAGTTCCCACCGGGTGCGCCGCAGGAGGGGCCGCCCGGGCAGCACCCGATGGGCCAGCCCGGTGGGCCGCAGCCGACCGGCCAGTTCGCTACCGGAACCTGGTCGGGCGACCCGGGGACGACCGGCTGGTCCGGTGGGCCGGGCGAGCACCACCAGGCGCTGCCGCAGGGCTCCCCACCGCTCTGGCAGCCACCAGCGGCGCCGGGTGGCACCCACCAGCGGAGCCCGCTCACGGTGCTGGCCCTGGTGCTGGCCTGCGTACTGGTCTGCGTGGCGGCCGTGCAGACGGTGCTGCTGGTGCGTACGAATTCCAAGTTGGACGAGCAGAAGCGCAGTGTTGCGACGGCCCAGTCACACAGCGACAAGCGGTTCAAGTCGCTGGAAGGCACAGTCAAGGCACTGGAGGAGCGGGCGAAGAAGTCGCTGGATGCCGCAGCGGTGGCCAAGAAAGTACTGCCCAGCGTCTTCCAGGTGGTTGCGGGCGACTACACCGGAAGCTCGTTCGTGATCGGCAGTGCCCCGGGCGGCGAGTCATACCTGCTGACCAACGACCATGTCGTGCAGCCGCTGCTGGACGACGGCAGCAGTGATGTGGAACTGCAGCGTGGTGACTCGAAGTTCCCGGCCAAGGTCGTCCAGCACGATAAGAGCCTCGACATCGCCGTACTCGAATGCGATCAGAAGTTCGAGATCCTCACCACGGTGAAGGCGGATGTGCAGCCCGGTGAGCCGGTGGTGGTGGTGGGTTCACCACTCGGCCTCAACGACTCGGTCACCACCGGTGTGGTCAGTTCCGCGCAACGTGACGTGCCCGGCAGCGACAAGAAGTTCATCCAGTTCGATGCCGCGATCAATCCGGGGAACTCCGGTGGTCCGGTGATGAACGCCAAGGGCGAGGTGGTCGGTATCGCCACCGAGAAGGCGCGCGACGCGGAGGGGATCGGGTTGGCGATCCCGATCTCGGTACCGTGCGACAAGTTCTCGGTTTGTCGGGGTTGAGGCGTTCCGGCTGGGCATCCGGTCGATCGCCGGACGTGACACGTGCACACGTCGGGCACCATGAGCACAGGCACCGGGGCATCTTGCCCCGCGGAGGAGGAGTCACACGATGAGCCAACCCGGATACGGGAACGGGCCGTATCCGCCCGACGGCCCGCAGCAGGGCTGGGGCGGCCCCGGCCAGCCGAACCATCAAGCGCCACCGGAGCAGTACGGTGCGCCGTACGGGCAGCAACCCCAGCCGGGTTACGGCGACCAGCAGCCGGCAGGTTCACCCCCGCCCGCCGGATCCGGCTACGGTGACCAACCGGCGAGCGGTCCGGGCTACGGCACTCCACCGGCCAGTGGTCCGGGCTACGGCACTCCACCGGCCAGTGGTCCGGGCTACGGCGCCCCACCGGCCAGTGGTCCGGGCTACGGTCAGCAGCAGACTGCGCCGTTCACCCCGATGCCGGCCAGCGGCGCTCCCAACTACGGTCCTGACCAGGGTGCTGCCGGCCCGCAGCACACTATGGCGCTGCCCTCCGTGGGTCCCGGCGAGCCGACCCGGTTCGGTACCGAGCAGCCGCGCAAGCGTGGCCCGTGGATTCCGGTACTGACCGCCGCGACCGCTGTGTTCCTGATCCTCGCCGTCACCATGACCGTGATGTTCGTGACCAAGAACGGTGACTACAACAACGAGAAGAAGGTCGCTGCCAGTCGGCAGAGCACGATCGACGGTCAGAAGAAGAAGATCAGTGACCTCGGCAAACGGTTGGACTCGACCAAGAAGGATCTCGACAAGGCCAACAAGGACCTGTCCGGGGAGCAGGACACCAACAAATCCCTCGCCGATGACAAGGCCACCGTTGCCAAGTGTCTGAGCATGCTGGAGGATGCGCTGGTCGCGGCCGGTAAGAACGATGAGAAGAAGTACCGTCAGCTGGTCAAGGATCTGCAGGCGCCGTGCCGTAAGGCAGACGACCTGATCAGGTGATCCGGTAGGGACGCGGCCCGTACCGGCGGTCGCGTCCCCACCGCACGATCATTCCCGGTCGGTCCGTAACGAGGTGACGCCCGGCGGCGGCAGCCCGGCGGTCGAGGCCAGCAGCACGCACCAGGCCTCCAGATGTACTTCGACATCCGGGGCCAGCGGCGTCCACGATGCCCGGATCTCCAGATCTGCTGTTGCCGGTGGCCCGGCCAGGTCCCCGAACCGGGTGGACGTCGTCTGGGTGACCGTGCCCGCCGCCGCGGTGTAGCGGGCGCCGTGCGCCTCCAGCGCATCGGTCAACCAACTCCAGCCCACCGCCGGCAGCAACGGATCGGCGGCCAGCTCCGCCTCGATCTCCGCGGTGACGTAGGTGACCAGGCGCAGGGTGCCGGACCACGCCTCGTGCCCGTCCGGGTCGTGCAGCAGGATGAGCCGCCCGGTGGACACCTCGTCGTCGTCTCGCAGGACGGTTGCGCTCAATGCGAACGCGTAGGGTGCCAGCTTTCTGGGTGCCGGAAACTCCTCGAGCACGATCTCCGCCCGAGGCTGCACCGAGTTGAGCCCCTGCACCGCGCGTGTGAAGGTCTCCGGGGGCAGCACGGTTGACGGCGCCATGTGCCCGAGCCTATGCGCCATGGCCCGCTACGCCCCGGATGGCACGCCGGACGGTCATACCGGAAACCTGGTGCGTCAAGCGAATCCAGGTCGCACCCTGCCGGGGCACACTCCGTGCCCCGGCAGGGTGCGTGCGAGGATGGCAACGATGAGCGCATCTGTGGGTACCGAGCCTGTGTTCCTGCGTGCCTGCCGCGGTGAGCCGGTGTCGCGTCGACCGGTCTGGTTCATGCGCCAGGCCGGTCGGTCGCTGCCCGAGTACCGGGCGCTCCGCGAAGGAACCGCGATGCTGGAGGCCTGTCGCCGCCCCGAGATGGTCTGTGAGATCACTCTGCAGCCGGTGCGCAGGTTGGGCGTCGACGCCGCGGTCCTGTTCTCCGACATCGTGGTCCCGTTGGCTGCCGCTGGCGTCGAGGTGGACATCAAGCCAGGTGTGGGGCCGGTTCTGGCCGAACCCGTACGGGACCCGGCCGCGGTCGAGCGGATCCGTACGCTGACCGCCGAGGATGTCGGTTTCGTCGCTGAGGCCATCGGTCTGCTGACCGCCGAGCTGGGTGCCACACCGCTGATCGGCTTCGCCGGAGCGCCATTCACCCTCGCCAGTTACCTGGTGGAGGGCGGGCCGTCGCGTAACCATGTCCGGACCAAGGCGTTGATGCACGGCGCGCCCGAAGTCTGGCATGCACTGTGCGCGCGGCTCGTGGAGATTACCGCCGAGTTCCTGCGGGTCCAGATCGGCGCCGGGGTTTCCGCGGTGCAGTTGTTCGATTCCTGGGCCGGTGCACTGTCCGAGGCAGACTACCGACGCTTCGTGGCCCCGCATTCCGCAGCGGTACTGGCCGCGGTCCGGCAGGCCGACCCACAGATTCCCCGGATCCATTTCGGTGTGGGAACCGGACACCTGTTGCCGGCCATGGCCGAGGTCGGTGCCGACGTGGTCGGGGTCGACTGGCGTACACCGCTGGACGAGGCAGCCGCCGCCGTCGGCCCGCAATGCGCGGTACAGGGCAATCTGGACCCGGCGCTGTTGTTCGCGCCGTGGGATGTACTGGACGCCGAGGTGCGACGGATCGTCGCGGAAGGTGACCGGACGCCCGGCCACGTGTTCAACCTTGGTCACGGCGTTCCGCCCGAGACCGACCCCGACGTCCTCGCCCGCGTTGTGGACCTGGTGCACGAGCTGCCATGAGGGTCGGTCCCGGTGGGCATGACCGGCGCGCGGATCCGACCGGCCCGGCCCGGTCGGAGGGCTGGACCTCCCGGCGCGGGAGAATTCGGTCGTGACGCATGTCGTGGTGGTGGGCGCGGGCATCAGCGGACTGGCCGGCGCACTGCGGTTGCGTGAACTCGGTGGGCCGTCGCTGCGGATCACGGTGTTCGACCAGGCTGGCCAGGTCGGCGGAAAGCTGTCCACCGGAGACGTCGGTGGGATGAGGATCGAGCAGGGCGCAGAAGCGTTCCTGCTGCGTGACCCGGTCATGGCCGAACTCGCCCGCCAGGTCAGGCTGGGTGAGCTGGTACATCCGGCCCCGCTGGGCGCCGGTCTCCTCGCAGACGGGCGGATCCGGCCGATGCCGGCCGGCACCCTGATGGGTATCCCGGCCGACCCCGGTGCGTGGGCCGGTGATGGGGTGGCCCACCCGCGGGACGAGCCGGATGCCGCCGGGCCGCTGCTGGGCCCGGGCGCGGATGTGTCGGTCGGCGGACTGGTCCGCTCCCGCTACGGCGACCAGGTGGTGGAACGGCTCGTCGATCCGTTGCTGGGCGGGGTGTACGCGGGCCGGGCCGACGACCTCTCGCTGGCCGTGACGCTGCCGGCGCTGCATCAGGCCGCGCAGCGGGAGAGCACCCTGGCCGCCGCGGTGACCGTCGCCCAGCGTGCCACCCCACGTCGCACCGGTCCGCTGTTCGGCGCGGTGCGTGGCGGCATGACGCAGCTCACCGGAGCGCTCGCCCGCGAATCCGGCGCCGAGCTGCGCCTGGGTCTGCCGGTACGCCACCTGGCCCCGACGGCGCACGGCTGGCAGCTGACCATCGGTTCCACCCGGGATGCGCGGCAGGTGACGGCCGACGCGGTGCTGTTGGCGGTGCCGGCACGCCCGGCGGCCCGGCTGCTGGCCGGGTTCGCATCCGATGCCGCAGCCGAGGTCGGGGTACTCGACTACGCAAGCGTGGCGCTGGTGACGCTGGTACTGCCGGGTGATGTGCTGCCGGACTCGTCCGGCTTCCTGGTCCCGGCCACCGAGGGCCTCACCGTCAAGGCAGCGACGTTCGTCAGCCGCAAGTGGCCGCATCTGGCCGCACCGGACCGTTGTGCCGTACGGCTGTCCATCGGTCGTTACCGGGAGACCCAGGTCCTGCAGCGCGACGACGCGGAGCTGACAGACCTCGCCTACCGGGAACTGTCCGCCATCCTCGGCCAGCGACTGCCCACCCCGCTGACAACCGCGGTACGCCGGTGGGGTGGTGGTCTGCCGCAATACGGGCCTGGCCACACCGACCGGATCGTACGGGCCCGCGCCGCCCTGGCCGGGCATCCGACGCTGGCGTTGGCCGGCGCCGGTTACGACGGCGTCGGAGTGCCGGTGTGTGCCCGTTCCGGACAGCACGCCGCTGAATCCCTGATCGCCGGCCTCGGGCCGACGGCAGTATCCGTACCACTGGGAGAAGTCAACCATGGCTGATACAGCATCCGAGCCCACCGCAGCCGCGCGCATCCGCGAGCTGAACGCCACGGTCCGGTACACGATGTGGTCGGTGTTTCGGGCCGACGCTGCGCTACCGGTCCTGCGCGACGAGCTGACCCATGAGGTCACCGGCCTGTTCGAACAGTTAGCGGCCAGGGACGTGGTGGTGCGGGGCACGTACGACGTGTCCGCGCTGCGCGCCGACGCGGACCTGATGATCTGGTGGCACTCGGGCGATCCGGACGCGTTGCAGGACGCGTTCGGCGCGGTACGGCGTACCCAGCTGGGCCGCTACCTGACCGCGGCCTGGTCGGCGATGGCGGTGCACCGCCCGGCCGAGTTCAACAAGAGCCACCTGCCGGCGTTCGTGGCCGGTGAGGAGCCGAAGAAGTACGTGTCGGTGTATCCGTTCAACCGGTCGTACGAGTGGTACCTGCTGCCCGACGAGGAACGCCGGTTCATGCTCGCCGAGCACGGCAAGATGGCCCGGGGCTACCCGGACGTGCGGGCCAACACGGTGCCGGCGTTCGCGCTCGGCGACTACGAATGGGTGTTGGCGTTCGAGGCCGACGAGCTGCACCGGATCGTGGACCTGATGCGTGACCTGCGGGCCGCGACGGCCCGCCGGCACACCCGGCTGGAGATCCCGTTCTACACGGGTCGCTGGCGCGACATCGGCGAGATCATCGCCGATCTGCCCTAGGTTCGCGAGCTGGCGTGGTCGGAGCCCGGCGCGGTCCTGCCGGCCGGGCCCGACACGTGTGTCAGCGGGCCAGGGCGCCCATCGGGTCCCAGGCCGGCAGCACAATTGGCTCGCCGGACAGCGCCTCCTGCAACTGTGTGGGCAGCAGTTCACGCCGGGCCGCGATCTCGAACACGTACTCGTCGAACCACGAGTCGTTCATGGTGAAGAAGCCCTGCTTGCCCAGGTCGTCCCCCCAGGAGTTCTCCACCCGCCAACGTCGCGGCGCACCGTCGACCAGGTCGACGCCGGTGAACAGCATCGCGTGGCTCATCGCCGTCTCGTGGTATTCCAGCCGTGCGGCCTTGTCCAGCTCGAAGCTGGTCCCGTACACCGATCCGTAGTCGATCAGCGCCGCGTCCCAGAGACCTTCCTTCTTGTCGAACTGCTGCGCCACGTCGCAGCCGAACCAGACGGGTTCGCCGCCGGCGATCGTACGGGCGGCGGCGTCCTTGAGTACCGTCATGTCGACGTTGAGGTACACCACCGGTGGCCCGTCCAGTACGTTGCCCAGGTACTGCACGGTGAAGGTGCGGCCGGTCGGGCTGCTGGGGCGCGGGTCGTGCACCAGGCAGGCATAGTCCGACAGGGGCAGCTGAGCGTACCGTTCGGCGAACTGGTGCGGGGTGAGCGTGCCATCGCGGTGGAACTGCCGGTCGGCGTCCACCCACTGCCAGTCGAAGCTTTCCGGCGGGTTGCCCAGGTGGATGGTGAGTACCCGGTGGACCACGGCCAGGATCTCCCGCTTGCGATCCCGCAGCTCCTCGACGGTGCCGGTGCTCGACCGGAGGGTACGGGCGCCCTCCCGGAGGATCTTGCGTAGCACCGAGTTGAGCCGCATGGTGTTCGAAGACGACTGGGTCTCCGGCATCACCGACTTGGGCACCAGGCCGTGCTTGGCGACCAGCGCGACGAACATGTTCCACTGCCCGCCGTCGTCGGCGACGGTGGTGAGCAGGTGCCCGACGGTCCGGTCGTCGAGGTCACGCCCTGCGGTGTCGATGACCGCTTCGAGGAAGTAGTTGGCCCGTTCGAGCTTGTCCCAGAACATCAGGTGGTTCTGGGAGAATTCGAACTCCTTGACGTTGAGCAGCTTCCTGGTGCCGACCCGCAGCAGGTTCAGCCCGGCGAACAGCCAGCACCGCCCGCTCTTCTGCTGGTCGGTCGCCTTCCAGTCGTCGAGCAGGTGCGACACCGAGTGGTCGGTGTCGCGCACGATCGTACGGTCCAGCGCGATCTCGTCGACCGGATGCGCGGCGACCGCATGTTGTGCCACCCGGTACGCCGGATTCGCGGCGAACTGTTTGCGCAGCAGCTGGATGTCGTCCGGGGTGATCGCGCCGCCTGTGCCAGCGTCCATGTATGTGACTCCCTTCCGCCGGGCCGGTGGTGGCCCGGGATGACCGCTGGGCGCGGCCGACGGTGTGTCCGGCCACGCCCGCGACCATTTCTGATCGATCTACGCCGATCCGACCTTACGTCGACAGCCGGGTGGTCCGCCCCTGCCTCATCTTGGGTGCCGGTCCGGCGGGGTCCGGATCATCGGAGTGTGCGGGATGCCGTCCTCCAGGTATTCAGGGCCATCGGCGCTGAAGCCGTGCCGGGCGTAGAAGCCGGTGAGGTACGACTGTGCGCCGAGCACGACGATGCCCGCCCTGGTCAGCTCCAGCGCGGCGGTGAACAGCCGGTCGGCGAGCCCTGCACCACGCGCGCCGTGCTCGGTACAGACCCGACCGATCCGCATGACGGCGTCGGGTTCGGTGAGGATCCGTACATAGCTGACGGGCCGGCCGTCCAGCTGGTACCACAGGTGTAAGGTGCCGGGCTCGCTGTCCCGGCCGTCCAGATCCTGGTACGGACAGTCCTGTTCGACCACGAACACGTCCGCCCGCAGCCGCAGCAGCTCGTACAGTTCGGTGGTCGACAGCTCGGCGAACCGGGCCCGGCGTAGTCGCAGCTCAGTCACGCCCCGAGGGTACGGCCCGTCCTGGTCAGTCCTCGTCCGCCGGTTCCAGGGTGAGGGAGATCGAGTTGATGCAGTAGCGCTGGTCGGTCGGGGTGTCGTAGCCCTCGCCGGTGAACACGTGCCCGAGGTGCGAGTCGCACCGAGCGCAGCGCACCTCCACCCGCTCCATGCCGAGGCTCACATCGGACAGCAGGGTGACCGACTCGCCGGCCAACGGGGTGAAGAAGGACGGCCAGCCGCAGTGCGACTCGAACTTCGCGTCGCTACGGAACAGTTCCGTTCCGCAGGCCCGGCACCGGTAGACACCTTGGGCCTTGGTGTCGACGTATTCGCCGGTGAACGGGCGCTCGGTGCCGGCTTCGCGCAGCACCGCGAATTCCTGCGGAGTGAGTCGCTCGCGCCAGCCGTCTTCACTGGTCGGCAGGTCGGTGTCGGTGGTGCCGTGCTCGGTCATGCCTCCACGGTACGTCGGCTGATGGCTGCCGGCCGTTGCGTCACCGGCACCTTTCGCCGCAACCGCCCGGGTCACCAGAACGGTGCACCCGGGCGGTCGGAGACGGATCAGTTCAGTTCAGCGCGGTTCGAGTCGGTTCACGGCCGTAGTCGGACGATCTGCGGGTCATGGTCGCTGGTCTGGTTGGCGAACTCGCTGTTGATGTGTACGACCTGGTAGTCGTGCCGGGGCATCAGCGCCGGCGAGACCAGTACGTGGTCGAGCACCTCGGAGTTGCCCTCGTAGTCGTAGGTGTAGCGCTCCCGTAGCGGCAGCGTGCGGGGCAGGTCCACCAGTGTCCGGCCGCCGGTGAGGATCGAGGCGGTCTCGGAGAACTCGTAGTCGTTCAGGTCGCCCAGGACCACCACGTCGGCCCTGCGGTCGATCGCCTGGATCTGCCGGACGAAGTCGTGTACCAGGGTGGCCTGCTTGTGGCGCTGGACCTCGCTGGAACGTCCCGGCGGCTGGTAGCGGCCCATCAGCGGCTGGTCGCCGCCCTTGGAGTCGAAGTGGTTGGCCAGCACGAACAGCGTCCGGCCGTGGAAGGTGAACTCGCCGGCGAGCGGCTTGCGGGAATTGTCCCAGGCCGGGTCCTGTGGTGCGATGCGCCCAGGGGAGTGGACCAGTTGCGGCTTGCCATGCACGCTGGTCACCGAGTCAGGGGCAGTCGCGTCGCTCGGCGAGCGGTCCACGAACTGCACACCGCGGTCGGTGCGGAACAGGAAACCGACCCGGATGTTACCGCCCGGCTGGCCACCGTCGGTGTCGTCGACCGGGTCGATAGAACGGAACTGGTAGGTGGGGCCGCCGGCCGCCTTCACCGCGTCGATCAGCTTGTTCCAGGTCTGGTCGGCCGCGACCACACCGTCGTTGGTGGCGCCGTCGTTGTCCTGGATCTCCTCCACCGCGATGATGTCGGGGGAGGACAGGTTGTGCACGATGCCCCGGGCGAGCCGGTCGAACTTGTCCGCCGGGTCCGACGGTGCCAGGTTCTCCACGTTGTACGTGGCCATCGCCAGCTCGCCGGAACGTTGCGCCCGGGTGGTGCCGGGGGTGATGCCGCCGGAGCGTACGGTCGGCGTCGTTGTCGGGTAGAGCATGTAGTTGCCGTAGCCGTAGTCGAGTACCCCGTCGACGCGGCCGGGTAGTACATCGCCGGTGTTGACGTCCGGGATCGGCGCCAACGTGCCGGCCAGGGTCAGCCGCTGCGGGTTGGCGTTGCGGTAGCCGGCGTACTTCGCGCCCCCGTTGGGGGTGCGTACGTCGACCCGGCCGCCGGGCAGTACCGGCAGTTCGTGGTAGTGGCTGGTCGGTCCGGCCGCCACCGCGTTGCGGATCTCGACCAGCATGCCTTCCAGCGACTCGTACCGGTCCAGCGCGTTGCGCCGCGGGTTGAAGGTGGTGGAGGTTTCCACGTCACCGGGGTTGTCGGCGCGTACCGCGTCGGGTATGGCCAGCCCGCCCGGCCCGATCAGGGTCGCCCGGGGCAGCTTTGCGCCGTGCCCGGTGACGGTGACCGTCGCGTGGCCCAGTTCGGTGGTGGTCAGGTTGGTGGCGGAGTTGCCGGCACGGTACTCGCTGACCGTGCCGGCCACGCTGACCTCGTCGCCACGAGCCACCGTCGGCTTGCTCGAGGTGAACACGTACAGGCCCTCGCTGGTGGCGGGGTTGCGGTCGGGGTGGGTGTCCTGGAACCAGAATCCCTTCGGCCCGACCGCGGTGACCACGCCGGGTACCTCGGTGACCGGCTTGCCGGCCAGCGGGGAACGGTGCGCGGCGCCCTGGATCTCGTGGATGCGGGCCGGATCACCGGTCGGCGGCGGGTTGCTGCCACCGCCGCCGGCCGGGTCCGGATCGGCCACGGTGAAGTCGGTGGCGTTGTCGTCGGTGTCGGCGGCGTCGGTGCGTACCGCTGCGGTGGTCGACGACAGCGCCGGTACCGGAGTGCCCTCGGCCTCGACCGCGCTGCCGTAACCCAGGTAGTCGTGTACGCCGTCGGCGTGTGCGCAGCTGGTGCCGCAGGTCAGGGCGGCGGAGCCGGACACCAGGGCGATCCGACCGTTGCTGGCGCTGAGCGCGATCGTGCCGGTCACGTCGGGGTCGGTCAGCGGGGTGCTGCCCCCGGCGCCCGCTGCCTCGGCGATCAGGTAGCTCTTGCCGGCGGCCAGGGTGCCGGTCAGCTTGGTGACCTGCCAGCTGGTGCCGGTGGCGGAGGCGTACTGCACGCTCCAACCGGACAGGTCGATGGCCGCGCCACCCCGGTTGGCCAGTTGTACGTAGTCGTTGGTGAGGGTGGCGCCGGAGTTGCCGCCACCCCCGTACACCTGACTGATCACCACGTCGGCCGATGCGGCGGCGGCCGGACCCACCAGGGCGAGGGTGAGCCCGGCGGTGGTGGTCAGCGCGATGAGGCCGCCTGCGACGGCACGGGTGCGCTTTGACACGCGAGGAACCTCCTGAATCGACCGGAACGCCCCGGCGTGGCAGTTCCACGCGGGCGGTTCGACGGTAACGTCCCGCACTGCCTACCACTTTTACCGCCACATGTCAGTAACGGAGGCGTATCGGAGGTCCGTGCAGTGGATGAACTCGCTGCGCCGGCTGCGCGGTCGGGCTACGCTGCGGCCATGGCGGGCAGCTTTGAAGAGGTGACGCTGGACGGTCGGACACTGCGGGTCAGTAGCCCGGCGAAGGTCTACTTCCCCGACCGTGGCTTCACCAAGTGGGACGTGGTGTCCTACTACCTGGCTGTACAGGACGGCATCCTGCACTCTCTGCAGAACCGACCCACCATGCTGCAGCGTTTCCCGGACGGCCTGGCCGGCGAGACGTTCTTCCAGAAGCGGGTGCCGGCCAAACGGCCCGACTGGCTACGTAGTTCCAGGATCGCCTTCCCCAGCGGTCGTACGGCCGACGAACTCGCCCCGGCTGACATGTCCCACGTGCTGTGGGCGGCGAATCTGGGCGCCATCGTGTTCCACCCGTGGCCGGTACGTGGCGACGACCTGGACCATCCCGACGAGTTGCGGATCGACCTGGATCCTCAGCCGGGCACGGGATTTGCCGACGCGGTCACCGTCGCGGCGGAGGCCCGCGCGCTGTTGTCCGATGTGGATCTGGTCGGTTTTCCGAAGACCTCCGGCGGTCGGGGCGTCCACATCTACGTACGGATACGTCCAGAGTGGACATTCACCGAGGTGCGCCGGGCGTTGATCGCGTTCGGGCGGGAGCTGGAGTGTCGGATGCCCCGGCAGGTGACTACCGCGTGGTGGAAGGAGGAGCGCGGCCAGAAGGTGTTCGTCGACTACAACCAGGCCGCTCGGGACCGCACCATCGCCTGCGCCTACTCGCTGCGCGCCAACCAGCGTGCCACGGTGTCCACCCCGGTCAGCTGGGACGAATTGTCCAGCGTGGAGCCCGACGACTTCACCCTGCAAACGGTGCCGGAGCGGTTGCGTACGCAGGGCGACCCGCACACCGGGCTCGAGGAGCAGGCGTACGGGCTGGAAACGTTGCTGGGGTGGGCGGACCGCGACGAACACGACGGTCGCGGCGATCTGCCCTACCCGCCGGACCATCCCAAGATGCCCGGTGAACCGTCCCGGGTGCAGCCGTCCCGGGCGCGGCGGACCCGGACTGACCCCCCGCTGCGGCATCGGGGACAGCACGGGGACGGTTCGGCTGACTAGACTTCGCGGTAGGCAATGCCGGGCGAGCCGGGCAGGTGGCCGGGGAGGACGTGACATGGCGGACCACGTCGTAGCGCAGCGCCCATTGCGGGTCGCGGTGGTCGGATCCGGCCCCGCCGGGGTGTACGCGGTGCAGGCCCTGCTCGCCGCCGGCCACGACGTGCTGGTCGATGTGCTCGACCGGCTTCCGGCACCGTTCGGGTTGGTCCGCTACGGTGTGGCGCCGGACCATCCGAAGATCAAGTCGATCAGCCGGGTACTGGCCCGGGTCCTCGGCTCGCCGCAGGTCCGGTTCCTGGGAAACGTGCGCTACGGCCAGGATCTCGACGCAACGGACCTGCGTCGGCACTACGACGCGGTGATCCACGCCAGCGGCAGCCCGCACGACCGTCAGCTCGGTATCCTCGGCGAGGACCTGCCCGGCAGTCAACCGGCCGCCGCTTTCATCGACTGGTACAACGGCCATCCGGACGGCCCGACACACTTCGGACTGGATGTTGCCGAGGTTGTTGTGGTCGGTGCCGGAAATGTGGCGCTCGACGCGGCGCGGATGCTGGTGACCGGGGTGAGCGACCTGGGCCGTACCGATGTGCCGGATTCGGTGCTCGCCGCATACCGGGACAATCAGGTCCGGGATGTGCACCTGATCGCCCGGCGTGGGCCGCAACATGCCAAGTTCACCACTCCGGAGCTTCGGGAACTGGCCGCCTTGACGGACGTGGACCTGCTGCTACGTGGCGAGGACCTGCCGCCGGAGGCCGACGACGAAGGATCCGACTACGACCGGACGGTCCGCAACAATCTGCGCACCCTGAGGTCCTGGCTGGACCGCCCGGTCGGCGCCGCGTCCCGGCGCATCCATCTGCGTTTCTGGAGCAGGCCCACCGAGATCCTGGGCACTGGCGCGGTGGAGGCGGTCCGGCTGGAAGGCACCGAGCTGCGCGACGGTCGGGTCGTCGGCACCGGGCGGTACGAGACCGTTCCGGCGCAGTGTGTGCTGCGTGCGGTCGGATATGGGGGTGCGCCGATCGCCGGGCTGCCCTTCGACGAGGCCCACGGCACCATCCCGCACGAGGCCGGCCGGGTCGTCGGCCCGGACGGACAGCCACTGCCCGGCATCTATGTGGCGGGGTGGGTCAAGCGCGGTCCGGTCGGTGTGATCGGTACGAACAAGGCCGATGCCACGGAGACCGTACGGACCCTGCTGACGGATCTGCCCACACTGCCGCAGGCGCCCTGCCCGGCGGTGGAGGATCTGACCACCTTGCTGAGCGACCGCGGCGTGCGCTACACCACCTGGGACGGTTGGCTGCGGTTGGAGCGCCATGAGTTGCTGTGCGGTGAGAAGCAGCAGCGACCGGCGGCGAAGGTCGCCGACCTGCCGAGCATGCTCGAACTGTCCGGGGCGACGTTCGAGGAGCCGACCGGCGAAACCCAGGGGCACTGACGGCGCCACCGGTCACATACTGCCGGCATGACCGCTCAACCGACTGTGTTCCGGCCACCCGACGCGCGGGGGATTGACACCTCTGCTGCGTACCGCGTTCGCCGAGTTTGCCGCCCGGGTGCGCGACACTGTCGGACTCTGGACACCGCCAACACCACTGGCGCGCTCGGCTGCTATCGGCGGCTCGGGCTGGTGCCGGACTTCGCCGTCGACACCTGGGAGCTCATCCTGCCGGTCGGCTAGTGCGTGAACCGGAAGGTTCATGCGGTCGAGCTTCCCGGTCACGGCACTGGAGACCAGCTGGATGGTCGGCTGCCGCTCAGCATGTCGGGACGAACTTGTGCGTATGGTGGGTTTCCGGCGATCGGGAGGAGGTGGCGTATATCCGTTCCGTCACCAGCAGGGCGGCCAACTCGAGACTTCCTCGGATCAGGCGCAGCGATCGGTACCGAAAAGTGCGCCAGAAGGTATCTCTCTAACGAGTAAGAACCGAAAAGGTGGCGGGTCGCCGGCAAACGATATAGTTTCCGCACGGCAATGAAGGTGGTCGACGACAGGGTTCGACCAACGGGAGTGAAGGTGGGACGCCCCATGTCACCCAGTTGGAGCACCGCTGCCGCGGTATCGGCGGCGGCGGTGCGCTGCGCGACCGCATGTCGATGGGGCCGTCGCAGAGCGGTCCCTGGGCACCGAAGCCCTCGGTGACCGTCGTCGACCGCCGCTCGGCGGGCTCCACCGGCCGAAGTGCCGAACTCCTGTCGGTCCTCCTGGTGGAGGACGATGCCGGTGATGCGTTACTGGTCGAGGAACAACTGGCGGACAGTGGCCTGCGGGTCACGCTGACCGTGTCCAGCACCCTGGCCAGTGCGTTGACCACGCTACGGCGTGGTTTCGACTGCGTTCTGCTGGATCTCAACCTGCCGGATACCCAGGGGCTCACCGGCCTGGAGGCGATCCTGCGGGCTGCACCCCAGTCGGCGGTGCTGGTCCTCACCGGCCTGGCCGACGAGGCGGCCGGCACCGCGGCCGTTGGTCAGGGCGCGCAGGACTACCTGATCAAGGGCCAGGTGGATGGCCCCCTACTGGGTTCGGCGATCCGTTACGCGGTGCAGCGCCGCCAGTTCGAACAGACCAGTCGGGTTCTGCGGGAAACCGAGATGCGTGCCCAGGAGAACGCCCGACTTGAACGCGGTCTGCTACCCCGGCCCCGACTCGACCACCCCAGTCTGGGCATCGTGTCGCGATACCGCCCGGGCCGGGAACGGGCGCTGCTGGGCGGCGATTTCTACGATGCCGTCCAGACCGACGAACGCACCCTGCACCTGGTCATCGGCGATGTCTGCGGGCACGGCCCGGATGAGGCTGCCCTGGGTGTGCTGCTGCGCAGCGCCTGGCGGGCGCTGGTACTGGCCGGGGTGTCGGGCCCGCGCCTGGCCACGGTAATGCAGCAGATGCTGGTAGCCGAGCGTCCACGGGAGGAGCTGTACGCCACGATCTGTATGGTGGCGGTCTCGTTGGACAGCGCGACGGTACGTACCCTGAGCGCGGCGCATCCACCGCCGCTCGGGCTGGTGGACGGCCGGTGCACCCGGTTGCCCTGCGAGCCCGGCTTCGCGATCGGGATGTTCACCGAGTTCGAGGATTGGACCGAACGGGTGTGGCAGATGCCCGCCGAGGGTGGTCTGCTGCTCTACACCGATGGTCTGATGGACGCGCACTGCGGCATCGGGACCCAGCGATGGGGCGTCGACGGTCTGGTACAGCTGACCGACGGGTTGGCCGGCCAGCCACCCGAGGTCCTGGTTGAACGTCTACTCGACGCGGTGCTGGTGTCCGACGCGGGTCGTAACAACGACGACCTGGCCATGCTCTACCTACACTGGAAGAACTCGTGACCAGTTCCTCACCGTCCGGCCCGGCGGACCGACGTCCCCGGCGTGTCCACTGGAGCATCCAGCGCAGCGTGTCCGCGGGTTTCGTGGTGGTGGCCACCCTGCTGCTGGTCGCGGCGGCGGCCGCCGCCGGTGCGCTGCAGAGCAACGGCAGGGCCACCAACCGGCTCGCCGACCACATCTTCCCGGCGGTCCGTGACGCCGGTCAGCTGCAGACCGTCCTGCTGGACCAGGAGACCGGGCTGCGCGGCTACCTGCTGACCGGCGACCGCCAGTTTCTCCAGCCCTACCGGCAGGGGCAGCGGGACCAGGCCCAGATCGTGACCCGGATGCGTCGGCTGCTGGCCGACGACCAGTCTCGCCGTGCGGATCTGGAGAACGTGGTGCGCCGCGCGTCCACCTGGCGGCAGCAATATGCCGAGCCGGCGCTGGCTGCCCGACCGCACACCACCACCGCCCATTCGGTCGTGCAGCTCGCGACCCGGGGCAAGGCCCAGTTCGACCGGATCAGGCAGGCCCTGACCAGTCAGCAGAATCGGCTGGATGCCGACCAGCGGGTTGCCCGCGCCGACCTGGCGCGTGCGGTCCAGTTGCGTACCGCCGCGTTGGTGGCCGTTCTGGCCATCCTGGTACTCACCGCGATGATCATGTTCTGGCGGCTGCGTTCCGACCTGGTCCGGCCGTTGCGCGGTCTGGGGGAACACACCCGGTTGGTAGCCGATGGCGACTTCCGGCACGAGGTTCATGGATCCGGTGCCAGCGAACTGGAGAGCCTGGGCGCGGACATCGACGGTATGCGTCGGCGGATCCTGGCCGAACTGGACCGGGGGATAGAGGATCAGATCCTGCTGAAGGAGCAGGCGCAGGAACTCCGCCGGTCCAACGCCGAGCTGGAACAGTTCGCCTACGTCGCCTCCCATGATCTGCAGGAACCGCTGCGCAAGGTTGCGTCGTTCTGCCAGCTGCTGGAGCGCAGGTACAGCGACAAGCTCGACGACAGTGCCCGGCAGTACATCGCATTCGCGGTCGACGGCGCCAAACGGATGCAGGTACTCATCAACGACCTGCTGACCTTCTCCCGGGTCGGCCGACTGCACGACCGTCGGGAGCCGGTCAAGCTCGATGACACGCTGCAGCGGGGGATCCGTAACCTCGGCGGCAGTCTGGAGGATTCCGACGCCGAGGTGGTGGTGCCCGACGACCTGCCCACGGTGGTCGGCGACCAGACGCTGTTGACCATGGTGTGGCAGAACCTGATCGGCAACGCGTTGAAGTTCCGCGAACCGGACCGGGTGCCCCGGGTGGTGATCGAGTCCGAGGAGTCCGGCGCCGAATGCCAGATCACGGTGACCGACAACGGGATCGGGATAGATCCGCAGTTCGCGGACAAGATCTTCGTCATTTTCCAGCGCCTGCACAGTCGGGACAGTTACGGCGGTACCGGGATCGGGCTGGCGCTCTGCCGCAAGATCGTCGAGCATCACGGCGGCCAGATCTGGCTGGATACAGGGTATTCCGACGGCACACGGTTCATCCTGACGCTTCCGGTTCTGGTACCGGAGACCGAAGAGATCGAGTCGGACGCTGAGAACACCGGGCCGGACGAGCCGAGTGTCGGATCCGACGAGTCGGGTGCCGACGATTCCGCCGGTACTGGGACCGTGGACGCGGTCGCCGACCGGGCTGGTGTCGCCGTCGTGGAGACTGGTAGCGCCGCCGCCGGACCCGGCGGTGGTGAAACCGGTCGGGCAGCCCTGAACGGGGCGCCGGCCGGACCGCAAGGAGAAGACTGATGGACCAATCCGTCGCGCCCATCGAGGTCCTGCTGGTCGAGGATGATCCCGGTGACGAGCTGATGACCCGGGAGGCGTTCAAGGACAACAAGGTCCGCAACAACCTGCATGTCGCGCGGGACGGCGAGGAGGCCATCGACTTCCTGTACCGACGCGGTGTGTACACCGATATGCCGCGTCCGGACCTGATCCTGCTCGACCTCAACCTGCCGAAGTACGACGGCCGTGAGGTACTTGCCAAGATCAAGAGCGATGAGAACCTCAACACCATCCCGGTGGTGGTGTTGACCACCTCGGAGGCCGAGGAGGACATCGTCCGCAGCTACCGGTTGCACGCCAACGCGTATGTGACCAAGCCGGTCGACTTCGAGCGCTTCCTGGAGGTCGTACGGCAGATCGACGATTTCTTCGTCACCGTCGTCCGGCTGCCGAAGCCCTGAGCGGTATCGATCATGGCTTGACGGCGTCGATCATGGTCCCAGCGGCACCTCACGCCGCGAAGTGGCGGTCGGGCCGTGGTCGACGCGCCGAGGTCAACGCCGCTCACTGAGTGCCCGCTTGATGCAAATGAGGCTCGCGCGGTCGTCTTCTGCCACTCCAGCGTGGGCATTTTCCCCGAAAGTTCAATGTCATCATAATCGTGACCTTTAGAGCTCGCGCAGATAGGTCAAGGTGGGTGGCGTTGGGGCGGACAAGCAGGCACAGGACCGGTGATCATGAAGTTGCTGACGCTTCGTGATCACGGGAGGTCCTGTGCCTGCGCTTCCAGGATGGCTTATCGAGCCGCTGTGGGTCCAGTTCGCCGCGCTGCTGCCCGAGCGGCCGCAGGTGGATCCGGGCCATCCGCTGGGCTGCCACCGGCCGCGTATCGGCGACCGGATCGTATTCGACAAGCTGATCCAGGTGCTGCGATTCGGCTGCTCGTATCAGGCCATCGCCGATACGACCTGCTCGGCCACCACCATCCGAAACCGGCGGGACGAGTGGATCACGGCCGGTGTTTTCGTTGCCCTCAAACGGATCGCGTTGGAGGTCTACGACCGCATGGTCGGGCTGCTGTTGGACAACATCGCGGTGGACGGCTGTATCACCAAGGCACCCGGCGGCGGCCAGTGCGCCGGCCGGTCCCCGGTCGACCGCGGTAAGCAAGGCATGAAACGCTCGTCGATGGTGGATGGCTATGGCATCCCGCTGGGCCGAGTCCTGGCCGGCGCCAACCGCCACGACTCGCCTCTGCTGGCGCCCACCCTCGACCAGCTCGACGACCTCGGGCCGCTGCCCGACACGATCACCGTGCATCTCGACGCCGGCTACGATTCCGGCGCCACCCGCACCGAGCTGGCCGGCCGTGGCCTACACGGCCAGATCGCGCACAAGGGCGACAAGGCACCCATCCAGGCCAGTCAACGCTGGCATGCCGAACGCACCAACGCCTGGCACAACGCGTTCAACCGGCTGCAACGCTGCTACGAACGTCGCGAGTCTGTCATCGCCGCGCTCCTCGATTTCGCCGACTCGATCATCACTGTGCGTAGCATGATCCGGCAAGCGTGGATCAGCTACCGATGGGACACCCGACCCCCACGCCGGCCATAAACATCACCTATCTGCGCGAGCTCTAAGTGAACGGCGTTGGCCTCACCGCCATGACACGCCGACAACGGCTCCGCTCAGGCCATGGTCAACGAACTGAGGCCATTATCAACGCGATCTGCTGTGGGCAGGGGCGTGGGCGGTCCCGGGTCGCCGGTCGTGCCTGCTTGTTGCACACTGGCGAACGTGGACAGGATCGGCGGAGTGCGCTCTGCGGTAGTGATCAATCCGGTCAAGGCGGATGTGGCGCGGTGGCGGGAGGCGGTCGGTTCGGTACTGACCAGGGCCGGCTGGCCGGAACCGGCCTGGTATGAGACCACACCCAGCGAAGCCGGTCACGGCCTGGCCAGCCAGGCCGTCAAGGACGGCGTGGAGGTGCTGTTCGTCTGCGGTGGGGACGGCACCGTACGCTCCTGCGTCGGTGCGCTGGTCGGTACCGATGTGGCGATGGTCGTACTCGCTGGCGGTACCGGCAACCTGCTGGCCGCCAATCTGGGGCTGCCCACCGACCCGACCGAGGCGGTCCGGGTGGCGGTGGAGGGACGCCGCCGTCAGATCGACGTCGGTACGGTCGGCGACGAGTACTTCGCGGTGATGGCCGGGATGGGCCTGGACGCACACATGCTGGACGCCACACCCGAGCGGATCAAGGCCCGGCTCGGTTGGCTTGCGTACCTGGTGGGTGGTCTGCGGCATGTGTGGGGTTCGCCGATGCGGGTGGTCATCCACATCGACGACGATCCGCCGATCCAGCGCCGGGCGCGCAGCGTACTGGTGGCCAACGTCGGCCATCTGCAGGGCGGGTTGCGGTTGCTCGCCGACGCCAGCCCGGACGACGGTCAGCTGGATGTGGCGATCCTGACTCCGCGGACCGTGGGGCACTGGGTGGCCCTGGGCGTGTCGCTGCTGCGCAGGCAGCGGCGGATACCGGGCCTGGAGGTGATCCCGGCCCGTCGGGTCAGGATCACCAGCGACCGGAAGCAGAGCCGCGAACTCGACGGTGACGTCATCGACGCCCAGCGCAGCCTGCGCGCTGGGATCCGACCCCGGTCGTTGTGGCTGTGCGTGCCCGAGGAGACCGACGGTGAGTAGCGGCCGACGGCGTACCTGGGTGGGAGGTTGGCAGGGTGTCGTCGACTTCGGCTACTGACGCGCCGACCGGTCCTCGGCTGCACCGGGCGGCGCGGATCGAGGACGCGGTACACGAGGTCGCCGAGCGCAAGCTGCGCCAACGTGGCTGGCGCCCGTCGATCGTGCCCTACATCGGCTACGGCGCGCCCGGCTGGGTACGGGTGATGGGACGGGTGTTGCTGAGTCATCCTTACCGTCGGCCCCGCCCGCCGGGCCGCAAACTGCGCGGCTGGCGCAGCTTCACCGCGCTGTCGGCGATGGACGCCGTGGTCGACGTCGAAGCCGACGGCCAGCGTCACGAACTGCGCGCCGACCGGGGTGGTTTCGTCGACGCGGTGATCGAGGCGGATCTGGCACCGGGCTGGTCCCGGGTACGGATGAGCAGCGAGGGCTGCCGGCCGGTGGACGTGCCGGTGCGGATCGTCGACCCGGCAGTCCGGTTCGGCATCGTCTCCGACATCGACGACACCGTGATGGTGACGACGCTGCCGCGGCCGCTGCTCGCCGCCTGGAACACCTTCGTGCTCGACGAGCACGCCCGCGCGTGCGTGCCGGGCATGGCGGTGCTCTACGAGCGACTGGCCACGGCTCATCCGGGCGCGCCGGTGCTCTACCTGTCGACCGGTTCCTGGAACGTGGCGCCGGCGTTACGTCGGTTCCTGTCCCGCAACCTGTACCCGGCCGGGCCGCTGTTGCTGACCGACTGGGGGCCGACCAAGGACCGGTGGTTCCGCAGCGGCCAGGAACACAAACGCGCGACGCTGGCCAGGTTGGCCGAGGAGTTCCCGGACATCAAATGGCTGCTGGTGGGTGACGACGGTCAGCATGACGAGGCGATCTACGCCGAGTTCGCCGCGGCCCATCCGGATAACGTCGCCGGGGTGGCGATCCGACGGCTGTCTCCCGGGCAGGCGCTGCTGGCCCGCGGTCTGCCCTCGCCGCAGGGCGGTGGTGGCCGGGTGCGGACCGCCGTGGGGCAGAAGTGGCTGGCGGCCTCGGACGGCGCCGGGCTGGCGAGCCTGCTGCATGACGCGGGCCAGTTGTGACGGTTGCTCAGCCGCCGGATCCGGCCGGGTCACCGGTGTGGCCGGGTCCGGCCGGTGGGCTGCGCGGTGGCCGGATCCGCTGGCCACGGATGCCGCGGGTAGCGGCCCCGTAGGTCGGCCCGCACCTGTGGATAGCCGTTGCGCCAGAACGATTCCAGATCTGCGGTGACCGCCACCGGCCGGCCCGCCGGTGACAGCAGGTGCAGGAGCAGCGGTACCCGACCGTCGGCGATCGTCGGCACCGAACCCCAGCCGAAGACCTCCTGCACCTTCACCGCCAGTACCGGCGCGGTCGGGTCGGTGTAGTCGATCCGGATCGCCGACCCGCTCGGCACTTTCAGCCGTTCCGGCGCCAACCGATCCAGTTCGCCGGCCTGCGGCCACGGTAGCAGCCGACGCAGCGCCGCTCCGGCGTCGATGCGGGCCAGGTCCGCGCGCCGACGGGCTTTCGCCAGCTCCGGCCCCAGCCAGTCGGTCAGATCGGCCAGTAGCGCCGCATCACCGACCTGCGGCCAGGGGTCGCCGAAAACCTGCCGGCAGAACCGCAGGCGGTCGCGCAGACCGTTGCCGACGGGGGTCCATCGCAGCAGGCCAAGGCCGTCCTCGCGCAGACCGGTGCGCAGAGCCTCGGCGATCAGCTCCGGATCCGCAGTGGTCAGTGGTCGGGCGGTCAGGACGATCGCGCCGAGCCGGTCCATCCGGCGGTTCCGTACGTCACCGTCCACCCAGGCCACCTCATCCATAGTGGACAGTAGGTCGGCACCGGCCTGTCCGGCGGTCGCCTCGTCGATCGGGGACGCGAGCCTGATCCGGGCGGCGGGCTGCCCGGCCGGCCGGTCGGCGACGGCGACCGCCAACCACCGCGTGCTGGTGAGGGCCGACCCCGAGGTCAGTGCCGCGGCGGTGCCACCGGCCATCAGGTACTCCCCACCGGCGGATCGCAGCCGGGCCAACCGTTCCGGGAAGGCGAACCCGACCACCAGCCCGGCGGCCAGTTCGTCGGTGAGCTGTCCGGTCCGATCGCGTCCAGCGGCCCGGCTGGGCAGCGCGGACTCCAGCCGCCGTACCTCCGAACGCCAGCGGCCGGCGCCGGGCGCACCCGTCCGTAACTCCCGCCACCGGGCGCAGAGATCATCGGATCGGCCGGGAAGCGACTCGTCTGACAGCATGGCGACGATCTCCGCCGCCCGCCGCTCACCCACCAACGGCGCGCCGTCCAACAGGGCATGCGCCAGCCGGGGATGGGTACCGACCGCGGCCATCTGCCGGCCCCGCCCGGTGACCTGACCGGCCGCATCCACCGCACCCAGGGTCCGCAGGCATTCCCGGGCCACCCGCATCGCCGCCTCTCCCGGCGGATCCACCCAGCTCAACCCGACCCCGTCGGGCACACCCCAACAGGCGAGCTGCAGCGCGAAGCCGGTCAGGTCGGCGACCGTGATCTCCGGCTCCGGACGGGCCGGCAGACGATCGTGGTCGGCGGCCGACCAGCACCGGTACACCTGACCCGGTCCCTGCCGCCCGGCCCGCCCGGCCCGCTGCTCGGCCGCCGCTCGGGACACCGGAACGGTCGCCAGCGAACCCAGGCCGCGGGCGAGATCGGTACGAGGGACCCTGGCCAGACCCGCGTCCACTACCACCCGCACCCCCGGTACGGTCACGCTGCTCTCGGCGATGCCGCTGGCCAGCACTACCCGGCGACGGGTACCGGGTCGCAGCGCAGCGTCCTGAACAGCGGCGCTCTGCCGCCCGTGCAAGGTCAGTACGTCGATGCCGGATGGCAGTGTGCGGAGCTGCCCGGCGACCCGGTCGATCTCCGCTGCGCCGGGCAGGAACACCAGTACGTCACCGGACTGTTCGGCCAGTGCGCGCCGTACCGTCGCGGAAACCTGCGCCAGCAGCCCCGGATCGACCCGTGAGCCCAGCGCGGGCTGTACCGGCTGCGGCGGCGGGCACCAGGTGATCTGTACCGGGTGTGGTTGGGCCTGCGCCTGTACGACCGGCGCGTCGCCCAGGATGGCCGCGAGTGTCGCGGTGTCCGGGGTGGCGGAGGCGGCGAGTA
Source organism: uncultured Actinomycetota bacterium (assembly GCA_963805605.1). GTDB lineage: Bacteria > Actinomycetota > Actinomycetes > Mycobacteriales > Micromonosporaceae > Actinocatenispora. The sequence continues at coordinate 648,199 of CAWDUX010000002.1, forward strand.
CCCACAGGTCCGGCCGCAGCGCGGCGCGTACCTCGGCGGTGAACGCCAGCACCAGGTCGGCGTCCACCTGACGTTCGTGGCACTCGTCCAGCAGCAGTACCGAGACACCGGGCAGCTGCGGGTCGTGCTGCAGCCGACGTACCAGTAGCCCGGTGGTGACCACCTCGACCCGGGTGGCCGGTCCGACCCGGCGTTCGCCCCGCACCGTGTAGCCGACCCGTTCGCCGACCTGCTCACCGAGCAGTGCGGCCATCCGGGCGGCCGCGGCGCGGGCCGCCACCCGGCGTGGCTCGGCCACCACGATCCGGCCGTCCAGCGCGTCGGCCAGGGCCAGCGGCACCAGCGTGGTCTTGCCGGTACCGGGCGGTGCCACCAGCACGGCGGCCCCGGCGCCCCGCAGGGCGTCGAACAGTTCGGGCAGGACCGCCCGGATCGGCAGGTCGGTCCCGGCTGAGTGGTCGGCTGCGGGCATCACCTCGCCAGTCTCCCGCAGCGACCGCGGTCAGTGGCTGGCCACCCGCTTCCAGGCGGTGGAGCGTTCACCCGGCCGGTACGGTGCGTCCCGGCGCTTGGCGATCACCCCGGGCAGCTCCCGCTGCCGGGCCGTGGCCAGTACGGCGGCCCCGTCGGTGTCGAACCAGGGCGCGGTCTGCCAGCTCGCGCCGGCCAGCCGGAGTTCGTCCAGCCGGGCCCGCCTGCGTTCCTGCGGCCAGTCGAGCAGATCCTGACCGTCCAGGTGCAGCAGGTCGTAGAGCACGTACAGTCTGGTGCCCTCGACGTCCGCCAGTTCGCCATCGAGGACGGCCTGCCGGGCGCCCAGCTGTTCGGCCAGCCCCGGTAGCCCGGTCGGCCGGGTCCCAAGCGCCGCATCCTGCTCGTCGACCAGCCGGACCCGACCGCCCTGGACGTAGCTGAGGGTGCGCCGGCCACCCCAGTCGAACTCGTAGCCGTAGCGCTCCGGCGGACGGGGCAGGGTGCGCTGGGCGACCGCCAGCATGGGTGCCAGTCCGGTGGGCATAGGTACCCGCGCCGGGTCGTCGGGTGGATCCAGCCGGCGGATCAGCCAGTTCTTGTCGTCGGTGGCGAACAGCGCGTACCGGCCACGGATCCGGTTGCCGTGGAACTCGACGGTGACCTTGTCTCCGGTCCACTTTTCGGTCCGGTAGCTGCCCCGGTCGTAGATGGCAACCTCGCCGCCACCGTACTCACCGCGCGGGATGCTGCCATCGAATGTGGCGTACTCCAGCGGATGATCCTCGGTGTGCACGGCCAGCCTGTTCTCTCCGGGTTCCAGCGGTAGGCCGCGGGGCACCGCCCACGACACCAGTACGCCGTCTCGTTCCAGCCGCAGGTCCCAGTGCAGTCGCCGGGCGTGGTGCTGCTGGATGACGAAGGTGTCCTCGTCGCCGGCCGGTAGCGGCCCGGGTTCTGGTACCGGTTCCGGGGTGCGGCGCCGGTCCCGTTTGCCGCGGTAGTGGCCCAGCGGGTCGGCGGACGGTACCGGCGGGCCCGGTTCGGCCAGCGCGGCCATCAGGTCACCGCGCTGCTCCACCCGTTGCAGTGCCTCCTGCATGCCGAAGCTGACCGACTCGCCTGCCGCAACTTCGTCCCAGGTCAGCGGGGTGGAGACGGTCGGCTCTCGCTGCGCGCGCAGTGAGTACGGCGCGACCGTGGTCTTCGCCGCGTTGTTCTGGCTCCAGTCCAGCAGCACCTTGCCGGGCCGCAGCGCCTTCGCCATCTGGGCGACCACCAGATCGGGGCGCTCGCGGGCCAGTTGGTCGGCCAGGGCGTGCGCGTACGCCGAGACGGTGTTGGACGGTTGCCCACCGGACAGCGGGCACAGCAGCTGCATGCCTTTGCGGCCACTGGTCTTGGGGAAGGCGGTGATGCCGTCGTCGGCGAGCCGGTCGCGCAGCAGCGTGGCCACCCGCATGCAGGCCGGTAGCCCGGCCGGTGGACCGGGATCGAGGTCGATCACCAGAAGATCCGGCGAGTGGGCTGCGCCGTGCGTATCAACGGTCCACTGTGGAATGTGCAGTTCCAGTGCGGCCAGATTGGCCAGCCAGACCAGGGTGGCCAGCTCGGAGACGACCACGTAGTCGACCTCGCCGCGCGTCGAGGAGGACCGCGGCGCGGGTAGCCGTACGGTGCGTACCCAGTCCGGGGCGTGCCCGGGCGCGTTCTTGGCGAAGAAGCTCTGCCCGTCGACACCGTCCGGGAACCTGATCACGGTGACCGGCCGGTCGGCGAGATGCGGCAGCAGTGCCGGGGCGATCCGTACGTAGAAGTCGATGACCTCGCCCTTGGTGGTGCCGCTGGCCGGGTAGAGCACCTTGTCCAGGTTGGACAGGCTCAGTCGCCGATCACCGATCTGCACCTGCCGTCGGTCCGCCATCCTTCGAACCTAGCCCCGGCCCGGCCACGGTTGCGGTGGTATCGCGGGTAGGCGCCGGCACGACCGGGCTCAGCGGGCGGTGGCGACGTCCACCGTGGCGCCCCGGCTGCGGACCGCACCGGAGATCCGTTCGTACTCCCGCTGGTAGGTCGTGCGCCGTGTGCCGGTCACCCGGCGGTCGGCCAATGCGGCGGCCAGGTCCACCAGCCGGATCCGGGGCGTGATGTCCACCCAGGTCGGTACCGCCTCGACCCGGGTCGCCCGCCAGCGCCCGGGGCTGGACGCGGTGAAGGTGATCCGGGGCATCACCCCCTCGCGGCTGGCCGCGATGGGGTCCTCGTGCCGGGCGATCTCGTTACCCATCCCGTAGACCACCCACTTGCCGTGGATCTGCTCGAACGGCTGCACCACGTGTACGTGGCAGCCCAGAATAAGGTCCACGTCGGGTGAGGCGAGCAGCGTACGGGCCTGACTGATCTGCAGTTGTGTCGGCGCCCGCTGGTATTCGGTGCCCCAGTGCAGCGACAATATGACGATCTCGGCTCCGGCCCGGCGCGCGGTGTGTGCGTCGGCCAGGATCCGGGGGACGTCGATCGTGTTCACCAGCCAGGGCTGCCCCGCAGGCAACGACAGTCCGTAGTTGAGCCCGAAGGTGTACGACAGCTGCGCCACCCGCACGCCGTGCGACACGGTGATGTCCGGTCGGCGGGACTCGCTGACGTCGCGCGAGGTGCCGCTGTGGTGCAGGCCAGCCCGGTCCAGCGTGTCGAGGGTACGGCGGACCCCTTCGCTGCCCTGGTCGTAGGAGTGGTTCGAGGCGGTGGAACAGTCGTCGAACCCGGTCTGCCGTACCGCCGTCACCACCTGCGGTGGCGCGGCGAACCGCGGCCAACCCACGTATGGCCCGGATGCGGCGGCCAGCGGCGTCTCCAGGTGGCAGATCGCGAGGTCGGCGGCCGACACCACCGGCCGTACCGCGGCGAACAGGGGCCCGAAGTCCAATCCGGCCTCGCCCTCCGCCTTTGCATCGGTGCGGGCCTGCTGCCAGACCGGCGGATGGACCAGGACGTCACCCGCGGCGACCACGGTGAACGTATGCGGGCCGCCGTTGGCCGTACGGGCGGTGGTCGGCGTGCCGTGTGCCCGCACGGCGTGCCGATGGGTGTTGTCGCAGCCCGCGGTCAGCGCACCGGCCAGCAACAGGGACACGATGACCGGGCCGAGCGCGGTACGGCGCCGGGGTCCGCTACTCGACCGACTGTGACGCAGCATCCGCCCGACTCTAGCTGTCGGGAGGAGCCCCGGAGGTCGGTTCGGGTGGATCGGGTGTGCCCCGGGGGCCGCAGACCCGTGCAGCGCTCTGCGCGATGCCAGGGGCGTCAGATGTGCGCCGGACGTCCGGCGCACGACGTACGGGTCAGGCAGCCCCGGCCAGGTGGGCCAGCCCGGAGCGCAGGTCGTCGAGGTTCATCACGGGCCGCAGCTCGATCTTGGCCTGCATGCCTTCGAACAACGGCTCGATCACCGTCGGAATCGACGCCGTGTCCGGCAGGTCGAAGATCATGAAGCCGCCACGGTGGCCGTGCTCGGGCAGGAAGTACGCGGCTTCCGGGTGCAGCCGCTCCATCAGCTTCTTCAGGGTCTGCTCCATCTTGCCGGTCTGGATCATCTCGTTGCCGGCCTCGGTGTCGATCTCGAAGTTCAGCATGGTGCGCATGGTCTGTCTCACCGCCTCGTCGTCGGACCGGCCGCCTCGGCAACGTCGTGAGGATCCGACGTAGCCCCATGCTTGCCCATCTGCCCTTCGGGGGCACCGGTCGGACAGCCCTGCGACCCGTGACGATCGGCCCTCATCAGGCCCCTGCGCGCCGGAAACCGAAACGACGCGATGGTGATCTGCGCCGCACCGTTGAGGTTTTCCGGCCACAGTGGTTAACTTGCGCACCGTGTGCGTTGGGTCGCTATGCACACGCAACAGCGGAAAAAGCCGTGGCAGTTGATTGAGGGGATACATGGGGCACGAGCGGCGCACGAAGAGGCCCGGTGCTGCACGACGTCGGCTCGCCCGCTGGTTGGACCCTTCGGCCTCCACCGTGCAGCCCGCGGCCCTACCGCCCGGTCCCGCGGCGGCGGCCCCGTCGACGCGACCGGAGAGCGTCACACCGGTTCCTGGTGCCCCGTTGTCCTGGCCGGACGTGCTGGAGAACATGTCGCTGCGGGTGCTCTCGGCGGTGTACCAGGCGAGCGGTCAGCTGGCGTCGCTGGAATCCACCGAACGGGACGGCACCCGGCTGGAGCGGCTGTACCGGGTCGACCACGCGATCACCCGGGTACGGCGGCACGCGGAGAACATGCAGGTCCTGGCGGGTCGGCCGGTGGAGGACGCGGACCGTCAGACGACCACGATGGTCGACGTGGTGCGCGCCGCGCTGTCGGCGATCGAGCACTACCCGCGGGTGCGACTGGGCCGGGTGGTGGACCTGTCGGTGGTGGAGTTCGCCGCCGACGATGTGATGCGGGTACTGACAGAACTGATCGACAACGCGGCCCGGTTCTCCCCACCCGGCGTGTCGGTCACGGTGTCGGCCCACCTGACCGAGCAGGGTAGTGTGCTGGTCCGGGTGGAGGACGGCGGGGTCGGTATCGCGTCACCGGAACTGCACCGGCTCAACGCGACGGTGTCCGGCTCGGCGCCGCCGGTACACGTCGGTGAACGGATGACCCGCCTGGGACTGGTCGTGGTGGCCCGGCTGGCCGCCGCGCACCGGCTGCGGGTCACGCTCACCGCACGGCAACCGGCAGGTACCACCGCGATGGTACTGCTGCCGGCCGAGCTGCTCTGCGAGGGAACCGGCCTGCCGGCCGACATCGCCCAGCAGAGCGAGCCGCAGGCCCTCGTCCCCGCGGTGCCGGGCAGCGACGGCGGTTGGCCGCAGCTGCCGGAATCCGGTGCCGGTACGGGTCCGCGTCCCGGCCATCTCGTGCCCGTCCACTCCCGTACGGCACCGGGCCTGGTGGCGGCGGAGACGACACTGCCGCGCCGGGTACGCGCCAGCCTGCGCGAGGGCACCCCGCAGCCGCCGGCGTTGGGTAGCCTTCCGGGTCCGGTCGCCGACCGGACGCCCTGGCACGACGATGTCGCGGCGTTCGCTGCGGGTGCCGGCGATACGCACCCCTCCACTGACAAAGGACACGCGTGAGCAGTACACCCGACGGCGGGCCGGTGGCACCCGCCCGTACCCCCACCGACTTCGGCTGGTTGGTCAACCAGTTCGCGGACGAGACACCCGGTGTCAGCCACGCCCTGATCGTCTCGCTGGACGGTCTGCTGCTGGTGTCGTCACGTACGGTGCACCGGGATCTGGGGGATCAGCTCGCCGCGCTGACCGCCGGCCTGTTGAGCATGGCCGACCGTACCGCGGCGCTGTTGTCGCTGGGCGCGTCGGAGTACATCACGATCCGGCTCCCGCGTGGACATCTGCTGTTCATGCGGGTCAGTGAGTCCGCCGGGCTCGCCGTGGTCGCGGAGGCCGGCTGTGACCTGCGCGTGGTGGCGTACCAGATGACGCAGTTCGTCGGCGGCGTCGGGCACGTACTCACCCCGCAGGTTCGCAGCGGACTCATCGCCGGTGCCGGCCAGACGTCTTTTCGTGAGTGAGGGTCCGGGGGTTGGGGTGGCCATGCATTGGAAGGTCCGTCCGTATGTGCTGGTGAGTGGCCGACGGGCGCCGGGAAAACGGCTGCTGGTCCATTCGCTCGTGTCGGTGCCCTTCTACGATCCGGTGTTCGCCGACAGCCTGCTGCCCGAGGTGCGCCGGGTGTACGAGCAGGCCCGGACGACGCGGTCGGTGGCGGAGCTGTCCGCGTTCTGCGGTGTGTCGCTGGGCGTGACCCGGGTGATCGTGGGCGATCTGGTCGCGGGGGGCCGGGTGCGGGTGGAAGAGGGTGGCTCGGGAGTGTGGGTGGATCGTCGACTTCTGGAGAGGGTTCGTGATGGACTCCGGCAACTTGCGTAGCGGCGGGGTTGTGGAGGGCGGGGGACTGAAGTCGGCGAAGATCGTCATCGCCGGTGGTTTCGGGGTGGGCAAGACGACGTTGGTGGGTGCGGTCTCGGAGATCCCGCCGGTGAACACCGAGGCGTGGATGACTGCCGCCTCGGAACCGGTGGACCTGCTCGATACGGGGATCGACAAGAAGACGACCACGGTCGCCATGGACTTCGGGCGTCGCACGATCGCCGACGATCTGGTGCTCTACCTGTTCGGTACCCCGGGACAGGCGCGTTTCTGGCCGGTCTGGGACGACCTGTGCCGGGGCGCCGTCGGCGCGCTGGTGCTGGTGGACACCCGCCGCCTGGACGCGTCATTCGCGGCGGTGAACTATTTCGAACAGGACTCGGACGTGCCGTTCGTGGTGGCGGCGAACCTGTTCGACGGGGTCGCGGCGCACCACCCGGACGATGTCCGGCAGGCCCTGGCCTTGTCGCCGGAGGTGCCCCTGATGTCCTGCGACGCGCGGGACCAGCGTTCGGTGGCCGGGGTACTGGTGTCGGTGGTGGACCACGCGCTCGGCCAGTTGGGTGCGGTGGCCACCGGGTGAAGCTGTCTAGAGGTGGATGGGAGGCCCTGTGCGCAGGGTGTTGATTGTCGGTGCGGGTCATTGTGGTCTTCAGCTGGGGCTGGGTCTGCAGGCGGCGGGCTACGAGGTGACGGTGATGTCGGGGCGGACCCCGGAGGAGATCCGCGGTGGGTGGCCGACCTCGACGCAGGCGATGTTCGATCTGGGACTGAGCAAGGAACGTGCGCAGGGGCTCAACTTCTGGGACAACCAGGCGCCGGCCATCAACGGCATGCACATCACGGTGGCTGATCCGCCCGGTTCGATGGCGATGGGCATCATCGCCAGGCTCGACCGTCCCGGGCAGAGCATCGACCAGCGGGTGAAGATGTCGGCCTGGCTGGAGTTGTTCGAGCAGCGTGGCGGAAACGTCATCTACCAGGGCGTGACCACCGCCGACCTGGACGGCCTGACCTCGATGGGACGCTACGACCTGACGATCGTGGCGGCCGGCCGGGGTGACCTGACCGCCCTGTTCGACCGGGACCCGGACCGTTCGCCGTACGCGGTGCCGCAGCGCGGCCTGGCGGTGGCCTACGTGCACGGGGTGGAACCCAACCCTGCCTATCCGCAGAGCAGCGGCGCCTTCAACGCGATACCCGGTTTCGGGGAGATGTATCTGATTCCGGCGTTTACCCTGTCCGGGCCGTGCGACATCCTGTTCTGGGAGACGATGCCCGGCAGCGTCACCGACCTGTGGCACAAGCGGATGGAACCGTCCGAGCACCTGCGGGTCATGCTGGAACTGACCCGCGAATTCGTGCCGTGGGCCGCGGAACGTTGCCGCAACGTCGAACTGACCGACGCGCGGGCCACCCTGTCCGGCCGCTTCACCCCGACGGTCCGTCATCCGGTCGCCGAACTGCCGTCCGGCGGTCTGGTCATGGGTGCCGGTGACGTGGTGGTCTCCAACGACCCGATCACCGGGCAGGGCAGCAACGGAGCGTCCAAGTGCGCCGCGGCCTACCTCGCCGCGATCATCGAGCACGGTGACCGGCCGTTCGACCGGGAGTGGATGCAGCGCACCTTCGACGACTTCTGGGAGAACACCGGCTCGGACGCCACCCTCTGGACCAATGCCATGCTCGCGCCGATGCCCGAACACGCGCAGCAGATCCTGGCGACCGCGTCGGTACACGCGCCGACCGCGGACCGTTTCGTCAACGGCTTCTCCGACCCGAGCGACTTCCGGAACTTCTTCTTCACCCCGGAGGCGGCAGCCGAGTACCTGGCCACCGTGCCGCAACCCGGCGAACAACCCGCCGATGCCGCTGCCGAGTGATGTGTGACGATCAGCGGTATGGCTGATCCGACCCGGCAGCGGCGTGCGGCCGCGTGGCGGGCCGTCGACCGGATGTTGTCCGGCACGCGGCCCGCCACCATCGGTGAGTATCTGGCGAGGCTTGCGTAGATCGCTGGCATGTCTTCTGCACCCGGGCAGGGGTGGTGGTGAACTGGGCCGGTGGTGTTTCGGGGTTGGTAGCGCAGACTGGGAGCGGTCGTTCGGTCCGGCTGGAGAGGTGTTGCCGACCGTGGCGTGTCGGAGTGTGGTGAATAAGGGCACCGTGGGTAGTGTATGTTCGTGCAGCTTCGTTTCAACTACCGTGTGTACCCGACGCCAGGTCAGCAGGCCGCTCTAGCGCGGGGATTTGGGTGTGCGCGGGTGGTGTTCAACGACGGGTTGCGAGCGCGCCAGCAGGCTCTGGGGAAGGGCGAGAAGTACCTCTCGGACACCGAGTTGTCCAAGCTGATCATCACCCGGGCCAAGACCACCACGGACCGGGCGTAGTTGTCCGAGGTGTCTGCGGTGGTGTTGCAACAGGCGTTGGCGGATCTGAACACCGCGTACCGCAACTTCTTCGCTTCGATCTCGGGTAGGCGGAAAGGTCGCAAGCTGGGGCCGCCGCGGTTCCGGTCACGGAAAGACAATCGGCAGACGATCCGGTTCACCAGGAACTCCGGATTCCGGGTGCTGGATAACGGTTGCCTGCGCCTGCCGAAGATCGGCGACGTACCGGTTCGCTGGTCGCGGGCTCTGCCGTCCGATCCGTCGTCGGTGACGATCGTCAAAGATCGGGCCGGCCGATATTTCGCCTCGTTCGTCGTCCAGACAGTTGACGGCGAGACGCTGCCCGAGACCGACGCGGTGGTGGGTATCGATCTGGGGTTGACCCACTTCGCGGTCCTGTCAGACGGCACGAAGATCTTGGCACCAAGGTTCCTGCGCCGCGCGGCGCGCAAGCTCAAACGCCTGCAACGTGGCCTGTCTCGTAAGCAGAAGGGATCGAACAACCGGAAGAAGGCTGTGGTGAAGGTGGCCCGTGTGCATGCGCGGGTGGCTGACACTCGCAGGGACTGGCAGCACAAGCTCTCGACTGTGATCATCCGCGAGACTCAAGCGGTGTTCGTCGAGGACCTGTGCGTCGCCGGTCTGGGCCGGACCAGACTCGCCAAGTCGGTGCACGATGCGGGCTGGGCGCAGTTCACGTCCATTTGGAGTACAAGGCCGCCCGTTACGGGCGCACCTTCGCCAAGATCGACCGGTTCTTCCCGTCGACACGGATGTGTTCGGTCTGTGGTCGGGTCGGGGACAAGCTGGCGTTGAACATCCGGTCGTGGACCTGCCTGTGTGGGGTTACCCATGACCGGGATGTCAACGCCGCCAGAAACATCAAGGCCGCTGGGCAGGCGGACTTCAACGACCGTGGAGTGCAGGTAAGACCGGCACGCGTGCCGGCACAGCGCCGTGAAGCGGTAACCCACCCGCACGCCGCGCGTTCCACGCGCGGCATGGAGGGAATCCCCGTCCCTTGAGGACGGAGAGGATGTCAAAAGACGCTCGTCGGCACGTCCGGAGCGGTGCTGGCCGGCACGACCGAACTGGCCGGGTACGCCCGGGAGTGGCGACACCGGCACGGCGGCAACCTGTACCAGCAGTGGCGACCGCGCTGGCGGCACTGCACGGCATGGACACCGTGCTGCCGACACTGCACGAGCAGGTGGCGCACGCGCGTACGGTCGCTGCCGCGCTGGCCGTCGTACCGGGTGGGCGGGTGTTCCCCGATCCGCCGCACACCCACCAGTTCCAGTTCTGGCTGCCCTACCCGGCGTCGGTGCTCAACGACGCCGGGCTGGAGCTGGCCGAACAGGAGAAGGTCTGGTTCGTCGGCGACTGGCAGGAGACCTCAGCACCGGGCGTGGCGATGTCGGAGGTCAGCGTGCTCGCGCCGGCACTGGAACTGTCCGCCGACGACGTCACCGATCTGGCGCAGCGTTTCCTGGCCCGGCTGCCACCCTCCTGAGCGCCTCGGGTCGGGGGCGGCGCAGCCGGCCGAACGGTTTGAACACCGACAGCACCACGGTTACCAGCAGCACGGAGGTGGCGCCGGTGGTGTCCTTGACCAACCCGGCCCGGTCCACGGCCGGCGCCCCACCGGCGGTCAGCGAACCGGCTACGTCCGCTGCTGCGGCCAGCGCGGGGGTGAGTACGAACAGCCCCAGCAGCACCCCGCCGACGGTCAGGATCAGCTTGGCCGCCACCCACCAGTACCGCATCAGTTCCCACTGGGTGAGCAGCCCGAGCGCGACCCCGGTGACCAGGGCGGCCAGCGCCAGCGGTACCAGCAGGACATCGGCGAGCAGGTGCGCGGCCGGGTAGACGCCGGCCGGCACAGCACCGCGCGCCCCCGCCAGTACCAGGGTCAGCACGGCCGCGTCGCAGCCGAGCAGCCCGACCGACACAGTGACATGCACGGTCAGCAGCAGCTTGCGCCACGCCGGGGGCAGCCGGTACCAGCCCCGTCCCCGAGCCTTCCTGGTAGTGGCCACAACGGGTTGAGGCTTCATGCCACGAGCATGACCGGCCACCCGGGCTGCAACAGCGAGGCAGCGACGCATGCTCACAGCGTATTGCCTTTGGCCCACGGCGACACTCTTCGACGACCCGGTCGTTCGCGCTCCTGACCGCCCGTGAGGGCGCCACGAGCCGAACCTCTTCGCGTCCGACCGCTGGCCAGATCCTGGGAAGCGGCGCATCACTCGCCGGGGCGTGGGTATCGTCCGGTGCGACATCGGCGTCAGGGGCGGAGCGTGCGCCTGGCCTGCGCGGTGCCCGCGGATGGTCGGCCGTCCGCCCTCGTGGTCGACGACCCGGCCGCCGCTTGCACCGGCGGGTACGAGGAAAGGTGACGCGCATGAGTGAACAGGCGAACATCGGTGTGACCGGACTGGCGGTGATGGGCCGCAACCTGGCCCGCAACCTCGCTCGGCACGGCCATTCGGTGGCGCTGCACAACCGTACCGAGCAGCGCACCCGCGACCTGGTGGAGCAGTTCGGTTCGGAGGGCACGTTCGTACCGTGCTACTCGGCGCGTGACTTCGTGGCCGCGCTGGAGCGTCCGCGCAAGCTGGTTGTGATGGTCAAGGCCGGTGCGCCGACCGACGCGGTGATCGAGGAGTTCGCGCCGCTGCTGGAACCAGGCGACATGATCGTGGACGCCGGCAACGCGCACTTCGCCGACACCCGGCGCCGAGAGAAGGAACTCCGCGCGCGGGACCTGCATTTCGTGGGCACCGGTGTGTCCGGCGGCGAGGAGGGCGCGCTGCACGGACCGAGCATCATGCCGGGTGGTTCTGCCCGAGCGTACGAGTCGCTGGGCCCGCTGCTGGAGGACATCTCGGCGAAGGTGGACGGCAGTCCGTGCTGCACGCACATCGGGCCGGACGGCGCCGGGCACTTCGTCAAGATGGTGCACAACGGCATCGAGTACGCCGACATGCAGCTCATCGCCGAGGCGTACCACCTGCTGCGGGCGGCACTGGGGATGCAGCCGGCGCAGATCGCGGAGGTGTTCCGGGGCTGGAACGAAGGCAGGCTCAGCTCGTACCTGATCGACATCACCGCCGAGGTGCTCGGTCACGTGGACGCGGTCACCGGGCTGCCGTTCGTGGACGTGGTGACCGACCAGGCGGAGCAGAAGGGCACCGGCCGGTGGACCGTACAGATCGCGCTGGATCTGGGTATCCCGGTCACCGGGATCGCCGAGGCGGTGTTCGCCCGTTCACTGTCGGGTGACGCGGACCTGCGGGAAGCGGCGCAGGGCCTGCCCGGCCCGGCCAGCGCCCGACTGACCGGTAGCGCCGCCGAGTCCTTCGCCGCCGACATCGAGCAGGCGCTGTACGCCTCCAAGGTGGTCGCCTACGCGCAGGGCTTCAACCAGATCCAGGCCGGCGCCGCCGAGTACGACTGGCCGATCGACCTGGGCGCGGTGGCGAGGATCTGGCGCGGTGGCTGCATCATCCGGGCCGCCTTCCTCAACGACATCACGGCCGCCTACGCCGCCGAGCCGCAACTGCCCACACTGCTGACCGACCGGGGTTTCGCCGACGCGGTACGCGACGCGCAGGACTCCTGGCGTTCGGTGGTCGCCACCGCCGCCCGGCTCGGTATCCCGGTACCGGGGTTCGCTTCGGCACTGTCGTACTACGACGCGCTGCGGGCCCGCCGGCTGCCGGCCGCCCTGGTGCAGGGGCAGCGCGACTTCTTCGGCGCGCACACCTATCGCCGGGTCGACCGGCCGGGGGTGTTCCACACCGAGTGGGCAACCGAGGCGCGGGCTGAGCGCGGGGCGTAACGTGCAGCCCGTTGTGGCGGCACCGGTCCCGCCGTGGTGGGCCGGTGCCGCCGGTACGGGTGAAGGGGATGACAGTCGTGTACGACGCCATGCAGGCGGAAAGTGTCACGATCAGCGGTCACGGCGGGGACCGGATCGAGGCGTACCTGGCCCGGCCGCTGGGGCCGGGACCCTACGGCGCGGTGGTGGTCATCCACCACCTGCCCGGCTACGACGCGGCGACCAAGGAGATGGTGCGCCGGTTCGCCGCCGAGGGTCTGATCGCGATCTGCCCGAACCTGTACTCGCGGGAGGCGCCCGGTGTCAGCCCGGACGACGCCGCCGCCGCGGTCCGGGCCGCCGGCGGGGTGCCCGACGAGCGGCTGCTCGGCGATGTCGGCGGGGCAGCGGCGTACCTGCGGGAACTGACCGCCAGCAACGGCAAGGTGGGCGTGATCGGCCACTGCTCGGGTGGCCGGCAGGCGTTCCTGGCCGCCTGCAACCTGCCGCTGGACGCGGCGGTGGACTGCTACGGCGCGTTCGTCACCGGCACCCCGCCGCAGGATTTCCCGCTGGCGGTGACCCCGGTGGTGGACCAGGCGCCGAAGCTGTCCTGCCCGGTGCTCGGGCTGTTCGGCGAACAGGACCGCTACCCCTCGCCGGAGCAGGTCGACGAGTTGGAGAGCGAGATGGCGCGGGTGGGCAAGCCGTTCGAGGTCCACCGCTTCCCCGACGCCGGGCATGCGTTCTTCGCCGTGGACCGGCCGACCTACCGGCCGGAGGCCGCGGTGGAGGGCTGGCGGCTGATCCTGGACTTCTACCGCCGGAACCTGGACTGAGAGGGGCCTGTCGATGTGTACGTACCTGACCGTCCGGGCCGATCTGCAGGGCAGCGGGAAGGGCCCGCAGGGCTGGTTCCCGGTCACCGACGCCAGCGTGTACGTCGACCATCCGGTGCACGCGCCGTTCGCGCACACGGTCAACGTCGACTTCCTCAACCCGTCGCTGGGCGCCTCCGCGCGGGTGGCGGTGGAACTGACCGAGGAGTCGGCGCGGGCGCTGGCCGCGGCGCTCACCGCTGCGCTGGACGCCGCCCCGCCCGGCCTGGCCTCGGCCGACGCGACACCGCCACCGGGTCACTGAGCGGCCGGTCACGATGAGTCTGACATTGCTGGACTGGCGCCGTACGGTGGCCGTGCTCTATGCCCGGGTGCGGGCCGAGCCGGACCCGCGGTACGGCTGGTCGCTGTGGTGCGAGGGCCGCGACCGGCTGTTCACCGAGCATCCCGACTCGCCGCTTCCGACCACGCATCCGGCGCGTACCGCAGGGCTGCGGTACGCGCCGTACGATCCTTCGCTGCGCTGGGAGCTTCCGGTGCAGCCGGCACCGGCGGAGCGTTGGGAGGTGCCGACCGGCAGCGACGGGGTGGTGCCGTTCGAACGGTTCGGCTCGCTGGACCTGCCCGGGCTCGGCTCGCTGGACGTGTGGTGGCTGGACTCGTACGGCGGGGGAGTGTTCGTACCGCTGCGCGACGGTGGTGCTGGTGCCGACAGCTACGGCGGTGGGCGCTATCTGCTGGACTCGGTGAAGGGCGCCGACCTGGGTGGCAGCGGCGATCGGCTGGTCGTGGACCTGAACTTCGCCTACAACCCTTCGTGCGCCTACGATCCGGCCTGGGCCTGCCCACTGGCCCCGGAGGGCAACCGGCTGTCGACGGCGGTGCGCGCCGGTGAACTCCTGCCCGCTGTGGGGCGTTGATCATGGCCTGATGCCGAACGCCGTTCCCTGAAGAACGACGCCCGCCGCTCAACGCACCGCCACCCACCCCACCTCACTGGCATTTTTCCCGAATAGATAGTTCTGTCCGAATTTTGGAAGCGGACTTTCGGAAAAATGATCCTCTGGCCGGCTCGGAGAGGTGCATTTTTCCCGAATGTGCGTCTCGACAAAAAGCGCCTAACGATTATTCGGGGAAAATGCCCAGGGTTTGTACGGAGTAGCTGTCAAGATCTGCGGCAGTGGGCGCCCAGCACCGTGTTTCGCCGGTGTCGAAGCGATTTTCGCGAGGCGGCCGGCCCGCTGTCACGAATCTTGACATCCGCGGTGGACAGGCGCGACGAGCAACGACGCGGTCCCACCCGCGACGCAGGTGGGACCGCGTACGGTCGAACATCGGTCTGCTGCGGTACGCGAGGCGGTACTTCTGTTGCGACGACACCTCGCCAGAGCGCATCGGGCTAGGGGGTACGGATTCCGTTGAGGAACGCGACCCACGCAGTGGGTGCCACGGCGAGGGCTGGCCCAGATGGGTCCTTGCTGTCGCGGATGCCGACAACGCCGGGCAGGTTGCGGGCAACCTCTACGCAGGCCTGTTGTTGCTGCTACGGCTCGACTTGCGCCACTTCGCGTCGGTCAGGTTATGCATTGGCTAGCAGCTCCTTCGTGACGGTCTCGATCAGTGACTGGGACGCGGTTTCATCCAAAGCATGCTCGCTAATGCTGCCGGATGCCAGTTCGTATCGAGCTATGTCGCTTGGCTTGTCCCAGAAGTACTGTGCGGCGCCAAGACCGTCAGCGTAGACGACCGGTGTGCCCCGGCCATCCGGGAAGCGAAGCATGGAAAAGGATCCGGAGACCAAGCCATAGTGCACGGCAGGACTGAATGGCAACACTCGGACCGTGACGTTCGGAAGCCTTCCGAGCTCAGTAATGTGGCGGAGTTGATCGGCCATCACGGCGGGTCCGCCGAGGGGTCGGCGAAGGACCGCTTCGTTGAGGATGGCGTCGAGTCGAACGGGCGGCGGTACTCTCCGAGTGAGCATGTTCTGTCGTTGCAGTCTAAGGTCCAACCGACGCTCGATATCCTCCTCTGTCTTGGGCGCTTCTTCGGCGCCTGGCAAACTCAACAGTGCACGCGCGCATTTCCCCCGAACTGTGGAGCTGTCGTGGCAGCGACCTCGTCTGCCGCAGGACCCGACGGCGCTCCGGTGACCAGGCAGCTGCACCGTGACATACCGGAGCGGCTTGCGCGCCCATGGGATCATTCCAGAGCCAACGAAGGGGAGGCCCGATAATGCGGCGACTGACCACGACGGTCGATGCGAGCGAGGAAGCCCTGTACCGGCTGGTGATCTCGCCGGCGCTGGACGAGCTCGGCGCTGGCCACTTCGACCTGGCCCGGTCGGTTCCCAACGAGTACCAGTTCGTGGTCTGCGCGCGCAGCTGGTGGGGACGTGGTCGCCTGGTGTCTGTCTACCTGCGCCTCGGTAGCCGGGTGGAGGTCGAGTCGCCGTCCGGTCTGGTCGCCCGTGAGGTGATCGACGCCATCGCGGCGCGGGCCGCCGCGTTGACCCCCGAGGAGCGCACCATGCAGCCACTCGAGGACCCGCCGTGGCTACGCCCGCAACCACCCCGGGAGGACAGCTCCGGCTACCTCTTCGGCGATGCGCCGAGCTATGGCGGTGGCTTCGACTACGGCTCGACACCGGGACCGCCGGTACCCGGGAACATGTCCGGAATGCGGATACCGATGGGGCTGTGGGGAGGCTACGGAGAACCGAAGGCCCGGCCACGCTTCGGTGCGAAGAAGAAAAGGGAAGAGGAGGAGCCGCCGGGGTGGATGTGAGCCGCGGCTAGCGGGGGCGCAGTGCGGCCAGCACGAACGCGGTGACCTCGGCGGCCAGCTGACCGGCCGTCTTGGGCCCGGTCGGGCGGTACCAGGTGGGCAGCTGGTTGATCATCCCGAACACCATGAGGGTGATCGTCTCGGCCGACGTGGCTGAGGAGAACTCGCCGTCCGACTGACCGTCGGCTATCAACGCGCGGAACGTCTCGTGGTAGCGGCGCCGGTCCGCGCGCATCGTGGCCCGCCGCCCGGTGTCCAGTCCGTGCATCTCGCGGGTGAACACGGCGGTCTCCTCGGCCCGCGCCGCCGTCGTCTCGATCAGGTTGACGATGATCGCCCGGACCATCTCGGTACGCGACAACCCCCTGGCCAGGATGTCGTTCAGATCGGCCAGCTGCACGGCGAGCAGCCCGCGGTAGATCTCGTACAGCAGCTCTTCCTTGGACACGAAGTAGTGGTACAGCGCGCCCTTGGTCACCTGCGCGCGGGCCACGATCTGCTGCACCGAGGTGCTGTCGTAGCCCTGCTCGGCGAACAGCGCGACCGCCGCTGAGACGATGCGCTCACGTACCGGTGCCTTCGGCCGCGACAGCCCGGTGGTCATGTCGTCAGGTCCGGTCGGCGTAGCGGGCCAGTTCGCGGCGCGCCACCGAGCGGCGGTGCACCTCGTCGGGTCCGTCGGCGATGCGCAGCGTACGGGCGTGCGCGTACAGCGCGGCCAGCGGCGTGTCGTCGGAGACCCCGGCGGCGCCGTGCGCCTGGATGGCCCGGTCGATGATGTGGCAGGCCATCTCCGGGACGATGACCTTGATCGCGGCGATCTCGGTGGCGGCGCCGCGGTTGCCGACCGTGTCCATCAGCCAGGCGGTCTTGAGTACCAGCAGCCGGGCCTGTTCGATCCGGATCCGGGCGTCGGCGATCCATTCGCGTACCACGCCCTGCTCGGCGATCGGCGCACCGAACGCCGAGCGGCCCAGGGTGCGGGTGCACATCAGCTCCAGAGCGCGTTCGGCCATCCCGATCAGCCGCATGCAGTGGTGGATGCGGCCCGGGCCCAGGCGGGCCTGCGCCATCGCGAAGCCTTCGTTCTCGCCGCCGAGCAGGTTGCCGGCCGGTACCCGTACCGCGTCGTAGCGGATCTCGCCGTGCCCTCCGTGGGTGCGTTCGTCGTAACCGAACACGGTCGTGGCGCGGCGGATGTCGACACCGGGGGAGTCCAGCGGAACCAGGATCATGCTGTGCCGCCGGTGCCGGGGTCCGTCTGGATCGGTGATGCCCATGACGATCGCGATCCGGCAGCGCGGGCTCATCGCGCCCGAGGACCACCACTTGTGGCCGATGACCACGTAGTCGTCGCCGTCACGTTCGATCCGGGTGGTGATGTTGCTGGCATCCGAACTGGCCACCGCGGGCTCGGTCATCGAGAAGCAGGACCGGATCTCGCCGGCCAGCAGCGGCTGCAGCCACTGTCGTTGCTGCTCCGGTGTGCCGAAGGTGGCCAACAGTTCCATGTTGCCGGTGTCGGGTGCCGCGCAGTTCGTCGCCTCGGGCGCGATGCGTGGACTGCGGCCGGTGAGCTCGGCGATCGGCGCGTAGTCCACGTTGGACAGACCGGCGCCGTGCTGCCTGTCCGGCAGGAACAGGTTCCACAGGCCGCGCTCGCGCGCCTGCGCCTTCAGCTCCTCCATCACCGGGGGCGGTCCCCACACCTCGGGTGCCGCGTCGGCCTGCTCGGCGAACACCGGCTCGGCCGGGTACACGCACTCGGTCAGGAACTGCCCGGCCTTGGCCTGCAGCGCCAGCGAGCGCTCGCTGAATGCGAAGTCCACTACGCCTCCTTGTGCGGTGCGTCGTCGAGTGCCTCCCGGCCGAGGTCCACCAGGGCCGGTACCCGGGCACCGATGCTGTCGAAGTCCGGCCCGACCGTCTCGCCGGCCAGATAGCGGGCGTGGATGCCCTCGGAGATGATGGCGAGCTTGTAGTAACCCAGCGCCACATACCAGCCGAGCTGGTCCACGGCCACCCCGCTGGCGTCGGCATAGCTGGCCAGCAGTGCCTCGCCGGACGGGAAGTCCAGCTCCGGCGGCAGCGGAGCGGCCGCGGTGCTCAGTCCGTGCCGGGCCAGTTCGGTGTAGACGTACAGCAGCCCCACGTCGGCCAGCGGATCACCCAGGGTGGCCATCTCCCAGTCCAGTACGGCGCTGACCCGGCTGAGCTGTTCGTCGAACATCACGTTGTCCAGCCGGTAGTCGCCGTGCAGGATGCCGGCGCGGCCGGAGTCGGGCACCGCGTCGGCGAGTGCGGCGTGCAACGCGTCCAGCGACGGCAGCTCCCTGGTGGCGGAGCGTTCCCACTGCCGGTACCAGCGCGACACCTGACGGGTCAGGTAGCCCTCCGGCCGACCGAAGTCGGCCAGGCCGACCGTCGCGGGCTCGATGGAGTGCAATGCCACCAGTACGTCCACCAGCAGCCGCGCGCACCGGGCGACCGAGGTGGTGGTGAGCGTGGCGTATTCCGCGGCGCTGCGCAGTACGACCCCCGGTACCTCGCTCATCAGGTAGAAGGGGGCGCCGAGCACCGTGTCGTCGGCGCACAGCAGCAGCGCGTCGGGTACCGGTACGGCGCTGTCGCGCAGCGCCGCGATCACCCGGTATTCCCGGGTCATGTCGTGCGCGGTGGGTAGCACGTGGCCCAGCGGCGGACGGCGCAGTACGAACCGGGACCGGCCGTCGGTGACCCGGTAGGTCAGGTTGGACCGACCGCCCGCGATCAGCTCGGCGCTCAGCGGGCCGGCGGCCAGTTCAGGCTGGGTCGCGGCCAGGTGTCGGGTGAGGGCTGCCAGATCAAGGCCGGGCGGGTTCGATGTCACCTTCCACCATCCCTCACATACCGACTGGTCGGTATGCACGCTACCTTGTTCGGCAGGTCCGGTGTCAATCGATCCGGGCGCACGCCGAGCCGGTGCGGCCACGATCTCCAGGAGGTCAGCCCATGTCCCAGCAGCCCCTGCGACGCGGCCTGCTCGTCGACTACGGCGGTGTGCTGACGCGCAGCGTGTTCGCCTCCTTCGACGCTTACTGCACCAGCGCGGGACTGCCGGCCGGAAGCATCGTGCAGCTGCTGCGTACCGATCCGTCGGCCCGCCAGCTGCTGGCCGGTCTGGAGGACGGCACCCTGCCGGTGGCCGAGTTCGAACGCGGTCTGGCCAGCCGGCTCGGCGTCGACCCGGCCGGCCTGATCCGGCAGCTGATGGCCGGCGCCACCCCCGATGAGGCCATGCACGCAGCGGTACGCGCCGCGCACTTCCACGGCATCCGTACCGCCCTGGTGTCCAACTCCTGGGGCACCGACGGCTACGACCGGGCCGGTCTGGACGCCATGTTCGACGCGGTGCTCATCTCCGGGGAACTGGGCGTACGCAAACCGTCCCGGGCGATCTACGAGCGGGCCAGCGAGGCGATCGGACTGCCCGCAGCGCAGTGCGTGTTCGTCGACGACCTGGCGGTGAACCTGACCCCGGCGCAGGAACTCGGCATGGCCACGGTCCATCACCGCGACGCCGACACTTCGCTGGCCCGGCTCACCGAGCTGCTCGGCGTGCCGCTGAACTGACCACCGACTATCCACGCCGGACAGGAGAACCGCCGGTCAGGGGGCGAGCGCGCGGGCGGCGGTCAACTGATCGGTGCCCGGCAGCATGGCCAGCACCGGCGTGTCCACCCCACCCGCGACGTAGCGGCGTATCTGCTCCCGGCAGTGCTCCGGGGAGCCGTGCACGATCAGCGCGTCCACCACCTCGTCGGGCACGGCGGCGGTGGCGGCGGACCGGTCCCCGGCGGCCCAGGCCCGCTGCATCCCGGCCAGCGCCGGACCGCGACCCAACCACTCGTGGAACGCGGCGTACGCCGGTACGGTCAGGTAACTGGAGATCAGTCGCCGGCCCACCGCACGGACTGCATCGGTGTCCTCGCTGGGGCAGACGAAGATCCGGGCCACCAGTTCCTTACCGTTGCCCAGCTCGGCGCGCACCTGCGGCACATCGTCGGCGGCCAGCCAGTTGGTGATCGCCCCGTCGGCCTCCCGGCCGGCCAGTCGCAGCATCCCGGGCCGCAACGCGGCCAGCAGCACCGGCGGTGGCTGCTGCGGCGGACGCTCCAGCCGGAACCCTCGTACGGTGAACGTCGGGTACTGCTCGCTGACCCGGTCGCCGGCCAGCGCCCGGCGCAGGAACCGCAGCGTGTCCCGGACCCGCCCGTACGGCTCGGTGAAGTGGCCCGCGTTCCAGCCCTCCACGATGGCCGGCGCGGAGGTGCCGATGCCCAGCGCGAAGCGTCCCGGCGCCAGTTCGGCGAGAGTGGCCGCGCTCATCGCCAACAGGCCCGGCCCCCGCGTGTACACCGGCACGATCGCGGTGCCCAGCCGCAGCCCCGGCACCCAGCCGGCGGCCAGAGCCAGCGGGGTGAAGGCATCCATGCCCGCTGTCTCGGCCGACCACAGGTCGGTGTAGCCCAAATCGGCAAGCTCGACGAGCAGGTCACGGTGTGCGGCGAGAGGCACCCCGGTCAGCGGTACGGTCAGCCCCCACCGGCCGGTCACGGCGTACCCGTCAACGCGGGCCGGATCTGCGCGCCGCCGTCCACCACCAGGGTCTGCCCGGTCATCCAGGACGAGGTCGCGCCGGCCAGGAACACCGCGACGGAGGCGATGTCGTCCGGTTCGCCGATACGACCCAGCGGCAGGGCCTCGTTCAGCATCCCCTCGTGGGTCTCCCACAGCGCGCGGGCTAGCTGGGTGCGTACCACCCCGGGCGCGATGGCGTTGACCCGTACCCGGGGCGCGAGTTCGGCGGCGAACTGCCGGGTCAGGTGGATGACCGCGGCCTTGGTCGCGTTGTAGTAGCCGATACCGGGCTCGGTGAGCATGCCGCCGACCGAGGCCATGTTGATGATGCTGCCGCCGCCCTGGGCCATCGAGGCCTTCCACGCCAGCTGCGTCCACAGCACCACGGACAGCTGGTTGACCTGCACGGTCTTCTCGGCCCGGGGGACGTCCAGGTCGACCAGCGGGCCGAAGTAGGGGTTCGTGCCGGCATTGTTGACCAGCACGTCGATCGCGCCGAAGCGGTCCATGGCGGCGGCCACGCAGGCGGCGGCCTGGTCCGGCTCGCCGACGTGCGCGGCGTGGGCCAGCACGCCGACGCCCGGGTGCGCGGCGCGCAGCTCCTCGGCGACCGCGTCGAGTGCCTCCTGTCGCCGGGAGGTCAGTACGACGTTGCAGCCCTCGGCGGCCAGGGCGGTGGCGACCGCTCGACCGATCCCCCGGGAAGCCCCGGTGACCAGAGCGGTCCGGCCGGCCAGTGCGGTGTGCATCCTGCCCCTCTCCACGCGTGGATCAGTACGGGCGATCCCGTACCGGGCGTTGACGGCGGCGCGGGATGGGCCTACCTTACCCACCATACCGACCGGTCGGTATGGGTGATAGGAGTGGTGCGGGGATGCATGTTCGGGGCCAGAACGTGGTCGTCACCGGCGCGGCCGGTGGGATCGGCAGCGCGCTGGCACGACGGTTCGCCGCCGAGGGCGCGGCCGGGGTATGCGTGTCCGACCGGGACGGCGCGGGACCGCTCGCCGAGCAGCTACGTGCCGCCGGCACCCGTGCGGTCTCGCTGGCCGCCGACGTCGCCGACCAGGCGCAGGTCGCCGAACTGGTCGCGCGTACCGAGGAGGAACTCGGCCCGATCGGACTCTTCTGTGCCAACGCCGGCGTGGCCAGCGGTCGTGGCCTGGACGCCGAGGACACCGACTGGGCCGCCGCCTGGTCGGTCAACGTGCTCGGACACGTGTACGCCGCGCGGGCCGTGCTGCCCGGCATGCTGGCGCGCGGCCGTGGCTACCTGCTGCACACCTGCTCGGCGGCCGGCCTGCTGAGCGCACCGGGCGACGCCCCGTACACCGTGACCAAGCACGCCGCGGTGGCCTTCGCCGAATGGCTGTCGCTGCACTACGGCAGCCGTGGCATCGGGGTCAGCGCGCTGTGCCCGCAGGGAGTGCGCACCCCGATGCTCACCGACGGGCTCGCCGAGGGAAACCCGGCCGCCCGGTTCGTCGCCGCCTCCGGGGAGATCCTGGACCCCGAACGGATCGCCGACGACGTGGTCGCCGGCCTGGCCGACGAACGGTTCCTGATCCTGCCGCACCCGGAGGTCGCGGAGTTCCAGCGGCGTAAGGCCGTCGACCCGGACCGCTGGCTCGCCGGCATGCGCAAGTTGCTCTGACCATCAGCTAAAGGAGTCCATAGTGGACAGGTTCGTCGACAAGGTGGCCGTCGTCACCGGTGCCGCGCAGGGGATCGGTGCGGCCACCGCGGCCCGACTCGCCGCCGACGGCGCATGCGTCGCGGTCATCGACCTGACCGAGGAACGTAGCGACCAG
This sequence comes from uncultured Actinomycetota bacterium, assembly GCA_963805605.1. GTDB lineage: Bacteria > Actinomycetota > Actinomycetes > Mycobacteriales > Micromonosporaceae > Actinocatenispora. Next base: position 670,880 of record CAWDUX010000002.1, read on the forward strand.
ACCGTCGCCGACATCCGGGCCGCCGGCGGCAAGGCCACCGGCTACGGTGCGGACGTCTCCGACGACGCATCGATCAGCGCCGTACTCGACCGGATCGTCGAGGAACTCGGCGGGCTGCACATCCTGGTCAACAATGCCGGGGTCACCCGCGACAACCTGATCCACAAGCTGACCGAGGAAGACTGGGACAGCGTGCTGGACATCAACCTGAAGGGCACCTTCCTGGCCAGCCGGGCAGCCCAGCGGCACATGGTCGCGGCGAAGTACGGCAGGATCGTCAGCCTCAGCAGCGTCTCCGCACTGGGCAACCGCGGCCAGGTGAACTACTCCGCGGCCAAGGCGGGCATCCAGGGCCTCACCGCGACCCTGGCACTGGAACTGGGTCGCTACAACATCAACGTCAACGCGGTCGCGCCCGGCTATGTGGCGACCGCGATGACCGCCGCGACGGCACGCCGCGTCGGATTCTCCCCGGAGGACCACCAACAGGCCGCGGCGGGGCAGATTCCGCTGGGTCGGGTCGCCCAGCCCGCTGAGATCGCCTCCGTGGTGGCGTTCCTGGCCTCCGAGGACGCCTCGTACGTCAGCGGCCAGACCCTGTACGTCAACGGCGGGCGTAGGGAGGCCGCGCTAAGGAGGAGACGTGGAGTTCGGTCTGACCGACGAGCAGCGCGCCATTCGCGACACGGTGCGTACCTTCGTCCGCAACGAGGTCATGCCACAGGAACAGGAGGTACTCACCCGGGAACGGCGCGGTGAACCCGGTCTGTCCCATCAGGAACTGGTGGCGCTGCAGAAGAAGGCCCGTACGTTCGGCTTCTGGGGGTTGTCCACACCGGACTCGTACGGCGGGATGGAACTGCCGGCCGTCACCCAGGCGCTGGTCTGGACCGAATTGGGCCGCACCTTCGTCCCGTTCGTCTTCGGTGGCGAGGCCGACAACATCCTCTACTACGCCAACGCCGACCAGCGCGAGGAGTTCCTCGTACCGACCATCGAGGGTGACCGCATCTCCTGTTTCGCCATCACCGAACCGGGTGCCGGGTCGGACGCCGCGAACATCAGGATGACCGCGCGACGCGACGGCGACGACTGGGTACTCAACGGCGAGAAGACGTTCATCACCAACGGCAACGACGCCGACTTCGCCATCGTCATCGCGATCACCGACCGGGAGAAGGGCGCCCGGGAAGGCTCCACCGCGTTCCTGGTCGACCGCCAGATGGGGTGGAGTTCGCAGTTCATCCAGACCATGGGGCAGGGCGGTCCGGCGTCGCTGCACTTCGACGACGTACGGGTACCGGCCCGCAACGTCCTCGGCGAAGTGGGGCAGGGCTTCCCGCTGGCCATGCAGTGGATCGGCCGTGGCCGCTACATCATCCCGGCGCGGGCGTTGGGCATCGCCGAACGCGCGCTGGAGATGGCCATCGGACACGCCAACACCCGGGAGACGTTCGGCAAGCCGATCTCGGTCAACCAGGCCATCCAGTGGATGATCGCCGACTCCGAGGTGGAACTGGAGGCGGCCCGGCTGCTGGTACTGCGGGCCGCGTGGAACATCGATGCGAACCTCGACGCGCGACACGGCTCGTCGATGGCCAAGCTCTACGGTGCGGGCATGGTCAACCGTGTGGTGGACCGGGTGCTGCAGATCCACGGCGGGATGGGCTACACCCGGGAACTGCCGATCGAACGCTGGTACCGGGAGGTCCGACTGTTCCGCATCTTCGAGGGCACCGACGAGATGCAGCGCCTGATCATCTCCCGCGACCTGCTCCGTGGCTATACCAAGGTGGGATTGGCGTGAGTTCCTTCGACACCGCCGAGCAGTTGCTCGCCGCGGTCGGCGCGGATCTCGGGCAGAGTTCCTGGCACCGGATCGACCAGGCGCGGGTGGACGCGTTCGCCGAGGCGACCGGTGACCACCAGTGGATCCATGTCGACCCGGTACGTGCCGCGCAGGGCCCCTTCGGCGGCACCGTGGCGCACGGGTTCCTGACCCTGTCCATGCTCCCGGTGCTGCTCGGGGAACTTCAGCAGGTACCGGGCGCCCGGCTGGCCCTGAACTACGGGCTCAACCGGGTACGGTTTCCGACTCCAGTGCCCACCGGTGGCCGGATCCGGGCCACCGCCGTACTGTCGGCCGCCGAACCGGTCGCCGACAACGGCGTACAGACCATCACCCGGGTGAGCGTGGAACTCGACGGTGCCCCGAAGCTCTGTTGCGTGGCCGAAGCGGTGACCCGCTTCCACTTCTGAGGAAGGTCAGCCGATGACCCTGTCCCTGTGCAGCATCCTGGCCGAGCCTGCGGCGCGCTTCCCGGACCGGACCGCGGTCCTACAGGGGGAGCGGCGGATCAGCTACGCGCACCTGTGGCAGCAGGCCCGTCGGTACGCCGCCGCACTGCGTGAACTGGGTGTGGTCGCCGGTGACCGGGTGGCGTTGCTGGCCCCGAACATCGTCGAGTTCCCGGTGGCGTACTACGCGATCGCCGCCCTCGGCGCGGTGGTGGTGCCGGTGCACCTGCTGCTCAACGCGGAGGGCATCGACTACGTGCTGCGCGACAGCGGTGCCCGGGTGCTGGTCGCGGCCGGTACGCACGAGGCGGTGGCGTGCGCCGCCGCGGCGGCCACCACAACGACCGTGGCGGTCGCCGGTGCCGGTGGTGGCCTGCATCAGCGGGCCGAGGAGCTGGAGCCGGTGGCGAGCTTCGTGGCCCGCGCGGCCGACGACCCGGCGGTGATCTTCTACACCAGCGGCACGACCGGCGCGCCGAAGGGAGCCGTACTCACCCAGCTGAACATGGTGATGAACGCGACGGTCAACGCCTTCGACTCCACCGGGGCCACCCCGGACGACATCGTGCTCGGCTGCCTGCCGTTGTTCCACTCCTTCGGCCAGACGGTGGCGATGAACACCACCTTCCGCCGTGCCGCCACGCTGGTACTGCAACCACGGTTCGACGCCGCGCAGGCGATCGAGCTGATGGTCGCCGAACGGGTCAGCGTCTTTCTCGGGGTACCGACCATGTTCATCGGGCTGCTCGCCGCGGCCCGGGAGGCGACCGAACTGCCCGCGCTCGCGCACTGCGTGTCCGGCGGTGACTCGTTGCCGGTCAGCGTGCTGGAGCGGTTCAACACCACCTTCGCCACCACCGTCTACGAGGGGTACGGGTTGTCGGAGACCTCGCCGTCGGCGACGGTCAACCAGCCAGCCTTCGGTACCCGGGCCGGCACCGTCGGGCATCCGCTGTGGGGGGTGGAGGTCGAGGTGGCCCGCGCGGAGGTGGACGACCGGGTGGAGCTGGTCGCCGCCGACGAGCTGGGTGAGATCGTGATCCGTGGGCACAACGTGTTCGCCGGGTACCTCAACCGCCCGGAGGAGACCGCCGCGGTGCTGCAGGACGGTTGGCTGCGCACCGGGGACCTGGGCAGCAGGGACACGGAGGGATTCATCCGGATCGTGGACCGCAAGAAGGATCTCATCATCCGGGGCGGCTTCAATGTCTACCCGCGCGAGATCGAGGAGGCGCTGCTGCGCCACCCGGGCGTCGACCAGGTCGCGGTGATCGGGCTGGCCGACGAGACCTACGGCGAGGAGATCTGCGCGGTCGTGGTCCGCACGCCGGACAGCGCGCAGCTGACCGGTGCTGAGCTGATCGACTGGGCCAGGGAGAACCTCGGCCGCCACCAGTATCCGCGTCGGGTCGAGTTCCTCGCCACACTTCCGCTGGGGCCGAGCATGAAGGTACTCAAACGCGAACTGCGGAGCCGTTTCGCCTGACCCCGAGATCGGTGCAGCATCCGTTTTCCGCGATCGCCGGTACCGTGCTGCCCGACTCGGCAGGATGACGGGTGGGGCCGGCGTCGTCGGCGCCGGGTCGTGGTCTGCTGGGAGGCTGCCGGGTGGCCACCTTCGTACTGGTGCACGGCGCGATGCACGGCGGGTGGTGCTGGGGTGAGGTCGGTGCGCTGCTGTCCGGCCGGGGGCACCGGGTGTACGCGCCGAGCCTGTGCGGGCAGGGCGAGCGGCGCGGCCAGCTGACCCGCGACGTCGGCCTGGGTACGCACGTGACCGATCTCGCCGACCTGCTCTGGTTCGACGACCTGACCGACGTACACCTGGTGCTGCACAGCTATGCCGGTGTGCTCGCCGGACCGGTCGCCCAGCGCGTCGGCGAGCGGTTGACCTCGGTCACCTTCGCCGGCGCGTTCCTCACCGGCCCCGGCGAATGCCTGCTCGACGTGGAGCCACCGGACACCGCCGCGCGCTACCGGCAGCTGGTCGGCACGCACGGCGAGGGCTGGTACGTACCGGCCAGCGCGGCTTTCCTGGACCAGTGGGGTGTGCCCGAACGGCTGCGGGCATGGGTGGCGCCGCGCCTGACCGACTTCCCGTTCCGTTGTCTGACCGAACCCGCAGAGTACGACCCGGTGGCCCTGGAGCATCTCCGGAAGGTCTATCTGCGGCACACCCGACCGCCGCTGCCCGGCCTGGCGCACTCCACCGAACGCGCTGCCGCCGCCGGTTGGCCGATCCATGAGATCGCCTGTGGGCACGACCTGATGTTGGAGGATCCACTCGCGACCGCGCGCATCCTTACCGCTGTCGTGGCTGGTGGCCAGCGATTGTGACGCATACGGCGCGAGGTTGACGATCGTCGAACTTCCCGGCTAGGTTTTCGTCCCATGGGCGGTCATCTCCAGGTCAGCTACGAGCTGACCTTGCTCGGCATCCACGAGCACAGCGTCACCGACGTGCACTGTCGCTGACCCCGCCCTACCCGCACCACGTCCGGTGCCTGTGCGGGTACCCCGGTGGCTGCGCGCCGACAGCGCGTACACCGGATCGCTTCCGTTCTGGCCGTTCTGAGCGAACGGCCGTTTTCTGCGGCATCTGCCCCTTTCCCTGGCGGTGTCTGCTGTCCTAGAGTTCGGTCCAACCACGGCCCGTACAAGATCGTGGACCGGCCCGTGCCGGTACGCCACCGGCCTTCCTCAGGAGCACCTGGTGACCAAGACCCCCGTCCTGCTGATCGGCGCGGCCGCGCTGCTGGCCGGCACCATGGCCGCGTGCGGCCAGAGCGCCTCCGACCAGTCCACCGCGTTCGATCCGAAGCACTGCAACGGCGGCACCCTGCGGGTGCTGAACAAGAAGGACATCACCCATCTGGATCCGGCGCGCATCTACAGCTCCGGCGGCGGCAACATTCCGTCCCTGCTGTTCCGTACGCTGACCACGCGCAACCGTGCCGCCGGCGCGGCGGGCGCGAAGGTGGTGCCCGACCTGGCCAGCGACACCGGCACACCCTCGGACAACGCGAAGACCTGGACCTACCACCTGCGTGCCGGGGTGAAGTACCAGGACGGCTCGGCCATCACCAGCAAGGACATCAAGTACGGCATCGAGCGCTCGTTCTCCCCGGATCTGCCCGGTGGCGCGGCGTACCTGCGTGACTGGCTGGTCGGTGCCAAGGACTACGCGGGGCCGTACAAGGACCACAAGGGACTCAGCGCGATCGCCACCCCGGACGACCGGACGATCGTGTTCCATCTCAGCCACCCGCACGGCGACTTCCCCTACCTGGCGACCGCGACCCAGTTCGCTCCGGTGCCGCAGGCCAAGGACGACGGGGTCAACTACGAGAACCACCCGCAGTCCAGCGGGCCGTACCAGATCTCGAAGTACCAGAAGAACAAGAGCCTGGTCCTGACGCGCAACAAGAACTGGTCGCGGTCGGTCGATCCGGAGCGGTTGGCCTGCCCGGACACCATCGACATCACCTCCGGGCTCAACCCCGACGTGATCAACCAGCGGCTGGCCGCCGGCTCCGGTGACGACGCCGATGCGGTCACCACCGACACCGACCTGGGCCCGGCGCAGCTCGCCCAGCTGTCCAGCAACCCCGAGCTGGCCAAGCGGGTGGCCAAGGGCAACTTCCCCTACACCTACTACCTCACCTTCAACACCCGCAAGGCGCCGTTCAACAAGCTCGCGGTCCGGGAGGCGTTCAGCTACGCGGTGAACCGCAACTCGGTGATCAACGAGGTCGGCGGCAGTTCGCTGGCCTACCCGGCGACCACGTTCCTGCCGGCCCAGAAGGCGCTCGGCTACCAGAAGTACGACTACTTCCCGGCTGGCCGCAGCGGTGCACCGGCGAAGGCGAAGCAGCTGCTGGCCCAGGCCGGCTACCCGCACGGGCTGACGGTCACCCTGGCGCACAACAACACCGACGGTGATCCGAGCGGGCCCGGGGTGGCCACCGCGCTGCAGGAGGCGTTGAAGAAGGCCGGGATCACCGTGCGGCTCAGGACGGTGGACACCAACTCGTTCTACGAGCAGCTCAACAACCCGAAGACGCAGCCGCAGCTGGCGGTCGCGGGCTGGGGCGCGGACTGGCCGTCCGGCGGACCGTTCATGATCCCGATCTTCGACGGCCGGCAGATCATCCCCTCGGGCGGGAACTTCAACACCGCGATGCTCAACGACCCGGCGGTCAACGCCAAGATCGACGAGATCAACCAGATCACCGATCCGGCGCAGGCGGCGAAACAGTGGGGACAGCTGGACGCCATGGTCGGCAAGCAGGCCTGGTACGTACCGCTGTACCACGGCAAGGACCTGACCCTGTACGGCAAGAACGTCAAGAACGCCTTCGTCAGCGACTGGACCGGCATCTACGACCTGTCCCAGCTGTCGGTCCGCTGAGCCGGGGCGGGGAACGTGCGTACCGAACTCGTCACGGCCGATGAGATCGGCGAACCGACACCGGAGAGTGCCCGTACCGGAGCGCGTGCCGCCTGGCGTGCGCTGCGGCACGAGTACGCCGCGATGGTCGGCCTGGTGGTGGTCGCCGTGCTGGTGATCGCGGCGCTGGCCGCGCCGCTGCTGGCCGCGCTGGAGGGCCAGGACTACACCAGCTACCACGACACGCTGCTGGACTCGGCGCGCGGAGGCGTACCCACCGGCCGCTGGGGTGGTGTCAGCGCAACGCACTGGCTCGGCGTCGAGCCGAAGACCGGTCGTGATCTGTTCGCCAGGGTGGTGTACGGCGCCCGGGTGTCGCTGGCCATCGCGTTGAGCGCGACCGTGCTGCAACTGCTGATCGGTACGTTGGTCGGGCTCGCCGCCGGGCTCGGCGGCCGGCTCGCCGACGCGCTGCTGTCGCGCTTCACCGACCTGGTGCTCGCGTTCCCCGCGCTGATCTTCTCCATCGCACTGCTGGGCATCGTGCCGCAGTCGTTCCCCCGGCCGGTGCTGCTGGTGGCGGTGCTGGCGCTGTTCGGCTGGGCAGGCACCGCCCGTATCACCCGGGGGCAGGCGCTGACCCTCAGGACCCGTGACTACGTGGCGGCGGCGCGGCTGGCCGGCAACCGAGGCGGCAGACTGGCCCGCCGGGAGATACTGCCCGGCCTGGCCGCGCCGGTCATCACCTACGCGGCGCTGATGGTGCCCGGCAACATCGTGGCCGAGGCCGGGCTGTCGTTCCTGGGTGTGGGCATCAACCCGCCCACCCCGTCCTGGGGGCAGATGCTGTCCTCGGCGACCACCTGGTTCGGCGGCGACCCGATGTACGTACTGGTGCCCGGGGCGCTGCTGTTCGTCACCGTACTGTCGTTCACCCTGCTCGGTGACGGGCTGCGTAACGCACTGGATCCCCGTACCGGCCGGCGTTCGGAGTAAGGCGGTCTGAGTCATGGCCCGATATCTCGTCCGCCGGATGCTCGGCGCCGCGCTGGTGCTGCTGGTGCTGTCCGCCGTGGTGTACCTGATCTTCTACACCCTGCCCGGCAACCCCGCCCAACTGGTCTGCGGGCCCAGGACCTGCCAGGCAGGCCAGCTGCACCGGATCGAGACCGAGCTGGGGCTCGACCAGCCGCTGTACGCGCAGTACTGGCATTTCCTGGTCGGCATCGTGGTCGGCCGCGACTACAGCGGCGGCCCGGAGGTGATCCACTGCGCCGCGCCGTGCCTGGGCTACTCCTACCAGACCGGTGAGCCGGTCACCGCGCTGCTGGCCGACCGGCTGCCGGTGTCGGCGTCCCTGGTCGCCGGTGGTTTCGTGATCTGGGTGAGCGTCGGGGTCAGTCTGGGGGTGCTCTCCGCGCTGTGCCGCGGCCGGGTCGCCGACAAGCTCACCACCGGACTGACGCTGGCCGGCACCTCGACGCCGGTGTTCCTGGTGGGGCTGTTGCTGCTCATCGTGTTCTGCGTGTACCTGCGTGCGATGCCGTTCCCCGGATACGTACCGCTGACCCGGAGCCCGCTGCTGTGGGCGCAGAACCTGGTACTGCCGTGGTGCGCGCTGGCCGTGGTGTCCGCGGCGGTGTACACGAGACTGACCCGTACCTCGATGCTGGAGACGCTGTCGGAGGATCACATCCGTACCTTCCGTGCCTACGGGCTGTCGGAGCGACGGGTCGTGGGCCGGCACGCCCTGCGCGGTGCGCTGACCCCGTTGATCACCATCGGCGCGCTGGACCTGGCCACCTCGCTGACCGGCACCACCCTGACCGAGAGCCTGTTCGGGCTGCCGGGTCTGGGACAGTTGCTGGTCACCTCGGTGCGCAACATCGACCTGCCGGTGGTGGTCGGGGTGACGTTGCTGGCCGGTAGCGCGATCGTGGTCGCCAACGCGGTGGCCGACATCCTCTACTCGGTGGCCGACCGGAGGGTGGCGCTGGCATGACGACGAGTCGGGACACCTCACCGCCTGCACCCGGCCTGACCCTGCCGGGTGGCACGCCCGCGGTGCGGGTACAGGACCTGTCGGTCACCTTCCCGGTTCCGGGCAACGAGGTACAGGCCGTGGACAGGTTGTCGTTCGAGCTGAGTCCCGGTGCGGCGCTGGGCATCGTCGGTGAGTCCGGCTCCGGCAAGAGCGCCACCGCGCTGGCCCTGCTCGGCCTGCACCGGGGCACCTCCGCCCGGGTGTCCGGGCACATCGAGGTCGCCGGTGTCGATGTGGCCACCGCCGACGAGCGGACGGTACGGGCGCTGCGCGGCAGTCAGGTCGCGATGGTCTTCCAGGACCCGATGTCCGCCCTGGACCCGTACCTGTCGGTGGGCGCGCAGATCGCGGAGGTGTACCGGCTGCACACCGGCGCCTCCCGGGCCCAGGCACGACGCCGCGCCGTCGAGGTACTGGAGCGGGTCGGTATCCCGGACCCGGCCCGGCGCTCCGGCGATCATCCGCACCAGTTCTCCGGCGGGCAGCGGCAGCGGGTACTGATCGCGATGGCACTGTCCTGCGAGCCGCGGGTGCTGGTGGCCGACGAACCGACCACCGCGCTCGATGTGACCGTGCAGGCACAGATCCTGGACCTGCTGCACCAGTTGCGAACCGAGACGGGCATGGCGCTGCTGCTCGTCACCCACGATCTCGGGGTGATAGCCGGCAACGTGGACGACGTGCTGGTGATGCAGCACGGGCAGGCGGTGGAGCGCGGGCAGGTGGACGGAGTGCTGGCCGGGCCGCAGCATCCCTACACCCGCGCACTGCTGGCCGCGGTGCCGCGGGTGGACCGGCCTCGGGTACGGCCCGACCACACCCGCGAGAATCCGGCCACCGTCACCCCACTGGTGCGGATGGTGGACGTCCGGCAGGACTTCCCGACCGGGCACCGGCTCATCCCGGGCCGTGGCAGCACAGTGTCCGCAGTGGACGGTGTCAGTCTGGACGTCCGGACCGGGGAGACACTCGGTGTGGTGGGGGAGAGCGGCAGCGGGAAGACAACCCTGGCCCGGATGATGGTGCGGCTGCTGCGTCCGACCGGCGGGCGCGTCGAGTTCGACGGCACCGACATCGGCACGCTGTCCGAGCGGGCGCTACGGGCCCACCGGCGGGAACTGCAGATGGTGTTCCAGGACCCGGTCTCCGCGCTGAACCCGCGCCGCAGCATCGGTGAGAGCATCGCCGATCCGTTGCGGGCCATGGGCATCCGGGACGAGCGGAAGATCCGCGACACGGTACGGGACTGGCTGGTGCGGGTCGGGCTGGATGCGACCCGCTACGACGCCTATCCGCACGAGTTCTCCGGCGGCCAGCGGCAGCGGGTCGGTATCGCCCGCGCGCTGGTCTGCTCACCCCGGCTGGTGGTGTGCGACGAGCCGGTCTCGGCCCTGGACGTCTCCACCCAGGCGCAGATCATCGAGCTGCTCGCCGACCTGCAACGTGAACTCGGTACGACGCTGGTGTTCGTGGCGCACGATCTCGCCGTGGTGCGTCAGGTCAGCGACCGGGTGGCGGTGATGAGCAAGGGGAAGCTGGTCGAGCTGGCCGACGCGGACACCCTCTACACCGATCCGCAGCACGAGTACACCCGCACCCTGCTCGCCGCCGTACCGGTCCTGGACCCCGACCTGGCCCGGGAACGCAGGGCGCAGCGACTGGCCGGCGCGGTGTGACACCTGCCGGCCGCGCCGGCGACCGGTCCGTGCCGTCGAGGGGCGCGGCACGGACCGGGATCGTCAGTCAGGCGGCGGACCGGTCGGGTCGGCCCCGACGCCGCAGCGTCGGATCGGTCAGCGCCGGCGGGCTCCAGGCGAGGACGCCCGGGCCGTACAGGTTGGGTACGTCGGTGCCGGGCGGCACGATGGTGTCGATGCGGTCCAGGGTCTCGTCGTCGAGTGTCAGCGCGGCGCCCTTCAGCAGACTGTCGAATTGCGTCATGGTGCGCGGGCCGGTGATCACCGAAGTGACGGCCGGGTGCGTGGCGGCGAAGGCGACCGCCAGTTCGGGCAGCGTGCAGCCGATGTCGTCGGCGAGTTCGGTGAGCCTGCGTACCGCGGTCAGCTTGACGTCGTTGCCGGGAACCGAAGGGTCGAAACGGTCCGGTGTCAGCGCGGCCCGGCCGGCGGACAGATCCACCGTGCTGCCCTCCCGGTAGCGGCCGGACAGCACACCGGAGGCCAGTGGGCTCCAGGTCAGTACGCCCATGCCGAGCCGCTGGCAGACCGGCAGCACGGTGCGCTCGATACCGCGGGCCAGCATCGAGTACGGCGGCTGCTCGGTCCGGAACCGCAGCAGTCCCCGCTGCCGGGAGACGTGGTAGGCCTCCACGATCTCCTCGGCCGGGAACGTCGAGCAGCCGAACGCGCGGATCTTGCCCTGACGTACCAGGTCGGTCAGAGTGTCGAGAGTCTCCTCCAGGTCCGTGCCCGGGTCCGGCCGGTGGATCTGGTAGAGGTCGATCCAGTCGGTCTGCAGTCGCCGTAGGCTCCGCTCGACCTCGGCGACGATCCAGCGCCGAGAGTTGCCGCCCCGGTTGGGGCCCTCGTCATCGCCGATCGGAAAGTGCACCTTGGAGGCGAGTACGACATCGTCGCGTCGTCCCCGCAGCGCAGCGCCAACGATCTGTTCGGACTCTCCGGCGGAGTACATGTCGGCGGTGTCCACGAAGTTGATGCCGGCATCGAGGGCGACGTGGATGATCCGGGTGCAGTCGTCGTGGTCGGGGTTACCGACGAAACCGAACATCATGCTCCCGAGGCAGTGCACACTCACCTGGATGCCGGTTCCCCCGAGAACGCGGTAGCGCATGGTCGTACTCCTTGTCGTCTGCTGATCCGGTCCCCTGTTCCGCAGCGGAACCGATCGGGCGAAGCCCCGCTTGCCGGCTGCGCCAGGGCCCGGGACCTCGAAACGCAGCCTAGGAGCTAGAGCCGTCTCTAGGTCAAGTCCTATGCTGGCCGCATGAGCGGGGCCGCACCCATCCTGAGCATCGGACAGGTCTCCGAGCGCACCGGCCTGAGCGTGCACGCGCTGCGCTTCTACGAGCGGGAAGGGATCCTGGCCAATCCGGTACGCCGCGGCGCCGGCGGCCGGCGCGTCTACGGTGAGGACGACGTTGCGTGGCTGGAGCTGTGCATCATCCTGCGCGCCTCCGGAATGCCGCTGCCGGCGATCCGCCGCTACACCGAACTGGTCCGCGCCGGCGACGGCAACGAGGAACAGCGCCTGGCCGTGCTCCGCGAACACCAGACACTGGTGCACTCCCAGCTTGACCAGCTGATGAAGTCGCTGGACCTGATCAACTTCAAGGTCCACCTGTACGAGGACATCGTGGCCGACAACGCCGGCGTGCACCCGTGCTCCGCCCCGGTGACCGCACCAGCCGACACCGCTTCCGCGCACTGACCCGGCCGGCATGTCGGCCCGATGATCCGCACATCAAGGTTCTGTCCACATCCCGTCCACCCGCGTGGGCGAGGCTCGTGACGTAGTCGACCGCGCGGGCCGGGCAGCCGCTCGACCGGAGTCCTGCCGTGTGCGCACGTCGACAATGCCAGGAGAATGCCGTGCTTCGCAGGATCGCCGTGCTCACGTCTGGTCCGCCGGTCCTGCACCGGGCCCCTCGTCGAGGATGCGGGACAACCGGCTCGGCCACCAGATGTAACGCCCGATGTCCAGGTTGAGTGCGGTGACCAGGATCGAGCGGACCACGATGGTGTCCAACAGGACCCCGAAGGCGACGGCGAAACCGATCTCGGCGAACGCGGTCACCGGCAGGGTGGCCAGCACCGCGAACGTACCGGCCAGCACCAGACCTGCCGAGGTGATCACGCCGCCGGTCGCTGCGAGGCCGAGCAGGGCCGCCCTGCGGGTACCGTGCCGCAGCGTCTCCTCCCGTACCCGGGTCATCAGGAAGATGTTGTAGTCGATACCCAGCGCCACCAGGAAGACGAACACGAACAACGGCAGTGAGGTGTCGGCGCCGCCGAAACCGAAGACGTGCCGGAAGACCAGCGCACTGGCGCCCAGCGCCGCCCCGAACGACAGCACGACCGTGGCCACCAGCAGAAACGGTGCGACCAGGGCACGCAGCAGCAGGGCCAGGATGACGAGCACCACCGCCAGTACGACCGGGATGATCAGGTCGCGGTCGTGCGCCGCCGCCCGCTGCACGTCCAGGTTGATCGCGGTGTTCCCGCCGACCAGTGCATCGGCGCCGGGCACCGCGTGTACCCGGGAACGGACCCGGTCCACCGTGCGGTACGCCGCCTGGCTGTCCGGCGCCGAGGTCAGCGTGCCCTGCAGGTAGGTCTGCCCATCTCGGCTGACCGGCCGGGTGACGGTGTGCGGGGCGATACCCGACGTACCGGCGAAGGCCGAACGGACCTGGGCGGCCCGGCTGCTGTTGGCGACCACCACGACCGGGCTGCCCGCTCCGGCCGGGAAGTGCCGACCCAGCACCTCCTCACCCACCACCGAATCCGGGTTGCCGCGGAACGTCTCCTTGTTGGTCAGCCCGTCGGCGCCCAACTGGACGATGCCGATCGCCAGAGCACCGAGTACCAGCGCGGTGATGATCCAGGTCGCTCGGGGACGGTGCGAGAGCCGGGCACCGATCCGGGCCCACAGCCCGGAGACCGTCGGTTCGGGTGATCCGTAGTGCGGCCGGGCCGGCCAGAAGATCCATCGGCCGAAGGTGACCAGCAGCGCAGGTAGCAGGGTGAGCATGACGACCAGCGCGACCGCGACACCGATCGCCGCGACCGGGCCGAGTCCCTTGGTGGAGTTGGTCTCGGCGAACAACAGGCACAGCATGCCGAGTACCACGGTGGATCCGCTTGCCAGGATCGCCGGGCCGGCGCGGTGCAGGGCGACCGTCATCGCAGTGTGCCGATCGGTGTGCCTGCGCAGTTCCTCGCGGTAGCGGGCGATGAGCAGCAGGGCGTAGTCGGTGCCGGCACCGAACACCAGGACGGTCAGGATTCCGGCGCTCTGCGCGTTGACCGTCAGCCCGGTATGTCGAGCCAGCAGGTAGATCACGCCCTGGGCGGTGATCAGGGCGACGCCGGCGGAGGCCACCGGCAGTAGCCACAGCATCGGACTGCGGTAGGTGAACAGCAGGATCACCACCACCACACCGACGGTGGCGAACAGCAGCGTGCTGTCGATACCGGAGAACGCCTTGTTCGAGTCGGCCGCGTTACCGGCGGGCCCGGTGACATGCACCCGCAGGCCGTTAGCGTTCGTGGTGGCGGTCTTCTTCAGGTCCGCGACCGCCGACTCAGCCTTCGACCAGCCGGCCGAGCCCAGATCGAGCGGCACGATGGTCTGCGCGGCCTTCCCGTCGGCAGCCGGGACCGGACCGGTGACCTTGCCGTCCAGGGTGCTCAGCGAGGCGAACTGGCGCGCGTCGGAGGTCACCTTCGCCCGGTCCGCAGCGGTCAACCCACCCGGCCGGTCGTACACCACCACGGCCGGGATGGTGTTGGGTGAGGTGAAGCGTGCCTGGATGTCCAGTGTCCTGGTCGATTCCGCGCTGCCGGGCAGCCACGACTTGGCGTCGTTCTTCTCCACCCCGCTCAGCTTTCCGGCGAGCGGTCCGGTGAGTACGGCCACCACCACCCAGAACAGGATGACGAGGTACTTGACCCACCTACCGGTGAGGATGCTGCCCACAGACCTGGTCATGCGCTCCCCCGAGTGCGTCACCTCCGACCGGATTCCTCACCAGTCATCGTGCATCGTGGGCGTGCCCGCCACCGGGCAATGCGGCACGATCGGGTACCGGATTCGCCGTTTCGGGTCTGCTGCACGAGAAGGATCCGACCAGCTGTGCCGGTCGGGTCCTTCCAGCACTCGGATGCCGGGTTCAGGCCAGTTCGAGATAGTCCAGTTCGGCGTACGCGCTGCGGTGGGTGAGCCGCAGGGTGTTCCAACCCTGTTTGAGGCTCACCCCGACGTCGACCTGCGCCCAGTTCTCCCAGCCGTGGTCGGGGTAGTCGACCACGCTCGCGCTGCCCTCGTTGACGGTCAGGGTCTGTTGGGCGGCACCGTAACCGGCCGCGTAGCCGATGTGCGCGGTGTAGGCGCCGGCGGTCGGCGCGTACAGGTTGAGCTGCACCCAGCTGTCCGCGTTGTCGATCTTGCCGACCACCGAGCCCTGGGAGGCGGTCGAGTCGTCCCGGGCGGTGCAGTCGTTGAGGGTGCCGCGTTCAGCCTCGTACCGGACCCGGCTGCCCCGTACCACCGGCAGGTCGTCGGCCCAGCCCAGATCGGCGACGTACATGCCGCGGATCGTGTAGTTGTTCAGCCAGCCGTGGAACACCAGCTGCCCGCCCACCACGTCGGCGCCACCCGGACCGCGGACCGTGCCGTCGAGCGAGTCGGTGGTCAGCAGCGGGCGGTACGCTTTCTGGTACGTGCCGGTGAGGCTCGCGGAAGTGGCGTAGCTGGTGGCGTACGCGTCGGTGCCGTAGTTGTTCTGCGAGTAGAACAGCACGTACCGGGACGCTCGGTGTACCAGCACCGGTGCCTCGATGACCCCGCCTTCGTCGGCTCGGTCGTTACGCAGCAGCTCGTGCCGGGCGCCGACGAGGGTGACCCCGTCGGCGGCCACCTGTTGCAGCCACAGCGACGGCGGCTGGCCGATGGAGTTGCCGTCGTTCTTGTACAGCAGGTAGCGGGTGCCGTCGGTGTCCACGAAGCTGGACGGGTCGATCTCGCCGCCTTCGCCGGCGTTGCACACCAGTGGGCCGGTCCCGACCGGGGTGAACGGCCCCTTCGGCAAGGTGGCGGTGGCCGCACCGAGGCACTGGGTGTTCGCCGCGGCGCTGTGCGCGGCGTAGTAGAGCAGGTACCTGCCGTCCGCACGCTGCGAGACGTCTGGTGCCCAGGTACGTCCCGGGGTGGCCCACTGCCCGAGATTGGGCAGCGCGTCGGTGGACGACACGGTCCACGGTCCGCGTACCGCCGGCGCGGTGGCGACCGGCAGGTTGGGTCCGCTGTTGGTGGAGTAGGCGTAGTAGGTGCTGCCGAACCGGGACACATCGGGGTCTGGGAAGTCGCGGTTGATGACCAGTGCCGGCTCGACGGTGGCGGCGGGGTGCACGCCGGGCGCGGCCGTGACCGGTACCGCGGAACCGGTGAGTACGGCGCACAAAGCAACGCTGGCGGACAGTGAAAGGGCACGGACGAAACGCATCGAACCTCCCGGGGCTTCTATGCAACGTTGTACACGTCGCGACCCCGGGAGTAAAGCGTTGTCTGCCCCGGATGCCGGATTAGCTCGCATCCCGACGGTGCCGTCCAGCGCGACATCGGGACACGACCTAGCCCGCGGTGAGCGCCTTGTCGATCGTGGCGAGCAGTGTCGGATCGTGCGGGTCGGTGGTCGGACGGAACCGGCCGAGCACCGTACCGTCCGGGTTCAGTACGAACTTCTCGAAGTTCCACTGAATGTCACCGGCGATGCCCTCGCTGTCGGCGGTGCTGGTGAGCTGCTGGTAGATCGGGTGCCGGCCGTCGCCGTTGACCTCCAGCTTCTCGGTCAGCGGGAAGCTCACCCCGTACGTGGTGGCACAGAAGGTCTGGATCTCCTGCGCGGTTCCCGGCTCCTGCTCGCCGAACTGGTTGCAGGGCAGGCCGACGATGGTCAGGCCGCGCGCGCCGAGTTCGGTCTGCAGTTCCTCCAGGCCGGTGTACTGCGGGGTCAGCCCGCACCGGGAGGCGACATTGACCAGCAACAGCGCGTTGCCGTCCGCGAGTTCACGCAGCGTGGTCGGCGCGCCGTCGAGTGCGTTGACCGGTACGTCGAGTACGGACACCAGATCCTCCTTGCCGATGGATGTTGCTTCTCGACCCTACCGGGGGCGGTGGGCCCCGGTAGGCAGCCGTCCGGCCGCTACCGGGATCGCTGGCCGGTGAGTTCGGCGGCCGCGTCCTCGGCCTTCTCGGCCTTCTTGGCGATCCGGAAGTCCTCGTCGACCATGCCGCGCCGCCAGTACCCGGACACCGACAGCCGCTGCCGGTCGAAACCGCGCTCGTCGAGCAGATGGGTGCGCAGCTGGCGGACCATGCCGGCCTCGCCGTGCACGAACGCCTGCCCGGTGCCGGGCGGGAACGCCGCCGACCGGACCGCGTCGGGCAGGGTCGGGTCGCTGCCGCGGTGCAGCCAGCGCAGCGTCAGCTCACCCGGGCAGGTCAGCGGTTGTTCCTCGGTCGCGTCGGCCACCTCGATGAATGCCCATGCCGGTGTCCCCGTGGGAATGCGTTCCAGCGCTGCCGCGATCGCCGGGAGTGCGGCCTCGTCGCCGGCCAGCAGATGCCAGTCCGCGCCGGTCTGCGGGGCGTAGGCGCCACCCGGGCCGCGGAACAGGATCTCGTCACCTGGCTTCAGCGCGGCGGCCCAGGGCCCGGCCAGTCCCTCGTCCCCGTGGTACACGAAGTCGATGGCCAGCTCGCCGGCCTCCGGCCGGACGTAGCGGACGGTGTAGCTGCGCAGCGCCGGCCACTGCGGGCGGGGCAGCCGTTCGTGGATCACGTCCAGGTCGAACGGCTCGGGGTAGTCCACCCCGGGCCGGGGGAAGATGATCTTCACGTACCGGTCGGTGAACTCGTTGTCGACGAAGTCCGCCAGACCTGGGCCACCGGCCACGATCCGGACCAGATGCGGGGTCAGCCATTCCGAGCGGAGTACCTCAAGGGTGACGAGCCGCTTGTTGTCTCGGGTCGACCGTGCCGCCATCTGGGTGATCCCTTCGTCCGCGCGCTGAGTGAGGCTAGCCTAACTTGCTGACCTGGCTGGTTACGCTGGGGTGTACGGGCCAGGTTCAGCCAATCGACCGATCGGCCCGGGCTGTGCACTGATCTAGCCTCGACCCGTGATCAACCTTGAGGATGAGATCCGCCGCTTCGTGCACTCTCGCTACCAGGCGATCTTCGACCAGGTCCAGGCCAGTCATGCGCGCCGGCCGGTGGCGGTGGTCAAGCAGGCGATCCTGGACCAGCTCCGCCGCACCGGCACTACCCCCCGGATGGACCTGGTCGACTCCGCGGCCGCGGCCATCTCCTCGGGTGAGCCGTTCGAACTGCCCTGACCGTACGTCGGCCGGCTCGACAGTGACGCCGGCGGGCTTCGGCAGACGATGACTGCCTGCCGACTCCGGCAGGCAGGATGACGTCGTGAACCATCACGCGCTACTGACGGTAGCCGTAGAGCTGCTCGCCGTACGATCGACTGCGGACTGCCCTGAGCAGCTCCAGCAGGCATTGGAGCTGGTCCTCACCCACGTCGGTCCGGGTTTCACCGTGCGACGGTTCCGCTCCGGCGACAAGCCCAGTGCACTGGTGTACGCAGGCCCCGACCGTGACGACTTCCGGATCGTCCTCAACGCCCACCTGGATGTAGTGCCCGCGACGGACCCGCGTCAGTTCGTCGCCCGGCGCGACGGCGACCGGCTGTACGCGCGCGGCGCGCAGGACATGAAACTCTCCGCGCTCGTGCTGGCGACGGTGTTCCGCGAAATGGCGGCCACCCTGCCCTATCCGCTGGCGCTACAACTGGTCACCGACGAGGAGGTCGGTGGTCAGCATGGCACTCGCCACCAGCTCGAGCAGGGGATCCGGGGTGGGTTCGTGCTGATCGGCGAACACAGCGGTCTGGACCTCGTGGTCGAGTCGAAGGGGCTCATCGACGTCTCCCTGGTCGCCGGCGGGCGGGGCGGCCATGGCGCCTACCCGTGGCTGGGCGACAACGCGCTGCTCAAGCTGGTGCACAGCATCGAGCGGTTGAGCCGCCGCTACCCGCAGCCGAACGAAGAGGTCTGGCGCAGCACCGTCACCGTGGCCGGCATCGACACCGACAACACGGCCGTCAACCAGATCCCGGCGCAGGCCACGGCTCGCCTGGACATCCGGTTCCCGCCCACCGATGCGGACCTGTCCGGCCGCAGCCGCGAACACGTCGCCGAGCATCTGCGCGGGTTCTGCGTCCCCGGCGTCGAGGTGGTGATCCACCGGCTTGAGTCGCCGCACCTGGCGGATCAGGATCGCCCGGAGATCGCCACACTGCGTCGGGCCGCCCGCGACCAGGGTTTCGCTGCCTCGTTCCGGCGCAAACACGGTGCGGCGGACGGCCGGTTCTACTCGGCGCTCGGCATGGACGCGGTCATCTTCGGTGTCGGCGGCGACGGCCAGCATGGGCCGGAGGAGTACGCCGATCTGCGGACCGTTTCGCCCTACCACCGCGCGCTGCGTCAGTTCCTCACCGAGCTGTCGCCCTGACCCGAGCCCTGGACGCCGTCGTAACCGAGTCGGTACGGCAGACAACCGACGAGCGGCCGGCGCGACCGGTGGTCGCGCCGGCCGCTCGTCGACCGGACTGCCAGGTCAGCTGGCCAGCATCTTGCGCAGCACGTACTGCAGGATGCCGCCGTGCCGGTAGTAGTCGGCCTCGCCGGGCGTGTCGATGCGCACCACCGCGTCGAACTCGACCGGGTCGGCGCCGTCGCGGGTCGCGGTCACCCGCACGGTACGGGGACTCGGCCCGTCGTTGAGCGCGGTGACGCCGGTGATGGCGAAGGTCTCGGTGCCGGTGAGGCCCAGCGATTCGGCGTTCTGCCCGTCCGGGTACTGCAGCGGCAGCACGCCCATGCCGATCAGGTTGGAGCGGTGGATGCGCTCGTACGACTCGGCGATGACGGCCCGTACGCCGAGCAGCATGGTGCCCTTCGCCGCCCAGTCCCGCGACGAACCCGAGCCGTACTCCTTGCCGGCCAGGATCACCAGCGGCATGCCGGCCGCCGCGTAGTTCTGCGCCGCGTCGTAGATGGCGGTCTGCTCGCCGGTGGTGAAGTCCTTGGTGAAGCCGCCCTCGACGCCCGGCACCAGCTGGTTGCGCAGCCGGATGTTGGCGAACGTGCCACGGATCATCACCTCGTGGTTGCCGCGCCGGGAGCCGTAGGAGTTGAAGTCGCGGCGCTGCACGCCGTGCTCGGTCAGGTACTTCCCGGCGGGCGAGTCGGCCTTGATCGAGCCGGCCGGCGAGATGTGGTCGGTGGTCACCGAGTCGCCCAGCTTGGCCAGCACCCGGGCGCCGGCGATGTCGGCGACCGGCTCGGGCTGGTGCGCCATGCCCTCGAAGTACGGGGGCTTGCGCACGTAGGTGGACTCGCCGGCCCACTCGAACGTGTCGCCGGTCGGGGTCGGCAGCGACTGCCAGCGCTCGTCGCCGGCGAACACGTCGGCGTAGTCGTCGGTGAACATCTCGGAGGCCAGTCGCGGTACCGATGACGTCCTCGATCTCCACGCCGGTGGGCCAGATGTCCCGGAGGAAGACCGGCTCGCCCTCGGAGTCGTTGCCCAGCGGCTCGGTTGTCGAGGTCGATGTCCATCGTGCCGGCCAGCGCGTACGCGACCACCAGCGGCGGGGACGCGAGGTAGTTCATCTTGACGTCCGGGTTGATCCGGCCCTCGAAGTTGCGGTTGCCGGACAGCACCGACACCGCGGTCAGGTCGTGCTCGTTGACCGCGGCGGAGATCGCCTCCGGCAGCGGGCCGGAGTTGCCGATGCAGGTGGTGCAGCCGTAGCCGACCAGGTTGAAGCCGAGCTTGTCCAGGTAGGGGGTGAGGCCGGCGCGCTCGTAGTAGTCCATGACCACCTTGGAGCCCGGCGCCAGCGTGGTCTTCACCCACGGCTTGCGGGTCAGGCCCTGCTCGACGGCGTTGCTGGCCAGCAGCGCCGCGCCGATCATCACCTGCGGGTTGGAGGTGTTGGTGCAGGAGGTGATCGCGGCGATCACGACGGCGCCGTGGTCGAGCTCGAACTCGGTGCCGTCCTCGTCGGTGACCGGGACCGGGTCGGGTGACCCGGCCGCGGGCGTTGGCGGCGGCGCGAGGAGATCGCGCGGCGTGCCGGTCGTTGTCCGAGCCGTGGTTGGCGGGCGCGTCGCTGGCCGGGAACGACTCGGCGCTCGCCTCGTCCTGCCGGAACCGGTGCCGTCGCCGGCGACGTAGTCCGTCAGCGCGGAGCGGAACATCGTCCTTGGCACTGCCGCAGCGGCACCCGGTCCTGCGGGCGCTTCGGCCCGGCCAGCGACGGCTCGACGGTGGACAGGTCCAGCTCCAGGCGCTCGGAGTAGTCCGGCTCGGCGGCCGGGTCGTGCCAGAGGCCCTGCTCCTTGGCGTACGCCTCGACCAGCGCGACCTGTGCTCGTCGCGGCCGGTCAGCTCGCAGGTAGCGGACGGTCTCGTCGTCGATCGGGAAGATCGCGCAGGTCGAGCCGTACTCCGGGCTCATGTTGCCGATGGTGGCCCGGTTGGCCAGCGGCACCGCGCTCGACGCCGGGGCCGTAGAACTCGACGAACTTGCCGACCACGCCGTGCTTGCGCAGCATCTCGGTGATGGTGAGCACCAGGTCGGTGGCGGTGGTGCCGTCCGGCATCTCGCCGGACAGCTTGAAGCCGACGACCCGGGGGATGAGCATGCTGACCGGCTGGCCGAGCATCGCGGCCTCGGCCTCGATGCCGCCGACGCCCCAGCCCAGCACGCCCAGGCCGTTGACCATGGTGGTGTGCGAGTCGGTGCCGACCACGGTGTCCGGGTACGCCTGCCGTCGCGCTCCATGACCGTACGGGCCAGGTACTCGATGTTGACCTGGTGCACGATGCCGGTGCCCGGCGGGACGACCTTGAACTCGTTGAACGCGGTCTGACCCCAGCGCAGGAACTGGTAGCGCTCCTTGTTGCGCCGTACTCCAGCTCGACGTTGCGCTCGAAGGCGTCCTCGCGGCCGAACAGGTCGGCGATCACCGAGTGGTCGATGACCAGCTCGGCCGGGGCCAGCGGGTTGACCTTGGTCGCGTCGCCGCCGAGCTCGCGGACCGCCTCGCGCATGGTGGCCAGGTCGACCACGCAGGGCACGCCGGTGAAGTCCTGCATCAGCACCCGCGCCGGGGTGAACTGGATCTCCACGCTGGGGTCGGCGGTCGGGGTCCCAGCCGGCCAGGGCCCGGATGTGCTCGGCGGTGATGTTCGCGCCGTCCTCGGTGCGCAGCAGGTTCTCCAGCAGGATCTTCAGGCTGTACGGCAGGCGCTCTGGCCCTCCACGTCGTCGATCCGGAAGATCTCGTAGCTCGCGTCGCCGACGCGCAGCTGGCTCTTCGCACCGAAGGTGTCGAGGCTCGCCACGTCGTACTCCTTCACCGTGACTGGGTAGTCCAGTGCAGTCTCTCGCACCGGCCGGTCCGCCAGGGACTTAGGTAAGGCTCAGATCACACCTGGCCTGCGGTGTCGAGTTCAGAAAACCGTACGTCCGTCTTGCTATACATGCAAGCCACTGCCATGCTGACATCGTCAGATCGCTGCTCCGGGAGGTTCGCCGTGATCCACCACATTCAGCTGGCCTGCCCACCCGGCACCGAGGACATTCTGCGCGCCTTCTATACCGGGGTACTCGGACTGACCGAGATCGCCAAGCCCCCGGTGCTCGCCGCGCGCGGCGGCTGCTGGTTCCGCGGCGACGGCGAGCTGACCGGCATCGAACTACACCTCGGGGTCGAGGCCGACTTCCGGCCGGCCCGCAAAGCCCACCCCGGCCTGTTGTGGCCGGATCTGGACGGACTCGCCCAACGACTGACCGCCGCCGGTCACCCGGTCGACTGGGACGACAACTTCCCCGGCATGCGCCGCTTCCACTCCGCCGACCCGCACGGCAACCGGCTGGAATTCCTCACGCCGCAGTAACCGCGCGCGGCGCACCGGGCCGCAGCCCTCCGAAGTCGGGCGCAACACCTGGCGCATTCGGGCAGCGTTCCGTTTGACTGGCAGCATGTCCGACGACCGCGCCTACCTGAGCGCCAACATCGACTACTGGAACGACAACCCGCCCGTGGACGCGCTCCGCGTCGCGCGTACCAGTGGGCCGCCGAGCC
The DNA here is from genome assembly GCA_963805605.1 of uncultured Actinomycetota bacterium. GTDB lineage: Bacteria > Actinomycetota > Actinomycetes > Mycobacteriales > Micromonosporaceae > Actinocatenispora. The sequence goes on from CAWDUX010000002.1 coordinate 693,543, forward strand.
GAGATGGGGGATGTGGGGAGTCCCGCAGGACGACGTGCCGTTGTTCCCCGCTGAACTGTCCGGCCTGGACATGATCGAGCTGGGCTGCGGAACCGCGTACATCTGCGCCTGGGCCGCCCGTGCCGGCGCCAGTCCCGTCGGCGTCGACGTCTCCACCCGCCAGTTGGCCGCGGCCCGGGCCATGCAGGCCGAGCACGGCCTGGACTTCCCGCTGCTGCAGGGCAACGCCGAGCAGGTGCCCTACCCGGACGACAGCTTCGACCTGGCCGTCAGCGAGCACGGCGCCAGCGCGTGGTGTGATCCGGCACGCTGGATCCCCGAGGCCGCCAGGCTGCTGCGTCCCGGCGGTCGGCTGGTCTTCCTGCGCAACTCGACGCTGGTCAACCTCTGCCAACCGACCTCAGGTGGCCCGGCAGTCACCACCCTGCAGGTCCAGCAACGCGGCATGTACCGCTTCTCCGGTGACGACGAGGTCAGCTCCTTCGAACCGCCCGCCAGCACCATCGTGCGGATCCTGTGCGACGCCGGGTTCATCGTCGAGGACCTCCTCGACGTGTACGCCCCGGACGACGCCGGCACCAACGACTACGGCTACGTCACCGGCGACTGGGCCCGCCGCTGGCCCGCCGAGGAGATCTGGAAAGCGCGACTGCCCGACCAACCCGCCGGCGGCGGCCGATGAAACGAAGAAGACCCGGCGTAGCGCCGAGCCTTCTTCGTTGAACTGAACGGTCAGCTGGGCAGTCGGGGTCCCGCCGCCCGCTGCTCGGCCATCCAGGACTCCACGTCCTCGGCCTGCCGGGGCAGCGCCGCAGACAGGTTCTTGGCCCCGTTCGCGGTGACCAGGATGTCGTCCTCGATCCGGATGCCGATGCCACGCAGCTCCGCGGGAACCTTCTCGTCGTCGTTCTGGAAGTACAGGCCCGGCTCACAGGTCAGCACGTAGCCTTCCTTCAGCTCACCGTCCCGATAGGTCTCCGAACGGGACTTCGCGCAGTCGTGCACGTCCAGCCCGAGCATGTGCCCGAAACCGTGCAGGGTCCACCGGCGGTAGAACATCCGCGCGGGATCCAGGGCCTGCTCGGCGTTGTCCAGCACGCCCAGCGACTCCAGGCCCTCAGCCAGTACGGTCATGCAGGTGCGGTGTACGTCGGTGAACTTCACCCCCGGCCGGATCGCCTCGATGCCGGCCTGCTGGGAGGCGTACACGATGGCGTAGACCTCACGCTGCAGATCGGTGAACCGGCCGCTGACCGGGATGGTGCGGGTGACATCGGCAGTGTAGAACTGCCGGTTCTCGACACCCATGTCCATCAGCAGCAGCTCGCCGGGCGCGGTCCGGCCGTCGTTGCGTACCCAGTGCAGGGTGGTGGAATGCGAGCCGGCAGCCGCGATCGACTCGTACCCGACCCAGTTGCCGTCGTGGCGGGCACGCAGCCCGAAGACACCCTCCAGCAGACGCTCGGACACCGGCGCGTCGGCCGGCAGTATCCGTACGACATCCTCGAATCCGCGTACCGTGGCGTCGACGGCATCCTGCAGTTGGGCGATCTCCCACTCGTCCTTGACCAACCGCAGCTCGGAGAGCACCGTGGCCAGTTCCGCGTCGCGTTTGCCGGAGTCCTCGCCGGTACCGGCCGGTGCCACCGCCGTGTCGATGGCCGGGTCGTGACCGCGCAGTACCCGGGTACTGCGCGGGTCCAGGTCGGCGAGCACCTTCTCCAGGTCACGGATGTCCGCGGTGTCGATGCCCAGCAGCGCCGACTTCTCGCCGAGGGTGTGCCGCCGACCCACCCACAGTTCGCCGTACTGGGCGTTGCGGAAGAACTCGTCGGTGTCCCTGGGCGAGCGGGGATGGACATAGAGGATCGCGTCGTGTCCGGCGCCGGTGGGGCGTAGCAGCAGCACCGCGTCCGGATCGAACTCGCCGGTCAGGTACAGAAAGTCGCTGCCGGGCCGGAACTGGTAGAAAGAGTCGTTGGCGCGTACCTTTTCCCGACCGGTGGGGATGACCAACGTCTCACCGGGGAAAGCCTGGGACAGCTGCTCGCGCCGCCGCGCATGGCACGGTGCGTGGTCGAGGACCGTCAGTCCGGTCAGGCCGGACTCCAGCCAGCCGTCGCGCATGAACTCCAGATACTTCTCCGGAAATGCGGGGTCGTGGCCGCGACCCTTGGCGGGATCCTCGTTCATACCTGCTCCCTCGTGTCTGGTCACCTGTGTCGACGGTATCGCCTCCACGGCCGTACCGGACGCTCGGGCGTAGACCGAACAGAGCCGGTTGCATGCGCACGGTGCCCGAATCATCCCGGTGGTAGGTGTCGGCGGTGTCGAGCAGGGTCAGGACGCCGAAGGCAGCACCGGCGTGCTCGCCGCGTACCGACCGATGCCCTCGGTGGCCAGGAACGCCCGGGTCGCGGCGCTCGGATGCCGGTTGGCCGCGGTGGCCACCGCGGTACGCCAGACCGGCGCCGGGGCGGCTACCGGTACGAAGCGGGCCGAGGTCTGCTTGTGGGTGAAGCTCTGCGGTACCAGCGCCACCCCCAGGCCGTGCGCGACCAGGTCGAGCAACGAATGCACCTCGTTGACCTCCAGGGCTACCCGCCGCGACAGCTGCGCCCGGCGCAGCGCGTGGTCGGTGACATCGCGGGTGACCCAGCCCGGTTCGAAGTCCACGAAGGTCTCGTCGACCAGTTCACCCAGCGACACCACAGCCGCGTCGACCAGCGGATGGTCCGGGCTGCACGCCACCACCAGGGGCTGCTCGTCCATCGCGGCGAGGTGCACCGCGTCGGTGTCCTCGCACGGTGCGGTGACGAAAGCCAGGTCCTCCTCGCCGGTACGGACCCGGTCGATCAGCTCCGGCGAGCCGGCCTGACGCAACTGGATCTCGACTCCCGGGTGCGCGGTACGGAACCGGGCCAGTGCGGCCGGCAGGTCCAGCCCGCCGAGACACTGCATGGTGCCGATCGACAGGGTGCCGCGCAGCAGGCCCTGTACGGCGGCCACGGCCTCCCGGGCAGCGGTCACCGAGTGCAGCGTGTGCCGCGCCTCGGCCAGCAGCGCACGCCCGGCGTCGGTCAGTTCGACCCGGCGGGTCGAGCGGATGAACAGTGCGGCGCCCAGTTCACGTTCCAGCGCGCGTACCGAGGCCGACAGCCCGGACTGGGCGACCCGCAGCCGGTGCGCCGCGCGGGTGAAGTGCCGCTCCTCGGCGACCGCTACGAAGTATTCGATCTGGCGCAGTTCCACGCGGGTCCCCTTCGTCATCACCGGGACCGATGAATCGCATCAGTTTCTTCTGTTGGACAGCTGAAAGCTGTCGGGCCAGAGTACAACGTGGCGACGGTCAGACGCCGCGGGCGACATTGTGACCTGCGGTTGCGTGACGACGAACGCCGTACGACGACGGGAAGGTCAGGACATATGGAGTACCGGACCCTGGGTGGCACCGGCACGGTCGTGTCGACGCTGTGCCTGGGCACGATGACGTTCGGCAACGAAAGTACCGAGGAGGTCTCACACGCACAGCTCGACCGGTTCGTCGAGCAGGGCGGCAACTTCCTGGACACCGCCAACGTGTACTCGCGCGGAGTCTCGGAAGAGATCATCGGACGGTGGCTGGCCAAGCGGCCGGACCTGGTCGACCAGCTGGTCATCGCCACCAAGGGACGCTTCCCGATGGGGGATGGGCCCAACGACGCGGGGCTGACCCGCACCAACCTGAACCGGGCGCTGGAGGCCAGCCTGCGGCGGCTCGGAGTGGAGGCCGTCGACCTGTACCAGGCGCACGCGTGGGACCCGCTGACCCCGCTGGAGGAGACGCTGGGGTTCTTCGACGACGCGGTACGGGCCGGCAAGATCCGCTACGCCGGGGTCAGCAACTTCCTCGGCTGGCAGTTGCAGAGGGCCGCGACGCTGACCGCCCTGCGCGGCACGACACCGATCGTGACCCTGCAGCCGCAGTACAACCTGCTGGTCCGCGACATCGAGTTCGAGCTGGTGGATGTCTGTGACAACGAGAACATCGGCATCCTGCCCTGGTCGCCGCTCGCCGGCGGCTGGCTGACCGGCAAGTACCGGCGCGACGAGGAACCCACTGGCGCCACCAGGCTCGGTGAGGACCCCAACCGTGGGATGGAGGCGTACCAGCAGCGCAACGCGCAGGAACGTACCTGGCAGGTGATCGACGCGGTCCAGGCCATCGCCGCGGACCGGGGTGCCTCCATGGCCCAGGTCGCGCTGTCCTGGCTGGCCGACCGGCGCGCCGTCACCTCGGTGATCCTCGGTGCCCGCAGCGTCGAGCAGTTGGACGACAACCTCGCCGCCGCCGGTCTGCACCTCACTGACACCGAGACAGCGCGGCTCGATGAGGCCAGCGCGCCGATCGTGTCGGACTACCCGTACGGCACGCCCGGGGTCAACCAGCGGTCACGTACGCTCTGAACAGGAACTTCGATCGGAAAGGGTGGTCGGGGTGCGCCGGTACCGGTCGGTGCGGGCGTACCTCGACCGCCCTTTCGTCCCGCCCCGTCGTAGGCTCGCAGACATACTCTGGGAGGTCGACGATGGCGAAGAAAGCTCCCCGTGCGGACCGCGGCGACGAGGACCTGTCGGTCGGCCCGCCGACGACCTCGGCGGCCGGCATCGGTGGCGTGGTGCACGGGCTGGGCGCCGGTCTGGCCCAGATGGGTGTACGGCGCAGCGCGCTGACCCTGCTGCGGGTCAACCAGGACGGCGGCTTCGACTGTCCCGGCTGCGCCTGGCCGGAACCGGCGCACCGGCACACCGCCGAGTTCTGTGAGAACGGTGCGAAGGCCGTGGCCGAGGAAGCGACCCTGCGCCGGGTCACGCCGGAGTTCTTCGCCGTGCACCCGATCAGCGAACTCGCCGGCTGTTCCGACCACTGGCTCGGCCAGCAGGGTCGGCTGACCCGGCCGGTGGTGCGCCGCGAGGGCTCCGACCACTACCGGGAGATCTCCTGGGAGGATGCCTTCACGCTCATCGCCGAACACCTGACCGGGTTGGGCAGCCCCGACGAGGCGGTGTTCTACACCTCCGGACGGACCAGCAACGAGGCCGCGTTCTGCTACCAGCTGTTCGCCCGGGCGCTGGGTACCAACAACATGCCGGACTGTTCGAACATGTGCCACGAGTCGTCCGGTACCGCCCTGAGCGAGACGATCGGCGTCGGCAAGGGGTCGGTCACGCTGGAGGACATCCACCGGGCGGACCTGCTGGTGATCGTCGGGCAGAACCCGGGCACCAACCATCCGCGCATGCTGACCGCACTGGAACAGGCCAAACGCAACGGCGCCCGGATCATCGCGGTCAATCCGCTGCCCGAGGCGGGTCTGATGAACTTCCGCAACCCGCAGCGGCTGGACGGTCTGGCCGGCCGAGGCACCCCACTGGCCGACGAGTTCCTGCAGGTACGCCTCGGCGGTGACCTCGCGCTGTTCGCCGCGATCGGCCATCTGCTGCTGGAACGCGAACGGGCCACCCCCGGCACCGTGGTGGACCGTGACTTCGTGGACGGGTGCACCGACGGTTTCGAGGCGTACGTCGCGGCCCGCGCCGAGCTGGACTGGGCGCAGGTGGTCGCGGCGACCGGCCTGCCCCGGGAACGCATCGAGCGGGCCGCCGAACTGATGGCCGGCGCGCAACGTTCCATCGTCTGCTGGGCCATGGGGCTCACCCAGCACCGGGAGTCGGTACCGACCATCCGCGAGATCGTGGACGTGCAACTGCTGCGCGGCATGATCGGCCGGCCGGGTGCGGGTGTCTGCCCAGTGCGCGGTCACAGCAACGTGCAGGGCGACCGCACGATGGGCATCTGGGAGAAGCTGCCACCCTGGGCACCCAGGTTGGCCGACGAGTTCGGCATCGACGTACCGCGGCACACCGGGTACGACACGGTGGAGACGATCCGGGCCATGCGTGACGGCAAGGTTTCGGTGTTCATGGGCCTGGGTGGCAACTTCGCTGCGGCCAGCCCGGACACCGAGGTCACCGAGCGGGGACTGCGATCCTGCGCGTTGACCGTGCACGTGTCGACGAAGCTGAACCGCTCGCACGCGGTGCCCGGCCGAGTCTCGCTGATCCTGCCGACCCTCGGACGCACCGAACGCGACGTGCAGCCCTCCGGTCCGCAGCGGGTCACCGTCGAGGATTCGATGAGCTGCGTACACGCCTCGCAGGGCACCCTGGAGCCGGCCTCGGCGCAGCTGCGCAGCGAGGTGGCGATCATCTGCGGGCTGGCCCGCACGGTGCTCGGCGACGGCCTGCCCTGGCAGGAGTTCAGCGACGACTACCGGGCCGTACGGGAGCGCATCTCCCGGGTGGTTCCCGGCTTCACCGACTACGAATCCCGGATCCGGGAGCCGAACGGGTTCACTCTGCCGCACTCGCCCCGCGACAGCCGTACGTTCCCGACCGCCACGGGTCGGGCGCGGTTCACCGTGAATGAGATCGTCGCACCGCAGGTACCGCCGGGCCGGCTGTTGTTGCAGACGGTACGCAGCCACGACCAGTACAACACCACGATCTACGGGCTGGACGACCGTTACCGGGGAATCCACAATGGACGCCGGGTGGTCTTCGTGCACCCCGACGATCTGGCCGATCTGGGCATCGCCGATGCCAGCATGGTCGATCTGGTCAGCGAATGGACAGACGGTACGCAGCGCCGGGCGGAGAGCTTCCGCATCGTCGGCTATCCCACGGCCCGGGGTTGCGCCGCGGCGTACTTCCCGGAGACCAATGTGCTGGTGCCGCTGGACTCGACGGCGAAGGGCTCCAACACGCCGACCTCGAAGTCGATCGTGGTCAGATTGGAGCCGGTCGCGGGCTGACCGAGCGCGGCGCGCTCAGAGCAGGAAACCCGCCGGGAACGGGTCGGTCGGATCGAGCAGGTACTGGCCCATCCCGGTGATCCACGCGCGGCCGGTGATGCTCGGTACGACCGCCGGGCGCCCGGCCACCTCGACCTCCTTGACCAGCCGGCCGGTGAACCGGGTGCCGATGAACGACTCGTTCACGAAGTCGGTGTGCAGCGGTAGGTCACCGCGCGCGTGCAGCGCCGCCATCCGGGCCGACGTACCGGTGCCGCAGGGGGAACGGTCGAACCAGCCCGGCCGGATGACCATCGCGTGCCGTGAGTGGCGCGACGTCGACCCCGGCGCGGTCAGATAGACGTGGTGCACGCCGTGCACGTCGGGCTGCTCCGGATGCACCGGCTGTTCCTTGGCGGACACCGCGTCCATGATCGACAGTCCGGCCCGCAGCAGGTCGTCGCGAGCCGCACGGGCGAACGGCAGCCCGAGGTCGGCCAACGACACGATCGCGTAGAAGTTGCCGCCGTAGGCCAGGTCGTAGCGGACCATGCCCAGCCCCGGTACCTGCACCGTGGCGCCTAACGACACCGCGAAGGACGCCACGTTACGGATCGTCACCTTCTCGGCATGCCCGTCGGTGACCGTGACCTCGGCGACGACCAGCCCGGCCGGGATGTCCAGGCGCACCGTGGTGACCGGCTCGGTGACGTCGACCATGCCGGTCTCCACCAGGACGGTGGCCACCCCGATCGCGCCGTGACCACACATCGGCAGGCAACCGGAAACCTCGATGAACAGCACGCCCCAGTCTGCGTCGGGCCGGGTCGGCGGCTGCAGGATGGCGCCAGACATGGCGGCGTGCCCGCGCGGTTCGTTCATCAGCAGGGTGCGCAGATGGTCGAGGTTGGCCATGAAGTAGGCCCTGCGCTCCATCATGGAGTCACCGGGCAGCGTGGCCACCCCGCCGGTGACCACCCGGGTGGGCATCCCCTCGGTGTGCGAGTCGACCGCGCTGAAGTACCGGGAGGAGCGCATGTCAGCCCGCCAGCAGTGGGCTACCGGCCGCACTGTCCAGAAAGGACACAGCACGGTCCACGTCGGTACGCAGCCGGGCCTCGGCCGCCGCGCTCAGCGGACCGCGCGGCGGCCGGCACGGTCCGCCACGCCGGCCGGTCAGATCCATCGCCAGTTTGATCGCCTGTACGAACTCGGTACGCGAATCCCATCGGAACGCCGCCACCAGCGGCGCGTACAGCTCGCGTGCCGCTGCCAGCGCGCCCGTGCTCGCCAGATCATGCAGCCGTACACAGGCGGCCGGGAAGACGTTCGGGAACCCGGCGAACCAGCCGACCGCGCCCATCAGCAGACTCTCCAGCACCACGTCGTCGGCACCGGCGTAGATGTCCACACCCGGTGCCACTTCGGCGATCTCAGCAACCCGCCGCACATCACCGGAGAACTCCTTGACCGCCACCACACCGTCGATGCCGGCGAGCTCCGCCAGCAGCTCCGGCGTCAGGTCGACCTTGGTGTCGATCGGGTTGTTGTAGACCATCACCGGCAGCCCGACCTTCGCCACCGCCGTGAAGTGTGCGTGGAGCTCGCCCTGGTTGGCCCGGTAGACGATCGGCGGCAGACTGAACACCCCCGACACGCCGGCCTCGGCGGCCTGTTGCGCCCAGCCCACCGACTGGTGCCAACCGGTCGCCGAGACGCCGGCGAGCACCACCCCGTCGGCGCCGACGGCCTGTACGGCGGTGTGGACCACAGCCGCGCGCTCGTCGTCGGTCAGCGAGGTGTACTCGCCGAGCGAGCCATTCACCGCCACCCCCCGGCAACCACTGTCCACCAGCCATCGGCAGTGTGCCGCGAACGCGTCCAGGTCAGGTCGCAGCCCACCGGGTGCCGCCGGATCCTCCCGGTACGGCAGCGCCGCGGCGACCACCACACCGCGCCAATCCGCGCCGCCGGTCACTGCGTCCGTGGTCACCGGGCACCACCGTCGGCCGGCCCGTCCACCACTGCGGCGGCCGGCGGTGCGTCCGGCCCGCCGGCCAGTTCCGCCAGGCTGATCGGGGTGATCAACGGCCGGGTCGTCAGGGCCAGCGGATCGGCCAGCTCCTGAACCTGACGGCCGGACAACTGGGCGGTCAGGGTGGCGAGGTTCGCCCCGCACACCCGGCCCTGGCACCAGCCCATCCCGCAGCGGGTAGTCAGCTTCAGGCTCCGCAGCCCGGTCACACCGAGCTGCTCCACCGCCTCCCGAACCTGCCGGTACGGCACCTCCTCGCACCGGCACACCACAGTGGCGTCGGACAGCCAGCTCCGCCACCCGTCCCGGACCGGGTAGACAGCGGCCAGCGCCTCGGCGAACTTCCGATACCGGTCCCGAGCGCCACGCCACGCCGCGACCCGCGCCGCGTGCCCGCGTTCACCCAGCGTGCCCAGGTCCAGTGCGGTGGACAACCCGGCCACCGCGCCCTCGGCGGCGGACAGCACCGCGCCACCCACCCCGGTGAGCTCGCCGGCCGCGTACACGCCGGCCTGGCTGGTGCGTTGCCGGTCGTCGATCCGTACCACCGGGGTGCCGTCCGGTCCCGGTTCGGTGTCGCAGCCGATCGCCAGCGCCAGGTCCAGTTGCGGAGTGAAGCCGTAGCCCACGGCCACCGCGTCCACCTCGACGCGCCGTTCCGAGCCCGACACTATCGTCCAGTCCGGCCGCAGCTTGGCGACGGTGGCCGCCTCCACCCGGTCGGTGCCGTGCACGGCTACCACCGCCCGGCCGGCCCGTACCCGCACCCGGTGGCGGGTCAACGTCGCGGTGTAGCGGGCCGCTTCCGCGACCTTCTCCGGCGCCAGCGCCATCGCCCGCGGCCGGCGCAACCAGCTGCGGCTGTGGTTGGCATCCAGTACGCCGGCGACCGTGGCGCCGGCCTCGATCAGCCCGGCGGCGACCGGCAGCAGGAACGGTCCGGTACCGCCGACCAGTACCCGCTGCCCGACCAGTACACGTGACCCCTTGGCCAGTGCCTGTACCGCACCGGCGGTGAACACCCCGGGCAGTTCCCAGCCGGGGAAGGGCACACTGCGGTCGTACGCGCCGGTGGCCAGTACCAGTCGCGGTGCCGCCACGCAGCCGATGTCGACCGGGCGCCCGGAACTGGTGTCGGCGAGGTAGAGCAGCGCGCCGCCGCCGATGCGAGGTTCGGCCGCCCACACGCTGACCTGCTGACGTTGGCTGACCCGACGGTGCCGGGCCAGCCGGGCGATCAGTTCGGTCGCCTCGGCGTGCTGGTGGTGCACCCGTTCCGGGTGCGCCGCACCGAACTCGGTGGGCAACTGGCGGTGGTACTGGCCGCCGGGCGTCACATCGTCGTCGATCAGTAGGACGCTGGCACCGCTGTCCGCAGCCTGTACCGCGGCGTGCAGGCCGGCCGGCCCGGCTCCGACGACGACCACGTCGGCGGCTCTGGTGGGGATCACTGGGCTGCTCCGTCCGGTGCCGGTGCGATGGGTTCGGCGGTGCCGGTGACGATCGTGTCCCCCGGCTTCGCGATGTAGCGGCAGGCCCGGATGCCCGGCACCCCGTTGACGGTGAGCAGGCAGTCGAAGCAGGCTCCGATGCCGCAGAACACGCCACGGGGCCGACCACCGACGCGGGTCGTACGCCACGCCACCCGGCCGTTGCCCAATAGGCAGGCCGCGACGCTCTCCCCGGTACGCAGGGCGACCTGCGCGCCGTCCACCAGTATGGTCTGCGAAGCCTCGGCGCTCGGCTCGGCGACGTCGTCGGTGATCCGTCGCGGTGCGCCCGCCTCGTCGGTGTCCCGGGTACGGCTCATGGCCTGTCCTTCGCCGTTCGCGATGTCGGTCCGTTACCGGCGCCGCCGTCCAGTCCGGCGTCGGATGTCCCGCCGTCGGGTGTCCCGGGGTCCGCTGTGCCCGCCGCCAGGCTCGGCCGGTCGGGCCGGAACGCGGTCGGGTCGACGGCGGGGTCGGTGCCGGTCAGCAGGTCGGCGATCAGCTCACCGGTGGCGGGCGCCAACCCGATCCCGGCGCCCTCATGACCGGTGGCGTACCAGACACCGGGAAGCTGCGGGTCGGCTCCGATGATGGGCAGATGGTCCGGGCTGAAGGGCCGGAAGCCGCCGTAGGCGCGCAGTGCCTGCGCCTGGCCCAGAGCCGGGAACAGGGTCAGGGCGCCGGCGGCCAGCAACCGCAGCACGGCGACCGGAATAGTCCGGGAGAATCCCTCGCGTTGCCGGGAGGAGCCGATCAGGACCGTGCCGGCACGGGTCGATTCGACCACCGTGGCGGTGGACAACCTGGCCTCGTCGGATCCCACATCCGTAACGTAACCCGCGTCGTACACCTTGTGCCGCACGATTGGCGGCAGCGGCTCGGTCACCAGGACAAGTCCCCGGCGTGGCTCGACCGGCAGCCGGCCGCCGGCCAGCGCGGCGATCCGGCCCGACCACGGCCCGGCGGCGATCACCACGGCCGGGGTACTGACCTCACCGGCCGCGGTACGGATCCGCAGCCGGTCGCCGGTCCGTCCGATCCTGGTGACCTCGGCGTCCGGTACCACGCTCGCGCCTCGGGCGCGGGCTGCGGCCAGCACCGCCGTGGCTGCCAGTACCGGCTGCACCTGGGCGTCCTGCGGGTAGTGCACCGCGCCGACCAGATCGCGGGTCAGGTGCGGTTCCAGGTCGGCGACCTGCGCCGGTTCCAGTGCCTCGGCGGACACGCCGGCCGCTCGTTGCCCGGCGGCCAGCTCCTGGAGCGTCTTCATCGCGGTGCTGCTGCGGGCCACCACCAGGCCGCCCTTGTCTTCCAACTCCAGGTCGATCTTGCGATCCAGGTCGGTGTTGAGGCGGTCGGGCAGCTCGCTCCAGCGTTCGTGGGACCGCCGGGCAAGATCCAGTTCGGGTCCGGGGACCTTGTCGGAAAGCAGCAGGTTGCCTTCGCCGGCGGCGGTGGAACCCGCGGCGACCGAACCACGGTCCACGATCACCACCGACAGGCCGCGTGCCGCGAGCTCATAGCCGCAGCAGGCACCTACCAGCCCGGCGCCGATGACCACCACGTCGGCGGTTGCCGGCGGTGATTGAGTGAACACGCGTCTCCTGTTCGGTGCTGCTGGGTACGGCGAACGAACGTTCACCAGATTAGAGCCCGCCGACCGGCCGCTGTCGGGGGCGGGCTGAGACATCATTCATGGCGCGGGCGGGCGCTGGGTGTCGCATGGAAGGATGGAGTCCATGTGCGGACTGCTCACCTTCGTCAGCGCCCACGGCATCGCGGGTGTGCATCGCGAGAAGATCGCCGACGCTCTGGAGAACATCCACCACCGCGGGCCCGACGATGCCGGGGTGGAGACCTTCGGCGACTCCCCGGGCGGCGATGTGGTGTGCGGCTTCAAGCGGCTGTCGTTCATCGACGTGGCGCACAGCCATCAGCCCCTGCGCTATCTGCGACCGTTACCTGATCACCTTCAACGGTGAGATCTACAACTACATCGAGCTGCGCGAACAGCTCATGCGCGAGTGCGGCGCGGTGTTCGCGACCGACGGTGACGGCGAGGTCATCGTCGCCGGCTACCACCACTGGGGCGATCGAGGCGCTGCGCCGGCTGCGCGGCATGTTCGCCTTCGTGATCTGGGACAAGGCGGAACGTCGGGCCTTCGGCGCCCGCGACCCGTTCGGCATCAAGCCGCTGTTCTACCTGCAGACCACTGACGGCCTCTACCTGGCCAGCGAGAAGAAGGCGCTGATGCCGTTCGCGCCGGCAGCCTGGGCGGGCGACGCGGGCATCGACCACGGCCAACCTGTCGCACTACCTGACCCTGCAGTACGTGCCCGAGCCGACCACGCTGCACAACGGTATCAGCCGGGTCGAGTGCGGGCGAGTCCTTCACCTACCGCCCGGGCGAACCGATCCAGCTGTCGCCGCTACTACCGGGCCGACTTCCGACCCGCGCCGGTCTCCGACGAGGAGGCGCTGTACAAGCGGATCCGAGGAGACGCTGCGGGAGAGCGTCCGGCTGCACATGCGCTCTGACGTGCCGGTCGGGCTCGTTCCTGTCCTCCGGCATCGACTCCACCGCCGTGGTGGCTCTGGCCCGGGAGTTCAACCCGAACATCCTGACCTTCACGGTCGGCTACGACGTACCGGGATACTCCGAGATCGACGTGGCGGCCAGGACTCCGCGCAGCATCTGGGTGTGACCAGCTGATCCCGACGAAGATCGGGCCGCAGGACATGATGGAGCGCTGCCCCAGCATCGTCTGGCACCTGGACGATCCGGTCGCCGATCCGGCGCTGGTGCCGCTGTACTTCGTGGCCAAGAAGGCGGCCGAGCACGTCACCGTGGTGCTGTCCGGCGAGGGTGCCGACGAGTTCTTCGGCGGCTACACCATCTACCGGGAACCGCTGTCGCTCGAGAGCGTCACGGCCTGCCGATGCCGGACAACATCAAGCGCCGGCTGCGGTCAGTGGCCAAGCGTGATGCCCGAGGGCGTCAAGGGCAAGAGCTTCCTCGATCGGGGCACCACGCCGTTGGAGGAGCGTTACTACGGCAACGCCCGGATCTTCACCGAGGAGGAGAAGCAGCCGGCTGATGCGCCACTACGACCCGTCGGTGCGCTACACCGACGTGACCGCGCCGATCTGTACGCCGAGTGCGCGCGACCTCGACGACGTGACCAAGATGCAGTACATCGACCTGTACACCTGGCTGCGCGGCGACATCCTGGTCAAGGCGGACCGGATGTCGATGGCGCACTCGCTGGAGGTCCGGGTGCCGTTCCTGGACCCGGAGGTGTTCGAACGTCGCCGCCAGTATCCCGGTCGACCTGAAGGTGCCGCTGCGCGGCAACGCACACCAAGTACGCGATGCGCCAGGCGATGCGCAACGTCGTACCGCCGGCGATCGTGAACCGGCGCAAGCTGGGCTTCCCGACACCCGACCCGGGTCTGGCTGAGGAACGACATGTACGAGTGGGCCGGCCAACATCCTGGCCCGCTCCGCCGCCGGGGAGCTGCATTGACCTGGCGTATGTCCGTAAGCTGCTCGACGCACACCGTAAGGGCGAGGCCGACAACAGCCGCAAGGTCTGGACCGTACTGGTCTTCTGCGTGTGGCATGCGATCTTCGTGGAGCGCTCGATCGACCCACGGCCCAAGCCGGCCGAGTCCGCGCTGCTCACCAAGCCCGTGATGCAACGCATCTCGTGACGCCCGACCCATGAGGACCGAAGACGCTCGCGCCGCAGCCGGCTATCTCCCGGCCGCGGTGTTGTCGGACGCCTTTCCCGGGGCTCTGGTGCTGGACCCGGCATCGACGATGGTCTCGCCCGGGGTCCGGATCGATCCCGGCGCTGTTCTCTATCCGGGCGTGGTTTTGCGCGCCACCGGTGGGGAGATCGTGATCGGTCCCGGGACACAACTGTGGCCCGGGACCCGGGTGCTCGCCGGTCAGGAGGCGAGTGTCCGCATGGGTGCCGACTGTCTGTGTGAGGGCGGTGTCGCGGTCCGCGCTGACCGGCCCGGTGGCATGGTGTGGATCGGAGACTCCTGCCGGCTCAGCAATGGCGTGGAGCTGATCGCGGACAGTACCCTCGGCGCGGGTGCGCAGATCCTCGGCCGAATTGTCGCTGTCGGAGTCGAACTGGCCGCCGGTGACCCGTTCACCGGTCCGGACCCGGACGCCCGGGCGGCGGTGCTCAAGGGTTTCGGTACCGCCCGCGGCCTGAGGCTGGGTGTGGGCGAGGTGGTGAACGGCGTTGGGGACTTCGGTGCCGCGCCGGTCGAGCGCCAACTCGCCTACCACCCGCGGCCTCAGTAGCGTTCGACCAGGGCCTCGCGGCCCGGAGGCGGATCGTAGCTCTCCGGCCAGAAGTCGGTGACCGAGGTGATCAGGCCGGCGGGGTCGAACTCGAAGAAGGTCACCGCCTGCTGGGTCCCGCCGTCGAGGGTGAAGGTGGTCTGACTGACCGCGCGGTCGCCGTCCACCAGCACCTGGTCCAGGGTGAGATGCCAGTCGCCCGGGTATTGCTGGTTGAAGCGCAGGTAGTCGTCCCGGCCGTGGACGCGTTCCCGGGTCTGCGGCAGGTCATAGCGGACGCCGGTGGCGATCACCGAGGCGAACGTCTCCCAGTCGCGGGCATCGGCACTCATCCAGTAGCGGTGGACGGTCGTGCTGTGGCTCGTCATGCGAAGGACCCTATGCCCGTCCTCCGACAGCTCCCGTTCGTTCGGTGCCGACAGGCGATCGCCGACACCGAACGGAAACCGGATCAGGCGGCGGAGGGGGCGGGTGTCCGGCCGGGCGCCGGGGTCGGTTCCGGGCTGTCCGGCCGGTACCAGGTACGCATCGTCGCGGTGCTCACCTGGTGTCGGTACACCCGTCCGCAGGCGCAGCGGATGTAGGCGATGACGCCTTCAGAGGTGGTGTGCCGCGACACGAGCTGGCAGTGGCCCGGTTCGGGGCGGTGGCAGTACTGGCATTCGATGGTCATGGCGGTCCTCGCGGAAGTCACCGGCTGGTCAGGAAAAGTCTGCGCCGTAAATCGTTGAATTTCAATTCACGAATTTTGAATTTATCGTGTAGTAATAGCTACATGATCGACATTCGCCGTCTCCAAGTCGTCCGGATGATCGCCAGGTACGGCGGCGTGACCGCCGCGGCAGACGCCCTGCACCTCACCCCATCCGCAGTATCTCAGCAGGTCAAGCAGCTATCTCGGGAACTCGGCGTGACGCTGCTGGAGCCCCGGGGGCGGGGTGTGCGGCTGACTCCGGCGGCCCGGGTCCTGCTCCGCAACGCAGACCAGTTGGCGGCCTCCTGGGAGCGGGCCGTGACAGAAATCGCACACTATGCTGACGGCGAGTCCGGCGAGCTGCGACTGTGCGGATTCCCTACCTCGATCGTCAGCCTGCTGGCACCGGCGGTCGCGTTGCTGCGCGCCCGGCACCCGGAGATGGTGGTCAGCGTGACGGAGGCCGAACTGGCCGAAGGCTACGACCTCGTACTGGCAGGCGACGCGGACATCGCCGTCGTGGTGCCGACCGTCGACGCGCCCACTGGCAGCGAGGATTCCAAGTTCGACCTGGCCCGTCTGCTCGACGAGGTTCAGGACCTGCTGCTGCCGGCCGATCATCCGCTGGCCGGCCGGGAGTCGTTGGATCTGGCCGAGGCGTCCGACGAACCCTGGATCGTCGGCAACCCGGGGCGTTCGCATCATCAGCAGCTGGTCCTGGTCGCCTGTGCCGCAGCCGGGTTCGCTCCGCACATCGCGCACCGGGTGACCGACTGGCCCGCGGTCGCGGCGCTGGTCGGTCGGGGGTTCGGGGTGTCACTGATTCCCCGGATGACCCACCTGCCGGCGCAGGAAGGCACCGTGCGGATCCCGCTGCGCGGCACCACCGCACCGTTGCGCCGGGTCCTGACCTGCATACGCCGGGGCAGCCGGGACCAGCCCCTGATCGCCCGGGGCCTGGCCGCGCTGTCTGAGGTTGCCGGCGCCGAGGAACTGCACGGGCGCTCCGCCGCCAGCCTGCAGTGAGCGCCCGTACGGCTCAGCTGCGGTGGGACAGCTCGGCGTAGCCGCGCGCGACTGCGGTACGTCGGGTGGCCTGATCGAACGGACCGGCTTCGGCGATACGGTCCACCTCTGCGCCGGCCGCGTGACCCTCCCGGATCCGCTGGGCCAGTTCGGCCAGTTCGGCGTGCTGCGCGCGGGCGAAGTCGGCATCCACCACGGCCCCGTGCCCCGGCACCACCGGGCCAGTGAGCGAGGGGAGCAGCACGGCCATGGTCTGCGCCCAGGCCAGCGGGAACGAGTCGTCGAAGTTCGGCGGGCCGCCCTGTTCGACCAGGTCACCGGCCACGGTGAGCTCCACGTCCGGCACCTGGACCACCAGGTCGCCGTCGGTGTGTCCGCGTCCGGCGTGGCGCAGCCAGACCTGCCGACCACCGATGTCGAGCGTGGTGCTGTCCTGAACCAGGTGGTCGGGTTGGCGGATCCGGACCAAGGGCAGTTCGGCGGCGAACGTGGGGTGCAACGATGCGTACGTTTCGACGGCCTGCGACACGATCGTCGCCGGGTCACCGCTCAGCCGGCGGGCCGCTTCCGGATGGGCGTACACCGTGCCTTGCGGGCCGGCCAGGGTGTCGTTGCCGAAGCAGTGGTCGAAGTGGTGGTGGGTGTTGACCACCGCGAAGTCCCGTACGCCGAGGCTGTTCAGCCCGTCCGCGAGTTCGGTCGCCTGCTCCCGGGTGGCCAGCGAATCCACCACCAGTGCACGGCCGTCGCCGAGGATCACGGTGACGTTGACGTCGAGTACCGGGTAGCGCAACACGTGTACGCCGGCCGCAACCTCGCGCCAGACGGCGTCGGTCATGAGGCGCTCCCGCCGGTGGGCGCGGGCTGCTGGGCACCCGGCGGTGCCGACGCGCCGTCGGTCGCCGACGACCCCTCTGCAGGAGGGGGCGTCAGTGCCTTCTCGACGAACCGGTGCCGGTCCAGGACCACCCGCTCGACCACCCCGGAGGCGATCACCCGCGAGCCGTCGTAGAGCGCGACGTCGAAGCTGAGTTCGCGTCCCTCCACGGTGGCCAGCCGGGCTACCGCGACCACGGTACGGCCGATCGGCGTGGGTAGCTTGTGTACCAGCTCCACCCGGGTGCCGACCGTGGTCAGTTCGCCGGACAGGCTGGTCTTGGTGGCCAGCACGGTGGCGGCCTCGGCGAGGGCCAGTGCGCGGGGGGTGGCAAGTACCGGCACCTCGCCGGACCCGAGGGTCTGCGCGGTGTCGGCATCGGTGACGGTCAGTTCGACCCGGGCGGTGAGACCGGGGGACAGGTCCATACAGACAGGGTACTGAGCGCACGCTGCCCGCACCGCCTGGTGTTGATCACGACTCGGGAAGCATCCCGGACGGGTCGGCGGGCATGCCCGCAGCACAATTCCGACCTTGCCGCACGCTGCCGCCGGACCGGCCCGCTAAAGTGAGCGGCCGGCAGAAGTGAACACCGGGTGTAACCATGTTGGAGGATCGATGGCGGACGCCCCACCACAGGCTGAACATGGTCGCGGGGAGACTCCCTCGCGCCGTCGCCGGATGGTTGGCGTCGCGTTGTTCGTCCTGGTGTTCGTCGTGTGGACGCTCACGGTCGGGATGCCCACCGACCCTGTCCTGGCCTGCATCTGGCTCTGGGTGCTTACCATCGCCTGGAACAACCACCGGCACTGGACGCACCATCTGCGGTTCGCCCGCGACTGGGCACCCGTTCTGCTGTTCCTGCTGCTGTACTCCTACAGCCGGGGTTGGGCCTACACCGACCACACCGTGCCGCACCTGTACGAGATGGTGGCGCTGGACCACGCGATCTTCGGCGTCACCCCGACGGTCTGGCTGCAACAGCACCTGTACGACCCGGCGCACATCTATCCGTGGGACGTGGCGGTCAGTTTCGTCTACTTCTCCCACTTCGTGACCACGTACGTGGTGGCCGCCGTGCTGTGGCTGCGCAACCGCTCGCACTGGGCGGCCTTCATGCGACGCTGGATGCTGCTCACCTTCGCAGGGCTGGCCACCTACATCCTGTATCCGGCGGCGCCGCCGTGGTGGGCGGCCAGGTACGGCCTGATCGACCCGGTCGCCCGGATCTCCAGCCGTGGCTGGAACGCGATCGGGCTGCATGGTGCCGGTAACATGCTCAACCACGCCCAACTGGGCGCCAACCCGGTCGCCGCGATGCCGTCCCTGCACTTCGCGTTCTCGCTGTGTGTCGCCGCGTTCTTCTTCACCCGGGTACGGAAGCGGTGGATCCCGCTGCTGGCGCTCTACCCGCTGGCCATGGCCTTCACCCTGAGTTACACGGGCGAGCATCACGTCACGGACATGATTGCCGGCGCGCTCTACGTCCTGGCCAGTTTCCTGGTGGTCGCGGTGGCCGAACGGCTCTGGCGTGGCTACCGCGCCACCCATCCGCGCCGGACGACCGGGCGGCCGAAGGCCAGCACCGGGCCGGCTGAGCTGTCCGGGTCGGCCGAGCCGGCGGTCGGGGCGCCGAGCCCGATGGGCGCTCAGAAACCCGGTGTCGACGAGCAGCCATCCGGTGCCGGGGCCCCGGCACCGGTCGGGCCGGACGGGCCGGGAGCACGCCGACGCTGATCGACAGGTGACCTACCCGGGTCCGTCGGCGGTGGGCACCGGGTCGGTCTCGCGCAGGAAGCCCCGTACGGACAGAAAGTCCGACAGTGCCTGCCGATGGTCCGGGCAGCTCATCCAGGTCTTGCGCCGCTCATCGGTGTGCAGCCGCGGATTGTTCCACCGCAGCGCCCAGACGGCCGGCTGCCGGCATCCCTTCGCCGAGCAGACCGGAGGCAATGTCACATCACGTCCACCCACCCGGTCAGCCTGCCACGCGGCTCATCTTGCGACGCGGTGCGGTCCGGCGACCAGCTGGCCCGGTGGTGGACACGGCTCCGCGAGGCGGAAGGACCAGAGGCAGAAGGACCAGAGGCAGAAGGACCAGAGGCAGAAGGACCAGAGGCAGAAGGACCAGAGGCAGAAGGACCAGAGGCAGAAGGACCAGAGGATGCGGCCGCAGAGCTATCCGGCCGGGCCACCATACAGAAGAGTCGCCGGGCGACCACGGGGGAAGCCGCCCGGCGACGTATCAATGGTACACACGAGCCAGAGGCGGTTGTCTACCCGACAGCGGGCATGCGACCAGTAAAATCCTGTTGTTTCTGCCCGCTCGTCCGGCGGTGTGGATGCCGTTTCCCCGCGCTATCGAAGGAACCTTGGGTTCCGACCGGCTATGTACCCGCCCAGCGGGTACCGGGTCGGTCGTGCGACGCTTGGAGTTGCAAGCGTGCGACACGCTTGGGGTTGCCGAGGCGCGGTCCTGACCGCGGCGACACGGTCCGGCGTACGGTCCGTGAGGCAGCACCGCAGCCAGATGTGCCGTGGAGGTCAGGTGGCCCAGCAGACCACGCCCGCTCAGGACGCGACGCTGCTCGAAAAGGCGCTGTTCGAGGTCAAACGGGTCATCGTCGGGCCAGGACCGGATGATCGAGCGGATGTTCGTCGCGCTGCTCGCGCGGGGGCACTGCCTGCTCGAGGGCGTGCCCGGGGTGGCCAAGACCCTCGCCGTGGAGACCCTGGCCCGGGTGGTCGGCGGGTACCTTCTCCCGGATCCAGTTCACCCCGGACCTGGTGCCGGCCGACATCGTGGGCACCCGGATCTACCGGCAGTCGCAGCGAGAAGTTCGACGTCGAGCTCGGCCCGGTGTTCGTCAACTTCCTGCTCGCCGACGAGATCAACCGGGCGCCGGCCAAGGTGCAGTCGGCGCTGCTGGAGGTGATGGCCGAGCAGCAGGTGTCGATCGGCGGGGAGACCCACCCGGTGCCCGACCCGTTCCTGGTGATGGCCACCCAGAACCCGATCGAGCAGGAGGGCGTCTACCCGCTGCCCGAGGCGCAGCGCGACCGGTTCCTGATGAAGATCGTGGTCGGCTACCCGACCGACGCCGAGGAGCGGGAGATCGTCTACCGGATGGGCGTCGCCGGCGCCCGAGCCGGCGCCAGGTCTTCGACCCCGGACGACCTGCTCGGCCTGCAGCGCAAGGCCGACCAGGTGTTCGTGCACAACGCGCTGGTCGACTACGCGGTCCGGCTGGTGCTGGCCACCCGCACCCCGGCCGAGCACGGCATGCCCGACGTCGCCCAGCTGATCCAGTACGGCGCCAGCCCGCGCGCCTCGCTCGGCATCGTCCGGGCCACCCGGGCGCTGGCGCTGCTGCGCGGCCGCGACTACGCGCTGCCGCAGGACGTGCAGGACATCGCGCCGGACATCCTGCGGCACCGGCTGGTGCTGTCAGCTACGACGCGCTCGCCGACGACATCCCGGCCGACCACATCGTGCGACCGGGTGCTGGCGACCGTCCCGCTGCCGACGGTGGCCCCCCGGCAGCACGCGACCGCGCCCACCGGTCAGGCACCGGCGGCATCCGGTGCGGCTGGCCCGCGCCGGCCGGGCCGGGACGCCCGGCGTGAGCCGCGGCCGGCGACTCGAGTCTGGATGCCGTGAGCCGGCCGGTCGACCGCACCGGCAGGTGGCGGCGCCGGCCGGCACGCCGGCCGCGCGCCGCACGGCCGCGCGTCCGAGGCCGTGCTGGCCCGGCTGCAACTGCTGGTCACCCGCAAGCTCGACGGTCTGCTCCAGGGCGACTACCTCGGGCCTGCTGCCCGGCCCGGGCAGCGAGGCCGGGGGAGTCGCGCGAGTACCGCCCCGGCGACGACGTACGCCGGATGGACTGGCCGGTGACCGCCCGCACCACGATGCCGCACGTGCGGCAGACGGTCGCCGACCGGGAGCTGGAGACCTGGCTGGCGCGTGGACCTGTCGGCCAGCCTGGACTTCGGCACCGCCAGTGGCTCAAGCGGGACCTGGTGGTCGCCGCGGCGGCCGCGATGGCGCACCTGACCGTGCGCGGCGGCAACCGGATCGGCGCGGTCGTCGGCACCGGCGGCGGCGCGTCCGCGCCGGCCCGGCGCCGGCCGGGGCGGCCCACCGCCGGCGCGGGCCAGGCGTGCTGACCCGGCTGCCGGCCCGCTCCGGCCGCAAGGAGGCGCAGGCCTGCTGCGCGCGATCGCCGCACCGCGGTCCGGCCCGGCCGCGGCGACCTGGGCGCGCTGGTCGACATGCTCAACCGGCCGCCCCGCCGGCGCGGCGTGGCCGTGGTGATCTCGGACTTCCTGGCACCGGCCGAGCAGTGGGCGCGGCCGCTGCGCAAGCTCGCGCGTCCGGCACGACGTGCTGGCCATCGAGGTGGTCGACCCGCGCGAGCTGGAGCTGCCCGACGTCGGGCGTGCTGCCGCTGGTCGACCCGGAGACCGGTGAGCTGCACGAGGTGCAGACCGCCGACCCGCGGCTGCGGCAGCCGCTACGCCGAGGCCGCCGCCGACCAGCGCGCCGCGATCGCCGCGGCGCTGCGCGCGCGCCGGCGCGGCCCACCTGCGCCTGCGTACCGACCCGACTGGCTGCTGGACATCGTCCGGTTCGTGGCCGCGCAGCGGCACGCCCGCACCCGGGGGACGACTCGATGATCCGTTTCCTGCAACCGTGGTGGCTGCTCGCCGCTGCTGCCGGTGCTCGGCGCTGGCCGCGCTCTACGTCTGGCGGCAGCTGCACCGCCGGGCGTACGCGATGCGGTTCACCAACGTGGACCTGCTGCGCGTCGCTGGCGCCGCAGGGGCTCGGCTGGCGGCGGCACGCGTCGGCCGGTCGCGTTCCTGCTCGGCCTGCTGGTCGCTCGCCGTCGGCGATGGCCCGGCCGTCGGTGGACACCAAGGAGCCGCTGGAACGGGCCACCGTCATGCTGGCCATCGACGTGTCGCTGTCCATGCAGGCCGACGACGTGGCGCCGAACCGGTTCGAGGCGGCGCAGGAGGCGGCGAAGCAGTTCGTCGACGAGCTGCCGCCGGACTACAACCTGGGGCTGGTCTCGTTCGCCAAGTCGGCGAACGTGCTGGTGCTCGCCGACCAAGGACCGCGACCGCGGTGACCATCGGCGATCGACGGGCTGCGCTGGCCGAGGCGACCGCCACCGGTGAGGCGGTCTTCACCTCGCTGGACGCGATCCGGTCGGTGCCGGCGGACGGCGCGGCGGGGCGCCCGCCGGCCCGGATCGTGCTGCTCTCCGACGGCTACCGCACCTCGGGCCGCTCGATCGAGGACGCCGGCGACGGCGGCGGAGGCGGCGAACGTGCCGGTCTCCACGATCGCGTTCGGCACCGACACGGGCCGGGTCGACATCGGCGGGCAGACCGCAGCGGGTGCCGGTGGACCGGCTGGCGTTGCAGAAGCTCGCCGAGACCACGCAGGGCTACTTCTACGAGGCGGCCGCGGCGGCGAGCTCAAGCAGGTTACCAGGACATGGGCAGCTCGATCGGCTACCGTACGGAGGCGCGCGAGATCACCCAGTGGTACGTCGGGTTCGGTCTGCTGTTCGCGTTCGTCGCGGCGGGCATGAGCCTGCTGTGGACGTCCCGCATGCCCTAGACCTGAACGATCACGCCGGGCCCCGAGCGTCGGGGGAGAGCGTGCCGTAGTCTCTGTGGGCTACGTTTGCCCGTGTCACAAGGCGCTGCGCCGACGGTACGCCCTCGGCGAGGATCTCAACACAACAACGATGATGGGGAGCGCAGGTGCCTCGTACCGTCCTGGTAACCGGTGGCAACCGGGGGATCGGACTGGCGATCGCCCGAAGGTTCGCCAAGCAGGGTGACCGGGTCGCCGTCACCCACCGTGGTAGTGCTGTCCCCGACGGACTGTTCGGAGTGCGCTGCGACATCACCGACCCGGAACAGGTCGACGCCGCGTTCGGCGCCGTCGAGGCCGAACTGGGCCCGGTGGAGGTGCTGGTCGCCAACGCCGGCATCACCGACGACACGCTGCTGCTGCGGATGAGCGAGGACCAGTTCGGCCGGGTGGTGGACACCAACCTGACCGGAGCCTGGCGGTGCGCCAAGCGGGCGGCCTCGAAGATGCTGCGGGCCCGCTGGGGGCGGATGATCTTCATCTCCTCGGTGGTCGGGCTGTCCGGCGGCCCGGGTCAGGTCAACTACGCGGCAAGCAAGGCCGGCTTGGTCGGGATGGCCCGCTCGATCACCCGGGAACTGGGCAGCCGCAACATCACCGCCAACGTCGTGGCGCCGGGTTTCATCGAGACCGACATGACCGCGGAACTGGCGGACGTACGCCGGGAACAGATCCTCAAGTACTGTTCCGGCTCGGGCGCTTCGCCGAGCCCGACGAGGTCGCCGGCGTCGTGTCCTGGCTCGCGTCCGACGAGGCCGGGTACATCACCGGCGCGGTGATCCCGGTCGACGGCGGCCTGGGCATGGGTCACTGACCACTACCGTGCGTGGCGCGGCACCCCCATCGGCACGAGAGGACAACCAACAGTGAGTGGACTGCTGGCCGGCAAGCGGCTGCTGGTCACCGGCGTCATCACCGACGCAGTCGATCGCGTTCTCGGCGGCGAAGCTCGCCCAGGAGGAGGGCGCGAACGTGGTGCTGACCGGCTACGGCCGGATGTCGCTGGTGCGAGCGGATCGCCAAGCGGCTGCCCAAGCCGGGGCGCCCGTCATCGAGCTGGACGTCAACTCTACCGAGCACCTCGACGGGCTGCGCCGACAAGGTCCGCGAGCACGTCGACGGCCTCGACGGGGTGGTGCACTCGATCGGGTTCGCGCCGCAGAGCTGCCTCGGCGGCGGGTTCCTGAACGCGCCCTGGGAGGACGTCGCGGTCGCGACTGCAGGCCTCGACTTACTCGTACAAGGCGCTGGCGATGGCCTGCCTGCCGCTGATGCGCCGGGCGGCTCGATCGTCGGGCTGACCTTCGACGCGACCAAGGCGTGGCCGGTGTACGACTGGATGGGCGTGGCCAAGGCCGGCGCTGGAGTCGGCCACCCGCTACCTGGCGCTGCACCTGGGCAAAGCAGGGCATCCGCAGCAACCTGGTGTCCGCCGGCCCGCTGCGCACCATGGCCGCGAAGTCGATCCCCGGCTTCGAGGAGTTCGAGGACGCCTGGGTCGAGCGGGCGCCGCTGGGCTGGGACCTGACCGACCACGAGCCGGCCGCGCGGGCGATCTGCGCACTTGCTGTCCGACTGGTTCCCGGCCACCACCGGCGAGATCGTGCACGTCGACGGCGGGTTCCACGCGGTCGGCGCCTGACCTGACTGCCCGGCCCGGGTGCCGGTGACCGAAGATGGTCCGGTGAGCGAGGCGAACTCCACCACCGGCCCGGCGTACGACGCGTTCCTGCTGCTGTCGTTCGGCGGGCCGGAGGGGCCCGACGACGTGATGCCGTTCCTGCGCAACGTGACCCGGGGCCGGGGCGTACCCGATGAGCGGCTGGCCGAGGTGGCCGAGCACTACCGGCACTTCGGCGGCGTCTCGCCGATCAACGAGCAGTGCCGGGACCTGCTGGCCGCGCTGCGTACCGAGTTCGCCGCGCACGATGTCGACCTGCCGCTCTACTGGGGCAACCGGAACTGGTAGCCGTACCTCGCCGACACCCTGGCCACCGATGCGCGACGACGGGGTACGTCGGGCGCTGGCGTTCGTCACCAGCCCGTACGGCTCGTACTCGTCCTGCCGGCAGTACCTGGAGGACATCGCGGCCGCCCGCGCCACCGTCGGGGCCGGGTGCGCCGGTCGATCGACAAGCTGCGGCACTTCCACGACCATCCCGGGTTCGTGGCGCCGCACGCCGACGCGCTGCGTACCGCCCTGGCCACCGTGCCATCCGACCGACCGGGAGCGGACCCGGCTGGTCTTCACCGCGCACTCCGTCCCGCTGTCGATGGCGAAAAGCGCCGGGCCGACCGGTGGCCGCTACACCGCCCAGCTGACCGAGACTCGCCGCACTGGTGACGGCGGCGGCCGGTCCGCAGCCTGCCGTACGACCTGGTCTGGCAGAGCCGCTCGGGCCCGCCGCAGGTGCCGTGGCTGGAGCCGGACGTCAACGACCACCTGGCCCGGCTGCACGCCGAGGGGGTCACGGGCGTCGTGGTCAGTCCGATCGGGTTCGTCTCCGACCACCTCGAGGTGCTCTGGGACCTGGACAACGAGGCCGCGGACACGGCCCGGCGACTCGGTCTGGACTATGCGCCGGGCCGCCACCCCGGGCATCGATCCCCGTTTCGTGGCGATGGTGCGGGAACTGGTGGTGGAGCGGCTCGATCCGACGGCCCGGCGACGCAAACTTGGTCGGATGCCGGTGTGGGATGCCTGCCCGGACGGTTGCTGCGCCCCGCCGCGGCGTCCGGTGCCGGGGTGACGGCCGGAATCACTCCAGCGGTGCTCAGACCAGTGGCGCGTTGCAGGCGGCCATCAGGGCCCGTCGGCAGGCGGTGGCCAGTGGCCGGAGCGCGGCGCCCCGCTGGCTCGCCTCGAAGGCGTTGACCGCGCCACCCGGTTCGTCGTGCTCGGCCAGTGCCAGAACACGGTCCAGCACCCCGGCGCGGGCGTACAGCCGGCGGCTGCGGGGCTGGTAGCCGGCGGGCAGATCGGTGGTTTCCCCGCCCCGCCGCAACGCGGCCAGGGCGGGAGCCAGTTCCGGTCGCCACCGGGCCACGTCGAGCCGGGCCAGCGCCTCCGTGGACTCGGTGAGTGCGGTGGCGAGGTCTGCCTCCGCCTCGGCCGGCACGATCAGTTCCGGTGCGGTCTGCCCTGCGGGTACCGAGTAGGCCCGCCAGGTGACCGCGTGCCAGGTATCACCCGAACCGGAGGTGTACTCCCGGGGTTCAGGAACCAACCCGACATCAGCCAGCAGGATGCCCTCGCCGGCCAGCAGGGCCGCCCCGGTGAACGGGCCCGGCCCGGGCAGGCCGCGCGGATCCCCGGGCGCGGGCAAGGTCAGCCGCACCTCGTCGGGGTGCAGCTTGGAGAAGGTCGCCAGAGCTTCTCGCAGGCTGACCTCCTGCCAACTACCGGGCAGGTCGACAACCGAGTGGTCGCTGCCGTCGTCGAGGGCGGCGGCGTCGTCGAACGGGACGAAGCCACCACGCCACGCCCGGATCCAGGGGACCAGGCGGACAGACGGCCGGACAGCGGTGACAGAGGCGACCGGATCTGCGGACATACCCACGAGGGTAAAGGTCCATCGGCGGACAGGTGGGACGCGACGGGATCTGTCCGCCGTGCGGGCAGCGGAACCCATCCCGGCGCGTCGCCGTGCGCGGAATGTACCGGCGGGCTACGGTCTGCCTCGTGCGCAGCCCGTTTCGTCGCCGGGATCCCCAGAACCGGCAGAGCGTGGACTACGGCATCGATGTGCTTGCCGGCGACTGGCGGCAGGCAGCGACGGTGCCCGTACTGGATGCCGACTCCGGCCTGGTCGTGGAGGACGCGCAGGGCGGATTCTGCGGCGCGGTGAGCGGGTTCGAGGCCGATGCGGTGGCGCTGGTGGACCGGCACGGCAAGCGTCGACTGTTTCCACTGGTGGCGGCCGGTTTCCTGATGGATGGTCAAGTGGTCACGTTGCGACGCCCGGCCCGCGGGCCGGTTGCTGCGCCCCGACGGCGTACCGCGTCCGGGTCGGTGGCCTTACCGGACGCGCCGGCCCGTGTCGCCCGGGCCAGCCGGATCTGGGTCGAGGGCATCCACGACGCGACCCTGGTCGAACGGATCTGGGGCGACGACCTGCGGGTCGAGGGCGTGGTGGTCGAACCGCTGTCGGGGATCGACGAACTCCTCGCGCAGGTGACGCAGTTCGGTCCCGGTCCGCGCCGACGGCTGGGCGTACTGGTCGACCATCTGGTGCCGGGCAGCAAGGAGAGCCGGATCGTCGGGTCCGTCGGCTCCCCGGACGTGCTGGTCACCGGCCACCCGTACGTCGACATCTGGCAGGCGGTCAAACCCGCTGCGGTCGGTATCCGGGCATGGCCGCGGGTACCGCCGGGGCAACCGTGGAAGGAAGGCGTGTGCGCTGGCCTCGGCGTCGCCGACCCGGCCACGATGTGGCGCCGGATCCTCGGTTCGGTACGCGACTTCCGGGACGTGGAGCCGGCGCTGCTGGGCGCGATGGAACGACTGATCGACTTCGTGACCGAGCCAGCCGAGTGACCGGCGCCGCCTGGACGGGCCCGGCACCTGAGCGCTGGTGGCCCGGCCGGGTCAGCCGGGCCACCAGCGCTCAGGCCAGTCGGGTCGCGCCGAGGTAGCCGTAGTTGAAGTAGGCGGGCACCACCTGGATCGGTATCCCGAAGTCCGCCGCCTGCACGATCTGACCGTGCCCGATGTACATCGTGACGTGGTGGATCCCGGAAACATGGCCGTTGCTGGAGTAGAACAGCAGATCACCGGGCCGGAGTGGACCGGTCACATGTGTTCCGCGCAGGTACTGGTACTCGGCCGAGTGCGGTAGCTCGACGCCGATCTGCCGGTAGGCGTACAACGCGAGCCCGGAGCAGTCGAACCCCACTTTCGGGTCGGCGGCCGCCCACACGTACCGCTTGCCGAGCTGAGCCAGGGCGGCGTGCACCGCGATCATGGCCCGGCTGCTGGCATGGCTGCTGCCCCGGGTACTGCCCCGGGAGGCGTCCGCCGTCGCCGCGGCGGCCCGGCGACGGTCCGCCGCGGCAGCGGCGGCTCGCTGGCGTGCGGCTGCTGCCGCCGCCCGGCGTACCGCCGCGTTGTGCGCCTTGATCTGGTCCAGCTGACGTTGCAGATCCGCCCGTTTCGCCCGCAGGCCACGAACCTGCTTCCGGCGCACCGCGACGGCATGCTGCGCCGCCTGCCGGGCGTCGGCGGCCCTGCGCCGTGCCGCGACCTGCGCTGACCATGACGAGCGCGCGGTTCCCTCGGCCAGTACGGCCAGCGCCTTGGCCCGTTGGTAGCCGCGCAGGATCCGTGCCTGACGGTCACCGGTGTAGGTCAACAGCGCGATGTTGCGTAGTGCGTCCGCCGGTGATCCGGAGACCAGGGCGGCGGTGGCGCCGATGCTGCCACCGAGTTCGTAGTTGCTGCGCACCATCGTGCCGACCTGGGCATGTTGCCGCCGGGCCCGGACCGTCGCCGACCTGGTGTGGGCACGTGCGGCCCGCAGCGCCCGCTCGGCACGGTCGGCGTCGATCACCGCCCGCTCGTAGTGTTCGATGGCTTCCGATGCGGCTGTCGAGGCCTGCCGCAGGTCGGCATCGGCCTTGGTGAGTTGCGCGGACAGGCGACCGACCTGCACCGCGATGTCGTGAGTGGAACGGATACCGGAGGGTGTGGCGCCGGCCACAGCCCCCGGAAGTAGTGCGCTGAGCAGTCCGGCGACGAGTACGACGGTAGCCAGCACGGCGCCGCCTACGGGACGAGCTTGTTCACCTGCCTGCACGAAGGACACCTCCGATATGAGCACGTGGCGTCAGTGAATGGTCATCGCGGGGGGCCGAGTGTCTGATCACCGTATTGTTCGCCCGATCGAGTGCGGAACAGACACACCCGTCATGCTCGTCGACGGTTGATAGATCACACAAAGCCATGAATCAGCGCCGGGTAGGTCGGTAGCTGTGTCAAGCCCGTGCACCCGTCGCTCATGAGCACCCATCCGTCACCGAGAACCGGGTACGGGACCGGTGACGAACCGCAGGGAGGTGGCTGCGGTGTCGTTGTCCGACAAACCCGCCCAGGCGACATCGTCGACGCCGTAGCCTCGTGCCTGACCGGTGCTCGTTGCCGGCCCCGATGCGCACTAGTCCCTTGGAACGGGGACGTCTGCCGCACCCGCGACGGAAATGCGTGGGCGCACCGTTCTCCGACTACGGCCTGACCTGGGTGTTCGACGTATACCGCTTCGACGTGGTGTCCGACGAATCCGGGGCTGACAACCCGGAATGTGCTGGGGGAGGCGGAACTGGCGAGATGGTCAAGACCTACTTCGACGCGACGTTCGGCCAGCGTGGTGCTGTACCCGTTGGCAGACCAGCAACGACTGCGCCGGTGTCTGGAAAGCGTTACGACGGCCCATTTCCCACCAGCGCGCCGACCCCGGTCGACTTCCGACGCTGTGCTGCCGCTCGCTATCGCGACGGCCAGGCATCCCGGGTGAAAACGAATGTCGCGATGTCCAGCGCGTACACTGCGCCACTGGCGTTACGCCGGACAGTGAGCAGCTCACCGTCGTTGGATCCGCTGTGGCAGAGCCACCGGTCCGTGTCGTGCCCGGTGAAGCACCACGGAGTCGGCTCGGGTGCATCCACGGCCCGCAGTACCAGTTCGCCCTCGGCGATGCGGTAACCGGCCTCGTACTCGCGACCCATCAACCACCGGCGTACGGTCAGGTCCTCCACCTGCGGTGGGGGTGCGGCCCCCGGCCGCCACGGCTGCGGCCTGACCGGTTCGCGCTCCAGTACCTCGGTGAGCAGATCAAGAGTCAGGGTAGCGATTCCCTTGCCACGCAAGGGTGTACGCGTTGGCGAACATGACGACACCGGTGCGGGTGGCCCGGTGCACGGCGAGTACCGCGAGATAGCCGGGCATCGATCCGGTATGTCCAATGTAGACACGTTCGCCGCGGCGCCACGTCTGCAGGCCGAGACCTTGCCCGGCGGTCCAACTCTCCGGATCGACGATCGCCACCGGCTGGCACATCTGTGCGATGGTGCCGGTACGTTGCGCCACGACCGCACCCCGCCGTCCGGTTCCCGCTGCAACCCGGAGACGTGGCCGAGCAACTGGCGGACCGGGCATCGGTACGGCTCCTTCCCCGCCGGCCGCCGCTGACGACAATCCAGTTCACCAGTTGGGCTCGGCCGGGGTCGGTGGCAGTGGCAGTTCCGGTGGTCGCATCACGTAGACGGCCCCACCGGAGCCGGCCAGCCAGGCCGTCGCGAACTCGTGCCGGTCGTAGGTCCGCCGGACCGTGGCGCGTCCGGGCGCTGCGGGATCGTTGACGACGACGTCTCCTTCCCGGGTGAATCCGACGACGACCAGCAGATGACCGTTGGTGGTGTAGTCGGCGCCGCGCAGGGCGCCGGGCTCGAACCGGATCGAGGCGACCAGCGGGATGCCGGCATCGATGAACAGTTCCGCCTCGGTCAGGTCGCGCAGCCGGGTGACGAAGGTACTCAGGCCGTAGCGCGCGGCATAGGCGGTGTTGAACGCCCAGTTGCCGGCGCCGGTGAAGGAGTAGTCGAAGCAGTGCCGGACCGCGTGGTGGATGAACCCGTCCGGATAGTCCGCGCAGACCCAGTCGTAGTCACCGGGCTGCGGGCCGGTCCCCCAGTAGCGCAGCACCATGCTGGTGGAGATGGGACTGCACCAGGCGTCCCCGCCGCCGTCCCAGTGCGGGTACTGACCGGTGTACTCCCGCTGCGAGCTGGCCGGCACCGCGAGTATTCGACCGCCCGCCGCGCACAGTGGGCCGGGGCCACGGTCTGCGCCGGCCATGGCCGGCCCGCACGAGGCGATCATGCCCACCGAGGTGAGGGCCGGGAGGTCTGACGCGCCGACCGGTCGTAGCAGCGTGGCGCGCAGCCGGTAGCCGGTGAGGTTCGCCCGGCGGGCCACGAACGCATCGGTACTGGTGCGCCCCGTCTCGTCGGCGAACGGTACCGAGGCGGGTCGTACGCTGCCGTCGTGTCCGGACCACCAGGCCAGCGGATACCACGGTGCGCCCGGGTCCTCGCCCCCAGCGGTACTGACCTGCACGGCGAGTTCCAGCACGCTGCCGCCAGGGGTGTCGGCCTGCCAGCTCGCCACCAGTTCGGTGAACGTGAACCCGGGCTGGACCAGCGGTCCGATCCAACTGGCCGTCTCGTATCGCACCGGGTCGCCGCCGGGCCCGGTGATGACCTCCCGGACCTCGTTCGGAGCATCGAGATGCACCGTGTCGGACCCGATATGGGCGCCCCGGCTGACACCCCGGGCGAGAGTGTCGCCCCGGAACTCGTGGTAGCGCAGTCGCCGTACTCCCGTCGGCCCGGACGTCTCAGCGGGGGCGGCGACCGGGCAGCTCGTACCGGCCGGCCCGGTGGCCCCGGAGCGGGCACCGGCGCTCGGCGTACTCCCGGTCGGCATCACATGTCCTCGGTTTCGGTGGGGATGAGGTTCGGTGGGATCAGATTCGGCGGGGTCGGCCGGGTCGGTGAAAGCGCTCATCTGCCCGGGGCCGCGGAGGGCATGCTCAAGATTAGGGGTCTGCGTGTACCGCGGCCCGGCCGGACGCCACCATGCGGAGGTGTCATTGGTGCGTGGACATGTCACGATCGAGGTGTGGCGGCGATCATATGGTTGGTCCTAGGCGTGGTGTTGGCCATCGCTGAAGCGTTCACTCTGACGTTTGTCCTGATCATGATCGCGGCGGGGGCTTTCGCCGCCGCGATCGCGGCGGCGCTCGATGCGCCGGTGACCGTACAGGGCATTGTGTTCGCGGCGGTGTCGGCTGCGGCATTGGTGGCTTTGCGTCCGGTTCTTCGCCGACATCAGCGCGCGAGCGCCGATCAGCAGATCGAGCCGATGGGCATCGCTGCGCTGGAAGGTTCCGACGCGCTGGTGCTGGAGCAGGTGAACGCACATCAGGGCCTGGTCCGGCTCGGCGGTGAGGAGTGGACCGCCCGGGCGTTCGACTCCACCCAGTCCTTCGAACCCGGTGAGCAGGTTCAGATCATGAAAATCAAGGGCGCGACCGCCCTGGTATGGAGGATGCCGTAATGGGAACTGCCCTCGGGGTCATAGTTGCGATCCTTGTCCTGATCGTACTGATAGTGCTGATCAGGTCGGTGCGGATCGTCCCCCAGCAGCAGGCGTACATCGTGGAGCGGCTGGGGAAGTACCTGAAGACCCTCCAGCCGGGTCTCAACATCCTGGCGCCGTTCATCGACCGGGTCCGTACGAAGGTGGACATGCGCGAGCAGGTGGTCAGCTTCCCGCCCCAGCCGGTGATCACCTCCGACAACCTGGTCGTGTCGATCGACACGGTGCTCTATTTCCAGGTCATCAACCCGGTCGGCGGCGACGTACGAGATCGCCAGCTTCCTGCAGGGCATCGAGCAGCTGACCGTCACCACGCTGCGTAACGTGATCGGCTCGATGGACCTGGAGAAGGCCCTGACCAGCCGGGACGAGATCAACCGGCAGCTGCGCGGGGTGCTGGACGAGGCGACCGGCCGGTGGGGGATCAAGGTCACCCGGGTGGAGATCAAGGCCATCGAGCCGCCGCCCAGCATCCGCGACTCGATGGAGAAGCAGATGCGTGCCGAACGGGACCGGAGGGCCGCGATCCTGACCGCCGAGGGTGTCAAGCAGTCGCAGATCCTGACCGCCGAGGGCGACAAGCAGTCGGCGATCCTGCGGGCCGAGGGCGACCGGGAGGCCCGGGTGCTGCAGGCCGAGGGCCAGGCCAAGGCGATTCGGCACGGTCTTCGACGCGATCCACCGCGCCAAGCCGGACCAGAAGGTGCTGGCCTACCAGTATCTGCAGACGCTGCCGCAGATCGCTGCGGGCCAGTCGAACAAGGTCTGGGTGGTGCCGGCGGAACTGACCCGGGCACTGGAGGGTTTCGGTGGCGCGTTCGGCCGCGCACTGTCGGGCGCTGGTGGGCACGCGGACGCCGACGAGGACGAGGAGTACGTGCCGGACGAGGAGGTCAGCCAGTTCGCACCAGAGGCCGAAGCGGAGGCGGAGAAGGCGGCGAAGGCCGCCGCAGACGCCGCATCGGAGGCATCCTCTGAGGTCAGCGCGCCGGAACGGGGTGTCGAGGGAACATCAGGCAGTAGCGACACGCCACGTGGGTTGCCGTCCGCGCCGCTGTCGACCGACCCGGTACTCGGTACTCCCTCCGGTGCCCCTACACCTGAGCAGGCGCCGGCCCGGACGCAGCCGGATTCCGGCGGCGGCCAGCCGACCACGGGGCACGCGCCACCGTCCGGTGGGGTCTACCACGGTGGTCAGCACCGCCCGAACGGACCCGCCCAGGGCTGAGCTGCGGGCGACCGGCAAGCGGGACCGGCCGGGTGATGCGGTTGAATCGTCGGGTGTCCAACGCACACCGGCCCACCGCTGAACCCGGCCCGGCCCCGCTGGTCGTGCCGATCGAGGATCCGCAGGACGACCGGCTGGCCGACTACCGGTCGCTGACCGACGTGGTGCTGCGCACCAAGTTCGAGCCCCCGCACGGTCTGTTCATCGCCGAGGGCGGGATGGTACTGCGCCGTGCCCTGCGGGCCGGTTACCGACCACGCTCCCTCCTACTGGATGCCAAACGGCTCGACCAGTTGCCCGAGCTGCTCGCCGGTGCCGAGTTCGACGCACCGGTGTACACGGTCAGCCCCGCGGTACTGGAGGCGGTGACCGGCTACAACGTGCATCGCGGCGTGCTCGCGTCGCTGCATCGTCGTGCGCTTCCCGACGCGCCGCAGTTGCTGGAGACGGCCCGGCGGGTGCTCATCCTGGAGGACGTCAACAACCACACCAACGTCGGTGCGGTCTTCCGGGGCGCGGCCGGCCTGGGCGTCGATGCCGTACTGCTCTCCCCGACCTGCGCGGATCCGCTGTACCGGCGCAGTGTACGGGTCAGCATGGGCGAGGTGTTCGCGATCCCGTACGCCCCGCTGACGCCGTGGCCCGATGCGCTCGACACGGTACGGGCGGCGGGCTTCTCGTTACTGGCGCTCACCCCCGCTGCGGATGCGGTGGAGCTGCAGCGGCTGGCCCCTGCGCACCGGCGGCGACCGGCGTTGCTGTTCGGCGCCGAGGGGCCGGGGCTGACCCGGCAGGCGCTGCACCGCAGTGACGTGCGGGTGCGTATCCCGATGCGCGGTGGGGTCGACTCGCTGAACGTCGCCGCATCGGCCGCTGTGGTCTGCTGGGAGCTCTGCCGGGACGATTGAGCCCCAAGGCACGTCGGTCACCGGGCGTACGTGCCCTCGCCCGGGACATCGGCCCGGTCGCCGACCACGGTCGGGATGTGCTCCACTGGATTTCGTCGGCGCTCAGACCGGTGCGGTGTCCGGTGGGCCGACGATCATCCGGTGCAGCGCGTCCGCATCGATGGCTGCGGACGTTCCGGAGGCCAGTGACCGTGCGGCCAGCCAGGCCGCGCCGGCCGCCCCGTCACCGGCGCTGTACACCTCTGCGCCGGCACCGTCCGCGGCACCTGCGGCGAACCGCGCGCGCAGCGCGGTGCCCACCGGGGTGCCCGCGGCCACGACGCTGCCGGCGAGCACCACCGGTCCGGTCACCTGTGGACGGGCCGTGGCCAGCAACTGGTACAGGTGCGAGGCGGCCCGGGCCACGATGTCGACCGCGACGGGGTCGTCGTGCTGCGCAGCCTGGCTGACCAGGGGTGCCAGCCGGGCCAGGTGTACCGGATGCGTGTGGTCCACAGCGGCCACGATCCATTCACTGTCGCTGTGGTACGCCGCTGCGGTGCTGGGCGTCCACGCGGACAACCGCGCACGCACCAGGGTGCTCAGCGGCCCGGGAACGTGCCGTCCGTCGGAGACGGCGAGCAGCGCCCGGACCGCCTCACGGCCCAGCCAGAAGCCGGCACCCTCATCACCGAGCAGCCAGCCGTACCCGCCGGCCGCCCCGGTCATCCGGTGGTCGGTGATGGTCGCGGCGACTGCGCCGGTACCGGCGATCAGAACCGTGCCGTGCGGTGCTGGGGTGCCCGCGGCGAAGGCCACTTCGGTGTCGCCAACGACCCGCATCGGGCAGGTCAGTCCGTGCTGCCGCCACACTTTCTGGAACAGCGAGGCCACGGCGGGTTCGGCCAGTCGGGCACCGCCGGCCATGCCGATGAGTCCGAGCCGTACCCGCGAGGCCGGATGCTCGCCGAGAGCTCGCCGCAGCGCGGTACCCATGGCCGCCGCGACCTGCGCAGGTGGATGCGCGAACGGGTTGCCGGGACCGGCCCGGCCGGTGCCGTACCGGTGTCCGGTCAGGCTCGACAGTACGGCCCGACTGGCGGTACCTCCCATGTCCAGACCGAGTACCAGAGACATGCTGCTCCCCAGGAGACTGACGGGTCAGACGCCCGTATCGTGCAGCGCACGCGCAGTCTTTGACAATGGTTGATCGAAAAGCGTTATGTTCGAGCACTTGACATCATGGTTGAGTAGATAAGAATCTTCAAAACAAGTCCGGTACGGTCGGCCCGTCGTACCGCGGAGGGCGCCATGCCACCCGGGCCGTGCACCGGCAGAGGGGGAGCAGCCGCATGACAGTGGATGGCGCGGCCTACGTGACCGAACTCCGGGCCGCGATGGACCGGGTCCTCGACACCCAGTCCGACGGGGTGCAGCATGCCGCGGGCCTCATCGTGACCAGCCTGCGGGTCGGCGGGGTGGTCCAGGCATTCGGCAGTGGGCACTCCGAGGCGCTGGCCATGGAGATCGCCGGCCGGGCCGGTGGTCTGGTGCCCACCAACCGGCTGGCACTGCGTGACGTGGTGATCCTCGGCGGTGAGTCGCCCGACGTGCTGTCCAACGGGATTCTGGAACGGGATCCGACGATCGCGCAACGCATCCTGGACCTGGCCGCCGTCGACCCGAACGACGTGTTCGTCATCGCCTCCAACTCCGGCATCAACGGATCCGTGGTGGAGTTGGCGCGGTTGGTGCGCGAGCGCGGACACCCGCTCATCGCGATCACCTCGCTGGAACACACCGGCCGGGTCGAACCCCGGCACCCGTCCGGCCAGCGACTGGCGGAGCTGGCCGACGTGGTTCTCGACAACGGGGCGCCGTACGGTGACGCGGTGCTGCCGCTGCCGACCGGCGGTGCGGTCGGTGCCGTGTCATCGATCACCGCGGCGCTCCTGGCGCAACTGATCGTGGCGGAGGTGGTGAGGCAACTACTTGCCGCCGGTGAGGTACCCCCGGTGTACCTTTCCGCCAACGTCCCCGGCGGGGACGAGCACAACCGAACCCTTGAAGAGCGCTACGCCGGACGCATCCGGCGTGGCGCATGAGTCAGTGAAGGCGAGGACTACATGGGTCCCGTTTCCGACCTCAACCGTCGACAGGTGCTCCAGCGCACCGCCGCAGTCGGCGCGCTGTCCCTGCCGGCAGCCGGGCTGCTGAGCGCCTGCGCGACGTCCGGAAGTGACGGCAAGTCCGCCCAAGGCAAGAAGAGCAGCTCCAACCCGCTCGGGGTCAAGGAAGACGCGCCGCTGGAAGTGGTCATCTTCAACGGTGGGTTCGGCGACCAGTACGCCAAGGACGCCGAGGGTGTCTACCAGAAGCGCTACCCCAAGGCCAAGGTCAAGCACAGCGCCACCCAGCAGATCAGCCAGACCCTGCAGCCCCGGTTCGTCGGCGGCAACCCGCCGGACGTAATCGACAACTCCGGTGCCCAGCAACTCAACACCGCGGACCTGACCAGCAAGGGCCAGCTCACCGAACTGGACGCGCTGCTCGACGCGCCGTCGGTGGACGACCCGAGCAAGAAGGTCCGGGACACCCTGATCGCCGGCACCGTCGAGCAGGGCACCTTCGGCGGCAAAGTGACCGCGCTCAACTACGCCTTCACCGTCTTCGGCGTCTGGTTCTCCCAGTCGCTGATGGACAAGCACCACTGGGAATACCCGAAGACCTGGGACGCGATGATCTCGCTGTGTGTCGAGATCAAGAAAGCCGGCATTGCGCCGTGGACCTACGCGGGCAAGTTCCCGTACTACGCGCACTTCGCGCTGTACCCGTTCATCGCCAAGATCGGTGGCGCGGACGTCATCAAGTCGATCGACAACCTCGAGCCCAACGCGTGGAAGGACCCGGCGGTCAAGACCGCCGTCGAGGCGTACGGGGAGCTGGCAGCCAAGGGCTACATCATGAAGGGCAGCGAGGGACTCACCCACATCGAGTCGCAGACCGCCTGGACGCAGGGCAAGGCGGCCTTCATCCCGAACGGTTCGTGGGTGGAGAACGAGGCGAAGAAGACCACGCCGGCCAACTTCAACCTGCACGTCGCCCCGCCGTCGAGCAGCGGGTCCGGCGACAAGATGCCCTTCGAGACGGTCTGGGCCTCCGCCGGCGAGCCCTTCATCGTGCCCAAGCAGGCCAAGAACTCGCTGGGCGGCATGGAATTCCTGCGGACCATGCTGGGCAAGCAGTCTGCGCAGAACTTCGCCAAGCTGGTCAGCTCCCTGACCTGTGTTCAGGGCGCCACCGACGGGATGACGCTGCCGCCGGGTCTGACGTCGGCCAGTGCCGTACTCAAGGCCGCCGGCACCAACGTCGTGGTGCCCAAGCTGCCGTCCTGGTACCCGGACCTGGAGAAGACCCGCATCGGTCAGGCCACCGGCCTGCTGCTCAGCGGACGAATCAAGGCCGCCGAGTGGATCAAGCGGGCGCAGGCCGCGTCGGACAAGGTCGCCAAGGACTCCAGCATCAAGAAGTTCAAGCACTAGCAGACAGGGACCGGCTCTCATGCGGCACGGCAAGTACCGGTTCATCATCGGGTTCCTGGCGGCTCCCATCGCGTTCTACGCGGTGCTGGTGATCTCGCCCTTCTTCCAGTCGTTCTACATCGCGTTGACCGATTGGTCGGGGTTCACCGCCGACAAGAATTTCGTGGGACTGGGCAACTTCCAACGACTGATCCATGACTCGTTGTTCTGGACATCGTTGTGGCACAACATCATCCTGCTGCTTGCGCTGCCCGTGGTGACGCTGACCCTGGCGTTGTTCTTCGCCTTCATGATCAACGTTGGCGGCCGTCGTCGGAAGGGGGCGACGGTCGCCGGCGTGCGGGGCTCGGCCTTCTACAAGGTCGTGTTCTTCTTCCCGCAGGTGCTGTCGATCGCCATCATCGGCATCCTGTGGCAGTTCATCTTCAATCCGGCCAGCGGACCGCTCAACAGCGCGCTGGACGGCGTGGGCATCACCAACACGCCCAACTGGTTGGGCAGCCCGAACCTGGCTCTGCTGTGCGTGATCGTGGTTATGGTGTGGAGCCAGGTCGGCTTCTACGTGGTGCTGTTCTCGGCGGGAATGGGTTCGGTACCGCACGACATCTATGAAGCGGTGATGATCGACGGGGCGAGCCGGGTCACCACCTTCTTCCGGATCACCCTTCCGTTGCTTCGCGACACCGTGGCCACCGGCTGGGTGTACATGGGCATCATGGCGATGGACTCGTTCGCGATCGTGCAGATCATGACGATCCCGCCGGGTGGCCCGGACGACTCCACCAGCGTGGTGCCGTTCTACCTGTACAACACGGCGTTCACCAAGTCGCAGGCCGGCTACGCGACTTCGATGGGGGTGGCGATGCTGGTGGTCACGCTCGTGTTCGCGGTACTGACCATGCGGCTCAACCGCCGCGAACGGATCGAGTTCTAGGAGCCGGGCGAGATGACAACGCAGACGCCGACCGTCCCGGTCGACCAGCCGGTTCCGCGCGCCGGCACGACGCCGAGGAACCGCCCGCCCCGCGAGGGTGGGGTGCTCAACTTCTTCTCGCACGGTTTCCTGATCCTGTGGTCAGCTATGGTGGTAATACCGCTGCTGTGGGCGGTGATGTCGGCGTTCAAGACCAGCAAGGACATCTCCATCCACCCGTGGGGAATGCCGACGGACATCGCCTGGAGCAACTTCAGCGCGGCCTGGACCACCGCGCACATCGGTTCGTTCTTCCTGCACACCGTGGTGGTGCTGGTCTTCTCGCTGTCGGGCACCATGTTGCTGGGCTCGATGGCGGCCTACGTGCTGGCGCGGTACGAGTTCCCGCTCAACCGGCTCATCTACTACCTGTTCGTACTGGGCATGGTGTTCCCGATCTTCCTGATCCTGGTACCACTGTTCTTCGTGGTGAAGGGCTTCGGGACGTTCGGCATCGGCACCTACCCCGGTCTGGTGCTGGTCTACATCGCCTATTCGCTGCCGTTCACCGTGTTCTTCCTGACCTCCTTCTTCCGTAGCCTGCCGAGTTCGGTGGCGGAGGCGGCGATGATCGACGGCGCATCGCACACCAGGACGTTCTTCCAGATCATGCTGCCGATGGCCAAGCCGGGACTGGTCAGTATCGGCATCTTCAACCTGCTCGGTCAATGGAACCAGTACCTGCTTCCATTGGTGCTCAACCAGTCCAGCGACAGCCCGCTGAGCACCGGTGGGCCGCTGCTCACCCAGGGGCTGGCGGACCTGGTGATCCAGCAGGACTACTTCGGCGACTACGGCACGCTGTTCGCCGGACTGCTGATCAGCATGTTGCCGGTACTGGCGGCGTACATCATCTTCCAGCGGCAGATCCAGGCCGGCCTGACCGCCGGTGCGGTGAAGTAGCGCAAGGTCGCCCGCTCACGTCCGGCCACCGGCACATGCCGGTGGCCGGACGACGCTATCCGCAGGGTGCGGCGGAGCGGGCCTCGTCCGGGCCGCTCGTGGCGCCGTGGGCGTCCAGGTACTCGCTGATGCGGGCCAGCAGACGTTCGGCCTCGGCAAGGAGTTCGTGGGTCGGTCCACCGGCCCGATCCGCCCGCTCTCGAAGCGCGAACGAGTCACGCCGCAACTGCGCGCTGCAGGAGTGTTCGGCCCCGCAGGGCAGGAGTTGCACCGCGTCCGTGACCTGGTGCAGGACGCTGATCAGGTCAGGCGACGATCTCATCGCTTACCCCTAGTGTCCATCTGCTACACGATCAGTATGGCGAGGCTCGAGCGCTCACGCCGGGCTTCACGGATTTCCGCAACCGCCGGACCCTCGCCCGGCTCGGCCTCGCCGAGGGCCGGGGCCAGCGGAGGCGAGGCTGGCACAGAGGGGGGAGAATCGGCTGGCGTTGGCGACCTATCGTAATGCTCAGCGCGGCTGCCGGGCAGCCGCAAGGCAAGGACGGGCGAGCGATCGACACAGGTCAGCCCGCCACCCGCAGGGATCTCAAGGGGGAACGGCATGAGCGACAGTGACGTCTGGATCGACGCTGACGGTGATGGTAACGCCGATGACGTCACCGCGCACACCCAGTCCGACGGGGGCGTCGAGTACACCGCTGACACCGATGGTGACGGTAAGGCCGATTTTGTCGGCTATGACACCGATGGCGATGGTCTGATTGACTACGGCGACTACGACAGCGACCACGACGGGCACTTCGACGAGCGCATCGTGGACGAGAACGGCGACGGGTACCTGGACGACCAGGCCAGCGGCGTCGACTTCAGCCATGACGATGCGTACGTGACCGGTGGCGACGCCGGATCCGGTGACACGGGGTCCGACGCTTCGGGTGGCGGGGCAGGTGGCGGACACGGCGCCGGCGGTTCGGCGGCGCCGGAACCCTCGCCCTCGGGTGGGTCGGCATCCGGTGACTCCGGCGGTGGGCACAGTGGTGGCACGGCTTCCGGAGTGCCGTCCGTACCGTCCGTACCATCCGTGCCAGGTGCAGATGGTGCGGGCGCCGGCGCAGGCGGTACTGGTTCGGACGGTTCCGGTTCGGACGGCTCCGGTTCGGACGCTGCTGGTTCGGACGGTGCTCACGGCTCGAGTGGCTCCGGTTCGGCGGACTCCGGCGCGGACAGCGGCGACTCCGGCGGTTCAGGGGGCAGTTACTCGGAGAGCTTCACGCCGGCTGACGGCTCGTCCGGTGACTCCGGCGGCGGCCAGGGTGGCGGCGCCGGTACGGCCACCGGCAGCGCCGGCGACGATTCGGGTAACGGCAGCTCCGACGACGGTAGCGGCCACGACGACTATTCCGAGAGCTTCACCTCGACCGGAGCCGACCCGTACGGAACCTGACACACGTTGCCCGGGCGGCCATCACCGCCGCCCGGGCAACGGTGCCGAAAAGCGGCCGGATCGGCCTCAGAACAGGTCCGCGACCATGAAACCGAGGATGGCTGCGCCAAGACCGCCGGCCAGACTGGCCAGCACGTTGAGGACGGCGAGGCTGCGTGCGCCGGTGGACAGCATTCGCAGGGTCTCGTAGCTGAAGGTCGCGTACGTGGTCAGGGCGCCGCACAGGCCGGTGCCCAGCAGCGTCACCACCCAGTTGGGCAGGCCGGCGACCTGTGCGCCGCCGGTGACAAGACCCAGTACGAACGAGCCGAGCATGTTCACCGTGAAGGTCCCCCACGGGAACAGCGAGTCGTGCCGGGCCTGTACCGACCGGTCCACCAGATAGCGCAACGGTGCGCCCAGCGCTGCGCCCAGCGCGACGAACAGTACGGTCATCGCCGGCCCCCCGCAGCGGTCCCGGCCGGTTCCCCGGTACGGGCAGCGCGTCTGTGCTCCAGCGCCGCCCGCGCCACCAGCGTGCCGAGCAGGCTGGCCAGCACCGCGGTCAGGAAGGTCCCGAGCAGGTAGAGCAGGGCTGTACGGGGCGCGCCGGCCGCCGCCAGCGTCTTGGTGTCCACCATGGCCGTGGAGAACGTGGTGTAGCCGCCGAGTACCCCGACGCCCAGGAACGGGCGGGTCAGCGCGGGTAGCCGGGGCAGTTCGGTGACGAACACCACCAGCGCACCGAGCAGCAGGCAGCCCGAGGCATTGGTCAGGAAGGTCGCCCACGGGAACCCGGACCTCGCGTGCGGCAGCGCCACCGACAGGCCGTACCGGCCGATAGCGCCCAGCGCGCCGCCGGCGGCGATCACCCCCAGCAGCACCCACGGGGCGTGGGACAGTTCCGCACGCTGCTGCGCGATGTGCAGGTCGACATCGGGATCGACCGGTTCCTGGGACATCGACACGGCCAGGCCGGAGTGGACAGCCGGTCGCTCGTCACGCGGTGGATCGGTGTGCGGACTCATGACGGTCTCCCTACCAGCACACGACATCTGGCAGGGACCGTTGGCGGCGGCATGCCGCGGTTCTCCGCAGGGGATGGCGGGCCCCACCGCCGTCCGCAAGCCTAGCCTGCCGCTACCCGCCGCCCCGCTCAAGGGTCAGTAGTCGAGCCCCAGTACCAGCTGTGGTTGGGCGATCTGATGGTCGGCCCGCAGCGGACGCACCGCCGTACCGATGGCGAAGAACTCGGTGGTGTGCGCACCCCAGGAATGGTTGCGCTGGGTGAGCTGTACTCCGACGATGCCCTCGGCCTGCAGTTCCTCGGCCTCCTTCTGCATCCGAGCCATCGCGAGTTCTCGGGCGTCGTAGAGCGCCTGGGTGAACTGCGGTAGCTCGGCGTTCTGCCCCATGTTGGACAGCACGTTGCCGAACGTACGGTGCGCCACGTGGTATACGCACACACCCATGGTCATCCCGAGGGGCGCGTAGCCGGCCTGCAGGAGGGTCCAGAAGTCCTGCCCGGACAGGTCGGAAGTGAAGGGGCGGCCCTGGTTGTTGCGCCAGGACCCGCCATCGTCGGCTTTCACCGCAGTGCCGACGGCCAGGAACTCGGCCGTGTCCGAACCCCACTCCTTGAAGTCGACCTCCAGCCGTACGGCCACGATGCCGTCCGCGCCCAGCGCGTGCGCTTCGGCCTGCATCCGGGTCATCGCCAACTCCCGGGCGTGGTACATCGCCTGGGACAGGACGTCGAGTTCGGAGTTCTTGCCCCATCGGCCGAACTGGAATCCGCAGTGGTAGACCGAGGTACCCAGTACCAGCCCGAGCGGGGTGAATCCGGCCTGCTTGACCAGTAGGAACTCGTTGACCGACAGGTCCGAGGTGAAGATGTGTCCGGGCCTGCCGGGCTGCAGTTCGGCCAGCCGGGACATCGCGTCCTGCGGGATGCCGACGGCGGCGGGATCGAAGGTCATGAGTTGCCCTCCTGCTGTGCACGTGCCCGCCACCGGCGGTCAGGGTGGTTGTCGAGTCGCAGCATCGCCAACGGTGCCGGTTCGGCGGGCCGTGCGGCGGCGGCGGGCATCGGCACGATCGCGGTGCCCCACAGGGTCGCCTCGGCGAGGTGGTCGTGAGCCTCGTTGTCACTTCCCCGTCGGGTTCGACAGGTGATCTCCCGGATGTCGGTCTCCAGGTCACGCAGGACCACGGTGTGCCCGCCATGGCGGGCGGCGTCGGCGGCGATGCCATCACGCGCCTGCGCCCGG
The DNA here is from genome assembly GCA_963805605.1 of uncultured Actinomycetota bacterium. GTDB lineage: Bacteria > Actinomycetota > Actinomycetes > Mycobacteriales > Micromonosporaceae > Actinocatenispora. The sequence goes on from CAWDUX010000002.1 coordinate 736,880, forward strand.
GCCGCGGTGACCAGATTGCTGTAACCGCGCATCTCCTGGTTCTGCCATGACGACGCCTGCCGGTAGGTCGCCCAGTCGTCGTGGCGCAGTACGGCACCCACACCCAGTACGAGCGCGACCGGCAGCCATCCGGCCCGCAGCAGCTTCGCGAAGTCCTGACCGGACAGATCGGAGGTGAAAGGGGTCTTTGTGGGCGGCCGTACCGGTCCGGAGGCCGGCGGGTCGGCTCGTACCGCCGTACCGAGTGCGGTGACCTCCAGGCCGTTGCCGTAGAAGGGTCGTACGGTGAGCCGGATCGCGACGACGCCGTCACCGCCGAGTCCGGCGCACTCCTGGCGCATCCGGTCGATGGCGCGTTCACGCGCGTCCCAGAGCAGTTGGCGGATCAGCGGCATGTCCACCACCGCCGCGGGCCGGTAGCCGGAGAAAATTCCGGTGTATGCGTATCCGCATCCGGTGTTGTTCCAGCCCACGTTGTAGACCGCCGAGCCGAGGGCCTGTCCGACCGGGGAGAACCCGACCGAGCGCAGGGCGGCGTACTCGTCGACGGTCAGGTCGGAGGTGAACGCCCGGTCGGCGCGTCGTGTGGCGAGCCGCCACTGGGCCTGCAAGGGCAACCGACCCGCGGCGATCTCCCGGACGCTGGCCGACGTGACCTGCTCGGGGGTCCAGCCCTCCGGCGCGGATGGCGTGTTCACGGTGCGGTCAGCCGTTCCAGCGCGGCAGCGGCCGCCGCGTCGTGCGAAGCCACCGTGGCCAGCCCGGCGGCCAGTCCGGCCGCCCATTCCTGCACCGTCGCAGGCTGGCTGGACAGTACGACTCCGCCGGACTCGTGCCGGATCACCGCGCTGGGCGCTGCGCCCACCTTGGCCCGGGACAACTCGTAGCGACGGTCACCGAGCAGGACGGCCACACCCAGCACTGCCGGGTCCCGGCCGGCGATCCGGGCCCTGAGCCGGCCTTCCCGCTCGACCCGTACGAGCTCTGCCGGCAGCGCGGCGGACAGGATGTCGAGCAGGAACCCGGCGTACAGCGACAGGTCCGAGCCCTGCTGCCGGAGTTGCGCGGCCAGAATCTCCAGATCCCAACGCGATGCCGGTGCCCCGTCGTCCATGCCCGCCTCCGTGCTTTCGTGCGGCCGGTGCCACCGGCTCAAGTTAGCGCGCAATGGCCACCCGGGGCGGCCCGGTCGTGCCGAGCCGTCCGTTCCGGGAGATTGGCTCGCGTTCGACCTGGATGGTCAGGCCAGTGCGCGCAGCCGGATGGTCTCCGGCATCCCGGACAGCCCCGCGAGCACCTGTGCGGTGTCGCCGTTGCCGATGTCGGTGATGACGTAACCGATCTCGCCCCGGGTGCCGAGCAGTTGGCTCTCGACGTTGACCGCGTGCTCACCGAGCAGGCCGTTGATCTTGGCGAGGACGCCGGGCACGTTGCGGTGCACGTGTACCAGTCGCCGGGAGCCGGGGTGCAGCCCCAGGTCCAGTTGCGGGAAGTTGACGCTCATCGAGGTGGAGCCGGCGTTGAGGAAGTCGTGGAACTTCCCGGCCACGAACTGGCCGATGTCCTGCTGGGCCTCTTCGGTCGACCCTCCGATGTGCGGCGTGAGGATGACGTTCGGCAGACCCTGCAGCTCGGAGACGAACGCGTCGCCCCGGCCCTTCGGCTCAGTCGGGAAGACGTCCACCGCAGCGCCCGCCACGTGACCGGACTCGATGTTGGTTCGCAGCGCATGATGATCCACCACAAAGCCGCGGGACAGGTTGAGGAACAGGCTGCCGGGCCGCATCCGGGCGAACTCGTCGGCACCGAACATGCCGCTGTTGCCGGGCCTACCGTCCACGTGCAGGGTGACCACGTCGACCTCGGCGAGCAGTTCGTCCAGCGAACCGCAACGTCGGGCGTTGCCCAACGCCAGTTTGTCCGCCGTGTCGAAGAAGTACACGCTCATGCCGAGGTTCTCAGCCAGTACCGAAAGCTGGGTGCCGATGTTGCCGTATCCGACGATGCCCAGGCGGCGTCCCCGTACCTCGTGTGCACCGGTGGCAGACTTGTCCCACACACCGGCGTGCAGGCTGGCGTTCTTGTCGGTCATCCGTCGGGTCAACGAGATGATCTCCGACAGTGCCAGTTCGACCACGCTACGGGTGTTGGAGAACGGTGCGTTGAACACCGCGACGCCACGTCGGGCCGCGGCGGCCAGGTCGATCTGGTTGGTGCCGATGCAGAAGGCGCCGACCGCGAGCAACTGCGGTGCAGCGGCGAGCACCTCGTCGCTGACCTGCGTCTTGGACCGGATACCCAGCAGGTGTACCCCACCCATCCGGGCGATCAGCTCGTTGCTGTCCAGCGCCCGGCCCAGGTTCTCCACCTGGTAGCCGGCCTTCTCCAGCCGGCTCTGCGCGTCCGGGTGGACGCCCTCCAGTAGTAGGGCGCGGACTTCCTGTTGATCGGCACTGTCGGCGGCCACGACTGTCCTTTCACCGGAACCGGACGGGTTAGGTCTCCAGCCTAGAGACCCTGGCATGGGTGCCCCTGCGGCCGGGGGGTGCATACCGCCAGTTGGGTGTCCGCTGCCCGGTTACCGATGATCTATCGGGAAGCTCGGATAGCCCACTCTGCCAGCCTGTTTCCGGTCAGCATGGTCAGCTCTGGCCGGGCGCTCCGGTCAGCGACGGCAGCTCGGGAACCAGCCAGTAGCCGCCCAGCAGCAGGCAACCGACGGCGACCGCCCCGAAGAATGTGACCCACATGATGCCCGGAACTCCGGTCAACCGGTGCAACTGGTCGGCGTCTGAGTCCGGGGACTGCCGACGGCGGCGCTTTGCCTGCAGCTCGTACACCGGACGTACGCCGCCGAACAGCAGGAACCAGGTGAGCAGGTACGCCACCGCCGCCTGCACCGTCGGGGTGGTGAACCAGGACACCAGGAACAGTACGGTGCCGGTCAGTACCACGCTGAGTACGCCGTACACGTTGCGGATCATGATCAGCATCGCTGCCAGCAGCAGTAACCCGATCCACAACAGTGCGGTGAGGTGGTTGACCGCCAGCAGCGCGGCACAACCCAGCCCCAGCAGGGACGGCGTGATGTAGCCGGCGAGTCCGGTGAAGACCATGCCCGGGCCGGTACGCCGTCCCACGGACACAGTCAGCCCCGAGGTGTCGGAGTGTAGCTTGATGCCGGTGAGTCGACGGCCGGTCAGCAGCGCGACCAGCGCGTGGCCGCCCTCGTGCGCGATGGTGACCACGTTGCGGGCCACCCGCCACACCGGCCAGACACTCACCACCACCAGCGCGGCGGCGCCGGTGACCAGGACGAGCAGGAGCGAAGGGGTGGGTTGGGTGCCCAGCACCCGGTGCCAGACATCACTGAGTGTGGCGGCATGCACGACGCGGAGCCTCCAGGAACGGCGACGGGGTGAACAGTGATGGTGCCATGCGTCGCCGAGCGCCTGCCGGGTCCACCGATCCGGTCCGGTTCAGCGCCCGGAGTCCGGCCCATCGGCGGCGAGACGGTCCAGCACGGCCGGGAGGGACGCCACGGCATCGATGCGTGCGGCGGCCCGGGCGACGATGGCCCTGTCCGGCGGGAAGTGCGGGTTGGGCACCGCGACCACCGTCATCCCGGCGGCAAGCGCGGAGCGCAGCCCGTTCGTGGAGTCCTCCACCGCCAGGCAGTCGGCCGCCGGTACGCCGAGTCGCTCGGCCGCGGCGAGATAGACCGCGGGATCTGGTTTGCCGGCCGGGACGGCCTCACTCGACACCGTCACCCGGACCGTACCGCGCAGTCCGGTGCCGTCCAGGAACGCCGCGATCAGCGACGGCGGTGAGGAGGTGGCGATGGCGACCGGCGCCCGCCGGGCCGCGTCGACCACCACCGCTGCCGCGCCGGGCACCAGTGGCGGGCCGTCGCTGTATCGATCCGCCATTCGCCCGATCACCGCGGTGGCGGCCTGCTCGGCGGTCAATGCCACGCCGAGCGTGTCGACCAGGTAGGCCGCCCACTCGGGGGTGGACATGCCGAGCATCGCGGTGCTCGCCTCATCCCGCCACGTCCCGCAGTGCTCGGCGACCACCTGCCGCCGGGTCGCGTCCCACCACTGCTCGGAGTCGACCAGTACGCCGTCCAGGTCGAAGATGATCCCGCGAGGCTCGCCCATGCATACCAGCCTGCCAGCCGGCCTCGGTAGCGTGTCCACCGGTCGAGGCGACAGCGTGGAGGGCGGACGGGTGGCAGATAATCTGGTGATCACCGGCGGGTACGTGGTGCCGGTGGACGGCGCGCCGATCGAGCGCGGCGTGGTGCACATGGCGGACGGACGGATAGTGGCGGTGGGCGCCGCCGACGAGACCGTGGTGCCGGGCGACGCCCGTACCGTCGACGCGACCGGAATGTGGGTGCTGCCCGGCTTCGTCGAGGCGCATGCCCATGTCGGTATCGGCGAGGAGGGTGTCGGCTGGGAGGGTCGGGACTACAACGAGATGACCGACCCCAACGGCGCCCGGTTGCGGGCCCGGGACGGGATCAACCCGGCCGACATCGGCTTCGCCGACGCGTTGGCCGGCGGCGTGACCACGGTGGTGATCAAACCCGGCTCGGGCAACCCGATCGGTGGGCAGACCGTTGCGGTCAAGACCTGGGGTCGTACCGTCGACGAGATGGTCGTCCGCGATCCGGCGAGTGTGAAGAGTGCGCTGGGGGAGAACCCGAAGCGGGTGTACGGCGAACAGAACAAGCTGCCCTCCACCCGGCTCGGTGTCGCCGCGGTGATCCGGGACGCGCTGCGGGCCGCACAGGACTATCAGGCCCGCCGGGCGTACGCGCAGGCCGAGGGCAAGCCGTTCGGCCGGGACGCCACCAGCGAGGTGCTCGCCAGGGTGCTGGACCGCGAGGTGCCGTGGTGTCAGCACACCCATCGCGCCGACGACATCGCCACCGCCATCCGGCTGTCCGAGGAGTTCGGCTACCGGCTGGTGGTCAACCATGGTACGGAGGGTCACCTGCTGGCCGACCTGCTCGCCGAGAAGCAGATCCCGGTGATCATCGGCCCGTTGTTCACCAACCGATCGAAGGTGGAGGTCAAGGAACGCTCGCTGCGCAATCCGGGCATTCTGGCCCGGGCCGGTGTGCAGATCGCGTTGACCACCGACCATCCCGTGGTGCCGATCGACTTCCTGATCTACCAGGCCGCCCTGTCGGTCAAGGAGGGGCTGGACCCGGCCGAGGCGTTGCGTTCGATCACCGTCAATCCGGCCCGGATGCTCAGCCTCGACGACCGGGTCGGTGCGCTGTCACCCGGGCTGGACGGCGATGTGGTGCTGTGGTCCGGTGACCCGCTGGACGTGATGAGCCGGGCGATGCGGGTCTTCGTCGCCGGCTGCGAGGTCTACCGGTACGACCAGACGCGCGGTGAGGGCGTCGTGACCAGCCCGTTCTACCGGGAGTAGGGACGCAAACGCCGGCCCGCGCCGGAAACGGTGCGAGCCGGCGCGGCAGCTCACGCGGTGGCCGGCACCGGCTCCGGCTCGGCGACCGGTACGTCGTTGTAGATCTCCACGATCCACTGCTCCGCGCCGGCGCCCGGGTCCTCCTCGTCGGGCACCGACTCGTTGCGCAGGGACACCCCGAACCCGAGGGTCGCGGCGGCCTGTACCGCCTCGATGGCCTCATCGGCGGTGCCGTACCACATCTTCTGGATCAGCTCCAGATCGGTACCTGGGCTCACGGGCTCCTCCAGCTGTCGGTTGAACGCCGGCACATGCTCGCATATCCACCACTGCCCATGAACGGGCAGGCAGGTCAGGTGGATGCCGGTGGGCGCCGGCCGTACGGATGGGCGAGCATGGGTGCATGACCACCCGCAGGCCGGCCCAGTGCTGGCTCACCGACATGGACGGTGTACTGATCCACGAGGGGTCGCCGGTACCGGGCGCGCCGGAGTTCATCGACCGGCTGCGTGCCTCCGGCCTGCGCTACCTGGTACTGACGAACAACTCGATGCAGACACCGCGGGATCTGCAGGCACGGCTGGAGCGGATCGGCATCTCGGTACCGGAGGAGGCCATCTGGACCTCGGCGCTGGCGACCGCACAGTTCCTCGACGACCAGCGGCCGGGTGGCTCGGCGTACGTGATCGGCGAGGCGGGGTTGACCACCGCGCTGTATCAGATCGGGTACGTGCTGTCCGACCACGACCCGGACTATGTGGTGCTGGGGGAGACCCGCACCTACAGTTTCGAGGCCATCACCAGGGCCATCCGGTTGATTGCCGGCGGCGCCCGGTTCATCGCCACGAACCCGGACCCGACCGGCCCGTCGAACGAGGGGGCGCTCCCGGCGACCGGTTCGGTGGCCGCGCTGATCTCGAAGGCCACCAATGTCCAGCCGTACTTCGTCGGTAAGCCGAACCCGATGATGATGCGTTCGGCGCTCAACACGGTGCAGGCGCACTCGGAGTCCACGATCATGATCGGCGACCGGATGGACACCGACGTGCTGTGCGGCATGGAGGCGGGCCTGGAGACCATTCTGGTGCTCAGCGGCATCACCCAGCGCCACGAGGTGGACCGCTTCCCGTACCGGCCGTCGCGGGTCGTCGACTCGGTCGCTGATCTGGTGGACGAGATCGCGGTGGCCGGTTGCGATGGCGGAACGGGCCATCCCGGGGCGTGAGAGCCCGGTCCGGTGTGCAGCGGTCCGGTGTGGCGCGCTGCTCCGGGCCGTTCAGAGGTGGATGAGACATCCGTACGGGCTGCGGTCGGCGTCCGGGTCATCGGCCCACTCGCCCCCGGTCGCCAGGTAACGGAAGTGGTGTTCGCCCGGCGGGAGCACCACCGACACCGATGAGGTGCCGCCACGTCGGCGGCGTAGCTCGTGCCGTCCGGGTTGCCAGTCGTTGAACGTCCCCACCACGCTGACCACCCGGTCCGCCGGGGTGGGCACGCTGAAGGTGACCCGGGTCCTGCCACCGGACAGTTGGCTGCGGGTGATCATCGGCTACTCCTCTGCCGGACGGTGGTCGGTGTCGCAGGCCGGCGTCATCGGTGTCGGCCCGAGGCTTTCAGCGATGAGATAACCACTGATGGTCCGGTCCGCGTGGCTGTTTCCGGGTGTTCCGTACGTCGGATCCGGGTGGGTGGCGTGGTCGCTGGCCCGAGCATGGCCGGCATTGAACGAGAAATCCGGCATCAGGGACTTGTCTCCACGCCATGCGGGCGCGACGATCAAACACGAGAAAGATTCGCGACTCTGCCCTCCGTGGGTGGCCCGTCGAAAGGGTGCGCGCATGTCGTCTCATCCCACCCGGTCCCACCGCCGGTACTTCCGTAGCCGGGCCCTCGCGCTGCTGCTCGCCGTCGGCTGCGCGGCCGCGGTGACCAGCTCCGGGCCGGTCGGAGCCGCGCCGGCCGCCGACAGCACCGCGCCCGACTACTGCCAGGGGCAGTGCCGCGACATCCTGCCACCCGGCGAGAACGGCAACGCCACCCTCGCCGACATCCTGGCCAACCGCACCCTTGGACTGCGCCCGCCGCACACCGACGACCAGCTCGGCCCGTATGCCGACCTGGCCAACGGCTACCAGCAGCTCACCGACTCCAACCTCGGGCGCTACTACAACGACGCGTCCTTCGGCGTCCCCGCCGACCAGGTGGCCAGCGTGCTGCGCCCGCGCGACGACGTGACGATCGTGCGGGACAGGGCCACCGGCGTCCCGCACGTGTACGGCAGCACCCGTTCGGGCACCGAGTACGGCGCCGGCTACGCCGCCGCCCAGGACCGGCTGTGGCTGATGGACGTGTTCCGGCACGTCGGGCGCGGCGAGCTGACCAGCTTCGCCGGTGGCGCGCCGGGCAACCGGGCACTGGAACAGTCGTTCTGGCGGCAGGCACCGTACACGGAGCAGGACCTGCAGGACCAGATCGACGCGATGGCCACGTCCGGGCCACGCGGCGCACAGGCGCTGGCCGACGTACACAGCTATGTCGAGGGCCTGAACGCATACCTGAGCAAGGCGTACCGGACACGCACCTTCCCCGGTGAGTACGACCTGACCGGGCACGTCGACCCGATCACCAACGCCGGCTCGATCGAGCCGTTCAAACCCACCGACCTGGTCGCCATCGCATCGGTCGTCGGCGCCCTGTTCGGTTCCGGTGGCGGCGGCGAGGTGGCCAACGCACTGTCCAAGCAGGCGTTCGACGCCCGGTACGGGCTCGCCAAGGGCGACGCGCTGTGGAGTTCGTTCCGCGAACAGAACGATCCGGAGGCCGTACTGACCCTGCACGACGGCCAGCACTTCCCGTACGGCGGGTCGGGTGCGGACGCCCCCAGCGTCGCCATGCCCGACGCCGGGTCGGTCAGCCAGCAGCCGATCGTGTACGATCCGACCGGCTCGGCGACCAGCAACGCCGCCGCTGCGACGAAGAAGGTGTCCGCCGCGGACCGGAGGGCCCCCGCCGCCGGGATCTTCAACCATGGCGTGCTGCCGGCCGGGCTGCTGGACAACCCGAAGCACGGCATGTCCAATGCGCTGGTGGTCTCCGCCCAGCACGCCGCCGGTGGCCACCCCGTCGCCGTGTTCGGTCCGCAGACCGGCTACTTCGCCCCCCAGCTGCTGATGTTGGAGGAGCTGCAGGGTCCGGGGATCAGCGCCCGTGGTGCGGCCTTCGCCGGACTCAGCTTCTACGTCGAGCTCGGCCGGGGTCAGGACTACTCGTGGAGCGCCACCTCGGCCGGTCAGGACATCACCGACACCTACGCGGTGACCCTGTGCGACCCGTCCGGCGCGCCAGCTGCCCAGGACTCCACCCACTACCTCTACCACGGTTCCTGCCTGCCGATGCAGAAGCTGGAACGTGACAACGCCTGGCACCCGACGTTGGCCGACCAGACCGCGACCGGCTCGTACCGGCTGGTGATGTACCGGACGAAGTACGGGCTGGTGCAGGCCCGGGCCACGGTGGACGGTAAGCCCGTCGCCTATACGAGCCTGCGGTCCAGCTACCGGCACGAGGTGGACTCGATCATCGGGTTCCAGGAGTTCAACGACCCGGACGCGATCCACAGCGCGACCGACTTCCAGCACGCGGCCAACGACGTGAACTACACCTTCAACTGGTTCTACGTGGATTCCCGCGACACCGCGTACTTCAACTCCGGCAGCAATCCGGTACGTCCATCCACTGTGGACTATGACCTGCCGGTACGGGCCGAACCGGCGTTCGAGTGGCAGGACTGGCAGCCGGACACCAACACCGCCGACGACCAGCCGTACGCGGCGCATCCACAGTCGCAGAACCAGGACTACTACATCAGCTGGAACAACAAGCAGGCGCTGGACTACGGCATGTCCGACCCCGGCGACGGCCCGGTGCACCGGGCGAACCTCCTGGACGAGCGGGTACATGCGCTTGTCCACAGCGGACAGAAGGTGACCAGGGCGCAGCTGACCGCCGCGATGGCGGACGCGGCCAACGCCGACCTGCGCGGCACCGACGTCCTGCCCGAGCTGCTCAAGGTCATCGACACCTCGACGGTCACCGATCCGGACCTGGCGTCGGTGGTGGCGAAGTTGCGCGACTGGCAGCAGGCCGGTTCGCACCGCCGGGAGAGCAACCCCGGCTCACACCACTACACCGACGCCGAAGCGATCCAGATCCTGGACGCCTGGTGGCCGTTGCTGGTCAAGGCCGAGTTCGCAGCCGGCATGGGTGCCGGCCTGTACCAGGCGACGGTGGACACGTTGCAAATCAACGAGTCCCCGTCCGGCGGGCAGAACGGCGACACCTCCGGCGGTATGGGCGACGTCGCCTCGTCACAGGCACACAAGGGTTCGTCGTTCCAGCACGGCTGGTGGAGCTACGTCTCCAAGGACCTGCGCTCGGTACTCGGTGAGCCGGTCGACGGCCCGCTGGGGGAGAAGTTCTGCGGTGCGGGAACAGTGTCGGTCTGCCGTACCGTGCTGCTCGACAGCCTGCGCGAGGCTGCCGCCGAACCCACCAGTCAGGTCTACCCCGGGGACGCGGACTGTGCGATCGGCGACCAGTGGTGCGCGGACTCGATCATCCAGCGTCCGCTGGGCGGCGTCACCGACGGCAAGATCAGCTGGCAGAACCGTCCCACCTACCAGCAGGTGGTGCAGTACCCGGCACACCGCTGAGCGGGCCGGCGCGGCCGACCGGTTCCGGCCGGTCAGCCGCGTCGCCGCCGCGAACCCAGATAGTCGCTGACCACCGCGGCGCCCAGTCCCGCGACGTCCGGGGCAACCACCCGCCCGCCGGAACGTCGCGCCGCCAGGTCCAGGAAGGCGCGCAGCCGCGGATCGTCGCCCAGCATGAACACGGTCACCGCGGCACCCAACCGGGTCAGATGGTCCAGCTCGGCCAAGGTCACCCGCAGCGTTTCCTGCTGCGGCGGATAGCTGAACAGCGGCGTGCCGTCCGGTGTCAGCCGCGCGGTCGGTTCCCCGTCGGTGACGATCAGCAGCACCGGTTGCGCATCCGGGTTACGCCGCAGGTGCCGCCCGGCCAGCAGCAGCGCGTGATGCAGATTCGTACCCTGCTCATACGTCCCGTCCAGGCCGACCAGCTGCTCCGCCGACATCGACCGGGCCTGCCGGCCGAACGTGATCAGTTCCAGCGCGTCGGTCCGGAACCGGGTCCGGACCAACTCATGCAGCGCCAGCGCGGTGCGCTTCATCGGCACCCAGCGGCCGTCCTGGACCATCGACCACGACGTGTCCACACACAACGCCACCGCGGCCCGGGAACGCTGTTCGGTCTCGGCGACCGTCACGTCGCCGATGTCGAACCCCATCGCTCCGGCGGGTCCGGCGGAGCGGTTCGCGGCCCGGCGCAGCACCGCGTTGGTCAACGTACGGGGCACGTCCCAGGGCTCGGTGTCGCCGAAACGCCACGGCCGGCTCGCCCCGGTCGGCTCACCGGCCGCACCGGCGCGACGGGTCTCGCGTTGCCCCTGCCGGGTGGCCAACTGCTCGGAGACATCGCGCAGCGCGGTCTCACCCAACCGACGCAGCGCCCGCGGTGACAGCCGCAGCGCCCCGTCCGGCGCCCGGTCGAACAGCCCGTCCGCCTCCAACTGGCGTTCCAGTTCCGTCAACCGACGGGCGTCGGCCACCGAGCGGGCACCGAGCTGGCGCTCCAGCGCGGCCAGATCGATGTCCTCCAGCCGGGCGCCCGGATATGCCTGGGAGAGCTGCTCGGCGAGCGCGTCGAGTTCCGCGATCTCACTCAACGCCTGACCGGCCGCACCCAACCCCAGCGGCTCCTCACCGTGGAACGACTCCCCGTCGGACCAGTCGGCGTCCGGCCGCAGCCGCTGCAACAGCTGGTCGAGCTGGGCCAGCGAGTTGGCCAGCCGCTGATCGCCGAACGCCTGCCGGGACAGCTCGGCCAGCTCTGCGCGTTGCTCGGCGGTCAGTGAGTTCAGTAGCCGGGCGGCGGCCGCAGCGCGCTCGGCGAGCAGGTCCACCAGTTCGTCCACCGACCCGGGCTGCTCCGGGAAGAACCCGCCGTGCCGCCGCATGAATTCGGTGAACCGCTCGTCCACGTCGGGGGCCCGGCGGGCATGGGCCGCCAGCAGGTCGTTGAGGTCGGCGATCATCCACTGCACCCGGGCCACCTCGCGCGGTGACACCTGCTGCATCGCCGCACGCATCCCGACGAACCGCTGGTCCAGCAGCTCGCTACCGAGCAGACGCTGAATCTCCCGGTACGCCCGGCCGCCCTTGGCGCTGCGCCAGTCGTAGCTGGCCAGTTCACGTACCGCACCGGCAGGATCGGTGGGGAGCGCGTCCAGCTGCATCTCCCGGAACCGGGCATCGTCGCTGCGCTCAGCGGCCAGGGCGGCCCGTTCCGCGTCCAACGCACCGGTCAGCAGTTCGTGGATCTGTTCGAGCGTGCCGTCCAGGCGGTACCGGCTGCGAAGTCCGGTACGGCGGCGCCAGATCCTGCGGGCCAGTTCGTCGAGGCCCGGCCGCCCACCCAGACCACGGCGCAGCAGTTCGCGCAGCGCGGACCGGGGTGAAGTGCCGGCCAGTACGTCCTCACCGATCTCGTCGAGGACCTCACGTGGATCGAACGGGGGCTCCAGCGGGTCCGGGCCGCCCTGCCACCGCCCGTACCGGAACCGCCGGGGCGGCTGCTGGTCGGGGCTCATGAGCCGTACACCACGGTGTCCGGGTCCTCCTCGGTTGCCTCCTTGGCCAGTCTGCGGGTCAGGTGCAGCTGCTCCAGGGCCAGTTCGACGGCGGCGGCGCGTTGACCGGCGTCGGCGGCGCTCATCCCGCAACGCGCGGTCAGCTCCTCAACTACCGGCAGTCCCGGCAGCGCTTCGAGTACCGTGCCGGCCGGTACCCGGTCACCGGTCAGTACCTGGTGGCCGTCGGAGACGGCGTCGGCCAACGGGGTCAGGTCGACCCCGGCGAGCCGGGCGCGCCCGGTCTCGGCCACCGAACGACGCAGCAGGTACTGCAGGATCTCGTCCTCGCGGCCCTCCTCGCCGGGCTCGAACTCCAGCTTTCCGCGCAGCACGCCCGGCACCGTGGCCAGGTCGACCGGGCGGGCCACGGCCGGGTGCTCGCCGGTCAGCGCGGCCCGGCGCAGCGCCGCGGCAGCGAGCGTCTCGGCCGCCGCGATGGCGAACCGGGCGGACACCCCGGAACGTTGGTCGATCGCGGACGAGTCGCGCAGATGGTGGCTGAGCCGGGCGAGCACCTCCAGCAGGACTACGGGTACCTCGGCGGCCAGGTCCGCCTCCTGGCGCACCATGGCGATCTCGTCGGCCAGCTCACGCGGATAGTGGGTACGGATCTCGGCGCCGAACCGGTCCTTGAGCGGGGTGATGATGCGGCCCCGGTTGGTGTAGTCGTCCGGGTTGGCGCTGCCGACCAGCAGGACGTCCAGCGGAAGCCGCAGCGTGTAGCCGCGGATCTGGATGTCGCGTTCCTCCATCACGTTGAGCAGCGACACCTGGATGCGTTCGGCCAGGTCGGGCAGCTCGTTGACGGCCACGATGCCTCGGTGGGTGCGGGGTACCAGGCCGTAGTGGATGGTCTCCGGGTCCCCGAGGCTGCGACCCTGCGCGACCTTCACCGGGTCCACGTCGCCGACCAGGTCTGCGACGCTGGTGTCGGGAGTGGCGAGCTTCTCGGTGTAGCGCAGCGACCGGTGCCGCCAGGCCACAGGAAGCTCGTCACCGAGTTCCGCGGCACGCTGTAGCGACGTCGGGGTGATCGGATGGTACGGGTGTTCACTCAGCTCGGCACCGTCGATGACCGGAGTCCACTCGTCCAGCAGACCGACCAGGCTACGCAGCAGCCGGGTCTTGCCCTGGCCGCGTTCCCCGAGCAGCACGACATCATGCCCGGCCAGCAGCGCCCGCTCCAGTTGGGGGAGCACCGAGCCGGCGAATCCCACGATCCCCGGCCAGGGGTCGGTACCGTCGCGCAGCGCGGTGAGCAGGTTGTCGCGCAGTTCGCTACGCACGGAACGGGCGGCATGGCCACTGGACCGCAACTCGCCCACAGTGCGGGGCAGTCCGGTCGGTGCGGAGGGTGTCGTCACGTGTTCCACGCTACGGCGCCACGGCCGCCCCCGGCCATGCCGACGCTGGGCCGTCGTTATCGGAACGCTCAGTCGTGTTCGTCGTGTAGCCGCAACCGTGGGGTCACGCCGCGTCCTCTGCCCATGTGCGGTGCCCTGCTCGCTGGTCCGATCATGGCCGGCCGGCGGCGCCGTAGCGCCAGGTCACCGCGCTCGGTCTGCGGACGGGAGCGGCCGTTGGTCCACAGCTTGGCGAGCAGCAGAGCGGGCCGCCGTTGCGGGTGGGTGACGACCCGGGGCAGCCGCGCTGGCGCGGTCTGCCTGAGCGGCTGCCACTGGGTGGTCGGCTGCTCTTGTGGTCGTACCCGTGGGCCCCACGGAGGTAGCTGGATCGTGTCGAACGGGATGCGGTGCAGCGTCCGGCTCAGCACCAGGCCCAGCGGTACCGAGGCGACGACGTCGGTGAGCCAGTGGTAGTCGATGTAGACCATGGCGGTGGCCACGATGAATGGTGCACCGATGCGTACCGACCAGTAGAGGAACCGGGGCAGGTAGGGGCCGATCAGCAGCAGCAGGGCTCCGTACCAGACGATCGCGTTCGCGGTGTGTCCCGACGGGTAGGCCATGCTGTACGGCCCGCTCGGGTGGGCGAACATCTCGATGGGCCCGTGGTGCGGGACCGCGCGGTTGCTCCATACCTTGATCGGCCCGACTACCAGATAGGTGAGCAGGAAGGCCGCGAACGGGACCAGTACCGGCCGGGCCGTCTTGCGACGCCAGGCGAGGAAGACCGATATCAGCAGGGTGCCGTACGTCAGTGGGCCACCCTGACCGAGGCAGCTGAGCGCGTATCCGGTCCACCAGGTGAGAGCGTTGCGATGGTTGTCGGACCAGCTCAGCGCGGCGCTGTCCAGGTTCAGCAGCCGGTTGTCGACCAACGCCAAGGTGATTGCGGCGAAGATCGCAAGCAGGACCAGGTCGAGCCACCACCCGGAGGGCCACACCCGTGCTGGGCGTGCCCCGTCATTCGTGTGCGCGGCCGAGTTCTGTGGTCGCGGAAACCCCGTCGGCCCAATCACCAGCCGGTTGCCTCCCGTGTCGATGGACAGTGGCCGCGTCGGCGCCGCCATGACGTCGTGTGTGTCGGCGCCCATTTCTTCGCTGACGCTGTCCTGTCCTGTCCTGTCCGTACTGGCCCCAAGCAGGGTAGGACATGGTCCCAAAACAGGATCGCTGTGCGCCCACAGGCAGGGCGGATATCACAGTGTCCATTACTGTAAGTAATAATCGCCGGACGCGCCGTTCCGTCGGATGGTGCGACCGGAGCTTTCTGGTAATTGCCGCTGTGAACTGCTGTGAATGGTCCTCGAAGTGCCGGATCGGGGAGTTCCGATGCCATCTTCGCCCAGTGTCGGCGGATCTTCCCGGCACTCTCAGCAGGAACTCAGCATATTCGGTGGTGGCACACACGCCGAAGGCGGCAGATCTGCTCGGCCATTCCCGAGTACGGCGGCGGTGATCACTCGCGTACCGCTCGGTCCAGCAGTGTTTCGCAAGAGTGGGCAACCGCGCCGCTGACCGGAGCGCTCCCGTCGACGGTATGAATCGTTACCGAACCGAGTGCCGCAGCTTGGCTCGACGGCAATTCTTCGCCGTGCTGTCGGCCACATTCGGAGACCGCAGATTTGGCCGCCGTGGTGCCGGGGATCCGGCGTACCGGAAGCCCGAAAGATCCCCGGGACGATTTCCGGAAGGCCAGCGCCGACGCACCGGCGAGGCCGTTGGACAACGAGCGGATCGCGGTAACCCAGGGTGAAGCGTTGCTGAGTGGAAATGAGTCGGCGGAGGAATCTCCGGTTGCGGTACGCGATCCGCGGAGGATTCGCGACGCCCGCGCTCAATTCTGGTACTCGACCGGGGTGCAGTACGGCAGGCCACTGATCGGCATACCGGTGGCGAAGCGGGCGACCAGATCGGCGAACTCCTCGATGCGTTCCATATGCAGCAGGTGGTCGGTGTGGCGGATGGTGGTGAACGCCGCGCCGGTCAGCGCCGCTGCCACCTCCCGGCCCATCGTGGGGGTGGTGAGGCTGTCGTGCTCGCCGGCGAAGACCAGCGCGGGTACCCCGGGCAGTGGTTCCGGGCGGTACCACTCGTGGCTCAGCAAGCGTTCGTTGTGGTCGTACATCGTCACGGCCCGCTGGTCGGCGGCCTGCTGGGTGAACTCGCGGTAGAGCATTCGGGACAGCGCCGCGTGCCGGGGTATCTGTGCGGTGCCGGGCGTGCTCAGGAACCGGGCCACGAGCCTGCGGGCCACCTCCTCGTACTGGCCGGTGTCGAGCATCTGTTGCAGTTCCCGGATGGTGCTCAGGTACTCCGCCGGCAGTCGGGTGGTCATGCCGACCAGGATGAGCCGGTGCACGGCGGCAGGGTAGTGCTGGGCGAAGCGCAGCGCTATCGCGCCACCGAAGCAGGCGCCCAGCAGGTTCACCGCGGGCAGGTCCAGTTCGTACAGCAGATGCCGTACAGCTGCGGCGAGGAAGTCCAGCCCGTACCGGGTGGGTAGCGGGTCCGCCGACCCGTATCCGGGCAGATCGACGGTGATCACCGGCCCTGCCGTGCCGAGTAGTAGTGGTTCGTGCCGCACCCAGGAGTGCCGGTTCTGGCCGGATCCGCCGAGAATCAGCAGCGGCACCTGGTCGGCGTGGTCCGCCCCGGCGACGCGGCAGACGAAGCGGAACCCGCCGAAGGTCAACTCCTGTTCGGTCACCGTCGACACCGCTGAGTGGGGTGAGTCCTGTGCGCGGATCGCATGGCGTGTCGTGGTGTCGGTGGACATGCGGGCACCTCCCGGTGCGGTTGCCGATGTGCCTGAAGGGCTCATCGGTGGCGCGCAGGGACCGGTGACGCGATTTCACCCAAACGATGTGCTGCGATCACTCCCAGTTGCTTCTTGCGTGATCGTGAAGGCAAAATCGAATTTACCTAGAAGATGTGTACTTAACGGATATCGCAATATAAGTTCGGTTTGTTCATGATGTCCGAACTGGGGAGTTTCGATGCGTCGCACCCTCTATCGCAGGTTGGCGCTGTCGGCCGCCGTCGTCCTGGCCTCGGCGGTACTGCCGGCCGCATGGAGCACTGTCGCCTCCGCCGCTGTGCCGGCCGAGACCGTGACGGCCACCTGCTCCCAGTCCTACCTCCCGCTGCCAGACCCGTTGTGCACTCCGGGGGTCACTAACCCGGACGTCACCCAGAGCACGATCGACACGACCATCTGCGTGTCCGGCTGGACGAGCACCGTCCGGCCGCCCACCTCCTACACCAACCCGTTGAAGGAACAGGGCATCGCCGACTACGGGTACAGCGACACGAGCATGTCCGACTACGAGGAGGACCACTTCCTGCCGCTGGAACTGGGAGGTGCACCGCGTGATCCGCAGAACCTGTGGCCCGAACCGCACGACGGTGACCAGAACGCGTACTCCAAGGACAGCGTCGAGAACGCGGCGAAGAAGGCTGTCTGCGCCGGTACGGTCAGCCTCGCCGATGCGCAGGACGCGATGTTGACCGACTGGACCACCGCCAGGCAGGTCCTGGGTATCTGAGCTGATCGCACGCCGGCCGTCGGGTCATGGTGCGCACCATGACCCGACGGCCGGCGTGCTGTGTCCGCGCTTGCGGCGGTGCGTCCGCGTGACCGCTCTGCGGGGTGCGTCGATCTGCCGCTTCGGCGGCACCGGATCGTGGCAAGTCTTGACAGACGGCGTACGGGCGCCAATGCTGTAACCGGTTACAAGGGCCGCTTGCAGTGGCTTTGAGGGAAATCGATGCTTGGTGGTGTCCGTGCGAGCACAGGCCGATTCGCGGCCCGTCGTCACGATCCGTGAGGTGGCGAGCGAGGCCGGAGTCTCCATTGCCACCGTGTCTCGGGTACTGAGCGGCAACGGCCAGGTCTCCGCGCCCACCCGCGCGCGGGTGCTCGCCGCTGTACGGCAGCTGCGTTTCACCCCCAGTCGGCTCGGACGCTCCCTGGCCGAACGACGCCATGCCGCGAACGGCATCGTCTTCCCGGACCTGTCCGGCCCCTACTACGCCGAAGTGGTCCTGGGCTATGAGGCCGCCGCGGCCGAACTGGGCCGGTCGGTACTCATCCTGTCCACGCACAGTCGCCCCGCCGCCCGGGAGATGGTGCTCAACCTGGCCGGGCGCGTCGACGGTCTGGTCATCCTGGGCCGCACGGTCCCCGACGAGGTCGTCGCCGAGATCGCCGAACGCGGTACGCCGCTGGTACTGCTGGCCCGGCCGCCGGTGGGTGACATCGACTCGGTCACCGCGGAGAACGCCGACAGCGCGCTTGAGCTCGGTCGGCACCTGCTCGCCGACGGCCGGCAGCGGATCACCTTCGTCGGTGACCCGGACAGTTCACCGGACATCGCCGACCGGTGGACCGGGCTACGGGACGCCCTGTCCCAGGTCGGCGCACCGTCACCGACCCAGCTCGACCCCGGAGGTTTCGGCGAGGAACACGGCGCAGAGATCGCCCGGGATCTGTTCGCCCGCGGCCTGCCCGAGGCCCTGGTCTGCGCCAACGACGAACTCGCGCTCGGCGCGCTGGCCGAGTTGCGTTCCAGTGGCGTGGATGTGCCCGGACAGGTCGCGGTCACCGGGTGGGACGACGTGATGGCCGCGCGCTACGCGGGGCTCACCACCGTCCGACAGCCGATGCGTCAGCTCGGCATGAAGGCCGCGCAGGCCCTGGACGCCTGCATCAACAACGACCGGGACCGGGCCAGGCACCAGGTTCTGCCCACCGAAGTGGTCGTCCGTACCAGCTGCGCCCAGCAGCACTGACCCCTGCACCGTTGTCCACCACCCGAACGAACCGCAACACCCCAGAGAGGACCCCCTGATGCGGAAATCGATCAAGGCAGTCGCTGTCGCGACGGGCCTTGCCCTCACCCTGGCGGCCTGCGGCCGCGGCAGTGACACCGGGGGAAACGACTCGGCGAAGAACGTCTCTTCGGGCAAGGCCACCGGCACCATCACCATCTGGGCGATGGGCGCCGAAGGCGAGGCGCTGGCGTCGTTCGTCAAGCCGTTCGAGAAGGCCAACCCGGGTGCGCACGTCAAGGTGACCCCGGTGCCCTGGCAGGCCGCGCACGACAAGATCTCCACCGCCATCTCGTCCGGCAAGACCCCCGACGCCTCGCTGATCGGTACCACCTGGATGGGCGAGTTCGCCAAGGCCGGCGGCCTGGACCCCACCCCGAAATCGCTGTTCGACCCGGGCACCTTCTTCCCCGGCACCGTCGACTCCACCAAGGTCGACGGGACCACGTACGGGGTCCCGTGGTACGCCGACACCCGGGTGCTCTACTACCGCACCGACCTGGCGAAGAAGGCCGGCTGGTCCAGCGCCCCGACCTCCTGGCCGAAACTGCGCAGCTTCGCCCAGGACCTCAAGGCCAAGGCCAAGATCAAGACCTCGCTGTACGTCCAGCCCGGGCAGACCGGCTCCTGGCAGACCGAACTGCCCTTCGCCTGGACCGCGGGTGCCAAGCTCAACAACTCCAGTTCCTACACCCTGGACTCACCGGCCATGCGTACCGGGCTGACCTACTACGCCTCGCTGTTCGGCGACGAGCTGTCGCCCACCGTCGCACCGGGGCCGGGCGAGGTCGAGTCGAGCTTCGCCAAGGGGAGCATGGGTTCGTTCATCTCCGGGCCGTGGGAGATCGGTCTGATCAAGAAGGCCGGGCTGTCCACCTCGCAGTTCGCCGTCGCACCGATGCCAGGTCAGCAGCCAGGTATCGGTACCTCCTTCGTCGGTGGTGGAGACCTCGCGGTGTTCAAGGACGCGAAGAACCGTGACGGTGCCTGGAAGCTGCTGAAGTGGCTGAGCAAGCCCGACGTGCAGGCCGACTGGTACAGCAAGGTCGGCGACCTGCCCGCGGTACAGGACTCCTGGAAGTCCGGCACGCTGGCCAGTGACCCGATGCTGAAGGTCTTCGGTCAGCAGTTGCAGCACGCCAGCTCGCCGCCGGCCACCCCGACCTGGGAGCAGGTCGCCGCGGTCATCGACGCTGACGTGGAGAAGGTGGTCAAGGGCAAGATGTCCGTGGGCGACGCGGTCAAGGACATGCAGCGTCAGGCTGCCTCGATCGGTACCGGTCTGTAGGGCCGACCGGTGGTGTCCACGATCTCCTTGACCCGACACCGGCAGGCGCGGGCGGCCTGGCTGCTCGCGCTGCCGTTCGTCGTGCTCTTCGCCGTGTTCACCGCCGGTCCCGTACTGGCCAGTCTCGGCATGTCCTTCACCGACCTGCGCAGCACCGACATGCGGCATCCGTTCGCGGTGACCTTCCTCGGCCTGGACAACTACCAGCGGCTGTTCGCCAACCCGCTGTTCGCCAAGGTCGCACTGAACACGGCGCTGTACGTACTGGTCGGCGTGCCGGTGACGGTGGTACTGGCGCTGGCCGTGGCGGTCGGGTTGAACTCGGTCCGCCGGTTGAAGGGCTTGTTCCGTACCGGGTACTACCTGCCCGCGGTCACCAGCATCGTCGCGGTGGCGGTGGGCTGGAAATTCCTGCTGCGTACCGACGGGGGCCTGGTCAACCAGGTACTGAGCTTCGTCGGACTGCCGGGGCAGGCCTGGTTGGACAGCACCACGCTGGCGCTGCCGTCGCTGATCGCGATGGCGGCCTGGCGCAACATGGGCACCCTGATGGTGATCTTCCTGGCGGGGCTGCAGACCGTACCGCGCGATGTGCTGGAAGCCGCCGAGGTGGACGGTGCCGGCCGGTGGCGACGGTTCCGGCACGTCACGCTGCCCTCGTTGCGTCCCACGCTGCTGTTCGGTGTGGTGATCACCAGCATCGGCTACATGCAGTTCTTCGAAGAACCGTTCGTGATGACCCAGGGCGGGCCGCTGGACGCGACCCGGTCCATCGCGTACTACACCTATGACCAGTTCGGGTTCGGCAACTACGGGTACGCGGCGGCCATCAGCTACGTGCTGTTCTTTGCGGTGGTACTGCTCACCGCGGTGCAGTTCCGGCTGTTGCGGTCCACGGACTGAACGGGAGCGCGCGATGCTCGACAGAGAACTGACACCGGCGTCCGGGACGCAGCCGAGCCGCACCGACACGGCAGGCGCCGACCTGACCGGGGCCGGCACGACCCGCCCGGACGGCGCCGACCCGGCGGACGGTCGGCGGCGGAGGCGGGGCGGGCACCCGCGCTGGCTCTACCCGGTGCTGGCGGCCGGGATGCTGGTGATGATCGCCCCGTTCGGGTGGATGCTGCTGTCCTCGACCAAACCGGAGAACGAGATCCGTCAGGTCCCACCGGCGCTGCTGCCGCAGCACGCCACCCTGGGCAACTACAGCACCCTGTTCAGCCAGCTCGACTTCCCGACGTTCTTCCTCAACTCGGCCGTGGTGACCCTGGCGGTGACCCTGGGCAATGTGGCCTTCGGTTCGATGCTCGGGTACGCGCTGGCCAAGCTGGAGTTCCCCGGCAAACGGGTGCTGTTCACCCTCGTACTGGGCACCCTGATGGTGCCCGGCGTGGTGACCTTCGTACCGTTGTTCGTGCTGGTCACCGATATCGGGTTGGCCAACACCCTGCCCGGGATCTTTCTGCCGTTCATGGCCGGACCGTTCGGGGTCTTCCTGATGCGGCAGTTCATCTCCGGGCTGCCCGACGAACTGATCGAGGCGGCTCGTATCGACGGCGCCGGTGAGCTGCGCATCTTCGCCCGGGTGATCATGCCGCTGTGCGGGCCGGCGATGGCGACGTTGGCGATCCTGACGTTCCTGGCCTCCTGGAACAACTTCCTGTGGCCCCTGGTGGTGGCGCAGACCCAGGACACCTACACCCTCCCGGTGGCGTTGGCGCTCTACTCGGTCGGGCAGAACGCGACGCAGTACGGTCTGCTGCTCGCCGGCGCGGTCGTCGTGGTGGTCCCGGTCGTCGCGGTCTTCCTCGCGTTGCAGCGTCGCTTCGTGCAGGGCGTCGCCACTACCGGTCTGAAGTAACCCCACTCCCATCTTCCGAGGAGATCCGATGCGAGCCAGAGGAACCATCCTCGCGGCCGTGGTCATGAGCGCGTCGCTGCTGGCGCTCGGCACCACCGCGAGCGCCACCCCCGCCGCGGCCGGCGGTGATGCCGCGGGTACGGCCGGGGCCGCCGGCCGGGCCACCAGTCCACAGGACCGGGCCGTACTCATCCGCTACGCGCGCGACACCTGGCACTCCTTCGACGCCATGGTCGATCCGGCGACCGGTCTGCCACCGGACAACATCTCCGGCGACCTGGCCCCGGGCACCCGCAGTGGCTACACGTCGCCGACCAACATCGGCGGCTACCTGTGGAGCACGATGGTCGCCCGCGACCTGCACATCATCAGCCGCGACGACGCGTACCGGCGGATGGGTCAGGTGCTGACCACGCTGAACTCGTTGCACCGCAACGACGCCAGTGGCATGTTCTACAACTGGTACGACCCGCACACCGGTGCAGTGGTGCACACCTGGCCGGAGGACGGCAAGCCGGTGTACCCGTTCCTGTCCAGTGTGGACAATGGCTGGCTGGCAGCCGCGCTACGGGTGGTGCGCTCGGCCGAGCCACGGCTGGCCGGGCGGGCCGGTGCGCTGTACGACTCGATGAACTTCGGCTACTTCTACGATCCCGACGCCCGGCCGGATCAGAACGTCGGTGAGCTGCGCGGCGGCTTCTGGGAGCAGGTCCCCGATCCCAAGCCGGACGGCTGGTGCTCGCAGCCCGGCAACTACGTGGACCCGCACGGCACCCAGCTGGAGTACACCTGCAACCACTACGACATCACCGTCACCGAACCCCGACTGGCGACCTACCTGGGCATCGCCAACGGGCAGATCCCGGCGAAGGCGTACTTCGGCACCCAGCGCACCTTTCCGGCCACCTGTGACTGGTCCTGGCTGGAGCAGAAGGCGGTCGGGGTGGACCGTACGTATCTCGGGGTGAAGGTGTTCGAGGGCGCCTTCGACTACCGCGGCATGAAGATCGTGCCGAGCTGGGGCGGTGACATGTTCGAGGCCCTGATGCCCGATCTGTTCGTTCCGGAGGCTCAGTGGGGCCCGAGGTCCTGGGGGGTCAACCACCCGCTGACCGTGCAGGCGCAGATCGAGCACGGAATGGACGAGGCCGGTTACGGCTACTGGGGGTTCTCGCCGGCCAGTGACCCGAAGGGCGGCTACCGCGCCTGGGGCGTGGACGGGCTGGGCATGGATCCGGGCGGCTACCCCTCCGACGAGGAGGGCACCAACGTGGACAAGGGGTTCGACGGCTGTCGTGACGCCACCAACCCGAACCCGACCTACGGCGACGGGGTGGTCACCCCGCACGCGTCGTTCCTGGCCCTGCCGTACGCGCCGAAAGCAGCGCTGAGCAACCTGGCCCGGATCCGTACTCGGCTGCATGCCTACGGGCCCGGCGGGTTCTACGACGCGGTGGCCGTCAAGAGCGGCACCGTCGCCAAGCGCTACCTCGCCCTCGACCAGGCCATGATCATGGGCGCGATCGGCAACCAGCTGGCTCACGACGACGTCAAACGGGCCTTCGTGGACCCACGCTTCCAGCACGCGATCCAGCCGCTGCTGCGGATGGAGGTGTTCGGCGCCCGGCCCCGGCAATAGGACGTGGGTCAGCGCGCCCGCAGGGTCAGTACGGTGATCTCGCTGGGCGCGAAGACCCGCAGCGGTGGGCCCCAGAACCCGGTGCCCCGACTGGTGTAGAGCTGGGTCCGCTCACCGTGCCGGGTCAAGCCCTGCAGCGCCGGCTGGTCGAGCCGGACCAGCGCGTGGAACGGCCAGATCTGACCGCCGTGGGTGTGCCCGGACAGCTGCAGGTCCACCCCGTGGGCGACGGCCGCCCCGATCTGCTTGGGCTGGTGTGCCAGCAGCAGCACCGGCAGGTCGGGGTCGGCGCCGGCCAGCGCGGCGGCGTGGTCGGCCCGGTGCCCGGGATCTCCGGACGAGCCGGCCGTCGCGTCGTCCACCCCGGCGAGCACCATGCTCGAGCCGTTGCGTTCGATGACGATGTGCCGGTTGTGCAGGATCTCCCAACCGAGTTCGCGCATGTGGTCCAGCCAGCCCTGCGCCTCGTTGAAGTATTCGTGGTTGCCGGTCACGTACGCCCGGGTCAACCGGGCCCGGGCGCCGGCCAGCGGCGCGGCCTGGGCCAAGCGTTCCTCGACGGTGCCATCGGCGATGTCGCCGGTGTGGCAGACGATGTCGGCGTCGAGCTCGTTGACAGCTTCGATCACCCGCACCGACCAGCGTTCCCGGTCGATCGGGCCGTAGTGGGTGTCGGTCAGCAGCACCACCCGGATACCGTCCAGGCCGGCGCCGAGCCGGGGGAGGGTGACCTCCAGCCGCCTGATCCGCGGTACCCGCATCGCTTCGAGGTAGCCCCAGACGATCAGCACCAGCGACACAGCCACCGCGACCGCGGCCACGATCCGCGAGCGGTACGGCTCGCCCACCCCGGCGAGCGCGAGCGGCAGGCGCAGCGCGTTGCTCAGCAGTGACCAGACGAACAACACCCAGATCACGCCGAGCAGGCTGTCGCCGGTACGGGCGGCCCAGTCGCGCCGCAGCCCGTTGTGTCCGAGGCCCATCAGCACCGGGAAGGCGAGCGCCGCAACGACGAAGACGGCCGTGGCCGACCAGAACAACGCGCCGGGCCACCCGGTGCCGGCCGCGACCAGCGTCCACCAGGGCACGCCGAACAGCAGCACCAGCGCGACGACCAGCGTCGCGGTGAACACCAGCGGCCGCAGCGACCGTCTTGTGGTGTTCTGTCGTACATCTTCGTCCACGGACACCATGGCCCCCCAGGTTCGTCGGTGCATGCAGCATGACACGCAGACCGGGAGCGTCACGAGCGGCACAGGCCGGGGCCGGTAGTACGGCTGCCGGGGTGCGGGTGCCCTTCGACCCCGGGAGCGGGGGCGCTGTGCCCCTGGTGTGCCGCTGAACCGTGCGTGAGCGTGGAAATGACCGATGCCGACCTGATCCGTCGTACGGTCGGGTCGGCTGTGAGGAGGGGGAGGCGCAGGACGATGCACGAGTCGACAACCCGCATCGAGGAGCATCCGGACATTGCCGAGATGCGGATGCGCTATGACAGCACAGCCGAGCGGATGCCAGCCCGGGTCGTGGACGGGGCGGCCTTCCTGGCCGGTCTGTACCTGGCGATCTCACCATGGGTACTGGGATTCCAGGGAACTACTGCGCTGGCGGTCAACAACCTGATCATCGGTGCGGCGATGGTCGCGCTCGCGCTCGGGTTCGCCTCGGCGTTCGGCCGCACGCACGGCATGACCTGGATCGCACCGCTGCTGGGCGCATGGGCGATCGTGGCGCCATGGGTGATCCAGGGCGCGGTGCATACCACCACGAATGTGATCAGCAACAGTATCGCCGGTGGTGTGTTCCTACTGGCCGGACTGGCTGTGGCGGCGACCGGCATGCGCCGGGCACGAGCACGCCGTTAGAGCAGCCGTTCGGGCGGCCCGTTCCGCGGGTCGTCCGGGACCAGGACCTCGGGACGCAGAAGTGGGGGCTTCTGCGTCCCGTCCTGTGTACCTGCTCCGGCTCGTCTGGCGGTCAGCCGGCGAGCTCGCCGAAACGGTCCTCCAGCTGCGCCCAGGTGCCCTGGGCGACGACCCTGCCGCCCTGTAGCACCACGACCCGGTCGGCATGGATCAACGCGGCCCGTTTCGACGTCGAGCCGATCACGGTGGCATCGCTGCGCCGCAGTGCCTGCCACAGTTGCAGTTCCGTGGTGACATCGAGCGCGGATGAGACATCGTCAGCGATCAACAGTTCGGTACGCGGTGCCAGTGCCCGGGCCAGCGCGAGTCGCTGCAGCTGCCCGCCGGACAACCGCGTTCCCTTGTGCCCGATCACCAGCTCCAGGCCGCTGCCGGCGGCGGCCAGATCATGGTCGAGCTGCGCGGTGGAGACGGCGCCGGCCGCGTCGACGTCGTGGCCGAGTTGGATGTTGTCGCTGATCGAGCCGGACAGTACCCGGGGCAGCTGCGCCACGTACCCGACCTGGTTGGGTCGCAGGAACAGCTCGGGTTCGGTGACCGGCTGGTCGTTCCAGCGCAGCTGGCCGGTGTGATGCACGATCCCGGCCAGGGCACGCAGAAGCGACGATTTCCCGGAACCGACGGGTCCGACCACGAGTGCGAGCTGCCCCCGCTCGACGGTCAGGTCGACATCGTGGACGGCGACCGTGCCGTCGGTGTGTACGGCGCTGAACCCGGACAGCTCCAGGCACTCCAGCGGGTGACGCGGCGGCGCTTCCGGGCCGGGGGCGGTACCGGCCGGCAGGTCGACCCCGTCCACGAGTGCGGAGTATGTGGTTGCGCCGGACATGGCCACCGTCCGGCGGGTCCACACCCGTGCCGAGGGCAGTTGTGAGATCAGCGAGGCGGTGGTCCAGGCGAACCAGCGGGCCGCGCCGAGGGTGGAGACCGCGACCAGGACGGCTCCCGGTGACAGCGTGCCGGACAGGTACAGCGCCCAGGCGCCGATGGGCAGCAGTCCGCTGGTCACCGATGGAGTGGAGCGGGCCCACACCTGCACTGACACCTCCCGACGCTGCCGCTGGCTGCGGGTCGCGTCGAGCCGGGCCAGGTGTGCCAGGACCGGCCGGGTCGCGCTGGCCAGTTTGACCGTCCGGGCCCCGGACAGCGCCGAGACCAGGGTGGTGGCGAATGCGGCGCGGGCGGCCACGGTCGCCCGCGCCGCGCGGTCCAGCAACGACCCGAACAGGGTGGCGGCCAGCCCCGAGACGATCATGGTCCCGGCGAAGAACGCCGCGGGTACCAGCGAACCGGTGACCACCGTCATCGTCACGATCAGGACCAGGCTGGTGAACTGGTCGATCAGGTTGTCGGCGAGTTGGATGACCCGTTCGGTGTCGCCGCCCTGGGCCACCACCTCCGCCGGGGTGTGCCGGCTGATCCGACGCGGCCCGGTCTGTCCGTACACCAGGCGCATGCCGATGCGCAGCATCTGTCGCACCCACCACTCCGGGAACCACAGGCTGGTGTAGTACGCCGCCGGCGCGGTGGCCAGCAGCGCTGCCACGATCCCGGCCGCCGGCCAGAACTGTCCGCCCGTGCCGTCCACCAGGTCGGCCCACAGCCACGGCAGTACCGAGCCGTCCAGCCCGAACAGGATCATCAGCACGAACAGCGCCACCGCACCGAGTCCGAAACGGGGGTCGTTGAGAGTGAGACGGACGATCTCGCGAAGAGTACGCACCGGCGTGGAGTCCTGTTGCGCTTCCGGCTGGGTGCCGGTCGCAGGTACCGCGGCGGTGGCGGTCACCGCAAGCGGCGCATCGTCACCGGAGGTGGCCGGTAGCGCCGGGTCCCCCGATGCGACCGGTTCGGTTCGGACGCGGGTCCGGGTGTCCTGCAGTACGGCTGCGCCGCTAGCGCCGGCTCCGACGGTTCCTGTCGTGCCGACCAGTTCTGGTACGGCGTCGACGCCGTCCATCGCCGTCTCACTACTGGCCAGCAGCTGCGCGAACCGCTCGGACCCGTGCAGCGGTCCGGCCTCGACCACCGTGCCGTCGGCCAGCACCACGACCTCGTCGCAGCGACGTACCGAGGAGAGCCGGTGCGCGATGACGATGCCGATCCGGTCGCGTAGCAGCCGTGCGGTCGCCTGCTGGACGCGCGTCTCGGTGACGGGGTCCATCCGCGCGGTCGCCTCGTCGAGGATCACCACCTGCGGGTCGCGGACGAGGATGCGAGCGAAGGCGACAAGTTGCTCCTGACCGGCCGACAGGGTATGGCCGCCGTCACCGAGCCTGGTGTCGATGCCGTCCGGCAGGCCGGCCACCCATTGGGCCAGGCCCAGTTCGCGCAGTGCCCAGTCGGCCCTCGCCAGCAGGTCCGGATCGAACAGGGCGACGTTCTCGGCCAGGGTTCCGGCCAGGATCTCGGTCCGTTGTGGAACCACCGCGATCCACCGGCGCAGTCGCTCGATGTCCAGCTCGATCAGGTCGGTGTCGCCGAGCAGCACCGTGCCACGAGGGATGTCGACCGAACGGGTCAGCACCTTCGCCAAGGTGGACTTGCCCGATCCGCTGCGCCCGATCAGCGCGTACGAGCGGCCCCGGGCAAAGGTGAGATGCACGTCGCGCAGTGCCGGTCGAGCCGCGTCTGCGGACCCGTAGTGGAAGGTCAGGCCACGCACCGCCAGGTCGCCCTCGCGGGGTACCGCGCCGCCGGCCGGTTCCTGTCGCGCGGCCCGTAGTAGTTGGATACGCCCCCAGGCGCCGAGTGCCTCCTGCAGTTCCGGGATCATCCGGCAGACGTGTTCGACCGTCCCGCCGAAGGCCAGCGCCAGCAACCAGATGGCGGTCAGCCGGGAGGCGTCGATGCGGTCGGTGGCCAGAAACCAGGCGCCGCCGACGACAGCCCCGGCGATGCCGACCCGGGTCAGTACCGCCGCGGCGGTGGCCAGCCACGCCGACATCCGCCAGACGGTTCGCCCACGGGTCAGTACGACCCGGGCCCGGCGGGCGTACAGCTGCAGTACGTAGGGTCGGGCCAGGCTGGTGCGCACGTCGTCCTGGCCGTGGATGGACTCTTCCATCACTGCGGCGAGATCGGACCAGGCCTCCTCTTCGGCGACCCGCGCCGAGGTGATGACACGGGTCGGTCGGCGCAGGCCGAGCGCCAACATCAGGGCCAGCACCAGCATGCCGACCCCGGCCGGCCACCAGACCAGCAGGGCGACCATCATCGACAGGATGCCGGCGGCGAGTGACTGTGCGATCCGTACGCCGCTGCCGCGAAGCTCGTTGGCGACCTGGTTGACGTCACCGTCGATGCGGTCCAGCAGCTCGCCCACCGGCGTGTTCTCCAGCGTGGGCAGGTCCTGCCCGAGCGCCACCCGGCACAGGCTGCGGCGCTCGGCGGCACCCCAGTCTGCGGTCAATCCGGCGGTGATCAGGCCCACCACCAGGTCACTGCCGACCGCGGCGACCAATGCGACGGCCAGTACCACGAACAGGGTGGTGGACCGGTCCACCAGCACCGGACCGGCCAGTGCGGACGCGGCAGCCTGCCCGCCGGCGCCGAGCAGGATCAGCACGGCCACCAGCGCCGTACGCCGGGCAGAGGTCGCCCACAGGTCGCGGAGCAGGCGCATCGACAGTCCCCCGGAGAGTTACGGCAGATCCCCAGCCTGCCGCACACCGGGTGCCCGCTCAACGCAATAACGACCAGGTTGGCGGGGTGGGTCGACCGTCAGCCAAGTTCCGCGCGGAGCACCCGGACGAGGGCCGGTAGACCGGTGCGGAGTGCCTCCCGCTCGGCGGCCGTCATCCCCGACACCAGCCGCACGTAACGGTCGTGGAATCCCACGGCCATCCGGCGATGGGCGGCACGCCCACGCTCGGTGGGGAGCAGCCGGTAGTACCGGCGATTCTTCGGGTCGCGCTCACGGATCAGCAGACCCTCCTGCTCCATCTCGGCAACCAGCCGGCTCACGGTGCTCTTCTCCAGGTCCAACCGTTGCGCCAGGTCACGTTGCGACAGCGGCGCGTCGGTGTCGAGTTCGTGGAGGGCGAAGACCTGCGACATAGGAATGGCGTGGTCGAGGGGCGGCTGGTCCGGATGGAGCATGCCGATAAACCGGACAAGATCCATGACCAGGTCGTGAAGCTCGTCGGAGGGGGAATTCATCGCGGGTGCTCCCTGTCCGTGGTACGCGAGCAGAGTTGTGCTCTGCAACTGTTTGAGGTAGGGTCGCCAATCAGTTGTACGATACAACTCCAACTCCAGGGGGCAGTCATGCACACACGGCCGCATCGTCGTCGGATGCACTTCGGCGCTGCGCACGGCTCGTTCGAGGGACGGTCGAGTCGCGCCTACGACATCGTGGCCCGCAGATTCATGCGTCGCCTCTACCGGCGGATCGCCGAGGACATCGCCCTCGTCGCGCCCATGCACGGTGCAGTGCTCGACGTCGGCACCGGTCCCGGCGCGCTCCTCGCCGAGATCGCCCAGCTCCGCCCCGACCTGCAGGTGACCGGCGTTGACCAGTCCCCGGACATGGTCGCAGCCGCGGCACACAACGTCCGCGGGATCGCCGGACGGCTCGACACCCTCGTCGGTGATGTCACCGATCTATCGCTCGCCGACGGGATGTTCGACGTGATCGTGACATCGTTCAGCCTGCACCACTGGGACGATGTGGACGCGGCTGTCCCCGAGCTGGCCCGCGTGCTGCGTCCCGGTGGCCAGGTGCACGTCTACGACTTCCCGCGCGCGCCGTTCGAGGCACTGGACGCCGCAGCACGCACGAGCGGTGTCTTCGCCGACTGGCCGGCACGGCATTCGGTCATCCGTACCGGCCAGTTGCATCTGCGGCACTGCATCCGGCATGTGCTGGGCCCAGCGGCCGAGCCCGGGACGGTCGGGCCGGCGTCAGGCGGGTGAACCGTGCGGTGTCATGTACCGGTGTCGGCGAGTGCTCTGCGGACCTCCTCGGCCAGTAGCTCGACATAGTGCCGCGTCCAGTCTTCCACCGTGTCGTGGTCCCACAGGTCGGCGGAGTACTGGAGATATCCGGCCAGGACGTCGCCGGCAGGGACCAGCCCCAGGTTGAAGTCGCCCAGGGCGGCATCGGTCGCGAGGTCCTCGACCGCGACGTCCAGACCCGGCAGGTCGAGGTCCACCTCCAGCGAGTTCTGGTACTGGAATCCGAAACGGACCGCCTCCGGTACGTCGTCGCCGTCCTGGGTGCGCAGTGCGTCCAGCACCTCGCGCGTGGGCATGATGTGCCCGATCCCCTCGATCGAGGTACCGGCGACCTGCTCGACGAGCGTACTGAAGGATCTGGCCGCACCGGTCCGGATCCGTAGCAGGAACGCCGCACCCGCACAGGCCGCGAGCGACACGAAGGGCCGCTGATCACGGCCGGCGTAGGGCACGCTGACCACGATCTCCGGCTGTCCGGAGAGCCGGGAGAGTAGCACGCCCGCTGCCGCGGCGGTAACCGCGAACGGGGTCGTACGGCACTGCCTGGCGAGCGCCTCCACCGACCGGCGCACCTGCGCGGGCACCGTGAACGTCACGGTACGGCCCCGCCCGCTCGGTGCGTGTGGACGCGGACAGTCGAGCGGCGGTTCGGTGCGCAGCGCGGCGCCCTGCAGCGCACGCAGCCAGTACCGGATCGCGCGCCCGCCCGGCCCCTGGGACGGGTTGTCCCGCTGCCAGAGCGCGTAGTCGGTGGGCTGGGGCACCGTCGCGGGCAGCCCGGACGGCTCACCGGTCACCGCCGCGGTGTACAGCGCGGCGAGATCGCGCAGCAGCAGGCTGACCGCCCACGCATCGCAGGTCGAGTGATGCAGCACCAACAGCAGCACCCAGGTCGACTCACCCGTACGTAGCAGTCGCAGCACCGGCACCATCGCCCGGTCGAGGTCGAACGGCGTGTCCGTGACCTCGGCGCTGACCCGCTGGAGCTCGACGTCACGCTGCTGCCGCGGCCATGCGGTGAGGTCCTCGACCGTCAGCTCCACCGGCCGCGCAGCGAGGATCTCCTGCCACCACTGGTCACTCTCCTGGCCGGGACCTGCCTGGCCGGAACTGTCCTGAACGTAGCGGGTACGCAGCGACCAGTGCCGCTCCACCAGCGCGCTCAACACGGCGCTCAACGCCGCCACGTCCAGCGGCCCGGTGAAGGTGATCCGCATGGCCACGTTGTACACCTGCGGCAGGGGGTGTCTGCGGTGACCGGCGATGAAGTTGCGTTGCTGGAGCGTGACCGGTGCGCGGGCCACCACGGCCTCGTCCTGCTCGGTCCGGTCCCCGCTCAGATACGCGGCCATGGCGCCGAACGTCGGGTCCTGATAGAAGCGCACCACCGGGTATTCGGTGTCGAACTCCTCCTGCACCCGGTTGACCAGATGGATCGCGCTGATCGAGTGACCGCCGAGGGCGAAGAAGGAGGAGTCGGCACCGATGGCGTCGGCCGCGATGTCGAACGCCTCGCCCCAGAGTCTGCGCAGCCGCTCCTGCACCCTCGGTCGCGCCGGGCGTGCACCCTCGACAGCGGACCGCGCCGCCGTAGCCGGGGCCAGCGGACCCGGCGGATCGGTCACCGCGGTCACGATCCGGGGTTCCGGCAGCGCCGAGCGATCGAGTTTTCCGTTACCGGACAGCGGCAGCTCGGTCAGAACGGCCCAGGCACGCGGCACCAGGTACTCCGGCAGCGATTCGGTCAGCCGCTGCGCCACCAGATCCGCGTACGCCTGCCGATCGGCGCCGGTGGAGCCGACTGGACCGGTGGGCACCACATAGCCGGCGAGAAACGCCTCGCCCCTGCGGTTGCGGTGGGTCAGTACGACCGCGTGACGCACCTCGTCGAGTCCGTGCAGTGCCGCCGTGACCTCCTCCGGCTCGACCCGGAACCCGCGGATCTTGACCTGATCGTCGGTACGACCACAGAACTCCAGCGTCCCGCCGTCGGTCCACCGCACCAGATCACCCGTGCGGTACAGCCGCTGCGTCCGGTCGTCTGCACCAGCTGTGGGACCGGGTACGAAGCGTTCCCCGGTCAGTTGGGGCCTGTGCAGGTAGCCATCGGCCAGCCCCGCGCCGCCGACGTACAGCTCTCCGACGGTGCCGATGGGGACCGGGTCACCCGCCCGGTCGAGTACCCGCAGACGGACGTTGTCCATGGGCCGGCCGATCGCGATCGGCCCGTCGTCGACGCCGGGCGTGGCCGGGGTGACGGTCCCGGCGGTGCACAGCACGGTGACCTCGGTCGGGCCGTACACGTTGACCAGCTCGTACGGCGTGCCGGCGCGGGGTCTGGTGCGCAGCACATCACCGCCGGCGACGAGGTGACGCAGTGGCGGTTGGTCCGCCGGGCCGAGTCCAAGGACCGCCTCGGCCAGAGACGTGGGCAGGATGGAGAACGTCACCTGCTGACTGGTGTACCACCGGGCGAGCGCGAGTGGGTCGGCCCGGATCATGTCATCGGCCACGGTCAGCGATGCGCCCGTGGTCAGCGCGGGCCAGATCTCCAGCACCGAGGCGTCGAAGCTGTGACTGCACACCATGGCGCTGCGGTCGGCGGGCGTGAACGCGAACCGCCGTCGGTGCCACCGGCACAGGTTGACCACGGCACGGTGCGGCACCGCGACACCCTTGGGTACGCCAGTACTGCCCGAGGTGTGGATC
The DNA here is from genome assembly GCA_963805605.1 of uncultured Actinomycetota bacterium. Classification (GTDB taxonomy): domain Bacteria; phylum Actinomycetota; class Actinomycetes; order Mycobacteriales; family Micromonosporaceae; genus Actinocatenispora. The sequence continues at coordinate 769,717 of CAWDUX010000002.1, forward strand.
ACGTAGCACGGCGACCCGGAGCCGGCGCCGGACATGTCCACCGGCCCCACATCCGGGCCCGTCCGCGTCGCGCGGGCGGTGACGTCGACAACGGTCGTGCCGGCGGGCAGCGTCAGCATGCCGCTCTGCGTTCCCTGGCTGATCAGGATCCTGGCCCTGCATTCGGCGATCACGGCTTCGGCCCGTGCCCGGCCATGCGCAGGATCCACCGGTACGTACGCACGGCCGGATCTGAGTACCGCGAGCATCGCCACGATGAGCTCGGCGGAGCGGGGCAGCCACAACGCGACGGGCGTGTCCTCATCGAGCCCGCCGGCCCGGACGTGCTGGCCGATCACGGCGGCCAGTCGCGCGGCACATTCCTCCAGTTCCCGGTAGGTCAACACGATGTCACCACAGATCACCGCGGTACGGTGACCGGCCGTCGCGGCCTGTCGGGCGACCAGTTCGGTCACCGTGACATCCTCCACCGGCAGCTCCCTGCCGTGCTGCCACGCGTCGGGCACCGGGTCGCCCAGCGCCGCACGCGGCAGCAGGTCGTCGGGCGCCGCACGCGGCGACGATCCGTCCAGTTGCGACAGCGGGTCACCGGGCGCGTCCACTGCCGCCTCGAGGATTCCGCGGAAGGTCTCGAAGAACTTCTCCACGGTGCCCGGATCGAAAAGATCGGTGTTGTACTCCAGATGGCAGCGGATACCGTCCGGCTGATCAGTGAAGTGCACCAGCAGATCGGTGAGTGCCTTGTCCGGTCCCGCGTCGAGCGGGACGGCCCGCACATCCGGCAGATCGAAGCGGAACGGGTCCCCGCTCTGGAATTCGGCCAGGGTCGCAAAGACCGGGGTCCGGTCGGTCCTGCGTGCCGGAGCTAGTTCGCGGACCACCGTCTCGAACGGCACATCGGCATGGTCGTAGGCATCCAGGGCGACGGCCCGCACCCTGGCCAGCAGGGTGGCGAAGCTCGGGTCGCCGGAAAGGTCGAGGCGCAGCGCGAGCGTGTTGACGAAGAACCCGAGCACATCCTCGGCGCCCCACGGCCGGTGTGACACCGGTGTGCCGACGATGATGTCCTGCTGCCCGGTGATGCGGTGCAGCATCGCGGCGTACCCGGCGAGCAAGGTCATGAACAGGGTGCTGCGCTGCGCGCGGCCCAGTTGCCGCAGCCGCGTCGACAGGGCGGCGTCGAGGGTGTGGAACACCGCGCGACCGTTGGAGGTCATCGTGGCGGGCCGGGGCCGGTCACAGGGCAGCGCCAGTACCGGCAGTTCGCCCCGCAGAGCCGTGCGCCAGTACGCCAGGTCCTCGGCGGCCCTGGGGGTGTCCAGGCTGGCGAGTTGTGCGCGGATGGCATCGGCATGGCTCCGGGTCAGTTCCGGCAGATCCGGACAGGTGCCTTCGCGCTCGGCGCGGTAGAGGGCGGACAGGTCGCGGGCGAGGATGGCGGCCGAGGTCGCGTCGATCACGAGGTGGTGCAGGGACAGCACCAGCACATGCCGGTCGACGCCGAAGGTGAGCAGCCGGGTGAGGAACAACGGCCCCTGTACGAGATCGAAGCGGCGGTCGCTCTCGGCCACCAGTACCTCCCGGACCGCCTCCTCGGCGGCGGACCCGCTGGCACCTGTCCGGTCGAGCACCGCGAAGTCCGGCTCGGACGTCGGCAGTACGAACTGGAGTGGCTCACCGCCGACCTCCCGGAAGACCGTGCGCAGGCCCTCATGTCGCGCCAGCAGAGCGTGCAACGCCCCGCGCAGTGCGGCCACGTCCAGCGGGCCGTCCAGACGAATGGCCTTGACCTCGTTGTAGGCGGTACGGTCGGGCAGCATGCGCTCCAGGAACCAGAGGCGCAGTTGGCTTGGTGACAGCGGTATGCCGGCGTCCTCGCGGTCTCCAGCGGGCGGCTCGGTTGTCCGGGTGCCGGCCCGCACCAGTGGGGTCTGTTGCACCGCTGGACCGTCACCGGCCTGGTGGTACCGCCGCCGCAACCGGTCGAGATGGGGCAGACCGGAGCGCAGCGCCGCAGGTGACATGCCGAAGTCGACGAGCGAGACGATCTCATCGGCGCCGGCCGCGCTCACCGCATCCACCACTTCGGCGACAGTGTCGACCGTGCCGATCAGGGCGCGCTGGTCGCAGTAGCGCCGGTACGCGCGCCGGAACACCACGTCGAGATCGTCCTCGTCGAGGGCGGACAGGTCGACGTTGTGGCCGAGGCTGTTGGTCACGTTGCCGAACAGCGACAGCGAGGAGCGCAGGTAGCGCGACAGCGGCCCGTAGGCGGTCCTCCGCGCGGCGTCGTGGTCGGCCGCCAGGTAGGTGTGCAGCAGGACGGCCACCCGGCCACCGGCCGGGTCGAGGCCGTGCTGCTCGCGGGTGCGCCGGTACAACGCGACATTCTCCGCGAGCTGTTCGATGCTCTGGGTCATCAGGTTGGTGACGATGCCCAGGTCGTGGCGGGCTGCGAGCTGGTACGAGGCTGGGTTACCGACGACGGCGGTGAACATCGGTGGTGTCTGCTGCACGGGCCGCGGGTACAGCCGCACCTCGGCCTCGCCGTCACCGGTGGCGCGTGACACCGCATCCCCGCGCCAGAGCTGCCGCACCTGTTCGAGCTGCTCGTACATCGCCTCCTTGTGCCGGCCGAAGCGCTCGGGGAAGAAGACGAAGTCACGGGCATGCCAGCCGCTGGCACAACCGATCCCGATCCGGCCACCGGAGAGGTTGTCGACCATCGACCACTCCTCGGCGACCCGGATCGGATCGTGCAGAGGAAGTACGACAGAACCAGCATTGAGCCTGATCTGTTCGGTCTCGCGGGCCAGCGCGGCGGCGAGCACGACCGGGTTGGGGAACAGGCCGCCGAAGGAGTGGAAGTGCCGCTCTGGCATCCATAGCGCGTGGAAACCGTGCCGGTCGGCGAAGCGTGCGGTCTCCAGGATGTGCTCGTATCTGCCGTAGCGGGCACTGTCGTCCTGCGGGTAGTCACCGAAGAAGTAGATGCTGAAGTCGGGCGTGGTACGGGCCGGGCGGGCGACGACCGGTGCGCTGCCGGCGGTCATCCGGGCCGCTGCGGCGTTCCAGGCCATGGCCGCCACCGGCGCGGTGGCCGGCTCAGCCGACGTGACGGGCTTTGTCGGCTCTGTCGGTGTGACGGGTTCTGTCGTTCCGCCCGGCCGTGCGCCGGCTTCCGGCCGGTCGACCGCGGGCCGTTCCGCAACCGGCGTGCGCCGCGCGCGGCTGCCGGGGAAGAAGCCCGCGTCGCGCAGCTCACGCAGCGATCCCTGCACCGCCTCGGCGACGAACTCGAGGTCGCTGTCGGAGTGTGCCGTGGACAGGAAGAAGTTGCGCCATTCCCAGACATGCAGACCACGCAGCATCAGGTGGTGGTACAGAAGCTCCATGTCGGCGCGGTGCTCGAAGCGGAACATCGAGCCGAAGTGGTTCATCCGCAGCGGGAAGCCCTCAGCATCGAAGAAGCCGTTGAGGGTGCCGGCCAGTTCGTCGGTCCGGGCGTTGAGCCGCTCCTGGAGTCCGGGGCTGTGCCGCTTCAGATGATCGAGCACCGCCCGTGCCGCGACCATCGACACCGGGTGCTGGATGTAGGTTCCACCGAAGAACGTGGTGTCCGCGGGCGGACGACTGTCGTCACCGTACTGCCAGAACCCGCCGTCGACGCCGTCCAGTATGTCCGCGCGTCCCGCGATGGCACCGATCGGATACCCGCCGCCGAGCAGCTTGCCGTAGGTCGCCAGGTCCGGGGTGACCCCGTAGAGCTCCTGGGCGCCACGCAGCGCCGGGCGGAAACCGGTCAGCAGCTCGTCGAACATCAGCACGATGCCGTGCCGGCGGGTCAGCTCCCGCAACCGTCGGACGAACTCGGTGGGGCGCAGGGACGGGTTGCGACTCTGTACCGGCTCGACGAGCACCGCGGCGATCTCGTCCGCGAAGTGTTCGATCGTCTCCAGGCTCGCCGGGTCCCCGTAGCCGAGCACCAGCAGATCGGACACGGCGCTGGGCGGGATGCCGGTGGACACCGGTACGGTGACGCGCTCACCGCCGGATCCCGTGCTGCGACCGAGCACATTGTCGGCGTGGCCGTGGTAGGAACCATCGAACATGACGACCCGGTGGCGGCCGGTGGCGGCCCGGGCGAGGCGGATCGCCGCCGAGTTGGCTTCGGTACCGGAGTTGGCGAACGCCACCCGCTGCATCCCGGTCAGCTCGGCCAGCAGCTCGGCTGCCGCACCGGTCGCGGCGGTACGGGGCCCCAGCTGGACGCCCCGGGACAGGTGCTCGCGCACCGCTTCGGTGACGAACTGCGGTTCGTGGCCGAAGAGAAGGACACCGAAGCCCATGGTGATGTCGACGTAGCGGTTGCCGTCGACATCCTCCAGCCAGGAGCCGCCGGCCCGGTGCCCGACCACCGGGTACAGCATCTCCTTGGTGCTGCTGCGGAATCCGACCACGGCACGACTGTCGGCCAGGACCCGACGGTGGCGTTGCGCCATCGCCTTCGAGCGTGGGGCTCTGCTCGTGTAGCGGCGGACGAGCTCGTCAAGGTGGGCTGCCTGCCGGGAGGGCCCGGCCGCGTCCCGGACCATGCCCGAGGAGCTGGGGATGCTCACCCGTGGTCCGTGCACGACCGGCCCTACGGGTCGCTGTTGCTGCACCGGACCGGCCAGCTGCTGGGTGATGCGTCCGGAGAGTTCGGCCATGGCGGCGAGGTCCCGGTCGACGGCGGCCACGGTCTCGTGCAGAGCACTCATGCTCCGGCCTTTCCCCCGGTCGGTGCGCCACCAGTGCCGGTTGCGCTCTGCAGTGCCAACACCTGGGAGAGCTGGGTCATCAGCTGCAGCTGTAGCTGCGAGAGCTGCTGGATCTGCCGGGAGAGCTCGGCCAGCTCCTGACGCGTCGCGTACTGCGGGGCCGCTGGTTCCGCGGAGGCTGGCGGCGGGGGAGCAGGTGTCGGCTGAGGTCGTGTCGACGCCGGTACGGGCACCGGAGCCGGCGGGTACTGCTCGACCGTCGGGTGGGGCGGTGCTGCCATCCGCCCGGCGATCAGCTCGGCGAGTTGCCGCGGGGTGCCCGCCTCCTCGAACAGCTCCCGCATCGCGATCCTGACCTGGTACTGCTGCTCCAGCTCACGCAGTACCGCGATCATCTGCAGGGAATCCGCGCCCAGATCGAAGAAGGGCGTGTCCGGTCGCAGCGCACCGGGAGCACACCCGAGGCTCTTCACGGTCACCTCGGTGACGTGCGCGAGCACCCGCTCGACCGCTGCCGTGCCCTCCGGGTGTGACCGGAGCTGTTCGTCTCGTGCCACGTCGGCCCCCATCCTGATTGCTCGGTGGGACCGGATCACCGTCGGCTCCGGCCCTGTCCAGTAGTTCTGATGCTGGAACCGGTAGCCGGGCAACGGGATCCGTCCGCCCCCGCAACCGGCGACCAGCACCTGCCAGTCGATGTCCGCGCCGGCACAGTGCAGCCGTGTGGCCGCATCCCACAGCGGTTCGAGTCCGGCACCGCGGCGCAGCACGGGCATGCTAGGTACGTCCGGCATGGCCTGTCGTGCGAGCCCACTCAGCGTGGTGTGCGGACCGATCTCGACCAGCGCTGTGCCGCCCTCCGCCACCGTGGTGCCATCCCGGTCCGCCAGCGTCCGCAGCACCTCGTGGAAGCGCACCGGTCGGCTTGTCTGCTGCAGGAAGTAGTCGGCGTCCGGGCACCAGCCGACGGGACGGAGCTGCCCGTCGAGCCCGCTGACGAAGGCGACCGTGCACGGCCGGAAGGTGACGGTGCGCAGCAGCGTGCCCAACGGCTCCAGGGCGGGTCGCATCGAGGCGGTGTGGAAGGCGCGCGCCACGGCCAGCCGTTCACCGGTGACACCACGTTCGGCCAGCAGGTCGCACAACTGGTCCACCGCCGTGACCGGCCCGGCGAGTACGTGACTGTGGGCGCCGTTGACGACGGCGACCTCCAGGCCGGGGACCTCGGCGGCCAGTGACTCGGCCGTCGGATGGTCGACCATCACCGCGACCATGGCTCCTGGTGTGCAGTACCGCTGCATCAACCGTCCACGTTCGGCGGTCAGACGCAGGCCGTCCTGCAGCGACAACGCACCCGCAGCGTGCAGGGCCGCGTACTCTCCGACGCTGTGCCCGGCCACGACGGCCGGCGCGGGGCCGGCGTCGTGCCACAGCTGGACGAGGGCGCACTGCAGCGCGAACAGCGCCGGTTGAGCGGTGTCGGTGTCCCATGGCGCATCGGCGCTGATCCCGGGACGGTCATCGGCACCGAGCAGCTCGTCGAGCAACGAGCGGCCGGAGGTGGCCCGGTAGAGGCGCTCACAGCTGTCGAGCACCGTGCGAACGGCGGCGAAACGCTCGTAGAGCGGCCGCGCCATGCCCCGGTACGAACTGCCCTGGCCGGTGAACAGGAACCCGACATCGAGGACACCGTCCCGCGGTACGCCACCCGCCGTCACCCGTACCGGATGCGGTCCGGCGGCGTCCGGCCCGCCGGTGAGCCACGCGTCGAGACCGTCGGCGAGCTCGGCGGGGGTGCTGCCCCGTACCGCCAGCCGATGACGGCCGTGTGCGCGACCCACCGCGGTGGTGATGACGAGATCGGCCACCTTCGTGTCGGGGTGCTGGCGCAGATGGTCGCGGAAGGCACCCGCATTGGCCGTGCGGGCGGCTTCGCTGTGGCCGGACAGCAGCAGCACACCTGGCGGCGGCACGCCACCGGCCCGGGGCGCGGGGGCAGGCGCCTCCTCCACCACAAGATGGACGTTGGTGCCGCCCATGCCCAGTGAGGTGACACCCGCCCGGCGCGGACTGCTGCCGGAAGGCCAGGGGAGGGCCACCTCGGGGATGTAGAAGGGACTGCCGTCGAGGTCGAGGGCGGGGTTGGGCCGGGTGAAGTTCGCCATTGGCGGGATGGTGCCGTGCCGCAGCACCAGCAGCGTCTTGATCAGGCTCGCCAGCCCCGAACACACGTCCAGATGGCCGATGTTGGCCTTGGTTGAGCCGAGCGCGCAGTAGCCGGTGCGGCCACCGTCGGCACGGAACGCGGCGGTGGCACCGTCGAACTCGATCGGGTCGCCCTTGAAGGTGCCGGTGCCGTGTGTTTCGAGGTAGCCGATGCTGTCGGCGCTGACCTGTGCCCTGGCCAGGGCGCGTCGGATGGCGTCCTGCTGCCCGGCTGCGCTGGGAGCCGAGTACGCCTTCTTGTCCGCACCGTCGTTGGTGACACCCCAGCCCCGGATGACCCCGTGGATGGTGTCACCGTCGGCGATGGCACGGGCCAGATCCTTCAGTACCACGACGGCGACGCCGGTACCGCCCACGGTGCCGTCCGCGCCGGCGTCGAAGGCACGCAGGTAACCGGACCTGGACAGGATCGATCCCTTGACGTACTGGTAACCCAGCACCTGGGGCACATGGACGGCGGTGGCGCCGGCCAGGGCGATGTCGCAGTCCCCGGCGAGTACCGACTGCGCGGCGAGCTGCACGGCGACCAGGGAACTGGAACAGGCGGTCTGGACGCTGACGGCGGGACCGGTCAGACCGAGACGGAAAGCGGTACGGGTTGCGGTGAAGTCGGGATAGTTGCCGACCATCACTTGCAGGCGGGAGACCCAGTCATCCTCGACCGAGTTGGTCAGGACGTTGTTGAGCAGGTAGTTCTGCATCGAGTAGAGGTGGTACCCGGTGCTGGCGTAGACGCCCACGCACAGGTCGCGACGCGCCGGGGTGTACCCGGCGTTCTCCAGGGCGTGATGTGCGCACTCCAGGAACATCCGGTGCTGCGGGTCGGTCGTGCGCGCTTCCTGGCCGCTCATACCGAAGAACTGGGCGTCGAATCCACCGATGTCGGCGACCAGTCCGCTGGCCCCGACGAAATCCGATGCCCGGTACTTCTCCGCGGGCACGCCCGCGGCGGCCAGATCCTCCGCGGTGAAGTGTGTGACGCAGTCCGTGCCGTCGCGGATGATCCGCCAGAACTGCTCCGGTGTGTCCGCTCCCGGGAAACGGAAGGACAGTCCGATCACGGCGATCTGCGCACCGGTGAGGAGGGCGTCGGTCGAGTGGCTCATGAACTGCTGCCTTCCACGATCGGCCCGCTGCCGGACACCGTGCCCCCGTCGTCGTTTCCTGCGCGCGTATCCGGTTGCCGGCCACCGCCCGCCGATGCCGTGCGGGGCGTACGCCGCAACAGCACCAGGAAAAAGCCGAGGCACAGTACGATTGCGAGCCCGTGGAAGGAGCCCACCACCGCAAGCGGGGAGAACGAGTCGAGCAGAGCTGCGCTGACGAGCATCCCCAGGCCGAAGCCGGTGTTCTCGGCCGAGGCGGAGAACCCGAACAGGCGGCCACGCTGCTCGTCCGTTGCCGCCTGCAGTCGGGAGACGTACGCGATCTCCGTCGTTCCGTCGGCCATCCCGGCGATCAGGGCTGCCACGACAGCGGGGACGGTGGGCAGCCCGGTGAAGACCAGAATGAACGCTGCGGACATGACGCACGAGCCGAGCGCGAACGTACGTTCACCCAACATCTTTCCTGTTCTGCGCGTGATGCGTGTGGACACCTGCTGTGCCACGATGGTGCCCACGGCCCAGGTCGCCCAGAACTGGCTGATGAACGCGGCCGGGTGCGCCGGATCCAGAATGCTGGAGTAGACAGGCAACGCCACGTTGTGCGACGAGGAGCCCAGCGCGTCCGCCGAGCGGATCGCGACCATCACGGCCAGCAGCGGTGCGGACCGCAGCAGCATCACCGAAGCCCATCTACCGGCACCGCTGGACTCCTGCCGCTCCGCGGTCTGCTGCCGCCCGGCATCGGCCCGAGTACGGATCGGCAGCCGGAACAGCACCAGCGCGGAGATGACGAAGGTGGCGGCGTCCAGCGTGAATGCCGCGCTGTAGCCGAGCACGGAGATGACCACGCCAGCGGAGGCGAACCCCGCGATCATGGCCAGCGACCGGCCGGTCACCAGCAGACCGTTGGCCCTGGCACGCTGATCGGTCCCGACGATCTCCGGGACGCTGCTGCGCAGCGCGACCTGGTGCAGAGTCGCTCCGGCTCCGGCCGCCGCCGCCAGCACGAAGAGCAGACCGACCCGCGCGCTACCGGGGCTGAGCAGCAGCACCACCAGTACCAGGGCCTGGGCCAGGTCAGTGCCTACCATCAGCCGCTTGCGGTCGTAGCGCGAGACCAGGCGGCCGCTGACGAATCCGGAGGCCACGCTGGTCGCCAGGCGTACGGCCATGAACAGGCCCGCGGTCAGCGCACTGCCTGTCTGCTGGTAGATGAAGACGTTCAGCGCCACCATGTTCAGGTAGCTGCCGTATGCCGAGACCCCATTGCCGACGACGAGCAGACGAAAGTGTCGCATCCGGCTCCCTCGGGGGTCGCACACAGTGGTGGCGTGGCTCCGCTCGGGGGAGCGTCCGTACAATTTCCCACAATTGCCGTGTTGTCAACACTGGCTGTTCGCCGACGTTCCGTCCGGTCGTCGGAGCCACCGGGCCGGCCTTAAGGCTGCCGCAAGGATGGCCGGCACGCCCTGGTGGGCCCGGGCGACGATTCCGGTGCTCTGATCAGCAGAAACGCGGTCGACTCCGCTGAGGTCGGCTGCATTTCGTGTTGTCCGCGGCCGGAGCCGTTGTGGAGTGGGTGGGTGCGGCCACGGCGCAGCCGCGGAGGTCTGCTCCCCGGGGCCGCGAGGTAATGACATCCGCGTTTCAAGATCGGGAGACGGCAACAATTTGATTGCGTCGGGAAAAGCTCGGCAGCGACAGGTGGCGTATTCGTGACGCAGAGAAGGGCGACGCATGCGGAAAGTGCATCGTCGCACCGCCCCGGTCGACAATCCAGCTGGCACTGAGTTACGCGGCGTCGATGCGCGTCGTGTTTGTCGGATTAGTCGGGGGGCTTGCGGCCGGGTGGGGTCACTGTCATCCTGTCTCCGGCAAACACGGCGCGAAGCGGTCGTGATCCATGCTGGGATCACCGCGCAGTGTCCGGCGACATTCTTACGTTGTGTAGGCAGGGCGTCGTGTCGGCAGAACCTACGTCGTGGGTGGTCGAAGGAAGTGCCGGGACGAGTAGGTTGCTTGCCGGGAAAGGAAACGCATGGACTACCCTCTGTGGCACTCACTGAGGCCCATGAATGATCTTGTCCACGCACTTCGGCAGGAGCGATTTGTCGAAGCTGCGGACGGAATCCGGGTACGTGACGCCTCCGGTCGGTGGTTCATAGATGCCCGCTCGGGTTGTTGGAATCTCGGTTTGGGTTACGGAGCGGATGCCGTAAAAGAGGCGATTTGTCAGCAGTTGGCGGCACTTCCCGTTGCCAACATCCTGTCCTATGACCGCCCTGCCGCCGTAACGGTCGACTACGCACGGGCATTGCGGGACGCGATCGGCTCCCCCTCGCTGCGCTGGGTGCGGTTGGGCAACAGCGGCTCGCAGATGACCGAGACCGCGGTGATGCTCAGCCGACTGGTACGGGTGATCGGTGATGAACCGGAACGGATGACCCTGCTGTCGTTCCGCGACAGCTACCACGGTCTCGGGCTCGGTGCGAACGCCTTCAGCGGCAGCATCGCCGGGATGGAATTCCACGGTCCGCTCGTACCCGACGTGCACCTTGTCGATACGGACGGCTCGTTGACTAACAACGTCGCAAAGGCGCTCGAGGAGCTCACGCCGCAGCGGGTCACCGCCCTGATGATCGAGCCGATCATGGGAACCCTGGGTCTGGCACCCGATCCGGACGACCTGCGCGCACTGCGCCGTCTGTGCGCCGACGCCGGAGTCCATTTCATCGCCGACGAGGTCAGCACCGGATTCGGTCGCACCGGGGGCATGTCCCGGTGCCTCGACCTCGGTATCGAACCAGATCTTCTGATCCTGTCGAAGAATCTGACGTCGGGATATGTTCCGTTCGGCGCCATGCTGGTCTCCGACGAGATGTACCGCGCGGTCGCGGACTCCACTCCGCCCCGTGCACTGCCCGCAGGTTCGGCCACCGACGGCCACCCGGTGGCCTGCGCGGCGGGCCTGGCGGTTCTCGACACCTACGCTCGCGAACAGGTTCTGGACAATGTCCGTGCGACCGGCGAATATCTGTGCCAGCAACTGCGCAGGATCCGTTCCGGCCGCCTGTCCGGTGATGTCGAGGGCGCCGGGATGATGATTCACTTCCCGTTGGCTTCCGACGGTCGCACCTGGCCCTTTCCCAAGATCGCAGAATTCATCGCGAATTGCGAGAATCGTGGCGTGCTGCTCAGCATGAACATGCGGGGTTTCTGGTTGATGCCGCCATTGGTGACGACCAGGGAAGAGTGCGATGAAATAGTTTCGGCCATTGAAGATTCGTTGCTTGACGTCGCTGTCGGGAATGAGTGAACACGATGCTGGTTCTCGGCGCGCGCGACGTTCGCAGCATCCTCGACGAGTCGGTTGACCGGGTTTCGGACATTGTTTCCGACGCCTACGTCGCGCATGCGCGTGGGCAGACGACACTGCCGCACTCCGGTTTCCTGCACATGCCCGATCAGAAGAGCCGGATCATCGCCCTGCCCGCGTTCGTGGATGCCGGCGCGCCGGTGGCCGGGATGAAATGGATCGCGTCCTTCCCGGGCAATCATGCGCGGGGACTCGACCGGGCCTCGGCCGTGGTCGTGCTGAACTCCGCAGAGACCGGGCGGCCTGAAGCGCTCCTGGAAGCGGCCGCGATCTCGGCGTGGCGTACCGCTGCCAGTGCGGCGTTGGCGAACCGGTGGCTGTCCGCCGGCACCACCACCACGGGCGTGTCCCTGGTGGGTTGCGGCGTGATCAACCGTGCCATCCTGCGTTTCCTACTGGCGACGTGTCCCGAGCTGGAGCACGTCAGTGTGTACGACCGCGACCCGGCAGCGGCCGAGGCGTTCGCGGCCGGATGCCGGCAGGCCCGGCCCGAGCTGGAGATGGTGTGCGTGCCCACCATCGATGATGCGCTGGGTAGCCACGAGCTGATCTCCTTCGCCACCACCGCAGCCACACCCCACACCGACCTGGCGGCCTGCCGACCGGGCAGCCTCGTACTGCATGTGTCGCTTCGCGACATCGTGCCCGAGGCGATCACCGGGTGTCGCAACATCGTCGACGACCCGGACCACGTCTGTCGCGCCAACACCTCACTGCACCTGGCTGAGCAGCGGCGCGGTGACCGGTCGTTCATCCACGGGTCGCTCGGCGACATCATCCTCGGCGCCGCTTCGGCGTCGCGGGACCCGGAGAAGGTCACCGTCTTCTCGCCCTTCGGCCTGGGCATCCTGGACATCGCCGTGGCCGACCACGTCTACCGGGTCGCCTGCGAGCGCGACGCGGGAACCCGGATCGCCGACTTCAACGCCGGTCCGGACCGGCCGGCTGCCGACAAGCTCTGATCACGTCGAGGGAGAACATGAGCGACGAGAACGACGACCGGGTCTACTCGGTTGTCTACAACGATGAACTGCAGTACTCGATCTGGCTGGCCGACCGCGAGCTTCCGCTCGGCTGGCATGCCGAGGGAACCACGGGCACGCGCGAGGTCTGCCTGTCCCACATCGGCGAGATCTGGACCGACATGCGGCCCTTGAGTCTGCGCAAGCGCATGGAGGAAGACGCGGCCGAGGCGGCGAACCCGTGACGAGACGTCATCTGATCTCCCTACAGGATCTCGACGACGAGACCCTGCGCGGTCTGGTGGACCGCGGCGCCTGGTACGCCAACGGGGGCGCGGCGAAACCCCTGGCGGGTTCCACGGTCGGTATCCACTTCCGCAAGACCTCCACCCGCACCCGGACAGCCTTCACCGTTGGCGCACTGCGGTTGGGTGCGAGCGTCGTGTCGTACGGACCGGCCGATCTGCAGACGGAGACGGGGGAGACGACAGGCGACACCGCAGCGGTTCTGTCCGGAATGCTGGACGGCTTCGTCACACGTACCGCGGCGAGTACCGCAGAGCTGCGCACCATGGCCTGTCAGGACCGGATGTCGGTGGTCAACGCCATGACCACGGAGGAACATCCGACCCAGGCTCTTGCCGACCTGGTGACGATGATGCTGCAGTTCGGGCGTCTCGACGGCCTGCGTGTTCTCTACATCGGGGAAGGCAACAACACCGCCGCCGCGCTCGCGTTGACCATCCCCAGATTCGCGAACACCCGGCTGGAGCTGCGGACACCGCCGGGATTCGGGCTGCCGGCGCCGACCATGGCGGCTGCCGGTCGGATGGCCACTTCCTCCAGCACCCTCACCGAACGCCACGACATGGCAGACCTGCCGGCGGATGTGAATGTCGTCTACACCACCCGGTGGGAGACGACCGGAACCGTGAAACCCATTCCCGACTGGCGGAGCGTGTTCGCGCCGTTCCAGGTGGACGACAGCCTGTGGAAGACCAGTCCGGATGCGGTGTTCATGCACGACCTGCCGGCCAACCGCGGGGAGGAGGTCACCGCCGCGGTACTGGATGGCCCGGCGAGCATCGCCTTCGACCAGGCCCAGCACAAGCTGCACAGCGCGATGGCAGCGCTGGAGTGGTGCATCGCCGGACCGGAAGCGGGCAGGTGACAGTACCCCTGCGGTGGCGCGGCCGGATGTCGACCTGAGTCCATCACCCGGCGTCTGTCACCGAGCCTACGAGAACATACGTTCCGCGATCGGATGAGTTGAGGGTGAGGACAGGTGGCGCAGGAATCGGACCCGGCGTTGCCGGCGAGTCGGAGCGCGGCCCCGAGAATCGTCGCGTACTACGTTGCTGTTGCCGGGGCCGCACCCACCAGTCGTCAGCTACGGGATGCGCTTGCCGCCACCCTGCCGGAATACATGCTCCCCAGCGACTTCGTCGAACTGGACGCACTGCCCACCACGCCCAACGGCAAGGTGGACCGGGGTCGGCTTCCGGCACCGGATAGCCAACCCGCCGCGTCACGGCATCAGTCCGCGCCTCCGGCCACCGAGCTGGAGCGGCAACTGCACGGCGTCTGGACGACCGTTCTGGGCCGCCCGGAGATCGGCGTCACCGACGACTTTCTCGAGCTGGGGGGCCAGTCGTTGTCGGCGGCGCGCATCGCCGCACAGACGAGCCGTAGCTGCGGCACCGCCGTGTCGACCGCGGACGTACTGACTGCTGGCACGATCCGCCAGCTGGCTGAAATGGTGGCAGTCGCGCACAGCGCGGCGGTTGTTGCACCCGTGACCCGTCAGCAACGATCCGGACCGCAGCCGTTGTCCTCCGAACAACGGGGGTTGTGGCTGTTGAACCAGATCAACGGCCCGTCGAGTGAGTACAACGAGTCGGTCGTGTTGCGACTGACCGGTGCGGTGGACCTGGGCCACCTCCAGGCAGCCTACGACCAGGTCCTGCAACGGCACTGCGCCCTACGGACATCGTTCGCGCTGCACGACGGGGAGCCGGTACAGCAGGTGGCCCGGGTTGCCATCGCTGTCACCAGCACCGACCTGAGCGCGGATGATCGCGCCCGCGTCGAACAGCGGGCCCTCTCGATCGTCCAGGACACCGCGTCGCAGCCGTTCGACCTCGGCTCCAGCCCGCTCGCGCGGGCACACCTGGTCACCCTTGATCCCGGCGAACACATCCTCGTCTTCGTCACCCACCACATCGTGTTCGACGCCAGGTCGGTGCAGATCCTGGTACGTGACCTCGCCGAAGCCTACCGCGCGGCGCGCGGGTCGACCGGGTGGCAACGACCCGCGCCGGCGGTCACCTACTGCGACTACGCCGTCTGGCAGCAGCAGCAGCATGCCCCCCGTTCCGGTCCGGAGCTGATCGGGCACTGGCGCACAGTCCTCGCGGACCTACCGCCACTGGAGCTGCCGTACGATTTCGTCGCCTCCCCGACGGTCGGCACCGCCGGCGACGGCGCCGAGTTCCGGATCGGAACGGAGCTGGTCACAGCGCTGCGGCGGCGCGCCCTCGATGCTGGCGTCACACCGTTCGTGCTGTTCCTCGCCGTGTACGCGCTGACGCTCAGCCGGTTCACCGGGCAGCGTGACGTACCGGTCGGTATCCCGGTGGCGACCCGGCCCGACAAGCAGACCGACGAGGTGATCGGGTACTTCGTCAACACCCTGATCGTGCGCGCCGACCTGTCCGGTGATCCGACGTTCGGGCGACTGCTCGGCCGTCTCCGCGCCGTCGTCATCGAGGCCATGGCCCATCAGGATGTGCCGTTCGAACGTCTCGTACAGGAACTGACCGACGGCCGTGACACCATCCGCGGGCCGCTCATCCAGACGATGTTCGCCTGGGACGACGAGGTGCTGGAGGAGCACTGGTCGGTACCGGACATCGGTATCAGCCGGATGCCCTCGCCTGTCACCGGGGCACGGATGGAGCTGTCGCTGGCGCTACGACGCCGTGTCGACGGTGGCCTGGACGCTGTTCTCGGTTACGCCACCGAACTGTTTGCGCCGGAGACCGCGCGGCGTGTCGCCGATACCTACCTGCGCCTGCTGGCGGCGCTGGCGGAGGACCCCGGCCAGCGGGTCGGCAGCGTACCGGTCGTCACCGGCGCCGAACGCCTGCGGCAGCTGGCCCTGGCCACCGGGCCCGCGCTGAGCGTCCCACCCGCATGCGTGCCGGACCTGATGGCTGAACAGATGCGGCGCAGCCCCGACAGGATCGCCGTCGACTGCGGCGACACCGTGTTGAGCTACGCCGAGCTCGACCTCCGCGCGACCCGTCTGGCGCGGCAGCTACTGCACCGCGGTGTACGCGCCGGTGACCTTGTGGGCATCTGTTTGCCGCGCTGCGCTGATCTGGTGGTGGCGCTGCTGGCGGTACTGCGCACCGGTGCCGCCTACCTGCCCATGGACCCGGAACACCCGCAGAACCGGCTCCTGGCCATGACGAGCGCGCTGCGGCCGCGGATCGTCGTGGGCACACAGGAGACCCGGGGCAGGCTGCCGGAAGGTGACCACTGGGTATGCCTGGACCGCGACGCGACGCAGATCCGCTCACAGTCCGAGGATCGGCTGCCCGGCGTCACGCACCCGCAGGATCTGGCCGCGGTGATCCACACGTCGGGGTCGACCGGCCAGCCGAAGAGCGTGGCTCTCCCGCACGCGGCGGTCGTCGCGGTGACCGATGTACGCAGCCGGATGTACCCGTCGCCGGACCGGCTGCTGCTGGCGTTGTCGTTCTCCTTCGACGTCTTCCTGTCCTTCGTCTGTTGGACGCTGTACACCGGTGGCCGGGTACTCATCCCGGCCACCAACGATCTGGATGAGCTCGCCGGGCTGCTGGAACGCGGACGACCCAGCCACATCGTGGCGCCACCGCACTACTGGGACGCCATCCTGCGCGATGTGGCACCGACGATGCTCGCCGGTCTGCGGATGGCGATCGTCGGTGGCGATGTCTGTACCACCGGGCTGGTCGAGAGGATGCGCACGTCCGCACCCGCCGCGCAGATCAGCAACGAGTACGGGCCTGCCGAGATCGTGTGGGCCACCCAGTTCGACGCCTCGGCCTGGCGTGGTCCTGATGCGACAGCGCCCATCGGCACACCCGTACCGGGGATGCAGGTGCATGTGCTCGACGCGGACGGTGACCTTGTCCCACCGGGGACCGCCGGTGAAATGTTCATCTCCGGACCGACCATGGCACGCGGCTACGCCGGGGACCCGCAGGCCACCGCGGCGCGGTTCCGGCCCGACCCGTTCGCGTCCCGCCTGGGCAGCCGCATGTACGCGACGGGAGACCGGGCACGCCGGCTGGCCGACGGTACGCTGCTGTTCCTGGGCCGTAACGACCGCCAGGTGAAGGTCCGCGGCGTACGGGTCGACTGCCACGAGATCGACGAGGCGCTGCTCACTCACCCCGATGTGGCCGAGGCCGCCTCCGTGGTGGCGACCACCGGGGCGGACCGGCGACTGGTCACCTACTACGTGCTGCGTGAGCACGCCCGGGCCGACGACCAGCAGCTCCGGGAACATCTGGCCGAGCGGCTGCCGTCGGTCATGGTGCCGGTCCAGATCGTCCGACTGGATGCGCTTCCGTTGACCACCAACGGAAAGGTGGACCGCGGTGATCTGGCCGGCCGGGCCGCGACCGGGACGACCCACACTCCGCCCCGGACCGCGGCGGAGCGGGTGATCGCGGACATCATCGCGCAACTGCTGTCGGTGCCGACGGTCGGAGCTCACGACGACTTCTTCGCGCTGGGCGGTCACTCGCTGCTGGCCACCCGCCTGGCGGGCCGCCTGAGCGACCATTTCCAGGTTCCGCTCCCGGTACGCGACATCTTCCTCGCACCGACCGTGTCCGGCCTGGCCGCGCACATCGGTGCGCAGGTACGGAGGCAGTTGGAGGAGACCTTCGGCGCATCGGCCCTGGAGCAGCCCGTGCGGACAGCCGACCGATCACCCTCGGCGCAGCCGACGACGACCGCGACGACGGAGGTCGCACCGACGAAGACCGGCGCGACACGGCCGCCGATGTCCTTCGCGCAACGTGGTCTGTGGTTCCTCGACCGGCTTCAGCCGGGCGGGACCGCCTACCACACCCCGATCGGACTGCGGATACGCGGCCACGTCGATGAGATCGCGCTGCGGGACGCGCTGTCCCGCATCGTCTGCCGGCACGAGGTGCTGCGGACGCGCTACGCCCAACTCGACGGCCATCCGACGCAACTCGTCGACCCGCCCGGGCCGATCGACTGGGACAGCGTCGATCTGTCGGAGCGTTCCGTCGAGGAGGCCGACACGCTGGCCGGTGAACTGATCCTGCGGGAAACGCACCGCCCGTTCGAGCTGACCGCACGCCCGCCGCTGCGCGTACTGTCGCTGCGCCTGCCGGCCGAGGAGCATCGCCTGCTCATCATGACCCACCACATCGCCTGCGACGGCGGCTCGTTGACGGTACTGGCGCGGGAACTGGCCGACGCGTACCGCTCTGCTGCCACCGGTGTTCCCTCCGCCCTGGCCGAACCGGTCCTCCAGTACGGCGACTTCGCCCGGTGGCAGCGTGAGTACCTGGACGGGCCGAGGGCGCAGGGACTGCTCGACCACTGGCGCGATACCTTGGCCGGCCTGATGGAACTGGATCTGCCGACGGACTTCGCGCGGCCTGCGGTGTTCGACCCCCGCGGCGACGTGGTCGGCTTCGACATCCCGGCGCAGCTGGGTGCACGGCTCACGCAGTTCGCCGAACGGTGCGGGGCGACACCTTTCATGGTGCTGCTGACGGCGTTCCATGTTCTGCTCGCGCGCTACAGCGGTCAGCAGGACGTGGCGGTCGCGGTACCCGTGTCGGACCGCACCCGGCCTGGTTTCGAGGACCTGATCGGGTTGCTCGTCAACACCGTGGTGGTGCGGGTCGCGGTGTCCCAGGACAGCTCTGCCAGCCAGCTCGTCGCCGCGGTACGTGACAGCGTGCTGGACGCCCTGGCGCACCAGGAGCTTCCCTTCGAACACCTCGTGGACGCTCTCCAGCCGACCCGGGACCGTTCCCGCAGCCCGCTGTGCCAGGTCATGTTCGGTCTGCACCAGGCGGACGCGACACGCTTCGAGCTGGACGGCGTACGGGTCGAGGAACTCGATGTTCCCGTGCGCGCCGCCAAGCTGGACCTCTCGCTACAGATCACCCAGCAGTCCCGGACCACGTTCGCCGGCAGCGTCACCTATCCGGTCGCGCTGTTTCGTCGGGGCAGTGTCGAGACACTCGCCGGGCATTATGTCCGGCTGCTGGAGCAGCTGACCGCCGAGCCCGAGCTGCCTGTACGCCAGCTGCGGATGGCCAGCGACGCCGAGGCGGCGGCGCAGCAGGGAGCCCTGGTCGATCCGGGCGCCCAGCTGATGCATCAGCTGGTGGCAGCGCAGGCTGCGGCGACACCCGATGCGGTTGCCCTGGTGGCGGGCGGCGCCCAGTTGACCTACCGCGACCTGGACGACAACGCCAACCGGGTCGCATGGCAGCTGCGGGAACGTGGCGTCGGGGTCGAGTCGCTGGTCGCGATCTGCCTACCACGCGGGTTGGAACTGGTCACCGCCATGCTCGGGACACTCAAGGCGGGCGCGGCCTATGTGCCACTGGATCCCGACCATCCGGTGCAACGACTGTCGGGCATCCTGTCCGCCAGCTCCGCCCGGGTCGTCATCACCACGCCTGTGCACCGTGACCGGCTCGCCAACGCCGAGCGTGTCTGCCTGACCTCCACCGAACTGCTCGCCGGCCCGGCCCGCTCCGCGCCGCCCTGGTCGCCGGCGTGTGCGGACAACGCGGCGTACGTCATGCACACCTCCGGGTCCACCGGACGCCCCAAGGGGGTGGTGATCACCCACGGCGGCATCCTCAACCGGCTGCTCTGGGCGGTACGTGCCCTGCCCCTGACCGCCGACGACCGCGTGCTGCAACGGACCAACATCACCTTCGACGCCGCCGGGTGGGAGATCTTCGCACCGCTGCTGGTGGGCGGCCGGGTCGTGCTCGGGCCACCCGGCGCCGAGGCCGATCCGTACACGATCGCCACCACCATCGCCGAATACGGTGTCACCGTCGCGCAGGCGGTGCCGTCGGTACTACGGCTGCTGGCAGACGAACCGGCCCTGGCGGACTGCCACAGCCTGCGGGTGCTGTGTTCAGCCGGTGAGGCCCTGCCGCTGTCACTGTGCGCGCGACTCACCGCCGACCTCGATCTCGCACTGGTCAACACCTACGGCCCCACCGAATGCTCGATCGACGTGTGCAGTTGGCAGTACGTGCCCGGGACCGCGGGCTCGACGGCACCGATCGGCACCGCGATGGACAACGTGCGACTGGTCGTCGCCGACCAGGACGGCAACCCGTTGCCGCACGGTATTCCCGGCGAGCTGTTCGTCGGCGGGGTGAACCTGGCGCGCGGGTATCTGGGCCGGCCGGAGGCGACCGCGGAGGCGTTCGTGCCGGATCCCACCGCCGCCGGCCAGCGCCTGTACCGCACGGGTGACCGGGTGCGACGCCGCTGGGATGGGCAGCTGGAGTTCCTCGGCCGGCGGGACCACCAGGTGAAGGTCAACGGCATCCGGGTCGAGCCCGGCGAAGTGGAGACCGTACTGACCGACCATCCGGCCGTGGACGCGGCCGCGGTCGTGGTCACCCGCACCGGCGCGCAGACGGCCCAGCTGGTCGCCTATGTCTGCGCCGGTACTGGTCCCGACGCCCCGACGGTCGAGCAGCTGCGCGGTTTCCTGGCCGGCCGGCTGCCTCGCCCGATGGTGCCCGCACATGTGGTGTTCGTCGACTCGATGCCCTACACCGTCAGCGGCAAGCTCGACCGGACCGCCCTTCCCGCGGTCGAACCGGGCCGCCCCGAGGCGACGCACCCCTATGTGCCGCCCGCGACGGACACGGAGCGGCTGGTCGCCGCACTCTGGTCGGAGCTGCTCGGGGTGGAACGGGTCGGCGTCGAGGACAACTTCTTCGACCTCGGTGGGCACTCCCTGCTCACGGTGACGCTGGTGGCCCGGCTGCGGGCATCCTTCGGTACCGGCATCCAGATCGCCGACGTCATGGACGAACCGACCGTGCGCGCGGTGTCGACGCTGATCGACGCGGCGCAGCCGGCGGCCGGGACGGGACGCATCGAGCCTGCGGACCGTGACGCCCCGATCCCACTGACGACAGGCCAGCACGCGCTGTGGCTGCATGACCAGGCGAACCCGGAGAACCTGGACTACCAGGTCCCGGTGGTGCTGCGGTTGACCGGCCCGCTCGAGGAGGCCGCCCTCCGGCGGGCGGTGACCGGGATCGTCACCCGCCATGAGGTCCTCCGTACCCGCTACTCCGTCTCCGGCCGCGCGACCCAGACGATCGACCCACCGGGCGACGTGGCGTGGGAGACGCTGGACTGGAGCACGGTCGCTTCCGATGATGTCGCAGACCGGGTCGGCTCCCTGGTACGACGTTCCTTCGACCTGACCCGGGAATGGCCGCTGCGGGTGTACCTGGCCACCGAGGCCGCGGACCGGCACATCCTGGTCATGGTGTTCCACCACATCGCCTTCGATGGTTGGTCGGCGGGTGTGCTGGCCCGCGAACTGCACGTCCTCTACAGCGGCGAGCCGGCCGGCTCGCTGCCGAGGTTGCACATCCAGTACGCGGATTACGCCGTCTGGCAACAGCGACGCACGGGTGCGGCGGAGCAGGACCGGACGTTCTGGGCCGAGGTGCTCGACGGTGCCCCGCCCACCGAGCTACCGACCGACCGGCCCCGTCGCCGGCAACGTCACGGGGAAGCCGCCGTGCACAGCGCCGTCATCCCCGCCGAACTGGCGCGGCGCGTGCTGGCAGTCGGCACGGCGCACGGGGCCACCTCCCTGATGACGATCCTGAGTGCGGTGTCCACGGTCCTGGCACGTCACTGCCGGCTGCACGACATCGTGGTGGGGATACCGTCGGGTGACCGCGGTGATCCCGCTCTGCAGCACCTGATCGGCAACTTCGTCACCGCCCTGCCGATCCGGGTCGACCTGTCGGGAGATCCGCGGTTCACCGAACTGCTGGCCCGGGTCCGGTCCAGGTCGATCGATGCCTACCGGCACCAGCACACCGCCCAGGCACCCGACGGGCAGATCGACACCGGGGGTGGGATGCCGGCAGCTCCGCCGGTGAACGTGATGCTGGATGTACGGGACCAGGCCCCGACGCCGTTCACCCTGCCGGAACTGAACGTGGCGCCGGTGGCGATCCCGTGGCGTCCCGCCAAGTTCGATCTGACCGTGGTGGCACAGCGCCGGACCGACGGCTCCTTCGGCGTGGACTTCGAGTACGCCGCCGACCTGTTCGACCGGCAGCCGATCGAGCGGCTGGCCGCACATCTATCGACGCTGCTGCACGCTGTCGTGGCCGGCCCGAACTCCAGGTTGTCCGCCCTACCGATGCTCACCGATACCGAGCAGCACCGACTCGCGGTGGAATGGAACACCACCGCTGCACCGTATCCGGCGGAGCTCTCCGTACCGGATGCGTTCGCCGAACAGGTCGCGCAGCGACCGGACGCGGACGCGGTCGTGTCCGCAGGTACCAGGGTGAGCTACCGGGAACTGGACCGGCGGGCCAACCGGATCGCGCACCTGCTGCGGGCCAACGGATATACGGCCGGATCCCGGGTGGGTGTCATGCTGCCCCGGGGGATCGACGCCATCGCGTCATTCCTGGCGGTACTCAAGGCCGGCGCGGGCTATGTGCCGCTGGACCCGGACTATCCCGACGATCGGCTGCGGCTGATGTGCGCCGACGCCGAGGTCCGGCTTGTGATCACCGACAGCGGGACCGACCGCGCACTGCCTCCCGACACGGTACGGGCCACCATCCTGCTCGATCAGGCCGCCGAAGCGCTGGCCGGGATGCCGGCGGACGCCCCCACGACCGTGAGCGACGGATCGGACCTCGCGTACGTGATCTACACGTCCGGTTCCACTGGCCGGCCCAAAGGGGTCATGGTCGAACACCGGTCGATCCTGCGCCTGGTACGGGGCAGCGACTACGTGCAGTTCGGTCCGCACGAGCGGATCGCGCAGTCCTCACACACCTCGTTCGACGCGGCGACCTTCGAGATCTGGGGTGCGCTGCTCAACGGCGGACAGGTCTGCGTGATCGACACCGACACCCTGCTCGATCCGGCTGCGCTGGGTCGACAGCTGCGCCGCGAACAGATCACCAGCCTGTTCATCACCACGGCGCTGTTCAACGATGTGGTGAAGACCCGGCCGGACACCTTCGCCAGCCTGACGACGCTGCTGTTCGGTGGCGAGGCGGTCGACGCCCGGCGGGTACGCGAGCTGCTGGCCGCAGCGCCGCCGCGCCGGTTGCTGCATGTGTACGGGCCGACCGAGACCACCACGTTCGCCACGTGGGAACACGTCCAGAAGGTGGCGGAGGATGCCGGCACGGTGCCGATCGGCCGGCCGTTGGCCAACACCACCGCGTACGTGCTCGACGAGCATCTGCAGCTGGTGCCGGTCGGCGTGGCCGGCGAGTTGTACCTCGGTGGGCCGGGGGTGGCCCGCGGCTACCATGACCGTCCACAGCTCACCGCCGAACGCTTCGTCCCCGACCCGTATGCCGGCCCGGGTGCCCGGATGTATCGCACCGGCGACCTTGTGGCGCGGTGCGAGGACGGGAACATCCAGTTCCGGGGCCGGGTCGACGAGCAGGTGAAGATCCGTGGCTTCCGGGTCGAGCCAGGGGAGGTCGAGACCGAACTCGAACGTCTGCCGGAGGTGGCCGAGGCGCTGGTGCTGGCGCGCCGGGACGGATCCGGTGGGGCCGCGACCCTCGTCGCCTACGTCGTCGCGAGCGCAGGTGCCAACATCTCCTGGCCCGAGCTTCGCCGCGCACTGGGCGCGCGACTGCCGAACTACCTGGTGCCCACGGCGTGCGTGGTGCTCGACGAATTCCCGATGACGCCGAGCAGGAAGGTGGACCGGGATGCCCTGCCGCTTCCCGAAGCCACCGAGCTTGACGACGACCAGGGCTGGCAGGAGCCGACGACGCCGATGCAACGGGCCATTGCCGAGGCCTGGCAACAGGTCCTCGGGGTGCCCCGGGTCGGGCTCGATGACAACTTCTTCGACCTCGGCGGGCACTCGCTGCTAGCCACGCGGGTAGTGCTGCACCTGGACGAAACGTACGGCATCAGTCTGCCGCTGCGGGTGCTGTTCGACGCATCGACGCTTCGTCAGCTGGCAGCGGTGGCGCCCGAGTACGTCGACGATCCCCCAGGAGAACAGTGACATGGACCAGCCCGTAGAACGGTCGGCGGCCGATGACGTCCGCGCTCCGTTGTCGGCCGCGCAGCAACGGATGTGGTTCGCCCACCTGTTGCGTCCACACGACACCGAGTACCTGGTGCCGGTGGCACTGCGGCTACGCGGACGGTTGGACCCGACGGAGTTGGGGTGCGCGCTGGACACGCTGGTGGACCGGCACGACATCCTGCGCACCCGCTACCTCGCCGATGACAGCGGCGAGCCGTACCAGGTGGTCGACCCGGCCGGCCCGGTCCCGCTGCGCACGGTCGACCTGCGCGAGCTGGTCGGATCCGCGCGCGACGCCGCGGTCGACGAGGTCTTCGCCGCGCAGTCCGCGCGCCCGTTCGACCTGGGACGCGATGAGATGCTGCGCGCCACTCTGCTCACCTGCGGCCCGGACGAGAGCATCCTGCTGCTGGTGACCCACCACATCGCGGTCGACGGCTGGTCGGTGGGCATCCTGCTGTCCGAACTGGCCACCTGCTATGCCGCGCAACCGCTGGCTCCGCGCCCGGCCCGCTACGCGGACTACGCACGACTCCAGCACGACGCGGGCAGCGCCCGGCGTGCCCGCTCGGCGCTGCGGTACTGGCGTGGGCACCTCGCCGGTGCCGTACCGCTCGAGCTGCCAGCCGACCGCCCCTATGCCGCGGAATGGGATCCGACCGGTGACGGCGTCGAGTTCACCATTCCTGCCGAGGTGACCCAGCGGCTCGCCGAGGTGGCGCGGACAGCGTCGTGTACCCCGTTCATGGCGACGTTGACGGCGCTGAAACTGCTGCTGGCCCGCTACTGCGGACAGAGCGACATCACCGTGGCGAGCCCGGTGGCCGGACGGACCCGGGCGGCGTTCGCCAACACGGTGGGGTTCTTCGTCAACACGCTACCGATGCGTACGGACCTGTCCGGTGACCCCAGCTTCCTGGAGGCGCTGGGACGGGTACGCAACACCGCCCTGGACGCCTACACCTACCAGGACTTTCCGTACGAGCAGGTGGTGGATGCGGTCGCGCCGACCCGCGACCTGTCGCACGACCCGTTGATCCAGGTGATGCTCGCCTACCAGGAGGGCGCGCCGGCCCGGATGCAGATGGGCGAGCTGACCGTCGAGCAGCTGAACGTCTCGTGGTACCGGGCCCGTTTCGACCTGCTCGTCTCGTTCGACGCGGACGACGCGGACGGGATGCGCGGCCAGATCGTCTACGCGACGACCAGGTTCGACCACTCGACGGTGCAGCAGCTGGCCACGCAGCTTGCCCGGATGATCGACCTGGCGGCCGCGCAACCGGAACAGGCGCTCAGCCGGTTGGAACTGTCCGCGCCGTCGCCGGGTGATGCGACCCCCAACCCGGCCGACGCGCCGACACTGGCCCAGCAGGTGCAGCAGCATGCCCGGACCAGACCGGGCTCGATCGCCGTCGTCGCCGGCAGCCAACGGTTGACCTACGCCGAACTCAACGCCGGTGCCAACCGCATCGCGCACCGTCTGATCGAACTGGGTGCCGGACCGGAGTCGGTCGTCGGCGTCCACCTGGATCGCAGTGTCACGCTCGTGATGGCGCTGTTGGCTGTGCTGAAGAGCGGCGCCGGCTACCTGCCGCTGGCCCCCGACCTGCCGGCCGAACGGCTCGCGTTCCTGCTCGGCGACGCCGGCGCCAGCGTGGTGATCTCCACCTCGGCGCTCGTCACCGATCTGCCCGACACGGCGCTGCCGATCGTGCTGGCCGACGATCCGGCGCTGGTCACCAGCCCCAGCGCAGACGACCCGCCCGCACGGGCCGCCGGCGACAACCTCGCCTACATCATCTACACGTCGGGGTCCACCGGCCGACCCAAGGGCGTCATGGTCACCCATGCCAACGTGACCAACCTGATCGACGCGCTCACGCAGCGGCTCGCGATCGGCCCGACGGATGTCTGGAGCTGCACCCACTCGTACGCCTTCGATGTGTCGGTCTGTGAGCTGTGGGGTGCCCTGACCAGCGGAGGTACCGCCGTACTGGCCAGCGCCGAGGTGGCGCGCTCGCCACACGATCTGCTGGCACTGCTGGTGCGGGAACGGGTGAGTGTCCTCAGTCAGACCCCGACGGCATTCGGCAACCTGATCCCGTTGCTCGCCGACGGCGAGCCGATGGTCGACCGGCTCGCGCTGCGTGCGGTGCTGTTCGCCGGTGAGGCGTTGGACGCGGCCGCGTTGGCGCCGGTTGTGCAACGGCTCGGTGCAGCGTGCCCTCGACTGGTCAACCTGTACGGCATTACCGAGACAACCGTGCACACCAGCTACCGGGAGATCGAGCCCGCCGACTGCGCTACGGCGCGGCGGGGAAGCCCCATCGGGGTCGCGATGCCGGGGATGAGCATGCGGTTGTTCGACGCCGGCCTGCACCCGTCGCTGCCCGGCGCGCGCGGGGAGATCTGCGTCAGCGGTGCCGGCGTGACCCGTGGCTACCTCCACCGCCCCGCCCTCACCGCCGAGCGGTTCGTGCCCGACCCGTACGCGACGCGGCCGGGCGCACGCATGTACCGCAGCGGCGACAATGCCCGCAGCCGCGGTGACGGTGAACTGGAGTACCTGGGCCGTTCGGACCGGCAGGTCAAGATCCGGGGCTACCGGGTGGAGCTCGGGGAGATCGAGGTGGCGCTGACCGCCCACCCCGATGTGCGGGAAGCGGCCGTGATGGTCACCAGCTCCGACGAGGGGCCCGACCGGATCGTCGCCTACGTACGGCGTCGGCAGGGCAGCGGCCTGCGCGCCGACGGGTTGCGTGCGCACATCGCCGCGACGCTGCCCAGCTATCTGATGCCGGCGTCGTTCACGGTCCTCGACACCTGGCCGCTGACGGCGAACGGAAAACTGGACCGCGCCGCACTGCCTGCCACCGAGCAGACTCCCGCGCAGGGCACGCAGTACGTGCCGCCACGCGGCACCCGGGAAAGCCTCTTCGCGCAGATCTGGGCGGACAGCCTCGGGGTGAGCCAGGTCGGCGTCTGCGACAACTTCTTCGACGCGGGCGGGGACTCGATCCGGGCGGTACGGGTCGTCGGCGCGTTACGTCACCGCGGCATCGATGTCAGCGTCCAGGATGTCTTCCGCTGGCAGACGATCCGCGAGCTGGCCGAGCACACCGCTGAACTTCCGGAGGCCGAAGAGGTCGCCATCCTCGGCAGGGCGGAACTGCTCACCCCCGCCGACCGGACGCTGCTGTCACCCGCGGTCGAGGACGCCTACCCGGCCACTCAGGTGCAGCTCGGCATGGTGTACGAGATGCTGCACGACCCGGATGCCCTGCCGTACCACAACTCGACCCTGTACCGGATCCGCGACACCGACCCGGTGGACCTCGCCGCACTACGTGACGCGGCACGCTCGATGATGCGCCAGCATCCCGCCCTGCGGAGCGCCATCGACTGTTCCACCTTCAGTGAACCGCTGCAGTTGGTGTACCGCGACTGCGATGTCATGGTGGAGTTCGACGACCTGCGGCCGCTGCCCGCCGACGAGCGGGCCGCGGCGGAACAACGGCTGCTGGGCGCAGAACGCCGGAGTGTCTTCACTCTCGAGCAGGCACCACTGTGGCGGCTGCGGGTGGTCCAGGGCGCCGACGAGTGGGGCCTCATCGTCACCGAATGCCACGCCATTCTGGATGGTTGGAGCCACAACTCCATGCTGACCGGCCTGTTGCACGCCTACCGGGATCTGCGGGCGGGGCGAACGGTCGCCGCGAAGACACTGGCGCTGCGCTGCGCCGACTTCGTCGCCCTGGAGCGTGCCTCGACGTCGTCGCCGGAGCATCGCGCCTTCTGGGCCGGCCGGATCTCCGGATCCGAGCCGCATCGCCTGCCGGCGTTCGCCGTCGATCAGACCGACCTACCGCTCTATCACGAGCTGGTCGTCGGTTTCGACGACCTGGTCGCCGAGCTGCGCGCACTGGGCCGCAGTGTGTCCGCCCCGCTCAAGAGCGTGCTGCTCGCCGCCCACCTGACCGTGCTGGGCATGATGACCGACCAGAAGCGCTTCTTCACCGGGCTGACCTGCAACGGTCGCCCGGAGGTCCGGGACGGCGACCAGGTGCTGGGCATGTTCCTGAACGTGATACCGGTGCAGCTGCCTGCCGGCTGCAGCACCTGGTCGGAGCTCGTGTCCGCTGTCTTCACCGATGAGACCGACGCGTGGCCGTACCGTCGGTTCCCGTTGCCGGCGATGCAGCGCCAGTGGGGGCAGGGTGTCCCGCTGGTGGAGACGGCCTTCAACTATCTGGACTTCCACATCCTGGACCAGTCGATCGTCGATGTCGCCGGTTCTGCCGACGTGAGCCCGAACCAGTTCGCCCTGTCGGTCACCGCCGACCCGGCCAATGTCCTGCTGCGCGCCGACCCGGCGAGGCTTGATCGCGACTGCCTGCAGCGCATGGCGGAGCTGTACCGGACCGTGCTGGCCAGCATGGCCGGAGGCGGCGGACCCGACGCAGTCGGCATGCCGGATACCCAGCGCAGCCAGCTCCTGAGCTGGGCGTGCCCACCGGTGGGCAGCAGCGCGGCGTCGCGGCCGGGCGCTGAGAGGGTGCCGGACGCGGTGACGGTGTGGGCGCGGCGTCAGCCGGACGCGGTGGCGGTCCGCTGCCGGGGTGAGTCGGTCGACTACCGGCAGTTGGACAGCGACGCGGACCGGCTCGCATGTCGCCTGTCCGCGGCCGGCGCCGGTGCCGGCCGCGTGGTGGCGGCCTACCTGCCGCGCTCGGCGGGGCTGGTCACCACCTTCGTGGCGACGCTGCGGTCGGGTGCGGTGTACCTGCCGTTGGACCCGGCGACGCCGCCGCAGCGGTTGCGCTACATCCTCGACGACGCCCAGCCGGCCCTGGTGGTCACCGACGTGGCCGGAGCCGCACGGCTGGAGGGCGTCAGCCGACCCGTGCTCACGATCGACGGCGACGAACCGCTGGGTGACCCGGCCCAGGTACCGGCACCCGAGAACATCGGACCCGACGATCCCGCGTACCTCATCTACACCTCGGGCTCCACCGGCCGTCCGAAGGGCGTGGTCGTCGGCCACCGCGGTCTGTCGAACCTGCTGGCCTCGGTCGGCCCGGTACTGGGTCTGCAGCCGGGATCGCAGTTCCTGCATGTGGCGTCCCCGGCCTTCGACGCGGCGGTCTTCGAGGTGGGGCTCGCGCTGGCGTACGGGGCGAGCGTGTGTGTGGGCACCGAACAGGACCAGTCGCACGGCCCGACACTGGCCGACACGCTGCAGCGCGAGCAGGTGACGCACCTGGTGCTGGTGCCATCCATGTTGGCCGAAGTGCCCGTCCGCGACTTCCCCGACCTGGACACCGTGTGCGTGGCAGGCGAGGAGTTCCCGCCGGCGCTCGCCGCACGATGGGCGGAGCGGCACACGGTACTCAACTTCTACGGCCCGACCGAATGCAGTGTGGCGACGAGCTACGCCAGGATCGACCCGGCGATGCGTACCCGTCTGCCGATCGGGCGGCCGATCGGCAACGCCGAGGTGTTCGTACTGAACGAGCAGTTGGAACCGGTCCCCGTCGGGGTGCCCGGTGAGCTGTGTATCGGTGGTGCCGTGCTCGCCCAGCACTACCTGAGGCGGCCCGGGCTCACCGCGGAGCGGTTCGTCCCGCATCCGTTCAGCTCCGCGCCGGGGGCCCGGCTGTACCGCAGCGGCGACCGGGTGGCCTGGCGACCGGACGGCATGCTGGACTTTCTCGGCCGGTTGGACACGCAGGTCAAGATCCATGGCCTGCGTATCGAGCTCGGTGAGATCGAGGCCGCGCTGTGTCGCCACCCCGACGTGCGGCAGGCCGCATGCACGGTGGTCAGTACCGCCGGTCGGCCCTCGCTCGTCGGGTGGATCGTCGCCGATCAGCACGCCACCGACGACACGCTGCGCGAGTTTCTCCGGGCGGAGCTGCCCAGTTACATGGTCCCGTCCAGTTTCGCGCGGCTGGCGGCACTGCCGCACAACACCAGCGGGAAGGTGGACCGTGCCGCGCTACCGACCGCACGCCCGGTACTGGCCCGGGCACATCGACCGGTCCCGCCCCGCACCGCGAGGGAACGCCAGGTCGCGCAGATCTGGGCGCAGGTGCTCGGTGTCGACCAGGTCGGTATACACGACAACTTCTTCGATCTCGGCGGCGACTCGCTTCTCGCCGCCAGGATCGTGGTGTCGATGGCGGGAATCGGCGACGAACCGGTCACCTTGCGGCAGCTGTTCGCCTGCCCCACGGTGGCGCAGCTCGTCGCTGCCGGCGCTGGGACAGCCGGGGCCGCGCCGACGGTAGCCGGGGCCCAGGATGCGGAAGCCGACCTGGACGAACTGCTGCCCACGCCGCTGCCGAGCCGCAGCACCGGACCGGGTGCCGTTCTGCTCACCGGTGCCACTGGTTTCCTCGGCGCGTTCGTACTGCGGGAACTGCTGAACACCGCTACGAGCGACGTCTACTGCCTCGTCCGGGCCAGCGATGCGGCCCATGCGTGGCAACGGTTGCGAGCACAGGACGAGCGTTACGCGCTGGGCGGTGTGTTCGACAGCCCCCGGGTGCACGTGCTCGTCGGCGACCTCGACGCACCCCGGCTCGGGCTCAGTGAGCAGACCTATGCGTCGTTGGCGGCGGACCTCCGGGAGATCTACCACTGCGCCGCCATGGTCGATGCGGTGTCCTCCTACGATCGGGCGGCCGCCACCAACATCGGCGGTACCCGCGAGCTGCTCGCACTCGCCACGTCGCGCCGGCTGAAGCCGGTCCACTTCGCCTCGACACACGGCGCCGGCTGGGCCGACGCAGCGATACCGACGGACCGGCTCTCCGGTTACATCGCAACGAAACGGCAGGCGGAGCGACTACTACAGGCAGCACGCGGCCGTGGCGTACCGGTGTCGATCCTGCGGTTGCCGCGACTGGCCGGCGACAGCCGTACCGGCTGCACCAACGAACGTGACGTGGTGTTCCGGTATCTGCGGTTGGCCCTGCAGATCGGCTCGGTACCGGAGTTCGAGCTCCAGGAACACTGGGTGGCCGTCGACGAGGCGGCGGCCGCGATGCTACGAGTGGCCCGACAGGGCACCGAGGGAGGTGATGCGATCCTTGTCGCCGACAAGGAAGTGTCGGTGGCGCAGGCGCTGGCCCTGTCGGCAGAACTGGGTCGTCCGATCACACAATGTCGGGTCGAGGAATGGGACCGGCTGCTGTCCGACCAGCTTCCGGTGGAGCGGGAACTGGTGCGCTCGCTGTTCGGCCCGGACCTGCGCCCCGCACAACCCCCCGCTGCCGGCCGACATGACGGGTTCGTCCCGCTGACAGTTCCGGCGCCGGGGCGGTCGAGCATCCTGCGCTACCTGACCTCGCTCGCCACGACCGCACCGGCAGCAGCACGATGAGTACCGATCAGCACGATGTCAAGGTGTCGGGCCCGCTGCGCGCCCGACTGGACAGCCGTCTGATGTCCACGGCGCCGACCCCGGTGGTGCAGGTGGCGCTGCGGGTCGGGCAACGCCGCAGCAGGCTGTGGCTGAAGCTGGAGGTGGGGAGCCGGTCGGGTTCGATCAAGGAACGGACCGCACTGAGCCTGGTGGCCTCCGTCGCGGATCGACTCGACGGCACGGACCCGCTGCTCGTCGAGTCGACCTCCGGGAATCTCGGTGTGGCGCTGGCCGGCATCGCCAACGAGTTCGGGCTCCGTTTCGTCGCTGTCGTCGATCCGACGTTGCCTCCTCCGCTCGGCCGGTCGATCACCGATCTCGGTGGGGAACTCGAACTCGTGGTGGACCGGTCCGCGAGCGGTTACCTGCCCGCACGGCTTCGTCGGGTACGGGAGCTGTGCCAGCAGGTCCCGCACGCGGTCTGGCCCAACCAGTACGAGAATCCGGCGAACCAGGACGCGCATTTCCGCACCACCGGGCCGGAGATCGTCAGCCAGACCCACGGGGCGGTGGACGCGGTGTTCGTCGCCGTCTCGACCGGGGGCACGGTGGCGGGGATCGGTCGCTACCTGCGCAGCATCGGTTCGCAGGCCCGGATGGTGGCGGTCGATGTCGTCGGCTCGATCGCGTTGAGTGGAGAACCGGGCCCGCGCGCGCTCACCGGCATCGGTGCCGGGCGCCGCTCCCGCTTCGCCGATCCCGACTGCTATGACGAGGCGGTCTTCGTCGACAGTGGCCGGGCGATCGCCTTCTGCCGAGAGCTCTACGCCTCCACCGGGCTGCACGTGGGTGGATCGAGTGGAGCAGTGCTCGCGGGCTGTGCGGAATACCTGGCAGACCATCCCGAGATCGAGAACCCGGTCTGTGTCTGTGCGGACGGCGGCGCGAACTACACCGATACGATCTACAACGACGCATGGCTTGTCCGCCAACAGATCAACCTGTCGGATTGTCTTGTCGGCGCCGGCACACAGCGTGCCGTCGCAACCTTCGAGCAGATATAGGGGCTGTCCGTGACGACGCCGCCAGAGGGTCTGTGGAGAAACCGTCCGTTCAATCTTCTGTGGACCAGCCAGACGCTGTCCGATCTCGGCAGCAACATGTCCACTCTCGCCTTTCCGCTACTCGTGCTGGCGGTGACCGGATCATCGGTACAGGCCGGCATCGTGGGCACCCTCGCCGCGGTCACCCGGGTCGCGGTACGGATCCCGGCCGGTGTCCTGGTCGACCGGATGGACCGCCGCCGGCTCATGCTGATCTGCGATGCCCTACGGCTGCTGGTGTTCGCGCTGCTGGGCGTGGCCGTCGTCATGGCCTGGGCGAAGCTGCCGCTGATCCTTCTCGTGGCCGCTGTCGAGGGCGTGTGTACCGGCGCTTTCAATGTGGCCGAACGCTCGGCGTTGCCGAGCCTGGTACGGCCCGACCAGGTGGCCGACGCGACAGCTCGTAATGAGGCCAGGGAGGCCGGTACGGCGCTGATCGGGCCACCCCTGGGCGGTCTGCTCTACGGTCTCGGTCGAGCCGTCCCCTTCTTCGGCGACGCGCTGACCTATGCGCTGTCGCTGATCGGGGTGGCGCTGATCCGGGTCCCGATGCAGCAGCGCAGGATCTCGACGGGCGGGTCCGCGGTGGGAGATCTCGCCCAAGGCATCAGGTTCGTCTGGCACCAACCGTTCCTGCGCGCCGTCCTGCTGTCCACGCCACTGCTCAACCTTGCCTTCAACGGCATGATCTTCGCGCTGATCCTGCTGTTCCGTCGGCACGGCATGGCGCCGGGCCTGATCGGTACGATCGGCACCATCATCGGTGTGGCGGGCCTTGCCGGCGCGATCCTCGCCTCCGCGATCCGGCGTAGGTTCACCCTTCCCGTCCTGGCCATCGGGGTGTCCTGGTCGGCCGCCGTACTGATCGCGCTGTCAGCACCGCTGACAGCGGGCCTGCTGGCGGTGGTACCCATTGCCGCGGCGGTCGTCCTCATTCCGGCGATCAACTCGGCGTTCGCCGGACGGCAGGCTGCCGTCACCCCCGATCATCTGCTCGGCAAGGTGGTCGCGGTCGACCTGACAGCGTCGATGTCGTTGTCCGCACTCGGGCCGGTCATCGCCGGTGTGGCGGTCGATTACCTCGGCGGTTTCCGCACGATGCTCGTGTTCGCAGGCATAGCCGCACTGGCGGCGCTGACCGTGACCCTGGCCAAGGGCATCCGTACCGTGGACAGCGATGCTGGGCCCGCCAACGCCCCGGCGGTAGCGGAGACCACCGCCGAGGAGGTACCGGCAACGGGCATGGCGTCGGATGAGGCAGCAACGGGTACGGCCGCCGACGGTCAGACGTCGTCGAGCAGCTGAAGGAGATGTCATGACGGTCATGGACACGGACGCGGAGCCTGCGACGCGCAGCATGGTGCAGACCACGATCGAGCACTGGGCGCACGCCACGCCGGACGCGGCGGCGGTCACCGGCGAGGGCTACCAACTGTCCTATGCCGAACTGAACCGACGTGCGAACCAGCTGGCACATCATCTCCGTGACCAGGGCGTCGGCCCGGAGGCGGTCGTGGCGGTGTGCCTGGAACGTGGTTGGCGGCTCATCGTCACACTGCTGGCCGTCCTGAAGGCCGGCGGCGCGTACCTCCCCTTGGATCCGGATTTCCCGCCGGCCCGGCAGAATTTCATGCTGGCGGACGCGCAGGCCCAGGTGCTGGTGAGCGAGACAGGCCTGTGCGAACGGTTCGCTGATAGCCGTTGCACGGTGGTCGACATCGTCTCGGATGCCGAACAGATAGCACATGCCGGTACGGCGAACCCGCCGGTGAGCGCCCGGTCGGACAACCTGGTCTACGTCATCTACACCTCCGGTTCGACGGGGAATCCGAAAGGTGTGCAGATCGAGCACGGCAGTCTGTGGGACTTTCTGACGAGTATGGACGAGCTGTGTCCGGCCTTCGCCGGTCATGGTTCGGCCCTGTTCTCGTCGGTCGCCTACGACATGCCGGTCCCCTCGATCTTCCTGCCGTTGATGCGCGGCAAGGACATCTACATCGTCGGTGGTGCCGGGGTCGCTGCGGTGGAGTCACTTGCGGTTGCGTTGGCGGCCGGTGCCGGCATCGAGATGTTGAAGATCACCCCGACCCATCTGGAGATCCTGGTCGCGGCGTTGCACAAGGTCGGCGGCCGGCTGCAGGTCGGATCCGTCGTGGTGGGCGGCGAGCCGTTCCAGTCGACGCATGTCGACCTGCTGCGGGAAGCGACGGCGTGCCGACCTCTGATCTTCAACGAGTACGGGCCGACCGAGACGACGGTCGGTGTGACGATCCACCAGGTGAACGAGGAGCGGACGACAGGGGGAGCCTGCGTACCGATCGGGCGAGCGGTCCCGCATGCCGAGGTGCTGCTGGTCGACGAGTTCGAGAACTCGGTCGGCACGGGCGGAACTGGTGAACTGTGGATCGCCGGGACCGGGCTGGCGCGGGGGTATCTGAACCAGCCGAGGTTGACCGCGGAGCGGTTCCGGCCGCATCCGTCACCCGCCTATGCCGGGCAGCGCGTCTACTGCACCGGTGATCTCGGTAGAACCCACCCGGACGGCAACATCGAGTTTCTCGGCCGGCGGGACGACCAGGTCAAGATCCGGGGCAACCGGGTCGAACTCGGGGAGATATCAGCCGCCCTCACGGCGCTGGACTGCATCCAGTCGGCGGCCGTCGTCCTGTACGAGTGACTCCCGCGACTGGCCCTCAGAGTGATTGGACCTGAGAGTCAGGCGCTGGTCACTGCGGTGGTCCATCATGACCCGCTGGTGGGCGCCGGTCGGCGTCCTCGATGGCTCCGACCAGCCGGCGGTATGGGCGATGACCCGGGGTGAACCGGACCGCCCCCGGGGAGGGCGGAGGGTGCGGAGATGGGAGGGTGCGGAGATGATCGAGGGATCTTCAGGGCCGCTGATCCGGAGCGACAGGCTCCCTTTCCGGCTCCCGCCGCCCGTGGCTCACGACTGAGCCGGGGGCATTTCTGCTGGTGGGCGATACTGGGATCGAACCAGTGACCTCTTCGGTGTGAACGAAGCGCTCTCCCGCTGAGCTAATCGCCCGGGAACGCTGAGAACTGTACCTGACGCTGCGGGTGCGCCTCTCGTCGAGGGGGTATGTCGCATCAGTCGTGCAGCAGATGCCAGCCGATGGCCACTAGGTCGACGCCGAAGCTGATCCGTACGGACGCCCAGACGATGGCCGCGACCAGCATCATGCTGGCCAGGCCGATGATCGTACGGACGGGCCAGGAGCGGCGGCGCAGCCATTCGGTCCAGCGGTGCAGCTGACGGCGGGTGAAGTGCAGCAGGTGCTTGGCCCAGGCGAACTCGATGGCCAGTACGGCGAGGCCGGCAATCACGATGAGCCAGCCGGGCCCGGGCAGCGGTACGAGGATCAGTCCGCCGACGATGAGGACAGCCCCGAGTATGCCGACGCCGGTACGCAGCGCGATCCGCCCGGTCCGTTGGGCTCGGATCCGGTCGAGCAGTCCGGGCCGCGGGCTGGCGCCGTCCTCGGAGTGGCCGGCGGTCTGCGGGTGATCGCCGGGTTCCGGCCGGGCGGCGGAGCCTGGGTGGGGGCCGGGCTCGGGTTGTTCCACTCGGCTCCTCCCGACTGCCGGAAGTGGTCCGACCAAGTTGGAGTCGACGGTACCGGACCCCAGAACTGTCCCATGATTTGGACGGCAATCCCAAATTAGCAAAAAAGCTGTAACGTTTTGTCCGACCTGTCCTGACCCGTCCGGCGGTCCGACGAGGCACTCCGGCAACCGACGTATGCGCAGCCCGCGCAGGGGGTATCACCTCAGCAGAACGTTGACCCGGCCCGGTGGAGACGCCGGGCCCATGCGCCCCCTACACGCATGACCGTCAGCGCGGGACCTACATCCCGCCGAACAGGCCAGGAGACGACGATGCAGCCCACCACAGTCGAAGTGGAAGCCTCCCTACAGCTTGTCGCACCCGACTCTGTGAACCTGCCGGTACGCTCCAGTCTGCGTTACGACCCGGCCGACCCGTACGCGGTACACGTCCTGTTCCACCCGGACAACGGGGAGGGCGAGCCGGTCGGCTGGTCCTTTGCCCGCGACCTGCTGGTCGCCGGCCTCAGCGAAGCGACCGGAATCGGTGACGTACGAGTCTGGCCCTGGTCCACGCCGCGCGGCCCGGTCGTCGCCCTCGCCCTGTCCTCACCCGACGGCAACGCGCTGTTCGAGGTTCCCCGCACCGTGCTTGCCCGGTTCCTGCGCCGTACGTTCGTGGCCGTACCGCGCGGTGAGGAAGGCCGCTACCTCGACATCGACGCCGCCGTCGGCCGGCTGCTCGGCCAGTCACCTCGCAAGGAATAGCGGCCGGTCACGCCTGCGGCGGCTGCTCCCACCACAGGCCAAGGGTTTCGGCCAGCAGCTCCCGACCGCTGTCGGTGACCCGCAGCCCGCGGTCGCCGACAGCACGGCGTACCAGCCATCCCTCGGCGATGAAGCGCGCACAGATCGCCGCGCCCAGCGCGCCCGCCAGGTGCGAGCGGCGCTGGGTGAAGTCCAGGCACGGTCGGGCGAAGGTACGCCGTGCTGAGCGCGCTGCAGCGGTGTCCACGCCCAACGAGGTCAGTAGCGACTCCCCGTCCGCGGTCAGCTCGTAGCCGTCCCGGGCCGCGGCCAGAGCACCCCGGTCGATCAGCATGTCGTGCAGCGCCACCCCCACCCGGCCGGCCAGGTGGTCGTAGCACGTGCGGGCGTTGGCCAGGGCGAACTGTGAACGGGACTGGCGCAGCGACCGTACCGGCCGGGCCGGGCTGATCATGGCCAGTGCCTCCAGCGCCTGCCCCACCTCGTCGGAAGCCAGCCGGTAGTAGCGGTGCCGGCCCGCGGCAACCACCGTGACCAGGCCGCCGTCCCGCAGGCGGGCGAGGTGCTCGCTGGCGGTGGCGGGGGAGACGCCGGCCATCCGGGCCAGCTCGCCGGCCGCCAGCGCACGGCCGTCCAGCAGCGCATCCAGCATCATGGCCCGGGCAGGCTCGCCGATCAGGCGCGCCACGACGGACAGATCCACCTCGACGGTGCTCTCCACCGCAGCCCCGCGGGCGAGCGTCCGGGTACCCATCCGGACACGCTAACGCCGCGACGTTTCGCCGCACACCGAAGTGAGCACGCTTTAGCGTCGCCGGTCATGACGCGTTACCTGACAGCTGACAACGAGGCCGCCACCAGCGAGGACGACAGTCCCGATACCGACAATCGGGACGTACGGGAACTGATCCCGGAGGCCGTCGAGGAGATACTCAGCCGGGCCGGGACCTGGCTGGCCTGGGACGGGCGAGCGGTGTACGCCGACGGCAACGCCTGGACGCCGCACAAGGCGCTGCGCCGCGTCACCGACCACCTGATCGACCATCTCACCGAGCTGGAGTGCCGGCGCGCCGGCCTGGCCTCGCCGCCCGACCAGTGGCATGGCCGCCGGCTCACCTTCGACGCAGACTTCGCCCGGTTCACCGAGGCTGAGCTGGACGAAGCCACCAGCCGGCTACGCAGGCTGGCGCTGTGCTACCGGGCCCACCTGTCCGCGCTGACCGACTCCGAACTGGACGCGGCGGCGTCGACCGGATGGACCATCCGGCAGATCGTGCACCACGTCGCCAACGTGACCTACTACGCCCGCTGTTTCGACGGCCAGATCGACTGATTCCGACCGGAGCATCGCCGGCGCATCGTAGCCTGACCGGATGCGGCGTACGTACGGTTTGCGGTTGCTGGTCATTGCGCTGGTACCGGCCCTGCTGGCCGTCGGCTGCGGGCCCGGGCGCGCTCCGGCTGTCCGGTCGGCACCGGCCTCGCCCTCAGCAGGCTCGCCGTCGCCGATCGGGCCACCCACCATCACCGTGGACTTCGCCGGCGATGTGCACTTCACCGGCCGTACGAGCCGGCTGCTGGCGCATCCGGACACCGCGTTCGGTCCGATCAGCGCCGAACTGTCCGCGGCGGACGTGAGCATCGTCAACCTGGAGACCGCGGTGACGACACGCGGGACGCAGGAGCCGAAGACGTTCCACTTCCGCGCGCCGGCGAGCGCCTACCGGGCCGTACGGGCGGCCGGGGTGGACGTGGTCACGCTGGCCAACAACCATGCGCTGGACTACGGACGGGTCGGGCTCGCCGACACGCTGCGCTACGCCCACGCGGCAGACATGCCGGTGGTCGGTGCCGGCCGTAACGACAC
The DNA here is from genome assembly GCA_963805605.1 of uncultured Actinomycetota bacterium. Lineage (GTDB taxonomy): Bacteria > Actinomycetota > Actinomycetes > Mycobacteriales > Micromonosporaceae > Actinocatenispora. The sequence continues at coordinate 808,180 of CAWDUX010000002.1, forward strand.
GGAGGCGTACCGGCCGTGGATCACCACGGTGCGCGGGGTACGGATCGCCTTCCTGGCGTTCAGCCAGATCGCTGAGCTGGCCGGGCCGTGGGCGGCCGGGGCGCACCGTTCCGGTATCGCCGAGACCTTCGACACCGCCCGCGCCGTGGCCGCGGTACGGGCCGCCCGTCGACAGGCCGACGTCGTGCTCGTCTACCCGCACTGGGGTCAGGAGGGCGAGCAGTGCCCGATCACCGAACAGCGTGACTTCGCCCGGGCGATGGCGCACGCCGGTGCGGACGCGGTGATCGGAACGCACGCGCACCTGCTGCTCGGCGCCGGGTACCTGGGCCGCACCTACGTCGACTACGGGCTTGGCAACTTCGTCTGGTGGCGCGACGACGCGTTCAGCAACGACACCGGCGTACTGCGGCTCACCTTCACCGGGCGGCGGCTGACCGGTGCCCGGTTCGTACCGGCGTCTATCTCGCGGCGCACCGGCCAGCCGTTGCCCGCCACGGGCACTGCAGCCTCCCGTATCGTGGACAAGGTCGCGGGCCTGCGCCGGTGTGCCGGACTGACCAGGGACCCGAGATGAATGGCGACATTCGGAGTGACTTGTGGTGACCACCAGTGAGTACCCCGCGTTTGGACCCCGGACGGTGATCGGCTACAGTTTCACTCGCTGCCGGGTTGGTTGACCGGTCGGCACGCGGACGTAGCGCAGCTGGTAGCGCATCACCTTGCCAAGGTGAGGGTCGCGGGTTCGAATCCCGTCGTCCGCTCGGATGGAACGCCCGCGTGGCGTGACGTCCCGGTCCCCCGACGGGGAACCCCCGGTGGGGTGGCCGAGTGGCTTAGGCAAGGGCCTGCAAAGCCCTGTACGCGGGTTCGATTCCCGCTCCCACCTCGCGCGATTAGCTCAGCGGGAGAGCGCTTCCCTGACACGGAAGAGGTCACTGGTTCAATCCCAGTATCGCGCACCACGTGTTTATGCAGGTCAACGGCCCGCTACCGGATCTTGGTAGCGGGCCGTTGGCGTGTCTGGGGAGCAGTGGTGGGGAGCGTCTGCTCCCTGCCGGGGTGAGCACCACCAATAGTTAATTGTCCGCTCCCTGAATGACCACCACCAAAGTCTGAAGGTTGTCAGCCGGTTTTGTCGGGTTTGGTGTGGTGGCTGGTGGTCCATCGGTGTTGGAGGGCGGTGGTGAGGCGTTGTTCGACGGCGGGGGTGACGTGGCTGTAGATGCCGCGGACGCCGGGGAGTCGGTGGCCGAGTCGTTTGGCTTGGGCGGCTTCGGGGATGTCGTCTTCGATGAGCCAGGTCTTGTGGGTGTGGCGTAGGTCGTGGAAGTGCATGCCGGTCAGGATGGGGGGGGTGTTGTGTCGTGGGTTGCCGTCGGTGGCGGGTCGCCAGGTGCGGCGGTGGAAGTTGGAGCGGCGGAGGAGTCCGCCGTCGCGTCCGGTGAAGACGTGGCGGTGGTCGTGGTTGTTGAGGTGGGCGTGGAGTAGTTCGACGAGGAACGGGGGTAGCAGGATGCTGCGGGCGGCGGCGGGGGTTTTGGGTGGGCCGAGTTCGAGGGTGCCGGCGATTTCGTGGAGGGCGCCGTGGCTGGGGGTCGATGATGATGCGGGCGTCGTCGAGTCGGCAGTTGGGGCGTTGGAGGCCGGTCGAGTTCGCCCCAGCGCATGCCGGTGTAGGCGGCGGTGATGATGAGGGGTTGTTCGTGTTCGGTGGACGCGGGCGGCGATGGCGTTGACTTGTTCGGCGGTGGCGTAGGGGCGTTCGGGTGCGTGGGGGCGCGGTGTTGCGGATGCGTCGGCAGGGGTTGAGGGGGATGCGACGGTCTTCGAAGGCTTCGTTGAGGATCATGGACAGTAGGTTGAGGATGCTGTCGACGGTGGCGGGGGCGCGGCGGCGGTTGAGGTCTTTGATCCATCCTTTGATCTGCATTCGGCTGATGTCGGCGCAGGGCGTCGTCAAAGTCGTCTCTTAGCAGGTCAAGAGGAAGTTGGCCGGTCTCTTGGCGTCACGGCCGTGATGCCGTAAGGCGGCTGCGATGTTGGTGTGGCCCGCTAGCCGCAGCACGCTGATCGCGGTGTTGCGCAGGGTGGCCATCGCCTGAGGTCCACCGCGGGCGCGTACCCTGCTGCGGTCCTCATCAAAGTCCACGTCACGCACCCAGTGCAGGCTGTTCTCGATCGCCCAGTGCCCCCGTATCCAGCCAGCGATGTGGGTTGGTGTCGCGTCGGTCGCCGACAGGCTGGTGACCGCGTAGACGGTTTCGCGGCGGCATCGGCCCTTCACCACACGGGTGCGCGTCAGTCGTAGTACCTGAGCTACGCCGGGGAACCCGATACCGTTGGCAACCTCGGTGATCTTCAGCGTGCGTGTCTCGCGACGCCCGTGTCCGGTCTCGCGGGAGACGCACAGGGCCGGGATCGTCTTCCATGGCAGGCGTTTGAGCGTGCGCCGTAGCCCTGGCTGGTTGTCTTTGACGGTGAGGACGAAATGCCCGCTGGCTGCCACGATCGCCGCCGCGGTATCGCGTTGGCAGTGCAACGCGTCGGCGGTGATCACCGCACCGGCCACATCCAGCACCGCGACCAGCCGTTGCAGCATCGGGATCTCGTTGGTCTTCGCGCCGACGCTGACCTGGGCCAGCACCACACCGGTGCTCTGACACAGCCCGGACAGCAGATGCACCGCCGATCCGGGCGTGGTGCGGGAACCGCGTAGGCGTTTACCGTCGAACGCGATCACCCGCCGGCCGGCGATACACGAGGTGCGGGTCCACATCCACCCGGCCACCGCCGCGTCGAGGCCGTCACCGCCCACCAGGCCCAACAGCCGCCGGACCGTCGGCTCCGAGGGCGGCGTGCCGGTCACACCCAGCGCGGCCAGCACCTCGGGCCCAGCATCGGCGGCCCACTCGGCGATCGCGGTGAACGAGCGTGCCCCGGCCAGGGTCGCGGCCAACGCCACCGCCAGCACCGCGCCCAGCCGGTGACGCACTCCGCGACGGTGGCGAGGGTCAGCTATCCGGTCGAGCACGGCGACAAGCGACGCCGGCAACGGCTCTACCCCGCCACCCAGCCGAAGGCCGGACGGACACACAGACGATGATGGTGATGCGGGCACGACACGACTCCGAGTGACGATCTTGACTAGGCATCTTGATCATCACCACACGCGTGTCGTGCCCGTCTGCCACCCCCGACCCGCCACTCAAACACCAGGTCAGCCGGTCACCACACGACTTTGACGGCGCCCTGGGTGGATCATGGGGAGTTGGTTCTCGACTCCAACGAATCCCCACCCCTCCGCTAGTTTCTCAGAGCGGCATCCTGAAATCGTTGTTAACGATGTGATTGCAAGCTGTCAGATGTCAATCCCCAACGGCCGGAAACTGTGGGCCGAGTGGTGCTCTGTCGAACTCGGTTCGGAACAGTTGCATGATCAGATCAGGCAATTACGGACCAGCCGAGGAAAAGGCAAGTGCTTATCGATCGCTCTCCCTGGAGCAGCCGAGGAGCGCTGGTACACATCATCAATGGTAATGCTGTATCGCTCTGTGGTGGCTGTTACTGGTGGGCAGCGTACGCCCGATTTTGAATCGACGGAGAGGAGCTTCACCGCTCGTTACCTTGCGGGATCTTTGGAAGGTGGATATGCCTGCGTCATACCACTAAAACTTCACCCGTGGGGTGGCTGCATTGTCGTAGCTAGTCGTAGCGCAACATCGCATCTACTAAGCGCGCTGCCCAAGACGCTGCACGGACTCGCAGACGTTAGCTGGCAAGAGGCGAGGGACCATGCTGGTGGCCTTGCGCTTTGATGCGCTGACGGCCTCCGAGTGCCAAGCCGCCGTGCGGGGCCTGTCAGGAATTTTGTGGGTGGGGTGGTGATCCAGGATGCTGGGGCGGGTGTCTCGGCGGGAAAGATCATTCGTGTCGGAGTTGGGTAGCTATTCAGGCTCTTCGCAGTTGAGGGTGTAGTCGCGGCTGGCGTGTCGGTGGCCGGGTAGGGGTCGAGGTCTCCCGAGGATGAGGGTTCCTACACACCTCGTCCGGAAGACCTCGACATGTCTGACGTTACCTCTGGCGGTGGTTTCGGCTGCCCTGATCTGACCGTGTTCTGCCGTCTTGACGAGCTCGGTCTCGAAGTCACGGGGCAACGGCTCGATCCGGATCGGGCGGTGTTGGCCTGCCGGGTGGTTGAGCCCGACCGGTGGTGCCGGCGTTGCGGCGGCGAAGGGGTGCCGCGTGACACCGTGGTTCGGCGGCTGGCGCACGAGCCGCTGGGCTGGCGCCCCACGTCCCTGGAGATCGTCGTGCGCCGTTACCGATGCAGCGGCGGGCATGTGTGGCGCCAGGACACGAGTATGGCTGCCCAGCCGCGGGCGAAGCTGTCACGCCGCGGGCTGCGTTGGGCGCTGGAAGGCATCGTGGTGCAGCACCTGACCGTCGCCCGTATCGCCGAGGGGCTTGGGGTCGCCTGGAACACCGCGAACGACGCGGTGCTGGCCGAGGGCAAGCGGGCCCTGATCGATGACACAGGTCGGTTCGACGGCGTGGCCGTGATCGGAGTCGACGAGCACGTCTGGCGCCATACCCGCCGCGGGGACAAGTACGTCACCGTGATCATCGACCTGACGCCCATCCGCGGCGGCACGGGCTCAGCCCGGCTGCTGGACATGGTCGAAGGCCGCTCCAAGCGAGCCTTCAAGACCTGGCTCGCCACACGCGAGCAGTCCTGGCGCGACAGAGTCGAGGTCGTCGCCATGGACGGCTTCACCGGCTTCAAGACCGCCACCACCGAAGAGCTCCCCGAGGCGGTGGCGGTGATGGACCCCTTCCACGTCGTGCGCCTGGCCGGCGATGCCCTCGATGAGTGTCGCCGACGCATCCAGCAACACACCCATGGACACCGTGGCCGCAAGGGTGACCCGCTCTACAACGCGCGGCGGACGCTGCACACCGGAGCCGACCTACTCACCGACAAGCAGACCAACCGCCTCACGGCTCTGTTCGCCCTCGACGAGCACGCGCACATCGAGGCCACCTGGGGCATCTACCAGCGCATGATCGCCGCCTACCGCGAGCCCGACAACAGCACGGGCCGCGAGTTGATGACAACGTTGATCGAGACGGTCAGCCACGGCGTGCCCGCCGCGTTGACCGAGATCATCCGCCTCGGCCGCACCCTGACCAAGCGGGCCGCCGACATCCTGGCCTACTTCGACCGTCCCCACACCTCCAACGGGCCGACCGAAGCGATCAACGGCCGCCTCGAACACCTCCGCGGCTCCGCCCTCGGCTTCCGCAACCTCACCAACTACATCGCCCGATCCCTACTCGAGGCCGGCGGATTCAGACCACAACTACACCCTCAACTGGGATGAGCCATATTTCCAAGAGCTTCGGATGATCCGCTGGCCGCGACCTGGATGTTGAGTCCTGCCCGGTGGCGTTTGCCGGAGTAGTTGACGCGGTGACCTGCGCGGTTGCCGGTCGGGACGTCGGTGCCGTCGAGGAGGACCAGCCGTCCGCGAACGGCCTCGGCCAGATCCGGGACGTGCAGACACAACGCTTCGCCGATGAGCGGAAGAACGTTGCGGTAGATTCTGGAGACTGACGGCTGGCTGATACCGAACAGGTCTCCTACTGTCGTCTGGCTGATGTTCTGCCGCACGTAGATGATGGTGATGAGTACGGCCCGGTAGGGTCCTATCGTTGGCGGCCAGGGCCGTTCGGTCCGGCATTGAGCAATCTGCCACACGCGGCTGGCGAGTTCCTCGATCTGCTCGGCGATGAGTCATGTAGCAGACTGATAACGCAACGGCCCCACCTGTAAGTCGTCTTCTGTAGGAGGAAACGATCTTCCTCGGGTGGAACTGTTGTTTTATTTCTGGGTCACACCGGAATAGCGCTCTCAGTCTCCAATGAACCATAAAAATCTATGCGGTTTAACTAGCGCCCGACCGGAAAATTCTTTTAAAGCAATCAAGAATGGACCGAGATCACTTTCCATTTCTGTATAGTTTTCCATTTCAATAAGAAGTCTTTCAACCTGGAGGTAGTTAAAAATCGTATCCCCGTATGGGTCGATAGATCCTAACAAAGGAAACTTTTCCACATTAATTTTCATTAAAACCGGATCAAAAAGTTCATGGGCAATCATTCGACCCAGAGATCGACCTCGCGCGTCTCGGACCTCAATAACAAGCACTGGTTCGCCACCATTCGTTACTGTAGGTCCTTCGGAAGGCCTGGATGCATTGTCACGAGATCTCCCATATCCCATTCTTTAGTCGCTTGTCGAACTATGGTATAGATGGACGTAGGCGATTTATCCCTATTGCTACCAATCGTTTCCCCAGCATCGATTATCCAACGGGCTCGACCTGTAGATTGCTGCACCGTCCCGACAAATCTGCGCGATTGTGAAGCTAGCTTCGACAGAGCCGCGGGGGAGGAGAAATCCTTAGAGAATGTTGCTCTCCCTGCACTCTCGCTTCCGTCAGGGGTATGCCGCGGGATCACATGATCTTCAATCTGCCAATCATCGGCCTCGCCGCAGTTATGCACCAGCACCGGTGTGGTGCCGGCTTCTACATAGTAGGTGTGGAGGTGGTGGATGGTGAGGTCGTAGGTGGTGTGGGTGGCGGTGTAGAGGCGGAGGGCGACGATCTGGGCCCGGCCGGTGGGGGTTTGGAGGGTGTCGCCGGGGTGGAGGCTGGCGGCTTGGGTCCAGGTGTGGGTGGTGGCATCCCAGAACGGGTGGTGGGTGGTGGTGGTCAGTGTCGCGGTCGTGTGAGCGGTGGCGGGTGCGACCGGGCCGGCGACACCGGCTGGCATGCTGCGCGGCTGTGCCGTCTTGGTGGTGATGGTCAGGTCGACGAAGTCGTGGTCGGTGTGGGTGACGATGACCCGGTCGACCCGATGCTTTTCGGTGCCATGCCCGTCGGGCTTGCTGTCGGCGACCTGGTCACCGACCTTGAGCGTGTCGATCGGCTGCGACGACCCGTCGGACATGAGCACAGGGGTGTCGCCGGTGAAGCTGTGGATCGAACATGCTCCGGCGCCTGCTTCGTCGCCGGCGCTGTCGGCTGCTTCGGAGGCGGCCTTACCGCCGACGGTTTCCGCAGCGTCCTGGGCGATGTCCTCGGCGCCTCGGCTCAGTGCTTTGGCGGCGATGCGTTTACCGGCCGCGCCGAGCAGCCTGCCGGCCGCGCCACCGCCGATCGCTCCCCCGATCGCGCCGGTGACCGCACCAACGACGGTCTGTTTAGCCAGATCACCGGCATTGCAGTCACCCGCGGCGGAACATTCCAGCCCGTAGGAGACCGCAGAACCGACCGCGCCGGCCAACGCCCCACACGCGACCGCCCCCACACCGGTCCAGCCGATCGCCGCGCCACAGCCGACACCCACACCGATCGACACCACAGTCGACACCAGCGTCGGATGCTTCTGCGCCCAATGCAGGGCAGCATTACCAACCTGCTTGACCTTGCAGAACGACAACCACCCACACTTCTTCTGCGCGGGCCTCGCCGGCGGAGGAGGCGGCGCGGATCCAACGCCAGCCGTGTCACCACGCCGCCTGGCCGCGTCTTCGAAGTCCTGCTCGGTCCACCCAAACGCGGCACCATTGTCAGCAGCCGCGACCTGGCCGGAAGCATCGGACTGATTGACCGGGTCGTTGTTGGCGTAGGCGTAGCCGTTGAACTGCTGCGGATCACCCGGCGCAAGAAGCGGATCAGGATCGAGGAACCTCCCCAACCCCGGACAGTACTCACGAGCTCCGAGGTTGGTCAGCCCGGTCGTGCCGTCAGCGACACCACCCAGGAAACCCTTGTCACCCGCCCAGCCCGTACCACTGTTGCCCGCCGCACGATCCTGCCCGAACGGCGTGTACGTACGCCGGGTCAACGACAGGCGTGTCAGCGGTGAAATCGTCCAGGCCGGTGCCCTGCGGATCAGCGGTCTGCCAATGCAGCCTCGTTCCGGTGGTGGTCGCCTCCCGTACCGCGGTCGGCCCACCCGGGAACGCGTACGCACGCGACACCTTCGACACGGTCCCGTCAGAAACCGTGACCGTGTCCGAACCCAGATACAGAGTGGTGACACCATCATCGGTACGGGACACCAACCCGCCCATGGCGTCATAGCCGTAACTGGTGTCATGGGTCGGATTACCGCTCTTCGCGGTCGACAGATTCGCCAGGTGCCCGGTCGGTGTCCAGGCCAACGTCTGAGTCGAGCCAGCCTGCGCGCCGCCGGTGTTGTCGATACCGGTAGGACGCCCGTCGGAGTCGTAGGTCCACGTCTGGGTTCCGCTGGCAGCACCATTCACGCTGGTGGCGGCAGTGTGCACGGCGTGCGCCGCGTTAGGGGCGTCGAAGCTTTCGGTCGTCGTGGTCGTCGACATTGCACCGCCAGCGACAGCATGATCGGTAGCGGTCGTCCGATTACCGGTCAGATCGTAGGCATAGCTGTGCCAATACGGCGCCGGACCAGAGAACGACGCCGTCGCCGGATCGGTGGTATCGCAGCTCCCGACGTTCTGTACCGACGGAGTCGGAGCGGTGGTGACACCACCAGCATCGGTCCACACGTCCGTGAGCCGACCGAGATGGTCATAGCGGTAGCACTGGCGGTCGACGTTTTCGATACCACCGCCATCCCTGGTGTCGGTGGACGAGGTGATCCTGCCGGACGGATCGTAGGTGTAGTCATAGGTGTCGACCGCGGTGGCGGAGTTGTCGCCCGATTGGGCCGACACCGTGGTGTCCAGCAGCCGGCCGGTCGGCTCGTCCCAGTTGTTGGTGGTGGCGATGTGGTTCGGCGTCACACCGCTGGTGGCGCGGATGACGCCGGCCATGGGGGTCATAGATGGTGTTGGTTTCGTAGGAGTTGATGCCGCCGGAGGAGGCGGGCAGTCCGGTACCGTTGTAACCGAAGTATTCGGTCTCGTCGCCGATCAGGCCGCCGGTGCCGGTCTCTTTCATCTCGGTGCTGTAGACGTTGCCCAGCACGCCGGTGTAGGTGGTGTGGGTGCTGTAGGTGATCGCCTGGGTGTTGCCGTAAGCGCCTGCCGGGATGGTCACGTTCTGGTCGACCGGCTGCCCGCTGATGGTGTAGGCGGAGGTGCTGCTGGTCCAGGTCGGTGTCGTCCCGTCGGCGGCATAGGCGGTCGCGGTCGCCCCGAATCCCTTACCGAGCGTGGCGGTGTCGTAGGTGAACGAGGTGAGCAGTGGCCCGGAGGCATCGCCGTTGTGCGTGCCGGTCGGCCGGCCGAGCAGGTCGTAGTCGGTGGTGATGGTCTGCCCGGCCGCGTCGGTGGTCGAGAGCTGCTGGCCGGCATCATCGAAGGTGCTGGTCGAGGTGCCCGAGTCTGGATCGCTGGATGAGACGATGTTGCCCTGGGCGTCGTAACGGCTGCTCCAGTGCAGCGTTGAGGTGCCGGGATCCGCAGACTGGGCCAACGGGCCGATGATGCTGGTCTGCCGACCGGCGGCGTCGTAGCCGTAGCGCGTGATGTCGTATGCACCGGTCGGCGTCGCACCGTGGAACTGTCGCAGCTGTGTCTGTTGACCGCGGGCGTCGGTGATCGCCGCGGTCGGCGTTGCTCCGGTCGGCGGGGTGACGTCGGTTTCGTCGGCGCCGGGGTAGGCGGTAGTGGTCTGCCACTGGGCGGCGCCGTTGGAGTAGAACACGGAGCTGGTCGGTCTGCCCTGACCGTCGTAACTGACCCGGGTCTCGGCGGGGATCTGGCCCGACTCGACCGACACAGGAGTGGCGGACGGGTCGTTGTCGGAATTGAAGAACGCCTGGGCGGTGTTGGTGGTCCAGCCGTGTGAGTCGTACTCGACCATCCCGATGAGCCGGGCGGCTGCGGCTCCGTTGCGCGGGCTGGACTGGACCTGCCGCTCATGCAGCAGCGCGTCGTCGATCGAGATCGACACCGTGTATTCGTGGCTGTCCAGCAGCCCCTGGGTGGTGATCGCCACCGGCGCGGTCGTCGACACCTGATAGGAGTACTTCGCGGAAGGCTGGGTGGGGTTCGCGCTCTGTGGGTGGTCAGGTGACCAGACGGCGGTCAGTCGGCCGAGCCCGTCGTAGGTGTTTGTCGCCACGCCGCCGTTGACGTCGGACGTGGTCAACGGCAGCTGCCGCCCCGGGTCCAGTGTGGTGGTGGTCGTCCAGCCGGCCGCGTTGGTTGCAACTGTCTTGACCGGAAGGTACTTGCGGTCGGTGGCGGTGGTGCCGTAGCTGGTGGATGCGTTGCGGCCCAACGGGTCGACGCTGGTGAGTGTACGGCCGTAGGAGTCGAAGGTCATGCTGGCCGGCGTCGTCCATACCGCATCGCCGCCCGAACCGGCCGTCTTGAGCGACTGGGACGAGGTGACGCTGCCGGGGCCGGTCAGCGTGCCGAGCGTGGTAGCCCCGTCGTAGTAGTTCCGCGACGCGGCGATGGTGGTGGAGTTGACAGATGTGGAGCACGGGCCTTGGTTGGTGATGGTCTGTGCGGCGAACCCGAGCATGTTGCGGTCCGGGTCGGAGGCGTAGCTGGTGGTTGTGCAGGACTCGGGGGTGCTGCCGCCGACCGGTGCACCGTCACTGTCGATCGCGCCTTTGTCGTCGACCTGCGTCGGCAGCCCGGTAGCGTCGTCGTGGCTGGTGACGGTTTCGGCGGTCCGCCAGGTTCCGTCCGCGAGCAACTGCCGTGTGTCGGCCTTCGCAGTGTCCGTGTGTCGGGCGATCAGGTCCGGTAGTCCGGACAGCGTCTTGGTCGCGGTGGCCGACGACTGCCATGGGGTTGTGATCGACTGGGCCACCGCTTTCCCACCGTCGCCGCTGTAACTGGTGGTCTGGTAGGAACGGCCGGACCATGCAGCCCGGTCGACGATCGAGCCGCCCAGCGCTGTGTCGAACGACACCGACCTCGACGTCCCGTCGGAGCGGATGTCGCCGTCCATACCCTGCAGGAACAGCGAGGTGGACTGGGTGATCGGATCGGGCGCCTTGCCGGTGCGGGTGGTCATCGAGTGGTAGCCGCGGAACTGGCCCCAGGTCCGGTCCGACGACTTGGTGAACGGCGAGTCGTCCCGGTGCCACGCGGCGCCCGAGTAGCTGTAGGTGGTGACATGGGCCGGAGACTGATCCGCGCCCCACACGTTGCCGTTGTCGTTCTCATCGACCTCGACGACCGGATAGCTGTTGAACCAGTCCAGGATCGGGTCGGTGTAGCCGCTCGGCGTCCATCTCACCGGATAGCAGCGGGTGGTGTTCGAGTCCGGCGTCGGCGCGTCGGATCGCGTGCAACCTGTCGCCGCCGAGGTGTCGTAGGTGACCGTGGTCGTCGCACCGGTCTCGGTGGTCATCGAGATCAGCCGGAACCGGTTGATCGGCGGGACGTCCGATGGTGTCTCGATCCCGTCGACCCGGTTCGGCAGCGCCGTATGCCCGTCGAAGGTCACCGCATCCAACGTGACCGCGGAGCCACCCCCACGGGTATCAGCACCGGTGTGCTGAATACCCGACAACCACATCGCCTTGCCCGGGTGGTACACCCCGCCCTGACCCAGATCCCCGGGATCGGGATACGAGTGGGTCAGGCTGTAGGTGTCCACCGTGGACCAGCCAGGCGTCGACAGTGACCGGTCCCAGACCTTCGTGGTGATCGTGGTCAGCGCAAGCTGCGACCAGAATGTGGGGCCGTAGTTGTCGCACGTGCCTGACGAGGCACAGTGCTGGTCCCACGGCACGTCCGGCCAGTGTGACGCGGTGCTGTCCGACAGCGTCGCCCCGGAGCAGTCGAACCCGCCCGACGTGTCGCAACGCTGCCCGGAGCTGAACACCACCTGTGCCCCGGGCTGCGAGCCGGCCACATAGTCGGAGACCTGCTGGCCGTAGGAGATCGAGGTCGGTACGCCACCGCGAACGTACGACGTGAGAGTGTGGGTGGTGCCCGCCTTGTAGTAGTTGGTTTCGGTCTTGTAGTGGTAGACGGTGATGTTGTGGTGCGGGTCGACGACGAAGTCGAGGTTCCACCGCCAACCTTGCGTGCACTTCGACGCATCGAATGTGTCGGCATGGCAGGGCTCACCGCTGTTGTTGCCGTAGACCGGTTCGCCCCACGCAGCATCGGTAGACGCATCGGAGCCGTTGCCGCCGTTACTCGAGGGCAGGTGCTCGGCCCCGAACAGGTACTGGGTGCCCTCCGGGGTGGTCAGCCGCCAATAGGTGCCGTTGTGCAGGCCGTTGTCTGCGCCGGAGATCTGTTCGACGACGGACCCGTCGTCGTCCTGGATGCGCCACTTGTTGGCCGATCCGGTCGGCACCAGAGAGCCGGAGTGACCTGCCAGGGAGATCGTGCCGTTGTCACCCGCCCAGCATTGGTCGTAGTCGGTGGACTGGCCGTCGTCGGCGCAGCTCTTGTAGGAGCGTTCGATGAATCCCGGGTTGTAGTCCCATCCGTCACCGACCCAGGAAGCTTGCGCATTGTTCGCCGACGTGCGGCCATCTACACTCGCCGAACTGTAGGACAGCGACATGGCTGGGCTCGTTCCGCCCACCGACGGCGGCACCGTGATCGGGTAGTCGTAGCTGAATGCCCCGGTGTTCCCCACCGACCACGACCCGGACGGCGCCAACGACGTTGCCGCGTAGCTGCCGGCGCCGCTGCCCGACGACGCCACCGCCGCCAACACCACCGACTGTGTCTTGCCGCTGGAGCCGTCCGTCGCGGGCAGCACGATGTCGCCGACCAGACTGCCGGAAACCAGGCTGTTGGCAGAGCTGGCCACCGGTGTCGCCCGCTGACAAGCCGGTTTGGCTGGCGTGGTCAACGCGCAGGCAGGAAGACGCACCAGATGCAGCCGCGCCGCATAATCACCGCCGTAGGCGGCCGCGATCGAGCGGTAGTTGATCCCGACCGAGACACCCGAGGCGCTCGCCCCGGGGATGGCGGAAGCCAATGACACGATCAGCCCGTCGATCCCAGCCTTACGCGCCACGCTGCGGGGGGCCACCGCGACCTGGACCGCCTCCGCCGACGGGGCATGCGCAGCCTTGGCCGAGGCCTTGCGGGCCGCAGCAGCAACCGGCAACCGACCGCTGGTCAACATCCCCACCGGCGCCACCGATACCGGCACGTCTGGGCTGGAGGCGACCGCGTGTTGATTGGGATGTCCTGCTGCTGCGGCGATCTGTGCCTCAGCCGGATCGATCGCCGAGATGCGTAACGTGGCCGATGCCCGCTTCGGCCACGTCGCCACACTCGGCGCTGAGCCTCGCATCACCTTGTTCGGATCCGGGGCCGCCGAACTGCCATGGCTGACGTCGGTGACCGGCACCGACGGCGTGGCTGGCAGCGGATACGGAGACCAGTCGTCACTGGTCGAGCGCGGCGCCGCCATCGCCGGCGAGGTGGCCAGCATCCCGGCCGCCATCACGGCAGCCATCACGGCAGCCATGACAGTGGATAACAGGGCACGCGAACGCACGCCAAACCGGCGACGACTCACCAGAGCCTCCACACCGCATCATTGGGGGAATCTGAGGGGATCAGCGGACAGAACTGTAGAGGTGCAGATGAAGGAGCCGATAGATCATCTCGACCGAAAGCGGTAACGTTACGGTAACTTCACGGTACGTAATGCCCGTTTGGAATTACTTCGTGGTTTATGCCCATGGGCCGGTACGTCGGACGATGTTGCCGCGCCGTGATCGCCACCGCTAGCGTGCGCTGGCGTTGTTTCGTGATCCCCCTCTACAAAGGACTGCATTGCATGAGTAGGTCCTCATCGCGCCCATTGCGCCGTGCCGTGGCCGGTTTAGCTGTCGGATTGCTGTCAGTTGGCGTTCTCGTCGCCGGTGTTACCGCGCCGGCGGCAGCTGCCCCCGATGGGGCGCAGACAGCCTCCGAGAAAGCGCAGGACACCGGGGTACCGGTGCCGATCCCGGAGTTGACCGACTCGTTCAGCACGGTCACCGCGCAGCCTGACGGGACCTTCCAGAAGAACCTCAGCGATGTGCCCGAACGTATTTCCCGCGACGGCGGCTGGGTGAACGTCGATGCCACCCTGCACACCAACACCGACGGCAGCCTCTCGCCGGCAGCCAGCTTTGCGCCGCTGACCCTGTCCGGCGGCGGCAGCGGCCCCCTGGCCGTCCTGCACCAGGACCAGGCGAGCCTGTCGCTGACCTGGCCCAGCAGCCTGCCCGCCCCGACCGTCGCCGGCGCCACCGCCACCTACCCTGACGTGCTGCCCGGCGTCGACCTGCAGGTCACCGCCGACACCCTCGGCGGCATGACCGACGTGCTGGTGGTCAAGACCGCGCAGGCCGCCGACAACCCCGCGCTCACGACACTGACACTCGGAACACAGACCAGCACCGGACTCACCCTGCAGTCAGACGCCGGTAACAACGTCGACGTCCTCGACACCGACGGGCAGGCCCTCTTCCACTCACCCGGCCCGATGATGTGGGACTCGACCACCACCACAACCTCGGGCACCGCCTCCAGCACCGCGGCAGCCCCCGCCAGCGGACCCGGACCCGGAGCACAGGTCAAACCCGTCTCCGTACAGGCCACCACCAACTCGGTGACCCTGACCCCGGACGCCGGACTACTGACCGGGCCGGCCACCCAGTACCCGGTCTATATCGACCCCGCCTGGACCGGCGGACAGACCTACTACGCCTGGGTACAACAGGCCTACCCCAACTCCTCGAACTGGAACACCACCGACAACGGCGAACCCGCCGTCGGCTACTGCGGCTGGGCCAGCTGCGGCATCTACGGCATCACCCGCGCCTTCTACCAGTTCCACCCCGGCTCACTCACCAACACCCACGTACTGTCCGCCTACTTCAAAATCAGCGGAGTCAGCCCCGAAGCCGGCTCAGCAAACTGCGACGACGCCCACCCCATGGTCGTCAACTCCACCGCCATGATCGACCACACCATCCACTGGGGCAACGAACCCGCCCTCTGGAGCCAACAAGACACCGCCAACGCCTACAACGGCTACGGCTCCTGCCCCGACCGCACCACCAGCTTCAACGTCACCACCTCCGCCCAAGCCGACAACGGACAAGGAACCCTCACCTACCGCGTCCGCGCCAACGACGAAAGCAACAAAAACGACTACATGCGGTTCAACCACTCAGCCTCACTGACCCTCAACTACAACAAGATCCCCAACACGCCCACCAACTTCACCTTCTCCCCACCACCACAAAACCCAGCCTCCAGCACCTACACCGACACCGGCTGGATCGGCGCCACCAGCAACATCTCCCTCGCCGCCCACATCTCCGACCCCGACGGATCAAAACAGAACATCAACGGAGAATTCCACCTCTGGGACAAAGGCGGCAACGGCACCGCCGACCCCACCGACATCATCGCCTGGACCAACAGCAGCGGCCACACCAGCAAAATCTCCGGAACCGGCGGCACCGTCAACATCACAGTCCCCACCACCACACTCACCGACGGCCACAAATACGGCACCGACGCCCTCACCACCGACAGCATCGACAACTCCCCCGTAACCGACTACCACTACTTCTGGTACGACGCCACCGCACCCAACAAACGTCGGTATCGACGTCAACCGACTTTCCCGAGAACCGGAGATACGGCCCGGCGACAGCAGGTAGGAGACACCGGGATCTTCACCCTCGCGGCGACGACCCCGCCCCAGCCACCGGCAAGGCAAGCGGCCTTGACCACTTCGCCTACTCGACCGCAGCGCCACCGACATTGCCGGAGATGGGGGCACCCATCGTGGCCGACGCTAGTGGCACGGCGCAATTGACACTGACGCCGACGCTATGGGGCATGAACTACGTCTACGTAGCCGGCGTCGACAAGGCCGGTAACGAATCCGCGACCTTCACCTACCGCTACTACGTCCCCGACGACCCAGCCGCCACCATGCACCCCGGCGACGTCGACAGCGACGGCGCCCCTGACCTGTTGGCCACCAACACCAACGGCAACCTCGAGCTGTACGACACGACACCCGATGCGCCCGAAAATCCAATATCGCTTCCATCGGTGTCGACAGCCCCAATGGCACGAGCTGGGCGGACGTACTTATCGCGCACCGATCATCCAGCGACCAAAGCACCAGCGCGAACAAGGTCGACGACCTGTGGGCACATCAGCAAAGTGCCCCCGAGCTGTATGTCTACGTCAACAACCTCAACAAAAACGAGGGCTGGAAGTCAACAACAGCCACTACTACACCTTCGATCACATCACTCTGGTTGGCCGCCGCAGACCTGCGCCGACAGCGACTGCACCGGATACAACACGAGCGACTGGACCGACGTCTCCCAACTCATCGCGCCAGGCGACATAGCGGCGACGGAGTTCCCGACCTACTCACCGTGGAAAACGGGACCCTATGGCTGTTCCCTGGCTACGGGTCCACCGGCGCGGTCGGCGAACCACACCGGCTCGGGGACGGCTTCGCCAACATCCGGCTCGTCGCGCCCGGCGACTCAGCGGCGATGGAATCCCCGATCTGTGGGGATTCAATGACAACAAGCATCAACACTTAGTGCCAGCCATCGACAGACGGGGAACGCAACCAGCGTAGGACTCAGCGGTGCACCGACACCGCCTAACTCCACCGCGGCCACGCCCGCTGATCACCAGCCCAGGCGACGTCGACGGCGACGGCAAACCAGACGTCTACACCACGCAACGTCGCCCGGAAACGGACACACAGCTGTGGGCCAACATGGGCGAGACCATCGGTATCCAATCACCCCGACACTGACGCCCCAGTGTCGTCGACGACACCCAGTACTGGGAGAACATCACCCACCTCTCCTGACCCGGCGGACGCATCCCGGCCGACTTGCCGAACGGGATCGATAGAGCGCCACCCAGCCGCGATTGGTGCTGGCTGGGTGGCGCTCCACGGCAACGAGCACGAAGAACACGTAGCTGACTGGTCGTTAGCATGCCGATCCTCGAGTGCTCCCCGCTGCATCTGTGGGGAAGCGAGCTACGGGCCTGGCGGGACCGGCGTGGGCTGTCGCTCGCCGAGCTCGGCGCGCGGATCTTCTACAACGCCAGTCACCTGGGCAAATTCGAGCGCGGCGAACGAATCCCGCCCCGGCATGTGGCCGAAGCATGCGATCGCGTCCTCGACGCCGATGGCCATCTCCTGCGCCTCTGGCTGCAGATCGACCAGAACGCCGATCCAGCACGCCACGCCCATGGCGATGAGGCCAAATTCAACGAAGATGAGGCCAAATCCGCCGACGAGGTGGCAGTTCCGTACGAAGGCGCGTCATCCTCAGATGGCGAAGACTGTGTGATCATGCCGTGCCGAACCCGCGACGGAAGGATCATCTGGGTGTCCTTACCACGTCGCACACTGCTGCTTTCCGGGTTGGGCGCCGCAGCCATCGCCGCTCTGGGACCGCTGGGCCAGACCCCGGCTGGGCAACGAGCCGTACGGCTGCCCCGCACCACTGACCTGCACCCGGTCGAACACTTCCGACAGCTGATGGCGGTTCTGGTGGACTCCGACAACCTGCTCGGGCCCCGGCACGTCATACCCACGGTGCGCGAACAGATCCGGGTCATCGGCCAGGTCCGCGACAACCATGCCGGTTCTGACCGCGACGCGTTGCTGCACGTGCAGGCCGAGTATGCCGAGTTCGCCTCCTGGCTGCACCACGACGCCGCCGATTTCGCCTCCGCGCGCTACTGGACCGACCGGTCTCTGGAACTGGCACACGCGGCCGGCGACCACGACATGGCCACGTACATCCTGGCCCGCAAGAGTCAGCTCGCTGGAGACATGGCCGACGGCAGGTCCGCGATCGACTTCGGCGACGCTGCTCGACGCACGGCACCGCGGCGTACGCGGGTCGAAGCGATCGGAGCCACGTACGCCGCTCACGGGTACGCGCTGCGCGGCGACAAGGCCGCCTGCCTGCGCAGTCTGGACACTGCAGCCGCGGTGGTGTCCCAGCTGGGGAACCAGCAGGCGAATCCGTGGCTCAACCCCGCCTACGTCGAGGCCCACCGCGGCCGGTGCCTGTCACTGCTCGGCGACCACAAACAGGCCCTCATCGCGTTCGACGCGGCCATCGAGGAACCCACCGACGGGTTCCACCGCGACCATGGTGTGTACCGGGCCAGGCAGGCCCTTGCCTACGCGGGCGCCCGCCAGCTGGAGCAGGCCGCCTCGGTCGGGCTTTCCGCGCTGGCGGTCGCTACTGACACCGGCTCCGGGCGGATCATGACCGAGCTCGTACACCTCGACACTCTCCTCAGCAAGACCTCGGGCCCGTCAGAGGCTGCCGAGTTCCACGAGGCACTTGCTGCGTCCGGAATGATCGGCCAGCAGACTGATGGACCCATGCTGAACTGACCGCCTACCCTGCCGGAAGGAACCGAAGCTGATGGCTACCCGCCCCTACGTACTGCTCAGCGCTGCGATGAGCGTGGACGGCTACATCGACGACGCCACCGACGCCCGCCTGCTGCTGTCCAACGCGGCGGACTTCGACCGCGTCGACGAGGTACGCGCGGCCTCCGACGCCATCCTCATCGGCGCCGGCACGCTGCGCACCGACGACCCGAGGCTGCTGGTCAAGAGCGAGCAGCGCCGGGCCGAGCGCGTACGCCGTGGCCTGCCGGAATATCCGCTCAAGGTCACCGTCACCGCCAGCGGGAACCTCGACCCGCAACTACGGTTCTGGCACTCCGGCGGCGACAAGCTCATCTACACCACCGACGCCGGCGCCGAGAAGCTCCGCGACACCCTCGGCCACCTCGCCACCATCGTCGGCCTCGGCCCCGACATCGACTTCGCCGCACTGCTGGACGACCTCGGCGGACGCGGGATCGGCCGGCTCATGGTCGAGGGCGGTACCCACATGCACACCGAGTTCCTCTCCGCGGGCCTCGCCGACGAGCTGCACCTGGCGGTCGCGCCGCTGGTCGTCGGCCACGCCGACGCCGCCCGGTTCCTCCACCCCGCCGACTACCCCGGCGGCAGCACCCGACGCATGCACCTGGCCGAAGCCCGCACCATCGGCGACGTCGTACTGCTCCGCTACCTGCCCAAGCAGGACAGCGCCTCATGAACCCTGCGGCCGATCGGGCGCTGAAGGACGAGCTGGCTGCCGTGGCGGATCCGAGGCACGGTCAGCATTTCCTGGTGTCCGAGACCAAGCTGGCGGACATCGTTGACGCCGCCGGGATCCTGCCCACCGATCACGTACTGGAACTCGGCGCCGGAGCCGGCACCGTCGCGCAGGCCCTGCCACCCTCAGCGTCCCTCACCCTGGTGGAACTCGACGAGAGCCTCGGCCAGTACCTGCACCGCAACGTCCCGCACGCGCGCATCGTCCACGGTGACGCGATAGAGCTCGTACGCGAGTTCCCCTGCGACATCCTGCTCAGCAACCTCCCGCACCAGGTGACCGAACGGCTCCTGCCCACCCTGCCCGAGCTCCCGTTCCGTACCGCGGTCCTCGCCATCGGCGACCCGGCCGCCCTGGACGCGCTCGCACCGACGTTCGAGTGGCGCGAACTCGGCGTGATCACCGGCGACGACTTCGTACCCCCGCAGCAGGCCATCTCACACCTGGTCAGGGTTATCCGTGCAACGGGCCGGTAGCTCCAGCCGCGAGCAGGTTCAGGACCAGGCGGTGAGCAGTTCCTCGGGGCTGACGGTACGAACGTCGTCAACGGTGCAGCCGCTGCGGGTCACCGCGAGCAGCGGGGTGTTGTCGTCCGCGCCGGGAAGCTGGGCGCGGTGGGTGACCAGGCGGGCGAGGTCCCGGTTGTCGAAGGGCTTCCTCTCCAGCCACTTGACCGAACCCACGACAGTGATCTTCTTGGCCACGGGCGCGCGGTCGGCGCCGACGATGTCGATCTCCGGGTCGTTGGTACGCGTCCAGTAGCCGCCGACCACGTTGGTGCCGGCCGGCAGCTGCCCTTCCTCAGAACCCAGTCGCCACAGGGCTTCCCGGATGACAGGCTCGACGGCGCGGCCCCGCCAGGACGTCCAACTGGTACGGATGCCGTCCAGCACCCGGTCACCGCGGCCACGTTCGACCGCCGGGATGCCGGGACCGATGAACGAGAGCCAGAAACGCAGGTACGGGTCCTCGATGCGGTACCGCGTCTCCCGGCTGGGCCTGGTGGAGACCGGCAGCTCGGCGGTGACCATGCCGCGGGCAGCGAGCAGTTCCAGCGAGCGGGACACCGAGCTGGGGTTGAGGCCGCCCGCCGCCCTGCCGATCAGGGTGAAGGTGCGCTCGCCATGGCCGATGGCGCCCAGCACGGTACGGGCCTGCGCCTCGCTGGGGAACTCGGCCGCCAGCGTCCGCTCGCCGCTGACCAGCAGCGCGGAGGTCGGCCTCCGCAGCGCCAGTCCGAGGTAGTCCCACAGCCCGGCACCCCGCGGCCATTCCTCCAGGATGAGCGGCAGCCCACCGGAAATCAGATACGCGTCGAACGCGTCGGCGGGCGACAGATCGAGCATCGAGGCGACGTCCGCCGGGTTCAACGGCGGCACCACCATCTCGGTGCCCCGCTGGTAGAACGGCCGCCCGTAGGTGTTGAGCTTCTCCATCATGGCGATGTCGGAGCCGATCAGGACGAGCAGCACCGGCAGCTTCGACAACGTACGGTCGAACGCCTTCTGCAGCGCCCCCTCGAACGTCGGATCCTCGCGTACGAGGTAGGGCATCTCGTCGAGGACCACCACGCTGGGAGAGTCGCCGGGCAGCGCGGAGGCGAGCATGGTCAGCGCGGCGTCCCAGGTCAGCGGGGCCGCAAAGTCACCGAACCGCGCTGCGCCGGGAAGCTGGGATGCCGTGACCTCGGCGGCGAAGCCCGCCAGGTTCTTCGCGCGGGAGCCGCGCGACGGCGGTGAAGAACACGTGCGGCAGCCCGGACCGCTCCAGGAACTCCTCCACCAGGCGGGACTTGCCCACCCGGCGGCGTCCACGGATCAGTACGGCCCGCCCGGGCCGTCCGCTCCGCCCGCCGGTCTTCACCGGCCCCAGCAGCTCGTCCAGCTGGTCGAGTTCGGCGCCACGCCCGAGGAATCCGCCCAAGGTAGCCGACCTCCACGACGCGCCCAGATACTCCCGTTGATGGAACTAACGCGGACATCATCAGTGCGATGACGCCGACCGGAACGAAGCGGTGGGCGGCGACCCTCACATCCGGTACCGGACATGTGTGGTCGCCGGCCCACCAGCGGATGACAGAACTACTGGTCGAGCGTGATCGTCGCGGTGTTGTTCGCCGTGTTGCTGTCAGTCGCGATGCTGATCGACCCCGTGTAGCTGGCCTGCGCAGCGGTCGGGGTGACAGTGAACGGCAGCGCAAAGGTCTGGTCCAGCTCGATGGTCTGGTAGATCGAGCAGTCGTACTGCGTGAAGCCGGGCAGCCCGGTCTGGTTCCAGTCCGGCTGGCCGTTGAGAATCGGCGCGCAGATCAGCGGTACGGCAGTGGCGTCGGTACCAGCGGGAATGGTGACCGTGGCGTCGGTGAGCGTGGTGCCCCCTGGGCTCAGGTTTGCGGACGCCGGTCCATCGTCATGGATGCCGAGCTGCAGGGTGATGGCCTGACCGACGCTGACACCATCGGATGTCGCCCCGACCGCGGCCAGGTCCGCGACATTCGTCCCAGTGACCTTGACTGTGCCGAAGGTCGTGTTGAGGTAGTCCTTGTCGGTCTGCGGCGCTCCATTGCCGGTCAGCGCTGGCGCGGGCACGCCGGTGGATGCGACGACCAGTGACAGCGGCGCACCGTCGCCGACAACAGGGCCCGACTGTGGCGGAGACAGCGCTGCGTCCGATAGCGTCTTCCACGTCGCGACTGCGTCCCGGTGAAGGGCGCCCGGTGAGTCTGCTGGATCTGGAAGCCCTGCGCCGCGGCAATCATGTACGTCTCGCCAGGCGCAAGGTCGTTTTTGAAGAAGCAGTACGAATAGCTGATCGTCGTACCGTAGCTGCAGTTGCTGTGCCGCGTACCGGTCAGGGTGTAGCCGGTGCTGATGAGTAGCGCCACGCCGTGCACCGTGGTGCTGCCGGTGTTGGTGACGGCGTACTGCTCGGAGAAGGCATAGCCGTCCGGGCCGGAGAGTGTCGGCACCGGCTGGGCGGTCAGCTCCACCGGCTCGGCGACGTTGTACAGAACCGAATCGGTGGCGGTGTTCAGCGCCGTACCGGTGCCCGCGTCCTTCGCGTTGACAGTGGCGCTGAGGTAGCCGACGGCAGGCTTGGCGTCAGGATCGGCACTGACATCCAGGGGGAGATAGTCGTTCAGGTAGCCTGCCCGAGCGCCCGCATACCAGTCCACCTCTAGCGGTTCACTCCGAGAACATGTTATGGATGTGTCCGATGTGGAGCACTGCCAATAGATGGCATAGTCCGAGACCGTCAGGTTGACACCGGCCGGTAGGTGGCTGGTGTCAACTGTCACGCGCAGGTCATCGACCTCGCGAACCGTGGGATCGGCAATGTTGAACTGGACCGAGGTGGAGGCGTCGGTCTGTCCAGGTGTCACCGCACCACCGGACAGCCGCGCGCTCAGCACCGGTGTGGTCGAGTCGTCGGCGGAGCTGGGTGCCGAGCAGGTCAGCAGCAGCGCCGCCATCCCCACTGCGGCCAGAGCGGTTCTGGACAGAATCGTGCGCAACGTAAGCCTTTCCGGAGCCGTCCCAATGACAGAAACGGCCCGAGCCTACGGTCGCCGCGAGCGTCGCGACGCCCCGTACTGTATGACCTGGGTCACCGCGGCCATCCACGGAGCCGCAGGTCAGAGGGTAGGGGACGTCGATGAGGCGGGCGGACAGGGCAACGCAGTGGTCCAGCCAGGTGGTGCCCTGCTCGGCGTCGGCGCGGGCCGGGTCGTCGGTGTAGCCCTCGATGCCCTGCCACACCGCACCGGAGTAGATGTCGACGTTGCGCACCACAGGCACCCAGCGCGGCTCGTCGCGCGCCGCACACGGCCGCACCAGCTCCGGCCGTACCGCCAGCACCATCGACGTCTCGAACTCCCCCGCATGCCCGGGCACCCGCGGATCGTCGACCGGCGTTCAGGCAGCGCCCAGTAGTCCAGGTACGCCACCGCCAGCCCGGACCGCGTCGACGCGGCAGCCGCCGCCGAGTGGCACACGCCGCGGTTCCCGCCGTGCCCGTTGACGATCACCAGCCGCCGGCCCCCACCTGCGACCACCGATCGGGCCAGATCGACCAGCACCGCCTGCAGCGTCTCCGGCGACAGCGACAGCGTCCCGCCGAACGGCAGGTGATGGTCCGACGCCCCGACCGGGATCGTCGGCGCCAGCACCAAGGGGCGCGCGCGGAGTCAGGGGCTGCACGGGCGACGGCGCGCGCGGCGACCGTGTCGGCCAGCAGCGCGTCCGTACCGGTCGCCAGGTGCGGCCCGTGCTGCTCGGTCGCCCCCACCGGCAGCACCACCAGCGCCTCCGGCAGCACCCCGGACAACTCCTGGCGGGTGGCCTCGTTCCAGCGCAGTACGCTCATCCCCGCTCCTCCCCGCGATCCGCCGGGCACACCGCACGCCCGGTAGAAGCCGCCGACCGACGTCTGCCTCGAACAGGGAGACTATGCGGACGTGTGCGCCGCGGCATCGGGGCCGAACCGGTCGTCTTGCACGACCGGGACGAACACGCCCGACCTTCCGTTGTCAACCGAAGGGCTGGATGCAGATGCTGGTGACCGAGGTCGAGACCTACGTCGTCAACGTCCCGCTGCGGAACCCGTTCGCCAGTTCCTTCGAGACGAAGACCGGCAACACCCGCACGCTGGTACGCCTGCGCACCGACGACGGCCTGGAAGGCTGGGGCGAGACCATGCACGGCCAGCCCGTCGCCGCGCTCGTCGCAGGATGGCACCCGAGGTGCTCGGGCACAGCCCGTACGAGCTGGAAGCCTTCCACCGCCGCACCCACATGGTGCCGTTCTTCCACGGCTACCTCGGCTACGCCGCGATCGCCGCGTACGACGTCGCCTGCTGGGACCTGATCGGCAAGGCCACCGACCGGCCGCTGGTCGACCTGCTCGGCGGCCGGTTCCGCGACACCGTACCGATCACGGCGCTGATCACCCGCGCCGACGGCGGCGACGCCTCCCCCGCGCAGCTACCCGAGGCGATCGCGCGGCACGCCGCGAAGGTCGTCGAAGCCGGCGGCTTCACGGCGGTGAAACTCAAGGGCACCGCGGACGTACGCGGCGACGTACGGATCCTGCAGGCGCTGCGCGAGGCGCTGCCGGCCACCGCGCTGCGCGTCGACCCGAACGCCGCCTGGTCGGTACAGGACACCGTCAGCGCCGCCGCCGCCATCGAGGCGCTGGACCTGGAATACTGGAGGACCCGTGTCAGGGCA
This sequence comes from uncultured Actinomycetota bacterium, assembly GCA_963805605.1. Taxonomy (GTDB): domain Bacteria; phylum Actinomycetota; class Actinomycetes; order Mycobacteriales; family Micromonosporaceae; genus Actinocatenispora. The sequence goes on from CAWDUX010000002.1 coordinate 832,589, forward strand.
TCGAAGGCATGGCCGCCGTGCACGAGCGGGTACGGGTTCCGTTGTGTACCAACATGTGCCTGGTGCGGTTCGAGGACTTCGCGCCCGCCGTACGGCCCGGGCCGTGGACATCATCCACGGTGACGTGTTCAAGTGGGGCGGCATCGCCGGCGACCAAGGCGCTCGCCGCGCACTGCGAGACGTTCTCGCTCGGCATGAACATGCACTCCGGCGGCGAACTCGGCCCCTCCACCGCCGCGCACCTCGCGGTCGTGGGCAGCACCGCGGTCCTCGACCGGGCCATCGACAGCATGTACTACCTGCACAGCGATGACATCATCACCGTGCCGCTACCCGTCGAGGCTGGCAGCATCCCGGTGCCCGACGGCCCCGGCCTCGGCGTCACCGTCGATCCGGACAAGCTGGCCCATACGCCGCCCGCAACGAACGCGAGAGCGACATCGGCCTGTGAGCATCCGCTCTCAGGCGGGGCTCGCCGGGCCGGAGGAACGCCGGACCCGGCGCCTCCGGCCACGCCGGAGCACGCTGACGGTGACCACCGCGGCGCCGAGGAGAACCTCGATGACCACCGTGCCGGCAAGGTTGATCAGGTCCACCGACGGGCCCCGCTCGAACCGCCGGCGACCCTGCTCGGCGAACTTGCGGCGGAGCGCCTCCGGCGGGTGCCTGCGATCGACGAATGCCCGGGTGCCGCCGTCGCGCCGGTCGGTCACCCCGCCCCGCGGCGCCCCGCCATGCAGGGACGGACCGAGCAGCAGCGCGGCCAGGGTGATCACACCGACGAGCAGTACGACAGCGACGAACCGCCGGGCGAACCTCATCGCGACCTCCGGGCCCGGCCGGCGAGCTGGCGGGCCACCCCGACGATCCACCGCCAGCGCATCGCGGCGTGGATCGGCACCAGGATCACCGTGAACTTCGCGGTCAGCGAATGCAGCCCGGACCAGGCGCCGTCGGAGCCCAGCCGGACGCCCATGGCCGGCAGCGCGAACGCGGAGATCAGCACCCCGGACAGGATGCATACCGTCATCGAGACCAGCAGGGCGAGGTTGAGCAACCAGATCGCCTTGTCCCGGCCGCGCGGATCGAACAACCGGCGGGTGGTGCGCGCCACCCAGTCCCAGTGCAGCGTCAGGTGCACCAGCAGTACCAGGCCAAGGGCCAGGGCCCACCATTCGTGTACGACCGGGCCGGTGAAGCCGAAGCTGTAGGCCACCACAAACCCCAGGAAAATGGTCAGGTCGAAGAAGAAGTCGACCCGGGCGCGCAGCCCGACCCGGCGACGTACCGGCGCTGGCCCCACCGTGACCATCGATCATCTCCCCACCCGCCCACACCTGTCGTGGCCACCATGCCACCCGGCAGCGGGCATGTGATCAGGGGAATACCCCCATCGAGATCGGCCCGGGGGATCCCCGCACTGTCCGAATGGTGGACGTCGGAACCGGTTCGCCCGCACCCGTGCGACGATGGCCGGCATGAAGATCGGCGTGATCGGTACCGGCCAGTTCGCCCGCAGCTTCATCTCGTTGTGGCAGCTGCACCCCGACGTCGAGGAGGTGTACGCCTGCGACGTCGTACCCGAGCGGGCCGCCGAGCACAAGGAGAAATACGACCTGGCCGGCACGTTCACCGACGTGGAGGAGATGCTCGCCTCCGACGTGGACTCGGTGGCGGTGATGACGCAGCGCTGGACCCACGGGCCGCTGGTCATGCAGGCGCTGGAAGCCGGCAAGCACGTCTACTGCGCGGTGCCGATGGCCATCAGCGTCGACGAGATCAAGGCCATCGTCGACAAGGTGACCGAGACCGGCCTGATCTACATGATGGGCGAGACCAGCTACTACAATCCGGCCGTCGTCTGGGCCCGCGGCAAGGTCGCCGAGGGTGCGCTCGGTCGGGTGTTCTACGCCGAGGGCGACTACGTCCACGACATGGACAACGGCTTCTACGCCGCCTACAAGTACAGCGGCGGCGAGGACTGGAAGAAGACCGCCAGCTACCCGCCGATGCTCTACCCGACACACGCCATCGGCGGTGTACTCGGCGCGCTGCCGACGTACGCCACGAGCGTCAGCTGCATCGGCATCCCGGACACCCGCGGCGACGGCGTGTTCGACAAGGACGTGTCGTTGTGGGGCAACGACTTCTCCAACATGAGCGCGCTGTTCCAGCTCGCCGACGGCGGCGCGATGCGTACCAACGAGTTCCGCCGGGTCGGATACTGGCAGGGCCACGAGTCCCGGTTCCGTTTCTACGGCACCGAATCGGTGCTGGAACAGACCGGCCACGGCGCCACCTGGAGCGTCAAGACCGAAGGTGAGGACTACCACAAGGGCGACACCCTCGACATCAGCGACCTGTTCTACACCCGCGAGCGCCAGGTACCGGAAGACTTCGGCGACATCGACCCGGCGCTGCTGCAGAGCTTCTCCTCCGGTACCGCCAAGGTGCAGGACCGCAGCCGGCTGCCCCACGAGTTCGAGGGCGCGCACAACGGACACGAGGGCTCGCACCACTTCCTGGCCGACGACTTCGTCCGCGCGGTCACGACCAACACCCAGCCGCCGGTGAGCGCCTGGAAGGCAGCGCGCTTCACGCTGCCGGGCGTGATCGCGTACGACTCTGCCCGCCAGAACGGCGCCCGCCTGCCGATCCCCGACTTCGGCGACGGCCCGGCCAACCCCGCCTGGTAGAGCGGTCAATGGTCTCGTGGAATGTGTGGATCGGCAGCAAGGTCAGCCTGTCCGCCGGTTCCGGACCGCAACGCAGCACGTAGGGTGCTGCTCGAGGGCGTCATGATGGCGCAGGTAAGCTGGATGGGTGCAGCAACGACGGCACTGCTACCGCCGGTTCCGGACCGCAACGCATCACGTAGGGTCTGGTCGCAGTGACAGCTCGCTCCTCAGCTGCGCGGCGTCGCCGGAGCTGGTGAGCGGGCGGATTTGAGCACGGACAGCGGAGTGCGCGGAGGTCGTGGACCCGATAGGTAGGGCGCTGCTCAGTGAACGGGTGGCGTGGGCGTCCGCCCGGGTAGGTGACCGAGACGGCGCGTTGCGGGCACTGGACACGGTAGACGACACGTACGCGGACACGCCTGCACCTGCATGGGCGTACTGGCTCGACCGGGGAGAGATCGCGGTCATGCGCGGCAGAGTGCTCGTTGAGCTCGGACACGGTGCTGAGGCTGCCGATGTACTTGCGGGGGCCATAGCCGCATACCCGGCTGACCGGTCTCGTGAACTCGCACTGTACCGTACGTACCTCGCCGAGGCGTTGACGATTGCCGGCGAGCGGGACGAAGCACAACGGATCGTGGCCGCGCTGCCCACCGTGGCAAGCGACCGCGTCGCCGTGCGGGTAGCGGACATGCAATCGGCCGGCTAGCGGTTTCGCCCCGGGAGCCGGTCGACGGCGGAAGGTCCCGACATGGACAGAGGACACGCAGCGCGGTGAGCGAATACCAGTACTACGAGTTCGTGGCCCTTGACCGGCCCCTCAGCCGCACCCAGATGCAGCAGCTGCGGGCCATCTCCACCCGGGCGGTCATCACCTCCACCAGCTTCGTCAACCACTACGAGTGGGGCGATCTGAAGGGCGACCCGGACGCGATGATGGAACGCTACTTCGACGCGTTCCTGTACCTGGCCAACTGGGGCACCCACCGGGTGATGCTGCGACTGCCCACCAGGCAGCTGAGCCTCGACATCGCGGCAGAGTACTGCGCGGGCGACAGCGCACAGGCCTGGACAGCCGGCCGCAACCTCATCCTGGACCTGTGCAGCGAGGACTACGACGGTGACTGGGAGACCGACGGCGAAGGAGTGCTCGCCTCGATCGTGCCGGTCCGCGACGAACTGGCCTCCGGTGACCTGCGCGCCCTGTACCTGGCGTGGCTGGCGGGTGTCGGCGCCGAGTCCGACGACGAGGAACTGGAGCCGCCGGTACCCGAGGGCCTGGACGAGCTGAGCGCTGCCGGTCAGGCACTCGCCGAGTATCTGCGCGTCGATGCGGACCTGCTGGCCGAGGCCGCCGCGCCGGACCGGTCGCCGCGTCCGGTGACGGAACGGCCCGCACCACCCGCCGCCGAGTTCGCCCGCTGGGTCGCCGCACTGCCACCGGTGCACGAGGACCCCGAGCTGCAGCGTCTCGTACGCGACGGCGCCGACCTGCACGCCGCCCTGCTGCACCGGTACCACGAGGCGAGCGCACCCGGGGGTACGCCCGCCTCCCGTACGGTCGGGGAGCTGCTGGCCGGTGCCGCCGTCCGGCGGGAGGAACGCCACCGCCTCGAACGTGAGCATGCCGCCGCCGAGCAGGAGCGTCGCCGGCGCGCCGAGGCCGAGGCCCGCGAAGAGCGGAAACGCGCCGAGGCGACCGCCCGGGAGAAGCGCCTGGTCACGCTCGCCAAGAGGGTGCCGCAGGCCTGGGAACAGGTGGAGGGGCTGATCGCCACCAGGCTCCCCGGCGACTACGACGCAGCCGTTGGCATACTCGTCGACCTGCACGTGCTCAGCCGACGAACGCATACCGTGTCGGCCTTCACGGGCAGGATCGGCGAACTGCGGCAGCGTCACGCGCGCAAGTCGAGCCTGCTGGGTCGGATGGCCCGGGCCGGGCTCCCCCGATGATCCGGGTGGACACGTCCGTCTGCGGCGCGGGTCTCGTCCAGTAGTACCCGAGGGGCATCATCGGGCATCGATGGCGAGAATCGAGCGATGGACATGCTGAAGGACTGGCTGGCCGGACTCGACGCCGAGCAGCTGGAGCGGCTGCTGCGCTACCGTCCCGACCTCGCCATCCCACCGCCCGGCTCGTTGACCGAACTCGCCTGGCGCATGTCACGTCCGGAGTCGGCCGGGTCCGCCCTGGTCGCGCTGCCGGCTCCGGCCATCCAGCTTGCCGAGGTGATCGCCGCATCGGGCGATGGGTGCGACCGGACCACACTGGCCGAAAAGGTCGGACGCACCGCCGGTGACACCGATGTCACCGCGGCGCTGGGAATTCTCACCGAGCAGGGGCTCGTACTCACCGTCGACGGCACACTGCGGCTCGCGCCGGGTGCCAATGTCTGGCGCTACCCGTTCGGTCTCGGCCCTCCCGCCGCCGAACTGCTGCAGGGCTGCGCGGCGACCGAGCTGCATCGGATGGCCGACGCGATCGGTGCCGGCCGTGGCCGCTACAAGGCAGAGTCGATCAGGGCGATCGTCGGCTGGCTGTCCGACGGCGCCAACATCCGCCGGCTGGTGGACTCGGCGCCGGCACCGGCGGCGACCATGCTCACCGAGCTCGCCCACCGCGGCCCGACCGCGGTCGCCCCGGCAGCAATGTTCGACTGGGCTGCCGACCGTGGGCTCGTGGTGCTGCCGAAGGCATCCTGGTTCGGTGAGGCCGTGATGCCCCGGGAGGTGGCCGTCGCGCTGCGCGGGCCGGACTGGCGGCCCGCGTTCGAGCCGCAGTACCCGACGTTGTCGACGACCCCCGTGTCCGCCGACGCGGTCGACCAGGCATCCGCCGCGGCGGCCCTCGACACGGTGCGCCGGTTCAGCGCCGTACTGGACTGCTGCACGGCGAAGCCGGTCTCGATACGCAAGTCCGGCGGCGTCGGCATCCGCGAACTGCGCCGGCTGGCGAAGGAGACCGGGGAGAGCATCGAGCAGCTGGTGTTCTGGTTGAACCTGGCCGAGTACGCGGAGCTGCTGGAGGACACCGACGGAGGCGTGCGGGCCGGTGTCGCCGCCGTGGCCTGGCGCCGGCAGGAGCCAGCGGACGCCCTCGTCACCCTGCTGGATGCCTGGCAGACGCTGCCGGACGCTCCGCTGTTCCGCGGCGACGAGGACGGCGGCCCGGCAGCGCTGCTGTGGTCCGACGCCGGTGAGCTGGTACCGCAGCTGCGTCTCGCGATGATCGCCTCCCTCGCGACGCTGCCCGCCGGCAATCGGGTGGAGCCGGCGGAACTGGCGGTCACAATACGGTGGCGGGCACCGGTCCTCGCCGACGCCACCGACGACCTCGACGCCCTGGTCGACGCGTTGTACCAGGAGGCGGAGATGCTGGGCCTGGTCGCGCTCGGCGCCCCGGGCGAACTGGCCCGTGCGCTGCGCAGCCCGTCCCAACTGATCGAAGCCGCGCGGCAGATTCTGCCCGGCGCCGTGACGCTCGCCAGGTTCCAGGCCGATCTGACCGCGATCGTGCCCGGCCCGCCCAGCGGTGAGCTGGCAGCGCTACTGGACACGGTGGCCGACCGGGAGAGCAGCGGCACCGCGTCGATGTGGCGGTTCTCGCCGGCCTCGGTGCGTTGCGCCCTGGACGCCGGCGACACCGAGCAGGCGATCACCGAAAACCTCACGGCGGTCGCGGTCGGCGGCGCGCTGCCGCAGCCGCTGCGATATCTGATCGCCGATGTCGCCCGCCGGCACGGGCGGGTACGGGGCCGTGCCGTGGTCTGCTGCCTGCGCTCGGACGACACCGCGCTGCTGGCCGAGATCCGCGCCACCCGGTCGCTGGCCCGGCTCGGGCTGTCCGAGCTGGCCCCGACGGTACTGGCCAGTTCGTCGCCGCTGGAGGAGACGCTGACGGCGCTGCGTGCGGCGGGGTTCGCGCCGGTCGGGGAGGACGCCGCCGGCGTGCCGCTGCTGACCCGCCCGGACCGCGTGGATCGCGTCCCGCCGCAACGTCGGGGCGATGCGCAAGCAACAGAGCCTCAGCAGGAGGAGACAGCCGACGCCGTTCCGGCGCTGGTCGATCCGGCGCAGCTGGCCAAGGAACTGATCGCCGCCGGCCCGGACGCCGACGTCGACATGAGCCCGGGTCTTCCTCTCGTCATCCACTGGCGGTGAGGTCGTCAATCAGGTCGTCGAGCACCAGTTCCTCCTCGACGGCAAGTCCGCGTTCGGCCATGGCCGCCGCCAGGTCCGGGTCCCAGGCGGCGGTGACGGGCGGGCCGAGCAGCGGGTGACCGGCGGCGACGGCGCAGTAGTCCGCGGTGCCGAACCGCCACGGGTGGACCGGCAGCTCGGTGCACAGACCGTTGGCGATGCGCAGCCCACCCCAGTCGAAGTCCCCGTGGTACCAGATCTGCGCGCCGGCCCCGGCGCACAGCCGCAGCAGGCGGCGTACCGCGGCGCTGGGCTGGCCGTTCACGCAGACCAGTGGCGGGCAGTCCGCGCCGAGCCGGTCGGCGGCCACCGAGAGCACGGCCGGGTTCTCGCAGGCGTACAGGCGCCCGGCCGGTCAGTTCCGGCGGGTCCCGTACCAGCTGGCGGAGCGTGACGATCATCGGCTGGCCGGCTTCGCGGCAGGCGGCGAGCGCGCGGCCGGTCGAGGTCCGCGCATCGCCGGGCAGGCCGAGGGTCAGTACCGTGGTGGACAGTTCGTCGCGCGACAGGCCGACCGAGGCCCAGACCTCCCGCCGCCACTCGGCGCCGGACCCGTCCGGGACGCCGCCGAGGGCGCGGGCCGCGCCGAGTACGAGTGTGGTCACGGCCCGGTCGTCGTCGAGTCCGTGCGCGTCCCCGAGCAGCCGCGCCGCGAACACGCCCACCGGTTCCCCCTCGGCCGGCAGCGCCGCCAGGAGTGTTGCGGCGGCGGCCAGCAGCGGACGGGCCTGCGCCGCCGTACCGGCCAGTCGTCGTACCAGGCCGCTCGCCCGGATGCCCTCGTACCAGCCTGCGTACCCGGGGCGCCGGGACACGAGGGCGTCCAGCGGCGCCCAGGCCCGCGCCCAGTCGCGTTGCTCCTCGGCGAGCCGGGCCGCGGTGTCGGGCGCCGGCCCGGTCAACACGACCACGGCGGCGGCCAGGCCGGCCGGGCAGGCACCGGAGCGGCGGAGCAGGTCGTCGAGCCCGTCGAGCGCGACGCTGACCGTTCCCTCCCCCGATCGCGGCGGCCGGCCCAACAGTCGGGCCACCGCCCGGCGTTGCGCTTCGCTGGCCGCCGAGAGCGTCACGGTGCCGGTCAGCGGCTGCCCACGCGCCATCCGTCGCCGCGCCCGGTCCAGCAGCCAGGCCAGCTCCGCGGTGCCGAGCAGCCGCCGCAACCGATCGTGGTCGGGCGGGTCGGGCTGGTCGGCGGGGAGCCGATCCGCGCCGGGTTCGCTGGCGAGGCTCACCGCCAGAGGCCCTCGGGCTCCGGCGGTGAGGGCACCTGGCCTGCCGGCGGGCCGACGCGGGTGGGCCGGTGGCCGTCCCATTCCCATCGGGTGACCAGGACGGCGGCGACATCCTCGGTACGGGCCAGCTGCGCGATCGCCAGGCCAGGCACCTCCGGGTAGCAGCCCCACTCGCGTTCGCTGGTCATCACCACGTCCAGGTCGAACGCGGTGAGCAGGCCGAGGTACTTCGCCCGCGCGTTGTCGTCGACACCGGCGAACGCTTCGTCGAGCAGCACCAGCCGGGGCGCGAGCCCCCGCCCGGCCGACGCGTAGTGCGAGGATGCCGCCGCGAACAGCGGGACGCTGGCCGCCAGTACCCGCTCGCCACCGGAGGCGGGGCCGGCCGCCGATCGCCACTGGCCGTTCTGGTGGCGTTCGATGACGAAGCCGTGCCAGCTGCGGTAGTCGAGCGCCTCGGTCAGCTGGTCCAGCCAGGTGCCGGCAGCGTCGCGGGAACGTACGTCCATGATCTGGGCCTGCAGGAAGGCGCCCACCGCGGTCCGTTCCCGCTCCGACCAGGCGTCGGAGGTCTGTCGCAGCAGCCGTTCGCGGGCCTCGGCGAGGCCGGCGGGCCCGTCGGCGCGGGGCGTCCAGCGCAGCCGCAGTCGCATCCCGGTACTGGTGGGGCGGTTCGACAGTTCGTGGTTCATCCGACCGACCTGTGCCTCGGCGGCCGAGATCAGTTCCTGCAGGGTGCTGGCCACCTCGTTCACCAGGTGGTTCTCCAGGATCTCGCGCTCACGTTCGTTCAGCAGACGCTCCCGGTCCTCGATCTCGGCGTGCAGACCGTCGACGAGGTCGGGCACCGACACGGGTCGGCCCCGGTATTCGACCCGGACCAGTACGCCGTCCTCCAGCAGTTCGGCGGAGGCCCGGTCACCGTGCCGGGACATGGCGTCGGTCAGCGTCTTCAGTTCGGTGTTGACATCGCGCTGGGCCCGTTCCCAGGACCGGTCGTCGGCATCGATGCCGGACAGCTCGTCGTCGACCCGCCGGGCCAACCGTACGGCGGGGTTCGGGGCCCACGGTGCCGGCGGCACCGGCAGCTCCGGCAGCGCGAGCGCGAGCAGGCCGGTGTGCGCATAGCGTTGGAACGACCCGGTCGCCTGCGCCCGTTCCTCGGTGGCGGTGTGCAGTTCCTGGTCCAGCTGCTCGCTGATGCCGCGCGCCTTTCCTCTGCGTTCCAGCGCTTCGTCGGCGGCGCGCTGCGCGGCCCGGGCGGCGTGTCTGTTGTCCTCGACCGCTCCGGCCAGCTCGGCGAGCTGGCGTTCCAGGTCCGCGACGGCGGCACCCACGGTGGAGGCGAGGGTGCGGTGACGTTCCTGGGCCGCTTCCGCGGCATCGGCGGCGGCAGCGGCGCGTTCGGCCAGGTCGGTCAACGCGTCGTCGGCCGCCGCCCTGTCGTCGGCCGCGTCGTCGGCGGCGCGCCGCAGGTCGTGCAGACGGCCCAGCTTCGACCACAGGTCGGCGCCGGCGACGCGGTACCGGCCGACAGCATGCTCCACATCGGACAGTTCCGTCGGGTCGGCGGGCAGGCCGACCTCGCCTGCGCCCTCGACGAGCTCGGCGTGGGCGGCCTCGTAGCCGGTACGGGCGGCACCGACCCGGTTTTCGGCGGCGCTGCGCCGTTCGGCGAGGCGGCGCGCCTCGTCGGCCAGCGTCGCGACCGCGGCGTGCGCCTGCCGCAACTGCCCGTCGCCGGGCAGGGTGCTGATCTCGGTGGCCAGGGTGTCGCTGCGCTCGGCCAACCGCGCCCTATCCTGCGACAGGGTCATCAGCCGAGCGTCCAGGACGTCGCGGGTCGCGCGCAGCTCGGCGAGCCGGGCGCGACGGGCCGTTTCGCGGGCGCCGCGGCCGATGAACACCGCCGCCGGCTTGGACCAGGCGCCCTCCAGTACGCCGAGCCGGAACCGGCCGTCCACACCGACCCTGCTGGCCGCGGCGTTCCCGTCACCTGAGCCGCCAGCACCCGCAGCGTCCGGTCCGACCGCAGCGGGGCCGGCGTCGCCGCGGCGCAGGCCGATGGCGCCCAGCAGCCGGCTCACCGCCGCATCCGGGACCGCCGCGGCGGCCGGGTCGGCCCGGTCGACGGCCGGCCGGAGGACAGCGCCGAGATTGTCGGCGACCGGGGGGCCCGGACGGACGGCCACATCGCTGGTGCCGGCCTCCAGCGCGGTGCCGTCCGGGGTGACCCAGGCGTCCAGGATGCCCGCAGCCTCCAGCGCAGCCTCCAGCCCGGCCCTGCGCGCCTCGTCGAGCTGCTCGCGGAAGTCCACCAGTTGCCACAGTGGGGCACCCGACCTGCCCGGCCTGGACGCGGTATCGCGGGTGTGCACGGGTGGCGGCGCGTCGTGCTCACCGCTGTCCAGGCGGGCGATCTCGGTGTCGACCCCGGCCAGCTCCGCCTCCGCAGCGCGCTGCTCGGCCTCGATCCCGGCATCGGCGCGCGCCAACGCATCTGCTGCGCCACGGCCCGCCCCGGTCACGGCCACCGCCACCGGGTTCGGCCCGTCGAGCGTCTCGGTCCACAGCTCCAGCGCCGCCAGTACCGACGCCGGGTCGGGCAGCCGGAGCTCGGTGGCACCCGACAGATGCCGCTCCACCGCCGCGTGCAGACCGTCCCGCCCGCTGGTGACCTTCTCCTCGGCGAGCGTCCGACGGGTCGCGAGGTCGTCGGTCTGCCCGTCCAGATCGGTGAGGACGCGCCGTGCCTCGGCGAATGCCTGACCCGCAACGTCGTGTGCCGCCAGCAGCCGGCGCACGTGCCGTACCGACCGCTGTTGCCGGTCTGCCAGCTCCTGCGCGTCGCGACGCAGCGCGTCCAGGTCCGTGCCGGTCGGCGCATCGATCCGCGCATCCACCTGGCGGGAGTACTCAGCGGCGATGCGCGCCTCGTCGGCCGCGGTGCGGACATCGTCGCGCAACCGGTCGAGGTCACCGGTCGCCTCGGCCAACTGCCGCTGGAGCGCCTCATGACGCTGGTGGTGACGTGCCGCCAGCCCCGCCGCCCGCTCCCGGTCCTGCTCCGCCACCCGCGCCCGCTCGGCGGTGCGGTCAGCCTCGGTACGGGCCCTGTCCAGCTCGCGCGCGCTGTCCATCTCCGGGCTGCGGCGCAACGCCTCGTCCCGGGCCCGCAGTCTCGTGGCTTCCCGACCCAGCTGCTCCTGCTCGCCCCTCGCCTCGCCGAGAGCCTGCTCCGCCTGCTCGGACTCGGCCTGCGCGGCGGACAGCTCCCGGTTCACCCGCTCGTACGTCGACTGGGCCCGCCGCGGCTGCTCGGCCTTGCGCCGGGCCAGTATCCGGGCGTAGCGGCGGTAGCGGCCCAGGAACGAGGTCGCCGCGTCGCGCGCTTCGGTCATGGCGGACAGATCCGTGCGGTTCTCCTCCAGGCTCCGGAACGCCTCGGCCACGTCGGCCACGACCGCCTGGTCGAGCGGCGGCAGTGCCTGGGTCAAGGCATCCGACAGCGCCCGTTCGCTGGGGCGTTTGGACAGCTGCGGCTGCCGCAGCTGCACCAGCAGGTCGACCAGCGCGCCGTAGCGCTGTTCACCGAACCCGAACAGCCGCTCGTCCACCGCCCGGCGATACTCCCGGGCCGTGTCGTACACCCGTCCCTCCGCGCCGATCGCGTCGATCAGCCGGTCGCGGGTCAGCGCGGTGCGGGTCGCGTCGAGCACCGCGAACCCGACGCCGGGGCGCTGGGCGGTGAGGAAGAACCAGTGGCGGGCGATGCCCCGGCCGGCGACCGCCTTCAACCCGCAGCCCAGCGTGCAGTACCGGGGCGTGCCGTCCTCGTCGATCCGGCCGAACTCCAGCCACGTGTAGCCGAGCCGTTCGCCGACCGGGTGCGCCCCGCCCAGCAGCAGGTTCCACTCCATCCGCTTCTTCGGGTCGGCGTCGGGCTCCACCCGGTGCGGGGACAGGTCGGCGTCGAGCAGGAACGGCAGCATCAGCGCCAGCACCTTGGACTTGCCGGTGCCGTTGTTGCCGCGCAGCAGCAGCCGACCGTCGACGAACCAGAACTCCTCGACGTCGTAGTAGAACATGTCGACCAGGCCGGCGCGCAGTGGCTGCCACCTCGATCGGGTCGGCTCGGGCAGGCCGCGGGTCGTCGTAGGCACGGTGTGGGTCATGAGCTGGCCTCGTCGATGGTCGGTTGCTGCTGGATCGTCGGTGTGCCGAGGGCGTAGCGGGCGAGCGCCGGCAGCGCGGTCACGGTGCCGGTGTCTCGTTGGACGAGCCGGAGCGCCGTGAGTCGGGCCAGTGCCGCGGCGGTCAGCTCGATCTCGGCGCCGGGCTCGGACGCCGACTTTCGCCAGTACGACCGGTGCGCGGCGGCCTGCTCGCGCACAAGCTCGTGCACGGCGACCACCGGGACCGCCCGGCCGACCCGACCGGCGAGGTACTCGGCGACCAGCAGCGTGGCGTGGCCGTCCGTACCGGTCTCCGGCATCCGCACGTCGGTCAGGTCGTCGTAGGGGTCGATCATCGCGATCCCCTCGGCCCGTATCTCGGGCACCAGCCCGGTCAGTTCGGTGATGCGCGCGGTGATCGCGGCGCGCTGACCGGACAGGTAGGTGCGCTGCTCGTCGGTGAGGTCGGCGGTGTAGAGCACCGGCGTGTCCAGCAGCAGCCGGGTCAGTTGGTGCCGGATGCGCTGGTTACGCAGGTCGTCGGTGGTGGGTGGCAGCTCGTAGCGCAGGGCGGCGAGCCGGTCGGCGAACCCGGAGGCGGTCACCGTGGACGGGCCGACCGGTGCGGCGAGCAGCGCGCCGAGGACCCGGCGCTGCACGTCGTAGAGCGCGTCGCCGGTCGAGGAGACGAACGCGTCCTCGTCGCCGGCGACCCGGCGCAGCACCCCGAGGTCGAGCAGCAGCCGTACGATCGCGGCGAGGTCGGTGCGCTCGTCCCGGCTGTCCAGGGTGAACGTGATGCCCGCGGCGACAAGCTCAGGATCGCCGGCGGCGAGTACCACCTGTTCGGCCAGCCGGCCCAGCGTCAGTTGCGCGTCGGCGCGTTCCAGCGCGGCGAGCGCGAGGCAGACCAGCACGTAGCGGCGTCGGCTGAACGGTTGCCGCGACCGTAGGTCGCGGGCCGGGTAGCTGGCGTCGGTGTCGGCCGGGCGCTTCACCAGCCGGGCCACCTCGCTGTCCAGGTGCAGCCGCCAGCCGGTGTTGCGGTCGAACCACTCCCGTAGTTCGCTGGCGTACCGGCGGACCAGCACGAAGAGGTCGTCGGTGGAGCGCAGCAACGGCTGCTTCAGCAGTGCTCTCGCCGCGCGGCGTCGCTCGTCGACGCGGGTCGCGGCCATCGCATCGTCCAGCGCGGTCACCGTGCCGCACCGAGCGTGTCGAGGATCTCGATCAGGTGGTCGGGGCCGGACAGGATCCCGTCCGGCGTGTGTATCTGCGCCCCGGCGCCGTCGTCCAGCGCGGTGAGCCGTACGAGCAGGGCCCCGTCGACAGTGGTGGTCTCGACGCTGTCGCGGCCCGGCGCCCTGGCCGCGAGCGCGTCGCCCAGCAGGGCCAGGAACAGCCGAAACGCTGGAGGATCGAGCTTCCCCAGATCGGAGAGCCGGGTCGGCCGGTCGGTACGCAGCGCGGCCCGGGCCGCGGACACCTCAGCGGCCTCCCGCGCGGCCTGCTCGGCCAGTTGTTGCCGCTGCGCGGAGCGGTCCACCACCCGGTTGGGCCGGCCCCGCCGTTCGTAGCTGCCGGTCCTGCGCAGCCGGGGGCTGATCTGGACCGGATCGGCATCGGTCCACGAGGTGGTGGCGGACGCGGACGGGATGTCCCGGCCGGAGAGGTGCCGGGCCGGGGTGAGCCCGAACGCCTGCCGCCACAGGCGGTGCAGGTCCTCGTCGGCCGGCGCCTGCGCGAACCAGCGGGCCAGCTCGCGGAAGTCGGCGGAGCGGTCCGAGCGGCCGGCGCGGCGCTCGTTGAGTGCCTCGACGACGTGCAGCAGCTGCGGGATTGCCGCCCGGGCCTGCGAACGCAGCAGCTTGGCCTGGGACGGATGCTGCGGTGCGGAGACGAACCAGCCGCGGAACCCGTCCCAGCGTTCCCGCCAGATCCGTTGCCAGCGGTCGAACTCCCGGGCACGGGGATCGTCGTCGCCGCCGTCGGTCGCGCCGCCGGGCGCGGCGTCGGCGGCCTCCCGCGAGGCCGCGAGGTCCAGCAGCCGCTGCACGCCGTGCGCTTCGGTGTCGGCCACCAGCAGCGCGATCTCGCCGCCCGTACCGACCAGGTCCTTGATGAACCGCTCCAGGTAGTCGATCAGCCGGTCCTTGTATGCGCGGAACGCCTCGGCGTCGGCGTCGTGCAGGTCGATGGTCCGCTGCAGCGACCCCATGAAGGCGCGGGCGTTGCTGGCCAGGTCGGTGAACCGGTCGACCAGCGAACGCAGCAGCAGGTGCACCCGACCGGCGTCGGGTTCCTGCTGCGTGGACAACGCATGCAGGGCCCGCAGCTGGGTGGCGATGTCCGACAGGGCCACCGCCTGCAACGACCCACGCCGGCCCAGCGCCGCATCGTAGGCCGACAGTGCCTCCTCGGCGGCCTCACCCTCGTGGGTCAGCTGGTAGAGGAAACGGGCACGGTGGAAGTCCTCGACCGTGGTCACCCGGCTGGTGTCGGGATCGGCGCGCAGGTTGCCCCACTCCACCAGCTGCTGCAGCGCCGCGGTGACCTCCGCCAGTTCCCCGCCGAGCTCCTCGCGTACGTCCTCCGGCCGTAGATGCACCACGAACCGCACCTTGGCCTGGACGAACGCGCCCATCACCTGCCGGTAGTGCGCAGCGCTGGGCGCGGTCACGTGCGCAAAGACCCCGAACTCCCGCATCCTCGACCACCCTCCGCACTGGCTGTCCGCAGCCGCTGACTCCACGCGATGCTATCGAGCGGGTCCGACCGCACCATAGACCCACAATGGCACCAGCGACATTGGTCACGACCTCCGCCCGGCCACGGCAGGCAGCGGAGCCGGAGCACCGCATGCCCCACAACACACCCCCGCCCGGACCGTCGGGTGTCCGAATCTAGTGCAGGGTGCTGCGGTACCAGTCGGCGGTCTGCTGCAGACCCTCGCGGAGGCTGCGGGGCTCAAAGTCGATGATGCTCTGCATCCGGGTCAGGTCCAGGGTCCGGCTCGACCGACCGATCGGCTTGTCGGTGTCGAAGCTGATCCGTTCCGGCATGCCCACGGCAGCGAACACCAGCTGCGCCAACTGCCGTACCGACACCGTCTCCGCGGTGCCCACGTTGGCGGTCTGGTACTTGTCCTGCTCGACCAGTTGCAGTACCGCGCGCACCAGATCCTCGACGTGCATGTAGGTACGGGTCTGGCTCCCGTCGCCCCAGATCACGATCTCCTCGCCGGCCGCGGCCCGGGCCAGCATCGTCGGGATGACGCGGTCCGTACCGGGCGCGAAGTTGTCGCCCGGCCCGTAGATGCCGGTCAGCCTCGGACGGAACACCCGCATCCCGTACTCGTGCCGGTACGTGCCGGCCAGCATCTCCTCGTACAGCTTGGCCAGGTAGTACCCGTCGGTCGCCGCCTGCGGATCGCTGCGGAAGTCGTCGTCCTCCCGCAACAGCCGCGTTCCCTCAGACCGGTACACCTCCCCGGACCCGATCAGTACGACCTCGCCGACCCCATGTTCCTGTGCGCTCTTGAGCACGTTCGCGACCGGCCGGAAGTTCGCCTCGAACACGCTCGCCGGGTGCTCGTACCGGAACCCCGCCCTCCCCCAGAACGCCGCACAGTGCACCACCGCATCGGCACCTTCGAACACCCCCCGTACAGCCGCCTCATCACTCAGATCCACCCGCACATCGCACAACCGCTCGTGTGACAGCCGCGGCGCAGAGTTCCGGTACACCCGAACCACCGTCGCCCCATGCGCCAACAACTCGTCCACGAAGTGCGACCCGATGAACCCCCCACCCCCCGTCACCACAACCGTCCGCCCGCCCCAGTACCCCGCTCCCATGCACACCCCTCCTATCTCAAGAAGCACTCGGCGCACCCCCACCTGTCAGCGCATGGCAATCACCCCGGGCTGGGCGCCGCTGACCCAACCCGCCGCGCTATGGGGCGTTGATCATGGCCTCAGCGGTGTTGATCATGGCCTCAGCGCCGCGACACGCCGATGAATGTTCCGCTGAGGCCATGATCAACGCAGTCAGGCCATGATCAACGCGAGCGGCGGCGAAGTCGCCACCACTGCGCATTTTCCCCGAAAGTACGGTTCGCCGGAATTTTCGATCCGGACTTTCAGGGAAAATGCATCTCCAGGCGGCCCCTAGGTAGGCATTTTCCCCGAATGCTCCTTTACCAAAAGGGGCTAAACGGCCATTCGGGGAAAATGTCCAGTGGGGTGCGGTGTAGTGCGGTGCAGTGCAGTGGGGCGCGGTGGGGTACGGAGCAATACTCGTCACTCGCCCCACTTCAGGTAGATCACCGGGGGCTCGCGGCCCGGCAGTTGGCGCAGCGGGGCGTGGTCGAGGCCGAACACCTCGCGCAGTGCCGAGGTCTCACCGGGCCACTTGGGGTGCGCCAACTCGTCGAAGGCCAGGATGCTGCCCCTGGTCAGGTACGGCTTGATGATCTCCAGCAGTTCCTTGGTCGGCCCGTACAGGTCCATGTCGAAGTAGGCCATGGCGATGACCGTCTCCGGGTTGTCCGCCAGGTACTTCGGCACCGTCTCCCGCACATCGCCTTCGACGACGAAGGAGCGCTGCGTGTGCCCGAACGGTTCGCTGGCCTCGTGCGCGGCGAGCACCTCGCGCAGGTGCTCCACTTCGCCGTCGGGGACGGCGAAACGGCCCTCGACCGCGCTGGTACTGACCCGGTCCACGTCGTCGATGCCTGGGAATCCGGTGAAGGTGTCGAAGCCGACGATGCGGCGCAGCGAATTGTACGGCTCGTAGATGCTGCGCAGCGCGGTCAGCGCGACCAGGTGCCGGCCGTGCAGTACCCCGAACTCCATGATGATGCCGGGCACCTCGGGCAGCATCCGGTACAGCTGGTCCATGTTGAGCAGGTCGGCGAGCTGGTGGCGGCGCAGGTACACCGGCAGGTTGTCGATCAGGTAGACCGGCGGGATGGGGGTGTCGACCAGCAGTTTGGTCAGCCGTTCCCGGGCGTCGCGCTCCTGCTCGGACTCGTGCGGCACGATCCGCGGATCGGTGAACTTCTTCTCAGACATGAAGGCGCTCCCCCTCGGGGTTCTCGTCGGCGGGTGATGGGCGGAAACTCACGCAGTCCTCGTAGCGGGGCAGCAGACCGGCCGCGAGGGCCTCGCTGAGGGTCGGGGCCGCCCGGTCGCGTTCGGAGAGGATCGGCGTGATGTCCTTCGGCCAGGGCAGAGCCACCTGCTCGTCCAGCGGGTGGATCGCCAGTTCCTGCTCGGGTACGTACCCGCTACTGATCATGTAGGCGATGACGGTGTCGTCCTGCAGCGCCACGAAGCTGTGCGCGACGCCGAGCGGGAAGTAGATGGCCCGGAACGTTCCGTTACCCAGCTCGACCGCGCTCCACTGCCCGAACGTCGGGGAGCCGACCCGGGTGTCGAGCATGATGTCCAGCGCGTGCCCGGAGGCGCAGTAGACGTACTTGCTCGATCCGGGTGGTGTACGGGTGTAGTGCAGTCCCCGGATCACCCCGCGCGTCGACCGGCTGTAGTTGAGCTGCGCGGCGGAGAAGGAGTGTCCGACCGCTTCGACGAACGGCGCTTCCTGGTACGGCGCGACGAACAGTCCCCGCTGGTCGGTGTGGATGTCGGGGGCGAACTCGAAGGCTCCGGCGATCGCCAGCTCACGCACCTGCATGCTGGTCCCTCCTGGTCGGTCGGGTGGATGTGCGCGCACGCCGCGGTCAGCCCGGGTCGTCGTCGGTGGTGAGCCAGGAGCCGTCGCGCAGGACCACCCGGTCGGGCATCTCGGACAGCTCCCGCCATGCGCTGATCTTCATCGGGCGCAAATGCAGCAGCACGACACCGGGCACCCGGGTCGGGTTGAGCGGCAGACGGTCGAAGCACGACACGACCTCGGGCGGCGCCGATGCCGGGTCGCCGATCCGGACCGCGGCGTCGACGAGTACGACGTCCTGCGCGGTGCCGATGGCGATCTTCGCGGCGCCGGAGTCGCGCAGGTTACGTACCGACCGGTTGCCGGCCTTGGTCGCGCACAGCAGCTGCCGGCCGTCCCAGACGTACGCGAGGGGCACCAGGTGCGGCTGGCCGTCACGGGCCGTGGACAGCCACAGGTGCCGCTGGGTGCGCAGCGTCTCCTGCACGTCGGCAATCCGGTCGGCCAGGGGGCGGGGCGGCTTGCCGCCGGGACGGCCTGGGCGCCTGACCTCGGGTGGTGCTTCAGTCATGACCGGTGTTCCTCTCAGACTCCGACCGGGTCGCAGCGGAAGATCTTCTCCGCTCCGCGCAACGAACTGACCGCGGCGGCCTTCCCGTACTCGCGCATCGCGGCCTCGTAGCCGGACACCGCGTCGGTCAGCTGGGCGGTGGTACTGACATCGCGGAGCCGTTCGCACAGGTTCGCCGCGTCGCGCAGCGCGGTGTTGGCGCCCGTACCGCCCACCGGGGTGGTGGCGTGGATGGCGTCGCCGATGAGCGTCACCGGCCCGGCCGACCAGTCCGGCAGGTGTGCGGCGGCCCGGATCGCGATGGGCGTGGTGACCTCGGGTACGCCGCGGCGTACCAGGTCGACCAGGTCGGGATGCCAGGCACTGACCGCTGTCAGCGCCTCGGCGCACAACCGTTGCGGTGGTGCGGACCAGAACTCCGCCTCGGTCAGCGCATAGCCGGACAGCGGCGAGACGACGACCCACTTCATGTAGTCGGGCACCGGGTCGATGTGCGCGTACGGCGCGAACCGTTGCACCGCCTCCTGCTGCGGCAGCACCGGCTGGTACGACCCGAGCGCGATCGTCCGCCGCTCCGGGCCCTGGATCAGGCAGGAGCCGCTGAACAGTTCGGGCGGCAGCGTGGTCTCGATGTGCTCGTCGAGCAAGGTCATCCCGTAGATGGCCCGCATCCCGGTGTCCAGTACGTCGGCGTCCGGCGCCAGGCCGCGCCGGACCATCGAGCGCAGCCCGTCCGCGCCGACCAGCAGGTCCGCGGTGTCCACCCGGCCGTCGGCCAGCTGCACCCGTACGCCCGTCGAGGTGTGCTCGAATCCGGTGACGGTGCCGCCGAACCGTACCTGCTCGTCGAGTCCGGCCAGCAGCACCTGACGCAGCGTCAGCCGGTTCACCCCGCGGGCCGCGGTCCGCGGGTCGATCGTGGCGTTGGGGTCGGCGTGGGTGTAGAGCAGGTTCAGCTGGTCGTCGTAGATGCGGCCGACGGACAGGTACGGCGGGCTGGAGGTGGCCTCGTACAGGGCGAACAGGTCGTCGGGCAGGCAGGCGCGCAGGGCCGCGGTGCCGTGCCGGTCGATGCGCAGCCGGTAGCCCTGGCCACGGGCGCTCGCCGCCGCGTCGCGTTCGTACACGGTCACCTCGATGCCCAGCCGGCGCAGACCCTGGGCGAGGCACAGTCCGCCGACACCACCGCCGGCGACGATCACACGCAATGACACGGTTCTAGCCCTCCTGACGGCCACGCATCGGTGCGTACGCGAATTCCTTCATGCCCTCGTCGAATCCGACGGCGGGCCGCCAGCCGGTCTCCGCCATCAGCCGGTCGGGGCTGGCCACGATGTGCCGCACGTCGCCGATCCGGTACTTCCCGGTGATCACCGGCTCGGGTCCGCCGCGGGCGGCGGACAGTGCGGCCGCGACGTCGTGGATGCTGTGCGGCACACCGGATGCGACGTTGAACGCGCGGAACCCGGTCCAGCCCAGTCCCATGGCCGTGGCATGCGCGGCGGCGATGTCGTCGACGTGGATGAAGTCGCGGGTCGGACCGCCGTCCTCGTACACCTGGGGCGCCTCGCCGCGCGAGACCATGCTGCGGAACATCGCGGCGACCCCGGAGTACGGGCTCTGGTAGGGAATCCCCGGCCCGTAGACGTTGTGGTAGCGCAGCGCGACCGCCTGGGCCCCGGTTTCGCGCGCCCACGCCTCGGCCAGATATTCCTGGGTCAGTTTGGTGATGGCGTAGATGTTGCGCGGCGGGTCGATGACGTCGACTTCGCTGACCGGCGAGTCCCGCAGCGGCGACCCGCACTGCCCGCAGCGCGGCGCGAACCGCCCGGCCTCCAGGTCTTCCCGGGTACGCCGCTGTGGCCGGACCCGCCCGTGCTCGGGGCAGTCGTAGTTGCTGTCGCCGTACAGCGCCACGGTACTGGCCAGGATCAGCCGAGCGAGCCCGCCCTCGGCCATGGCGGTGAGCAGGTTGGCGGTGCCGAGGTCGTTGCAGGACACGTGGTGCGCGGCGTCCAGCATCTCCTTGCCTCGGCCCACCACTGCGGCGTGATGGCTGACCAGTTCGATGCCGCGCACCGCGGCGGTCACGGTGTCCCGGTCGCGCAGGTCGCCGCGGACGAACTCGACCCCATCCGGATACTCCGGCGGGTCCGACGAGAAGTGGGTGTCCGACAGCAGGCAGTCGAGCACGCGGACCTGGTGGCCGGCTTCGACCAGCGTGCGCACCACGCGCCCGCCGATGAAGCCGGCCCCACCGGTGACCAGTACATGCATCGGTCTAGCCCCGGCAGACGAAGGCCGTGAAGTACGGGTCGCGGCTGACCTCGAGGATCGTCGGGAAGACGTCGGAGATCATCTTCTCGCTCGTCTCGCTGGGCAGCAGCTGGGTGCGGTGCGATCCGGAGTACAGTCGCCCGCCACTGATCTTGATCATCATCGCGGTACCGAAGAACAGCGTGGTCCGCCACAGATGCTCGGCGGCGCCGTAGCGCTTGCGCTCGAACTCGTGGAAGTTGTCGCCGGTGAACAGGTTGCCGATGAAGATGCCACCGGGCTTGACGTACTTGCGGATGTGCCGGACGACGTCGCCGATCTTGCCCAGGTGGTGGATCGCGTCGATGCAGAGGACCAGTTCGGCCGGCTCGAAGTCGTGTTCGGCCCAGAAGTCGCCCTGCAGGAAGGTGATGTTGTCGTGCTTCACCCGGCTCTTGGCGAGCTCGAGGCCCTGCGCGGAGATGTCCACCGCGGTCATCTCCCGCACGCCGGTGTGCTCCGCGGTCAATCTGGTGAATTCGCCGGTACCGCAGGCGAACTCGATCGATCGCTCGGCGTCGGCGCCGTACTTCTCCAGGTATCCGGTGATGGTCTTCTTCTGTTGCAGGAATGCCTGCGCCAGCACCGGGTGCTTCTCGGCGGCGTCCCGGTCCCAGAACCGACGCGACCAGTAACTCTTTCCGTTGGGCGCGGTGTCGCTGATCAACGCCTGACCGGCGCGCGCCATTACCTCGCTCAGCACCCTGCTACCTCCACGGCTGTGTGTTTGCCGCGTTATGCTGCGCGACCACGCTAGGGCGCTGCTGGTGTCCGCTCGGAGAGCCGGGATGCGGCCGGTCGCGCCGGGACGGCGCGGCGGTGCTCGCTCTCGACCGTCCACTGCCACATGCGCGCGACACCTTCGACCAGACCGGTACATGGCCGCCAGCCCAGCAGCTCGTCGGCCCGGGTCACGTCGAGCCACACGTGCCGCCGATCCAGGCTGCGGGCCTCGGTGTAGGTCAGCGGCACGTCCCGGCCGACCACGCCGAGCACCACCGAGACGAGTTCGGTGAGCGGGGTCGCCGTACCAGAACCAATGTTGAGTACGACCGGATCGCCGAGTGCGCGCCGGTCGGGGAACAGCTGGCGGGTACGTATCGCGGTGTCCACCCGGCCGATGCTGTCCACCACGTCGGTGATGTACACGTAGTCCCGGCTGCATTCCGGGTCGCCGATGATGCGCAGTGGTTCACCGTCGAGTGCCGCGCGCATCCAATAGCCGAGTACGCCCTGCCCCTTGCCGGCGACCTGGCCCGGTCCGTACACGTTGGACAGTCGCAGGATGACACTGGGCAGGCGGTCGGAGTACTTGTACAGCTCTTCCTCGAGGGCGAGTTTCGCCTGCCCGTAGCGGCCGGCGGCCCGGACGGGTGAGGATTCGGAGTACGGCGGGGCGACGTCCTGGTCGTAGACGGTGCCGCCGGAGCTGGTCAGTACCACGGCCGGCGGGTCCCTGCGGGCGGCCAGCTGGCGCAGGAGGCGGCTGAATGTCTGGTGGTCGGCGGCCACCCGTTCCGGGTGCTTCTCGCCGAGTGTCGGGTTGATGCTGCTGGCGAGGTAGTAGACGACCGGGGCGTGCTGGAGGGCGTAATGCAGCTCGTTGCGGTGGTTGAGCAGCCGTACATTGCGGGTGAAACAGGCGGTGTCCACGTGCGAGCTGGTCAGCGCGGCGGACAGCGAGGAGCCGATGAATCCGGCGGCGCCGATCACCGCCGCCCGGTTGATCGCCCGGCCGACGGAGCCTGTGCCAGTTGTCGAAGTGGCCATCTCGCCTTCGTCGCTCTCGAGTGTGGCGGGCGTCCCGGAGTTCACGTACGCGGCTCAGCGCACCCCACCGCCCTAGAAGAACTCTCGGAGGGTGACCGGCACCGACCAGCGCCGAAAGCGACAATTCGATCACTAGCATTCCTCTAAGTTGCACCACGAAGGTGGGCGCATGCGCGTACTGCTGACCACCTGGGGCTGGGCCTCGCACTTCTTCCCGCTGGTACAACTCGGGTGGGCGCTGAAATCCGCGGGGCACGAGGTACGGGTCGCCAGCCAGCCCGGACTGGCCGAGGTGATCCACCGGACCGGCCTCACCCCGGTGCCCGTGGGCACCGACGTGGACCACACCGCGGCGTTCACCGACTTCCAGACCCATCTCGCCCGGTGGCCACGACCGGTCGACATGAGCGAGCTGCTGGACAAGTTCGGCGCCGGCACACAGACCCTCTACGTGGACACCGCCGGGAACATGCTGCCCGACCTGCTCGACCTCGCCTCCACCTGGCGGCCGGACCTGATCATCCACGAACCGACCACCTTCGCCGGACCTGTCGCGGCCAAGATCCTCGGCATCCCGTCGGTGCGGCACATCTGGGGCATGGACTTCACCCACCTCAGCCACACGTACGAGCCCGAGGCGCTGCGGGCACTCACCGAGCGGTACGGGCTCGGCGACATGGACACCCTGGGCGAGGCCACCATCGACCCGTGCCCACCGTCGCTGCGCGGCGAGGAGAACGTACGCCGGCTGTCGATGCGCTACGTGCCGTACAACGGCCCGTCGGAGGTGCCGCGGTGGCTGTGGGAACCGCCCGCCAGGCCACGGGTCTGCGTCAGCGGCGGTACCGTCGGCGGCCGGTTCGAAGGCGCCGCGAAACCGTTCGAGGTACGGGTACTGGACGCGCTGGCCGGGCTGGACGTGGACGTGGTCGTACTCAACCCCCTCGACGCGCTCGAACCCCGGCCCGGGCTACGGGTGGTCGACCGGATCGCCCTGCACCTGCTGCTGCCCAGCTGCGCGTTGGTGGTCCACTCCGGCGGCGGCGGCACGATCATGACCGCGATCGACGCCGGTACGCCGCAGGTGCTCGTACCGCGCATGCCCGACCACGTCTTCAACGCCCGCCGGCTGGAGGCGGTCGGCGCGAGCCGTACCTGCTTCGCCGCCACCGAGACACCGGAGCTGCTGCGCGAGTGCGTGACCGACGTGCTCGGTTCGGCGCACTACCAGGAACAGACGGCACGACTGCGCACCGAGATGGCCGCGCAGCCCAGCGCGTCGGTCGTCGTCGACCAGCTCACCGAGCTGGCCACAGCCCGGGAGGTGGCCGGTGTCGGCTGAGACAACCAGCAGAGCGCAACGACCGCTGCGGATCCTGTTCACCGCGCAACCGGCCAGCGGCCACCTGCGGCCGCTGCTCCCAGTCGCGCACGCCGCCCAGCGGCGCGGCCACGACGTCCGGGTCGCGACGCTGGACCGGATGGCCGACGACCTGGCCGAGTACGGGCTGCCGCACCTTCCGGCCGGCTACGACTGGGCGCCGGACGTGGTGTCCCTGCTGCCCCGCGGCTTCTTCCGGTACTCCTACGCCGATGCCGCCGACGCGCTGCGCGACGTCGCCGACGGCGTCACCGCCGTGTACGCCGGCCCGGCGGCCCAGCGCTGCGCCGCCGACGTACTGGAGCACGCCCGGGACTGGCGACCGGATCTGGTGGTCCGGGAGGCCGACGAGTTCGGCGGCTACCTGGCCGCCGAGGCGCTGGGTATCCCGCACGTGTCGGTGGCGTCCTTCGGCGGCCTGTCCGAGGTGACCGGCCCGAAGCTCGCGCCGATCCTGGACAAGGGTCGGGCCGAACTGGCCCTGCCCGACGACCCGCAGGGTGCGCGGCTCTACCACTACCTGCACGCCACGTTCGTGCCGCGGGCGTACGCGGAGGCGGAGTTCATCCTGCCCAACACCCGCGCCTACCAGCATCCGCTGACGGGCTCGGCGGAGGGTCGGCTGCCGGACTGGATCACCGGCCTCGACCACACCAGACCGTTCGTGTTCGCCGCTTTCGGCACGGTGGTGTACGACCTGCCCGGCGCACGCGCGTTCCTCGCCGAGGTGATCGAAGCGCTCGGATCCCTTCCGGTCACCGCCGTACTCGCCGTCGGGCGCGGAAACGACACCGCCGCGTTCGGACCGACACCGGCCAACGTCACCCTGGTCGACTTCGCCGACCAGCGCCTGATACTGGAAGCCTGTGACCTGTTCCTGACCCACGGCGGGCTGGGCAGCGTCAAGGACGCGCTGCGCCTGGGCGTGCCGATGGTCGGCATCGGTCCCGGATTCGACCACCGGCACAACGTACGGATACTGCGGCAGGCCGGTGTCGGTACCGCGGTCGACGTACACCGGGCCGATGCCCGCACGATCGCCGACGCCTGCCGCGAGGTACTCGACGACCCCGCGTACGCCGCCCGTGCCCGGGCCGTCCAACGACACATGCAGGTGCTGCCACCCGCCGACCGGCTGGTTGAGGACTGTGAGCAGATAGTGGGAGGAACTCGGGATGATCGGGCGAAGTGAACTACCGCCGGAGTACCGGGCCTGGAACAAGAAGTGGGGTGCGCCGTTCGGCTACCACGTCGATCGCGCACTGGCCTACGAGCACCGGTTCACCGACGAGGACCCGGCACGGTACGGACCGTTCGGCTTCTACCAGACGAGCCTCACCCGCGTCTACGAGTACCCGTGGGCCTTCCACATCGCCGAACTCGAACCCGGAATGCGCGTCATGGACGTCGGTGGCTGGCTCTCCGGATTCCAGATCGCACTGGCCGACGCCGGCTGCCAGGTGATCAACGTGGACCCGTCCGATCCGCAGGACACCCGGTGGACCACCAGCCACCGGGAGAACGAGGCGCAGACCGCGCGCGAACAGCACAGCAGGTTCATCTCGCTGTTCGGTGCGGAGGTCACCCTCGTGGAGAAGACCCTGCAGGAAGCCGAACTCGAGGCCGGCACATTCGACCGGATCTTCGCGCTGTCGGTGCTGGAACATGTCAGCCAGCAGGAGGCCGGCAGCATGCTGGAGGCGATGGGCAGGTTGCTCGCGCCCGGCGGGCGGGCAGTGCTGTCGGTCGACCTGTTCTTCGACCTGCCGCCGTTCGGCCCGTTCGAACGTAACTTCTGGGGCACCAACCTCGACGTGTGTCAGCTGGTCAAGGAGTCCGGGCTGGAGATGGTGCACGGCGACCCGGCCGAACTGCACGGCTTCGGAGAATTCGACCCACAGCAGATCGTCGGCGACATCGGCACCTACAACCTCAGCCTGCTCTACCCGGTCGCCAGCCAGCTGCTCGTACTGCAGAAGTCGCGCTGACCGAGAACCGCTGACGGAAACGGGATCCACGAGCGTCGTGGATCCCGTTTCCGTCAGCGGGCCAGACTCAGAGACTCCGCGATGTCCATGATGTACTGGCCGTAGCTGGACTTCTTGAGCTTCTCACCGAGCGCGTAGCACTGCGGGGCGTCGATGAATCCCATCCGCAGCGCGATCTCCTCGATGCACGCGATCCGTACGCCCGTACGGTTCTCCAGCATCCGGACGAACTGGCCGGCCTCCAGCAGCGAGTCGTGGGTCCCGGTGTCCAACCAGGCGAACCCGCGGCCCAGATCGATGACCTTCGCCCGGCCCTGCCGCAGGTAGGCCAGATTGACGTCGGTGATCTCCAGTTCACCGCGGCTGGACGGCCTGACCTCGGCGGCGATGTCGAGCACGTCGTTGTCGTAGAAGTACAGCCCGGTGACGGCCATGTCCGACGGTGGCCGCTGCGGCTTCTCCACCAGGGCGACCAGGCTGCCGTGTGCGTCCAGCTCGGCGACACCGTAGCGCTCCGGATCCTTGACCCGGTAACCGAAGAGAGTGCAGCCGTCCGTCTCCCGGATGGCCCGGCGCAGCAGGTCGGAGAAGCCGGGACCGTAGAACAGGTTGTCACCGAGGACCAGCGCGACGCTGGAGTCACCGACGAACTCCCGGCCGATGATGAACGCCTCGGCCAACCCGTTCGGCTGGGCCTGGCGCGCGTAGCTGATGTTCAGGCCGTAGTCCGAGCCGGACCCGAGCAGCCGCTGGAAACTCGGCGGATCCTCCGGCGTCGTGATGACCAGGATGTCGGTGATGCCGGCCAACATCAGCACCGACAGCGGATAGTAGATCATGGGCTTGTCGTAGACCGGAAGCAGCTGCTTCGACGTCACCTGGGTGACCGGGTGCAGTCGGGTGCCCGCGCCGCCGGCGAGGATGATGCCTTTCACGGGATCTCCAACACTTCCGGTCAGTGACCGGCGAGTTTCTCGAGGCGTTCGACGACCTCACCCGGGGTGGGCTGGGCCTGCATCTCCGCGCGCAGCCGGTCAGCGGCCTCCGCGTACTCCCCGCCCTCCAGCATCCTGGTCAGTTCTGCGGGCACGGTCTCGGCGGTCGCCTCGGCCGGCAGCAGCATGCTGCCGACCCCGGTCTTCACCGCCTGCCTGCAGTGGAACGTCTGGTCGGGAAGCTGCGGCAGCATCAGCTGGGGCAGCCCGAAATGGCAGGCGGAGAGCAGGGTGCCGTTGCCGCCCTGATGCACGATCGCCGAGCAGCTCGGCAGCACCATGTGCAGCGGCAGGTTCTCCGCGATGTGTACGTCCGGGGTGTCCGTACCGATGCGCGCGTGCAAGGTGGCCGCGTCGGCCTCGGTGACACAGACGACCGTCTCGCAGTCCAGGTCCCGGGTCCACTCGATCACCTTCGGTGGCTTGAAGGTCTCCTCGCCGGTGAGCTGGCTGGTCGACGTTCCCCACGTGAGGCAGACCCTCGGCTTCGTCGGCTCCGGCAGCCAGGTCGGCTGCACCGCGGGCCCGTTGTACGGCACATGGCGTACGAACTCCCGACGCACCGGGCTGTCGAGCTGCAGGCTCGGCGGGCAGGGGTCGATCGTACGGGCACCGGCGACATCCACGTCGCTCAGTCCGATCCGCGCGGCGAGCGGCGCGACCAGCTCGGCCACCACCTCGCGGGCCTGGTGGTGCACGTCCACCCCGTGGGTGTGCCGTACCGCCGGAACACCGAGCGCGGCGGCGACCAGCGGGCCGGCGTACGTGGTCGGATCGAACAGCACCAGGTCGGGCCGCCACCACCGGGCGTAGGTGAGCAGGTCGTCGAGCATGGCGTCGCTGTAGGCGGTGAACACGCTGAACACCCTGGCGACCTTGGCCCGCCGCTCCGGCTGCCACTTCGTCATCTCCTCGCCGGCCACGGGAGCCTGCGGGATCGCCGGGAGCGACAGCTCCCGCATCGACCTCGCCCGTACCTCGTCGTGGTCGAGATCTGGCCCCACCGGTACGGCCACCGCCCCGGACTCGGTGATCACGGTGCTGAGCCGGGGCTGGCTGGCCACCTGGACCTCGTGGCCGGCCGCCTGCAGCGCCCACACCATCGGCACCAGCGGGAGATAGTGCGAGGGCCACGCCCACGTCGTCACCAAAACGCGCATCGCCGCTCGTTCCTTTCGCCGGGATTCCGCCGACTGAGGTGTAGCTGGCGGCGATAGAGCGACGCTCGTAGGCGCGGCTGCGGCTACGACACGGCCGCACAGAGCGGGAATCCCGGTACGGCGGGCGACCATCGAAAATCTACCGTGCTTCTCCAGCCTGGGAACCAGTCGAAAAGGAAGGACCCGGCTGGTGTCGACAACAGAACGGTTCGCCGCCACCATCGACACGGTGGTGCTGTGATGCGGGTGCTCTTCAGCTCCTGGGCCCAGACCGGGCACTACCAGCCGCTGGTGCCGCTCGGCTGGGCGCTACGTGCCGCCGGGCACGAGGTCGCCGTGGTCACCAATCCGTCCTTCGTACCCACCGTCACCGCCTCCGGCCTGACCGCGGTACCTCTCGGCCCCGACATCGACGTGACCCAGGACCTGCGGGACTGGTTCGGCACGTACAGCACCACCAGTGTCACCGCGGCCACCGCGGCGGACGGACCGGCGGCAGCCCGCGTACGGGACCGGCCGGAAAACAAGATGGGCCGCGTCACCATGTCCTCGGTGCTCGAGGGCTGCCTCAGCATGCTCGACGACGCGCTCGAATTCACCGACCAGTGGCGGCCGGACCTGGTGGTGTACGAGCCGACCGGGTTCCTCGGCCCCGCCCTGGCTGCGCTGCGCGGGCTGCCGAGCGCGCGGGTGCTGTGGGCGCCGGACTACACCGTCGGCATGCAGGCGATCAGCGATCGGCTGTTCGGCGCCGAATTCGCCCGCTACGGCCTCGTCGACGTGAACCTCACCGGCACCATCACGCTCGACCCGTGCCCGCCGCGGATGCAGGTACGCGACGACGAGCGCCGCCAGCCCATGCGCTACATCGGCTACCCGGGGCCCATGGGCTGCGCGCCGCACCCGCTCACCGTGCGGGGCGACCGGCCGCGGGTCGCGATGACCTGGGGGACCACCACGCACAATCTCGGCCTGCACGACTCGTACCTGGCACCGGACACGCTGCGCGCACTGTCCACACTCGACGCCGACATCGTACTGGCGGTGGGGTCCAGGGAACTGGCCGAGTTCGGCGAGCTGCCAGCGAACGTGATCCACGCCGGACCAGTACCGCTGCGCGACGTGCTGCCCGCCTGCGACGCCATGGTGCACCAGGGAGGTGGCGGAACGATGATGACCTGCGTACGGGCCGGGCCACCGCAGCTGGTCCTGCCCTCGCTCGACGACACCACCTTCAATGCCGAGTGTCTGGCCGGGACCGGGGCCGGGATCCATCTGGACCCGCGCACGGAGGCGAAGGAGATCCTGCGGCACACCGAGATCCTGCTCACCGAACCGGCCTACCGCGAGCAGGCGCAGCGGCTGCGCGCGGAGGCCGCTGCCATGCCGGCCCCGTCCGACGTCGTCGGGGTGCTCGCCGACCTGGCGGCCTGACACCGGCGGCCGGCCCGAGGATTCCTCAAGAACGATCAACTGAGCTGGGACATCATCAGCCTGGATACGGGACTGGAGCAATCATGGAAGCGTTGACCGTGCCCGGTAGCGTCGCCGCAACCTGGATGAGCAGCTGGGACGCACAGCAGGAGGGCCGGATCCCCGACCGCGAGCTGCGGTTCACCGTGCTCTGCGACATCATGGAGGTCGGACTGGCCGACGTCGCCGAACCGGTGATCGTCGACCTCGGTTGCGGGCCGGGTTCGCTGGCCGGGCGGCTCCAGGAACGGCTGCCGAAGGCGCGGATCATCGGCATCGACACCGACCCGCTGCTGCTGGGCCTGGCCCGTTCGCACTACGGCGACGGCATCACCTGGGCCGACGCCGATCTGGCCACGGACGCCTGGCGCGGACACGTACCGGACACCATCCACGGCGCCGTGTCCACCACCGCCCTGCACTGGCTGTCGAAGCCGGCACTGTCCTCGCTCTACCACGGGCTCGGTGGGCGGATGGCACCCGGCGGGATCCTGGCCAACGGCGACCACCTCGGCATCGGCGACACCCGACTGCACGCGATCGGCCGCGAACTGCGGGTGCGTCGGGCGATCCAGGTCGGCACGACCGACCGGGTCGGTTGGAGCCGGTGGTGGGATCAGGTGCTCAGCGACCCGGCTCTCGCGGAGGTGGCGGCGGTCCGCGCCGCTCAGCCGGAGGCCGCGGCGAAGGGTGACGGCCACGATCATGGGGCCGGCGACAACTACGACGCCGGCAACGGCCACGGCCAGCACCGTCACCACCACCACGGCGACCGGATCTCGGTGGCCGAGCACTCCGAGCTGCTCCAGGCGGCCGGCTTCAGTGCAGTGGCCCCGCTCTGGCAGTTCGGCGACGATCACGTACTGGTCGCGATCAAGTAGACATCCGGACAGAGAAGCGGCGCGCTGCGGGACCGCAGTGCGCCGCTTCGTGCGTCGGGCTATCTGAAGCCGACGATCAAGGTGTTGTTCGCGCCCAACGGATGCGCGGTCGTGCGGGTGAAGCCGGCCTTCGTCAGGTAGTCGCGGCACTCCCCGACCGGGTACTCCGACCCGCCCTCGGTGACCAGCAGCATGTTGAGGCTGACCAGAAGTTTGCTGATGTCCTGGCGCTCGTCGTCCAGCATCGCGTCGTAGATCAGCAGTGCACCGCCCGGCGCCAGCCTCGCGTAGCACTTGTCCACCAGTTCCTGCCGCTGCCCCGGTGACCAGTTGTGCAGCACATGGCCCATGATCATGACGTCCGCCGCCGGCAGTTCGTCGGTGAAGAAGTCACCGCCCTGGTACCCGACCCGGTCGGCGACACCGAGCCCGGCAAGGTGCTCACGGGCCGCGTCGGCGATGTCCGGAAGGTCGAACACGGTGCCGCGCAGACCGGGATGGGCCTTCGCGAGCAGACCCACCACGTTGCCGCGGGCGCCACCGATGTCGGCCACACTCGTACGCTCCGACCAGGGGAACAGCCTCAGCAGGTCATCCACCAGCAGACCATTGACCGAGTCCATCATGGCCAGGAAAGCCTTGAGCTTGGCCGGATCGGCCGTGACCGCACTGAACGGCGCCTGCGTCTGCGGCGCCCCGCTGCGCAGCGCGTCGGTGAGTTTCCCCCACGACGGGTACAGCATCCGGTTCGCCCGCTCCAGGAATCCGCCGGAATAGCCGTCCCTGCCCTGCACCAGGAACTCGGCCGCGGCCGGCCCGTTCGCGTACGCCTCGCCGGTGCGTGCCAGCAGCCCGAGCGCGACGAGCCCATCCAGGAAGTCACGTACGCCGCGGTGGCCGAGCCCCAGCTTGTCCCGTACCTCCTCGACGGTGGCCGGCCCGGAATCCAGCACGGTGAACAGCCCGAGCTCGGTGGCGGTGAGCAGAAGTTTGGCCTCGCAGAACGCGTTGCCGAGCCGTTTGATGGCTACGGGATCAGCCGCCAACGACCGGGCAGCGGGATCGGTCACGGTGGTCACGATGAACATCCTCTCGAAAGAGCAGTCTCACGGTACGGTCGCGCAGCGGTCTAGGGAAACCCTCTGGAGGCGAGTTCAAGGGGCCCTCCAGCCGATTGAGGTCTGCTGGACACGTGAAACCCGTAGCCGGACGCATCGACGTGCACCAACACGCCATCACGCCGCGGATCACCGCCATGATGCGCGAGGCGAAGGCCCCGTTCGTACTGCCCTGGTCACTGCCGGAGACCTGGGACGTGTTCGCTGACAACGACATCGGCTTCGGCATGCTCTCCAACCCGATCCCGGGCGGGTTCTTCCGCTCGGCCGCGCAGGCCGACACGTTCGTCACCGCCGCCAACGAGAGCATCGCCGAACTGCGGGACGAGTACCCCGACCGTTTCGGCCTGCTCGCCGCGCTGCCCATGCCCTATGTCGACGAATCGCTGAAACAGGTGGGCCACGCGTTCGATACGCTCGGCGCGGACGGAATCGTCCTGATCCCGCAGTCCGGCGGCAACTACCTGGGCACCGCGGCGTACGAACCGCTGCTGGCCGAACTCGACCAGCGCTGCGCCGTCGTACTGGTGCATCCGCTGGTGCTACCGAGCGGACTTGAGACCGAACCGCCCTCGGTACTGGCCGACTTCCTGCTGGACACCACGCGCGCGGCGGTGAACCTGATGCTCACCCGGTCGCTGGACCGGTACCCGAACATCCGCTGGATCCTCGCGCACGCGGGCGGATTCCTGCCCTATGCGGCATCCCGGGTGCTGATGCTGGGCGAGCGGTTCTTCAAGCTGGAACCTGAGGTGTTCGACGACTATCTCGGCCGCTTCTACTACGACACCGCGCTGGCCGCACCCTCCGCGCTGCCCAGCCTGCTGGCGAGCGTGCCGGTGGAGCGGATCCTGTACGGCAGCGACTGGTCCGCGGCCTCGGCCGACCCGGTCGTCCGGTGCACCAGGGCGCTGGACGAAGGGCTGGCCGCGGCCGGGATCGACGATGCCGGCCGGGCGCTGATCGACCACGGGAACGCCCGGCGCCTGTTCGCCCACTCGCCGGCGCTGCGGGCCGGCTGACCCGGTGGGACGGGGCCCGCACCCTGCGGCGCGGCCGCGTCCCGCGGGTGTCACCAGGCGACCGGTATCTCCACGAATCCCGGGAAGAAGACGTCGTCGCGGCGGCGCAGCTGACCGGTCGGGACACTCAGCCGCAGCTCGGGCAGCCGACGCAGCAGCGTGACCAGGCCGATCTGAAGTTCCAGCCGGGCCAGTGGGGCACCCACGCAGAAGTGCTGGCCGGTACTGAAGGTCAGCTGCTGGCGGCCGCCGTCGCGGGTGAGGTCGCGGTGCGCGGGGCAACCGAACACCGAAGGGTCGAAGTTCGCGCTCTCCAGAGCCGGGATGACGCTGCTGCCGGCCGGGATGGGTACGCCGCCGACGACGATGTCCTCGGTGACGTAGCGGAGCATCGACAACGACGAACCCACTACCTGGCAGCGCAGCAGCTCCTCAACCGCCCGGGGCATCCGCCCGTCGAGGTCCTCGCGCAGGTAGGCGAGCTCGTCGGGCCGGTCGAGCAGCATCACCACGCTGCCGCCCAGCTGGTTGGCGGTGGTCTCGTAACCGGCCAGCAGCAGTACAGTGCTCCAGAACTGCAGCTCGTCGTCGCTGAGACGGCCGTCGTCGGTGTCGCGGACCCGGATCAGCGCGCTGATCACATCGTCCTCCGGCTCCCGGCGTTTGCGCCCGATCAGTTCCCGGACGTACTCCCACGGCGGGGTGCTCTTGTCGTGGAAACGGTCCCGCTCCTCCGGTGGCACGCCGAGGATCTCGCAGATCACGTGGATCGTCAGCGGGAACGCGTACGCGTCGTTGATCTCGGCCGGCGCCCGTCCGGCCGTCATGTCGTCGATGAGCCCGTCGGCCAGCTCCTGCACCCGGGGGCGGAGCCGCTCGACCCGTGCGGCGGTGAACGCCTTCGCGATCAACCGACGCGTCCTGGTGTGGCCGGGCGGGTCCATCGCCACCTGACTCTGGAAATGCTTCTTCTTCTCCAGCGTCATCCGCGCCACGTCCGGGCGGTTACGGTTCTTGCTGACCCGCGGATCGGTCAGTACGGCGCGGATGTCCTCGTAGCGGGTGATCAGCAGCGCCGTGTCCCCGCTGGGCAGCGTGACCGGCACGACCGGCTCGCTGTGCAGGTCGTCGAGCAGCTCCTTGGGCACCTCGGTGGCGGACGGGAAGATGAACGGGTACTGGCGGCTCGTCGCAGTCACAGCCTCTCCTCGCGGTAGCTGGCTCTACCGTGCGCGGACCGGCTCGGGCACGGATCGAGACCGGTCGGTGGTCGTGGTGTCGGCCCGCCGGCGTACCTCGTCGGTGAGCCGGAGCGTCTCCACCGCATCCGCGCACCACCGCTGCTCGGCTGCGTCGTCGGCCGTACGGCCGGCCAGTGCCGCGGCCGCGAACGCCCCGACCGCCCGGCGGAACTGGTCGTCCGGGTCGAGCAGCAGCGTCTCGTCGCCGTCGGTGCCGGACAGCCGCAGCGCGGGTCGGTGGTCGACCGGTGGAGTGAAGGCCCGGTCCAGGTGGAGCCGGCCCTGGCTGCCCCACAGCTGGTAGTGCGAGCCGTACGCGTGCTCGAACCCGAACGCGACGGACGCAAGGACGTTGTCGGCCGAGACCAGCGTCGCCTGGCCGGACAGGTCCACAGTGGAGGTCGGGTCGACGCGCAGCGCCGCGCCCGACACCCGCATGCCGGGACCCAGCAGCAGTTGGGCGGCCCGCAGCGGGTAGACGCCGACGTCGAGCAGCGCGCCACCGCCGAGCTCGGGGCGGTAGCGGATGTTGTCGGGCGGCAGGGGCGGAATGCAGAACGCACCGTCGAAGCCGCGGACCGAACCGATGCGTCCCTCGGCGACCAGCGCCCGTACCGCGGCGTGCTGGGAATGGTGCAGGAACATGAAGTTCTCGCGCAGCAGCCGGTGGTTGGCCCGCGCGGCGCCGACCAGGCTCCTGGCCTCGACCTCGGTGGTGGCCAGCGGCTTCTCCATCAGCAGGTGCTTGCCGGCGTCGAGTACGGCCGTACCCCACCGAAGCCGCAGCGACGGCGGCAACGGCAGGTAGACGGCGTCGACGTCGTCACTGGCGAGCAGTCCGGCATAGTCACTCGCCCGGCAGTCGAAGCGGTCGGCGAACTGCCGTGCGCGGCCGGCGTCACGGCTGGCCACGCACGTCACCGAGGTCTGCGGGCAGGCAAGCAGGGCCGGGATGGTGCGCCGCCACGCAATGTCCGCGCAGCCCAGTACCCCGAACCGGAGCTGCCCGGTCATCGCAGTCCCCGCAGGCAGGCGACGAGCGTACGCGACTGGACGTTGACGTAGTGGCTGTGCTGCAGCAGCCCGGTGAGCTGGTGCAGGGTCATCCACCGGAAGTCCGGCCGCGCGTACGGCGGCAGGTCCTCGTCCAGTTCGACGACCAGGTACCGGTTCTGCGCGTGCAGGAACCGGCCGCCCTCCTCGGCCAACTCGACGTCGAAGAGCACCTGTTCGGCGCGCCGGCGGTGGAGCAGGTCGACGAACGGCGGCTGCCCCTCGGGAGGCAGGTGCGCGTAGTTCTCCGGGGTGTACTGCACGGTCGGTGCCAGCTCCACCGCGCCCAGGTGTCCGGGCTCGACCCGGGCGTTGACGAGCGCGTGCAGTACGCCGCCGAAACGTTGCACGAACAGCGCGATCACGCCGGTGCCGTGCGGCTGGATCAGCGGCTGGGTCCAGGATCCGACCTCACGGCTGTTGGTGTCGACGTTCACCGCGACGACGCTGAAGTGCACGCCCCGTTCGTGGCTGATCGCGTCGTCGCTACGGTGCCAGCCTTCGACATCACGCAGCGGCATCAGGCTGGTGGTGAGCTCGTGCTGGGCGCGCCGGGTGGTGATCCAGCTGAGGATCTCGGCGGTGGAGTGCAGGCTGCCCTGGGTCGCGTCGGCCGACCGGGCGATGGTGTCGGCCAGGTCCGTTCCTACCGTTGGTCCTGCGGGCCCGGTTGCATGGGGCATGCAGGCAAGTACGGTACGGGCATCCATGCTGACAAGATTGTCCACCATAAGCAGCTCGTGCAGTTGGCCAAGTGTGAGCCAGCAGAAGTCCGCATGCTCCTCGACCTCTCCGTCGACCTCGACGATGATGTTGCGGTTCCTCTTGTGGTAGAACCATGCGCCCTGCTCGGACTGGAGTACGTCGGCCAGGACGCGCCCGGGCGGCGGGTCGCGGAACAGCCCCAGATAGGGCACCTCGCGGCCGCCGTGTACCCGGTTGTAGTTGCTCTTGGTGGCCTGCACGGTTGGTGCGAGCTGGACGTCGTTGATGTTTCCCGGCTCGCTCTTGGCCTGCATCAGGCAGTGCAGTAGTCCGTCGATCTCGCGGACCGCGATGCCCAGGGTGCCGACCTCGGGCTGGTTGACGATCGGCTGCATCCAGTGCTGTACCGGTCCGGCGTCGGTGCTGACCTCGAGCCCCTGCACGGAGAAGAACTGCCCGGTCCGGTGTACGAGGTTGCCGTCGGCGGGCCGGAACTGCCAGCCCCGCAACTGGGCGAACGGAATCCGGGTCACGTTCTGGGTCTGCGCCTGACGGCGCCCGGCCAGCCAGTCCCGCACCTGCTGATTTGTCTGCACGCCGCCGTCGCGGGCGAGCGCCGACTCGGCGATGCGTCGCGCTGTCCGCTGGTCGTCGTGCCGCGAGACGCCGGCGGTTGCGGGGCCGGACATCGTGACCTCCTC
Organism: uncultured Actinomycetota bacterium; assembly: GCA_963805605.1. Classification (GTDB taxonomy): domain Bacteria; phylum Actinomycetota; class Actinomycetes; order Mycobacteriales; family Micromonosporaceae; genus Actinocatenispora. Next base: position 868,925 of record CAWDUX010000002.1, read on the forward strand.
GTGGGTGCTGGTCACCGGCACCACCATGGCCCCGTGGGGCCATCGAAGAGTGTGTCGCTGGGTTTCTGGTCGAGGGGTCGTCGGGACGGCGCGGGCCCCGGAGGGTGCGGAGTCCTAGCAGGTCACCACCGGTACCTGGGGCGGCGTGGCTGGCAATGGTGCGGTCGCTCCACTAAGCTGCCAAGTGAATACTTGCTTGATTGTGTCAAATATCCCTTTTCGCAGCATGGAGGTGCCAGGTGAAGCCGACGCCGGATGATCTTCGGGCACTGGCGAGTCCGCTGATGTCCGTGAGCGCCGGGCTGCAGCGCACGCTGCGCGGCAACGCCGACTCCAGCGCGCTGGCGATCCTGGCTTTCGCCGCGGAACGCAGCAACGTACGTCCCTCCGAGGTCGCCAACTCGCTCGGCGTCCACCAGTCGTCGATCACGCGCCAGGTGCGCGGCCTGGAGTCCGCGGGACACGTCACCCTGGTCGAGGACCCGGACGATCGCCGGTCCTGCTTCATCCACATCACCGACTCCGGGCTGAAGGAGTTCGACCGGCTCAACCAGGTCGGCCTCGAACGTTTCGCCGCCTTCGTCGAAGGCTGGGACGCGGAGGAGGTCCGCGAACTCGGGCGCATGCTGAACAAGCTGGAGACCGCGATGGTCCGGGCCAAGCAGCGCGACCGGGCACCCGGCGGCCGGCGGTGGCAGGGCCGCAACCGGCAGTAGTCTTCAGCGCGGTCCGAGCGGTTCTTCAGCGGGTCCCGTCACCGTGGCGTCGCGATGCCGCGCCGATCCGGCACGGCATCTCCCGACGCCGCTCACGGGAGCCGAAGTGTCTCAGTCCGTACGCACACCGGCCGCCAGGCGGCTGACCGCGGTGCTGCCGATGCTCATCGACATCGCCACCCCGGTCGCCAGCTTCTATCTGCTGCACTTCGTGTTCGGGCTCAGCCCGGTCACCGCACTGACCCTGGGCGCCGTCGCCGTGGGCGCCCGTACCATCTGGGTGGCGGTGCGCACCCGCTCGGTGAACACCTTCTCCCTCATGCTGATCGCCCTGTTGGGCGCCACCGTCCTGCTGGTCTTCATCACCGGTGACGGGCGCATCGTGCTGGCCAAGTCCGCCGTCGTACCGTTCGTCGGCGGCATGTTCGGGCTGGCGACCAGCTTCTTCGGCCGCACCCTGATCTACGACGTGGCGCGGCCGTTCGCCACCGGAGGCGATCCGGTACTGGCCGCCGCCTGGCGGGAGAGCTGGGAACAGGACCCCGCGTTCGTACGGCGACTGCAACTGCTCAACGTCCTGTGGGGCATCGGCTTCGTGACCTCCGCGGTACTGCGGGTCGTGCTCATCTACCGGCTGCCCCTCGACGTCGCAGTACTCGCCGCGCAGGCACCCACGCTGGGCATGCTGCTGGTTCTCGGCACGGTCACCTGGCGGCTGGCACCGCCGCTGGCCCGCGCGATGCGGACCCGGGCCGCAGCCATGTCCACGGACCCCGGGCTGGCCACAGCGGCGTAGACACATCCCTCACCCCCAGACAGGAGACACACCCATGGCGACAACCCGCCGTAACCTGCTCCGCATCGGACTGTCGGGCGTCGGTCTGGCCCTGGCCGCCCCGGCCACCGCCGCCTTCGCCGGTACGGCCGCACCGGCACGTCACCGGCACGACGCAGCCGACCGCTGGGTCAGCATCGACGGCACGTTCAACGTCCGGGATCTCGGCGGGCTGACCACCACCGGCGGCCATGTGGTCCGTTCCGGCCTGGTGTACCGCAGCGCGTCGCTGTCGGGTCTCACGGACACCGGAGTGGCCCAGCTCGCCGCGCTCGGTGTGGTGTGTGTCGTCGACTCGCGCGGGCCACAGGAACGCCTCGACGACGAGGACCGGCTGCCGGCCGGTGTCGACCTGGTGCACGCGGAGATCCCCAACGGCACCTTCACCCCCACGCCCAACCTGTCCGAGCCCGACCCCGCGGTGATCACCGTGTTCCGTAGCTTCGTGACCGACCCGCAGGCACGGGCCGGCACCGCCGCCGTACTCGACCGGGCCGCGGCGGCCGAACTGCCACTCGTGGAACACGACTCGTCCGGCACGTACCGGACCGGCTGGGTGACGGCCGTCCTGCTGACCGCGCTCGGCGTCGGATGGACCCAGATCCTCGACGACTTCAGCATGTCCGACGTCGCGTTCGGCGCCAAGTTCACCTTCCCCGAGTACCTCGACGCCGGTTTCGACCAGGCGCGGGCCAGCTACGGCTCCGTCCACAAGTTCCTCACCAACGGGCTCGGGTTCACCACCGGTCGCCTCACCGCGCTGCGCCGGCACCTGCTCGCCTGAACGGGGCGCCCCCACCGGACACGACCACCGACCAGACGGTGAGAGGGAGCTGACAACTCAGATGAGCACCACGGCAGAGGGCGTACTGCAGATCGCGGCCCAGCTTCTCGACATGGACGTCGACGTGCTCGCCGCGCGGGCCGACGTCGACTCCCTCGTGGCGCTGGGCGGCACGTCGCTGGACGCCCTCCGCCTGCTCGCGCTCACCGAACGTCAACTCGGGCAGCGCCTCGACCTGGTCACCGTCCTCGGCGAGGCACCGTTACGGGAGGCGGCCGGCGCGGCCACCGCGGCGCCGGATCCCCCACCGCCGGCCCGGACCGGTTCCGAGTACCGGGACATCCTGCCCACGCAGGACGGGATGCTGGTCGCCGACTGGTACTTCGGCGGCCCGCTGCTGCACCTGCTGGCCTCCGCGGACCTGACCGGTCCCCTGGACATCCCGGCATTGCGCGAAGCCGTGTGCCGCACGGTCGCCGGGCACGAGGCGCTGCGTACCGTCTTCGCCCGCGTCGACCGGCGTCTCGTCGCCCGTGTCCTGCCGACCTGGCGTCCCACCCTGGTCGAACAGCGGCTACGGGTGCCGGCCGGCGACGACCCCGTGGATGTCGCGCACACCGAACTGTCGCGCACCACCGGGCAGCTGCTGGCGCCCATGCAGCGCCCGCCGGTCACGTTCGTACTCACCACTCTCGGCCCGCAACGTCACCTGCTGTCCCTCGTCATCCACCACGTCATCGCGGACGCCTGGTCGATGGGGCTCATCTGGCGCGAACTGCTGGAGCACTACCGACAGGCCCGGGCCGGGCTCGCCGCACCGAACCGGCCCGCTTCCACGCTCGTACCGTTCCAGCAGCAGCTGGCCGAGCTGCGCGCCGACGGACGACTCGACGCGCTCACCGCCGACCGGGCCGCCCAGCTGCGCGGTGCGCCGACCGTACTGGAACTGCCCACCGACCTGCCCCGGGCGAACACGTTCGACTACCGCGGGGCCCGGCACCGGTTCGGGCTCGGCGACCGGGCCCGCGACGCCGCCGAACGGCTGGCCGAGGCCGCCCAGGTCACCCGTACCGCGGTCCTGCTGGCCGCGTTCGCGCTGGCGATCGGCCGGCGCACCGGCCGCGACGACTTCCTCCTCGGCGCCAGTGTCATGCAGCGCAACAGCGCACAGCTACTGGACACCGTCGGCCCGTTGGCGCCGACCGTACCGGTGCGCTGCCGGATCACCGACGACACACCGGTCGAGGAGTACCTACGGGCCACCGCACGTGAACTGGGCGCCGGTGTCGCCGCCGCCGACGTACCGCTCGGTGGTCTCATCGCCGGCCTCGGCGCCCAGTCCGACGAACGCCGCATGCCGCTGGTACAGGTCCTCTTCACCGCGCACGACGAGTTCATGCCGGACCGGCTGACCGTCGACGACCTCACCGCGGTCATCCACGAGGAGCACTGCGGCGGTACGGCCGCCGACATCGTGCTGACCGTGCAGCGATGGGGCGACACACCGTGCCTGACGATGGACTACGCCACCTGCGCGCTGACCGCGGCCGACCTGGCCGACCTGGCCGAATCCATCGAAGCCACCCTGGTCGAGCTGCACACCCACCTCGAGCGACCGCTGGCCGGCGTACGCGGCCTCTCCGGGCACGATCGTGACCTGCTGGCCGCCCGACTCGACGGCCCGTCGGCCCGCATCGGGCCGGGGCTGTGGGAGGTGGTGCTCGACAAGGCACGCGAAAATCTCGACGCGACGGCCGTGGTCGACCCCGCGCACGACGTGACGCTCACGTACGCCGAGCTGCTCGCGGCGGTGGAGCGGCAGGCGGCGGCACTGGCCCGGGCCGACGTCACCGAAGGCGACCTGGTGGCGTTGGCGCTCCCCCGCTCGGCGGCGGAGATCGTCGCGGTGTTCGCGGTGATCCGGCTCGGCGCCGCGTTCACCGCATTGCACCCGGACAACCCACCGGACCGGCTGACCGCCATGTTGCGGCTGGCCCGGCCACACGCGATCATCGCACCCGCCGACCGGGCGGCGGCGCTGGTCCGGCTCGCCGACCCACCCTGCACCGCCGTCACCCCGGTCGACCTGACCGGCCCGACCGGGGTGCCCGGCCCGGCCGCACCGCCACCACCGCGCGCCGACCCCGCACGCATCGCGTACCTCGCCTTCACCTCCGGGTCGACCGGTGGACCGAAGGGTGTCCGGGTCGCGCAGCGCGGGGTACTGCGGCTGCTCGACGACGCCATGCTGACGGTGCACCCGCACGACCGCTTCCTGCGGTTCGTCACGCTGGCGTTCGACATCGCGGTACTGGAGATCTTCCGGCCGCTCACCGTCGGCGCAACCGTCGTGGTGTGCCCGCAGGAGGTACTGGCACCGGCGGACCTCGCCGCCTTCCTCGCCGAACAGCGGGTCTCCATGCTGCAGTTCAGCGCCGGGCTGTTCCGGGTGCTGGCAGAGGACCGGCCGGACGCGTTCAGGGGCGTACGGCACGCCCTGGTCGGCGGTGATGTGGTGCCCGCCGAGCTGGTGCGCCAACTGCTGCGGCGATTCCCCGGGCTCACGGTGTCCAACATGTACGGCCCCACCGAAGCCACGGTGTGGAGCACCATGCACACCGTCACCGACCCGTGCGAGGTCGACGACCCTCTTCCGATCGGCCGGCCGCTCCCGGGCAACGGCGTGGAGGTCCTGGACCACGCGGGGCGTCCCGTACCGCCCGGGGGCATCGGCGAGTTGTACCTGTCCGGTCCGGGCCTGTGCGTGGACTACCTCGACGACCCGGCCGCCACCAGGGCGGCGTTCACCGTCGGCGCCGACGGCCGCCGCCGGTACCGCACCGGCGATCTCGTGCGCTGGGACCGGCAGGGCCGGCTGTGCTTCCTGGGCCGCACCGACCAGCAGGTCAAGGTGCGGGGCTTCCGGATCGAGCTGGAGGAGATCCGCCGACGGCTGCTGGAGCACCCGGCCGTACGCGACGCTGTCGTCGCCGCGGTGGGCACCGGCGCGGCCGAACGCCGCCTCGTCGCCGGTGTGGTCACCGGCGACACCGCCGTACCCGCCGCCGAACTGCGTACCTTCGTGGCGGAGAAGCTGCCGGCGTACACCGTGCCGTCCCTGTGGGCGGTGCTGGACCGGTTGCCGCTCAACGCCAACGGCAAGCCCGACCTGAACGCCGTCGAACGGGCCGCCCGCGACGGCGCACACCCGACGGAGCCCGCCGGAGCGACTGCGGGTGGCGGGTGAGACCAGCTACGCCATCGACGCGGAGCTGACTCGAGTAGTGGTGGAATCGCCCTCTCGTACGACATTCGAGCCGGAAACCAACCAACCGGGACAGACTGCGGCTCCGAGCCGAGTACGACAGCGGAGGAAACCAGATGGAACTCGGGGTCTTCCTGAACCACCAGCACGCGGTCACCGTCGCATGCCGGGCTGAGCAACTCGGGTACACCATGGCGCTGGCTCCGGAAGGCTTCCGTTCCGACGCCGCATCGGTGCTCGGCGCCGTCGCCGGTGCCACCGAACGGATCGGGCTCGCCTCCGGCCTGATGCAGATCCCGGCGCGGACACCGGTACTGACGGCGCTGACGGCGGCCACGCTCGACAGCCTGTCCGGCGGCCGGTTCCAGCTCGGCCTGGGCGTGTCGAACCCCGACGTCTCGCTCGGCTGGTACGGCCAGCCGTTCGGCAGTCCGCTGCAGCGCACCCGCGAGTACGTGGACATCGTCCGGATGGCGTTGCGCGGCGAAACCGTACGCTATCCCGGGCGCCACTACCGGCTCCCGCCCGACGACACCGCCGAGGGCGCCCAGCTGCGGGCCGCCGCGGTGCGTGCCGACATCCCGATCCTGCTGGGTGCCGTGGGCCGGCGCAGCCTGGAACTCGCCGGTCAGATCGCCGACGGCTGGATCGGTGTGTTCAGCTCCCCGCAGCGCATCGCCGACTCGCTGGCGCACTGCCGGGCCGGGCGGGCCGCGGCCGGGATCCCCAACGACCAGCCGTTCCAGGTGCTGCCATCGGTGCCGATCGGCGTGGGCGCGGACCTGGAGGCGGCGGCCCGGCCGTTGCGTGGCTACTTCGCCAACTTCATCGGCCTGGGCAGCCGAGAACGCAGCATCTACTACCGGCTCGCGGTCGAACTGGGCTACGGGGCGGCCGCAGCGGAGATCCACCGGTGCTGCCGTACCGGAGACCGGGCGGCAGCGGCCCGCGCGGTGCCGCTGGAACTCATCGACGCGGTCTCGCTGCTCGGTGACGTGCCGCGGATCGCCGCGCGGATGGCCGCGTACGAGGCGGCCGGCGTCACCACCCTGGGGCTGACTCTGCTCGACCCGTCCGTGGCCGGGCAGCTCGAAACGGTCGGGGCGGCCGCTGCGGCGCTCGACGCCATGCGCCGGAACCGGGGCACGTCCGATTCTCCAGTGGCCGATCCGATGATGGTGCAACGACCCTGAAAGGAGGACGACGCATGACCGAACACACCCTCATCGTCGCCCGGCTCGACCCCCGGCACACCGGGGAAGTGGCCCGACTGTTCGGGGAATCCGACGCCGGTGAACTGCCGCACCTGGTCGGTGTCACCAGTCGCACCCTGTTCTCCTTCCAGGGCCTGTACTTCCACCACATCCAGTCGGAGGCACCGCTCGGCCCGAAGCTGCGCGAACTGCGCGACAAGTCGATCTTCTCGGGGCTCAACGAGGCCCTTTCTCCGCTCGTGCACCCCTACTCCCCCGACTGGCAGGAGCCGCGCGACGCGATGGCGACCCCCTTCTACCACTGGGGCAAAGGAAGTAGCTGATGTCGAACTACCCCCGGACCGCGGCCGTCACCGGCATCGGCGTCGTGGCCCCAGGCGGCCTGGGAACGCATGCCTTCTGGAATCTGCTGACTGAGGGCCGTACGGCGACCAGGTCACTGTCACTGTTCGACGCGGCCGGGTTCCGGTCCCGGGTCGCCGCGGAATGCGACTTCGATGCGATCGCGGCGGGCCTGGACGCCAGCGCGGCGGACAGGATGGACCGGGCCACGCAGTTTGCGATCGTCAGCGCCCGCGAGGCCGTCGCCGACAGCGGCCTGGACACCGCCGCCCTTCCCCCGGAGCGGATCGGGGCGTCGATCGGCAGTGCCGTCGGCTGCACCATGCGGCTGGAGGAGCACTACGCGCGTACCACCGACGGGGGCCGGCACTGGCTGGTCGACCCGGCCCGGTCGGTGCCGTTCCTCTACGACTACCTCGTACCGAGCAGCATCGCCCGCGACGTCGCGTGGCAGGTGGGCGCGGAGGGGCCGGTCGCGCTCGTGTCGACCGGCTGCACCTCGGGGCTCGACGCGATCGGCCACGGCGCCCAGCTGATCGAGGAGGGCAGCGCCGACGTGGTGATCGCGGGCGCGACCGAGGCACCGATCTCCCCGATCAGCTCCGCGTGCTTCGACGCCATCCGGGCGACGACCTCCAACAACGACGAGCCGGAGTCGGCGAGCCGGCCATTCGACCGGCGCCGTAACGGCTTCGTCCTCGGCGAGGGCTCGGCGGTGCTCGTACTGGAGGACGAGGCTGCGGCCCGCCGGCGCGGCGCCCACATCTACTGCACGGTCGCCGGGTTCGCCCGGCGGGGCAACGCGTACCACATGACCGGGCTGCGGCCGGACGGCCGGGAGATGGCGGAGGCGATCACCGCCGCGCTGCACCGGGCCCGGTTCGACCGCAGCGCCGTGGACTACGTCAACGCGCACGGGTCGGGTACCAAGCAGAACGACCGGCACGAGACGGCCGCGCTCAAGCGCAGCCTGGGCGAGCACGCGTACGAGATCCCGGTCAGTTCGATCAAGTCGATGATCGGCCACTCCCTGGGTGCGATCGGCGCGATCGAACTGGCCGCCTGTGCCCTGGCCATCGAGCACCGTACCGTGCCGCCGACAGCCAACCTGGAGGTCGCCGACCCGGAGTGCGACCTGGACTACGTACCCAAGGTCGCCCGCGAACACCGCAGTGACGTGGTGCTGTCGGTGGGCAGCGGCTTTGGCGGATTCCAGACGGCCGTGCTGTTCGCGGCGCCCGGCCAGTGATCGCCATGACGGAGACCGCCGTGGTGACGGGTATCGGCATCGTGGCTCCCACGGGTGTCGGTGTCGACGAGTACTGGGCGCAGACCGTGGCCGGCCGCAACGCACTCGCCGTCGTGCCGGGTCTGGACCGGGCGGATGCGACCGTGGCCGGGCGGGTCGACTTCGGCGCCGTCTCGCCGGCGGTGCCGGCCCGGCTGATGGTGCAGACCGACCGGTGGACCCAGCTGGGCCTGGCCGCCGTGCAGTGGGCCCTCGACGACGCGCAACTGGATCCCGGTGGGCTGGACGACTACGAGCTGGGTGTCGTGACCGGAAGCTCCTCGGGCGGCAACGAGTTCGGTCAGCGCGAGATGCAGAAGCTGTGGGGCAACGGGCCGAAGCACGTCGGTGCCTACCAGTCCATCGCGTGGTTCTACGCCGCGTCCACCGGGCAGCTGTCGATCCGGCACCGTGCCCGGGGCCCGTGCGCCGTACTGGTGTCCGAGCAGGCGTCCGGTCTGGATGCGCTCGGCCAGGCTCGTCGGGAGATCCGCGCCGGCATCCGGGTGATGCTCTGCGGCGGTACGGAGGCACCGATGTCGCCGTACGCCATGCTGTGCCAGGCGGCCAGTGGTCGGCTCAGCCGGACCGGTGACGCATCCCGCGCGTACCTGCCGTTCGACGAGGCGGCCGGTGGTCATGCGCCCGGCGAGGGCGGCGCGATGATCGTGGTGGAGTCGGCGTCCTCGGCGGCGGCCCGCGGCGTGTCCGGCTACGGGGTGATCGCAGGGTATGCGGCGACCTTCGACCCGGCGCCCGGCTCCGGCCGTCCACCGGGTCTGACCCGCGCGATCCGGGCTGCCCTGGCCGATGCCGGCGTGTCCGCCGACGAGGTCGACGTCGTGTTCGCCGACGGCGCCGCGATACCCGAACTGGACCGGGCGGAGGCAGCGGCGCTGCGCGAGGTGTTCGGCCCGTTCGGGGTGCCGGTCACCGCGCCGAAGGCGGGTACCGGCCGGCTGTACTCGGGGGCCGGTGCCCTGGATGTGGCGACAGCGCTGCTGGCGCTGCGCGCCGGCGTCGTCCCGCCGACCCCGGCGGTGTCCCGGGTACCAGCCGGGTACGGCATCGATCTGGTCATCGCGGATTCCCGTCCGGCGGCGCTGCGTACCGCTCTGGTCCTGGCGCGGGGCGAGGGCGGGTTCAACGCCGTGGTGGTGGTGCAAGCAACCGGAGAGCGAGGAGACCATGAGCGTGCTGACCATCGATGAATTCAAAGACATCATGCGGGCGGTCGCCGGCGACGACGACTCGATCGATCTCGCTGGCGACGTGAACGACACTCTGTTGGTCGATCTGGGCTACGACTCGCTCGCGCTCCTGGAGATGGGTTCGATCGTGCAGCAGCGGTACGGGATCGACATGCCTGACGACAGCCCTGAGCGGATGACCACGCCGCGGGAGGCGGTGGCGTACATCAACGGCTTGTAGCCAACGTGCCGTGTGACCGCTGGGCCGGGCGAGGACGGCCGTCGCAGGGCAGGGTCTCACTCCGGCCGCCATGTTCCCTTCCGGGCGTGGCGGCCGGAGTCATCTGCAGGGAATGCACCGCGTGAATGACAAACACCACATTAGTTTGCCTGCATATAACAAGTAAATTGGTGCGTACCGGCTTAACCGTGACGACAGGAGAGCATCGTGGCTATTCGGGTGCTGATCTCCGGTGGAGGGCTCGGCGGGCTCCTTCTCGCGCACGGGCTACGCAAGGGCGGAATCGAGGTCGAGGTCTTCGGCCGCGACGACGGGTTCGGTTCCGGATCACCGCGGCGCGCGCTGGACATCGACCATCTCGGACAGGCCGCTCTCGCCGCCGGCCTCCCCGCGCAGCTGTACGACTCCTGCCAGGCCACCCGCAACCAGCTGCACCCGACCGAACCCGCCGCGTTCGACCACCAGTTGCGTGAACTGCCGTCCTGGCCGGACGAGTTCCTCGACGGCGGCCCGTTCCGCCCCCGCCTGGTGACCGACCGGGACCTGCTGCGCGAGATCCTCCAGATCGGGCTGGCCGACCGGCTGCATCCGGACATCACCGTGCACAGCTTCAGCGAGGGCAGAAACGGTGTGCGACTGGAACTGTCCAACGGCGCCAGCGTCGTTGGCGACGTCCTGGTCATCGCGGACGGCCCCACCTCCCCGGCCGGCCGGCACTTCGCCCCCGACCACCAGCCGCTGCCCAGCGGCCTGGTGGCCATCCACGGCGAACGGCCGCTGGACACCTCGACGCTCGCCGACCTTCCCGCGGTCACCTGCCGAGACCCGCGGCCCGTCTTCGGGCCACCCGGCTGCGTACTCGTCCTCGAAGCGTTCACCGCGACCACCGCGCCCGAGGAATGCGTCTTCGAAATCGACCCCGGAGCCCGACTCAGCCCCGTGCCCGACTACCTTTCCTGGACCCTGGTGCTGCCCACGGAACGATTCGACGGCACGCCGGCGACGGCGACCAGGTCCGAGCTGCACCATGCCGCCCTCGAACTCACCACGGGGTGGCACGGGGCGCTGCGCACGCTCATCGCCGACTCGACGGCCACCACGGCGGAACCGGTGTGCGCGCCCGGCCCCGTACTCCACCGGCCCAGCCCCCGGGTCACCGTGTCGACCGACGCCATGCACGTCCTGACCCCCGCCGGGCAGCACATGGCCGGACCGGTGCTGCACGACGCCGCCCTGCTCACCGGGCTGCTCACCAGTGCCGGCACCGGCCATGAGGACCTGAGCTCGGCACTGTCGATGTTCGCCCGCCAGCTGCACAGTCGCGACCGCCAGGCGCTCGCCTGCGGATATCTTCAGCTGGAGCAGCTGCTGTTCCGCGACGGCTGACGCCACCGGGGCCGTCAGCCGGTACGGGGCCGTCAGCCGATCAGACGACGCTGGAACGTACGCAGACCCAGCGCCAGCGAGCCGATCAGCGCGCCCACGATCACGCTGAGGAAGACCGCGACGGGCATGTGCGGTACGCCGGGCGTGAAGACGGTACGCAACGCCTCGCTCGCGTACACCACCGGATTGATCAGTACGGCGTACTGGACGACCGGGATCGGGTGCAGCGCCGCCCACGGGTAGTAGACGCAGCCGAGCAGCGTTGCCGGCACCATCACCAGGTTGATCAGCACGTTGATCTGGCTCGGGTCGAGGATCGTACCGATGAACAGGCCGATGCTGGCCGCCAGCAGCGGAACGAGGATCACGCAGGCCGCGAACAGTGGCCAGTTGCTCACCTCGACGTGCGGGCTCTGGCCCGGTGCGTGCACCACGTAGATGAGCGGGAAGACCACGGCACCGGACAGGATCCCGGTTAACGCACCCCAGATGACCTTCTGGATCCCGAGCACCCACAGCGGCAGTGGTGCGAGCATCCGGTCCTCGATGGAGCGGGTGTAGGACAGTTCCCTGATCATGCTCATGCTCACGCCGTTCATGGAGTTCAGCACGATCGCGTTGGCCACGATGCCCGGCAGCAGGATCGAGGAGAAGCTGATTCCGCCGGGCCGTATCTCGCCGCCGATGCTCGGCATGATGTAGGTGAACACGACCGCGAACAGCATCGGCTGCATGCCCGTCTGCAGAACGAATGACGGGATGTTGCGGCGCAGGATGTAGAGCTCGCGCGCGATCATCGCCCAGAAGGCGCGCGCAACCTGGCGACGCCGGTGCCTGCCGTGCTCCCCGGCAACGACCTCGGTTCCGGTGGCAGCATCCTCGGTGATGCTCTCCGGTTCTGCTCGGTGCACGGTGGTCATGCGCGGTACTCCTTACCGGTCAGGGCGAGGTAGGCGCTCTCCAGGCTGGGGCGGACCGTGACGACGTCGCGGATGGTGCGTCCGGCTGCTACGCCGAGCACCATCAGCCGGTTGAGCAGGCCCTCGGTACGACGGGTGAACAGCCGTATGTGGTCGCCCTCGGCGTCTGTCCGGGTGACATCAGGCAGGTCGGTCAGCTCGATGCCGTCCACCGGCCCGTCGAAGTAGACGGTGAGGACGGATCCGCCGCCGGTCCTGGTGACCAGGTTGATGACGGTGTCGCAGGTCAGAACGCTGCCCTTGTCGACGATCGCCACCCGGTCGCAGAGGTTCTCGGCCTCCTCGAGGTGGTGGGTGGTGAGCAGGACCGTCACCCCGGTCGACTGGAAGGACCGTACGGTGTCCCACAGCTCGCGGCGGCTGTGCGGGTCGACGGCTGCGGTCGGCTCGTCCAGGATGAGGATCTCCGGCCGGTGCACCAGGGCGCGGGCGATGGCGATCCGTTTGGCCTCACCGCCGGACAGCTCGTTGATCTTCGCGTTCGCGCGGTGGCTCAGTCCCGATACCTGCAGCAGTCGCGCGGCGCGGCGCCGGCTCTCCGCGGCGGGCAGGCCGAAGTAGCGGCCGCGGAACTCCACGTTCTGCTGCGCGGTGAGTTCGCGGTCGAGGTTGTTCTGCTGCGCCACCACACCGATGCGGCGTTTGACGGCGACCGGGTCGCGGGTGACGTCGATGCCGGCGACGGTCGCGCTGCCGCTGGTCGGCCGGATGAGCGTGGTGAGGATGCCGATCGTGGTGGATTTCCCGGCGCCGTTGGGGCCCAGGATGCCGAAAAACTCTCCACATTGGACATCGAGGTCGAGGTTGCGTACCGCGTGCACCTCGCGACGGCCGGACGAGTAGGTCTTGTGCAGCTTCACGGTGTGGATCGCACTGGGCCGCTCCCGCTTCATTGTCTCCCCTTCTGCATCGCAGTCGGCCTGGGCAGCACGGTCGCAGGATCCTGGCACGGTACCTCACTTGCTTGCATTATGCAAATAGATTGCTGGCGGATGCGACACGAGCCACGCCCCAGCCGATGCCTCCACAGTGGTCTTCTAGCCGGGACCAGGCCGGCGTTGTTCACCAGCCGAAAGGACAGCCGATGAAGCGGACCGTCAACGATCTCGCCCTCCTCGGCGGGCCCGCCGAATTCGACACCCCGCTGATCGTCGGCCGGCCCAACGTGGGCAACCGGCACGAACTCTTCCGCCGGCTCGGCGGGGCCCTCGACCGGGCCTGGCTGTCCAACAACGGTCCACTCGTGCAGGAGTTCGAACACCAGGTCGCCGCGATCGCCGGCACCCGGCACTGCGTGGCCACCTGCAACGCCACGCTGGCACTGCAACTCGTACTCCGCGCCGCCGACCTGCGGGGCGAGATCATCGTGCCGTCCCTGACCTTCGCCGCCACCGCACACGCCGTGTCCTGGCTGGGACTGACGCCCGTCTTCTGCGACGTCGACCCGCATACCGGCACCATCGACACCCGGCACGCCCGCGACCTGGTCAACGAACGTACGGCCGGCATCATGGCGGTACATCTGTGGGGACGACCCAGCGCGCTGGACGAACTGGCCGACGTCGCCCGAACCGCCGACATCCGCCTGTTCTACGACGCCGCGCACGCCTTCGGCGCCACCTGGCGCGGCCGACCCATCGGCGGCTTCGGCGACGCGGAGGTGTTCAGCTTCCACTCCACCAAATTCGTCAACTCCTTCGAAGGCGGCGCGATCGTCACCGACGACGACGACCTGGCCCAACGCGCGGGCCAGATGCGCAACTTCGGCATCACCGGCCCGGACCTCGTCTCCTACATCGGTGTCAACGCCAAGATGAGCGAGGCATCGGCCGCGATGGGCCTCACCTCGCTGGAGAGCATGGAGGAGTTCCGCGACCACAACGCCCGCATCTACCACGCCTACCAGGCCGGCCTGACCGACATCACCGGCGTGCGCGTACTCGCCTTCGACGAACAGGAACGCAACAACTACCAGTACGTCGTACTGGAGGTCGACGAGGCGGCGGCACCCATGACCCGGGACCTGCTCGGCCAGGTACTGGTCGCCGAACAGGTACTGGCCCGCCGGTACTTCCACCCCGGATGCCACATGATGGCGCCCTACCGGGACCACACCCGCCTGCCACACACCGAGAAACTCGCCGAACGCAGCCTCGTACTGCCCACCGGTACGGCGGTCGGCGAAGCCGACGCCGCCCGGGTCGGCGCCCTCGTACGGTTCGCGGTCGGCCACGCCTCCGAACTGGCAGCCCGACAGGACGACGCACCGGAGCTCGCGGCGGCACCCGCCGGCGGCCGGTAGGCGTTCGCGCGGCACTAGACCGCGCCCACCGGTGCACCCCACCACTGCGGGTTGTCCCGGTACCACGCCACCACGTCGGCCAGCCCGTCATCGAACGCCCACCGCGGCGCGTACCCCAGGGTGGCGCGAATCTTGCTGTCGTCGACGGCGTACCGCAGATCATGGCCCTTGCGGTCGGTGACCTGCCGGACCCGGTCCCAGCCCGCACCGCACAACTCCAGCACGCGGGCGGTCACCTCACGGTTGGTCAGCCCGGTGCCCCCGCCGACGTTGTAGATCTCGCCCGCCGCACCACCGGTCAGTACGAGCTGGATCGCCCGGCAGTGGTCGTCGACATGCAGCCACTCCCGGACATTGCGGCCGTCGCCGTAGAGCGGGACCGTCCTGCCGAGCAGCAGGTTGGTCACGAACAGCGGCACCAGCTTCTCCGGATGCTGGTACGGCCCGTAGTTGTTGGAACAGCGGGTGATCCGCACGTCCAGGCCGTGCGTACGCCAGTAGGCGCGGGCGATCAGATCACCGGCAGCCTTGGACGCCGCGTACGGCGAGTTCGGCAGCAGCGGCTCGGACTCGGTCCAGCTGCCGGTACTGATGGTCCCGTACACCTCGTCGGTGGACACGTACACCACGGTGTCGACACCGCAGTGCAACGCCGCCTCCAGCACGCTCTGCGTACCGCCCGCGTTCGTCCGGACGAACTCCGCCGCACCATCCACCGAACGGTCCACATGCGACTCGGCAGCGAAGTGCACCACCGCGCCGTGACCCGGCAGCAGGTCGCGCAGCAGGGACTGGTCGTTGACGTCGCCACGGACGAAGTTCAGCCGGCGATGCCGCATCGGCAGGTTGGCGACGTTGCCGGCGTACGTCAGCTTGTCCAGGACGGTGACCTCGGCGTCCTCGTAGCCCGGATAGCCGCCCGTCAGCATGGTGCGCACGTAGTGCGAGCCGATGAACCCGGCACCACCGGTCACCAGCACCCGTTTCCGGCCGGCCGGCCCTGGCGCATGATCGCCCATGCCATTCTCCTCACTGCGTGCTGTTGGTCTACGGAGCACGGTGCGCCGCCCCGGTCGAGGTGCGTACGGGTGCCGACCGCGCCGGTGGCAGGGTCCAGGGTTTCTCTAGTGAGCACCGTGACCATGGCGGGCAGGACATGCGGGCGGCGGGAGAGTAGCCAATGCGAGTGCTGTTCACCACCTGGGCGTGGAGCTCACACTTCAACCCCATGGTGCCTCTCGGCTGGGCGCTGCGGGCCGCGGGCCACGAGGTGATGGTGGTGAGCCACCCCAACTTCGTCCCGACCATCACCGGGTCGGGCCTGCCTGCCCTGCCCGCCGGCCACCCCGTCGATGTCCAGGCGGAGATGAGTGACGCGGTCCGCCGGAGCAACTGGAACCCGCAGGCGCACAACTCGGGTACGCCCAACGATCCGATCAAGCGTCGCCGCGGCATGAGTGTGCTGCGCATCGCTGCGGCCAGCGCTGAGGCCATGGCCGACGACGCGGTGAGCTTCACCCGGAGCTGGCAGCCCGACTGCGTGGTGTTCGAGCCCACGGCCCTGCTCGGTCCCGTACTGGCAGGTGCCCTCGGCGTGCCGTCGTACCGGATGTTGTGGACGATCGACTTCACCTCCTCCATCACCGTCGTCGAGGACGAGATCCTGGGTGGACTCGCGCAGCGGCTCGGCGCGCCACGTGTCAACGCGTTGGGCGACGGCACCCTCGACCCGTGCCCGCCGCGTCTGCAGACCGGGTACGACAACCCCCGCCATCCCATGCGCTTCGTCCCCTACAACGGCCCCGCTGTCCTGCCCCCATGGCTGCGGTCCCGACCACGTCGACCGCGGGTGTGCGTCACCTGGGGCGCCACCCTGCAGGGCCTCGGCATGCAGGACCAGATACTGGCGGCCCGGGTCGCCGATGCTCTGGCCGACCGCGACATCGAGGTCGTACTGGCCGTGACCCCGCAACAGCGTGCGGCGTTGCCGGCCCTACCGGCCAACGTCGTGCATGCCGGCCCGGTGCCGTTGCATCTGCTACTGCCCAGCTGTGCCGCCGTGATACACCAGGGCGGCGGCGGAACCCTGATGACGGCGATGGCGGCCGGCGTGCCACAGTTCATCCTCCCGCTCGCCCCGGACACCGTGCTCAATGCTCAGCAGGTGGTCGGAACCGGCGCCGGCCGACAGGTGTGGAGCGGTGACATCACCGATGACGCGCTGGCGGGTGCGCTGGCCGAGTTCCTGGACGATCTTGGGCCCTACCAGGAGAAGGCGGCCCAGCTGCGCGCCGAACACCTCGACCTGCCCACCCCCTCGGAGGTCGTGCGCGACCTGGCGCACCAGGTCCCTGGTACCCGGGAGGCCGGGCTTGCCGTGACCGGATGAGGGTCGCTGGACCTTGACGACGACCGGAGGCTTACCGCATGCGTGTGCTGTTCACGACCTGGGACTGGAGCGGTCACCTCTACCCGATGGTGCCGTTGGGCTGGGCCCTGCGCGCAGCAGGGCACGAGGTGCTGGTGGCCACCGGCCCCGAGTTCGCGCCGACTGTGCTGGCGGCCGGCCTGCCGGCGCTGCCGGTCGGCGCCCCCTTCAACTCGGCCCAGGTGCTGACCGAGCAGATCAGCAAACGCGGCTGGAAGCCCAGACCGCCGGCCCGGCACACCGGCGACGCCACCGAGAACACCCAGCGGACCCGGCGTCGTTCGTTGCTCGGCGTACGGATCGCTGCCGACGCCGCATCGGCGCAGGCCGACGACCTGGTGCGGTTCAGTCGCCGATGGCGCCCCGACCTCGTGGTGTACGAACCGATGGGGCTCGCCGGCCCGCTGGTCGCCCGCCTGCTCGGCGTCCCGGCCGTCCGTCACCTCTGGAGCATCGACATGACCAGCGAGCTCGCCACCTTCGAGGCGGACTTCGTGGGTGAACTGGCCGCACGTTTCGGACTCGACACCATCGGGATCAACGGCGACATGACCCTGGACCCGTGTCCGGTCCGGGTACAGAAGGCGGACGGGATGGTGCGCCACCCGATCCAACTCGTGCCCTACAACGGGCCCTCGGTCGCACCGGGCTGGCTCATGCGGGAGCCGCAACGGCCCCGGATCTGCGTCAGCTGGGGGAACTCGTTGGACCGGTTCGGATTCGCCCACCTGATGCTGGCTCCACTGGTCGCGGAGGCGCTCGAGGACATCGACGTCGAGGTGGTGATGGCCGTGTCGGAGAACCAGCGCGCCACGTTCGGCACGCTGCCCGACAACGTACGGCACGCCGGGCCGGTGCCGCTGAACCTGCTGCTGCCCAGCTGCGCGGCACTCGTACACCAGGGTGGCGCCGGCACGATGATGGCCGGCCTGCGGGGCGGTCTGCCGCAGCTGGTGATCGCGCACATGCCCGAGAACGCCCTGCATGGTCACCGGATCGAGGAGAGCGGCACCGGACGGTTCCTGCCCGGCCCGGAGGCGACCGCGGCACTGATCCGGGAGAACGTGCTGGCGCTGCTGTCCGACCCGGGTCATGCGGCGGCCGCGCAGGAGGCCCGGGAGGACATCCTCGCCCGGCCCACCAGCGGGGCGGTCGTACGGCAGCTGGAGCAGCTGGTGTCCGTCGGTCAGCCTGCGATGGCGGCGGCGCGATGAGCCCGGGACCGCCGGCCCGGCCGTGGGATGTTCTCCGGCCACACCTGCGTACGGCGCTCGCGCACCCCGACGGCATCATCGGACTGTCCTTCGGCAGCCCGGTCGACGACGTACCGGAGGTGGTCCGGGCCGGGCTCGCCGCCGGCGCCGACATCCCCGGGTATCCGCCCACCCACGGCACCGGGGAACTGCGGTCGGCCATCGTCTCGGCGCTGGAACGGCGCTTCGGGGTCAGCGGACTGGCCGCATCCGCCGTACTTCCGACGATCGGTTCGAAGGAGATCGTCGCAGCGCTGCCCCGACTGCTCGGACTGGGGCCCGGTGACACGGTGGTCGTCCCCGATCTCGCCTACCCGACCTACGAGGCGGGCGCCTGGCTGTCCGGCAGCGACGTGGTCCGGGCGAGCCCGGAGTGCCCACCGGGTGCGCGGGGGCGGAGCCTGATGTGGGTGAACTCCCCGTCGAATCCGGCCGGCCGGGTGCATTCCGTCGAGGACATGCGCGCGCTCGTCGCCACCGCCCGGGCGCACGGCGCGGTACTCGCCTCCGACGAGTGCTACCTCGCCTTCGGGTGGGACGAACAACCGGTGTCGGTGCTGCATCCCGCCGTCAGCGACGGTGACCACACCGGCCTGCTCGCCGTGCACTCGCTGTCCAAGACCGCGAACCTGGCCGGCTACCGGGCCGGTTTCGTCGCCGGCGATCCGGAACTGATCGCCGGCATGCTGGAGGTCCGCAAGCACACCGGACTGATCGTGCCGTGGCCGGTGCAGCACGCGATGCTCGCCGCGAGCCGGGACGACACCCACATCGCCGAGCAACGCGAACGGTACCGGGCCCGCCGGGCCACACTGCGCCCCGCGCTGCAGGCCAGCGGATTCCGGGTCGAGGACTCGACCGCGGGCATCTACCTGTGGGCGACCGCAGGCGAGGACGATATGAAGACCGTGGCGCGGCTGGCCGAGCACGGCATGCTGGTCTCCCCCGGCTCGCTCTACGGACCAGCCGGCGGCCAGCATGTCCGGGTCGCGCTCACCGCACCGGACGAACGTATCGACGCGGCCGTCGCCCGGCTGGCCACCATCCGGTAGCTGGGTCGGGCGGCGCCGCCCGACCCCTTACTCACGACGAAGCCGGAGTGACCGTACCCGCAGAGCCGTCCACGGTGACGATCTGACCGTCCCGCAGCACCGCGGTGGCGTTACCGGTGGCCACCACCGCGGGCACCCGGTACTCGCGGGCGATGATCGCCGGGTGCGACAGCATGCTGCCCTGGTCGGTGACCAGTCCACCGACAAGACTGAACAGCACCGCCCACTGCGAGGTGGTCTCCTTGCACACCAGCACATCGCCGCGGCGGACCTTGTGGAACTCGGTCACCCCGGAAACCACCCGCACCGTGCCGGTGTAGCGGCCCTGCGACGCGGCCAACCCGCTGAGCCGGTCGCCGTCCGTACCGCCGCCGGACGGGCCACCGCGCAGCGACATCGACCAACCGCTCACCGCCCGGACCCGCTGCGCCTCCGGGGAGAGCTGCGCGTCGCCGATACCCGCCGGTGGGGCATAGTCGCCGTAGGTCCGCGGACCGGGGCGGGCGACCGCCCAGCTGTGCCGTCCCCTCCCCTGCCGCACCGCCTCACGTACGTCGGTGCCCTCGCGCAGCGCGGCGAGGCCCTCGTCGAGCTCGAGGTAGAAGCCGTCCCCGGGGTCGTCGGCAAGCTCCGCCGCGTGCAGCCGCCGGCCGAGTTCCCGGGTGGCGTAGCGGAGGAGTGCCCAACAGGACACCGCATAGAAGACCTTCTCGTCCCGCAGCGAGAAGCCGCGGTCACCGTAGGCGAGGGCCTTCTCGAAGTGTTCCCGCTGATCCGGTGTCGCATGCTCGAGCCGTTCGGCGAGGCCGGCCAGCGCGGCCGATCGGCGCTCGGCCAGCGCGGCGCGTTCGGCCGCCAGGTCGTACGGTCGGTCCAGCTGTCCCGCGATCAGTCCCAGCAACATCTCCGGCTGCTCGGCCATGGTCGGTTCGGTGATCTCGAAACCGATCGTCCGGTGCCCGTACTCGCTGACATACCTGGCGAAGGCCGCGGCGAACGCACCGTCGATCTCCCCCAGTTGGGACGGATCCACCGTACCTTCCGCCAGCATGGCCGACAGCCGGGGATCGGCAGCCGCCAGTCGGGCCAGGTCGCCCAGCTGCGCGGTGGCCTGGACATGGTCGCCGACCAGGCCGCCGAGCAGTTCCAGGGACCCTGCCGGGCTGAGGTCGAGCACCTCGGCGCAGGTCAGACCCAGCTCGCCGAGCATGACGATGCCCGCGCTGGCCAGGGTGAAGTACTTGTCGTGCAGGTCGGCGAAGACGGCGACCAGGTGCCGGACATGGCGCTCGAAGTCGGCGTCGGTCAGATCCTCGATCGCGACGTCGCGCAACCGACGGATCTCACCGGCGAAGCGCGGCTTCCACTCGGTGTTCCACTGCTCGACGACGGCGTCCGGCGCACCGCCCGCCACCTCGGCGCCGATCCCCTCCAGCTTGCGTACCTGTTCCGCCGGGTCCTCGGGCAGCATGCTGATGTAGGCCCAGCCCCGGATCATCCGCGCCGAGACCCGCGCTCCCGTGGTGAAGCGGAAGATGTTGCTCGCCACGGATCCGAACACCGGCAGGAAGACCGAACGCTGCATCGGTACCCAGGCGGTCTCCACATTGGGCGCCCGTACCCAGAAACCGGCCGGCAGATCCTCGTCGATCGGGATCTGTTCCTGCTCGGCCAGCCCGGTGACCGGCCGTGCCTGGAGCACGTTGACCTCGCCGTCGGCGATGGCCCACTCCATGTCCTGCGGTCCGCCGGCATGCTCCGCGACCGCGGTCACCAGCTCAGCGACGCGCAGCACACCGGCCGCGTCGATCGCTGTACCGTCGCCGGCGGCCAGCTTCGCCGTCCCGGAGTGCACCGTCCATTCGTCCGCGACCGACTCCCCGGACATCAGCTTGTCACCGAGCCCGGACACGGCACTGACCGTGATCTCGTCGCGGCGTCCACTCACCGGGTTGACGCTGAACGCGACCCCGGCCGCGCTCGCCGGGACCATGCGCTGTACGAGAACCGCCACCTGCGCGGGCGTTCCGGTGATGTCCTCGTGGTAGGCGGTGATCCGCTCGGAGAAACCCGAGGCCCAGCAGCGGAGTACCGCGTCGAGAACCTCGCCGCGGCCGGTGACGTTGAGAAACGAGTCGTACATCCCGGCGAAGGACCGGCCGGCCAGGTCCTCGGAGACACCGGACGAGCGCACCGCGACGGGGCCCTCACCCAGCTTCTCCAGGGCTGCGTCGACCTGTTCGGCCAGGGCGTCGGGTAGCGGGAGGGCAGCGATCTCCGTGCCCGGCGGGGCGACGCGGAGCGCCTCGGTGAGCGCCTCGGTGGTCACCACGAACCCGTCCGGTACCCGGAATCCAGCCTGCATCAGGCCGCCGAGTGTCGCCGCCTTCATCCCCGCTCTGGTCACATCGCCCGCGCCGATCTCGGACAACGCAAGTGTGTACTCCATGGGCTCCTCAATCGCTACCCGACACCACCCGTAGCAGTGCGCCACTCAGTAGTGTGCCGTCACCTCGTACAGCGCGAACGGCCGGCCACGTCGGGAATCCTGGTAGGGCCGCAACGGAGCGGTCGTCCGACGGTGGTCGGCGCCCTGCTCCCAGCGTTGGAAGGCCGACATGCTCTCCCATTCGCTCATCACCACGAACGCCGCCTCGTCCCGGCCCACCTCACGCATCAACTCGTTGCCGAGCAGGCCCGGAACACCGGCCAGCGCCGCGCTGATCTGGTGGTACGCCTTCTGTACCCCGTCCGGATCGGCGTCCGGCGCCAGCGCGTAGATCAGCACCCGTACTCTCATCTGGGCTCCTGCGCTCCCGGGCCCGGCGCCGCGGTGCCGGGCCACATGGTCCGTACCACCGACGTGGTCCACATCTCCCCGTCGGTCCGGTGTGGACGCAGGCGGCTCAGGTGCTCGGCGTGCACCACGCTGCGCTCGTACGAGCGGAAACTCGCCTCGTCGGTCCAGTCGCTGACGATGTAGTAGGTGTCCGGCTCCTCGGTGCTGCGGGCCAGCCACTGCCCGAGGTTGTCGGGCCGGCCGGCGATCACGTTCGCGCCGAGCTGCCAGTCCCGTTCGAACGCCGCACCCGTACCGGGATTGGTACGTAGGCGCAGGAAGACCCGGAACGGCGTCGCGGGCCCGGCCGCCATCAGATGCCGCCGGTCGCGTCGATGTTCGCCCCGGTGATGTAGCTGGAGAGGTCGCTGGCCAGGAACACCGCCACAGTGGCGATCTCGTCCGGCCGGCCCAGCCGACCCACCGCGGTCATGCCTTCGTAGCGGTCGATGATCGTCTGATCGAGCTTCTTCTCGGTCTGGATGACACCGGGTGAGATGACGTTGGCCCGCACACCCTTGGGTCCGAGTTCACGTGCGATCGACCGGCTCAGCCCGAGCAGTCCGGACTTGGTCGCCGTGTAGTGCGCCCGCAGGGACAGACCGACCAGCGCGGACCCCGAGCCGATGCTGATGACCGAGGAGTTCGTGGACAGCAACGGCAGGGCCGCCTGCACCACGGCGAAGACCGAGGTGAGGTTGGTGTCGACGATCCGGTGCCACTCCTCGATCGTCAGCTCGGCGAAGGGCACGTGGCTGATGACCCCGGCGTTGTTCACCACCACGTCGAGCGCGTCGAAGCGTTCGCGGCACTGGAGCATCAGGGCCGCGATGTCGGCCGAGCTGGTAACGTCCGCGCGCATCAGGTGATGCTTGCCGGGGGTGTCGGCGAGCCTGCGCTCCAACTCGGCCACATGCGGGCCACCCTGCTGGTAGCAGGCGAGCACATCGGCACCGGCTTCCGCCATGGCCAACGTGATCGCGCCGCCGATACCGCGCGCGCCCCCGGTGACCAGAACCTTCTTCCCGGTGAGCGAAATTCCGCCGGATGCACGTGTCATCGTTCGTTCCTCCGTCAGTGCTCGATGGTCCAGCGCCGGTACCGGTCAGCTGATCAGAGCCGCCGCGTTGCACAGGAATGCGAGGACGGCCAGGCCCGTCCGGATGTTGTTCCACCTCTGCCAGCGCCTGCGCGGGTCGGTCTCGGCCCAGTCGTCAGGTGGCTCCTGCGGATCCAGTGACATCAGGTACCTGTTGACCGGTACGTTCCTGCTGACCGAGATCGTGATCACCGCGGCGAGCAGCAGTACGGCGGCGACGTGCAGCACGATCCCGCGCCGGCCGGTCGCGACGAGCACCAGGTCGATCAGCAGCGCGCCGCCGTTCGAGATCGGCATGATCGGGTCGAAGCGCGGGCGCATGAACTGCACCATCTGCACGTAGCCGGTGTACGGGAGCGCACGGAACATGGGCACGATGCCGATCACGGTGGACAGCATGATCCCCGCGGCGATCCCGTTCA
Organism: uncultured Actinomycetota bacterium; assembly: GCA_963805605.1. Classification (GTDB taxonomy): domain Bacteria; phylum Actinomycetota; class Actinomycetes; order Mycobacteriales; family Micromonosporaceae; genus Actinocatenispora. Next base: position 892,561 of record CAWDUX010000002.1, read on the forward strand.
CGACCGTCGCCAGCGCGCCCAGCCCCGAGCCCCAGTCCGACATCAGACCTCCGCACCCGTTCCCCGGTGGACCGCCTCGATCCGCTGCCTGATCAGGTTCATCTGCACCGGGGTGTTGCGGTTGATCCGTGCGGTCATCCCGGCGTCGTCGACCGGGGCGGTGGGCTTCATGGCGAACTCCTGCGACCATCGCATCCGGACACCGTCCGGCTCGTCGAAGTACTCCCAGAAGATGTGCATGAATTCGAACGGTCCGGTCTCCACCCGCTTCGAGCGCACCGTCCGCGAAGCCTCGTCCGGGGTGCGCTCGGATACCCAGCTCCATTCCCGGCCCAGCTCGTCCGGGTGCATGGTGAGTCGGAAGCGGATCACGCCGTCGCGCTCGTCGAGCACCTCGACCTTGGCGTACTCGCTGAACAGGTTGGTCCAGTCGGCGAGGTCGTTGGTCATCGTCCAGACCAGCTCCATCGGGGCCTTGATCGTGATGCTGTTCTCGGTCTGTGCGCTCATGACGTCCTCTACCCCACCTCAGCCGTTGGCGATCTTCTGGTGCCCGACCTCCGGTCGGGGAACCGGTTCGGTGTCCACATGACCCAGTCGCGGCTCCGGCGCGAGCGGCCCGAGGCTGAACACCGCGAAGGCGGGTTCGGTCCCGTCGTTCTCCACCCGGTGGCGTACCCCGATCGGCACCATCAGGCCCTCGTCCGCGTCCAGGGAGATCCAGTCACCGTCGACCCGGACCTTCATGCTCCCGCGCACCACGTAGAGGAACTCCTCGGAGTACGGGTGATAGTGCTCGGACACGTACTCGCCGGGGGCGAGGGTGAGCGCACCCATGAAGCCACTGGTCGCGCCGGCCGTCTTCGGCCCGAGCACCACCCGCAGTTCCCCACCGCGCCGGGTGTTCGGCTCGATTGCGGCCAGCGACACCTTCTCGATCTTCGCGAGCTCGGGCTGCGGCACGCGTACACCTCCTTGATCGGACGGACGTCGCTGGGACGAGCCGTACGTCGATGCCCTCGGGCCTGTCCATGCTCGATGCGGCCGATAAAGATTCACTGGTGCGCCGGAGCAGCGGAACCGGCGTGGCCGGGATCCCGGCGGGCACCCCGCCCGCTCACCAGGTGACCGGGATCTCCTGGAACCCTTCCAGCAACGCACCGGGAACCCTGCGCAGTTCCTCGGCCGGTACGGCCAGCCGCAGCGTCGGGAAGCGGCGCAGCAGCCTGTCGGTGGCCACCTGAAGTTCCAGCCTGGCCAGGTTCGCGCCGATGCAGAAGTGCGGGCCCAGGCTGAAGGTGAGGTGCGGGTTGTCGGAACGCCGGATGTCGAACGTGCCGGGGTCGTCGAAGACGCTGCTGTCCTGGTTGGCCGAGTCGGCGCCGGGAATCACGCTCGTACCACGCGGGATGGTGTACCCGTCCATCTCGATGTCCTCGGTGGCGTAACGCAGCATGGACACCGACGAGCCGACCAGCTTCCAGCGCAACAGTTCCTCTATCGCGTTGTCCAGCAACGTCGGATCCTGGCGCAGCAGCGCCAACTGGTCGGGGTGTGACAACAGCATCGCCACACCTCCGCCGAGCTGGGTCGCAGTGGTCTCGTAGCCCACCAGCAGCAGCAGCCGGCACCACCAGTGCAGCTCGTACTCGGTCAGCTGGCCGTCGTCGTCGTCGGCCACCTGCGCCATCGCGCTGACCAGGTCGTCCCCCGGTTCGGCGCGCCGGGCCGCGACCAGCTCGACGATGTAGGCACTCATCTCGGCCATCGACTGGCGGATCTGCTCACCGCGGTAGCGGCTGACGGACAGGAACATCTCGGTCCACCGGCGGAACGAGTCGACGTCGCTCTCCGGCACGCCCAGCAGCACGCACACCACCCGGATCGGCAGCGGGAACGCCAGCGCCTCGTTCAGGTCCACCGGTCCGCCGTGCGCGGCCATTCCGTCCAGTAGTTCGTCCACGAGGTTCTCCACCTGTGGCCGGAGGGCCTCCACCCGTGCCGGGGTGAAGGCACGCATGACCAGCCGACGTACCCGGGTGTGCTCCGGTGGGTCGGGGTCGATCCGCGGGTCGGTGAACATCGAATTGTTCTTACTGATCCGCGCCGCCCCGGGCCGGCTCAGGTTACGGCTGAGCCGACGGTCGGTGAGCAGCCGACGCACGTCGGCGTAGCGGGTCACCAGCAGCGCGCTGTCGCCGCTGGGCAGTGTCACCGGTACCGCCGGGTCGTTGCGCAGGTCGGCCAGTTCCTTGGGCACGGCCAGAGCCGACGGCCGGGCGAACGGGTACGGGCAGCGTGGCGCATCCATCGGCACGCCCTCCTACTCGGTAGGTCTGTCACGGCCTTCTAGGTCAGGGACAACGCGACCACGGTGCTCACCAGCGCCGCGGTCGCGAAACCGGTGCGCCACAGGTGGAATCGGCGCCAGCGGGGGCGCGGATCGGCCCAGCTCGACGGCGGAGCACCGGCGGGCAGTGCCTTGACCACCCGGTTGATCGCCACGTTGCCGAACTGCGAGACCAGCGACACTCCGATGAGGAACGCCGCAGCAAGCGCGAACAACACCCGTGCCGGCGCGGCCACCTGGATCGCCAGGACGATGTCGGCGACTGTGGTGAGCATGACCGTGGGCGGCATGAACCGGTCGAAGTAGCGTCCCGCCACCTTGTGTACCGCCACGTAGTCCCCCGCGGGCAGGGACAGGAACACGGGGACGAGGCTGATCGCCACCGCCACCAGGACTCCGGTGGTGATCGCGCTTCCTGTCAGGGACAGCGGACCGAGCGCGCCGCTGACGCTCATCGCTGCGCTCCCTCGTGTTCGGTGTCCAGCGCGGCGATCGTGCTCAGCCATCGTCGACCGAGCCGGGCGACCCGGTCGGGCGCCACCACGTCGGTACGGTGCCAGATGACGATCCCGCCGGTCGGCTTGTCGATCTCCAGGGCCAGCTCGTACAGCGACTCGCCCCGGGCCACAGGCAACCGTTCGACCCGCGCCCCATCCAGTCTCAGCTCACCCGCGGGCATGTTCTGCATGACGAAACCGACCTGGCACAGCGGATTGCGGCCGGACGCCGGCGCCTGCTGCCCGAGGATGATGCGCTCCAGCGGGACGTACTGGTCGGCAAGGAGTCGTTCCAGCAGCTCGGCGGCATGCTGCAGGCAATCCTCGACGGTACGCACCTCCTGTGGGAAGCGGATCACCGCCGAGGAGGCGAAGCACCCGACGACGTCGTCGGCCTCGGCTACGGCACGGCCGCTCAACGGCATACCGAGGGCGAAGTCCCGGCCCCCGGTCTCCTCACGGAGCGCCCACACCCAGGCGGCGAGGAAGACGACGGTGTCAGTCACGCGGAGCCGCGCGCAGACCGCCTGCAGCGTTGCCTGGTCGATACCGTCGGCGGGTAGCCGGTGCTCGGCCACCGGCCCCGCGCCCGGCGGTACCTCGCCCGACTCCACGAGCGGAATCTCCGGTACGTCGGCCAGGTGGTCGAACCAGAACCGGTCCGTCGCGGGCGCCTGGGTGACCTGTAGCAGCGCCACCTCCCGGAACCCGGGCGCGACCGGCAGGACCCTCCCCGCGTACGCCGCGGAGAGGTCCCGGCAGAGCACCGCCTCGGACCAACCGTCGTACGCGACGTGGTGCACCGCGAGCACCACCACATGCTCCGTGGCGCTGACGCGAAATATCCTGGCCCGCAACGGAAGGTCTACGGCCAGGTCGAACGGGGCGGCGATGAACTCCCGTACCGCCGCCGCGTCGTGGTCGACGACCGTGCACTCCATCCGGTCGTACGGCACGGGCACGGCGTCGATCCATCGCCGGCTCTCCGGGCGCAGCGCGGTCCGCAGGGCTTCGTGCCGGGCGACCACCGCACGTACCGCGGTTGCGAAGGCCGCGGTGTCCAGTTCGCCGTGGACCTTGAACAGCAACGGGTTGGTCAGGTCCGCGAGGCCGGGGTGGTGACTCTCGACGAACCACATCCGGTACTGCGTCATCGGCAGGTTGAACACCCACCTGCCGCTCTCGGCGGTGTCCGGGCCCGCGGCCGGCCGTTCGCGGTGCTGGGCGGCGGATTCGGCGATGACGCGCGCTGTCCTGCCGCGCAGCACCGTACCGGCACCCACCTGCAGCCGGCTGGCCAGCCGGATCACCGTGATCGAGTCCGCACCCAAGTCGAACAGGTCGGTGTCCGCACCGACCGGTACGTCGAGCAGTTGGCTCGCCGCGGCGGCCACCCGCGCCACCTCGGGGCTCATCGGCTGTCCGGCGCTGTCGTCGACCACCGTCTCCAGTTCGGCGATGGCGGTCAGGGCGGCGGTGTCCAGCTTGCCGTTCGCCGTGGTGGGCAGGCTTTCCAGGCACAGCACGGTACGCGGGACGAACGCGGCCGGGTAGCGGGCGGCCAGGTGCGCTCGGATCGTGTCCGGGTCCGCCTCACCCAGGTAGCAGGCCAGCGTCTCGGTCGCGGATCCTCTGGTGACCGGGAGCAGTACGCTGCGCCACACCCCGGGGAGCGCGTCCATCACCGCTTCGACCTCTTCGGGCGCGATGCGGGTACCTCGGATCTTGAACTGGCGGTCCGCCCGACCCCCGAATACCAGCATCCCGTCCGCGTCGACGGCGCCGAGGTCACCGGTGCGGTAGCAGCGCCCATCGTCGTCATCGACTCCGAACCGCTCCGCGGTGGCGTGCGGTTCACCGAGGTATCCGAGGCCGACACCATCGCCGGAGACGGTGATCTCGCCGTCGCGTAGCCGCACGGTGGTGTTCGCCGTCGGCTGACCGATGGGCACCTCGTCGACGTCTGCGCCGGTCGGTACGACGTACCGGGTGACCATGATGGAGCATTCGACCGGACCGTAGATGTTGATGATCCTGAGGTCGGGGTGGGCCGCGCGCAGCCGGCGCACGTGTGCCGGGGAGATCCGTTCCCCGCCGGTCAGCACGCATCGCAGACCGGAGAACGATTCGACGTCCTCCTCGACGAACGCGTGGAAGAGGCTGGTGGTCAGGAAGAGCGTGTTCAGGCCGGCCGCGATCTCCGCGCGCAGCTCGCCCGGCCCAGGATGGGTGCCGGTGAACAGGACGCTGGTACCGCCGTTGATCAGCGGTCCCCACAGTTCCAGTGACATCGCGTCCCAGCCGAGCGGGGAGATCTGCAGCATCCGGGTGTCCGCGTCGAAGCCCATGGCGGGGTCCAGGGCGCAGCGTACGGTGCCGGCGTGCGGCGCGAGGGCGGCGCGCGGCTGCCCGGTACTGCCCGAGGTGGAGAAGACGCAGCACGGGTCGGACGGCGCGCCGGGCTCGATGTGCAGCAGGCCGTCGGCAGCGGGTACGGGCGGGGTCTGATCGTCGATGATGTGCCGGGCCGAGCACTGCCGCGCGATCGCGTCGAAGCGCTCCCGGGGCCAGTCCACCGAACCGCCGGCGTATGCGGCCCCGGTGGCGAGCACCCCGAGCAGGACCGCGACCTGTCGGGGGCCACGCGGCAGCCGTACGGCCACGACGTCACCGTGACCGATGCCCTGTGCGGCGAGTACCCGGCGCTCCGCCTCGGCCTGCGCCGAGAGCTGCTGGTAGCTGAGTTCGGCTGTCCCCGACCGCAGGACGGTCGCGTCCGGGGTGGCCAACGCCCAGCGGGCGACGAGAGCGTCGACCCGGCCGTTGCGCGGGTAGTCGATGTGCGGCCCGCGCAGTTCCTGGTTACCCATCTTGACCTGGCACCGCGATGACCGTCCGATCCATGGTTTCTCCCGTTGCGGCGGCTGTGTTCGCGATGCTCGGCTACCTGGTTAAAGTTTCGCTGGTGTCACGACTCGCCGGGTTGGGCGGCCGGGAGAGGCGACCTCGTGCCCGGTCGTCGACGATGTACGGGACCCGGATCGCCGCGCGACGTGTCCTGGCGACTGCCCGTCGCGCCCTGGCGTTCCATACCGCTTCAGCCGATTTTGACCGTTTAGACCACTCCGAGTCCCCTGCAAGGATCTGAGCGGATTTTTCGCCCAGGTAGTTGATTGACATGTGCAAGTATTGTAATGTCAGTGGCCGACGCTGGAGCGATTGCGGGCAGCCTGCCCTGTCGAAGCTGGGGCGCCCAGATCGGAGAGTAATGACCGTGACCACCACCACCGGCGTGCGCCCACAACGATCGCGCGGCTTCCTCGGGGTCCTGCCGTACCTGCTCGACCTCGTCATTCCGTTGGTCGCGTACTACTCCCTGACCGCAGCGGGTCTGACGCCGTTCTGGGCTCTGGTGATCGGCGGCGGTGTCACCGCAGTCGTCGCGCTCGTCAACACGTTCCGACGTGGCCGGCTCGACAAGCTGGGCGCCCTCGTGATCCTGGAGATCGCCCTCGGCATCACGCTCGACCTGACCGTTCAGGACGCTCGACTCACCCTGGCCCGCGCATCACTGTTCATCCTCGTGGCGGGTGCCTGGTTCCTGGGGACCACCTTCACCGGTCGTCCGGTCACCGTGGACGTCACCAAGGGGTTCGCCGCCAGGAAGGGTGGGCCGCAGGGCGTTGCCGCATTCGAGTGGCTGGCCGACAACTCCGCACCGTTCATGCGCATCCAGCGCTGGCTCTCCAGCGTGTGGGCCATCATGTTCATCGCCTACGCGCTGCTGCGCGTGGTGGTGATCTACAACGTGGACATCTCGCAGGCCGTCTGGCTCAACGAGCTCCCTGGCCTGGCAGCTGTCCTCATCTGCGTTGCCGCATCGGCCCGCGCCGGCAAGAAGCTGGGAACGATGGTCTTCGCCCGGATGGACGAGATGGGCTCCGGCACCGGGGAACGGCCGGCCCGGAGTGTGTCCGAGGTCCAGAGATGAGTGCGGGGACCTTCGCAGAGATCACCGACCTGGCTGATCCCCGGCTCCCCGAATACTTCCGCTCCCTGGACCAGCGGATCATGAAACACGACCCGTATTCCGCCCTCAACCCGGAGCGGGTGCTGGCCGAGGCCAGCGAACGGACGGGCCTGGACGATTTCGGTTCCGACTGGTTCCGCACCCCGTTGGCGGTGCTGTGCCGGTCGTTGCTGGAAGAGGGAAATCTCAGCCCGCTCGGCGCACTCAGCCAACGGCTGCAACTGGTCCGCCTGATGTCCGCACGACTACGCGTCGAGAAGCTGGTGTCGGAGCATCCGGAAATCGAGAGCGAGCCCGCCGACCCGCCCATTGTCATAGCCGGACTCCCTCGCTCCGGCACCACCTTTCTGCACGGACTACTCAGCGTCGACCCCGGGCTGCGCGCGCTTTCCGAAGAAGAGACCGAAGGCCCCCCGGAATCAGCGGAAATCGACCGGACCGGGCCCACCTCGGATGCATACGCACAAGCAATTTCCGACGGTATTCCGTTGATGAAACGGATGATCGAGGTCGGCGAAAGTTCAGCAAAAGAGGAAATCCGGCTGCTCGCCCTCAGCGTATCCTCGGTGCTGTTCGAAACGCAGCTCCCATTGCCGAGCTATCGCGACTGGTGCCTTGGCAACGATCAGACCCCTGCGTACCGCTATCTCGCCCGAGTTCTGCGGGTGCTGCGTTGGCAGCGCGGCGGCGGCCCATGGGCCCTGAAAACCATGCAGCACGTCGAGCATCTACCGGCGTTGAACGCAGCGTTTCCCACAGCCACCATCGTCATCACACATCGTGACCCAGGTGCCGTCATTCCCTCGATCAGCACCATGCTCGCCTACGGTCAGCGACTGACCACCAGGATTGTGGATCCGGTCCGCACCGCAGAATACTGGACAGAGCGAATTCTGGGAATGACAGACCGCTGCCTACGCGATCACGACGCCATTGACGCGCGCCGGATCATCGACGTACCACTCGCCCGCATCCGGGACGATCCCGACAACGTGATCAAGGCCATCTACGCAAAGGCGGATGTCCCGCTGTCCGATGCGGCCAGGCGAGCGATGACCGGGATGCAGCAGCGCCAGCACCCACACCGCCACGGGCGGGTCCGCTACGACGCGGCCGCCCTCGGCCTCGACCTGACCCGCATCCGCGAACGGTCCGCCCGCTACCGGGAACGGTTCGAGGTGCCGGCCGAGGGCTGAGTCGAGATCCTGGCCCCCGGCCGACCACCCGTTACGAGGCCGCCAGGTTCTCGGTCATGCCCTGCAGGATGAACGAACGGACGATCGCAGGTACGGCGAAGCCGGCATTGCCGTAACCGTCGAGGTCGACCGAGCGCAGGAAGCACGCCTGCACGAGTTCCTCGAGGAGCAGCTCGGTGGTGAACGGATCAAGATCAGCCAGGGCGGCAGCGACACCTACCGGGAAATGGGAGTCGGTGCCCTCGCGTACGAGATCGGACAGCAACCTACCGGCGGCCGAGGAGATTCGCGCGTAGTCTCGGGCGATCCTGGCCGCGACGTCGAACTCGCCGAGACGCAGCTCAAGTAGCAGCCGTCGGCAGTCTGAAAGCCTCAGCACGATCTTGCGAAGCGGGTAGTACGGCGACGCCGCCAACCTGGTACCGATCATCCGGATCGCCAGCGGCAGCTGCCCGCAGAGCGCGGCGATACTGTGCGCCATCTCCTCCTCCCGCTCCACCCGGTCACGACCGATCAGCGTGCTGAGCAACTCGAGGCAGGCATCCGGCTCCAAGGGTTCGAGTTCCACGACCTTGGCCCCGTCCAGGCCGGGTAGTCGGTGTTGGCTGGCGACCAGAACAGTGCACCGGCGGCCGCCGGGCAGCAAGGGCCGGACGTCTGCTGCAGAGCCTGCACCGTCCAGCACCACGAGCACATTGCGGTCGGCGGTCCAGCTGCGAAACATCTGGGCGCGTTCGTCGAGGTCGTTCGGCAGCTCCGCATCGGTCAGGCCGGTGGCCCGCAGGAACCACCCGAGTACGGCCGACGGGTCGGCCGGCTTGTCGGTACTGGCTCCCAGGTCGGCGTAGAACTGTCCGTCGGCGAACCGGTCCCGGATACGGTGCGCGACGCGCAGCGTCACCGCGCTCTTGCCGATGCCGACCATGCCGGTGATGTTGAGCAGCTGCGCGTGCGGCGTACGGTCGGTCCCCAGTGCGAGCTCGCACAGCTTGGTCACCATGGCGGTGCGGCCGGCGAAGTCCGAAAGATCGGAGGGCAGCTGGGCCGGCCGGGTGAAGCGGGTCGTGGCGGCAGCGCTCGACGGAGTGTCGGATTCGGGAGCCGCACGCGGCCCGTCGTGCGCGGCCAGCAGTCTCAGCTGGAGTTGGCGGACCTTGACCGAGGGCTCCAGGCCCAGTTCGTCGACCAGGGTGGTACGCAACTGCTGGTAGACCTCGAGGGCCTCGAACCGGCGCCCGGAGCGGTCCAGGCTGAGCATCAGCTTGGAATAGAAACCCTCGTGGAACGGGTACGCGCTGATCAGTACCTTGAGTTCGGCGACCAGCTCCCGGTGGCGTCCCAACCGCAGATCTGCCTCGACGCGCAGTTCGATGGCCTGCAACTTGGCCTCGATCAGCTCGTTGATGTGCGCGGAGAGCATGGGGCCGGCTTCCACGTCGGTCAGCGGCGTCGCCGGCGACAGAGCGAGCGCCCGGTTGAGCGCCGCCGATGCCGCGGCGGCATCGCCACGGTCCAGCGCTGCCCGCCCGTCCTTCAGGTAGTCCTGGAACAGGTTCCAGTCCAGTTCGTCACGACCGAGACCGATCACATAGCCGAGCGGCCTGGTCTTCAGGATCTGCCCGCTCGCACCGAGGCCGTTCAGTACGCGGCGCAGCTGATAGATGTAGGTCTGGAGGGTGGCGAGCGCGGAGACCGGCGGGTTGTTGCCCCACAGCTCCTCCATCAGGGTCCCTGTCGTGACGACATGGTTGCCACGAAGGGCCAACAAGGCCAGCAGGCTCCGCAATTTGGGTGCACTCGGAGTGAGGATCTGGTCGCCGCTGCGCAGTTTTAGGCAGCCCATTACGGAAACAGCCAGTTCAGAAGCCATTTCTAGTCCCTGCATTCATAGCGCCGTTCGACGGGGATCACCCGGCGTGGGACCCGAGGGTGGCCTCAGCTGGCGGGATGACGGTCCGCGGCCATCGGGCGACCCGATCGGGATGCGAGTGGTACGCCTCCCCAATACGTGCGGCAGCCAATTCTGAGGCAGGGGTTCTCACGGCTAGGGGGGGCCGTTGGGGCAGCGCGCGCCGGGGGCAGGTGCGCTACGCCGCTGAGGCAGACAGACAGATGATTGGATGGATGGCAGGACTCAATTCAGGAGAATGGCCGGGACAGGCCGACGGCAGGCGTGCACACGGTGCAATTCAATCGACCGAACGGATCGAAGCGCATCTGCGATCTACGATGAGAGCCCATGGCAATAATCGCGCTCCTTCATAACGTCCGCAATGGACACCGACCCCGCACAGCGGGATACATTTCTTGACTAATCCACGACCACAAATCTAAGCCCCATATGTACCACTGTCAACCCGACTGCGATGTAATCATGCATGTCAAGGGTCTTAATCTGACCGAGATAAAACCTCCATGATCGGAAGCATGGCCGGCCCAGAATGCACCGGCCCCGTAGTGGTCCTGCGATGTAGTTGGTCGGGTTACAGAAACCGCGACGGGCCTTCACGGCCGGGTCTGCCGAAAAAGCGTCCGTACAGATTCACAAGATCGGGTGGAGGTACTGATCTGTTGTCCGACAACGGTTGACGTGCCGGCAGAGCCGCGTTCCGCAGCCATGGTCGGATTTCGCTGACAGGGATGTTCGACCCGCCTCAACCGGGAGTTGACTCTCCTTCTGTCCATATCAGACAGAAGGGGATCAGGTCGCTGGCGAACCGATGCGCTGGACGATGAGCCGAGCAATGGCCCCGGCGACGGCAACGACCGCGAGGACCGGCTAATGATCCGGGAGATGACGGTCGGGAGCCAGACCCGCGACGAGCGCATCGAGACCTGCACCGAACTCGTGGTCCGGTCCCAGGGCTGCGACCTGCTCGGCCAGCTGCGCAAGATGGTTGGCGCCAACGATCTCGCAGTCCCCCGTCACCAGGATGGGCGTACCGACGCTGGACTGCTGTTCCAGTGTCGCGCCGATGGTGTAGCGGGACACCGCGATGAACGCCAGGATCGCGGTCGTGCCACTGAACCCTTGCTGCTCAAGGAAACCGATCTGGGCAACAGCATTGGCCAGGTTCGGGGCCCGCGGTCCCGACGTGGCGATCAGCCTGGCGCCGTCACGTACCGACAGCATCGCGCGCCGCATGCTCCGAGCGTTGCGTACGAGGAAGTCACGCCACTGTTCATCCGGCTGCGGCAGGCGTCCGGTGTGCCACCGGTCGAGAATCTCGTCGGCCACCGCGGCCAGGATCTCCGCCTTGTGCTGGAAGTGATGGTAGAGCGCGGGTTGACGCACACCGAGACGTGCGGCGATCGCGTACATCGACAGGTCGTCGAGGCCCCGTTCGTCGAGCAGCGCGATCGTGGCCGAGACGATGCTCGTACGGTCCACCCGCCGGGGTCGTGGCATCCCGTCACGGTACCGCCCGCGAACCCTGCGCCGGCACGTTGCTTATCGATGATAAGTTATCTCACAGAACGGTGGACACGCAGGGAGGATGCACCATGGCGCGCGACGAAAGCTGGAACGGAACAGTCCTGAAGAAGTCCCGCGGACTGTTCGACGGCTCGAACCTGTACCGGCAGCTCACGGTCCGGTTCGACGACGGAACCTCGACGAAGGTCCGCGTCGACCGGACACTATGGAAGGAGCTCGAACCCGGTGACCGACTGGTGAAGGAAGCCGGCGCCGACCCGCGCCGCGCCTGACCGTCACTCAGCCGGGTGCAGGTTCTGGGTTCCGAGCACGGACAGCAGCTCCAGCTTCTCCCGGCAGTCCGTGCCCGGCCGCGGATGCAGCACCACCAGCACCGAACCGTCGACGGAGCTGGTGAGGTGCTCACACAGCAGGTCGAGCAGACCCACCTCCGGATGCACGATGCGCTTGGCGTCCGAACGGCGTACGGCCACCTCATGTTCAGCCCACAGCGCCGCGAACTCCGCACTGGCCGCGAGCAGATCGGCCACCAGCGCCCGTACGTCGCTGTCGCCGCCGCGGCGACCGACCGTGGCCCGCAGGTCAGCCACCTGCGTACGCGAATGCACCGGCCAGTCCTGCTCGGGGAAACGCGTACGGCTATGCGGATCGGTGAACCAGCGCCAGACAGCGTGGCGTTCGCGCCCCGCCCTCAGTGTCAGATCACCGGACACCAGCATCGACATCCGGTTCTGCATCAGCGCGGCACCCAGATCGTCCACCACGAATGCCGGGGTGTCGACGAGCCGGTCGAGCAGGTACAGCACCCCGGGGCTGACGTGCGGCCCGGTACTGTGCCGGGCCGGGGCCGGCTGCCCGGCCAGGTGGAACAGGTGATCGCGTTCGTCTTCGGTCAACCGCAGGGCACGGGCCAGCGCGGCCAGTACGGCCGAGGACGGGTGCGGTCCGCGGCGCTGCTCCAGCCGGGTGTAGTAGTCGGTGGAGATGGCCGCGAGCGAGGCGACCTCGTCACGGCGCAGCCCCGGTGTACGGCGCCGCTGTCCGGGCGGTAGCCCGACATCGGCCGGGTCGAGTCGGGCCCGGCGGCTGCGCAGCAGGTCGGCAAGGGCAACGCGGTCCATGCCCCCACACTGCCCCGCGGCGGACCCGACATCCAGGGACTGCCGGTCCCTGGGAGCGATCGTGCCTGCCCGCCCGGCGCAACGGCGCGCCATGGTGGGACGCATGACGATGCACACCACCACACTCGGCCGGGCCGGCCCGGCCGTCGGCGCCCTCGGCCTGGGCTGCATGGGCATGTCCGGCGCGTACGGACGTTCCGACGACAACGAGAGCATCCGGACGATCCACGCGTCCCTGGACGCCGGACTCTCCCTACTCGACACCGGCGACTTCTACGGTGCCGGGCACAACGAGCTGCTGCTCGGCCGGGCGCTGCGCGGCCGCGACCCCGACTCCTACGTCCTCAGCGTCAAGTTCGGCGGTATGCGCGCTCCGCACGGCGCGTTCCTCGGCTTCGACGGCCGTCCGGCCGCCGTGGCCAACTCCCTCGCGTACTCGCTCACCCGGCTCGGCGTCGACCACATCGACGTCTACCGTCCCGCACGGCTGGACCCGGACGTACCGGTCGAGGACACCATCGGCGCGATCGCCGAACAGGTGCAGCGCGGGTACGTGCGCCACATCGGGCTGTCCGAGGTCGGCTCGGACACCATCCGGCGGGCGGCGGCCGTGCACCCGATCAGCGACCTGCAGATCGAGTACTCACTACTGTCCCGCGGCATCGAGGACGACATCCTGGGCACCTGCCGCGAACTCGGCATCGGCATCACCGCCTACGGGGTGCTGTCCCGGGGCCTGATCGGTGGGCCGCAGCAGTACGAGCCCGGAGCGCGACGGGCGTTGTGGCCCCGGTTCCAGGGCGGCAACCTGGAACACAACCTCGAACTGGTCGCCGGCCTCGAACTCATCGCCGCCCGGCACGGATTCAGCGTCGCGCAACTGGCGATCGCCTGGGTCGCAGCGCGGGGCAGCGACATCGTGCCGTTGGTCGGCATGCGTACCGTCGACCGACTGCAGCCCGCCGTGGACGCGCTGGGCGCCACCCTCACCGCCGAGGACCTCGCCGACATCGATCGCGCGCTGCCACCCGGCGCGGCGGCCGGCACCCGCTACCCGAAGGCGCTGATGTCCGGCCTGGACAGCGAACGGCGCGACTGACCAGGCCCTTGAGGGGGAACCGAACAGCACAAACACCATCCGGCTGCCCCGGCGGGCCACACGACGTACGAGAATCGTCGGCGGAATGATGAGCAACGTCGGTGAGATGATCACCCGGGTCCACCGGCAGGAGTGGGCCCGGCTGGTCGCGACCCCGGCCCGCCGTTTCGATGACCTCGACATCGCCGAGGAGATGGCGGCCGAGGCATTCACCACCGCCGTGCAGACGGCGTACCTGATCCGCCGCCGCGACCAGCTCGCCTGCCCGTGATCCCCGATCAGAACCCGATGGCCTCGTGCAGCAGCAATACAGTGCCACGGCCCGGTTCAGGTTCGGCGTTGAGGATCAGCAGCCGGTTGACCGCACTGGGCCAGCCGTATGCCTTCAGAGCGCGCTCGTTCTCCAGCGGAAGGCAGTGCTCCTCGACCCGACGCAGCGCGGTCTCCAGGTCGGGGACGATCTTCTGCGACCCGACCACCCAGATCCGGTGCGCGGCGCCGCCGGCGTAGCCGGGCAGCTGACTTCCGCTGCCGGAGGCGATCACCAGTGAACCCGTCTCGGTGACCGCGTGCACGCTGCCCACGATGACGTCCGGAACCGAGATCATCAGCCGGATCCTGTCCCGTTCAGTGGCCCGGTCCATGGCCAGGACGCGTGGCTTGACCGCGTCGTACCGTCCGCTGGTGTTGATGTCGGCATCGATCCCGGACAGCCGGAGAGTCTCGCTGGCGCCGGTGAACACGCTGGCACCCGCGGGGACCAGCTCCCCGACCCGGGTACGCGCGGCGGCGGCAGTGTCGAGAATCTCGACGCTGAACCCGCGTGCGGTCAGGGCGTTGGCCGCACGCCCCAGTTCCTCGGTGGGCGCGGGTTCACCGAACAGTGCCGCCGGCATGGGGGTGGTCATGGTGCCTCCTGGGCTGATCGTGCGAGTGTTCGTCTCACCTGTTCCGACACCGCGGCACCGGAGAATGTGAGGCCTCACATTCCGGCCCGCTGACACGTCGTACAGGTAGGACCAGCCGCGATCGAGGGAGTGATGCGCACGATGGGCACGCCGTCCGACCCAGGAGACGACCGACCCGACCTGGGTCTGGACGCGGTCATGCGCGAGCGGCGCCAGCTGATCAATCTCACCTACCGGATGCTCGGGTCCCTGGCCGAGGCCGAGGACGCCGTGCAGGAGACCTACACCCGCTGGTACGCCCTGTCCACGCAGCAGCGCGACGCCGTCGACTCCCCCGGCGCCTGGCTGACCACAGTCGCCAGCCGGATCTGCCTCAACCAGCTGCGCTCGGCGCGGGTCCGGCGGGAAACCTATGTGGGCGAATGGATTCCCGAACCGATACCGGCACGTACCGAATGGCAGTCGGGCAGCGGCAGCACCGACCCGGCCGACCGGGTCACCCTGGACGAGTCGGTCAGCATGGCCTTCCTCGTCGTGCTCGAATCGATGACCCCGGCCGAGCGGGTCGCGTTCGTCCTGCACGACGTCTTCCGGTATCCGTTCAGCGACGTGGCCGAGATCGTCGGCCGTAGCCCCGCCGCGTGCCGTCAACTGGCCACCTCCGCTCGCCGCCGCATCGCCGCGTCGCGCCCTTCGGTGGAATCGGTACAGGCGGCACAACGCGCCAGCATCGTCCGCGCCTTCCGCAGAGCATGGCAGGCCAAGGACATCGAGGCCCTGATCGGTCTACTCGACCCGGGCGCCACCGCGGTCGCCGACAGCGGCGGCCTCGCCGTCGCCTTCCTTCGACCCATCGAGGGCGGGGAACAGGTCGCCCACGCCTGGGTGGAACTCGCCGACCGGGCGACCGGCGACATGACGCTGCTGGAACGTACCGTCAACGGCCAACCCGGTCTGGTCGCTCAGCAGGGCGGCGTCACCGTGACGGTGTTCGCGTTCGACATCACCGGCGACCGGATCACCCACATCTGGGTGGTCCGCAACCCCGACAAACTCCATTCCTGGATCACCGGCTGACGCGTACCCTTCGCGGTGCACGACAGCGTCCAGCGGAGGGACCGGAAGATGCAGGCGTCACAGTTCGCGCGTGCGATGGCTGCGGCCCGCCGGACCGCCGCGTCACTGGGGTTGGCCGTCGAGGACGCGGTCGTCGTGCACAACTCGAACAAGGTGACCCTGCGACTGCTGCCGTGTGACGTGCTGGCCCGGGTCGCGCCGGTCGAACAGCAGGTTGCGCAGCTGGAGGTCGAGCTGGCGCAACGGCTCGCCGGATCCCCGGTGGCCGCGCCCGACCCTCGGGTATCGCCCCGGGCCCAGGAACTCGACGGCTTCGTGGTCACGCTGTGGACCTACTACGAACCTGCGACGTCGAGCGAGATCCCGCCGGGCGACTACGCCGACGCGTTGCAGCGGCTGCATGCCGGCATGCGTACGGTCGACGTTGCGACACCGCACTTCACCGACCGGGTCGAGCAGGCCCAGCAGATCGTGGCCAGCCGCGAGCGCAGCCCCGTTCTCACCGACGCGGACCGGGAACTGCTCGCCAACACGTTACGGAAGCTGCGACAGATGATCGGTGTACGCGGCGCCCCCGAGCAGCTGCTGCACGGCGAACCGCACCCGGGCAACCTGCTCGCCACGGAGCACGGACCGCTGTTCATCGACCTGGAGACGTGCTGCCGCGGACCCGTCGAGTTCGACATCGCGCATGCGCCCGAGGAGGTTGGCGAACACTACCCGGGCATCGACCACGACCTGTTAGCCGAGTGCCGGATCCTCGTACTGGCGATGGTCACCAGCTGGCGCTTCGATCGCGACGACCAGTTCCCCGACGGACTGCGGATCGGCACGGAGTGGCTCAGCCAGATCCGTGCATCAGTAGGCTGACCGGCGTGACGCAGATCGAGATCACCGCGGACCTGGTACGGGATCTGTTGCGCGAGCAGCATCCCGACCTTGCCGACCGGCCGCTGCAGGTCGGCGCGCGGGGCTGGGACAACCAGATGTGGCGGCTCGGCGACGATCTCGCCGTACGGCTGCCCTGGGTGGGCGCGACGGCGGACGAGCTGGTACGCAAGGAGTACGCGTAGGTTCCTGGTCTCGCACCACGTCTGCCGCTGCCGGTGCCCGTACCGCAGCGCTTCGGGGAGCCGTCCGAGCGGTTCCCGCGCCCGTGGATCGTCACCACCTGGGTGCCGGGTGAGCCGGCGGACCGCGTACCGGCCACGGATGCGGCGAAGGCGGCCGACGCGCTGGCCGACTTCCTGATCGCGCTGCACCGGCCTGCCCCCGGCGACGCCCCGGTCAGCGGCTACGGCCGGGGCGGGCCGCTGCCCCAGCATGCCGAATCCTTCGCCACCGGGCTCGGCAACGCCACCGACCTGGGACTGATACCCGACCCGGAGGCGGTACGAGCGGTGTTCGAGGACGCCGCCGCCGCGCCACCGTGGACGGGTCCGGCGCTGTGGCTGCACAGCGATCTGCATCCGGCGAACGTACTCACCGCCGACGGCAGCTTCTGCGGCGTGATCGACTTCGGTGATCTGTGCGTCGGCGACCCGGCCTGCGACCTGGCCGCCGCGTGGATACTGCTGCCGGACGGCGCCGCCGACCGCTTCTTCGCCGCGTACCAGCCCACCCCGGACGACGCGACTCTGCGCCGTGCTCGCGGCTGGGCCGTCATGCGCGCCATCGGCGGCATCCTCATCGGCGACGCCGGCGACCACGGCCGCCCCGGCGGCAAGCCCACCTGGGGCCCGCCCGCCCACGCCTCCCTCCACCGCCTCCTCACCACCGCCCCTTGAACCGCGACCGGAGCCTTGATGACGGTAGAGATCATCTACGAGACGCACTCCATCACGACCGACAACGAGGCGGGAATTGCGACCGGATGGCTTCCGGGCCGACTCTCGGAGCAAGGTCTCCAGCAGGCCAGGGAGCTGGGTGAGCGGCGGCGTAAGGGCGGATTGGCCGTGGTGTTCAGCTCCCGCCGTACACACAGCTCAGCTCGCATTTCCTGACGGCCAGCCCCCGCTGCGCCAGGACGCCCGGTTGCGCGAATGCAACTACGGCGAGCTGAACGGCGCACCGGCCAGCACCATTGCCGCGCAACGGCTCCAACGGATCGATGAACCGTTCCTTGGCGGGCAGAGCTACCGCGAGGTCGTGACTGCCACCGACGAGTTCCTGCACGACCTGGCCGCTGAGTACGACGGTTGTCGGGTCCTGCTGATCGCCCATTCGGCCAACCGCTGGGCACTGGACTGCCTGCTGACCGGCGTACCGCTCGATGACGTCCTGGCGGACCCGCCGGCCTGGCGCCCCGGCTGGCACTACACGTTGTCAGGCGGGTAGTTCGGAAGCCAGTCGCGGGCCGGGTCGTACTCCAGCCAGCGGCTCCGCCGGGCTTCGGCGGCGCAGCCGGCGGTGAGGCGCGCCAGCCCAGGGTGCCCGCTGCCGGTGGGCCACAGCAGCGACCACGCGTACAGCGGTGTGGGTTCGACCAGCGGGATGCAGCGCAGGCCGGGCATGTCGGGCAGCGGCACGTCCGCGGGTAGCAGCGTGAATCGTCGCGGGTCCTCGGCGATCTCGGTGAGGAAATGCTCCAGGCCCAGGTTGACGCTCGCAGCCGTGTCCCGGATGTCGAACCGCTCCGCGAACTGGTGCAAAAAGTCCAGCCGATCCAGCGCACCCGGCGCCCACAACACACTGCCGCGCAACGCATCGGGCCGCAGGACCGGTTCGGCGGCGAGCGGATGTTCTGCACCGAGTATGACATCCACCGGTTCCAGACGGACCCGGCGGTACGTGAGCCCGGCAGGCAGCGGACCGTGTACCCGGCCGAAGCCGGCGTCGATGTCGCCGCGCAGCAGGCTCGCCATGACGGACGGCAGGTCCCGCCCGTGCCCCGACACAAGTTCCCCGGCCTGATCGACAAGTTGGCTCAGTGTGCGCATCGGCGCGTACAGATGGCCCCAGACGTCGATGCGCAGCGGCCGATCCTGGCCCTGCAGCGCCGCGACCGCAGTGTCGGCGGCGGCGAGCACCTGCCGAGCGGGCGCAAGGAAGCGCTGCCCGGCGTCGCTGAGTACCACTGCGCCGCCGCGGTGGAACAGCTCCATTCCGAGTACGGCTTCGAGTCGCCCGATGCGCTTGGACAGCGCCTGTTGGGAGATCGCGAGCGTACCGGCCGCCCGCCCGAAGTGCAGTTCCTCGGCGGCGCGGACGAAGGCACGTACCTGGGTCAGGTCGAGGTCCACGCCGCTCACCATAGGTGACAACCGAAAGTTGTCGCGGTCTGCGCCAGGTTGTTGGCGCCTGCGGACGGCGTACGGGTTGACTTGTGCGCATGCACAACGACGCTGCCGAGTTCGCTGCCGGCCTGTGGCCCCGTGCTGTGGGTGCTGGCATCGACCCGCACGAGTACAAGCGCGTCACCGACGGCCTCAGCTCCGTCGCCGACTGGGGGCCGTCGTTCCTGCGTACCGGGTTCGCCCACGGGCAGCGCGCCGAGCAGGCGGCGTCGTCGGTGTCAGCAGGCGAGCACCTGCTGATGGCCGCCCGGTGCTTCCACTTCGCCGCGCTGGTACCGCATGCCGAGATCGACCGCGCCGCGGCCGAGGCCGACGCAGCACTGGGCCGGGCGCTCCCGCTGCTGGAGTCCGGCGCCCGCCAGCTGCGCGGGGACGGATTCACCGGCTGGCTGCGCGGCCCGTCCGACGCACCGGGCACCGTCATCGTCGTACCAGGCCTGGACTCGGCCAAGGAGGAGTTCCTGTCCTTGGCGTCGGCGCTGCTGGCCCGAGGGCTGGCGGTGTTCGCGATGGACGGACCCGGGCAGGGTGCGCTGGCCGCCACCACGACCCTGCGGCCGGACTACGAGCAGGTCATCAGCCGGGTCATCGACGCGCTCGGCGTCACTTGCGTCGGGCTGGTGGGGATGAGCCTCGGCGGGTACTTCGCGGCCCGGACTGGGGCGCTGGAACCACGGATCGCTGCGGTTGCCACTGTCAGCGGCCCGTTCCAGCTCGACTGGCCGGACCTGCCGCCGTCGGTACAGGACATCATGGCCCGGCGCGCCGGCGGGACCGACGCCGCCCGAGAGTTCGCGCAGCACGTGGACCTCACCGAACTGGCGCCCCGCATCAGCGTGCCGCTACTGGTCGTGGACGGCGGGCTGGACGTCATTCCCGGGGTGGTCGACGGTGCGCCGCTGGCCGAACTGGCGCCGTACGGCACGTACGTCTCTGTGCCGCACGGCGATCACCTGCTCGGCAACGCCCGAGCCGACTGGCAGCCCCGCCTCGCCGACCACCTCGCACACGTCCTGACCGGATTATGACAGCTCAGACCGCGGCGTCGAGGTGGTCGCGCTGCTCAGCGGTCAGTACCAGGGACGATGCGGCGAGCGCCTCGTCGAGCTGCTCGACCGTACTGACACCCACGATCGGCGTGACCGCCGGCTCGGCACCGATCAGCCACGCGAGCACGACCTGGTTGCGGGTGCGGCCGGTCTCGGCGGCGACCTCGTCGAGTGCGGCGAGGCGAGGCGACGGTGCCGGGGTGGTCGTACTTGTCCGCCAACGGCTTGTCGCTGCGGCTGTAGCTGCCGCCCAGCAGCGACGTGTAGGACCACCGCGTCATGTCCGGGTGCGATTCCAGGTGGTGCAACATTTCGTCGGTGACCGCATCGAAGCGTACCGGCGCGTCGGGGTGCAGTCGCAGCGGCGAGCGCGGCTGCAGGTAGGTGTGGTGCTGCTGTACGGCGGTGAACGGCATCCGGTCGTCGGCCCGGGCGATGTGCCGCGCGCGTTCCAGCTGCCAGACCGGATAGTTGGAGCAGCCGAGTCGGCCGACCGTACCAGCGGAGGCCAGTTCGTCGAACGCGGCGACTGTCTCCTCCAGCGGTGTCGCCGGGTCGGGGAGGTGCGCCCACCGGGATTCCCACAGCGCGGTGCCAGGTCGTGGAGACAACCCCAGCGGGAGGAGGCCGCCGCGCATACCGGTGCGCCGGTGGCGACCGATCACCCCATCGTCTACCCCGCGTTGGGCTGGTCAGCGAGGCCGGAGAGGTTGCCGGGAAGGTGAAGAAGATCTTTCGGGACCGGAACGGGGTGGTCACCCACGCGGACCGGGAAGCCCTCACGCTGGAGCTGGGCGACGTGTTGTGGTACCTGTCGGAACTCTGCACCAGACTCGGGATCCAGTTGGAGGACGTCGCCGCGCGCAACATCGCCAAGCTTGCCGACAGAGCATCCCGTGGAACCCTCCACGGCGACGGCGACCTGCTATGAGACCCGGTCCACCCCAGTCAATCAGCGCGACCCAACCAGCGGGCATCGTCCAGCCGAGGCGGTCGCTGATCGCGGGTGCGGTGCGATGCCTCCGCCGGCATCAGGTGGCCGACAGCCGCTTCAGGTTCCGACGTGGCTCCGCGCCATGCCGACGCGGGCACCCAGGCGGTCGATGTCCCCACCGTGTCACCACCGGTGGTGACACCACTCGCGCCGGCCGCGTCCCGTCACCCTAACCTCGGTGCCTTACCGGTGGCCGCGGATGTGGCCACCACAGCAGGCGGGGCCCGACAACCACGGTCGACAGGCTGGCAGCTGTACCGGGCGCCAACGTGGAAGTCCCGGACGGCGAAGATCCCGGCGGCGACGCGACGATCTGGCGAACCAGATTCGCGCCGGTGATGCCCGGCCGGGCGGTCAGGGTACGTCGCGGCGGCGGACGAGGAGCGTGGTCACCAGCACCGACGCGACGACGTACGCGGACAGGACGAGGGCCGCCTGTACCGGGCCGGACACCGAGACGACGCCGGGGATGCCACCGCTGTCCTGGGTGGCCGATCCCAGGTGGGTGGCGAGGGAGCCGCCGTTCGGGCCGACGAGCAGGCGCTGCAGACCGCGCAGCGCCGGTACCGTGCCGGCCAGGCCGGACACCAGGTTCTCCAGGGCCAGCAGCCACATGAGGCCGACGCCAATGGCAGCCGCCGGGCCGCGGAAGGCGGTCGCGAGGGCCATACCGAGCCCGGCGGCGGCCATGCTCACCAACCAGGCGGCGCCGGCGCCGGCCAGTACCGTCAGCGGGTCCGGCCAGTGCACCGGCCGGTGGGTGATCGCGGCGAGTACCCCGCTGGTGGCGGCGGCCAGCAGGAACAGCGCCACCGTCACCAGGGCCAGGGCCACCGCAAGCGCGCCCGTCTTGGCCAGTACCACCCCGACGCGGGACGGTCGCTGGGAGAGCAGGGTGCCCATGGTGCCCCACCGGTACTCGCCGCCGGCGACCACGGCGCCGAGAATGAGCATCAACGCGCTGCCGAACAGCGGGTACAGGCTCACCACCGTGGGCACCAGTTGGTCGGGCAGGAGCTGGTCGAGCAGCTGACGGGGATCGGTGCCAGACGTGGCGGGCTTGCCGGACAGCGCCAGGTACACCAGGTACGGCACCACCATGCCGAACCCGACCCCCAGCACCACCCACGCGCCGCCGACGATCCAGGCGGCGGGCCGCCGGCGGATCGCGAACAGTTCCCCCGCAAACGCGCCGATCACGGCGTCACCACCTCCGCATCCCACTCATCGTGCCGCTCGGCCTGCCCGGTGAGCGCGAAGAACACGTCCTGCAGGGACCGCCCGGCCGGGCGCAGCTCCAACACGCCGACGCCCGCGCCCACCAGAGCGGCGTTGATCCGCGCGGCGAGCCCGGGATCGACCGCCACGCGCAGCAGCTCACCATCGGCGGTGGCGTCCCGCACCTCGTCGATGCTGTCCAGCACCGACCGGGCCGCGTCCCGGTCGTCGACCCGGATGAGCAGCTCCCCCCGGGTGGCCCGGCCGCGCAGCGTGTCGATGTCGCCCTCGGCGACCAGCCTTCCCCGGTTCAGTACCGCGACCCGGTCGCACAGCTCCTCGACCTCGGGGAGGTGGTGACTGGACAGCAGCACCGTCCGGTTGTGCCGGCGCAACAGGGCGACCAGGTCGCGCATCGCGGCGATGCCGGCGGGGTCCAGGCCGTTGGTCGGCTCGTCGAGGATCAGCAGGTCCGGGTCGCCCAGCAGCGCCGCCGCCACCCCGAGCCGCTGCCGCATGCCCAGCGAGTACTGCCGGAACCTGCCGTCCGCGCGGTCGGCGAGGCCGACCTCGTCGAGCACATCTTCCACGCGCTTCCGGCCGATCCGGCGGTACCGCGCGAGCAGCCGCAGGTTGTCCCGCCCGGACAGGTGCGGGTACAGCGCCGGGGCCTCGATCAGCGCGCCGGTCCCGGCGAGCGCGGCCGTGGAGCCCGGCGCGGCGCCGAGCACGGTCAGCTCGCCCGAGGTGGGCCGGACCAGGCCAACGATCATCCGCATGGTGGTGGTCTTCCCGGCCCCGTTCGGTCCGAGCAGGCCGTAGACCTGCCCCCGCGGCACGGTGAGGTCGAGTTCGACGACGCCGATGCCCGGCCCATACCGCTTGGTCAGGCCGCGTGCCTGGATCACCGCATCAGCCACGGGAACCTCCGCCGGTCGCATGCTGGGTCCGCCTGCCCCGAGGATCAGGCATGGGAAGCCACCGCCGGTCGCACGGTCGGGCGGCGCGCATCAGGCATGGGGTGCCTCCGCAGGCGGGCTCGGCTGGGCGGCCTCCGACCGGGTGGGTGAGCCGCCGGACCGCCGTCGGCGTACCGCGAGGACCAGGAGGGCGGTGACCGCGGCCGCCTCGCCGAGGAGGAGCCCGACCGCAACCGGCGCCCCCCACCAGCTGGCCATCGTCCGGTACCAGATGGTCACCAGCAGCGCGCCGCCGGCCACGAGGAACAGACCGGTGGCGATCCCGTAGCCGGTGTAGATCCAGCGCGCAGACCGCGGGTAGGCCCGCGCGGCTGACCGGTGCTCCGGCCGGTGCCAGCCGAGCAGGTGCCGCCACCACCGGTAGCTGTCGGCGCGCAGGTCGGCGGTGCCCAAGGCGTGGTTGACCATCATGTACCCGTCGAGTTGGAGGAACGGCAGGAGGTTGGCCAGCGTGGCAGCGCTGCCGATGAGCAGGATACCGGAGGCGACGGCGTGCCCCAGGCCGCCGCGGCTGGTCAGCGCCCACCAGCCCAGGACCGGGAACAGCAGAAGCAGGGTGGTGAACATGCCCGCGAAAGCCGTGGCGATCCGGGCGGACCGGCGCCCGAACAGCACGATGTCGTCGGTCCGGCAGTACGGGGCGATCAGCGGGAACCGCCACATCATCCCGATCTCGGGTACCGTGCCGCCGAAGTGCCGGCAGGTGACGCCGTGCGCCAGCTCGTGCGGCCAGGAGTACAGCCAGGTCGCGACGATCGCCAGGACGGTGGCGGTGACCGGACCGGACAGACCCAGCAGCCCGGGGCCGGCCCGCAGGTCGGAGGCGAGAGCCACCGCGTGCGTGGCGACGAACGCTTCCAGCGCGGTCACCGCCAGCAGCGCCGGTACCAGGAACCAGAGGGTGAACAGGGGCCGCAGCCGGGCCGCCGCCGCGGCACAGAACCGGTCGGGGTGCGCCAGCGGCATCCGCCTCCGCAGCGGGTTGCGCTGGCCCTTCTCGCGTTCGGCGCGGGCGGCCCGGGTCCGTTCCAGGCTCGCCTCGTCCGCCATTCCGTCCACCAGCTGCCGGCGGCCCAGCAGGGTGAACAGCTGCCGCCACTGGTCAGGTCCGAGCCGCCGGTCGAACCGATCGGCGTACTCCTCGGCGATCTGGGCGAGGGTGTGCCGGCCGTCCAGCCGGGACATGACGAAGAACTCACGTACGCCCACCCGGTAGTAGCAGCCGGCGCGCGGGTCCTTGACGTGGTGTACGCGGGTCGCGCCGCTGCCGACCTCTGGTCCGAGCACAACGTCCGGGCGCAGCCTCGGCCGGGACGACAGCGCCGCGGTCATCGGCCCACCCGCGCGTCGTCGGTCGCCTCGAGCGCACGGCAGATCACGTACGACAGGTAGATCTCGTCCAGGATGCTGACGCCGAGTCGGTTGTTGGTCATGTGTACGTACGAGCTGAGCAGGATGGCCAGCACCGCCTCCGGATCGGCGACGCTGCCGCGGGTGAAGGTGAGCGGTCCCCGCGCGCTCAGGTCGAGGATCCTGCCCCGCAGGTCGGCGCAGTGGTCGAGCCAGTCCCGCTCGATGGGCGTGGGTGTGTCGGTACCCAGCCCCCATGCGCAGTCCCGCAGGTGGGCCAGGCGGGCATTGAGCTGGGGCGCCATCCGCTCGTAGCTGGAGTCGAAAGTGTCGTGCTGGCCCTCGCTCGACTCCTGGTAGGAGGTCTCCCACATGGTCCGGTAGCGCTCAAGGAACTGGCGTACCGCTCCAGTGGACCGCAGGAACGTGAAGCACAGGCCCATCGTGAGCTGCGCGGCCTGGCCGAGCAGCACCGTCCGGACGTGCACGTTGGTACCGGCGATCAGCCGCAGCACCAGCTCGCTGGACCGCTCGAAGTGCCACTCGGCGATCGGCATCGCGTCGCGCCCACCGTACCGGTCGTACTCCCGCTCGTAAGCGATCCAGTGCGCGCTGTTGTTGTCGCGGAAGGGCATCTCGCCGTCCGGCCCATACCGCTCGTTCCAGCTCTGCTCGCTGTACTCGGCCAGGTACATGCCGCGGTACAGCTCGCCCATCCCGTTCCGGTCCTCCTCGTAGAGGGCGGGTCGGCGACGGAGGAAGGCGGTGACGGACTCCTCCGCCTCGGCGCGCAGTTCCGCGGCCCGCTCGAGGCTGGTGGGCAGCATCCGCAGCCGCACGTGCGGGCCCTCCATCCAGTACCGGATGAAGAACCAGCGGCGCAGCAGGCCCCGTTCCCGCAGCCGCGCCACCAGCGGGGCCACCCCGTGTACCAGCACGGGGTTGGCGTTCGCCGCGTAGAACACGTGCAGGCTCTGCCAGTCGTCGGTGGCGTGCGTGGCGTCCTCGACCATCATGACCTCGCTCGTATGCCGTCCAGTTCGATCGTCAGCTCGCTGACGTGCCGCCCCCTGCCGGTGCGCACCCACAGCTGGTCAGGGTCCGGCAGCATCTCGGTGAACACCAGGTGCCCCGCCCCGGAGCGCACCACTGGCTCCAGCACGGTCAGCGACAGGTACGAGTCGAAGTCGACGTACATCGGCTTGTACTCGCCGCGCCGCGAGCCGTCGGCGGGTTTCTCGGCCGCGCCGCCCGCGGCGCGGGCGGTGACGAAGGCGCGCCGGGGGAGACCGTGTGCCAGCCGCCACCGCCGCCAGCTCAGGTACCACTCGTGCTGGTCCTGGCCGGTGCCGGCCCGGGGCAGGTCGTCGGCCGGGACCTGCCAGCTCCGCCGGGCCAGGATCAGGTTGCCCAGCCGTACCCGGGGGCGCCGGAGGATGCCGTCAGGGTCGGGTCCGCCGCCGCTGCCCTCCCACAGGTCGACCTGGGCCATCCCGGTGTACGAGAAGTTCAACAGGACCTGCTGGATCTCCGGCAGCGCCATGGGCAGCAGGAATCCCAGGTACACCGGGATCACCTCCCGGCCCAGCCGCCGGGACCGCAGCACCAGGCGGTCGCTGTCCGGGTCGTGGCAGACCCGGAGGTCGGACACGGGGATCTGCTCGTCGGCGGGGCGGAAGCTGCGTTCGCCGGGGCAGACCAGCTCGTAGCTGGTGACGCGGGGATGCAGGTTGAGGTTCGTGGTGTCGTAGCCGCCCTTGAGTTCGGCGAACACCGCGCCGGGCGGCTGGCAGCCGGCCAGCACGCCGCGGAGCCGCCCGGCCAGCTCGCCGTCCGGGTCGCGCCCGTCGAACAGGTGCGCGAACCGGGAGAACAGCAGGGTCAGCCCGGAGTAGGCGCGGTTGACCACGGCGGTGGGCGGCCCGTCCTGCTCCCGCGCCACGGGGCCCTGGGCTATCTGGAGGAAGAACGACAGGGGCTGCAGGCTGCCGGGGGTGTCGGGCAGCCGGTCGGCCACGCCGTCCACGAACCCGTCGTCGAGGCGTAGTTCGGTGGCGCCGGGCGGGAGGGCGGCATTGGCGGCGGCCATGCGCTCGGCCAGCGCCACCCGGGCGTCGTTGATCGCGGCGATCTCCGGTTGCTTGAACCAGTTGTCGTAGCCGACGAAGGCGCCGTCGTCGAACCGGCCCTGCCGCATCAGGCGCTGGTTGAAGTTGTCGAAGAAGTCCTGGTGGAACTCGTGCGCGAAGGACAGGAAGTCGTCGCACACCCCGCCGACGCCGTACCGGATCCGGAAGAATCCGGTGGTGACCATCCGGCGCACCACGTGCGCGTCGAAGGCGGGCAGCAGCCGCGCGTACCGGCGCAGGTCCGGCAGCAGCTCCCGCTCCCAGCGCCGCCGGTCCGCGACGACCCGACCCGGCTCCAGCGTGGTGTCCTCGTACACGAGCGTCCGCGGTGGCGGGGTGGCGGCGGCGCCGAGCCGGCCGTGGATCTCCTCCACCGCCGTCCGGATGGTGTTCAGCAGCTCCCGCCGCGTGTCCACCGGCGCACCGGACAGGCGGGCCACCAGCACGCCGATGCGGTCCAGGTCGTCGGCCAGGGTGTCGGCCCAGTCCCGGCCCAGCCCGCGCAGGGCCGCGGCGTAGCCGCCGAGCGGGTCGGGATCGTGGATGTCGAGTTGGAGGGCGGGGATGGTCAGCAGACCCAGCCGGAGCAGGTGCCCGAGGTAGTCGTGCACGTCGGCCGGGCTGCGCCCGCCCGCCGCCCCGGCAAGCCGCTCGGCGAGGTCGCCGAACGGTACGGCCACGTCGGACCCGGTGGCGAGCACATCGTCCAGGACCTTGCCCATGGGCAGGAAGAACAGCCTCTCGTGCAGGGCGCCCAGGGTGACCGCGGCGTCCGGGTCGCCGGCGCCCGCCGGTTGCTGGCGCCGTAGGTACCGCACCCGGTCCGGGTCCACCCGCAGGCCGTCGGTCAGCCGTACCGGTAGGTCGACGCGCAGCGCGGGGTCGGCCAGCAGCAGCGCGCTGATCCCGGCCAGTACCGCCACGTTCAGCCGGGTGGCGCCGTGCCGGCGCCCCTCCGCCAGGTCGGCGTGCACCGCCCGGCCACCCTCTTCGCCGAGCGAGCCCACGTTCACCGAGGTCAGGGTGCTGAACGGGCTGGTCTTGCAGGCGGTACGGAACAGGTACTCCAGCAGCGAGCGTTCGAGCCTGCGGGCCCGCTTGGACAGCGGGCGCCGCCCGGCGTTCAGGTAGCTGTCGAGGTACCGGTCCAGCGAGGGCGATGCGAGCTGGATGCCCTGCCGCAGGTCGGTGTCGGCGGCCACGCCGCGCAGCCGGTCGCGGCGGGCCTCAGTCTCCGCGGCGAGGATCGCCGCGCCCTCGGCGCGCAGCGCGACGCCCCGCCTGTACTCCGTCTCCCAGCGCAGCAGCCGCTCGTACTCGTCCGGCGGCAGCAGGTCGCCGACTGCCGCGAGGGTGTCGCCGTGGACCGGGCGCCGGTTGAACACGTCCCGCCGCATGTTGATGAGCAGCCGGCGGTGACGGTCATCGGCCAGGGTGCGCGCCACCGCGGCGGCCAGCACGTCGGCGAGCGCGTTGCCCTCCGCGGCCAGGGCGTCCTCGGCGGCGAGGACCCGGCACGCCCATTCCGCGGTCTCGGTGAAGGACAGCTCGTCCGCGACGTCGATCGGCAACCCGCCGGTACGCAGCAGGAACAGCTCGGCGAGGCGCCAGTCGACAGCGACATCCGGGTCGGAGTCCGGTACCGCCGGTCGGGTCACCATGGTCATGGGCGCGCTCCTCCTCCGGACGGGCCGGCGGCGGTCTGCCGTACCAGCCGGTCGTCGAACTCGGCCCGGTCCGCCCGCTCGTGTCCGAGCAGCAGGTACAGGAAGGTCCGGTCGTCGCCGTCGGCCAGGCCGAGGGCCTCGTCGATGGCGATGTTGTCGAAGCCAAGTACGGCGCCGCAGCCGATGCCGAGCCCGGTCGCCGCCAGGTAGCCCGCCTGCGCGACGGCACCGACCTCCGCGTTGACCACGCGGTACCCGCGGGTTCCGTACGCGGCCAGCGCCGGCTCCCACCTGGCCGAGATGGCCACCACCGCGCCCACCTGCTCCAGGTTGTAGTTGGTCAGGTAGTAGTTGCGCTGCAGGAAGCGGTCGAGGTCGCGGTGTTCGATGACGGCCAGGCGATGCCCGTCGGGCTCATAGCGGTACGTGCCGGGCCCCAGCCCGTCGACTCGGTTGGCGAGCACGTACAGGCTGGTCAGCGGCACATCCGCGGGCTTGACGTCGCTGCGGTACCGGCGGGCGTTGGCCGAGGCCGCCAGGAGCGTGCCCAACTCCTCGCGGGTCAGCCGCGGCCGGCCGACGAACGACCCGAAGCTGGAACGGCGGGACCGGAAGACCTGCCCAAGGTCCACCTTCAGCCGCCCGCTCGCCGGAGGGGGAAGGCCCTCCGAGGCTCCACCGGCGGTCGCCGCCGGTGACACGGACCGGGCGACGCCCGGGTCGGGCAGCGGCCGGGTCCCGTCCAGTACGGCCCGGTGCACCGCCTCCACCCGCTCGAACCCGAACGTGACCCGCGACCGCTCGTACACCGGGTGTTCACCCACGCGCGCCCCGGCCCGCGCTCCCGGCGCCGGGTACCGGGCGGTGCACGACCAGCAAAGCGGCACGGCGGCCAGCACGGTCTCGGTGCTCGTGTCCAGGCCGAGCAGGCGGTTGAGCGCCTCGTCGTCGAACCAGAGCAGCCGGCGCAGCGGGCGGTTCATCGCGTGGGCCAGTGCCTCCCAGGAACCCAGCAGCGCGCCCAGATCCTGGGTGACCACGTGGTAGCAGAAGTTGTTGTACTTGAACGCGTTCTTCCAGAACCGCACCGACACCAGCAGGTACCCGTCCGCCTCGGTGCCGTCGGCCAGCGCGCCACGCACCTGGTCGGTCACGTCGCCGGTGAGCAGCCGTTCGAACGCATGGTGCGCGGTCGAGTAGTGGTACACGCCGGGCAGCGGGTCGGCGCCCGGTCCGGGCAGCCAGTAGATCTCCAGCGGGTACATGCCTCCCCCGGAGGCGGTGCCCCGGCCCCACAGCGCGTCCTCGAGGTGTGCCCTCGCGTGGCTGTCCTGGTTCCAGCCCACCCGCAGCCGCCGGTCCAGCACCCCGTAGGACAGTCGCAGGAACGTCGAGAGGGACGTGATGTCCCAGCCCTTCTCCGGCATCGCCGTCGCGCCAGTGCCGTCCCGGAGCCCGTTGCCCGGGGCCGCGTCGTCGCGGGGCGCGTCACCCAGCAGCACGTCGCCGGCGGCTCCGAGGTCGGCGGGCAGGTCGGCGGACAGCGCGATCCGGGGCACCTCGAGGTACACCTTGTGCCGGGAGGGTTGGTCCGCGTAGTTGGGCGTGAAGCCAGGCGGCTCCAGGGGTTCCCGACCCCGCCAGAAGACCGCCCGAACGTAGTCCCGGACGACCTGCACGTGGTCCCGGTCGACGGGCTCACCCCGGTCGGCCGGGCTGGGTTGGTCCCCGGGCTCGTGCTGGTCGGCCGGCGCGTGCTGGTCGCCCGGATCGCGCTCGGTGTGCACGGACATCGCGTCGCCTCCTTCGTCGTCCGGGCCGGTCACGGGAACGGGTGTGGTCGGGCGTTGAGCCCGGTCGGCCCGAAGCCGTCACCCCTGGGTACGAGGCGCAGCCGACCCGCCAGGTAGTCGCGGAGCCGGGGATGGGTCAGCACCCGCTGCCGTTCCCAGCCGAAGTCGATCGGTACCAGGCCGGACGCGATCATCGCCCAGGTCCGGACGCCGACCGGTCGCTGTTCCGGGCAGGTCTGGTCCACCGCGACCAGGTCGCCGCCCACCGCGCAGATCGCGCCGGCCAGGTAGCGCACGTCGTCAACCAGGTCGAGGGTCGCCGGCCGTTCCGCGAGCCACCCGCGGTACAGCTCCGCCAGGGGACGCGGGGAACTGGGGCGGGCGAGGATCTCGACCCGGGACGCCATCTCCGGCAGCCCCCACAACAGCGGATGGTCGCTCAGCTCGTGTACCCGGTCGTAGTCGGAGACCATCGCGCGCAGCGCCGGCTCCCTGGCCAGGACCCGGTCGTCGAGACCGGGGATGTACGACGCCGTCTCCGCCAGGGCGGAGCGCACCGCCTCCTCCGGGTCGAAGCTCGCGCCGGCGGCGAAGCAGAGCGTGCCGGGACCGCCGTCGCGGCGCTGCGCCACCGCCATCACCGCCGGTACCGGAAGGTCGATGCGCATATCGAAGAACCGCATCCGGTATCCGAGCCGGCCGACCCGGTCCAGGATTAGCCTGGTCTGCAGGTCCTGGCAGCTTGCCGGGTCGATCTCGGGCATCCGGGCATTGCCGTGCCAGCACAGCAGGAACGCGTCTCGTTCGATCAGTTCGAGCATCCCGTGCAGCAGCGCCTCCTCCGTGCAGCTGCCGCTGGCGCAGCCGTTGGAGCACTCCTGCACGAACTTGCGGTCCGGCGACCGGTCCAGGTAGTACACGATCTGCTCGGGTACCAGGACGGGGCGGTCGTCGCGCAGCGAGTACCCCCACACCCAGGGCAGTTCCCGGTCCGGATCGAAGGGCGCGTAGAAGGCGTCGTGCCCGGCGTAGAACCCGGTCGGGTAGGAGCCCAGTTCCCGTGGATCGAGGGCGTCGGCGCCGAGATGGCGATGGCTGTCGTGGACCACGGTCCGCTTCGCCCGCGGGAACTGGCCGGCGTAGCGCTCCAGCCCCTCCAGCATCCCGTACCGCTCGCTGCTGGCGTAGCTCTGCGCCTGCCCGCTCCACCACATCTCGTGGTAGTCGTACTTGCTGCGTACCCGGAAGAACCCGCTGACCGGCAGCGTGGCGCTGCACTGGTACGCGGGGAACGCTCGCGGGGTCAGCGCGCCGCACGTCGGGTTGGCGTAGGCGCTGACCGGAAGGTCGAGTTCGGCGGCGGCGGACAGCCGGTAGCTGGTGGGCGTGGGCTTGGCCCGTGGGGTGAGGGTGACGACGGCGCCGTCGGCGCTGTCCAGCACCGGCGCGGCACACACCTCGCACTCCGAGTCCGGTACCAGCAGGTACCGGGAGACGCTCAGGTCGTCGAGCGCCAGCTCGAACACCGGCGCCGTGATGTCGTCGGTGGCTGGCTCGGCCAGCATGGCGTCGACGAGCTGGTCCACCGCGTGCAGGACGAAGGGGGACACCCGCGGGTCAGCGCCGATCCGCCGGGCGGCGGTGCTCTCCTCCAGTGCCCGCCGCTCCTCCAACTGCCGTACTGCAAGCCAGCGGCGGTCCAGGCAGCGGGGGCAGGGGCCGGTGCCCTGCGGGCCGAGCAGCGGGCCGACCAGCATGCTGTCCGTGGTGAGACGCACCGTGAGGACGTCGCGGTCCCGGTGGATCCGGACCGGTCGTACGGACTCCGGCAGGCCGAGGAGATCGACATCGAGGGCGATGTCGTCGCCCCGCGGTCCGGTCAGGGTGCCGTGCAGCCGGGCGCGGAGGACGCGCAGCGCGTCGGCCGCGGGATCGGTGTCGGCCGACTCCGGCGGGGCGGTGCTGACCGTCACGCTCATCGTGTCCCTACCGTTCGTTGGGCCTACTGATACCGAGGTAGCCTGGCCTTGCGGGGGTACGGCTGCCTGCGAAGTCGTGGTGAACCCGCCCCGCAGGCAGCCGCAGCCGTGCGATCCCGTGGGATCGCACCGATCAGCGGGTAGCAGTGCAGCGGCTACCCGCTGGTCCCAGCCGTCAGCTCGTGCTGGTGCTGCACGAACAGCAGCTACTGGTGCTGCAGGAGCAGCAGCTCGAGCAGGAGCAGCTACTGCTCGAGAACGCGAGTTCCACGGCCGGGTCCGTGAGTTCTTCGATCTCGAAGGTCTCGCTCTCCAGGACGCGCAACTCTTCCTTCAGCTCGTTGGGCATGTCGATCCTCCTTCCTGCCCTTGGGACAACCCACACCTGAGGGTGTGGGAAAACAGGGGCCACCGGCGGCCGGCCGTCGAGGCGCGGTCGAAGCGGTCCGGCGGGGAGTCAGTAGGGTCCGGTGGTGAGCAGCACGACGCTGACGGTCATCGCCTGTACCACCCGCAGGTCTCTGGTCGTGACGTCGACCAGCAGCGCGTCCCCGCCGCCCGCGCGTACCGCAGCGAGCAGCGGCCCGGTGTCGACCTCCACCGGCCCTGCCGACTCTTCCGGCCCCGCTGGCCTTTCCGGCTCTGCCGGCACGGGGCGCGGCGGTAGCAGGGCCCGCGGGTCGAGGTTGGGCAGGATGGGATCGCCCAGGTCCGCCGGCCGGCCCTCGTAGGACCGGGTCTGTACCAGGCCGAGCAGGTCGCGCGCGGCGAGCCATGCGGCGTGTGCCGCGTCCCCGGCCATTCCAACAGTCCACAATGGATCGTCACTGTCGATACTGGCCAGTACGACGTGCACCGGCTCCGCGCCCGGGAGCATCACTAGTCGGGCCGGTGTGCCGAAGCGGTCGAACCCGCCGTACAGAAAGGCAAGGTCCTCGTCGCGTACCGCGTCGTCGAACGGCACCGGGACGGAGGCGCCGCGGACCGCCGAGATCAACGCCCGATGACCGAGCGCCCGTACCAGGGCCAGGTACGTCGCCCGTGGCGGGGTCGTGTCCGCCGCGATGCCGGCGCGGCCGCGTTCGAACCGGAGGTCGGCGTTAGCCGCCGAGAACGGGTGCACCGCGGCCGCAGGTACCAGATGTTCGCGCCCGGTCGTCAGCGACACCGCCGGCAACCAGTCCAGTGCTTCGGTGTCGTCGGCCCGGGCGAGGCCACCGGACCAGGTGTCGAGCAGGTGACCCGCTACCGGGCGCCGGTCCGCGTGTGCCAACGACCGTGCCGTATCGCGGATCGCGCCGATCGGGCCGCACCTGCCGACGTACGACTCCACCGCGGCACGCATCGCGTTGACCCGCGCACCGAGCAGGTTGTCGATGTCGAAGCCGGTGATCTCCCGGTCCCCGCCGGACACCGTCCACGGTGGACGGATCCGCAGCCGGCCGGACTTGAGCGGGATCAGGTCCATCGACTCGTCCGCCCAGGTTGCAGCGAGCCCGACGTGCGACCCCAGCAACAGGCTGACCCGTTCGTGCGAGGCCTCGGGGCTCTCCGCAGGGGCCAAATGGTCCAGGACGGGCGGCCGATTGTCCGCACACAGCGGGCACAACGGATGCGGCAACAGCAGTTCACGGTGCGCGGCGAGGGTCTGGGAGTCCTGGACCACCACACGCGTGGTATCGGTGGCGCCCAGTTGTCCGGTGAGCAGGCGGAAACCCTCAAACGCCGCAGCGTTTCCGACCATGCGCCGCACGGTCGTGCCGCCTTGGCCGCCGCGCCCGGCCGGGGCGCCGAGCGCGAGGTCCCGCCACAGGTCGGCCGTTCGGGCGGGGTCTCCCGCCGTCGCCCGTAGCTGGGCGCACACCCAGCAGGGACTGATCCCGGGGCCGCACACCGGCCCGAGCATCGCGGTGTCGGGGGTGAGCACGATCGGCAGCAGCCGCGTGGTTGCCGTCGCCGGCTGCTTCATGAGCCGCCGGGTCAGGCTCATCAGACCGGCGAGGCCGGTGCCGTCGGCCGCGTATACGACGAGATCCGCCCCGGCCGGGTCGGGCGCCTCGCCCGTCAGTACCGACACGGTGGCCGGAGTGTCCTGGGCGGCGAGGCGGGAGAGATCCTCGGCCAGCGGCTCGACGCCGTCGTCACGGGTGCCAGCCAGGGCGAGCGCGGCAAGTCCGTTGCGCAGCAACCCCCCTGCCGCCGCCAGCGCGACCTCGTCGTCGCCGGCGACAAGGACGGTGGACGTGCGGAACCGCTGGAAGCGTTGCGCGGCGGGCTGTGTCGAACCGCCGTAGTGGTCGATCAGGTTGATCTGCGGCGCGAAGGCCCTCCGGACCTCCGCCGGAAGGTCGTTGTCGCCGGGCGGCGTGGTTTGGCGGGCGAAGCCGCGGTCGAGCAGCGTCCGTACCAACCCGAGGACGGTGCGGCGCCGACCCTCGTCGAGGCCGGAACACAGCTCCTGGACGGTGTATTCACCGGTCATCAAGGGAGCCAGCGTGGAAAGCCAATCGTAAGCGCCGTTTCCTTTGACCACGCAGGCATTCTCGGAGGAGCGTAGATACACGCCGTTGTCGACGCGCAAGAAAACAACGTCGTTCTGCAGTCGAGGTCGAATCTCGGGTGCGGTTTGCGAGGCCGACGCGCTCATTTCTGGTGCTCCGATCCGAGTAGCGGGAACGAACCGGCTTCCCAGCGCGCACCGCACCCGTGCGCGTGGGTTACATGGAGACTCGGCCAGGGAGGGGCGCCCTGTCCGGGTTCTTGTGCCGGACGATACAACCGGTCCCATGTACGGTCAATAGCAAGTTCCCGGTATGAAAGGACACGGAGCAACGGAAACTCGCGCGCTATGAGCCTTTTGTCCGGCTCCCATTCTTCTGTCAAACAGTCGTGAGCAGGCAGGAGACGAGCCGGCCGCACCGATGCTGTCCCCTCGCACCCTCGCACCGGCTCGACCATCACGTGAATTGATTACCGCTGCGGTAAAGCGGGAATCCCGAACCGCGCGGTCGCGCGACGGGTGCGGAAGCGCGGCACGGTGGATACCCGCGGATTGTGACTGTCGGCGACCGCTGTCGTTCCATACTCGTCCCCGCGGTTCGAACACGCGGCCTCGCGGGCCTGGTGACGTCATGTCACGGTGCCGGCGGGTCCGCGCGCCGGCAAAGTGGCGGGATCGCACCGGCCGGTGACCGTTTCCGCGTCGTGCCCCGGGCGGGACGCCTCGGGACTCCATGCGCGTTCGACGAGTTCCCGGGAGCGGTCCCCGGGGCCCGGTAGGTAATGCCGTCCAGGCTCCGGTCAGTGCGGTCACGACGCAGGGCCATTGCGTAGTCGCCGGTGGGGCCATGTGACGGCGGTTGTGTGTGACACGCCAAGGCGTGTAGAGGCACCGGAACCGGCGTGTACCCCGACGCCGGCGGGCGTCCCGGCGGTCCGTCGACGACGTACGGCCCCGACCCACCGGAACGCGTGGTCGGGGCCGTACGAGATGAGCGGGTCCGTCAACGAAGGACCCGCGGACGGGTCAGTCCGCCATCACCGATTCCTCGGCCTTGGTCGGCTGGGTGCGTTCCACGTTGTCCACCACGGCCTGCGGCGAGAGCCGGGTCTTGATCGCGACGATGAACACGATCAGGCTGAACACCACGACGACGGCCTCACCGACGCCGTAGCCGAGGATGTTCAGGTTGCCACCGGCAGTGTCCGACTTGGCGCCCTCGACACCGGTGTAGTGACCGAGGAAGCTGAGCAGCGCGAGGCCGACCAGCCACAGGATCATCCATGCTCCGGACGCCAGCTGCAGCGGCGGACGACGGGTCTTGTCCCGGGTGAACACGAAGTGCAAGGCCAGCACGACGTAACCGACCGCCACCGCGACGAACAGCTTCCAGTTGATCGCCCAGCCGGTCCAGTACACGATCATGTTCGCGGCCAGGAAGCCGAGGAACGGGAGCACGTCGCCGCCCGGCAGCCGGAACGGGCGCGGCTGGTCGGGCAGCTGCCGACGTAGCGCGGACAGCACGACCGGGCCGGTGCCGAACGACAGCACCGTGCCGGAGGTAATGAAGCCGACCAGCTTCGCCCAGGACGGGAACGGCGCGAACATCAGGGACGCGAAGATGAACATCACGATGACCGAGATCCACGGCACGCCCTGGCGGTTCAGTTTGGCCAGCCCACTCGGCGCGTTGCCGACCCGGGCCTGGGAGTACGACAGCCGGGTGCTGAGCGCGCTGAAGATCAGCCCGGTGTCGGCGGGCGACACGACGGCGTCGGCGTAGAGCACGATGGCCAGCCAGGTCATCCCGATCAGGCTCGCGATCGCCGCGAGCGGGCCGGCGTCGTTGTCGAACTTCAGGTTCGCCCAGCCGTCCGCCAGGGACTTGTCCGGGACCGCGGCGATGAAGGCGATCTGCAGCAGGATGTAGATGACGGCAGTGAGCAGGATCGCGCCGATCACCGCGAACGGTACGTTGCGCCGCGGGTTGCTGGTCTCACCTGCGAACTCGACGCCCTGCCGGAAGCCGAGATAGGCGAACACGATACCGGCGGCGGGCAGTGCCGAGAAGACCTTGTCGTATCCGTTCGGGGCGAAGCCGCCGAACGTGGGGTCGGCGAAGTGCGCGGTGTGGAACACCGTCACGACGAATGCGACGATCACCACGAGGATGATCACCAGCTTCCACCACACCAGCACGTTGTTGAACCGGGTGAAGGCCTTCACCCCGAGGATGTTGATGAGGCTGAACACCAGCAGCAGCGCCACGCTGATCGCGATACCGGGTGCGGTCAGTACCGACACCCCGTCCACGTCGTGCATCAGCCAGGGTAGGTACGAGGAGGCGTACTGGATCGCCGCCATCACCTCGATCGGTACGGTCGCCGTCGCCGCGACCCAGGTGATCCAGCCACCGGTGAAGCTGGCGAACGAGCCGAACGAGAAGTGCGGGAACCGGATCACACCGCCGGCGACCGGGAACATCACTCCCAGTTCGGCGTAGTTGAGGCCGACCAGGATGACCAGGATGGCGCCCAGCACCCAGGACAGGATCGAAGCAGGGCCTGCCAGCTTGGAGGCGTTGAACGCACCGAACAACCAACCGGAACCGATGATCGAGCCGACGCCGGTGAACAGCAGGCCGACCTTTCCAATATCTCGTTTCAGCCCTCGGTCCAGTTTCATCTCACACTGGGTGGGCTGTTGTTCCACCACCGACATCGGTGAACTCCTGAGGGATAGGGGGTGTCGTGAATCGATCAAACGGAAGGGGTCCTACCCGCAGCAGGCCCAGAGTATGCCGTCCGCCACAACTGAACACGAAGTATTCATCTGAGCGAACCTGAAATAACACAAAGTCATCAGGCGTAGCAACATGTCGCCGCATCACCGCCCAGAGTCATGACCTGGTGCGCGACCTGGGGCGCTATCGTGACGGCAGCCGATGCAGTGGAGGGCCGCGTGCCGTTTGTACTGTCACGCCTGTTCGCCCGGCTGGGCGTGTTGCGCAACTGGGCCACACCCGTCGTGGTCGCTCTGTTCGTCTTCCTCACCAGTTGGCCACTGATGGTGCTGGCCGAGCCGGCCGGGAGCGCGATCGTCCAGCCGTCCAACTACTGGTGGTACTTCGTGGTCACCTCGGCCACCGTCGGCTACGGCGACTTCTCCCCTGAGACCCCCGCCGGCCATATTGTCGGCGGGTACGTCATCGTGGGTGGGATCGCCGCGCTCACCACCGTGTTCACCAACCTGGCCGGGGCACTCGACCGAGCGAAGGGGCGATTCATGCAGGGCTCCATCACCTCCGACGCCGCCGGGCACGTGGTGCTGCTCGGCTACACGGCGGGACGGACCGAGCGGCTCCTCGAGCAGTTGGTCGCCGACGGCGAGACGCGAATCGTGCTGTGCGGCTGGGAGGACGTGGCCACCCATCCGGTACCGGAGCAGGGCATCGATTTCGTCCGCGGCGACCTGACCGACGAGCAGGTACTGCGTCGGGCCGGGACGCACCGGGCACGCAGCGTACTGGTCGACGCCCGGAACGACCACGAGGCGCTCGCCGTAGCGGTCACCGTGGACCATCTGCCCGGCGAGCCGCATCTGGTGGTCGCTCTGCGCGACATGCAGAAGGCCGCACTGATCCGCTACGTCAACCGTCGGATCCACTGTGTACAGTGGCACGCCCCGCGCATGATCACCGAGGAACTGGTCTCCCCCGGTATCAGTGAGGTGTACGCGGAGCTGATGGAGGACGGCGGCGCCAGCACCTACTCCACCGCACTGCCCGCCGCGCTCGGCACGGTCTCCGTCGGCCGCTGCCAGACCGAACTCGGCCGCCGGCACGGCGTGACGCTACTGGCCGCCCGTACCGACGATGCCCTGCTGGTCAGCCCCGCCTGGCACACGGAGCTGTCGGCCGGCGCGATGCTCTACTACGTCAGCCCGCACCGGCTGTCGACCGAGCAGATCGCCAACGCCCTGCGCGACTGACCGGTCCCGGCCCGTCAGATCTGATGGGCCCACGCCACGACGAAGATCGCGCCGAGAGCCGAGAGCAGAAGGCAGACCAGCACCACCCACAGCGGCGTACGCTCCCCGCGCAGCAACCCATCCAACCGCAGGTGCATTCTGGACACCAGGTACAGCAGGCCGACCGCCGCAGCGCCGAACGGCGCCGAGATCGCGAAGTGCGCCAGCCAGGTGCCGCTCGGGCTCGGCCCGCCCCAGGAATGGTCGTACGGTCCCGTGGTGACCAACCCGTAGAACGCACCGCGCAGAACCACCAACGTCAGGACGCCCAGCAGCACCCAGCACACCGCACCGACTAGTACGCTCAGCACCGTGTGCGCCGCGGCTGCCGGCACACCGCCGTGGCCCGACGGCGGCACCGGCCGCCGCAGCAGCCGGGTACGCAACGCCGACCACAACGACCGTAGCGTGCCGGTGCGGCCCAGCAGACACAGCGGCAGCGCTGTCACCGCGATCGGCAGCATCAGTACGCCGTACGCCAGGATTCCGGCGACCACCGTCACCGCACGGACCCCGCGCCGGCCCTGTCGACCGGACCGGTCCCTACCCGCATGAGCCAGAGGCGTCGTCATGGCACCGATCCTGCGATCCGCCCGGTGCGCGCCGCGTCCCTCCCCGGTAGCGGATCCGATCCCCTACCCGGGTAGCACGAGGTCGGTGTGTCGACGCGGCGTACGCCAGCGGTGCGCGGTCGGCTGACGGTGCGTCGGGGGCATCGACCGGCTGCCCGACCCGGTAGATCTCCTTCTCATGCCCTCTCCGCAGCGGCCGCGTATCGGTCGGCGGCGAGTGTGAGTGCACCGACCAGGGCGCCGTCCTGCGGGAAGGCCGCGGGCACCAGCGCCGGCGGGAACGGCACGGCCTGCTGCAGCCGGGTGTCCAGAGCGGCGAAGACGCGCTGCGGGTCGGCGGTGAGGCCACCGCCGACCGCGATACGGGCCGGGTCCAGGGCGATGGCCAGGTTCGCCACGTGTACGGCCAGTTCGTCCAGGACGTCGGCGACCAGCAACGTGGCGGCTGGATCGGTGCGGGCGAACAGTTCTGCCGCCGTCAACGGCTCGCCGAGCAGTACGCTGGCCCGTTGGCTGATCCCCCGTCCGCCGACCGCCTCCTCCAGCGGGCACCGGCCGGCGGCGGCACCATCCGTGTCCTGTACGCCGCGCAGGTTGTAGCCGATCTCGCCGGCAGCGCCGTGCGCACCACCCAACACTTGTCCATTGTGGATGATGGCGACGGCGACTCCGGTACCCAGGCTGAGGAACACCCCGGGGTCGGCATCACGCAACGCCCCGTGCCGGACCTCAGCCAGCGCCGCGGTCTTGACGTCGTTGCCGACGACCACGTCCGGGACCGACAGGCCGGTCCGGAACCGCTCGGCGATCCCGACGCTGTCCCAGCCGGGAATGTTGGGGGACAACAGAGTCCCGGCGGACTGGACGATCCCGGGGCTGGCGGCGCCGACCGCGACGCACCGGCCACAACTGTCCGCGACCAGGGTACGGGCCGCGGCGAGTGTACGGTCGATGACCTGTTCGGCGCCCCGCTGCGCCTCGGTGGCCAGGTGTTCGCGCGCCAGGATCCGCCCGTCAAGGTCCGCGATGGCCAGCGCGACCTTCGTACCGCCGATGTCGACGCCGAGCAGCACGCCGGGCGCCTCGGCACCGGTCATCGCGACTCCAGCATGTCGCCGTCGGCTTCGGTGAGATCGGCGGACATGTACGCCTCTCGAACCTCTTTCGGCCCGAACGGCCAGAGCTTTTCCACCTTCGCCCAGATCAGGAACGCGACGCAGCCGAGGACCAGCCAGCCCAGGGACAGTTCGATGGGGTGCCGACCGGGCGAGTTGGTGTCCGCGTAGGCATAGATCACCACCCAGCCGACGAGTGCCACGATCGACGGCAGCGGGTAGAGCCACATCCGGTACGGCCGGCGCAGCTGCGGCTGCCGTCGGCGCAGCACGCTGAGCGCGACGATCTGGGCGAGCGCCTGGACGATCACGATGACCGTGGTGAGCAGCTGGATGATGGTGGTCAGGTCGGTGAGCCGACCGATCATGAAGCCGATCGCGGTGATCACGCCCATGGTGACCAGCGCGACCCACGGGAATCGGTGCCGCGGGTGCAGTCGGGCGTACATCCGGAAGAACACCCGGTCGCGGGCCGCGTCGTAGGGCACCCGGGAGCCGCCGAGCAGTCCGGCGAACACCGAGGCGAACGCGGTGACGAGGATCAGTACGGTCACCACGTCCGCGGCGGCGTGGCCCCAGGTGCGTTCCAGTACCGCGGAGGCCACGGACTTCGCCGCGACCGAGTCGGGTTTGAGCATCTCCTGCCAGTGGATGACGCCGAGCACCCCGATCTGCATGAGCAGATATATGGACATGATGCCGACGATGGAGAACCCGATCGAGCGGGGGATGACCCGGCCGGGCCGGCGGATCTCCGCGGCGAGGTAGGACGTCGTGTTGTAGCCGAGGTAGTCGTAGATGCCGATGGTCAGGCCGCCGGCGAAGCCGATCCAGAAGCCGCCGCTGGTCAGATCGAACGCGTGCGCCGGGTAGTTGAAGGCCATGCCGGGGTGGAAGTGGGTGTAGGCGGCCAGGATCACCGCAAGCACGCTGATGATCATGATGGCCCAGAGCACCACGGTGAGTTTGCCGATCGACTCGATCCGCCGCCACAGCAGCACGATGATGAGCACGATGAACGCGAGGCCGACCAGGTCGCCCTGCCAGTTGGTCATCGACGGCCACAGGTAGCCGAGGTACTGCACGAACCCGATCACACCGGTGGACATGATCAGCGGGATGAACAGCATCGCGGTCCATACGAACAGGAACGGCATCAGCCGGCCGGTCCGGTACTGGAACGCCTCCCGCAGATAGATGTACGTGCCACCGGAACCGGGCATCGCGGCCCCGAGTTCGGCCCAGACCAGCCCGTCGGCGAGGGCGAGGATCGCGCCGGCGATCCAGCCGATCACCGCCTGCGGGCCGCCGAACGAGGCGACCATCGCGGGGATCGTGATGAACGGACCGACACCGCACATCTGACTCATGTTGATGGTGGTGGCCTGAAAGGGCCCGATTCGTCGGCGTAGCTGACCGTCTGGTTGCGCGGTCGCCGGCCTGGCCTCGTGCTCGCTCACGGGTACTCCATGGGGGTTCGGCAGCCGCCCACTGCGGAGGCGGCCGGCACGTCACGACCAAGTTAAGGACATTTACTTAATGCGTCAAGAGCCTGTCCCCTGGTCGTGGTCGCGCCAACGCCACGACCGGAGGACCCACGAACAGCGCTAGAGTGACATGCCGGTCGGCGTACCCGACCGTCGGCAAACCGATACCCCGGAAGCGAGATGACCGAGGAGACCGACGCCGTCCCGTGGCAGCCGTCCCGACTGCGACGCATCAACGCCAGGGCGCTCTGGGACCGGCTCCGCGCCGACGGCCGCACCTCACGGGCCGAGCTGTCCCGCCGTACCGGACTGTCCAAACCCACCGTGTCCGCGGCACTGGCCAACCTGACCGACGCCGGACTCGTACGCCCCGCCGGCACCCACACGCCGGCAGGTCGCGGCCGCACCGCGGTGCTGTACGAACCCGACCCGGGCGCCGGGTACGTGGTCGGCGTCGACATCGGCCGGGGCACCGTGCATGTCGCGGTTGCCGACCTCGCCGCCGACATCGTCGCCCGCCGCGACGTGCCCAACCGCACCCGCAGCGGTGCCGCGCTGGCCGGGCTGGTCGTGGACACCGCCCGCGGTACGGTCGCCGATGCCGGGCTGTCCTGGACCCAGGTCGAGCGGGTCGCGATCGGCACCCCCGGCGCGTACGACGAGACCACCGACCGGGTCCGGTACGCGGTGAACCTGCCCGGCTGGGGCCGGCCCGGGGTGCTGGCGGGGCTGCGCGCCGAGTTGGGTGCGCACGTCGAACTGCACAACGACGCGAACCTCGCCGCGCTGGCCGAGTACTCCGCCGGGGTCGGTGCCGGCAGTCGGCTGTTCCTCTACGTCTGGATCGGTACCGGCCTGGGGCTGGGCATCGTCTCCGACGGGCGACTGTTCCTCGGTGCCGGCCGGGCCGCCGGCGAGATCGGCTTCCTGCCGATGGCACCCCGGCTGCCAGCGGCCGGCACGAGCAGACGGCCCGACGAACGGACCGATGCCGACCGAAGGTCCGGCGTGCTGGAAGAGGTGACGGGACGAAGGCCCGGCATTCTCGAGCAGGCCGTGAACGCCGACTCGGTGGTGCGTACCGCGCACGCGCTCGGGATGGCCGGTCCACTCACCGCCAGACAGGTGTTCGCCGAGGCCCGCGCCGGCACCGAACCTGCCCGTACGGCGGTGCTGCAGGAGGCCGAGCGCATCGCGCACGTGGTGGCCTCGGTCACCGCGGTGCTGGACCCGGATCTGATCGCGCTCGGCGGAACCGTCGGGGTCAACGCCGATCTGTTGCTCGATCCGGTACGCCGCAGCGTGCACCGGCTGATCCCGTTGCGCCCGAAGGTCGTCGTCGCCACGCTGCCCGACGCGGTGCTGCACGGTACTGTCACCATTGCCCTGGACCGGGCCCGCGAGGAGGTCTTCAGCCGCCGCACTGCGGCCCTGCCGCACTGACGCCGACACTCGGGATTTCTTATCAGCTGGGACGATCTGATGGGCAGGATGCGAACCGCGTCACTTATCCCGTACGGCAGGCGAAAGGCTCGATGCTCCCGGCGGCGCACAGCGGTAGGCTGTGGATCCGTGCACGCCACACGAACCTCTCCCACGTCAGATACCTCCGACTTACCCTGCCCGGCACCATCCACTATGGATTGTGCCGGCTCCGGGACGCCGCCCGAGGACCACCGGACCACACCCTCCGCACCGTCCCGGGTACCCACCGGCACGATCCTACTTCTCGGTGGCCTCTCAGCATGTGGACCACTGTCCACCGACATGTACCTGCCTGGTCTACCGGCCATGACGGCCCAGCTGCACACCACACCGGCTGTCGCACAGCTGTCGCTGACCGCGTGCCTGGTCGGCATGGCCGCCGGACAGCTCGTCGCCGGCTCGCTGTCCGACACGTTCGGTCGCCGCCGTCCACTGCTGCTCGGTCTCAGCGTGTACGTCGTGGTCTCCGTGCTGTGCGCGGTCACCTCGTCCGCCGGCGTGCTGGTCGGACTGCGACTGGTACAGGGACTGGCCGGTGCCGCCGGCATCGTCATCGCCCGAGCCGTCGTACGCGACCTGCGTTCCGGCCGTGGCGCGGTGAAACTGTTCGCCTCGCTGATGCTGGTGTCCGGCGCCGCGCCGATCCTCGGCCCGACACTGGGCGCCGGGATGCTGCGGCTAACCTCCTGGCGCGGCATCTTCATCACCATGGCCGCGTTCGGTGCACTGCTGCTCGTCGCAGCGGCAGCCGGGCTGCGCGAAACCCTGCCACCGCAACGTCGGCACGGCGGCGGCCTGCGCAGCGTCACCCGATCGTTCCGGCTGCTGGGCACCGACCGCAACTTCATCGGCTACGTACTGACCACCGGGCTGGTGTTCGCCGCACTGTTCACCTACATCTCCGGATCGCCGTATGTGCTCCAGGACGTGTACGGGCTGTCGCAGCAGTCCTTCGGCATCGTGTTCGGCGTCAACGCGCTGGGCATCGTCGGCGCGAACCAGCTGTCCGGTCTGCTGGTCGGCCGGTTCCGCTCGGAGCATCTGCTGCTGGTCGGGCTGGGCGTGCTGAGCGCAGCCGGGATCTACCTGACCGTGGTGGCGCTGCTCGCCCCCGGGCTGCCCGCCGTCCTGATCGGACTGTTCGCCCTCGTCGCCAGCGTCGGCCTGGTGATGCC
This sequence comes from uncultured Actinomycetota bacterium, assembly GCA_963805605.1. Lineage (GTDB taxonomy): Bacteria > Actinomycetota > Actinomycetes > Mycobacteriales > Micromonosporaceae > Actinocatenispora. The sequence continues at coordinate 937,093 of CAWDUX010000002.1, forward strand.
GCACCTGACCGCGCTGGCGCTGCACGAGCACGCCCACCGGGCCGGCAGTGCCTCCGCGCTGCTCGGTACCGGACAGTTCGTCATCGGTGCGCTGGCCGCACCGGTCGTCGGCGCCGTCGGCACCGGCTCCGCATTGCCGATGGCGGTGGTGATCACCACACTCACGCTCGCCGGTTGCGCTGTGTACCTCAGCGTCGCCCGGCGGGCCACATGAACGCCCCACCGGCCAGGGAATGCGGGTATCCGACGTTTCCTGGCCGGTAGGGCAAACCCGCGTTAGCTTTATCCCTCGCAGCGCGGGAGCAGCGAGCACCCGCGGTCCCACCTGTGAAGGCGAGCGATCTTGCCCCATTCAGCCGGCACACCGGACATCCGTCAGACGTTCGTGGAGCAGGAGCAGGAGTACGTCTCCATGCTCTACGACCGGCTCGACCAGATGCGCCACGCCGCCGCCGAGCGGCTCGCCACCCTGCTCCGCGAGGACGGTGGCACCCCCGGCGCCCGTTCCGAACGCGACACCGCCACCATCCGCTACGGCGAGCAGATCAGCCAGTTGCGCGCGGTGGAGCAGGGTCTTTGCTTCGGCCGACTCGACTTCGCCGACGAACACCGCTATATCGGGCGGGTAGGCATATTCGATGACACCAACGACTACGAGCCGCTGCTGATCGACTGGCGAGCACCGGCGGCGCGGCCCTTCTACCTGGCCACCGCCGCGTCGCCGGGTGAGGTACGCCGCCGGCGGCACATCTCCACCAAGGGACGCACCGTCGTCGACCTCGACGACGAGGTGCTCGACCTGACCGCGGAGCACGGTGGGCACGACGGGCTGACCGGCGAGGCGACCCTGCTCGCCGCGCTGACCCGCAGCCGCACCGGCCGGATGCGCGACATCGTCGACACCATCCAGGCCGAACAGGACCAGGTGATCCGCTCACCGCTGGGCGGAGTGCTGGTGGTCCAGGGTGGCCCCGGCACCGGGAAGACGGCGGTGGCGCTGCACCGCGCCGCGTACCTGCTCTACACCCATCGCGAGCAGCTGTCCCAGCAGGGCGTACTGATCGTCGGCCCGAACGCGGCGTTCCTGCGCTACATCTCGCACGTGCTGCCGGCACTGGCGGAGACCGGTGTCCTGCCCCGTACCGTCGGTGAACTGTTCCCCGGTGTGGTGGCCCGCCGGGCCGAGCCGGCGGCCACCGCCCGGCTCAAGGGCCGGCCCGAGATGGCCGACGTGCTCGCCGCAGCGGTACGCGACCGGCAGCGGGTACCCGACGAACCCGTCGAGGTCCTCATCACCGACAGCCATCAGGGTTTCGGTTTCCAGCAGGACACCGTGACCATCGACCCGGAGGTCTGCGCACAGGCCCGCGACCGGGCCCGGCGCACCCGGCGACCGCACAACCTGGCCCGGCCGGTGTTCGCCGCCGACATCATCGACGCGCTCGGCTGGCAGGTCGTCCAGCGCCTCGGCGCCGACCCGTACGCCGACCAGGCCCTCGGCGGTAACGACGCACCGGGCGAGGGCGCGTTGCTGCTGGGCGAGAACGACCTCGCCGAGATCCGATGGGAGCTCGCGCAGGACAGCGCCGTACAGGCCGCCATCGACGAACTGTGGCCGACGCTGAGCCCGCAACAGCTGCTCACCGACCTGTACGCCGCCGACGAGCGGATCGCCGCCGCAGCACCGGAACTGTCCGCGGAGCAACACCGACTGCTGCGCCGCGCGCCCGGCGGCGGCTGGACCCCGGCGGACGTACCGCTGCTCGACGAGGCGGCCGAACTGCTCGGCCACGACGACCGGGCAGCCCGTGCCCGCGCGGAACTCCAACGACGCCGGCGGGTCGCGTACGCGCAGGGCGTGCTGGACATCACCGCCGGCTCCGCGTCGATGGAGTTCGAGGACGAGGAGGAGACGGAGATCCTGGCCGTGGGCGACCTGCTCGACGCCGAACGACTCGCCGAACGGCACACCGACGACGCGTACCTGACCGCCGCCGAGCGGGCCGCCGCGGACCGCAGCTGGGCGTTCGGGCACATCATCGTCGACGAGGCGCAGGACCTGTCGCCGATGGCCTGGCGGCTGCTGCTGCGGCGTTGCCCGACCCGGTCGATGACGGTCGTCGGTGACGTGGCGCAGACCGGCGAGGAGTCCGGCACCCGCAACTGGCGGGACGTGTTCGCGCCGTACGTCGAGGACCGTTGGCGGCTGGAGGAGCTGCGCACCAGCTACCGGACGCCGTCGGAGATCATGGCCGTGGCCGCCGGGCTGCTCCACCACATCGACCCCGGGCTGACCGCACCCCGCGCGGTACGCGACACCGGCGAACCGCCCTGGTTCCATCAGGTGGATCCGGCGCAGCTCGCCCCGGCGCTGGCCAAGGTGGTCGGTCAGGAGTCCGGCGCGATGGCCGACGGCCGGATCGGCGTGATCGTGCCGGCGGCACGCGCGACCGAACTGGCCGACGCGGTCGCCGACACGATACCGGGCACCGCCACCGGTGACGATCCGGATCTGGAGAGCCCGGTGGTCATGCTGACCGTACGGCAGGCGAAGGGCCTGGAGTTCGACACCGTACTGGTGGTGGAGCCGGCCGCGATCCTCGCCGAGTCCGGGCGCGGCTACAGCGACCTGTACGTCGCGCTGACCCGCGCCACGAACCGGCTCGGCGTGCTGCACACCGAGCCACTGCCGGCCGGGTTGACCGTTCAGTGAGCTGACGTGCGGCTGTTGCGTCCGGCGCCGGCTCAGTGGCAGAGCGAGGCGATGAGCCGGCCGAAGATCTGTGACTCGTCCCAGGCGTCGGCGATGATCTGCCGGGCCGGGCGTCGCGCCGTGGGGGCATGCCGCCCGGCGATCGTGACCAGGTCAGCGGCCGGGCGTGGATCTCTGTCCGGGCAGGCGACGGCTTCGTAGGGCCCGAAGCCGTCGGCCAGCAACCACAGGAAGTCGGCGAGGTTGCGGGCCACCAGACCCAGCTCACCCTCCGACCCGAGGAAGACGATCGGCTGCTCGGACAACGAGCCCGCGCGACTCAACCACAGCGCCGCGTAGCCGCCTGTACCGTCCTGGCCGAAGACGCGCAACGCGGCGCCGTCCACCTCGGGGTTACCGGTCCAGGCGCGGAACCAGCCGGTGGTCTCCGGCGCCGACAGAAAGTCGTCGTACGGCTCGAAGTCCACTCCCGCGCCGTCGGCGTAGTCGAAGACGATGTGCTTGACCGCTGCGAGTTCGGGCGGCAGGGTGCGTCCGTCAACCTGAGTCACCGGATCAGCGTAATGGCCGGCGGGGCGGTCGCCGGCCAAACATGACACGTCGTGGCCGTTCCGGAGTCAGATGCGCGCACGATCAGCAGCGCTCAGCACCGGATGCTCGTTCGGAGTCCGTCGAGCTGCGCGAGCGGTCAAGCGACCGGGAATATGCAGTATTTGACGCCTGCCGCATTGATCCTGGAACATTCCTTCCCTAGCGTCTGGGAGACGTACCTCCCGCCCCCCAGAAGCTCGGAGGCATCAGTGCCCGTCCCCCGTACCCTCAGGACCATGACCGTCGGCCTGCTCGCCCTGGCCTGCTCCGCGCTCGCACTGACCAACGGGCCCGCGCACGCGTCGGCCGGCGGCCACCCACCCGACCACCAACTGCGGGTGATGACCTACAACATCCACCACGGCGCCGGCCCGGACAGCGTGCTCGACCTGGCCGACACCGCGAACACCATCGAGGCCAACCAGCCCGACGTCGTCGGGTTGCAGGAGGTCGACCGGCACTTCGACGCCCGCAGCAACTTCATCGACGAGGCGCGTTGGCTGTCACACCGGCTGCACATGCACGTCGTGTACGGCGCCAACCTCGACGAGGACCCGCCCGCCGCCGGGCAGCCGCGCCGCCAGTACGGCACCGCGATCCTCAGCCGGTACCCGATCCTGGACTGGTCCAATACGCTGCTGACCAAGGCCGGCCACCCCGAGACCGAACAACGCGGACTGCTGTACGCGCTGCTGTCGGTGCACGGCACGCCGCTACGGTTCTACAACACCCACCTGCAGACCACCGCCTCCGTACGGGTCGGCCAGGTGGCGCAGATCAGGCAGCTCATCGCCGGCTCGGACGTACCGATGCTGCTGACCGGTGACCTCAACGCCGGCCCGACCTCCCCGGAAGTCATGACGCTGACCGACGTACTGGCCGACACCTGGGCAGAGGTCGGCGTCGGTGACGGCTTCACCTACGACGCGACGAAGCCGCACGCCCGGATCGACTTCGTACTGTCCTCGCACGACGTGGCCGCGCGGGCAGCGACCGTACCGGTCTCCACCGCCTCCGACCACCTGCCGATGGTCGCCGCCGTGACCGTCCCCAGCTCACGCTGACGCGCCACCACCCCACCGCCGCGCATTTTCCCCGAAAAAGTAGGTTTGTCACGATTGCCGAATCGGATATTCAGGGAAAATGCCCACACCGGGGTGCTGGAAGGCCACCGCGCGAGCCTCATTCGCGGCAAGCTGGGCCCTCAAGCGAACGGGGTTGACGCTGTGGCCACGATCAACGCGCCAGGTAATGATCAACGAGCGGAAGGAACTGCGGTGGTCCGCGTCGAACGAAACAGTCGTGTGTGGACAGTGCTGCTGGACCGCCCCGAGGTACGAAACGCCGTCGACGGTCCGACCGCCGCCGCGCTCACCGCAGCGTTCCGCGAGTTCGAGAGCTCGCCGGACGCCGACGTGGCCGTACTCACCGGTTCGGGCGGCACGTTCTGCGCGGGCGCGGACCTGAGCGCCTTCGGTACCGACCGGGCCAACCGTACCGACCCGGAGGGTGACGGGCCGATGGGCCCGACCCGGCTGCGGCTGACCAAGCCGGTCATCGCCGCAGTCGAGGGCCACGCGGTGGCCGGCGGTCTGGAGCTGGCGTTGTGGGCCGACCTGCGCGTCGCCGCCGACACCGCGATGTTCGGGGTGTACTGCCGCCGGTGGGGGGTGCCGTTGATCGACGGCGGCACGGTACGGCTGCCCCGCCTGATCGGCACCAGCCGCGCGATGGACCTCATCCTCACCGGACGCGAGGTACCCGCCGCCGAGGCCGAACAGATCGGTCTGGTGAACCGGTTGGTACCGCACGGTCAGGCCCGCGCCGCCGCCGAACAGCTCGCCGCCGAGCTGTCCGCGCTGCCGCAGACCTGTCTTCGACACGACCGCCTGTCGATGCTGGAACAGGACGGACTGACCGAGGATTCGGCGCTACGTAACGAGTTCCGGCACGGTCAGGTGTCGCTGGCCGAGGCGGCCGACGGGGTACGCCGCTTCACCGACGGCGCCGGCCGGCACGGCGATCCCGTCTGACGCCTCAGGGTAGGAACAACTGCGTCTCGTCGGCGAATGCCTTGAACTCCAGGGCATTCCCGGCCGGGTCCAGCAGGAACATGGTCCACTGTTCGGCCGGCTGCCCGGCGAACCGCTGGTACGGCTCGATGACGAACTCGACCGCCGCGGCGCGCAACCGCTCGGCCAGCTGATGGAACGCCGACACCGGCAGGATCAGCCCGAAGTGCGGTACGGGTACCCGATGCTCGTCGACGTCGTTGTGTCCGGCTGGCCCGGTGCGATCACCGGTCAGGTGGGTGACGAGCTGGTGGCCGTGGAAGTTCCAGTCGACCCACTGGGTGTCGCTGCGCCCTTCGGCCAGGCCGAGCACACCGCCGTAGAACTCGCGTGCCCGGTCCAGGTCGTCGACCGGTACCGCCAGATGGAATCCCGGACGCTCCACCGCAGCCACCTCAGTCATGCCCACTCCCCTCTGTCGGTACCGACCCTGCCACGGCACTCCGGCAGTGGCCTACGATCCAGTGCGGAACCGTACCCGTCTTTCCGAGCATGGGCAGGTCGATGAACTCTTCGTGGCGTGATCTGCCGCAGCCGGCCCGCGGTATCGCGGAAGCGACAGTGGCGGCGGTGGCCGCGGCCAGCGACGCGCAACCGGACGCCTACCGGGCGGCGACGGCGCAGTTGGCCGGGTTCGGTCCGGAGCAGGTGGGCATCGTGATGGGGGGCGCGGTCCGGCTGCTGCTGGAGGACCTGCACCCGGACGGACTAACCGGTGACGACCTGCGTGGGGTACTCACCCGCTGTGTCACCGGGACGGCGGGCTGGTACCCCGACCCGGACGCGAACGTACTGGGTGTGCTGATCGCCGGCGCGCTGGGCGTGCACGAGTCGGACGGGCAACGGCTCGCGCTGGCCGCCGTCGACGTCGCCGCGCAGGCACCGCTGCTGATCGCCGATCTGGTCCTGGTCGCCGATCATCCACTCGATGTGTACCTGCGGGCGGCGCTCGCCGAGATCGCCCGTACGGAGCTGATGGACCAGCCCTGATCGTGGTCGCCGGAACGGCTCCCGGCACTGGCCCGAACGGCCGATGTGGCGCCGGCCGACTTTTCCCTTCGTTCCACCACATTCCGGCAGATCGACCTGCGGTCGGCTCCCCGATCGAAGGAGTACCAACGGAACTGGCCGGCTCGGGTGACCCCGGTGCTAGGTTGCGGCAGAAGCCAAGACCACAGGGGGGTACGTCATGAGCTTTGTGCAGATCATCGAGTACGAGACCGAGCGCCCGGACGAGATCATGAAACTCGGCGACCAGCAGATGCAGGAGTCCGCCGGGGACCAGCCGTTCACCCGGTTGACCATGACCCAGGACCGGGACATGCCCAACCACTACGAGACCATCGTGGAGTTCGACTCCTACGAGGCCGCCATGGCCAACAGCAAGGACCCGCGGACGCACGAGTTCGCGAAGAAGATGGAAGCGCTGTGCACCAAGAAGCCGCGCTACCACAACCTGGACGTCAAGACGACCGCACCGCAGTAGTCGACCGTCCGATGCCGCCGGGCCGGGCGGTCGGCTGCCCGGCCCGGCGGTGTCGCGGTATCACGCGGATTCGGCGAGCACCACGGCCTCGTCACCGCGAAGGGCCGTACCGCCGTCGATCCGCTGGCCGACACGGTCGGGATGCGTACCGGCCAGCACCGTACCGGTCGCGCCGTCGGGTAGCGGCTGCGACCGGGATCCGAGGTTCAGCACCACCTGCAGCGCGCGGGCGTTGTGTGTGCGCCGGTAGGTCAGTACGTCATCGGCGGCCCGTACCTGGTCGACCTTGCCGACCGACAGCGCGGATTCCGTGCGCCGCAACGCGATCAGCTGCTTGTGTAGGGACAGCAGTGAACTGTCGTCGGCGCTCTGCACCGCAACGTTGCGCATCGCGGCGTCCGCGGCGACCGGCAGCCACGGCTTGGCCGATGCCGGGCAGAAACCCGCGTGCGGCTCGTCGGACCACTGCATCGGGCTGCGTTCCGGGTCACGACCGACCCCGATACCGGGCACCCGGTGGGCGTACGGGTCCTGGGCCAGCTCGTCGGGTACCGGCACGTCGGTCATGCCGATCTCGTCGCCGTAGTACACGATCGGCGTGCCTCGCAGGGTGAGTAGCAGCAGCGCGGCGACCCGGGCCTGCGCGGCGCCGACCCGGCTGGCGATCCGGGACCGGTCATGGTTGCCCAGCACCCAGTTCGGCCAGGCGCCGGCGGGCAGCGCCGCCTCGTAGGAGGTGATCAGCTGCGCGATGTCCGCTGCCCGGTACGGCACCGAGATCAGGTGCATGTTCGACGGCAGGTGCAGCCCGTCGCCGGATTTGCCGTAGTAGTGCGCCAGCCGCTCCACCGGCAGGTACATCTCGCCGAGCAGCAGACCTTCGGCGCCGCGGTGCTCATCCAGGATCCGCCGCATCCCGGCCACCATCTCCAGCGTCTCCGGCCGGTCGGTGGTGTACACGGGCAGCAGTTCCTCGTACGGCGGCTGCCCGGCGCCAAACTCGGGGTTGCGCGGGTTGTCGCGTCGCTGCTCGTCCTTGACCAGTTGGCGGCACGCGTCGACGCGGAACCCGTCCACCCCACGTTCCAGCCAGAACCGCAGCACGTCGTGCTGCGCCTGCCGCACCGCGGCGTTGCGCCAGTTGAGGTCCGGTTGCTCGGGCAGGTAGGCGTGGTAGTAGTACTGTCCGCTGGTCTCGTCGAGAGTCCAGGCCGGCCCGCCGAATACCGAACGCCAGTTGTTCGGTGGGCCGCCGTCGGGTGCCGGGTCGGCCCACAGGTACCAGTCGCGGTAATGGCTGTCCCGACCGGCGCGGGCGCGGGTGAACCAGGGATGCTGGTCGGAGGTGTGGTTGGGGACGAAGTCGATCAGGACCCGGATCCCGTGTGCGTGTGTCTGCGCGATCAGCTCGTCGAGATCGGCCAGGGTGCCGAACAGTGGGTCTACCGCGGTGTGGTCGCTGATGTCGTAGCCGAAGTCGACCATCGGGGAGCGGTAGAACGGCGAGATCCACACGGCGTCGACGCCCAGCCGGACCAGGTGGTCGAGCCGATCGGTGATGCCGGCCAGGTCACCGACCCCGTCACCGTTCCGGTCACCGTACGAGCGTGGATAGATGTGGTACACGACACCTGACTGCCACCACCGGTCACCGTCCATGCGGCCGAACCTAGCCGACCGTATGGTCTGGATGGGGCTGCGGCCATGACACCGGGCGAGCTACGACACAGACTGGCCGGGCGACACGCAGCCGACCGCCTGGCACGGCCAGCGGCGCAGGTCGTAGCGTCTAGGCATGAGCGTGAGCTATCTGGCCGTGGGCGGGGCGGGGGGCGGGCTGGCGGGCACCGTCGCCGACTGGGCGACCAGGGTCATGGACGTGCTGGGCAGCCCGGGTGCCGGCCTGGCCAATGCGCTGGACAGCATCATCCCGGTGCTGCCCAGCGAGGTGATCCTGCCGCTGGCCGGGTTCGCGGCCAACCGCGGCACCATCAACCTGTACGCGGCGCTGGTGTGGACCACGATCGGCTCGATCGTCGGCTCCGTGGTGATGTACTACATCGGTGCGGCGTTCGGCCGGGACCGGATGATGGCGCTGGTGGCCAGGATCCCGCTGGTCAAGGTGTCGGAGGTGGAACGCACCGAGGCCTGGTTCCGCCGGCACGGCACCAAGACGGTCTTCTTCGGGCGGATGGTGCCGGTGTTCCGCAGCCTGATCTCCATCCCGGCCGGCCTGGAGCGCATGCCGTTACCCCGGTTCATCCTGTACACGGCGCTGGGTAGCGCGATCTGGAACACCATCTTCGTGATGGCCGGCTACCTGCTGGGCGCCAACTGGCCGAAGGTCGAACAGTACGGCGGGATATTCTCCAAGGTCATCATCGGCCTGATCGTGCTGGCGGTGATCTACTTCGTGGTATCCCGGCTGATGCGGCGGCGCAGGGAGGCTGCCGCCGAGGAGTCCGGCCAGACCCCACCGGGCGACGGTCCGGCCGGCGGCTGGAGTGACTGGCTGCCCGAGGAGGACGGTGGTGCCGGTGGTTGGCCGCCCCGTGAGGACCAGCGCGGCCCCGTGTCCCGACCCGCCGAACGACACCATCCGACGACCTCTGCGCCTTCCGGGCCGCCGGCACCCGAGCCTGGCCGGCATTTCGAATCGCCCCGGCCGACCCCCGAACCACCGCGCGGCACGGTGTACGGCAATCCCCGCCGGCAGGATCCGCCACCACCCGCTCGGCCGGAACCGACCGGGTGGCAGGAACCGGTCGAGCGCCCCGAGCCACCGCAGCGCCCTGAGCCTCCGGATCAGCCTCGCCAGTTCTCCTTCTGGGACCGCTGACCGCGCGCCCTCATCAGTCGTCGATGTCACCGGTCTGACCTGCGCGTACGGCACGGCCACCAAAGCGCACCACATACGTGAGGAAACCGGCGAATGCCACCAGACCGATCAGGATCCGGGCTGCGGTCGGCAGCCCGGACGGGGTGACGAAAGCTTCGATCAGGCCGCTGACCGCCAGCACCGGTACCAGCCCGAGCGCTATCGCGGCGCCGGATCGGGCTGACCGGGCCAGCGCCTGGCCCCGGGTCAGGTCGGGCCCGGGGGCAATCCAGGACCAGCCGATCCGCAGCCCGGCGCCGGCGGCCACGAACACGGCCGTCAGTTCCAGCATGCCGTGCGGCATGACCAGGCCGAAGAACTGCTCACCGCGCCCGGCACCGATCATCGCGCCACCGTCGACCCCGAGGCTGAGCGCATTGTCGGCCAGCGCGATCAGTACCGGAAATAGCAGGATCCCGGAGGCCAGGCAGAGTCCGGCGATCAGCGCGTTGTTCGTCCAGACCTGGAAGGCGAAGTCCTCGGCCGGCGCCTGCGAATAGTAGGCGACGAAGTCGCGGTCCACCAACTGACGGACCGCGTCGTCACCGATCAGGTGGGTGAGTGCCTCCGGATGATCGGCGAAGTAGACCATCAGGCCGATCGAGACGATGGTGAAGATGCTGGCCACCCCGCACCACCAGGGCCAGCACCGGTACACCGCGCCGGGGAAGGTGGTGGTGAAGAACCGGCCCACGTCCCGCAGCCGGGACGGCCGGCCGCCGGTGATGCTCGCCCGGGAGCGCAGTACCAGCCGGGACAGCCGCGCCACCAGCGCCGGGTCAGGGGAACGGCTCCGTACCAGCGACAGATGGGTCGAGGTCCGCTGGTAGAGCAGCACCAGCTCGTCGGCCTCGGCCCCGGACGGGCGGTAGCTGGAGGCCAACTCGTCGAGTCGACGCCACTGCTCCTGATGCTCGGTGACGAACGCGTCGAGGTCCACCCGGCAGCCACCTCCTCGCGCCGAGGATAGAGCGTTGGTGCCCGCCGGACGGATACGGGAGGATGGCCGGGTGGACAGTGGACCCGCAGTTGACGGGCGGCTCATCAACGGCGAGGGCGTCGAGGTCGAGGTCCGGTTGGCCGGGCTGGGTTCCCGGGTGCCGGCGTTCCTGATCGACACGCTGCTGCAGGTGGTGCTCGGCGTGATGCTGCTGCTGCTCGGTACGGCCCTGCTGATCAACCTGGCGCTGCGCGGGAGCCCGCATACCGCGCTGGCCAGCGGGCTGGGGGTGGTCGGTCTGGTCACCGTGTTCGTGGTCTATCCGGTGACGGTGGAGACGCTCAGCGGTGGCCGGTCGGTCGGCAAACTGGCGATGGGGCTGCGGGTGGTCCGCGAGGACGGTGGCCCGATCCGTTTCCGGCATGCGTTGACCCGGTCGTTGGTCGGGCTCGCGGTGGAATGGCCGGGGCTGCTGATCCCGCCGCTGAGCTGGCTGGTCTGCCTGGGTGTGATGCTCGGCCAGTCGTCCGGGCGCCGGTTGGGCGACCTGGCGGCCGGCACCGTGGTGATGCATGAGCGCACTCCGGCCTCGTGGGGCTGGGTGCCGAGAATGCCGCTGGCGCTGGCGTCGTGGGCGGCCACCCTCGACCTCGCCGGACTCGACGACGACCTGGCCCTGGCCGTACGGCACTACCTGGCCCGCAACCGGCAGCTCCGGGAACCGGCGCGTACCCGCCTGGGCTACCTGCTGGCCAGCCAGGTGGCTCGGCAGACCACACCACCCGCGCCGCCGGGCACACCGGGTTGGGCCTATCTGGCGGCGGTCCTGGCCGAGCGGCACCACCGTTCCGCGGCCCGGCTGTCGGCGCGCCGTACGGTGGTGGACCGGATCTGGTCGGGGTTGCCGGGCGGTGTCGGGCCGGCTCCGATGGCGCCGGCGTTGCGTCCGGCCCACCCACCGGCCGGTACGCGGTAGCCCCCGTCGGACGGATGTGACGCGCGGGACGGCCGTACGGCCGAAGGACCCCCCGCCTCCGACGAACGTGCCGCCCCGCGCTCCCCCCGGTTGGGCTCCCCCCGTACTGCCTCTGGCCCAGCCACAGAACGGAATATAACGTTCTGTAGCTATAGAGTTACTGAGAATGACATCCCTGTCAAGTGGAATCGCGATTCCGGCCGGCTGTGTTGTCTGTCCGGCAAAGGACGCTGTACCCACCGGCCGGGCGGTGACATTCCCCGGCACGCCAACGCCCCGCGCGTGACCGGCCTCCGCACAGGAATACCCTGTCGTTCCGTGAGCGAAGACGCGCAGCAACGGACCGTACGCGGCGCCGCGCGCCCCGCAGCAGCGCCCCACAGCAGCGAACCCGCAAGCCCCGTCCTCGCGGTAGAAGGCCTGGTCAAGCGGTTCGGAAGCGTCGTCGCCGTCAACTCCCTCAGCCTCACCCAGCAGGCCGGCACCGTACTTGCCGTGCTCGGACCCAACGGCGCCGGCAAGACCACCACGGTGGAGATCTGCGAAGGGTTCCAACGCGCCGACGCCGGCACCGTACGGGTACTCGGCCTCGATCCGGCCACCCGGTCCAGCCAGCTACGCACCCGCATCGGCGTCATGCCGCAGGGCGGCGGGGCCTATCCGGGCGTACGGGCCGGGGAGATGCTCCGGCTCGTCGCCAGTTGCGCAGCGCATCCGCTGGACCCCGACTGGTTACTCGACGTACTCGGACTCCGTGACGCCCTGCACACCCCGTACCGGCGGCTGTCCGGCGGACAGCAGCAACGGCTCTCCCTCGCCTGCGCCGTGGTCGGCCGCCCGGAACTGGTCTTCCTGGACGAACCGACCGCCGGCCTCGACCCGCAGGCCCGCCGCCTGGTCTGGGAACTCGTCGCCGCGCTGCGTACCGACGGGGTCAGCGTGCTGCTCACCACACACCTGATGGACGAGGCCGAAACCCTCGCCGACCAGGTCGTCATCCTCGACCATGGCAGCGTGGTGGCCAGCGGCACGCCGGCCGAGTTGACCGCCGCCGCGGACGAAGAACGCCAGCTCGGTTTCCGCGCGCCCACCGGCCTGCCCCTCGACGACCTGCTGACCCGGCTCCCGGACGGCTGCCGGGCGGAAGAACCCAGCCCCGGCCGGTACCTGGTGCGGGGCACGATCGGGCCGACGGAGGTCTCGACGGTGACCAGCTGGTGCGCGGAACGCGACATCCTCGCCGACGACCTGAAGGTGCTGCGCCGCAGCCTGGAAGACGTATTCCTCGACCTCACCGGGCGGGAGCTGAGATGAGCAGCACGAACACACCGGTCCGCTTCGGCCCCGGCACCTTCACCCCCGATCCTGGTCGCGGCCCGCTCGCCCGGATGCTGTGGGCGCAGACCCGTACCGAGACCACCCTGGCCCTACGCAACGGCGAGCAGCTGCTGCTGACCCTGATCATCCCGCTGGCACTGCTGGTCGGGCTGACCGAACTGCCGATCATCCACCTGGCCAGCCCCCGGATCAACTGGGTCACCCCGCGCATCATCGCCCTCGCCGTGATGTCCACCGCATTCACCAGCCAGGCGATCTCGCTCGGCTTCGACCGCCGGTACGGGGTACTGAAACGGCTCGCCGCGACCGCCCTGCCGCGCTGGCTGCTGGTCGCCGGCCGGGTGCTGTCGGCCTGCTGCGTGGTACTCATCCAGCTGGTCGTACTGAGCGCCGTCGCGGCGCTGCTCGGCTGGTCACCGACCCTCGCCGGGGCCGGCTGGGCGGTGCTGCTCATCGCGCTCGGCGCACTGGCCTTCGGCGCCCTGGGCGTACTGCTCGGCGGTTCGCTGCGCGCCGAGATCGTGCTTGCCGTCGCCAACGCCGTCTGGTTCGTGCTGCTGCTCGCCGGCGGCATCGCGGTCCCACCCGGCTCGCTGCCGGTCGGGCTCGCCGACCTGGTCGGGATACTGCCGTCCGGCGCACTGGCCGGCGGACTCACCGACGTACTGGCCGCCGGGACCGGACCCGGCTGGCAGCCGTTCGCGGTGCTGGCCGCCTGGGCACTGCTGCCCGGGCTGCTCGCCGCCCGGACCACCCGGCTCACCTGAACCTGGCGGCGCCAAGGAAGTGCGGCGCCGCACGGCTCACTGGGCGGTGCTGGCCTGGAACACCTCGCCGAAACCGGTCAACCGCACATCCGGGTACACCGCCGGTACGAACGCCGCCCGGCCCGGCGGCAACGTCACCGGACCCGAACCGTCATCGGCGATCACCCGACCCGACAGGCAGAACAGCACCCGCGGACCCGTCGCCGACAACACCAACCGCGGATTGGGCCCACCCACCCGGGCCCGGGACAAGGTGAACTCCGCCACCCCTGGCAGCGCCGGCCACGCCTCGACACCCGGAAACCGCGGAACCGGATCGCTCACCGGCGGCGGCCCCGACTCGAACCGCAGCACCCGCAACAGTTCCGGCACGTCCACGTGCTTGGGGGTCAGACCACCGCGCAGCACGTTGTCCGACGCGGCCATGATCTCCATACCGACGCCACGCAGATAGGCGTGCAGGTAGCCGGCCGGGGCGTACAGCGCCTGGCCTGGACGCAACCGGACGTGGTTGAGCAGCAGCGCCACCAGCGCCCCGACATCACCCGGGAAGCTGCCCACCAACTCCAGCAGCAGCCGGTACGACCCGTCGGTGGCGTCACCGACCAGCTCCGCTGCGGCGAGCGTCGCCGCCTCCACCGTGCTCGCCCGTACCTCCGCCGGCCAGCCCAGCATCATGCTGACCGCCGCGCGCAGCCCGTCCTGCCCGGGCAGCGCCGACACCACCTCGGCCAACGCCGGAACCGACAACGAGGCCAGTACCTGCGCCGACTCCGCCGGATCCCGGAACCCGCACAGGCCCTCGAAATCGGTCAGGGCGCAGATCATCTCCGGCTTGTGGTGCGGGTCGGCATAGTTGCGGTGCGGCGCGTCCCGCGGCACCCCGGCCGCCTCCTCCGCCGCGAAACCCGCCTCGGCCTGCGCCCTGTCCGGATGCGCCTGCAACGACAATGGCTGGTCGGCGGCCAGCACCTTCAACAGGAACGGCAACCGGCCGAACCGGGCAGCCGGCCCCAACGTGGTCCGCGGGTCGGCCGCCACCACCTCCGCCAAGCTCACCTGCCCGTCGTCCCGCCACACCGTCGACGGCGCCGCCGGATGCGCGCCCAGCCACAGCTCGGCCTCGGGCGCCGGCGCCGGCGCCTGCCGACCCTGGATCGCCGCGATCGCGGTACGCGAACCCCACGCGTACTGCTGGATGCGACCCTGCAACAGTTCCATGTTCAGTTCTCCAGCCGTGGTGCCTCCGCCGCATGCGCCGCCGGCGCCTGCGCGGCCACGTACAGGTCCGGCTCCAGGAAGATCACCCGGGCGATCGGTACGGCCGCCCGGACCCTGGACTCCGCCGCGTCGATACCCCGGGCCACCTCGGCGGCCGTGTCATCGTGGTGCACCGCGATCTTTGCGGCGACCAGCAGTTCGTCCGGCCCCAGATGCAGGGTCCGCATGTGGATCACCCGCTCCACCTCCGGACCGTCCACAATGGCCTTCTCGATCGCATGCAAATTCGCCGGACTCGCCGACTCCCCCACCAGCATGCTCTTCGTCTCGACCGCCAGTACGACCGCCACGCACACCAGCAGCGCGCCGATACCCAGCGTGCCGATCCCGTCGAACACGCCATTACCGGTGATCAGGGTCAGACCCACCCCGAACAATGCCAGAGCCAGACCCGCCAGCGCCGCCGAATCCTCCAGTAGCACCACCGGCAGTTCCGGGTTCTTCGCCCGGCGGATGTACTCGGCCATCGACACGCCCGCCCGCGCCGACTTCGACTCCTGCCAGGCGGTGCGGAACGAGTTGCCTTCCAGCACGATGCTGACCACCAGCACCGCGATCGGCACCCACTGCCAGGAATGGATCGCCTCCGGATGCACGATCTTGTGATAGCCCTCGTACAACGCGAACAGGCCACCCACCGAGAACAGCACCACGGCGACGATGAAGCCGTAGATGTAGCGCTCCCGGCCATAACCGAACGGGTGCTGCTTGTCCGCGCCCTTCTCAGACTTACGGCCACCGATCAGCAGCAGCACCTGGTTGCCCGAATCGGCCACCGAATGGATGCCCTCCGCCAGCATCGACGACGACTGGGTCATGGCGAACGCCAGGAACTTCACCACCGCGATACCCAGATTCGCGCCGAGGGCAGCAAAGATCGCTTTCTTACCCTGTGACATGGCCCCGCTCGCTTGCGCTCGTTCGGCAGGCACCGGCTCCACCGGCGCTTGGATCGGCCGCTGGCAGCCGCTGCGCAGGCATCGCTTCGCGCACCCACTTCGCCGGGTTCTCACCGGTGGGGTGCGGGGTGCCGGCGCTGCGCGCGGCGCTCTCAGTGGGAGCTGCGGGGGTCACGGGGTGAGCAGCTCCTTCATCTCCGAGACCGCGGGGACGGCCATGGGGTCGAAGCCGTGGGCGAGGGCCAGGTAGACCGAGGCGAAGTCCGGTACCGCGGTCAGCGAGGCGAGGCGCTCCAGCGGGGAGGCGCCCTCGGCGGTCAGTACGGTGCAGCGGACGCCGCGGCGGGCGGCCAGTTCCTCGACCGCGTCGGCGCGGCGGCTCTCCACCGCGGGGGACTCGTCACCGGCGCGGTCCTCGGAAGGGCTGCCGGACTCGAAGCCGTCGTCACGCAGGATGACCAGCCGCAGACGGGTGCCAGCGGCCGGCTCGTCCGGTTCGTCGGCGAAGATGTCGCGCTCCGCCTCGTTCAGCGCGCCGAACACGCCGTCCAGCAGACCGACCGTGCCGCGGCCGGCCTCCAGCAGCGACCCGGACACCGACGGGTAGCGCGCGTTGGCGGCGAGCATGTCGGCGAACCGGCCGGCCGCCACCGCGGCGAGCGGGCCGCTGCCCCAGACCACCGGCAGGGTGCCGGCCAGTTCCAGAGCCAGCGACTTGGCCGGGTTGACGAACGCCTCGGCGGCGACCCGACAGCGTTCGGCGTCGGCGTCCAACCGGTTCGCCGCCTCCGCCAGATCGGCCTCGGCCAGCCGGACCAGGCCCAGCGCCCGGCCGGCCAGCAGCACCGGTACGGCCAGCGCCCACAGGCTGGCGCGGGCCGGTGCCCGGCGCGGTACCGGGATGAACGGCGCCCGGGCCCGTTCGGCCAGTGACTGCAGCTCCGAGTCGGGTGCGCCGATCGCCACCAGCCGGGCACCTCGCCGGGCTGCCGCCTCCGCCGCTGCCAGCGCCTCCGGGCTACGGCCCGAGGCGGACACGGCCAGTACGGTGTCTGCCGCCCCCACCCAGCCGGGGATGCCGGCGCTGCGGTGCGCCATCACCGGCACCGGGCAGCGCGGCCCGGACGCGGTGGCCAGGATGTCGCCGGTGAGTGCGGCGGTACCGACCCCGGCCACGACCACGGCGCGCGGCCGGCCCTCATCGCCGAGTGAACGCAGGTCAGCCTCGGCGGTCAGCGCCATGGCCTCACGGATCTGCGGGCCACCGGCCGCGGTCGCCCGCAGCATGAAACCCGGATCTGCGGCATCGAGTTTGGCTGGATGGTCCAGCACGCTCTCGTCGACCGACCGATGGCCGGAGACACCGCCGGCACCTGATGCGGACATCGCACTCACCCTGCATCGTTGGGTCTGGGCGCCTGCCGCGCCTCGTCGAGCAGCAGCACCGGGATGCCGTCCACCACATCGAAGATCCGGTGGCATTCGGTGCAGGTCAGGGTCTGTGCACCGGCGTCGTAGGTCAGCGGCGCGTGGTGCTCGTCGGGACAGGCCAGAATCGACAGCAGTTCCTCGGCCAGTACCGGCGAAGCTTGGTCGGACATGACGGTCACCCTCTTCGGTTCGGCGGGTACGGGCGGCGGTCACCGGTGACGGTCCGGTGCCCCGGGCGCAGCGGGTCAGGCACGGATGACCGCCAGCACGGCGTCTCGCAGCCCGGCCATCCGCTCGCTGCCCGGCGCCTCCACGTTCAGTCGCAGCAGCGGCTCGGTGTTGGAGGCCCGCAGATTGAACCAGGAACCGTCGTCGAACTGCACGGTCAGACCGTCCAGCTCGTCGATGTCCGCGTCGGCGAAGGTCTCCCGTACCGCGGCCAGCCGGCCGGCCTGGTCCTGCACGGTGGAGTTGACCTCACCGGAGGCGACGTACCGGGTGAACTCGGCGACCAGGTCCGACAGCGTGCCCGGCTGGCCACCGAGCGCGGCCAGTACGTGCATCGCGGCCAGCATCCCGGTGTCGGCGAACCAGAAGTCCCGGAAGTAGTAGTGCGCGGAGTGCTCGCCGCCGAACACCGCGTCGGTGCGGGCCATCTCGGCCTTGATGAACGAGTGCCCGACCCGGGTACGGACCGGCTTCCCGCCGTGTTCGCGGACGATCTCCGGTACCGCGTGCGACACGATGCAGTTGTGGATGATCACCGACGGGCCGTCACCGCCGGCGTTGCGGGCCAGCTCGCGGGTGGCCACCAGGGCGGTGATCGCCGACGGCGAGACCGGTTCGCCGCGCTCGTCGACCACGAAACAGCGATCCGCGTCGCCGTCGAAGGCCAATCCGAGGTCGGCGCCGACCTCACGCACCTTGGCCTGCAGGTCCACGATGTTCGCTGGTTCCAGCGGGTTGGCCTCGTGGTTCGGGAACGATCCGTCCAGCTCGAAGTAGAGCGGCACAATCGTCAACGGCAGCGCCTCGAACTTGCTGTCGCCCAGTACGGCCGGCACGCTGTAGCCGCCCATCCCGTTACCGGCGTCCACGACCACCTTCAGCGGACGGATACCGGACAGGTCGACCAGGGTACGCAGGTGCGCGGCGTACTCGGCGACCAGGTCGCGTTCGGTGACCGAACCGACCCGTTCCGCCCGTTCCGGCGGGTCGGCCAGGAACTTCTGCGCCAGGTCGCGGATCTCGGCAAGCCCGGTGTCCTGACCGATCGGCCGGGCACCGGACCGGCACATCTTGATGCCGTTGTAGCGCGCCGGGTTGTGGCTGGCGGTGAACATCGCCCCGGGCAGGTCCAGCGAGCCGGACGCGTAGTAGAGCATGTCCGTGGGGCCCAGTCCGGCGTTGATCACGTCGGCGCCCTGGCCGGTCGCGCCCTCGGCGAAGGCAGCAACCAGGTCGGGCGACGAACCGCGCATATCATGCGCGACGACGATCTGGCGCGCATCGGCCACCCGGACGAACGCCGCACCCACCGCCCGCGCCACCTGCTCATTGAGCTGATCGGGCACGACACCCCGCACGTCGTACGCCTTGACGATCTCAGCCAGATCCACCACGCCGGTCACTCCCGTCGATCCTGCGGACACTTCCCGCAGCGTACCGACCCGCTACCGGTCCACGGGCCGCGACTCCCGGCGCCGGCCGGCCGCCGATCAGACCGACGAGACCGCGATCCGCCGGTAGTCGTCGAGGTCCACCAGCAGGATCCCCTCGGACCGGCGGGCCGAATTCAACAGGGCCAACCCGGCCGGGTCGTTCATGCCCGGCTCGTGCGCGGACAGGTACTCGGAGAGGAAACGATGCACCGGCTCACCGTGCAACCGCTCGGCGTCGGCCCGGAACTCCGCGTCGGCGTGCAACACGATCAGCAACATGCCGTACGCCCGGTCGGTCTCCGGTGACAGCATCGGCTGGAAGTGCGGTACGTCCAGCGCGCGGGCACCGTAGCGCTGGTAGAAACGCAGCCGCGCGACCGGGTCGCCGTG
Source organism: uncultured Actinomycetota bacterium (assembly GCA_963805605.1). Taxonomy (GTDB): domain Bacteria; phylum Actinomycetota; class Actinomycetes; order Mycobacteriales; family Micromonosporaceae; genus Actinocatenispora. Next base: position 956,516 of record CAWDUX010000002.1, read on the forward strand.
CTGGGCGGACGCCCGGTGCCGGTCTGGCCGTTCCACCTCGGCGAGCAGGACACACGGCCGGTACCGCCGCTGCCACGCGCTGATCGCCGCGGACAGCAGCCGGCCCCCGATGCCCTGACTGCGTTCATTGGGCGCGGTCGCCAGATAGTTGAGGGTGACGACCCGCGCTGACGAGGACCACTCGCCGACCGCGACGCCGTGCGGGGCGCCGAACGTGTCCACCGCGGCGATCATGGTGACGACACCGGCGGTCACCCCGGCCCGCAACGTCGCCAGCGGCGCCAGCTCATCCGGCGGGAACGACGGACGCAGAATATCGGTGTAGATACGGTCCACCATCGGGCCGCCGTGTGGCACGGCCTCGATGGTGATCCCGTCGTTCACCCCCGCTGTCTCCGTCACACAGTCCAGCCTGCCATACCACGCCGTGGTCCGAAACGGCCAGCAGAAGGCGTTCTGCCGGCGGCTGACCCGCAGCAGACCCCGAAGACGGTCAGGCCGGCGGCGGAATGACCCGCAAGTGACCCCGGCGACCGATCTCACGGGCGTCGCCGAACAGCGGGTCCTCCGAGCGGGCCGGACGGCCGGCCTCCCGGACCGCGTCGGCCAGCGCCACCAGATCGTCCGTACTCGGCTCCGGCGCGACGAATTCACCCTCGTGCCGGACCAGTTCCCAGCCACGCGGCGTGGTCAGCCGGGTGGCGTGCTGTTCGCACAGGTCGTAGGAGTGCGGTTCGGCGAAGGCGGCCAGCGGCCCGACCACCGCCGTGGAATCGGCATAGACGTAGGTCAGCGTGGCGACAGCTGCCTCAGGGCAGCCGCTCCGGGTACACCGCCGAGATGACCTCACGACCGATCACGGTATCGCCCGACGGCAGCGCGTTCGTCCGATTGCCTGACGACACGCCGTACCAAGCTCCGTTGTCTGCTCTGTTCCGGTCCGGTAACGGCGGTGTGCATGACTCGGCGGGTGCGCCTCGACTGCGGTGATGCCACCTACCGAGGGCTAACCTGGTCGGTGTGAGCAGCACATCCCGCCCCACCAACCGCCCGGCCGGCCCACACCGCGACCGGCGCGGTCGAGGGCTGCGGGGTCGGCTGGTGCCGGCCACCCTGCCGCTGTCCCGGACCCGGGCGCAGCTGTTCGACGAGATGGTCCTGGACGCCGTGGAGTTGCTGGAACAGCGTTTCGCGGACGAACTGACCGGAGTGCAGTTCGCGGTCGAGGACGTGCCGCCGGCACTCAACGTGTACGACGCCGATGTACTGGAGGACGGCGAGGTGCCGATCGCCCGGCTACTGCCCGGACATCCGGGCACGGACGGTATGCCGCCGCGCATCGTGCTCTACCGGCGCCCGTTGGAACTACGGGCAGTGGACCGGGACGATCTGGCCGACCTGGTCAAGGACGTCATCGTCGAGCAGGTGGCCAATCTGCTGGGGCTGGACCCGGAAGAGGTCGATCCGGAGGAGTGACCACCGGCACGCCCCGACAGCAGCGGGGCACAAGAACAATTGGTCCGGACAGCAGAATGCCCGGCGCGGTCCCCCAACCGCGCCGGGCATCGATGTCCACCGACGGTCGCAGCTCAGACCGCCCGACGCTTCATCTTGCGGCGTTCGCGTTCGGACAGTCCGCCCCAGATGCCGAACCGTTCGTCCTTTCCGAGCGCGTACTCCAGGCACTCCGCCCGCACCTCACAGCGCGAGCAGATGCGCTTGGCCTCGCGGGTCGACCCCCCCTTTTCCGGGAAGAACGCCTCCGGATCGGTCTGTGCGCACAGGGCGCGTTCCTGCCATTCCGGCGCATCCTCCATCAGGTCGGCCACCGTCTCACGGCCGTCCATCACGTGCCTCCTTGCTCCGGCACCGGCAGTCGCCCGGTGCTCACCCCCCAGGCGGAAGGCCCCGTTCAGTTGTCGTACGGCCCGCCGCCATCGAGCCGCTAGCGACGCGCCATCAATGTCCCCCCTGAAATTACACGCGTGTAATACGTGCGCCGTCAAGCCGAACCTGATAAATAGGCCCGTTCGATGGAGCGATGCCGAAGCGGGGTGGACCGGGCCGGGTGGCGGGGTACAGCGACCGGTCATGGACGGGTCTCAGGCTACCGGGCAGCGGTCCACTGTGGACGTAATTTCCACCGCACAGCGGCACCCCGGGCCGCGCACGGACAGCCATCACCTGAACCTAGAAGGGCATGGCCCGACCGGATCGCCGGTCGGGCCACGCCCTTCTACATTACGGACGGAGCTACTGCCCGCCCTGCTGTTGGCGCCGCTGGTCGATCTGCTGGCGCATCTCCGGGGTGATCAACTGGGTGCGCTGACCCTCGTCCAGACCGTCACTCTTGGCCTGCTGCTGATCGGACTGCCAACCGGAACTGCCCGGCGCGGTCGGCCATGCGCTGGCCGCCGGCGCGCCCTGGGCGGCGGCCCGCTGGCCACCCTGCTGCTGCCCAGCGCTCGGCCAGGCGTTGCCGCCGGCCGCCGGCCCGCCCTGCGCGGCACCCGAGGTCGGCGCGGCACCGGAGGTCGGCGCTGAGTCCTGCGGACCGGGTACACCTGAGGTCGGTGACGACGACGGCACCGAGGAGGCCTGCGTGGTGCCACCGCCGTAGGCGTACGCACCGCCCTGCCCGTAGCCGCCGGCCTGCTGCTGCGGCTGACCGTAGCTGCCCTGCTGGCCGTAGTTGGCCTGCTGCTGGCTGTACGCCTGCTGGGGCTGGGTCTGCTGCTGCGCCTGCTGCTGCGCGGCGGCCTGCTGCTGACCCTGTGCCTGCTGCTGCGCGGCGGCCTGCTGCTGTGCCTGATAGCCCTGCTGCGCGTACGCCTGCTGACTGTATGCCTGCTGCTGCTGTTGCGGCTGCTGCTGGCCGTACGCCTGGGCAGCGGCCTGCTGCTGCCCGTAGCCCTGCTGCGCGTACGCCTGCTGGGCGGCGAGCTGGTTGTAGCCGGCCTGCTGGCCGAAGCCAGGCTGCTTGGCCCCGGCCGGGCTCAGCGACTGCATGGTGACCAGGACGAACAGCCCTGCGAGCGCGGCCAGCGCCAGGACGGCCAGCCGCCCGAAGAGGGTCGCGATCGGGGCGGCCACCGAACTACCGGACTGGGTGGCCAGATCGAGCTGGTACATCAGACCACCGATCAACGACACCAGGCCGAGCAGCACCATGAGGGCGTACTCGACCAGTGCGATCAGGGTGAACAGCTTGGCCTGCGCCAGCACCGGCCGAATGTGCGTGGCCAGCAGAACGGCCAGCAGCGGCGGCAGAATCGTCGCCCACCCGAGGAACTCGTAGAACTCGTAGGACGCATTCTGGGTGAACTTGTCATCGCCCGTCGGGATCAGCTGCGCCGCCGCCGCGAGCAGCATCAGTACCACTGCCGCGAGCATGATGAGACCGGCGATCAGCCGGAGGGGCTTGGTACGTTGACTGGCCGTCAGTTCCTTCTCGTCGGCCGCCGTCTGGGTTGTCACAGCTCTCCCTTCAGGTAGCGCTGGGCACATGTACAGGGTGGTCATGTCCCGCCGAGCCTAGCCGGGCCGAGCACCTGGTGTTACCACCCGGTGCTGATCATGGTCGTGCCGGGAGGCGTCGGCGGGTGTCGTGGCCGGTACGGAAGGATGGACCGTATGCGCATCGTCGTTCTCGCCGGTGGTATCGGCGGAGCTCGGTTCCTGCAAGGTGTTCGGGCGTGTGCCACAACGGGTGGACATCAGGTTACCGCCATCGTCAACGTCGGCGACGACGTGACCGTGCACGGCGTACGGGTCTGTCCGGACCTGGACAGCGTCATGTACACGTTGGGTGATGGCGCTGACCCCGAACGTGGCTGGGGCCGGGCCGGCGAGAGCTGGGCGGTGCGCGACGAGCTGGCCGCGTACGGCGCCGAGCCGGGCTGGTTCGGGCTGGGCGACCGGGATCTGGCCACCCATCTGATCCGCACCCGGATGTTGACCGTCGGCTACCCGCTGTCGGCGGTGACCGAAGCGCTGTGTGCCCGCTGGCAGCCAGGTGTGACCTTGCTGCCAGCCACCGACGACCGGATGGAGACCCATGTGGTCGCCACCGTGCCCGGCGGATCCACCCCACAGGCACTGCACTTCCAGGAGTGGTGGATCCGATACCACGCCGAACCCGTCGCCGAACGCTTCGTGTTCGTCGACGCGGAGAAGGCCCGCCCGGCGCCCGGCGTGCTGGATGCGCTCTCGACGGCGGAGCTGATCCTGATCGCGCCCAGCAATCCGGTGGTCAGTATCGGTCCGATCCTCGCGGTGCCCGGCGTTCGCGACGCGCTGCGCGACTCGCCCGCGCCGGTGGTCGGGATCTCGCCGATCATCGGTGGCGCACCGGTACGCGGGATGGCCGATGCGTGTCTGCGCGCCGTCGGCGCCGACGTCAGCGCCGCCGGGGTGGGCCGCTGGTACGGCGCGGCTGACGACGGCGGCGTGCTGGACGGTTGGCTGGTCGACACCCGGGACGCCGGAACCGAGGTGCCCGGGGTGCGGGTACTGGCCCGACCGCTGATGATGACCGACGAGCAGGAGACGGTGGCGATCGTGACCGATGCGATGGGACTGGCCGGTGTCTGAGAACCCCACGGTGGAAGGGATCCGGATACTTCCGCTGATCGGTGTCGGCGAGGTGTCACCCGGCGACGATCTGGCCGGACTGATCGCCACCGCCGGCACACCGCTGCTCGACGACGACATCCTGGTGGTCACCAGCAAGGTGGTCAGCAAGGCGGAGGGCCGGCTGATCGAGGTGCCGACCGACCCGGCGCAGCGCGAGGCGGCCCGCCAGGCATCGGTGGACGCCGAGGCGGTGCGGGTGGTGGCAACCCGCGGCCGGACCCGCATCGTGCAGACCACACACGGCCTGGTGCTCGCCGCGGCCGGGGTCGACAACTCCAATGTGGACCCCGATCGGCTGGCGTTGCTGCCGGTCGACCCGGACGGCTCGGCCCGGCGGTTGCGGGCCGCGCTGGCCGAGCGGCTCGGGGTCCGGGTCGCGGTCGTGATCAGCGACACGATGGGCCGGCCGTGGCGTACCGGGCAGACCGATGTGGCGATCGGCGCCGCCGGGATCGCGCCGCTGCGCGACCACCGCGGCTCTACCGACCCGTACGGAAACGATCTGTCGGTGACCGCCGCTGCGGTGATCGATGAGCTGGCCGGCGCCGGGGATCTGGTGAAGGGCAAGACATCCGGGGTTCCGGTAGCGGTCGTACGCGGTCTGGGCCCGGTACCGGCCGACGACGGTCCCGGCGCCGCCGCGCTGGTACGGTCGTCCGCTGAGGACATGTTCGCGCTGGGCACCGCGGAGGCGCGGGCCGCGGGCCGACGCGAGGTGCTCACCGCCCAGCTCGGTGGAGCCGACCTGAGCGACGATCCGGTACCGGACGAAGTGGTACGCCGCGCCGTCGCGGTGATGCTCGGCCAGGCCGGCCGACCGTCGCTGTGGCGCTACGTCCGGGTGGACAGCGACGCGGCCCGCGACCGGCTGGCCACCGCACTGTCCGGGGTGGAACCGGACGCGATGGCGACCGGCATGATGATCCGCCAGGCTCCGGTGCTGCTGGCGTTCTTCCGTACCGAACCGATCATCGGCCTCGACGCCGACGAGGACGACCCGGAGGCGATGGCCGCGATCCTGCAACAGATGGACGGGGTGGCCGCGGCGCGGGACGCGCTGGCGGCGGAGGGCCTGGTGCACCTGATGTTGCTGCCTCCGCTGTTCGACGACGACGCGCAGCACGCCGTAGCGGACGCGTTGGAGCTACCGAAGGACTGGTCCTTCCTGGGCCTGTCCGCGGCCGGCCGACCGGCGGACGAGACCGGGCCACAGGACCTGGACCCGGGCGAGACGTTGCTGCGGCGCTGAGGCGGAGGACACACGTGTCGGAACTGTACGACGATGCCTGCCGGGTACTGACCGCTTGGCGGCCGGAGGTATCCGGCGGCCAGCACCGGGACCGTACGCTGGAACTGTTGGCGCACGGTCCGCAGACGATGTATCGGTCCTTTATGGACGGCCATGTCACAGCCAGTGCGGCGGTCCTGGATGCCACGTTGTCCCGGGTACTGCTCTGCCTGCACGGCAAGATCCACCGCTGGGTGCAGCTCGGCGGGCACTGCGAACCGAACGACCGTAGCCTGGCCGATGCGGCGCTGCGCGAGGCGACCGAGGAGTCCGGCATCGCCGGGCTACGGCTGCATCCCGAGCCGATCGACCTGGACATCCATCCGGTCACCTGCGGCGGACACAGCTCCTACCACTACGACGTACGGTATGTGCTCGTCGCGCCGGCGGGTGCGGCCGAACAGGTCAGTGACGAGTCCGAGGCGCTCGGCTGGTTCCCACCCGACCAACTGCCCGAGCCGCTGGCCAACGCCACCGCACAGCTGATGGCGCCGGCGCTGGCCTCGGCGGCGCAGCTGCGCTGACCCGCCATGTGCACGGCCCGGCACGAGCACGGCCCGCGGCAGACTGGAGAAGGGCCGGCCGACGGCGGCTCGGGTCAGATGAGGTCCTGGTCGCCGCGCTCCTTCAGCCGGTCCACCAGCTTCTTGACGTCCTGCGCGCGGGAGCGCGGACAGACCAGGACGACGTCCTCGGTATCCACCACGATCAGGTCCTGGACCCCGAGCGCGGCGATCAGCCGGCCGGAGCGGGGCACCAGCACGGTGTCGTACGACTCCACCGACAGCACCTCGCCGCCCCGGTCCTCGCCGCGCACCACCACGTTGCCGTCGTCGTCCATCGGCAGCACCACGCCCAGCGTATGGAAGTCTCCGACGTCGTTCCAACCGAAGTCACCCGGTACGGTCGCGACCCGGCCGGCCTCCGCAGCGCCCTCCATGACCGCGTAGTCGACCGAGATCTTCGGCAGCGTGGGCCACACCTCGCCCAGCACCACCTCCCGTTCGACGGAATCCCAGCAGGACACGATCCGGGTCAGCCCGTCGTGCAGTTCCGGCTGCTGGCGGGCCAGTTCGGCGAGGAAACGGTCCACTCGCCAGACGAACATGCCCGCGTTCCACAGGTACCGGCCGGACTCCAGGTAGCCGACCGCGACCTCGTGCGACGGCTTCTCCTTGAACTCCTCCACCATCCGGGCACCGGGCAGGGCGGCGGCACCGGACCGGGCGGCGGCGGACTGGCCGGCGGCCGGGGCAGAGGTACAGCGCAGGTACCCGTACGCGGTCTCCGGGGACGTCGGGGTGATCCCGATGGTCGTCAGGTACCCCTCGGCGGCCGTCTCGATCGCGCCGCGTACCGCCGCGCTGAACCGGGGCTGCTGCCGGATCAGGTGGTCTGCGGCGAACGAGCCCATGATGGCGGTGGGGTCGCGTCGCGCGATGACCATCGCGGCCAGACCTATCGCCGCGCAGGAGTCCCGGGGCGAGGGCTCCACCAGGATGTGGTCTGCCGGCAGGGCCGGCAGCTGCCGGGACACCCCGGTGGCGTGCGCGACGCCGGTGACCACGAAGATCCGGTCGGCGGAGGTGAGCGAGCCGAGCCGGTCCACGGTGGCCTGCAGCAGGGTCCGGTCCGACCCGGTGAGGTGCTGCAGGAACTTCGGTCGTACCGCTCGGGACAGCGGCCAGAGCCGGGTGCCGCTGCCGCCCGCCGGGATCACCGCGTAGAACGGTCTGTCGGTCATTCCGGCACTTTATCGGGCGCAGCCGAAAGGTCACCACACGGCACAGTTAGCTCACGCAGAGTCGATTGTACGAGATCAGGCCGCCACCAGCGCCGCCGCCCGCGCCCAGGCCGCGACATGCACCTCGGCGCTCTGCTCCCAGGTGAACTCCTGCGAACGCTGGTAGCCGCGGCGGCCCAGGTCGGCCCGGCGCGCATCGTCGTCCAGCAACGCGGTGAGATCGGCGGCGATCTCCTCCGCGGACTCGCCGGTGTAGGCGACCGCGTCGCCGCCGACCTCCGGCAACGACAGCCGCGGTGTGGTGAGCACCGGGGCGCCGCAGGCCATCGCCTCCAGCACCGGCAGGCCGAAACCCTCACCGTGGCTCGGGTACGCCGCGACCAGCGCGCCACCCAGATAACCGGGCAGATCGGTATAGCGCAGGTAGCCCGGACGCAGCAGCCGCAGCTGCGCCGGCACCTCGGCGACCGCCCGGTCGATGTCGTCGTCGTGACCGGTGCCACCAGCCAGCACCAACGCCGGCGGGTTGGGCCGGTCGGCGACCGCGCGGACCCAGCCACGGATGAGCTCCGGGGTGTTCTTGCGCGGTTCCTTCGCACCCAGGAACGCCACATAGTCGAGTTCGCCGAGGCCGAGGCGGGCCCGTACCCGGGCCTTCTCGTCCTCCGACGGCGGATGGAACGCGTCCGGATCGGCACCGTGATAGGCCACGTCGATCCGGGTCGGGTCAGCATCCAGCAGCCTGATCAACTCGTCGCGGGTGGCCTTGCTGGGCACGATCACCCGGGCCGCCCGGCGCATCGAGGTCTTGATCGCCGACCGGAAGAAGGTGCCGCGGGCTTTCTCGTAATGGTCCGGCTCGGTGAAGAACGTCGCGTCGTGCACGGTCACCGTGACCGGGCAGGAGGCCCGCAACGGGCAGGTGTAGAAGGGCGAATGGATCACGTGCGCGCCGTGCTGCTGCGCCAGCAGCGGCAGACCGGTCTGTTCCCACGCCAGCCGGGCCGGCCGGTGCGAGACCGCGACCGGGCCGATCACCACGTCGGCATGCGGCAGGATGCGCCGGTAGCGTTCCGCGTCGGTCCGCTGGCACACCACCGTGAGCCCGTGCTCCGCTCCGGACAGACCCTGCAACAACCCGTCCACGTACCGACCGACGCCTCCCCTGTCTGCGGGCACGCTCGTCGCATCGAACAGCACCCGGGGTAGCTCGCCACCGGTCACCAAGACCACTCCCCTGGAGCATCTCCGCACACGCGGAGTTACTTTCTCCCGAACCACTGGTACGCCGTACCGCGGGCCGTCCTGACCCACCGCACCACTGGTGTCCTGGTCTGCAGCGTACGCCGGAACCGCACGGCACGCCGTCCGCCACGACGGTCCGGACCGTCCGCAGCGGGGCGTTAACCAGATGGTGACCTTCTGGATGCCTGATGCGCCCGGATCCGCGATCCCGCACCGCACCCTGGCGTCCGCCGGATGCCGCCCGGACCACCGCCGCCGGAACGCCGGGGCACCTCGCCCGTCACGGACCGTGCGGCCCACCGCCCGGGCAGGGTCCGATACCGTCGTGCCAGCAGATCCCGGGAGGTTCCGCACGTGCCCACCGAACTGGCCACACCCGCCGCAGCGCTCGCCGCCGCGCTGCGTACCGACCCCAACCGTCCCCTGCTCACCTACTACGACGAGCAGACCGGCGAGCGGACCGAACTGTCCGCGACCACGCTGGACAACTGGGTGGCCAAGACCGCCAACCTGCTCATCGACGGGGCCGGGCTGACCGCCGACGATCCCGTCGGCGTACTGCTACCGGCGCACTGGCAGACCGCCGCGGTCCTGCTGGGCTGCCTCAGCGCCGGAATCCCGGTACGGACCGCCGCTGCGGACGGCGTCGAGCCGGTCGAGGTCGCCTTCAGCACCGCAGCGCGCCTGGCCGAGGCCCGGCAGTTGCGTCCGGCGGACACGTACCTGCTCGGCCTGGCGCCGATGGCCGCGCCGGCCCGGGACCTGCCGCCAGGCACCACCGACTTCGTCGTCGAGGTCCGCGCCTACGGTGACCGTTTCGTCCCCGGTGCGCCGGTGGACCCGGACGCCGACGCGCTGCTGGACCCGACCCCGGTCAGCCACCGGGAGCTGGTCGAGCAGGCCGTGGCGGCGGCCGACACGCGCAAACTGCGGGTCGGCGGACGGCTGATCGTCGCCGTGGACGAGGATCCCGACCCGGTTCGCTGGCTGCTGGCGCCGCTGGCCGTGGGTGCCTCCGTGGTGCTGTGCCGTAACGCCGACACGGCCCGGCTGGCCGACATCGCCGCCACCGAACGGGTGACCGCCGGCCTGTGACGACCGGTCCGCGGCGGGGCCAGCACCCGCCGCCCAGTCGAAGGGACCTCCGACATGCCCGGACAGACCGCCGCCGAACGTGGTCGGCTGGTGCGGCAACGGCTGCTGGGTGCCGCGACCGAACTGATCGGCGAACTCGGCTGGGGTGCGGTCAGCACCCGCAACCTGGCCGACCGGGCACAGGTCGCCCCCGGCCTGGTGCACTACCACTTCCGGTCCCTGCCGGCGCTGCTGCGGGAGGCGGCGACCGACGCGATCCGTCAGACACTCGCTGCGTTCGGCCCCGCCTTCGCGGCGGCCGACACCCTGGACGCCGGACTGACGCTGATGCTCCACTCCCTGGACCACTACACCGGCACCGACCCGATGTCGCTGCTGTTCACCGAGACCTACCTGGCCGCCACCCGGGATCCGCAACTGCGGGTGGAGCTGGCCGGCCTGGTGGCCGAGTTCCGTCAACAGGTCGCCGACTGGCTGCGGGGACATCAGGTGGCCGAGCCGGACGCGACCGCCGCGGTACTGGCCGCCACCATCGACGGGGTGCTGCTGCACCGCGCCCTCGACCCGGAACTCACCGCATCGACCGTCGCCCCGGTGCTGCTCCGGATCCTCGACACGGCCGGCACCGCCCGCTGATCCGCCGGGTGCCGCCGGGCCGGTGGCACCCGGCGGATCAGCTCGGTCCCGGGTGGGTCAGCGCTGGGCGCGCAGAACGGCCAGCGCCTCGAACGCGGTCAGCGACTCCGGGTTGGCCAGCGCACCCTTCGCCGCCGCCGCGTCCGCCGGCGTACCGGTCAGGATCTTCTTGACCGGAACCTCCAGCTTCTTCGCCGACAACGTGTGCGGCACCGCCGGCACCTGGTAGATGGTGTCCGGGATGTGCCGCGGCGACAGCGTCGTACGCAGCTCGGTGTTGATCCGGCGGCGCATGTCGTCGTCGAGCGTGCGCCCGTCGGCGAGCACCAGGAACAGCAGCAGCTCCCCCGCACCGCCCTCGTCGTCCTCCAGGTGCACCACCACCGAGTCGGTCACCTCGGGCAGGCCCTCCACCACCGAGTAGAACTCGGCGGTACCCAGCCGCACGCCGCCGCGGTTGAGCGTGGCGTCCGAGCGACCGGTGATCACGCAGCTGCCCCGTTCGGTGATGGTGATCCAGTCACCGTGCCGCCACACCCCGGGGAACACCGTGAAGTACGCGTCGACGTACCGCGAACCGTCCGTATCGCCCCAGAAACCCACCGGCATCGACGGCATCGGCCGGGTGATCACCAGCTCGCCCAGCAGCTCGCGGTGCGGCTTGCCGCTCGCGTCGTACGACTCGACCGCGCAGCCCAGACAGCGGCCGGAGATCTCCCCCTCGTACACCGGCAGCAGCGGCGATCCGCCGACGAAACCGGTACACACGTCGGTGCCGCCGGAGAACGAGGAGAGCATCAGCTCCGCGCCGACGTTCTCGTACACCCAGTGGAAACCCTCCGGCGGCAGTGGCGCGCCGGTGGACCCCAGGCCGCGCAACCGGGACAGGTCGACCAGCTCGCGGGGAACCAGCCCGGCCTTACGGCAGGACAACAGGAACGGCGCCGAGGTGCCGAAGAAGGTAACCCCGGTCTCCGCGGCCAACTGCCACAGCGCGCCGGTGTCCGGGTGCGCGGGATTGCCGTCGAACAGTACGATCGCGGCGCCCACAGCGGGACCGGAGACCAGATAGTTCCACATCATCCAGCCGGTGGTGGAGAACCAGAAGAACCGGTCACCGGGGCCGAGATCGACGTGCAGCGCCAGCGACTTGAGATGTTCCAGCAGGATGCCACCGTGCCCGTGCACGATCGGCTTGGGCAGCCCGGTGGTGCCGGACGAGTAGAGCACGTACAGCGGGTGGTCGAACGGCACGGGCTCGAACCGCATCGGCTCGGACTCGGCGGTGAAATCCTGCCACGACACCGAATCCGGTACCGAGGCCGACCCGTCCAGGTAGGACAGTGCGACGACGTGCCGGAGGCTGGGCAGCGCGGCCCGGATCGCGGCGACCTCACCGGTGCGGTCGATCGCTTTCGCCCCGTACCGGTAACCATCCACAGTGACCAGTACGCTCGGCTGGATCTGCTGCCAGCGGTCGGACACGCTGCGGGTGCCGAACTCCGGCGCGCAACTGGAGAACACCGCGCCCAGGCTTGCCGTGGCCAGCATGACGACCAGCGTCTCCGGAATGTTCGGCAGGTACGCCGCGACCCGGTCACCGCGCCCCACCCCGAGCCGGCGCAGCCCGGCGCGGGCCCGGGCCACCTGGTCACGCAGCTGCGCCACGGTCAGGTCCACCGGGCCACGGGTCTGCGAGCGGCCCAGCACCACCACATCGTCGTCGGCCAGGCCGGGCGCGGCGAGTACGTGCTCGGCGTAGTTGAGGGTCGCGCCCGGGAACCACTGTGCCCCCGGCATCGAGTCGTCACCCAGCGCGGCACTCGGCGCGGAGTACGACCGGACCCCGAAGTAGTCCCAGATCGACGACCAGAAGTCGGCCAGGTCGCTCACAGACCACTGGTACAGCTCCTCGTAGCCGGCGTGATCGAGGCCACGATGCTCCCGCAACCAGCGCAGATAGTCACCGATTCGGGACGTGTCCCCCACCCCGGCCGGCGGCCTCCACAGCACCTCGCCTGCGACCATCCCGAGCTCCTCCCCAGACCACGGACGACACCGCTCCCCATCTTGCCCACTCGGGCCCGGTCGGCGACACCCGGTCCGGTGCTCCGGCCCACCGGACCGGTGGGCCGGTGGGCCGGTGGGCCGGACCGCAGGCCCGGGCCCGGGACCGGGACCGGGACCGGGACACGGTCAGGCCCGGGACGCGGCGATCGCCTCCCGCCGAGCCAGCCGGTGCGTACGCCGGATCTCCGCCTCCCGGTTGCGCCGCTCGTCCTCGGCGGTCTCCGGCAGCACCGGTGGGATGTCGCGCGGCCTGTTCGCCGCGTCCACCCCGACGAACACCAGGTACGCGGTGGCCACCTCGACCGGCTCGGTACCCGCGGTGTCCCAGCGCTCGGCCACCACCCGTACCCCGATCTCCAGTGACGACCGCCCGGTCCAGTTGACCTGGGCGTACGCGTGGACCAGGTCACCGACCCGGACCGGCGCGGCGAACACGATCTCGTCGATGGCGGCGGTGACCGCGTTACCGCCGGAGTGCCGGGCCGCCACCGCGCCGGCGGCATCGTCCACGAACTTCATGATCACCCCGCCGTGCACCGTTCCGTACAGATTGACGTCGGAGTTCGACATGATCCGGCTCAGCGTGATCCGCGAGTACGAGGTCGGCCTACCAGCAACGAGGTCCATGCCCGACACGGTACGGTCCGAGAGAAGGGGTTCCGTACAGGAGTTTCCCAGGGGGCATCATGCGCCACATCGGCAGCCTCATCGCCGGGATCCTGGTCGCGGTCGCGGCCTGGATCCTGATCGGCCTGGCCCAGTCGAAACTGCTCCAGTCCGCCGTGACCGGCATCAGTACGCAAAACTGGGCACGGTACGGACTGCCACTGCTGTTCCTGGCCATCGCCGGCCTGCTGATCGGGTTGATCACCGCGACCCGCATCTCACCGGTCGGGCCGCTGATCGCCGGCGCGGCGTACGTGCTGCTCCAGCTCGCTTATGTGACCTGGCCGGCGTTCCTGGACTGGTTGCCGGGCTCGCTGTTCGGCGAGTCGGAGATCTGGACCCGGCCGCTGCGCAGCGGCATCTTCGCGGTCCTCGGTGTGGCGATGCTGACCGCGGTACTGAGCCTGCGGCGCTGGCAGCGCTGGCCGTCCGGGAAACCGCCGGCGCATTCGGTCGGCGGGCATGCAACGGCCCAGCAGCAACGGAACGGGGGGTTTGGTGACCTGCGGGAACCCGGAGGGGGCCCGCAGAGCTATCCCGGGCCGGACGATCCACCGACCCGCCCCGGCCCCTGACGCCTCACCCGGCCTGGACGCTGGCGCCGTTCGGCCAGTCCGACCAGGACAGGTTCCAGTCGCCGTAGCCGTCCCAGGAGGGCATCACCTTGCCGCCGGTGTTCTTGTACGTGACCACGTCACCGACCAGCGCGAACTTGTAGAACCACTTCGCGTCGCCGACGTTGAGGTTGGTGCAGCCGTTGGAGGTGGACCGCCGGCCGATGTTGCCGCCGTTCCACGACGCCGAGTGGACGTACTCGCCGGAGTTGGTCACCCGTGCCGACCAGGGCACGATCTCGTCGTAGGGATCCTTCGGATCGTCGGACTTCATCCGTACCGCGCCGTCCGGGCGCATCTTGCTGGAGCCGGGAATGTTCTCCCCCTTCTGCATGACCACCTTGACACCCGTGTACGTGGGGGTGGCGGCCTTTCCGCAGGAGGTGGGCATGGTGCGCAGGGTTCTGCCGTCGGAGGTGACGACCATCTTCTCGGCATGGCAGTCCACCGCGGAGATGTTCTCCGGGCCGGTCTTCACCGACAGGGTGAGGCTGTCGTCGAAGATCAGGCCCTTGCCCGCGGACAGCCCCTTGACCGGCAGTTTCAGCTCGATGGAGGCGTGCGCCGGCCAGTATTTCTCCAGCCGGTAGTGCGCCTGTACCGCCTGGTCGTTGCGGCCGGCCGCAGCGAAGTGCCAGGCGCCGTTCGCGGCCTTGCCGTTCACCGTGACCTTGGTGGCCTTCTCGAAGGCGCTCGTGTCGGTCACCTTGCGGTTGAAGTACGCGATCAGCGGCATACCCACGCCGTAGGTGGAACCGTCGCCCTCCAGCAGGGACACGTGCACCGGTGCACCGGTGGGTGCCGGGCTGGACGGGCTCGCCGACGGCTTACCGCCACGCGCCTTCTGCGGGCCAGCATGGTCGTCACCGCCGGAGGCGGAGCATGCTGTCAGCAGCATCGTGGCGGCCAGCGCCGTCATACCGACCAGGCGGGCTCGCGCCGCGTACCGGGCCGGCCGTACCGGAGATTCGGGCATCGGATCCAGAATGCCGTGTCCGGGTGATCGCGGCAAACCGTGCCACGCCCGGTCGTCGGCAGACCGACAGACCGGACCACCGGCCGTCGGCGGGCCGACAGACACCGGATCGGACCGAGCCCCGCCGCACTCGACGGTGCGGCGGGGCTCAGTTGGGCGGGTCCAGGTCTCCGTACCAGGTCAACGGGGCAGGTTACGCGCCATCACGATGCGCTGCACCTGGTTGGTGCCCTCGTAGATCTGGGTGATCTTGGCGTCCCGCATCATCCGCTCCACCGGGTAGTCGCGGGTGTAGCCGTAGCCGCCGAGCAGCTGCACCGCGTCGGTGGTGATCTCCATCGCCGCATCCGAGGCGTAGCACTTGGCCGCGGCACCGAAGAAGGTCAGGTCGTCGTCGCCGCGTTCGGACTTGGCCGCGGCCACGTAGGTCATCTGCCGGGCCGCCTCCAGCTTCATCGCCATGTCGGCGAGCATGAACTGGATGCCCTGGAACTCGACGATCGGCTTGCCGAACTGCTTGCGCTCGGCCACATAACCGGCCGCGTAGTCCAGCGCACCCTGCGCGATCCCGACCGCTTGTGCGGCGATCGTCACCCGGGTGTGATCGAGGGTACGCATGGCGATGCGGAACCCTTCGCCCTCGGCGCCGATCAGGCGGTCAGCCGGGATCCGTACGTTGTCGAAGTAGACCTCGCGGGTCGGGGATCCCTTGATGCCCAACTTGTGTTCGGGCGCACCGAAGCTGACACCCTCGTCGGCCTTCTCCACCACGAAGGCGGAGATCCCCTTCGACCGCTTCTCCTGATCGGTGACGGCGAACACGGTGTAGTAGTCGCTGACGCCGGCGTTGGTGATCCAGCGCTTCGCCCCGTTCAGTACCCAGTGATCACCATCACGTACCGCCCGAGTCTTCATCGACACCGCGTCACTGCCCGCTTCCGGTTCGGACAGGCAGTACGAGAACATGCCGTCCCCGGAAGCCACCGGCGGAAGGTACTTCTGTTTCAGCTCGGGGCTTCCCGCCAGCAGCAGCGGCATCGTGCCCAGCTTGTTCACCGCCGGGATCAGCGACGACGACGCGCAGGCCCGCGCCACCTCCTCGATCACGATGGCCGTGGCCAGCGCATCCGCACCGGCGCCGCCGTACTCGACCGGGACATGTGGGGCATGGAAGTCGGCGGCACGCAGGGCGTCGTACGCTGCCTGTGGGAAGATGGCCTTCTCATCTACCTCGGCGGCATTCGGAGCAACCTTGCCGTCACAGACTGCCCGGACCGCCTCACGGATCGCCTGATGTTCCTCGGGCAACTGGTACACGGCGAAATCCGGACTGTTCATCTGGCTGTTCCTTTCCGGCGTGGCTGATGCTGTGAGGATACCGACGAGTAGCATCCCGCTGTCAGCCCGCTCAGGCTCATGGGGTCTATCCTCGCCGGGTCGCTGCCGTTTGAACACAGCCCGGCTGTGCACACAACGGTAAGAGCCAGTCGCATATCGCCAGCCCAGCGTCGGAGCCCATCGCGGAGCGGAGACCACGTGACCGTCCAGTTTCCCAGCACGTCCCCGGTTCAGTCGCAGCCCACCAGTACCCCGCCCTCAGGCGCCGCGAAACCCCGGCTGACCTTCCTGGGCACCGGCTACCTGGGCTCCACCTACGCGGCCTGCTTCGCCGAACTCGGCTACGAGGTCCTCGGAGTGGACGTCGACGCCGAGAAGGTGGCAAAGCTCGCCGCCGGCGAGAACCCGATCCACGAACCGGGTCTTGACGAGCTGCTCAAACGCAACCTGGCCACCGGCCGACTGCGGTTCACCACCGACTACGCCGAAGCCGCCGACTTCGGTGACGTGCACTTCATCTGCGTCGGCACCCCGCAACGGGCCGACGGCATGGCCGCCGACCTGTCGTACGTCGAATCGGCCGTCACCAGTCTCGCCCCGCACCTGACCCGCAAGGCCCTGATCGTCGGCAAATCCACCGTTCCGGTCGGTACCGCGTCCTGGGTGGAGGAACTGGCGCACAAGCACGCACCGGACAACGTCGAGGTGCACGTCGCGTGGAGCCCGGAGTTCCTGCGCGAGGGCTTCGCCTGCGAGGACGTACTGCGCCCGGACCGGGTCGTGTTCGGGGTCAAGAGCGATTGGTCCCGGGCGATGCTCTACACCGTGCACAAGGCGCTGTTCGACCTGGCCGCCACCGAGGATCGCGAGGTTCCGGTGGTGGTCACCGACTTCGCCACCGCCGAACTGGTCAAGGTCGCCGCGAACGCCTTCCTGGCAACCAAGATCTCCTTCATCAACGCGATGGCCGAGGTGTGCGAGGCGTCCGGCGCGGACGTGACCCTGCTGGCCAAGTCGATCGGTTACGACGCCCGGATCGGCAACAAGTTCCTGCGCGCCGGCATCGGCTTCGGCGGCGGCTGCCTGCCCAAGGACATCCGCGCGTTCCAGGCCCGCGCCCAGGAGATCGGTGCCGGCGAGGCCCTGCGTTTCCTGCACGAGGTCGACCTGGTCAACACCCGGCGCCGCACCCGGGTCCTGCAGATGGCCGCCGAACTGCTCGGCCGCCCGATCGGACCGGCCGGACCGGACTTCACCGGGGTACGGGTCGCGGTGCTGGGCGCGGCGTTCAAGCCCAACTCCGACGACGTACGCGACTCCCCGTCCCTGGCCATCGCCAAGGCGCTGTCGAAGACCAACGCCGACGTGGTCGTCTACGACCCGGAGGGGATGGAGAACGCCCGCCGCGAGCTGGACTCGGTCAGCTACGCCAGGAGCATGCTCGACGCGGTCCGGGATTCCGACCTGACCTGCGTACTGACCGAGTGGGAGGAATTCCGCCGGGCCGATCCGGCGATGCTGGGCGAGGCCGCCCGGGCCCGCCGGGTGGTGGACGGGCGCAACTGCCTGGACCACGTCAGTTGGACCACCGCCGGCTGGGATTTCCGGGCCATGGGCCGGCCGATCATCTGAGCCGGGAACCACAGCGCCTCGGGAGACGACAGTGCCGCAGGAGACGACAGTGCCCCAGGAGACGACAGTGCGTTACCGCGATCCCGCCGTCATCCAACGGGTGCTGGCCTACCGGACCTGGGCGGTGGTCGGCCTCGGCGACCGCCCCGAGCGGCCCGCGTACCGGGTCGCCCGGTTCCTGCTCGACCACGGCCGGGAGGTGATCCCGGTCAACCCGCGCGGCGAGTCCGTACACGGTCTGCCGGGTTTCCGGTCGCTGGCCGAGATCGGTACGCCGGTCGACGTGGTGGACGTCTTCCGCCGGTCCGAGCAGGCCGGGGTGCATGTCGACGAGGCGGTCGAGCTCGGCGCGAGAGCGGTCTGGCTGCAGCTCGGGGTGATCGACGAGGCGGCCGCGGGCCGGGCCGCCGCCGCCGGGCTGGACGTGGTGATGGACACCTGCCCGGCGATCGAGTGGCGCTGATCGCGCCGGCGTGATACCGGCCGACCGGCCTGGCGCGGCGGGGCTGTTCAGTTGCTGCTGAGGCTGGCCCGCAGGGCGGCGTCCTTGTCCGCCACCAGCCGTTCCAGGTCGGCCTGGAAGTCGCTCATCCGCTCCCGCAGCGCGGCGGCCCGCGGGGTATCGCCGGCGGCCAGCACCCGTACCGCGAGCAGGCCGGCGTTGCGGGCCCCTCCGACCGACACCGTGGCGACCGGCACTCCGGCCGGCATCTGCACGATGGACAGCAGCGAATCCAGCCCGTCCAGGTACTTCAACGGCACCGGTACGCCGATCACCGGCAGCGGGGTCGCCGCGGCCACCATGCCGGGTAGGTGCGCGGCGCCACCGGCACCCGCGATGACCACCCGGATCCCCCGATCGGCGGCCTGGCGCGCGTAGTCGAGCATCAGCCCGGGGGTGCGGTGCGCCGAGACGACCCGCACCTCGTAGCCGACCTCGAACTCGTCCAACGCTTCCGTGGCCGCCCGCATCGTCGGCCAGTCCGAATCGCTGCCCATGATCACGCCCACCAGCGGCGCCCGCTGTGTCACGTCGTCTCCTGTCCTGCGGCCCCGCGGCCGTAGCGCAACCAGTTGGCCGCGCGCGCCGCGCGGTCACGTACCCGTACCAGGTCGGTGCCCGGCACCGTCACGTGCCCGATCTTGCGGCCGGGCCGTACCTGCTTGCCGTACAGGTGCACCTTCGCCTCCGGTACCTCGGCGAACAGGTGGTGCAGCCGTTCGTCGATGCCCAGCCCGCCGGGTTCACCCCCCAGTACGTTGGCCATCACCACGACCGGCGCGGTCAGCGACGTGGCACCCATCGGGTAGTCCAGTACGGCCCGCAGGTGCTGCTCGAACTGCGAGGTCCGGGCGCCCTCGATGGTCCAGTGCGCGGAGTTGTGCGGCCGCATGGCCAGCTCGTTGACCACCAGCTCACCGGTGGTGGTCTCGAACAGTTCCACCGCGAGGATCCCGACCACGCCGAGTTCGGCGGCGATCCGGATGGCCAATTGCTGGGCCTCGACCGCCCGGTCCTCTGCCAGTCCCGGCGCGGGTGCCAGCACCTCCACGCAGATTCCGTCCCGCTGCACGGTCTCCACCACCGGGTACGCCGCGACCTGACCGAACGGCGAACGTGCCACCACCGCCGCGAGTTCCCGGCGCAGCGCGACCCGTTCCTCGACGATCAGCGGGGTGCCATCGGCGGCCAGCTCGTCCACCAGTGGCCCGGCGGCCGCCGCGTCGTCGACCATCCAGACGCCGCGGCCATCGTAGCCGCCCCGGGCCGCCTTCAGCACGACCGGCCACCCGGCGTCGTCGCCGAACCGCACCAGGTCCGCGGTCGCGGAGATCGGCGACCAGCGCGGGCAGCGGATGCCCAACGCGGTCAGCCGTTCGCGCATCACCTGCTTGTCCTGTGCGCAGATCAACGCATCCGGCCCCGGGTACACCGCGTGGCCCTCGGCGACCAGCGCCCGGATGTGCTCCGGCGGTACGTGCTCGTGGTCGAAGGTGACCACGTCGCAGCCGTCCGCCAGCTTGCGCAGCGCGTCGAGATCGGTGTGCTGGCCCACCAGCACGTCGGCGGCCACCAGCGCGGCGCCGTCGTCGGGTGCGGCCGCCAGGATCCGCAGTGACTGGCCCAGAGCTATCGCGGCCTGGTGGGTCATCCGGGCCAACTGCCCCGCCCCGACCATGCCGACCACAGGAAGATCGGTACGACTGTCCATCGGCGTCTAGCCTAGGGTCCGCACTCTCGGCCGGACCTGGCAGGTGGAACCAGGCCGTTCGCGTCGTCACCGACCTACCGTCACCGACCTCCCCGTTCCGCGTTTTACGTAACGAATGTCATCAGCACGCTGATGAGAGGCGCACCTGGACCGGAACGGCACCCGATGACGACCATCCCTCGACCCCGACCGGCCATCACGACGGAGGAGCCCGGCGACGCGGAACTGATCACCGCCACCCGCAACGGCGACAGTGCCGCCTTCGGCACCCTGTACCGGCGGCACGTCGCGGCGGCGCACCGGATGGCCCGTGCCCTGGTGGCCGACCGGGCATCCGCCGACGACCTGGTGGCCGAGTCGTTCGTACGTCTGCTGGCCCGGCTGCGCGCCGGACACGGACCGGACCTGGCGTTCCGGGCGTACCTGCTCACCAGCCTGCGTAACACCTGCTACCGGCAGACCCGACGGGACCGTCGGGTCACCGTCACCGACGACCTCAGCCCGTACGACGCGGGAACGCCGTACGATCCCGGCGACGCGAGCCTGGTGCTCTCGCCGGCCGCGAAAGCCTTCCGCCGGCTACCGGAACGCTGGCGCGCGGTGCTGTGGCACACCGCCGTACAGGATGCGACCCCGGCGCAGGTGGCGCCGCTGCTGGGCCTGACACCCAACGGGGTGTCCGCCCTCGCCTACCGGGCCCGCGGTCGGCTCAGGCAGATGTACCTGCAGGAACACGAACCAGATCCGGAGATCACCGGGGCATGCGTTTCCGGGGAATTCGTCCTTCTTCGGGGAGAACCTGCCGATCGCTAGCTAATCTGGACTGGTGGCGGAGTCACGGCTGGAAGGCGCGGACGAGCCGACCGCCAGTGGCCTGCGCGGCCTGCACGCCCGGTTCCGGCAGCTGCTCAACGAGGTGGCCAAGTTCGGTGTGATCGGCGGCGCCACCTTCCTGGTCGACATCGGCATCTACAACCTGTGCGAGAGCGTGTTCGGTTGGGGGCCGCTGACCTCCAAGACGATCTCGGTCACCGTCGCCGCCACCTCCGCCTTCCTCGGCAACCGGTACTGGACCTGGCGCAACCGGCCGCGTACCAGCCTTGCCCGGGAGTACCTGCTGTATTTCGTGATGAACGCGGTCGGGCTGTTGATCGCCCTGGCCTGCCTCGGTTTCAGCTACTACATCCTGGGCTTCTACTGGCCGCGGGCGTTCCACAGCGCGCTGGCCAACAACCTCTCCGGCAACATCATCGGCAACGCTCTGGGTACCCTGTTCCGGTTCTGGGCGTACCGCCGCTGGGTGTTCCTGCCGTTGCGCGAGCCGCCCGTGGAGTTGGCCACCGGCCTGCCCGAACCGACCGCCGGTGGTGAGAGCGACAGCCAGTGGGGTGAGCGCGGATGACCTCCCGCCAGGTGTCGGGTACCGGTGCGGTGCCCGAGGAGTTCTACGAGGATCTGGTGCCGGGGCGGGTGTTCGACCTGGGCGTCACGGAAGTCGACGGTGCGGAGATGCTGCGCTACGCGCAACGCTTCGATCCGCAGTGGTACCACGTGGACGACGCGCTGGCGGCGACCAGCGACTACGGCGGACTGATCGCCAGCGGCTGGTACACGGCGAGCCTGTTCATGCGCAGCTACGTCGACCGGGTGCTGTCCCGGGCCGCCGCGGCGGCCTCCCCGGGCGTGGAGGAACTGCGCTGGAAGGCGCCCGTACGGGCCGGTGACCGGCTGGCCGGGCAGCTACGGGTGCTGGGCCGGGAACCCTCCCGCAGCCGCCCCGGGCTGGGCACCGTACAGCTCGGGGGCGGCCTGCGCCGGCTGGCTGACGCCGACGAGGCGGACACCACCGTGCTGGAGCTACGTTTCCGTGGCTGGTTCGCGATGCGCGGCAGCGGCCCCGCAGGTCAGTAACCGGCGTCCTCGGTGTGGGTGTGGTGCGGCTCGCTGTGCCGCGGCTCGGTGTCCTCCTCCACCAGCTGGTAGAGGGTGCTCTGGGTGCGCTCCACCCGGGGGATGTCCGTCAACACGATCTGGCCGTGCTCGCCGGCGGACTCGATGATCAGGGTCCCGCAGCCCAGCATCCGTTCCAGCAGGTTGTGTTCGAACGACACGTCGTTGATCCGGTCCAGCGGAATGTCCCGGCCGGAGCGGGACAGGATGCCGCTGCGCAGCAGGATCCGGCGGCTGGTGAACACGTAGTGCGTGGTCGCCCAGCCGAGGAAACGGCGCAACGGGTAGAGGATCAGCAGCAGCACGGCGACACCGGCCAGCACGTACGACAGGATCGGCCACGGGCTCACCACGATGCCGAACACGGCCAGGCCAACGACCAGCACTGTCACGATGAACGCGCCGACCAGCCGCTTCCAGTGCGGATGCAGCTGTAGCACCACCTGTTCGTCCTCGACGAGCATGTTGTCCGGGAAACCCACGGTACGATCCTCCTGCGGCCGGCGGTGCGGTACCCGAGAATCTAGCCCACCACCGCCACCGGGTCGATCATCAGCTGACCCGCGCGCCTTCGCGGTCGCTGAGCGTCACCTCGACCTGTACGTCGGTCGGCCGCAGGCCGGTCGTCCGGGTGAACCGGGCCAGGCTCTCGGCCAGGTAGACCTGCAACTTCGCCAGGTCGGCACCGGCCGCGACCCCGAGCCGCGCCCGGACCAGCGGTTCCGCTTCGTCACCACCCAGGCCCACGCTCACCTGCCGTACCTTCGGATGACGGGCCAGGTCACGTTCGATGCCGTGCAGCATGGCGCCGGACCGTACCCGGGTGTGCCCCGGAAGCATCAGGTCGGCGCGGTGCCGCGCGCCCGGGTCACCCACCACCGGATCGGTCCACAGCAGATCGGGCATCGGTCGGACCATCCTGGTACGAAGCTCTGCGCGCAGCAGCAGCAGACCGAGGAGCACCAGCAACAACCCGACGACCGCGAGCACCACCCAGGGCCACCCGCCCCAGCCGTGCCACCACGTCCGTACCCCGGACGGGAGCAGTGCGGTGCTGCGGGCAAGCCGCGGGATCCGGCCCAGGCCCGCCAGCGTCCCGGCCAGGCCGACCAGCAGTAGCAGCACCGCGATCACGGTCCCCAGCACCCGGTTCCCCCGGTCCATTCAGGCCACCCTCCTGGGCTTACGCATCGCGACCCGCAGCTTCACCGCACCGGGCGCGGCGAAGCGGCCCAGTTCGCTCTGCACCATCCGGTACACCGCGGGCCTGCTGTCGACGCGACCCGCCGCGGTGACGACCAGCCGCCAGCGGTCCCGCCGGCCACGCAGCTTCGCCTTCGCGTGACTGACCCCCGTGACACCCTGTACGGCGTCTGCGAGTTGCTGTTCCACCGACCGGCGGTACACCCACCAGTCGACGGGCACCGCACCGTCGCCGCCGCGTACCGCAAGATGCCGTGGTGTCCACGGCCGCAGCTCGGCGAACAGCAGCAGCAGACCCAGTACACCGACTGCGATCGCCACCGCCAGCACCAGCGGCTGATTCAGCCGGGCCCGGGTGAGCGGGCCGTACCAGCTGTCGAACCGGATCAGCCAGGGCCGACGACCGGTGGCGGCCAGTATCCCATCCACCACCGCGATCACTCCGCCAGCGACCAGTACCAGGCCGAGCAGCAGCGCCGCCAGCCGGTTGAACACCCGCATTCAGCGCCCCTCGGTCTGTGACCGGGTACGCCGCTGCGGCTTCACCATCCGCTCCAGCGCGCGGTCCTCGACGTCCTCGACGACCACCTCGACCCGGCGCGGATCACCCACGTCGGCGAGGGTCCGGCCGACCGCGGCGACCACGCCGGTCACGATCGGCTCGAGCGGAAAGGTGTCCACCACGACGTGTACCGACACCGCCTCGGGGCCGAGACCCACCCCGGGGACCACTCCGCCGGGGTAGTGCGTGGCCACCGGTACGCCACTGCCCGGTACCAGCCGGGACACCCCCGGGACGTTGCTGGCCGCCGTGGCGACCGCGCGAGCGAGCGCACCCCGGTCGGCACCGAGCGATGTGCTCACCGTCGTCTCCTCCTGCTCGACCTCCACCCGTGACCTACTGGACCCGGGATTCCCTGGGCTCGTCCTCCTCGCCCTCCACGTAGATGTCGTCGACGTTGATGTTGACCTCGACGACCCGCAGCCCGGTCATGGCCTCCAACCGGTCGATCACGTTGCGCCGAACCGCTTCGGTGACCTCGACGATGCTCTCCCCGTACCAGGTCACCACGTCCAGGTCGATGGCGGCTTCGCGCTCCCCGACCTCGACCGAGACGCCCTGGCCTGCCGTCTGGCCGTCGACGCCGCCGGGCACCAGGGACCGCAGCTGCCCCATCCTGCGGGCCAGCCCCTTACCCATCGAGTACACGCCGGGTATCTCACGGGCGGCCATGCCGGCGACCTTGGCGACCACACCGTCGGCGATCCGGGTCTGGCCGTGGTCACCGGACAGCGACGCGTGCGCGGTGATACCGGACCTGCCGACCCGTCGACCGGTGGTGGCGTCCGGCTCGCTACGGGCGTGCGGTCCGGAGGAACGGTTACCCGAGTTGGTCTGGTCGGTACTGGGAGAGGCTGCGTTGGTCATCTCACTGCTCCTCGGTCTTGGTTCCTGCCTGTCCTGTCGCGTGTTGCGCCCTGTCCACCGTCCGGGCCTGGCTGCTGTCCGGGCCGGCCTGCTGTCCGAGTCCACCGGTCGTCCGGGCCCGCCGGTCGTCCGGGCCCGCCGGTCGTCCGGGCCCGCCGGTCGTCCGGGCCCGCCGGTCGTCCGGGTCAGCCGGTCGTCCGGGTCAGCGTCTGGAGGAGCTGAACCGATCAGTCAGGTCACCGAGCTTCGGATCGCCCTCCAACACCCGCACCACCGCGTATCCCACGAGTCCGGCGGCCACCGCGCCGACCGCGACGAGGAAACCGGTCGTGGCCCACAGCCAGGCGATGAGCAGGCCGACCAGGAAGCCGTACTGGCGGTGGGACATGCTGCCTCCTCCTGCCATGGGGGAACCAGGATCCGGCGGTGCTGCCGGCGGCGGGCTCGGAACGCATACCGGTGCTGTCGGTACCGACAACGCGTCCGAACTCGCCGTGTGTCTTCAGGGTGGTACATCACGGGTCATCACCGTGGCGGGATTGAAGAACTTGTTTGCCGGGTAACACCCATCCACACGGCAACAATCGACAGGGGGATCAGATGGGCATCGACGACAAGTTTGAGAGCAAGAAGGACGAAGTCGTTGGCGAAGGCAAGGAGCGCCTAGGTGATGCCGTCGGCAACGAACGTCTGCAGGGCGAGGGCGAGCTCCAGAAGGACAAGGGCAAGCTCAAGCAGGCAGGCGAAAAGGTGAAAGAAGTCTTCAAGGACTGACGTCCACAACGGACAGTCCAGTATGTACGGGCGGCATCCGCGTGCTACGGCGCTGCGGGTGCCGCCCTGTTGTCTGCGCCGGTCGCTTCCGCGCAGGTCACCGCGCGTCGCTGCATCTGTCGCGTGCCGCGGGCCGGCGTCGCGGGCCGCGTGTCACATGTCGCGGGCTGGTGCCGATGTCGCGTGTCGGTGTCGCGGGGCTGGTGTCGCGGGGCTGGTGTCGCGGGGCCGGCCAGTGCTGTGTCCAGAAGGTTCACCGGGCCGGACCGGGCACCTTCCTGGACACAGCACTAGCGCACGTGCGTGACGTCGCCGGCGGCAAGTGCGACCGGCGCGCCGTCCTCCGGGGTGACCAGCAGCCGGCCGTCGGCGTCGATGTCGGTGGCGGTACCGGTCAGGAACTCCCCGCCCGGAAGTTCCACCCGCACCGTACGGCCCAGCGTCACGCAGTCGGCGCGGTAACCGGCGGCCAGTCCGCTGTCGACCGGGTCACCGGCGGCCGCACGGAACCGCCCGTACCAGGTGGCGAGTTCCCGCAGCAGACCGCGCAACAACGGATCCCGGTCGGTACAGCTGGCCCCGGACAGTTCCAGCGACGTCGCGTCCGCCCGGGGCAGTTCGTCGGCGCGCAGCGTCACGTTCAGCCCGATACCCAGTACCACCGCGGGCGCCGAGCCACCCGGATCCGGTACCGCTTCGGCAAGGATTCCGGCGCACTTCGCGCTCGGTAGCGCGGCGGCGTCCCGACCCGCGCCGCTCGCCCCCGCGCCGCTCGCCCCCGCGCCGCTCGGGCCCGCGCCGTCGTCGGTCGGCATCGGCTCGTCGTCCGGGCCTGCCGCGCGAGCGACCAGCAGGTCGTTCGGCCACTTCAGCGCCACCTCGAGAAGGGCCAGCCGGCGTACCGTGCCGACCAGCGCCAGGCCGGCCAGCAGCGGCAGCCAACCGTACCGGGCCGCAGGCACCGGCGGACGTCCATGTTCGGGGTCCTCGCGACCCGGGCGCAGCAGCACGCTGACATGCAGGCCTGCCCTCGGCGGTGACGTCCACAC
The DNA here is from genome assembly GCA_963805605.1 of uncultured Actinomycetota bacterium. Classification (GTDB taxonomy): domain Bacteria; phylum Actinomycetota; class Actinomycetes; order Mycobacteriales; family Micromonosporaceae; genus Actinocatenispora. The sequence continues at coordinate 983,073 of CAWDUX010000002.1, forward strand.
CCGACCCAGCCGGCCGCGACCCGCATCCTGCTGCTCAGCCACCAGCACGACGCCCTCCGGCGCACCGTCGGCCGCCGCCGCGACCAGGTCGGCGTTGGTCGAACCGGTCCGCTGCACCACCTCGACCTGCGTCCACAACTCCCCGGGCCGTACCAGCGCCCGACGTAGCGCTGTCTCCGACAACGGCGGACGGGTCAGGTCGGAGTACTGCGAGTCAGCCACCCGGCAAGCCTAGAAGGCCGGCTCAGCGCCCTGCCGGCAGCCATGCGCCGGACGGCGCCCACCCACGCCGGGCCACCGCACCGCCCGCCGACTGCGGGCTGTTTCCCCGAAAAAGTGGTTTTGTCACAAATATTGAAGGCGGACTTTGGGGGACAATGCACCCCCGAATGCCCGGAAAAGAGCATTTGCCCGTAATGTTCGTTTCCGCAAAAAGGACTTTACCCTTATTCAGGGAAAATGCCCCGCGCATGTCGTGGCAAAAATCGCCGCGGGAGCCCACTCGCCCCCGGCGGTGCCCTCAATGAACGGCGTTGGCCGTCAGGTCATGATCGACACGAGGAGGAGGCGCCGGTACGGGAGCGCAGTACGCCGCCCGTGCGCGGCTCCGCTCTCCCGCACCTGACGTGTCGATCTTGCCGTCCGGAGCGCCTGCGATACACACCGCTACGTTCTGCTGGTCCGGAAGCTGATGAGGGCGAGCCTGCTGGCGTCGGGCCGACTACGATCCGGGGCGTGAGCGCTGAGCCCGCCGAACCCGGCACCCCTGAACCCGCTGGTCCGGACATCCACACCACCGCCGGTAAGATCGCCGATCTGATGCGACGTACCGAGGACGCGGTGCATGCAGGGTCGGCCAGGGCGGTGGAGAAGCAGCACGCCCGCGGTAAGAAGACCGCGCGGGAACGCATCGCGCTGCTGCTCGACGAGGGTTCGTTCACCGAACTCGACGAGCTGGCCCGGCACCGCTCGGCGAACTTCGGTCTGGCCGCCAACCGGCCGTACGGCGACGGGGTGGTGACCGGCTACGGCACTGTCGACGGCCGGCCGGTGGCGGTGTTCAGCCAGGACTTCACCGTGTTCGGCGGTTCGCTGGGCGAGGTGTACGGCGAGAAGATCTGCAAGGTGATGGACCTGGCCGCGAAGACCGGCTGCCCGATCGTCGGCATCAACGACGGCGGCGGCGCGCGCATCCAGGAAGGCGTGGTGGCGCTCGGCCTGTTCGCCGAGATCTTCCGCCGCAACGTCAAGGCATCCGGGGTCATCCCGCAGGTCTCGCTGATCCTCGGTCCGGCGGCCGGCGGCGCGGTCTACTCCCCCGCCATCACCGACTTCACCGTGATGGTGGACAAGACCTCGCACATGTTCATCACCGGACCCGACGTGATCAAGACCGTCACCGGCGAGGACATCGACTTCGAACAGCTGGGCGGGGCCCGTACGCACAACACGAAGTCGGGCAACGCGCACTACCTGGCGGCGGACGAGGAGGATGCCATCTCCTACGTACGTCAGCTGCTGTCCTACCTGCCCAGCAACAACATGGACGAACCACCGACGTACTCCGATGTGGACTGTCCACTGGAGATCACCGAGACCGACCGGGAACTCGACGTTCTCATCCCGGACTCGGCGAACCAGCCGTACGACATGCACACGGTGCTGGAGCACGTACTCGACGACGGCGAGTTCTGCGAGGTGCAGGCGCTGTACGCACCGAACATCGTGTGCGGTTTCGGCCGGGTCGAGGGTCACCCCGTCGGTGTGGTCGCCAACCAGCCGATGCACTTCGCCGGCTGCCTGGACATCGGCGCGTCGGAGAAGGCGGCCCGGTTCGTCCGCACCTGCGACGCCTTCAACGTGCCGGTACTGACCTTTGTGGACGTACCGGGTTTCCTGCCGGGCACCGACCAGGAGTGGAACGGCATCATCCGGCGCGGCGCGAAACTGCTGTACGCCTACGCGGAGGCGACCGTTCCGCTGGTCACGCTGATCACCCGCAAGGCGTACGGCGGGGCATACGACGTGATGGGTTCCAAGCATCTGGGCGCCGACCTGAACTTCGCCTGGCCGACCGCGCAGATCGCGGTGATGGGCGCGCAGGGCGCGGTGAACATCCTGCACCGGCGCACCCTGGCCGACGCACAGGACCCGGACGCCAAGCGCGCCGAGCTGATCACCGAGTACGAGGACACGCTGTGCAATCCGTACGTGGCCGCCGAACGCGGCTACGTCGACGCGGTGATCGCCCCGGCACAGACCCGGTTGGCGCTGACCCGCGCGCTGCGGGTGCTGCGCGGCAAGCGAGAAGCCAATCCGCCCCGCAAGCACGGCAACATTCCACTGTAGAGGAGTCCATCGTGGAGGCACCGTCGTTGTCGGTGGTGCGCGGTCGACCGACCGCCGAGGAGCTTGCCGCGCTGGTCGCCGTCCTGGCGGCGCGCGGTGCGCCGGAGCCTGCCGGCCCGCCGCCGGTACCCTCGCTGTGGCGCGACCACGGCGCCCGGCTGGGCGTGCTCACCCCCGGCCCGCTGGCCTGGCGGGCCAGCTTCCGCCCGCACTGATCCGGCCGCACCTCGCGGACCCGATGCCTGCCGGCCGGGCGAGCATTCGTCGACGCGGACATTCGGGACGTACGCGGTGAGTTCCCGGGATCGGTGTGCGGTGCTGGTGTCCACACCGGTAGCGGGATGCGTGGCGGAGGCGGCATCGGGGCGCTGGTACGGTCCAGCCATGTCTGCTGCCTCCGACCGGTTCCCCGGTCCCGTCACCGCCGCGGATGTCACCGAGGCTGTCGACCACGCGGTCGCGGCGCTGAGCGCGGCGGCCAGCGCCGACTGGAGTGTCCCGGCCGCCGGTCTGGTCTGGACCTGCTGGGAGACCGCCGAACATCTCTGCGACGACCTGTTCTCCTACGCCGCCCAGATCGGTCCGAAGGCGCCGTCGTTGGAGAAGGTGCTGCCGCTGCGGTGGAAGCGCGAGTACCCGGAGGGGCCGGCGAACGCCCTTTTCGTGGACCGGGAGGCCGGGCCCGAAGGTCTGCTGCAGGTGCTGGAGGCCGGCGGTGCGATCCTGGCCGCGATGGTTGCCGCCACCCCCGCCACGGTCCGGTCCCATCACGTCTACGGCGCCGCCGATCCGGAAGGGTTCGGTGCGATGGGTGTGGTGGAGACGCTGGCACACACCTTCGACGTCGCCACCGGCCTCGGCGTCGCCTGGGACCCACCGGGCGAGCTGTGCGACCGGGCGCTGTACCGGCTGTTCCCGGACGCGCCGGACGATCCGGACCGCTGGCAGGTTCTGCTGTGGTGCACCGGACGCGGTGAGCTGCCCGGCCGACCGCGCCGGACCGACTGGCGATGGCACGGCGAGGTCCGTACCGATCAGGGGCGGTCGGCGTGAGCGCGCCGCGGTTCGTACTGGCCTCGGCGAGCCCGGCGCGGCTGACCACGTTACGGGCGGCCGGGTTCGCGCCGGAGGTGATCGTCAGCGGGGTGGACGAGTCGGTGGTGTCGGCGCCCGGTACCGCCGAACTGTGTCAGGAACTGGCCCGTCTCAAGTGCGTCGCCGTGTCCGGGCGGGCCGCCACGACCGGCGCGCTCGTGCTGGGCTGCGACTCGATGCTGGAGTTCGAGGGCGGGTCGTACGGCAAGCCGACGGACGCGGCCGACGCGACCGCCCGGTGGCGTCGGATGCGGGGTCGCTCCGGCGTACTGCACTCCGGTCACCACCTGATCGACAACCGCGCACCGGGTGGCCGTTCGGTCAGCGCCGTGGCCTCCACCGTCGTGCACTTCGCCGAGTTGACCGATGCGGAGATCGCCACGTATGTGGCCAGCGGCGAACCGCTCAGGGTGGCGGGCGCGTTCACCATCGATGGCCTGGGCGCACCGTTTGTGTCCAGTGTGGAGGGTGACCCGGGCACCGTGGTCGGCGTGTCGCTTCCGTTGCTGCGCAGCATGTTCACCAAGCTGGACCTGTCCGTCACCGACTTCTGGACGTGACAGCCTGACGCTGCGGGCTGCGGCGGCCGGGCCGCCGCAGCCCACAGTGTCGGTCACAGCCAGGTGAGTTTCACCGGATAGAGCTGGCTCCAGCGTTCCTCGGCCAGCTCCGCATCCTGCGAGCGCGCGGTGTCCAGCGTCCCGTCCTCGCCGAACCGGTAGAGCAGCGCGTGCCCGTCCACCATGCAACCCCACCACACCACCCGGCTGTCGGGCTGGCAGACAGCGACGTACTCGCCGTAGTCCGGGTCGTCCTCGTCGAGCACCAGCGCGAACTGCCGCGGCACCGCCGGCATCGGCACTGTGGTATCGATCTTCGTCGTCATCTCACACCTCATTCTGTCCAGATCGGCCCCCATGGAGGGGATCCGTCCCTTCACAATGCAGCTACACTTAGTGCGCAATCAGATGCGAAGTGTCCGACACGCGTCCGCGGACGGCGGACACGATGGGGGAGCTGGCATGGACGGTGACACTTTCAGCAGCGCACTCCGACGTTGGCGGACCACCCGTCGACTCTCACTTCGAGAGCTGGCAGCACGCACCCACTACGGCAAGTCGCTCATCTCGGATCTGGAGAACGACGTACGGCGGCCGCACCCGGAGGTCGCCGCGCAGCTCGACCAAGTGCTCCAGACCGGCGGTGAGCTCAGCATTCTGTTGGAGCAGGCGAACGCGGCACGGCAGTTGCGGGTCAGGCGGTCGGTGCCGTACGACCCCTACCACTACACCGATCTGGCCCGCGACCTGCTGACCGCTGGGCGAGGAGGCATCGACGACATGCAGAGACGAACGTTCATGCTCGACCTGACCGGACTGACCGGGCTCGGGGTGGCCGCTCCGGCGCTGGCGCTGGAAGCGGCCCGACACGGGCTCTCACTCTCCCTGGCCGAGGACCGCGCCGGCGTAGCCGTCGGTGAATGGCAGGAGATCGTCGAGGAGTACGGCTACCGGTATACGAGCACTCCAGCTGCGGAGCTGTTGCCGGCGCTGCTGGCCGACGTGTTGGCCATCCAGTACGCCATGCAGCGTCGTCCGGACGATGCCACCGTCCGGCAGTTGCAGCGCTCCGGTGCGCTGCTGGCGGCGATCATGGCCATGGCCGTTGCCAACCTTGGCCAGCTGCACGAGGCGCAACGCTGGTGGCGCAGCGCCCGCCGGGTGGCCGACGAGTCCGCCGACCCGGCCACCATCGCCTGGGTCCGGGGCCGCGAGGTGATCCGCGCCCTGTACGAGCAGCGGCCAGTTCCGTCCATTCTCAAGTTTGCCGAACAGGCCACCGCGCTCAGTAAGGACGCACCACCCGCCAAGGTGCGAGAACTGATATCCGGACACGCACAGGCCCTCTCCGCCGTCGGCCGCGCAGAGGAGGCCCAGGCGCTGCTGCGCCAGGTACAGGAGATCGATGACCGCCTCCCGGCCGAGACCATCCCCCGGTCAGCATCGATCTTCGGCTGGTCGGAGGACTGCCTGCGGTTCACCGAAAGCTACGTCTATTCCCACCTCGGCGCGATGCGGCAGGCAGACGAAGCACAATCACGGGCGCTCGCTCTGTACGCCGCGAACGACCACCGGGGCCCGGCGCAGATCGAACTCCAACGGGCACTGTGCATGGTCCACAACGGCGCAATTGACGAGGCTGTGCAGCATGCGCACCGGATCATCGAGGACCTGGCGGCCGGAGACCGGATCCGGCCGGTCGTCGCCCTCGGGCACGAGGTCCTGGACCTGATCCCCGCGCAGTCCCGGCAGCGCGGCGCAGTGCAGCAGTTCCGCGAGTTCCTGACCTCCCCCACCTCGGTCTAGTCGAAAGCGAGCATCCGTGTCGACCACTCTCACCGTCACCCGCCACACCAGTACCGAGGCGCTGAAACTGTACGACGCCGTGGTTCCGGTCTACGCCGCAGCAAACCACGGCCAGCTGCACGACCCGTGGTACCACCCGGACCGGTTCTGGGAACGTTTCGTCGAGCTGTACGCGCCCGGCCGCGACTTCTCGCTGGTGGTCGGTTGGCTCGGCGAGACCGCCATCTCCTACACCTTCGGCAGCCCACGCGACAATGCCGTGCCGTTCTGGACCGAGGTGCGCACCGCGCTGCCCGAGCTCGCCGCCCCCGGCACCGACGAATCGGTCTACGTCTTCCGGGAACTGGCCGTGCATCCGGACCATCACCGCCAGGGTCACGGCCGGACCATGCATGACGCACTGCTCGCCGATCGACCGGAAAGGCTCGCGACTCTGGTGGTACGTAAGAACAACGTCCCCGCGCAGGCCGCGTACCGGAGCTGGGGCTGGCGCAAGCTGGGCGACCGTCAGCCTTTCCCCGACTCCCCCGTCTTCGACGAACTGGTACGGCCCCTGACCGCACCGGCATGACTGCACACCTGGTGCGCGCGTACGCGCCTGAGGGTGCCAGGCAGCGGGTCGAGGTCGTCGAGCACATCTTCCGTACGGTGTTCGCGGAGCCACCGTACCGGGAGAGCGACGAGGACGTGGCGGCGTGGCGCGCGGACTACGCGGTCCAATTGGCCCGGCCCGGGTTCGCTCTGGTCACCGCACAAACCGGCAGCGGCACGCGATGCTGACCGTACGGCCGGACGCCGGGGCCGCCCTCGCCGCGTACCATTCCTGGGGTTGGCGCCGTGCCGGGCACCGGGCCCGCGCCGACGGGCCCGGCTACGACAATCTGGTACGCGAGCGTGTAAGCGGAGGGACTTAGTCGAGGCAGAACTCGTTGCCCTCGACGTCCTGCATGTTGATGCACGACTCGTTCTCCTCGTCGGCGTACAGCGTCCGCTCGTGTACCGCGCCGAGTGCGACCAGCCGCGCGCACTCGGCCTCCAGAGCGGCGAGACGCTCCGCACCGACCAGCCCGGTGCCGACCCGTACGTCGAGATGTACCCGGTTCTTGACGACCTTGCCCTCGGGGACCCGCTGGAAATACAGGCGTGGGCCCGCACCGGTCGGATCCTGGCAGGCGAAGGACGCGCCCTGGCGATCGGCCGGCAGCGAACGGTCGTAGTCGCCCCAGCTGGCGAACCCTCCCGGCGGCGGCGGTACGACGTATCCCAGTACCTCGCACCAGAACCGGGCGACGCGCTCGGGTTCCGCGCAGTCGAAGGTGACCTGTACCTGTCTGATCGGCGCCATGGACGCATGCTAGGCCGTGACCAGGAAGGTTGGCGGTGTCGGGGCGAGGCCCAGGCGTTCGCTGGCAAGGCGGAGCCGGGGTCTGTCGGTTTCCGGCCGCCAGAGCGACCGGAAACCGACAGACCCCGGACTTTCCGCGTCAGGCGACGCTGCGGGCGAACCGGCGGGCCGCCCAGATCACCGCGGCAACCGTCAGGACCGACAGGATCACCACTGCCTCGTACACCGCGTTGGTGCCCAGGTGACCGCTGAACAGGTCGCGGGCCGCGTCCACCCCGTAGCGCAGCGGGTTGATCCGGGAGATGTTCTGCAACCAGCCGGGTGCCGCAGCCATCGGCAGGAACACCCCGGACAGCAGCAGGATCGGCATCGCGATGCCGTTGGCCAGCGGTGCCAGTGCGTCCTCGCTCTTGAGGATGAGCGCTGCGGCGTACGACACCGACGCGCCCATCACGGCGAGCAGGATCATCAGCGCCAGTGTCAGCAGCAGCGGCAGGAACTGGATGTCCAGCCCGAATGGAATGGACAGCAGCACCAGTACGACTGCCTGGACCAGCAGTGTCACCACGTCGCGCAGGGCCCGGCCGAGCAGCAGCGCGAACCGGCTGACCGGGGTGACCCGCATCCGTTCGATGACGCCGTCGCGCAGCTCACCGATCAGACCGAAGCCGACGAACAGTGTGCCGAACAGCGCGAGCTGGGCGAGCAGGCCGGGGATGAAGAAGGCGAACGCGGCGTCACCGCCGGCCATGCCGGGAGCTCTGACCTTCTTCAGCAACGGCGCGAACAGCAGCAGGTAGTACAGCGGCTGCGCCAGACCGACGATGATCCAGGTCGGGTTGCGCATCGTCAGCAACATGGAGCGCTGGAACACAAGCCAGGTGTCCCGGGCGAACTTCGCAGGGGCGGACATCGAATCTCCTCAGGAACTTCCGGTCGCGACGCGGCGCGACCGGCGGGTACGGGCGCAGGGTCGGGTCAGGCGGCTTCGTCGCGCAGCGAACGTCCGGTCTGGTGCAGGAACACGTCGTCCAGGCTCGGCCGGTGCAGTTCCACGGACTCCACCGCCACCCCGGCGGCGTCCAGTTCGCGCAGGATCAGCGGCATCGCGGTGGCCCCGGACTCCACGTAGAGCCGCAGGTCGTTACCGGATTCCTCAGCTTTGCGGACGAACGGCTGGTCGGCCAGCAGCTTGTGCGCGCTGGCGACCGGGTGATCGAGCGCCTCGGCTCCGCCGACACCGAATCCGAGCGTGACGACGTCGCCGGCGACCTGGCGCTTCAGTTCGTCGGAGGTGCCCTCGGAGACGATCTGACCGTCGTCCATGATCGCGATGCGGTCACAGAGTGCATCGGCCTCGTCCAGGTAGTGCGTGGTGAGGAAGACCGTCATGCCCTCGCCGCGCAGCCGACGTACCTCGTCCCACACGTGCGAACGGCTCTGCGGGTCCAGGCCGGTGGTCGGCTCGTCGAAGAACACCAGGCCGGGCTGGTGTACCAGACCCAGCGCGATGTCCAGCCGCCGCTTCTGACCGCCGGAGTAGGTGGTGGTCTTGCGGTCGGCGAACTGGCTGAGCTGGAACGCCTCGATCAGGGCGGCAGCGCGGGGAAGGGCGGCAGACTTGCTCAATCCGTACAGCCGGCCCTGCATGACGAGTTCCTCGCGGGCGGTGGCCTCCCGCCAGGTGCCGCCCGACTGGCCGACGTAACCGATCCGGCGGCGTACCTCCCCCGGGTCGCGGAGCAGGTCGACACCGGCGACGGTGGCCTCACCGCCGTCGGGGGTCAGCAACGTGGACAGCATCCGCAGGGTGGTGGTCTTGCCGGCGCCGTTGGGACCGAGGAAGCCGAAGACCTCGCCCTCCGCGACGGACAGGTCCACTCCGCGCACAGCCTCCACCGTGCCGCGACGGCTACGGAACGTCTTCCGCAGCCCTCTTGTCTCGATGATCATGTCGTGGTCCCCCGGTGGCTCGATCAGAAGTGTGTAGTCAAATTTGGTCAAGACAGTAGTGCGGGTGGCAGCCGGGCAGCATCCGCTTTTCGGCGCAGAGCGACTGTCTGTCGATCAGACTCTAGGCGGCACTGCGGTCAGTTCATGTCCGCAATTCCACCGGCCGCAACGCTGTGGCGACAACACCCAGGACAGCATGACGTCAGTATGGCGTCATTATTTGACGCCCGTCAAGGCGGTCGATGACGCCACGTGGCGTCATGGCGATGCGGGTGGGACGAACTCACCCTTCCCGGCCCGTACGGCCACCCGCTCACACCACTCGATCTCGGCCCGGGCCCGCGCCAGGACCAGCTCGACCATCTCCGCGGCGTGCGGTTCGGCCTGCCGCTGGAGCGGGTCCGTCAGCCGCGCGCACAGGTCACGCAATACGTCCGCCCGGTGCCGCAACCCCGCCGCTGCTTCCACCGGCGGCACATCCGGTACGAACGAGAACGCCGGCAGGAACGGATCCGACACCGGCTCGTACGACCACCACTGGTGGTGTAGCCGGCGCTGGTACTCCCGCTCACCCGCGACCGTCAGCCGGTACCGGATCCGGGCCCGACCGCCCCGGACCCGCCCGGCGTCCACCGGCTCCAGCAGAGCGTCCCGGCTCATCGACGTCAACGCGTGGTAGATCGACCCGGAGCGGACGCCGGACCAGGCATCCGCATCCCACTCCGCCAGTACGCGACGCACGTCGTAGCCGTGCACCGGCTGCAACCGCCGCACAACGCCGAGGATCAACAATCTGGTCGAGGACATGCGCGCATCTTATGACCAAAATTGGCTAAATCGCTGACCTGCAGCGCCCTGGATCGGAAGTCCCTGTCCAGCCACGTTCCGCGTTCATCTACCGCGCATTCCCCCGCCGACCAGCGGTTACCTCACATCGGCGGACAGCATGGCAGAATCGCCGGGCTGGCACCTGCAACACGCTGTGGACACAACACCCGTCCGCGGCTACCGGCCGACACCGGTTCGGTGGCACCCTGCTGGCAGGCACCTCGCGTACCGGCAATACCGCCACTAATACCGTTACGCCGAACTGCACCGGACAGGAGGACGGCGATGACCGCCGAAGCACGTGGTCCCGCGAAAGCTGGGGCCGGCGGGGCAGATGAACCAAGTCCCCCGCAGATTGCGGCGGAGGACGCAGGCAGGCCGACACCGAGCACCACGAAAGGTAGCGACGGCACTACTGCACGCCCACACCGAGTACGCGGCGGCGAGCACGTCATGGCGTACATCTTCCTGCTCCCCTCCTTCCTGATCTTCGCGCTGTTCATCGTCTGGCCACTGGGCAAATCGATCTACCTGTCGCTGTACGGCAGTGACCTGTTCGGCGGCGCGTCGGTGTTCGTCGGGCTGGACAACTACCGCGACATGTTCACGTCCAGCGAGTTCGGTCAGGTACTGCTCAACACGCTGGAGTTCGTCCTGCTGACCGTGCTGCCCGGGGTGCTCGGTGCGCTGGTCGTGGTACTGCTGCTGGAGTCGCAGATCCGCGGCGTACGGATCCTGCGCACCGCCTTCGCGCTGCCGTTCGCGTTCAGCGTGGCCACCGCGTCGGTGATCTTCTCGGTGATCTACAACTACCAGATCGGTCTGGCCAACGGGATCCTCGGCTTCCTGGGCATCGACCGGGTCGGGTGGACCACCGACCCGCACATCGCCATGTTCGCGCTGGCGCTCACCACGGTGTGGATGAACCTCGGCTACAACGTGCTGGTGCTCTCCGCCGGGGTCGGCGCCATCCCGGTCGAGGTGATGGAGGCGGCCCGCCTCGACGGCGCGACCGGACTGCGGCTGGCCCGCCGGATCATCCTGCCGCTGCTGTCCCCGCAGCTGTTCTTCCTCATCGTGGTCACCACGATCCAGTCGCTGCAGAGCTTCGGCCAGATCCACATCCTGACCAAGGGTGGCCCGGACGGGTCCACCACCACGTTGGTCTACTCGATCTACAAGAAGGCGTTCGCGTTCGGCTCCAGCGACTTCGGCAGCGCCAGCGCGCAGGCGATGGTGCTGCTGCTGATCGTACTGGCCTGCACCGGGATACAGTTCGGCGTGCTACAGCGGAGGGTGCACTACTGATGGCCACCAGTACATCCACCGCACCGGAGAAGTCCACAGCACACAGTGCCACCCCCCGGCCGGTACGCCGCCGGCGACGGATCACACCCGGCAAGATCGTGGTCTACGTGGTGCTGCTGCTGGCCCTGGTTCCGGTGGTCTTCCCGGTCTACTACGCCTTCATCGGCAGCATCATGCCCGGCAGCGACCTCGCCTCGTCACCACCGAAGGTGTTCCCGACCGGGCTGGAATGGTCCAACGTCACCGGGGTCTTCGACTCGATCCCGTTGGCGCGTCAGTACCTCAACTCGCTCGTACAGGCCGGTGGGATCACCATCGCGCAGCTGGTCACCAGCATCTTCGCCGCGTACGCGTTCGCCTTCATGCGGATGTGGGGGCGGCGGCTCCTGTTCGGTGCGTTCATGGCCACCCTGATGGTGCCGGCCGAGTCCATCATCATCCCGAACTACCTGCACCTGGGCGACTGGCACCTGCTGACCAGTACGCCGGGCGTGATGCTCGGACTGGTGCTGCCGTTCCTGGCGAACATGTTCGCCACCTTCCTGCTGCGGCAGGCTTTCCTGCAGTTCCCCGGTGAACTACGGGACGCCGCGGTGATGGACGGCTGCGGACACCTGCGGTTCATGTGGCGCGTCCTGGTACCGCTGGCCCGCCCGTCCATCGCGGCCGCCGGCGTGTACGTGTTCCTGACGGCCTGGAACCAGTACTTCTGGCCGCTGCTGGTCACCCGCAGCGCGTCCCAGCAGACCCTACAGATCGGGATCACCCAGCTGCGTAACGCGGAGGTCGGAGACCTCGGGCTGGTCGTGGCCGGTGTCGCCCTGTCGGTGATACCGACCCTGCTCATCGTCCTGTTCGGACAGCGTTACATCGTGCGCGGCCTGACCGCCGGCGCGGTTCGTTGACACCCCTGTGAGACCAGTGTTCCTGGGAGGAGTACGAATGAGTGCACGCCACACCTTGCGACGGGGCTGGGCGGTCCGCGTCCTGGCCGCCGCCGCGACGCTGAGTACCGCGGCCACCATGGCGGCCTGCGGTAGCAGCGATTCGGGGGGCAGTTCCACCGACGCGCCCGGCGCCGACGCCCTGTCCAAAGCCAAGGGCACCACCGAAGTGGAGTTCTGGCACAGCATGAAGGGCCCGAACGCCACGGCCCTCAACCAGATCGTCCAGCAGTTCAACGACGCGCACAAGGGCAAGATCAAGGTCAAGCCCGTGTACGAGGGCGACTACGACGACACCATCGCCAAGTACAAGACCTCGGTGCAGCAGAAGCACACCCCGGAAATCGTCCAGGTGTACGACATCGGCAGCCGCTTCATGATCGACTCGAAGCAGACCGTGCCGATGTACAAGTTCATCGACAAGGACAAGTTCGACGCTAGCCAGATCGAGCCGAACATCGCCAACTACTACACGTTCGACGGCAAGCAGTGGTCGATGCCGTTCAACACCTCGATGCCGCTGCTGTACATCAACGCCGACCTGTTCAAGAAGGCCGGACTGGACCCGAACAAGCCGCCGCAGAACCTCGACGAGATCGAGCAGTACGCCAAGAAGCTCACCAAGAAGGACAAGAACGGCCGGGTCACCCAGTACGGCTTCAACGCGGCGATCTACGGCTGGTACGTCGAGCAGCTGCTGGCCACCAACGGCAACCAGTACTGCGACAAGAACAACGGCCGCAGCGGACTGGCCAGCAAGGTGCTGTTCGACTCCCCCGACGGTGTGAAGATCGCGCAGTGGTGGACCGACATGGTCAAGAAGGGCTACGCGTCCAACACCGGCCGCACCACCGACTCCGCGCAGCAGGCGTTCAAGAGCGGCACGGTCGGCATGGAACTGGAGTCCACCGGCGAGATGCGTGACTTCATCAACGCCTCCAAGGGCAAGTTCAGCGTGCAGGCCGCACCGTTCCCGCGGCTGTCGGGCAGCGGCGCCGCCGACGGCGGCACCATCATCGGTGGCGCCAGCCTGTGGATCAACGGGGTCGGGCACACCGACGCACAGAAGCGCGCGTCCTGGGAGTTCATCAAGTACGCCTCCTCGCCGAAGGTCCAGGCGCAGTGGCACACCGGCACCGGCTACTTCCCGGTCAACAAGAACGCGCTGAACGACCCGACCGACAAGGCGTGGGTGAAGCAGTACCCGCAGTTCACCGTGGCCGTCAACCAGCTGCACTCCACCAAGCCGAGTACCGCGACCGCCGGTTGCGCCCTGGGCGTCATGCCGCAGGCGCGGCAGGCCGCCGAGGAGGGTCTGGAGAAGACCATCACCTCGCATGACCCGAGCTCCGCCCAGGCCAACATGAAGGCCGCAGCGGACACCCTGACCAAGCCGATCGAGGCCTACACCAGGGCAGTCAAGAAGTAGTCACACCGCACCACACGGAGGGGCGGCCGGTCACCACGACCGGCCGCCCCTCTCGCCGTTCAGCTCAGGTACCCAGGGCGCTCATCAGCAACTCGCCGACCAAGGTGATGTCGTCCGGTTCGACGTCCCGACCTTCGGGGATGGCTCGTACGAGACGCAGGCTGCGGGCCGCCTGCTGGAAGAACCAGCGGTTCGTGTGCAGGACAGCGTCCCTGCGTAACTGTGGCGCGGCACCGCGCAGCTCGGAGCGGGACGTGGGACCGGTCACGCTGTCCAGGGTGAGCCGCAGAATGTCGAGCAGATCGGTCCCTTCCTTCGCGGCACCCCTGTTCATGATCGACTGCAGCTTCATCGCTATCAGCGGCCCGGGTCCAGCAACAGCGACAGACACGTCAGCAAGTCCCTGCGCCCGCAGGAGCATTGGCGCAGCAGTCATTGCGGCCCATGCGTGCGCGAGCACGGACAGCCGGTCGGTCGGGTCGTCGGGCAGGGGATCCAGCTCGGCATCCTTCACTTCCAGCACGTCCACCTGCACCGGCCCCAGGGGCGTCGGTACGAGCGCGCCCGAAGCTCCGCTCGCTTTCGCACCACCGGCCACCAACAGCTCCAGTTGGCCACGTTCGCCGGGCCGGCACCGGCCGACAACGTCCAGATCACTCGTGGCCCGGTACGGACGGGACAAGCGACACACCACGGCAAGTCCGCCGACGACCGTCACCGGGCGTCCGGTCATCGTCGCGGTGGCCGGGACGGCGTGTACCAGGGCGGACATCGAGGTACCCGCGAGATCCACGACCGGGACAGCTGGATCACCAGACACGGGGCCACTCTCTGGGGGGTGTCCAGGAAGCAAGGACCTCGCGTCCACGATCAGGATCCTGAGCCAGGTCGAGGGCCACGAAGAGCGGTTGCGCGAGCGGCCAGCGCCCCGACCGCATGGTGTCCTCGACTCGGTCTGCACAGATCTCCGCGACAAGGCTCCATCGGAGAGTGCCGGCTCGGTTGCCGTGGTCGCTTGCCACGCCGAGCAGGTGTCGGGCCCGCCGAAGAGTGGCGCGGTCCGGAACGTAGAAATCCGGTGGGTAGTCAGCGCGGACACCCACTGGAGCACCGTAGGCGGCTGCCGCGACCGTATCGGTCAGTGCCCACCCGGAGGTCGCCGGCACGTGATCCAAGCCGAGACGTAAGACCTCGGTGACGTCCCGGTTGTCCATCGGAGGGACGACCGCGATGTCGATCTCCTCTGGTCGCCAGTGCGTGGCGAGTTCCCAGAACAGTTCCGGAAGGACCGGCTTACGGTCGGCGTCGACGAGCCCGTCCTGCCGCATGCCGGCGAGCGTCTCGGACACCGAACTGGCGGCCCTTTTGATCTTCCTCGCCAGCCCGCGAACCTGAACGCTGCGCTGCGGGGCGAGCAGCAGCGACACCGCGACCTCCACCCCGACCTGACCTGACAGCGGAGCAGACCGCCCTGTCCTTCGTTCCCTGGCTGGAAAGCCGGTATCGACAAACAGTCCCGGTCCGGCAAGGTGGAGATGACCGCGGAGATCCAGCCAGCTCCAGCCAGCGGCCCGCATCATCTCCCGTGCGTCAGCGGTCACCCTGTCCGCGACCAGTAACACCAGTACAGATGTGTCGACATAGGGCTTCTGTCGCAGTTCAGCCATACTGTGGACCAATTCCGCCGAAGAGACCGACGATGCCCGCTTCAACTCCACAATAAAGCGATCACCGGTCGGAGTTCGGAGGACCAGGTCGGCTCCAACGTCCTCGGCCTCCGGTGGAGTGGCTGACAGGCCGAGAGGCAGGTTGTCCAGCACATCGCGGAGCTCGTCGATCACCTCAGGTCCCGACCTCGTGCTCACGGCCCTACGATAGCCGGTGTTCGGTGTTCGGTCCGGACCGAACACCGAACACCGGACCCTCCGAGTCGGTCACCGGGACAGAAAGGGTTCAGTCCAGGGCGACCACGGCCTGAGCGAACTGCGCCGCGTACAGCCGTGCGTAGGCGCCCTCGGCGGCCAGAAGCTGTTCGTGGTTGCCGTGTTCGACGATGTGGCCGGACTCCATCACCAGGATCACGTCCGCGTCCCGGATGGTGGACAACCGGTGCGCGATCACGAAACTCGTACGGCCCTGCCGTAGTGAGGTCATCGCGTGCTGGATGAGTACCTCGGTACGGGTGTCCACGGAGCTGGTCGCCTCGTCCAGTACCAGGATCGACGGCTCTGTCAGGAACGCGCGAGCGATGGTGATCAGCTGCTTCTCGCCCTCGCTGACGTTGGAGCCCTCCTCGTTCATCACCGTGTCGTAGCCATCGGGCAGCGTACGGATGAACCGGTCGGCATGGGTGACCTGCGCCGCCTCCACGATCCGCTCCCGGGGAACGTCATCGACGCCGTAGGCGATGTTCTCGGCGATGGTGCCGCCGAACAGCCAGGTGTCCTGCAGCACCATGCCGATCCGGCTGCGCAGCGCGTCACGTGACATCGTCGCCACGTCCACCCCGTCCAGCAGGATCCGCCCACCGCTGACCTCGTAGAAGCGCATCAGCAGGTTGACCAGGGTGGTCTTGCCGGCTCCGGTCGGGCCGACGATGGCCACGGTGTGGCCGGGTTCGACGATCAGCGACAGGTTCTCGATCAGTGGCACGTCCGGCTTGTACGAGAACGACACGTCGTCGAACTCCACTCTGCCGGTCACCCGTGCGGGGTGCTGCGGGGTCACCGGGTCGGGCTGCTGCTCGTCGGCGTCCAGCAGGTCGAACACCCGTTCCGCCGACGCCACCCCGGACTGCAGCAGGTTGGCCATCGACGCGACCTGGGTGATCGGCTGGGAGAACTGCCGAGAGTACTGGATGAACGCCTGTACGTCACCCAGCGACAGGGTGCCGGAGGCGACCCGGAAGCCGCCGATGACCGCGACCAGAACGTAGTTGAGGTTGCCGAGGAACATCATCGCCGGCTGGATGAGCCCGGAGATGAACTGGGCCCGGAAGCTGGACCGGTACAGCGCCTCGTTGTGTTCGCGGAAGGTGTCCTCGGCCTGCTGTTGGCGACCGAACACCTTCACCAGAGCGTGCCCGGTGTACATCTCCTCGATGTGCGCGTTCAGCGTGCCGGTGGTCGCCCACTGCTTGATGAACTGCGGTTGTGCCCGCTTTCCGATGGTCGCGGCCACCAGTACCGAGACCGGTACGGTGATCACCGCGACCAGCGCCAGCAGCGGGGAGATCACCACCATCATGGCCAGTACCCCGATGATCATCAGCAACGAGGTGACCATCTGGGCGAGCACCTGTTGCATGGTCTGGCTGATGTTGTCGATGTCGTTGGTGGTCCGCGACAGCACCTCCCCGCGCGGCTGGGAGTCGAAGTAGCTCAACGGCAGCCGGGACAGCTTCGTCTCGGTCTGCTGCCGTAGCCGGTAGCCGATGCGCTGTACGAGCGTGGTGGTCAGCCGGCCCTGCATCAGCTGGAACACCGCGGCCACCAGGTAGAGGCCGAGCGCCAACAGGAGGACCTCACCGACCGCGGTGAAGTCCACGCCGTGCCCGGGGTGCAGGTGCATCGCGGAGAGCATGTCGGCGATCTTGCCCTGGCCCCGGGCCCGCAATCCGGCAACGGCCTGCTCCTTGGTGGAGCCGGCGGGCAGCTGCTTGCTCACGATGCCGGAGAAGATCAGGTCGGTCGCCCGGCCCAGCACCTTCGGCCCGATCACCGACATGACCACGCTGGTGGCGCCCAGCAGCAGTACGGCCAGCGCGACCGCCCGCTCCGGGCGCATCATGCGCAGTAGCCGCAGACCCGAACCCCGGAAGTCCATGGCCTTCTCGGTGGGCATGCCACCGCTCATCATGCCGCCAGGCCCGCGGGTGGGGCCAAGGCCGCGCGCGGGTGGGGTCGGCCGGCCGGTCGAGCCGCTCGTCGGCTCGTCGCCGGGGCTGCCTGCAGACTGGTCGCCGGGGTTGTCTGCCGGCCGGTCGACCTCGGTGCTACTCACGCCGCCTCCTGTTCGGTGAGCTGGGAGAGCACGATCTCCCGGTAGGTGTCGTTGCCGTCCATCAGTTCGGTGTGGGTTCCGGTACCGACCACCCGGCCCTGGTCGAGCACCACGATCCGGTCGGCGTGCCTGATCGTGGAGACCCGCTGGGCGACGATCAGTACGGTCGCATCGCCGGTCCGGCGGGCGAGCGCCGCGCGCAGGGCGGCGTCGGTGGCGTAGTCCACCGCCGAGAACGAGTCGTCGAACAGGTAGATCTTCGGCTGGGCGACCAGTACCCGGGCGATGGCCAGGCGCTGCCGCTGTCCTCCGGACAGGTTGGTGCCGCCCTGGCTGACCGGGGACGCGAGCTGGTCGGCGAGCGCCTCGACGAAGTCGCGCGACTGCGCCACCTCCAGCGCGTGCCACAGTTCGTCGTCGGTGGCGTCCGGGTTGCCGTAGCGCAGGTTCGAGGCGACAGTCCCGGCGAACAGGTACGGCTTCTGTGGCACCAGGCCTACCGCGCGCGACAGTACCTCCGGGTCCAGGTCGCGTACGTCGACGCCGTCGACGAGCACCGCGCCTCCGGTGGCGTCGAACAGCCTCGGGATCAGGTTCAGCAGGGTCGTCTTGCCGCTGCCGGTAGAGCCGATCACCGCGGTGGTCCGGCCGGGTTCGGCGGTCAGGTCCACTCCGGACAGCACCGGTTCCTCGGCGCCGGGGTAACAGAACTCGGCGTTGCGGATCTCCAGGCTGCCGATCCCCTGCACGGCGCTGACCGGGTTCTCCGGCATGACCACGCTGCTCTCGGTGTCGAGTACCTCCTCGATCCGCTCGGCGCAGACCTCGGCGCGGGGCACCATCATGAACATGAAGGTCGCCATCATCACCGACATCAGGATCTGCATCAGGTAGGCGATGAAGGCGGTCAGCGCACCGATCTGCATGGAACCGCTGTCGATGCGGTGACCGGCGAACCAGGTCACCGCGATCGAGGACAGGTTCATCACCAGCATCACGATCGGGAACATCATCGCCATCAACCGCCCGACGCCGAGCGCGACGGTCATCAGGTTGTCGTTGGCCCGGCCGAACCGGGCCTGCTCGTACTCGTCGCGGACGAAGGCCCGGATCACCCGGATACCGGTGATCTGTTCGCGCATCACCCGGTTGACCACGTCGATGCGTTCCTGCATGGTGCGAAACAGCGGTCGCATCCGCCGGATGATCAGGCTCACCGCGACGATCAGGACCGGAACGATGACCAGCAGCAGCGAGGACAGCGGCACGTCCTGGTTGAGCGCCATCAGTACACCGCCGACGCACATGATGGGCGCGGAGACCATCAGTACCAGCGACATCAGGACGACCATCTGTACCTGCTGGACGTCGTTGGTGGTGCGGGTGATCAGTGAGGGCGCGCCGAACTGGCCGACCTCCCGGACGGAGAACTGCTGCACCCGGTTGAAGATCGCGGCGCGTACGTCGCGGCCCACTCCCATCGCGGTCCGGGCGCCGAAGTAGACCGCGCCGGCGGAGCAGACGATCTGCAGTACGGTCACCGCCAGCATCACACCGCCGGTACGGATGATGTGTCCGGTGTCGCCCTTGACCACTCCGTTGTCGATGATGTCGGCGTTGAGGGTCGGCAGGTAGAGGCTGGCCAGGGTCTGCAACAGCTGCAGGACGATGACCAGGCCGATGGACCTGGCGTACGGGCGCAGGTGCGCACGCAGGAGTCGGATCAGCACCGGAACCTTCCTTGGGGTTGGTATCTGTGACACTCGCGAGGGATCGGTTCGCCTCGTGGGGGGTGTCGTCTCATCGGGGTGGCTCGTCGGGGTAGGTGTGAGATCGGGCGACGGCCGGTCCGAGCGAGGGCACTTACTTGCCGACCGGCTAACGAACTGTAGCGCGCCGTTGCCAGCGGCGACTGGTATTACCACGCTCGATGCCCGTACCGGTGCCGTCAGGCGTCGGCATCCGGGGCCGGGCCGGTGCCGTCGGGTGCAGGTGCGTCCGGCGTCCCGAGGGCGCCGTGCAGCAACAGTGCGATCATGTCGTCGGTGCTGAGCTGGTCGGGGCGGTCGCCGAGCTCCGGCGGTCGACGACGGGCGAACAACAGCCCGAGGAACATGCCGGCGACCTGTGGCGCCGGGAAGCGGATCCGCTCGGCGTCCGGTTCGAACAGTTCGACGACCGCGTCCCGGATCTGGTTCCACGACTCGTCCCTGGCGCCCGGTGAGTGCCGCTGGAACCGGTCGGCGTCCTGGCCACGGCCCTTGAACCAGTGGCCGGTGGAATGCAGCGCGCCCATCAGCGCACCCATCCGGGCCAGATGCGCGCCGAGTGCCTCAGCGACCTCGGTGAGCCGGGCCTCGAGCGGTTCGTCCAGCGAGATCGAGGCGATCTCCTGGATCACGTGGTCCGGCCGGACCGCCTCGGCCAGGCAGGCGTCGAGCAGTTCGTCCTTGTCGGCGAAGACACGGAAGATCGTCGCCTCCCCGATCCCGGCCGCGCGGGCGATCTTGCTGGTCGTGACGGCGGCTCCGAACTCCGCGACGAGCGGTAGCGCGGCGGAGATGATCATCTGTCGCCGCTGCTCCGGGCTCATTCCGGGCGCCCGGCGACGGGTCGTGGCATCGGGCATGATGACATCGTACGGAGTGAGTACTCACTCCGTCAAGTTCTGAGTGAGTACTCACTCCGTTGTGCGGGAACAGGTCAGATCATCGGGAACCAGGCCGCAGCGGCCATGTCGACATACCTGCCCCGGAACGGCACCCCCTCGGCGCGCAACCGCTCCCCGGCCCGCTCCTCGTGACCTGGCGGCAACCGACCCGCCGAGTTGACCACCCGGTGCCAGCACACCATGCCGCCGTAGCGGGCCATCACCGTACCGACCGTACGGGCGCTCGCCCGGCCGCCATCCTCGCGCACCGCCTCGGCCACCGCGCCGTACGACATCACCCGGCCGCGCGGGATCCGCTCCACCACCGACAGCACCCGCTCGACGTGTTCCGGTAGATCACCGCCGGCCATCCGATCGCTCACCGCATCACGTTAGCGGAGCACCGACCAGGGTGCGTACCTCGCGCAGTTCCGGGCAGTACCGCGCGGCGGCCGTCAGCACCCGCACCAGGTGACGGCCCTCGCTCCACTGCTGCCAGCCGGATCCGGCCCGGCCGAGTACCGCCCGGGCCGCACCCGCCCAGCGGGGCAGGCTCGTCCACGCCTCCAGCACCACCGCGGTCGCGTCCCCCAGTTCGGTCTGCAGCAGCCGGTGGACCCGTCCGTACGCCAGCTCCGCGCGTTCCGGCAGCGGGGCGTCGGTGGCGTCGCGCCAGGCACCGACGAAGTAGGTACTGGCCTCCGCGACGATCTTCAGGCAGGCCAGGATCGGTAGGAGCACCGGGGCCGGATCGGCACCGTGCTCGGCGAGAGTACCGGCCAGTACGGCGACCCAGCTGGCAAACTCGGGGTCGATCCGGTCGATGTGCTCGCCGAGAAAACGCATGGCACGGCACCGTTCGGCAGCTGACGCACCGGTCACCCGTCCGTATGATGTGGACAGTGCGGCGCCGAAGGCACTGCGGTCCGCCGCCGCCGCCGCGACGAAGAGCTGCCGGCAGTCGTCCAGGAGGGTGTCAGGCACCCCATGATCATGCGGGCGGATGTCAACACGGCGGGTTCCGGAGGCCCGGAACCCGCCGGTGCGGTTCAGTACGTCGGCAGGCTCTTGTCGACCTGGGCCTGCCAGGCCAGTACGCCGCCCTGTACGTGCACCGCGTCGGCGAAACCGGCGGCCTTCAGCGCGGCGAGCGCCTCGGCGGAACGGACACCCGACTTGCAGTGCAGTACGATCTGCCGGTCCTGCGGCAGGCCCGACAGGGCCTCGCCGGACAGGATGTCGCCCTTGGGGATCAGGGTCGAGCCCGGGATCCGGACGATCTCGAACTCCGCCGGCTCCCGTACGTCCACCAGCAGGAAGTCCTTGCCGGCGTCCTGCCACTCCTTCAGCTCGGTGGCCGTGATCGTGGCACCCTGCGCCGCCTCGGCGGCCTCGTCGGACACCGCGCCGCAGAAGTCCTCGTAGTCCTCCAACAGCGTGGTCTGCGTCGGGTTCTCCCCGCACAGCGGGCACTGCGGGTCCTTGCGGACCTTGATCGTGCGGTACGACATCTCCAGGGCGTCGTACACCAGCAGGCGGCCGACCAGCGGGTCGCCGATGCCGGTGAGCAGCTTGATCGCCTCGTTGACCTGCACGGAACCGATCGAGGCGCACAGCACGCCGAGCACGCCTCCCTCGGCGCAGGACGGCACCATGCCCGGCGGTGGCGGCTCGGGGTAGAGACAGCGGTAGCACGGTCCGTGCTCAGCCCAGAACACGCTGGCCTGACCGTCGAAGCGGTAGATCGAGCCCCACACGTACGGCTTGCCCAGCAGCACCGCCGCGTCGTTGACCATGTAGCGGGTGGCGAAGTTGTCGGTGCCGTCCACGATCAGGTCGTAGTCGGCGAAGATCTCCATGACGTTGTCCACGGTCAGCTGGGTGTCGTGCACATTGATCGTGACCAGCGGGTTGATCTCACGGATGCTGTCGCGGGCCGATTCGGCCTTCGGTCGCCCGATGTCGGACTGGCCGTGGATGACCTGACGCTGCAGGTTGGACTCGTCGACGGTGTCGAAGTCGATCACGCCGAGTGTGCCGACCCCGGCCGCGGCCAGATACAGCAGCGCAGGTGAGCCGAGCCCGCCGGCGCCGACACACAGCACCCTGGCGTTCTTCAGCCTCTTCTGGCCGTCCATGGCCACGTCGGGAATGATCAGATGCCGGGAATACCGGCGGACCTCGTCGGTGGTGAGCTCCGCGGCGGGCTCCACGAGCGGCGGCAGTGGCACAGGCTCCTCCAGCGCTCTAGTTTGACCTTCAACGAACATTGTTGCTCGCCTCGGACCGTACCGCTGGTGACCCCGGCCACGCCCGCCCGCCCGTACCGGCCGATCGGTCCGGTCAGTGCGCGTAGTAGCTGGGCGGATCGGACGGAATATCGGTCTGCGGGTACTCGCCCGCCGGGCCGTCGTAGGCCCTGCCGCCCGGGTACGGCCACGGATTGGGTAGGCAACCGTGCATGCCGAGGGTCTGCTGCTGCATGGTCGGCGCGTTGCGACCCTTACCCGGGCACAGTTCGTGCCCGTGCCCCAGCCGGTGCCCCACCTCATGGCTGATCGCGTAGTCACGGTAGGTGTCCAGGTCGTGGTAGTACGGCACGCCGTGCACCCACCGGGAAACGTTGATCATCACGTCGTCGCCGTACCGGCAGGAGGTGTAGCCCTCCGGGTTGTCATGGCACATCGCGTCCCGGGTGGCCGGCGTCACCAGGTACAGGGTGAAGTCGTGCGGGTCGTGCGGGCCCACCCGCTGGAACCGCCACTGTCCGCCCGCGGTCCAGCCCTGCCGGTCCCCGAGGATCGCCGTCACCCGATCGGCGAACCCGGCCAGATCAAGGTGCTGGATGTCGGTCTCCACCGCCACCTGGAAACGCAGCAGGGTGCCGCTGTGCCCGTACACCTTCGTCTTCCCGGAGACGGTACGGAAGTGCCGGGAACCCGCCCGCGGATAGCTGACCGCCGGCGTACCGGAGGGCCCGGCCGAGGCCGCCGACCTGGCCGGATGGGCCACCGCAGCGGTCTGGGCGGTCTGCTCCGCCAACGGACGGGCCGTGTCCGGCGGATCCTGGGTACCACCGCGCGCCATGTCGATCCCGACGATCAGCAGCGCGGCGGACAGCACCGCCAGCAGCACGAGCCGACGACGTCGGTGCAGCATCCGTTCCCGGGCCAGCCGTCGGGCCGCCACCCGGGCCGGCGCGCCACCGTGGGCCGTACGGTCCGTCGTCATTCCTGGCATCGCCGCTCAGCGTGCCATGACAACCCAGGGTAAATCTGGCGTAACGCGGGATAGCGAACTAGCTCACCGGGCGCGACCCTCATCCGGCTGATGATCGTTGATCACCGTCCGGTCCTGCGCGAGCACCGCGCGGGCCACCAGCCGGGGATGCTCCAGATGCGGCACGTGCCCGACCTCGTCGGCCAGCAGCAGCCGACTGTCCGGCACGGTCGCCAGTACCCGGCCGGCCAGGCGTACCGGCATCAGCCGGTCCGCCCGGCCCCACACCACCAGGGTCGGCGCCTGGATCCGGGCGGCCAACCGCCACAGCGAGTCACCGCCGGGCAGATAGCCCCGGAGGAACCCACCGATCAGCGCGCGGAAGGAACTGACGTACGCGTGCGCGTACCAGGGAGAAGCCAGCCAACCGGTCGCCCCCTCGGCGAACCCGGCGATCCGCTCGTCGGCCACCGTGCTCACATCGTGTACCGAATTACGCAGCGACTCCCGGGTCAGCCCGTGCGGCCCCAGCTTCGCCATCGACGACGCCATCACCCGCGCGACACCCGGCAGCCAGATCAACGGAACGTACGGTCCCTGGCTGGACTCCCAGGCGCTCAGAAACGGCATGGCCGGCGCGATCAGGGTCAGCGACCGGACCAGGTCCGGCCGCAGCGCCGCGACCCGTACGGTCAGCGCACCGCCCAGCGAGTTGCCGAACAGATGCACCGGACCCCGGTCCTCGTATTCCAGCCAGCGGACGACCTGATCGGCCAGGGCCGGCAGGCTGTAGCGGCGCAGCGGCTCACTGCCTCCGAAGCCGGGCAGGTCGATGGCCTGCCCGTCGTACCACGGGGCGAGCACACCGGCCAGATCGGTCCAGTCCTGCGCGGAACCACCCAGCCCGTGCACGTACGCCGCCGGCCGGGCATCGTCACCGGTGGTCGGGGTGTCACGGATGCGGGTGCGCAGACCACCGATCCGTGCCGTGCGGTGTGGCCACGGCCGCGGCGGCGGGCCCTGCTGCGGCAGCAGTTCCTCCGGCACCAGACCCGCCCACCTCATGGCTCCAACCTACTGCTGTGACCGCCCTGTCCATCAAACACATCACGGCCATGTTGGGCGGAAAGCTCACGAGCATGGCCGCGACAGCAGTGCGTCCTGCTCTACTGATCCCGGCACACTGGCCAGCGTGCCGAGCACACACCAGGGCGGCCCTACGAGACCGGCTGGCCGGCGCGCCGCATGGTGAGCACATACTCCACCAACGTGATCAACACCTGCTTCGTCGACTCCCGACTCCGCGCATCACACGGAACCACCGGAACACCCGACCCCACCGCCAAAGCCTCCCGCACATCCTCCAACTGATGCATCTGCACACCATCAAAACAGTTCACCGCCACCACATACGGCAAACCACGATGCTCAAAAAAATCCACAGCAGCGAAACAATCCGCCAACCGCCGAGTATCCACCAGCACGATCGCACCGATCGCACCCTTCACCAACTCATCCCACATAAACCAGAAACGAGTCTGCCCCGGCGTACCGAACAGATACAGAATCAGATCCTGATCAATCGTGATCCGACCAAAATCCATCGCCACCGTCGTCGTCGTCTTACCCGGCACCCCGGCCGTATCATCCACCGGCACACTCGCCGACGTCATGATCGCCTCAGTCGTCAACGGCGTGATCTCCGAAACCGACCCGACCAACGTGGTCTTACCGACGCCGAAACCACCCGCAATGACGATCTTGGACGAAGTCACCCGCCCACCCGCCCGGCGATAGCCCTCGTCAGAGCCTCCGAAGCCCACTCAGCACCCTCCCCAGCAGTTCGTGTCGTCCGGCCGGTCAGCCCGGCATGGCCCCGTTGCGTACGGCCGGGGTGAGAACGTCGCCGACCCGGTCGACAAGCAACGCCATCTCATAACCCACCTGCCCGACATCACAACTACGGGCAGCCAACACCGCAAACGACGAACCGTCGCTGATCGACATGAGGAAAAGGAAACCATTATCCATCTCGACCACGGTCTGCAACACCGCGCCACCCTCAAAACAGCGCGATGCCCCCTGCGTAAGGCTCACCAGACCCGACGAGATCGCCGCAAGCTGATCAGCCCGATCCCTCGGCAGGTCCCGGGACGAGGCAAGTAACAGGCCGTCAGCCGAGACCGCGACCGCATGCGCCACTCCGGGCACCCGTTCGCCAAAGTTGGTCAGTAGCCAACCGAGATCCTGAATCGCCTGGGCGGTCATCCCTGCTCCTCGCCGTTGTTGCTGTCGTACCCCGCTGTCGATGAACCCTGCGGCGAGGCGCTGTTACGGCCACGCTGTACCCCCCGGTGGTAGGCGGACAACAGCCCACGCACCGCTTCGGGGGAACGTTCACGTACCCTCACCGGCTCACCCACATCCTCGACTCCACCCGGAACGAGCTGAGCCATCGGCCGCCGCTTCGGCAGCCCCGACCCGGTAGTCTCCGCCGGACCATCGGAGGGCGCCGCCGCCGAAGCGGCCTGCCAACCCTTGTCCGCGGCAGACTGCCACATGTCGGAACCCGGGCGCGCGGCACCACCGGAGGTCGGGGTTTCCTCCCGCGGCGCCGCGGCCGACGCCGGACGGCGCTGGTGCAGCGCGGCCATCGTACGGGCCCGGTCGCCTGCCTGACCGCCGCCGGTCGCCGGCCGTGCGGGTTCGGTACGACGCACCGTCGGATCGGGCCCGTCACCGGTCGCGGCCGGCAGACGTGTCCCGTTGTCCGGGGCGGCGTCAGCACGAAGCGGTCGGGACACCGGCTGGGCCACCGCCGGGGCAGTGCTGGTGGCCGCCGCCTCGCGCGGTCGCGACGGGCTGGTGTGGAACCAGGCCGACTCGACCTCCCGGAAGATCGGCAGTTCCATCGTCTCGTCGACGCTGAGCATTGCGGCCGGGTTGAGCTCACGCGACGAGCTGCGGGGCGCTCCAGCACGCTGCCGGGTCGCACTCCGACCGGGCGGGGCGACGACGGGGGTCTGCGCGGTCAGTTCACCGCTGCGCTCGGCCACCGCACGCTGTTCTGCCGGGCGATCCTCCGGTACGGGCCGAGCGCTGCTGGCGGCGAAGCTCCGCGCGGGTTCGGTGTCCGGGCGCTGGGGCGTCGGCGCCCGGTCGGCTGGGCCGGCCCGGTCCTCACCCCGGTCTGCGGCGGCCGCAGCGGCCCACCGGTCGGTGGACGCCGGCGGAAGGTCGAACAGGCTTCCCCGGGACTGCCGTACCTGCGCGGGCGCCTCGGCCGGGGTGGCGGAGGCCGCCTGCGCCGGGCTCGGCCGACGCGGCATGTCAGACAGGTCGCGGTTCTGGTTCACGGTGAAGGGCTGGTCGGCCGAGCGACTGTGCCGCGGCTCGGGGCGGGGATCGCCGTCACGGATCGGGCTGAGTACGGCCGTGTCGGTCATCGAATCCGGCTGCGCGCTGACGGCGGCGACGGGCTGCGGCGATGCGGGCAGTGCCGCCGGCCGGCGACGCAGCGGTACCAGTACGGACGCGGGGATCTCGACGTCGGCGACGATGCCGCGCTGCCGGGCCGGCCGCAGTTCGATCCGGATACCCAACCGCGACGCCAACCGCCCCACCACCACCAAACCCATCATCCGCGACACCGCCACATCCACCAACGGCGGCGCCGCCAACCGCTCATTCACCTCCGCCAACACATCCGACGACATCCCAATCCCACGATCCTCAATCTGCACAATCGCCCGATCACCCACCCGACGCGCATCCACCACCACCGCAGAATCCGGCGCCGAAAACGACGTCGCATTATCCAACAACTCCGCCACCAAATGCACCACATCATTCACCGCAGTCGCCTCCACCTCCACATCCCGATCCACCACACCAAACTCGATCCGCGTGTACTGCTCCACCTCAGACTGCGCCGCCCGCAACACATCACCCAACGCCGCAGCCTCACGCCGCGCCCGCGTCGAATCCGCACCCGCCAACACCAACAAGTTCTCATCATTACGACGCATCCGCGTCGCCAAATGATCCAACTGGAACAACTGCGCCAACCGATCCGGATCCTCCTCCCCCTGCTCCAACCTGTCCAAATGCCCAATCAACCGATCCACCAACAACTGCGACCGCCGCGCCAAGTTCACAAACATCGTCGACACCGACGACCGCAACACCGCCTGCTCAGCCGCCACCCGCACAGCCTCACGATGCACCACATTGAACGCCTCAGAAACCTGCCCGATCTCATCCCGGCCACGCACCTGGATCGGGCTCTCGACCCGGCTGGCGAGTTGTTCGGGGGTCTGTTCGCCGACGGCGTCGCTGCGTTGCAGATGCGCCACCGCGGTGGGCAGTCCCTGGTAGGCCACGCTGAGCGCGCCCTCCCGCAGCTGCCGCAGGCTGCCCGACATCGAGCGGGCGATCAGTAGTGCGAACAGGATCGCAAGCAGCATCGCCACCACGATCGAGGTCGATTCGAGGATCAGCTGCTGCGCCTGGGTGTCCCGGCTGGCCGACACCGCGGCGATGACCGAGCTCTCGGCGTGCTCGTCGACTTTCTGCATGAGCTGCAGCCGGCCGGTCATCGCGGTGTTCCAGTCCTTGCCGGACAACCGCAACGTGTTGCCGGCGATGGTGCGGTTGACGACGGTCTCCATCGCGAACGCGTGACCGACGTCGGCGCCGATGAGGGTCCGCTGGTACCGACTGCTCAGTTCCGGGTCCGCCGTGTCGGTGAAGTCCAGTAACGAAGTGGTGTAACCGGTGAGTTCGGAGGCGAACGTCTTGACCTGGGCCGGCGCGAACTGTCCGGTGGTCAGCGAACGGAGTACGTCGATCTGTTCCAGCGCCACGTACTCCTTGGCCTCGACCAACGCGGTCGCTGCCCGGATCTGTCCACCGAGGTCGGTACTGCTGGTGTAACTCACCACACCGTTGCGGTAGTCGAGCAGGTCCGCGATAACAGTTCGATACCGGAACGACGTGTCCGAGGTGGTGATTTCCTTACGCGCTGCTACCTGCGTGCGCAGTTCGCCGAGCGTCCGGAACTCGGAGTCCACCCGGGACAGTGGTGCACGCAGAGCATCCGGCATCGAACTGACAGTGTCGCGATTACGTTGCACCTCATCGTACGCATCGTCGGTGAGATCGACCTTGCGCTGGTAGTCGCCCTTGCCGTGGCTGAATCCGCCGAGCAGGCTGATCGCCGCGCTGCGCTCGGTCTGGAGGCTGTCGATCAGGTCGGCGGCCGCCTTCCCGGTCTGCACCAGGGAACGCAGCCGGCTGGCCGAGGCGTACGTGCCGGCATTACCGGCAAGTCGGGCAGCGCCGAGCGTCACCAGAGCGATGACGGGCACCACCAGCAGCAGCGCCAGCTTGGATCGGATCCTGACGTCCCGTAGCCGGGGGACCAGGCCAGATGCCGGGCGCGGACCTTCGTCCTGTGCCGGGTTCCGCTTGCTCACTTGGTCACCTTCCGAACCGGGATGGTGGTTCTTGGCGGTTAACGTCGTTTGGCTTGTGTCGCACCACTCACACCGACATCGGTCGGCTACCCCGCGTCGCTTTGCGCTCTCAAAACGCCAGATAGTTGCGGTGCAGCCCATCCGGTGCACTAACGCTCGGCTCCGAACAGTTTCCACAAACGCTGACAGTCCCCGCCCGCGGGGTCGGCAACGCAGCGTTTACCCGCAGGTATCGCGTACGATCCGCAACCTGTGGTTAAGTCTCACCGGGCTCGTATCCACCTGGCCAGGAGGTTCTTCGCAGATAGCTGGCGGGGTGCCGTTCTGGCCCAGGCCGCCACTCCGCGAACACTCGCGGCGCCCATGTGACGGCTTTCACGCAAGATTTCCGAGAGGAACAGTCCTGATGTCCAAAAGTCACGGCCGTGCAACGACCCTGCGGTCGGTGACAGTCCTTGCCGCGATCTCCCTGGTGGCCTCGGCATGCTCAGGTTCGGCGCTCGGAGGCGATGACTCCTCCAGCAGCTCCCAGGAAGTACGGATAGGTCTGCTCACGGCCCGCTCCGACATCTACAAGTCGGTGGGCGACGACATGGTGAACGGGTTGAAGCTCTACCTGAAGACCCACCACAACAAGCTCGGCGGCCACAAGGTCAAGTTGTTCATCGGCGACGAGGGCCACGGAAATCTCGCCAAGGCAAGCGCCGAGAAGCTCGTCAAGAAGGACAAGGTGCAGGCCCTGGCCGGCATCGTGGACGGCGGCTCGGTGGTCAACGTCGAACCCGTCATCGGCGCGGCGCGCATCCCCACCATCCTGGCCAGTGCCGGCCCCTCGAAGATCACCAAGGAATCCAAGCCGTACATCTGGTCCGCCTCGTACGCGAGCGTCGAGCCCGGTGCCTCCCTCGGCGAATACCTCAAGGAACACGTCAAGGGCCCGGTGTACGCGATCGGACCGGCCTACCAGGGTGGCTACGACGAGGTCGGTGGTTTCGTCGACGCCTACAAGAAGGCTGGCGGGAAGCTCGCCAACGCCGACGGCAAGCCAGCGTGGACGCCGTTCCCGAACACCGACAACTTCCAGCCGTACCTCAGCAAGATCAAAGAGAGCGGCGCGAAGGCCGTCTTCACCTTCTACGCCGGTGGCCCCGCCATCAGCTTCGTGAAGCAGTACAAGAAGTTCGTCGGCAACGACATCCCGTTGTACGGCTCAGGCTTCCTGACCGAAGGTGCCGTACTGCAGCCGGAGGCCAACGACGCCAAGGGCGTCTACACGTCGATGAACTACGCGGCGGACCTGGACAACCCGGCCAACCGCGCGTTCGCGTCGGAGTACCAGAAGGCCTACAGCACCGACCCGACCACGTACGCGATGTCCGCCTGGGACGCGGGGATCCTGCTGGACAAGGCGATCGGCTCGCTGAAGGGTGACGTCACCTCCAAGGGCATCAACGAGGCCCTCGCCAAGGTCGGCCAGATCGACAGCCCGCGGGGCACCTGGCAGTTCGGTTCCAACCGCACCCCGGTGCAGAAGTGGTACCTGCGTCAGGTCAAGAGCGACGGTCCGGCCCTGAGTAACGTACTGGTCAGCGAACTGACCACATTGGGCAGCTGAAGCTCCGGAAACAGAAACGCGTAGAGGTCGACTGTGGGTGTAGGTGGCTGGTTCGACGCGAACATCGTCTCGATGGTGGACGGCATCGCGTTCGGGCTTCTGCTGTTCACACTCGCGGTCGGCCTCTCGCTGATCTTCGGCATGATGAACGTGCTCAACCTGGCGCACGGCACGCTGTACCTGCTCGGCGCCTACCTGACCTATCTGCTGTCCGGGGGCGGCCTGCTGGCCCTCGGCCTGGCCCTGCTCGTCGGCACGGCCGCCGGTGCGGCCGGCGGTGCGCTGCTGGCCGGTCTGGTCCGGCCGCTGATGGACCGCGGCCACCTCGACCAGGCCGTACTCACCCTCGGCGTGGCCTTCATCAGCGCCGACCTTTTCAGTACGTTCTTCGGCTCCGGCACGCAGCCCGCCGAAGCGCCGGCGGCCCTGGACGGCACAGTCTCGGTCGCTGGACACCTGTACCCGACGTACCGGCTGGTGTTCATCGGTGTCGCCGCGATGCTGGCGGTCGCCCTCTACCTGGCGTTCGAGCGGTCCCGGTTCGGCACCCTGGTACGCGCCACGGTCGCCGACCGGCAGATGGTGCGCGCCATGGGTGTGGACACCCGCAAGGTGCTCGCCGTGGTATACGCGGTCGGTGCGGCACTCGCCGTCGTCGGCGGCGTACTGGGCGCGCCGATCCTCGGACCCGGGCCCGGAGTGGACGACAACGTGCTGGTGCTATCCCTGGTCGTGGTGGTGATCGGCGGCCTCGGCTCGGTACGCGGCGCGCTGCTGGCCGCGCTGCTGGTCGGTGAGGTGCAGACGCTGGGCGTTGCGCTGCTGCCGCAGTACGCCTCGTTCCTGCTGTTCGGCATCATGTTCGTGGTTCTCGCGGTACGGCCCCGTGGTCTGCTGCCGGTCGCCGGGTGGGCGGGTTGAGTACCGACACCCGGCCGGACACGGCACAGCCGACGACCCGCCCGCCCGCGACCCACCGTCGGTTCACCGACCTCGCCACCCGCCAACGGGTGGCGGTGAGCGTCCTACTGGTCCTGCTCGCCCTGGTGCCCTTCCTGCTCGGCAGCTACCCGGTCTCATTGCTGTCCGAGGTGCTCGCGTTCGCGGTGCTCGCGATGAGTGTCAGCCTGCTCACCGGGGTGACCGGGCTGCCGACCCTCGGCCAGGCCGGCTACTTCGGCGTCGGCGGCTACACCGCGGCGATCCTGTCCGATCTCGTACCGGTCGGGCCGGTGCAGATCGTGCTGGCCGCGCTGCTGGCCGCAGCCGTCGCGGCGGTCACCGGGCTGGTCGCGGTACGGGCCCGCGGCGTCACCTTCCTGATGCTGACCCTGGCCATCGGCCAGCTGGTCCAGGTGACGGCAACCCAGTGGACGTCGCTGACCGGCGGCAGCGACGGGCGCTCCGCAGCCCCGGTACGGCCCTTCTTCGGGCTGCCCGAGCTGCACCTCGACGGGCTCGTCTACTACTACACGCTGGGTGTGTTCCTGCTGCTGCTGGCCGGTGTGCTGCTGCTGGTGCGTTCCCCGTTCGGCCTGGCGTTGCGCGGGATCCGGGACAACGAGGCACGGATGCGCGCGCTCGGCTACCCGGTCACCCGCTACCTGCTGGTCACCTACGCGCTGGCCGGGGCGCTGGCCGGGGCGGGCGGGGCGCTGTGGGTGTCCGTACAGACCTACATCTCGCCCGGCGACGCGGGGTTCGGCAACTCGGCGCTGGCTCTGCTGGCCGTGACCATCGGCGGCGCCGGCTCGATCTGGGGTGCCTGCCTGGGTGCCGCCGCGGTCCTACTCACCCGCGACTACCTGGGCGGTGAACTCGCCGGGCACGGGCAGCTGCTGCTGGGCTGCCTGTTCGTACTCGCCGTCTACCTGCTGCCCCGGGGCATCGCCGGTATCCGACGCCGCCGCCGGGTGAAGGTGGAGCGCGCCGATGACTGACCGAACCGAGGACCCGATCCTGCTGGAGCTCGTCGACCTGCGCCGTAGCTTCGGTTCGCTGGTGGCGGTGGACTCGGTGTCGCTGCCGGTACGCCGGGGCGCCCGGCACGCGCTGATCGGCCCGAACGGCGCCGGCAAGTCGACCATGTTCAACCTGATCGCCGGTACCCTGCCGGCCACCTCCGGGCGGGTCGCGTTCGACGGGCACGACATCACCGCTCTGCCGGAGTACCGGCGGGCCCGGCTGGGCATCGCCCGTACGTTCCAGCACGCCTCCGTGTTCACCCACGCCACCGGCGTGGAAAACGTACTGATCGCGCTGAACCGGCACACCGGCCACGGCTGGTCGATGGTACGCGGCGCGCTGCGTCGCCGTCCGCTGGTGCGGCAGGCGGAGGAGGCGCTGGAGCAGGTCGGGCTCGCGCCGGTACGTCACCGGGTCGCCAGTGAACTGTCGCACGGCGAGCGACGGCAGTTGGAGCTGGCGATGGCGCTGGTGACCCGGCCGACGTTGCTGCTACTGGACGAGCCGGCGGCCGGCATCTCCGCCGCCGACACCGCCCGGTTGGCCGCCATCCTGGCCCAGCTGCCGGCGGAGATGACCGTACTGATGATCGAGCACGACCTGGACCTGGTGTTCGACGTCGCGGACACCATCACCGTGCTGCACCTGGGCCGGCACCTGCGTACCGGCGACCCGGAGTCGGTACGCGCCGCCGAGGACGTACGGTCCGCCTATCTGGGCGCCGACACCCTGGAGGAACTGTTCCCGGCGGAGGGGGTCGGATGAGCGCACTGACGGTCAAGGGGCTGGTCGCCGGGTACGGCGGCTCCCGCGTACTGCACGATGTCGACCTCGCCGTGCCGGCCGGGACGGTACTGGCGCTGCTGGGCCGCAACGGTGCGGGCAAGTCGACGCTGGTCTCCACGGTGATGGGGCTGCTGCGGCCGATGGCGGGCAGCGTACGGATGGACGGTACGGAGCTGGCCGGACGGCCGGCGGACGTGGTGGCGCGGGCCGGGGTCGGTCTGGTGCCGCAGGGTCGGCGGGTCTTCGGGCCGCTGACCGTACGCGAGCACCTGCAGCTTGCGGAGCGGGTCGGTCGCCGGCGCGCAGAGCGGAGCTGGACCCGGGCGTCCGTACAGGAGCTGCTGCCTGGGCTCGCCGCCCGGCTCGGGCACCGTGGTGACGCGCTGTCCGGCGGCGAGCAGCAGATGCTGGCCATCGCCCGCGCCCTGCTGACCCAGCCCCGGCTGCTGCTGCTGGACGAGCCGTCCGACGGGTTGGCGCCGACGCTGGCCGCGCAGATCGGTGCGGTACTACGCACTCTCGCCGCCAGCGGAACCACGGTGCTGCTGGTGGAGCAGAACCTGCGGCTGGCGTTCGCGGTCGCCGACCGGGTGGCGGTGCTGGAGAAGGGCCGGGTCGTGCTGGACACCAGCCTGGCCGAGTTCCGCGCCGACCCGGACCGGGCCCGCGCGCTGCTCGGCGTCGGCTGAGCGCCGACCCGGTCCGCACCGGCGCTCAGTTGTAGGCGGCGCGGTCCTGTTCCGCCGGACCGAACAGACCCGGTGCCAGGCTCTTGTCACCCGGGGTCCAGGTGCCGGAGACCTGTGAGCGGTCCCCCAGCTGTGCGCAGCGGTCCAGCAGTTGGCGGCCCACCCCCAGCTGGCGGCTCTCCCAGTCGGTCAACGCGGTCGCCAGGTCCTTACCGGCACCGACCATGCGGGCCAGGGACAGCGCGTCCGCCGCGGACTTGGCGGTGGCGGCGCCGGCATGCGGGCGGACCACGAAGGCGGCGTCGCCGACAAGGCAGGCCCGGCCGAAGGCCATCCGCGGCGTACCGGCCTCCACGATCGTCTGCAGGAACGGTTCCCGCGCGGCGCAGACCAGGTCGGCGACCTGCGGTGCCATCAGGGACTGTGCGTCGGCCCGCATCCGGTTGAGATGGCGTTGCGCGACGTGCCCGGCCGGTACCGTGCCTGGCCGGTGCACCCCGTCGGAGTCGGTGAACAGGTCGACCAGTTCGGGGCCCTCGGGCACGTTCCAGTACCAGACGAAGTTGATCCGCCGGGTGCCGGGCGCGATCTCACCGTCGGCGCCGGGTACCGGGTAGATGATGATGTGGCTGCGTGCCGAGCGCAGCACGCAGTAGCTGATGGTGTCGTCGAACACCGACCAGAGTTGCGGTGGCAGATCGTTCTCCGGGATCAGGCCGCGCCAGCCGACGTAGCCGGCGTAGCGCGGCACCGTGCCCGGGGCCAGGATGGCGCGCCCGGTGGAGTGCACCCCGTCGGCGCACACCGCGAGGTCGGCCGTGACCCGCCGCCCGCCGGCGAAGTCCACGACGGCCCGGCCTCCGGTGCCGTCCAGTCCGGTCATCGTCTCGCCCAGGTGGTAGCGGTCGGTGCCGAACGCGGCCAGCAGCGTGCGGTAGAGGGTGTTCCACGCGGTGTAGCGGCCGAAGGCCGGCTGTTCCCACTCGACGCTGCCGTCGCGGGCGTAGTAGCACAGCCGGTGTGACTGCGTACCGACCGCGCCCGGGTCGATCCCGAGCGTGCTCAACAGGTCCACCATGGACTGCTGCATGCCGATACCCGCGCCACGGCTCTCCAACTGGCCGGCGGAACGTTCGTACACGTCGACCTCGCAGCCGGCGCCGCGCAGGGCCAGCGCCGTGCCGAGACCCCCGATCGAGCCACCCACCACGGCGACGCGCGGGCTACCGGACGCAGCTGGCTCGATCATCGTTCTCCTCGCACAGAGTGGGGCACGGCGAGTGCCGTGGCCGAGAAGGTTGGCGGTGCTGGGGTGAGGGCCAGGCGTTCGCGGGCAAGGCGGAGCCGCGCCCGTGTGCCGGGTTGCACTCGGGCGTGGCGACAACGCCGTCCGCGGGCGACTGGGTCCGGCCCGGCCCGGCGAACCTTCCCGGCCACGGCACTAGTCTGTCAAGGCGTGCAGTCGTAGTGCAGCCCGGCCGCTGCCATCCGGTCCATCGCGGTACGGATGAGTTCCTGCGGCGGTCCCAGGTACATCCGCACGTACGGCGCGGGGATCGACTCCTCCGGCATCATCCAGGCCGGGGACAGCAGTACCCCGGTGGTGGCGAAACAGGCCCGGCGGAACTCCTCCACGCCGTCCGGGCGCTGCGCGTACGCCGGTGGCACCGCGAGCAGCTGGTAGCTGGTGCACTCGCCACGGACGATCCGCGTCTCCGGGTGCCGCAGCGCGGTACGGGTGAGCCCGGTGACCATCCGGCGTTTCGCCGCGTAGTCGACCCGCTGTGCGGCAAGGTATTCGGTGCTGGCCGGGTCGGTCAGCCAGTCGGCCATGGCCTGCTGCTGGACACCGGCGTAGGTCAGCGAGTGGTGGAAGCGGTAGCGCACCGACAGGGTGTGCAGGGTGCGTGGATCGGCGGTCACCGCGCCTATCCCCCAGCCGTTGCAGTGGAACTGCTTGCCCAGCGACCGTACCGCGAGCCAGCGCTGCCGAGCGGTGTCGTCGCGGTTGTGCAGCTCCTCCAGCAGGATCCGCAGCGCAGCCGTGGGTTTGACACCGTCGTCGTGCACGGCGAAGTACGGATCGTCGACGAGTACGGCGGCGCCGTGGTCGAGCGCCCCCTGTACGAGCGAGGCGACCACACCAGGTGACCAGTTGGCTGCGGTCGGATTGTGCTGTGCGTTGATCACCACCAGGGCCAGCCGCTCGTCGGGCCGCCCGACGATCTCGTCGATGAGCTCGGCGCATTCCTCGGCGTCAGGCTGGAAGTCGCGTTCCGGGCGCAGCGCCAGGTAGCGCATCCGGTAGCCCTGCGGCGTGAACACACCGGCGTAGTCCCATCCGGGGCCGGCGGCCAGGACCACCGGGGTACGCGGGTCGTCGGCGGATTCGTCGGCCAGGTAACGGCCGAAGTCGAACATCAGTGCCCGGGTGCCGGTCCAGGTGACCGCGACCTCGAAGTCACGCCCGGGCTCGCTGACCTCGGCCAGGCGATGCTCGGTGGTCACGTAGTCACGGACCGCCCGACGCAGCGCGGGAAGCCCGTGCATGGACAGCTGGTAGCCGTGCGCGTGCCGCGGTACGACCTGCATCCCTTGCACGAGGCCGTCCGGGATCTGGGTCCAGGTTTCGCCCAGACTCAGGAAGATCGGGTCACCGAACGGGCAGTTGCGGTCCAGGTAGTCCTTCAGCAGGCCCGCATCCGGCAGCCCGTTCGCCACGATGTCGTCATTGACAAGTGCCTCAAGCGTCCTACGGTCAGTCATGCCAACCTTACTTGCACCATAAGGAAATCAGCGCCACGAAGAGTTTCAGGCGCGCTGAATCTACCTGACGTCGATCAGGGCGATCGTGCCCCAATTTGTCGTAGAGTCCGCTACCGAACAGGGAGCTAAGGCACTGTCGTAATATCCGCGTTACCCGGCCCCGCAAGTCTTTCGCCACCTGCGCCCGCTATCTGATGACTCGTACCTGTACTACCGGAATGCCTGAGCCACTCGCACGGTAGTCAACGCACCCTTCTCCGTACGGGAGGTCCGCGCCGTCCACAGCCGGCCGGAGCGGCGCGGCTCACCCCAGACCAGCGCTCCGCTACGGCATCCCATGATCGCGGTCAGCGAACCGCGCGCGTCCAGTCCCGCACCGCTGCGCCGATTGCACTGGTCGCCGTTGGCCAGCACGAGCATCCAGACCTGGTCCTGCCCCGGCTTGTTCGTCTGCTCCGGCAACTGCCCCGACACGGCGACGACCTCCACCGCCCGCGGCGACGTAGGGCAGGCCACCTTGCCCTTACCGGACGGGTACGGGCTGGACAGGCACGGATCGAAGATGCGGTCCCCGACCGTGCACCGGTACGAGTCGCTACGCCCGGCGACCTGTGAGGAACCCAGGCAGTTGCCGTCACCGCTGTGGACGGTGAGCTTGGCCGCGACGCCCTTGGCCGTCCACGGCCGGACGTTCACGATCTCCGTGGACCGTTGCTCACCGCTGGCCGACCCTCCCCCACACGCCGCGAGCCCCGCGACCGACAACAGACAGCAGGCCACCAGAAGCAGGTGGGTGACGGGGTGACGCCGGTCCATGTGGTCAGTCTCCTCGCTGGGTCGACGATCAGGGGTCCTGAGGCGCAACCGTCGCGCCCCAGTGTCGTGGCACACAGGTTCCCCTGAATACGCCGCTGACGCCAGCCCGCAATGCCCGACATACCCCGGTCCCATGAACCGGTCAGCTCCGCTCACCCGGCACCCGCGATGACGACTGAACGCAACCGCCCGGTCGGACCCGCCGCTGCGGCACGCGGTCACGCCATGGACGGAGGTGTCGGCAGCGTCGTGGCCTACGTGCGCAGGACGTTGACGAAAATGATCCAGGCCAGCAGCGACTTGGCGGTAAGGCTGAGCACGATGTAGCCGGCTTCGCCGAACCGATAGTTCCGCCAGCGCCCGACGGTCGCGTACTGGAGTGCCATGTTGGCAGCAAACAATGCGAACAGTGCGAGCTGTACCAGTGAAATGGCGTAGACGAAGCCGGGCACCTGATCGGGTTGCAGGAGATAGATCAGGATGACGACCCAGGGCACAGCGCCGATGAGCGAGCCGAACCAGAAAGCGGTCCAGTCCGCATGGCCGGCCCGCTGCTGGCGCTCCATCAACAGGCCGAACAGAATCATCGCGGAATTGGCGGCGAACAACGCGATGACGGCGGCCAGATCTCTGACACCGACGAAAACCCCGATCAACACGATCATGAGGGACGCGCTGAAGGCGTACTCGATCCACCTCGCGTAGTTGACCCGCAGATCGAGGTTGCGCTCGTACCAGCGGTGAATTCCGGGTGCCGCGACGATCAGGTGGTCGACCGCGGCCAGGAACAGGAACGTCGCAACGGCCGGGCCGATCGGGATCTCGAACACCGTTTCGGGCGCGGTGCCGGAGCGCACCGTCACCGGATCGGCGGTGAGGAATGAAGCCGTCACAGGCACAGCCAACGAATTGCTGGCAAGCAGCATGATGACCCCCTGGCCTGCCGCAACCAGACCAGTCACGGCATTCCCCCAGCGCAGCCGCCGGTACGCGTGAGCCTGCTGCATGCGTCAATCCTAGGGCCGTTCCCGGCATACTCTGCGGCAGACGACCAAACTGGTGACAGGTCCCCGCTTGAGATTGTCCTGGTCAACTCGCCGGAAGTTTCCAGCAGAAGCTCTTGAATGGCAGAACGGGCGCAGGGTAATCCCGTCAGCGTCCGCGTCCACGAGATGATAGGCAGGTGGCCACGCACCTGTTTCTTCCCTCGAGGCACACGCCGCCTGTACCGGTAGGTACTCGTCGTCCGGCGGCCGAGATCGTCACAGTCGTGGGAGATGCTGATCCCGAACCCCGATCCAGAAGTGGCCACTACTCGTGAGAAAGCGCGGCATGACCACGAAGTACGACGTCAAGCGTGAGCTGAAGAAGTGCTACGCGCCCACCAACACCGACTGGGCGCTTGTCGACGTTCCCGAGCTGCGCTTCCTCGCCATCGACGGGCACGGCGACCCGAACACCAGTGCCGGGTACCGCCACAGCGTCGAGGCGCTGTACTCCGTTGCCTACACCGTCAAGTTCGCGAGCAGGAACGACCTCGGTAGGGACTTCGTCGTGGGCCCGCTGGAAGGACTGTGGTGGGCCGACGACATGGACGACTTCCTGGCCCGGCAGCGGCGCGCGCGACAGGTGAGGGCCGCACGCACCGCCGTCCGTCACGGCCTGACAAGGACCTTGAGCGCCTCGCGGTCGGCCATCGCGCGGTAGCCGTCCGACACACCGTCGAGGTCGACCGTACGGTCGAACACCCGGCCGGGCTCGACCTTACCGTCCAGCACGTCGGGCAGCAGTTCCTCGATGTACGCCCGCGCCGGTGCCACGCCGCCGGTGAGGGTGATGTTGCGGAAGAACGTACTGAATCCCATCGGCACATCGGAGTACTGCGGCGCGCCGACGCGGCTCACCGTGCCGCCGGCGCGCACCACGTTCAGCGCGGTCTCCAGGGCCGGCGCCAGCCCGACACACTCCAGTACGGTGTGCGTGCCGTCGCCGCCGGTCAGCTCGCGTACCTTCTCGACGCCCTCCTCGCCGCGCTCGGCGACCACGTCGGTGGCGTCGAACTCCAGCCCGAGGTCGGTACGGTCCTTGTGCCGGCCCATCAGGATGATGCGCTCGGCGCCGAGCCGCCTGGCGGCCAGTACGGCGGACAGCCCGACGGCGCCGTCGCCGATCACGGTGACGCTGGTACGCGGGTTCACCCCGGCGGTCACCGCGCAGTGGTGCCCGGTGGGGAACACGTCGGACAGCGTGAGCAGCGAGGGCAGCAGCGCGGCGTCCTCGCCGACGGGCAGTTTCACCAGCGTGCCCTGCGCCTGCGGAACGCGTACCGCCTCGCCCTGGCCGCCGTCGACGCCGTCGGCGCCCCACATCCCGCCGTGCCGGCAGGAGGTCTGCAGCCCCTCCTGGCAGAAGTCGCAGGTGTTGTCGGCCCAGACGAACGGGGCGACCACGACATCGCCGGCCGTCAGCCCGGAGACCTCGCTGCCGATCTCCTCGACCACGCCGAGGAACTCGTGGCCGATGCGGTCGCCGTGCTCGCTGGCATCCTTCGATCCGTACGGCCACAGGTCGCTGCCGCACACGCAGGCGCGCAGCACTCGTACCAGCGCGTCGGTCGGTTCCCGCAGCTTCGGGTCCGGTACGTGCTCGATCCGGACGTCGCCGGCACCGTAGATGACAGTTGCTCGCATGAAATGTCCTCTTCTCCCAGGTGGCGGTAACGTCGACCGCCGCGGCGGGGCCGCCCCCGGCTCCCGCTGCGGCGCGGCATTCGTTCGGATCTGCGGTGGGCGCAAGGGCATGGCCTCGCCGGCTCCACCATGCGGGCCTACCCACCTGGCACCGGAGCCCAACGTGTCGCCGCCCACCCTGCGTCGAGGAGCGTGTCGATCTGGCCGGGCGCTGTTCGTGTAGAGGGTGAGAGTCGGCGAGCCGAGAGGAGATCCGGCATGGGCAAGGTGATCGCGATCGAGCACCTGACGTTGGACGGCGTGATGCAGAGCCCGGGGCGTCCGGACGAGGACACCCGAGACGGTTTCACCTACGGCGGCTGGGCGGGCCGGGGCCAGGACCCGGCCATGCAACAGGTCATGGGCACCTACATGTCCGGCAGCTGGTCCCTGCTGGCCGGGCGCAGGACGTACGAGGACTTCGCGGCGCACTGGCCCCGGCAGGCGCCGAACCCGATGACCGATGCGCTGAACCGGGTGGACAAGTACGTGGTGTCGGGCACCCTTACCGGGCCGCTCGGCTGGCAGAACTCCACCCTGCTCGCCGATGACGACGCGGTGGATGAGCTGAAGCAGGATGTCCCGGAGAACCTGGTGATCTTCGGCAGCGGCGTACTGGTCCGCTCACTGCTGGCGCGAGACCTGGTGGGCACCCTGGTCCTGCTGACTCACCCGTTGGTACTCGGCGCTGGCCGACGACTGTTCCCCGACTCCGGCCCGAAGCTGCCGAACTTCCACCTGGC
Organism: uncultured Actinomycetota bacterium; assembly: GCA_963805605.1. Classification (GTDB taxonomy): domain Bacteria; phylum Actinomycetota; class Actinomycetes; order Mycobacteriales; family Micromonosporaceae; genus Actinocatenispora. The sequence goes on from CAWDUX010000002.1 coordinate 1,024,147, forward strand.
CCACTCCACGACCACCTCCACCGGGGTGATCATCGGCGTCTACCAACCCACCGACCAGTGATTGTGTGAGCGGGAGGCCAGCGCCCCAGCTGCCCACCCGTGTTCATCTCTCGTAGTGATACCGGCATGCAGCGATGCGGATCTCATCCTCGGCGACCTTGTAGACGAGGCGATGTTCATCGGTGATGCGACGTGACCAGTACCCCTGGAACCCATGCTTGAGCGGCTCAGGCTTACCGATTCCCTCATTGCCATTGCGGTCGATGTCCTTGATCAGAACGTTGATACGCCTGAGGACTTTACGATCCTGGGTCTGCCACCAGAGGTAGTCGTCCCAAGCGCTCTCATCCCAGACGAGCTTCATTCGACCGGGTCCCGTACGCTCCCGCGGCCAGCCTCCAGCCGATCGATCGAGGCCAGCAATCGTCGGGCGTTCTCCGGACTCCGCAACAGGTATGCGGTCTCCTTCAACGACTCATAGTCATCCAGTGAGACGATCACGACTGGATCATGGCCAGCGCGGGTGATGACCACTTCCTCGCGGTCGTCGACTACCGAGTTCAGAGTTTCGGCGTACTTGGCGCGAGACTCCGAGTAGGTCATCGTTCTCATGCGAACCCCCTCTGCACGTACAAGAAATTGTACGTGAGCTTCGAGCTGACGCCAAGCGCCTCCGCTGACACGTACCGCGTCCGCGAGGATGAAAGGGATTAGGACCTATCCAGGCATATAAAACTGCAGATGAGCGTGACTCAGCCCTTCCAGGCTCGGATAACCTTGCCGTCCTGGGCCTCGAAGTTCAGCCGGCCCACCCGGTACTCCATGGTGATGACCGTGCCGGGTGGCAGGGACCGTACGGTCGACCAACCACGCTCCCGCGCCAGGCGTTCCGCGCTGTCGACGTCGAGGCCGACGTAGCCGTCCGGGTCGTCGTCGGGCTCGGTCGGTGGGGTGCTGGGCGACGTCATCACCCCATCGTACGGAGCCCCGCCCGACACCGCTGTGCTGTCGGCGCCGCTCACCGGCTCTGGTAGTCGAGGGCAGGGAACCAGTCGCCCCGGCCCCGGCGGGTCAGGTCGAGGACGTGCCAGACCGGACTGAACAGGTCGATGCCGCGCTGGTCGATGTCGTCGGACATCCGCGGGTGCACCGAGTAGACGTGGCGCACGTCCCCGTTGTCGTCCCGGCTGAACACCGACAGCGTCGAGTCCTCCGCTCCGTCGGCGTCCTCACTGTTCAGGTCGTACTTGAACGTGCTGGATCCGGCGCTGAGCAGCCGCAGGCCCGTCCATCCCCGGGTACGGGCGTGTGCGCGCAACGCGGGCAGGTCCGCGGCGGCCACGACCGCGAGGTCGACGTTCTGCGCGATGTGCTGCGCCACCCCGTTCAAGCCGTCGAGCCACATCGTGCACATCGGGCACGGCTCGGTCTGCGTCTTGCCGTACATGAGGTGGTAGACGACCAGGTCACGCCCGGCCCCGGTGAACAGCTCGCTCAGCCGTACGGTCCGCGTCGGCTCGTCACCGGCGTGCAGATCGGCGGGACCCTCCTCGAACACGTAGTCCTCGACGGCAGGACCCAGCGGCAGCCATCTCCGCAGCTCGGCGGCACGTTCCCGCTGCCGCATCAGCTCAATCTCGACGTGCCGCAGTTCCTCACGGGCGCTGAGGTACTCGGCCGACTCCCCGGTGAGATTGGTCTGCCGCATCGCTTCCCCCTGGTGGCGGTCCTCCCCGATCCCACCATCATGCCCAGCTCCGGGCTCACCGGGCGACGAAACAGCGGACCGGGGCCGATCCGGACGCCACGGGAGAATATGGACCGGCCCCGACAACGGGTGCGACCATCCCATGAAGGAGACCAGGAATGGACACGACCGGGGCCGCCCAGTGCGCCGCACGGACAGCCGACCCGGTGCGGCCGGTGCACCGCACGGCGGTGCTGGCGATCGTGCTGTCCAGCTATCTGATGACGGTTCTTGACATTTCCCTGGTCATCACCGCACTGCCGCGGATCCGGCACAGTCTCGGCTTCTCCGCCGCAGGACTGTCGTGGGTGCAGAGCGCGTACGCCCTCGCGTTCGGCGGGCTGCTGCTGCTCGGCGCACGCGCCGGGGACATCCTCGGCCGCCGACGGATGTTCCGTACCGGCATCGCGCTGTTCACCGTCGCGTCCCTGGCGGTCGGCCTCGCGCAGTTCCCGGCCTGGCTGATCGCGGCCCGCGCCGTACAGGGCGTCGGTGCCGCGATCGTCGCACCGACGACGCTGGCTCTGCTCACCGCCACCTTCCCGGAGGGGCGCGAACGTACCCGGGCCGTCGCCTGGTACGGCGCTGTCTCCGGCATCGGCGCCAGCGTCGGCCTGGTCCTGGGCGGCCTCATCACCAGCTGGCTGTCCTGGCGGGTCGGGTTCTTCGTCAACGTGCCTCTCGGCACGCTCATGCTCCTGGCCGCATCCCGCTATCTGGTCGAGACCCCGACCCGGACCGGACGCTTCGACGTGGCCGGCACCGCCAGCGCCGTACTCGGTATGACCACGCTCGTGTGGGGCATCGTGCGCTCCGCGGACGCCGGGTGGCGGGACACGCTCACCGTGTCCCTGCTCGCCGCCGGCATCCTGCTGCTGATGTCATTCGTGGTGACCGAGACCCGAGCCGCACAACCAATCATGCCGCTGCGACTGTTCGCCAGTACCGGACGCGCCGGTGCCTACGCGGCGCGCCTGCTGTTCTTCGGCGGGATGATGGGTTTCTGGTTCTTCATCACCCAGTTCCTGCAGGCCGTGTACGGCTGGACCGCGCTGCACGCCGGCCTCGCGTTCCTTCCGATGACACTGGTCAACTTCGTTGTCGCGCTGGCTGTACCCAGGCTGACCCACCGCCTCGGCAACGCCCGACTGCTCGCCGTCGGTCTGGTCGTCGCCCTGATCGGCATGGCCTGGATCAGTCGGCTGTCCGCCGATGGCAGCTACCTGACCGGAATCGCGTTGCCGATGGTGCTGCTCGGTATCGGCCAGGGTGCGGCGCTCAGCCCGATGACCGCTGCCGGGATCAGCGGTGTGGCGCCGGAGGACGCCGGCGCTGCGGGTGGCCTGGTCAACGTCGCCCAGCAACTTGGCGGCTCGCTCGGCCTCGGCATCCTGGTCACCGTGTTCGCCACCGCGGACGCGCCGGCCCTGACTGGTACGCAGCTGCTCGCGCACCGTATCGGCACGGCGCTCACGGTCGGCACCGGCATGATCGCCGCTTCGCTGGTCACCGCGCTCGTACTGATACTCCGAGCACGAACAGCTGTCCGTTGAGCATTTCGTGTCCTGCGCCGACCTGCCGTGCGGGACTCGGCGTCGCCGTCAGGGAACCAGACCAGCGGCGGGTCCGGGTACCGGCTCCTCGGTGTTGATCAGCGACGGCGGCCCGGCCACGACACCGGCCTCGGGCTCCGGTGCGGAGGCGCGCGCGTCGGCCAGTACGTCGGCGGGCACGTGGCGTTCGATGAACCGCCGCGCCATCCGGGTCGACGGGTACATCCCGATGGTGGCGACCACGATGATGCCGGCGATCAGCAGCCAGCCGACCGCACCCCAGTTCATCGCGAGGAACGTGTACACCGCCGGCGCCCACACCTTGCCCAGGGTGCCGCTCAGCTCGCCGGCGCCCTGGTACGCACCGCGCTGCCGCGGGTCCATCAACTCGGCCTCGAACGACCAGCTGGCGGCCGAGAAGTACAGTTCCGCGCCGGTCACGGTGACGTGCCCCAGCCAGACCAGCAGGATCGTCACCCAGCCGACCGTGTCGTGGGTGGCCAGCGTGATCAGGCAGGAGAGTACGAAGAACACCGATGAGATCCGGACCGCCTTCAACGCGGTCGCTACATTCCTGACCCCGCGGGAGGCAACCATCGGCAGGAAGATGCACATCACCGTGTTCGTGCCGAACAGGAACGCCAGCAGCACCCGCGGCGCGTCAGTCTGTTCCACCAGCCACAACGGGATCACGATGTTCAGCAGCACCTGGTTGGTCCAGAAGACCCCGCCGAAGAACGACGTGAGCAGCCAGCCGGGATTGCGCAGCGGCCCAGGCCCGGGGATCTTGACCTTGCGGTCCTCCGGGGTCCGGTCGTCGTGCGCGGCACGCGGCAGCCGGGTGATCGCGACGGCGTTGACCAGGAACGCCACCGCGGTGAACCAGGGCACCACGTGCAGTACGTCGTTGGAGTGGAACGCCAGCGCGATACCACCGACCAACGAGCCGAGCGTGAAGCCGACGTTGAGCGCGGAGTACATGTAGGCGCGCGACTTCACCCGTTCGCCGGGCGGCAGCACGTCGATGGAGTACGCGCCGTACGCGGCGCCGCCGAGGGCACCGATGATCTCCATCACCACGGCCATGGAGACGTAGCCGGTGAAGTTGGTGATGAAGGGCCACACCGCGAACATCGCCGCCTGGCCGACCGCGCTGACCGCCCACATCTTCTTCGGCCCGAACCGGTCGACCAGCTTGCCCATCGGCAGTGCCGCCAGGAACGCGGCGACGCCGGCGCAGGTCAGGCCGAGACCGACCTGGGCGGCGGACAGCCCCACGATCTTGGTGAAGAACACCGCCGACCCGGTCATGAAGGTGCCCTCGCCGAGGGCGAACAGCAACGACTGGGCGGCGAGCCGGCCGGCGAGGGGCGACGGCGGGCGCGCGTGGCGCAGGAGGGTGGCGACAGACATCACCGGGGGATTCTCCGGTCCCCCTCCGACAGTTGTCGCCCGATTTTCCGCGCCGGCCAGCCCTTTTCAGGAGCCCGATGCGCCGGACACCGGCTCTGCCTGGCGCGGATCACCTGGCCGACGATTCCCGATCGCCTTGCGGGCCATCGAGTACAGCGACACCGCCGCCCACACGCCTTCGAGCAGCAGGAAACCCCATTCGACGCGGATCGCGGCCTCCGCGGCCAGGGTCGCCGAGCCGACGGCGTTCAGGGCCAGGTAGGCGTAGCTGGACTGCTGGAGCCGCCCGGTCAGGGCCGCGACGAACGCGGCGAGGGATCAGCAACGAACCGAGAATCTGCACGATGTCGTACATGACGAGTCCTTCGACGCCGTCTTGTCGCTGACCGGGTACGGCGTGCCTCGTCCGGGACGCCGTCGCGGCGTCTGCCTCCCAGTATCGGCGACGACCCGGCTCCGTGCCGGTCAGATCCGTCACCGGGCCGCAGAGAGAGTCGCTAGGGTCGCGGGCATGTTCCGCAGCCCTCAGGTCATCCTGTTCAGCGACGACGTTCCCCGAGCGGTCGAGTTCTACCGGCACCTCGGGTTCCGCGAGACCTTCCGCGTCCCCACCGACGCGGAGCCCATCCATGTGGACCTGGAACTCGACGGCTACAAGATCGGCATCGCGTCGGGCGCCTCGACCCGCGACGACCACGGCCTGAGCCCGATCACCCGGGGCCAGCGGGCCGCGGTCATCCTGTGGACCGACGACACGGCCGCGGCGTACGACAAACTCACCGCCGACGGCGCGCAAGGACTGGCCGGCCCGTACGAATGGCTCGGGCGACTGCTGATCGCCTGGGTCGCCGACCCCGACGGCAACCCCGTCCAACTCGTCCAGGGCCTCTGATGTGGTAAGCGCTGAAGTCGCGCCATGTGCCGGTATGCCGAGACCCCCTACAAGGTCCACTACGTGTGCGTACCGTGCCGCCGCAGCCACAAGTACGCCTGGGACAACGCCGAGCATCTGTGCCCGTCATGTCGGCAGCCCATGACCCGTGCCGGCCACGATCTGGCCACGCCTCGGCGCCGTAACGATCGCGGCTGGGCTGCGCTCGCCGCGGTGCTCGGTGCGGGCTTGCGGTATGACGGCTTCGAAACCTGCGGATGCTCGCGGGACCCGAAACCCCGACCCAGGACGAAGACTCAGGTGCGAACGCGTCGACGCCTTGCACGGCGTCTGGGACTGACCGAATCCGCTGCTCTGGCTGTCCGCGATCCGTACGACCTGAACTGACTCCGACACCGGACAGCGTCGGGGTCTCGGAACCCCTCAGCAGGCCGCCGCGGGCGGCAGGGCCGCGAGGTGGCGCTGTGCGTCGCGGCGCAGCCAGACGTCGTGGCCGCACACCCGGGCCACGCGACGGTAGTGCCGCCGCAGCGCGCCCTCGACACGATGGTCGGAGTCGAGATCCCAGTCCTGCAGGCGGTCCCAGACGAACACCCAGGTGGGGCGTGCGTCGCTGTCGAGGGGGCGCCGGAGCAGTTCGAGCCGGGGGTCGAGCGTCCGCAGCGGCAGGCTCCACGAGTACGGGTAGACCGGGGTGAGTCCGGAGGCGTCGATGACGTTGGCGTGGGTGTAGGGAACGACGAGCGTGTCCGCAGGGCGGCTCGAGCGCGCCAACCACCGTCCGCTCGTGTACGGCGCGCTGGGCAGGACCGCCTGGACGACGGCTGCAACCGGGGACGCCACACAGGTGGCCAGCACCGCGTACACCACCAGGGCCCGGGTGCGACGGGCCGCCACGGCCGGCCCCTGAGCAGCGGCCAGGCCGGCGCCGAGCGCGACGGTCGGTACCAGGCCGATGAGGTAGTGCGGCCAGAAGTTCCCTCCGCCGAGCACGCCCGCAGCCTCGACGAGGGCCGCCGCGCACAGCGCGCTGGCCGGCGGGGACAGGCGGAGCAGCCGGCGATGGCACACGAGCAGATGCCCGCCCAGTACCGCGAGCCCGGTGCCGAGCGCCACGACCGACAGGATGCCCAGACGCTGCACGGGCTCCGCCCACGACTGCGCGAGGACGAAGCTCGCGTCGCGCCGGAACCCGTACATCGCGTACAGCAGGACGGAGACACCCCCATGGTCGCCCGCCCAATGGCACACCGCGACCACGACAGTCAGGGCGGCCGCGGCGAAACCGCTGCACATCGCCACCAGTCTCCTGTAGCCGACGCGGCCCCGGCGGCGCGACCGCAGCCCGGTGGCGACGAGGAGGACGACAGCGAACACGAGGCCGTCGACGAAATTCTGCTTGGTGCACACCGCCACTGCGGCCGACAGCCCCGCGCCGCCGGCAGACAACACGGCCAGGCGAACGTCGACGTCGTCCCGGCGCGCCACCAGTAGTCCCGCGAAGGACAGGGCGACGCACATGGCGGCCAGCAGCTCCCCGTTCAACTGTTCGGCCGCGAGCAGCGCCGAGGAGGCGAACGCGAACGCCGTCCAGGCGCTCCACGCCGCGGCGGCGGGTCCGGCGACGGCGCGGGCGGCCACGGCGACCGCGCCCACGAGTACGACGGCGGCCAGGCCCGCGCCGACCCGGACACCGACGGCACCCAACTGGCCGGCCAGGTCGAAGAAGGCCAGCAGCGCCGGCGGCCGGTCGACCCACTGCGGTCCGTAGAGGTAGCCGCCGCCGTGGTGCTGGTAGCGGGCGACCATGGCGAAGCCGCCCTCGTCGATGTCGAGCTTGCGGGTCAGGAACAGCAGATGCGCCAGAGCAGTGGCCGCGCAGGCCGTCAGGACACCGTGGCGGCGTACCCACGCCGCGACGGAACCGCTCCTCCGCCGGCGCGTCCGCGCGCCGGCGTCCGATGCCTGCCGATGCTGCGTCACGGCGTCGCCAGGGCACACGAGCTGCGCTTCAGGCACCACTGTCCCCCGTCGTTCCTGGCGCCATCCTCACGGTGAGCCGGGCGGAAGACGGTCGGCGACGCCCTACAGCCAGAGAATAGCCAGCCTCAGGCTCCGGCGTACGAAGCTCAGTCAGGATCGTCGAGCGGATTCGACATCACCGGGTCCGCGCCGTCGTGCAGCCAGGGTCACCGTGCGTGGATATGCAGGTGGACCTCCCCCCACGGAGCCGGACCGCTGAAGGGGACGCAGTCCTCAATCGGACGGTGGACCAGACCGAGCGGCGCTCACACTGGTGCCGCGGCAAAGAGAGCGTCAGTACTCTCCCGAGCGTGTTCAGCAGTCCTCAGGTCAGCCTGTTCGGCGACGATCTTCCGCGAGCGTCGAGTTCTACCAGCGCCCCCGGGTTCCGGGAGACCTACCGCGTCCCCACGGGCAACCGTGCCGCTCGTACAAAGCCTCTGACAATGATGATGTGGCGGGCGGTAAAGTCGCGCTGTGGGATGGCCGGACGACTGGGATCAGCGTGTCACCGGGGCCGCATGCAGTCTGTGCGAGGAGGGCCGGCCGGACGAGTCGGACATCGGTCTGAGGGTCTTCGCCGGTGGCTACACCGATGCGTACTTGGCGAGGAGAGCGCTGGTTCGTGGTTACGTCGTGGTCGTCTGGCGTGGCCGACACGTGGTTGAGCCGCACCACCTTGACGATGCCGGGGCCACCGGCTACCTCAGAGACGTTCTTCGCGTCGCGAGAGCTGTTGAGGAACGCTTCAAGCCCATGAAGATCAACTACCAGACACTGGGTAACCGCACCCCACACCTCCACACGCATGTCACGCCGCGTTACGAGGACGACCCCGCCCCTGGAGCGCCGTTGCCGGACTGCCCCAACCTGCCGCTACCCGAATGCCAGTGGCTGGCGGATGCCATTGCACTGCGCCAGCGATTGGGATTCGGCCAGACCTGAAAGCCTGGGCGCCTGCCTCGCCGGGAGCGTGGTGGAGTCCGCCGCCTCCCCATGGTTGAGGAATGGACCCGGCCCGAACTGACTAGTCGGCCTGTTCGGGATGTTGAGGAGTCGGCGGAAACATCTCCTGAACGATGAACTGGGCCTTGGGCAGCAGACGGCTCGGTCCGATGACTCTGGTGACGATGTCGAGCACCTCGTCGGCGCTGCTGGCCCCGACGAGGCCGGCAAGAAACCGGATGTCGTCCTGGTCACGGTCGATGCGTGCGGCCTGCACCTTGAGTGCGAGCAGGTACCGAGGTGAAGGAACGCTCACCGTGACGCCAGGCAGATCGAGGACGACCTGGGCGTCGTCATTGGCGCCTGGCGGGAGCAGACCCTTCACTCCGTCATTGAGCCAATCCTCGGGAAGGCCGGGGTGGCTGGAGGCGACTCGTCGTGCCGCTTCGTAGATGACCAACTTGGGTTCGAAGACACCGTCGACGTCAGCGGTCATCCGTCGCGTGTTGTACGCCAAGGCCATCGCCGCCCCACCGACGACGAACATCTGCGCATGCATTCCCTGCGCATCGAGTTCCTGGCCCAGCTCCGCCAGCAGGCCGGCAATCTGCTCCCTCGTCAGCGAGGTGTCGCTCCCACCGCTCATACCGAGACGAGCGAGTCCCGCTCGACAATGACACCTCGAGCAGCGAACTCCGACGGGGCATGGGCAAGGGAGTAGGCGAAGAAACGGTCACCACCCGGGTGCCAGAAGGCATCCAGCAAACGGTCATGCGCCCTGGTCCAAGCAGGCGGCGCCTGCCCCCGACCACGCGCCAGATGCGCGACCGCAGCGGCGGCCAGGGCATCGACAACAGCGTCCCCGCTGCGGACGGGTGGGGCCACGCTGACCTCTCCGTGAATCAGCCAGTCCGCGACCACCCGCACATAACTGGACTCCTCCGAGGCGCGCAATGTTGCCACGAGATCGTCCACGGACCATGTCATACGACAAATGCTACCGGAACCTCAGCTCCCCCAGCCCCGTGCGACCCACCGTCGGGTCACTGGTGCAGAGACGGAGCGACGGTCTGCGAGCTTCGGAAAACCGGGCCGCAACGGGACGGCAGGTGAAGCCTGAGGGGTCGACTCCCAGGGGTATAAGCCAAAGAGGAGCGGACTGCGTTCTCCGCAGTCCGCTCCTCTTTTCTTCGTAGCGGGGACAGGATTTGAACCTGTGACCTCTGGGTTATGAGCCCAGCGAGCTACCGAGCTGCTCCACCCCGCGGCGGTGGAACCAATACTAGCGCGGCATCCGGAACCCCGGGCGAGCGGCTCGGCGGTCAGGATCCGGGGGGCCCGGCAGTTCCAAGATCGGTGTTCCCGGGTCTCGACGCCAGCTCGACTTCGAGGCAACCGTTCTCGATCTTGCGGCGGGGAAGAACTGCGCCCGCCTGATCCGCCGTGACCTCGGTGGCTGGCGCTCCCATCGACCACGGCAGGACGCGAAAACGCCCTCCCGGAAAGATCCGGAAGGACGTTTTCCTTCGTAGCGGGGACAGGATTTGAACCTGTGACCTCTGGGTTATGAGCCCAGCGAGCTACCGAGCTGCTCCACCCCGCGGCGGTGAAACCAATACTAGCGGTACGTCCGACGCGTTCCAAATCGGGGTCCGCCCCGGCCGAAACCGGGGCGAACCCGCAGGTCAGCGGCCTGACGGCGTCGGCGTGGGCGATGCCGAACCGCTCGCCGGCTTCTTCCCGGAACCTGACTGCGCCTTCTGCGCATGTTGGTACTGCTTCGCGGCAGCATCCAGCGCCTTGAGCGCCTTGCCCTCCGCCGTGTAGTCGTCGGACTTGCGCGCCGCGCTCAGATCGGCCAGCGCCCGCTGGATGTTGCGGACCGCAGCGGCCATGTCGCCGTTGGCCGGCGGGCTCTGATTGTTGCCGGAGCTGCTCGGTGGCGGCGGCGACTTGCCGCTCGCGGCGGCCACCATGCTGCCCACCGCGTCCTTCAGGTTCGGCCCGTAGCCGACCTCGGTGCCGTACCCGACCAGGACGGTCTTCAGCAACGGGTACGCCACGTCCCGGTCCTTGATGTACACCGGCTCCACGTACAGCAGGCCGTCGGCCACCGGCAACGTCAGCAGGTTGCCGTAGTCCAGTACGGAGGTCTTGGAGTCACCGAGGCTCAGGTCGTTGCGGATACCTTCCTGGTTTCTCAGTTTGGGTTGGATCTGGTTGGGCCCCAGCACATTGGAGTTGCCGGGCAGCTCGGAGAGGGCGAGTTTCGGTCGGCCCTTCGGGTCGTAGTAGGCCGTCATCATCGCGGCCAGGTTGTTCTGATTGCGCTGGGTCAGCGTCGCGGTCAACTGGAACGTCGGCTTCTGCTGCCCGGGAAGTTGGGCGACCACGTAGTACGGCGGCTGCTTCTGCGCACCGGAGGTGGTCGGGTCCTTCGGTACCTCCCAGAAGTTGTCCTGGCTGTTGAACGCCTGCGGATCGGTGACGTGGAAGCGGGTCAGCATGTCGCGCTGGACCTTGAACAGGTCCTCGGGGTAGCGGAAGTGTTCCGCGAGCGCCGGCGGGATCTTGCTGGCCGGCTTGACGATGTTGCCGTACACCGAATTCCACGCCTTCAGCACCGGGTCGGAGCCGTCGAAGGCGTACAGGCTCACCTTTCCGGTGTAGGCGTCCACTGTGGCCTTCACCGAGTTGCGGATGTAGTTGATGTCTCGACGGTCCTGCGGTGCGGTGCCGTCACCGGTGAGCGAATCGCTGGTCGCCGCATGCAGGTCGATCTTCTGCGCGTACGGGTAGGTCGAGGCCGTGGTGTAGCAGTCGAGGATCCACTGCACCTTGCCGTCGACCACGGCCGGGTACGGATCGCCATCCACGGTCAGGAACGGCGCGACCTTCTGCACCCGGTCACGCGGGTTGCGTACGTACAGCACCTTCGAGTTGCCGTTGAAGTAGTCGCTGGCGAGCAGGAAGTTAGTGTCCTTGAAGTACGCCGCGTACAGCATCCGCCGACTGAGCGAACCGACCGATACGCCACCGGAACCGTCGTAGGTGTTCTTCAGTTCCGGTGCGTTGGCACCGCCGGAGCCGGGCCGGTCGTATTCGCGGTCCTTCGCCGAGCTCGACTTTCCGACGACGGAGAAGTCGGTCATCCGGTCGCTGTAGTAGATCCTGGGCTGGGAGACCTTCAGCTGGTCGGGCCCTGCGTAGCAGTCGCCCTGCTTGGCCTGCTCGTCCTTGCCCTGCACCAACGATCCGGCGACAAACGACGGCTGACCGTCGTTGCAGGTGGTGTCGGCGGGGGCGGCGACAAAACCGTAGCCGTGGGTGAACACCGCGTGCCGGTTCTGCCACTTGGTCTGGTTGTCGGCCAGCCGGGAAGAGTCGAGCTGGCGCACCCCGACGATGTAGTCCTGGGTCCGGCCGCCGACGGTGTAGCGGTCGACGTTGAGCTTGGAACCGAAGTCGTAGAAGCCCCGGACCCGCTGCAGCTGGGTGTAGGTCTCGGAGACCTTCGCCGGGTCCAGCAGCCGTACGTTGGGCAGGGTGTTCTTGTCACTCTGCAGCGCCTTGCCGGGGGTGACGTTGCTCGCCGGGTAGATGCTGCTGTCGATCCCCCCGATCCCGTACGCGGCGCGGGTCTCGGCGATGCTGTGCGCGATGTACGGGCCTTCCTTGGCCGGGATGTTCGGCTTCACCGTGAACACCGACACCATGCCCGGGTAGATCCCGCCGATGGTGACCGCGGCGATGGCCAGCAGCCCCAGCGACACCCCCGGCCAGATCAGGTTGCGCATCACACCGTTGGAGAACACCAGCACCGCGACGGCGACCACGATGGCGATCCAGGCGAGGATCTCCTTGGCCGGCAGCAGCGCGTTGATCGCGGTGTAGCCGGCACCGTCGAGCCCGGTGCTGTTGTTGTGTCCGAGCAGCAGCCCGCGCTGATCCAGGAAGTACGCCACGCCCTTGAGCGCGACGAACAACGCGACCAGGATCGACAGGTGCAGCCGGGCGGCGGTGGTGATCCGGTCACCGCGGCCGGAGAGCCGTACCCCGCCGTACAGCCAGTGCGCCAGCAATGCGGCGATCAACGCCACGAACACCAGGGTGAAACCGGCGTCCACCAGGTAGCGGTAGAACGGGTAGTCGAACACGTAGTAGCCGATGTCGACATGGAACTGCGGGTCGGTGCGGTGGAACGGCTGGGAGTGCGAGAACAGCAGCCATTCCGACCATTTGCCCTGTGCTGAGACCCCGGCGATGAGGCCGGTCAGCGCCGCGAGCGCGCCGATGGCCAGCCGGAGGCGCGGGGTGACCGCCATCCGGTAGCGGTCCAGGTTCTGCTGTTCCGGTGAGTCGGGCCGGATCCGGGGCCGCAGCCGGTAGGAAAGGTAGAGGTTGGCGCCCATCCAGACCGTGGCGATGAGCCCGAAGATGAGGAACAGCACCACCTTGGTGCGCAGGTTGGTGAGGAACACCGAGGGGAACCGCACCTCGGAGAACCATAACCAGTTGGTCCAGGTGGAGACCGCCCAACTGCCGACGGTGATCAGCACCAGGATCGCGAACAGCAGACCGACCACCCGGCGGCCGCGCCCGCTCATCCGGGGCAAGGGCGTACGCATTGTCACCGACAGCTCCTGACGGGCTCGATGCACCGGTGGCCCCAGTGCCGCCCCGGGTCGTCGCCTGCGTACCGCTGAACGACTCGGAACCACGTCTGACCGGCGCCTGGCGTTCCAGGGTACGTGTTCGGTGCGCGAGGTCTCAGTGCCGGCCCGAGGAGCAGCCCGGTATGCCCGGGCCGACCCGGTTCCGCCGCCGCCCTCGGCGCGCATTTTCCCCGAATGATTGTTAAGTCGCTTTTATCGAACGGACTTTCGGGGAAAATGGCACATCAAGGCATACCGAAAGGTTCATTTTCCCCGAAAGTCCTATTCGGGATAGCGACATTCTCTACATTCGGGAAAATGCGCGGGCGTGAACACCGCGCCGCGCCGTGCCTACCTCAACACGCCGGGGTGCTGCGGTGCGCGCGCAACGCGGCGAGGGCCTGTACGGCGCCGTGCAGGGTATCCACCCGGATCAGCCGCAGACCGTCCGGCTTCGCCTTGACCGCCTGTGCGCAGTTGTCCTTGGGAGTGAGGAAGACCGTGGCATGGTCGCGCTTGGCGCCGAGCAGCTTCTCCTGGATGCCGCCGATCGGCTTGACCTGGCCGCCGGAGGTGATCTCACCGGTGCCGGCGATGACGGTGCCGCCGGTCAGGTCCTTCGGCGTCAGGGTGTCCACGATGCCCAGCGCGAACATCAGCCCGGCGGACGGGCCGCCGATGTTGCCGAGGTCGACCTTGACCGAGTAACGGCAGGGTTGCTGCTGCTTGATGCTGACCCCGAGGATCGCCTGACCACTGTCACTCTTCCCGGTGGTCACGGTGACCTTGCCGGCCTTGCCGTCGCGCTGGTAGCCGATGCTGCGCCGGCTGCCCGGCTTCTTGTCCTGGACCTGGCCGATCAGGTCCTCCGGTGAGGTCACCGGGTGACCATCCACACTGGTGAGGACATCACCGACGCGCAGTTTGCCGGCCGAGGGCGACTTCGCGGTGAGCGAGGACACACTCACGTGGACCGGACAGCCCAGTTCCCGGTACGCGGCGGTCTCCGCGCTGTTCTGGGAGTCCTGGAACTGCTGTTCCTGCTGCTTGTTGGTCTGGTCGTCGGACTGGTCCGGCGGATAGACCACCTCGCGCGGTACCACCGCGTACCGGTCGTCGTGCCAGTCCCACAGTGCCTGCCACAGGGTCAACTGGTCGTCGACCGAGACGGTGACCAGCCGCAGCTGGCCGTGCGAGCCGGACGGCGAGCCCTTGACCACGGTGATGATCTTCTTGCCGTCCATTTTGCCCAGCGTGTCGACGGTGGGACCGGGCCCGAGCGCCACGTACGGCACGTGCACCAACAGGGAAACCGCGGTCAGTACAGCGACCAGAACGGTGCCGATCAGCACGGTCCACCCACGACGCTCCATGGACGGGAGCCTATTCGACGGGCACCATGCCGCCGTCAACCGACCCGGAGAACCGACCGCGCCCAGCCGGTACGGCCGTGACCTGGGAGTCGGTACCTCGCAATGTTCGCGACGAGCGGACAGTGGGCCGGTGGTCGATGCGTCTGTGTCGCGTACCGTTGGAACTGTGACCGGGCCGGCACCGCAGCCGCTGGCCGCACCCGCTGTGATGGGACTTTGCCGATGACTGACATTCCGTTCGGGTTCTCGGTGCCGGGTGGCGCCCCGGACCCCAACAATCCCCAGCAGATGGCGCAGTTCCTGTCCCAACTGCAACAGTTCCTCGGCACACCGGGCTCCGGTCCGGTCAACTGGGACCTGGCCAAGCAGGTCGCCAGCACCCAGGTCAGTACGGACGACCCGGCGGTCGACCCGGCCGGGCGGGCGCAGCTGGCCGAGGCGCTACACCTGGCGGACCTGTGGCTCGACCCGGTCACCAGCCTGCCCAGCGGCATCACCTCCACTGCGGCGTGGACCCGACGAGAATGGATCGAGGCGACTCTGCCGGTCTGGCAGAAGCTGTGCGACCCGGTCGCCGGCCGGATGGTCGACGCGATGGGCAACCTGGTCCCGGAGGAGCTGCGCGGCCAGCTCGGCCCGATGAACGCGATGGTCCAGTCGCTGGGCGGCGCGATGTTCGGCGGCCAGTTGGGCGCGGCGATGGCATCGCTGGCCGGTGAGGTGCTGTCCGCCTCCGACATCGGACTGCCGCTTGGGCCGACCGGCGTCGCGGCGCTGTTGCCCACCAACATCGCCGGCTACGGCGACGGGCTGGAACTGCCCGCCGACCAGGTACGCCTGTACACGTCGCTGCGGGAAGCCGCACACCAGCGGCTGTTCGCGCACGTACCGTGGCTGCGCGGGCATGTGCTGGCAGCGGTGGAGGCGTACGCGCAGGGCATCTCGGTCAACCGGGAGGCCGTCGAGGAGGCGCTCGGCAGCGTCGACCCGACCAATCCGGAATCCATGCAGGAACTCAACCTGGAGGGTGTCTTCACCCCCGAGGACAGTCCGACCCAGCGGGCCGCGCTGAGCCGGCTGGAGACCTCGCTGGCTCTGATCGAGGGCTGGGTCACGCACGTGGTGGAGCACGCGGTCGCCGACCGGCTGCCCTCGAGCGTACGGCTCGCCGAGGCTTTCCGGCGCCGTCGCGCCGAGGGCGGCCCGGCCGAGCAGACCTTCGCCGCGCTGGTCGGGTTGGAGCTGCGGCCCCGCCGGCTGCGGGAGGCCACCGCGCTGTGGGAGACGCTGCTGACCCATCGGGGTGTGGAGGGCCGCGACGCGGTCTGGAACCACCCCGACATGCTGCCGTCCGCCGACGACTTCGCCGAACCGGAAGCGTTCGCCAGCACCACCAAGTTCGACCTCAGCGACATGGGCTTCGATCTGAGCGAGCCGGCGATCGAGGGCGAGCAGCACCCGGGCGGCGCCACCCCGGCGGAGCAGACCGGAGCCCCGGACGGACAGGCCCCGACCAGCGAGCCCTCGGATGACGGGACCCCGGGCCCGACCAGCGAGCCGGACGGCGCGTCCCGGACCGGTGACGCCCGGACCGACGAGCCCCGGACCGGTGGTCATGAGGACCGCAAGGACGACGGCCCGGACGGGCAGCGTCCGCCCTCGGCGGGCTGACCGGCACCGGGCCACTGCGTGATCGCCGCTGTGTCGGAGCCCGCCGGCACAGCGCACTAGACTGTCTGCGCGTCCCTGCCATCAGGTGACGCAGGGGGCCGTAGCCCAATGGCAGAGGCACATGGTTTAGGTCCATGCCAGTGTGAGTTCGAATCTCACCGGCCCTACCACCCACGACCGCCGGGCACCTCCGGCGGCTACCGGCCGTCCCTCGGTTCCGGCAGCGGGAGAGCACGCGGCGGCACCGGCGTGGACACCACGATCGACGTGGTGGTCTGCCCGAGGAGCAGGAAACGGTCCAGCACGTCCTCCAGCGCGCCGATGGACCGGGCGTGCACCTTGAGGAAGAAGCAGTCCTCCCCGGTGATCCGGTGACACTCCACCACCTGCGGGGTCTGCTGTGCCGCTGCGGCGATCCGGGGCAGCTGACCCGGGCCGGGCCGGATCCGTACCAGCGCGGTGACCGCCAGGTCCAGTGCGACCGGGTCGACGTCCATCCGGTAGCCGGCGATCACCCCGGACCGTTCCATGCGCTGTACGCGCTCGGTGACCGCCGGCGCCGACATGCTCACCCGGCGGGCCAGTTCGGACATCGACAGCCGCGGGGCGGCCTGCAACTCCGCCAACAGCCGCAGGTTCACCGCGTCGAGGAGCCGCTCCCGGTCAATGAAGGTGTTCCGGTCATCTGCCCTTGATCCTGATGGCATCCTGCACCCTGAGCCTTGAGATTTGTCTTCAGTCTTCCGTTCTGTCCACGGAAGATACTCCCATGCGCGCACGGACGACAGCGGCTCCAACTGCGGCCGGCACCAGGAACGTGCCGCTCGCCCGGCTACCGGCGGTGACCTTCTTCCCGGTCAGCGCGGTGTTCCACTACCTGGGGCCGGCCCTGGCCGTACTGCTGTTCCGTCACCTCGATGTGCTCGGGGTGGCATGGCTACGGATCGCTGCGGCCGCCGCGATCTTCGCGGTATGGCGCCGACCGTGGCGGCTGGTACGGCAGCTCGACCCGGCACAACGGGCCGTCATGCTGGCCATGGGTGGCGTACTGGCGAGCATGAACGCACTGTTCTACCTGGCGGTCGACCGGCTGCCGCTGTCCACCGTCGCGGCGATCGAGTTCCTCGGCACCATCGTGCTGGCCGCGCTCGGTGTACGGACCTGGCGCAACGCACTCGCGCTGGTCACCGCGGCGGCCGGGGTGCTGGTACTCACCGACATCCGGCTGCTGGACGCCCCGCTCGGGTTCGTCTTCGCGTTCGCCAACTGCGGCCTGTTCATGCTCTACGTCGCACTCGGGCACCGGATCGCCAACGACGCCACGGCTGGCTCGTCCGGCTGGACCGGCATCGACCAACTGGGTGCCGCGATGCTGGTCGCGGCCGTACTGATCAGCCCGGTCGGGCTGGGCGGTGCGCTGCCGGCGTTCGGCCACCCGGGCTGGCTGCTGGCCGGCATCGGCGTCGGCGTCTGTTCGTCGGTCATCCCGTACGTCGCCGACCAGCTGGCCATGGCCCGGCTGCACCGGGCCACGTTCGCACTGCTGCTCGCCATCCTGCCGCTGACCGCCACGGTGATCGGGCTGGTCGTACTCGCCCAGCGGCCGACCGCCGCCGACCTGGCCGGTGTCGGCCTGGTGATGGCCGGCGTCCTGGCCCACCAACCGCCGTCCGCCGTCCGGCGTCCTGGCCCACCAACCGCCGTCCGGCCCCGCACCGGCAAGCGCAGGAACCCGGCTGGCCGAGCGGTAACGCTCCCGAAGCCGAACGACGAGCGTTCCTGAACGACGGAGGTCCTGAACCACGGGTGGGGTGCGGCGCGGTCCGTACCCACCCGGATCCGGAATGGCCCATGCGGTCAGGGCGTTGGACCTGTCATGCGATGGTTCTGCCGGCGGCGGGGGCCGGGACTGATGCGGCTCGAGGACGCCCTGGCGGCACTCGGCGAGGATGGCACGATGAGTCGCGGCCACGCGGACGTGCCGGTGGCCAACATCGTCGGGACGCTGGAACGTCCGTACGACTTCGATCAGGACTTCCGCCTAATCAACTCCGCCCTCACCGATCGGTGGAACCGGTTGGCCACGGCGATGCGGTCGGGGTTCGAGCCGCCACCGGTGGAACTGGTACGACTGGGCGACCTGTACTTCGTGGCAGACGGGCACCATCGCGTGTCGGTTGCCCGCTCGCTCGGGCGCCTGGCGATCAGCGCCAAGATACGCCGGGTGTGCACGATCGCGTACGCGATGGCCTGCCTGCGGGTCACGCATCTGCCGAGCAAGGCAGCGGAATGCCATTTCCTACAGCGGATTCCGCTGCCAGAAGCGGTTCGTACCGATCTCTGGCTGGACGAACCGGCCGACTGGATGCGCCTCGCCGACTCGGCCGAGGCATGGGCCCTACGCTCCACATTGGATGGTCGTACGGTCATCGACCGCGAGCATCTTGCGGACACCTGGTGGTCCGACGAGGTGCTGCCGGTACTGGCTGGGCTGCGTGTCGCCGGCATCGGGACGAACCTGCGCGACGTGCAACTCTACGTGACCGCGCTCGCCGCCCGGGACCAGCTCGACAGCGCGACCTGGCCAAACGACATCGCCGCCCGGCTCGGCGCGCTGGCCCAGCCGTGACGCCCGACCGTCACAACTGGCCCAGCGGTGACGGTCACTCCGGCATGGTGCGCTGCACGTAGGCGACCACAGCGTCCCGGACGAAGACGGCGGCACCCTCGCCGTACCGGTCATAGTTGGCCGCGAACCGCGGATCGTCGACCCACATCGCCGACAGCCCCAGCAGATAGTCGCGGGTCGGCGTGCTGGTCGCCGACAGCCAGTCGACGTGCCGGGCGGCGATCGCCTGGACCTCGTCGCTGCCCGGCGTACGTCCGGCGGCGCGCGCCGTACCGTAGTCGGCGGCGATGTCGGTGTGCCGCTGCTGGAACTCCTTCTTCTGCTCCTCGGTCAGCGCGCGCCACCACCGGTCACCCGACTGCCACGCCTCCCGGCCCCAGCGTTCGGTCACCTCCTGCTCGTACTGTCTGTGGTCGAAGCCACCCAGTACCTCTTCTGCCATGAGTTCCTCACCCTCCTCCAGTTTGCGCAGCGTGGTACGTACCGAGGCGATCTGTCGGGCCAGCCGGTCCCGCTCACGTTCCAGCAACCGCAGATGCGTACGCAGCGCGGCGTCAGTGTCGTGCTGGCCGTCGAGGACCCGGCCGATGGCGGACAGTCCCAGACCGAGCTGGCGTAGCAGCAGGATCCGCTGCAGCCGCACCAGCGCGTGCTGGTCGTAGTACCGGTATCCGTTGGCGCCCAGGCGACTGGGCGCCAACAGGCCGGTCTGCCCGTAGTGCCGCAGAGTCCGACTGGTCGTGCCGGCCAGCCGGGCTATCTCGTGGATCGACCACTCCATCGCGCCTCCCTGATCGCGTCGGCGGATTCCACGGTAGAACTTGACGTAGCGTCAATGTCAACCCGCGACTCTCCACTACGAGCACCACCAACCCCACCTACCACCACTGCGATTGCGACTGCGCGCATTTCCCCTAAAAAAGCTGATTGATCGTTATTGCAGAATCGGCTTTTCCGGGGAAATGCACACACGGGGGTGATGGAGGACCATCACGTGCACGACACAACTCAACACGACGCCACTCACGCAGGACAGCACAGAGCGGTGTAGGCCGGGCGGCATGGAACCGGCGGCATGAAGGCGTACAGACCGAGACGCCGTACGCCGGCGGCGTAGGTCAGCCGCCGAGCTCGGCGGCGATCACATCGGCGAGGGCGCGGAATGCCTTGCCCCGATGGCTGATCGCGTCCTTCGCGGCGGCGTCCAGTTCGGCGGTGGTGCGCTCCTCGCCGCCCGGTACGAAGATCGGGTCGTAACCGAAACCGTTGGTACCACGGGATTCGCGGATGATCCGGCCGGTCACCCGACCCTCGACCACCTGTTCCCGGCCGTCCGGCCACGCCAGCGCGGCGGCACAGGCGAACGAACCGCCGCGATGCACGTCGCCGACATCGGCGATCTGGGCGAGCACCAGCCGCAGGTTGGCCTCGTCATCGCCGTGCCGGCCCGACCAGCGGGCGCTGAACACACCTGGCATGCCGGACAGCGCGTCGACGGTCAGGCCGGAGTCGTCGGCGACCGTGGGCAGGCCGGTACGCAGCATGCCTTCCCGCGCCTTGATCAGTGCGTTCTCCGCGAAGGTCAGCCCCGACTCGGGTATCTCCGGGTATTCCGGTACGTCGGCGAGGCCGACCAGGTGGATACGACCGCCGACCGGTGTGCCGGCCAGGATCCGGCGCAGTTCGACCAGCTTCTTGTCGTTGCGGCTGGCCAGCAGCAGGCGGACCGTCTCGGTGGTGCTCATGACGTGGCCAGCGCGATGCGCTGCGCGTCGGCGAGCTGCGCGCACCCGGCGGCGGCCATGTCCAGCAACCGGTCGAGCAGGGCGCGGTCGAACACGTTCTTCTCCCCGGTGCCCTGCACCTCGACGAACTCGCCGGTGCCGGTGCACACCACGTTCATGTCGACCTCGGCACGTACGTCCTCAACGTAGGGCAGGTCCAGGCGCGGTTCACCGTCGATCACACCGACGCTGACCGCAGACACGGAGCGGTACAGCACCTTCGGGGGTGATGCGGCCAGCATGCGCCGGTCGGCCATCCAGCTCACCGCGTCGGCGAGCGCGACGTACGCGCCGGTGATCGCGGCCGTGCGGGTGCCGCCGTCGGCCTGCAACACGTCGCAGTCGAGTACGACGGAGTTCTCGCCGAGCGCCTTGAAGTCCAGGCAGGCGCGCAGGCTGCGGCCGATCAGCCGGCTGATCTCGTGGGTACGGCCGCCCACCCGGCCCTTGATGCTCTCCCGGTCGCCGCGGGTGTTCGTGGAGCGCGGCAGCATCGAGTATTCGGCGGTGACCCAGCCTTCCCCGGAACCCTTCCGCCAGCGCGGCACGCCCGAGGTCACGCTGGCGGTGCACAGCACCCGGGTCCCGCCGAACTCGACCAGCACGGAACCCTCCGGGTTCTTCGTCCAGCCGCGCTCCAGCCGCACCGTGCGCAGTTCGTCGACAGCCCGCCCGTCCGCTCGCGTCATACCTGCCACCTTATGCAGTGTGCTGAGCGGAACCGGCACCCCACCCCATCGGGCTCAGATCTCGTACGTCGCACCGGGGCGTACCACCTCGGTGGGTCCGGCGTACGTCGCGGACACCTCGTCGAGGGTCTGCGCCTCGGAGTGCCAGGCCGGTACGAGGTGGGTGAGCAGCAACCGGCCGACGTCGGCGCGGGTGGCGTGCTGGCCGGCTTCCCGGCCGGTGAGGTGCAGGTCCGGCGGGTTGTTGCGGGTTTCCACGTAACTGGCCTCACACAGCAGGGTGTCCGCGCCGTACGCCAGTTTGATCAGCGCGTCGCAGGCGGCGGTGTCGGCGGAGTAGGCCAGTACCCGGCCGGCGTGCTCCAGCCGCACCCCGAACGTCTCGACCGGATGGTTCATCCGGTCGACCGTGAGCTGGAAGGGCCCGACCGTGCCGGTGCCCGGGGTCAGGGTGCTGATCCGGTACACGTCGTCGAGCGGTTCCTCGCCGCCGTCGTAGACGGCCGACAACCGTTGCGCGGTCCCGGCCGGCCCTAACAGCGGGACCGCCGGGTACGGGCCGGTCGGCGCGTATCTGCGGGCCACCACATAGGAGCAGGCGTCGAACATGTGATCACCGTGCAGGTGGGTGAGCAGGATCGCGTCCAGCGACTGGGGGTCGACATAGCGTTGCAGTGTGCCCAGGGCGCCGGTACCGAAGTCGACGAGCAGGCGGAACCCGTCTGCTTCGACCAGGTACGCGGAGCAGGCAGATTCCGGGCCAGGGAAACTGCCGGCACAACCGACAACGGTCAATCTCACCATCACTGCCTTTCGCTACGGACGACCACCAGTGGCCGGGCTGGTCAGGGGGCTACGGAAACCCCGCCGAACGCATGGCCGGCGACCAGTTCGGTGTCCGCGGCGGACAGTCCGAGGAAGCGTCGGGCAAGCGGCGCGAACCGGTCGGGGTCACCGGTGGCCAGGAAGCGGTGCCGGGGTGGACCCGCGTCCTCCGGTCGCAGCAGGTCACGTTGGGTCAGCACCCGGTACACGTCCTTGGCGGTCTCATCTGCGCTGGAGACCAATGTCACGTCGTCGCCCATCACCAGCCCGACCAGGCCGGCCAGCAGCGGGTAGTGCGTGCAGCCCAGGACCAGGGTGTCCACCCCGTGACGTTGCAGCGGCTCCAGGTAGGACTGGGCCAGGCCGAGCAGCTGGCGCCCGGTGGTGATGCCCCGTTCCACGAACGGTACGAACTGCGGGCAGGCCACGCTGTGCACCGAGACGGCGGGCGCGGCGGAGAACGCGTCCTCGTACACCCCGCTGGTGACGGTGACCACCGTGCCGATCACACCGATGTGGCCGTTGCGGGTGGCGGCTGCGGCCCGCCGGACGGCCGGACCGATCACCTCGACGACCGGCACCGAGTAGCGTTCCCGGGCGTCATGCAGACAGGCCGCGAGCGCCGAGTTGCACGCGATCACCAGCAGCTTGACGCCCTGCTCGACCAGATGGTCCAGCACGTTCAGCGCATGGCGGCGTACCTCGGCGATCGGCCGGGGCCCGTACGGTGAATGCGCGGTGTCCCCGACGTAGAGCAGCTGCTCATGCGGCAGCTGGTCGAGGACCGCGCGGGCCACCGTGAGGCCGCCGACGCCGGAGTCGAAGATGCCGATGGGCGCGTCGGTCACGCCCGGAGCCTACGCGTTACCGGCCGACCCCACCGGCCTTGCCGGGGCAGATGTCGGCAAGGTGACACTGCATACAGTGAGCGTCCGGGCCACTCTCCGCGCCGTACCGGTATCCGCCCCGATGATCACCGAGCGGACGCGTCCGGTCGGCGCAACGCCCGGGACACCGTCCCCGGTACGGTCGTGCTCCCGGTGTGGGACGCTGGACGCTGGGGGCACCGACACGATGTATCCGACCCAGGGAAAGACCGGAGAACGTGAATTCGCAGGCACCGATGAGCGGCAACACTGGCAGCGTGGATCAGACATCCGACGGCACCGATCCGTTCTCCGCCGAACCGCCCACCCCGGACCCGCACAGCCTCTCCGGACAGCCCGGCCCTGGACAGCCCGGTGCCGGACAGCCCGGTGCCCCTGGGCAGCAGGCGTACATCGGCACCGACGGTGACCTGGCCACCTCGTACGCCGCGATGACCGCGGGTTTCCCGTCCGCGACGGTTCCGACGCCCGAACGGGCTCCTGGTGTCCCCCGCCGGGTCGCGCTGCGCGGGCTCCTGCAGGCGCCGGCGGAACAGGGCCGGCCCCGGATGCGTCAGCTCGCCGTCGCCTGCGCCTGGGCATTGGTCCTCGCCCTCGGTGGTGTGGTGGCCGGCATCTGGGCCCTGATCACCCTGCTGGGCACCGCAGCTGCCGGCTGGTTCGAGCCGGTCATCATCGTGGTCGGAATCGCCGGACTGGCGTTCACCGCACTGGCTTTCCCATTGTTGGAGCGGCGCCATGTGCCGTGGGTCATGCTCGGCCTCGGCACCGTCACCCTGATCGGTGGGCTGGTACTCACCGCCAGCGCGGCCTGACCCGCCGACGGTCCGGGTAGCCGGCAGGGCGGGCCATCAGGCCCAGAGCTGGCCCTCCAAGGCGCTCCTCCGCCTCGGCCGAGAGTGCCCCCGTAGGCGCCGGTGGACAGGTACTTCCAGCCGCCGTCCGCGACGATGAACGCCACGTCGGCCGACTCGCCCTTCTTGTACCGCCTCGTGCGCCACGGCCAGCGCGGCGTGCAGGATCGCGCCGGTGGAGAGCCCGGCGAAGATGCCCTCCACCTCGACCAGTTGCCGGGTACGCAGCACGCGCGTCCCGGGTGCCGACCGAGAACCGGCGGGTCAGCACGGTCGCGTCGTAGAGCTCCGGCACGTAGCCCTCGTCGATGTTGCGCAGCCCGTAGACCAGCTCGCCGTACCGCGGCTCGGCCGCGATGATCTCGATGTCCGGGACCTTCTCCCGCAGGTAGCGGCCGGTGCCCATGAGGGTGCCGGTGGTGCCCAGACCGGCCACGAAGTGCGTGATGTTGGGCAGGTCGCGCAGCAGTTCGGGGCCGGTGGTCTCGTAGTGCGCGCGCGCGTTGGCGGCGTTGCCGTACTGGAAGAGCATCACCCAGTCGGGATGCTCGGCGGAGATCTGCCGGGCCATCGCGACGGCCTGGTTGGAGCCGCCGGCGGCCGGCGAGGAGATGATCTCCGCCCCGTACATCCGGAGCAGTTGCCGCCGCTCGACCGACGGTTCTCCGGCATCACGCAGACCAGCCGGTAGCCCCGCAACTTGGCCACCATGGCCAGCGCGATGCCGGTGTTGCCGCTGGTCGGTTCGAGGATCGTGTCGCCCGGGGAGAGAGTGCCGGCCTCCTCGGCGGCCCGCACCATGAACAGCGCGGCCCGGTCCTTGACGCTGCCGGTGGGGTTGCGGTCCTCCAGCTTGGCCCACAACCGGACGTCCGGCCCCGGTGACAGCCGGGGCAGACCGACCAGCGGGGTGTCCCCGCAGGCGTCCAGCAATGACTCGTACCGTGCCATCGCTTCCTCCGCTCCGACTGTGTCGACCAGGTGTCCAGGGTCCGTTCAGCTACCGCAGGCTGTTCAGGCGCCGCCGGCGACCGCGGGCAGGATGGTCACCGAGTCGCCGTCGTTGAGCTTGGCGTCCAGCGAGCCGAGGAACCGGACGTCCTCGTCGTTGACGTAGACGTTGACGAACCGGTGCAGCGCGCCCTCGTCGGTGATCAGCCGGCCGCGCAGGCCGGGGTGCCGGGCGTCGAGGTCGGTGAACAGGTCGGACAGGGTGTCCCCGCTGCCCTCGACGGTCTTCGCGCCGCCGGTGTAGGTGCGCAGGATGGTCGGGATGCGAACCTCGATGGCCATGGTGTCTCTCCTTGACTGGTTCGGTTGGGGGATCAGCGGTACGAGTGGGTTGGGGTGCGGTCCGGCACAGTTCCGCGGGGAGGGCGGCCGGTCGTACCGGGCAGTCCCACGGGTGTCGGGCCCAGGTCAGGGCACCTCCGATGGGGCACGGACGAGCGGTCCACACATTCCGGGGTGACAAGGACCCGCTGGTCAGGCCTCCGGAGGACAGTCGTAGTCGACTGACGTCGGGCTGTGCCCGAACATGTAGGACTGCACGGCGTCGGGTCCACCGGCCACCGCCCCGACGGTCGTGTCACGGCTTGCGACGTCCGCGCCGTCGAGGACCTCGACCGGCTCCTCCTCGACCACGCCGTCGACGATCCGGTAGGACCGGAACTCGGCCCGGTCCGGCTCTCGGGTGGAGACCAGCAGGTAGTGCGCGCCGGGCTCGCTGGCGAAACCGATGTCGGTGCGGGACGGATATGCCTCGGTGGCGGTGTGCGAGTGGTAGATGATGACCGGTTCCTCGTCCCGGTCGTCCATCTCCCGCCACACCCGCAGCTGCTCCGACGAGTCGAAGTCGTAGAACGTGGGTGAGCGCTCGGCGTTGTCCATCAGGATGAGCCGGACCGGGCGATCAGACCCGAGTGGGCCGGCGACGATGCCGCACGCCTCGTCGGGGTGGTCCCGACGTGCGTGCGCGACGATCTTGTCCCTCAGGGACCGGTCCATGCTGAGCACAGCGCCAAGGTTACCGGGCCGTTCCGGACACCAACAGTGGCGAGTATCACGCGAATCGGGCATCGTGCCGCTCACCAGCCGGTGACGGCCTCGACCAGCGACTCCTGCACCTCGCTCAGATACCCGTACGCGGCCAACTGCGCGGCCCGCGGCGAGGAGTCACTGTCGGCCAGCTCGCTGGTCAGTTCCTCCGCCAGGTCGGTGTCGTCGTTCAGTTCCAGCCGGGCACCCAGCAGCAACCGGGCGTCGTTGACCGCCCGCAGCCAGCCCGCTGCCTGCTCACTGTCCAGCCGCACCTCGCCGCCGCCGTCGGGCAGCGTGGCCAGCACCAGTTCGGCCTGGTCGACCTTGCCGGCCTGTAGCTCCTCCTCGGTGTAGCGGCGGAACTCGGCGCTGTCCCGGCCGAGTCCCGGTACGCGTCCGGGAACAGCCGGGCAACTCCGGGAGCCTCGCGGTCGACCGGCCCGTCGGGCAGCGTGCTGGCCTGACTCACCAGCTCGCGCAGCAGCGCGGCGTACGGCCCCGGAAACGAGCCGACGATCTCGCCGTCTTCGCGAACAAACAGTGGTTCTCCCCCTCCACGCCCTGCTTCTGTGCCCTACTTCCGTTCCACCGTCGCCCACAGGCCGTAGCCGTGCAGCCGACTGGCGTCGAACTCCATCCGCTCCCGGGGGCCGTGCGACACCATCGCCCGGCCCTTGTGGTGCACGTCGAGCATCAGCTTCTCGGCCTTCTCCCGGCTGTAACCGAACATTGTGCAGAACACCCAGGTCACGTACGTCATGAGATTGACCGGGTCGTTCCACACGATCGTCACCCACGGCCGGTCCGGGTCGACCCGTTCCTCGCCGGTGACCTGCTCGTCGGGCAGCACAGTCGCTGCGCCGCCAGCCGGCGCACTGTCTGCGGTCATAGGCTCCATGGTGCCACCCGATGCACAGGCCGGCAGATCCAGATAGGCAGGCACAGACAGTCAGATAACCGCCGGCGGCGGCCGACCGGGCGTTGAAGAAGCGCGGTCGAAATCTCCGGAACCTCAATGATATTGGGACCCGCGCGGGGTACACCGGAGAAGAAGGCACGATCTCACCTCGCGCCGCGGAGGCAGCAGATGGCTCTGCTCACGCCCGGTACCGGACCGGTATCGACCGGTCCGGTACCGGTCCGGCCAGGGCCGACCGGACCGGCCGCCGGGTACGGACTGGTGGTCAACCCTGAGGATGGAACACGTGACGCCGCCGGCCGTACCGTGGCCGCGCCCGTCCCCGAGCCCACCGTCCCCGACCACCTGCCCGCTCCCCGCACCCCGGCCGTCCCTGCGATCGGCCTGACTGGAGAGACCTGACGTGATTCATCAGCCGCCCGATACCGACCGTGACCGTACGAACCCCACCGCGCAGGCCGCCGCCGAGAACTTCCCGGTGGCGCTGCGGGTACTGCCGCGCGTGTCGCGCCGGCACCTGATGGCCGTCTACGGCTACGCCCGGATGGTCGACGATCTCGGCGACGAATCGAGCGGGGACCGGCTCGCCAGCCTGGACGCGGTCGAGCGGGAACTGCGCGCCCTCTACACCGGTGCCCGGGTCGACAACCCGGTGCTGGTCGAGCTGGCGCCCACCGTACGGGACCGCCGGATACCGGTCGAGCCACTGATCCGCCTCATCGAGGCCAACCGGGTCGACCAGGTGACCACCCGCTACGCCACCTTCGACCAGCTGGTCGACTACTGCCGGCTGTCCGCCGACCCGGTCGGCGAACTGGTGCTGTACGTGTTCGGCCAGCACAGCCCGGCGCGGATCGCGTTGTCCGACCGGATCTGCACCGCGCTGCAGCTCGTCGAACATCTGCAGGACGTGGCCGAGGACTACCGGGCCGGCCGGATCTACCTGCCGAAGGAGGACCTGGACCGGTTCGGGGTGTCCGAACAGGACCTGGCCGCACCCCGAGCCGGCGACGCGCTGCGTGCCCTGATCGAGTACCAGGCGGAACGGGCTGGCGCCTGGCTGACCGCCGGGGAGCCGCTGCTCGGCAGCCTGCGCGGATTCGCCCGGCTGGCGGTGTCCGGCTACTGCGCCGGTGGCCGCGCCGCGCTGGACGCGCTCACCGCCGCACAGTTCGATCCGCTGCCCGGCCCACCGAAACCGACCCGCGCGGCGGTGTTGGGCGCACTCGTGCGTACCACCCTGGGGAGGCCGCGGTGAACACCGTCGCCGACTCGTACCAGACCTGCGAGCAGATCACCCGGACCCAGGCGAAGAACTTCTCGTACGGCATCCGGCTGCTGCCCGGCCCGAAACGGCGCGCGCTGTCTGCGGTGTACGCGCTGGCCCGCCGCATCGACGACATCGGCGACGGCACCGACACCGCCGCCGACCGGCTCGCCGGGCTGGCCACGGTGCGTACCGAGCTCACGTCGATGGCAGCGGGTGCGGAACCGACCGACCCGGTACAGGTCGCGCTGGGCGACGCGGCCCGCCGCTTCCCGATCCCGCTGGCGGCGTTCGACGAGCTGGTGGACGGCTGCGAGGCCGACGTCAACGGGGTGCGCTACACCGCCTTCCCGGACCTGGTGCACTACTGCCGGCAGGTGGCCGGCTCGGTGGGCCGGCTGTCGCTGGGCGTGTTCGGCCCGCCGGAGGGCACCGTCGGTGACCCGCTACCGATCGAGCGGATGCTCGACACACCGCCGGACGCGGCCGCGGCCGACCAGCTCAGCTCGGCCGAACTGGCCGACGCGCTGGGCGTCGCGCTGCAACTGACCAACGTGCTGCGCGACGTACTGGAGGACCGCCGCAACGGGCGGATCTATCTGCCGGCGCAGGAGCTCGCCCGGTTCGGCTGCACGTTCCGGTTGACCGACCCGGACGCCGAGGTGGACGGTTGCGGGTTCGCCGACGACCGCGCGGCGCTGGCCGGACTGATCCGGTTCCAGGCGGCCCGCGCGGCCCGCTGGTACACCGTCGGGCTTCGACTGCTGCCCCGCCTCGATCACCAGTCGGGCGCCTGCACGGGCGCGATGGCCGGGATCTACCACCGGCTGCTGCGCCGGATCTGGCGTGACCCGCTGGCCGTCACGCGGGGCCGGGTCAGCCTGCCGGTACGGCAGAAGGCACTGGTCGCAGCAGGTGCGCTGATCCCGTACCGGCTGCCTGGGTGGAGCAGTTGAACACCCCGGATGGCAGGCACCCGCAGCCCGCGGCGGAGCCGGACCGGACCCGAGGAGAGACTGTGGACTCCCACCAGCGTTGCGACGCCGTCGTGGTCGGCGGCGGGCTGGCCGGCATCGCCGCAGCGGTCCGGCTGGCCGACCGGGGCGCCCGGGTCACCCTGCTGGAGTCCCGCGCCCGGCTGGGTGGGGCTACCTACTCGTTCCAGCGCGGCGCGCTGACCGTGGACACCGGTCAGCATGTCTTCCTGCGCTGCTACACCACCTATCTGGAGCTGCTGGAGCGGCTGGGTACCCGATCGTCGGTGGACCTGCAGAACCGTTTCGAGGTGCCGGTACTGGTACCCGGCCGGCCGCCGCATCTGCTGCGCCGGGCCAGGTCGCTGCCGGCGCCGCTGCATCTGCTGCCGGCGCTGGCAACCTACCGGCCGCTGTCGGTACGCGACCGGCTCTCGGCGATGCGGGCGGCCGCGGCTCTGCGGATGATCGACCCGGACGCACCCGGTACCGACGCACACAGCCTGGGCGAGTTCTTCGCCCACCACCGCCAGTCGCCGGAGACGGTACGCCGGCTGTGGGAGCTGGTCGCGGTCGCCGCGCTGAACGTACCGCCCGACGACGCGTCGCTGGCGTTGGCCGCGCGGGTGTTCCGGACCGGGCTGCTGGAGTCGGCGGACGGCGGTGACCTCGGCCGCCCCCGTACCAGTCTGGCCGCGCTGCACGCCGATCCGGCCGGGCCGCTGCTGCGCGGGCTGGGCGCACAGATCCGTACCCGCTGCCGGGTCACCGCGATCGCTCCGGAAACCGACGGTTTCGTACTGTCCACTCCAGAGGGTCCGGTCCATGCCCGGACTGTCGTACTGGCGGTGCCGCATCCGGCCGCGGCCCGGCTGGTGCCGCCGGGTGCGGTGCCCGACCCGGGGCGCTGGGCCGGCCTGTCGGCCACCGCGATCGTCAACGTGCACCTGGTGTACGACCGGCCGGTGACCGGCTACGAGTTCGCCGCCGCGGTCGATTCGCCGGTGCAGTGGGTGTTCGACCGCACCACGGAGGCGGGCCTGGCGCACGGCCAGTACCTGGCGGTGTCGTTGTCGGCGGCCGATCACCTGGTACGCCGGCCGGCCGCGGAACTGATCACCGAGCAGCGGCAGGCACTGGCCGGGTTGTTCCCCCCGGCCGGTACGGCCACCCTGACCGACGCGTTCGTCACCCGCGAACCGCAGGCCACGTTCCGGCAGTCGCCGGGCAGTCGGGCGCTGCGGCCCGCGGCGGCGACCACGCTGCCCGGTCTCGCGCTGGCGGGCGCGTGGACCGACACCGGCTGGCCGGACACCATGGAGGGCGCGGTACGCAGCGGGCACACCGCCGCAGACGTGGTGGCCGGAGTGCTGGGCACATCGTCCGATCACATCCATCGCGACACCGAACCGGAGGGCCGCCCGATGACCCTGACACCGCACCGACCGCCCGGCCGGCAGTGCCGGACGCTACGACCCGCCGACGGGTCCGCCGGGAGGGTGGCCCGATGACCACGACGCTGCCGGAGAGTCTCGACTCGGTACGGACACTGGTCATTCCCGGGTTGCGGGACGCGCTGGACCGGCTCGATCCGCGCAACCGGCTGGTGTCCGGTTACCACCTCGGGCTGTGGGAGGCGGACGGTACACCGACCTCGGGCGGCGGCAAGGGGATGCGGGCCGCGTTCACGTTGCTGTCCGCCCGGGCCTGCGGTGCGCCGGCGTCCCGGGCGACCGCCGCGGCGGTCGCCGTCGAACTGGTGCACAACTATTCGTTGCTGCACGACGATGTGATGGACCGCGACGTGGAGCGTCGGCACCGGCCCACCGCGTGGAAGCAGTACGGCGAATCGGAGGCGATCCTCGCCGGTGACGCGCTGCTCGGGCTGGCCTTCGAACTGCTCGCCGAGTCCGTGGAGCCGACCGCACCGTGGGTGCTGCGTACGCTCAGCATCACGGTGCGGCGGCTGGTCGCCGGGCAGACCGCCGACGTGGGTTTCGAACGTCGCGAGGACGTCACCCTGGCGGAGAGCCTGGACATGGTGCGGGGCAAGACGGCCGTGCTGTTCTCCTGCGCCTGCTCGCTGGGCTCGATGCTGTGCGACGCGCCGAGTGAGCTCACCGTGCGGCTGGCCCGCTACGGCGACCACCTTGGGGTGGCCTTCCAGCTCGTGGACGACCTGCTGGGCATCTGGGGCAGCCCGGAGGTGACCGGCAAGCCGGTACTGCACGACCTGGAGTCGCGCAAGAAGTCGGTGCCGGTGGTGTACGCGCTCAACTCCGGGATGGCCGCGGCGGACCGGTTGCGGGAGCTGTACTACGCCGAGGGTGAGCTGGACGCCGAACGGCTCGCGCTGGTCGCGAAGCTGGTCGAGGAGGCCGGCGGCCGGGAGTGGACCGAACGTGAGGCCGGCCGCCAGCTCCACCTGGCGCTGCGCCAGCTCGACGAGATCGACGAGATCGCGGCCCGGGCGCCCGGCGGGCCGAACCGGGCGCTGCCGCCCGATGTGCGGCGCGAGCTGGTGGAGATCACGCACTTCGTCACGGGACGGGACCGGTGACGCTGAAGGCAGCGTCCTGTCTGGACGCCGCCAGCACAGCACTGGACCGTGCCGTCGAATGGTTACGCCGCCACCAGACCGATCCGGGCTGGTGGAAGGGCAACATGGAGACGAACGTGACGATGGACGCCGAGGATCTGCTGATGCGGCAGTTCCTCGGTATCCGGACCGAGGCGCAGACCGCGGCGTCGGCCCGTTGGATCCGTGGCAAGCAGCGCTCCGACGGCACCTGGGCCAACTTCCACGAGGGGCCCGCGGACCTGTCCACCACGGTGGAGGCATACCTGGCTCTGCGGCTCGCCGGTGACGGTCAGGACGAGCCGCACATGGCCACGGCGCGCGACTTCGTCCTGCGCCACGGTGGGGTCGAGTCGACCCGGGTGTTCACCCGAATCTGGTTGGCGCTGTTCGGCGAATGGCCGTGGCGGCTGGTACCGGTGATCCCACCGGAGATCATCTTCCTGCCGCCGTCGGCGCCGCTGTCGTTGTACAGCTTCGGCTGCTGGGCCCGGCAGACCGTGGTACCGATCGCGGTGCTGCGGGCGCTGCGCCCGGCCCGGGACCTCGGGGTGTCGGTACGGGAGCTGCGGGCCGGCTCGCCCCGGCCCAACCCGCCGGACCGGCTGTCGGTACCGGGCCTGTTCCACATCCTGGACCGGCACGTACTGATCGAGTACGAGAAGCGCCCGCTGCGGCCGCTGCGCCGGCTGGCGTTGGCGCGCTGCGCCGAGTGGATGATCGCCCGG
This sequence comes from uncultured Actinomycetota bacterium, assembly GCA_963805605.1. Lineage (GTDB taxonomy): Bacteria > Actinomycetota > Actinomycetes > Mycobacteriales > Micromonosporaceae > Actinocatenispora. The sequence goes on from CAWDUX010000002.1 coordinate 1,056,592, forward strand.
CAGGAGGCGGACGGCGGGTGGGGCGGCATCCAGCCGCCGTGGGCGTACGGGCTGATGGCGCTCGACGCGCTCGGCTACGCGCTGGACCATCCGGTGCAGCGGGCCGGGCTGGCCGGGCTGGAGGGTTTCACCGTGCACGAGGACTCCCCGGAGGGCCCGGTGCGGTGGATGGAGGCGTGCCAGTCGCCGGTGTGGGACACCTGCCTGGCCGTCACCGCACTGGCCGACGCGGGGGTGCCGGCCGGCGACGACATGCTGATACGGGCGGCCCGGTGGATGGTCGCCGAGGAGATCCGGGTGGCGGGCGACTGGTCGGTGCGCCGGCCGCTGCTGGCGCCCAGCGGATGGGCCTTCGAGTTCTGCAACGACGGCTACCCGGACACCGACGACACCGCCGAGGTCATCCTGGCGCTGCGGCGGGTCCGTTCCGACCCGGTCGACGACGCGGCCCGCACCGGCGCGATCAACCGGGCGGTGGCGTGGCTGCGTGGAATGCAGTCGCAGAACGGGGGCTGGGGGGCCTTCGACGCGGACAACACCAGCCGGATCCCGTCGCTGATCCCGTTCGCCGACTTCGGCGCGATGACCGACCCGCCGTCCGCGGATGTCACCGCGCACGTGGTGGAGTGCCTGTGCGTGGAGGGTCTGCGGGACACCGTCGAGGTACGCCGCGGGGTGGAGTGGCTGCTCGCCGCGCAGGAACCGGACGGCTCCTGGTACGGCCGCTGGGGCGCCAACCACGTGTACGGGATCGGCGCGGTGCTGCCGGCGCTGATCCTGGCCGGACTGTCCACGAGAGACCCCCGGATCGTACGGGCACTGCGGTGGCTGTCGGCGCACCAGAACCCCGACGGCGGTTGGGGCGAGGACCTGCGCTCCTACGCCGACCCGGACTGGGTCGGGCGGGGCCGGTCCACCGCGTCGCAGACCGCGTGGGCGCTGCTGGCCTGGCACGCGGCCGGTCAGGCCGGCGGGACCGAGGCGCGCCGCGGAGTCACCTATCTCGCCGACACCCAGAACCCGGACGGATCCTGGGACGAGGACTACCACACCGGCACCGGCTTCCCCGGCGACTTCTACCTCAACTACCACCTGTACCGGATGGTCTTCCCGGTCAGCGCGCTCGGCCGGATCCTCGGCCGGTCCGGCCAACCCGTCACGGAACAACCCGTACCGGAACAGGCCGCGCCACAACAGCCGGCCTCGGGGGCACTGGCGCAGCGCCAGCCGGCACCGGGACGGCCCGCACCCGAACAGCCGGCGCCGGGACCGCTGCGGTGAACATCGCGCGTTGGCGTTCCGCGCTCCGGTGGACGGTGTCCCCCGGGATCCGCAACGCCCCGGCCGGGCCACCGGCGCTGCTGGCCGCGCCGATGCGCGCGGAGGCGACAGCACTACGACGCGGCGCCGGAGACCGGATCCTGGTACTGCACACCGGAACCGGCCCGCTGCGTTCCCGGCGGTCGGCCGGCCTGCTACCCGACCGCCCGGTGGTGCTGGCCGGTACGGGCGGCGGCCTGCTCCCGGGCCTGCGGGCCGGCGACGTGGTGGTGGCCAGCGAACTGCGTACCAGCGGCCGGTTCGACCCGGTCGTGCGGATGCCGCCGGTCGGCACCCTGGTGACCGCGCTGCGGGTCGCCGGGCTGACCGTACGGGTCGGGCCGGTGGTCTGCGTACGCCGTCCTGTGCTCAGCAGATCGACCCGGGGCGCGCTGGCCGCGACCGGCGCGCTGCTCGTCGACACCGAGTCGTACTGGCTGCTGGGTGGCGGTCCGGTACGGCGACTGGCCTGCGTCCGGGTGGTGGCCGACACGCCACCCGGGGCGATCCTGCGACCCGGGACCCTGCCGCGGTTGCGGACCGCTCTGCGTCAGCTGCGACCGGTCGGCGACATCCTCGCCGACTGGGTGGCCGACGAAGGTTTCCCCACCGGGTGGGCACCCCGTCCGACCGGCACCGCCCCGTTCCATTCCTGAAGGTCGCTCCATTCGTGCAGGAGGTGTGTTGACCATGTCTGTTCCGCTGCGCCAGGCTGTCAAGATCGGCGCGTACGTGCTGAAGAACAAACTCACCGGCCGAACGAAGTTCCCGCTGGTGGTGGAGTTGGAGCCACTGTTCGCCTGCAACCTGGCCTGCGCGGGCTGCGGGAAGATCCAGCAGCCGCACGACGTACTGAAGCGCCGGATGCCGGTGGAGCAGGCGGTGGCGGCGGTCGAGGAGTGCGGCGCCCCGGCCGTCTCGATCGCCGGCGGTGAGCCGCTGATGCACCCGCAGATCGACGTGCTGGTCGCCGAACTGGTCAAGCGCCGTAAGTTCGTCATCCTGTGCACCAACGCGATGCTGGTACGCCAGCGGCTGGACCGGTTCCACTTCACCCCGTCGCCGTACTTCCAGTTCGCCGTGCACATCGACGGGCTACGCGAACGCCACGACGAGTCGGTGTGCCAGGACGGCGTGTTCGACGAGGCTGTCGCGGCGGTACGGGAACTGCAGGCGCGCGGTTTCCGGGTCACCACCAATTCGACCTTCTTCAACACCGACACCCCGCAGAACATCGTCGACGTACTGAACTTCCTCAACGACGATCTGCGGGTCGACGAGATGATGATCTCACCGGCGTACGCGTACGAGAAGGCGCCGGACCAGGACCACTTCCTGGGCGTCACGGAGACCCGGGAACTGTTCCGCAAGGCATTCGCCGGCGGCAACCGGAAACGGTGGCGGCTGTCGCATTCCCCGCTGTTCCTGGACTTCCTGGAAGGCAAGGCCGACTTCGGTTGCACCGCCTGGGGTATCCCGTCGTATTCGCTGCTGGGTTGGCAGAAACCGTGCTACCTGATGAGCGATGGCTACGCTGCCACCTACCGTGAACTGGTCGAAACCACCGACTGGGACTCCTACGGGCGCGGCCGGGATCCACGGTGCAACAACTGCATGGCGCACTGCGGGTACGAGCCGAGCGCGGTGCTCGCCACCGTCGGCTCGCTGCGCCAGTCGCTGCGGGCGATGCGGGAGGCCTGACGACACCACTGCGGTGGCGCCCCGTCGCATCTAAGCTGTCGGCATGCGCGTCGCGATGCTGACCAACGAGTACCCACCGTCCATCTACGGTGGCGCCGGGGTACACGTCGACTTCCTGGTACGCGAACTGCGTGCCTTCACCGAGGTCGACGTGCACTGCTTCGGTGCCGACCGGGACGGCGCCCAGGCGTACCGACCGGACCCGACGCTCGCCGAGGCCAACGCGGCGCTGCGGACCTTCGCCACCGACCTGCGGATGACCGCGGGCATCAACCCCGACAGCGACCTGGTGCATTCCCACACCTGGTACGCCAACCTGGCCGGGCACCTGGCGAAGCTGCTGTACGGGGTGCCGCACGTGGTCACCGCACACTCGCTGGAGCCGCTGCGGCCGTGGAAGGCCGAGCAGCTCGGCGGCGGCTACGCACTGTCCAGTTGGGCCGAGCAGACCGCGTTCCTGGCCACCGACGCGGTGGTCGCGGTCAGCGCCGGGATGCGCGACGACGTACTGACCGCCTACCCGCAGATCGACGCGGACCGGGTGCACGTCATCCACAACGGCATCGACACCGAGCTCTACCAGCCCCGCCGGGACGAGGCACTGCTGCGCCGGTACGGCATCGACCCGGACCGGCCGTACGTGCTCTACGTGGGGCGCATCACCCGGCAGAAGGGCCTGCCGCACCTGCTCGGCGCCGCCATCGACCTGATCCCGGAGGCGCAGCTGGTGTTGGCCGCCTCCGCGCCGGACACCGACCAGATCGCCGCCGAGGTGGCCGCCGCGGTCGAGGAGATCGACGCGCACCGCGGCGGTGTGGTGTGGCTGCAGGAGATGCTGCCCCGCGAGGAGGTCATCACCCTGCTCAGCCACGCCACCGTGTTCTGCTGCCCGTCGGTGTACGAGCCGCTGGGCATCGTGAACCTGGAGGCGATGGGCACCGAGACGGCCGTGGTCGCCTCCGATGTGGGCGGTATCCCGGAGGTGGTACAGGACGGCACGACCGGGCTGCTGGTGCACTACGACCCGGCGCACGAGGAGGCGTACGAACGCGACCTGGCGCAGGCACTCAACTCCCTGCTGGCCGACCCGCAGCGGGCCGCCGAGCTGGGCCGGGCCGGGCGGCAGCGCGCCGTCGCCGAGTTCGGCTGGGACGCCGTCGCCGCCCGTACCGCCCAGCTCTACGCCTCCCTGCTGCCGGGCACCTGAGTCATGCGGTACGCGCCGGTACCGTCCACGAGCGGTGGTTGTTGACCCGCTCCGCGTCCACAGTGGAGGTCTGCTGGTAGGACGCGCCGATGCTGGCGAGTTCCGCCGCGGACAGTACGTCCTCGATCCGCTCGAAGCCGTCCGGTGCGCGCTCGGCGACGGTACGCAGGATGCGTTCGGGGCCGAGCTGCCGGTTGGCGCGCATCACCGCGTTGGCCGGCTCGCGCCGCTCCTGCTCGTACGCGGCCAGCCCGGAGGCCACATCGGGCGCGCCGGCCAGGTGGTATGCCAGTGCCCGGCCGTCCAGGATCGCCTGCGAACCGCCGTTGGAGCCGATCGGGTACATCGGGTGCGCCGCGTCACCGACCAGGGTGATCAGTCCCTTTCCCCACCAGGGCAACGGATCCCGGTCCACCATCGGGTACTCCAGGATCTGCCCGCTGGTACGCAGCAGTTCCCCTACGTCCAGCCAGTCGTAGCGCCAGTCGGCGAAGTGCGGCAGTACGTCGGCCAGCTGACCGCGGGCGCTCCAGTCGGCGGTCAGGTCGTCGGTGTCCTGACGCACCTCGGCCACCCAGTTGACGGTGACCGTGCCGTCGGCCTCCGGCGAGATCGGGTACGCGACGAACTTGGCGAAGGTGTTGCAACCGGCCACGATCATCGTCCGGCCGGTCAGGAACGGGACGCGCCGGCTGGTGCCGCGCCACATCCGGATCCCGTTGCCCAACGGCGCGCCCTCACCGGGGTGCAGCATGGCCCGTACCGTCGAGTGCAGTCCGTCCGCGCCGACCACCCCGGCCGCCGGCCGGTGCAGCAGCGCGCTCGTGGCCCGGTCCCGCAGGACGACGGCGAGCCGGTCACCGCTCGGCTCACAGTCCACGAAGGCGCGGCCGCTGACCACGGCGTCGGCGCCGAGCCGTTCGCGTACCGTACGCAGCATCATCATCTGCAGCTCGCCACGGTGCACGGCGTACTGCGGCCAGTGGTAGCCGGCCGCGCGGCCCCGAGGTTCGGCCCAGATCCGGCCGCCGTGCCGGTCGAAGTGGATGGCTTCCTCGATCGGTACGCCGATCTTGGCGAGCTGCTCACCGAGCCCCAGTTCGGTGAGTTCCCGTACGGCCTGCGGTTGCAGGTTGATGCCTACCCCGAGCGGGGTCAGGGCACGCGCCGCGTCCACCACGCTGGTCGGGACACCGGCGGCGTGCAGGCTCAGCGCGGCGCTCAGGCCACCGATGCCGGCGCCGACAATCAGCACGTCGGACTCTCTCGGTGCGGACATCAGGGCTCCTTGTCGCGAGGGGGGTCGGGCCGGGCACCTGAGCATTATCAACCGACATTCCGGCGGAGCTCGTACCAGAGTGGCGTTGAATGTCCGGCGGGGCTGTCCGGGCGGGACGCGAACGCACAGCGGTGTCGTACGCGAGCGTGCCGACAACGCCGGCAGCGTCGTGCCGGCCCCGCCGAGAGTTGTCGTACCCAGCGGGCAGGCTCCGGGTCATGACGAGCGTCCTGCGACACACCACCAAGCTTCCCGCCGTGCCCCCGTTCGAGCTGCGGCAGAGCCTGCGCGCGGTGTCTGGTTTCGCGCCGTGCGCCGGCGAACAGCGGGTCGCCGACGGCACCGTCTGCAAGGCGTTCGCGCTGCCCGGCACCGGAGCTGGCGGTGCAGGTGAGGGCGGTGCAGGTGACAGCGGCGGGGAGGCCGTCGTGGTGGAGGTCGGCCCGCGCGGCGACGGGCGGGCAGGGGTGTCCCTGGCCGTGTTCGCCGACCGGCCACTGACCGCCGAGCAGACCCGCAGCGTGGAAGGTTCGGTCTCCGACTGGTTGGGGCTCGCCGACGACATGACCGGATTCCTGGCCGTCGCCGCCGGTGATCCGGCGCTCGCGCCGGTGCTGAGCGATCTGGCCGGGCTGCACCAGGTGCGGTTCGCCTCACTGGCCGAGGGCGCCTGCTACTTCGTGCTGACCCAGCGCACCTCGCAACGCGTCGCCGGGGTGCGCAAACGCCGACTGGCGCAGTCGTTCGGGCCCTCGGCAACCCTGGACGGCACCCGGTACGTCGCCTTCCCCGACCTGGCCACCCTGGCCGGGCTCGGTCCGGACGAACTGGGCCGGTTCACCGCCAACCTGCGGCAGACCGAATACCTGATCACCCTCATCCACGCGCTCGCCGAGCTGGACCACGACTGGCTGCGCACCGGCCCGTACGGTGAGGTGATGGCCGCGCTGCGGCGCATCCGCGGCGTCGGCGAGTTCACCGCCTCGGCGATCATGCTGCGGGTACTCGGCCGCCCCGACCGGTTGCCGCTGCACCTGCCGCAGTTCAGCGACGTCGCGGCCCGGCTCTACGGTCCGGGCACCCCGATCGGGGTGGTCGCCGAACGCTACGGCAGTTACCTGGGCTGGTGGGGCTACTACGCCCGGACCGCCCTCGCCGCACAGGCCCCGGTGTCCCAGCGCACCCGGGCCGCCTGACCGCGCCACCGGCTGCTTCAGCCGCCGCCCGGCGCCAGGCCGTGGTCGAAGGCGTACCGGACGGCCTGCGCGCGGTCGCGCAGGTGCGCCTTGGCGAACAGGTTGTTGATGTGGGTCTTCACGGTGGCCTCGCTGACGTAGAGCTGGGCGGCGATCTCCCGGTTGGTGAGGCCACCACCGATCAGCGTCAACACCTCACCCTCCCGCGCGGTCAGGCCGTCCGGCAGGTCCGTACGCGCTGCGGCAGGTGCCGGCGCCGGTCGGGCCGCGGCGACCAGCCGGCGCTGTACGTCGGCGTCGAGTACGGCCTGCCCTGCCGCGGCGGCGTGCACCGCGCGGGCGATCTCGGTGCGACCGGCCTCCTTGGTCAGGTAGCCCAGCGCACCGGCCCGCAGCCCGGCCAGTACGGATTCGTCGTCGGCGTACGTGGTGAGCACGACCACCCGGCTGCCCGGAAACTCGGCGCGGATCCGGCCGGTGGCCTCCACCCCGTCCATGCCCGGCATGTGCAGGTCCATCAGTACGACGTCGGGGTGGTGCTCGGCGACCAGCCGCAGCGCCTCCGTGCCGCCGGTCGCGGTGGCGACCACGGTCACGTCGGGCAGCAGGTCGAGCATGGTCGCCAGACCTTCCCGCACCACGGTCTGATCGTCCACCACCAAGATGCGTACCTCTTCTGTCACACCGGAATCCTCGCCGCCACCCGCCACCCGCCGTCCACCGGCCCCACAGTCAGTTCACCGCCGAGTGGCTCGACCCGCTCCCGCATCCCGGTCAGCCCGTACCCTCCGCCCGCTGTACCGTTGACCGGCGTGCGCTCCCCCGGTACGCCGACCGGTGGCGGGTCGTTGCGTACCGCCAGGGTGACCGCACCGGGCGGGTAGCCCAGCTCCACCCACACCGGCGCGCCGGCCGCGTGCTTGGCAGTGTTGGTCAGTGCCTCCTGGGTGATCCGGTACAGCGCGAAGGTGGTCTCCCGGGACAGTTCCCGGGGCGCACCATCGACCCGGAACCTGCTCCGCAGCGCGGGATCGAAGGCGTCCAGCAGTCCGCCGAGTGCCTCCGGCAACGGTGCGCCGGGACCTTCGCGCAGGGCCAGTACGGCCTGCCGGGTCTCGGCGAGCCCTTCGCGGGCCAGCTGCCGGGATCGGCGTACCACGTCGCGTGCCTGCTCGTTCCGGTCGCTGGACAGCAGCGCGTCCGCGGCCTCCAGTTGCACGGCCAGCCCGGCCAACGAGTGCGCCAGCACGTCGTGCATCTCGCGGGCGATGCGGGTGCGTTCGGCCAGTACCGCCGACCGAGCCTCCGCGCTCTGCGCACGCTCGGTCTGCGCCAACAGTTCCCGGGTCTGCGCCATCCGGGCGTGGTGCGCCCGGTTCAGCAGCCCGGCAACGTACGAGGCGGCCAGCGCGGTGAGCAGCCAGGGTTGCGCGAGCTGGTGGTGGACGACCCAGTAGCCGCCCCAGTAGGCCGTGCTGCTGGCGATGACGAGTGTGGCCGACCACGGCACGGGCCACCGGGTGGCGGCCGGCCCGATGGGCAGGAACAGGAAGACCGCCGCGATCTCTGTCGGTACGACGATGCCGAGCGCAGTGCAGCAGACCGAGACCGGCAGCAGCAGCACGGCCAACTGCCGGGCCGGACGCCGGCCGTTCAACCGGATTGCCAGCAGTCCACCGGCTGCCACGGCCAGCAGCCCGACCACCAGTGGACCGCGCGGAAGACTCCAGCCGTTCAGCGTCCCGATCAGGGTCGCCACCGTCAGCACAGCCAGGAGCAGGACGCGGATGGCATGACGGACGATGCTGTCCCAGGTGGGCTGCTCGTCCTCGGACCAGTCCAGCCAGCCCAGCGGCATGCTCACCTCCTGCGACGGTTCCCCGACGGGGCCGGATCTTCCGAGCGGGGCCGGGTGCTGCTCCCCGGATCGAGCGTAGTGCCACCCTCGCCGCCCCGGCCGGCGACGACGTCGTCGAGTAGCCCGCCGAGCAGTCCGCCCCGACCCTGGCCGGCCGGCTGCCACGGCACCCCGGTACGCAGCGCCCGCGGCGCCAGCACCAGCGACTCACCGAGGAAGCCGAGTCCGGAGGTGATCAGCAGGGTGCTCAGCACGCTGTTGCCGGCCCCGCCGGAACCGGCACCGTGCAGGGTGGCGGAGAGGCTGGGGGTCAGCCCGACCGCGCTGAAGATCAGTCGTACGGCGAAGCGGGCCACGAACGCACCGGCCCAGACCGCGAAGGTGCGCGGCCGGTAGCGCTGCCACAGGTACCCGCGGCGCGGGAACAGGTCGATGGTGGTCCCCCGGGCGGCGCCGAGGACAAGCGACAGCACTCCGGTGACGGCCAGCGACGCCCATTCACCTGCTTGCAGATGGCCGCCCTTGCTGATCAGTTCGTACCCGCCGAAGCCCAGTTCGATCAGCGGCGCGAGCAGCATCCGGCGGGCCCGTACCGGCTCGCCGTACACCCGCCGCACGATCATCAGCACGACCACCACTGCGATGACCGCGACCATGGTCAGACTCACGCCGTCCCCTCCCGCCAGTTCCGCTACGTCCGGATCGACGTTACGAATCCGGACGTAGCGGCGGATCGGGCCACGGGTGGAGCCGGCGGTGGAGTCCGACGGTGGAGCGGGTGGGCGGGAAGCGGGTTCAGGCCTGCGCGGCGAGGAAGCGCAGCAACGTACGCACACCCCAGCCGGTGGCGCCCTTGGCGTGCACCCCGTCCGCCGACGACGACCAGGCCGGCGCCGACATGTCCAGGTGGATCCAGCGGTCGGCGTGGCCGCCGACGAACTCCCGCAGGTAGAGCGCGGCGGTGACCGAGCCGGCCTGGCCGGGCGCCGGTGCGTTGTTGAGATCGGCGATGTCGGAGACGACCAGTTCCTGGTAGTCGTCGGGCAGCGGCATCCGCCAGACCGGCTCACCCGCCGCCGCGGCCGCATCGGCGAGGGCGACGGCGAGCTCGTCGTCGGCGGCGTACAGCGCGGCGGTCTTCTTGCCCAGCGCGACACTCTGCGCCCCGGTCAGGGTGGCCAGGTCGATGAGTACGTCGGGTGCGAGCCGATGCACCGCGTACGCCAGCGCGTCGCCGAGTACGATCCGGCCCTCCGCGTCGGTGTTGCGGATCTCACTGGTCAGTCCACCGTAGTGGCGGACCACGTCACCGGGCCGGTACGAGCCGCCACTGACGAAGTTGTCCGCGATCGGCAGCAGCGTGGTGATGCGTACCGGCAGGTTGAGCCGGGCGGCGCCGATGGTGGCGGCGGCGACGGCGGCGGCACCGCCCATGTCCTTGCGCATCAGCATCATGTTGGTGGTCGGCTTGATCTGGATGCCGCCGGTGTCGTAGGTGATGCCCTTGCCGACAAGTACGACGTGCCGGGTCGCGCCGCGCGGCTTCCAGCTCAGTTCCACCAGCCTGGGCGGGCGCGGCGAGCCGCCGCCGACGGCCAGGATGCCGCCGAATCCCTCGGCGGTCAGCGCGTCCACGTCGCGGACCTTGCTGCGGACCTTGTGCCGGTCGGCCTGCTTGAGTACGGCGGCGGTCAGCCACGCCGGCGACTTGTCGTTGCTGGGGGTGTTGGTCCAGTCCCGTGCCAGGCAGGTGGTCTCGGCGATGATCCGGGCCGTGTCGAGCGCGTCGGTGTGGCGGTCCGGGTCGTCGACCGCCAGGGTCATCCGACGCAGCGCGGACTCGTTGTCGTCGGGTCCGGTGGCGAGCCGGAAGGTGTGCCGGGACAGCAGCGCGCCCTCGGTGAGGCCGGCAGTGGCGTCGGCGTCGGCTTCCAGCGGCAGCGCGACGGTCACGGAGGCGTCCCGGGTGACCGCGCGCTGGATGGCGGCTCCGGCTGCCCGCCAGTCGGCCCGGGTACCGGCGCCGGCGCCGACCAGCAGCACCCGGTGCGGTCGGGCGCCGGGCCGGGGCAGCATGTGCAGCGAGCCGGCGGCACCGGAGTGTTCGACGTCGCGGACGTACGCGTCGAGGGTTGCGGCCAACTCGTCGGGCAGCCGGTACACGGTCGGGCACAGTTCGCCGACCGTAGCGTCCGCGCCGTCGGAGTCGATGCCCCTGTCGGGGCGGTCGGGGGTTTCGGTCGGGTCCTCGGGCGGGGCGACTGGCAGGACCAGTACCGCGGGAAGTGCCCCGCCGGTACCGAGCTTCACGGTGAGCGTGGCCACGTACAGTACCTCCCAGGTCACGCCGGGATGGCCGCGTGGAGGGGGCCGGCGTGTGGTTGGACAGGATGGCACCGGTTCCGGCACCCGGCCCAGAGGGCCGGATGCCGGAACCGGTGAGGGTCGTTCGCCTAGAGGTGGTGGTGTGCCGGCTGCCGCACCGGCGTGTCGGGCCGGGCAGGGTCCGGCATGACCGTCAGGATGTGAGTTGGCTAGCCTGCGACAGACTTCAGTGCTTCACCGAGATCGCTGGCCTCGTCCGGAGTCATCTCGACAACCAGTCGGCCACCGCCCTCGAGCGGAACCCGCATGACGATGCCGCGGCCCTCCTTGGTGACCTCCAGCGGACCGTCACCCGTCCGCGGCTTCATGGCCGCCATGTTGTCTCCCCTCGATTCGATACCGCAGTTACCTACGGCCGATACCTTCCAGTTGCCGCCGACCGGCCGGCCCGCAGGACGACGACAGAGTTCACACTGTGATTTTCCCTGATGAGCGCGCCCATACCCAAACCGGCCCCGTGCATATGTGACAGTTGTTGGCATCTTCGGTACCGAACTGTCACACTCGCGAGCGTGCAGGCACGCTCCGCGCTGTTCGATCTGTACGGAGACCACCTCCGCCCCCGTGGCGCGGAGGCCCCGGTCGCCGCCCTGGTACGGCTTCTCGCCCCGCTGTCCATCGCCGCGCCCGCGGTCCGTACCGCCGTGTCCCGGATGGTTCAGCAGGGCTGGCTACGTCCGGTACGACTGCCCGCCGGCCCCGGCTACGCGTTGACAGGCCGCGCCCTGCACCGGCTCGACGACGCGGCGTCCCGGATCTACCGGACCAACCGCCGCGACTGGGACGGCAGGTTCGATCTGGTCGTACTGACCCCGCCCACCGGCCGCACCGCCCGGACCCGGCTCGCCGACACCCTCGCCTTCCTCGGCTTCGGTCCGCTGTCGCCGAACACCTGGGCGGCGCCCCGCCGCGGCACCAGCCGGGCACGCGACAACGAGGTCACCGAACTGCTGCGGGAGATGTCGATACCGGCCGAACGATTCATCGCGCAGCACGCCGCCGGCAACGGAGGCACCGCCGAACTGGTACACCAGGCCTGGGACCTGCCCGCGCTGGCCGCCTCGTACCAACGGTTCATCGCCGAGTACCGGCCGCTACTGGCGAAACTGCCCGCCACCGCCAACGACCGGACCCGCTACGCGATGCGCTTCCGGCTGGTACACAGCTGGCGTACGTTCCTGTTCTCCGACCCGCAGCTGCCACCCGAACTACTGCCCGACGACTGGCCGGGGGTACGGGCCGCCGCCCTGTTCGACCGGTACGCCACCCGGTTGCGCCCCGCCGCCGACCGTTTCGTCGACAACTGTCTGCACGCCGGCAGCCAGTCGTACCTGTCCACACTGGATTGACACCGAGAGGCCCCGATGACCGACTCCGCACCGCTGCTCGTCGAGCACTCCGCCGAGGGCGTCGCCACCATCACGCTGCACCGGCCCGAATCGCTCAACTCACTGTCGATCGCGCTGAAGGAAGCGCTGCGCGACGCGCTCGCCGAGGTCGCCGCGTCGCCGGACTGCCGGGCCGTGGTACTCGCCGGCGCCGGCAAGGGTTTCTGCGTTGGGCAGGACCTGCGCGAGCACATCGAGACCCTGCAGACCGGCGGCGAGGCGATGCGTACGGTGCACGAGCACTACACACCGATCGCGCAGATCCTCGGCACGATGCCCAAACCGGTCGTCGCGGCGGTACGCGGCACCGCGGCCGGCGCCGGTGCGGCGCTGGCGTTCCTGGCCGACTTCCGGATCGGTGGGCCGGGGACGAAGTTCGCGATGAGCTTCGCCGGGGTCGGGCTGGCCGGCGACACCGGCATCTCGTGGAGCCTGCCCCGTCTGGTCGGCCTGGCCAAGGCTACCGAACTGACCATCCTCGGCGACAAGGTCGACGCCGACGAGGCGCAGCGCCTCGGCCTGCTGACCCGGCTGATGCCCTCCGACGAGGAGGTACTGCCCACCGCCGTGGCGCTGGCCACCCGGCTGGCGGCCGGGCCGACCGTGGCGTACGCGCAGCTCAAACGGGAACTCGCGACCGGCGCCTCGCACGGGCTGACCGAGGCGCTGACGGTGGAGGCGGAGGCGCAGGCAATCTGCGGCGCCACCGCCGACCATCACGAGGCCACCGCCGCCTTCGTCGGCAAGCGCTCCCCGGCGTTCCACGGCAGATGACCCACCGGCCCCCGCCCTGCCCGCGACACCTCGTCGCGTTGATCATGGGCTCGCTGCGTTGATCATGGCCCCGTTGTCAACGCCGTTCACGTGATGGCAAAGCTTGATGCGAGTGAGACTCACGCGGGGGCCTTCTACCGCTCCCGCGTGGGTATTTTCCCCGAAAGTCCTATTCGCCAATCGCGACAAACCGACTTTTTCGGGGAAAATGCGCGCAGTGCAGTGCGGTGCGGTGCGGTGCCGTGAGGTGCGGTGCCGTGAGGTGCAGTGGGGTGGTGTCGTGGCGCTGACGTCCGCCGTAACTAGTCCTCTTCCGGATCCAGCTCGTGTTCGGTGCCCAGTACGTACGGGCGCATGGCCGACTCGTCGCCACGCGGCCAGACGAAGGCGGGCAGTTCGCCCGGGCCCAGCGTGCGTACGTAGTCCCAGAAGATCCGGACAGCCTCCGCCGGTGAGGAAGCCTCGATCGGCAGGTCCAGGCTGACCATCCAGTCCCGGCGCGTCGTCCAGTCACCCATGAAACCTCCGCATGTCATCTCATCACGCGGCTGAACAGCGCTCTCAGCGGCGGGGCGATACGCAGCAACCGGCCAGGTGGTCGTCGACCAGGCCGACGGCCTGCATCAGCGCGTACGCGGTGGTGGGGCCGACGAACCGGAAGCCGTGCCGTTTCAGTGCCTTGGCCAGCGCCTTCGACTCCGGCGTGATGGCCGGTACCGCCGCACGGTCCGTCGGCCGAGGGCTCGTCCTGGGCGCGAACGACCAGATCAGGGTGGACAGCCCGGACGGCAGGTCGAGGGCGACGCGGGCGTTGTGCAGGGTCGCCTCGATCTTGGCCCGGTTTCGTACGATCCCTGCGTCGGCCAGTAACCGTTCCCGGTCCTGCGGGCCGAACCTGGCCACCTTCTCGATGACGAACTCGGCGAAGGCTGCCCGGAACGCGGGCCGCTTGCGCAGGATCGTCCACCAGGACAGCCCGGACTGGAACGCCTCCAGGCTCACCCGTTCGAACAGCCCGTCGTCGGTACGGACGGGCTGTCCCCATTCGGTGTCGTGGTAGTCGATGTACTCGGGTGCGCTGCCCGCCCACGGGCACCGCGCCTGACCGTCCGCGCCGATCAGCAGATCCGACGACACCGGTACCCCTTTCGCTTCGTGTGCTGGCGCGCCGTCGCCGGTCACCGGCGGGGCGAGGACACCCGGTCGGACAGTGCGCTGGTGGAGCTGGTCCAGGTGGATCCGGTCGACGGCCCGCCTTTCCCTGGCTCCTTGCCGCTGTCCGCCGGTCCATTCTCCATCTGCCCGCTGCCCGGCGGCTCCGGGTCGGCCTGGCCGGGATCGGCCTGGCCGGGATCGGCCTGGCCGGGATCGGCCTGGTCTGCGGCCGTGGCCGGTTCCGCGGACGTCAGCTCGGCAAGCGTCGGCGGTTCCGCGGACGTCGGCTCGGCAGGCGTCGGTTCCGGGTCGCCGCCCGTACGGTGTCTGCGGTCCGCGGCGGACACGCCGGTCTCCTCGGCCGCGTCGTCGGAACCGCCCGCCGCGTCATCCGTAGCCGGCTCGTCGGCGTCGGCGCCGTCAGCGTCATCCGCGGCGTCCCGGTCCGCCGGAACCTGCAATGCCGGTACGTCCCCGTCGGGTTCACGGGCGGCGAGGCGGCGTGACTGCAGCAGGTCGGCGTCCTCGGTACGGCCCGCCCGCAGCGCGGCGACCTCGGCCTCCAGCGCGGCGATCAGTTCATGCTTGTAGCCCAGGTCGTACCCGATACGCCCGAGCGCCTGGTCCACCTCGGACATCCGGTAGCCCCGGACCGTCGTGTCGAACCGTACGTCGGCGAGGTCCTGCTCGGTCAGTGGCCGGTCGCCCGGCAGCCGGCGGTACCGGTCGTCGGGTTCGGCCGGCGACATACCGTGCCGTCCGGAGGTGGCCAGCACCACGATCCCGAAGACGATTCCCGCGGCGACCAACGCCCCGACGAGCAGCAGGAGAATCTCGCGCATACCGGCAATCGTGGCACGCCCAGCACACGGCCACGACCCGGGTACGGTCAGCGCGGCAGGTTGCCGTCGGCAGGGAGGTAACGGTGAGTGGCGAGGGTACCGGTCGGGCAGGTCACGAGCAGGGTCCGGTGCGGCTGGGGCGCCGTACGTTCGCGCCGACCGATCTGGCGGTGATGGCGATCATCAACCGGACACCCGACTCGTTCTTCGACCGGGGCGCCACCTTCGGCACGGAGGCGGCGCTGGCCGCCGTGGACCGGGCCGTACAGGAGGGTGCGGACATCATCGACATCGGCGGGGTGAAGGCGGGGCCGGGAAGCGAGGTGGACGAGGCGGAGGAGATCCGCCGGATCGTCCCGTTCGTGGCGACCATCCGGGAACGTCATCCTGGCCTGGTCATCTCGGTGGACACCTGGCGGGCGGGGGTGGCCCGGCAGGCGGTGGCGGCCGGTGCGAACCTGCTCAACGATGCCTGGGCGGGCGCGGACCCGGCGCTGGCGGAGGTGGCCGCCGAGACGGGCGCCGGGCTGGTCTGCTCGCACAGCGGTGGGCTGGCGCCGCGTACCCGTCCGCACCGGCCGTCGTTCCCCGACGTGGTCGCCGATGTCCTGGCCACGGTCACCGGGCTGGCCGAGCGGGCGGTGTCGGTCGGCGTACGGCCGGACGGGATCCTGCTGGACCCGGCGCACGACTTCGGCAAGAACACCCGGCATTCGTTGACGCTGACCCGCCGGCTCGACGAGCTGTCCGCGACCGGCTGGCCGGTGCTGGTGGCACTGTCCAACAAGGACTTCGTCGGCGAGTCGCTGGACCTGCCGGTGGACCAGCGGCTCGCCGGTACCTTGGCCGCGACAGTGGTCAGCGCCTGGCAGGGCGCCCGGTTCTTCCGGGCACATCAGGTACGCGCCACCCGGCAGGCACTGGACATGGTCGCCACCATCCGCGGCGATCGGCAACCCGCCGCCTGCCGCCGCGGCCTGGCCTGACCTGCTCTCAATCCCGTCACGGCGGACCGGACCCCGGTAGGATCGGTGTTCCGGGAACGCACCGCGAGCGTGACCGTGGGCGAGACCCACAGCATCACCGCACCGTTCGCCCCGACGATCGACCCCGCACGGATCGCGGCCCGGATCGGCCTGCGCTGACCGGACCTGTCGTGGTCGCGGCCGGCGGGACAGGTACGGGTCAGGTCGTCGGATGGGCGTCCGGGGCGGGTGGTCGGCCGAGCAGTCCACCCACCGAGGCGAGTACGGCACCGCAGCCGGCCAGCATCAGCGGCAGCACCACACCGGCGCCGCTCAGCCCATTGTTGATGTATTCGCGCATCGAACCGGCGTGGCTCTGTGCGAAGCCGGTGATCTTGGCCTGCTGCTGTGCGACGACGTCCAACCAGACGTTGTCGACCAGGGCGAACGTACCGACCGTGAGCACACCGATGACGGCACCGGTGACCGCGCCGACGAGCGCGCGGCCGCCGACGCCCACCCGGTCCCGGGCCGCGCCGGCCCCCACGAGAGCGAGCAGCACGAAGACGGCCAGGTACGACAGCACCGCCGGGATCGCGTCGTTGTCCTTGCGGGTGGGGAACACGACGTTGGTCAGCACGATCTCGACCGACAGGGCGAGCCAGACGAGGCCGGCGATCAGCAGGCCACGTCTGAGCGCCCGACGTACGGGTATCGGCACCACGAGCTCCTTCCGGATGTGGGCGGCGACCGCCCCCTTGACGAGGTCCATCACCAGGGCCGCCCGGGATCTGGACGGCCGCAGGTCGGTGACGAGCTGTTCCAGTTCGGCGCCGTAGCGACGACGCCACGCGGCGGGGTAGAGGCGGATCAGCCGGCGCACGGGTTCGCCCTCAGCCGGCGGAGGCCGACGGTGGCCACGCGCCGTACCTGTTCGAGGTACTCGCGCAGGGCCTCGGCACCCGCTGCGGTGATCCGGTACGGCCGGCGGCGGTCGGTCGCGGGTAGTGCCTCGACCAGGCCGCGCTGATCCAGCCGGGTCAGCGCGCCGTAGAGGGTGCCGGGCCCCAGCGTCGTACCGGCGATCTCCTCGATGTCCTTGATCAGCGCGTATCCGTGTTTCGGACCGTCGGACAGGCTGGCCAGGATCAGTACGCCGGGCTCGGCGAACCGCAGTTCCACCTGCCACCTCCGTCGCTCACCATTACGTCGCGCGATATATCCCGCGACGTAATAGTAGCGACTGCGGGCGTGCCGGGGAAGCGCTAGGCCCGGTCGATCCAGACCAGGTCGATGTCGTGGACCCGGCCGAACAGCGACAGCGCGCGGTCGGCCGAACCGAGTCGGGTGGTGTGCCCGTCGGGATGGAACACCGTCGCCGAGCCGGGAAACGCCAGCCCCCAGGCGAACAGCTCCGGTGCGGCAGCGTTCACCTCACCGGCCTCGGCGTCCGCCGGGTCCGGGTCGAGGAACTCGACGAGCAGGAAGCGGCGCGGCAGCTCGGGCAGTCGCAGCCTGGGAAGCTCGCGGCAGAGACGGGTACGGATGGCGTCGAGGTCCACAGTGGCCTCGGAGGTTGTTGTAGTCACGATGTGAATACTGACGGTCTTCCTTCACTCGTGGTAGGCGTCTAAGCTCAACGAGTGATCCGTACGGGCTCGTGAATACCGACTCCACCGAGCGCCCGTGCGTTAGCCGATGTTAGGGGGCATCGTCCACTGTGGATGTCTGACCCAGGAGGAACTGGCGCAGCAGGTGTTCTGCTCCGGCGCGCTGGTCAGCATGATCGAGACCGGGAAACGCGCACCGAACAAGGACTTCACACGTCGTTGTGATGAGGTGTTAGCCACCGGTGGTGCGCTGATGCGGCTGTGGCCGCTGCTGACCCGGGAGGCGTACCCGTCCTGGTTCCGGCCGTTCGTGGAGATGGAGGCGGCGGCCACCGTCATCCACGAGTTCGAGGTGCAGGCCGTGCCCGGGCTGCTGCAGACCGAGGACTACGCCCGTACCGTCATCGACGCGAGCTGGCCGCCCAACGATCCCGAGGAGACCGAACGCCAGCTCGCCGCGCGGCTGGAACGCCAGGAGATCCTCAAGCGCAGGACCCCGCCACTGCTGTGGGTCGTCCTCGACGAGGGCGTACTACGCCGTACCGTCGGCGGCCCCGACGTGATGCGCGCCCAGCTCACCCACCTCATCGACATGTCCGCCCACCTCCACATCCGCCTCCAGGTCCTCCCCTTCGACTGCGGCGTCCACGCCGCCATGGATGGCGCCTTCGAGATCCTGGAAATGGCTCAGAGCGAGTACGTGGTGTACATCGAAGGCCCCAGTACTGGACAACTAGTAATCAAACCCAAACTGGTGGCAAGATGCGCTTGAGGTTCGATGCCCTCCGCGCCTTGGCTCTGTCACCGGAGGACTCGATCGAGTTGGTCCAGGCAAGGTTAGGAGAGCTGTGAACAGCATGCGTGAGCTGAACTGGCGGAAGAGCAGTCGCAGCGGCAACCAGGGAGGCAATTGCATCGAGGTCGCCGCCGCCGACAACACCTGTTACGTCCGCGACAGCAAGGATCCTGACGGCGGCCACCTTACGGTCAGCCCCACCGCCTGGCGCGAATTCCTCACCACCATCACGGCGCGCTGACGCTCAACGGTCGTACCGGTTGAGCCGATGCGCGACCTGCATCAGGCCGTGCTGCGGATCTCCTGACAAGATCCGCAGCATTGGGCCATCAGCGCGGAACAGAACTCCACAAAACACCTATTTTACAGAACTAACAGCCCACCGCTCCAGATCATGACCGTCCGATCCGCCACCCGGACCGGACGCAAGGTCGCGGCAGCGTACGCAGGACTCCTACGCTCGATTCCATGAGCGTGCCGCCGACAGCAGCCGGAACCTTCTTCGACCTTCCGCTCAGCCGGATCGCGGTCGTGCTGGTCGACTTCCAGAACGACTTCTGCAGCCCGGAGGTCAACGGTGACCAGCCACCGACCAACACCCACAACGCCGAGACCGCGCATCGCGCCAACGCCTTCGCCCAGCAGGCCAGCGATCTCGGCGCGGCGGTGGTGTACACCCGGCAGGTCCTCGACTTCGATCAGCTCACCCCGCGGCAACGCCGCTGGGAACGCCCGGAGGGTCTGTGCGCCGCCGGCTCGTGGGGTGCCGAACTGTTCGTCGAACCGGTACGCGCCGCCAGCGTGGTCGTCAAGCACCGTTTCGACTGCTGGCAGAGCCGGGAGTTCCTGAGTTTCCTGGACGACAACGACATCGACGGGCTGGTCGTCTGCGGTGTCGAACTCGTCTGCTGCGTCCTCTACGCCGTACTCGGTGCCAGCGAACGCGGCTACCACTACCTCGTACCGCCGGACCTGGTATCGGGCCAGGACTTCGGCGACGACACCGACAACCGGGCCGTACGCGACTTCCTCCGCTTCAACCAGCCCGACCAGGTGGCGTACTCCTCGGCCGACATCCTGACCCGCTGGCATGCACGCCCCAAATCCTGACCTGGGGCGTTGCAGCGTCAGAGTGCCTCCGACTCCGGTCGTACCGTCACTGCGGTGAGAAGCAGGTGCATGCCGGAGGACGGATTGTCGTGCGGAAAACAGGTCCCGTTCCTGCGGTGCGACCGTTCCAGCGCGGCGGCCCGCGTGCCGGCAGCTGCCTTGCGGGGCATGTAGAGCGCTCCGTCCAGGCCCTTGTCGAGTTGCTTGTCGTGGGTACGGCGGAGCCGGCGGGCATCGTCGTTGTCAAGGAACGACCGGTGGTCCTGGAAGTGCAGCGCCAGCCAGAGTTCGAAGCACGGGTTCGACACCGCCAGCTTGATGTCGTGATCGCGCGCCAACGTGATCGCCTCGTTCAGCGCGGGATGGTTGCGGGGCCACTCCACGTCGAACACGCACCAGAACTCGTCGACCTCGCCCTCCTCACGACGGGACTTGTCCTTGGCGGCCACGGCATTGCGTACCGGGGTCAGCGGTACTGATCCGCTCCCCCGAGTCTCGATCCTCAGTTCGACGGCGGCAACGTTGCGGACCTGATGGTCACGCTTCAACGCCTCCAGATATTCCGGCTCAGTGCGTTGCCCTTCGCAGAACAGGGCGAACGTTCTCCGGGGCTGGCGTACTCCGACTTTCCGGCCCAGGGACTTTCGCGGCTGGGGGCGCCGAACCATCAGGATGTCTCCGTCACGAGTCCGAGGGCTCGTTGCAACAGGTGCTGGTCGAGTTCGGGCACGGCACCGAATCTCCCTTGCAGATAGGCCCTTTCCAGGTTCAACGACCGGCGCACCTTGTCGCCACCGTATTCGGCGAGAGCGACGAGCGAGGTCGCTCCGTCCTCACCTTTCTCGGTCAGCCAGACCTCGTCCCGGTTCAATGAATTCAACAGGCTGGTGTCGTGGCTGGTGAAGATGAGCTGCGCGCCGCGCGGGTTGGTCTCCGGATCCTGGAACAGTTCCAAGAGCCGCGCCGACAGCTTCGGGTGCAGGCTGGCGTCGATCTCGTCGAACAGCAGCGTGCGCCCCGACCGGAGCGCGTGCAGGACCGGCCCGATCAACCCGTACCAGGTCCGGGTCCCCTCGGACTCGTCCGCCATGGTGAACGCGACGTGCTCATCGGCAACCCGGTGCACCAGCTTGACGCTCTTCCTGGGACGGCCGTCCAGGGTGGTCTCCTCGGCGACCTCGACGTTTTCGATTCCGAGATCGGCGAACCGGAGCAGCCCGAGAGCAAGCGCCGACCAGTCGGTCTGTTCGTCCTCCTCCAGTTCGAACAACGGCTCCTGGTTCTGAGGTGCTTTCTCCTGGAACATCTGCGAGGTCGCACGAGCGCGCTCACCATGGACGAACGGGTTCCTCCAGGGACGAGCCCTGTTGATCCTGGCCCCGAGCATGCCGATGTTGGCGAGCTGACGGCCGAAGGGCTGGATTTCCGGCTCACGGAACCGCATCGCGGCCGACAACGCCAGGGTGGTGGGTGTCAGCAGTTCCCGGGTCCCAGCCACCGTCCCCAGACCACGCCGAAACTGGATCTCGCCGTCTGAACGCTCGAACAGGGACCGCCGCCGGCGTTCTGGATAGCTGTACAGCCCTTCGAAAAGGACGCCGGTGTCGTCCAACGTCAGCGCGTAGGAGTACCGGACCCCGCCGACCATCATCTCCGCCTCGAAGGTGGTCGGTTGGCTGGGACCGTCCGCGAACTTGAACGGTTCCCGCGGTATCTCCTCGTCCCACATCCGCAGCGATCCGGCCACCGCCATCGACAGCCAGGCCAGCGCGTCGACGACATTGGACTTGCCGGAGGCGTTCGGCCCGTAGATGCCGGCCACCGTCAGCACCTGTTCGTTGAGCAGTTCGAACGAGCGCGCAGCCGGCCGGTCCCGGTCCACGGCGATCATCGACAGTTCCACCGGCGCACTGATGGACCGATGGTTCGAGACCTCGAAACGCAGCAGCACTGCCATCCCTCCACCGCGCTGGAGTGCATGTAGAGGCAATCCTACGTCAAGAAGCAACGAAATCCGGCTTGAAAGTGCGACCTTACGACGGTTCAGGCGCCGCGGAAGGTGAGGCGGTACGCCGACGGCGAGACGCCGAGCGCCGCCTGCAGGTGCTGGCGCAGTGAGGTGCCGGTACCGAAACCTGCCGCCGCCGCGACCCGGTCGACCGACAGGTCCGTCTGCTCCAACAGTTCCCGTGCCCGCTCCAGCCGCCGCTCGGTCAGCCACTGCCCCGGGGTCGACCCGGTCTCCTCTCGGAAGCGGCGGGTGAAGGTCCGTACGCTCATCGCCTCCTGCTGCGCCAGTTCCCGCAGCGACACCGGCCGGTCGAGGTGGCGCAGCGCCCAGGCGCGGGCGGCGGCAGTGCCGGCGCGGGGCCCGGGGGCAGGGACCGGACGGGTGATGTACTGCGCCTGCCCGCCCTCGCGGTGCGGCGGTACGACGGTGGCGCGCGCGACGTCGTTGGCCACGGTCGCCCCGTGGTCGCGGCGGATCAGGTGCAGGCACAGGTCGATGCCGGCGGCCTCCCCGGCCGAGGTGAGCAGGTCGCCCTCGTCGACGTACAGCACGTCCGGGTCGAGGTCGACGGCCGGGAAGAACTCGCGGAACCGCTCGGCCGACCTCCAGTGCGTCGTGGCCCGCCGGCCGTCCAGCCACCCGGCGGCGGCCAGGACGAACGCGCCGGTACAGACCGATGCGACGCGGGTGCCGGGCCGGCGGATGCGGCCCAACGCCGCGGCGAGCCCGGCACCGAGCCGGCCGACCTCCTCGGGGTCGTCGTACCCATGGGTGGCCGGCACGATCACCGTGTCGGCCTCGGCGAGCGCCTGCGGGCCGTGCCCGACGTGGATCGGGAAGTCGGCGTTCGTGTCGACCGGACCGGGCACGAGCGCGCAGGTCACCACCTCGTACCGCGGTCCGGCGGCGCCGAACAGCTGGTGTACGAGACCCAGTTCGAACGGCATCACACCGGGGCGCACCAGCACGGCGACCCGGTGCTGGCCGTCGTGCCGGAACGACGGTGGCGCTGCATCCATGGCCAGATTCTTTCATGCATTGACTATCTGGCCACTCGTGGACACGGGCCCGCGGCGGCATGATCAACCGCATGAACGTTCTGTGGATATTCGCCCACCCCGAGCAGCGCTCCCTGAACGCCTCCCTGATGCGCGACGGCCTGCGCGAACTCGACCGGCTCGGCCACCAGACCCAGGTCTCCGATCTGTACGCCATGGGCTGGAAGGCCGTACTCGATGCCACCGACGTGGGGTGCCCACCCGGCGACGAGCGGTTCCTCATCGGTTCCGCACAGGAGCGCGCGCAGCACAGCGGCGCGCTGAGCGAGGACATCCGCGCCGAACAGCGCAAGCTCCGCTGGGCCGACACGGTGGTCTTCCAGTTCCCACTCTGGTGGCTGGGACCGCCCGCCATCCTCAAGGGCTGGTTCGACCGCGTACTCGTGGAAGGCTTCGCCTTCGGCCTGAGCGATCAGGACGGCCACGACCGGCGGTACGGGGACGGCGGCCTGGCCGGCAAGCGCGCGCTGATCGTCACCTCGGTCGGCGCCCGCGAATCCGCGTTCGGCCCGCGCGGTATCCACGGGCACATCGACCAGGTGCTGTGGCCGCTGCTGCACGGCACGTTCTGGTACACCGGCATGGCCGCCCTGCCGCCGTTCGTCGTGTACGGCGCCGACCAGCTGACCGAACCGGAGGGAACGGCGTACGCCCAGGCATTGCGTGAACGGCTCCGGGACCTGCCGACGGCCGCACCACTGCCTTACCGGTACGAGTCGGGTGGCGACTACGACGAGGGGCTCGAACTGCAACCCTGGCTCGCCCCGGAGCAGACCGGTCTCGGGATCCATGCGACCAGCGCGGTGCCCACCGGCCGCCGGTGACCGGAGTGCCCTGCCGGCCAGCTCGACCTGCCGCGGCCGACACCGTTGGTCCTGCCCGGCAACCAGTACCCGGCAGGACCGCCGGTGAGCCTGTCCCCGGGCCCGGGGACAGGCTCACCGGCATCGGTCAGTCCAGCGACGTGAGGTAGCCCGGCGGTATGGCGTGCTCGGGGTACTTCGGCATCTTGTGGACCGCCGTCACCCGTTCGGCGTTGCCGTCCAGCACAATCTGCCCGGTCTGGGTGAGCAGCGTGAGTGCCTGACCGGTGTAGGACTGGATGGAGTACACGATGGGCCCGGTCAGACCGGCCCTCCGGGCCAACTTCGCCACGTCGACCGTACGCACCGACCCGTTCGACAGGTCGGCGATCACAAGTAGCCCGCTGTCCCTGACGGTGGGATCGTCGACGAAGGAGAAGGCCGCGTACCGCCCGTCGGACCGGGCGTGGACATCGGTCATCTCCGAGTTCCACTTCGCCGTGGTGTGGCCGTTGCGGGTGAGACCGCCCCCTGCCCAGTGCACCGCATCCTGGACGGTCACGCGCCGCTTCTCCGCACCCGTGGCCGGATCGACGACGCGGTAGGTACCCGGTCCAGCTTTCGGCGACTGCGACGACTGGGACGGGCCCCAAGCTGGTGGCGGGGTCGTCGGCTTCGCACCCGGGGCGCCGAGCAGCAGGTCACCGGAGGGCAGCAGAGCGATCCGGGAGCCGAAGCCCCTGCTGAAGAACCCGTCAAGAGTGTCGCGGCTCTTGGGCGTCCTGATGACGATCTGCTTCCCGGTGCTCAGGTCGACCCGGATCGGCGTGGTGGAACCACTGGATCCGTCACGATTATGGGAAATGGGCTGGATCAGCGCCCACCGGCCGTTGCTCGACCAGCCGTAGGCCGATCCCCGGTTGCCCGAGCCCCGGACGTGGTAGGTCGTGGTTCCGGTGAGGTCGCGCAGCTGGGCCTCGCCGCGCTGGTTGTACACCAGCCACCGCCCGTCGGGAGACAGACCGACCCCTGCCAGGCGGTCGGGGTGTTTCGCAACGGGCCCGGGCAACGTGTACCGTCGTCCGTCCACAGTGGTCAGGATGGGTACGCACCTACCGGCGTTGCACTTCGGTGCGGTATAGCTGCCGAGCGCCAGCGCACGGTCGGTACGCAACGCCACCGGCGGGCTACCGGCCGCCGGCAGCGGAGCGGGTGGGGCTGGTCGCAGGGCCAGGTACCCGGTGCCGAACGCGCCCACCACGGCGATACTCAACGCACCGGTGCCGGTGGCCTTCATCATCGTGCGGCGTCGCAGGCGCGCGGTCACCGCAGTGGTCAGGTGCTCGGTCGGCGGGGCTGCGACGGAGCCGGCCGCATCATGGAACAGCTCACGGAGTGCCATCAGCATGCCTCCACAGCGATCAGGTTTTTGAGTTCCGTAAGTTCCGGAGCCAGTTGACGCAGCTTCTTCAGCGCGTAGTGGGTCTGGCTCTTGATCGTGCCGACGGTGCAGCCCATCACCTGGGCGGCGTCGGCCTCAGACATGTCCTCGTAGTAGCGCAGCACGAGCACGGTGCGCTGCTTGGCGCTCAATTTGCGCAGTGCCCGAACGAAGACGTCCTGCCGTACCACCGACTCGGCGGTGTCCTCCGCACTCGGCCGGTCAGCCATCCCGTCGGTGAGGTGTTCCCGGATCTTGCGACGCCGCCACCACGAGTTGCTCTCGTTGATCATGATCCGTTTGGCGTACGCCAGCGGACTCTCGATCCGGCCCCAGCGTTGCGCGAGCTTCAGCAGCGCCGACTGGAGCAGATCCTCGGCCAGATGACGATCGCCGGTCAGCACGAAGCCGAGCTGCACCAGCGCCGTCGATCTGACCGCGACGAACTGGGTAAACCCCTCAGGGTCCTTCACACGGACACCTCCCTTGACACCTCTTAGAGGCTCAACAGGCATCCCCAGGTTGGAAAACCCCCGACCACTGCGGACCAGCAATCCGGAACTGATCAGGCCGCGTCAGAAGTCATGAGCATCCGCTCACGAACCAGCATGGCTCTTCGTCGCCTGCTGAGCGGCAGCCCAGAATTCACGGGCCAGTGCCAGAGCCGCATCGAGCCGAGCTGGCGCATCGGTCAACCCGGCAGCCAGCTGGAGGGTAGGTGTCCGCCCATTCCCGTGGCGGATCCACAATCACCTCTGGTACATCGTGCGTGGCCCGCACGGAGAACACGTGTGCAACCACTTCGGTCAGAGATGCATCCGCTGACAGACCACTTTCGATGAGCAGTACGAGGTCCAGCAGATCCTTTACACGGGTGTTCGGCCGGTCGCCGTAGTCCCGGATCAGAGCGTGCAACTTCTCGGCAAAGTGCTGTCGACGGTCCACCGCCTCGATGTCATGGGTGGGCATGCCCGCGAATTCCAATGTGTTCGGCACCGGTAGCCGTTCCGTTGCGGAGATCTCCTCTCCACGTACCACGACGTCAACCCGGACGCTGGTGAACGGCTTGCCCGCGAGTCGTGCACCGACCGAGAACCTCCAGCCACCGCGGCCTGCCGTGTCCGCGGTCAGCTCCTTGGGAACGGACACCTGGAACACGAACATGTCCCCGTCCGTATCGATGGCGAGAGCATCGATGAGGAGGTCACGGATGGCCGAACCGTCACGACTGACTGCGTCACGTGGCTGCGTGGCGAAGTCCAGGTCCTTGGGGGTCCGGGCCCGGTCCCGCAGACGAAACTCCATCACCGCGCCGCCTTTGAGGATCCACCGAGCTGCGGGATCAGCCGCCGACGGGCGGCGATCCGCTCAAATACGATCAGGCGTCGTCGCCGGGCAAGATACGGGCAAGATCCGTCCCGGTTCTGGTGACCTCCCGTTTCAGGCGGTCCTCCAGCGCACGACGAAGGGCGCTGGCATCGCCGTAGCGGCCGGTCACGCTAGCTGTGCCAGAGCTCGTTCAATGCCGAGCTCCGCGCGGGAACCCAGCCGCTGAGCGGCCTCCATGAGTGCACGCCGGGTGGTGAGCCCTCGCTCCAGCGCCTCATCGACGGCGGAGCCAACAATGTCCTGATCCATCTTTGCCGCTGCGCTCTCCACAATCGCTCGTACCGGGGTCGTCACCCGGTATCCATCACGCTGCTCAACGTCGTCGGGCTCCAGTACGGCCCGATGAAGCACCACCGCTTTGTCTTTTTTACGAAATCCGGGCGGCACCGTCAGGTGGATCTGAGCCGGATTGGCAGTCCCCAGGTCATGGATGGCCAGCGCGCTGACATGCGACACGACCGCGCTGCCCTTACTCCAGAGAGCCCACGGCACCAGATGGGCGTCATCGTTACCGGGTAGATCGTCAAACTCACGGAACCTGTAGATGCCCCGAAACACTGGACGCCAATTGCCCCGCTGGGCGTTGTAACGCTGTGCCTGGTAGGAATATCCGGATTCCAGTGCCTGTGACGCAGCGAAGTAACCCTGCTGCCTCACAGCGATCACCCAGAGCGCAGCTCTGGCGTCCCCGGAACTCCCGGACATGAGCCCATACTAGCAAGCGCTACGTGAAACTAAAGTTTTTCTTTAGTTTCACGTAGCTCAGGGCTCGTCAGACGGCCTCGTCGGTCTCCAGCGGAGCGTCGAGCGGCACTGCAGCGCGTACGGCCTCCACCGCGTCCAGGGCGGCCGGCACGGTGTCCACCACGCACAGGGCGTCGCGCGCGTCGGCGCCGAGGAACCCGTGACGCACTACGGTGTCTACATAGGACAGTATGCCGTCGTAGAAGCCGGCCGGGGACAGCAGCACCATCGGCTTGGTGTGCAGACCGAGATGGTTGGTCGTCCACACCTCGAACAGCTCGTCCATCGTGCCGATACCGCCGGGCAGCGTCAGGAACGCGTCCGACCGGGCGATCATCGTCGTCTTGCGCTCGGCCATGTCCGCGGTGACGATCAGCTCGTCGCTGCTCTCGTCGGCAACCTCCGGGCCGTACAGCACCTGCGGGATCACCCCGACCGTACGGCCGCCGGCGGCCCGTGCCGCGCTGGCCACCGCGCCCATCATGCCGACCCTGCCACCGCCGGTGACCAGCGTGTGGCCCCGCCGGGCCAACTGGTCACCGACCTCGGCCGCCAGTTCCAGGAAGTACGGCTCGACCACTGTGGACGATCCGCAGAACACACCTACCGACAACATCGAACTCATGCCTCCACCGGCGGTTGACCCGACGAACGTTCCACCGCGACGCGCTGCTCGGCCAGCGCCGCATCCGAGTCCAGTACGTACGAGATGGCCTCGTCGATGTCGTCGGTGAGCAGCAGCAGCTCCAGGTCCGCAGGGTTGATCTTGCCGGCCGGCAGCATGGTGTCTCGCAGCCAGTCGACCAGGCCCTGCCAGTACCAGGTGCCCAGCAGCACCACCGGGAAGCGGGTGACGCGCTTGGTCTGCACCAGGGTCAGCGCCTCGAACAGCTCGTCCAGCGTGCCGAACCCGCCGGGCAGCACGCAGAACGCCCGCGAGTACTTCACGAACATCGTCTTGCGCACGAAGAAGTACCGGAAGTTGATGCCCAGGTTGACCCATTCGTTCAGGCCCTGCTCGAACGGCAGCTCGATGCCCAGTCCCACACCGGTGCCGCCGGCCTGGCTGGCGCCCTTGTTCGCCGCCTCCATCACGCCCGGCCCGCCGCCGGTGATCACCGCGTACCCGGCCCGGGCCAGCGCCCCCGCCAGCTCCTCGGCCATCCGGTACTCATCGGAGTCGGGCTTCGTACGGGCCGAGCCGAACACACTGACCGCCGGCCCCAGCTCGGCCAGCGACCCGAAACCCTCCACGAACTCCGACTGGATCCGCAGCACCCGCCACGGGTCGGTGTGCACCCAGTCGACCGGCCCACGCGAGTCCAGCAGCCGCTGGTCGGTCATGCTCCGCGACGATTTGCCCCGCCGCACCCGTACCGCGCCGGGCCGCCAGGGAGCGCCCGTTTCACCGTCCTCGTACGGGCCGGTGCCGTCCGGATCGACCGACAGGTCGGAACGCTCGACGGGCACCGCCTCGCCCCGCCCCGGTCGTTGCTTCGCGTCACCAGTCATGCACTCACGTTAGCGACTGTCCCCCGCTGCCGCCCACGGCGCCGGGCCGGCACGCCGCACGGGGGCGCGCCGTACGACCGGTCAGCCGGCGCTGAGCCAGCGGCGCAGCGCCTCCGCGCCGGCCCTGATCTTCGGAATCTCCACCCGTTCCTCCCTGGCGTGCGCCAGATTCGGGTCACCGGGCCCGAAATTCAGTGCCGGCACCCCCAACGTGGCGAACCGGGCCACATCGGTCCAGCCGAGCTTCGCCCGCGGCGGCGTACCGATCGCGGCCAGGAAGTCGGCCGCCGCCGGTGCGGTCAGTCCGGGCGGTGCGGCCGGTGCCGAGTCGGTGATCTCGATCGGCAGCCCGTCGAACACCTCACGCAGATGCGCCTCGGCGCCTGCCTCGTCGCGGTCCGGCGCGTACCGGAAGTTGACCTCCACCGAGCATTCGTCCGGGATGACGTTGCTGGCCACACCCCCGGCGATGCGCACCGCGTTGAGTCCTTCCCGGTACTCGCAGCCGTCAATGGTCACCCGCCGCGGCTCGTACGCCCGCAGCCGGCCCAGTACCGCGCCGATCTCGTGGATCGCGTTGAGCCCGAACCAGCTGCGGGCCGCGTGCGCCCGCTTACCCACGCAGCGGATCTCCGCGCGCATGGTGCCCTGGCAGCCGGCCTCCACCTCGCCGTGGGTGGGCTCCAGCAGCACCGCGAAGTCGGCGGTCAGCCAGTCGGGCCGGGTACGGGAGATCCGGTTCAGCCCGTTGCGCTCGGCCTCGATCTCCTCGCAGTCGTAGAACAGGTACGTCAGGTCGTACCGCGGCTCGGCCAGCGTCACCGCCAGGTGCAGCGCCAGCGCCACCCCCGACTTCATGTCGCTGGTGCCGCAGCCGTGCATCAGCTCGCCGTCCAACCGGGCCGGTACGTTGTCGGCGATCGGCACCGTGTCCAGGTGCCCGGCCAGCGCCACCCGGTGGTCACGGCCCCGGTCGGTACGGGCCATCACCACGTTGCCGTCCCGCTCGACACTCAGGTGCCCGACACCGCGCAGCGACCTCTCCACCACATCGGTGATGTGCTTCTCGTCACCGGAGACCGATTCGATGTCCACCAGCGCCCGGGTCAGCTCGACCGGGTCGGCAAGAGTCTCGCTACTGAAGCTGTCCACCCGACCGACCTTAGACCGTGTCAGACCCGGCCGACCGATGGATGGTCAGCCGGCGGCGAGCACCTTGCGGTGCACGGTGGAGCTACGTCGTACTGTCATGCCCACCCGCTCGTACAGCGACAGCGCGCCGGTGTCCGAATGCGTCCACAGCGTGCAGGCGCGCCGCCCCTGCCGGTGGAAGTCGCGGAACGCGTGCCGCAGCAGCAGCCGGGCGATCCCCCGGTTGCGCTGGTCGCCGCGGACCGCGACCCGCTCGATGTAGCCCTCGTCGCTGCTCGGGACATCCAGTGACAGCACCGCGCCGACCATCTCCTCGCCGGCGAACGCCACCGGGGACATCGCCGGCGCGAACGTGGCCCGACCGACGGTGAGCAGCGCCCACTCCTCGTACGACCGGCGTCGCTTCTGCCACTCGTCGAACGCGTCCTCGGTCAACTGGTGTGCCGCGTGCTCGTCACCCGGATGGAAGTGCCGTACCCGGATCCCGGTCGGCGCGTCCGGCACCACCGGTTCGTCCGGCAGTCCGATCGCCAGCAACCAGGCGGTGGCCAGCGTGTCGTACCCGCGGGAGGCCATCAGTTCGACGGCGGCCCGGTCACCGTCAGGCACGGTCTGCGCGATCACCTCGGTACCGACCTGTCGAGCCCGGGCCTCCACCCAGTCCAGCAGTGCGGCGCCCAGGCCGAGTCCCCGGTGCTCAGGATGCACGTCGACCGCGGACCGTCGGTTCACCCAGGCCCGGGCCACCAGGTCACCTGCCGGTCCGTACACCAGCAGGGTGTCGAGCGCCGGGTCGAGCCCCGGCCGGGCAAGGTCGGCGGCGATCTCGTCGAGGTCGGTCTCGGCGTGGCCGTACAACTCTCGGTCGCAGTCGGTGACGAGCTTCTGGATGGCAGGGACGTCGGCGGTCGTGGCCGCGCGGCTCCGGTAGTTCTCCGGCCAGGACGGCACAAGGTCAGACACCGCGCCACCCTGTGCCACCACAACCCTGCTGTCAACTGGATTACCGACGGTAGCGCCATTCCCCGACCAACCCGGGTGTCCACAGTGGCTACCGTGACCGGATGCGAACTCCACCGCTTCCCGCCACCGTTGCTCCGATCACCGACGAGGAACGGGCACAGCGGACCGTGGGCGAGCCGTCCCGGCTCACCGAACCGATCACGATCCACGACTACGACCCGGCCTGGGCCGACATGTACGCACGCGAAGAGGAACGCATCCGGACCGCGCTCGGCCCGCTCGCACTCACCGTCGAACACGTCGGCTCCACCTCGGTACCCGGCCTCGCCGCCAAACAGCTCATCGACGTGGACCTGATCGTCGCCGACCCGGCCGACGAGGCCGCGTACCTGCCGGCGATCAAGGCCGCCGGCTATGAGCTACGGGTACGAGAACCCGACTGGTACGAGCACCGCGCCCTCAAGCGCTACGACCCCGAGGTCAACCTGCACGTCTTCGGACCCGACTGCGACGAACACCTACGGCACCTGATCTTCCGCGACTGGCTGCGTACCCACCCGCAGGACCGGGCCCGCTACGCCGCGGAGAAGCGCCGGATCGCCGCGCAGGACATCACCTTCATGGACCAGTACTCGGACCAGAAGTCGACCGTCATCGTGGAGATCCTGCGCCGCGCCGGCCTGCACTGACCCGGTCCTGCGCCTTCCCGGCCCGCTCATGGGGCACACGGTCGACGCCGACCACCGGGCACACGGTCGACGCCGGCGGCCGACCGTGCCGGGGCACCGGGTCACAGTCGTTGCCTGCGCCCAGCTCCGGCCACCCGCCGGACGCGACCACGCCCGGCCACCGGGCCGCCGGTACGGTGGTCGTCGTGACGACGCAGCGCAGTGACCAGGACCTTGACCCGTCGGGCGGCGACCCGACCGCCCGCAGCGCCTGGGGCGTCGGGCTGGCGACCGTGGAACATTCCGGACAGGTTCTCGACGTATGGTTCCCGCCGGAGAAACTCGGCCTCGGCGTCCCGCCGTTCGACGTCGAGCGCCCCGGCACCGCCGAACTCGACGCACCGCAGGCCGCCGGTGCTCTCGGCAACGAGATCGCCGCCAGCCTCGGCCGCGACCCGGTACGCGAGGTGCGTACCGTCGCGGTCGCCGTGGTGATCGGATCGCTGGACGACCCGCCCGCCGACGCCGCGGACGCGTACCTGCGGCTGCACCTGCTGTCACACCGGCTGGTCGCGCCGCACGGCAGCAACCTCGACGGCGTGTTCGGTCTGCTGGCCAACGTGGCCTGGACAGACCTCGGGCCGGTCGCCGCGCAGCGGGCCGACACCGTACGACTCGCCGTCCGTGCCACCGGTCACCGGCTCACCGTGTACGGGGTGGACAAGTTCCCGCGGATGACCGACTACGTGGTGCCCAGCGGCGTACGGATCGCCGACGCCGACCGGGTCCGGCTCGGTGCGCACCTCGCCGCCGGCACCACCGTCATGCACGAGGGTTTCGTCAACTACAACGCCGGCACGCTCGGCACCTCGATGGTGGAGGGTCGGATCTCGGCCGGTGTGGTCGTCGGCGACGGCTCCGACATCGGTGGCGGCTCATCGATCATGGGCACCCTGTCCGGCGGCGGTGCCGAGGTCGTCCGGATCGGCGAACGCTGCCTGCTGGGCGCGAACGCCGGGGTCGGTATCTCCCTGGGCGACGACTGCGTGGTCGAGGCCGGGTGCTACATCACCGCCGGCGCCAAACTGTCCCTGCCGGACGGTTCGACGGTCAAGGCCCGCGAGTTGTCCGGACAGTCGAACCTGCTGTTGCGCCGCAACTCCGTGACCGGAACTCTGGAAGCGGTGCCGCGCGCCGGCCGTCAGGGCATCGCCCTCAACCCGGCCCTGCACGCCCACAACTGACCACGCCGGCCGGGGCACCGCCGGCCTGTGCCCAGCCTCCCTCGGAGGGGTATTTGTCCGGAATACGCCATAGGACAAACCTCTCGTTACGGTTATTCGGGGAAAATGCCAGCCAGGCGCGGCGCAGCCCGGCGCGAAGTGACGCGGCCCGGCCCAGCGCGGCGCGGCGCGATGTCAGAGGGCGGCGAGGCGATCGCAGGCTGCGGCGACACGTTCGTCGGTGGCGGTCAACGCCACCCGGACGTGCCGTCCGCCCGCGGTGCCGTAGAAGGTGCCGGGCGCGACCAGGATCCCAGCGTCCGCCAGCCGTTCCGCGGTCGCCCAGCAGTCTTCCTCTCGGGTGGCCCACAGGTAGAGGCCGGCCTCCGAGTGTTCGATCCGGAAACCCGCACCGGTCAGCGCGGCCCACAGCAGCTCGCGCCGTCGGGCGTACCGGTCCCGTTGCAGGGCAACGTGGTCCCGGTCTCCGAGCGCGGCGACCATCGCGTGCTGGACCGGGGCCGGGACGATCAACCCGGCGTGCTTGCGGACGGCGAGCAGTTCGGCGACCAGCGCCGGATCACCGGCGACGAACCCGGCCCGGTAGCCGGCCAGGTTGGAGCGCTTCGACAGCGAATGCACGGCGAGCAGGCCGGTGTGGTCACCGCCGGACACGTCCGGGTGCAGGATCGACACCGGCCGGGTGGACCAGCCCAGTTCGTAGTAGCACTCGTCGCTTGCCACCACGGCGCCGCGGTCCCGCGCCCAGTCGACGACCTTGCGCAGGTGCTCGACGGGCAGCACCCGACCGGTCGGGTTGCTCGGCGAGTTGAGCCAGACCAGGCCGACCCGGGCCGGCCCCACCGAGGTCAGCGAGTCGTCCGCGACCCAGCGGGCCCCGGCCAGTTCCGCGCCGACCCGGTAGGTCGGGTACGCCAGCTGCGGCAGCAGCACCGTATCGGCCGCGCCCAGGCCGAGCAGGGTGGGCAGCCAGGCCACCAGCTCCTTGGAGCCGACGGTGGGCAGCACCGCCCCGTCGGCCAGCTCGGTTACGCCGAGATCGCCGGCCAGGTAGCCGGCGATCGCGGCACGCAACGCGGACGTTCCGGCGGTCAGCGGGTATCCGGGCGTGTCCGCGGCCTCGGTGAGCGCGGCACGGACAACGGCCGGTACCGGATCGACCGGAGTCCCCATCGACAGGTCGACGGGGCCACCCGGATGCTTGCGGGCCTTCTCCCCGTACGGGGCGAGCCGGTCCCACGGAAAATCGGGCAGCGTGCTGGACACCTGCCCGATCTTCGGATTCTGCTGGTCGGTGCCGGTCAGTGTGCGTTCTCCCGAGGCGGCAGACCGACGACGACACCGGCGTCCTTCTCGATCTTGCCGACCTTGGAGGCGCCGCCCGGCGAGCCGAGGTCGTTGAAGAAGTCGTAGTTGGCGGCCGTGTAGTCCTTCCACTGTTCCGGCACATCGTCTTCGTAGAAGATGGCCTCCACCGGACAGACCGGCTCACATGCGCCGCAGTCCACACACTCGTCCGGGTGGATGTACAGCATCCGGTTGCCCTCGTAGATGCAGTCGACGGGGCATTCTTCGATGCATGCCTTGTCGAGAAGGTCCACACAGGGCTCGGCGATGATGTATGTCACGGGTCGTCCTCTCCGCTCTGGCAGCGCACGGCAGCACGCGTCCTCCCGCTGCCGCAGGCAAGCCTAGTATCCCGCTGGTGGCCGTGACGACCCGACGGGTACCCGTCACCATGTGGTCGTGGCCTGGCCGTGACCACCGCGCAGCCCGCCACCCGGCAGGATAGTTGACCACGCACCCATCTGCCCCGGAGGACCCATGCTGACCAGCGAGGACGTCGGGCGCCGGGTGGTCGTACGGCGAACTGTCGGAACGGCCGCCGGCCGGCCCGTGTTCACCGACACGATCGGCGAACTGCTGCGCGCCGACGAGACCGGCCTGCTCGTCCGGCCCGACCCGCTCCCCGGACGACCGGACCGTACGGATGTCGCGATCGCGCCGGGGCAGGTGGTCGCGGCCAAACCGGTGCCTCCACGCCGCCGCCGGGTGGGCGCCGAGGAACTGGAACGCATCGCCGCCGGTTGCTGGCCGGCACCGCAGACCGGTCAGCTCGGCGACTGGCTGTTGCGGGCCGCTGACGGCTGGACCGGCCGGGCCAACTCCGCGCTGGTCGTCGGTGACCCCGGCGTCCCGCTACCCGCGGCGGTGGACGCGGTCGTCGACTGGTACCGGGCCCGCGACCTGCGACCGGCCTGCCAGCTACCGCTTCCGGGCGCGGAGGATGTGGACGCCGCACTCGCCGAGCTGGGCTGGTCGGCCTCGGTGCCGGTACTGGTTCTGACCGCCCCGATCGACCGGGTACGGCGCGCAACACGGCCGGCGGGGCTGCCCGCGGTCAGGCTCTCCGGCCAGCCGGACGCGCAGACGGTGGAACTGATCCGGGCCCAGCGCAACAGCCTGCCGCCGGCCGGGCTGGCCGTACTGACCGGCGGGAACCCGGTCTTCGGTGAGATCATCGACCCGGACGGCACACTGGTCGCGGTGGGCCGGGCCACCGTGGTCGACGGGCATCTGGGGGTCTTCACTCTGGAGGTGACCCCGCCCTACCGCCGGCTCGGGCTGGCCCGGCAGGTGCTCGCGGCACTGGCCGAGGAGGCGTTCGACCGGGCGCACACGGTGTTCCTTCAGGTACAGGAGACCAACGAGGCGGCCCGCGCACTGTACGACCGCCTCGGCTTCCACGTCCACCACCGGTACCGTTACCGGCTGGCGCCAGGCCATGACATCAGCGGCTGACCGCGCCGCCGGTGGTCAGGAGCCCTTGACCACCCGGCGTGGCTTCGCCCGGGACCGCTCCACCTGGTACCTCCAGGCCCGGGACTTACGGTCCTGGCCGAGCGCGAGTACGAGCAGCATGCCGACGAAACCACCGACGGCGCAGATGGCGAAACACATCCCCAGCTGGCGCAGGACGATGCCCAGGCCGCCGGAGAACGGGTTCAGGCCGACCAGCAGGGGGCCGATCAGGGTGGCCAGCAGTGCACCGAAGACCAGCGCGGAGCCGACCTCACCGACCACCCGGCTCATGTCGTACCGGCGGGCCCAGCGGTAGCCGGCGTACCCGGCGACCAGTGCCATGGCCAGCATGGAGTACAGGCTGGTGAGCACCATCTTGTTCGGGTCGCTCCAGCCCGCGAGGAGCACAATGACCCGACCTATCACGTTGATCACGAACAGGGCCAGCGCAACCACCACGACAGGTGTCCAACGGTGACGGAGCACGGGACTCCCTCTCTTCTTGACGGCCGGCCGCCCGTTGGCGGCCCGGCAGCACCGGGGGCAAGGTCACCAGCATGCCGACCGACCGGGCCACGGACAAGACCGCAGGCAGGTGACGACGTCGCGGAGCAGCCCCAGGCAGGCGTTTCACGAACTTGACGTAACACGGCCTCGGGGCGCGGCGAACAGGTAGGCCCCGACCGCCACCGATCCCGCGCCGAACAGCAACAGCGCCAACGGCATCCAGTCACCACCGAGCAGGACGGTGTCGCCCTCCGATGTCTGGCTACTGAGCACGATCGTCACCACGAACCACGCCAGTCCGGGCAGCAGGGCGAGAAGTTTACTTCCGGTGGTGTACCGGGCGAACCAGATGAATGCCAGGTTGCCGACGATCGCGAGCAGCAGCGAGACCGGGAGCCGGACACCGCCGAGTCGTAACGGCACCAGGAACGCCTCGATGATGGCAAGGAGCACGCTGCCCCACAGTGCCACCACCGCGCCGAGGATCCGGAAGGCCAGATCGAGGCCCTGCACCGCAGGTGGCGGCGCCGCAGCACCCGCCCCGTCGGGAACCCGCCATTGACTGTCCTGGTCGCGCCGGCTGGTCACCCGGTGAGCGTAACCGGGTCCGGGTCGGTGGGGTCCGCCGGGCGGGCCGGCGACAGACCGGCGAACAGGTCGTCCTCCCACCCGTACGGTCCGGTGCCGGGGCCTTTCTCGCCGAGCGCGAGCCGGAAGTGCTCGACGCCCATCGGGTCCGCACCGGTGTTGTCCGCGAGCGAGTTCAGCCAGCTGGACGCGGGGATCTGGGTGGGGTACGCGCGCACCGCGGCGGCCTTCGCCGCAGCGTACGGCGTGGCGTCGATACGGGCCGCGACCTCTTCGTCCGGGGAACCGAACGGGAGGTCGTCGACGTTGGTGACCCCCTCGAACGGGTTGTCGGTCGAGGAGCCGAACCGTTCCAGCCCAGCGGCCAGCACGCTCTTGGGGATCGCGGTCCAGTAGAGCTTCGCGACCTGCCAGGCGTGCGGGTGCGCCCGGTCCGCGGCGAGTTCGACGCCGCGGGTGGCGACCCGGTGCGCCTGGATGTGGTCGGGGTGGCCGTAGAAGCCGTTCGGGTCGTAGGTGATCACCACCTGCGGCCGGATCTCCCGGACGATGTCCGCCAGCAGTCCACCGGCCTCGTCCAGGTCGGCGTTCCAGAACGCCCGCGGGTGCTTGTTGGCCGGGGTGTCCATCATCCCCGAGTCGCGGTAGCGGCCGGCGCCGCCGAGGAACCGGCCGTCGACGAGGCCGAGCGCCGCCGTGGCGGCCCGCCATTCACTGATCCGGTAACCGCCGAGCTGGTCGGCCTGGCCGGCGGCGAGCTGGGCCAGTTCCGGTACGTGGATCTCGCCCTCCTCGCCCAGCGTGCAGGTGACGAGCGTGACGTGTACGCCCTCGGCCATGTAGCGGGCGATGGTGGCGCCGGTGCCGATGACCTCGTCATCGGGATGCGCGTGGACGAGCAGCAGGCGACGGTCTGCGTCGACGGTCATGGGCCACCTCCGGTAGTACTGGCTACCGGCAACCCTAGGTCGTGTGCCACTCGTCCTGGCACATCGGGACAGGACCGGCCGCAACGGCCGGCCCGTCGGGTTCGACGGGCCGGCCGGCTCATACACGGTGCATGTGGCGCGCGTCTACCCTGGTGCGTGATGGCGCGTCGAATCAGGTGTGCAGCTGGTTGCCGCGTACCGCAGTCGTGAACGACACCCAGTCCTCGGGCGTCACGGTCAGCGCTGGACCACTCGGATCCTTGCTGTCTCGGATAGCGACAATTCCCGGCAGGTTCCGTGCCACCTCGACGCATGCACCCGAGCCGTTACTACGGGTACTCTTGCGCCAGAGGGCGCGGGCGAGGTCTGGCGAGGACATCCCGCGCTCCTTTCTCCTAGGGCTCGCTAGAGCCTGTCGATTGCGTCGGAGATCATCTCTTCGGATCGGCGTACGCCAACGGCCGTCGCCCGCAAGTGGTCGAACAGCGTGGTGTACTGCTGAACCTCGTCGACTTCCTCCAGGTAGAGGCTACCCGCTCGATTCTCCAGATAGACGCACGGAGTGTCACGAGGATCCGGGAATCGCAAGATGAAGAACGCCGACCCCATCGAGCCGTGCTCGCCCGCCTCGAAGGACAGCACCTGGATGTCGTTGCCGGGGCGTTCGGAACGCTCCAGCAGACCCTTCAGCTGGTTCCGCATGATGTCTCTACCACCGACGATGCGGTGCAGCACGGCCTCGTCGAGGACGATCCACAGCTTCGGCGGGTCGTCTGTGTGCTGGCGCTGCAGACGCAACTCGACGCGACGTTCGATCTCCTCGGGGGACGCCCCCGGATGCTCCGCCCTGATCACCGAGCGTGCATAATCAGCGGTCTGCAGCAGGCCCGGTACGAGCTGTGGTTCGTACTCGGAGATGTGGCTGGCCTCCGACTCCAGACCGACATAGGTGTCGAACCAGTCCGGCAGTACGTCGTTCCAACGCTGCCACCACCCGCGTTTACGGGCCTGCCGGGCGATCTCGCCGATCGGTTCGATGTCGACCTCGGCCACCCCGTAGAGACGCATCAACGCGGCTACGGTGGCGACCTGGCCGGTGGACTCGGCATTCTCGATCCGACTGATCGCGGACTTGCTGAGGCCGACTGCGCGGCCCGCCTCCTCCGCGGACATGCCGGAGGCGGCTCGCAGCCGGCGCAGTTCCATCGCGATCCGGCGACGTTTGACGGTGGGACTCGTCCTCGGCGACATCTGCACATGGTGCAACAGCACCCGCACCAAAAGCCACGCGCCCGATGTGCCAACCTGGCCACCAGATCGGGAGTTGCGTATTGCGCCGCAAACGCGCACACTGTCCTGGACCGGCTTCGCTATCTGAAACGTACGCGCCGCCGATCACCCGTACCCACGGGCGTTGCCGCGCAGCGTCAGCACGGCGCGGTGCCGCCCGTGACCAGGCCGGCCGGGCCCGTCCGTACCACGGGCCCGGCCCTGCTAGGGAGGCTCCGCGATGGCCGACGGTAGCGCCGGACCCACACACAAGCGCAGTGGCCCGTCATGAGCGCCGTCTGCGGAGTGCTCCCCCGCGCCGGTGAGACCGTACTGATCGGTCCCTCCGCCGGGCCACACTTCGCCGACAACTACTGGTTCCGGGTCACCGCAGTACGCGCCTCCGGCGAGCAGGGCTGGATCTACCTCGACGGCTGGGATCCGCTGTCCGGTGACGACACCGAACGCAGCCTGTTCGTCCGCATCGAAGGCCTGGTCATCCGCCGCTGACCCGGCCTGCGCCGGGTCAGCGTTTCAGGTAGGCGTCGTAGTAGACCGGCGCGCCGACGAAGCCGCTGAGGAACACACCACCCACCTTGTCGCCCACCAGGGTGTAGTTCTTCTCATAGTCGACCGGGACCGCGGGCGCGTAGTCGCGCATGATCTGCTCGTCCAGTGCCGCCCAGCCGGCCGCCGCGGTGTTCGCGTCCTGCGCCGACAGTTCCGCGATCCGCTTGTTCACGTCCTTGGCGTTCAACCACGACCACGTCCCGTTGACCGACAACGACCGCCCGTCGTACAACTGCGGGATGATCGTCGAACCGCTCGGCCAGTCCGCGCCCCAGGCACTCAGGTAGATATCGTACCCGGCGTTGCGCAGCCCGATCTGATGGTAGTAGCTGGACTTGTCGATCGGCTTGGTCACCACCGTGAAACCGGCCCGCTCCAGCGACTGCTGCACCACCGTCGCCTGCTTCTGCTTCAGCTCCGTGTTGGCATAGGCGTACACGAGCTTCGGGTGCCGGCCGGCCAGCAGCTTCCGGGCCTTCGCCGAATCGCCGGACGGACCGGACGGGTAGGCGTCGTAGTCCCGGTGGCCGATCGTCAGCGGTGACTCGATGGTGGTGGCCGGTTCCCCCGCCGTACTGCCACCCGCCGCCTGCAGGTAGCCGCGCCGGTTGAACGCGTACTCGATGGCACGGCGTTCCGCCAGATCGGTGACCCGTTCGGTGTTGATGTTCAGGTACTCCACGAACGGCGTGAATCCCGCCAGGACCCGTGACTTCGCGGCCCGGTCGCCGCTGACCACCGGTACCAGCTCGGCCGGTACGTTCGCCCGCATGACGCTCGCCGCGTCGGTCCCGTTCGAGGCGAGCACCCGGTGGGCCTGTTGGGTGTCGGTGGCGCCGATCTCGGTGACCAGCTTGTCGATGTAGTTGTGCCGGACCGGATCGGTACGCGGGTCCCAGTACTGGTTGCGTACCAGATCCAGCTCGCTGCCCCGCTGGTAGCGGGCCACCTTGTACGGCCCGGACGAGAACGGCCGGGTGTCCAACGCCGCCGGCTTGTGGTCCCGGGCGGCCGGTACCGGCGCGGTGGTCCCCCAGGCTGCGGCGAACGGCATGTCACAGGCCGGCTTTCCGAAGGTGAAGGTGATCTGCCGGTCACCCTGCACGCTCACCCCTGGCGGCAGCTTCGACCCACCGTTGTACGGCCCCTTGTAGTGGGTGTTGTAGTCCAGGCTGCCGGCCAGCCACTGCTGGATGTAGTGCGGGCCGTGGTTGATGTCCGGGGAGAACGACCGGGCCACCCCATAGCCGACGTCGGCTGCCGTGATCGCACTGCCGTCCTCGTAACGCAGTCCGGACTTGAGGGTGTAACGCCAGGTCCGGCAGTCGTGGTGCACGTCGGTGCCGGGGCCGGTGGCGAGATCGCCGATCAGCGTCAGCTTGCCGGAGCTGCCCTCGGCGAACATCGTCAGCGAGCGGTACAGCAGCTGCCCGACCGACTCGGAGTCGGCGATGTAGACGTTCTGCGGGTCCAGGTGTTCGAAGTCCTCTTCCTGCAGCGCGTACAGGGTGCCGCCCCGTCGCGCGCCAGATACCGGAGCGGCCGGGCCCCGCGAATGTGCCGGGTCGGTGTCGATGGCACCGGTCTGCTGATGTTTGGCGGTGGAACCGGTGTCGTGACCGGCGTTCGCGCTACACCCGGAGACGCCCGCGACCAGCAACAGGACCGCACCGGCCAGCGTCGCGCGGGAAGCCGGAATTCTCATGGTACGCATGCGCCTCTCCCGGAACTGTGGGTTTCACACCCTTGTCCGGACCGTACCGAATCTGCCGGAGCCGCACGGTCACGAAAGCGTCACGGACACGGCCGATGGCCGGGTCAGGACCAGCCCGGACACGGCCGATGGCCGGGTCCACGGAGGGACCCGGCCATCGGGGTGCAGCAGGTGGTGCGGTGGAACTACTTCTTGCAGAACGCGCTGGTGTACTCGGGCCAGCCACTGCTGACGCCCAGCTTCACACCGCCGACCTTGCTACCGATCAAGGTGTATTCCTTGTCGTAGTAGAAGGGGATGACCGGCGCGTACTTCTCCATCATCTCCTTGTCGAGCGCTGCCCACTTCGGTGCGGCATCCACCGCCTTGAGCTTCTCCAGCTCGACGATCTTCTTGTCGACCGCCGGCTCCTTCATGTAGGAGTACGTGGAGTTACCCTGCGCGGCGATCAGCTTGCTGTTGAACAGCGGCGGAATGATCGTCGAGCCACTCGGCCAGTCCGAACCCCAGCCGGCCCGGTACAGGTCGTAGGGGTTCTTGTCCTTGCCGATCTCGGTGTAGTAGTTCGACGAGTCGATCGACTTCAGCACGATCTTGAAGCCAGCCTTCTCCAGGCTGTTCTTCACGTTCGTCGCGTACTTCTGCCCGGTCGCCGTGTTGGCGTAGGCGTAGACCAGCTTCGGGTGCTTGTTACCCAGCAGCTGCTTGGCCTTCGACAGGTTGTACGGGTAGGCGTCGTACTTCTTGAACCCGATCGTGGTCGGCGACTCGATCGTGCCGGCCGGCTCCGCGATGTTCGGGCCACCGATGGCCTGGATGTAGGAGCGCTTGTCCAGGGCGTAGTTGAGCGCCTGGCGTTCCTTCAGGTCGGTGATCCGCTCGTTGTTGATCGCGATGTACCAGGTGAACTGGGTGTAACCGGCCAGCACCCGCGGCTTGAGGCTCGCGTCCCCGGATACCTTCTTCACCAGTTCCGGCGCAACGTTGCCCTGCATGATGCCGTACTGGTCGTTGCCGTTGTCGGCGATCATCCGGTTGGTCTGCTGCGGATTGCTCGCACCCATGTTGACCTGGAAGTGGTCCGGGTACTGGTGCCGCGACGGGTCGGTGTTCGGGTCCCAGTACTTGTTCTTGCTCAGCACGATCTTGCTGTCACGGTTGTACGTGTCGATCTTGTACGGACCGGACGAGAACGGCATCCCGTCGAGCTTGGTCTTGGTGTCCTTGGACTTCGGCACCGGAGCGGTCGTTCCCCACGACGCCGCGAACGGCATGTCGCAGTGCGGCTGCTTGAAGGTGAAGGTGAGCTGCTTGTCACCCTGCACCGTCACGCCCGGAGGAAGGTCGGCGCCACCGTCGTAGGGGCCACTGTAGGTCTTGTTGTAGGCGGTGTCGTCCGCCAGCCACTGCTGGATGTAGTGCGGGCCGTCCGCCAGGTTCGGCGAGAAGGAGCGCGCCACATCGTAGGCGATGTCCTTCGCGACGATCGGCGAGCCGTCCTGGTACTTCAGGCCGTCCTTCAGCGTGAACTGCCACTTCGTGCACTTGCCCCCGGACAGGTCCTTGCCGGGATCGGTGGCCAGGTCGCCGACCAGGGTCGACTTACCGGTCTTCGGGTCGTCCACGAAAGTGGTCAACTGACGCTGGAACAGACGCGCGAATACCTGCGCGTTGTTCACGTAGATACGTACCGGGTCCAGGTGCTCGAAGTCCGACTCCTGGATCAGGTAGATGGTGCCGCCCTTCTGCGCACCACTTACCTCGGGTGCGGGGCCTTTCGAATCTGCCGCCGTGCCAATGCCACCCTGCTGGCTCTTGACATCGCTGCTGCCATTGTCACCAGCGCCGGTGTTCTTACCGCAAGCACCGAGCGCAGCGACGATAGCGACAGCGCCGGCGGCGGCGAGTGCCACCCGTGGTCGCATGTCTTTCCTCCTCCTCCTACCGCCGCCTGGTGGCGAGCGGAGCCG
The DNA here is from genome assembly GCA_963805605.1 of uncultured Actinomycetota bacterium. Lineage (GTDB taxonomy): Bacteria > Actinomycetota > Actinomycetes > Mycobacteriales > Micromonosporaceae > Actinocatenispora. The sequence goes on from CAWDUX010000002.1 coordinate 1,099,512, forward strand.
GGAGCGCCAGACCGCCGCTCCCGCCAAGAAGTTAGCCGACGCCGTGAGGTTGTCCGTCACGGAAGGCTAACGATTGAATTCCCAGTCAGTGCACGGAGAAGGTCATCGCGCCCGTATCGCGCACAGCGACCAGCAGCGTCGCAGTTGTGACTGAACATACTGCCAGCAGTTGATCCGCTGCATCTAGTGGTCAAACAACCGACGTAAGAAGTACTATTCCATGAGATACGACTAGCAGTTACGCATCTGGTGCGCCAGCCGATCTACCGGCATAGACAGGACAGCGCCCCCGGGGACGACGGGTCCGTCCGGGGGCGCTGTGGCGACCTGGTCGATGTGCGGTCGTTACCTGGTGGGGGTGGCCGGCCGGCCGCGACGCATGGTGAGCACATACTCCACCAACGTGATCAACACCTGCTTCGTCGACTCCCGACTCCGCGCATCACACGGAACCACCGGAACACCCGACCCCACCGCCAAAGCCTCCCGCACATCCTCCAACTGATGCATCTGCACACCATCAAAACAGTTCACCGCCACCACATACGGCAAACCACGATGCTCAAAAAAATCCACAGCAGCGAAACAATCCGCCAACCGCCGAGTATCCACCAGCACGATCGCACCGATCGCACCCTTCACCAACTCATCCCACATAAACCAGAAACGAGTCTGCCCCGGCGTACCGAACAGATACAGAATCAGATCCTGATCAATCGTGATCCGACCAAAATCCATCGCCACCGTCGTCGTCGTCTTACCCGGCACCCCGGCCGTATCATCCACCGGCACACTCGCCGACGTCATGATCGCCTCAGTCGTCAACGGCGTGATCTCCGAAACCGACCCGACCAACGTGGTCTTACCGACGCCGAAACCACCCGCAATGACGATCTTGGACGAAGTCACCCGCCCACCCGCCCGGCGATAGCCCTCGTCAGAGCCTCCGAAGCCCACTCAGCACCCTCTCCAGCAGTTCGGTACCCACAGCGTCATCCCCGACTGTCGTCGGTTCGTAGACGGCGATAAGTCCGTCCGCGGCCATGTCCGCGACCAGTACCCGCGCCACGCCCAAGGGCATCTGCATACGTGCGGCGATCTCGGCCAGTGACTGGACGCGCAGAGAGCACAGCCCAGCAATGAGCTGCTGCTCCCGCCCGCCGACCATGCTGGCATCGCGACCCCGGGCGGTCGTTTCCACCAGCGCTTCGATCGCGATGTCCACCCGGGGCCGGGTCCGGCCCCGGGTCACGGCGTAGGGGCGAACGAGCGCATTGCTCGGTTCGTCAGAATCGTTCATCATGCCCTACACCTCGATCCACGGTTGGCTGTCAACCCAACCGTGCGGTCCCGTCGCGCGGTGCTGGGGTGAGAACGTCGCCGACCCGGTCGACAAGCAACGCCATCTCATAACCCACCTGCCCGACATCACAACTACGGGCAGCCAACACCGCAAACGACGAACCGTCGCTGATCGACATGAGGAAAAGGAAACCATTATCCATCTCGACCACGGTCTGCAACACCGCGCCACCCTCAAAACAGCGCGATGCCCCCTGCGTAAGGCTCACCAACCCCGACGCGATCGCCGCAAGCTGATCAGCCCGATCCCTCGGCAGGTCCCGGGACGAAGCAAGTAACAGGCCGTCAGCCGAGACCGCGACCGCATGCGCCACTCCGGGGACCCGGTCCGCAAAGTTGGACAGTAGCCAACCGAGATCCTGCGTACCTATCTGCTGGGTCGTCATGCCTCCTGCTCCTCGCCAGCACCGCTGTCGGTGCTTCTGTGTCCCGACGTGGAGGTGGACCGCGGTGTACCGCTGGCCCGTCCACGCTGGACGCCTCGGTGGTACGCGGACAACAGCCCACGCACCGCTTCGGGGGAACGTTCACGAACCTGCACCGGCTCACCCACATCCTCGACTCCACCCGGAACGAGCTGAGCCATCGGCCGCCGCTTCGGCAGCCCCGACCCGGTAGTCTCCGCCGGACCATCGGAGGGCGCCGCCGCCGAAGCGGCCTGCCAACCCTTGTCCGCCGCCGACTGCCAGGGATCAATGTCCGGACGTCCCGCGGACGGGACCTCCGCTGCCCGCGCTGCGGGACGTTCGGACCGGCCGGAGGACTGCTCCGGCTCGCTGAACTGTCGGGACGACCCGTCGTCCGGTCGCCCGGTAGCGCTCGGCCGGTCGCCGCCGGGGCGCTCCGCGCCCGGCCATTGCGAACCGGACTGCTGCTGACCGGGCTGCTGGCCCGACCGGTACGAACCGGTCCGCTCGGTGTCGGACCACTCGGTGCCCGGGCGTTCGGCCGCCGACCGGGACACCTCGTCCGAGGACCGCGTCGACGATGCGCGGCGGCTCAATCCGGAGACGGTGGGCCGGTGCTCGGCAGTCGACGCCGCCGACGACGCGGCTGTCGACGCGGCTGTCGACGATCCTGTACGCGGTCGCGACGGGCTGGTACGGAACCAGGCCGACTCGACCTCGCGGAAGATAGGCAACTCCATCGTGTCGTCGACATTTCTCGGGATGATCTCGTTCCGTCCGGAACTGGAGCCCGTCGTCGGCTCCGATCGCGCCGAGTCTAGTCGTCCGGGGGCCCTGACGTCCTCCTCCTGACGGCCAGTGCCGCTCTGCCGGGAACCATCCGCGCCGACCGAATGGGTACGCGACGTCCACCCGCTGGCCGCCGAACCGACCTTCGGTGTCTCGACGGTCATGTCGCTGACCTCGGCACCGCTACGGGCTGCCGGCCACCCCGCCGTGTCGGCCCGTTCGCCGGTGTCGGTACCGGCACGCGAGCCGGCCTCGGAGCTGAAGCCGCTCCTGGAACCGGTCTCCTCGGTGGCACGACGCGGCAACTCGATCGGTCCGGAATCGGCGCCAGTGTCGGAGGGACCCGCTGCCGGGATCCCGCCGGGCGGCATCTCCCACTGGGTGGTGACCGCCTCGCCCGGGTCGACCGGTACGGACCGGCGGGGCAGCAGCTGGTCGGCGACGGTGCGCCGGTCCGAGCGCTCCGGGGTGCCCTGCGGTGAGCCGGTGGCCGCGTCCCACGACGGGGTACCGGCCTCTGGATCCGGTTCGGCCGGGGCGGAACGCTGCGGCGGGTCGAAGAGACTGCGGCGTACCGACTGCTCCTCCGGCTCGGCATCCCGCGGTGCGGGGCGCCGGGGCAGCGAGCTTGATCCGTTGTCGTAGCCGTGGGCGTTGGCCGCGTCGGCCAGGCTCTCCCGACCGGCCGGCTGGTACGGCAGGCCGGGCATCGGGTCGGGGGTGAACTGCCGCTCGGCGACGGGTTCCAGGGCGAGCGGGGGCTCCTGGGTGGGCAGTCCGATGGACTGCCGGCCGGTGCGGTCGACCGAGACCAGGATCGAGCCGGGCAGGATCACGTCGGCGACGGTGCCCCGGTCGTGCGCGGCGCGCAGTTCGATCCGGATACCCAACCGCGACGCCAACCGCCCCACCACCACCAAACCCATCATCCGCGACACCGCCACATCCACCAACGGCGGCGCCGCCAACCGCTCATTCACCTCCGCCAACACATCCGACGACATCCCAATCCCACGATCCTCAATCTGCACAATCGCCCGATCACCCACCCGACGCGCATCCACCACCACCGCAGAATCCGGCGCCGAAAACGACGTCGCATTATCCAACAACTCCGCCACCAAATGCACCACATCATTCACCGCAGTCGCCTCCACCTCCACATCCCGATCCACCACACCAAACTCGATCCGCGTGTACTGCTCCACCTCAGACTGCGCCGCCCGCAACACATCACCCAACGCCGCAGCCTCACGCCGCGCCCGCGTCGAATCCGCACCCGCCAACACCAACAAGTTCTCATCATTACGACGCATCCGCGTCGCCAAATGATCCAACTGGAACAACTGCGCCAACCGATCCGGATCCTCCTCCCCCTGCTCCAACCTGTCCAAATGCCCAATCAACCGATCCACCAACAACTGCGACCGCCGCGCCAAGTTCACAAACATCGTCGACACCGACGACCGCAACACCGCCTGCTCAGCCGCCACCCGCACAGCCTCACGATGCACCACATTGAACGCCTCAGAAACCTGCCCGATCTCATCCCGACCACGCACCTGCACGGGATCGCGGACCTCTCCGGCGATCTCCTCCGGGCTGCGCCCACCGATGGTGTCGGTTTCCCGAAGCTGGGTCACCGCCTGCGGCAGACCTTCGTACGCCACCCGCAGGGCGCCCTCCCGCAGCCGGCGCAGCGAACGGGCCATGGCCCGCGCCACCAGCAGCGCCAGGATGATCGCGATGAGCAGTACGAGCAGGCCGGCGGCGGATTCGATGATCACCTTGCGTACCACCGAGGCGACCTCGGCCTGGGCGTGCGCGGCTGCGGTTGCGTCGAGCTTCTGCTCCACGCCCCGGATCGCGGTGATCCGCTGCTCCATCGCCCGGTTCCAGGCGGTCTCGGAGATCGACAGCGAGTTGCCCAGCCCGTCGGTACGGGCGTCGGTCTCCAGTGCGGTCGAGTCCTGTACGTGCGGCCCGTTGACGTCCTCTTGCAGCAGCCTCTGCTGGCTGTCGGTGGCCGTACGGTTGAAGGAGTCGTACGCGCTCTGCTGCCCGGTGAGGGTGCCGAGGAAGGTCTCGAAGCTGGTGCTGTCGAAGCCCTGACCGTCGCTGATCACCCGCAGCAGGGCCAACTGCTCCTGCGCGGCGAACTCCTTGGCCTGCGACAGCGCGGCATTGGCGGACAGTTCGTCGGACAGCACTCGGCTCGCGGTGTACTTGACCACCGACTGCCGCATGTCGAGCAGCTCGGAGATCAGAACCTGGTACCGGAACGTGACCGAGGCGACGGTCGCGTCGGCCTCGTCCGGCGAGAGCACCTCGAGCCGGACTTCCTTGGTCAGCGAGTCGAGCTGGTTGCTGATGACCGACAGCTGTCCGGTCATGTCACCGGGCGGGTTCTTCAGCTCGGAACGCTGCGCGCGGTAGGTGCGGACCGCCTGGTCGGTACGGGTGTTCTGCTTCTTGAAGTTGTTCGTCAGGTCGGTACGGGCCGAGTTGGGGCTCGCCATCAGCACCTGGGCCGCGGCCAGCCGCTCGTCCTGGAGCGCCTGGATCAGTCTGCCGGCCTTGTTGCTGAGCCGTACTGTCGAGTCGACCTGCCGGGCGTCCACCAACGTCTGGCCGGCGGTGGCGAGCTCTATGCCGGCCAGCGCCACCACCGCGAGGATGGGTACCAGCAGGATCAGGCCGAGTTTCGACTGGATGCGGACGTCACTCAGCCGTGGGACAAGGCTCCGCCGGCGCGGGCGCCCTGACTGGGTCGCCGCGGTCCGCTCACTCAACTGCTTGCCGCCTTCCGAGACTGCGTGCCAGTTTCCAGGCCTGGTCCACACCGAACCCCCGAGATTCCACCACGCCAGTTGAGAAAGAGAAACCCCGGGCAGCGTCAGTCAAGTGGTATAACGCACAACGCCCGACCCGATCGGCCCCAGTTGGACCGGAGCGTGGCAGGGTGACTACTTGACGTGTTGGAACTGCCAATCGGATATCGCATTCCGAAACGAGCACGTGACCATCTCTCGGATTGATCAGGATGGATCCGTCACTGTCGACGTACCGGTCCCTTGACGGGATCAACTCAAAACCACGAAGATATCGCCGCGCTCTGTTCTCACTGAGCGCGGGCACGACGACGGCGAGTTATCGGTCAGGGGACGCATTCTGGCCCAGACCCGGCGTCGGGAGAACGCGGCCGGATCGACGATCCGGCCCGACAGGCAACGATGGTAAGGGAACCATGTCACAGCTGCACCGGACCCCGGGCCGATGAGCGCACTGCTGGACGTTTCGGCCGCGACCGTGCGGTACGGAGGCGTGGCAGCCATCGACAACCTGACCTTCAGCCACCAGGAAGGTGGCGTGGTCGGGCTGATCGGTCCCAACGGCGCCGGAAAGACCACCCTGCTCAACGTGCTGTCCGGGGCGGTCCGGTTGACCACCGGCCAGATCCGGCTCGGCGGGCGGGAGCTGACCCGCCTCAAACCGGACCGGATAGCCCGGCTGGGTATCAGCCGGACCTTCCAGAACCTGCAGGTCTTCAGCTCATTGTCCGTACTGGACAATGTGCTGCTGCCGCGCCTGGCGCGGGGTTGGGGGATGGCACTGGCCGACATGGTCCATCTACCGCACGCGCGGCGCCGGATCGCCACCGAACGCCGGTACGCACTCGACCTGCTGCGCCGCGTCGGCATCCACGAGCACGCGGACCGGCCCGCCGGGAGCCTGCCGTACGGCCTGCAGCGCCGGGTCGAGATCGCCCGTGCCCTGGCCGGAGACCCCGGGCTGGTGCTGCTGGACGAGCCGCTGGCCGGACTGTCCCGTTCGGAGAGCACCGACCTCGCCGAACTGTTCACCGCGGTGGCCGCCGAGGGCGTCACCGTACTGCTGGTCGAACACGACGTGGCCAGCGTGCTGGCAGTCTCCCAACGGGTACTGGTACTCGACCACGGCCGGCTGCTGGCTGACGGCACGCCGGCCGAGGTCTCCGCCGACCCCGAGGTACGCGCCGCCTACCTCGGCGAGGAATGGGAGTCATGAGCACCGACAACGCACCGGTCACCACCCAGACCACCACGCCGACGGCGGAGCCGGTACCGACCGGCGCCGGCGCGGCGCCGCTCCTGCGGGTGACCGGGCTGGCCGCCGGGTACGACCGGATCGAGGCCCTGCACGGGGTGAGCCTACAGGTCGACAGCGGCGAGGCGGTCACCCTGATCGGTGCCAACGGCGCCGGAAAGACCACCCTGCTGCGCACCTTCGCCGGACTGATGCGGGCCTGGCGCGGTCATATCGAGTTCGCCGGCGAGGACATCACCCGGTGGTCGGCGGAACGTCGCAACCGGGCCGGACTGGCCCTCGTACCGGAGGGCCGACGGATCTTCGCCGGGCTGACGGTCGAGGAGAACCTGCGACTCGGCGGCTATACCCGGAGCCGGTCCCGGGCCGCGACCGCCGAGGGACTCGCCGCGGTGTACGAGCTGTTCCCACGGCTGCTGGACCGGCGGCGGCAGGCCGGTGGCACGCTGTCCGGAGGCGAGCAGCAGATGCTCGCCATCGGCCGGGCGATGATGAGCCGCCCCCGGCTGCTGCTGCTCGACGAACCCTCGTTGGGTCTCGCCCCGCTGGCCGTACGGGAAGTCGCCGACGCACTGGTCGAACTGGCCGGCCGGGACACCACGCTGGCGCTGGTGGAGCAGAACGCGACGGTGGCCTTCCACGTCGCGCAACGCGGCTACCTGCTGGACCGGGGTGAACTGGTCACCGACGGCAGCGTCGAGGCGCTGCGCGAGGACCCCCGGGTCCACGAGGCGTACCTCGGGCAACCGGTGCAGCGGCCCTGACCCGGCCGGGCTCCGACCAGATCGCTGTCCCAGATCGCTGTCCCAGATCGCTGTCCACAGCCGACCACGGTAGGGAACGATGTCCCAACTGCTCGACTTCACCGTCACGGGTCTCGGTACCGGCACCACGTACGCGCTGGTCGGACTCGGAGTGGCGATGGTGTACCAGGTGACCGGCGTGATCAACTTCGCACAGGGCGACTTCGTGATGATCGGTGGCCTGTCCTTCGCGGTGCTGTCCGAGGCCGGCATGCCGGCCGTGGTGGCCGCGCTGATCGCCCTGCTGGCCACCACGGCGGTCGGCGCGCTGACCAACCTGCTGGTGATCCGGCCGGCCCGGCGGGTCACCAAGGAACGGCTGGTCATCCTGACCATCGGCGCCTCCATCACCCTGGAGGGCGTCGCGCTGCTGGCCTTCGGCGCCGACTCGCACTTCGCCGCACCGTTCACCGGCGGCGGTCCGGTCGTGCTACTGGGCGTACACATCGCCCGGCAGTACGTGTGGTGCGCGCTGGCCACCCTGCTCGCCTGCGGGCTGATGTGGCTGTTCCTGACCAGAACGCTGCCCGGTACCGCGATGCGGGCAACCGCGATGGACACCGACGCCGCCCGGCTGATGGGTGTCTCACCGGCCCGGATGAGCCTGCTGGCGTTCACTCTCGCCGCCGCGGTCGGCGCGCTCGGTGGCATCATCCTCGCACCGCTGCAACCACCGGACGCGGGCATCGGTATCCCGCTCGGGCTCAAGGGTTTCACCGCGGCGGTGATCGGCGGGCTGGACTCCCCGGTCGGCGCGGTACTGGGCGGGTTGGCGGTCGGCGTAGTCGAGGCGTACACCACCGGCTACCTGAGCAGTGACTACAAGGAGACGTTGTCCTTCGGTCTGCTGCTGGTGGTGCTGCTGGTGCGCCCGACCGGCCTGCTCCGCCGCGCTTCGGTGGTGCGGGTATGAGCGCCACCGTTTCGACCGGCACCAAGTCGTCGCGCCGGCTGGTCGCGGTGCTGCGTACCCGGTGGCCCGGCTACGCCGTACTGCTGGCGTTGCTGCTGCTCGTTCCGGCGGTGTTCACCCGGGTGCCGTTCTTCACCATGTCGGTCGCGGTACTGATGGGGCTGCAGGCCATCGCCGCGTTGGGCCTGGTGCCACTGACCGGGCACGCCGGCCAGATCTCGCTCGGGCAGGCCGCGTTCTTCGGCATCGGCGGGTACGTCTCGGCCATCTTCACGCTGCGCTGGCACGTCGACGCGCTGCTGGCGATGGTGCTCGGGATGGTGCTGGCCGCCGGGGTGGCGTACCTGGTCGGGTTGTTCATCTTCCGCGCCCAGGGCCACTACCTGGCGCTGGCGACGCTATCCTTCGGGCTCGTGGTCAGCTACCTGGCCGGTCAGCTGCCGGTGACCGGGGCCGCCAACGGGCTGTCCGGGATCGCGCCGCTGGCGCCGTTCGGCATCGTGATCAGCGGTGACCTGCCGATGTACTACCTCGTCGCGCTGGTACTGCTGGTGGCGGTGATGGTGGTGGACGGCGTACTGCGCTCCCCGTTCGGCCGTGCCCTGACCGCGCTGGGTGACAGTCCGGTCGCCACCGCGGCGGCCGGCATCTCCATCGCCGGTCTACGTCGCAACGCCTTCGCATTGTCCGCCGCGCTGGCCGCGGTGTCCGGCAGCCTGTACGCGCACTGGACGTCCTATCTGGACGCAGGCCAGGCCGGCATCCTCAACTCCATCCAGCTGCTGATCATCGCCACCATCGGCGGCCTGCGGACGGTGTGGGGCGCGCCCCTGGGCGCCTTCGTGATCATCACCTTCTCCGAGGCGTCGAAGAGTCTCGTACCGCAGCTGCTGCCGAACGCGACCGGCAACTACGAGATCGTCGTCTACGGCCTCGCACTGATCGTCATCCTGCTGTTCATGCCGAACGGCGTTGGCGGCGGTCTGATAGGACTGGCCGGGCGGGTGGCCCGGGCCGTACGCGGACGGGGGTCGACCGCGATCGATTGACGGGAGCGGCGGACCACCTGACAACACGCCGTTCCTGCGCCCAGTGCATCACTGAGATCGACACTCCGAGGAGAAGACGTTGATCCACGTACGGCGTACTGTCGCCGCGCTCAGCTGCGCGGCGCTCGCATCCGGTGCCATCGGTCTGACCGGCTGCGCGGCGGACGAATCCAATGCCTCGAACGGCGGCGACATCAAGATCGGCGCCAGCCTGGAGCTGTCCGGGCCGACCGCGAGCATCGGCACCACCTACCGCAAGGCCCTGGAGCTGGAGGTCGCCGACCTCAACAAGAAGGGCGTGAACGGCCACCACCTCAAGCTGATCATCAAGGACAACCAGACCAAGCCTGAGCAGAACATCGCCAACATCAACGGTTTCATCAACAACGACCACGTCGCTGCCGTGATCAGTGGTGGTTGTTCGGCCTGCACGGTGCCGGCGACCAAGGTGATCGAGCAGAAGAAGGTCCCGATGATCTCGCTCGCCTCGGCCAGCGCGATCACCGAGCCGGTGGCGCAGCGGCAGTACACGTTCAAGATCTCGCCGAACCCCGCCCAGGATGCCGCGGTACTCATCAACGCGTTGAAGAAGCAGGGGATCACGAAGATCGGCCTGCTCAACGTGAGCAATCTGTACGGGCAGGACGGCCGCGCATCGGTGAGCGCCCAGGCGAAGAAGCTCGGCATCGAGGTTGTCGCCAAGGAGCAGTTCGCGCAGGACGACAACAACATGACCGTGCAGGTCAAGAAGATCACCGAGGCGAAGCCGGATGCCATCGTGGTGTGGTCGGTGATGCCGGCGGCCGGCATCGTGGCCCACAACATCAAGGACTCCGGCTTCAAGGGCGGCGTGTACATGGACGCCGGCGCCGGCGCGGAGCTGTTCGTCAAGGGCGCGACGTCCGCCGCCGAGGGCACCCACATGGTGTTCCCGCAGGTGTTGGCGATCAACGACGTCACCTCCACCACCCCGCAGGTGTCCAGCCAGAAGGAGTGGTTCAAGGAGTACTCGTCGAAGTACGGCACCTACTCCGGCTTCGCCTCCTTCGCTGCGGACTCGCTGCGGATGCTCAAGCAGGCGATCGAGAAGACCGGTGGCACCAACCACAAGGCGCTGCGCGACGCGCTGGAGACGATGGGCATCGACGGACTGTCCGGACGGATCCAGAACAGCGCGAAGCAGCACTCCGGGCTGCAGCCGGAGGCGCTGGCGATCCTGGTGGTCAAGAACGGCGAGTGGCACCTGTCGAGCTGACCTGACCGGGTGGGCGACGTCGCGGCTTCCGACCATCGCGGGAGCCGCGACGTTCCCCTTGCCACCGGTTGTGGGTACCCTGCTACGGGCTGAACGGGCGGCGGGACGGGATGGTGGCACCATGCGTGACCAGGACGACGTCGCCCGGGTGGTGCTGCTCGCCGGGCCGTCAGGGTCCGGCAAGTCCTATGTCGCCCGGCACACCGGGGTGCCGGTGCTGCCGCTCGACGACTTCTACCTCAACGGCGACCATCCGAAGCTGCCGCGGATCGGTGACAGTACCGACGTGGTGTCGGCGCAGTCGGGTGGGCGGGCGGCATCGTGGTCCGGCCCCGGGCCGGCGCCGGTCGACTGGGAGTCGCCGGCCAGCTGGGACGCCACTGCGGCGATCGCCGCGATCGAACTACTGGCCCGTAGAGGCGCTGTCGAGGTACCGCACTACGACATCAGCGTCGACCGGTGCACCGGGTACGAGAGTCTGGCCCTGGGTGGCGCGCCGGTGTTCATCGCGGAGGGCATCTTCGCCGCGGAGATCGTCGCGGCCTGCCGGGACCGGGGGGTACTGGCCGAGGCGTACGCGTTGCGCCGGCCCCGGCTGGTCACGTTCGGCCGTCGGCTGGTCCGTGACCTGGCCGAGCACCGCAAGCCACCGGCGGCGTTGCTGCGTCGCGGGGTCCGGCTGTACGGCGCCGAGGCGCGGATCCTGGGCCGACAGGTCGCGTTGGGTTGCCGGCCGGCGAGTGCCGGGACCATCCGCCGGGAGATCGCCCAGCGGGTCACTGCGGCGGACCTGCAGCGCAGTTCCTTCTCCTATCCGGACGCACGCACCGGGTGATGCTCCGGTTACCCACCGATATACACGAACACACTTGTGATTACGGCGGCTCCGTCCGGTTGTCGACGCAGAATGCAGATGTGCCTTTCGGTTGCGTATCAATATCCTTGGTCGGACTGGCACGGGTTGACTACCCCCTCGGCGGATCACAAAGATATCGCTGCGCTTCAATGAACCCATCGCCGTTGCGGCGTACGGCCGGATCGTGACAGTGACCACATCACCGATAGCGTCCGGCACACCAATCCATCGTTGAGCAGGGAGACGTACACGTGTCCACGCGACACCTGGCGGCAGTCGGGCTCGCTGCGGTGCTGACACTCACCACCGCAGCCGCATGCGCCAAGCAGGAGAGTTCCGACTCGTCGGGCTCGGTAATTCCGATCGGCGTCGACATCGAGAAGTCCGGGCCGGCGGCAGTACAGGGCCAGGCCTACGAGCGGGCACTGAAACTGGTCGCCAGGCAGATCAACGACAAGCAGGGCGTGAAGGTCGGCGATCAGCAGAAGAAGATCAAGCTGATCATCCGCGACAACAAAAGCAAGCCGGACGAGTCGCTGTCGGTAGCGAAGTCGTTGATCGACAACGACCACGTCGCCGCGATCATCGGCGGCGGCTCCTCCCCCACCACGATGTCGATCGTGAAGACCGTGGAGGACAAGAAGGTCCCCCTGGTGTCGATGGGTTCGTCCGGCGCGATCGTCAACCCGATCGCCGACCGCAAGTACATCTTCAAGACGCCGGGCAACACCGATGTCATCGCCGACGTGATGCTCAAACAGTTCCAGCGCAAGAACATCAAGAAGATCGCGCTGCTGAGCGTCGACAACGCCTACGGCGACGCCGGTCTGGGCGTCTTCAAGGACCTGAACAAGCAGGGCAAGATCGACCTCGTCGGCAACGAGAAGTTCACCGACGCCGACAAGGACTACACGGTCCAGGTCACCAAGCTGCTGGCCAAGAGCCCCGACGCGGTGGTCGTCTGGGCGATTCCGCCGGGCGCCGGCATCGCCGCGAAGAACCTGCGGCAGGCCAACTTCCCGGCCAGCAAGGTCTACTACGACACCGGCGCGGGCGCCGAACTGTTCGTGAAGGGTGCGGGTACCGCGTCCGAGGGCATGTACATGGTGCACTCCCGGGTGCTCGCCGGTGACCAGATCACCGCGACCACCCCCGCAGCGCAGGCGGAGAAGAGCTTCTTCACCGACTACAGCCGGGAGTACGGAAAGTTCTCCGGCTTCGCGCCGATGGCCGCCGACGCGCTGACTGCGATCACGGACGCCATCACGAAGGCGGGCAAGGACGACCGGGAGAGCATCCGTAACGCGATGGAGACCCTGACCTTCGACGGCGCCTTCGGCACCTACGAGTTCAGCGCCACCAACCACGGTGGGGTCAACGAGTCGTCGCTCACTCTGCTCGTGGTCAAGAACGGTACCTGGACCCTGACCTCCTGAACATGAGCGAGTTCCTGCAGTTCCTGGTCACCGGTTTCACCACCGGCGCCACGTACGCACTGGTGGGCCTGGGCATCGCACTGATCGCCCAGGTCACCGGCGTGATCAGCTTCGCGCAAGGTGAGTTCGTCATGCTCGGCGGGCTCACCTTCGCATTGCTGGAGGAGAAGAACGTACCGGCACTGCCCGCAGCCGCCGCCGCGGTCGCGGTCGCGGTGCTGATCGGCATCGTGCTGGAACGTGTGGTGCTACCGCGCGCCAAGGCGGGCCGTACCGACCAGACGATCATGCTCACCATCGGCGCCTCCATCGTCATCGAGGGCCTGGCCCTGGTGTTCGTGGGCACCGAACCGCACTTCGCCCGCCCGTTCACCTCCGGCGACGCGTTGCACATCGGTGGCGTCAACATCGCCCCGCAGTACCTGTGGGTCGTCGGCGTCGCCGCGGTCGTGCTGACCGGCGTGTGGCTGGTACTGACCCGTACCCGGACCGGGTGGGCGATGCGGGCCACCGCGATGGACGCCGAGGCCGCCCGGCTGTCCGGGATCTCACCGAGCCGGATGTCACTGATCGTCTTCGTGGTCGCCGCCGCGCTCGGCGCGGTCGGCGGAGTCGTCCTGGCCCCGCTCCAATCACCCGACGCGAGCATCGGCATCCCGTTGGGGCTGAAAGGTTTCGCGGCGGCTGTGATCGGCGGCCTGGACCGGCCGGCCGGGGCCGTGGTCGGTGGGCTGGCACTCGGGGTGGCGGAACGTGTCGCCGCCGGCTACCTGCCGGACGGCTACTCGGGCTACTCCAACGCCGTTGCCTTCGCGCTGCTGCTGCTGGTACTGCTGGTCCGGCCGACCGGACTACTCAGCGCACTGCGAGCGGAACGGGTGTGAGATGACCGGAAAGACCACCACGCCCGGGCTTCCGGGCACCGCGGCACGGCCGGGCAACCAGCCGCCCCGACGCCCGCTGCTGCACCGGATCACCGTCGACCTCGGGCCGTACCTGCTCTTCGTCGCGGCACTGCTGCTGGTGCCCTTCGTGTTCACCAGACTGAGCCCGTACACGATGGCCGACGGTGTGCAGATGATGCTGCTGGCCATCGCCGCCCTCGGGCTGGTGCCACTGACCGGTTACGCCGGCCAGGTCTCACTCGGCCAGGCCGCCTTCTACGGCATCGGCGCCTACACCACCGGGGTCCTGTCCGTCCGGTTCGGTCAGAGCATCTGGTTGTCCGTCGTGATTGGTGCGGTGCTCGCCGGGCTGGTCGCGTACCTGCTCGGACTGGCCCTGTTCCGGGCCGCCGGCCACTACCTGACCCTCGCCACGATCGCCATCGGGCTCACTCTGGGTGTGGTCGCCCAGCAGCTCGGGATCACCGGCGGCGGGCAGGGACTGCCCGGCGTCGACTCGATCTCGCTGTTCGGCATCGACGTCAGCGGCGACGTGAACTTCTTCTACCTGGCCGCCGCGCTGCTGCTGATCGGCACCGCGGTGGTACGGCTGGTCTGCCGGTCCAGCTTCGCCCGTACCCTGCTGGCGATTTCCGACTCGGCGATCGCCGCACAGTCCTGCGGTGTCGATCCGGCCCCGATGAAGCGCTCGATGTTCGTGCTGGCCGCGGTCACCAGCTCGGTCGCGGGATCGCTGTACGCGACCTGGTCTGGCTACGTGGATGCCAGCACACTGGATCTCACCGTGTCGCTGCAGCTGCTGATCATCGTCACGGTCGGCGGCCGGCGCAGCGTGTTCGGCGCCACGGTCGGCGCGTTCGTAGTGGTGTCGTTGGTCCGCTTCGCCAAGGAGTGGCTGCCGGCCGTGTCCAGTCACGCCGGCGGGCAGGTGGAGATCATCGCGTACGGGCTGGCCCTGATCCTGGTACTGCGCCTGCTGCCGCGCGGGATCGTCGGTGGGGTCAGCGACCTGGCCCGCCGACTGGTACCGGCCAGCTGGCGCTAGAGCATGTCAGGAGCTCCAGGTCGGCTGCGTAGGGTCCAGCCAATGGGTAGATGCTTGATGCCGTGCTGGAAGTTGGACCGTAGCCGCTCCGGCCCACCGGCCGGCCGGACCTCGGTGAACCGGTCGAGCAGTGCGTCGAACATCGCGGTCAGCTGTGTCCGGCCGAGGATCGCGCCCAGGCAGTAGTGCGGCCCGTGCCCGAACGCCAGGTGATCGCCGGCGGTGCGGCCCACGTCGAACCGGTCCGGATCGGCGAACACCCGCGGATCCCGGTTGGCGCTGGCGAAATAGACGACCACCTTGTCCCCGGCGGCGATCGGCACCCCACCCAGTTCGGTGTCCTCGGTGGCGGTACGCCGGAAGTGCGTCACCGGGGTCCACCAGCGCAGCATCTCGTCGGCGGCGCCGGGCAGCAGACTGCGGTCGGCGGCCAGCCGATCCCACTGGTCGGGGTGGTGCAGTAGCGCGTACATGCCGCCCGGGATGCCGTTGCGCAGTGTCTCGTTTCCGGCTACCGCGAACAACCAGAACATGTTCTCGAACTCTTCGGTGGACAACCCGTCTTCGTCACCGGACCGGGCCAGCATCAGTGACATGATGTCGTCGCCGGGGTTGCGACGTTTCTCGTCGGCAAGCTCGTGCGCGTAGGCGTACAGGTCGGGGATGCCGGCCCGGGTCCGCGGATCGGGCATCGTGCCGTCGGCGGCCGGCAGCGGCCGTACGGCCAGCGCGGCTCGCGCCATCGGGGTGGCACCGGCCTCGTCGACGGTGGAGATCGACGCGTACTCCGGGTCCTGGAAGCCGATCACCCGGCTGGCCCAGTCGAACAGCAGGTGGCGGTCGCATTCCGGGACGCCCAGCAGGTCGGCGAGGGTCCAGACCGGCAGGTCGGCGGCGGCCTTCGCGAAGTCGGCGGTGCCGTCCGTCGACCCGTCGACCATGTCGTCGACGATCCGCCGTGCCCGGGCGACGATCCGGTCCTGCAGCCGGGCCACCGCCCGCGGAGTGAAGGAGCGGTTCACGATCCCGCGCAGCCGGGAATGCCGGGGCGGGTCCATGTTCAGCATCGACTTGCGTACGTAGGCCAGGTCTGCCGGGGAGGCGGGGTCGCGGATCTGGGTGGCGCCCAGCTCGGAGGAGAACAGCGCCGGTCGGCGCAGCGCGGAGCGTACCTCGGCATGCCGCCACACACCCCAGAAACCGGGGCCCTGCGGGTTGCCGGCGACGATCTGCTCCGGCACCCAACTGACCGCGGCCGCCTCACGCAGCCTGGCCAGCTCGGCATGCGGTACCCCACGCAGGTAGGTGTCCGGGTCGTAGACGGTCGCCTCGTCGGAACCCACCGGTACCGCCACCTTTCGCCGCGCCTGCACCGCCGGGACCCGGCCGGCCCCGCTCAGTTGCCCCGGACCACCCGGTCACCGGTCAGTCTGCCGTTGCATCGGCGGGGCAGGTCCAGCGGGTTGGCGTCACGCAGTTCGGCGGGCAGCAGCGCGTCGGGTACGTCCTGGTACGCCACCGGCCGCAGGAACCGCCGGACCGCGGTCACCCCGACGGAGGTGAACAACGGGGCGGTGGTCGCCGGCCACGGACCACCGTGGTGCTGTGACCAGGACACCGCGACACCGGTCGGCCAGCCGTTCCAGATGATCCGGCCGGACCGCTGGGCGAACGCCTCCAGCAGCGCGGCCGGCAGCTCCGGTTCGCTCTCCTCGCCGTGCACGGTGCCGGTGAGGCTGCCGGGCAGCAGCTCCACGGCGCGCAGCAGTTCGTCCGGGTCGGCGTACTCGACCAGCAGCGCGACCGGACCGAAGCATTCGGTCAGCAGCGCGTCGGCCTGCTCGACCAGGGTCGCCACGTCCACGGCCAGCAGCGCCGGGTTGGCCGCGTGCCCGGCACCGTCCGCGGTGGACGGCCCTACCAGCGCACGTACCCCAGGCACCGCGGCGAGCGCGCGTACCCCGGCGTCGTACCCGGCCCGGATCCGGTCGTTGAGCAGCGGCGCCACCGTGACATCGGCGACCGCGCCCTGCAGCACCGTGGTCAGCGAGTGGCCGGTGGGCAGGAACAGCAGCCCCGGCTTGGTGCAGAACTGGCCACTGCCCATGGTGTACGAGCCGACGAACCCCTTCGCCACCTCGGCGCCGCGGGTGAGTACGGCCGCCGGGGTGACCACCGCCGGGTTCAGCGACCCCAGCTCGCCGTAGAACGGGATCGGGTCGGGGCGGGAGGCGGCCAGGGCGTACAACGCCCGACCACCCGACAGCGACCCGGTGAAGCCGACCGCCCGGATCGCCGGGTGCCCGACGAGTTCGCGCCCGGCCTGTTCACCGTGCACGATGCCGAAGGTACCGGCCGGGGCGCCGGCCCGCGCCAGTGCATCGCCTACCAGTTCAGCGGTCCGTACGGAGGTGCCGGGGTGGCTGGGGTGGGCCTTGAGCACCACCGGGCAGCCCGCCGCCAGGGCCGCTGCGGTGTCCCCGCCGGCCACGGAGAACGCGAACGGGAAGTTGCTGGCCGCGAAGACGGCGACCGGGCCGAGCGGTACGAGCATCCGGCGCAGGTCCGGCCGCGGCGGTGTCGCATCCGGGTCGGGCAGGTCGATGACCGCCTCGCAGAACGAGCCTTCGGTCACCGCGTCGGCGAACATCTCCAGCTGGGCGCAGGTTCGGGTCAGCTCGCCGGTGAGCCGCGGCCCGCCGAGAGCGGTCTCCGCGTCGGCCAGCGCCACAAGTTCGTCCCCGGCGGTACGCAACTCCGCTGCCACCGCGCGCAGCAGTTCGGCCCGACCGGTGAGACTCAGCTCCGCCAGTGACTCTGCCGCCCGGGCCGCGGCCGTCGCGGCGGCGGCGACGTCGGCGGCGGTACTCGCCGGGACCGGCTGGCCGGTCACCTCTCCGGTCCGTGGGTCCACTCCGTGCAGGACTTCCGACTGTGCCATGACTGCTTTGTACCGCACCGGCCGACGCCCGGCGAGCCGGGTGTCCGGGCTGATCACGGCGCCTCGGGACGGCAACCCGACGGCCATGCCGGCGCCTCAGGACGACAACTCGGCGGCCATGCGGCGCCTCAGTGGTCGTCGGAGCGGTCCCGGGTGATGGCCCGGATGCCCCGGACCAGCACGACGATCGAGATCACGGCGAACAGGACGGTGAAGATTGCGGCACGCACGGCGGTACACCCCCAGAGCAACCTCACCTCCCCCAAGGTGAGCGCACCCAGCTAAACACAGTGGAGTCAAGCAACTGCGAAGGGTACACGATGTTGAGGCGCGGGCCACTCCCAGGAGCTGTCGGCGGTCCGATAGAAGCAGGTGCACCGCACCGGCCCGGCATAAGCTGGTACGGACGGCGGATGGCAGATACCGGTGGAAGGGCGTGGCAGTGGCCGAACAGGACGCACGCAAGCTGGTGGTCATCGCCTTCGAGGACGACCTCCGGGCACAGGAGTTCCTGCTCACCTCGCTCCGACTGGTCAAGGACGGCCAACTGGCGCTGCACGACGCCGTCTTCATCACCCGGCGCCAGGACGGCCGCTCCTCGGTACGTGAGACCACCGACATCACCCCCGGCAAGGGCGCACTCGGCGGGGCGATGTGGGGCGTACTGATCGGCACCCTGCTGGGCGGCCCGATCGGCGCGCTGGTCGGCGGCGCGGCCTCCGCCGGTGGCGGCGCACTACTGGCCAAACTGATCGACACCGGCATCAAGGACGAGCAGGTCAAACAGCTGCGGGACACCGTACGACCCGGCACCACCGCGCTCGCCCTGCTGGTCAGCCACGTGTCGCTGGGGTTGCTGCAGACCGAACTGGAACGCTTCCCGAGCGCCACCGTGATGCAGTCCGACCTGCCGGAGGGCGCACTGCACGCGGTCCGTTCCGCAATCGACGACGTGTCGCCGGCGGTCCAGCACGACCCGAACATCCGGATCGGACTGGACGACCCGCCACCCGCCGCACCGCAGAACGGGTCCGGCATCCGGATCGGGCTCGACGAGCCGACGGCCGATCCGCAGGCGGAGCGGCCCAGCGGACCACCGCACAGCAGCACCGAACCGGGCGGCCCACCAACACCCTGACCGCGCAGGCCGCCGCGGCTCAGTGGGTCAGTACGAGCTCGGCCATCAGGATGCGATGGTCGGAACCGGGCATCGGGTACGTACGCACCGCCGTCGTGCTCACCGAACGTTCGGTGAGCACGTGGTCGATGCTGATCGGCGGTACGCTCCACTGGCTCCAGGTCGGCTTCAGTCCGCGACCAACGCTGATCGCCGCGTCCCGGTAGCCGAGGTCCACCACCTGGCGGAAGCCGTGCTGGTCGGCCGTGGCGTTGAAGTCCCCGATGAGCAGCTGCATGCCCGGCGCGGTCGGATGCGGCAGCAACGACAGGTCCCGATACCAGTCCGGAGTGGACGAGCCCAGCAGCGGCGGCCGGGTGTCCACCGCAACCGCGTCCACCCGCACCTGGCCGACCGTCATGTCGGCGCGGGCCAGATCGAAGGTGCTCTGCTTGGACAGGCTGCGGCCGTTGGTCAACGGGAGCCGGGCGTAGAGGCCGGTACCGGCGTCCTTCGGTGCGGCCCGCAGCACCTGGTTCGGCAGGTAGCGGGCGATCCCGGCGTGCTGCAGGGCCTTCACCGCGCCCGAGGTCAGTTCCTGCACGCTGAGCAGGTCGGGATGCTGCTGCCGGATCCGCCAGACCAGATCACCGGCGTTGGCGGCACCGTCGTGCAGGTTGACGGTCATCACCCGCAGCGCGGTGCCCCGGGGCACCGGCTTGGGCGCCACTGCCCAACGGGGCAGCAGGGCGCCGGCGTACGCGACGGTGACGACCAACGCCCACATTCCCAGCCCGCGCCGACCGGTGCCGAACAGGATGAGCGTGGCGAGCAGGCTGGCCGCCGCCAGGTACGGCACCAGCACCACCGCCTGCACCAGCGGCGCGACCCGGTCCAGGCTGAACCAGCGCACCACGATCAACCCGGTCAGCACCACCAGCAGCGCGTACCCCAGAGCCCGGCCAGCCGCCACGCGTCAGCCGCCGATCAGCTTGGCGTACGCCGGCTTGATCACGTCGTTGATCAGGGCCAGTCGTTCGTCGAAGCCGAGGAACGAACTCTTCATCGCGTTGACCGTGAACCATTGCAGGTCGGCCCAGCCGTAGCCGAAGCCCTCGGTCAGCAGCGCCATCTCCCGGGACATGCTGGTACCGCTCATCAACCGATTGTCGGTGTTGACGGTCACCCGGAAGCGCAGATCGTGCAACACGCCGATGGGGTGTTCGGCGATCGACGCCGCCGCACCGGTCTGCACGTTCGACGACGGGCACAGTTCCAACGGGATGCGCTTGTCCCGTACGTAGGCGGCCAGCCGGCCGAGGCGGTGGCCACCGTCCTCGGCGTGCACGTCGTCGACGATCCGTACGCCGTGTCCGAGCCGGTCCGCGCCGCACCACTGGATCGCCTGCCAGATGCTCGGCAACCCGAACGCCTCACCGGCATGGATGGTGAAGTGGAAGTTCTCCCGCTGGAGGTATTCGAAGGCGTCCAGGTGGCGGGTGGGCGGGAAGCCGGCCTCGGCGCCGGCGATGTCGAAGCCGACGACGCCCTCGTCCCGGAACTCCACCGCCAGCTCGGCGATCTCCATCGACCGGGCGGCGTGCCGCATCGCGGTCAGCAGGGTGCCGATCCGGATCTGGTGGCCAGCCTCGGCGGCCCGCGCGGTGCCGATCGCGAAGCCGGACAGTACGGTGGCCACCACCTCCGAGAGGCCGAGCCCACCACCGGTGTGCTGCTCGGGCGCGAAGCGAACCTCCGCGTACACCACACCGTCAGCGGCCAGGTCCTCCGCGCACTCGGCGGATACCCGCTGCAGACCCTCGATGGTCTGCATCACCGCCACGGTGTGGTCGAAGGTCTCCAGATAGCGCTCCAGCGAGCCGGAACTCGCCGCCTCGGTGAACCATCGGCCGAGTGTGTCCGGATCGGTGCTGGGCAGCCGGTCCAGGTAGCCGATGGGCCGCGCCAGTTCGATGATGGTGGCGGGCCGCAGTCCGCCATCCAGATGGTCATGCAGCAGCACCTTCGGTGCTCGCCTGATTTCCTCGATTGTGGGTGCTGACTGTGCCATGTAGAGACTTTAGTAGGTCCACGCTCGATACCGACAGGTACCTGCGACTTCAGATCGACAGATCGACGTCCTCCCAACCCGCCGGGTCACCGTGGTGCGGTCCGTACAGCAGCACACCCCACTCCAGTGCCCACCGGCGCGCCCCGATCGCCTCCGCGGGTACCGGGCCGGGTATCAGTGTGCCGGCACGCAGATTCTCCTGGTAGGACCAGTCGAGGCAGTAGTACAGGTCGAGCAACGCCGCGGCCTCGGCCGGGTCCCGATGCCCGGCCAGCACCGCGGTCCGCCAGGCCTGGTAGGCGTGCCCGCTCTGCCGCAGGTCGGGCAGCATCCGGTGCAGATGCGCCGAACCGGGCAGCACCGGGTCCAGCTCGTCCACCAGCCCGAGCAGCCAGGCCAGGCCGTGCAGGGCGTCGGCGGCCAGACTGACCATCGCCGAATCACCCACCGCACCGGCGATGAACCGCCACTCGACCGGGGTGACCCGTTCCAGCAGCTCGGCGTCCCGCAGCCAGCGCATCGCCTGCCGTCGCGGCAGTCCGCCACGGGTGGCGAGCAGGACGCCGAGGATCGCGATCCGGGCGGCCAGCTCACCGCGGCGACGCAGCGCCACCCCGTCGCCGACGTCCCAGACCAGCGGGTACTGCACCGGCGGCAGCCGCACGCCAAGCCGGTCCAGTTCATCCAGGGTGCTGGCCCGCACCTCGCTCGGGTCGGGTGCCACCACGATCCGGCCGAGCACCGATGCGCCCACCATCTGTCACCTCCGGACTGCTCAGCGCGAACCTCTCGTCGGGATCAACGCGGCAGAACCGGATCAATGACGGCCGATGGGCGGTCAATCGTCGCGGTGGGCGAGCTCCGGCGCGAACGCGGGCAGACACACCGCGATGTACTCAGCGCCCACCGGATCGGGCGTGCTGTAACAGACACGTTCACCGGACCTGGTCAGTACGGCCTGACCGGCGGCCACGTCCAACACCCCACCGTCGTGCTCGACCCGCAGCAGGCCACGCAGCACCACCGTGTACTCGTCGAAGTCGGGCCGCTGGGCGGGCTCGGTCCAGCCGCCGGGTGCGGTCATGTGCGCCACCGACACCGCCGGGGTGTTGCTGTTCACCCGACCCACGTACTCGTTGATGATCTTCCCGCCCGGTACCGGGATCTGGGTCGGACCACTGACCAGTTCTGGCATCGTCGCTCCTGGACACGCGGGCGCCCGAACCCCGACCTGCGCCGGGCCCGGGCGCCACGGACAGCTGACCCGCCCGACCCTACTTGCCCGGTGCAGCGCTTCACCGGCCGTCTGCCGGCTCACCAGTCGTCGGTGATGCGCCGGGACGGTTTCCGGCGGCGGAGCGCTACGACGGCGATGACGACGGCGACGAGCAGGATGACCAGCACGATGAGAACGGTGGTCGTCGCGCTGCTGTTCCTGGCAGGTGTGGTGGTGGCGGCTTCGGGCGGGTGGCTGTCATCCGGAGCCACCACCTCGGGTTCGCCGAGCGGGTTGGCATCCACCTGCGGCACCTGCGCGGTCAGCGCTTTGACCGGGTCCACGATGCCGTACCCGTACTGCGGGTTGCGCCCCGGACTACCACGGTGGTCCGCGGTCCTGATCAGCCGGTTGACCACATTCGCCGCATCGAGGTCCGGGTACTTCGCCCGCACCAGCGCCGCCACCCCGGCCACGATCGCGCAGGAGGCGCTGGTGCCGTTACCACCGGTGGAGTACCGCTTCCCGTCGACCCCGTCCTTCGTGTTCGTGGAAACCAGCGTGGTGATGTTGGTGGCCGGAGCCGCGAGCGCAGCTTCATCACCCTCGACGGAACCCGACCACCGCTCGCCTGACTCGGTGGTGCCGGTGACAGTAAGGATTCCCGGAATGTTGCCGGGGGAACCGATGCTTTGGTCCCTGGATGTGTTGCCTGCGGCAGCGACCAGAACGACGTCGTGGTTCAACGCGTAACGGACTGCGGCATTGAGCGATGCGAGTTCGTCGTCCATGGCAAGGTCGCCGGTGCCTATCGACATATTGATGACCCGGGCGCCGTGGTCGGTGGCATAGCGAATGGCCGGGGTCAGTGCCCGGGTCATGGCGCTCGCGGATGTGTGGTCGAGTGAGATGCACAGGGGCATGATCTTCGCGTGGGGTGCGATGCCGAGTGCGTGGTTGGCATCGCCGCCGCGTGCAGCGATGATCCCGGCCATTTCAGTTCCGTGACCTTCGGGATCGTCAGTGGGATAGAGATCGCGAGCCGCGCCAAAGCAGTGACCTTGGACAGTCTGGCCCTTGAGGTCGGGATGGGTGTCATCGACGCCGGTGTCGATGACCGCGACGGTGACGCCCTTGCCGGTGCTGAGCTGCTGCGCCTGCGAAATGTTCAGGTCGTTGAGGTACCACTGGTCACCGCGCACCGTGCCGGCGAATGCGGGGACGGGGCAGGTCACCAGGGTGACGAGCGCGGCAGCGCAGGCCGCCATCAGGAGCCGGGGCATCCGGTGCTTCATGCGGTTCACTCGATCCATCCTGTGGTGATGTCGTTGCGGCGGGTGCCCCAGATGTCATCGTCGTCCTCGGTCAGCCAGGTCTGGTATTCCTCGTTGTCGCCGCTCTTTCCGGCGCCACTGCCGTGCGGCATCATGCCCATCCCGCTGCCCGGCCCACCGGGCTTTGCGGTCGCGCCGGGCGTGCTCTCCAGGGATCCGGGTGGGGACACACGCGGCCCCATCGGGGCCGAGCCGGGCCGACTGTTCCACCAGCCCTGCTGCGGCGCGCTGGTGGTCGCGGGCACTCCAACTCCGCCGCCAGCCCAGCCTCCGCTGCCACTCCCCAGAGCGGCGCCACCGCCTCCGCCAGGCGAGTAAGCGCCGATGCTGCTGGTCGGTAGCCCGGGACGATGGTCGGGCGAGTAGAGGTCGGAGCTGCCCGCCAGGCCACTACCTGGATCAGTCGAATAGTCGCCCGGATGGCCGACCTGCGGTGGCCCGAGGACCTCATGGGGCGCACGCGCGTCCGGCATCGCCACCGATGAGCCGCCGCCGTACGTGCTCGTGGGCGGCATGCCACCGACCGACGGCCCGACCCCGCCACCGACATCACCGCCATAGGAACCCGCACTCCCACCTGCAGAACCCGATGTCGATGGACCGGTATCGGCGCCATGGTCCATCTTCATCTCGGGCGTGGCACCCGGCATGTTGGAGTGGGTGTGGGCGTACTGGTTGAGCAGTTGCTCGCGGGCGTTGTGCGCGGTGCCCTGATGCAGCGCGTACCAGGCGTCGATGGCCGCATCACGACGCGCGCGTTGCGCATCCTCCAGACCACTGCGCTCGGACAGCGTGACATCGTCCTGGCGGTAACCACTGCTGCCGCCGACCCGGACACCGTTGGTGTGATGGGTGTCGTCGGCAAGCTTCGCGCGCCGCAGGAACTCGTAATCCGCGTAGGCAGGGCGGTTGCTCTGATAATCCTGATAGAGCTCACCACCACCAGAGGTGCCGCTCCCACTCTGACCAGGAAGCTCCCCACCACCGAGCGTGGCACCGAAGAGCGGGATCGGAATGTTGCTGATCGCCTCATGGATACTCGCCGAACAGTGCCGCAACAACCCCGGCATATCCGCATAGTTGTTCGATATTTTCAGGATGTTGCCGGCGCTCTTCCGCCAGGCTGCATGACAGGCGTCGGCTGCATCACCGGTCCACCGGCCGTCGAGATAGTCGTCCCAGATCCTGTTGAACCGGTCGTGGAAAGCTTCCAGGTTGTGGACGTAGGAGTTCCAGATGCCGGCCATGTCGTCGAGTACATCGCCGCGGGCCGCCAGCGGGATCTGACGTACCACCCGCTCCCACGGCACACCCGAGACAGTGGTGTCCGCCTCGCCGTGTCCAGCTGCCTGCTGCATCGTGGCGTCCTCCCGCTCAGGCCATGGGCGACAGCGCGGGACAGCCGGCAGTGCGGTGGCCCCTCGCTGCGGAAGAACTTAGCGCAACAGGACAAGTACGCAGACGCGTGCCGGTATGCCGACAAGTCCCCTGCTCAGGTGTGGCGGCGGCACAACCCCACCGCCACACCCGGGGGCACTATTCGTCCTTGCCCGCCTCAGCGGCACCACTGCTCTTGGCCAGCGCGGCGGTCAGGACGGCCAGTTGGGTGAGCAGGTCCTCGCGTGCGTTCTGGTAGGTGATGCCGAGACCGTTGAGTACCTCGACGGCCACGTTCGGCTCCAACTGCGGGCCGGACAGCAGGCCGAGCAGCAGGTGTTCGGTACCGATGTAGTTGTGGCCCAGATCCAGTGCCTCGCGTGCGGCGTTGCCCAGCGCGGCCTTGGCCTTGATGGTGAACCGGGGCTGGTCCTTTCCCGTCACGAGCCCTTCGAAGCGGGCGGTGGTGGCATCCCGTACCGCATCGAGCGAACCCGCGAGCTTCGCCAGTGTCTTCGCCGCCAGGCTCTCCGGGTCGCGGCACAGCGCCAGCAGCACGTGTTCGGTGCCCATGATGGTGTGCTGGTGGTCCATCGCGATGGACTGGGTCGTGGTGATCACCTCCCTGGCACGGGGGGTGAAGCGGGAGAAGTCGACGGAGAAGCGCTGCTGTGCGGCCTGCTTGCTCACGCCGCCGAGTCGTTGGCCGATCTGTGCCCAGGAGGCGCCGGACGCGCGGGCCACGTCCACGAAATGGCCGACCAGGTGGTCGCCCAGGGTGCTGAGGTGCCCCGCGGTCTGTACCGCGTGGTCGAGCTGTTCGAGTGCGTCGTCGGTGGCGGAGGAGATCTGGTCGACCAGTTGACCGAGCGACATGCGGGAAGAAGTCATGCGTCAAGCGTAGGTTGACGAATTCAATCCGTCAATCTCGCCTTGACGAGATGCTGTCGCGGACTACTCAGTCGACGCGGTCCAGGATCAACGGGGTCCTGGCCGTCGCCGTGCCCGAGACGGTGATCCCGGCACGAAGATCGGCCATCGCTGGTGCGATCCGGTCTGGGTCGTCCACCCGCAGCTCCGCCAGCACGTCACCGGCCCGTACCCGCTCACCAGGGCGCCGGTGCAGCAGCACCCCGGCGCCCGCCGAGACGCTGTCCTCCTTGCGGGCCCGGCCGGCGCCGGCCCGCCAGGCCGCCACCCCGACCCGATAGGCATCCACAGTGGACACCACGCCGTCCTGTCCGGCACGCAGCAGTTCCGTCTCCGCCGCGACCGGCAGTGCGGCATCCGGGTCGCCGCCCTGCGACCGGACCATCGCCCGCCAGGAGTCCATGGCACGACCGTCGGCCAACGCGGCGGCCGGATCGGCGTCCGGCCTACCGGCCACCGCCAGCATCTCCCGGGCCAGCGCGACCGTCAGCTCCACCACGTCGGCCGGCCCGCCACCGGCCAGTACCTCCACCGACTCGGTGACCTCGATGGCGTTGCCGACCGCCAACCCGAGTGGCACCGACATCTCGGTGAGCAGCGCGACGGTACGAACCTTGTGCGCGGCACCCAGCTCCACCATGGTCCGGGCCAGTTCCCGGGCGGTGTCCACGTCCTTCATGAACGCGCCGGAACCGACCTTCACGTCCAGCACCAGCGCGCCGGTGCCTTCGGCGATCTTCTTGCTCATGATGGAGCTGGCGATCAGCGGGATCGACTCGACCGTGCCGGTCACATCGCGCAGCGCGTACAGCTTGCGGTCCGCCGGGGCGAGGGTGTCACTGGCCGCGCAGACCGCGGCACCCACCTCGCGCAGCTGGGTACGGAACTGCTCGTCCGACAGCCGTACCCGCATCCCCGGGATGGCCTCCAGCTTGTCCAGGGTGCCGCCGGTGTGCCCGAGACCCCGACCGGACAGCTGCGGTACGGCCACCCCGAAGCTGGCCACCAGCGGCGCCAGCGGCAGGGTGATCTTGTCGCCCACCCCGCCGGTAGAGTGCTTGTCCACTGTGGACTTGTTGATGTCGGACAGGTCGAGCCGTTCACCCGAGGCGATCATCGCGGCGGTCCACCGGGCGATCTCGCTGCCGGTCATGCCGTTCAGCAGGATGGCCATGGCCAGCGCCGACATCTGTTCCTCGGCGACCTTCCCCAGGGTGTAGCCGTCCAGCATCCAGTCGATCTGGGCGTCGGACAGTTCCTGACCATCCCGCTTGGCCCGGATCACATCCACGGCCGCGAACTCAGCCATCTGCAGCACTTCCCCGTCCATCCGGCAACACACCACGGTCCAGGTCCGCCATATCGAAGGCCCTGGGCAACAGCAACGACATCGGAACCGGCTCCGGGTTGGCGTCCACCAGACAATCCGGACCGCCCTGCTCCCACAGCAACTGCCGGCACCGACCGCACGGCATCAGGGCCGTGCCCCGGCTGTCCACGCAGGCCAGGGCAACCAACCGGCCGCCACCGGTGGCGTGCAACTGGGAGACCACGCCACATTCGGCGCACAACACCACGCCGTACGCGGCGTTCTCCACGTTGCAGCCCATCACGATCCGACCGTCGGACACCAGAGCGGCGGCACCGACCGGAAAGCGCGAGTACGGCACGTACGCGCGGCGCATCACCTTCCTCGCCGCGGCACGCAGCGCCGGCCAGTCCACCGGCAGGGTCATACCCACCGGACCAGCTGGGCACCGGTGCCCATGGTGCCCCCTCGCGCCATCGCTCAGCTCTTCACGTACGGCTTGCCGTCGGCGGCCGGCGCACGTACCTTGCCGATCAGACCGGCCACCGCCAGGATCGTAGCGATGTACGGCGCCATCTGCAGGAACTGCGACGGGATCGGGTTGCCGATGGCGTTGAGGAAGGTCTGCAGTTCGTCGGCGAAGCCGAACAGCAGCGCACCGGCCAGCGCACCGGTCGGGCTCCACCGACCGAAGATCAACGCGGCCAGCGCGATGAAGCCCTTGCCGCTGGTGATGTTCTTGCCGAACTGGCCGACCGAGCCGATCGTCAGAGCCGCCCCGCCGATCCCGGCGATCAACCCACCGAGCAGTACGTTGACGTAACGTACCGCCCGTACCCGGATCCCCACGGTGTCCGCCGCGACCGGGTGCTCACCGACCGCCCGGGTACGCAACCCCCAGCGGGTCTTGGCCAGCGCGATCGTCACGACGACCACCAGCACGATGGCGATGTAGACGATCACGTTGTTCTGGAACAGGACCGGCCCGATGATCGGGATGTCGCCCAGCAACGGAAGGTGGATCGCCGGGAAGATCGGCGGGTTGTTGAAGGCGTCGGTGTTGGGCTGCATGAACCGGTCGTACAGGAAGCCGGTGACGCCCAGCGCCAGTACGTTGAGCACCACGCCGAGGACCACCTGGTCGACCAGGTAGCGGATGGCGAGCACGGCGAGGATGGCCGCGATCACCAGGCCGCCCAGCGACGCCGCGATCAGTCCGACCCAGGCGCTGGCCGCGATCGTGCCGAACAGCGCCCCGCAGAACGCGCCCATCAGCAACTGGCCCTCGATGGCCACGTTGATCACGCCGGACCGCTCACCCAGCACACCGGAGAGCGAACCGAGAATCAGCGGTACCGCGAGGAACAGCGTCTGCTGCGCCACCCCGACCAGCGGCATGAAGGTACCCGCCACCGACCAGCACAGGAACGACAGCAGGAACGCCACGATCGCCACCCCGGTCGTCGCCCCGAAATGGCCGTGGAACAGCCCGGCCAGCAGCGCGATCCCGACCAGCGCGCAGACCAGGCCGAAGGCGATCGCGAACGGCTGCGCTGGCAGATCGATGCCCCCGCTGCTGGAGCGGACCGAGAGGGTGAAGCGGGCCGTCTCGCCCGGCTTGGTGAAGATCCCGAAGGCGACCGCCGCGAACGCGCCGATCAGCAGATAGACCAGGCCCGCCTTGCGGGACCGGACCCAGAACCCGTGTACCGCGGTGGACTCCGCGACCGGATCGGCGGACAGCACCGCCTGTGCTGGCCCAACCATCAGCCGTTCCACCCCTTCGCCAGGTTCTGGCCGAGCGCCCCGGCCCCTTTCGCCCGCAGCCGGAAGATCGCCGTCACCAGTGCCGGCGCCGCCACGAACACCACGATCACCGACTGGATGATCGTCGCCACCTCGATCGGTACGTTCGCGTCGACCTGCATCTGCGAGGCACCCGCCTGCAGCGCGCCGAACAGCAGCCCGGCCAGTACGGTGCCGAGCGGCTTGGCCCGACCCAGCAGCGCCACCGTGATCCCGTCGAAGCCGATGTTGCCGACCACCGCCGGGGTGATGGAATGCGGCGTGGTGCCGAGTACCACGCTGGCCCCGCCGAGCCCGGCCAGCGCACCCGCGATCAGCATCACCAGCAGGTAGCTGCGGGTCAGGCTGATACCGGCGGTGCGGGCGGCGTTCGGGTTGGATCCGACCGCGCGGAACTCGAAGCCGAGGGTGGAGCGGCTCAACAACCAGCCGACCCCTATCGCCGCGGCGACCACCAGGATGATCGCCAGGTTGGCCCGCAGCCCGGATCCGAAGATCTGCGGAAGGAAGGCGTGCTCGACCACCGGCTTGCTGATCGGGTCGTTGCGGCCCGGCTGCTGCAGCCCATGCCGGGTGACCAGCCAGGTCACGAAGCTCGGTGCGGCGATGTAGTTGAGCATGATCGTGGTGATCACCTCATGCGCACCGAACTGCGCCTTCAACCAACCGGCGATCAATCCCCACAGGCCGCCGCCGACCAGGCCGCCGAGGACCGCGGCGATCACCCCGACCACCGGCGGCCACGGCAGCGCGAACCCGACCACGCCGGCGCCGACCGCGCCCATCATGGCCTGGCCCTGCGCGCCGATGTTGAACATGCCGGCCCGGAACGCCAGCGCCACCGCGAGGCCGGTGCCGATCAGCGGTGCGGCGTTAGTGAGCGTCTCGGAGATCGGCTGCAGTACCGAACTCCAGTTCGTCATCCCCCACCACGCCTCGTTGGCCGTGGACGGGTCGACGATCGCGCCCTTGAACAGCGCGACGTACGCGGTACTGACCGCGTGGCCGATCGCCGTGAAGGTGTCACCGGGGCGGGCGAAGAAGTAGTCCAGCGAGTCCAGTACGGCCTGGTCGGACAGCGCGATGACCACGGCGCCGACCAGCAGGGCGAGCACCACCGCCAGGAACGTGACGGTGAACGAGTTGGCGCTGGTCAACGCGTCGACGAGCACGCCGACGCGGCTGCGGCCACTCGCCGGGGTCTTCTTCGGGGGCCGTGGCTTGTCGCTACTCATCCTCGTCCTCCCCGGCCGGGGCGTCGGACGCGTCGTCCGACTGCCCGCCGGTGACGCCCGCCATCAGCAGGCCGATCTGTTCACGGGGGGTGTCCGGCGGTACCACCGCCAGGACCTTGCCGCGGTACATCACCGCGATCCGGTCCGCCAACGCCAGGACCTCGTCCAGTTCGCTGGAGACCAGCAGCACGCCGGAACCGCGGTCGCGTTCCGCGACGATCCGCCCGTGCAGGAACTCCGTCGACCCGACGTCGACGCCCCGGGTCGGCTGCGCGGCGATCAGCAGCTCCAGCGGCCGGGACATCTCCCGGGCCACCACGACCTTCTGCTGGTTCCCGCCGGACAGCGTGCCGGCCGGGGTCTGGTACGAGGAGGTACGTACGTCGAACTCGGCGATCCGCTCCTGTGCGGAGTCCCGGATCGCGCCGGGCCGCAGGGACAGTCCCGAGGCGAACGGTTGCCGGTGGTAGATGTCGAGTACGAGGTTCTCCGCGACCGAGAAGTCGCCGACCAGTCCGTCGTGACCGCGGTCGGCCGGTACGTAGCCGACCCCGGCCCGCAGAACGTCACGGGTACTGGTGACCAGGTGCTCGGATGCGGCCAGGATGCGGCGGCCGTCTATCGAGATGCGTCCACCGATCGCGGGCCGCAGAGCCATGATCGCCTCGACCAGTTCGGTCTGGCCGTTGCCCTCGACCCCGGCCACACCGAGGATCTCGCCGCGGTGCACGTCCAGGTCCACCCCGTCGACGACGCGCTGACCGCGCTCGTCGACGACGACCAGCCCTTCGACGGACAGTACCGCGTCGCCCGGTTCGGCCGGTTCCTTGTCCACGGTCAGCTTCACGCTGCGGCCCACCATCAGCGCGGCGAGCTCATCCTCCGAAGTGGACGGTTCAGCGGTGCCGACGATCTTTCCCCGACGCACGACCGTGATCCGGTCCGCGATCGCCTTGACCTCTTTGAGTTTGTGCGTGATGAACACGATCGACTTGCCGGCGGCCTTCAGCGAGCGCATCACCTCCAGCAGGTCGTCGATCTCCTGTGGGGTGAGTACCGCGGTCGGCTCGTCCAGGATCAGCAGGTCCACCTCGCGTACCAGCGCCTTGATGATCTCCACCCGCTGCTGGATTCCGACCGGTAGGTCGCCGACCATGGCGTCCGGGTCGACGTGCAGCCGGTAGCGCTCGGAGACCTCGGTGACGTCCCGGCGGGCCTTTCGTCGGTCCAGGAAGGCCAACGCCCGGGTGTGTTCGGCGCCGAGCATCACGTTCTCGGCGACGGTGAAGACCGGCACCAGCATGAAGTGCTGGTGCACCATGCCGATACCGGCGTTGATGGCATCGCGGGGCGAGTTGAAGTGGTGACTCACGCCGTCCACCACGATCTCGCCGGAGTCCGGGGACAGCAGGCCGTACAGGACGTTCATCAGGGTCGACTTGCCCGCGCCGTTCTCGCCGAGCAGCGCGTGGATCTCCCCCGGCTCCACCGTCAGGTCGATGTGGTCGTTGGCGACCAGATCACCGAACCGCTTGGTGACGCCGCGCAGTTCGAGTTTCAGCGTCCCGCCCCTTCTCATGGACGACGAGGCCACAGCCTCCGGTAGTACCCCGCTGAGGCCGTCGGCGGGTACCCGTTGACCCGGGCACCCGCCGACGGAGGTGATGATCGTACGTTGTTACTTGGGCTGTGCCTTGGACTTGATGGTGATCTTGCCGCTGGTGATGTCGGTGCCGACCTGGGCGACCTGCTTCTTCAGGTCGGCCGGGACCTTGGAGTCCCACTGGTGGTACGGCGCGAGTCCGACACCGGAGTTCTTCAGTTCACCGAGGTACGAACCGGTCAGCGCCTGGCCCTTCTGCCCGGCAACGACGGCCTTCTGTACCGCGCCGGCGATGCCCTTGGTGACGCTGGTCAGGAAGGTCTTGCAGTAGTTCGCCGCGCTGATGCAACCGTCGAAGTCCACGAAGATGGTGGACTGCTTGCCGTTGGAGGCAGCGGTCGTGGACGCGGTGCCCTGGCCGGTGCCACCGGCGACCGGAAGAACGATGTCGGCACCCTGCGAGATGAAGGTCTCGGTGATCGACTTGCCCTTGTTCTGGTCGGTGAAGCTGTTGGCGAAGACGCCCTTCTGGGTCTTCTCGTTCCA
This sequence comes from uncultured Actinomycetota bacterium, assembly GCA_963805605.1. Classification (GTDB taxonomy): domain Bacteria; phylum Actinomycetota; class Actinomycetes; order Mycobacteriales; family Micromonosporaceae; genus Actinocatenispora. The sequence goes on from CAWDUX010000002.1 coordinate 1,131,903, forward strand.
GCCCAGCAGCTTGACGTTCTTGTGCTGCTGCTGGTTGTAGTAGTCGACGCCCTCGGCGAAGCCGTCCTCGTAGATCGTCACCGGCGGGATGTTGATACCGCCGTAGGTGGCGACCTTGCCGGACTTGCTCATCCCGGCGGCCAGGTAGCCGGCCTGGAAGGAGGGCTGTGCGGTGTTGAACTGCATCGAGTAGACGTTCGGCAGCGCGACGTTGGCGTCGATGATGGCGAACTTCTGCTTCGGGTTGGCCTTGGCCACCTTGGTGACCGCGTCGGACATCAGACCGCCGACGCCGATCACCAGGTCGCACTTGGCCTGGACGAACTTGTTCAGGTTCGGCTCGTAGTCCTGCTCGCTGGACGAGCTGATGTTCTGGATCGCCACGTTGCTGTCGTTCTTCTTGGCGTCCTGCATGCCCTGCCAGGCCGAGGCGTTGAACGAATGGTCGTCGATACCACCGGTATCGGTGACCATGCACGCCTTGTACTGGCCGCCACTGCCGCCACTGCTGGAACTCTTCGCTGGAGGCTTGCCACAACCCGCGGCGAGGGCGAGCGAGAGCCCTCCGAGCGCGAGCACCGTGACCAGCCGTACCCCACGCACCCGGCGCAAGACGGTCTCCTTTCACCAGTCACCGCGCCGTCGCGGCGACCTCACCGGTGCGTCATCGTAGCGGCCGCTACCCGGGAGTACGGGGGTTGGTCAGCACCCCGGTACCGAGCCGTGACCTGCCTGGATGTCGCGCCCGAAGACCGTTACCAACAGATGTGTTATAGCTACTTACGGTGACGCGCGGCGGCCGTCCAGCCGCGGATCCCGAGCACCCCGATGGCCGTACCGAACAGCACCGAGGCCACCACGATCAGCGCGTGCACCCAGAGGAACGCGGTGGGTGCGCCGTCCTGCCAGGACCGGTCGTCCTGCCAGACGGCCAGGGCGAACCGGGGCCAGATCAACCAGGACCAGACACCGAACAGGATCAGGCACCCCGAGGCGAACCGCGACAGTCTCACACTGCCCAGTATGCGGACCTGCGCAGTCGCCACCGGGCCGGGCTGTCGTGCAGCCGTCCCCGGAACACGACGACCACAGCCCGCGAACCTCCCGTACGGTCCACACGGCACACCCCGCCAAGGGGGTACGAATGCGTAGCCAACTGCTTCTGACCTGCGGGCTTCCCACGTGATCTACTGCGCCACAGCACTGTGCGGAAAACCCTTGGCAGCAGACCGGATCCAGGCGTAGCGTTCGGGCCACGTGGGAAAGGAGGTGGTCCGATAAATGTGTGGTAAACGGACTCGCGAGGTGGTTGTCCGCTAGCCGCCGAAGTCGGACGACTGGTTTTGCCGACTACTGGCAGCCTTCGGCTCTCCTGATGGGGAGTTGGTGACGGGCGGCCGGCGAATCCCAGGCAACCATCCGGCTCATGAATTCCGGGACTTGTCCACTCGGGCCTTCCTTCCGGAAGGAAGTGTTCGTGGGTCGTCGTACGTGCAAAGGCCGGTGCCGCAGCTGCGGCGCCGGCCTTTGTCGTTGCCGCAGCGGGACGCGGCCGTCATTCACCGACGGTCGTTGGTCAGTACGGCCGGCGGCCGGCAGGACAGATCCAGTACGGTCCCGTGCCGGCTGGTCGCCGTCAGTGCCGCCGCGTACAGCATGAGCTGGTTGAACAGGTTGAGGAACAGCAGCAGGCCGACCGCACCGCCGACCACCTGGTACGCCGGGTTCTCCGCGGTGCGTTCGATGTAGAGCCGGCCGAAGGTCTTCAACAGTTCCACGCCGACGGCGATCAGCAGCGCGGCCGGCAACAGTCGCCGTACCGGGATGCGCAGTCGGGGCAGCGCGGCGAGCACCGCCGCGCCGAGTGTCATGTTGACCGCCAGGCCGAGTACGAAACCGACCGCGGACACCAGCCACTGCCCTGGGCCGCCGCTCTGCTCGGCGGCGTCCACGATCAGCCAGCGCACTCCCTGGCTGACGGCCAGCGCGATGCCGATGGAGATGCCCAGCAGCAGTCCGAGCGCGATCAGTACCAGCAGGTCCACCGCGCGGCGGAAGGCGAAGTTGCCGGGATGCTGCTCCAACCGCCACACCGCCCGTACCGAGGTGCGCAGTGCGTCCACCCAGCTGAGCCCGGCGAACAGCAGGGCGGCCAGGCCGATCACGCCGGCCACTCCGCTGGCCCGTTCCACCGCGTCGACCTGCAGGGTGGGCAGGTTCTCCTGGAGGAACCCGGAGACCGCGTCGAGGATCAGATGGTTTCCGCGGACCAGCACACCGACGATGGCCAATCCGAGTACGGCCAGGCCGAAGGCGGCGAAGAAGGCATAGTAGGTGACGGCTGCGGCGAGTCGGCCACCGTCCGCCGCGTCGTAGCGCGCGCCGGCCCGTACGACGTGGTCGAGCCAGGGGTGCCGCTGCCGGAAGCGCCGGAACCGGTGGGCCAGGCGGTCGGTGGAGATCACGTGTCGGTTGTACCGGCGGCCGGCCTCCCGGTCAGAGGGAAGTCGCGACACGGCCGCCACCGACTGTCACCGTTGTGCGCGAAGAGCCGGAAACTGTCCGCCTCGAAACTCACCTCGAAGGCGGCGAGTTCGGCGAACACCCGATCCAGCGCCTCGGTGGGTACGTCGTGAGCGACGGTGACGTGCGGGTGGTACGGGAAGGCGATGTTGCGGGTGAGCGGCCCGGAACGGACCCCGGCGGCGAGCCGTTCGCACTCGCCGATGCCGGCGGCGACGGCCACGAAGACCACGTCGGTGACCGGCCGGAAGGTGCCGGTACCGCGCAGCAGCACGGTGAACGGCGGATGCTGCGCGGCCACCGCGGCGAGGTGGCGGTCGATCTCCGCCTCGCTCCCGTCGGCGACCTCGGTGGGGGGCAGCAGGGTCAGATGCGTCGGAACGTACGCGGCCTGCGGATCACCGGCATCGGCGCGGCACCGGTTCAGGTAGCTGCCCCAGGGTTCGGGAACGTCGATTGCCACCCCGATGACCCGCATCGCGCCTCCGCTCAGACCTCTTGCCATCGCGCTTGTCCACCACCATCGGGCGGCCGGCGAGTGGTGGCAACCAGTTCCGCTGGACCTTAGCCTCCTGCCGGCCGGCCGTACAGGCCACCGCCTGCACAGCGGGTGACGCCGGGCCGGGGTGGGTCAGCCGCGGCTGGGCAGGAAGCCGACCCGGTCGTAGACCGTACGCAGCGTGTCGGACGCGACCGCACGGGCTTTCTCGGCACCCACTGACAGGATCTTGTCAAGTTCATCCGGATTGTCAAGATATGCTTTGGTTTGATCCCGCACCGGTTGGGTGAAGTCCGCGACCAACTGACCCAGGTCCTTCTTCAGATCGCCGTAGCCCCTACCCGCGTAGTCGGCCTCCAATTGGGCGATCGGAGTGCCGGACAGCGCCGAGTGGATGGTCAGCAGATTCGACACACCCGGCTTGTTCTCCCGATCGAAGACGATCTCCCGGCCGGTGTCGGTCACCGCACTGCGGATCTTCTTCGCCGACCGGGCCGGCTCGTCCAGCAGCTCGACCAGCCCGTTGCCCGACGACGAGGACTTGGACATCTTGCTGGTCGGGTCCTGCAGATCGGTGATCTTGGCGGTGCCGGTCAGGATGTAGGACTCGGGCACCACGAACGTACGACCGAAGTCCCGGTTGAACCGCTGCGCCAAGTCCCGGGACAGCTCCAGATGCTGCCGCTGATCCTCCCCGACCGGTACCGCGTCCGCCCGGTACAGCAGGATGTCGGCGGCCTGCAGGATCGGGTAGGTGAACAGCCCGACACTGGACCGGTCGGCGCCCTGGCGTGCCGACTTGTCCTTGAACTGGGTCATCCGGCTGGCCTCACCGAAGCCGGTGATGCAGCTCAGTACCCAGGCCAGCTGCGCGTGCTCGGGCACCTGACTCTGCACGAACAGAGTGCTGCGTTCCGGGTCCACCCCGATCGCCAGCAGCTGCGCCGCCGCCACCCGGGTCCGCTGCCGCAGCACCTTGGGATCGTGACCAGCGGTGATGGCGTGCAGGTCGACCACCATGTAGAAGCAGTCGTGGCTGTCCTGCATGGCGACCCAGTTACGCAGCGCACCGATGTAGTTGCCGAGGTGGAAGGAATCTGCGGTGGGCTGGATACCGGACAACACGCGCGGTCGGTTCTCGGGCATGCCCTGATTCTGTCAGCCCGCCGCCGACACGGCGGTACGTGGTGCGTGATCAGCCGCGCGATCTGACTCCACCAGCCCAGACCCGTGCTCGACCAGGGAGATCCTGGACGCCCGCCGGCCGTCCAGAGCCAGTACGGACAGCTGCCACCCAGCCACCTCCACCCGGTCACCGACCGTCGGAACCTTACCGAGCGTCGCCATCAGGAAGCCGCCCACCGTCTCGTACGGGCCGTCCGGAAGTTCCAGGCCGGTCCGCTCCGCCAGATCGGCCAGATTGGTCAACCCGTCCACCTCCGGTGGCGTGCCCACCAGCTCCGGCTCGGCGAGATCGTCGCGGATCTCCCCGACCAGCTCCTCGACCAGGTCCTCCATCGTCACGATGCCGGCGGTGCCGCCGTACTCGTCCACCACCACCGCCATCGGAAAACCCTCACCGCGCAGTTCCGACAACGCGGCCACAAGCCGCTTACTGGCCGGCAGATGCTTGATCTCGCGGGCGATCTGCCCCACCGTCACCGTACGGTCGCCGTCCGGCCGGATCAGCAGGTCACGCATCCGTACGAAACCCACCACGTCGTCGTGCGACTCATCCACCACCGGGTAACGGGCATGCTCGACATCGCGGACCTGACGCACCGCACGACTCACGGTCAGGTTCGCGGCCAGGAAGACCACCTCGGTCCGCGGCACCATCACCTCACGGATCGGCCGACGCCCCGCCGACAGTACGTCGTCGATCAGCTGCCGTTCCTCCGCCTGCAGAACAGTGTTCGCGGCGACCAGGTCCCGCAGTTCCGACCCGCTGATCTCCTCCCGGCCGGCCGACGGTCCCTCGCCGAGCAGCCGGATCGCGGTGTCCGCTGCCCGCGCCACCGTCCTGGCCAGCCAACGCCTGGCCGGACGTACCGGCGCCTCGACCGACCGGCGCAACACCCTCGTCCCAACGCCCCGGTATCCCGCAAGAGCCCGGGGCCCCGTATCCGCAGACCCGTCCATACACCCAGCTTAGTAAACGACATGGCGGTGACATGGCCTCGCTCGCTCGTGACATGGCCTCGCTCGCTGACGCTTACTCGGCAGGCGCTGGCTCCACCGGCGCTTGGATCGGCCTGTTGACGCCGCTGCGCGGGCCTCGCTGCGCTTACCGACCTTGGGCTCAACCCTTGGTTGAGCCCAAGGTCAGGCCGGAGATGAACTGTTTCTGCAGTGCGAAGAAGACGATCATGGTGGGTAGTGCCACCAGGATCGAACCGGCTGCGAGCAGGTTGTAGTCGGTGAAGAACTGTCCGCGCAGGTTGTTGAGGGCGCTGGTGATCGGCAGTTTGTCGCCGGTGGACATCAGTACGAGCGCCCACAGGAAGTCGTTGTAGATCCAGGTGAACTCCAGTGTGGCCAGGGCTCCGAGGGCCGGGCGTACCAGCGGCAGGGTGATCTGCCAGTACTGCCGCCAGACCGAGGCACCGTCCACAATGGCCGCTTCGGTCAGTTCCTCGGGCAGCGTGCGCATGAAGTTGGCCAGTACGAAGATGCAGAAGCCACCTTGGAAGGCCACGTGGATGGCGATCAGGCCCCAGTACGAGTCGTACACGGTGAGCGAGTCGGACATCCAGTACGGCAGCGGCACCTTGTTGTACAACGAGTACAGCGGGGTCAGCATCACCTGTGGTGGGAGCAGATTGCCGGCGGTGAACAGTACGAGCAGCAGCTTCGCGCCGGGCAGTCGGTGCCGGATCAGCCCGAAGGCCACGAACGAGGACAGGAAGAGGATCACGAGTACCGACGGCACCGCGATCAGCAGCGTGTTCAGGAAGTACTTCGGTAGGTCGGCGTGCCAGGCCTCGGCGTAGTAGTGCAGGCTCAGCCGTTGCGGCAGCGAGAAGTAGCCGTGCCGCGCGGTGTCGGTGTAGGGCCGCAGCGACGCGTACACCGCGAGCAGCAGTGGCGCGAGCCAGCCCAGCGAGACCAGCGTGAGGAACACGTACAGCACGATGCGCAGTGGGCGGACGGGACGTCGGCGCGGCGCGACATCGCCGGCGCCGGCGCCGGCGACGGACCGGTCGGTCGACAGACTCGTGGCGGTCACCGGCGGTCCTCCCGGAAGATCTGGATCAGGTACGTGATCACGAATCCCATCGACACCAGCAGCAGTACCACGGCCAGCGCGGAACCGAAGCCGATCCTGCTGGCCTCACCGACGATGTTCTGGGTCACCAGCACGCTGAGCAGTTCCAGCCCGTTGCGGCCCTGGTTGACCGCGTAGACGATGTCGAAGGCACGCAGTCCCTCGATGACGGTGATCACCAGCACCATCACGTTGACGGGTCTGAGAGTGGGGAACACCACCCGGAAGAACGTCTGCCGTTCGCTGGCGCCGTCGATGGCGGCGGCCTCCTTCAGCGCCGGGTCCACGGACTTCAGCCCGGCGAGGTAGAGGATCATTACGTAGCCGACGTGCCGCCAGCCGGCCGCCGCGAGCATCGCCCAGATGTTGATGCGCGGGTCCCCCAGCCAGTCGACGGGTCGGTCGATGGCGCCGGCGGAACTGAGCACGCTGTTGAGCGCGCCGTAGTCGCGGGAGAAGACCAGTTGGGCGATGAAGCCGACGACCGCCAGTGACAGCACTACCGGCAGGTAGAGCGCGCTCTGGTAGAACCGGCCGAACCGGATCTTCTTGTCCAGCAGCACCGCGAAGAACAGTCCGAGCGGGGTCGCGACGATCCCGAGGAACAGCAACCACAGCACGTTGTTGCGGATCGCCCGGAGAAACGGTGGGTAGGCGGTGAACAGGTCGTGGTAGTTGCGCAGCCCGATGAACTTGCCCGTGAATCCGTTGTAGTCGGTGAACGACAGCCCGATCGAGGCGAGCGTCGTGCCCCAGATCAGCACGATGTCCAGGACGACCGGCACACCGATGAGCAGCGCCAGTACGACGACGTCGCGTCGGGTGCGCCGGCGGCGACGACCGGCCTTGCGGGCATGGTGGGTGGCCGACCGGCCCGGCGAGCTGTCCGGACCGGTCAGAGTGCTCTGCGTCGAAGCCACGGGCACGACCCTCACTCGCTGGCGAAGATGCTCTTCTTCTGCTGTTCGATCTTGTTGCAGAGCCCGTTGATGTCCTTCGGGTCGTTCAGGAACGCCTGCAACGACGGGATCATCACGGTGGAGGCGAAGTCGGGTCGGGTGTCGCGGTCCATGAACTGGGAGATCTGCTGCGCTCCGGCGATGTACTGCTTGCATTTCTTCTGCAGCGCGCTGAGGTTGGAGGTGTCGCCGGCCGAGTTGACCGGCAGGTTACCGGCGTCGACCTGCTGGTACGCGTTCTCCGCGGCGGCACTGCCGAGGAAGGTGACGAGCGCCTTGGCGGCGTCGGCGTCCTTGGCTTTCGCGGAGATCATGAACCCGTCGATGGGCGCCTCGACGGCGTCCTGGCCGTACCGTTCGGTGATCACCGGGTAGGGGAAGAAGTCGAGGTCGCTGGCGTCGTTGCCCTGGAACACCTGGGTGATCTGACCGGAGCCGCAGACGAGCATGGCGGATTTGCGCTGCAGTACCGACTGGCCGGCCTCCTGCCAGGTGCGGCCGTTGGCGCCCGGCTGGGAGTAGGGCAGCAACGACGCCCAGGTGGAGAAGACCTGCTTGACCTTGGGGTCGGTCCAGGACTCCTTGCCTTCCATCAGGCTGATGTGGAAGTCGTAGCCGTTGGTGCGCATGTTGATCTGGTCGAAGGTGCCCATCGCGGGCCAGCCGTCCTTCTCCCCCAGTGCGAACGAGGTGAGCCCGTCCTTCTTCATCTTCTTGCAGAGCGCTGTCAGCTCGTCGAAGCTCTTGGGGATCTGGTAGTCCTTGGCTTTGAAGACGCTGGGCCGGTAGAAGACCGCCCACGGGTAGTTGTAGAGCGGCACGAAGTACTGCTTGCCGTCCTCCGCGGTGGCGGCCTTCTTCATCGCGTCGCTGAAGCCGGTCAGCTTGCTCCACACGTCGGAGAGGTCGACGGCGAGGCCCTGCTTGGCGAAGAACTTCATCCGGTTGCCGGCGAACCAGCTGAACACGTCGTCCGGGTTGCCCTTGAGGTAGCGGCTGATGTTCTCCTGGAAGCTGTTGTGGTCGACCGTGTTGATCTTGACTGTCTTCTTCGACTTCTTGTGGTAGGCCGACATGACGTTGGCCATGGCCTTCTTCGGGATCGCATCGGAGTAGTTGGATCCGAAGGTGACGGTGTTGCCGCCGGGGCCGCCACCGCACGCGGCGAGCAGGCCCGGTACCGCGAGTGCGCCGGCGCCGAGCATGGCGCCGCGCAGCACGGTTCGCCGGGACACTACCGAGCCGCCGATGGTCGCGCCGGGTGTCGGGCCGGTCGGGAACTGCGCCATGGGAACTCCCTACAGGAAAGTCGAAGAATCCAACGCGACCCTTCAAAAGTCACCACATTCCATCGCCGACGGCGCACGCTGTCAAGACCTGATCCACCCGATCGTCCGATCGATGACGTTTTCGCTGGCAAGGTCGCAGAATTCGATAGCTGTACGCGACTGCCGGTTGCGGCGCACCGGGGCCCGCCAGACGGCCCGGACCAGTATCAGCACCGCTGATGTGCCACACTTCCGTTCGAACGTGTTGACTCTTGATCGGTATCGAACCAGAGTTGGCCCGGGTCGGGACCCTGCCCGCGCACCAGCGACGGACCCTGCGGACACCGACCGCTGCGACGAACCTGCGACAGAACACCCGTCGGCCGAGCCGACGACAGAACCACTGTCGGCCGAGCCGACGGGGAGGCCCCATGCTCGCTCCGCAACGCCAGGCCAGCATCCTGGAACTGGTCCGCCGACACGGCGGCGTCCGGGTCGCCGACCTGGTCCGTGAGTTCAACGTGTCCGACATGACCATCCGGCGCGACCTGGAGAGCCTTGCCCAACGCGGCCTGCTGGCCAAGGTGCACGGCGGCGCCACCACCCTCGCCCCCGGCTCCACCGACGAACCCGGCTTCGCCGCCAAGTCGATGCGCCAACAGGCGGAGAAACAGGCCATCGCCCGGCGGGCCGCCGAACTGGTCTCCCCCGGCACCGCCATAGCGTTGTCCGCCGGCACCACCACCTGGAGTCTCGCCCACGAACTGCTCGAGGTACCCGGCATCACCGTGGTCACCAACTCGGTGCCGGTCGCCGAGGTCTTCTACCACAGCGGCCGCAACGACCAGACCGTCGTACTCACCGGCGGTATCCGTACCCCGTCCGACGCCCTGGTCGGTCCGTTCGCGGTCACCGCGATCCGGTCGCTCAACCTCGACCAGCTCTTCCTCGGGGTGCACGGAATCAACGAACGGTCCGGCTTCACCACCCCGAACCTGATGGAAGCCGAGACCGACCGCGCGCTGGTCTCCGCCGCCCGGCGACTCGTCGTACTGGCCGACCACACCAAGTGGGAGACCGTCGGGATCAGCACCATCGCCCGACTCACCGACGCCGACGTGCTGGTCAGCGACGACGGACTGCCCCGCACCGCCCGCGACACCCTGGCCGACGCAGTGGGCGAACTGCTGCTCGCGCCGACCGGGAAGATCCCCGCCCCCGAACAGGACACGACGTGAACCCCACCACCATCCGGCTGGCCGACGGCCGCGAACTGCACTACTTCGACGACGCCACTGGCCGCCACGACGCCGATCGCTTCGCCGCGGTCGACCGCCGTACGATGCCCGAACCGCCGCCCGCGTCCGAACTGCGCTACGACCCGGTACTCGACGAGTGGGTGGCGATCGCCGCGCACCGGCAGGACCGCACCTTCCTGCCACCGTCCGACCAGTGCCCGCTCTGCCCGTCCACCCCACAGCGGACCACCGAGGTTCCCGCCGAGAACTACGACGTGGTGGTCTTCGAGAACCTGTTCCCGTCCTTCAGTCACCGGATCAGCCCGGACGGACCGCTCGACCCGTTCGACCCGCAGCACGCCACCGCGCCCGCACCGCCGTCACCGGCCGGCAGCCTGATCCCAGTGGTACCGGGTCGGGGCAGGTGCGAGCTGGTCTGCTTCACCTCCGAACACGACTCCTCGTTCTCCCGGCTCAGCCCGGCGCGGGTAGGTACCGTGCTCGAGGCGTGGGCCCAGCGGACCACCGAATTGTCCGCGCTGCCCGGCATCGAACAGGTCTTCTGCTTCGAGAACCGCGGTGAGGAGATCGGCGTCACCCTGCACCACCCGCACGGCCAGATCTACGGATACCCGTACGTCACGCCGCGCACCGCCAGGATGCTCGACTCCGCGCGCCGCTACCAGCACCGCACCGGGGGACGCGGACTGTTCGCCGACCTGCTCGCCGCCGAACGGGCCAGCGGCGAACGGGTAGTGGCCAGCAACGCGTACTGGACCGCGTTCGTACCGGCAGCGGCCCGGTGGCCGTTCGAGGTGCACCTGTACCCGCACCGGCGGATGCCCGACATTCCGGCTCTGCGACCCGCCGAGCGGGATGCCTTCGCCACCCTCTACCTGGACGTACTCGGCCGCTTCGACCGGCTGTTCGACAAGCCGATGCCCTACATCGCGGCCTGGCACCAGGCACCCGTGCACGCCGACCGACACGTCGCCTACCTGCACCTTCAACTGTTCTCCAGCCGCCGCGCGCCCGGCAAGTTGAAGTACCTGGCAGGATCGGAGTCGGCCATGGGCGCGTTCGTCAACGACGTACGCCCGGAGCACGCGGCCCAGATGCTGAGGGAGTCATAACACTGTGAAGCTTCTCGTCACCGGCGGGGCCGGATACATCGGCAGTATCGTCAGCCGGCAGTTGATCGCCGCCGGACACCAGATCGAGATCCTGGACGATCTGTCCACCGGATATGCCGAAAACGTACCGGCCGGTACGCCACTGCACCGACTGTCCGTGCACGACGTGGGGCAGGTACTGACCCGCGAGGCCGGGTTCGACGGCGTACTGCACTTCGCCGCGAAGATCGCCGCCGGGGAATCGGTGGTCAAACCGGAGCTGTACTGGGACACCAACATCCGCGGCTCCCTCGCACTGCTGGACGCGATCCGCGCCGCCGGCGTGCCCCGCCTGGTCTTCTCCTCCACCGCCGCGGTCTACGGCGACGGCCCCGGCGACTCCTCGATCACCGAGCGGACCGAGACCGTACCGACCAACCCGTACGGTGCGAGCAAGCTGGCCGTGGACATGATGATCACCGCCGCCTGCGGCGCCTCCGACACGCTGGGCGCGGTCAGCCTGCGGTACTTCAACGCCGCCGGCGCGTCCGGCCCGGCCGGGCCCGACACCCGCTGGCTGGGCGAACGGCACGAACCGGAGACCCACCTGATCCCGATGGCGCTGCAGGCCGCCGCCGGCGACCGGGCCGAGTTCTTCCTGTTCGGCGACGACTACGACACGCCCGACGGCACCTGCGTACGCGACTACATCCACGTCGAGGACCTGGCCGCCGCGCACCTGCTCGCGCTGGACGCCGCCGACGGTGGCCGGCACCAGATCTTCAACCTCGGCAACGGCCGGGGCTACAGCAACAAGCAGGTCATCGACGTCGTACGGGAGGTCACCGGCGCCAAGCTGCCGGTCACCATGGCGCCGCGCCGGGACGGCGACACCGTCGTGGTGGTCGCCTCCGCGGACAAGGCGCACCGGGAACTGGGCTGGACGCCGGCAAAGCCCCAGCTGCGGGACATCATCGGCGACGCCTGGTCGTTCTACCAGGCGCAGAAGGGCCGGTCGTGACCGTACACGAGGGCCGGGCGTGACCTTCACCGAACAGTTCGGGGGTGAGCCGGACGGGGTCTGGTTCGCCCCCGGTCGGGTCAACCTGATCGGTGAACACACCGACTACAACGACGGATTCGTCCTGCCGTTCGCACTCGCCCAGCGCACCACGGTGACCGCCCGGGCGATCGACAAGCCACTGTGGACAGTCCACTCCGCACTCACCGGCGAGACGGTCGGCTTCGACACCGATCAACTGACCGAACCCGGCACAGTGACCGGCTGGGCCAGCTACGTGGCCGGAGTGGTCTGGGCACTGCGGGACGCCGGGCACCGGGTCCGCGGCGCCCAGCTGTCCGTGGAGTCCGACGTGCCCCTCGGCGCCGGGCTGTCCTCCTCCGCCGCTCTGGAATGTGCCGTACTGGAAGCACTCGCGGCACTGTCCGATCTGGACATTCCCGTGTCGGAACGGCCCCGCCTGGCGCAACGCGCCGAGAACGACTACGCCGGCATGCCGTGCGGCATCCTGGACCAGTCCGCCTCGGTACTGTGCCGGCAGGGCAACGCCCTGTTCCTGGACTGCCGCGACCTCACCGCCGAGCAGGTACCGTTCGACCTCGCCGCCGACGATCTCGCGCTGCTGGTCATCGACACGCGGGCACCGCACCGGCACACCGACGGCGAGTACGCGGTGCGGCGGGCCAGCTGCGAACAGGCCGCCCGCACCCTCGGGATCCCCGCACTGCGCGACATCGAACCCGGCGCCCTCGACTCCGCCCTCGACGCGCTGCCCGACGACACCACCCGGCGGCGGGTCCGCCACGTGGTCACCGAGAACCAGCGGGTACTCGACACCGTGGCGATGCTGCGTTCCGGCGAGGTACGCGCCACCGGACCACTGCTGACCGCCTCGCACGCATCGATGCGCGACGACTACCAGATCACCGTTCCGCCGGTCGACACCGCCGTCGAGGTAGCACTACGGGCCGGCGCCTACGGCGCCCGGATGACCGGCGGCGGCTTCGGCGGCTGCGTACTGGCCCTCGTCGACGCCCACGCCACCGACCGCGTGACCGACGCGGTGACCACCGCCTTCGCGACAGCCGGATTCAACGCACCCGCCTACTTCCAGGCCCACCCGTCCGCCGGAGCCGGCCCCCTCCACTAAGCCCACCCGCACCCAGCACCAGCACCAGCACCAGCACCAGCACCAGCACGCATTTTCCCCGAATTCCCGTTTTGCCACTTTACTAAAAGGAACATTCGGGGAAAATACCGCTCCAGCTGAGGCCCGTTGGTGCATTTTCCCCGAATGTCCCGCGCGTCAAAATTCACTTACGTTCTTTTCGGGGAAAATGCACCTTCAGCCTCGCGGGCTGATAGCTCGGCATGCAACTGTCCACAGGTAACAGCACCGGTAGCACACTTATCCACAGGCCTGCCGCGGCACGTGGCGGAGCGGCTCGCTGCCCCGGATCGTTGCGGAATGCGTACAGAAACTGATTCGCACCCGCTGCAACATCAGGTCTTCCTGGCCCGCGACGCGATCAGGGCAGGCCTCGTCACGTACCGCGAGCTGCGTACCAACGCGCGATGGACACCTGTACTCCGTGGCGTGTACGCGGACTCGTCCCTGCCATTCAACCACCGTACGAAACTGCGGGGAGCCGCGCTGCTCCTCCCCTCGGCAGCGGTGGTGACAGGTCTTTCATCTGCGTATCTCTGGGGAGTGGAGGTCGCGAGCGGTAGCGATCCGGTGGATGTCATCGTCCCGCCGAAGCGACGGTTCGGTCCGGTACGAGGCCTACGAATAGGCTACTCAGGAATGAATGAGCGTGAGATCACCAGACTTGGTGGTATTCGTACGGCAACCCCCGCTTCGACTGCCTGGGAACTGACCCGCCGGCTCCCGCTTCTTCAAGCCGTATCGGTAATTGACGCTCTGTTACACCGTGGAGTGTTAGAGCACGAAGATCTCACCACCTTGCTGACACAGTGTGATACCCGCGCAGGAGCATCCGCTGCGCGACGAGCCTTCGCCCTGACCGACAGACGAGCAGAGTCCCCACCCGAATCAGTGGTCCGGGTGCGCCTCACCCTCGCGGGATTTCCGCCGCCCATTCCCCAGTACGAGATCGTGGCCAATGGACGTTTCATCGCAAGAATGGATCTTGCCTGGCCGCAGTACAGGATCGCCATCGAATACGACGGCATATGGCACGCCGATCCTGGGCAGTTCGCCCGCGATAGGAGGCGCCTCAACGCCCTGATAGCGGCGGGCTGGACGGTGTACCACATCACCGGCTCGCAACTATATGACTGGGACGTCGTCGTACGCGACCTGTGGCGCCTGATCGATCTCCACCAGACGGCAGCATCCTGACCAGTTTCAATCCCGGGCGGCGTGGCGCCTTTCAATCCCGGGCGGCGTGGCGCCGGAGACCCCCGCAGCCTTCAGTGGGCATTTTCCCCGAATACGCGATTTGCGAGTTCCAAACTGACTGAACATTCGGGGAAAATGCACCAAGAGACCACCCGCCAGGTGTCATTTTCCCCGAAAGTCCATTTCCTAATTCGGTCATTTTATAACTTTCGGGGAAAATGCAAGCCGAGGTGTGAATGCGCGGCCAGTGCGGGGTGAGGAGCCCAGAAATGGCGGTGTCCGCTGCGCGCGGATCGCGCACAGCGGACACCGGTCGATCTGCCGAAGAGTCGGTCGGAACCGACCTCGGTCAGAGATCAGAGATCAGGCGAGCTTCTTGGCCAACCGGTCGGCGATCGAGGTCATGAACTCGTCGGTGGTCTGCCAGGGAGCGTCCTTGCCGATCAGCAGCGCCAGGTCCTTGGTCATCTGACCGGCCTCGACGGTCTCGACGCAGGCCGCCTCGATCTCGCGGGCGAAGCCCTGCAGTTCGGGGGTGTTGTCGAGTTTGCCTCGGTGCTCCAGGCCCCGGGTCCAGGCGAAGATCGACGCGACCGGGTTGGTGGAGGTCTTCTCGCCCTGCTGCCAGCGGCGGAAGTGCCGGGTGACGGTGCCGTGCGCGGCTTCCGCTTCGACGGTGCGGCCGTCGGGGGTCATGAGCACGGAGGTCATCAGGCCCAGCGACCCGAAGCCCTGCGCGACCACGTCGGACTGTACGTCGCCGTCGTAGTTCTTGCAGGCCCACACGTAGCCGCCGTCGCCCTTGATGGCCTGCGCCACCATGTCGTCGATCAGCCGGTGCTCGTACCAGATGCCCTTGGCGTCGAAGTCGGCCTTGAACTCGGCTTCGAAGACCTCGGCGAAGATGTCCTTGAACCGGCCGTCGTAGGCCTTCAGGATGGTGTTCTTCGTCGACAGGTAGACCGGGTAGTTGCGCTCCAGGCCGTAGCGCAGCGAGGCGCGGGCGAAGTCGCGGATCGACTCGTCGAAGTTGTACATGCCGACCGCGACACCGCCGCCGGGGAACTCGGCGACATTGAACTCCATCGGCGAGCCGTCGGTCGGGGTGTAGGTGATCGTCAGCTTGCCGGGGCCGGGCGCGACGAAGTCGGTGGCCTTGTACTGGTCGCCGTGCGCGTGCCGGCCGATGACGATCGGCTTGGTCCATCCCGGGACGTAGCGCGGAATGTTGGACATCACGATCGGCTCGCGGAAGATCACGCCGCCGAGGATGTTGCGGATGGTGCCGTTCGGGGAACGCCACATCTTCTTCAGGCCGAACTCCTCGACCCGCGCCTCGTCCGGTGTGATGGTGGCGCACTTGACGCCGACACCGTGGCGCTGGATCGCGTTCGCCGCATCGACAGTCACCTGGTCGTCGGTGGCGTCCCGATGTTCGATACCCAGGTCGTAGTACTCGAGGTCCACGTCGAGATAGGGCAGGATCAGCTGGTCTTTGATCTGCTTCCAGATGATCCGGGTCATCTCGTCGCCGTCGAGCTCGACGACCGGGTTGGCTACCTTGATCTTGGCCATCGGCCCGGCTCTCCTCTCATTGAATTAACAGTACGAGCGTACTGAAGAATTGCCCCGTCGGACAGTCGGGGTGCGCGGCCCCACAGTGGCTGTTACCAGTTCTTCGCCCCATGGTCACCAAGCCGGTTCACGCAGTCACAGTGCGGTGACATCGTCCTGCCTGGTCCGGACCAGATCTGCCGCCTCACGCAACGCGTCCAGTTCGGTGGCGGTCAGTTCGACCTCGACGACCCGACGCACCCCGCCGGCGCCCAGTTCGGCCAGCACACCCAGGTACACCCCGGAGATACCGTACTGGCCGTCCAGCCAGGCGCACACCGGCAGTACCTCGCCGCCGTCGGTGGCCACCGCCCGCGCCATCCGGGCCGCCGCCGCGGACGGTGCGTAGTAGGCCGAACCGGTCCGGAGCAGCGCCACGATCTCCCCGCCGCCGGACCGGGTGCGCGACACGATGCCGTCCAAGCGTTCCGCCGAGAGCAACCCGACCAACGGCTCTCCATCCACAGTGGACCGTGAGGGCACCGGGACCATGGTGTCACCGTGCGAACCCAGCGTCAGGGTACGTACCGAGGACACCGGCACACCGAGCTCATCGGCCACGAACGTGCTGAACCGGGCGGTATCCAGAATTCCGGCCTGCCCCATGATCCGGGCCGGGGGAAATCCGGTCACCTGCCGCATCAGCGCGGTCATCTCGTCCAATGGGTTGGACACCACGATGACGACCGCGTCCGGCGCGTGCCGGGCCAGATTGTCGCCCACCTGCCGGACGATCTTCGCATTGCTCTGCAAAAGATCCAGGCGGCTCATCCCCGGCCTGCGGGCCAACCCGGCGGTCACCACGACCACCGCCGAGCCGGTGAGTACGTCGTACCCCTCGCCCGCCGGCCCGGTGGTTCGGCCGGTCACCTTCGTCTCGAAACCCTCGATCGCCCGGGACTGCCCGATATCCAGCGCCAGCCCCTCGGCCCGGCCCTCGACGACATCGGTCAGTGCCACCGTGTCGAACACGCCGCATTCGGCGAGCCGTTGCGCGGTCGTCGATCCGTAGAAACCGGCACCGACCACGGTGACCTTGCCACCCATCGGGGCACTCCCGTCGCTATCGGCGTACGACCCGCTCGGCCGCCTCCACCACGTTGGTCAGCAGCATCGCCCGGGTCATCGGGCCGATCCCGCCCGGTACCGGCGCCAGGAAACCGGCCACCTCCCGCAGGTCCGGATGCGCGTCGCCGGCCAGCTTCGCCTTGCCGCTCGCCGTGGTCCCCACCCGGGTGATGCCCACGTCGACCACGGTCGCGCCCGGCCGCACCATGTCCGCGGTCAGCAGGTGCGGCGTGCCGGCCGCGGCCACCACGATGTCGGCGTTCCTGGTGTGCGCGGCCAGATCCCGGGTCCCGGTGTGGCACAGGGTCACGGTGGCGTTCTCGCTGCGTCGGGTCAGCAGCAGGCCGAGCGGCCGCCCCACCGTGGTGCCCCGGCCGACCACCGTCACCTCGGCGCCGCGCAGCGGGATGTCATAGCGGCGCAGCAGTTCCACGACGCCGCGCGGGGTGCACGGCAGCGCGGCGTCCTCGCCCAGTACGAGCCGACCCAGGTTGACCGGGTGCAGCCCGTCGGCGTCCTTGACCGGGTCCATCCGCTCCAGGATCGCCTGGGTGTCGATCTGGTCCGGCAGCGGCAACTGCACAATGTAGCCGGTGCAGGCCGGGTCGGCGTTCAGTTCGTCGACCACCGCGGCCACGTCCGCCTGGGTGGCGGTGGCGGGCAGATCGTGGCGCAGCGAGGTGATCCCGACCTCCGCGCAGTCCCGGTGCTTACCGGTCACGTACACGTGCGAACCAGGATCATCCCCGACCAGAACGGTGCCCAGGCCCGGTACGACGCCCTGCTGGGCGAGCACCTTCACCCTGGCCTGCAGGTCGTCCTTGATCGCCGCCGCAGTGGCCTTACCGTCCAGGATCGTCGCAGTCACACCATCGAGTCTTTCACGTCCGCGGGCCCCCCGTACCCGGTGGGTCATCCCACCATTTCGTCCGGGTAGCACCAACGCCAGTCCTCGCCCGGCTCCGCCGAACGCATCACCGGGTGCTGCGTACCGCGGTAGTGGTGGGTCGCGTGCGACGCCGGGGAGGAGTCGCAGCAGCCGACGTACCCGCAGTTGAGGCAGAGGCGCAGATGTACCCAGTCGCGGCGCCCCTCGGCGAGGCAACCGGTACACCCCGCGGCGGTCTGCGGCGGCGGGTCCGGACGGCCGGCGGCGTCGGCAAGATGTTCACAGCTACTCATAGCTTCATTCAACTACCTCGTCCCGGCGCAGCAGCGACTCCTCCAGATCCATGTCCCGTTGCGCCCGCCGAAGTACCTCCTCGGGTATCTGTCCCTGGTCCCGCGCCTCGCGGAAGACGGTCCGCTCGGCCTCCAGCATCTCCCCGCGCAACCGGCGGTACACCGCCGCCGGCGACCGCCCCGGATCGCCGAGCCGCTCCCATGCCTGGTTGGTCCGGCTCTCCACCAGGGACCGCAGACGGAAAAGTACGTGCTCCGGCACCTCCGCGCCCTCGGCGAGTTCGGTCAGCCGATCCAGCGCGGCGCGGGTCGCCCGGTGCTGTACGGACGCCTCGACCAGCGCGTCCTTGCTCGGGTCGTCCGGCTGCACCCGCAGCCGGCGTACCAGGGTCGGCAGGGTCAGGCCCTGCACCACCAGGGTCACGATGATCACCGAGAACGCCAGCCAGACGAACAGGTCGCGGCCCGGGAACGCCACCCCGTACGCCATCCGTGGCAGCGAGAACGCCGCGGCGAGGGTCACCACACCGCGCATCCCGGCCCAGGCGACCACGGTCGGCGCCGCCAGCGGGATCCGGGGCCCGCGGTCGCGTACCCGGGGAATCAGCCGGGCCAGGTAGGTGGCCGGGTACATCCACGCGAACCGGGTCACCACCACCACCCCGACCACCGTCGCGGTGGTTGCCGCGATAACCAGCGGCGAGGAGTGCAGCGCCAGTACGACACTGCGCAGCTGGAGCCCCACCAGCAGGAACACCGAGCCCTCCAGCAGGAAACGGACCATCCGCCAGAATGCCTCCATCTGCAGCCGGGAGGCCGCGGACATCAACAACGGCCACCGGTGCCCCAGGTACAGCCCCGCGGTCACCACCGCCACCACGCCCGAGCCCTCGATCAGTTCCGCCGGGAAGAACGCCAGGTACGGGGTGAGCAGCGACAGGGCGTTGTCCAGCAGCGGCTCGGTGGTACGCCGGTGCAGGAACGCCACCACCACGGCCACCACCAGACCGACCGCCAGTCCGCCACCGACCGCCAGCGCGGCGTGTACCGCGATGCCCTGCGCGGTGACCGCCGCGCCCGTCACCGCGGCGATCGCCAGACGCAACGTGACCAGCGCCGTGGCGTCGTTGACCAGGCTCTCGCCCTCCAGGATCGTCACCATCGAGCGGGGCAGGCCGATCCGGCGGGCGACCGCGGTGGCGGCCACCGCGTCCGGCGGGGCGACCACCGCACCCAGCGCGAATGTGGCGGGCAGCGGAAGTACGGGCAGCACCGCGTGCAGCGCCAGGCCCACCGCGAACGTGGTGAACAGCGTCAGCCCCACCGCCAGCAGCAGGATCGGCCGCAGGTGCAGCCGGAACGCCGGTACCGAGGTCTCGATCGCCGCGACGTAGAGCAGCGGCGGCAGGATGCCGACCAGTACGAGTTCCGGGTCGAGCGCGACACCGGCCAGTCCGGGGATCACCGAGAGCCCGATTCCGACCAGTACCAGCAGGATCGGGGCGAGCAGCCCGATCCGGCGGGCGACCGCGTTCACCGCGGTGACCACCACCGCGAGCAGGAAAACGGTCAGCAGTCCAGTCGTCACCCCGCCACCCCCTGGTACCTGCGGCGAGCGTACGTGCCGGGACAGCGGACGGTGACACGGTCCGGCAATGCGGACGGTGACGCGGTCCGGCGGCCGCCAGCCGAGCTCGGGCGGGGTCGGCGCAGGACGGTGCCGGGGCCGCCCGAGCGGGTGGTCCCGGCACCGTGGTGCAGTAGAGCTACCTCAGCGCAGCCGGCTGACCAGCCGGGGCGCTACCCGACGCAGCAGCATCGCACCGGCCAGGCCGGCGAGCGCGATACCGGCCAGCAGGTAGCCGACCGGCGGAACGCTGTGCTGTACGGGCGCCGGGGTGGCCGCCCGGGGCAGCCAGTTGCCACCGACAGTGTGCTTGCGGGCGTACGTCGAGCCCGCCATCTTGTCCGCGTACCGCTGGTGCACCAGCGTGCGGTAGGCGGCGAGGGTCACGCCGTGCGCGCCGACCGACTTGCGGGCGATCTCGTTGAGCGGCAGTACCCGGCCGTCCCGGACGGCGTACCAGGCGTTGATCTGCGGCTCGCGGAACGCGGTCCCGGTGCCCGCCTGCGCGGCGTAGTCGACCTCATCGCTGCCCGAGGCGATGTTGACCTCGGTCCACGCGTTGCCGCGCTGGGCATCCCGTACGGTCCAGACCGTGGCGTGCTGTCCGTCCAAGGACACCGCGTCGGTGGCCAGGTACGCCAGCTTCGCCACCGGCGCGTCGCCGGTGCCCGCCGCGACGAAGTCCGGGTTCAGGTAGTAGACCGGCACCGTCGTGGCGAGGGTGGGGTCCATGGTCGCCGCGACGGCGGCCCGGTGCGCGGCGTTCCTGTTCACTGCCGGGCGACCCCGGTCGGCGAAGAAGCCGGCGAGCAGCTTGTGTACGGCCGGGGTGTCGGCCGCCCGGTGCCCGGCGCCGAGGTCGGTCGCCGACGGCGTGCCGGAGATCGTCGACGGTGTCGCGGCGGCCGGAGCACCGACCGCCAGTACGGCCGCGCCGGCCACCGCCAGACCCACGACGACGCGACGGGTGCGCGTACGCAGAGTTGCGTTCATGGCTACCTCACCCACCGATCCCGGAGAGAGCGTCGTCCCAGATGAACTGGGAGTTGCTGACGTAACTGGAGTAACTCATCAGGTTGTAACGGTTGTCCGAGGGCCATGGGTCACCGAAGTAGATGGCCTGGCTGCCCGCGTCGTAGCCGTAGATGACCTCGGCGTGGCCGCCGCCGGAGGTCCAGGCGATGCCGGTCAGGATCGGCCGGTTGCTGTTGATCTCGTTCTCGATGGTGCCGAACGACAGCGCGCCGGACTCGCTGCCCGGGGAGACCCCGAGCTGGTAGAAGGCGTTCTGGTCCCAGGACAGGTAACCGGGCTGGTTGGGGCATTGTGTTGCGGTCGAGTAGCCCCGGGCCAGGTCGCAGAACGAGTTCTGGTCGGTGCCCCGGCCGAAGTACGAGGCGATGGTGTTGCCGGAGGCGACCCAGCACCATTCGTCGTACTGCTGGACCTGCATGCTGATGCCGAGCTGGGTGGCCGTGAGGGTGGGGGCTCCCGGGGCCGAGGTGGTGTAGCTGACTGGCGCGGGGGCTGGAGCCGCGTTCGCGGCGGTGCTGGCTGGAGCCGCGTTCGCGGCGGTGCTGGCTGGAGCCGCGTTCGCGGCGGTGGCCGGCGCCGCGACTGCCACGGCGGCCAGCAGGCCGGCCGCGAGCAGACGGACGCGGCGGCCCCGACCGCCGGTGGGGACGTTCATGTGTGAGCTCCTTCGCAGGGGGTGGCGAGGGGTGGGCGCCCGCCTGCGAACGCTAGGGCTCCCGGGCCACCGAGGGAACCGTTCCGGTCACCGGGTGACCGCGCTGTGTGAATGGCAGAGATCGGTGTGAATGACTCTCTCCACGCGTACCGACCTTCACCAATCAGATGAAAAAAGGTCATAATAGAAATATTCACGTAATGCCGGTCACAGCATCGTGCTCCGGCCATCGGGAGGCACCGGAGGTCGGGAATGTCAGGTCCAGCGACGCCCGAACGAGCCGCCGTACCGTTCCACACCGCGCTACGCACCGCGATCAGCGCGCGTGGCCTGTCCCTCGAACGGCTCCGCGCCAAACTGGCCGACCGTGACCTGCACGTCGGCGTCACCACACTCAGCTACTGGCAGCGCGGACTACGCCAACCTGAACGCCAGGAGTCACGCAGCGTCGTCGCCGCGCTGGAGGAGATCCTGCACCTGCCCGCACAGAGCCTGACCCTGCTGCTCGGGCCACCCAGGCCGCGCGGCGGTGCGGTGCGCTACCCGCCCGACGTACTGCGCTACACCTCGATCATGCCGCACCCCGCCGAGATGGCTCCGCTGCTGGACCGGCTGGACATGGCTGCCGCCGGCCGGGTACACGTCGCCTGCGAACTGGCCACCGTCGAACTCGGCGCCGACCGCGCCGTCCACCGGACCATCGTCACCCGGGTGGTACGGGCGCACCAGGCCAACGCCGACCGGGACACCGCCATCATGTGGCTGGACCCCGGCGGCGACGTCGACGCCGTACAGGTACGGGCTACCGAGAACTGCCGGCTCGGCCGGGTCAACCGGGACTCCAGCGCCGGCCTGATCGCCGCCGAACTGCTGTTCGACCTGTCCCTGCAGGAGGACCAGACCAGGGTCCTGTCGTACGAGTTCCGGACCGCCGGCCGGGCCGAGTGCTGCGAGTTCGTCCGCGCGCTGCGGTTCCCGGCCGAACAGTACGTGCTGCAGATCAAGTTCCACCCGGACGCGCTGCCGGTACGCTGCCGCCGGTTCACCGCCCGCGGTGTGACCGCGCCGGAGCAGGACAGTACCGAACTGACCCTCGACGGGCACCACACCGTGCACCTCGTGCTGCCCCAGGCCCGGCACGGCATCGTCGGTATCCGGTGGGAATGGCAGTGACCTCGCCCCGCGCCGGTCGGCGCGGGGCGGGACACCGTCAGTGGAAGAAGTGCCGGGTGCCGGTCAGGTAGAGGATGATTCCGGCGGCCTCGGCGGCGGCGATGACCTCACCGTCGCGTTTGGACCCACCGGGCTGCACCACGGCCCGTACCCCGGCGTCGATCAGGACCTGCAACCCGTCGGCGAACGGGAAGAACGCGTCGGAGGCGGCGACCGCACCGGCCGCGCGTTCCGCACCGGCCCTCGACACGGCCAGCCTCGCGGAGTCGACCCGGTTGACCTGCCCCATGCCCACCCCGACGGTGGCGGCGTCGGCGGCGAGCAGGATCGCGTTGGACTTGACGGCCCGTACGGCGCGCCAGGCGAAGGCTAGGTCGCGCAGGGTCTGCTCGTCGGCCGCCTTACCGGCGGCCAGTGTCCACCCGGCCGGCTGGTCACCGGGTGCGTCGATCCGGTCTGCCTGCTGGAGCAGTACGCCACCGGAGATCGGCTTGCCCTCACGCGGTGCTGCGGTCCTCGACGGAAGGCGCAGCAGTCTGATGTTCTTCTTGGCCGCCAGTACCGGAACTGCTCCGTCCTCATAGGACGGTGCGATGACGACCTCGGTGAAGATCGGCGCGATCTGCTCCGCCAGCGCCACCGTGACCGGCCGGTTGACCGCGATGACACCACCGAACGCCGACACCGGGTCACACTCGTGCGCCTTACGGTGTGCCTCGGCCACATCCGTACCGGTCGCGATACCGCACGGGTTGGCGTGCTTGATGACCGCCACACACGGCTCGTCGAAGTCGTGCGCGGCGCGCCAGGCGGCCTCGGTGTCGGTGTAGTTGTTGTACGACATCTCCTTGCCGTGCAACTGTTCCGCGTCGGCCAGGCCACCGGCCGCGACACTGTCATCAAGGTAGAGTGCGGCGCTCTGGTGCGGGTTCTCGCCGTAGCGCAGCACCGAACGCCGGTGCCAGGTGGCGCCGAGGAACTCGGGGAACCCGTCGTCGGAGTCGGCGGCGAACCAGGACGCCACCGCCACGTCGTACCGGGCGGTGTGCGCGAACGCCTCCGCGGCCAACTGCCGCCGCTGCGCCAGGGTGAAACCGCCACCGGCGACGGCGGTCAGCAGCTCCGGGTAGCGCGCCGGGTCGGTCACCACCGCGACATTGGCATGGTTCTTCGCCGCGCCGCGCACCATCGACGGCCCGCCGATGTCGATCTGTTCGATGATCTCGTCCGGTCCGGCCCCGGACGCCACCGTCTCCGCGAACGGGTAGAGGTTGCTGACCAGTACCTCGAACGGCTGTACGGCCAGCTCGGCGAGCTGCGCGAGATGGTCGGCGGAGCGTACGTCTGCCAGCAGCCCGGCATGCACCTTCGGGTGCAGCGTCTTGACCCGGCCGTCCAGGCACTCCGGGAACCCAGTCAGTTCCTCCACCCGGGTCACCGGGACCCCGGCATCGGCGATCCGGGCGGCCGTACTGCCGGTCGACACGATCTCGACGCCGGCGTCGGCCAGCGCACGGGCCAGCTCCACCAGGCCGGTCTTGTCGTACACGCTGACCAACGCGCGGCGGACCGGACGGCGGTCCTCGCCCGCGCCGCCACCGGTCTGCGGATTCCCCTCGCTCACTACGGCACCGTGACCTTTCTTCCGGTGACCGTCCAGCCCTCGCGGACCATCCGGCCGATGTACTCGACAAGCTGCGGCCGTTCGACCTGCTTGATCCGTTCGGTGAGGCTCTCCTCAGTGTCGTCGTCGACCACCGGTACAGCCGCCTGCGCGATGATCTGCCCGGTGTCCACACCGGAATCCACCAGAAACAGCGTCGCGCCGGCCACCTTCACGCCGTACTCCAGCGCGTCCCGAGGACCGTGGATACCCGGGAACGCCGGTAGCAACGCGTTGTGCGTGTTGACGTACCGGCCGCCGAACCGGGCCAGAAACGTGGCACCGACAAGTTTCAGGAAGCCGGCGGAGATCACCAGGTCCGGCTCGTACTTCGCGACCTCCGCGGTGAGCGCGGCATCCCAGGCAGCCCGGTCCGGATGGTCCCGGACCCGGGTGACGAATGTTTCCGCACCGGCACGCCGGCCACGTTCCAACCCGGCCACGTCCGGCCGGTCGGACCCGACCGCGACCACCCCGGCGCCGTAACCGGGTTCCGCGCAGGCATCCAGTAGGGCCTGCAGATTGGATCCCGCGCCGGAGACCAGAACAACGAGACGAGCGGTCATCGCACGCTCCTCGCGGCGGGCGTCGACCAGCGCCGCAGGTATGCCACCAATGGTGTACGGACAGTTGTCGGGGAGATGGGGTCACGATAGCGCGCCGCTTTCTACCCGCTGTGACCGGCGTCGGCCGCGTCCAATTCCGCAAGCACCGAACAGAACGCTTCTACCAGGGAAGACTGATCCTGTTCGACTCTTGAGCCGGGCTCGCGGCCCGAGTCTCACAGTGAGGAGGAGACGTGACAGATCCCACGGCACCATCGCCGGGCGACCCGAACCGGCCTCACAGAGTGGAAGGTTCCTCCGGGCCGGGCGGTACGGGCGGCCCCACGGGACCGCCGGGCTCAGGTGCACCGGGCGATCCCAGCGGACCGGGCGGCGGTCCCAGCGGACCCGGTGTTTCCGGGGAGCCGGAAGGTACGCCGGGCGGCCCACCCGGACCTGGGGCACCCGGCGGTACGGGCGGACAAGGGTGGCCAGGCTGGTCCGGTGCCACCGACCGGCCCGGCGCGACCGGCGACCAAGCCGCCTACGGCCCCCCGGCCGCCGGCGGGTACGGCGCGCCACCTCCGGTGCCGCCACCGGGCACGCCGGCAGCACCGGGCGACAGCGGCGGAAACATCTTCGGCATCCTCTCGTTGATCGCCGGCATCGTGTCGGTGGTGATCTGCTGGCTGTACGGCGGGGGTCTGCTGTTCGGCGTCGCCGGCATCGTCCTGGGTGTGCAGGGCCGGAAGAAGGCGGCGCTGGGGCAGGCCAACAACCGGTCGATGGCGCAGACCGGCCTGATCCTCAGCATCATCGGCGCGGCCCTGTCCGCGCTCTACCTGATCCTGCTGGCCGTCGGATTCGGGGTGATGAAATCACGCGGCCGAATGTGATCTGACAAATTCTCTCAGTGATAGCCCCACCGTCGAACGCATTCCCGTATCGGGGGAAACACACTCGGTAGCTTTCGATGCCTGGCTATCTCACCCGTCGTGCGGAAATCGGTACAACAGTCCAGAATGACAACCGGTTCGTCCGTACTTGCTTGACCAGGTGAGACTGGGCACCGAAGATTTCTGAGCACGGCCCTCATCCCCGAGGGCCGTCACTGACGAGGGGGAAACGTGACAGACCCGATGGCACCGCCACCACCACCCGGCCCCGGTGGACCCGGCATGCCACCGCAGAACCCGTACGGCGATGGATCGCCCCAGGTAACTGGTCAGCACCCCTGATCTTGGTGTGATCGTCTCGGGTGGGATGATCTTGGTGTGCAGGCCGGGGATGGGCGTCCGTCGTATGACGAGCTTGCCGCCCTGGTCGTCGAGCAGGCGCGGGTGATCACCGAGCTTCGCCAGCGGGTCGCCGTGTTGGAAGCCGAGAACGCCGATCTGAAGCGCCGGTTGGGTATGGATTCGACCAACTCTTCAAGGCCACCGTCGTCGGACTCGCCGTTTGTGAAACCGGCGCCGCGCTCGTTGCGGCGCGCCAGCGGCAAGAGATCGGGTGGGCAGCCGGGGCATGCTGGGGCGACGCTGGCGCAGGTTGGCGATCCGCACGAGACGCTGCGGCATGAGCCTGGCCCGTGCGCCGGCTGCGGCGTGGACCTGGCCGGCGCGCCGGAGGTGGGGGTGCAGCGGAGGCAGGTGTTCGATCTGCCTCCGATGACGGTGCGGGTGACCGAGCACCAACTGATCGCGCGGCGTTGCGTATGTGGGATCACCACTTGCGGCACGGCGCCTGAGGGCGTGACCGGGCCGGTGCAGTACGGTCCCCGGGTCACCGCGATCATCCTCTACTTGTATGTCGGGCAGTTCCTGTCGAAGAAACGCACCGCGCAGGCGCTGGCCGAGTTGTTCGGCACTCCGGTGGCCGAAGGCACTGTTGCGGCGGTAGCCACCCGCGCCGCCGACGGGCTGGCCGGCTTCCTCGCTGCGGTCAAAGACCGGATCGCGCAGGCCGAGGTGGCCGGGTTCGACGAGACCGGGCTGCGGGTAGCGGGCAGCCTGCACTGGGTGCACTGTGCCCGCACCGACAAGCACACGCTGATCACCTGCCATCCCAGACGCGGCCGCGACGGCATCGACAATGCCGGTGTCCTGCAACACTTCCGCGGTGTCGCGGTGCATGACGCGTGGGCACCGTATGACACCTACCCGGGCGTGGAACACCAACTCTGCTGTGCGCACGCCCTCCGCGAGTTGCAGGCGGTCACCGAGGCCACCCCGGCCGGGTTGTGGTGCTGGGCCACCCAAGCCGCCGACACGCTGGTCGCGATGCAGAAGCTTGTGGCCGACGCGATCGCTGAGGCCGCCGACACCCTCAACCCCGATGCCCTCGCCACCCAGGTTCACCTGTTCCGCTCAGCGGTGCAGACCGGGCTGGCCTCCACCACGGCCCGATCCACCCCGCTGATGCGCAAACACCACGCCCTGGCCCGCCGGCTCGCCGACCGCGAACCCGACTACCTACGCTTCACCACCGACTGGCGCGTCCCGCCCGACAACAACGGCTCCGAACGCGACATCCGCATGATCAAACTCCGGCAGAAAGTCTCCGGCTGCCTACGCACCCTGCCCGGAGCCAGAGGCTTCTGCGCCATCCGCAGCTACATCTCCACAGCAGCCAAACACGGCAAGAAACTCTTCGACGTCCTCACCCAACTCGCCGAGGGCCGCCCCTGGCTGCCCGAAACAGCCTGACACCGCATCAACCGTCCTCGGCCAGCTGACCAGTTACCGCCCCAGAACACCAGCGGAAACATCTTCGGCATTCTTTCGCTGGTCGGCGGCATCCTCTCCATCGTCATCTGCTGGCTGTACGGCGGCGGCCTGATCTTCGGCATCGCCGGCATCGTCCTCGGCATCCAGGGCAAGAAGAAGGCCGACGCGGGGCTGGCCAACAACCGCACCCTATCGAACGTCGGCTTCATTCTGGGCATCGTCGGTGCGGCTCTCTCGGTGATCTACCTGATCCTGCTGGCCATCGGAATCGGCGTGCTCAAGTCCCGCGGCCAGATGTGAGCCACAGCGACAAAGTTGGATAGTCACCGGCATGGTCGACCGTCCTAAGGTTGGGGTCGGCGCTGACAGCGCCGGCCCCACCTTCGACTGTATGCTGCTCCGCCGGTAGCGGTGCCGTCTGCGCCACGGCATGAGCGCATCCGCCATGAGTGCACGGTCCGCCCCGGTATCGTCCGCCGACTAGGCTGCACGCAGCGACGCGGAACTTCAGCACGCTGCGACGACCGGCGATGCGGACCGAGGAGGACCATGCAGCCCGGCCAGCCCGACGAGACTCCACGGGCACAGCCCGGACCGTGGTCCACGCCGCCACCGGGCCGACCCGGGGCCGCCGATCAGCCCGGTTCCCCCGGCAACCACGGCACCGACCCACGCCGTACGCCCGACCCGCTGCCGCCCAACCTGCCGCCACCTGGCCCGTACCAGCAGGTACCGGCACCGGAGACACCGCAACCTGGCCCGGCAGAGCCGCCGCCCGCACCGACGGGCGAGGTACTGACCGGCGAGCTGCTACCGGCCAACAGCCTGGTACCGACCAAGCCGCGGGCCGTCGTACTGCCACCGCAGCCCACCACGGACCCGGAACCGGAGGCCACGGCGGCATCGGGCGCGGCGGCCGGGTTCCGCAGCAACCTCGGTCCGTCCATCGCCATGTTCCTGCTGTTCCCACCGTTCGCGTTGCCGGCCGCCATCAACGCCCGCCGGGCCACGTACGCCCACCAGGCCGGGGACGGCACGGCGGCCGACGACGCGGCCACCGAATCCCGTCGCTGGAGCCGGACCGCGCTGAGCTTCGGTCTGGCCGCCTGGGCGCTGCTGGTCTGCTGTGGGGGCGGCGGCCTGGTCCTGCGCGGCTGCAGCGTGATCGGCTGACCGACGCCCTGCGTCAGCGGCCAGCCGGACAGGCAGGGCCGTATCCGCGGCCGGGCCGGTCAGGACTGGGGCCGGACCCCGGCCACCCGGGCGATCGATGCGCCGATGCTCGCCGCGACCCCGATCAGACCCGTGACGGCCAGGCCCAACTGCCACCAGGACGGTCCCAGGGTGGCCAGCCGGCCGGAACCCAACGAACCGCTGGCCACCATGCCGGCCACGGCCAGCAGCACGCCAGCGAACACGCCGGTCAGCACCGTGGACAGCAGGAGCGGGCGCAGCCCGGTACCGGCCTGCCGGCGGGCAGCCAGAACGCCGAGCCCGGCGCCGATCAGGAGCGGAACTGCCAGCAGCAGCGTGCCGCCGGCCGGCGCGGCATGGCTGGGCAGACCGGCGAGTACCGGGATGGCCGGCACCGGCCCGAGCCGTACGCCCGCGACCCCCACCGCGGTCCCGGTGCCGACCGCGAACCCGGGCCCGGCCAGGTAGCTGACCGCCCAGACCGCCAGCGTGGGCGCATAGATCAGGCAGATCAGGGTGATGCCCGCGTCACCGGCCGCGCCCGCCTGGTACCCGCGCATCGTCTCAGCGGCGTCGTCTGCGTGCCAGGCCACCGCCGCACCGGCGACCAGTGCACCGGCCGCCAGCAGCGCACACGCCGCCATCACTCCGGAACGCAGGCCGTAGCGCACGTGCGGCGGGAACTGCCCGGCGATGTGCCGACCCATCCCGGTCTCGCGTACCGCTCCGGTGACCGCGCTGACCAGTGCCAGCAGCCCCGCGTAGGCGAAGGCACGCGGTGCAGACAGCCGCATCTCGGCGGTGGACACCAGTACGGCGACCAGCGCGGCGAGCAGCCCGTAGCCGACCGCGACCCCGAGTGCGCCGGCGAGCGCGGCCCGCCGGTCACCGCCGACCGCGCGTGCGGTGTGTGCGCCGGCCCGTACGAGTCGCCACACGATCAGCGCCGTCAGTCCGAGCGGCGCCAGCGCGAACGGCCCGGACCGGGTGCCGACCGGTACACCGTGGCCGAGCAGCCATCCGGCGCCGGCGAAGCGCAGCGCGGCACGTACCGAGCTGTTGCCCTGTCCGTCCACCAGCCAGGCCAGCGCGACCAGTACCAGCAGCGGAAGGAACGACACCAGCGCAGCCCAGCCGGCCGTGGCCGCCGCAGCGAGGAAGACCGGACCCTTGCCGTGTGTCCGGGCCGGCACCGCAGTACGCCTGGTGGACGGTCCACGGCCCGCCGCGGCGGACGGACTGTCCGCGGGCCGGGCGACCTCGGGACCGCCCGGTCCGTCGGCGCCATCAGCACCGGCCAGCCCCGTGCCGCCGTCGGTGGCGCCATCCCCGGCCAGCCCCGTGCCATCGGCATCGGACAGGCCGGTACCACCGTCTGACGGCTGCGCCGCAGGCGTTGGACGAGGCTCGGTCACGGACATCTCCTCACCACCGAACACCATCGACGGTCCACCGAGCGCGCACGACACGCCGCCGCCGGGCGGTCCAGGGCAGAAAGAGCGGCCGTCACGCGGTGCGTGACGGCCGCCTGCCGTTCCGTACGGGTGGAGCAGTTACTTCTGCATCAGCTCGCGCATCAGGTTCGCGGTCTCGGTCGGGGTCTTGCCGACCTTCACCCCGGCGGCCTCCAACGCCTCCTTCTTGGCGGCGGCGGTGCCGGACGAACCGGAGATGATGGCGCCCGCGTGCCCCATGGTCTTGCCGGGGGGTGCGGTGAAACCGGCGACGTAGGCGACGACCGGCTTGGTCACGTGCGCGGCGATGTAGTCGGCGGCACGCTCCTCGGCGTCACCACCGATCTCACCGATCATCACGATCGCGTCGGTCTCCGGGTCGGCCTCGAACGCGGCCAGGCAGTCGATGTGGGTGGTCCCGATGACCGGGTCACCGCCGATACCGACGCAGGTCGAGAAGCCGATGTCGCGCAGCTCGTACATCATCTGGTAGGTCAGGGTGCCGGACTTGGAGACCAGCCCGACCCGGCCCGGACCACTGATGTCGGCCGGGATGATGCCGGCGTTGGACTTGCCGGGGCTCGCCACGCCGGGGCAGTTCGGCCCGACGATGCGGGTCTTGTTGCCCTTGGCGCACGCGTACGCCCAAGCCGCGGTCGAGTCGTGTACCGGGATGCCCTCGGTGATCACCACGGCGAGTGGGATCCCGGCGTCGACGGCCTCGATGATGGCGGCCTTGGCGAACGCCGGCGGTACGAAGATCACCGTGGTGTCCGCGCCGGTCTCGGTCATCGCCTCGGCGACGGTACCGAACACCGGCAGCTGGGCGCCGTCGAAGTCGACCTTCTGGCCGGCCTTACGCGGGTTGGTGCCACCGACCACGCTCGTACCGGCGGCCAGCATCCGGCGGGTGTGCTTCATGCCCTCGGAACCGGTGATGCCCTGGACGATGACCTTGCTGTTCTCGGTGAGGAAGATCGCCATGTCATGCCCCCTGAGCAGCAAGTTCGGCGGCGCGGCTGGCGGCACCGTCCATCGTGTCCACCTGCTCGACCAGCGGGTGGTTGGCGTCGGTGAGGATCCGGCGGCCCTGAGCGGCGTTGTTGCCGTCCAGTCGGACCACCAGCGGCTTGCTGACGTCCTCGCCCCGGTCGGCCAGGACCTTGAGGGCCTGCACGATGCCGTTCGCGACCGCGTCGCAGGCAGTGATGCCGCCGAAGACGTTGACGAAGACCGACTTCACCGCCGGGTCGGACAGGATGATCTCCAGCCCGTTGGCCATCACCTCGGCGCTGGCGCCGCCGCCGATGTCCAGGAAGTTGGCCGGCTTGCGGCCACCGAACTGCTCGCCGGCGTAGGCCACGACGTCCAGAGTGGACATGACCAGGCCGGCGCCGTTGCCGATGATGCCGACCGAACCGTCGAGCTTGACGTAGTTGAGGTCCTTCTCCTTGGCCCGCTGTTCCAGCGGGTCGATGGCGGAGTGGTCGACCAGCTCGGCAAACTCGGGGTGCCGGAAGCCCGCGTTCTCGTCGAGTGTGATCTTGGCGTCCAGCGCCAGCACCGTGCCGTCGGTGGTCTTCGCCAGCGGGTTGACCTCGACCAGGGTGGCGTCCTCGGCCACGAACGCCGCCCACAGCTTCACGATCAGATTGCGGAGCTGGTCGTTCAGCTCGGCCGGGAATCCGGTCGCGGCGATGATCTCGTCGGCCTTCGCGGCGTCCACGCCCTCGGCGGCGTCGATCGCGATCTTGGCCACCTTCTCCGGCGACTCGACCGCGACCTGCTCGATCTCCACGCCGCCCTGCACGCTGGACATGGCCAGGAAGGTGCGGTTGGCGCGATCGAGCAGGAAGGAGAAGTAGTACTCCTCGGCGATGTCGGCGGTGACCGCCAGCATCACCTTGTGCACGGTGTGGCCCTTGATGTCCATACCGAGGATGTCCTTCGCGCGGGCCTGCGCGTCGGAGGAACTGTCGGCGAGCTTGACTCCGCCCGCCTTGCCACGGCCACCGGTCTTGACCTGGGCCTTGACCACGACCCGGCCACCGAGTCGTCGGCGACCCGGCGGGCCTCTTCGGGGGTGCTAGCGACGCCGCCGTCCAACACCGGCACACCGTGCCGGGCGAACAGCTCCCGCGCCTGGTACTCGTACAGGTCCACGTGCGCGTTCCGTTCCGTCGTCCTTGACGTTGGGTGTTTGAGTTGGCTCCCGAACCGACCGTGTCGATCGAGCGGGCCTACCGGCGCAGGGTAGCGAGCAGTCGACACCGCGGCAGCGTGGGGTCGCGTCGATGGCTGATACGTCACCCCGGGCCGGCGCGACCGCCGCCGTCGGCGTCGAATCGTGCGCACCGCCGTACCGTTCGCGATCGGCCCGTTCGCGGCCGGTGCGGTCAGCCGACCTTTGCGCGGTCTCCGGCCAGTTCCCGCAGCCGGGACAGGATGTCGGGCAGTACGGCCCGGGTGAACCAGGCATGCACCGCGAACGAACTGTCGCACCAGCGCCGGCGCCGACGTACCTCCATCAGCAGATCGTCGGACTTCTGCCGGACGGTGGCCTCACCGAGCTCACTGCGTACGCACAGCACCGTGGCCCGGCGGTACTCCACCATCTGCACCTCGTCGACGGTCTCCCAGGGCAGGAACAGACCGCGCACCTTGATGGTGCCGCCCATCCGCAGCCAGACCCCGTTCTCGTCGGCGACCAGCAGCGGGCCGCGGGACTCCGCCCGCCACCGCTGGATCACCAGCATCACGGCGATGACGACCACCACCGCACCGAGCAGCCAGGCGATCAGGGTGGGCCGGTCCACATTCCATGAGCCGTTCGCCACACCGAGAATGGCGAGCACGATCCAGAGCAGCAGCATCACCACCCCGACGGCGAGGCGCCGGGCGTACCGGCGGTGGATGCGTTGGGCGTCCGGCTCGACGACGACCGGCCGACCGGCCGGTACCCGGGTCGTGTACCGAGGGGCGTTCACGACAGCTGATTCTCCCGTGCTGGCCAGTTGCGGTCCCGGAGCGCCCCGGAGGGCGGCGGCCGCAACGAAAGCGGTGTGCCACGGCGGCGCGGCGGCGTGCCTTCACCTTGCCAGTAATCGGATGGAAAAGGAAACCGGGCCGATCTCCCGCGTCCGAGCCGCGATGAGCGGAACTCTGGGTAAAAGGCATGCGACAAGGCGTCACTCCGTCGGGACGTCGTCGTTGAAACGGACGTCGGCGCCGGTGCAGCCGGACCGATGGTCAGGAAGACGGCCGATGCCCTGTCGGTCGAGGGGTGGCGACGGGGCATCGCGCATAGAGGGGCCGGACGTCTGAGGGGTGCGTCCGGCCCCTCACTCTGCCCGCTGCATCTCGCGTACCGTCGAACCTCGCGTACATCTCGGCAGAGCCTGGTACCCGATGCGCTGAGGCCCACTGCGGACACCGGGGATCTGACGCGCCCCGAGGATGGACCGGATCAGGCTGCCGACGTGCCGACGTGGCCGTTGACCCAGTCGACGATGGACTGCGTGGTGGCGCCCGGGGTGAAGATCTTCGCGACACCCAGTTTCTGCAGCTCGGGGATGTCGGCCTCGGGGATGATGCCGCCGCCGAACACCACGATGTCACCGGCCTGCTGCTCGGCGAGCAGTTCCACCAGCCGGCGGAACAGGGTCATGTGCGCCCCGGACAACACGGAGAGGCCGATGGCGTCCGCATCCTCCTGCAGCGCGGTGGCGACTATCTGCTCGGGCGTCTGGTGCAGCCCTGTGTACACGACCTCCATGCCGGCGTCACGCAGCGCCCGCGCCACCACCTTGGCGCCCCGGTCGTGGCCGTCGAGGCCCGGTTTGGCAACGACCACCCGGATCCGTCCAGCCATCTGACACCTCGCCACTACTCGCTGGGCTGCAACCTCGACACCGAGAGCTTAACGAATGCTAAGGCGGTACGGGCGGTCGGCTCGGTAGGCGCGACGCGATAGTGACCTTGGCGACACCGGAGGTACCTGTCGGGCCGGGCGGTGCGTCCCGTACCGGCCCTGCGGTCCGGTTGGTCGACGTTAGCGGGCACCTCCCCTCCACAATGGACATCCATTGTGGAGGGTTAGAGCTTCTCGACCGGGGCGTGCCGCAGCACCAGCCACATCGTCTGGTCGCCGAAGTCGATCTGCGCCCGGGCGCCCGGGCCGTGCGCCCTCGACGGCGAGCACCCGGCCCAGCCCGTACCGCTGGTGGTTGACCCGGTCGCCGGCCGCCACCTTCGGCACCTGCTTCAGCTCGCTGGCCGTGGCCAGCCGGCTGCGCGTCCACGCCGAGCCGCTCGGCCAGCTCGCGCCGCCTTCGGCGTACCGCCGGTGAAGCCGCCGCGACCGCCGGGCACGCGGCCGCGCGACCGCCGACGCCGCCGCCGCCGCCAGCCCACGAGGTGTACGCCCCTCGGTGCGCTCCCAGCGCACCAGCTCCGGCGGCAGCTCGTCGAGGAACCGCGACGGCGGGTTGTACTGCGGCTGCCCCCACGCCGAGCGGGTCACCGCCCGGGACAGGTAGAGCCGCTGCCGGGCCCGGGTGATGCCGACGTACGCCAGCCGGCGCTCCTCCTCCAGCTCCCGGGTGTCGCCCAGCGAGCGCAGGTGCGGGAAGACGCCGTCCTCCAGCCCGGTCAGGAAGACCACCGGGAACTCCAGGCCCTTGGCGGTGTGCAGGGTCATCAGCGTGACCACGCCCTGGTGGTCGGGGTCGTCGGAGGGGATCTGGTCGGCGTCGGCGACCAGCGCGACCTGCTCCAGGAAGCCGGCCAGGGTGGCCCCGGCTCCGCCGCCTCCTCGGCGCCCAGCGGCCTCGATCCGCTCGGTGTACTCCCGGGCGACGCTGACCAGCTCCTGGAGGTTGTCCACCCGGCCGGCGTCCTGCGGGTCGAGGCTCTCCTCCAGCTCGGTCAGGTAGCCCGAGCGGGTCAGCACCGCCTCCAGCACCTCCTCCGGCGGTGCCGGTCGCGGCCAGCTCCCGGACGCTCGTCGAGCAGCGCGACGAAGTCGCCGATGCCGTTGGCCGCCCGGGTGGAGATGCCCGGCGCCGTCCCGGCCCGGCGCAGCGCCGCGCCGAACGAGATCCGGTCCGCGGCTGGACAGCGCCTCGACGCACGCCTCGGCCCGGTCGCCGATGCCCCGGCGCGGGGTGTTGAGCACCCGGCGGATGCTGACCGTGTCGTCGTCGTTGGCCACCGCGCGCAGGTAGGCCAGCGCGTCGCGGACCTCCTTGCGCTCGTAGAAGCGCACCCCGCCGACCACCTTGTAGGGCAGGCCGACCCGGATGAACACCTCCTCGAAGACCCGGGACTGGGCGTTGGTGCGGTAGAAGACCGCGACGTCGGCCGGGCCGGATCTCGCCGGTCGTCGACCAGCCGGTCGATCTCCCGGGCCACCCAGTCGGCCTCGGCGTGCTCGGTGTCGGCGACGTAGCCGACGATCTGCTCGCCCGGCGCCCTGGTCGCTCCACAGCCGCTTCGGCTTGCGCTCGGTGTTGCGGTCGATCACCGCGTTGGCCGCGTTCAGGATCGTCTGGGTGGAGCGGTAGTTCTGCTCCAGCAGGATCGTCCGCGCGTCGGGGAAGTCGCGCTCGAACTCCAGGATGTTGCGGATCGTCGCGCCCCGGAACGCGTAGATCGACTGGTCGGCGTCGCCGACCACGCACAGCTCGGCCGGCGTCGAGCCCGTCGGTGCCGGCGACCAGCTCCTTGACCAGCACGTACTGCGCGTGGTTGGTGTCCTGGTACTCGTCGACCAGCACGTGCCGGAACCGCCGCCGGTAGTTCTCGGCGACGTGCGGGTGCGACTGGAGCAGGTGCACCGTCGTCATGATCAGGTCGTCGAAGTCGAGCGCGTGCGCCTCGCGCAGCCGCCGCTGGTAGAGCGTGTACGCCTCGGCCAGGGCCCGCTCGCTGGGCCCTGTGGCCCGGGCGGCGAACGTCTCCGGGTCGACCAGCTCGTTCTTCAGGTTGGACACCTGGGCGGCCAGCGCCGCGCGCCGGGTAGCGCTTCGGGTCGAGGTCGAGCTCGCGGGCGACCAGCTGCATCAGCCGGCGCGAGTCGTCGGCGTCGTAGATGGAGAAGGTCGACTTCAGCCCGGCGTGCTCGTGCTCGGCGCGCAGGATCCGTACGCAGGCGGAGTGGAACGTCGACACCCACATCAGCCGGGCCCGGGCGCCGACCAGCGCGGCGACCCGCTCCTTCATCTCGCCGGCGGCCTTGTTGGTGAAGGTGATCGCGATGATCTCGCCGGGGTGGACGTCGCGGGCGGCGAGCAGGTAGGCGATCCGGTGGGTGAGCACCCGGGTCTTGCCGGAACCGGCGCCGGCCACGATCAGCAGCGGCGCGCCGCTGTGGGTCGACGGCGTCGCGCTGCTGGGCGTTGAGGCCCTGGAGCAGGTCGTCGGGTGACCGGTCGCGGCCCGGTCGGCCGGCCGGAGGCTGCCCTGCCGGTGGCTGGTGCCGGGTGGGGCCCACTGGAGGTATCTCGAAGAGCGCATGCATCGCAGCCGAGTCTATGTCCCCGCACCGACGCCCGGAGCGTGGCGGCGGGGCGTCGGGCGGCAGACCGCTGAAGATGCGCCTATTCACGGTGAATCTTTACTTATCATGGCAAAGCGGTCCCCGCATTCATTACCAAAGTCATCATTTCAGGAAGTATCGCGACCGAATTAGCGAATTCGGCGCATTCCGCTGCGCCGCGTTCCGGCCCCGCGCGGTCCGCGGAAGCCAGGGGCAGTCAGAGAATCACGGCATAATCCCGCCATGTCGGAAACCCGCAAACCTCTTATGGCCCGAATGTTCCTTTTATTCTTAAGATCAACTTAAGTGAGCCTTTACGGGACATGAGCATCCGGGTTATATCCCATTCGTGACAACAGTCACAGACCCCTCGCAGCCAGGAGGCACAGGGTGAAAAGAACCCTCGCCGCCGTGGGAGCCGCAGTCCTCGTCGCCGGTGGTATCGGCGTCGGCCTGACGGCAACCGCATCCGCAAAGCCCACCATCCCCAGCCGATCCCAGGCCGTCAGCCGGGCCGCCTCGGCGTTGGACGCGCACCACAGCGCGATCCACGCGTCCAGCGCCGACAAGTTCAAGGTCAACCGGGTGATCCGGGACCGCAGCGGCGCCACCCACGTCCGCTACGACCGGACCTACCACGGCCTCACCGTCTACGGCGGCGACTTCATCGTGCACAACGCGCCGGGCGGCAACTACGCCGGCGTGTCGGTCGCCCAGCACAAGGCCATCACCGTGGACACCACCCCCGGCATCTCCGCCGCGGCGGCGACCAAGGCGGCCCGCGCCGCACACCACGGCAAGATCGACAAGACCGGTACCCCCTCGCTGGTCATCGACGCCGTGTCCAACACGCCGGTACTGGCGTACGAAACCGTCGTCACCGGCTTCCAGGCCGACGGCCAGACCCCCAGCAAGCAGCACGTGCTGGTCAACGCCGACAACGGCAAGACGATCCGCAGCTGGGACGAGGTCGAGAACGTCCTCGGCACCGGCCACGGCATCTTCGTCGGTACGGTGCAGATCGACACCACACCGTCGTACTCGATGACCG
Source organism: uncultured Actinomycetota bacterium (assembly GCA_963805605.1). Classification (GTDB taxonomy): domain Bacteria; phylum Actinomycetota; class Actinomycetes; order Mycobacteriales; family Micromonosporaceae; genus Actinocatenispora. The sequence goes on from CAWDUX010000002.1 coordinate 1,169,681, forward strand.
ACCCGTCACACGGCAACGGCTACACCTGTGACCTGCACAACAGCACCGGTGGTAGCTGCCCGGTCTTCACCGACTCGGACAACGTCTGGGGCAACGGCAGCAACTCCGACCGCGCCAGCGCGGCCGTGGACGCGCACTACGGTGCCGCCACCACGTTCGACTACTACAAGAACAAGCAGGGCCGCAACGGCATCTTCGGTGACGGCCAGGGTGTACCCAGCCGGGTGCACTACGGCAGCAACTACGTCAACGCGTTCTGGGACGGCTCCCAGATGACCTACGGCGACGGCTCCGGCAACAACGCGCCGCTGGTCGAGCTGGACGTGGCCGGCCACGAGATGTCGCACGGTGTCGCCGAGGCGCTGGCCAGCCTGGGCTACTCCGGTGACGTGGGCGGCATCAACGAGGCCAACAGCGACATCTTCGGCACGATGGTGGAGTTCTACGCCAACAACCCGAACGACACGCCGGACTACGACATCGGCGAAGAGATCAACATCAACGGCAACGGCACGCCGCTGCGCTACATGTACAACCCGTCGCTGGACGGCGCGTCGTTCAACTGCTGGTCCTCCTCGGTGCCGCAGTCCGACCCGCACTACTCCTCCGGCGTCGGCAACCACCTGTTCTTCCTGCTCGCCGAGGGCAGTGGCAACACCGCCTACGGCAACAGCCCGACCTGCAACGGTTCCAGCGTCACCGGGATCGGCCGGGACAAGGCCGCGAACATCTGGTACCACGCGCTGGACGCGTACTACAACAGCAACGAGACCTACGCCCAGGCCCGTACCGACACGCTGAAGTCGGCCACCGACCTGTACGGCCTGTGCAGCGCCGAATACCAGGCCACCCAGAAGGCGTGGTCCGCGGTGAGCGTCTCCGGTTCGGATGGCTCCTGTGGCGGTGGCACCCCCACCCCCACGACGACCACCACCCCGCCGGGCGGCTGCACCAGCGCCACCAACAACACGCCGACCGCCATTCCGGACGGCGGCAGCATCACCAGCACCATCAACGTCAGTGGCTGCTCCGGCAACGCCAGCAGCAACATGAAGATCGCGGTCCACATCACCCACACCTACCGGGGCGACCTGCAGCTCACCCTGATCTCTCCGAAGGGTGACACGGCCGTACTGAAGTACTCCAACGGCTCGGACAGCGCGGACAACGTCAACGCGACGTACACCGTCAACGCCTCCGACGAGACGAAGAACGGCGCCTGGAAACTGCAGGTCAGCGACGTCTACTACGGCGACACCGGCACGCTGAACTCCTGGACCGTCACCTTCTGACCGAACCGGACGACAGCAACAGCAACATCCACCGGCCGGGGCCCGGGAGCTGGTCGCTCCCGGGCCCCGGTCCGTGCTATGCCGGGCACCACCCGCTATCCCAGTGAGCGGACACGCGCGCCAGTATGTGGCATACTCGGCCCGTGACGTCCAGCCCACGATTTTATGGCTATGGCACCGGAGTCCCGGCGGCCGTAGGTCGTGCCTGAACGCGACGATCGACACGAGCGCCCCGGGCTCCCCGCCCGGGGCGCTTCGTCGTACCGGGCCGGGGCCCGGCATCAGCTGAGGAGTTCCGGATGAGCCCCGCTCCCGCCGACCAGTCCACCGACGACGAGGCGACCGGTGGCCGGCCCGAGGACCGGCCCGCCGACGACCGCGCGGACGACAGCCGGGGCACCGACACCCCGCCCGCGGACACCGGCACGCACGAACCGGCTGCCCGCGACCGGATCGGCCACCTCCGGCACCGCATCGACGAGATCGACGGCCAGATCATCTCGCTCTGGCAGGAGCGGGCCGCGGCGTCCAAGGAGGTCGGCGCGACCCGGATCGCCTCCGGCGGCACCCGGCTCGTACTGTCCCGGGAGCGCGAGATCATGGATCGCTACCGGCAGGGGCTCGGCCCGGACGGTACCCAGGTCGCGCTGCTCATCCTGCGCGCCGGGCGCGGCCCACTCGGCGGCACCGAAACCTCGTGACCCCCGACGCCTACTGCTGTCCCACGCATTGGACGCCGTGAGCACGCGGGCGACGCAGCACTAGCATCGGGCCGTGACCCAATCATCTGAACCCGGCAACGCGGTCAGGCGGGTGCTCGGCGTGTTCGCGCACCCGGACGACATCGATTTCGGTGCGGCCGGCAGCATCGCCCACTGGACCGACCAGGGCATCGAGGTCGCCTACGTACTGGTGACCAGGGGCGACGCGGGTGGCTTCGACGACACCCCGCGGGAGCAGATGCCACAGATCAGGGAGACCGAGCAGCGGGCCGCAGCCGATGCGGTCGGCGTCAGCGACATCACGTTCCTCGACGGCTACCCCGACGGCGCGATCTACGTGACCCACGAGCTGCGGCGCGACATCACCCGGCAGATCCGCAGGTTCCGGCCCGACCGCGTACTCACCAACTCGCCGGGACGTGACTGGAAACGGCTCGGCGGTCCGGACCACCCCGACCACCAGGCGGTCGGGCAGGCCACCACGTACGCCGTCTATCCGGACGCCCGTAACCCGTTCGCCCACCCGGAACTGCTCGCCGACGAGGGCTTGGCCGCGTGGACCGTACCGGAGATCTGGTACTCGGGCGGTCCCGACCCGGACCACTTCGTCGACATCACCGACACCTTCGAGCGGAAGATCCGGGCGCTGCGCTCACACGCCAGCCAGCTGTCGGACCCGGACGCGGTCGTGGCGATGCTGCGGGAACGGTTCGGTGAGCTGGCCCGGCACGCCGGGATGCCGGCCGGCCGGATCGCCGAGAGTTTCAACATCGCGCGGGACTGACCACCGACACCACACGGCCGGTCGGTTCCGCTATGGGAACCGACCGGCCGTGGGCACCTGCGTGAGTCAACTACTGCCCGGGCACGACGACCCGGACGGTCGTACGGGTCAGTGGGTGAGACGACGCCGCCGGGCGAGGATGACGATCGCGCCGCCACCCACCAGCAGCACCAGTGCCACGCCGATGATGATCGGCAGCGAGGTACCGGTCACCGGCAGGCCGCCGCCGGCCTGGCCGGAGGCGCTCGGCGACGCGGGCGCCGGCGCGGAACTGGACGCGGACGCAGACACCGACGACGGGCTCGGTGACGGCTTGGCGGTCACGGTCACCGCGGCGGAGGCGCTGACGTCGCGGGTCGCGGTGCCGGCCAGGATCAGCTTCTGGAACGTGTGCGGCCCGTTCTTGGCCAGGTAGACCTGACCGGTCGGGATGGTGCCGGAACCCTTGGCGGACACCGAAACCTGCCCGGCAGAGCCGGTGGTCACCCAGAACTTGTCGCCGTCGCCGAGCCCGCCGACCGGCTTACCGTCCTTGTCGACGACCTTGGCGTCACCGCTGGCGGTGAGCTTCAGGCCGGCGACGGTGCCGCTGGTCGCGACGGTGAACGGGCCGATCTGCTGCCCCGCGTTGCCGGAGGCCTGGGCGGGGTCGATGGACACGGCCGGTGCCGGCGGCTCCGGTGCGTCGCTGGCCTGCTTGATCAGGTAGCCGCGGACCTTGCTGGCCGCCGCGTAGTCCTTCGCCGACAGCGGCTTGTCCAGCGGTCCGCTGTCCCGCTGCGAGTTGCCGGTGATCTCCACACCGTCGCTGTAGTGCCAGATCGCGGTCTGGGTGCCGACGTAGGCGACGAACGCGGTGTCCGAGAGGCCACTGGTGTCGGTCACACCCGCGGCGTGCAGCACGGCGGTCGCCGACAGGTGCGGGAAGCTGTTGGTCAGGATCCACTGGATCCTGGGCAGGTTCTTGACGTTCGACCCGTTCCACTGACCCGGCTTGTACGTGTGCCCGGTCTTGTCTGCGTTGTGGTGGTAGTCGATGCAGTAGGCTGTGCGGCTGGTGCCGTCGGAGAACTTCAACGAGAAGACGATGACCGGAGCACCGTCGTCCTTGTTGTTCTTCAGCCACGCGATCCGGTCGCCACGGCCGATGGCGGCCGCGCCATTGGCCGAGGCCGGTGCGTCCAGGGTGGTCGGCGCCTTGGCGTCACCGCTCTTGGCGTACGCACCGGTGGCGCCGGTGAGCGCGAGCACACCGGCAGCGGCGGCCACCAGCGCGGTACGTAACAGGGCTCTGTGCCGGGTCTGTCGCAATAACACGGAGGGCTTCCTCTGTTCGGGGAACTGTGGCCCGGGCCAGCCGCCGAAGCGGGTGGGCTCGCCGGGAGTGTCGAGGATAGATACACCGCGCAACGGGGCGGAAAGTTTACTTCGCTGCGCGTTGATCTACTAAAAGGTCATAGCTGATCACTGGACGCGAAGTAGAACCAGACCGTACGCGGATCTGACCGACCGTACAAGCCCCATCGCAAAGGGATCTTGTTCACAGAACTGCCCCGCGTCGTGGCAACAGCCAACGCTGACAACGGGATCAGTTCACCGGGTCCGGCCAACAGTGAGCGAGGTCCCCGGCCCGGGGTAGGGCGGCCCGGGCCGGGGCGTCATCCAGGCCGGCCGCGCGGTACCGACACGCACGGCCCGGACCCGTAGGGGTCAGACCAGGCGGCGGTCGGCCGCCCAGCGGGACAGCTCGTACCGGTTGGACATCTGCAGCTTGCGCAGCACGTTGGAGACGTGCGTCTCGACCGTCTTGATCGAGATGTACAGCTCCTTGGCGATCTCCTTGTACGCATAGCCGCGGGCCAGCAGCCGCAGCACCTCGCGTTCCCGGTTGGTCAGCTGGTCCAGTTCGGGGTCGGCGACCGGCTGGTCGGAGCGGGAGGCGAAGGCGTCCAGGACGAACCCGGCCAGCCGGGGGCTGAACACCGCGTCGCCGTCGGCGACCCGGCGGATCGCGTCGGCCAGTTCGTCGGGCGAGATCGTCTTCGTCACGTAGCCGCGGGCACCGGCCCGGATCAGGCCGATCACGTCCTCGGCCGCATCGGACACCGACAGCGCCAGGAACTTGACCTGCGGGTGCGACTTGCGCATCGCCTCCAGCACGGCCCGGCCGCCGCCGTCGGGCATGTGCACGTCGAGCAGTACGACATCCGGCTGCAGCGCCCCGATCGCGGTGATGGCCTGCGCGACGGTGCCCGCCTCCCCGATCACCGACACCCGCGACCCGAGCTCGGCCCGTACGCCGGCGCGGAACATGGCATGGTCGTCGACCAGGAACACCCGCAACGGTCCTGTACCGGCCGGTGGGGTCGCCGGCCCAGAACCGGCCGAGGTCGCGTCACTCATCGCTGGTCCCGGTACGCGTGGCCCTGATACACCCTGTCACTTGCGCTCTCCCCTGCTCGCGACCCGTGGCATGTAGAGCCGGATCTCCGTGCCCTCGCCCGGTGTGCTCCGGACCTCAGCCTTGCCACCGTGCCGCTCCATCCGGCCGATGATCGAACCCTGCAGCCCATGCCGGTCATCAGACACCTTCGCCGGATCGAAGCCGACACCCCGGTCCCGGACGAACACACTGACCTGTTCGGCCTCCACCTCCGCGTACAGCGAGACGGTCTCGACCTTCGCGTGCTTGCCGGCGTTGACCATCGCCTCCCGGGCCGCCGCGATCAGCGCCGCCACGTCCGGGTCGACGTCGCAGTCGCCCACCACCACGGTATCCACGCTGATCGCGTACGAGTTCTCGACCTCGGCGGACGCCTCCTCCAGGGCCGCGCCGAACTTCTCCGCCGGTGACGCGGTCGGCTTGTACAGCCAGTTGCGCAGGGTGCGTTCCTGGCCCCGGGCCAGCCGCAGCACCTCGCGGGAGTCCTGCGCGTTGCGCTGGATCAGTGCCAGCGTGTGCAGCACCTGGTCGTGCACCATGGCGGCGATCTCCGCGCGTTCGGTCTCCCGGATCCGGGCCTCCCGCTCGGTGCGCAGCGCACCGATCGAACGCCACAGCAGCGGCCCGAACACCACCGAGATACCGGCGACGGCGATCAACGCGAACAGCAGTCCGTTGAGCATCGCGGTCCAGCTGGTCTGGGTACCGGCGATCGCCGAGGCGACGGCCAGTACACCGATGATGCCGACCACCACCAGCGAGGCGCCGGCGCCGAAGCGCAGGATCATCGCCCGCCGGTCGCCCAGCGATCCCACCACCCGGCCGACCATCGGGATCTGGGACATGTCCGGTACGCCGGCCTCCTCCAGCCGGCGCCGTCGTTCCGGATCCGCCTGGTGCCAGATCACCCCGGCGCCCACGGCGATCACCGCGGCCAGCAACCCCAGCAGCAGGGTGGTGCCACCCCAGCCGACCGCGCCGGACAGCGCCGCCAGGCCGACACCCAGTACGGCGAGCGCGACCAGTTGCCCGGTGTCGCGCCGGGTGGTGCGACTGGACCTGTCGACCGGCAGTATCGCCCAGAACGCCGCGTACAGGATGGCACCCAGGCCGTAGGCGAGGATCAGGGCAATGAACACGATCCGGACGGCCAGTACGGGTACCCGCAGATGCCGCGCGATCCCGACGGCCACGCCGGCCAGCGCCCGCCCTTCGTTGGTCCGGTACAGCCGGGGTCCGGTCGGCGCGGTGGCCGGTGGCGGCAGGCCCGGCCCGGCCGGCGGCGTCTGCGGCAGTGGGCCGGGCAGCGCCGGCGGACCCATCGGGTACGGACGGGTACGAGCCGCGCCGCGGTACGGGAGTCGTCCCGGCTGCGGCGGCCGGTGGCCGGGCATCGCGTACGGCGGGGGTGTTCCGTACCGGGGCGCCGGTCCCGGCCGGTATCCGGGTGCGGGAGCGGCGCGTACCAGGTTCGGGCGCAGGATCCGGGGCGGGTACGGGCCGGGTCGCGAACCCGCCGCGGGTGCGGTCCGGTCGGGCGGCGGAGCAGTGTCGGCCCGCGCGGACGTGTCGGCCCGCGCGGACGTGTCGGCCGGCGGAACAGTGTCGGCCGGCGGAGCAGTGTCGGCCGGCGCGGCGCCCGGTGACCCTGCCGGGTCGTGCGGGGAGCGCTGGCCGGGGCCGGTCGGAGTGCTGATCGGAACTCCTCTGCCGTGACGGGGCCGCCCCCCCGGGCAGCCGGACGCATCCGCGATATCGTCCTGGCTCGATCGTCACATGCGCCCGCACGCGTGGCTACCGGATCGTTCCCGGAGCTTCGGCCGTACCGGCCTCAGGGTCGAGTCAGGGTCCGCGCCCGATGGCAGGACCGGCCACCGTTGGGCACGATCGTCATATGACCAGTGAGACTGCCGCCGGCTCCGGACCGGACGAGCGACCGGGCCGGGCCGACCGGGCCGACCGGGCCGCAGGCACCGCTGCGGCCGGACCGGTACCGCCGACCGACCCGGCCCCGGACGACCCGGCCCCGGACGATGCGGCGCCGGACGATGCGGCCCCGGACGATGCGGCGCCGACCACGGCGCTCGATGCCGCGGCGGAGGTGGACGAGACACCGACCCGCGTGCTGGGCGGTGGCACGACCGCTGACCCGGACGATCCGCCGAGCGCAAGGCAGTCGACGGAGACGGCCGACGAACGCCGACCGGTGGACGATCCGTACCAACCGGCCAGCGAACCGGGGCCGGATCCGATGGCCGGCTGGGCCGGTGCACCCCCGCCGAACGGGCCACCACCGGGGCCCGGTTTCGGTGAGCCCGGCCCGGGCGGCATCCCGTTCGGCGGTCGGCCCGAGGATCTGCCCCCGATCACCGGGTTCGCGGTGCGGCACGGGCTGATCCGGCCGGCCCGCGGTAAGAAGATCGCGGGCGTGTGCGTGGGTCTCGGCAACGCCACCAACACCGATCCGGTGCTGTGGCGGGTGGTGCTCACCATCCTCGCGTTCTTCGGGGGTGTCGGGCTGCTGGCCTACCTGGTCGGCTGGCTGGTCATGCCGCAGCAGGGCGACCCGGTGGCGCCGGTCGAGTCGCTGGTGGGTCGGGGCCGGTCGAGTACCTCACCGTTGCTGACCGTACTGCTCGCGATGGCCGGTATCGCCCTGGTCTTCTTCGTACTCAACAGCGGTTTCCGGTTCACCGTGCTGGTTGCCGCGCTCGCTGCGACGGCGGCCGTCCTCCTGACCCGGCGCAGCCAGGCCAGGTCGGCCACCCGGAGCCCGGCCGACCCGACGACCGGTGATGCGACGACGGGCGACGCGACATCGTGGACGGTGCCGATGACGGCCGGCCAACCGCTCGCCGGCTGGCCGCCGCAGCAGCCCGGTCGACCGCAGGGTGGGCCGGCACCCCGGTGGGACGCCCCGGCGTACCCAGCGGCCGGCGGACCACAGCCGTACTCCGCTCAGCCGCGTAACTGGACGGTGCCACCGACCGGGCCGCAGCAGCCCGGCTACCGCGCCCCGTTCGCGCCGCACGGCCCGTACCAGCCGTCGACGGCGACCGCGACCGGCAACCGCGAGATCCCGTTGGCGGGCTGGTCGGATCCGGTCGGCCCGGGCGTGCCGCCACCTCCACCGCCACCGCGCGGTGCCCGACCGCCGAAGCGTCCCCGGGAGCGTTCGCTGCTGGGTCGGGTCACCTTCCTGGTGCTGCTGTTGACCTTCGGTGGGCTGTTCGCCCTGACCGCCGCCGGGACAAGCCTTCCCACTTCGGTGTTCTTCGCCGCCGGTCTGGCAGTGGTCGGTGTCGGGCTGGTGATCGGCGCCTGGCGTGGTCGGGCCCGCTGGCTGATCATCGTGGGATGCGTACTGGCGGTGGGGCTGCCGGTCTCCTGGGTCAGCGAACGCGTCGACCCTGGCCCCTATCTCGACCGGCCAGCGCCGGCCATGCGCGAGCGGCAGTGGACGCCGTCCTCGGTGGACGATCTGCGGGGCCAGTACGACACCGATGTCGGCGACGCGGTACTGGATCTGTCCAGTGTGGACTTCACCGGAAGGGAGGAGAGTGTGTCGATCAATGCCGACATCGGTGACATCCGGGTGATCCTGCCGCCGACCGTGGACACCACGGTGCAGGTCGCCGATGGTGTCGGCAACACCGACATCTTCGGTACCCGCCACGACGGCCCGCACGACGTGCAGGCGGAGACGACCGATCTCGGATCCGACGGCAAGGGCGGCGGAAACCTCACCCTGCACCTGGCGTCCGGCATGGGCGATGTGGAGGTGACCCGGTGAGCGCGAACAAAAGTAGGGAGCGGCCGAAGGCGAGTATGCGGCCCCACCCGACCGATGTGGTGTCCCTGGTCTTCGGACTGGTCTTCCTGGGCGTCGCCGGTCTGTGGCTGGTCTCACTGATGTCCGGTCTGACTCTGCCGCTGGCGTGGCTGTTCGCGGTCACGCTCATCGCGATCGGCGCGATCGGCTTGTTCGCCGCGGTACGGCCGGGCCGCCGGGGCGGCGGTAGCAACCCGCCGTCGCAGTGACCCCTGTTTGGGTTACGGTGGCAGCAGCGTCGGCACTCGTCGGCAGACTCCCGGCACAGAGACGGAGCAGGTCCCACCATGACCCAACTCGCGAGCCGTACGGTGCTTCCGCTTCGTTCCGGTCAGCTCGGCCCCCGGGCCGCCCGGGTCCTGCTGGGGGAGCTGGTCCGGCACCCCGGGCCCAAGACCGGGCTGCTGGTCGGTGTCACGGCCGGTTCCGCGGTGCTGGCCGGCGCGCTGGCCGAGCTACTTACCGGCGACACCCTCACCGTACTGCCGGACCCAGGTTCGGTGGACGCGCCCGCAGCGGTCCGTGACCAGGTGGCGGGCGAGGGCGAGTGGGTCGCCGAGCGGGTCCAGGTGGTGTCCTCGCTGCGCGACGTCAAGCCGTGCGACGTGGTGATCGTCGCCCAGCCGCTGTCCGGTGCGTCCGGCCCGGTGTCCGACGCGCTGGTGGAGCTGCGTGACCTGGTGGCCCCCGGTGGCGTACTGGTGGCCGCCGCTGCGGCCCGCCCGGGTTCGGCGGCCGATGTCGAGCTGCGTGACCTCGCCGAACGCCACGGCGTGGGCAGTGACCTGATCCTCCGGCACCGGCCGCCGCTGCGGGTGCACCGGCTTCGGTTCACTCCGGCCGAACCGGCGCTGGCGGACCGGCTCGCGGTGACCGACCGGCCAAGCAGTGTGCCGTTGACCTCCACCATGCACCTGGACTCCAACGGTGTGGTCGCCGCCGCGGCGTGCGCCGGGCTGGCGCTGCTGACCCGCAAGGTACGGCCGTCGTCGAAGCTGTGGCTGGTACCGGCTCTGGCCGCGCTGCCGGTCGCGGCGTTCTTCCGGGACCCGCAGCGCGCTCGCCCGGACGATCCGACGGCGGTGGTCGCGGCCAGCGACGGCACCGTGCTGTCGGTGGAGCAGCTGCACGACGACAAGTTCGGGGTCGGCGACGGGCGGTGGCTACGGATCGCGGTGTTCCTGTCCGTACTGGACGTGCACGTCAACCGTTCGCCGGTGGCCGGCCGGGTGGTCGAGGTGTTCCGCGAGAACGGCGGTTTCGCCCCGGCGATGAAGGCGGCGGCGGAGCACAACGTGGCCGCGTACACGGTGCTGGAGAGTGAGCACGGACCGGTGGTGGTGGCGCAGCGCACCGGTATGGTGGCTCGGCGGATCGTGCACCGTACTCCGGTGGGTGCGCTGGTGGCCCGGGGAGAGCGGTTCGGGCTGATCCGGTTCGGTTCCCGTACCGACGTCTACCTGCCGGCCGATGCGGCCGAGGCCCTGGTGGCGCCGGGCGAGAAGGTGTCCGGTGGCGCGACGGTCATCGCCCGCTGGCGCTGAGCGTCAGAGGCCGTAACGACCGACACACACGAGTGCGGCCCCGTCACAGGGACGGGGCCGCGGTCGTTGTACTGCTGTGCGGGTTAGGCGGTCACGGAGCTGCGGTGCTTGAGCCACAGCAGCGGCCCGCTGATCAGGTAGATACCGACCAACACCAGGAACGTCACCGTGGGGTCGAGCAGCGCACCGGCGATCGGCACGATCAGCAGCCAGAGCGGCAGCCTGCGCAGCTGGGCCAGCTTGGCGTACGGGAACGTGGTGACCATGAGCAGGGCCAGTACGCCCACGCTGCCGACCAGCAGCACGCCGTGGTGCGGGTGCAGCAGGCACGCCACGGCCAGCATGCCGGCCACGATGGTGGTGGGAATGCCGGCGAAGTAGTGGCCGTCCTTCGGCGAGACGTTGAACCGGGCGAGCCGGATCGCCGCGCAGATCGCGACGAGCGCGCAGATCGGTGCGATCACGGCGACGGGTGCGTCACCGGACAGCCAACGGAACACCAGGACCGGTGTGGCGATGCCGAACGAGCACATGTCGGCCATCGAGTCCATCTGGGCGCCGAACGGGCTGGATACGCCGAAGGCGCGGGCCAGGCCGCCGTCGAGCCCGTCGAAGGCCACGCAGCCGACCAGGCAGAGGGCGCCCCAGCGCAGTTCTCCGCCCATCGCGAGGAAGATCGCGGTGATGCCCAGCAGCAGGCTGGACACGGTGCAGGCGTTGACGAGCACGAAGGCGGCCCGGCGCGGCCAGGTGTGCGGGCCGGGCAGCAACCGGTCGGCGGTCGCCGCGACGGCCGGTGCCGGTCCCGGCGGCTCGGCCGGCGCGTCCGTCGCGTCGGTTCCCGGGCCGGTCGGGTGTACCGGTGTGGGCGGCGCGATGGTGCCGACGGTGCGGTGCTGGCCGTCGCGTGGTGGCTCCGCGGGTAACCGGAGGCTCGCCGCGGTGTCTCCGAGGCGTTGTCCCACCAGCACCCGGCGGGCGAGCGAACCGCCGCGCCGACGAAGGTTACGGGTGATGATTCGGCGCCCCGCGGGCCGCGGACTGTCCGTCACGCGGCGGCGGCGCCATGGAGTTCTCGGCACGAAGTCTCCTCTTCGCCGGATCGGCTGGTCCCGCCTGTCGGCGGCCGTCCGGCGCGTGTCCTACACCATGGCATACGAGTACCGGCCTTGGCGATGCGAGCGAACGGTTACTGTAGCTGGTTTCATGTCAAACCACCACATAATCTACCTAAAACACACTGCGCAAGTTACACTCAGTGACGCTCAGCAGCTGTCCGTAACGCCCAGTTCACGACCTCGGTGACCGGAAGGTCGGCCAACTGCTGCGGACTGAACCACGCGACGGCGTCGGTAGATCCACCCGCATCCATTACGCACGGTATACCAGGTTCCGACACGGCCACCCGATACAGTACGCACACCGTGTGCCAGTCGAGCGGGTAGCCCTCCGGTCCGACCAGAGCAGGCTGGTGCCGGTGTGTCGCACCCAGCAGTTCCACCACCTCGCCGGCCTGACCGGACTCCTCGGTCAGCTCCCGCAGTACCGCCTCGGCCGGCAGCTCACCATGGTCGGTGCCGCCGCCGGGCAGATGCCAACACCCGGCACCCGGATAGCCCGGCGAGTTACGGGTCAACAGCACCCGGTCGGACGGATCGGTGACGTACGCGTATGCGGCGAAACGCTGCTCGCGTTCCTTCCGCCCCGTCCGCGCCGCCGGTGGACTCTCTCCCGCCGGCAGATCCGTACGGGCCAGGGCCGGTGCCGTCGGCAACCCCAGCGCCGCCGCCACGAACGGCATCAGCGCCAGCCCGGCCAACTCCTCCGGCGTCACCCAGCGGGCCAGATCGGTGGTACCGGCCGGTTCTGCGCGCAACTGGCCACCGAGCAGCCGCAGGTCGTACAGCAGGCGGTCGGTGTGCAGCCGCTGACCGCGCGCCGGCAGATCCAGTACGTCGGCGGTGACTGTACGCAGCGCGGCGACCTCGACCTCCAGCCCCGTCTCCTCCGCGGTCTCGCGTACCGCTGCTGTGGCCGGGTCCTCGCCCTGCTCGACCCCGCCGCCGGGCAGGTACCAGGTGCCCGGCACGTCGGAACGGTCCGAGGATCGGGTCAACAGCATCCGACCGGCGTCGTCGGTCAGTACCCCGTACGCGCCGATCCGCCGGGTGGGTTCGCCGGTGCCTCCGGTACTGGTCGTCATGCCGTCATTGTCGACCCGGGGCGCCAGCGCGTCGCGCCCACACTGCCGGCGGAGCCGGCTCACACCCACCCCGCCGGCGGCGTCACTCCCACTCGATGGTGCCCGGCGGCTTGCTGGTGATGTCCACGACCACCCGGTTGACCTCGGGTACCTCGTTGGTGATGCGGGTGGAGATGCGTTCCAGCACCTCGTAGGGCAGCCGTGCCCAGTCGGCGGTCATGGCGTCCTCACTGGTCACCGGGCGCAGCACGATCGGGTGGCCGTAGGTTCGGCCGTCGCCCTGCACCCCGACCGAACGCACGTCGGCCAGCAGTACGACCGGGAACTGCCAGATCGCCGCGTCCAGGCCGGCCGCGGCCAGTTCCTCCCGGGCCACCAGGTCGGCGGCGCGCAGGATGTCCAACCGCTCGGCGGTGACCGCGCCGATGATCCGGATACCCAGGCCGGGGCCCGGGAACGGGTGGCGTTCCACGATCTCGGCGGGCAGGCCGAGCTGGCGGCCGATCTCGCGTACCTCGTCCTTGAACAATGCCCGCAGCGGCTCGACCAGGGTGAACGCCAGATCTTCGGGCAGGCCGCCGACATTGTGGTGGGACTTGATGTTCGCGGTGCCGGTGCCGCCGCCGGACTCGACCACATCCGGGTAGAGGGTGCCCTGCACCAGGAACTCGATGTCCTCGACCGTCGCCACCTCGCGGGCCGCCGACTCGAACACCCGGATGAACTCACGTCCGATGATCTTGCGCTTCTGTTCCGGGTCGGTCACGTCGGCCAGCGCGGTCAGGAACCGCTCGGCCGCGTCGACCACCTTCAGCTTGATCCCGGTGGCCGCCACGTAGTCGCGTTCGACCTGCTCGGCCTCACCGGCGCGCAGCAGGCCGTGATCGACGAACACGCAGGTCAGCTGGTCCCCGACGGCCTTGTGTACGAGTGCCGCGGCGACCGCGGAGTCGACTCCGCCGGACAGCCCGCACAGCACCGCGCCGTCACCGACCTTCGCCCGGATCGCGGCCACCGCATCGTCGATCACGCTGCCGGTGGTCCAGTTCGGCCGAAGGCCCGCCACCTCGAACAGGAACCGGCGCAGCACGTCCTGACCGTGCGGGGTGTGCGCCACCTCCGGGTGGAACTGGACGCCGGCCAGACACCGGGCGGTGTCCTCGAACGCGGCGACCGGGGCGCCGACCGAGCGGGCGGTGACCGTGAAGCCCTCCGGCGCCTGCGCCACCGCGTCGTTGTGGCTCATCCACACCGGCTGCTCGGCCGGCAGGTCGGCGAGCAGTACGCCCGGTTCGGTGACGGTCAGCGGCGAGCCGCCGAACTCCCGCCGTCCGGTGTGCGCCACCGTGCCGCCGAGTGCGACCGCCATCGCCTGGAAGCCGTAACAGATGCCGAACACCGGTACGCCGGCCTCGAACAGGGCCGGATCGACCCGGGGCGCGCCGTCGGCGTACACGCTGGACGGGCCACCCGACAGGATGATCGCCGCCGGGTCGCGGGCCAGCATCTGCTCCACCGGCATCGAATGCGGCACGATCTCGGAGTAGACGTCGGCCTCCCGCACCCGGCGGGCGATGAGCTGCGCGTACTGGGCCCCGAAGTCCACCACGAGGACGGGCTGCGTCGTCATACTCCGAGCGTAGTCAGCCCATCGCCGGCCCCGGCCAGGGGCCTCGCGGAACCGCCGGTCACGGCCCTGCCGGGGCACCGGCCGCGGTCGGGTCCGGAACCGTCGGTCACGACCCTGCCCGTCATCACCCGATCGAGGTCTCCACCGGGTGGTCCAGCGGTACCTGGTCCAGGTGGGTGGCCGAGGCCGGTACGGCCCGCAGCCGGATCCGCCAGTCGGTCGCGGTGTGCGGACCCGTGGCGGTCAGCTGGACCCGCAGCATGGTGGCCGACGCCCAGCCGTCGTGTCCGCCGTACGGTGTGTCGTGGGCCCGCCAGAACGGCCGGATCACCTGCGTCCAGCTGCCCTTGTGCACCGGGTCGGGTCGCATCACGTCGTCGAGCTGCATCGACCAGCCCAGCGGGGCGATCGCGGTGTCGGGCTGCACCGGCAGTGCCGCGGCCTGCCGTACCAGGGCCAGGCAGGTGGCATCGCGGTGACACGGCACCTCCAGGGCCCTGAGCCCTCTGGTGTTGTTCGCGGTGGAGAGCGAATGCACCCAGTTGGTGAGGAAGTCGTTGGCCTGCTGCGCGGTGCCGGCATGGTCGCCGCCGGCACCGAACGGCGGCGGGCTCGGCACCACGAACGGTGGCGCGGTCACGGGTGCGGCCGCCGCGCAACCGGTCAGCGCCAGTACCGTGCCGGCCAGCGCCGCGCCGAGGGCGGGCCGTACCCGCCGAACAGCCATGGGCGCAGGGTAATCCCGGGCGCAGGGCAGAACACCGGACACAATCGTACCGATACCGGGTCGTGATTGCGGCCCGCGGTTGGCCGTTCCGGTTGCCGGCGGGCAGCCGGCGCGGTGGACTCATGCCATGGGCGACATCCTGGTGGGCACCGCATCCTGGACGGACCGGACACTGCTGGAATCGGGCTGGTACCTGAAATCGGCGGACAACGCGGCGGCCCGGCTCGGCTACTACGCGACCCAGTTCCCGCTGGTGGAGGTGGACGCCACCTACTACACGCCGCTGGCGGAGCGGACCTGCCAGCTGTGGGTGGAGCGCAGCCCCGCCGACTTCACCTTCAACATCAAGGCGTTCAGCCTGCTCACCGGCCATCCTACCCGGGTCAACGCGATCTACTCCGACCTGCGGCCGGAGACCGACAAGCGCAACGTGTACCAGTCCGACCTGCCCGCGCAGACGGTGGAGGACTGCTGGGACCGGTTCTTCTCGGCGCTGGACCCGCTGGTCGACGCGGGCCGGTTGGGCGCTGTGCTGTTCCAGTTCCCGCCGTGGTTCACCATCCGGCGCGACAACAAGCAGTACATCCTGGAATGCCTGCACCGGTGCGCGCCGCTGCCGCTGATGGTCGAGCTGCGGCACGGCAGCTGGTTCGCCGGCGACAATGCCACCGAAACCCTGGACCTGCTGCGCCAGCACGACATCCCGTACGTGGCGGTGGACATGCCGCAGGGCCACAAGTCGTCCGTACCGCCAGTGCTGGAGGCGACCGCCGGGCTGGCCGCCGTACGCTTCCACGGCCACAGCGAACAGTGGACCAGCAAGGACATCCACCAGAAGTTCGGCTACGACTACTCCGACCAGGAGCTGGGCGAGTGGGCGCCGAAACTCGCCGCACTCGCCGGGCGGGCCGAGCACACCCACGTACTGCTCAACAACTGCTACCGCGACAACGCCCAGCGCAACGCCGCGACCCTGATGTCCCTGCTCGGCGACGAACACGCCGACGTCGTCGCGCCGTGACCCACGGCCTACTACGCCAGCGTGGGCATTTTCCCCGAAAGTCCGATTCCACAATCGTAACAAACCGCTTTTTCAGGGAAAATGCGCAGTGGTGGTGGGGGCGGGACGCATCGGTGGCGGATAGCCGGCGTGGCCGATGAGCGGCGTGGCCGAAAGGCGGCCCCGCCGGGCTGACCACGCCGGCGAGCGGCCCGCCGACCGTTCGGCCTGTTCTACTCGGTCATCGGCCGGCTGCGTCGAAGAGCAGTTTCGCGGCCACGGTGGCTCCGTCGGAGCGGACCGTGCCGGCCACGGTCTGTGCCCGCGTCCGGGCATCCGCGCCCAGGGCGGTGGCGAGCGCGGCGGACAGGGACTCGACGGTCGGAGTCGAACCCTCGTGAGCGGCACCGATGCCCAGTTCGGCGACACGGGAGGCCCAGTACGGCTGATCGGCGATGAGCGGCACAATGACCTGGGGTACGCCGGCGCGGGCCGAGGTGGTGGTGGTGCCGGCGCCACCGTGGTGCACGACGGCGGCCATCCGCGGGAACAGTGCCTGCTGGTTGACCTCACCGACGACGAAACAGTCCGCAGCGTCGTCGACCGGGCCCAGCCCGGCCCAGCCACGGGCCAGTACGATCCGCCGACCCTGCGCCCGGGCCGACTCGATGCCCACCCGGGCGATGTCGGCCGGGGCATGCGAGGCCATGCTGCCGAAGCCCATGTACACCGGCGGTTCGCCGGCGTCCAGGAACGCCTCCAGTTCCTCCCGCAGTGGGCGGTGGTCGGGCAGGATCCACGCCCCGGTCTGTACGAGGTCGAGATCGGTCATGCCCTTCGACGGGCACAGCGTCTCGTCCGCGGCCAGCCACGGCTGGTCGGTGAACACGTAGTCGCGGACGTTGTCCAGCGGCGGCAGGCCGATCGCGGCCCGGTGGCTGTTGACGGCGGGCCCGTACAGCTCGTTGACCCGCTGGGCGTCTTGCTTCCACAGCACCCGGTTGTCGGTCTCGCCCTCCGGTGAGGGGCTGCCCGGCCGTCTGCCGGGTGGACGGAGCCGTGAGGGGATCCCGAAGGTGTGGAAGCAGGCGAGCACGTAGTGCAGGCCCAGTTTGTCGGCCACGTCCCGGGCACCGGCCGGCATCAGACCGGTGGCCACCAGCGCGTCGCACCCCTCGGCCGCCGCGGTCAGGGTCTCGAACCGCGCGGCGACCAGTCGCGGCGCGAGCCGGAACGCGGCCCGGCCGTCCGGTGGTTTCGGACCGGCGACGACCGAGTGCACCGACGGGCCGAGCGGTACCAACGGCACGCCGGCACGCTCGGTCAGCGCCACGAAATCGTCGTCCGGTGGCGCGGCGACCCGCGCCTCGGCACCGAGTTCCTGCAATGCCACCGCGAGCCCCACGACCGGTTCGACATCCCCGCGCGAACCCCACGTCGTCAACAGCACACGCATTCTGCGATTCCCCATTCCCGCACGTTCTGGCTTACGGTCGGCAATTGTGCGGCACGACCCGGGTCTTGCCGCAAGCCCCCCGGTCTGCTATATGTTAGAAGTGGCAGGGAACAGTTGTGTTCCCTTTCTCGTTTCTCTCGCGTTTCTCCGCGATTCGAGTCTCTATAGGGAATTTCGCCAGCATTTTGGCCGCTTCGCCTCCGGGGTTCGACTCCGCGGAGCGGCTCCGCGGATCGACCGCGTTCGTTGATCATGTTCAGTGTCGTTGATCATGGTAGGCGGGAATTCCGGTGGCATGTCGTGGCATTCAGGCCATGATCAACAACACTGGAGTCACGATCTATGCGGAGCCCCGTAAGCGAAGACCACTCACATGGCAATGCAATAGTTAGCCGATGGAAACCGAGTTGATCTTGCAATTAATTTGTTTTTGTGATATCGTAGGGAAATGTTGGGTTAATTTGGCCGAATGGAATCCAGTACGCAGGCCAGCCAGACCGCGCGTACCGCGGCCGCCGCACGTGCCGCGCATCTGATCGTCGACGCCGAACCGCACCCGTTCGTCGACAAACTCGCCGAACGGCTCCTCGGTGACGAGGCCGAGCATCTGCTCAGCTACCGGGCGCACGCCACACCCACCCGATCCTCGCCGAAGCATCCCGGTGGAACCGGAGCGACAGCCTGCAGCGCACCCTTTGCGCGAGCATTTTCCCCGAAAGTCCGATTACATAATCCGGATGAAACTCTCTTTAGGGGAAAATGCGCAGCAGTGCGGGCGGCGGGGGTACAGGTGGTGCGGGTTCAGGGGTCGACGATGGGCAACGTACGTAGTGCTGCCGGCGCGTGCGCTGGGACGGCCGGGGTACGCGGCGGCACCGGGGACAGCGTCTGGTAGTTGGCGCCCAGCGGCGGCCGGGGGTCGTGCTCGCCGCGGTTCGGCCACAGCGACACGGCCCGTTCGGCCTGCGCGGTGATGGTCAGCGACGGGTTGACGCCCAGGTTGGCCGAGACCGCCGCACCGTCCAGTACGTGTAGGCCCGGATGGCCGTATACCCGCTGGTAGGGGTCTACCACCCCGGTGTCGCGGCTGTCGCCGATCGGGCAGCCGCCGAGGATGTGCGCGGTCAGCGGTACGTTGACGATCTCGCCCCAGGTGCCGCCGGCGTCGCCGTCGATCAGGGTGGCGAGCCGGCGTACGGCCTCGTTGCCGGCCGGGATCCAGGTGGGGTTCGGTTTGCCGTGGCCCTGGCTGCTGGTCAAGGTACGGCGACCGAACAGCGTGCGCCGCTGGCGTACGGTCAACGAATTGTCCAGCGACTGCATGACCAGCGCGATCACGGTGCGTTCGGACCAGTGGCCGACCCGCAGTACCCGGGCCAGCGCACCGGGGTGCCGGATCACCTCGGTCAGCCAGGTCAGCGCGCGGGGCCACGGTTTGCCGCCATCGGTGAGCAGGGTCTGCAGCATGCCCATGGCGTTGGAGCCGTGGCCGTAGCGGACCGGCTCGATGTGGGTGTGCTCGTCGGGATGGAACGAGCTGGTGATGGCGACGCCCTGGCTGAAGTCGGTGCCGCCGTGCCGGGACCGGGCACCGACGATCGATTCGGAGTTCGTCCTGGTCAGGGTTCCCAGCCGGGACGACAGCCGGGGCAGGATCGCGTCGTCGCGCATCCGGTGCAGCAGGCGTTGGGTGCCCAGCGCGCCGGCGGCGAACACGACCTGGCCGGCGGTGAACGTACGCCGGTCGTCGGCGCGGCGCCCGGAGCTGCCGGTGCGGACCATCTCCACCTGGTAGCCGCCGCCGGGGCCGGGGCGTACGGCGGTGACGGTGCTGAGCGGGAAGACCTTCGCGCCGGCCTGCTCGGCCAGGTGCAGGTAGTTCTTGACCAGGGTGTTCTTCGCGTTGTGGCGGCAGCCGGTCATGCATTCGCCGCATTCCAGGCAGCCGTTGCGGGCGGGGCCGGCGCCGCCGAAGTACGGATCGTCGGCCTTGACGCCGGGTTTGCCGAAGTAGACTCCGACGGGCGCGGTGTGGAAGGTGTCAGCGACGCCCATCTGTTCGGCGACGGTACGCATCACCTGGTCAGACGGGGTGTCGCCGGTGTAGCGCTGTACGCCGAGCATGCGTTCGGCCTGGTCGTAGTGCGGCGCGAGTTCCGCGGACCAGTCGGTGATGTGCGCCCACTGCGGGTCGGTGAAGAACGCCTTTGCCGCGCGGTACAGCGTGTTCGCGTAGACGAGGGAGCCGCCGCCGACTCCCGCACCGGACAGCACCAGTACGTCGCGGAGCAGGGTGATCCGCTGGATGCCGAGGCAGCCGAGCCGCGGTGCCCACAGGAACCGGCGCAGCTGCCAGGAGGTCTTCGGGAATTCGTCGTCGGCGAAGCGCCGGCCGGCTTCCAGGACGGCTACCCGGTAGCCTTTCTCGGTCAGTCGTAGGGCTGCGACACTGCCGCCGAAACCTGATCCGACGACCACCACGTCGAAGTCTGCACTGTCGGACACGCCCATGCACTCCTCGCCCGGCGGTCGGGGTTGCGCCGATGGACAATGATCCCCCGTATGGCCTGTGTTGTGTAGCGGGTCAGCACGACGTACGACAACACGACGTACGACAGGCGGTCGGCGGAGCCGGGCAGGTCCGGTCCCGTCGGGCGCGCCGGCGGCAGCGGTTCCTATGCGGGGGATGACCGGGCCGACGGTCCATCGTCGGTACGCGGGCCGGAAGGAGACGTTGATGACCGCGGACCGGTTCGAGGTCGACACCGACCAGTTGCGGAGCGCAGCGGCCCGCCTGACCGAGATCAGTACCCAGCTCGGTCAGCCCGGCGACTCCACCGACCCGTCCGACGAGGCTCTGGGTGCCGGCCCGGACAGCACGCCCGGCGGTGCGGTCACCCTGCCGGATCCGAGCGATGTGCTGCGTGACACGGGTCTGGACGGCTGGTCGTCGGGTTCGGCGCTGGCCGCGCTGGGCGAACGTTGGAGCGCCGCGGTGACCGGCCTGGCCGCCGAGTACGCAGACCACGCCGAGCAGTTACGGGCCGCCGCCGAACGCTACGACGACGCCGAACGCATCATCGAGCAGACGTTGCGGGACGCCGAGGATCCTCGCGGTTCGGACGGGCCATGTTGACCGTCGAGCAGTTGCGCGCGGTCCGGCCCGAGCAGGTCGCCGGGATGGCCGGCACGCTGCGCGCGCACGCCGACACCATCTCCAGTGTGGTGTCGCAGAGCGTGGAGTCCGCCGGGCAGGACCTGGCCGGCTGGCAGGGCCCGGCCGCCGCGGCGTCGACCGCGCACCGGCACGCCCTGACCGACGATGCGCACCGGCTGACCGACGCGCACGGGCAGGCTTCCGGCGTGCTGTCGGGGCTGGCGGACCGGCTCGACCAGGCCCGCCAGTTGCTCGCGCTGGCCGACTCGTTCGCCCAGCTGGTGGGCTGTACGGTACAGGGCCGGGCCGAGGTCAGCGTGTTGCCGCCCACCATGCTTGGCCCGCTGGCCAGCGTGTACGACTCGGTACGGCGCACCGCAGGTTCGCTGGCCGCGCAGGCCCTGGTCGTCGCGGAGGCCGCCGACCTGCACGCCAGTCACGCGCTGGGCGAGCGGCAGCCCTGCCTGCCGGCGGCGGACGCGGCGGTCGGGAGCGGCGACGATGCCGACGGTCTGCTCGCTGCCGCGACCAGCGCGGGCCCGGCCGAGCCTGACGACGCTGACGTCGGGCGCTCCGACGCCGAGACGCTGGAGCGGTTGGCGGCGCAGGAGTGCCCGGCCGCCGAACTGGCGCCCGCGGTGATGCTGTTCTACGCCGCGCTGTCGCTCGACCGGCGGCGGGCGCTGCGACGCAACCGCCACCGGTGGGTTGCCGCGCTGCCCGGGGCACCGGTACAGGAACGGTACGCGGCGAACCGGCGGCTGGTCGACGAGAACCGGGCGGAGCTGCGGCGGCACCGCACCGAACTGGCCGCCGCACCCGCCGCGCAGCGTGCCGTCGCCCGGTCCCGCACCTTGGACGCCATCAACCAGCGGATCGGCACCCTCAACTCGCTCCTGGCCAGCCGTACGGTCGCCGCGGTCGACCCGCGGACCGGGGAACGGGCCAGCAGCCACCACACGCGGCAGTTCCTGGCCTTCGATCCGAGTGGGCCGGGCCGGGCCGCCGAGGTGTTCGGTGACCTGGACACCGCACGGCACGTGGCGGTACTGATTCCCGGTGGCCGCAACGGGTTGGACACGTTCAACGCGCTGGCCGTGGATGCGCGGCTGCTGGCTGACACGGCCGGCCCGGACTGCGCGGTCGTCACCTGGCTCGGGTACGACTCGGTCGGTGCCGGCACCCCGTCGGCCGGCGGCGGGCAGCACTCGGCGACCTCGGCGCGGACCCGTACGGACGCCTCCGCGCTGCGTCGTTTCCTGGGCGGGCTGACACCCTGCCTGCCACCGTCGGCCCGGCTGATCCTGGTCGGGCACGGGTCGGGCACCGTGCTGCTTGCCGCGGCGCTGCGGGCCGGGCAGACGGCCGACGATGTGGTGCTGGTGGGCAGTCCGGGGCTCGGCACCCGGATCCGTTCGGCCGCCGACCTGCGGCCGGCCAGCCCCGGCCCATCGGCGGCGGGCACGGCCAGGGTTCCGGCGGCGGGCTCCGCCGCAGTTCCGGCCGAACTGCTGCCCGGTCCGGTGATCACCGCGCCGCGCGCCGCGACACGGTTCTGGGCGCTGCGGGCACCCGGCGACGCGATCGCGTACACCCGCGCGTTCGGCGCGGACCCGGCGGAATTCGGCGACGTCACCCGGCTGGACACGCAGGGCGGGGTGGAGGTGCTCGGGCACACCCGGTACTACACGGTGGGCAGCGAGTCGTTGGACAACCTGGCCCGGGTGGTGGCCGGCCGGCTGGACGTGGTCACCGTCACCGACACCACGATGGAGGAAGAGCTGATGCTGGCCGACCTGGACGATCCGACCGGAATGGCGCCACCACCGGCCACGCCTGCGCCGGTCTCCGAGCTGGCGGGCGTACTGGATGCGGTCGGGGTGGTCGGTGGCACCTGGATGGCGCGCGGTACGGACGTTTCTCCCGGTACAGGAATCGCCCGCGGGGCAGAATCGGCCCGCAGTGCGGAGCCCGTCCAGGGCGCAGAGCCCGCGCCCGCCGCAGGCGTTGCCCGTACGGACCCGCCCGGAGGCGCGGACATGGGGCATGCGGGGCCTGACGGCGAGCGGCGGTCGTGAAGCCCGCGCAGCGCCGGCCGGCCGGCCCGTACCAGGCCCGGGACGAACTGCGTGGGTTGCTGCTGGTCGCGGCGGTGGCTGCGGTGCCCGAGCGGCAGCCGGTGGTCGTCGCGGATCCCGGTCCGCACGGTGCGGGTGGTCTGTGCGACGGCGCCACGGTGACGGTGACCAGCAGGATCCGGGTGGAGATCGGCGAGGCCGCCGACACCACGCCGCAGACCCGGATGCTGGCCGTGCGCCGGCACCTGACCGCGGAAGGCTGGGCGGTGGTACGCAGCGGCACCACCGGCGCCCTCGCCGAACTGGTCGCGGTACGGGCCGGCTACACGATGACGGTCAGCAAGAGCGGCGCCGAACGTCGGGTGGTACTTACCGGGGAGACCCCACCAATGCCGGCGTGACGTCGCGGGCGTAGTGCACCGCGGTGCTGGTGACGGTGAAGCCGGCCTTCTGGTAGAGGCCGAGCGCGCCGGTCGGGTTCTCGCTGTCGACCTCCAGCGAGGCCGAGTCGTAGCCGTGCTCGGCGGCCGCCCGCAGCGCCGTGGCCAGCAGCGACGTCGCGACCCCACGGCCACGGGCCCGTTCCAGCGTGCCCACGTTGTTGAACAGTGCGTCACGCTTGCCGGTCGCCTCGGTCTCGGCCGCATGCTCCAGGGTGATGATCAGTCCGACGATGTCGCCGTTGGCCGGGTCGATTGCGAGCGGGGACAGTTCCGGCTGGAACTCCGGGCCGGTGAACTGGGTGCGCCACAGTTCCGGGGGTGTGATGGCAACGCCCCAGTGCTCGGCGAACATGTCGTTCTTGGCCACCCGTACCTGCTCGTCGAGCTCGGGGCGGTAGGTGATGATGTCGAAGCCGTCCGGGGTCCGCACTGGGGGCAGGGTGTCGGGCTGCAGGCCGCGGGTCATCTTGTGGAAGTAGCGCGCGGGCCGGAAACCGTGCTCGGTGAGCAGTGCGGCAGCTGTCTCGTCGGTCGAGTCGACGGCGTGTACGAGTTCGACGGGCTTGTCGGGGAAGTGGTCGCAATGCAATGGGAGGGCGGCGCGGGCCGCCCAGTCCATCAGTTCGCGGCCCAGGCCGGCGTCGCGGTATTCCGGATGCACACCGCCCTCGTACAGGATCTGGTGTACCTCGTCGGCCTCGGGTCGGGCGACGAGGATACCGACCGCGACCAGGTGGTCACCGTCGAAAGCAGCGGTGCTGCCGCGGTCGAGTTCGATCCTCGGGTCCGCCAGGAAGCGGGCGAGAAATGCTGCGTCAAAGTGTGCTCCGTGTTGATCAACCTGCTCGATCTCGGCGAACAGCGTGGTCAACGCGGGTACGTCGGAGGGGGTCAGGGGGCGCCACTGTACGGTAGCCATGCGCTTTAGCCTGCCCGCCCGCCGCCTGGGGGAAACGCTTTCGGGGTGTGACGCTCGTCCCGTGAGGTGGTGGCGGCCACCTGCCCCGGCGCGGTGCTTGACGACGGTGACGAGCACCCGCGACGTTCCCGCCTGAAATGTCGCAAAGGTACGTGGCTACGTGCCCAGTGCTGCGGGTCTTGACGCAGCACGGACCCCTGACCTCGCAGCGTGGGATTTCTCAGCCGCAGATGAAGCGGGTGGGGTTGCGGAGGGTGGCGAGGGCGCCGTCAAGGTTGGCCAGCCGGGCGGCGAGGGTGGCGGTGGCGAGCCGTTCGGGCAGGGCCGTACTGAACTTCAGGCCGGCGACCGCTTTCCGGTCGGGCTCGGGCAGGCAGAGTTGTTCGGTGGCGCGGGCGCGGACCTCGCGCCACACCGCCGGGGTGAGGTCGCTGCGCAGCCGGATCCGATGGTCGTTGAACGGCTGGACCGGGTCGACGACCTCGCTGAGGGTGGCGGACAGGGTGGCGTTGGCCCGCCAGCCGGCCCAGGTCCACCAGTCCAGGTCCCCACCGTCGCCCCGGTGGATGACGGTGCCCCCGGGGTGTACCTGACTGCTGCGACGCTCGCGTTCCGCCGCGAGCTTCTCCACGGCGCGGCGGGTCAGCCGTACCGGTGGGTCCGCGCCGAGCAGCACCTCGCGCAGCGCGCCGCCCAGCTCGTGACCGGTCCCGCACCAGGGGGCTCCCAGCCAGCGGGCCTTTCCGCCGCTGTCGGCAGGTTCGACGAAACAGCGCCGACGGCGCCAGTCGATGTAGGTGACCCGCCAGCTCCGGCCGGCGAGCAGGATCCGCCGCTCGCCGCGGACCTCCTCGGTGAGCAGCCCCGGACCGATGCGGCCGAGTTCGGTACGCCCGAGCAGCACGATGAACTCCGGTGAGCCGGTGAACACGGCGGTCAGCTGCAGGAAGTGCCGCCGACCGAACTGTTTCTCTGCCTCCGGACCGATGAACAGCATGCCGCCGTCGGTGTCGAGGAAACCCTCGCCGACCAGATGCCGGACGATCACCTGGGCGCTGGCGCCGAACGGTTCCAGGCCGTTCCAGGCATCGACCCAGGTACGGTCACCGACGCGGCCCTCCTGCAGGCACAGCGCCAGGATCTGCTGCGCGACGATGTGTCGCGGTTCGGGTGGCGCGACGACCGGTTCCACCCAGCCCCGGCCCCACAGCAGCAGCAGCGCGGCAGCGGTACGCAGGGCGGGCCCGGTGGTGGCCAGGAACAGGCAGTTGCGGGTTGTGCCGGGCCGCCGGCCGGTACGCCCGAGGCGTTGCAGCAACGAGGCGACACTCAGCGGCGAGTCGATCTGGATGACCCGGTCCAGGTCGCCCACGTCGATGCCGAGTTCCAGCGTGCTGGTGGATACGATCACGCAGTCGCGCGCCTCGGTGAACGCCTGCTCGGCGCGGCGACGTTCGTCGGCCGACAGCGAGGCGTGGGACAGGAACGTGGTGACGTCCCGGGCGCGCAGCAGCTGGCCGAGTTCCTCCACGGCCTGCCGCGACTCGCAGAACACCAGCCGTTTCTGTCCGGCGTGCAGCGCGGCGATGACGGTGGCGGCGTTGGCCAGGGAACCGACGTGGTCGAGTTCGATGTCGCCGGGCGGTGGCCCCGAGCTGCCGGTGACGGCCACCGGCAATTCGGGGGCGATGACCCGTGCGGGCCGCTGCCGCGCCGCCGAGGAGCCCTGCAACCAGTGCAGCAGGTCGTCGGGATTGCCGACGGTGGCGGACAACCCGACCCGTTGCAGCGGGCGGTCCAGCAGCCTGGTCAGTCGTTCCAGTACGGCCAGCAGGTGCCAGCCGCGATCATCGCCGGCGAAGGCGTGCACCTCGTCGACCACGACGGTACGCAGCCCGGCGAAGAACGCGTGATGATCCACCTTCGTACTCACCAGCATGGATTCCAACGATTCGGGTGTGGTCAGTACGATGTCGGGTTGCGCGGCGAGGATCGCGCGGCGGCGCACAGCACTGACGTCGCCGTGCCAGAGCGCGACCCGGCGCCCCAGCCAGCCCGCGTAGGTTTCCAGCCGGGGCAGCAGGTTGTTCAGCAGTGCCTTCAGCGGGCACACGTACAGCAGCGACGTACCGCCCCAGCGCTCCCGGGTCATCCGGGACAGCAACGGGAACATCGCCGCCTCGGTCTTGCCGCCGGCGGTCGGGGCGAGCAGCAACGCATCGTCTCCTGCCAGCAGCGGCCCGAGCGCGGCCTGCTGCAACGGCCGCAGATCCCGCCAGCCGAGCGAGTTGACCACGTGGTGCAGCAGCACCGGATCCAGCTCGCCGCTCACCGGCATTCCGCGGTACGACATGGCAGGGTCATACGCCGAGTTTCCGGCCGATGTAGGCGATGCGCAGGGTCCCGTGCTCGGGGACGAGCCTGAAGTGCAGCCGCCCGGCGCCGGGGGTGAACCTGACGTGCAGCTCGAAGATGCGCAGCGCCCCGTCGAGATCGGCGAACTGACAGTGCTCCTGGCGGGTGTTGGATTCACCGGTGACCTTGGTCTGCCACTCCGGGGAGTGAGTACGCCCGGGTCGCCATGTGGCTGCGGACTGTTCCAGCTTGGTGAGCAGCCCAGCCACGGGACGTACCCAGTCGTGTCGCAGGTCGCTCAGGTCTTCCTCGACCCGGGGAAGTGGTGTCAGATGGGGAAAGAAGTCCGGCCAGCTCTGCCAGATGTCCGCCCCGCACGCCAGACCGTCCTGCCCTGTCGTACGGATCCAGTCGGCGTGCGGTCCGTCGAGATGCTCGCGCTGTGAGGCGTGCCGTACATCGACCTGCTCGTTGTGTACGTCGATCCCACCGTCGTCGCTCTCAGCGAGGATGGAGCGTTGCGTCGGCAACCAGGCAGGCTTCCATCTCTCATGGATCGCCAGGCTCACTGCAAGGTTGTCGGTGAGATGAGCTCCGGCAAGCCCGTCAGCTCGCCGACCCTCATGCTGGTACTCCGCTTCATCCATCGCACCCTCCGGAAGAGCGGTACGGAAGGGAGCACGGTTCTGCAGCGCACGGATGGCACGGAACCGGTCGCGATTCTTCGGTTCAGCGCCGATCCATTCCTGCAGAAGATAGCCGGTGGCCAGTTCCACCGATTTCAATGAAACATGGCTGACCAGGGCAAGGTCGGTACGCAGGTCTCTGGCCCGGCGCAACAGATCCACCAGTCCGACCATGGCCTCATCCGCATGTCTTCGAGGTGTCTCCTGCCCACAGGACAGTTCGTTCAGGAAGAGCAGTACCCTCACCAACGCTCCTTCAGCACCCGGCTCAGTCCAACAGTTGGTCCAGCGACCGGTCCCATTCGTCGAAGAACCCGTCCGGCCACTGCGACAGCATGCCGTCGGGTCCAATGGTCGGGGTCACGATTCTGGTCTCGTCGACGTCCTCGGGATCGTTCGGGTCGCGGCGTCGGCGTTCGAAGAAATGCACCATCACGTCCTCAGCTGCCAGCCGGTGCTGTTTGACGGCAAGCCGGATGGCGTTGAGTACGTGGTCACTGTGTGTCTCCACCATCACCTGTGCACCGGCCATCGCGGCGGCGCAGGTGAGGGCCGTCATCGCGGTCTGGCCTCGTGGATGGAGGTGTGCCTCGGGATTCTCCAGCATGATGAGCCCACCTGGCTGAGCCGACAGACAGGCGACGATCACGGGAAGCACATACGTCAGCCCGAAGCCGACATGGGTCGGGCGGTACCGGTTGGTGGAGGACAGGCCGGCCGTGCCGAACCGGAAGCTGAGCCGCACCAGGTCGGTTCCGTCCACCATGTCGGCCTGGAGGTTGACGCCCGGGGAGATGTCCTGCATCCAGGCTTCCGCTTGGTCGAGCAGCCGGCGCGACCGTGCTTGGGGATGATGCAGCCGCTCGTCGGCGACCGGTTCGTCCTGGAAGTGTCGTAGGTAGTTGACGGTATGTTCGCCGTGTGCGCCGAGAAAGCCGTGCCGGACGGCCTGCTCGTGTGACCGGGGATGGGTGACCGCGGGAGAGATCCGGTCGGCTCGCAGATACTGGAACCGGTCGCCAAAAAGCGCCGGGAGGTCCTCCTCACGTGCTTCCGACGGCTCGACCAGTTGGAGCAGGTCGGCTTCCCGCTCGTACGCGGCGGCCCAGGTGAAAGTCCGCCCGTCGCGGTCGAGCGCGACCGTGATCTGCGGGGTCGGAGCGTCTCCGCTGGACACGTAGTACTCGTGCAGGAGGTCCTGACCGGTCCCGAGTTCGATCAGGCTCCCGTTCAGCAGGAAGCCGCCGTCCTGCTCGGTGAGCAGGTCGCGGGACTGCCGCAGCAGCGCGAGCGCCTGCAGGAGCGTGCTCTTACCGCTGGAGTTCAAGCCGGTCAGCAGCGTGTACCGGCCGAGCGGAACCACAGCGTGGGCGAAAGCCTTGAAATTGGTGATCTCGATCCTGTCGATCACCGCAACGCCTCGGTCAGAGCGCTGTCGACAAGGTCGAATCGTCGCTGGACCTTGCCGATGTCGCCGACGCCTATGGATATCGCCTCGACGAACCTCGGGTCCAACATGAGCATGCGCAACTCCTCCTGTATCCGATCTCGATGAGTGATGAGGTTCTCCAGCTCGGCATCTGTTCGTCGGGCGAGATTCACCGAGACCGATTCGAACAGTGCCTTGTTCACCGGGCCGCTGCGACGCTGTCCTTCCAGGGGTTTCCGGAAGGCGTGTTCACCGAAGATCCGGTACGCCGAGTCCATGGCCCGGGTGAAGGCGGTACGCAGCTCCGACATCTGGCCCGTGTCGAGCTCGTTCACCGCCCGCATCGTCTCTCGAAGAAATTCGTCGAAGTCCTGCCGCGTGTACTCACTCGGCGGATGCAGCCAGAATGCGATGAACCGCAGCACCATCTCCCGGTCGTCCATCCGGTTCGGGGAGACGGAACGACCGGTGGCGTTCTGGAAGGCATCAGACTCGGCGAGGGCACGGAGCAGGTCCCGCGACTCGCCGGGAATCAGCGCGTGACGCAGTTCCTGGCGGCTGAGCGTACGACCACCGGTGTTGAGGCGCGTGAAGATGTTGAATTTGACGGCTGGCGGTGTGCCGGGACGGATGAGGTGCAGCACGATCTCGGTCTCCAGCAGGCGGGTCTGCATTCTGCCCGGCAGCTCACCGAACCGCTTTCCCTCATAGGGCTTGAGGTACTCGAGACCATGGAGAACGAGTGACTCCGCCCCGATGCTGTCGGGCTGGACGAAGCGGGCCATGGTGGTAAGACGTTGGGCGCCGTCGACGATCACCCATCGTTCGTCCTCGAGCTCGGCAGCATAGAAGGCGGGCAGCGGGATGCGGAGCAGCATGGATTCGATCAGCCGGCTCTGGTCCCGCGCCGGCCAGAGGTCCACACCTCTCTGGAAATCCGGCTCCAGATCGAGGACACCACGTCGGATCCTGGACAGCAGGAGGTCGACCGTGGGGTTGCGGGTGACGACGTCGATCCGTTCGGGCACGAAGGGCTCATTGATCCCTTCGCCTTCGACCTCCTCGCGTTCGACGCCGCTGCTGCGGCCGGTGCTGTCGACCTCGACGGCGATCTCCTCCGGTCCGGCCCAGATGTCGTCCGGTGTCTCCGCGTCCGTGTTCACGTCTGGTGTCTCCTCACCGACCCTGCCTGTCCCGGTATCGGACAGCTGGGTCCGAAGCCGGGTACGACGCTCATCACCGTAACTGTGGACAAGGCCGGTACGACGTGGTGCGCTCATATGGGGAGGTCGATGTCGTCGGCGGAGGCGGCGTTGCGTTCGACGTCGGTGAGTTCGCCGCTGGCCATGGTGGGCGCGTAGTGCTCGCGGGGGTCGAAGTCGTCGTACTGGTCGACCCTGTCGAGCACGTCGGCGACCAGCTTCTTGAGGAAGATGCGGGGCGCGACGCCGACCTGTCCGCCGAGCTTGCCGGTCACGGCGCGGGCCAGTTCGGCCAGGTACGCGTCGTCCACGCGGGCGTCGACGGCGGCGCTGCCGTACAGGTCGCGTACGGTGCGGCCCAGTTCGGTGAGCGCGTCGAGGTCGAAGCCGGGCAACCGGATCTGCACGGCGCGCGGGTTGTCGAAGCGGCTGTCGGTACTGAAGTCGGTGGCCAGCCGCTGCGCGAGTGGCGCGAGCCGCTGCACCCCCTGCGTGCCGTCGTAGAACGCCGGGGTGCCGGTGATGACCAGGTACAGGCCGGGGAAGCGGCCGGCGTGCACCTCGTCGACGAGTTGCCGCAGCCCGTTGAGCGCCTTGTCCCGGGCGTCGGAGCGGGCCCGTTGCAGCGTCTCGACCTCGTCGAGTACGAGCAGCAGCCCGGGGTGCCCGCTGTCGCGCAGCACGGTCAGCAGCCCCTGCAGGAAGCTGAGCGCGCCGAAGTGGTCCAGGTCGCCCTTGACCCGGGCGTAGCGGCGCACGGACGCGGCCACGTGCGGTTGCCCGCCGAGCCAGGCGGCGAGCCCTTCGGCGGTGGCGTGTTCGCCGGCCGCGACGGCACTGCGGTACGCGCGCAGCGCGGCGGCGAACCCGGGGGTGCTGCCGGAGATGGCGGCGAGCCGGAGTTCGAGTAGCTCGCCAACCGCGCGGTCGAGCCCGTCGGCGTCGTCCTCGGTGACCTGCCCGCCGCCGAGTACGTCCTCTTCCAGGGTGTAGATCCAGTTGTCCAGCACCGGACGTAGCGCGCTGGCCGGGAACTGTTCGGTGCGCAGCGCCTCGACCAGCCGCCGGTACACCGTCTCCATCCGGTGCAGCGGCGTCTCGGTCTCGGAGATCTGCACCTCGGCGGTGGCCAGTCCGCGGCGCGCGGCCCGTTCGGCGAGCCAGCGGGTGAGGAACGTCTTGCCGGCGCCGTACTCGCCGCGTACGGCCTTGAAGACGCTGCCGCCGCCGGCGACCCGGTCCAGGTCTTCGTCGAATGTGGCGGTGAAGCGGTCCAGGCCGACGGCGAGCACGTCAAGGCCGTTGCTGGGTACGGCGCCGCGGCGCAGCGCGTCGATCACGTCGCGGCGTCGCCGCGCGGAAACCTCGGTGGTCACGGCTTGTCCAGGTGGAACTGTTCGATCAGCAGGTCCCGGTCGAGCAGTACGGTCGTCCCGTCGGGGTCGAGGTCGAGGACCGCGTACCCCTCGACCTGCAGCAGCCGGCGCAGTGCGGTGACCGTGCCGGTGATGCGGTGTGCGGGGATGCGGGCGCGGGCGGCGAGGGTCTCGTAGCTGGCCCGGCCGTCGCCGTCGAGCAGTACGCCGAGCAGCGCGGCGACCCGCTCGTCGGGCAGCGGTGCCCGCGTTCCCCGCCGCTGTCGGTACACGTCGCTGGCCAGCAGCGCCCCGACCAGCCCGGATACGCCGTCTGTGTCGGCCGCCGGGGCGGCTGTCGTGACCGGTGCGCTCGGTGCGCTCGGTGCAACGAGCTCGAACAACGGTTCGTCCTGTCCGGGCGGCGGGGCCGGGCGGCGTCCGCGCCGCGAGGGCCCGGCGGGCACCGGATCGGGAGCGGCGACCGGCGGCACAGTGCCGGTGCCGGTGCCGGCGGTGAGGGGTTCGCGCCACCAGTCGGGGCTGGGTACGGGTGCGTCGGACCAGCCGGGCAGTGCGGTCTCGTCGCTGGCCGTGAACACCAGCAGCGGGATCACCGCCTCGGCGGGCGCGGCACCACCGTGGTAGCCGGCCTTGCGCGGCCCGTACCGCAGTTCCTCCCGCCACGGCAGGACCACGCTGCCGCCGCCGAGGGCGACCCGCCGGCCGCTGACCAGGATCTCTCCCTCACCGGCCGGGGCATCGGCCCGCCGCCAGCGGTTGCCGCCGACCGGCTCCGGGCCGGGTCTGCGATTCCGGTCCGCGGTCGACCACGTGCCCGTGGTCGGAGACGATGACCACGACCCGGTCCGGGGCGACGGCCAGCAGGTGCGCGGATGACGCGGAATGGTCTCCAGGCCCCACTGGGTGTGCCCGGGTTCGCTGCGGTCAAGGGCATCGTCGATGGTGTTGACGACCGCGGCGACCAGCGGCCGGTCCGGATCCTCCAGCGCCTTGACGACCTCGTCGTCGAGCGCGGCGCCGGCACGGGCGCGCAGGTCACCCTTGTGCAGCAGTACGCCGTCGGGGAACCGCTGTACGAACGCCTGCCGCTCCTCGGCCTGCTGTCCGGTGGTGATGCGTGCCACTGAACAGGCTGCACCGGCTGACCTCGGTGACGGTGGGCAGCGCGGCGAGCACCCCGGTGCGCGGGCCGCCATCGGGGGTCAGTTCCCGCCAGCCGGTACCGGCGCCGGCGCGCAGCAGCGACTCGGCGAGTTCGGTGGATCGCGGCGGTACTCATCCCGTCCAGGACCAGCAGCAGCACCCGCCGGCGCTGGTGCAGCAGCGGCGCCACGACCCGGTCGAGTACGTCCTCGACGTGCAGCAGCGCGCCGGGCTCGGCGTCGGCGGCGGTGGCCTGCGGCGAGCAGCCGGGCGAACTGTTCGTCGTGCTCGGCGCGCCGGGCGTCCACGGTCCGGTGCAGCAGCGAGTACGCCGCAGCGACGGGCTGGTCGGTGCTCCCGGCGAACACGTCGAGCCGGGCCCGGTCGACCCAGGCGTCGTCGCGGACCTGCCGGTTCACCGCGTCGTACAGGGTGGCGGGCGCCGGCTCTGCGGGCACGGCCAGCCAGCGCAGTAGCCGTACCGCCATCCGGGCCGTACCGGTACGGCTCTCCGCGGTGGAGGTGGCGTGCGCGGTGCGGTGTTCCTCCAGCCTTGCGAATGCGTGCTGCACCCGCTCGACGGCGGCGGTCCGCACCCGGCCGGCGGCCGGCACCGCGTCGTGCAGTGCGTCGCCGAGCCTCTGCATCCGCTGGGTGTAGCCGCTGGGCAGCACGGTACTGGCGGCCAGCAGGTGCGGTGCTCCCGATCTCGTCGGCGAGGGCCTCGGCGCGGGCGAGCGTTCGGGGCACATCGGTGTCGCCAGGCTCGGCGGCGGCGCGGTCGATCCAGGCTGCAGTGGCGTTTCGGAACGCCCTGGCCTCGCTGTCGGTGGGCCGGCCGAGGTAGGGCTCCAGCCGGGCCCGCCCGACCGCCACGTCGGTGTCCGGGGTGCTGTCGGTGTCCGGCCACAGCACCTCGACCAGCAGCCCGAGCGGTACGGCGTCCGCGCCGTGGCCGGCGAGTACGGCGGTGGTGATGGGCGCGGCGGCCGGCCCGGCGATCTCGACGAGGAACCGGCAGATCCCGTCGGTGAGGGGGCGGGGCAGCGCGGTGAAGCGCAGCAGTTCGTACGGGCGGGTGGTCCAGTGCAGCAGCCCGGCGCTGTCGATCTGGTCGCGGTCCAGGTGCAGCAGTTGACCGGCGAGGCAACGCAGCGCGTGCTCGCGGGTGAGGACGTTGCCGTCGGGTACCGGCCAGCCGTCGGCGGGCGCGTACTCGCTGAGCGCGTCGACGGCCCACTGCCCGCCGCGTACCAGGCCGGGGTCGAGGTCGACGTTGCCGAACACCTGCCGTACCAGGTCCCACGGGTCGACGCTGCGGACCGTGTGCCGGCTGAGGTGGGCGAGCAGTCCGTCGCCGAGCTGCGCGTCGGTCAGGTCGGTGAGCAGGACGAGGCGTTCATCGTCGGGCCGGTCGTACAGCGCTGCCCGCGCGGCGAGCGGGGTGGCGCAGGGCACGACCCGTACCGGCGGTTCCGGCGATGTCCAGCACCGGTTCGCCGGCCCATTCCGGTCGGGCCCGCAGCGCCAGGGCCTGCGGCGCGATCCCGTCGGCCGGCTTGTCGGGCTCGGCGAGCCAGGCTTCGACCTTGCGTCGGATCGCGCCTGGTCGGGCCGGGTTCACCGCACTTCCCAGGTCACGCTGACCCGCCGACCGGCCGCGAGTTGAGCACGGATCTGCCCGACGACACGTTCCAGCTCGGCCGGTTCTGCGATGTGGGCACGTTGTACGCCCTGCGGCGGGTCCACCCTGTCCGGTCCGGGTTTCACGACTTCGGGACCGGTGTCGTCGGGCCTGGGATCGGAATCGGGGTCGGGCTTGTGGCGCCGGGCGAGCAGTTTCGCGGCGGCATCGGACGCCTCGCGGAGGGCCTTACCCAGGTCCTTCCCGTGCTGCTCGTAGCCGGCCGCCTCGCGCAACTCTGCGATGATCGCAGTAGCGTCGCTGTTGCCATCGGTGAACCAGCTGTGCACGGTCTCCAGCAGCGGCCACGGGATGTCACGGAGCGCGGCCTCCACCGACGCGGCCTGTTTGATGGCGGTACCGGCGACCTGGTCCTCCACCCCGCCGAGGTCGGCGCGGGCGACACGCTGGATGAACACGACGTCGTCGCCTTCGCGGGCGAGCGCGCCGACCAGGTCGCAGACCCGGCGCGCGGTGGCCAGCCGGCCGCTGCTCGCGTTCTTGACCAGGCCGAGGATGGTGGCGCGCTCTTCCAGCGCGGTGACCAGCGTCGAGGTCGCTGAGCTGTGCTGGCGGGCGTTCTGGCGCAGGGTGTTGGCGGTGTCGGCGAGGGTGGCGGGGCTCAGCCACGCCGGCGGTACCTCTCCGAACAGGCCCTGCGCCCTGGCCACCGCGGCCCGCCAGTCCTCTTCGGTGGGCAACGGCGGATGACGCAGCTCCAGCTCGTCGCGTACGCCCTGCACGGCGCTGACGTTGTGCGGGCCGCCCTGCTGGTACCAGGCGAGCTGCTGTTCGGCCGCGAACACAGCGATGATCAGGTTCTGCAGCGCCGGGTCGAAGCCGCGCGGTTCGGGCTTGTCGAGGTAGCTGCGCAGCGCGTGAACGGGGAAGCGTTCCTTGTGC
Source organism: uncultured Actinomycetota bacterium (assembly GCA_963805605.1). Taxonomy (GTDB): domain Bacteria; phylum Actinomycetota; class Actinomycetes; order Mycobacteriales; family Micromonosporaceae; genus Actinocatenispora. The sequence continues at coordinate 1,204,692 of CAWDUX010000002.1, forward strand.
CCGTCCTGCGCGGCGTACTGCAGCAGGTGCCGGGACCACCAGCAGGTGCTGCTGGTCAGTACGTAGCGGTGGTCGACCAGTTCGCCGAGCTGCAGGTTGTTGCAGATCCGGGCGACGCTGCGCCGGTCGGCCGGCTCGACGGTGACACCGTGGGTGGCGTCGGCGGCGGCGCGCTGCGCGTACTTCAGCACCTTGGCCAGTCTCGGCCGCGGTGACGAACTTCTCGTCCTCCGGCAGCGCGGGCGTGCCCGGGTAGGACCAGCGCAGCAGTTGGCCGGTGAGGTGCGCGAAGGCGTCGGCGAGGGTGCCGCCGATCGGGTCACCGAGGTGCAGCCCGTCGCTGAGGGTGTGCAGGATGCGGACGTTGTCGGTCTGTACGACGCGCCGGGTCGGGTTTGGCCGCGCCGTACGCCTGCTTGAGCGCGGAGATCAGCGCGGACCGCAGCTGCTGCTGGCGTTGCTGCAGGTAGACCTTGCCCTGCGGCGCGTTCGTTCGCGGAGTGGTCGGCGGCCAGGGTGCTGAGCCGGTCGCCGGTACCGTCGCTGCCCAGCAGGTAGTTGATCTTCGCGAGCTGGTCGACCCGGACCATCATCTCGTCGGTGAGGAACAGCGGCAGCCAGAACACGGTGCGCGAGCCGCGCGGCAGTTCGGTCGATGCGGGCCAGGTCGCTGCGCCGGTTGTAGGTGACCATGTCGAACGGGTAGTCGATGACGACCCGCCAGTCGCTCGCCGGGCGCGATGAGCGCGGCTTCGGGCATGCTGTCGCGGTCGCGGATGTTGCCGAACCGCACCTGGAGCTGGTGCCGGCGGCCCCGCCATTCGCGGGCGTGCGCCAGCTCGCCGAGGGTGCCGGTCGGCGCCGGTGATCCTGAGTTCGCCGAGGACGAGCTCGCGGACCAGCTGCTGCAGCATGCCGGTGGCGGTCTCGGTGTCCGGCGCGTAGGTCCAGCAGCTTGTCGTAGTCCATCGAGGACAGTTTCAGGCTGATGACCGGGTCGACGCCCTCGGAGACGTGCAGTTCCCCGGCGTCGGCGGACAGCCGGCGCATCCGGTCCAGCACGATCTGCTTCTCGTACCCGGGCATCGGGGAGGCGATGGAGCCGAAGTTCAGCGCGTGCAGCTTGCCGGCGGTCAGGCTCTGCAGCGCGGGCACCTCCGGCACCAGTGCGCCGAGCAGCAGCGTCTTGACCAGCCGGTCGTCCAGGGCGAAACCGTCGTGGTCGGCGGTCTGCGCCTCGGTGATGCCGTGTTGGGCGAGCAGCAGCGGACGCAGCTTGGCCAGGTAGGTCTCGCGCGCCGACTGGAACTGCTGCTTGAGCTTGGGCCGGTCGGGCAGTTCGCCGTGCAGCACCAGCGGCTCGAACAGCGCCGCCACCCCGATCAGGTCGTTGACCCGCAGAGTGTCGCGGCGCTCGACGAGCAGTTCGGTCATCACTCGCAGCGCGGTACGTTCGCGTTGCAGCGCCTGCGACAGCGCGACCAGGGTGGCGACCAGGGCCGGGGAGAACGGATACAGCTTGCGGAACGCGGCGGCGTCGGAGCCGATACCGGCGTCGCCGTACTGCGCGCCGAGCAGCAGGATGTCCCACACCGAGCGGTTGCCGCGTACCGCCGCGAACGCCTGGTCGAGCTGCTGGCGGGCGGCGCCGCTGGTCGGTTTGAGCAACCGTTTCTCGGTGATCTCCGGCAGGTTGGTGTCGGCGCAGCACGATCTCGCCGAGTCGGCCCTGCACGCTGCGCATCACGTGCGCGAGGGCTTCCCGTTCGGTGCCGCCGACCTGCGGGCCGAGGAACTCCTCCAGGTTGCGCTGCCGGGCCACGAACGACACGATCGGCAGCGGCCGGCTCGCGTCGGAGGACTCGACCAGCTTGTTGAGCTTGGCGCCCTCGGTGTTGACGAAGGTCGTGGTCGGCGAGCTTGGTGGACAGCCACAGGATCAGCTCGTCGAGGAACAGCACCATCGTGTCGTAGCCGAGGCTCTTGGCGTGCCGGGTGATCACGGCCAGGCCGGTGTCCAGGTCGAGATACTCGCCGCTGTGCACCGAGTCGGCGGAAGTACGCGCTGGTCAGCGCGCTGACCAGCAGGTCACGCTGCTCGGTGCCGGGCGGCTGCGGCGGCGGCAGCGGCGTAGGTTTCGGCGGTCCAGCCGGCCGCGGCGGCGCGCTGTGCGGCGAGCCCCTGCCCGGTGGTCAGGCCGGCCGCCTCCCCCAGGCCGGCCAGGAATTCGGTCGTCGCCCATGCGTTCACGCAGCCGCTCGGCGTCCTCGAGCAGCGCGTCGGAGCGGTGTACGGCCGGCGGCGCGGCGTCCGGGTGGGCTGCGGTGATCTGCCGGAGGTAGCCCTCCAGCACGGCCTGCTCGACGGAGCGGGCGTCGAGCATGTGGAAGGTGAGGGTGAGGATCTTGCGGTCGCGCAGCCAGGTGTCGGCGCGGCTGACCGGTTCGGCCAGCCCCGGTACGAGCCTGGCCTGCGGGTTGTGCCTGAGGATCTCCCGCAGCACGGACATGAAGTGCGACTTGCCGGAGCCGAACGAGCCGTGCAGGAACTTCGCCTGGGACCGGCCGCTGGTGACGGCGTGGCCGACGGTACGCAGCGCGTCGTCGAAGTTGTGCCGCAGGTTGTCGGTGACGACGTAGTTCCCCAGGTCGGCCCTGCCGCTGGCCCTCACCACGAAATCGGCGTCCCCGACGGATGTCGGGATGTCGATCAGGTCCTGCAGCAATGTCACGGTCCGCTCCTCACTGGGGACTGTCAGGGTATCTGTCCGGTTGTGCGCGCGACATCATGTGACCGGTTGATCTCCGACACCCGTCCGTACCGCCCCGCGATCCGGGACGCGGCGGCCGTGGGCGTACGTAGGGTGTCGTTCGGCGTTGGAGAGTGCCTGTAAGGCTGATTCAGGATTTCCGGCGGGTTGCGGGACAATCCCACTCGGACAGTCAGTTCGAGGGGGACGGTGTGCGGGACGATTCGCCACGGTGGGAGCACATCAACCGCAGCGCCTTCGAGCACGAACAGGACGGGCTCCGCGAGCTCGCCGTCGTACCTGCCGGACACCGAGCCGTACCACGTGTGGGCCAACGTCGAGTTCGTCGCCAACGACGGGTCGATCAACGAGGTCGACGCGCTGATCCTGATCCCCAGTGGCCTCTACATTCTGGAGTTGAAGCACTGGCAGGGCGAGGTGTCGGGCAGCGGCACCCAGTGGGTACGCCGGATGACGCCGACGAGCCGGCTGTGGCCGACCGACAACCCCTACATCCTGGCCAACCGCAAGGCGAAGCGGCTCAAGAGCCTGCTGCGCCACTACGCCGGCCGGCAGGGCAACCGGGCCCGGATCCCGTTCGTGGGTGCGGCGGTGTTCCTGCACAACCCGACGATGCGGTCCCGGCTCGACGACGTGGGCCGTACGAACGTGTACGGCCCGGATGAGGTGCCGACCGGTCTGCCGAGCATCAAGGACTTCCTGCTGGCCCGGCCGGCCAGCGGCGAGGTGGTGGACGCGGCCCGGGCGCAGGAGATCGTGATCGCTGGTACGCGGCGCGCAGCTCCGCCCGTCGGTGGCCGAACGCAAGCTGGGCCAGCTGCTGCTGCACCCGAAGTCGTTCGCGGAGGGTGTCGGCTGGCAGGACTTCCTGGCCGGACACGGGATGGACTCCACTCTGGTTCGACGGGTCCGGTTCTACCTGACCGGCGGCCTGGCCTCCGACGAGTTACCGGCGGTCAAGCGGACGGCGGAGCGGGAGTTCCGGCTGTTGCAGGGCATCCACCATCCGGGGATCGCGCGGGCGGTGGATCTGGTGGAGCATCCGCTCGGTCCAGCGGTGGTGTTCGAGCACGACAAGGAGTCCGAGCGGCTGGACCAGTGGCTGGTGGGCCGGCAGGAGAAGCTGACCCTGGCGCAGAAGTTGCGGCTGGTGCAGGACCTGGCGGAGATCGTCGACTACGCGCATTCGCGCCGCCTGGCGCACCGGGCGCTGCACCCGGGCGCGGTGTTCGTCTCGAAGCCGGAGTCGGCGGCCCCGACGCTGGTGGTGACCGACTGGCAGACGGGCGGCCGGCTGCCGGGCAGTACGCAGCTGTCCTCGCTGGGTGACAGCGCCGGCCTGGAGCTGCTCTTCAGCGACGAGTCGCGCCGTTACCAGGCGCCTGAGGCGCACGGCCCGCACAAGGTCGCGGGCACCCAGTTGGACGTGTTCTCGCTGGGTGCGGTGGCCTTCCGGCTGTTCACCGGGAAGGCGCCGGCGGCGACGCCGGAGCAGCTGGCGGCGCTGGTACGCGACTCGGGCCTGACCTTGACGGCGCTGCTGGACGGGCTGCCGGAGTCGCTGGTCACGCTGGTGTACGACGCGACCCGGGGCGATCCGGCGCGCCGGATCACGAGTGTCGCGGAGTTCCGCAAGCGGCTGGACAGGGTGTGGGAGGAGCTGACCGCGCCGGAGCCGGAGCCGGTGATCGATCCGTTGGAGGCGCGGCCGGGTGATGTACTGGACGGCGGGCTGACGGTGCGCCGTCGGCTCGGCTCGGGCAGTACGGCGACCGCGCTGCTGGTGGCGCGCGAGTCCGACGGCCGCACGCTGGTGCTGAAGGTGGCGCGCGACGAGCGGCACGCGGAACGGCTGGCGGCCGAGGCGGAGGTGCTGCGCGGCCTGCAGCACTGGCAGGTCGCCTCGCTGGTGGACGGGCCGGTGACGGTGGGGCCGCGTACCGCGCTGGTGCTCGACAGTGCCGGGGACCGGACGCTGGCCGAGGAGCTGCAGGGCGGCCGGTTGGCGCTGGACCTGCTGGAGCGCTACGGCCGCGACCTGCTCGACATCGTGACGTTCCTGGAGGGTCAGGCGGTCTGGCACCGCGACATCAAGCCGGCGAACCTGGCGGCCCGGCCGCGGCCGGCGGACAGCCAGCAGCACCTGTGCGTCTTCGACTTCTCGATGGCCACGACGCCGGCCACCGAGCTGACCGCCGGTACGGTCCCCTATCTGGACCCGTTCCTCGGGCCCGCCGCGCCGGATGCGTTACGACGCGGCGGCGGAACGGTTCGCCGCGGCGGTGACGCTGTACGAGATGGCCACGGGCACGTTGCCGCGCTGGGCGGACAACGCGAACCCGGCGGCGGTCAGCGACGAGGTGACGCTGCAGGAGTCGTCGTTCGACCCGGCGGTGGCCGACCGGCTGGTGGCCTTCTTCGCCCGCGCGCTGGCCCGGGACGCGTCGGCCCGGTTCGACACGGCCGAGGAGATGGCCGACGCCTGGCGGCTGCTGTTCGTCGACGTACCGCAGGCCGACACCGTCCGGCCGGCCGGCGTCCACTGTGGACCGGGATGCGCCGTTGGAGTCGCTGGAGCTGACCGCGCGGGCCCGTTCGGCGCTGGAGCGGCTCGGGTGCACACGGTCGGCGAGCTGCTGGACGCCGAGCCGTCGTCGCTGACCCGGGCCCGCGGGGTGCCGGACGCGACCCGCAAGGAGATCCTGGCGCAGGTACGCGCGCTGCGCGAGCAGCTCCCGCCGTCCACGGAGCCGGCCCGGGACCCGGCGCAACCGCATGGCACTGGAGCCGCTGTGCGCCTCCCTGCTGCCGGAGCCGACCGCACGCAACGGCAGGGAGATCGAGGCGCTGAAGGTGCTGCTCGGCCAGGCACCGGGCACCGACGGCGAGTTCCTGCGCTGGCCGAGCCAGGAGAAGGTGGCGAAGGCGGTCGGGCAGACACAGCCGAAGGTCTCAGGCTGGGCGCGCAGACAGGCGAAGGTGTGGACGAAGGACCCCGAGCTGGCCCAGGTACGGGACGAGATCGTGGCGCTGCTGGACGCCCGGGGCGCGGTGATGTCGGCGGTGGAGCTGGCGGAGGCGCTGATCGCCACGCGCGGCTCGTACTCCGATGAACCGAAACGCACCGCGCAGGCGGTGGGCGTGGTGCGGGCGGCGGTGGAGGTGGAGCTGGCCCGGGGCGGTGACGCCCGGCTGGCCACCCGCCGGTTCCGCGACTCGGGTTCGGTGCTGGTCGGCCGGGAGTCCGACGACCCGACGGCGGTGACGACCGCGGACGACTTCCTGAGCTGCGCGGTACGCCTCGGCGCGTGCGCGGCGCAGCTGGCGCGGTGCCGATCCGCTGCCGACGCGGCAGCGGGCGTTGCGGGAGCTGCGGGCGGTGTCGCGGCCGGAGACGATGCCGGCGCTGGACGACCAGCGGCTGCTGCAGCTGGCGGCGGCGGCCAGTAACGAGGTCGCGGCGGTGAACGCGCAGGGCCAGCTGTATCCGGTGGGGATGCCGGCGGCCCGCGCGCTGCGGTTGTCGGCGGCGAACCTGGCCGGCCAGCAGCTCGGCGGTGGCGGCGGTGCAGGCCCGGGTACGGTCCCGGTTCCCGCTGGCCGAGCCGCTGCCGGACCGCGCGGGCGGGCTGGACGACCTGCTGCGCGACGCGCAGATCCCGGTGGAGTGGGATCCGGCGAAGTCGGCGTACCGGCCGTTGAGCGCCCGCGGGTCCCGTACCGCGACCCGGACGGTGTCGGCGGTGCCGCAGGGCGGGCCGGACCGGGACGCGGAGGCCGAGCGTCGGATCGTCACGGCGATCGAGCGGTCCGGGTTCCTGGCGGTGCTGACGTCGCTGCGGCTGGCTGCGCCCGGCGCGGCGGGCGCTGCTGGCCCGGTGCGGACCTGACCGAGGTCGACGTCACCGCGATCATGCTGGACACGCTGCGCGGCGCTCGGCTTCGCCTGGGAGGCGATCCTCGCCGCGGACAACGGCCGGCCGACCGACCCGGACTTCCGCGCGCCTCGCCGACATGGTGCGCCACCAGGTGGTGCCGGCGGTGCGGGCGGCGCTGGACGTGCCGCCGGCCGGTGCTGATCACCGAGGCGGCGCCGCTGGCCCGCTACGGGCAGCTGGATTGCTGCAGGAGCTGGCGGACCTGAGCCGGAGCCGGCCGGCCGCGCGGCTGCTGCTGGTGCCGGCGCGCCGGCCGGAGCCGGCGCTGCTGGACCAGGCGCCGCTGCCGCTGACCTCGCCGGCCGAGCCAGGCGCTTGGCTGGCCGATTCGTGGCTGACCCGTTCGGTCGGCCCCGTACTCCTCGAAGGGAACCGTCGCGGGATGATCGAGCTGAAGGCGTTGCAGGCGCAGGTCACGGGAGCTGGTCGACCGACCTGCGCGGACAGTGCCGCCCGCGCCGAACCCGCTGCAGACGAAGCTGCATGAGGAGTACGCGGAGGCGAAGCGGGCGCGAGCGCACCGGCGGCACGTTCGAGACGTGGCTGGAGGACGTGCTGGACCAGGCCGCGGTGGCGTGGGTGCTGGGCTGCGTGTTCGTACGCTTCTGCGAGGACAACGGGCTGGTCGGACGGGCTGTGGATCGGCGGCCCGGACCGAGCGGCGCGGCGGCCGAGCGGGCGGTGCAGCGCCGGCAGGCGTACCTCGATCGGCCAACCCGCGGCACAACGACCGGCACTGGCTGCGCGAGGCGTTCGGTCACCTGCGCGGGCTGCCGGCGACCGGCGCAGATCTTCGACGAGCACAACCCGGTGTGGCGGTTCGACATCTCCGGCGATGCGGCGGAGGCGCTGTCGGACTTCTTCCGGCGCGGCGCGGGCCGGGTGTCGCTGCGCATCGACCAGCTGGACACCCGGTTCCTGGGCGACCTGTACCAGGACCTGTCGGCGCACGCGCGGACGACGTACGCGCTGCTGCAGACGCCGGAGTTCGTCGAGGAGTTCATCCTCGACCGGACGTTCGAGCCGGCGGTACGGGAGTTCGGCCTGCCGGCGACGTCGGTGATCGACCCGACGTGCGGGTCGGGCCACTTCCTGCTCGGCGCGTTCGACCGGCTGATCACGCCGCTGGCGGGACCGCGAGCCGGCCACCGACATCCGGGTACTCGACCCAGCGCGCGCTGGACCAGGTCACCGGCGTGGACATCAACCCGTTCGCGGTGGCCATCGCCCGGTTCCGGCTGGTGATCGCCGCCCTGAAGGTCTGCGGCCTGACGTCGCTGGAGACGCGCGCCGGCCTTCGACGTACGGGTCGCCACCGGCGACTCGCTGCTGCGCTGGGGCGACGCAGCACGGGCGATCTGCTCGACGGCAGAGGACCGGCCGGTTCAGCTACGCCACCGAGGATGCCGACCTGCTCCGCGAGTACCTGCAGCCGAGGCAGTACACGGTGGTGGTCGGCAACCCGCCCTACATCACGGTCAAGGACAGGGCGCTCAACGAGACCTACCGGGAGATCTACCCGGACGTCTGCTCACCGGCAGTACGCGCTGACGGTGCCGTTCGCGAAGCGGTTCTTCGAGCTCGCCAAGCGTGGTGACGAGCGACGGTCGTGGCGCCGGCTGGGTCGGCCAGATCACCGCCAACTCGTTCATGAAGCGCGAGTTCGGCAAGAAGCTCATCGAGGACTACTTCGCCGGCGAGGTGGAGCTCACCGAAGTCATCGACACGTCGGGGGCCTACATCCCTGGCCACGGCACGCCGACCGTCATCCTGGTCGGCCGCAATCACCAACCAGCGCGCCGTACCAGCGCCATCTCGGGCGGTCCTCGGCATGCGCGGCGAGCCGGCACAGCCAGAGATCCCGGCGAAGGGCCTCGTCTGGTCAGCGATCGTGAGCCAGATCGATCAGCCAGGCTCCGAGTCCGAGTGGATCAGCGTCGCCGATATTCCTCGCGAGCGACTCGTAGCGCATCCATGGAGCCTGAGCGGCGGTGGCGCGGCAGATCTGATGCAATTGCTTGCAGGTCGACGCGACTCGGCGTGATCAGCTGCGTCGATCGGGTCGGACGACCGTTGTCGGCGAAGATGAGCGTTCATGGGTTCTGCCGAACAGTTCCGCTGTCGACGATCGACGGATAGACACGTTCGTCGAACCATGTGTCATCGGCGAATGTAGTCCGCGACTTGGCTGCATTCGAAGACGTTCGCTCTGATCCGTACTCGCCTATACGATCGATGCACGCACGGACGATAGTTCAGCCCGAACATCGCTCGTCGACACCTACTGGCCAGTCTCGCACCGACGCTTGCGGCACGAGTCGATCTTCGGAGGCACCATCATGTGCGCAGGTCGTGCGATGGTATGAGCACCTGAGCATTACCAGCGACAGAGTTGCGGACGCCGCTGTCGATCGCGTTTCGCGTTTGTGGCGACGCACAACCATTTCGTGCTGGATCGGGGCGGGAAGGTCTTCAAGCAGTCGGCGCCGGTGATCAAGTTGCCGGAGGGGGCGACGGAGGACGATCACCTGCGGCTGCTCGGGGTGCTCAACAGCTCGACCGCCTGCTTCTGGCTCAAGCAGGTCAGCCACAACAAGGGCAGACGGCGGATCGGCGACGGCGGCATCGCTAGATCCGAGCCTGGGAGACGCTTCTATCGAGTTCACCGGGACGAAGTTGCAGGAGTTTCCGCTGCCGGCGGCGTACCCGTTGGAGCGGCGCGGGAGCTCGACGGGCTGGCGCAGCGGCTTGCCGACGGTGACGCCCGGCGGCGGTCGCGGAGCTGGGGTGCCGACCCGGGAGCGGCTGCGCGGCGGCGCGGGCGGAGTACGACTCGATCCGGGCGCGGATGATCGCGCTGCAGGAGGAGCTGGACTGGGAGGTCTACCGGCTCTACGGGCTGCGTCGACGAGCGACCTGACCGCGCCGGAGCGCGCCGGAGCTGCGTCTGGGGGAGCGGGCGTTCGAGATCGTGCTGGCGCGCAGGATGGCGGCCGGTGAGGCGGAGACGCAGTGGTTCGCGCGGCACGGGTCGACGCCGATCACCGAGCTGCCGGCGCACTGGCCGGCGGAGTACCGGGCGCTGGTGGAGCGGCGGATCGAGGTCATCGAGTCCGACCGCAACATCGGGCTGATCGAGCGGCCGGAGTGCAAGCGGCGGTGGGCCACCGAGGGCTGGGACGAGCATGCAGACCAGGCCGCGCTGCGCGACTGGCTGCTCGACCGGCTGGAGGCGCCGGAGCTGTGGGGCGGAGCAGCCGACGCCGCTGTCGGTGGCGCAGCTCGCCGACCGGGTGCGCCACGACGAGGACTTCCGTTCGGTGCTGGACTGTGGGTCGGCCGCGACGAGCTACGACCTGGCGAAGACGATCGCCACGCTGGTCGCCGACGAGCACGTGCCGTACCTGGCGGCCCAGCGCTACAAGGAGTCCGGGCTGCGCAAGCGGCCGCAGTGGGAGCGGACCTGGGCGCTGCAGCGCCGGGAGGACGCGGGCGAGAAGCGTGGAGATCCCGGTGCCGCCGAAGTACACTCGGCCGACTTCACCAAGCCGTCGTACTGGCGGGCGCGCGGCAAGCTCGACGTGCCGAAGGAGCGGTTCATCTCCTACCCGCACGCCGGCCGCGACGAGCGACGACACCCTGCTGCTCGGCTGGGCCGGCTGGGACCACCTGCAGCAGGCGCAGGCGCTGGCCGGCCGTCTACCTGCGACCGCAAGACCGAGGCGGCTGGCCGAGCCGACCGGCTGCTCCCGCTGCTCGCCGGCCTCGCCGAACTCGAGCCCTGGCTGCAGCAGTGGTACGCCGACCCGCGGCCCGGCTTCCTCGGCTCCCCCGCCGAGTTCTTCACCGGCCTGATCGACACCGAACTCTCCGCCCTCAACACCGCCCGCCCCACCCTCACCACCCTCCGCGGCCTCACCTGACCCACCCCGCGCGAAGCCACCGCCGCAACGTGGTCAAGATCCGCAGCAATGGACCGCCTAACGGCTCGACACACCGTGCTGAGGGCGGCTGACGGCCCACTGCTGCGGATCTTGACACGAAAACACGCCACCAGTTCCTGCCTAGGAAACGCATCTGCCTAACTCCGTAGTGACTCCATGTAGCCACCACTCTTCACCCGCATCGCTCAGGCTGATGCTCTCCTCTACCTGAATGACCGGCTCGTTCCGCACACACCACGGCTGGCGTCCCTGCTTGCTCCTGTGGCCTCATGGAGCGTTTTAGCAGCGGACCAGCCGTCTTACTGCTGCTTGCGCAACGACCAGCCGCCGCTACTAGGACGTCGGCACTCTGCGCGAACTACTTGGCGAGAAGGACCGGACGGACGGTTGATTCCGGTCAAACGGTGAGTCCCGTATGCTTCATTGGCCTGCCAGGCACAGATCAGTTTTTATAACTCAACGTTAATAGACCGGATCGCCCCTTTGGGGCAAAGATACCAACGCGGGCCTTGACAGAGGAGGTACAGTTTTGACTGTACGGCGGCAGTCCTGCGCAAAGTGCGACCGCGTGTGGTACGAGCCGCGAGGCGTACTCATGATCGAGTGTGCAAAGGACGGCGATGGTGTAGCTGAGGCAGACGATTATATCAGCGATCTTGAGCTAAAGGCCCGCAAGGGCAACGCCGCAGCCCTGACCCGCGCGGCCGATATCGCAATCCGATTCGAAGAATACGCTCGACGCGGCAGTCTCCGAATACCTCGCGAGCTAAACGAACTGACCGATGATCTGTGGGAAATCAAAGTCGGCACCACCCGATTACCTTTCTTCAAACTAGAAGGCCCTTGCTACAAACTAATTGTTCGACTGACGCATGGCTTTAATAAGCAGCAGCAGCGAACCCCGCGAAAGCACATAAGCCGAGCGAAGTGGATTCGAGAACAGGATGTGATGTCATGAGCTTCTACGATCGCCTCGCATCTATCCCCGGTGGCTCTCGCGCCTTGGCCGAATCCGGCTGAGGCATGAAGTACTAGCCGTCATCCACGCGGCATTGAAGGAATCTGGAATCACGCAGGCCGATCTAGCCAAGAAGCTCAACGTCCGCAAATCGGCAGTCAACCAAGTTCTTCACGGTGACGGGAACCTGCGTACCAACACAATCGCCGACTATCTACATGAACTCGGCCTAGAGCTAGCCATCACAACTGTTCCGTTAGGAGAGCCTGACGGAAGGCTATCTCCGAGATGGCTTCGGCACTGGGATGATGACGACGACTCCGTTTTCCTTGCGCTTCGAGCTCTTCAACCAGAGCACGACCCAGAGCCTCATCACATATACTCTCACTCTATTCAAATGGCTTAATCATGGCAAACCTTCCGCAGGTCAACGATGCGACAGAGCTAGAGCAAGCACTTGAAATCAAGGATGTTACTTTTTGCGAGATCTCAGCACGACGACAAGAAGCACCCGAACATGAAATTGATGTAACGCCAGATCCAACCGACAACACAATCAAGTCCGAAATACAGATCAAGCACATGGTGTCGGGTAGCGATCTCCACCTACGCTGCAAAATTAGAGTGAATGCTCCTGATGGGCGGTATCGAATAGAAGCTGAAGCAATATTTGACATGAAGGAAGCTCTTGAGGTTCCACTAGAGACTATGCATCGATTTATCGAACGCGTCGGCTTGCCTACTGTTTTTCCATTTCTTCGGGCAGAGCTCATGCAATCCGCCCGCCGGATTGGGCTTCAAACCTCCTGTACTTAGCTTCTACCGTCCAGGGGATGTCGCGCTGCCCAGTGGGGCAGCTCAAAGCAAAAATGGTTAAAAGTCTTCGAAAGGCTATTGACCGTCGGCAACAAGCAGCCAGGTAGTTCAGCGAAGCAAACGCGCTGGCAATCAAGATTTTCAGTATTCGGGCCGCCTACCCGGAAATTCGACTGATTTGGCCGGGCTGGCGGTCCAACGCTGCGGATCTGACGAATCTTGACGCCGCACAGCCGGCCACCACGCGCGGAGCTCAAGGGGCCAGGGCGGCGGCGCGGGTGTTGAGGTAGTGCTGTTCGGGGATGCTGGTGGGAAGCGGGCCGCGGGGCGTACGCGGGCGGGCCTCGGCGCTCGGCCGGCCAGGTCGAGCAGGTGCGCGCGGACGGCGTGCAGCCGGTGGTTCGGCGCAGGTGCTTGTCCGAGCAGCGGGTCGAGCATCGCCAGGCCGGCGTCCGGCCCGTCGACCATGGCCACGCGCGACAGCGTGGTTGAGCGTCACCACCGGGCCGGGCGCGAGGTCGGCGAGCATGCGGTAGAGCGTCTCGATCTGCGCCCAGTCGGTCTCCTCGGCCGCGCCGGCCTCGGCGTGCACGGCGGCGATCGCGGCCTGCAGCTGGTACGGCCCGACCGGCCCGACCGGGAGGGCGCCGCCTCGACCAGCGCGACGCCCTCGCCGATCAGGGCGCGGTCCCACCGGGAGCGGTCCTGCTCGGCGAGCGGCACGAGGGCTGCCGGCCACGTCGGTGCGGGCAAGCCGGCGCGCGTCGGTGAGCAGCATCAGCGCGAGCAGCCCGGCGACCTCGCCGTCGTCGGGGAGCAGGCGCGTGCAGCCGCCGCGTCAGCCGGATCGCCTCGGCGGCCAACGACACGTCGTACCAGGCCGGTGCCGGTCGTGCGGTGTGGCCCTCGGTGAAGACGAGGTAGAGCACGTGGGCGACGGCCTCGACTCGGTCGGGCAGCTCGGCGGGCGGCGGCACGGCGAACGGCGCGTCGACCTCCCGCAACCGCGCCTTGGCCCGGCTGATCCGCTGCGCCATCGTGGCCTCGGGCACCAGGAACGCCCGGGCGATCTGCGCCGGTGCTCAACCCGCCACCGCCCGCAGGGTGAGGGCCACCTGCGACGGGCGGGGCAGCGCGGGGTGGCAGCAGAGCAGCAGCAGCGTCAGCGAGTCGTCGCGGCCGCGGCGGCGGTGTCGTCGGGCCCCGGCGGCGGTCCGGTCGCCGGCGTACGCGCGCGTCCCACTGCTCGCGGCGCGCCCGGGCGGTGTCGGCGCGGCGGGCGTCGATCAGCCGGCGCGAGCGCCACGGTGATCAGCCACGCGCGCGGGTTGTCGGGCACGCCCTCGGCGGGCCACTGCCGGGCGGCGGCGAGCAGCGCCTCCTGGACGGCGTCCTCGGCCGCGTCGAAGTCGCCGTAGCGGCGCAGCAGCGCGGCCAGGACGTGCGGCGACGCCTCGCGCCACACGTCCGTCGAGACTCGGGACCGGTCATGCGTCGTCGCCGCCGGCCCACATCGCGGGCCGCAGCTCGATCGTGCCGCCGGGCTGGGCGAAGCGGGCGGCGATCTCCTCGGCCCGTTCGCGGCTGCGCAGTCGATCAGGAAGAAGCCGGCCAGCTGCTCCTTCGCCTCCGCGTACGGGCCCGTCGGTGGCGAGGTGGCCCTCGGGGGTCCAGGCGAACACGGTGGAGGAGGACGGGTCGGCCAGCGCCTCGGCGCTGACGAGCTCGCCGGACGCGGAGATCTCGCTCATCAGGGCGTCGAAGTCGCGGTCGGTGCGCTCGTGCCACTCCTCCGGCATGCGCCCGGCCCTCCGGCGTGTAGTGCTGGGTCGGGTGGCCCCACGGGTTCGGGGTTGGCGTGGATCAGGATCACGTACTTCACGGTGTACCTCCTCGGCGCTGGTCCGGCCCGCTGCCGGCCCGTCACCACACAGGTCGGAGCCGCGCGCCGGGTCTCGACAGCCGGCCGTGTCGAAGTACGCGGCTCGGCTCCGACGTCTCCGGTGTCAGCAGTTTTGTTCAACCTACGGAGGCATCATGTCGACCAGCCAGGAAACCCGGACCCTCATCTCGTACCTCGACGCGCAGCGCCACCATGTGCTCGACATTCTGGACGGACTGGACGAGGAGGCGCTGCGCAAGCCGGTACTGCCGTCGGGATGGAACTGTCTGGGCATGGTGCGCCACCTCGCGCTCGACGTCGAACGCCCCTGGTTCCAGGCCATCGTCGCCGGGGACTCCGACGTGATCGCCGCACTGGACGGTGCCGATGACGCCTGGCAGGTACCGGACGGCATGACCGCCGAGCAGGTACTGGACAGCTACCGGGCGCAGAGTGCGCGCGCCAACGAGATCCTCGCCGCGACGGCGCTGGACGACGCGCCGGCCTGGTGGCCGGAGAAGCAGTTCGGCGGCTGGCGGCTGCATTCGGTACGGGAGGTCGCCCTGCACGTGATCGCCGAGACCGCCTGCCACGCCGGCCACCTCGACGCGGTACGCGAACTGCTCGACGGCCGCCGCTGGCTCGTCCTCAGCTGATCCTCATCGTCCGGGCGCTGGGCTGGAGCGGCGCATTCGGGTTTTGGCCCAGGTCGGTTCCCGGCGCTCGACGAAATGGTCAATCAACTCCGCGGCGAGAAGGATGGCGAGTCAGCTTCCCAGCGACGAGCCGTTGCCGCAGATGTCTACACGTAGAGACCGATGTGGACAGATCGAGGCTGGAAGAACGGAAAGTAATGTTCCATCTCGACGATTTTTCCGAGTAGATCGAAGAGTTCCTAATTGCCTGTATGGTTTTTGGGCAATCTTATAATTGCCATGACATAGCATACATATGACCGATTTGTCATGAAACTAATTTCGGTCTTGTTGCCACTGCGTGGACTAAGTAGCATCATACCGTGACTACGCACACTGAAGACTCTGGACGAGAATTCGAGCAACGCGCCCAAGCAATCGCAAGAGCAATCTATGATCCTTCCGAAATGCAGGGTGCCATCATGTTCCGGGGCCGCGAACACGACGCCGTCTTCGAAGGAGAACGGACAATCGCTGCCTTTGAGTTTACTAAACAGCAAGCAAAAGAAAAGGCAAGGAAAGATGCGGAAAAGGTTCGCGATATACTTCAATATCTAAGCCAATTACCGAACAACCGCTACAAGGCGATTCACGGCTATGTCGTGACAGCCCAGGAACCCACTGCTGAGCAGCGAATGATTGTAGCACAGATATCTAAATCTTCCTCCATCCGAATAGACTGCTTAAGTTTAACCTCGTTAAAGAAAACATTGATTGATGTCGAATCATACATAAGGCTCCGGCGTGAAGCGCCGTTTGGGAGTACCGGCTACCGCCTTTCGGCCGCATCTCACGAAACGACAGCAAGCAGGAAATACATTGAGCCAACTCTCAGGAACATCCTAGATTCAAATCAAATCGATTTTTCTGCGCTCATCGCAGAATTAATCACAGGATCTTCATTTGTTTGACGGGAGATTTTGGCGCAGGGAAGAGCCATGCGCTGCGGTCAGCATTTGACCGCTTGCGAAAAATTTACTTCAAGGCGCCAGCTGAAAATCGGTTTCCATTACACATAAACCTTCGAGACTGCTTTGGACTCCGTACACCAAGCGAAGTATTGCGGCGACATGCAGAAGATATCGGTTTTCCTGGAGCAGAAAGCCTGATCGCAGCTTGGCGGTCCGGTCATTGCGTCTTGTTGCTTGATGGCTTTGACGAACTAGTCCCAGCTAGATGGGTCGGTGGAGCGAAAGATCTCAGTCAAGTTCGCTGGCAAGCTCTTGAACCGATGCGTCGTTTGATTAAGGAGACTCGTGCTGGCTGCGGGGTACTCATCGCAGGGCGTCCTCAATATTTCTCCAACGCAGCAGAATTACTCGAAGCAGTCGGCGTATCTAATGGTTCAGTCATAGAACTCCAAGACTTCGATGAGACTCAAGTCGACGCATTTGTTGGGAATGGCACCACCATACCCTCGTGGGTACCTACACGACCCCTTCTTTTGAAGTACCTTCTCGAAAACCGAGCTAATAGGCTCAATCCAAGAGCAAAATGCCGATGCTGTCCAATCTTGGTGGCGACTAATTGACATGATCTCCGGCCGCGAAGCGGACCGCGTCTCGATAACAAGAGAAGCGCTTAGGGGGTTGATAGCTAGAATTGCCACGCTAGCCCGGTCCAGCGCCGACGGTCTCGGACCAATATATCGATTGACGATATGCGCTCAGCGTTCCGGGAGATTTGCGGCTACGAGCCGGAAGAGGAAGGCCTACAGCTCCTTCTCCGCCTTCCTGGATTAGCAGGCTCGGGCAGTTTCAGAATAGGTGAGACTGTTGAAATGAGGAGGTTTATTGATTCCTCCTTCGCTGAGGCTGCGTACGGCTATGACCTTGCCACGCATGTAGCGGCGCCCCACGTTAGCCATCCAGTTACCGCTGCTGCAAGTTGGTCGGCCGGATGTAGCGATCTTGCTGGAGGTGTAGCAGCATGCCAACTAACATCCCTTGGATTTGAGTTTGGGAGCGTAACAGCAGCGATCCAGAAGCGTTTGAGAGAGGACTATTTTGACGTTGTCCTTTTCGATTTAACCATGGTCGCAGAAGCGATGGATAACGACAAAAAGGTGAAAGATGCTCCTTTCTTTGATGCAATCTTGATTCCTCGCATCAAACCTACCGGAGATTTCGGCTACCTCTCCAAAGCCACGTTTAAAGATTGCGTCATCGAGCTAATTGACGTAACGGAAATTGACAACACGAGCGCCTTTCCGCAATTTGAGTCTTGCCTTATTGGAAAAATTGAGGGCTGGCCGAAGATAAGCTTGCAGTTTCGAGGTAATTTTAAAGACTGCGAGATCTCTGAATATTCCTCCGAAATTCAAACAACCGCGGGAATCTTGGATCTTAACCTCCGCCTAGAGGAACGAGTTGCCTTAGTGATTCTTAAGAAGGTCTATCTCCAAACGGGATCTGGACGCAAGGAAAGCGCCTTGGTGCGCGGGCTACCCCTCATCGACCGTTCCGCCGTATCCGGCGTTATCGGCACACTGCTATCTGCAGGATATCTCATAAAGGGGGCA
Organism: uncultured Actinomycetota bacterium; assembly: GCA_963805605.1. Classification (GTDB taxonomy): domain Bacteria; phylum Actinomycetota; class Actinomycetes; order Mycobacteriales; family Micromonosporaceae; genus Actinocatenispora. Next base: position 1,222,217 of record CAWDUX010000002.1, read on the forward strand.
GGGCGACGTGGAAGTATCTTTTTTCCAGCTAAGAAGCAAAGAGCCCGCGTGGGAGAACTTCTGCAGAGACCAAATGACTTCACTCTTGAGCTGCTGTAATCCTTCATATCTCGCTGTACTCCGACCGAGAGAGTCTTTCGGACGACGAACCCGCCACGTCAGAAAAGCACTGCAGGCGACAGCAGGCTGCTCGACGAAGTCGTGCGACGACTCAACCGCGCTGCGCACCGACGAAATTACCCGTTTGGGCTGACCAGAAACAACGCTACGTTTGGCGACGAATCTTGGTTTTGGCCCAGGTCAGGACGGGGCGTTCGACGAACCAGTACGACAGCTCGACCGCGAGCAGGATCGCCAGCCAGGACAGGACGGTGGCGAGGTAGCCGGGGTGGTGGCCGATGAGTTCCTCCAGCCCGCGGCCGGGCAGCAGGTTCCACAGATAGAGGCCGTACGAGACGAGGCCGATGTGCACCAGCGGCCGGACGGACAGCGCGCGGGCGAGCAGTGAGCGGGGCTGCTGTACGACGCTGACCACCAGCAACGCCGTCGCGACGGTGCCCAGCGGCAGGCCCCACAGGTTCAGCGCCGGCCGCCCGACGTAGAAGTCCGGGTTGACGTAGCAGTACACCAGCGCGGCCAGGCCGAGCAGGCCGAAGATACGCGGCAGCGGCAGCCGGTAGCGCCAGGCGAGCATCGCGGCGATGCAGCCGACGGCGAGCGCGTCCATCCGGGTGAAGGTGGAGTAGTACAGCATGTCGTGCCAGCGCACCGAGTCCACGAACCAGACCCGCAGCCCGGTGGCGATCGCGATGACCAGCACGGCGACGCCGCCCGCGGCCAGCATCGGGTGGCGGCGCAGCAGGCCGCGTACGGGACGGGGGTCGTTGCCGTCGCCGAGCAGCCAGCGCAGCAGCGGCGGCCAGCCGAAGTAGAAGTGTTCCTCCACCGACAGCGACCAGCTCCAGCTGATCTTGCCCATGAGCCGCCAGAACCCGGCGAAGATGCTGCTCAGGTACAGCAGGGCGGCGATGACCGGTACGACGGTCTTGATGAAACCGTCCTGTGTGGACCAGAAGACGGTGTGTACGACCGCCACGAGCAGCAGGCCGGGCATCAGCCGCGCGGCCCGGCGCAGGTAGAACGCCTTCAGGTCGATGTTGCCGCTCTTGTGGTGTTCGGCGAGCAGCAGCGTGGTGATCAGGAACCCGGACAGTACGAAGAAGACCGTCACGCCCATGTGCCCGCCGGGTACGAACCGCGGCAGCGTCCCCCAGCCGGGGGTGTGGAACAGGATCACGCCGATGATGGCGACGGCGCGCAGCCCATCGAGCGCGGGCTGGTAGCCGAGGGCCTGCCGGGGCGGCGGCAGCGCCGAGGCACGACGTTCCGGTACGGGCGGGGACTGCTGCGGGTCGTTCGGGGCTGGCGCGGTACGCGCCTCGGCCACGGGCCCGGCCATCCATCACTCCTTGTACGGGGGTTCTCCTGGCGCACGCTGATGCCGCCGCGCGGAAGATCGGCGGCGACTGTGTGTGACCGTAGGGAGGCCGGTTCGTATCGAGTTCGGCGTGACGGGCAGAGCGCTGTCGCTGTGTTGTCGGGTGCCGGCGGGTGCCGCTGTTACACCCGGCCACGGTCCGGACCTGCACATTTACCGTGAGTCGGTGGCGTACGGGGAATTCGGTTGGTCTGCGCTCGACGCCTGGTTAGCGTCCAGCGTTGTGACGGCTCTCGACTCGTACCTGCTGTGCGCGACGCCCCGCTCGGGCAGCACCCTGCTGTGCGGTCTGCTGGACTCGTCCGGGGTCGCCGGCCGCCCGGCGTCCTACTTCAACCGCAGGAGCCTGGACGACTACGCCGACGAGTGGCGGATTCCCCGGCTGCAGGACGGGCGCATCGACGAGGTGTTCGTGCAGGCGGCGCGGGCCGCCGGCCGGACGTCGAACGGCGTGTTCGGCGGGCGGATCATGGCCGAGAACATGCCGGACCTGATCGGCGGTCTTGCCGCAGCCGCATCAGTGCCAGCGGCGACGGAGCTGGAGCTGTTGAGCGCCCAGTTCGGTCGGCTCAGCTTCGTACACCTGCGGCGTCGCGACGTCGTGGCCCAGGCGGTGTCGTACGCGAAGTCGCTGCAGACCCACTTCTGGCACCCGGGCGAGGCCATCGAGCCGGGCGCTCAGGAGCCGCACTACGACGAGGAGCTGATCGGCCGCCTCGTCAGCACGATCGAGAAGGACGAGGCGTACTGGACGAGCTGGTTCGCCGCGCAGCGCATCACACCGTGCGAGGTGACGTACGAGGAGCTGGCGGCAGACCCGCTCCGTACCGCATCCCGGGTGCTCGACCATCTCGGTCTCCGGCCGGACCGGCAGCTGGTGGTCGCCCACCACAAGCAGGCCGACCACCTCAACACCGCCTGGATCACCCGCTTCAGGTCCCGCCGAACTGCATCGGCGGCGGATCAGTGGACGGCAAGATCTCCCAGCTTCCGCACCGAGTCGTCCGACACCGACATGGCAGCAACACATTCCTCGGCCGCGGCCAACAGCTCCGTCAGGCCGTGCACGACATGGACGCCCGGTCTGCGCGCATAATCCTGTGCCCATGTGTTCGACAGCAGGGAATCCGGCATGATCACCGGTCGACCATGTGCCAGCGCGTAGCGTGCCTGGATTCGCGCACCGCTATGTTCCCCGGCCTCCACCACAACCGTCGCCGACGCGTAACCGCTCATCACTGCGTTCCGCATCGGGAACGACCCGCGGGTGGGAGGGGCGTCGGGAAGGAACTGGCTGATGACCAGGCCGCGTCGCTCGATGGTGCGCTGCAGTTCGGCATTCTCGCGGGGGTAGGTGCGCCGAATTCCCGTCCCTATCACCGCCACGGTGCGGCCATCCGCGTCCAAGGCTGCTGTGTGTGCTGCGGTGTCTATCCCGGCCGCCAACCCGCTGACCACCGTGACCCCAGCTTCCGCGAGGGTCCGTGCCACCGATCGGGCGACCTTCAAGCCATGCTCACTCGCGGCACGGCTGCCCACCACCGCGATCGCCCTGCGGTCGTCACTCAGCTCGCCACGCGTGAACAGCAATGGTGGCATCTCGTGGATGTCCCGCAACTGCGCCGGGTAGCTACTGTCGGTGAAGGCATGGACGCTGGTGCCGTCAGCCTCCCACTCCCGGATCTGCCCGATGGCGTCGGTGATCATTCGTTCGGTGTCAGCCGCCGGGAGGAGTGCATCCGCGTTCCCGACCGTACGGTCAAGAAGCTCCTCGACGTCGCCGCATTCCAGAGCGTCGAGGGTGATCTTGGTCCACGATGCGCGGGGCCGCAGCAGCAACGCCACCAGGGCACCGCGTACGCGCAGCTCACGATCCATGCTGCGATCCTACGGCCCCGGTACGACTCCGATTGGACCGTCCGATCCCGGCCCTGGCAAGACCTGAAACCGGCGCACGTATCAGCAGGTCACAGGATGTCGGCCGCACAACCGGACAGATACGCTGCCGATTCGCAGAAAGGAACGGACTGGTCAACCTGCTGGACGACGGCGCGCACCGCGTTCTACCTCAGCGCTCCGGCCGTCGGGCGGGTCACTGGGCCGGGTTCAGGAGGTTGAGCGTTTCCTCGCGGGTCGGGATGGACGGTTGGGCGCCGGTGCGGCCGACGCAGAGGGCGGCGGCGGCGCTACCGGCGCGCATCGCCTCCTCGATGTCGGCGCTCCGGGCCAGCTGCGCGGCCACCACACCGCAGTACGTGTCCCCGGCGGCGGTCGTGTCGACCGTGATCGGCCGGGTACGCGGCAGCCCGCACCAGCGGTCCGCCCCGCTGCGCGAAGATGCTGCCCCGCGCGCCGGCGGTGACGATCGCCCGGGGTACCCGTTGCAGCAGCAGCGGCAGCGCCTGCTCCGGGTCGGACTCCCCCACCAGTACGGACGCCTCGTGCTCGTTGACGACGAGCAGGTCGACCGCCTGCCACTGCGCGTCGGTCAGCGGCATCGCCGGCGCCGCGTTCAGCATGAGCAGCGCGTCGGCCCGCATCGCCTGCCTGGCCTGTACCAGCATCTCCGCCGGTATCTCCAGCTGGCCCAGCACCACATCGGCGGACGCGATCTCACCGACGGCGTCGGCGCTGAGGCGGTAGGTTCCCGCATTGGCTCCGGGCACGACGACGATCGAGTTCTCGCCCGATGCCGAGACGATCACGTACGCGCTGCCCGTCGCCGCGTCGGCAGCGACCTCCAGCGTGAGGTGGACGCCGGCGGCGGTGAGCTGGTCGCGCAGCGTACGTCCTTCGGCGTCCGACCGACCCGGGCGATGAGCGCGGTACGCGCCCCGCCGGCCCGGGCCGCCGCCACCGCCTGGTTGGCGCCCTTGCCGCCGCCGGACCGCGTGGTCCCGGCGGCGGTCACGGTCTCGCCCGGCCGCGGTATCCGTTCGACCTGGATCGACGTGTCCATGTTGACGCTTCCGACCACCGCCACGCGATTGCTCATGCGATGACGCTAGTGCGGTGGGTCGTCCGCCGGGCCGTGCGGCGAAGACAGGCCGATAGGGCGCAGACGATGGCTGTTCGGTCGTACCGCGCGACCGGTCGAGGAGGGGACGATCCTCAGGCAGCCGCAGTAGTCCGGTGCCCGGCCGAGGGAGCGACAGTGAACCGTATAGCCAGTGCAGCCGCCATCGCCCTGCTCGGTGCGGGCCTTCTCGCTGCGTGTGGCAGCAGCGGCAAGTCGGATGGCGGTGCAAAGGTTCCCGCCACGTTCGACAAGTTCCTCACGCTCCAGCGGGAGTCGTGTGAGGTGCCCAAGCCGGGCGACGACCTCAAGGTGCTCCGCGACGAGTTCGTGGTGGCCAACGGGCGGCCGAAGAACATCCCCGGGGTCGTCGGGTACGTGAAGTTCTACGGCGGCGGCGAGAAACCCATCGTCAAGAGCGGTGGTGGGACTCTCGTCCAGGAAGGACCGAAGGGACCGCACCAGCACTACCTGGGCTACACCGATCGCGTCATCATCGACATCGACCTTGTCCACCCGGGCAAACGCAACAAGTGCAAGTACCTCGGCTCTGTCGTGGACGGCCAGAGCTAGCAGTCGCCAGCGGTCCCATCCCGATCTACGCTGCGCACCCAACCGCGATCATGTGGAGCGCCGCAGTGATGTGGTGCTCAGGCGCCCCACTTGGCCGCGAGAGCTTCCACCTCGCGGATGAAATCGTCGACATCACCGAGTTGCTGATCGGCGGCGAGGAAGCCCACGATGACGGTCTGAAGTGCCAGGACTGTCTTATCGGGCAGGTCGGCGGTCAGGCCGCGCTCGCCGAGAGCCGACCGTACGACCAGTTCACCGGCGTGCGGATCGTAGGAGTTGCCGTCGGGGTCGAAGCGCTCCCGGACCTGAGCGACGAAGTCAATGACCTCGGCAGGCGTGTGACCATCTGCGAACCGCTTCCGAACGCCGAGGAAGAACGCTGCGCCGATCAGAACGCCGTAGCCGGGCCAGCCGCCGGTCTGGTCGAGTCGTTCGGTGAGTTGTGCGTGCCGGTCGAAGTCGGCCGTGAGCATTGCCCGCAGGGCGTCGAGGTGACCAGTCGGCATCGTGCCCTCCGCCGTGTCGTTGAATGTCACCAGGAGTCCATCGCGCGGTGAACGGCATCGGAGGGGTCGGCGCCGCGGAGCAGGCTGTCGATGGTTCGGACGAGCAGATCAGCCGCGAGCCGGAAGGCCGTCTCCGAGGATCCGACCTCATCGACTGCCGCCCGGTCGATGCACAGCGGCCCTGCCGGAAGAGCAGCACTGGCATCTCCGCTGAGGCCCAGAAGCACGGCGTCGGCGAAATCCTGCGGCAGGCCGGCCACCAGCGGTCGACCCAGCTCGCTGGCGCAGTCGGCTGAGGCACCGAAGGTCAGCTCCCCGCCATGGGGCACCACGAACGCAGTGGTTGTCGCCTCCGGGTCCGGCGTGAACTCCCCGCCGAGCAGCGCCCGCATGATCATGCCGCCCAGTGCGCGATGGATCTCCACGACTGCACGCACAGCCGAGCCCGGCCTGCCCACTGCGAGCCGCTCTCCCTTGACAACTTCGACACCGACGTAACCGGCCGAAGGAACATCGGTAAGGATGGCGACGCGTCGACCACTTGCTACAACCTGCACTCCGACTCCACGTTGCTCGACGCTGGGGATGTTCAGCCGAAGCTCCGGGAGAACTGCTCAAGTGCCGGCTCTCCTTCTTTCCACTCACGGAAGATGGCCGCAGCTACTGACACGAACAGTGCGTGCTCCTTCTGCTCAGGTACAGGATCGCGTACGGTTCCGTCCGCGCGGGTGATGTGCATGGCCTGGCCATGGCCCTGCTCATCGGCATACCGAACCGTCTGGCCATCACGGTCCACGATCACGAAGCCGTGTTCGAGATCGCGCGTCCAGCGGTAGAGAATCCCCTCTTCTCGAACAGCATGTCTCAGGAGACTCAGAGATGCGCCCATGGACTCACCGCAGATCGACGCTCAGCGGACCGGTTGCAGTCCGTTGAGGAAACTCGGCCAGTCTTCCGCCTTGTACGTGAGGTTGTCCTCTCGTGGCGGCTCACCCTCATCCGCTTCCTCCTCATGGTTCCAGAACCACACGGAACGTTTGTCCTCCGGACGAAGCGAGACGGCGAAGAGATTCCCGTACTCATCATCTGCCACCGGCAGCAGCCAGTCTGAGACGCGGCCAGCGTAGGTCCGTAGCATCCGCCACATGCTGGCGGACTTTGGCACCTCACCCAGCCCGAACACGTTCTTGACCGCTTCGCTGTTGCCATCGAGCCAGCCGCCGTCCTGGCTCAACAGGTAGTCACGGTAGGACTCGGGCAGCGCTCTCCCGATCTGCTCTTCGAGGCGCTGAGTCAGCTCCAACGTGGCAGGTGGTTCGCGCTCGACATAGCCGGCGGGCACGCTGAGCTCCGCTAGTTCTGAGCGAGTGGGCCTTGCCCGTACATGCTGTCCAGCATGTTTTCGCAGTCGTCCAGGTAGTCAGTCCACGAATTTTCTGCCGGCGCGCATCCTGCGATCATGGCGCCGGTGACGAGGAACAGCAGGCTTGCTACCTTCTCGGCTGGCTGGAGCAGGGACAGATCTTTCAGGTTGGCGCTCGCATCGAGGATCTCAGCCACGTCCTCCCGGCGGAGCGGAACCCAGGACTCGGCCTCGACCAACTCGGTCGCTGCCTGTTCGATCTCGGCAGAGGTCGGCTTCCGGTTCTCCATGCGGTAGAGAACGACGTAGAGGATTCCGGTAGTGACTCGAAGCGCGTGGACCAGGTCCTCTTCGGGAAGCTTCGTCAACTCGCTGTATGCCCGATCCAGGCGTTCCTGGTCCTCGGCGGTGACACCGGCGAAGGTCTCCCGGATCAATGGCTCTACCCGCATGTCAATGATCGTCATGCCGTTCCTTCCGCTTGTCCCACCACGATTGAACCCCTGCTACCGCCGTCGCGAGCGCCAAGGCGCCCACAGTGACACGCCTCGGGAGAGTCGAAGCAGACTTGATCGGTTCTGCGGACGTGTCATCCTATGAACGACTGTGGGAGCGGCTCGACCAGGTCGCCCTGCCGGAGAAGCGGAGCATCGATCTGCTTGCCAAGACGATCAAGCAGATCATCAAGTAGCGAGATGGGGACCGTGATGGATGAGAAGTTTCAGAACTGGCGCAAGTCCCGTCGTAGCGGCGCCGGCAACGGTGGCTGCGTAGAGATCGCCTTCGCCGCGGACGGCACCGTCGGGGTCCGGGATAGCAAGGATCAGAGCGGCCCGGTACTTCAGTTCACCCCGTATGAGTGGGAGTGCTTCACCGGCGGCGTTCATGACGGCGAGTTCGAGCACTCTGGTCCTCAGTGAGCTGACACCTCCTGCACATCTTCAGCCACCGATCAGCCAGTATTTCTTGTGCTCCTCGCTGCGACGAGATCACCTCACTCCTGGCCTATAAGCATCTGCGTTCCATCAAATTAGTGCTGAGCCAGCGGACCATGACCGTACATGCCGTCGAGCATGTTTTCGCATTCGTCCAGGAAGTCGGCCCACTGATTTTCCGGAGAGCACATCGAGATGAGTGAGCCCGTCACAATGAAGAGAAGGCTCGCGACCTTCTCAGCCGGCTGCAGTAACGAGAGATCGCGCAGATCGACGTGCGCTGCCAGGATGGTTTCGACATCTTCCTGCTGCAGAGTAAGCCAGTTGCGCTCAACCTTCACCACATCTGCTGCTGCTTCAGCTACTTCTTCCGGCGTGGGCTTGCGGTTCTCCATACGATAGAGGACGACGTAGAGAACACCGGACGCAACGCGCAAGGCATGTAGCTTGTCCTCGTCGGGCAGGTTCGCGATCTTTTCGAGTGCCCCGTCAAGGCGGTCTGGTTCCTCAGCGATCACCCCCGCGAAGGTTTCTCGCACGAGCGGCTCTATGCGCATGTCAATTACTGTCATGGCGTTCCTTTCGCTTGTCCCACCACAGTTGCACCCCGGCAACCCCGGTCGCAATACTCAGTGCTACGACTGATACCCATTTAGGCGCCCCAGACCACACGATACTGAGAACGTCTTTACCGAGAGAGCCGATGAGCGTTCCGGTCGCCAAAGTGACGCCCGTGCGGAATCCTTTCCGTTGCGGCGAAGGCCGCTTACGGAGTCCTTCTCTTTGCTTCGCGTTATGTTCCGGCGTGGCGTTACGGCCTGTAGGACGACCAGGCATAAGCGGCTGCAAGTTGACGATAGGGACGCCGAACATGCTGTCCACGATCGGCGGGAAGGACGCTCCGTCCCCGTGCGCCTCGGATGCGCCTTCGCCGCGGTCGGCCTGTTCCGGGGGGAGCGGGGTGCCCAGCCCGCTCCCCCCGCTCAATTTGGGCCTGCGGTCGAGCCTGCCTTCCGGGCGTCGGCGGTCAGGGTCTCGCTGAGCTTCTTGGCCGAGCTGAGCAACCCGGTGACGGGTGGCATGAGGATCGCACGCGGCCGGTGGATGGCCGCTTTGAGCTGGCCGGGCTGACCGCCGGCCAGGATCTGGGTGACCTGCTGCTCCAGGTGCGCGAGACTCTGCGCGACGCCCTTGACGGTGCTCATGGCGCTGTCGAGTTCGTTGCCCACAGGAGCGAGGTGGGCGATGATCTCCTGCGGCGTGGAGTCGTTTCCGATGGCACTGACCTGCTGGACGCAGCCACCGACCGCCTTGGCGAGGTTCGACTGCCGGCCCGCGGACTCGGTCAGCGACTTGCGGACCGCCGACAGCCGCACGGCGACACCCTTGAAGCCCGTCGCCGCAAGCTGCGCCTGGACTCTCGCGGCGGACTGCTCAGCCGCGCTCGTCGCTGTCTGCGCCTTGCCTATGTGCTCGACTGCGCTTCGGAGCGCTCCGATCAACTCCGCCGTATCCGCCACTCCGGAACCGTAACGGTCTCCGGCAAACAAGCCAACACGACTCCGACCTGACCGATAGCCGCATTCGTCGCTCGCCTGGCCGCTTGTTACATCGGCCGTCAGCGCTGTAACAACAATGTAAAGAACTGTTACTGTTACAACTTCTTCCTGACGGCTACCAGGAGGTCCGATGGTCACCAGTCCACACGTGCGTGAGCAGCGACTCGGGCAGGAGTTGCGGAAGTCCGTACTGGACGCGGGGCTGACCGCGGAGCAGGTCGCGAAGAAGATCCGCGTATCGCGGGTCACGATCAGCCACCTGGAGACCGCAGCTCGCCGGCCCGACGTCGGCGACGTCATGGATATCCTCGACCAGCTCAGCGTCAAACCCAGGAAGTTCGACGAGCTGGTGCGGGTAGCCCGTGACGCCGCCGCACGCGGATGGTGGGAGGAGCGGCGGTACAAGGCGATGGGCGAACGCAAGCTCTGTACGCCAACCTGGAGTACGGCGCCGACAGCATCCGCGAGTACGCGCCGGCCTCATCTCCGGACTGCTCCAGACCCGCGAGTACATGGAGGTCGCGAAACCAGCACGGTCAAGCCGCCAGCTCAGTGACACGTGGACTCTTGAGGATCCGTCGCCGGACGGTTGGAGCGCAAGCGGATCTTCGACGAGGACGAACGGCCCGGTGCTGCGAGATCATCGCGGAGGAGATCGCCATCGCCCGGATCACACAGCGCCGCGGTCATGGTCAGGCAGATCCAACGCCTCATGGACGTCGCCGCGAACCAGACCGCGGTACGGCTGCGGATCCTGCCGCGTCAACATGGACATGAGCGACTGGCGATGATACCGCCGTCGATGTTCCAGCTCTACAGCTACCCGCGACCGGAGTGACCCGACTGTGGTCCGGTAGAAACCGTACAGGAGGACTTGAGTGATCGAGGAAGCGGATATCGCGCCGTACGAGAAGCTGTGGACCCGTCTGAGCCGGGTAGCATTGTCGGCGGATCAGAGCATGGAGTTGCTTGCCAGGTCGGAAGAAACTCGCTAAGCAGCGGGATTGAGGATCCACGGACATGGACGAGAAGTTCCGGAACTGGCGGAAGTCGCGCCGTAGCAGCGCCGGCAACGGCGGATGCGTCGAGATCGCGTTCGCGGACGATGGGACGGTGGGCGTCCGGGACAGCAAGGATCCCAGCGGCGCGGTCCTTCAGTTCACGCCGTACGAGTGGGAGTGCTTCACCGGCGGCGTACACGACGGCGAGTTCGAGCACCCGCGCTCGCCACCTGACGCCCGACAGGGCGCCCTTCTTCTCGGCCGGTGGCCGGAGTCCAAGGACTCCGACCAGCCGGGTTTTGCTGTCCAGGAGCCGACGAGAAAAGTGACAGCCCGTATGGCTTGACCAGAACGCGCTGTCAATCGTGAGACTGTGACGAAGTAACTCGTGATCGGTCACCGATCAGGTTCGGTAACTGAACGAGAACCGGTACGGCGATCTTGCTGCCTATTTTGCTCGGCTCCAGGCTCCTGACTTTCCGGCGCGGAGTCACGGCAGCTCTGACCGACGGAGGTATCTGATGACTGCTGGTACTGCGACGAAGCTGGCGATGCCGGCGGCGCCGAAGCTGTTCGCGCTCGTACTGGATGAGGAGGACCCGGAGTACGCGGAGTACGTGGCGGCCTGTCAGCCGGCCGACCGGGTCGTGTGGTGGGGCGCCGAGTTCGACGGGCAGGCGGTGCTGTACCGCATCACGCCGGACGGGAAGCTGGACACCGCGCGCTCACGGGACGCCGCCCTGGCCGAGGACCGCTTCAACCAGGTGTACCCGGTGAAGCTGGAGTGGCTGTGACCCGGGAACCGTTGCGCCACAACACGATCCGCGGACCGGAACGCGACGGGCCGGCTGCCGCCACAACCCCCGTACACGCAGATGGGCGCGGTGCTACGCCCTGGAAAGCCGCACCGCGCCCGTGCCTCACAACAAATCCAGGAGGACGTATGAGACTCACTCATCGTATCCGCACCCTGCACACCCGGGCCAGCGCCCGACTGCGGCAGTTGCAGACCGACCCCCGCGCCGCGACGTACCGCGAGCCGGAGTGGTGGCGATGACCGTGACCGCACTCCTGGGCCACTCGTTGACCATCGCGCTGGTGGGCTTCGGGTTCGGCTGCGCCATCGTCGGCTTCTTCCTCGGCCACACCGTCAAAGCCGAACGCGTCTGGCAGGACTGGGTCGACAGCCGGTCCACCCCGACCACCCACCGGTACGCCCCGCCGGCCCCGTCGGCTCTGCCGACACCGTCGGCTCTGCCACGCGCCACTTCCACCGCCCGGCACCGCCGCGTCGACGCCCGCACCCGGCCGCGCCGCCGCATCCGGTACCGCGCACCGGCACCCGTCACCTGACCCGCCCCCTGCGGGCCGGCCACCCCACCCTCGTGGCCGGCCCGACCCCTCGCCGCGGCGCGACCCAGCTGAAATCGGGAGAGTTTGTCGGATCAGGGTCGCCAGGGCCACCTCAATCACACAAACTCTCCCGAGTTCCCGGCGCCACGTTTCCCGGCGCGGCGACCTGACCTGACCGAAATACCTACGCTCCGACGGTCAGCCCGCAGCACGGCGGCGACGAGGCGACCTACGGCGTACCGGTCAGTGGTCGTTGAGGTAGATGTGCTCACTGCCGTAGGTCCCCACGGTCGGGCCCAACCAGATGGAGACATCGATCTTGATGCCCTCCGGAAGGTTGTACGTGCCGCCGTCCGACGCGTCCCGGGTGGTGCATGCCCCGTACCCGCCCGAGGCCTTCAGGCTGTAGCGGTAGTTGTACTGACCGGACGAGCCCTGGACGAAGATCTCGGCCCTGGGCGTGTACCCGTCGGCGTGGGTGTCGCACAGGGAGATGTAGTCACCGTGCTCCTCGACGTAGACCGTGCCACCGTTGCCGGAGTCCGTGGTGGTCCAGGTGTGGTCCCAGCTTCCCCCGCCCGGCGGGGTCGTGGCTGCCGACGCCGCCGATCCACTGGCGAGTACCCCGGCCCCGGCGAGAGCCACGGCAGCGGCCACGGTTGCGATCTTGTTGCGCATAAGTTGCGAACTCCTCCTGCCCACCCGAACGGGCGAGCCCTTGCTTCCACTTGCGCCTCGAAGCTAGGGGCGCAGAAGCAGCCCGCATAGTCAGTGTGCACAGTCATGGTCCACATCGGTGCGGATCTGCCTGGTCTCGCTGGTCGACGGCGCGCTGAGCTGGGAAATCTTCTACCACGACGGCCTCCCGCAACGCTGTCCCGACCCACCTCTGACCCGCCGCCTCGGGCCGGCCACTTCACCTCGTGGCCGGACGACCTGGAGTGGTGTTCGGTCAGTGGTCGTTGAAGAAGGAGTAGTCGCCGCGGGCGTACGTCGAGTCCGGGCTCAGCCAGACGCCGACCAGGATCTCGTTGGACTCCGGCAGGTTGTAGTTGCCGCCGTACGACGCATCGACCCCGGTGCATGATCCGTTCCCACCCGAGGCGGTAAGGTGTAGTCGTTGGACGCGTTCCGGGCCCTGACGTTGACCCTGGGCGCGTAGCCGTCCGCGTACGTGTCACACAGGTAGACCATGTCGCCGTGTTCCTCGACGTAGACCTTGCCTCCGTTGGGGAGTCCGTGGTGGTCCAGGTGTGGTCCCAGCTGCCCGCGACCGGCGGGAGCGTGGAGGCCGACGCCGGCGAGCCACTGGCGAGCGCCCCGACCCCGGCGAGAGCCACGGCAGCGGCCACGGTTGCGATCTTGTTGCGCATAAGTTGCGAACTCCTCCTGCCCACCCGAACGGGCGAGCCCTTGCTTCCACTTGCGCCTCGAAGCTAGGGGCGCAGAAGCAGCCCGCATAGTCCAGTCGTGCACAGTCATCGTTCACATCGGTGTGGTCCTGCCTGGTCTCGCAGGTCGGGCACCCACGCCGGTCCGGATATCCGGGTTGTACTGCGGGTTGACTTCGTCAATCCGGCACCGGTCAGACAGACTGGAACAGCGTTCACCCCGTCCAACCCGACGCACCGCGAGGATTGATCAGTGGCCAGAACCGACGCGGAGTTACTGCGGCTACTCGCCGACCTGGAGACCGAGCAGGTGGAACGCAAGGAGTCGCTCGGCGGAGGCACGGACCGTATCCTCCAGGCCATCTGTGCCTACTCCAACGACCTCCCGGACCGTGGGACCGGAGGCGTCATTTTCGTTGGCGCGACCGATGACGGTCGACCGTCGGGGCTCCCCATCGACGACAAGCTGCTGATCAACCTCGCTGACCTGCGTGATCGGGGGAAGATCCTCCCCCCGCCAACGATGAGCGTCCGCCCGTTGCCCGTCGGCGAGCAGCGAGTGGCCGTCATCGAGGTCGAGTCGAGCCCCACCCCACCGGTACGGTTCAACGGGCAGGCCTGGATCCGGGTCGGTCCCCGCAGAGCCCTGGCCACCGCGCAGGACGAACAGCGGCTTGCCGAGCGCCGACGCAGCGCAGATCTCCCGTTCGACGCTCGATCATCGCTCGGCTCGACGCTGGAGGATCTCGATCTCGACCTGTTCCAGAGCGAGTACCTTCCCAGCGTCCTGCCTCCCGAAGTTCTGGAAGCCAATGGCAGGACCATCGAACAACGATTGTCCTCTCTCCGGTTGGCCCATCTGGACGGCACTCCGACCAACGCCGGCATCATTGTTCTGGGCAAAGATCCGACCCAACAGCTGCCCGGCGCCTATGTGCAGTTCCTGCGGGTCGACGGAACCGACCTCACCGATCCCATTCAGGATGAACGGCGCCTGACCACGCCACTACCGGTTCTGATGCGCGAACTGGACGAGCTGCTCCGATTGAACATTCGTACCTCGGTCCAGATCGGCGACAACCTGCGCGACGTCCGCCGACCCGACTATCCACTCGCTGCACTGCAACAACTGGTCCGCAATGCGGTACAGCACCGCACCTACGAAAACACCTCGGCGCCCGTGCGCGTCACCTGGTATGAAGACCGGGTAGAGATCTTTTCGCCCGGCGGGCCGTACGGCATCGTCACGGTGGAGAATTTCGGTAGACCCGGCGTCACGGACTACCGCAATCCGGTGCTCGCAGAAGCAATGGGCGCCCTGGGTTATGTTCAGAAGTTCGGTGCGGGGATACCGATCACCCGTAGTTCCTTGGAGCGGAACGGGAACCCGCCGGCTGAGTTCACTGCCGACCCTTCCTACCTTGGCGTCGTTGTCAGGAGGGCACCATGACTGCACCCATCGTCGCCTTCTTCAACAACAAGGGTGGCGTCGGCAAGACCTCGCTCGTCCACCACCTGGCCTTCATGGTGGCGCGCAAGGGCCTCACGGTCATTGCTGCAGATCTCGACCCGCAGGCGAACCTGACCTCGAACTTCCTCACCGAGGACGCGCTGGAGACGCTCTGGCCGACCGACAACGGTCTCAATTCCCCCGGCAGGACCGTGTACGGCAGCCTCTCGCCATTCATCAACGGCGAAGGATCTATCGGTCCAGCGCCGCTCGTACCCATCAGCGATGGACTGCATCTTCTGCCCGGCGATCTTGCCCTGTCCAAGTTCGAGGACGACCTGTCGAGCGAATGGCCCCGGTGCCTGGACGGAAAAGCCCGAGCATTCCGCGTCATCTCATCGTTCTGGCGGCTGTTAAGTGACGGCGCCGCTGCGACGCAGGCCGAGCTCGTGCTCGTCGATGTCGGCCCCAATCTCGGCGCCATCAACAGGGCTGCTCTCATAGCTGCCGACCATGTGGTAATTCCCTTGGCGCCGGACCTGTTCAGCGTCCAAGGTCTGCAGAACCTCGGACCCACCCTGCGCGCATGGCGCGGAGAATGGCAGTCCCGGGTTTCGAAGAACCCTGCCGCGGATCTCACGCTGCCGTCCGGGAAGATGCAACCTTCCGGCTATGTACTACTTGGCCATGGTGTTCGTCTCGGGCAACCCGTCAAGGCCTACCAACGCTGGCTGGCCAAAATTCCTGAGGTATACCGCACATCCGTACTCGGCATTGATGAACCGGCACCAACTATTGCAGACGATCCGTACTGCCTGGCCCAGCTCAAGCACTATCGCAGCCTCATGCCCCTGGCCCAGGAGACGCACAAGCCGATCTTCGATCTGAAACCCGCGGACGGCGCCTTCGGCGGGCACCAGGCCGCAGTCACTGCGGCGCGCGCGGATTTCTCGATACTGGCCGATCGCATCCTCGCTGAGATCGGCATCTCCGCTCCTGCGCACCGGGCTTCCGTCACATAGCTTTCCCAAGGCATGCGCGGGTCAGCTCAGCGGGTGTACTGGCCCGCCAGTCGGTTGATCTCCGCGGTGAGTTCGGCCCGCAACGCGTCATGCTGCGGGCCGAGCTGCGCTTCCGGAGCACCGCGAACCTCAGCCGGGTAGCTGAACACCGGGCCCGTCACCAGCTCGGCCGGCTCCCACTCGTACCGCGCGTGCACGTGGGCGTGCAGGTACGCGTCGGTGTTGCCCAGTACCGAGTAGTTGACCCGTCGGAACCTGGGATCGCGGCGCGAACAGACCCGCTGTACGGCCTCACCGATCAGGTCCATGTCCGCCAGGAAGTCCAGCCGGCGCGCCCGCGGCAGATCCAGCAGCCGGTTGATGTTCGGATCGTCGACCAGCAGAAGGCAGTAGCCCGGCAGGAACTGCGTATCGCCGATGACCGCGAACCCCGACGACAGTCGCGCCAGCACCGTCGGATTCTCACCGCGCAACGCCGAGGAGATCCGATCCTCCCGCCAATCACCCATGCACGCAGGCTAGGGAGGACTGACGGACCGGTCACGATGCGATCCATCACGTGCTGCCGCGAGCCGCGCAACGGGCATGCGTGGCCCTTCCGTTATAGTCCTGACCGCATCTTCCGTCACGTCGTCCTGTCCGAGAAGGCTGTTGCATGGACGCTCCGAGATGGTGCACTCCTCGAAGGAAGTCGTAACTGCTCTCGAATCCTCACAATGTCGGTTCGTCCGATCAGGACGTACGGTGCTGCGCGACGGCGGCGCGGATGTCGGCGAGGGTGTGGTCCAGGGAGCGTTCGTCCAGGACGATCGGGGCGCCGAGGCGGTCCAGGTCGGCGCGGGCATCGCGGCGCAGCCACCAGCGGGTCTGCGCGATGGCGGCGTCCGGGTCGGTGGGCACGACGAGCAGTACGGGCGTCGAGGTCCGACCGTTCAGCCTGACGGCTGGGCGTACGTCGGCGATCTCCGGCCAGCGCAGCCGTACGCCCATCAGCGGCAACCGGATGCCCTCCGGGTCGACCGCCGCCGCTGGCACCCGGCAGATCGTCCTGACCAGCACCGGATAGCCGAACATCAGCGACAGCGCCAGCTCCGCAGATGGACCACCGCCACACCGAGCACGCCGCCGATCACACGCCGACCGCGACCATCAACGATCGCGAACACCAGAACGTCGCGTACGCAGTGTTCGGCCTGAACCGCACGATCAGCGGCATGCTGCTCCTCCCCTTGTCCGGCAAGGATCGTAGCGGCCGGCGCGGCACTGCGGGCGGCGGGCATTTCCCTGAATGTCGCATTAGCCGTGGGACATCCGGGGAAAATGCACCTCTGAACACCCTCTACCAGTGCATTTGTCGTAAAGTCCGCGCCACGCGCACCCCCGTAACGGACATTCGGGAAAATGCGCATCCAGGCCAAGCGGTCAGCCCCAGCGGGCGGTCAGCCGGCGGCGCGGCGGGCGATCAGGGCCTCAATGCCTGTCCTGTAAGGCCAGGTTGCAGACCACTCACTGCCATCCCGCCGAACGCGCCGGCGGCGGCCGCTGAGGGCGTGCGCCGGGAAGCGGTCGCGTTCGCCGCCAGTGAAGTGGCGAAGGAGCCGGTGCGCTCCGAGCCGACGGGCTCGGAGATGCCGGAGACCTGCCCGGCCGCGCGGACCAGGCTGTTGACCGCCATCACCGCCTCCACCAGGTCGGGGCCGGTCAGCCGGTGGGCGCCAGCGCCGCGACGCCACCTCCAGCCAGCGCACCTGCCGGGGGCCGAAGACGCCCTCCACCGCGGCGCTGAGGAACTAGGGTGCCGCCGGAAGTGCGCCAGCGTGGCGTGCGCCGACGCCTCCAGTTGTGCCCGTCAGCCGATGGGTAGCGCCGCGAGGTCGTGCGATCACGACGCTCATGTCCAGCATTGGCACACCAGTCGTCTTCACGACAGCGACGGCGCCTGGTGTGAAGCGGAATTCGTCGAGCCGCGCGCGCACGGCATCGTCTGCTGATGCTTCCATCGGAGATTCCGATGGCCGCGCGCCCAGCTCCACTCAGGTCGTGGGACTTCGGCCCCCGACTGGGCTGGTCCGGCTCGCCCCACAACAGTTCCAGGCTGCGCTTCCACGGATCCCTCTTCCCTGCGGCCACGGAACTGTGTATAACATAAACCTCTGCGCGTATCATATAACCGATTACGGGGCTACGCGAGCTTACTGCGGACGACACTGTCCCGGTGCGTCGGGGAATGCATCCAGCTCGGCGTACTGCTGCTTCCCGTGCTCCTGGACAAGATGGCCGTGGCCGCCTGGCTGTCGCGGTGCCCGGACCTCTGCGGCGATCTGGACCGACAGTGACCCAACAGCTGTGGATCTTCGACGTTACGGCTTCGTGCTGGACGGCCTGCTGATCACCATGGGCGCCGTCCACCGCATCGGCCGGCGACGGCTGCTGCCCCTCGGGGCGGCCGCGTTCCGCGCTGGTCTCGGTGGCCGCCGCGTACGCCGAGCAGCGCCGGCATGCTGATCGCGGCCCGGGGCGCTACTCGGCATCGCCGGCGCCACCCTGATGCCCTCGACACTCGCGCTGGTACGCAACATGTTCCACGACGCGAAGCAGCGCAGTACCGCCGATGGCGATCTGGACCACCGCGCTCACCTCCGGTGTGGCGCTCGGCCCGATCCTGTCCGGACTCGCTGCTGGCGCTGCTTCTGGTGGGGCTCGGTGTTCCTGGTCAACGTACCGTCATGGTGCTACTGCTGGTCGGTCGGCACCGCTCCTGTGCCCGGAGTACCGCAACCGCGCCGCCGGCCGCTTCGACCTGCTCAGCTCACTGCTGTCCCTGGCCGCCGTGCTGCCGGTGATCTAGGGCATCAAGGAACTCGGCCGCGCACGGTGTCGACGCCGTCCGGGTCGCCGCGCATCGCCCTGGGTGCCGGCTTCGGGATCACGTTCGTACTGCGGCAGCGCCACTCCCAGCACCCGATGATCGACCTGGCGCTGTTCCGGCGAGCGCGCGTTCGGCGACGGCGGTCGGCGTCAGCCTGGTCGCGATGTTCGCGCTCGGCGGGTTCGCCATCTTCACCACCCAGTACCTGCAGTCCGGTACTCGGGTTCAGCCCGCTGGCCGGCGCGCTGTGGAGCCTGCTGCCGACCGTGCTGGTCGGGGTGGCCGCACCGGTCGCCGAGGACGCTGGCACAGCGCGGCGTACCGCGCAACCGGCTGCAGTGGCGGCCGGATTCCTCCTCGCCGGCGTCGGCGCTTTCTCGGTACTGACCCGGCCTGCCCGCCGGCGACGGGCTGGTCGCCGCTGCTGATCGGCGCCGGGACTGGCTACGCCGGCCGGGCTGGTCGTGGTGAGGTCGCTGGGCACCGAACTGGTCATGGGCGCTGCGCCACCGGAGCAGGCCGGCTACCGCCTCGGCGGTGTCCGAGACCGGCGTCGGAGTTCGGTGGCGCGCTGGGGATCGCGATCCTGGGCAGCATCGGTACCGCCGTCTACCGCTCGACCATCGACCTGCCGTCCGGCACCCCGTCCGCGGTACGGGGCGCGGCGCGGCAGACGCTCGGAGGTGCCGTCCAGGTCGCCGACCGGCTGCCGGCCATGGCCGGTGACGCGCTGCGGCACGCCGCGCGGGTCGCGTTCACCGACGGACTGCACGCCGCCGCACTTAACGGCCTGGTGGTGATGCTGGCCGGCGAACTCATCGCCCTCGCCACCCTGCGCGGCGCCCGACCCGCCGACGCGACGCTGCCCGCGCAACGCCGGCCCTCGCCGCAGGACGCAGCGGCGAGCACCGTCGACGCCTGACCGGCACGCGGCGCGAATCTGCGAGAGTTCGTCTCCGTATCTCGGGGGTCAGGCGGTGGCGCCACCGTCGACGACCAGGTCGGTGCCGACGACGAAGCCGGCTTCGGGTGAGGCGAGGTAGAGCACCGCCGCGGCGATCTCGTCGAGGTCACCGACCCGGCCGACCGGCAGCTGCTCGCCCATGCGGGCATCCCGGTCGGCGCGGGATTCGCCGGGGCGGTACGACATCGAGGTGTCCGAGGCCCCGGGGCTGACCGCGTTGATGCGGATGCCCTCACCGATGTGGTCACGGGCGGCGTTGCGGGTCAGCGCGCTGACCGCGGCCTTCGTCGCGACGTACGCCCCGAGGCCGGGCAGGCGCGCGTGCGCGCCGAGGTTGGAGGCGACGTTGACGATGACGCCACCACCGGCGCGGCGCATCTGCGCGATCTCGTGCTTCATCGACAGCAGCACGCCGGTGAGGTTGACCGACAGCAGCGTGGCCCACTCGGCCTCGTCGATGTCGCCGACCGGGCCGGTCGCGGCGAGCATGCCGGCGTTGTTCACCGCGATGTCGAGCCCGCCGTACGTGTCCACGCACCGCGCGACGAGTTCGGCGAGGTCGGCGGAGCGGGTGACATCGGCGGTGACCGCGGTGGCCCGACCACCATCGGCCTCGATCAGCGCGACGGTCTGCTTCAACGGCTCGGCGGTACGCCCGGCGACGACCACGGCCGCGCCCTCCCGGGCGAAGCGTGTCGCGACGGTACGGCCGATGCCGGAACCACCGCCGGTGATCAGTACGGTCCTGCCGGCGAATCGGGTGCTCATGGTGACTGCTCCTGAGGTGTGAGGTCCAGCAGGGTGAGGATCTGTGCGGTGGCAGCACGCAGGCGCCGTGGGCCGGTGTCGGCCTTGCCCACCACCCGCAGGCCCTGCATCAGTACGAGCAGGCAGCTGGCCAGCGCGCGCGGATCCCGGTCGGCGGCCAGCTCGTTCTGCTTCTGCGCCCGGGTCAACGCCCGGGTCAGCGCCGTCTCCAGGTAGTCCCAGCTCAGCTGCACCCGCCGGGCCGCGGTGTGGTCGTGCGGGGCCAGTTCCACGGCGGTGTTGACCACGAAGCAGCCGCGACGGCCCTTGTCGCCGGCCGCCTCGCGGGCGAACCGTTCGACCAGCGCCCGTACCAACGGCAGTGCCGGGCCCGGCTGGGACAGTTCGTCCGCCAGGGTGGGATGCATCAGCTCGCCGTACCGGTCGAGGGCCTTCAGGTACAGCTCGTGCTTGGCCCCGAAGGTGGCGTAGATGCTGGCGCGACCGAGACCGAGATGCTCGACCAGGTCGGCCATCGAGGTGGCCTCGTAGCCCTTGTCCCAGAACAGTTCCAGCGCTGCGCCGAGCGCGACCTGCGGATCGAACTCCTTGGTTCTGGCCATGCACGGAGACTAGTCATTCTGGAACGATCGGTCAAGAAAGCTCAGCTTCTCCCGGAACCGATGACGACACGCCGCGACTCCGAACGGATGACATGAGCGTCATCGGTCCGCGAGCGACCACGACCGCGCTGTAGACCTTCCCCATGGCACCGCGCACGCCGCCCAGCTGACGCCTGCGCCCGAAACGGTCAGGCCGGCCTGAGGGAAGGTCCTCCATGCTCCTGCGCCGAGCACTCGTCAGCGCCGCCCTGCTCACAGTGGCCCTACCGGCAACACCGGCGACGGCCGACTACGGGCACCACCACCGACCGGTGGACGTGCCGTGCAGCACGGTGGACCTGATCCAGGACATCGACACCGCCAACTCGCACGGCGGCGGGGTGCTCAACCTGGACGACGCCTGCAACTACACGCTGACCACGGTCGACAACCTCGACGCCAACGGCAGCGCCAACGGTCTGCCGCAGATCACCTCGCGGATCGTGGTCAACGGTGGCGCCAGTACGACGATCTCCCGCGACTCCAGCGCGCCCGACCCGTTCCGGTTGTTCGACGTAGCTCCGCTGCCGGAAAGCTGACCCTGCGCCACCTGACCCTGACCGGCGGCATCGACGACACCCAGCAACCCGGCGGCGGGCCCGGCAACGCGGTGTACGTGCACGACGGCGGACGCCTGCTGGTCGACCGGAGCCGCTTCACCGCCAACGGTGACCCCGGCGAGGGCAGCGGGCGCGGCGCCGTCGGCAGCTCGCAGGGCATCGTCTCCATTGTGGACAGTAGCTTCGACCACAACAAGGGCCTGTACGGCGGCGGCGTCTACAACGACCGCGGCCACATGTGGATCACCCGTACCACCTTCAGCGACAACGACTGCCCCTCCGTCATCGGCAACGGCGGTGCGGTCTTCAACGACCAGAACTCCGACCTGGTCATGTCCCGCAGCACGGCCACCGGCAACCACGCGGGGATCTTCGGCGGCAACCTGTACAACTCCGGTTCGATGCGCGTCCACTCCAGCACCGTCACCGACGGCGACGTCGGGTACGCCGGCTCACCGTTCAACGTCCCCGGTGAGGGCGGCGGCATCGCCAACTTCGGCACCATGACCGTGACCGACACGCGCATCGTCGCCAACCACTCGTCGCTGGACATCGGCACCGACCAGGGTACCGCCGCCGGCGTCAAGAACTTCCACGACGCGGTCATCACCCTGGTGCACAGCCCCGTCGTACGCAACGTCGCGGTGGCCGCGCCCGGCGGCATCAGCAACGACAACGGCACCGTACGGCTGCGCCACAGCCGGGTCGCCCACAACACCCCGACGAACTGCACCGGAACCATCACGCCGGTACCCGGCTGCCACGGCTGACCCGGACCCGCCGGCCGGCTCTCGGACACGGAGCCGGGCCTTCGCGCGCGAAGCGGGGCTGTGGAAACACAGGTGACCGGTACCCCGCCACCAACGACAATGCGCGCATGACTCAGGCGACGCTGCGTACCGACCGGATCCTGCTGGTACCGCTGACCGACGAGCACCTCGAGTACGAGGTCGAGCTCGACTCCGATCCCGAGGTGCTGCGCTACCTGGGTGATGGGCAGGCCCGTACCCGCGAGCAGATCGAGGCCGCCCATGTGCGGCGAATGGCCGCTGCCGACCAGGTCGCGGGACTGGGCTTCTGGTGCGGATTCGTCGACGAGGACTTCGTCGGCTGGTGGATCCTGCAACCGCCGGAACGACCCGACCAGGGGCCGGTGCAGGGACAGGCCGAGCTCGGCTACCGGCTGCTGCGCCGGTACTGGCGGCAGGGCCTGGCCAGCGAAGGATCCCGGGAGCTGATCCGGCACGGTTTCGCCGATCTCGGCCTGCAGCGCATCTTCGCCGAGACGATGGCGGTCAACACACCGTCCCGCGCCACCATGACCTCGGTCGGCCTGCGCTACGCGCGTACCTTCCACCTCGACTTCCACGACCCGCTACCGGGCATCGAGCACGGCGAGGTCGAGTACGCGATCACCCGGCAGGAATGGCTCTCCGCGCAGATCGCGGACGCGCCGGGGCGTTGACCGGGGCCAGGCAACGGCGGCGTGCCGTACCCAGTCGGCGCCATTGTCACGGGCGGATGCGCGCCGGGTCAGGGCGACGGGCCGGAGGGGCCGACCCCCAGCGGAGTCGTGACCACGACCGGCGGTCAGCTGAGCTGCTCGGCCAACGCGACGATGATCCCCGCAGGGCCGCGGACGTAGCAGAGCCGGTAGCTGTTCTCGTACTGCACCACGTCGCCGACCAGTTCCGCGCCGCGCGCCCGCAGGCCCGCGACCATGATGTCGATGTCGTCGACGGAGAACATGATGCTGCGGAGCCCCGACGTGTTCGGCGGTGCGTTCTCCGGCTGCCCGTCGACCACGGTCGGAGCATGGAACGTCGTCAGCTCGAGCCGACCCTGGCCGTCCGGGATCCGCATCATCGCGATCTCGGCCCGGATACCGTCGATCCCGTTGAGCTGATCCACGCCGGGCCCCTCGATCGGCGCCCGGCCCTCCAGTTCCATACCGAGTTCGGCGAAGAACACGACGGCAGCTTCCAGATCGTCGACGACGACACTCACATGGTGCAGTTCCTGAACCGTCACGGTGGTCTCCTTCTTCGCGGCACGGCCCGTCGTGGCCGCTGTCGTACCGGGGACGGAGCCGGCACCGCGTTCTCGACAACCGGAGGCCGCGGATCTGAAACCCGGAGCTTTCGGCGGGCGGCGGAGGACGCCGCCCGCCGAAAGCTCAGCGGTCGAGGACCAGGCCGACCTTCTGGAACTCCTTGAGGTCGCGGTAGCCGCACTTGGCCATCGCCCGACGCAGCCCGCCGAACAGGTTGAGCGCGCCGTCCGGGTCGTCGGCCGGGCCGTACAGCAGCTGCTCCAGGCTGACCCGAGCGGCTCGCCGGACGACGCTGAACGCGCCGCGCGGCAGCTTCGGGTGGCTGGCCGCCGAGTGCCACCAGGCGCCACCGGCCGGCGCCTCGGTCGCACAGCGACAGCGGCTCGCCGAGCATCACCGCGTCGGCGCCGCAGCCGAGCGCCTTGGCGATGTCGCCGGAGGTCTGGCAGGTCGCCGTCGGCGATCAGGTGCACGTACCGGCCGCCGGTCTCGTCCAGGTAGTCGCGGCGGGCGGCGGCGGCGTCGGCGATCGCGGTGGCCATCGGCACCCGGATGCCCAGCACCGTGTCGGTGGTCGACCAGTCGTCGGCGCCGACGCCGACGATCACGCCGGCCGCGCCGGTACGCATCAGGTGCAGCGCGGTCTTGTAGTCGGTGCAGCCGCCGACGATCACCGGCAGGTCGAGGTCGGCGATGAACTCCTTGAGGTTCAGCGGCTCGTCCGCTGTGGACACGTGCTCGGCCGAGACGATGCGTGCCCTGGATGACCAGGATGTCGACGCCGGCGTCCAGGATCACCGGCGCCAGCGCCAGGGTGTGCTGCGGGGACACCCGGACGCGCGACGGTGACGCCGCCGTCGCGGATCGTCCGACCCGCTCGGCGATCAGCTCGGGCCGGATCGGCTCGGCGTAGACCTCCTGGAGCCGCCGGGTCGCGGCGGCCTCCTCGTCGAGCCGGCCAGCTCCTCCAGCACCTTCGTCGGGTCCTCGTAGCGGCGTCCACAGGCCCTCGACGTTGAGCACGCCCAGGCCGCCGAGCTGGCCCAGCGCGCACCGCCGATGGCCGGGCTCATCGTGGCGTCCGACGGGTGCGCGACGCAGGGGATCTCGAACGGGTAGGCGTCGAGCTGCCAGCCGGTGGAGACGTCGTCGACGTCCCGGGTACGCCGGCTCGGCACGATGGCGATGTCGTCCAGGTGGTAACCCGCGCTGCGCGGTCTTGCCCAGCCCGATCTCGACCACGTCACGCATGAGGGACTCCAGAGTTGTATGGGCGGACGCGTGGGGTCAGCGGGAGTGGTAGTTGGGCGCCTCGACGGTCATCTGGATGTCGTGCGGGTGGCTCTCCTTGAGCCCGGCCGCGGTGATCCGGATGAGCTGGCCGCGCTCGCTGCAGACTCGGCGATGGTGTCGGCGCCGGCGTAGCCCATCGCCTGCCGCAGGCCGCCGACGAGCTGGTGGGCGACCGCGCGAAGCGGGCCGCGGTAGGGCACCTGGCCCTCGATGCCCTCCGGGACCAGCTTGTCGTCGCGAGCGACGTCGTGCCTGGAAGTAGCGGTCCTTGGAGTACGAGCTGGCCTGGCCCCGGGACTGCATCGCGCCGAGCGAGCCCATGCCCCGGTAGGACTTGTACTGCTTGCCGTTGATGAAGATCAGCTCGCCGGGGCTCTCCTCGCAGCCGGCCAGCAGGCTGCCGAGCATCACCGTGTCGGCGCCGGCCACGATCGCCTTGGCGATGTCGCCCGAGTACTGCATGCCGCCGTCGCCGATCACCGGCACGCCGAGCGGCCGGCAGGCCCGGGCCGCCTCCATGATCGCGGTGATCTGCGGCACGCCGACCCCGGCGACCACCCGGGTGGTGCAGATCGAGCCCGGGCCGACGCCGACCTTGACCGCGTCGGCGCCGGCCTCGACCAGCGCCTTCGCGCCGGCGTAGGTGGCCACGTTGCCGCCGACGACCTCGACCTCGGTCTCCCGTCTTGAGCCGGGCGACCATCTCCAGCACGGCGCGGCTGTGGCCGTGCGCGATGTCCACGACGATCACGTCGACGCCGGCGTCGACCAGGGTGCGGGCCCGCTTGTACGACTCGTCGCCGACGCCGATCGCGGCGGCGACCCGCAGCCGGCCGGCGTCGTCCTTGGTGGCGTGCGGGTACTGCTCGCTCTTGGTGAAGTCCTTGACGGTGATCAGCCCGCGCAGCCGACCGCCCTCGTCGACCAGCGGCAGCTTCTCGACCTTGTGCTGGCGCAGCAGCGCGAGCGCGTCGTCCTTGCTCACCCCGACCGGCGCGGTGACCAGCGGCATCGTGGTCATGACCTCGCGGACCGAGGGTGTCCTGGTCGGTGACGAAGCGCATGTCGCGGTTGGTGACGATGCCGACCAGCTGGCCGCTCGCGCGTCGACCACCGGCACGCCGGAGATCCGGTACCGGCCGCACAGCGCGTCGACGTCGCGCAGGGTGTCGTCCGGCGAGCAGGTGACCGGGTTGGTGATCATGCCGGCCTCGGAGCGCTTGACCAGGTCGACCTGGCTGGGCCTGGTCCTCGATCGACAGGTTGCGGTGCAGCACGCCGATGCCGCCCTGGCGGGCCATGGCGATCGCCATCCGGGCCTCGGTGACGGTGTCCATCGCGCTGGAGACCAGCGGGATGGACAGCTCGATGTCGCGGGTGAGCCGGGTGCCGGTGTCGACCGGGCTGGGACGACGTCCGACTCGGCCGGCTGCAGCAGCACGTCGTCGAAGGTCAGCCCGAGCGGCAGGGTCGCGGCGGCGCCCAGCGTCGGGTCGAACGGGATGTCATCGGGACGGGTGACTGCCATTGTTGATCCGATCTTGGTCGACCCGGGACTGTCGCACGCAGGCGCACCTGGAACCGCGCTCCGTGCGGTCCGAGCGCCGCGTAGTCCGATCCTACGCCGGGCGTCCGGGCCGGCCCCGGCGGTGTGTCGTACCAGCAGCAGGCCACTGGCAGCAATTCCGACGGACCGGGGCCGCTCCTCCCGGAGGCCGGCGATGGGTCCGCTTCCCGACCTGGTCTTCCCTCGGGCGGCGTGGAAGCGGCCGGCGGGATAACGTGGGGGCGTGCGCGACGAGCCGCTCGATCCTTTCGCCAACGACCCCGCCGACCCGACCGCGGGGCTGTCCGACGACGCCTCGGGTGAACCGCTGAGTTCGGAGGAGCGCGCGGAGGTCACCGCCGACCTCGACGACCTGGACGAATTCCAGCGCTGGCTGGAGTCGACCGGTATCCGTGGCCTGGTCATCGACTGCGAGGACTGCCACGAACCGCACTACTTCGGCTGGGAACTGCTCCGCAGCAATCTGCGCCACCTGCTGGAGCACGACCAGCCCCGGCTGCACGAACCGGCCTACCAGCCGGACCCAGACCACTACGTGAGCTGGGAATACGCGCACGGATACGTCGACGGCGCACACGACGCGACCGAGGACAAATAGCCCGCGGCCCGGCACCGGCAACCACGGCGTCAGTGCCTACCAGCCCAGCGCCGAACGGCCTAGTGCCAGTGGCCGTGTCCGCCGGAGTCGCCGTGCCCCCTGCCACCTGAATACCTGGTGCCGCTGGGAGACGGCGGTGGCGGCGCCGACTTGCCGACCTTGCCCGACGGCGGCGATTCGCTGGGCGAGCCGACCGGGGACTGCGACGGCGACGGCGTGCCGCTCAGGGTCGTGGGCGGCGACGGGTCCGGGGTCGGCTGCGGAGTGGGCGAGGCGGACCGGGACACGCCGGGCACCGGTGGGCCCGGCGGCAGCCCATGCGCGCGGCGCAGGTCGTCGGTGTCTCGACGCAACCGGTCCCTGGTGGGGCCGGGCACCTTCTCGGAGTGCCGTTCGGCGTCGTCGAGGTATCGGCGGGCGTCGGTGACACGCCCCTCGTCGAACGCCTTCCGTGCGGCGGCCAGGTCTTTCACCGCAGCTGCCTCATGCTGGCGTACCGCGGCCTTCTCGGGGTAGACGACGCTGGTCACCGGGAACAACGGGCTGCCCGGCCCGGCTCCTGCGGCCGCCAGCACCACCCCGGAACCGCCGAGGGTGGCCAGGACCGCGACCCCGGCGGCGAGCATGAGACGACCACCATGGTGACGCCTACCGGTACGGGGCCGGCGCCGCGGCGGTCCCGTCGGTGCGGCCGACTGTGCGGGCGCACTGCGCCGCGGTGGCCGGCCGCCGAGCGCGGCCACCCCGATCGCCGGCTTTGTCAGCGCGGGCGCCGACCCGTTGACCGGTACCGGGCTGAGCGGCGAACCGTCGACCGGCATCGGGATGCGCGCTGAACCATTGGCCCGGACCGGCGCTGCCGGCGCCGCCGGCGGTAGCTCGATCGGCTCGTCGCTGAGCAGGTCGTCATGCCAGAGCGCGAGCATCCGCAGTACCGGGTCGTCTCCTGGTACCGGTGTCGCGGCATCGGGTTCACGGGCGGCGCGACCGAGTGCGTCGAGGACCCGGTCGTCGTGTTCCACCGGATCCCCGGCACCGGACGGTGTCCGACGCCTGCTCATGTCCGTTCCCCAGTCATACCGGCACCTCGCGGTACAGCTCAGCGGCCAGGGCGCGCAGCCGGTTCAGCGCCCGGTGCTGGGTGACCCGTACCGCACCGGCACTCATGCCCAGCGCCCGGCCGGTCTCTGCGGCGCTCAGTCCCACCCCGACCCGCAGTACGACGATCTCCCGGTGCTGCGGGGGCAGCCGGTCCAGCAGCCGCCGCATCCGGCCGATCGCATCGCCCTGCAACGCGCGTGCCTCCGGGTCGGCCGCGCCGTCCGGTCGTTCCGGCAGCGCGGCGACGGGTTCGGCCAGATCACGCGTCGCCCCGCGATGGGCGTCCGCGACCTTGTGAGCCGCGATACCGAAGACGAAGGCGGTGAACGGTGATCCCGCCCTGCGGTAGCGCGGAAGCGCGCCGAGTATCGCGATACACACCTCCTGAGCCACATCGTCCGCCGTGGTGTACGCGCCGCCCCCGGTTCGTCCGAGCCGTGCCCGGCAGTACCGGACGACGATGGGCCGGATGTGGACGAGCAATTCCTCGACCGCTGCGCGGTCCCCGCTGGCGGCGCGCACGGCAAGGTCGGTGAGACCTGCCTCCTGTGGTGTCATCGCGCGCTCGCACTCTCCCGTTACGGATGGCACGCGGCCGCACTGCTCCGTACGACAAGGAGATACCGCGACCTGTCTGGGCACGTTAGCGCGTCCGGAACCGCTTCGCAGCACCGGAGTCGGGCCCGCTACCGACCGCTCAGCTCACCAGCCCGGAGCGGAATGCGGACGCTACGGCATGTGCCCGGTCCCTGGCACCGAGCTTACGGAACAGCCGGCGGGCGTGCGTCTTGACGGTGTCCTCGGAGACGAACAGGTCGCGCCCGATCTCGGCGTTGCTCTTGCCCTCGCTCATTCCGCGCAGCACCTGGAGTTCCCGTTCGGTCAGTACGCTGCGCCGGGTCGTCGCCGGCGCCGGCGGCCGGCCGAACGCAGGTGCCCCGGCCCCCATCGCGGCCGGGTTGGGTCGACCGTTGGGGCAGGCCAGCAGGATGCCCTGGGCCAGCGCGCTGACCAGATCCTCGCCGTGTTCACCGGCCCGGATCACACCCCGGGCGCCGGCCGCGACGGCCGCGGCCGCGGCACGGGGATCGTCCGCGCCGACCAGTACCAGCGCGGTGTGCGGTCCACGGTTGAGTACCCGGCGGGTGAACTGCACCGGGTCCGGTCGGGTCATTCCGACGTCGATGAGCACAACGTCCGCCGGCCGCTCGGCCATCCTGGCCAGCGCCTCTTCACCGGACAATGCGGTACGGACAGCCGCGGCGACGCCAAGATGCGCCGCCCAGGCAGCGATCCGTTGTGCTGCCACAGGCGTTCGTACACAGACGAGCACCGAGCGCACGTGCTTCTCCTCTCTCCCTACAGAGAGAACCCCGCTGACTCGGGCTCATGACGCGGTAATGGACAACGTGTCCTGTGACACATTTTCCCCCGATCCGGCAATCTCGTCCAAGGTTTCCGTCCGCTGCTGTTCCGCCACTGCGAGCAGCGGAAACGCCTCAAGAGACGCCGCGAACCGTTCCGCTCTACTCAGTATCACCGCCGCGGACCGGAATAGGGGTACGACCGCTTGACGGCGGGCAACTTCCCGTCCTGAAACACCATAAAAGAGCAGGCTCTTCGCAATATGCCGAGGCGCCTGCATCAGCTCCGCGGCACACACCGCGGATCGCGCAGCGTCACGGGCCGCCTCCGGCCGGTCGGTGAACAGTGCCAGCTCGCAGGCCACCCAGTGCCGCCGGACCACCGCCCGCCAGCCGGCCGGACAGTCCAGCACCGACACAGCCGCAAGCCCCCGATCCGCCCGTGCGCCTCCCGGGGCAGGACGTGCCGGGGCAGGACGTGCCGGGGCGGCGAGCAGACCGTCCAGTTCGGCCAACCGACCGGCCGCCGTCTCCCGGTCCCCCACACCCACCGAGTCGGCGGTCAACCCCACCAGCGCATCGGCCTTCGCCGCCGCTGCGGCACCCGACAACTCGTACGCCAGCCTGTCGAACCGCACCGCCTCCCGGTAGCGCTGCCGCTGCCGTACCGCACTGGCCAGCGCCGCCAGGGCGAGCGAGGCGAAGTGATCGGGGACACCGGCGGCGCCGGGCCGTACCGCCCGAAGTACCGCCTCGGCGTCGGCGAACCGGCCCAGCGCGAGCAATGCCACACCACGCAGCCATCGCGCCCGGGCTGCCGCCGTACCGGCTTCGGGATTCGCACCCGCGCCGAGCAGTACGAGAGCCCGCGCCGGGCGGCCGAACCACAACGCGCGCTCTGCCGCGTCCAGTGAACCGGCCGGAATTCGTTTGCGGTACGGCGCGCCCGGGTACGCGACTGTCGGACAGAGAAGTCCCGGAAACCTCCCGGTCGGGCCGGACGCAGACATCAGCACATGGTCGCTGATGGATCTGTCCGGTCCCGCGCCGGTAGGGACGGGACGAGTGGGAGAGTGGCCATCGCGCTGCGCAAGGAGGGTCTGATGGCGGACATCCGTCGCCTACCGGGCACCAACGCCGATGTGTGGGACTGGCAGATGGCGGGGAACTGCCGTGGACTGGACAGCTCGCTGTTCTTTCATCCGGACGGCGAACGCGGTCCCTCACGAGTACGCCGGGAACGCGACGCCAAGGTGGTCTGCGGTAGCTGCCCGGTACGCGCCCAGTGCGCCGCACACGCGCTGAAGGTGCACGAACCGTACGGGGTGTGGGGCGGTCTGAGCGAGTCGGAACGTCAGCAGCTCATCGCCGCCGGCTGGGAGGATCTGGCCGACCGGCGTCGCCGCCGGGTGGATCTGCACCGACTGGAGGCCAGGCTGCACAACGAGGAACAACCGGCACTTGCCTCGGCCTGACCGCCGGACGGCTGCCGGGCACGGAACCAGCTGAACACGGAACCAGCTGGGCACAGAAGGCACATAGACGTCGGCGCCCGCGCCGTACCTGTCCGGTACGACACGGGCGCCGAAGTGTCAGCTGCCGGTCAGAAGCCCGGGCCGTGCTGGTGGCCGTGCCCGTGACCGTGGCCGTGCCGCCGGCGGCCGGCTCCGGCGTCGGCCGGCTTCTCCACCACGAGGCTCTCCGTGGTGAGCAGCAGGCCGGCGATCGACGCGGCGTTGGCGACCGCGTTGCGGGTCACCTTCACCGGGTCGATGATGCCGGCCTTGGCCAGGTCGACGTACTCGCCGGTGGCCGCGTTGAGGCCGATGCCGAACTCGGACTCGCGGACCTTGCTCCACCACCACGTAGCCGTCGTGGCCGGCGTTCTGGGCGATCCAGCGCAGCGGCTCGACGAGCGCCTTGCGGACGATCGACGACGCCGGTCGCCTCGTCGCCGGTGAGGCCGAGGTCGTCGTCGAGCACCGTGGCGATCTGGACCAGCGCGGCGCCGCCGCCGGGGACCGTGCCCTCCTCGACCGCCGCCTTGGTCGCCGAGATGGCGTCCTCGATGCGGTGCTTGCGCTCCTTCATCTCGACCTCGGTGGCCGCGCCGACCTTGATCGACCGCGATGCCGCCGGAGAGCTTGGCCAGCCGCTCGGCCAGCTTCTCCCGGTCCCAGTCGGAGTCGGAGGCCTCGATCTCCTTGCGGATCTGCGCGACCCGGTCGGCGACCTCGGCTGCTGTGCCGCCACCGTCGACGATCGTGGTGTTCTCCTTGTCGACCACGACGCGGCGGGCGGTGCCGAGCACCTCCAGGCCGACCGAGTCGAGCTTGTAGCCCAGCTCGGGCGCGACCAGCTCGGCCGCCGGTCAGGATCGCCATGTCCTGCAGCATCGCCTTGCGGCGGTCGCCGAACCCGGGCGCCTTGACCGCGACGACCTTGAGGGTCTTGCGGATCGCGTTGACCACCAGGGTGGACAGCGCCTGGCCCGTCGACGTCCTCGGCGATGATCAGCAGCGGCTTGCTGGCCTGGAGGACCTTCTCCAGCAGCGGCAGCAGCTCCTCGATCGCGGAGATCTTCTGCGGTGGTGATGAGGACGTAGGCGTCCTCGAGCACCGCCTCACCGGACTCGGGGTCGGTGACGAAGTTCGGCGAGATGAAGCCCTTGTCGAACTGCATACCCTCGGTGACCTCCAGCTCGGTGGTCAGCGTCGAGCCCTCCTCGACGGTGATGACGCCGTCGCGGCCGACCCGCTCCATCGCCTCGGCGATCAGCTCACCGATGGTCGGCGTCCTGCGCGGAGATGGTCGCCACGTGCGCGATCGCGCTCCTGGTTGTCGACCTCGACGGCCTTGCCGAGCAGCGCCTCGGAGATCGGCCGCGGCGGCCGCGTCGATGCCCGCGCTTGAGGCCGATCGGGTTGGCACCGGCGGTCACGTTGCGCAGGCCCTCGCGGACCATCGCCTGGGCCAGCACGGTCGCGGTGGTGGTGCCGTCGCCGGCGACGTCGTTGGTCTTGGTCGCGACCTCCTTGACCAGCTGCGCGCCGAGGTTCTCGTACGGGTTGGTGAGCTCGATCTCCTTGGCGATGGTGACGCCGTCGTTGGTGATCGTGGGCGCACCGAACTTCTTGTCGAGGACGACGTTGCGCCCGCGCGGGCCGAGGGTGACCTTGACCGCGTCGGCGAGCGCGTTGACGCCGTGCTCCAGCAGGTGCCGGGCGTCGTCGGAGAAGCTCAGGATCTTCGCCATCTCGTCTTCGTGTCGTCCTGTTCAGGTGCGCGACGACCGCCCCGGAGCTCGGCGCAGGGCCGGCTCCGGGGCGGCGGCAGCTGCTCGTGTAGTCGTCACTTCTCGATGACCGCGAGGACGTCGCGGGCGGAGAGCACCAGGTACTCCTCGCCGGCGTACTTGACCTCGGTGCCGCCGTACTTCGAGTAGATGACGGTGTCGCCGACCTTGACGTCGACCGGAACCCGGTTGCCCTTGTCGTCGATACGGCCCGGGCCGACAGCGAGGACGGTGCCCTCCTGCGGCTTCTCCTTGGCGGTGTCGGGGATCACGATGCCCGACGCCGTGGTGGTCTCAGCCTCGTTCGCCTGGACCACGATCCGGTCCTCGAGCGGCTTGATCGCAACCTTGGTCGCGGTAGTCACGGGCATACCCTCCTGGGGTATCTGAAATCTGTCGATGCCTGATGCACCGGCGGGGCCGTCGTCGCGGGTGCCGGACCGCTCGGCCGTGTCAAAACGCTGGCACCCTCGGATCGAGAGTGCTAACCGAAGGTTATGCCGGAAGCTGGCACTCCGTCAAGGAGAGTGCCAATCGCCACGCCGAAAGGTACCGAACCGGCTCCCCGACCGACCAGCCGGCCGCACACTGGACGCAGGAGGTGAGTGCCATGCAGGCCACCGTGGGTGACCGACTGCACGTACGTGGGCGCACGGTCGGGGCGCACGACCGGGTGGGTGAGATCGTCGAGGTACGCGGCCCGCACGGTACGCCGCCCTACCTCGTACGGTTCGCCGACGGACACGAGAACCTGGTGTTCCCGGGCCCGGACTGCATCATCGAGGGCGCCCCCGCGCGCCGCTGAGGACCCGCCGGGCACCATCACCGGCATGACACCCGACACCCTCGCCGCGCTGCGTACCGGGGCGGGGGCCGACGCCCTGGCAGCCGCGACCCCGCTGGCCGATGTCGACCAGCTGACCGCGGTGGAACGCCTACGCCGTACCGGCCACCCGCCGGAGCTGGCCGCGGCCGCGCTCGGCCAGGCCCGGCTGCGCCACCGGGCCGCGGTGAAGTTCGGTGCCGACGCGGCCGACATGTTCTTCACCACAGACGGCCTGCAACAGGCCACCAGGCCGGTGGTGGCCGACCGCCGGGCCCGGCGGATCGCCGACTCCGGCACCACCGACGTGCTCGACCTGTGCTGCGGGATCGGCTCCGACGCGGTCGCGTTCGCCCGCGCCGGGCTGCGGGTACAGGCCGTCGACGCCGACCCCGGCACCGCCGCGGTCGCCGCCGCCAACGCCGCGGCCCTCGGGGTCGCCGACCAGGTCCGGGTACGGTGCGCCGACGCCACCACCGTGCCGTGTGCCGGCGCCGGCGCGGTGTTCTGCGACCCGGCCCGCCGTACCGGCAATCGTCGGGTGTTCGACCCGGCGGCGTACTCTCCGCCCTGGCCGTTCCTGCTGGACCTGGCCCGCGGCCCGGCCTGCCTGAAGCTCGGGCCCGGCATCGACCACGCGCTGCTGCCCGACGGGGTGGAGGCCGAGTGGGTGTCGGTACGCGGCGATGTGGTGGAGGCCGCACTGTGGTGCGGGTCACTGGCCAGGGTGCCGCGGCGGGCCACCGTACTGACCGATGGGCGGGTCGACGAGCTCACCGGCAGCGGCACCCGCGAGGCCGAGGTCGGCCCGGTCCGTCACTACCTGTACGATCCGGACGGCACGGTGCTGCGCGCCCACCTGCTCGCGGAACTCGCCGACCAGCTGGGCGCCACCATCGCCGACCCCCACATCGGCTACCTGTACACCGACACCCCGGTCGGTACGCCGTTCGCCCGCGGGTACGAGATCAGCGACGTACTGCCGTTCTCCCTCAAGGGCCTGCGCGCGGTGCTGCGGGAACGCGGCGTCGGCCGGCTCACCATCAAGAAACGCGGCTCAGCCCTGGTGCCCGAGACCCTGCGCCGGCAGCTCAGGCTCTCCGGCCCGGCCGAGGCCACCATCGTGCTCACCAGGGTGAACGGGTCACCCACGGTGATCATCTGCCGGCCCGTCGCCCCACCGCAGGCGACCGGGTGACGGCCGCTCCACCGCGCACCAACCCCATCGCCTACGGGAAGCGGTCGGTGATCGCGGTCAGCAGCTCCGGGCCGTTGTTGGCCACCCGGCCCACCGCCCGGTCCACCCGGCGGATCTCCAACCCGTCGACCAGCTCCGCCGACGGCGGCGCCGTCAACATCCCGGCAGCGTCGCCCGGTGAGCCGAGCCAGGCGTCCCGGGCACCGGCGGGCAGCAGCAACGGCATCCGTTCGTGTACCTCCCGCAGCCTGCCGACCGCCGCCGTGGTCAGGATCGTGCAGGTCAACATCGGCGGGTCGATGCCGCTGTCCCACCACGAGTACAACCCTGCCGCGGTGAGCAGCCCGCCGTCACCCGGAGTCATGTACCGGGGCGTCTTCACCCCGTCCGGCCCGACCAGCCACTCGAACCAGCCGTCCATCGGCACCAGCGCCCGCATCCGGCGTACCGCGTCCCGGTACGCCGGCTTCGCCGCGGCCGTCTCCGCCCGGGCGTTGATCATCCGAGTGCCGACCTTCGGGTCCTTCGCCCAGAACGGCACCAGCCCCCACTTTGCCGCCTCCAGCCGACGACCCGCCTCGCCTCCGGTCACCACCCGTACCAGCTGGGTCGGGGCCGTGTTGTACCGGCCGGGCACGTCGCCGCCGGTCACATCCTCGGCATCCAGCTCCACGGCGAGATCGGTCGAGGGCCGAGCCGACGAGAAACGACCACACATGCCCGACACGGTACGGCCACCGCCCGACACCCGCCCCGCCTGGCGTTGATCATGGCGTCACGGCCAATGCTGGCGCGGTGGCGCGGTGAGGCAGTGAGGCGGGGTGGTGGTGATGGTGGTGGTGACGCGGCGTGGTGGTGACGCACAGGCGTCAGGTCGTGGCTGCGTACCGCCAGAAGTCGCGCATCGGTGTCGTCGAGGTCGGGCCGGTCATCGCCAGGTTCGTGAGCAGGATCTCCACCACGCCGGTGGATGGGGTGAGGTACGCGGCGGTGCCGGTGCCACCGACCCAGCCGTACCGGCCCGGAACGTTCCACGGGTGGGTCCTGGCCAGGTCGACCGACCCGCCGTAACCCCAGCCCTGCCCTCTCAGGAACACGTCACCGACCTCGCGCTGGGCCGCGGTGAGGTGGTCGGTGGTCATCTGCCGGACCGTGTCGGCCGACAGCAGCCGGCGCCCGTCGTCGGTGCTGCCACCGGCCAGCAGCATCCGGGCGAACGCGTACCAGTCGTCCACGGTGCAGGCCAACCCACCGGCACCCGACGGGTAGCAGGGTGGCGTGGTGAATTCCCCGTCCCGGGCGTCGAGCAGTTCCAGCTCACCGGAGGCGTTCGGCTGGTACAGATTGGTGAACCGGTCGAGCTTGTCGGCGGGTACGAAGAAGCCGGTGTCGGCCATACCCAGCGGTTCGAAGATCCGCTCCGCCAGGAACTCTGCCAGTGGGCGGCCCGCCACCCGGGCGATCAGCACACCTTGGATGTCCGAGCACGTGTTGTACAGCCAGGCTTCCCCGGGCTGGTGCAGCAGCGGCACCCGCGCCAGCCCCGCCAGCCACTCGTCCGGGTCGGTGTCGCGTTCCGGCATCGGCCCGTTCTGCAGCTCGAACAGTTGCGCGACGGCCGGCAGCGTGAAGTCCGCCGGGTAGCCGTACCCGGCACGGAAGGTGAGCAGGTCGGCCACGGTGATCGGCCGGGCCGCCGGCAGCACGTCGGTGACCGGGCTCTGCGGGGTACGCACCACCATCGGTGACGCCAACTCCGGCAGCCAGGTCGACACCGCGTCGTCCAGCCCGAACCGGCCCTCCTCGACCAGCATCATCATCGCGGCGGCGACGATCGGCTTGGTGATCGAGGCGATCCGGAAGATCGAGTCCCGGGCCATCGGTGCGCTGCCCTCGACGTCGACCGAGCCCACCGCCTGCACGTCGACCTGATCCCCTCGGGCGACCAGGGCCACGGCACCCGGCACCGGTCCGTTGTCGATGTGCTCGGCCAGCAGGTCACGCAGCTTGCTCATCGATCCACCCTCTCAACTGTGCGGTCACCATGCAGACCGTTCCGGCGAGCCGAGCTCATCGGCGCCGGCCGGGGAACTTCCCGGGCGGCCGGGGGACACCGGTGGCCGGGTCCCACGCCGGCCGGCGGGCGCCGCTGGCCGCGAACCGTCGTGGCCGGCCGGGACACCGGTGGCCGAAACGGGTCGCCGGGCCGGCACAGGTACGGCAGCATCAGCCGAATGACCGTCACCTTGGCAGCCAAACCGACCCTGACCGGCAAGCAGGTGATCCTCCGACCGATCGGACCGCAGGACGTACCGGGCCTAGCCGAGGCGGTGCAGGACCCGGAGACCGGTCGGCTCACCGGCAGCCATGGCGACTACGACCCAGTGCTCGTCGAGCAGTGGTACACCACCCGGCATGAGCATGACGACCGGCTGGATCTGGCCGTCGTGGCCCGCGGCACCGGTGTGTGCGCCGGGGAGATCGTGCTGAACCAGTTGGACACGCCGAACCGGTCCTGCAACCTGCGCATCATGATCGGCCCGGGGCAGGTGGGCCGGGGGCTGGGCAGCGAGGCGATCGCCCTGCTGGTCGACCACGCCTTCGACACGGTCGGCCTGCACCGGATCTCGCTGGAGGTGTACGACTTCAACCCCCGGGCCCGGCACGTGTACGACAAGCTCGGCTTCGTCGCCGAGGGGGTGCTGCGCGACGCGCTGTGCTGGGACGGCGAATGGGTCGACGCGACGGTGATGTCGATGCTGTCCACCGACCCACGCCCGTACCGCTGACCCGACCGACCCGGCAACGGCTTCCGACCGGGTACCCGATGGCCGGCCGGGGGTGGTGAGGCATCAGCCGGCGGGATGTACGGCGAACTGGAAGCATCCCGCGGCGACGCTCCGTACGTGCAGGTACGCGACGTCCGGGTGTTGGAGGGTCGAACGGACGGCGACCTCCAGGTCCTCGTCCGGGGTGACGAAGGTGATGTGCTCGTAGGCCCGGGACCCGGTGTGGTCGAACGGGTTGACCATGCTGCTGCGGTGCCGGAACTCCTCGGGGAGCACCTCATGCGTCGGGTATCCGGCACAGTGTCCGAAGTGGACGAACACTGGGCCGGACTCCGCCCACGGGCTCGGTTCGGTCCAGGGACTGTGGCAGATCAGTGCGATGTCCTCGTCTGCTGTGGCGACCCGCAGACAGCAGCGCAGCGGCTCCCAGCCTTCGGCGCTGCGCAGCGTCCACGGGTTGCCGAACTCGTCGGCACCCCGTTCGCGTGCCGCGTCCAGCCGGGCCGGATCGATAGGAAGATAACGGATGTCAGCCATACCCGTGATCCTGCCGCCGGCCGGCGGCGGAGTCTGGCGGGCGTCGGACATCGCGTTGCGGACGTTCAGCGGTCCACCGGGGTGAAGTCCCAGGAGTGCGGATCGCGCGGCACCAGATGTTCGGGTGCGGCCGGCAGCGACACGGGATCGCCACGCCAACGGGAGATCACCACGACCCGGTAGTCGGCCGCACTGAACACCTCACTGCCCAGGTGACCGTGGGTACGTTCCAGTTCCGGTACGGCCACGTCGCACACCCAGTCCAGCAGTTCGGCGAAGCCGGCCGGAACGGCCCGCGCCTCCCACATCCGTACGATCACGCCGTCATCCTCTCCGCCGTTGCCGAACCTGTACTGGGCGATGGTCCGGTCAGGCGATCCGGTCCGCGAGGCTCACCGTGGTGACCGGCAGCGCGGAGTCCGCCGGAATGTGCAATGTGGACGGTGTGACGCCGGCGGCGACCAGATGCGAGCCGAGCGCGGCGACCATCGCCCCGTTGTCGGTGCACAGTTTCGGGCGCGGCACCCGGACCCGGATGCCGTACCGGGCGGCCCGCTCCTCCGCCATGGTGCGCAACCGCGAGTTCGCCGCGACCCCGCCGCCGATCAGCAGGGTGTCCACCCCGTGCTCGCGGCAGGCGTCGATCGCCTTACGGGTCAGCACGTCGCACACCGCCTCCTGGAAGGAGGCGGCCACGTCGGCCACCGGAACCGGCTCCCCGGCCCGTTCGCGTGCCTCCACCCACCGGGCGACCGCGGTCTTGAGCCCGGAGAAGGAGAAGTCGAAACGATGCTTCACCAGGTCCCGCGGGCCGGTCAGGCCGCGTGGGAAGGCGATCGAACCGGCATCGCCGTCCCGGGCCGCGCGGTCGATCGGCGGCCCGCCGGGGAACGGCAGCCCGAGCAGCCGGGCCACCTTGTCGAACGCCTCGCCGGCCGCGTCGTCGATGGTGGCGCCCAGCGGCACCACCCGACCGGCCAGGTCCTCCACCATCAGCAGCGACGAATGCCCACCGGACACCAGCATCGCCACCGCCGGCTCGGGCAGCGGGCCGTGCTCCAGGGTGTCCACCGCGA
This sequence comes from uncultured Actinomycetota bacterium, assembly GCA_963805605.1. GTDB lineage: Bacteria > Actinomycetota > Actinomycetes > Mycobacteriales > Micromonosporaceae > Actinocatenispora. The sequence continues at coordinate 1,261,381 of CAWDUX010000002.1, forward strand.
CATGCGCGGACAGATGGTTCACCCCGTACAGCGGCTTGCCCGCGGCCAGCGCGTACGCTTTCGCCGCGGCCACCCCCACCAGCAGCGCACCGGCCAGTCCGGGGCCGGCGGTGACCGCCACGGCATCCACATCGGACAGTCGTACACCGGCGGTGTCCAGCGCCTCGCGCATGGTGCCGGCCATCGCCTCCAGGTGCGCTCGGCTGGCCACCTCCGGCACCACACCGCCGAACCGGGCATGCTCGGCCATGCTGGACGCGACCGCGTCGGCCAGCAGCGTGCTGCCCCGTACGACACCGATCCCGGTCTCGTCGCAGGATGTCTCGATGCCCAGCACGAGGGGCCCGTCGTCCATCACTCGTCTCCCTCCCGCAGCATCACCAGCGCGTCGGTGTTGCTCGGCTGGTAGTAGCCGCGCCGCAGCCCGACCCGGACGAACCCGTACCGCTCGTAGAGCTGATGGGCCGGCGCGTTGTCCACCGCGACCTCCAGCAGTATCCGGCTCGCCCGCTGCCGGTCGGCCTCGGCCAGCAGATCCACCAGCAGCGCGGTACCGACCCCGGCGTGCTGCCGGTCCCGGCGTACCGCGATGTTCTGTACCCATGCCTCGTCCGGACCGGTCAGCGCCAGCCCGGCGTACCCGACGATGTCCCCGTCGTCCAGCGCGACCCGGTAGTAGTGGCCGGAAGCGAGTTCGTTCCAGAACATCGCGGCGCTCCACTGCTCCGCGCCGAACAGGTCGGCCTCGATCGGCAGCAGGTCGCAGATGTGCCACCAGCGCAGCCGTTCGATCACCACACCGGGAAGCCTACGGGCCGAGCGTGGCCTTACGCGGTCCGGGCATGGTGACGTCCGGCCGGCGCAGATACAGCGGTTCCAGCTGTTCACCGGGCGCGCCGCGGCGGATCCGGTCGGCGGCCAGCCCGATCAGTGCCGCGGCGTCCGGATAGCGCGGTTCGTCGGCCACCGGTACGCCCAGCACCTCGGCGTAGCGGGCCGCACCGTCACCCAGCGCCCGGTCCACCGGGTCGGCGGCCAGCTCCTCGGCGACCCGGGCCGGCAGCTGCACGGCCACCTCGCCGTCGCGTACGCCGTCGCGGTAGAACGCCCAGTAGACCTCCTTGCGCCGGGCGTCGGTGGCCACCAGTACCCGGCCGGGGCCGGCCGCCGCGCCGATCGCGTCCAGCGAGCACACGCCGTGCAGCGGGATGTCCAGCGCCTGCGCCATCGCGGTGGCGGTGACCAGGCCGACCCGCAGCCCGGTGAACGGGCCAGGTCCGACACCGGACGACCACGGCGGACAGATCGCCCGGAGCGTGCCCGGACCGGCGCAGTACGGTCTCGACCGCCGGCGCCAGCCGTTCGCCGTGCGCCCGACCGTCGATGCTCACCTCGCGGGCGAGCAGCTCGACCCGGTCGTCCTGCACGGTCGCCAGCACGGCGGTCACCGCCGCCGTCGCCGTGTCCACTCCCAGTACCAGCACCCCACCATCCAACACCGCCGGCCCCGCTCGGAGGTGGCCGGGTCAGGCCAGGCCGGCGATCCGGGCCGGCCAGTCGTCGCCGTGCGGGACGAGGGTCAGTTCCCGTACGTCGTCGTCGCGGCGATCCAGACGCACCTCCAGGTGCGCGTCGGACAACTGCTCGACGATGCCCTGACCCCACTCGACCACGGTCACCGACTCCTCGACGGTGGCGTCCAGGTCCAGGTCGTCGACCTCCAGCGCACCGCCCAGCCGGTAGGCGTCCACGTGTACCAGCGGCACCCGGCCGCCGCGGTCCGGGTCGGGCCGGTGGATCCGGGAGATCACGAAGGTGGGGCTGGTGACCGTGCCGGCGACCCCGAGCCCGTCGCCGATGCCCTGCGCCACCACGGTCTTGCCGGCGCCGAGCGGGCCGACCAGGACGACCAGATCACCGGCCCGTAGCCGACTGCCCAGCCGTCGACCGAACTCCCGGGTGTCCTCCACTGTGGACAACTTGTGTTGGACCGTACTGCGTTCCATCGACTGTGTACTCCTGGTGTGCGGTCAGCGGGTCAGGGTGGTCACGAGGATTCTCCCGGCCTGTCCCGGGTGGTCTGACGGGCCGCCCGGGACAACAGCGCGTGCAGCCGCGGGTTGATCACCTCGTGGCTCTCCAGCAGCGCCACATGCCCGGCGTCCGGCACGACCAGCAGTTCGGCGTCGGGCAGCAGCCGGCAGATCGCCTCGGTGTGCGCCAACGGGGTGAACAGGTCGGAGTCCCCGGCCACCACCAGCACATCGGTCTCGGCCAGCGCGGCCAGCGCCGCGTACCGGGTGTGCGCGAACAGCGTGTCCATGAACCCGGCGATCACCCCGACCGAGGTACGGCCGTTCATCCGCTCCACGTACGACACCAGCGCCCGGCTGGGTGTCGGCCCACCGAAGCCGAACCGCCGGGTCAGCAGGTGCGACAGATCGGTGGCCGCCCCCCGGGCCCGGTCGATCATCGCCGGGGTCAGCTTCGCCGCGCCGGTGATCACCGGCATCAGCCGCCGCCGGATGCCGGTCAGCACACCGGGCAGCCCGAACGGTACGTCGGCCAGCTGCCCGGCCGAGGTGGAGATCAGCGCCACCCCCTGGATCCGGCCGCCGGGGCCGAACAGGTCGGGGTGCTGCTCGGCCAGCGCCATCATGCTCATCGCGCCCATCGAATGCCCGACCAGCACGATCGGTCCGTCCGGAGCGACCTCCTCGATCACCCGGAACAGTGCGACACCGAGCGCGTCGATGGTGTGCCGGCCGTCGGGCAGCCCACCGGAGCGGCCGTGCAGCGGCTGGTCGTAGTAGACGCCGCGGACCAGGGGCTCGGCCAGCCCGGTCAGGTACGTGCGCTGGAAGTGGAAGGTACCCATGTCCAGGGCCAGACCGTGTACGAACAGCACGGTCAGTGCCGGCCCGCCCGGGCCGGGCGGCTCGACGACCTCCACATGCAGGCGCGCGCCCTCCGGGGTGCTGAGGTCCATGACCTGATCGGCCGGCAGTTCACCGAACGGCTCGTCCGCGTACGGATCGGGTGCGGCGGGCAGGCCACGGCGCACGACCCGGCGCTGTACCGCGATACCGCCGGCGATCCCGGCGGCGGCCACCCCGACCACCGCACCGAGCAGCCCGGCGGTACGCGCCGTGCGGCGCCGGCCCGGCGCGGTCATCTGACCGGCCCGTCCAGGGCGGGTGCGCCGACGTGCCGGCGCCGGACCCGGGGGCCGACCCGGCTGACGATCTCGTAGCTGATGGTGGACAGTGCGGCGGCCCAGTCGTCGGCGGTCGGTTCACCGTGCGTACCGGGCCCGAACAGGACCGCGACATCTCCGTCGACCACCGGATCATCTCCCACATCGAGTACGAACTGGTCCATGCACACCCGGCCGGCGATGGTGTGCCGGCGCCCGCCGAGCAGTACCGGGCCGATCCCGCCGGCCGCCCGCGGGATGCCGTCGGCGTACCCGAGCGGGACGACGGCCAGGGTGGTGGGCCGGTCGGTGATGTACGTGTGGCCGTAGGAGACGCCGTGACCGGCCGGTACCCGCTTGGCGATCAGTACCCGGGCCCGCAGGGTCATGGCCGGTCGCAGGTCCCGCGCGGTCGGCAGGCCGAGGATCGGTGACAGCCCGTAGCAGGAGATGCCGGCGCGCACCAGGTCGAAGTGGGTGTCGGGGCGGGCGAGCAGGCCGGCCGAGTTGGCCAGGTGGCGCAACCGGGGCCGTAGCCCGGCCCGCTCGACGTGCGCCAGCGCATCACGGAAGGCGGCGAGCTGCCGGTCGATGCTGGGATGGGTGGGCTGGTCCGCGCAGGCCAGGTGGCTCCATGTACCGACGACGTCGAGGGCACCGTCGGCCTGCGCCTTGGCCGCCGCGGTGACCAGTTCGGGCCACCGAGGTGCCGCCGCACCGCCACGGCCGAGGCCGGTGTCGATCTTGAGGTGGACCCGGGCGGGTCGGCCCAGTTGACGGCCGGCGTCGGCGAGGTCGGCGATCTGGTCGATGGTGGCAGCGGAGATGTCCACGTCGCGGCGTACCGCGTCCAGCACCGGGGTCCCGGGCACCAGCAGCCAGGCGAGCAGCGGTGCGGTGATCCCGGCGTCCCGCAGCTGCGCGGCCTCCTCCAGGGTGGCCACGCCCAGCCAGGTGGCGCCGCCGGCGAGTGCGGCCCGGGCGGACGGTACGGCGCCATGTCCGTATCCGTCGGCCTTGACCACCGCCATCACCTCGGCGCGGGTCTTGTCCCGCAACCGAGCCACGTTGCTCGCGACGGCGTCCAGATCGACGAGCGCTTCGGCCTGCCACATGCGCCCATTCTTCCAGGTTGTGGAGGGCTGCCGCCGATGCCCGCGACAGCCGCCCGCTTCCTCCCCGGATGACACGCAGTTGTCCGCCGGGGTGCAGGTGGCCGCCGGCACCCCCCAGTATCGGACGGCCACCGCACTCAGCCTGCGAACTTTGCGTGCGCGCTCCAACGCATTCAGTTAGAGCGATTCCCATGATGCCGGAGGATCGGAGCACCGTCCACACCTGCGCAGCAGGCAATTGCCGGGAACCCCGCGGCGCACACAGCGCGTCACCCGGACGACGGCGACGACCACCGGTCGCCTCCGGAATCAGCACAATCGTCCGGCTACCCTCCGTGCCCTGACCTTCCGAGAATGTGAACTGATCCACCCGCGGCGGAGACAGCTCATTCAGTCAGATCGTGCACCACACCGCGCAACGCGGCCAACACGTACCGGGCCGTCACCGGCCCCCGGGTCGCCGCCGCCCGGCCGGCCAGCCCATGCGCGAAGGCCGCCGCAGCAGCCGCCCGCTCCGCCGGCACACCGCTCGCCAGCAACGCGCCCAGCAGGCCCGCCAACACGTCCCCGCTGCCCGCCGTGGCCAGCGCCGGGCTGCCCGTCGAGTTCACCAGACAGCCGCCGTCCGGGCCGGCCACGATGGTGCGGTCACCCTTCAACAGCACCACCAGCTCCCACCGCTGCGCCAGCTGCCGGGCCGCGGACACCCGGTCCTCACCGGGGACGGCACCGGCCAGCCGTTCGAACTCCCGGTCATGCGGAGTGACCACGGTCGGCGCCGTACGCCCCGCCAACCAACCGCCCGGGTCCTCGGCCAGCAGAGTCAACCCGTCCGCGTCCACGCACACCGGCACGTCGTCGGCGAGCGCGGCCCGCAGCTCGCCCTTCGCCCGGGCATCGGTACCCAGACCGGGGCCCACCACCCACGCCTGAACCCGCCCGGCGTCGGCGACCCGGTCGGCCAGCACCACCTCCGGCCACTCCCGGCCCACCTGTTCGGCTGCATGACCGGCGTATCGGACGAAACCCGCCGGGCCGGTCAGCGCGCCACCCACCGACAGCACCGCCGCACCCACGTACCGCGCGGAACCTGACGCCACCCCGATGACACCCCGGCTGTACTTGTCGTCCGCCGCACCGGCCCGCGGCCACCAACCGGCCACGTCCGCGGCGTCCGGAACCCGCAGCCAGGACCGCTGCGGCAACGTGGCGCCCAGCCCGATGTCGACCAGCTCGACCAGCCCCGCCCGCGCCGCCGCCGGCCCCACCACCAGGCCCGGCTTCAAGGTGCCGAACGTGACCGTCACATCCGCCCGTACCGAGGGCTCCGGCGCCGCACCGGTGTCCACCTCGACCCCGGACGGTACGTCCACCGCCAGTACCGGCGCGCCGGTGTCGGCCACCGCCCGGATCGCGGCCAGCGCCTTCGGGCGCAGACCCGGCCGACCGCCGATACCCACGATCCCGTCCAGCACCAGGTCCAGCCGGTCCGGCACCCGGTCCACCACCCGACCACCGGCCGAGCAGTACCCGGCGAAGCCGTCCGGGTGAGTGTGCTCCGGGGACAGCAGCAGCGCACCCACCCGTACGCCCCGCGCGGCCAGCCGGGCACCGGCGTACAGCGTGTCACCGCCGTTGTTGCCGCCGCCGACCAGCAACAGCACCCGGGCGCCGTAGACCCGGCCGCGGTCGGCCAGCATCCGGGCCGCCCGGGTGGCCAGACCGGCCGCGGCCCGCTGCATCAGTACGCCGTCCGGCAGTTGCGCCATCAGCGCCTTCTCGGCGGCCCGGACCGCCGCCACCTGGTACGCGGATCTCAAAACTGGTGATCCTCCCTCGACAGTCCCCGGCCACCACCCTGGCGGAGCCCACCCCCGGGCCCCACCCACCATCGTGGCGTACCAGCCCGGCCGGCGCGCGGTTCCCCGCCCATCCCACCCACCCGACCAGCCGGCAGCGACCCGGTGGATCCGGACAGCCTCGACGCGGCGATCCCGCCCGGGCAGACTTGTCGGCATGACGGAGCGAGCCGACAGCACCGACCCGTACGAGTGGTTGGAGGATGTGACCGGCGACCGGGCCCTGTCCTGGGTCCGGGACCGCAACACCGAGACGGTGGCGAGCCTGGCCGGCGGGGAACGGTTCGCCCAGCTGGTCACCGAGATCCGGGGAGTGCTGGACTCCGACGCGCGCATCCCGTACACGGCGCGGCGCGGGAGCTACCGGTACAACTTCTGGCGGGACGGCACACACCCGCGCGGGCTGTGGCGGCGCACCACGCTCGCCGAGTACCGCAAGGACCGGCCCGACTGGGAGATCCTGCTGGATCTGGATGAGCTGGCCGCGGACGAGGACGAGAACTGGGTCTGGGACCGCGCGCAGGTGCTGCGGCCCGACTACCGGCGGGCACTGATCGAGCTGTCCCGGGGCGGCGCCGACGCCACCGTCGTACGCGAATTCGACCTGGCCACGCGCCAGTTCGTGACCGACGGCTTCGCGCTGCCGGAGGCGAAGAGCACCGTCGGCTGGGTCGACGAGGACCACATCTACGTGGGTACCGACTTCGGCCCCGGCACCCTCACCACATCCGGCTTTCCGCGTACCGTCCGCCTGTGGCGGCGCGGCACGCCGCTGGCCGAGGCGCCGGTGGTCTTCGAGGGCAGACCGGACGACGTCAGCGTGTACGCATTCCATGACCCCACCGAGGGCTTCGAGCGCGACTTCGTCCACCGGGCGATCGACTTCTACCGCAGCGAGCTGTACCTGCGCGGCCCGGCCGGGCTGCGGCGCATTGAGGTGCCGGCGGACGCGAAGGCCAGTACCCATCGGGAGTGGCTGCTGGTGGAGCTGCGCAGCGACTGGACGGTGGGCGACCGTACGCTGCCCGCCGGTGCCCTGGTGGCCACCCGGCTGGAGGACTTCCTCGCCGGCGGCCGGGACCTGACGGTGCTGTTCACCCCGGACCCGCACACGTCGCTGGCCGACCACAGCTGGACCCGCAGCCATCTCATCCTCGGCCTGATGCACGACGTGAGCAGTTGGCTGGAGGTACTGACCCCGCAGCCCTCCGGACCCTGGCGGCGCGAGCCGCTGACCGGGGTGCCGGCGCTGAGTTCCGCGTCGGCGGCCGGCACCGATTCCGACACCGACGACGAGTACCTGCTCGATGTGGACGGCTTCCTTACTCCGTCCACACTGGACATAGGAGTGCTGGGTTCCGGGCCGGCGGAACCGCTCAAGCAGGCACCGAGCTTCTTCGACAGTACGGGCATGGTGGTGCGGCAGCACTTCGCCACCTCCGACGACGGTACCCAGGTGCCGTACTTCGTGGTCGCGCCGGACGGACCGGCTCCGTCCGGCGGGTGGCCCACCCTGCTGTACGGCTACGGCGGCTTCGAGGTCTCCTGGCAGCCCGGCTACCGGGGTGCCGTCGGACGTGCCTGGCTCACCCGGGGCGGCTGCTATGTACTGGCCAACATCCGCGGTGGCGGGGAGTACGGTCCGGCCTGGCATTCCGCCGCGCTGAAGGAACGCCGGAGCCTGGTCTACGAGGACTTCGCCGCGGTGGCCCGGGATCTCGTGGCGCGTGGGCTGACCAGCCCGGCGCGACTGGGCATCCAGGGCGGCAGCAACGGCGGCCTGTTGATGGGCGTGATGCTGACCCGCCACCCCGCGCTGTTCGGCGCGATCGTCGGCTCGGTACCGCTGCTGGACATGCGCCGCTACAGCAAGCTGCTCGCCGGGGCATCCTGGATGGCCGAGTACGGCGACCCCGACGACCCGGACGACTGGGCCTACCTGCGGGAGTTCTCGCCCTACCACCAGGTTCGGCGCGACGTGCGCTACCCGCCGCTGCTGCTGACCACATCCACCCGTGACGACCGGGTGCATCCCGGGCACGCCCGCAAGATGACCGCCCGGATGCGCGAGTACGGCCTGGATGTCACCTACTACGAGAACATCGAGGGCGGGCACGGCGGGGCGGCCGACAACGAGCAGGCCGCGTTCATGTCCGCACTGGGCTACGAGTTCCTCTGGCGGCAGCTCGGCCGGGCCGACTGAGCAGCGACCGGGTGGCATCGCCGGCCACCCGGTCACGACCTCGGCTATTCGACCGTGACCGACTTGGCCAGGTTACGGGGCTGGTCCACGTCGTGGCCCCGACTGGTGGCGATCTCGCAGGCCAGTACCTGCAACGGCACCGTGGTGACCAGCGGTGCCAGCAGCGTCGGGGTGCGCGGCACGTACACCAGGTGGTCGGCGTGCTCGCGTACCGCCTCGTCGCCCTCCTCGGCGATCGCGATCACCAGCGCACCCCGGGCGCGCACCTCCTGGATGTTGGAGACCACCTTGTCGTGCAGCATGCCCCGGCCACGCGGTGAGGGGACCACGCACACCACCGGCGTACCCCGGTCGATCAGTGCGATCGGGCCGTGCTTCAGCTCACCGGCGGCGAAACCCTCGGCGTGCATGTACGCCAGCTCTTTGAGCTTCAGTGCGCCTTCCAGCGCGACCGGGTAGCCCACGTGCCGGCCGATGAACAGCACCGAACGGGCGGCGCCCAGGGAACGACCCAGCTCCCGGATAGGCTCCATCGTGGACAGTACGGCGTCCACCTTGGACGGGATCGCCTGCAACTGCTCGACGACCGCACCCACCTCGTCGGCGTACTTGATGCCCCGAACCTGCGCCAGATGCAGACCGACCAGGTAACAGGCCACCAACTGGGTCAGGAACGCCTTCGTGGAGGCCACCGCGATCTCCGGGCCGGCATGGGTGTAGAGCACCGCGTCGGACTCGCGGGGAATGGTCGAGCCGTTGGTGTTGGAGATCGCCAGGACCCGGGCCTTCTGCTCCTTCGCGTGCCGCAGGGCCATGATCGTGTCCATCGTCTCGCCGGACTGCGAGATCGCCACTACCAGGGTGGAACGGTCCAGAACCGGGTCACGGTAACGGAACTCCGAGGCAAGCTCCACCTCGCAGGGGATCCGGGTCCAGTGCTCGATCGCGTACTTGGCGACCATGCCGGCGTGGTAGGCGGTGCCGCAGGCCACGATGAAGATCTTGTCCACGTCGCGCAGATCCTGGTCGGACAGGCGTACCTCGTCCAGGGTGATCTCGCCGGCCTCGGTCAGCCGGCCACGTAGGGTGTCCGCGACGGCCCTCGGCTGCTCGGCGATCTCCTTGAGCATGAAGTAGTCGTAGCCGCCCTTCTCGGCGGCACTCGCGTCCCAGTCGACGTGGTACTCCCGGGTCGGTGCCGGCGCACCGGTGAAGTCGGTGATCTCGACGCCCTTCGGGGTGATCGCGACGACCTGGTCCTGACCGAGTTCGACCGCTTCCCGGGTGTGCGCGATGAACGCGGAGACGTCGGAGGCCAGGAAGTACTCGCCGTCGCCGCGGCCCACCACCAGCGGCGAGTTACGCCGGGCACCGACCACCAGGTCCGGCTCGTCGCGGTGCACCGCGAGCAGGGTGAACGCGCCCTGCAGCCGGGCGCAGACCCGGCGCATCGCGGTGGCCAGACCATCCGTGCCCGTCAGTTCCGCGGCCAGCAGGTGACAGACCACCTCGCTGTCGGTGTCGCTGGCGAACTCGGTACCGGTCGACTCCAGTTCGGTACGCAACCGGGCGAAATTCTCGATGATGCCGTTGTGGATCACCGCGACCCGACCGTCCGCGGAGACGTGCGGATGGGCGTTACGGTCCGTCGGCGCACCGTGGGTGGCCCACCGGGTGTGCCCGATGCCGGTGCCCGACGCCGCGAAGCTGTCCCCGGCCGGCCGCTCAGCCAGCGCGGCCATGAGGTTGACCAGTTTGCCGGCCCGCTTCGTCAGCTGGATGTCCCCGTCGGCCAGCACCGCCACCCCGGCGGAGTCATAGCCCCGGTACTCCAGTCGCCGCAGCCCATCCATCACCACGGTCACTGCCGGACGGTGCCCCACGTAACCCACGATCCCGCACATAACCTGGAGCGTATCGGAGAACCGCGCAGCAGCGATGCGCGGTTCTCATAGTTTCGAGCTGGCCTGTTGTTCATTTCATGAGCCATCCATGCCGCCGACACCCCTGTGCTACCGCCGCCGGAAACCGGCAGATCGATGCTGGTCAGGCCGTACGCTGAGACTCCCGGCGAGTCAGCCCAACCGGGCGGAGAGCCGGGAGAACGCCGTACGGAGAGTCGTCGGGTGACAACCGAAATTCAACCGGAAGTAGCTCCGGTACCGCTCTCCCCCGTAGTTCTCACCGGAGATGAGTCGAACGTCACTGGCGTGCAGTGCGGCGGTGAATCGCGGCAGATCCGGCCCCGCGCCCCAGAACCAGGCTGCGCCGCGATCTCAGCAGATCCAGATCGTCGATGAAAACGCTGTCCGGGGAACTCACCTGGGCATCATCTGTTCTGTGGAAGCGGCTCGTCGCCGGACGGGCGGGTGAGCGTGACATAGACCCGGGTGCCCTGCCGGCCCTTGCTGCGCCGCTTGACGTGGATGTCACCCCTGATCTCCGAGGAGTTGCGGACATGCGTTCCGCCGCAAGGAATGTCGATCCCCCCGCAGCTCCACATGAAGACGTCGTCGGCGTCGTCGAACGGGGAGACCTTGGCCTCCAGGTCGGCGCCGGCGAGACTCTTCACCCGCTCCTCGATCTCCGGCAGGGCCGCCGAATCGATCTGGGTGGCGAAGTCGAACCGGGCCGAATCGAGGGCGATGTAGCAGCCCTTCGTCATCGCCGGGCGACCCTCGGACTCCAGATACACGGTGATCGAATGAAAGAGGAAGTGCGCCAGGCTGTGCATCTGCATGTTCTGGTACCGGCGCTCCCAGTCGATCTCCATCTCGACGGTGTCGCCGACCCGCAGATCGACAGGGGCGTCGAACTGGTGCACGAAGTAGGTGTTGATCCGCAGACAGTCACCGTTGGGCAGGAAGTAGGGATCACCACCGGCCTTCCGTACGTCGATCACCCGACGACCGGAAACCGTGCCGTGATCGGCTACCTGGCCACCGGACTCGGCGTAGAAGATGCTCCGGTCGAACACCGCCAGGTCGTCCTGCACGGCCAGCACCTGCGCCGCGCAACGGGTGGCGTACTCGTCATGATGGAAGACCTTCTCGGTCGGCGGCATGTTCGCGAACGCGGGTGCAGTCATGCAATCCACCTTCTCCGAGGAATTGAGTTCCGTGCAGTTCACCGCGACCCGCGAAAAAAGTCAGGATATTCCGCACTGGTCGCTCTTCGGACAACTTCCCGGCGCCCGCGAAGCAGACACCGGAAGATCCACCGACCTGTATGCCGCGGTGGGCCAAACCCCTGTACGGCCCGAGCCACCTCGTCATCGGACACCGCGTAGACGCCATCCACGTGGTGTCGTTTCGCGTCGATCGCCGCCGGAATGATGTTCTGGTTGCCGGCACCGCGTAGATATGACCGGTACAACCGGATTCGCCGTACTCCGCCGATCAGACGGGGCTGGCGGCGCGGACCGTACCGGCGATCCGTTCGGCGACCATCGCCGCCTGCTCCTGCGACGCGGCCTCGACCATCACCCGGATCAGCGGCTCGGTACCGGACGCGCGGAGCAACACCCGACCGGTGTCGCCCAACTCACGCTCGGCCGCGGCCACCGCGTCACGTACCGGCTCCGCGGTGCCGGCCGAGCGCCGGTCCGCCACCCGTACGTTCGTCAGTACCTGCGGCAGCGGACGTACCGCCGAGGCCAGGTCGGCGAGCGTACGGCCGGTGTCGGCCATCCGTGCCAGCAGGTGCAGCGCGGTCAGTGTGCCGTCACCGGTGGTGGCGTACCCGGGCATGACCACGTGGCCGCTCTGCTCACCGCCGAGCGCCAGGCCACGGGAACGTAGCTCCTCCAGTACGTACCGGTCACCGACCGCCGTCGTGGCCACCTCGATGCCGGCCTCGCGCATCGCCAGATGCAGTCCGAGGTTGCTCATCACCGTCACCACGAGCACGTCGTCGGTGAGGGTGCCGGCCTCCTTCATGCCCAACGCCAGGATGCCCATGATCTGGTCGCCGTCGACCGTGGCCCCGTCGGCGCTCACCGCCAAGCACCGGTCGGCGTCCCCGTCGTGGGCGATGCCGATGTCGGCACCGGCCCGCCGTACCTCCTCGGCCAGCGCGCCGAGATGGGTGGACCCGCAGTCCCGGTTGATGTTCTCGCCGTCCGGCGACGCGTGGATCGCGGTCACCTCGGCACCGGCCCGCCGGTACGCCTCCGGAGAGACCGTGGAGGCCGCGCCGTTGGCGCAGTCCACGACGAGTTTCAGCCCGGACAGGTGGTGCGGCACGGTGGCCAGCAGGTGGCCAAGGTAACGCTCGGCACCCTCGGTGTAGTCCCGGACCCGGCCGATGCCGGCACCGGTCGGTCGGAGCCAACTGTCCGGGTCGTCGATCAGCGCCTCGATCCGCTCCTCCACCTCGTCGGGGAGCTTCTGACCACCGGCGGCGAAAAGCTTGATCCCGTTATCCGGCATCGGGTTGTGGCTGGCCGACAGGACCACACCGAAGTCGGCGCCGGTCTCGGCGACGAGGTGGGCGACCGCCGGGGTCGGCAGCACACCGACCCGCAGCGCGTCGGCACCGGCACTCAGCAGGCCGGCGACCACCGCCGACTCCAACATGTCACCGCTGACCCGGGGATCGCGGCCGACCACGACGACCGGGCGGCGTTGCGGCTCGGGCGGCGCCAGGATGTGCGCCGCAGACACTGCGACAGACACCGCCAGCTCCGGGGTCAGTTCGGTATTCGCTAGCCCTCGGACCCCGTCGGTCCCGAACAGCCGGCCCATCCACACCGCCTCAATCGCTCGTCGTCGCGACCCGGCATCGGGTCAGGGGGAGATCCGGTACGGACCGGGGCCGTACGTCGTCGCGTCCACCCACTCGAACCGTACGGGCATACGGTACTGCGGTCCCACGGTACGGCCGGTGAACGGCGTGACAACTCAGCGGCATGCCGGGTAAACAGCACTTCGGCCGGACACAACACATGTGCCCGGCCGAAATGCTGTTCCGGCACCAGGGTGCCGGTGTGAAGCTGTGAATTAACGCTTGGAGAACTGAGGCGCCTTACGGGCCTTCTTCAGACCGTACTTCTTGCTTTCCACGGCCCGGTCGTCCCGGGTCAGGAAGCCGGCCTTCTTCAGCGCCGGACGGTGGTCGGGGTCGACCTCGCACAGCGCCCGGGCGATGGCAAGCCGCAGCGCGCCAGCCTGGCCGGTGATGCCGCCACCCTTGAGGTTCGCGTGCACGTCGTAGGCCTCGACCCGGTCGGAGGTGACCAGCGGCTCCTTGACCAACTGCTGGCTGACCTTGCTCGGGAAGTACTCCTCCAGGCTGCGGCCGTTCAGCTTGAACTGGCCGGTGCCGGGAACGAGACGGATCCGGACGATGGCCTCCTTGCGGCGGCCCACGGTCTGGACCGGACGGTCGGCGGCGCGCGGAGTGGGGATCGGCTCGGCGGCAGGCGCCGCCGGGCCCGTTTCGGCGGTGGTGTCGATGGCGCTGGTCACGCTTCTCCCTGCCTTACTGAGCGATCTGGATGATCTCGAATGGCTGAGGCATCTGCGCGGCGTGCGGGTGCTCCGGGCCAGCGTAGATCTTCAGCTTCTTCAAAACCTGGGCACTGAGCTTGTTGTGCGGCAGCATGCCCTTGACGGCCAGCTCGACGGCCCGGTCGGGACGCTTGGCCAGCAGCTCGGTGTAGCCGATCTGCTTCAGGCCGCCCGGATAACCGGAGTGCCGGTAGGCGATCTTCTGGTCACGCTTGTTACCGGTCAGCGCGACCTTGGCCGCGTTCACCACGATCACGAAGTCACCGGTGTCGATGTGCGGCGCGAAGATCGGCTTGTGCTTGCCACGCAACAGCTGCGCGACCTGGCTGGCGAGGCGGCCGAGCACGACGTCCGTAGCGTCGATGACGTGCCACTGGCGCGCAATCTCGCCCGGCTTGGGGCTGTACGTACGCACAGGTTTACCTTGTCTCGTCGTCGGTGTCTCGGGGTGCGGCCGCCTGTGAAGATGACGTCCGGCTCTTCGTGCGAGCCCGGGCGTGCCTGGACGGTTCACGCAACAGCCCACAACAATACCCGGCATCGTCCCGCACGGTCAAAGTGACCCCACGCTCGCTGGCCAGGGTACCCGAGAGCTCCGGCGACCCGCGCGAGGGTCCGGCGCCCCGCCCGAAGGCCCGGCGCCCCGTGGCCCCGCGCCCCGTGGCCCCGCGCCCCGTGACCCGTGGCCCGGCGCGCGGTGGCGCGGTGACGCGGTGGCGCGGTGGCGCGGTGGCGCGGTGACCCAACAGGCATGATCCGACACTCAAGTGCGCGGCGTTGGGCGATGAGGCCCGCCCGCTCGGGGCGAGGGTCCTGATCCATTTAATGCAGTTTGCCGAGCTCAGGAGAAAACTGCCGGTATGAGCAATATGGCGCCGGCCGGGCGGCAGCGACTCACCCGGGATCAACGAAGTTCCTTCATGGCCGCACTGCTCGGCTGGTCGATGGACGCCTTCGACTACTTCGTCGTCGTCCTCGTCTACGCCGACATCGCGGCCGAGTTCAAGGTCTCGTTGGAGAAGATGGCCATCGTGACCACGGTCACCTTGGTAATGCGCCCGGTCGGTGCGGCCCTGTTCGGTCTGTGGGCCGACCGCGTCGGCCGCCGGGTGCCGCTGATCACCTGCGTCTGTTTCTACGCGGTGGTCGGTTTCGTCTGCGCCTTCGCGCCCAACTTCACCGTGCTGCTGGTGCTGCGTCTGCTGTACGGGATCGGGATGGGCGGCGAGTGGGGGCTCGGCGCCGCGCTGGCCATGGAGAAGATCCCGGCCGGCCGCCGCGGCTTCTTCTCCGGCGTCCTGCAGGAGGGCTACTCGTTCGGCTACCTGCTCGCCTCCCTGGCTTTCCTGCTCATCCACTCCACCCTCGGGCTGTCCTGGCGGTGGATGTTCGCTCTGTCCATCATCCCGGCACTGATCGCCCTGATCATCCGACTCGGGGTGCGCGAATCGGAGGTCTGGGAGCAGGCGAAGGAGCGGCGGAAGGTGACCCGTACGTCCCTGCGGCAGATCCTGTTCAATGCCAAGACCCTGCGCCGGTTCGCCTACCTGGTGCTGCTGATGACGGCGTTCAACTGGATGAGCCACGGCACCCAGGACGTGTACCCGACCTTCCTGAAGTCCACCGAGGACGGTGGCGCCGGGCTGAACCCGACCACCGCCGTCTGGATCGTGGTGATCTACAACGTCGGCGCGATCCTGGGCGGCACCCTGGTCGGTACGTTGTCCCAACGGTTCGGCCGGCGGGCGTCGATCATCTTCTGTGCGGTACTCGGCCTGCCGATCGTGCCGCTGTTCGCCTACTCGCACGCCGCCGGGCTGCTGTGCCTCGGCTCGTTCCTGATGCAGGTGATGGTGCAGGGCGCCTGGGGTGTCATCCCGGCGCATCTCACCGAACTGTCCCCGGACGAGATCCGCGGCTTCTACCCGGGCGTCACGTACCAGCTGGGCAACCTGCTGGCCGCGCTGAACCTGCCGATCCAACAGCACCTGGCAGCCACTCACGGTTATCCGTTCGCCCTCGCGGTCACCATCATCCCGGTGTTCTGTGCGGTGATCATCATGACCGCGATCGGCAAGGAGGCCCGCTGCATCAAGTTCGGTACCGGCGAAGCCTCCGCCACGCCGGCCCCGGCCGGCAGCACCAGCTGACGGTCGGTCAGAGGTAGAAACCGCCGGTCGGCTGCGCCGCCATGGGTACGCCGACCGGCGGGACACCGTCCCGCAACGCGAACAGGGTGGCCAGGGTCGCCCCCTCGGTACCGGGCAGCTCCGGTGCGGTGGGGCCGAGCCAGCGGACCGCCTCGTCGTGCGGCAGCGGCCCGATCTCCACCCGGGCCAGGCACCGGCCGGGCCGGGTGACCGCCGGGTGCAGCCTGCTGAGGTCCTCGTTGGTGGTGATCGCGACCAGTACCCGGCGGGACTGGCCGAGCATCCCGTCGGTCAGGTTGAGCAGCCGGGACAGCGCCTGCCCGCTGGTGCGCTTGGCGTCCCCGCGGATCAGTTCGTCGCAGTCCTCCAGCAGCAGCAACCGCCACCGGCTGTCCTCGTCGTTGGCCGAACCCAGCACGACGTCCATCAGGTAGCCGGGGTCGGCGAACAACCGTTCCGGGTCCAGTACGCAGTCCACCTGGCACCAGTTCTGCCACTGTCGCGCCAGCGAGCGCAGCGCGGTGGTCTTGCCGGTGCCGGGTTCCCCGTGCAGCAACAGCAGCCGGCCGGCACGCGGTCCGGGCCGGTAGTCCATCACCTGGTCCAGTGCGGCCACCACGGTGCCGGAGTAGTTGCCGCGGATCTCCGACCATGCGGGCGCGGACACCGGGCGGCCGGTGCGGTAGCCGCCGCGGCGTACGGAGTGGTACCAGAAACCCAGCTCCAGCTCGTCGTCGAGGTCGATGCCCGGTGCGGCCACCTCGCGGGTGGCGTCGGCCAGCACGGAGCAGGCGAGTTCGTCGGTGACGGCGGTGACCGTGACCTCGCCGCCGCCGCGCCGCCAGCGGACCGCCCGCAGGGTCCAGCCCTCACCGGTGGCCAGCAGCGACTCCTGTCGGTCGCCCGCGGCCTGCCGGAGCGGCCGGGCGCCGGTCGGCAGCAGCGTCGCGTCGGCGCGGATGTGGTCCCACCGGGCGGAGCGCGCCCACGGCTGGGCACCGTCCACGAACAGGGCCAGGGACAGCGCGTCGACCACGTCGAAGGTGGAGTCCGCGTCGTCGACGTGCAGGGAGATCGGCAGCGAACGGGCGGGATCGGGCGTCGACTCAGGGTACGGCCGGGGGGTGGTCACCCTGTGAATCATCTCGCTGTCAGCACCGGTACGCATCGTGATCCCGGCCCGCATTGTGTGATCGTCATCGCAGTTCAGGGCGGCAGAGACGGCGACGAACCCGCACGCAGTACGCGAAGCAACGGTGCCGCCTTCATCCAGCACTCGGCCCATTCGGAGGCCGGCTCGGAGTCCGCGGTGATACCGCCGCCGACGCCGAGTTCGAACCGGTCCGTGCCGATCTCCAGGGTGCGGATGGCGACGTTCCACTCGGCCTGCGCCGGGCCGGACAGGTAGCCGACCGCGCCGGTGTACACGCCGCGCGAACCGGCCTCCAGCCGGTCGATCGTGTCCAGTGCGGCCAGCTTCGGGCACCCGGTCACCGAACCGGGCGGGAAGGTGACCCGCAACAGTTCCGCCGTGTCCACAGAGGACGGGATCGTTGCGGCGACCCGGGACACCAGGTGCCAGACACCAGGATGCGGTTCGATCTCCAGCAACCCGGGCACCCGGACCGAACCCGGTACGGCCAGCCGGCCGAGATCGTTGCGTACCAGGTCGACGATCATCACATTCTCCGATCTGTCCTTCATGGACTCACGGAGCGCATGCCGGGCCGCGCCGGCAGTGCCGTACCGGGCCGTGGTGCCCTTGATCGGGGTGCTCGTCACCTCGGTGCCGTTGCGGTCCAGGTACAGCTCAGGCGACATCGACAGCACCGTGGTGCCGCCGAGCCGGACGAACGCACCGCGTACCGGCCGCAGCCGCTCACTCATCCAGGCGAACGCCGCGCCGGCGTCGCCGCCGAACCGGCCGGTGATCCGCAGACAGATGTTGGCCTGGAAGATCTCCCCCGCGGCGATCTGCTCCTGGCAGGCCCGTACCGCGGCCAGATGCCCGGCCCGGGAACCGAACGCCGCCGGCCCCACCGAATAGCCACCCGGCGGTCCGGCGGAACGTCGGGCCGCCACCACCAGCCGACGGTACCGGTCGACCTCCGTACCGGGCAGCGCGCTGAGCCCGGCCAGTTCCCACACCCCGTCGGCGCGCTGCCGCAGCACCCGGTCGAAGTAGGCCAGGTCGCCGACCGCACAACCGATCGGGCCACGGTAGCGCCGTTCGGCGAGGTCGTAGCGCAGGACGCCGAACCAGCCGCCGCACACCCCGTCGCGCGCATCGGTCGCCGGAACCTCGCGCAGCAACCGGAACGGATCCGCGCCGGGCGGCGCGAAACGCACCGGGCGCAGCGCGATCACGGTCCGGCCGGCCCTCCAGGCACCCCGCAACGCCACCACCTCGGGGTGGCTCGCGAGCACCCGGCGCAACACCGCGGTGGCCGGCGCCGCACCCAGCGATGCCACCCGGCCCCGCCCGACGGCACCGGAAACCCACCCCCCGGAAGGGATCCGACTCCTAGAGGTAGAAGCCACCCGACGGCTCCGGTCTGCGCAGTTGCACCGGCGGCTGACCGCTGCGCCGGGCGAACAACTCGGCCAGCGTGGCGGCACCGGGAGAGTGCTCCCCCTCACCCAGCCATACCGCGGCTTCCTGCGCGCTCAACGGCCCGACCTCGATCTGAGCCAGGCAGCGACCTGGCCGTACCACGGCCGGGTGCAGCAACTGCAGATCCTCGTTCGTGGTGATCCCGACCAGCACGTTGCGGCCCTGGCCGAGCAGCCCGTCGGTCAGGTTCAGCAGCCGCGACAGTGCCTGGCCGGTGGCGTACTTCGCCTCGCTGCGAACCAGTTCGTCGCAGTCCTCCAACAGCAGCAGCCGGAACCTGCCGCTGTCGTCCTCGTCGTCCTCGCCGATGACCAGGTCCATCAGGTAGCTCGGCTCGGCGAACAGCCGCTCCGGATCCAGTACGCAGTCCACCTGGCACCACGGCTGCCAGGCCCGCGCCAACGAACGCAGCGCGGTGGTCTTACCGGTGCCGGGCGGCCCGTGCAGCAACAGCAGCCGGCCGTTGACCGTCTCCGGGGTCACCGCCATCAGGCTGTCCAGCGCGCCGGCCACCGGGCCCGCGTAGTTGTGCCGGATCGCCGGCCATTCCCGGGCGGCGATCGCCCGGGAAGTGCGGTACGCGCCACGCCGGGAGGAGTGATACCAGAAGCCCATCTCCACCGACTCCGGCTCCGGTACCGGTTCCGGGGTCACCCCGTCGAGCGCCCGGTCGAGCACCGTACGGGCCAGGTCCTCCGACTCGGCGGTCACGGTCACCTCACCGCCACCGCCCCGCCACCGTACGGCCCGCAGCGTCCAACCCTGCCCGGCCACCAGCCGGGACTGCCGGGAATCCTCGTGTACGGACCGCAGCAGCCGGCCGCCGTCGGGCAGCAGGGTCGCGTCCGGCCTGATCCGGTCGAGTCGCTTGGTGCGCGCGTGCGGCTGCTCCCCGCTGGCGAAACGCATCAGGGTGAGCGCGTCGACCACATCGTACGGTTCGTCCGCGTCGTCGGTGGTGACCCGGATCGGGAGCACCCCGGACACATCGGTGCCGGACGCGTCGGTGCCGGACGCGTCGGCGCCGGGCACTGGGCACTCGGTGGACTCCACCTGCCCCTCGGAACCTACGTCGCCTGCCGACAACTGCTGGGGAATGGCCATGCTCCCATGGTCGCGCATGATGGCCGGTGTACCCCAACCCGATTACCGCCGGGATGGACGGCACACGCGGCGGCGGCCCACCGTCGGCGGTGAAGCGGCGTGCCAGCACCGCAAGATCGTCGAGCAGTCCCGGCATCGGTCCAGTGAACCAGTCGCCCGCCACGAGGGCGAAAAGTCAACGGGAGGCGCGTACGTCCCAGACCGGTTCGGTCGTCTCGGTGACCGCACCGTCGTTGCCGAACAGCAGAAAACGGTCGAAGCCACGGCTGAACCAGCGGTCATGGGTGACCGCCAGCACCGTCCCGGAGAACGACCGCAGGCCCTCCTCCAGCGCCTCCGCGCTGGCCAGGTCCAGGTTGTCGGTCGGCTCGTCGAGCAGCAGCAGGGTGGCCCCGGACAACTCCAGCATCAGCACCAGGAAACGGGCCTGCTGGCCGCCGGACAGCGTACGGAAGTCCTGCTCGGCCTGCCGGGTCAGCTCGTACCGGTCCAGCGCCTTCATCGCCGCCGACTGGTCCAGGCCCTTGCGGTGCTCGTCGCCGCGCCACAGGATCTCGCGCAACGAACGGCCGTACAGCTCCGGCCGGTCATGGGTCTGGGAGAAGTGACCGGGCCGGACCCGGGCACCCAGCCGGGCGACACCATCGTGGCCGACCGGGGTGAGTGCCCGACCGTCCACCGGCGTCGCGTCCGGCCCCGGATCGGTACCGCCCAGCGCCAGCAGCCGCAGGAAGTGCGACTTGCCCGTACCGTTGGCGCCCAGCACCGCGACCCGGTCGCCGTACCAGACCTCCAGGTCGAACGCGTCGGTCAGGTTGTGCAGCGCCACGCCCTCGCACATCACCGACCGTTTGCCGGTACGCCCACCCTCGAGCCGCATCCTGATGTCCTGGTCGCGCGGCGGCAACGGTGGCGGGCCGGCCTCCTCGAACTTCGCCAGCCGGGTCTTCGCCGCCTGCAACCGGCTCGCCATGTCCGAGTTGTACTTCGCCTTCTCCCGGTACATGATCACCAGCTGCTTGATCTTGGCGTGCTCCTCGTCCCAACGGCGGCGCAGCTCCTCCAGCCGCTCGTACCGGTCCGCCCGGGCCTGGTGCCAGCTGGCGAAACCGCCGCCGTGCGTCCAGCAGCTCCCGCTCTCCAGGGCCACGATCCGGTCCGCGGTGTTCGCCAGCAGCTCCCGGTCGTGACTGACATACAGCACGCTCTTGGAGGAGGCGGACAGCTGCGCCTCCAACTTCCGTTTGGCCGGTACGTCGAGGAAGTTGTCCGGCTCGTCCAGCAGGAGTACCTCCTCCGGCCCCGCCAACAGCAGTTCCAGCGCGAAGCGTTTCTGCTCACCGCCGGACAGGGTGTGCAGGATCCGGTCCCTGGCATCCACCCATTCGGCGTCCAATACCTCGATCGACGCGGTGTCGAACGCCACCTCCGCCTCGTAGCCGCCGGCATCGCCCCAGGCACCGAGCGCCTCGGCGTACCGGACCTGCGCCTCGCGGGCCGCGCTGGAGAACCGACCCCGCCGCTCCGCCGTCCGCATCGCCCGCTCGGCGACGGCCAGCCGACCGCCCGCCTCCCGCACCCGCGGCGGCGCCAACGACAACGCCAGATCCTGTACGGTCTGCTCCCCGGTGTCCGGGCCCGGCGTGCCCGGCAGACGCCGGACCATGCCGATGAACTGGCGCATCACGCCCAGCCCACCGGACCGCCCGATCACCCCGTCGGGCACCGGCAGGTCGCCGGCCACCATCCGGACCAGCGTCGTCTTGCCCGTACCGTTCGCGCCGACCAGAGCCACCTTGGCGCCCTCACCGACCCGGAACGACACGTCTCTGAACAGTTCCCGGCCATCGGGCAGCACATGGCTCACCCCGGCGACATCCACATACCCCACAGCTACAGGATTGTGCAGGCAGTTTCCGCGCCTGTCGCCCGGTTAACCGGCCGACGGGTCCGCGACCTGCACCGCGAAGACCCGGTAGCCCTTCTGACCTGCGTGCCGGGTGACCTGGAAGCCCTGCTGGGTCAGCCACTCCTGCATCGAATCGGCGCCCAGGTTGCGCGCCATCACCAGCCAGGCCACCCCACCGGGCAGCAGCCGCGGCAGCCAGGTCAGCAGCAGTTCGCGCAGCGCCGGCTTGCCGATCCGGATCGGCGGATTGCTCCAGATCTCATCGAACCGGACATCGTCGGATACCTGGTCGGGACGTACCGGCCGGATCCGGTCCGCGGCACCGACCCTGGCCGCGTTCTCCGCCACCAGCTCCAGCGCGCGGCTGTTCACATCCACCGCGTACACCGTGGCCGCCGGCGCGCTGACCGCGAGGCTCGCCGCGATCGGCCCGTACCCGCAGCCGAGATCCAGCAGCGTGCCGGCGCGGCGCGGCAGCGGCGCCTTGCGCAACAGTACCGCGGTGCCCGGATCGAGGCGTGCGGCGGAGAAGACCCCGGCGGACGCCTGCAACCGCAGCTCGCGGCCGGCGACGGTGAACCTCACCGGCCGTCGGGTCGCCGGAGCGGCCGGATCGGCCGAAAAGTAGTGGTCGGCGGAATCATTCGACACGCGCCCATTGAACCGCACACCCAGCGCCGGCCGGCCGGCGCGGTCGGACGAGATCCGCCTGTTCAGCCGATACGGGGACCGGACAACGTGGCCCTAGCATCCCGGCGTGCCCCCATTGATCATCACCTTCACCCCGCGCCCGGCCGAGCTCAACAGCGTGCTCCGGCGCATCGCCCGCCGCACCCTATGGCGTTACCGCTTCGTCGGACTCTTCCTCGCCGTGGTCTCTGTGCCAGCCCTGCTCGCGGACGATCCGGCGCCGTCATCAACTCTTGGTCGCCTGACGTCCACTCTGCCGACCCCGCTCGTCGGGCTGATGGAACCGTCATCGTCCGGCTGCTACTTCTTCATCTTCGGCCTGGCGCTGATCGGGCTCTCGTTCACGAGCGTCAGGCGCACCCGCCGGAGTCTGCCAGGCACCGTCACCGGGGAGGGCACGTACGAGTTCGGACCGGATCACGTGCGCTACACCATGGAGGTGATGGACCAGCAGGTCTCGTGGCGGCATTACCGCAGAGCAGTCCGGGTCCGGCGCGGCTGGCTGCTGGTGTCCGAGCCAGGAACGTTTCCCGTCATCCTGCCGGACCGGGCGTTCTCCACGCAGCAGCAGCAGCAGTTCACTCTGCTGCTGCGCGACCGTGGGCTGATCGGCGAGCAGGGCGTCCGCTCGTCACCCGACGAGCCTTCGGCGCGGCCGCCCGTCGAGCCCGTCGGGGCGTAGGAGCAAGCGCCGGGTCGGACAGGCCGACCCGGCGCTCGTGGTCCGCGTGCTCAGGGGGTACGACCGAGCAGGCCGAGCAACCGGTCCTGCTCCGACGCGTCGGCCGGCACCGGCACCTCCGGCCCACACACCCCGGGAGAACGCAGGGCGTCGCCGAGCCCCTGGGCCATCTCGTACGCCCGGTGCACCTCACCGGCCGGCAGCGTCTCGTCCTGACCACTGCCCCGGGCGATGTCCCAGGCGTGCATCAGCAGGTCGAAGCCGAGGAACGAATCCACCGTCTGCTCGACCGTGGTCCGCCCGAACGCTCCGTCGTACTCCGCACCCGCCCGGGCCGGGTCAGCCAGGAACTCCCGCATCGCCGCGTCCACCTCGGCCCAGGCGGCCAGCGGCTCGTCGGCCACCGACGACTTCGGCTCGATCGGCTCGCCGACGGCGCCCGGCATCCGCCGGTAGCTGTCGATCACATGGCTGAGCACGTCGCGTACCGCCCAGCCCGCACACGGGGTGGGACTGCCCCACGCATCGTCCGATACCGCCGCCAACCGCCGACCGAACTCGTCGGCCAGGACCCCGTACCGCGTAGAAATCTCGCTCATGCGGCCAAGTATGGATCGCGGCCCGGCGCCCCGTCGTGTACGGATCGGACACGATCCCGCCGACCGGTGCCACCGGGACGCCGGCCGGCCAGTTCCGCCGGGCTCGCGCCGGCGATCATCCGGCAGTCCCGGGACAGGTGCGGCTGATCGGTGTAGCCGGCAGCCACCGCCAGGCACGCCAGGTCGGCGCCCGCACCGGAGCCGCGTGCCAGCGCCAGGAACCGCTGCAGCCGCAGGATCCGCCGCAACGTCGCTGGCCCGTACCCGAACGCGCGGACACACTGCCGGTGCAACTGCCGGTCGCCGAGGGCCAGTTCCGCAGCAACCTCCGCGACGGTGATCCCCGGCCGGGCGGCCAGCAGTCGGGGCAGCGTGCCGGCCACCGGGCCCGGCTCCGGCGAGCCGGCCACCCAGCCGCGTACAGCCCGCTGGAACGCCGCCAGGCCCGCCGTGGCGTCACGGGCCTCACCCACCTGCTCGACCAGGTGACGGCCCGCGCGCCCACCCAGTACATCGGACAGCTCCAGTCTGCGGTCGTACAGCTCCTGCACATCGACGCCCAGCGCCACGCCGGCCCGGCCCGGCCGGAACCGGACCCCGTACACCGGTGTCGCCGTCGGCAGCCGGAACGTCCAGGCGGACGTCTCCGGGCCGCACACCCAGGCGGTGCCGTTGCCGACCCACAGCACGTCGACGCAGCCGTCCGGTACCAGCCGGAGCTGTCCGCCGAGCCGGGCCTGCCAGGTGGTGGCCAGGTGCCCGGACAGATCCGCGGCCGCCGGTACCGGGGTGTACCAGGTCTCACCGGACGGCGCAGCCCATCCGGCGGCACTCGCCGCGAGCGGCGGTCCGGCCCATCGGTCCTGGTCAGAGCGCATAACGCCACGCTACCGCCGCCCGGTGACAGTCCGCTCCCGCCGGTTCCCGCCCCTACCCGACCGGCTCGTCCCGTCGGCGGCGGGTAGCCACGGCGCGGTACGCCCATTCGGCCGGATCGTCCGGATAGTCCACGCCGACCAGAGTCAGCCCCTGCGCCGGCGCGACCGGTACCTCGCTGGCCCGCTCGCCCCGGGACAGCAGACCCGCCGGCCAGTCCGCCGGACGCCGGCCCTCACCGACCGCCAGTAGGGCACCGACCAGGCTACGCACCATGGCCTGGCAGAACGCGTCCGCCTGTACCGCCGCCACCAGTACCCCGTCCGGGGTGCTCGACCAGTCCAGCCTCTGCAGTTCCCGGATGGTGGTGGCGTTGTCCTTGCGGCGGCAGTACGCGGCGAAGTCGTGCTCGCCGAGCAGTCCGGCCGACGCCGTACGCATGGCCGCCACGTCCAGCCGCCGTGACCAGCCCAGGGTGTCGAACCGGCGCAGCGGGGACGGGCCGGCCGGGTCGTCGGTCACCCGGTACTCGTAGCGTCGCCGGTACGCCGCGAACCGGGCGTCGAAACGCCCATCCACCGGACGTACCGCCGGCACCCGTACGTCCGACGGCAGCACCCCGGCCAGCCGACGTACCGCGACCTGCGGGTCGGCCACATCGGCGGACCGGGCCGTGGCGACCTTCGGCCAGGCGTCGTCCGGCACGTCCACGTGGCAGACCTGCCCGGTGGCATGCACCCCGGCGTCGGTACGCCCCGCGACCGTCAGCCCGGTGTGGCTGCCGAACAACCGGTCCAGCGCGGTGGCCAGCTCACCGGCCACGGTCCGTCGTTCCGGCTGCACCGCCCAACCGGAGAACCCGGTCCCGTCGTACGCCACTGCCAGCCTCAGCCGCACGCCCACCACCCCCATCCGGATACGGACGAACCCGCCACCTTTCGGGGGCGGGCTCGTCAGCTGCTGCAGGTCGTTCTACTCGGCGGACTTGTCGTCCTTGCTCTCGCTGGTGCTGTCGTCGGCGACGGCCTCGACGGCCGACTGCTCGGTCGTCTCCTCCGGGGCGAGGGCCTCGACGGCCTCCGTCTTCTTCGCCGGACGGCTGGCCCGCTTCGCCTTCGGCGCGGGCGCCTCGACGAGCTCCTCGACCAGCTCGATGACGGCCATCGGAGCGTTGTCGCCCTTACGCGGGCCGACCTTCACGATCCGGGTGTAACCACCCGGGCGGCTGGTGAACCGCGGCGCGATCTCGGCGAACAGCTGGTACGCAACGTCCTTGTCCCGCACCACCGTGGCGACCCGGCGACGGGCGTGCAGGTCGCCACGCTTCGCGAAGGTCACCATCCGCTCGGCGAGCGGGCGGACCCGCTTGGCCTTCGCTTCGGTGGTGGTGATCCGGCCGTGCTTGAACAGCGACGTCGCCAGGTTCGCCAGCATCAACCGCTCGTGGGCCGGGCTACCACCCAGACGGGCACCCCTGGTCGGCTTGGGCATCGTTCTCAGGCTCCTCTAGTTCAATGCGGGCGCAAATCGCGACGCCGCCCGCCCGGGTGTTCTACAGCTGCTCGGTCTCGCGGAAGTCGTTGCCGTCGTAGTCGGGCTCGGCGAAGCTCTCCGCGACACTGGCGGGGTCGAACCCGGGAGCCTGGTCCTTGAGACCCAGTCCCATGCCTGCCAGCTTCATCTTGACCTCGTCGATGGACTTCTGGCCGAAGTTGCGGATGTCCAGCAGGTCCGCCTCGGTACGGGACAGCAGTTCACCCACCGAGTTGATGCCCTCACGCTTGAGGCAGTTGTACGACCGGACCGTCAGGTCGAGTTCCTCGATCGGCAGGGCCAGGTCGGCGGCGAGCTGAGCGTCCTGCGGCGACGGGCCGATGTCGATACCCTCGGCCGCTTCGTCCAACTCCCGGGCCAGCCCGAACAGCTCGACCAGGGTCGAGCCGGCGGAGGCCAGCGCCGTACGGGGGCTGATCGAGTTCTTCGTCTCGACGTCCAGGACCAGCTTGTCGAAGTCGGTACGCTGCTCGACCCGCGTCGCCTCGACGCGGTAGCTGACCTTCAGCACCGGGGAGTAGATCGAGTCGACCGGGATCCGGCCGATCTCCTGCCCCGCCTGCTTGTTCTGCGCCGCGGTCACGTAGCCACGACCGCGCTCCACGACCAGCTCCATGTCGAGCCGACCCTTGTCGTTCAGCGTGGCCAGGTGCAGGTCCGGGTTGTGGACCTCCACGCCGGCCGGCGGCTGGATGTCACCTGCGGTGACCGGTCCAGGGCCCTGCTTACGCAGGTACATGGTGACCGGCTCGTCGTGCTCGGAGCTGACGGTCAGCTCCTTGATGTTGAGCACCAGGTCGACGACGTCCTCCTTGACACCGGGGATCGTCGTGAACTCGTGCAGGACACCGTCGATCTTGATGCTGGTGACGGCCGCGCCGGGAATCGAGCTGAGCAGGGTACGCCGCAGCGAGTTGCCGAGCGTGTAGCCGAAGCCCGGCTCCAGGGGCTCGATGGTGAACCGGGACCGGTTCTCCGCGATCGACTCCTCGGACAGCGACGGGCGCTGGGTGATGAGCACGGTTGTTCCTCCATGGTCGGGGTGCCCGCTATATGACACCTACCGGATGCGGTCCCCGGGACAACGCGCCCCGGGGACCGACGGTGTTACTTCGAGTAGTACTCGACGATGAGCTGCTCCTGGACCGGCGTGTCGATGACCTGCCGGGCCGGGGTGGAGTGGATCAGGATCTTCAGCTGGCCGGGGATGGCCTCCAGCCACGCCGGGATGGTCTTCTCGCCGGCCTCGGCGCGAGCGACCACGAACGGCGTCATCTCCCGGGACTTCTCCCGGACCTCGACGATGTCGTGCTCGGAGACCTGGTACGACGGGATGTCCACCTTGCGACCGTTGACCACGATGTGGCCGTGCCGGATCACCTGGCGGGCCATGTCCCGGGACTTGGCGTAGCCGGCCCGGTAGACGACGTTGTCCAGGCGCATCTCCAGCAGCTGCAGCAGGACCTCACCGGTCTTGCCGGAGCGCCGGTTGGCCTCCTCGTAGTACCGGGAAAACTGCTTCTCCAGCACCCCGTAGACCCGCTTGGCCTTCTGCTTCTCCCGCAGCTGGAGCAGGTACTCGGTCTCCTTGAGACGACCGCGTCCGTGCTGCCCCGGCGGGTACGGCCGGGACTCCAGCGGGCACTTCGGGCCCTCGCACTTGCTGCCCTTGAGGTACAGCTTCATCTTCTCGCGCCGGCAACGACGGCAATCCGGACCTGTGTAACGAGCCATGACTCTTCTGCTCCCCCTCAGACCCGGCGACGCTTCGGCGGCCGGCATCCGTTGTGCGGCTGCGGCGTGACGTCCTGGATCGATCCGACCTCCAGGCCAGCGGCCTGCAGCGAGCGGATCGCGGTCTCCCGGCCGGAGCCGGGGCCCTTGACGAACACGTCCACCTTGCGCATGCCGTGCTCCATGGCACGACGTGCGGCGGCCTCGGCGGCCAGCTGCGCGGCGAACGGGGTCGACTTGCGGGAGCCCTTGAAGCCCACCTGGCCGGACGACGCCCAGGAGATCACGCCACCCATCGGGTCCGTGATGGACACGATGGTGTTGTTGAACGTGCTCTTGATGTGGGCGTGGCCGTGGGCCACATTCTTCTTCTCCTTGCGCCGTACCTTCTTGGCACCGGCGCGCGCCTTGGGCGGCATACCTGTATGTCTCTCCTGTCAAGATCGAGATCTGGGACTGCTACTTCTTGCCGGCCTTCTTCTTGCCGGCCACGGTGCGCTTGGGTCCCTTACGGCCGCGCGCGTTGGTACGGGTCCGCTGCCCGCGGACGGGCAGGCCGCGACGGTGCCGGATGCCCTGGTAGCAACCGATCTCGATCTTGCGCCGGATGTCCGAGGCAACCTCGCGGCGAAGGTCACCCTCTACCTGGTAGTTGGCCTCGATCCAGTCGCGGAGCTGTACGAGCTCCTCGTCGGTGAGGTCACGGACGCGCTTGTCGGGGCTGATGCCGGTCTGTGCGAGCGTCTCGTGCGCCCGGGTCCGACCGACCCCGTAGATGTACGTGAGCGCGATCTCCATCCGCTTTTCGCGGGGCAGATCGACGCCGACCAGACGTGCCATAAGTGGGCGTACTCCTCAAGTCTTTCCGGAGGTCTGCGCCCGTCCGCCCCCGCCCGCCCAATGAGCGGGGCCCCGGCCTCCGGGCCGGGGGTATCACACCGCCTGCGCGGTGCGATCGGGTCCGGTCGCCGTTGCCGGTCGACCGACCCGTTGGACGGGCCTTTCTTCGTTCAGCGTTTGCCGTGATCTGGGGCAGTGCTCGGGTGGGCTGGTCAGCCCTGCCGCTGCTTGTGGCGCGGGTCGGAGCAGATCACCATGACCCGGCCGTGGCGACGGATCACCCGGCACTTGCTACAGATCTTCTTAACGCTCGGCTTTACCTTCACGTTCTCTAGCGTCCTTTGCAGGTTCGCAAGGCCGGCTGGTCAGGCCGAACCCCGCACGCACCTGGGGTACGTGCATTGATCACGGGCACGGACGACCCGGGCCACGCAGCGACGAAAGACCGGATCATGATGCCAGGACCCGGCCGGTACGCCACTGAACGAAACCACTCCGACCCGGCGCCGTCGTCAGACGGAACCGGACCGGACCGGATTCACTTGTAGCGGTAGACGATGCGTCCCCGAGTCAGGTCGTAGGGCGAAAGCTCCACGACAACCCGGTCCTCAGGCAAGATACGGATGTAGTGCTGCCGCATCTTGCCACTGATGTGAGCCAACACTCGATGGCCGTTCGAGAGCTCCACCCGGAACATCGCGTTCGGGAGAGGCTCGACGACACGGCCTTCGATCTCGATGGCGCCGTCCTTCTTCGGCATGTCCTCCGCTAACCGTGACGAGTCGGGTCCTATGGTCGACGTACAGGCCCTCAGCCGCGATCCCATCGTACGTCCCGACCCAGGCACGAGAGGTGAGCTGGACCGGGGCACGAAGGGATGGGCGCTGTGCGCCATCAGGTATCTTACGCGCCCCTCCCGGGCGATGCCAAACCAGTGTCACCGAAACGTCGATGCGGCCGGCTCAACGGCCGTTGTAATGACCCGCTCGGCGGGAAAGGCCCCAGAACGCGAAGATGAACAACGGCCAGAACGGGAGGACAGTGCCGCCACTGGCCACTGACACCAACACACCCAGAGCGATGAACACGAACACCATCGACAACAACGCGGCCGCCCGGCGGGACGCCTCGGCGGCGGTGACCGGACCGCCGTTGCGCCGCGCAATGCTCAGCGGCATCGGGGCCGACGGCAGATCCGCGGTCAGCGGAGTCAACTCCCGATAGGTCTTCGCCTGATAGGCGGACTGCACCCGCTCATCGAACTCGGACAGTTCCAGACGGCCCTCACCGAGAGCGTCGCGCAGACGGTCTGCGACCTCCTGGCGCTCCGCGTCCGATATCCGCATGTTCTGCCGGTCCACGGTATGGCCTCCCCCCGATCAGGGCCCTTGCACCCATGGTACGGCGGGAATCCGGCGACAGCGTTCAGCCGAGCGCCGGGGCCAGCGAGGACGCCAGGTCACCTAGCCGGGACCGGCCACCATCCGGCGCGGTCAGCACCCACAGGCCGTCCGCGCAGCGCGCCACCGAATGCTCGACGTGCGCGGCGACCGAATGATCCACCGTCGCCACCGTCCACTGGTCGTCCAACTCGACCACATCCGGCGCACCCATGGTGATCATCGGCTCGATCGCCAGAGCCATCCCGGTGACCAGCTTCGGTCCCTTACCCGGGCGGCCGTGGTTGAGGATGTGCGGATCCTGGTGCATCTCCGTACCGATGCCGTGCCCGCCGTAACCGTCGACGATCCCGTACGTACCGCCGGCCCGTACCGCCCGCTCGATGGCGTGCGAGACGTCGGTGAGACGGCGCCCGGTGCCGACTGCGGCGATACCCGCCCACATCGCGTCCTCGGCCACCTCGATCATCCGCAGCAGCGCGGGGTCGACCTCACCCACCGGTACGGTGATCGCCGAGTCACCGTGCCAGCCCTCCACGATCGCGCCGCAGTCGATGGAGATGAGGTCACCCTCCACCAGCCGGGTGTCGTCCGGGATGGCGTGCACCACCCGGTCGTTCACCGACGCGCAGATCGTGGCCGGGTAGCCGAAATAGCCCTTGAAGTTGGGGGTCCCGCCGGCGGACCGGATGTTCTCCTCGGCCAGCGCGTCGAGCTCGCTGGTGGACACCCCGGGTGCCACCGCGGCACGCAACTTCTCCAGGGTGTCCGCGACCAGCATGCCGGCGGTCCACATCAGGTTGATCTGTTCGGGCGACTTGAGCTGGATGCGATCCTTGGCGAACAACTCGGTCCTAACCGCCGTACGAGCGCAGGGCGTCGTACGCCCGCTGGGTCACGTCCTCGACCGGGCCGACCGCGTCGAGCCCGACCAGCTTGCTCTGTGCGCCGTAGTAGGCCACCAACGGCTGGGTGTCGCGCGAATAGACCTGGAGCCGCTTGGTGATGGTCTCCGACTTGTCGTCGTCACGCTGGAACAGCTCGCCGCCGCACCGGTCGCAGACACCTTCCCGGGCCGGCGGATCGAACTCGACATGCCAGATCTTCCCGCAGCCCCGGCAGGTACGACGGCCCGACAGTCGGCGGATGACCTCTTCCTCCTCGACCACCAGCTCCAACACCAGATCCAGTCCGGTGCCCAGGTCGGCGAGCACCTTGTCGAGCTCCTGGGCCTGCGGCACGGTCCGCGGGAAACCGTCGAGCAGGAACCCGTCCTCCGCGTCCGTCTCCGCCAGCCGCTCCCGGACCATGTTGATGACCACCTGGTCGGGCACCAGATTGCCGGCATCCATGAAGCTCTTGGCCTCACGACCCAGCTCGGTGCCCTCCGCGACGTTGGCCCGCAGGATGTCACCAGTGGAGATCTTCGGCACCGACAGATGCGATGCGATGTACTCCGCCTGGGTGCCCTTGCCCGCGCCCGGCGGGCCTACCAGCACCAGCCTCATGCCGTCACCTCGATCCGCCGGACTGCCTGCGGGGCCGCCACGTTGTGCGGCGGCACTACCGCAGGAACCCTTCGTAGTTGCGCTGCATCAGCTGGGATTCGATCTGCTTGACCGTCTCCAGGCCCACACCGACCATGATGAGGACCGCCGTGCCGCCGAACGGGAAGTTCTGGACGTTACCACCGGCGAGGCCGATGAACAGATTCGGCAGCACGGAGATGATGCCCAGGTAGATGGAGCCCGGCAGGGTGATCCGGCTCAGGATGAAGTCCAGGTACTCCGCCGTCGGTCGGCCGGGCCGGATACCCGGCACGAACCCACCGTACTTCCGCATGTTGTCCGCGACCTCGGTCGGGTTGAACGTGATCGCCACGTAGAAGTAGGTGAAGAAGATGATCAGGGCGAAGTAGAGCAGGATGTGCACCCAGTTGTTGGGTGGTGTGATGTAACGGCCGATGAAGGTGATCACCGGGTTCGTACTGTTCTGCCCGGCCAGCTGGGTAACCAGCTGTGGCAGGTAGAGCAGGGACGACGCGAAGATCACCGGAATGACGCCGGCCTGGTTGACCTTCAGCGGGATGTAGGTCGAGGTGCCGCCGAACATCCGGCGGCCGATCATCCGCTTCGCGTACTGCACTGGCACCCGGCGCTGCGCCTGCTCGATGAAGACCACCGAGACGATCACCACGATGCCGATCGCCAGCACGATGGCGAAAGTCAGCCCGCCCTTGGTCTTGAGGATGTTCCAGCCCTCGGCCGGCATCCGGGCGGCGATGTTGGTGAAGATCAGGACAGACATCCCGTTACCGACCCCGCGGTCGGTGATCAGCTCACCCAGCCACATGATGCAGCCGGTGCCCGCCGTCATCGTGATCACGATGGTGACCAGGCTGACCCAGTGCGGGATCGAGCCGACCTTCGGGATGATCGGGTCGGTGCACTGGTTGCCGAACAGCTGACCGGACTCGGCGAGCGCGATGTATCCGGAGGCCTGCAGCACCGCCAGCCCGAGAGTCAGGTAACGGGTGTACTGGGTGATCTTGGCCTGACCGGCCTGGCCCTCCTTGCGGAGCAGCTCCAGGCGCGGGATCACCACCGTCAGCAGCTGCAGGATGATGCTCGCCGTGATGTACGGCATGATCCCCAGCGCGAACACGCTCAGCTGGAACAGCGCGCCGCCGGAGAAGAGGTTCAGCAGCGTGAAGACATCCTTGGTGCCGCCTGAGTTGGAGGCGATGTCAATACACTTCTGCACGTTCGTATAGGACACACCTGGGCTCGGAATGGCGGCTCCGAGTCGGAAGATGGCCAGGATGAAGACCGTGAACAGCAGTTTCTTGCGCAGGTCAGGCGTACGGAACGCACTGACAAAGGCGGAGAGCAACTGTTCCTCCTGCGCAGACTGACCGCCTGGGCGGCGCTAGGTGTCGATCCGCTGCCCGACAGGTCAGTCGGGTGCTCTGGGCGACTCTAACAGTACGGGCGTTTCCGACGGTATCCATGACGGCGACACGGCGCCGACATGAGACCGCGCCGTTGCGGAAGGCCTGCTCAGCCACCCACAACGGCGCGGATCACAACATCATCTACAGCTCGGTGGCCGAACCACCGGCGGCGGCGAGCTTCTCCTTGGCCGACGCACTGAACGCGTGCGCCTTGACCTGGATCTTCACCCCGCCCAGGTCACCCGAGCCGAGCACCTTGACCAGCTCACCGGCGCGTACCGCACCGGCGTTTGCCAGCTCCAACGGGCCGACCTCACCGCCGTCCGGGAACAGCGCGGCCAACCGGTCGAGGTTGACGACCTGGTAGGTGACCTTGAACTTGTTCTTGAAGCCCTTGAGCTTCGGCAGTCGCATGTGGATGGGCATCTGCCCACCCTCGAAGGCGGCCGGTACGTTCTTCCGGGCCTTCGTACCCTTGGTGCCGCGACCGGCGGTCTTGCCCTTCGAGCCCTCACCGCGGCCGACGCGCGTCTTCTCGGTGCGCGCACCGGGCGCGGGCCGAAGGTGGTGAACCTTGAGCGCCATCGCTACTCCACCTCCTCAACCTGCACGAGGTGGATCACGGTACGGACCATGCCCCGGAACTCGGGACGGTCCTCCTTGACCACCACGTCGGAGATCCGCTTCAGCCCCAGCGTACGCAGCGTCTCGCGCTGGTTCCGCTTGGTGCCGATCGTGGACCGGACCTGGGTGACCTTCAGGCGTGCCATGTCATGTCCCCCGTTCAGCTTGCCAGGCCCGCGCGGGTCCGCAGCATCGCTGTCGGCGCCACGTCCTCCAGCGGCAGGCCGCGGCGGGCCGCCACCTGCTCCGGAGATTCCAGGCCCTTCAGCGCCGCCACGGTGGCGTGCACGATGTTGATCGGGTTGGACGAGCCGAGGCTCTTGGACAGCACGTCGTGGATCCCGGCGCACTCCAGCACGGCGCGCACCGGACCACCGGCGATCACACCGGTACCCGGGCTGGCCGGCTTCAACATGACCACACCAGCGGCGTCCTCGCCGATCACCGGGTGGGTGATCGTCGCACCGATGCGCGGCACCTTGAAGAAGTGCTTCTTGGCCTCCTCGACGCCCTTGGCGATCGCCGCAGGCACCTCCTTGGCCTTGCCGTAACCCACTCCGACGGTGCCGTCTCCGTCGCCCACCACGACCAGCGCGGTGAAGCTGAACCGTCGACCACCCTTGACGACCTTGGCTACGCGGTTGATCTTGACGAGCCGCTCAAGATTCGGCGTCTTCTCCGCGGCCGCGCCGCCACGGCCGCCATCCCGGCGATCCCGGCGATTGTCGCCGGATCCGCCACGGCGCTGCGGACCTGCCATCAGGCGCTACCTCTCTCGTTACCTAGTTGCGATCCTCACCGGCCCGCTCGGCCCGGCGATGCTCAGCGTGCCTTGAAGCCTAGAACTCCAGGCCGCCGGACCGAGCGGCGTCAGCCAGCGCGGCGACCCGCCCGTGATAAGCGTTGCCGCCACGGTCGAAGACCACCTGGGTCACGCCCGCGTTCTTAGCCCGCTCAGCCAGCAGTTCGCCGACCTTGCGCGCCTGGTCCTTCTTCTCGCCCTCCGCGCCACGCAGCCCGGTGTCGAGCGTCGACGCGGCGACCAGCGTGCGGCCCTGTACGTCGTCGATCACCTGGGCGTAGATGTGCCGCAGCGACCTGGTCACCACCAGCCGCGGCCGGGCCGCAGTGCCGTTGACCTGCTTGCGCACCCGGTAGTGCCGACGGTTCCGGGCGATGCGACGCGCTGCCGCGTCGCCCTTGACCGAATTCCGGTTAGCCAGTGTGGCAGCCATTACTTACCTGCCTTTCCAGCCTTGCGGCGGATGGTCTCGCCCTGGTACCGCACGCCCTTGCCCTTGTAGGGCTCCGGCGGCCGGATCTTGCGGATGTTGGCCGCGACCTCGCCCACCTGCTGCTTGTTGATACCTGAGACGGTGAGCTGGGTCGGCTTCTGCACGCTGAACGAGATGCCGTTCGGCGCCTGCACGACGACCGGGTGCGAGAACCCCAGAGCGAACTCCAGGTCCGAACCCTTGGCCTGCACCCGGTAACCGGTGCCGTGGATCTCCAAGCTCTTGGAGTATCCATCGGTGACCCCGATGACCAGGTTGTTCACCAACGTGCGGGACAACCCGTGCAGCGCGCGGGAACGACGCTCGTCGTTCGGTCGCTCGACGTACAGCGTGCCGTCCTCGAGCTTCGCGGTGATCGGTTCGGCGAGCGTGTGCGACAGCTCGCCCTTCGGGCCCTTGACCGAGATGCTGGCGCCGTCGATCTTGACGTCCACACCGGTCGGGACCGGGATCGGCTTGCGTCCAATCCGAGACATGGCTGAAGCTACTCCCTTACCAGACGAAGGCGAGGACTTCCCCGCCCACGCCACGCTTACGAGCCTGCCGGTCGGTCAGCAATCCCTGCGACGTCGAGATGATCGCAACGCCCAGGCCGCCGAGCACCCGTGGTAGCCCATCTGCCTTCGCATACACCCGCAGGCCCGGCTTGGAGACCCGACGGATACCCGCGAGGCTTCGCTCCCGGTTCTGGCCGAACTTCAGCTCAACCTTGAGCTTCTTGCCGACGGTACCCTCGGCGGGCTCCTCGACGGACCAGCTGATGACGTAACCCTCCTGCTTGAGGACCTCGGCGATGTTCGCCTTGATCTTCGAGTAGGGCATGGTCACTTCATCGTGGTACGCCTGGTTGCCATTACGCAGACGAGTCAGCATGTCTGCGATTGGATCGGTCATCGTCATGTGATGTGGTGCCTTCCTCGCCCCGGTTCCCGGTTACGGGCCTGTGGCGTTGCTATCCAGCGTCGGCTTCTACCAGGACGCCTTGGACACACCGGGAAG
Source organism: uncultured Actinomycetota bacterium (assembly GCA_963805605.1). Classification (GTDB taxonomy): domain Bacteria; phylum Actinomycetota; class Actinomycetes; order Mycobacteriales; family Micromonosporaceae; genus Actinocatenispora. The sequence goes on from CAWDUX010000002.1 coordinate 1,297,287, forward strand.
CTCGCCGCGGTGCGCCATCTCCCGAATGCACACCCGGCACAGCCCGAACTTGCGGTATACCGCCCTCGGACGACCGCACCGCTGGCAGCGAGTGTACGCACGCGCGGAGAACTTCGGCTTCCGCGCCGCCTTGATTACCAGCGCCTTCTTCGCCATGGATCAGCTCTCCTTGAACGGGAAGCCCAGCAGCTTGAGCAGGTGCCGGCCCTCCTCGTCGGTCGTTGCGGACGTCACGACGGTGATGTCCATGCCTCGGACCCGGTCGATCTTGTCCTGGTCGATCTCGTGGAAGACCGACTGCTCCGTCAGACCGAACGTGTAGTTGCCGTGGCCGTCGAACTGCTTCGGCGACAGGCCACGGAAGTCCCGGATACGCGGGAGCGAGATCGACAGCAGTCGGTCCAGGAACTCCCACATCCGGTTGCCGCGCAGCGTCACCTTCGCGCCGATCGGCATGCCTTCACGCAGTTTGAACTGTGCGATGGACTTCTTGGCCCGGCGAACCAACGGCTTCTGGCCGGTGATCAGCGTCAGGTCACGGACGGCACCGTCGATCAGCTTGGCGTCCCGGGCAGCGTCGCCGACACCCATGTTGACGACGATCTTGACCACCGACGGAACCCTCATCGGGTTGCCGTACGCGAACTGCTCCCCCATGGCACCAGCAATCTCGCTGCGGTACCGCTCCTTGAGCCGTGGGGAGATCTTCTCTGTCGTTGCCGTCGTCATCACAGGTCCTTACCGGAACGCCGGCCGATGCGTACGTTGCGGCCCGCTTCGTCCTTGCGACGACCCACCCGCGTCGGCTGCCCGTCACCGTCCACCACCATCACGTTGCTGACGTGGATGGGAGCTTCCTGGGTGACGATGCCGCCGGTCTGAGACCCGCGCTGGGACGTCTGGATCTTGGTGTGCTTCTTGACCCGGTTCACACCCTCGACGAGAACCTTGTCAAGCCTCGGGTAGGCCGCAATGACCTTGCCCTTCGCTCCACGGTCCTTGCCGGCGATGACGAGAACCGTGTCGCCCTTTTTCACCTTCACGGTCTACAACACCTCCGGTGCGAGGGAGATGATCTTCATGAATTTCTTGTCGCGCAGCTCGCGACCGACCGGGCCGAAGATACGGGTACCGCGTGGGTCCCCGCCGTCCCGGATCAGTACCGCCGCGTTCTCGTCGAAGCGGATGTACGAACCATCCGGCCGGCGCTTCTCCTTGGCTGTACGGACGACGACGGCCTTGACCACGTCGCCCTTCTTGACACCGGCGCCCGGGATCGCGTCCTTGACGGTGGCCACGATGACGTCGCCGATGCTCGCGTAGCGCCGACCGGAGCCGCCGAGCACCCGGATGCACAGGATCTGCCTGGCACCCGTGTTATCGGCGACGCGCAGTCGCGACTCCTGCTGGATCACGTCAACTCCTGATGTCTGCCGGTCCTCCGCTGTCGCGGAGCCTGGCGGAACGCCGTTGTGTTGTGACTACTTGGCCTTGTCGTACTACTTGGCCTTCTCGAGGACCTCGACGATCCGCCAACGCTTGGTGGCCGACAGCGGCCGCGTCTCCATCAGACGCACCCGGTCGCCCACGCCGCACTGGTTCTGCTCGTCGTGTGCCTGGAGCTTGCTGGTCCGCCGCATGACCTTGCCGTACAGCGGGTGCTTGACCCGGTCCTCGACGGCCACCACAACGGTCTTGTCCATCTTGTCACTGACCACCAGGCCCTCACGCGTCTTACGCTTGGCCCGCTGTTCACTCTGCTGTTCTGTCATCACGCAACCTCGCTCGGCGCAGCGCTGAGGCCGAGCTCGCGCTCACGCATGATCGTGTAGATCCGGGCGATCTCCCGACGTACCACCTGCAGCCGACGGTTGTTGTCCAACTGCCCGGTAGCACCCTGGACGCGGAGGTTGAACAGCTCCGCCTTGGCCTCACTGAGCTTGCTCGCCAGATCGTCGTTCCCGATCTCACGCAGCTCACCGGCCGGCGTACCAGCCGCCATCAGACCTCACCCACTTCGCGCTTCACGATCCGGCACTTCATAGGAAGCTTGTGGATCGCGCGGGTCAGCGCCTCACGCGCGACCGTCTCGTTCGGGAACGACAACTCGAACATGACCCGGCCGGGCTTGATGTTCGCCACCCACCACTCGGGTGAACCCTTACCGGAACCCATCCGGGTCTCGGCGGGCTTCTTCGTCAGTGCCTGGTCCGGGAAGATCGTGATCCAGACCTTGCCACCACGCTTGATGTGGCGGGTCATGGCGATACGAGCCGCCTCGATCTGTCGGTTGGTCACGTATGCCGGCTCCAGTGCCTGGATGCCGAACTCACCGAAGACCACCCGCGTGCCACCCTTGGCCTTGCCGCGGCGGGTCGGGTGATGCGGCTTCCGGAAGCCCTTCGGGGGCTTACGCGGCATCAGCATGGCTCAGCCCTCCTGACTCGTCTCGGTCGGCTGGTTCTGCGCAGCCTGACCGGTCTGTTCGGGGGACGGCTGGTCAGCGGGCGCAGCCGCCGACTTGCTCGGGCCATGCCGCTCCGCAGCTGCGGCGCGACCCGCCTCGGTACCGGTGGCGGTGGTGCCCGAGGAGCCGGAACGGGTACGGCGCGGCCGGTCGTTGCGATCCCGGCGCGGACGCCCGGACGGTACTTCCGGCTGCTCGCGACCCGGTACGGCCTCACCCTTGTAGACCCAGACCTTCACGCCGATACGGCCGAAGGTCGTGCGGGCCTCGAAGAAGCCGTAGTCGATGTTGGCGCGCAGCGTGTGCAACGGCACGCGACCCTCGCGGTAGAACTCCGAGCGTGACATCTCGGCGCCGCCCAGGCGGCCGCCGCACTGTACCCGGATGCCCTTGACGAGCGGGTTGCGCATCGCGGACTGGATGGCCTTACGCATCGCGCGGCGGAACGCCACCCGACTGGCCAGCTGCTCCGCTATGCCCTGCGCGACCAGCTGGGCGTCCGACTCGGGGTTCTTCACCTCGAGGATGTTCAGCGTGACCTGCTTGCTGGTCAGCTTCTCCAGTTCGCCGCGGATCCGGTCCGCCTCGGCACCCTTACGGCCGATGACGATGCCAGGACGCGCGGTGTGGATGTCGACGCGGACCCGGTCACGGGTGCGCTCGATGTCCACGCTGGAGATACCGGCGCGCTCCAGGCCACCGGACATCATCCGCCGGATCTTGACATCCTCGGCGACATAGTCCTTGTAGAGCTTGTCCGCGTACCAGCGGGACTTCCAGTCGGTGCTGATACCGAGCCGGAACCCGTGCGGGTGGACCTTCTGACCCATTACTCCGCGCTCTCCTTCTCCGAGGCCTTGGTGCTCGCCGGCGCGGCGGCCTTCTTCGCGGCAGCCTTCTTGTTGGCCCCACGCTTCCGGTCCCCGCCTGCGGTCTGCACGCTCTCCACCACGATGGTGATGTGGCAGGTGCGCTTACGGATCCGGTACGCGCGGCCCTGTGCCCGCGGCCGGAACCGCCGCAGCGTCGGCCCCTCGTCGACGTACGCCTCGCTGATGAGCAACGAGTCCGGGTCCAGCCGCTCGTTGTTCTCGGCGTTGGCGATCGCTGAGGCAACCACCTTGTAGACCGGTTCGCTGGCTGCCTGGGGGGCGAACTTGAGCACCGTGAGGGCCTCCTTCGCGGACATGCCGCGAACCAGGTTGACCACACGGCGCGCCTTCATCGGCGAGGTGCGCACGTGTCGCGCAACCGCCCGCGCGCCGGGAGGCGCAGTAGCGTCGCCCTTAGTTGGCATCGCTGTCCCCTTGCTCGTTTCCTCGTATCGATTCGTGCGTCCGTGCGCGTTGCGATCCCCGCCGACGGCGAACCGTCAGCGTTGTGGCGCTCAGCGGCGCCGGCTCTTCCTGTCGTCCTTCTCGTGACCCTTGAACGTACGGGTCAGCGCGAACTCGCCGAGCTTGTGCCCGACCATCGCCTCGGTGACGAACACCGGGATGTGCTTCATCCCGTTGTGCACCGCGATCGTGTGCCCGAGCATGTCCGGCGTGATCGTCGAACGACGCGACCAGGTCTTGATGACGTTCTTGGTGCCCTTCTCGTTCTGCACCACCACCTTCTTCATGAGGTGGTCGTCGACGAAGGGACCCTTCTTCAGACTGCGAGGCATCTGACTTGCTCCTTGGTCTCAGCCGGCCTAGCGCTTACGGGTGGCGTAGCGACGACGGATGATCAGCCGGTCCGAGTCCTTACCCTTCTGGCGGGTACGTCCCTCCGGCTTACCGTTCGGGTTGACCGGGTTACGGCCACCAGAGGTCTTACCCTCACCACCGCCGTGCGGGTGGTCGACCGGGTTCATCGCCACACCACGAACCGTCGGACGCTTGCCCTTCCAGCGCATCCGGCCGGCCTTGCCCCAGTTGATGTTCGACTGCTCGGCGTTGCCGACCTCGCCGATCGTGGCGCGACAGCGGATGTCCACCAGCCGGGTCTCACCTGAGGGCAGCCGCAGCGTCGCGTACATGCCTTCCTTGGCCTGCAGCTGGATGCTGGCACCGGCGGACCGGCCCAGCTTCGCGCCGCCGCCCGGGCGCAGCTCCACCGCGTGCACGGTGGTACCGACCGGGATGTTGCGCAACGGCTTGTTGTTGCCCGGCTGGATGTCCGCGGCGGGACCAGCCTCGATCTTGGCGCCCTGGGTCAGACCCTTGGGCGCCAGGATGTAGCGCTTGGTGCCGTCGGCGTAGTGCAGCAACGCGATCCGTGCGGTCCGGTTCGGGTCGTACTCGATGTGCGCGACCTTGGCCGGCACACCGTCCTTGTCGGACCTGCGGAAATCGATCAGGCGGTACTGCCGCTTGTGGCCGCCACCCTGGTGCCTCGTGGTGATCTTGCCCTGTGCGTTACGACCGCCCTTGGAGTGCAGCGGACGCAGCAGCGACTTCTCCGGCGTACTCCGGGTGATCTCCACGAAGTCCGACACGGACGAGCCGCGGCGACCGGGAGTGGTCGGCTTGTACTTGCGGATGCCCATCGTTCTCTCTACCCCTGCTTGCGATCGCGGCCGGTGTCCATCAGATTCGGTCCGGCTGTCTGCATGGTCAGCTGACCGGGCCGCCGAACGCCTCGATCCGGTCGCCCGGTGCGAGGGTCACGATCGCCCGCTTGGTGCTCTTCCGCTTTCCGAACCCGGTACGGGTGCGCTTGCGCTTGCCCGCCCGGTTGATCGTGTTCACCGACAGCACGCGCACGCTGAAGATCTGCTGAATCGCGATCTTGACCTGCGTCTTGTTCGCGTCCGGGTGGACCAGGAAGGTGTACTTGTTCTGGTCCAGCAGGCCGTAGCTCTTCTCCGAGACGACCGGCTTGTCGATGACATCCCGCGGATCGTTGAAACTCACGCCGCTCATGCCTCGTCCTCCTCAGCCTTGTCGCGCTTGCCGAGGAACTCGTCCAGCGCGGTGCTCAAGAACACCACGTCGTCGTTGACCAGCACGTCGTAGGTGTTCAGCTGGTCCGCCGCGAGCAGGTGCACCTCGGGGACGTTGCGCAGACTCTTCCACGTCAGCTCGTCCTCGCGGGCAACCACGATCAGTATCCGCTTGGCCTCGGTCACCTTACGCAGCGCGGTCAGCGCGCTCTTGGTGCTCGGCACGTCCCCGGACACCAGTGACGAGACCACGAAGACCTGGCCAGCGCGGGCCCGGTCGGAGAGGGCGCCACGCAGTGCGGCCGCCTTCATCTTCTTCGGGGTCCGCTGGCTGTAGTCCCGCGGAACCGGCCCGTGCACCACGCCACCGCCGGCGAACTGCGGGGCCCTGGTCGAACCCTGACGGGCCCGACCGGTGCCCTTCTGCCGGTACGGCTTCTTGCCGCCGCCGGAAACCTCGCCGCGGGTCTTGACCTTGTGCGTGCCCTGACGGGCCGCTGCCAGCTGGGCCACGACGACCTGGTGCAGCAGCGGAACGTTCACCTGTACGTCGAAGACGGTGTCCGGCAGCTCGACCGTGCCGGTCTTACCACCTTCCACGTCCAGTACGTCAACCTGGCTCACTTGACACCGCCCTTGCGCAACGGCTGCTTGGAGGCGGTGCGGACCAGGACCAAGGTGCCCTTGGGTCCGGGCACCGCGCCCTTGACCAGCAGAATGTTGTTCTCCAGGTCGACGTCGACCACGGTCAGGTTCTGCACGGTGAAGCGGTCGGAACCCATCCGGCCGGCCATCCGTACGCCCTTGAAGACCCGGCCCGGAGTGGCACAGCCGCCGATGGAACCGGGCGACCGGTGCTTGCGCTCCACACCGTGCGATGCCTTCAGACCGTGGAAGCCGTGCCGCTTCATGACACCGGCGAAACCCTTACCGCGGGTGCGGCCGGTCACGTCGATCAGCTGGCCGGCTTCGAAGCCGTCCACCGTGACCTCGGCGCCCAGCTCGAATTCGCTGGCGTCGGGGGTACGGATCTCCACGACGTGCCGGCGCGGCGTAACGCCGGCCCGCTCGAAATGACCGGCCCGCGGCTTGTTCACCTTGCGGGGGTCGATTGCGCCGTAGGCCAGTTGGACAGCGGAATAGCCGTCCTTGTCCGCGGTACGAACCTGCGTGACGACGCAAGGCCCGGCCTGAACCACCGTCACCGGAACGACTCGGTTGCGTTCGTCCCAGATCTGGGTCATGCCGAGCTTGGCGCCCAGGATGCCCCTGATTTGCCTGTCCATCTTCTCGGTCCCTACAGCTTGATCTCGATGTCGACGCCGGCCGGCAGGTCCAGCCGCATCAGCGAGTCGACCGTCTTCGGAGTCGGGTCGATGATGTCGATCAGTCGCTTGTGCGTACGCATCTCGAAGTGCTCGCGCGAGTCCTTGTACTTATGCGGCGAGCGGATGACGCAGAAACGGTTGATCTCCGTGGGCAGCGGCACCGGGCCAGCGACCTGCGCCCCGGTGCGCGTCACCGTCTCGACGATCTTTCGCGCCGAGGAGTCGACGACCTCGTGGTCGTAGGCCTTCAGCCGGATGCGGATCTTCTGTCCCGCCATGGTGGCTTCTGATTCCTTCTCTCGTGCCGCTGCCCTGGCCGGAAAGCGAGGAGCTCGCTGGCGAGCGAGTCCCCGATGATCCCGACTTCAGGCTCCTGTGGTCCTTCTTCAGCCGGCCTGCCAGCAATTTCGCTGACTTGGCCGACCCCCGCGGTCGGGCGTGTCGCCGATCCGAGGTCAAAGCTCCGCCCGAACATCCGGACCGGAGATCCACCTGCTGCCGATGACACGCTCCGCAGGTGACCCGCGAGAAAACTCGCCGGAACACCCTGCCGCGGGTCTCAACGCTTGGCTCCACACCGCCCTACCGGAAACCGGTCGGCCGGGTTCGCTGGCCTCGCATCGTGCGATGCGACCTATGCCAGCCACCTATCAGAGTGGCAGACACGCGGACGCACCGCGGACGCAACCTGTCTAGTATGCCGTACCGAGTGCCGCGAACGGAAACCGGGGTGACCGGACCCACCCGATGAGCTCGAGCGGGGCCGGCCCCCTCACGTGCACTACTTGAGAATCTTGGTAACCTGGCCGGCGCCGACGGTACGACCGCCTTCACGGATGGCCAGCTTCAGACCCTCCTCCATGGCGATGGGCTGGATCAGCACCACCGACATCGAGGTGTTGTCGCCCGGCATGACCATCTCGGTGCCCTCGGGGAGGGTCACCACGCCGGTCACGTCGGTCGTCCGGAAGTAGAACTGCGGACGATAGTTGTTGAAGAATGGCGTGTGACGGCCACCCTCATCCTTGGACAGGATGTAGACCTGGCACTCGAACTCGGTATGCGGGGTGATCGTCCCCGGCTTCACCACGACCTGGCCGCGCTCCACGTCCTCGCGCTTGATACCGCGCAGCAGCAGGCCGCAGTTCTCACCGGCACGCGCCTCGTCGAGGATCTTGCGGAACATCTCGACGCTGGTGACGGTGGTCTTGGTCGACTTCTCGCGGATGCCGACGATCTCGACCTCTTCGTTCACCTTGAGCGTGCCGCGCTCCGCGCGACCCGTCACCACGGTACCGCGGCCGGTGATCGTGAAGACGTCCTCGATCGGCATCAGGAACGGCTTGTCGATGTCGCGCTCGGGCTCCGGAATGTACTCATCCACGGCGTCCATGAGCTCGGCCACCGAGGCCGCCCAGGTCTCGTCGCCCTCCAGCGCCTTCAGCGCGGAGACCTTCACGACCGGCAGGTCGTCGCCCGGGTACTCCTGGCTGGACAGCAGCTCGCGGACCTCGAGCTCGACGAGCTCGACGAGCTCCTCGTCCTCGACCATGTCCGCCTTGTTCAGTGCGACCACGATGTACGGCACGCCAACCTGGCGGGCCAGCAGTACGTGCTCACGGGTCTGCGGCATCGGGCCGTCGGTCGCGGCGACCACCAGGATCGCGCCGTCCATCTGCGCGGCACCGGTGATCATGTTCTTGATGTAGTCCGCGTGACCGGGGCAGTCGACGTGCGCATAGTGCCGCTTGTCGGTCTGGTACTCGACGTGCGAGATCGCGATCGTGATACCGCGCTGCTTCTCTTCAGGCGCGTTGTCGATCTGATCGAACGCCATGTACGGGTTCAGATCCGGGTGCCTGTCGTGCAGGACCTTGGTGATGGCCGCCGTCAGCGTCGTCTTGCCGTGGTCAATGTGACCGATGGTGCCGATGTTGACGTGCGGCTTGGTCCGCTCGAACTTCGCCTTCGCCACTGGTGTCCTCCTGTGGACTTGCTGTTTCTGGAACTCCCCCGCGTTCGCGGGGACCGAGCCGCCGGACGGCTATTGATGTTGCTCAATCACTGCTGCTGCTCGTGGAGCATCCACGGATGATCCACGTGCAGCAAGTTACTCGCCAGTGGCCTTAGCGATGATTTCCTTGGCCACGTTGGACGGCACTTCAGCGTACGAGTCGAACTGCATCGAGTAACTCGCCCGCCCCTGGGTCTTGGACCGCAGGTCGTTGACGTAACCGAACATCTCCGACAGCGGAACGTTGGCGCGGACCACACGGGTGCCGCTGCGTTCCTCCATCGCCTGGATCGCGCCACGTCGGGAGTTCAAGTCGCCGATCACATCACCCATGTTCTCCTCGGGCGTGGTGACCTCGACCGCCATCAACGGCTCCAGCAGCACCGGGCTGGCCTTCCGAGCGGCCTCCTTGAGCGCCATGGAACCGGCGATCTTGAATGCCATCTCGGAGGAGTCCACCTCGTGGTACTGGCCGTCGACGAGTTCGAACTTCACTCCGACCAACGGATAACCGGCGAGGATGCCGTACTGCATGGCGTCCTGCGCACCGGCGTCCACCGAGGGGATGTACTCCCTCGGGATCCGACCACCGGTCACCTTATTGTCGAATTCGTACGTCGGGCCGTCCGCCTCCATCGGCAGTGGCTCGATGTTGACGATCACCTTGGCGAACTGGCCGGAACCACCGGTCTGCTTCTTGTGCAGATAGGTGATCTTCTCGACGCGCTTCTTGATCGTCTCGCGGTACGCCACCTGCGGCTTGCCGATGTTGGCCTCGACGTTGAACTCCCGCCGCATCCGGTCGACCAGGATGTCGAGGTGCAACTCGCCCATCCCGGAGATGACCGTCTGGCCGGTCTCCTCGTCGTTCTTGACGCGGAAGGTCGGGTCCTCCTCGGCCAGCCGCTGGATCGCGACCGACAGCTTCTCCTGGTCCGCCTTGCTCTTCGGCTCGATCGCCACGTCGATGACGGGCTCAGGGAACACCATCGACTCCAGGATCACCGGGTGAGCCGGGTCGCAGAGCGTGTCACCGGTGGTGGTCTGCTTCAGACCCTGCACCGCGATGATGTCGCCAGCCTGGGCGGAGCCGCGCTCCTCCCGCTTGTTCGCGTGCATCTGGTAGATCTTGCCGATGCGCTCTTTGCGGTCCTTGGTGGAGTTGACCACCTGGGTGGCCGTCTCCAGGGTGCCGGAGTAGATCCGCACGTAGGTCAGCTTGCCCAGGTGCTTGTCCGTCTGGATCTTGAACGCCAGCGAGGAGAACGGCTCCTTGGGGTCCGCGTGCCGCTCGACCGGCGTCTCGCCGTCGGTGGCCAGGCCCTCGATCGCCGGCAGGTCCAGTGGGCTGGGCAGGTAGTCGATCACCGCGTCGAGCATGGGCTGTACGCCCTTGTTCTTGAACGCGGAGCCGCACAGCACCGGGTTGGCCTTGTTGGCGATCGTGGCCCGGCGGATGCCGGCCTGGATCTCCTCGATGGACAGTTCCTCACCCTCGAGGTACTTCTCCATCACCGCGTCGTCGACGTCGGCCAGCGTCTCCAGGAGTTTTTCGCGATATTCCGCGGCCTTCTCCTGCATGTCCGCCGGAACGTCCTCAATGGCGTAGTCCTCACCCATCTGGGTTTCCCCACGCCAGGTCAGGGCCTTCATCCGGAGTACGTCGACCACGCCGATGAAGGCTGCCTCGTTGCCGATCGGCAGCTGCAGAACCAACGGGGTGGCGTTGAGCCGGTCCACCATCATGTCGACGCAACGGTAGAAGTCGGCGCCGGTGCGGTCGAGCTTGTTGACGAAGCACATCCGCGGAACGTGGTACTTGTCGGCCTGCCGCCAGACGTTCTCGGTCTGCGGCTCCACGCCGGCGACGCCGTCGTAGACCGCGATCGAACCGTCGAGTACGCGCAGGTTGCGCTCCACCTCGACGGTGAAGTCGACGTGTCCCGGGGTGTCGATGATCTGGACCGTGTAGCCCTTCCACTCACACTTCGTCGCTGCCGAAGTGATCGTGATGCCCCGCTCCTGCTCCTGCTCCATCCAGTCCATCACGGCCGCGCCGTCATGAACCTCACCGATCTTGTACGTGATACCGGTGTAGAACAGGATCCGCTCGGTCGTCGTCGTCTTACCGGCATCGATGTGGGCCATGATGCCGATGTTGCGGACCTTGGCCAGCGCGGCGTCAGCGTTTGCCACTGCTACCTACTTCTCTCGTCGCTTGGCATGGAGTCGGTGCCGCCGGAATGATGCGGCCGGCGGCACCGCTGCGGAGTCGGGGCCGGTGGACTACCAGCGGTAGTGCGCGAAGGCCTTGTTGGACTCGGCCATCTTGTGCGTGTCCTCGCGGCGCTTCACCGCAGCACCCAGACCGTTGCTGGCATCCAGCAGCTCGTTCATCAGCCGCTCGGTCATGGTCTTCTCCCGACGTGCCCGGGAGTACTGGATCAGCCAGCGCAGACCCAACGTGGTGGCGCGCTGCGGACGGACCTCGACCGGCACCTGGTACGTGGCGCCGCCAACTCGACGGCTGCGCACCTCCAGCGACGGCTTGATGTTGTCCAACGCCCGCTTGAGCGTGACGACCGGGTCGGTGTTGGTCTTCTCCCGGGCGCCTTCCATGGCTTCGTACACCAGGCGCTCGGCCAGCTGGCGCTTGCCAGAGATGAGCACCTTGTTGATGAGCTGGGTGACGAGCACCGAGCTGTGCACCGGGTCCGCGGTCAGCGGACGGCGCGGTGCGGGTCCCTTGCGCGGCATGTCAGCTCTTCTCCCTCTTCGCTCCGTAGCGGCTACGCGCCTGCTTACGGTTCCGCACGCCCTGCGTGTCCAATGAGCCGCGGACGATCTTGTACCGCACACCCGGCAGGTCCTTCACCCGGCCACCACGCACGAGCACGATCGAGTGCTCCTGCAGGTTGTGGCCGACACCCGGGATGTACGCGGTCACCTCGATACCGCTGGACAGCTTCACGCGAGCCACCTTGCGAAGCGCCGAGTTCGGCTTCTTCGGGGTGGTCGTGTACACGCGGGTGCACACGCCACGCCGCTGCGGGCTTCCCTTCAGCGCTGGCGTCTTCGTCTTGCTGGTCTTCGCCTGGCGGCCCTTGCGGACCAGCTGCTGGATCGTGGGCACCGGGTCTTTCGCTCCCTTCGGCCATCACTGGCCGGGCCAATCTTCTGGTGATCGGACTTGCGGGTCCTACCGTGTTGCGGTGTTACCTGCCGTTGATGCTGTCTGAGGTCCTGCCGACATCGGACCGTGTCGCGGTCACCGAGCCGTTCCGGCGCGCGGGGCGGCATGACGCAACCGAACCGACCGGATTCCCCGACCCCCGCGGTCGGGCGTGTCGCCCTCTCGCAGACCTCGGTGGCTGCGCGATGACTTCGACACAGTCTTTTGTCCTGCACGTCGCCATGCGGTAGACCCCGAAACAGGCTGGAAGCCTGTTTCGTTCGACACCGAGATGCCGACCGGACGCACACGCGACGGACCCAGGCAGCGCCCAGGCACGAAGACCAAGAGTACCCACCATCCTGACCGAGGTCAAAACGGGGGGTCCTGGTCGGACCCGTCATCCGGGCCTGTGCCCTCGTACTACCTGTTTATCCATCAGGATAGCCGGCTCCCCGGACCGCCCGCAGGGCGGGCTGCGATCTTCGCTCTGGTGCGACCCACGACACCTCCGCCGGCGCCACTGCCCGCGCGCGGATACCGACTCCGGTGACGCTGACGGCAATCCGGGCGCACAGCGGCAGCCAATGGTCCGACTCCGGACACTCAGAAGTTGTTCGCCGAGAGCATCGCCACTCCGGCCAGGTAGAGCGCCAGGCCGATCAGGGACAGACCTGCCCCGCAGGCACCGGTGATGATCCCGGCCAGGGCCATCCCGGAACCCCCCGACTGCGCGCCGGGCTGCTGGATCTGCTTGCGCGCCATGATTCCCATCACCAGAGCGGCCGCACCCGCGAGTATCCCCAGGATCGACGCAAGCCCCACGCAGCAGGTGCCCAACGCCATGACGGAACTGCCGATACCGGTGATCATCGCGCCGAGTGCCACGCCGTTGTTCGGCGGCTTGGTGGGCGGCAGCGCGACCCCGTACTGGGGCTGACCCGACTGCGGATAGGCGCCGTATCCCGCGGCCTGCGAGTAACCAGCAGCATTGGGCTGCGCGTAGCCGGAAACCGGCGCGTTCGGATAGGCGGTCTGCGGATGGCTGGGCGGCGCACTGGCCTGCTGCTGCCCGTACGCGGGGATCGCACTGTGCTGAGCGCCCTGGCCGCCCTGCTGCGGCCCGCCCTGCTGGTAACCGCTCTGCTGGTAGGAGGGCGGCGCGCTCTGCTGGTAGGAGGGCGGCGCGCTCTGCTGACCGTAGCCGGTCTGTGACGTCGGTCCGCCGGTGCCATAGCTGGGCTGTGGACCGGACTGGCCGAAACCACCCGACTGCTGTTGGTACTCGATACCGCTCGTGTCATCCCGCTGGCCGGTGTCCGCCCGACGCTGGGCTCCGTACCCGCCGGCGGCCGGCGGTGCCCCGCTGGTGCCGCTGACCGGAGAGTCCGGCTCGGACGACGGCAGAGTGAACGCCGGCCCGGAATGCGCCGGAGGATCGTCCTGCGGCGTCTGTGGTGGCGGTGGAGGGGAATCCCGGTCGGACGACACGCCACGTTCGGCATCGGATGGAATCAGATAACCGGGCGGTGGCGCCGGATCCTGCCGGTCGTCACCCCTCGGACCCGTACCCTGCCCCGGTCCGGGCTGCTCGCTCATGCTCTTCCTCCCCGGCCCGCCGTCGACGCGGCGGGCCAGCGCGCGGATCAGTTCACGTCAGGGCCGTACTGGACGCCCGACGACATGGGGCCACCGGCGCGCAACAGTGCCACCACAACGCCGAACACGATCATCGCAGCCGCGATCCACAACGCCAGCCGCGCCAGCCGGACCCCCCACAGCAGCGACCGGGCACCGGTCAGGAAGCCCGCGGAGGCACGCATCTGGTTTGCCGCGTCCCGGGCCAGGACGAGCGCCACCACGGCCGGCAGGACCCCGGCCAGTACGGGAGAGAACAGCACCGCGACGATGCCGAGCCACTGGACCGCGGTCGCCTTGGATGAGCGCACCGGGTCCGGATCCAGCGGATGGCGGTGCCCCTGCACCTCGGCCACGGCGCCATCGACCGGACCGGGCGTGCCCTGCGGCCCCGCCGTCGAACCGTCGACTGCCGGAAACAACGCAAACCCCCACGCGTATCGGGTCGACGACCCCGGCCGTCGTTGACCGTCCCAACGTACCTGGCCCTGGCCAGCCGGCCGGGGCGCACCGCCAGCAACGCGGCCGCCCAGCTGATGACACAGACGTCATGGGCCGTCGGGAACCCGAAGGTCCCCGACGGCCCATGCTCAACTTCAGTGGCATCGGCGGCCGAAGCCGCCAGCACCGTGTCTGCGGCCGAAGCCGCCCAGTTGCCGCGTCAGCGGCCGAAGCCGCCCAGATCGTAGTCGTCCAGCGGCACTGCCTGCCCGCTGGCCGGCCCGAACCCGTAGTCCGTGTCGCCGTACCCGGTCATCGAGTACACCTGGGCCTTCGCCTCCTCGGTGGGCTCCACCCGGATGTTGCGGTACTTGGAGATACCGGTACCGGCCGGGATGAGCTTACCGATGATGACGTTCTCCTTGAGGCCGATGAGCGAGTCGCTGCGCGCCTCGATCGCTGCCTCGGTGAGCACCCGGGTGGTCTCCTGGAACGATGCCGCCGACAGCCACGACTCGGTGGCCAGCGACGCCTTCGTGATACCCATGAGGACCGGTCGGGCCGAAGCCGGCTCGACGCCCTCGGAGACCAGCCGACGGTTCTCACCCTCGAAGTTGGCCCGCTCGACCGGTGCGCCGGGCAGGAACTCCGTCGCGCCGGAATCGATGATGATGACCCGCTTCAGCATCTGCCGGACGATGATCTCGATGTGCTTGTCGTGGATCAGCACACCCTGCGCCCGGTAGACCGCCTGGACCTGGTCGACGAGGTGCAGCTGGACCGATCGGGGGCCGAGGATCCGCAGCAGTTCGTGCGGGTCGATGGTGCCCTCGATCAGCTTCTCGCCGACCGCGACGTGCTCACCGTCCTGCTTACGCAGTCGGGTACGCCGCGGGATCTTGTCGTAGACGACCTCTTCGGAGCCGTCGTCCGGCACCACGATGATCTTCCGCGACTTCTCCCCCTCCTCGATCCGGACCCGGCCGGCGGACTCGGCGATCGGCGCCTTGCCCTTCGGTACGCGGGCCTCGAAGATCTCGGTGACACGGGGCAGACCCTGGGTGATGTCGTCGCCGGCCACACCACCGGTGTGGAAGGTACGCATCGTCAGCTGGGTACCGGGCTCACCGATGGACTGGGCGGCGATGATGCCGACCGCCTCACCGATGTCGACCAGGTGACCGGTCGGCAGCGAACGGCCGTAGCAGTGCGCGCAGACCCCCAGCCGCGACTCGCAGGTGAGCACCGAACGCACCTTGACGGTCTTGACCCCGCCGGCGACCAGACGATCCACCAGCGGTCCACCGACGTCGGTGTTGCGGGTGGCGATCACGTTGCCCTTGGTGTCGAGTACGTCCTCGGCCAGAGACCGGGCGAACACGCTGGTCTCCACGTGCTCGTCCTTGACCAGAGTGCCTTCGACGTCGTTGGAGACCGTCATCGGCACGGCCCGCTCGGTGCCGCAGTCCTCCTCGCGGATGATCACGTCCTGCGAGACGTCCACCAGACGCCGGGTCAGATACCCGGAGTCGGCGGTACGCAGCGCCGTGTCGGCCAGACCCTTACGGGCACCGTGCGTGGCGATGAAGTACTCCAGCACGGACAGACCCTCGCGGTAGCTCGACTTGATCGGCCGCGGGATGATCTCGCCCTTCGGGTTGGCCACCAGACCACGGATCGCAGCGATCTGGCGGAGCTGGAGCATGTTGCCCCGCGCCCCGGAGTTGATCATCTTCCAGAGGGTGTTGTCCTGCGGAAGTGCGTGCTCCATGTCCTTGGCGACCTCGTTCGTCGCCTTGGTCCAGATCTCGATCAGCTCGCCACGCCGTTCCTCCGCGGTCATCAGACCACGCTGGTACTGCTTGTCGACCTGCGCCGCGTCCCTCTCGTACCGCTCCAGGATGGTCCGCTTGTTCGGCGGGTCCACCACGTCGGCGATACCGATGGTCAGCCCGGACCAGGTGGCCCAGTGGTAGCCGGCCTCCTTCAGCGCGTCCAGCGTCGCCGCCAGCAGCACCTTGGGCGCCCGCTCCGCGAGGTCGTTGACGATCGCGGAGAGCTGACCCTTGCGGATCTCGTAGTTGACGAACGGGTAGTCGGTGGGCAGGGCCTCGTTGAACAGCACCCGCCCCAGCGTCGTCTCCAGCGTCACCCGGTCACCGGGCTGCCAACCCTCCGGCGCCTCCCACGGCGCCGCACCGGCGCCGTTGTCGACCGCCGGCAGGTCCCGCAGCCGGATCCGTACCGGCGCCTGCAGGTGCAGTTCGCCGGAGTCGTACGCCATCCGGGCCTCGGCCTCGGAGGAGAAGATCCGGCCCTCGCCCGACGCGCCCGGAGTGCGGTGCGTCAGGTGGTACAGACCGATGATCATGTCCTGCGAGGGCATGGTGACCGGCTTGCCGTCCGACGGCTTCAGGATGTTGTTGGACGACAGCATCAGGATCCGGGCCTCGGCCTGCGCCTCGGTGGACAGCGGTACGTGCACCGCCATCTGGTCACCGTCGAAGTCGGCGTTGAACGCCGCGCAGACCAGCGGGTGCAGCTGGATCGCCTTACCTTCGATCAGCTGCGGCTCGAACGCCTGGATGCCCAGCCGGTGCAGGGTCGGGGCCCGGTTGAGCAGCACCGGGTGCTCGGAGATGACCTCTTCGAGCACGTCCCACACGGCGGTACGGCCGCGCTCCACCATCCGCTTCGCGGACTTGATGTTCTGCGCGTGGTTCAGGTCGACGAGCCGCTTCATCACGAACGGCTTGAACAGTTCCAGCGCCATGTACCGCGGCAGGCCGCACTGGTGCAGCTTGAGCCGCGGGCCGACCACGATCACCGAACGGCCGGAGTAGTCGACGCGCTTGCCCAGCAGGTTCTGCCGGAACCGGCCCTGCTTGCCCTTGAGCATGTCGGACAGCGACTTGAGCGGCCGGTTGCCCGGGCCGGTCACCGGACGTCCGCGGCGGCCGTTGTCGAACAGCGCGTCGACGGCCTCCTGGAGCATCCGCTTCTCGTTGTTGACGATGATCTCGGGCGCGCCGAGGTCGATCAACCGCTTCAACCGGTTGTTACGGTTGATCACCCGGCGGTACAGGTCGTTCAGGTCGCTGGTGGCGAAGCGGCCACCGTCGAGCTGCACCATCGGGCGCAGGTCCGGCGGAATGACCGGGACGCAGTCCAGCACCATGCCGAGCGGGCTGTTACGGGTGCTCTGGAA
The DNA here is from genome assembly GCA_963805605.1 of uncultured Actinomycetota bacterium. Taxonomy (GTDB): domain Bacteria; phylum Actinomycetota; class Actinomycetes; order Mycobacteriales; family Micromonosporaceae; genus Actinocatenispora. The sequence goes on from CAWDUX010000002.1 coordinate 1,314,484, forward strand.
CGCCGCCACGACCTTCAGCCGCTTGAGCGCACGGATCTTGCGCTGACCCTTGCCGGACCGGATGGTCTCGCGCAGGCTCTCGGCCTCGGTGTCGAGGTTGAGGTTCTCCAGCAGCGCCTTGATCGCCTCGGCGCCCATTCCGCCTTCGAAGTAGTCGGCGAAACGGTCCCGCAGCTCGCGGTAGAGCAGCTCATCGGGCACCAGCTGCTTCGGCTCCAGCTTGCGGAAGGTGTCCATCACCTCGTCCAGCCGGTCGATCTCGCGCTGGGCGCGGTCCCGCAGCTGACGCATCTCGCGCTCGCCGGACTCCTTGACCTTGCGTCGGACGTCGCTCTTGGCGCCCTCCGCCTCCAACTCGGCCAGGTCGCTCTCGAGCTTCTTGGCGCGACCGTCGACGTCGGCATCCCGACGGTTCTCCAGCTGCCGCTTCTCGGCGCCGATCTCGTTCTCGATGGTCGACAGGTCACGGTGCCGGGCATCGCCGTCCACCTTCGTCACCACGTAGGCGGCGAAGTAGATGATCTTTTCCAGATCCTTCGGTGCGATGTCCAGCAGGTAGCCCAGCCGGCTCGGCACACCCTTGAAGTACCAGATGTGCGTGACGGAGGCGGCCAGTTCGATGTGGCCCATGCGTTCACGCCGCACCTTGGCCCGGGTCACCTCGACGCCGCAGCGCTCACAGATGATCCCCTTGAACCGGACGCGCTTGTACTTGCCGCAGTAGCACTCCCAGTCCCGGGTCGGGCCGAAGATCTTCTCGCAGAAGAGTCCGTCCTTCTCGGGCTTCAGCGTGCGGTAGTTGATCGTCTCGGGCTTCTTGACCTCGCCATGCGACCACTGCCGAATATCGTCGGCGCTGGCCAGGCCGATCCGCAGCTCGTCGAAGAAGTTCACGTCGAGCACTTGTGGTCAGTCCCCTTTGGGTCGTGGTGTGGCGGTGTGCACGCCGCCCTACCGGTGGTGTCGGCCGCTGTCCTTGGGGGTACCGGGCGCGGCGCCTGCCGCGCCCGGTACGACCACTCAGACCTCTTCGACGCTGCTCGGCTCGTGCCTGGACAGGTCGATACCCAGTTCCTCCGCCGCGCGGAACACCTCGTCGTCGTTGTCCTTCATCTCGAGGGTGACCCCGTCGGACGAGAGCACCTCCACGTTCAGGCACAGCGACTGGAGTTCCTTGAGCAGAACCTTGAACGATTCCGGAATGCCCGGCTCGGGGATGTTCTCGCCCTTGACGATCGCCTCATAGACCTTGACCCGGCCCACGACGTCGTCGGACTTGATCGTCAGCAGTTCCTGCAACGCGTACGCCGCGCCGTAGGCCTGCATGGCCCAGCACTCCATTTCGCCGAACCGCTGCCCACCGAACTGCGCCTTACCACCCAGCGGCTGCTGCGTGATCATCGAGTACGGCCCGGTGGAACGGGCGTGGATCTTGTCATCCACCAGGTGGTTCAGCTTGATGATGTAGATGTAGCCGACCGCGATCGGGTCCGGGAAAGGCTCCCCGGAACGGCCGTCGAACAACTTGGTCTTGCCACTGCCGTTGACCAGCTGGGTGCCGTCCCGGTTGGGCAGGGAGGCGTCCAGCATGCCGGCGATCTCCTCCTCGTGCGCGCCGTCGAACACCGGCGTGGCGAGGTTGGTGTCCGGCACCGAGGAGTCCGCCCCGATCGACTTGAGCGACTTCTTCCAGGCGGTGTCCTCACCGTCCAGCTTCCAGCCGTTCTTCGCCAACCAACCGAGGTGGGTCTCCAACACCTGGCCGACGTTCATCCGGCTCGGCACACCCAGCGGGTTGAGCACGATGTCGACCGGCGTGCCGTCCTCCAGGAACGGCATGTCCTCCGGCGGCAGGATCTTGGAGATGACGCCCTTGTTGCCGTGCCGGCCCGCGAGCTTGTCACCGTCCTGGATCTTGCGCTTCTGGGCCACGTACACCCGGACCAGTTCGTTCACTCCGGGGGACAGTTCGTCGCCGTCGTCCCGGCTGAACGTCCGTACGCCGATGACCGTGCCGGACTCACCATGCGGCACCTTCAACGAGGTGTCCCGGACCTCCCGGGCCTTCTCACCGAAGATCGCGCGCAGCAGCCGCTCCTCCGGAGTCAGCTCGGTCTCACCCTTCGGGGTGACCTTGCCGACCAGGATGTCGCCGTCGCGGACCTCGGCGCCGATGCGGATGATGCCGCGCTCGTCGAGATCGGCCAGCATCTCCTCGGAGACGTTCGGGATATCCCGGGTGATCTCCTCCGGACCCAGCTTGGTGTCCCGGGCGTCGACCTCGTGCTCTTCGATGTGGATCGAGGAGAGCACGTCCTCCTGCACCAGACGCTGGGACAGGATGATCGCGTCCTCGTAGTTGTAGCCCTCCCACGGCATGAACGCGACGAGCAGGTTCTTGCCGAGCGCCATCTCACCTTCGTCGGTGCACGGCCCGTCGGCGATGACCTGACCGGCTTCGACCCGCTGACCCTCGTCCACCACGGGACGCTGGTTGATGCAGGTACCGGCGTTCGAACGGCGGAACTTGTGCAGCAGGTAGGTGCGACGGTGGCCGTCGTCCTGGTGCACCGTCACGTAGTCGGCGCACAGGTCCTCGACGACACCCGGCTCCTCGGCCACCACGACGTCACCCGCGTCGACCGCAGCACGGTATTCCATGCCGGTGCCGACGAGCGGTGACTCCGCCTTGACCAGCGGCACGGACTGACGCTGCATGTTGGCACCCATCAGTGCCCGGTTGGCGTCGTCGTGCTCCAGGAACGGGATCATCGCGGTCGCCACCGACACCATCTGCCGGGGCGAGACGTCCATGTAGTCCACCCTGGACGGGCTGACCGCTTCGAACTCGCCGCCCTTCAGGCGGACCAGTACGGTGCTCTCCGCGAAGGAACCGTCATCTGCCAGCGGCGCGTTGGCCTGGGCGATGATGTACCGGTCCTCCTCGTCGGCGGTCAGGTACTGGACGTGGTCCGACACCTTGCCGTCGATCACCTTGCGGTACGGAGTCTCGATGAACCCGAACGGGTTGACCCGGGCGAACGCGGACAACGCGCCGATCAGGCCGATGTTCGGCCCCTCCGGGGTCTCGATCGGGCACATCCGACCGTAGTGCGACGGGTGTACGTCCCGGACCTCCATGCCGGCACGGTCCCGGGAGAGACCGCCGGGGCCCAGTGCGGACAGCCGGCGCCGGTGGGTCAGGCCCGCCAGCGGGTTGGTCTGGTCCATGAACTGGGACAGCTGGCTGGTGCCGAAGAACTCCTTGATCGCCGCCACCACGGGGCGGATGTTGATCAGGGTCTGCGGCGTGATCGCCTCGACGTCCTGGGTGGTCATCCGTTCCCGGACGACCCGCTCCATCCGGGACAGACCGACCCGGACCTGGTTCTGGATCAGCTCGCCGACGGTGCGCAACCGGCGGTTACCGAAGTGGTCGATGTCGTCGGCGTCGTAACCCTCTTCGGCCGTGTGCAGCCGGCAGAGGTATTCGATCGTCGAGACGACGTCGTCCTCGGTGAGCACCCCGGTGGTGACCGGCGCGTTGACCTCCAGCTTCTTGTTCACCTTGTAGCGACCGACCTTGGCCAGGTCGTAACGCTTCGGGTTGAAGAAGAGGTTGTCCAGCAGCGTCTGGGCGTTCTCCTTGGTCGGCGGTTCGCCCGGCCGCAGCTTGCGGTAGATGTCCAGCAGCGCCTCGTCCTGGCCGCCGATGTGGTCCTTCTCCAGCGTGGCCAGCATGATCTCCGACCAGCTGAACCGCTCGCGGATCTGCTCGCTGCTCCAACCGATGGCCTTGAGTAGGACGGTGACGGCCTGACGGCGCTTCCGGTCGATCCGCACCCCGGCGGTGTCCCGCTTGTCGATGTCGAACTCCAGCCAGGCGCCCCGGCTCGGGATCACCTTGACGCTGGAGACATCGCGGTCGGAGGTCTTGTCGGGTTGCTTGTCGAAGTAGACACCCGGCGACCGGACCAACTGGGACACGACGACACGCTCGGTGCCGTTGATGATGAACGTGCCCTTGTTCGTCATCATCGGGAAGTCGCCCATGAACACCGTCTGGCTCTTGATCTCGCCAGTGGTGTGGTTGGTGAACTCCGCGGTGACGAACAGCGGCGCGCAATAGGTGAGGTCCTTCTCCTTACATTCTTCGATCGACGCCTTCACCTCGTCGAACCGTGGGTTCGAGAAGGAAAGCGACATGGTGCCGGAGAAGTCCTCGATGGGACTGATCTCCTCCAGGATCTCCGCTAGTCCACTACGGGGGGAGGAGTCATCGTCACTGCGGGCACGCCAAGCCTCGTTGCCGACCAGCCAGTCAAAAGACTCGTTCTGGATGGCAAGGAGGTTGGGTACCTCGAGGTGTTCGGTGATCCTGCCGAATGAGACTCGGCGGGGAGCGTAAGCACTCGTGGTCAGGGTCTTCGCAGGGCGGGAAGCTGCCAAGATGCGTCCTTCCGAGGACCTGTCAGCGACGGCCGGTACGCGCGCACCCCAAACGACTCCCCTAAAACCACCCATATGTCACCGTCAAACCGGCAACATCCAGACAATTTCGGTGAGCTCAACGTTAGAAGGCAGCGCAAACTAGCAGTGTAGCCGAAAGGCTCACCGCTGTCCAGGCCGAGCCGCGAAGGAACGGCGGGACAGCCTCCAGAACGAATCCGGGCACCCGACACCTGCTCCCTGCAGCTGGCCTCCGCGCGGTGCGCAGAAGCAGCTAGAGATCAGCGTGCCTGTCTGGCGCTGCGTCGTCAAGAGCTGGCGCGCGGTCAACATGGTGGAAAAGTCAGACAACCGACCCGGGAGAGGTCAGCACAAACCGAGCAGAACGCCTGTACAAGGCACAACGCCCAGTGATCCGGGTCGATCAGACCGCAAGCACCTTCGTGACCAGCCATGCGCCGGACGATCGCGTCAGAGTCATCAGTACCCGATTCTGGTCGACCTTCTGGCCGTCGATGTTGCTGTTCTGCCGGTACTGGTCCACGTAGAGCAAGACCACGACCGTGTTGTTAGTGGCAGAGACCACACTAGTGGCCGCGACGGTCGCCCGTACCACGGCCTTCGCCTTCACCGCGTTCTTCTTCAGGTCCCGGGTACTCGTCGCGTACTGCTTGGCGAAATCACCACCGATGTACCGGCGGGCCCGCGCGACGTTCGCGTCGTACGTCCGGTAGTCGTACGACAGGATCACCGGCGCAGCGGCCTGGGCCACCGAGGTCGCCTCGTTACGCGCCCGGCCCACCCCTTCGCCGAAACTGGCGGTGTACTGGGAGGCCACCCAGACCGACACGGCGCTCCCGGCGACCAGTACGGTGAGTACGAGAAGTACCAGAGCCGCCCGGTGCAGGCGGCTGAGCCTGCGCTGCGCGACGACCCGGCGGACGGCTGTTCTGCCCTTCCCTGCCTTCGTGTCGCCCCGAGCTCCGTCGGACCTCCTACCGCTGCCAGCCCGACCGGAACGAGCGGACCGACCGCTGCGGGTACCGCTCCCGGGCCGTACCGGCGCCTTCACCGGCGGCCGGGCCGGGCGCGTCGGTACGCCGGCCGACTCCGCCGAGCCGTCCGGGTCCGAACCGGCACGTGCGCTCTCGTCCGGATCTGCATCGGCGGGTACATCGTCGACGTCGGACTTCGGGCGCGGTGACGGCCGCCGCTCTGCGCTCCGCGACCGGGCCGGAGCCGGTCGGACCGGCCCCGGACTCGGGCGCCGCCGCAGACCGGTCGATTTCGCTTCCACCCCGTCGTCCGAGCCGGCACCGCCCGAGGTCGCACCAGCCGAGCCGGTACTGCCCGACATGGCGTCGGGCGCGGCGGCATCCTCCGGGAAAGCGTTGTCCGACCCGGTCAGGCCGTCCGGCGCCGTCGAAGCGTCCGCTGGTACGGGCCGGGTCGAATTCCGGCGACGACCGGCGGCAGGACGGTGGGTACGGGTCGGGTGGCCCGGCTGGCCGCCCTTCGGCGGTGCCTGACCACGCAGCGCCCGGGGAATGAAGCGGGGCATCGCGGGATTGTCCTCCGTACCTCAGGTTCGAAACGCGCGGGACCGGGCGCTCGGCGAGCTCAGACGAATTCGAGTTTGGACACCAGCCAGCGCTGGCCCTGTTCGGCCATGACCACCCGTACCCGGTAGTGGGCCTTGCGCCCGTCCGGGGCGTTGGTGTTGGTGACCGTCGCGTCCATCGCCACCAGTACGGTCGCCGACTTTCGCTTACTGGTGGTCACGCCGGCCCACAGGACCTGCGCCTTGGCGCTGACCTTGTTCTCCACCACCGCGGAGCGGGTCTGCTTCATGCCGTTCTGGTACTCGCGCTTGAAGTCGCCGGTGGAGCCGTCCAGCGTGCGCTTCAGGTCATGGTCGACCGTCTTCGCGCTGACGCTCATGAAGTTGCTGACGGTCGTCTTCGCCGCGGACACTGCGGCGTTGCGGGCCTGCTCGTCCTGGCTCTGCTGGTAGGCGCGCCAGCCTCCGACCGCGGTGCTGGCCACACCGCCGGCCACCAGGAGCGCGAGTACCACGGTCAGCACGGTCATGCCGCGCACCGAGTGCCACAGGGTCTGACACGGCCGGACGACCCAGTGTCGCAGCGGGTTGCTACTCGTCGACATGCTGCCCTTCGATTCGGTACGTGGCGGGTGGCCTCACGGTTGCAGGCCGGCCAACAGCAGCTGTTTCCACGACTGGTCGCCGGCCAACTGGTACTGGCCGCCGGTGCCGCCGAACTGTAGCGGCTTGCCGTCCGGGCCGAGCACCAGCCCGGTGGACGGGTCGTAGCCGGCAACGTCGGACGCGGCCGGGTGGGATGCGGACTGTCCGTCCGCCCCGGAGCTACCACCCGATGATGTACCAGCGGACGGCGCGGGGCCACCCTCCGGCACCGGCGTGATCTCCGGGCCGCCCAGGCGCGGCGTGTTGTTGTTGCCGCGCACGCTGGAACCCTGCTGCTGCTCACCCTGCGTGCACTTCAGCTTCTCACCCGTCCGGACGTACTGGCAGGGTGGCGGGTCGTCCACATCGAGTACGAGACCGAAATGCGCCGTGCCATCTCCTGGAGTGACAGTGAAACCACCAGCGGTCACCAACGGATAGACCACCAGGATCTGCCGGATGCCCGCGATCCGGCGGGTCGCTACCCCACCGCCCGTGATCAGATTGCCCAGCAGGGTGCCGACCGAAGGGTCCAGGTCGTGCAGCAGACCCGTCACCTGCCGGGCCGCCGGCGGCGCGTTGGCCAGCAGCTTACGCAGATCCGCGTCGGAGGTACGGAGCGTCGTGGTCAGCTGCGCCAGACCCTTCGCCCAGCGCCGGATGTCCGCCGAACTGGCCTGCTGGGTGGACAGCACCGTCTGACCGTCCTGCAGCAACTGGACCGTCTGCGGCAGGTCGGTCTCCGCGGTGGACAGCAGCTTGTCACTGGAGTCCAGGATGCGTTGCAGGGAGTCACCGCTGCCGTCGAAGGCGCGCCCCAGCTCGTCGATCACCACCTGCAGGTCGTTGGTGTCCACCGAGCCGACCAGCTTGTCCAGGTTGACCAGCAACGTCTCGGTCGGCAGCGGGACACCGGTACGGCTGACCGGGATGGTGTCCCCAGCCTGCAGGTACGGGCCGTCCCCGCCGTAGGGCCGCAGATCCAGGTACTGCTCGCCGACCGCGGAACGGTCGGTCACCACGGCCCGCAGATCCTTCGGGATCTGTACACCGCGGTCGATCCGCATCCGCACCCGGACCCGCCGGCCGTCCAACTGGACCGCGGTGACCTTGCCGACCGGGCTGCCCCGGTAGGTCACCGAGGCGTTGGTGAAAATCCCGCCGGCCGTGCTGAACTCTGCGGACAGCGGGTACGAGCGGCCCAGCAGCGCGTCGCCGACGCCGACGTAGCGGACCGCTACGTAACACACGCCGAGCACACTGACCAGTAGGAACGCCAGCACCTTGACCTTCACACTGCGCGGGATCATCCGGTCAGCCCTCCCAGCAGCATGTTCAACAGGTTGCCCTGGCGTGGATTGGCCTCACCGGCCGGCAGCGGGTTGCCGTTGCGGTCGGTTGGTACCGGCACCGACACCTTCGGTGACGAGGCCTTACCGGACTTCGGATCGGTCGGATTCTGCACCGGACCGTTCTGGTTCCCGGTGTTCCCGTTCTGGTCACCGACCGGCGTACTGGTCAGCAGGTTCGACAACAGGTCCGTGACGTTCAGGTCGACCGTGACGTGCAGGTTCATGTAGTCGCCGATGATCGCGTTGTTGGCATTCGGCGGGAACGGGTAGGTCAGCAGCTGGTCGATCGACTTCGGCAGGTTGTCACCGGACCGCACCAGCTGTGTCAGAATCGGCTGCAGCGAATGCAGGTTCGCCAGTAGATCGTCCTGGCTCTCGTTGATCACCCGGACCCCCACCACGCCCAGCTTCTTCAACGCGCTCAGCATGTCCACCAACTGCTTGCGCTGACCGTTCAGCACCTTCAGGCCCGGGTCGAGCGCGTCGACCGCCTTGGCCACCGTGGTGCGCTGGTCGGCAACCTGTCTGGAGAACTTGTCCAGTGCGTCGATGGCCCGGACGATCTGCTTCTTCTGCCCGTCCAGACCACCGATGAACGTGTCGAGCTGGTGCAGCGTGTCCCGGACCTGCGGTTCCCTGCCGTCGAAGATCTTCGCGACCTCGGTGTTGATCGTCTTCAACCGCTGCAGGCTGCCGCCGTTGAGCAGCAGCGACAACGCGCCCAGTACCTCCTCGGCCTCCACGTTGCGGCTGGTCCGCGACAGCGGGATGGTCGCGCCGTCGGTCAGCCGACCCTGCGGTGCCTTGTTCACCGGCGAGCGCAGGTCCACGAACTTCTCACCCAGCAGACTGGTCTGCCGGATCGACGCGGTCGCGTTCGCCGGCAGATGCACGTCGCGCTTCACCCGTACCCGTACCTTGGCGTGCCAGCCGATCAGGTCGATGCTCTGCACACTGCCGACCGTCACGTCGTCGACCTTCACCGCCGCCTGCGGCACAAGATCCAGTACGTTCGCGAACTCGATGTTCACCCGGTAGCCGTCGCCGCCCGCACCGCCGGGCAACGACATCCCGTACAGGCCCTGGGAACTGCACCCGGACAGCATCAGCAGGCCCAGCAGCACCGCGCCGATCCGTCTGATCATGGCTGACCTCCGCCGAGGATCCCACCGAGGGTGAGGTCCGGGTTGACCGCGCCGGACGAGTCGGACTGCGGTGCACCGGTGCCGTCCTCGGGTGTGCCGCCGGTACGGCCGGTGCCGCCCGTCGTACCCGGCGGGTCCGGCGCTGTGATGGCCCCCAGGTCCAGGCCGGGCAGCGGCAGCAGGCTGAGCAGGTGCTTGAGCTCGGTGGTGAGCGGCTGACCTGCCTTGGCCAGCAGCGCCGCCAACTGGAAGCAGGTGTCCGGGATCTGCTTCACCGGCACCAGATGCGAGATCATCGAGCAGACGTAGGACGCCGGATCGTACGGGCCGAGCAGATCGTCGCGCACGTCCAGGGTCCCGGACCGGGCGTTGTACGCCAGGTTCAGGTTGGACAACGTCGTCGGCGCGACGTCCAGGATGTCGATGATCGACTTCTGCTGCTTGACCAGCACACCGGTGATGTCGGTGAGCGCCTTGACGTTGTCGGTCAGGCTCGCCCGGTTGTCCTTGACGAACCGGGTGACCTGGCGCAGCGCCACGGCCAGATCCTTCAACGAGGCGGCCAGGTCGTCGCGCTCGCCGGACAACTGGTCGGACACGTCGGCGAGCTGCCGGTTGAACTCCCTGACCGCGCCGTCGCTCTCAGCCAGCGCGGTGGTGAACTTCTGCAGGTTGACCACGGTGCCGAACAGGTCCTGACGCCCGTTGGACAGGGTGTCCAGCGCATCGGCCAGGTCGGTCAGGGTCTGGTGCATGGTCGCACCGTTGCCCTTCAGGTTGGCCCGGCCGGCGGCCAGCAGCTTGGACAGCGAGCCGTTCTTGTTGGCGCCTTCCGGCCCCAGCGCGGTGTTCAGGTTGTTCAGCGCCCGGTACACGTCGTCGAGTTCCAGTGGCACCACGGCACGGTCGCCGCGCAGCTCGGCGTGGTCGGCCAGTACCGGACCACCCGCGTAGCCGGGGGTCAGCTGCACGTATCGGTCACTGACCACGCTCGGCGGCACGATGACCGCCTTCGCCGCCGCAGGGATCTTGTACTTCGCGTCGTAGCTGATGGTCACCGCGACGGTGCGGCCCTCCGGGTGCACCCGGGTGATGGAGCCGATCTTGACGCCCATCACCCGTACGTCGGAGTTCGGGTAGATGCCGACCGCCTGGCTGAAGTGCGCGGTCACCGTCCACTGCGGTGGCCCCGAACGCCACACCGCCAGACCGATCGCGGTACCGAGGGAGAGTACGACCGCCACGGCCAGCACCATGCCGACCGGGCTACGGAAAACGCCCAGTGCCCGGCTGCTGCTGTCTGTGTGCCTCATGCGCTCACCTGCCCCCGCCACTCGACGGTGTACCCGACGCACCGTTGCCCGCCGGTGGCTGAGCCGACGCCGAGGTGGACGGCGTCGGTGAACTGTCGGTCGGCCCGGACGACGGCGCGGTGCCGGTACCGCTGCCGCCACTGCTCTTCGGGGCGCTCCTGGTGTTGGCCGCGGCACCGGCCCGGTCACCGGCCGCCGGCTTGGCCGGTGGGCCACCCGGCAGGTACGGCTGGAGCAGCGCGTCGATGTAGGAGTCGAACCAGCGGCCGTTGCCCAACACGTTGGTGAACGCGTCGAGGAACGGCGCCAGCCCCTGGATGCTCTTTGTCAGGTTGTCCCGGTTGCGTTGCAGCGTGGCGACCACGCCGCGCAACTGTTTGAGCGCCGGATCCAGCTGCTTCTGGTTGTCGGCCACCAGCCCGGACAACTGCTTGGCCAGCTTGTCGGTGTTGACCAGCAGCGCGTGGATGGCGTCCCGACGGGTCTTCACCTCGCGCAGCAGCAGGTTGCCGTCGGAGAGCAGCTTCTGGAACTGCTTGTCCCGGTCGGCGAGCACCTGGGTGACGCCGCGGGCCCGGCGCAGCAGCTCGCGCAGTGCGGCGTCCCGGCTGGCGACCGTACGGGACAGCCGGGAAAGCCCGGTCAGCGAGCCCTTCACGTTCGGCGGGGTGTCGGCCAGTACGTCGGACAGCACATCGAACGCCTTGGACAACTGCTTGACGTCGACCTTGTCCACGGTGTCCGCCAGCCCGTTGACGGCCTGTACGACGTCGAACGGTGACGACGTGCGCGACCTCGGGATCTCCTGACCCGGCGACATCCGGCCGGGGCCGGCCGGGTCGAGGCCGAGGAACTTCTGCCCCAGTACGGTCTTGATCCGGATCGTGGCCCCGGTCTTGGTACCGAACGAGACGTCGCTGTCGACCTGGAAGTCGACCCGCACCTGCGGCTTGCCGCCGTGCTGGGTCAGCCGTACGTCGGTCACCTTGCCGACCTTGACCCCGGCGATGCGTACCTCGTTCTCCGCCTGCAGGCCGCTGGCGTCGTTGAACGCCGCCGAGTAGGTGTCACCGCCACCGATGAACGGCAGGCTGTCGGTGTTGAACGCGGCCAGTACGGCAGCGGCCAGCACCGCCAGCCCGGCGGCGCCCATGATCACCGGGTTTCGCTCCCGGAACGGCTTCATCGACCGACCCCTCCGCCCGAGCCGGACTTCGACTGCTGGCACCGGGCCGCCGTCGCGCTGAACGTGGCCGGGTTGACGGTGCCCAGTCCGGGCACGTCGACCGTGCCGTCGAAGTTGCACATGTAGAAGTTGAGCCAGGAGCCGTAGCTACCGGTGCGGGTCAGCGCGCCGGTCCGGACCGGCAGCCGGGCCAGGGTGCCCTCGATGACCGAGGTGTTCGCGTTCAGGGTGGTGGCCAGCTTCCGCAGCTGCGCCACGTCGTCCTTCAGCGCCGGTCGCGCGTCGGAGACCAGGTTCGCGGTGGATCCGGCCAGGTCACCGATGCTTTTCACCGAATCACCGATGGAGTTCCGGTCGGCGGCGAGCCCGGAGACGAAGTCCTGCAACGAATCGATGATGTCGGACAGCTTGCGGTCCCGGGCGTTGAGGGTGGCCAGTACGTCGTTGAGGTTGTTGATCACCCGGCCGATCACCTTGTCCCGGTCGGCCAGCGTGTTGGTCAACGATGCGGTACGGGCCAGCAGGTCGTTGACGGTGCCGCCCTCACCCTGCAACACCTGGATGATCTCGTACGAGAACTTGTTGACCTCGTCCGGCGAGAGCCCGGTGAACAGCGGCTGGAAGCCGTTGAACAGTACGGTCAGGTCCAGCGCGGGTGCGGTGTGGGACAACGGCACGACCGCGTTGGTGGGCAGCGCGCTGCTGCTGCCGCTGCCCTCCGTGAGGTCCAGGTAGCGCTGACCGATCAGGTTGCGGTACCGGATCTTCACCCGCACCGAGCGCGGTACGGGGATCTTGTCGTCCACCGTGAAGCTGACCCGGGCGACCTTGTGCCGGACCAGTTCGATGCCCTTCACCTGGCCGACCTTGACGCCGGCGATGCGCACATCGTCGCCCTGCAGCAGGCCGGTCACGTCGGTGAACTCCGCGCGGTAGCGGGTGCCGCCCAGCCAGCCCAGCGAGCCGAGGGTCTGGGCCAGCAGCGCGGTGGCCGCGATCGTGACCACCGCGAAGATCGCCAGTTTGACCAGCGACGGCACCACACTGCGGCTGCTGCTGCGGCCGCTCATGAGGCATTCACCACCGTTCCGCGCATCAGGGGTCCCCACAGCAGGTCGGTGATGTCGCCGAGTTGCGTGACGTTTCGTCCGGTCGCGGCGGCGACCAGCGGGTTGATCATCGCCCGTTCCTCGGACGTACCCGCGTAGCCCATGGTCGGGTCGGCGCCGGTGCCGCCACCCTGACCGGCGGCGGTGCTGCCGCTACTGGGCAACGGACCCCCGTCGGACAGCACTCCGCCGGTGTGCGGCGCGCCGTACTGGTAGCCGTCGATGATCGGGGTCGCGGGGTTCGGTCGCTGCGGGTCGGGCAGCCCACGGCAGTTGGGGCCGGTGTCGGCGCCGTTCTGTGGCTCGTCGCCGCTGATGTACTTGCCGTTGTCCTTGGTGATCTCCAGGGTGATGTGCAACCGCCCCGTATCGAACGCGCCCTCGATATTGCGCTGCAACCGCACCATCCCCGCCGTCAGGCACGGATACTCCGGCGCATACTCCGCCAACACCCCCAACACCGGCCGCGACACCCGACCCAACTGCACCAACCTGCCCTCATGCCGCAACAAAAACCCCGACCCCGTATCCGCCAACCCCGTCGTCTCAGAAACGAACGACGCCAGATCCTCCCGCTGCTGCGACACCGTCCCCATCGTCACCGTCACATTCCGCAACACCGCCACCAGATCCGGCCACGCCCCCGAATACGTCCCCAACACATCCGCCAACTTCTCCAAATCCGACCGCAACACCGGCAACTGCCCATTCACCACACCCAGATACCGATCCAACCCCACCAACGTCTTCCCCAACCGATCCCCACGCCCCGCCACCGCCGAAGCCACCGCATCCAACGTCACCGACAACTTCTCCGGCGACACCGCCCGCAACACCGGCAACAGATCATCCAACACCCGCTCCAACTCCACCCCCCGCACACTCCGATCCTGCGACACCACCGCACCCCCAGAAATCGCCCGCGACGACGGCGCACCATTCACCACCAGATCCACAAACTTCTCACCGAACAACGTCTTCGGCACAAACCGCGCCACCACATTCGACGGAACCCCCGACACCGACCCCGTATCCAACCCCACCCGCAACCGCGCACCACCCCCGGACGACGACACCCCCGCCACCCGACCCACCACCACACCCCGCACCTTCACATCCGCACCACGCTCCAACTCCAACCCCGTACGATCCGCCCGCACACTCACCCACACCGTCGGCGTGAACACCTTCAAATACGCACCCACCGACACCGCCACCAACACACCCACCACCACCACGAAACCCAGGCCCAGCAACGGGCGCCGGGCCGCAGACAGTCCTCTCGCGCTCATGCCCGCCTCATCCAGAAATCCGTACGGTGGTGGTGGCTCCCCAGATCGCCAGGCTGAGGAAGAAGTCGACGACGTTGATCGTGACCAGTGCGGTACGAACGGCACGCCCGACCGCCAGGCCGACACCCGCCGGGCCGCCCGACGCGGTGTAACCGTGGTAGCAGTGGATCAGCACCACGATGATGCTGAACATCAGCACCTTGCCGAAGGACCACAGCACGTCCTCCGGTGGCAGGAACAGGTTGAAGTAGTAGTCGTACGTGCCGCTGGACTGTCCGAAGTAGAGGGTGACCATCAGCCGGGTGGACAGGTAGCTGGCCATCAGGCCGATCACGTACAGCGGGACCACCGCGACGAGTCCGGCGATCATCCGGGTGGTGACCAGGAACGGCAGCGACGGCAGCCCCATCACCTCGAGCGCGTCCACCTCCTCGTTGATCCGCATCGCACCGAGCTGCGCGGTGAAACCGCAGCCGACCGTCGCGGACAACGCGATCCCCGCCACCAGCGGCGAGATCTCACGGGTGTTGAAGTAGGCGGAGATGAAACCGGTGAAGGCGCTGGAACCGATCTGGTTGAGCGCCTCGTAACCCTGCAGCCCGACCTCGGTGCCGGTGAAGAACGTCATCGCCACGATCACACCGACCGTGCCGCCGATCACCGCCAGCGCGCCCGAACCGAAACTGACCTCGGCCAGCAGTCGCAGCACCTCACGCTTGTAGCGCCGGACGGTGCGCGGCACCCACGCGAAGGCACGCAGATAGAACGACATCTGACCACCGAGGTCGTCCAGGAACCCCAGCGGCTTACGGCCCACCGTGCGCAGGCCCTCGGTCAGGTTCGCCATCACGTCCCCTTCTGCGGGACGATCTGGAAGTAGATCGCGGTGAGTACGAAGTTCATCGCGAACAGCAGCATGAAGCTGATCACCACACTCTGGTTCACCGCGTCGCCGACGCCCTTCGGACCGCCCTTGGCGGTCATTCCCTTGTAACAGGCCACCAATGCGGCGACCAAGCCGAACAGCACGGACTTCAGCTCACCGGCAATGAGGTCCTGGATCTGGCCCAGCGCCTGGAAACTGGCCAGGTACGCGCCGGGCGTACCGCCCTGCAGGATCACGTTGAAGAAGTAGCCGCCAGCCACCCCGACGACGCTGACCAGACCATTGAGCAGTACCGCGACGATCATGCAGGCGATCGCCCGGGGCACCACCAGGCGCTGGATCGGGTCAATGCCCAGCACCTCCATGGCGTCCAGTTCCTCGCGGATCTTGCGGGCGCCCAGGTCGGCACAGATCGCCGACCCGCCGGCACCCGCGATCAGCAGCGCCGTAACGATCGGGCCAGCCTCCCGTACGACCGCCAGTACGCTGGCCGCGCCGGTGAACGACTGGGCGCCCAGCTGGCGGGTAAGGGTACCGAGCTGCAGGGCGATCACCGCGCCGAACGGGATGGCGACCAGCGCCGTCGGCAGGATCGACACGCTCGCCACGAACCAGGCCTGCTGGATCATCTCCCGCATCTGGAACGGCCTGCGCGGCACGGCCCGGATGCCGTCCAGGCAGAATCCGAAGAAGCTCCCGGACTGCCGTAGCGCGCCGGTGACCGGATTGTTCATGACCACCGCTCGTCTCCGCGTGGTGTCACGGGCCGGTCCAGCACGACGGTGTCCGCCGATGGATCGGCGCGGTGCGCTCCCCGCTGCGGCAGTTCCGGCCAGCTGTCCGGTTCGGTCGGCCTGCGGTAGCCGGCGAAATGGTCCGGCTCATCGAAAGAACCATCGGGGGGCGTGACCCCGTTGTCCCGGCACCACACACCCGGTTCCCGCTGGGACGTACGCGCCTGCCCGTCGGAGGGTGGCAGCTGGAACGGGATCGGCGGCAGCGGCGGCAGTTCCTGCCCGGTCGCGGCCTCCGCCTCCAACTCGCTGGAGTCCTTCTCCTCGGCCATCCCGATGGGGCCCTGCCGCTGTGCGTTGAGGAACTGCCGGACCACCGGTTCCTGACTGGACAGCAGCATCTCCCGCGGCCCGAACATGGCCAGATGACGGCGGTAGAGCAGGCCGATGTTGTCCGGTACGGTGCGCGCCGTGTTGATGTCGTGCGTGACGATCAGGAACGTCGCCCCGGTCTGCTGGTTCAGATCCACGATCAGCTGGTTGAGGTACGCGGTGCGTACCGGGTCCAGGCCGGAGTCGGGCTCGTCGAACAGGATGATCTCCGGCGCGAGCACCAGTGCGCGGGCCAACCCGGCTCGTTTTCGCATGCCGCCGGAGATCTGGCCCGGCAGTTTGCGTTCCTCCCCGGTCAGACCGACCATGTCGAGCTTCTCCATGACGACCTGGCGGACCTCGCTCTCCGACTTACGGGTGTGCTCCCGCAGCGGAAAGGCGACATTGTCGTAGAGGTTCATGGAGCCGAACAGCGCGCCGTCCTGGAACAGCACACCGAACAGCTTGCGGACCTCGTACAGGTCCCGCTCGCTGAGCCGGGGCAGATCCTTGCCCTGGATCATGATCCGGCCACGTTCCGGTTTCAACAGACCGACCAGTGTCTTGAGGAACACCGATTTGCCGGTGCCGGATGGTCCGAGCAGCACGGAGATCTCGCCGGCAGGCAGCGTGAAGCTCACATCAGCCCAGATGTTCTGGCGGCCGAAGGACTTCGTCAGCCCCTCGATCTGCACCTCGACACCCACGTGGTTTCCTCCCCCGCCGCCACCGCGTCCTCTCGTCGGCGGTACGGCTGGACGCGGTGGGCCTTCGGATCATCGACAGTGATCGACAACACCGGACGGCCGGTCATAACGAATCAAGTTAACTTGTGAGTAACGTCGAAGTCGAGACGTACATCGGGATTTACCGGCGAACACACGGAGTCGCGACCTTCCGTCACTTTCCGTATCTACATTCGTTCACCGGGTAGCATCGCTGAATCCCGCTCGTACGGCATTCTCCTCAATGCCGATCAACAGGGCAACCCGTGCACGCATAACAGATCGGCCCATGCGGGATCTGTCACCGCCACCGACAGCACGACACCGCCGGGAAAGCCCCGGCGGTGTCGACAGATCCGTCATGGTCACTGGCGTCAGTCCCCCGGCAACCTCGCCGGCATCACGATCGAGAAGGTACCCGGCTCGTCGGCGAACCGGACCGCCAGCGGAGTGTGCGCACCGGTCAGATCCAGCAGCAGCTGACCATCCGGCCCGGCCCCGATCGCCTCCTGCAGGAACTGCCGGTTCACCACGGCCAGCACGTCCGGCCCGGTCGCGTCCGCCAGCAGCCGCAACGCACCGCAGTCATCGGCGCCCAGCGCCACCAGCTCCCGGCGCGTCCCCCCGTCGTCCAACGGATGCACCACCGCGGTGTCGAGGGCTGAGCGCAGCACATCCACCCCGGTGGTGATCCGCCGCACCGCGGTGATGTCCACCAACGGACGGTACTCCGGGAACTCATGGTCCGAGACCGGGTACTCACGCCGCACCGTGCCCACCGCGAACGACACCCCGCCCGCCGCCACCTCGATCCGCACCTCCTCGACCGTACCGAGAAGCTCCCGCAGCTCGGGCAGCCGATCCTGCGGCAAAGACACCCGGGCGGTGGGGCCAGTCCGCCGCGCCGCCGGCATCTCGCACACCGCCATCCGGTACCGGTCGGTGGCAACCAGAGTGAGGGTTTCCGCGGCGATGTCGAACAGCACCACGTCCAACGCTCCCCCGGCCGCACCGGGCAGCGCATGACCCACCGCATCCAGCGCCCGTACCAGTTCGGTCGCGCCGACCCACAGCCCGGTCACCGAACCCGTACTGCCGGCGTTTCCTGCCGTGCTGGCGGTTCCTGACATCGCGCCGATCTCCAGGCGGATCGCCGCCAGTTCCGCGCGTGCGTCGGCCAGGCCCGCCTCCAACCTGCTGAGATGCCCGGCGAGCAGGCCCGCCACCAGGTCCGGGTCGCTGCGCCCGGCCACCAGCCGTCGCATCTCGGCGACCGGCAGACCGACCCGGCGCAGTCGGGCGAGCAGCCGCGCGTCGGCCACCTGCGGCTGGCCGTACCACCGGTAGTTCGTCTGCGGATCCACCCAGCCGGGCATCAACACCTGCACACCGTCATAGAAGCGGAGGGCGCTGACGCTCAGGCCGGTGGCACGGGCGAAGTCACTGATACTCATCATGTCGTCGGGCATGAGCAGAGTCTCGATGCTCGACAAGGTCGAGAGTCAATCCGATGCCGGAAACGCCCGCGGGGCGGCCACCCGAGTGGGTGACCGCCCCGCAGGACATGACCGGTACTACTTGAGCGAGACGGTGGCGCCTGCGCCCTCGAGCTGCTCCTTGGCCTTCTCGGCCGCTTCCTTGGTGACCTTCTCCAGGACGGCCTTCGGCGCGGCCTCGACCACGTCCTTGGCCTCCTTCAGGCCCAGGCTGGTGAGCGCGCGCACCTCCTTGATGACCTGGATCTTCTTCTCGCCGGCGGACTCGAGGACGACGTCGAACTCGTCCTGCTCGGCCTCGGCCTCGGCCGGAGCCGCGCCGCCGCCGGCGGCCGCGATGGCGACCGGTGCAGCTGCGGTGACCTCGAAGGTCTCCTCGAACTGCTTCACGAAGTCGGACAGCTCGATCAGCGTCATTTCCTTGAACGCGTCGAGCAGCTCGTCGGTGCTGAGCTTCGCCATGGTGGCGGTGTTCCTTTCTCGGTCTGGGTGCCCGTGCTGGGCGACGGCCGGTCGGCCCGGCCGCAGTGGGACTTAGGCGGCTTCGCCGTCCTTGGCCTGCTTGTCGGCCAGTGCCTGGGCGAGGCGGGCCGTCTTCGACAGCGGCGCCTGGAACAGGCTGGCAGCCTTGGACAGGTTGCCCTTCATGGCACCTGCCAGCTTGGCGAGGAGCACCTCACGGGACTCCAGGTCGGCCAGCTTGGTGACCTCTTCCGGGGACAACTTCCTGCCCTCGAAGACACCACCCTTGATGACCAGTGCCGGGTTGTCCTTCGCGAAGTTACGCAGCCCCTTGGCCGCGTCGACCACGTCGCCGGAGACGAACGTGACCGCGGTGGGGCCGGTGAACAGGTCCTCGACACCCGTGACGCCCGCCTCGGCTGCCGCGATCTTCACCAACGTGTTCTTCGCGACGCGGTAGTGGGCATCCGCGCCGAGCGCCCGACGCAGCTGGGTGATCTGCGAAACGGTGAGTCCACGGTATTCGGTCAGCACCGTCGCCGATGAGTTCCGGAACCGCTCGACGATCTCGGCTACCGCTGCGGCCTTGTCCTCGCGTACTGGCTTGGTACGGCCATGCGTGTCCGCCATGTCCCTCCTCTCATGCATCTCGGGCCGGTCACCATCGGCCCGGTCAGCGCATGAGAAACGCCCCGGCGCAGGGGCGCACGGGGCGGGTAGCCGGCCCGGTGCGGGCATCCGGTCAGGTCCTCGTCGCGGCGGGCGCGCCGATAGGTCCTGATGCGAATGTCGGCACCGTCACCACCCCGGGAACCTGGGTGGCCAGCGGCACATCACGTCCGTCATCCCTGCGCGGGCCGCTCCGACTGACGGAGCCTTCGGCCGCACCGATGACGGCGCGGCGACCAGCGGTCTTTGGGTGTTGCTCGTCCATCGTACTCGACCTGGTAGCGCGCCCCAACGGGGAGTCGGACACCCCACAGTCGCGGGTCGTCGGGCCCGTTTCCGGGGCGTTGCCCAGGGTGCGGACAGCAACGGCCGGCCCGGACCAAGGTCCGGGCCGGCCGTCGTGCTGGCCTTCGAAGGTGACCGCGCGGGAATCAGGCCGCGCCGGCCTCGTCCTCCGTCAGGTTGCGGGTCCGGTTCGGGTCGATCTGGATGCCCGGTCCCATCGTGGTGGAGACGGTGACCTTCTTGAGGAACTTGCCCTTGGCCGAGGACGGCTTGGCCCGCAGGACCTCGTCGAGGACCGCGGCGTAGTTCTCCACCAGCTTGTCGGCGCCGAAGCTCGCCTTGCCGATGATCAGATGGAGGTTGGAGTGCTTGTCCACCCGGAAGGCGATCTTGCCGCCCTTGATGTCCGTGACGGCCTTGGTCACATCCATGGTGACGGTGCCGGTCTTCGGGTTCGGCATCAGGCCGCGCGGGCCCAGGATCCGCGCGATCCGGCCAACCTTGGCCATCTGGTCCGGGGTGGCGATCGCCGCGTCGAAGTCCAGCCAGCCACCCTGCACGCGGGCGATCAGTTCCTCAGAACCGACCTCGTCGGCACCGGCCGCGATTGCCTCAGTGGCCTTGTCGCCAGTGGCGAACACCACCACCCGGGCGGTCTTGCCGGTACCGTGCGGCAGATTGACGGTGCCGCGCACCATCTGGTCGGCCTTGCGCGGGTCGACACCCAGCCGCATGGCCACCTCGACGGTGGAGTCGAACTTGGTCTTCGAGGTCTCCTTGGCGAGCTTCACGGCCTCCAGCGGGCCGTGCAGCTTGTCCTTGTCGACGGTCTCGTTCGCCTTGCGATAACCCTTGCCGTGCTGCGCCATGATCTTCCACAACCTTTCCTGTGGTCCGTGGTACGGGGCGAGCGCCTGCCCCTCCCACGTCAGGCCAGTGGGCCTGTCGTTCCGCTTCGTCCGCGCAGCGGCTTCGTGCGTGCTGTCGCGGCTGGTGACCGACCGGTCAGTCGTTGACGGTGATGCCCATCGAACGGGCGGTGCCAGCGATGATCTTGGACGCTTGGTCCAGATCGTTGGCGTTCAGGTCGGCCAGCTTCTTCTCCGCGATCTCGCGGACCTGAGCCTGGCTAACCGAACCGACCTTCGACTTGTGCGGCTCACCGGAACCCTTGGCGACGCCGGCGGCCTTCAGCAGCAGCTTCGCGGCCGGCGGCGTCTTGAGGATGAACGAGAACGAACGGTCCTCGAACACACTGATCTCGGCGGGTACGATCTCGCCCCGCTGCGACTCGGTCTGCGCGTTGTACGCCTTGCAGAACTCCATGATGTTCACGCCGTGCTGACCGAGCGCGGGGCCGACCGGCGGTGCCGGTGTGGCCTGGCCGCCGGGCAGCTCAAGCTTGAACGTGGTGACTAGCTTCTTCTTCTTGGGAGGCATGACCCTGGGCTTCCTTTGGCTTCCTCTTTACACACCGACGCCCGGGCCTGTCCCCGGGTGCCGGACGTCCATCCGGAGCGGATGCTCCGATCAGATCTTGGCGACCTGGTTGAAGTTGAGTTCGACCGGAGTCTCCCGGCCGAAGATCGACACCAGGACCTTGAGCTTCTGCTGATCCGGGTTGATCTCCGAAATGCTCGCCGGCAGCGAGGCGAAGGCGCCGTCGGTGACCGTGACCGAGTCGCCGACCTCGAAGTCGACCTTGATCTCCGGCTTGCCGGTCGCGCCGCCCGCGACGTCCTTCTCCTGCTTGGTCGGTGGCACCAACCACTTGAGTACCTCGTCGATGGTCAACGGCGAGGGCTGGTCGGCCCGGTCGGTGGCACCCACGAAACCGGTCACACCCGGCGTGTTGCGTACACACGAGTAGGACTCGGGGATCAGGTCCATCCGGACCAGGACGTAACCGGGGAAGACCCTGGTCTGCACCTGCTGGCGCTTGCCGTTCTTGACCTCTACCTCTTCCCGGGTCGGTACCTCGACCTGGTAGATGTAGTCCTCCATGTCGAGGCTCTGGATCCGGCTCTCCAGGTTGGTCTTGACCTTGTTCTCGTACCCGGCGTAGGAGTGGATGACGTACCAGTAGCCGGGCTTGCGCTTCAAAGCGTCGCGCATCTGCTCGACCGGATCGACGTCCTGCTCGTCCTCGTCGCCGGTGGCCCCGGTGTCGACCGCGGCCGCATCGGAACCGGCCGGGTCGGTGCTGTCCGACCCGGTGGCGTCCGACGGCTGGTCGGAACTGTCCTCGGTGGTGGGTACGACGCCCTCACCCGGCTCGGCGGCGCCGCCCCCGGCCGCGCCACCGGTCGTGGCAGCAGCCTGAACCGCCGGCGAGGAATCGTTCTCGTCGGTCGGTCGGCCGGTTTCGTCGAACTCAGACACTCTTGCTCACTTCCATGTGGATCACGGGCCAGTGACCAGGCCGGAGACCTGGCGGCGGTCGTGACTCGAAAGCCGCGTGGGCTTCTACTTTTTGCTACCGGTGCCGAAGACCCACAGCGCGCCCTTGGCGAAGCCGTAGTCGAGGAGCCCTACGATCGTCAGGATGATCGCCACGAAGAAGATCACCACGATCGAGTAGGTCACCAGCTCCTTACGGGTCGGCCAGATCACCTTACGGAGTTCTGCCACGACCTCGCGGATGAAACGGGTGATCCGACCGAAGCCGCGGGCCCTGGTGTCGGGCTTGTTCGACTTGTTCTTGGAACCGGCCTTGCCGTCCTTCTTGGCCGCGCCCTTCTTGGCCGCGCCCTTCTTGGCCAGTTCAGCCTTACGGGCAGCAGCGTCCTTGCCCTTACCCGCCTTCACCGGCTTCTCTGCGTCTCCGGCGTCCGCATCGTCGGAATCCTCAGGCTCCGAACTGCGCACCGCGGTCGCACCCCGCCGGGCCGACTTGGGCTGCACGCCACCCTCGGCGGAGCTGCGGCTCTCGGGGCTGTCCTGGGAGTCACTACCCTCGGAGTCGCTGAGGGCACCCTCGGGAGTGTCGCCCTGGATGGCGTCACCGCCGAGGCTGTCGAGGCTGTCGCGGACATCGCGGTCGGCGGACTCGCCGTCGGCGCCGTCCCCGCGTCGCTTCCTCTCGGCCACTTCAGCCCTCTCAAGGTCCTATGTCGACAAGGTCCCAGCCATATCTCGGCCCGTTCGATCCTGGCCGTTGGTGCGTCCGGACCATCCCGTCAGGGAAGGTCACGGCAACCGAACACGCCGTGCCACCGACACGGCCACGACCGAACCGTCCAGCCGAAGCCGGACCGCCGGGATGTCCTCGGCGCAGGGGCGACAGGACTCGAACCTGCAACCTGCGGTTTTGGAGACCGCTGCGCTGCCAATTGCGCCACGCCCCTTCGCGATACCGACACCGCCGGAACAGCGGCGACGACATCACATTCCGGGGGCGAAGACCATGCCGACCAGATGGCCGGGCAGCAGTCACCACCCCCGGCGGACCAGTGTACGGGTTGTTGCCAGGATCTCCCAACCGGTCCGTACCGTCATCCTCTCAGGCCCGACTCGGCCTGTGTGCCCGGGTACCACATCCGTGCCGGACGGAATGTCATGGGCCGGCCAGGCCAGCGGGTCAGACCAGTTGAACCGTAGCCCGCGCCTGGCCGAGAACCTTGACGCCGGCGGCGCTGACAGTCAGTTCCACCAGCACCTGACGGTTCTCCAACATGCGCTTGATCACACCGCTGACCTCGACCTCGGCGCCTTCCTTGGTGTTCGGCACCACCACCGGCCGGGTGAAACGCGTGCTGAAGTCGATCACCGCCGCGGGGTCACCCACCCAGTCGGTCACCGCCCGCCCAGCCAGACCCATCGTGTACATGCCGTGGGCGATGACGTCCGGGAGGCCCACATCACCCGCCACCCGCTCGTTCCAGTGGATCGGATTGAAGTCGCCGGAAGCACCCGCATAGCGCACCAGGTCGGCCCGGGTCACCGGAAAGACACTGGTCGGTAGCGCAGCACCGGCCTCGACATCGTCGTACGAGATCATGCCAACCTCTCCGATTCACCATCCGCTGATGCGGTTCGGACCACCAGTGTCGACCATGTGGTGGCCACGTCGCCATCCTCTGCCGCGATCTCCGTGCGGGTGGTGATCATGTCGTTGCCCGCGAACGAGCGGATCTTCTCCACCGTCACCACACAGCTGAGTCGATCACCGGCGTGCGCCGGCCGGTGACAGCGGAAGCGCTGATCACCGTGCACCGCCCGGCTGAAGTTGAGGCCCAGTTCCGGATCGTGGATCAACTGCTGGCTGGCAGGCAGGGCGAGCACGATCGGGAAGGTCGGCGGGGCGATCACATCCGGATAGCCGGCAGCCCTGGCCGCAGCCGGGTTCCGGAACAGCGGGTTGTGGTCGCCGAGGGCCTCGACGAACTCCAGGATCTTCTCGCGACCCACGTAGTACGGCGGGGTGGGCGGATAGGTACGCCCGACATAGGACGGGTCAAGTGGCATGACGATCTCTTCCACGGCCAGCCGCCCGGCCATGACCGGACGGACACCGGACAGACGTACGGGCGGGGCCCCTGCCGAACGGCGTTCGGCGAGGCTGTCCCCACCTCGTAGAACACTCTGCACGAGCCAGTCGCGGCCCGTTGCCCGCAGGGGCAGAACGGACCCTGGGACACGAAACGGCCGGTCACCCGTAGGGCGCCGGCCGTTGCGTACGAACGTGGGTCAGACTAGCGGGTCTCACGGTGCGCGGTGTGCTTGCTGCAACGCGGGCAGAACTTCTTCAGCTCCATGCGGTCCGGGTCGTTGCGGCGGTTCTTACGCGTGATGTAGTTGCGCTCCTTGCACTCCACGCACGCCATCGTGATCTTCGGACGTACATCGGTCGCCTTGGCCACGGCGGAGTGCCTTTCTCTTCTTACGGTGTTGAGATCACCGGCCGCCCTTGGTCGGACGACCGCCAGTGTTCTCGCACGAGCACGAGCACGGGCGCGGACACGCCCGGACAAGGGTACATCGCCCGACGGCGATGTCTCGTAGCGGTGGCCGGACTCGAACCGGCGACACAACGATTATGAGCCGTTTGCTCTGCCAACTGAGCTACACCGCCGCGAACGGACCTGGGTCCGCCAGTTGGCCAAGCACCTCATCGATCGGCGCCCAGCCAACCCGTCACCGCCTGTATGTCGACGGCTGGAGCCCCTTTACGGAATCGAACCGTAGACCTTCTCCTTACCATGGAGACGCTCTGCCGACTGAGCTAAAGGGGCGCAACCCTCCCTCGCGGGAGGTGCCTGGACAAGAGTACACGCTGTCCTGCGGGCTACAGAACCCGGCACCCCGGTGCCCGACAGGACTCGGCGAACCCGTTTCCGACCAGGCATTTCAGGGCACAACGCGGAGCCTGCGATCGCTGCCCGACGCCGTGGTCGTCAACTCGGTACGCGCCGTCAGCCACGCCGCCAGCCTCTCGTACGACAGCGGTCGGGAGAAGTAGAAGCCCTGCCCGACGTCACAGCCGATCTCGTCCAGCTGGCTGAGCGCCAGTTCGCTCTCCACCCCCTCGGCCACCACCTCCAGGCCGAAGTGACGGGACAGATCCACCACCGCCCGTACGATCGCGTAGTCGCCGGGATCGGTGGCCATACCCTGTACGAAGGTCTGGTCGATCTTGACCTCCTGCACCGGGAGCCGGCGCAGGTACGACAGCGACGAGTAGCCGGTACCGAAGTCGTCCACGGAGAGCCGGACGCCCATGTCCCGTAGCCGGTGCAAGGTCGGCATCGGCCGGTCGGTCTCGCCGATCATCCCGTCCTCGGTGATCTCCAGGGTGAGGCGGTCCGGCGGGACGTCGAACTCGGCGATCAGCCGCTCAAGGTAGCCGGTGAAGGCCGGGTCGACCAGGGTCCGGGGAGACAGGTTGACCGCGACGCTCAGCGGGTGACCGTCCCGGTTCCACTGCTGGCAGCGGCGCAGCCCTTCGCGCAGCACCTGGTCGGTGAGCCGGCCCAGTTGGCCGGTGTGCTCGGCGACCTTGACGAAGTCCGAGGGCTGCACCCAGCCGTGGGTCGGGTGCTTCCAGCGGGCCAGGCACTCCACCCCGATCACTTCCCGGCGCCCGATGGCGATCTTCGGCTGGAAGTAGACCTCCAGGTCATTTCCTTCGATAGCCCGCCGCAGATCACCGGCCAGCCCGAGGCGCCGTACGCTGCGCGACTCCAGCCCCAGGTTGAAGACCTGTACGGCGGCCTGGGTGCCTTTCGCCGCGAGCGTCGCCAGGTCGGCGCGTTGCAGCAGCATCTCGGCGTCGCTGCCGTGGTCAGGGTGGATGGCGATACCGACGGCGGTGTCCACGTCGAGGTGGGAGGTGCCGAACGGCATCGGGTCCTGCAACGCCCGGCGCAGCTTGCCGGCCAGTTCGACCGCCGCCTCGGTGCCGCTGATCCGCAGCAGCAGCGCGAACTCGTCGCCGCCGATCCGGGCCGCCAGCGCTCCAGCCGGTGCGCTGGCGGACAACCGCTTGCCCACCTCGGCCAGTACCTGGTCGCCGGCACTGTGTCCGAGCGAGTCGTTGACGTCCCGCAGCCCGGCCACGTCGAGCAGCAGCAGGGCGACCACCTCGCCCGGCGCCCGGACCCGTACCGCCTCGTTCAGCGCGCTGATCATCCGGTGCCGGTTGGGCAGGGCGGTGAGGGCGTCGTGGTAGGCGTCGAACCGGAGCCGGTCCACCAGCCGGGAGTTCTCCACCGCCACCGCCACCTGCGAAGCGATCGCCTCCAGCAGTTCTACGTCGCCGGTGTCGAACAGGTGCCAGTCACCGAGCCGGTTGACGCATTCCAGGCAGCCGACGGTCGCGCTGCCGGAGCGCAACGGAACCACGATCGCGTCCTTGGTGGAGCCGGTACGCAGGTATTCCCGCAACCGGTCGTCGCCGAGCTTCGGGCCGACAGCGACGGTCGCGTCGCGGTCGAGCACCTCGCGGCGGAGCGCGCCCGGTGCCGGCGAGTGGTCCAGCAGCCCCCGGATGCCCTCCTTGGCGGTGAGCAGGAGTTCGGGATGACGGCCCGACGCCGGCAGCCAGAGGGTGGCGAACTCGGCGCGCAGCATCTCCCGGACCCTGGCCAGCAGGATGTCGGCCAGTTCCCCTCGGATCCCGCGCCCCGCACCACCCGGGTCAGTTCGTACATCTGCCCCAGGTTCTGGTGCTCGTTGAGGAACCTCGCGTACCCGCGGTAGCCCACCGCCACCACCACGGTGAGGCCGAGCAGCGGCACCAGCGACCAGAGAGTCACCTGGATGGCCAGCAGCAGAACCAGTCCGATGACCGCGCAGACCAGTCCGACGAGCATCGGCTGGGCGGTACGGACCAGTTCCCGGGTGGCGATGTTGCCCTGTACGAGGCTGATCACCGCAGACACACCCGCGTAGGTCACCAGTTCAGCGGCGAGGATGGCCCCGATCGCCACGATCCAGCTGCGTGGATGGGAGATGGACAGGTGCCCGAACTTGGATACCACCGCGTTCGCTACGGCCGTGGAGGTGGCGAACAGCGCGAGGTTGAAGAAGTATTTGGTGGCGTCGCGGGTGCGCCAGGCGTAGACGACAGCGCCGGCGGTGAGTCGCGCGGTGAGAACACCCAGCGGTCCGAGCAGGAAGAGGGAGAGCAGCAGCGGGATCTCGACCAGCGACACCAGCATGCCCTGCCGGCCGACCTCGAGATGCAGCATGATCGCCTGACCGGCGAGGAAGCCGATGAAGAGGACGACCACCAGCCACCAGGGGCCGAACCCGTAGTTCGCGGACTGTGCCGTGCGCAGGCCGTGGGTGATGACGGCGTGGGCGGTGGGAACGGTGAGTACTGCCGCGACCAGGACGAGCCCGACCGTGATCAACCACGGATACAGGATCGCCCTGCGGGAGGTGGTGAGTGCAGGCGCCACGGAATCCGGAGCCTCCCGTTAGGGATGACACAGTGCTGATCGCGGGACGACCAGACAACGGGAACGACGTACCCGCCCTAGCCTAGGTGCGGGCACGTCATGATGCCGGGATCAACGCCCGACGAGAGTCCATCCGTAGTCGGCGGCAGCCGCGGACGAAGCGAAGACCAGGGCGCCGGTGGCAGCGGATGCCAGGACGGCGGTCACGCGCACCGCCCAGCGGGATGACTTGAGCTTACGCATCTTAATCTCCTGAGTGAGCCAACTGAACTGGCGACAAGGTGAGCGGGGCTACTCGACTAGGCTGATGGTAGCCGCAACCGGGAGCTCAACAGAAGACTTCCCGGGCCGGTCTCTGAAGGAACCAAGGGGCATCCGCCCCTTAGATCATAGTTTGCCGGAAAAGCCGTTCCTCTCGCCCGACAACCATCAAGGACGGATCCACGCCTTCCGTAACGGGCCCATAACTAATTGTCGCATCGTTGTCGTTCCGGCAATGACGCGTACCCGACTAACCATCCCGTATTCGCAAAAAGCCCACCGCGACGTTACTCACACGACTGATGGATATTCTTCCAAGCTAACGGTAATTGACCGACTACCATTCGTGGACATCAGGTCCATCGGATCTTGGACTGTACCGAGCTGGGCACTGGCCCTGCATCCCACGGAAGTACGGCAGTCGCCACCACTTCGGTTGATCCCGGCCGGCCGGGCACACCAGGTGGTTCGGAGCACAGCCGGACACAAGCACTGTTGGCATGCCCCACCAACCCGGTCGGACACACCACCCGGTCGGCACACCAACAGCAGGCGACACCGCAGCCCAGACCACACGACCTCGGCGACCACACGGCAAGCCGTACGACGAAACGGCCCTTGATCAACGTGTCCGCTGATCAAGGGCCGTCTACCCGGGTGTGGCGGGTGAAGGATTCGAACCTTCGAAGGCAAAGCCGACGGATTTACAGTCCGCTCCCATTGGCCGCTCGGGCAACCCGCCCGGGTGCGCACATGCGACGAACGCGTGTGCCGACACAGGATAGCCACACCACCCAGGGTGCTGGCAAACGGGTACCGTCATGCTCAGCGAGCCTGACGGCACCGCACGTCGTCCGGCACCCATCAGCATCGACGAGCGCAGTACGGGAGCACGATCTGTGGCGAATCCGAGCTTCGACATTGTCAGCAAGGTCGATCGGCAGGAGGTCGACAACGCCCTGAACCAGGCGGTCAAGGAGATCAGTCAGCGCTTCGATTTCCGGGGCACCGGCGCCGAGATCAACTGGTCCGGCGAGGAAGCCGTGGCGATGAGCGCCGAGACCGAGGACCGGGTACGGGCCGTCCTGGAGGTGTTCCGCGACAAGCTGGTGAAGCGCGGCGTGTCCCTCAAGGCGCTCGACGCCGGCGATCCGCAGGCCTCCGGCAAGATCCACAAGATCAACTGCAAGCTCGTCCAGGGCATCGAGCAGGACCAGGCGAAGAAGATCGGCAAGCTGATCCGGGAAGAGGGCCCCAAGGGTGTCCAAGCCCAGATCCAGGGTGACCAGCTGCGGGTCACCGGCAAGAAGAAGGACGACCTGCAGGCCGTGATCACCCTGCTCAAGGAGTCCGACCTGGACATCGCGCTGCAGTTCACCAACTACCGCTGAGCGAACGGGCGCCGTCGACCCGGCGCCCGGAGCTCCCGACGGTCATCAGCGCAGCCGGCCCGCCGCGGGCTGCCGACCCACCAGGCCGTGCTCGGCGAGTGGCCCTACCTGCCAACCCTGCCGATCAATGTGTCGGAAGACGTCCGGTAGGGCACCCAGCGTCGACCGCCATGAGCCGGCCGCCGCGGTGGAACTGGCGGTGTCGTGCAGCAGGATCGTGCCGCCGCCACCGAGATCGCGGGTCACGGCTCTGCACACCGAATCCGGCGTGGCACGGCGAGTCCAGTCACGTCCCCAGCAGTTCCAGAGAACCGCGGTCAGCCCGAGGCGCCGACAGGCCCGCACGGTGCCGCCGGTCAGCACCCCGAACGGGGGCCGGTACCAGCGCGGCTGTTGCCCGGTGACGGCCAGAACGAGATCGCGGCCCCGGGACAGGTCCCGCAGCACCTCCCGCGGGCCGCGCCACAGGTGACAGCGATGTTCCCAGCCGTGCAGTGCAATCTCATGACCAGCGGCGACGATCCGACGACCAAGGTCGGGGAAGCGGGCGAGCTGGCTACCGACAACGAAGAACGTGGCCTGCAGTCCGTGGCCGTCCAGCAGGTCCAGGAACTCCGGGGTGGACTCCGGGTCCGGGCCGTCGTCGAAGGTGAGTGCGATGTGATCGGCCCGACCGAGCCCGGCCAGCCCGGGCAGGAACCGGTACCGGAGTGCGGGCACGGCAGCGAGAGCCGGAGCGGCGTGCGCCAGCACCACACCGGCTCCGAGCAGGCCGCCGTACCAGGCTGCGCTGCGCTCAGTCACGGTCATGTCCGGCCCTCCGCAACGGGTCGACGATCGGGAGGCCGGCAGAGTGCGCCGCTGCGACCTCGCGCCGCAGCCGCCCAGCAAGATCGCAGGATGTGTGGGCGGCACAGGCGACCAGCAGAATCCGGCCCGGATGAAGAGGCACCGACCGCGCCGGCCTGGCGATGTTGCCCGGAACGAGAATCCGCTCGTGCTCCCACGTGGCGATCCCCACGTCCACGGCGTCGACCTCCTCAGAGCTCAGCAACAGAGCCGGAGCCCGACCGGTGACACTCCGGATCGCCGACGCGGCGTACGCGACCGCGGTGCGGCCGGAGACGACACCGGTCCGGTACGGCCTGCCCTTGCCGGCGTTGGCCAGGGTGATGCCGTATCTGTCCGCCGCCGCCACGCTGCCCGGCCAACGACGTACCAGGGAAGTGTCCACGGCGAGGACGGCACCGGCATCCCGGATCGAACGCAGCAGGCGCCCACTGACCGGTCCTGAATCCGGCGCCACCACGAGAGTGATCCCGTCCCGGGCGGGCCGCGCCTCGCGGAGACCGCCGGCGACGGCAGCTTCCGTACCGGCCGTACTCGCCCAGGCACCGATGACTACGGCCGCAGCGGTGGCCATCGCCCACCGCCATCGCGGCACCCCGTGGGCCGCGGGTACCGGTCGGCACCCGGCCAACTCCGCCAACACCATCTCTGGGGCGACCGCGGGTTCGAGGGCCACCCGGGAACCCAGCGTTGCGGCCAGCGCGGCAGGCAGCTCAGCGGGCGCTCTGGCCCAGCGGGCGAGGCCCGCGTCCTGAAACGCCGCGGCGTTGCTCCTACCGTGGCCGGGCAGACACCGGTACAGCAGCACCGGAAGCCGGACCGTGAGCGCCTCCAGAGCTGTGGTGGTGCCCGCGTTGGAGACCAGTACATCGCAGGCCCGCATCAGCACGGGCATATCGGCGACCCAGGCAAGCGGTCGGGTCCTGCCGTCGTCGAGCCGACGGCGCAGTTCCGCATTGCCGGCACACAGCACGACCGGTTCGACCAGGTGGGAGCGCTGCAGGTCGGCTACCGTCGCCGCCACCTCACCCACCGCCCAAGCGCCGCCGGTGACCAGTGCGAGTCGCCGATCGTCCGGCAGATTCAGGGTCTCTCGGGCCTGCTGCCGGGTCAGGGCAGTGTCGCGGAAACTGGCCCGTACCGCCGGCGCCACGACACGGACGTCCCGCGCCCCCAGCGCCCGTACCGCCTCGGCGGTGGCGGCGTGTGCTGCCAGGTAGGTGTCCACGCCGCGGGCGAGCCACAGCCGGTGTACGGCGAGGTCGGTCAGGTAGGCGACCAGCGGACTACGGAGCTGACCGCTCCGACGGAACCGGCCGATGGCGTGACCTGCCATCGGATAGGTGACCACCACCACTTCCGGCTCCTCCCGCAGCAGGCGGTGCAATGGTCGGGCGGTCAGCCGGGTGAGCGCGATCAGCAGCCAGGTCAGCGGCAGGAACCGGTGCATGGCCGTACACAGCAATTCCCAACTGGCCGGAGCGTGCCGCAATTGGGCCGCATATCCGGCCCGTAGCAGCCGACCGAGTCCGAATGGGAGCAGGTCGAGATAGTCGATCCGCAGACCGTCCAGCCCTTTCTCCCGCAGTCCTTCCAACAACGCGTCAGCGGCCGCATCGTGCCCGCCACCGACGCTGGCGGAGAAGATCAGAACGCGAGGACGGGGCGACCCGAGCATTTCGTGACTCCAGGACTGCACACAGTAGAAACGGCCGGAACAGGCCACCAGCAGCCGCATGGTAGTTCCACAAGAATGTGGGAAAGCTGAGAAAGGTTCGGTGTCGGTGTGGGCCCTCCCGGGAGCTGCCCCGCGCCGTGGCACACGACAGCGCCACGCCCATTGTCCCGAATGCGCCTTGCTAGAAACGGACCTACGCACTTTCGGGGAAGTACAGGTCGAGAGGTGGGGTGAGCTGCGCCGTTACCCCGGAACTAGCGCGGCGTGTACTGACCGCCCGAAATGGCCATCTGTTCCAGCCGCTGAACCCGTTCCGCCATCGGCGGATGGGTGGAGAACAACTTCGCGATCCCACTCGCCCGCAGCGGGTTGGCGATCATCAGGTGCGCACTGGACTGCAACTGGCTGGTCGGGTTGAGCGGCATCGACCGAGCCCCGACGTCGATCTTGCGCAGCGCGCTGGCCAGCGCCAACGGGTCACCGGAGAGCCGGGCGCCGTCCGCGTCCGCCTCGTACTCGCGACTGCGGCTGATGCCGAGCTGGATCAGGCTGGCCGCGATCGGGCCCAGGATCAGCATCGCCAGGAACGGCAGGATGCCGCCGCCCTCGTCGTCGTCGGAGTTGCCCAGCGGGATGAACCAGGCGAGGTACGCCAACGCGGTGATGATCCCGCCAAGCGCGGCCGCCACGCTGGAGATCAGGATGTCCCGGTTGTACACGTGGGACAGCTCATGCCCGATCACCGCCCGCAGCTCACGCTGGTTCAGCAGGCCGGTGATGCCCTCTGTGACGCAGACCGCGGCATGCGCCGGACTGCGTCCCGTCGCGAAGGCGTTCGGCTGCGCGGTCGGGCTGACGTACAGGCGGGGCATCGGCTGCCGTGCGGCGCTGGACAACTCACGCACCATCGCGTACAGCGCGGGCGCCCGGGCCTCGTCGACCGGCTGGGCACGCATCGAGCGCAGCGCGATCCGGTCCGACCAGAAGTAGGTCGCGGCGTTCATCGCCAGCGACAGCACGACCGCGACGATCAGGCCGGTACCGCCGCCGACCAGGTAGCCGACGCCGAGAATGAGCGCCGTCAGCAAGCCGAGCAGCAGTGCCGTACGGAGGCCGTTGTGGTGGTGACTGGGCACCTTCATCACTCCCTGCCAGGTATCTGACCTGGTACAACGTCGCCGGGCAACGGTTTCATCCCCGACGACTGCCGGTACTCGTGGCTCTGTCCGCAGCATCACCCGGGCAGCTGTCGTACCGGTGGGAGCGGCCTGGGAATCTGCTGCACAGCCGGATGGCCCGAAGGCCCGTCAGCGCGTGCCGGGCCGACGTACGGTCGTGGCCCGGGATGCCTTCCGCTGCGCTGCGGTGACCTCCTTCGCCGGCTCCCCGTTCGGATCATGGGCCGGCGGGGCCGGTACGGTCCACATCCAGTCCCGCAGCCGGTCCTTCTCGTGCAGCATGTCGCGGATGTCGTACTCGGCGTACTCGAACTCCGGGGACCAGTACAGCGCGTCGAACGGACAGACCTCGATGCAGATCCCGCAGTACATGCAGAGCGAGAAGTCGATCGCGAACCGGTCCAGCATGTTGCGCTGCCGGTCCCGGGCCCCGGGTACCTGCACCGTCTCGGAATGCGAGTCGATGTAGATGCACCAGTCCGGACACTCCCGGGCACACAGCATGCAGACCGTGCAGTTCTCCTCCAGAAGTGCGATGACGCCACGGGACCGGGGTGGTAGGTCCGGCTGCACATCGGGGTATCCGGATCCGCTGCTCCCGCCGTCATTCATCCGCCCATCCTGCCATCGCCGGCCACCTTGACCCGGCGGGTACCGCCACCGGGTGTCTAGGCTGTTCAGCACGGATCCGCGGACGGAAGGAACACGGTGGAGTACGTACGGCTCGGCAGTAGCGGCATGAAGGTCTCCCGGGTGTGCCTGGGCATGATGAGCTACGGGGACCCGGAGAACTGGCGGGACTGGGTACTGCCCGAAGCGGACGCGGCACCCTTCGTACGACGGGCCGCCGAGTCCGGCATCACGTTCTTCGACACCGCCGACGTCTACTCGGTGGGTGTCAGCGAAGAGATCACCGGGCGGCTGCTGCGCCGGTTCTTCTCTCGCCGGGAGGACTACGTACTGGCCACCAAGGTGTTCAGCACCATGGGTGAGGGCCCGAACGACAGTGGCCTGTCCCGGGCACACATCATGGACTCGATCGACGCGTCGCTGCGCCGCCTCGGCACCGACTACGTGGACCTGTACCAGATCCACCGCTACGACAGCCAGACCCCCGTCGAGGAGACGATGGCGGCACTGCACGACGTGGTCCGCGCCGGCAAGGTGCGCTACATCGGCGCGTCCAGCATGTGGGCGTGGCAGTTCGCCAAGGCACAGCACACCGCCGAGACGCACGGTTGGACCCGGTTCGTGTCCATGCAGAACCACTACAACCTGGTGTACCGGGAGGAGGAGCGGGAGATGCTGCCGCTCTGCGCGGACCAGGGCGTCGGGGTACTGCCCTGGAGTCCGCTGGCCCGTGGCCTGCTGGCCGGCAACCGCGGCCGGGACGGCCAACAGCACACCGTACGGGCCCGTACCGACCCGGGGAACCTGAACTTCTACAGCTACGACGAGGCCGACTACGCCATCGTCGACCGGGTCGCGGACATCGCCGATGCGCACGGCGTACCGCCGGCGCAGGTGGCGCTGGCCTGGCTGCTGCACCAGCCTGGCGTCACCGCACCGGTGGTCGGCGCGACCAAGCCGCACCACCTGGACGACGCGGTCGCCGCCACCACGTTGACGTTGACCGACAAGGAGCTCGACACGCTGGCGGCGCCGTACCGCCCGAAGCCGGTCTCCGGTCACTCCTGACCGGAGACCGGCTTCCGGTCAGCGGAAGTCCGCCGCGGTGAACGTGCTGGTCCCGTGCTGACCGACGACGGTCAGCCGGGCACCGTTCAACTGCTTGGCGCTCAGCCCGGCCGCGCGCAACCCGGCCCGAACGCCGGCGCGGTCGGACCGGTAGAGCTGGTGCCCGGGGGCGAGCACGACCTGCAGGACCCGGTGATAGCCCGACGGGGTGCTGTCGCCGGTGAAACGACCTGCGGCCCCGGCGATCTGACGCCTGCTCGCGGACAGGTCCGCATCACTGCGTACCGCCGCGATCTGCACCGACTCCTTGGCCCCGGTGTCGATCACGTCGGCGTGGAACGTACGCCCGCCGCTCCGCCAGCTACCCACCGACACCGTGCCG
Organism: uncultured Actinomycetota bacterium; assembly: GCA_963805605.1. GTDB lineage: Bacteria > Actinomycetota > Actinomycetes > Mycobacteriales > Micromonosporaceae > Actinocatenispora. Next base: position 1,349,506 of record CAWDUX010000002.1, read on the forward strand.
GTGGTCTTCCCCGAACGCCGCGCCGCCTCCTGCAACGCATCCCACTCACGCCCACCGGGCGCACTCCCCGCCGCATCCAGCAACTCCATCAGCGGCTTCGGCTCGAAACGGAACTTCCCGCTCCGGTCCAGCCGGTACAGCGGCGGCAGTACCTTCTCTGCGCAGGCTGTGTTGATCACCTGCGCCACTTCGCCCACCTTCCAGTCCGACCGGGTCCAACTGTTGGTCACCAGGTAGGCCTCGATGGGCAGGATCGGGTCTGCCGTGGCCTCGAACAGTCCCTTGTCGATGACCGCCGCGACCTCTTTCGGGCTGGCACCCACATCCGTCCAGGCCAATGCGCTCAGGTGGCTATAGACGAGACCGGAATAACCGTCCAGGCCCGAAGTGCCGACCTGGCAGGACATCCGAGCACTGTGGTTGATCGCCATCGGTTTGCTGAGTACGTCGCAGAATCCGACTGTGTGGTGGGCATCCCTGTCGGTACTGAGCACGCCCACGAACAGCACCCGCGCGGGCTGCGCCGGCCCCGGGCTTTCCCGCCGCACGGACGCGGTGACGGTGCAGCGCTGCTCGTCGCACTGCAGGTCCGATCTGGACAGGAGGAACTCCGCGACGCTGTCCGACGAGTGCTCCTCCGCATCCTTCGCGGTAGCCCACGTATCCGTCACGCGCCGACCGAGCGCCTTCCGCTGCGCGGCCCCGGGGATGGTGACATCGAAGGTGACCTGGGGGGCAGTCTCCACGTCAGCCTTCTCCGGCGCCGAGTCGGCGCCGATGGCGGACAGCAGTGGGCCGTCCAGGCCGCGGATGTGGAACGGTTGCTGCTCGCTGACATACACGGTCGTGTGCGAGGGCGTCGGTACGGCGGCCACCCGGGACCCACCGATACTGGCGGCCCGGTACGCACTCCCGGCCCGGGATGATGCCGAGGCGTGCCGGCCGGTCAGCCCGAAACGCAATGTCTCCGCCAGTTGTCGTGGATCCAGCAGCGTGAACAGATCGGTGTTGAGACCGCTGCCGTCCTCGCTCCAGTGATCGGCACGGTTGGCGGAGTCGTTCGGGAACTGTGCCAGCCACCAGGCGTGATCGCCCAGGACCAGATGGGTGCGTTGGTGGGTGACGATCTGTGCGTGTCCACCCGTCGCCAGGTGCAGGTCCAGCAACGAGTCGCCCGAGGACGTGACGATTCCGTCCAGCCGGACGGGCTGGCCGACCGCTCCGAGGTAGGTGCCGCGGTAACGGACAACGCGGGCGGCGGCAAGCTCTGCGGTACCTGCCTTGATCAGGGTGGCGGGATTCGCGGTGAAGGCGGTGACCCGGGCCGGCCTGGTGACCACGATCGCGGTCACCGTCACCGCCAGCAGCACCACGAACACCGAGGCCAGCACGATCCACCGAACTGGCCGGCGGCGGGGCTTGGGCAGTACCGACACGATCGGCTCCGGCGCCGCCGGTTCACCGGGCGCGGTCGGGTCCGAGACATTCGGTCCGTCGGCGTCCGGTACCGGCACGGTGCTCGGCTCTGCGAGATTCGGGTCCGGGCGGGCGCTCGGTTCCGGACCTGTCGGGTTGGGCCCGACGGGGTCCGACCCAGGGGAATGCGATGGGTCGGTACCCGCTTGCTCAGTCACTCAGGGATCTCCTTGTCATCTGCCTGTCAACTACATGGGGGTACGCCGGAGCGGTACGCGCTGCTTACAGGACCCGCTCCGGTCGCGTCAGCGGAAGTCCGCCGCAGTGAAGGTGCTGGTCCCGTGCTGACCGGACACGGTCAGCCGGGCACCGTTCAACTCCCCGGCTTTCAACCCGGCGGCCCGCAACCCGGCCCGGACACCGGCGCGGTCGGCCCGGTACAGCTGATGACCCGGCGCGAGCACCACCTGCAGGACCCGGTGGTAGCCCGGTGGGGTGCCGTGTCCGCGGAAACGTTTCGCGGCGCCGCTGATCTGGTGCCTGGTCGCGGACAGGTCCGCATCACTGCGTACCGCCGCGATCTGCACCGACTCCTTGGCCCCGGTGTCGATCACATCGGCGCGATAGCTGAGCCCATCGGTGCCCTGCCAGCTACCCACCGACACCGTGCCGGTGGTCGTCCCGGAACGCCGGGCCGCCTCCTGCAGCGCGTCCCACTCACGCCCACCCGGTGAGCTGCCCGCCGCGTCCAGGAAGTCGGTCAACGGCTTCGAGTCGAAACGGAAGTTCCCGCTCTGTACCAGGCGGTACAGCAGCGGCAGCATCCGCGCCGTGGTCGCCGCGTTCACCACGTCGAACGCGTCGCGGATCGGCCAGTCGTCGGTACTGAAAGCATCGAGCACAGTGAGCGCCTCGCGGACGGGCTGATAGTCACCCGGCGGGTTGAACAATCCGCGTTCGAACAGCGAAAGTACCTGCTCCGGCGGTATCCCGAGGCCGGTCTGGTCATAGGCGATCGCAAATCCCCAGAGCGGTTCGTCGGAATAGTCGCGCAACCGCGGGTCCCGCACCGTGCAGGAGGCCCTGGCGCTGTCGCCCGACGCCAACGGCCTCGTCAGCGTGAAGCAGGAGCCGAGTGGATCGATGCCGTCAGGGTCGGCGGCGATGCTGACCAGGTACACCGCCCGAACCTTCGCCGGGCCGAAGTCACCCCGCTGCACCGATGACGGCAGCGAGCAGGTGAAGGTACCTGCCGAGGTGCAGTTGACCTGCCCGCTGTGCACGTCAAAGGAGGTGATCTCCGCCGGCGGCCTCTTCGCTGCGACCGCTGCTGCACGCCATGTCCGAGTCATTCTCGAGGTCAGCGTCGCCTGTTCCTTGGTGTCCGGGACCGACACAGCCAGTGACACCTGTGCGGCGGTCGCCACCGCGGCAGCGTCGATGTGGTCGTCTGTACCGGTGGGTTCCACCAGCGGCCCGTCCAGGCCGACGAGCCGGTACGGCTTGTGCTGGCTGACATACACCGTGGTGTGCGCCGCCGTGGTTACGGCCGTCGCCCGCACCCCACCGATGGTCGCTGCCGGTCGCGTCTCCGGAAGGGTGAAGGCCGAAGCAGGCTTGCCGGCCAGGCCTGCGCGCAGCGTTCCGGCGAGCCGCTGAGGCGAGAGCAGCGAATGCGGATCGAAGCTCAGCGCACGACCATTTTCAGTCCAGTGGTCGGCGAGCCAGTTCGCCTCATCCGCATCCTGGACCAACCACCAGCCGCGGTCCGCCCGGACGATCGTGTGGTACCTGTGCAGCACGACCAGGGCACTTCCGCCCTGCTCAGGTCCATCCTCGATCAGGTGCAGATCGAGCAGCGCATCGCCGTTCCGGCTGAAGATCGCGTCGAGGCGGACGAGGTGACCGAACTCGTTGAGCAGGTTGCCCCGGTAGCGCACCATCGGCGCGGCGAGCAGCTGCTGGGTACCGGCCCTGACCAGGCTCGCGGACCTGGCAGTGAAGGCAGTGACCCGGTCGGTGGCGATGACCACGATCGCGGTCGCCGCCACCGCCAGCAGCACCACGAATGCCGAGCCCAGCACGAGCCACCGTACGGGCCAGCGATGCGGCCTGGGCAGTACCGGCGCGGGGGCAGCGGTGGTTTCGCAGGTACCCGACGCCGGGATGCTCGGCTCCGAGGCGGGGCCTGCCTCGGCGTGCGGTGCGGGGGTGGTGCTCGGCTCCGGGGAGTTCGGGTCCGGGCGGGTGCTCGCTTCCGGGCCTGTCGGGCTGTGCCCGACGGGGTCCGACCCGGGGGAATGTGCGGGGTCGGTACCCGCTTGTTCAGTCACTCAGGATCTCTTTCTCATCTGGCGGAAGCCGCGGGAGAGAGCGGCTATCGACGCAAAGTGCACAGCCGTACCGGCCGTACGGTGGGCCCATAAGCCATGACCAACAGTCTTTTTCACCCCGAACCGCCGCCCGGAACTGTGTCCCGGGCGGCGGCGGTGGTCAGCGGAGGTCCGCTGCGGTGAAGGTGCTGGTCCCGTGCTGACCGACCACGGTCAGCCGGGCACCGTTCAACTGGCCGGCGGTCAACCCGGCGGCCCGCAGCCCGGCCCGGATGCCGGCGCGGTCGGCCCGGTAGAGCGAGTGCCCCGGCGCGAGCACCACCCGCAGAACACGGTGATAACCCGACGGGGTGCTGTTGCCCAGGAAGCGGTCCGCCGCCCGGGTGATCTGGTGGCGCGTGGCCGACGGCGACGCATCGCTGCGTAGCGCCGCGATCTGTACCGACTCCCGCGCGCCGGTGTCGATCACATCGGCGTGGTAGCGGAGCCCGCTGGTGTCCTGCCAGCTGCCCACCGACACGGTGCCGTCGGTCTTGTCGCAGCGCCGGGCGGCCTCTTCGATCGCATCCCACTCACGCCCACCGGGCGCGCTGCCCGCCGCGTCCACCAGCTCGGTCAACGACTTCGCCTCGAAACGGAACTTGCCGCTCTGCTGCAGCCGGTACAGAGTCGGAAACATCCCGGTCGAGGATGCCGCGTCCACCTCCTCGGCCACCTTCGACAGAGACCAGTCGCTGCCGCTCCACGCATCGATCAGTGTCACGGTCTCGGGTGAAGTCGATACGGGGATATCCGCGGTGAACAGTCCACGCTCGAAGAGGGGAAGCATCCGCTCGGGTCGGACGCCGAGGCCGGCCTGGTCGTAGGCGATCGTGTCCCCCCACACAATCTGGCCGGCAACGTTCGCCAACCGCTGGTCCCGGATCAGGCAGGAGACATGCGCACTGGCATAACGCGCCACCGGCCGGCTCCGCGCGTAGCAGGAACCGACCGGGCCGCTGCCGTCGCGGTGGGTGAAGAGCCTGCCGAGGAACACCGCCCGTGCCTTCGCCGGACCGTACTCGTCACGTTTCACGGAGGCCGAGATGGTGCAGCCCCCCGAGTCGCAGGAGAGATGCCCTTCATCGACGTCGAAGGACGCAGACTCGGCCGGTGGCGTCTTCGATCCGGCCAGCGCGGCGTGCCACGTACTGGTCACCTGTTTGGTCAGCGTCTCCTGCGTCTTCTTGTCCGGTACGGACACATCGAAGGCGACCTGCGGTGCGGTCGTCACGGCTGAGTCGGCCATGCCGTTCTCGGCATCGGTGGAGTCCAGCAGCGGGCCGTCCAGGCCGAGGATGCGGAACGGTCGATGCTCACTGACGTACACGGTGCTGTGCGACGGGATCGCTACGGCCGCCACCCGCGTGCCGGCGATGGTGGCGGCGCGCCGCGCCGAAGCTGGTCGTGCGGAGACAGAGCTGGACGCATGCTTGCCGGCCGCGTGCTTGCCGAAGAGCCCGGCGCGCAGCGTGATGGCCAGGCGTTGAGGTGAGAGCAACGAATGCGGGTCGAAGGTCAGACCATTGTTCTCCTCGACCCAACGGTTGGCATAGCTGCCCGCGTTGTCCGCCTTCCGCGTCAGCCACCAGCCGCGGTCGGCCCGGATGATGGTGCGGTACTCGTGCAGGACGATCTGGGCATGCCCGCTGCCCTCGACCAACCGGGCGTCCAACAGGGCGTCGCCGGAGTGGGTGAAGGTCGCGTCTAGCCGGACGAGTTGACCGGACTGGTCGAGCAGGGTGCCCCGGTAGCGCACCATCGGCGCGGCCAGCAGTTGCTGGGTACCGGCCTTGACCAGGCTGGCCGGGCTGGCGGTGAACGCGGTGACCCGACCGGGTGCGGTGACCACGATGGCGACGATCGCGACCGCCAGCAGCACCACGAACGCCGAGCCCAGCACGATCCACCGTACGGGCCGGCGGCGGGGCGCGGGCACCACCGACACGACCGGTTCGGGCGGCGTCGACGCCGGTACCGCAGTCAGCTCCGGGGCGTTGGAGTTCGGGGAGGGGCTCGATTCTGGCGCGTCCGGGTCTGCGGAACTCGATGCTGGGGAGGGGCTCGATTCTGGCGCGTCCGGGTCTGCGGAACTCGATGCTGGGGAGGGGCTCGATTCCGGGGCTGTGCTCGATTCCGGCGCTGTCGGGGTCTGCCCATCCGGGTCCGGTCCGGTGGGACGCGAGGGGTCTGCGTCCGCTGGCTCAGTCACTCGGTGCTCTCTTCCTTCTCACCTGGCGGGAGCCCGCCGGAGTGGGAGGTTATCTACCCAGAGGGCACAGCTGTACTGGCCGTATGGTGGACCCCAAACAGTGATCAACAGCCGATTTACCATCGAACCACCCAGCAGTCGGGCCGATCGAGTTCGGCGCGGGCAATTTGCTGATCGACAGTTTCACTCCGACAGACTCGGGTGTTAGGGTCTTTCTGTCGCTTGATGGGTTATTCGGCGCACCGGGTCCGGCCGGCCGGCCGGCCGCATGCACTGGGCGGCATGCAATAGGCCCCACGAACTGCGCGGGGGGGTGCAGGGGCGGGAGCGCGGCCGCCGCCATGACGGCCGCGCTCCTGTCTGGTTCGTAGATCGGTACGTACGTCGCCCGGAGCTGGTCAGCCCACCGCGGAATCAGCCCTCCGCGTCCGGTACCGGCCCCCACTCGCCAGGCGCCGGTACCCCCGGCGGGCGCATCGGTGCGCGCTTCGGACGCTCGCCGCCCGGCTCTTTGACCCCCGGCCAGGCCTTCGCCACCCGCGAGGCCAGGACGAAATCCTTACGCAGCGGATGGCCCTCGAAGCCGTCCGGCAGCAGCAACGGGCGCAGGTCCGTATGCCCGGTGAAGGCCACCCCGAACATCTCGTACGCCTCGCGTTCGTGCCAGTTCGCCCCCGGGTACACCCCGACCAGGCTTTCCACCTGCGGTGCCGTCGGCGTGGCCAGGGTACGCAGCAGCAGGCCGTACCGGCCGGAAACCGACCACAGGTGCGCGACGATCCGTATCCCGTCGGCCAGTTCGTCCACCGCGGACAGCCAGTCGAAGAAGTCGCAACCCGCGGTGTCGCGGGCCAGTTCGGCCGCGGCCACCCACCGTTCCAGAGGTACGTCCACGGTGGCCCTGGCCCAGCCTGCGCCACCGGAGACTCCCCCGGTGCATCCTCCGCCGAGCAGGTCGGCGACGCGTGCGGCCAGCGCGGCGGGGTCGTCGGGACGATCGGCGGGGTCCGCTGCGCTCATGCCGCGATCCTATTGCGGACGCGTACGTGCGCCGCGGCTACCGTTCGTCGGCGCGGCGGACCAGGGGCGCGGTCAGCGATGCGGCGTCCGTACCGCCGGCCCGTAGCTCACCGGGCTGGACCACATCGGGCTGCTGGGTGCCGGCGCCGGGAGCGATCCGGTCCTGCAACCGTCGGATGGCGTGCAGCAGCGCCTCCGGACGCGGCGGGCAGCCCGGTACGTAGACGTCCACCGGGATGAGCTGGTCGACACCCTTGGTCACCGAGTACGAGTCCCAGTAGGGACCGCCCGAGCTGGCACAGGCGCCGAACGAGATCACGTACCTGGGCTCGGGCATCCGGTCGTACATCCGCTTGATCGCCGGGGCCATCTTGTCGGTGACTGTGCCGGACACCACCATGAGGTCGGCCTGCCGGGGGCAGTCCGGGGGCGCGGCGGTCCCGAGCCGGGTGAGGTCGTGCCGACCCGTCGTGGCGGCGATGAACTCGACCGCGCAGCAGGCCAGGCCGAAGTTGAAGACCCAGAGCGAGTATCGGCGGCCCCAGTTGAGTACGAACTGGATCGGTTCGCCGAGCACCTCGGCGGGGTCGGCACGCCGGGATGTCGGGGCGGGCAGCGGCACCGGCTCGGACATCCCACCTCCGCCTCCGGGTAGCACCGACCTGTGTGATCAACCTACCGCCGGACCGTACCGGGTGCGGCGTCGACCGTCGCGTACGCAGACCGGACGGTACGGACCGAACAGGCAGTCCGTCGAGATCGAGGCGGGACAGTACGGCCAGACGTACAGCCGGCGCGCAGGCGAGCGGAGACGGCCGGACACACCCGCAGAGGGTAGCGGAAGCCATCGGGCGGGTGGCGCGGGAAGCCGGTCGTGACCAGGTGGCACCATGGAAGGCGTTGTCTGGTCAGCTCCGGAGCAGGTGATGAGGAAGAGATCAGGGAAGAACCGGCCCATGCCGGTCCGGGTGAACGGCGCCGCGCCGAAGCTTTCCGAGCGGTCGGAGCACCACGACCCGGACCCGCCGCTGGAGCCTGTTCCGTCGCCGGACGACCCCGCCCAGCGCCGGTTACGTCGCCGTCAGACCATCGCCGCGATCGTGGCCATCCTGGCCATCGTGATCTTCGCGCTGATCCAGGGGTTCCTGGGCGCACCGTCGAAGATCCCGGGCACCCACTGATCCTGCGGGCACGGATCCTACGGGCACCGTTCCCACAGGCACTGATCCTGCGGGCACCGTTCCCGCGCGTCAGTCCACGGTGACCGAGACGTTGTGCCAGCCGGTGGCGCCGTTGGGTGCCACCTCGGCCCGCTGTTCGGTCTGCGTCTTCCCGTCCTCGTCGGTGGCCCGCACCCGCAGCGTGTGGTCTCCCGAGGTGGCCTGCCAGGTGTAGGTCCACTGCCGCCAGGTGTCCGTGGACGGCACGGACGCCAGCCGGGCCTCCTGCCAGTGCCCGTCGTCGACCTGCACCTCGACCTTGCGGATGCCGCGGTGCTGAGCCCAGGCGACACCACCGACCCGTACCGCTCCGGCCTTCAGCTTCGCGAACGGCTTCGGCGTGTCGATCCGTGACTCAGTCTTGATCGGGGCCTTCGCCGAGTAGCCGCGCGGTACCCAGTAGGCGTCGTAGGCGGCGAAGGTCGTCACCTCCAGGTCGACCAGCCACTTGCAGGCCGACACGTAGCCGTACAGGCCCGGTACCACCATTCGGACCGGGAACCCGTGCTTGATCGGCAGCGGTTCACCGTTCATCGCCACCGCGAGCATGGCGTCCCGGCCGTCCAGCACCGCCGCGGTCGGTGTACCGATGGTCATGCCGTCGGCGGAGCGGCTGACGATCTGGTCGGCGTCGGCATGGACACCGACCTCGCGCAGCAGGTCGCGCAGGGAGATGCCGGTCCACCGGGCGTTACCCACGTACGTGCCGCCGACCGGGTTCGACACGCAGGTCAGGGTGATGTCGCGCTCCATCAGCGGTCGCTTCAGCAACTCATCGAAGCTGATGGTGCGCGGGTGGTCCACCCGGCCGTGGATCTTCAGCTGCCAGGTATCGGCCGGTACCTGCGGCAGGGTCAGCGCGGTGTCGATCCGGTAGAAGGTGCTGTTCGGGGTGCGCCACGGCTCCATTCCGGGAACCTTCAGGTCCACGCCCTGCGGTACCGGTTTCGCTGGGCTCGCCGGCCGGGGGATCTTGACCTCGGCCCGGGACCTGTCGGCCTGGAAACGCACTCTTTGTAGTGCCCGCCCGCCGAGGCCGGCGAGCGCGGCCACCGCCGCGGAACCCGCCGCCAGGAGCAGGAACCGACGCCGGTCCGCACCATCGGTCTCGGCACCGGCTGTTTCGGCTCCCGCGGCCCCGACCCATGCCGGCCTCTCCACCGCGGGACGGTTCGCGAAACGCAGCAACAGGACGAGGACGATCATGCCGGCCACCGCGCCCAGTACGGACGGCAGCAGGTCCAGCGGCCCGGAGCCCGGCTGGCCGAGCGCGGCGACCACGCCGATCACCCCGAACAGCCCGACACCTGCGACTCCGACGTTCTGCCACCGGCGGCCCAGCAGCCCGATCACGGCGGCGAAAGCGGCCAGCAGGATGTAGATGCCGGTCTTCAGGTAGGTCTTGTCGTTGGTGCCCAGGTTCTTCTTGGCGAACTCGGTGAGCGTGTCCGGCGACAGCTTCACCACGCCGGCACCGACCGCCGCGATCGGCGACGCCTCCGGCCGGATGAACGCGGCCACGAGTTCGGCGACACCGATGGCGACCGCTGCGGCGAGCAGTCCGAGTCCCGCACCGATGATGATCTGGGTCAGCCGGGCGCGTCTGCGGGTCATGGTCGTACACCTCTCATCTGTCAAGAATCACCCGGTACGGCTGCGGCAGGTGCGCTGTGAGTGTGACGATCCGCAGACATTCTGCCGCCGGTGTCGAGACGCGGTGGGTCCGTACCCGCAGAGCACGATGCCCGGAGCGTGTCCGATCCTCGCCGATAGACACACCCCGGGCCGTGCCGCCATCTCACCAGGCGGGCATCTGAACTACATGGCGGGCATCAGGACCGTGTCGACCAGGTAGACCGTGGCGTTGGCGGTCTGCACGTTGCCGCACACCACGTTGGCCGGGCTGGTGTTGCCGGCGCCCTTGACGGTGAACGAGTCGCCGCTACCGGAGACGGTGACGCTGCCACCGTTGAGGGTCTTGTGGTCGCCGGCGATCTGGTCCGGGCCCAGCTTCTCCGGGATGACGTGCAGGGTCAGGATGCTCTTGATCTGCTTGTCGGTGAGCTTGCTCATGGTCGACTGCGGGATCTTGCTGAACGCGTCGTCGACCGGCGCGAACACCGTCAGTGCCTTGCCGCTGTTCAGCGAGTCGACCAGGTTCTCCGTCTTGGCCAGCTTCACCAGCGTCTTGAGCAGCGGGTTCCCGGCGGCCGCCGTACCGACCGGCACCTTCGCCATGGCGGCGGCACTACCCGGGTTGGACGGGTCGGTCGGGATCTTCGAGCAGGCCGCGCCGAAGGGCTGCCCGGCCGTGTCCTCGGTGGACTCGGGCGAGGCGGCCGCCGTGGGCGACGACTTGCTCGACGCGTCCGACTTGCTGGAGTCACTCGAACCGCTGGAACATGCGGCCAGCGGCATCATCAGTGCGGCCCCGAGACTGACGGCGGCAAGGACGCGCTTCCGGTTCATTTCTCCCCCTACAGGCTAAATCTGCCGAATAAGTACGCTTAATCCCCGTACTCAGTGAGCGATTCGGCGCCGTCCACGCACCGGATTGGTCCGCGATCACCGGGATTCGTGGATTTCCGGCCCCCCGCGCTGAAATCCGGCCCCGGGCAACTCCGGCCCGTCGGGTCGGCCCGGACGTGTCGGATCCAACACCGAACCTGCCGCGGTTACCTGGGTGTGACGCACTGGGGTAGGACACCCTTAATCGGTGGACGTAGCATCGCCGGTAGGAGGAGCGGGCCGTCCTCTGACCGATCAAGCGGCGATTCCCCGGCCCGTCCTGAGGAGGTACACCGCTCGTGGCCAAGCAGGTCCGACAACTGGATCGGGTGGTCATCCGGTTCGCCGGCGACTCCGGCGACGGCATGCAGCTCACCGGCGACCGCTTCACCGCGGAGTCCGCGCAGCTCGGCAATGACCTGTCGACGCTGCCGAACTTCCCCGCCGAGATCCGGGCACCCGCCGGCACCCTCCCGGGCGTGTCGAGCTTCCAACTCCACTTCGCCGACTACGACATCCTGACCCCGGGTGACGCGCCGAACGTGCTCGTCGCGATGAACCCGGCGGCGCTCAAGGCAAATCTGCGTGATGTGCCGCGCGCCGCCGAGATCATCGTCAACACCGACGAGTTCACCCCGCGCAACCTGGCGAAGGTCGGTTACCAGGTCAATCCGCTGGAGGACGGCACACTCGAGTCCTACGCGGTACACCCGGTGCCGTTGACATCGCTGACCGTCAAGGCGCTGGAGGGCCTCAGCCTGTCCAAGAAGGACGCCGAACGGTCCAAGAACATGTTCGCGCTGGGCCTGCTCTCCTGGATGTACAGCCGCTCCGTGGAGGGCACCGAGGCGTTCCTGCGCAAGAAGTTCGCCAAGCGCCCCGAGCTGGTCGACGCCAACGTCACCGCGCTCAAGGCCGGCTGGAACTACGGCGAGACCACCGAGGACTTCGCGGTCCAGTACCAGGTCAACCCGGCCAAGCTGCCCGCCGGCACCTACCGCAACATCACCGGCAACGTCGCGCTGTCCTACGGGCTGGTCGCGGCCAGCGTGCGCAGCGGCCGGCCGCTGTTCCTCGGCGCGTACCCGATCACCCCGGCCTCCGACGTGCTGCACGAACTGTCCAAGCACAAGCGGTTCGGTGTCATCACCTTCCAGGCCGAGGACGAGATCGCCGCGGTGGGCGCCACCCTGGGCGCCTCGTACGGTGGTGCGCTCGGTGTGACCAGCACCTCAGGTCCCGGTGTCGCGCTCAAGGGCGAGACCATCGGCCTGGCGGTGATGCAGGAACTGCCCATGGTGATCTGCGACATCCAGCGGGCAGGGCCGTCCACGGGTATGCCGACCAAGACCGAACAGGCCGACCTCAACCTCGCGCTGTACGGCCGGCACGGCGAGTCACCCGCCGCAGTCATCGCCGCGAGTTCGCCGTCCGACTGCTTCCACGCGGCGATCGAGGCGTGCCGGATCGCCCTGACCTACCGGGTGCCGGTACTGCTGCTCTCCGACGGCTACCTGGCCAACGGTTCCGAGCCGTGGCGGCTGCCGAAGGTCAGTGACCTGCCGGAGATCCCGGTCGACTTCGCCACCGAGCCCAACCACGAGAACCCGGACGGGACCCGCAGCTTCTGGCCGTACCAGCGGGACCCGGAGACGCTGGCCCGGCCGTGGGCGATCCCAGGCACGCCGGGGCTGGAGCACCGGATCGGCGGCATCGAGAAGGCCGACGGCACCGGTGACATCTCCTACGACCCCGCCAACCACGACAAGATGGTACGGCTGCGACAGGCCAAGGTGGACGCCATCGCGCGCGACATCGGCGACCTGACCGTGGACGACCCGTCCGACGAGGCCCGCGTTCTCGTCCTCGGCTGGGGATCGACGTTCGGACCGATCGGTGCAGCGGTACGCCGGCTGCGCCGCAACGGCCACCAGATCGCACAGGCACACCTGCGGCACCTCAACCCGCTGCCGCTCAACACCGAGGAGGTGCTGCGGCGCTACGACAAGGTCGTGGTGCCGGAGATGAACCTCGGTCAGTTGTCCGGGCTGTTGCGAGCGAAGTTCGTGATCGACGTGATCGGCTACAACAAGGTCCTTGGTCTCCCGTTCACCGCTGGCGAACTGGAGACGGCACTTGAGGAGATCGTGAAGAATGTCTGACCCGACACCCACCCCCCGGCGGGCGCTGACCCTGGTGCCCAAGGCGGAGGGCAAGCAGACAGCCAAGGAGTTCAAGAGCGATCAGGAGGTCCGGTGGTGCCCGGGCTGCGGCGACTACGCCATCCTGGCCGCGTTCCAGAGTTTCCTGCCGACGCTGGGCATCAAACGGGAGAACACCGTGGTGGTGTCGGGGATCGGGTGCTCGTCCCGCTTCCCCTACTACATGAACACCTACGGCATGCACTCCATCCACGGCCGCGCGCCGGCCATCGCCAGCGGGCTGTCGGTCTCCCGACCGGACCTGTCGGTCTGGATGATCACCGGCGACGGTGACGCGCTGTCCATCGGCGGCAACCACCTGATCCACGCGCTGCGGCGCAACGTCAACCTCAAGATCATGCTGTTCAACAACCGGATCTACGGGCTGACCAAGGGCCAGTACTCGCCGACCTCCGAGCTGGGCAAGGTGACGAAGTCCACCCCGGTCGGCTCGGCGGACGCGCCGTTCAACCCGGTGTCGCTGGCGTTGGGAGCCGAGGCGTCGTTCGTGGCCCGCACCTTGGACTCCGACCGCAAGCACCTGACCTCCGTACTCACCGCGGCGGCCGAGCACAACGGCAGCGCGTTCATCGAGATCTACCAGAACTGCCCGATCTTCAACGACGACGCGTTCGAGGTGCTGAAGAACCCGGACACCCGGGACGAGGCGATCATCCGGGTGGAGCACGGGAAGCCGATCACCTTCGGCGTGGACGGGGTGCGCTGCGTGGTACGCGAAGGCTTCGGGCTGCGGGTGGCCGACACGGCCGACACCGATCCGGCGGACATCGTGGTGCACGACGCGTACACCCCGGACCCGTCGTACGCGTTCGCGCTCTCGCGGTTGTCCGGTGAGAGCATGGCGCACACCCCGATGGGTGTGCTGCGCAACGTGGACCGCCCCAGCTACGACGAGCTGGTCCGCGAGCAGGTCAGCACTGCCCAGGCGACGGTGACCTCCGCCGAGGAGGAACTCGACAAGCTGCTGTACGGCGGCGACACCTGGGCGATCGTCTGATCGCCGATCCTGACGACGAACGGCCTGCGGACGTTGTCCGTGGGCCGTTCGTCTGTCCATCGCCGGACCTGGCACGGCATGGTGCTGCCGGCTCAGCCCGCGGGTGACGCTACGTCGACCGGACGGATCATCGTCCATTCGTGCCGGGACCCGTCGGGTGCCGGCTCGGGCGCCAGCCCGGTCTCCCGGAAGCCGTGCCGCCGGTACAGCGTGGCGGCCGCGGTGTTGCCTTCCGCCACGTTGAGCCGTACCGACTGCGCGCCGGTGCTGCGGGCCCAGTCGAGCACCGCGGTGATGAGCCGGTCCCCCACCCCCTGCCCGCGTACGTCCGGGCTGACGAACATCGAGATGAGTTCGGCGACGCCGGCGGTTGCGGACGGGACGCCGCTGGCCATGCCGACCGGTACACCGTCGCGTACCGCGAGGATGTGGTGGCCGGGGATGTCCAGCCGCTGGCGCCAGCGGCGCTCGTCGGCACCCTGCCAGTCGGCGAGCCGGGAACCGAACGCGGCGGACGCGTCGGCCAGCGCGGCGAGCCGCAGGTCCCGCCAGAGCTGCCAGTCGTCCGGGGCGATGGCGCGCAGTTCGAGCATGCGCAGATCCTGCGCCGACCGTGGCGCTGGCGGCAACCCGGATATGGCGGGATGAGGTTGAGGGGCCGGTGTGGCGGTCGCCTCTCGGCGAGTGGCGCGACGCGGCTCCTGCCCGAACTGCTCCGGCCCGAAGAACGGGTGGACGCCCGGCGGTATTCCGCGACGGCAATAGGTGAGGCCCGGGGACACGACCACACCGACCTCCTGGCACAACCGGCCACACCCTGACGGCATTCCACCGCGCTACGTGGCGGGGGTCACAAATGAGTTCCCATCGAGTGGATCGACCATCAGCCGGGGGACACGGCCATCGGCCCGGACGTGCGAACATCGTCCGGTGCGGATCCTTATAAAGATCATCATCAACGCCATCGCGCTCTGGGCGGCGACCCTGCTGCCGGGCATCTCCCTCGGGCACGGCTCGATCCTGCGCAAGGCCGGCACGCTGCTCGCCGTGGCGGTCATCTTCGGGATCATCAACGCCGTGGTCAAGCCGATCATCAAGGTCGTCGGCTGCGGCTTCTACATCCTGACGCTCGGCCTGATCTCGCTGGTGGTGAACGCCCTGCTGTTCGTGCTGACCGGCTATCTCGCCGACAAGCTGCACCTGGCGTTCCACGTGGACGGGTTCTGGGCCGGATTCTGGGGCGCGATCATCGTGGCCGTGGTCGGCTTCGTGCTGCACCTCATCATCCCGGAACCCCGCCGCGACAACGACCGAGACTGAAACATGGCCTCGCTCGCTCCGCTCGGCTCGGCAGGCGCTGGCTCCGCCCGGCGCTTGATCGGCCTGTAGAAGCCCTGCGGGGGCGACGCCTTCGGCGCGCCTCCTCGGCTTCTGCGGCCGAGCGCGCCGGGCCGCGCCGGTGAAAACAGCCACAACAGTGTGGGTCGGGCTGGTGTCCGCTCTACGGTTGCCCGGTGGGCAATGCACGGCACGGCTACCTCTACGGCCTGACGGCGTACGGCATCTGGGGTCTCCTTCCCATCTACCTGAAGCTGCTACGCCCGTCGACCGCACTGGACATCCTGGCCAACCGGATCCTCTGGTCGCTGGTCTGTTGCGTACTGGTGCTGGTGGTGCTCCGGCAGTGGCGGTGGCTGGCCGCCGTCGCACGCCAGCCCCGTACGGTCGGCAAGATCGTCCTCGCCGCAGTACTCATCGCGGTCAACTGGGGCGCGTACATCTACGGCGTGAACAGCGGTCACATCGTCGAATGTGCACTGGGCTACTTCATCAACCCGCTGGTGTCGATCCTGCTCGGCGTGATCGTGCTGCACGAACGGATGCGCCGCTGGCAGTGGGTCGCGGTCGGTACCGGTACGGCCGCAGTCCTGGTGATCACCGTCGACTACGGCCGCCCGCCGTGGATCGCACTCACCCTGGCCGGCGCGTTCGGCGGCTACGGCCTGATCAAGAAGACGCTACGGCTCCCGGCTGCGCACGGGTTGTTCGCCGAATCCGCCGTACTCGCCCTACCGGCCGCCGGCTACCTGCTGTACCTGTCGGCGACCGGGCACGGCACGCTCGGCACGGTGTCGATCGGGCATACCGCACTGCTCGTCGGTTCCGGCGTGGCCACCGCGATCCCGCTGCTCTGCTTCGCCGCGGCAGCCAACCGTCTGCCGCTCTCCGCCGTCGGCATGATGCAGTACGTGACGCCGGTACTACAGCTCGGCTGCGGACTGGTGCTGTTCGGTGAACCGATGCCGCCAGCAGAGCTGATCGGTTTCGTACTGGTCTGGATCGCGCTGGCGGTGTTCAGCTGGGACCTGATCCGGCACTACCGCCGGCGCGTACCGGCCGGGCAGTCTGCGGACCCGTCGGACGGACGCCGGTACTCGCGCGCGGGCACCGGCGGCTGATCAGCCCGGAGGCGCCGGACTCGCCGCAGCGGCGCGTTCCACCTCCAGCAAGGATTCGCCGAGCAACTGCCGCTCCACCGCACGGGCACCGCCCCGCAGGCCGAACAGCCGCTTGGAGATCAGCAGGTAAATCACCGCGCCGATGTTGAACACCAGCGCGCCGATCCGCAGCCAGGTCACCTTCTCGGTCAGTTCGTAGATCTCCAGCGGTAGGAACGCGGCGGTCGCCACCACCGTGAAGTACTCCGCCCACCGCTTCAGCAACCACAGCCCCACGCCCTCGACCAGTTCGATCAATGCGTAGGCCAGCAGCGCCACCCCGACGACGATCAGTACCTTCCCGCTGACCGTGAAACTGTGCCGGATCTCGTTCACCACCGGTGAGTCGGTCAGGTCGTAGCCGAACTTGTCCGCCAGCGGCTTGAACAGCGGCAGGTCCGACTCGAACACCTGACGCAGCGAGGCACGCGAGTCACGGAACCGGAAGACGGCGTACCCGCCACCCGCGATCAGCAGCCCTCGGATGATCCGTTCCACCGCCAGGACCCGGATGATCAACCGGTCCCGGATCGCCGCACCACGCGGTACCAGCGGTGCGTGATCGGCCGGCCCCGAGCCGGCGACCGGGCCGAGCGCGTAGTCACCGCAGCGCAGGCAGCGCCACGCCTCGCCCTGCGTGGTCTCGGTGTGCAACCGGTCCCGCAATGACTGCTCATCCGGCGAATAGGTGACGTGGCCCCGACGCGCGCAGGACCGCCTGTTCCAATCCATGAGTCCAGAGCGTAAAGGGACCTGCCAAGTCCCGCTGCAGGGCGTGGCCGGTCAGCCGCGATCACCGTCCGCTGCGGTGCCGGGCTGGTAGAGGGTGACCAGCAGACCGTGCTGTGTTCCGTCTTCACCGGCGTCCTCGGCACCGTCCACCAGTTCACTGAGTGCGGTGGCCAGCTCGGTCGCCTGCTCGGGGCGCAGCCGTATCTGACGCAGGATCAGTACCGGGTCGTTCGCAGTGCCGATCTCCTCCGCCACCGCCTGCAACAGTGCCGGGGTATGTGCGGTGGCCGCCGGTCCAGCGGCGGCGAGGCGCCGGTAGCTGCGCTGGTAGTACTGCTCGGTGCCGCCACGGACCTGTCTCGTCTCGGCGACGTGTACGAGCCCGGCATCGCGCAGCACCTTCAGGTGGTGGGCGACGTTGCCCTTCTGCGCGGTGAGCTGGGTGGCCAGCTGGCTGATCGTCGCGCTCTGCCGACTCAGCGCGAACAGGAGCCGGTGCCGGAAAGGGTGGGCCAGGGCTTTGAAGTGCGCGGGCGTCGAGATGTCGAGGATCTCGGCAACAGGTGGAGCGGCTGGCAGTTCGGGCTTCGAGTCGGACACCAATTAAGTGTCTATTTCTCTTGACACTTTGTCAAACAGGTGCTTTGCTACAGCCCACCACCGCATCGAACGGAGCACCATGCACCCAGACGAGGTCACCGGGATCATCCGCCGTATCAGAGAACTGGTCGCCACCCGTTACGTCTTTCCCGAGCTCGGCATCGAACTCGCCGAGTTGCTCGACCACCGGCTCGCCGACGGCCGGTACGCCCGCGCGGACCACCCCGAGTCCCTCGCCGCCCTGGTCACCCAGGACCTCCAGTCCCGCAACGCAGACAAGCACCTGCGATTGCGTTACCGGCCCGATCCCATACCCGACCTGCCCGGCGAGGAGGCGATCCTGGCCATGCACGCCGCCCAGGCCGACCGGACGATGGGCGGCATCGCCCGGATCGACCGGCTCGACGGCAACATCGGGCTCCTCGCCATCGAACCGGTCCTTTTCCGCACCGATCTGGTCGGCGCTGAGATCGGCGCAGCCATGCAGATTCTCGCCCGCGCCGCCGCACTCATCATCGACCTGCGTCAGTGCGTCGGTGGCGACCCCGGCATCGTCGCGCTGCTCTGCACCTACCTGGTCGACGAGGAGAGCCATCTCAACGACATGTTCATACGTGACCCGGACGGCGACCACACCATCCAGTCCTGGACCCTGCCGTACGTGCCGGGACCACGGTTCGGCGGCACCCGGCCGGTGTACGTACTGACCAGCGTCACGACCTTCTCCGGCGGCGAGGAACTCGCCTACGACCTCCAACAGCTCGGCCGGGCGACGATCGTCGGGGAGCGTACCGGCGGCGGCGCCCATCCGCGGATCGGCCTGCGCCTGCACCCCCATCTGGAGGCGAGCATCCCCGTCGGACGCTCCATCCACCCCGTCACCGGTACGAACTGGGAGGGAGTCGGCGTCTCACCTGACATCGCGGTGCCGGCCGACGATGCGCTCACCATTGCCCATCAGCGCGCCCGTGCCGCTGTCGACCAGGGCGCCACCGCCTGAAGTTTCACCTGGTGCGGCGCCAGGCACCGAGGACCACGGCGGCGGTGTCCGGTTCAGTCCCGGCAGGTTGTGTCGTGTCGCGCAGAATCCCGAGGAGGCGAGCCGGAGGCGAAACCCGCGCAGGAACAGGCCGATCCAAGCGCCGGCGAAGCCAGCGCCCGCCGAACGAACGCCAGCGAGGGCATGTCACAACCTCAGCCCGTGCGGTCCACCACGAAGTCGCAGAGGGCTTCGAGGGCCTGGCGGGCCGCAACGTCCGGGAGTGGGGCGAGCTGCCGGCGGGCCCGGTCGGCGTAGGAGCGCAGCGTGGCGCGGGCCTGGTCCATCCCGGCCGAGCCACGCAGCAGGCTCAGCGCCTCGGCGTGCAGGTCGTCGTCGGTCACCGGGCCCTGGACGATCTCGGTCAGCCGTCGAGCGGACGGGTCGGTGCCCCGCTGCGCGTACAGGACGGGGAGGGTGTGTACGCCTTCGCGCAGGTCGGTGCCGGGGGTCTTGCCGGACTGGGCGGTCTCTGACGTGATGTCCAGCAGATCGTCGGAGAGCTGGAAGGCGACGCCGAAGGTTTCCCCGAATTCGGCGAGTGCCTGCACGCTCGCCGGTTCCGCGCCGCCGAACATGGCGCCGAACCGGGCGGAGGTGGCGATCAGCGCGCCGGTCTTCTCGGCCAGTACGTTCAGGTAGTGCTCGATCGGGTCGGTGTCGCGGGGGCCGCTGGTTTCCCGGATCTGGCCGTGTACGAGCCGGGCGAACGTACGGGCCTGCAGCCGTACCGCCTCGGGGCCGAGTTCGGAGACGATGTCGGAAGCCCGGGCGAACAGGAAGTCGCCGGTCAGGATCGCCACCGAGTTGCCGTACCGGGAGTTGGCGCTGGGCGCGCTGCGGCGTACGAGGGCCTCGTCCATCACGTCGTCGTGGTACAGGGTGGCCAGGTGGGTCAGCTCCACCACCACGGCGGCCTGGATCGCGGCGGGCAGTACGGGTGTGCCGAAGTGTGAGCCCAGCAGCACCAGCAGCGGTCGGGTGCGTTTGCCGCCGGCCTCGTGCAGATGCTGCGCGACCTCGGTGACGAACGGGTCGGCTGTCGCCACGGCGGACAGCAGGGCGCTCTCGACCTCGGCCAGCCCGGCTGACAGCGATTCACGCAGCGCCCGGTCGCCGAACTCCAGCCCCGGTACGCCGATCATTCCGGCACCCGCGACCGCATCCACCTGCGTCGTTCTCGCCACGTCGTCCACGATGCCACACCGCCTCACTGACCGAACGGCTGAGGGCCGCTACCCGCCAACTCACGACCAGAGGTCGTCACGGACAAGGCGCCCCCGGCACCGCGGAAGCGGTGCCGGGAACGCCTTGGGACACAGCTCACCGGCCCGGCCGGTCAACCAACGAAGATCGCGGCATTCTTCGCCAGGTCCAGTACGGGCCCGGGCACCACCCCGAGCAGCAGCGTGACCAGGGCACCGATCGCCAACGCCGCGGAGGTGAAGGCGCCGGGGATCGCCACGGTCGGCGCGTCAGCCGGCGGCTCGGACAGGTACATCAGGACGACGACCCGCAGGTACGGGAAGGCCAGGATCGCGCTGGACAGTACGCCGAAGATCACCAGGGCGATCTGGCCGCCGCCCAGGGCCGCCTGGAAGACCGCGAACTTCGAGGTGAAGCCGCTGGTCAGCGGAATACCGGCGAACGAGAGCATCAGGAAGGTGAAGACACCGGCAACCACCGGCGCCTTCCGGCCCAGTCCGGCCCACCGGGAAAGGTGGGTGGCCTCGCCGTCCGAGTCGCGTACCAGCGCCACCATGCCGAACGCGGCGGTCACCGTGAATCCGTACGCCACCAGGTAGAACAGCGAGCTGGAGATCCCGTCCAGGCGCATGGCCAGCACGCCGACCAGCACGTACCCGGCGTTGGCGATCGACGAGTACGCGAGCAGCCGCTTGATGTCGGTCTGGGTCGCCGCGAGCACCGCGCCGATGATCATCGTCGCGACCGCGATGACGCCGATCACCGGACGCCAGTCCCACCGGCTGTCCAGGAACGCCACGTAGAAGACCCGCAGGATCGCACCGAACGCGGCAACCTTGGTGCAGGACGCCATCAGCGCGGTGATCGGGGTCGGCGCACCCTGGTACACGTCCGGGGTCCAGACGTGGAACGGGACGGCCGCGCCCTTGAACAGCAGGCCGACCGCGAGCAGCGCCAGCCCGACGAACAGCAGCAGGTCGTTGCTGTTCGACGACAGTGCCGCCTGCGACAGGCCGTGCAGCTCGACCGTGCCGCCGAAGCCGTACAGCATCGCCACGCCGTAGATGAAGAACGCCGAGGAGAACGCGCCGAGCAGGAAGTACTTGACCGCCGCTTCCTGCGACAGCAGTCGCCGTCGGCGGGCCAGACCGCACATCAGGTACAGCGGCAGGGAGAAGACCTCCAGCGCCACGAACATGGTGAGCAGGTCGTTGGCCGAGCAGAACAGCATCATGCCGCCCAGCGCGAACAGCGCCAGCGGGAACACCTCGGTCTGGCTGGGCTGGTGCCGGGCCTGGTGACTGTCGGCTTCGGTACCGGCGACCACGGATGCCTGAGCGACGAACGAGCCGCCGCTCTCCACGGTGCGTTCGGCGATCAGCAACGTGGACAGGATGCCCAGTACCAGCACCGATCCTTGCAGGAACAGTGCCGGGCCATCCACCGCCAGCGCGTTGCCCGCGGTCAGCAGGTGCCGGCCAGCCAGCCCGATCACCACGATCAGGCCGGCCACCTCGGCGACCAGCGCGATCACCAGCTGGGTGACGTAGCGCCATCTGCGCGGGACGAACGCCTCCGCGAGGATCCCGAGGCAGGCCGCCCCCAGCAGGATCAGGATCGGCGAGATCGCCGCGTAGTCGATGTGTGGCAGCGTGATGTCGGCTGCCAGCACCGCTGGAGAGTTCACTTGTTTGCCCCCACCGCATTCGGGACGGGATCGGTCTTGCCGATGTCGTGCATGGTCGCCGTCACCGCCGGATTGATCACGTCGATCACCGGCTTCGGGTACACCCCGAGCACCAGGATCAGCAGGATCAGCGGCGCGACCACCCACTTCTCCCGGCCGGTCAGGTCAGTCTTGAAGCTGTCCATCTTGGACATCTCCACGTTCACGGTGCCCTGCATGGAACGCTGGTACATCCACAGGATGTAGCCGGCGGCCAGGATCACGCCGAAGGTGGCCAGGATCGCCACCACCTTGTGCACGCTGAACGTCCCGATCAGTACCAGGAACTCGCTGACGAACGGCGAGGTGCCGGGCAGTGCCAGCGAGGCAAGGCCGGCGATGAAGAAGCAGCCGGCCAGCAGCGGCACCAGCTTCGCGGCGCCACCGAAGTCGCGGACGTTCGCCGACCCCCGGCGCTGCACCAGCATCCCCACGATCAGGAACAGCGCGCCGGTGGACAGGCCGTGGTTGACCATGTACAGCACCGCGCCGGTACCGGCCTGGGTGGTGAAGGCGAAGATACCGACCCCGATGAAGCCGAAGTGCGCGATCGAGGTGTACGCGACCAGCCGCTTCAGGTCGTTCTGGCCGATCGCGAGCAGCGCACCGTACAGGATCCCGACCAGGGCCAGGGCAAGCGCCAGCGGCGCGAAGTAACGGGACGCCTCCGGGAAGATCGACAGGCAGAACCGCAGGATCCCGTACGTACCGACCTTGTCCAGCACACCGACCAGCAGGGCCGCCGCACCGGCCGGCGCGGCGCCACCGGCGTCCGGCAGCCAGGTGTGGAACGGGAAGAACGGCGCCTTGATCGCGAACGCCAGGAAGAAACCGAGGAACAGCCAGCGGGCCGTCGAGGTCGACAGGTCCGCGTGGATCAGAGCGTTCCAGTCGAAGGTGTGCCCACCGACAACCCACAGCCCGATCACCGCGGCCAGCATCAGCAGGCCACCGAACAGCGAATACAGGAAGAACTTGACCGCCGCGTACTGCCGCCGGGCCCCGCCGTAGGAGCCGATCAGGAAGTACATCGGCACCAGCATGACCTCGAAGAACACGTAGAACAGGAAGACGTCCGCGGCGGCGAACACCCCGATCATCGTGCATTCCAGGGCCAGTAGCAGGGCGAAATAGGTGTGTACGGAACGCTTCGAACGTTCCGCGTCGTGCCAGCTGGCCGCGATCACGATCGGCGTCAGTACCGCGGTCAGCCCCAGCATCACCAGCGCGATGCCGTCCACCTGGAAGGTGAACCGGACACCCCACTGGGTGATCCACGGGTAGGACTCACGGAACTGGAACCGGTCGCCGCCGGCCTTGAACACCACGCACATGGCGGCGGTCAGTGCCAGTACGGCCAACGACCACACCAGAGCCACGATCTTGGCCAACCGCGGGTTGCTGCGCGGCAGGAACGCCACGACCAGCGCACCCACCGCCGGCGCCACGGTCAGCACCGACAGGAATGGGAAATTACTCATGGCCGTCCTCGCTTCGCTGCGGACGGCCGGTAGGCGCAACCGCGCTGTGCTGTCTGATACACCCGCCGCCGACTGCCCGCGCCGGCCTCCCGGCGGGCCTGCTGACGATCACTCATCCGAGCTTCACCGCCATCAGTGCTGCCACCACGACGAGCGCACCTCCGAGCATCGTCAACGCGTAGGACCGTACGAAACCGGTCTGCAGCCGGCGTAGCCGGCTGGAACTCCCGCCGACCACGGCGGCCAGACCGTTCACCAGTCCGTCGATTCCCTTGCCGTCGAAGAACACCGCCGCCCGGGTCAGCAACTTGCCGGGCAGCTCGAACACGGTCTCGTTGAACACGTCCCCGTACAGGTTCTCCCGGGCCGCCCGGACCAGCGGGCTGCGCGCCGGCTGCTCCACCAGTTCGGTGCCGCGCCGGAACAGCAGCCAGGCGATCAGGCCACCGAGGATCACCACGGCGAGGCTGATGCCGGTCATCACGAACCGGTTGAGCACCCGGCCCTCCGGCACCTCGGTGGTACCGAACACCGGCTTGAGCCAGTCCACGAAGCCGCCGTAGACCAGCAGGCCACCGGCCGCCACCGAACCCACCGCGAGCAGGATCATCGGCAGCTTCATCACACCGGGCGACTCGTGCGGGTGCTCGATGTCGTCGGTCCAACGTTTCGGACCGTGGAAGGTCAGGACGAACAGCCTGGTCATGTAGAAGGAGGTGAGGCCCGCACCGAGCAGGGCCGCACTGCCGAACACCAGGCCCTGCCAGCCGGCCCGTTCGAAGGCCGCCTCGATGATCGGGTCCTTGGAGAAGAACCCGGACAATGGCGGGATACCGATGATCGCCAGGTAGCCGAGCCCGACCGTGGCCCAGGTGACCGGCATGTAGCGCCAGAGACCACCGAAGCGACGGATGTCGGTCTGGTCCTTCATCCCGTGCATCACCGAACCGGCGCCGAGGAACAGTCCGGCCTTGAAGAAGCCGTGCGCCAGCAGGTGCAGGATGCCCAGTGCGTACGCGCCGCCACCCAGCCCGACCGCCAGGAACATGTAGCCGATCTGGCTGACCGTCGAGTAGGCCAGTACCCGCTTGATGTCGTCCTTCGCGCAGCCGACCACGCACCCGAGCAGCAGGGTGAACGCGCCGATCGCGACGACCACGGTGGAGCCGATGGTGGTGGCGTTGAAGATGGGGTGCGCCCGGGCGATCAGGTACACCCCGGCCGTCACCATCGTCGCCGCGTGGATCAGCGCCGACACCGGGGTCGGGCCCTCCATCGCGTCCGGCAGCCACGCCTGCAGCGGGAACTGGCCGGACTTACCGCAGGCGCCGCCGAGCAGCAGCAGCGCGATCGCCAGGGTCACGCCGCTGGGCAGCGCACCGACCCCGTTGAAGACCTGCTGGAAGTTGGTGGTGCCGAGGTAGCTGAACATCAGGAACATCGCAACCAGGAAGGCGGCGTCACCGACCCGGTTCATCAGGAAGGCCTTCTTGCCGGCGGTCGCGGCGGCGGGCTTGTCCTGGTACCAGGAGATCAGCAGATACGAGGCGAGACCCACGCCCTCCCAGCCGATGAAGGTCATCAGGAAGCTGTTGCCCAGTACCAGCAGCAGCATCGCGGAGACGAACAGGTTGAAGTAGGCGAAGAACCGTCGCCGGTCCCGGTCGGGCGCCATGTAGCCGACCGCGTACACGTGGATCAGGAACCCCACGCCGGTGATCAGCAGCACGAAGGTGGCCGCCAGCGGGTCGTACAAGATTCCCCAGTCGACCTTCAGCCGGCCGACCTGCAGGAAGTTGAACAGGTCCAGCGATACGGCCTTGTGCCCGAGACCCCGCAGGGAGAAGAAATACCACAGCCCGAGCACGAACGACACGCCGATGCTGGCGCAGCCGAGCAGGTGTCCCCACCTGTCCGCCCTGCGTCCCAGCAACAGCAGCACCGCCGCGCAGGCCAGCGGGATCGCGATGAGCAGCCATACGCTCGACAGCGCACCGCTCGCCGCCGAGTACTGCACTTGTTCAGCCAGTGCTGGCACAGTCATCGAAAGTCCTTCAGTACTTCAACAGGTTGGCGTCGTCGACCGAGGCCGAACGCCGCGTCCGGAAGATCGACATGATGATCGCGAGACCGACCACGACCTCGGCCGCGGCCACCACCATCACGAAGAAGGCCATGATCTGACCATCCAGGGTGCCGTTGATCCGGGCGAAGGTGACCAGCGACAGGTTCGCGGCGTTGAGCATCAGCTCCACGCACATGAACACCACGATCGCGTTGCGGCGGATCAGTACTCCGACCGAGCCGACGCAGAACAGCGCCGCCGACAGTACGAGGTAGTAGGTGGGGGTCACTGGTTACCTCCCGTCAGGGTGTCCTTCGGCCGGGTCTCCTCGGCGGTCAGCTCACGCGCCGGTACGAGCGGAGTGACGCTGCGCGCCGACTTCGTACCGTCCGGCAGCAGGGCCGGCGTCGCCACCGAGTTGCTGAGCGCGAACACGCCCGGTCCGGTCTTCGGCGCCGGGTAGCTACCCGGGGCGAAACGCTCCCGGGACAGTTCCTTCTGGGTGCGCTTCTCGCCGGGCCGCTGTACGTGCGCCAGGATCATCGCGCCCACCGCGGCGGTGATCAGCAGCGCGCTGGTCACCTCGAAGGCGAACACGTACCGGGTGAACAGCAGCGCGGCCAGGCCCGGCACGTTGCCGCCGTGCGCATGGTTGGCCGCCTCCAGGCCCTTCGAGTCCACCGAGCCGAGCGCCCGGACGATGCCCGAGCCGAGCAGCGCGGCGAGCCCGAGACCGATCAGGATGCCGGCCGTACGTTGCCCGCGCAGCGTCTCGATCAGCGAGTCCGACACGTCCCGGCCGACCAGCATCAGGACGAACAGGAACAGCATCATGATCGCGCCGGTGTAGACGATGATCTGCGCCATGCCGATGAACGGCCCGGACTCGATGATGTAGAAGATGCCCAGGCAGAACATGGTGACGACCAGGAACAACGCCGAGTGGACCGCGTTACGGGCGGCCACCATGGCGATCGCGCAGCCCAGCGCGATGATCCCGAGGATCCAGAACGCGACCTGCTCGCCGGTGCCCATGGAGCCCGGTGCGGCGGCGGCGAGTCCGGCCAGCTGCGCGGCCAGCAGGTGGCCGGTCATGACGCGCCTCCCGACGTGCTGATGGTGGCGCTGTCCGCGTCGACGGCCCGGTCCGAGGTGGAGACCCGGGTGGCGCCATGCTCGAGCGCCTCCGCGACGATCTGCTGCGGCGACTGCTCGGCGCCCGCCGACATTCCCGGGTTGGCCAACGCGTCCACGTAGTAGTCCTGCTCGGAGTCGCCCAGCCGCAGCGGGTGCGGCGGCTGTTCCATCCCCGGCAGCAGCGGCGCCAGCAGCTGCTCCTTGGTGAAGATCAGGTCCTGCCGGCTGTCGTTGGCCAGCTCGTACTCGTTGCTCATGGTCAGCGAACGGGTCGGGCACGCCTCGATGCACAGTCCGCAGAAGATGCAGCGCAGGTAGTTGATCTGGTACGTGCCGGCGTACCGCTCACCCGGCGAGTAGCGCTCATCGTCGGTGTTGTCGGCACCCTCGACGTAGATCGCGTCCGCCGGGCAGGCCCACGCGCACAGCTCGCAGCCGACGCACTTCTCCAGCCCGTCGGGATGCCGGTTCAGGATGTGCCGACCGTGGTAGCGGGGCGCCGTCGGCCGCGGCTTCTCCGGGTACTTCTCGGTCACATGCGGCTTGAACATGTTCGCGAAGGAGACCCCGAAACCCTTGATGGGTTCGAACACGACTCACTCCTCCTTGCCGGACGCGCCGGCCTGGCTGGTGGCGCCGGCGCCCGTACTGACCGGTTCCCCGGTCTCGCGCCGTGCCTCGACCCGCTTCAGTCGCGGGTTGGGCGGTACCACCAGGTCGATCGGGGGTACCGGGAATCCACCCACACCCAGATCGGCCTTCGGCTTGGCCTCGCCCTCGTCCGGCTTCTCCTTGCTCGGCCACAGCATCACCAGTAGCAGCACCGTGACCACGATCCCGGCCAGAACCAGGTACCGGGTCTGGTTGTTGTTCTGCGCGGAGACCCGCAACCCGGCCAGGACCAGGATCCAGACCAGGTTGACCGGCATCAGAACCTTCCAGCCCAGCTTCATCAGCTGGTCGTAGCGGACCCGGGGCAGCGTGCCACGGATCCACACCAGTACGCCCATGAACAGGACCGTCTTGGCCAGGAACCAGATGACCGGCACCCAGCCGGTGTTCGCGCCGCTCCACAGCGAGATCGGCCACGGTGCCCGCCAGCCGCCGAAGAACAACGTCACGCACAGCGCCGATATGGTGATCATGGCGATGTACTCGGCCAGGTAGAACATGGCGAACTTGAACGACGAGTACTCCGTCAGGTAGCCGCCGGTCAGCTCCGACTCGCCTTCCGGCAGGTCGAACGGTGTCCGGTTGGACTCACCCAGCGCCGAGATGAAGTAGATGACGAAGCTCGGCAGCAGCGGGATGAAGTACCAGCTCGGCACCGCGGTGTGGAAGCCGCCGAGGGAGAACGTCGCACCGTGTGCCTGCCCGGCGACGATCTCCGACGTGGACATCGAGTGCGCGGTCATGAACACCGCCACCATCGACAGGCCCATCGCGACCTCGTACGAGATCATCTGCGCGGCGGCGCGCATGCCGCCCAGCAGCGGCCAGCTCGTCCCGGAGGCCCAGCCGGCCAGCACCGTGCCGTACACGGCCATCGACGACGACGCGAGGATCACCAGCACCGCGACCGGCACGTCGGCGACCTGCAGCATCGTGTGGTGACCGAAGACGCTCACCTCGGGGCCGAACGGGATGACCGCGAAGGACAGGAACGCCACCCCGCCGGAGATCACCGGGGCGATGAAGTACACCGCCTTGTCGGCGGCCTTCGGGATGATCTCCTCCTTGAACGGCAGCTTCAGGCCGTCGAAGATGCTCTGCAGCCAGCCGAACGCGCGAGCCTTGCGGTTCGGGCCCGGGCGCACCTGCATGGCGCCGATGACCTTGCGTTCGAACATGATCGCGAACAGGGTCAACAGCATCAGGACGGCGAAGCACACGACCACCTTGGCCAGAACCAGCCACCAGACGTCATGCCCGAACCCGGCGGGCTGGCCGCCGGCGGCGAG
Organism: uncultured Actinomycetota bacterium; assembly: GCA_963805605.1. Taxonomy (GTDB): domain Bacteria; phylum Actinomycetota; class Actinomycetes; order Mycobacteriales; family Micromonosporaceae; genus Actinocatenispora. The sequence continues at coordinate 1,377,918 of CAWDUX010000002.1, forward strand.
CCCGGCGAGACCGGAGGGATTCACTGTTCCTCCTCGTTACGCTGACCGGACTGCTGCGCCAGCAGCGGTCCCGGCTTCTGCCCGGCGTCGGCGTCCTCGACACCGACCCGTACCACGGCCCCGGCGTCGACGGCCAAGGTGCGGCGCACCGTACTGCCGGCCGAGTTCGTCGGCAGCCAGACCACCCGATCCGGCATGTCGGTGACCCGCAGCGGCAGGGTGATCGCTCCGTGGTCGGTGCTGACGGTCACCGCTGCGCCGTCGGTGGCGCCGATCTCCGCGGCGGTGGTGGCCGACAGGCGGATCCGCGCCCGGCGGGCCGTACCGGCCAGGTAGTCGGCGCCGTCCTGCAGGCTGCCCAGGTCCAGCAGGTGATGCCAGCTGGCCAGGACCGCCTCACCGGACTCCGGGGCCGGTGGCTCAGCCGACGGGAAGGTCGGCGGCGACGGGCGTACCTCGTGCGCGGGCAGCCCGGCCAGTTCGGCGCGGACCCTGCGCGGATCGCCGGTGCCGAGCCGGATGTCCATCTCGGCGGCCACCGCGTCCAGCACCCGGGCATCGGTCATCGCACCGGTGGACAGCGCCGCCTCGAAGATACGCAGCCGGCCCTCCCAGTTCAGGAAGCTGCCGGACTTCTCGGCGCTCGGCGCCACCGGCAGGACCACGTCGGCGTGCCGGGCGACCCAGCTGTTCCGCAGTTCCAACGAGACCAGGAACCCGACGCTGCGCAGCGCCAGCTCGGCGGCCGCCGGATCGGGCAGGTCACCCGGGTCGACACCGCCGACCACCAGCGCGGACAACTGCCCGGTTGCGGCCGCGGCGAGCATTTCGGCGGCGTCGCGGCCCGGCGAGTCCGGCAGCGCCTCGACACCCCAGTACCCGGCCAGTTCGGCGCGGGCGGAGGCACCGGACACCGGGCGGGCGCCCGGCAGCAGCGTCGGCAGGCAGCCGGCGTCGACCGCGCCCCGGTCACCGGCCCGGCGCGGCACCCAGGCCAGCCGGGCGCCGGTGATGTCGGCCAGCAGTGCCACCTTGGACAGCCCACCCGGTACGGCGGCGAGCCGCTCACCGACCAGGATCACCGCACCCGGTTCACGCAGCGCGGTACGGGCCGCCTCGGCCGACGCCAGCTCCACCTCGGTGTCCCCGGCCAGCGCGTGCAGCACCTCAGCCTCGGTACCGGGGGCCGTCGGGATCAGGGTTGCGTCGGTCTTGGTCACCGCCGGGGTCACGAACGGCTGGACGGTGAACACCGCCGAGCCGTGCTTCTGTACGCCCTTGCGCAGCCGCAGGAAGACCGACGGGGCCTCCTCCTCGGGCTCCAGCCCGACCAGCAGCACCACCGGCGCGTGTTCCAGATCGGTGTAGGTGACGCCACCGTTGTTGGGGCTCACCCCGGCCGCGTAGTCGGCCAGGAAGGCGGCCTCCTCGGCCGAATGCGGCCGGATCCGGAAGTCGACGTCGTTGGTGTGCAGCGCCACCCGGGCGAACTTCGCGTACGCGTACGCGTCCTCGACGGTGACGCGGCCGCCGGTCAGTACGCCGGCGCCGCCCTGCCCACGCGCCGCCCGCAGTCCCTCGGCGGCCCGCCGCAGCGCCTCCGACCAGCTCGCCTGCCGCAGCTCGCCGGACTCCTCGTCACGCACCAGTGGGTAGCTGATCCGGTCCGCGGCCGTCTGGTAGCGGAAGGCGAAGCGGGCCTTGTCGCTGATCCACTCCTCGTTGACGGCGCTGTCCTCACCGGACAGCCGGCGGGTCACCTTGCCGCGCCGGTGGTCGATCCGAATCGCATCGCCGGACGAGTCGTGCTCATTGATCGACGGCGACGACACCAGGTCGAACGGCCGGGCCCGGAACCGGTAGTCGCTGGAGGTCAGCGCACCCACCGGGCAGATCTGGATGGTGTTGCCGGAGAAGTACGAGTTGAACGGGTCGCCCTCGCTGTTGACCGCGGAACCACCGTCGATGCCGTCCGGCCCGTACGAGCCGTCGGAGTAGACGCCGATCTGCTCGGCCGCACCGCGCTCCATCAGGTCGATGAACGGGTCCCCGGCGATCTCCTCGGAGAAGCGGGTACAGCGCTGGCACAGTACGCAGCGCTCCCGGTCCAGCAGCACCTGGGTGGAGATCGCCAGCGGCTTCGGGTACTGCCGCTTCTCCTCCCGGAACCGGGAGTCCGGCCGGCCGGAGGACATCGCCTGGTTCTGCAGCGGGCACTCGCCGCCCTTGTCGCAGATCGGGCAGTCCAGCGGGTGGTTGATCAGCAGCATCTCCATGATGCCCTCCTGCGCCTTCTTGGCGACCGGAGAACTCAGCTGCGTCTTCACCACCATTCCCTCGGTGCAGGTGATGGTGCAGGAGGCCATCGGCTTGCGCTGGCCCTCCACCTCCACCAGGCACTGCCGGCACGCACCGGCCGGCTCCAGCAACGGGTGGTCGCAGAACCGCGGGATCGCGATACCCAGTTCCTCGGCGGCGCGGATCACCAGGGTGCCCTTGGGCACGGTGGTCTCCACGCCGTCGATCGTGAGGGTCACGGTCTCGACGGCCTGGCTCTTCTGCGGAGCAATGGTCATGACTAGTGCGCTCCTACCAGCTCGCGAGCGTCGAGCAGCGGCTTGGTACGCCCCTCGATGTAGTCCAGGTAGTCCTGCTTGAAGTACTGGATGGACGAGGTGACCGGGCTGGTCGCCCCATCACCCAGCGCGCAGAACGAACGGCCGAGCAGGTTGTCGCAGGTGTCCAGCAGGGTGTCCAGGTCCTCGTGGGTGCCCTGGCCGGACAGGATGCGACGCAGCACCCGCACCATCCAGTAGTTGCCTTCCCGGCACGGTGTGCACTTGCCGCACGACTCGTGCGCGTAGAACTCGATCCACCGGTACGTCGCGTAGACCGGGCAGTCCTTGTCGGAGAAGATCTGGGTGGCCGTGGTGCCCAGCATCGAGCCCTGCGCCGCCACCGAGTCGAAGTCCAGCGGTACGTCCAGGTGCTCGGCGGTGAACATCGGGGTGGAGGAACCGCCCGGGGTCCAGAACTTCAGTTCGTGGCCCGGCTGCATGCCGCCGCTCAGTTCCAGCAGCTCGCGCAGCGTGATGCCCATCGTGCACTCGTACTGTCCGGGGTTGACCACCCGCCCGGACAGCGAGTAGATCATCGGGCCGGACGATTTCTCGGTACCCATGGTGCGCCACCAGTCGACGCCGCCGAGCACGATGTAGGGCACCGAGGCGATGGTGCCGACATTGTTGACCACGGTCGGCGAGGAGTAGAGGCCGTGGGTCGCCGGGAACGGCGGCTTGAGCCGCGGCTGGCCGCGGAAGCCTTCCAGCGAGTCCAGCAGCGCGGTCTCCTCACCGCAGATGTACGCGCCGGCACCCGAGTGCACGACCACCTCGATGTTGAGCCCGGTACCGAGGATGTTGCGGCCCAGGTAGCCCCGGGCGTACGCCTCGGCAACCGCGCTGCGCAACCGGCGTGCCGCGTGTACAGCCTCGCCGCGGATGTAGATGAACGCCCGCTCCGCCCGGATCGCGTAGCAGGTGATGACCACGCCCTCGATCAGCGAGTGCGGGTCGTTCATCATCAGCGGCAGGTCCTTGCAGGTGCCCGGCTCGCCCTCGTCGGCGTTGACCACCAGATAATGCGGCTTGCCGTCGTTCTGCGGGATGAAGCTCCACTTCAGCCCGGTGGGGAAGCCGGCGCCACCACGGCCCCGCAGGCCGGAGTCCTTGATCAGCGCGATCAGGTCGTCCGGGTGGGCCTTCAGCGCCTTCTTCAGGCCCTGGTAGCCGTCCAGCTTCTCGTACGTGTTCACCCGCCACGCGTCCGGCGACAGCCACCGCTTGGTCAGTACCGGGGTCAGCTTGCTGAGCACCTCGGCCGACGGTGTGTCCGACATGGTTCGCTCGCTCACTTCTTCCCCTCCTGGCGGGACGGGATCGGCGTGTTCGGGTCGAAGCCCGGAACCGAGATGTTGTGCTCGGCGGCCAGTCGCGCACCGCGCAGGGTCGGCTCACCGGTGGCGTTGCCGGACACCGCGCCGGCCCGCTCATCGAGGTCGCCGGCCAACTGTTCGCCGATGCCGCGCAGGCCGGCCGGGGTGGCGCCCCGGTCCGGCTGCGGTACCTCACCGGCCTGCAGGCGCTTCACGATCTCCAGCCCGCGCTGCTCGTCGACATTGTCGAAGAACTCGTAGTCGACGGTCAGCACCGGCGCGTAGTCGCAGGCCGCCAGGCACTCGGCGTGCTCCAGGGTGATCGAGCCGTCCTCGGTGGTCTCCTCGTGCCCGATGCCGAGGTGCTCGCACAGCGCCTGGTAGGTGTTGTCGCCGCCCATCATCCCGCACAGCGTGTTGGTACAGACGCTGACCAGGTGCTGGCCGGAGGACCGTCGCTTGTACATGGTGTAGAAGGTGGCCACCGCGCCGACCTGGGCGCGGGTGATGCCCAGCTGCTCGGCGCAGAACGCCACACCGGCCGGGGTCACCTTGCCTTCCACCGACTGCACCAGGTGCAGCAGCGGCAGCAGCGCGGAACGTTCCTTACCGGCCGGGTAGCGCGCGATGATCGCGCCGGCACGGCCCCGTACCTCGTCGTCGTCCAGCGACCTGCCGCCGCGGACCTGCGGTTCGTACGACATCAACGATCAACCCCACCCATGACCGGGTCCAGTGAAGCGCCACCGGCCACCACGTCGGCGAGCAGGCCGCCCTCGGAGATCGCGGGCAGCGCCTGCAGGTTCACGAAACTGGGCTCGCGCAGGTGCACCCGGTAGGGCCGGGTGCCGCCGTCGGACACCGCGTGGCAGCCGATCTCGCCGCGCGGCGACTCGATCGCCGTGTACACCTGCCCGGCCGGTACCCGGAAGCCCTCGGTGACCAGCTTGAAGTGGTGGATCAGGGCCTCCATCGACTGGCCCATGATCTTCTTGACGTGGGCCAGCGAGTTGCCCATCCCGTCGGTGCCGATGGCCAGCTGCGCGGGCCAGGCGATCTTGCGGTCGCCGACCATCACCGGCCCCGGCGCCAACCGGTCCAGCGCCTGCTTGACGATCTTCAGCGACTCGTGGCACTCCTGCCAGCGCACCAGCCACCGGCCCCAGACATCGGCGCTGGTCTCGGTCGGTACGTCGAAGTCGTAAGTCTCGTAGCCCAGGTAGGGCATCGTCTTGCGCAGGTCCCAGGGCAGTCCCGCGGAACGCAGCACCGGACCGGTCACGCCCAACGCCAGGCACCCGGACACGTCCAGGTACGCCACGCCCTGCGACCGGTGGTGGAACACCGGCTGGCCGTTCATCAGCTTCTCGTACTGGCCGAGCCGCTCCGGCATGATCTTCAGGAACTCGCGGATGGCCTCGACGCCCTCGTCGGTGATGTCCTGCGCGACACCGCCCGGGCGTACGTAGGCCATGTTCATCCGCAGGCCGCTGACCAGCTCGAAGATCTCCAGGATCATCTCGCGTTCACGGAAGCCGACGATCATCATCGTGGTCGCGCCGAGCTCCATCCCGGTGGTCGCCATCCACACCAGGTGGGAGGCGATCCGGTTCAGCTCCAGCATGATCACCCGGATCAGCTCGGCCCGCTCCGGTACCTGCACACCGAGCAGCTTCTCCACCGCGAGCGCGTACACGGTCTCGTTCGCGATCGGCGACAGGTAGTCGGCCCGGGTGACGAACGTGGAGCCCTGCGTCCAGGTGCGGTACTCCATGTTCTTCTCGATGCCGGTGTGCAGGTAGCCGATCACCGGGCGCACCTCGGTGACCGTCTCGCCCTCCATCTCCAGCACCAGGCGCAGTACGCCGTGCGTGGACGGGTGCTGCGGCCCCATGTTGATGACGAGCTTCTCGTGGTGCAGCGGATCATCGGAGCCGACGATCGTGTCCCAGTCGCCACCGGTGACGGTGTAGACCTTGCCCTCGGTGGTGTCCCGCGACGTCGCGGCGTACGGATCCTTCGGCGAACTCATGCCGCCCCCTCGCTGCGTTCGAAGCCGTTCTGCGGCGCCGACACCTGATGCTCCCGACCTGCTCGTCGACCCGCGCCCACTTGCACGTCCTCCGGACCAGTGCTCACTTGTAGGCCCTCCGCTCGTCCGGCGGTGGGATCTCGGCACCCTTGTACTCGACCGGGACCCCGCCCAGCGGGTAGTCCTTCCGCTGCGGGAAGCCCTCCCAGTCGTCCGGCATCAGGATCCGGGTCAGGTTGGGGTGACCGTCGAAGACGACCCCGAACATGTCGTAGGTCTCCCGCTCCTGCCAGTCGGCGGTCGGGTACACCGAGGTCACCGACGGCACGTGCGGGTCGGCGGTGGTCACCGCCACCTCCAGCCGGATCCGACGCCGGAAGGTCATCGACGCCAGGTGGTACGTCACGTGCAGGCGGCGCTGGTCGCCCAGGTAGTCGACCCCGGACACCGAGCTGCACAGCTCGTAGCGCAGCGCCTCGTCGTCGCGCATGGTCTGGCAGACCTGCAGGATGTACTGACTCCTGATGTACAGCGTCAGCTCGTCGCGGTCCACGCTGACCATTTCGATCGCCTCGTCGAACTGCGGGAACGCCTCCTGCAGCGCGTCGACCGTGTCGTCGAAGTACGAGCCGTACGGCCGCTCGGCCGGCACCGGCAGTGGCTGCCGACGGGTCAGGCCGCCCATGCCGGAGGTGTCACCGGAGCCGGCCACGCCGAACATGCCGTGCCCGACCGGGGCGCTGGTCGGTGCGCCACCACCGGCGACCACCTCACCACGGCCCGCCTTGGCCTGGATCGGGTCGCTGGTCTGAGTCTTCACCTCGTCGGGCCGGGTGTCCGGTTCGCCGGCCGCGGCGTGCCCCGGGCTCAGCTTCTCGTCGGCCGGGCCCTTTTCAAGGTCCGCGCCCTGCGGAAGGTCCTCGCCCGCCGGACTGGAGTCGGCGGCCGCACCGGGTACGGCGGCGGCCCCACCGTGCTGCTCCTCCTCGGTGGGCATCCGTCCGGTCGCGGACGAATCCGGACTGTCGGACCCGGTGCCGTGTTCCGCGTCGTCGGCGTGCGGATGCTTCTCGTCAGCCACCGACTACCCCTTCCACCGGTCGCGCACCACAGGCGCCGCGTCGTCGTTGTCATGCATCCAGTTCTCGATCCGCAGCTGCTCCTCGCGACCCTCGGTCGCGGCGGCCACCCACTGCTTGCGCTTGGCCTTGTTGTAGCGGTAGCTGGAGGGCATGGTGCCCGGCCGGACCACCGGCGGGCCCTCCTGCGCGGCCTTCTCCGCCAGCGCCAGCCGCCGCTTCTCGCCCAGCGGCTCGACCGAGATCTTCTCGTGCAGTTTGAGGATCGCGTCCAGCAGCATCTCCGGCCGCGGCGGGCAGCCCGGAAGATACATGTCGACCGGTACGACGTGGTCGACGCCCTGCACGATCGCGTAGTTGTTGAACATGCCACCGGAGCTGGCGCACACGCCCATCGACAGCACCCACTTGGGGTCGGCCATCTGGTCGTAGATGCGTCGCAGCACAGGCGCCATCTTCTGGCTCACCCGGCCGGCCACGATCATCAGGTCGGCCTGCCGCGGCGAGGCGCGGAAGACCTCCATGCCCCAGCGGCCGGTGTCGTAGCGGGCCGCACCGGTCGTCATCATCTCGATGGCGCAACATGCCAGGCCGAACTGGGCCGGCCACATCGAGGTACGACGGGCCATGTTGACCAGCTTCTCGACCTGGACCAGCAGGATGCCCGGGAGGTTCTCTTCGATACCCATGGCTTCACACGCCCTTTCAGTCCCAGTCCAGGCCGCCGCGTCGCCAGACATAGGCGTACGCGATGAACACGGTGGCGATGAACAGCAGCATCTCGACGAACCCGAACACGCCGAGCTGGTCGAAGGTGACCGCCCACGGGTACAGGAAGATGATCTCGATGTCGAAGACGATGAACAGCATCGCGGTCAGGTAGTACTTGATCGGGAAGCGGCCCGACGGAGCGGGCGCGGGTTCGATACCGCACTCGTACGCTTCCAGCTTGGCCCGGTTGTAGCGCTTGGGTCCGACCAGAGGCGCCATGGCGCAGGAGAACAGCGCGAACAGAGTGCCCAGGACCAACAGCCCTGCAATCGGCACGTACGGCGCGATCGACATCGCCTTGTCTCCAGTTCCCGGCGCGCCACGCCGGGCGCGCGCGTCTGCCTTTACTCTCTGCGATCGGAAAACCGACTCACCCTATTGCGCGTCGGCTGCTCCGCTGATGGCGGGGGTCTTCCGGGGGGAATACCCGACAGACCCCTTTACACAGCGGGAGCGACACGCGTCAACGTGTTGATGATTCGGTCCATCGAGTCCCCTCCACGTGGGTCGGTGAGGTTCGCCAGCAGCTTCAGTACGAAGCGCATCAGCATCGGATGGGGCATGCCGTGCTTGGTGCACAGCTTCATGACCTGCGGGTTGCCGATCATCTTCACGAACCAGCCGCCGAGCCGGTAGTAGCCGCCGTAGCGGTGGGACAGTTCGCGCGGGTAGTAGCGCAGGGCCCGTTCCCGGGCCGGGCCGGCGGCCCGGGACAGCGCGTCCACCGCGATCTCGGCGGCCAGTTCACCGGACTCCATCGCGTACGCGATGCCCTCCCCGTTGAACGGGTTGACCATTCCGCCGGAGTCGCCGACCAGCATCATGCCGCGGGAGTAGTGCGGCACCCGGTTGAACCCCATCGGCAGGGCCGCGCCGCGGATCGGGCCGTCCGCGTACTGCTCGTCGTGCATCGTCCACTCTTCCGGCATGCTGGCCAACCAGTCGGTCAGCATCTGTCGGTAGTTGGCCTGGCCGAAGCTGGACGAGGAGTTGAGCACACCGAGCCCGACGTTGACCCGACCGTCGCCGAGGCCGAAGATCCAGCCGTAGCCGGGCAGCAGGTTGTCCTGACCGGTGCGGCCGTCGCGCAGTTCCAGCCACGACTCCAGGTACTCGTCGTTTGTGCGCGCTTCGCTCTGATAGTAGCGGCGTACCGCGACCCCGATCGGTCGGTCCTCGCGCTTGGCGATGCCCATGGACAGCGCGAACCGGCCGGAGACCCCGTCGGCGGCGAGCACCAGCGGCGCACGGTATTCCACCGGTTCCTTGTCCGGGCCGACGGTGGCGGCGACCCCGACCACCCGACCCGCGGTGTCGGTGACCGGGCCGGTCACGTTGGTGTTGGTCTGCAGCCGGGTGCCGGCACCCACGGCCCGCTCCGACAGCAGTTCGTCGAAGTCCAGGCGGGTGCGGGTCAGCCCGAAGTCGGGGTAGGTGGCGAGCTCCGGCCAGTCCAGCTCCAGCCGGATGCCGCCGCCCACGACCCGTAGTCCCTTGTTGCGCAGCCAGCCGGGCGCGTTGATGTCCACGCCCATCTTGATCAGCTGTTTGACCGAGCGGGGCGTCATCCCGTCGCCGCACACCTTCTCGCGCGGGAACTCGGTCTTCTCCAACTGGAGGACGTCGAGTCCCTGCTGAGCCAGGTAGTAGGCCGCGGCGGAGCCGCCCGGGCCGGCGCCGACAACGATCACGTCGGCGTCCCCGCGCCGGGATGCCGGGGTCACCTCACCGGCCGCCGCACTGCGGCGCTGTGTCGTCGGGGCGCTGTCGGACTGGGTGCCGGTGGCCTGTGTACTGCCGGAGTCGGTCACAACGACCTCTCAAACGATCGATGGGGCGATCGGGCTGCTTGTGAAGACTTTCACGAGCACCGATATGGAGTCTAGGACGCGGCATCGAGCCGGCGCCGGTCAGGGGTACCTCATGCATCGCTTCGGCTTCCCCCAAAAATGATCATGACCTGCGGCGCCGGCCGGGGCGCTGCGACCGGAACGCGCTCCGGCACAAACCGCCCCACCCGCCTACCTTGTCATCATCGCGGGGATGACCGCGCGGGGGTCCCCACTGCTGGGACGCCAGGAACAGGTTCAGCTACGGACCGCACGGTGCAGCGCCGCGATGCCGCCGGTCATGTTCCGCCAGGCCACCTGGCCCCAACCGGCCGAAGCGATCCGTCCCGCCAACGCCGCCTGGTCCGGCCACGCCTGGATCGACTCCGCCAGGTAGACGTAGGCGTCCGGGTTCGACGACACCCGCCGCGCCACCCTGGGCAGCGCACCCATCAGGTACTCCTCGTACACGGTGCGGAACGGCCGAAACGTCGGATGGCTGAACTCACACACCACCAGTCGGCCACCCGGGCGGGTCACCCGGGCCAGTTCGGCCAGCGCCCGGTCGATGTCGGCCACGTTGCGCAACCCGAACGAAATGGTCACCGCGTCGAAGCTACAGTCGGCGAACGGCAGCGCCATCGCATCCGCTGCGAGCAACGGCACCGTACGACCCACCGCCTGACCACGCCGCAGCATGCCCAGCGAGAAGTCCGCCGCGAGCACCGTGGCGCCGGAACGCGCCAGCTCCACCGAGGACACGCCCGTACCGGCGGCCAGGTCCAGGCACCGGTCACCTGGACCGAGATCGAGCGCTTGTCGGGTGGCGCGCCGCCACAGCCGGTCCTGGCCGAAGGACAGCACCGTGTTGGTCAGGTCGTAGCGGTCCGCCACACCATCGAACATGGCGGCCACCTCGCGGGGCTCCTTGTCCAGGGTGGCCCGGCTCCCGTGCTGCTCAGTCACGCCTCCCACTCTTGCAGACCGGCTCTGTCCGCCCGGCGGCGGCGCAGCCGGCGCCCATCGGTGCCTCGCGGCGCCGGTCAGAGCAGGCCGGCGTCGCGTACCTTCATCGCCACGTGCACCCGGTTGACCGTGCCCAGCTTGGTGAAGATGCGGGTCACGTTGGCCTTCACCGTCGCGACGCTCAGGTACAGCCGCTCCGCGATCTCGCCGTTCGAGCGGCCCCGGGCCACCTCGATCGCCACCTCACGTTCCCGTTCGGTGAGCGTGGCCAGTTCCCGCCGGGCCCGCGGACGCGGCGGCTCGTGCCCACCGGTCGCCGCCGCGATCAACTGGTAGGTGACGCTGGGTGACAGCACCGGCTCACCGGCCGCCACGGCCCGGATCGCCTCCACCATCTTCGGCGGCGGTGTGTCCTTCAGCAGGAACCCGTTGGCGCCGGCCCGCAGGGCACGCAGCACCATGTCGTCGGCGTCGAAGGTGGTGAGGATCAGGATGCGCGGCGGATCCGGGCGGGCCAGCAGCAGTTCGGTGGTGGCCAGGCCGTCCTGCTGCGGCATCCGGATGTCCATCAGTACGACGTCGGGCCGCAGCTGGCCGATCACCGTCATCGCCTCGCGGCCGTCGCCGGCCGCACCCACGAGTTCCAGGTCCCGCTCACCGCCGAGGATGAGCCGAAGCCCGGTCCGTACCATCGCGTCGTCGTCCACGATCACCAGGCGCGTCACCGTCAGGCCTCCCACGGCAGTCGGGCGTGGAGTACGAAGCATCCGCCCTCGTCGGCATGCTGGATGGCGCCGCCCGCCATCCGGGTGCGCTCCGCGAGCCCGATCAGGCCGAGCCCTCCGCCCTCGACCGCCGGCCCGGGATGCCCTCCCGGACGGACCCGGCCCGAAGGACCGCGCAGGCCCGCCGCCGGCGCAACGTCAGTCGGATTGCTGATCCGGATCCGGAGCACATCGCCCGGTGAGCCGGCGAGCTGGGCGGTAACCCGACTGCCCGGTGCATGCTTGCGCGCGTTCGTCAGGGCCTCCTGCACGATCCGGTACGCGTGCCGGCCGGTCCGGCCGGGCAGCAGCTCACGCTGGCGTACGGTGTCGTGCACGTCGACCTGCTGCCCGGCGGCGCGTACCTCGTCGAACAGTGCGGCGAGGTCGGCGAGGGTCGGCTGCGGCGCCTCCGGTGCGCCGCCGGGCCGGAGCGTACGCAATACGGCCCGGAGCTCGTTGAGCGACAGGTGCGCGTTCTCCTGGATCGCCAGGGCGGCGCTGCGGGTCTCCTCGGCGCTCAGATCGGTGCGGTACGCCATGCCACCGGCGAGCATCGCCAGCAGCGAGATCCGGTGTGCCAGCACATCGTGCATCTCCCGCGCGATCTGGGCACGCTCGGACAGTTTGGCCTGCTCGACGAGCTGCTGCTGGGCGCGTTCGGCATTCAGCGCGGCCGCGCGAGCCGAGGCGGCGAGGTCCCGGCGGCCACGCAGGTACAGGCCGAACACGGTCAGCCCGCCGAGGACCGCGGTACCGGCCACCACCGAGACCGCCGTCGCCTGCTCGATGCCGTGCCAGCTGGAGCGTGCCGCCAGGCACAGCCAGCTCACCGCCGCGACCGGGACGAACTGGCGCCAACGGCGGTGCGTGCACAGCGACACGTACGCGACCTGCGCCGGCCCGGTCGCGACCGACGAGAACCCGGTCAGCAGGGCCGTTACCAGCGCGATCTGCCACGGCCAGCGCCGGCGCCAGCTCATCAGCAGCAACCCGACCAGGCCGAGTGCCACATCGGCCAACGCGGTCGGCAACCGGGCGCTGTCGTGGGCCACGACCCAGACCAGCAGCACGCCGTTGAACAGCATCGGCAGTCCGGCGCACAGGTAGCGCAGCGCGACGCCAGGCCCGTCCAGGGGCGGGCGGTCGTCCGTACCGTCCTCCACCGGGCCCAGCCTAGGGACCCGGGTCAGCGTGACCTAGCGACCTGGGTCGACATCTCGTGGTCGATGGTCGAGAGTCCGGCCCCGCGGACTGGCCGCGCGCGGTGACGTCGACGACCTCGGGCCGATGACCGGTACCGGTCGCCTCGGGTGGACTCGACACATGATCGAACTCAGTCACCTCACCAAGATCTACAAGCGGGTGAAGGCGCTGGACGACGTGTCCTTCACCGTCGCGCCGGGCAGCATCACCGGCTTCCTCGGCCCCAACGGGGCCGGCAAGTCCACGGCCATGCGTGTCCTGGTCGGGCTCTCCCGCCCGGACCGGGGTTCGGCCACCGTGCTCGGACGACGCTACGCCGAGCTGGGCTGTCCCGCGTACCGGGTCGGCACCCTGCTCGACGCGGGCGCCCAGCATCCCGGCCGCACCGGCCGCGAAGTACTGACCCTGGGCGCGACGGTCCTCGGACTGCCGGCGTCACGGGTCGACGAGGTCCTCGACCTGGTCGGGCTCACCGGCCGGGAGGGCGGCCGCACCGTCGGCGGGTACTCGCTCGGTATGCGGCAGCGGCTCGGTATCGGCCACGCGCTGCTCGGCCGGCCGGAGGCGTTGATCCTGGACGAACCGGCCAACGGCCTGGACCCGCAGGGCATCCAGTGGATGCGCGGGCTGCTGCGCTCCCTCGCCGACTCCGGCTGCGCGGTGCTGCTCAGTTCGCACCTGCTGCACGAGGTGGAGCAGATCGCCGATCGCATCGTGATGATCGGCCGCGGTCGGGTCCTGGTCCAGGGCACAGTCGAGGAACTCAACCAGGGTCGCAGCCTGGAGCAGACCTTCCTCGCGCTGACCGCGAACGCCGACCGGAGCGCCGCATGAGCGCCGGTACGCCAGGGCCCGTGCCGTTCCATCGGCTGCTGTCGGCGGAGGTACGCAAGCTGTTCGACACCCGCAGCAGCCTGATCCTCGCCGCCATCCTGGTGGCCCTGACCTTCGCCGCGATCATCGGCCGCGGTGTGGTCAGCGGGCCGCGGTTGGCCAACCTGATCGGTACCGCCGGGATCGGTTTCGGCACCCTCCTACCCGTACTCGGCATCCTCTCGGTGACGAGCGAATGGAGTCACCGCACCGCCCTTGTCACCTTCACGCTGGAACCTCGCCGTGGCCGGGTACTGGCAGCCAAGGCGCTGCCACCGCTGCTGACCGCGGTCGCGGCGTCGCTGCTTGCGATGCTGGTGGCGGTGCCGGCGACCGCCGCCGTCGCCAAGCTGCGCGACACCCCCGCCGACTGGCACTTCGCTCCGCTGCACCTGGCGGGCTGGGTCACCACGAACGTCATCGTGGTGGCGATGGGACTCGCCCTGGGCATGCTGCTGCTCAACGCGCCGGCCGCGATCGTGCTCAGCTTGTCGACGGTGATGATCTGGAGCATCGTCGGCCGGCTCGGCTCCACCGGCCATCTGCTGGCCAGCTGGCTGGATCTGAATACGACCACCGCCCCTCTGCAGGGCGGCGACCTCAGCGGCCGGGACGTGGGCCATCTGGCCGTGTCGGTCGCTTTCTGGGTCGTCGTGCCGATGGCGGTGGGTGCCGTCCGGGTGCTCCGCCGCGACGTGCACTGACCCGCTGGACCGGTCTGCTGCCCTGGGCAGCAGACCGGTCCGGCCCGGTAGGGTCGCTGTCGCCGCTACCTGATGTCAGGGGCCGCACCGTCCGGTCTGCCGAGTGTGTCGTGCAGCGCGGCCAGCTTGCGCGGCACGTCGTAGTCGGCGCCGCCCTCGTGCCCGTTGTAGGTGAAGACCTCGATCTGTTTCGGCCCCGCATAGCGGTGGTAGGCGGCGAACACCGTCGACGGTGGACAGACGTTGTCCATCAGCCCGACCGAGAACCATCCCGGGCAGCCGGCCCGCGCCGCGAAGTTGACCCCGTCGAAGTAGGACAACGTCCGCAGCACCCCGTCGGCGGCGAACCGGTGGCCCTTGAGGAAACGCGCGATCTCGGCGTACGGACCGTTGTCGGTGATCTGCGACGCTCGTCGGTAGTGGCACAGGAACGGTACATCGGCGATCATCGCGGCCAGGTCGTCGCGCAGGCCGGCCACCGCGAGCGCGAGACCGCCGCCCTGACTGCCGCCCAGTACGGCCACCCGGCCCGCGTCGACCGCCGGAGACGCCTTCGCCGCGTCGACCGCCCGGACCGCGTCGGTGATCAGCCGCCGGTAGTAGTGCCTGGCCGGATCCTCCACGCCCCGGGTGAGAAACCCGGGTGACGACGAGCCGTGCCCGTCCGGCGCCACGTCCGGCGTGTCGGCGACGGTCCTGCCGCCCCCGCCCTGGCCCCGATTGTCCATCACCAGGTGGGCGTAGCCCGCCGCACTCCACGTCAACCACTCGTACGGGATGCCACGCCCGCCGTTGTAACCGATGTACTGCACGACTGCGGGCAGCGGCCCACGCCGGGCGCGCGGCAGCAGCAGCCATGCCCGTACCGGCTGGCCGCCCCACCCGGTGAACGTGACGTCCTGCACCTCCACCGTGGCCAGCGCCGCCCGGTACGGCGCGAACTCGACGTCGAAGACGCCGGTCCCGGCCAGCGTCTGCTGCCAGAACGGATCGAAATCGGACGGTTCGGCCCGATCCGGTCGGTATTCCCAGAGCCGCTCCAGCGGCAGGTCGACCAGCACGCCGATCAGCCTTCCCGGTAGTCGAACGAGGCCGTCGCGCCGGGCCGGCGCACCGTGGTGTCCACGACGATCCGGGCCCCGCCGGGCCGGGCGGTCACCGTCACCCCCGGATCGGCGGACAGCACCGACAGCGGTCGGTCGACGTCGACTGTCACCGTGCCGCGTAGCTGCGTCGGGTCGGCGATCGCCGCGGTGCCCCGGTCGCCGCGGCGGGCCAGTACGACCGAGCACGGGCCGTCCGCGGAGATCGGATCCAGCCGCCCCGCGGTGAAGAAGTTCGCCGCGTGCAGCAGTGGCCCGCGCACCGCGTGTCCGGCACCGCCGGCAGAGGTCACGTGCAGCGGCGGTCGCGCCGCCCAGCGTGCCGTCGTCGCCGCCGAGGCCATCGGCAGCTGCACGTACTGGTAGCCGGCATCGGTCGGCGCGGTCCCGTGGTCGCGCCAGACGGTCTGGTAGCTGCGGGTGATCAGGGTGTCCGTGCCGTACTTGTGGTTGATCTCGTACCAGTTGTGGGTGCGTTGTTCGCGCAGTGCCCGCAGCGTCGTCCGCCCCGGGAAGACGTACCCGCCGGTGCCGCTCAGATGGCACCAGGACACCCCCGGCAACGTGCCTGTGCCCCCATGCGGCAGACCGTCCACCGTGAACCGCTCCGAACCGTCGACCAGCTTCCGGTTCTCCACCACCGTCTCGACCGTGGCGGCGCCACCGGTGATGCCGCTGCCCACACAGACGATCGCGTCGTCGACGAAGAACCAGCTCTTGTACGCCTGCAGGCTGCTGCCGACCCCGCGCAGGTCCATCCCGTACGCGGCGATCGTGCGGTCGGCGATCGCCGCACCACCGGCCCAGTCCGCCGCCGACACGGTGCGCTGGAAAGCCGAGTCGGCCAGCGGTGCACTGTCCACGGTGATCCCAGCCAGCCGGTACGCATCGACCGTCGGCCAGTAGTCACCGCTGTAATGACCGAGGTCGTCGGTGTAGAGCAGCACCATCCCGTCGGACAGATGCCAGCCGTGCAGGTTCTCCCGCTGGATCGACTCGTAGTCGTAGATCCGGCTGGAGCAGGCGCTCACCGAGTAGGAGAACGTCGGACGGCGGTGCACCACCTTGTCCATCTGCGGGTACTGCTGGTGCCGCGCCGGCCGCGGATCGGCCGCCACACCGGAGCCGAGCACCGACCGCGCCGCCACCAGCGACGAGATGTCCGTGACCGCCAGGAAGTCACGGTAGGTGTCCTCGGTGATCCAGCGCTTGGCCAACGCGGTCAGGTGCGTCGCGGTGGCCCCCGGCGCGGCCGGGATCAGCCGTAGCGTGGCCTCGATGATCGTCTGCGCGGGCGCGTGGCCCTGCTTGCTGGAGCGGGCTATCTCGCGACCACACACCGACTGCACCACGTCGCCACGGATCAGGATCGGGTCGAACGCGTTGTCGACCCACTCGTACACGTGGCTCGCGGCCGGGTCGGTGACCTGCCAGTCGCTGTTGCCGATCAGGTGCAGCAGCTTGGACAGGGTGTTGAGCAGTTCCTTGCCGTAACCACCGTTGTACGGATGCTTCCAGTGCTGCAGGTAGGACCCGTCGGCGTAGAAGCCCTCGCCGGTGCCGTTCCCGCCGTCGGCGTAGGCGAAGATCGAGTTGGCGCCGCCGCCTTCCACGTCGGACAGCGCGTCCCGGACCCGCAGC
The DNA here is from genome assembly GCA_963805605.1 of uncultured Actinomycetota bacterium. Classification (GTDB taxonomy): domain Bacteria; phylum Actinomycetota; class Actinomycetes; order Mycobacteriales; family Micromonosporaceae; genus Actinocatenispora. The sequence goes on from CAWDUX010000002.1 coordinate 1,394,820, forward strand.
AGCGCGGCGGTGTCGCCGTCCAGGACGGCGCGGACGGCGACGACCGTGGCGATCCAGACCCGGTTCGCGCCGGTCGCGATCTGCCGGTCCACCCGCCACAGGTTCGGGTCCGGGGTGTAGAAGTCGACGGCGCCGGTGAGCCGGGCCAACCGCTGGGCGCCGATCACGTCGTAGATCAGCACCATCGTGTTGTTGAGCTGGGTCGGCGCCCCGATCTCCCAGTCCCAGTCGTTGTCGTAGCGGGGCAGGGTGCTGCTGTACCGGTGCGCCGACATCCAGTCCAGCGCGGCGAGGATCGTGTCGGCCACCGTGGCATCCCCGTGGTGCGCGGTGCCCACGGTCGCCCACGAGTTGGCGATCTGCGCGATGCGGGAGTAGTTCGCCGTCACGTCGTGCGAGGCGGTCGTGCTGGCCAGGTCCGGCCACAGCGCGGTCCGCCCGGCGCTGGCGTCCAGGGTGGCCAGCGCGGAGCTGGCGGCGTGCTCGATCCGCCGGATCGCCACCGCGATGTCCGGGTCGGTCGGATCCAGATCGGTGCCGCCGGTCAGCTGGTCGAACCAGCGTTGCCGGAGCGCGTCGGTGGGTCTGGCGGGTAGCGTGTCGGCGGCGGCGAGGCGGGGCCGGCCGACCAGTCCCGCGACCGTACCGGCTCCGGCGGCACCGAGCAGGGTACGACGCGCCATCTGGCCGCCGTGGAGGAAGGACATGTCAGTTCCTTTCGCGGTCACGAACGGAAGACGGTGTGGACCGGCACAGCGGCGGCGAGCGCACCCGCGCCGGCCGCGTTCGGGTGCAGGCCGTCGGGGCTGGCGTAGTCCGGCCGCAGCCGGGTCGGCCGGCCCGGATCGCGTACCGCCGCGTCGAAGTCGACCAGCGCGTCGAAGATCCGGCCGCGGCGCAGCTCAGCGTTCACCGCCTGCCGTACCGCCTCGCGCTCCGGGGTGTAGCGGAGCCATCCCTCGAACGGGGTGATGGTCGCGCCGACGACCCGCAGCCCACGCGCCCGCGACCGTAGCGCGAGCTGCCGGTGCCCGGCCAGGATCGCTGCCGGATCGGACTGCTGCGGCGGTTGCTGGATGTCGTTGATGCCCATGAACACCAGTACGGTGTCCACACCGGACAGACCGGTCACGTCCCGGTCGAACCGTCGCTGCGCGCTCGGCCCGAACCGGTCGTCGTCCAGCAGCACCCGGTTGCCGCTGATGCCCAGGTTCGCCACCGTGACGCCGGGTAGCCGCACGGCGAGCTGGTCGGGCCAGCGCAGGTTGGCATCGTTGGGGGTGCCGACGCCTTCGGTGATCGAGTCGCCCAGGATCGCCAGCCCGCGGACGGCTCCGGCGACCTCGACCGCGGTCAGCAGGAACACCGACGATGTCGTCGTCGCGTACGGCGTGACCCCGGCGCGGGTGTGTTCGCCGTCGACCGACACGTACCCGGTGGCGTGGATGTTGCGGTGGAAGGCGACCGGTCCGGTCGGTCCGGGGAGATACCCGCTGACGACCAGGTCGTCGCCCGCCCCTACCGGCAGTTCGACCGGGTCGGACAGCAACTCGGCGCCGGCGACCAGCATGGCGGTGGCTTCGCCGTCGAACGTCACGGGACGGACGGTCGCCGGGTCGATCGCCGCGCTCGCCCCGGTCGTGCCGGCCGGGCGACGGGCGACCGTCACCGGCCCCACCGACACGATCTGGTCACTGAACGGGTTCGCCAGCCGCAGCCGGAGCCGGCGTCCGCCCGCCGACAGCCGAACCACCGAACGCACCGTGCGGTCGGTGAACCCGCCCAGCGCCAGCGTGTCGGTGGCGGTCGCCGCGCTCTGCGAGGTGAACCAACTCGCCGACCAGCGCTGCGAACGGGCCGGGGCGGCGTCCGTGCCGGTCACCGGCACCAGCGTCGCCGCACCGGCACCGAGGAGCGCCGCGGCACCACCGCGGAGAAGCTGCCTGCGCTCAGTCATGACTCACCGCCGTGCTCGGGCAGGTCGCCGTCGGTTCGGACCGGTCGGTACGGGTGCCGCACGGGCCGGCAACCACCGCCGCGGCAGGTGGCGCCGGGTGGACCGCCGCTGCGACGGTCTGGATGAGGGGAGGATGCGCAGGTTTCACCAGGGTCTCCTGAGGTGGGAGGAATGTGGGGGTCGTGCGTGGGGCACCGGGCAGCGGTGCCCGGTGCTGTGGCCTACTTGATGCCGGTGGTGGCGAGCCCTTGAACGAAGTAGCGCTGGCCGGCCAGGAACAGCAGCACCATGGGCAGCGTCGCGAGCGTGGTGCCGGCCATCAGGAACTGCCACTGGGTGTTGTTCTCGGTCTGGAAGACCGACAGCCCGACCTGGATGACCCGCAGGCTGTCGCGTTGGGTGACGATCAGCGGCCAGAGGAAGTTGTTCCAGGATTCCTGGAAGGTCAGTAGCGCGACCGTGGTCAGCGCCGGTTTCACCAGCGGCGTCATGATGCGCGCGTAGATACCGAACTCGCTGACACCGTCCAGCCGTGCCGCCTCCTCCAGCTCCACCGGAAGGTCGAGGTAGAACTGCCGGAACAGGAAGACGGCGAACGGGGTGATGGCGCCCGGGATGATCAGCGCCCACCAGGTGTTCAACCAGCCCGTACCGCCCTGGCCGAGGATGTCGTTGCCGCCGGCCAGCGGCATGAACCGGACGATCAGGAACTCCGGCAGGATCTTGGTGTATGTCGGGATCATCAGTGCGCCGATGAACGAGGCGAAGATGAGCTGCCGCCCGCGGTAGGGCAGGCGCGCCAGCGAGTAGCCGGCCATCGACGCGAACACCACATTGAGCACGGTGTGGCCGACCGCGATGATGAAGCTGTTGCGGGCGTACACGGCGAACGGCGCGGCCCGGAACGCGTCGACGTAGTTGTGGAACGCCCAGGTGCGCGGAAGTACGTGCGGCGTGGCCGAGGCGATGTCGGCCGGTGTCTTGAACGAGGTCAGCACCATCCACCCGAACGGCGCGATCATCACGACGGCGATCACCGCCAGCGCCAGGTACAGCGCGGCGCGGCCGGCGAGATGGCCCGCTCCGGCGCCGGGTCGGGCGGCTGCGTACTCAACGGTCACGGGATCCCCCGATCAGCCGGCGGTTCATGAGGGTGAGCACGATGAGGAACACGAACAGCACCAGCGACTCCGCGCACGCGTAGCCCATCCGGAACTCGCGGAACGCCGACTTGTACACCTGGTAGGTCATCATCGTCGTGGTGTTGGCCGGACCGCCGTCGGTGAGGATGTAGATCTGGTCGAACGACTGGAACGCGCCGATCATCGAGGTGACGAAGACGAAGAAGGTGGCGGGGCGCAGCATCGGCAGCGTGATGCGAAAGAACTGCTGCACCTTCGAGGCGCCGTCCACGCTGGCCGCCTCGTACAGTTCGGCGGGCAGGTTCTGCAGTGCGGCGAGGTAGATGAGCATCTTCAGCCCGATGCCCTGCCAGATGCCGACCACGATCACCGCGGGCATGGCCCAGGTGGTGGAGGTCAGCCAGTTCACGCCGCTGAGGCCGAAGAACGACAGCACCGCGTTGGCCAGCCCGCCCTGCGGGTTGTAGATCCACAACCAGACCAGCGCCACCGCGATGGTCGCGGTGACCTGCGGCAGGAAGACGGCGGTGCGGAACAGTGCCCGGCCACGCAGCCGGCCGTTCAGCATCACCGCGATGAGCAGCGCGATCGCCATCGCTACCGGCACCGTGAAGAACGCGTACACCAGGGTGTTGACCATCGAGCGGCGGAATACCGCATCACCGGCGATCTCCACGAAGTTGCCCAGGCCGATGAACTTCGGCGGCGTCAGCACGTCGTAGGAGGTGAACCCGAGGACCATCGCGGCGACCAGGGGCAGCCCGGTCCACAGGGCCATGTGCAGGAAAGAGGGCGCCACCATCAGGTACCCGGCGCGGCGGCGGCTACGCAGTGTCGCGGGCGGCCGCCGCCGGGACGCACGGCGCCGGACCGTGCCGGTAGGTCCGGTGCCGGCGGCGGTCCGCGCCGAGGTCATCACCACGGTGGTGTTCTCCCGTCTCGTCGCTTGCAGGCCGGTGCGGGTCAGGACCCGGGTCAGAGCCGGCCGATGGCCGCTGTACTCACCGCGGCCAGGTCGTCGACCGCCTGCTTGGCGGTGCGCTGTCCGACGATGGCGGTCTGCAGGGTCGGCGCGACCTTCTCCCGTATCTCCATCCAGGCCGGCGTTCCGCCTTCGGAGACGGACTTGTCCAGGTTGGCCAACGCGAAGTCGACGAGCTTGTTCTGCCTGACGTAGGTGGAGTCACGAAGACTGGCGATACCCGGCACGGTGCCGCGTTGCTCGGCGGCGGGCAGCACATTGCTCGGTTTGGCGAGGAACTCGACGAGCGCCTGCGCCGCGGCGCGGTGTTTGCTGTGCGCCGACACGCAGGCCAGGGTGCCGCCCTGGAACATGGCCGGCTTCGTGTTGCGCATGACGAACACGCCGACGTTGTCGTCCTTGATCAGCTCGGGCGTCTGCTCCTGCATCTTCATCCACAGCGTGGTGTCGGTCATCATCATCGACGACCGGCCCTGCTGGATGGTCGTCGGTTGGCCTTTGCCTGTCGCCAGGGCCGGGTCGGCCGTGTGGTCCTTGATCAGGTCGAGGAAGAACTGGAGCGCCCCGACACCGTGATCGTCGTTGAACAGCACCTTGCGACCGGTGTCGTCGAACATCTTGCCGCCGTTGGCGAACAGGAAGTTCTCCCAGCACTGCCGCAGATCGATGGAGAAGGGGTCGAAGCCGGCCCGGGTGAGCTTGCCGTTCTTGTGCTGGGCCAGTTCCTTGGCGATCGCCCGCAACTCGGTCCAGTCCTTGGGCGGCGCGCTGATTCCGGCCTTCGCAAAGTGGTCCTTGCGGTAGGCGACCAGCCGGGCGTCGAGCAGCACCGGCAGCGCGTAGAGCTTGCCGTCGTACTTCGACGGTGCCAGTACCCGGTCCTGGTAGTCGTACTTGGCGCCCGCGTCGGCGGGCAGTTCACCGAGGACCTTCTTGTACGCGAACGGCGGCACCCAGCCGACGCCGATCATCAGCACGTCGGGCAGCAGGCCGCCGGCCAGACCGGTGGTGAGTTTCTCGTTGAGCGAGCCGTAGTCGGTGTAGTCGACCTTGACGGTCGCCTTCGGGTGCAGCTTGTGGAACTGCTTGAGCAGCGTGCCCTCCAGCAGTTGCTTGCCGGTCGCTCCTGAGTACATCGGGGTCAGCATGCTGATGTCGCCCTCGATCGGCCCGGAGGCGCTCGCTGCCTCGCCCCCTTGGGTCGAACAGCCTGTGGTCAGCGCCGTCGTGGCCAGTCCCAGCGCGCCCAGACCGGTAGCTGCCAGAAACGATCTGCGGTTCAGATCCATCTCGGTACCTCTTTGTCGTCGAGGCTCCTACGCGGGATGTCGCCTCTTCGGCGAGGCGTGAGCGAAGGAACTGATGCATCGATGCACCGATGCTAGAGCTGGATATCTCGGCAAGTCAACAGCAAGTTCTCGCAGACTTGTGCCTCAGTTCGACCAAGAGAAGGGCGAGATTGATAAATCGGTGCACTAGCCTTTTGGCCGAGCGATGCCTGCCGCCGGCCCGGCGTAGTCAGAGCACAGCCGGGACGATGACTACCCGGACGGAGAGGTCAGGCCCACGGTCCGGGACCCGTCGATCGCGGGGCCGTCGGCGGTCCGGTACGACTCGGCGACCGGCGGCACAACTCAAGCCGGCGGCGCCGTGGAGGCCCGGGCCACCAGTTCGGGACGGATGAGCAGGGAATGGTCGGGACCGTTGGTGTCGCGATCGAGCCGGGTCCGCAGGTTGTCGAAGGCGGAGCTGGCCATGTCGGCAAGTGGCTGACGCACGGTGGTCAGGGCAGGGTCGACGAGTTCGGCGAGGACGATGTCGTCGAAGCCCACGACGGAGACGTCCCGGCCGACCTGGGCGCCGGCGTCACGCACCCCGGCGTAGACGCCGAGGGCGCACATGTCGTTGATGGCGACGATCGCGGTGGGGGGTTCCGGCGCGGCAAGGATCTCGCGCGCCGCGGTGCGTCCGAGGTTGGCGGCGTCCCGGTCGCCGAAGGTGTCGGAGTCGGAATCGGACCAGACGAGGGCACCGTCCGGGTCGAGATCGGCGCCCTGCAGCGCGGCGCGGAACCCTTCGTAGCGCTCCTTGCGGTTGACGCTGCCGAGCGCGCCGGAGACGAAGGCGAGCCGGCGGTGTCCGAGATCGAGCAGATGCTCGGTGGCCAGCTGCGCCCCGACCACGTTGTCCACGCTGATGTTGGTGACTCCGGCGGGATCGCCGGCCTGGGCGGTCCGGTCGAAGGTGACCAGCTTCAGTCCCCGCTCCAGCAGCGGCAGTACGTGGGTGAGCGACGGCAGCGACGTGCAGAGGATCACGCCGGTCACGCCGTCGTCCCACAGTTCCTCGATGTATCCGCGCTCGCGGTCGGGATCACGCTCGGAGTTGCAGAGCAGCACGCGGTAGCCCGCGGCGAGGGCGGCACCTTCGACGTGTCGGGCGAACGCACCCCAGAACGGGTTGGCCACCGAAGGTACGACAAGGCCGATGACCTGGACGCGACCGTTGCGCAGTTGGCGGGCGGCCCGGTTCGGTCGGTATCCGAGGCGGCTGATGGCGGCCTCGATCCGGGCGCGGGTGCCAGGCAGCATCCGACCGGAACGACCGTTCAGGAGGTTCGACACGGTGCTCGGGGAGACTCCGGCCTCGCGAGCGACCTGGTAGATCGTCACGCCCATGAGCAGCTCCCGCTAGTGCATCGGTTCATCAGCAGCCGACATCTTACCCGCACCATCCCTTCTCCGTACATCCACCTGAACCTCATGGTCGACGGCGGACGTTGGACGGGTGGTTGACAGCTGCATTGTGCCACCCTAGCTTAGGTGTACCGGTGCACCAGTAAATCGATACATCACGCCTGCCTGCCGCTGCCGGTACGGCCGCACAGCTCGACATCCCTGAGGACGGACTTCATGATCTTCGACCTGACGGGCACCCGCGCACTGGTCACCGGCGCCGGGCACGGCATCGGCCGCGGTATCGCCTGCGCACTGGCCGAGGCCGGCGCCAACGTCGTCGTCCACTACGGGCACAGCTCGGACGCGGCCGGAAAGACCGTCGCCGACATCGAGCAGCTGGGCCGCAGGTCCGTCGCACTCGGCGCCGACGTGACCGTCACCGCAGAGGTGGACAGGCTCGTCGCCGAATCGGCCGCGTTTCTCGGCGGCCTCGACATCCTGGTCTGCAACGCCGGGCACCTGGTGGGCCGGGCAGCCACGGAGACCATGACCGACGGGCACTTCGCGAAAACCGTCGAGGTGAACCTCACCGCCACATTCCGCACGGTACGGGCGGCGATCCCGCTGCTGCGCGAATCCGGCCGGGGGCGGATCATCACGATGGCATCGCTCGCCGCGCACAACGGCGGAGGCCCAGGCTCGTCTGCGTACGCGGCCGCCAAGGCCGGCATCATCGGCCTCACCCGCGGACTGGCCAAGGAACTGGCCGGCGACGGCATCACGGTGAACGCCCTCGCACCCGGCTTCATCGGCCAGACCGCCTTCCACGACACATTCACCGCGCCGGAGGCACGTCAGGGCATCGTGGACGCCATCCCGGTCGGCAGAGAAGGGCTACCGGCCGACGTCGGTGCGAGCGTGGTCTACCTCGCCAGCGTCGAGGCCGGCTTCGTCACCGGCAAGACGGTCGACATCGACGGCGGCGTGTGGCCACGATGACCGCGACGGTGGTACTGCCCACCGGACGCGGCGGGTGGTGGCACGCCTACGTCTGTCCGGTACACGGCACCGAACTGGGACACGACACGCTGCTCTCCGGTACCTTCCCGATCGGCGGTGCCGCCTGCCCGTACGGCTGCCTGGTCGACACCGGGGCGGTCCGGGGTGGTTGGGCAGCGCTCGCCCACCAGGCATGCGCCCGCAGGATCCGGCTGCTGTCCTACACCGACCCGCCGCAGGCGGTGGCGTTGCTGGGCACGTACGCGCAGCAGTACCTGACGCTCGCCGCCGAGTACAACACCACCGCCGCACCGTGGATGCTGCGCGGCCGGTTGTTCCAGCAGGCGCTCAGCGATGCGATCTGGGCGGTGAACATCGGGCACGCCGCCTGGACCCTGGCCGCACAGCCCGGCATCGAGGTCGCGGTCCCGCTGCTGCGCACGGTTGCCGATGCCGCCCGGGAAGCCCGCGCCGAACTGGTCGCGGCCGGCAGATTCGACTCCAACTACACCGCCTGGCTGAACGCCGCCGGTGCCGTCGCGACCGGTGCGCTGGCGGCACTGGATGCGGCGGAGCCGCACGATGACCTGAATGCGGCAGAGCCGCACGATGACCCGGATGCGGCAGAGCCGCACGATGACTGGATCACCGGCGAGCACGGAATACAGGCACACGTGAATGCCGCCACCCGGCCGGACGGCTGGGAATGGGAAGCCAGTACGTACTACCACGGCTTCGTGCTCCGGGCCTACCTGCTGGCACTGCGGGGCACCGACCCGAACGCGGTACCCGACCAGGTCGGCGACCGCATCAGCGCGATGGTCAGGGTACTGGCCGGGATCGCCACCGACGGCGGGATACTGCCCGCACTGCACGACGGGCCGTACGTACGGGCGCTGACCGCCGTCGAGTGGACCGAACTGTGTGTGCTCGCCGACCAGTACATGACCGGCGCCGGTCTCGACGCGGTGAGAGCGTGGTACCGGAGGGAAGCCGGTGCCGCCTACGACGGGCTTGACGACCGGCTCGGCGGCTGGTTCACCGGTCCCCCACGACCCGCCTCCGGCGACGTGCCGCGGCCGGCCGGGCCGCAGGTACGCAGCTTCGCCGACGCCGGATACACCGTGCTGCGCGGCGGCGGCATCCACGCGCTGCTCGACCACGGTCCGCACGGCGGGTCCCACGGCCACCACGACAAGCTCGCCCTCTATCTGTACGGGACGGACGTCGCGTGGCAGCCGGACCCGGGCCAGGTCCCCTACGGGCACCGGTCCTGGCGGCAGCACTACGCCGGCGCCGACGCGCACCCGACCCTGCTGGTGGACCGCGCGCAGCCCGCCGAGTGCGCGGGCCGGGTCCTGGCCAGCACACCGACATCGGTCACCGCCGAGGTGACCGACGCGCACCCCGGGGTGCGGACGGTACGACGGGTCGAGGTCACCGACCGGTACCTGCTGGACGTACTGACGGTGTCCGCGGAGGACGAGCACGAACTGCGGTCGGCCCTGCGTCCCGGCGTACCGGTCGACGCACAGCAGTTGCCGGACGGGCCGGTCACGCACTGGTCCGCCACGCCGGCGCTGCACGGTTGGCACCGCTGCCACACGCCGGCCGAGCTCGTCGCGTCCCCCGGCCCGGGTACGGCCGACGACCCGCACCGGGCGCTGACCCGGCTCGACCACGTCACCTGGGCGGCGCGCACCACCTACATCTCCGTCTACCAGGCCGATGATCCCACCGTCGCCACTGTCGAGCTCGTCGACGACAGGGTCCGGATCAGCTTTGTGGACGGCACCACCGCCGAACACACGCAGTGAGGGGGCAGCGGATGCTGTTGTTGGACGGCAGGCTCGACGACCTGCGCGAGCAGATCGCCGGCAGTCACGCGGCGCGCTGGCGGCGGCTGGCCGACCAGTGCGACAGCTACCGCACCCGGACCCCGCCGGCCGAACACCCGCGGGCGAGCATCACCTACTTCGGCCCGGCCGCCGCGAACCTGGCCCTGGCGTACACGCTGACCGGACAGCCGGGATACCTCGGCGAGGCGTGGCGGTGGATCTCCACCGCGATCTCGTACCCGCACTGGGGTCGCGCGCACCTGCCCGACCACGACCTGGACGCCGGCTGGCTGCTGCACGGACTATCCCTGGCCTACGACTGGCTGCGCGACGAGCTACCTGCCGGGCACGCGGACGCCCTGCGCGACAAACTGACGATCCAGGGTGAACGGCTCTACGAGTACGCGGTGCGGACAGTTGGCCGGTGGTGGTCCTCGTCGTACTGGCAGAACCACAACTGGATCTGCTACGCCGGCCTGGCCACCGCCGGATATGCGCTGGGGCGTCCAGAGTGGACAGAGCTGGCCAGGGACGACTTCGCCACCGTGGTCGACGTGCTGCCCGCCGACGGATCGGACTCCGAGGGCGTCGTGTACTGGCGCTACGGGGTGCCGTGGCTGGCGACCTACCTGGACCTGCTGCACCGTACCGAAGGGATCGACTGGTGGCAGCGGTGCCGGTTCCTGGCCAACACCTTCGACTACCGGCTGCACCAGAGCGCTCCCGGGTTCGAGCTGATCGTCGACCACGGTGACTGCCACGACCGTCGCAGCGGTCACAGTCTCGCGCTCTACCACACCCTCGCCGCCCGCTACCGGGACGGCCGTGCGCGGTGGCTCGCGGACCTGGTGGAGCAGAGGTACTTCTGGCGCGAGGCGTACGCATCGGGGGTCAGACCGGGCGTGCTGCCCGAGGCGTACGCGGAACTGCTGGCATTCGACCCGGACGTGACGCCCGAACCGCCGGGCGGCACCGCCGCGTACTTTCCGGACCTGGGCCTGGTCGCCGCCCGGACCGGATGGGACGACAACGCGACGTTGGTCAGTGTGAAGGCCGCACCCGGCGGCGGGCACACCGCCTGGCAGACCTCGCACACGCTGCCGGGCGAGACCCTCAGCGCCGGCCACCATCATCCCGACGCCGGCTCCTTCGTCTACCTGTCGCACGGCGCGTACCTGGTGGTCGAGGACGGCTACAACAACCGCAAGCGCGCCGAGCACCACAACACGGTGCTGGTCGACGGCCGGGGCTGGGCCGACGAGGACCGCTACCACGTGTACCAGGGCATCCCGTACGAACGCCGGGCCTCGATGCGTGATGCCTACACCGGGTCCGGGTGGGCACACACCATCGCGTCCACCGCGGCGATGTACGATCCGGCGCTCGGTGTCCGGCGGCTGGACCGGACCGTGGTGTTCACCCCGAGCGGGCGGCTGGTGGTCCTGGACGAACTGGCCGCGGACGCCGGTCGGGAATGGACGTTCCTGCTGCACACCGACTGGCCGGCGGAACCGCTGGGTGCCGGCCGGTACCGGATCCGTTCCGGACCAGGTCAGGCCTGGGTCCGCCAGTGGGCGCCGGACGGTGCCCACGCCGAGCAGCACGACACGGTGATCGAGGCCAATCCGACGTCCAGTACGCCGGACCTGCGGCTCACCCGCACGTTGCGCACCCTGCGGGTCACCAGCCCCAGGGCACCGGCGGCACGGTTCCTGACGGTCCTCGAACCCACCGACGCGCTGCGCCCCCAGCCCCCCACAGCCGAACGGCTCGACTGTGGTGCCGGCACCGGGGTGCGGCTCGACGGCGAGACCGTACTGCTCGGCGGTGCGGACCGGCGGATCGCCTGCGGCGATGTCGAAGCGGTGGCCGCCGCCCTGCTGACCTCGGCGGACGGGCAGTTCATCGCGGTCGGGGCCAGCCGGTTGACCGTCCGCGGCGCTACCGTGTACGAGGGTGCGCCGTACACCGGGCGCGTCCCGTCCGCCGAGGAGGACCGATGACGGTCGCAGCGCGGTCACCGCGACGCTGGTCCACCGGGCTGCTGCGCGGCCTGGAATATGTGGCGTACCCGGCAACCGCGGGTGCTGCCGGGACGATCCTGGCACTCGGCGTGGTCACCTGGCTGCCGGCGCTCGCCGCCACCGCGTACGGCCTGCAGTCCTGGCGGCGCGACGGCACGACCCGGATCTTCACCGAGGTACTGCGCGGCTGGCGGCACTACCGTCGTACGCTGCTGCCGCACTCCGTGCTCGCCCTGGTTGCCGTGCTGGTCCTGGGCACGAACCTGTACTTCCTGGCCGGCCGGTCCGGGCTCGCCGCGTTCGCGCTGTTCCTGGGGCAGGTCGGCATCCTCGCCCTGATCGTCCTCTACCACCTGGCGTTGGCCGTGTGCGCCGGCCGTGCACCGGACCAGACGGTGCGGCAGTGGCGCCGCTGGGCGTTGGTGCTCGCGTTCGCCCGGCCGGGCCGCGGGCTCGGCCTGCTGGCCACCGCGGTCGCCGCCACCATCCTCACCGTCCCGGTCCCCCTCGGGCCGCTGCTGTTCGGGGCCAGCGTGCCGCTGCTGTACGGCCTGTACATGGCAGACCAGGACGAGGCGGAGGACACCACCCGACGAGCGGGTGTCCGGTGAGCCGGCCGCGCGCGGCACTGGCCATGAGCCACCGGACCTACGACTGGTTGATGACACCGGAACGCGCCGCCCGACTCGATGAGCTGCTGGACCTGGCGCCCGATCTGCTGACCGACTTCTCCGGGCCCACCGCCCGGCGGGCGCTGGACGCCGCCGAGGTCCTCGTCACCGGCTGGCACTGCCCACCCCTACCGGTCGATCTACCGAACCTGCGGGCGGTCTTCCACTGCGCCGGCACGCTACGGCACATCGTGCCGGATGCTCTGTTCGAGCGCGGTGTGCGGGTGGTGTCCGCCGCCGATGCGGGCGCGGTACCGGTCGCCGAGTTCACTCTCGCGGCGATCCTGTTCGCCAACAAACAGGTGTTCCGGGCAGCCCGGGAATACCGCCGCCGGCAGCGCCTGGATGCCCGCGATGCGGTGCCCACGGCCGGGAACCTGGGCAAACGGGTCGGTCTGGTCGGCGCCTCCCGGGTCGGCCGCCGGGTCGCCGCGCTGCTCGCGCCGTTCGACCTCACCGTGCTGGTGTCCGACCCGTACCTGTCCGGGGATGATGCCCGGACGCTCGGGGTCGTCCGCTGCGAACTGGACGAGCTGCTGGCGGACAGTGACGTGGTGTCGCTGCATGCTCCCGCCACGCCCGAGACGCGCCACCTGCTGGACGCTCGTCGGCTCGCCCTGCTGCCCGACGGCGCCACCCTGGTCAACACCGCACGGGGCGCGCTGATCGACCACGACGCCCTGCTCGCCGAGTTGACCAGCGGCCGGATCGACGCGGTTCTCGACGTCACTGAGCCGGAGCCGCTACCGGCATCCTCACCGTTCTGGACGTTGCCGAACGTGCTGCTCTCACCGCATCACGCCGGCGCGTTCAACCCGGTCGAGTCCGGCCGGCAGCTCGACCTGGTGCTGACCGAGCTGGAGGCCTTCCTGCACGGAGCGCCCCTGCGCCACGAGGTGCACGCGTCGACCCTGTCCCGTACCGCGTGAGGGGTCGCGCAGACCGGGTCAGCCGGCGTCGACCAGGTTCAGTTCGGTACGGCCGCCGTCGTCCGGGATCGCGATGGACGACACGTGCGAGCGGACCCGCTCGTCGGTCGGGTCGTCGGCCGGGGTGTGGTGCACCGCCAGGTAGTTGTACCGGGTGTCGCGCTGCGCCGGGATGCGCCCCGCGTTGCGGATCATCCACACCAGTTGCAGCAGGTTGGAGCGGTGCCGGGCACCGGCCGAGGAGATGACGTTCTCCTCCAGCATGATCGAACCCAGGTCGTCCACGCCCATGTGCAGGGACAGCTGACCGACGTCCTTGCCGGTGGTCAGCCAGGACGACTGCAGGTGGTCGACGTTGTCCAGGAACAGCCGGGCCACCGCCAGCAGCCGCAGGTATTCCACGCTGGTGGCCTGGGTGCGGCCCTTCAGGTGGTTGTTCTCCGGCTGGTAGGTGTACGGGATGAAGGACCGGAAGCCACCGGTACGGTCCTGCACGTCGCGGATCATCCGCAGGTGCTCGATCCGCTCGGCGTTGGTCTCGCCGGTGCCCATCAGCATGGTCACCGTCGACTCGACGCCGTGCCGGTGCGCTTCCTCCATGACCTCCAGCCACCGCTCGCCGGACTCCTTGAGCGGTGCGATGACGTTACGCGGTCGGGCCGGCAGGATCTCCGCGCCCGCACCGGCCAGCGAGTCCAGGCCGGCGGAGTGGATGCGGCGCAGCGCCTCGCCGGTGGACACCCTGGAGACCTTGGCCATGTGCACGATCTCGCTGGCCCCCAGCGAGTGGATGACCAGCTGCGGGAACCGTTCCTTGATCGCGGCGAAGGTCGTCTCGTAGTACTCGACGCCGAACTCGGGGTGGTGCCCGCCCTGGAACATGATCTGGGTGCCGCCGAGTTCGACGGTCTCCGCGCAGCGGGCCAGGATGTCGTCGAGTTCGCGTACCCAACCCTCGGCGTGCTTCGGCGCCCGGTAGAAGGCGCAGAACTTGCAGGCTGTGACGCAGAAGTTCGTGTAGTTGATGTTGCGCTCGATGATGTACGTGACGATGTTGTCCGGGTAGCGCCGGCGACGTACGACGTCCGCCGCCTCGCCCAGCTCGTGGAACGGCGCGTCGGTGTAGGCGAGCAACGCCTCCGTGGGCGTGATCCGCCCGCCGTCGGCCGCCCGCTGCAGGATCCCACTGACTTCCCGGCTCTGAGTCACGCAGCCGAGCGTACGCGCTGTTCTGTCCGGTCTCACGGGTGCCGGCCGGGCTGCGGTCTGTCCCACACCTGGACGGGTTCTGCACGCCGAAGGCGCGTTTCCCGCCGCGAGCGAACGCTTGCGGCGGGAAACGTGCCCAGGTCAGGCAGGTAGCGGCAGCGCACCGTAGACGGACCTGGGCGACGGATGGTCCGATCCCCCTGGTGGTTCCACCGAGATGCCGAACGTGTCGTGTCCCACCACGCCGGACATCAGTGCGGTGGTGGCGCGTTGGCCGGGCTCGAGCACCCGGACCGGGACGGCGCCGGACAACTCGCTGCCCTTCATCAACCACAGTTCGTACACCCGGCCCGATCGCGGTGCCGGCAGACCGGCCAGCACCACCACGCCCCGGTCCAGCTGCCGGGAGACGATCATCCGGGCCCGGCCACCGCCGGTCAGTGACCGGTTCGCGGTGACGGTGGCGTCCGGCGCGGCCAGCACCGCGGACATCCGGTTCTGCTGCGCTGTCGCCGCCGCCAACCGTTGTCGCTGGTCATTCAGCCGGCTCTGCTGGACGCCGTAGGTGACCCCGACCGCGACCATGATCAGGATCAGTACGGCGGCGGCTGCCACCGCCCAGCGCCGCGGGTCGGCCCGGCTGGCACTCTCGGTCCGCCGGTTCGGCGGCCCGTCCTGACGGGTCCGGGACACCTCGGCGAGGACCTTCTCCCGCAGACCGGCGGGAGGTGTGGTCACGGCGGCGTCGCCGAGCCGGGCGGCGGTGGCGCGTAGTTCCTCGGCCTCGGCAGCGCAGGTGTCGCATTCGACGAGATGGTCCTGCACGGCCCGCCGTTCCATGTCCGTCACCGCGTCCAGTACGTATGCACCGATCAGCGTGTGTACGCAATCTTCACCGCTCCTGGTCATGAACTCACCCCCAGACAGTCACGTAGCCGGATCAGGCCGTCCCGCATGCGTGTCTTCACGGTCGGCAGTGGTATGTCGAGCAGTTCGGCGACCACCCGGTAGGAGTGTCCGCCGTAGTAGGCGAGTGTGATGGCCTCCCGCTGCAGTTCGGTCAGCCCGCTCAGGCAGCGGCGGACCTGCTCGTGTTCCAGTCGCACCGCGACCTCTTCCGCGACCACGTCGTACGAGTCGGTGGCGGAGCGGGCGGCGTCCAGCCGGTCGCGGACCGCGCCGGCCTGCGCGCTGCGTACCCGGTCCACGGCGCGCCGGTGTGCCAGGGTCAGCGCCCAGGTCACACCGCTGCCCCGGGCCTGGTCGAACCGCGCGGCGGTACGCCAGATCTCGACCAGTACGTCCTGCGCGACCTCCTCGGACTGTGCCGGGTCCCGCAGGACCCGTAACGCCAGCCCGTAGACGCGGGGCGCGATCAGTTCGTACAGCCGGTCGAAGGCCTGCTCGTCGCCGAGCGCGACGCGTCGCAGCAGGTCACCGATCTCGTCCCGGCTCGACGCCGCAGGTGTGTCCGGCACCGCGCGGACAGCCCGGACCGCGCCCCCGGCGCGTCGACGACTCCACGCCACGCCAGCTCCCTCCCACCACCGCAAACTCTGTCACGCACGATTCGGTACCGAACCGGCTCCGGACTGGTCAGTTGGTCAGAAAGTGGTACCCGTCAGTGGTCCGGACGCAACAGATCGGGACGGGATTGGGACCAGGTGACTGTGCCGGCACGACTCTGGTCGCATCGCGGCACACCTTTTGCCGGATGCCGGAACCCGGCGGTGCGGCACAGCGTCAGGCGTCGTAGTCGACCGTGACCTCGTCGCTGACCGGGCTGGCCTGGCAGGTCAGTACATAGCCGGCGGCCAGTTCGTCCGGCTCCAGCGCGAAGTTGCGGGCCATCCGCACCTCACCGTCCACCACCCGGGCCCGGCAGGTCGAACAGACCCCGCCCCGGCAGGAGTACGGCAGTTCGCCGCGCACCTCCAGCGCCCGGTCCAGTACCCGCTCGTCGTGGCGCATGGCGAAGGTGCTGGCCCGGCCGTCCAACAGGATCGTCACCGTACTGTCGCCGGTGCTGTCGGTCTCCGCGGGTGGCGCCGGCGGCTCCTCGGCCACGTGGAACAGTTCGGTGTGCACCGCACCGGGTGTCACCCCGGCGCCGGTCAGCACATGCTGGGCGGCCATCACCATGCCATACGGCCCGCACAGGAACCATTCATCCACTGTGGAGGCCGGCAGCAGGGTGTCCAGGATACGACCCAGCCGCTCCGCGTCCAGCCGACCGGACAGCAGCTCGGCGTCCTGCGGCTCCCGGGACAGCACGTGCACCAGCTGCAACCGGTCCGGATAGCGGTCCTTCAGATCGGCCAGTTCCTCGACGAACATCACCGAACGGCTGTACCGGTTGCCGTAGACCACGGTGAAGCTGCTCGCCGGTTCCTCGGCCAGGGCGGTGGCGACCAGGGACAGTACCGGGGTGATCCCGCTACCGGCGACCACGGCCGCATAGTGCCTGCTGCGGGACGGGTCCAGGTCGGTGGTGAAGTGACCGAGCGGCGGCATCACCTCCACCAGGGCAGGCATCGCCGGCTCCGCGTCACCGTAGGCGGGTACCAGCTCGTCGGTGAGGTAGCCGGAGAACGCACCGTCCGGGATCAGTTTCACCCCGATCCGCAGCCGGCCGTGTTCGGCCAGCTCCGCCGGTGTGGAGCAGATCGAGTACGACCGGCGCACGTCCTCGTCACCGTTGAGCCGGCGTACGGTCAGATGCTGGCCGGGTCGGAACTGGAAGTCCGCGCGCAGCTCCGCCGGCACCGCGAAGGTGACCGCGTATGCGTCGTCGGTGAGCTTGTCCAGCCGGCTCACCGCCAGTTTGTGGAACTCCGGCCGGCTCCGTTTCGGCCGTCGCAACGTCACCGTGGGCATCGCTGCTCCATCCCGCTCAGTGCTCCTTGACCCGGTCGAACGGTTCGCGGCAGGACCGGCAGCGCCACAGCGACAGGCAGGCCGCGGCGGCGAACCGGGACAGTTGCTCGGTGTCCGGCGAGCCGCAGAGCGGGCACCGTACGCTCAGCTGCACGTCGATCGGCCCCCGGGTCACCGGACCGGGAGGTGCGATGCCCGCGTCGGCGAGCTTGCGGCGCCCCTCCGCGGTGATCCGGTCGGTGCTCCACGGCGGGTCCAGGACGGTACGGACCTGCACGTCGGCCACGCCGACCGCAGCCAGCGCGGCGCGGATGTCGTAGGAGATGGTGCGCATCGCCGGGCAACCCGAGTACGTCGGGGTGACGGTCACCACGGTGCCGTCGTCGCCGGTGTGCACGTCGCGCAGGATCCCCAGCTCCTCGATGGTCACCACGGGCAGCTCCGGGTCACGCACCGCGGCCACCGCGGCCCGTACGTCGGCACCGGTGGCGGTCACCATGACGCACCCGGCATGCTGCGGTGCAGGTGTTGCAGCTCGGCCAGCAGATAGCCCATCGACTCGGTGTGTACGCCCACGCGCCCGCCGCGGGGCATCCAACCGTCGGCCGGACGCTGCAGTGTCGCCTCCACCAGCACATCCTCCACAGTGGACAGCCAGTTGTCCCGGAGGCCGGCCGGGTCGACCGCGATACCGTCGGCCAGCAGTTCCGCCGGGATCCAGTCGTCGGCGAACAGCTCATGGGTGTAGGGCCACAACTGTTCGACCGCCGCCGCCATCCGCTGGTGCCCGACCTCGGTGCCGTCCCCGAGCCGGCGGGTCCACAGCGCTGCATGGTCGTAGTGGTACGCGGTCTCCTTGACCGCCTTCGCCGCGATCGCGGCGAGCCGACGGTCGCTGGACGAACGCAGCGCGGCGTAGAGCTGCTGCTGGTAGGTGGCGAAGAAGAGCAACTTGCCGATGGTGACCGCGAAATCCCCGTTCGGCAGCTCCACCAGCTGGCAGTTACGGAACTCCCGCTCCGTACGCAGATAGGCCAGCGCGTCCTCGTCCCGGCCGGCACCCTCCACCTCGGCGGCGTAGGACAGCAGCAGCCGGGCCTGCCCGAGCTGGTCCAACGCGATGTTGGCCAGCGCGACATCCTCCTCCAACTCGGGGGCGTTCGCGGTCCATTCGGCCAGCCGCTGCGCGCTGATCAGCGCGTCGTCCGCGAGCGCCAGCAGGTAGCCGAACCGCGGTCCTGCACCCGCACCGCCGGTCACAGGTGCTCAGCCCCCTCAGGTACCGGGTAGAACGTGGGATGGCGGTAGACCTTGTCGGCCGCCGGGTCGAAGAAGGCGTCCTTCTCGTCCGGACTCGACGCGGTGATCGCGCCGGCCGGCACCACCCAGATCGACACGCCCTCCTGCCGCCGGGTGTAGAGGTCGCGGGCATTACGCAGGGCCAGCTCGGCATCCGGGGCGTGCAGGCTACCGACGTGACTGTGCGACAGGCCACGGCGGGGACGTACGAACACCTCCCACAGCGGCCAGGCCGCCCGGCTGCCGGTCTGGTCGGGCTGTCCGGTACCGCTCATGCCGCTGCCCTCTTCGTCTGCTGTTTCGCCGCGTACGCCGCCGCCGACTCGCGCACCCAGGCACCGTCCTCGTATGCCCGCCGCCGGCTGGCGATCCGTTCCCGGTTGCACGGCCCGTCGCCGGCGATCACGGTCATCAGCTCGTCGAAGTCGGGGCTGGTGTAGTGGTAGCGCCCGGTCTCCGGGTCCTGTCGCAGGTCGTCGTCGGGCAGCCGCAGGCCCAGCACGTCGGCCTGCTGCGCGGTCATGTCCACGAACTTCTGCCGCAGGTCGTCGTTGCTGAACCGCTTGATCTTCCAGGCCATCGACTGCTCGGAGTGGGTGGAGTCGCCGTCCGGAGGGCCGAACATCGCCAGGCTCGGGTACCACCAGCGGTCCACCGCGTCCTGCGCCATCGCCCGCTGCGCATCGGTGCCGCGCGCCAGGGTGTAGAGGATGTCGAAGCCCTGCCGCTGGTGGAAGGACTCCTCCTTGCACACCCGGATCATGGCCCGCGCGTACGGCCCGTACGAGCAGCGGCACAGCGGCACCTGGTTGACGATCGCCGCACCGTCCACCAGCCAGCCGACCGCGCCGACATCGGCCCAGGTCAGCGTCGGGTAGTTGAAGATCGAACTGTACTTCTGCCGCCCGGTCAGCAGCCGCTGGTAGAGCTCGTCACGGTCGACGCCGAGGGTCTCGGCGGCCGCGTAGAGGTAGAGGCCGTGGCCGGCCTCGTCCTGCACCTTGGCCAGCAGGATCGCCTTACGGTGCAGCGACGGCGCCCGGGTCAGCCAGTTGCCCTCCGGCTGCATCCCGATGATCTCCGAATGCGCGTGCTGGGCGATCTGCCGGATCAGGCCCTGCCGGTACTTCTCCGGCATCCAGTCACGCGGCTCGATCTTCTGGTCGGCGGCGATCACCGCGTCGAAATGCGCGGCCAGTTCCTGCTCGCCGGCACCGTCGCCGGGCGCGCGGTCGCGGCCCGCCGCCGTACGAAGCTCCGCCTCGGCCGCGGCGACCTGATCAAGCAGTCCGGACGCACCTGGTACGGCTCCGCCACCGGTCGCTGACTCGCGCTCCATGCACGCCCCCTGTCCTCGCGTCCAGTGTTACAGCATCCGACCGTTCGAGCAAGAAACTGTAATACCCAGCCGCCCCTGCCTTTCGCGGCGCGGACTCTGCGGCGCGGACTCTGCGGCGCGGACTCTGCGGCGCGGGCGGGCACGCGGGCGGGGCGGGCAGGGGCAGGGGCAGGGGCAGGGGCAGGGGCAGGGGCAGCGGGCAGGCTAGCGGGCGGCGAGGCGAGATGGGGCGAGACGGCATTTCCCCGAAGGAGGCTTATGTGCGTTTTGGAGAATCGTATTTTCCGGGAAAATCAACCACGAGAGGCGTCCTGTGGTGCATTTCCCCGGAAAGTACGTCGGAATAAACCAGACTTAAGACCTATTCGGGGAAAGACACAGCGTGACGGAGCCCCCAGCGCGCGAGGGGTTCCTGACGCGCAGAGTTCCGGATGCCCAGCGCCGACAAGCGGCGAGGCGAGCCGGCCCCCGGGCAACCCGGACACGCGGGGAGCCCGGACACGCAACACAGCCCGAACACGGAGCGGTCAGCTGCCGGCGAAGAAGGCCGGCCCGTCGGCCGGCAGCTCGGGGACGTGACCGAAGACGGCAGCCCGGCGGGCGAACTCGCGCAGGCCCGACACCTGGCGCTCGCCCAGGGAGAAGTCGAGTACGTGGTAGTAGTGCGCCAGGGTGGCCTCGTCGAACGGTTCCCAACGGGCGGCCGAGGCGACCACCTCGTCCAACTCGGCCAGGCACAGCTCCTTGGACCGCAGGAACGCGGTGTGCACGTCCTTGACCAGCCCCGGGTTCGCCGCCGCGTAGTCACGGCGTACCGCCCACACCGCGAACACCATCGGCAGTCCGGTCCACTCCCGCCAGGCCGCACCCAGGTCGGTGACCGACAGGTCCGGCCGGTGCTCGGCCTCGTACATGGCCCGCAGCGCGACATCGCCGATGACCACGCCCGCGTCCGCCTCCAGCAGCATCGTGCCCAGCTCCGGCGAGCAACGGAAATACTCCGGGTTCACGCCGTACTTCTGGGCCAGCAGCAGCTGCGCCAGCAGTACACCGGTGCGACTGGTGGACCCGAGCCCCACCCGCCGCCTGTCCAGAGCGGACAGCGGCCGGGTGTGCACCAGGTTGACCGACAGCACCGGGCCGTCACTACCGACCGCGATGTCGCGCAGCAGCAGCAGTTCGTCGGCGTGCCGCAGGTATTCGACCAGGCTGATCGGCCCGATGTCGAGGTCACCGGCGACCAGAGCGTCGTTGAGCATGTCCGGCGTGGCCTTGGTCAACTCCACGTCGGCGAGTGCGCCGGAGCGCATCAGGCCCCAGTAGATCGGCAGGCAGTTGAGGAACTGGATGTGCCCGACCCGGGGCCGTCGCAACATGCTCACGGCCCGACAGTATCCGCGTGACCGGGGTCTCCCGGTGCCGGGTCTCCGCCCGGTTACGGCAGAAATCTTGTCTCTAGCGCAGTAAGCCGAAATAAGTCACCATGTCTGCGTACCCGATCCCCCTTTGGAGGTACCATGACGAATCTTCCCCGTACGTCCGGTCTGCCCCGCCGCAAGCTGCTGCGCGGTGTCGCCGGCGGTGCGATCGCCATCGGCGCGGGCGCGCTGGTCGGCCCGCTGTTCGCGGGCGCCGCGCAGGCCTACCCCTGGGGCGGCACCCTGAAGCAGGGTTCCAGCGGCGCGGCCGTGAAGGAACTGCAGATCCGGGTCGCCGGCTGGGCCGCCTCCAGCCCCAGCCACACCTACGTCGCGATCGACGGCGACTTCGGACCCGGGACCAACGCCGCGGTCAAGAGGTTCCAGTCCGCGTACGGACTTGGCGCCGACGGCGTCGTCGGCGCCAACACGCAGAGCAAGCTGAACGCGCTGGAGAACAGCGACGGCTCCACCTCGCACTTCAACTGGAGCGAGTTCACCGACCGGGTCTCCGGCACGTTCAGCGGCGGCAAGGTCAGCTCCGGCACCGCCAAGGAGTACGCGCGCCGGCTGATGTACAAGCTGGAGGCGGTGCGCAAGAAGATCGGCAACGTGCCGATCACCGTCAACTCCGGCTTCCGCAGCATCCAGCACAACCGTGACGTGGGTGGCGCGAGCGACAGCATGCACCTGTACGGCTGCGCCGCCGACCTGGCGTCCAGCGTCGGTAACCTCACCCTCTACCGGAAGGCCGAGACCTCCGGCTTCTCCGGCCTGGAGGCCTACACCGAGAACCACCAGCACGTGGACAGCCGCGCCGAACTCGGCCGGTCCTGGTGGTGGCAGTCCGGGACGGTCTGATCCTTCCGGTCCCCGGGCCTGCCCGGCCCGGGGACCGTGGGCTACGGCACCCCGGCAGTGGGAGCGTCAACTGCCGGGACCGTCTCGGCCGGGAGTCCGGCGGCGGGGGCCCCTCGACGCGCCGCCCGCAGCACCGGCGCCGCGAGGGTGCCGATCACCAGCAGCGCAGCCAGCCCGCTCACCGCGAACAACGTGCGGGGGGCCAGTACCTCCAGCAGTAGTCCGCCGGTCACGAACCCGGTCAGGGTGCCGGCGTTGACCACCCCGCCGAACACCGCGCCGACCCGCGCCCGCGCCGCGGGCTCGACCCGGCGGCCGAGCAGCACCCCGCCGACCAGGTTGAACCCGCCATTGGCCAGCCCTCCGACCAGGAAGAGCGGCACCAGAAAGGGCACCGCCGGTACGGCCGAGATCCCCAGCATCACCAGCCCGCTGAGCACCAGGCCCGCCGCCACGACCCGTACCAGGCCGACGTCGCCGGGCGTGCGCCGGCCGAGCAGCCAGGTACCGACGATCACCGCGACGGTCCACAGTGCTTCGAGCAGCCCGTAGACCGAGGCGGACGCGTGCAGGGTGCCCCGGATGAGGAACACGGCGCCGACGTTGTCAGCGGTCACCGCGGCGACACCACCGCTGAGCAGGACGAGGAAACCGACCAGCAGCGGGTCACGTCGTACCAGTGCCACACCGCCGGCCGCTCGGCCGCCATCGGGCCGGGTCAGCGGGCCGCCGCGGCGTACCGTGCGCACGAGCAGGCCAGCGGCCACGATCGCGAGATAGCTCACCGCATCCACCAGCAACGGCACCCGGGGACCGCCATACGCGCCGACCAGCAGTCCGGCCAGCGCAGGGCCGGCCAGGATGCCCAGCATCCGTACGGTCTGGATGTTGGCTGCCGTGCGGGGCAGTTGTTCCCGGCTCACCATCGCCGGCACCAGCGCGGCCAGCGTCGGGCCGGTGACGGCGAGTCCGGCGGCGAGTACCGCCATCAGCGAGATCACCGCGACCGGCGAGGTGACGAACGCCAGTCCGGTGCAGACCAGCGCCTGGCCGGCGCCGACGCAGATGAGCAGGGTACGGCTGGAGTACCGGTCGGCGATCCGGCCGGCCCACGAGGTCAGTACGACCGTCGGCAGTGTCGCGGCGAACAGCAGTGCGGCGACGGCGAGCCCGGACGCGCCGTGCGACTGCAGCGCGAGCGTCAGTGCGGTGGCGGCCACGAAGTCTCCGGCGAAGGAGATCCCGGTGGACACGGCCACGATCCCTACGTCCCGCCGGGCAGGCATGAAACTCATTTTTCGAAAATAAAACTTCATAGTCGTCCGCGCAAGGGGCACGATCGGGCGTCGACCGCCCACAGCGGGCCAGCGTGCGGCGCAGGGTCGGTCCGCGTGGCGTAACGGGAGCAGGGCCGATCCGTACGGCCGCACGCGCCAGCCCGTGCAGAGCGACACGGGAACTGGAAGGAATGGACAAGGAGCGCTCGCAAGCAACTCTCTCCTTCTTATTTATAGCAGAATCCGGGCACGCTCATGAGCGTCGGGAATTTGCTCTAAGGTCACAGCCTCAGATCAGAGTTGATGAGGTGAACCCACTGACCACCAGCGCGTTTGACCTTCCCGAGCATCTCGCTGCCAAGGCCGATCCGGCCCTGATCGCCGGTGACGAGCAGCATTTCGTGGCCATCGCGGAAACCCTCGAACAGTCGATCGCCGAACTGACCGACCGGCTCACCACCGAGCGACGGGCGCCCGCCGGAGGCGGCCAGCGGGCCCTGGACCGGGACATGGAGGTCCATCGGCTGACCGCCCGCCTGCGTACCCTGCGGCGCTTCGGTCTGGACCTGTGTCTCGGACACATCGTCAGCGCCGACGATCCGGAACCGGTGTACATCGGCAGACTCGGCCTCACCGACAGCACGGGTCGGCGGCTGCTGCTCGACTGGCGTTCCCCCGCCGCCGAGCCGTTCTTCGGGGCGACCCACGCCAATCCGATGGCGCTGGCGAGCCGCCGCAGGTACCGCTGGACCGGTGGCCGGATCAGCGACTACTGGGACGAGGTGTTCACCGCGGAAGGGTTCGAAGGGCACGCCGCCCTCGACGACCAGTCCGCCTTCATCGCCAGCCTCGGCGGCAACCGGTCGGACCGGATGCGGGACGTGCTCGGCACCATCCAGGCCGACCAGGACGCCATCATCCGGGCAGGATCGCACGGCGCTCTCGTCGTCGACGGCGGTCCGGGCACCGGCAAGACCGTCGTCGCACTGCACCGCTCCGCGTACCTGCTCTACACCGACCCCCGCCTCGGTCACCACCGCGGCGACGTACTGTTCGTCGGCCCGCACCAGCCCTACCTGGCGTACGTCTCCGATGTACTGCCAAGCATGGGAGAGGAAGGCGTACAGACCTGTACGCTGCGCGACCTCGTCAGCGAGGGAGCCGCGGCAACGGTCGAAACCGACCTGGACGTCGCCCGCCTGAAATCCTCGGCGGACCTGGTGAAGGCGATCGAGCCGGCCGTCAGGTTCTACGAGGAGCCGCCCACCGAAGGCATGTCGGTCATGGCCGGCACGTCCGAGATCTGGCTGAGCGCCGACGACTGGGCCTATGCGTTCGACGCACCGGAACCCGGTACCCCGCACAACGAGGCACGTGAGGCGATCCGGAACGAGCTGCTCACCATCCTGATCGACAAGTACGACGGTGAAGACTCCGCGGCCCTGCTCCGCAGGACACTGCTGCAGCACAAGGAACTGATGCTGACGCTCAACCGGGCGTGGCCGCTGCTGGACCCGGCCGACCTCGTCGGCGACCTCTGGTCGGTACCCGCCTACCTGCGCAGATGTGCCCCGTGGCTCAGCGCCGACGAGGTCCGGAAACTCCGGCGCAAGGACCCGCGGGCCTGGACGGTGTCCGACCTGCCGTTCCTGGACGCGGCCCGGCTCCGGCTGGGCGACCCGGAGGCGGCGCGGCGCCAACGCCGCCAGGAGGCCACCATCGCGGCCGACCGGGAGATGATGGACCGGGTGGTCGACGACCTGATCGCGGCCGACGACTCCGAACTGCTGGTCATGACGATGCTGCGCGGGCAGGACATGCAGCAGGCCCTCGTCGACGAGTCGGCCCTGCCCAGCGCCGATGCGGACCTGCTCGCCGGCCCGTTCGCGCACGTCGTCGTGGACGAGGCGCAGGAACTGACCGACGCAGAATGGCAGATGTTGCTGCTGCGCTGCCCGTCCCGCAGCTTCACCATCGTCGGGGACCGCGCCCAGGCCAGGCACGGGTTCACCGAATCGTGGCAGGAACGGCTCGCGCGGGTCGGGTTCCGCCGGATCGAACTGGCCTCCCTGAGCATCAACTACCGGACGCCGGAGGAGGTCATGACGGAAGCCGAGCCGGTCATCCGGGCCGTACTCCCGGACGCCAACGTGCCGACCTCCATCCGCAGCAACGACGTCCCCGTCGTACACCGACCGGTGGCGGATCTGGGTACGGTCCTCGACACCTGGCTCGCCGCGCATGCCGACGGGATCGCCTGCGTCATCGGCGATCCCACGTTCGCGGCCACCCCACGGGTGCGCTCGCTGACCCCGGAACTGTCGAAGGGACTCGAGTTCGACCTGGTCGTCCTCATCGATCCGGAGGAGTTCGGCAAGGGCATCGAGGGAGCGGTCGACCGGTATGTCGCCATGACCCGGGCCACTCAGCAACTCGTCATCCTGACGAGCCCCTGACCGCGACCGGACGACGACATGATTGCCTGAAGTATCCGCCACCTCGACCAGCAGTGACCTAGGCTGGCCGGGTCCGGACCGCGCATGCGGTTCGGACCCGACCCCGCCAGCGACGGTCGCGCCGCCGACCGGGTTCACCACGGGGCGCGCCAGGGGGTGGCATGACGGATCCGAGCGTGCTGGTCGTCGGTGCCGGACCGGTCGGCCTGACCGTCGCCGCCGAACTGTGCCGGCGCGGCGTCGCCACCCGCATCGTCGACCGGCTGGCCGAACCGATGAACGTGGCCAAGGCGGTCGGTATCCAACCCCGCACGCTGGAACTCTGGGCCGGCACCGGAATGCTGACCGCGGCGCTGGACGCCTCGATCCCGCTGCGCGGGCAGCTCGTGTACGTCGATGGCCACCAGGTCGCCCGGATCGAACTGCGGCTGCCCGCCGCGGTGCCCTACGGTTTCGTGGCCCTGCCGCAGAACGAGACCGAACGGCTGCTGACCGCGTACGCCGCGACCTTCGGTTGCCAGGTCGAACGCCCCGTCGAACTGCTCGGATTGTCCCAGGACCCGTACGGGGTCAACGCGACGCTCAGCGGCCCTGCCGGTACCGAGGACATCCGGGTCGACTATCTGGTCGGCTGCGACGGCGCGCACAGCACGGTACGCGCCCACCTGGGCACCACCTTCGAAGGTGCGGCGTTCAGCGGCGCGTACATGCTCGGTGATGTCGAGGTGGACTGGTCGATACCGGTCGGCTACACGGTCCGGGCAAGCCACCGCAGCGACGACGGTACCGACGACCTGCTGGTGTGCATCCCGCTGCCGGGACGGCGCCGGTACCGGGTGTCGATGCTGGCGCCGGAACAGCTGGCCCGGCCGGCCGGCACCGGCGTCCAGCACGGCCTGGAGTCCGAGGGCCTGCCGCAGCTCGCCGACCTCCAGGCGGTGTTCGACCGGCTGTCCCCGGAGCCGGCGACGGTGTCCACGCTGCGCTGGTCCTCGGTGTTCCGGATCAGCCACCGGATCGTGGACCGCTACCAGCAGGGGCGGATCTTCCTCGCCGGGGATGCCGCGCACATCCATCCGCCGACGGGCGCGCAGGGCATGAACACCGGCGTGCAGGACGGCTGGAACCTCGCCTGGAAGCTGGCCCTGGCGGTTCGCGAGGTGGCCGCGCCAGGTCTGCTGGACAGCTACAACGCCGAACGGCTGCCGGTCGGCGAGGAGGTCGTCGGCCGGACCGTACGGCACGCCCGGGCCGGTATCGAGAACGACCCCGAGGTCCAGGAGACCGTGCTGCTCCGTGAGGCGCAACTGCTGCTGGGCTACCGGGACAGTCCGGTGGTGGGCGGTGGCCCCGGCGCCGGCCCGCAGCCGGGCGACCGGGCACCCGACGCGGCCGGTCTGGTACGGGAGGGGATGAACGCGCCGCTGCGCCTGTTCGATCTGTTCGCCGGCACCGATCACGTCCTGCTGATGTACCTGACCCGGCCCGGCGACCACAGTTGGGCCGACGAGCTGGCCGCCCGGGCGTGTTCCCGCGCGCACGGCATGCTGCGCGCGTACGCGGTGCTGGACTCCGCGATGGAACCGGTCGAGCTGCCGGTGCCGGTGGTGCGCGACGTCGAAGGAAACTTCCGGGAGACCTACCGGGCCGAGCACGGTGCCAGTTTCCTGGTACGCCCGGACGGCTACCTGAGTTGCTGCACCCGGCGGGCCGATCCGGCGTCGGTGCTGGCGGTGCTGGGCCACCTGTTCGCGCCGGCCTGACCCATTCTGGCGGTCCGGCCCGCCGGTACGATCAGCGGATGGCGATCTCCCCCTACATGGCTGGCCTGCGTCGACACATCGGCCATGACCTGCTGATGATGCCCAGTGTCAGCGCGGTCGTGGTCAATGCCGAGGGCGAGATCCTGCTCGGTCAGCGCGCCGACAACGCGCGGTGGGCGCTGATCGCCGGCACCGTCGATCCGGGCGAGCAGCCGGCGGACGCGCTGGTCCGCGAGGTGTACGAGGAGACCGGGGTACACGTGGCGGTGGACCGGCTCGCCGGGGTGGCGCTGCATCCCACCAACTACCCGAACGGCGACAGCTGCCAGTACCTGAACGTCTGGTTCCGCTGCCATCCGGTCGAGGGCACGGCGCGGGTCAACGACGACGAGTCGCTGGCGGTGGGCTGGTTCCGGCTGGATGGCCTTCCGGAGATCCATCCGTTCACCCGGCTGCGGATCGACACGGCGCTGCGCGACGACGACGCGCCGGCCTGGTTCGCCGGCCCGGGCGAGGTGCACGCGGGCCTGACCACTTCGGACGTCAGCTGACCAACGCCGATCCCCGCCGCCGGATCCGCTGATCAGAGGTCGACCGGGAAGGCGCGGAAGGTCACCTGCACTTCGCGGGAGCCGTCCGGCACGCTGCGGGCGCGGCGCGTGTACGGGCGGGTCAGCTCGGCGAACGCGGCGGCCAGCGCCCGTAGCTCCTCGACGGTCATCCGCAGTCGGGTCTCGGACAGCGTCGCGGCCGACCACCAGTCCTCCGGTTCGTCCTTCGAGTGCGCCAGGTACTGCTGGGCCCGCTGGTCACCGCGGTCCAGCACGAGGCGGCCGAGCAGCCGGGTCGCGGCGCGGGTGGCGTCGTCGTCGGGCCGACCCTCATCCGTACTGAAGTCACCGGTCGAGCGCCAGCGCCGTTCCCGCCGGTCGGTGCCGGGTGCCTCGTCCACCATCTCGTGCCGGGCCAGTTCGCGCAGGTGATAGCTGGTCGCACTGGGCGAAAGCCCGACAACCTCCGCGCATTCGGTCGCGGTGGCCGACTCCTGACCGCCCAGGTATTCCAGGATCGCCAGCCGGGCCGGATGCGCCAGCGCCCGGATCACCGACGGATCGGTCAGTTTCTGCGTCTCGTCCGCCATCACCCCATCATCCCAGCCGAAACCCAGGTGACGCCGCCGGTGGTGGACGAATAGAATGCTCGGTCTGCGCGCGTCGAGCGCGCCCCGTTGAACGGCACCGAGCGCGCCGCAGCAGGAGCGGCGCCCCGCGCCGGGTCGCGTACGCGGCACCGGAAACGCCTCGGAGCGCCGGGCGGTGAGGTTTCGGCCTTCACCAGGGATATCAGTAGCGAAGGCATCTCGGATGACCCTGCCCACAGATCTGACCGGTACCGCACCGGCCGGAGCCCGTCAGAACGATACCGACGATCTTGACGCCCAGCTCACCGCCGAACGCAGCCACCTGACCGTGTCCCGGGAGGCGTTGCGGCGGATGCGGGACCGCGCCGAGAGCCTCTACCGGACCGGAGACGGGGTCGGCGGCGACCCGTTCTCCGCCGAGGCGCTGGGTGTCGCGCTGGCCCGGCGGATCGCCGAGCTCGCCGATGACCCGGACACCCCGTTGTTCTTCGGGCGGTTGGACCATTCCGCCGACACCGAGCACCAGGACAATGCCGGTACCAGCTTCCACATCGGCCGCCGGCACGTCACCGACGACGGCGGCGAACCGCTGATCATCGACTGGCGTGCGCCGGTGTCCCGGGCCTTCTACAAGGCCAGCGTCCGTGAGCCGATGGGGGTCGCCCGCCGCCGCCGGTACGGTTTCTCCGCCGGTGAGCTGACCGGTTTCGAGGACGAGCACCTTACCGACGGCGAGGAGCTCGGCACCACCAGCCGCATCCTGACCAGCGAGATCGAGCGTCCCAGGGTCGGGCCGATGCGCGACATCGTCGCGACGATCCAGCCCGAGCAGGACGATCTGGTCCGCGCCGAACTCGGCGACTCGCTGTGCGTACAGGGTGCGCCGGGCACCGGTAAGACGGCGGTCGGCCTGCACCGGGCCGCCTTCCTGCTCTACAACCACCGCGAGCGGCTGCGTAAGGCGGGCGTACTGGTGGTCGGCCCGAACACCGCGTTCCTGTCCTACATCGCGGCGGTGCTGCCGGCACTGGGCGAGGTCGAGGTGGACCAGCGCACCATCGACGACGTGGTGGCACACGTGCAGGTGCGCGCGGTCGACACCGAAGCGGCGGCCCGGATCAAGCACCGGGCACCGATGGCGGAGGTACTGCACCGTGCCCTGTACGGGCGGTTGGCGAAACCGACCGAGCCGGTGGTGGTGTCCGACGGTTCGGCTCGGTGGCGGCTGTCGGCGGAGGCGTTGCGCCGGATCGTGGACGACGCCCGGCGGGAGGGACTGCCGTACGGCACGGGCCGGGAGCGGGTCCGCGCCCGGGTGGCGGCCGGGCTGCGCCGGCAGGCCGAGGCGCGGGGCGAGTCACCGGGTGAGAGCTGGCTGCGCAAGATCAGCCGGTCCCGGCCGGTACGCGACTTCCTCGACACCTGCTGGCCGGCCGTCGAACCGGCGGTGCTGGTGGCCAGGCTGCTCGGTGAGCCGGACCTGCTCGCCGCCGCCGCCGAGGGCATCCTCGATCCGGCCGAGCAGGAGGCACTGCACTGGGCGAAGCCGGCCCGTACGGTGAAGTCGGCGAAGTTCAGTGCCGCGGACAACGTGCTGATCGACGAGGCCGCCGGGCTGATCGACCGGGTCGGCGGCTACGGGCACGTGGTGGTGGACGAGGCGCAGGACCTGTCGGCCATGCAGTGCCGGGCGCTGGCCCGGCGCAACGAGCACGGTTCGCTGACCGTACTGGGTGATCTGGCGCAGGGCACCACCCCGTGGGCGGCCAGCCGGTGGCCGGACTCGCTGGGGCATCTGGGCAAGCCGGGCGCCGACGTGGTCGCGCTGACCACCGGGTTCCGGGTACCGGAAGTGGTGGTGGAGCTGGCGAACCGGCTGCTGCCCGCGCTGGCGGTGGAGGTGCCGCTGGCCACCTCGCTACGTCGGGACGGCACCTTGCAGGTACGCTGGGTGTCCGATGTGGACACCGCATTGCCGGGCACGGTACGCGAGGCGCTGGCCGAGGAGGGTTCGGTGGCGGTGATCGCGCCGGACGCGGCGGTCGACCGGCTGCGCGAGCTGCTGGCCGCGGCCGGCATCGGCATGTCCGACGTGACCGAGGTCAACTCCGCGCACCGGGTCAGTCTGGTACCGGCCACGCTGGCCAAGGGCCTGGAGTTCGATCACGTGATCGTGGTGGAGCCGGCCGGGATCGTGGCAGCCGAACCGCGCGGGTTGCACCGGCTGTACGTGGTGCTGACCCGCGCGGTCTCGCGCCTGGTGGTGCTACACGCCGATCCCCTGCCGGCGGCTCTCGCCGCCGCCTGATCCGGCGCCCCCGGCCCACCCAGCGAACCCGGCCCCGCACCGCCCCGTGACGGCGGGGACCGGGTGTCTCAGGCTGCGTCGGCCGGGGCCGGTTCGGGTCGGCGCGCCGACGCACCGATCGGTGGGGGGTAGAGCGCGGAGTTGCCGAGCCGGCCACCGATCGTCGTCCAGGCGGCCGCCCGGCAGATGATCTCCTTGATCCGGGCCGCGGTCGCGCCGGTGGCCAGCACCCCGGCCGGACTGTCGTCGGCGCGTACCCGCTGGACCACCCCGTCGCGACGACCCAGGCTCACGCACTGCAGCAGGTAACGGAACCGGTACCCGGCCGGTTGCCCGCCGGCCAGCCGGGTGGCGATCGCATCCGCGACGTAGCCACCGGCCGGCGCACCGGCCTGGCAGGACATCCGTTGGGTGCCCCAGGGCAGCGGGATCGCGGCGGCATCACCGACCGCGTACACGTCCGAGTGCGACACCGACCGCATCGTCTCGTCCACCCGGATCCGCCCGGTCGGGTCGGTGGCCAGGCCGGCGTCGGCGGCGAGTGCCGGTACTGCGAAGGAACCACACCAGAGCGTTGCCGCGGTGGGGATGTCGCTGCCGTCGGCCAGTCGTACGCCGGTCGCGGTGACCGCCAGTACGTCGGTGGACTCCCGCAGTGTGATGCCGAGCCGATCGAAGACCCGCCGGATGTGCGCCACAGCGCGGGGGACAGCCCTGCGCCGATGCCGCCCCGGGTGAGCAGGGTGACCCGCAGCCCCGGGTACGCCTCGGCGAACTCGGTGGCCGCCTCCACGCCGGTCAGTCCGCCGCCGCAGATGGCGAGGGCACCGTGGCCGGCCGCGATACCCGGTAGCTCGGCGGCGAGCCGTCGCGCACCATCACCGTCCACTGTGTACGCATGCTCGGCGACCCCGGGCACCTGGTCCACTGCGGTGAAGCTGCCCAGGGCGTACACCAGAGTGTCGTAGGCCAGGTCGGCGTCGTCGTCGACCCGTACGGTCCGGGCCGTCGGGTCGATCGCGGTGACCCGGCCCACCCGTAGAGCCACTCCGGTACCGGCGAGTATCCCACTGAGCGGCCGTTCGGCACCGCCGGTGTCGGCCGCCACCTGATGCAGCCGAATACGCTCCACAAAGGATGGTGTGGCGTTGAGCAGTTCGATCCGTACGTCCCGGCCCCGGGTACGTCGCGCCAGCCGGGTTGCCGCGCCCAGTCCCGCGTACCCGGCACCCATGATCACGATCCGGTGCGTCATGTCCCGCCCTCCTCAGGTCGACTGAAGGCAGGACGGAGTAGCCGAACGCAATGTGACAGCGCAGATCAGACGGCCAGGGCGACGAGGAGCCGGCGACTCA
Source organism: uncultured Actinomycetota bacterium (assembly GCA_963805605.1). Lineage (GTDB taxonomy): Bacteria > Actinomycetota > Actinomycetes > Mycobacteriales > Micromonosporaceae > Actinocatenispora. Next base: position 1,427,343 of record CAWDUX010000002.1, read on the forward strand.
GCGCCAGGTGAAGCCGCCGGCCGTGTACTCCAGTGCCCGCGCGGAGCAGAACACGTTGGTGCTACTCGGCGCCGTGCTCCCGGCACGCTGCCGGGGTAGCGACGGGGACAGCCTGGTCGCCCTGCTGTGGGACGCGACAGTGGTCTGCTTCGCGGACATCGCTCACCTCGCTGATGTGTTCATCCGGTAGGTGCAGCCCCATGGTGGGCTGTCGACCGACGTACCGAATCCACGTTCCGTGCCAGCAACGGGTTTCGGTTCGACGTCGTGACACCGGGCACTGTGACGCCGGGCACGGCGAAGCCGAACACCGTGAGATTCCGAGCGCTGCGAGCCGGGCACCGTGATGCCAGATACCCTACCGTCCGTATTGGTAGGTCCTGTCACCGGATCAGCCCCCGTGCAGGCACCACCACCGGTCCGTGCGTTCCGTCCAGGATGCGTACCCGTGCGCGGTAATGCTGTGACAGTAAGGATTCGGTGAGCACCTCGGTGGGCGTACCGACCGCCGAGACCCGACCGGAGGACAGCAGCAGGATGCGGTCCGCGTACTCCCCCGCCACGGTCAGATCGTGCATGGTGGCGATCACCGTCAGTGAGCTGCCCTCCGCGCCGGTACGACGCAGCTCGTCCACCAGCTCCAGCACCTCCTGCTGATGACCGATGTCCAGTGCGCTGGTCGGCTCGTCGAGCAGCAGCAGCCGGGCCCCCTGCGCGAGCGCGCGGGCCAGGTAGACCCGCTGCCGTTCCCCGCCGGACAACGTGGACAGTTCCCGGCCGGCCAGGCCGGTCAGATCCAGCCGACCCAGCACCCGGTCCACGGCCGCAAGGTCGCTGCCGCCCTCCCGACCCAACGGCGGCACGTACGGGGTGCGCCCCAGCAGCACGTAGTCCAGCACCGACATGCCCGGCGGCACCACCGGATGCTGCGCCACCAGAGCCAACAGTCGGGCCCGCGTACGTCGATGCAGCCGACCGACCGGGGTACCGGCGAGGTGGACGGTTCCGGTCGCGGGCAGCAGCCCGGCCAGCACTCGCAGCAGGGTCGACTTGCCGGCACCGTTGGGCCCGATGATGGTCAGCCACTCACCCGGCGCGACATCGACGTCCACATCGGACAGTAGGGTGGCCGCGCCGATCCGTACGCCGACACCGCGCGCGGACAGCAACGGTTCCGCCGGCGACGGTTCTGCCGGCGCCCGCTCCGGCGGCGTCACAGCGGCATCCGTCGGCTGGAACGCAGTACCACCACGAAGAACGGTGCACCGAAGAACGCGGTCACCACCCCGATCGGGATCTCCGCCGGGGACAACACCATCCGGGCCAGCAGATCGGCCAACGCCAGGAAGGCTGCACCGAACAGCAACGACAGCGGCAGGATCACCCGGTAGCTGGCACCGACCAGCAGTCGTACGACATGCGGCACGATGATGCCGACGAAACCGATCAGGCCGCTGACCGACACGGCTGCCGCGGTGCCCAGGGTGGCGGCCACGATCAACACGATCCGTACCCGCTGCGGGTGCAGCCCGAGGCTCGCCGCCTCCTCGTCGCCGACGCTCAGTACGTCCAGTGCCCGCCGCTGGGCCAGCACCACCACGGTGGTGACCACCACGTACGGCAGCAGGGTCAGTACCTCGGTCCAGCCCGAGGTGGTGAGCCGGCCGAGCAGCCAGGAGTACACCTCCTGGATCGTCTGGGTGTTGCGCTGCTGCAGGTAGGTCTGGATCGCCGTGCAGAACGCCGCGACCGCCACCCCGGCCAGCAACAGCGTGGCCATCGCCTGGTGCCGGGAACCGGCCATACCGAGCAGGTAGGTGAAGCCGACGGCGAGCAGCGCGCCGCCGAACGCGGCCAGCGGTACCAGCAGGGGCGCAGTGACCGTGGAACCGGGCCGGGCGACGATCGCGGTGGTGGCACCGAGACCGGCGCCGGCCGCCACCCCCAGCAGGTACGGGTCGGCCAGCGGGTTACGGAACACCCCCTGGTAGCAGCCGCCGGCCAGCGCCAGCATCGAGCCGACCAGCAGCCCCAGCACCACCCGGGGCAGCCGCAGCTCCCACAGGATCGCGTCGTCGCGTGGCTGGATGTTGGTGGACGTACCGAGAGCGTGGTGCACCAGGTCGGTGACCACGTCGGCCGGCGGCAGCGACACCGGCCCCACGGCGAGACCGGCCACCAGCGCCACCAGTACGGCCAGCAGACCGGCCAGCAACCACCGGACCCGCAGCCGGGTCGGGCCGACGGTCGTCGGGGTCGTCGCCGTCCCCGACGACCGTCGTCTCAACACCGGTCAGCTCGCCGGGACGGACTTGACCGCCTTCGCGACGGTCTGCACCAGCTGGACGATCCGCGGGCCCCAGCGGGACGCCACATCGTCGTCGAGCGTGTACACCCGCTTCGTCCGGACCGCCGTCATGGTGTTCCAGCCCGGCCGTTTCACCGCGGTCGCGGTGGACTGCCCGCAGCACTTCGTGTCGGCCAGCAGCACCAGATCGGGGTTCGCCTTCAGCAGGTACTCCTTGGACAGCGCCGGATAGCCGCTGCCGTCGGAGTCCGCCTTGTCCGCCACGTTGGTCAGGCCCATCGGCGCCAGCAGCGCACCGACGAACGTCTTCGAGGTGAGGCTGTGCAGCTCCGGGTCGAGTTCGTAGTAGTAGCTGAGCGGCTTCTTGCGTTTCGGCAGGCCCTGCTCGGCTTTGGCGATACCGTCGCGCATGCCCGACACGGTCTTCGCGGCCTGGCTCCGATGCCCGGTCAGCTTCCCCAGGTCGGTGATCTCCCGGTAGCTGTCGGTCAGCTTCTGCGCCGCGTCAGCCATGTACACCGGGATCTTCAGCTTCTTCAGCCCGTTGACCACGTCGGCCGTGTCGTAGGACACGATCACCAGGTCGGGGCGGTAGCCGGCGATCGCCTCCACGTTCGGCTTGAACCCGGACAGCTTCGTACGCGGCGCCGCGGCCGGGTACGTCGACTGGTCGTCGACCGCCCTGACCTGCTTACCTGCCCCGATCGCGTACAGCATCTCGGTGGTGGTCGGGGACAGCGAGATGATCGAGGTGGGCCGCTTGTCCAGGGTGACCGGCCCGCCGTGGGTCTGTACGGTCGCCGGGAACGCGCCGCCGGACGCGGCGGTCGAGCTGTGCCCGGAGCCGGAACCGGAACCGCAGCCGGCGGTGGCCAGCAGCGCGGCGGTGAGTACGGCAGCCGTCGGCAGCACATGCCGGAACGATCTGTGGGGTCTGCGCACGGAAAAGCCTCCTGTCGGTGGGGAACGGCTGTCGCCGACAGGGTGCTGTCGTGCGGGGCGCCCGTTCCTCGCAAGCGCAATTCGCGACACACGTCGTAGGCGACCTGGCTCGTCCGCACCCGGAGGGCGGCATCGCAGTTGCGGGACAGCGCCGGATTCCCACCGGCTTCGCTTCGACACGGTCCGCACTGACCGTACTGCACGCCGGGCCGTGGCAGGGACCGGGCGTGATCCACCATCCGGACACACCCGGGCCGTGAGCACGGTCGATGGCTACCGTGACGACTGCGGGTACCCGCACCCCGGCGGTACCGCACGGCGGAGAGGAACGGTCATGTTCACCACCCGACCGGAGCTGACCGGCGATCACGGCATGGTCGCCAGTACCCACTGGCTCGCCTCGGCCGCCGGAATGGCCGTACTGGAACGCGGCGGCAACGCCTTCGACGCGGCAGTCACCGCGGGTTTCGTACTCCAGGTGGTCGAACCGCACCTCAACGGCCCCGGCGGCGAAGTGCCGGTGCTGCTGTGGAGCGAGGCCGACCAGCAGGTGTCTACGGTGTGCGGGCAGGGTGTGACACCGGCCGCGGCGACCCTGGACACGTTCGGTTCGCTCGACCTGGACCTGATCCCCGGTACGGGCCTGCTCCCGGCCACCGTCCCCGGCGCGTTCGGTGGGTGGCTGTTGATGCTGGAACGCTGGGGCACCTGGCGACTGCGTGACGTACTGGCACCGGCCATCGGCTACGCGGAGCGTGGCTACCCGGCGCTGCCCGGGATCTGCGACACGATCGGCACGATCGCCGACATGTTGACCGCCGACTGGCCGACCTCGGCGGCGACCTGGTTGCCGGGCGATGCGGTACCGACCGCCGGCAGCCGGCTGACCAGCCCGGCCCTGGCCGCCACGTACCGGCGGGTGCTGGCCGAGGCCGAGGCGCACGGCCCGGGCCGGGAACAGCAGATCGAGGCGGCCAGACGGTGCTGGTACGAGGGTTTCGTGGCCGAGCACATCGCCGCGTTCTGCGCCGGCCGGGCCTGGCGGGACACGTCCGGTACGCAACATTCGGGCCTGCTCACCGGCGATGACCTGGCCTCCTGGCGGGCCAGCGTCGAGGACCCGGTCACCATCGACTACCACGGCCTCACCGTCTGCAAGACCGGGCCGTGGGGTCAGGGCCCGGTTCTGCTGCAGCAGCTCGCGTTGCTCGCCGGATTCGACCTGACCGATGCGGATCCTGCCGAGTTCGTACACACCGTCACCGAGTCGGCCAAGCTCGCGTTCGCCGACCGGGAAGCCTGGTACGGCGACCCCCGGCACGCCGACGTGCCGGTGGAGACGCTGCTGAGCCCGGCGTACAACACCGTCCGGCGGGCGCTGATCGGCGGGGAAGCGAGCCGGCAACTTCGGCCGGGCAGCCCGGACGGCCGTGCCCCGCGGCTGGCCGAACCGAGGACGGCGGGTAGCTCCGGGGCCGGTGCCGGTGCCGGGGAGCCGACGGTGCGCTACCCGACCGGGAACGAGACGGTGACCCGCAACGGGCGGGTCGACGGCGACACCTGCCACCTGGACGTGGCCGACTCGTACGGCAACATGGTGTCGGCGACGCCCAGCGGCGGCTGGTTGCAGAGTTCCCCGACGATTCCGGCGCTCGGTTTCTGCCTCGGTACCCGAGCCCAGATGTGCTGGCTGACCGACGGGCTGGCCGCGACGCTACGGCCGGGCAGCAGGCCCCGTACGACCCTGTCGCCGTCGTTCGCGCTGCGTGAGGGGCGCCCCTACCTGGCCTTCGGTACGCCCGGCGGCGACCAGCAGGACCAGTGGAGCCTGCATTTCCTGCTCTCCATCGTCCACAGGGGACTCAACCTGCAGGAGGCGGTGGACGCGCCGAACTTCCACTCGGTGCACTTCCCCAGTTCGTTCTACCCGCGTATCGCCCGGCCCGGCGTCCTGCTGATCGAGGACCGGATCGACGCATCGGTTCCGGCCGAGCTGCGTCGCCGCGGTCACCAGGTCGAGATGGTCGGCCCGTGGACGTTGGGTCGACTGTCCGCGGTCGCCCGCGACTCCGACTTCCCCGGCCCTGGTTTCCTGCGCGCCGCCGCCAACCCGCGCGGCATGCAGGGCTACGCCATCGGCCGCTGAGCCCCCGCAGCTCGGCTGGCACTTTTCCTGAACAATTCTCAGGTTAAGGTCAATTCGCCCGTAACGTTCAATCGGTGTCAGTGAGTTAGTTATCGGGTTCCATGATCCGGAAAGGCCGGGCGCCGGGACCCGAGGAGAGTTCATGGACGCTGCGGACGCGCTGCCACCGACCATCGGGGACCTGGTCTGGTTGTCCCCCGAGGTGGGCGTACACGGCGCCGAACCGCACTGGCTACGGGTCCTGGGAGTGATCGAGGCGCTGGCGGTCGGGCACATCTACCTGCGCGGCTACCCGAGGGACGACCCGTCGCTCTACCCCCGGGTCCACTTCGTCCGGCTCGCCGGACTGGTCGTCGAACGGGAGCAGTGGTGAGCGCCATGCCGTCAGCTGTAGCCGAAATCCTGAGTCCAGTAGAACCCATAGCTACCGCCCTGGAAGAAACCGACGCCGCCGGCGTGCGACGAGCAGTTGAGGATGTTCTCCCGGTGCCCGGACGAGTTCATCCAGGCCGTGACGACCTCCTGCGGGGTGCGTTGACCTGCGGCGATGTTCTCCGCACTGGGCTGCTGGTAGCCCTCCGCCTTCACCCGGTCCCAGGGCGTCACGCCCTCCGGCGTGTTGTGGTCGAAGTAGCCACGCTTCGCCATGTCGGCACTGTGTTTGCGGGCCGCGTCGGCCAGTCGGGCGTCGTAGCGCAGCGGTCCACAGCCGGCCTTGGCGCGTTCGGCGTCGATCAGGTCGGCGACGCTGCGCTCGTACCGGTCGGCGGTGGAGCCACCGGGCGACGGGGAGGTGGAGCGGGTCGGCTGCCCGTAACCGCCACCGGCCGTACGCGAAGGAGCGGGTGACGCTGCGTGGTGTCGGACGGAAGGGCTCGGGGAGGCGCTGACCGTTCCGATCGGGCCGCCGGATGCGCTGGGCGAGCTGGTGGGCCGGTCCTTCGAGCGGCTCGCCCGGTCGCCCGCAGCACGGCGCTCACCGGTCGGTGCCGTACTGCTCACGGGATGGTGCGGCGGCTGCAGGAACCAGCGCAGTCCGAGCACTCCGCTGGCCGATGCGCCGACGACCAGGATCAGTACGGCGAGCAGTCTGACTAGACGACGCCGCGCCGCCGGGCGCCGACCGGGGTCGGCCTGATGTCGCCTTCGTCGCCGTTGCACCGGGCCACCGTAGCGACGCCCCGGCGGGTTACACAGCCCCCAAGTGCTGCACGCCACGTCGATGAGCATCGATGTGCACCTGGCCGGACTACGAGAAAAGCGCCGGTCAGCCCAGGGTCTAGCGAAAGTTCTCGACTAGCGGAATAGTTGCCCTCGACGTGCATCTTCCTGCCCCGGGAGCACCCATGACAGATATCGCAACCCAGCGCAGTACCGCGCTCACCCGTCGGAGCGTGCTCGGTGGCGCGGCCGCCCTCACCGGCGCCCTCGTCGTACCGGGCGGCGCGTTCGCCGCGCCGACCCGCCCACGGGCCGGCGCCGACGACGCACCGGTCAACTACCACGCCTACACCCGGACCATCGACTGGCTCACCGGCGCCCGCGACGGCGCCGTGGTCTGGCCGGGCCGCCGTCCCGGCATCGTGATCGGCCACCCGGCCGGCACCACCAGCTACACCGACCCGCACACCGGCAGGACCGCGGACTACGACTACGCCACCTGGACCTCGCCGACCTACCGGCTGCCGTTCGGTGCCACCGAACTGGTCTCCTCCTGGAACGCCGACACTCCCGCCGGCACCTGGGTGCAGATCGAGATGCAGGGCAGCTACAACGACGGCAAGACCACACCCTGGTACGTGATGGGGCGCTGGACGTCCGGCGACAGCGACACCGACATCCGCCGTACCTCCCTCGACGGCCAGGGCGACGACTACTCCGGTGTCTACACCGACACCTTCAAGGTCGACTCCAGCGACGCCGCGAACGGCATCCGGCTCGACACGTACCAGCTGCGGGTCACCCTGTACCGGCCGGCCGGCAGCAGGCTGACCCCGCTGGTCTACCGGGTCGGCGCGTTCGCCTCCAGCATCCCGGCCCGCTTCGACGTCGAGGCCAGTACGTTCGGGCTCAACGGTGCGGTCGAACTGCCGGTGCCGGCGTACTCGCAGGACATCCACGCCGGCCAGTACCCGGAGTACGACAACGGCGGTGAAGCCTGGTGCAGCGCCACCTCCAGCACGATGGTCCTGGAGTACTGGCACAAGCACCCGACCGCGCGCCAGTTGGCCTGGGTGGACCCGAGCTACGCCGACCCGCAGGTCGACTACGCCGCCCGCTACACCTACGACTACCAGTACGAGGGCTGCGGCAACTGGCCGTTCAACGCCGCGTACGCCGCCTCGTACGGTGGCCTGGACGCGATCGTCACCCAGATCCGTTCGCTCAACGAGGCGGAACGGCTGGTCAGCCACGGGATCCCGGTGGTCTGCTCGGTGTCGTTCTACTCCTCGGAACTCGACGGCGCCGGCTACAACACCTCCGGGCACCTGCTGGTCATCGTCGGCTTCACCGCCGAAGGTGACGTGATCGTCAACGACCCGGCGTCCCACGACGACGCGGCGGTACGGCACGTGTACCTGCGGCACCAGTTCGAGACGATCTGGCTGCGTACGAAGCGTCACCTGACCAGCGGAAGCACCGGCAGCGGTTCAGGTGGCGTGGCCTACCTGTACAAGCCGTCGCGGCTGCCGTGGCCGAAGGTCACCGACCGCCGCAACCCGGGCTGGGGCGGCTGAGCCTGATCATCCCGGTACGGCGCGCGTCGTACCGATCCTTCCGGTACGACGCGCGCTGCCCGGCGCGCGTCGTACCACACCTTCCGCGCACGCGGTCAGCGGTCGTCGGACTCGTCGCCGGACAGCGCGGTACGCAGCCGTTCCTTCTGGTCGCGGTGCTGCTGGCGGGACTCGTCGATGCGTTCGGCCATCTCGTCCCGCCACCGCCGGAGCAGGAAGTACGACAGCGGCATGGACACCAGCAGGGCGATCATCAGGGTGACGAACAGTTCGAGCTTGAACGGCAGCAGGGCCAGCACGATGGCGGCGAACAGGCCGATCCGACCGAGGGTGTACTTGATCGCAGGGCTCACCGGAGATCTCCTTACCTCTTACTCGACCCAGCGGATGCCGAAGAACCAGATCGGCGCGTACGTCAGTACTCCGACCGCGGCGCCGACCGAGCCGGTCACCAGGGCGGGCAGGCCGGAGACCAGCTGAGTCAGCCCGTACGCGGCTCCCCCGCCGACCAGCAGCGCCGCGAAGAGCGCGATGAGCAGGATGGCGGTCCGCATCCGTACTCCGCGCCAGGCGCGGAAGTCCTCCACGTACAGCCAGACCGCGAGGACCGCGGTCAGCCAACCACGCGACGAGCCGTAGCTGCCGATGCCGACCAGTGAGGTCAGCAGGTCGATGACGGCCAGCACCGCGAAGGCCAGTACGAGCGCGGCCAGCGCGGCGGCGATCAGGTCACCGAAGTGGGCCACCCGGCCGTCCGGGTCCCGGCGCGGGAACTGGGAGCGCCGTGTTCCCTGAGCGCCCGCAGGGGCCCGTCGAGCAGCCATCACCGACCCCTCCAGCCATCGGATACCTCACCGAGCGTACGCGGGCCGGGGCCACCAACCGTCGTCGCACCACTGCGGCATCATCTGCACCATGATCGACGTACCCGGGTACCTTCGGCGGATCTGTCACCGCGGTCCGGTACGGCCGGACACCGGGACGCTGGTGGCGCTGCACCGCGCGCACCTGGCCACAGTGCCGTACGAGAATCTGGACATCCAGCTGGGCCGGCCGCTGTCGTTGGCACCGGAGGCGTTGTCCGACAAGATCGTCCGGCGCCGGCGGGGCGGTTTCTGCTTCGAACTCAACGGCGCGTTCGCCCTGCTGCTGACCGCGATCGGCTTTCCCGTACGGCATGTCTCCGGTGCGGTGCACCGCGACCGGCACGGGGCGGATGCCTGGGGCAACCACCTGGCGCTGCTGGTGGACACCGACACCGGGCCGTACCTGGTGGATGTGGGGTTCGGGGACGGTTTCCTGGCGCCGTTGCCGCTGGCGGTGGGCAGCTATCCGCAGGGGCCGCTGACGTACGGGCTGCGTCGGGACCTGGCCGCCGGTCACTGGCGGATGGTGCACCACCCGTCGGGTGCCTGCGCCGGGTTCGAGTTCCGGACCGATCGGCAGCAGCTGTCGGACTTCATACCGTACTGCGACCGGCTGTCCCGGTCACCCGATTCTCCGTTCGTACGGACCCTGCTGGTGCAGCAGCCGCGACCCGACCATGCGCTGGCGCTGCAGGCCCGGACGTTGACCCGACGGGGTCCGGCCGGTCGGTGGGTACGTGAGTTGACCGACCGGCCGGACCTGGTGTTAGTGCTGACCAGCGAGTTCGGTGTACCGGTGGAGGCGCTGGGCGATCCGGCGGTGGACCGGTTGTGGGAGTTGTCGGGTGCGCAGCAGGCCGCCTGGCAGCGGGCGCAGGCCGACCAACCGTGAGGTTTGCGCCGCGGGCCGGGTGGAATCTCGGCCGGTAGCAGATCTCCGGCCCGACAGGGCTGTTGCTCGGCGGCGTTCGGCAATATCCTTCGAATCTGATGCGGCTGGATGAACATCCGTGCCGACATCGGGATTCCGTCATGCCAGGACGGGCTGAGCTTTCTTCTCCCCCCTGGCGAGCATGGCGCCCACAGCGTGGTGGGCGCCATGCTCGCCGCCCGCCCACCCGCCTCCACTTCGGAGCGTCGCGGAGCCGCCCATTCACAGTGCACGCACAGGAACCCGCTCGTCGCTGTCGGAGTGGACGACCCTGACGGCCGCATCGATATGATGCCGCGGTGCGAAACGTGAGCGTGATGTCGATCTGCTGCCTGCTGGTGGTGCTGCTGATCATCGCCGGCGGTGTGGTGCTGACCGTCGTCCTGGTCAACCGCAGCAAGAAGGACAAGCAGCAGCCCGGCCAGCCCGGCTCCTACGGACAGCAGGGCCAACCCGGCCCCTACGGCCAGCCCGATCCGTACGGTCCCGGCGGTCAGGGCCAGCCCGGCCCGTACGGGCCGCAGCCCGGTTACAGCCCCCCGGACGAGGCCAACCCGTTCGGTCAGGCTCACGGCAACCAGGCCGGGCCCACCTCGGGACCGCCCGGTGGCCCGCCGCCCGGCACCCCGCCGCCGCACTCCGCGCCGCCGGGGCAGCAGTACCCACCGCCGGGGCCGACCTCGGGACCGCCGCAGCAGTGACCCGGGCGGTCCGCCCGGCCGAACGGAGCAGAGCGGACCGGACCGGTCAGATCAGTGGAACACCGACTGCGGTTCGGCCCGGCGCTCCGACTGCGGCGTCGCCGGACCATAGTCGCGTACCAGGGTGAACCCGCTGTCCCGGTGCACCGGAGTGAAACCGGCGTCCCAGATCAGCTCCGCGGTCGCGTCCGCGTCGAAGTCCGCTGCGGGCACCAGCAGGTCCGAGGCGCCGAAGTGCAGCAGCAGGGCCGCCGTGGAGGCGGGATGCGTGGACAGGTCGCAGCCCAGGTCCGCGACGTTGTCCAGCAGCAACCTGGACACCGCGAACAGCATCATCGTCTCGGCGGATGACGGTGTCGCGGCCTCATCACCCGAAACCTGCCGTACCGGTACGAACAGCCGTACCGGTGCGCCGTCGTCCACCTGCGCACGCAGAGCGACCAGCTTCCGCACCCAGTCCGCCGGGTCGCCAGGGAAGCCGGTCCGCCGGGCCGGGTCGTCGGCGACGGCGTAGCGCAGCGCGGCCACCGGTCCGGACACCGCGAGCTGGTCGTCCTCGGGCTCGACACCGGGCCCGTCGGCGGCCAGGAAACTGGCCCGTTCGCCGGCCGCACGCAGTCGCTGCTGGTGCGCCAGACCACCCAGCCAGGACAGGTCGTCGCAGGCGCACAGCGCCACCCCGTCCTCGGCGGTCAACCGGTCCCGCGTGGCCACCTTCGCCTCGATGTCGCGGCGGAACTGGAGCGCCTCCGCCCGCTGCACACTGCTCGACATAACGTCACTCCCTGAATACGGAGAATAGCGTCCGCGCTTCGCCAACCGGCCACGTCGGCACGGAGCGATCGGCATACTTGCTTCTACCGGCAGAGTACGGGCAGCCGGCCGGACTTCCCGGCAAGCCTCTCTCCCGGTGAGGTTGCTCGCCAGGTCAGAGACACGGCGGCGATCGCCCGGCCTGTCGCAGGACAGCGCGCGGCGGCCGGAAAAGGCATTCCCAGTAACTTGTAACCTGGCTTGCGGTGGAAGGAACGAACGAACCGTCGTACGGTATGTCCGTCCTACGACACAGGAGCACGCAGCGGCGACACAGTGAACGGGACGGTGACATGCGCGGTCCGGCACGACGTACCACCCGACGGATGCGACGGCGGCCATGGTTGGCCGCGGTCGGACTGTCCGCAGTGGTCCTCTTCTCCGGCAGCTCCATGGCACACGCCGATCCGGTCATCCGTGCGGCCAGCGACACCCAACGGAACACCAGCGCCGCACCGCCGGACGCACCGGACAGCGGGGCACGACCCGAGGCCGGCAGCACCGTACCCGGCGGTGGGGCCCCCGACACGATCCCCGGGGGTGGCAGCACCATACCGAGCGGACCGACGCCCGCCGGGCCGATGGGCAGCCAGATCATGCTGAAGACCGCCCAGGTGCAGTCCCTCGCCGAGCAGGCGAAGCAGGTCCAGCAGCGGATCGACCAGGACAAGCGCAACATCACCACGGCGAAGCGCAACCTCGACCTTGCCCAGCGGACCCTGTCGTACTTCAGCGAGCAAACCGACCATGACGCGCGCCGGGCGTACCAGAACGCGGCGAAGGTGCCGGACCCGCTCGACCCGCTGGCCCGGCAGTGGCGCGAGCTGTCCAAGGTGGCGCCGTGGATGCACGACCCCGGCACCCGCAAGGGACACCAATCGGCATCGTCGTACCAGGACGCGAAGGCGCTGACCGACGACGCGAAGAAGATCTACGACGACGCCGTACGCAACCAGCACGACGACCAGAGCCGCCTGCACGGCTACCGCCGGCAGTACCAGCAGGCCACCCACGACCTGCAGAAACTGCGCGACGACAACGCCGACGCGCTGGCCTCGCTGGCCGCGCAGCAGCGGGCGTACGACCAGCAGTTCGCCGGGGAGATCGGCTCCGAGGTCGGCAGTTCCAAGGCCAACCCACGGGCGGTCGCGGCGGTCCGGTTCGCACTGCGGCAACTCGGCAAACCCTATGTGTGGGGAGCGGAGGGTCCGAACTCGTACGACTGTTCGGGGCTGGTACTCGCCTCCTACCTGTCCGCCGGCATACAGCTACCGCGGGTGGCGGATGCGCAGTACCGCGCCACCGCGAGCCGTCCGGTGCCGCTGTCCCGGCTGCTGCCCGGTGACCTCATCTTCTACGGCGACACCCCGGGTGTGAGCACCTCGATCTACCACGTGGCCATGTACATCGGGCACGGCAAGGTCGTACAGGCGCCGACGTTCGGCATTCCGGTGCAGGTCGTGCACCTGTCGGTCGGCGGAATGTACGGCGCCACCCGGGTGCTGCCGGCCAGTGGTCATGTCGGCGGGAAGCCCACGCCGTCACCGAAGCCGTCGCGCAGCGGACCGAAGCCGACCCCGTCGCCGAGCGGTTCCGGACACGGCGGCAGCCCGACACCGTCCGGTTCCGCGACCCCGACCCCCACCGGTTCCGGCGACACCGGCACCCCGGACCCTTCAGCCTCAGCCTCAAGTTCTCCGTCGACTTCGGCATCGGCATCGGCGTCGGCGTCCACTACCTCGTCGGCCGCGCCGTCCGCCTCCTCGACGGCGACGTCATCATCCTCGCCGTCGACGAAGAGTAGTGGCGCAACGACCTCGGGTTGCCCGTCGCCGAGTGCCAGCCCGAGCCCGTCGCCGAACCCCCCGCCGTCCCGGTCACCCAGCCCGTCGCCGTCACCGTCCTGCCCGGGCTGACGGCAGCCCCGCAACGGTTACCCGAACCCGCTATGACTGCGTCGACCGCACATGGTGGCGTGCCATTCTGCCGCCGCCGTCCCAGCCAGTGGGCCAACTGGGTGGTCCCTGTCCACACCAGGCTCGGCGCGCCTCGTAGGCTCACAGAGCCGGACCAATCGCACCGGCCGGATCGACCGGCGCCCGCACCGTGGGGCAGCCACTCGGCGTCGCCGCCGGTCGCGGTCGTATGGCACGGTGAGGGTCGAGCGTTCGGCGGACATGCCATGGGAGGGCTTGATGGAGGACCGGACGTGTTCGACATGCAGCGAGCGGGTGCCACCGACGGTAGGCATCTGCCCGCGCTGTGGAACACCCGTCGCCGACCCCGAGCCGTCCGGCTCGTACCAGGTCGCACACGAGCGCGGCAGCCGGGACACACCGTCCTGGCCGATGGCGGAAGCCAACAGCGCGCAGCACGAACCGCCACCGAACTGGCCGTACGCGCCGGAATCCGGTGGCTCGTCGTCGCCGTGGGGTGATCCGCCGGCGGAGAATCGGCACGAGCAGGGTGCGGCAGCCACGTCGGGTACGCCGCGCTACGACGAGCCCTCCCCGGCCGACGAGGCGGCCGCGCTGCCGGCACCGTACGAGCCGCCACCACCACCCAGCGACGGCCCCATCTGGAACGGTGTGAGCGCTCCGGCCGCGCCGGCGGAGCCCGTCGCCGCACCCGAGCCGGCTCCCGCCACCGGTGGCTACGACTCCGACGACCTGCCGCCCGATCCCTGGGCAGCCCAGTCGGCGCCGACACCGGAACCCACGCCGTACCCGCCACAGGACGACAACGACCGCTGGTCCACCGGACCGGAACAACCCAACACCGGCGGATCGTACTGGTCGGATCCGGCGGCGGCCCCGGACGGGCGGACCGGTCCGGAACCCGACTACGGCTGGTCGGGCAACAGCCAGGCGGCCGCTACCCCCCAGCCGGAAGCCGGTCAGGCACCGCCGTGGCCGCAGCCCGACGCGGGTCAGCCACAGTTCGACGCGGGTCAGCCGCAGGCCGATGCGGGTCAGACCCCGCCGCCGTGGCCGCAGCCGGACGCCGGCCAGACCCCACCGCCCTGGCCGCAGTCGGACCAGAACCAGCAGCAGGAACCGGCTCAGCCGAATCAGGACCAGCCCGGAGTGGTCGGCCGAGCCCGGGTCCCAGGTCTGGTGCCAGAACCACCGGAGCCCGCGACGCCGCCGTACCAGGACGCCGGGCACCATCAGGACGCCGGGCGCTACCAGGACGCCGGGCAGTACCAGGACGCCCCGCACCATCAGGAGGCACCGCAGCGTCCGCAGTACCAGGACGCGGCCGCCGAACAGCCGCAGCCGCGTACCGACGAGCAGTCGTCGTGGGATTCCGCGGAACTGGCCGAAGGTCCGGCCAGCGGCGCCCCCGCCGCAGGCGGATTCGCGCTGCCCGCCGAGACCCCCGTCGACCGGTACGCGCCGGGTCCCGTACCGGCACCGAGCTTCGGGGTACCGGATGTGGAGCCGGTCGACCGCTACGCGCCGCCGGCCGAACACAGCCCGGAACCGCCCCGCCCGGTCGAGGAGCACCGACCGGAACCGTCGTCGGGTTCGTTCTCCTCGTCGGCGACCGAAGCCGCGGCTGCGGCCAGCTCCAGCGGCTCACCCTGGGCAGCCTTCGCCAACGCCTGGGACAAGCCGGCCGCCGGCCAGCAGCAGGAGGCTCCCCCGACGTACCCGCCGGAGCCCGGACCCGACCTGTCCGGATCGGTCCACAACAGCGGACAGTCTGGCTACCAGCCCTCCTCGTACCAGCAGCAGCGCGGCCCGGAGCAGGATCAGTGGGGGCAGGAACACCGGGGTCAGGAACTTCCGCACCAGGGCCGGTACCAGGGCAAGGACAGCGGTCCGGGCCCCCGCGAGCAGGTGTACGGCCAGGCTGCCGCCGTGCCGTCGACCCGTCGCCCCCCGCAACAGCCCGACGACCCGCCGCCGGCCTCCTGGCCACCGGCACCGGCACCATGGCCGGGCGACGAACTGGCGCCGACCGGACCGGTACGGGGCGTGGCGCCGGTACCCGTCGCGAACCGGCTCGGCGCGGACGAACTCGCTGAGGTACTGGCGAGCATCGGCGGTGGACAGCAGGACCGGCCGTCGTCGGGAACCCCGGTCTCCGACCAGCCGTCACCGCCACCTGCCGCTCCGCCGCAGCTACCACAGCAGGACCAGCACGCCGGGCAGGACGCATGGTCCACGCCACCGGCCGAGCCGGCACAGCCGGCGTGGAGCGCACCCAACCATCCGCAAGCCGCGCCCGATCAGGGCGACCAGCGGGGATGGGACCCCGGGCCGGCCGCCCCCGCGCATCAGCCGCAGGAGCAGCGGCAGTGGCCGGCACCGGACCAGGACCACGGTGGCGGGCAGCGGGGTTGGTCGGACGAACCCGGCCCGGACGGCAACGGCGGGTCGCAGCGTGCCTCCTGGTCGGCCTCTCCCGGCGAGCGGCCCTCCTGGCCCGCTCCGGGCGTACCGGGCACCGGAAACGACGGTGGCCGACCGGGCGAGCCCGGCCAGCCAACGCCGCAGACCGCACCGGGTCAACCGGACCAGTTCGGCCAACCCGGCCAGTTCGGCCAGCCGGGCTCCGGTGCCCCGGGTTCTGGCGCTCCGGATCACGGCGCCCCCGGCCCCGATCAGCACCAGCCACCGGGATGGCCGCCGGCAGACCAACCGTGGGCACCCGATCAGGGCCAGCCGAACTCCGATCCGTGGACCCGGCAGGCACCACAGCAGCAGCCCGAACCAGGGCCGGGCGGCTTCCCCGACCCATCGCAGCCGGGCCGGTACGGGAGGTCCGAGCCGGGCCAGCCGTCCCGGCCCCAGCAGGGCGACCCATACGCACCGGCCCGCCAGCAGCCTGGCTACGACGCTCCGGGTGGGCCGGACCAGGGTGCGCCGGACCGGGGCGACCCGAACCGGGGCACGCCGTACCGGGATCCGGGTCACCGCAACGCGGACCCGTACCCGGCGTCGCCGGTCGAGCCACCGCGCAACGCCGAGCCGGAGCCGAATTCCTGGTGGAACGGGGTGTCGGCGCGGGAAAGTGGGGCCGCCGTGCAGGCGGGTCGGCGGGACGGGCAGGACGGCTCCGGTACCGGGGGTGGTGGACCCGGGGTCGGGGAACCTGGACGACAACCGCGACCCTTGGGCGAACCGACCGGCACCGGTCGGCTGCCGGCGGAATCGTCGCTGCCCGCGGAACCGCGTATCTTTCCCACCGATCCGCCGCCCCGCCCGTGGACCCACGCGGACCGGGCCGCGGTCGCCGCCGTCAGTCCAGCATCTGCGACCCTGGCGGAGCAGCCCACCGATCCGGCGATGTCTCCGCCATCCCAGCCCGCCGCCGCTCCACCGCCGCCCGCCGCCACGCCGCAACCGCCCGCCGCCACGCCGCAACCGCCCGCCGCCGCCACACCGCCGCCCGCCGCCGCCACGCCGCAACCGCCCATGGCGGAACGGGACGACGCCGCACCCGTATCCCCGGACCAGAACGCGACCGCCCAGTTCGCCGCGGTCCCGGCGGGCCCGGGAGGATTCCGCCGGCCGGAGACCCGGTACGCGGAGCTGAATCCGCTGGAGACCACCAACTCGCTGACCGGCCGGATCCTCGGCCCCCGCAACGCGGAACCGGACGTCTCCGGCGACACGCAGCAGGGCTCACGTACGGCCCTGACCATGCTGATCCTGCTCGGTGCCGTCGCCGTCCTGGCGCTGGCGGGCATCGCCATGTGGTTCCTGCTGGCCTGACCCGCCGGTCTCAGGTCGCGTCGGGTTCCCGCCATTCGCCGGTGGCGAGGAAACGCTGCACCGTGTCCAGGTACGGAGCCAGTTCGAGCCCCTGGTCTGCCAGCCACCGGTCGTCGTAGTACGTACCGGCGTAGCGTTCACCGGAGTCGCACAGCAGGGTCACCACACTGCCGGTACGGCCCGCCGCGCACAGCTCGCCGATCAGCGCGAACGCGCCCCACAGATTCGTGCCGGTGGAGCCGCCGACCCGGCGCCCGAGCAGCGTCGAGGCGGCCCGCATCGCGGCCAGCGACGCCGCGTCCGGCACCCGCATCATCCGGTCGACCACACCGGGCAGGAAGGACGGCTCGACCCGGGGTCGGCCGA
Organism: uncultured Actinomycetota bacterium; assembly: GCA_963805605.1. Classification (GTDB taxonomy): domain Bacteria; phylum Actinomycetota; class Actinomycetes; order Mycobacteriales; family Micromonosporaceae; genus Actinocatenispora. The sequence continues at coordinate 1,444,880 of CAWDUX010000002.1, forward strand.
TGCCTTCGATCCGGGAGCCTGCGCAGACGGTGTACTCCGCGTCGTCGCGTACCCAGCCGTCGTAGAACGCCGAGTTCTGCACGTCGACCACGGCGAGCCGGGTGTCGTAGCGCTGGTAGCGCAGGTACCGGCCGATGGTGGCGGAGGTACCGCCGGTGCCGGCACCGACCACCACCCAGGCGGGTTCGGGATGCCGTTCGAGGGCGAGCTGCTCGAAGATCGACTCGGCGATGTTGTTGTTGCCCCGCCAGTCGGTGGCCCGTTCCGCGTACGTGAACTGGTCCATGAAGTGCCCGTTCTCCGTCGCAGCGAGGGTACGGGCCTCCTCGTAGACCTTCCCGGCGTCGGGGATCAGGTGGCACCGGCCGCCGGTGAACTCGATCAGGTCGATCTTCTCCCGGCTGGTGCCGGCCGGGATCACCGCGACGAACGGCAGGCCCAGCATCCGGGCGAAGTACGCCTCGCTGACCGCGGTGGATCCCGACGATGCCTCCACGATGGTGGTGCCCTCGTGGATCCAGCCGTTGCACAACCCGTACAGGAACAGCGACCGGGCCAGCCGGTGTTTCAGCGACCCGGTCGGGTGTACCGACTCGTCCTTGAGGTACAGGTCGACGCCCCAGTCGAAGGGCAGCGGGAACGACAGCAGGTGGGTGTCGGCGCTGCGGTTGGCGTCGGCGGCGACCTTGCGGACAGCCTCCGCCACCCAGGCCCGGTCGGTGTGGCTGGCACGGTCGAGTTGTTCCACCGGCCGACCGTACCCGCTGGTGGTGGGCGCCGACCGCAGGGCTCGGACCACGGCGACGGTCCGGGCCCCGGTATCTCAGGCGGCCTTGTCGGGCAGTTCCCGGCGTACCGCTTCGCTCAGGTCCTCGGTCATCACGTCGAGGTCGGCGAGGATCCGGGTGGCGTTGTTGGGTGCGGCGCGCAGCATACCGAGCAGCACGTGGCCGTCGCAGATGTACGAGTGCTTGAGGTGCACCGCCTCCCGTACGGCGAGTTCCAGGGTCTTCTTCGCGACGTCGTCGAACGGGATGTGCCCCTTGAGCATCGCCGGTTTCGGGCGGTCCAGCGCTCCGGCGCCGAAGTTCGCCTCGGTGGCCCGGCGGACCTCGGCCAGGTCGATGCCGACGCTGGCGAGCGCGTCGGCGTCCAGGTCGTCGCCGGGTGGTAGGCCCAGCGGTACGACGCGGTCGCGTACCGCTGCGGCGTCGACGCCGAGGCCGGTCAGCGCCCGGGTGCCGGGACCGTCCGGCACGCCGAGGATGCCGAGCAGCAGGTGTTCGGCGCCGATGTAGCCGTGGTGCATCGACCGCGCCTCCTCCTGGGAGAGAACGACCGCCCGTCGTGCACCGGCGTGGAAACGTTCGAACATTTCAGCGGTCCTTCCTGCCCTTGGCGTACTTCTTGTGTACGGCCTGCCGACTGACCCGCAGCAGCACGGCGATGGCCTCCCATGACCAGCCGGCCGCGCGGGCGTTCTCCACCTGGACGGTCTCCAGCCGCTCGGCCAGTTCGCGCAGTGCCCGCACCGCGCGGAGACCGACCGCGGGATCCTTACTGCCGGCCGCCTGGGCCAGCTGCACTCCGTTGTCCATGCCTGTCAACTTACATTGACACACCCGTGCGCGTCAACCTTCATTGACGCACACGGAGGACAGCCGACTCAACCCTCGGCAGGCGGAACGAAGAGCCCCTCCAGCCGCACCGCGATCTTCGGTACGTCAGCCAACGACCCGGTCGCGATGTCCATCACCAGATCGAAGGCCTCGTCTTCGGTATACCGCGCCGCGCATCCGTTGAACTCCAGGAAAGCCGCAGTGGCAGCCCATCCCATCCGCTTGTTTCCATCAGCGAAGGGATGCGAGGCCACGATGGAGTGGAACAGCGCCGCCGCCTTCTGCCAGATCGTCGGGTAGGCGTCAGCGCCGAACGCGGACGCAGCGGGTCGCCCCACAGCAGCATCCAGCAACCCCAGATCCCGTACTGACATCTGCGGCCCGAGGATTATTTCGGCCGCACCCAGGATGTCCTCAAGGGTCAGATAGCGGGTCATACGTGACCCAACCGGTCCAGCAGGTTCGCGTCACGTTCGGCGATGCGGCGGAAGATCGCCTGCACCTGCGCGGCACGTCGCCGTTCCACGTACTCCGAGATTGCGGTCACCGCCGCCTGCTGCACAGACAAGCCATCGTCCTGGGCTGCCTGCCGGAGTTGGTCGTTGAGCTCATCGGTCAACCTCAGCGTCATTGCCACGACTCGATGGTATCAGCTTCTGATACCAAACTATGAGTCAGATATTGACCTATGAATAGGTGCCGTGGTGGCGGATTCGGCGACCAGGGGGAGCACCCGGTACCGGATCTGCTGGTCCAGCGCGATGATGGTGGAGCAGCGCAGGACGCTCGCGTCCCCGACGATCCGGTCGATCACCCGCTGCAGGTCGGCGTTGGAGCGGGAGACCACCCGGCACATCAGGTCGCCCGAACCGGTGATGGTGTGCGCCTCCAGCACCTCCGGGATGGTGGCCAGATGCCCGGCCACCCGCTTGTGACCGCGGTCCTGCCGGATCTCCAGGGTGAGGAATGCGGTCACCGGATAGCCGACCGCTGCCGGGTCGATGTCCGGGCCGTAGCCGCGGATCACCCCACGGGCGCCCAACTTGTCCAGCCGGGCCTGCACGGTGCCGCGGGCCACGCTCAACCGGCGGGAGCACTCCAGTACGCCGATCCGCGGTTCGGCGGCCAGCAGGTGCAGCAACCGGACATCCAACTCGTCCAGTCGCACGGCCGTTCCACTGGTCATCCTGTCCACTCCCGTAGTCCGTCGGCCAGGCTCCCTGTACAACCTGACCAGCATCTTTACGCACTATTGCTCAACCATCGGGTAACCACAATGCTGCCGGTGAGATGCCCACGATGCGGGAGGTTCCGATGACCAGAGCGATGGACCGGTCTGCCGACAAGATCGACGAGGAACAGCTCATCGGCGCGGTCGACCACGACATTTCGGCCGACCCGTTCCCGGTCAAGGGCCTCGACCATCTGAGGTTCTTCGTGGGCAACGCCAAACAGGCGGCGCACTACTACTCCTCCGCCATGGGCATGACGGTGGTCGCCTACCGCGGTCCCGAGCAGGGCCAGCGCGACTACGCCGAGTACGTACTGACCTCCGGTTCGGCCCGTTTCGTCATCACCGGCGAGGTGCACGCCGGTACCGAGGTCGGCGAGAGCTGGGCCCGGCACGGCGACGGCATCGTCGACCTGGCCCTGGAGGTACCGGACGTCGACGGCAACTACGCGCATGCGCTGGCCCAGGGTGCGGTCGGGCTGGCCGAGCCGTACGACGTGAGCGACGAGCACGGCACCGTACGTCTCGCGGCGATCGCCACCTACGGCGACACCCGGCACACCCTGGTCGACCGGTCCCGTTACTCCGGGCCGTTCCTGCCCGGCTTCGTGGCCCGCGCGCCGATGGTGGACCGGCAGCGGCTGATCGACGCCGGCCTGCAGCCCAAGCGCTTCTTCCAGGCGATCGACCACGTCGTCGGCAACGTCGAACTCGGCCGGATGGACCACTGGGTCGACTGGTACAAGAAGGTGATGGGCTTCAGCAACATGCAGGAGTTCATCGGCGACGACATCGCCACCGAATACTCCGCGCTGATGAGCAAGGTGGTGGCCAGCGGCACCCGCAAGGTGAAGTTCCCGCTGAACGAGCCGGCGATCAGCAAGCGCAAGTCGCAGATCGACGAGTACCTGGAGTTCTACGGCGGCGCCGGACCGCAGCACGTCGCCATCGCCACCAACGACATCATCGCCTCCTACGACGCGATGTCCGCAGCCGGCGTGGAGTTCCTGGTCACACCCGACTCGTACTACTCCGACCCGGAGCTGCGCGCCCGGATCGGCAACGTACGGGTGCCGATCTCGGAGCTGCAGAGCCGCGGCATCCTGGTCGACCGGGACGAGGACGGCTACCTGCTGCAGATCTTCACCAAGCCGCTGCAGGACCGCCCGACGGTGTTCTTCGAGCTGATCGAGCGGCACGGTTCGATGGGCTTCGGCAAGGGCAACTTCAAGGCCCTGTTCGAGGCGATCGAACGGGAACAGGACCGGCGCGGGAACCTCTGAGGCTCCTCCGGCGATACGCCCGGCTGGCGCGGATTGGGCAGGATGGACCGGTGAGCACTCCTACCGGCGCCCGACCCGCGCCACCGGTCCACGGCTACCGGACCCCGCCGGGCGGTGCGCGCCTGGCGCCCCAGGGACCGCGCCCGGCTGATCCACCCCGCCCCACGGACCCGGCCGGCCGGCCGTTGGCCGAGTGGTGGGAGCGGCTGCTGGCCAGGATGCTGGACAACGTCATCCTGTCCTCGGTCCTGGTCGTGGCGGAGTTCCTCGGCGCGGTGCCGATGGCACTGATCGCCTGGCACGGGCACGGCATGACCCCGTTCGGGGTACTGATCGGCGGTGCGTCCTGGTTCGCGGTGGTCGGCACATGTTTCGCGATCGCCACCTACGTGTACGAGGTGGTGCTCTTCGGCAGGCAGCGAGTCAGCGTCGGCAAGCGGGTACTGAAACTCGCCGTGGTGTCCGCCGCCGACGGCGCCCGACCGGACCGCGCCACCCGCCGGCGCCGCTGGCTGGCCATGGACTGCCCGATGGCCATCGGCTACATCCTCTTCCCGCTGCTACCCGTAGCCTGGGCCTACCTGTTGTACGACGCGCTGTCCCCGCTCGGGCGCAAGACCACCCGGCAGGCGCTGCACGACCGGTACGCCGGCACGATGGTGATCAGGGAAGGGCGATGAACAGAGGCAAGTCGATCGCACCAGGGTGGTACGCGGATCCCGCGGCGCCCGAGACCCAGCGGTACTGGGACGGCGAGCAGTGGCTCGGTGATCCGCTGCCGGTCGATGCGACACCGCCGGACACCCCACCCGCACCCCCGGCGCCCGTACCGGAACCTGTCGGTGTGCCCGGTACTGGTCTGCAGCCGGCGCAACAGCCCGGTTGGCCGCGCGGACCGGGGGACCCGGGCGGACCCAGCGGGCCGAGCCGGCCAGGATGGGGCCAGCCGGGGGCCGGACAGCCAGGTCCCGACCAGGCCGGGGCCGGACAGCACGGGGTTGGCCAGCCGGGGACGGGCCGACCGGGGATGCCGCCCGGGATGGTACTGCCGCGCCCGCCGCTCACCATTCCGAAGGGCTTCACCAGCGCGTCCCTGGAACGCCGGGCCGGCGCCCGGGTCATCGACTTCGCCCTGGTCGCGCTGCTCAGCCTGGTCGCCAACAGCTGGCTCGGCTACCGGTACCTGCAGATCCTCATCCCCTACCTGCGGGACGCGATCAACCATCCGAACGTACAGCCGCAGGTCGACTCGCGGCTCAGCTCACTGCTGTACCCGATGATCCTGATCTCGCTGGCGCTGTGGTTCGCCTACGAGGTCGTCGCCGTCAGCCGCAACGGGCAGACCGTCGGCAAGCGGCTGCTGCGCATCAAGGTGGTGCGGCTCGACGGTACCGCCGTCGACTTCGGCTCCTCGTTCCGGCGCTGGGCGATCATGGCCATCCCGAACCTGTTCTTCCCCTGCGGCGTACCGATCCAGGCGGTCGACGCCCTGTGGTGCACCTGGGACCGACCGCTGTCACAGTGCCTGCACGACCGGTCCGCGCACACCGTGGTGGTGTCCGCCAAGCCGGCGGACCTGCCCGACCCGACCGCGACCGACCCCCCGGAGGATCCGCGATGAACCGCCGACTCACCCGCGCCGAACTCGACGAACTCCCGGTCTACGTGCCGGGCCGCAATCCGGCCGATCTGGCCCGCGAGCTGGGTATCCCGGCCGCCATCAAACTCGCTTCCAACGAGGTGCCGTACGGGCCCCTGCCCGGTGTACCGGAGGCGATCGCGACCGCGGCCGCCGAGTCGCACCGCTACCCCGACATGGGCGTGGCGGCGCTGCGGGACGCGCTGGCCGAGCGGTACGGGGTGTCGGCCGGCCGGGTGGTGACCGGCTGCGGCTCGGTGGCGCTGCTCGAACTGCTGCTGAAGGCGGCGACCCGGCCGGGCGACGAGGTCGTCTACTCGTGGCGGTCCTTCGAGGCGTACCCGATCGTCGCGGCGGGTGCGGCCGTGCGCTCGGTGCGCGTACCGAATACCGCCGGTTACGGCCACGACCTGACCGCGATGCGCGCGGCGATCACCGACCGGACCCGGGTGGTGATCGTCTGCAGCCCGAACAACCCGACCGGTACGGCGTGCCGCCGCGAGGAACTGGACCGGTTCCTGGCCGACGTGCCCGACGACGTACTGGTCGTGCTGGACGAGGCGTACCGCGAGTTCGTCACCGACCCCGAGGTGCCGGACGGCCTCGTCGAGTACGGCGACCGATCGAACGTCGTGGTACTGCGGACCCTGTCGAAGGCGTGGGGCATGGCCGGGTTGCGCTGCGGCTGGCTGGTCGCCGCGCCGGAGGTGGCTGAGGCGGTCCGCAAGGTGCTGACCCCATTCTCGACGAACATGCTGGCCCAGGCGGCGGCCCTGGCCGCGCTGGCGTCCGCCGACGAGATGCGGCGGCGGGTCGAGCTGATCCTGACCGAACGGCGCCGGCTGCTGCCGCTGATCCGCGAGCTGGTACCGGCCGTACCGGACACCCAGTCCAACTTCTACTGGCTGCCGGTCGACGACCCGTCCGGCTTCGGCAAGGCGTGCGAGAGCCACGGTGTCATCGTCCGACCGTTCCCGGAGGGCGTCCGGGTCACCATCGGCACCCCGGAGGAGAACGACACCTTCCTCACCGCCGCCCGCGAGGCGCTTGCCTGAGCACCGATCCGCCGCCGGGCGCAACGAGTACGCGGCGGGTGCGGGTCGCCGTCCGGCAAGGGACGGCGACCCGCACGGGCGCCAGGGTTGCGGCAGTCAGGTGATCTGACAGAAGGAGCCGTAGTTGTCCGGGGTGTAGTAGTACTCGCCGCCGGAGCCGGCGATCAGCCGGCGGTTGCCGGCGGTGCTGTCGCCGGGCGTGGGCACCACGTACAGGTGGTAGTAGCTGGACGACTCGGCGGGCAGGACGCCCTCCCGGTTCTGGTAGACGGTGCCGTCCTGGCTGTACTGGAACGGTCCGCCGGCCTCGACCAGCGCGATGGTGTCGTCGACCTGCGAGGGCAGGGTGCCGCAGGCGGTGACGCCGCCGCCACCGCCACCACCGGAGGCGTCGGTGAGCTCACAGAAGGTGGCGTAGTGGTCGCCGGTGTAGTAGTAGTGTGGCGGGTCGGTCAGCGGCGTGCCGCCGGTGATGATCCGGCGGGTGCCGCGGGTCGGCGCGCCCGGGGTGATCACCGTGTACTCGTGGTAGTAGCCGGTGGACTGGGCGGGCAGGATACCTTCCCGGTTCTCGAACACGACGCCGTCGTTGCTCGGGTACGGGAACGGTCCGCCGGAGTGGATGAGGTCTACCGTGTCCGTCGCCTCGGGGGGCAGGTCGGCGAGGGAGCAGGTTCCGATTGCCGCCGGATGCACGGCCGTGTGCGCGCTGACCGATGCCGCAGGCTTGGCCTGCGCGGTACCGGTGCCCATGGCGAAGAAGCCGGCGACGATCGCGACGCTCGCGATCACTGCCCGCCGCAACGTCATACGATGAGGAGTGTGGGTTGTCATGTCCGGATAGTACGAATAAATCGGTAAAGAACACACCCCCTGCTTCCTGAAATCTCGCGTAATCAGCCCGTAACGTCATGGTGTACGTCGGTGCGCCGACCAGCCGAGCACTGCACACGTCCCTCTTCCTGGAGGAACAGCCGCCCATGCGTCGTACCGTCGTCGCCGTCCTGGCCCTGGCCGCCTCGATGAGCCTGTTCGCCTGCGCCCAGCAGTCCGGCCCCACCGCCGGGCACCGGACCGTCAGCAGGTCACCGAGCCCGTCGCCGTCACCCACCCCGTTCGACCCGTCGGCCGGCGCGGTGCTGCCCGACAAACGGGTGGTGGCCTACTACGCCATCCCGGGTGCGGCCGCGACCGGCCCCGCGTACGCGCTCAGCGAGGCGATGTACCGGCGGTTGAAGGCGCAGGGCGCAGCGTACGAGAAGCTGGACCCGGCGCATCCGGTGCAGCTCGGCATCGACCTGGTGGCCAGCGTGCCGGACGGTTTCCCCGGCGACAACGGCACCTACAGCCACCACCTGGACAAGTCGACGATCCAGCAGTACCTGGACTTCTGCGAGAAGCACGACCTGCTGCTGTTCATGGACCTCAACTTCGGCCAGTCGCCGATCATGCCGGAGGTCCGGGCGTTCCTGCCCTACCTGGAGCAGTACGACTTCGTGCACATGGCCATCGACCCGGAGTGGATGTTCCCCCGACGCAACGGCGTGCCGGGGGTCAATCTGAGCAACGTACGGGCCGCCGACCTGAACCCGATCATCGACGCGGTCGCCGCCATCCCGGCGAAGTACCACGTACCCCGCAAGATCCTGATGATCCACCAGTTCCGCGGGGACGGGGACGGCATTGCCGACCCGTACTCGCCGGGCGCGGCGGAGATCGCCGACAAGCGCAACCTGACCGACGAGGACCGGGTCGACGTGGTCATCGCCTGCGACGGTGTCGGCGGCTACGCCGGCGACCACAAGGCCAAGTCCGAGGAGTACAAGACCTGGGTGGCCGCCGCGATGAAGAAGTACCACAACTTCCGGTACGGCGGCTTCAAGCTGTTCTACAAGCTGGAGGCGCCGACCGGGGTGATGACCCCGACCCAGGTGATGGCACTGGCCCCGCAGCCGATGATCATCACCTACGGCAACTGAGCCGGCCGTACCGTACCGGTCACCTCGCCGAAGCCGATGGTGCTGCCGTCCGCGCCGGGTGCGGTCGCGGTGATGGTGACGGTGTCGCCGTCGACCAGGAAGCTCCGCGTACTGCCGTCGTCGAGGGTGACCGGCTCGGCTCCGCCCCAGGTCAGTTCCAGGAAGCAGCCGCGCTGGGCGGGTTCAGGGCCGGAGACGGTGCCGGAGGCGTACAGGTCGCCGGTACGCAGGCTGGCGCCGTTCGCGCTCAGGTGCGCGAGCTGCTGGGCGGCCGTCCAGTACATGCCGGCGAACGGCGGGCGGCTCACCGTGCGGCCGTTCCATGCGACATCCAGGGACAGCTCGTACGCGCTGCCCGCCGGCGCCAGGTAGTCGGCGGGTGCCGGATCCTGCGCGGGAGGAGCGGTACGCGCCGCCGCGAGCGCGGCCAGCGGCACCACCCAGGGCGAGATGGTGGTGGCGAACGACTTGCCCAGGAATGGTCCGAGCGGCACGTACTCGTAGGCCTGGATGTCGCGCGCGGACCAGTCGTTGACCAGCACCGCGCCGAACACGTGCTGCTCGAAGTCGGTGGTGGGTACCCGGGAGCCGAGTGGGCTGGGCGTACCCACGATGAACCCGACCTCGGCCTCGATGTCGAGCCGCAGGCTCGGCCCGAACACCGGTTCCCCGTCGACCGCCCGCAGCCCGCAGGGTCGTACGACGTCGGTGCCGGAGACCACGATGGTGCCGGCACGGCCGTGGTAGCCGACGGGCAGCCGCTTCCAGTTCGGCAGCAGCGGCGGCTGCTGCGGCCGGAAGAGCCGGCCGAGGTTGCTGGCGTGTTCCTCGAAGCTGTAGAAGTCGACGTAGTCGGCGACCTCGACGGGCAGGTGGGTACGCAGTTCGGACCGGTGCCGCAGTGCCGGGCGCAGCGCGTCGGCATGCTGAGCGTCGGTCAGCAGCTCGGTCAGCCGGTCCCGTACGGCCGCCCACACCTGGTGCCCGAGCGCCATGAACGGGTTGAGGGTGGCCGAGTCGAACACGTCGCGGTGTACGACGCCCAGGTCCGCGTCGCGCAGCGCGTCGTCGAGCAGTCCGGTACCGACGACCGCCGGCAACGACAGTGCGGCATCGCCGATGGCCACTGCCACGTGCGGCCGGCCGCTGCCGTGGCTGACGATCCCGTACGGCAGGTTGGTGACCGGGAACGGTGACCCGTCCGGTACCTCGACCCAGCTGTTCACGCGTTCCCCTCTCGTGCCGGTGGCAGGTGTTCGAGCAGTGCACGGTCCAGCAGACCGAGTTCGACCAGGTCGGTCAGCGGTTCGGCAACGCTGCAGGAACCGTACGAGACGAAGCCGGTGCGGTGTCGACCGATCGCCGACCGGACCGGGTCGACCAGGGCGGCGCGGTCCCGGCAGGCGAGCACCTCGGTGAGGGTGTCGGTGCCGGAGCGCCCGACGATCTGCCCGGCCGGGACGCCCGAGCGCCCGACGAGGACGGCGGCCAGCACGTTGAGATACCCGTGATATTCGAAGCCGGTGTCCGGCGCGGTCTGCCGCACGGCGTGGTGCAGACCGGCGGTCAGCTTGAAGGGCTGGTGCAGCGCCAGGTTGACGGCCAGGAACTCGGTCAGTTCCGCTTCGGTGGGGAACGCGTCGGCTCTCAGTCCACCGGTACGCAGCTTGGCACCGACCCGGCCGCCGACGGGCCCGCCCGCGAGCGCCCGGACCGCAGCCGGCCAGCCGGCGAGCCGCGGGACCTCGACGAAGCAGTCGACTCCTTGGCCCGCGGTCACAGCGGTCAGGACCTCGGCGACGTGACAGGCGGCGGCGGGCAGGTCGGCCGGCATGGTCGCGGCCGGTACCGCGCACTCCACCTGGCGCAGTGCGACGTGCGGCTCGGACCGGGTCAGACGTACGGCGTCGGCCAGCTGGTCCAGCCCGGTGTCGCCGATCAGGCCGATCTCGAGGGCCGGACCGGGCTGCGCGGTCAGCTCGGCGACCAGTTCGCTCCACCGTGACGCCGGGCACAGGAAGGGTCCGACAAGCTGCGCGTACGGCGCTTTCCGGTGCACCCGATGTTCCCGTACGGCAACGTCCATCGGGGCGCTACCCGGCGGAAACAGTGCGGCGTCGTCGACCAGACGACGCAGCAGCGGGGGGATCCCCGGCGCAGCGGTGGTGCGCGGTGGCACGGTTGACATGGAGCCGACCTTAGTTGAGGCTACGTATATAGGACAACTACGTCCGATTATCGGACGAGACACATCAGCATCACACCACGATCCAGCAGAGTCCGCGGAACATCGCGACACCATTTCCCGGGAGGTCCGATGCCGTACTACCGGCAGGTGGGCGAGATTCCACCGAAACGACACACCCAGTTCCGGCAGCCCGACGGCTCCCTCTACAAGGAGGAGCTGATGGGGCAGGAGGGATTCTCCAGCGACTCCTCGCTGCTCTACCACCGCTATCCGCCGACCGCGATCCTGGCCGCCGAGGCCTTCGACGCACCGGCCGGCACCCGCGCACCGAACCACCCGCTCAAGCCGCGGCACCTGCAGACCCACAAGCTGGACACCACCGGCAGCGACGCGATCCTGGGCCGCTCGCACCTGCTGGCCAACGACGACGTGCGCATCTCGTACTCGGTCGCCGACCGGCCCAGTCCGCTGTACCGCAACGCCATCGGCGACGAGTGCCTGTATGTCGAGGACGGCACCGCGCGGGTGGAGACCTCGTTCGGCGCGCTGGACGTCTCCGCCGGCGACTACCTGATCATCCCGATGTCGGTGATCTACCGGGTGGTGCCGACCGGTGAGCGACCGCTGCGCACCCTCGCGATCGAATCGACCAGCCACATCGGGCCGCCGAAGCGGTACCTGTCGGTGCGCGGCCAGTTCCTGGAGAGCTCGCCGTACTGCGAGCGGGACGTACGCGGCCCCGGCGAACCGCTGCTGGTGGACGAGGCGGAGGTCGAGGTGATCGTGCAGCAGCGCGGCGGCTGGACCAGGTTCGTGTACGCCCAGCATCCGTTCGACGCGGTCGGCTGGGACGGATGCCTGTACCCGTGGGCGTTCTCCATCCACGACTTCGAACCGATCACCGGGCGGATCCACCAGCCGCCGCCGGTGCATCAGACGTTCGAAGGGCACAACTTCGTCATCTGCTCGTTCGTGCCACGCAAGGTCGACTACCACGAGCTGGCCATTCCGGTGCCGTACAACCATCACAACGTCGACTCCGACGAGATGATGTTCTACACCGGCGGCAACTACGAGGCCCGACGCGGCTCGGGGATCGAGCAGGGCTCGATCTCGCTGCACCCGTCCGGGTTCACCCACGGCCCGCAGCCCGGTGCCGCGGAGCGGGCCATCGGAGCCGAGTTCTTCGACGAGCTCGCCGTCATGGTCGACACCTTCCGGCCGCTGGACCTGTGCGAGCCTGGACTGTCCTGTGAGGACACCAACTACGCCTGGACCTGGAACCGCAAGGCCTGACCCGACGCCTGTCCCGGGATCCACGCCAAAACCGGCATGGTTGGTCGGCCCATGGTCGCCAGGGCGGCTGCCGGGTCCCGGGACAGGCGTCAAGGGGATGTCCCGGGGCGCGGGCTGCCATCCTGCTCACGTAGCGGGCGCGGGCCGCCACATCGGAAACATCCGGCCCTCGTTGGGCAGCACCACCGGTTGCCCGGTCAGCCGGTACCCGTGCCGCAGGTACAGCTCCCGGGACCGCTCGTTCGAGGCGACCAGGTACGCCGGATGCCGCCGCCCGTCCAGCAGCTGATGCCGGTGGTGCAGCAGCGCCGAGCCGATCCCCTGCCGCTGGCGGTCCGGCGCCACCGCGAGAAACGCCAGGTAGGCGTGCGATTCGACGGGCGTACCGCGGTGCATCCAGGTGTCGAACGCCTGGAACCGGGGCAGCCGGTCATCGACCAGTTCGGCCAGCCGGGCGTCGTAGTCGGCCGGGCCCTCGTCGTCGCTGTCCGACCAGACCGCCACCCCGTACGCGATCCCGTCCCCGACCAGCACGTCGACCGTGCCGGTGGCCAGCGCGTGCCCGACGAAGAGCCGGAAGTACGGCTCCAGCACGGCACTGCGCCGCGACTCGTCCGGCACCAGGTACTGGTTGGCGGCCAGCCCGAAGAAACTGCGGTCGATGAGCCTGGCCAGCCCCGCCTCGTCGGCGGCCCGACCGGCCCGTACCACCGGCTGCCAGGTGCGGACCGCCGCACCGGCCGGATATCCCCCGCTCATATCCCCACCGCCGTCCGCTCGGACATCCCTGTGTCGGCGTGCACACCCAGCCCGATGCCGGCGTGCACCCGGGGCTTCCACACCTTCAGTACCAGCGACCACACGACTCCGATGATCGCAGCGACCGGGTACGCCGCGGGCAGGATCCAGCGCCACGGCGAGTCCGGCGGCACACCCAACAGTGTGTCGTAGTTGACCACGGCGAGCACCGTGATGGCGCCCAGCGCGAGGAACGCGACCAGCGGCGCGACCCGCCGGGTCCAGATGTTCTCCCCGCGCGGCTGCCGCCAGAAGTACACCAGCACAGCCAGGCTGGTCAGGGTGAACAGCAGCAGCACGCCGAAACCGCCGAAGGTGCCGCCGTAGAAGAACAGGGTGACCAGCGGGTCCCACCCGGCGACAGCCCAGATGCCGATGACCACCGCACCGACCGCGGACTGCGCCAGCGACGCCCAGGCCGGCGAACCCTGCCGCATCGAGGCGCGGCCGAACCGGCGGAACAGCACGCCCTCGCGGCCCAGGGCGAACCCGTACCGGGCGCAGCTGGCGTTGAAGCTGATCAGCGCGGCGAGCAGGCTGGTGCAGAACAGTACGTTCGCGATGTCCACCAGGACGCCGCCGACCTGCGGCGCGGCCACGTTGAAGAACATCTGGGTGGATTCCGCTCCGGCCCGCGCCACCAGGTTGGCGTCACCGGCGCCCCAGGCCATCAGGAACGACGAACCGGCGTACAGCACGAAGATCAATGCCAGCGCACCGTACGTGGCGCGCCGTACGGTCACCTTCGGTCGTTTCGACTCCTCCTGCAGCACCGCGCCCTGCTCGATACCGACGAACCCGAGCAGCGCCATGGCAAGTACGGCACCCCAGCCGCCGTGCATGTTCGCCGGATCCAGGGTGCCCAGCTGCGCGGTGCCGTGGAACGGGTGCGCGGCGATGACCGCGTCGAACACCACCACGACGGCGATCTCGGCGCAGAGCAGTACGGCCAGCACCTTGCCGGCGATGTCGATGCTCAGCACCCCCAGGATGCTCACCAGCAGCCAGCTCGCGGCGGCGAAGACGTACCAGGCGATGTGGTGGTGGGTCCACTGCTCGACCAGGCCGGAGCTGACCACACCCCAGGCTCCGTACAGGCCGACCTGCAGGGCGTTGTAGGCGATCAGCGCGACGAACGCGGACCCGACACCGAGGGCGCGCCCGAGCCCCTGGCTGACGTAGGCGTAGAAGGCGCCGGCGTTGGTGATGCTGCGTGACATGGCCAGAAAGCCCGGTACGAACAGCGTCAGGGCCGCTGCTACCAGTGTGAACGCCAACGGCAGCGCGATGACGTGGGTGACCGCCAACGCGGTGGTCACCACCCCGGCGATCACGGTCAGCGGTGCGGCGGAGGAGATCTCGAAGAACATCACCGACAGCGTGCCGAGGCGGTCCGCGGCCAGCGAATCCGGTACGACGCTGGCCGGTCGGTGTGGTGCGGTGAGCGTGTTCGGTGCGTGGGACACCGTTTCTCCCGTCCGATGCGTGGAGGTGCGGAAGCGGGTTTCAGTACCCGCGGAGAGCGGCGGCGCCGAGCGCCGCCCGGGTGTGACTGATCAGCGCGTGGACGGGGGGTGGCAGGGTCGCCAACCACTGGTCCGGTACGGCGATGCGGGCGACTGTCTCCCGGTCGGCGTAGCTGGACAGCCGGGTCGCCTCGACCAGCGCGATGACGACCACGTCGTCGGCCGGTACGGTTCCTGCCGGTCGCCCGACGAGGTGGCCGAGCCGGCTCATCGCGAACTGGCTGCCGGCCGGGCGCAGCGCCGGGAAGGTCTCGACCCGGCGCAGCCTGATCCGGCGCACCCGGTGCCCGACGATGCCCTCCCGGAACAGTCGCTGCCCGATGCCGAGCCGGACGCCATCTTCCCGCGCCTGGAACCGCATCCAGTCGCCCAGCGGTATCCGGGCCTCCCGCTGGATGAGTTCCAGCAGGTCGAGGCCGGCCCCGGTGGACGGCACACCGTCATGGTTGCGGAGCCGTACGGTCCCGATCTCCTGACCGACCGTGACGAATCCTTCACACAGCAGTTCGGCTATGACGGCCGCACCGAGCGCCAGGTTGAGTGCTTCGACGTTGCCGCGCGGCACACCCTGGTACTCGTCATGGCCGATCAGGAACAGTTGGTCGGTGATCCGGGTAACTTCGCCTGGCAGCAGATGTTTGCCCGCCTGCGCCATTGCACCCTTCCCCCATGTACACGCACAGTGATCTTTGTCTGACAAACGCGGTACCGGACGTATGTTATGGACCGCGCGCGGAGGGTACAAGGATGCGCAAACAATGCGATTTTCACATCGCGCCGAAAAACGTTTACCTGATTGCGTAAAACTGATCATCGACCCCCGCTGATCTTGCGGGAAACGATGATCAACTGTTCGGTGCTGCCGGCCTGTTCGTGTCGTCGGCCCGCAGCACCAGCGCCGCGAAGGTGAACGCGCCCAACAGGATCAGCCCGCCCAGCGGCCACGGTGAGCCGCTCAGCGCGAACGCCAACAGCATCGGCGGGCCAGCCAGCACCGCGACACAGGCGGCGGTGAGCCAACGGTCCAGTCGGCCCAGCAACCGCAGTACCGGCTGCAGCCCGTCCGGCGTCTGCGACCGGAAGGTACCGAAGATCAACACCCCGGCCGCGCCGACCGCACCGGCCGTCAGCCGCGCCGTCACCAGATCGGCCAGCATGCACAGCGCGACCAGCAGAGGACCGCCCCAGGCGTAGAGCGCCCCCAGCGCGAGGAACCGGGACACCCCGGTACGCAGACCCGGCGCGGACCGGTTCCTGGACGCTGTCGGTACCAGCATCGACGTCGGCCGCTCCCGGACCTCCCGACCCGGCCGCAACCGCAGCCCCGCCCCAGTACCGGTGTCCATGGCCCGCGGGTCGAGCCGGGCCGCCTCCGCCTTCGCCCGGTCCGCGACGTCCCACAGCCCCAGGTCGGCCGCCACCGCGGCCAGTACCAGATGGGTCTCCGGCTCCTCCGGCGCCAGCCGTACGGCACTCCACGCGGCGTCCAGGCTCGCCTGCCCGTTACGGACCTGCCGCACGATCGTGGCGAAGTGCAACTGCCGCAGCCAGGAACTGGGATCGACGGCGAGCAGATCGTCCGCCGCGGCCAGCGCCGCCGACCGGTCGTCCAGCTCGACCAGCGCGTAACCCCGGACCACCTGGCCGAGCAGATGGCCGGGCTGGACCGCCAGCGCGGCCCCGGCCGAGGCGAGCGCCGGGCGGAACCGGCCGGCCCGCAACTGGACCATGCCCAGGGTCGCCAGCGCCTCCGCGTTCCCCGGATCCAACCGCAGTGCGTCCCGCAGTTCCTCGGCCGCCTCGGCGTACCGGCCCAGGTCGTCGAGCAGATCGGCACGTTGGATGGACGCCGTCACCTCGGCACCGGCACCGCTGTCCCCGCCCGGTTCCCCCATCACCAACCGAGCCTAACCACCGACGCCCCCGGCCGGCCGCTCGGTCATGCCGACCCGGACGGGTACACCAGCCCGGTGGCCAGAGCCGCCAGCCCTTCGCCACGCCCGGTGAAGCCGAGACCGTCGGTGGTGGTGGCGGACAGTTGTACCGGCGCGGCGAGTGCCGTGGCCAGTACTTCCTGCGCCTCGGCGCGGCGGGGCCCGAGTCGTGGCGAACGACCGATCAGCTGCACCGCGACATTGCCGATGGCCAGTCCGGCTGCCCTTACCCGGCGGGCGGTCTCGGCCAGCAGCATGGTGCCGGCGGCGCCGGCCCATTCCGGTTCAGCGGTGCCGTAGTTGCTGCCCAGATCGCCCAGGCCGGCGGCGGACAGGACCGCGTCGCAGACCGCGTGCGCGGCGACGTCGCCGTCCGAGTGCCCGGCCAGGCCCGGGGTGTCCGGCCAGTACAGCCCGGCGACCCAGCACTCCCGTGACGGGTCGTAGGCGTGCACGTCGGTACCTATACCCACCCTCGGAACGATCACGGCTGGCCAGCCTACGCGTGGAAGGCTCAGCGGTTGATCAGCAGGGCGGCGATCTCCAGATCGAACGGCCGGGTGATCTTGAGGGCTGCCTCGTCACCGGGCACCGTGACCACGGTGCCGCCGCACCGTTCGACCAGCCCGGCATCGTCGGTGGCCGGCCCGTGCCCGGCGGCCAGGGCAGCCCGGTGCGCCCCGGCCAGCACCTCCCGGCGGAAACCCTGCGGGGTCTGTACGGCCCGCAGCACCGAACGGTCCACGGTGGCCTCGATCCGGCCGGCGGCGTCGACCCGTTTGATGGTGTCCACCACGGGGAGTACCGGGATCACCGCGTCGTGGCCGTCGCGTACCGCTGCGGCCACCCGGTCGGTCAGGCTGGCCGATGCGAACGCCCGGGCCGCATCGTGTACCAGGATGATCTGGTACCGCTCGGGCACCTCGGCCAGCGCCAGCGCCACCGACTCCTGACGGTCGGCACCGCCGGTGACCAGGGTCAGCCCGACGTCGACGCCGGCCATGACCGGCGCCAGCAGTGCCGCGACCCCGTCCGCACCGCCGGGCGGTACGGCGACGACCAGATGACCAACGCTGTCAGCCATCGTGAGTCGGCGTACCGCGTGGGCCAGCAGTGAGGTGCCGCCCAGTTCCCGGAGCGCCTTGGGCGCCCCGGGTCCGAGCCGTTCACCACGACCGGCAGCAGGCACAAGGACCGCAACGTCACCGCGATCATGGGTCGACGCGGTCACGTCACGGTCCTCGATGGTCACCTGTCGGTCGTGCCGGTCAGGCTTCGCCCAGCACCTTGTCGAGCAGTGACTCTGCCTCGTCCTTGGTGCTGTCCTCCGCGAGTGCGACCTCGCCGACCAGGATGTCGCGCGCCTTGGCGAGCATCCGCTTCTCACCCGCGGACAGTCCGCGCTCACGTTCCCGACGCCAGAGGTCACGTACGACCTCGGCAACCTTGAGCGGGTTGCCCGACGCCAGCTTCTCCAAATTCGCCTTGTACCGCCGCGACCAGTTGGTCGGCTCCTCGGTGTGTGGCGCGCGGAGCACGTTGAAGACCTTGAGGAGGGCCTCTTCGTCCACTACTTCCCGGACACCGACGATCTCAGCGTTCTCCGCAGGAACCCGTACGGTCAGGTCGCCCTGTGCGACCTTGAGCACGAGGTACTGCTTCTCTTCGCCCCGGATGGTCCGGGTCTCGATTGCCTCGATGAGTGCGGCCCCGTGGTGGGGGTAAACAACGGTCTCGCCGACACTGAAAGCCATAGGTTCGAAACCCCTTTCGCTGTGTTAAGGGTAACACGGAGTGCGCATCAATCGGGAGTCCGCACCTCGACGTAATCGCAGGTCAGGGACGTGTGAGTAGGCCTACTGAACTTGACAAACGGCCCCTCGATCTGAAGTGGGCGCTC
Organism: uncultured Actinomycetota bacterium; assembly: GCA_963805605.1. Classification (GTDB taxonomy): domain Bacteria; phylum Actinomycetota; class Actinomycetes; order Mycobacteriales; family Micromonosporaceae; genus Actinocatenispora. Next base: position 1,463,328 of record CAWDUX010000002.1, read on the forward strand.
TCAGCTAACAATTGGCTGCCTATTGAATACTGAAAGTTACCTGTCGGTTTTGCCCTCTTAACGGCATAATGGCGGTCGGGATCCGATCTCTCACTGCCGGATATCTGGTGCCGGCCGCGAAGGTGCGAGACAGTGGAGTCACGGCGGCCCTAGGAGGCAGCGGTGGGTGGGCTACTCGGAGACGACGACGCTGGCGGCCCCCGGCCGCAGGAGCCGGAAGGGCTACCCGGATTCCCTGCCGAATGGGGGCGCATCGTCATTCCCGACGACGCCTCCGAACTGGACCGCGACAGCGCGAAGGTGCGCCGCAGCCTGCGACGCCACAAGCTGCTACGCCGCTACCAGCAGCGCACCAGCCAGCGCTTCCACCACCTCGCCCTGCCGCTGATCCTGGTCACGATGGCCGTACTGGTCACCACCACCAGCCTGTTCGCCGCGATCTGGCCGACCGGGCACACCCGGACCAACCCGCGCGAGTCCGGGACATCCGCCAGCGACGCGCCGGACCGGCTACAGACCGGCCGGCCCGCGCCCGCACTGAGACTCACCGACCCGGCCGGACAGAACGTGCCGCTCAACGCCACCCACCCGGCCGTCGTACTGCTCCTACGACACTGCGCGTGCGCCCAGCTGATCACCGACACCAGCCGCGCCATCGCCGACGCCCGGGTGCCCCTCCTGGTCGTCGGCGGCCGGCAACTGCCGGTACTGCCCTCGCTGCCCGCCAACGCCCAGATCCGTAGCATGACCGACCCGTCCGGCGCCCTGGCCAACGCGTTCGCCGCCAACCTCGGCAGCACCCCGGACAGCCGGTCGGCCGCTGCGCTGCTGATCGACCAGAGAGGCCTGCTCGTACGGGTCCTGCCGGCGACACACAGCGCCACGGACTTCGCCGCCCAACTGCCGGCGCTGGTCGGCTGACCCCGGGCCCGGGAGGGGCCGGCGACACCGGGCCAGGGGCACCTCGCAGCAGCGGCTCAGCCGGCTCGCAGCAGGGCGCCGTAGAGCGTCAGGCCAGGGCCGAACGCCAACAGCATCAGGTGTTCGCCCGGCCGCACCCCGGCCGACAGCAGCGCCCGCAACACCACCAGTACCGTCGCCGACGAGCAGTTGCCGTGCCAGCGCAACACCTCCCGGGACGGGGCCAGCGCCTCCGCCGGCAGCTTCAACTCCCGCTCCACCACATCGAGGATGCGCGGCCCGCCGGGATGAACCGCCCAGCCGGCCACATCGGCCGGTTCCAGCCCGTGCCGGCCGAGCAGGTCACCCGCCAGCCCGGGCAGCTGGTCGGCCAACGAATCCGGCACCCGGGAGGACAATCCCATCCGGAACCCCTGGTCGGTCACGTCCCACGTCATCTGGTCGGCCGTACTCGGGTCGCAGGCCGCGGCCAGCTCCAGTACCTCGACGCCGGACCGTGCGGCGGCATTCGGATCCGCCGGGCGCAGCACCAGAGCGGCCGCCGCGTCGGAGAACAGCGCATGCGCGACCACCTGCGATACCTCCCGGGTCGATGGCTGCAGGTGCAGGGAGGTGATCTCCACACAGAGCAGTACGGCCGGGCGGCCCTGTGCCACCACATAGTCGGTGACCGCGGCCAACCCCGGCAACGCGGCGTAACAGCCCATGTGGCCGATCAGCAGCCGCTGCGTACCGGGCGCGAAACCCAGGTCGCGGGCGAGCAGGATGTCCACACCGGGGGTCGCGTACCCGGTACACGAGACCACCGCGAACAAGCCCACGTCGGCCGGATCCAGCTGAGCCTCGGCCAACGCGTCGGTCACCGCCGACCGGCCCAGCGGTAGCGCCTCGGCGAGATAGCGGTCCATCCGGGACCCGGTACTGCTCGCCGAGATGTCCTCGGTCAGCGGGCTCACCGCCGCATGCCGGCGCTGCACCCCGGAGTTACGGAAGATCCGCTCCGCCAACCGGACACCCGAGTAGTGCGTAGCGAAAAAGTCACGCCACAGGTCGGACTGCTCGGCACCGGGAGGGAAGGCCGTACCCAGACCGGCCAGGGTCGGCCGGGCAGTGGCCACGGTCGGCCCAGGGCCGGCACCACCGGGCCCGCTCACCACCGGGGTGTCGCCGCGTCGGCGTGCGGATCGCCACCCAGTGCTGCGACGCCCAGCCAGTCGGCGCACACGTCGCTGGTGGCCGGCTGCAGCGCACCGCACCGGGCGTCCCGGTACAACCGCTCCAGCGGATGCCCCCGACGGGTCGCCTGGGTACCGGCCGCCTCCAGCAGATCGGTGGCGACCCGGGCCGCGGTGTCACCGGCCAACAGCTTGGCCCGCCACACCCAACGGTTCGTCTCCGGATCGCCGGGCGCCGCGTCGACCCGCCGGGCCGCCTCCGACACCACCAGCCGGGCCGCCGCCACCGCCGCGTCCGCCCGGCCCAACCGAGCCCGTACCGCCGGCAGTCTCCCGAGTCCTCGACCCTCCACATGCGACACAGCGGCGTCCACTGTGGCCTGCGCGACGCCGATGTAGACCGCCGCGTAGCTGGCCACCAACCACTGCGGCATCACCTGGGCGACCAGTACGGCCAGCCCCTCGATCCCGCCCAGCAGCGCCGCCCCGTCGACCCGGGTGGACAGCACCAGGTCGTGGCTGGCGGTGGCCCGCATGCCCAGCGAATCCCAGTTCGGCTCGACCAGTACCCCGTCCCCCGGCGGCACCAGGAACTGCGAGACCTTGTCCGGTTCCGCCGCCGACCGGGCCACCACCAGATAGCCGTCGGCGTCCGGGGCACCGGACACGAACGACTTACGGCCCTCGATGACGAACCCGTCGCCGTCCCGGCGGTACGTGGTCGACACCTCCGACAGCCGCGAACCGGCGCGCGGCTCACTCATCGCCACCGCGTACCGTGCGCCCTCGGCCGCCGCCGTCAGGATCCGGTCCCGGGCGGTGAAGTACGCCTCGGGCGCACCCAGTGCGCGGGCCAGCTCGTCCGGGGTGTGCGCCAACGCGCCGGTCACCGACGCGTGCATGTTGTAGATGAGTGCGGTGGCGCCGTTGCCACGGCCGAGCTCCATCGCCACCCGCGCGTAGTCGGCGAAGCCGGCGCCCGCGCCGCCCAGCCGTACCGGCACCATCAGTCCCAGCAGGCCGGCGTCGCGCAGCTCGGCCAGGTCCGCCGCAGGCAGCGCGCCGTCCCGGTCGTAGCCGGCGGCCCGCTCGGCGAAGCCGGCCACCAACCGGACCGCGGCCCACACCGCACCGTCCGGACCGGCACCCTCCGGACCGGCGCTGGCCGGATCCGCGCCCTCCGGACCGATACTCTGCGGATCGGTGCACCGTACGGGTGTCTCGGTCACCTGACCTCCTGCGGTCGATCGGCGCCACCGGCGTACCGGTCCGGCGACGGGGCGGCTGTTCGGACCGCGCGGAACTGGTACAACCCGGCCGTGGTCGACGTCGGCACCAGCCGTACCTGACCGCGACGGGTGGCCAGGAAGCGGACCAGGTCGGCGACCCGGGGCCGCAGACCCCGTACCTCGGCACACAACCCGGCGTCCCGGCAGTGCGCCAGTACGGTGCGGGGCGCCACGAACAGCGCCGGATCGTGGATGTTCTTCGGTGCCAGGCCGGGGATCCGTTCGGCGAGGGAAACGCCCACGAACCTGGCCACCGCGGTGTCCGCGATCGTGTCACCGATCAGCAGGCCACCCGGCCGCAGCAGCCGGGCCGCCTCCGCAATGGCCCGATCCGGTGCGGGTATGTGTTCCAGCAGCTCACCGGCGACGACGACGTCCGCGCAGCCGGTACGCAGCGGCACCGCGTGCGCGTTACCGCGTACCGGGGTCAGCGCATGCGCGGCGGCCACCCGCAGCGAGCCGTGCACCAGGTCCACCCCGACGTGCCGGTAGCCGCGGCCACGCAGCAGCGGGGCGAGCAGACCACCACCGCAGCCCAGGTCAACCAGTACCGCGCCGGGACGTCCGGCCGGGGGCACCAGCCGGGCCCGGGCCCCCGCCAGCCAGTGCAGCGCCGCGAACATGCCCTCAGGCCGCCACCACTCGTCGACCAATTCGTCGTACTGGTCGAGACTGTTGCGTACCGGTCCGTCGTCCTGATCACCCCTCAACAGCACCACCTTCCGAGACTGTCACACGGGGCTCGACTTCGCTCGGTTCATCCGTAACCTGGCGCGACCGGCGTCAACCGGCAGACTTGTCGGATGGGTAGTGCTCGTACACACGGTGCACAGCCGGGCGGTGCTCGGCCGGACGGTGCTCGGCCGGACGGTGCTCGGCCGGACCGCGCGCAGGCAGGCGCCGGACAGCCGGACAGCGGGTGGCCGGACGACACCGACCGGGCGCGGCGCCGACGCACCGGGTACGGCCTGGTGCGCGGCTGCCATCCGGAGCCCACCGTAGCGGTCACCGCGGTGGCGACCGTACTGGCACTGGCCGTGGGACGCGGCCCGGTCGGCGCGCTCCTGGTGGCCGCGGCGGTCCTTGCCGGCCAGCTCTCCATCGGGTGGAGCAACGACTGGTGGGATGCGGCGCGGGACCGGGCCGCCGGACGTCCCGACAAACCCACCGCGACCGGCGCCGTACCGGCCGGCACACTGCGTACCTCCGCGCTGGCCGCGGCCGTGGCCACCGTGCCGTTGTCGCTGCTGTCCGGCCTGCTGGCGGGCACGGTGCACCTGGTGGCGGTGACCGCGGGCTGGCTGTACAACCGGCCTCTCAAGGCGACCCCGGCGTCCGTGCTGCCCTACCTGGTGGCGTTCGGCCTGCTGCCGGCGTTCGTCGTACTGGGACTGCCCGGTGGGCCGCTACCGCCGTGGTGGCTGTGTCTGGCCGCCGCCCTGCTGGGTGCCGGCGCGCACTTCTTCAACACGCTGCCGGACCTCGCCGACGACCGGGCCGGCGGCATACGCGGGCTGCCGCACCGACTGGGTGCCCGGGCGAGTTGGCTGGTGGGTGGCCTGCTGCTGGTCGCCGCCTCGTCCGTACTGGCGCTGGGGCCGACCGGCCCACCGACCGGCTACGGACTGACCGGTCTCGCGCTGGCGGTGGCGGCGTTGCTGGCCGGCGCGGTGGCGGCACGGCGCTCGGGTTCGCGGGCAGCGTTCCGTACCGTCCTGCTGATCGCCGTCGTGGACGTCACGCTCCTCGTGCTGGCCGGCACGTCGGTGCGCTGACGGTTCGGTCCGGTGTTCTCGGTGCGCCGGCATCCGTGCGCGGACACATGGACCTGGTGATCTCGGTGCACCGGCATAGGTGCGCTGACCGGCTGCCGGAGGGGTGCACCGGCCCTCAGCGCGGCGGGCACCGACACCCGCACTAGGCTGTCCGGTGGTCTGCCCGGTGGGCTCGGCGAGGAGGATCCGCACGTGAGCCGCTTTGACGCTCAGCCAGCATCATCCGCTTCAACCCGGTTGCGCCGGGTGCTCCGCCGCAGCGCGCTGGCCGTGGTCGCCGGTGCCGGCGCCGCCGCCCTGCTCGCCGGCTGCGGAGCGGGCCAGATCGCCGAGACGGCCAAGATCAAGCCGGCCGTCCAAGGGGTCAACGCGAATTCGACCGACGGCACGATCGCGCTGCGCGACCTGAGCATCGCTTTCCGCGGCGACTCGAACCGGACGTACAACGCCGGCGACAACGCGTCGCTGGTCGTCCGGATCGCCAACTCCGGCGACAGCTCCGACACGCTCACCTCGGTGAGCACCGGCGCCGCCGACAGCGTGGTGTACATCGACAACAACACGTCCAGTTCGCCGAGCCCCACCTCGAAGGCGTCCAAGACCCCGTCGGCGACACCGTCGGAGCAGCCGCCCGGCAAGTCGCAGTTCCGGCTGACCGTAGCGGCCAAGCGCTTCATGCCGCTGCTGCCCGACCAGGGTCAGTACCTCCAGCTGGTCAAGCTGAAGGCCGGGCTGCAGCCCGGCCAGTCGGTGCCGATGGTGTTCCACTTCCAGAAGGCCGGCTCGATCTCGGTGAACGTGCCGGTGGCGAGCCCCGAGGCGATCAACGGCCGGTCCTCCGCGCCGGCGGCGACCGGAGCCGCCGAACCCGGCGTCGGCTGACCTGTCACCCGACCCCGCCGGCGGCGGCACAGGCATCGCGGACATGACTGTCGTACGGCGGGCATAAGGTTCGCGGGTGGCCTCCCGCAGCTCCACCGGCAAACCGTCGGTCCGCACCGTCCGCCCCGCCTACCACTGCGAGTCCTGCGGCTACGCCGCGCCCAAATGGGTGGGGCGCTGCCCGGACTGCGGCAGCTGGGGCACCGTGGTGGAGACCAGCCCGACCACCGGCAGCACGACCGAGGCAGCGGCCGTTCCCGCGCTGGCGACCCGGGCACCCAGCCAGCCCGCCAGCCCGATCGGCACCGTCGACCTGGAGACAGCGGCCCGCCGCCCCACCGGCGTCGATGAACTGGACCGCGTGCTGGGCGGCGGGCTGGTCCCCGGTTCGGTCGTACTGCTCGCCGGTGAACCCGGTGTGGGCAAGTCGACGCTGCTGCTGGAGGTGGCGCACCAGTGGTGCGCGACCGGCGCCGAACGGCCGTCGCTGGTGGTCAGCGGCGAGGAGTCGGCAGCTCAGGTACGGCTCCGGGCCGAACGCACCGGCACCCTGCACGACAAGCTCTACCTGGCCACCGAGACGGACCTGGCCACGGTTCTGGGCCACATCGACGCGGTCCGCCCCGGGCTGCTCGTCCTCGACTCCGTACAGACCGTGGCCTCCGGCCAGGTGGACGGCTCGCCCGGCGGCGTCACCCAGGTCCGGGCGGTCACCGCGGCACTCGTCGCGGTCGCCAAGGAGCGGGGCATCGCGACCGTACTCGTCGGCCACGTCACCAAGGACGGTGCGATCGCCGGCCCCCGGGTGATGGAACACCTGGTGGACGTGGTGCTGCATTTCGAGGGCGACCGGCACTCCACCCTCCGGTTGGTCCGGGCGGTGAAGAACCGGTTCGGCCCGGCCGACGAGGTGGGCTGTTTCGAGATGCACGACGGCGGCATCCGGGGGCTGGCCGACCCGTCCGGGCTGTTCCTGTCCCGGCACGCCGACCCGGTACCCGGCACCTGCGTCACGGTCACTGTGGAGGGCCGCCGACCGCTGCTCGCCGAGATCCAGGCGCTGGTCGCGCCGTCGGTGATCCCGTCGCCGCGCCGGGCCGTGTCCGGCCTGGACTCCGCGCGGGTGGCGATGGCGCTGGCCGTACTGCAACGCCGGTGCAAGGTCCGACTGCACGACCGGGAGGTCTTCGCCGCGACGGTGGGCGGAATGAAGGTCGCCGAGCCGGCCGCCGACCTGGCCGTCTGTCTGGCGGTCGCCTCCGCGGCCCGCGACTTCCCGCTGCCCGGTGACCTGGTGGCGATCGGCGAGGTCGGTCTGGCCGGCGAGGTCCGGCCGGTCTCCGCGGTGCCGCGCCGGTTGTCGGAGGCGGCGCGGATGGGGTTCACCCGGGCTCTCGTACCGGCCGGGTCGGGACCCGCCGCGACCGGTTCACCGGCACCCGCGGGCCTGACCGTCACGGAGATCACCGACCTCGGTGCCGCCCTGCGCGCGGCCGGTAACCCGGCGCACGGCTGACCTGGGCAAACGTCGGCCGGCGCCGTTCGGCTACACCACTGTCCGACATCGGACCATGGCCGGCCACGGGTACGTCCACCGCAGCGCCCGTCTGGGCGATCTGTCGGGTGGCGGCCGTCGACCGCCCGACCGCAGGACGGCGCCAACAAGGCTCGACCGCTACTGTTCGTACACAAAGGGTTAGCCGCCCGATGTGGGGGCACCGACCGGCGCTCCTACACTCCATAGACTGTTGCCAGCGACGGATCGGACCGCAGCGGCGGAGCGGGGTCACGTCGCGGGCGAGATCGAAGGAGCTGCGAGGTGCCAATCGACCGGGATGATCCGCTCCGCGCGACGCTCGCGCTGATGGCGCCGGGCACCGCGCTACGGGAAGGCCTGGAACGGATCCTGCGGGGCAACACCGGTGCACTGATAGTGCTCGGCTTCGACACCGCCGTGGACACACTCTGCACCGGCGGCTTCCCACTGGATGTGGAGTTCTCCGCGACCCGACTTCGCGAACTGTGCAAAATGGACGGTGCGGTCATCCTCACCAACGACTGCTCCCGGATCGTGCAGGCCGCCGTACATCTCATGCCCGATCCGTCGATCCCGACCGAGGAGTCCGGCACCCGGCACCGTACAGCCGAGCGGGTCGCCCGGCAGACCCGCTACCCGGTCATCTCGGTCAGCCAGTCGATGCACATCATCAGCCTGTACGTCAGCGGCCAACGGCACGTACTGGACGACTCCGCCGCGATCCTGTCCCGCGCCAACCAGGCCCTGGCCACCCTGGAGCGTTACAAGGCCCGGCTCGACGAGGTTGCCGGCACCCTGTCCGCGCTGGAGATCGAGGACCTGGTCACGGTGCGGGACGCGATGGCCGTGGTGCAGCGGCTGGAGATGGTGCGCCGGATCGCCGACGAGATCGAGGGTTACGTCATCGAACTGGGCACCGACGGCCGGCTCCTCGCCCTTCAGCTCGACGAACTGATGGCCGGGGTAGACGAGGACCGGACCCTGGTGATCCGCGACTACTTCCCGCCCGGCCGCACCCCGCCGTCGGTACCCGACGTTCTGGACCTGCTGGACGAGTTGTCCGCGACCGAACTGCTGGACCTGACCGCGGTGGCCAAGGCCCTCAGCTATCCGCCGACCGCGGACGCGTTGGAGGCCGCGATCAGCCCGCTGGGTTTCCGGCTGCTGGCCAAGGTGCCCCGACTGCCCGCCGGGGTGATCGACCGGCTGGTGGAGCATTTCGGTGGCCTGCAACGGCTGCTGGGGGCCACGGTGGAGGACCTGCAGGGTGTCGACGGCATCGGCGACAGCCGCGCCCGGGGAGTACGGGAGGGGCTGTCGCGGCTCGCGGAAGCGTCGATCCTGGAACGCTACGTCTGAGCCCGGCCCGTCATCGCGCGGCGCGGGCTGTCAGGTCAGGGTGAAAGGGAACGGCTTACCGGCCTTGCTGCCGAGCCGGCCCAGCAGCTTGTACGAACCTGGCCCGACCTCGCGCCGGGTGCCGTGACAACCCTTGCTCGACGTGCGCGAGTTCCAGGACAGATGGAACACCACCGCGCTGCCGGATTCGAACCGGCGGATGTCCGTACCGTGGTTGGCGTCGCAGTCGTCGGACGACCAGATCCGCGTCGTACCGTGCATGATCCAGAGTTCCTGCTGGTCAGCACCGATATCGCGGGTACAGGCGTGGGATGCTTCGTTGCGGATCGTCAGATACACCAGCGGGTACGAGCCGGCCGGGACACGGGGATGGTTGGTCCTGGTGGTGACCGACAGGTCGGAGTCACCGCAGGGCGGGGCGGCTCCGGTCGGGGCGGACCCGGGCGGCGCGCCACCACTCTGCTGGGCGGCCGGCTGCGGGGAACCCGGCTCCGGTCCGTCACCGTCCACATCGCTCAACGCGCCGTCCGCCGGCGCCGACGGGCCCGGGGAAGCGGAATGGTGCCCACCGGCGCCGGACTTCCCACCACTGGGACCCGAACTGGTCGGCTGGTCGGTGGAGCCGCCGGTGCAGGCCCACATCGTGAGCAGAATGACGAGCAGGGTCGCCCCTAGCACGATCGCCCGCCGCCGCCAGTAGACGGAGGCGGCGAGCGGGCCGACCGTCATCCGCATAGCTGCTCACCGTAGTCCGGACATCGATCGGGATCGAGCCGACGCGCCGTACCGGCACGACGGGGTGTCGGCGGCGACGGCCCGGCGCCATGGCAGGATTCTGCGGCAATGGGGACTTCTGCGCCGCAAGAACGGCTCGCCGCACCGGTCAGCGAATGGTACGACCGTCATGCGCGCGACCTGCCCTGGCGTCAGCCGACCAGCACGCCGTGGGAGGTGCTGGTCAGCGAGGTGATGCTGCAGCAGACCCCGGTTGTACGGGTACTGCCCGTGTGGCGGGAGTGGCTGGCCCGGTGGCCGTCGCCCATGGACCTGGCATCCGCTTCACCGGCGGAGGTGATCCGGGCCTGGGGGCGCCTCGGCTACCCGCGCCGGGCGCTGCGGCTGCACCAGTGCGCGCAGGCCCTGGTGGACCGACACGCCGGGATCCTGCCGCGGGACGTGGACGCGCTGCTCGCGCTGCCGGGGATCGGTGCGTACACGGCCCGCGCGGTGGCGGTGTTCGCCTACGGTGACCGGCACCCGGTGGTGGACACCAACGTACGGCGCTTCGTGGCCCGGGCCGTGGACGGCCGGGCGGCCGCCGGAGCGCCCCGTACCAGCGCCGACCTCGCGGCGGTGGACGCGCTGCTGCCCGCCGACCGGGGGTCGGCCGCACGGGCGTCGATCGCCTTCATGGAACTGGGTGCCCTGATCTGCACCGCACGCAGCCCGCGCTGCGCGGACTGCCCAGTGTACGCGGAGTGTGGCTGGCAGCGGGCCGGTCGGCCGGCCGGCACCGCACCGGCCCGCCGGGCGCAGAAGTTCGCCGGCACCGACCGGCAGGTACGTGGGCTGCTGATGGCGGTGCTGCGGGACGCGACCGTACCGGTGGAGCAGGGCGTACTGGACGCGGTCTGGCCGGACGCCGTGCAGCGGGCGAGGGCGCTGGCCGGGCTGGTCGGGGACGGTCTGGTGGACCGGCTGGCCGGGGACCGTTACGTGCTTCCAACCTGACAACGCCCGCTCCGACTGCACACGAAGGGCGCCCGGCCGATGACCGGGCGCCCAACGTTCTATGCCTGTCGAACTAGTCGGTGACCTCGCCGGCACCGGAGCCGGAACTCAGGTCGGCCGGCACCGAGTCGGGCAGTGCCGCCGGCTTCTCCGAGCCAGTGAACACCAGCTTGGTCTGGTCGATGTCGGAGAGGTCGCCCTCCACGTCGACCACGACGATCTGGCCGGGCGTGATCTCGTTGAACAGGATCCGCTCGGACAGCGCGTCCTCGATCTCCCGCTGGATCGTGCGACGCAGCGGCCGGGCACCGAGTACGGGGTCGAAACCCTTCTTGGCCAGGAACCGCTTGGCGTTGTCGGTGAGCTCCAGCCCCATGTCCTTGTTACGGAGCTGCTGCTCGATGCGGCGGATCATGATGTCCACGATCTTGAGGATGTTCTCCTCGCTGAGCTGGTGGAACACCACCGTGTCGTCGATCCGGTTAAGGAACTCCGGCTTAAAGTGCTTCTTCAGCTCGTCGTTGACCCGCAGCTTCATCTTCTCGTAGTTGCTGTCCGCGTCGTTGGCGGACGAGAAGCCCAGCGAGACCGCCTTGGCGATGTCTCGGGTGCCCAGGTTGGTGGTCAGGATGATCACCGTGTTCTTGAAGTCCACGATGCGGCCCTGGCCGTCGGTCAGTCGACCGTCCTCCAGGATCTGCAGCAGCGTGTTGAACACGTCCGGGTGTGCCTTCTCGATCTCGTCGAACAGCACCACCGAGAACGGCTTACGCCGTACCTTCTCGGTGAGCTGGCCGCCCTCGTCGTAGCCGACGTAACCAGGAGGGGCACCGACCAGGCGGGACACGGTGTAGCGGTCGTGGAACTCGCTCATGTCGAGCTGGATGATCGAGTCCTCGCTGCCGAACAGGAACTCGGCCAGCGCCTTGGACAGCTCGCTCTTTCCGACGCCGGACGGGCCGGCGAAGATGAACGAACCGGACGGACGCTTCGGGTCCTTCAGACCCGACCGGGTGCGCCGGATGGCCTGCGAGACCGACCGGACCGCCTCTTCCTGCCCGACGACGCGCTTGTGCAGCTCGTCCTCCATGCGCAGCAGGCGGGAGGTCTCCTCCTCGGTGAGCTTGTAGACCGGAATGCCGGTCCAGTTGGCCAGCACCTCGGCGATCTGCTCGTCGTCGACCTCACTGACCACGTCGAGGTCGCCGGACTTCCATTCCTTCTCCCGCTGGGTCTTCTGCCCGAGCAGGGTCTTCTCGGAGTCGCGCAGCTGCGCGGCCCGCTCGAAGTCCTGCGCGTCGATCGCCGACTCCTTGTCCTTGCGGACCTGGGCGATCCGGTCGTCGAACTCGCGCAGGTCCGGCGGCGCGGTCATCCGCCGGATCCGCATCCGGGCGCCGGCCTCGTCGATCAGGTCGATCGCCTTGTCCGGCAGGTAGCGGTCGGAGATGTAGCGGTCCGCGAGAGTCGCGGCGGCGACCAGGGCACGGTCGGTGATGGAGATGCGGTGGTGCGCTTCGTACTTGTCGCGCAGCCCCTTGAGCATCTCGATGGTGTGCGCCAGCGACGGCTCGGCCACCTGGATCGGCTGGAATCGACGCTCCAGCGCCGCGTCCTTCTCCAGGTACTTGCGGTACTCGTCGAGCGTGGTGGCGCCGATGGTCTGCAGCTCACCGCGGGCCAGCATCGGCTTGAGGATGCTGGCGGCGTCGATCGCGCCCTCGGCGGCACCCGCACCCACCAGGGTGTGGATCTCGTCGATGAACAGGATGATGTCGCCGCGGCTGCGGATCTCCTTGAGCACCTTGCGCAGGCGTTCCTCGAAGTCGCCGCGATAGCGCGAGCCGGCCACCAGGGCACCGAGGTCCAAGGTGTAGAGCTGCTTGTCCTTGAGCGTCTCGGGCACCTCGCCCTTGACGATCTTCTGGGCCAGACCCTCCACGGCGGCGGTCTTACCGACACCGGGCTCACCGATCAGCACCGGGTTGTTCTTGGTGCGTCGGGAGAGGACCTGCATGATCCGCTCGATTTCCTTCTCCCGGCCGATGACCGGGTCGAGCTTGGACTCACGGGCCGCCTGGGTCAGGTTGCGACCGAACTGGTCCAGAACGAGCGAGGTGGACGGGGTGGCCTCAGTTCCGGCGCCGGCGCCGGCCGGCTCCTTGCCGCCCTGGTAACCGGAAAGCAGCTGGATGACCTGCTGGCGTACCCGGTTCAGGTCGGCGCCGAGCTTGACCAGGACCTGGGCCGCGACACCCTCACCCTCGCGGATCAGCCCGAGCAGGATGTGCTCGGTGCCGATGTAGTTGTGGCCGAGCTGGAGGGCCTCACGCAGGGAGAGCTCCAGGACCTTCTTGGCCCGAGGCGTGAACGGGATGTGCCCGCTGGGTGCCTGCTGTCCCTGCCCGATGATCTCCTCGACCTGCTGGCGGACACCCTCGAGGGAGATGCCGAGGCTCTCTAGCGCCTTGGCCGCGACACCCTCACCCTCGTGGATGAGCCCGAGCAGGATGTGCTCGGTACCGATGTAGTTGTGGTTGAGCATCCGGGCTTCTTCTTGAGCCAGGACGACAACACGCCGGGCGCGGTCGGTGAACCTCTCGAACATTCCTTCGTGCTCCTCACGTGCTCGTGCCCCTGCGGCCCTGCCGGGGCACTCGTCGCTCTTGGGGAGCGAGCCTCACGAACACCTCTGCCTCGAACACCTGCTGGTGCCCGTGTCATCACTCTATCGCTGAGTGCTGACTTCTCCTGGTCCGGCAACGTCGCTGAACTGGCCGGAACCGGCGCGGCGGGCCGTACAGCGGGCTCGGTACCGGTCCCCGTAGTGCTGATGTGCAGGATGTATGGGTCAACCACGACGGATCGCAGCGTGTTCCAGGCAACCACGCTGTACGCCCAGAGCGAAATCTGATCCGCGCGTTAAGCCGCCTTTAGGCGCCAATGGTCGTTTTTTCGAACGTACTGGATGACGCGCGCGGTCCCGGCCGGGAGACGGCACAGACAGTGGAAGTCCGAGGCGCCGTCGGCGTCCCGGACTTCCACTGTGTGAATGACGGCAATGTCAGGAGGCACTGCCCGACATGCGGCACTACCTGGTGAAGGCACCGCCTCGTGCGCGGCACTGCTCCGGAGAGCACCGTCCTATGCGGGACACTGCCCGTGATGGCACGGCGATGGCGGCTGAATCCGGCCACCATTGACGGCGCGCCGACCTGTCAGCGACCCGCTTCCGCGTGGTAGCGGTCGACAATTTCCTGTGAGATCCGACCGCGGTCGGAGATCTCCAGCCCCTTACGCTTCGCCCACTCCCGAATTGCGCGATTCTGCTCGCGGTCACTGGTGGCCGAGGACGCACCACGATTCCTCGGTGCGACCCCGCGCACCGTGGAAGCCCGACCCATTTTGCGGGCAACGCCCACATATTGGGCCAGCGCGTCACGCAGTGCGTGTGCATTGGAGTCGGAGAGATCGATCTCGTAGTTCGTGCCGTCGATGCCGAACTTAACCGTCTCTTCGGCTTCCCCCCGTCCAGGTCGTCAACGAGTAGGACCTGTACCTTCTGCGCCACGGCGCGATCCCTTCTGATGGTCACGACCAATACAGTTGAAAAAGACAATAACTCATCCGCTGGAGAAATAGCGGGTCGCCCCGGAATTCCTGGTGACCGTGGCGCGGCTCACCGAAGAAGCGGGTTACTTTCCACCTCACGGGGCACAATGACCGGTTCCCGGCCGACACCCAGTACGGCTTCTTCGGGTAACCGGGCCGCAACGCACCGCCCGCAGTGCCGCCCGGTGGAGTCCGATGGATACGGAGCCGGGGAGGTCTGCGGATCCGCAATGCGCATTCCCCCGGCTGTCCTCAGGCTGCATTTCGTCACGTCCGCAGCCGGCCGGCGCCAGCGACACCACCCCTGCGACCAGCCCCGTCACCAGGGATGCAGCTGACGGGAAGCCCGGTACCCATTGCTGCGACGGCGGTGGCGGACGACACATTCCGGCTCTACCGGCCCAGTTTCCGGGACCCGGGTGGTCATGATCCAAATGCGGGTACCCGCCATTTCGGCCGGATAGTCGGGTACCCGTCGGCCCCACTCCAGCGGCTGTAACGGCGGCGGCGGCGACGCTGTCCGGAAATCGACACCAGACGAGAATCCGGCCGTGCCGGACGGTGCGAATAGCGCAGCAGACGCCCGCAACGGCGGCGGCCGCGGCCGGATGCGGGCGTGGCGACGGGCGACCGGTCACCATTCTGTACGGCCGACATCGGCGCACCGCCGACGTCGCGTCGAGGCACGCGGACCGACATCATGACGGCCGGCGGCGTCGAAGGTGGCGACCTGACGAGCGCACCCGATGGTGCGCTCGGCATCGTGCACGGCGGGCTCTCGCACAGCGCGGGACAGCAGTTCCTGCCGCTCTCCGCCGGCCGCTTGCGAACAGGGCGCGGAGCGGATGCGCGACACTATCACAGGTTACATAACCCGTTGCGAACTCCGGCACCGCAAAGCTGGCGAGTGCGAGACAACCGGGTTACCGGAGTTCCGGCAGATCCTGAAGTCGTTCCCATTCCGCCGGGTCGGCCACGCTGCAGATACCGTACCGACACGATTCGTGGGTTTACTTCGCGCGTTGGCCAAGGTTCCGGGTGGGTGACAAACGATCGCATGGTCGCGCCCGCATGCAACAAGGGAACCCGGATGTCATCACATCAGGGAATTGCCAGCCGCGCCGGAGCGGCCGCGGCGCGCCACCGTACGCTCGCCCGTGCCCAGTGCGGCCGACGTGGCTGGAACTCGGCGCCTGACCGTACATCATGGCCGGCCCCGGACCGACCGGTAAATTCACTCGTATGGACACCGAGCAGCGACGGCTGCAGGGAAACTCGTTCGGACCGGCCGCCGACCTCTACGACCGGGTACGACCGAGTTATCCGACCGAGGCTGTCACGTGGATGCTGGGTACCGCGCCGCTGCGGGTGGTGGACCTGGGCGCCGGTACCGGAAAGCTCAGCCGGGTGCTGCGGGACGCCGGCCACGAGGTCGTCGCGGTGGAGCCCGACGCCGGCATGCTGGACCGGCTCGCCGCGGCCAGCCTCGGGGTGGTGGCGGCCGCCGGGTCGGCCGAGCGGATACCGGTCGAACCGGCGAGCGTGGACGCGGTCGTCGCCGGCCAGGCGTACCACTGGTTCGACACCGACCTGGCGCACCCCGAGATCGCCCGGGTACTGCGGCCCGGAGGGGTGTTCGCGCCGGTCTGGAACATCCGGGACCATGCCGAACCCTGGGTGGTGGCGGTCTCCGAGCTACTGGGCGCGGCGGACGGCAGTGACCATGCCGCCCAGCTCGACCCGGCGCTGCCCGCCGAGTTCGGGCCGGTCGAGCGGGCCGAGTTCCGGCACAGCATTCCGATGACGCCGGACAGTCTGGTCGAACTGGTCCGGTCCCGGTCGTACTACCTGACCGCGTCACCGCAGCGGCAGGCCGAGCTGAGCGACGGGATCCGCGCGTTGTGCGCCGAGCATCCGGCACTCGCCGGCCGGGACTCCTTCGAGCTGCCGTACCTGACCATCGCCTACCGGGCGGTCCGGTCGGCGCCCTGAGCCGATCCACCATGAGCCGGTCGGCGCCCTGAGCCGATCCACCATGAGCCGGTCGGCGCCCTGAGCCGATCCACCCTGAGCCGGTCGGCGCCCGCGCGGCACTCCAGCTGCCCGTCAGAGCTGGTTCTTCTCGTACACCAGGCGTAGACCGATCAGGGTCAGGTGCGGTTCGTGATGGGTGATGGTGCTCGACTCGGCCACCACCAGTGATGCCAGCCCACCGGTGGCCACCACCGCGCGCATCTGACCCACCTCGGCCACCACCCGCGACACGATGCCGTCCACCTGGCCGGCGAAGCCGTACAGGATGCCGCTCTGCAACGCCTCCACGGTGTTCTTGCCGACCGCGCGCGGTGGCCGGGTCAGCTCCACCTTGACCAGCTGAGCGGCCCGGTTGGCCAGTGCGTCCGCGGAGATCTCGATACCCGGTGCCAGCGCGCCGCCCAGGAAGTCGCCGCGTGCGCTGACCACGTCGAAGCTGGTGGAGGTGCCGAAGTCCACCACCACCGCCGGGCCACCGTAGAGGGTGTACGCGGCCAGTGTGTTCATCACCCGGTCGGTACCGACCTCGCGCGGGTTGTTGTACGACAGCTGCACCCCGGTACGCACGCCCGGCTCCACCACCAGCACCGGCACCCCGGTGAAGTACCGCTCGAACATCAGCCGCAGCTCGTGCAGTACGGCCGGCACGGTGGAGCAGGCCGCGATGCCGCTGATCCGTACGGGCCCGCCGTCGAGCAGGCCACGGAAGGTCAGCGCCAGTTCGTCGGCGGTGGCCCGGCTGTCGGTCTTGATCCGCCAGGAGTGGGCGAGCTGGTCACCGTCGAAGGTCGCCAGCACCGTCTGGGTGTTGCCCACGTCGATGCACAGCAGCATCTACTCGGACCGTTTCCGCAGGTCCATCGCGATGTCCAGGATCGGCGAGGAGTGCGTCAGACCGCCGACGGACAGATACTGCACGCCGGTGCCGCCGTACACGGCCGCCCGGTCCAGGGTCAGGTTGCCGGTGGCCTCCAGTTCGGCCCGGCCGCGGACCGCGACGACCACGTCGTGCAGCAGTGCGGGCGTCATGTTGTCGCAGAGCAGGAAGTCGGCTCCGGCGACCACGGCCTCCTGCGCCTCGGCGACGGTACGGATCTCGACCTGTACCGGTACCTCCGGGAACTGTTCCCGGACGCGACGGTAGGCGGCGGTGATGCCGCCGGCGGCGAGTACGTGGTTGTCCTTGATCATGGCCACGTCGTACAGGCCCATCCGCTTGTTGCCGCCGCCGCCGGCCCGTACCGCGTACTTCTCCAGGAACCGCAGGCCCGGGGTGGTCTTGCGGGTGTCCAGCACCTGCGCGCCGGTGCCGGCCAGCGCGTCCACCCAACGGCGGGTGTGGGTGGCCACGCCGCTGGCCCGGCAGAGCAGGTTCAGCGCGGTACGCTCCGCGGTGAGCAGTGCCCGGGTCGGACCGGCCACGACGGCGAGCACGTCGCCGCGTACCACCGTGGCGCCGTCCGGTACGGCCGGCCGGAAGGCGGTCGCGCCGTCGGACGCCAGGTCGAACACGGCGGCGGCGACCGGCAGTCCGGCCAGCACGCCGTCTGCCCGGGCGATCAGTTCGGCGGTGTCGGTCTGCTCGGCCGGGATGGTCGACGCGCTGGTGACGTCCACCCCGTTCGGGTGATGCGAACCGCCGAGGGTGACCGCGGGGCCCAGGTCCTCGGCCAGTGCGCGACGTACCGTGTCGGAGACCTGGTCGGGGTCGAGCCCGGCGGCCGCCACATAATCCACAATGGACTGTCCTAGTCCGACGGTGGTCACGTCGTACTCCCCTCGAAGGTTTCGCGCAGCGCACCGTCGTCGTCGATGGTGGCGATCAGATGGCCCAGCCAGGCGTCGTCGGCGGCACCGAAGTCCTCGCGCCAGTGACAGCCCCGCGTCTCCTGCCGGGCTGCGGCCGCACCGGACAACGCCGCGGCCACGGTGAGCAGGTTGGTGGTCTCCCACGAGCCGGTACCCGGAACCGACCGGGTACCGGACAGTCGGCGCAGCTCGTCGCGGGTGGCGGCCAACGACTCCGCGCTGCGCAGTACGCCGGCGCCCCGGGTCATCGCCTGCTGCAACGGCCGGCGTACCGTCGCCTCGACCACCCACTGTGGACAGTCCGGTGGTGGCACCGGCTCACCCTGCGACGGAAGCTCCCGGGCCAGGTCGTCGGCGATACGGGCCGAGTAGACCAGGCCCTCCAGCAGCGAGTTCGAGGCCAGTCGGTTCGCCCCGTGCACCCCGGTGCAGGCCACCTCACCACAGGCGTACAGGCCGGGTACCGAGGTGCGGCCGGTCAGGTCGGTACGGACCCCACCGCTGGCGTAGTGCGCGGCCGGCGCCACCGGGATCAGGTCGACGACCGGGTCGACCCCGGACTGCCGGCAGCGCGCCGTGATGGTCGGGAACCTGTTCTCCATCATGTCCCGGCCCAGGTGCCGGGCGTCCAGGTAGACGTGTTCGCTGCCCTCGTCGAGCATCGTGCGCATGATGGCCTTGGCGACCACGTCGCGGGGCGCCAACTCGGCCAGTTCGTGCCGACCCACCATGAACCGCCGGCCGGTCGCGTCGACCAGGTGCGCGCCTTCACCGCGCAGTGCCTCTGACACCAGCGGCTGCTGAGCCAGTTCGTCCACCGCGTCGCGCCCCACGAACAGGGTCGTCGGGTGGAACTGCATGAACTCCAGGTCGGTGACCGCGGCGCCGGCCCGCAGCGCCAACCCCACCCCGTCGCCGGTGGACACCACCGGGTTGCTGGTGGCCGCGAACACCTGCCCCATCCCGCCGGTGGCCAGTACGACCGCGCGGGCCAGGATCGCCCCGACACCGTCCGGGCTACCCTCGTCCAGTACGTGCAGGGTCACCCCGCAGGCTCGGCCGGTGCGGTCGGTCAGCAGATCCAGTACGAGGGCGTGCTCTACCAGCTTGATCCACGGGTCGCGGCGTACCGCGACCTCCAGTGCCCGCTGCACCTCGGCGCCGGTCGCATCACCACCAGCGTGCACGATCCGGTTGGCGTGATGGCCGCCCTCCCGGGTCAGGGCCAGGCTGCCGTCGGAGTTGCGGTCGAACTCGGCGCCGAACCGGATCAGTTCCCGTACCCGCGCCGGTCCCTCGCTCACCAGCACCCGTACCGCCTCGGGGTCACACAGTCCGACGCCGGCCACCTGGGTGTCCACCGCGTGCGCGGCCGGGGTGTCGTGCGGGTCGAGTACCGCGGCGATACCGCCCTGCGCCCAACGGGTCGAACCGTCCCCGATGTTGACCTTGGTGACCACGGTGACCCGCAGCCCGGTCTCCCGGGCGTGCAGCGCGGCGGTCAGCCCCGCCACCCCGGAGCCGATCACGCACACATCGGTCTCGTCGGACCAGCCGGGCGCGCCCGCCGCCAGCAACCGCGGTACGAGCAGGGTCGGACCGTCATTCCCGGCCAGTTGCCGGGCGGCCGTGTCCGCGACCCCCAACCCGCCGGACCCCGGGCTCACCGTACGGCTCCGGCGGCAGCCGTACGGCTGGTTCTGCGCTCACGCCTCGTTCGGTCCATCGGTCCCCTCAGGTCTGCCGAGCCGCACCGGCACGTTGTCGATCAGGCGGGTGGTACCGACCCACGCAGCCACCAGCAACCGGCCTTCGCCAGTGGCCGGGAAGTCGGGGGCCGGGAAGTCGGCAGGCGGTGCCGCACCGCGCGGCCCGGTACCGGCCAGCGGGGTCAGCATCGCGTCGGTCAGCATCAGGTAGTCCAGCCGTACGGCCGGTTCGGCGGCCAGCACCCGGCGAGCACCGTCCACGACGGCGGCCGGGCCGGCCGGTCCCTGCTGCGCGCCGGCCCGCAACGCCGCCGACAGCACCAGCGCCGCGGCCCGTTCGGTCTGCGACAGGTAGACGTTGCGGCTGGAACGGGCCAGGCCGTCGGACTCCCGTACGGTCGGTACCGCCACCACCCGCACCGGCGCGCCGCCGGTCTGCACGTCGAGATCGCGAACCATCCGGCGTACCAGGGTCAGCTGCTGGAAGTCCTTCTCCCCGAAGAACACCGCGTGCGGCCGGGTCAGCTGCAGCAACTTCAGCACCACGGTCAGTACGCCGTCGAAGAAGCCGGGGCGACTGGCGCCCTCCAGCGTCTCCCCCAACGGGCCCGGGCTGACCCGTACCGCCGGCGGGCCGTCCGGGTAGATCACCTCGCTGTCCGGCGCGAACACCACGTCCACACCGGCCTGCGCACACAACGCCAGGTCGGTGTCCAGGGTGCGGGGATAGCGGTCCAGGTCCTCGGTCGGGCCGAACTGCAGCGGGTTGACGAAGATGGTGACCAGTACGCGCTCGCAGCTGCGCCGGGCAGCCTCGATCAGCGCCAGATGCCCGTCGTGCAGCGCACCCAACGTCATCACCACGCCGACGGTGCCGCTCAACGCACCGCGGGCGGCCCTCAGCCCGTCCCGGTCGGTGACCAGAACCGGGTGCCGTACGGCCGTCACGGCCTGGTCCGATCCGGACGCTCAGCGAGCACCCCGAGCAGCGGTTCGGCGGTGCCGGGTGCGAGCCGTCCGGCGGCGATCGCCCGGTCCGCGGTGCGCCGCGCCAGGGTCAGGTAGCTGGCCACCGAATCGGGCGCCCGGCTGGCGATGGCGTCGAGGTGGCGGGCCACCGTACCGGCGTCGCCGCGCGACACCGGGCCGGTCAGCGCCGCGTCACCCAGCCGCAGCGTGTTGTCCAGCGACGCGGACAGCAGCGGCGCGATCATCAGCTCCGGTTCGCGTACGCCCGCCCGGCGCAGCAGGTCCACGGCCTCGTTGACGAGGGTGACCAGGTGGTTCGCGCCGTGGGTCAGCGCCGCGTGGTAGAGCGGGCGGTCCTGCTCGGCGACCCACTGCGGCTCGCCGCCCATCTCCAGTACGAGAACCTCGGCGGCCGGCCGTAACGGTTCCGGTGCGGTCACCCCGAAGGACACGCCGGCCAGCCGGTCCAGGTCCTCGGCGCGGCCGGTGAAGGTCATGGCGGGATGCAGCGCCAGCGGCAGGGCACCAGCCGCCGTCGCCGCCGACAGCACGCCGAGCCCGTACGCCCCGCTGGGATGCGCCACCAGCTGACCGGCCCGGATCGCGCCGGTGGCGGCCAGCCCTTCGACCAGCCCGCCCAGTACGTCGTCGGGCACCGCGACCAGCAGCAGGTCTGCCTGCCGGGCGACCTCGTCGGCGGGCAGGAGAGGCACCCCGGGCAGCAGCCGGGCCGCGCGGTCCACGGAAGTCTCGGACACCCCGGTGGCGGCGACGACCTGGTGACCGGCCCGGTGCAGGGCGGCTCCCAGTACGGAACCGACCCGTCCGACGCCGAGGACGCCGACCGCCAGCCGCCCGGGCCGGTCCTCCGGTCGCGCGTCGCGGTTCACGCTCATGATGGTGATCCAGTCCTAGGGGTACCGGTCGCCGCAAGTATCGCCCGCACCGGTACGCGCCGGACACTGCTTGTGGGATCCTTCACCTGCCCGACCGGCCCGGGCCGACGGTACCGGGCAGCGGGATGGACGCTCAGGAACCAGGACGTACCAGACCACTCTCGTAGGCGAAGACGACGGCCTGGACCCGGTCCCGGACACCCAGTTTGGTGAGGATCCGGCCGACATGGGTCTTCACGGTCGCCTCGGCGACGACCAGTCGGACGGCGATCTCCGCATTGGACAGGCCCTCCGCGAGCAGCAGCAGCACCTCGCGTTCCCGCTCGGTCAGCGAGTCGAACCGGTGATCGGGCCGGGGTGCCTCAGCGAGCTGACCAGCGAACCGGTCCAGCAGTCGGCGGGTAACCCTGGGCGCGACGATCGAGTCGCCGGACGCCACCACCCGGATCGCGGTCAGCAGTTCCTCCGGCGGGACGTTCTTCAGCAGGAAACCGCTGGCCCCGGCGTTGAGCGCGGCGAACGCGTCGTCGTCGGTGTCGAACGTGGTGAGCACCAGGACCCTGGGCACCGGGGTACCGGCGGCGGCCCGGTCCAGCAGCTTCCGAGTGGCCGCGACACCGTCCATCAGGGGCATCCGAATGTCCATCACCACCACGTCGGCGACGGTCCTGGTCAGCAGGTCCAGCGCCTCGGCCCCGTCACCTGCCTCGCCGACCACCTCGATGTCGGGCTGCGATCCGAGCACCATCCGGAAGCCGGCCCGGACCAGCTCCTGATCGTCGACGAGCACCACCCTGACCGTCATCCGTCCCCGCCCTCCCGTGACCGGCTTTCCGCCGGCGCGTCCGGGCTGACCGTACCGGCGCAGTACGCAACGGTAGCGACGGGCGGCCCGCCACCGGTGTCGGCCGTGGCGTACCGGTCGGGGCCGAGCGCCACGACCGCTGGGGACACCGGACCGGCCGGTACGGGGTCGGCGGGAAGCGGAATGTCGGCCGTGACCCGCCATCCCGGGCCGGTTCGCGGGCCGGCCGCGAACCGGCCGTGGTAGACCGCGACGCGTTCGCGCATGCCGAGCAGACCGTGGCCGCCGGGCAGCGGACCGGCGGTGAAACTGCCACCACCGGCACCGTCGTCGGTCACCACCAGCTCGACCCGGTCGTCGTGGTACGTCACGGCCACCGTGGTGCCTGCGCCGGTGCCGGCGTGCTTCAGCACGTTGGTCAACGACTCCTGCACGATCCGGTAGCCGGCCAGTTCGATGCCACCGGGCAGTGTCCGTACCGGGCCGGACCGGAGCAGTTCGATGCGTAGCCCGGCGGCCCGGAACCGGTCCAGCAGCGGTTCCAGCCGGCCGAGGCTGACGCTGCGCCGCTCGTCGGCGCCCACCTCGCTGGGATCCGCCGGAGGCGGATCGGCCGGACCAGGCGGGCCAGGCGGGCCGGGCGGGCCAGGCGGCGGCACGGGCAGCGATTCGGCCGGTGCGGCGCTACCGCGCAGTACCGAGACCAGCCGGCGCATGTCGGCGAGCGCCTCCCGGCCGGTGTCCGCGACCGTACGCACCGCCCGTTTCGCACTGTCCGGATCGGTGTCGATGGCGTAGCTGGCGCCGTCGGCCTGCACGATCATCACAGCCAGGCTGTGCGCCACCACGTCGTGCAGCTCCCGGGCCATCCGGCCGCGTTCCTCCGCGACCGCCAGCCGGGCCCGTTGGTCGCGTTCCCGTTCGGCGGTCAGCGCCCGGTCCTCCAGGCTACGTACGTACAACCGGCGGGTGCGCATGGTCAGCCCGATCAGCCAGACCGGCACCGCGTACGCGACGATCATCCCGCCCCGCACGTACCAGAGCCTGCCGCCCAGCCCCACCCCATCCGGCCCGGCCACGCCGTACCAGAGGGCACCGACCAGCACAGACACCCCGACCGCCCAGCCCCACAGCATCCGGTCGGCGTACTTGACCACCGAGTACATGGCGATCAGCACGGCGATGTCGTACCCCTCGACCATGTCATGGGTGAGTAGTTGGGCGATCCCGCACAGCCCCACCACCGCAAACACCGGCACCGACCGATGCCGCCGCACCAGCAGTGCCAGGACCATCGGCCAGGCGAGGTAACCGCGCGGGTCGTGCTGGGCCGCCAGCGGGATCAGCGAGCCGGCCACCACGGAGGCGGACAGCGCGGCGTCGAACGCGACCGAGCGCAGCGGCAGACCGAACACGCGCCGCAGGAAGCCCAACACCCCACCACGGTACGGGCAGGATGGGTGCATGCTGCGGTGGCGGGACGCGACGACGGAGGCGTTGTACGGCCCGCGCGGGTTCTTCACCGCCGGCCACGGGCCCGCCGCGCATTTTCGTACCAGCGCGCACACCGTACCGATGGCCCGGGCGGTGTTGACCCTGCTGGCCAGGCTGGACGCGGCGCTCGGCGCCCCGACCCGGCTCGACCTGGTCGACGTGGGCGCCGGCGGCGGCGAACTGCTCAGCGCGGTACTCGCCGGTGCGCCCGCCGATCTGGCCGCGCGCCTGCGCCTGGTCGGGGTGGACCGGGCGCCGAGGCCGAGCGCACTGCCACAGCGCATCGCATGGCGTACCGACCTGCCCGCGCAGATCATCGGGCTGCTGCTGGCCACCGAATGGCTCGACAACGTACCGGTGGACGTGGCGGAACGCGACGCCGACGGGACCGTACGGGTGCTGCTGGTGGATCCGGAAACCGGCGCGGAGGCACCCGGGCCGGTGGTGACCGGCCGGGACGCCGCGTGGCTCGCCGACTGGTGGCCGCTGACCCGGCCGGGTACCCGGGCCGAGATCGGGTGGCCGCGCGACGACGCCTGGTCCGACGCTGTCGGTGCCGTCGAGCGAGGGCTGGCACTCGCCGTCGACTACGGGCACCTGGCCGACTGCCGGCCACCGGCCGGCACCCTCACCGGCTACCTGCACGGCCGGCAGATACCGCCGGTACCGGACGGGTCCACCGACGTGACGGCGCATGTGGCCTGGGATCCGCTGGTACGGCCGGACGCGACGCTGCTGACCCAGCGCGCAGCGCTGCGGACGCTCGGCATCACCGGCCGCCGGCCGCCGCTGGAGACCGCGCGTACCGACCCGGCCGGGTATCTTGCTGCTCTGGCCGCCGCGAGCCACGCCGCGGAGCTGACCGACCCGGCCGGGCTCGGCGGCCACCACTGGCTGTACCAGCCGGT
Organism: uncultured Actinomycetota bacterium; assembly: GCA_963805605.1. Lineage (GTDB taxonomy): Bacteria > Actinomycetota > Actinomycetes > Mycobacteriales > Micromonosporaceae > Actinocatenispora. The sequence continues at coordinate 1,488,233 of CAWDUX010000002.1, forward strand.
CGGTCTGCCGCTGCCCTGAACCCGTACCGGCCCGGGCACGGGCACGGGGCCGATCGCGGCCCGGTCAGGCCCGGGCACGCAGTGCGGCGGCCATCGCCGCGGAGTCGTGGTCGGCCGGTACACCCTCCACCAGCAGCACGTCACCGTCGATGTGATCGGTACGCAGGTCCTTGATCTGCTGGTACGCCGGCGAGTCGTACCAGTCCCGGGCGTCCGCCGGGGTACGGAAGCCGATCAGCACGATGTCGCCGGACCAGGAACCCTCCCGCACATCCACCCGGCCGCCGTGGATCAGGAACCGCCCACCGTACGGGTCGAGCGTGTCCTGAATGCGTTCCATGTACCCCAGTACGTCGGGGTGGGTGGTGGCCGGAGTGTGCAGTCGCCCGATCGCGAAGCCGGTCATGTCGGTCCCTCCGCTCTGTGCTGCGGTCGACGACGATCCCGACCGGGTACCGTCCGGCCGGTCCGGAAAGGCATGTCGACCTCCTGGTCAGTGGTTACGCGGGCAACGATGCCCGGGCGGGAGAGCAGGGTCGATTACCTCGGAGGTCATGGCATCGTGTGCTGCGGGCGGCACAGCGACGCTCGGATGGCAGGATGCGGACATGACGGAGCGCGACCTGGTGGTGGGAATGGGCTCCGGCGCCGGGCATTTCGCCGACCCGGACCAGACCACCGCCGACATGGTGCTCAACATCGGCCCGCAGCACCCGTCCACGCACGGGGTGCTGCGGTTGCGGCTGGTCCTGGACGGCGACCGGGTACGCAGCGCCGAGCCGATCGTCGGGTACATGCACCGCGGCGCCGAGAAACTGTTCGAGGTACGCGACTACCGGCAGATCATCATGCTGGCCAACCGGCACGACTGGCTGAGCGCGTTCGCCAACGAGCTGGGTGTCGTACTGGCGGTGGAGCGGCTGATGGGGATCGCCGTACCGGACCGGGCGGTGTGGCTGCGCACCCTGCTGGCCGAGCTGAACCGGGTGCTCAACCATCTGATGTTCCTCGGCTCGTACCCGATGGAGATCGGCGCGGTCACCCCGACGTTCGACGCGTTCCGGGAACGCGAGACGTTGCAGCAGGTAATGGAGGAGGTGGCGGGCGGCCGGATGCATTTCATGTTCAACCGGGTCGGCGGATTGAAGGAGGAGGTTCCGGCGGGCTGGACGGGCCGGTGCCGGCAGGCGGTCGGGGACGTACGGCGTCGGCTGCCCGACCTGGACGACATCATCCTGCGCAACGAGACGTTCCTGGCCCGTACGGTCGGCGTCGGCGTGCTGAGCGCGCGGCAGGCCGCCGCGTACGGGGTGTCGGGGCCGGTGGCCCGGGCGAGTGGCCTGGACATGGACCTGCGCCGGGACGAACCGTACCTGGCCTACGACCGGCTGGATGTGCCGGTCGTGACCCGTACCGCCGGGGACTGCCATGCCCGGTTCGAGTGTCTGCTGGAGCAGGTGCACGTGTCGCTGGACCTGGCGGATGCCTGCCTGGCGGAGGTGGACCGCAGCACCGGCCCGGTCAACGTACGGCTACCGAAGGTGGTGAAGGCGCCGGAGGGGCACACGTACGCGTGGACCGAGAACCCGCTCGGGGTCAACGGCTACTACCTGGTGTCGCGCGGGGAGAAGACGCCCTGGCGGCTGAAGTTGCGGACCGCATCGTATGCGAACGTGCAGGCGTTGTGCACCCTGCTGCCGGGCTGTCAGGTGTCGGACCTGATCGCCGTCCTGGGGTCGATGTTCTTCGTGGTCGGCGACATCGACAAGTGAGCGTCCCGCTGCGCTGGCTGGCGGGCCGGGGGTCAGTCTTCCGCGCGGTGCCGGTGGGACCGTGGCCGGCGCGCCTCGAATCGGGAGCCGCGGTCGGCGGTCACCACGGGTTGGGTCCGTCGGGGCGCGGGTGAGTCGGTACGGATGATCTCGGTACGCCGTCGGGACAGCGCGGCTACCTGTTTCTGCAGGTCGGCGATCTCATCCTGGAGTGGTTCCCGGGTGTGTTGCAGCGCGGTGAGCATCGACTCGCGCAGTTCGGCGTGTAGCGTGTCGGCCTCGGCGGACCATTCGGCCCGCAGGTCCAGCTCGATCTCCTCGGGGCTGCGTCGCAGCGCCACCGACAGGCCGATCAGTGCGGTGCCGAGGATGGCCAGGATCGCCGCGGCGCGCAGCGGGCCGCCGCCGTGCGCGAACCAGACGACCAGTCCGGCGACCGGGGCCAGCGCGGCGCCGGCCCAGAGCAGCACGGTGGGTAGCCGACCGGACCGGGCTGATCGTTTCTCACGGGCTGGCATGGTGTCTGAGGTTACCGAGTGCCTGCGGCGTACTGGAAGCCCGCCAACCGGACGTTTAGTTCAAGCATTACCGAACCCCGCTATGCCAATGGTCACCATGTAACGACATGAACACTTTAAGTGACGAAAACTCTTCTCGTGGCAGAAGGGCAACATCCACGACCACGATGTGACACCGACACAGAACGTCAGCATCAGTGCCACATCGTGACCAACACGCCGCCACCGGCAGATCAGACCGGCTTGAGTCGCCCATCGAACAGCATCATCACCGTGAAGTTGTCGCCGTACGGCGCGTTCTGCAGGATCGGGTCACTGTCCGGCGGGAACTTCTTCACCCGGACACCCTCCAGCGCCGGATTGTTGCCGTACCGCTCGAAGATCGGCAGGATCGGCAGCAGCTCGTTGAAGGCGATGGCCGCCTTCGTCACGTTGCCCTTCTGCGCGTTCTCGTCCAGCCCGTCCGCCGCGTCCAGCACGACCTTCTTCAGGTCGATCTCGCCGAGCGCGGTGGTCTTCTGCTTCAGCTCGAAGCCGATGCCCCGGCCACCGTTGTTCGACGCCACCGGGATGTTGTGGGTGAACAGCGCCTGCTTCAGCGCGAAATGCGGGTGCGGCGCGGTGGACGCACCCCAGGTCTGGATGGCCAGATCGAAGTCACCCTTGTCCAGATCGATGGGCTGCTCGACGTGCGTGACACCGCGCGGCGTGACCTTGAAGCCGAACTTGTTCAGCTGGTCGGCCACGTTCTGCCCGCATGCTGAGTAGTCGGCGAACTCCGCCGGGAAACTGATCTCGTACTTGGCCGGCTTGCCCTGCGGAGTGGTCCACTGCCCACCCTTCTTCTTCCAACCAACCGCCTTCAGCATCTGCTCGGCCTTCGCCACGTCCAGGTCGTAGGCGTTGAGCTTGCCGGTGTCGGTCACCCATTCGGGCACCAGGTTGTCGGAGAAGCCGGCCATGTACTTGCAGCCGATCCCCGACTTGCCCAACGCCACCGTGCCGTTGCTCTTACGGTCGATCGCGTACGCCAGCGCCTGCCGTACCCGCTTGTCCTTGAACTCGGGGTGCTTGTCCAGGTTGATGTAGAGCGCGGAACCGGCGTAGGTCGGCGGCCGCAGGATCCGGTAGCCCTTCTTCTGGAACGCCTTCTCGCTGGCCACCGGGAACCCGTGGGTGGCGTAGTCGACGTTCTTCGCCGCGACCACCGGGGTCACGTCCGGAACCTCGCCGTTGAACAGCACGATCTTCTCGAACTGGGTCTTGTCCGCGCCGTACCCGGTCTTGTTCTTGACCAGGGTCAGCTGCGAGTTGGTGATGCTGTTGTAGTCGAAGTTGAACGGCCCGGAGACGACGACCTTCTTCGGCCGGAACTTCTGGAACTCGGCGTTGAGCGCCTTACCCTCGGCGCTGTCCATGTCCTTGCCGGCGGCCACGATGTCCTGGGCGCGCTTGGCGTACTTGCCGTACACCGCGTCCGAGTAGATCGGGTAGCGCAGCATGTAGCGCTCCACCACGGTGGACGGCTGCTTCATGTGCGCGACCACGGTCTGCTCGTCGGTGGCTTCCAGCTTGTCCAGGTAGTCCCACAGGATGTCGCGCATGATGTAGGCCATCCAGCGCGAGGTCACCAGGTCCTTGGACGTGACGGCGTTACCGTCACTCCACTTCAGCCCCTTCTTCAGGGTCACCTTGTAGGTGCCGGCGGCCTTGTCGAAACCCCAGCCGCCGTCCTCGGCGAGCAGCGCGACGTACTTGCGCTCCTTCCACAGATACATCGCCGGCGGCGGCACCAGCAGATCCATGTAGATGCCGTAGTTGCCGAGAATGGCGTCCGGCAACGGGTTCACCAGATTGAAGTGACCCTTCGGCTTGGCCTCGTACGGCCACGCACCGTGGAACTCGCCTTTGCCCTGCGCCTTGTCGCTCGGGCTGCATGCCGCGACGGTACCGGACAACGCGACACCCGCCGCGCCGATACCGAACATCTGCAGCACCCGCCGCCTGGACAGTTCAAGGTTGCTCCCGGACAGCTCTGCAGCCATCGCGATCCTCCCTGCTCAACGTGCAATCGAGTGGTACGGGTGGCGCCGACGCCCCGATGGCGGCGGTCACCGGCCCGGAATACGGCTGAGGACGGCGACCAGAGCTGTGAAGCACAGGCCGGCCGCCAACATGAACACCGAGATGACGAACTGCGGGGTGCCGTGCGGTGCGGTCAGCACCAGGGCACCGGCGGTGAGGCTGATCAGTACGGCCCACCGGAAAGCCATCCGCAGCAGCTGGGGACTGAACATCAGGCGCCCACCTCGCTACGGCTGTCCCGGTGCACCAGATGGCAGGCCACCTGACGTTCCACAGTGGATGATGCGATCGGCAGCAGCTCCGGCACACTTGCATCGCAGGTCCCCTCCGCGAAACGCGGGCACCGCGGGTGGAACGTGCACCCGGACGGCAGCCGCAGCAGGCTCGGGGTGTCCATCGAACGCAGCAGCGTCCCGGCCGCCCGCTTACGTTCGTTGAGTTCCGGGTCCGGCTCCGGGATCGCCGACAGCAGGGCCTGGGTGTACGGGTGTGCCGGATCGGCGATCACCCGCTGGGTCGGGCCGTACTCCACGACCCGGCCAAGGTACATCACCGCGATGTCACCGTCCCGGCCGAAGTATTTGGCCAGCGCCAGGTCGTGGGTGATGAACAGGAAGCCGACACCCAGCTCGTCCGACAACCGGGTCAGCATGGCCAGCAGGCTGATCCGGATCGACACGTCCAGCATCGAGGTCGACTCGTCCGCGATGATCAGTTTCGGATCCAGGGTCAGCGCGCGGGCCACCGCTACCCGCTGACGCTGGCCGCCGGACAGCTGGTGCGGGTACTTGGTCAAGAAGTTCTCCGCCGGCGTCAGATCCACCCGGCCGAGCAGGTCTGCGGCCTTCTGCCACGCCTCGTCCCGGCCCGACACCAGGCCGTGCCGTTTCATCGGCGCCGCCAGGGTGGCGAACACGCTACGGATCGGGTTCAGCGAGGAGTACGGGTCCTGGTGCACGTACTGCACCGAGCGGCGGAATTCCCGGAACCCGGCCCGATCGGCCGCCCACACGTCGCGGCCATCGAACTGCACCCGGCCCGACGTCGGCCGGTTCAACCCGGCCGCCACCCGCGCCGTGGTGGTCTTGCCCGAGCCACTCTCCCCAACCAGACACAGCACCTTGCCGGCGTACAGGTTCAGCGACACGTCCCGTACCGCCGGGATCTCGCCCCGTTTGGTACGGAAGATCTGCGACACCGTGTCCAGCGACATCAGCGGGGCCGACGCGGCCCGTTCGTCCTCAGATCCCATCGGAGACCACCACCCGCTCGAAGGAGACCCGGTCGGAGAAATGACAGGCCGCCTGGTGCCGTTCGCCGACCCGGGCCAGCTCCGGATCGGTCTGCTCGCAGACGTCCTCGGCCAGCTCGCACCGGACCCGGAAAGGACAACCGGACGGCAACGCGGCCAGGCTCGGCGGGCCACCCGGGATCGAACTGATCTCGCTGCTGTCACCCACCACCGGCGGCACCGCCCGGATCAGCCCACCGGTGTAGGGATGCCGCGAGGCACCAAAGATGTCCCGGGCGTCGCCCAGTTCGACGATCCGGCCCGCGTACATGGTCGCCACCCGGTCCGCCAGTTCGGCGGCCAACGCCAGGTCGTGGGTCACGAAGACCATCGCGAAACCCAACTCCCGGCGCAGTTCCTGGAGCACATCCACGATGGACCGTTGGGTCAGGATGTCCAGCGCGGTGGTGGGCTCGTCGAGCACCAGGACCCGGGGTTCCAGCAGCAGCGCCATCGCGATCAGCACCCGCTGCCGCATCCCGCCGGACAACTCGTGCGGATAGCTGGGCATCACCCGGGCCGGCTCAAGCCGGACCATCTCCAGCACCTCACCGCACCGCTTGCGGGCCTTCTCCCGCGACATCGACCGGTGCGCACGGATCGTGTCGTACATCTGGTCCTCGACCCGCAGTACCGGGTTGAGCGCGTTCATCGCGCCCTGGAAGACCATCGCCGCGTCGTTCCAGCGGAACTTGCGCAGCTGTTCGCGGCGCATCGCCAGCAGATCCACCACCCTGCCGTCGGACTGCCGGTACCGGACCTCACCGTGCGGGGTACTGGCCAGTCTGGGCAGCAGCCGCAGCAGGGCAAGGCCCAGCGTGGTCTTGCCGCAACCGCTCTCCCCTACCAGAGCGAGGCTCTCGTGCGGATACAGGTCGAAGGTGACCCCACGGACCGCCTGCACCGGCGCGACCGGGGTTCGGTACTCGACCACCAGGTCCCGTACCGCGAGTACTGGCTCCACGCTCATCGGCGACCCTCCTAGTCCTGCCGCAGCCGCGGGTTGAGGATCTCCTCCAGGGACCGGGTCATCAGCACCAGACCCAGTTGCAGCAGGCTGATCGCGATCACCGGGGCAAGGATGTAGAAGACGCTGTCGGAGTCGAAGATCGCGCCCCGGGTCCATGCCTCGTTGAGCATGATCCCCCAGTTGTGGCCGGCCAGCGGTGCCAGGCCGAGGAAGTACAGGCCGACCAGCGCGTAGATCGCGTTGGTCATGCCGATCATGAAGTTCATGACGATGAAGCTGGCCATGTTGGGCAGGATCTCCACCGACAAGATCCGGGTGGTTCCCAGGTCCAGCAGCTGCGCCGCCTCCACGTACTCGCGTTCCTTCAACGACAGCACCTGGGCGCGGACCGCCCGCAGCAGTGTCGGCCAGGACAGGATGCCGATCAGGCCGGCCAGCAGGATCGAATTGTCCAGGTGGTAGAGCGAGGACAGTACGGCCAGCAGCGCGATCTGTGGCACCGTCAGCACGATGTCGGTGGCCGCCACAATGATCGAGTCGACGACACCACCGACGTAGGCGGCGAGCGAACCGAACACGATGGCGATCAGGGTGGAGAACAGTGCCGCCGAGAAGCCGACCACGATCACCGTACGGCCACCGTTGATCACCTGGATCAGGATGTCGCGGCCGGATGCGTCGGTGCCCAGCAGGTGGCTCGCACCGGGCGCCAGGTAGATGGCGTTGGTGTCGGTCGGCAGGTTCTCCGGGGTGAACAGCGGGCCGATCAGGGAGACCAGCACGATCACCACGACCAGCGCGAAGCCGACGGTGCCGGAGGCGCTGCGGGTCAACGCCTTCAGCAGGGTGTGCCCCGGCCGTACCGCCGCCCGTTTCGGTGTCGGGGTGGGTGTCTCCAGCGAGCTGGTGCCGACGGTCGCGGTCACTGCCCACCTCCGCCGAGTCGGATGCGTGGATCCAGCCGCCCGTACAGCAGGTCGGCCAGCAGGTTGGCGAGCACCACGGCGATCGTGATCACCAGGAAGATGCCCTGCATCAGCGGATAGTCCCGATCGTTGACCGATTTGAACAACAGGTACCCGATGCCCTGGTACTGGAAGACCTGCTCAATCAGGATCGAGCCACCGACCACGAAACCGGCCGCGATCGCCAGCTGGGAGAACAGCGGCAACACCGCGTTACGGCCGACGTACGCGGTGGCGATCCGCCGGTCCCGCAGCCCCCGCGCCCGGGCCACCGTGACGTAGTCCTCACTGAGTGTCTCCACAGTGGACGACTTCATCACCAGCATCCAGGAACCGATGGTGGTCAGTACGTACGTGGTGATAGGCAGGCCGGCGTGGTAGAGGGCGTCGGAGAAGAAGTCCGCACTGAACTCCGGGGTCACCCCGGGCGAGTACGCGCCCCGCATCGTACTGATGTCGAACAGGTTGAGCTGGATGCCCAGGAACACCACGATCATGATGGCCAGCAGGTAGTTCGGGATCGAGTGCAGCAACGAACCCAGGATCGACAGGACGTGGTCGACCACACCGCCACGCCAGTACGCCATCACCATGCCCAGCAGGATTCCCAGGCAGAAGCTGATGATCAGCGCGATTCCGACGCTGAACAGCGTCCACGGCAGGTACGACACCAGGATGCTGCCCACCGTGGTACCCGGCGAGGCGACCGAGTAGCCGAGATCGCCGTGCAGCAGCCCGCTCAGATACTGGAAGTACTGGGCGAGCAGCGGTTGACCGGGGTCGAACGAGTAGAGGCCCTTGGCCATGTTCGCGGCCTGGTCGTAGGACATGCCGCTGCGCTGCATCTGGGTGTTGATGAAGACCTCGACCGGGTTACCCGGCAGCAGCCGAACCAGGAAGAAGTTGAAGGTCGCGACCAGGTAGATGGTCAGCAGGGCCTTGCCGATGCGCCGAAAGGCATAGCTGCGCCAGATGCGACGCGGCAGACTCAACTGCGCGGGCCGGGCCCCCGCCGGTGTCGCCACTGCCGGGGTCTGTGCGGTTGACACGCCTGCTTTTCCTCCCACCGGCATTGCGGACCGCGCACCGATGCCGGAGGGACCCCGGCACGGGCGGTGTCTCACACTGGCGCGAGAGCGGACTGGTTCCGCATCGCGTGTAGCTGCCGACAGACCCCGTAGCCCGGCCCGGTCGCAAGGTCTGCCGTGCCGGGGACGATACACGCTCGGCACAGCGATTCAATCCTGCGAAAGCAACTTTTTTGCAACCGTGCAGTAGGTCTTGACCAGCAGCTACGCCATGCCTCATCATCCCGCCCGGTACCGTTCTGCCGGCTGTTCCCGGACACGGCGAACGCGGGCCGATCCGAGGATCGACCCGCGTTACGACCCGCTGAAATCAGCTGTCAGCTGGAGGCGAAGGCCGCATCCGAGGTCAACAGCAGCGAGATGCTGACCTTTCCGGTCTTCAGCCCGCTCTTGGACTGGGCGCCACCGGCGTCCAGCGGAGTGAACTTGCCGAATGCGATCTTGTAGGTCTTCTCCAGACCGAGCTGGCAGAACGCCCGCTTCGGGCATTCCGGCGGCCCGCCGAGGACCGTGGCCCTGCCGCTGCACTTGGCCGCGAACTCGGACAGGGTCGTGACCTTGTACTTGTCCGCGAAGGCCTGGGTGACGCCGAAGGCGTTCTGGTCGGCTGCCTTGGACGGCTTGCCGAACTTCAGCCCGACCTTGTCACCCAGCTTGGTCAGCGCCGCCATCGTGGTGTCGATGTCCCCCGAGGCCTGCGGCACCACGTTCTTGCCGTTGGCCTTCTGGTTCAGGAACTCGGTGAGGGTCGCGGCGTATTCCGGGACGATCTGGATCTCCCCCTTCTCCAGGGAAGGTTCGTACAGTTCCCGGTTGCCGATGGTCTTCACACTCACGGTGTATCCGGCTGCCTTGAGCACCGTCTGGTAGAGGTAGCCGACCGTCTTGTTCTCGCTGAAGTCGGCGGCCCCGATGGTGATCGTGCCGGACCCCTTGGTGACGCCGGAGGTCAGGTTGTTGTCCTTGGCGAACGCGGTCGCCAGCTTCTGCGGGGCCTTGTGGTCGATGTCGGCCTGCTTGTTCAACTGGATCAGCTTCGGCGTGTCCAGTGCGGCCGACACCTTGTCCAGGTTGGCCAGCAGTGCCGGGGTCGCGACCTTCTTGTTCACCGCCGGCAGGATATTGTCGGAATTCTGCAGCTGCTTGTCGTCTTTCAGCAGCACCAGTTTGTCGCCGGCGACCGGCGCACACCCGGCGCCCTTGACTGCGCTCTCCTTCTTGGTTCCGGACGACCCGGCCTGTCCACAACCGGCGATCAGCGCCGCTGTCGACAGCCCAGCCAAAATCCCGAGAATCACCCGGGACGGCCGCTTGTCCATTACTGCCCGCCTTCCGTGTCCCGGCTCGACCCTCTGGTCGGCCGCGTGTCCGACGAGCGGTCGACGCAACGCCCCGACCACCGGTGTTCCGGTAGCACGAGACGCGGTGCCTCCCGCGCCCGACAAGCGAACCCCGCGCCCGCGCCAGCCGCAACTCGAACGGCAGTCCTTGTCGTGTTCGTTACCCAGCCTCCGCCCATCTGGTGCAGTAGCGGGAGGAATTCAGCGCAACGTCACCGCGACATCGCGAGGCGCAGCCGGCGGCGGGGTGCCCGGCGAGACCGCAGCGACACGGGGGTGACCGCGCGCTCGGCCAGCACCAGCAGACCCTCGATGATCAGGCACAGCACCACCACCAGCAGACCGCCGGCGAGTACCTGCCCGCCACCGGTGGCCAGCCCCAGACCGAAGCCCTGGTTGATGATCGTGCCGAGGCCCGGACCGCCCACCAGGGCAGCCAACGTGGCGGTCGCGACGACCTGTACGGCGGCGGTACGGAACCCGGTCGCCAGGTACGGCACCGAAAGCGGCAGTTCCACCCGGTACAGCACCTGCCAGCGGGACAGTCCCATGCCGTACGCGGCGTCCCGGACACTCGGATCCACTTCGCCGAGCCCCACCACGGCGTTGGCCAGCAGCGGCGGTACCGCGAAGATCGCCAGTGCGGCCACCGCCGACCAGGGCCCGAAACCGAGGAAGGTCAACGGAAAGATCGACAGCAGGGCCAGCGTCGGTACGGCCCGGGTCAGGTTGGACACCGCTACCATCACCCCACCGCCGCGACCCTGGTGGCCGAGCCAGATCCCGACCGGCCAGGACACCACGCAGGCGAACAGCACCGCGAGCGCGGAGATCCACAGGTGCTGCCAGGTCAGCGCGATGATGCCGTCGGAGTTGGTCCAGTTCAGCGGGTCGTTGAGCCACACCCACGCCTGGTTGAACACGTTCATGCCGGCCGGCCCTCCTCACGGGCGCGAGCTGCGCCGATATCCCGATATGGTGCTCGATCCGCTGCCCCGCAACGGATCAACCGGGCGCTCACCGGGTCCGCCGCCGCGCCCATGGCATCACCAGCCGGCCGACGCCGGCCAGGACCAGATCCAGCACCAGGGCGAGCAGTACGCAGGCGATGGTGGCGGTCATGATCTGCGCCTTGTAGAAGTTGTTCCGGAAGCCTTCCAGGATCAGCTCTCCGAAGCCGCCGTACCCACCGATGACCGAGCCGACGGTGACCATCGCGACGGTGGACACGGTCGCGATCCGCAGTCCGGTCATGATGCTGGGTAACGACAGTGGCAGCTCGATACGGGTCAACAGACCGATTCGCCCGTACCCCATACCCTGTGCGGCGCTACGTACCTCGACGGGCACCTGCCGCAACCCGGTCAACGTGTTGCGCACGATCACCAACAGCGCGTACAACACCAGTCCGATCACCACGGTGCTGGCGTACGGGCCGACAAAGGGTGCCAGGATGGCGAACAGTCCCAGGGACGGGATGGTGTACAGCACGCTGGAAAGTGCGAGGATCGGACCGGTGAGCCAGGATATTCGGTGCGCCAGTACGCCGAGTGGCACGGCGATGACCGCCGCGATGAGCACCGAGATCGCGGTCAGTTCGATGTGCTGCTCGAGGGCGGACCACAACGTGTGGCTGTTCTCGCGCACGTAGGACCAGGAGAACCAGGGGTTTCCCGCGTCGTCGGTGACCGCCGCCAGCACGTGAGATGAAGCTCCGTGAAGAGAGGACACGAGTGGACGCTACCCCTGAGACCGGGAGCGCCGCCGCGGAGATCCGACTGGACCGGTTGAGCAAGGCCTACCCGAACGGCACGGTTGCCGTCGCGGAGTTGAGCCTGACCGTACCGGCGGGTGAACTCGTCACCCTGGTCGGACCGTCCGGCTGCGGCAAGTCGACCATCCTGCGGATGATCAACCGGTTGGTAGAGCCGACCGGCGGATCGATCCTGCTGGACGAGGAGGACATCACGCACGCCGATCCGGTGGCATTGCGTCGGCGGATCGGTTACGCGATCCAGGATGTCGGGCTGTTCCCGCACCAGACCGTGCGCCAGAACGTGGCGACCGTGCCGCGCCTGCTGGGCTGGGCGAAGGACCGCACCGAGCAGCGGGTGGAGGAGCTGCTGGATCTGGTCGGACTGGACCCGGGACAGTACGGAAAGCGCTATCCCAACGAACTCTCGGGCGGTCAGCGCCAGCGCGTCGGGGTGGCCCGGGCGCTGGCCGCCGACCCGGTCGTGCTGCTGATGGACGAGCCGTTCAGCGCGGTCGACCCGATCGCCCGGGGCCGGCTGCAGGAGGAGTTCCTGCGGCTGCAGGCCGAGGTATGCAAGACGGTCGTGCTCGTCACCCACGACGTGGACGAGGCGGTCCGGCTCGGTGACCGGATCGCGGTGCTCTCCGAGGGCGGCAAGCTGGAACAGTACGCGCCGCCGGTCGAGGTCCTGGGCCAGCCGGCAAGTTCGTTCGTGGCCGAGTTCATCGGCGGCGACCGTGGCATCAAACGGCTCAGCGTCACCGGGATCCCGGCCACCGCGCTGCGCGCCCCGGCCACCGTGGACGGCTTCGACCGGGCCATCGACCCGCCGACCATACCGGCGACCGGCACCCTGCGCGACGCGCTGGCCGTACTGCTGGAGGGCGGTACGGGCTGGGTCGCGGTACGCGACGGCGACGAGATCACCGGCGTACTCACTCCCGAGGACGTCTACCGCGCCATGCACGACAGCCGGCCAGCCGAGGTGGGCTGACCGTCGGCGTACGCGAACCGGCCGCCACCCCTGCGGGTGACGGCCGGCTCGGCGGCATACCGGTCAATGTCGACCGGTGAGGGCGGCCAGACCTATCAGCCACCCGACGAGCAGCCCGTACGTCGCGCCGCCCGCGGCGGCCAGCATGGCGCCGTGCAGCGACGCGTCGTGCGCGAGGAACGCGGCGAGCAGGCCGGCGATGCCGGCCGCCAGCATCGTGCAGCCCCACCCGATCACGAACGCACCGAACCCGCTGCGCGTGATGGTGGCGCCAACCAGTACTGCGACCAGCAGGATCAGCAGGATCGCTTTGAGGTCCGCGGCCAGCAGGTCGCGGATCGCCGCCCCGGAACCGTTCGCGGGTGCCAGGTGCCAGGTCGGCCATGCGAGTGTCCGCAGAAACAGTCCACTCGCGGTGCCGGTGTCGGCGTTACGGGCAGCCCAGTCGACGTACGCCGGGTTGCCGAACGCCAACACGAGCACCAGGGTGGCGATCGCACAGGTACCCGCTGCGGAACGGACACGTCCAGACATGAATGCCATGCGCCACGGATACCCATCGATCAAGATCCATACACCGCACAGCGGGCCGCGAGATAACGTTCAGGTATCGATGCTGACCTATTGGTGCTTCAACAGATAGTCGATGAAACGCGCCCGGATAAGCGGTTCGGCCTCACCGTAGGTCGACCGGCCGGTGAACTCCCGCCAGATCCCGATCACCTCGTCGAAGAATTCGCCGATCGAGCCGGTCGAATCGTCCAGCAGCGCGCTCTCTCGGGCATGCGGCAGATGCCGCACCAGATCCGCGAAGAAGTGCCGGTCATGTTGCTGCCGCGCCAGAGCGAAAGCCCGTTCGCGCAGCTCCTCTGTAGGCAACGCGTCCAGTTCGTCCAACGACGTACCGGACCCGGAAGTGGAATCGACCATCATCCGAGTCTACGGTCCGCGACCGCTCACAGCTCGGACACCGGCTCGTCGGGCCGGCCGGCCCACTCCACCACACGGGTCACCACCAGGCCCAGCACGATCGCGCTGCCAGCCGCCGTGAACGTCACCAGATCGGGAGACCACTGCTGGTAGATGCCGTACTGCAGGACGAACGTCAACGCCGCGACACCGAGCATGGTGCCGAACAGCCCGCCCCGCCGGCCGTACGCGCTGACCCCACCGAGCAGTACCGCACCCAGCGGCAGTACCAGGTCCCGCAGCATCGTCGACTGACCGGCGGCGCGGATGTGCATAGCACCGACGACACCGGCCGCACCGGCCAGCCCGGACGAGAGAGTCAGCGCGAACACCGCCATCAGCCCGGCGCCGGCGCCCCGCCGCGCGGCCACGTTCCCCAGCGGACGGAACGACCCCACCATCCGCCGCAACGGACCGATCAGCCCCAGCAGACCGAAGAGCACCGAAACACCGGCGACCCCGATCAGCCACAGCGACGCGTGCCGGGCCGGATCCGGTACCACGGCGCCACGCGGCAGCACCAGCACACCGTGCCGGTCCACGAACCCCAGGACGGCCAGGCCCGCGCACACCGCGCCCAGGCTCGCCGCCCAGGCCGGTACGTGCAGCACGCTGACCACCAGGCCCAGCACCAGGCCCGCCGTCAACGAGACACCCACCGCCAGCAGTACCGCGCCCACCGTGCCGTGCCCCTGGTCCCGAACGAACAGCACACCCGCCACCGATGCGAACGCACCGACCGCCAGGTTCGGGGTGGCCGCGCGCAGCGACAGCGACACCGCGACGGCCAGCATGCCGAGTATCGCGGCGCTGAGCATCAGCGGCGCCTGGCCGCTACCGCTGAACATCTTCGGCTCGTTGATGTAGCAGAACAGCGACAGCCCGCCGACCAGCAGGATCAGCAGAACCTCCCAGACGCCGTGCACCAGCAACCGGTCGCGTTGCAGCACCGGGCGCGCGGCGGGGCCGGACCAGGTGTCCGGGCCCAGCATCAGGGTGCGGTCCTCCTCGGAGTAGCTGGTCACCGAACCCGGCTGGTACACCGGCGCGTCGTCGTACCCCTCGTCCGTCCGGTACGGCCCGCCCGAGCCAAAGCCGTGCTCGGTCGCGTCGGTGCCGTACGGGTCGGGTGCCTGCCCGGGATCACCGCGGCCAGGCAGTCGGACCGTCGCATCGTCCTGCGCCATCTGCGCCTCCTTCGACCGGACAGCGGACAGCGGGTCCTCCGCGCGACCCGCGGCCCGGAGACCGCGACGCACTCACACCAGCCACGTTCCATCGTGGCGTACCCGGTCCAATCCTGCTGGCCGTACCAGCAGACGTGTCAGCGTTCCCGGCGACCGTTCGGCCGGTCGGCGTCCCGGTCGTCCTCCGGACGGTCCGGGATCCGGCAGGACCGTTCCAGCCACAGGGCGGCGACAACCAGCAGGACCGAGCCGATCAGCCCGGCGGCCGCCGGCAGCACGTCGTCGGCCGCCGCGGTCAACCGGTCACGCTGCTGCACCACCCACAGCAGGATCCCGCCGTACGCGCCGGTGAACAGCGCGCCGGCAGTCGCCGACGCCTTGGCCACCAGCACGTACCGGGCCACCACCAGCGGGTTCACCGGCACGGTGCCCGGTGCGCGGTCGATTCGGCGGGCGGTCGTCCAGGCCGCGATCCCCTCCACCGCCGCCACCAGGAACAAGGTCACGCCGGGCAGTACCGGCAACGCCGGGATGACCCCGTAGAACCGGTCGAACAGCACCCATCCGCCGACGCCGGCCACCACCGCCGCCACCACCAGTGCGGCGGGGCTGGTGGGCCGTACCCGCGGCTCCGGCTCGTCATCCATCGTTCTCCGGCCTCCACCAGTCCTCGCTACCGCACCGGCGCACCGCCGGTACGTCGGCCGCAACCTCCGGGCGGGTCAGCAACTGCTCGATCCGCCCGGCGCCGGGCAGCTCCAGCCCCGGCGCGATCTCCTGCAACGGCACCAGGACGAACGCCCGCTGCGCGGCCCTCGGGTGCGGCAGGGTCAGTTCGGGCGCGTCGCTTCGCACCGGCCCGGTCAGGCCGTCGGTGAACACCGCGATCACGTCCACGTCCAGGGTGCGCGGAGCGTACCGGCGCTGCGGGTCACGGCGCCGCCCGGCCGTCTGTTCCAGCGCATGCGCCCGGGACAGCCAGTCCGCCGGTCCGGCCGTCGGATCCGCGGCCACCAGCACCGCGTTCAGGTACGCCGGCTGATCGTCATCACCCCAGGGGGGCGTCTCGTACAGGCCGGACACGGCGACCAGCACGTCGCGCAGCCCGGTGACGGCGGTACGCAGCGCGGCGGCCCGGTCGCCGAGGTTGGCGCCCAACGCCAGTACGGCCGTGGTCATGCTTGGCTCCGCCGGACGGTGACCGCGACATCGGTGAACTGCTGCGCGATCGGCGCCTGCGGCTTGTGTACGGTCAGCTCCACCGAGCGCACCCGCCGGTCGGCCAGGCACTCGCCGGCGAGCCGGTCGGCGAGGGTCTCGATCAGGTTGACCGGCTCGCCGGCCAGCACGGCGGCCAGCCGGTCGGCCAGCTCACCGTAGTGCACGGTGTCGGTCACCTCGTCGCTGTCCGCCGCCGGGCGCAGGTCGAGTTCCAGTACGGCGTCCACCACGAAATCCTGGCCCTGTTCCCGCTCGAAGTCGTACACCCCGTGCCGGCCACGGACCCGCAGCCCGGTCAGCGCGATCCGGTCAGCCATTGCGCCGCCCATCACCCACGGTGGCCGCCGCCGCGTCCCCGGCCCGGCTGGCCTGCCAGGCTCGGATCGCATCCACGGTCGCCCGCACCTCGTGCACCCGTACCCCCCAGGCCCCGGCCGCGACCGCGGCCAGATTGGTGGCGATACTCGCCGCCTCCCGATCCCCGACCGGCCGGGGCGTACCGTCCGGGCCGGCCAGCAGCCGACCCAGGAACGACTTGCGGCTGGCCCCGACCAGTACCGGGCGACCCAGGCCGAGCAGTACGTCGAGGTGGGCCAGCAGCCGCCAGTTGTGTCCGGCGGTCTTGGCGAAGCCCAGCCCCGGGTCGAGGATGATGCGCTGCTCGGCCACCCCCCGGCTCAGCGCCCCGGCGATCCGATCGGCCAACTCGTCGCGTACTTCCTGCACCACGTCGGTGTAGTGCGCCAGGTCCTGCATCTGCTGGGAGTGGCCGCGCCAGTGCATCAGGATCCACGGGCAGTCGGCGGCGGCCACCACCCGAGCCATGTCCGGATCGGCCAGACCACCGGACACGTCGTTGACCACCGCGGCGCCGGCGGCGATGGCGGCCTCGGCGACCGCCGCCCTGGTCGTGTCGATGCTCATCGGTACGCCGGCGGCGGCCAGCTGCCGGATGACCGGCACGACCCGGGCGGTTTCGATGTCCTGATCGACCCGGTCGGCGCCCGGCCGGGTGGACTCGCCGCCCACGTCGATCAGGTCGGCGCCGTCGCGCCACAGTTGGACACCGTGCGCGACGGCCGCTTCCAGGTCGGCGTACCGTCCGCCGTCGCTGAACGAGTCGGGCGTCACGTTGAGTACGCCCATCACGGTGGGGCGCCCGGTGCCCGGCTCGGCGCCGTACCGGATGTTGTGCTCGCTCACGGTACCGACGCTACCGGGCCGGCCGAGGTAGCCGCGCGTGGCGCTCACCCGTCGGTACGTCGCCGGGCCCGCTGGGCGCGTCGGATCCGTTCGGCGCCCGCCGCGCCGGGTCCGGTGCGCATCCGCCCGACCACGGCGGGAAACGGCGTGCCTTCGTTGTGTTCCTGTTCGAGGCGCTCGACCTCCTGCCGCAGGGCGGACTCGACCAGTTCACTGATGGTGGTGGGGCCGGCATCACCGGGCCGGCGGCTGAGCCAGTAGGCGGCCGCGCGGGCCCGTTCCAGGATCTGGCGGGAGAGGTGGAACGAACGCGGGGTGCGTTCCTCCGGGTCGATGCCCATCCCGGCCGGGGCTCCGGCGGCCGGGCCGGGGGTGGCGGCTGGGCCGGGGATGCTGGCTGGGCCGGCCGGCACTCCCGCTGCGGCGGCGGCCAGGTCGGCCGCGCTGGCCAGATCCGGCGCGGCAGCCGGGTCGGGCGGATGGCCCGGCGGCCCGGTGGGGGTCGGCACGACCGGCGGCAACGGCTGGGCCGCGGGCGGTACCGGCTCGGCCGGTACGGGTACGCCGAGCCCGGTCGGACGGGACGCAGGGTGCGGGATGTCCACGCGTCAGCTCCCCTCGGTACTCGCCAGCGCCCAGTCGTCACTGCCCGGTGGATCCCCGGCGTCGGTGGGCAGCGGCCAGACCGAGAGTTCGACTGTGCCGGCCACCGTCAGATGCCTGGCCGGGTCGGGTGGCACCAGCCGGAAGTCGGGCAGTCCGACGATCCGCGAGCCGGCCGTGCTGGTGACGCACAGATAGAAGGAGCCGCCCTGGTCGGTGAGCACCCAGCCTGGCCGGGTACCGGCCGGGATGGACGGGTCGGGGCCGGTGACCCCCTCTTCGGGTAGCGGCGGATTGGCCCGGCGAGGCACCAGAGTGGCACTCTGGTGCTGGGCGCCCGGTCGGGGTGCCGTTGCGCGGTATAGCGGGGAAGGTGACCTGATGAGCGCATTGAGCTCGACCCGGTCTGTCACCTTGGCCGCCACCACCAGGCACAGCACCAGGACGGCCAGACCGGTTCCGACGGCCACGCCGACGGCCACCATCAGGGAGAGATCGAGCAGTGTGGTGAGAAGCACACTGCCGCCGGCGACGGCGGCAATTCCGACAGCCACCTCTACACCGGACAGTGCCCTACCGATGCGTGGTTGTCGCGCAGCCGGCCACTTGTGGGCCGCCCGGACCACACCGAGCTGGTGGACCCCCAGGCCAGCAAGTACGACTCCCAAGACGATCAGCAACACAGCGGTCGCCAACGTCCCGACCATGGCGTGCCTCCTCAGGGCCGGCAGGAAGGCATCATTGTTACATGCAACTTGCCTTGTCCCATAGTTGAGTGCAATGTACAGTCATGGACACTCTACGCGGGCATCCACAACACGCCGTGATTGCCTAGCATCAACAAGTGAGGCTATCGAGGAAGCTGATAGCAAATGACGCTCGACAACCACGTGGTGAGCGACCGGGGAGGGGCTCATGCTTAGCGAGCTCGTGCAGGCGGGGCTCACCGGGCTACCGCTGTCCGACGCCGGCACCCATGCGACCGGCATACTCGCCGCGCCGAAGGGCATCGACACCAGCGGCATCCTCAAGTTCCTGGCGAGCAAGATCGCGCCGATCCTGCTCGCGGTGCTCGGCCTGATCTTCATCGGCCGGGCCAACAAGGGTGAGGTGTCGCGGGTCCTGACGTCCTCGGCGATCGCGATCGTCGGCCTGGTGTTCATCGGCGGTGCGGTGACCCTGCTGTTCCTCGGCAACTACCTCATTAACCTCTTCTTCACGTGAGGGCAGTGGGATGCGGCTGCGTACCGACGACGACATCTATCGGGCACGCCTGCTGTACCTGGGACCACCCGGGTACACCCTTCCATTCCACCTGCCGTACGCGCAGTATGGGCTTTTTGCGCTTCTTGTCCCGTTATTCATGCTGATCCACTACTCCCTCACCCTCAAGGTCGACCTCTTCCCGGCCTGGGAGATCGCGCTGGCCATGGTGGCCACGTCGCTGGTCTTCCGGTACGTCGACCCCGACCGGCCCGCCCGGATGGTGTTGCGCACCGCGCTCACCGACTGGCGGCGCACCCGCGAACCCCGAGCCGAGCAACGTGAGCCCGGCTTCGTCGGCAGCAAGGTACGCATCCGCCAGGAGCTGTTGTGACCACCACCCCACCCCGTCCATCCGACGCGCAGCACCGGGAACGCGACGGCAACGGGTCTGACAACGCAGACGATGACGCCGGCACGGCAGCAACCGCGCCGGACAGCCGCGAGACCGAGGCGCCACAGGCGGCGCCGACCAGCGGTCCTCCCGGCGGCGTCGTGGCAGGTCCGGCACCGCTCGCGGTCTTCCGCGCACCCGGCGCCGCCCCATCTCCCCCGCCGTCCCGACCCGCACCACCGCCCGCCGCCCAGCCACAGCCACAGCCAGCCACAGCGGCCCACCCCACCACAGAACCAGTCGGGCAACTACCCGACCGTCCCACCGCCACAGAACCAGTCGGGCAACTACCCCACCGTGCCGGCGGCACGCCAGAACCAGTCCGGCGCCTACCCCACGATCACCGCCCCAGGACCCACCACCGGCGGTTTCCCGACGGTCCGGCGGCCCGCCGGGCCGGCCCCCACAGGACAAGCTCCCACCGGACGGGCACCCACTGGACCGGCGCAGCACACGCCGCCGCCGGCCGCGCAGCCGACCTCGGCGCCACCGCGCAGCGCCCCGGTGGACGATCGTCCACCGGCCCGGCCAACCAAAAGCGGCCGTACGAAACAGCGCGCCACCACTGCACCGGTTAAGCCCACCGACAAGGGCGGGCCGAAGTTCAAGGACCGGCCCGCCCCGGTCGAACTGGCCACCACCGAGATCGCCGGCCACCTCACGTTCACCGCAACCAGCGTCACCGCGTGGTACTGGCTGCCCGAGATGCGCTGGGCGTTCCGACCGGACACCGAACGCGAGGCGATGCTCATCGCCATCGCCGAGCAGTACGCCGGCCTGGCCGGGTTCCGGCTGCACCTGCGTCGCACCACCCGGCCGTTCCCGGCCGACGAGTGGGCCCGGGTGGTCAACGCCAACACGCCGCACCCGCTGCCCACCCCGGCCGGCGGACCGACCTGGTCGGACCACCTGGTCGCCGCGCAACGACACCTGCTGTCGGTCAACCACGCCGAGGGCCAGACCTACCTGGGCATCACGTTCGCCCGCCGCACCTTCCGCGACAACCTTGCCGAACGACTGGGCGCGTTGCGCGGCAAGGGGGTCGGCCAGTCCGAACGCAAGCGGGCGGCCCGGCTCGTCGGCCAGTTCGACGAGGTACTCGGCGCGTTCGGGATGCGTGGCCGGCGGGTCAGCCCCACGGAACTGGAATGGCTGATCTACCGCAGCGTCGCGCTGTGCATGGACCCGCCGCAGATGCTGTCCTCGATCCGGCAGTCCGAGTGGGACACCTCCGACCTGCTCGCCCTCACCGAGCACGTGGAGCGCTACCGCACCCCGTACGGCTCGACCGTGAAACTGGTCAACCGGATGACCGGGGAGGAGCAGCACGCCTGCATCCTCACCGTCGGCCGGATGGAACCGTTGGAGATCCCGGAACGGCACGAGCCGTGGATGCACTTTCACGAACGGCTGCCGTGGCCGATGGAGATCTCGTCCAGAGTGGACGTACTCGGACCGGGCGACACGTTCCGCAACCTGGAGCACCGGCTGCGGATGATCCGCTCCCAGCAGAGCGACTACGTCGAGCACGGCATGGACGTACCGCCGGAACTGGAACGGCTCGCCCGCCGCGCACTGACCGTCGGCGACGACATGACGACCGGTCTGCCGCTGGACGCCAGCCGGGTACACGGCTGGCACCGCATCGCCGTCGGCGGCCGCAGCCGGGAGGAATGCCTGGAACGGGCCCGCGCACTGACCAAGATGTACTCCCGGGACCTACGGGTGTCGTTGCAGCACCCGAAGAACCAGGACTGGCTGGCCCGCGAGTTCATCCCGGGCGAGCCGATCGCCAACACCGGTTACGTACGTCGGATGCCGGTCAAGCTGTTCGCCGCCGCGCTGCCGCAGGCCGCGTCCACGGTCGGCGACCGGCGCGGTGACCTGATCGGCCGCACCGCGGGTACCTGCCGTCGGCCGGTCTTCCTCGACCTGCACTTCCCCATGGAGGTACGGGAACGCTCCGGTCTCGCGGTGTTCGTGTCCGAGCCCGGCGGCGGAAAGTCCACCCTGGTCGGTGGCCTCGGCTATCTGGCCGCCCGGCGGGGCGTGCAGACCACGCTGCTCGACCCGTCCGGTCCGCTGGCCCGGCTGTGCGACATGCCGGAGCTGCGGCCGTACTCCCGGGTGCTCAACCTGACCGGTTCGGACCAGGGCACCCTCGCCCCGTACGCGCTGATCCCGACCCCGCACCGCAACCACTTCCCGGCCGGTCCGACCGGGGACCGGGAGTACGACATCTCGGTGTCCAACGCCCGCGCCGAACGCCGGATGCTGGTACAGGACATCTGCTCGATGCTGATCCCGCCGCAGGTCACCCGGGAGGCATCCACCGCAGCGCTGCTGCGGCACGCGTCCCGGCAAGTACCGGCGGAAGAAACGTCCACATTGGACGATGTGGTACGTGCGCTGCGGGAGACCGACGACGACGGTAGGGAACTGGCCAACCTGCTGATGGACGCCGCGGAGATGCCGCTGGCCATGCTGTTCTTCGGCCGGCCGCCGGAGAACCTGGCCAACCCGGAGAATCGCGACGTACTCACCGTCATCACCATGGCCGGGCTACGGCTGCCCGACCTGAAGATCGAGCGGGAATACTGGTCGGCCGAGGAGCAGCTCGCGCTGCCGATGCTGCACACCGCACACCGCCTCGCCGTGCGCCGCTGCTACGGCGGCGACATGCGCACCCGCAAGCTGGTCGGTCTGGACGAGGCGCACTTCATGGAAGGCTGGCGGTCCGGCCGTTCGTTCCTGGTCCGGCTCGCCCGCGACTCCCGGAAATGGAACATCTCCGGCCTGGTCGCCTCGCAGAACCCGAAGGACATCCTCGGCCTGGATGTACAGAACCTGGTGTCCACCGTGTTCGTCGGCCGGATCGCCGAGGACCCGGAGATCGCCGCCGAGGCGCTGCGACTGCTGCGGGTCCCCCGCGACGTCGGGTACGAACGGACCCTCGGTGCACTGTCGCAGTCCGAGGCCAGTTCCACCGACCGGCTCAGCTACCGCGAGTTCGTGATGCGCGACGTGGACGGTCGGGTGCAGCGCATGCGCGTCGACCTGTCGTACGTGCCGCAACTGCTGGAATACCTGGACACCACCCCCACCCAGCCGGGTGGCGTCGCCGCCCGTACCGACGGTCCGTCCCGACCCATGTCCGCTACCCGCGACAGATCGAGTCAGGAGGCGTGATGATCGCCCGGCTGGCCCCCTCAAGCCGATCCGGTGGTTCGTCCAGGCCGGCCACCGGCCGAGAACGTCACGTCTCCTTGCTTCTGGCCCTCATGGTCGCGGCGACCGCCGTACTGTTCTGGCCCGCCGCTCCCGCCCACGCCGCCCCGAACCACTGTGACGCCAGAGAATGGGCGACGCCGGGGAACATCCAGAACTGCATCAACAAGCTGGACCCAGCAACTTCCACGGCCAGCGAATGCATGGGCATCCCGACCCCGAGTGCACCGGACAGCGGATTCGGCGGCTGGTTCGCCTCGGATCCGAAGCCTCCGTCCGGTGTCACCGGTCTCTACAGCTCCTACGGCTATTCGGGCTACTCCTACCCCATCTACAACCCCGGTTGCGCGTCCGGCGCATCTCCGCTGCCGTCGGACAGCAGCGCCACGACCACCATCGCCAACGGCGAGCTGATGATCTCCACCGGCATCATCGGTGCCGCGGACGCATTCCGTGAGCGGGCGTACGAGCCTTCCACCATGTGGGGCTGGTCGGACAAGCTGGTGAAGACCGCCACCAAGGCCATCTTCGAGAAGGTCTTCAGCGTCTTCGGCGTTATCAGCGTCGCCATCGTGGGCCTCTACCTCATCTGGCGCTCCCGGCAGGCCGACCTCAACGACGCGCTGACCACCGCCGGATGGGCGATCCTGGTGATGGCCGTGGTCACGGCCGTGGCCGCCTGGCCACTGACCTCGGCCCATCTCGCAGACAGCACACTCGTCTCCTCACTGGGCATCGTGCACGATGCGGTCGGTCCGCAGCCGAAGAACATCCCGACCAGCCGATGCCCGAACGCCATGCCAAACCCGCCAGCGGGAGTCAAGGCCGACCCGTCACTGTGCAAGGACCACCGGCCCCCAGCGTTGCGTGCCAGCGACACCGCGACCCAGGCGATCCTGTACGACAACTGGCTGCGCGGCACCCTGGGCTCGGCGACCAGCACCACGGCGAAGAAGTACGGGATGGCGCTGTACCAGTCGTCCTCGTTGAGCTGGGCCGAAGCCAAGGACCATCCAGCCAACACCCGAAGCGGCGCGCGACGATCTACAAGCAGAAGTCCGACAACTTCCAGCGGGTCGCCCAGCAGATCCAGCAGGAGGACCCGGACGCCTACAACTATCTGCAGGGTAAGGAGGGCAGCGCGCGGGTCGGTGCGGGGCTGATCTCGATCATCTCGGCGATCGCGTTCGCGTTCTTCGACATCGCGGCGTCGCTGCTGATCATCCTGGGGTTCCTGATCTTCCGCTGGGCGGTGGTGGCGATCCCGATCATCGGTACGATCGCGATCCTGCGGCCGGCCAGCGCCGGGTTCAAGCGGCTCGTCAACATCGTCATCGCGGCGATCTTCAACATCATCATCTTCGGTGCCGGTGCGTCGATCTACCTGTTCGCAGTGGACATCATCATGAACACCGCGACCCTGCCGGGCTGGTTGCAGATCACCCTGGTCTGGCTGTGCGGGATCGTGGGCTGGCTGCTGCTGCGCCCGTACCGACGGGTCACCCAGCTGGGCGGCAAGAGCCCGATGGGCGAGCTGGCCGGCATCGGGCCGTGGCACAAGCGCCTGTTCAGCGACCTGAAGGGGGTGGCGCTCGGCGCCGCCGTGGGCGGGGAGATCGCCGCCCACACCGCGAAGGCCCGGCCCGCCGACCAGACCGCCGACAGCCCCGTACCGGTCACCGCCGGAGCGGAGAACGAAGCCGCCCAGCAGCAGCCGGAGCAGCAGACGACGCCCACCGCACCGGCATCCACATCGCCGGCGCGCGAGCAGTCCGCGCCGACGCCCACGCCGGAGCGGCCCAGCACCAGCGACGACGACCGGGTCTGGGTGCCGGCCACCGGTCGCTACGCCGACGGTGCTTCCGATTACAACGACCTGGCCCACAGCGTCGGGCAGGCGGACGCCCGCATCTCGGCCGATGCCGACGCGATCGACCGGGAGTTCCACCGCTACCAGCCCGATTCCGCTCGTAACGAATCCAGAGCCTGACCGGGGAGACTGCCATGCGCACGGTGCTGCGGTTCGTGACCAGCAGGTACGGCATCGCCGGGCTGGTCGCGCTGGCGGTCATCATGATCGTGCTGGTCGGTCGGCTGATGGGGCTCGGCGGGCACAGCAGTGACTCCACCGCCAGCCCGATCGTCGGTGCGCCGGCCAGCGCCGGTGCTGACGAGTCCGGTCCACCCGACGACGGACCGGCCAGCTCGCCGTCCGCGGTGGCGCCGGTGGTGAAGCCGGGCCAGCCCGGTCCGCTACAGGTCGCGACCTCGTTCAGCGTGGTGTACCTGAAGTCGGAACAACCCGCGAAGACCTGGCGGCAGTCACTCACCCGGTACGCGAGTACGAAGCTGGCGGCGCAGATCCCGACCATGGACCCGGCGACGGTACCGGCGCAGCGGCGTACCGGTGCGGTGAAGCTGGCCGACCACGGCGCGGTGTGGGCCAACGTGAACGTACCGACCGACCAGGGCACGCTGGTGTTCCGGCTGGTCAGTACGAAGTCCGTCTGGCAGGTGGACGGCATCGACTGGAACCCGAAGCGATGAGCCGCCGGGGTCTGTGGGTCGGGGTATCGGTGGCGGTGACGTTCACGCTGCTCTGCTGCGGGGTAGGTGGCACGGTGGCGGTCACCGGACTGTTCGCCAAGCAGGATTCGCCGGCCCTCAATCCGGCGGCCTGTGGTGGCGCGCTGCCGAAGTACGGTCATCTGCCGGCGGTGTCGGGCTACAGCCAGGTGCAGCGCTCCCGCGCGTACAGCATCATCCGGGCCGGGGTGGCGATGCACATTCCGCCGCGCGGCTGGATCGTCGCGATCGCCACCGCGCTGCAGGAGTCCAGCCTGCAGGTCTACGCCAACGACAATCCGACCTACCCGGTGGTGGTCGCGCACAGCATGGCGCTGCCGCACGACTCGGTCGGCCACGACCACGACTCGGTCGGGCTGTTCCAGCAGCGGCCGAGCCCGCCGGAGGGTGAGGGAGGTTGGGGCACGGTCAAGCAGCTGATGGATCCGGAGACCTCCGCGCGCAAGTTCTACAGCGCGCTGAAGGGCATCCACGGCTGGCAGCAGCTGCCGGTCACGGTCGCCGCGCAGCAGGTGCAGAACAGCGCCTTCCCGGACGCGTACGCGAAGTGGGAGGACGACGCCGCCGCACTGGTCAATGCGCTGGCCAACGGCGCTGCCCGGGCCGGCTTGACCGCCACCGCACCACCCGGGGCGAGCGACTGCGCGCCGGCCGGTGAACCTGCCGCGTCCGGCTGGATCCGCCCGGTCAAGGGACCGATCAGCTCGCCGTTCGGACCTCGCGGCGGCGTGCTGCACAACGGTGTCGATCTGGCACCACCGAAGGGAACCCCGATCGTGGCTGCGGCCGGTGGTCTGGTCATCACCTCCACCTGCGAACCGTCCACCGGCAACTGCGACGTGGACGGCAGCATCAGCACACCGGGTTGCGGCTGGTACGTGGAGATCCGGCACTCCGGTGGGGTGAACACCCGCTACTGCCACATGATCCGCCGGCCGGAGGTGCATGTCGGGCAGACCGTCAAGGTCGGCCAGACCATCGGCTACGTCGGCCAGTCCGGCAACGCCGACGGCCCTCACCTGCACTTCGAGGTCCACCTGCACAACGACATGTCACCCAACGGCGCCATCGACCCGGTGCCGTTCATGCGGGAGAAGGGCGCCCCGGTCGGCACCTGACCTGCTCCAGGTACCACCACGGAGAATGGACTCCATGACGACACGGCCGGCCGAGCTGTCCGGGCTCCCGGACCGGTACCTTCCGCTGTACGACCGGGCGATCGAGGTGTTCGCCGGCGACGACCGGGTACGCGCGGTGTGGCTGCACGGTGCCTGCGGGCGGGGCGCCGCGGACGCCGGCTCCGATCTGGACCTGTCCGTCGCGGTACGCGACGACGACTTCGACACGTTCGCCGAGCAGTGGCGCGACTGGCTCGCCGCGATCACCCCGACGGTGGTGGCCCGTTCGATCGGCCCCGGTTCGTTCTACTCCCTCACCCCGACCTGCGAACGTCTCGACGTCATCTCCCGCCGGGTCAGCGCGCTCCCGGACACCGGCAGCACGCTGCGCCGCCGCGTCGTCGTGCTCGACAAGGACGGTCTGGACGCCCTGGTGCCAGCACCGGACGATCCCGGCCCGGACACCGCACGGATCGGCTGGCTGATCGAGGAGACGCTGCGGCAGCAGGCCAACTGGCCGGTGGTGCACGTACGGCAGGACTGGCTACTCGGCCAGGTCGGTGTGCAGTCGGTCCAGCTGATGCTCTACGAACTGTTCACCGAGGCCAACAAGCCGATGCCGGGTATGGGCCCCAAGCAGTGGAGCGCCAAGCTCACCGCGGCCCAGCGCGCGACGTTGGCGGCGCTGCCGGCACCCACCGCCGATCCGGCTTCGCTGGACCATGCGCGCGACGTGGCCATCACCGTCTTTCTGCGGGAGGCCAGGTCGATCGCCGCCGCGACCGGTGTCGGCTGGCCCGCCGAGCTCGAAATGGCCGTCCGCGGGTATCTCGCCATCGAGGGCTTCACCCTGGGTCGCAACG
Source organism: uncultured Actinomycetota bacterium (assembly GCA_963805605.1). Taxonomy (GTDB): domain Bacteria; phylum Actinomycetota; class Actinomycetes; order Mycobacteriales; family Micromonosporaceae; genus Actinocatenispora. The sequence goes on from CAWDUX010000002.1 coordinate 1,515,647, forward strand.
ACGGATGACTCCGGCGCCAAAACCGGTGGATCCGTTGCGCGGCAGGGCCCTACGCTGGCGGCCATGGCTTTCGAGGTGGTCACGTCCTCCGACACTCCGCACCTCGACGAGCAGACCGCCACGGCACTGCGCGAGGTGTGGCCGGAGTTCATCTTCCACGATCCGGTCGCGGCCGGGTATATCGGCCGGGTGCAGGAGTTCTTCGCCGGATACGACCTGCGGCTGTTGCAGGACGGTGCCGTGGTGGCCGGCTGCTGGGGCGTGCCGTTCCGCTGGGACGGCACCGTCGCCGATCTGCCGGACGGTTACGACGGGGCGCTGGTCCGCTGTGTCGAGGAGCACGAGCAGGGCATCGAACCCAACACCATGGGCATCATGGCGGCTGCGGTGGCAGCGGGGAAGCAGGGCGCGGGCCTGGCCGGCAGGGTCCTGACCGCGCTGAAGGCCAGGGCCACCGACGCCGGGCTCACCGCCGTGGTGTGCCCGGTACGGCCGACGCTGAAGGTCCGCTACCCGTTGACCCCGATGGCGGACTTCGCCACCTGGACCCGGGACGACGGCCTGCACCTCGATCCGTGGATCCGCGCCCATCAGCGGCTCGGCGCCACGGTTCTCGCCCCGGCGGAACGCTCCATGGTCATCACCGGCACCGTGGCGGAATGGGAGAGCTGGACGGAGATGGCCTTCCCGCAGACCGGTCGGTACGTCGTGCCGCAGGCACTGGATCTGGTGGAGATCGACCGCGAGGCCGATCGCGGGGTCTACCAGGAGAGCAACCTGTGGATGCGACACCTGTGACCTCCACGGTGCCGATCGGGCGTTGACGCCACTACGATCGGTCCGTGGGCACTGGCAGCGAGGGACCGGCGGCGCGGCGATGAGCGAGTCCGCCGACCCGGATCTCTGGTTCCCGGACGATCCCGCCCGGATCGTGCTGGCACCGGCGCGCCAGCGCGACCAGTTGCGCGGCAGCCGGGTCGTCACCGGCCATTCCGACCACGGCTGGCGCTACGACCTGCGCGCCGATGATCCGGTGGACGCCGAGGGCCAGCGGCTCGTACCGGTGCTGCCCGAGGCCGACTACTACCGTGCGGAGCTCGAGCAGGTCGAGGTGTTCGCGCCGCTGATACCGCTGGATCGGGTCTGGGTCGAGCAGGTGGACCTGTCGCGGGATGCACCGTCGAGCGACGGGAAACCTCGCGACCTGCTGTCCAGGCTGGTCACGCTCGACTCGCCACCGACCCGCGAACCGGTACCGGCCCGCGAGGTGATCGGGCTGGCCGGCCGCCGGGTGGTGGTCGTGTCGCCGACCAACGAACGGCGCGACCTGCGGGCCACCACCGAGCCCTACCAGAACGACGACGGCACGATCAGCGTGCGGGTCTGCGACGAACCCGACTGGTACCGCTGGGCATTCACCGGCCAGCCGGCCCGCGGTACCGAAGTTCCGGTCTATCTGATCTGGGCGGAGTGAGCTGCCATGACCCCACCCACGATCGGCCTGGACAGACCCTCGACCACGGCAGGAAAGAAGCCGCCCAAGGTCAAGCCACCGATCCGCCGTACCTTCGGCGCCATGGTCGGCTTCCTCGGCCTCGGCGCGGTCGGCCTGGTCGCCGTACTCGCCCTGGCCGCCGGCATCTACATCTTCCAGGACGCGTACAAGGCCGGCCATCAGGCAACGCCGACGGAGGCTGTGGACTCATTTCTTGACGCGACGCTGAACGAGAGAAATGAAGTTCTCAGAGAAGTACCTGTGTCGAGGTTCTCCCGTCGGCAAGCAGACCCGTTAGATCATCGGAAAGATCAAGAGCTTCCAGAAAGCCCAGTCCCGGAACTTCCTCACCTACAACTGGGATCAACCCAAGCTCGTCCACCGACGGGGCGACACCGCGCCAGGTCACCGCACAGAGCCAAGCTCGACCACCTTTGGTCGATCCACCACCAACAACCCACCCATCCAGTGGACGTTCGACATGCGCAACCAGAGTGGTTGGAAGGTCTGCGGGCTGAAGACCCCGACGTCATGACCACCGACAGCTCCGACCAGCCCGAGCCGCTCCCGTTCGTGCACCGGATCACCAAGTACGATCCCGCCGACCGTGACAGGTCCGGCTGTTACCTCGGCTCCGAGGACGTGGTCAGCGACCACGGTCCGGTCGAAGCGGCCTACCTGGAAGCAATCGCGGCCTTCGCCGACGGCACCGGCATCGACCACTTGGCCGTACGTGAGCCACACGTGGCTGGTTTCGTCAATTTCGGCGTGGAGCCACCCGTACCGGGACATGGTCTGGCGCAGCTCTTTCCGCCGGATCTCAGCGGATTCCACGACGGCGCGGAGGTGTCGGTCGCGGTCGCGCTGGAACTGGTCCGGGCCATGCTCCGGGACAGCGGGGCGTGGTGCCGGTTAGAGGTTGCGAGAAGGTTCGCCGTACACGTCGGGTACGACCAGTACGTCTACGTGGGCAGCAACGTCCCGTGTGAGGCGGCGCTGGAACGCACCCGGGCGCTCGGACTGTTCCCGGAACGGTTGGACGCGTCCCCCTACGACATCGAGATCGAACCGGGCGAGCAACGACCCGCCGCCGACGACTTCTGGGACCATCTGCGTTGGCGCGTCACCACCGGGCCGGCCCTGCTCCTTGAAGAGATGCTCGTTGGCAACGTTTCCCGCTGGCACCGACTTACTGCGGACGGTCTCGCCGCCGTACGATCTGACCTCGTGCCCCGCGCGATACTGACCGTGTGGCCGGATCTGTCCTCCGACGTCGAGGCGGTTCTGGCCTCCCTGCCGGACGAAGGCCTGATGGAATTCGTCTGGGAGCAGGATCATGGCCGGATCAGCAGCGTCGTCGCGGACGAGACCGAGTTCGCGGAGCTGGCCGAGACGGTCCGTGCGGCACGGGCTGCCGCGATACTGCCGCTGGATGTCGAAGGGCGCCAACCCCTACTGACCGCCGTACTGCCGGACAGCGACGGCGTGCTGCGGGCGCGGTGGCGGACCGAGCCGACCGCGAGCGATCGACGCTGGGCGGTGCTGAAAGGACTGCGCCCGGGTCAGCTCCGTACCGGCACAGTGACCGCGATGGCAGATTCCGGCGTCATGTCCGTCGACCTCGGCGGCTGCATCGCGACCAGCGATGTGTCTGGATGGTCGAGCCAAGCACCCGCAGCCGTCGGCCAGGAGATCACCGCTACGGTCCTCGATGTCGACCTGGTACGCGAACGCGTCACGCTGGCGCTCGCGTCAGTGGAGGGGTCGGCCCGGCGGAATATTACGTGCGCCGGGCCGACCACCAACAGCTCAGTCGGGTACGGGCGCGGTGAGTGCGGCTTCCCAGATGGTGCCGGCCGAGTTGGTCTCCTCGACCAGTACCAGTTGTGCCGTCAGATGTGCCGCGATGACAGCGGCACCGGCTGCCAGCGAGTCCACATCGGACAGATCGGTACGCAGATAGCGCACGGTGAAGCGTTCCGGCGCATCATCGTGAGTCAGCAGCGTGCCGGATGATGTTGTAGCCGGACAACTGGTCCAGGTCGGCCCAGTCGATCTGGATGCTCGGTCCGTGGTAGACAGTCACCGGGTCGGACGGGTTGGTCATGGCTTCTCCGTTCGGCTCACGGGCCGGGACGCGTGGCCTGCAAGCTTTGCGCGTCCTGGCCCTCTGGTATCGATAGCGCTCGCGGGACGACGACTGAATGTCAGGCGAGCACGACTCAGAGATACGTGACTTTCTCGGGAAAGTCAACTCTTGGTCGGGAAAGTCGACAGACTCGCGGAGAAGCTGCCGATCACGCCGAGAAGCTGTAGTCGAGCAGGTAGGCGCTGCAGTCGAGAACCATCCGGTTCACCTCCACGCACTGGCCGTCGGCCGTGTACGCATGGCGGGTCAGCTCCAGCACCGGCACTCCGGCCGGAAGTAGCAGGTCGCGCATCTCCGGCCTGGTCGGCATTCGACCCCGGAGATGCTCGGTGAACCGCGTCGGCGCCCGGTCCAGCTCTGCGAGCCGCTGGTAGGAGCCGCCAGGACCGCTGTTCACCAGGGCGATCGCCGTCGCGCGTACCAGATCCGCCGGGTAGTAGCTGACGGCCAGTTGGACGGGCTGGTCCTCCACCAGAAAGCGTCGCGACCTCGATAGCACCTCGTCAGCTGGCGCGAGCCTCAGCGGCTCGGTGACCCACTCCGGCGCCCGTCCGACCTCGATCACGACGTCCACGACGCGTACGCGATCAGTCGTGTCCGCATCATGGATCGTCTGCCCGGCACCCCACCGCTCCCGGGACAGCCGGGCCGGCGAGCTGCGCCGGATCGTGCGGAACTCCCGCACCCGGGCGGACGTGCCCTGCCTGGTGACGACAACTCCGGACGCGCGGAGTACATCCATCGCCGAGGCCACAGTGGATTTCGAGACGTTGTACTGGGCCATCAGTTCGCTGATCGACGGCAGGAGATCACCAGGACCCAGCTCGCCGCTGTCGATCCGGGCGAGGAGGTCGTCGGCGATCCGCTGGTACGCGCCTCCCTTGCCGCTCGGCATCCGCGCCACCCCTCGAAACTTCACTAGTGAAGAGCCAACTTTCTCGGGAAAGTGGGCACCTTGCAGCGTACTTCGAGTGGCGGCAGCACGGGAACACGCCGAAGGCCCGGACACGCGAGGAACGTGACCGGGCCGGAGCGTGCAGGATGAACTAGCGGCCGAGGACCAGGGACATCGCTTCGGCGCGGGCGGCGACCGAGCGTTCGAAGTGGCCGCGGACGGCGGAGGTGACGGTACGTGAGCCGGGCTTGCGGATGCCGCGCATCGACATGCACAGGTGCTCGCAGTCGACGACCACGATGACGCCGCGCGGGTCGAGCCGCTCGGTCAAGGTGTCGGCGATCTGCGAGGTGAGGCGCTCCTGCACCTGCGGGCGGCGGGCGTACGCCTCGACGAGGCGGGCCAGTTTGGACAGCCCGGTGATGCGGCCGTGTGCGCCGGGGATGTAGCCGACGTGCGCGACGCCGTGGAACGGCAGCAGGTGGTGCTCACAGGAGCTGTACACCTCGATGTCGCGGACCAGCACCAGCTCGTCGTGATCCTCTTCGAACATGGTGGTCAGTACGGCGGCCGGGTCGACGCGCAGCCCGGCGAACATCTCCGCGTACGAGCGCGCCACCCGGGCCGGCGTCTTGCGCAGCCCGTCACGCTCGGGGTCCTCGCCGATCGCGATGAGGATCTCGCGTACCGCCTTCTCGATGCGGTCGAGGTCGACGGACTTCTCCACCGGTCCGCCGTTGAGCCCACCGCTGATCAGGCGGGCGGCGACGTGGTCGATGTCCAGGTCCGCTTCGTCTGTCACGGCAACCTCCCGAGATGTCCGGCGAATACGACGCGAGCCCGGCGGGGCCGGGCTCGCGTCACTTCATGCTGTGTGTTCCGGTCCGAGGATCAGTGCTGCTCGCCCCCGGCGAACCCGCCGGACTGACCGAACGGGCGGGACCGGCCCCACTCGTTGCTGCCGGGCTGGTCGGGCTCGTTGCCGGACTCGGGCTGCTGGGCAGGCGGTGTGTCCTGCTGCGTGTCGGCCTCGGTCCGCGGCGCGCCGTTGGCGTTCATCGAACCGGCGTGCTGGGCGTTGTTGCCGGCCAGGGCCGCGGCGCCGTCGGCCTCGGCCTGCTCCTTGAGCTTGGTGGCCTCGGCCGGGGTGAGTACCGGCGGCTTGTCGCTGGGCCGACGTTTGCCGAAACCGTTGTACGGCGCGAGCGGCGGACGCTTCTTGACCCGGGCGCAGATCCGGGTCATGTCGGCGTTGGTGATGGTCTCCTTCTCCACCAGCTCCAGCACGATCTGGTCCAGCACGTCGCGGTACTCGACCAGGATCTCCCAGGCCTCGTCGTGCGCCAGCTCGATCAGCGAACGTACCTCGGAGTCGATCTCCGAGGCGATGTCGTCGGAGTAGTCGCGCTGGTGGCCCATGTCGCGGCCGAGGAATGGCTCCGAGTCCTTCGTGCCGTATTTCACCGCGCCGAGCCTCGCGCTCATGCCGTATTCGGTGACCATCGCGCGGGCCATCCCGGTGGCCTTCTCGATGTCGTCGCCGGCACCGGTGGTGGGCTCGTGGAACACCAGTTCCTCGGCGGCCCGGCCACCCAGCGCGTATGCCAGGGTGTCGATGATCTCCGAGCGGGTCTGCGAGTACTTGTCCTCGGTGGGCAGCACCAGGGTGTGCCCCAGGGAGCGACCACGCGGCAGGATCGTCACCTTGTGTACGGGGGCGAGCTGCGGCATCGCCCAACCGACGAGCGCGTGTCCGCCCTCGTGGTACGCGGTGACCTTCTTCTCCTTGCTGCTCATCACCCGGGTCTTGCGTTCCGGGCCGGCGATGACCCGGTCGATCGCTTCTTCCAGGTTGGCGTCGGTGATGGCCTTCTCACCGACGCGGGCGGTCAGCAGCGCCGCCTCGTTGATCACGTTGGCCAGGTCGGCACCGGTGAAGCCGGGGGTGCGGCGGGCAAGCGTGTCCAGGTCGACGTCCGGGGTGAACGGCTTGCCGCGGGCGTGCACCCGCAGGATGGCCTTGCGGCCCTCCATGTCCGGGGTATCCACCGCGATCTGCCGGTCGAACCGTCCGGGCCGCAGCAGCGCCGGGTCCAGGATGTCGGGCCGGTTGGTGGCGGCGATCAGGATGACGCCGCCCTTGGTGTCGAACCCGTCCATCTCGACCAGCAGCTGGTTGAGGGTCTGTTCGCGCTCGTCGTGGCCGCCGCCGAGGCCGGCGCCACGGTGCCGGCCGACGGCGTCGATCTCGTCGACGAAGACGATGGCCGGCGCGTTGGCCTTGGCCTGTTCGAACAGGTCACGTACCCGGGAGGCACCGACACCGACGAACATCTCGACGAAGTCCGAACCCGAGATGGTGTAGAACGGCACGCCGGCCTCACCGGCGACCGCACGGGCCAGCAGTGTCTTACCGGTGCCGGGCTGGCCGAACAGCAGCACGCCCTTGGGGATCTTGGCGCCGAGGGCCTGGTATTTGGCCGGGTTCTGGAGGAAGTCCTTGATCTCCTCAAGTTCCTCGATGGCCTCGTCGCAGCCGGCCACGTCGGCGAACGTGGTCTTGGGCATGTCCTTGGTCAACTGCTTGGCCTTGGACTTGCCGAAGTTGAGGACGCGGTTGCCGCCGCCCTGCATCTGGGACATGAACAACACCAGCAGCACGACCACCACGGCGACCGGCAGCAGGCTGATCAGCAGCTGCACCCAGACGCTGTCCTTGGTGACCTTGACGTCCTGCGAGCTGATCTTCTTGGCGGCGACCTGCTTCTGCACGTCGTTGAAGATCCGGTCGGCCGACAGCGCGGGGAAGGACGCCTCGATCTTGTTCGAGTTGACCTTGTTGCTGCCGGTGCCCTGGTAGGGCTTCTTGAGGTTCAGTTGGAGGATCTGTTCCTTGTCCTCGAACTTCACGCTCTTGACGTTGCCAGAGTTGAGCTGGGCCAACGCGACTGAGGTGTCGACCTTTTTATAGTCGTCACCGCCGGTGATAACCGAGCTGAGCAGGATCGCGCCGAGGATCACCAGAATGATCCAGAACAGCGGCCTACGAAAGAATCGAGTTCGCTCCATGCTGTTGCGGGCCCACTGGGGCGCCCCGCCCTCCCGATCTCACACCGTCGTTTGCGACTCGCCGGTCAACGACCGGCGTGAACCAGTTAGTCCCTCGGTCATTCGAAGGTACACCGTGGGGACCAGGAACGCGGAGCCAGACCGGCGAGGCTGAGCGTGAGGTGAACCATGGCGCTCTGACGAGTCAGGCAATATGTAACGAACTGCCTGATCAGGCGTCACCGGAGCGTTGTAAGAGCCAGGATAGCTGAGAAAGCGCTGAGACGCCGCGCAACGGTACTGATCAGCGACTGTAGACCTCTGGCCGCAACAATCCCACGTACGGTAGTTCGCGATAGCGCTCCGCGTAGTCGAGTCCGTAGCCGACGACGAACTCGTTCGGAATGTCGAAACCGATGTAACGGACCGGGATGTCCACCTTCACCGCATCGGGCTTCCGCAGCAACGCAACCACCTCGACCGAGGCCGGGCCACGGCTGGTCAGGTACTTCAGCAGCCACGACAGCGTCAGCCCGGAGTCCACGATGTCCTCGATCACCAGGACGTGCCGGCCGGAGATGTCCCGGTCCAGATCCTTGAGGATGCGCACTACACCCGACGAGGTGGCCCGCGCCCCGTACGAGGAGATGGCCATGAACTCCAGTTCGACCGGATGGTCCAGAGCGCGGGCGAAGTCGGCCATGAACATGACCGCGCCCTTCAGTACCCCGACGAGTAGCAGCCCGTCGACGTCGGCGTAGTCCGCGGCGACCTGCTTGGCCAGCTCCGCGGTCTTCTCGCGGATCTGCTCCTCGCTGACGACGACCTCGGCAATGTCCCCGGCGTACCAACTACCCGCTGCCATCCCCCAAGCCTGCCTGATGTACTTCACCACACCGCGCCCGGGGTGGCCGGCGCCTCGGCCGCCCGATGCGCCGACTCCATGCGCTCGATGCGAGCAGCCCACCCGCTCCGCTCGGCCAATTCACCCCCGTTTTTAGGGGCATTTTCCCTAAATGCGGTATTTGTCGATGCGACATTCGGGGAAAATGCGAGCCGGGCGGGCCGGGCGGGCCGGGCGGGCGGACAAGGACCCGTACCGGCCGGCGGTCAGGCGGCGAGCCGGCTCGACCCAGCGCCGCGGGTCGACTCAGCGCGGCGGACCGGCACCGCCCCGGCCGGGACGGGACTGGGTACGGGCGTGGGCACGGTCTCGCCCGGGTCGGGGCGGTGGATGATGATCACCGCGTCTGTCGGTACGGAGATCGGCGTGGGGCGGACCCTCCTGGCCCGGGCCGGGGTGCGCCCGTCGGTGGGCTGCCAGTCGCGGGAATCGCGGCTGTCGGAGGTCCAACCGAGCAGTTGGGCGGCGCCGAGCGCCAGAATGGCCACGGCGACGAACAGCAGTGCATACATGGGAGAGTCCTCTTCCGTCATCAGACCGGCCCCGAAGGGCCGGAACATCCCATCCGGCCCTTCGGGGCCGGAACACTGCCGATGCGCATCGACATGTCTATGGTGGCCGGCGGCGCCGGCACCCAACAGTGGCAGTGAAGCCCTTGACCATCGATTTACTGCCACTAGACTGGGCGGCATGTTGAAACGGGTGGCCGTACTCGCCCTCGACGGTGTCGCGGCCTTCGAACTCGGGGTGATCTGCGAGGCGTTCGGCGTCGACCGCACCGAACAGGGCTTCCCCGGCTACGACTTCGCGCTGTGCTCCCCCGGCGGGCGCCCGGTCCGGGTCTTCTCCGGCTTCGACCTCATACCCCAGCACGACCTGTCCCCGATGGCCGACGCCGACGTCATCGCCATACCGGCGATGCGACAGACACCCTCCGGACCGTCGCTGGCCGAGGCGGTACCCGACGAGGTACTCACGGCGCTACGGGACGCCGCCGCACGTGGCGCGTGGGTGCTCAGCGTCTGCTCCGGTGCGTTCATCCTGGGCGAGGCCGGGCTGCTGGACGGGCGGCGTTGCACCACGCACTGGATGTACACCGAGGAACTGGCCCGCCGCTACCCGAGTGCCAAGGTCGACCCCGACGTCCTGTACGTCTCCGACCCGCCCATCCTGACCAGCGCCGGCACCGCCGCCGGCATCGACGCCTGCCTGTACCTGATCCGCCAGGAACAGGGCTCGGCGGTGGCGACCGCGCTGGCCCGGCGGATGGTGGTGCCGCCACACCGGGACGGCGGCCAGGCGCAGTACATCGAGACGCCCGTGCCGCCCACCGCCGACACCGAGTCGTTGGGCCCCGTACTGGCCTGGATGCAGGGCAACCTGGACGTCCAGACCAGTGTCGAGATGTTGGCGGCCCGCGCGCACCTGGCGCCGCGGACCTTTGCCCGGCGGTTCCGGGCCGAGACCGGCACCACCCCGCACGAGTGGCTGACCGGTCAGCGGGTACTGCTGGCCCGGCAACTGCTGGAGGACACCCACCTCGGCGTCGACCAGATCGCGCTGCGTACGGGTTTCGGCAACGGGGCAGCTCTGCGGCACCACTTCACCCGGCGGCTCGGCACCTCGCCCGCAGCGTACCGGAACACCTTCCAGTGCCCGGACAGCGCCTGAAGTTCAGGCCGACCCGAACGACTCCGACCCGAACGACTCCGACCCGGCCGGGCAGCGCGGCTTCAGTGTCCGGGGGCAGCGCCGGCAGGACACAGCCGACCGGCCACGCGGCGTACTGTCACGCCACCCGGCAGGTACACGGGGCCCTGCCCGTGCCAGCCGGTGACCAGCGCATCAAGCGCGTCCACGTGCCGGGCGGCCAGCGCCGAGCCGGGCACCCCGAGCCGGCGAGCGTAGCCGTGCAGCACCCGGGTACGGATCGCGGTCGGCTCGGCGGCCAGCAGCGCCACGTCCAACCAGTCGTTCCCCCCGGCACTGCCAGGGCCATCGGCTCTGCCAGCGTCGGGCGGTGGAAGTTCGGCCAGCAGCTCGGCCGCGCGGGCGTCCAGTACCTCGGTGTCCGCCGCCACCAGCGTCGCCGTCCGGGCCAGGTTGGCCGTGAACCCGGCGCCCAGCAGCTCGGTCAGTTCACCCATCGCGGCGCGCAACCGGGACCGGGCGAAACGCGGATCGGCGTTGTGCGGGTCCTGCCAGGCCGGCAGCTCCAGTTCGGCGCAGATCGTGGTGGACAGCGAACGGGGCAAGGTCAGGAACGGTCGACGGTACCGGCCGCGGCGGGCCGCCATCCCGGCCAGGCCACGCGGCCCGGCACCCCGGGCCAGGGCCAGCAGAACCGTCTCGGCCTGGTCGTCACGGGTGTGCCCGAGCAGTACGACCGCTGCGCCGTACTGGTCCGCCGCACGGTCCAGCGCCGCGTACCGGGCCTGCCTGGCGGCGGCCTCCGGCCCACCGGCCCGGCCCACCGTGACCGGCACGACCTCCACCGGCGCCAGCCCGGCGTCCCGGGCCCAGTCCGCCACCGCTGCGGCCCGGCGGGCCGAACCTGGCTGCAGGCCATGATCGACGGTGACCAGACCGACCCGCAGACCGAGCCGGGGCGCTACGAAAGCCGTCACCGCGGTCAACGCCAACGAATCCGGCCCACCCGAACAGGCCACCAGGACCAGTTCCGGCGCGGCCAGGTCGGACAGGCAGCGTCGTACGGCGACGCGGCCCGCCGCGACACCCGGTGGTACCTGCGACATCCGCGCAGCTCAGGCCGGCGTGCCCGGAACCCGGGCGATCCACGCGGCCGGGTCGGTGATCTCGTCGAGGGTGGGCAGGGTCTCCGCGGACTCCCAGACCCGGTTGAAGCCTTCCATCCCGACCCGGTCCACCACGGCGGTCACGAACTTGTTGCCCTCCGCGTACTGCCGCAGCTTCGCGTCGATGCCGAGCAGTTTGCGGATCACCCGCTCCAGCGGATTCGCCGACTCGCGCCGCCGGTTGAACTTGTGCCGGATCTCCTCGACGCTCGGCACCACCATCGGCCCGACCGCGTCCATCACGTAGTCGGCGTGCCCCTCCAGCAATGTCATCAGCGCTGTCAGCCGGTCGATCACGGCGCGCTGTGCGGGGGTCTGCACCAGGTCGAGCACGCTGGACCGGCTGTCGGGCGTCCGTACGGAATCTGCCAGCGCAGCCACCCCGCGCCGGAGCCGTTCCATCAGCTGCTCGGAATCGATCTGACCCGCGTCGACGAATGCCGACACCTCGTCCAGGAAGTACCGACGCAGCCACGGCACCCCGGTGAACTGGGTGCGGTGGGTGACCTCGTGCAGGCAGACCCACAGCCGGAAGTCGTGCGGATCGGCGTTCAGCCGCCGCTCCACCTCGACGATGTTCGGCGCGACCAGCAGCAGATGACCCGGCTCACCGGAGAAGACCTCATATTGGCCGAGGACCTTGCCGGACAGGTAGCCGAGCACCGTGCCGGCCTGCACACCGGTCAGCCGGGAACCGATGGACTGGGCCAACGCGCTCGGCTCCCGGCCCTTCAGCGCCCGCTGCATCAACGGGGTCATCACGTCCCGCAGGCCGTAGAGGTTGGCCGCCGCCCAGTCGGCCCGGTCCACCACCCGTACCGGCGAAGGGCCCGTCCGGCTGGGCAACCCGGTGGTGGCCAGCACGTGCCGACTCGCCTCGTCGGTCAGTTGACGCAGCTCGCCGACCACATCGGCCGCCTCGTCGAAGCTGACCCGGGGGCCGGATTTGGAGATGGTCCCTGCCGTGCCGACCGCGAGATCCCAATCCACAAACTGCGTCATGGCCCCACGGTACGTGCCGGTTCGGCCCATCGCCCACCGTTGCGCCCGGATGCGCCCCGGCCGGGCACCGCCCCGCGCCCGACTACCGACAGCCGCAACCTGCCAGTGCCGTACCGGCCACGTCGAGCGCGGACTCGGCCGCCACGTTCCATTCCGTACCTTCGGCCATCATCGCGAACGCCAGCAGCCGACCGTCCTTGTCCACCACCAGACCGGCCAATGTGCTGGTGCCGTTCAGTGAGCCGGTCTTGGCCCGGATCACACCCGCGGCGGCGGTATCCGACCCCTGCGTGTACCGCTGGGACAGGGTGCCCGAATAGCCGGCCACCGGCATCCCGGTCAGTACCGGCCACAGCTTCGGGTTCTTTCCGCTGGACACCAGCGATAGCAGGCTGGTCAGGAACGCCGGCGAGATGCCGTTACGACGGGACAGTCCGCTTCCGTCGGACAGGCGCAGACCCTCGGTGTCCAGGCCGAGGCCCTTCATCACCGCGATGGTCGCCTCCGCCCCGCCGGTGAACGACGCCGGCCGACCCTTCGCCAGCGCCACCTGCCGGGCCAGCGACTCGGCGATCACGTTGTCGCTGCGCTGCAACATCTCCTCGACGATGTGCACCAGCGGCGCGGACCGTACCGCGCCGAGCTGGCGGGCCTTCTTGGGCGCGGTGCCGTGCGCCACCGCCGTCGACGGCACCCCGAGCAGCGCGGCGAACCGGCGGCCGGCGGCCAGGTCCGCCTCGGGGCTGCGCTGGGAGCTCTCCCCGTTCGGGTCGGTACGCCCCGCGTTGACCATCAGCGGCACGATCGGCGAGGCGTCACCGCCGGACACGATGTCGTTGTCCCAGCCGGGGCCGAGGCCGGAGCCGCTGAACAGCGACGAGTCGACCAGCACCTTCGTCGGCGCCGTACCGCCCAGCGACTTCTTCACCGCTGCGGCCAGCTTGTCCAGCCGGGCGGCCCCCGGGTAGATGCTGTGCCCGTTGGTGGCCAGGGTCGGATCGCCACCACCGATCAGGGTGACCTCCCCCGGGCCGGGGCCGGCCACCACCCGGGTGGTCAACCGGTACGCCGGACCCCTGGTCTGCAACGCCGCCGTCGCGGTGACCAGCTTCGTCACCGACGCGGGTAGCTCCCTGGCGTCGGGCGTCGCACCGTACAGCGGGCTGTTCGTCGCCACATCCAGTACCGACACCGCGACCCGGGCACCCAGCCGGGAGTCTTTCAACAGCGGGGCAAGGGTCCGCTGCACCCCGGCCGGCGTCGGTGCGGGCGCACCACCGACCGGCTTCAGTACCAGCGGCGCCTGTACCGGTGGAGCGGCCCGTTCGGCGGGGCCATTCAGCAGTTGGCCCACCGGGCCGGGCCGGAACACCAGCAGACCGGTCATCACCAGGGCAAGGCTCGCCACCGCGGCCAGTACCCCCACCAGCAGGCGGCGGGACGGCCGCTTCGGGGACGGCGGCATGGCCGGTGCCGGTATCGGCGGCGCCACCCACGGCGGCGGTACGACCGGAGGCGGCGGTGCGGCCTGCTGCTGTCGTGGCGCGGTCTGCTGCTGCGGTGGCCGGGACCGGGTCTGGGACTGGCGCAGTTCCGCCGGGGACATCGGTACCGGCACTGTGGCCCGGCCGGTCGGTGGGGCCGGCGGGGCCGACGAACGGGTCGACGGGGCGAACGGACGGGACGGCGGCGCCGGCGGTCTTGTCGGCGCTTCCGGTGCAGGTGGGGGCGAAGACGCCGCCGGCGCGGGGCCCGGGGGTGGCGGCCCGTCCGGCGCCACCACCGGCATGGTCATCGTGTGACCGTCGTCCTCGGCCGGGTCCTCCTGCCGCGGGATGGTCATGGTCGAGTCGTCGGCGACCTCCGGCGGGATCCTGACCGTCGGCTCATCGGTACCTGCCGGCGGGATCCTGACCGTCGGCTCGTCGGCGACCGGTGCCGCTGCGGCGGGCTCGTCGGTGGCCGGCTCGTCGACGATCCGCGGTATCACCGTGGTCGCGTCGGCATCGACCACCGGCGGCTCGCTGTCCAGCCGGATCCGGGGCAGCGCCATGGTCGCGGACTCATCGACCGGCTGCTCCGGTACCGGCTGCGGTAGGACCAGCTTCTGGGTGGCGTCGCTGTCGAGCTCGCTGAGTTCGGGTACTTCCTCGTCCCGGGGCGCCGGTACCGTCTGCGGCGCTGGGGCCCCGAACCAGCTCACGCTGGCGGCCGGGGTCTCCGGCTCCGGCACCTCGGCTTCCGACGCCTCGGGCCCCGGCATTTCCTGCTCCGGAGTCCCGGCGGTTGCGGCCTCCCCGGCCGGGGCCACGTCTGCCGCTGGCGCGCTCTCCGTTACCGGGGCAGGGTCCTGGGTCGGCGCGGAGGCTGCGGTCCCCGGCACCGAGGTGTGGTCCGGCTCGGGCTCCCTGTCCACGGGATCCGGCGCTGGAGTGGTGTCCGCGGACCCGGCACCATCGGAGGTCGCCGCACCGTCCATCGACTCGGGGACGCCCGGGCGGGGCAGGTGCGGCCAGCTCGGCCAGCCGGCACCGGTGCTGCCGCGAGCTGCACCCATGCCCGGGACGTGTGGACGATCCGCCGGTTCCGTGGTGATCTCCGACGGAGCGCCGTCGGCCTCAGCGGCCGGCTCCGGGCCAGCGTCCTCAACGCTCAACGGCCCTGGTTCCGGTTCCGGTTCCGGTTCCGGCTCTGGTTCTGGTTGCGGCTCCGGCTCCGAGCTGGTCGACGACGGTGTGCCCTGGTCCGATTCCACGAGCAGATCGGGCAACCGGATGATCTGGGTGGCGTCGTCCCGCGAGTCCGTCGAACTGGCCTCGTCCGTGGTCCCGAGTTCCGCGACCGGTTCCTCCGCCGGCAGCGACTCAGCAACAGGGTCAGCCGCCGGTCCCGGTCCCGGTTCCGGCTCCGGCTCGGGTTCCGGCTCGGGTTCCGGCTCGGGTTCCAGCTCCGCAACGGGCTCGGATTCCGGCTCGGGCTCGGCAACCGGCGCAGACTCAGCCGGTACCTCAGGCTCAACGGCCGGCGCGCTCTCGGTGGCCGATGCGTCCTCAACGACCGGTCCGGGTCCGACAGCCGCCCCGGCCGACGGTTCCGGCGACCCGGACGGTGCCGGTAGCGGATCAGCGGTGTCCGCTTCCGGCGAACCCGGCTCGGCTTCCGTGGCCGGGGATGCCGGCCCGGATGCATCGGAACCAGACCCATCGCTGGCAGGCACATCGCTGGCAGGCACATCGCTGACGGACGGATCGGTCACGGCCCGATCAGCGGCGGCCGGATCGGTCGCGGGCACATCGGCGGCGGGGTCGGAGTTCGCGGCACTGTCGGGCACCGGGACAGGATCCGGGCGCACCGTACCGCCACGCACAGCGGGGTCACCCTCGGGCGGCTGACCAGCCCCGGAGCCGGACGACTCAGCAGGATCGTCCGGCGAGTCACCGTCGAGGTGTGTGCAATCCCTCGTCACCGGCCCCTCCCCCTCCCCGTTCCGCGCACCTGCGCGAGACTACTGGACCAGTACGGCGTGGCGCCGGGTGCACGGGTCGGCGGTCGACGTCCGGCGCGGTGCGGCAGCCGGACATCCACACCGGTCACAGCAGCCGAACAGACATTTCTTCCTGGTGGCGCCCGCTACCAAGAGTGCGTGGGAAGGACAGGTCGTGGAGTTCGACGTCACCATCGAGATCCCCAAGGGACAGCGCAACAAGTACGAGGTGGATCACCTCAATGGTCGGATCCGGTTGGACCGCACGTTGTTCACCGCGACCCAGTACCCGGCCGACTACGGGTTCATCGAGCTGACCCTCGGCCAGGACGGCGATCCACTGGACGCGCTGGTACTGCTCCAGGAGCCCACGTTCCCAGGTTGCCTGATCAAGTGCCGGACCGTGGGCATGTTCCGGATGACCGACGAGAAGGGCCCGGACGACAAGGTCCTGTGCGTACCGTCCGGCGATCCGCGTCAGGAGCACCTGCGCGACATCCACCACCTGCCGGAGTTCGAGCGGCTGGAGATCCAGCACTTCTTCGAGGTGTACAAGGATCTTGAGCCGGGCAAGAGCGTCGAGGGCGCCACCTGGGTCGGTCGTACGGAGGCCGAGGCGGAGATCAAGCGCTCCTTCGCCCGTTACACCGACGCGGTCGCCGCCGGCGAGTACCACGACCCGGGCGTTCACCCTTTTCCTGCGCCGGACAAGAAGTAAGCTGCGCCGGACCCGTTGGTCGGCTGGCGGCGTTGTCGCCACACCCGAGTGCAACCCGCACACGGGCGCGGCTCCGCCTTGCCAGCCGACCAACGGGCCTCGGCTCGCCATCAGGACCTTTTAGAAGAACACAGCCGACCTCCCACGAGGGGTCAGCTCTTGGGCTCCTTGAGGTTGCTGACGTCCAGGGCGCCGTCGGCGTACCGGGCGCGCAGTACCTTCTTGTCGAACTTGCCGACCGTGGTCTTCGGTACCTCGCTGATGAACGTCCAGCGTTCCGGCAGCTGCCAGCGCGCGATGCGGTCGGCGAGGAACGCGCACAGTTCCTCGGCCGTCGCGTTCTCGCCCTCCCGCAGTACGACGCTGGCCAGTGGCCGTTCCTCCCAGCGGGCGTCGGGCACGCCGACCACGGCGGCCTCCAGTACCGCCGGGTGGGCCATCAGATGGTTCTCCAGTTCGACGGAGCTGATCCACTCGCCACCGGACTTGATCACGTCCTTGGCCCGGTCGGTGAGGGTCAGGAAGCCGTCCGGGCTGAGTTTGCCGACGTCGCCGGTGCGCAGCCAGCCGTTATCGAAGCGGTCCGGGTCCGGGTCGTCCCGGTCCAGGTAGCGGCCGGTGATCCAGGGTCCGCTGACCTCCAGTTCGCCGACCGACTCGCCGTCGTTGGGCGCGACCGTACCGTCCGGGCCGACGATCCGGGCGTGCACACTGGCCGGGATCCGGCCCTGGCTGAGCCGGTAACGCCACTCCTCCTCGCCGGTCACCCCGGCGGGTGGCCGGCAGACCGAACCGAGCGGCGAGGTCTCGGTCATCCCCCAGGCGTGTACGAGCCTGATGCCCAGTTCGTCGAAGCCACGCATCAGCGCCTCGGGGCAGGCCGAGCCGCCGACGATCACCTCGCGCAGCGTGGAGGTGTCCGTCGGGTGGGCCTTGAGGTGGGCGAGCAGACCGGTCCAGATGGACGGTACGGCGCCGGCCTGGGTGGGCCGTCCCTCGGCGATCATCGCGGCGAGCGGTTCGGGTTGCAGGAACCGGTCCGGCATCAGCAGAGATGCGCCGTTCATGAAGGCGGCGTGCGGGATACCCCAGCCCAGTACGTGGAACATCGGTACCACGACCAGGGAACGGACCTGCGGGCTGAACCCGAACGACTCGGCCATGCCGACCTGCATGGAGTGCAGCCACATGGAACGGTGCGAGTAGGCGACGCCCTTGGGGTTTCCGACCGTACCGGAGCTGAAGCAGATGGCCGCCGCGTCGCGTTCGTCGCCGTCCGGCCAGTCGTACTCGTCGGACCTGCCGTCCACCAGTTCGTGGTAGCGGTGCACGGCCTTACCGGACGCGGCGAGCGGTGCCGCGTCACCGTCCCCGACGACGACGACATGCTCCACAGTAGACATATGGGGCAGGTGTGGCGCGAGGACGGGGATCAGCGTGCTGTCGACCAGTACGACCCGGTCACCGGCCTCGTTGGCGGTGTAGATCAACTGGTCGGCGGGCAGCCGGATGTTGAGCGGGTGCAGCACTGCACCCATGGCCGGTACGGCCAGGTAGGTGACCAGATGTTCGGTGTTGTTCCAGCAGAACGTGCCGACCCGCTGGTCGCCGGTGATCCCGAGTTCGTCCCGCAACGCGTTCGCGAGCCGGGCAGCGGCCCGTCCCACCTCCGCGTAGCTGGTCGCCTGGATGCCGCTGCCGGTCCAGGTGAGCACCTCGGTGCGGCCGTGCACGGTGCTGCCGTGTTTCAGGATGTGGGCCAGTCGCAGTGGCCCGTCCTGCATAGTGCTGCGCATGAGGACCACGTTAGTGTCCGCAGTCACAATCCGAAACCGCTGCCGACCACCCATCCCGCACCCCCCGAATCGCGATGATGGGACGCAGGACCGGAAAGGATGATCAGCATGAGCCTCCGAGTGGTGGGCGCCGGGCCGCCCCGTACCGGCACATCCTCGCTGAAAACGGCGCTGGGCCAGTTGCTCGACGGTGCCTGCCACCACATGAGCGCCATCCCGGGGCACCCGTTCGACCTGGGTGCCGAGTTCGACCGTGCGATAGCCGGCGGGCAGGTGCGCTGGCCCGACGTGTACCGCGACTTCGTCGCCGCGGTGGACTGGCCGACCTCGCTGCTGTGGGACGAGATCAGCGCCGCGTTCCCGGACGCGGTCGTGGTGCTGTCGAGCCGTACCAGTCCCCAGGAATGGTGGGAGAGCATGGACGCCACCGTGCTGCCCGTCGCCCGCCGCATGCTCGCCGACGACCACGACGGCGGGTACGGCCTGGTCAACCTGCTCATCCGGTTCACCGGGTCGAGCCGGTGGGACGATCCGGACCTGCTGATGGCCGCCTACCAGCGGCAGCTCGACGAGGTACGCGCGACGGTACCGGCCGAGCGGCTGGTGGACTGGCAGGCCAGGGACGGCTGGGGCCCGCTGTGCGCCGGGCTCGGACTTCCGGAACCTGCGGAACCGTTCCCGTGGCGCAACCGCCGGGAGGAATGGTTCTGAACCGGGCCCCGTTACGTCGGCACGCGTTGCGTCGGCGCGCGTTGATCATGGCCTCAGCGCGTTGATCATGGGCTGAGCGTCATGCTCCTCCGCGTGTCGTGGTGATGAGGCCATGGTCAACACCGCCCAGGCCATGATCAACGCACCACAACGCTGCGCCGGACCGAGGCGTCAGTACTACACCGGCCGGTTCACAGGTCGCGGCTCCAGTTCTCGCCGACCAGGTCGTGGCCGAAACTGTGGTGCGGCGCGGAGTCGTCCAGGGTGAAGCCGGCGCGCTGGTAGATGCGCCGGGCGCTGGTGAGTACGTCGTTGGTCCACAGGGTGATCCGGCGGTAGCCGGCCCGACGGGCGTACCGCAGGCATTCGTCCACCAGCCGGGCGCCGATGCCCAGGCCGCGCGCGGACGGCTCGACCAGCAGCAACCGCAACTTCGCGGTCTCCGCAGCGGGGTCGGCGCGGTCGGCGGGGTCGGCGCGTACGCAGAACACGCACCCGACCGGCACCCCGGACAGTTCGGCGATCCAGCCGCGCTCGCGGGACGGGTCGCGGTGCTCGACGTAGTCGGCGACCAGCCGGGCGACCAGCGCCTCGTAGCTGAGATCCCAGCCGTACTCGGCGGCGTACAGCGCACCGTTGCGGGAGATCACCCAGCCCAGGTCGCCGGGTTCCAGGTCACGCAGTACATAGCTGGTCAACCGGTCGTGGCCGTCAAGCAGGCTGCGTACCGTGCCCATCGCCTCGACCAGCCGGTGCTGGTCGGGTTCGGGCAGCCGGCCGAGCAGCTCACCGATCTGCTCGGCGGAGCGGGCGTTGAGGGTCTGGAACTCCTCGCGGCCCTTGTCGGTCAACCAGACCACCTGCCGACGGGCGTCAGTGACGGAACGTTCCCGACCTAACAGGCCCTGGTCGACGAACCGACCCACGATGCGGGTCAGGTAACCGGGGTCCAGTTGCAGGGTTTCCCGCAGCTCACGCAGGTCGAGGCGGTCGGACTGGGCGGCCTCGAACAGCACCCGCGCCTCGGTCAGTGTGTACGGGGTGTGCAGGTGCCCGCCCTCCAGCAGCCCGAGCAGCGCGGTGTACGAGCGGTTGAACACGCGTACGGCGTCGACCCGCCGAGCGACGATCTCGGTTCCCGCCAGCTCAGTACTCATTGACCGCCTCAACAGATTAGTTGACTGAGTCAGAGATTATCGTACTGACGGGCCGTACGACAGCCCCGCGCCCGTACCCCCACAACCAGTTGGAAGCCGCCCGACCCGGTCACGTACACTGGCCAGCGCTGCCGCCTTAGCTCAGTCGGCTAGAGCGACGCACTCGTAATGCGTAGGTCAAGGGTTCGACTCCCTTAGGCGGCTCAGGTAGCTGACCAGCGCAAACGGCCCGCACGGCGATCTTCACCGGCGCGGGCCGTTTCGCTTGTCTGCACCATGTCCGCACGGCGCCGCTGTCGCTCAGGCCTTCGCCTCCTGGCGTTCCCTCCAGTGCATAACCTGGAGCCGCCAGTCCCACGCCTCGTCCGGGTCGGTGCCCTGCTGGTAGTCCGCCACCGCGGTCACAGCATCCGGGTCCGACGTCAGCAGGCAGTCCTTCTCCGGCTGCCGGCAGGGCACGTGGCGCCCATGCCGCAGGCACACCATCGGCGGGATGTCGCCCAGTTCCGCGGACACGTCGAGGTACGCCTGGAAGGCGTCGTCGTCAGTCGTCATGCGTCCCGCTCCCCATGTCATGGTCCGCCACCGCGACCATCACCCAGGATCAGTGATGTACGCACGATTCTCGGGGTACAGGATGCACCGCACCCCGGGTCGCCACGGGCCAAGGGGCCGGCCCGTGGCGGCAGGTCGGTCGGCGGTCAGGACGCGGCTGGCAGCAGTGACGTACGGCGGCGGGGCTGCGGCTTGCGGCGATGCCGGCCCGGTGGGTGGCGGCGAGGGCCGCGGAGTTGTACGAGTTCGCGCAACATCTCGGCCTCGCGTCCGATCGGCGTCCCACAGTTCGCGGGATGCGCGTTCGGCGCGGACGACGTACCCGACGGCGCAGCCGATCAGCGCGCCGACCAGGAACGGTCCGGCGAGCATCAGCCAGATGGTGGTGTCGATGCTCATAGCGACGACCCCCACGCCTCGCCGGGCCGGATCGTCAGCTCGGCGACGATCACCTCGACGTCCAACTCGTACCGCTGGGGATCGGTGTCCATGTCCCAGCCGTCGAGGCTGCACCAGCCGGGGCGGCTCGGGATCGTCACGGCCTTCAGTACCCGGAAGCGGGCGACCGGCGCGCCACGGAACCGGGTCGCAGCGTGCTCACTGATCCGTACGACGTCGCCGGCCTTCGGCACCATCCCGGTCATCGCGGCGCTCACCGGTACCACCGCGCCGGGGTCTGCTCGCCGGTCAGGTCGCGCGCGAGCATGCCGAGATGCGACGCGGTGGCCAGGGCGCTGGCGTACGGGTCGTTGAGGCGCTGGCGAGCGTCCCGGCGCTGACGCCAGCTACGGATAGGATGACGAAGCTCCATCGGTTGGTCTCCAAACGGTCGATGGGGTCGGGGCGGCGCGCGGGCTCCAATCCATCGCGCCGCCCCTCTACCTGTCCGCGCTTCTTCCTCGCGGTCAGGGCATCCGCAGGCGCCGGCCTTGGGAAGTCGGGTCGAGTCGACACCCGCCGCCTGCGGACCACACCGAACATCACGATCTGCCACCATCCCGGGCCTGACCGTCACGTCCGACACTGGGGACAATAAACCACGATGAGTTAACATGCAAGTATCGAGTTAGATACTTGCGAGTAAGGCAGATTTGGCCTCAGTGTGAGGAGACGGGAGACTCGCTGTCATGCCGGCCAGACCGAAGAGCCCATCTGCGCAGCGGCGGCTGATCGCCCTGACTCTCAAAGAGTTGCGCGAGAAGTCCGGGAAAGACATGAAAGACGCAGCGTCCGTGCTTGACAGGACGATCTCATGGGTCGGCCGAGCCGAGCGAGCTGAGATGACACCGAGCACCGGCGACCTGAAAGTGCTGCTCGACTACTACGGCATTGATCCAAACGGAACGCAGGCACAGGCCATCCTCGGCGTGGCTCGGCTCGCGCGCCAGCGGGGCGGCTGGTGGCACTCCTACACGGACATCATGCCCAAGGACTTCGGGAACTTCGTAGGGTTGGAAACCGCTGCGTCGTCATTGCGGGAGTACGAGCCACAGCTAATCCCTGGCCTCTTGCAGACGCAGGACTATGCCCGAGCCGTGCTCTTGGCCGGCAACCGTACGCCAAAGACCCCCGATCTTGAGGAAAAGCTTGCAATTCGCGTCCAGCGGCAGCATCTCCTCGACGTCGACGACCCGCCGGAAGTACGAGTGGTGATCGACGAGGGTGCGATGCATCGAGAGATCGGCGGGCCGAAAGTGATGCGCGAGCAGCTGGAACACCTCATGACAGTGGCCGAACGGCCAAGCGTCACGATCCAGGTGCTGCCGTACGGAAGCGGAGCCCATCCCGGCCTGGATGGGCCGTTCACGATCATCGACTTTCCGCCACCCCCGGCGGGATATCCGGACACCATCCAACCGCGACTCATCTACATCGAATCCATGATGAATGCTTGGTACCTGGAAAAGCCCGAGGAGATCATCGCGTATGGCTCCGCCTGGGATACCCTGTGCTGCCTGGCACACACTCCGGCCGATTCTGTTGCCCTGTTGCGTACCATCGCGGATGACCTGAGCAAGACCCGCTCTGAGACAGAAGGGAGCACAGGATGTCCGCACAAGACCTGACCGGCGCGCAGTGGCGCAAGAGCACCCGCTCCGGCACGCAAGGCGGCCAGTGCGTCGAGGTGGCGAGCAACCTCCCCGGCATCGTCGCCGTCCGCGACAGCAAGGACCCCGACGGCTCCGCCCTCGTCGTCGTCCCGGCCGCTTGGGCCGCGTTCACCGAATCGGTCACCAAGAAGTAGCAGCCGCAGATGATGGCCCCGACGCCTTGGCATCGGGGCCATCATCGTCTTGAGCGGCCATCTGGATTCAGATGTCGCGAGGCTCTGCTTGCGCGAGGATGGTCGTGGACGATCTCAGCATCCAGTGATCTGTTGATTCCGGCGGCAAAGGAGTACGAATATGACCGACCTGACCGGCGCGCAGTGGATCAAGAGCACCCGCTCAGGCGGCAACGGCGGCCAGTGCGTCGAGGTGGCCCGCAACCTGCCGGGCCTCGTAGCGATCCGCGACAGCAAGAGCCCGAATGGCCCCGCCCTCGTCGTCGACCCCACCTCGTGGGCTGCGTTCACCAGGACGCTCTCCGCGAAGTAGCCGGCCACGGTCAAGGTTCCTCGGTCGCTCGACGCCGGGGGACCTTGGCATTTTTGAAACACTGCCCTACTCCGTGCGGGACGATGTAGCCCTGGATATTGCCGCGTCCGGGAACTATCGAGTATCCGTGTCGAGAAGGAGTACGGCATGACGAACTTGACCCGCGCCCTCTGGCGTAAGAGCAGCCGCAGCAACGGCCAGGGCCAGTGCGTCGAGGTAGCACATAACCTTCCGGGCATTGTTGCGGTCCGCGACAGCAAGGATCCCGACGGCGCGGCTCTCGTCGTCGAGCCAGCCGCATGGACTGCTTTCACCAGGGCACTTGCGAACGAGTAGTCAGTCACGATCAGGACCCCGCGACCTCCACAACGCCGGAGGCTTCCGTTTCGGGACCGCTGCCCTGCTCCGCACGAGAGGATGTATTCCTGGATGTCGACGTGCCAGAGAACTGTCGATCACTCTCGAAGGGGTACGTGCATGGATCTCGCTAGCGCCATGTGGCGCAAGAGCACCCGCAGCGCTGGCAACGGCGCATGTGTCGAGGTGGCCAGCAACCTGCCCTGCATCGTCGCCGTCCGCCACAGCAAGGACCCGAACGGCCCTGTGCTCGTTGTCGAGCCGGCCGCATGGACGGCGTTCACCACATCGCTGGCGCAGCAATAATCAGGCGGCGGGTCAGGGCTGTGCGGGGCCAGTGGCGCCGACGATCCGGAGGGCAAAGCGGGCGTACGTGTCGGCGACGGTGTCGCGGTCGTGCGGCTGATCGGGGCCGAACCACTGCGCGACCTGCATGTCCATCCCGCCGATCGCGTTCGCCGCGAGCAGGATGTCGGGTACGTCGAACTCGCCGTCCTTCACCCCACGCTCCAGCGCGTCCAGCAGCAGCCGACGGCAGTCGGCCCGCAGGTCGAGGGCGGGCGCGGCCAGCTCGGGTGAGAGCACATGCAGTTCGCTGTTGGTGACCACCGCGAGCAGCGGATAGTCGGCGTGTACGAGTACGTGCGCCCGGATCAGCGCTGCGAGTCGAGCGCTCGGCCCAGCGTCCGACGGCAGCGAGGCCAGCGCCCGGGCCAGGCGGTCGTACAGCTCCTGGTGGCCGATGCGGACAAGCTCTGCCAGCACGTGTTCCTTGGACGGGTAGTGCGCGTACAGCGTGGCCGAGTTGATGCCGACCCGGGCGGCGATCGCGCGGATCGAGGTGCCGTGGAAGCCGGTCTCGGCGTACAGCGCGAGCGCCTCGCGCAGGATGCGCCCGCGGGTGCCCGGCGGGGTGACGCCGTCGGGCAGCGCAATGGTCACGACGGCGACCCGGCGAGGTTGCCAGGCGGGCACGTCCACGTGGTTCTCCTCAGCCGTCGAAAACTACCAATCGATTGGTTGACAAGATACCGCACAACGGTCATGGTGTCTGTCATGCGGTCGAGTCAACCAATCGATCGCTTGGGAACGTCAGGATCTTGTCGGAGCGATCTCCGAGCGGGGACGAGACCACCGTCCTGACGGCAGGCCACCCTTCACCCAGCAGGAGTGTGTCCCATGACGTACCGGTCCTCCCGCCCCGGCGGCGCCCTGCGCCGGTCCGCCCGCGCCGCGGCAGCCCTGGCCACCACCGCCGGACTCGCGCTCGTCGGCGCGACCGCACCCGCCCACGCGTCCAGCTCACCGCTGCCGCATCTGAATATCACCGCCGACTACGTCACCGGCGCCTCCTCCGGCGCCTTCATGGCCACCCAACTGCAGGTCGCCTACTCCGGCACGTTCCAGGGCGCCGGCATCGTGGCCGGCGGGCCGTACGACTGCGGCCAGGGCAACATCGTCAGCTTCGAGGCCTGCGACCTCGGCATTGGTCTGTCCACACTGGAGCAGCAGGCCGTCACCTGGGCCGACCAGGGGAAGATCGACCCGCTGTCCAACCTGGTCGGCAAGCCGGTATACACCTACCACGGCACCATGGACCCGGCCGTCAACTCGGCGATCTCCGACGCCGGCGTCAGCTTCTACCGCCACTTCGGCGCCGCCACCCAGTACCACAACTGGGACCCGGCCGGACATTCGTGGGTCACGCCGTACGGGCCGGTCCCCTGCCCCGCCACCTCGGCGCCGTTCATGAACAACTGCGGCGACGACCCCGAGGGCGAGATGCTCAGCCACTGGACCGGGCACCTCAACGCTCCCAACACCGGCACCCCGCGCGGCACCCTCACCCACTACGACCAGAACACGTACGTGCCCGGCGGCAACGGCCCGGCCGAGAGCATGGACACCACCGGCATGCTCTACACACCGCCCGCCTGCGCCGCCGGGAGCGCCTGCAAGCTCGTCGTCGCCCTGCACGGCTGCCTGACCGGCCAGTACGCGATCGGCAGCACCTTCCCGCACTTGGCCAACCTGGACACCTACGCCGACACCAACAACCTGGTCGTGCTGTACCCGCAGGCCATCGCATCGGTCCAGCCGGCCAACCCGCAGGGCTGCTGGGACTGGTGGGGCTACGACGGCGCCAACTTCGCCGTCAGGAGCGCGCCACAGATGACTGCCATCGTCAACATGGTCCACGCCCTCGGCGGCTAAACCCGTCCCTGAGCCCCGCCGGAACTCCGCGAAACCAGCCCCGACAGGTGATCCCCAGCGGCCGGGGATCACCTCACCACCGACGCCTGGACCGGATCAGGCTGCCATGAAGTCGGCGCTCATGTTGTCCGGCAGGTAGGAGGTCCGTTCATCCTGGATCTCCAGGTCACCGACGGACGGCCAGTCAGGAGTGTGCCCACCGGTCGCGTGCAGCGCGCAGCGGAAGATCGCCAGTGCCTTATTCATCACGTCGAAGTCACCTTCGACCTGGAACAGACCCTCGAGCGTCATCGTCGCGCTCGCGTAGTCTGTACTCACTGCAGCGTCGGCGAAGCCAGCGTCCTCGAGTTTGAGAAGCTCGTCCATCACCCGCTCACCCTCGGCATGGAACTCGTCCCGGCCCAGCGGGCGGCTTGTTCTGGTCTGGAACTCGATCGCAACATGGGCCATGGAACGCTTAGCGCTCATCCTTGTCCTCCCGGTCCATCATGCACGACTGCCGCTGAGCCCACTTCTGAGCATTCTTCCAGAAGTTGGGGTCCGAGGGCGTGAGCTTGATCTGCCGCTGGTGGTCCCCACAGGGACACCGGACGGTGTAGTACGTCGGCGGGTTCCCGATCTTCCAACCATGATCATCAAACCACTCGAGCAGTGCCTGGCCATCCTTCTTCGGGTGTCTTCTCCAATAACCCAAATCAATGCCCCCGGAAACGCACCTACAGTACTCACTGTGCTGCTCATGACACTAGCAGTGCATTAATGGCCTAAATGGTCGGTCCGATCTGTCGAATAGGAGGCGTGGCGGACCCGATGGTTACGGAACCGATTCCGGCGTGGATTCCTGTTCGGACCCGCGGCCGGGGCACTGCCGGTGAGGATGGACAGTGGGGGTGAGAGAGATGACCAACGGGGCGAAGGACCAGGTCGCGGCGCTGCTGCAGGAGGCATCCGAGACGCATCACCGGGTGTACCGGATCACCGACGGCGACGATCCCGACTGGGCGTCGTGGTACGCGGACTGGCTCGTACGGCTCTCCGAACTGGCCCAGGCGATCGGCATCGCGCCCGTCCGCAGCGAGCTGGTCTACCTGCTGGTGAAGCTGGACAAGGAGTACACTCGCGAGGCGCCGAGCGAGCACTGGGAGTCCTACTACGCCCGCGGAATCCGGGCCCATTTCAGCCACTCGCGCCGCGCTGCGGTCTGACCGGGGGCGGCCGATCGTCACGAAAATGGGTGGACCACCCATGTGATGATCAAGTGCGTGACGGAAACCGTGCTGACCCCCGCCCAGGAACGCGCGGGACTGCTGTCGCCCGGCACCTCCTGGCACCGCCAACTGCTGCGGATCAGCGTGTTCGCCTTCGTCTGGGCGTTCCTGTACTCCGCCTACCGCGCCTACTACGCCGCCGGCGGTACCGCGTTCCTGCCCGGCACGATCCGTCCCGACGCCGAACACACGTTCCGGGCCGTCAACCTGTTCGGTGCCGTCATCATCGCCATCGCCGCACTGCTACCGCTCGCCATGCTCCGACTCTGGTCCCGACCCACCACGCGCCGGTTGCTACTGGTGCTGTGCTGGGCGGTCGCCGTCGGCTGCTGCATGCACGCGCTCGTCGCCATCACCGAGCGGGTGCTGAGCCTGGCCGGCGAGGTGGACGTCCAGTACGCGGCGATGTGGGCCACCGTCGACCATCGCGCCGCCGACCTGCAGGACCTGTTCGGCAACGAACCGTGGTTCCTGCTGGAGGGCCTCGCCTTCGGTGCACTCGGCTGGGTAGGCATGACACCCGGCCGCGCCCGCAGGTGGTGGGCGGCCACCGGCATCGTGGCGATCGGCGCCCTGTTAGCACTCGGTGTGCTCACCATGACCGGCGTGCTGGGTCGCGCCGTCATCTTCTGACGATCACCACGCTCAGTCGTCCAGGTAGAGGCAGAACGGGTGCCCGGCCGGGTCGAGCATCACCCGTACGGTCTCCTGCGGCTGGTGGACCGCCAGGGTGGCCCCGACCTCCAGGGCGTACGCCACGGCCCGGTCCAGATCGTCGACCTCAAGGTCCAGGTGCATGGACATCTGCTGCTGCCCCCCGGCGGCCGGCCAGACCGGGCGTACGTAGTCCGGTTCCGTCGCGAAGGCGAGGTTGTAGCCGGCGTCCTTCGACGGCGCGAGGTCCACCCAACCGTCGGACTCGTTGAAGATCTGCCAACCGAGCAGCCGTTGGTAGAAGTGCGCCAGTTCGCGTGCGTCCGGGGCGTCCAGTACGACACCCACCCACTGCTTCGTGGTCCGTAGTGGCATGAGCCCACCCTGCCACCACCCCCCGACATCCGCCCCCGGCCACAGCGCAGAAACCGCCCGCAGGGGTAGTTTCGGGCAGGTCCGACCGCACAGCGCGGTCCGGTGAACGGTGACAGGTCGGGGGAACGATGGTTCTGACGAGTCGACTCGCCCACAGCGCCGACGTGCCGGCGCTGATGCCGTTGATCGAAACGGCGATCGGGCAGTTGCAGAAGACGTTCCTCGACGACGACCAGATCCGTTCCAGCCGGGCGATCATGGGCATCGACACGCAGCTCATCGACGACGGCACGTACTTCGTCGCCGAAGTGGACGGCCAGCTGGCCGGGTGCGGCGGCTGGAGCCGGCGGGCCACCCTCTACGGCGGCGACCACTCCGCGGGCCGCGATGCCGCGCTGCTGGACCCGACCCGCGACCCGGCCAAGGTACGGGCCATGTACACCCATCCCGACTTCACCCGCCGCGGCGTCGGCCGACTCATCCTCGCGCGCTGCGAGCAGGCCGCCGCGGCCGAAGGATTCACCACCCTGGAACTGATGTCCACGATGGCCGGCCAGCCCCTCTACGAGGCGGCCGGCTTCCTGCCCGTCGAACGGCTCGCCGACGCCGCCGGCGGCGCCCCGGTCCCCCTGCTACGGATGCGCAAGACGATCTCCGCCGCGACCGCGCATCCGTAACACCGGAGTCGGGAGAACCCGACTCAGACGTCGCCGCGGGAGAAGTCACCGAGCAGGGTCGGTACCGCCGAGTCGAAGCCTGCCACGTCGAGCATGCCGGGATCGGTCGGGTCGGCGATGGAGAACTTCGTCGCGGTCATACCGACCACCGCCAGGCGCGCGTCGATACCGGTCTGGCGCCGGTACCGGGCGAGCGCCTGGTGCGGATGCACCGAACCGGCCCAGGTCTCGCTGTCGGTGTACACCACGAACGTGTCGACCTCGACCCGGTGCCGCAGCGCCCAGAGCATCGGCAGCGCGCAGTCCGTACCGCCGAACGGCAGGTTCGACACCGCCTTCACCGCGTCGTCCAGTCGCTGTCGCGGGCTGATGGCCAGTTCGGTCAGCGGCTCGTCCGACTTCTTTGCACGCCAACGACCCGAGCCGGCCGAGGTGAACCCGACGATGGTGCTGGCCGGTTCGGTGGCGGCGGTGACCAGCGAGAGCGCCGCGGACGCCTCCCGGCACGACACCGGCAGCCCGCCGGCCGGCGCCATCATCGAGCCGGACACGTCCAGTGCGAGCAGGGTCCGCCTGCCCGCCGGGCGTACCGCACCGAACGCCGCGTAGAAGGCAGCGTCGAGCGCGTCGACCAGCTTGCCCACCGGCTTCCACTCGGCCGCACCACGTACCGACCTTCCGGAGGCGTACGTACGCAGCGCCAGCAGCACGTTCACCGGGTGCACCCGCGCGGCGCGCAGCAGCTCCGGGTCGGCGAGCTGCTCGGCCACCGCCCGGGTACGCGGTATCCCTCGGCCCACCACGTGCAGCCGGGTCAGCCGCGGCAGCTGGCGCAGCAGCGCGGTCTGCGGCATGCCGCGGTCCACCAGCGCGGCCCACACCGCCGGCTCGGTCAGCGCCGCATCCGGCAGCATCTCCCAGGACAGCGCCGACT
Source organism: uncultured Actinomycetota bacterium (assembly GCA_963805605.1). Lineage (GTDB taxonomy): Bacteria > Actinomycetota > Actinomycetes > Mycobacteriales > Micromonosporaceae > Actinocatenispora. Next base: position 1,545,453 of record CAWDUX010000002.1, read on the forward strand.
CCTCGATCAGCCGTACCCAGGTGCCCGGGTCGGTGCTCCGCTGCGCGGCCAGGAACGCCCGGTACAGCGGCAGCTCCGCCAGATCCGCCAGCTCACGGCCGCACACCAGGTCGAACAGTGCCCGCCGGGCCGGCTCGTCGGTGACGGGGTGCGCGAGGCGCAGCAGGTCGCGGTGCGACCAGCCTTCCCGCTGCCGGTACTTGAGCAGCTGGTACTCCAGCGCGCCGACGTCGCGGCCCAGGTACCAGTTGCCCACCGCGCGGCGTAGCCCACGACCCCAGCCACGGAACTGCTCCACGTAGCGGGCGAACAGGAACAGGTGGGTGCCGGTACGCGCGACGGCCGGCAGCGCGGCCAGCGCCCGGGCCCGGCCGGCGTCGTCACCCAGCGATGCGGCGACCACGAGCGCGAACAGCGCCGGGTTCTGCCGGGGCGCGCGCCCCGCGGTCGAGACCGCCACGACCGCGTCGACCAGCGCGACACAGTCGGTCTGCGCCACCTCGATCACGACCTTGGCGTTGTCCCTGGTCAGATCCACTGCGGAGGAGTAGTACGTGCCGCCGTCGGTGCCCAGCGTCAGGAACCGGTTCAGCCTGGTCATCGTGTCCACGGTGAACGTGAAGCCGCCCGCGTTGTTGCGGGACTGGCGCTTGTCGGCACGCTGCGACTGCGGGGTACGGCGGAGGTCGACGGTGGCGAGCGGATCTGACATGGGGTACTCCAGGATGCAGAACGCAGACTCCACCCGAGGGCGGAGTCTGCGTTGTGGATGACGGGCGTGGTTGTGTCGACCGGTAGTCGACAGCTCTGCCTGGCTGAGCTACAGCTCCGCATACGCAGAGCCGGCGGGATTCGAACCCGCGCCCCGTCGGTCCAGATAACCGATCGACTTCGGCCCGTCATTGTTCAGTTAGGGGGATGGGCGTGTTGTGCCGTCCGGAATTTCCGGCCGGTTGCCCGGCCGGAAAGGTGCTCTACCGCTGAGCTACGACAGCATGGTGCTGCCGACGGGACTCGAACCCGCGACCGCCTCATTAAAAGTGATAACCGAACCGCTCCGGCCCATCCTGCATCGAACCGTACGGCCCGACAGCTTCACCGTACAACCGCATTTCAACCCCTGGCGCCGTTCGCGGCGCCACCGCGCACCGGGCCCAGGCCGTACAGCGCCGGCAGGTCGATCAGCAGTACGTCGGGCCGTTGCTGTGCGGCCTCCAGTAGGTCGGGATGGAAGCCGTACAGGGAGAACAGGGCCAGCGTCGTACCGGTCGTGTCGTGGCCCTGGCCGGTGAGCAGGTCGCGGATGTGCTGCAGCCGTCCCAGATCCGGAAGACCACGACAGGCCACGGTCGCTTTGGCCTCACCCAGCAGCGCGACGCGCGGACACCTGCCACACCTGTTCGGCGAAACCCTGCTCGATCGTGGCGGCCTGGGGAATGGTGATCAGCTGATTGAACCGGATGATGGGGTCGGTGAGCGTCACGACCGGGTGGCGGGTCCGGAGGATGTCCTGCTCACGCTGGATGTATCCGGTGGATTCCAGTACCTCCAACGGATGGCCGACGGCATTGCGTGGCCGGCCAAGCGCGGCGCCGATCTGGGTAGGGGTGCTGGCGCCACTTGCGATCGCGGTGAGGATGTCGTAGTAGAGGGTGTGCTGGGTGATCCGGGGGTCCTCGCGTAGCAGGTAACCGGTCTCGGCACGGGAGTAGACGGCGCGGCCCGGGTCGAGCAGCGTTGCGGTCAGCCACTGTCCGAACCCGTCGTCCGGCGCCGGCCGCGCGGCCACCGGCCGGTAACCGGGGGCGCCGCCCAGTACGGCATGCACCTGGAACGCGATCAGGGGTGAGTCGATCTGCCAGAAGTCGCGGGCGGTCCGGTAGTCGAAGGCACCCAGTTGAAGGTCCACCACGGCGCGGCCACGCAACGGCTTGGTCCCGGACAGCAGTTCGTGCATGACGCTCATCGCGGAGCCGCACAGGATCAGCCGGGCTTGGCCAACTGTCCCGCCACTGGCGCCTCCAAGATTTGTCGAACTCTACTATGACAGATTCCGTACAACTGGAGTTAGACACGTTCGCCCGGCCGCTGCGGTGGCGTGCGTACTGAGCGGGCCCGACGAAGCGGGCGAAGGTATGTTCAGCGGAACGGAAGTGTCAGTCACCCCTGCGAGTTTGGACGGTCGATGGAGCACCTCACCCAACGGATGCGCTACCGCCTGATCACCGGCAACGACGACGCCGAGTTCTGCGGCCGGGTCAGCGCCGCCCTCGACGAGGGCTACGAACTGTACGGTTCGCCGGTCCTCACCCAGGGCGCCGAAGGGCTCGTGGTCGGCCAGGCCGTGGTGCTGCCCGCGTACGAGGCTGTCCGGATCCGCAGCACCTCGCCGGCCACCGCCGAGCCGGTCGCGTAGCACCAGGGCGCCGGTCGTCCGGCCGGGCGGTGCCGGGTTCCGCGCGGTAGCCTGCGTGGCCATGAGTGGCGGAGAACCCGACAAACCCCAACAGGCCAGACCGCAAACCCCCAGTGGCGATGAAGGTACGCATCGTCCACGTAATCTCACCCGTAGTGAGCTCGGTTTTACTCCGCAGCACGCGGTCCGTTGGCTGGCGCCCGGCCTGCTGGCCTCGACCGCGGCCCGGGTCCTCAGCGCCGCGATGTTCGGCGCCAACCTCGACAAGCGTGAACTCCAGGCCGCGCTGCCCAGCACCGTGTACCAGCACAACGGCGCCGACGAACTGTGGTTCGACTACATCGCCGACGTCGGCGACGGCTTCGACGCCACGTACTCGATGGCCTGGCTGGTCGGCCAGCCGTCGCTGACCGTGCCCGGACCCGATGGCACCGAGCACGTACTGCCCCGCGGCCGGGTGCTGGTCATGGGCGGCGACGAGGTGTACCCGACGCCGTCCTGGCCCGGATACGAGGACCGCACCAAAGGCCCGTACCTCGCGGCCTTCCCGCAGCCGCCGGCCGAACGACCGGCCCTCTACGCGCTGCCCGGCAACCACGACTGGTACGACGGGCTCACCTCGTTCCTGCGGCTGTTCGCCAAGGGCAGCCGGTTCGGCGGCTGGCGCACCCGGCAGTCCCGCAGCTACTTCGCGCTGTCCCTGCCGCACCGTTGGTGGCTGTTCGCCATCGACTCCGGGCTCGACTTCTACCTCGACGACCCGCAGCTGGAGTACTTCCGCACCGCCGCGAACTCGCTGCGCACCGGCGACAAGGTCATCCTCTGCATCTCCAGACCCGAGTGGGTGTACGGAGCGCGCGAACCGCAGGCGTACAACACCACCGACTACTTCATCCGCAAAATCATCGAACCGACCGGGGCGACCGTACCGGTGATGCTCAGCGGCGACCTGCACCACTACGCGCGCTACGAACGTACGGACGGGCCGGCCTGCAGCGGCGGCCAGGCACCCGCCACCGACACGCAGCCATCGACCGACCAGATGGCAGACGCCCAGGGCGACCGGGCGACGCCACCGGAGAGCGACCCGACAGCGCCGCCAAAGGGGGTCACGCCGGCAGCTCCATCGGCGCCCCCGCAGGAGGAGGCGGCCGAACCTCAGCGGCGGTCGCTGATCACCTGTGGGGGTGGCGGCGCATTCCTGTACCCGACGCATCTGCTGCCGCGCAAGATCACCGTGCCGCCCGAGGGCACCCTGCGGCGCGCGGCCAGCCCGTCGGAGCCGTACCGCCTGGACACCACCTTCCCGACCGAAGCCACCTCACGCAGGTACGGCTGGGGCATCTTCCGACGCCTGATGAGCCACAACCTCGGCTTCGCCGCAGTACTGGGCGTCCTGCACACTCTGCTCATGTACGCGTACATCACCGCCGGCAGCCGGATCCTCAGCGCGCCGGTGATCGTACTGTCGCTGGTGACCCTCGGTTCCACCATCGCCTTCGCCATGTCCGAAACGGACATCCATCACCGGCCGCGACACTGGATCGCCGGTTTCGCACACGGACTGGCCCATCTCGGCCTGGCCGCGCTCGGCGCCTACCTGTGGTGGTCGCTTCCGCTGGTGCACCTGGCCGGGCCACTGCCGGTGCTGCTCAGCGTGCTGATCTACCTGCCGGTCGCCGGGTTGATCAGCACCGAACTGACAGCGCTGTACCTGTTCGTCGCCGGGAAGTTCGGAGTCAATGTCAACGAACTGTTCGCTGGCCAGGGCATCAAGGACAGCAAGTCGTTCCTGCGGTTGCGCATCGACGCCGACGGCGCGCTGACCATCTACCCGATCGGGCTGGACCGGGCCGGGCGGCACTGGGTCGCCGACCCGGACGGCGACCCGGAGAGTTCCTGGATCGCGCCGACCCGGCCGCTGCGCCCACGGCTGATCGACGAACCACAGCGACACTGAGCGCCGGCCCGCAGTCCCCTGCCCGGGGCTGCGGGTCAGCTGTCGTAGCGGGTCTCGTACGCCTGGCGGGACCCGCACACGCTGGCCCGGCTGCACGAACAGCGTGACCCGTCGGCATCCATCCGTACCACCACCGCGTCGGCCGGCACGCTGTGCCCCACCACCCGACCTGCGCCGTGCTCGGTGTCGACCCGCTCCCCGACGGCCGGCGCGGACTGCTGGAACCGTTGGTACAGCGGATGTTCGTACTTCAGGCAGCACATCAGCCGACCGCACGCCCCGGAGATCCGTAGCGGGTTGAGCGGCAGGTCCTGCTCCTTGGCCATCCGGATGCTGACCGGTTCGAAGTCACGCAGGAAGGTGGCGCAGCACAGGTCCCGGCCGCAGGAACCGATCCCGCCCTGCACCCGGGCGGAGTCCCGGGCGGAGAGCTGGCGCAGTTCCACCCGGCAGCGCAGGGTGGCGCCCAGGTCGCGTACCAGGGCACGGAAGTCGACCCGGTGCGGTGCGGTGAAGTAGATGGTGGTGCAGGTGCCGAGCCCGGGGCGGTCACCGGGTTGGTCGTCCGGTCCGGGCAGGTGATCGACCCCGACGATCTTCATCGGCAGGTCGTGTTCCCGGATCAGCTGCTTGGCGGCCACCTTCGCCTCCGCCTTGCGCTGCCGGATCAGCGCGTCCCGCGCAAGGTCCTCGTCGGCGGCCAGCCCCGCCAGCCGGGGGAACCCGTCGGTGTCCTCGCTGACCCACTGGGCCGCCCAGACGCACTCCGCGACTTCGTTGCCGACCTCGGTCGGCACCAGCACCCGGTCACCGACCTGCGGTGACGCGTCGCCGGGGTCAAGGTAGTAGAGCCGGCCGTACCGGTTGAAACTGACCGCGCAGAGCATGCCCACGCGACAGACCCTACGTGCCAGGATGGCAGCGCGGCTACAGTCGCGTTGCGGGTGATACCCGGCGCAGAGGCGGTGACCGTACAGTCCGGCCGTAAGGTCACCCGAACGGGTGAAACGGACGTCGAGTGCGTGACCGACATCCGCGGCCAAACGTTGTGTCAGATGTCGGGTGCGTTGCGTACACACTGTGTGCCGGGGGGATGGCGCCACCCGACGAGTGGGGCCCTCGGGGGTGTGGGCACCGCCCGTGGTCGGCTCCGTGATGCTCGCCATCGCGGAGCCGACCACGGCTCATGCCCGCGGGTACGGCGCTGGGACCAGCATCTGTTCGGACAGTTTCGCCCGAGCCCAGTCGGCCGCCTCACCGGCCCGCTGGCAGGCGGCCAGCACCGTACCGGACAACTGTTGGCCGCGTCCGCCGCACAGGGCCGCGTCGGCAATCCGTACGTCCCGGAACGCGCCGTCCGCGCTCACCACGATCTCGACCAGCCCGTCCCCGGACCGTACGGTCACCTCGGTGACCGCGGCCCGTTCCGCCAGCTCGGCCCGCATCCGGTCCAGCCTGCCGTAATGGTCGACCGCCTGCTCGATCCACGCCTCGTCGATCTCGCGCGGCATCTCACTCTCCCCACAGCCAGGTCCACTGACCGCCCACTCGTCGCCGGTTGTCGTCAGCCGTGCAGCCGCCGCTCACTCCCGCAGGACCTCGAACCCGCCGGCGCCGGTACCGGCCGAGGCCCCTGGCGGCGCGAGCGGTAACGGATCGGGCAGCGGAACACCGGGTACGCCGCCGTCCCCGCACAGCTCGTCGCCCTGGGCCAGTACCGGCCGTAGCGCGGCGAAGCAGCCGGCGGCGAGATCGGCGGCGGCCCGCGCCATCATCGCGAAGCGCCGCAGTTCGTCCGGATCGCTCGTGTCGAACCGCGCGGCCTGTACGGTCGCCGCAGCCGTCGTGGTGGCGTGCCGGACGAAGAACTCCACCAGCGCCGCCCGCAACGCACTCCACCAGCGCGCCAACCGCATCCCGTGCCGCGCGGTGCCCGCCACCGTGTCCATCATGGACACATCCGGCCCGGACAACTGCCCGGCCACCGCGGCGAGCTGCTGGCGGAACGTGTCCGCGCCGGGCCCGGTCCAGGCCATCCGCTCGCCGGTCAACCGGACCGCAGTGCCCTGCGCCGTGAGGCTGTCCCGCAGCCCGGCCAGCCGCTGCGCCCGGTGCCACAGCGGCGCCGGGTCGAGCGCGACGATCGCGGTGGCCAGCTCGCCGGGCAGTGCCCGGAACGCGCGCAGCCCGTCGAGCACCGGGTGGTCGGGCGGTGTCCCGTAGCACGCCAACGCCCGGTCCACCCGGGACAGCAGGTCGGTCACCGCGTCAGCGACCCGTTGCAGTTGGTCGGCGGGCAACCCGTCGACGTCCAGGCCGGACCTCACCGCGTCGACCCGCCCGGACCAGCATCCTCGGCCCGGCGTGCCGGGTCGGGCAGGACAGCACCCTCGGCCCGGCGTAGCCGGTCGACGGCGTCCTCGTCGGCCGATCGGTACGCCTGCGCCGAACGCAGCAGCCCGCCGGCGAGCTGCCCGAGCCGGTCGGCCACGGCGTGCGCCTCGGCCTCCCGGGCGAGCAGCGCGAGCTGCCACTGCTGGTACAGCCGGTCGGACACGATGCCGAGCGCACCGGGCAGGTCTGGGCGGCGCGCTGTGTCCTGGTCGGGGAGCGCGGCGACGTCGCCGGCGACGTCCAGCAGCCGCTGGGCGGTGGCGGGCAACGGGACCGTACCGGCCGGGTCTGCGGCGCCCACGCGAACTCCTCACCGTCGCCCACCAACCGCACGACGGCCGGTACATCAGGTCACATCCAGATTTCCTGGACGATCGCTGAGCGTACGGAGCGTGCCGCGCCGGTCGCCACCCCGAACCGGCCACCCAGCGAATTTCCGACAGACGGCTTGACATCGGATACCAAGGTCGTTTTCCGGCGCGGCCCTGGCGCCGGATGCGGGTGTCCACCGGCCACCCGGTCGTGAAAGACTCCGCACCGTGATGCGCTATGACTGTCGCACCCTGGACGAGCGGGACCAGGGCATCGCGGCCGCGGCCGAGGCGGTCAGCTCCGGGCAGCTCGTGGTGCTGCCGACCGGCACCATGTACGGACTCTGCGCCGATGCCTTCGACGCCGACGCGGTCGGCGAACTGCGCCGGCTCAAGGGCCACGGCAGAGACGTCGCGTCGCCGGTGATGGTGGGATCCCAGCAGACCCTGGACGGCCTCGTACTCTCCCTCCCGCAGGCGGCCCGCGACCTGGTGGAGGCGTTCTGGCCGGGCGAGCTGAGTGTGATCGTGGAACACGCGCCCAGCCTCGCCTGGGACATCGGTGAGACCGACGGCACATTCCTGGTACGAATGCCGCTGCATCCGGTCGCGCTGGAGTTGCTGCGCGAGACCGGACCGCTGGTCGTGGTGGGCGCCGGGCTGTCCGGCACGCCCGCGCCGACCACCGCCGAAGAGGCTCAGGAGCAGCTCGGCGCGTCCGTCAGCGTCTACCTGGAGTCCGGCCCGTGCGGTGCGGCCACCCCATCGACCATTGTGGACTGTGCGGAGGATCCGCCGCTGCTGGTGCGTACCGGCGCGTTACCGTTCGCGACCCTGCGTGAGGTAGTGCCGGACCTCACCGAACCGTCCTGAGAATTCGTTCCCCACGTTTGCGCCCGTCGGAGACCATGAGGCCAGCCAATTCACCCGGACTGCACCCCTGCGGAGAGCACACGTGACCTACCCTCCCGGCCAATACGGCGGACAACCCGGCGGCGACCCGTACGGCCAGCAACCCGGCTACGGACAGCAGCAGCCCACCGGCGGCCAGTACGGCCAGCCGCCCGTGAGCGGGCCTGGCGGCGGCCAGTACGACCAGCCCTCGATGTCCGGTCAGCCCGCGTACGGCGCACCGGTCAGCGGCCCCGGCGACCCGTACGCCGCGCAGCAGCCGAACTACGGCGCGCCGCAACCCCCGTACGGTGCCGGTAACCCCGGATTCCCGCCGATGGGACCGCCGCAGAAGAAGTCGAAACTGCCGCTGATCCTCGGCCTCGGCGGCGGTGCTCTGGCCCTTGTGGTCGTGCTCGTGGTGGTCGCCGTCATCGCCTTCAGCGGCGGCGGCGGTGCGGCCAGCCCGACCGAGGCCGTCGACAAGTACCTGACCGCGGTGTTCAAGGACAAGGACGCCAGCGCGGCCCGCGACTACGTGTGCGCGGCCCAGCAGAACTCCGAGAACACCGACCCGGAGAAGATCCAGGGCGAGTTCAAGTCCGGCGGTTCCAGCATCTCGGTTACCTGGTCGACGCCCACCGAGGTCAGCAAGAGCGGGGACAAGGCCAAGGTCAGCACCAACATGACCATGACCCTCAACGGAGATTCCCAGCCACTCAAGTCCACCTGGGACGTGGTCGACGAGTCCGGCTGGAAGATCTGCGACGTCAACTTCGACAACTGACCCGACCGACAGCTGAGCCGACGCGCGTCACGGACCGGCCGTACCCGTCCACCGGGTGCGGCCGGCCGGTGCGCGTAAGGACTGCTCACACCTCACCGAGCGAACGCTCCGCCGGCTCCGGTCCGGCGGCCACCTGCCTGGCGGTACGCACCTCGGCGGAGACCGCCGCGAGCAGCTCGTCCTCCGGCAACGGCAACTCGTCCGGCGAACGACGGTCCCGCAGCGCCGTCGCCAGGTCCCGCAGATCGGCGACCAGGAGATGCACCGATTCCGGGGCCGGGGGCCGGTCGGTGTCCCGTACCTTGATGGCCACCGCGGTGATCGCGTCCACGGTCCGTTCCAGCTGCACGATCATCGGCCACCAGGCCGATGCGCTGGAACTCACCGGCGGCGGCTCGGCCAACTTCTGCTGGAACGAGGTCCGGACATCCGACAAGGTCCGGTACGCCCGGCGCCGCCGTCCCCGCGCCGTGCCCTCCGGACCGAACGCGACCCGCAGATAGTCCGCGGTCGCGTCCACCGCGTCGGCCACCCGCCGGCCCAGATGCACCGACCAGGTCTCCGGCCACAGCAGGTACCCGAAGACCAACGCCAGACCACATCCCGCCAGCGTGTCCCACAGCCGGGTCAGCACGATGTGCGGTCCCTGCTGCACACCGAAGTCGATCAGCAGAGTCGCCAGCGGCGTCAGGAAGATCGCGAACATGCCGTAGTTGCGTTCCCGGGCCAGCGGCAACAGCCCGGCCGCGACCGCCATGAACGGCAGCAGCCACACCCCGCGCGGGATCAGCACCAGCAGCGCCGCGCCGATCAGCACCCCGACCGTGGTGCCCAGCCCGCGCTGCACACCACGGGCGAACACCGAACCGAAGTCCGGCTTCAGCACGATCGCCACCGTCAGCGGCACCCAGTACGAACGCTCCAGCGGCACGATGCCGCGCAGGATCTCCGCCAGCGACATGCACAGCACCAGGCGCGCCGCGTACCACCAGGTGTCCGGGCCGGTCAGCACCCGGTCGAACAGGCCACCGATCCGCTCGGCGGGGCGCGGCGGCAGCAACGGCGCCGTACCCGTGTCCGGCTCCGGGCCGAGCTGGGCGCGCACGTCGTTGATACCGGTACGCAACGCCCGCAGCCGGTACGACTCGGGTGTCCGCAGCACCTCCAGCAGCGGCGGCGCCGGCTTGTCGTGGCGTACCGCGTCGGCCAGGTCCCGGATCGCCGCCGACACCTCGCCCGGCGCCCGGTGGCCGCTGTGCGCGATGGCGATACTCGCCTCCACCACCGGGGTCGCCGCGTTCAGCAGTGCGGCGAGTCGACGGAACTCCGGGTTACGTCCCGAGGAACGGGACCGTACCGCGAGCAGCGAGTCGTACCCGATGTTCATCGCGTCGGTGAGGGCCTGCCGGGAATCGGCCATCCGCGGGGTGCCGGCCGCGACCAGCAGGTCGGCCACCGCCGCGTACACGTCGGCGACCGCGGCCCGCTCCAGGCTCCGGCCGCCGACGAGCAGCGCCTGCAGCAGCGTCAGCCCCATCGCCCACAACGCGCCGGCCAGGTACAGCGCCAGCAGCAGATACCGGGGCACCGGAACCGACAGTCCCGAACCGATCGACAGGTACACCAGCAGCTGCATGCCCGCCATCGAGGATGCCGCGTCCACCACACTCATCAGCGCCGACACCAGCGCCACCACCGCGAACAGCGACACCGACAGCCACCCGGTACCGGCCGCCAGATGCCCCAGGTAGAGCCCGCAGGCACCGGCCGACGCGGTACCTGCCTGCCGGAGGGTCCGGGCCCGCAGCGGCCCACCCCGGTCGGCGATCGACGCGGCCAGCGCGCCCATCGCGGCGAACAGCCCGAGCGCCGGGCGACCGAACAGGATGCCGACCGCCAGCGGGCCGGGCACCGCCACCGCGACACGCACGATGTCCGGCCACGGCGTGCGCACCGGTTTCAGCCGCACCAGCTGGACGATCCAGTCCGGTGCGGCAAGCTCCAACCGCCGGCCGACCCCGCGACCTCGCCCGACCACCCACCCATGGTCACAGACCTCCGACCAGGATGCCTGGTCAGCGCCACCGGGCGGTCAGAGCGAGTCCTCCGCCGTCGGGTCACGCCACCGTACGTGCGGCCCGGCCCGGCCGACGGCACGCAACCGGAGTTCCACCTCCGGGCGGACCCGGTGCGTGGTCATGATGAGCAGCTCGTCACCGGCACGGATCGGGGTCCGTTCGTGCGGTACGAACGCCGCACCGGCCCGCACCACCATCGTCACCACCGCCGGGGCGGGCAGCCGCAGCTCCCAGATCTCCACGTTGCGCAGCTTCGACCGGGGGGACACGACCACATGGATCAGGTCAGCGTCCAGCACGTCCAGCGGCGCGGACTCCAGCTGCAGGTCCCGGGTCTGGTCCCCGGAGGCCAGGCCGAGCCGCCGGGCGACCCACGGCAGAGTCGGCGCCTGTACCAGGGTGAACGCCACCACCAGGACGAACACGATGTTGAACAGCCGGCCACTGCCCGGCACGTGCGCCACCACCGGGAAAGTGGCCAGCACGATCGGTACGGCCCCGCGCAGCCCCGCCCAGGACAGCAGCACCTGCTGCCGTGGCGGCACCCGGAACGGCGACAGCGACACCAGCACCGACAGCGGCCGGGCCACCAGCAGCAGGACCGCGCCGATGATCAACGCCGGTACCACTACACCCGGCAGTTCGCTCGGGGTCACCAGCAGACCCAGCATGACGAACAGGCCGATCTGGGCGATCCAGCCGAGCCCCTCGGCGAACGACCGGACCGCCCGCCGGTGCGGCAGGCCGGCGTTGCCGAGGATGATCGCGGTCAGGTACGCGGCGAGGAAACCGCTGGCATGCGCGGCCCCCGCGGCGGCGAACGAGACCAGCCCGACGGTGAACGTGGCGAGCGGGTACAGACCGGACGCCGGCAGCGACAACTTGCGAAGCCCGAGCGCGCCCAGTGCCCCGGCGGCCAGACCGATCGCCGCGCCCACCGCCAGCTCGTACACCAGCAGACCCAGTACGTGCAGCGGCGTCCCGGAGCTGATCGGGGTGGCGAACGCGAGGACCAGGATCACCGACGGCGCGTCGTTGAAACCCGACTCCGCCTCCAGCAGCCCGGCCAGCCGGCGCGGCAACGGCAGGGCACGCAGTACGGAGAAGACCGCGGCGGCGTCGGTGGAGGCCACGACCGCGCCGAGCAGCAGGGCGATCTGCAGGGGGACGCCCAGCAGCAACCGGGCGCCGGCCGCGGTGACCAGGACGCTGACCAACACGCCGAGGGTGGCCAGGGTCGCGGCCCGCCCCATCACCGGGCGCACCAACGGCCACTCGGTGGACAGTCCACCGTCGATCAGGATGACGGCCAGCGCCGCGATGCCCAGCCCCTGGGCGATCCGGGCATCGGAGAAGCGCAGCCCGGCCACATCCTCGCCCATCAGCAGGCCGATCCCCAGGTAGGCCAGCAGCACCGGCAGCCCCACCCGGCTGACCAGGCGCGCGGCCGCGATACTGGCCACCACGACCAGCCCGGCGCCGAGCAGCACGAAGTACAGCTCGTGCAGGGTCACGGCGGCGGCCTCCTGTCGGCCCGGCGCTGGGATGGTGTCCACACCGTACTGGCGTGACCGTCCCGACCGGGCGGAACCGGGCGTTAGGGACCAGCACAGTTGATCCGAACAGCCGGTATCGCGGCCGGATCACCGCCCGTATGTTTCGTGGTGGAAGCAGATCCGTAACACGCCCTCAACGGCTCACGATGACACTGTCAGTGCCCACCGGAGGTGGGGCCAGCCGACCCAGCACTACGAGGAGGACCGGAATGCTGACCAGACTGCGGCTCCGGTTGCCCGACCGGCCAGGCACGCTCGGGCGCGCCGCCGCCGCCCTCGGGCAGGCAGGCATCGACATCCATCAGATCAGGGCACTCGAACGCAATTCCGGCCGAGCCATCATCGACCTCGTCGTGGCGTTGCCGACCGCGATGCTGCCCGGCGCCGTCGCCCGTTTCCTGACCGAGATTCCCGGCGTACGGGTCGAAGGATGCTGGCAGACCGGCGAATCGTTGGATCTGGACACCGATCTGGAAGTCATCGCGGAACTCGTCGCCGGCCCGCAGCGGGCTCTGGTGACGATGGTCGACGCGCTCCCCCGACTGCTGCACGCCCAGTGGGCGGCGGCGTTCGTCACCGCCACCGGGACGCTGGCACATGCCAGCTGGCGTACCCCGAAGATCTCCACGCCCGACCTGCGCGCCCTGCGACCCCGGGCACTGACCGCCGCGGACGGCAGCCGGGTGGCGCTCGCCCCGCTCGGCACCGGGCACGCGGTGGTGGTGGGCCGGCGCAACGCGCCGCCGTTCCATCCGACCGAGCTGACCCGGCTGGCCAAGCTCGCCGACACCACCGCGCGCATCATGACCGGCGAGCCCGAATCCCGCAGCCACCGGCACGGCCTCGCCCTGGTCAGTGAGAAACCGAACCGGTAACGGCACCGGTCGCCCGGCGCCCGCCCGCGGAACGGCTCAGGGGCTCTGCAGCAGCGCGGCCAGCGCCGTACCGTCCGGCACGCCCAGGCCGGTGCAGGCATCCCAGCCCGGTCCGGCCCGGTAGTCGCCGTTGGCGCCGCTGACGATGTCCCGGAAGCCGGGCGCTGCCCTGCCGGCCGCCGCGCCGGCGTACAACGCCGGTTGCAGCAGACCGAACCGTCGGCCGGTCTGCTGCGCGAGCCGGGCCACCAGCGCCGCCCACAGCGGTGCGACAGCGCTGGTACCGCCGATGACCAACTGCTTGCCGTCCACCAGTACCTGGTAGCCGGTGGCCGGGTCGGCGTTGCCGGACACGTCCGGTACGCCGCGGCCGACGGCACCGCCGCTGCGGTCCGGTACGCCGGCCTGCTGCTGCCAGGTCGGTACGTCGAAGGTCGCGCTGACTCCGCCGCCGGTCGAGCCGGCGCCCGCGCCGTCGTTCCACACCGTCTCGGACTGCACCGCGCCCGCGGAGTCCAGTTGCAGTCGGGTGCCGCCGCAGGCCAGTACGTGTGGGCTGGCGGCCGGGAAGTCGGTGTGCGCGGTGCCGTCGCCCGCACCGTCCGCGCTGCCGTTGTCGCCGGCCGCCGCGGTGACGGTGACGCCCATCGCGGCCGCGTCGGCGAGCGCCGCGTCGAAGCTGGTACGCGCCTGCGCGCTCCACGCGTCCTCGGAGGCGCCCCAGCTGATGCTGAGCGCCGCCGGGGCGGGCTGGGCGTGAATGGCCGTACTGATGGCGGCCAGGAAACCCTGGTCGGTGTTGGGCGCGAAGTAGACGACCTGGTCGGCGCCGGGGGCGAGCGCACCGACCACCTCGATGTCGAGCAGGACCTCGCCGTCGGCTCCGTTCGGGTCGCTGCCCGGCTGGTTGTCGCCGCCACCGACACCGACCGCGGTGACCTTCGGCGGGGTGAGCTTCAGGCCGGTGAAGTAGGTGGTCAGGTCGTCCTGGCCGAACCCGCCGCCCAGTTCGATGATCGCCACGGTCTGTCCGCTGCCGTCGGTGCCGGGCGGGAACCGGTACGCCTCGGCGAGCCGCGGGGTCGGATAGGAGACAGAGGCATCGGCGGCTGCGTACCGGAATCTGGCCCGGGCCTGCGGCCGGTTGTCGAGTCCGAGTACGGCGGTGACCACGTCCGCCAGTTCCACCGGTATCCGCAGGTCACCCTGCCGGTGCCGGTAGGACACGACCGCACCGGACACCGGGTGGGTGGAGGTGACCTGGGTCAGTTCGGCGCCGAACACCTCGCTGAGGGTTCCGACCGGCCCGGCGACGATGACCAGGCGACTGGCCTGGTCCGCGGACACGATCCGCAGTCCGTGGTCGGTGAGTACCCGTTGGGCCAGTCGCAGGTCCTCGGGGTCGGCACCGTAGCGGTCGGCCAGCTCGCTGCTGCTGACCGTCTCCGGCCCCTCCACCAGGTGCCGGGGCAGTGCGGCCCGACGCCGCAGCACCAGGGTGATCTCGAGCTGGGCGGAGGCGTCGACGGCACCAGCCGAGGTGACGCCCGGAACCGCCTGTCGCGTACTGCCCGGAACCTGCACGAACCTCGCGTCAGCCATGAACGCATCATCCGCCGCCGTGCACGTCGGCACCAGCGTGAAACGCGCGACTATCGCGATCCCGACACGCTGAGGGACGGTAGTGGCCGGTACGCCGCGATCCCGGGCCAGGACTGCGGCAGGTGCGGCGGGCCTGCCTGCGGGTACCCTTCCCCATTTGAGAACACTGGTTTACTTGCCGGCCGGCTAGTAGACTCGGCGACATTCTCGTCAACACCGGATCGTCCTACGTGGAGCGGAGCGCAACGCCAGCCATGAGCACAGCACAGGTCGTCGAAGGGGTCCTCGGATGAGCGCCGGGGAACGACAGACGGGAACCCGGGAACGCATCCAGCAGGTCGCCCTGGAGATGTTCACCGAACGCGGGTACGAGAAGACCGCGCTGCGCGAGATCGCCGAACGCCTCGGTGTCACCAAGGCCGCGCTCTACTACCACTTCAAGACCAAGGAAGACATCGTCGCCAGCATCTTCGCCGACGGCGCCGCCCGGATCGACGAGCTGATCGACTGGGCGCGGCAACAACCACGCAACCTGGACACCCGGCGCGAGATCCTGCGCCGCTACGCCGTCCTGGTCGGCGGCGCACGCAAACTGACCCGCTTCTTCCAGGAGAACCAGCCGACCCTGCGGGACCTGTCCATCGGCGAGACCATGCGCGCCCGGATGGCCGCACTGTTCGACCTGCTCACCGATCCGGACGCACCGCTGGCCGACCGGATGCGCTCCCGGCTGGCGCTGATCTCCATCCACATGGCCATCTTCGCGATGGGCGATCTGGAGGTTTCCGACGAGGAACTGAAAGCCGCGAGCCTCGAGGTCGCCCTCGACCTGATCGACCGCTGAGACCGCTTGAGACCGCTTGAGACCGCGGCGGCACCGGTGATCCGGTGCCGCCGCAGTTGTCACGTCGTCTGCCGGCAAGTTCCCTGCCGGTAGTGCCCTACCTGTTCAGTCCTGCGGGTGGGACAAGGCCACGTCGTGCTCGGAACGCTCCCCCACGGACAGCTTCAACTGGCTCTCCACCGCCGGATAGCCGGTCGCGACCACCGTGTAGTCGCCCTCCGGCACCTCGGTGAACGCATACCGTCCCGCATCGTCGGTGGCCGTCACCGCGATCACGGCGCCGGTCCCGTCGACCAGACTGACCCGGGCGTCGGGCACCGGCCGGTCGCTGTCGGCACGGACCGTGCCACGCAACTGCGCCCCACCGGACAACTCGATGTCCTGCTTGACCCGGCCGGTCTCCGGCACAGCCACCAGCAGCGCCAGCGGCTGATAGCTCGGCGCGCTGACCGCCAGCGTGTACGTACCGGCCACCAGCTCACCGAACTCGTAACCGCCGAGCTCATCAGTGCTCTGCGAGCCGATCACCTGGCCGTCGGCGTCGGCGAGGATCACCGTCGCGGCGCCGATCGGCGCGCCGCCGGTGCGGCTCACCGAACCGACCAGGATCCCCGAACCGGCCAGCAGCAGATCCAGTTCGACGGCCTTACCGTTCACCGACACCATCGTCGCCTGCGGCTGGTGCGCACGGGCCCGGGCGATCAGTACGTAGCTGCCGGGCCGGGCCACCGTGATCCGGTAGGAGCCGTCCGGGCTGGTGACCCCCCGACCGATCTGCTGACCGGCCGGATCGATCAGGGTCACGGCGGCATCGGTCACCGGTGTCCCGCCATGCTGACGCACCGTGCCCTGGATCGGGGTACCGCCACCGTTCGACGAGACCGCACCGGCCATCGGCGGAGCGGTCGCGAAGGTCGCGGTGACCAACTGCTCGTCGGTACGCTCCGGCGCCGGCCGCTCGTCGTCCGGTTCCGGCGCGTGGTGCCGGCCACCGATACCCGCCATCGCCGACTGCTCCGAGCCGATCGGGCCCGCGGCCGGCGCGGCGGGTGCGCCGCTCTCCTCGGCTTCCCGGGCCGCGATGCCGGACTGCATCCGCAGCGGCACCTCCTTGGTGAACAGGAAGAGGATGAACGCGACCACGGTGATGCCGGCGGCCAGGAGGAACACCAGGTCCATCGAGTTGGAGAAGCCCACCAGGAACGGCCGGGCCAGACGCGAGTCGATGTCCTGCAGGAACGACGAATTGCTCATCACCCGGGCGGCGGCCTGCGCGGGATGCTTCAGTACGGCCACGTTGTCCGGGTTGTGCAGCACCTTCGGGTCCTGCGCGGCCCGGCCGATCCCGGCCCGGATCGACGGGTCGGTGAACGCGTCCTTGATCTTGTCGCCCAGGGTGCTGAACAGCAGGGACAGGAAGATCGCGGTACCGAGCGTGCCACCCATCTGGCGGAAGAACGTACTGGATGCCGACGCCACACCCATGTCCCGCGGCGGCACAGCGTTCTGTACCGCGAGGGTCAGGGTCTGCATGCAGTTACCCAGCCCCAGGCCGAGCATCGCCATGTAGATGTCGAATTGCCACAACGGTGTGGTGGCACCGATCCCGTGCATGAGCACCAGCGAACCGATCATCAACGCGGTGCCGATGATCGGGAAGATCTTGTACCGGCCGGTGCGCGAGGTGATCTGCCCGGAGACGATCGAACCGGTCATCATGCCGACGACCATCGGCAGCATCAGAAAACCCGACTTGGTGGGCGACGCACCGTGCACGATCTGTAGGTAGAGCGGAAGTACCATCATCGCGCCGAACATGGCGACCCCGACCACCAGACCGGCCAGCGACATCAGTGCGATCAGCGGGATGCGGAACAACCGCAGCGGGATCAACGCGTCGTCCCCGGCCCAACGTTCGGCCAGGATGAACGACAGGATGCCGACCCCACCGATCGCGTAGCACGCGATCGAGCGGGTGGAGTCCCAGCCCCACTCCCGGCCCTGCTGGGCCACGACCAGCAGCGGCACCAGGCCGACGACCAGTGCCAGTGCACCGGGGATGTCGATGCGGTGCCGGTGGGCCGAATGCGGCACATTCAGCACCTTCGTCACCACGATCATCGCGACGATCGCGATCGGCACATTGACCAGGAACACCCAACGCCAGCCGGCGATGCCCAGGATCGTGTCCTGACCGGCGAAGAAGCCACCCAGGACCGGACCCAGCACGCTGCTGGTACCGAACACGGCGAGGAAGTAGCCCTGGTACTTGGCACGTTCCCGGGGCGGCACGATGTCACCGATGATGGCCAGCGCCAACGACATCAGGCCGCCGGCACCGAGGCCCTGCAGCGCGCGGAAACCGGCCAGCTGGTACATGCTCTGAGCGAAGGTGCATGCGATGGAACCGACCGTGAAGATGATGATCGCGGCGAGGAAGAACGGCTTCCGGCCGTACATGTCGGACAGCTTGCCGTACAACGGTGTCGCGATCGTCGAGGTGATCAGGTAGGCGGTGGTGGCCCACGCCTGCTGATCGAGGCCGTGCAGGTCGTCGGCGATCGTACGGATCGCGGTACCCACGATGGTCTGGTCCAGCGCGGCCAGGAACATACCGAGCATCAGGCCCATCAGGATGACCATGATCTGCCGGTGGGTCAGTACCCCGAAGGCCGGTGACACCGCCGGCCCGGCACCGGTCGTGGCCCGTTCGCCGGCCGGTACGGCGGGGACTGTCCCCGGTGAGCCGGCCCGCGGGCTCGCGTCTGCGCTCATGCGCCCTTCTCTTCCCGTTGCGATGTGGTGCCCCGTTGACCCTGGGCGCGTGGCAGGTAGCTCTCGAAGTCGTTGTTGAATTTCTCCAACATCCGGACCAGTTCGTCCCGTTCGGCGGCCGGCCAACCGGCCAGCACCTGGGCCATGTGCGCGTTGCGCTGTTCACGGATGCGTTGGAAGATCCGCCGGCCGGCGTCGCTGGCGGCCAGCAGGTAGGCCCGACCGTCGTCCGGGTCGGGGGTCCGCTCCACCCAGCCCTGCTTGACCAGGGCGGTCACCTGGCGGCTGACCGTGGAGATGTCGGAGTGCACGGCGTCGGCGAGGGAGGTGGTGCGTTGCGGCCCGTCGCAGACCAGATGCCAGAGCAGCACATAGCCCACCTTCTCGATACCGGCCTGGTAGACCTCGGAGAGCTGGTTACGGCCGTGACCCACGAGACGGAGAAAACGGACCATCTGGTCGCCGAGACGGTCGGCCAGCTGAAGTTCTTCGTCCGTGGTCGACGGAGCGTAAGAACCGGACACGGAACTCCCAACATGTCGAGCCTTGCTGATCATCCGAGGATGAATAGTTGGTCCCTACAAGCATGTGGTTCTCAGTGAGCCTGCGACAAGCCAATTTGCTGTGATGAAACACCCAACTTGCCGGCCGGTCAGTGGTCCATGCCGGCATCGAACCAATCGAGGAACTCCCGCCTGTCATGCAACCGGGCGGTCTCCCGCGCCGACGGCCGCCCGGCATCCGGATCCGCGCCCGCACACAGCAGGACGCGCACCACCTCGGACTCCGCCATGAAGACCGCATCCGCCAACGATGTCCGCCCCCGGCCATTGCGCCGGTCCGGGTCGGCACCGAGCGCCAACAACGCTCCGACCGTACCCGGGTGGCCATGGTAGGCCGCCAGCATCAACAGCGAGTCACCCTCGTCATCGGACATGTCCACCGGGATTCCGGCCTCGACGTAGGCGACCAGAGCCGCCGCGGCACCCGCCCGCGCCAACCCGAAGACCCTGGCTGCGAGCACCAGCAACTCCTCGTCGCCCACGCGTACCAGTCTATTGCGGGGACTGACATGTTTTTCTTTTCAAACATAAGGGCATGAATCGGGCAACAATGTGTCGGAGAGCTCAGCGAGGCCATCCGAACATGCCAGCACCGCCGCAACACCGGGAGGAGCGGACGTGACCGAAACGACCCCCGACGACGACGCCCCGGCCGGCGCACCACAGACCGGATTCTTCGGCCACCCTCGCGGCCTCGCCACCCTCTTCTTCACCGAGATGTGGGAACGCGTCTCCTACTACGGCATGCGCGCGATCCTGCTCTACTACATGTACACCGCCGTGTCCCACGGTGGTCTCGGCATCCCGCAGGGCACCGCTGCGGCGCTGATGTCCATCTACGGCGCCGCCGTGTTCATGGCCAGCGTGATCGGCGGCTGGCTCGCCGACCGGATCCTCGGCTCCCGGCACTCCATCCTCATCGGTGGCGTACTGATCATGTTCGGCCACATCAGCCTGGCCATCCCCACCGGCGGCCGGGGCGCCCTGTACGCCTCGATGGTGCTCATCGTCATCGGCACCGGCCTGCTCAAACCCAACATCTCCAACGTCGTCGGCGACCTGTACAGCACCGCCGACACCCGCCGCGACGCCGGCTTCAGCATCTTCTACATGAGCACCAACCTCGGTGCCTTCATCGCGCCCCTGGTCGTCGGCACCCTGGCGAACAACTACAACTACCACTACGGGTTCAGCTTCGCCGCCTTCGGCATGGCCATCGCCCTGGTGTTCTACGTGGTCTTCGGCCGTTGGCTCGGCACCGCCGGGCGCCGAGCGCCCGACCCCATCACCCGCCTCGAACGCCGCGGCATCGCCACCCGGTTCGGATCGGCGCGATCGTCGTCATCCTCATCCTCGGCGGAATGGCCGTCGCCGGCCTGTTCACCATCACCTGGATCATCAACCTGATCAGCCTGCTGTCCATCGCGCTACCCGTCACGTACTTCGTGGTGATGCTGCGCAGCCCGCGCAGCACCGAAGTCGAACGCTCCCGGCTGCACGCCTACATCCCGCTGTTCATCGGCGCCGTCTTCTTCTGGATGATCGAAGAACAGGGCTCCGTCGTACTGGCCACCTTCGCCAAGGAACGCACCGACCTCAACCTCGGCGGCTTCCACATACCGCCCGCCTGGTTCCAGTCCGTCAACCCCGCCGCGATCGTCCTGCTCGCCCCGATCTTCGCCATCGTCTGGACGAGACTCGGCGACCGGGCACCCACCACCCCGCGCAAGTTCTCCGCCGGCATGATCCTCGCCGGACTGTCGTACATCCTGATGACCGGTCCCGGCCTCATCAACGGCACCGCGGTCGATGCCAGTCCACTGTGGCTGGTCGGCAGCTTCGTCACCGTCATCCTGGGCGAACTGTTCCTGTCCCCCGTCGGCCTCTCCGCCACCACGAAACTCGCCCCGGCGGCCTTCGCCTCCCAGACCATGAGTCTGTGGTTCCTCGCTGACGCCGCCGCCCAGGGCATCAGTGCCCAGATCGTCCCCGTCTTTCGCCCCAGCACCGAAGTCGCCTACTTCGCCATCGTCGGCACCACCGTCATCCTCCTCGGCATAGCCATGTACCTGCTCGCCCCCGCCATCACCCGCCGCATGCACGGAGTGCGGTAGACCCACCCATGCCCCTCAGACCCCCACGCGGGCCGCGAGACACCCCCACCCGCCAAGCCGTTACCGCTACCGCTACCGCACGCCATCCCCTTACGGTCCCGCGCGGGGCGCGGGACAACCCCCCGTCGACCCGGACGCGATGGCGTAGCCGGCGCCCGCCAAGTCGAGCGAAGCGAGCGAGGCCATGTAACGAGCGGGTCCCGCGCGGGGCGCGGGACAACCACGCCTGGACCGTGACGCGATGGCGTAGCCGGCGCGCTCGGCCGCAGAAGCCCGAGGAGGCGCGCCGAAGGCGTCGCCCCCGCAGGTCTTCTACAGGCCGATCCAAGCGCCGGTGGAGCCAGCGCCCGCCGAGTCGAGCGAAGCGAGCGAGGCCATGTAACGAGCGGGTCCCGCGCTGGGCGCGGGACAACCCCGCCTGGACCGTCACGCGATGGCGTAGCCGGCGCGCTCGGCCGCAGAAGCCCGAGGAGGCGCGCCGAAGGCGTCGCCCCCGCAGGTCTTCTACAGGCCGATCCAAGCGCCGGTGGAGCCAGCGCCCGCCGAGTCGAGCGAAGCGAGCGAGGCCATATTGAGGCCATTCACGGCTGGAAGGCCTGCCATTGCCTGGCGTAGTGGCCGTTGGCGGCGAGAAGTTCGGGGTGGGTGCCAGTTTCGACGACGCGGCCGTGGTCGAGGACGACGATGCGGTCGGCGCGGGCGGCGGTGGTGAGGCGGTGGGCGACGACGAGGGTGGTACGTCGGCCGACGAGGCGTTCGGTGGCGCGGGTGACGTCGGCTTCGGTGGCCAGGTCGAGGGCCGCGGTCGCTTCGTCCATGAGCAGGATGTCGGGTCCGACGAGTTGGGCGCGGGCCAGGGCGAGGAGTTGCCGTTGGCCGCTGGACAGGTTCCGGCCGCGTTCTGAGATCTGGTGGTAGTAGCCGCCGTCGAGGCGGGCGATCATGTCGTGCGCGCCGACTGCCCGGGCGGCGGCCTCGACCTCGGCATTGCTCGCGTCGGGGCGGCCGTACGCGATGGTGTCCCGGACGGTGCCGGGGAACAGGTACGCCTCCTGCGGTACGACGCCCATCCGGTGCCGGTAGCCGCGCAGATCGTAGTCGCGTACGTCGACGCCGTCGACCCGGACGGACCCGCCGGTCACGTCGTAGTACCGGGAGACGAGCTTGACGAGGGTGGACTTGCCGGCGCCGGTCTCGCCGACGACGGCGATGGTCTCGCCGGGTCGTACGGTCAGGTCCACGCCGGTCAGGGCGGGTGCGGTGTCCGGGTTGTAGGCGAACTGCACGTCGGTCGAAGACGATCTCGCCGGCGAGCCGGTCCGGTACGGCGGCCGGTTCAGCGGCCTGCGGTGTGCTGGTCGGGGTGCGCAGCAGGTCCCGGATCCGGCGCAGCCCGACGGCGGCCTGCTGGTAGCCGTCGAACACCTGGGACAGCTGCTGCATCGGGGAGAAGAACATGTCGATGTAGAGCAGGTACGCGATGAGCGCACCGGCGGTCAGTGAGCCGGCCTGGACCAGGTGCCCGCCGACGACGAGCGCCAGTGCGGCGGCCACGCTGGACAGGAACTGTACGAACGGGAAGTACGTGGCGATGTAGCGCTGGGCACGGGTACGGGTGACCCGGTAGTCGTCGCTGCGGGAGGAGAACCGTTCCCGGTTGTGCCCGACCCGCCGGTACGCCTGGGTGACCCGCATCCCGGCGACGTTCTCCTGCAGGTCGGCGTTGACGATGCTGACCTTCTCCCGCGCCTCGGTGTAGGCGCGGGATGAGCGGGCCCGGAAGATCAGGGTGGCGACCAGCATGACCGGCAGCACGCTGCACACGACGAGGCCGAGTTCGACGTTGAGGTAGAGGAGGGCGCCGAGGATGCCGAAGAAGGTCAGGATGCTGACGACGGCCTGGGTGAGTCCGGTCTGCAGGAACGAGGAGAAGGCGTCGACGTCGGTGGTCATCCGGGTCATGATCCGGCCGGACATCTCCCGTTCGTAGTAGTCCAGGCCGAGTCGTTGCAGGTGCGCGAATGTCTTGACCCGCAGGGTGTACAGGAGTCGTTCGCCGGTGCGTCCGGTGACCCGGATCTGCCCGGTCTGTACGACCCAGTCGACGAGTACGACGGCCAGTCCGATCACCGAGACGAGCCCGATGACACCGACGACGCCGCGTTGCACCCCGGAGTCGACTCCGGTACGGATCAGTGCCGGCAGGACCAGCATCGCCACCGCGTCGGCCGCCACCAGCAGCAGGCCGAGCAGCAGCGGGCGCAGCAGCGGCCGGATCAGCCGGCCCAGGGTGAACTTGAGGTCTCCGGCGCGGGCCGCGTCGTCGTCGACCTCGGGGGTGTCGTCGGCCGGCGGCAGCGCGTCGACCTTGGCGAGCAGGTCGGGGGTGGGCGGCATGCTGGCCAGTGCACCGCCCATCGGGCCCAGACCGCGTACGGCACCGGCCCGGCCGCGGGGCACACCGACACCACCGTCACCGGCGCCCTGCCGCAGTTCGCTCTCCGGTGCCCGGGCGGGGTCCCACAGCGCGGCGGTGACATCGGCCGCTGTCGCGGCGGTGACATCGGTGGGCGTCTCGGCTTCGGCCGCGACCGGCAGTTCGCCGGCGTCGACGCCTTCCGCGTCGTCGCCCGGCCCGGACAGCAGCAGCCGGTACAGCGGGCAGCGCTGCTCCAGTTCCTGTTCGGTTCCGACGTCGATGAGCCGGCCCTCGTCGAGTACCGCGATCCGGTCCGCGAGGGCCAGGGTCGAGCGCCGGTGCGCGATCAGCAGGGTGGTGCGGCCGGCCATCACCCGCCGCAACGTGGCGTGGATGTCCGCCTCGATCCGGGCATCGACGGCGGAGGTGGCGTCGTCCAGGATCAGGATCCGCGGATCGGTGATCAGGGCACGGGCCAGGGCGACGCGCTGGCGCTGCCCGCCGGACAGGGTGAGGCCCTGTTCGCCGACGGTGGTGTCGTAGCCGTCGGCGAGTTCGTTGATGAACTGGTCGGCTTCGGCGGCGCGGGCCGCGGCGACGATCTGTTCGTCGGTGGCGTCCGGCCGACCGTAGGCGATGTTGTCCCGGACCGGTTCGGAGAACAGGAAGCTGTCCTCCATCACCAGGCCGATGGTGGCGCGCAGCGAGTCGACGGTCAGTTCCCGTACGTCTTGGCCGGCGACGCGGACGGTGCCGTGCTGGACGTCGTAGAAGCGGGGCAGCAGCATCGACAGGGTCGACTTGCCGGAGCCGGAGGTGCCGACCACGGCGAGCGTCTCCCCGGGCCGGGCGGTCAGGGTCAGCCCGTTGAGTACCGGGCGGGAGGCGACGTAGCCGAAGGTGACGTCGTCGAACTCGATGCCGGGTGCGCCGGACCCGCCGGGTATGTCGGACCCGCCGGCCGCGCTGGCCGCGCCGGCAGAGCTGGCAGAGGATCCGGGCACCGGTACGGCGTCGGGCGCCTCGGTGACCACCGGCCGGGAGTCGATCACCTCGAAGACCCGGATCACGCTGGCGCGGGCCTGCTGGCCGATGGTGAGCAGTCCGGACAGCATCCGTACCGGCCCGACCAGTTGGGCGAGGTAGGTGGAGAAGGCGAGGAACGTACCGAGGGTGATGTTGCCCTGTACGGCCAGCCAGCCGCCGAGGGCGAGCACGCCGACCTGGCCGAGCGCCGGGATGGCCTGCAACGCCGGGTTGTACCGGCTGTTGAGCCGTACGGCCCGGATCCGGTTGGCGAACAGCCGGTGCGCCACCGTATTCCAGTTTGGACAGTTCCTGCTCCTCCTGACCGAATCCTTTCACCACCCGCACGCCGGTGACCGCGTCGTCGACCACCGAGGCGACCGCGGCGGCTTCCTGCTGCGCCGCCCAGGTGGCCGGGAACAGCCGTTTGCGGGCCAGGGTGGCGATCCACCACAGTCCGGGACCTACCGCCAGGGCGATCAGGGTCAGCAGCGGGGACAGGGTGAGCATGACGACCAGCGACATGACGAACAGCAGGACGTTGCCCAGCATGATCGGCAGCATGCTGAGCAGGCTCTGCACCATGGTGATGTCGGAGGTGGCCCGTCCGACGATCTGCCCGGTCTGCAGCTCGTCCTGCCGTGCTCCATCCAAATTGGACAGTGCGGTGAAGATCCCGTTCCGCAGGTCGTGCTGGACGTCCAGGGAGAGCCGGCCACCGTGGTAGCGGCGTACGAAGGTGGCGCCGTAGTTGACCAGCGCGGCCAGTACGAGCAGTGCGGCCAGCGGCCCGAGCGCCCGGCGGGTGGACAGGATCGCGTCGTCCACGATGGCCCGCTGGATCAGCGGCACCACGGTGGTGACGGCCATCCCGACCACCGAGGCGCCGACCGCGAGCAGAACCCGGGAACGGTAACGCCAGCAGTAGCCGACGAGCCGGCGCAGCCAGCCCTGGCCGGCCCCGGCCGGCGGCCCTGGAAGGTCGGGCAGGGTCGGCACCATCGGCGCCGCTGGGGTACGTGTACTGGTCAAACGCCTGTCCGTCCGGTTTCTCCACAGCTGGTGGGGGTCATGGCACCAACGCTAATCCTCTGGCCCGACGGGACCGCTGCGAGTCAGCTCACAGCCCCGGTACGGCACTGCCGCCGGGCCAGCCCCAACTCCACGAGCCCGACCAGCAGCGCGACCAGGACCAGCGCGATCGATCCGCGCAGCCCCAGCGCGGTGGCCGCCGGGTAGTCGCCGTGCGAGGTGGTCAGGCTGCCGAAGAACAACGCACCCACCACCGCGGTACCGACCGCCGACCCGATCCGCTGCCCGGTCTGCAGTACGCCCGCGGCGGTACCGCCCTCCGCCGGCGGCACCTCGTCGAGGGTGAGGGTCTGGTTCGGGGCGATGGTCAGCCCGCCACCAACCCCGGCGATCAGCAGCGGCAGCGTGGTCCACAGGGCCACGTGCCCGCCGTGCGCCGAGCGTACGACGAGGTCGGTGAGGGTCAGCCCGACCGCCACGGTGCACACCCCGACCACCACCAGCACCCGCCCGTACCGGGACACCAGTCGGCCACCGACCGCGGCGGCCACCGCCGAACCGACCGCGAACGGCAGCATCGCCGCGCCGGCCTGCAGCGGCGAGTAGTGCAGACCACGTTGGAAGAACAGCGTGATCACGAAGAAGATGCCGGTGAAGCCGGCAAAGTAGGCCAGTGCCAGCAGTACGCCGGTGGCGTAGGTCCTGGTCTTCAGCATCGCCAGGTCGACCAGCGGCGGGTGGCCACGGCGGGCGTACCGGCGTTCCCAGCCGACGAAGCCGGCGAGCAGCGCCGCGGCGACCGCGAGCAGATACCACGGGGCGCCGGACGGGTCCTCCTCGGCGCCCAGCAACGGCAGCATCACCGTCACCACCGCCGCGCCCAGCAGGACCGTACCGACCAGGTCCAGCCGGCGCCGCGGCCCGCTGACCCGGTCGCCGGGCAGCAGCCGGTACCCGGCGATCAGCGCGATGACGCCGACCGGCAGGTTGACGTAGAACACCCAGCGCCAGCCGTTCTGGGTGCCGAACGCCTGCAGCAGCAGACCACCCAGCAGCGGCCCGATCGCGGTGGACACCCCGATGGTGGCGCCGTACAGGCCGAACGCGCGGCCGCGTTCACGGCCCCGGAACAGTTGCTGGAGAACCCCGATGACCTGCGGGCTGAGCAGGCCACCTGCGACGCCCTGCAGCAGGCGGGCGACGACCAGCCAGGTACCACTGGGTGCGACACCGGCGAGCGCGCTGGTCGCGGTGAACAGGGCGAGACCGGCGAGGAACATCCGTTTGCGGCCCCGGTCGTCGCCGAGCCGGCCGGCGGCCACCAGCACCAGGCCGAAGGTGAGGGCGTAGCCGGAGATCACCCAGGAGACGTCGTTGGCGGTGGCACCCAACCCGGTCTGCATGGACGGCAGCGCCACGTTCACGATGCTCACGTCGAGCAGGGTCATGAATCCGGCGAGCAGGCAGACCGACAGGGCCCGCCATCGACGCGGGTCCGGTACGTATCCGCTGGCCTTTGCGGCCTGCTCAGCCACCGACGTCACCACGACATGGTTCAACGCGGTGCGCTGCGGCGCAGTTCCACGCCGCGTGGCTGGTGGGCAGGGTCACCCGTCTGCGGGCGGATCGCCGCCGGTGCGTTTCGGGGCTGCCCGGGACATCTCGAACCATCCGGCGCCCCGGCATTCCGGGCACCGGGTCGGGGCAACCAGGGAGAAACTCTCCCGGCTTCCCCACTGCACTGCCATCTTCGGTGACCAGACCACGCCACCGCCCCGGCAGAACTGGCACATGAGGCGCGTGACCTGCTCCGACATACCGGGCACCCTACACAGGGTGCCCGGCGTCGGAGGTGAGCAGTCGGCTCTCTACTCGTGCTGGTAGTCCATCGAGAAGTTGGTACCGCCGCTGAGCGGGTTGGTGTGTGCCTCGGTGATGCCATTGGCGCTGGGGTCCAGCGCGGTCGGCGAGAACGACCCGAGCGGGGAACCGTTCACCGTGCAGTTGGTGAACTGGATGCTGCCGAAGTTCGGGTACGCGCCAGTCGGCGACTCGATGATCACCTCGGCGCTGGAGCGTGGCGCGGACAGCGACTGGGTGGTGGTGAAGTTCCAGCCCTTGCTGTTGTCCGACAGGGTCAGCTTGTACGAGCTGCCACTCGTGTTCTGCACCGACGCGGTGATGCTGTCACCGGCGGACACCGGGTACTGGCTGGTGTTCAGGTAGACGGGAGCGGCCGGGTACATCTCGTACCAGGGCTCGTTCTGCGGCGACCCGGACGAGCAGTCGGTGGCCACACCGGTCTGCTCGACGCTGGAGCTGCCGTAGCCGTCGATGCCGACCCAGGGTGCGTACAGGTCGTTGGAGGAGTTGCAGCTCGCGGCGGGTTCGGTCCAGGTGGCGGAGACCGAACTGAAGCCGCTGCCGGTGGCGGCCATGCCGCCCCAGTTGTAGCCGTTCTCGTTGTAGTGGCCGATCGCGGCTGCGTGCCGGCTGGCCGCGCTGACCGGGTGGGCGTTGGGGGCGAAGCTCGGGTGGTGGCCGCCGGCGGTGGCGGGGGTGGCCACGGTGCCGAGTGCCGCAGCGGTGAGGATGGCCGCGGCGAGCCAGCGTCGGGTGAGGGTGAGGGACATGAGGTCTCCTTAAGGTTCGAGGGGTAGGGCGACTTTATTCCCTAAAGCGGGCATTTCTCAATAAGCTCGTGCAAAAACATTGATAATCGGGCGGGCATACCGCCTGCGTTGGAACTCTTAGCGACTCCCCTGCGTCGCCTGACCAGGGCGTCTAGCGTCGGAGACAACCTTCCAACGGGGGTCGGAACGATGGCCGACGCCGAGGCTCCGCGCAGCGGAGCAACCAGCCGAGAAGCCCCGCCCCGCGCAGCAGCCAGCCAGGAGGCGCTGCGCAGCAGGGCGGCGACCCTGCTCGTCCGTGCCCGGGAACGCACCCTGGCCCTGTCCGACGCACTGGACGACGCCGAACTGGTCCGCCAGCACTCCCCGCTGATGTCGCCACTGGTCTGGGATCTGGCGCATGTCGGCAACCAGGAGGAGCTGTGGCTGGTCCGCGACATCGGTGGCCGGGCGCCCGTACGCGCCGACATCGACGCCCTCTACGACGCCTTCCAGCACCCCCGGGCGCTACGACCGCAACTGCCGCTGCTCGACCCGGACGAGGCGCGTCACTACGTACGTACCGTGCGGGACAAGGCCCTGGACGTACTCGACCGTACGGCGCTGTCCGGCCGGGAACTCGTCCGGGACGGTTTCGCCTTCGGCATGGTCATCCAGCACGAACAGCAGCACGACGAGACGATGCTGGCCACCCACCAGTTGCGTACCGGCCCGGCCGTACTGTCCGCACCGGACCCGGATCCGCCCGCCACACCGATGTCCGACACCGCCGAGACCCTCGTGCCCGGCGGCGTGTTCACCATGGGTACCTCCACCGAGCCATGGGCGCTGGACAACGAGCGGCCCGCGCATCCGGTGGATGTTGCTGGGTTCGTGATCGACACCGTGCCGGTCACCAACCGCCGGTACGCGGAGTTCGTCGCGGACGGTGGGTACCGGGATCCTCGCTGGTGGAGCCAATCTGGCTGGAGCCACCGCAGTGCGGCCGGGCTGACCGCGCCGATGCACTGGCACCCGGACGGCACGTACACCCGGTTCGGCCGGACCGGGCCGATCGTGGCGGACGAACCCGTGGTGCACGTCTGTTTCCACGAGGCCACCGCCTTCGCGACCTGGGCCGGCCGACGGCTGCCCACCGAGGCCGAGTGGGAGAAGACCGCCCGGTACGACCCGGCGACCGGACGCTCCCGGCGGTTCCCGTGGGGCGACGCGGAACCCACCGCGCTGCACGCCAACCTCGGTCAGCGGCATCTGCGGCCCGCCCGGGTGGGCAGCTTCCCGGCCGGCCGGTCGCCGCTGGGTGTCCAGCAGCTCATCGGCGACGTGTGGGAGTGGACCGCCACCGAGTTCACCGGCTACCCGGGGTTCCGGGCGTTCCCGTACCGGGAGTACTCGGAGGTGTTCTTCGACTCCGGTTACCGGGTGCTGCGGGGCGGATCGTTCGGTACCGACCCCGCGGCCTGCCGGGGCACCTTCCGTAACTGGGACCTGCCGGTACGGCGGCAGATCTTCGCCGGTTTCCGGTGCGCGCGGGACCTGCGGCCGGGGGAAGGCTGATGTGCCGTCAGGTGGCCTACCTCGGGCCGCCGGTCACGCTCGCCGAGGTGCTGCTGGACCCGCCGCACAGCCTGCTGCACCAGTCGTACGCGCCGGCGGACATGCGTTCGGGCGGAACGGTCAACGCGGACGGCTTCGGTGCCGGCTGGTACACCCCGTCCGGGGTGGCACGGTACCGGCGGGTTACTCCACTGTGGAGCGACTCGGACTTCGCCGAGCTGGCCAGGGTCACCCGCACCGACGCGATGCTTGCCGCGGTACGGTCGGCGACGGTGGGGATGCCGGACACGGAGGCGGCCTGCTCGCCGTTCGGCGACGGGCGGGTCCTGTTCGGGCACAACGGCCGGATCCCCGACTGGCCGGGCTCGATGGTCAAGCCGGCGGAACGTCTACCGGTCACCGATCTGCTGACGATGGCGGCGCCGTCCGATTCGGCGCTGCTGTGGACGATGCTGCGCCGACGGCTGCACGACGGCGCCGAACTGCTCGACGCGACCCGCATGGTTCTCACCGAGGTGCTCACCGCGGCACCGGGCGCGCGACTGAATCTGCTGCTGACCGACGGTACCCAGATCGTCGCCTGCACCTGGACCCACTCACTGTCCTATTTGGACACCGGCGACTCCTGCACGGTCGCCTCCGAGCCCAGCACCGCGGACGGACGCTGGCAGCCGGTACCTGACCGCCGGCTGGTGCACGCCCGCCCTGGTGCCGTCACCATCGTGGAGGTCTAATGTCCAGGCCTACCTTCGAGATCCATCTCGACGAACGTGACCTCACCCGCGCGCTGCGCGCCGACGCCCGGCGCGGACTCACCGACACGCCCAAATGGCTGCCACCCACCTGGTTCTACGACGCCCGGGGCAGCGAACTGTTCGACGACATCACCCGGTTGCCGGAGTACTACCCCACCGGCGCGGAACGGTCCGTACTGACCGACCAGGCCGCCCGGATCGCCCGCATCACCGGCGCCAAGACACTGGTGGAGTTGGGTTCCGGCGCCTCGGACAAGACCCGGCTGCTGATCACCGCGCTCCGCGACGCCGGCACCCTGGCCCGGTTCATACCGCTGGACGTGTCGCAGAGTGCGCTGCGGGCCGCGGCGGACACCCTGGCGCAGCAGTACCCGGACCTGGTCATCCACGGCGTGATCGGCGACTTCAACCGGCACCTGACCGCCCTGCTGGACGCCGGACTGCCCGGCGGCGACTCCCGGCTGGTGGTATTCCTCGGCGGCACCATCGGCAACCTGCTGCCCGCCGACCGGGCACACTTCCTGGCCGAGCTGCGGGCGGTACTGCAGCCGGACGAGTGGCTGCTGCTCGGTACCGACCTGGTCAAGGACGAAGCGACGCTGCTGCGCGCCTACGACGACCCCGGCGGCGTCACCGCCGAGTTCAACCGCAACGTGCTGCGGGTACTCAACCGCGAACTGGAGGCCGACTTCCCGGTATCGGCGTTCCGGCATGTGGCGTGCTGGGACGCCGAACACGAATGGATCGAGATGCGGCTGCGCGCCGAGCACGCCCTGGACGTACGGCTGGCCGCACTGAACCTGACCGTCCCGTTCGCGGCGGGCGAGGAACTGCGTACCGAGGTGTCGGCGAAGTTCCGTCGTACCGGGGTCGCCGCCGAACTGGCCGCGGCCGGGTTCCGTACCCACCGGTGGTGGACCGACCCGGACGAGAAGTTCGGCGTCAGCCTGGCCGTCGCGACCGTCTGAGCAGCCCGCCGTCACCACCGGCCGACCGCGCCGCACCGGGAGGGTTCGGCGCGGTCGGTGCGCCCGACGCAACGGCACGACCTGCGGGAACCGTACGGCGGCCGGTGCGGGTGGTGATCCGTACCGGCACCGGATGCGGCCTCGCTGTCGGAAGTGTCGGACGCCTGTGCGAGGGTTACCGCGCCGAGTCCGGCTCGGCGCACGTTCCGCCCGCGGACCGCGCGGGACGGCACGTGTCCCCCACCTTCGCGAGAGGAACAGCGTGAGCGCTGGTTCGACCGGTCAACTCAGCGATCGGGACGTACACACGGTGACAGGCGCGCTGAGCCGTGGCGAGCAACCGCGGGTCGCTGTCAGCACCGCACACAACGACGTACCGGCCGGCAGCCGCGGCGTGGTCACCGGCCACGACGGCACCGCGGACGAGCCGTTCACCGTGCGGGTCACCCTCGACGGCGCCGACCGTGACGTGACGTTCCCGGCCACCGCCCTGTCCCTGGTGCCCCGCACCCGTGCCGAGATCATCGCCCGTACCGCCGCCACGCCGGGCGCCGACACCGCGGACGGGTCCACGGACCCGGACCGGGAGGCCGGCGCGCAGCAGAGCGGGGCCGGCGCATCCGGCGATGCAGCGGCCGGTGGTGGCGCACCCGCCGAGTCCGGCACTCCCGACGCAGCCGCCGCTGGCGACGCGCCGGCCAAGCCGGGCAGTAGCGACGCGCCGGCCAAGCCGGGCAGTAGCGACGCAGCCGCCGATCCGGCAGCCGGTGGCAGCAACGGCGAGGCGCCGGCCAGGAAGACCAAGCCGGCGAAGTCGGCCGGCCGCAAGGCCACCAGGTCCGCCGGTGGTGACGTCGTGATCACGGTGACCGTTGCGGGCGACGGCGCCAGCGTGGAGGCCACCCACGGCACCCGCAAGCTGGTCAAGGGCGCCACTCTGCCGGTCGGTGCCGGACACGCGCTGGCTCAACTGGTCAACATCGAGTCGGTCACCGCAGCGGTCGAGGCGGTCATCGCCGAACACCGCACCGCGAAGGAGGCCGAGGCCGACCAGTTGCGCAACCGGCTGGCCGAACTGGAGAAGCAACTCGCCGAATACCAGGACATCGACGTACCCGACCCGGCCTGATCCTGACGCACCGGGCCACGCCGTGGCCCGGTGCGTCAGGCGCCCCGAAGGGCTTCCCGACCCGGCCCGGGACGTCGGCGGGCATGATGGTGCGATGGCTGTACCGGGGCGAGTGATTGTCATAGGCGCGGGTCCGGCCGGGCTGACCGCGGCCCGGGCGCTGACCACCGCCGGGTCCGCCGTCACCGTGCTGGAGCGGAACAGCACACCGGGCGGCCGGTCCGGTCTCGACGAGGTACGGGTCGGCGACCAGGTTTGGCGCTTCGACCGGGGCGCCGAGTTCATCGCATCGTTCTACCGGGCCACCCGCTACCTGGCCGGTCAAGTCGGTATGCCCAAGCAGAGCCTGGTCCGACTGCCGCTCACCGGCGAACTGGTCTTCGACAAGCGGCGCTACCCCCTGCCGACCTCGCTGCACGCGCTGGTGCGCTCGCCGCTGCTGTCACGGCACAGCAAACGTCGGGCGGTCGCGCTCGGCGCCCGGCTGAGCACCCGGTCGGCACCGTCGTGGACGAAACTGGCCGACTCCGCGGACCTCGACGACCGGAACGCGGTCCGCTACTTCACCGACACGGTCGGCCGTGACTACGCCGAACGCATCCTGCCGGCCACGATGAACTCCCTGATGCTGTCGCCGGCCGCGCAGACCTCCCGGGTGGTGGGGATGGCGCAGTTCGCCGCGGCGCCCGGGGTGAGCCTGTACTGCCCGTGGGGCGGGCTGGCCGCCCTGTGGACGACGGTGGCCAGCGCGTTGGACGTCCGGTACGACAGCGCAGTGACCGCAGTGCACCCGGACTCCACCGGCGTATCGGTGACCACGGACGGTGAGGAGCTCCGGGCCGATGCGGTACTGATCGCCGGACCGCCCTCGCTGGCCACCGCGCTGCTGCCCGGTGATCATCCGGATCGGCCGCTGGCCGAGAAGGCGGCGTTCTCGCCGGCGGTGAAACTGCATCTGGCGCTGGCCGCACCGCAGGCCGGCCGGCCACCGACCTGCCCGTCCGGTCCCGGTCGGCATCCGCTGGCCGGGGTGGCGCCGCTGGAGCTGCGGCACAGCGGCCAAGTACCCGAAGGCCGCGGCGGCCTGGAGATCTGCGCGGCTCCGACGCTGTCCGCCGAGCTGCTCGACGTACCGGACCGGGTACTGCGCAACATGCTGCTCGCCGAGGCCGAACGGCTGTTGGGCGGCCCTGTCGGCGACATCCTCGGCTGGTCGGTGGTCCGGCAGCCGGAGGCCGTACCGCTGTTCGCGGTCGGATGGTTGCATGCGCTGCGGGACCGCGCTGCCCGCCCGGCGGTCGATGGGCCGACCGGTCGGGTGCATGTGGTGGGCGACTGGCTGTCCAGCCCGAGCGTGGAGGGCGCGGTACGCAGCGCCCTACACACCTGCGCCACCCTGCTGCGCGCCACCTGAGTCGGGGACATCGGGCCGGGCAATGTCGCTGTTCGGCTGCGCGCCGCCCTGCCCGGGTATATGCACAGTAGGTGGAGATTGCGTCGCTCACGACCCGGAGATCATCGTGCCGCGGGTAGCCCGCCGGCCCCATCACCGTCCATCCGCCCTGGTAGGGAACCCATGAACCGCAGAGGGATCTTCCGTACGGTAGCCATCGCCGCTCTCGCCGCCGGGGCGCTACCGGTGGTCGGCACCGGTACGGCCCAGGCAGCGCCGCCGATGGCCGGCTCAGGCCAGCCGACCGCCATGATGGCCCGCGACGTTGCGCATCCGATCATCGCGGCGCGCGATCTGGAGGCACCGCCCATCGGGCAGCCCAGCATCGTGCCGTGCCTGTCGAGCGACGGGACGGCCGATCCGCAGACGCCGTACGTGTTCGACCTGCGTGAGCTGTGCGGGCCGCTGCGGGCGGGGACGATCCAGCCCGGAGCCGGGCCGTCTCAGACCGGACTGCCTCAGGCGGTGCGGCGCGGAACCGTCTTCAACGAGGCGGCGCCGGCCGATGTCCGCAGTGCGGAGGGCACGAGGGCGCGGATACTGCCGCTGCCGATCACCGCGCCCAGTCACATACTGCCGCTTCGGGTCCTGCCGGACCAGTAGGCGGCGCGGGGCCTGCGTGCGCGGGACCTGCGTTGCTGGCCCACCCAACTGGCATACCCACAGCTGGCCCAGCCCCGCTGCTGACCTACCCAGCACTAGCCCTGCCAGAGTGACAGCATCATCGACTCGACAGCGATCCTGGGCTTGACGTTGGCCCCGATCGCCGTCCGGCAGGCCAGCACGGCCTCCAGGCGGCGCAACGTACCCTCCGGGGTCCACCGGTCGGCGGCGGCCCGGGCCAGCTCGGCGGTGTCCGCGTGCACCGGGTCGACCGGCGCACGGAACAGGGTGGCCAGCACGTCCCGGTAGAAGCCGGCCAGGTCGGTCAGCGCCCGGTCCAGGGCGTCCCGCTGCGCCCGGGTGGCCCGGGTCTTCTGCTTGCGTTCCAGCTCCTTGAGCTGGCCGGCGATACCGCGGTTCGCGGCGGCGGAGCCCTTGCCGGTGCCGCCGGCGCCTAGCGCGGTGGCCAGTGCGTCCCGTTCCCGGGCGGACTGTTCGGTGGTCGCCGCGGCGCTCTCCCGTTCGGCCGCCGAGATCAGCTCCCCGGCCGCGTCGAAGCAGGCCGCGAGCCCGGTCAGGGCCCGGGGCACGGCCAGTACCGCGCAACGCGCGGTCCGCACCTCCGGGTCAGTGGCCAGCCGTCGGGCCCGGCCGACATCACCCTGGGCGGCGGCCGACGCCCAACGGGACGTGTCGGGGTCCACCCCGTACTGCGCTGCGAGCGCCTCGGACACGGCCTGTCGACTCGGTGCCCGTAGCGGTACGACCCGGCAGCGGGACCGGATCGTGACGGAGATGTCGTCCGGGTGGGTCGACGGCGCGCACAGCAGGAAGACCGTACGGGCCGGTGGTTCCTCGACCGCCTTCAGCAACGCGTTGCTGGCGGCCTCGGTGAGCCGGTCGGCGTCGGTGATGATGAGTACCTGCCATCGCCCCACCGACGGTGTCCCCTGCGCCCGGAGCACCAGCGTGCGCATCGCGTCCACGCCGATGGTCAGCCCCTCCGGCACCACGAAACGGACGTCGGCATGGGTACGGGCCAGGGTGGTGTGGCAGGCCTGGCACTCACCGCAGCCCTCCCGGGCACACTGCAATGCTGCGGCGAACGCGGCGGCCGCGACCGACCGGCCGGAACCGGGCGGCCCGGTGAACAACCAGGCATGCGTCATACCTGCGCCGAACCCGTCCGGGCGGGCGGCGGCCGCGACGGCCCGACGCAGTACGGCCACCGCGTCGGGCTGCCCGATCACCTCGGCGAAGACGTCAGCCATGGCCGGGACTCAACGGGACCGCCGGCCGGGGCGCTTACGGCGCCGGATGTCGCCGTCCCGGGTCGGCATGATGAGCGTTTCGTTGTTGTCGTACGGCTCGGGCTCGCCGTGCTCCTCGATCGTGGGATAGGCCGCGGTCTCGGCAGTGGAACGCCACGGGTCTGCCGGGGTCGGATGGGTACGCTCGGCGGCCGGTCCGGTATCCACCACCGGCAGCACCCTGGTCTCGGTCAGCCGACCCGACGAGCTCGACTTCGTGTCCAGCACCGGCAGCACGGTCGTCTCAGCCGACCCACCTGACCTGCCCGCACCGTCGGTGACCACCGGCAGCACGGTCGTCTCGGTGGCTCCCACAGCTCTGGCCGGCTCCGGCGCGCGTAGTGCTTCGGGCTCGGACCTGCCGTCGGGCCGGGCGGACTTCCCCGGCGTGTCCGATCGGGTGGACGCCTTGCGGTGCCCGGGGCCAGTCTTCGTGTGCTTCGTGGACTTCTGCGGCATGACCGGCTCTGCTGTGGCCGGCTCGGTTGCGACCGGATCCGTTGCGGCCGGCTCCGTTGCGACCGGCTCGTCCACCGGGTCCGGTCGCACCGGTTCGGGTCGGGCCAGTTCCGGTTCCGGCTGAGCCTCGGGCTGCTCGGGCTGCTCGGACTGAGCCTGCTCGGGCTCGACGGCGGCCGGTACGAGCGGAACCGGGGTCAGAGCCGGCGGAGCGACCGGCGGCGCGGGTGGTGTCGCGGGTGTGAGGGCAGCGGCGGGCTGCCCGGTGCGGGTGGCCGGGGTCGCGCCGGACGGCAGCAGCCGACCGATCCGCTCGCGTACCTGCTGGGCGAGCGCATCCCGGTCACCGCTGGCATCCAGTACGAGGTAGCGCTGCGGGTCGGCGGCGGCCAGGTCGAGGAACGCGTGCCGTACCCGGTCGTGGAACTCGATCGACTCGGACTCCAGCCGGTCGGCGGCACCCCGGCTGGCCACCCGTTCCAGGCCCACCGCCGGGTCGACGTCGAGCAGCACCACCAAGTCCGGTTTGAGCCCGCCGGTGGCCCAGTTGGACAGCCAGCCGACCTCCTGGCGCGGCAGGGTACGGCCGGCACCCTGGTAGGCCAGCGAGGAGTCGACGTACCGGTCGCTGACCACGACGGCGCCGCGCTCCAGGGCAGGGCGTACCACGGCGGAGACGTGATGTGCCCGGTCCGCGGCGTAGAGCAGGGCCTCGGCCCGAGGTGACATCCGACCCTCGGTCGGCAGCACGTCCTTCTCCAGGACCAGGCCCCGGATCCGGGCGCCGAGACGGGTCGCGCCGGGTTCCCGGGTGAGCACTGCCTCGTGACCGCGTACCCGCAGCCAGGCGGCCAGCTTGATGGCCTGGGTGGACTTGCCGGAGCCCTCGCCGCCTTCGAACACCACGAACACGCCGGTGCCAGTGGCGGGTTCCGGGTGGCCGAGCGGCCGGCCCCGGATCGACGACCAGACGTCCGCCAGCAGCGGTACGCCCCGCTTGTCGTCCATCTGCTTGAGCGCGGCGAACCCGGCGAAGACTCCGAGTACGCCGGCGGCCAGCAGCAGCAGCCGGGTCGCGCTGATGCTGACGCTGACCGGACCGAGGTCGATCTGGTGCGAGGAACCCAGACCGACCAGCACACTGGACAATGACAGGGTGAGCAGTAGGACGCCCTGCACCGCGACCTGGATGAACGAGTACACCCGGCCCCGCATGGCGTCCTCGATCTCGGCGCCCAGCAAGGTGATGCCGTTCAGGAAGGCCATTCCGGCGCCGGCGCCGACCACGATGGTCAGGACCGCGGCGACGAACAGGTGCGGGGCGAGCGCCAGCAGCGCGACCGCAGCGGTGGCCAGGATGATCGACAGACCGAACCAGCGGCGCCGGGACAGCTCGCCGACCAGCTTCGGCCCTGCGGTGATGCCGACGGCGAGACCCACGAACAGCAGGGCGAACAGCAGGTAGAAGCTGGCGTCGCCGCCGCCGAGCGACTTGGCGTAGAACCGGCCGGTGCCGATGACCACGCCCGCCGCGGCGAACGCGCCGAGGATGCCCAGTACAAGACCGCGGGCGAACGGGAACCGGGCGACGTACCGCCAGCCGTCCTGGAACTGCCGGAACATGCTCTTTTCGGGCGTGTCCGGGGCCTTCTCGCGGTGCCCGCTGATCTCCTTGATGCCGAACCAGACCATCAGGGCGGTCGCCGCGTAGGTCAACGCGTTGAGAAACAGCGCCACGGAGTATGAACTGCCGAAGCCGAGCGCGCCGACCAGCCAGTTCAGGATCGCCAGAATGACACCGGCCAGGATCGGCGCCACGCCGTAGGTGGTGGCCATGCCCAACTGGTTGGCCTTCTCCAGGCGGGCCCTGGGCACCAGGTTGGGTACCGAGGCCTCCTTGGCCGGCGCCCACATCATCTGGCAGGTCTCGATCATGAACGTGGCGATGCCGGCCCAACTGGCCGTGATGTATTTGCCGGCGACGATGCCGACGATCGGGATCGAGGCGTACAGCAGGAACCGGATGGTGTCGCAGATGACCATGGTGCGGCGCCGGTCGAACCGGTCGGCGAACACGCCGGCCACCGGACCGAGCACAAGGGCGGGGATGAGTCGGACCACGATGGTGCCGGAGAACGCGGCGCCCTGCGCGGTCGGGTTGCTGAACAGGCTCGCCGCGAACGTGCCGGTGGCCAGGATGCCCAGCCAGTCACCGATGGAGGAGAACCCGAGGACGATGAAGAGCCGCCGGAAGGCGCGGAACCGCATGATCGTCCGCACTTCCGCGACCCCGGACAGATCCATCTGGCCGGACGCGCTTCCCGCCGACTGCTCGTGGTCCGCAGACTGCTTAGCGATGGCAGTACCCTCCCCGTCCGTACGTGCGTTCCACTGTATCGACGCCGTGCCCGGCGATGGCTGCGCCGCTCAGGCCGGGCTCAGCATGTCGGCGTGCCCTGCACCTCATGTGTCCTGCACCTCACGTACCCGCGGCGCGCCCTGCCCCGCGAACCCTGCCCGCAGCGGGCCCTGCCCTCGGCGGACCCCGGGGCCCCGTTACCGCCGGACGTTGCCCCGGTGCAGCCCGCCCCAAACTGCTCGGACCGGGACGTGTCCGCCGTCCCGGTCCGCGACAGCATGTCAGGTGACGGCCAGCGGCGCGGACCGCAATTCATGAAACCTACTCGCGTTCTGCGGCCGGTGGGGTTAGGTTACGGGCATGACCAGGTCGCTTCGCGCACTTCTCGACGCGGCCACGGCATCGCTCGATCCACCGTTCGCCGTGGTCGACCTGGGTGCGTTCCGCTCCAACGCCGCCGCGCTGCACGCCCGGGCCGGCGGCCGGCCGATCCGGGTGGCCAGCAAATCGGTCCGTTGCCGGGCGTTGATCGACCGGGCTCTCGACGAACCCGGTTACGCCGGCGTGATGGCCTACACGCTGGCCGAGGGGATCTGGTTGGCCGGCCACGGTCAGCCGGACATCCTGGTGGCCTACCCGACCGTCGACCGTGGCGCCCTCGCCGCGCTGCGCGACGCGGACCTGGCCGACCGGATCACGCTGATGATCGACTCGACAGACCACCTCGACCTGATCGACGCGGTACTGGGCCCGGCCCGCCCGACGCTGCGGGTATGTCTGGAACTGGACGCCTCCTGGCAGCTCTGCGGTGACCGGGTGCACCTGGGGGTACGCCGCTCCCCGGTACACACCCCGGCGGAGGCCGCCGCGCTGGCCCGTACGGTCCTCGGCCGGCCCGGGTTCCGGCTGGTCGGCGTGATGGCATACGAGGCGCAGATCGCCGGCCTGCAGGACCGGCCAGCCGGCCGACCGTTCTACGGCGCGGCCGTCCGGCTGATGCAGCGCCGGTCCGGTGCCGAACTACGGACCCGACGGGCCGCCGTGGTGGACGCGGTACGCGCGGTGGCCGACCTGGAGTTCGTCAACGGCGGCGGCACCGGGAGTGTGGAGCGGACCGCGACCGAACCGGCGGTCACCGAGATCGCGGCCGGCAGCGGACTGTACGGCCCGGCCACCTTCGACGGTTACACGGCGTGGCGACCGCGGCCGGCGGCGTACTTCGCCCTGCCGGTTGTCCGGCGCCCGGCGCCGGGAGTGGTGACGGTCGCCGGTGGCGGTTGGATCGCCTCCGGCCGACCGGCCGTGGACCGGCTCCCCCGGCCGACCCTGCCGGCCGGGCTGCGTTTCGTCGGCGCGGAGTACGCCGGTGAGGTGCAGACCCCGCTGGCCGGCTCCGCCGCCGACCGGTTGGCCATCGGCGACCGGGTCTGGTTCCGTCATGCCAAGGCGGGCGAGCTGTGCGAACACGTCAACGAG
Organism: uncultured Actinomycetota bacterium; assembly: GCA_963805605.1. Classification (GTDB taxonomy): domain Bacteria; phylum Actinomycetota; class Actinomycetes; order Mycobacteriales; family Micromonosporaceae; genus Actinocatenispora. Next base: position 1,585,798 of record CAWDUX010000002.1, read on the forward strand.
CTGCACCTCGTCGACGGCGACCGCATCACCGCCACGGTGCCCACCTACCGCGGTGAGGGCCGGGCGTTCCTGTGATACCCGTCGCGGTGGCTCAGCTGCTGGGGTGGTGGTGGTCATCCGGTCCGCGAGTTGACATCCTCTCCGCCCTGAAGGACGGAGATTCCCTCCACGCTGCGTGTGGAACACGCGGCGTCCGGGTGGGTTACCGCTTCAGCACGCGGTGCCGGGACGGGTCCTGGTCTTACGTGTGCTCCACGGTCGTTGAAGTCCGCCTGTCCGGCGGCCTTGACGTTGATCGCGGCGTTGACGTCCCGGTCGTGGTGACTGCCGCAGGGGCAGGCCCACGCTCGGACGTTCAACGCCATCGTGTCGTTGACCCGGCCGCAGTCCGAGCACATTCTCGTGCTGGGGAACCAACGGTCGACCCGGGCGAACGTGCGCCCATATCTCGCGGCCTTGTACTCCACCACGGCCGTGAAGCTGGCCCAGCCCGCGTCGTGCACCGACTTGGCGAGCCGGGTCCGGCCGAGACCGGCCACGCACAAATCCTCGACGTACACCGCTTGGTTGTCGCGGATCAACGTCGTGGACAGCTTGTGCTGCCAGTCCCGCCGGGTGTCGGCCACCCGGGCGTGTGCCTTGGCGACCTTCACGACGGCCTTCTTGCGGTTCTGACTGCCCCGCTGCTTGCGGGACAGATCCTGCTGCAACCGCTTGAGCTTGCGGGCCGCCCGGCGCAGGAACTTCGGCGCGGACACCTTCGTGCCGTCGGACAGGACCGCGAAGTGCGTCAGCCCCAGATCGATACCGATCTCGGAGTCGACCGGCGGCAGTGTCTCGTCCTTGCCGGTCTGCACGACGAACGAGGCGAAGTACCGGCCTGCCGCGTCCCGGATCACCGTGACCGAGCTGGCCTCGGACGGCAGGCTGCGCGACCAGCGCACGCGCACATCGCCGATCTTCGGCAGCCGCAGCAGGCCGTTGTCCAGGACCTTGAACCGGCCGTTCCTGGTCAACCGGATGGCCTGCCGGTTGTCCTTGCGGGACCGGAACCGGGGCGGGGCCACCATGCGGCCCTTACGCTCGCCCGTGACCGAGGCGAAGAAGTTACGGTACGCCGTGTTCAGGTCCGCGAGGGCCTGCTGCAACACCACGCTGGACACCTCGCCCAGCCACGCCCGCTCGGGCGTCAGTTTCGCTTCGGTGATCAGCCGCCGGGACAGTTCCCCGTCCGAGATGTATTTCTCGTCCGCCTCCCGCGCCGCCTGTCGCAGCCTGAGTCCGTCGTTGAACACCACCCGAGCGCACCCGAACGACCGGGCCAGCGCTTCGCACTGAGCGGCATCCGGATACACCCGGTAGTTGTAACGCAGCTGCACGAACACAGACTACCCACAGTGCCCGTTCCTGCCACACTCCGACACGCGGGGGTCAACAACACCGAACCGGACAACGCCCGCAGCCCGCGCCACCGACCCCGAGACACAACCGGCCCAGATCACCACCACCCTGCCCGGATGGGCGAGATCATGCGAGCGGTCAGAACCACCCGGTTCAAGGCACCGCTCGGGCCTGGCGGCCCTCCCAGCGCGGGCCTTCACCCCCGACCCGAAGGCCGGACCACTGGCCCGCATTCCAGGTAGCGCCGCAGCATGCCCTTGGCCTCGGCGATGACCGTGGCGTCACCCTCCGGGTTGCGACGGAAGGCCAGTTTGATCAGCGCGTCGCCGGTCTCCACGGCGACGGCGAGAGCCAGTTCGAACCGCTCGTCGCCGGCCACCTCGAACCGACGCACCAGCAGGTCACGCAGCTCGTCGGAGATGACCGTGTTGTTGTCCCGGTCGGAGTCGAGCAGGTGCACGTCGACGATGTCGCCGAAGTGCAGGCCGCGGAATCCGGGCGTGTGCCGGTGCATCACCACGTACTCGTCGATGACCGCGTCCACGCCCTCCCACCAGTGCTCGAACCTGCCCTCGGTGAGCCGTTCCGAGACCCGCCCGACGAACACCTCCAGGTTACGGACGGTCAGCGCCTGTACGATCGCGCGCTTGTCCGGGAAGAACTGGTACACCGATCCGATCGCGACCCCGGCGCGCTCGGCCAGCAGTGTCGTGCTCAGGCCGTCGTAACCGAGTTCGTCGACGAGCTCCGCACAGGTGTCGAGCATCCGTTGGACCCGGGCGGCGCTTCGTTCCTGTACCGGCGTGCGCCGCAGCGGTGGCCCGCCGCCGCGTCGGGTGTGCACCCGTTGCCCCTCCGCCACCGATGCCGTCCCGCGTGACGCCCCCTCGGTCGACGTCGTCTCTTTCCCTGTGCCCACGTCGCCCATCATGCCCGATCCGATCTTGCACCCCGTTGACGTCAGCGGATGTGAGGAGTATTCACCTTAACCATGGCTGCGTCACGGCAGAACGCCCTGAGGACCGTCGCCGACGCGCTCGGCGTACTGCTGCTGATCGGTGCCCTGCGGGTGTTCCTACCCTCGCTGATCACCGTCTACGGCGACGCCGGCAGCACCCCGCCCGGCCAGCTCGGCGGCTTCGCGCTGCTCTGGTTCTGCGCCGGGCTGCTCGCCGCGCTGCTCGGTCGCGCCGTCGGCACCCGGGCCGTCCGGTACCTCGGCGCGGCACTGCTGGCTGCCGGATGGCTGGCCCTGATCGGCACCGACGGCGGCCAACCGCAGCTCTACCTGTCCGGTCTCGCGGTGGCCGGCGGGCTGGCGTACCTGACCAGCGGTCCGGCCCGGCCGGTGGGGCTGGTCGCCGGTCTGGGCGCGGCCACTGTCCTGCATGCCGTGCTCGGTACCGACGATCTGGTCTGGCGGCCCGGTCCGCTCGCCGGCGCCGCCCAGATCCTGCTGGGGCTGGCCTTCCTGGCCGCCGTGCTGTCCGCACCGTCGGGTAGCGGGTCCGGCGTTCCGGCCCGGTACCGCGCCGCCGTCGGTCCCGCACTCCTGCTGTACGGGGTGCTGACCGGCGCCACCGCCCGCGCCGGCGCCGGTACGCTGCCCGCCCCGCTGGCCGTCGGCCTGGTCACCGGGGCCGGGGTGGTGGCGGTGCTGCTCGCGGCCCGGCCACGGTCGACCGGCACGCCGTGGCTGCCCGCGCTCGCGCTGCCGGCGCTGGTCGCGCTCACCTTCCCGACCGTGACACACGCCGGCATACCGGGGCTGGCGGCCTGGTACGGCCCGCTGGCCCAGGCGCTCGCCGCACTGGCCCTGGCCGGCTGCCTGGGCTGGGCCGCCCGCCTCGCGCCGACCGCCGGATCCCCGCCGGGCCCGGAGTCCCTGCGCCACATCCTCGCGGGCGGGGCCGGGTTCCTCGGCTGCGGCATCCTGCTGTTCGGCTACTACGCCGCCTACGACGCCGATCTGGGGTTCCCGAACGGGTTGCTGCTGCTGGTCGCCGCGTTCTGGCTGGCGGCGGCCACCGCTCCGTGGCGTACCGGCAACGACCGCACGCCCGCCGCGGGGCGGACCAGCCGGTCGGCCGTTGCCCTGGTACTGGCGCTGGCCGTGCTGGCCGGAGGAGGCGGCGCACTCGCGGTACCGGCTCCACACCCTGCGTCCGCCGCCGGGGCGGACACGGTACGGCTGGTCACGTACAACATCCGGATGGGGCATGACCTGCGCGGCCGGTTCGCGCTCGACCGGGTCGCCGACGCGCTGCGCGCCCAGCATCCGGACGTGGTGCTGCTCAACGAGGTGGACCGGGGCTGGTTGCTCAACGGCGGGCACGACGACCTGACGCTGCTCGCCGATCGCCTCGACCTGCCGTACGTCTTCTCCCCGGCCGCCGATCCGGTCTGGGGTGACGCCGTGCTGACCCGGCTGCCGGTGCGTCAGGTACGGGCGGTGCCGCTGCCCGCCGAGGGGCCGACCGGCGCGCAGGCGCTCGGTGTCGTCCTCGATCTCGGCGGCCGGCAACTGGGTGTGGTGGCCACCCATTTCCAGCCGGACGCGGGCCGTCCGCCGCTGCGTCAGGCCCGGGCGGCGGCTGCGCTGGTGCGTCAGCTCGGTGACCGGGTGGTGCTGGCCGGGGACCTGAACTCGCTGCCTGACTCGCCGGCGGTCGCGGTACTGCGCGAGGCCGGGCTGCGCACCGACCGGGCACCGGCCAGCTTCCCCGCCGACCACCCGGTCAAGCACATCGACCACATCCTCACCAGTTCCGGTGTGCTTTCCCGCGATCTTGTCGCGGTCCGCAGCACCGCGTCAGATCATGTACCGGTAGCCGTCACCCTGGAGATCCGATGACCGTGACCGCCGACGACACTCCTCAGTGGACGAACTGGGCCGGTAACCAGCATGCGCTGGCGACCCGGGTGGCCCGGCCGGGCAGTACCGACGAGATCGCCGCGCTGGTGACCAGGGCGCGTGCGGCCGGCAGCACGGTCCGGGCGGTGGGCGCCGGGCACTCGTTCACCGGGGCGGCGGCAACCGACGGGGTACGGGTCGAGCTGTCCGCCGACGCCGAGCTGGTCGCGGTGAACGTACCGGCAAGGTCAGTGACCGTACGCGCCGGCATGCCGCTGCATCAACTCAATCCGGTACTGCACAGCGTCGGCCTCGGGCTGCCCAATCTCGGCGACATCGACCGGCAGACAGTGGCCGGTGCGATCTCTACCGGTACGCACGGCACCGGCGGTCGGATCGGCGGCCTGGCCACCTTCGTCACCGGGCTGGAACTGGTCACCGGCACCGGCGAGGTGGTGCGCTGCTCGGCGCGGCAGCACCCGGAGGTGTTCGCCGCTGCCCGCATCGGTGTCGGCGCCCTGGGTGTCATCACCGAGATCGAGCTGTCCTGTGTGGACTCGTTCGTCCTGCGCGCGGACGAGCGACCGATGAGACTGTCCGACGTACTGGACGGTTTGGACGAGCTCGCCGACGACAACGACCACGCCGAGTTCTACTGGTTCCCATACACCGAGCGTGCACTGGTGAAACGCAACAACCGGGTGGTGTCGGGCGGCGAATTGACGCCGCTGGCCCGGTGGCGCGGGTACCTCGACGACGAACTGCTGTCCAACACGGCGTTCTCGGCGGCCTGCCGGCTGGGCCGCCGAATCCCCGGACTGATCCCGCGGATCAACCGGCTGTCCGCCCGCGCGCTCACCGCGCGCAGCTACACCAACCGCTCCGATCTGGTGTTCTGTACTCCGCGCCGGGTCCGGTTCGTGGAGATGGAGTACGCGGTGCCCCGCGCCGCGCTGCCCGAGGCGTTCGCCGGGCTGCGTCGTGCGGTACGACGCTGCGGCATCCCGATCGTCTTCCCGGTCGAGGTGCGTTTCGCTGCCGCCGACGATGTCTGGCTGTCCACATCGTACGGTCGGGACTCCGCCTACATCGCCGTGCACCAGTACGTCGGCATGCCGTACGAGCCGTACTTCCATGCCGTCGAGGCTGTGATGCGCGAGGTGGACGGCCGTCCGCACTGGGGGAAGCTGCACTGGCGGGACGCCGACTCGCTGCGGCCCGCGTACCCGAAGTTCGACGACTTCTGCGCGGTCCGGGACCGGCTGGACCCGGACCGCGTGTTCGCCAACCCCTACACCCGTCGCATCTTCGGCGACTGATCGCCCGCGACCGGTCAGGACCCGCGCTGCGCCGTGATGTCGGTGCTGTATTCCGCCTCCTGGTGCAGCGTCAGCTCCTCGCCCCGGAACCGCAGGTCGACATTGACCGCCCGGGCGTGCCAGTCACCGTCGGTCCCGCGAGCCAGTCGCAGCGGCGGCTGCGAGCCGAACAGCAGTTCCAGTTCGTCGTCCACCGCGCGCAGCCGGAGCTCGCCGCCGTCGAAGCGGTAGCGACCGGCCAGCTCGGCGGCAGTGCGGTGCTCGGGCTCCGGCGCGGCCGCGCCGTCCGGCCAGCTGTAGTGTTTCCGCACCGCCGGGACGACCACCTCGCCGATCAGGCTGCGGCCCCAGTCGGAGTTGGTCATCACCACCAGGCCCTGCCCGGACTCCAGGAAGAGCCGACCCCAGTTCACGAAACCCTGGTTGTCGCCGGCGTGGCCGATGGACGCCGGTGCGCCCTCGTCGGCGAGCTGCAGGCCCAGTCCGTACCGGGCGTTGGTCGCGTGCGGAGTCGCCATCTGTTCGGCGAGTCGCTGGGGCAGCAGCGCACCGGGTCGGCCGAGCACGCTGTCCCGCAGCGCGACGAAGAAGCGGGCCAGGTCGGTGGCGGTGGTCCACAGTCCGGCCGCGGCCTGCTCCGGGTAGGTGTGCCAGTCTCCGGGTAACGGCACCGGGCCCGGGTAGTGTCCCGTTGCAGCGCTGTCGGCCAGTTCGGCGGGCAGCGGCTGGGCGTAGGTGCTGTCACGCATGCCGACCGGGCCGAGTACCAGCTCGGCGGCGAGCGCGGCGAAGTCCTGGCCGGTCACGTCGACCAGCAGTTGCTGCATGATCGTGTAGCCACCGCCGGAGTACGAGTACTGCAGCCCCGGCAGTGACGTCACCTGTACCGGCGGGGTGTTGCCCTGCCCGTCGAGCAGTTGCGGCACCGTCGGCACCGGCATGTCGTGCGGATAGCCGGGAAAGCCGTGCACGCTCGTGCCGGCGGTGTGGGACAGCAGCTGGCGCAGGGTGGTCCGGGGCCGCCAGCCGTCGTTGGCCGGTATCCGCCAGGAACTCAGCCGGTCGTCGACGTGCTCGTCGAGGTCGAGCCGGCCATCGGCGACCAACCGCAGCGCGCAGGCGGCGGCGACGGATTTGCTGATCGAGCCGGCCTGGAACCGGGTGTGCGCGGTCACCGGGTCGGTGTGCCCGTGTCGACGCATCCCGGCGTACCAGCGCTCGGTGACGGTGCCGTGCTCGATCAGCGCGATGCTCACCCCCGGTACGTGCGCCTCCCGCATCGCGGTCGCCAGGTCCACCGGCTCGTTGCACCGGGGCTGGTCCACCGTGATCGTGTCGAGGAATTCCGGTACCGCGCCTGTCTGCGCCTCCAGCCCATGCGACATCATGACGCCACTATAGCGGCGTCATCATGACGCCGCAATGATGTCTTGCGACGCACAGGCCACCCAGCCCGGGCAGGACTGGACGTGCAGCATCGTCGGCGCGCGCCGCTCGGCGACCGGGTCGTGCCAGAGCCCGGAGCGCATAGACCATGGTGCGCAGCCGCCGCAACATCTGTACCGCCGTCGCGCGCCGGGGCACGGTAGCGGCCGGCTGCCACGATGGCAGGATGGCGACGCTGACGGTGCGTACGGTCACCTACCTTGGCGGGCATCCCGACCACAAGGACACGATCCCCCAGCTCACCGCGGTATTCGACCGGTCCGGCATCGTGATCCGGCGACGGCTCCGCCGGTTGCTGTCCGTCGCCTGGACCGACCTGCGCGGCCTGGACATACAGGCGCCCGACATCATGACCTTCATCCTGGCGCCCTCCCGCACGCAACTGGACCAGGACGGGACCACGCTGCTGCTGGAGACCGACCAGAGGCGGCTGCGGTTCCACGTCGACGGAATGGACGCGGCGGCCCTCAGGGAGAGTCTCGCGTCATGGGCGGTGGAGGAGGCCGGGCCGACCAGCCCGCTGCCGGCCACGCCCGCTCCCGCCCCACGGCAGGTCGCCGACGAGCTGGACATGGTGCGGGTGTCGCTGGAGGTCATGCGGGCGGCCCAACTCGGCCACGCACCGCTGTACGACCGCGACACCCTGGCCTACCGCCTCGCCGTCGCGGAGAACCATCGCGTGCTCGGGCAACTCGCCGAGGCGCTGGCCCTGCTCAAGCAGCTCGCCCTCCAGGCTGAAAGAACCTTCGGCGCCGACGATGACGGCACCCTGAAGGTCCGCAACACCCTCGCCCAGACCCACCTCGCGGGCGGCGAATTCGACGACGGGCTGGAGATACTCCGGGAAGTCGTCGGCCGGGCAGAACACCGGCACGGCGCCGACGGCAGACTCACCCTGGTGCTCCGTAACAACCTGGCGGCCGGTTACCAGCAGGCCGGCCAGTACGCGCAGGCCATCGACCTGCACGAGCAGAACCTGCGCTACACCGAGCGCAGGCACGGCCACGACGACATCGCGACCATCGGCCGGCGCAACAACCTCGCCGGCACGTTCGCTCTCGCCGGCCGGCGCCGGGAGGCGATCGACGGGTACTGGGCCGTACTCGACGCGCTGCCCGACGCCGGCCACCGTCTCGGGGTCACCGCGCGGCAGAACCTCGCCATCCTGCACAACCCGACATGGCGGCCGTGACGATGCTCAGGCACCGAGCAGGGGCGGTGACGACGACGCCGACCGTGGCCGCCGTACGACGTCGCCCTTACCGACGATGGCGGTGATCTCGGCGCCGGTCCCGGCGGTCAGCCGGCCGGTGCAGTCGAGCCCGAGGTGGGTCGCGAGCTCCCGGCCGTACAGGTCGACGGCAGCCTCGACCAGCTCGGCGTAGACCCCGACGGCCCGCCGGGCCCGGTGCCGGGCAGCGAGCAGGACGACGGCTCCCACGATCAGCGCCGGCCACCAGAACACGCCGAGAAGCAGATACAACACGCCCCAGCCGGTCAGCCGGGCCGCCGAGGAGCACCGGTCCTGCACCGCGGAAAGCTCACCACGGGTCGCCTCCGGCAGCACCAGCCACAGCCGCGGCCACACGGTGGCCAGGTCGATCGCGTAGCTGCGGTACACCCGAAAGTCGGCGGCGTGCAACCGGTCACCGATCCAGGTCGGCCGCTCCGCCGGTGCCAGGCAGATCGCCTCCCGGCGGGCGATCGCCCGCGCGGTACGGGCCCGCAGCGCTGTGTCGGTCAGGTCCGCGAGCAGTTCGCGCTCGGCCGCCGCCACCTCGGCGTCCGCCCGCTCCCACCGCCGCCGGCGCCACCCGGCGAGCCGACCCGACAACCATGCCGTACCCGTCATTCCCCAGGTCCACGCGACGAGCAGACCGGCCGCGGCGGCGGCGAGTCCGGCGACTGCCGCACCGAACAGCAACCCGGCCGCCGTGACCAGCAGAGTCGTACCGTCGGCACCGCCCACACCGTGCAACCAGCGCTGCAGCGTCGTACCGTCCACCGCGTGGCGGTGACCGAGTATCCGGGCAAGGACCACAGCCCCGGCGAACAGGGCGCCCGGCAGCATCACCATCGCGGTCCACCGGGTCACCAGCTGCTTGCCGAGCTCGGCGAGGAACGCGGTCACAGGTCGATCCGCAGCTCGGTGAAAGCCTGGCCGGTCAGCCCGCACACCGGCGGGTCGCCGTCGTCGACCGGGACCCGGCGCGGGCACGCCCCCTGTTGCGGGCACTGCCAGGCCGTGATCGTCCGATGTCCCGAACCACGCCACGTCTCATAGCCGCGGTTCCCGGTGGTCAGCCCGTCCACTCCGTGGCGCGCGAAGGCGTCGTCCAGCGCGTCGAGGTCGGCTTCCAGCCGGGCATCGACCCGACCCTGCCCGATCGCGTCGACGACGCGGTCCAGGACGTCGAGAGCACCGAACCGCTGCGCGTACGTCCGCAGTTGACCGTCGTCGGCCTGATGGCACAGGTGCCCGACCCGATGCGCGACAAGGTCCATGTCCGCTCCCTGCTGCTCGTCCGGCGGAACCCGTCGCCAGGTTAGCGGCAGCGTCACAACTGAGCGGGTGTCGCCGAGGTTGTGACAGTCGACGACACTGGGTCGCAGCGGCGGACACGGTCCGGAGCTGACCGGAAGGGACCAGCGATGTCGACAAAGTCCGGTCGCGGCACTGGCGCCCCGCAGCGCGTCGCCGCCGTCCTGGACCGGTACGAAACCACCGGCGAGCCTGCGGTCCTGCTCGACGCGGACCTGTCCGCAGAGGAGCAGCAACTCGCCGCCGAGGCCGGTGACGGCAGCCGGCGGCGAGGATCGGACGCGGCGAAGACGCTGGCCCGGCTGCACTGGTACCGCTACCTGCTTCTGCCCGGCCTCGACGGCCTACGGGAACGCCAGGCCGCTGTCCGGCTGTACCGGGGCCTCTACCGCAGACACCGGGGGGCGGTACCGGAACCTCTCCGGGACGAATGCGGTGAGAACACGGCGGGCGGGCCCGACGATGTGGCCGCCGTACTGCTCAGCGCGCAGCAGGCGCAGCGCATCGCCCGGCTCTGGCAGCGCCACCAGGACGGCGACGGCAGGGCACTGCCGATGCTGGTCACGTTGTACCGGGAATGGTTGGCGTCGCTGGAACGGCAGCGTTCCCTGCCGGGTGTGCTGTTCCCGGCCGCGCTGCGTACCGACCTCGCCGACGCCTTGTTCGCCCTGGCCAGGCAGGTCAACGACCAGCACAGCCACGACGAGGCGCTGGCCGCCGCCGCAGAGGCGGTGTCCGTGACAACGGCCCAGGATCCGCACCGGGCGTCCCGGCGCACCATCCTCGGCCGGCTGCACGAGTTCTACTTCGACCATGGGGCCGGGCCACGAGCCTTGGAACGGGCCGTCGGTGAGTACCGCCACGCGGCGCAGCTGAGCTGGCGGCAGCAGCCGACGGACCTGAACTGTGCCGTGCGGCTGGCTTCCGCTCAGCGCCGGCTCCATGAGGCTTCGGAAAACCCACCGGTCGAGTTGCTGCTCGAGGCGACCGCGGTGTGGCGGGACGCGGTCACCTGCACCGCGCCGGACGACCCCGAACTGGAGGCGCGACTGCGGCAGCTCAACGAGACCGCCAACCTGCTGGTCGACGCCGTCGGTGTCGGCCCGGTCCAGCGCATGCTCTCCGCCGCACAGGAACCTGGGGTCCTCGACCAGTTGTTCGCGCGGGAGGAGGAGCTGCATGACCGGATCGAGGTCGATGCCTCGGCACTGGCGCTGGCCGAACGGCGCGACGCGGCCCTGATGCTGTTCGCGTCCGTACCCGCCTTCCACTCCGAACGGCCCCGCGCGCTGCTCGCCCTGTGCGGGGCGGACACGGACCGCTGGCAGCACGGCGGTGAACCGGACGGTGTGGTGCGGGCCACGATCTGGGCGGATGTCGCTCTGGCCGCAGCCGGGCCGGAACATCCGCTACGGCGACAGATCCTCAACTCGCTGTCGTACGCCGCCGGTATCGCGAGCCAGCACAGGCGTTCGGACAGCGCGGCCGAGACCGCCGTGGATGCCGCCCGCGCCGCCCTCGAACTGGTCGACGAGCAGTCGGAACACCGGCCCAGGCAGCTCGCCGTACTCGCCAACGCGCTCGCCTACCTGGGACTGTCGCAAGAGGACCCCGGCGCCCTGGACGAGGCGCTGCGCTACCTGCGCGAGTCTCTGGAACACACGTCGACCGACGACGTCAACTATCCGGTACGGCTGATGACGCTCGGCCGCGTGCTGGTCGAACGGGACCTGTTCAGGCCGGACGAGGCGCTGCTCGCCGAGGCCGTCCAGGTGGACCGGGCCGCGCTCGGCGCGCTGCCCGGGGACGACGCGCGCCGGGTGGGGTTCACCTACAACCTGGCGGCCAGCCTGTCGCAGTACGCCACCCGCCGTCAGGACGCCGACGGTCTGCTGGCCAGCGAACGCGTCTACCAGGACGCGCTGTCGTTGCTGCCGTACGGACACCCGGACCATCCCCGCATCCGCAGCGCCCTGGCGGAGACGCGGTACCGGCGTTACCTCATCGATGGGGACATCACCGTGCTGGCCAGCGCCGCGGAACTGGCCGGCCAGGCCGTCGACCGGACCCCGGCCGACAACCCCTGGTGGCCGATCCGGGCCCGGATCAGAGCACGGGCGGCAGCCGAACTGGCCAGGCTCGGCGGAGCCGACGCCGAGCGGGCGCGGGCCGAGGCGAGCGCCGCCTACGCCGCGCTCGCCGCCTCGCCCCTCACCCAGCCGCAGGTCCGCCTCGATGCCGAACGTCAGCGGGCCGCGCTGACACACGAGGCAACCGACCCGGTGGCCCGGCTGGCAGCCCTGGAGCGTGCCGTACAGCGGATGCCGGAGATCGCCAGCCGCTCCGCGGCCGGTCGCCGCCGACTCACCGCGCTCGGCAGCGCCGGCGGGTTGGCCGCCGAGGCCGCTGCGGCCGCCATCGCGGCACAACAGCCGGACCGCGCCGTGGAGCTGCTGGAGCGGGGCCGGGGCCTGCTGTTCCACGAGACGCTGGGCATCCGTGCCGCCCGGGCGCGCCTGCGGACCGTCGATCCCGCCCTCGCCGCGGAACTGGAGCACGTCGAGCGGGAACTGTCCACAGCGGACTTGTACACGGGCGTCGCCTCGTTCACCATCGAGGTCGAGCGCCGATCGGCGACCGGTGAGCTGTTGGCCAGGAGTTCCACCGAATGGGACCCGCGGCCGACCTGGGTACCGCTGACCCGCAAGCTGGCCGCCGAGCGGGACCGGCTGGTCGACCGGATCCGGGCACTGCCGGGCTTCGACGATCTGCTGCGTCCACCGTCGCTGCCGGTGCTGCGCGAACGACTGCGCGGCCTACCGGTCGTCGTGGTCACCACCCATGGCGACCGGGGACACGCGCTACTGGTGCCAGCGGAACCCGACCTGCCCGTGCAGCCGATCCGGCTTCCGGAGCTGCGCGAGGCCGTCGCCCGGGAGCGGGTCGTCCAGCTGCACCGGGCCGTGTCCGAGGCCACCGACGTGGACCTGCCCTTCGGCCGACGGCTCCGTGCCCAGCAGGACCTGCACGGTGTCCTGGCCTGGTTGTGGGACACCGTCGCTGGGCCGGTACTGGACCGGATCGCCCCGGCCGGCGGACAGCCGCCGCGGATCTGGTGGTGCCCGGTCGGCAGCCTGGCCCGGCTTCCGCTGCACGCTGCCGGGCATCACCAGGAACTGGGACAGCAGCGGACCGTGCTCGACCGCGCCGTGTCGTCGTACACCCCGACCCTCACCGCGCTCGCCGATGCGGTGGCCGAGCGACCGCCCCGGCCCGGCACTCCCACCGCGGCGATCGTGGGCGTACCCGACGCCCAGGGGGTGGCGACGCTGTCAGGGGTGCGGGCAGAGGTCGACGAGGTCGCCGGACTCATGCCGGGCTCGGCCGTACTCACCGGCGCGGAGGTGCCGGTGCGCGACGTGCAGGACCTGCTGCGGGTACATCCGATCGCGCACTTCGCCTGCCACGGCAGGGCGGACACCACCGCGGACGCCATGCTGCTCGGGGGTCTGCGGCTGGGATCGGAGACGCTCAGCCCGCACATGGTGCGCTCCTACCAGCTGGACCACTCCGAACTGGCGTTCCTGTCGGCGTGCAGCACGGCCGAGACCCATCCGACGTTCACCGACGAACCGCTGCACCTGGCCTCGGCGTTCCAGCTCGCGGGCTTCCGCGGCGTCGTCGGCACAATGTGGCGTACGACAGACACCGCGCGGATCGCCAAAGCCTTCTACCGCGCACTGACCAATGAGGGAACCCAATCCCCGGACACGGCGGCCGCGGCGCAGGCACTCACCGACACGATCCGGGCCGCGCGCGACGAGTACACCTCCACGCCGACCCGGTGGGCGGGGTACATCCACGTCGGCCACAACCAACCACTGCACCCAGCGCGGGATACCGCGCCCCGGAAGTGACGCCCCGATAGTGCGACAGAAAGAGTCTGCGCGTTCCCCGCAATGGGGACTCGAGGTGGAGCGGGGTGCGACGACACGTCCAGCGGTCACCGGTACGGACCGCTGGATGCGGAACGTCAGTCGTCGGAGGTACTGGACCTCGTGGCGGCCTTCTTCGGTGCGGCCTTCTTGGTCGCCGCCTTTTTCGTGGCGGCCTTCTTGGTCGCGGCCTTCTTGGTCGCGGTCTTCTTCGCGGCTGTCTTCTTCGCCGCCGCCTTCTTCGGCGCGGCCTTCTTGGTCGCGGCCTTCTTGGTCGCGGCCTTCTTCTTGCGCGGCACCGGGCCCTGGGCGCGCTTGTCGGCCAGTAGTTCGACGGCGCGGTCGAAGGTGATCGACTCGGCGGTCTCGCTGCGCGGCAGGGTGCGGTTGGTTTCGCCGTCGGTGACGTACAGGCCGAACCGGCCGTCCTTGACCACGATCGGCTTGCCCGAGGCAGGGTCGTCGCCGAGCGTACGCAGCGGCTCGACCGCGGCACGCCGGCCGCGCCGCTTCGGTTCGGCGAACAGCTTCAACGCCTCGTCCAGGGTGACCGTGAACAGTTGGTCCTCGGTCTCCAGCGAACGCGAGTCGGTGTCCTTCTTGATGTACGGTCCGTAGCGCCCGTTCAGCGCGCTGATCTCCACACCGTCCGGCGCGACCCCCACCACCCGGGGAAGGGTGAGCAGCCGGAGCGCGTCGTCGAGGGTCAGGTCCTCCATCGACTGGGACTTGAACAGCGAGGCGTTCTTGTCACCGGAGGACACGTACGGGCCGAACCGGCCGGACTTCACCGCTACCGGTTCCCCGGTGGCCGGGTTGTCGCCGAGCGCGCGTTCACCGGAGTTGGTCTTGTAGAGTTCCTCGACCTTGTCCCGGGTCAGCTCGTCGGGTGCGAGACCGTCCGGCAGTGCGGCCCGCTCGCCCTCGTTCGGGTCCTGGTCGGGTTTGCGGCGCTGCAGGTAGGGCCCGTACCGGCCGACCCGGACCACGACCTCGCGGCCCTCGTCGTCGGTGTGCAATGGGATCGAGTTGACGCCCCGGGCGTCGATCTCCGACAACTGCTCCGTGACCAGGTGCTTCAGCCCGCCGGAGCGGGCCACCGAACCTTCGGCGCCGGCCTCGTCGCCGAAGTAGAAGCTGCGCAGGAAACCCAGCGCGGCGGTGTCGCCGGCGGTGATGTCGTCGAGTTCGTTCTCCAGGCCGGCGGTGAAGTCGTAGTCGACCAGCCGGGGGAAGTAGCCCTCCAGCAGGGCCACCACGGCGAAGGCCACGAAGGACGGGATCAGCGCCTGCCCGCGTTTGACCACATAGCCGCGGTCCTGGATGGTCTGCATGATCGTGGTGTACGTGGAGGGCCGGCCGATGCCCAGCTCCTCCAACGCCTTGACCAGCGATGCCTCCGTGTACCGGGACGGCGGCTGGGTGGCGTGCCCGGTCGGTTCGAGCCGCTGCGGGTCGAGCGGCTGGTCGCGTTCGAGCCGCGGCAGCCGGCGTTCGGTGTCCTCGGTCTCGGCCGTCTCGTCGTCCAACGACTCGACGTAGGCCCGCAGGAAGCCTGGCTCGGTGATGGTCTTGCCGGTGGCGCCGAAGTCGCACTGCTCGCCGGTCACCGAGGCGGCGGTGATCCTCACGGACACCGAGTTGCCGACCGCGTCGATCATCTGTGAGGCGATGGTGCGCCGCCAGATGAGCTCGTACAGCCGGAACTCGTCCGCGGACAGTTCGTCGGCCAGCGCACCCGGGGTACGGAAGGCCTCGCCGGCGGGGCGGATCGCCTCGTGCGCCTCCTGGGCATTCTTGACCTTGCGGGTGTACTGGCGGGGCTCGGCCGGCACGTAACGGTCCCCGTACAGCTCGCGGACCTGGGTACGGGCCGCGGTCAGCGCGGTGTCCGACAAGGTCGTCGAGTCGGTACGCATGTAGGTGATGTAGCCGTTCTCGTACAGCCGCTGCGCCACCCGCATCGTGGTCTGCGAGGAGAAACGCAGCTTACGGGCCGCTTCCTGCTGCAGCGTGGAGGTCATGAACGGCGCGTACGGCCTGCGCCGGTACGGCTTCTCCTCGACCCGGCTGACCCGGAACGGCCGGCCCTCGAGCCGCGCGGCCAGCCCTCGGGCGCCCTGCTCATCGAGGTGGATGGCGCCGGAGTTGGGTCGGACCCGACCGGTCGCCGGGTCGAAGTCGCGACCGGTGGCAACCTTGTCGCCGTCCAACGCGATCAGGGTGACGTTGAAGGTGCCCGGACCGTCGTCGGTGCGGCCCTGTACGGCCAGGGTCGCCTGGATGTCCCAGTAGTCGGCGGTGTGGAAGGCCATCCGCTGGCGTTCCCGCTCCACCACGATGCGGGTGGCCACGGACTGTACCCGACCAGCCGACAGCTTCGGCATGATCTTCTTCCACAGCACCGGGCTGACCTCGTAGCCGTACAGCCGGTCCAGCACCCGACGTGCCTCGTACGCGTCCACCAGCGACTGGTTGATCTCGCGCGGGTGCGAGACCGCCTCCTGGATGGCCGGCCGGGTGATCTCGTGGAAGACCATTCGCCGGACCGGCACCTTCGGCTTGAGGATCTCGGACAGGTGCCAGGCGATCGCCTCGCCCTCCCGGTCCTCGTCTGTCGCGAGGTAGAGCTCGTCGGCGTCCTTCAGCAACGTCTTGAGCCGGGTGACGTGCGCCTTGCGGTCCGGGCTGACCACGTACAGCGGGGTGAAGTCGTGTTCGGTGTCGACACCGAGCCGAGACCAGGACTCGTCCCGGTACTTTGCGGGTATCTCGCTGGCGCCCCGGGGCAGGTCCCGGATGTGCCCACGGCTCGCTTCCACGACGTATCCCGGGCCCAGGTAGCCCGAGATGGTCTTGGCCTTCGCCGGCGATTCGACGATGACCAACCGGTTGGTGCGCTCGGTACGCGGCACGGCACTCCAGTCAGGCTGCTATCAGGTCGTTCAGTATCAGGTCAGTCAGGCGAACAGGTTGTGCGGGTGAAACGATCAGCTACCAGTGGGACAGGATGACACAGCCGCTCTACCCGGTGTGCCCACAGGCTGTCAAACGTAACGCGCCGCGCGCCTACAAGACGCCCATCACACGCGCCAGCGGACATCGAGGTAGGAATCACGGCCACACGGCCGAGGGTGCACCGGGCGGCCTTGGCCCCAGCAGGTCGGCGAGCGGAAGCAGGTACCGGCGCCCGACGACCCGCAGCGCGGGGCCACCGGTCAGCAGCTCCGAGACCACCCCGGCGGCGAGCAGTGCGGACCGCAGATCCTGCCAACCGGCGTCGTCGGCGGGCAGCGGCAGCAGGTAGCCGAGGCTGTCGGTGTACCCGCCGGTCAGCGCCCACAGCCGGGGCACCAGACCGGACAGCCGGAAACCGACCGGTGGCCGTTTGACCGTACCGCGCAGCCAGCCGTCGGCGAGCGCGGCCAGCGGGGTGCAGAAGGCCGTACGGACCCCGATGTTGCCCTCCACCGACGGCACCCGGCTGCCGGACAGCCCGCGCTCCTCGAACGCGGCCAGCAGGGCGACGGCCCGCCACTCCTCGGCCACCACCACCGAGACCCGCGCGGTGCCGCCCATCCGGACCACCTGGCCGGCGCCGGCCAGCACCCCGGCCAGGTCACCGGGGGCGGGCTCAGCCAGTTCGGCGGAGAACAGCGACGGCTGCGCCTCGACCGACCCGCGTGACCGACGCGGAGCTGCGGACCGGCCGGCCCGCTGCGGTCCGGCCGGTTCCTCCCAGGGGAACAACGGTTCGGTCATCGGTCACCTACCGGATCGGTACCCCGCCGGCCCACCGTCCCCGGCGGCGCGCTCACTGACACTCCGATACCTGGTCGAATGCCTGCTGCAGCTCTGTGGAACGCACCTTGTCGGTGTCCAGGGCACCGGCGTTGTACTGCCGGTTCAGCCGGTCGATGGCCGAGGTCACACCCTGGTAGAAGATCTTGGCGTGGTCGGTGGGTAACTTACGGATGGAGTCCCGGGCAGTGCCGTACGCGGTGCCCGCACTGTGTAGTGCGGCGCTGAACTCGTCCGCGATCTTCCTGCCGTTGTCCACGTCCGGTGTCCCGGCCGCCAGCAACTTGTCCCGGGCCCTGTTGCTGGCCTTCGCCTCCGCGTCGAGCAGGCCGACGATGCTGACCTTCGCGGCGTCCGGGGTGCTCACCCCGGCCATCTCCCGCTGGGTCCGGCTGGTCAGGTCGGTGATCGTGGCGCTCCACGGCTTCAGCACCTGACAGACGTGCTTCGCCCAGGTCTTCGGCTCGACGTCGGACGAGCCGCATGCGGTAGTACCGCTGCCCAGCAGGCCAGCGGTCACCACAGCGGCCACGACACGACATACAGGTGCCCCCATGAACCGGAACGGTATCCGGTCCACGGGGGCACCCGCCGCACCAGTCAGCTCGATCAGGCGGATGCCTTCACCGGCTGCTTGGCGTCCTCACCTGCGTCACCGTTCTCCTCACCGACCGCGATCGGCCGGCGCTTGGCGACGACCATCGCGGCGACGATGATCGCCAGCGCCACCAGCGCGATGGCGATGCGGACCGCGTTGTTCTTGTCGGTGCCGATGGAGAACATCACCACGGCCGGCGCGACCAGCAGCGAGACCAGGTTCATCACCTTGATCAGCGGGTTGATCGCCGGGCCGGCGGTGTCCTTGAACGGGTCACCGATGGTGTCACCGATGATCGTCGCGGCGTGCGCCTCCGAACCCTTGCCGCCGTGCACCCCGTCCTCGACGAGCTTCTTGGCGTTGTCCCAGGCGCCGCCCGAGTTGGCCAGGAAGATCGCCATCAGGATGCCGGTGGCGATGGCGCCGGCCAGGTACGCGCCGAGCGCACCGATCCCCAGCCCGAAGCCGACCACGATCGGCGCCAGGATGGCCAGGATGCCGGGGGTGATCAGCTCCCGCTGCGCGTCCCGGGTGCAGATGTCCACCACCTTGCCGTACTCGGGGCGCTGGGTGCCGTCCATGATCCCGGGGAACTCCCGGAACTGGCGGCGCACCTCGAACACGACGGCGCCGGCGGACCGGGACACCGCATTGATCGCCAGCATGCTGAACAGGAACACCACGGCCGCGCCGACGATCAGGCCAACGAGGTTCGCGGGGTTCGCGACATTCAGGATGCCGTTGTACTGCTGCAGGTCCAGCGCGTTCACGCCAGCCTTGCCTGCCTTGTCCGCTGCGGAGATCGCCGTGTCGGTGAACGACCCGAACAGTGCCGTGGCGGCCAGTACGGCAGTGGCGATCGCGATGCCCTTGGTGATCGCTTTCGTCGTGTTGCCCACCGCGTCAAGTTCGGTGAGGATCTGCGCGCCCTCACCCTCCACATCACCGGACATCTCGGCGATGCCCTGTGCGTTGTCCGAGATCGGACCGAAGGTGTCCATCGCCACGATCACGCCAACGGTGGTCAGCAGACCGGTACCGGCCAGCGCCACCGCGAACAGCGACAGCACGATGGTGCCGCCGCCGAGCAGGAACGCGCCGTACACGGCCGCCCCGATCAGCAGCGCCGAGTACACGGCCGACTCGAAGCCCAGGCTGACGCCGGAGAGCACCACGGTGGCCGGGCCGGTCAGCGAGGTCTTCGCGACATCGCGTACCGGGCGCCGGCTGGTCTCGGTGAAGTAGCCGGTGAGCAGCTGGATCAGCGCCGCCAGCGCGATACCGATCAACACCGCGACGATGGCGATGAACCGCGGGTTGTGCGTGTCGCCCTGCAGCTCCTTGCCGACCCCGTGCAGGCCGGAGAACTTCGCCGGCAGGTACACCACCGCGGCGACCGAGCAGAGCACGCCGGAGATGGCAGCCGAGATGAAGAACGCCCGGTTGATCGCTGTCATGCCGGACTTATCAGTCTTACGCAGCCGGGTGATGAACACCCCGAAGATCGCCGTGACGACCCCGATCGCGGGCACGATCAGCGGGAAGACCAGGCCCTCGGTGCCGAACGCGGTGCGACCCAGGATCAGCGCCGCGACCAGCATGACCGCGTACGACTCGAACAGGTCGGCCGCCATACCGGCGCAGTCACCGACGTTGTCGCCCACGTTGTCTGCGATGGTCGCCGCGTTACGCGGGTCGTCCTCTGGGATGCCCTGCTCCACCTTGCCGACCAGGTCGGCGCCGACGTCCGCAGCCTTGGTGAAGATACCGCCGCCGACCCGCATGAACATGGCCAGCAGTGCCGCACCGAAACCGAAGCCCTCCAGCACCGTCGGCGCGTTGCTCCCGTAGATCAGCACCACGATGCCGGCGCCCAACAGGCCGAGGCCGACCGTCATGAAGCCCACGACGCCGCCGGTACGGAACGCGATCTGCATCGCGCCCTCGCGGGTGCTGCGGGCGGCAGCTGCCACCCGGAGGTTCGCCCGGGTCGCCAGCGACATGCCGGCCCACCCGATGAAGGCGCTGAACACGGCGCCCACCACGAAGAATGCAGACCGTCCGATCCGGATTCCCCAGCCACCATCGCTGACCGGCAACGCCAGCAGCAACAGCAGAGCGACCACCACGAAGATGCCCAGGGTGCGGAACTGGCGGGTCAGGTACGCCGAAGCGCCCTCCTGCACCGCGCCAGCGATCTCCTGCATCTTCTGGGTGCCCCGGTCCGTGGCGAGTACCAGCTTGACCAAGCCCGCGGCGAACCCCAACGCGACCAGTGCGATCACTGCCGCGAGGACCACGTAGACAAGGTTCGAGCCGGTCAGGGATACATCACTCAGGGACAGGGTCTCGCCGCCAGTGGCGAGATTGGTGTCCATCCGTCCTCCTGTACCGCGTCTGTATCCGGCCGGCCGGTCGGCCGGTCCGGTGGGCCCGCGACAGCGGGCACCAGCAGCAACCCGCGGAGTGTAGCGGGCTGAACGTGCTCATCCTCACACGCATGCCCCGGTGGGCACTGTGGGCCACACCACTGTGTTAATACGAATGGCATTACGGAATTACTACAACCTGCCGGTCGTACGCAGACTCAGCGTGCAGGAGCGCCTGTTATCGAGTTAATGGTTCACTTATGATACGGATAGCGAAGGTCCGTTTTTGTGTAATTCCGTTGATTCATGATTACTGTCTGGCCGTGCGCAAGTGCTGCCGGCATCCGGGCAGCCCACCGGACGCTGCGGGCGGGATGGCCTCTCACACCCGGTAGGGCGCCACAGTTCAGTCGGGTGCTGCGGTCGATCCGGCGCCGCAGTCAGTTGGGTGCCGGAGCTGAGCGGGCCGCGGTCATTCCGTAGGCCAGGACATCCGGACAGCAGTGCCGGGCCCGTCCGGGCGCGGGGCGACGTCGAGATCGTCGACCAGGCCGGTCAGCAGCGCCAGGCCCATACCCGCCGTCACGGACTGTTCACCGAAAGGCTCGGACGAGCCGAGATCGCCGCTATAGGCGACAAGATCCACAGGGTCCGGCAGGGCGCCGGCCGCCACCCTGGTCTCGGCCGGGCCCCGGTCGAGTACCCGTACGGTGAACCGCTCGCCGTCGGTCATCTCCACGTCGACGAGATCGGTCAGCAGATGCAGCTGGTGCAGCGCCACGGCCCGGGAGCAGGCTTCACCCACGGCGAGGCGTACCTCGTCGAGTAGCCCTTCGGCCACGCCCGCCCGACGCGCTACGGCGACCGCCACCAGACGGGCAGTCCGCACATGCGCCGGAGCCGGCGAGAACCCCAACCGAACCGTTGCCATCCGCCGACCCGCTACTGACGGTCCGTCGCCGGCGGTACCGCCCGGTCTCCGGCCGGCCCACCCCCCGGCGCGTCGTCGCCGGCAGCTGAACCGGTATCCGTGTCGACGGCGTCGTCGATCACCACAGCGGCCTCGACCGTGTCCACGATGGTGAAGATGCGGTCCAGCCCGGTGATCCGGAAGATCTTCAGGATCCGTTCATGCGCACACACCAGCACAAAGGTGCCGCCCAGCGGACGTACCCGTTTGAGTCCGCCGACCAGCACACCCAACCCGGTCGAATCCAGGAACTCGACCCGGCGCAGATCGACCACGAGCCGACGGACACCCTCCTCGACCAGCTCGACCAACCGCTGCCGGAGCTTCGGCGCGGTATAGACGTCGATCTCTCCGGTGACCTGTAACACCGTGCGATCGGCGACGGTATCTGTCTGCAACAACAGCTCCATACAGAACCTCCCTGCCATCGACCGGCTGGCGCCGTGCGACCGAACGCCGCATCACTGCAACTGCGAACTCTACCGAGGACCCCACGCCAGGGGCGTAGCTCGGGCCACCGGTCACATGGCAGAGTTTCGGCGGTGGACGCACGGGACCTGCTGGGGCGACTGAGTGCCGGGCGGCCGGTGGCCCCCGACGGTACCGGACCCGTCACGCACGTGCGGCAACTGCCCGCCCGGGACGGCGAGAGCGTGCCATGGCCGAGCTGGGTGCCCGACGAACTGCGCAGCACGCTGGCCGGGCAGGGCATCACCGCACCCTGGCGGCATCAGGTGGCCGCAGCTGAGGCCGTACACGCCGGCACCAGTACGGTCATCGCGACCGGTACCGCCTCCGGCAAGTCACTGGCCTACCAGCTGCCGGTGCTGGCCGACCTGCTCGCCGACGAGCGCACCACGGCGCTGTACCTGGCGCCCACCAAGGCCCTCGCCGCCGACCAGCTCCGCGCCATCACCGCGCTGGTACCCACCGGAGCCGTCACGGTCGCCTGCTACGACGGCGACACCCCCGCCGCGGAACGCGACTGGGCCCGGCGGCATGCCCGGGTGCTACTGACCAATCCGGACATGGTGCACCGCGGGTTCCTTCCCGGACACCGCCGGTGGGCCACCTTCCTGCGCAGGTTGCGCTACGTGGTCATCGACGAATGCCACACCTACCGGGGCGTGTTCGGCTCGCACGTCGCGCAGGTACTGCGCCGGCTACGGCGGCTCACCGCCCGGTACGGGACGCCCGAGCCGGTCTTCATACTTGCCTCCGCGACGGTCGCCGATCCCGCCGACTCGGCGAGCCGACTCATCGGCGTACCGGTGCGGGCCGTCACCGAGGACCATTCGCCGCGGGCGGCCCGTACGGTCGCGCTCTGGGAACCGCCGTTGCTGCCGATCCGCGACGCGCGCGGCGAACACGGGGCGCCGGTACGGACCTCCGCGCTGCGGGAGTCCGCCGATCTGCTGGCCGACCTCGTCACCTGCGGCGTACGGACCCTGACGTTCGTCCGGTCCCGTCGCGGTGCCGAACTGGTCGCGGCGATGGCCCGGCGGGCGGTGACCGAGGCGGTACCGGAACTGGGTGACGGGCGGATCGCCGCGTACCGGGCCGGCTACCTGCCGGAGGAGCGTCGCGCGCTGGAACGGGCGCTGCGCTGCGGTGACCTGCTCGGACTCGCCGCCACCACGGCCCTGGAACTCGGCGTCGACGTGACCGGGCTCGACGCGGTCGTCCTCGCCGGCTACCCCGGAACCCTGGCCTCGCTGTGGCAGCAAGCCGGGCGGGCCGGCCGGTCCGGGACCGGCGAGGCGCTGTGCGTACTGGTCGGGCGGGACGACCCCCTCGACACGTACCTTCTGCACCATCCGGAGGCCATCTTCGACCGCCCGGTGGAGCGCACCGTGCTGGACCCCGCCAACCCGTACGTGCTGGGTCCGCACCTGTGCTGTGCCGCGGCCGAGATGCCGCTCACCGAGCAGGATCTGGCGTTGTTCGGTGGAGAGGTGGCGCGTACCACGGTGGCTTCGCTGGTCGCGGTGAAGTCGCTGCGGTCCCGGCCCAGCGGCTGGTACTGGACCGACCGCAACCGGCCCGACGTGGACCTGCGCGGTGCCGGCGGCGAACCGGTCGCCGTGGTGGAGGCCGGTACGGGACGGCTGCTGGGCACCGTCGATGCCGGCGCCGCGCACAGCCAGGTCCATGCCGGTGCGGTCTATCTTCATCAGGGCGCCTCCTTCGTGGTCGACGAGCTGGACCTCGCGGACTCGGTGGCGTTGGTGCACGCCGAGGAACCTGACTGGAGCACGCACGCCCGGGAACAGACCGACGTCTCGGTGGTCGGCACCACCCGTACGGTGGTGGCCGGACCGGTGTCGCTGCACCTGGGAGTCGTCGACGTGACCAGCCAGGTCGTGTCGTACCAGCGGAGACGCTCACCGGGCGGCGAGTTCATGGACGAACGACCACTCGATCTGCCGCCGCGACAGCTGCGTACCGTGGCGGTCTGGTACACGATCGAGCCCGCCACGCTGGCCGCCACCGGTCTCGCCGAGGCCGACCTACCCGGCTCGTTGCACGCCGCCGAACATGCCGCGATCGGTCTGCTGCCGTTGACCGCCACCTGCGACCGGTGGGACATCGGCGGATTGTCGACCGCAGCGCATCCGGACACCGCGCTGCCGACCGTCTTCGTGTACGACGGACATCCGGGCGGGGCCGGCTTCGCCGAACGCGGTTTCGGGGTCGCGCAGGGCTGGCTGGGTGCCACCCGGGACGCGATCCGCGCGTGCGGCTGCGAGACCGGCTGCCCCTCCTGCGTGCAGTCGCCCAAGTGCGGCAACGGCAACGACCCGTTGGACAAGGCCGGTGCCGTACAGGTGCTGGAACTGGTGCTCGCCGCGCTCGCCCGGACCGCTCCGGATCCCTGTGGCCCGGCCGGCCCGGATTCCCGCAGTTCCGCCGGCCCCGGCCTTGGCCCCGACCCCGATCTCGGCCCCCGTAGAGAGGATGGTGGATCGTGAGCACCCGCCCTGTCGCGGTCTTCGCGCTGCAGCCGGAACTGATCGGCGACATCTTCGCGGGGCCGCTGCTCGACCGGCTCCGCCAGCAGGTCGACTGCGATCCGACGAACGTACTGACCACCCTCGACACCGCGGCCAGCCAGGCACTGCTCGCCGGCGCCGATGTGCTGATCACCGGCTGGGGATGTCCGCGACTCGACGCCGCGGCGCTGGCCTACGCGCCACGGCTGCGGGCCGCCATCCACGCCGCCGGTTCGGTGAAAGGGCACACCACGCCGGAACTGTTCGCGGCCGGGGTGCTGGTGTCTTCGGCGGTCGAAGCCAACGCGCGGCCGGTCGCCGAGTTCACCGTGGCGGCGGCCGTTCTCGCCACCAAGCGTGCCTTCCGGCACGCGGCCGACTACCGGGCAGGTGGTGTGGCGCCGGGTTACCGCGCGGGCGAGGATTCCGGCTTGTACGGCGCTACGGTTGGGATCATCGGCGCATCGCGGATCGGCCGACTGGTGCTCGGCATGCTCGCCGATCACGGGGTACGCCGACTGGTGCACGACCCGTACCTGTCTGCGACCGACGCCCGGGAACTCGGCGCCGAGCCGGTGGACCTGGACACCCTCTGCCAACTGTCCGATGTGGTCAGTGTGCATGCCCCGGAGCTGCGCGCGACCCGGAACATGATCGACGACCGCCGGCTCGTAATGATGCGCGACGGCGCCATTCTGATCAACACGGCGCGCGGCTCGCTGGTGGACACCGACGCGCTGGTACGACACTGTAAGGCGGGCCGCCTGGACGCGGTGCTGGATGTCACCGATCCCGAACCGCTGCCGGTCGGGCACCCGCTCCTGGGGTTGCCCAACGTGCTGTGCACGCCGCACCTCGCCGGTACCCGGGGGCGGGAACTGCGACGGTTCGGCGCCTTCGTCGTGTCCGAAGTGGAGCGTCTGGTCGCGGGCCGGCCGCTGGTCGGCCTGGTGGACCCGGCCGAGCTGTCCCGACTGGCCTGACCGGTCCG
Organism: uncultured Actinomycetota bacterium; assembly: GCA_963805605.1. Taxonomy (GTDB): domain Bacteria; phylum Actinomycetota; class Actinomycetes; order Mycobacteriales; family Micromonosporaceae; genus Actinocatenispora. The sequence goes on from CAWDUX010000002.1 coordinate 1,611,017, forward strand.
CTGGTCGCGCCGATCCGGCCCGCGGGCCGGTCCACGGCACACGACGCCACGGGACGGGGTCGCCGTGGTGGTGAACGTCTGCACGGGACCGGCCCGGGCAACGGCGGTCGCCCGGCCGTACCGACCGGCTGGTCCGGGCGGCGTCACCGACACGTGCAGCTGGACCTCCAGCCCGCGTACGGTGCAGCTGTCCAACTCGGCACCATTTGCGGTGACGATCCGCGCTGCGTGTCCACATGCGGCGACCGACCCTTCGATGGCATGCACCGCACCGGCGAGCGCACCCAGATCTGCGGCGGCGCCGGCCCGGTGTCTGGCGATGGCGGCGGACCCTACCTGGGCGCCGGCGAGACCCAGCAACAGCACGACCAGACCGACACCGAGCAGCAGTACCGACGCCGAACCGCGATCGGTGCGGTGATCGGCGCTCGACCCGCTCATCGCGGGACACCGGGTTCCGGTTCGGCGACCGCGTCGGCCGAGACGGTGAGGCCGGGCAGGACAGCACCCAACGGCCGTACCGAGGCGCGGACCGTGGCCCGGATCTGTCCGCCGTCGGAGGTTACGGACACTGCGGCGCCTGATGGTGCGGCGCGGCTTCCGGCTGTGCTGCCGGAATCGCCACGTGCAGCGGCCCGCGCCGCCTGCCGGGCGGCATCGACACACTCCAGTTTGGTCAGGACCGCTGACACCGCGGTCAACGCGGCCAGCAGGAGCAGTACAACGGCGGGCATCGCGACCGCGAACTCCGCGGTCACCGATCCCCGGTCACGGCATCGACGGGGTGCATGGGGGACGCGGGCTGTGGGGGCCGGTGCGCTGCCGACCGGCCCCCGGCCGCGACGAGTCGTCGTCACGGCGTCCCGCTCAGCCCAGCGCCCGCTGGATGATCGCCGACAGTGCCGACTGAACGGCCCCGGATGTCAGCACCTTCAACAGCAGTCCCGCGAAGGCAACCGCGGCGATGGTGCCTACCGCGTACTCCGCGGTGTTCATGCCCTGGTCGCCTCGCAGGCGACCACGCATCCTCTGCCACAACATCAGCGTTCTTCTCCTCTCCCGGCGCCGGGACCGTCCCGGCGCCGTCATCCCTGACCACTGGACGGTCAGGGCAGAACGGTGCCGAGCATGGAGACCACCACCGGCACCAGCCCGCCCGCGACGAAGGCGGGCAGGAAGCACAACCCCAGGGGCAGTACGACCAGGACTCCGGCCCGCTGTGCCCTGGTTTCCAGTTCGGCCAGACGGGCGGACCTCAGGTCGTCGGCCAGTCGGTAGAGCGACCGGGCGAGCGCGGCGCCGCTGCTGCTGCCGCGTACTGCCGCTGCGGCGAACCGGCGTGCGGCCGGTACGTCGTTCAGTGCGCTCCACGCCGACCCGGGTGCGGCACCGAGTTCCAGTGCACGACCCACCCGGTCCAGTCGCTCCCCCAGCGGTCCACCCAGCGCGGCGCCGACGGCCAGCACGGCGACGCTCGGCGGCGCCCCTGACCGCAGCGCGGCAGCGGTCAGGTCCAGCGCGAACGGCAGGTCGCCGTGTGCCCGGAGCCGGGCAGCCCGTACGCCGCGCGGTTCGGCCCGTCGGATGATCCAGTCGACGGCGTAACCGGCCAGTGCACCGACCACCAGCCCGGGCCAGCCGGACACCAGCACGGCCACCGCGATGCCGACCGGCAGCGCCAGCAGGCGTGCCGGGAAGCGGGACCGGGACGGGCGCACTGGTGCGACCCGCAAACGGAGGGCGTGCAGCCGCCCGGTGGCACCTCGACGTCGCCGCAGGAGCAGCGGTATCCCGGCGGCCCCGACCAGGGCCGTGGCCCACAGCAGTGGCGGGGACCATCCCGTCATGTCAGTGCCTCCACACCGTCGAGCCTGGCCAGTCGACCGGTCCAGAGCACACCGGCGACCTGCAGGAGAAGGGTTGCCGCCGCGCAGGCGGCTCCGATCGCGGTGTGCAGCAGGACGTGCAGGGGGTCGGCGCCGATCGCGTAGCCGAGTCCGAGCCCTGCAGCGGGCAGTAGCGCGAGCAGCACGGCGGTCGCGGTGGTCCCCGCGGTCTGGGCGAGCGCGCGACGCCGGACCTTCTCGCGGTCGGCCAGTTCGGTGTCCAGCCGTTCCAACAGTTCGGCCAGGGGTGCACCGGTGCGGGCGGCGAACTGCCAGGCGGAGGCAAGGCGGCTGGTCACGGCGACCCGCGCGGGCTCAGCGTCGTGGCGCAGCACCGTCGTCGGATCGTCCGGTAACAACGGCGACGTGCCCTCGTCGACGACCGTAGCGGTCGCGAAACCGTGGCCGGCCGACCTGCCGCCGCTGTCTGGTGACGGCCCGACCAGGCGGGGCCAGGCCCGACCCAGCGCGACGACCGGCGACAGTCCGGCACGCAGGTCGTCGGACAACGCGGTCACCGCATCGAGGGCGTCGGACCGTATCCGTTCAGCGTCACGGGCGCGCCGCCGCCGGAGCACCATCCGGACCAGGAACCCCGGGTAGCCGGCGCACGCCACCGCGGCGACCGGGCCGGCCAGCATCAGCCCGAGGAAGGCGCCGACGAGCGCCGCCCCGGCGACTGTGGTTCGTTCCGATCGTGCGGCCCGGCGCAACAGCGCGCGACCGACGTCGAGCGCTTCACCGGACTGCGCATTCGACGTCAGCCCGCGCAGCCGGCCCCGCGCCGCCAGCGCCGGAGCCGCCAGCGCGGCGGCGGCCAACACCACCAGCAGCGCGCCGACGGCCGCCGTTCCGGTGCTGGCCGCGTATGTGATCATCGAACGTCCACCGCAGACTGTCCACAAAGGATTGATGGCGGCCGGATGCCCCGGGCCTCGAGCAGCGCGACCAGTATTGGTGCCGCGCTGGACACGCCGGCGCGTTGCTGCCAGACGGGTTCGGCCGATACCCGCCCGGATGCATCGGCCACCAGCACGCAGATCTCGTCCATCGACCGCCCGGAGGACAGCCGCCGGAGATGGATCACCACCTGCAGCGCGGCCCGTACCTGGGCGTGCAGTGCTTCGCGGCCCAGGCCGCCGAGCACCCCGAGCGCCTCCAACCGTGCCGGTACGTCGGCCGGGCTGTTCGCGTGCAGCGTGCCTGCGCCACCGTCGTGACCGGTGTTCAGTGCGGTGAGCAGTTCGGCCACCTCAGCACCCCGGCATTCACCGACCACAACCCGGTCGGGTCGCATCCGCAGTGCCTGGCGGACCAGGTCCCGGAGGGTGACCTCGCCGGCGCCCTCCACGTTGGCCTGACGCGCGGTGAGCCTGACGACATGCGGGTGTACCGGACGAAGTTCCGCTGCGTCCTCCACCACGACGATCCGTTCGGTGTCCGGGATCAGACCGAGCAGCGCGGCAAGCAGCGTGGTCTTGCCCGAGCCGGTCCCACCGGTCACCAGATAGGCAAGCCTCGCCGAGACGATCGCCTGGAGCAGCTCGGCGGTGGGACCGTCGATGGTGCCGGCCGCGACCAGCTCGGGCAGGGTGAAGGCACGTTGCCGGAAGGTGCGCAGGGACAGGCACGGACCATCGGTTGCCACCGGCGTGAGAACGGCGTGCAGCCGGGTGCCGTCCGGCAGCCGCGCGTCGACGAACGGATGCGCGTCGTCGAGGGCGCGACCGCAACTGGCAGCGAGGCGTTGCGCCAGCCTGCGTACCGGATCGGGGCCGGACCAGTCGACGGCTGTCCGCTCCAGCCCGTTTCCCCGGTCCTGCCAGACCTGCGTGCCGTTGACCAGGACGTCGGTCACCTGCGGGTCGGCGAGTAACGGTTCGAGCGGACCGGCACCGGTGAGGTCGCGTCGGAGCCCGTCGGCCAGGGTGAGCAGGGCGCTGTCGCCCAGCGCGCCACTGTATTCCTGTCGCACCGCGGAGACGATCGCCGCCGGTGTCGCGGTCTGGCCGCTACGCGCAAGCCGGTGCCGTACCCGTTCTGCCAGTTGTTCTTGCCCGACCGGCATCAGGCCACATCCCGGGCCGCGCCCGCGCGGGGCAGGTCGGCGAGCAGTTTCCCGCAGAGCTCGGCGAGCGGGCCTCTGCCGGTGGCCGCGGGTGGTTCGCCGTGTTCGAGTCCCTCGGCCAGACCCGGATCCGGGCGCAGCGATCCGAACACCGGTAGACCGAGTGCCTGGCCGATGTCGATGGCCCGTAGCCCTCCTGGCGCCGGGCCGCGTACCACGATCTGCAGGGCGCGACAGTGCGGTCCGGCGGTGGCCGCGACCCGGGCGGCGGCCGCGCATCCCCGGATGTCCGCAGGCACCACCAGTACGACGAGGTCGGTGAGCTGGGCCGCGCGGACCGCGGCCTCGTCGAGCTGCCGGGGCAGGTCGACGACCACCAGATCACCGCCTCGCCGGCCGGCGTCGAGGGTGGCATCCATGGCTTCGACGGGCACGTCGAAGGTGTTCCCACGGTCCCAGGACACCACCATGAGCTCACCCTGGCGCGGCAGCTCCTGGTAGAGCGCGGTGACATCCACCCGGCCGCGCGCCGCGGCGAGTTCGGGCCAGCGCAACCCGGCACTGCTTTCCCAGCCCAGCAACAGGTCCATGCCGCCGCCCAGCGGATCGGCGTCGACGAGCATGGCCCGTTCGCCGGTGCGGGCGGCGGTCACCGCCAGGCCGGCGGCGAGCACGCTGGCACCGGCACCGCCGCGTCCCCCGAGCACGCCGATCATCGGCGCACTGTCCCGCCGGCTGGTTCCCGCGCTGCCGAAACGGGTGGTCAGCCACGCGGTGGCGGCCGGCAGCACAACGACGTGGTCGGCGCCGAGGCTGCCGGCTGCCTGCCAGGACGACTCATCGGCCTGTCCGTCGACGAGGCGGCCGACCAGCACCACGTCCCGACGGTCGGGCAACCGGGCCCGTACGCAACCAGCCGCCGCATCGGCGCCGATGACCACCAGAGAAGCGGACCGCCAGCAGCGTCGGGCGGCGACCGCGTCACCGGCCACGTCGACATCACCGCAGCCGGCAGCTGCCAACGGAAGCAGTTCGTCGAGCAGCCGTACGTCGGAGGTGACGATCAGCGGTCGGCCACCGGGCGGTGGGGCGGCGCCCGCAGCTATCGCCGGGGTGGGCCGCTCTCCGTCGACGGATTCGGTGTCTGGCCGGTCGTCGGTGTCCATGGGTGTCCTCCGGATCGGTGGTCGAACGCCACCACCGTGACCGGGAGGACGGGCATCGGCCACCGCCCATCAGCAACCTGTGGACGACGAACGCCAGCCCTGTGGACAACCGAGGTTCATCGGGCCCGGATGTGATATCAGCTCTCGGCGGACAGTTCCGCACCGAGGCGCCGCCGCAGCCGGCGCCAGTTGATCAACAGCAGGATGCTGCCGGTCGCGAAGATCAGTGTGAGTACGCCAAACACCCAGCCCAGCCACATCGTGGAGCCGATGTTGAAGGCCAACACCGACATGCCTGCTTCGATGACGGCCACGACCCCCACCTGGAGTGCGACGGCGAGCGAGATCCGGCACTGGGTGCCGAGCGAGATGGCCATGCAGCTGTCCTACCACACGGCAGGAGGCGCGCTTACCGCGCGACAGTGCAGCTCACGGGGTCCAGGGAAGGGACGACCCCCGCCGGGGAGGCGGGGGTCGTCATGGGCCGGCTTCGGGGGGGTGAAGCCGAACCCACTCAGCGGTCACGGGGGGGTGCAACCGCCGAGAGCTGAGAACGCGCCGGGGGTGGCACGTTGGGAGCAGACCGGTACCTCCTGTAAGGATGCCCGAGAGTGCGCCATGCCGTCGAGAGGTACCGGGAATCCCCGGAATCGGATGGTCGATCCGGCAGCGGGGCGCGACGGGCCGAATCGCTGCTGCGGATGGCGCGACGAATGCACCAAGCACGGTACGCCGGCACTGCCCGGCTAAACTTCCGCTGTGGGCCGGTACGGCGCTTTCTTCGATCTCGACAGAACAGTCATCGCGACATCGAGCGCGTTGGCTTTCAGCCGACCGTTCTATCGGGACGGTCTGATGAACCGTCGGGACATGTTGGCCAGTGGGTACGCCCAGCTGGTCTACCGGCTCGCGGGCGCCGGCGACGAACAGATGGGCCGGATTCGCGACCAATTGGCTTCGCTGTGTCGCGGATGGCGCGTTGACCAGGTGAGACGGATCGTGGCGGAGACCCTGGACGAGCTGATCGCACCGTACGTCTACGCCGAGGCGCTGACTCTGATCGAGCAGCACCGGGCTGCGGGACGCGACGTGATCCTGGTGTCGTCGTCGGGTGAGGAGATGGTGCGACCGATTGCGGAACTGGTCGGCGCCGACGATGTGATCGCCACCCGGATGGCGGTCGAGGATGGCCGATTCACCGGTGTGGTGGAGTTCTATGCGGCCGGTTCCAACAAGGCACTGGCCGTACGCGAATTGGCTGCCCGAAAGGGTTATGACCTCGCGGGATCATACGCTTATTCCGATTCAGTAAGCGATATCCCCCTGCTCGAGACTGTCGGATATCCGACAGCGGTCAACCCCGATCGAGCCTTGCGTCGCGCCGCCGCCGACCGGAAATGGCCGGTGTCGAGCTTCCGTCGACCGGTCCCCACCCGCACCGTCCAGTGGGTCAGTGCCCTACGGTCGCGGCCCGCACCACTCGCCCTGCTGCGGGCCCGACCGGTACCCACGGTGCTGGCCGCCGGCGCCGGCGTGATCCTCGTCAGTGCCGTCTGGTACGGACACCACCGCCGTACCCGCGCCTGCGCCAAGGGGCCGACAGCGGCCACCACCGTTCCCGGTGCCACCCAGGGAGAACGGCTCGCCTGACCCGCCGGATCCTGGATCGGCCGCGGAATCCCTTCTGGGGCCTCGATCGTGCCGTCACGAACTCGCTGTCACCCCGACGCCGTACGACGGCAGATCCGCCCGCCGCCGCGCCGCGGATCCGCTGTCCCCCGGCCGGTACCTCATTGCCGTCCGGGTCTGGCATCCCGAACCTCAGCGGCGTAGAAAGGAGGTACGGACCTCATTCGAGCGTGCGGGCGGAAGTTCCCCACCCCGGGTCGAGATCCGGGGCATGAACGCCGGGTACCCACGCGCGACCAGCCGCGGGAGGCGCGTCGACCGGGACCTGGTCCCGCACCGACGAGAATGTGCACGCTTGGTAGCCCGGTAGGACGTGTCGCGACGGCGCCTCGCATGAGGCGCCGTCTGCTTGCCCGGGGGCTGTCCGCCTGCCGCTGCCGGGTACCGCCAGTTGGGCTACTCTGCGGATCTCCCGACGCTGTGAGCAAGGAGCCCCCCAGATGCAGCCGAACGACCCGGCACAGGCGAGCCCTTCCTCGCCGTACGGGCAACTCCAGCCAGGGCAGAGTCACAACCCACCCGCCGGGCCGCCCACCGGCCAGGCGTACCCGGGTGCGGGCTACCCGCCGCAGGGCCAACCGGTACAGGGCCAACCGGTACAGGGCCAACCGGCGCCGGAGCAGCTCAGCGGCCAATGGCCCGGCCAGCCACCGGTCCCGGGCGGGCAGCAACCGGTCGGTGGCCCAGCCCCGGTGTCCGGGCAGCCCGCCGGTTACCTGACTCCGCCCGGAGGCCAAACCGCCGGACCGTACGCGCGGGTGCCCGGTCCGGGTCCGGTGCCGCAGCTGCGGATCCTGATAGGCGATGCTCTCGCAGCCTTCGGCGGGTTGCTCGTCTTCCTGTTCTCGTTCGCCCCGTTCGTGTCCTACGACGACGAGCGGTTGGGCCGCGAACTCGACCAGCGGCATCTGCCGGACTGGTTCAGCGCCTGGGCCACCGAGACGTTCATGGCGCCGCTGACCTGGTTCGTGGTACTCGCCGGCCTCATCGCGATCAGCATCAGCGCCTCCCGGTTGGCGATCCCGCGCGACCGTGAGGTGGCTGGCTTCCGGGCCAGCCACCTGCAGATCGGCGCGACGTTCTTCATGTTCGTGGTCATGTTCGGCTACGCGATGTCGGCGAAGCGGATCTTCTTCGGCCACGATCTGGCCGTGTTGTACGGCAACGACTCCGACGTCAGTACCGCGATGTCCTTCGGCTGGGGTGGTTGGCTGCTGTTCCTCGGCTCGATCGTCGCGGCCGTCGGCGCGGTCATGAGCCATCTGGAGCTCGGTCCGGTGGTGTACCCGCAGCCGCCGCGCCCGGCCGCGCCGCCGCAGATGGGCTACCCGGCGCCGGGTGCCCAGCCTTACCAACAGGCCGACAACGGCCAGGCGACCGCGGTCTATCCGACCGTCGGTGGCCAGCAGCAGTACCCGCAGCAGAGTCCAGCGCAACCGGGCTATCCGCAGCAGCAGGCGGCGCCGCAGGCTCCCCAGCAGCAGGGAATGCAGCAACCGAACCCTCAGCCGGCCGGCCCGGCACAGGCAAATCCCGGGCAGGCGAACCCTGGGCAGGCGAACCCGACGCAGAGCGGCCCGCAACAGTCCGACCAGCAGAAGACCATGGCGCAGCCGGTGATACCGCCGCCGCAGGGTGGCGCCCGACCGGGCGGGCAACAGCCGGCGCCGGGTCAGCAGAGCGGCGGACCGGAGCAGCCCAGCGGCCAGTGGCCGGGGCAGTAGGACCGCAACGCTTCCCGGAGTCCCTGGTACCCACGGGCACCAGGGACTCCGTCATTGGCGCAGGTGGCCTAGAGTCAGGCGACGCCGGCGTTAGGCGGCCGGCCACCTCTCACGGAAGACACACCCATGGACCACACAACGAATCTCGCCATCCTGACTCTGGGCGCTGGTGGCGTGCTGGCCGTCACCATCGGATACGCGCTCGGCGGTCTGGTCTGTCTCATCGTCGCGATCAGCGGTTTCGGCGGCTCCGGTAAGGGCGCAAGGGTCCTGTCCGGCATCATCGGCGTGGCGTGCCTCGGCTATGCCGCGTACATCGTGCTCGGCGACTCCGAGACGATCTGGATCTCGTTCAAGATCATGCTGTTGCCGGTGCTGGTACTGATCCAGGCGATCGTCGGTGCGGTACGCAAGCACAAGAACGGCGGCCAGCAGCAGGGCAACCAGGGCGCGAACAGTCCCGCGCCCGGTTACGGTGCGCCGCAGTACGGTGCCGCCCAGCAGCCGGGCCAGCCGTACGGTGCCCCCCAGCAGCCGGGCCCGCAGAACCCGGCGCAACCGTACGGCCAGCCGAACCAGTACGGTCAGCCCGCACCGGCACCGGCGCAGGCGCAGGCGCAGGCCGGAAGCTACGGTCAGCCGGCACCGCAGGGCCAGTACGGCACCCCCGGCCAGTACGGACAGCCGTCCGCGGCTCCGACGTCGGGTATGCCGCAACCGGCGAACGCGCCGACCAGCGCGAGTCCTCAGCAGACGCCCCGACAGTCACCGCCCCCTCCGCCCCCGGCGCAGCGGGACCAGCCGTTGTGGCCGCAGCAGGACGCCCCGGCGGCGGGTGGCGGGATGCCGCCGTTCACCGCCGACCAGGCACCGAAGAGCTAGTAGGCGGAGTGGCGTCAGGCGGTCATCGCGGCGCAGACCGCGGTCGTCTCCCCGGCTGCAGTGGTGACCGCCGCGCCGTAGTGCCGTAGCCAGGAACGCATCCCGTCCGGGGTGCCGGTGGCGTACGCGTTCGCGGCGCCCTGGTACTCCGGCTGTCGGGCCAGATGACCGGCGTCGGTGACGACCAGCCCGCGCGGGTCGACACCGCGGGCCATCAGGGTCAGTCGCGCCGCGGCCCGGGCCACCACCCCGTTCGGCCCGGCGAACGGCGCGATGGCCAACAGTTCGGCGTGCACCACGGCAGCGTGCAACAGGCCCGGCCCGGGTTCCGGCGCCGCGATCAGATCCAGCAGCGCACTGAACCGGGTACGGGCCCCGCCGGACAGTTCCGGCCGGCCCAGCCCGGCCTCGGGAAGGGTGCCGCGGGCGGCCAGCAGGTGCAGTCGGGCGAGTACCTGGCCGGGCGCCCGGGCCCACGTGTCGGCCAGCGCGGGCAGCGCCTCGGCGACCCGTAGCGCGCCCTGCACCAGCGAGTCGGTGACGGTGCCGGCGCGTACCTCGTCCAACGGCTGGTCCGTGCCTTCCAGCGCAGCGGACGCGCGGGCGCAGCGCAGCGACGCCTCGACCGCCACCCGCCCGCCGGTACGCCGCAGTGAGCGGTCCGCGAGCACCGCGTCGACCGAGACCCGGGCGTCGCCCAGGGCGGCGGACACGTCGGGCAGGTCCAGCAGCGGCATCAGTACGGTCACAACAGGTCACGGTACCGGCCGGCGACGTACGGCCGTCACCTCACGTACCCGTCCGGGGCCGGCCGCATGCTCGTGTTGGCGGACGTTCCGGGCCAGCGGCGTAGAAACAGGACGCGGGAGCTGCGCGAAACTGACCGGCGGAATCCCGTACCGCTCAGGCTCCGACAGATGATCGTGACCCCTGGCACTCGCGCTGTGTGCCCGATCGCACTAGGTTGGCGGTCAGGCACGCCGGAGAGGGAGTCGCGCTCATGACCGATACCGCAAGCACAGATGGCGCCGCCGGGAGCGGCGGCACGCTGTCCAACCTGCTGCACGAGACACGCAGGTTCGAACCGCCCGCCGAACTCGCGGCCAACGCCAACGTCAGGGCCGAGGCCTACCAGCGGGCCGCCGCCGACCGGCTCGGCTTCTGGGAGGAAGCCGCACACCGGCTGACCTGGACCCGCCGCTGGGACGAGGTACTCGACTGGTCCAAGGCGCCGTTCGCCAAGTGGTACGTGGGCGGCACGCTCAACGCCGCGTACAACTGCGTGGACCGGCACGTCGAGGCCGGCAACGGCGACCGGGTCGCCTACTACTGGGAGGGCGAGCCCGGCGACACCCGCACCATCACCTACGCCGACCTGCAGAAGATGGTGTCGCAGGCCGCCAACGCGCTGATCGAACTGGGCGTGCGGGCCGGCGACCGGGTCGCCATCTACATGCCGATGATCCCGGAGACGGTCGTCGCCATGCTGGCCTGCGCCCGGCTCGGCGCGCCGCACACCGTGGTGTTCGGCGGGTTCTCCGCGACCGCGCTGGCCGACCGGATCGTCGACTGCGACGCCCGCGTGGTGATCACCGTCGACGGGCAGTACCGGCGCGGTAAGGAGGCCGCGCTGAAGCCGGCCGTCGACGAGGCCGTCGCGAACTGCCCGGACGTACGCAACGTGCTCGTGGTCCGGCGCACCGGCCAGGACGTCGACTGGGCCGAGGGCCGCGACGTGTGGTGGCACGAGATCGTGGACCGGCAGTCCGCGGAGCACACGCCCGAGTCGTTCGACTCCGAGCACCCGCTGTATGTCATGTACACCTCGGGCACCACCGGCAAGCCCAAGGGCATCCTGCACACCACCGGCGGGTACCTGACGCACTGCGCGTACACGCATTGGGCGGTGTTCGACCTCAAGCCGGAGACCGACATCTTCTGGACCGCGGCCGACATCGGCTGGGTCACCGGCCACTCCTACATCGTGTACGGTCCGCTGGCCAACGGCGCGACCAGCGTGATGTACGAGGGCACCCCGGACACCCCGCACCAGGGCCGCTGGTGGGAAATGATCGACAAGTACAAGGTGTCGATCCTCTACACCGCGCCCACCACGATCCGGATGTTCATGAAGTGGGGTGCCGAGGTACCGAACCGCTATGACCTGTCCACACTGCGGATCCTCGGCAGCGTCGGCGAACCGATCAACCCCGAGGCCTACATCTGGTACCGGCGCACCATCGGTCATGACCGCACGCCGGTGGTGGACACCTGGTGGCAGACCGAGACCGGCGGCCAGATGATCAGCCCGCTGCCGGGTGTCACGCACGGCAAGCCGGGTTCGGCGATGACCGCGCTGCCCGGTATCGCCGCCGACGTGGTGGACGACGCCGGCGAGCCGGTCGGCAACGGCCAGGGCGGCTACCTCGTACTCACCGAGCCGTGGCCGGGCATGCTGCGCACCATCTGGGGCGACGACCAGCGCTACGTCGACACGTACTGGTCCCGGTTCCCGGGTCGCTATTTCGCCGGCGACGGGGCGAAGAAGGACGAGGACGGCGACCTGTGGCTGCTCGGCCGGGTGGACGACGTGATGAACGTGTCCGGCCACCGACTGTCCACGACGGAGATCGAGTCTGCGCTGGTCAGCCACCCGAAGGTGGCCGAGGCCGCAGTGGTCGGCGCGGCCGACGAGGCGACCGGGCAGGCGCCGGTGGCGTTCGTGATCCTGCGCGGTTCGGTACCGCAGGAGGAGGCGCAGGGCGCCGAACTGGCCAAGGAACTGCGTAACCACGTGGCGAAGGAGATCTCGCCGATCGCCAAGCCACGGCAGATCCTGGTGGTCGGCGACCTGCCGAAGACCCGATCCGGCAAGATCATGCGCCGGCTGCTGCGCGACGTCGCGGAGCACCGGCAGATGGGTGACGTCACCACGTTGCAGGATTCCTCGGTGATGGACCTGATCTCACAGGGCCTGGACTCCGGTAAGGCCGACGAAGAGTAAGCATTTCCGACAATGGCGCCCGGTAGCTCCTGCTGCGGGGCGCCATCGTCGTCCGGTCCCGTACTCTGATCACCGAGCGTGATGTTCTCACGGCGGAGGAGAAGTGGGCCTCAGGTCGGTACGACATCTTCCGGTGATCCTGGCGCTGCTCGTGACGATCATCGGGGTCAGCGCCTGCCGCCACCCCACTGCTCCGAAGTCGACGCCGGCACTCTCGTCGGCCCCGATACCGGCAGCGGTGCCCCGGCCCGCGCATGTGGTCGTGGTGATCTTCGAGAATGCGGCGTACAGCGACATCGTCGGCTCGCCCGACGCGCCGTACCTCAACTCACTGGCGCACCGGGGTGTCGAGCTGACCCACTCGTACGCGGTGACGCACCCGAGCCAGCCGAACTACCTGGCGCTGTTCTCCGGCAGTACGCAGGGTGTCACGTCGGACGCCTGTCTGCCGGCCCGTAGGGCACAGAACCTTGGCGGGCAGTTGCTCTCCGCGGGGCACGGTTACCGGTCGTACGCCGAAGGGCTTCCGTCGACCGGTTTCCACGGTTGCTCCGCTGGCGGCTATGCGCGCAAACACGCGCCGTGGACGGACTTCGCCGACGTGCCCGCGCGGACCCAGCAGCCGCTGCGGTCGTTCCCGTCGAACTTCGCGACGCTGCCCGATGTCTCCTTCGTCGTGCCCGACCTGTGCCACAGCATGCACGACTGCAGTGTGCGTACTGGGGACAACTGGCTCAAGTCCACTATGGACGCATACCGGCGCTGGGCGATGACGCACGACAGTCTGCTGCTGGTCACGTTCGACGAGGGCACCGACACTCCGGGCGGCGGGCACATCCTGACGATGCTGACCGGCCGGCACGTACGGCCGGGGCGCTACGGCGAGCGGGTCGACCACTACACCGTCCTGCGCACCCTCGAAGCCATGTACGGCCTGCCCGGCATCGGCAACGCCACCCACCGCACGCCGATCACCGACGTCTGGACCCGCTGACACCGGTTCATCATGGCTCCGGGGCGGAAAATCCGAGAGTTCGCGCGATTCTGGTCGTTGTAGCGGCCTCGATCCGACAAACCTCCGCCGTGACCTGTACCGGCTGTGCACAATGTCATCCCGCATCGTCGTGGCGCCGGCGGGTCGGGAGGTCGATCATCTGATCATGACCTCTTCATCCCACCCACCGGACGTCGGCGACCGACGGGATCCGAAGTCCGCCGACCGTGGGTACCTGCTGGACAACGCACGCACCGAGGCCGGCGAGCGGTTCGTCTGGCTGGCCGAGCTGTTCGATGGCGTGACACGGGGACACGTCGATCGGCTGGGGGTCGGGGCCGGCTCGCGCTGTTGGGAGGTGGGGGCCGGGGGGCGCAGTATCCCGGAGTGGCTCGCGACAGCCGTCGGCCCGACCGGGTACGTGCTGGCCACTGACATCGACCCGTCCTGGCTGCAGGCGGGCGACGGGTACGAGGTGCGCCAACACGACGTCGCCGCTGATCCGCCGCCGGAGCCGGGAACGTTCGACCTGGTGCACGCCCGGCTCGTGCTGGTCCACGTACCCGACCGGGCCCGGGCGTTGGCCACGATGGTGGCGGCGCTGCGGCCCGGCGGTTGGCTGCTGATCGAGGACGCGGACACTGCGCTGCAGACCCTGGCGTGCCTGGACGAGACCGGCCCGGCACAGCAGCGGGCCAACCGACTGCGCAACGCGGTACGGGAGCTGCTGGCGGGCCGCGGCGCGGACCTGCGCTACGGCCGGACGCTGCCGCGGGCGTTGCGCGAGGCCGGCCTGCTCAAGGTTGCCGCGGCGGGCTCGTTCCCGGTGGGTGGGCGGGCCAGCGACCGGCTGGAGGCGTCGACCATGCGGCACGTACGCGGCGAGCTGATCGAGGCCGGGTTGACCGACGACACCGAGGTCGACGCGCACCTGGCCGCCATCGAGGCCGGCGAACTCGACCTGACCCTCGCGCCGCTGATCTCCGCCTGGGGTCGCCGTCCGGCCTGACACCCACCGCCAACTCGCGCCCGGCGCGGCAGCGCTGAGCCGGCGCAACCGACAGCCGCATGATCAGAGCCAGGGAAGGTGGGTGTTCAGCGCGTCCCGTGGTCCCAGTGCGTCGTCGCCGCCGCGGCGGTGGGGAGGTCGTCCACGAGAAGGATGAGCCGGTGGTCGTGGTCGGAGTACTGCACCTCGATGTTCACCCCGCATCGGCGAGAGCCCGCGCGATCGCCCCGAGCTGCCCGGGCCGGTCCTGATCGAGCCTGCGGACAAGCACCGGGCGACAGGCCATCACCCGCACCCCGGCAGCCCGTAGCGCCGAGGATGCCACCTCTCCGTCGTGGCAGAGGAAATGCGCGACCGCGCGGCCATCGACGGCGAACACGCCACCGCCTTCCACGCTGACCCCAGCGGCGCACAGCGCCTCACCCATGACCGCGAGCGCGCCGGGCCGGTCGTCCAGATCGATGGTCAGATCGTGCATTGTGCCTCTTCGTGGTCGTGGACGCGACGGCTGTCGAAGGGCGCCTCGACGCGGTCGTTCGGGCCGTAGTCGCGGATCACCTCGGCCATCCGCAGCCGGTAATCGGTGAAGAAGCGGTGCCGGCCGAGCGCCTGCGCGCGTCGGTGTGCAGGCGTGTTGCGCCAGGCAGCGACCGCGGCCTCATCACGGAAGTAGCCGATGGCGACAAACTTGCCCGGCTCCCGGTCGCTGGCGAACCGCTCGACCCCTTCAAAGCCGTCGACCGCGTGCAGCAGCCCCCGCAGCTGTGCCGACTCCGCCAGGTACTCCTGGTAGGCGACCTCGTCACCGGGATCGAACCGGTACTCGAAAATCATCGCGATCATGCCGGGAGGCTAATCCGCTGACGTTTGGGCGCCGACCGAAACGACCACGCCAACACGTAGCTGATAGCCACATCAGTCAACCGCGTACGGGGTAGGGCCACCGCGCTACCCCGTCCGCGACCTGCTCAGCGCGACTGTGTCACCAGAGCGAGGAACGCATGCCACGCCCCCGGGGCCACCGTCAGCACACCACCCTGCGGGTCCTTGCTGTCCCGCACGAACCATGCCGCCTCAGTCGTGGCGACCTCGACGCACTGGCCGCCTTGACCGCCGCTACGGGTGCTCTTCCGCCAGACCAAGTTCTCCGAGGTCACAACGTCTCCTGACCGAGCAGACGAATGCTCTCCACGCTTCGGGCGCCACCGCGAGCAGGCCGCCCTGCGGATCCTTACTGTCCCGCACGTACCACCTTGCATCGGTCGTTGCGGCTTCCATCTCCACGAACGGACGGAACCAGGACGGGTACGCCTCGCGGGACAGCGGCAGCAGCCGGGACAGCGCACCGCCGGTTTCCAACACCCGATCACACCGTTCTGTGAAGGCGAGTGTGGGATTGCGTTGCAGCTTCTCGATCATGCCGACCGTGGCACCCGCGTAGTTGATCAGGTTGCCCAGCTGCTCCTGGGTGAAGCCACGCGCACGTCGGTAGCGACGCAGCTCGTCGGAGAACAGTCGGCGGGCGGAGTCCACACTGGAGCCGCTCCCCCGTTCGGTCGCCTTCACACTCATGCCACACCGCACCTCCCGATCGGTACACGCTGCGACGCCGCAGATACAGCACTACTTGCAGAGACTAAACACCTACCGTCCGCACATCTCAAGCGGCAGGGTCTGTCATATGACGGACTTTTCGCCGAGCGGCAGCGCCCGCAACGACCTGCCCCGCCACGACACGACCAGCACCGCCCGCCCGGCCACCGGCCTGCCCGGCTTCACGCTGTCGGAGACACCGCGCCGGTTCGCGGTCTGCGAGTACGACGAGCAGGACAGCCCGCAGCTGCGGTACTGGGGCCTGCAGACCAGCGCCGCCACCCGAGCGTTCTCTGCGGACGGTGCCACCAGCTGGCACGCCACCTCCGCGGAACGGATGTGCGAACCGCTGTCCATCGCACTCGACGTCGAACTGCTCTGGCTGGACCCACCTGGCGAGGACCAGGCACCTCGCTGACCGCCGCACACATCACGGGTGGCCCTGCCGGAAACCAGACGGCGCCGGCGGGGCCACCCATCGACACTGAGCCCCGCCGCCATACCGGGCCACAGCCGGCCGCCGGCACACCGGTCCGTTCAGTGCGCGAGCAGTACGAGTACCAGCGCGACCGCCGCCGGCAGCGCCTGGACGAACAGGATCCGGCGGTTGACGGTGAGCGCACCGTACGCCCCGGCGACCAGTACGCAGCACAGGAAGAACACCCGTGCGCCGAAGCCGACCGGGTCGGTGGCAATCAGCCCCCAGATGAGGCCGGCAGCAAGGAATCCGTTGTACAGGCCCTGATTGGCGGCGAGCGTCGCGCTCTGCCGGGAGAATTCCGGGGTGGTGCCGAAGACCTTCCGGCCGCGCGGCCGATCCCACAGGAACATCTCCAGCACCAGGAAGTACAGGTGGATCACCGCGACCAGACCGACCAGTATCGCCGCTGCTACCTGCATCGCCACTCCAGTCCGACTATTTTCTGGACGACTGTACAGGAAATGGCAGAGCCGCGGTATATCGTGAACACGTGACCGATACGCACGTATTGAGCGGTACAGCACGGTACGTACGGACCGGTACACGCCCAGCACTCTCGGACCATCCCCACCCGAGCCGCCCCAGGGAGTTCCCGTGACACAGTCGGTACGCCGCATCCCCTTCGTACTCGCCGCAGCCGCCCTGCTGCTCGGCGCCGGCGCCTCTGCGGCGCAGGCGCAGACCGTCAACCGCTACACGATCCAGCCGAACTCACCGAAGCCCGCTGTCTGCAACAACTCCGGCACCATCGCACCCGGCACCTGGATCCAGAACAAGGTGTGCGGCTACTTCGTCGGTACGGCCATGGCCGGCTCGTCGTTCGACGTACAGGAGACCGCGTCGTCGAACTACCACTTCGGCCGCGACCACGGCAACAACAACATCTGCGGCTGGATCCCGCCTGGCGCGCTCAGCTCGTCCCGCACCGGCACCGCGACCGCCAGTTGCAGCGACGCGACCCGTTCGGCGATGGCGCACCGGCGCACCTTCGGCTACGACTTCAACGCCATCGCGCACAAGGCGACCGACGGCAGCCCCATCACCGTCGACCCGGGCTGCGGTGCCTACTACAACTACTACACGGCCAGCAGCTACGACTCGGGCAGCCTGCGGGATCCGGCCGGTACCCCGTCATCCACGGTGCGGTACCGCTTCACCACCAACACTTCTTCGCCGGCGATGGTGGTCCGCGACTCCGCGCTGGGTTGGGTGTTCATG
Organism: uncultured Actinomycetota bacterium; assembly: GCA_963805605.1. Lineage (GTDB taxonomy): Bacteria > Actinomycetota > Actinomycetes > Mycobacteriales > Micromonosporaceae > Actinocatenispora. The sequence continues at coordinate 1,628,731 of CAWDUX010000002.1, forward strand.
TCGCGGTCCTGCGTGACCGACTGGCGGGATGTCACCTTCCACAACGACAACGACTGAGCCACCGGCAAGAGCCGGACGGGCACCGGACGGTCCGCATACCGGCCGGTGCCCGAACGCCGACCAGTGGCCCGGCACCGACAGCAGGACGTGGAACCCCGGGGCATCGCCGCCATGGCCCGTTATGCTGTTCGCACCAGGTGGATCGAGTGCAGGGAGACAGTCGCGGTGACCGGTGACCCGCGCCCGGAACGGACGCGTCGACGGTTGCGGACCGCGCTGCTCGACACCTGCACGCAGCGGCCGCTGGCCGAGGTCAGCATCGCCGAGGTGGTACGTCGCGCCGAACTCGGCCGGGCCACCTTCTACCTGCACTACGACGACCTCGACGCGTTGGCGTTGGACGCCTGCGCCGCGACGGTCAGTGAGGCGGTGGATGCGTTGCACGCCTTCGGATCCCGGCCCGACCCGGCGAACCCGCCAGCAGAGGTCGTCGAGCTGTTCGCCGGGATCGGCCGGCAGGCGCCGCTCTTCCGCGCCCTGACCCGGCCGGGTGGCGGCGGACCGCTGGGCGAACGGCTGCACATCGAGCTCGCCGAACGGGCCACTGTGGAGCGTCGCCGGCGCGGAATCGCCGGGCCTGCCGAGGATGTGGTGGCCAGCGCGGTCGCGGCCACCGTCACCGGCGTACTGGCCGACTGGCTGCACGGCCGGATCACCGGCACCCCGGACGAGGTGGCCGGACGACTGTGGCCGCTGCTCGCCGCACTGCATACCGCGGCAGTCTGAACCGGCGAAACCCTTACGGGATGGCGGAAACCCGCCATAACCGCGGAGTCCTGCCGGCCGGAATGACCGGCTCACCGGAAATTTCCGGTGTTCCGGCTTCATTGCATTGATCTCTGTCAGTACAGGCGGCCGGTCCGAAACGTCGTAGGTCGTCCCTACCCACCATAAGGCAGCCTTAAGAACAGGTCATAACGTGATTTCCTTTCTCTTCCAGAGCCCCGGTTTGTGCCAGGGTGATCCTCGGTGCGATCCCACACCCTCAGGGATCGCAAATCCGTCCGGCGCCCACCCGCTCCGGGCGGACTGGGAGGAGGAACGCGTTGCGGAGATTCACGATCGGCGCCGTTGCGGTCGCCGGTGCGGGCCTGCTCGCCGCCGGGGCGCTCGCCTCGCCGGTGCTCGCCTCACCGGCCACCGGGCGCAGCATCACCGCGCACAAGGCTGCGCCCAAGGCGCGCGCACACGCCAAGGACGACCTGCCCAGTCCCATGTCGGACAAGCGCCGGGCGCTGATGCGCGCGGCGGCCGACAAGCAGATCAAGGGCCAGGTCACCCCGAAGGCGATCGGCAAGTCCAAGGTCGTCAAGCTGGGCAAGCGGGCCGACGGCAAGTCGCAGTACGTGGAAACCAGCACCACCCGGACCGACCAGATCTTCACCATCCTGGTCAGTTTCGGCGACAAGACCGACCCGCGGGCCGGCGGCACGGCCGGACCCGCCAACGGCCAGATCGCCATGCCGGACCGTAACTGGGACGGCAGCAGTACGGACGACAACTCGACCTACTGGGTGCCGAAGTTCGACCGTCAGCACTACCTGAACATGTTCTTCGGCAAGAAGAACTCGTTCAAGGACTTCTACCAGCACGAGTCCAGTGGCAAGTTCAGTGTCGCCGGCGATGTCAGCGGCTGGGTCACCGTGCCCTACAACGAGGCCCGGTACGGCAGCAACGACATCCCGGAGTCCGACGGCTACTGGAACCTGGTCCGCGACTCGGTGAACTCCTGGTACGCCGACGAACTGGCCCAGGGCTCCACCCCGGAGCAGATCAACCAGTACCTGTCCCAGTTCGACAAGTGGGACCGGTACGACTACGACGGTGACGGCAACTTCAACGAGCCGGACGGCTACCTCGACCACATCGAGGTCGTGCACGCCGGTGAGGGCGAAGAGGCCGGCGGTGGCCCGCAGGGCGCCGACGCCGTGTGGTCGCACCGCTGGTACGCCTACTCCACCGACGAGGGCAAGACCGGTCCGACCGGTGACCTCAAGGGTGGGACCCAGGTCGGCGACGCGTCCTACTGGGTCGGTGACTACACCACCGAGCCGGAGAACGGCGGCCTGGGCGTGTTCGCCCACGAGTTCGGCCACGACCTCGGTCTGCCGGACGAGTACGACACCACCGGTGGCGACAACTCGACCGGGTTCTGGACGCTGATGTCGTCCGGTTCCTGGCTGGGCAAGGGCTTCGACTCGATCGGCACCACCCCCGGCTACGTCAACGCGTGGGACAAGTACCAGCTCGGTTGGCTGGACTACAGCGTGGTGGCATACCAGGGTGCGAAGACGAAGCTGAAGCTCAACCCGGCCGAGCGGCAGGGTAGGAATCCGCAGGCAGTGGTGGTCACGCTGCCCGAGCAGAAGATCGTCAACAGCTACAACACCCCAGCGTCCGGAAGCTACGAATGGTGGGGCGGCAGCGGCGACGACCTGAACACCACGATGACCCGTACGGTCGACCTGACCGGAGCGACCAGCGCCAGCATCGGCGCCAAGGCCTGGTACGAGATCGAGGAAGGCTACGACTTCCTGCAGGCCGAGGTCTCCGATGACAACGGCACGACCTGGAACTCGCTCAACGGTGACGGCGTGACCGGCTCGTCCGACTCGAACTGGGTCGACCTGAGCTACGACCTGTCGGCCTACGCCGGCAAGTCGGTCGAGTTCCGTTGGCACTACAAGACCGACGGCGGCGTGCACTACGCCGGTCCGTTCCTGGACGACCTGACCCTGACCGTCGACGGCCAGACCACCACCGACGACGTCGAGTCGGCGAACACGGACTGGACGGCGGACGGTTTCAAGCGGATGACCGGCACCACCACCGAGTTCAAGTCGCGCTACTACATCGCCGAGAACCGCCAGTACGTCGACTACGACGACACGCTGCGCACCGGCCCGTACAACTTCGGGTTCGGCGACACCAAGGCCGACTGGGTGGAGCACTTCCCGTACCAGAAGGGCCTGCTCATCTGGTACGTGAACTACGCGTTCGAGGACGACAACACCAGCGCCCACCCGGGCGGTGGCCTCGTACTGCCGGTCGACGCGCACTCCGCGGCAATGACCTGGTCCGACGGCTCCAAGGTGAGCAACCGGATCCAGCCGTTCGACGCCACGTTCGGCCTGACCAGGACGAGCCCGATCAGCCTGCACCGGGCGGGTGGCCTGACCACCTCGCTGCCGGCACAGGCCGCTGTCAGGAAGTTCGACGACAGCAACGTGAACCGCTACTACGACCCGGCCAACCCGCAGGGTTCGGTCAAGGTCGCCGGCAGCGGAACAGTGATCAAGGTCGTCAGGCAGGCCGACAACGGCACCATGACCATCCAGGTGTCGTTCAAGTAGTCACCGGAACCTGATTCCTGGGCACTGGCGGGTGCCCGAGCGGGGCGGGAGCTGCGGATGGCTCCCGCCCCGCTCGCTGCCCAGATCCCGGGCGCTGCCGCGATCCCGGGCGCCGGCCCGATCCCGGCGCTGTCCCGAACCCGGGCGCCGGCCACCGTCCCGGCAGCACCGTCCCGGCAGCGCCGACGCCCTACCGGCGTCAGCCGGCCGCGAGCCGTACGGCCTCGGTCAGTGACCCGGCGACCGGCAGGCCGGTGGCCAGCAACCGGTCCATATCGGTGAATCCTCCGGTGACCAGTACGCAGCGGGCGCCCACCTCCGCCGCGGCAGCCGCGTCGTCGAGGGTGTCGCCGATGAGTACCGAGTCCGAGCCCTTGACGCCGAGTTCGGCCAGATGGCGTACCAGATGCTGGGCCTTGGAGCCGCCGCCGGTGGTCACCCGCAGGCCGTCGATCCGGCGGAAGTGCCCGGTCAGGCCGAACCCCTCGACGTAGGGCAGCAACTGGTCGTGGAACCACATCGACAGCAGCGACTGGGTGCCCGCCCAGGTGGCCAGCACCTGCGCTGCGTCCGCGGACAGCTGGCAGTCGATCAGCCGGGCGTGATACTCGTCGTGGAAGACCTTGTCCAGCCGGGCGAACTCGGCCTCGTCCACCCGCCGGCCGAGCATCTCGGCGTAGTACCCGCTGATCGGTCGGCGGAACTGCCGCCGGTGCTGCTCGCCGGAGACCTGCGGCCCGGCGCAGGCGGCGAAGGTCGCGTTGGTCGCTGCCACGGTGATGGCGAAGTCGTCGAGCAGGGTGCCGTTCCAGTCCCAGACAAGGTGTCCCAACATTCCCGCGAGCCTAGTGCCAGACCGTGATGTTCATCGATACCCTAGGTCATAGCATTACCACCTCCCGACTACCAGGTGGCCGAAATGTCGATATAGGGTAGTGATTAGAGTCATTCGAACGCAGGCGCGGAGCGCTGAAGGGGGTGCCGACACCACAGACCATCGACCGGAAGGTCGCGAACAGCAGGGGCAGGGACGGCGATGCGACGACAGCAGACCGGCGACGAACACGACTTCACACTCACCGACTCCCCGTGGCATCTCGACAGCGGGTTCGACACAGCCCTGCGCGGCTACCAGCGCAGGCAGGTCGACAACTACGTCCAGGAAGTACAGACCGCGGTGACCGAGCTGGTCACCCGACATGCGCATGCGCAGCAGCAGATCCGCGACCTCACCGCCCAGGTCGTCGCGGTACGGGCCGAGCTGCTCGCGTGTGAACGGGAGCATGTCGCCGACGAACAGCCCACTGCCCAACAACTCGGGTCCCGGCTGGACCGGATCCTGGTCGCCGCCGAACGCCAGGCCGATGAACTGACCCGGCAGGCCGAACATGCCCGGGCCGAGGCCCGGGACGAAGCCGAGCATGTTCGCGCGGAGGCCCACGAGGACGGCGGGAAGATCCGGGGCGACGCGCATGCGGAAGCCGCGCGGATCCTCACCGACGCGCGTGGCGACGCCGCCCGGATCCACGCCGACGCCGCAGACCGCAGCGAAAAGATCATCGGCCGTGCACATAAGCGGGCCGCTGCCCTGCAGTCCCGCTACGACGAGATGCAGCAGGAGATCCGGACCGTACTGGCCACCGTCGATCAGTTGGCTGCCGACTCGGCCGGTGCCGCCACCGGTGCCACGGCACCGGATCCACGCCGACGCCGGGACGACCGGCAGAGCGCCGAGGAACGCGAGCCGGAGAACGAGCAGCGCGGTGACAAGCCGCGTCGCAGCCGGCGCCGCAAGAAGGCGCAGCCGCAGGCCAGGCAGGCGGTCTGACGATCGGGGCCGGGCACCGCGCGGTGCCCGGCCCGACCGGCCCGTCAGTCCAGACCGAACAGGGCCGCCGCGTTGTGCCAGCAGACCGCCCGCAGCCAGTCGTCGCCGAGGCGGAGCCGGACCAGCCCGGACAACTGCTCGGCGTACGGGTACGGGATGCTCGGGAAATCGCTGCCCAGCAACACCCGCCCGGCCAGCCCGAGATCACGCAACTGCGGCAGCAGCTCGCGCGCAAACGGGGCCATCTCCTCGAAGAAGCTGGTGAACGCCATCGTGGTGTCCAGCAGTACCCGGTCGTGGCGCGCCGCCAAGCCGAAGAAGTCGGCGTACTCCGGGGCGCCCAGGTGCGCGATGACCACCCGCAGCCGTGGGTGGCGGGCCAGTACGTCACCGATCGGTCCGGCGCCGGTGAAGGCGTTCGGCACCGGCCCGGAACCCGCGTGCACCACCACCGGCAGGCCGACCTCGGCCAGCAGGCCCCACACCTCGTCCAGTACGGCCTCCCGCGGGTCGAAGCCGCCGACCTGCAGGTGCACCTTGAACACCCGGGTACCGGCGTCCACGGCGGCAGCCACGTAGCCGGCCGCGGAAGGTTCCGGGAAGAACGTCGCGGACCGCAGGCACCCCGGTGTCGCGGCGGCGAACCCGCCGGCCCAGTCGTTGAGCTCGACCGCCATCCCGGGCCGGTGCGCGTACGGCAGGGCGGTGAACGCGCGCACCCCCAGCGACCGCAGCACCTCGACCCGCTCGGCCTCGCTGCCCCGGTACCGGATCGGCCATTTCCGGCCGATCAGCGGCCCACCGCCGTCGAAGTGCGCCCACACCTTGCGCTGCATCCGGGGCGGCAGGAAGTGCACGTGGCTGTCGGCCAGACCGGGCAGACCCAGATCCCGTACGAAGGCCGGCACGTCGGCGTCCTTCGCCGGCACCGGGCCCTTCGCCGGCACCGGGCCGGCCGTCGGGTCGCTCATGCGCCCAGGTCTCGGAGCAGGCGTTGCTCCTCGACCCGCCAGTAGCCGTGCTCCCGGCCGTCCAGCAGGACCACCGGCAGCCGGTCCCCGTACTCCCGCTCCAGCTCGATGTCGGTCTGCACATCGACCTCCCGCCACGCCACGCCGCTGCGCGCCTCGACCCGGCTCATCGCCTCCCGCGCGTCCGCGCACAGATGGCAGCCGGGCCGGGTGAGCAGCACCACCCGTACGTCGTCCACCGGCCCGCTCAGCGCTCCCGCCCGGTACGCAGCTCGCTCTTGCGGATCTTGCCGGTCGCCGAGTGCGGCAGGTGCTCGACGAAGTCGATCTGCACGGGACGCTTGAAGTGCGCCAGGTGCTGGCTGCAGTGTTCCAGCAGATCCGCCTCGCTGACCTGCTCGACCGTCACCACGAAGGCGGTCACCGCGGACCCGGTCTGCGGGTGCGGGACTCCGATCACCGCGGCTTCCCGTACGGCCGGGTGGGTGAGCAGTACACCCTCCACCTCGCGCGGGTAGACGTTGAAGCCGGAGACCAGGATCAGTTCGTCGATCCGGTCCACCAGGAACAGGTCACCGTCCTCGTCCTCGTAGCCGATGTCACCGGTGGACCACCAGCCCTCCTCGTCCGGCCCCCCGTCACCGTCCGGCCAGTACCCGGAGAACAGGTTGTGACCGCGTACCCAGATCTCGCCGAGGTCGGTACCGGGGCTGCCGTTCTCGTCGTCCTCGGAGTCTTCCGGCAACAGGGCGTGACCATCGGCACCGATCAGTTGCAGGTCCACGCCAGGGATCGGCTGGCCGACCGAGCCGGGTTTCGGGTGCGGGCTGGCCAGCGAACTGGTCACCACCGGCGCCGTCTCGGTCAGCCCGTAGCCCTCGAAGACCCTGGTCACGCCGGCCCGGCTCAGTTCGTCGAGGGTCGGCGCGGTGAGCGGGGCGGCGCCGCTGACCACCAGCCGTACCCGGCTGAAGCGGTTCGCGAAGTCGTTCTGCCGGGTCCAGGCCAGGTACATCGCCGGCACTCCGAGTACACAGGTGACCTCCTGCTCGGCGATGGTGGCCAGGCTGGCCGCCGCGTCGAACCGTTCCACCAGTATCCCGGTGGCCGCGTGCCGGGTGACCGCGTGCAGGCCGGGGCCGAGCCCGAAGGCGTGGAACAGCGGCAGCGCCAGCAGTACGGTGTCATCCGGCCCGAGGGGCGGCGGGGTCAGGGCGGCGACCTGGTCGGCGTTGGCGATCAGCGCGCGGTGGCTGAGCATGGCGCCGCGTGGCTGCCCGGACGTACCGGAGGTGTACAGGAGCGCGGCCAGGTCGTCACCGGCGCGCTGCGGCGTCACGGTCGCGGTGCCCGGCACGGGCAGCTCGTCGTACGGCCGGCTGCCGAGGTGCGGCCCACCGACGGTGTAGCGGTGCCCGAGGGCGTCCGGCGCCTCGACCGCGGTCTGCACGTCGGGGCTGCCGATCAGTACCCGGGCACCCGAGTCGACCAGCAACCGGGTCAGTTCCGGGCCGGTGTAGTAGGGGTTGACCGGAACGGCGACCAGGTCTGCGGCGAGGGCACCGAAGTAGCTGGTGACCCACTCGAAGCTGTTCGGTAGGGCGATCATCACCCGGTCACCGGGCGAGAGGTCGAGGCGACGCAGACCGGCACCGACAGCGTCGACCTGGGTGGCCAGTTCGGCCCAGGTCAGGGTTCTGTCGCCGGCGCGCAGCGCGGGGTGGTCGGGTTTCTGGAGGGCAGCCCGGGCCAGAAACTGGACGAGGTTGCCGATGTCGTCCTGCACGGCCACCGAGTCTGGCATATCACAGGGGCGTCGGCACACAACGGCCACGAGTATCGTTCCAAGCTACCGCAGCTCAACCCCCGCGACGCCGTGCCGCGCCGCAGAAAAGCGTGCGATATGCAGAACGAAAGTTGCTACATAGAATCCATCGTGAAATGACGGACAGGAAGTCCGCCACCGACAGTGGGCGCTCCGGCACAATGTTGCTCGTAGTAGTCGAGTAGACACATCAGCGTGATGTCCGGCCTATCATGACTCGGTCGTGTCACCTGAGCCTTGGGAACCGAAACCCCTCGCCCGAGGAGGCCGCAGTGCCCGTCGAAGCACCGTCCCACCGCCCCGCGCCGGCTGGCTCCAGCCGCCGGTACGGCATTCGCCACGATGCGGGGTGGACTCGGTGAGCGCGACCGACGTCCCATACCTACCCGGAGATCCCTTTTCCGGTCCACCCAGCATCGCGCACGGCCTCGCCGTACTGCGCGACCTCGTGACCGACATGGGGGGCGGTCGGCTCTCCAGGGTCGCCTCCATCACCTCCCGGGCCGGTCAGGTGCTGCGCGGCACCACCCGCGACAAGCCCAGCCCGCGGCCCGCGCCCCGGCCCGGCACCGACGAGGCGTCGAGCAGGTCGGCACCGCAGGCCGACCCGGCCGCGCCCGGCGACGACGACCAACTGCCGGACCAGGTACCCGAATCGGCCACCGATGTCTGGCGGCTCGTGCAGCGTGCGCAGGCCGGCGATACCGAAGCATTCGGGCTGATCTACGACCGGTACATGGACACCGTCTTCCGGTTCATCTACTTTCGGGTCAGCACCCGACAGTTGGCCGAGGACCTCACCTCCGAGACCTTCCTGCGAGCCCTCCGCCGGATCTGCAGCTTCACCTGGCAAGGTCGCGACCTCGGCGCCTGGCTGGTCACCATCGCCCGTAACCTGGTCGCCGACCACTTCAAGTCGGGCCGCTACCGGTTGGAGGTCTCCACCGCCGAAGTACTGGACGCCGACCGACCCGACCGCGGTCCCGAAGGCAGCCCGGAAGCTGCTGTGCTGGACATGATGACCAACCGGACACTGCTGGAAGCCGTCAAGCGACTCAACCCCGAACAGCAGGAATGCATCGTACTGAGGTTCCTGCAGGGCTTCTCCGTCGCCGAGACGGCGCGCACCATGAGCAAGAACGAAGGCGCGATCAAGGCCCTGCAGTACCGCGCCGTACGATCCCTGGCCAGGCTGCTGCCGGAAGGTTTCACCCCGTGAGACGAGCCATCGGACCACAGACCTGGGCGGGCCGGAAGTTCGTTCCGCCCGGCGCGGAATCGCAGGGAATGTCGGACCCTGCCGCGATGGGCGTAACCATTACCCGCCAGTATGCGTTGGTATCCACGAGATCGACGGTGTACTGCGGCGCACCACCGGTTGCAGGCTGGACACCCCGGCAACGGGTGATCCAGGCTGGGCCGGCGTGCTCCTAGACGGAAGGAGGTGCGCGCGGTGGCCGTGAACATGTTCCTGCGCCGACGGGCGCAACGCTTCGCAGAGCTGGTGGAGAACGCGCTCAGGCCACGAGGCCAGGCCCGTCGACACACCAGCCGCTCTGGCGACTCCACCGCAGCCTCAGCAGGTAACGGACCGTCCGCTCTGCGCTCCGGGCCGGACCGCGGATCCGACCAGCCGCACCACGGCCGATTCGGTCACCTTACTAGCGGCCGGGACGATTCGCTGGCAACTCTGGTAGATCTGAGTCGCCAGCTTGCCGACCAGTCGACCCTGATGACCCAACCCGGCCCGGACCCCGACTTCCGGGCCGACCTGCGTCAACGGCTGATGGCCGATGCCGCGCTGCACGGAATCGGCGCGACCCGCGTCGAGGGCACCGACAACGACGAGCCCACCGCCGTACCGGGCACCCCTGATCGGTACCGGCCGGCCACCGCACCGGGGCGTCCCCGGGTCCGGCTCGCCCTGATCGGTGGAGTCGCCGCCGGCGCCCTGGCCATTTCCGGCGTCGCCGCCGCGAGCAGCTCGGCAGTACCGGGCGACGCGCTGTACAACGTGAAACGCTCCACCGAACAGGCGCAGATCGCGCTGGCCGGTTCCGACGTCAACTCCGGTCAGCTCTACCTGGAGTTCGCCCGCAAACGGGCCACCGAGGCCGCCGCCGTACGTCGTAAACCTGGCCGCCTCATCCGGGTACTGACCGACATGGACCGGCAGACCCGCTCCGGAGTCGCGTTGCTCGACTCCACCGCCGTGTCCCGGCGGGACGCCACCCCACTGGCCAAGATCAACGTGTTCGTGGCCCGGCAGCGCCCGGATGTCGTCGGGCTGCTCAGCGGGCTCAACGGCGACGCCCGTACCCGCGCACTGCAGTCCCTCGCCCTGGTTGACGAGGTGCAGCGACGGGCCGGTGAACTGCGCCGACTGCTGCTGTGCACGGCCGGCCGTACGATCCAGCGCGACACCCTGGGCCCCATCCCGCAGAACTGCTCGGCGATGCCTGGAGGGCCGGTCACCGTACCGTCCGATGGTCCCGGGAACGGCAGGCACGCCGAAGGCGCCCATCCGCCGGGTCACCGCGGCGCACCAGCGGCGCCGGACGCCAACACGTCCCCGACACCGGGTCCCAGCCCGTCCGAGAGGGCCGGGCATGGCCTGTTACCGGACATTCCCGGCGCCCCGGGATCCAGCACCCAGCCGTCCGTCTCCAGCAGCCCCAGCCCGCACGAGAACGGCAAGCAGAGCGGGGACGGCCTGTTCGGCACCATCGGCAAGATCCTTGGCGGGCTGCTCTGATACTGGGCGGTCGGCCGGATATTCTCTGCGCGTGGACGTATTTGCCCGGTTGCGACGCCGCCGACATCGGCAGGCTGCCCGCGCCCGGGCCGCCGGAGTAGCGAGCGCGGCCAGGGCCACCGGTGGGCTGACCACCGGCGGTACCGGCGCCGAGCCGGGCGACGTACCGGCCGCCGACCAGCGGCGCAGGCCCGATCCGGATGCTGCGGCATTCTTCGACGTGGACAACACCTTCCTGCGTGGTGCCTCGATCTTCTGGTTCGCCCGCGGGCTTGCCGCCCGCGACTACGTGGCCACCGCTGACCTGCTGCGGTTCGGCTGGAAGCACCTGAAGTTCCGCGCCACCAGCACCGAGGACAGCGAGGACATCCGGACCGCCCGGGACGGCGCCCTGGCGTTCGTTGCGGGCCGGCCGGTGTCCGAGGTCGTCGAGCACGGCGAGGAGATCTACGACGAACTGATGGCCGCCCGCATCTGGTCAGGTACCAGGGCCTTCGCCCAGCTGCACCTGGATGCCGGGCAGCGCGTCTGGCTGGTCACCGCCGCCCCCGTCGAGTTGGCCGGGATCCTCGCCCGACGACTCGGGCTCACCGGGGCACTCGGCACCGTCGCCGAGACCCGCAACGGCCGCTACACCGGCCGCCTCGTCGGCGACATCCTGCACGGTGCGGCGAAGGCCGAGGCGATCCGCGCACTCGCCCGGGCCGAACACCTCGACCTGGAACGCTGCGTCGCCTACAGCGACTCCATCAACGACCTGCCGATGCTCACCACGGCCGGGAGCGCGGTGGCGATCAACCCCGACCCGGCCCTGCGCCGCCTGGCCCGCACCCGCGGCTGGGAGATACACGACTTCCGTACCGGCCGCCGTGCCGCCCGCTACGCCGTACCGGCCGTCCTCATCGCCGCCGCCGCGTTCGGCTACCTCCGCCATCACCGTCACCGCATCTGAGCCGGTTTGGGCATTTTCCCCGAATTAGGTTTATATCCGTTTTTCGCGAGCGCCCCCCTGACGGCAAAGCAAGCGCCGGCCGAGTGAGCAAGGCCATGTCACTGCGGCCAGCTCAATATCCCCGCTTCACCAGTAACCGCTGCAGCGTCTGCTGGATCGTCTCGCGGACCCGGTCGGCGAGGTTGAACACGGCCATCGGGTCGTCCGGGTCGGCGTCCAGGGCGGTGGTGTCGATGGGTTCGCCGAACTCGATCAGCCATTTGCTGGGCAGCGGCACCATGCCGAGCGGGCCGAGCCACGGGAAGAGCGGGGTGACCGGGAAGTACGGGATGCCGAGCAGGCGGGCGAGCGGCTTGATGTCACCGATCAGCGGGTAGATCTCCTCGGCGCCGACGATCGAGACGGGCACGATGGGCGCACCGGTACGCAGCGCGGCAGCGACGAAACCGCCCCGGCCGAAGCGTTGCAGCTTGTACCGGTCGGTGTAGCGCTTGCCGACGCCCTTGAAACCTTCCGGGAACACGCCGACGACCTCGCCGGCGCGCAGCATCCGTTCGGCGTCCGGGTTGCAGGCAAGGGTAGCGCCGGACTTGCGGGCGAACTCGGCGAGCAGCGGCGTACGGAAGATGAAGTCGGCGCCGAGCAGCCGGAGGTGGCGGTGCTCGGGGTGCTCGTCGAGCAGCGCCAGTTGCAGCATCATGCTGTCCATGGCGATGGTGCCGGAGTGGTTGCCGACGAGCAGCGCGGCGCCGTCCCCCGGTACGTGTTCCAGTCCGGAGACCTCGACCCGGAACCAGGAGCGGTACAGCGGCCGCAGCGCGGGGGCCAGTAGCTGTTCGGTGAGGTCGGGGTCGAAGCCGAAATCGTCCACCGGGTAGTCGCCGGTGATCCGGCGGCGCAGGAACGCCAACGCGCCGGCGACCCGCTTGTCCCAGATGTCGACCTCGGCGGTCGTGTCCGGGCGGGGCAGGCCCGAACCGGACCCGCCGTCGCGCCCGGGGCTCTCAGACCGGGCCGGCGCCGGCCCCGGTACCGTACCGGTCCCTTCCGGGTCGGCGGTCACGGCTGGTCCTCCTCGGATGGCTCGTCACGGCAGGTCAGTGCACGAACCCCGGACAGCAGTGCCCGCCCACCGGACAGCAGCGCCCGTTCGAAATGGTCCACGCTGGTGGCGCGGACCGGGGCGCCGATGCCGTGTGTCCGGATGAAGTCGTCGAAGGCCACCGTGGTCGATCGTGGCCGGAAACCGAAGCCGTCGATGAGCCGCTGTACGTCGACCACCCTCCCGTGTACCAGGAAGTCGAGCTGGTCGAGGGAGAAATCCACCAGTCCGCTGCGCCGGGCCAGCCCGGCCATGGCGGTCATCCCCGGGTCGGGAACCGGTACGGGCACCCGGCCGGCCCGCCGTACGGCCTGGGACAGCAGCAGCACCCCGGGCCCGGCCACGTTGTAGGCGCCGGGGTGGTCCTCCCGTACGGCGCGTTGCAGGACTTCCAGCGCGTCGTCGGCGTGGATGAACTGGATGCGGGGGTCCCGACCGAGCACGGTCGGTACCAGCGGTAGGGAGAAGTACCGGGTGAGTGTGGTGTCGGCGTGCGAGCCGATGAACGGCGCGAAGCGCAGCACGGTGACGGAGGTGTCGGGTCGCCTGCGCCGGAAGCCCCGTACGTAGCCTTCGATCTCCACGATGTCCTTGGCGTACCCGCCGCGGGGCAGCGCGCGTAGCGCAGTGTCCTCGCCGAAGATGGCCGGGTCCCGGGAGGACGCACCGTACGCGGCGGTGGAGGAGCGCACCACGAGTCGCCGTACCGTGTCCGACGACTGGCATGCGGCGAGCAACTGCAACGTACCGATGACGTTGAGTTCCTTCATCGCGTCCCGCCCTCCGGCGCCGACCGGTCCGGCCACCACGGCCAGGTGCGCGACGGTGTCGACGGCCGATTCGCGGATGAGCCGGGCGATCGCCGGGCTGCTGATGTCCGCGTGCATGTACTCGGTACGGCCCAGGATCGCGGTCAGCTCAGCGGTCGGCGCGCTCGCATCGACTCCGATGACCCGCTCGATCCGGGGGTCGGCGGCCAGCCGACCCGCGATCTGGGCGGCAAGGTACCGGCTCACACCGGTCACGAGTACCACCCGCGGGTTCATCGCGGGACCCAGGTCAGGAACCTGCACGGTCCGATCATGCGCGCTCCCAGCGCGAGGTGGTCAGCGGGCAGTCGTCAGCCCGCCGGAAACGGCGGGCTGACCGGCCTCACTTGCCCTGGCGGCGACGCTGGATGCGGGTCTTGCGCAGCAGCTTGCGGTGCTTCTTCTTCGCCATCCGCTTGCGGCGCTTCTTGACGACGGAGCCCATACGTCAGTCCCCTTGAGTTGCGGTCATCGCCGGTGCGCGCATGCGCCGACCAGCGTCGGGTAGTGAACACCAGACCTTATCCGGACCCATCGGCGGCCGGTGCGGCGGCCGGTACACGGTCGGACCGACGTCACACCCTGCGTACGGGTGGCGTTCGATCCGGCGTCCTGGGTCCGGAGAGGTCTCGATCCTCGCCTACAGGGTAGCCGGCACGACGACGCGACGCGCTTCGCGGTACGCGCCCGGCCAGGTACGACCCGGGTGCCGTTGCCCGAAACTCAGCCCGGCACCCGGTCTCACGAATTGCGGTTGCTGTTTCAGCGGCGCCCGGAGTCGCCGTCGCGAATGTTCTTCACGAATGACGACCACGCCTCGGAACCGAAGACGAAAGCCGCGCCCTGGCGATTCTTGGAATCACGTACGCCGACACCGGCGGAGACGAACGCTACTTCCACGCAGTTGTTCCCACCGCCACTACGGCTGCTCTTCCGCCACTCTGCCGAGGCCAGTTCCGGAGGATAGGCCGTGCCCTCGTAGTGCATCAAAACTCCTTTGTCAGCGCGACGACCTGCGCCAGGGCATCGTCTGGCTTGAGCGCCGCCGCGCGTAAATGGTCGAACATCAAGTTATAACGACGAACTTCCTCTTCGGTTTCCAGATAAAGCCCCCCGGTCGCATTATCGAGATAGACGACATCGGGGTCCTCCGGGTCCGGGAAACCGAGGATCACAAACGCGCCGTCCATACCCGCGTGTTCTCCGGTATCGAAGGGGACGATCTGGATCGTGACGTTGGTGTAATCCGCGACGGCGGCGAGATGGTGCAGTTGCTCACGCATGACTTCCCGGGTCCCGACCCGGCGGCGCAGCACGGCCTCGTCGAGTACCAGCCACAGTTCCGGCGCATCGCCGTCGGTGAGCAGTTGCTGGCGGGCCAGCCGCAGGTCGACCTTGCGTTCGACCTCCTCCGGTCGCAGATCGGGCCGGGCGGCCCGGATCGCCGCGCGGGCGTACTCCCGGGTCTGGAGCAGTCCCGGGATCAGCAGTGCCTCGTAGGCCTGAATGGTGTGCGCGGCGGCCTCCAGCCCGACGTACGGGCCGAGAGCCACATCGCTGTAGGGGTGCCACCAGGCCTTCTGCCGCGCTTCCCGGGCGATCTGCACCAGCGACTCGCAGCGGTCGCCGGTCACATCGTAGATGTGCAGCATGAACCGTACGTCCCGCGCGGTGGGCGCTACCTGCGCGTTCTCCGTACGGGAGATCTTCGACGCGGAGCATTCCATCTGACCTGCGACCTGGTCGATGGTGAGTCCGGATTCTTCGCGTAGTCGGCGCAGCTCGATCGCCAGCCTCCGGCGTCGTGCCGTGGGGCTGCGTCGTCGAAGCGTCATCGCCTACCTCCTCGGGGCAGTGCCGGCCACATCGGTAGGGTCGGGCGACCCGCCCGACCCTCCGCTGATCTTGCACCCCCGGCAGGCCCCTGCACAGAGTTAGGAACGTGTTACTTGAGAGAAACTCGCCACCAAATGGCCCGCAAACGACTCAGAGTGAAGTTTGCATAGCATTCGGCTACAACAGGCCCTATGACGCCTTCGATGTCAGATGAGCGGTAACTGATCTTCGTCCGACTCAACGACGCAGGCAGCATGGAGTGGCGCTCATCCCGGACTCCGGATCATCATCCGGCTGCAGCAGCGGGACCATAGACCCGAACCCGCCGCGGGCCAGGGCACCCGATAGGCCCTGACCAGCCGGTTCACCTCAACCGACCGGGCCTGGAGGTCAACCCACCGATGCCGGCCGGACCGTGAACCCAGCCCGATGCCGACGCCGGCCGGACCGTTGTGGTCAGCCGCGGCTACTCAGCGAACGCAGGAAGAACCGCAGGTTCGCCGGACGCTCGGCGAGGCGGCGCATGAGGTATCCATACCACTGGACGCCGTATGGCACGTAGATCCGGACCAGATAGCCGTCGTCGGCGAGCCGGCGCTGCTCGTGCGGGCGGATGCCGTACAGCATCTGGAACTCGAACGTCTCCGGCGAACGGTCGAACCACTTCGCTCGGTCCTCGGCGATCGCGACCAGCCGCGGGTCGTGGCTGGCGATCATCGGGTGCCCCTCGCCCGACATCAGGATGTTCAGGCAGCGTACGTACGAGCGGTCCACATCCAGCCTGGACTGGAACGCCACCGACTCCGGCTCGGAGTAGGCGCCCTTGCACAGCCGCACCCGCGAGCCCGAGTAGGCCAGTTCACGGCAGTCGGCCTCGGTACGCCGCAGGTATGCCTGCAGCACCGCGCCGGTGTCCGGGAAGTCCTTGCGGAGCTGCATCAGCAGCTCCAGCGTCGAGTCGGTGGTGGTGTGGTCCTCCATGTCGACCGTGACCGTCGTGCCGGCATTGCTCGCCGCCCGGCAGATCTCCCGGGCGTGCTGGTAGGCCAGCTTCTCGTCGAAGCTCTGCCCCAGCGCGGAGAGCTTGATGCTGACCTCGGTCGGCGGGCAGAGATCCGACTCCGACAGCGCGGTGAGCAACTCCAGGTAGGCCTGCTTGATCGTCTCGGCCTGCTCGGGGCTGGTGGTGTCCTCACCGAGATGGTCGAGACTGACCGCTAGACCCTGATCGACCAGGTCACGACTGATACGCAACGCGTCGTCGGTCGCGGTGCCCGCGACATAACGCCGAACCACGTCGCGACTCACCGGGGCAGTGCCGACGAGCCGCTCAACCCGGTCACTACGGGATGCAGCGAGGATCACCGATCGGAGCATGGGCTGACTGTAGCGCCGTTGTCCCAGCCCTTGACACCGCCTCCACCTTCCGCGACTTCCTTCACGTTCCACTGCCCACCCGACCACACACCGTGGATCAGGCGACAGTGATCGATGCCTTGTCATCGGTTCATCGGTTCGGACCCGGCGGGCGAGCGGGGACAGGCCGGCGCACGAAGCGGCCGGCGGCGACCTCGTCAGCGGACACCGACCACCGTGGCGTCCGCGCCGGCCCGCCATACGGTGCCCCCCGGAACCCGGCCGCCCGCAGCGCCGACAGGTGCCAGCGCGCCGGCGGCAGGTATGTCTCCTGCTGCCGGTCCCAACTTTCCTGCCATGCCTCTGCCACCAGTGGTTCCAGCATCGCCAACTCCTCGCTAGGTAAGGACCAGAGCTCGTATCTGATACTTACCATGTCGTGAGTGTCTACGGTAGGGGGGTGGACTTCGACGCGTATGCTCACACCGCGGTGGATCTGGCCAACGCACCGATGGAGGGTCCGTTGGACCCCACCGCGGTCTTCGGCGCGAACAGCTACACCGCCGAACACGCCTCTGAACGCGACCTCACCGCGGCGCGACGGGCCGGCAAACGGCTTCGCCAGGTGTTCGAGCTGGGTACCGCGGGACGCGACGGCGAAGCGGTGACCGAATTGAATGCGCTACTGGTCGCCTACCCGGTACAGCCCCGGATCTCCGGGCATGACGCCAGGGACTGGCACATGCACGCCACCAGTCGGGGGTCCACGGTGAGCGCCGAGTACATCGCCGGCGCCGTCTGGGGGCTGTCGGTCTGGCTGTGCGAGCACGGCAGTGACCGGTTCGGTGTCTGCGCCGACGAGCACTGCCGCAACGTCTACCTGGACACCTCGTCCAACAACTGCCGACGGTTCTGCTCCGAACGGTGCGCGACCCGGTCACATGTGGCCGCGCACCGGGCCCGCAAACGGGCCGCCGCCCTCACCGGCTGAGTCGCCGGCAGGAGCCCGGGCCGGGCCACCGTCAGGCACGCTCGGCGGTCAGCTCGTCGATCAGGCCGTACAGTTCCTCGGCCGGTACCGCCTGCCGCTGCGCGGCGGCCAGCTGCGCGCGGCCCTCCTTCGTGTACACCGGCGGGTACAGCGAGAGCAGCCGGTCCAACGGGATCGTGGGGACCTCCGCCTCCCAGCCGGGCCAGCGCAGGTCGTGGTAGAAGTCGGCGACCGCGCCGCCGACCATCAGCGACAGCCAGTCGCGGTAGGACCATTCCAGGGGTTCCCAGCGCAGGGAGTCCGGGCCGAGGTAGCAGATCTCGCCCGGCTCACCGGGCAGGGCCACCAGGGTCTCCCCCGGCTCCGGGTCACGACCGTCACCACCGTCACGGCCCCGGATCACGTACCGGCCGCCCAGTACGTCGGCGCCGACCAGCAGGTAGCCCGCCTGCTCCAGGCCGGTGTTGACCTCCGCCAGGTCCGCCAGCCGGCGCTTCGGGCAGCCGCCGCCGTACACCCGCAGCCAGCCGTGGTCGACCAGTACGCCACCGGTGTGCATGGCCATCGCGCCGAGCCAACTGTCCAGCGTGGCGCCGACCCCGCGGACACTCTGCTCACCGGCGGCGGGATCGACCGGGAGGATCTCGACCGAGACGGCGGTGTCCGACAGCGCTGAGCTGACCTCCGGCCAGGCCGGGCTGCCCTGCAGGATCAGATCACGACGGGGCCTGGCTCTGCCCGTGACGGCCATCTGCAAACTCCTGACCCGGTGGCGTCGCAGCAGCGGAGGTGCCGAGGGCCGGGCGGGGGACGCCACGAGGCGTCCAGGCGCCGGCACAGGCGCCGGCATCGGGCCTGACACCGGCGCGACCCGACGACCGTTCGGTGCCGGAGCGCTACACGTCCACTGTGGAAGGGATGGTGAGGTGCCCGCGAGCATAGGCGAGAGTTTCGGCGAGCGCAGCCTCGCGCTGCGGGCGGTTCATCTTGCGGGTCGCGACCTCGACACCGACGGACTGGACGTGGCCGTCCACGGCAAGCTTGGCCAGCACCTTGTCACACGGCTGGTCACCATGCCCGGGTACGAGATGTTCGTCCCGGCCGGGGGTGCGGCCGTCACCCAGGTGCAGGTGGGTCAGCCCGGCGCCCATCCGATCGGCCATCTCCAGCGGATCCGCGCCGGACGCGGCGCAGTGCGAGATGTCCAGGGTGTAGTTCGGGAAACCGCTGGTGGTGGGGTCCCAGTCGGGCGCGTACGGCACGAACCGGCGGCCCGCCATCTTGACCCAGTACATGTTCTCCACGGCGAACTTCACCATGTGGTGCTCGGCCGCGAGGCGGGCCAGCCCGGTGGTGAAGGCACGGGCGTACTCCCGCTGCCAGAAGAACGGCGGATGCAGGATCACCGTGCCGGCATTGAGGTCCCGGGCGAGTACGGCGGCCCGGCGGAGCCGTTCCCACGGGTCGGAGCTCCAGACCCGTTGGGTCATCAGCAGGCACGGCGCGTGTACGGCGCCGACCGGGATGTTGTAGTGCTCCGAGAGCCCACGCAACGCGTCGGCATCCTGACTGACCGCGTCGGTCCAGACCATGACCTCGATGCCGTCATAGCCGAGCTTCACCGCCAACTCGAAAGCCGCTGCCGTCGGTTCCGGATAGACCGCCGAGGTGGACAGCAGGACCGGAACCCGGTGCCGGCTGACCCTGGCGTCACGTTCCTTCGCGTCGGAAGTCACGTCTACAGGGTAGTGCCCAGAAACGACACCGGCACCATCACCCTTTGCGGTGTTTAGGATACGAAGAGTCGAGCTTGTCGGCCTTGACGAGGTGTTTCAGGAACCGTGCAGCCAATCGAGCCGCCGCAGAATCACCCCTTCCCGCAGCGCCCACGGGCAGATCTCCACCTTCGACAGGCCCAGGCGGCGCATCACACCCTCCGCGACCAGCCCTCCCGCGAGCAGCTGGTGCGCCCGCCCCGTACTGACTCCGTCCAGTTCGGCCAGCGCGCCGGACGGGATCCGCTGGACGAAACCGAGCACCTGGTGCAGCGCGGTACGGGTGAGGGTGCGGCGGACCTGCAGGCCGGCACCGGACGGCGCGGCACCGGCCAACCTCGCCAGGCTGCGGAACGTCTTCGACGTCGCCACCGCCCGGTCCGGGCAGATCTCGCCCAGTTCGTCGACCAGGCCACCCAGCGTGTCGGTGACATGCCCGGCGAGCGCGGCCACCTCCCCGGCCGGCGGCGGATCGGCCGACAGCCATTCCCGGGTCAACCGGCCGGCGCCCAACGGAACGGACCGGGCCACGTCCGGCGACTCGTCGATGCCGTACGCGACCTCCAACGAGCCGCCACCGATGTCCAGCACCAGCAACCGACCCGCCGACCAGCCGAACCAGCGGCGTACCGCGAAGAAGGTCAGCCGTGCCTCGTCCGGCCCGGACAGCACCTGCAGATCGACACCCGTCTCGCGGCGTACCCGGTCCAGCACCTCGGCCGCGTTCCCGGCGTCACGCACCGCGGAGGTGGCGAACGCCAGCAGATCGTCGGTGCCGAGCCGGTCGGCGGAGCTCCGGGCCTGCCGCAGCGCGGCGATCAGCCGCTCGGTGCCCTCCTCATCGAGATGGCCGTCGGTACCGATCCGCTCGGCCAACCGCAGCGTGGTCTTCTCCGACTCCACCGGCCACGGGTGGGCACCCTGATGGGCGTCCACCACCAGCAGGTGGACGGTGTTGGAGCCGACGTCTATCACCCCGAGCCGCACCGCACCAGCCTACGCAGCACCCCTCCCGGCCGCCCGACACCGACGGCGGGTCGCGTACCGGAGGCCCAGATGCCTGTGCGTACTCTTGTCGGGTGGCTGGCAAGTACCCGAAGGTGCAGGTGACGGTCGAAGATCCAGAGGCACCCCGCAGTCGTGAGGTGCCGTTGGACTTCCCGCGCGAATGGCTGGAGTTCACCGATCCGGTCGACGACGAACACCTCATCCGGGCCGACCTGACCTGGCTGCTGTCCAGGTGGAACTGCATCTTCGGCGCCGGCTGTCACGGCATCGTGCCCGGCGGCGCGGAGAACGGCTGCTGCTCGCACGGCGCCTTCTTCACCGACAAGGACGACGAGAAGCGGGTACGCGCCGCGGTCCGGAAACTGACCCCGCAGACCTGGCAGCACTTCCAATCCGGCATCAAGCGCTGGACCGAGGTCGACACCGTGGACGGGGAGGACGACTCCCGTAAGACCGCGGTCGTCGACGGGGCGTGCATCTTCCACAACCGGTTGGGTTTCGAGGGCGGCTACGGCTGTGCGCTGCACGCCCAGGCGTTGCGCGACGGCGTACACCCGTTGGAGTACAAGCCGGACGTCTGCTGGCAGCTGCCGATCCGGCGGTTGCAGGAGTGGGAGGACCGGCCGGACGGCACCCGGGTGCTGGTCGACTCCCTCGGCGAGTACGACCGCCGGGGCTGGGGCGAGGGTGGCCACGACCTGCACTGGTGGTGCACCTCGGCGCCGGAGGCGCACGGCGGCGGCGAACCGGTGTACCGCTCGTACGGGCCGGAACTGACCGAACTGATCGGCAAGGACGCCTACGACCTGCTGGCCGAGCTGTGCGCGCAGCGGGAGAAGCGCGGACTGATCGCGCAACACCCGGCGACGGTGGCGGCACCCCGCAAGCGCCGCCGCAGCTGAACCCGCGCGCCGGCCCGGCCCAACCACCGCTGGGCCAGCCACCGCTGGGCCGGCCAGAACTGGAGCGGCGGGCCGGGTGCGACCGGAACCCGGATCAGGCCTCGAACTTGTAGCCGAGGCCCCGCACCGTGACGATGAACTGCGGGGTGGACGGCTCCGGCTCGATCTTGGAACGCAGCCGCTTCACGTGCACATCCAGCGTCTTGGTGTCACCGACATAGTCGGCGCCCCAGATCCGGTCGATCAGCTGGCCCCGGGTGAGTACCCGGCCGGCGTTGCGCAGAAAGAACTCCAGCAGCTCGAACTCCTTCAACGGCAGCGGAACCCCGTCGCCGCCAACGGTCACCACGTGCCGGTCCACGTCCATCCGTACCGGTCCGGCCTCCAGCGTCGGCGGGGCCAGCTCGCCCGGCTCGGCGCGGCGCCGCAGAACCGCCCGGATCCGGGCCACCAGTTCGCGCGGCGAGTAGGGCTTCGTGACATAGTCGTCGGCGCCGATCTCCAGCCCGACCACCTTGTCGATCTCCGCGTCCCGGGCGGTCACCATGATGATCGGCACGTTGGAGCGTTGCCGGATCTGCCGGCACACCTCGCTGCCGGACATCTCCGGCAACATCAGATCCAGCAGCACGATGTCCGCGCCGGTGCGGTCGAACTCGGTCAACGCCTCGGTACCGGTCGCCGCGACCGACACCTCGAAGCCCTCCTTGCGCAGCATGTACGACAGCGCGTCGGAGAACGACTCCTCGTCCTCCACCACCAGCACCCGGGTCACGGTTGTCCTCTCCTCACGGTCGCCGGGCACGCCCGGTCGTACCGAGTTGTACGTCAGCATGGCCGATGTCCTCCGCGATCTCACCCGGGTTGTGCTCCACGGCGATGGCGTTCGGTGGTCGGGCCGGCAACCGGAGGGTGAACGTCGACCCGGTGCCGACGGTACTGGCCACGTCGACCCGGCCACCGTGGTTCGTGGCGATGTGCTTGACGATCGCCAGCCCCAGACCCGTACCGCCGGTGGCCCGGGACCGGGCCTTGTCCGCCCGGTAGAAGCGTTCGAAGATCCGGTCCAGATCGGACGGTTCGATACCGATGCCCTGGTCGGTGACGGACAGCAGGACCGAACCGGCGCGGCGGCGTACCGTGATGGTCACCGTGGTGCCCGCCGAGCTGTACGCGAGCGCGTTCTCCACCAGGTTCGCCAGCGCGGTGGCCAGCTGGGTCTCGTTGCCGTACACGATGAGCCCGCGCGGGCCGGTCACCGCCACACTGATGTTCTCGGCCTGCGCAGTGGTCCGGGTACGGTCCACCACCTCGGCGACGATCCGGTCCACCGCCACCGGCTCGGGGTCGGGCAACGGTTCACCGCCCTGCAACCGGGACAGTTCCAGCAGCTCGGTGATCAGCCGGCCGAGCCGGGTGGACTCGTGCGCGATACGTTCAGCGAAGCGGCGGGCCGCGACCGGATCGTCCAACGCGTCCACCAGGGCCTCGCCGAGCAGTTGCAGCGCGCCGACCGGGGTCTTCAGCTCGTGGCTGACATTGGCCACGAAGTCGCGTCGTACCCGGGCAACCCGGTGCGCCTCGGTGACGTCCTCAGCCTCCAGCACCACGTAGCCGTCGGCGAGCCCGACCAGCCGGACCCGTACGCCGAACCAGTCCGGGCCGTCGCCGGGCCGGACGTCTGCGAGCTGTCCGGGCAGGTCACGGCGGTTGAATTCGAGGTCGACGTCGCGGCGCTGACCGGCCTGGGTGATCCGGGCGCTGATCGTACGCAGGACCGAGTGAGCAACCGGCGCGCCGCGATCGGAGCGGATCAGGCCGAGCCGGTGTGCCGCCGGATTGGCCAGTACCACCTGGCCATCGGGGTCAAGTACCAGGATGCCGACCCGTAGTGCAGCCACCCCGGCCTCGGCGAGCCGACCCGGCAGTGCCCCGGCGGGGGCCGGCGTTGTCGCGTCGGGCGGGGTGTCTGGCACGTCCGGCGGCGTGCCGTCCGTGGCCTGGGCAGGATCAGGGTCGGATGAGGTCAGCACGTCCGGAACCTCGCTGGTCGGGCGGCCGGCCGAGGGGCCGTCCGGGACGGTTCGGGTGACGGCCTGTCCGGGGCCACCACGATCGGACCCGGTCCGGCGCGTCCCGGAACCGTTGCGGAACCGGCGACCGAGGCCGGCGGAGATCGCGGCGCCCACCCCGCATCCCACGGCCGCCCCGGCAACCGCACCGAGGGCGAACGTCTCAGCCAGGTCCACGGGGCGATGGTAGGTCGAAGTGCACCCGAACGAACCGGCAATCATGGACAAAGCGCGCCTGATTTGTGGAATGTTCACACCCTGGGAAGATGGAGTTCACCGCCGTTCACCGGGGCGACGCCGGACCGACCTACCTTCGG
This sequence comes from uncultured Actinomycetota bacterium, assembly GCA_963805605.1. Lineage (GTDB taxonomy): Bacteria > Actinomycetota > Actinomycetes > Mycobacteriales > Micromonosporaceae > Actinocatenispora. The sequence goes on from CAWDUX010000002.1 coordinate 1,652,643, forward strand.
CCGGGTAGGGACGGGACCGCCAACAGCGGAAGGCAGCGGAATGCGCGAGGAATACCGGGTCCAGCTGACTGAGGTCGGTGAGCTGCTGTCGGAGATGGCGGACGGTGTGGGTGCCGCCATGCGCAATGCGACCCGCGGGTTGCTGGAGGCCGACGCGACCGCCGCCGAAGGGGTGATCAGCGCGAAACCCATGATCAACGCGGCGCGCGCCCGGGTGGAGGAACGCACGTACGGGCTGCTCGCCCTGCAGGCACCCGTCGCGTCCGACCTGCGGATGATACTGACCGCCCAGCGGGTGGCCGCTGACCTGGAACGGATGGGCGACCTCGCCCAGCACGTCGCGACCACCGCGCTACGCCGCTTCCCGGAACGGACCCTGCCGTCGGAGCTGACCGAGGTGTTCGGCGGGATGGCCGAGGTCGCCGGCCGGATGGCGGACAAGATGGCGCGGGTGGTGGCCGCCCGGGACGCGACGGTCGCCGCCGAACTGGACAGCGACGACGACGTCATGGACGCGCTGCACCGGCAGATGTTCAGCATCCTGTTCGGCGACTGGAGGCACGGGGTGGCGGCCGCCGTGGACGCCGCCCTGCTGGGTCGCTTCTACGAGCGCTACGCCGACCATGCGGTGAACGCCGCCGCGCAGGTCATCTACCTGGTCACCGGCGAAACACCAGACAACGACCGACCGGTGACGACCGGAGCCTGACCGGTGCTGGCCAGCACAAAAGAAGTTGCCCGGCACAACTAGGCTGTTCTCCATGTACATCAATCGGCGTGGCGTGGCCATCGCAGTTCTTTCGGTCGCGCTGCTGGCCGGTGGCGTCTACTACTCGACCGGCCCGTCGTACCTGTCGAACCCTGTCGTCGCGGCCAGCGTCACCCAGTGCCATGGCAAGGGCGCCGACGCCTACTGCACGGGTCGCTGGCCAGGCGCCAACGGCGCCATCCATCGGGGTGGGATCGAGGGCGTCACCCCCCAGCAGGTCGGCGAGGCCGTCAAGGTACGGGAGAAGGACGACCAGTCCGCCACCACCACACTGGAGCTGGGAGCGGGCGGCTGGTTCTTCCGGGAACTGCTCGCGGCGATCCCGGTGGGCCTGGGTATCACGCTGGCGATCTACCTCTACCTCCGGCGGCAGCGTTTCATCACCGAGAACCCCGACGACCTGCCCAGCCTGGCCTCCGACCCCGTCAAGCAGTCCACCGAGCCCCCTGCCCACACGCACGACCACCCGCGCAGGGCAGACCTGCACTAGCGCCAGCTCACCCCGATCCCGCGATCCGCCTGTCGCAGCAGCTGCGGCAGGCGGATCTTCGTATCTACAGTCGGTCGGTCGGCCCGCCAGGGTCTTGCAAGATCTTTCAGCAAATTTTTACAAAGACTTCCAGGAATGTCTTGACAGGGGTGCGGCTGTCCCGCCAGGGTCATATGACACCAGATAGCCGCACACTCCTCATTTCGCTGCCACCCCCGTCGCAGCGGCTGTCACCTCCGGGAGGTCCGTTGATCCTCAGCCGAAGAACCCTCACCCGCGGGCTCGTGTCCACCGCGATCACCGCCGCGTCGGCGGCCGTACTGTTCACCACGGCCGGCCCGGCACTCGCCGCGCCCACGCAACAGGCCGCCGCCCAGCACGCGCGCGCCCAGCACCCCGGCCACCACCGCACCGCGCGGCACCCACTCACGGCCGGCCACGACGTCATCGCCAACCTGTTCGAATGGCCCTGGACGTCGGTCGCCGCCGAGTGCACCAACCATCTCGGGCCGGCCGGCTACGGCGCCGTACAGGTGTCCCCGCCGCAGGAGTCCGTGACCGTCGCCAACCACCCCTGGTGGGAGGTGTACCAGCCGGTCAGCTACCAGCTCACCAGCCGGATGGGCAACCGCAGCCAGTTCAGCGCCATGGTCGGCGCATGCCACTCGGCCGGCGTCAAGGTGTACGCCGACGCGGTCATCAACCACATGACCGGGCAGGGCAACACCGGCTACGGCGGCACTACCTTCCCGGACAAGTACGACTATCCGGGGCTGTACTCCAGCAACGACTTCCACCACTACCCGGGTGACTGCCCCGAGTCCGACGGCCAGATCCACAACTACGGCAGCCAGACCGAGGTACAGGAGTGCGAGCTGGTCAGCCTGTCCGACCTGCGCACCGAGAGTGACTACGTCCGGGGCAAGATCGCCGGCTACCTCAACGATCTGCTGGGCCTCGGGGTGGACGGCTTCCGGGTGGACGCCGCCAAACACATCAACCCCACCGACCTGGCCGCGATCGAGGGCAAGCTGACCCGGTCGGCGTACATCTTCCAGGAGGTCATGTACGGCGCGGGTGACGCGGTGAAGCCCTCACAGTACGAGGGCACCGGCAGCCTGCTGGAGTTCCGTTACGGCCAGACGCTCAAGTCGACGTTCGGCGGCGGCAACATCGCCGACCTGCAGAATTTCGGCAATTCCGGGATGGAGCCCAGCGGCAAGGCAGTGTCCTTCGTGGACAACCACGACACCCAGCGCAACGGCAGCACACTGTCCTACAAGGATGGTGCGTCGTACACGCTGGCCGACGAGTTCATGCTCGGCTGGAACTACGGTACGCCGAACGTCATGTCCAGCTTCGACTTCAGCAACAACGACCAGTCGCCGCCCGCCGACGGCAGCGGCATGGTGTCCGCGGTGTCCTGCGGTAGCGGCTGGGAATGTGAGCACCGCCGTACACAGGTCACCGGCATGGTCGGTTTCCACAACGTGGTCGCCGGCACCGGGACCGGCAACTGGTGGTCCGACGGCAGCAACCAGATCGCGTTCAGCCGCGGCAACCAGGGCTTCATGGCGATCGACAAGGAGAGCGGCACGCTCAGCCGTACCTTCGCCACCGGCCTTCCGTCCGGGGTGTACTGCGACGTGGTGCACGGCAGCGTCTCCGGCGGCAGCTGCACCGGACCGACCGTGACCGTGGACGGTTCCGGCAACGCCGCCGTCCAGGTCGGCGCCATGGACTCGGTCGCCATCGACGCGGCGTCCAGGGTCGGCGGCACCAGCGGCACCACCGCGGTGACCTTCCACGTCGACGCCACCACCAGTTGGGGACAGAACGTGTACGTGGTCGGCTCGATCCCGGCGCTCGGCTCCTGGGACCCGGCGCACGCGGTGGCCCTGTCCTCGGCGACGTACCCGATCTGGACCGGCACCGCAGGCCTGCCGACCGGGACGGCCTTTGCGTACAAGTACATCAAGAAGGACGGCAGCGGCGCGGTCACCTGGGAGAGCGACCCGAACCGTACCGCTACCGCCGGCGGCACCACGATGGACATCAACGACACGTGGCGCTGAGCGCAGTACCCGGACACTCGGTCCGCCGGCGGGCTGGAAACAGCCGCGCCGGCGGGCCGGTACAGTCTCAGGACGTGGGGCCAAGACTGGCGGACATCGCGGCACAGGCCGGTGTCAGCGAAGCGACCGTCAGTCGTGTGCTGAACGACCGGCCCGGCGTGGCCGCGTCCACCCGGCAGACCGTGTTCACCGCCCTGGACGTACTGGGCTACGAACGGCCAGCGAAGCTGCGCCGACGCAGTGCCGGACTCATCGGGCTGATCACCCCGGAACTGAACAACCCGATCTTCCCCGCATTTGCGCAGGTCATCGAGCGGGCCCTGACCCGGTACGGGTACACCCCAGTGCTGTGCACCCAGACGCCCGGCGGCTCCACCGAGGACGAGCTGGTCGAGTCGTTGATCGAACGCGAGGTCACCGGCATCGTGTTCGTCTCCGGTCTGCACGCCGACTCCACCGCCGACATGAGCCGCTACACCCGGCTGGTCGGGCTGGGTGTGCCATTCGTGATGATCAACGGCTACTGCGACGCGGTCAGCGCCCCGTTCATCTCCACCGACGACACGGCCGCGATGCGCCTGGCGGTCGACCACCTGGCCCGGCAGGGCCATGAACGGATCGGCCTCGCCGTGGGGCCCCGCCGGTTCGTCCCGGTACTGCGCAAGATCGAAGGTTTCGCCGCCGCGCTCACCGAGAACTTCGGCCGGGCCGACGAGGATCTCGTCCAACACTCGCTGTTCGGTGTCGAAGGTGGCCAGGCCGCCGCCGGCGCCCTACTGGACCGGCACTGCACCGCGCTGGTCTGCGCCAGCGATCTGATGGCCCTGGGCGCCATCCGGGCCATCCGGGACCGCGGCCTGCGGGTACCGTGCGACGTGTCGGTGATCGGGTTCGACGACTCGCCGCTGATCGCGTTCACCGACCCACCGCTGACCACGATCCGCCAGCCGGTCGACGCGATGGGCCTGGCCGCGGTGGACGCCCTGCTGGAGGAGATCGGCGGCACACCCACCACGCATGCCGACTTCGTCTTCACTCCGGAACTGGTGGTCCGCCGCTCCACCAGCTCCGGCCCGCGGATGCGCTGACCCATACGACAACGCCGGCAGCGTCGTTCCGGGTCCGCCGGTACTGCGTCCAGAAAGGTCGGCGAGGCCCAGGGCGGGGCTGCCAAGGCGGAGCCGCGCCCGTGTGCCGGGTTGCACACGGGCGTGGCGACAACGCCGGCAGCGTCGTTCCGGGTCCGCCGACTACCGGCCCTGGTTGGCGACGGCGGCAGCACCCGCCGCAGCAGCCTCCGGGTCGAGGTACTCCGACTTGACCGGACGCAACGCGTCGTCCAGCTCGTACCACAGCGGGATGCCGGTCGGTACGTTCACGCCCACGATGTCGTCGTCGGAGATGCCGTCCAGGTGCTTGATCAGCGCACGCAGCGAGTTGCCGTGCGCCGCGACCAGTACGGTCCGGCCGGCCAGCAGATCCGGCACGATCGCGTCGTACCAGTAGGGCAGCACCCGCTCCAGCACGTCCTTGAGGCATTCGGTACGCGGCATCAGTTCCGGCGGCAGCTGCGCGTACCGCGGGTCACCGGACTGCGAGTATTCGGCGTCCTCGGCGATCTCCGGCGGGGGCGTGTCGTACGAGCGGCGCCAGATCATGAACTGATCCTGGCCGAACTCCGCCAGGGTCTCCTTCTTGTTCTTACCCTGCAGGGCACCGTAGTGGCGCTCGTTGAGCCGCCAGGAGCGGTGTACCGGGATCCAGTGCCGGTCGATGCCGTGCAGCACCAGTTCGGCGGTACGGATCGCGCGGCGCAGCAGCGAAGTGTGCACCACGTCGGGCGCGATGCCGTGCGCGTTCAGCAGTTCGGCGCCGCGCCGCGCCTCGTCCTCACCGGTGACGTTGAGGTTGACGTCGACCCAGCCGCTGAACAGGTTCTTGGCGTTCCATTCGCTCTCGCCGTGCCGTACCAGCACGAGTCTTCCCACGCTCATGCCGCCATCATGGCGTACCGGCGCGGCGGCCGGGGAACCGGCCGGGGTCAGGTCCACTGGTTGGAGGGAGGGTTCAGGTCATAGCTGGAGAGGGGCGACACGTCGTACGGGGTGCCGGCGACCCGGCGCATCACCACGCCCACGGTCTGCCCGTTCAGGTCCCAGGCGACCGGCTCCCAGCCCTGCGGTTCCAGCAGTTCCACCGCCCAGAACAGCTGCGCCGGCCAGAACTTGTGGTCTTCCTGCAGTCCGGGCCGCAACAGTTCCGGCCCCTCGCCGTAGGGATGCTGGGTCGTGGTGGTGACCAGGAAGACGTACCGGTGCGGGTAGTCGGTCAGGACCTGCGGATTGGCCGCCAGCACATCCACCTTGACCCAGCGGTACTCATGCATCTGGTTGGTCGGGTACATGCGCACCTTCCGGGAAGAACCTGCCTGACCCCGGCAGTATCGCGTACCGGCGCACACCGGAGTGCAGAGCGAAGGTCGCCGATCTGACAAGCTGTGAGGCAGCGAAGTTCGAAAGGACGGCTCAGTTCACGCGGACCGACCCGGCCCGGCCGGGCATCACGCAACGTCCGGACTTACATCACCACCGGTTTCCTGACACTATCCGGACTCGGACAACCTGCTGCAGAAGGACACCAATGAACCGCCGGAGCGAGCAGTCGCCATGAGCGACGCTGGCAAGGACTACGAGCAGCTGCTCGCGCTGCACCATGCGATGCAGTTGCGCCGGTCGCTGCGCGACGACGGGCCGCGCGCGCCGAAGGCTCAGCGGCGACCGACCGACTATCCGCAGCGGCTCACCGATCAGGCACTGCTGGTGGACAGTCTGGAGGCGATCGGTTCCGCGGCAGACGAGGTGGTCCGGGAGTTCTACGCGCAACTGTTCACCGGTCGGCCGTACCTGCGCGGGCTGTTCCCGGCCGATCTGAGCCCCCTCACCGACCGGTTGTTCAGCGCACTGATCGGACTGGCAGAGGCGCTGGACAACCTGCCGCAGCTCACCCCGGTGCTCCAGCAGTTGGGCCGCGACCACCGCAAGTACGGCTTGCGTCCGGCGCACTACGACGCGGTACGCGACGCTCTGGTCGGTGCGCTCGCCGCGCACGCCGGCCCGGCTTGGCGCACCGAGTACGGCGAGGCCTGGACCCGGGCGTACGACATGGCCGCCGCGATCATGCAGGAGGCGGAGGCGGCGTCCACCGACCCGCCGTTCTGGCAGGGCACCGTGGTCGCGCACGAGATCCGGTACCACGACATCGCGGTGATCGGGGTCCGTACCGACGTGGCCTACCGCTACCGGGCCGGGCAGTACGCCACGCTGGAGGTGCCGCAGCTGCCGCACACCTGGCGGCCGTACTCTCCGGCCAACATGCCGCGTGCCGACGGTCTGCTGGAGTTCCACGTACGGGCGCTGGGCGCCGGCCAGGTCAGCAACGCGCTGGTGCGCGACACCGGGGTCGGTGACCAGCTCCGGCTGGGTGCGCCGATGGGCAGCGCGGTGGTGGACCCGACCGGTACCGCCCCGCTGCTGTGCATCGCCGGCGGCACCGGCCTGGCGCCCTGCCGGGCGGTGGTCGAACAGGTGCTGACCACCCAGCCGGGCCGGCCCGTACAGCTGTTCTTCGGTGCACGCCACATCGCCGAACTCTACGACCTGCCGACGCTGGCCACCCTGTCCGAACGGTATCCGGCGCTCACCCTGGTACCGGTCGTCACCGAGGAGGCCGGGTTCCCGGGAGTGCACGGTCCCCTGCCGGAGGTGGTCGCTGCGGGCGGGCCGTGGGCACAGCACGAGGTGTACCTGTGTGGGCCGCCCGGCCTGGTCACCGCGCTGGACGCGACGCTGAGCCGGCTGGGCGTACCGGCCGGTGCGGTGCACCACGACCCGGTGACCCGCTGAGCGTGTCCGCCGGGTGTGCGGCGGTTGGGCGGTGCCGGCCTGTCGCGTGTCGCGTCGGCCTGTCGCGCCGGTCAGTCGCGCCGGTCGGGGTCGGCGAAGTGCGCGAACGCCCGGAGATTGGCCAGCGACTCGCCCCGCTTGACCCGCCAGTCCCATTCCCGGCGGATCGCCGTCGCGAAGCCGATCTCCAGCATCTGGTCGAAGCTCTCGTCCGCGTAGCTCAGTACCCCGCCCAGCAGCCGGTCCAGCTCATCTGCGGTGACCGAGTGCAGCGCGACACGCCCCATCAGGTACACGTCGCCCACCGCGTCGATGGCGAAGCTGACGCCGTACATCCGGGCGTTGCGCTGCAACAGCCAGGACCACAGCTGCTCACGGTTCTCGTCCGGGTGGCGCATCAGGAACGCCTCGATGCGCAGCGCGTGCTCACCGATCACCAGGTTGCAGATGGTCTTCAGCTTGTGGCTGCCGGGCAGCGTCACCGCGTACGACGAGTCGCCGGTACGTTCCCAGGCCAGTTCCGAGTCGTCCAGGGTGCTCTCGATCAACCGCGCGACGTCGCTCATACCGCCATCAGACCACGCTGTCTGGGGCAGGCCGCGCCAGCTGCCACGTCGGCGCATTTTCCCCGAATGTCACACACGCGAATAGGACATAACGCCTCTTCGGGGAAAATGCCCAAAGCGCAGGAGGCGGCGGAGTCGATCAGGCGGTCAGGGTCCGTTCGCAGTCGTAGCGGCGGATCGCGTCTGCGTAGACGGACAGCAGGCCACGGGCGGTGCGGGCCCAACCGAACTGGGCGGCGTGCGGTGCGGCGGCGGCCGACAGTGCGGCCCGCCGGTCCGGATCGGCGAGCAGAGCACCCACTACCCACGCCCAGGCGTCCGGGTCGTGCCCGTCGACCAGGGCGCCGGTCACGCCGTCGGATACTACGGTGCGCAGCCCGCCGACCGCGGCGGCCACCACCGGCGTTCCACAGGCCTGTGCCTCCAGTGCGACCAGGCCGAACGATTCGTTGTGGCTGGGCACGCAGACCAGGTCGGCGCACCGGTAGAGCTGGGCGAGCTTGTCCGCCGGTTGCGCGGGCAGGAACCGGACCCGGTCGGCGATGCCGAGTTCACCGGACAGCTCGTGCAGGTAGTGGGGTCGGGTCAGGCCGTTGCCGCTGGCGCCGCCGACCACGACCGGTACGACCCGGCGGGCCAGGTCCGGGTCGTGTTCGCGCAGCCGGGCCATGGCCTGCAGCATCACCTCGGGCGCCTTCAGCGGCTGGATCCGCCCGACGAACAGCAGCACCAGCGCGTCGACGGGCAGCCCGTACACGCGGCGCAGCTCGGCCGTGGTCTGCGGTCCGGACGGGCCGAACCGGTCCCCCGGGCTGAACCGGGTCAGGTCCGCACCGGGCAGTACGACACTGACCCGGGCGGGGTCTGCGTCGTAGAGGCCGGTCAGTTCGGTGGCTTCCGCCTCGGTGTTGGCCACCAGCCGGTCCGCGCCAGCCACGACCTGTTCCTCACCGATCAGCCGGTCCACCGGTTCCGGGGTGTCATCGGCGGCGAGCTGGGCGTTCTTGACCTTGCCGAGGGTGTGCGCGGTGTGGATCAGCGGCACACCCCACCGGTCCGCGGCCAGCGCACCGGCCTGCCCGGACAGCCAGTAGTGCGAGTGCACCAGGTCGTACCAGCCGGGCGGTCGAGACGCCTCGGCCCGCAGCACGCCGGCGGAGAACGCGCACAGTTGGCCGGTCAGGTCCGGTTTGGCCAGCCCTTCGAACGGGCCCGCCTCGACGTGCCGGACGGTGACCCCGGCGGTCAGTTCAGCCACCGGCGGCTCGTCACTGGCAGTAGCGCGGGTGAAGATCTCGACAGCGACGCCGTGGGTGGCGAGCTGCCGGGCCACCTCGACGATGTAGACGTTCATGCCGCCCGCGTCACCGGTGCCCGGCTGATGCAGGGGCGAGGTGTGCATGGACAGCAGTGCGATGCGACGGGGCAGTTCGGGGCCAGGTTCGGCGATCCGGCGCGGCCCGAAGCCACCGCACCACCGTGGGGATCGGCTACTGGGGGGAGCCATCCGTGTCCTCCTCTGGCTGCGACGTGCTGCCGCTCCCCGCATCCTCTCCCGCTTGTACGACGATTGGCGAACTATTGTCGGCGATGAGTGACGCATCCGACTCCCGGCGGGTGCTGGTACCCGCCCCGGCCAGCATGCCCGGTCCGACCGGTGCGTGACAGGATCGGCCCATGTCGAGTGGTACGGACTCCGCGCGCGGCGCGGCACAGGACAACAGCACCGCAGGAAACGGTACGGGCGCCGCAGCGGTGGGCGACCGGCCGATCGCGGTGGTGACCGGCGCGTCCAGCGGGATCGGCGCGGCCAGCGCCCGGTTGCTGGCGGCCGACGGATTCCACGTGGTCGCGGCGGCCCGCCGTACCGACCGGATCGACAAGCTCGCGGCCGAGATCGGTGGCACCGCGGTCAGCTGCGACGTGACCGACCCGGCGCAGGTGGACGCGCTGGCCGCGGCGGTGGCCGCATTGCCGGGCGACTGCCGGGTGCTGGTGAACAACGCGGGCGGCGCGTACGGTCTCGATCCGGTCGAGTCCGCCGATCTCACCGACTGGCACACCATGTTCGAGGTGAACGTGTTCGGTACCCAGCGGGTCACCAGGGCGCTGTTGCCGGCGTTGGAGGCCAGCGGGCAGGGCACCATCGTCATGATCACCTCGACGGCGGCCCGGGACGTGTACGAGGGCGGCTCCGGCTACACCGCGGCCAAGCACGCGCAGCAGGCGATCGGCGGCACACTGCGGCTGGAGCTGTCCGGCCGGCCGGTACGGGTGGTGGAGATCGCCCCGGGGATGGTGGCGACCGAGGAGTTCTCGCTGGTGCGCTTTCATGGCGACGAGGACCGGGCGGCAGCGGTGTACGACGGGGTGGACAAGCCGCTGACGGCCGAGGATGTGGCCGACTGCGTGGCCTGGACGGTACGGCTGCCGCACCACGTCAACATCGACCAGCTGGTGGTACGTCCGCTGGCGCAGGCCGCCGCGCACAAGGTGCACCGCACTCCCGTGCACCGGCCCGACCAGTGAAGATATTCAGCGGGAAAAGTGTCCCATACGACGCTTATTGACGGGATCGTACGGACCTTCTACGGTAATCATGCATGTCGATCGTCTGATATTGCATGATATAGGCGATCGCCGGCCTCGGATCCCCTACCCCGTCGGGAGACAGCATGTCCCGAACCACAGTCCTGCGCACCCTGGTCGTCGCCCTGCTCGGCGGCCTCGCCACGATGTTCGTGGCCACCGCCCCGGCCAGTGCCGACATCCGGCCGATGGTCACCAAGCTGTCGCAGTCGGCGGCCGCCTCCCAGCTCAGCGCCGCCGGCATCACCTGGTCCTCCAGCGGCGGCTGCACCACCCGCAGCAACCCGCACTGCACCTCGTTCTCGCAGATCAACCAGAGCACCGTCAGCGGCGTCATCACCCTCAAGCACGCCAGCGGCTGCGCGATCAACATCACCGGCGGCACCGAGGTCGGCCACGCCAGCGGCACCTACAGCCACTACAACGGCTACAAGGTCGACATCAGCCACAACAGCTGCATCGACAGCTACGTCCACAACGCCTTCACCTACATCGGTTACCGCGGCGACGGCTACCCGCAGTGGAAGGCCGCCTCCGGCAACCTCTACTGCGACGAGGGCAGCCACTGGGACATCACGTACTACAGCTGCGGCTGCTGATCTCCCGCACCGTCAACACCGGTGCCCGCCGAGTTTCTCGGCGGGCACCGTCGCGTCCATGGGGTCGAGCACCGGGCGAGATCAGCCGACGCCGGCGTAGGAATGCAACCCGGACACCACCAGGTTCACCCCGAACAAGTTGACCAGCATGGTGGCCCAGCCGACCAGCGCGATCCAGCTCGACCAGCGGCCCCGGATGCTCGGCGTGGCCCGCGCGTGCAGGTAGGCCGCGTACACCACCCAGGAGATGAACGACCAGGTCTCCTTCGGGTCCCAGCCCCAGTACCGGCCCCAGGCGTGCTCCGCCCAGACCGCGCCGCACATGATGCCGAACGTCCAGATGGGGAAGGCCAGGGCGTGCACCCGGAAACCGAGCCGCTCCAGCACCTCGGCCCGGGGCAGCCGGTCGCCCAGGGTCAGCGGAAAACGCAGCGGCCGGTCCTGGGCCAGCCATGCCTCCCGCCGCTCCTGGATCAGGTACAGCGCGACCGCCACGAACGCGACCATGAACACGCCGGACGCGAGGGTCATCGCGCTCACATGGATCCAGAGCCAGTACGAGTTGAGCGCCGGCACCAGCGGCCCGGCCGTCGCGTACAGCTTGCCGGCGTCCACACACAGCAGTACGGCCACGATCAGCGCGACGAACAGGCCAAGGTGCCGCAGCGCGGGCCGCCGGTACGCCACCGTCAGCCAGGCCACCGTGGCGATCAGGCAGGCGGTCAGCACGTACTCGTACATGTTGCCCCACGGCACCCGGTGCGCAGCCAGCGCGCGGAACAGCAGGCAGCCGACGTGCGCCGCCGCAGCGGCGGTCTGTACGCCCAGCGCCACCTTGCCGATCAGCGCGGCCCGCGCCGTACCGACCGGCCCGGCCGGCCGGTCCCCGGTGTCGTCGACCGGCGGTTCCTCAAGGAGCTGGTCGCCGCCGCCACCGGCACCGACCAGTACCCGGGGCTCGGTACGGGCCCGTGCCGCCACCGTCCGGCCGGCGATCCGGGCCACCGCACCCTGCCGGCCGAACGCGTACTCGACGGCGTAGCCGACCATCGCCACCATGTAGCCGAGCACGGCGACCACCAGCAGGTCGTCGGAGATCGAGGAGTACACGGTCGTCAGTCCTTTCCTCGTACCGGATCGTCCGCATCGCGCTCATCCACCGCGTCGTCACCGCCGTGCGCGTCACCGCCGTGCGCGTCACCGCCGTGCGCGTCACCGCCGGCCGGGCGGTCCGCCGCGGTATCCCGGCTGGCGCCGCGGGCCGCGACCGCCAGCCGGTCGAACTCCCCGGCAAACCCGACGTAGTCGGTGCGGGCCAACCCGCCGGCGGTCACCGTACTGCCACCGGAGCCCGGGGTGAACCGGAACCAGACCCGGCGACGCCGCAGGGACAGCGAGCCCAGCAGACCGAGCAGCAGCGCGATCGCCGCGGCCAGTACCACCCTCTCGCCCGGGTCGTGCCGTACCTGGATCGACGCCCACTGCTGGACCTTGACGAACTCGACCTTCGAGCCGTCGTCCAGGGTCCAGCTCTGCCCGGGGCGCAGCAGCTTCGGGTTCTTCTGGATCCGCTTCAGCTGACCGTTCTGGATCTGGTTCTGGTCCAGCGTGTACACCGAGTGCGGGATGCCGGCATCAGTGCCGGTGTTGCCCCGGTAACCGAACAGCAGCACCGCCGGGTCCCGCAGCGCCGGGTACGTCGAGCCGTGCCCGCCCTGGTCGGGGACCGTGGGGAAGAAGATCCCCTGGAAAGCCACCTGCAGGTTCACGTTACGTCTGCCGGTCTTCGGATCGATGTTGGCGTCCGGGAACAGCGCCACGCCGTCGCTGGTCTGGTTCGAGTCGGTCGGCAGGAATGGGGCCGTCGTCGACTGCGTGTGACCGTACCGGTCGGTGTAGCGCAGCACCGGCGCGTACCCGTGCCCGACCAGGTAGACCGAGGCGCCGTCGATGCGCAGCGGATGGTTGACCTCCAGCCGGTACGGCCTGCTGGCATCACCGCCGCCGCTCGCGTACCGGATCTGGCCGGAGTAGGTCAGCGGCGTCCCGTTCGGCTGGTACGTGGCGTGGAAACTGTCCAGCGTCACGCAGAACGGCGGCAGGTCACCGCCGGACACCCGGGAACCGAGGCTGTACTCGTCGTACTGCTGGAGGCTGTTGCAGAAGCCGTTGTCGTTGCCCTGCAACAACAACCGGCCGCCGTGCCAGCCGTAGCCGGCTCCCAGCGCGATCCCGACCAGCAGACCCACCAGGGAGAAATGGAACAGCAGGTTGCCCGTCTCGCGCAGGAAGCCCTTCTCCGCACTGACGGTGATCGTACCGTCGTCGTGGCTGCGCAGCACCGAACGGAAGCGGCGGGCGCGCAGCAGTCGACGTACCCGCTCCGCCGCCACGGGCGCCGACTCGGCCAGGCCGAACTCGTCGTGTACCCGCAGCCGGCCCAGCTGGCGCGGCGCATCCGGCGGCTGGCGGCGCATCGCACGGGCATGCAACCGGATCCGCGGTGTCAGGCACCCCACCAGGGAAATGAACAGCAGCAGGTAGATCGCCGCGAACCAGGGCGAGGAGAAGACGCCGAACAGGCCGACCTTGTCCATCAGCGGCGCCAGCGTCGGGTGCTGCTGGTAGTACGTGGTGACCTTGTCGGCGTTCAGGTTGGATTGCGGCAGCAGCGAACCCGGCGCGGCGGCCACCGCGAGCAGGAACAGCAGCAGCAGCGCCGTACGCATGCTGGTCAGCTGACGCCACCACCGGCGTGCGGTGGCCAGTGCCCCGTTGCCGGAGATCCGCCGGGCAGCGCCCGCGTCGGGCCGGCTGGACAGTGCGTTCTCGTCTTCCCGACCGGCCTGTTCCAGGCCCTGTGGCACACCGGCCTGCTGCTCAGCCGACTGCTGCTCGGTCGTCGACATCTAGACGCTCACCCCTCCCGCCCCGAGTGTGACCTGCAACCAGATGGTGAACGCGTCCCAGGCGCCGGTCAGCAGCGCCACCCCCACCAGGATGAGCAGGCCGCCGCCGATCCGGGTCACCCACCGGCTGTGCCGGCGGATCACCGTGAACACCTGCAGCAGGCGCCGGAAACCCAGGCCGAACGCCAGGAACGGCAGCCCCAGGCCCAGGCAGTACGCCACCGCCAGCAGCACCCCGCGCCCCACCGAGCCCTGCACCGTGGCCAGGCTGAGCACGGCGCCCAGGGTCGGGCCGACGCACGGGGTCCAGCCCAGCGCGAATACCGCGCCCAGCGCCGGGGCGCCGAGCAGGCCGGTGGCCGGCATCCGGTGCACCCGGGCCTCGCGTTGCAGCCCGGGCAGCACCCCCAGGAACGCCAGGCCCAGCACGATCACCAGCGCGCCGGCCACCCGTTCGACGGCCGTACGGTGCGCCAGCAGGGCGTGCCCGACCCCGGCGACCAGCACCCCGGACAGCACGAACACCACGGTGAAGCCGCCGACGAACAACAGGCTGCCGGCAAGGATCCGGCCCCGGGCCCGACCACGGGTCAACGTCGCCACCGCGCCCCTACCCGCGTCCGGGTCGGCGGGCACCTGCCGGCCGCGCGGATCGGTGCCCAGCGCCGCGTCCAGGTCCGCGCCGGCCAGCCCGGTCACGTACGACACGTAGCCCGGCACCAGCGGCAGTACGCACGGCGACAGGAAACTGACCAGCCCGGCGATCACGCTGACCGCGAGGGCCAGCAACAGCGGGCCGGACGCGGCGACGTGCGCGAAACTGGTACCCATCACTGGCCCCGGACGACCTTGTCGACCATCGGCTGCAACGTTCCGGCCAGTACGGCGCGCCGCAGCACCGCCGCCACCCGGCCCTGCCTGTCCAGCACGATGGTGGCCGGGATGGTGTTCGGCGGTACCTGCCGGAACGCCAGCGCCACCTTCCCCATCGGGTCGTACAGGCTCGGGTAGGTCATCCCCCGACCCTGGGCGAAGGCCCGCGCCGCGTCGGTGTGGTCGCGGATGTTGACCCCGATGAACCGGACCCCGTCGGCGCTGCTCGCCTTCGCCACCTTCGCCATGTCCGGTACCTCCGCCGCGCACGGATTGCACCAGGACGCCCAGAAGTTGAGCACCACGACGTGACCACGCAGCGACGACAGCGCGAAGTGCTTGCCGGAGAGCAGTTCACCGGACACCTTCGGCGCCGCGGAGCGGTGCCCGGGCGCGAAGGTCTGCGACTCGCCGTTGCCGACCACGTACCGGTTCTGGCCGCCGTTGTTCTGGTCCACGGCATCGCTGCCGGTGGAGCAGCCGGCGGCCAGCGCGGCGACCACCGCGAGGCCCAGGGTGAAGGTGGCGAGGCGACGCACGTCAGGCGCCGTGCTCGTCGGCGACCGGCGAGTCGGCGACGATGTCGGCGGCCGGCTCGGAGTAGGAGATACCGGTCAGCCGGACCCCGTCGAAGTGGAACGAGGTCAGGCTGGCCAGGGCGCATTCGCGGCGGCGCGGATCGTGCCACAGCTTGCGACCCTCGGCGTTCCGGCGGGCCGTCCAGATCGGCAGCTGGTGGGAGACGCACAGCGCCTCGTGTCCGGCGGCCCGTTCCCGGGCGTCGTGCAGCGCTGCGGTCATCCGGCGGGCGATCTCCTGGTACGCCTCGCCCCAGGACGGCCGGAACGGGTTTCGCAACTTCGGCCACACCCCCGGGTGGGTGAGCGCGCCGTCGCCGACACCGAACTGCTTGCCCTCGAACCAGTTCCCGGCCTCGATCAGCCGGTCGTCGGTGTCGATCGGCAGGCCCAGCTTGTCGGAGATCGGGCCGGCGGTCTGCTGTGCCCGTTCCAGCGGGCTGGCCACCAGGTAGCTGACGTCGCGTCCGGCCAACGCGGCGGCGGCCGCCTCGGCCATCCGTACGCCCCGGTCGGACAGCCGGTAGCCGGGCAGCCGGCCGTACAGTACGCCCTCCGGGTTGTACACCTCACCGTGCCGCAGCAGGTGGACGGTCGTGGTGGTCGAGGACCTCGTGGTCACTGTGCTCGTGCCTCGCTTCGCTGCTCGGCGGTACGGGCGGTACGGGCGGTACGCTGTTCGGCGGGTGCGGCCGTCACGCCGACTCCCGCGCGGCGGCCGCGGCGCGCGCCGCGTACGGCAGGGCCCCGGCGATCTGGTCCACCGTCGCGTCGTCGTGCGCACCGGAGACGAACCAGACCTCGAACGCGCTGGGCGGCAGGTACACCCCGCGCGCCAGCATGGCCTGGAAGAACGCCGCGTATGCGGCGGTGTGCTGGGTCTTCGCGGCGGCGAAGTCCGGTACGTCGGCGTCGGTGAAGAAGACGCTGAACAGCGTGCCGGCGAAGGACACCCGGTGCGGTACGCCCGCGTCGGTGAGCGCCTTGTCGGTCAGTTCGGCGATCTGCCCGGCGGTCCGGTTGAGCCGCTCGTACAGCTCCGGGGTGCAGCCGCGCAGGGTGGCCAGGCCGGCGGCGCAGGCCAGCGGGTTACCGGACAGGGTGCCGGCCTGGTAGACCGGGCCGGCCGGGGCCAGCTGCGCCATCACGTCGGCGCGGCCACCGAACGCGGCGGTGGGTAGGCCGCCACCCATCACCTTGCCGAAGGTGTAGAGGTCGGCGTCGGCCGGGCTGATCTCCGACCAGCCACCGCGGGCCGCCCGGAAACCGGTCATCACCTCGTCGAGGATCAGCAGCGCCCCGTGCCGGTGGGCGAGCTCGGCCAGGCGCTGGTTGAACTGGTCCCGGGGCGCGATGACGCCCATGTTGCCGGCGGCGGCCTCGGTGATGATGCAGGCGATGCTGTCCGGGTATGCCGCGAATGCGGCCTCCACGGCACCGATGTCGTTGTACGGCAGGACGATCGTGTCCGCCGCGGCGGCGCCCGTGACACCCGGCGAATCGGGTACCGCGGTACCCGCGCGCTCCGCCGCCTCGGCCAGGGTGGCCACCCCGGACCCAGCGGAGGCCAGCAGCGCGTCGACGTGCCCGTGGTAGCAGCCGGCGAACTTGACCAGCCTGGCCCGGCCGGTGGCGCCGCGGGCGAGCCGGACGGCGCTCATCACCGCCTCGGTGCCGGAGTTGACCAGCCGTACCTGCTCGGCCGGGCTGCGGGAGACGAGTTCCTCGGCCAGTTCCACCTCACCGGGGGTGGGCGCGCCGAAGCTGGTGCCCTGCGACACCGCCTCGGTGACCGCGGCTACCACGGCCGGGTGCGCGTGCCCGAGGATCAGCGGACCCCACGAGCACACCAGGTCGACGTAGCGTCGGCCGTCCGCGTCGTACAGGTACGGTCCGGACCCGCGGACCATGAACCGGGGGGTGCCACCGACCGCCTGGAACGCACGGACAGGTGAGTTCACCCCGCCCGGAACCACAGCGCGGGCGCGGTCGAACAGGGCCTGGGAAGCGGGGGCGTCACTCGGGTAGCTGGCGCCAGCCGTCGAGTCTCGTGAAGTCACAACCCCGCCATTGTGGCAGGTGCTTCTACGCGTTGTCGGAGACCCCCGGGGACCGCCCGGTCACGTCACTCCGGCACCCCCGGCAGCTGCGTGGAGCCCTGCTCCGACGGTGACCAGCGGCGGTATCTGGCCAGTACCGCTGCGCTCTCGTCGGCCCTTTCCGCGAGCTGCCGGGCCGCCCATCGGACCGGGTCCAGGACCCGGTAGCTGACCGTGGTGTCGGTCATGTCGGCCTCCAGCAGCGCGGCGTCCACCAGTTCGGCCACCACCGCGCAGGTCCCGGCCCGGTCCAGCCAGCCCGAGGTCAGCCACTCCACCGCGGGCAGCGACGCCCGCCCCGGCCAGACCGCGAGCCGGCGCAGCAGCCCGGCCGCGTCTGGGCCCAGCAGCCGGTACGACCAGTCCAGGTTGGCGGCCAGGCTGGTGTGCCGTTCCGGCAGCGGACCGTCCGCCGGCCGGGCCGCCGACCCGGAGCCGGCACCGGGGAGCAGAGTGCCGGCCGCGCCGGCACCGACCAGTAGGGCACCCGCCGTCGTGGTCAACCGCTCCACCACCAGGACCGGCGGCAGCGAACGCAGCCACGGCACGGCCAGTTCGATCGCCAGCGGCAACCCGCCGAGCAACCGGGCCAGCCGGGCCAGGTCGGTTCGCCGCCGGTCGGTGCCCCCACCGACCCGGGAGACCAGCAGGGCGGGCGCGTCGCTGTCCGCCTCGTCGGTACGCAGCGGAGCAAGCCGCCAGACCAGCTCACCCGGTACGCCGAGCGGCGCCCGGCTGGTGGCCAGCACGGTCAGGCCGGGGCAGCCGGCGAGCAGCCGGGCCAGCAGCGTGGCCACCGCCGGCCGCTGCCGTTCGCAGCTGTCCACCAGCAGCAGGCACCGCCGGTCGGCCAGGTACTCCAGGAGCGCCGCCACCGGTGACTGCCCGTACCCGGGTCGGATGCCGAGGGCGCCGGCGATCAGCCGCTGCACCTCCTCCGGGGTGTCGGCGCCGGCCAGGTCGCAGAACCAGGCACCCGCCGGGTACCGGCTGGCGATGTCCCGGGCCACCTCGGTGGCCAGCCGGGTCTTGCCCACCCCGCCGACCCCCCAGACCGTCACCAGCCGGTGCTCGCTGGCGAGTACGGCCAGCTCCACCCGCTCCGGGCCACGCCCGACGAACCCGCTCACCGGCAGCGGCAGGTTGTCCGACCGGCCGTCCTGGGTGCGGGGCGGCGGGAAGTCCCGCGGCAGGCCGCCGGCCAGCACCTGGTGGATACCGGTCCGGTCGTCGAAACCGCGCAGCCGGTGCGCGCCCAGATCGGCCAGCCTGACCTCCCCGGTACGCAGGTACTCCCCGGCCGCCCGGGCCGTCGCCGTGGAGCACAGCACCTGGTCGCCGGCGGCCGCGGCAGCGACCCGGGCGGCCCGATGCACCTCCGCACTGACGTACTCGCCGTCCCGGGCCTCGGCGTACCCGGTGTGCAGACCCATCCGTACCTTCGGCCGGGCGCCGGCCCTGGGCCAGGGATGGGCGGCGAGCGCCTGCTGTGCCCGTACACAGGCATGTAGGGCCGCGCCGGCGTCGGCGAACACGGCGAAGAACGAATCACCCTCGGTCAGCAGTTCGGCACCGCCGTCGGTACGCAGACAGTCGCGCATCAACCGTCGGTGATCGGCGAGGACCTGCCGGTAGGTCGGGCCGAGGGCACGGGCCAACCGGGTCGAACCCTCGATGTCGGTGAACAGGAATGTGACGACGCCGCTGGGCAGGCCGGTGGTGCCGGCGACAGAGTCGTCGATCAGCTCGGTACGGGCCGGCAATCGTGATACCTCCATGCTCCAACTGTCGAGCTCATGGACACCTCGAGCGCAACGAGGGGCGCCGCCGCTGACATCACTGCGCGTGACCCTGCCACGATCTGCGCCACCGCTCCGGTCATTCCCCGGACGAGACTCGCCGGTACGGAACCGGCCGTGTTGTTGCGCCGGGCGGCGGCGCACGGAACGATCGGTGCCATGTCACATCAGGTACGCGCCGTGGTCGCCGGCGCGAAAGGTGCCGCGGTCACCGTCGAGACGATCACCGTGCCGGATCCGGGACCGGGGGAGGTCCTGGTCGACGTGGCGGCCTGCGGCGTCTGCCACACCGACCTGCACTACCGCGAAGGCGGGATCGGCGGCGACTACCCGTACCTGCTGGGCCACGAGGCAGCCGGCACCGTCGCGTCGGTCGGTGCGGGCGTCACCGAGGTCGTACCGGGCGACTTCGTGATCCTGAACTGGCGTGCGGTCTGCGGCGTGTGCCGGGCCTGCCGCCGGGGCCGCCCCTGGTACTGCTTCGACACCCACAACGCGACCAGCCGGATGACCCTGGCCGACGGCACCGAGCTGACACCGGCCCTGGGCATCGGCGCGTTCGCGGAGAAGACGCTGGTCGCCGCCGGCCAGTGCACGAAGGTCGACCCGACGGCACCGGCGAGCGCCGCCGGGCTGCTCGGCTGCGGTGTGATGGCCGGCCTCGGCGCGGCGATCAACACCGGCGGGGTGGGGCGCGGCGACTCGGTCGCGGTGTTCGGCTGCGGCGGGGTCGGTGACGCCGCCATCGCCGGGGCGAGACTGGCCGGCGCCACCACGATCGTGGCGGTCGACATCGACGACCGGAAACTCGGCTGGGCCCGCGACTTCGGCGCCACCCACACCGTCAACTCCAGCCAGACCGACCCGGTCGCCGCGATCCAGGCGGTCACCCGCGGAAACGGTGTCGACGTGGCGATCGAGGCGGTCGGCCGGCCGGAGACCTACCGGCAGGCGTTCTACTCCCGTGACCTGGCCGGCACCGTCGTACTGGTCGGGGTGCCCACCCCGGAGATGCAGCTGGAGCTGCCGCTGCTGGACCTGTTCAGCCGCGGCGGCGCGTTGAAGTCGTCCTGGTACGGCGACTGTCTGCCCAGCCGCGACTTCCCGATGCTGATCGACCTGTACCGGCAGGGCCGGTTCCCGCTGGACGCGTTCGTGTCCGAGACGATCGGCATCGACGATGTCGAGGCCGCGTTCGGCCGGATGACCCGCGGCGAGGTACTGCGCAGCGTGGTGCAGTGGTGAGCGGCGGTACAGGACGGGAGGCCGGCTGATGTCCACCCGCATCCAACAGATCGTCACCTCGGGTGTCTTCGAGCTGGACGGCGGCAGCTGGGACGTGGACAACAACGTCTGGGTGGTCGGCGACGAGCAGGAGTGCCTGATCGTCGATGCGCCGCACGACGGAGCCGCGATCGCCGAACTGGTCGCCGGCCGACAGGTCGTGGCGATCGCCTGCACGCACGCCCATTCCGACCATGTGGACGCCGCTCTGGAACTGTCCGCGCTGGTGGATGCGCCGATCCTGGTGCACCCGGACGACCGGGTTCTGTGGGACCTGGCGCACCCGGACCGGGCTCCGCACGCCGAACTGGCCGACGGCGAGACCCTCACGGTGGCCGGGATCGACCTGCGGGTGCTGCACACCCCGGGGCACTCCCCCGGCGGGTGCTGTTTCCATGCCCCGCAGTTGGAGGCCGTGTTCACCGGCGACACGCTGTTCGCCGGCGGGCCGGGTGCCACCGGCCGCTCCTACTCGGACTTCGACACGATCATCGGGTCGATCTCGGAGCGGCTGTTCACCCTGCCGGCCCGTACGACGGTGCACACCGGGCACGGCCCGACCACGACCATCGCGGCCGAGGCGCCGCACCTCGACGAGTGGATCGCCCGGGGGCACTGACCGCCGGATTCTGATCAGGATGGCGGCGCGGCCCGGCGCCACGGTGCGTCGGGCCGTGTCGGCCCGGGCCGGGCCGGGCCGGGCAGTATGCCGCGCCACGGCCGGGTGGGCAGGAGTATCCGCGAACGGCGTCGGCCGACCGGCGCGCCGTGGTAGGTCCATGTCATGCGCGCGTACCGAATCGCCCTGGTCACCGCGGCAATGCTGGTGGTCGCCGGCTGCACCAGCGGTGGTGGGCCGGCCGGACCGGCGCGACCGTCCACCGACCGGTCCACCGCCGACCCCAGCGGCCAGAGCACCGCGTACGAGAAGGTCGTCAGCGACGTACTGAAGTCCGTCGTGCAGATCACCACCAGCCAGGGGCTCGGCTCCGGCATCGTCTACGACGGCCGGGGTGACATCGTCACCAACGCGCACGTGGTCGGCAACGCGAAGAAGTTCAAGGTGACCACCGCGACCGGCAGTACGCCGCTGGACGCGACGCTGCTGTCCAGCTACCCGCCCAGCGACCTGGCGGTGATCCGGGTGACCGGCGCCCTGTCCGCGCCGCCCGCCACCTTCAGCGACTCCGGCAAACTGCGGGTCGGCCAGGTGGTACTGGCGATGGGCAGCCCGCTCGGGCTGTCCGGCAGCGTCACCAACGGCATCATCTCCGCGGTCGGCCGTACCGTGCAGGAACCTCGTACCGGCGGCTCACCCGGCACCGCCATCCCGGACATGATCCAGACCTCCGCGGCCATCAACCCGGGCAACAGCGGCGGCGCCCTCGTCGACATGAACAGCAGGGTCGTCGGCATCCCCACGCTGGCCGCGACCGACCAGCAGCAGGGCACCAGCGCCCCCGCCCCCGGCATCGGTTTCGCCATCGCCGGAAACACCGTCACCCGCATCGCCGACCAGATCGTCAAGAACGGGTCGGTCACCAGTTCGGGACGACCGATACTGGGCGTGACCGTACGGCCGGTGCTCAACAGCAGCTACCAGCCGGCCGGCGCGGGCGTGGTGAGCGTGCAGTCTTCCGGCCCGGCCGCCAAGGCCGGTATCCGGCCCGGCGACGTGATCACCGCTGTGGACGGCACCCCGGTCACCGATCCGGGCAGCCTGAGCACGGCACTGGTCGACCACAAGCCGGGCGACACCGTCGAGGTGACCGTGCAGCGTGCCGGCGCCACCAGGAAGGTCCAGGTCAAGCTCGGCCAACGCTGAGGCTGGGGCGGACCCAGGCTGGCGGCGTTGCCGCCGCGCCCGGGTACCACCGGCACCCGGACGCAGCTCCGCCTTGCCCGCGAACACCTGGCCCTCGCCCCAGATACCGCGAGGCCCAGATACCGCGAGACCCCGGATACCGCCACCTTTTCCGGTCAGCGCACCAGCAGACCCTCGATCTCGGCGAGCAGCGCGTCGGCGCCGGCCCGATCTGCGGTCTGCTCGGTGGCGTACGCGGCCTCCACAGCCTGCCGGGCCGCCTGCCGGGCCTCATCCCGCGCACCGGTCGCCAGCAGCGTACGGGCCAGCGCGAAGTACGCCAGCACACCGCTGCGGACATCCTCCGCGGGTACCTCCACGGCCAGTCTGGCCCGGGCCACGGCGTCCTCCGGCCGGCCCGCCGACAGCAGGGTCAACGCGTGCATCGCGCCGACCTGCCGCCGGGACAGCAGCAGGGCCGGCTGCTGCGGCGCCTCGTCCACCTCGTCGAGCAGCCGCAGCGCGGCGGCCACATCACCCTGTGCCCGGTACGCCTCGGCCAGCAGCACCGTCGGCCCGACCCGGGCGGCGTCCAGTACGTCGTAGGGCTCCACGAGTTCGAGGGTCGCCCGGGCGTCCCGCTCCGCGGCGATCGGATCGGACCGGTCCAGCTGGCAGAACCCACGGGTCGTCCGCGACATCCCCATCAGCAACGGATGCCCGATCTTCTCGCCGAACCGTTCCGCCTCGGTCAACAGTTCGATCGCCCGGTCCACCTCACCGGCGCCGCGGGCCACCATCGCCCGCGCGGTCAGCACCAGACCCCGGCCCCAGTCCTCGCCCATCGCCTCGAAGTCCCGGTACGCCCGGTCCGCGGCGCGGGTCGCCTCGGTCAGCCGGCCCAGTTCGGCGGACGCGAACGCCGCCACGCTGCGCAACGTACCGACCGCCCAGGTGTCCCCGGTACGTTCACCGAACGGCAGGAAAGCCCTGGCCAGGCCGTCGGCATCGGTGAGCCGGCCGGCCAGCAGTCGACCGAACGCGGTGGTGCCGCGTACCCAGGCCCGGCCGGTGTCGTCGTCGAGTTCGGCGAACAGCTTCGCGGCGCGGCCCAGCGCGGCGTCCGCACCGGCGAAGTCGGCACGGCTGGTGGACACCCAGGCCAGATGCTGCAACGACCAGGCCTGGTTGCCCTTGTGGCCGGCCGCCTCGGACACCCGGTACGCGGCGATGATCTGCTGCTCGGCCTCCCGGAACCGGCCCGACACGTAGTCGCTCATACCGAGCTTGCAGAGCGTGTCGGCGCGCTGCTTCGACAGGTCGGCGCTCTCCGCCCCCTGCAGCGCCCGCTGCCAGGACCCGCGGGCCTGCTCCCGGTTACCCAGGGTCCGGTACGCCTCGCCGGCCAGGATCAGACCGTCGATCCGGATCTGGTCGCTGATCGCGGTGCCGGCCAGGTCCTCCGCCTCCCGGCACGCCTCACCGGCCCGGCCCAGTTGCAGCAGAGCCTTTGCCCGGATCAGCCGGTCGGTCGCCGGCAGGCTGCCCCCGCCGGTACCGCCGGCCACCCGGGCGGCCCGCTGGGTCAGTTCCACGGTCCGGGCCGGTTCCCCGTCGTCCAGGGCCCGGGCCGCCATCCGGGACAGTGCCGCGGCGCCGAGCGGCGCCACCGACCGAGCGTCCGCGTCGTCGCGCAGACCGACCTCGTCGGCGAGCAGTACGGCACGTTCGGCGTGTTCGGCCACGAATGCGTCGTCGCCCAGGTTCGCCTCGTCCACCGGGCCGTAGGTGGACTCCGAATGCACCTTCTGCGCCGCCCAGCGGGCCAGCCGGGCATGCCGGTCGGCCAGGTCCGTCTTGCCGATCCCGGCGTACGCGGCCTCCCGCATCAGCGGCGTGGCGAAGGTGAACTCGTCGTGCCCGGCGCGGCGCAACATGTTGCGGGCAACCAGGGCATCCAGCGCCTTGTCCAGTTCGTCCTCGGGCACCCCGGGCTGCAGCCACACCAGCGCCGCGGTGGGTACCGCGTCCCCGACGACCGCCGCGTCCCGCAGCACCGACCGGGCGAGCGGGGACAGCGTGTCAATCCGGGCGGCCAGTACTGCGGCCAGGTCGCGGGAGAGCAGCCGACCCCCCATCGAACCGTCCGCGAGCGACCAGCGTTCCTTGTCGTCGTGGCCGGGCTCGGACTCACCAACCAGCCGACCGCGTTCCATCAGCAGGGTGACCAGTTCGGCCAGGTAGAAGGGATTGCCCTGGGCGGTGGCCAGCAGCCGGCTCTCGTCGGCCGGCGACAGCCGACCACCGTTGAGGTACGCGCGCAGCAGTCGGCCGGCGTCCTCACCGCGCAGCGGCGGCAGCGGGGTCAGTTCGGCGTCCGGGATGCGGCTGAGCAGGCCGGCGGTCCGGGTCAGTTCGGGGCGGCCGAGCAGCAGCACCAGGATCGGGCCGGCCAGCCGGGACATCATCGTGCCCAGCGCCTTGAGGGTCTCGCTGGTGGCGTCGTGTACGTCGTCCACAATGACCACCAGCGGCGATTCGACCGCGAGCAGGTTGAGCAGGTTCGCGACCGCGGCGGGTACCGCCTCGCTGCCGTCGCGACCGGGGCCGGTGGGCCGCTCGGTCCGTCCAGGCAGGTCGCCGTGCCCCAGCAGCGCCATCAGCAGGTCGATCGGCAGTTGCGGCTGGTCCGCGCTCTGCCGCTTGGCGAGCCGGAACAGCCGGGTCTGCGCGGTGGCCCGGCGTTCACTGCGGTGCGGGCCGTCCTCCCGGGACAACCCGGCCGCCTGCCGGACCAGATCGGCCAACGGCGCGAGCCTGCGGCGCTCCCCGTATGCCTCGCAACGCACCGACAGCACCCGGGTGCCGTGTTCCCCGGCCCGGCGGGCGGCCTCGGCGGCGAACCGGGACTTGCCGACGCCGGCCTCCGCCGTCATCACCAGTATGCGCGGCTGGCCACGGTCGATGACCTCGTTGAGTCGCCCGTCGAACCGGCCGGCCTCGGGTTCGCGACCGATGAACGGTGCCTCGTCGCCCAGACCGGACCGGGTGCCGGGCGCGTCCCGCAGGCCCAGCAGCTCGTACGCGTCGACCGGCTCGCGCTTGCCCTTCAGCCGCAGCGGCGGCAGCTTACGCCAGGAGGCCCGCTGTACGGTCGCGTGGAACGTGGTCGCGCCCGCGTACACGGCGCCGACGGTGGCGGCGTCCCCGATCCGGGCCGCCGTGTTCACCGCGTCGCCGATGACGGTGTACTCGAGGTTGGCCTGTACACCGGCGACAACCTGGCCGGTGTTCAGACCGACCCGCAACCCGAGCGGTACGCCGCCGCCCTGCTCGGCGTCGAGCACCCGCCGGACGGCCCGCTGCATCGCCAGGGCTGCGCGTACCGCCCGGTCCGGGTCGTCCTCGTGCGCGACCGGGGCACCGAAGACGGCCATGATCCCGTCCCCGGTCAGCTTGTCGACGTGGCCGCCGAAGGTGGTCACGGCGCCGGCGAAGGCGGCCAGCACCCGGTCGGTGACCGAACTGACCCGTTCCGGGTCCAGGTCCTCCGACCAGGCGGTGAAGTCCGACAGGTCACCGAACAGGACCGTCACCACCCGCCGCTCGGTCAACGGCAGGCTGGCCACGGACGGCAGCTGGCTACCGCACTGATGGCAGTACCGGGCGCCGGGGACGGCGACAGTTCCGCATACCGGGCAGGTCACAGATAGTCCAACGGTTGGGAGCTCAGATGGTGTTCCCGCACACCAATTCCGAGGTAGGCGAGCTGCGCCCGGACGGTCATCTCCGCAGCCGGCCGTACCGCCGCATCCACGCCGGGGTAGACCCGATCCAGCACGTCGGCGACCGTGCCGGTGCCGGCGGCCAGCGCCGTACGCACCTGTTCGAGCCGCGCCTGCCGGTGCGCCAGGTAGAAACCGGCGGCGGCGGCGCAGTCGGCCAGCGCCGGGCCGTGGCCGGGCAGTACCGGCAGGGCGCCGAGCCCGGTGAGCCGGGTCAGGCTGGCCAGGTAGGCGCCGAGATCGCCGTCCGGCCACATCACCACGGTGGTGCCGGCACCCAGCACCGTGTCCCCGGTCAGCACCGCCGGCTCGGTACCTGCGGCCGCCTCGTGGACCCCGCTGTCGCCGGGGTCCATACCGACCAGGAAGCATGCCGAGTCGGCGGTATGGCCCGGAGTACCCAGTACCTCGATCCGCAGCCCGGCGGCCCGCAGCACCTCGCCATCGGCCAGCGGGATGCCTTGCGCGGCGTCCACCGCACGCACCTCACCGCCGGCGAGCTGCCGGTGCCGGGCCAGGCCGTCGACGTGGTCGGGATGCCCGTGGGTGACCAGAGTCAGCGCCACCGGCCCGGCGCCGGCGAGCCGGGCCAGGTGCTCCTCGTCGGCGGGGCCCGGATCGACCACCACGCAGTCCGTGGCGCCCGGCGCGCGCAGCACCCACGAGTTCGTACCGGTCAAGGTCATCGGGCCAGGGTTGGGTGCACGGACCAGCGTCGCCCACCGGGGTAGTCCGGCGGCCGGTGTGGTTGCCGAACCGGCGAGTCGGACCCCCACCTGGGGGCCGCCCACACTGCCGCCCGGCTCCGCGCTGCCCACGGCAGTGATCGTACGGCGCCCGGCCCCGAATCCCCACACGGCCGTCACACTTCTGTCACTACGCTGTGCCCGGAGTCGGGGCATCAGTCCGGCATGCCCGGAGCGAGCGGGCGAGCCCGGCGATCCGGTCAGTCAGCCCGCGACCCGGACGATCAGTTCCACTTCGACCGGCGCGTTCAACGGCAGCTCCGCCACGCCCACCGCACTGCGGGTGTGCCGTCCGGGGTCCCCGAACACCGCGCCGAGCAGCTCACTGGCCCCGTTGAGGACCGCCGGTTGACCGGTGAAGCCGGGCGCCGACGCCACGAAACCGGTCACCTTCACCACCTGACGTACCTGATCCAGGTCGACGACCGAGCCGATCGCCGCCAACCCGTTGAGTGCGCAGGTCCGGGCCAGCTCAGTGGCCCGCTCCGACGTCACCTCCGCGCCGACCTTGCCGGTCGCGGCGAGTTCCCCGCCGACCAGGGGCAGCTGGCCGGAGACGTAGACATGGTCGCCGTCCCGCAGCGCCGGTACGTACACGGCGACCGGCGCGGCCACCTCCGGCAGGGTCAGGCCGAGCTCGGCAAGCCGCGCCGAGACGGCGGCCATCAGCTCTGCCCCACCGGACGCTTCAGGTACGCGACCAGGCTCTCCGGATTCGGCCCGGGGATGACCGCGACCAGCTCCCACCCGTCGGTACCCCAGTTGTCCAGGATCTGTTTGGTCGCATGCACCAGTAGCGGCACGGTCTGATACTCCCATTTCTGCATGACCGCAGCGTAGTGGGGCCACCGCCGGCCCCGTCCCGGCAGGTCTGCCCGCCGCGGCAGGTCGACCCGACGGCCAGCACGGCCGTCGTACCGGCGCCTCCTCGCTCGACCGCAGGCTTTGGGACACGGCCTAGGGTGAGCAGCATGACTGCGCCCTACTCCGCGCCGACGCCGCCGTACGGTGCTCCGCCGCGCCCGACCAGGACCCGCGGCGGCACCGTCGTGGTGGTGGTCCTGATCGGTGTCATCCTGCTCTGTCTGGGCGTGGGCACCACCGGATACCTACTGGTGGTGCGGGTGGGCCCGGGTGCTGCGAGCCCGGCGTCGGCCGCCGACCGGCTGCTCGACGCGATCTTCAAGCAGCAGGATGAGAAGACCGCCAGCCAGTACGTGTGCGCCAAGCAGCGGGACGCCCGGTCGGTGCAGCAGTTGCTCACCCAGGCCGCGCGGTATCAGGGCACGGTCACCTGGAGCGCGCCGAAGCAGGAGAGCCGCACGGCGGAAAGCGTGAAGGTCAGCGCCAAGCTGCGGTGGCGTCAGGGCACCGGCGCCGGGAGCGGGTACGCGCACCAGCAGTGGCGGTTCGCCGTGGTCGACGAGCACGGCTGGCGGGTGTGCGGGATCAACACCGGGAAGTGAGTGACGTACAGCCGAGTACCCTCGGCAGCGTGCCGCGACCAACCGGAAAGTCCAGGTCGGCCGAGTCACCGGGGTGGCCCCGGGCCCGGCTGCACATCGTGACCGGCAAGGGTGGCACCGGCAAGACGACGGTGGCCGGTGCGCTCGCGCTCGCGCTGGCCGCGGACGGTCGGCGGACCCTGGTGATCGAGGTGGAGGGCCGGCAGAGTCTGGCCCAGCTGTTCGATTCCCCGCCGTTGCCGTACGCGGAGCGTCGGGTCGCGGTCGCCCCGGGCGGCGGGAAGGTCCGGGCCCTGGCGGTGGACGTCGAGGAGGCCCTGCTCGACTACCTGGACATGTTCTACCGGCTGGGCACCGCCGGTCGGGCGTTGAAGAAGCTCGGTGCGGTCGACTTCGTCACCACGATCGCGCCGGGGCTGCGTGACGTGCTGCTGACCGGCAAGGTCAAGGAGGCGGTCACCCGCACCGCCAACGGCACCCGGGTGTACGACGCGGTGGTCCTGGACGCGCCGCCGACCGGCCGGATCGCCCGGTTCCTGAATGTCACGGCGGAGACCGCGAAGCTGGCGAAGGTCGGTCCGATCAAGACGCAGAGCGAGGGCGTGTCGGCCGTGCTGCGCTCGCCGATGACGGCGGTGCACCTGGTGACCCTGTTGGAGGAGATGCCGGTCCAGGAGACCACGGACGCGGCGGCGGAGCTGGCCGGGCTGGGCCTGCCGGTGGGCGCGGTGATCGTGAACGCGACCCGGCCGCCGTTGCTGGCCGGGCGCCGCGTCACCCAGGCGGAGCTGCGGCGCGGGCTGACCGCTGCCGGTCTGCCGACCGACCGGGCGACGCTGGCCGGGCTGGCCGGCGAGGCGGCCGACTATCGCACCCGGTTGGAGTTGGAGAACCGGCTGCGCGACGAGCTGTCCGGTCTCCAGCGCCCGATGCTGGACCTGCCGATGGTGACCGACGGTGTCGACCTGTCCGGTCTCTACGACCTGGCGACGGCCCTGACCGGCCAGGGGGTGGTGCCGGCGTGACGAGCGGGGCAGCGGAGTCCGCGCCGACGACGAGCCGGCCGGCCGGGTCGCCTGAACTGGATGTGGACGCGATCATCCGGGATCCGAGGATCCGGATCGTGGTGTGCTGTGGCGCCGGCGGTGTGGGCAAGACGACCACGGCGGCGGCGCTGGCGCTGCGGGCGGCGGAGCACGGTCGCCGTACGGTCGTGCTCACCATCGACCCGGCCCGCCGGCTGGCCCAGTCGATGGGCCTGTCGGAACTGGACAATGCACCGCGTCCGGTACCGGAGGTGGATTCGACCGCCGGCGGCGAACTGTTCGCCATGATGCTGGACATGAAGCGCACCTTCGATGAGGTGGTGCTGGCACACACCGATCAGGCCAAGGCGGCCGAGATCTTCGCGAATCCCTTCTATCAGGCCATGAGCTCCACTTTCGCCGGCACCCAGGAGTACATGGCGATGGAGAAGCTGAGTCAGTTGCGGGCCACTGACGGGTGGGACCTGATCGTGGTGGACACCCCGCCGTCGCGCTCGGCACTGGACTTCCTGGACGCTCCGCAGCATCTGGCCAAGTTCCTGGATGGGCGGATGCTGCGGCTGCTGCTGGTTCCGGCCCGTACCGGTGGGCGCAGTGTGCTGCGGCTGATGACGGCGTCGTTCTCGCTGGTGGGTCGCGCGTTCACCAAGGTGCTGGGCACCGAGCTGATCTCGGACATCTCGACGTTCGTGTCCTCGCTGGACTCCACGTTCGGCGGGTTCCGCCAGCGCGCCGAACACACCTACCGCGTACTGCAGGACCGCGAGACGGCGTTTCTGCTGGTAGCGGCACCGGAGCCGGATGCGATCCGGGAGGCGACGTACTTCGCCCAGCGGTTGGCCCGGGACCGGATGCCGCTGCATGGTCTGGTGCTCAACCGGGTGCACGAGGTGGCGGCGCCGGCGTTGTCGGTGGAACGCAGCCTGGGTGGGGTGGAGGCGCTGGAGGCGTCCGGTTACTCCGATGTGACCGCCGCGGTGCTCCGTATCCACGCGGCGCTGCGGCGGCGGGTGGAGCTGGAGCGGTCGGTGGCGGAACGGTTCGTACACGCGCACCCGGCGGTGCCGGTCGCCGCAGTGCCGGCGCAGGCTTCGGACGTACACGATCTGGCCGGGTTGCGGATCATCGGCGCCGGGCTGGGAGCCGGGCGGCCGGACGAGGGGTGAGGCCCGGCCCGCACCAGTTGCGGTGCGGGCCGGACTGCCAGTCGTTGACGTGTCGTAGAACGGGTGGTCGTGTCGAGCGCCGGTGGGCAGCTCCGCGGTCCGGACGTTTGCGCCTGGCCGGCTCCGTTTTGCGCTCGATGTCACCGTTCTGGACGTCCTGACCGCGGCAGTCGTGCTGAACCCCCTGCTCAGCACACCGCTGCGATCAGGTCAGCCGGCAAGCGCGCCGACCGGTGTCCGCTGGTTCTCCAACGCCGCTTCGAATACCGCTCGCCAGCTTCGTACCTGTGGGTGACGGCGTAGCAGTGCGCGCCGTTCCCGTTCGGTCATACCACCCCACACGCCGAACTCGATCCTGTTGTCGAGTGCGTCTGCGAGGCACTCGAAGCGGACCGGGCACGACCGGCAGACCCGCTTGGCGATGTTCTGTTCCGCCCCCTGTACGAACAGTGCGTCCGGGTCCCCATCCCGGCACGCGGCGATTGTTGCCCATTCGGCGTTCAGCCCCATAACCCAAGACCCCCCTCTTGGTCCCTGACGTGCCCTGACGGGCCCGCCGGTGTGGGTTGGAGCTGCCCCCATGCGCAGACTAGGAGCCCCCCGCCCCAAACCACAACAGTGCGTACGGCTTTCGTCACCCGCTCGCGTGAGGAGCAACACGGCCCGCCGCCCAGATATGATCCTCTGTAGTTAACCAGTTACGCAATGTCGCGGGCGAACTTTGTTGCCCCAACCTGTGCCAATTGCTGCGAGTGACCTACGCAACGCTTCGGCATACCGCGCAACCCGGTCACCTCGTACCGCGTCCTACACGTAGGGGTCGCCGTTGCGCACAGTGCGCGGCCGGCATCCTGCGGTCGGTGCGCGCGCTCCAGCACATCCGCCGCACCCGGAGCGCCGGGGCCACTACCAACACCAGGCTGTCGTCAGCCCCTCACGTACTCTGAGACGGTGATTCGGATGCGCGAACGTTCCCTGCTCTCCAGCGCTGCTTCGCTGATCATCTGCGGACTGCTGGCCGGCGTCGTGGTCGCCGCGGCAGCGTTCCCGGCCGTGGCCTTCACCGGGCTGAGCGCCAAGGCAGGGTCCGACTCGTTCGAGAACCTGCCGCACGATCTGCAGATCCCACCGCAGCCGCAGATCTCGTACCTCTACGCGAAGGACGGCAAGACCCTCATCGCGCAGCTCTACGACGAGTACCGCAAGGACGTGCCGATCTCCGACGTCTCACCGGTCATGCAGCACGCCATGGTCGCCGCCGAGGACACCCGCTTCTACCAGCACCACGGCGTCGACCTGAAGGGCGTCATGCGGGCGTTGGTGGCCAACGGCCGCAGCGGCGAAGTCTCCCAGGGCTCGTCGACGCTGACCATGCAGTACGTGCGTAACGTGCTGAAGACCGACCCGAACCTCACCCCCGAGGAGCAGGTCGAGGCGACCCAGGACACCGCCGGCCGCAAGCTCAAGGAGATGCGCTACGCGGTCGCCCTGGAGAAGAAGCTCAGCAAGAGTCAGATCCTGGAGCGCTACCTCAACATCTCCTACTTCGGGCACCGCGCGTACGGCATCTACGCGGCCAGCCAGGCGTACTTCTCCAAGCCGCCGAGCAAGCTGACCGCGCCGGAGGCGGCGATGATCGCAGGCATGGTGCAGGCTCCGGACAACGACCCGACCAAGGACCTCAAGTACGCGACCTCGCGCCGCGACTACGTGCTCGGCGCCATGGTCAAGATGGGTTACCTGAGCGCGGCGAAGGCCAAGGCGGAGCGGGCCAAGCCGATCGCCCTGCACCTGGGCACCACGCCGAACGGGTGCAGCAGCGTACCCAGCAACCACAAGGACTGGGGCTTCTTCTGCGACTACGTAGTCCAGTGGTGGAAGAAGCAGAAGGCCTTCGGTGGCTCCTCCGCCGAACGGGAGACCCGGCTCAAGCAGGGTGGCTACAAGATCGTCACGTCGATGGACCCGAAGGTGCAGAAGCGCGCCATGACCGAGTCCACCAACGTCTACTCCAAGGACAACGCGTTCGCGCTGCCGATCGCCGCGGTGCAGCCGGGCACCGGGCACGTACTGGCCCTGGCCGTCAACCGCAACTACAGCCTGGCGAAGAACCCGCACGGCCAGAACAACTACCCGAACACGGTGAACCCACTGATCACCGGCGGTGACGCGGTGACCGGTTACCAGACCGGTTCGACGTTCAAGATGTTCACCATGCTGGCCGCGCTGGACGCCGGCAAGCCGCTGGACACCGGGTTCCAGGCACCGGTCCGCTACAAGACCCACTATCCGGTGGCGCCCGGCGGCTCCGCCTCCTGCCCGGACGGTCACGGCAACTACGACTATTGCGTCACCAACGACAACAACTCCAACTACATGGTCGGCTACCGCAACATGTGGACCGGTTTCGCCCACTCGGTGAACACCTACTTCGTCTGGCTCGAGGAGCAGATCGGCCCGGACAAGGCGGTCGCCATGGCCAAGAAGCTGGGCATCACCTTCAACGGCAGCCCTGACACGCCGAACACCGACGCCTGGCTGTCCGACCACGCCGAGCAGTGGGGCGCGTTCACCCTGGGCGTGTCGGCCACCACGCCGCTGCAACTGGCCAACGCGTACGCCACGGTCGCCGCGGACGGTAAATACTGCAGCCCGCTGCCGGTGCTCAGCGTCACCGACAACACCGGCAAGAACGTGCCGACCACCAAGCCGGACTGCCACCAGGCGATCAAACCGGACGTGGCCCGGGCCGCCACCGACGCGGCCCGCTGCACCGTGAACAACAAGCCCTACTGGGGCGACTGCAACGGTGTCGGCGGCAGCAACGGCACGGCCGGGGGCATGGGAAGCCTGCTCGGTAACCACCAGTTCGCGGCCAAGACCGGTACCTCGGAGAACGAGGCCACCGAGAGCTTCGCCGGATTCACCACCCAGGTGGCCGCCGCCGGGACCGCAGTCGACCCGGCCAACCCGCACCACTATGTGACCGGCGGGGTCGCGCAGAGCGTCGACCGGGCCGTCACCATGACGATGAAGACGGCGCTGGAAGGCAAGAACCCGGTCGACTTCAAGAAGGAGTCGAAGGCGATCGCCCTCGGCGACAAGGGCTACCTGCGCGCAGCGCCGGCACCGCCCAAGAAGACCCCGCCGCCGGGCGGCGCACACGGTGGCGGACCGACCGGCGGTGGCGGCCACCGCGGTGGTGGTGGGCCGGGCACCGGTGGCCCACCCGGCGGGAACAACACCCAGGGCACCCTGCGCAACAACCCGTTCTTCCCGGGTTAGGGCGCAGCTACGTCCGAGGGCCCGGCAGCGGACAGCTGCCGGGCCCTCGCATGTGTAGGGCAGCCAGCGCCGAGCTGACGGCCCGCGGGTCACCCCGCGGAGAGCTGACGGCGCACCTCGCCGGCCACCCGCTTACCATCGGCGCGGCCGGTCACCTTCGGCTGGACGATCTTCATCACCGCGCCCATCTGCCGCGGGCCGCTGAAACCGCCCTCGGCGATGACCTCGCGGATCAGGTCGGTCAACTCGTCGTCGGACAGCTCGGCCGGCAGGTAGCGGGCCAGTACGCCGGCCTCGGCCCGCTCCCGGGCCGCGGACTCGGTACGCCCGGCGGTATCGAACGCCTCCGCGGCCTCACGCCGCTTCTTCGACTCCTTGATCAGCACGGTGCGGACCTCGTCGTCGGACAGCTCACGCGGCTCGTTGCCGGACACCTCGACGGTGCGTACCGCGGTCAGCGTCATCCGCAGCGTGTCCCGGGTCAGCTCGTCGCGGGCCTTCATCGCGGTGGTCAGATCGGCCCGCAGCTGCTCGGACAGCCTGGCCGCCCCGCTGCTGCCCGGGCCATCCTGCGTTCCGTCGGTTCGCCGCCTCGCGTCTTCGCTCATGAACGACGAAACTACCCTGGTACCCATGCGGAACCGTACCGTTTTCACTGTGGCCGGGATCCTGGGCGCCGGCCTGGCCACCTTCGCCTACGCCAGCCTGATCGAGCGGAACCGGTTCACCCTGCGCCGCTACGACGTACCGGTCCTCGCGCCGGACGCCGAGCCGCTGCGCGTACTGCAGGTCTCCGACCTGCACATGATGCCCGACCAGCGGCGCAAACAGGACTGGGTGGCGAGCCTGGCCGCGCTCGATCCCGACCTGGTGCTGCTCACCGGCGACAACATGGCACACGCCGACTCGCTGCCCGGCGTACTCCGAGCCCTGCAGCCGCTGCTGGCCGGCACCCCGGGCGCGTTCGTGTTCGGCTCCAACGACTACCACGGTCCGATCCTGAAGAACCCGTTCGGCTACTTCAACCCGGACCTGGAGTATCGGCAGGGCGCGCCGCTGCCCGCCGAGGAGCTGCGGGACGTCCTGGTGGGGGCCGGCTGGGCGGACCTGAACAACGCCCGTACCGTGCTGAAGGCCGGCGGCCGGCGGGTCGAACTGGTCGGCGTCGACGACCCGCACATCGACCGCGACGAGTACGACAGGGTCGCCGGTCCCGCCCAGCACGACGCCGATGTGCACGTCGGCCTCACCCACTCACCCGAGCCGCGGGTGCTGGACCGGATGGTGGAGGACAGCTTCGAGCTGATGGTGGCCGGGCACACGCACGGCGGGCAGGTCTGCGTACCGCTCTACGGCGCCCTGGTCACCAACTGCGGCCTGGACCGTCGCCGGGTCTCCGGCCTGCACCGGTACGGCCCCGCCTGGCTACACGTCTCCGCGGGCCTGGGCACCAGCCCGTACGCGCCGGTGCGGTTCGCCTGCCCGCCCGAGGCCACGCTGCTGACCCTGGTACCGAAGTCCTGACCCCGCACGCGCTGCCGCCGCTACGGGTCCGCTAGTATTGGCCCGCGCACCTCGGGGTGTGGCGCAGCTTGGTAGCGCGCTTCGTTCGGGACGAAGAGGCCGTGGGTTCGAATCCCGCCACCCCGACCAGTCCAGAAGGCCCGCCGGAGATCCGGCGGGCCTTCTGCGTGACTAACTGAATGACTTCCCGCCCTTGCGGTCATGCTCCTTGTCGCCACCGGGCTCGACCTGCGCAACGGCGCGCAGTGACTGCACCGCACCGCCAGAAACGCCTTGCCGGGGCAGTTGGATTCGGCACACCCTGTCAGCATGGACTCGTCGGCCTGGCCCCTGTTCGACCTGCGGCTCCGTTTCGATGAGGTGGTGTTGCGGGCGGTACGGGAGGCCGACCTGGCACACCTGGCCGCGGTCCAGCCCGACGACTACGAGCACGATCCCCGCGCCGAGATGCTGGACGGTCTGGACCTTCGGCCGAATCGTGCCCGGCTCATGCACCAGAGGTACTGGCGCTCGCTGGGTAGCTGGTCGTCCACCTTGTGGTGCCTGGACTTCGCCGTCGAGTACCAGGGTTCGGTGGTCGGCATGCAGTCGCTGGAGGCCAACGACTTCCCGACCCTGCGCACGGTCGACTCGGGTTCCTGGCTGATCCGGTCGGTACGTGGCCGCGGCGTCGGCGTGGCCATGCGCTCAGCCGTACTGGGACTGGCGTTCGACCACCTCGGCGCGTTTGCCGCAATCACTTCGGCGCGCCAGGACAATGCCGCATCGCTCGGCGTCAGTAGGCGGATCGGCTACACCGACAACGGGGTCAGCCTGAACCACTCAGGTCAGGGACTCGTCGAGCTTCAGCACCTGCGTCTCACCGCACGGGATTGGCGCGCCTCGGGCCGCGGTAGCCGGGCAACGGTGCAGGGGCTGGATCCCTGCCGACCCTGGTTCGGGCAGCCCGTGAAGGGGAGGGGCCAGCAGCGCTGACTACCGACCGCCGCCCCCGTCGCATCCGCCGGTCCATCGGCCCGGGGCGTGCGGGAGTCCGTCACCCGGCGCGCGACTGCTGCGGGACGCCAAGATCGTCGCCGTGGGCAATATGACTTGACCGGCGACGGCTGACCCGCTGCGATGGGGCTGTCCGATCTGCCACGTTTCCCGGGGTGTCCATGTGCGCTGACAGGTTGCATGCTGATGAACTCGACATCGATGCGGAACTCGTCAGCAGGCTGGTGGCGCAGCAGTTTCCGCCCTGGGCGACGCTGCCGGTACGGCCCCTCCCGGCGTCCGGGACGGTCAATGTGCTGTTCCGGCTCGGCGACGACATGGTCGTACGGTTCCCTCGGCTGCCGGCGCCCGCCGAAGGCCTGGACACCGAACAGCGGTGGCTGAGCCGGCTCGCGCCGCTGCTGCCGGTGCCCGTACCCGCCCCACTCGCGCTGGGGAAACCGGCAGCGGACTATCCGTCGTACTGGTCGGTGTACCGCTGGCTCCCCGGCACAAACCCCGTCCCGGGGCGCCTCGCCGAACCGTACGCGCTGGCCGAGGACATGGCCGCGTTCGTCACCGCCATGCGCCGTATCGACCTGCCGGACGGTCCGGCCGCGTACCGGGGCGGGCCGGTGGCCGACCATGATGCCGGCACCCGTCGGGCGATCATCGAACTGCGGGCGATGCCCGAGCTGCGCGAGACCATCGACATCGACGCGGTGACCGCGGCGTGGGAGGCGGCGCTGGCCGTACCGGAACACTCCGGGCCGCCGGTCTGGCTGCACGCCGACCTGATGTCCGGCAATCTACTGACCACGAACGGGCGACTCAGCGCCGTCATCGACTTCGGCACCGTGGGCATGGGCGATCCGGCCTGCGACCTGATCGTCGCGTGGAACGTACTGCCGGCCGGCGCACGGGAGGCCTTCCGGTCCGCGCTGGACGTCGACGACACGACCTGGGCGCGCGGTCGCAACCGGGCACTGTTCATCGCCCTGATCCAGCTCCCGTACTACTACCGCACCAACCCGGTGATGGCCGCCGACTCGCAGTACACGATCCGCGAGGTACTCGCCGAGCACGTCCGGATGCCCTGAACCGTTCAGCCGACTCCGAGTACGACTACGTGGGGGTGATGGCCACCGAACTGTCGACTGTACGAAATCGAACCGTGACCTTGAGGTCGGGCATGGCGTTGGGTAGGACAGAACCCGAGCAGATCGCTCAGGAACCGCCCATCGCACCTCCGGACTTCACTTTCCGGAACGGGCTCCCGCATCACTTCACCGAGCAGGGAGGGATCCATGCTGGACCGAATACGGCGGCGGCTGCCCGCCTGGCCGCACCGTTTCGATGCCAGGACCCCGGTAGCCGACCCGTACGAGGGCGCACAACGCCTCGCCCGCCAACGCCAGGACATCCGGCGCAGTCTCGCCGATCTGCGAGCCGAACACGTGCCGAGTTCACACTGAGCTCGCCACTGGTCGAACTACCGTACGGAAAATGCCGCGGCGCTGAGGCGCCGCGGCATTTCTGTCTTCTGAGCGGACCGGCGGCCTCGTTGGTACGGGCCGGGACGCGGGCGGCGCGCATCAGCGTCTGACCAGTAGGCCCGCCGCGTGCACCAGCACCGTACGCACCGCGCGTTGTTGCCGGTTGTGGTCCAGTTCCCAGCCGGTGAGATAGAGCCAGCCGGCCCGGTCCAGCGGTCGGCCGCGACTTGCGTCCACACTGGAGGGTTCGACTTCGGTCACCTGTAACAGGATCGATTCGCGGGAGAACTGCGGGGAGGCCCGCCCGGTCAGATGCACGACCTGTCCGGGCGTGGGGACCTCACCCTGAGCGAGAGCGACGTACTGGGGAAGCACCTGCGGTGGCAGTGTGTGCGCGGCGTTGGTCATCTCCGTCATGATGCCGCGAATGTGAGGTAGTCGTGGCTCGATGTGGTCCTCGAACGGGTGTGTCCAACACCACCGGGTGGCAAAATGCCGACATAGCACGCTACAGCAGAACAATGTGACCAGGTGTTGAATTCTCACTACCGAACGTATACTTGAAACTGGTGTTCTGAGGTTGCCGGCATGTCAACGGACCATGTGACCGGAAGGTTTGGCCACTGAGTGTGAGCATTGACCAGGACCGGCTCGTCGACGCACTGGACACCACGGTGACCGTTGCGTCGTCGGTTCAGGCTGCCTGCCAGGCGGCGGTCACTGCCCTCGGCAGATCACTGTCCGGCACCATCGCCATCCTGCTCAACGTGAACGGCCGGCTGCGCTGCCTCGCGGCCACCGGCGCATGGCAGGTGTTCGACGGGGTACCCGCCGACGCCGGAGTCGTGGGCCGGGTCTACCGCACCGGCAAGACCGCCGTGGTCCCCGACGTCCGGATCGACGCCGACTACATTCCGCTCGGCCCGGGCGTACTGACCGAGGTCTGTGTACCGGTCACCGGCCCCGACGGCCACCCCGTCGGCGTGGTCAACGTCGAGTCCGCGAACAGCCCGGACCTGGCTGCGGTGGCCACCGCGCTGGAATGGGCCGCCGGCCTGCTGTCTGAACGGATCGTCGAACTCGACGGCGTGCCGGCCGAGTCCACTGGTCAACGCCTGCTCCGGCACGCCGTCGCGCTCAGTTCCGCGCCAGACGAGCCAGAAATCCTGGACCGCACGCTGGAGGCGGTCCGGGACATCTCCGGGCTCTCCTCGGCGGCCATCGCGATGGGTTCCGGACCGGACATCCAGGTCACCGCCGCCCGCGGCCCACTGGCCG
Organism: uncultured Actinomycetota bacterium; assembly: GCA_963805605.1. Taxonomy (GTDB): domain Bacteria; phylum Actinomycetota; class Actinomycetes; order Mycobacteriales; family Micromonosporaceae; genus Actinocatenispora. The sequence goes on from CAWDUX010000002.1 coordinate 1,691,746, forward strand.
GGCTGCTGGTCATCGCCGACCGCACCGCGCTGGCCCTGCTCGCCGCCCGCACCCGCCGACACGGCTCCACCTATAGCCTGGGCGACCCGGCCTCGCTGGACGCCCGCGGCTTCGAACGGCTGACCGGCGCCGGCATCCGGACCATGATCGCCGTACCGGTCGGTGGCCGGCACGACGACGGCGGTGTACTGCTCGCCGTCGACCACGAGGTCATCCCGGCCGACACCAGTACGGTCAGCCTGTTGGAGCTGCTCGCAGCGCAGTCACTGATCTGCCTGGAGCGGGTGAAACTGGTGGTGCAGCTGCGGTTGCGGGCCAGTTCCGATCCGCTCACCGGACTCGGCCACCACGGCCGCTTCTCCGAGCGGCTGACGCGGGCCCGGCCCGGTCGCACCGCCGTACTGGCCATCGACGTCGACCGGTTCAAGACGGTCAACGACACCTACGGCCATCAGGAGGGCGACCGGCTGCTGGTCGAACTGGTCCGCGCGGTGCAGGGCACCCTGCGTGCCGACGACGACCTCTACCGGATCGGTGGCGACGAGTTCGCGGCGGTGATGGAGGTCGGGCACAGCGCCGAGGCGCTGGCCGTCGCGGAACGTCTGGTCGCCGCCGCCCGCCGGGTGGGCCGCACGATCAGCGTCGGGGTCGCCCTGCGCGAACCGGGCGAGAGCGCGGAGAACACTCTGCGCCGGGCCGACGAGGCGCTGTACGCGGTGAAGCGGGCCGGCCGCGATGCCGCGCGGCTCGCCGAGTCCGGCACGGTCGCCCGGTCGCTGCTGGTGCTGCCGCCGGACATCACCGCGTACCGACCGAGCTGAGCGGAGCCGCCGGCCCAGCGCCACCCCGGCCGGAGCCACGCGGGTCGGACCCACGCGGGTCCGGAGCCACGCGGGTCCGGACCCGCCGGCCCAGCGCCACGCGGGTCAGCGACGCGTCGGTTCCGCGGCGATCAGCTCGGCGATCTGCACGGTGTTGAGCGCGGCGCCTTTACGCAGGTTGTCGCCGACCAGGAACAGGTCCAGCGCGCGGGGGTCGTCCAGTGCCCTGCGCAACCGCCCGGCCCAGGTGGGATCCGTACCGGCCGCGTCGGCGGGAGTCGGGAACTCGGCCTCGGCCGGGTCGTCGACCAGCACCACACCCGGCGCCTGCTTGATGATCTCGGCGGCAGCGTCCGCGGTGACCTCGTTACCGAACACCGCGTGTACCGACACCGAATGCCCGGTCACCACCGGGACCCGTACGCAGGTCGCCGACACCTTCAGGTCGGGCAGCCCGAGGATCTTGCGGGACTCGTTGCGCAGCTTGAGTTCCTCCGACGACCAGCCGTGGTCGCGCAGCGAACCCGCCCACGGCACCACGTTGAGCGCCAGTGGGGCCGGGAACGGGCCGAGTTCGTCGCCGACGGCCTGCCGTACGTCGCCGGCGCGGGTGCCGATCGTACGGTCCCCGGCCACCTTGGCCAGCTGGTCGTGCAGCGTGTCGATACCGGCCTGACCGGCACCGGAGGCAGCCTGGTACGAGGAGATGATCAGTTCACGCAGCCCGTACTCTCGGTGCAGCGCGCCGATCGCCACGATCATCGCCAAGGTGGTGCAGTTGGGGTTGGCCACCACTCCCTTGGCGCGGTCCCGGGCGCGTTCCGGGTTGACCTCCGGTACGACCAGCGGCACGTCCGGGTCCATCCGGAACGCCGCCGAGTTGTCCACCGCCACCGCACCGTGCTCGACTGCGACCGGCACCCAGACCGCGGACACCTCGTCCGGTACGTCGAACACCACGATGTCGGCGCCGTCGAACACCTCGGGCGCGAGTTCCCGTACGGTCAACTGTTCGCCGCGGACCGACATCCGGCGCCCGGCGGAACGGGCGGAGGCGACGAGCCGGATCTCGCCCCAGATGTTCTTGCGGCCGGACAGCAGCTCGCACAGCACGGTTCCAACGGCGCCGGTGGCGCCGACCACGACGAGGGTGGGCAGGTGCTCAGGCGAGGCGATGCGGGCCACCCGCGATCACCGGCCCGTGCCGGCGTAGACCACGGCCTCTTCGTCCCCACCAAGGTCGAACGCCTCGTGCAGGGCGCGTACCGCGGCGTCCAGGTCGGTGTCACGGCACACCACCGACACCCGGATCTCGGAGGTGGAGATGATCTCGATGTTGACGCCGGCGGCGGCCATCGCCTCGAAGAAGCTGGCCGCCACGCCCGGGTTGGACCGCATGCCTGCGCCGACCAGCGAGACCTTGCCGATGTGGTCGTCGAACAGCAGTCCGCCGAACTGGATCTTGTCCTGCATCTTCTGCAGAGCGGCCATCGCGGTCGGGCCCTCATTGCGCGGTAGCGTGAACGAGATGTCGGTGCGGCCGGTGGCGTGCGTGGACACGTTCTGCACGATCATGTCGATGTTGATCTCGGCGTCGGTGACAACCTGGAAGATCTTCGCCGCCCGGCCGGGCTCGTCGGGAACTCCCAGGACGGTGATCTTGGCTTCGCTGCGGTCGTGGGCGACCCCGGTGATGAGTGCTTGCTCCACGGGAAGATCCTCCATCGAACCGGTCACGATGGTGCCGGGCTTGGTCGAATAGGACGAACGGACATGGAGAGGCATGTTGAACCGGCGGGCGTACTCGACGCTGCGCAGGTGCAGGATCTTCGCCCCGCACGCGGCCAGTTCCAACATCTCCTCGTAGGTGACGGTGTGCAGTTTCTTCGCATCCGGCACGATCCGCGGATCCGCCGAGTAGACACCGTCCACATCGGAGTAGATCTCGCAGGAGCCGGCGTGCAGCGCGGCGGCCAGTGCCACCGCTGTGGTGTCGGAACCGCCGCGGCCCAGCGTGGTGATGTCCTTGGTGTCCTGCGCGATGCCCTGGAAACCGGCCACGATGGCGACGGCGCCCTCGTCCACGGCGCCCTGGATCCGGCCCGGCGTCACGTCGATGATGCGCGCCTTGCCGTGCGCGGAGGTGGTGATCACCCCGGCCTGCGAGCCGGTGAACGAGCGCGCCTCGTAACCGAGGTTGTGGATGGCCATCGCCAGCAGCGCCATCGAGATGCGCTCGCCGGAGGTGAGCAGCATGTCCAGTTCCCGGCCCGGTGGTAGCGGGCTGACCTGATGGGCCAGGTCGAGCATCTCGTCCGTCGTGTCGCCCATCGCTGAGACGACGACCACGACGTCGTCTCCCGCCTTACGGGTCGCCACGATGCGCTCCGCGACCCGTTTGATGCGTTCCGCATCGGCGACCGAGGAGCCGCCGTACTTCTGGACGACGAGTGTCACAGCACTGCCCCTTCGCGAGGTGCCCAGGGGCTCCTCTGGCTCTAGTCGGCAATCTGGCGTGGCCAGGGTACCGGCCGGGACGGCCTCCGCCATGCTCTGCTCCACGAACCGACGAATGACTCACATCGCTCACCACCCGGCGTCGGCGGGCGTGGCGGTACCCGGTATCGGGGCCGGCGGAGACCACAATGATCAGGTGAGAGGTGGGCGGATTGCAGGTTTCACGGCGGTACTGGCGAACACGGTGGTATTGGCAGGAACGGCGTGGACGCTGACCGGTTGCACCGGTTCCAGCCCCGCGGCGGAGCCGCCGACCCCGACCCCGTCCGCCGACCCGGGTAGCCCCGCCGACCGGCTGGTCGGGCTGGTGGCACTCGCCGCGGACCGGCACTACACCGCCGGCTACACCTACACCCCGGCCGGGGGCAGCGCCCGTACCGTCACGCTGACCACGGCCCGGGACGGCTCCTGGCGGATCGACGTACCGCGCGGCGGGCTCGGCGGTGGCCGGGACATCACGGTGGCCGGCAACCGCAACGGGGTGTTCCAGTGCGGGCTGGACGGATCCGCCGTCCTGCGCCCGGGTCGCCGATGCCGGCGGCAGCGTACCGGCCCGCTACGACCCTCGGATGGAACGGCTGTTCACCACCTGGATCGGGCGCCTCGGCGACCGTGACGCCGCGCTGTCGGTGGACACCGCGAAGCCGTTGGCCAGGAACTCCGGGCAGTGCTTCTCGGTCGAGCCGACCGCCGCGTCACTGTCCGCGCCGGTCCCGTCGGGGGTGTACTGCCTGGCCTCGGACGGTACGGTCACCGGCGCCTCGCTGGAGCTGGGCACCCTCACGCTGCAGAGCGGCCCGGGCGCTGCCCCGGCCTCGGTCACCCTGCCGGGACCGGTCACCGAGGGCGCGGCGGTACCGACCCGCTCGCCGTCACCGTCCACCCCCAGCACCTCGACCTCGACGGACAGCCACTGACCCGGCACGTTGCGCGCCCGGACCCACCATCGGGGCGAGCCTGGGCCGGCGAGCCGGAGTGGTACGCGCCACGTCGCTACGATGAGGCGATACTGACCGGCCACCCGCACGAGGAGTCATCCAGTTGAGCGTCGCACTCGTCACCGGCTCGGGTGGCCTGATCGGCTCTGAGGCCGCCCGGCACTTCGCCCGGCTCGGCCTCACCGTGGCCGGCATCGACAACGACATGCGCGGCTACTTCTTCGGCAAGGACGGCTCCACCGCCTGGAACACCCGGCAGCTGAGCGCCGAACTGGGCTCGTCGTACGAGCACCACAACATCGACATCCGGGACCGCGACGCACTGGCCAAGCTGTTCGCCCGGTACGGCTCCGAGATCGCCGTGGTGATCCACTGCGCCGCGCAGCCCAGCCACGACTGGGCGATGAAGGAGCCGTTCACCGACTTCGACGTGAACGCCGGCGGCACCCTCAACATGCTGGAGTACGCCCGGCAGTACTGCATCGACGCGCCGTTCATCACCTGCTCCACCAACAAGGTGTACGGCGACACACCCAACCGGCTGCCGCTGGTCGAGCAGGAGACCCGGTACGAGATCGACCCGTCGCACACCTACGCCGACGGCATCCGCGAGGACATGTCGATCGACAGCACCCTGCACTCCATCTTCGGCGCGTCCAAGGTCGCCGCGGACGTGATGACCCAGGAATACGGCCGCTACTTCGACATGAAGACGGCGGTGTTCCGGGGCGGCACCCTCACCGGGCCGGCGCACTCCGCGGCCGAACTGCACGGCTTCCTGGCCTACCTCATGCGCTGCAACATGGAGGGCCGCACGTACAAGATCTTCGGCTACAAGGGCAAGATGGTCCGCGACGCGATCCACTGCAACGACGTGGTCAGCGCGTTCGAGGCGTTCTTCCGTAACCCGCGCAGCGCCGAGATCTACAACATCGGCGGCGGCCGGCACTCCAACTGCTCGCACCTGGAGGGCTTCGCGATCGCGCAGGAGATCTCCGGCATCGAGATGCGCTCCACCTACGTACCGGAGAACCGGGTCGGCGACCACCAGTGGTGGATCGGCTCCAACGCCCGCTTCGCCGAGCACTACCCGGACTGGAAGCTCACCTACGACGTGCCGGCCATCCTGCGCGAGATCCACGAGGCCAACGTGGACCGCTGGCGTCCGAGCGCATCCTGACCCCCCCACCCACCTGTCATGATCGGACACCCATGATCGACGCGGGGAAGCGCAACGTACTGGGCGTCTACGTCGACGCGGTCGACTACGCCGCGGCCACCGAACGGGTCATCGAGGCAGCCCGGGAGAGCCGGTCGCTGGCGCTGACCGCGCTGGCCGTGCACGGCGTGATGACCGGGGTGGCCGACCGCGCGCACGAGGCGCGGCTCAACTCCTTCGACCTGGTCACCCCGGACGGGCAGCCGGTCCGCTGGGCACTGAACCTGATACACAGGGCGCAGCTGCCGGACCGTACGTACGGCCCGACGCTGACGCTCAAGGTGGTCGAGCGGATGGCTGGGGATGGCCTGCCGGTCTACCTGTACGGCAGCACCCAGCCGGTGCTGGACAAGCTGACCGCCGCGCTCACCGCGCAGTTCCCGGCGCTGAAGATCGCCGGGTCGGAGCCGTCGAAGTTCCGGGCCGCGCAGCCCGGCGAGCCGGCCGAGATCGCCGAACGGATCAAGGCCTCCGGCGCCCGACTCGTACTGGTCGGGCTCGGCTGCCCGCGGCAGGAGATCTTCGTGCACGCGATGCGTCCGCTGCTGCCGATGCCGCTGATGGCGGTCGGCGCGGCATTCGACTACCACGCCGGTGACCTGCGCAAACCGCCGCCATGGATGCAGCAGCGCGGGTTGGAATGGCTGTGGCGCCTGGGCCTGGAGCCGAAGCGGCTGTGGCGCCGTTACCTCATCCTCAACCCGGCCTACCTGGCCCGACTCGGCGCGCAGGCCACCCACCTGTGGAAGGCTCGGCCGGCCGAGCCGAGCACCGACCCGGCCGACTCCTTCGCCGTCTGACCACACCCCACTGCGCATTTTCCCGGAAAGGGCGCTTTGTCCGAACTGCCGCCGGGACATTCGGGGAAAATGCACCTCGGGCGGCCAACTTGCAGGGCATTTTCCCCGAATGTACGGCTTAGTAAAAGGTGCGTTACGAACATTCGGGGAAAATGATCACGCGGCGCGCTGCGGTACGGGACGGGCGTTCGGGTCGGGCTGCACCGGGGCGTCGCCGGGGCCGTCGAGCGGTTCGGGCACCCAGCAGCGTTCGCTCGGCTGATGGTCCGGCACCAGCAGGACCAGGCGGTCACAGCCGAGGCCGATCAGGTCGGCGCCGTCGCTGAGCGAGGCGACCGCAGCGACCGGACGGTCGTCGTAGCAGACGACCAGGCCGCGGTAGCCGGGCGGCAGGTAGTGCAGGTACGCGTTGCGGTCGGTACGGATCTCCACCACGCTGTACGACTGGTACGTGTCGAAGTCCAGCCAGCTCGCATAGTCGTCGTCGATCTTGCCGGCGGCGATGTCACCGGCCAGGTCGTTGTACGCGGTGAGTGCCCGCGCCAGCAGACTGCACAGCAGGTCGACCAGGTCCGGGGTGAGCCTGGTGCCGCCGTGGTAGACAGGCGGTGGTTCGAGTTCGTACTCCATCGGGTGCGTCCTTTCGACCATGCCGGGGCGGGCTCCGCCTCAGAAACGTTCCCGCCCCGGCTACTTCTCTCACTCGCAGTGGTCCTACCAGCGACTCTGCGTCCACGTCGTACAGCTGAGACAGTGCCACCTCTTCGCTGTTTGCGCAAGCATGCGTATTAATTGATGCCAACTTCCTGGACACTTCCTTTCGCCAGCTCTAGGATCTCCGTCGGATAGCTGACTTCTATCTATCGTTGGCAATGAATGTCCGGAAAGGTGGTCGGCATGCCATCGGTCAGCCGCGGGATGACACAACGAGCGATCTGGCTCGGACAACGGCTCTTCGCCCTGCGCTCCGCAGCGGGCGTGACCCTCGCCCAGGCCGGCGAATACCTGGGGCGCAACGCGTCCTCTGTCAGCCGGTTCGAGTCCGGCGAGATCCCGGCCCGCATCGGTGACGTCGTCGCGTTGATGAACCTCTACGGCGTGCACGACAAGGCCGAGCGAACCGGACTGGAACTGCTGGCCCGAGAGGTGTGGCAGAAGGGGTGGCTCGACCCGTACCGCCGGACGCTCAACACGAGCTTCATCGACTACGCCTGGGTGGAGGCGCGCGCCAGCGAGGTCCGCTCGTACGACGGCCTGGTACTGGCCGGCCTCCTGCAGACCCGCGAGTACGCCGAGGCGGTGATCCGCAGCGCCGATCTGGACGGAGCGGAGAAGACCGTGACCGGCGGCATCGAGTACCGAATGGCGCGGCAACAGGTGCTGGAGCGCGATCAGCCGTTCCTGTTCCGGGGCGTCATCGACGAGGGTGTACTCCGCCGGCCGGTCGGCGGCCCTGAGGTGATGCGGGCGCAGCTGGCTCGGCTACGTGAGCTGGCTTCCCACGACCGGGTCACGTTGCGGGTACTGCCGTTCGGCGCTGGCGCGCACTCCGGTCAGGGTGGCGCCTTCCAGGTGTTCACCCAGCCGTATCCGTACGCGCTGGTCGGTTATGCGGAGACGCTGGGCGGATCGTTGTTCACAGAATCGGACGATGCGGAACGATTCGCCCGCGCGTACGATGCGTTGGAGAAGGCATCCCTCGATCCCGGCGAGTCGGTCGCGCTGTTCGCCGCCCTGGAGAAGGAGCTCGAATGACCCCCAGCACCCGGATCCCGGTCACCGCCGACGAACTCGCCGCCATCCGCTGGCGCAAATCCACCCGCAGCCAGGGAGCCGGCGCCAACTGCGTCGAGGTCGGTACGGTCCCGTGGCGCACCTCCACCCGCAGCCAGGGCGGCAGCGGTAACTGCGTCGAGTTGGGGCCGGTGCCGGACGGCTCCGCCCGGGTCGCGGTACGCGACAGCAAGGACCGCGACGGCGCGGTGTTCGTATTCGCCGACACCCAGTGGACCGCGTTCCTCGACACCGTCCGTACCGGCACCCTCGACCCGCACTGACCCGCCCCCTCTACCTCTGCGCATTTTCCCCGAAAGATAGCTTTGTCGCTATTTTCGCAAGGGACATTCAGGAAAAATGCACCTCCAGGCCGAGTCGGGAGGGCCATTTTCCCCGAATGCACGTTTCGCCAAAGCGGACTTAACGCCGATTCGGGGAAAATGCTCACCGGGCCATCCGCGCTGACAAGCCACGCCCCGGGCTTATGGCGGGAGTTTGTCGGTTGATGGTCGCTATGGCGACCATCAACCGACAAACTCCCGCACATCGCGACGGCCAGCACGCCAAGAGGCCGGCAGAAGTGGCATCGCCTAGAAAGGAGCGGTGACCACCACCCCGGCCGACGCCCAGCGCGACCATGACTTCCGGCTGCTGCTGCTCGCCACCTCCGGCGCGTTCAGCAACTACGCGGTACTGCTGCCGCTGGTACCCGCCTGGGCCGCACACGGCGGTGCCGGACCGGGCGGTGCCGGCGCCACCACCGGGGTGTTCATGCTGACCACGGTGCTCACCCAGCTTGCCGTACCGGCCCTGGGCCGCCGGTACGGCTACCGCGCCGTACTCGCCGCCGGGGTCCTGGCCCTCGGCGCGCCCACGGTCGGCTACCTGTTCACCGCCGACCTGCCCGCGCTGATCGGGCTGAGCGCTCTGCGCGGTACCGGTTTCGGCCTGCTCACCGTGGCCGGCGCGGCGCTGGTCGCCGAACTGGCGGCGGCCGGCCGTCGGGGCCGGGCCACCGGCCTGTACGGGCTGGCCGTCGGGCTGCCCAATGTGGTGTTCCTGCCCGTCGGCATCGCCGTCGCGACCCAGGTCAACTACCCGGTCGTGTTCGCCGCCTCGACGGTACTGCCGGTGGCCGCGCTGATCGCCGTGTTCCGGATGCGCCGCACCGGTCACGCGGCCGGCGCACCGTCTGTCGGGGCCCGGCCGCGACTGGGCACGCTGGCCGGCCCGTGGACGGTGATGCTGGTGGTGGCGGTCGGCAGTGCGGCGGTCACCACGTTCGGCCCGCTGGCGGTACCGGCGGCCTCGGCTGCCGCTTTGGCCGCGTTCGGGGTCACCAATCTGGTCTCCCGGTGGGGTGCCGGGCTCGCCGCCGACCGGGGCATCAGTTTGCTGGTGTCGGGCACTCTGGTCGCCGCGGCCGGGCTCGGGGTGCTGGCGCTGGCCGCCCGTCCGGACGCGCCCGCAATCAGTGCCGTACTGGCCGGCGCGGCGTTCGGGGCCGGTTTCGGCGCCGCGCAGAACCAGACCCTGGTGGTGCTGTTCGACCGGGTCGGTGCCGGCCGGCACGGTGCGGCGAGCGCCGCGTGGAACGTCGCGTACGACGCCGGCACCGGACTCGGCGCTGTGGGCCTGGGGCTGCTGGCCGGGCAGGCCGGGTACCCATGGGCGTTCGCCGTGGTCGCGGTGCTGGTCGCCGGCAGCCTCCCGGTCGCGTGGCGGGCCCGGGGTGCCGCAGCGCCGCCGGCCAACCCAACGCCACCCGGTGCAGCGCCGCATCATTCTGGACTTCCGGTAGATCCCACCGGTACCGGTAAACCCCGGTCATGATCCCGGTGTCGGTACTGGTGAAGTACCGGGAGGTTCTGTGAACGACCGAGATTCGGATTTCGACGAGTTCGTCAGGAGTCGTTCGGCAGCGCTGCTGCGCTCGGCGTATCTGCTGACGACCGATCGGCACGCGGCCGAAGACCTGCTCCAGGACGTGCTGGAGCGGCTGTACGTGAAGTGGCGGCGGATCAAAGGATCACCGGAGGCGTACGCCCGGCGGATCCTGACCAACCAGGCGATCAACCGCTGGCGGCGGCGGTCCAGGCGGGTCCACGAGACACCGCTGTACGAGGACGCCGTGCCAGCGTCGGTCGTCGGAAGCGGCACGGGCGCCGACGACCCGGCCCAGGCGGTGACGGCGCGCCGTACAGTGCTGGGCGCGTTGCGCGAGCTGCCGCCCCGCCAGCGGGCCGCAATGGTCCTGCGCTACCTGGACGACCTGTCCGAAGCGGATACCGCGCGCACCATGGGCTGCTCGGTGGGGACGGTCAAGAGCCACACCCACCGTGGCCTGGCCCACCTGCGCACCTTGTTACCCGACATCGAACTGCAGCCAGCGAGCGCGGAAGCGAGGAACGACCGATGAACGACCAGGATCTGCGTACCGCGCTGCACGAGACGGCAGCGGACATCGCGCCGCCCACCGATGTGGTGAGTCGGGCACGTCGTGGTGGCCAGCGACGGCTGTACCGGCGGCGCGGCATCCTCGCCGGTGGTGTCGCGGCCGTCGCGGCACTCGCCGTCGTCGGCGGGGTGCTGACCACCCACACCGACACCCGGTCCGCGCCGGCCCGGCCACCCACCACGATCGATGACCTGACCAGCGGGCCGACCCGCGGGAATCTGGCCGGAGACAGGGAGGCGGTGTCCGCGGCGCTCGCGGCGTACCGCACGAACACGCACCGCAAGAGCGGGCACCTGGCCTGGATCGGCCACACGAGGTACGGGGATGTGGCGGTGACGGCCCAGCACGATTCCCACCCGACGCGGGTGCCGGTCAGCGTGTTCACCCGTACCGGCAACGGACCGTTCCGGATCGCGGCGGCTCTGGTGACCGATCCGGGCGTGGCCGGGCTGGCCGAGCCGGTCTTCGGCAACAGCGTCATGTTCGTCCTCGACCTCGGCGCGCCGGCGTACTACTCGACGCGCCACACCTTCACGGCCGACGCGACCCGCCGGGTCTGGCACCGGGTCCAGTTCAGCGACGGCTACGCGATGCAGCCGATAGCGCGGGGCGGCACCGTGCTGGTGGCCCGCAGCGACCGACCGAAGGTCGGTGACATCGTCAGCGGTCAGCCGATGACTCCGCCGAAAGTCACCGACCGCACCCTCGACTGGGGTCCCGGGCCCGCACCCGGCGGCGCCGCCGACCCTGTGGTGGCGATACCGGCGACACCCCGCGCGGCGAACCTGCCCTGGGCGCGGCACGGCGGTGCGGTGAAGGTCTTCGTCCAGGCGCTGAAGGCGAGCCCGTTCCACGACCCGTTCGCCTACTGGCCGGCGGTGCCGTCGGTGACGCCGTGGGTGGTGTACGGGCAGACACCGGACGGGCAGCGCATCGCGGTCGGTGAGGTGCAGTACGACAGCGAGCCGAGCCACATCTACGCGCTCATCGGGCACACGGTGCGCTACGTCGGGGTGTCCGACCGCACCGCAACGCTGCCGGTGAAGGTGGCGGTGCCGGGCGGTGGCCGGGTGGTCGCCGCGAAGGGGAAGACGCTGGCCTACCAGGACGGCAGCGGTTGGCACGACGCGGGTCGCGACGCCGCGCTGCTGCCGGCGGGTGCCACCCGGGTACGGGTCGGGTCGAAGACGGTGCCGTTGAGCTAGCTCGGTAGTGGGAGTGCGGTGGTGCGCAATGCCCGCCGCACTCCCTTTTGCTGGTGCGCCGTTCGGCGCCGGGCAGGCAGGGACGGCCGGGGTCAGTGCCGGCGGATCACGAAGGCGGTGGCGACCAGCCAGGCCGGCAGCAGGACCACCGGCAGTACGAACAGCCCGGCCAGCAGCCCGACCGAGGCGACGAAACCCAGCACAGCCAGGGTCGTACCGATCCGGCCGGCCCGCCACACCGCGAACGCGGTACCGAACACGGCCAGCGCACCGCACACCATGGCCGGCACGGTCGACAGTACGAACCCGAGGCGGGGCAGCAGCGCCGGATCCGCGCCGGGCGGGCCGTGCAGCACCTGTACGGCCGCCGGCTCGGCCAGCGCCGCGGCCGCGACACCGAGAATCGCGGTACAGCCGGTGGCGGCGGCCCGGGCCACCGCGCCGTAGTCCCCACCGGCGACACTCTGCGCGATCCGGGTCAACCGGGTCACCACCACGGAGACCGCAACCCCCGCTCCGGCCAGCAGCAGCCCACCGATCAGCTGGCCCACACCGTCACCGCGGGTCGCCGCGAAGTAGTCGCGGCCGGTACCGGGAAACGGCGCGAGCACCGGCCACAGCAATGCCGTACCGGCGATGCCCAGTACCGCGAGCAGGACCGCCGGTGGGCGCGGATCACCTGTCGTGGCCAGCCCGTACGGCGATTCTGAGACCCGGCGCAGTTCTGCCGAGGTGTCGTCCATGATGTGCCCCGCATCGCGGTCGGTGTGCGGTGGCGCCGCGACAGCGCCACGACACAATTCGACCATGTCTGACTCTGCGTCACCACACCCGGGGTCGCCGGGTGTGGCCCACCGCTACCGGGATCGGTTGACGGCGCTGACCACAGCGTGCAGCGAGGCGGTGGTGATGTTCGCGTCGACCCCGACGCCCCACAGCACCTCGTCGCCCACCTCACACTCGACGTACGCCGCGGCCACCGCGTCACCACCGGAGGTCAGCGCGTGCTCGGCGTAGTCCAGTACCCGCACCGGCACGTCCACCCCGGACAACGCGCGGACCAGCGCGTCGATCGGACCGGTACCGACCGCCGTGCGCTCGTACCGGGTGCCGTCCACGGTCCAGGTGACGCCGAGTTCCAGCCGGTCGCCCGGCATCGAGCGGGTCACGTAGTCGTGGATGCGCACGCGGCAGTCGTCCTGGTGGGCCACCGAGTACTCGCGCTGGAAGATCTTCCACATCTCGGCCGCGGAGACCTCGCCGCCCTCGGAGTCGGTACGGCGCTGCACCACACCGGAAAACTCGATCTGCAGCCGGCGCGGCAGGTCCAGCCCGTACTCGGACTTCAGCAGGTACGCCACGCCGCCCTTGCCGGACTGCGAGTTGACCCGGATGACCGCCTCGTAGCTGCGGCCCACGTCGTGCGGGTCGATCGGCAGGTACGGGATCTCCCACGGCAGCTCCTCGACGCTGCGGCCGGTCGCCTTCGCCTCCGCCGCCTGCGCCTCGAAGCCCTTCTTGATGGCGTCCTGGTGCGAGCCGGAGAACGCCGTGTAGACCAGGTCACCGGCGTACGGGTGCCGTTCGTGCACGCCAATCTGGTTGCAGTACTCGACGGTACGGCGGATGTCGTCGATGTTGCGGAAGTCGATCTGCGGGTCGATGCCCTGGCTGTACAGGTTCATGCCCAGGGTGACCAGGTCGACGTTGCCGGTACGTTCGCCGTTGCCGAACAGGCAGCCCTCGATCCGGTCCGCACCGGCCAGCACGGCCAGTTCCGCGTCGGCGACCGCGCAGCCACGGTCGTTGTGGGTGTGTACGGACAGGCAGACGTGCTCGCGGCGGGACAGGTGCCGGCTCATCCACTCGATCTGGTCGGCGTACACGTTCGGGGTGGAACGTTCCACCGTGCAGGGCAGGTTCAGGATGAACTCGCGACCGCTGTCGGGCTGCCAGACGTCGGCGACCGCCTCGCTGATCTCCAGCGCGAAGTCCAGCTCGGTGTCCATGAAGATCTCCGGCGAGTACTCGAAGCCGAAGTCGGTGCCCTGCAGGTACTGCTCGGCGAACTTGACGACCGCCTGGGCGCCCTCCACCGCGATCGCCGTAGTCTGCGCGCGGCCGTCGCCGGGGAAGCCGAACACGGTACGGCGAAACACCGGTGCCGCCGCGTTGTACATGTGCACGGTGGCGCGGTGCGCGCCGGCCAGGCTCTGTACCGTGCGCTCGATCAGGTGTTCGCGGGCCTGGGTCAGTACCGAGATCGTCACGTCGTCGGGGATCCGGTCGCTGTGCACCAGGTCGTGGATGAAGTCGAACTCGGTCTGGCTGGCGGCCGGGAACCCGACCTCGATCTCCTTGTACCCCATGCGGACGAGCAGGTCGAACATGCGCAGCTTGCGTTCCGGGCTCATCGGGTCGACCAGCGCCTGGTTGCCGTCCCGCAGGTCGGTGGTCAGCCAGCGCGGCGCGCGTTCGACGCGCCGGGACGGCCAGGTACGGTCCGGCAGCTCCACCTTGTTGATCGTGTGGAACGGCTGGTAACGGTGGTACGGCATCGGCGACGGCTGCTGGCGGTTGGACGGATCCGGGTGGACCTTCCCGGTCATGATGTGATGCTCCCTCGGCTGCTAGTACCGGATGTCGCGGTGCGGTACGGAACGGCCGTCAGGTTGCGGCGCGCCGTGCCTGGCCCCGGGTGGGGCGGGCACGGGTGGATCCGTACCGGGTGAGCTGGCTTCCGACAATGCTGGCTCAGACCGTGCTGGCTCGGGTGCTGCCGGCGTCGGGCGATGCTCCGGCGAACGGCACAGGGTGGGGCCGTCGTCGCAGATCCGGAAATAGCGGATAGCCATGCGATTCGACCGGCACGCGGCAACCCCGCGACGAGATGCCGGTCTCAGCAGACCCCGTCGCGGCACAGAAGGAGCAGGCCGCAGTACATGATGTGGTTCACGGTACGTGACCAGACCAGATCGGCAAGGCTGCTCCCGGTGATTGAGACTCCAGTCACCCGTACCGACTCTCTCATTGCGGCCTGAAACTGACCGCAAAGGACCATAGCCTGACGTTGTCGGGTTGTTCAGCAGAGCAGGGAGCGGACATGACAACTACCGGGCGTACAGCTGAGCTGGACGAGATGCTGGCGATGCTGGCCGACCAGCGCCGCAGTCTGCTGATCACGGTGCGTGGCCTGGACGAGGAGCAGGCCCGGCGGCGCACCACGGTCAGCGAACTGACCCTCGGCGGCCTGCTCGTACACCTCGCCCAGGTCGAACGGTCCTGGCGACTGATCATGATCGGCCAGCCGCCGGAGCGCTTCACGGCAGGGAATCGGTACTCGATGGCGCCGGACGACACGCTGGCGGCGCTGACCTCGCAGTACCAACAAGTGGCGCGGGAGACCGAACAGGCGGCCAGGTCCCTCGCCGACCTGGACACGCCGGTCGCGCTGCCGGAAGCACCGTGGTTCCCGGAGCGGCAGTACTGGTCACCGCGCCGCATCCTGCTGCACCTGCTGCGCGAGACCGCGCACCACTGCGGGCACGCCGACATCATCCGGGAGTCACTGGACGGCGCCACGACCACCGAGCAGTGGAAGGCCGCCAGCATGGAATCCTGACCAGGGGCGCGGGCGTCTGGCCCGCCGCGCCGCGCCCACTGATGGGATGTCGGTACGGCGCGCTAGATCATCGCGCCGCACCGCAGCACGCCGCGCCGCAGCGCGCCGCGCCGAGTCAAGATCCGGAGGTGTGGGCGCACAACCCGGCCACCACACACCGAAACACCCGGCTACCCGCCCACCACCACAGATCTTGCACGGTGGGAGCGTGGCTCAGGCGCAACGACCGCCATCCGTCCATGATGGACTGTTCGATGTCGGTGACCCGCAGCCCTTCGCGGTGGCGTACCGCCGCATCAGCGTTCGGCCGACGGTGTGCGACGACGTTCGCGCCACGCAGCCGTCGTCCGGATGTGGTGACGTGTACCGGACCGTCGTCGGGTTCCGCCAGGCCCCATGCCAGTGCGCTGGTGTGGCTGAGCATCGAGCCCGGCCCGGCATAGCGCAGTGCCGCGCGACAGCGGGTATCCCAGTCCGTACGGAGCGCTGCGTCGACATACACGCTGGGATGCATGCGGATCAGGTGGCCGCGAGCAACGGCATGCTCAAGGACGTCCGTCGAGACGACCCGCAGGATTTCGGCTCTGAATACGACGCCCTGTCGTCGTCTCAGCAGATCCGCGAGTTGCGTGTGCATGCCCGTACCGTGACAGCACGACCGCGACACGACCAGCGGCGCCGGTCCACCTGTGGATGACCGCGGCCCGCCTGTGGACGACACCGGAGTCGGCGTGCTGCTGTGTGTTACGCGGATCGGCCGGACCGGCAACGGCGTGATCCTGCCGTCGTGCGGTAGGGCCATCAAGATCCGCAGCACTGGGCCCACAACCCGTCGGATCGGTACCGAAACACCCGGCTACCCGCCCACTGCTGCGGACCTTGACCTACCAGAGCGAGCTGCTGTGCCTCGGGCGGCGGTGGCGCCGGAAGGCCGCGGGACAGGCGGCCCAGCAAACCCAGCAGGAGGGAGCGTAGGTACCCGGACAGGACCGCCCAGGTGGCGGGTCGGCGGCGCATTGGTGAGAATCATTGCGACGCCCCCCGACCATGATGAGGTGTGCCGTGGCCCGTAAGAAGCGCGCCTATCTGCCGTTCCTGCTGGTACTCGTGGTTGCCGTCGGGGCCGCAATGCTGGCCCGTAACCACAGCAAGCTCGGGGTCGATATACCGGGCGCGTCCGGTGGGGGCGCCAGTACTGCGCCGAGCGCGCCGGCCGCCAAGCAGTCGTTGGCGCAGCTGAAGAAGCTGAGAGTGGCCGATCCGTTGCCGATGGCCGGGTACAGCCGGGAGAAGTTCCCGCACTGGATCGACCAGTCGGGCGGCTGCGACACCCGCGAGGTGGTGCTGAAGCGCGACGGTAAGCAGGTCAAGGAGTCGAAGGGCTGCCACCCGACCAGCGGGCACTGGAACAGCCAGTACGACAACAAGGTGATCAGCGATCCGGGCGATCTGGACATCGACCATGTGGTGCCGTTGGCCAACGCGTGGCGTTCCGGCGCGAAGAACTGGACCACGGACAAGCGCAAGCAGTTCGCCAACGATCTGAAGGACCCCCAGTTGGTCGCGGTGTCGGCGAAGAGCAACCGGTCGAAGGGTGACCAGGACCCGTCGACCTGGAAACCGCCGTACGAGGGTGACTGGTGCACGTACGCACGCAGCTGGATCTCGGTGAAGTCGCGGTGGGAGCTGACCGTCACCGCGAAGGAGAGGACGGCGCTGACCGACATGCTCGGCCACTGCAAGGGCTAGATCGCGGCACGGCGGCATAACAAGGAGCGATGGGCCGGACCGTAACGGTCCGGCCCATCGCTCTTTGTTCAACTACCTGTAAGTAACTTAAACTGTCTGTTTCTTTCGTTTTGCCACCTAACGGGGCATGATATCTACAACATTTCATACCACGATGGAGGTGGACACATGCGCATGAGACGGATCTTGGGCATGGCACTGGCGGCCGGAGCGGTCGCTGTACTCGGGCTTGCCACCCCGGCAGCCGCCTACCCCCCGCCACCGCCGTCGGCCGCCACCTCGGCCGCACACCTGGCCACGCTGACGGTCGCCGCCCCGCTGTCCATGACCGGCTACAGCCGCGACCTGTTCCCGCACTGGATCAGCCAGGGCAACAACTGCAGCACCCGCGAGGTCGTACTCAAGCGTGACGGCACCAACGTGACGGTCGGCTCGGACTGCTACCCCACCAGCGGCAGCTGGTACAGCGTGTACGACCAGACCACCACCACCGTGCCCAGCAAGGTGCAGATCGACCACATGGTGCCGCTGGCCGACGCGTGGCGTTCCGGCGCGAAGAACTGGACCACCCCGCAGCGGCAGGCGTTCGCCAACGACCTGACCAACCCGCAGCTGATCGCCGTGTCGGCGTCCAGCAACGAGTCCAAGGGCGACCAGGACCCGTCGGAGTGGATGCCGCCGAACACCGGCGAATGGTGCTACTACGTGCGGAACTGGATCCAGGTGAAGTACTACTACCACCTGACCATCACCAGCGCCGAGAAGTCGACGTTGTCCAGCACCCTGAGCAGCAGCTGCTGACTCTTCTACCGGTCCCTCACCGAGCCTTTCCCCTACCGGGCCCGGAGCACGCGGACGCGGTACGCCATCGGATGGCGTACCGCGTTCTTGCGACGGCCATCCGACTCAACGGTGGCGCGGTACGCCGCCGACCGGCACGATCAGTGCATGAGCCAGTCGTATTCAGATGATTTCACCACCGGTCAGGGCGGCGTGTTCACCGACGAGGTCGGCGTGATCACCGGGCCGGTGACGCTGCGTACCGAGGTGGTCGAGGGCGGCGCGCTGACCTTGAAGGTGCAGTACAAGGACGCCGCCGAGTGGTACACGGTGACCGGCGGCCGCTGCACCCTGCACGACCCCGACGACGCCGAGCCGGTGCACCAGCTGGTCCTGGGCGTACTGGCCCGTGGCGGCGAGGGCGACAACACCGCCGGTTGATCCGGGTCTCAGGACCACTCACCTGGCTGGCCGTACCCGGCCAACCGCTGGGTGGCGTCGGCCATCTCCGCGCCGTCCAGCAGCCGCGCGGGGCGGCCGGAGCCCAGCACCCGCAGCGCCACCTCGCAGACGTACTCCAGGTACAGCGCCCGCTGGTACGCAGCGTCCAGGGTGTCGCCGATGGTGACCGCGCCGTGGTTGCCGAGCAGGCAGGCGGACCGGTCGGCCAGCGCCCGCACCATGCCCTCGGCCAGTTCCGGCGTGCCGTACGCCGCGTACGGCGCGACGCTCACTCCGCCGCCGAAGAGCCCCAGGTAGTAGTGCACCGGCGGGACCTCCGGCACGAGACAGGACAGCGCGGTGGCGGCGACCGAGTGGGTGTGCACGACCGCGCCGGTGCGGCGGGCGGCGTAGCAGGCCAGGTGCATCGGCGCCTCGCTGGTCGGGGCCAGCGGCGCGTCGACCGGGCTGCCGTCCAGTCGGTGTACGCCGACCTGCTCGACGGTCAGGGTCTGGTAGTCGACCCCGGTGGGGGTGACGGCCATCAGGTCGTCGACCCGGACACTGACGTTGCCGGCGGTACCGACCACCAGTCGTTCGGCGCTCAGTCGCCGGCAGCATGCCACGATGGCGGCCCGTTGTGCGCCGAGCAGCATGTCGTCCCCTCCGGGATTGTCGAGCGGGTCAGTGCTGGTGGGCCGTCGGATCTGCGTCGGCCGGTCGGCCGGCCTCGACCGGCGGGCACAGCTCGCACGCCACGTGGCGTTCCGGTGCGCGTTCCTCGCCCACCGGCTCGGGGTGCCGAACGAGCGCGGCGGCCAGCACGCTACCCGCCCAGAACAGGCCGGTGCAGCACAGCATGGCGATCCGGAACCCGTGCTGGAACTCGGTCGGCTGCCGGTAGGAGGCCCCGGACAGCCCCGCGATCAGCGGCAACGCCGCGACCGCGAGCAGCCCGGCGGCGCGGGCGACGGCGTTGTTGACGCCGCTGGCCACTCCGGCGTGCCGTACTTCGGCGGCGGCCAGCACGGTCGCGGTCAGCGGCGCCACCACCGCGGTCATGCCCAGGCTGAGCAGCAGTACGGCCGGCAGCACGTCGGTCAGGTAGTTGGCGCCCGGGCCGATCCGCAACATCGCCAGGGTGCCCAGCCCGGCCACGGCCGGGCCGCCGATCAGCTGCCAGCGCGGGCCGTGCCGCTGCGCGATGCTGCCCGAGGTTGCCGACAGCAGCAGCATCATCAGGGTGAACGGCAGCAACGAGATCCCCGCTTCCAGCGCCGAGAAGCCGGCCACCGTCTGCAGCTCCACCACCACGAAGAACAGCATGCCGCCGAGTGCGGCGTACACCATGAAGGTGACCATGTTGACGGCGCTGAAGGTCACCGAACGGAACAGGTCCGGTGGCAGCATCGGGTGCGCGCGACGCCGCTCCAGCACCACGAACGCGGCCAGGCCGACGACTCCGATCAGTACGGCGCCGAGCACCACCGGTGACGCCCCCTGGTCCGGCGCCTCGACCAGCGCGTACGTCACTCCGGCCAGGCCGAGGGCGCCGATCGCGGCACCCGCCAGGTCGAAGTGCTGGGCACGGTCGTCGCGGCTCTCCGGGACGAACCGCAGCGCCGCCACGATCACCAGTGCGGCCAGCGGCAGATTGAGGTAGAAGACGTAGCGCCAGCTGGCCGCGTCCACCAGCCAGCCGCCGAGGAACGGTCCGATGGCGGTGGCCACACCGCCCAGACCGGACCAGGCGCCGATGGCCTTCGCCCGGTCCTCGGGCCGGTAGGTGGCCTGGATGAGCGCCAGCGAACCGGGGGCGAGCAGCGCACCGCCGACGCCCTGCAGCAGTCGGGCGCCGATCAGGAAGGGCATGGTGGGCGCGATCCCGCAGAGGGCCGAGGCGCCGGCGAACCAGATGATGCCGATCAGCAGGATCCGGCGACGCCCGTACCGGTCCCCGAGCGAGCCTCCGAGCAGGATCAGCGCGGCCAGGGTCAGGGTGTACCCGGTGATCGTCCACTGTAGACCGGCGAGGGTGGCGTGCAGGTCCCGGCCGATGGCCGGTAGCGCGACGTTGACCACCGTCGAGTCGAGCATGGCCATGCCGGAGGCGAGCACGGTGGCGAGCAGTACGCCACGGCCTCTCGAACTGGCCAGGACCACCGTTCCGGCTGGGGAACTCACGGGGTCAACGATGCCACCCGGGCCCCGCGACGACACCCGATACCAGCGTGGGAGCTGGTGCGGTGTGGCGAAGTCCGCGGCGGAGTGCAAGAGTAACGAGCCAAGTAGGAGTCGACTCACCTCGCGGAGCGCGCACAAGGCAGTGCCCTCCGTGTTCGTGACGTTCAGTGACAGGGACCCGGCAGGCCCTCGCCCTTCCCGGCGCGGCCTCCGGTGGGAGGGAAGCATGAACGACAGGAAGACCGCCGGCCTGCACCGCCGAGCGTCCATCGTGGCCGTGGCGCTGGTCGGGGTGGCCATGGCCGCCGCCGGGTGCGGCGGCAACACCGCGGCCCCGGGCGGCAGCGGCGACAAGTCGGGCGGCAGTAAGGGCGGCAGCTCCTTCGACAAGATCATCGCCTCCGCGCCGGTGGCGAAAACCCTGCCGGACAGCCCCACCCTGAAGAAGATCAAGGCAGACGGCAAGCTGGTCTACGGCGGCACCGCCACCGCGCCGCTGTTCTCCCTCAAGGACCCGACCACCGGTTCACTCACCGGCTTCGACGCCGGCCTGGCCCAGATGCTGGCCAAGTACATCACCGGCAAGCCTTCCGTGGACATGAAGCAGGTCCAGGTGGAGACCCGGGAGACGCTGCTGCAGAACCACTCGGTCAACGCCGTGTTCGCCACGTACACGATCACCCCGGACCGGGCCAAGAAAATCGCCTTCGCCGGCCCGTACTACTCCTCCGGTGACGCGATCCTGGTGAAGAAGGACAACAGTTCGATCACCAAGGTCAGCGACCTGAACGGCAAGAAGGTCGCCACCGAGTCCAGCTCCACCGCCGCCAACGACCTGGCGAAGTACGCGCCGAAGGCCAAGGTGCAGCTGTTCGAGGAGAACAACGACTGTCTGCAGGCTGTGCAGCAGGGCCGGGTCGACGCGTACGTGCTCGACCAGGGCATCCTGATCGGCGACGCCAGCACCAACTCCGACGTGAAGGTGGTCGGGCAGCCGTTCACCGCCGAGCCGTACGGCATCGGGGTGGCCAAGGACGACCCGGCGATGAAGAAGTTCGTCAACGACTGGCTCACCAAGATCGTGCAGGACGGCACCTGGGCGAAGCTGTGGAAGGCCACGATCGGCACCGTCGTCTCCGGTGACGCGCCGACGGCACCGAAGATCGGTTCGGTTCCGGGTTCCTGACCTGATCACCCTGCGGGTCTCCGGCACGTCGGAGACCCGCAGCGGCGTACCGACGTACTGCGGGAAGGGGAGCGGTGCACGTCCTGGATCATGTCGGCGAACTGGGCAGCGCGTTCGTCACCACGCTGGAGATCACCGCGCTCGGCTACGTCGGCGCGCTGGTGATCGGCACGGTCATCGCCGTCTGCCGGATCTCGCCGGTGGTGCCGCTGCGGGCATTCGGCTGGCTCTACGTCGAGGCGTTCCGGTCCGTACCGCTGCTGGTCCTGCTCGTGCTGTGCGTGTTCGGACTGCCCTGGATCCAGATCACCCTGTCTCCGTTCGCCGCGGTGTCGATGGGCATCGCGCTGTACGCCGGGGCGATCGTCTGCGAGACGGTGCGCTCGGGTGTGCGCGGCGTACCGCTCGGTCAGGTCGAGGCGGCCCGTGCGTTGGGCTTCACCTTCGGCCAGTCGCTGCGCCACGTGGTGCTGCCGCAGGCGTTCCGGGCCATGGTCCAGCCGTTCGGCAACGTGTTCATCGGCGTGGTGCTGGGCACCTCGCTGTGTGCCGCGGTCGGTGCGCAGGAACTGACCTACGCCACCAAGGTGCTCACCCTGCGGTACGAGGAGGCGCTGGTCTGGTTCGGCTGCGCGTCCGTGCTGTACATCGTGGTGACGCTGGGCGGTGGCTACATCTTCGGCCGCATCGAGCGGCGTGTCCGGTTCCAGCGGTGAGTGGGCTGTGCGTTCAGTGGTGAGGTGGCTGTGAAGGGCGTGGAGCAGGTTCTGTTCGACCGGCCGGGGCCGCGCGGGCGGCGCCGGATCATGGTCGCGACCGTCGTGGCGGCCGTGCTGCTGGCGGTGCTGGCGGTGCTGGCGGTCCGGCAGTTCGCGGTGAACGGGCAGCTGACCGCCGCGAAGTGGTCGCCGTTCGGCCAGTGGTCGATCCTGCGCTTCCTGCTGACCGGTCTGGGCTACAGCCTGATCGTGACGGCCGCGTGTGCGGCGATCTCGATGCCGGCCGGTGCGGCGGTCGCGCTGGGCCGGCTGTCGAAGCGCTGGTACGTGCGCTGGCCGGCGGCGGTGTTCACCGAGCTGTTCCGGTCGCTGCCGACGCTGCTGCTGATCTTCGTGTTCCTGCTGGCGCTGCCGCCGGCCGGGATCAACCTGCCGACGTTCTGGAAGCTGGCGGTGCCGATCTGCCTGACCGGGACGGCGACCATCGCGGAGGTGTTCCGGGCCGGCATCCTGGCCCTGGAACGTGGCCAGACCGAGGCGGCCCAGGCGATGGGCATGAGCTACGGGCAGACGATGCGTCTCATCGTGCTCCCGCAGGTGATCCGGCCGTTGCTGCCGCTGCTGCTGGTACAGCTGATCAACCTGTTGAAGGACAGCACGCTGGGCTATGTGGTCTCCTACGCCGAGCTGCTCTACTCCGGCAAGATCCTCAGCGAGTTCGTACACGCACCGATCCAGACGTATCTGGTGGTGGCGGCGCTGTACATGATCGTCAACTGGCTGATCACCCGGCTGGCGCACCTGATCGAACGGCGGCAGGGCCGGGCGTCGAAGTTCCGGATCCGGCGGATGCCCGACCAGCTCACGGCGGCGGCAGAGTAGTCACTCGTCCTCTTCCTCGGGCGGGGCCGGGTACAGGTAGAAGCGGGAGCGGATGGCGCGGGCGCCGGGCGGCGCCTCGTCGATGCGGTGCCCGTAGCGCTCGAGCAGTTTCATGTACTCGTCGTAGAACTCGACGAACTCCTCCTGGGTGAGGTACGTGCCGCCGCGGGACCAGTTGATCCATCGGTGCTCGCCCTCCCAGTCGGCCGCGAGGGTGTCCACCAGTGAGCCGATGTCCTGCACGTCCTCGGCCAGTTTGCGCCGGGTGACCTGCTCGATCAGGGCCCGACCCTCGTCGTCGGCCTGGGTGGGGTCCATGGTCCGCCAGGTGGTGTTGGTCCGCCGCCACCAACGTTCCCGCCCGTCGCCGTGCCCGGGCGCGTCCTCGATGTAGCCGTAGCGCTCCAGCTGCCGCAGGTGGTAGCTGAGGGTGCCGGTGTTCTGGTCGAGCTTGTCGGCGAGCGAGGTGGAGTTGACCGTGCCGTGCCGGTCGATCTCGCGCATGATGCGCCGTCGCAGCGGGTGGGTCAGCGCCTTGAGGGTCTCCGGATCGGCGATCCGTCGCTGCACGGGCTCCGGCATGACCCCTAGGGTACATCTACAGAGAAAACTTTGCAGAGAAGTCTCTGCGGTTTGCTAGCGTGGAGGCATCACCACCAAGGAGGGCCCATGCCTCAACGCCAGGTAACCCCGGCCCGCGAGCAGGCCGACCACCGGCGGAGCCTGGCCGGCCGGCGGGTCGGCCGGTTGGTCGGCCCGGCCTTCGTCCTCGCCGCCGTCGTGATGGTGCCGTGGATGCTGATCCTGGCCCAGGAACTGCCCACCAGCACGAAGGCGCACAACTGGTCGCTGGCCTGGGTCGGTTTCGATCTGCTGATGGCCTGCGGGCTGGCCAGCTCGGGCATCCTGGCCTGGCGGCGCAGCCGTCGACTCGCCCTCACCGCCACCGCCACCGGCACCCTGCTGCTGGTGGACGCCTGGTTCGACGTACTCACCGCCGGCCCCGGCGACCTCGGCCAGGCCCTGCTGCTGGCCCTCTGCTGTGAGCTACCCGTGGCCGTCGCATGCCTGATCGTCGCCCTGCACACCAGTCGCCGGCCGCGGTCGGTACCGGCGCCGCTGGCCGAGAAGGCCGGTGCCGGATCCGTGCCCGGTCAGTCGGACGCGGCGAGGTAGCCGGTGAAGGCCGGCAACGCGTCGGCGAGCGGCGGGATCTCCGGATGCCACATCCGTTCGTACTCCAGCGATATCCAGCCCTGATATCCCGCCCGGCGCAGGGCGGCGAGCACGTGCGGCAGCGGCAGTACGCCGGCACCGGGTGCCACCGGATCCAGCTCGGACGTGCAGTCCTTGAGCTGGACGTAGCCCAGCCAGGGCGCGAGCCCGGCCAGCGAGGCGGCCGGCGTCTCACCACCCCGCCAGGTGTGCATCACGTCCCAGATCGCGCCGATCGGATGGCCGTCGGTGGCGGCCACCCCGCGTTGCGCGGCGTCGGTCAGCACCCGGGCCACGTCCGCGGCACGCCGGTGCGAGTCGTGCGTCTCCAGCAGTACGCCCACCCCGAGGTCCCGGGCCATGGACGCCACCTCGACCAGGCGACGGGTGGCCCGTCGGTCCGCGTCGGCGTCCGGCGCGTCGGCGCCCGGGAAGACCCGCAGGTATCGGGCACCCAGCGACGCCGCCACGGCCAGGTGCTCGCGCAGTCCGGTGACGATCCCGTCGGCGGCCGGATCCTCCGGCCCCTCGGCGGCGAGTTTCAGGTAGGAGTCCAGGGCCAACGGAACGACACCGGCATCCGCCAGCCGGCGCCCGATCGAGGCCAGCTCACCGGTGGACAGTCCGGGATGCACCGGCTCGCCCTCGGCGTAGCGGAACTCCACGCCGTCACAGCCGTGCCGCTGCGCCAGCGCGATCACCTCGTCCAGCGGCAGTCCCGGGCAGCCCAGGGTGGCGAACGCGAGCACTACGACGCCACCACGGCGTGCTGCGCGGTGCTGGCCCGCAGCACCACCTCGGCGTCGACCTGTACGACCCGCGCCGGCAGCTCCAGCTCGTCGTCCTCCCGGGGAGCCAGTACGAGATCCACCGCACGCGCGCCCATCTGTTCCAGCGGCAGCCGTACGGTGGACAGCGGCGGGGTCAGGTCCCGCACGGTCGGGATGTCGTCGAAGCCGGCCAGGGACATCTCGTCGGGCACCCGTACACCGAGGTCGCGCAGTGCGGCCAGGGCACCGATCGCCATCACGTCCGACAGCGCCACCAGGCAGCTCGCCCCGGTGAGCATCCCGCGTTCGGCCAGCGCGCGGGTCGCGGCGTACCCGCCGTCGCGGGTGAAGCCGCCGTCGGCGACCCGTTCGTTGGGCAGACCCGCTGCCGCCCGCCCGAGCTCGTGCCGGAAGCCGAGGTAGCGGTCCCGCACGGTGAGCAGGTGCTCCGGGCCGGTGACCATGGCGAAGTCGCGGTGCCCCAGGTCGAGCAGGGCGCGGGCCAGGCCACGCGCGCCGCCCTGGTTGTCCGGCAACACGGTGTCCACATCGAACCGGTGCTGGCTGACCACCGCGACCCGTCCCCCGCCGGACTGGTACGCGGCGAGCGCGATCTGCAGTTGCTCGGTCCGGGCCCGGTCGTGGTAACCGGAGCCGGCCAGGATGATGGCCTGCGCGCGCTGCTGGTGCAGCATCCGTACGTAGGCCAGCTCCCGGTCCGGATCGCGGAACGTGCAGGACATCATCACCAGCAGGTCGTGGTCGGCGGCCCGGCGCATCGCACCTCCGGCGATGGCGGCGAAGTACGGGTCGCTGACGTCGTGCAGGATCACCCCGACGCTGGCGGTACGGCTGCCGGCCAGTGCCTGGGCGTGCGCGTTCGGTGTGTAGCGCAGTGTCGTGGCGGCGGCGAGCACCTTGTCGCGCAGTTCCGGGCGTACCACCCGGGTGCTGCCGTTGAGTACCCGCGACGCGGTCGCCAGCGAGACACCGGCCTGTTGCGCCACCTCGGCGAGTGTGGCCACGGCCGCCTCCCCTCGCTCGGTTCACCCCGGTCGGGATATCTCATCATGTGTCGGTGCTGCACGCCGACCGGCACCCGTGCATGTGTCGGCGCTGTCCGCCGAACGGCACGCATGCCGTTCGCGCCGCGCCCGGCACCGGCCGGGGTTGACCGGTTCAGAAGACGCAGTCTACGGTACGGTAAGCGCTTTCCCGGTAAGCGCTTACCGTCAGTTCTTTCACGATACGGAGGATCCATGCCGGTGCACACCCTCGGCATCGCGATGAACGGCGTCACCGGCCGGATGGGCCACCACCAGCACCTGGTCCGCTCCATCCTGGCCATCCGCGACCAGGGCGGGGTGAGCATGCCGGACGGCAGCCGGGTCATGCCCGAGCCCGTGCTGGTCGGCCGGGACGAGGAGAAACTGCGCGCCCTCGCCGAGCGGTACGGACTGGGCCGGGTCAGCACCGACCTGGCCGCCGTACTGGCCGACCCCGACCTACCGGTGTACTTCGACGCCCAGATCACCTCCGCCCGGGAAAAGGCAGTACACGCCGCGCTGGCCGCCGGCAAACACGTGTACACCGAGAAGCCGGTCGCCGGCAGCCTGCCCGGCGCGGTGGAACTGGCCCGCGCCGCCCGCGACGCCGGGGTGTGCAACGGCGTGGTGATGGACAAGCTGTTCCTGCCCGGGCTGCGCAAGCTGCGCCGTCTGGCCGACGGCGGGTTCTTCGGCCGGATCCTGTCGGTACGCGGCGAGTTCGGCTACTGGGTGTTCGAGGGCGACTGGCAGTCCGCGCAGCGCCCGTCCTGGAACTACCGGGCCGCCGACGGCGGCGGCATCGTGCTGGACATGTTCGCGCACTGGAACTACGTACTGGAAGCCCTGTTCGGCGAGGTGCAGGCGGTCACCGCGCGGGCCGTCACGCACCTGCCGGAGCGGGTGGACGAGCGCGGCACGCGCTACACCGCCGACGCCGACGACGCCGCGTACGGCATCTTCGAACTGGCCGGCGGGATCGTCGCGACCGTCAACTCGTCCTGGTGCGTACGGGTGAACCGGGACGAGCTGGTCGAGTTCCAGGTCGACGGCACCGAGGGCTCGGCGGTCGCCGGGCTGCGCCACTGCCGGGTACAGCACCGCTCGACAACCCCGAAACCGGTGTGGAATCCCGACCTCGCCACCCCGGAAGCGTTCCGGCAGCAGTGGCAGGAGGTACCGGACAACGACACCTTCGACAACGGTTTCAAGACCCAGTGGGAACAGTTCCTGCGGCACGTGGTGGCCGGCACCCCGTTTCCGTACGACTTCGCCGCCGCCGCCCGCGGTGTGCAGCTCGCCGAACTCGGCTACGCCAGTTCCCGGGAGGGGCGGCGGATGAGCGTCCCGGCGGTCGAGCTGTGAGCGAGCGGATCCGGCTGCCGGTCGCGGACGGCACGCTGGTCCCCTACCACCTGCGCCAGCCGGTCGCCTGGCCGAGGCCCGAACACCCACCGGCCTGCCGGACCGGGTACGCCGCCGCGCACGTGGTCGCCGACCCGCTCGCCGACAACACACCGGGTGTGCCCGCCGCACTGGACTGGGACGCCACCCTGGCGTTCCGCCGGCACCTCTGGTCCTACGGGCTGGGGGTCGCGGATGCGATGGACACCGCGCAGCGCGGCATGGGCCTGGACTGGGCTGCCACCCGGGAACTGATCCGGCGTTCCGGCGCCGAGGCGCGCGCCTGGACCGGTGGCCCGGCGTTGCTGGCCTGCGGCGCCGGTACCGACCACCTGTCGGCTGATGTGTCCACAGTGGAGCAGATCGTCGCCGGGTACGAGGAGCAGCTCGCCGTCGTCGAGTCCGCCGGCGTCACCCCGATCCTGATGGCCAGCCGGCAGCTGGCCCGGGTCGCCCGCGGCCCGGACGACTACGCGTCGGTGTACGGGAAACTGCTGGTTCAGCTGCGCCGACCGGCCATCCTGCACTGGCTGGGCCCGATGTTCGACCCGGCCCTGGCCGGCTACTGGGGTTCGGCGGACGTCTCCACCGCCACTGACACTCTGCTGTCCATCATCCGGACGAACTCCTCCACAGTGGAGGGTGTGAAGGTGTCGCTGCTGGACGCCGCGCACGAGACCGCGCTGCGCGCCGCACTGCCCGACGGCGTACGGCTCTACACCGGTGACGACTTCCACTACCCGGAGCTGATCGCCTCGGGATCCGATGCGCTGCTGGGCATCTTCGACCCGATCGCGCCGGCCGCCTCCGCGGCGATGGGCGCCCTCGACGCCGACGATCCCGCTGCCTTCCAACAGATCCTGGCGCCGACCGTACCCTTGTCGCGGCACGTGTTCGGGACCCCGACCTACCACTACAAGACCGGCATCGTGTTCCTCGCCTGGCTGGCCGGCCACCAGCGGGCGTTCAGCATGGTCGGCGGGCAGCAGGCCGCGCGCAGCCTGCCACACCTGGCCGAGACGTTCCGGCTGGCCGATCGGGCTGGGTTGCTGCCGGACCCGGCGCTGGCCGTGCACCGGATGCGCGGTCTGCTGGCTGTGCACGGGATCGAGGGATGAAGGTGCCGATCGACGTACCGTCCGGCCGGGAAGCGACCGTCGCGACCCCGGCACCGGGCGACGAGCGGCTGGCCCGGCTGTCGCTGAACCAGAAGACCGTGGACCGGCTGGACATTCCGCAACTGGTGGACGCCTGCCGGCGGCACGGCATCGGTGCGGTCGGGCTGTGGCGCGAGCCGGTGGCCGCGTACGGGCTGGACGCGACAGCCCGGTTGATCAAGAACAGCGGGCTGCGGGTGTCGTCGCTGTGCCGCGGTGGTTTCCTCACCGACCCCGAGCCCGACGCGGTACGCCGCGCGCTGGCCGACAACCGTCGCGCGATCGAGGAGGCCGCCACCCTCGCTACCGACACGTTGGTGCTAGTGGTCGGCGGGCTGCCGGCCGGATCACGCGACCTGGCCGGAGCCCGGCAACGGGTCGCCGACTCACTCGCCGAACTCGCCCCCTACGCCGCCGGGCACAAGGTACGGCTCGCGCTGGAACCGATGCACCCGATCTTCTGCGCCGACCGGGGTGTGCTGTCCACCCTGGCGCAGGCGCTCGACCTGGCCGAGAAGTTCCCGGCCAGCCAGGTCGGGGTGGTGGTCGACACCTACCACGTGTGGTGGGACCCGGCGCTGCCCGAGCAACTGTCCCGGGCCGCCGGCCGGATCGCCGCCGTACAGCTCTGCGACTGGGTACTGCCGCTGCCGGCCGACACTCTGCTCGGCCGGGGCATGATGGGCGACGGGCACATCGACTTCCGCGGCGTCACCGCCATGGTCCGGGCCGCCGGCTTCACCGGCGACGAGGAGGTCGAACTGTTCAACGGCGATGTGTGGGCCGCCGACCCCGACGATGTGCTGGATACCGTACGACGCCGGTACCTCACCGAGGTCCGATAGCGCTGTGCCCAGGAAGGTCTGCGGTGCCGCCGACCTTCCTGGGCACCGTCCTAGCTGAGGCGTACCAGCATCTTCCCGGTGTTCTCGCCGCGCAACATGCCCAGGAACGCCTCCGGCGCGTTCTCCAGACCGTCCACAAAGGTCTCCCGATGCTGGAGACTGCCGTCGGCAAGCCAGCTGGCGGTACGGGAGACGAACTCGTCGCGCAGGTCGTAGTGGTCCATCACGATGAACCCGCGCAGGGTCAGCCGCCAGCCGATCATCTTCGCCAGATTGCGCGGCCCGGGCGGCGGGCTGGTGTCGTTGTACTGCGAGATCGCGCCGCACAGCGCCGCCCGGCCGTACCGGCGCATCGCCCCGATCGCGGCCTCCAGGTGGTCGCCGCCGACATTGTCGAAGTAGACGTCGATGCCGTCCGGCGCGGCGTCGCGCAGTTGGTCGCGTACCGGGCCGTCCTTGTAGTTGAACGCGGCGTCGAAACCGAGGTCGTCGCGCACGTACGCGACCTTCTCCGCCGAACCGGCGCTGCCCACCACCCGGGACGCGCCGAGCAGCCGGGCCATCTGGCCGGCGACGCTGCCGACCGCACCTGCCGCGCCGGACACGAACACCACGTCGCCGGGCTTCAGCGCGGCGATCGTCGACGAGCCCGGCGTACGCGGTGAGCCCGGTGGTGCCCAGCACCCCGAGGTAGGCCGACGGCGCCGCGAGCTTCGCATCGACCGGCAGCGACTGGGCCGCGTCCAGTACCGCGTACTCCCGCCAGCCCAGACCGTGCAGGACCAGGTCACCGACCTTGCGGTCCGGCGAGCGGGACTCGACCACCTCGCCGACCGCACCGCCGTCCATCGCCGCACCGACCTGGAACGGCGGTACGTAGGACTTCACGTCGTTCATCCGGCCGCGCATGTACGGATCGACCGACATGACCTGGTTGCGTACCAGGATCTGCCCGTCCGCGAGGTCCGGTACCGGCGCGGTGGCCAGCTCGAAGTTGGCTGCGGTCGGCCACCCCTCGGGCCGCGCCGCCAGCCTGATCTCCCGACCTTCCCGTACCTGTGCCACGGTGTCGTCCCCCTCGTACTTCGCTGTGTGTGCTGCCCGGTCAGACGTCGACCGAACGGCGTCCCTCGAAGGCGCGGCCGAGGGTGATCTCGTCCGCGTACTCCAGGTCGCCACCGACCGGCAGGCCGGAAGCGAGCCGGGTGACCCGCAGCCCCATCGGCTTGACCAGCAACGCCAGGTAGGTGGCGGTGGCCTCCCCCTCGGTGTTCGGGTCGGTGGCCAGAATCAGCTCCTGCACCTCACCGGACGCCAGCCTGGTCATCAGTTCCCGGATCCGCAGATGGTCCGGGCCGACGCCCTCCAACGGGTTGATCGCCCCGCCGAGCACGTGGTAGCGGCCCCGGAACTCGCCGGTGCGCTCGATCGCCACGACGTCCTTGGGTTCCTCGACCACGCACAGCACCTCGTCACTGCGCCGTACGTCCCGACAGATCCGGCATTCTTCGGCCTCGGCCACGTTGAAACAGAGCCGGCAGAACCGGACCTGCTCCTTGACCTTGCGCAGCGCGACGGCCAACCGGGTCACATCGGCCGGATCGGCCGACAGCACATGGAACGCGATGCGTTGCGCACTCTTGGGTCCGACCCCGGGCAGCCGACCGAGCTCGTCGATCAGGTCCTGGATCGCGCCCTCGTACAAGGCAGCGGCCTACATTCCCAGGCCGGGCAGACCGCCGGCCATGCCACCGAGACCACCGGCGATCGGGCCCATCTTGTCCTGCTGGACCTTGCGGGCCTCCTCGGTGGCGTTGCGTACCGCCGCCACCACCAGGTCCTGCAGCATCTCGACGTCGTCCGGATCGACCGCCTTCGGGTCGATCGTGATGCTCTTCAACTCGGCGCTACCGGTCACCGTCGCAGTCACCAGTCCGCCACCGGCGCTGCTCGTAACCTCGGTCTCGGCCAACTCCTCCTGTGCCGAGGCAAGCTGTTCCTGCATCTTCTGTGCCTGTTGAAGCAGTTGCTGAAGGTTCGGCTGCCCGCCACCCGGCATCACGGCGACTCCTCGGTGCTCGTTCGTTCTGGTACTGCGAAGCCTAGCCGGCCATCCCCGTACCAGCCCGTGGCCACCGGGTCTGGCGACGGTCAGTCGATCTTCTCCGCCCCCATGGCCTCCAGCAGCGACAGCGCCTGGTCCTCGACGCTGCGGGGCGGCGGGGGCGCGGCGGCCGGGTCCAGCGGTTCGTCCGACGGCTCATCACCCGGTGCGAAGCCGTCATAGCTACCGAGGTTGGCCGGTACCGGATCATCCGGCGAGAAGTCGGTCGGTCCGTCGGGCAAGCCGTCCACCGTACTCACCATCGGCGCGGTCGGCCGCTCCGCGGTCGTGACCGTGCCCGGGGCCGTGGCGGCGCGCGGAGCGGAGCCGCCGACGCGTTGCTGCGGGCCGGGCGCCCGGTGCTGCATGGTCTCCGGCCGCGCCGTCGCGACACCCGCCGTGGCTCCCCCGCCGGCCACTCCGCCGTGGCTTCCCGCGCCCTGTCCGCCGCCGTAGCTGCCGGACTGGCCGCCGCCGGGCGTGCTGTTGGAGTTCGTGCCGGGGCCGCTCGGATCCGGGCCGCTCGGATCCGGGCCGGCCGTCGGTACAGCGCCGCCGGGACGGGCGGTCTCCGGCCAGCCACCCTGCTCCGGTGCCGCGCTGGCGGTCGATGCCGCTGCGGCCGACCGCTGAGGCTGGGCGGACTGAGGCTGGGCGGACTGAGGCTGGGCGGACTGAGGCTGGGCGGACTGGGGCTGGGCGGACTGGGGCTGGAGGGTGGCGGACTGGGGCTGGGCCGGCAGAGACTGGGCCGGTTCGGACCGGGGCTGTGAGCCTCGGCTGCCACCGGGACCGACCAGTTCGGTACGGACCTTCCAGCCCTCGCCGAGCACCTCGGCAACCCCACCAGCAACCGTCTGCTCGGTCGCCGGGTTGGCCATCTCCCGAGCGTGGAAGGCGGACGGGACGCTCAGTACGATCGTGTCCGCCTCCACCTCGACGACACTGGCGCTGCGCACCACGCCGACCACCCGGGGGCTACGGCTACGCCGCTTGATCGCCTCCAGTACCTGCGGCCACGCCTGGCTGACCGCCGCGACATCCAGTACGCCGGACGACACGCGCGGAGACATCAGCCGTACGTCGACCTGCGGTCCGGGGGCAGCGGCCGGTACGTCCGGGTGCCGGGCCGCCGCCGATGGATCCGGCGCACGGTGGCTCTCCGGCGCCTGACCCGACGGAGCAGCGCCCGATGGAGCACTGCCCGACGGCGCGTGGGTTTCCGCACTGTGCCGTACCGGGCCGTCGTGCGGCTCCGGGATGTGCGGCGTCGGCTCGACTGACCGGACCGCCAGGTCGGTGGCCGGTGCCGGGCCGGTCGGGTGTGCCGTTGCGATGGCTGGCTGTGCCGGGGCGGCCGGTGGCGCGGACCGCGGTTCCGGTGCGGCAGGTCGTACGGCCTGGGCCTGCGGGTGCGGGGCCTGCGGGTGCGGGGCCGTGGGTGCCGACGGCACGCTACCCGCCAGTTCGAGGCGGCGTTCGAGCCGTTCCATCCGGTGCAGCAGGTCGGCGGTCGACTCGTCGCCGGGCAGCAGCATCCGGGCGCAGAGCAGTTCCAGGACCAGTCGCGGTGAGGTCGCACCGCGCATCGCGGCCAGACCGTCGTGCAGAATGTCGGCCATCCGGGCCAGGGTGCCGGCACCGAGCCGCAACGCCTGGCCGGTCAGGTGCTCCGACTCGTCCGGCGGCACCTCCAGCAGGCCGGTGCTCAGCGCGTCCGGTACCTGGTTGAGCACGATCAGGTCGCGCAGCCGCTCCAGCAGGTCGGCGGCGAACCGACGCGGGTCGTGGCCGGCCTCCACCACCCGGTCGACGGTGCGGAACAGCGCGGCGCCGTCTGCGGACGCGAGCGCGTCGCACGCCTCGTCGATCAGCCCGATGTCGGTGACACCGAGCAGCGCCATCGCTTGGTGGTAGCCGACGCCGTCGTCGCCGGCGCCGGCGAGCAGCTGGTCGAGTACCGACATCGAGTCGCGTACCGAACCGCCACCGGCCCGTACGACCAGTGGAAACACCGCCGGGTCGACCTTGACGCCCTCGCTGTCACAGACCCGTTCCAGGTGCGTACGCATCACGCCGGGCGGCACCAGCCGGAACGGGTAGTGGTGGGTACGGGACTTGATGGTGCCCAGCACCTTGTCCGGTTCGGTGGTCGCGAACACGAACATGACGTATTCCGGCGGCTCCTCCACGAGCTTGAGTAGCGCGTTGAAGCCGGCCGACGAGACCATGTGCGCCTCGTCGATGACGTACACCTTGAATTTGCTGTTGACCGGCGCGAAGAACGCCTTCTCCCGCAGTTCGCGGGCGTCGTCGACGCCACCGTGGCTGGCCGCGTCGATCTCGATCACGTCGATCGACCCGGGACCGTCGGAGGCCAGCGCGCGGCACGACTCGCACTCGCCGCACGGCTCGGGGGTCGGGCCCTTCGCGCAGTTGACCGAGCGGGCCAGGATCCGGGCGCTGGAGGTCTTGCCGCAGCCGCGCGGACCGCTGAACAGGTAGGCGTGGTTGAGCCGGCCGTTGCGCAACGCGGCGATCAGCGGCTCGGTCACGTGGTCCTGGCCGATGAGCTCAGTGAAGGTCCGCGACCGGTATTTGCGGTACAGAGCGATGTTCGCCACCCGCGTCTCGCCTCCCTCTCGACGAGCCCCCGGCGCAGGGCGCCCCCGGGCAGTGTAGTGCTGCACGCCGACAGTCTCCGCCGCCCCGCAGGGTCGGTGCTCCGTTTGCCGCGCGGCTGGCGATATGGCTGGTCAGGAGGTTGCCAGGAGACGAAAAGGGCCCCCCGTGCACCCGCCAGAGCTCGCGTACCCTTGCTGCCTTCCGGCCCTGGGGGAGTTGACGAGGTGAGCGCCGCACGAGGGGCTGCCCACACTGTACCGTGTGCCTGACGGCCCTCCCCATCGGCTGTGCCGATACCGGCTTGGAGTGGGTCAGGGGGTCCAGGTATCGTCTCCGGCGGAGGATTCGCCTAGTGGCCTAGGGCGCACGCTTGGAAAGCGTGTTGGGGGCAACCCCTCACGAGTTCGAATCTCGTATCCTCCGCCGCCTGAACAGGCATAACGCCGGGCCGGCACCCTTCGGGGTGCCGGCCCGGCGTCGTTTTCGCTCCCCGTTCCCGTCGCATGCGAGGGCCGGGGCCGCCGCGCCCCAGTCGGCGTCACGCTGGGCATACCTGCAGTTCAACGGCTGATTGTGCGCGGCCCGGACTCATCACGAGCCCGGGCCGGTGCCGCGCCCGCCGGGTGTCGCGTGGTCCTGCGCAGTACCAGATCCTGTTAAGGAATCTGCCGGTAGATGTCGGCCCGGTTGCCCACCGCCAGGACCCACACGATCAGTTGGCCGTTCTCCACGGTGTAGACGACGCGGTAGTCACCCACCCGGAGACGCCACCTGGCCGAGTGGCCCTGCAGTGCCTTGATGTCGAACGCCGCTATGTCACCGGCGTCCATCGCCTTCTGCAGTTCGGCTAGGCGACGCAGGATACGGAGGGCGTCGGGCCGGGCGATCTTCAGCATCTCCCGCTGGGCGTGCGGGGTGAAGCGCGTGACGTATCCCATCGCGGGTCAGCTTTCGCGGCTACGGAGGATGGCGGCCATCTCCTCCAGGGAGACGGACCCTTCCGTGCCCTCTGCCTCCGACTCGTCAGCCAGGCGGTTCAGCCATGCCTCTTCGGTGTCGTCCGCTGTTCGACGAAGGTGCCGGTATTCGTCGATGTCGATCACCACGACTTCCTGCCGGCCCCGCCGGGTGATGATCGTCGGGGTCTCCTCGCGGCGGGCCCGGTCGATGACATCGGCAAGGTGACTCCGGACCTCCGCCATGGACTCCACCACCGGCTCGCTCATGTAGCCAATGTAACAGATGTACATGCGACATAGCACCGGGACGAGCCGGAGGGCTACCCCGGTAGACCGCCCACAGAGCACGTCATGCCGGCTGATATCGCGATTGGCCAGCCTCGCACCCGATTCGCCTGGTAAGAACAAACGGTCACTCGCAGTTATGTGAAGTCACTCTCGGTTAAGGAGTGGTGAGAGCCGACTCTGCCAACTGCTCGTGCACAGAGTGGACCATTCATGGCCGCGTCGACGGCCGAGTCGGTACACACCATGCCCACCCCTGACCACGGAGGACGACCGGTCACGGGTGTCGAAGTGGTGCGCGCCCGCTCAGCCGACTGGAGCGGACATCCGAGCACCAAGGAGGAGGCGCCATGAAGTCTGCAGGCACCCCGCGCATGCGGTGGCGCAAACCGGTCGTCGCCGCGATGTTCGCGATCGCGTCCGCGACCATGATCGGCACTGCCGTACCGACGGCTGCGAACGCGGCCGACATGCCGGCGGCACAGTTGTCACACCGTGGACCGATCGGCCACCCGATCTGCTGGCCGGACCGGCACCATCACTGGCGGTGCGACCGGCACCACCACGGCAGGTGCGACCGGCACCACCACGGCTGGGGCCACGGCTGGGGCATCGAAAACGGCCGGAACCGCGACAACGGCTGGGGCCACGACCGGCACCACCGTGGCGGCAACGACCATCACTGCTGGCACCGTCGATAACCGTCCGGTCTGGCAGCGCACGCCGCCGCTGGCCGCGATTCGGTGAGTTGTACACACAGAGGCTCGGCGGTCGGCACTCAGCCGGCCGCCGAGCTTCGCGTACTGATCCGCCCGGCTGTCGCTGGCGATGGGGGGCGTTGATCATGGCCTGAGCGGTACGACACGCCGAGGAGAGTTCCGCTGAGGCCATGATCAACGCTGCGGGGTGCGGTGCAGCGCAGGACCACGCGGTGCCGCGGAGCGGCAGGCACAGGGACCCGACGGCGCAGTGGTACGGCGGTTCAGGGGTGCGGTTCGCCGAGGTGTTCGGCGAGTTGGAAGAGGGCCGGCAGGGCGAGTGCGATGGCGGCGCGTTCGGTGTCGTCGAGGACGGCGAGCGCGGCATCCATCCGCCGCTCATGCGCGGTGGTCCAAGCGGCGAGCTGGTCGGAGCCGGCGGCGGTGAGGGTGACCACGGAGGCCCGACGGTCGGCGTGGTCGACCTCCCGGGCGACCAGTCCCGCGTTGATCATCTGGCCGATCAGCCCGCTCACGGTGCTCGGCGCGAGCCGCTGACGGGCGGCGAGGTCGCTGACCCGGGCCGGCGAGTGCTCGCCGAGCACCTGCAGCAGTTCGACCTGGGCCATGGGCAGCGTCTCCCACGGATATTCGGTACGGATGGACGCCCGCAGCGCGCGCCGTAGTCGGGTGACCGCCTCGGTGAGCAGTCGAGCATCCGGTACCTCACCGGGCCGACGGGACGCGTGCGTCTCGGAGCCCCGCTGCTCAGACATTCGGCAAGGGTAGCGGCGGCGCCGCTCAGGAGGACCGGGTACGCCGTGTGGCGGCGGCGTGTTCGGGACAGGGCCGCGCCGAGGCGACCGCGAGTACCGAGACCACCAGCAGGATCGCCGCCGACCAGCGCGCGCCGGCGCCCGCACCCACATGCAGGGCGAGGGTGACCAGCGCGACACCCAGTGCGGTGCCCAGGCCCCGGGCCAGGTTGACCAGCCCGCCGCCGGTACCGGATGCCCGGGACGGGATCGACGCCATGATCATGGTGTTGTTGGCCGGGGTGAACGTGCCAAGCCCCAGACCGGTCAGCGCCAGTACGGGTACCAGCCAACCGGCGGTGAGTGGCACGACCAGTAGCGCGGCCATCGCGAGGGCGGAGACGCCCGCTCCGGCCACGCAGCGCACGCGGTTGGTCCACGAGTACGGCAGCAGCCGGGCGCTGCAGGCGGCGGCCAGCGCGAACCCGGCGGGCAGCGCGGTCAGGACAGCACCGGCGGTCAGGTCGGTGGCACCACGGGCGGTGAGCACGACCGGCACCAGTACCAGCGGACCGAACAGCACCAGGTAGCCGCTGAACGCGCCGAGCAGCCCGAACCCGACCGCGCGTTCCCGCAGCAGGGTCAGGTCCAGCAGCGGCGCGGCGACCCGCCGCTGCCGGCGGACGAAACCCCAGGCCGCCGCGCCGGTCAGGACGAACAGCGCGAGTACGCTCCCGTCGGGTACCGGCAGCCCGGAGGCCGCGGACACGGCCAGCAGCACACCGGTGGTCGTGACCGCCAGCAGTCCCAGCCCAGGCCAGTCGAAGCGCCGTACCCGGTTGCGCGCGCGGGTGCGCGGTAGCAGGTAGTGCCCGCCGACCAGGGCGATCAGTCCGATGGGCACGTTGACCCAGAAGACCCAGCGCCAGTCCAGTGTGGATACCAGCGCTCCGCCGAGGGTCGGCCCCAGCGCCAGTCCGAGGGCCTGCGCGGCGGCCTGTACACCGAGCGCGCTGCGCATCCGGTGCCGGGGCGCGCTGGTGGTCACCAGCGCCACGCTGTTGGCCTGCATCATGGCCGCGCCGAGTGCCTGTACGACCCGGAACACGACGAGCAGCAGCAGCGACGGCGCGAACCCGCAGGCGGCGGAGGCGAGCGTGAAGACGGCGAAGCCGTAGAGGTACAGCAGTTTGCGACCGTGCGCGTCGGCCAACCGCCCGACCGGCACCAGCAACGCGACCAGGGTCAGCAGGTACGCCAGCGACACCCACTCGACCGCGGCCAGCGACGCGTGGAACTGGGTACGCAGACTGCCGTAGGTCAAGGTGACGATGCTGGCGTCCAACTGGCCCATGAACGCGCCGAAGCACACCGTGCCCACGGCCAGCCACCAGGCGTTGGGTCGGGAGCGTATCCCGTCGGGGCGGGCCCGTTCGGTGGTGAGCACGGCAGGTAGACGGCTGCGCAGCGGACTGGGCGTGGAGGGGGTGGCCACGGCTGCAATTTACAACGGATACCGAACTATTCGGCTGCCGACCCTTCCCGTAGTGACCGCGCCCACGCCTACCGCGGCGAAAGCAGCGCTCAACGCGGGCGCGGGCTAGCATTTTCCCCGAAACAACGGATTTGCCGGAGGCGTGAGCGGGGCGCCGCTGAGTGTCGTGCGTCAGTACATCGAGCAGAAGAACCGCCCGGTTTAAGGCACTGCTCGGGCCCCTGGCGGCCCTCCCAGCGCGGCCTTCACCCCCGGCCTGAAGGCCGGAGCACTGGCCCGCATTCCAGGTAGCAACGACGTCGAGACCGACCTGGTGGGCGCCGACCGGGAGCCGGTGGCCCGGCAGCTGCTCTTCGTCGGCTCGATCAAGTCGGGCTCTGCGCGGTGACCGACGACGGTGGGCTGGATCCCACCGGCCACCGGGTTCCGCTGTCCGGCCCCGGGTACGGAGCGCTCCCGGGCCACACTCGTTAGGTCCGGTGTGGGGCACTCCGAGGAGCAGGACGACGGGGTCGGGCCGTTCACCAGTCGGCGCAGCTGGCGGCTGGCCAGCGGTGCGGTGGCGGTCTGGGAGTCGCGCACGGCGCGCAGACAGGCCCGTCTCACCGTCCGCGGCGCCGAGGACACGCCCGACCGGGTACGACGCCCGGACACCGGCACACTGCGCCGGATGCGGCTGCTCAACTCGCTGGCCGCCACGGCGTTCACCATCGGCGGCGCGCTGTTCGCACTCGGCGCGGCTCTCGCCCAGACCGCAGCACGAAGCACCACTGTGTACGCGTCGGTCTACTTCGTCGGCGGCGTGTTCTTCACCACCGGCGCGTACGCGGCTCTGCTCCAGGCCATCAACGCGCCCCGGCACGGCGTCGACGCCGGCAACCTGGTCACGGTGCGCTGGAAGTGGTGGAGGTACCAGCCGATGCGGATCGGCTGGCTGACCACGTTCGTCCTGTTCACCGGGACGCTGGTGTTCGGCATCAACCTGGCCGACTCGTTCCTGACCGGGCTGACGGTGCAGCAGACGAACCGGCTGATCTGGACGCCCGACATCATCGGCTGCCTGCTGTTCCTGATCTCCGGGCAGCTGGCCGTCGCGGAGATCTGCCACCGCTGGTTCTGTCTACGGGTACGCGGCCTCGGCTGGTGGATCGCGGCGGTGAACCAGGTTGGTTCGGCGTTGTTCATGGTGTCGGCGCTGGCCGCGTTCACCCGGCCAGCCACCGGCAGCCTGGTCAATGCGGACGTGGCGAACTGGGGCACGCTCACCGGCGCGGCGTGTTTCGCGCTCGGCGGCGTACTCCAGTTCATCGAACGTCCCTGACGTACCGGCGTGTCTCCGTGATGGGCTGAACTCCGCGAGTCGCCGGAACGGGGCAGCGCGCGGGCACGCCAGGTCGACGCATCGCCGTCGATATCCGGGTTGAACCAACAGGACGCCGATCCGTCTGATAAGAACAAACAGTCACTCTAAGCTATCGAAAAGTCGCGATGAGTCGCCGGGGGTCAATCTCCCACGACATCGATGGCTGGTGGGCACTCCGCAAGTACGGATGACGATCCCTGACCGCATCGACGAGACGAGCCGAACCGACGGACCGAGTTTCTCCCTGAGCTCAATCGTGTTGTGCGGCCACATCATTCACGGCTAGGAGGGTGCAGTGAACTTGAGGAACCGATCGGATTCTGTCGGCGCATTGTGGATGCGCCGACGAAAAGTGTTCGTCGCGACGTTCGTCGCGATCTCGTCCGCGACCATGGCCAGCATGGCTGGACCGGCGATCGCCAGCGCGGCAGCCAATCCCGTGACGCAGTTGTCGATACGGCCAACCCTGCAGCGTTGCTGCGACAGCCATGGCCACTGCAGGGGGTGTCGAGGACCGCAGGGCCCGCCGGGACCACAGGGCCCACAGGGTCCGCAGGGACCGCAGGGCGACCCCGGACCGCAGGGCGACCCGGGCGCCACCGGACCACAGGGCGACCCCGGCACACCCGGCGCCACCGGACCACAAGGTGACCCCGGCACACCCGGCGCCCAGGGCGACCCCGGCACACCCGGACCACAAGGTGACCCCGGCACACCCGGCGCCACCGGACCACAAGGCGACCCCGGCACACCCGGACCACAAGGCGACCCCGGCGCCACCGGACCACAAGGCGACCCCGGCGCCACCGGACCACAAGGCGACCCCGGCGCCACCGGACCACAAGGCGACCCCGGCGCCACCGGACCACAAGGCGACCCCGGCGCCACCGGACCACAAGGCGACCCCGGCGCCACCGGCGCACAGGGCGACCCCGGCACACCCGGCGCACAGGGCGACCCCGGCACACCCGGCGCCACCGGACCACAAGGTCGACCCCGGCGCCACCGGACCACAAGGCGACCCCGGCGCCACCGGCGCCACCGGTACGGCCGGCGCCACCGGACCGCAGGGACCGCAGGGCGCCACCGGAACAACGGGTGCCACCGGCGCCACCGGACCACAAGGCGACCCCGGAACAACGGGTGCCACCGGCGCCACCGGACCGCAGGGCGACCCCGGCGCCACCGGCGCCACCGGTACGGCCGGCGCCACCGGACCGCAGGGACCGCAGGGCGCCACCGGAACAACGGGTGCCACCGGCGCCACCGGACCACAAGGCGACCCCGGCGCCACCGGGCCCCAGGGACCGAGCATGCCGGGTCTCGACACGGCCACGGACGGTCTCATCACCTACACCGGCTACGCACCCGGCGATGGGAACCTGTACCTACACGAAAGCGACACCAACATCTGGCAGGACATGTCGCTGGTGCCAGGTGGTGTCCCCGTCGGCATCATCAACGTGTCGTTGGCCGCCGGTCTGGCCCAGCTCTCCGTGACCATCGAGGCGGGTGGCAGCACCTATCGGTCGGTGTGCCCATCGTTGATCACGCCCATCGACGTCGCGACCGATTGCTCTGCCTTCAC
Source organism: uncultured Actinomycetota bacterium (assembly GCA_963805605.1). GTDB lineage: Bacteria > Actinomycetota > Actinomycetes > Mycobacteriales > Micromonosporaceae > Actinocatenispora. Next base: position 1,733,352 of record CAWDUX010000002.1, read on the forward strand.
GGCGCTGGCAGCATCACCGACGGCAACGCCTGCGGTGAGCGGTTCGCAGAGTCCAGCAGCGATGCTGGGTCCTTCGCGCAACATGGGTCGTTCGAACGGCGCGAATGCTGCGCAGCAGTCGCAGAAGCGTGCCGCGGCTCGTTCGCACAACAGGAACATCCTGGCGGGTGACCTGCAGGGGTCGAACGCGGGAGCGGACAGCGGGAACACGCTCCTGAGCAAGTAGACAGATCGGCTACGCACGGAACACGGTGGTCGGGATCCAGCCGGCCACCGTGTTCTGCTGCCCGCTCGAAACGGCTCAGGTCCGCCCGCCTCATCCGGTCAGCGCGGCGCGGGTCAGGACCCGATATTCTGGGCGCGGGTCTCCGCGGCAGCCACCGACGAATGGCTCAGCAGCGCGATCCCGAACACCGCCACCGCGCCGCCGGCAACCTGGATGAGCAGGTGCGCCAGCGAGGAGGCGAGCTGTTCACCGAAGATGGTGGCGCCCAGCGTCACCGCGCAGATCGGCTCCACCGTGTCGATGATCGGCAGGCTCAGCGACAGTGCGCCGGCCCGGAACGCGCTCTGCGACAGCAGCAGACCGACCAGCCCGGCCGCGATCGCGGCGTACAGCTCCCATTGGCTCAGCATGCCGACACCGAGCTGGGTCAGCAGACCGACCGAGCTTTTGGTCAACGCGTCGAGCATGCCGAACGTGACGCCGGCCGCGGCCGCCAGCCACATCGTCTGTGCCCGGCCGCGCGTACGGGTCGAGGCCGTCACCGCCACACCGACCAGGACGATGGCGCCCAGCATCGCCGGTACCCAGGAGGTGAACGGCGGCACCCGGTTGCCCGGGGTCGGGGGTGAGACGGTGAGGAAGACGGCGATCCCGGCACCCACCGCGACGACCCCGGCCCAGTCCCGGGGCGTCGGCCGGTACCGGTGGGCGACGGCGATCATCGGCAGCGCGAATACCACGTCGGTGGCCGCCAAGGGCAGCACGAGCGTGATCGGCCCGAAGGCCAGGGCCACCGCCTGGATCACCCAGGACAGCGCGCCCAGCGCCTGCCCGGCCAGCCAGCGGGGCTTACGCAGCAGGGCCAGCAGCAGCCGCGGATCCAGCGGCTCGCTCGAAGCGCCCTGCGCCGAGCCCTGCTGCACCACCGCGGCCAGCGCGAAGCAGCACGCGGCGACGAGTGCCGCCACGACCGCCAGCGCGTACCCCATCCAGCGTTCCCCTCCGGCCGGTCACACCCTATGCAACCGGACGGGGCCTACGCCGGGGTTCTGCTCGCATCGGCGAGGAGTTCGTACGAGCGCAGCCGGGCGGCGTGGTCGTACGCCAGGGTGGTGATCATCAGCTCCTGCACTCCGGTCCGTTCCACCAGCTCGGCCAGCTGCGCCGCCACCTGGTCCGGGGTGCCGAGCACCGTGTGGGTGCCACGCTGCGCCAGGAACGCGCGGTCCGGCTCGGTGTACGGGTAGTTCTCCGCCTCGTCCGGGCTGGGCAGCGGGCCGGGTCTGCCGGAACGCAGCTGCAGGAACGACAGGCCCTGCGAGCTGGCCATCCGCCGTGCCTCGCGTTCGGTGTCGGCGCAGAACACCGCCACCCCGATCATCGCGTACGGCTCCGCCAGCTCCGCCGACGGCTGGAACGACGACCGGTACAGCTGCAGCGCCGGTACCGTGTTCTCGCCGCTGAAATGGTGCGCGAACGAGAACGGCATGCCCAGCTGGCCGGCGAGCTGCGCGGAGTAGCCGCTGGAGCCCAGCAGCCAGATCGGCGGCCGGTAGCCGACACCCGGCACGGCGGTGATCCGCCGGTACGGATGATCGTCGGGGAACCCACCGTCCAGGAACGCGATCAGCTCACCGAGCTGGCGGGGGAACTCGTCGGCCGCCGGGGACGCCTCGCGGCGCAGCGCGTGCGCGGTCACCTGGTCGGTGCCGGGCGCGCGGCCGAGCCCGAGGTCGATGCGGTCCGGGTGCAGTGCGGTGAGCATGCCGAACTGTTCGGCGACCACCAGCGGCGCGTGGTTGGGCAGCATCACACCGCCGGAACCGACGCGGATGCGCTCGGTGGCGCTGGCCAGGTGGCCGATCAGCACCGGCGGGGAGGACGAGGCGATACCGGGCATGTTGTGGTGCTCGGCGACCCAGAAGCGGTGGTAGCCGAGGCGCTCGGTGAGCTGGGCGAGCTCCACGCTGTTGCGCAGCGCGGCGGCCGGCTCGGAACCTTCCGGTACCGGGGCCAGGTCCAGTACCGACAGCTTGACGTCAGCAGAAACGGTCACGTACAGCGCCAACAGCGTCGTGCGCCGGCCTCTTCCCGTACGCCGACCACGTCACGTCCCGCCCCTTTGCGCCTTCGGCGAAAGGTACTTAAGGCCCATTCGGGGAAAATGCTCGTACTGAGCGGCGGAAGATCCGCGGCACTGGATCAGTCACCACGCGCTTTCGACCTCAACAGCCCGAAATAGCGTGGGTGAGCGCCCACTGCCCCAGATCTTGAGCGCTCCCCCACGCCGCAGCACTCACCCACGCGCTAACAAGGTGCTACGCCGTCGCGGGCGCCAGGAGCATCGCGTCGCGGGAGATCTCCCGAAAGCCGAGGCTGTAGTACAGCCCCTTCGCCCCCGGGTACCCCGGCGCGCCGAGGCAGGCGACCGTCATGTGGGTGGCGCCGGCGTCGCGTACCCGGCGCATCCCGTACAGCAGCACGGCGGAGCCCAGACCGCGCCGCCGGTGATCCGGGTGCGTACCGACCGGCTCGAACTCGGCGGTACGGTTCGCCGGATCGAACCACATGATCGCGTGCGCGGCCATCGTGCCGTCCGGCGCCTCGACGAGAACATGCAGGTCACCGCGGTACCCGGCCGTCTGCCGCAGGTTCTCGTACGACCCGACCGAGAACGTCGACGGCGCCCACACGTCCACATGCGCCTGCACGACGGCCTGCGGGTCGATCTCGGCGGCGGTACGGAACCGGTACCCGTCCGGCAGCGTCGGCTCGGCCACGTCGGTGAGGTCGCGCTCGTTGTACTGGTGCCACGCGCCCTTGTCGCCGAGCGAGGACGGATCGGTGTCGTACCCGCGCGCCCGCCAGCGCTGCACGGCGAACGTGTCGACGGCGGTCGGCGTCACCGTACGTTCAAGGCCGGCCGCGACGGCGTCGTACCAGTCGATGACCTCGTCGAGAAGTTCCGCATGGTCGGGGTGGACCTGGTAGGTCAGGTTGGCGCCGGTCACGTCCTTGACCGAGCCGTCGGTGCGGTGCAGCTGGTGCGGCAGGTGCGCCCAGCCCCACGCGACCAGCTCCCCGTCGCGCGTCCACAACTGGCGCGGCCAGGTCGCACCGAGATGCCCGTGGTCCTTGCCCCAGTTCCAGGCCAGTTCGCCGTACGTCACCTCGGCGTTCAGCAGCTCGGGGCCGATGGCGGTGACGCGCTGCGCCAGACCCTGCATGAGTTCTACATCCGCGGCGGTCAGAAGCTCGAAGTCGGTCACAGTGCGCCAGTGTGTCGACGCTCCCCCGGCCCGTCGAACCCTTTTCCGCCGCCCATCCTCACGCCTCGCCCGCCGCAACTCCCCCGCACCCCGCTGACCTGCACTTTCGTACCGCCGGCCGCTGCGCTCCCGCGCACGTTAGGTCGGGAGTTTGTCGGTTCTGGGTCGCTATAGCGACCCAGAACCGACAAACTCTCCAGCTTTCGCGCCGCGCTGCCCTTGGCGGCGCACCGGGTATCGCGTCTTACGCTGAACCGCGCACGTGATCGACGAAGGGCGGACAGATGTCGGTGGAGTTCCCCGTGGAGACGCGGCGGATTCGGCTGGGCGCCGAGCTCCGGGCGCTGCGCGAGGCCGCAGGCATCTCGGTACGCGGACTGGCCGCGGCGGCGGACGTCGACTACGCGAAACTGTCCCGGCTGGAGAACGGCAAGGTCCTCAAGCCCAACGCGGAGGAGATCGGGCGGCTGCTCGACGCCCTCGGCGTGGTCGACCCGAAGCGCGACGACATCCTCGTACTGGCGATGGCCGCGAACTCCCGGGGCTGGTACAAGGCACTCACCGGCCCGCTGTTCGATCGGCACCGCCAGGTCGCCGAGCTGGAGTCGGGTGTCGTGGACATGCGGCAGTACTCCACTCTGTTCGTTCCCGGGCTGCTCCAGACCCCCGCGTACGCCCGTAGCCTCTACACCGATGCGACCGGCTACACCTCAGCCGAGGTCGACGAAGCCCTGCGGGTCAGGCGTACCAGGCAGGCGCTGCTGGACGATTCGACATTCCGGTACAAGGTCCTGCTGGACGAGTCGGTTCTGAGCCGTGCTCCTTGCTCCACAGTGGATATGGCCGACCAGGTCGATGCGCTCGCCGCCCTGCATGACTCCTCGACCGTCACCGTGCGGGTCGTCCGGCTTTCCAGCGGCTATCGCGAGCTGATGCCCGAGTCATCCTTCACGATCTTCCGCTACGAGAACCCTGACAGGTTGCCTGTCGCTTTCATCGAGACGGTGGCCCTGGACATCGCGCTCGACGATCCGGAGGATGTCGCCCAGCATGTCAGAGCCTTCGACCAGCTCTGGACGGACGCGCTGAGCATCGACGAATCCCGGGAAGTCATGACCCGCGCAGCACGAACACTGAGAAGGAGCTGACCCGATGGCCTTTGACAACTGGCGCAAGTCCAGTCGCAGCCAGAACTCCGCGCAGTGCATCTACGTCGCGCGCGACGGCGACAGGATCGCCATCCGCGAGTCCGACGATCCCGCCCAGGCGGTGACCGTGACCGACCGGGCGAAGTTCGCCGCCTTCGTCGCCGGAGTGAAGGCCGGCGAGTTCGACGACATGATCTGACTGAGCATCTCCGCGACCGTGCACCCACGCCCACCGGCGTTGACCAGCGTCGACGATAGTCACCGGGCGGGACGCGTACGCTGTCTGGACGTATCGCGGTAACGGAAACGTAGGGGATTGAATGGTCACCGAGCACAACCCGGCGGGCAGCCGGAAGCGCCTCGGCGATACCTTGCGATACCTCCGCCGCGACCAGGGTCTGACTCTGGAGCAGCTTGGCGCCAAGGTCGGTGTCGACCGGACCCAGCTCGGCCGGATCGAGCACGGGAAATGGCGGCCGGATGTCGGCCAGGTCATGACGATCCTCGACGCGCTGGAGGCCGCACCACCCTTGTACGACACGGTCGTCCGACTCGCACGCAGCGCGGCCGACAAGGGTTGGTGGAAAAGCTTCCGCGGTCCGGCACACGAACGCCAGCGAGCGCTGGCCGAGCTGGAATCCGGTACCTCCCAGATCCGGGAGTTCGGCACCCCGCTCATCCCCGGTCTGCTCCAGACCGAGGACTACAGCAGGGTGCGATTCGCCGACTTCCCCGCCTTCGCTCAGCCCTCCCTGATGGAGCAGGCGCTCAAGGCCCGGCTGACCCGGCAGTCCGTGCTGTTCTCCGACGAGAATTTCCACTACGAGGTGGTCCTCGATGAGGCAGTGTTGCTCCGTCGGTCCGCACCGGCGGACGTCATGCGCCGTCAACTCGACCATATTGCCGAGGTGGGCTCGTCCCAGCGGAATGCCACGGTACGAGTCCTGCCGCTGAAGTCGCCGGTGCACGAGCACGTCAGTTGGACCACCGCCTTCTCGCTCCTGTCCTATCAGGACCCGGACGCGCCGGACGCCGTGTTCGTGGAAACCCTGACGCGCGATCCCGTGTTGGACGACAGGGCGGACGTCACCTGGTACCAGAACGTCTACCGCCAGCTCCACGACGCATCCTTGCAACCCGAGGATTCCGTCAAGCTCATTCGTACTGCCGCGAAAGACATCGACTGGTAGGAGGGTGCATGACAGTGAACTTCGTCGGCTGGCGTAAATCCACCCGCAGCGGCAACCAGAGCAACTGCGTCGAGGTTGCCGGAAGCGCCGACGGCCGTCTTGTCGGCATCCGGGACACCGAGTGCCGCGCGGCCGGCCAACTGACCGTCGACAGCGCACAGTGGGCAGCCTTCCTCCACTCGCTTCAGCAGGGCGAGATCGACCGGTAATACCAGATGTGCCAGCGCTGAGGGCCGGGACCGCACGTCGGTTCCGGCCCTCAGTGCATCCCGACTCACGACACGCAGCCAGCAGAAGTACACAAAGGGTTGCACTGAAACTCTCACAGTGATTAACTCTCACAGTGCGCGTTAATAGTCCTCTCGGGCGAGCGGGGCGTAGAGGCGTGCACAGGAAGAAGGGGCGCGATGCGTGGCTTGGACGGCCGCATCGCGCCCCTGAGACCCCACCGCGGAACGGAGAAACACACGATGAGGCTGTTCCAGCGTATCCGCCGGGCCGTGCCCTGGCCGGTGGACGCGCCGCACGCATCCGGCGCTCGCCGCAGGTCGCTGACCGCACACCCTTACCGCATCAGGGATGCAGCCACACGTCACGGCAAGGTCTGCTGGCGTTGATCCCTTGTAGGGCAGGAGATCAGCAGATCAGATCGGCTGGAAGTAGATCGGGCCGGTCAGTACGTGGCAGTGGATCGACTGGTTGTCGTTCACGTACGTGCAGCCGCTGCCGACCGTGGTCGTCACACCGGCCGGGATGTCCACGGTCACGTCGTGCGACACCCCGTACGTGCCGTTCTGCACGCCGTACATCGTGCCCTGACTGGCACCGAGCGCCCCACCGGGCCAGGTGTTGTACGTGGTGCCCTGCGCGATGTTGTTGCCGCCCCACCAGAACACGTACGTGGTGCCGGACATGACGACCGGCATGTTGCAGGTGGTGCCGGCCTGCCAGTCCATCGTGCGGGTGTCGTAGTGGCTGGTGACCAGCGGCAGGTACACGTTGCAGGACAGGTACCCGTCGCGCAGTTCGGGCCGCCGGAACTGGATGCCGACGTAGGGGGCGTCGCCGGCGTGCAGGGCGCGTACGACCTGCGCGGTCATCGTCGTGGTGGCCGGGGACGCGGATGCGCCGGTGGGGCTCAGTACGGCCAGCGCGAAGGCCACGACCGCGGCGGCGGCCAGGGAGGTTCGTCGTACTCGTGGGGACATGCGAGCACCTTTCTGCGCCACCCGGCATCGTTGCCGGAGCGGCGAGGGATGGATCGGGCACAGCGTGATTCTGGGGATGAATCGGGCTGCTAGGGCAGGCATCAATATAGCGCGAAACCGGTTTCATCGGGACTATCCGTACTAGATCAAACCCCAATCGCTGTCGCGTGCCGGAGCGCCGGAGCGCCGGAGTGCGCTAGGGCCAGCCCGCTGGCGTTGATCATGGCCTGAACGGCGTTGACCATGGCCTCAGCACTGCCTCAGCACCACGACACGCCGAGGAGGGTTCCGGTGATGCCATGATCGACGCAGCCAGGCAGCAGCCAGGCCATGATCAACGCCAACAAGCGCACGCGGCACGCGGCGCACGGCAAGGACGAGCGGTGAGCGACAAAGTCCCCCAGTTTCCCGAACAAGCACTCTCTACAAAGGACAAAAGCAGCTCAGGGGCTGAAAGAGTCCATCTTGGACTGTCGCTGCGCCGGCGTGAGGTCCTCGATCATCTGCGAGACGATCCACTGGTGCCCGTACGGGTCGACCACCCGCCCCTGCCGGTATCCGTAGACCTGGTCGTCGAGTGGGAACAGTTCCCGCGCACCGGCCGCCAACAGTGACGCCCATACCGCGTCGGCGTCGGACACCTCCAGGGTGAGGATGACGGGCGTGGCACCCTCGGGCGGCAGGTCGGCGTCGTCGGTCTCCTTCACCGCGAACAGGGCTCCGCCAACCTGCAGGTCGGCGTGCACGATCCGGCCACCGGGCACGGTGTAGCGGGTCAGCTCGGTGGCATGCAGCGCGCGCCGGTAGAAGTCGATGGCACCGGCGGCGCCGCGTACGGCCAGGGTCGGGATCAGCGTGGTTTCCATCAACCGAGCATGACCCGCGACGACGGACAGTTCTTGAAGAAAAGCGAGAAAGGCTGCTGGTCAGCGCACCGGCTGCCGGCGGCGCTCGCCGTCGTCGACCGTACGGCGGATCTCGCCGTCGTCGACGAGCTCCAGTTCGGCCAGCGACACGAGCTCGGCGACCTGGTCCACGGTGCGACACAGCGCGACCGGATGACCCCGGTGACTGACACGCAGCAACTCACCATCGCCGTGGGCGTCAGGCCCGTCGGCGATGATGTGCTCGACGGTCCAGCGACCGTCCCGACTGCGGTACATGCAAGACACGGTAAGCGCTCTTGCTGTCTGGGACCTGAGAAAAGTGGCCCGGTGTAACGCAACAAACCCTTTCAGCGTTACGCTCGCCACATTCGATTGACGTACGACATCCATTCGGTCCGGCAAACCTGACCTTTCGGCTGAGGCGTCGGACCGCGCCGCACGGCCGTGCGGCCAGCACCAGCCTTACGCAGCATGCCCACCCCAAGGCGGCTACGCCGCAAAACCTACGACCACGAACATGAACGCCATCCCCAGTACCGTCATCGCCAGGGTCAACCGGCTCGGATGGCGCGCGTGTGCCTCGGGCAGGATGTCGCCGGTCGCGATGTAGAGCAGGAACCCGGCGAAGAAGCCGAGATACAGCCCCAGCACCGAGGTCGGTACCCGGATGAACAGCGTCGCGGTCACCCCGGCCACCGGCGCCACCGCGTCCAGGATCAGCAGCGTCAGCGCGCGGCGCCGCGCATTGCCGTACAGCGTGGTGATGGTGAAGGTGTTGAACCCGTCGGCGAAGTCGTGCGCGATCACCGCCAGCGCCACGGTCAGCCCGATGCCGGCGCCGGCCTGGAAACCGAGCCCGATGCCCAGCCCGTCCATGAAGCTGTGCGCGATGAGTGCGGTGGCGGCCAGTACCCCCACGGTCGGGTAGTGGTGGCCGTGGGGTTCGTACTCGTGCTCGTGGCCGGCGTGCAGCGCGGTACCGCGTTCGACGACGTGCAGGGTCAGGAACCCGGCGGCGAAGGTGATCATCACGGCCGGGATGCCGAGCACGTGGTAGGTGTTCTGCGCCAGCATCTCCGGCACGAGGTCGAACGCCACCACCCCGAGCAGTACGCCGGCGGCCAGTCCGAGGATGAGGTGCAGCTTGTCGCGGGCGCGCAGCGCGATCACGCCACCCACCAGGGTGGCCACCAGTGCGACGAGGGTCAGGATGACGGCCATGCCGGCAGCCTAATTGATTACGATTTTCAATTTCAATGTGACGGCGGCCGCAGCCCGGATACGGCAACGGGTGGTGACGCCGGTCGGCGCCACCACCCGTTGAGGAGGAACAGCGACGGTCAGCCGGCCAGTACCTCGGCCAGCTCCCGGTGCGGCAGGTCGTGCGCCACGGCGACCGGCTCGTAGGTCAGCTCGCCGGCGTGCGTGTTGAGCCCCAGACGCCAGCGCGGCATCGTCGGCCAACGCCTGACGCCAGCCCTTGTCGGCCAACGCCACCGCGTACGGCAGCGTCACGTTGGTCAACGCGTACGTCGAGGTGTTCGGTACCGCGCCCGGCATGTTCGCCACGCAGTAGAAGACGCTGTCGTGCACCGTGTACGTCGGGTCGGCGTGCGTGGTCGGCCGGGAGTCCTCGAAGCAGCCGCCCTGGTCGATCGAGATGTCCACCAGCACACTGCCCGGCTTCATCCGCGACACCAGCTCATTGCTGATCAGCTTCGGCGCCTTCGCGCCCGGCACCAGCACCGCACCGACCACCAGGTCGGCATCCAGTACGGCCTTCTCGGTCTGGTACTGGTTGGACGCGATCGTGTGGATGCGGCCCTGGTAGATGCGGTCCAGGGTGCGCAGCCGGTCGACGTTGAGGTCCAGCACCGTCACGTCGGCCTGCTGACCGACCGCCATCGCGGCGGCGTTCCAGCCGGCCACACCCGCGCCCAGCACCACGACCTTCGCCGGCGCCACCCCCGGAACCCCACCCGGCAGTACGCCACGGCCGCCGGCGAAACGCATCAGGTGGTACGCGCCGACCTGCGGTGCCAGCCGACCGGCGACCTCACTCATCGGCGCCAGCAGCGGCAGCGAGCGGTCGGCCAACTGCACGGTCTCGTACGCCACGGCCGTCACGCCGCGCTCCAGCAGGGCGTTGGTGCACTCCCGGGACGCCGCCAGGTGCAGGTAGGTGAACAGCACCTGCCCCTTGCGCATCCGGTGGTACTCCTCCTGGATCGGCTCCTTGACCTTGAGGATCATGTCCGCCTCGCCCCACACCGCGTCCGCGGTGTCCAGGATCTTGGCGCCGGCGTGCACGAACTCGTCGTCCGGAATGGACGAGCCGACACCGGCGGAGCGTTCCACGAACACGTCGTGGCCGTGCGCGGTGAGCTCCTGCACCCCGGCCGGGGTGATGGCCACCCGGTATTCGTGGTTCTTGACCTCGCGAGGAACGCCGACCTTCATGCTGGCTTGCCCTTCCGGTTCCGGGGCTTCATTGCCCCTCGGGGAGAAATACTGCCCGAGGAAGTCGCTCTCGGGCGTCCGCGGTCCCGGCGGGCCGGAACCTGGATGAACCGCCCATGACGCGGCGTGCGCCCGGCCGGGCACACTCCTGGTACAGGCCCTTATGGTGCGGCCTGACCTCACACTCAGTCATCGTTTTCCGGATACGAGCTGTGCGGGGGTTGTTGTTCCGCCAGCACAACTCAGCCGTGCAGACGCAGCGCAGACAGCTGAATCTGTAGTGCCAACCGTACCTCTGGTGACTCCAGATCGACATCGAGCGCGGCACGTAGCCGTCGCATCCGGTAGCGGAAGGTATTCGGATGCACGTGCAGCTGCCGGCTCGCCGACACCGGATCGCCCGGATGCTCCAGTTCGGCCCGCAGCGTCACCGCGTACCACCCACCACGGGTCGAATCGTGCGTCAGCAGCTCCTGCAGCGGACCCATCGCCACCAACTCGGCCAGTGACAGCGCGCCGGTCACCCGGTCCAGCAGCGCCGCCGCCCAGGACTCCTCGTACTCCGCCACCGGCCCGGCCACGAAGCCGCTGGCCAGCAGCCGGCGCAAGGAGGCGGCCTGCGCGGCCGACCGGGGCAGGTCGGCCAGCTCGTCGACCGCGCCACCGGCCGCGACCCGTACCGCCGGCTCGGACTCCAGCGCCTCCGCCGCGGTACGGCGCAGCCACGTCCAGGAACCCGGCTCGCTGTTCTTACCGGCCACCACCGCGTACAACACCCCGTCCAGGTCGGTCAGCGCCGGTCGACGCCACCCCCGGCTGCGGCTCACCGACTCCCACAGCGCCAGCATCCGTTCCTCCGGCCGGGCGCCCGGTTCACGCCGCTGGAGGTCAGGCCCGCCCGACGGTGGCCGCCCCGCATCCGGCGGCACCAGCACATCCAGCACCACCGCCCGGTACGGCCCGGCCGGCAACCCCAGCTCCCGCGCCGGCACCGGCTGCTGGCCGGTCAACGCTCCGCGCAGCCGGTCCGCAGCCAGCCGGCGCGCCACGTCGGCCGCCGCCCGTACCCGCAGCAGGTGCAGCGCCACCACCGCAGCGGTGTCGGCGAAGGCGTGCACCCGCTCGTCCGACGGGCGCTCGGCGACCAGCGCCCAGATCGAGCCGAGCAGCTGGCCGCCGACCCGTACCGGCACGATCAGCCGGGGCATCGTGCCGTCCGACTGGCTCGGCACGAAGATCGGCTCCGACCCGCTGCCCAGTTTGCGGAACACGCCCCGGGACCGGAACTGGCGCAGCACGTCCGCCGGCACCCGACGCCCCACGATGGTGGACAGCCGCGCGGCGTCGGCCTGTTCCTGCCGGCGGGAGTAGGCCAGCACCCGGGAGTACTCGTCCTCGATGGTGACCGGCGCGTCGATCACCGCCGCGGCGGCGTCGGCCAGCGCGAACAGGTCGTGGAACGCCGGGGACTCCGGTCCGCTGGCCATTCCCACACTGCCGGTGTCCACCACGCTGCGCAGCAGCCAGACCAGCTGCGCCCACGACACCTGGCCGCGTACCGACACCAGCGCCACACCCGCCGCGCGGGCCGTCTCGCGTACCACCGGGCCGTCCACCACCGGTGGACGCAGCAGCAGCGCCGCAGCACCGGACCGGCCGCACCGTTGCAGCAGCGCGACGGCCCGGTCGGCGTCCGGTACGCCCACCCCCAGGACCAGGTCGCCGGGATGGATCGCGTCGCCCTGCGGGCCGGAGACGCCGTCGACCAGATCGGATCCGGCCAGGTCCGGCTCGGCGACCACCACGTCGCGTACCCCCGGGTCGGACTCGGCGACCAGCAGATCCAGCAGGCCGGAGCCGATCGCATCGAGTACCCAGCGCAACCCGATCACGCGTGTCGGCCCCCTTCCCGGTCCTGCTCTCATGGTCCCGCGACAGCCCGCCGACCCGCACTTTTTCGTGTGATGCACGCCGAACATCCTCGAACATCCGACTGTTCTTCCCGTCCGGCCGGTCTCGCCGTCATTTGCTACCTTCGGCTGCGTCCATCGAGCTGGGGAGAGATCGACCGTGATGACAGGTGTGCTCGTGGCGCTGCTGGTCGCCATTCTGGTCGTACTGGTCGCGGTCCTGGTGATCGTGCTGGTCGCCCGATCCAAGGCGCAGAAGCAGTCCGCCGCACCCGCCCAGCAGGGGCCCCGGGTCGACCCGTTCGCCGACCGGGATTCCGATGCCCTCAACGGCGATCCGCGCCGGATCAAGGTCGGCGACATCGTCGAGTTCCGGGCGCAGAGCTGGGCCGTACGCGGCACCCTGCGGATGCGCGAGGGCAGCTCCACCTGGACCGAACACCTGCTCGACGACGCCGCCGGAGTGAAGCGCTGGCTGTCGGTCGAGGAGGACCCCGACCTCGAACTGGCGCTGTGGTCGGAGGTACGCGGCGCAACCGTGGCACCCGGCCCGAGGAGCATCGACTTCGACGGCCGGAGCTACCGGGACGACGAGTCGGGCACCGCGCGGTTCACCGCCGAGGGCACCACCGGCCTCGACCCGCAGGGCACCCTGCGCTACCACGACTACGAGGCCGGCGACGGCGCGTTGCTGTCCTTCGAGGACTACGGGCCGAGCGGAAAGTGGGAGGTTGCCCGCGGCGAGGCACTCTCCCGGGCCGAACTGCGGATCTACCCCGGTGCGTGAGGCGGCAGCGAACGTGGGCAGAGCCGTACCGTCGTCGGGAAGGGCAACACGATGAAGACCCGCAACTGGTTCATCCTGGCCGGCGTCGTCGGCGGCCTCGGGATCCTGTTAACCGGAATCTTCCTGTTCAGCGGCTCGCCGCGCAGCTACGTCTCCGACCACTACAGCCGGGCGTCCAGCTTCGACAGTGGCAGCGGCCGGGCGTACACCTCCAGCGCCGCACCCAGCATCGTGGCCGCGGCCATCGCCAGCCACTGGAAACCGGCCGGCCGGGTGGTCGACGGTTCCGGGGTCTACCTGCGCTACTCCAGCGACATGGTCGCGGTACGCCCGCACGGGCGCGGTTCGCTGATCACCGTGGACAAGTTCAGCAACGGCTACCACCACTACTACTCGCACGTCGGCGGCTACTGGCTGCCCAGCGGCGGCAGCGGTGAGCGGTTCCGTGGCGGCGGCCCGGGAGCCGGCAAGTGAACCGGCCCGGCAACTGGCAGCCGCAGCAACCGCGCCAGGGCCACCGACCGCAGGGCTACCGACCGCCGGCCAGGCCCCAACCCGCGACGCCGAATCCGGCCAACCGGGTCGCCACCGTACTGGTCGTCCTCGCTGTTATCGGTGTCATCGTCGCCCTGTCCGTCAGCGGCGGGTCCAGCAGCGACGACGGCGGTGACCCGATGCCCACCGCAGCGGACGAGACATCGTTGTCGGCCGATCTCGCCACGGCGACCCGGCAGCAGGGGATCTGCTACGGCTGGGATCTCACCCTCGATGACAACTACTCCACGTACAGCGGGCACAGCGTCGGCTCCAACCAGGGAACCGACCACGAGCTCGACAGGAGCCAGTGCCGGCAGTGGGTGGTCTACACCGCCTCGGTGACCTGGACATCGAGCTCCAGCGAGTCCAGCGACTACGGCAGCGCGACCCTGTCGTCCTCCGATGATCTGCTCGACCGGCTGCCCGACAGCTCGGATCTGGCCGATGTGGGCGGCGGCGACAGCGTCATCACCGACGATCCGGCCGGCGGCCTGGAGACCGTGGTGGAGGCACTGCCGCTGCTGATGTCGGAGAAGGGCGCCGCCAGTCCGCTGGCCGCCGGCACCGAGGACCCGGCCGCCAGTTCGGTCACCCCGCCACCGAGTGCCGGATCGGACCGCTGGCGCGATGAGAAGGGTTATCTCATCGTCGGCGGCATCGGCCTGCTCGTCGCCCTGGTGCTGCTCACCGGCGGGCTGCTGTCCTGGCGCCACAGCCGGCGCGCCCGTCAGGTCGGTCCGCCACCGCCGACGCCGCCCTCCCGGCCGCGGCCCCCGGCCCAGCAGCACCGCCCAGCACAACAGACCCGTCCGGCGCCGCAGCATCAGCAGGCCCCGCAGAACCGTCCAACCCAGCAGGGCCCGCCACGGCAACAGGACGGCCCGGCGCAGCCGGAGCGGTCCGAGACACCGCACGATCCCGGTCCACCCACCAGGTCAGGGCCGCATCTCGGGACGCCACCACCACCGCCGGAGTCGGGCCGGCCCACCCCACCGCCGCGGGCGCCCACCGCGCCACCGGTGGATCCGTGGGCGCCGGACCGTTCCAGTACTCCCCCATCAGACCCCCAAGTGTGAGGACACGGCCATGTTCACCACCATCGGCGCGGGCCTGCTGTCCGCCCTGGCCTTCGGCGCCGTCGGCACCCTGCTGCTCGCCCTCGGCTACGTACTGGTCGACCTCGTCACGCCGGGCAAGCTGCACGAGCAGATCTGGGTCGACCGCAACCGCAACGCCGCGCTGGTACTCGTCTCCGGCCTGGCCGGCGTCGCCATCATCGTCACCACCGCGATCCTGACCAGTGAGGACGGGCTCGCGGCCGGGCTGCTGTCGACCGCACTGTACGGCGTACTGGGCATCGTGTTCATGGCCGTCGCGTTCCTGCTCCTGGATGTGGCCACGCCCGGCAAGCTCGGCGCGCTGCTGGTCCAGGAGGAGCCGCACCCCGCGGTCTGGATCACCGCCACCATCAACGTGGCTCTCGGCGCGATCATCGCTGCCGCCATTTCATGACCGTCGAACACACCCCGCTGCTCGGCGCACCGGAAGGCCCCGACGATGGGACCACGCCGACGGCGGACCGGGTCCGCCGTCGGCCGTCACTGGCCCGGTTCGCCGTCCTGTTCACCGTCTTCGTCTGCGCGATCTGCGGGCTGGTGTACGAACTGGCCCTGGTCGCCCTCGGCAGCTACCTGATCGGCGACTCGATCGAGCAGGCCTCGATCGTGCTCTCCGTGATGGTGTTCGCGATGGGTATCGGTGCGCTGGTGGCAAAGCCGCTGCAACGCCGGGCCGTCACCGCGTTCGCCGGGGTGGAGATCGTACTGGCGCTGCTCGGCGGCTTCTCGGTGCTCTCTCTCTACGCCGCGTACTCCTGGCTGGACCTCTACACCCCGGCCATGGTGCTGGTGGCGTTCGTGGTGGGGCTGCTGATCGGCGCGGAGATCCCGCTGCTGATGGTGCTGTTGCAGCGGATCCGGCGGCAGGAGGCCGGCGCGGCGGTGTCCGACCTGTTCGCCGCCGACTACGTCGGTGGCCTACTCGGCGGCCTGGCCTTCCCGTTCCTGCTGCTGCCGGCGTTCGGCCTGATCCGGGGTGCGCTGCTGGTCGGCGCGCTGAACGCGGTCGCCGGGCTGACGCTGGTGGTCACGGTGTTCCGGCACGAGGTGTCGGTACGGTCCCGCGCGGTGCTCGCGGTGCTCGCCGTCCTGGTGGCCGCGACGCTGGCCGGCACGTACGTCTACGCCGACCAGTTCGAGACCTCGGCCCGGCAGGCACTGTACGACGATCCGATCGTGTACTCCCAGCGCAGCCGGTACCAGCAGATCGTGCTGACCCGCTCGGTGGAGCTGTCCGGCACCCCGGACCTGCGCCTCTACCTCGACGGTGACCTGCAGTTCTCCTCGGTGGACGAGTACCGCTACCACGAGGCGCTGGTGCACCCGGTGCTGGCCGGCGCGCACCGCCGGGTGCTGGTACTCGGTGGCGGCGACGGTCTCGCGCTGCGCGAGGTGCTGCGCTATCCGGATGTCGCCTCGGCCACGCTGGTGGAGCTGGACCCGGCGATGATCCAGCTGGCCCGGCACAATTCCCGGTTGAGCGCGCTGAACCACCATTCGTTCGACGATCCGCGTGTCCATGTGGTCAACGCCGACGCGCTGAACTGGCTGCGTGCGGCCCGCTCGCAGTACGACGCGGTGATCGTGGACATGCCGGACCCGGATGCGACGGCGACCGCGAAGCTGTACTCGCAGGAGTTCTACGGGCTTGCCCGGCGGGTGCTGGCACCCGGCGGGCGGATGGTCGTGCAGTCCGGCTCGCCGTACTTCGCGCCGAAGTCGTACTGGTGTATCGAGGCGAGCATCCGGGCGGCCGGCTGGCGTACTACGCCGTACCAGGTGGACGTGCCCACGTTCGGCGACTGGGGATACGTACTGGCCCAGCAGGGTGCCGCGGCGCCGACGTTGACGCTGTCGCCCCGGGTGCCGCGGCTGCGTTTCCTCACCCCGGCCGTGCTGCGGGCGGCGAGCGCCTTCCCGGCGGACCGACCGCGGCTCCGGATGCCGCCCTCGACGCTGACCCACCCCCGCCTGCTGGACTACGAACGGTCCGAGTGGCGAAACTACTGATCCGGTCACCTTCGGTGACTGACCTCACAGCCCTTTTCTGGAGCAAATCAAGTTTAGATGAGCGCAGTGGGGTAGCCATGAAGGAGTAGGGACAGCACATGCTCGCCGGCCGCCCGTGGGGGACGCGGCCCGCAGATCCGGGCAGCGGCCATGGCGGCACGGCGGCACGACCCGAAGGGGGCATCGTGGCAGCCATCTCCAGCCCACTGTCCGAAGAGGCACGGGCCATCACCGGAAACGCACTGCAGGCCGGCCTGATCGACCTGATCGACCTGTCACTCCAGGCCAAGCAGGCGCACTGGAACCTGATCGGTAAGAACTTCCGCTCGCTGCACCTGCAACTCGACGACGTCGTGGACATCGCCCGACAGCACATGGACGTTCTCGCCGAACGGAACATCGCCATCGGGTTGAACCCGGACGGCCGTGCCGAAACGGTGGCCAGGTCCGCGCAGACCAAGCAGTTCGACTTCGGCTACATCTCCGACACCGCCGTGGTGGCGGCGTTCACCGCACTGCTGGCGGACATGGTCGCACGCTTCCGGCAGCGGATCGCCGACACCGAGACCGCCGACCCGGTCACCCAGGACCTGCTGATCGCGGCGGCCCAGGACCTCGAACAGCAGCACTGGATGTTCCAGGCACAGGGCTGACCGGCACGTCCGGGTGGCCGGCGCCGTACGGTCCCGGGTAGCCGTGCACGGTACGCGTAAGGCACCGGCACCGGTCAGTCGAAGGCGAGCATGGCGGCGAGCGGATCGTGCCGGGCGATCGCCTGGTAGATGCGCTCATGCCGCTCGTACAGGCCGGTCGGTACGGCCAGTGGCGTCTCGCCGGTGGTGTAGTCGGGCCAGAGCATGCCCGCGTCCCGCAGCGCGCCGAGTACCCCGGTGCGCAGGAACCGGACCGCCGGGCTGCCCGCAGCCTCCACCAGTACCTCATGGAAGGTGCGGTGGGCGGCCAGCGCGTCGGCCGGTTCGGCGGCGTGCCGCATTGTGTCGAGGGCGACCGACAGGCGGTCGAGCGCGGCCGGGTCGGCCCGTACGGCGGCGTCCCGTACGGCCTGCCGGTCCAACGACTCCAGCGCGGTGAGCAGCGAGTCCTTGGGTAGCCCACAGAACGCGACGGCGGCGGCCAGGGTGCGGGTCAGGCCCTCCGGGTTGACCGGCTCGACGTAGGTGCCGGAGCCGCTGCGCCGGCGCAGGATGCCGGCCGACTCCAGGGAACGTAGTCGGTCGCGCAGCGCGGTCCGGCTCACCTTGAGTCGGCTGGCCAGTTCCCGCTCGGACGGCAGCCGGTCACCCGGCCGTACTTCCCGGATGATGGCGGCCAACCCTGCCTCGATCGGATCGGCCGCGATATCGGACAGCAGGTGCGAGTGCGAGTGCGACGCTGCGCCGGTTCTGTACCCCTGACTCATCACCTGATTGTCCCGCAGGCATGCACATCCTTGTCGTCCCAGATCGTCACAGCATTGACCGGCAGTCCTTTTTCGTCCTGTTCGACGATGGCATGCGGGCGAGGAAGCTGCCCGGACATGCAAATCCGGGCGAGCCCGCGACACCGGTTCCTTGTTGGTCCACCGGTGATCGCAGCCCGCCCGGCTGCTGGTCCCGCCCCCCTGGCCTGCGCCACCCCCCAGTTACGCCGACCGCAGGACCCTTGGCTCGTACCGTCCTCACAGGATCGGTACGACCACTTCCCAGCCTGGTGCCCCAACCAGCAGTTGTCAATAGTAGTTGCCGAACTACTTAGAGTAGTTTTCGCTGATAAGGGCATCGAGGAGGGTGCTCAGCTGGCCGGCCGAGGCTGCTGCACCACGCACGTCAGTCGCGCCGTACAGACCCGCTCGTCACTCTCGTCGACGATCTCGATCTGGTACGTCGCCACTCCCCGACCCAACCGCAGCGCGGTCGCCACCCCGGTCACCATGCCCGAACGGGCCGCCCGGTGATGGGTAGCGTTGATGTCCACCCCCACCGCCCGGCCACCCCGTCCGGCATGCAGGGCCGCGCCGATGGACCCCAGGGTCTCGGCCAGTACGCACGACGCGCCGCCGTGCAGCAGACCGTACGGCTGCGTGTTGCCCTCCACCGGCATCCGGGCCACCACCCGCTCCGGGGTGGCGCTGAGCAGCTCGATACCCATTCGGTCGCCCAGCGCACCCACACCACTGAACACCTCGCGCAGCGCCGCCAGCGCGTCGGCCGATACCTCATCCACCGGTTCCGTCATAGCCGCGACGCTACCGGCCCGCGCCGACCCACCGACACCTCAGCCCGCGCGGACGGCGCTGCCCGGACACCACGCTCAGCGCTGCAGGAACTCGCTCATCCGCCGGTACTTCTCCGCGTCCTCGAACAGCACCGCCTGCGCCAGCTGCTCCACCTGGGGGTGCGCCGACGGCGGGCTGTCCACCGCGAGCTTCGTCAGCCGCAGCGCCAACGGCGATGCCTTCGCCATCCGGTCCAGCAGGCTGTGCGCGGCGGACAGCAGCTCGCCCGGCGACACCACCTGCGAGACCAGCCGCGCCGACAGCGCCTCGGTCGCGCTCATCCGCCGCCCGGTGAACAGCAGCTCCCTCGCCAACGACTCGCCGACCAACTGCGGCAGCCGGTACAGCGCGCCGGCGCCGGCCACGATGCCCAGCCGTACCTCCGGCTGACCGAAGAACGCCCGGTCCGAACAGATCCGCACGTCGCACGCGTAGGACAGTTCGGCGCCACCGCCCAGGGCAGGCCCGTCCACCGCGGCCACGCTGGGCATCGGCAGCCGGCGGATGCGCGCGAAGATGCCGTGGTTGATGCCGGCCAGCGCGTCGTAGCGGTCCCGGTCACGCAGCTGCGCGATGTCCGCGCCGGCGGCGAAGATGCCGTCCGCGCCGCCGGTGACCAGCAACAACCGTGGCTCACGTTCCAGCCGGCCGCACACCTGATGCAGCTCGTCGACCATCTCCGCGTCGATGGCATTGCGTTTCTCCGGGCGGTCCAGGGTCAGTACGGCCCGCTCGTCGGTCCACTCGACCCGGACCGTACGCAGTTCACTCACCGGAGACCTCCTCGACCCGCTTGCCGTCCACCCATCGGTAGAAGCCCTGGCCGCTCTTGCGACCCAGCCTGCCCTCGGCGACCATCCGCTCCAGCAGCGCGGGCGGTGCGAACCGGTCCCCGTATGCCCCGCGCAGGGTGCGGGCGATATCCAGCCGGACATCCAACCCGACCACATCGGTCAGCTCCAGCGGCCCCATCGGATGCCGGTACCCGAGGGTCATCGCCTTGTCGATGTCGGCTGGTGACGCCACCCCGTCCTCGACCATCCGGATCGCCTCCAGACCGAGCGTCACCCCCAGCCGGGAGCTCGCGAAGCCCGGTGCGTCCGCCACCACCACCGGGTCCTTGCCGAGCCGGGCGGCCAGCCGCAGCGCGCCCTGCCGGGTGTCGTCCGAGGTGGCCGCACCGACCACGACCTCCAGCAGCGGCATCGCCCAGACCGGGTTGAAGAAGTGCAGGCCGCAGAACCGGTCCGGCCGCTGCAGTCCGGCACTCAGCGCGTCGATGGAGATGCTGGAGGTGTTGCTGGCCAGCAGGTCCGGCGACAGCTCCTCGGCTGCCTGCAGGACCGAACGCTTCAGCTCCACCCGTTCCGGTACCGCCTCGACGACCACCGCCGGCCCCGCTGCCAGGTCACCGACCGCACCCGCGGTACGGAGTCTGCCCCTGGCCGCCGCCGCGTCCTGCGCCGTCATCCGTCCACGCTGTACGGAACGCTCCCACCGGTCGCCCAGTGCCGCCACCATCGCGTCGGCCCGTTGCGGGTCGATCTCGACAAGTTCGACCCGGTATCCCGCACCGGCCGCCACGTACCCGATCCCGGCGCCCATCGTGCCGCCGCCGATCACCACCAGCCGCTCGTCCACCCGAGGTGCACCTCCTCCTGGGACCCGGTGCACGCCCGGCAGGCGTCCGGAGTCCGACCACGTTTGTCCGGGCGAGCCTACGACGTCCCGGCACACCACTGCCCCGGACGCACCGCTGCCCCGGTGTCCAGTGGACAGCCGGGGCAGCGGGTACCGCGTCAGGGCGTCGGTCAGGCGCCAGCGGTCAGGTTACGACGACGGCGCAGCATGAACAGCAGCACGCCACCGGCCACCAGCAGGGCCAGACCGGCGCCGACGATGATCGGCAGGCTGGTACCGGTCACCGGCAGACCGCCACCGGCCTGGCCGCTGGCCGACGGGCTCGGCGACGGGGCGGCCGGGGAGCTGGCCACCGCGCACTCCAGGGTGCCGGTGAACTCCTGGTGGAAGTCACCCGAGGTCACCTCGATGGTGTACTTCGCGCCCTCGGAGACCGGAACCTGCACGCTCTGCGAGGCGCCGGGCGCGATCGACAGCGACCTGGTGAAGTCGCCGCTGGTCACCTTGACGTCACCGGCGGCCTTGCCGCTGTTGTCGACCTTCACCTTGACGCCGCTGGCGCCGTTGTCGCCGGCCGGAACGCAGACGTTCTCGGAGGAGGCGGTGAATGCCGGCAGCTCCTTGGTGCTCCAGGTGAGCTCGGCCGCAGCACTCGCAGACACCGAACCGGAACCGGCCAGGATCAGCTTCTGGATCGAGTCAGCCGGATTGCCGACGAACACGCGGCCGGTGGCGACCTGGCCGGTGACCGTGGCACTCACGCTGGTCGAGCCCGGGTCGGCGCCGGCCGGCACCTTCACCCAGACCTCGTCACCGTTGGCCGCGGTGCTGGACTCGGTGGTCGACGAGCCGTGCTTGACCATCAGCTTGGTGCCGGCGGGCGCGGCTGCCAGCTTCAGGTCGACCTTGTCGGCCGAGGTGTGCACCGTGATCGGGCCGATCGGCTCGTCCGGGTGCCCGGCCAGGTTGTGCCCGTCGCCCAGCGCGATGGTGGGGGCGGGCTCACTCTCGATGCCGGTGTTGATGCTGTCGTTGGTCAGCATCTTGTAGACGTCGTAGATGCGCGTCCAGCGCGCCTGCGACCCGCTGCTGTGACCCTCCATCTTGAGGTTCACGTGGTCGGAGTAGTGCCAGATGGCCGCCTGGGTGGCGGTCACCGCCTCCTCCTTGGTCAGCCCCGAGCTGGGCAGCGCGTACTTGTCGGCGTGGTCGACACCCTTGCCGATCGCGGCCGGCTGCACCGACGGGAAGGAGTTGTGCAGGATCCAGTTGATCTTCGTCAGGTCGGACCCGACGTTCTTCGCCGACCAGTCCGCCTCGCGGTACTTGTTGCCGGTCCGGGTGCTCGTGTGCAGGTCGATGCAGTAGGCCGACAGATTGCCGCCACCGTGCACCGACAGAGTGAACAGGGCCGGGTTCACCGCGTGGCTCTCGCCGGTCAGCGAGACGGGGAAGCCCTTCACCGGCTCATCGGTGAAAGTGCCGTGGACGGTACCCGGGGCAGCGGCGGCCGGATCGGCCTGTGCCGGGGCGACGAACGCCGTCAGCGCGGCGGCGGCGACCGCGGTGCCGAGCGCGAGTCGCAGACCCGCGCGGTACCGCGTACGAACAGAGGACAGCACTCCAAAACCTCCTGGCAGAGTGACGTACCGGTACGGGGTGCAGGGCATGTGCCGGTACGCGGCGCGGCGGGGACACGGGTGACCCGGGCCAGCGCGGAAATGTGGAACGAAGTAGGGATCAATCCCAGCCGTGTCACTTTCCCACAGGCACACCCTGAGTGGTCAAGTCCAGTCTGTCCAATTCGGCATCCACTTGCGACCTTCACTCACCTTCCGGGTTCTCGCCATCGCCGCCGGTAGCGAAACGCAGTGTCCGAGGTGGACGAGTCCGAAGTAGACGGTGCTGATCTTGAGCAATGGTCGGTTTTCCGCGCTGTATCCGCGGACCATGCGCCCGGAGCGTGTTCCTGGCCACGTTTTCGCGGCGCCCTGAACGTGTGTCGCCACCCGCGACCGCCCGCGCGTAGTCAGCCGCCGTTGAAGCCATGCAACAGGTACACCACGATCCACAGCGCGGTCGCCAGCGTGCCGATCGAACCGGCCAGGCCGAGACGGTTGTCCGGCGAGAGCCGTTGCCGCCTCGCCTGCCAGGTGCCCAACGCGACCAGCGCCAGCGCCAGTACCGACAGGCCGGGTACCACCAGACCGAGCACCGCCAGCACACACGACCAGACACCCAGCGGGGTGCGCTGTTCCCGGCCGAACCGGCCAGCGACTCGGATACCCAGTGCCCGCAGCTTCTCCCGCGCCTCCAGGATGTCCTGCACGCAACGCTCCAACGCCTGCGAGCGGGGATTCGGGTGCGCCGCGGCATCCCGGTACGTCCCGTGCCCGCTGCGGCTGATCTCCACCGCCAGACCGGACTGGGCGCGTTGCAGCCGGCGTACCGCCCGGTCTGCCCGCAGCCCGGCCTGTGCCGCTGCGCACCGGCGGGCCGCGGTCCGACCCCGACCCGTGACCAGTGCGTCCATCTCCTCCGGTGCCACCAGGATCGGCTCGATGCCGTTCAATCGGCCCAGGTAGTAGCCGGCCTCATGCCGGCGGGCGACCCGCAACAGCAGCATCACCGCGACGAAACCGGGGATGCCCTTCAGCAGCAGAGCGCCCACCAGACCGACCACACCCATCCCGAAACCGTCCGCGAGCAGCGGCGAGTTCCAGAAGAAGTGCAGGGTCCAGGCACCCAGGAAGGCCAGTACCGCCACGCCGACACGCGCCCGCAACGAGCGTTCCCTGCGCACCATCGCGTACCCGATTCCGGCCCCGACCAGGGCGGTGAACAGGGTGTGGCTCCACAACCCGCCGAGGAATCCACGTACCAGGAACACCGCCACCACGGGGGTGATCTGGTCACCCGTACCGGCGAGGACGACCGCGTTGATCGAGTACACGAAGTCCTCGACAACCTGGAAGCCGAGCCCGACCAGCGCGCCGTACACGAAACCGTCGACCACGCTGTTCACGTGCCGGGCAGCCAGCAGCACGATCACCACCACGCCGAGCGCCTTCAACGTCTCCTCGGTGGTGGGGCCGACGATCGCCGGCCCCCACCGGTCCGAGAAGCTCGGCGAGACCAGCTTCGCCAGGATGTCCTGCGCCGCGGTGTTGCCCAGGTTGGCGGTGGCGGTGGCGACCAGGCCGCCCCAGCCCATCGCGGTGGCCAGCAACGCCACCGGTTCGCGTTCCAGGTAGTCGACCTCGCGCACCAGCAGAACGAACGGGATCGCGTACAACGTGAACAGGACGAAGGCAGCGATGGACGCCCGAGGGTAGAGGGTGACCGCATCGGCGAAGATCAGGCCGATCCGGCTCGCCCCCACCACCGCGAGCAGTACGAGAAGCCAGAACGCGGGCAACCGCAGGGTGCGTCCCAAGCCGCCGGCGTCGGGTGGTTGCTGTACGGGTGGCCGCTCCTCGATGATCTCCGGCAGGGAACGCTCGGCATCCGCGTCGTCGGCCGGCGTCGTGCCCCGGGTCACGACGCACCGAACCGCACGCTGCGCACCGTGGACAACAGTTCCTCGTTGCCGCGCCGGAGATCGGTCTCGGTACCGGCCAGGCTGATCTCCACGCCGATGCCGGCGTGCGCGAAGACCGCGTACAGGCCGATCCGGCCGGGTGTGGAGTAGCTGCTCTGCAGCCCCGGTACGCCATCGAGCGTCCGGGTGCGATGTTCCCGCTGGGACGCCTGGTATCCGGGGTTGCTCTGGATCTTGCGTCGCAGTCGGGCGCTGAGGCCGGCGAGATCCCCGGTGTACTCGCTCGCCTCGATCACCACCCGCACACCGCGCACGATCATGACCAGTCGCCGCAGCGACGGGACGGTCCTGGTCACGTCGAGGACGGTGTCGGGTGCGGCGGCCACCGTCACGTCCAGACCGACGTCCATACGGCGACCGACCGGTACGGACCGTCCTGCGGGTAGCGCCCGGTCGATGCTCGGCAGTCCGACGGCGATCACAGCCACGATGACGAGCACCGCGAGACTGCCGTACAGGTTCAGTCGGAGCACGCGATCCCCACCTTCTCCAAGTCGGGTGGTGACCAGCCAAAATGTACTGGACGGCGCATTTCCGCGCGATATGATGGCGCGCTACGTAGTGACTTGGCTGCGGACCGTCCCAGTCTACCGAACAGTAGTGTTGGCCAACCCCGGTACCACATCCTGCGTCCAGAGACCCTCGATGATCAAGTACCGGGTGATTTCCGGTCACGCACCGCCCGATCCGAGCCGGATCCGCCCGGCCGGGCAGGATCGTGCGCATGGAGTTCTCCGAGGTCGTGCACCGCCGACGGATGGTCCGCAACTACGACCCGGACCGCCCGGTACCCACCGAGATACGGGACCGGATCCTGCGCAACGGCCTGCGCGCGCCGAGCGCCGGCTTCACCCAGGGTTGGGCCTTCCTGGTGCTGGAGACCGCGGCGGACCGAGCCCGCTTCTGGGCCGCCACCAGCCCCGATCCGGCCGCCACCACCGGATGGCTGACCCGGATGTCGCGCGCGCCGCTGATCGTTGTGCCGATGTCGCACCAGGACGCCTACCTGGACCGCTACGCCGAGCCGGACAAGGGCCGTACGGACCGCGACGCGTGGTCGATGCCGTACTGGCACATCGACACCGGCTTCGCCGCGCTGACCATGCTGCTCACTGTGGTGGACGAAGATCTCGGGGCGTGCTTCTTCGGCATCCCGGGCAACCGGGTCAGCGCGTTCCGCCGGGAGTTCGGCGTTCCTGGCAACCGGACACCCATCGGCGCCATCACGATCGGCTACCGGGCACCGGATCCGCGGTCCCCGTCGCTGCGCCGCGGACGCCGGCCACCCGCCGAGGTACTGCACTTCGGGCAATGGTGACCGGGCGTCAATCGGGAAACGACAGGTAGCGGGCCGGTACCGCACTGGCGAGCCAGACCCCGTTGGCGGTGCGGTAGAACAGATGACCGTCGGCCGCCATCGGTCCCGCGGCCACGGTGAGCACCACCGGCCGACCACGCCGGGCGCCCACCCGCAGCGCAGTCTCCCGGTCCGGCGACAGGTGCACATGGTGCCGGTTGCCGCGGGCCAGACCCTCGGCCCAGATCGCCGGCAGTGCACGCGACACCGTGCCGTGGAACAGTTCGGCGGGCGGCGTCGAGGGCGGCAGGCCCAGCTGCACCGGTACGGAGTGGCCCTGGTTGGCCCGGATCCTGCCGTCCGACAGCGCGAAACGCTGCTTGTCGCTGCTGGCGACCACGCGTTCGAGCTGTTCGGGCGCGACCCCCCAGCCACGCGCGGCCAGCGCCGCGAGCAACTCGGTCACCGGTACCCAGCCGGCCCCGTCCAGGGTGATGCCGATGCTCTCCGGCGCGTGCCGCAGCACGTACGAAAGCTTCTTACTGGCCTTGAGGTCATCCATCGTGGCTATCCTCACCGGATGGACGCCTCCGCGCTACGTACTTTGTCCGCAGCCAAGTACGTGCTGGTCACCACGTTCCGACGGAACGGTACGGCGGTGCCGACCCCGGTGTGGCACGCCCCGGACGGCGACGGGCTGGTGGTCTGGACGGTCCGCGACACCGGGAAGGTGAAGCGGCTGCGCAACAACCCGGAGGTACGCCTCGCGCCGTGCACGTTCCGTGGTGAGCCGACCGGCGACGACGTACCGGCGCGCGGCGAACTGCTCGACGCCGCCGGCAGTGCGCGGGCCCGGCGGCTGATCCGGCGCCGGTACGGCATTGTCGGCCACCTGACGCTGTTCGGCAGCTGGCTGCGCCGGGGCAGCACCGGCACGGTCGGTATCCGGTTCAGCTGACCGCGGGGCGCGCGGTGTCCGTGGCGAGCTTCACGGCGAGTGCGCCGAGCGCCGTACCCATCAGGTAGCGCTGCGCCCTCAGCCAGCGTGGGCGGCCGGCAAGGAACGCGGCGATCGCGCCGGCGGCGACCACGATGCTCAGGTTGACCAGCATGCTCACCGCGATCTGTACGCCACCGAGCAGGAACCCTTGGGCCAGTACGTGGCCCTGCGACACGTCGACGAACTGCGGGATCAGCGACAGGTACATGACCGCGGCCTTGGGGTTGAGCAGGTTCGTCAGCAGCCCCATGGCGAACAGTCGGCGGCCGGAGTCCACCGGCAGGTCCTGCGGGACGAACACCGACACGCCGCCCGGCCGGATCGCCTTCCAGGCCAGCCAACCCAGATAGCAGGCACCGGCCAGCTTCACCGCCAGGTACAGCTCCGGTACGGCGACGAACACCACCGACAGGCCGAGGTTGGTGGCGGTCAGGTAGGCGAGGAAACCGAGCAGTACGCCGGCGAGCGACATGATCCCGGCCCGGCGACCCTGCGTGATGCTGCGGGACACCAGATACATCATGTTCGGTCCGGGGGTGAGCACCATCCCCAGTGCCACGGCGCCGACACCGAGCAGGGCGGCCGTACTGATCATGGGTTCCGCCTCATGGCTCGGTCCGGGCCGTTCGGTCCGGAAATCTTGGTCCGGGCAGTTCGGTCCGGGCAGCTCCGCGGTTCCGTCCGGAGGTCGACTGGCGCCAGGCTATGCAGACAGCTGACTCAGTGCAATACTTTTATTGCACTGAGTGCAATGCAGAAATGAACCGAGGTGGACATGGACGACTACCGCCGGGTCGCCGACACGGTGGCCAGCGAGATCGCCGGCGGTCGGCTACGGCCCGGCGACCAGCTACCGCCGCAGCGGACCTTCGCCCGCCGGCACGGCATCGCCAACTCCACCGCCAACCGTGTCTACCAGGAACTGACCCGACGCGGCCTGGTCACCGGCGAGGTCGGCCGGGGCACCTTCGTACGCCTCAGCTCACCGGTCGAACCCGCACTCGCCGAACCGTCCGGTACACCGGTCGACCTGACCCTCACCTTCCCGACCGTCGCCGGCCAGGCGGCCCTACAGTCCGCTGCCCTGGCCCCGCTGCTGCGCCCCGACGTACTGGAACTGTCCCTGCGCCCGGTCGGCGCAACCGGGACGGCCGCCGCCCGCGCCGCCACCGCCGCGTTGCTGACCGGTACGGACTGGGCACCGGAAGCGGCCCGGGTGCTGTTCGCCGGCAGCGGCCGGCAGGCCCTCGCAGCGGCCATCGCCGCGCTGGTGCCGGCGGGCGGCAGGCTCGGCGTCGAGGTGGTCACCTACCCCGTGGTTCGGGCCGTGGCGTCCCGGCTCGGTGTCACCCTGGTACCGCTGGCCTGCGACGGGTCCGGGCTACGAGCAGACGCGGTCGCCGCGGCGCACCGCAGGGACCCGCTGCGCGCCGTCTATCTGCAACCGACCCTGCACAACCCGCTGACCACGACGATGCCCCCGGCACGCCGGGCTGAACTCGCCGGAACGCTGCAACGGCTGGACCTCTGCGCGATCGAGGACGGCATCTGGCGTTTCCTGGGCGGCGACCTACCACCGCTGGCGGCGCTGGCGCCCGGGCACGTGGTGTACGTCGACAGCCTGTCCAAGCGGTTGGCGCCGGGCCTGACCGTCGGCTTCCTGGTCTCGCCGCCGGCTCACTCGGACGCGATCGCGACCGCGCTGCGGTCCGGGTGCTGGCTGGCGGGACGGTTCGCGCTGGAGGCCGCCACCCGCTGGTCGACCGACGGCACCGTGCAGCGGATCAGTCTGGCCAAGCATGCGGATGCGGCGGCCCGCCAGGCGGTGCTGGTGCGGCAATTCGCCGACTTCCCGGTACGGACCGACCCGTACAGCTATTTCTGCTGGTGGGAGCTGCCGGCACGGTGGCGGGCAGAGGCGTTCGTGGCGGCCGCGGCCCGCCGGGGTATCGCGGTCAGCCCCGGCTCGGGGTTCTGCGTGGAGCGGGGCAGTGCCCCGCACGCGGTACGGCTGGGGCTGGCCACGCCGCCGATGGAGACGCTGTCCGGGGCCCTCGGCGTACTGGCTACACTGGCGCGCGGCGATCCGGCCGAACATCTCGACGACTGATCCGGCACGAACGGCGCGCGACGACCGGCACCGAAGGGGCTGGCCAGGGAATGGACGGCTGGTCAGGGCCGGATACGGCGACGGGACGTACCCCAGGATGCTGGGCACGTCCCGTCACGCCACAACGTGGTCGTGCGTTGCCGCTGTGGTGCGCGACCCTGTGTCCGTCGCTGGATCAGTCGCCCTGCCGCTGCTGAGGGATCTGGCCCTGAAGCAGGGCGCGAACCTCAGACTCGCGGTAGCGACGGTGGCCTCCCAGCGTCCGGATGGCGCTCAGCTTCCCGGCCTTGGCCCAGCGCGTCACCGTCTTGGGGTCGACCCGGAACATCGAGGCGACCTCAGCCGGGGTGAGCAGAGGCTCTGATTCGTGCGTACGCGATGCCATCGGTTACTCCTCCATGGTTACTCACAGCGATCGACCGGGGTCCCGCCGGCCAACGCTCTTCCATGGTCCGTCCTGTCCGCGATGTCCGACATGGGCCGAACGGATGAACTGCACTGGACGACAGGATGATTCAAGTCTCATTTTTCCGAATCAATCCCATAAAAGCTAGTTACGTCGTTCACGTAGTTGCACCTTCCGCCACCGTTCGATCAGGTGCGAGTACAACTCGCCGGCTTTCTGTGCATCATCACGCGCAAGGGCGGCTACAGTGTCCGCCACAATCTGCGGAGAGTCATCGTCGAGCAACTCCCGGTCCCCCAACAGGTAGGCGAGCCCTCCGTAGTCCAACTCGACCACGGAACGTGGATGGAACTCCTCCAGCCACCGCACGTCCGATTCGGCCGCCGCCGTGATGGGCGCCGTCTCACCGATCGTCCGACGCAGGACCGCGAGCGTACGATGCGCCCGCCGGCGCGCCTTCGCCATCGATGTCCGGTACCGCAGGTGCCGGTCGTCCGCTGCCAGCGTCACCTGCCGCTCGTCGTACTCCACGAACGCGAACCACCGGGCCGGTATCGACCAGCCGGACACCAGTTCGTGCAGCAGCTGGTCGTGACTGAGCGCCGAGCCCTCACCGCTGCCCACGGCCGGCCGGTCCCCGAGGGGGTTGGCCGCCGTCGTCCACTCCGACACCGCCTGCTCGGCGGCACCGGTCAGGGCCGGCGGTACGAATGCGTCCGCGATCGCCGCCGGTACGCCGTGCCGGGCCGACAGGGCACCCTGAGCTACCTGGATACGCAGATCCCAGGGGCAGACAAGGACCATGTCCTGCTCGGTGAGCACGTACGCGTCGTCGGGCAGCACGGGCAGCTTGGTCCACCCGGCGCCCAGCGCCTGCAGCACGGCCCGGCGTTGCTGGCGCGGGCCGACAGACTGCGGCACCGCCCGCTCTGCGGTGAGGTAGCGGCGCCAATGCTGCTGGCGGGCACGCTCGAACGCGATCAGGGGCTCGTAGACCCGGAGGTACGCGGCGAAAGGCGGCACGGCGCCGATGGTCCCACGCCGGCCGGTCCGCCCGCCGGCCGGTGGCCCGCCACCCGGCCCCAGGCGAGGTGACCAGCCTGGTCGGCGCCAGGTTACCGGGCGGTCGGCGTCCCGCCGCAGACCGCCGACCGGGGCCTGAGAAGATCGGTACCTGATGCCCGGTCGGGGGCGGCCGCGCGCACTACGCTCAGGCCTACCGGCGCACCCGCCGGCGATATGCCACCGCCCCACAAGGGCGCCGGCCCAGCAGGCTAGGAGCAAGTCATGGGTGTATTCACCGCCGACACCGGCCACGAACAGGTGGTCTTCTGCCAGGACAAACAGTCCGGTTTGAAGGCGATCATCGCGATCTACTCGACAGCGCTCGGACCGTCCCTGGGCGGCACCCGCTTCTACCCCTACACCGGCGAGGCCGAGGCGATCCACGACGTACTCGAACTCTCCCGCGGCATGGCATACAAGAACGCGCTGGCCGGGCTGGACCTGGGTGGCGGCAAGGCGGTGATCTGGGGAGATCCTCGCACCGACAAGAGCGAGGCGCTACTGCGGGCGTACGGGCGCTTCATCGAGTCCCTGGCCGGTCGCTACTACACCGCGTGCGATGTGGGTACCTATGTCGCGGACATGGACATCGTGGCCAAGGAGACCAGCTACGTCACCGGCCGCTCGGTCGAGCACGGCGGGGCGGGCGACTCGTCGATCCTCACCGCGTTCGGTGTCTTCCAGGGCATGCGGGCCGCCGCGGAGCACGTCTGGGGCTCCCCGACGCTGCGCGACCGGCGGGTCGGCGTGGCCGGGATCGGCAAGGTCGGCCGGATCCTGATCGAACACCTGACCGCCGACGGCGCGCACGTGGTGGTCACCGACCCCAACGAGGCCGCGATCGACTGGGTCCGGACCACCTACCCCCAGGTCGACATCGTCGCCGACACTTCCGCCCTGATCGCCAGCGACATCGACGTGTACGCGCCATGCGCCCTCGGCGGGGCGCTGTCCGACGACACGGTCACCGCGCTGCGCGCCAAGATCGTGTGCGGCGCGGCGAACAACCAGTTGGCGCACGTCGGGGTCGAGAAGCTGTTGTCCGACCGGGGCATCCTGTACGCCCCCGACTACGTGGTCAACGCCGGCGGGGTGATCCAGGTCGCCGACGAGATCGACGGGTTCAGCTTCGAGCGGGCCAAGTCGCGAGCCACCAGGATCTTCGACACCACCCGGCAGATCCTGCAGCTCTCGGACACCGACGGAGTGCCGCCGGCGGTGGCCGCGGACCGGTTGGCCGAGCGCCGGATGGCCGAGTGCGGCCGACTGCGCAGCATCATGCTCCCCGGCTCGCGCCGGTAGCGTCCAGCAGCCACAACCACCCGTTACGACGAACGGGTCGGGACACTCGGGCGTGGCGCGGTGGGCACCGCCACCGCGCCGGGCGGGCGGGTGTCGCCGGCCACTGACGACGACGCGCCCGCCGAACCGTGGGCCAAGGTGCCGAATCGGCAACGAGCGCTGTACCGTATTAACCACGAGAGATGCCTAAGTCACCGGGGTCGCCTCCGGCACCCCGTCATTACCGCGTGAGGGGGTCGAGCCATGGGGCGCGGCCGTGCTAAGGCCAAGCAGACCAAAGTGGCCAGGCAGCTGAAGTACCACACCCCTAACACCGACCTCGACGCGTTGCAGCGCGAACTGGGGACCGGTCGTTCCGACGGGGAAACCTTCGACGGCATGGACGAGTACGGGGAACCGTACGAAGAGGAGTCCGGCCAGCACGCCGTCAACGGCCGCTGATTCCCGACTCCGGTCCGGCCGACACCGGCACACGCGTTGTCCGGCCGACACCGGCACATGCGTTCCGGTCCGGGCGCCACGAATCCGGTCGGCACCGGTACGTGGCACGAGCCGACATGATGGCCGGCCGCCCCGTCGTACCAGATGGGGCGGACCGGTCGCTCGTCGTCGTCCGGCTCAGGCGGTAGCGGCGGACTCGTTGCTGCCCGAATCGTGTTTCGGTACGCCCACCGGCCGGGTCAACGCACCGGCGACCGTGCGCGCCCGCGGCACCGCCGCGTCCCGCAACCCGGTGAGCCGGTGCACCAGCATGCGCTTACGGTCGGCCACGCCCGGCCCGACGCCATACTTCGCCACGGCCCGACGCACCAGGTCCAGGCCGTCCTGACCGGGAAGCTCATCCAGCTTGCGGTCGATGCGCTCGATGTACTTGCTGCCCTCCGGGCCGCCCATCAGGTAGTTCAGTACGAAAGCGGTCTCCCGCTTGGGCTGGATGGACGAACCTACCGGTTCCCAGAACGCCTTCAGCGCGAAGCGGGTCAGCTTCCGGGCCCGGGACGACCGCTCCAACCGGTCCTTCGCCTGCGAGGCGTAGAAGGCCAGATGCCGGGTCTCCTGCTTCTGTACGCGCTTGAGTAGCTTGCCCAGCTCGGGATGATCCTCGCGCTGGATCATCCGGGCGTACGCGGCGTGCGCCGACCACTCGTTGATCGCGCCCCAGGTCATGTGTACGGCGACGAAGTCCTCGCCGATGATGTTGGCCGCGAGCGCCTGGTTGATCGGCGCCAGTCGGTCCATGATCCCCTGCGCCAGCCGCACCTCACGGATGTGCGCGTAGTCGGCGAGCATGCCGTGGGTCCGGAGCACCTTGTCGAGGGCCTCGCCGTGCCAGAACTCCTCGTACGCCCAGTGCGTGAGGAAGGCCGTCACCTCGGGATCCTTGTGGGACGGCGTCACCAGCAGGTCGCGCAGATAGCAGATGGTATGACTTTCCACGTCCGACATGTAGCGAAGTGTCCGCAGCGCCGCCGGGGAGAGCGGACGCTCGCGGAACGCGTCATAGTCGACGTCGTCATACTTGACTCGCACGGAGTTGTTCTTGAATCCATCGATGTCGAAGGCCACGTTGGTATTCGTATCCTGTGACGCCCCGGATTGCTAGCCACAAGAATCGGCAAAAATTCGCCAAACGGTCAGAACGCCAGATGAGTTGCACCAATCTGGCTGGTCGTACCGACACGGTTTACGGCAGGCTCGACATCGAGGGACACTAGCGGACGAACCGCTGGGCGCGGCCGAACGGCCGGTGCCATCCCGAACCCACTGCCACCGGCAGCAACATCACAGGGGGGCCAGGAATGCACACCACGGTACCCACCGGGCAGGACCGCCCCGAACCGCACACCGCGGCACGACCCTTCGGACTACGCTTCGCCCGGCCGCCCCGCAACCCCATCGACCTCGACCTCGACCGGATCGAGTACGACGAGGAACGGCAGATCTCGCTGGCCCTCGACGGCACCGAGATGGTCCCACTCACCGACCACTCGCTCAGCGTCACCCTGCAGACCAGCGGCAGCACCCCGCGCGAGGACGAGATCTACGACAAGTCATTCCGGTGACCGTACTGGTCCTCACCGCGCCACTCGACCCGACCGCCGACCTGGTGGTGACCGAACTACGCCGCCGGGCCGTACCGGTGTTCCGCTGCGATCCGGCCGACTTCCCGCAGCGGCTCCAACTACGCGCCGAGTTCGACGGGCAGTGGCGCGGCACGATCCGTACCGCCCACCGGGAACTCGCACTCACCGATATCCGGTCCGGCTACTACCGGCGGCCCGGCGGCGTCGCCGTCAGTGCCGAACTCGCCGCACTCGACCAGGAATGGGCCGTACAGGAGGCCCGCGGTGGCTTCGGTGGGCTGCTCGCCGCCGTACCGCACTGGCTGAACCACCCGGACCGGATGGACCACGCGGAATACAAGCCGGTACAGCTCGCCGCGGCGACCGCCGCCGGCCTGGCTACCCCGCGCACCCTGATCACCAACGACCCGGACGCGGCCCGGCGTTTCGTGGCGGACCTGCCGCGCGCCGTGTACAAGGCGTTCTGCTCGACCGTACGGGAGCCCGCCGGGCGCCGGTTCATCTACACCACCCCCGTCGACACCTCAGCCCTGACCGACGGGACCGTGCACTACACCGCACACCAGTTCCAGGAATGGATCGACAAGGAGTACGAGATCCGGCTGACCGTGGTCGACGAGCAGTTCTTCGCCGCCCGGCTGACCGGCCGGTCGCCCGACGCGCACATCGACTGGCGTTCCGACTACGACAACGTCGGCTACGCGGTCGCCCAGGTGCCCGCACCGGTCCGGCGAGCCGTCGCCCAGATGCTCGCCGACCTCGGACTACGCTTCGCCGCGATGGACTTCGCGGTACGCCCCGACGGCAGCTGGGTGTTCCTGGACCTCAACCCCAACGGCCAGTGGGGCTGGATCGAACACGAGACTGGCCTGCCGATCTGCGCCGCCCTCGCCGACGCCCTCGCCACTCCATCCCCGTGACCACACCGCACCGCACCGCACCGCACCTGAAGGCATTTTCCCCGAAAGGGACGTCATGTCGCTTTCGACTATCGGGCATTCGGGGAAAATGCGCGCGTCAGTAGGGGGTGCGTGCACAAGGACGCGCAAGGACAGGGGCGTACACGTACGGAAGGGTCAGCCGCGGGTGTGGGAGCCCAGCATCTGTACGTGGCCGCTGCCCTCGATGATTTCGCCGAGCACCCAGGCGTCCACCTCGTGGGCGGCCAGCAGCGAGATGGCGCGGTCCACGTCGGCCGGGCCGACGATGGCGATCATGCCGACACCCTGGTTGAAGGTGCGCTCCATCTCGTCGGAGTCGATCCGGCCCTTCGTGGCGACCAGATCGAACACCGGCTGCGGGTGCCAGCTGGACCGGTCCACGAGCGCGTCGAGATGCTCCGGCAGCGAACGCACCAGGTTGCCGGGAATGCCGCCGCCGGTGATGTGGGCGAAGGCGTGCACGTCGCACTCCCGGATCAGCGCCAGGCAGTCCTGCGCGTAGATACGGGTCGGTACGAGCAGTTCCTCGCCCAGCGTGCGCTGGCTGCCCAGGTCGTCGATGACCGTGTCCAGCTTCATCCGGCCGGCGCCGAGCAGTACGTGGCGCACCAGGGAGAAACCGTTGGAGTGCAGGCCGGACGAACCGAGCGCGATGAGCGTGTCGCCGACCTGTACGCGGTCGCCGCCGAGCACCTGGTCGGCCTCCACCACGCCGATACCGGTGCCGGAGATGTCGTACTCGTCGGCGCGAAGCATGCCCGGGTGTTCGGCGACCTCGCCGCCGACCAGGGAGCAGCCCGCGTACCGGCAGCCGTCCGCGATGCCCGCGACGATCTCCACGATCCGTTCCGGTACGACCTCACCGCAGGCCACGTAGTCCTGTAGGAACAGCGGTTCCGCCCCGCACACCACCAGGTCGTCAACGACCATCGCGACCAGGTCGACGCCGACCGTGTCGTGGATGCCCATCTGCTGGGCGATCGCCAGCTTGGTGCCGACGCCGTCGGTCGAGGAGGCCAGCAGCGGCTTGCGGTACTTCGTGGTGTCCAGGGCAAAGAGCCCGGCGAAACCGCCGATACCGCCGACCACCTCGGGCCGGAAGGTCTTGTGGACCTTGGCCTTCATCATCTCGACGGCCTGCTCACCGGCCTCGATGTTCACCCCGGCCTCGGCATAGGCGCCCCGCCGACGGGGGCGTCCCGCGCCGCCGGACCATGGCACCGTGCCCGCCCGCGGGCCGGTAGCTCCGGTCGGTTCGCCACCAGGCTGAGTCAACTGGGTCACCGGTTCTCCCCTCAGGCAGGCTTGTTGACCTGCGACATCACGGTCGGCCTGCGACATCACGGACGCCGGAGCGCGTCCGCACCACCCGGGCTGGACGCCAGAATCCCGGCGCGCTTTCCGGTGCGATCACTCTCGGTGTCACGTTCGGTGCTCGTGGGCCCGTCCGGCCCGTCGGTGCGCTGCTGTGCGCGTGCCGCACTGTCGGCCCGCCGGCCGATGCCTTCCAGGACGTGCTTGCCGACCAGACTGTCGGCCGGCAGTTCCACCGGGTAGACACCGTCGAAACAGGCCCGGCAGAGCCGGTTACGGGGCTGCTCGGTGGCGGCGATCAGATTGTCCAGCGACACGTAGCCGAGAGTGTCGGCGCCCACCGAGCGCCGTACCCCGTCCAGGTCGAGGCCGTTGGCCAGCAGCTCGGCCCGGGTCGCGAAGTCGATGCCGTAGAAACACGGCCACTTCACCGGGGGCGACGCGATCCGTACGTGCACTTCCAGCGCACCCGCCTCGCGCAGCATCCGTACGATCGCCCGCTGGGTGTTGCCGCGCACGATCGAGTCGTCCACCACCACGACCCGCTTACCGCGGATCTGTTCACGCAGCGGGTTGAGCTTGAGCCGGATACCGAGCTGGCGGATCGTCTGGGACGGCTCGATGAAGGTGCGGCCGACGTAGGAGTTCTTGACCAGGCCCATGCCGTACGCGATGCCGGACTCGTTGGCGTAGCCGATCGCGGCCGGGGTGCCCGACTCGGGGCTGGGGATGACCAGGTCCGCTTCGACCGGGTACTCCCGGGCCAGCCGCCGACCGATCTCCACCCGGGTCGCGTACACGTTGCGCCCGGCGATGGTGGTGTCGGGGCGGGCCAGGTAGACGTACTCGAACAGGCAGCCCTTGGGTTGGGGTGCGGCGAAGCGTTCGCTGCGCAGACCATTCTCGTCGATCGCGAGCAGTTCGCCGGGTTCGACCTCGCGGACCACCGCGGCGCCGACGATGTCGAGGGCGGCGGTCTCCGAGGCGACCACCCAGCCGCGCTCCAGCCTGCCCAGTACGAGCGGATGCAGGCCCTGCGGGTCACGGGCGGCGTACAGGGTGTCCTCGTCGCAGAACACGAAACTGAAAGCGCCGCGCAGGTCCGGCAGCAGCTGCAGCGCGGCGGCCTCGACGGACAGGTCGGGCCGGGCAGCCAGCAGCGTGGTCACCAGGGTGGTGTCGTTGGTGGCGCCGGCCTCCAGGCCGAGTTCCTCGACCTGGTGCGCCAGTTCGACGGTGTTGACCAGGTTTCCGTTGTGGGCCAGCGCGATGGTGGTGCCGGCGCTGGTGGAACGCAGCGTCGGCTGGGCGTTCTCCCAGTTGGAGCCGCCGGTGGTGGAGTAACGACAGTGGCCGACCGCGATGTGCCCGCGCAGGCTGGCCAGCGAGGACTCGTCGAAGACCTGAGAGACCAGGCCGAGGTCCTTGTAGACCACCACGCCGGACCCGTCACTGACCGCGATGCCGGCAGCTTCCTGGCCACGGTGCTGTAACGCGTAGAGCCCGAAAAAAGAAAGTTTGGCCACTT
The DNA here is from genome assembly GCA_963805605.1 of uncultured Actinomycetota bacterium. Classification (GTDB taxonomy): domain Bacteria; phylum Actinomycetota; class Actinomycetes; order Mycobacteriales; family Micromonosporaceae; genus Actinocatenispora. The sequence continues at coordinate 1,770,666 of CAWDUX010000002.1, forward strand.
CCTCGCCCGGCGCCCAGACACCGAAGACACCGCAGGCATCCTGTGGTCCGGGAGAGTCGGGGTCAAGGTCGTGGGTCAGCAGCCCGTCGCCTCGGGGCACTGCCGCTCCTCGCAAGCAGGGAATAGCCGTCGTCACCAAGTGTACGCGAGTCCCCGTCGATGACCGGGAGCCATGGTCTGGCGGCACTTTGTCGGTGCACACCACATAAAGCATGATCATCCCAGAAAGCGGACACCGTCCGGTATTGCGCCTGAAGTCAGGGCAGTGCCACGACCGGCAGATACGCCGTCAGATCCGCCCGGTTGCCGCTGGCCCGGACCTTTCCCGCCGCGACCGCGTCGGGCCAGCTCAGCCGTCCGGTGGCCAGCCGGAGCCAGGTCGACGCGTCCGTCTCGATCACGTTCGGTGGCGTACCCCGGGTGTGCCGTGGGCCCGGCACGCACTGCACAGCGCCGTACGGCGGCACCCGTACCTCGACCGAACGGCCGGGCACCCGGTCCGCGAGCCGGCCGAGCAGCCCCCGGGTCGCGTCCCGCAACGCCGCGGTGTCCGGGGTACGGCCGGCGTCCAGGTCAGCGAGCACGGCGACGACCGCGGCGGGGTCCCAGGACCGGGCGGGGGTAGGAGGAGGCACGGCAGGACGATACCGTCAGGGTGGGTGATCTGGGGCCGGACGAGCGACCCGTCGGGGAGACATCCGCAACTCGGCGCGCGGCCGGGTCGCCAAACCGCGCCCGCACAAGGCATAGTTCCCGGCGGTTGGACCAAGAGGGTAGTACACAATAGGCGAGGTAGGTGCGCCCCGGCAGTATCGTGCACCACGTCGTCAGTCACACGCACCGGAGGCGGTGGAGATGGCAACGCCAGCGCGCGCACACCTACGTCGAGGCCTGACAGGTCTGGTGGTCCTCGCCGGCGTGTCGCTGGGCGCGGCGGCAGTCGGTACGACCCCTGCCCACGCGGCACCACCGACGCTCGCGGTCACTGCGAGCCCGGGCAACATCGACCTCAAGGTCGGTGGCGAGGTCCGGACCCTCAGCATCAACGTGACCAGCAGTGAACCCGTCGCGAACGTGAACGCGGTGATCTCGGTCCCGCTCGCCAATCTCGGTGTCACCATCAAGAATTCCCAGCCCCCCGGCTGTATCACCGACCCGAACGGCAACCTGAACTGCCCGCTCGGCGTGATGGACGGGCACACCGCGAAGGCGATCTACATCAAGCTCGCCCCGCCCGGGCAGAGTGATCTGTCGCCCGGGGACAGCAAGAACGGCCAGGGCCAGGTCCAGGTCGCGGCCCCCGGTGCGCAACCGGGCGTCGTCGGCTACGCGATCACCGTGTCCAACGACCAGCCGAACTCGGTCGGTGCCGTTTCCGGCAACGTGACCAGCGACAAGGACGGTTCCCCGGTCAGTAGCGCGGAGGTGACGCTGACCGACTCCAAGGGGAACTCGGCGCGCACCAACACCGACGGCTCGGGCAACTTCAAGTGGGCACCGAGCGACAGCGACCGGCTCGTGCCCGGCAACATCACCGCCACGATCAGGGCGGACGGCTACAAGGTCAAGAAGGAGACCCAGCCAGGCACCGCGGGGCAGCCGCTGACCTTCAACGGCCTGACCCTGACCGCCAAGGCCGCGCCCAAACCCACCGCGACCTCCGCGAGTCCCGCCGCGTCCCCGACGGTCACCGCCGCGGCCACCGGCGACGACACCGGCCTGGGCACCGTCACCTGGGTGCTGATCATCCTGGGCGCGCTGCTGGTGATCGGCGGCATCGTCGCGATCGTGATGCTGCTGAAGAAGAAGGATGACGACGACGACGGGAACGCCGGTGAGAGTCCGCTCGCGCCGTTCGACCATGACCCGCCGTCCAGCTACGCCGCCACCGGATACCCCGCGTCCAGCGCGCAGGAGACCTCGGTGATGAACGCGATCCCCGGTGGTGACACGGCCGCCACTATGGTGCACAACGTGTCACCGGCCCGCGACCAGTACGACGACTACGACAACTTCGCCCGCAACTACGGAACTAACAACTACCAGCAGGGCGGCGGCACCCCGTACGCCGGGGAGACCCAGCCGTACGGCGGCCGGAGCCAGCAGTTCGGCGCGGAGAGCCCGCAGCAGGGCCGACCGTACGCGGGTGAGACTCAGCAGTACGGCGGCCAGCGCTACGACGAGACCACCCGCAACTGGCAGGCCGGTACACACGAGGCGACCGGGCCGGTGTCCGGCGGCGTACCGCCCACCCCCGGCGGGCCGGGCCAGTACGGCGAGCAGACCCAACCGTGGCAGCAGCCGGACCGCACCGGCAACTACGGCGGCACCACGTACGGTCGGTCCGGTCCGGGCTCGGCGCCGACCAGTGGTGCGGCCCCCACCAGCGGTGCCTCCGGGTACGGCGCACCGACCAGCGGCGCCGCTCCGACCAGCGGTTACGGCGGGTACAGCCAGCCGACCAGCGGCGCCCCCGGCTACGGCCAGCCCACCAGCGGTTCTGGTGGCTACGGCCAGCCCACCAGCGGTGCCTCCGGGTACGGCGCCCAGAGCGGCGCACCGACCAGCGGCTACGGCGGGTACAGCCAGCCGACCAGCGGCGCCCCCGGCTACGGCCAGCCCAGCAGCGGCGCGCCGGCCGGCAGTCAGTACGGCGACACCCCGTACGGCGACCAGCGCCGGTCCGCCCCGAGCCAGTACAGCGACGGGTCAGGTCAGCAACAGCAGCGGCACGGCGTCAACGAGCCGACCCGGACGTGGCAGCAGACCGAGCAGCCCCGGCAGCAGCCGCCGCCGAGTTCCCGGCCCAGCGCCGACGAGACCCGGCTGGACCGGGCCGACGGGGTCGACTGGCTGGACGGCTGACCGGCCCAATAGCTGACAGGCCCAGTAACTGACCAGGTCAGGGGCGGACAGGGGTCAGGGGCGGACCGCGGCACGGCTACCGGCGAACGCACCGGACCGCAGCACCGGGACCTCACGACTGGCATCGCGCTGCGCGGCCAGGTCCACGTCCGCGCCGAACCCGCGGTCGAGCAGCTCCCGACCGGACACGCTGCCCCGGACCGCCGCCGGAAGATCCGGAACGTTGGACAGCACCGCGAGCGTGGTCGCCGCTTCCAGGGACAACGCGGCGGCGCCGGTCAGGCCGTCCAGGATCGACGCCGCGCCGAGCAGGTCCTCCACGCACGGCCGCAGCGCACCGTCCGGCCACTGTTCACCGGCCGCGACCACCCCGATCGGTCGATCCAGCGTGCCGTACCCGTCGGAACGTAGGAGTTCGGCCACCGCCCGGGCGTTGCGCAGGCAGCCGGCGACCACCGGGATACCGACCGCCTCAGCCGCCGCGCAGATGGTCGCGCCGTTGGGTGACGGGAGCACCAGGTCCGACACCACCGGTGCGGTACGCAAGGCCGCCGGCGACAGCGACCACGGATGCTCCCGGGTGGTGGCGCCGCGCCCCACGGCCACCGCCGCGCCGACCCGGTTCGCGTACTGTTCGGCCTGGTCGTTCCAGGGGAACGGGTGCACCCGGAAACCACGCTCGACGGCGACGGTGACGGCGGTGCTGAACGACAGCACGTCCACCACGACCAGCACCGAACACACGCGGCTCAGTTCCGCGGCGCCGGCCAGGCCCCAGTCGAACCGGACGCCGCTGTGCGGCTGCGTGTACACCGACTCGGTCACGCCGCGAAAGTACCGCCGTGCCGACCGGTACGGCGCGAGGATTTCCGGTGTGCTGCGCCACCCCCGGCCCAGCGCAACGCCGGGACCACCGCCACCCCGGCCCCAGCGCAATGCTGAGGCCGGAGGTACGAACCGGTCAGCCGGTCCGCAGCCCGAACAGCTCGGGCAGGGTGGCCGACCAGGCGCTACGCAGCTCCGACAACGGTACGGAAAACTGGTCGACGAACTCCAACGACCGGTCGGCCGCCACCACCTGACCGACAGACCGCCAGGGCACCCGGTGACCACGGCACAGCGAGGTGAACGCGGCCTGCTGGCCGGCTGGCAGCGACACCAGCACCCGACCGGTGGACTCGGCGAACAGGAACACGAACAGCTCGGCGGCCGAACCGAACTCCTCCGGTACGACGACCCGGGCGCCGAGATTCTCCCGCAAGCACGACTCGACCAGGGTCATCGCCAGGCCACCGTCGGACACGTCGTGCGCGCCGGAGAGCATGCCCACCCGGCCGGCGTCGGCCAGCAGTTCAGCCAGGTTCTTCTCGTGCGCCAGGTCGACCCGGGGCGGCTTCCCGCCCAGGTGCCCGTGCACGGTGGAGGCCCATTCGGAACCGGACAGCTCCGGCCGGGTCTCGCCGAGCAGGACCAGAACGTCGCCGTCGGCGCGGAACCCCATCGGGATCCGGCGCCGTACGTCGTCCAGCACGCCCAGCACACCGATCACCGGCGTCGGGTTGATCGGGGTGATCCCGGTCTGGTTGTAGAAGCTCACATTGCCGCCGGTGACCGGGATGCCCAGCTCCTGGCAGCCGTCCGCGAGTCCGCGTACCGCCTCGGCGAACTGCCACATCACGCCCGGATCCTCGGGGCTGCCGAAGTTGAGGCAGTCGGTGACCGCGATCGGCTCGGCGCCGGTGACCGCCACGTTCCGGTACGCCTCGGCGAGCGCGAGCTGCGCGCCGGCGTACGGGTCGAGCCGGGTGTAGCGGCCGTTGCCGTCGGTGGCCAGCGCCACCCCCAGATGGCTGGTCTCGGACAGCCTCAGCACACCGGCGTCCTCGGGCTGGGCGAGCACCGTGTTGCCCAGCACGTACCGGTCGTACTGCTCGGTGACCCAGCTCTTGTCCGCCAGGTTCGGCGCGGCGACCATGCGCAGCAGGGTGGCGCGCAGCTCCTCGACGGTCTTCGGACGCTCCAGCGTCTCGGCCGCATCGGCGACCAGCAGTGCCCGGTCCGCGGGTTCCGCGAGAGGGCGGGAGTAGACCGGGCCGTCGTCGGCGAGACTGGCCGGCGGGGCGTCCACCACGGTGTGCCCGTGCCAGCGGATGTCCAACCGGCCGGTACGGTGCGCGCCCTCGGTGACCTCACCGAGCGCGGTGGCCAGTACACCCCACTTGGCGCACACCCGCAGCACCTCGGCGAGCTTCGGCGGCTCCACCACCAGCAGCATGCGTTCCTGCGACTCGGATGCGAGCACCTCGTGCGGGTCCATCGACGCTTCCCGCAGCGGCACCTTGTCCAGGTCGATGCGCATACCGGTACCGGCCGCAGCCGCGGTCTCGGACAACGCGCAGGTCAGGCCCGCGCCGCCGAGGTCCTGGATGCCGGCGACCAGGCCGGCGTCGTACAGCTCCAGACAGGACTCGATCAGCAGCTTCTCGGTGAACGGGTCACCGACCTGCACGCTGGGTCGGCGCTGCTGGCTGGTCTCGTCGAAGGTGGCGGAGGCGAGTACGGACACCCCGCCGATGCCGTCCCGGCCGGTCTTGGCGCCGACCAGTACCACGATGTTGCCGATGCCCTCGGCTTCCTTACGCTGCAACCGGTCCACCGGCAGTACACCGATCGACAGTGCGTTGACCAGCGGGTTTCCCTGGTAGCACGGGTCGAAGACCAGTTCGCCACCGATATTGGGCAGGCCCAGGCAGTTGCCGTAGTTGGAGATGCCGGCCACCACGCCGGGCAGTACCCGGGCGGTGTCCGGGTGGTCCGCGGCGCCGAACCGGATCTGGTCCATCACCGCGACCGGTCGGGCGCCCATCGCCAGAATGTCGCGGACGATGCCGCCGACCCCGGTCGCCGCACCCTGGTGCGGCTCCACGTAGCTGGGGTGGTTGTGACTCTCCACCTTGAACGTGACCGCGAGCGTGTCGGAGACCTGCACCACACCGGCGTTCTCACCGATACCGGCGAGCATCCGGGTGCTGGTCGGCTGCTTCTCACCGAACTGCCGCAGGTGCACCTTGCTGGATTTGTACGAGCAGTGCTCGCTCCACATGATGGAGTACATGGCCAGCTCCGACCGGGTGGGTCGGCGGTTCAGGATCTGCCGGATCCGCTGGTACTCGTCGTCGGCCAGGCCCAGTTCGCGGTAGGGCTGTCCCTCGTCGGGGGTGTCCACCGCCCGCTGCACGGTGTCCAGCAATTCGGGTTCTCCGGCCGAGGGGTCGGTGTTCTCCTCGACCAGGTTGTCGATGCTCATAGATCCTTCTCCTACCGGTCCCGGGCCAACAGGCGCCGGCGCGGCCGGCCGGTCGGTTCGGCTTCCGTCTTCTGCCGGGCCAGGTCGGCCAGGTGGGTCAGCACCGAGCTGAAGAAGCCGAGCCCGTCGACCGAAGGCCCGGTCAGCGCCTCGACGGCATGCTCGGGATGCGGCATCATGCCGACCACGTTGCCGGCGGCGTTGCGGATCCCGGCGATGTCGCGCTGTGAACCGTTCGGGTTGCCGCGCGCGTAACGCAGTACGACCCGGCCCTCGGATTCCAGTTCGTCGAGGGTCCGCCGGTCGGCCACGAAGCAGCCCTCACCGTTCTTGACCGGTACGAGGATCTCCTGCCCGGCCTGGTAACCGCTGGTCCACGCGGTGCCGGCGTCCTCGACCCGCAGCCACTGGTCCCGGTTACGGAAATGCAGGTGCTGGTTGCGGGTCAGCGCTCCGGGCAGCAGGTGCGCCTCGCAGAGCACCTGGAACCCGTTGCAGATGCCCAGTACGGGCATGCCGCCCTCGGCCGCACCCCGGATCGCCTCCATGGCCGGGGAGAACCGGGCGATGGCGCCGCAGCGCAGGTAGTCGCCGTAGGAGAAGCCGCCCGGCAGGATGACGGCCTCGACCTCGTGCAGGTTGGACTCGTCGTGCCAGAGCGAGATCGCCTCGGCGCCGGCGAGCCGGACCGCCCGCAGCGCGTCCTGATCGTCCAGCGAGCCGGGGAAGGTCACCACACCGACCCGGGTCACCGGGGAACCTCGCCGCCGCCCGAGGTGGCGGCCGGGCTGGCCTTGCCGGCCTTGGCGGCCGGGCTGGCCTTGCTGCCCTTGCTGTCCCTGGCGGCGGCGCTGTCCTTGGTGACCCGGCCGGCCGCGCTGTCGTGAGAATCCGGCGGCACGGCTGCCGGGTTCTTCCTCGCGGACGGTGACGTGGCAGCTGGCGCCGGAGCCGACTTCGCGGCCGGTTTCGCCGTCGCCGGGCCCGTGCCGACCAGCTTCGCCGGGATCAGTCGGGTGCCCGGCGGCAACGGCTTGACGTGGCTGACCGGGGTCGGCTTCCCGCCGCGTACCGCCGGCGCGTCCGGCTCCACCGGGTCGCCGGCCGCTTGGGCGTCGACCTGGCCTGAGGCCGCCTTCCGGGCCGGCACCTCGGGTTCCTCGGGCGGATCCACGCGCAGCGTGAAGTCCTCGATGACCGGGTTGGCCAGCAGCCGGTCCGCGATCTCCCGGGCCCGGTCCAGATCCGGTTTCCCGCTGAATTCGATCTCGATGCGCTTACCGATCCGTACGGATGTCACGTCGGTGACACCCAGTCGCGGTAGCGCCCCCGACACGGCCTGGCCGGCGGGGTCGAGAATCTCGGGTTTGAGCATGACGTCGACGACGACGCGAGGCACGCGGCGCTCCTGTCAATAGTTGCTGGGCGCGAGCCTCATCAGACTACCGCGATGCCTTCCACCTGCTGTGACATGGCCTCAATCTGGCGACCCGAAAGACGGGCGGGCAGGTAGGAGCGGCGGCGGCAGCGTCCGGCGTCGATCCCTGCCCGATCGGCCACAAGATCGTTACCGATGTCCCCCGCCCGCCCCCTTCGGTAGCTGTCCGCAGTCGCGGCGCCAGCTGTCCGGTGGCATCTATCGGAGGATCGTCGGTGGGTGTAGTCGGCGGCGCCGGGATGGCGAGCCGGGACCGTACCGACCCGCTGGTCGGAGAACCGACCCCGACGAGATGGTACCGGTGATGTGGCCGACGACGATCGGCCCGCCGATCGAAGACAAATCCAGCACTCGACAGCAGCTGACCGCGCCACGGGGACGCGGGATCCCATGCTGTGGATCAGCGCAGAACATGTCCGCATCTCCCACCAGCCGATCGAGTGCAGCAACCCGCGGATCTGCGCAGAATGCGGCCGCTCGTGGCCCTGCGGCGCACCGACCCGCACAAACCGGCATCGAAGCAGCAAACCTGCCGTGGCCGGCCGGCATGACCGCCCGCCATGACAACCCGTCATGTCGGAGCTCGAGATGGTGACCGCGATGACCGGCGTGATGCCCAGGCCCGGCGACCTGGTGCACATCACAGAACATGCCGCAGTCGAGTTCACTCACGCCCCGATCCGGCACTTCCGGGCCATCGAGGCCGAGCTGATGCCAGCACGACCCGGCTGGTGCCGACTGTACGGCTGGGACGCCGACGAACAGCTACGCAACTACCGCTGGTGCACCGCCCTGATCGCAGCCCTGACGTTCCAACCCGGCGATGAATGGTCGAGGTAGTGCGAGCGTCCGCCGTCGGGTGGCGTTGCGGCGTGTCACACGGCAAGCGGTCCCCCGCCCCAGATCTTGAACCGGGTGGCTGTTCAAGATCCGCAGCAGTGGGCACGCAGCTTGCGGTCAACGAGCAGAGATCGGTACCGCCGATCAGAGGATCGGCGGCGGGGTGTAGTCGGCCGCGCCGGGGTGTCGGGCGAGGACCGCGCCGACCCGGTCGACGACCGCGCCGACCTGATCGGCGGCGGCACCTGCGAAGCTGGCCGGGTCTGCGACCAGGTCGTCGATGTCGGCGCGGCTGAGCCCGAGCCGGGGGTCGGCGGCCAACCGATCGAACAGGTCATTGTGGTCGCCGTCGGAGCCCCGCAGGGCCAACGCGACGGCGACCGCGTGCTCCTTGATCGCCTCGTGCGCCTGCTCCCGACCGATACCCCGGCGCACCGCACCGACCAGTACCTTCGTCGTGGCCAGGAACGGCAGATAGCGGTCCAGTTCCCGGGCCACCACCGCAGGGTAGGCGCCGAGCTCGTCGAGCACCGTCAGGAACGTCTGGAACAGCCCGTCGGCGGCGAAGAACGCGTCCGGCAGGGCCACCCGGCGCACCACCGAACAGGACACGTCGCCCTCGTTCCATTGCCCACCGGCCAGCTCACCGACCATCGAGGCGTAGCCACGCAGGATCACCGCGAAACCGTTGACCCGCTCGCAGGAGCGGGTGTTCATCTTGTGCGGCATCGCCGACGATCCGACCTGACCGGGCTTGAAGCCCTCGGTGACCAGTTCCTGGCCGGCCATCAGCCGCAGTGTCAGAGCCAGCGAGGACGGTGCCGCCGCGACCTGTACCAGCGTGGACACCGCGTCATAGTCGACCGAACGGGGGTAGACCTGCCCGACGCTGTCGAACACGTGCCCGAAGCCCAGGTGTGCCGCGACCCGCCGTTCCAGCTCGGCCAGCCGGTCCGGGTCGTGGTCGAGCAGGTCGAGCTGGTCGGCGCCGGTACCGACCGGGCCCTTGATGCCACGCAGCGGGTACCGGTCGAGCAGTTCGGTGATCCGCTGGTAGCCGACGAGCAGTTCCTCGGCCGCGGAGGCGAACCGTTTGCCCAGGGTGGTGGCCTGTGCCGGGACATTGTGCGAGCGGCCGACCATGACCAGGCTCTGGTACTCGGCGGCCCGGCGGGCCAGCCGCGAGAGCGCCGCGACGACCCGGTCCCGGATCAGTACCAGCGACTCGCGGATCTGCAGCTGCTCGACATTCTCGGTGAGGTCCCGGCTGGTCATCCCCTTGTGGATGTGTTCATGGCCGGCGAGTGCCGAGAACTCCTCGATCCGGGCCTTCACGTCGTGCCGGTTGACCCGTTCGCGGGCGGCGATGGAGGCCAGGTCGACCTGGTCCACGACCTTCTCGTACGCCTCGACGACGCCGTCCGGTACGGGCACGCCCAGCTCGCGCTGGGCGCGCAGGACGGCCAGCCAGAGCCGGCGTTCCAGCACGACCTTGTGTTCCGGCGACCAGAGCTGGACCAGTTCGGGCGAGGCGTACCGCCCCGCGAGGACGTTGTCGAACGAGGGCTTCGCGGCAGCTGTCACGGGCCTATTCTCACCGACCACCGGCCGGTACGACCAATCGCCCGTCAGCGGGCAGCGAGTACGTCCGCACCGGTCGGGGCGATCACGGGGGCATCCGCGTTGAGCGTGTCGTCCGCGCCGGCGGGGACTGCGGTGCTCTGTACGGCTTCGCCGGACAACCGCCGGGCCAGCCAGCGGAACGGGGCGATTCCGGCACGCTCGTCCAGGCCGTGCATCTCGGGATGCCACTGCACGCCGAGAATGTCACGGCCAGTTCCGACCACGGCTTCGACCAGTCCGTCGGCGGCGCGGGCCGCCACGGTGAGACCGTCGCCGAGCCGGGCCACCCCCTGGTGGTGGTAGCTGTTGGTGTGCACGGTCCCGCCGGTCAGTTCGCTCAGTTCCTGATCGGTCACGGTGATCTCGTGGAACGCGGGAACCCACATGTCACCGGAGTGGCGCCGACCGTCCCGGTATTCACTCGAGTGCACGAGTTCGGTGGAGCGGTCCGGCAGATGCTGGTGCAGTGTCCCGCCGAAGGCCACGTTGAGCAGTTGCAGGCCCCGGCAGACGCCCAGGACCGGCATGCCGCGGTCGAGCGCCGCGCGCAGCAGCCCGAGCTCGAACGTGTCCCGGTCCGGCTCCAGCTTGGACAGCGGGTGGGTGGGCGCGCCGTACAGCTCGGGGGTGATGTCCGCGCCGCCGGTCAGCAGCAGGCCGTCGAGCAGGTCGAGGTAGTCGCCGTGTACCTGGTCGGGGTGCGTCGGCACCGGTACGGGCAGCATGCCCGACTCACGTACCCACTTCAGGTACGTGCCTGGGGTGACATCGAGGCCGCGCGGGCCGAAACCGAGTTCGGTCGCCTTTTCCGGTTCGATGTGGTACCCCGTGACGCCCACGACAGGCCGTCGCACGATGACTCCTTTCGTCCGGAGGCGGACCGCTTCTGCCGACAACGCTAATCAGCCGCCGCGCGATAGCTGGGTCACACCATTCAGTAGCTCACATGTTGAGACCATTCAGCCGCCTAGTGGACACATCTTGCCTCTTTGGGCGGACAATGGCGCGCTCGGAGGGCCACGTTACCAGCTGTGGTTACCATCCCGTGACCGCAAAAAGTCCACTATGGATAGTTAAGCGGTGCCGACCGGACACTCAGCGGTACGCCGCCGGGACGTACAGCTCAGCGCCCGTAGCCACGCTGACCAGCGCATCGACCGAGAACGGGAGGGCCGGCACCGCCGCGCCCCGGCCCCGCGCCGACTCGGTCAACCGGACCCGCGAACCGTCCGCCCGCAGCACCGTCACCTCCCGGTACGACGCCGCCGCGGTGCCGTCGCCGGTGCGCATGTCGGCACGGACCAGCCAGGCACCACCGTTCAGCGGCGACACCGAACACGACGGCCCCGCGGCACCGCCGCACAACGCAACCCCGGCAGCGCGGCTCGACGGCCCCGTCGCCGGCCGGCTCACCCGCAGTGCCAGTACCGGGCCGCCCGGCCGACCCGGCACCGTCCAGTCCGCGTACCACTGCGCCGCCCGCCCCGACCGGGCATCCGACAACGGCACCAGCCGGGTCGCCGTCAACTCCAGCGGCGTCGGCGACCGGCGCGCACGCAGCGCACCGCCAGCGGGCAGGCCGGCCCGCACCGCCCGGTCCAGCCGGCCCCGGACCTCCGCGGCCGGCTGGGATCCACTCACCACCGGGGGCCGGTACCCGACGTCCGGTGCCGCCGAAGGCCGCGCCGGCCACCGGGCCGGCACCGGGATCGTCAACGCGGCAGCGGTCGCCACCCGGGCCAGTTCCGCTCGGCTGAACCGGAACGCCGAACCGTCCGCGACCCGGTCGCCGACCCGCACCACGAACCAGTCCGTACGCACCTGCCGCGCCCACAGAGTCGATCCGGCACCGGCACCCGACCGCTGCACGAAACTGCTCACCCAGGTGCCGTACGGACCCGTACCCAGCAGGCAGTCCGTACCCTCGGCCGGCCCGCACGGCGGCCCCGGCTCCGGCGCGGCCAGCAACGTCAGGTCCACCAGCACCGTCTGTACGACCCCGCCCCAGCTGGAACGCCACACGCCGTGCCACCCGGTGGCCCGGCCAGCCTGCCCGGCCGGCAATGCGGTCCCGTCGCCCCCGGCCGGGTACAGCCGCTCCAGCACCAGCCCACCACGATCCGGCAGGGTCGCCCGCAGCGCCGAATCGATGCGCAGGCTCGTCATCGAACTCCCCCGGTGCACCGCCGGCGGCGCCGGCCGCCCCGGCTCCCCGACCCGCAACACCACACCCGCGGCGAGGGCCACGACCACCGCGGTGGCGGTACCCAGCAACGCGCCGGTCGTACGGCGACGCTGCGCCCGCCGACCTGCGGCGATCAACTGACCCGAACCGAACGACATCGGCGGCTCACCCGAACGAACATGGGCGTGCAGCGCGGCCCGTACGGCCGGCTCATCCACCGGGCCACCCCCGGGCCGGCCCCGTCAACGACGCCGTCCGCTGGACACCCAGCACCGCACGCAACGCCTGCACGCCCCGCGCCGTCTGGCTCTTCACCGTGCCCTCCGCCACCCCGACCAGGTCGGCCACCTCAGCCACCGACAGGTCCTCCAGGTAACGCAGCACCAGCATCGCCCGCTGCCGGGGCGACAACCGGGACAGCGCGCGGGTCAGATCGATCCGGTCGTCCGAACCCGAGCCCACCACCACCGGCTCCGGCACCACCGGCACCACCCGTTCCCGCCAGGCCGAACGCCGGCTGGACAGGAACATGTTCAGCAAGGTCCGGCGGGCGTACGCGTCGACGGTCTCCTGCCGGATCCGTCGCCAATGCCGGTACAACTGGATGAACGTCGACTGCACCAGATCCTCGGCGGTGTGCCAGTCACCGCACAACGCGTACGCGGTCCGCCGGAGCGCCTGACCGCGCGCGGCGAAATACTCGGCGAACTCGTTTTCCCATTCCGCCCCGGTCGCCATCATCACCCCACTACTGCCCGATGCGTACAGGGCAGCAGACGGGCAGGTGCAGGGTGATGTCAGGACGATTGCGGTTCGGTGTCGGAGGGCGTGGCGCCGACGTCAGGCGCCGGGAAGCCGGACCTCACCACGGACCGCAGCCAGGGCGATGTCCGAACGCCGCTGTCCCCCGGGCAGCACCACCCGGTCCGCCAACGCGTACGCCGCGTCCCGCGCGGCCGCCAGATCGGCGCCCGTACCGGTCGCACACAGCACCCGGCCACCCGAGGACACCAGCGCGCCGTCCGGCCGCCGGGCCGTACCGGCATGCACCACGCCGGGCAGGTCGGCACCGGAGAGCACCTCGCCGGTACGCGGCGTACCCGGGTAGCCGGCGGAAGCCAGCACCACTGTGACCGCCGCGCCGTCCCGCCACCGCAACGGCGGCTGGTCGGCGAGCGTACCGGTGGCCGCCGCGCGCAGCAACGAACCCAGCGGCGACGCCAACAACGGCAGTACCACCTGGGTCTCCGGGTCGCCGAACCTGGCGTTGAACTCGATCACCTTCGGCCCGTCCGCCGTCAACGCCAACCCCACGTACAGCAGACCCGCGAACGTCGCGTCCCGCGTCCGCAACTCGGCCAGCAACGGGTGCACCACATCGCGCAACACCTCGTCCACCAACCCCGACGGCGCCCACGGCAGCGGGGCGTACGCGCCCATCCCGCCGGTGTTCGGCCCGGTGTCCCCGTCGCCGATCCGCTTGAAATCCTGCGCCGGCACCAGCGGCACCGCCGCCGTACCGTCGGTCACCACGAACAGCGACACCTCGGGCCCGGCCAGGTATTCCTCCACCACGACCGTGCCGCAGGCCGCCGCATGCTCCAGCGCCCGCCGGCGGTCGTCGGTCACCACCACGCCCTTGCCGGCGGCCAGCCCGTCGTTCTTCACCACGTACGGCGCGCCGAACTCGTCCAGCGCGCGGCCCACCTCGCCCGGCGTACGGCAGGTGTGCGCCCGGGCCGTCGGTACCTTCGCCGTGCCCATCACCGCCTTGGCGAACGCCTTCGAGCCCTCCAGCCGGGCCGCCGCCGCGGACGGGCCGAAACAGTCGATACCCGCCGCGCGCACCGCGTCGGCGACCCCCGCCACCAGCGGTACCTCCGGGCCCACCACCACCAGGTCGGCGCCGACCTCGACAGCCAGCCCGGCCACCGCCGCCGGATCACCGGCCGCCACCGCACGCAGCTCGGCCAGCTCCGCCATACCCGGATTACCTGGCGCGCAGACCAACGACGTGACCTCAGGGTCGTCCACCAGTGCGAGCGCCAACGCATGCTCGCGCCCACCGGTGCCGATCAGCAGTACCCGCACACAACGAGCCTACGTGCAGTGACACCGCACCCCGCGCCACCCTCCAGCCACAACACCTACCTGCGACAGCACCTGCCTGTAACGGCACCGTCCCGCGACAGCGGGCACGCAGCCGGTACCGACCCGCACCCAGCCGGCAGAGGCGCCTACGCCTGCAGCGAGGGCATTTTCCCCGAACATTGGGATTTGTCCTAATACTTGAACAGGACTTTCGGGGAAAATGCCCAGAGGGGTGGGCGGTCAGGCGACGGTTACGGTGGGTGGGGCTCGACAGGTCAGAGGAGGTCGCGGCGCACGATGGTCTGGTCGCGGCCGGGGCCGACGCCGACGACGCTGACCGGGGTGCCGCAGAGTTCCTCGACCCGTTGTACGTAGCGCTGGGCGTTGACCGGTAGGTCGGTGAACTCGCGCGCTTCGGACAGGTCCTCCCACCAGCCGTCCAGCTATTCGTAGACCGGCTTGGCGTGGTGGAACGCGGTCTGGGTCATCGGCATGTCGTCGTGGCGTTCCCCGTCGACCTCGTAGGCGACGCAGATCGGTACCTTGTCCAGGCCGGACAGGACGTCCAGCTTGGTGAGGACCAGGTCGGTGAGGCCGTTGACCCGTACCGCGTAGCGCGCGACCACCGCGTCGAACCAGCCGGTACGCCGGGGCCGGCCGGTGGTGGTGCCGTACTCCTGGCCAACCTTGCGGAGGTGCTCGCCGGCCTCGTCGAGCAGCTCGGTGGGGAACGGTCCGGCGCCGACCCGGGTGGTGTACGCCTTGCTGACGCCGATCACCCGGTCGATCGCGGGTGGGTGGGATGCCGGCGCCGACGCAGGCGCCGCCGGAGGTCGGGTTGGACGAGGTGACGAACGGATAGGTGCCGTGGTCGAGGTCGAGCAGGGTAGCCTGGGCACCTTCCAGCAGTACGGTCTCGACCGTCGGTCGCAGCGCCTGTCTAGTACCAGCCGGGTGTCGGCGATGTGCCGGCGTGAGCCGCTCGGCGTAGCCGAGGTATTCGGCGCAGACCGCGTCGGCGTCGATGGCCTTGCGGTTGTAGACCTTGACCAGTAGCTGGTTCTTCTCCCGCAGCGCGCCGTCGATCTTCTTGCGCAGGATGCCGGGGTCGAGCAGGTCCTGCATCCGGATGCCGATCCGGGCGATCTTGTCGCCGTAGGCGGGACCGATGCCGCGTCCGGTGGTGCCGATCCGGGCTTCGCCGAGGTACCGCTCGGTGAGTTTGTCCAGATGCCCGGTGGTACGGCATGATCAGGTGCGCATCGGCGGAGATGAGGAGTTTGTCGGTGGAGACGCCGCGCGCTGCGAGCGCATCGATTTCCTCGATCAGTACCTTCGGGTCGACCACGACGCCGTTGCCGATCACCGGCACCACATTCGGCGTGATCACCCCGGACGGCAGCAGGTGCAGTGCGAACCGCTGCCCGTCCGGTGTCACGATCGTGTGCCCGGCGTTGTTGCCGCCCTGGTAGCGGACCACGTAGTCGACCCGCTCACCGAGCTGGTCGGTCGCTTGCCCTTGCCCTCGTCGCCCCACTGTCCCCCGACGACCACGATTGCCGGCATACCGTCCGCCCTCTCTGCGCCGCGTCCTGCCCACCGGCACCCTATGTGCTGGCAGCGACGTACATTCCGCCGCCCACGCCCCCGTGCGACCTGCATCGCCCCCCGACCGCCCGGTTGTTTCGCCGCCGGGGTTCCGCTGCCGGGTATTCCGCCGGGCAAGATTCCCGCCGGGCGCGCTACTGGCCCCGGCCCGGCGTGTGCGCGGCTGCGGCCGCCCGTACCACCCTGGGTACTGTCTGCCGGGTGGGCGTTGAGGTGGTGCTGCTGAGCCTGGGACACGGCTCGGACTGCGAGGACGACTGCGGCGGCGGCTGCGGCGGCGGCGGGACCGCGGACCCGACCGGCGGAGTCCGCGTACCGGTGCTGACCTGCCGGGACGCACTGCGCGCCGGAGGCGCCACGGTACGCATCGTGGAGGCGAACTCGGACGCGGAGATCGACCGGGTGATCCAGGAGACGCTGCTGGACGGTGACGGTCGGCTCGTCGTGGTCGGCGACACCGACGGCGAGCCCCGCGCGGTGGTGCGTCGCATGGTCCGCCGGTACGCCCCACCGCCGAGCCAACGCCCGGACGACCTGCCGGCCGGCCGGACCGTACCGGATCTGCCGCCGATCGGTCTGCTGCCGCTCAGCCCCGGTACCGGCGACCTGGTGGCCCGGTTGGGGCTGCCCCGAGACCCGGCCGAACTGGCCGCCGCGGTACTGGCCGACCGCAGTACCCGCTTCGACCTGCTGCGTACCGACAGCGGCTCGGTCACCCTGCACGGCGCGCTGCTCGGCGGCGCGGACGACACGGGCCGGCCGGTGCCGTGGCGGGGGATGGTGAACGTCGACGACACGGTGCTCAGCGACGGTACCGACCCGCTGCTGGCCTGCGCGGTGGTGAACGCCGACGGGCCGGGTTACGCCGAGCTGGACGGCCTGCCGCTGGTCATCCGGGCCGAGCCGACCGACGGCGTACTGGACGTGGCGGTCGCCGTACTGGGTCGGGCCGGGCACCGTTGGCTGGGCAACCGCCGACACCGGATCGAGGTCAGGCGGGCCCGCGGGCGCGCGGTCGCGGTCACCCCCAGCGCCGACGTGCCGTACTCCGACGACGGTGGCACCGGCGACCTGACCCGCAAGCGGACCTGGTGGATGGAGCACGGGGCCTGGGCCGCCTACCGCTGAGTGGTGCGGCACGACCCGAGGGTGACCAGCGCGACAGTCTGGAACCGCTGTCGGGTGACGGGGCATTCGGCGTAGACGGCGCTGATGCCTGACAATGTGCCAGGAGAGCATCCGACGGATCCCGACGTCCCGGTCGGCGACCACTCAGGCAGTACAGGGGGAACTGGTGGAGGATTCCCGCACCAACCCACAGTCGGCATCGACGCCGAGCGAGGGAGGCGGGCAGGCGCCCACGGACAGCTCCGTACCGCACGCCGCGCCGTCCCCCGACGCCTGGCCACCGCCGGCCGAGGATGGCCCGGGGCCGGATGCCTGGCCACCTACGGATTCCTGGCCTCCACAGGCTGCTGGCACGAATGCCTGGGCGCCGTTCCCGCCGGCGGACGGTTCGGCCAACCAGTCGTCGTCCGGCCCGACCGCACCGTGGCCGCCCTTCGCCGAACAACCTGACTCCGGGCAACCCGCCACTGGACAAGCCGGCACCGGACAACCTGACTCCGGGCAACCTGACTCCGGGCAGCCGAACACCGGACAAGACGGCACCCGGCAACCGGGCGGTCCGGGCACGGCGGCCGGTGGTGCGGGCGAGCACCGGCACGCGCCATGGGGCGTGCCGCAGCAGACACCGACGGCAGATCCCGAAGCCGACCAGGCCGGGGCCCCGATGACCGGTGACCAGCCGCTCGACCCGTTCGGGGATGCGACGGGCCGGCAAACGGCCGGTACCCGGACCAGCACGCCACCAGCCGGGGCCGGCACTGCCGACCCCGGACCGGTGGCGCCGACCAGCGGCTGGCCGAATTTCCCGGCCGATGCCGGCGCGCCGGGCGGCCCCGTCGTCCCTCCGCCACCAGATGACAGCTTCTACGACCACAAACAGGACGTGGCGTTCCCCGGGCCGGGAGCGGCAACCTCCGGCGGGCCGTGGGGACACACCCGATCTGGCAGTACGGCCCAGCACTCCGGTGACCAGACCGGCGCGTTCCCGCCGGTGCCCGGTCCCGGTGTCCGGCCGGCGACCGACCGGGCCGCGGCCGGACCGGTCACGCCCGGCCAGCCGCAGTACCCGACACCGGACGGACCGCAGCACGGCGTGGCCGGGCCGGCGGACGGGCAACCCATGGACGACGGCACGGCCGGCCAACCCCAGGGCGGGGCAGCACCGCAGTACAGCGGGCCCCCGTACAGCGGACCTCAGCAAAGCGAGCAGCAGTACCCGGGGCCCCAGTACACCGAGCAGCCGTACACCGGGCCGCAGAGCGGATACCAGCAGCCCGCGCAGCCGGACTGGCAGCAGAGTTATGCACAGCCTTATCCACAGGGCTACCCACAGGGCGGCGGACCTCCGCAGCAGGGCTTCCCCGCCCAGCCTGGTCACGCTGCGCAGTCGGCCGGCCCGTACCAGCAGCCGGTGCCGCCGACCGCGCCGCTGCCCGGCTACGACCATGCGCCGACCGCCGACGATTTCGCCCAGCGCCGGGCCGCCCGGCCCACCGACCCGGTGGCCAACAACGGTGTCCGCAAGGCCATGCGGGTGGGATCGTTTGGCCTGCTCAAGATGGGTCCGGGCCGCAAGGAACAGGATCAGCGGCACGCCGTGGACATGGTCCGCCGCAACTTCGGCGGGCTGCGCCAGGTGACCGTGGTCAATCCCAAGGGCGGCGCGGGCAAGACGGTCGCCGTCCTGATGCTCGCGATGACGTTCGGCCAGAAGCGCGGCGGTTACGTACTGGCATGGGACAACAACGAGACCCAGGGCACCCTCGGCATGCGGGCCCAGCAGGACTTCCACACCCGGACGGTACGGGACCTGCTGCGTGACCTGAGCCACTTCCGGGGCCCGACACGGGCGGGTCGGCGACCTCTCGCAGTACGTCCGCTCGCAGGGCGAGGGGATGTTCGACGTACTCGCCTCGGACGAGTCGGCGACCGCCGGCGAGATGCTCACCGCGCAGGCGTTCGGGGAGATCCGCGAGGTGGTCAGCCGGTTCTACAAGCTGATCTTCGTGGACACCGGCAACAACGTACGGGCCGCAGAACTGGCAGTCTGCGATCGACGCCACCGACCAGCTGGTGGTGTGCATGTCGGCCCGTAACGACTCGGCCGAGACCGCCGCCCGCGTGCTGGACCATCTGGAGCAGAGCGGGTCGCCACGGCTGGTCCGCCAGCGCGGTCACGGTGGTGTCGATGCCGCCGCACCGCAAGGACATGGACCTGCCGGCGATCCAGCGGCACTTCGCGGCCCGGACCCGGGCGGTGCTGCTGGCGCCGTACGAGAAGCTGATCGACTCGGGTGAGCCGATCCGCTACAGCGGGCTCAGCCAGTCCAGTAAGGACGCCTGGCTGAAGATCGCCGCCTCCGTCGCCGAAGGACTGTAGTACCGGAACGCCGGCCCGTTTCCGCTGCTCAGCCGGGAGACGGTCCGGCGCCGGACCGACTCAGCCGGAGGACGGGCCGGCCCCGGCGCCGCGCTCAGCCGTCTAGTGCGTCCGCGGCCGCCGGGTCACAGTCGCGCAGGAACTGGCGCAGCGGGCCGCCTCGTCGGTCTCGCCGATCTCGCCCGCGGCCTGCCCCAGTGCGTGCAGGCTGCGCAGGAACCCACGGTTCGGCTCATGCGCCCACGGCACCGGGCCGAGGCCCTTCCAGCCGTTGCGACGCAGCTGGTCCAGGCCGCGGTGGTAGCCGGTCCGGGCGAAGGCGTACGCGGTGACCGGGTCCCCCTCGGCGAGCGCGCGCTCGGCGAGCTGCGCCCAGGCCGCACTGTAGGTGGGGTGGTTGCCGGCCACGGCGGCCACGTCACCGCCGGCCAGGGCCGTCGCCAACTCCTGGGCAGGCTCCGGTTCCTCGGGTAGCAGGGTTACCGGCGGCTCGGGAAGCAGATTGTGGTGTGACACGGTCATTCCACCATTCTCGTTCGCTGTGGTACGTGTGGTCTGCGTCGGATGCGGTGCGCCCTCCGACCGGGTGGCAGGGCCGCCACACCGACCGTCCAGACGCTACCTGTCCGGCCGGTTCGGATTCTCGCGCCGGGCTGTAACGCCCGGCGGGTCGGTGACGACATACGGGATGTCCGGTGCCTCCCCAGGGAACCGTGACCGTGACGGCCCGTCGCCCCAGCGCGATGGGCCGTCACGCATGTACCAGCCGGGAGTTGCCGAGGGTTGCGGGTCTTCGCGAAGATGATCGGCGTGGCAACCCCCCGAACCGCCGGACCGCCGGCCGCACCCCTGCCCTCCGCACCGCCGACACCGGCGTACCAGGAGGACAGCAGTCCCGACGAGGTCGAGTCCCGGGCCGAACTGCTGGCCCGGATCGCCGACGGCGGCCTGGCCGGGCTGACCGTACAGGGTCTGCATCTGGACACCGGACCTTCGGTGGACCTCACCGACGTGGACGTGACCGACACCCTGTTCGTCGGCTGCCGGTTCACCGGCCCGGACACGGTCGTCGACCTGTTCCGGCGCGGCGCGCACGTGCTGCCGGAGTTCGCCGACCTGCCGTTCGGCACCCAGCCGTCCCGGCTGTACACGGCGGACAATCTGGTCGCGGGTTTCGCCGACGGCGGCTTCGACGGCATGTACGACACCCAGGTCTACCAGCACTTTCTCGCACACGGCGGCAGCCACCCGGATGTGCGTACCGCGCTGGCGCAGCGGCTGCACGACGCGGGTGTGGACGACGCGCTGCAGGACACGATGGCGGCCTGGGACACGGCGCCCCGGCCCGGCCCGGTCGTCGGGATGATGGGCGGGCACGCCGAGCGCCGCGGGTCCGCCGGTTACCGGCTCGCCGCCGAACTGGGCCGGGCCCTGGCCGCAGCCGGTGCACTGGTCGTCACCGGTGGCGGTCCAGGGGTGATGGAGGCGGCGAACCTCGGCAGCTATCTCGCCGGGCGATCCGACGAGGAACTCGACGACGCGATCGCCACCCTGGCCACCGCGCCCGACTTCACCGACCACGACCGGTACACCCGGGTGGCGTTGCAGGTACGGCACCGGTACCCGGCGGACGGCGCCGCGGGCGGGCTGGCCGTTCCGACCTGGCTGTACGGGCACGAGCCGGCGAACCTGTTCGCCGCCGGCATCGCCAAGTACTTCTCCAACGCGATCCGCGAGGACACGATCCTGGGCCTGTCGCGGGGCGGGGTGGTGTTCGCGCCCGGCCGGGCCGGGACCGTGCAGGAGGTCTTCCAGGCCGCGACGAAACTGTTCTACCGGGTGGACGGGGCCGTCGGGCCGCTGGTGTTCCTGGACCGGTCGTTCTGGACCGACACCCTACCGGTACGCACCCTGCTGGGGCCACTGTTCGCCGACACACCGGCCGGTGACCTGAACGCGGTCGTACATCTGGTGGACGATGTGGCCACCGCCGTCGACATCCTCACCGGCACGGCATGAACCAGCCCGCACCCGGTCGCCGGACTTCGACGGTCAGCCGACGCGGACGCGGCGGCGCGTGTTGCTGGCCGGCGCGATACCGGAGGACAGCGTGTTACGGCCGTCGATGTTGGTCAGCCGCAGGTGCGGGTTGCCGAAGCCGAACTCCACTGCCTCGATCATCCAGCGACCGTCCGGGTCACCGTCCTCGATCAGGTCCAGTACCCGCAGCGGATGGCCGGCGGCGACGCCCAGCGAGGGCATCGGGTCCTGCCGCCAGAGCAGCCGTATGCTCTCGTCGCCCGCGTCGACCGGCTCGGACGGGTCGAGGTCGTCCCAGCTCAGTGAGCATTCGCCGGTACGCCGGTGGCAGACGGTGAGACGGGTGCGGCCGAACTCGAAGATGACGGGCCCCTCCGCGTACCACTGGTCCAGGTCCTCGTCCCAGAGCAGCCAGGTGTGCTTGAGTGACTGGCCGACCAGTCGGGAGAGTTTGCTGCCGTGCACGTCGAGGATCTCGCGGGCCGAGTAGAGCCAGCGTGGCCGGTAGCCGCCGAGCTGGTGGGTGAACGCGCCGGTGGGCGCCTCGGCGACGTGCAGGTGCCCGTCGTCGGCCAGCCCGTCGAGTTCGAAGCCGGTGTCGGCGCGGGTCAGTTGAGTGATCGCGCAGGCCGGTATGCCTTCGCGCAGCAGTTCGGCGTGGTCGGCGAACCGCTCGTCGCCGTACAGGGTGCGCAGCAGGTCCATGGTGACTCCGCCGTGGGAGACCACCACGGTGGCACCGTTGTCATCGTCGTGTGCGGCCAGGAACTCGGCGAACCGGGCGCCCGTGTCCCGGGACGAGTCGCCGAGCAGTGGCTTGACGTCCCGGTCGGCGGTGGAGCGGCCCCAGTCGGCGAAGAAGTCCTCCAGCGGCTGGCTGCCGTCCCAGTTCAGTCGTTCGCGTAGGCGCGGATCGGTGCGGACGGGCAGGCCCAGCACCGCCGCGATGATCTCGGCGGTCTCCCGGGCCCGGCGCAGCGGACTCGACCACACCTGACGTACCCCTCGGCCGCGCAGGCACGAGCCGGTCCACAGCGACTGGGCGCGGCCGGTGACGGTCAGTCCCGGGTCGCCGCCTCTGCGCTGCTTCTCGGCATGCTGCACGAGATAGAAGGTGGTCATCCCTCCAGGTAGCCAAATCCACTCATCGCCGCGCGACCCCATTCCGTATCGCGAAAGATCAACATGACCTGGTGGTCAGTGATCGGAAGGTCAGTGGCATTCGCCGGCCGGTGTTGGGCCGACTCACGGTCCGTTCAGCGCTCGGCCTCGACAGGCGTGTCGGGGCCGAGCGCCGTTCGTACCACACTTTCGGTGGCGCCGACGAGTCCCTGTGTGATGATCGTTACCCGTGGGCCCGGCGCCGTGTGCTACTTGGTGACGGTCGTCCCAGCGGACCGCAACGCTTCGCAGGCGGCCGTGATGCGCTCAGCCATTCCCTGCTCGGCAGCCTTTCCCCAGGCACGAGGGTCGTACTTCTTCTTGTCGCCGACTTCGCCGTCAATTTTCAGTACGCCGTCGTAGTTGCGCAACATGTGTTCGGCAACCGGCCGGGTGAATGCGTACTGGGTGTCGGTGTCGATGTTCATCTTGACCACACCGTGATCCACCGCGGCGCGGATCTCGTCCAGGCTGGACCCGGAACCGCCGTGGAACACCAGATCGAACGGGCGCTGCCGGCCGACCTCCGCACCGACCTCGTCCTGGATCTGCTGCAGGATCTCCGGCCGCAGCTTGACGTTGCCCGGCTTGTACACGCCGTGCACGTTGCCGAAGGTCAGCGCGGTGATGTAGCGGCCCTTCTCACCCAGCCCCAGCGCCCGTACGGTGGCCAGGCCATCCGCCGTGGTGGTGTAGAGCTTGTCGTTGATCTCGCCGACGACGCCGTCCTCCTCGCCGCCGACCACACCGATCTCCACCTCAAGGATGATCTTGGCGATCCGGGTCTGCTCCAGCAGCTCCTGCGCGATCTGCAGGTTCTCCTCCAGCGGTACGGCCGAGCCGTCCCACATGTGCGACTGGAACAGCGGCTCCTCGCCGCGCTGCACCCGCTCCTGGGAGATCTTCACCAACGGCCGGACGAAGCTGTCCAGCTTGTCCTTCGGGCAGTGGTCGGTGTGCAGGGCGATGTTCACCGGGTAGTGCGATGCCACCTCGTGCGCGTACGCCGCCAGCGCCACCGCGCCGGTCACCTTGTCCTTGATGGTGGGACCGGACAGGTACTCGGCGCCACCGGTGGACACCTGGACGATGCCGTCACTCTCCGCCTCGGCGAACCCGCGCAGCGCCGCGTTGAGGGTCTGCGACGAGCTCACGTTGATGGCCGGGTAGGCGAAGCTCCCCGCCTTGGCGCGGTCCAGCATCTCCGCGTATGCCTCGGGCGTCGCAATGGGCATGCCTGCTCCTTCGCTGTGTACTGTCCGTCTCGCTGTACTGTCCGTTTTCGGCAGTAACCGGCGTCGGCGCCCGGGTGGGGTCGACACCGGGTATATGTGGCTGTGCCGGACTTCGCTGTCCCGCTCAGGTCGCGCCGGCCTCACCGCCGGCCGCCACCCCGCCGAGTATCCCGCAGAACGCCGTCACCCGGCGGACCCGTCCGCCCGCGTCCCACCGGCGGGCCCGCCTGCCCGCCCTGTTCCTCACGGCGGGCCGCCCGCGTCCCACCGTCGCGCTGCGCGCCGGCCGGTACGGCGGTTACGGTGGGGAGACCCGGACATCGGGGATGGCCGGGGCCGCTGGGGCCGCCGAGCGGGGAGTCCCGGCAGTCTGGACGACGAGCGCCGCGAGGGAGCCGCATGACCGAGCCGGAACGGGAACCCGACGACCGGGACGACGGTCCCGACTCCGACGACCCGGAGGCACCGGACGTCGACAGCACCGAGCAGCGCCGATCGGTACGGGACGAGTCTCAGCACCCTCCGGTCGTCGGTTTCGAGGTCGACGAGTACGACGCCGTCGAGCAGTCCCAGGTCGTACCGGACGAGGACGACGACCGCCGCTGACCTCCGTGTCAGCGGGCCTTGACCGCCCGGGCGGCCAGTACGACCGGCGTCGGAGCACCACCCTCGGCGAACCGGTCGAGGGTCAGGCCGGCGTCCAGGAACGCGTGCAGCAGCGCTGGTAGCGGCCAGTGGGTGGCACCGACCCTGTTGCGTACCCC
Source organism: uncultured Actinomycetota bacterium (assembly GCA_963805605.1). Lineage (GTDB taxonomy): Bacteria > Actinomycetota > Actinomycetes > Mycobacteriales > Micromonosporaceae > Actinocatenispora. Next base: position 1,795,331 of record CAWDUX010000002.1, read on the forward strand.
CTGGTCGGTCCAGGACGCTTTCGTGAAGTGGCCATCCCGGTAGCCGCTCGGCGTCCACCCGGGCGATCGGCAACCGACCCCGCGCGTGGCGCAGCATCCCGCCGGACAGGTCGACGCCCAGCGGCATCCAGCCCAGCTCGCGTACCCGGTCGGCGTGCACCCCGGTGCCGCAGCCGATCTCCAGACACGTGCCACTGCCGGTGCCGAGCAGGTCGGCCAGGGCGCGGTGGATGCCCAGCGGGTCGGAGTCCGGTACGCCCGGCTCTCCGGCGCCAAGGAACTCCTGTATCTGGACAAGCCCAGGGAACTGGCCCGCTACCAGTTCATCCTCCGGGACATCGAACAACGGTCGCTCGACAGAAGACGGTCGAGGGATCTGATCGCCACCACGGCAAAGGAGTTGTAGGAGATGGACCTGTCGTACGCCATATGGCGCAAGAGCAGTCGGTCGACGGGGAACGGCGGAAACTGCGTCGAGGTGGCCGCCAACCTGCCCGGTGCCATCGCCGTGCGCGACAGCAAGGACCCGTCCGGGCCGGTGCTCGCCACCGACCCGGCCGCCTGGCAGACATTCACCGCAGCGGTCAAGGAAGGCAACCTCGACTGACAACACTGCCGGGCGACCTGGCGACTTGAGACAGCCTCCAACCTGGTCACCCAACGCCCGCGAACGTCAATTCCGTGAACGGATGGCTCCTTTGTCATGCCGGGGCGAGGGCGGTGGCGGCCTTGCGTGCGGCGACCAAGACCGGGTCCCAGACCGGCGCGTACGGCGGCGCGTAGCCGAGATCCAGCGACGTCATGTCGTCGACGGTCATGTGGTTCCAGAGCGCGACGGCGAGCGTGTCGATCCGTTTCGCCGCGTCGGACCGGCCGACGATCTGCCCGCCGAGCAACCGCCCGGAACCCGACTCGGCGATGATCTTGACCGTCATGGCGTCCGTACCGGGGAAGTAACCGGCCCGGCTGGTCGATTCGATCGTGGCGGTGACGGTACGGAATCCGGCCCGCGCGGCCTCCGCCTCGCCCAGCCCGGTACGGGCCACCTCCAGGTCGCACAGCTTCGTCACCGCGGTACCCAGTACGCCGGGGAAGGTGGCGTAGCCGCCGCCGATGTCGATGCCGGCGACCCGGCCCTGCTTGTTCGCGTGCGTACCCAGCGGGATGTGCGTGTCCGCGCCGCTGACCAGGTGACGTACCTGCACGCAGTCGCCGGCCGCCCAGACACCGTCGACGCCCGGCACCCGCATCCTGCGGTCGGTGACCACGCCACCGGAGGCGCCGAGCGGCAGCCCCGCCGACCGGGCCAGGTCGGTGTTCGGGGTGACACCGAGACCGAGCACCACCAGGTCGGCGGGCAGCAGGTCGGAGTCGGTGCGTACGCCGCTGACCTGGCCGTCGGTACCGACCAGCTCCTTGACGCTCTCCCCGGTGCGCAGCGTGATGCCCAGCCCGGTGATCGCGTCCGCGACCAGCGCGGCCAGCTCGGGGTCCAATGTGGACATAGGCTGGTCGGCGCGGTCCACGATGGTGACGGACAGACCGCGCCGGTGCAGTGCCTCGGCCAGCTCGATGCCGATGTAGCCGGCGCCGACCACCACGGCATGCTCCGGCGCGGGGTCGCGGTCCAGGGCGGCGCGCAGCGCGGTGCCGTCGTCGAGGGTCTGCACCCCGTACACGCCGCGCAGCGCGGTCCGCGCCCACGGTGGGCGTACCGGCACCGCTCCGGTCGCGTGGACCAGCAGGTCGAAGCCGACGGTGCGCTCTCCCCCGGCGTCCAGCGCGCGTACGGTGACCTCCCGGTGGTCCAGGTCGATGCCGGTCACCTCGTGCCGGGTGCGTACGTCGATGGCGTAGCGGTCCCGGAACGTGTCCGGGTCCCGCGCCACCAGCGCGTCCGGCCCGTCCACCACGTCACCCACCCAGTACGGGACGCCGCAGGCCGAGTACGAGGTGAAGTGGCCGCGCTCGAACGCGACGATCTCCAACTCGTCGGCGCCCCGCAGCCTGCGGGCCTGCGACGCCGCCGACATGCCGCCGGCGTCCCCGCCGATCACCACCAACCGTTGCCTCATACCCGCCATACTTCCCGATCCACGCCCACCCCGCCGGCACGTCGTCACCTGGCACGGAACCCGGGAAGTTTGTGGGTTGGTGGTCGCTATAGCGACCACCAACCCACGAACTCACGCCACCAGCGCAGCGGTCAGCCGATTCAGAGTGTCCTGGCGCCGGGCTCGTCGTCGTGGCAGCAGTGCGCGGAGTGCCGGGAACCGGCGGGGCCGTGCCAGCCGCTGGCTACAGCGTGAGTACCGATGAGACCGCGGCACTCCGGTGTGGCATGGACGCGGCGCGGCGGCATTGGCAACAAGAACACGCCCTTCCCGGTCGGTCGGCGGATGGCCTGTGACCGGCGGCAAAGTGTGAACATGACTGACAGCCTTCGAGTGCGCGCTGGTACGCCCAGCGGGCCTGGGGGAAGGAGAGCGGCGGACCGCCGGGTGGCTCTCGACTCGACGTTGCTGGTCAGCGTCGGCCGCCCTAACGGGAACAGCCTGAGTCTGCAGACACATGCCGGACAACGGATCACGACACGGGAACGCGCCGCCGGGGCCGTCGTGAACCCACACCGTGCTCGCGCCGTAGGGAACCTCGCGTAGAGGCTGCGCGCACCATCGGCACGTCGTAACAGACCTGCGGGGACGGCAACCAGTCGCGGTGCTCACCGGCCCTCCCACAGGTAGGTCCAGCCATTGCCGGCGTCGACTTCCAGAGCCAGCAACGGCCCGTCGGGACGTAGCGCCCGGTACACAGCATCGGACAGAACCATCGACACGGCCCGCGACGCAATCACGTCGACCGTGAACTGCTCGCCACTGGGCACGTCGACGGTGACGCATCGTCCCTTGTGGTCGACCTGGGCCGTCACCTCGTGCAGTTGGTCGTCCTTGTCCTTCCAACGGATCCGGTACGCATGAACAGGGGCGGTCAGCGTCATGACTGCCGCCTTTCCGCGGCCAGGCGCAACGCTTCCGTATAGACGGGATCAGTGGTCAGTGTGTCCGGACGGCGGCGGTGGCCGATGTCTCGTCGTCCGCTGCCAGCCCATCGCAGTCCGCGACAGATACGCTGAGGAAGCCTCATCGTGGTTACTCCGTTCTCCTCGGTGTGGCAGGGGCGCGGTGTCTGGTGTGAGAACCCACCGCGCCCTCTGTGTGCCACAGGACATCGGCACCACCCCTCGCCGGTGCCATCACCGTAGTTTCAGCGGTACGCTGCGCTATGTGGAAGGTTCGACGCGTTGGTCCGAGTTGGCCAACAGCAGGCCGACAGGGGAAACCTTCGGGCAGCTGCTCCGGCGGCTACGCCAACAGCAGGGCTGGTCGTTACGGCAGATGCAGCGGAAGACCAACTTCGACTACACACACCTGGCCCACATCGAGAAAGGCCGCGCCACCGGATCCCGGTCTCTCGCTGAATGTTGCGATGCGGTGCTGGGCGCCAACGGAGAACTGCTCGCGGCCTTCGACTCCCGTACGCATCCCCGCGAGGTTTCGTGTGCGGCGACCACCGGTGAACGCGATGCTCGGTTCAATGCCGCCCTGTTCATCACGCCCGCGATGCGATGGCTCACGGCGTCCATGGACGATCACCCCGAAGGTAGCGGTGAGCGGCGCGTCGGCGAGCCGCATGTCGACACAATCTGCGAGATGACAGCGACCTTCCGGACCCTGGACAACCGCTACGGCGGTGCGCACATTCACGACAGCGTGCTGCGCTACCTGGACCAGGAGGTGACCCCACTCCTGCGCGACGGTCGATACACGCGGCCGATCGGCCGTTCCCTGTTCGCGGCGGCGGCAGAACTGATCTGGCTCGCCGGGTGGACCAGTTATGACGGCGGATGGCACGGTCTCGCGCAGCAGTACTTCATCCGGTCTCTCCAGTTGGCAACCGCCGCTGGGGATGGAGCACTCGGCACCGAGATCCTTGCTGCGATGAGTCATCAGTCGGCATATCTGCGCAGCCCGGTGGAAGCGGTGGACCTCGCCCGTGCCGCGCACCGGAGTGCACTCGACGCGGGCATCGCAGCTCTGCGGGCGGAAGCATCCGTCATGGAAGCTCACGGCCTGGCTCTCACCGGGGACGAGAAGGCTTGCGCGACGGCGCTCGCCCGTGCTGAAGATGAGCTGGACCAGGCGGAACGGGACGATGATCCGCAGTGGATCGGCTACTTCGACGATGCCTACCTGGCAGCGAGGTTCGGGCACTGCTTCGTCGCGCTGGGCCGCGGTGACCTGGCGCAACGGTTCGCGGCCCGGTCACTGGACATGGACCGCAGTTTCCGACGTGGACGGCAGTTCAACCTTGCGTTGCTGGCCGTGGCGCACGTCCAGGCAGGCGAACCGGAGCAGGCAGCAACTGTCGGGATGGACGCTGTGACGATGGCTGAACAGCTGAACTCAGCACGTTGCGTGGACTACCTGCGGGCACTTGCGGATCGACTGGCACCCCACGTCGGTCTGGCGTCGGTCGACGAGTTCCTGCTGAAGGTCGAGCCGGCGATCAGGTCGAGCTAGAGGGTGCCCGCGGCCTTGGCGAGAAGAACCGCCTGTAGACCCACGACCGAGCCGGCACCGAGGATCTCTCCCCGGGCCATGATGTCCTGGATCTCCTTCAACGGGAGCCAGCCCACCCGCTCCGCCTCGTTGATGTCGGGTGTTGCGCCCGTGTAGTGGGCGCCCCGGCCGAGGAAGATCTGATTGACCTGGTCGATCGTGCTCACCATCGGTTGGAAGGAGATCAGCGGCTCCAGCTTCCCGGGCCGCCAGCCGGTCTCCTCTTCCACTTCCCGGGCCGCACACGCGGCGGGTTCCTCACCCGGATCGACGAAGCCACCGGGGAGTTCCCACTCCCAACGGTCGATGACGAACCGGTGCCGCCACACCATCAGCACCCGCTCGGCATCGTCCACTACGACGGCCATCGCGGCGGTCGGCACACGCAGCACGTACTGCTCGAAGCGGACACCGTCCGGCAGCTCGACGTCGACGATGCTGAGGTCCGCGCGACGGCTGCTGTCGACAATGCGCTCACCGTGGATGGTCCACTCACTGGCGCGTCGATCCTCGGTCACCCACCCAGCCTAGCCAGCGGCCAACTAGCGGTTCCGGGCGAACCACTGACCGTATCCCCGCCCCGGCCCGGCGCCACCCCGAGCGGGGACAACCGGTGTTGGCCAACACCCAGCCAACATCCGTGCGTCCGGACGGCAGCCACCACGTCCGGATCGAGGACGAACGCCACCGCCTCCTGCTCAGGCCGTCGCAGAAGTGACTGCGTCCCTCGACGACGAACGGGTCCCCCGGGCAAACGAAATGCTGGCCGGGACCGGACGTCAGCGCGACAGCCAGCCGCCGTCCACGGCCAGCACCTGGCCGCACACGTAGTCGGACGCCGGTGCGGCCAGGAACACCGCGGCGCCCACCAGGTCGTCGGGGGTGCCCCACCGGCCGGCCGGGATGCGCTGGCGGATCTGCGGCTCCCGGTCCGGATCGGTACGCAGCGCGGTGGTGTTGTTCGTCGCGATGTAGCCCGGCGCGATCGCGTTGACCTGCACCCCGGCCGGCGCCCACTCGTTGGCCAGCGCCCGGGTCATCCCCACCACCGCGTGCTTGCTGGCGGTGTAGCCGACCACGTTGACGCCGCCCTGGAAGGACAGCAGCGAGGCGATGGTGATGATCTTCCCGCTGCCCCGGGCCACCATCTGTGTGCCGGCGGCGCGGGTGAGCAGGAAGACCGCGTCCAGGTTGGTGGCCAGTACGGTGTCCCAGTCCTGCACCGGCATGTCGGTGGCCGGGGCGCGCCGGATGATCCCGGCATTGTTGACCAGGATGTCCACCCGGGTGTCGGCGACCAGGGCGGCGGCCTCGTCGGCCAGGCCGGCGGTCACTGACAGGTCGCGTACCCACCGGGTGACCTGCCGGCCGGCGGCGCGTACCTGCCGTTCGGTGTCGTCCAGGTCGTCGTGGTGGCCGTGCAGCACCAGGTCGGCGCCGGCCCCGGCGAGCCCGACGGCGATGGCCTGACCGATGCCGGTACGCGCGCCGGTCACCAGCGCGGTCCGGCCGGTCAGGTCGAACAGCCCGCCGCTCACCGCAGCTCCGTCACGGGGAAGCCCTCGACGTCGCCGTAGTCGATGTTCTCGCCGGCCATCGCCCACACGAAGGTGTAGCTGCCGGTACCGAAACCGCAGTGCACCGACCAGGCCGGGGAGATGACGGCCTGCCGGTCCGCGACGATCAGGTTGCGGGTCTCCTGCGGCTCGCCCATCAGATGCACCACCCGCTGGTCGGCCTCCAGCCCGAAGTACAGGTAGATCTCGGTACGGCGGTGGTGGGTGTGCGCCGGCATGGTGTTCCACATGCTGCCCGGCGCGATCTCGGTCATGCCGAGCACCAGCTGGCAGCTGTCGATGCCGTCGGCGTGGATGAACTTGTAGATGGTGCGCTCGTTGGAGTTGGCCTGGCTGCCCAGGTGCACCGGCGCGGCCTCGGCCAGGGTGCCGCGCTGGGTCGGGTGGGTGGCGTGCGCGGTGGCCGAGACCAGGTAGAACGCCGCGTCGCCGGAGCCGGCGAAGCTGACCTCCCGGTTGCCCCGGCCGACGTAGAGCACCTCGCGGGCGGCCAGCTCCCACGCCTCGCCGTCGACGGTCACCGTGCCGGCGCCGGTACCGATGTTGACCACGCCGAGTTCCCGGCGGTCCAGGAAGTGTTCGGCGCGCAGCGGGTCGGCGGTCTGCAGCGGCACCGACGTACCGGCGGCCGGTTGCACCCCGCCGATGACCATCCGGTCCTCGTGGCTGTAGACGGTACGGACCTCGTCGGCCGCGAACAGGTCCTCGACCAGGAAACGGGACCGCAGCGCGGTGGTGTCGAAGCCGGGTATCTGCGCCGGATCGGTGGCGTGCCTGACATCCATGCTGTTACCTCCGTTGCTCGTTCATGGCGGATCGTGCGAGGTCGGTCAGAGCCGCGGCGTACGCCTGCAACGCCAGGCCCTGCCCCCACGGCTGGATGAGGTCGGTGCGGATGACCGAGTAGCCGAACGGCACGAGCTGCAGGATGGTACCGGCGCTGGTACGGGTCAGGGTGCCGTCGTCGGCGACGTAGGCGTGTACGCCGGCCAGCGCCCGCCAGGCCGCCGCTCGCAGCCGGTCCGGGGCCAGTCCCAGCTCGGCGGCCCGGAACATCGCCGCGGCGATACCGGCCGCCGCGGAGGTCTCCAGCACGCCGCGGTTCTCCGGCTGCCCGTCCACCAGCACGTCCCAGACACCGTGCGGCGGCTGGCAGTCGGCCAGCGCGAGCAGTTGACGCTGCAGCACCTCGCGTACCGGCCCGGCCAGCTCACTGTCGCCGGCCGCCTCCAGGAACTCCACCGCGGCCAGGGCGGTCCACGCGTTGGCCCGGCCCCAGAAGCACCAGATGGTGCGGCACTCGTGTGAGCCGTGCGCGTACAGCCCGGTGATCGGGTCCTGCAGCAGCGCGGCGTGCGCGAGCAGCTGGCGACCGGCGTCGGCGACCAGGTCCGGCCGACCGGAGTGCCGGCCGTAGTGGGTCAGGAACGTGCCGGCCATGTACACGGTGTCCGCCCACACCCCGCCCGGCCAGTGTTCGATCGCGCCGCCCGGCGCGCGGGTGACCCGCTCGTCGGTGTGCAGCCAGCGCAGCAACCGTTCGCAGCCCTCGGCGTAGCGGTTGTCGCCGGTCGCGGCGTACAGGTCGGCGCAGGCGCTGCCGGGTGCCAGGTTGTTGACGTGGCCCAGTTCGATGCCGTCGGCCAGGTGCCGGTCGACAAAGTCGCGGACGAACGACGGGACCGGCGCGTCGGTGGCGGCGGCCACCCGCAGCATTCCCTGCAGCACCACGCCCTCGCCCCAGAACCATCGGGTCAGGCCCATCCCGGTGGCCCGCTCGACGATGCGTTGCGCAGTGTCGGTGAGCACGTCACGGGTCAGTTGCGCCTCGTCGGCCGGCGGGAGCGGCGGTTCGGCCAGCGCGGCGGCGGCCGGGTCGAGTCCGGTCCCGTCGCTGTTCGACTCGCGGCGCCAGCCACTGGTTTCGCGGCTCACGAGTCCTCCTCGCCGGTGCCGCGGGGCCGGCCCCGGTGCAGGTCGATGACGTGGCGCTCGCCGTCCCGGCCGATGTGCAGCTGCGCGTCGCCGAACTCCAGCCGGGCGTACGGGTTGTCCAGCTGCGGCGGGTCGGCGATGGTGCCGTCGGCGGTCAGATCCACCGGTACCCCGTCCACAGTGAACGGTCCGGACCGGTCCAGCCGCAGCGACCGGTCCCCGACCCGTACGGCCACCGCGTCGGCGCTGAAGTCGGGTCCGGTCAGGCCGGCGACGAAGTCGGCGAACCCGCCGTGCGTCTCGCGTCTGCCCACCGTGCACACCCAGCCGGTACCGGCGCCACCGGCACGCCACTCCTGCCAGGCGTCCGGCCCGGTCCGTACCGGTTCGACGCCGCCGTCGGTGGCCAGCGCAACATAGCCGTCGCCGACCCGACCGGCCAGCCACGGGCCGGAGCGTACCCACTCGTCGCAGTGCGCGACCGGGAACCAGGCGTGCGTGTAGCCCATCGGATCGTCGGCGGGCAGCCGGTACAGGGCCAGTACGGTGTCGTGGTACTGCCGGGCCCGGGGCAGGATCCGGTTGCCGGCCCACGCGTTGGGCCGTGCCGACGGCGAGATCGACGTGTTCGGTGCGTGTGTGACGAACACCTGCGTCTCCGGGCCGAGGGTTGCTCCCCAGATGTGTTCCTGCAGGCCGGGCAGCCCGGACCGGTAGTCCTGGACGCAGGCGAGCAGCACGTCCGGCGTCCGGCGGAGCGTCGCGTCCGAGCCGTACGGCCGGCTCAGCAGATCGTGCTGCGGCCGGTAGCTGCCCCGGTAGTTCTGCCGCGCCCACCACTGCGGCGAGGAGTCGGCGGCAACCTCCGCCAGCACCGCCGGCATCCGGTAGCGCCGCGCCGTGGCCAGTGCCGCCGCCGGCAGGATCGCGTCGTTGAGCGCACCGACACCGAAACACACCCACATGATCGGCGCGGTCTCCTCCAACCGGGAGGAGCGCAGCGTCTGCACGTACGAGCGGCCGTGCGCCGCGCCGTGGATGCCGTGCCAGGAGTTCGCGGCGAGGCTGAACAGCACCCGGTCGGCGAGCCCGGCGGCCAGGGCGGCGATCTCGTCGTCGGCGGCGAACTCCACCAGCGACACCAGCGCCAGCAGGTCGATGGCCAGGTAGGCGTTGGAGTCGAACTCGCTGAACCCGCCGGCCAGTTTGCGCCGCAGCCAGGCGATCGCCAGTTCCCGACCGTGTTCGGCGTGCCGCGCGCCGGTCCAGCCGGAGTTGCCGAAGGTCTCGGCCGCGAACGTCTCCCCGACCAGCAGTTCGGCCGTGTGCCAGACGAACTGGTGGTTCTCGGTGAAGTAGCACATCGCGTCCAGGCCCGGCTGGTCGATCCAGAACTTGAAGCCCAGCAGCGCGTCGCGTACCCGATCCCGCAGGCCCGGCTGCCAGTTCTCGGCCGGTACCCGGTGCCACAGGTGCATCAGCCCGACCGCCTCGAAGTCCGCGCAGTCGGCCCGGTGGTCGATCATCCACAGCGCCCGTTCCACACCGTCGGCGCGGATCTGGTAGCCGGGATCGCGCAGGTGGCGGACCAGTTCGGCGGCCGACGCCCCGGACATCCCGGCCGCGTGCGCCAGGAACTCCTCCCGCCAACTGTCCGGCTCGCCCACCGGTCGCGGCCGGTAGTCCGTCGGCAGTACCGCCACCGGGAACTCGCGGAACACCGGTACCCGGTCGTCGGCACAGGACACCCGCAGCATGCTCGACCCGGTGGACAGCATGGAGGCGTTGCCGACCTCCGCAGCATCGTCGGACGGTACGTCGCTGTCCGGCCCCTCACCGCCGCGCGGCTCGGTGTCACGGAGCCGTACCGTGGCGCGGCCCTCGGCGGACAGCCGGACCTGCTGCTCGCGGCCGGCGCAGCTGACCCGCAGCGCCGCACCGGGCGGCCCGACCAGCGGCACCTCACCGTCGGTGGATCCCCACCGGGTCACCCCGACCGCGTCCAGCAGCTGTTCGGCCACGACGCTGGTGTACTCGCACGCGCCCGGACTCCGCACCACCACGCGCACCGGCAGCCCGTCCACCCGCAACCGCAGCACCTGCCGGCATTCCCGGAACGCCACCTGCCAGGAGGCCACGACCACGGTGGTCTCGCCGGAGGGCAGCCAGACCCGGACGCTACGTTCGGCCGGCTCCATGTAGGTGAAGTCGTCGCTCCGGTCCACCAGTTCACCGCCGACCAGCAGGTGCGTCGGCCCGGTGGAGGTGAGCCGCAGGGTCCGCCACTCGGCCTGGTCGACCTCGAACGTGGTGGCGGCCAGCGCCAGCCGGTACTCCGGGGTGAAGCAGAACTCGCTCCAGTCGACCAGGCCGTCGGCGCTGGCGTGTATCCGTTGCCAGACACCGGAATGCTCGATACCGGTCGGGCCGGTGTAGTGCACCGGCGCACCCTCGACGGGGTCGGGCACCACGGTCGGACGCAGCGGTCGGCTGCGGTACAACCGCTGCTTGAGCGGCGTGACGTCCGGCCCGTTGGTCAGCACCCAGCGGCCGTCGCCCCACGGGTCACCGGTCGGGTCCACGTGCTCGGCCAGGTCGTCGGCGGGTTCGGACCAGGCGGGACCGACCAGCCAGTCCCGTACGGTGCCCCGCTCGTCCAGCGTATGCACCGTGCGGTCGGTGCCCGGATCATCGTACTCAGTCATGCCCTGCGATCTCTCCTACTTCAGTCCGGTGTTGGCGATGCCACGCACGATGTAGCGCTGCAGGATCAGGAAGATCAGGACCACCGGCAGCATGCTGACCACCGACATCGCCAGGATGTAGTTGAACGGCACCACCAGCTGGCTGTTGAACTGGGCCAGCGCCACCGGCAGGGTGTACTTCGACTGGTCCTGGCTGATGATCAGCGGCCACAGGAAGTCGTTCCAGCGCCAGATCACCGAGAAGATGGTGACCACAGCGATGGCGGCGCCGCAGAGCGGCACGACGATCCGGGCGAAGATCCGGAACTCGCCGGCACCGTCCATCCGGGCCGCCTCGATCAGGTCGTCGGGGATCGTCAGCATGTACTGGCGCAGCAGGAACACCCCGGTCGGGGTGGCCGCCGGCGGGATGATCAGCCCCCACAGCGAGTTGACCAGGTGCAGCTGCGCGGCGACCTGGTACACCGGGATCAGGATCAGCTGCAACGGGATCATGATGGTGCCCAGCACCACCAGGAACAGCAGGTTGCGGCCCCGGAAGTTGTACTTCGCCAGCCCGTACGCGCACATCGTGTTGATGACCACGGTGAGCAGCGTCGCGCCGACCGTGACGATCAGACTGTTCTTCAGGTAGACGGTGAAGTCGAAGGAGCTCAGCGCACCCGTGTAGTTGTCCGGCGCCAGCGACGAGGGGAACGCCGACGGCGGGCGGGCAGCCAGTTCGGCCTGCGACTTGAACGACGACAGCGCCGCCCACACCACCGGCACAAGAACCACGATGGACAGTGCGATCAGCAGGGCGTAGGTGAGTACCCGGGCCGTACTCGGCCGGCGCCGACCGGTGGTCGAGCTCCAGGTCCGCGGCGAGCCGGGGGTCGCGCACCACCGACAGGCTCACCTCGACTCCTTCCGCTGGTTGAACAGGAAGTTGAGCAGCGTCAACGCGAAGACGGTGCAGAACAGCACGACGGAGGCGGCGGCGGCCAGACCGTACCGGATCGGTGACTGGAAAACGTTCTGGTAGATGTACTGGATCATCAGCGTGGTCGCCCCGACCGGGCCACCGCCGGTGAGTGTCCAGATGTAGTCGAACGACTGGAAGCCGGCGATCAGGCTGAGGATCAGCACCACCATCGTGGTGGGGCGCAGCAGCGGCCAGGTGATCGTACGGAACCGCTGCCAGCTCGACGCGCCGTCCATCTCGGCGGCCTCGTAGTACACCGGGTCGATGCTCTGCAGCCCAGCCAGCACGATCAGGGTGTAGAAACCGACGTGGATCCACAACCCGACGAAGATCACCACCGCCATCGACAGGTTGCCGTCCACCAGCCAGCCCGGCCCGGGCAGCCCGATCCCGTGCAGCACGGTGTTGAGCAGCCCGTTGTTCCGGTCGAAGATCCAACCCCAGATCAGCCCGACCACGACCGGGGACAGCACCACCGGCAGGAAGAACACCGACCGGAAGAACGCCCGGCCCCGGATGCGCTGGTTGAGCAGCATCGCCAGGCCCGTCGAGCAGGCCGTCACCAGTACCACGAAACAGAACGCGAACAGTACGGTGGCCCGCGCCGCGGCCCAGAAGTCGGGCGCGCTGAGTAGCTCGCGGTAGTTCGCGCCGCCGACCGGGCGGAAGGTGCGGCCGTTGTGGCTGTCGTAGGTGCTGATGGTGAAGTTGTTGATCGCCGGGTAGATGACGAACACCCCGAAGATCACCATGTTCGGCAGTACGAACAGGTACGGCGCGAGCCGCTGGTTCCACGGCTTGACCCGGCGCCGCCGCCCCCCGGGCGGAGTGGTGCGCGAGGGTGCGGCGGCGCTGTCGGTCAGTACGGTCATTGAGCGTCCTTCAACGCCTTACCCGCTGCGGCCCGGATCGCCGTGGTGGCCTGGGCGGGCGTCTCCTTGTGCGCCAGCACCTTGCTCAGTTCCGCGACGACCGCGGTGGCGGTGGCGGCGAAGGCGGGACTGTAGGCACTCGGGTACGTGTCGGCCGGGGTGCGCTTCACCTCGTCGAGGAACACGCCCATGTCCTTGCCGCGGCTCGGGTACTGCACCCCGGAGGCGAGCAGGTCCTTGCGGGTCGGAATGAAGTTCGCCTGCTGGGCCAGGGTTTCCTGAGCGTGCTTGGAGTTCATGAACGCGATGAAGTCCGCGGCGAGCTTCTGGTGGTGGCTCTGCTTGAACCCGACCATGAACTTGCCGCCCGGGTAGCCGCCGCAGCGCGCCTGGCACGGGTTGGGTGCCACCGCCCAGTTGAACTTCGCCGACTCGGCAAACGCGCTGACCTGCCAGTTACCCGAGATGTACACCGGTACCTGCTTGGCCAGGAAGATCTCGTTGGCACCCTTGTACTTGGAGCCGGCCTGCAGCCACAGGTCGGAGGGCATCGCGCCGGAGGAGTTCAGCGAGGCGAACCGCTTGATGGCGGCGGTGGTCTTCGCCGGGTCGAAACCGACCTGCTTGCCGTCCTTGCTGAAGTAGTTGACGCCGTACTCGCTGAGCATCGTGGCGAACCGGTGCCCGGAGACGTCCATGGCGATCGAGTACTGGGTCTTGTTGGCCTTCTTGACCTTCGCCGCGGCGGCGATCAGCTGGTCCCAGGTCCACGGCTTCTTCTCGTCCGGCAGCGGCACCCCGGCCTTACGGAACTGGTCCACGTTGATCAGTGGACCGTTCATGGTCAAGTCGCTGGGTACGGCGACCAGGCCGCCGTCCTTGCCGGTGATGTAGCCCTTCGCGCCGTCGATGAACGTGCCGTCCAGCGCGGACTTCCGGAACTTGTCCAGGTCCAGCAGGTCGTCCCGGAACGGGTCGATGCCGCTGAGCCGGGCCACGTCCGGCGCGTTGCCACCGGACAGCCGGGCCTGCAGTTTCTGCTCCAGACTGTCGTACGGGACGATCTGGAGGTTGACCTTGACGCCGGTCTTCTTCTCGTACTCCGCGATCAGCCCGCGGGTGGCCTTCTCGTCCGGGCCGTCGGTGAAGTAGACATACGTCAGTTTCTTCTCGCTGGACTGCCCGGTCTTGTCGTCACCGGATGTGCCGGTACCTGGTGCGCAGGCGCCGAGCACTGTGAGCAGTGCACCGGCCGCCAGCAACCCGCGGATGCGTCGCATGGTGCTGTTACCTCCCGAATTTCACGTAGTTCGTCGACCCGGTGAAGCCGAGCCGGCGGGACACCGCGAGTGCGGCGTCGGACAGCCGTTGCGGAATGACATCGGACTTGGCGAGGATCCGGTCCCGGGGGCCGGCCACGCTGATCGCACAGATGGGCATGCCGCGCTCGTCGCGGATCGGCGCGCCGTAACACATCACGTCGGGTTCGTTCTCGCCGTTGTCGACCGAGTAGCCGCGGGTACGGGCTTCGTCCAGCTCGGCCCGCAGCTGGGCGCGGTCGGTCAGCGTGGTCGGGGTCAACGGCTTCATGTCCAGCCGGTCGATGATCGCGTCGACCTGCTCGATCGGTAGCGCCGACAGGTACGCCTTGCCCAGCGAGGTGGCGTGCATCGGGCGGCGGACACCGAGCAGCCGACGTACCGCGATGTAGTGGTCGGTGACGTCCTCGTGCGCGATGTAGACCATCTGCTCGGCGTCGCGTACCGCCATCAGGGCCGCCTCGGACAGGCCCCGGGACAGGTCCCGTAGGTGCGCCTGCGCGGCCTGGAACGGGTCGAAACTCGCCAGCGCCGCCATGCCGACGGTGACGATCCGCTGACCGAGCGCGATGCGGTCCGAGGTGCCGTCCCAGTCCAGGTAGCCGCGCTGACGCAGCAGCCCGAGGATCCGGTACGTGGCACTGCGGGACAGCCCGAGACGCTCGGCGATCTGACCGGCACTCATCGTGCTGTCGGAGGCGAGCAGTTCCAGGATCGCGAGTCCCCGTTCCAACGTGCCGGCACGCCGGTCGAGGTTCTCCGATCCCACTGGTTCGATCTCAGCCGTCACAACACATCCTCATCGCACCGTTCAACGGGAAGGGAACCCGTTGATTGGGATGCAACCTAAGCCCGTCCGGGACGGCTGTCAACAGCTGCGTCTCACCCGGAGTCGCGATCGTGACCGACGTACCAGCAGGTGGACGACCCGCCCGGCCGTCACGGCTACTCACCGCAACGCCTGCACTCCGCTACGCCGCTGACATCCGTGAGGCATCAAACTCACGTAAGGACGGGAGCGTCGGCCGTCGGGCTCCTGCTGATGGAAAGCCAGCTATCAGGTCCGCCTGGAATCTGTTACTCGCCGGAGACGGCCATCTCGCCGAGTTCGGACCAGTCCTGGCCGGGGACGCTGAAGTTGACGATGCGTGGGGTCTCCGCGAGGTGCGGCGGCAGGGTCCGGCGGGCCTGCTGAAAGTGCGCCGACTGCACGTGCGCCGCACCCGCGTCGTCGTCGCGGAACGCCTCGACCAGTACGTACTCGGTGGGATCGGCCACGCTGCGGGACCAGTCGAACCACAGGCAGCCGGGCTCGTTGCGGGTGGCGTTGGTGAACTCGGCGGCGATCTCCGGCCACCGGTCGGCGTCCTCGGGACGTACCCGGAACTTCGCGGTAATGAAGATCATGACTCGCCTCCGTGGCCGGCTTCGTCCGTCCCGCCCACCGTATTGGGGAAGCCGGCAACGCGCCGTGGATCCGGCCACAGCTGTCGGTGACCTCGCCTACGCTGCGGTCATGGCCACGGAGGAGACGCGCGAGGGCGTGTCGCTCACCAACCTCGACCAGCCGCTGTTCGACGGCGCGGACGCGACGAAGCGCGACCTGGTCGACTATCTCGACGCGGTCGGCGACCGGATCATCGGTGAGCTGGCCGGGCGGCCGTTGTCGGTGATGCGCGTACTGCGCGGGCAGCCGCCGTTCATGCAGAAGAACCTGCCGAAGTACACCCCGGAGTGGGTACGCAGCGTGTCGGTGTGGGCGGAGACCTCGAAGAGGAAGATCCGGTACGCGCTGTGCGACGACCGCCGGACGCTGCTGTGGTTCGCCAACCAGCGGGCGATCGAGTACCACCCCACGCTGTCGCGCGCCGACGACGACAGCCACCCGACCGTGCTCATCCTCGACATCGATCCGCCGGAAGGGAACGAACAGTTCCGGCTGGCGGTCCGCGCGGCGAAGCTGGCCCGGCAGGCACTGGCCGACGCGGGACTGGAGGCCGCGGTGAAAACCAGCGGCGCCAAGGGACTGCATGTGGTGGTGCCGCTCGCGCCGGGTCAGGACGTGTGGGACGTCGCCGCCGCGACCAGGGCGCTCGCCGCGCGGGCCGAGCGGCTGGATCCGGACGTGGCCACCACCGCGTTCATCCGCGAGGAGCGGTCCGGGAAGGTGTTCCTCGACTCGACCCGGGCCGGCGGGGCCACCGTCGTCGCGGCGTACAGTCCACGGATCCGGCCCAGCGTGCCGGTGTCGTACCCGGTCGGCTGGGACGCGCTCGACGACGTCGCACCGGGCGACTTCACCATCCGTACGGTGCCCGACCTCATCGGTGCCGGCGATCCGTGGGCCGGGCAGCTGCCGGCGCCGCAGACGCTGCCCGCCGATCTGGTGGCCGAGGGGCACACGATCCCGGTGGCCCGGGTACAGGCGATGCACGAGGGCAAGCGGCGTGCCCGCGCCAGACGCGGCGAGTCGTCCTGACCTGAGCTTCCGCGCCGGCACAGTCGCGCGCCTGCCCCGCCCGCCGTCGGGCTGACGTCTCTCAGCCGTCGAACGCGAAGGCGGCGTAGCCGACGACCCGGTCTGCGGTGCCCGCGGTGTCGGCGGACGTCGAGTAGTCGAGCAGCCGGGGAGTCCAGTCCAGGCGGGCGGCCAGCGCAGTCAGGCCACGCAGCGCGAACACCCCGCAGGAGTCCCGGGGGCCTATCCGTTCCGGCGCCCGGTCCAGTACGGCGCGGACCGTGGCGGCGTCCTGCTCGCGGGCGCTCGGATCGTCGCGGTAGTGCGACAGGTCGGTGGAGCAGAGCAGTACCGTGCCGGCTGACAGCGTCTCCGCCAGCAGCTCCGCCACCTTCTCGGCGGGCATGGGCCCGGCCACCACCGGCAGTACGGGGGTGTCCGGTGCGAGGATCTGTCGCAGGAACGGCAGCTGTACCTCCAGCGAATGCTCCGGGGCGTGCGGCTCGTCGTCGGCCACCGCGAGGCGGGCGGCGACCAGCGCGTCGCGGCCCGTACCGTCCATCGGCAACGGACCCAGCGGCGTACCGAGACTGTCCACAGTGGGTACCGCGCAGCCGGTGAGCCGGACGAAGTGGGCCGGGCCGACCAGTACGACCCGGCTGATGCGGTCGGCGTGGTGGCGCAGCCGGGCGTACACGTGCCCGGCGGTAGGCCCGGAGAACCGGTAGCCGGCGTGCGGCACCACATAGGCGGGGCAGAGCCGGTCGTCGTCCGGTACGTGCACCTCGTCCATCAGCGCCGACACCATGTCACGCAGGACGTCCGGCTGCCCCGGGTAGAAGCGGCCGGCGACCGCGGGCGGACGCATGCTCAACACGTGGCCCTCCTCCTCCGGAACGTCGGACAGGACCGATCATGCTACCCGGCGGCGCGGCGGTCGTGCTGGCCGTAGCTGCCGGACCGCTCGCCGAGCCGGACCGGTTGCCGGCGTGAACCCCATTCGCCGGCCGGCCCATCGAACACACCGTGCACTGTAGATCCACAGTGGACACAGTGGCCGTCGTCGGTGAGCTGGTAGTCCTTCAGCACATACCAGTCCCGTACGACCACCGGCCCGTCGCACGACGGACAGTGCGTGGTCTGCCCGTCTGCGTCGTGCACATTGCCGGTGTAGACGTACTTCAGCCCGTGCTCGCGCGCGATCCGCCGGGCCCGCCGCAACGTCTCCGGCGGGGTACGCGGAATGTCGCGCATCTTGAAGTCCGGGTGGAACGCGGTGAAGTGCAGCGGAACGCGGGAGCCCAGATGCTCGGCGATCCACGCGCACTGCCCGGCGATCTCGGCGTCGGAGTCGTTGTGCCCCGGGATCAGCAGCGTGGTGATCTCGACCCAGACGTCGGTACTTTTCAGATATTCCAACGTGTCCAGCACCGCGGGCAGCTTGGCGAAGGTGACCTTGGAGTAGAACTGGTCGCTGAACGCCTTCAGGTCGATGTTCGCCGCGTCCATGTGCGCGTAGAGGTCCCGCCGGGCCGGTTCGTTGATGTAGCCGGCGCTGACCGCCACCGCCCTGATCCCCCGGTCCCGGCAGGCGTCCGCGACGTCCATCGCGTACTCCAGGAAGATCGTCGGGTCGTTGTAGGTGAACGCGATGGACCGGCAGCCGAGCTGCTCGGCGGCCCGCGCCAGGGTCTCCGGACCGGCCGACGACGACAGCGTGTCGATCTCCCGGGACTTCGAGATGTCCCAGTTCTGGCAGAACCGGCAGGCCAGGTTGCAGCCGGCGGTGCCGAACGACAGCACCGGGCTGCCGGGCAGGAAATGGTTCAGCGGCTTCTTCTCGATCGGGTCCACGCAGAACCCGGACGAGCGGCCGTACGAGGCGAGCACGATCCGGTCGTCGACCCGACCGCGGACGAAGCACAGCCCACGCTGGCCCTCGCGCAGCTTGCAGGCGCGCGGGCAGACGTCACACTGGATCCGACCATCGGACAGCTCGTGCCAGTACCCGGTCGACACCGTGTACTCGTCCGACAGGCTCAACCGGTCGGGCTGCTCGATCTCGACGTCGACCTCGGTCATGTCGTGCCACCTCCCGGCACCACGCTAACCGGGGACCGCCCCGGTCAACCAACGCCGCCGGCCGCCGGCGGGATGCGTGCGGACAAACCCACCTGCACGGGTGGTGGCGGGTTGGCAGGATGTGGGCGTGCTGCTGACGATCACCACCACCCACACACCCGCCACCGACCTCGGGTACCTGCTGGTCAAACACCCCGACCGGGTGCATACCGCGTCGACGTCGGTGGGTACCGCGCACGTGCTGTACCCGCAGGCCGACGCGGACCGCTGCACCGCGGCCCTGGTGCTGGAGGTGGAGCCGCAGCGGCTGGCGAAGCTGCGCGGGGCCGGTGCCGGGTTCGCGCTCGCGCAGTACGTCAACGACCGCCCGTACGCGGCGTCCTCGCTGCTGGCGGTGGCCATGTCGCGGGTGTTCTCGTCCGCGCTGCACGGTCGCAGCAAGGACCGGCCGGAGCTTGCCGACACCCCGATCCCGCTGGAGCTGTCGGTACCGGCGCTGGCCTGCTCCGGCGGCCCGGAGCTGGTCGAGCGGGTGTTCGCACCGCTCGGCTGGCAGGTCGAGGCGCACCCGGTGCCGCTGGTGCCGGCCGAGTGGGGCGACAGCCGGTACGTCGCGCTGACCCTGCGCGGCACGCTGCGCCTCGCCGACGCACTCAACCACCTGTACGTGCTGCTGCCGGTGCTGGACGGCGACAAGCACTACTGGGTCAGTACGGACGAGATCGACAAGCTGCTGCGCGCCGGTTCCGGCTGGCTGACCGCGCACCCGGAACGAAAGCTGATCACCGACCGGTACCTGGCCCACCAGCGGACGCTGTCCCGGGAGGCGCTGGGCCAGCTCGACCGGCTGACCGAGAGTTCTGAGGAGACCGGAACCGACGACGCACTCGACGAGGACACGGTCGTCGTGACGGCCGCCGCCCCCGATGCCAGCGCTACCGCCGATGCCGGCGCCGCCGCTGAGAAGGCGGTACCGCTGGCCGAACGGCGCCGAGACGCGGTGCTCGCCGCCCTGGCCGCGTCCGGCGCCCGACGGGTACTGGACCTGGGCTGCGGTCCCGGCACCCTGCTGGTGGCGCTGGCGAAGGATCCCCGCTACACCGAACTGGTCGGTGCGGACGTCTCGGCCCGCGCGCTGGACATCGCCGAACGCCGGGTCGGCCGGCTGGCCGACCGGCAGCAGGAGCGGATCACGCTGCTGCAGACCGCGCTCACCTACGCCGACGCGCGGCTGCGCGGCTACGACGCGGCCGTACTGATGGAGGTCGTCGAGCATGTGGACCCGGCGCGGCTGCCCGCCCTGGCCCGCGCCGTGTTCGGGCACGCCGTCCCCGGCGCCGTACTGGTCACCACACCCAACGCGGAGTACAACGTGCGCTACCCCGGCCTGGCCGCGGGCCGGATGCGCCACCACGACCACCGGTTCGAATGGACCCGCGCCGAGTTCACCGACTGGGCAACGGAAGTGGCCGTACAGTACGGCTACACCGTGCAGTTCTCCCCGGTCGGTGACGAGGACCCGGAGGTCGGCGCCCCCACCCAGCTCGCCACCTTCATCCACACCGCCTGACCATTTCCGCGCCGCCCGGCGCTGCTCGGCCGCCCGTCCCGTTGATCATGGCCTCAGTGTCGATCGTGGCCTCAGGGCCAACGCCGTTCACTCGGCGGTTCAGCTTGATGCGGGTGAGGCTGTTCCCGGACCATCTTCCCTCGCCCACTGCCGGCATTTTTTCCGAAAGACCACTATGTCCCTTTTTTCGAACCCCACATTCGGGGAAAATGCGCAGTGGTGGTGGCGTGCCTGCGGGTCGACCCGCAGGTGTGCGGCGTCAGGTGGGGCGGGCGTTGCGGAGGCGAATGCCGCTGAAGCCGAGGGTACTGGCGGTGACCTGGTCCCAGAACGGCCAGAGGTTGGGCAGTACGCGCAGTTGGATGCCGGCCTGCTCGTGCAGCTCGAACAGGTCGCCGACCCGGTCCGGCGGACCGAGCGGCTCGACCGGTTCGGTGGCCACCAGCGCGTACGGGTCGTCCTCGGCGAAGGGCCGGAACTGCGCGGCCGGCAGCCGGTAGGCGTACAGCTCGACGGTGCGGATCGCCTCCAGCCAGCCGTACTCGACGGCGTGTACCCGCTCGCCGCAGCCAGCGCCGAGGATGCGGTCCCGGTCCTCGTCGATGGACTGCGGCTCGACCCATGCCATGGCGCGTGGGCACTGCCGGGGGAACCAGTAGTCCGGGGCGCGTTCGGTGCCGACCGCCCATACATATGCCTCGGGCTGCTGAGCGGTCGCCGCCACGTGCGGTACGAACCGACGGATCGTCGGGTCCTCGGAGAAGTGCAGGACCTGTCCAGGTTCGGGGCGCATCCGCAGAACGCTAGCGCAGCGCAGGCGCTAGTCAGCTAGCCGATTAGGATGCTAGCATCCTAAGGTGCGCGACGACGAGGTCAAGCAGTTCAACGTGTACCTGCCTCTCGGGCTGATCAAGCAGGTCAAACACCACGCCATCGAGTCGGGACTGTCCCTCTCGGCGTTGGTCGCGGACGCCCTCCGCGCTTACCTCGACGACACCGGCAGGCAGGCAGGACAGTCATCCGAGAAGGAGATCTGACATGACGACCGACGGCATCGAGACCGTGTTCCTGGAGACCCACAACTGGGGGAAGGCCGCGAAATTCTTCCAGGCGCTGGGCTTCACGCTGGAGTTCGACACCGGCCACAACTCCGGCCAGCTCCGCAACGGCGACGGCCCTTCGGTGTTCATCGCGGAGATCCCCGAGGACCGGGAGCCCCGGACCCAGCTCATGCTGAAGGTGCCCGACGCGGACACGTTCCGTGCCGACCCGATCGTCGAGGTGGTCACGCCGTTCGAGAACACCCACTACGGGACCGCCGAGATGACCGTCCGCGACCCCGACGGCCGACTGTGGAGCCTCCAGGCTCCGGCCCGGAAGTGACGGTCATGGCAGACGAGCAGAACGGGGCACCGGACAGCACCGCCGTACGGGTCGCCCTCTGGCGGGCACTGCACACCCGGGTCGACGCGCCGCCCCACGTGATCTCCGACGAGATCGGACTGCGGCTGGTGGATCCCGATGAGGGCTGGCAACGCCGCCCCGACATGGACCCGCACGCCACCAGCGGGTTCCGTGCCGCGATCGTGGCCCGGGCCCGGTTCATCGAGGACCTGGTCATCGAGCAGGCCGAACGCGGCGTCACCCAGTACGTCGTACTGGGCGCCGGGCTCGACACCTTCGCCCAGCGGAGCCCGGAGACCGCCGCCGACCTCCGGGTGTTCGAGATCGACCAGCCGGACACCCTGGCCTGGAAACGCCGACGCCTGATCGAACTCGGCTACGGGGTACCCGACCGGTTGCGACTGGTGCCGGTCGACTTCGAGGCCGGTGCGGAC
This sequence comes from uncultured Actinomycetota bacterium, assembly GCA_963805605.1. Taxonomy (GTDB): domain Bacteria; phylum Actinomycetota; class Actinomycetes; order Mycobacteriales; family Micromonosporaceae; genus Actinocatenispora. Next base: position 1,817,270 of record CAWDUX010000002.1, read on the forward strand.
TGGTGGCGGCAGCTGGCCGACAGTGGGTTCGATCCCGGCCGGCCGACGGTCGTCGCCTGCACGGGCGTCACCATGTACCTCACCCGGGACGCCACCGTGGCGACCCTACGTCAGCTCACCCGGCTCGGTCCCGGCTCGACGGTCGCCGTGACGTTCATGCTGCCGAGCGAGCTTCTCGATGATGCCGACCGCCCCGCGTTCGAGGCGACCAGACCGCGGGCGAAGGCGGCCGGAACGCCGTTCATCAGCTTCTACTCCCCGCGGGAGATGCTGGCGCTGGCCCGCGACGCCGGCTTCACCGACCCCCGGCACGTGCCGGGTGGCGCGCTCGCCGAACGCTACTTCGCCGGTCGGGCCGACGGTCTGCGCCCGTCGAGCGGCGAGGACCTACTCATCGCCACCACCTGACGGTCCGGGTCCGTCCGGCAGCACCGGACCGGCCGGGGAATCCTCCGGCGTTGCCGGACCTGCGGGGAACAGGATCGTGCTGAGCAGGTACGGCACCCGGCCCGGCCCCGGTCCGTGGCCGATCGAGGCCCGCAGCACCTTCGCCATCTCGGTGAGCATCGCCTCGATCTCCGCAGGGCTGAGCCAGACGGTGCCCTGCCGGTACGACACCGCGTCGGTGACCGGATCTGCGCCGTCCCGGTCGAGGTAGGCGTCGAACTCGGCGAGCAGTACGGCCATCGCGGCGCCGAAGCCGCGCCGGTGGTCCTCCAGCGTCATGGACGCGGCGTCGGCGGCGTCGATCACCGGCCGGTCGCGGCGCAGCCGGTACGTACGCTCCACCGCACCGCGTACCCGTTGTTCACTCTCCACCTCCAGGAATCCGCCATCGACCAGCAGGGCGACGTGTCGGTACACGGTGACCTTGGAGACGCCGGGCAGCCGCGCGCACAGCTGCGTGGTGGTGAGGGTGCCCGCACCGGACAGGGCGTGCACGATGCGCATCCGTACCGGGTGCAGGAGCAGGTCGACAGCGTCCATGCCCCTACTATGTCAGTTGCGATACCATTATCGAAATTGAAAACGTTCATTCGGGAGGGCGCGTGAGAGCAGCAACCGGACGGATGGTCGACGTCGGCAACCGGTCCGTCTACGTCGAGGAGTCGGGTCACGGTGCGGCCCAGCTCGTGTTCGAGGCCGGCCAGGGCTGCGGCCGGACGTGCTGGGACACGGTGCTGCCGCTGCTGACCGACCACGCCCGGCTGGTCGCCTACGACCGCGCCGGCTTCGGGCTCAGCGGCCGTACCACCGAACTGTTGAGCATCGACGACATGGCCGCCGACCTGGTCGCCATGATCGAGACTGTGGCACCGGGCGATGTCGTACTCGTCGCGCACAGCATGGGCGGGCTGGTCGCCCGGCGTGCCGCCGAGCGTCTGGAGCTGCGGCTGCGGGGTCTGCTGCTGGTCGATCCGACCCCGGAGACGGCGCCCGTGTACGACACGATCGAGCAGACCACCAGGAAGGTCGACCGGATGCTCGCTGTGGCGCAGGCACTTGTGCACGTTCCAGCGCTACGCAAGCTGGCCGGCGGCAACCTCCGCAACCTGTTCCCTGCCGAGACCTACCAGACGATGGTCGCCGAGAATTTCGTACCGGCCGGTGTCGCGCAGACCCGTGAGGAGGCCCGCGCGGTGGCCGCCGCCATCCCAGCCTTCCGCGAAACGCCGCCCCGCCTGCCACGATGCCCGACGATCGTGCTGTCCTCGGCCCGCTCGCCGAAGGGGCGCGAGCAGCAGTACGACGGCATCCGCGAACACCAGCGGCGCTACGCCGAGAGGCTGCCCGGCGGCCGTTTCGTCAGCGTCGACTGTGGACACTTCATCCAGGCCGAACGGCCCGAGCTCGTGGCCGAGCATGCCCGTGCGCTGCTGGACAGGACCACTGAGGCGAGCGACGCGTCCTGAGCGGGACGGCCTACGGACGCGGCCGCGGGGCATTCGGGCAGATAGCCGAGCTGGGCGACCAGTCCTGCGAATCTTGGCCCGCATGGCGTACAAGATCCGGAGCAGTGGACCGGCAGCTGGGTGCTTGACGACAAACAGCCCGGTCGGGCGCCCAGCGCTACGGATCTTGAGAGCGCGGACGGTGTGCGGCGTAGGGGCGGTGCGCTGGCGGCGTGTGGGGTACGGGCGTGGGGCTGCCGCAGGGCGTTGATCATGGCCTCAGTGCCAACGCCGTTCGCTCAAGGGTCCAGATGAATGCGAGCGAGGCTCACTTGCCGCACCAGAGCGGGAAGCCGTCGCCCGCGCCCTCCGCGAACTGGTCATGGTGCGCGCCTGATCCGCGGCCCGGCGCGGTGGAATCAGGTGGGCGCGGGTGGCGGCCGGGGACGATACTGCGATCTTGTGAGCGAACTGCTGGTACCGGATCTGTCCCTGGTGGCCCTCGTCGGCGCGTCCGGCTCGGGCAAGTCGACCTTCGCGCGGCGACATTTCGCGCCGACCCAGGTGCTGTCCTCCGACATGTTCCGGGCGATGGTCGCCGACGACGAGAACGACCAGTCGGCCAGTAGGGACGCCTTCGACGCGCTGTTCCACGTGGCTGGGCTGCGGCTGAAGGCCGGTCGGCTGACCGTGGTGGACGCCACCCACACCCAACAGTTCGCCCGCAAGGACCTGGTCGCGTTGGCGCGGGAGTACGACGTACTGCCCACCGCCATCGTGCTGGACCTGCCCGAATCGGTGTGCCTGGAACGTGACGCGGCCCGCGCCGACCGGCAGGTGGGCCGGCGCGTCATCGACCGGCAGCGGGCCGACCTGCGGCGCGGGCTGCGTGGCCTGCGCCGGGAAGGTTTCCGCAAGGTGTACGTGCTGCGCACGGTCGAGGAGGTCGAGGCCGCCACCATCGGCTACGAGAAGCAGTACAACGACAAGCGCGAGCTGACCGGACCGTTCGACATCATCGGCGATGTGCACGGCTGCCGGTCGGAGCTGGAGTCGCTGCTGACCGCGCTGGGCTGGCAGCTGGACCGCGACGCCACCGGTCAGCCGGTCGGCGCGCGGCACCCGGAGGGCCGTACCGCGGTGTTCGTCGGTGACCTGGTCGACCGGGGCCCCGACTCCCCCGGGGTACTGCGCCTGGTCATGGGCATGGTGTCGGCCGGTACGGCGCTGTGCGTGTGCGGCAACCACGAGCAGAAGCTGGTACGCAAACTGTCCGGCCGCAACGTCTCCGTGACGCACGGCCTGGAACGCACGATGGAACAGTTCGAGCGACTCGACCCGGACACCGTCGAGCAGTTCCGGGTCTTCTGCGACGGCCTGGTCTCGCACTACCGGCTGGACGGCGGCCGGCTGGTCGTCGCGCACGCCGGGGTGAAGGAGGCCTACCAGGGCCGCTCGTCCGGCCGGGTCCGCTCGTTCTGTCTGTACGGCGAGACCACCGGGGAGACCGACGAGTACGGCCTGCCGGTGCGCTACCCGTGGGCGCAGGACTACCGAGGTTCTGCGACGGTGGTGTACGGGCACACGCCGGTACCAACGCCCGAGTGGGTCAACAACACGCTGTGCGTCGACACCGGGTGCACGTTCGGCGGCACCCTGACGGCGCTGCGCTGGCCGGAACGCGAGGTGCGCTCGGTGCCGGCCGAGCAGATCTGGTACGAGCCGGTACGCCCGCTGACCCCGCCACCCCGCGAGCCCGACCTGCTGGACGTGGCCGATGTGACCGGGCGCCGTCGACTGGACACCGGGTTCGGTGCGATCACCGTCGGTGCGGAGGAGTCGGCCGCCGCGCTGGAGGTGCTGAGCCGGTTCGCGATCGACCCGCGGCTGCTGCGCTGGCTGCCACCGACGATGGCACCGTGCAGCACCGCGAAGGTCGACGGCTACCTGGAGTACCCGACGGAGGCGTTCGCGGACTACCGGAAGGCCGGGATCGAGCGGGTGGTGTGCGAGGAGAAGCACATGGGCTCGCGGGCGGTGATACTGCTCAGCCGGGACGATGCCGCCCTCGCGGACGCTTTCGGGGTGGCCGGTCCGGGCGCGATCTACACCCGTACCGGGCGGGCGTTCTTCGCCGACGGCACCGGCTCGGACGGCACCGGCACCGCGATCCTGGGCCGGCTGCGTACCGCGGCGACGGCGGCGGGACTGTTCGAAGAGTTCGACTCGGGCTGGCTGCTGTGGGACGCCGAGCTGCTGCCCTGGTCGGCGAAGGCCGGCCAGCTGGTCCGGGACCAGTACGCCGGGGTGGCCGCGGCGGCCGGTGCCGCCCTGCCGACCGCGCTGTCGGTGCTGGATGCCGCGGCGGCGCGCGGCGTACCGGCCGGTGACCTGCGTGCTCGGCTGGCCGGGCAGGTCGGTGCGATGGACGCGTACGCCGAGGTCTACCAGCGCTACTGCTGGCCCACCGACGGGTCGATCGGGCTGCGGGTCGCGCCGTTCGCGCTGCTGGCCAGCGCGGGTGTCAGCCACGCCGGCCTGGACCACGCCCGCCAACTGGAACTGGCCGACCGGATGGTCGCGGCCGACCCGGAGCTGTTCACCGGTACCCGGCGGATCGCCGTCGACACCACCGACGAGACTTCAGTGGTTGCAGGTACGGACTGGTGGCTGGCGCTGACCGGGGCCGGCGGCGAAGGCATGGTGGTCAAGCCGTACCAGGGGCTGTCCGTACCGGAAGGCCGGCAGGTTCAGCCGGGGATCAAGTGCCGGGGCCGGGAATACCTGCGAATCATCTACGGCCCGGACTACACCGAGCCGGCGAACCTGACCCGGCTGCGGGACCGCAAGCTGTCCCGGAAACGGTCGATGGCCTGGCGCGAGCACGTACTGGGGCTGGCCGCACTGGACCGTACGGCCGCCGGCGAACCGCTGCACCGAGTGCACGAGATGGTCGCTGCCGTACTGGCCTGTGAGTCCGAACCGGTCGATCCACGGCTGTGAGTATGCGGGGGTCGGGAAGCGTTCCCACGGATCGGTAGGCTTCGGTGGTGGACCACGACAGCAGGACCCGGGCGATCTCCGAAATACTCTCGGTCAACCTGCTCGATCCAAAGTCCCTGATCTCCAGTTTCGGGCTGATCGGTGTCTATCTGGTGATTTTCGCCGAAACCGGGCTGTTCTTCGGGTTCTTCCTGCCCGGTGACACGCTGCTGTTCATCGCCGGCATCGCCACCTCACCGCTGGCCGCGAAGCTGATGGGCACCCACCTGTCGCTGCCGGCGCTGCTGGCCGGCGTACCGGTGGCGGCGGTCGCCGGCGCCCAGCTCGGGCACTACCTGGGCGCCCGGTTCGGCCGTGGGCTGTTCGACCGGCCGGAGTCGCGGATCTTCAAGGCGCAGTACGTGGAGAAGGCGGAGTACTACTTCAACCGGTTCGGCGCCGCCCGTGCCGTGGTGCTGGCCCGGTTCATCCCGGTGGTCCGCGCGTTCCTCAACCCGGTGGCCGGGATCCTGGAGATGCCGGCCCGGCAGTTCTTCGTCTGGAACGTGGTCGGCGGCGTGCTCTGGACCGATGGCATCCTGCTGCTGGGCAACCGGCTGGCCGGGGTGATCCCGCCGAGCGTGATCGACCGGTACATGCTGCCGGTGATCGCGCTGATCGTGGTGATCTCCGTGGTGCCGATGCTCGCCGAGCTGGTGAAGGGCTGGCTGCGCCGGCGACGGGGCCCGGCCACGGCGGACCGGTCCACGGATGGCGGGTCGGCGGAACAGTCCCCGGCAGACCGCCATGGTGAATCCGGGCGGGTACCCTGACCCAGTCCGAACGGGCGGGGACGCGTCACGATTCATGTCGCTGTGTGACGTTCCATGGTCCGCGAGGCAGCGTCACCTGACCGAAACATTCGAGGGAGAGACCCCCGGTACCGCCGGAGAGGCCGATGGAACCTACTGGGCCGATGGAACCCGGGCCGGCGGAACAGACGTCGGCGCAGCAGGCGTCTGCGGAGCCCACCTCCGCGGGGTCGTCGTACGCCGGGCCGACCGTGGCGCTGCCCACCGTGTCGGATCAGCCAGGACTGCCCGCCCAGCCGACCCCGCCCGCCGAGCAGGCCGGGTCCATGAGCGGTAGGCACGCCGCACCGGAGGCGCCGGCCGCGGAAACAGGTGCTGCGGAACCGGCCGAGGAGCCGACCTCCCAGCGCACCAGGCGGGCCAACAGCGCTGGGCGCGACGTCGGACCGTTCCGCGGGGTCACCACCGTACGGGTGCACGGCGGATACGAGATCTGCCGCGGCAAGGACGACCGGACCCGACGGGTGACCATCCTGACGATGGGCCCCTCCGCCGCCGGTGACAGCACGCTGCGCGGCACCCTCGGCGAGGCGTACGAATGGGCCCGCGCCACCGGTGGTCCCGGCGCCGGGGAGTTCCTCGGTGCCGACCTGACCGGTGAGCAGCCGTGGATCGCCAGCCTGGACGGCAGCGGCCCGGCAGGTGTCCGCCGGGTGTTCGACCGGCTGGTGAGTTCGGTCCGACCGCCGGCACCCGGGCAGCACACCGGCAGCATCCCGCGCATCACCGACACCGGCCCCATCCCCCGGGTCACCGACACCGGCAATGTTCCGCGGGTTGGCGACCAGCCGCCGAGCGGCCGCCCGCAGCAGGCACACCGCCCGTCGGGCGGGCCACACGCCGGCAGCGCACCGCCCGAACAGGCGGTCCGACACCCACCCACGTCGCTACCGCCACCGCCCGGTCCGCCGCATCAGGCGCCGCACACCGCACCGCCGGCACCGCACCAGGCAGCCCGGCAGGAACACCGGGCCAGCGGGCCGCCCACAGGCCAGCTGCCCAGGATCGTGGAGCCACCGCCGGTCGTCCGCGCCGTCCCCGGCACACCGCCGACCGCACGGGCGGTGTCCGGGCCGGGCCCGATGGGGCAGCAGCGGCCGGGGCAGGAGATGCTGCCGCCCCCGCCACCTCCGCCGATGCCCGCCTACCAGGGCCGGGCCTACACGGCCGCTCCACGCCCGATCGCGCCGCCCGGTGCCGGTCGGGCACTGCCGATCATGCTGCTGGTACTCGGCCTGATCTCGCTGGGTGTGCTGGTCCTGCTGGTCGGCGCGTACGTGGTGCTGTTCGGCGGCTGACCGCGCAGCCCCCGCACACGCAGTCCCGCACGCACGCAGTCCCGCACGCACGCAGTCCCGCACCCACCCGGGGCCGAACGCGGCGGGCAGCCAGCGCTGGGCCTGTTACCCGGGCACAGCGCGCTCAGCCGCAGGCCGCGGCGGCGGTACCGCGCGGCCCGCAGGCCCAGCTCGTACGCCTCAGCGCGGCTGCCGGGAACGCCGTCGCGGCGGGGCGATGAGGTTCGCGACGGCGGTGAGCGCCGACGAGACGATCCGGTAGTACGCCCAGACCCCCCGCTTCTCCCGCTCGAGCAGGCCGGCCTCGGTCAGCACCCGCAGGTGATGACTGACGGTCGGCTGGCTGAGGCCGAGCGGCCCGATCAGGTCGCAGACGCAGGCCTCGCGGCGCGGCGCCGACTGGATCAGGCTCAGCAGCCGCAGTCGCGCGGGGTCGGCAAGCGCTTTCAACATCCCGGCCAGCTGATCGGCCTCGGCCGCCGCCAGCGGCTCACCGACCAGCGGTGAACGTGCCAGTCGTTCGGTCGTCGTGAGCACAGCGGTCACGTGCCCTCATCCCCCCTGCACTCATTCAGCATCTTGAATATTCGCGGGTACCTATAGCGTTAACGGACGGCGCTTGCGGAAGGTAACGGCCCGATCCAGGAAGCCTCGATGAATTGGTGTGGCGCACGTGTGCGGGCGGCTCGTCCCGGCGTTGCGTCGGGTCCGCTCTAGGCTGTCGGCCATGACCGCGTCCGGAGCCCTCGACCACCCCATCGGCGCTGGCCGGAGCCGGCTCGACGAGATACGTCGGCCGTACGCACTCGCTGCGGGCGAGACCGTGGTGCTCGTGTCACCGTCCGGTCCGGTACGGCCCGAGCACCTGAAGAATGGTGTCTCACTGTTGGAGTCCTGGGGACTCTGCGTCACTATCGGGCGGCACGCGTACGACCGGAACGGGTTCCTCGCCGGTACCGACGCCGACCGGCTCGCCGATCTGCGGGACGCCTGGCGGGACCCGACGGTACGGGCCGTGCTGTGCACCCGCGGCGGTTACGGCGCCCAGCGCATCGTGGACGGCATCGAACCGGCGGCGGTACGTGCCGACCCGAAGATCCTGCTCGGCTTCAGCGACATCACCGCCCTGCATCTGGCCCTGTGGCGGACCGCCCGGCTGGCCACCCTGCACGGCCCGGCGTTGACCATGGCGACCGGACCGGCCCCGGAGACCGCGGCCGGCCTGCGCGGCGCGCTGTTCGAGCCGGTGCCGGTACAGGTCCGGACCAGCCCGGACGAGCCGACCGGGCAGGTCACCACCACCGGGCGCAGCGCCGGCCGGCTGGTCGGCGGCAACCTGGCGATGCTGGCCGCCTCGGTCGGTACGCCGGACGCACCGGACCTGGTCGGGTCGATCCTGCTGATCGAGGACATCGCCGAGGCGCCGTACCGGGTGGACCGGTTACTGACCCAGCTGTACCGCGGCGGCGTACTGGACGGGGTCGCGGGGATCGCGGTCGGCCAGTTCACCGACTGCGTGGGCGAGCGCCCGTCGGTACTGGACGTGCTGGCCGAACGGCTGCACCCGTTGGGTGTGCCGGTGCTGGGCGGTCTTGCGATCGGGCACGGCACGGTACGCCGGACCGTACCGCTGGGCACCCGGGCGGTGCTGGACGCCGATGCGGGCACGCTCACCGTCGAGCCGGCCGTACGACCGCGCCCCTGACCTGTCGCCGGACGAACCGCCTGGCCGGGCGGTCGCGGCCTCAGGACAGGCCGAGGTCGCCCAGGGTGAAGGCGTACCGGTAGTCGAACCCGGCGGCGCGGACCGCGTCACCGGCACCACGGTCGACGACCACCGCGACCCCGGCCACTTCGGCGCCGGCCTCGCGCAGCGCCTCAGCCGCGGCCAGCACGCTGGACCCGGTGGTCGAGGTGTCCTCCACGGCGAGTACCCGCCGGCCGGCGACCTCGGGGCCCTCGATACGGCGCTGCAGGCCGTGCGCCTTGCCCTCCTTGCGGACCACGAAGGCGTCCAGGCCGCGGTGCCGGGCGGCGCCGGCGTGCAACATCGCGGCGGAGACCGGGTCGGCGCCCAGGGTGAGTCCGCCGACCGCGTCGTACGCCCAGTCGGCGGTCAGGTCGAGCATCACCCGACCGACCAGCGGCGCGGCGTCCCGGTGCAGGGTGATGCGGCGCAGGTCGACGTAGTAGTCGGCCTCCCGGCCGCTGGAGAGGACGACCCGGCCGCGTACCACGGCAAGGTCCCTGATCAGCTGGAGCAGGCTTGTTCGATCCGACACGGCCCCAGCCTAGGCGCTGTCAGCGGCGTCCACCGCGACCACCCAGGTTCGGTACCCGGTGCAGCACCGAACGCGGCAGGTGGGTGAGCGCGGCGGTGGCCACCTTGTACCGGGCTGTCGGGATGCTGACCAGCTTGCCGTGCCGCAGGTCGCGCAGGCCGGCCTCGACGACCTCGTCGGCGTTGAGCCAGGCGAACGAGGGCAGGTGGCTCAGGTCGATGCCGGCGCTGTCGTGGAACTCGCTGTGGGTGAACCCCGGGCACAGGGCCATCACCTTGACCCCGCGGCGGCGTACCGACTGGCCGATCGACTGGCTGAAGCTGGTCACCCAGGCCTTGCTGGCCGGGTACGTCGAGCCGGGTGAGACCACCGCGAAGCCGGCCACCGACGAGAGGTTGACGACGGCGCCGCTGCGCCGGGAGACCATCGGGCCGAGTGCGGCGTGTGTCAGACGCATCACGGCCCGTACGTTGAGCGACAGCAGCCGCTCCTCGTCCTCCACGGTGTTGCGGGTGAACGAGCTGTGCAGGGAGATGCCGGCATTGTTGACCAACAGGTCGATCGGACGTTCCGGCTCGGCCAGGCGCGTCTCGACCCGGGCACATCCATCCACAGTAGACAGATCTGCGGTGAGCGGCTCGACCGCCACCGTCCACCGGTCGGTCAGTTCAGCGGCGATGTCGGCGAGCCGCCCCGAATTACGGGCGACCAGCACCAGGTCGTAACGGGCCAGGGCCAGCCGGCGAGCGAACGCCGCGCCGATCCCGGCGGTGGCACCGGTGACAAGAGCCGTGGGCATGATGGACCCCCTCCTGAGCGGAGGCCATCATCGCTCACCAGCCGGACTGGCCGCCAGCCGGGTAACCGGGGTATCCGGGATTCGGCACCTGCTGCTGCGCGGCCTTCGCCTGACGGAAGAAGGCATTCGACTTCGGCAGGGCCAGCAGGATGATCGCGCCGGCATGCGCGAGCATCATCAGGACGGCCAGGGACACCGATACCGGCTTGTACCAGGTCGGCATCAGCGCGTACGTGTCCACCGATGAGGTGCCCATTCCGCTGCCGAACGTGCTCAGGCTGCCGCACAGGCCGCACAGCGCGAACAGGCCGGAGATCACCCAGGTGGCGATCCGGGTGCCGTTGCGTCCGCGCAGGTTGCCCACCGCGAGAGCCATGATCGTCACCGAGACCAGCAGATACAGCACGATGGTACCGATCTGGATGTACTTGAAGATGGTGCCGAAGTTCGGTGCGCCCGACCCACCGGCCATCGCGTCGAACTTGTCGCTGAGGGTCGAGATCAGCACGATGGACACCGCCACCGACACCAGCATGAGCAGTACGGCCAGGATCATGCAGCCGACGGCCGCGGTCACCGTGGTGGGTCGCTCGTTGCCCGGTGCCGACCCGCCGGCGTTCGGTGGCAGCTGACCGTACGAGGGCTGCGGGGGATAGTTCATCAAGGTCCTTCCTGACACTGTGGTGCTGCGCGGACCGAGCCGGCGTACGGGAGTTCCGGCCGGTCCGCGGACATGCCGCACACCGTACCGGCGGAGAGGTCAGTACCGGTAGTACCCGGGTGCTGGTGCGGCCGGCTGCTGCACCTGCCGGGCGACGCGGAACCAGCGGTTCACCGTCGGCGCCCCGGTGATGATCATGCCGACGACCACAGCGATCAGCGCGATCGAGCTGCAGATCGCGGCACCACCGATCTGCCACCCCGGGGCCATGTTGCTCATGGTCGTGTCGCCGGCACTGCGGTTGACCTCGGCGGCGATCAGGCTGAAGCCGCCCATGCCGCTCAGGCAGCACATCCGGACCAGGGCGCAGACACCACCGGCGGACCAGTTCAGTACCCGGCCGGCGTTACGGCGCTGCAGCATCAACGGTGTGGCGATACCCAGCGCGACCGCGACCAACGCGTTCAGCAGGATCGTGGAGATCAGGTACGGCCGCAGCGAACCGGCCACCGACCCGGTGCTGTCCGAGGCGCTCAACGCGTCGGTGAAGCTGTTGAACAGCAGCACCTCGAAGGCGGTCTCGGCCAGACACGCGACGATGGTGACGAGGATGGCCCCCGTCCCGATCGTCAGCGCGTTCGGCCGCGTCGGCGGCGGCACCGCCCCTGGTGCGTACGGCGCACCGTACATTCCGCCCCCTCGGTCCCCTTGGTTACGGCCTCCACCCGTCCCGGACACTAGGTGAGGCGCGCAACCCGTCCGGCACCGGTGTCCGGTGGCCGAGGGTGCAGCGGGGCCCGGGTCGCAGCGCTTCTGCGGCCCGGGCCCCGCGATCGGCTGTTGCCGTCAGCCGCCAGCGACCGCCGGCTGGGTGCCACGCTCGACCACCAGGCCGGTGCCGTCCGGGGAACGTTCCACCGTGACGGCGTCACCGTCCCGGACCGTACCAGCGAGCAGTGCCCGGGCCAGCTGGTCGCCGATCGCCGTCTGGATCAGCCGGCGTACCGGGCGGGCGCCGTAGAGCGGGTCGTAGCCGTTCTCCGCCAGCCAGGTGCGTGCGTCGTCGGACACCGCGAGGTGCAGCCGGCGGTCGGCCAGCCGACGGGCCAGCCGGGCCAGCTGGATGTCCACAATGGATGCCATCTCGTCGGTGCCGAGAGCGTGGAACACCACCACGTCGTCCAGCCGGTTGACGAACTCGGGCTTGAAATGCTCCCGCACCAGACGCAGTACGGACTGCTTCTTCTCCTCCTCCGACAGCGTCGGCTCCACCAGCACCTGCGAACCCAGGTTGGAGGTGAGGATCAGGATGGTGTTGCGGAAGTCGACCGTACGGCCCTGCCCGTCGGTGAGTCGACCGTCGTCGAGGACCTGCAGCAGGATGTCGAACACGTCCTGGTGCGCCTTCTCCACCTCGTCGAGCAGCACCACCGAGTACGGACGGCGGCGTACCGCCTCGGTCAGCTGGCCGCCCTCCTCGTAGCCGACGTAGCCGGGGGGCGCACCGACGAGCCGGGCGACACTGTGCTTCTCGCCGTACTCGCTCATGTCGATGCGCACCATCGCCCGTTCGTCGTCGAACAGGAAGTCGGCCAACGCCTTGGCCAGCTCGGTCTTGCCGACACCGGTGGGGCCGAGGAACAGGAACGAACCGGTGGGCCGGTTCTCGTCGGCGATCCCGGAGCGGGCCCGGCGTACCGCGTCGGCGATCGCACCGACCGCCTCGCGCTGCCCGACCACCCGGCGGGCCAGCTCCTGCTCCATCCGCAGCAGCTTCGCCGACTCACCTTCCATCAGCCGGCCGGCCGGGATACCGGTCCAGGATTCCACCACGTCGGCGATGTCGTCCGGGCTGACCTCCTCGTTGAGCATCGCGCCGGACGCCTGCAGCTCGGCCAGTTCGGCACCGGCCCGGGTGAGCTGCTTCTCCAGTTCGGGGATCCGGGCGTAGCGCAGTTCGGAGGCGCGCCCCAGTTCACCGTCGCGTTCGGCCCGCTCGGCCTCCCGCCGCAGCGCATCCAGCTCCTCCTTGGTGTCGGAGATGGCGGTGATGTGCTGCTTCTCGTTCTGCCAGCGCTCGTTGAGCGCGGTCAGCTGTTCGCGCTTGTCGGCCAGTTCGCGGCGTAGCTTCGCCAGGCGCTGCCGGGAGGCCTCGTCGTCCTCCTTGGACAGTGCCATCTCCTCGATCTCCAGCCGGCGTACGGCCCGCTCGATCTCGTCCACCTCGACCGGCCGGGAGTCGATCTCCATCCGCAGCCGGGACGCCGACTCGTCGACCAGGTCGATGGCCTTGTCCGGCAGGAACCGGTCGGTGATGTACCGGTCGGACAGCGCGGCCGCGGCGACCAGTGCGGCGTCGGTGATGCGCACCCCGTGGTGCACCTCGTAGCGTTCCTTCAGCCCGCGCAGGATTCCGATGGTGTCCTCCACGCTCGGCTCACCGACCAGCACCGGCTGGAAACGGCGTTCCAGCGCCGGGTCCTTCTCGATGTGTTCGCGGTATTCATCCAGCGTGGTGGCGCCGACCATGCGCAGCTCACCGCGGGCCAGCATCGGCTTGAGCATGTTGCCGGCGTCCATCGCGCCGTCCGCCTTGCCGGCCCCGACCACGGTGTGCAGTTCGTCGATGAAGGTGATGACCTGGCCCTCGGAGTTCTTGATCTCCTCCAGGACGCTCTTCAGCCGTTCCTCGAACTGGCCGCGGTACTGCGCACCGGCCACCATCGCCCCCAGGTCGAGGGAGACCAGTCGCTTGTTCTTCAGGCTCTCCGGTACGTCGCCGGCCACCACCCGCTGGGCCAGGCCCTCGACGATGGCGGTCTTGCCGACGCCGGGCTCACCGATCAGCACCGGGTTGTTCTTGGTACGCCGGGACAGCACCTGCACGACCCGGCGCACTTCGGCGTCCCGGCCGATGACCGGGTCGAGCTTGCCCTCCCGGGCGCTCGCGGTCAGGTCGATGCCGTACTTCTCCAGTGCCTTGTACGTCTGCTCCGGGTCGGCGGTGGTGACCCGCCGGTCGCCGCCGCGCACGATCGGGAACGCGGCGACCAGGTTCTCCTCGGTGGCGCCGGCCTCCTTCAGGGCACGAGCGACGTCCCCGCCGACCTGGGCGAGCGCGGCCAGCAGGTGTTCGGTGGAGATGTACTCGTCGCCCAGCGGCCGGGCGATCTGTTCGGCGGCGTTGAGCGTGTTGACGAACTCGCGGGCCATGCTCGGCTCCGCGATGGTGCTGCCGGAGGCGGACGGCAACCGCTGGAGCGCGGCCTCGGTGGCGCTCTCCACCCGGCCGGGATCGGCGCCGGCGGCCCGCAGCAGCGCGGTCGCGGTGGACCCGTCGGTGGCCAGCAGCGCGTCGAGCAGGTGCCAGGCTTCCACGGTGGCGTGGCCATGGCTGGTCGCGGACGACACGGCCGCGGTGACCACCTCGCGGCTCTTGGTCGTCAGTCGTTCAACGTTCATTGACTCCCCGCAGTGCGTCGAGCGTGTGTTCCGGCATCAGCGCGTCGGGGGGCCGGCCGTGACCACCCCGTACGACGTCCTGTTCAACCGGGTCAGGGTTGAGTCTATTCCACTCAACGTGCGGATGCCCGGAACCCTCCAGGAAGCTACGTCACCAGCCAGCTGGACGGCAGGACGGGCACCGGCCGACAACAGTCGCCACGTTCCGCACCGAGGGGATCAATGGGCCCGAGGGGATGATCACGCTGAGACAGACATGAACCAGCAGCGCGCGGGCACCGGGCGCGCTAGACGACGAGCGGCTACCCAGGGGTGCATGAACACCATGCCGGGCAGCGGCAAAGAAGGTGTATGTATCCCAAGACAGAGGCGGCCGGGACGATGACCGCCGACCACCCCCCAGATGAAGTCGACGACGAGGACAGGCCGGACCTCGCGCGGCTGTCCGGCCCTGATCTGAAGGCGACATTCGGCCGGCTGTTCGACCAGCACGCCGCGGGGCTGCACCGCTACCTGGCCGGACGGGTCGGCCCGGGCACCGCGGAGGACGTCGTCGCCGAGACGTTCCTCGCCGCCCTGCGCGGGCGGCACCGTTACGACCCGGCGCGCGCCAACGTCCGCTCGTGGCTGTACGGCATCGCCACCAACCATGTCCGGCAACACGCCCGCAGCGAGGCGCGCGCGCTACGGGCCAGGGGCCGCCTGGAACGCTTCGCCGAGCCGGATGCCGACCACGCCGAGCGGGTCAGCGACCGCATCGACGCGGCACACCGCGTCGCTCAACTCGCCACGGCACTCACCCAACTGCCGCCCGGAGACCGGGACGTGCTGCTCCTGACCAGCTGGGCCGGCCTGAACGCCGCCGAGGTCGGCAACGCACTCGACATTCCGGCGGGCACGGTGCGTTCCCGCCTGCACCGGGCCCGCCGCTGGCTGCGCCGCCACGCGCCCACCATCGACCCCACGACAGCGAAGGACGACAGCCATGACTGAGGACGACAAGGTGCACCCGGTCTGGACCGATGCACAGCTCGACGGCGCGCTGACGCAGATGCACGCCGAGCACGACACCGACCTGGGCAATGCCCGGAACATCCTGGGAGACGCAATGATGACCGAAGAGACCCGACCGACCGTGAACCTCCCGGTACGGCACCGTCGGCGCTGGCTGCTGCCGACCGTGGCTGCCGGAGCTGCCGTCCTGGTGGCCGGTGGCCTGGCGCTCAGCGGCAGCCTCGGCCCGGCCACGGAGGGACATGGTTCCCGGCAGGCGGCCGGAACCGGGTCCGCCGCCGGTGCACCGCCGATGACTCTCGCCGGTGACGAGCTGAACCGGGCCGCCCGCAACAGGGAGAAGGGCGGCGAGCACACACTCAAGCCCGGCCAGTACCTGTACGTCGACAACATCGTGTCAGGCGTCGGACAGTACGGTGGGGACCGCGACAAGCTCGCCTGGCGCACCACCGAGCACACTCAGACCTGGGTACCCGCCGATCCCTCGGGGGTGTGGGTGCGCCACAACCAGCGGGTCGGCAGGACAGAGTGGATACTCGGCACCCCCGAACAAGTCGCCCGTCACCGTGACACCGCCAAGAATTCCGGGCCACCCAGCGGCTGGTTCCAGTCGCGCTGCGGTGACTTCCTCGCCACCTACCGCGGAGCGCCCGTGAAGTGCGACCGCCCCGATTTCAAGGAGCCGTCGGCCTCGTTCATGGCGCAGCTCCCCCGCGATCCGAAGGCGCTCCTGCACAAGCTGGGCGGCGACACCGGCAACCTGGACGACGAGTTCGATGCCCTGCAAGGCTCCTTCCGGCTGCTGGACATCGGCTTCGCACCAGCAGATCTGCGGGCGGCGATCTACAAGGCCCTGGCGCTGATGCCCGACATCAAGATCACCCACCGGCGGGCGAACCTGCACGGCCGAACCGGCACCGCGTTCGGCATCACCTTCGACAACCTCCGCGATGAGGTCATCATCGATCCCGACAGCGGTCGCTACATCGGTTCGCGCATGGTGCAGGTCAAGAACAGCCCCGTCGGGCTCAAGGACGGAACCGTGCTGGATTCCAGTGCGTTCAGCATCCGGGTCGTGGACAAGGCCCGCGCGACGAAGTGAGCAACTGACAGGTGCTGCGGCGCGGCGGCGGTCCATCGGGGGGCCGCGCCGCAGCGCCCGTTCTGCCGGCCGGCTGACACGCCGGCCGGCAACTACCCGACCGACACGACACACCCGTCGGGCCGCAGCCCCATCACGAATAGGTGATCTGGAAGAACTTCGCCCAGTCGCGCAACAGCCCGGTGTCCCCGCTCGTCTCCAGCCCCGACAGCGCCTGCCGGTTCCACACCAGTTGGTAGAGGTCGGAGACCGGACCGCGGACGACCACGTCACCGGGCTCGTTCCGGGTGCACGGCTGCACATGGTCGGCGAACACCCGCACCACCCAGCTCGCCGCGTCGTCGGTGGCCCCGATCTTCAACGTCCACGAAGACCCGGTCGGCTCCTCTCCGCCGGGCCGGGCGAAGAACCCGCACAGCACCTCGTCCACGCCGTCCGCAGCGAGGTCCGCAGGGAACACCGTGACCGGCACACCGGCACAGAGCTGGGCGTCGACCCGGTGGATGGCCGTCTCGTGCGCCTGCCGCCGCGCCCAGAACTCCAGCGGCGGCCGCCCCCGGAGAATGGTCCAGCAGCGCAGATCCGCAGGAGCATCCTCCAGCGCCCGGAGCAGCGCCGCGTGGCCTTCGGCCACCCACTTGCGCAGCACGTCGTCCTCCGGTGCGGCGGCCAGCACCTCCGCCTCACCGTGCCGGTCGACCTGCCGCTCGATGCCCTCCGCCACGTATCTCGTGGCCCACCGGTGCACGTATCCGATGTGGGCGAGCAGTCCGCGCAGCGTCCATCCCGGGCAGGACGGTACGGCGCTGTCCAGGTCTGCCTGATCGGCCGCCGCCAGTAACGCCAGGCCCTCCCGGCGCAGCGCCTCGATGTAGCCGAGCGTGTCCACCATCGACTCCTCTCGCCGAACCCGTGCCGACAGCATCGCGCATGACTCTGACAGTCAGATACGCACGGGGCGGGACGGGACGCGGCGACCCGCCCGGTCAGTGCACGTACCGGAGCCAGCGGCGCTGCCAGGGTGTCTCGATCGCCCGATGGTGGTAGCCATGCCGGACCCAGCGGACCGCCTCGGCGGCGGGCAGCCCGTCCAGGATCGCCAGAGCGGCCAGGGCCGTTCCAGTGCGCCCGACCCCGCCCCGGCAGCATGCCTCGACCCGTTCACCGTCCCGGGCCCGGCGGTAGGCCTCCCGCAGCGCATCCAGGGCGTCGGCACGGTCGGTCGGTACCCAGAAGTCCGGCCAGCGGATCCGCCGGTACGGCCAGCGCGGCACCGCGCCGTCGGTCAACACCAGGGTGAAGTCGGCCGGACTGGCGGAACGGCTCAGCGGGCGTCCGCGTACCCGGGTCCCGGTACGCGGCAACCTCACCAGTCCCGCATCGTCCACCCAGCGGTCCGCCACTCCAGGATCGTCGCTCACCTTCCGATCATGACCCCTGCCAGCAGGCGGCGGCGCGGTTGGTGGAGGCGACTGGGCGTCGCCGGGCCGAGCTTCAGCTCGCGGTACGTCGGCGTACCGTCTCCAGACTCTCCTGCGGCAGGGCATCGGCGACCAGCAGCCGCGGCAGCAGCTCCGGTTCGAGGGTGAACGCACGGAACGCGAACGCGACACTGACCTCGTGCTCGGGCCGGTGCACGACCTCGACGGGGTCACCGGCGCGGATGTCCCCCGGTTCGAGTACCCGCAGGTAGGCGCCCGGTACCGCCGCACGGGTGAACCGCTTGATCCATCCGTCGCGCTCCAACCAGCCCTGGAACGTGCCGCACGGGATGCGCGGGCAGGACACCTCCAGCAGCACGTCCGCGCCGATCCGCCACTGCTCGCCGATCAGCGCGCCGTTGACGTCGACACCGACAATGGTCAGGTTCTCGCCGAACATCCCGTCGGACAACGTTCGGCCGAGTTCGGGCTCCCAGTTGTCCAGGTCCTCGCGGGCATAGGCGTACACCGCCTGATCGGTGCCGCCGTGGTTCTGCACGTCGTACACCCGGTCCCCGGCGAGCCCGACCGCGCCGGTGCCCTTCGGACCTGGCGCGGTGACGGCGACCGGACCGTCCACCGGCCGCTTGTCGATACCTGTCGCGTCGATCCCCTTCCACGGATTCGGACGGGGCCTGCCCACATTGACCGACAGCAGCTTCATCCCGCGACCGTACGACCCGCACCGCAGCAGAAGCGACACATTTCCGCCCCACCCCCATTGTGCGCATGCCTCATGCCCTGCGCACCACACCGTCCCATGCCGCTCTCATGAAAACGACATAGCGCCTTTTCGGGGAAAATACCCGGCGGTGGACGTGACCGAGGACGTGAGGTCACGGATAGCGGCGTACCCGCATGATGGTCAGGACCGTTGCCCCGCAGCCGTACGAACCAGGGAAGATGCCCGTCACCAGGTGGCGCATTCGGCTCTGGCCAACTCGCGCGACACGATGTGGGATCGGACCCGTACAGCACGCGCCCGGGCAAGTACGGACCGCGCCTGCTCACGTTGGCCGGCACCGGACAGGGCCGTCGACCACAGGGCCAGATATCTCGCCCGGTCCCGCCGGTACTCCCCAGGCATGTTCTCCACCGCACCGAGCAGCTCGGCGGCAGCCCGGTACCGACCGAGCGAAAGGTACGCCAACCCCCGCTGCAGACCCAGCCGCACCGGATCGTAGAAATATGTCCACTCTGGACGGTTGCTGGCCTTCTCCAGTGCCCGTTCGGCGCTCAGCAGGGCGCTGTCTGTTCCGCGCACATCCCCGGTCATCGCCAGCGCCCGAGCCCGCTGCTGGTCGAGCAGTGCCCGTACCGTCGCCGTGGCACCCTGCATGCCCTCGCACATCCGGGTCGCGGCATGAGCGTCCCCGACCAGCCAGGCCAGTTGGGAACGCATCGAGCGGGTGGAGACGAGCATGTCAGGATCGTTGAGTTCGGCGGCGGTCCGTTGTGCGGACCGGTAATGCGCGGAGGCGTCCGCGTACCTACCGAGATCGACGGCCATCCAGCCGAGAAACTGGTCGTGGCTGAACAGTAGGGGCAGCCAGTCCCGGCCCGACTCGCGGGCCAGTGTCGCGATCATGGCACGCTGCGTCGCGACCGTCGCGTACAGAGGCTGTGCGCCGCGGGTGTCCTCGGCCCGACGCTGCCGGGCGAGCATGTCCGTGAACTGCCGGCGAAGTACCCGGTCCGGCCCGGGATGCGCCCGCGCGGCAGCCAGCCGTGGGGCTTCAAGATCGCCGAGCGGGACATCCAGGGCGGTGGCCAGGGCCCGCAGGGTCGGCCCGGAGGGTACCCGGTGGCCGCGTTCGTACCGGGAGATGTCATTGCGGGTGAAGGTGGCCCGACCGGCCGCCGTACACAGCAGCTCGGCCAGGCGGGTCTGGCTGAGTCCCCGGGCGACCCGAAGTTCCCGGATGGTCTCTCCCACCATTCTCGGCCCCTTCCTGGCCCCCATGACCTTCTGGCCTACAACATGGCTACTCACAACACTCTAGGCGCTACCTACCGTGTTCGTCAGATGCAGTTGCCTGTACACGGGCAGCTTCAGCGAGAGATCACGGGAGGCACCATGACCAGGTTGGCAATGCCGGCGACACCACGGCAGTTCGCGCTCGTACTCGACGCGGACGATCCATCGTACGACGAGTTCGTCCACTGTGATCCGCCCACCGATCCCGTCCTGTGGTGGGGAACAGAACTCGCCGAGCGAGCAGCGCTGTTCCAGGTCGATGCCGATGGTCGACTGCACACCGCACACTTCCGGGACGCCGACTCAGCTCTGGCCCGATGGAGCCGGCTGTGCCCCGTGAAGCTGACGTGGCCGTAAGCGCCCCTGCGCACTTTCCCCGAAAGCGGCGTATGTCCGTTCTCGCGAAAGCGACATAGCACCTTTTCGGGGAAAATACACAGTGGGGTCGGGGCCTGATACTCCGCGCGTCCGGGGTCGAGGCGGAGCTGCGAGCGGCACAAGAAGTGCGGTACGGCTGGGTAGGGTGCGGGGATGGTGGGGCGGACGGTACTGGTCACCGGGGCTGGTCGGGGTATCGGCCGGGGCGTGGCTCGGCGGCTGTCCGCTGAAGGGCATCGCGTGGCGTTGACTGCACGCGACGGCGACGAGCTTGCCGCGACCGCGGCGCAGTGTGCCGGCGAGACCCTGGTGGTGCCGGCGGATCTGACCGCGCCCGGCGCTGTCGAGTACGTCGTCAGTGAAGTCGAGCGGCGCTGGGGGCCGGTGCAGGTACTCATCGCCAATGCCGGCGCCGCCAGTGCCGCGCCGCTGCACCGGGTCACCGACGAGGAGTGGCAGCGGCTGCTGGAGATCAACCTGACCGCGCCGTTCCGGTGCGTACGCCGTACCGCGCCGGGCATGGTCGCGGGCGGCTACGGCCGGATCGTGGTGATCGCCTCGACCGCCGCCCGCCGGGGTGAGAAGTACCTGGCCGCCTACACCGCCAGCAAGCACGGCGTACTGGGGCTGGTCCGGGCGGTCGCCGCGGAGCTCGCCGGTACCGGGGTGACCGTGAACGCGATCTGTCCGGGCTATGTGGACACGCCGATGACCGACGCGAGCGTGGCGGCGATCGCCGTCCGTACCGGCCGGTCCCCGGAGCAGGCGCGGGACATCCTGGCAGCGAAGCAGCCGATCGGACGGTTGGTCACCGTCGACGAGGTCGCCGACGCGGTACTGCTCTGCGTGTCCAGCGCGGCGGTCAACGGCCAGGCGATCAACGTCGACGGCGGCGCGGTGCAATGCTGAACCGGGGCAGGCGGCGCGATGAGCGGACCGCGACGGACACGGGAGTACGCGATGAGCAGTGAACGGATCAATCCGACGCAGCTGGCCAGGCCGGCCGGCTATTCGCACGCCGTGGTGGCCACCGGCAGCCGCACCGTCTACCTGGCCGGGCAGACCGCGCTGGACAGCACCGGTGTCATCCTCGGCAACAACATCGTCGACCAGTTCGAACTGGCGCTGAGCAACCTGCTGACCGCCCTGTCCGCGACCGGCGGCGACCCGTCGCACCTGGTACGGATGACGTGCTATCTGACCGACATCGACGACTACCGGCAGCATTCCGGGGAGATCGGCCAGGTGTGGCGGCGGCTGGCCGGCCGCGATTATCCGGCCATGGCGGCGATCGAGGTGACCAGTTTGTGGGACAGCACGGCGCTGGTCGAACTGGACGGCATCGCGGTCCTGCCCTGACCGGCGCGGCCCGGAACGGCGCCGCGGAAGATCGCGCGGCCCGGAACGGCTCGACCCCGGAACGGCCCCTGGAACGGCTCGGCCCCGGAAAGGTCAGGCTGGGAGTGCGGTGACGGTACGGACGTGCCGGTGGGCGGGCTCGGCGAGCCGATCGGACAGCGAGCCGAACAGCAGTGCGGCCCGGGCGCCGGGCCAGCGCGCCGGTAGCAGCGCGGGCGGCAGGCCGGGGTCGAGGTAGGGCAGCCGGCGCCAGACGGTGAGGGCGTGCACCCAGTCGCGGAACGCGGCGGCTTCCCGACCGCGGGTCTGTCTGCCCTTCCAGCGGTCGAGTACCGGGCGGTAGCCGGCCAGGAAGTCGTCGTACTGGCGGCGCAGGCCATCCAGGTCCCACCAGCTGCCGATCGCGGTGGGCAGTTCGGCGAAGGCCAGGTAGTCGGCCCGAAACAGGTCCACATAGGACTCCATGCCGAGCCGGTGCAGCGCCTCGACGGTGGCGTCGTAGCGGTGCGCGGGCGCGACCCAGACGCCGGGGGCGGCGGTACCGAATCCCAGCCAGGTCAACCGGGAGCGCAACGCGTGGCGCTTCTGCCGTTCGGTCTCCGGTACGGAGAACACGGCGAGCAGCCAGCCGTCGGCGGCGGCCCGGCCGGGCGGTTGGAAGATCCGCTCGTCGCCTTCGCGCAGCACCTCCCGGCCCTGCTCGGACAGCGCATAGCCGGCGGTGCCGTCGATCCGCTGGGCTTCCAGCAGTCCGCGACGCTTCAGCCGGGAGATCGCGGAGCGGACCGCCGGTTCGTCCACGGACAGTTCGGCCAGTAGCCGTACCAGGGCGGCGACCGGCAGGAACCCACCGACCTCGCGGGCGTACATGCCGTAGACGGTGACGATCAGGGCACGCGGGGTCAGGGCGGGACCGGGCGCACTGTCGGTCGGATCTGGCGTCGCCGTCACCCGCACACGATATGCCGGCGGAATGCCGCCGCGCGCCACCCGTGCGGTGGGCAGCCATCCATCTAGCGGGCCATTGACTAGCGTCACAGAAACGTCATACTGGGGGTGATTGACCGGGGGTTGCCATGCAGCTCAGCCGCTCTGCGCACGTCGACACCTTCGCCCGGGACCACCTGCCAGCGCCGCAGACCTGGCCGGAGTTCACCTTCACCCTGCCGGAGCTGCACTACCCGCAACGGCTCAACTGCGCGACCGCCCTGCTGGACCGGAGCATCGAACGGCACGGCCCGGACCGACCGGCGCTGCTGTCCGACACCGGCACCTGGACCTACGGCGACCTGCTCACCCGCTCGGCCCAGCTGGCCCACGTACTGGTCGACGACCTGGGCGTACGCCCCGGCAACCGGGTGCTGCTGCGCTCACCGAACAACCCGTGGCTGGTGGCGGCCTGGTTCGCCGCGCTGCGGGCCGGCGCCGTCGTGGTCACCACAGTGCCGCAGCTGCGGGAAGGTGAGCTGCGTACCGTCGGCGACATCGCGCAGATCGACGTGTCGCTGTGCGACCACCGGTACGTCGACGAACTCGCCGCCGCGAACCTGGCCCCGCTGGCCGTCCTCGGTGGCGGTGGCGCCGAGGACATGACAGTACGCGCGACGGCCAAGGACACGGACTTCACCGCCGTCGACACGTCCGCCGACGACGTGGCGCTGCTGGCCTTCACCTCCGGTACGACCGGCCGCCCCAAGGCCACCATGCACTTCCACCGCGACGTGCTGGCCAACGCCGACACCTTCGCCCGGCACGTACTGCGGCCGGCCGCCACCGACGTGTTCACCGGTACACCGCCGCTGGGGTTCACGTTCGGGCTCGGCGGCCTGGTCGTCTTCCCGTGCTATGCGGGCGCGGCGAGCGTACTGCTGGAACATCCGACCGCCGACGCGCTGCTCGCCGCGCTCACCGAGTTCCAGGTCAGTGTGCTGTTCACAGCGCCGACCGCGTACCGCGGGCTGGTGAACCAGCTGCCGGACGGTGGGCTGCCGGCGCTGCGCCGGTGCGTGTCGGCGGGCGAGCCGCTGCCCCGGGCCACCTGGCAGCGGTTCCACGACGCGACCGGCGTGAAGATCATCGACGGGATCGGCTCGACCGAGATGCTGCACATCTTCGTGTCCGCCGCCGACGGCGACATCCGGCCCGGTTCGACCGGTCGGGCGGTGCCCGGCTACACCGCGACCGTGCTGGATCCCGACGGGAACCCTGCGCCGAGCGGCGAACTGGGGCGGCTGGCGGTACGCGGCCCGACGGGTTGCCGCTACCTGTCCGATCCGCGGCAGGCCGACTACGTGCAGCACGGCTGGAACGTCACCGGCGACACCTACATCCGCGACGACGACGGCTACCTGTGGTACCAGGCCCGTAGCGACGACATGATCATCTCGTCCGGGTACAACATCGCCGGACCGGAGATCGAGCAGATACTGCTCGCCCACCCGGACGTGGTGGAGGCCGCCGTGATCGGCGCTCCCGACCCGGAACGCACGATGATCGTGCACGCGTACGTGGTGCTGCGCCCCGACGTCGCCGGCGGCACAGCGAAGTACGAGGAGCTGCAGGCGTTCTGCCGGGCCAGGATCGCGCTGTACAAATGCCCGCGCCGGATCGAGTTCCTGCCCGAGCTGCCGCGTACCTCCACCGGCAAACTGCAGCGCCACGCCCTGCGCGACCGCGCCACCCTCGCCCGCTGACACCTGCCCGGCCGCCCCGGCCGCCCCGGGTGGCCCGGTCGCCCGGTCGCCCGGTCGCCCCACGGCGCCGGACCCGCCACCGCCCGTAGTGCCCTGCCCTCGACAAGCCACAGGTGCACTACCTGCGTCACCAGGCAATCACGCACCGAAACATAGTCTCAGTGTGCAAACCGGTACTGTCCGTCCATGGTGCGTTCTGATGTCATTCAACGCGTAGTTGATCCCTTACCGAAGGAAGAAAAGACATGCGTCTGAAGCACCGCGTAGTGACCGCGCTGGCGGCCCTTCCGGTCCTGCTGGGTGGCCTGGCCACCGCCAGCACCGCGGCCCAGGCCGCACCGGCGGCCCACCCGCAGTTGACGACGGTCAGCAAGACCGTCAACTTCAACGGCTGCCAGTACTACTACAACTACGCCTACCTCAACGGTGTCGAGGTCGGGTACGCCCTGTGGAGCAGGGACCCTTGCGGCAGCGACCCGGGCGACGCGCTGAAGGCCGGCGACGAGTACGCCGACGGCTACGGCATCCACGCCTATCTGAGCACCGGCCGGATGGCGAGCACCGCGGGCCACTCCTCGCCGTACGAGAGCCCGTGGGTGACCGGCAACCTGCCCGAGGACACCGCGTACGGCATGAACGCCTGCCTGGAGAAGGGCGGCGTGGACTACGCCTGCACGGCCGGGATCACCGTCTACTCCTGACCTCACCGTCACCGGTAGGCCCTGGTCCACAGCCTGGAGGAGGGCTGGGCCGCGGGCTCACCGATGGTAGATACCGTGGTACCGGAACGAAGACCGCCCCGGCAGTTCAGTACGCCGGGGCGGTTTTCCGTTGGCTGTGCGCCGCGACCTCGCTACGATCGCGCCGTGGCTGGCCAGAAGGTACTGGTGACCGGCAGCGCCGGGCATCTCGGTGAGGCGTTGGTACGGACGCTGCGCGGGCAGGGGCGCGAGGTCGTGGCACTCGATGTGCTCGACTCGCCGTTCACCACGGTGGTCGGGTCGATCGGCGACCGCGAGCTGGTGCGCGGCTGCCTGCGCGGTGTCGGTACCGTCCTGCATCCTGCAACGCTGCACAAGCCGCATGTCGGCTCGCATTCCCGGCAGGAGTTCGTGGACACGAACATCACCGGCACGCTCACGCTGTTGGACGAGGCGGTCGCAGCCGGCGTCGGCAGCTTCGTGTTCACCAGCACCACCAGCACCTTCGGGCATGCGTTGACGCCCCCACCGGGCGCCCCGGCCGCCTGGATCACCGAGGACGTCACCCCGATACCGAAGAATATCTACGGCGTGACCAAGGTCGCGGCCGAGAACCTCTGCGAGCTCGTGCACCGCGGGCAGGGCCTGCCGGTGGTCGTACTGCGTACCGCGCGGTTCTTCCCCGAAGCCGACGACCGCGACGAGGTACGGGCCCGGTACGACGACGCGAACCTCAAGGCCAACGAATATCTGTACCGCCGCGCGGACATCCAGGACGTCGTGGATGCGCACCTGCTGGCGGCGGAGCGGGCCCCGCGGCTCGGCTTCGGCCGGTACGTGCTCAGCGCCACCACCCCGTTCGCCTCCGGTGACGCGGCCGAACTCGGGCGTGATGCCGCCGCCGTGGTACGCCGGCTGTTCCCGGACGTGGAGCGCGAGTACGGCCGGCGGGGCTGGGCGCTGCCGCCGCAGCTGGACCGGGTGTATGTCAACGAACGCGCGCGTACCGAGCTGGGCTGGGCTCCGCGCTGCGACTTCCGCCACGTCCTCGACCTGCTCGCCGCAGACGAGGACTTCCGTAGCCCGCTGGCCCGCGCGGTGGGTGCCAAGGGCTACCACGCCGTCCCCACCGGCGTCTACACCGTCCGCTGATCCGCGCCCTGCCGGGTGGTCGAGGATATGGCCATGGTCGTTCTGAGCATGCAGGATCTCCGGGCGGTCACCGCGTTCGCTGCGGAGTGCGCGGAGTCCGCGCTGGAGATCTTCGAAACCGATCAGCCGGACGACGTACGGCCCCCGGAATGCGATCAATACTGCGTGGGACTTCGCCCGGGGTGGTGCGCGGGGGAAGGCGCTGCGTGACGCGGCGTGGGCGGCGATGCGCGCGGGCAGGGATGCGGGCACGACTGCGGGGCGCGAGGCGGCGCAGGCGGCGATGGCTGCGGCAGGCGCCGCGTACCTGCATCCGCTGGCGAAGGCCACGCAGGTCAAGCACATTCTCGGCGCGGCGGCGTACGCGGCCCGAGCCGCCGAGCTTGTCGCGGGTGACGACCGAACCGTTGGTACTGAACACATTCAGCAGGCAGCACAGCGCGCGACACCGGTCGTCGTCGAGGTACTGAGCCGCTTTCCAGCAGCGCCCGATGGTGGCGGCCGGGTCGGCGAGTTGATCCGACTGCTGGACACCGACCTGCGCCGCCGAGGCAAGCTAGCGGGCTGACCGCACGGGACCGCGGCGATCGCGCTGGCAGGTGTCGCAGAGGGTCTTGATCCAACCCCAGGGACGGCCCTCCGGCCGGTGCTGCTGACCGGGCCGGCCACAGTTCTCGCAGATGCCCAGGGATGCATGCTCCGCCACCCGGATCGGTGCGGTGGTCTCGGCGCGGTAGCGGGTGGCGGCCTCGACATCCAGCCTCGGGGAGCTGGACACTCACCCGCAGGCCGCCGAACTTCTCCTTGACATCCTTCAGCCGGTAGTCGGCATCGATGGCGTACAACTGCTCGTGCAGCTGTTCCAGCAGCGGCCACCATCCCGCACCGAGGGCATGGTGGCTGTCGGGAAGCTGGTACCTGTCGGCCATGCTGCCAGTGTGCACTCCCCCGCCACCCGGTCGCGGCGCGTCCGTACTGCGGTCGCCGACGGTTCCGGGACGGGAGGCACGGTGAGTCGACCGGTACTGCTGTCCGTGGTGCGGGTGGCCGCGATGTCTGCCGGTCCGGTGCTGGTTGCTGCGGCGGGTGGGTGGCTGGCCGGTGTCGGCGTCGCCGGGCTGAGCTGGATCCTCGGGGTCGCGGGCGCCCTGGCCCTGGACCTGCTGGCGGCCGGATTCTGGGAGGTCAGGCGCCCGGTGGTCGGGGTGCTCATGCTCGTCAGCTCGCGTGGGACGTCCAGCTCGGCTGGGATCTGGGCTGGTCGATCGCCGGGCTGACACTGGTCCTGGCCCTGGTCCTCGGCTACGGCATCAGCGCCGTACGCATCGAAGTGCTCAGCCATGCGGCAGCGGCAGGACCTGGTGCAGGATCGTCGCCGCCGCCCAACGGCGGCGCGCCAGGTCCATCCGTTGTCCCCTGAGCCGTACGTACACCTCGACCAGCAGGTTGCTGTCCCGCGCCGCGAGCATGTACCCGCTCCGACTGTTGTCGTTCCCGAACTCGTTCGGGACGACAGTGGCGCAGAACGCCTCCGGCGCACCGGTTCCGGTGGCTGGGTGTAGCTGTCCGACCTTGTCGCCGGGGTACACGACGAAGACCAGAGGGCCGTCGAAACGGCGCGCATCGTCGATGCTGTCCTCCGTGCCGATGTCCCCACCCGCGGCCTGGTTGTAGGCGACGGCCGCGTCCCGCTGGCTGGGGTAGACGGCGGCGGCCACCCGTACCTTGCTGAGAACGGCCTCTTCGTCGTCACCGACGTAGGCCCGGTTGCAGTACTGCACCCGCCCGCCCTCGTAGGCGTCACCGTCAGAGTCGTCTTCGGTGGAGGTTTGCCAGGTAGCGAAGGGGTTGGCGTCGCGCAGAACGGTCATGTCGATCTTGTCGCAGAGACCGTCCAGCGCGGCAGTGTCGTAGTTGCCCCGGTGCTGGTTCACGAGAACGTTGATCCCGGCGGCCAGCAGCACCACGAGCACCCCGGCGATCAGATAGCGCCGGTAGGGCCGACGTGGCTGCGGCTCCTCCTCATCTACCGCCATTCCAGTGACGGGACTGTCGACCGCGGGCGCCGACTCCTCCTGCTCCTCGTGCGACACCACCGCCTCCTCTGCTCTTCCTCCGGCTGTGCGGCACAGTAGCCAGCCCGAGCAACCCGCTGGCATCGTGCCGCTACCGTTCGCAGGGCACACGGATCTCGTACGTGTTCCCGGCCGAACGGAGGTAGCGGTGGCAGCGGGTGACGACACCGGGAAGGACACCGTGCCGGAGGGCCGCGTCGAGGACGACCCTGTCCCGCCCGAAAACGAGAGCACGCAGATGTCAGCCGGCATGTTCCGCAGCTGGGCGCGGCCGAGGATCCTGGTGGCTGCCGTTGTGGTCGCGGTGCTGCTGCTCGCGGCCGGCGCGCCTGCGGCGGTCCGCGCGTACGACAACCCGAGCACCCCCACGCTGCACGGACCGGCGCAGAACCTGGCCGGGCTCGCGGTACCCGGGTCGATGTGCCAGCTGCAGGTGACCGAGCATGGC
This sequence comes from uncultured Actinomycetota bacterium, assembly GCA_963805605.1. Taxonomy (GTDB): domain Bacteria; phylum Actinomycetota; class Actinomycetes; order Mycobacteriales; family Micromonosporaceae; genus Actinocatenispora. The sequence continues at coordinate 1,845,899 of CAWDUX010000002.1, forward strand.
GCCACCCCGGACACCGGCCGGGAGGAGGTTCAGTACGCCGCGGTCATCCACAATCCGTGCCCCGACCTGGCGGTCGACATCTCGATCGTCGTGTACCCGGTGGCGCGGGACGGATCAGAACTTGACCTCTCCGACGAGGATCGGCCCCACGACCAGCAGACGATCGGGGCGCTGGCACCGGGCTCCACCACCGCGATCGCCAACTACATCGGAGGGTCGCACATTCCCCTGACCGAGGTCACCGACGTCAGCGTGCACATCAGCAACGCCCTCTGGACGAGCGAGAGCCACCTGCGTTCGATGGGGAGGCAGGGACGTGCTCTCGGCCGCCTGATCGATGCCCATCCCCACGTCCGCGATCTGCGCCTGTTGAAGGGCGAAGGGGAGCAGGAGGGCGTATGGGAAGTCGCGTTCACTCTGGCGACCAGCAGGTCGGTGCCGGATTCCGACACCACGGTGACTGTCGTCGCTCGTGACCGGTTCGGGCACATCGTCACCGGCGCCCAGGACTCCCATGTCAGAGCGAACACTCCGCTGATGTCCCTGGATGAAGCCGACACGCGGTACGGCTGGGACGACGAGGTCCACCGGCCCTTGCTCCTCTGGCTGCCCGGTAAGCCTGACACGCTGACCCTGTCGGCGTACTGGCTCGCGCCAGGCCCGGTCTCCACATCCGGCTGAACGCGCACCAACCCTTCTGAGGGCCTCACATCGGATCAGCGATCAGCATCCCCGGGTCTGCCCCGATCGGCCATGACCTCGGCATTCACTGAACGACGGCTTCCGTGCACGTTCCGTCTAGGCTTGAGGCACAACGGATCCCAGGAGCGGGAGGTGCGGCGTGGACCGGAGGGTGGTCATACTGCAGTCCGCTGGGCGTGTGGCGGCGATGGCCGCAGGCGCGGTGCTGGTCGCAGCGGTCGGTACGTGGCTGGCCTCTGTCGGTCTTGCGATCCTGACATTGATCCCGGCCTGGGGTGGCGCCATCGCACTGAGTCTGTTGATGGCTCGCCTGTGGAACGCACACGGCTTGGCGGTGTGGTTGCTCGCGCTGGTGTTCGGTGCCACCGCGTTGCTCCCGGCGAGCGCGTTGGGACAGGACGCTGTACTCGCCGCGTACGGGCATCAGGAACAGGCGTGGGTGACCGGCTACCAGGAGGTGTCCGCCGGACACATGAGTTCCAGCACCTACACCGTGCTGCGTACTCGCAGCGGCCAACACCTGGAGGTGCTCGGAAAGATCACAACGGACCTGGACAAGCCGAGGTACCTGCAGGTCGATCCGGACCGGAGAGTGCGCCCGCAGCTCGCGTCGGACGTCGACGTCCGCTGGGACCTCGGCTGGACGATCGCCGGACTGACGGCGGTCCTGGTCACCGTCCTCGGGTACGGGATCCGCGGCGAACGCGGGCGCCTGCACCGGCCCGTCACCAGAGACGTGCCGAAGAAGCGATCGCGTCGGTGACCTCGCTGGCTCGTACGGCGTTCAGCTGCGTAGCAGCGGCAGAACCTGGTGCATGATCCTCGCCGCCGCCCATCGGCGGCGCGCCAGGTCCATCCGCTGCCCCCTGAGCTGCACATACACTTCGACCAGCAGATTACTGTCCCGCGCAGCGATCACGTACCCACTCTGTGTGTCGTTCTTCATGGCCAGATCCAGGGTCGTCGCGAGCGGGACGCAGAACGCTTCCGGCGCATCGATTCCGGTGGCTGCGCCTATCTTCCCGATCCTGACGACGGGACGCACCGCTGACACCAGTGGACCGTCATAGCTGCGCGAGTCGACGAGGCTGTGGCTACTGCCGATGTCACCACTCGCAGCCTGGTTGTAAGCGAGGGCCGCGTCCCGCTGACTGGGGTAGACAGCGGCAGCGACCCGTACCTCGCCTACTGAAGGGCAAGACACACGACGGCGTACGGGAAGTGGCGTTCACCTTGTCCACCAGCCGGCCGGTCCCTGATCCCTTCGACGTGACCGTGACCGTCGTTGCACGTGACCGGCCCTTGCTCCTCTGGTTGCCCGGCAAGCCTGACACGCTGACCCTGTCGGCGTACTGGTTCGCGCCCAGTCCTGTCTCCTCATCCGACTGAACGCGCTCCAACCCTTCTGAGGGCCTCACATCGGATCAGCGATCAGCATCCCTCGGGTCTGCCCCGGTCGGCCATGACCTCGGCGTTCACTGAACGACGGCTTCCGTGCACGTTCCGTCTAGGCTTGAGGCACAACGGATCCCAGGAGCGGGAGGTGCGGCGTGGACCGGAGGGTGGTCATACTGCAGTCCGCTGGGCGGGTGGCGGCGATGGCCGCAGGCGCGGTGCTGGTCGCAGCGATCGGCGCGTGGTTCGCAGCTGTCGGCCTCGTGGCGCTGACGGTGATCCTGGCCTGGGGCGGCGCCGTGGCGCTGGGCGTGATGATGAGCCGCCTGTGGCGCACGCCCACCGCGGCAGCCTGGTTGCTCGCGATGGTGTTCGGTGCCACCGCGACCCTCGCGGTGGCCGAGTTGGGACGCGATGCCGTCCTCTCCGCGTACGGGCATCAGGAGCAGGCGTGGGTGACCGGCTACCAGGAGGTGGGCGATATGCACACCGGTTTCACCACCTACACCGAACTGCGGACCCGCGACGGCCGGAACCTGGAGATCCTGGGCAGGATCACCACCGGCCGGGGCATGCCGAAGAACGTGGTGGTCGATCCGGACGGAACAGTGAGCCCGCAGCTCGCGTCGGATGTCAACGTCCGCTGGGATCTCGGCTGGACGATCACCGGGCTGGCAGTGATCCTGGCCGCGGTCCTCGGGTACGGGATCCGCAGCGAACGTGCACGAGTGTCCCGGCCCACCACCAGCGATGACGTGTCACAGAACCGGCCGCGCAGATCACGCAGGCGCGGCCCGGTGCCGAGGTCTCCGGTGTCGTGACGGATGCGGTCGGCATTGTTGTGGTGGGTAGAGCTGAGGCCAGCGGGTACGGGCGAGTTCGCGGCGCCAGTGGGCTTCGCGCTGGTCGGCGGCCCACAAGTCGCGGGAGGCGCGTTCGGCTCGTACGACGTAGGCGGCGGCACCGCCGATGATCGCGCCGGTCAGGAACGGGGCGAGCATGAACAGCCACAGCCAGGTGTCGATGTCGTTCACCGTGGCCCCCAGGCTTCGCCGGGGCGGATGGTCAGTGCGGCGACGATGACGGCGACGCCGCGTTCGTACGCCTGGGGGTCGGTGGCGAGGTCCCAGCCGTCGAGGGTGCACCAGCCGGGCCGGTCGGGGACGGGTGCCGCGGCGATGACGCGGAACTCCTCGACGGGTGCGCCGGCGAAGCGGGTCGCGGCGTGTTCGCTGATGCGTACGATGTCGCCGGCCCGGGGGATCATGCCGGTCATGGCGGCGGGGCTCACCGGTACCACCGGGCCGGGGTGTGCTCGCCGGTCATCGAGCGGCGCAGCATGGTCAGGTGGGAGGCGGTCGCGAGCGCCTGCGCGTACGGGTCTGCCGGCGCGGCGGCGCGGTACGCGACGCGACGGGCGCGCCACGCACGGATACGATGACGGAACTCCATCGGTTTCTCCTAGGTGATCGGTGGGGCGGGGGCGCGGTGTGGTTTCCAGGCCTTTTCACCGCGCCCCCTTTTTCGACCCGCCGCCTTGGGATTCGGCGGACCGCTGACAACCGGGCCAGCCGTCGAGCTGCCGACCCGGTCGGTCTGCCACGGACACCGGACGCGCCAGGGAGGAAGCCCACCCGGCGCCCGCAGGCACACCCGTCCGCCACGCTCCGCGCTACTTCCAGCGACAGAACGTCACGTCCGACAGTCGTGGCGATAGACCTCTGCGAGCCTTTTCGCAACGTGCGAGAAACGCCGTGCGGTTCAGGACGAGCAGCTTGCATCGTGACCAATCAGGCAGGAGGATGACGGGCATGGGCGGTAGGAAGGAAGGCCCGGCGATCAAGCGCCGGCGGGTAGCGGCCACGCTGCGAGAGCGGCGAGAACAGGTCGGCCTCACGGTCACCGATGCAGCTAAGGCGCTGGACCACGACCGGTCATGGCTATCCCGTATCGAAAACGCCGAGGTCAAGTGCCATCCGAACACGGTCCGGCTCATCCTCGGCCACTACGAGGTGGAGCACGACGCCATCGAGGCTGTCGCCGCCGTAGCGCGCGAGACCCGGGAGCGAGGCTGGTACCAGGACTACACCGACGCGATGCCTGAATGGTTCGGCGTATATGTCGGCTTGGAAGCCGACGCGTCAGTGATCCGCAGCTACGAGGCACAGGTGATCCCTGGAATCCTCCAGACTGAGGACTATGCGCGAGCCTTGGCCTACGCCGCGCCGACACCGGAACCGGCAGCCGCGACAGAGCGGCGTATCCAGCTCCGTATGGCACGGCAGGCCGTACTTCGGCGCGATGACCCGCCGCAGCTTCGTGTGGTGCTGGACGAGGCGGTGGTGCGCCGGATGGTCGGAGGCCAGGATGTCATGCGCACCCAATTGGAACATCTGATTGAAATATCGACAGCGCCAAACGTCGACATCATGCTGCTGCCGTTCGAGGTAGGAGCCCACGCTGGATGCGACGGCCGGTTCATCCTCATGGACTTCCCACCACTTCCTCCGCCCTACCCGGAGACGACACGGACCAGCGTCGTCTATCTGGACACTTTGACCTTCGCCAAGTATCTGGAGAAGCCCTCGGAGCTGGCCGCCTACTCCGCCGCGTTCGAGCGCGTGTGCTCCGCCGCGCTTGGCCCAGCCCAGTCAGAAAGACTGCTGCGTACGATGGCCAAGGACATGACCTGACGAGCCCAGAAAGGAGGCGCGGGATGCACGATCTGACCCGCGCCATATGGCGTAAGAGCACTCGCTCGGGCACCAACGGTTCCTGCGTTGAGGTGGCACGCAACCTGCCCGGCATCGTTGCTGTCCGCGACAGCAAGGACCCCGAAGGACCGGCCCTGGTTGTTGAGCCAGCCGCATGGGCCGCGTTCGCCGACGGCGTGAAGGCACTCGACGCATAGGCACTAATCGAGTCCCCGGCACGCCCGTGCCGGGGACTCAGTCATTCACGCCCCCTGAAGCGCATGGCCCTGGTCTTCAGCCCGCACCGATGCTTATATGCGACACACTCCCCGTGCATGAAGTCGTACTCTCAGGCAGGTAGTTGTTCCAGGTCTTGCGAAGAGCCTGGAAGCGTCCGTCGCGCCAGCCATCAAGCATGAGGGGATTGCGATGCGTTCGAGTAATAGCACGCCGCTACACGGGGCACGGTGGATCAAGTCCAGTCGCTCCGGCGGCAACGGTGGCGCCTGCGTTGAAGTAGCCCGCAACCTGCCCGATATCATCGCCATCCGCGACAGCAAAGACCCCGAAGGCCCAGCCCTCGTAGTCGATCCAGCCGCATGGTCCGCGTTCACCGACAGCGTGAAGTCCGTAGACGCCTAGCAGGAAGGCTGGAGATCATGTCAGATCTGACCGGCGCCCGTTGGCGCAAGAGCAGCCGATCCGGTAGCAACGGTGCCTGCGTCGAGGTGGCCCGCAACCTGCCCGGCATCGTCGCGGTCCGCGACAGCAAGAACCCCGAAGGACCGACCCTGGTTGTCGAGCCGGCCGCTTGGTCCGCCTTCACCGACAACGTGAAGTCTCCACACGGAAAGTCTGGTCTCCATGTCAGACCTGACCCACGCCCGCTGGTACAAGAGCGCCCGAAGCGCGTCCGGGAACTGCGTGGAAGTGGCCCGTAACCTGCCCGGCATCATCGCGGTCCGCGACAGCAAGAACCCCGAAGGACCGGCCCTCGTAGTCGATCCAGCCGCATGGTCCGCGTTCACCGACAACGTGAAGTCCGAAGACGCTCAACATTGAGGCGGGGAGATCGTGCCAGATCTGACCGGCGCCCGTTGGCGCAAGAGCACACGCAGCGGAAACTCCGGGAACTGCGTGGAAGTGGCCCGCAACCTGCCCGGCATCGTCGCCATCCGCGACAGCAAGAACCCCGAGGGACCGGCCCTGGTTGTCACACCAATCGCATGGGCAGCATTCGCCAGCAGCGTGAAGGTACTCGACGCCTAGCAATGTTTGAGTTCCCGGCACGCCCGCGCCAGGAACTCAACTCCAGTCGACGCAGCCCGGTGGGCCGGCGGACGACACGTACTGTCGCACCGCGAGGATGGCCGTTTCCAGCGTGACGCACCAGCGTGCCGCGGGGATCGTCTCGTACCCGTTCGGACTAGCGCCGGCCACGAGCACTTGGCGCTCACCGCTTCCCGCAGCGACGCCAGGCTCCGACGCTTGCTGACCCGTCGGCAACCACCGCAGGGCTGCGCGGCCGTCAGGCGGGTAGAGGTCGACGCGCATCACCGCCTCAGGCCGCTCATCGCCGGTCTGAACCGGAGCACACCACACGGCGAAGGCGCCATTCACCGGACGACCGTCCGATGTGCTGGCAGTGGTCCTGGTCAGAATCTCGCGCAGCAGGGACTCGGCACCGTCAGCGTCCGCCACGTTCTCCGCATGGATGTCCCACTGGACCGATGCAACAGCCAGGCTCAAGATGTCCATCCTGCTTTCGTGGCCGGAGCGGTACGCACGGCGATCCTGCTGTGCTTCTTGTCGATGACCAGCCGAGCATCGTCAGGCATGGCTGCCGAGATCGGGTGCACCTCTACGCAGACCTGTTCTCTCGGCCCACCTTCCCGCTCCCACTGCTGGATGCGGCCAGTGACGCGATCGGCCAGTGTCGTTGCGTCCGGGCCGTAGGCACACACGCCAAGCTCGGACATGTCGGTGTTCGTGATCAGGTAGGCAACGGTTCCCCCCTCGTACACGCCCATGCTGCCCCATCCGAACAGCGGGGCGACCAGCCGTCCGTTCGCCACCGCATCGGCAGATGCCAGAACCCGGCAGAAACCATCCATGCTGGCCAGCGAGAGCTCCAGCAGCTCCGGCATGACGAATGGAACGCCGGTCCAGACCGTCGCCGCCGGATGGCCAAGGGCGCTACCCACGGCCTCGGTATCGACCGGCTGATCGTCATCGATACGCAGCAGCAGGTCGCCGTCCCGACCCCCGACCCACACATTGCGTTCCGCCACCGCGTCCAGGCCCCGCATCGGGATGAAGCCACACGGCTCAACCGACCGGCTGCGCAGTATCGTCCCCTCGCGCCGCAACGCGACGGTACGCGTCAACCCTCTGAGTCGCAGCGGCACCAGCAGCACCCCACCATCGGCGAGCTGGTCCCACCAGGCCGCAGGCACATCCCACGCACCTGCCGTCACGATGATCCGGTCGTATGGCGCGTTATCTGAGTAACCGACCATGCCATCGCCACAGATCACCGACACGTTGCGCAGGCCGGCCCGCAGCAGCGCCTCACGAGCCGAAGAAGTCACCTCAGGGTCGTACTCGACGGTGGTCACCGCACCCGTCGGACCCACCAGATCCGCGATCAGGGCCGCGTTGTAGCCGGTGCCTGCCCCGATCTCCAGCACGCGATGGCCGGGCCTGATGTCGAGTTGCTCCAGCATCGCGCCGACCACACCCGGAGCCGACGCCGAGCTGATCGCGATGCCCTCGGCCTCCCGATGCGTCACCACCGGATCCAGACCGTACGCCGTCTCAGTCGACGCCACAGGCACGAACACATGCCGGGGCACAGCACGCATCGCCTGCTCGACCGGTTGCGAGCGCACCACGTTCCACTCCCGCAACCGGTCCACCATTGCCATCCGCAGATCTTCCGGTGAGAGCTCAGCGCTCGTCTGGGTCTCCATCACCGGCAGCGTAGTTTTATCGAGCAGTCCCGTTGGCATTTCCGAACAACCGGCCAGATGCTGGGCGATCCGTCTCACACGGTCCGGCGCGTGCTGGACGGGGACCAGTCCTCGGTGAAGTGCTCCATCTGCTTGAGGACCTTGTCGATGGCCTCCTGCTGGGCGTCCGGCGGGTAGCCGTGCCGGGCCAACAGCCGCTTGATGGTCGACCTCAGCTTGGCCCGCACATCGTCGCGGGATGCCCAGTCGTGACAACCACTGCAGCGCCTCCTCATATCGGGGAGGAGGCCCGCACCATGAAGAACCGGCAGGTCCCCTTGCAAATGACACTTCCAGGTCGGTGATCCATAAGTTATCCTTCAGTCACCGATAGCTACCCACGGAGGTATGTCATGTCGGCAAAGAGCAATCCAGGCGATGGCTCCCACGGACGAGGCACCAAGGGCAGCAAGGCTCTCAGCGAAGGGCAGACCCGAGACTCGTGGGGGTTCCTGGCGGATATGGTGCGGGGCCTCCGCGGTCTGTTGCGTAGCTGACGCGTGAACCAGCTGCGCCCCTCATTCGTGGGCGCGTCGGGCCTACTGGATCCGGATCCGCTGGTTGCGGCAGGCCCCAACCCATGCGTAAACCTCGACACGTTGGCCGAGCTGTTCACCGGACTCGGCCTGACCGGCGAGTTCCTGCCCAATGCACTATGGACCGGTGTCGAGTTGGTCTGGCCGATGCCATTGCCCTGGCCATCCGGCCAGCCACTCTCTGAGGTCTTCAATCGCGCGGTGGCGGAACTCTGCGGGGATGCCGCCGTCGTCGGAGTGAACCTGTCCGGCGGTCTGGACTCCTTGGCCGTTCTGGTTGCCGTCACCGCGTTGCGCCCGGCGCGCCGGATCATCTCATTCACCGTGGATCTGGTTGACGACAGCGGATTGAACACGGCTGCGGTGGTGGCGGCTCTGCTCGACAAACTGCAGCTCAGGACAGAGCTCGTGGTTGTCGATCCGGAACGGTCTGGAAGTGAGCCTCCCTGGTCGCCCATAGGTCCCCGTTTTGACGCCCTGCCCCAGGCAAATGCGGTGGTGAACCAACTCGCCGCAGAAGCAGGCTGCAGAATGCTCCTCTCCGGCAACGGCGCAGACGAACTCCTGTCGGCAGGATCCTTCGCTCTGATTCAGGTAGCCAGAAGACACGGTCTCCGAGGCGCTCGGCGCTACCTCGCTGACCTGTCCCGCACCGCACCGGGCGCGCCCGGGGAGCTGTGCGCACTTGCCGCCACGATGCTGCCAGCACGACTATCGGCCCGGTTGTACTGGGCCGCGAACTGGCCCAGTCTGTGCTCGCCGACAGTGGCGGACGTCTTGGATAGCCAGCATCGGCAACAGGCAGAAGCCTGGGCATCGGAGTGGGTCCACGGGCAGATCGCAGCCCATGCTGCCGCTCGCCGCAGCTGGGCAGAAGCCGACCGGTTTGACACATTCTGGCCGCGCAGTCTCTATTCATCTGCGGGTCAGGTTCCTGAGGCGTCGCCCTTCCTGCACCCCAGGGTGGTTGCCGCAGGGCTTGCCATGCCGATCGCTGACCGCTACGACCCATGGGCACTGCACACCTACCACCGCATCAAACCCCAGGTGGTAGCCCTGTATCCGCCGCATCTACGTGAAAGACTGCCGACCAGGAAGCAGTACTACACAAAGGCGCTCGCACGCGCGGTCGCGGGAACCATACCCGCTCCGATCAGCAGCCATTGCGGCCTGCTGGACCCACGAACCATCGCGAACTGCGCAGACACAGCGGTCCGCCTCCAGGTGAGGGCGGTGGAGGCATGGCTGACGGGCGCGCTCACCGCTGGCTACGCCTTGGGCGCGGAAAACCGGTAGGACCATAGGCGATCGATCTCCGTGAACCCAGCTCGGTCGTACATCGCATTGGCAGCTGCCCTACTACGCTCGGGGTCGTCGTCGGGGGCGTCATCGTCGACGTACAGGATGACCTCGCGAGCACCGAGGTCCGCCAGCACCTTCAGCGCCGATCCGAGCAGTCCGGTGCCCAAGCTGCGGCCCTGATAGTCAGGGTTCACTGCGATCCACCACAGCACACCGGTCCCGGCGACCGGGTCACCGACCGTGGCTTCAGCTACTACCTGGCCATCACGTTCAACCTCCAGGACGCGGCCGGTTCGACTCTCGTCCCGCCGGAGCCGATGGATAGTTGTCGGAAGATCCGCGGGCAGTTCACGATGCATGTAGCGCCACAGGTTCGAACCGACAAAGCCTCGTTCCAACAGCTCGGCATGGGTGACCGGGCGGTGTCGCACAGGCAGCGCCTCCAGACCGAGCCCGAGAGCCGTCGCGAAAGAAAAGGCTTCTATCTGGGAACAGCCGGAGAGCTGTGCCAGCGCACGCTCCAACAAGGTGCGGACAAGATCGCGCTGCTCCCGCGCGTGCAGCCAGAGGATGACACCCGCGTTGTCACGTTGTCGGCGTGCGTACGCGACGACACCCGCAGGCCGTCCATCCATTCCGGTGAGCACCTCGGAACGTATGTCCGTCAGCTCTGCCCACCACCCTGAATCCACCGGCGACGAGCCGGAGATCGCCTGATCCAGCATCTCGCGGGTGCAGACCGGCTGCCCCGGCAACCGGTCTGCGTTGATCAACTCCAGGACATCTGTGGCGTCCGCGGTGGTGATCTGCGTCAGGGTCTGAGTCACCATCTGAGTCTTCCCTCACTGCGGTGTGATCTTTTCTCGCTATCGACAGATCATGTGCAGGCAGATCCAGATTAGTCGGCGATCCGCTCGACAGAACCGCCACGGGATGATGGCGCACATGGCTGACTACATTCGATGGCTGCGGGAGCGGGTGGGGTCTGCTCCCATCCAGCTCAACTTCGCCGGTGGCTGCGTCTGCGACGGCGACCGGGTACTGCTCCAGCACCGCGCCGACCTCGACGCCTGGGGCTTCCCCGGCGGCGCCATCGAGCTGGGCGAGTCCGCCGAGGAGGCAGCGGTACGCGAGATCGGCGAGGAGACCGGGCTGACCGTACGGGTGGACAGCCTGCTCGGCGTCTACAGCAGGTACGAGCAGCGCTACCCCAACGGGGATGTCGCCCAGCCGATCACGGTGTTCTTCCGCTGCACACCGACCGGCGGCCACCTGCACGCCAACGACAGCGAGACGCTCGACGTGCGCTGGTTCGATCTGCACCAGACGCCGACGCTGTTCAGCCCGCAGCACCGTGACGCGCTCGCCGACCTGACCGCCGGCCGGTCGGGCGTCTACCGCTGACGGCAGGATGGATTCCCACCGGTGTGCCGGGACCGGTCAGAGGGTCACGGTGAGGGTGAACCGGCCCGGTGCCCGGGACCACGAGGCCGGCGAGCGATCGTCGGAGCTGGTGGCCTCCACGGCGAGCCGGGCCTTCGACAGGTCCATGGTGACGGTGCCGGTCCTGGTCCCGGCCGGTACGAAGAAGGTCAGCGCGCTGGTGTCGGCGCCGAGGTTGTTCAGGTCCAGGTCGATGTCGCGCTTACCGGACGAAGCGGGTACGGACTTGCCGCCACGCGGGCGGAAGGTGAACACGCCGGGGTCGCTGATCTGCTCGTGCAGCACCCCGCACAGCAGCAGGTTCCCGCTCGTCGACTGCAGCTCCAGCCCTGGCGCGGGGACGGTCAGGATCGTCGACCCCTTCGGCGCCCAGCCGACGCCCTTCGCGTACGTCGTCGTCGAGGCCGCTCCGGCCTGCGGATAGTCGGCGTTGAGCACCTTGAGTTTTCCCGCCATCGTCCCGCTGTTCGACGGGCATGCCACCGGGGCCGAGCCCGACCAGTGCACCGGCTTGCTCTGCCGCATCTGGTAGCTGTCGGTCAGCACCTTGCCGGTACGCAGGTCGAGTTCCTCGGACCGGCCGGTGTCCTCGGCGCGCAACCTCAGCTCCGCGTTCCGGGGCGCGCTGACCAGGATGAGGATGGTGTTCGACGGGTGGGTGTACTGCTTGTACGGCAGGGGGAGCTGCGAGATCTGGGTCTCGCTGCCGGCCACGGCCACGCTCACCGCGACCTCCCCGCCCTCGTACGCGGCGTAGGTGTCGTTGGCGTCGACGGCGGCGACCACGAGCTGCTGGCCCTTGGGCGCACGTACGGCTGTGGTGTCCAGCTCGTCGGCGTCCCGGGAACTCAGCATGGTGCCGGTGGAGATCCATCCCAGCCGCAGGGTGTAGTGCGGTCCGTCCAGTACGGCGCCTGTCGGCCTCTTCTCCCGGAGGTCGTCGTCGACACCGGTGGAGGCGATCTGTGCCTGCGTCGTCGGTACCGCGTCGACCCGCACGCCGGTGAAGGTCGGCGGCAGGGCCGCATCGGACGAGCAGGCGGTGAGCGCCGAGCCGAGCACCACGCACACGGCCACCAGGCAACAGGATCTGCGCATTGCTTCCATCCGGATAGAGCGACCGAAACCGTACCCCAGGGTAGCTACCGCCCACCAGAGCGCCGCCACGGCTCATGGTGACCGTCCCGGGCGCGTCACCTGGGTCTTGTCGTCCGGGCTGCTCACGGGGCATCCGGCCCGAACACCGAGACGGAACGGCACTAGGTTCGGGTACATGGGCGCAGCGTTGTTCGCCGGCCTGTGCACCCTGGACGTGATCCAGTTCGTCGAGCGGATGCCGGGGCCGGACGAGAAGGTCGCCTCGCTGCGGCAGGTCGTGGCGGCGGGCGGCCCGGCAACCAATGCCGCGGTCGCGTGCAGCGCACTGGGTGGCAGCGTCACGCTGCTCACCGGCATCGGCGATCATCCGCTGACCGCCGGGATCCGCGCCGACCTGGACGCCTTCGACCTGCGGGTCGTCGATCTGGGCAGCGGGTGGACGGGCCCGCCCACGCTGTCGTCGATCATGGTGACCGCCGGTACCGGTGAGCGTGCCGTGGTGTCCACCAACGCGGCGGGCCGGGAGCTGAGGGCACCGGCCGACATCGGGTCGCTGGTACGCAACGCCGCCGTGGTCGAAGTCGACGGGCACTTCCCGGCGCTCGCGCGGGCCACCCTGGAGCAGGCCGCGCGAGCCGGTCGGCTGGCCGTACTGGACGGCGGCAGCTGGAAGCCCGGCACGGAGCAACTGCTCCCGTTGCTGGACGTCGCGGTGTGTTCGGCGGACTTCCATCCGCCCGGGGTGTCGGGGCCGCACGAGACGCTGGAGTTCCTGCTGGCGAAAGGGGTACGGTACGCGGCCGTCAGCCGCGGGTCGGGCAGCATCGTCTGGCGGGGGCCGAGCGGTGGCGGCGAGGTCCCGGTGCCGGAAGTCCGGGTCGCGGACACGCTGGGCGCGGGCGATGTACTGCACGGGGCGCTGGTCCACGCGCTGGCCGAGGACGCTGCGCTGACGGCGGAGCGGTTCGAGCGGGCGTTGAGCTGGGCGGCCCGGATCGCGACACACTCGTGCCGGTCGTTCGGTACCCGCGTCTGGACCCGGGAACCGCTGCCCGGTGACGCGTCTTCTTGACGGTCGTCAGACAGGCGGCATACGCTCGGTAGGTGCGCGTCGCGGTGGTCGGTGGCGGGCCGGGTGGCCTCTACTTCGCCGCCCTGGCCGCCCGACTCGACCCCGACCGGGAGATCACCGTCTACGACCGCAACCCCGCCGGGCGTACGTTCGGCTTCGGGGTGGTGTTCTCCGACGAGACGCTGGGCGGCATCGAACACGCCGACCCGGACATCTACCGCTCGATGGCCGCCGAGTTCGCCCGCTGGGACGACATCGACGTGCACTACCGGGGCAGCGTCACCACCTCCGGCGGCCACGGCTTCGCCGCCCTCGGCCGGGTACGGCTGCTGGAGATCCTCCGGCAACGCTGCGAGAAGCTCGGCGTACGGGTGCTGACCGGCCAGGACGCGCCGCCGCTTTCCGAGCTGGTCGCGAACCACGACCTGGTGGTGGCCGCCGACGGGGTCAACTCCGGCACCCGCCAGCAGCACGCCGAGGTCTTCCGGCCCAGCGTGGAACAGCGCAGCTGCCGCTACATCTGGCTGGGCACCGACAAGGTGTTCGACGCGTTCACGTTCTGGATCGCCGACACCCCGCACGGCACGGTGCAGGTGCACGCCTACCCGTACGACCGCTGCTCGTCGACGCTGATCGTGGAGATGGCCGAACCGGTCTGGCGCGGGCACGGGTTCGACCGGCTCGCCGCCGAAGCCGCGCAACTGCCCGCCGGGCACAGCGACGACGCGTCCATCGCCCGCTGCACCGAGCTGCTGACACCCCTGCTGGGCGCACACCGGTTGCGCGGCAACAACTCCCGGTGGATCAGCTTCCACACCGTGCGCTGCGAACAGTGGCGGCACCGCAACGTCGTACTGCTCGGTGACGCTGCGCACACCGCGCACTTCTCCATCGGCTCCGGTACGAAACTGGCCATGGAGGACGCTCTGGCGCTGGCCGCGAACCTGACCGAACACTCCACTGTGGACGATGCGCTGGCGGCGTACGAGACCGAACGCCGCCCGGTGGTGGCCTCCACCCAGCGCGCCGCGCAGGCCAGCCTGGAATGGTTCGAGCAGATCGGCCAGTACACCTGGCAGCCGCCGACCCGGTTCGCGGTCAACATCCTGACCCGATCGCGGCGGGTCACCTTCGACAACCTCAAGCTGCGCGACCCGCAGTTCGCCGCCGACGTCGAACAGTGGTACGCCGAGCACGAGGTCGCGCGCGGCGTCACGCCCGGACCGCCGGTGGTCCGGCCGCCGATGTTCCAGCCGTTCCGGCTCGGCGGACTGACGCTGAAGAACCGCATCGTCGTGTCCGCCGATGGACATGTACTCGGCGGTCGACGGCCTACCCACCGACTTCCACCTGGTGCACCTGGGCGCCAAGGCGCTCGGCGGTGCCGCGCTGGTGATGACCGAGATGGTGTGCGTGTCGGCGACCGGGCGGATCACGCCCGGCTGCACCGGCCTGTACTCCGACGAGCAGGCCGCGGCGTGGCGGCGCATCGTCGACTTCGTACACCGGCGACAGCACCGCCCTTATCAGCGTCCAGCTCGGCCACTCCGGTCGTAAGGGCTCCACCCGGCTGATGTGGGAGGGCATCGACCGGCCGCTGCCGGCCGGCAACTGGCCGGTGGTCGGCCCGTCCGCCGCTGCCGTACGCGCCGGACAGCCAGGTGCCGCACGAGCTGACCGCGAGCGGAACTGGCTGACTATCCGCGACGAGTTCGTCGCGGCCGCCCGACGCGCCGCCGACGCCGGCTTCGATCTGCTGGAACTGCACTGCGCGCACGGCTACCTGCTGTCGTCGTTCCTGTCCCCGCTGACCAACCACCGCACCGACGACTACGGCGGCACGCTGGCCGGCCGGCTGCGCTACCCGCTGGAGGTCTTCGACGCGGTGCGGGCCGTCTGGCCGGCCGACCGGCCGATGACCGTACGGATCTCGGCCACGGACTGGGCGCCGGGCGGGGTGTCCGCCGACGACCTGGTCGGCATCGCCCGCGCGTTCGCCGGGCACGGCGCTGTTGGCATCGACGTGTCGACCGGGCAGGTGGTCAGCGACGAGCAGCCCGCGTACGGGCGCTCGTACCAGACGCCGTTCGCCGACCGGATCAGCAACGAGGTGGCCCGGCACACCGGGCTCGCGGTGATCGCCGTCGGCGCGATCTCCTCGTACGACGACGTGAACTCGATCCTGCTCGCCGGGCGCGCGGACCTGTGCGCGCTGGGCCGTACCCACCTGTACGACCCGCAGTGGACCCTGCACGCGGCGGCCGAGCAGGGGTTCACCGAGGTGGACTGGCCGGTGCAGTTCCGCCCCGGTGCCCGCCGACCGCAGGCCGGCCGTACGGACGCGGTCAGGCCGCGGTTGTCGCTGCACGGCGCGGAACCGCCGCCTGACCGGCATGCCCGCTGGCGGCCCGTACCCTGACCGTGCTGCGGTGAACGCCGTCAGCGCGGCGGTTCGGAGTCGCTGTCGGCGCGTCCGGAGCCGCCTTCGCCGCGTTCGGCGAACTTGTCCAGACCTTCCTTGGCCCGACCGACACCGGTGCCGATCTTGTCGGCGTATCTGCCGTTGGTCTTCTCGTCCAGGTAACCGGCGGCCCTGTCCAACTTCTGGTCGATCTTGTCGTTGTGTTCGGAAGCCAGATCGCGGGCCCGCTCGGTTGCCTGCTCCGCGAGTTCGGTGGCCCGGTCGGCGAACTTGTCGAACTTGTCCTTGAAACTCATCGGGCAGTCCCTTCGATGGCGGAGGGGTCGGACCTCCATCATCCCCGATCCCGGCGACAACGACCGCAGGTGAGGTGCGGGCCGCATGGCCCGCACCTCACCCACCCATGAGCGATACCGTCATTCGTCGTCAGAACCGGCCCACTGACCGACGCCCTCCTTGCCCTTCTCGGCACCCTTGTCGATCTGCTCGCCGTACTTACCGCCGGTGCGCTGGTCCGCCTTCTCCGCGCCCTTGTCGATGCCCTTGTCGATCTGCTCCCCGTGTCCGGCAGCGGTGTCCTTGACCTTGCCCTTGGCTTTGCCCATCTTGTTCTTCATGCCCATGACGGTTCCTCCTCGACTGCATGTCGGGATGAGGCGGGCAAGGACCACCCGCCACGGGTGGCGCAGCAGTTCAGGGACATTTCCCCGGTACGGAGAGCCGTCCTCGACGCGCCGCCGCAGCAATGACGCTACTACCAGTAGCAAGCACGACACGCCGCGTTATCCGGAACCCGCATGCCTGGCACTTTCCCGGTAACGTCGAACCTCCGGCCCTGCCAGACCCTCGACACCTAGTGCTAACGACGCCGGTCCTGGTTACGGGGCCGCCAGACCACCAGCGCGGTCTCCCGCATCGGCACCAGATCCCGCCCGTACGAGCCGGACATCGTCTGCGCCTCCGCCAGTTGCTGCCGGGCCGCCACCAGCTGCGCCTCCAGCTCCGCGACCCGGTTCTGCAACATGGTCGTCGCCTGCTCCAGTTCGATGATCCGCTTGATGCCGGCCAGGTTGACGCCCTCTTCCTGACGAGCCGCTGGATCTCGCGCAGCAGCGCCACGTCGCGGGCGCTGTAGCGCCGGCCGCCGCCGGCCGCACGGCCCGGCTGCACCAGGCCGAGCCGGTCGTACTGGCGCAGGGTCTGCGGATGCATCCCCGCCATCCGGGCCGCCACCGAGATCATGAGGACCTTCGCATCCGAAGTGCCCTCGATCTCGATGAAGAAGTGCGTGGTCATCGATGCTCCTGCCGCCGTACCCGCGCGTCGAGCGCGTCCCGGGCCGCCGGTGGGGTCTCCGAGCGAACTCCTCGAGCGCCTTCCGGGCCCGTTCCGACAGATCCTTGGGCACCGTAACCTCCACGGTGACCAGCAGATCGCCGGTCACCCCGGAACGTCGCACTCACACCCCGGCCCCGGACCCGCAGGGTGCGCCCGCTCGGCGTGCCCGGCGGTACCCGTAGGGTCACCACCCCGTCAGGGTCGGCACCCGCAGGTCGGCGCCGAACACCGCCTCCGCGAACGTGACCGGAACGGTCAGCGTCAGGTCGTCGCCGGACCGTCCGAACAGATCGTCCGGACTTCACATGCACCGTACGTAGAGGTCACCGGCCTGGCCGCCGCGCTCACCCGGCTCACCCCCCCGGCCAGCCGGATGCGCTGCCCGTCGGACACCCCGGCCGGAAGCCGTACGTTCAGCGTCCGGGTCTTGGTGACCCCACCGGTGCCGCGGCACTCCGGGCACTTCTCGTCGACCACCGATCCGGCGCCCTGGCAGTCCCGGCACGGCTCGGAGAAACTGAACGAACCCTGGTTGCTGCTGGTCAGGCCGACGCCGTGGCAGGTCGGGCAGGTGTGCGGCGTGGTGCCCGGCTTGGCGCCGTTGCCGTGGCAGGTGTCGCAGACCCCGGGCGCGCGCAGAGTCAGCGGCAGACGGTCGCCCCGGACCGCGTCGGCGAAGTCGAGCGCCACCTCGGCCTCGACGTCACGGCCCGGCCGGACTCGCGGTGCCGGCACCGCGACGCCCACCGCCGCCGAGAAGATCGAGCTGAACAGGTCGGTGAACCGCACCGGCGAACCGGCTCTCGCCCGCCGTTGCCGAGCAGATCGGACAGGTCGAACGGCATGCTGCCGCCGCCGGCCGGGCCCGGGCGCCCGGGCCGCCGGGAACGCGCCGCATCCGACGCCGAACAGCGAGCGCATCTCGTCGTACTCCTTGCGCTTCTTGTCGTCGGAGAGCACCGCGTACGCCTCGGACACCGACTTGAACCGCTCCTCGGGCCGCGCGTCACCGGGATTGTGGTCCGGGTGCAGCTCCCGGGCGAGCTTCCGGTACGACTTCTTGATGTCGTCGGCGGAGGCGGACTTGGCCACGCCGAGAACGCGTAGAAGTCCTTCTCGAGCCAGTCCTTGGAACTCAGGAGACCGCACCCCCTTCCACGTCACGAACGCCGTGCACCCGTCACTTCTCCGACGCGCCGTCGCCCTGGCCGTCACCGGATCCCTGGTCGGCGGCCCCGGCAGGGGCATCCGCCGTCGGCTCCTCCGGGTCGGCCACCGCGACCAGCGCCGGCCGCAGCAGCCGCTCGCCGAGCCGGTAGCCGCGCCGCATGACCATGCACGCAGGTCGGCTCGGTGACATCGGCGGAGGTCTGGTGCGCCACCGCCTCGTGCCGGGTCGGGTCGAACGGGTCGCCCACCTCGCCGAACGGGGTCAAGCCCGAACTTGGTCAGCGCCGAGGTGAGCTGCTCCGCCACGGTCGCGAACGGGCCGACCAGGTCGCCGTGCTCGCGGGCCCGGTCCAGGTCGTCGAGCATCGGCAGCAGCGCTGCGAGCACCGCGCCGGTCGCCTGCTCGCCGGCACCAGGCACGGTCCCGGTCGACCCGCTTGCGGTAGTTGGCGTACTCCGCCGACCACCCGCTTGAGGTCCCTGGTCCGCTCGTCGAGCTCGTTCCGCAGCTTCCCGACATCGGCCGTACCGGCCTCCGCCGCGGCATCTACCGACCCGGCATCCGCACCCGGGGCAGTACCACTGGGAGCAGTACCACTCGGCGGCGGTACCGGCCGGGGCGGTACCGGCCGGGGCGGTGCCGGCCGGGGCGGTGCCGGTGGTGTCGTCGGCCGCCGGAGCAGCCTCGGTCGGCACCCGCCGCCTCGGTGGCATCCGCCGCCTCCGACTCGGCAGCGGTCGTGTCGGCGCTGTCCGCGGAGCGCTGCGGCTGGGTCCCGTTCGGATCGATCCGGCGCCGGTCGCGCACGACTATCCGCTCCTCCTGCTCGTCGTCGGGCGGGCGGGTGCCCCCGGGAACCGGGGGCACCCTTCCTGCATTGTCCGCCGAGTTGTGCTGCGTCACTTCTTGTCGTCCTCGTCCACGATCTCGGCGTCGACCACGTCTTCCTTGCCGCCTGCCGAGGCACCGGTGGCGCCACCGGCCGGGCCGGCCTGCTCGCCGCCGGGCTGACCCGCAGCACCCTCGGCACCGGCGGACGCGCCCTCGCCACCGGCCTGGCCCTGCGCGTACATCGCGGCGCCGGCCTCCTGCGAGACCTTGGCCAGCTTCTCCTGCGCGGTGCTGGATGTTCTCGATGTCCTGACCGCCCAGCGCGCCGCGGAGCTCGCCGAGAGCCTCGTTCGCATCTCCGACTTCTTGTCGGCCGGGAGCTTCTCACCGTTCTCGGCGAGGAACTTCTCGGTCTGGCACTGCAGGCCCTCGGCGAGGTTGCGGGTCTCGGCCTCTTCCCGACGCTGCTTGTCCTCGTCGGCGTGCTCCTGCGCCTCCTGCATCATCCGCTCGATGTCGTCCTTCGGCAGCGAGGAGCCGCCGGTGATGGTCATCTACTGGGACTTGCCGGTGCCCAGGTCCTTGGCTGACACATTGACGATGCCGTTCTCGTCGATGTCGAACGAGACCTCGATCTGCGGGACGCTGCGCGGTGCCGGCGGGATGCCGGTCAGCTCGAAGGTGCCGAGCTTCTTGTTGTACGCCGCGATCTCGCGCTCACCCTGGAACACCTGGATCAGCACCGAGGGCTGGTTGTCGTCGGCGGTGGTGAAGATCTCCGAACGCTTGGTCGGGATGTTGGTGTTGCGCTCGATGAGCTTGGTGAAGATGCCGCCCTTGGTCTCGATGCCCAGCGACAGCGGGGTCACGTCGACCAGCAGGACGTCCTTGACCTCGCCCTTGAGCACGCCGGCCTGCAGCGCGGCACCGACGGCCACGACCTCGTCGGGGTTGACGCCCTTGTGCGGGTCCTTGCCGGTGAGCTGCTTGACCAGCTCGGACACCGCCGGCATCCGGGTCGACCCGCCGACCAGGATCACGTCGTCGATGTCGGACACCTTGATGCTGGCGTCGCTTACGGCCTGCTCGAACGGCGCCTTCGCGCGGTTCAGCAGGTCCTGGGTGAGACGCTGGAACTCCGAACGGGACAGCGACACGTCCATGTGCAGCGGGCCGTCCGGACCGGCCGTGATGTACGGCAGGTTGATCGTGGTGTTGGACGTGGCGGACAGCTCGATCTTGGCCTTCTCGGCGGCTTCCTTCAGCCGCTGCAGAGCCATCTTGTCCTTGCCGAGGTCCACCCCGTGCTGCCCCTGGAACGTCTGCACCAGGTGCTTGATGACGCGCTCGTCCCAGTCGTCACCACCGAGGTGGTTGTCACCGCTGGTGGCCTGGACCTGGATCACGCCGTCGCCGATCTCCAGCAGCGAGACGTCGAAGGTGCCGCCACCGAGGTCGAAGACCAGGACGGTCTGCTTCCTTGTCGCCCTTGTCCAGCCCGTAGGCCAGCGCCGCGGCGGTCGGCTCGTTGATGATGCGCAGAACGTTGAAGCCGGCGATCTCACCGGCCTCCTTCGTCGCGGTGCGCTGCGCGTCCTCGAAGTAGGCCGGGACGGTGATCACCGCGTCGGTGACCTGCTCGCCCAGGTATGCCTCGGCGTCGCGCTTGAGCTTCATCAGCGTGCGGGCGCTGATCTCCTGCGAGGTGTACTTCTTGTCATCGATGCCCACCGACCAGTCGGTGCCCATGTGGCGCTTGACCGACCGGATGGTCCGGTCGGGGTTGGTGATCGCCTGCCGCTTTGCGACCTCACCGACGAGCACCTCACCGTTCTTGGCGAACGCGACGATCGACGGCGTGGTGCGCGCCCCCTCGGCGTTCGCGATTACAGTGGGCTCGCCACCTTCCAGGACGCTCACCACCGAGTTGGTCGTCCCGAGGTCGATGCCGACCGCACGTGCCATCTTGTATTCCTCCGTAGCTGGTTCCCGATGTGGAGCTCAATGTCTAGTTGAGTGGACCTGACTCAATGCTGACTCGCCGGGCCCGCTGTCGTCAACCTGGAGTTGAGTCCATCACACGCAACTCATAGTTCCACAACGCGACCACCCCTTCGGACATTCCCCGAACCGGACGACACTCGCAGGTCGGTGAGCCGAGGCTGGCGCATCGGCGCCGCTCTGCCACCTCGGGCGCGCGGCACGGAGGTACGCGGGGTGCGCGGCGGCGCGGGCCCGGGCCGGGGCGGCCGGAGCCGGGCGTTGGCTCTGGTTCTGCGCCCGGCTTCGGCGCCGGGCAGTCCGCGGCCACACCGGGCCGGATGGCAGCAACCGCGGCAACGCATTGGACCGGGCGACGAGATGCCCCCGACCGCCGAAACGGTCGGGGGCATCTCTGGCGGGGGAACAAGGCTTTCCGCCGAACATGCCGCAAAGGCATGCCCACCGGAGGGATCGCTGTCACCCGGTGAAACGAACGTCCGGACAGACAGACGCGCCACTGCGACTCACATTACAAAAGCCATGAATGTCTACTGTCGCAGACCGTCATTCCGCGGAGATCTGCTTGCTCATCTGCTGCGTGGTCACCCGGTACCCGAGGCTCTCGTACAGACCGATCGCCACCGGGTTGTGGCCGAACACGTTGAGGCCCAGTTCGCCGACCCCGCGTGCGGCCAGCTCCTGCTCACCGGCCAGCATGATCGCCCGCCCGTACCCGCGACCCCGGTACTCCGGGCCGACCCACAGCTCGAACACAAACGCCGTACGACGGCTGCCCGACGGCAACGCCAGCCACAGCACTCCCACGTCGACGCCGTCCGTGTTCAACGCGGTGAACAGCAGCGTGTCCGGCGTGGCCAGACCTTCCGGCAGCAGCTTGCCGAATTCGGCAGCGGACCGCTGCACCGCGACGTCGGCGGCGTACTCCCCGCTGCGTACCTTGTCCTCGGCGTACTCCCGGACCGAGCGGTCGAGGAACCGTTCGTACCCATCGTCGTCCATCGGGCGCAACGTCACCCGTGCCACATCATTCATGGCCGCATGCTGCTGCACGCGGCCCGCAACGGCAACCGGTTTCCGGCAGCGCCGGCGGTCAGCGCGGCAGCCGGTCAGCGACCGATGTAGTGCAGCACCACGTTGTGTACGTGCTGACTCTTCTGCTCGCCCCGGAAGTCCACTTCGTAGGTGTGCGTACCGACATGGATGGCGATCGATCCGGTGGAGAAGAACGAACCCGCCCACGACTTGTTGCTGACCACGCTGACGCTGGTGATCTTCGAGTACGGGATGCTGGTGATGGCTACCTTCTTGCCGACGAACGACCGGTCCTGGATGATCACCCGACGGTCGGTCAGGCCGATGAAGCCGGTGCCGGTGCCGACCGCGTCGTACACCGCCAGGACCTGTTCGCCCTGCAGCAGCCCGCTCTCGATCTGGTGCAGCTGGTCCTTACGGTCGTACGGGACGTTCGCCATGCCGCCACCCGCCTCCTTCGCCGTCGCGTCGAGCGCGGACGGTCACGATGTGCAACCACGTGCCGATTCCCCAACACGGTAACGGATATCGACAAGCCTCCACAGTGGATGAACGGTCAGGAGTCCTCTGCCAGCCGGGGAGGGAAGCCGCCGGTGGCGATCGGCCCCCAGTCGGTGATCTCCATCCGGATCAGGCACTTGCCCTGCCGCAGCATCGCCTCCCGGTACTCGTCCCAGTCCGGGTGCTCGCCGGCGATGCAGCGGTAGTACTCGACGAAGTCGTCCAGCGCAGCCGGCAGATCGAGCACCACCGCGACGCCGTCGACCTGCAAATATGGCCCGTCGAAGTCATCCGACAGCACACACACCGACACCCTCGGGTCGCGCCGTACGTTGCGTGCCTTGGCCCGCTGCGGGTAGGTCGACACGAGCAGCCGGCCGGCGCCGTCCACCCCGGCGCTGACCGGTGACGCCTGTGGCCGACCGTCCCACCGGCGGGTGATCAGGATGGCGTGGTGCCGGGTCCGCAGGAACTCCAGCGCCTCGGCCCGCTCCACCTGCTGTGCGCTCGCATACCGTGGCATGCCCCGAGCGTATGCCCGACCGGCGGATCCGGCATCCGCTCGTCGTCACCCACGGTCAACGTCAGCCGAGCATCCCCCAGCGTCGCCGGATCGACCGGTCCACCGCCCCGAACAGCCCGTCGATCAGCAGCCCGACCGCGATGATGACGATCAGGGGCTGACCCGTACCAGCACCGGCGGTAGTCGACACCGCTGATCACGCCGTTGTCGGCGATCCGTCGGAGACGGTCGTGCTCAGGCCACCGTGTGCGTGATGGTGCAGCTGTAGGTACCGGCGATCGCGGTACTGGGGATGGTGATCACCAGGGTCGGGTTCCAACTGGTGGAGGTGCCGAGCACCAGCGCCTGCGAACTGAACGCGGTCCGTGGCGTGGACAGCGCGACCCGGTTCGCGGACGTGAGCTGGCCCGGGGTCCGGTTCGCCAGGCCGGTGGACGCGGTGACCGGACCGGACCAGTACGCCACGTTCGCGTTCGTGATGGTGCCGCCGGTGGTGGTGCAGTTGCCCGCGGACACGGTTGCGATCCAACTCGCCAGCACCAGCCGGGTGTCGTCCACCCGCACGGTGCCCAGCTGGGCGGTGAGCGTACCGCCGGGTGTGGTGGTGCCGGTGCCGACCGGACCGGTCGGCACCGAGATACCCACCGGATCCAGCAGGATCTCCGGCCGTCCGCCGGACCTCGGCGATCTGCCCGACGCACCGGAACCACGCGGCCGGGCCGAACCACTGGATTTTCCCGGACCGGCGTGCCCTCCCGGACCGGCGTGCCTTCCAGGACCGGCGTGCCTTCCAGGACCGCTGGGCGCAGCGGAAGGACCCGGCGGCGCAGAACCATTGGACGCTAGCCATCCGAACGGTCCGGCCGGGACGAAGAGTCCGAACAACAGTGTCACCAGGGCCATCAGCGGCAGCCAGAGCCGCATGGCCGCTCCTTTCGCGGTCAGGTCTGGTCTACGACCGGCCGTCCAGTCAGATCAGCTCGATCATATTCGCTTGTGGCGCGGCTTCACTCCATAGCGGAAAATTCCGTCCAGCGCGATCCGGGCAGACCCGATGGGCAGCGATCCACCCACCCCGTCCGAGGGAACCCAGCGAATCCGTCCCGGCAGCAGATCGTTGGTCCCGGTATCACCGGGCCGGGCCGACGCAGTCGCGTGGACCCCTTATCCCCCAGGAGTTTCGATGAGTGTCGCCATCGCCGAGCAACTCGACCAACAGCACACCGCACCGCACGGGCAGGCGCCGCTGACCCGGATCGAGATCGCCGAACACGTCGAGGCAGCCTTCGACCACGGGCCCGCCAACCGCGACACGCTGCTGTCCGCAGCGCACACCAGCCACGCCCGCGAAGCCCTGCTGCAGATCCTGGACACCCTGCCGGACCGCAACTACGCCGAACTCCGCCAGCTGTGGACCGATCTGGCCGAGGTACCGATCGGCCTGTAGGTCCGCGGTGACACGCTGCCCGTACGCGGTCACGCCGCCGCCGCGCCGGGCGGACCATCCGGCGCATCATCTCGTGGGTAACCCAGCGCGGTCAGCGCGGCGACAGCGGCAAGGACCACCGCACCGACAAGTACCGCGTACCGGAAGCCGCCGGGAACCCCGCCGAACCGGGCGGACCGGCGATGGCCACGCAACCGGCAACCCCGATCGCGCCGCCCGTCTGCCGGGCCGTGTTGCTGACCGCACTGGCCAGGCCCGCCCGCTGCGCGGGCACCGCGCTCACCGCACCCGTCACCACCGCCGGGGTGAGCAACCCCAGACCCGCACCCCAGACCACCAGCGCCGGCGCCATCAGCAGGTACGACGTGTGTGGCCCGGACAGTGCCAGCAACGCCAGGCCGATCGCGCTGACCGTGACGCCAGCGACGATCAGCCGCCGTACGCCATGATGTCCGACCAGTCGACCACCCACCGGACCGACCACCACCAGCAGCAGGAACGCCGGCAGCGCAGCGAGTCCGGCGATCGCCGCCGGCCGGCCCTGCACCCGCTGCAACAGCAGACCGGCGAGCAGTGCCGGCAGGCTGTGTTCGACCACCGCGTACACCACGGCGCCCAGTCCCAGTACGGCCAGGGCCGTACCGGGCACGTCCGGCCGGCGCCGACGGTCGCCGGGCAGCTGCGACCGACCCCGTCGGGACGATCCGGCATCGGCCGGTACGGCAAGTACGGTGGCCAACAACGCGCCCGCCACCAGCGGCAGGTTCAGCCAGAACACCTCGGGCCAACCGAACCCCTGCACCAGCAGACCGCCGACCACCTGACCGGCCGGCGCGGACAGCGCACCGATCGACGCCCACAGGCCGATCGCCCGGGCCCGTTCCGTCGGCTGCGGGTACGCCCGGGTGATCACCGCGAGGGTGCCGGGCAGTAGCAGGGCGGCGCCGACACCCTGGGTGACCCGGGCCGCCACGAGTACCGCGAGCGCGGGTGCCAGCGCACAGCCGACCGAGCCGGCGCCGAACACCGCGAGGCCCACCAGCACCACCCGGCGGTGCCCGGTCAGGTCCCCCAGCGTGCCGCCGAGCAGCAGCAGCGCCGCGAAGGGTACGGAGTAGCCGTCCACCACCCAGGCCAGCCGGCCACCGGCATGCAGCCCGGACCCGATGGCCGGCAGCGCGACGTTGAGTGCGGTGACATCCAGCAGTACCAGGAAGATCCCCACGCACATGGCCAGGAACAGCACCGCGCGGCGGCGGCCGACCGGTGCGGGCAGCTCGGTGGACAGCATCCCGCGAGGCTAGATCGGCAACCGTTCGGTCCGCCCCGAACCGTGCCGGTGCGACCGGGTCAGCCGAAGCGCCCGCCGCTGAGCCGGTGCAACGCCGACGACGCGTCGTCGGGTCCGACACCCGCGAGTTGTAGCAGCACCTGGTACTTCGGGCGCAGCTCGTCGCGCAGGAACCGGGCGTCGTGGCTGGTGTGCACGGACATCGTCGACCGCTGGATGTCGATGCGTTCGATGTCCTCCCACTGCAACCTGACGCGGTAGCGCCACGCGGTGATCGGGCGGATCGACACGCCTTCGCCGTCGGCCCGGAACTGTGGCCGGGGCAGCAACCCGACCGCCGACTGAAAGGCCGCCCCGACAAAGCCGAACACGGCCAGCGGATAGCGGATCGGGCCGCCGCCCAGCAGTATGGACAGGCTCACGCCCACGGTCACCGCCGCAGCCAGCAGTACGCGCCACGGCTTGGGGCCGAACTCCCACAGGTCCGGCGTCTCGTTGAACACGCGGCGCAGCGTACGCGGCGGACAGCGGCAGCCGGTGCCACGGTGCCCAAACGGCTACACAACCTACTTTTCGGTACCGGCAGCCGAATCAGAGGCTGCGGGCCACCCGGAAGCCGGTGTTGCCGGTCGAGGAGTCAGGATCATTCGCGGTACGCGCCGCCACCCGGTAGCGGTTGCAGTAGGAGACGTGGCAGAGGTACGACCCGCCGCGGGTCACCCGCGACGTGCCGTGCGCCGGGCCGGTCGGATTGTCGGCGGGAGCCGGGTCGTGCGCGGTGCCCCACCAGTCGGCGCACCACTCCCACACGTTGCCGGCCGTGTTGTAGAGGCCGAAACCGTTGGGCGCGAAGCTCTCCGCCGGCGCCGTACCGCGGTAACCGTCCTCGGCCGAGTTCTTCACCGGGAACCGGCCCTGCCAGATGTTGCACCGGTGTTCGCCGCCGGGTGTCAGTTCCTCGCCCCAGGCGTAGGTCGCCTGTTCCAGCCCACCCCGGGCGGCACGCTCCCATTCCGCCTCGGTGGGCAGCCGCAGGCCCGCCCAGGCGCAGTAGGCCAGGGCGTCGTCGTGGTCGACGTGGACCACCGGGTGCTCGGCACGCTCGCCGATGTCGCTGCCCGGGCCTTCCGGGTGCCGCCAGTCGGCGCCGGGGACCCGGCACCACCAGGGCGCGGCCTCCGGCCGCTGCGCGCCGCGGCGCAGGTGGGCGGGCAGGAACCCGGCGAACACAAAAGACCAGCCGAAACGTTCGGCGCCACTGCGGTGGCCGGTCGCGTCGACGAAGGCGGCGAACTCGCGGTTGGTCACGGCGTGCCGCGCCAACTGGAAGGGATCCAGGGTGATCTGCCGTACCGGTCCCTCGCCGTCACCCGGGTTCGCTTCCGGCGCCTCCGAACCCATCAGGAAGGTGCCGCCCGGGACGGTGACCATCGGCGGCAGCTGGTCGGGCCGGGCCGCGACGGACCCCCGGGGCGCGGCGGGGGCCGCAGCCTGACCGCCAGATGGCTCCCGGCCACCCGGGGCACAGCAGGCGCCACTCAACGCACACCTCCGCAGTGCGACAACTCCCCGACAGTACCGAGACCCCGATCAGGCCCGGTCAGGCCCAGCCGTCCAGCCGGGCCGCCTCGTCGAGCTCACGCGGCAGCGTACGGATGAACTGCACCATCAGCAGCACGAAGAACGCGTCGACCGCGAAGAAGTGCGGTACGAACAGCGGGTAGAACGTGTTCACCCAGCCCAGCTTGTTGAACAGGATGTACTGCGGTACCAGCGTCACGTGCGTGGGCAGCATCAGCGTGACGAGCATGATCACGTACGCGATCCGCCGGCCGGTGAAGTGGAGCCGGGCGAAGGCGTACGCGGCCAGGCTGCAGGAGAAGACGTTGCCGACGATCGCCAGCAGCGAGATGAACATCGAGTTCTCGATGAAGATGTCGAAGCTCGTGTTGACGCCCTGCCAGCCCCTGGCGTAGTTGGACGGCTCGAAGTGCTTCGGGATCAGGCTTGGCTGGGAGAAGATCTCCGCGGTCGGCTTGAACGAGCTGGCCACCATCCAGATCAGCGGGTACAGCATGACCAGCGCGACCACGATGAGTGCCGCGTGGAGCAGGTAGCGCCGGATCCCGGTCCGGCGGCGTCGGCGCGGTTCCACTGGAGCGGCGGTACGTCCCAGGGCCGGCGCGGTGTCGGTGTCAGTCGCCATAGTTCACCCAGTACCTGCCGAAGAAGAAGTTGATGGCGACCACGGAGCCGGCGAGCAGCACCAGCATCCACGCCATCGCTGCGGCGTAACCCATTCGGAGAAACTGCACGACCGCGAAGCGCTGGCGTCCCTGCTGGCCCCCTACACCTGAGCAGGCCCTGGTACGCCGGAAGGCTGCGCCACGACGACGAACAGGGTGACGGAGGCGAAGAACGGCCGGGTGGCCAGCTGCTCCAGCCAGCTGTCGGCCGTGGACCGGTCCAGGTAGCCGGCCGTCACCGCGCGTTCGGTGACCCGATGGAACCCCAGGACCTGGTCGGCTGCGGCCGCGTCCTGGAACACCGAGGTCATCGGGATGATGCGGGTGACGGTGAGCCCGGCCGCGTCGGCCAGGCCGGCCAGCTGACGGCCGATGACGGCGTTGCGCACCACCCTTTCGGTGACGAACCGCCGGTACGCGTGCGGCACCGCGAGATCGGCATGGTCGATGACCAGCGTGTCCCAGTCCGGTTCGGCGAACACCGCCCGACCGACGGGACGCAGCAGGCGTCGCGCCTCCACCAGCACCGCCGCCGGGTCTGCGACGTGCTGCAGGACCCGGTCGGTGTGGATGCGGTCCACCGACGCCCCGGCCAGCCCGGTGCGGTGGATGTCCGCGGCGCGGACCTCCACCGTCGCTGCCCCGCTCATCCGCTCCCGGGCCTGCTCGACCGCGTCGGCGTCGTGGTCGAGCCCGAGTACGTGACCGTCCGGACCGGCCGCCCGGGCGAAGGCCGACAGATCCGCGCCCGGCCCGCAGCCGAGGTCCAGCACGGTGCCGCCGGCCGGGATACCGAGCTCACCGGTCACCACCGACTTGTAGGAGCGACCCAGATCGGAGGTGGCCAGCCGGGTCAGATAGTCGTACGGCCGTTGCTGCTCGAAGGTCGCCCCAGTCATTCCGTCTCCTCACCGACCCGGCCATGCCTCGACACACCAGGGTAGAACGCGTCAGAAGTCGTCGTCGAAGGCGACAGTGCCGGTGACACCCACCTGGTACGCGGAGACGCGGCGCTCGAAGAAGTTCGACAGTTCCTGGACGTCCTGCAGTTCCATGAACGTGAACGGGTTCGACGAGCCGTAGAGCGGCCCGATGCCCAGCTGGCCCAGCCTGCGGTCGGCGACGTGCTGCAGATACTCCCGCATGTCGGTCAGCGACAGACCGGCGATGCCCTGACCGAGCAGGTCCTCGGCGAACTGCACCTCACACTCCACGGCTTCGTCGAGCATCGTACGTACCTGCGCGGCCAGCTCGTCGTCGAACAGCTCGGGTTCCTCGGCCCGGACGGTCCCGACCACGTCGAACGCGAACGCCATGTGCATCGACTCGTCGCGGAACACCCAGTTGGTACCGGACGCCAGCCCGTTCAGCAGTCCCCGGGAGCGCAGGAAGTAGACGTACGCGAAGGCGCCGTAGAAGAACAGGCCCTCGATGCAGGCCGCGAAGCAGATCAGGTTGAGCAGGAACGCCCTGCGGTCGGCGGCGGTACGCAGCTCGCGTACGTCGAACAGCGAGTCGATCCAGCGGAAGCAGAAGTCTGCCTTGCGTTTGATCGACGGGATGTTCTCCACCGCGGCGAACGCCTCCGCGCGCTCCGCCTCGTCGGGTACGTAGGTGTCCAGCAACGTCAGGTAGAACTGGACGTGTACCGCCTCCTCGAACAACTGCCGGGACAGATACAGCCGGCCCTCGGGCGAGTTGATGTGCTGGTAGAGGTTCAGGACGAGGTTGTTGGCCACGATCGTGTCGCCGGTGGCGAAGAACGCCACGAGCCGACCGACCAGGTGGCGCTCGGCCGGTGAGAGACGGTGCAGATCCTTCAGGTCCGAGTGCAGGTCGACCTCTTCGACAGTCCAGGTGTTGCGGATGGCGTCGCGGTAGCGGTCGTAGAAGTGCGGGTAGCGCATCGGGCGCAGGGTCAGGTTCATGCCCGGGTCCAGCAGCATGGCCTCGGTGGTGTCGGACTTCGGGACGGTGGTCACTGGCAGGCCTCGCAGGATTCGGGGTTCTCCACCGAGCAGGCGACCGCGTCCCCGTCGGTGGTGGCCGCGGCCACGGTCGCCTGCTGGATCCGCGTCGCCGGGCGCGAACGCAGGTAGTAGGTCGACTTGAGGCCGCTCTTCCAGGCGTACAGGTACATCGAGGACAGCTTGCCGATGTTCGGCGCCGCCATGAACAGGTTCAACGACTGCGACTGGTCGATGTACGGCGCCCGCGCGGCGGCGAGGTCGATCAGCGCCCGCTGCGGGACCTCCCACGCGGTACGGAACAGCTCGCGGATCTCGGCCGGCAGCTCGCCGATGCCCTGTACCGAGCCGTCCGAACGCTTGATCGCGTCGCGGATCTGCGCGGTCCACAGGCCGTGCTTCTTCAGCTCGCGTACCAGCGCGCTGTTGACCTGCAGAAACTCACCCGACAGGGTCTCGCGCTTGAACAGGTTCGACACCTGCGGCTCGATGCACTCGTAACAGCCGACGATCGAGGCGATCGTGGCCGTCGGGGCGATCGCGATGAGCAGGGAGTTGCGCAGACCGGTCGCCGCGACCCTGGCCCGCAGCGCATCCCACCGCTGGGTCTGCGTCGGTACGACACCCCACAGGTCGGGTTGCAGTGTCCCGGCCGCCGCCCGGGTCTGCGGGTACGTCGGATGCGGGCCGGCCTGCTCGGCGAGTGCCGCCGACGCCTCCAACGCGCTGAGGTAGACCTCTTCGGCGATCCGGGTGGACAGCTCGCGGGCGGCGTCGGAGTCGAACGGCAGCCGGAGCGCGAACAGCACATCCTGCAGGCCCATCACGCCCAACCCCACCGGGCGCCAGCGCGGATTCGACACCGCCGCCTCGTCGGAGGGGTAGTAGTTGATGTCGATGACGCGGTCCAGGAACGGCACCGCTTTCGCCACCGTGGTACGCAGCTTGTCCCAGTCGACGCCCGTACCGGACGGGTCGAGGTGCTGGGCCAGGTTGATCGAGCCGAGGTTGCACACGGCGGTCTCGGTGTCGGAACTGACCTCGATGATCTCGGTACACAGGTTCGACAGATGTACGACATCACCGCCGGGTTCGTTGCCGACCTGGTTGCACCGGGCGTTGGCGGAGTCCTTGAACGTCATCCAGCCGTTGCCGGTCTGCGCGAGGGTACGCATCATCTTCGCGAACAACTCACGCGCCTTCACCCGACGCACGTACCGACCCTCGGCCTCGGCGGCGCGGTAGGCGGTGTCGAACGCCGCGCCCCACAGGTCCGGCAGCTCGGGCGCCTGGTCCGGGTCGATCAGCGACCAGTCCCCGTCGGCCTCGACCCGGCGCATGAACTCGTCCGGGATCCAGTGCGCCAGGTTCAGGTTGTGCGTACGCCGCGCATCCTCGCCGGTGTTGTCCCGCAGTTCGAGGAACTCCTCGACGTCCGGGTGCCACGGCTCCAGGTATACGCACGCCGCGCCCTTGCGCCGGCCGCCCTGGTTCACCGCCGCCACCGAGGCGTCGAGGGTCTTCAGGAACGGCACGATGCCGTTGGACTGCCCGTTCGTGCCGCGGATCAGGGCGCCACGGGAGCGGACCCGACTGAACGAGATGCCGATGCCGCCGGCGAACTTGGACAGCTTCGCCGCCTGGGCGTACCGCGAGTAGATCGAGTCGAGTTCGTCGCGCGGCGAATCGACCAGGTAGCAGGACGACATCTGGGTGTGCCGGGTACCGGAGTTGAACAGCGTCGGGCTCGACGGCAGGTAGGCGAACGACGACATCAGCCGGTAGAACTCGATGGCCTCGCCCGGGGTGCGGGACAGCCCGCAGGCCACCCGCAGCAGGAAGTACTGCGGGGTCTCGGTGACCAGCCGCGCGGTGGGGTGCCGCAGCAGGTAGCGGTCGAACACCGTACGCAGGCCGAAGTACTCGAACCGGTGGTCAGCGCGCGGGTCGATGGCGAAGTCGAGCTTGCGGGCGTTGTCCTTGACGAAGCGGGCAGTCCGGTCGCCGATCAGGCCCTCGGCGTGACCGAGCGCGACCGACTGGCTGAACGAGGCGACGCCCTGGTTGCGGACCTCCTTGTCGATGTACGCCGCGAGCAGGCGCGCCGCCAGCCTGGAGTACTCGGGTTCCTCGCCGATCATCTCGGCGGCGGTCTGGATCGACAGGCGGTCCAGTTCGGCGGTGCTGGCACCGTCGTACAGGCCGCTGATCGTCCTGGTCGCCACCCGCAGCGGGTCGACCTCGGTCAGCTCGTCGGTCCAGCGCTCGACCGCCCGGACGATCTTGTTCACGTCGACGGGTTCGGAGTCACCGTTACGTTTCTGCACCTGCATGTGTGGGCGCCGTACCGGCTCCGACAGGGTTCGGGTCATCGCTCTCTCCTCGCGAGCTCGTCCGCGGACGGCCCTGGCGGCAGCGGGAGAGGGACGACGGGCAGACGGTGGCCTGTGTCGCCCGGCACTCCCGCGGAGCCGTCGGACCACCGCGCCCGACTGGGCGCGGTGCGCTGGCAGGTCTTCGGACTCGCGGGCGCGACCGGCACGCCGGTCACCTACTGGCCGTCGCTTCCCGGGTGATGCTGGCTGTGTGCCACCCAGTGCTGTCACTCGTGATCGTCGAGAGGACGGCGGTCGTTCCCACTCACCGCTGCGGGGCAGTCCCGGACTCCCACCGGGTTCCCTGTTGCCTCGGACCGCCTGGATGGCGGCCCGAACCAGCTGCAGGACACACCATATATGGTCCCCACATCGAGCTTGCAACACCATATGTCGTGCCGGCGTGGCGCCATGGGCTAGAGTACGTCAGGCGATACGCCGTACCCGACCCGACGGTACGGTGACTCCGCTGTCGGGGTGCAGCGCCGCCGCCAGAGCCTCCACGCCGTCCACCAGGCGCGGTCCCGGGCGCACCACGATGCCGTCCGCGTCGATCGCCCAGACCGGCACGGCCGGCAGCTCGCCCGCGACGAGTTCGGCCTGCTGCGCGGCACCGTCGAGGTGGTACCCGCACGGCGACACGACGACCACATCGGGTTCGGCGGCAGCGATCGCGGCCCAGGTGGTCTGCTGGGACTTCGCGCCGGGGTGTGCGGCCACGGGCAGGCCGCCGGCCGCGCTCACCAGGTCCGGTACCCAGTGCCCGCCGGTGAACGGCGGATCCACCCACTCGACCACGGCGACGCGCGGTCGGGGTCGGCCCGCCACCGCGTCCGCGACCCGGGCCAACCGGGTACGCAGGCCCGCGACCAGTTCGGTGGCCCGCGCGCTCGTGCCGGTGTACCCACCGACGCGCGTGATCGTCTCCAGTACGTCCTCGAGACTGTGCGGGTCGAGCGAGACGACCTCTGCGGAGCACCCGAGGTAGCCCAGCGCATCGGAGACATGGTCGGTCGGTAGAGCGCACACCCGGCACAGGTCCTGCGTCAGGACCAGCTCGGGATCCAACCCGGCCAGCGCGTCGGCATGCAGCGTGTACAGGTCTCCACCGGCCGTGAGCTGTGCCCGGACGTACGCGTCGATCTCGGCCGGCGCCATCCCGGACGTGTCCCGCCCGCCGACGACGACGGCCTTCTCCTGCCGGGCGGACGGCGGTTCGTCGCACTCGAAGGTGACCCCGACCAGTTGATCCCCGAGTCCGAGCGCATAGACGATCTCGGTGGCCGACGGCAACAACGACACGATCCGCATCGGAACCACACTAGGCCGTCTCCGACCGGACCCCGTCCAGGCCGGTCACCTCGGTCCAGTTGGATGAGCCCGTGACGGTCTATGACGTGGCTCGCCAACTTCCCACCATCCGTGAACTCCGCGACCTGTGCCGCTCGCTGGCGATGCTCGACGCGATCCTGAGCCCGGGGTGGGAGAGCCGGTACTTCTCCTTCGACGCGGCATGGGCTGAGAACGAAGAGATGGCCTCGATGCGCAACGGCTCCGGAGACGAGTACTCCATCGTGTTCTCGGCGGCCGGAGCGTACATCCGCGGGTTCGACCACGAATCGCCGATGAGCCCGTACAACGACGACGATCGTGATCCGTGGCCGGGCGAGGTAACCCTGGCCGATCTCGCTCAGGACATCGCCGGGATCGGCTACCCGCTGGCCACCCGCATCACGTCAGCACGATAACCGCCGCCACCCACTCCACCCGATCAGCACAGCGTGAGCGGGACTGCGGAGCGTTGGTCCGCCGACACGCGTCAGCCGACGTCAGGAAGAACAACGGGCGTAGGCAAGGCCGGCTTCCGGCCACCTGAAACCGTTGCTGTGTCAGGTCGATGCTAGGTGGGCCTCAGAGAGCCAACCGCGTTCACGGAGTGCCTTCCAAGCAACGCGAAGATGTTCGGGCGTGAACATACGGCCCTTGCGGGGACTCCAGTCGCGGACAAGACGGGTCGCCAGATCCAGATCGCGCGCAGCTGCAGAGATCTCATGAGCAACCCAGTGCACGCTGGCAAGCAACTCCATACCGTAGGCAGACTCGAAACCCTCAACGAGCTGAAGGACGCGGTCGATGCGTTGCGAAGTCTCAGGATGTGCTGCCAGAGACTCGACGGCGAGCTTGTCCGCTCCCGGTATGACCCGGATGGGTTCCGCGTCAGCAACCTTCGCGCTGCCGTCACCGAAGCCGATGAGATAGTGCCCTTCCAGATTGCTCAGCGCATGACGAAGGTTGTCGGCGTAGGGACCATACTGCGCCTTCGTGTAGCTGAGCCTCAGTGGTTCACCAGCGGCCTGGAGAAAATACAGCAGCTTCTGCACCTCGACCAGCGATGCGTCCAGCGCTCGTTCCGAGTACCGGGTCAAGGTACACACCAGCGCCGCGCGCCCTGGAGTCATCGGCGGACGCCGCGTTGCGGTGCGCATGTCCGCCGCGTCAGGCGTTCGACCCGGGGGGTAGAGCACGACCTGCACGTCCGACGGGTCGAGTTCGGCCATCGCGGCACGGATGCAGGGCTCCACCTGTTGCCAGTCCAAACCGCCGTTGCCGCAACCAAGTGGAGGCATTGCCAGGGACCTGATGTGCAGACGGCGGACGACTCGTACGAGATCCTGCAGACCCCGTTCGATGTCGGCGAGTCGTGACCGCGCTCGCCAGTGCCCCTTGGTAGGAAAGTTGATCACGTATCGGGGACCGGTGAGCGCATTGGTCGGCCAAACGTGCATCCGCCCCAACTCAAGATCACCCGATGCCGCGGCACGTTCGTACGCTTCGTACATCTCCGGGTAGGCCCGTCGGAACTGCAGGGCGATCCCCTTACCCATGACACCAACAGTATTGACGGTGTTGATGAGTGCGTCGACGTCGGCATCCAGTAGGTTGCCGTGCGCTTCGGTGATCATGCCTGTCCGTTCCATCGGCTAGAAGTACCAGTTGGGTCTGACGACAACTGGCATCGTCACACCCACGGTAGTGAGTGTCGCCAGGACCTGCCGTGCGCATGCCGGAGTCCTAGCGACAATTCCCGTCAAGGCCTCCCACGGGACCTGGCCATGGACGAGACACTCTGCTTGGCGACGCTCTTTGCGGTCGGGCTGGGCGGGGGTGTCGTTCCAGTACCTTTCCTGCATCAGCGGCCAGTCGACGAGGCCGTCCAGTCGACCAAACTCATTGGTGAACTCGGCGATCTCCAGCGTTGCATTTCGATCAGTGAACACCATGGGCAGCTTCAGCTCCGCAAGCCGCTCGACCGTGGTCACCAGATACACGAGGTCGTCGCATCCCTCGGTATAGGTCGCTACTCCACCGCGCTCGATCCGGTACATCATGGGACTGCGTGGCGCGTAGTAGAACGGTGCGTAGTCGGCAACGACGCCTCCGGGAGGCACCGGGACCATTCGCTCGCGGCGTCTCGCCTTGATGCCCAGTTCCCCAACCTCAGTCTGGATCAACTCGGCACTCCGCGCTTCGGTGTCGGAGAGCAGACCTCGCTGGACCACAGTCGACAGGTGCCTGACATGCGTGAAATGCACAATGTGGATGGGGTCAGGGCGTGATGCCATGACGGCCAAGGTCCACTCCTTCATGCGGCCGCGGCCTGCCTGCCTCATCGACACCACATCGGCGAGAACTACACATTCGATGAGCGGCATGGTCACACTATCGCCCAGAGCATAACCAAGTAGTCGTCAGGTTGCACTGGGTGCAGACCTCACCTATTCGGCGTGTCGAACACCTCTTGTGCGCTCCCGGTACAGACAAGCTCGTACTGCTTCATCAAGACGAGCCGAACGCCGATCCAGAAAAAGGAGCAAGCCCTGAACCCATACATCGTGGGTTCAGGGCTTGCCGATGTCCGGAGACATCACCGGGCGGTGGTGGTGGGATTTGAACCCACGGAGGGCGTGAACCCTCACACGCTTTCGAGGCGTGCTCCTTAGGCCGCTCGGACACACCACCGGGAAGGACTGTACCGGATCGGTCACCGCGCCCTTCAGTCCCCCACGTCCGGTGGGCGGCAGAGGCTGAGAGGATCAGTCGCAAGCACCGGATCGACCGAACGAGGGACAGCATGAGCACACACATCGGCGCGCAGCCCGGTCAGATCGCCGAACGGGTACTGATGCCGGGCGACCCGCTGCGCGCCAAGTGGATCGCCGAGACCTACCTCGACGACGCCACGTGCTACTCGACGGTGCGCAACATGTTCGGCTTCACCGGTACGTTCCGCGGGGTGCCGGTCTCCGTGCAGGGCTCCGGCATGGGCATCCCGTCCATCTCGATCTACGCGCACGAGCTGATCAACGACTACCAGGTGAAGACCCTGGTACGGGTCGGCAGCTGCGGCGCGCTCGCCGAACCGCTGCAACTGCGGGACGTGATCGCCGCTATCGGCGCGAGTACCGACTCGGCGATCAACCGGCAGCGCTTCGAAGGCATGATCGACTACGCGCCG
This sequence comes from uncultured Actinomycetota bacterium, assembly GCA_963805605.1. Classification (GTDB taxonomy): domain Bacteria; phylum Actinomycetota; class Actinomycetes; order Mycobacteriales; family Micromonosporaceae; genus Actinocatenispora. Next base: position 1,882,815 of record CAWDUX010000002.1, read on the forward strand.
GTCGCCGACTTCGGGCTGCTGCGCAGCGCGGTGGACATCGCCGCCGAGCAGGGCCTGGACATCAAGGTCGGCCAGGTACTCTCCGCCGACGTCTTCTACTCCGACCGGCCGGACCTGGTCGAGCGGCTCGCCGGGTACGGCGTACTCGCGGTGGAGATGGAGGCGGCGGCGCTGTACACGTTGGCGGCGAAGTTCGATGCCCGCGCACTTGCCCTGCTGACCGTCTCCGACCACATCCTGCGGGGCGAGGCGAGCAGCTCCGAGGACCGGGAACGTACCTTCTCCCAGATGGTCGAGGTCGCGCTGGAGGCCGTCACCCGCGACGCCTGACCCGCTGCGCGCCCGCCGGCCGCAACGCCGGCGGCTGCGGTCAGCGCAGGGAGTCGAGGGTCTCGAAGTAGGTCGGGAAGGTCTTCGCCACACATCCCGGGTCGGCGATCCGGATGCCGTGCGCGCGCAGCCCGAGCAGCGACAGGCTCATCGCCATCCGGTGGTCGTCGTAGGTGTGGAAGACGGCGGGGCGCGGTACGCCGGGCTGGATGGTGAAGCCGTCCGGGTCCTCGGTGGCCTGGATGCCTGCGCGGCGCAGTTCGGTGACGACCGCGCCGATCCGGTCGGTCTCCTTGTGCCGGATGAAGCCGATTCCCCGGACCCGGGTCGGCGAGTCGGCGTGTACGGCGACCGCGGCAAGCGTCTGCGCGGTGTCGGAGATGTCGGCCATGTCGACGTCGATGCCGTGCAGCTGGCCGGTGCCGCGTACCGTGACGCCGTCCGAGGTGCGGGAGACGGTGGCGCCCATCCGGGCCAGTACGTCGACGAACGCCACGTCGCCCTGCAACGGCTCGTCGTCGAATCCCGGTACGGTGACCCGCCCGCCGGTGATCGCCGCGGCGGCGAAGAAGTACGACGCGGCGCTGGCGTCGGGTTCGATCTGGTACCGCGTGCCCCGGTACCGGCCGGCAGGCACCACCACCAGGTTCTCGTCGACCTGCGGGGTCACCCCGAACGCGGCCATCACCCGGCCGGTCATCCGTACGTAGGGCACCGACACCAGCGGGGTGGACACCCGTACGGTCAGGCCGCCGGGCAGCAGCGGCGCGGCCAGCATCAGCCCGGACAGGAACTGGCTGGACAGGTGCCCGGGGATGGTCACTTCGTCGGCGGTCAGCGGCCCGGACACCTCGACGGGCAGGTAGCCGGGCATTCCGAGCGGTCGTACGACGGCTCCCAGGTCGGCCATCGCGGTCAGCAGCGGCCCGAACGGGCGGGCCCGGAGCTGGTTGCTGCCGTCGACCACCACGGGTGTGTCGTTGAGTGCCGCGGCGGGCAGGACGAACCGGGAGGTGGTGCCCGATTTCCGGGCGTCCACCGTGCAGTGTCGGGAGCCGAGCTCCAGGCCCTGCCCGGTGACCTCGACAGTACCGGCGGCCGCGTCGGTCTGTACCCGGACCCCGAGGTCGCGGAGCGCACCGATCATGGCCTCGGTGTCGTCGGCGAACAGGCTGCCGGTCAGTACGCTGTCCCCGTCGGCGAGTGCCGCGCACAGCAACGCCCGGTTCGTCACGCTCTTGGATCCGGGCACCACGATTCGGGCATCGGGTGGCGTGACGAGGGGCTCGATCGGACGGCCATCGCGTGGCTCCGCGATCCTCGGCTCACCAGCGGTCATGGTCATCATGCTGCCGTACCCAAGCGCCGTCGGCCACTCCGGCCCGGCACCGTCCCGACTGTCAGACGCTGTACCGCCTGCGGACCCGGTCCCGAAGGTGAGACGCGTCCGGGCTGTCAGGCGCCGTCCGGCGGACTGCCAGACGCTGTTCGGGCTGTCAGACGCGGTGCTGCTGGAAGAAGTCGCGGAGCAGGGCGCCGCATTCGTCGGCGAGTACGGCCGGGTACACCTCAGGGCGGTGGTTGAGCCGCCGGTCCCGGACGACGTCCCACAGCGATCCGACCGCGCCGGCCTTCGGGTCCCACGCGCCGAACACGACGGTGGACAGCCGGGACAGTACGATCGCGCCGGCGCACATCGTGCACGGTTCCAGGGTGACCGCCAGGGTGCAGCCGGCGAGTCGCCAGCTACCGAGGCGGGCGGCGGCCCGGCGTATCGCCACCACTTCGGCATGTGCGGTCGGGTCGGCGTCGAGTTCCCGTTCGTTGCGGCCGGTCGCGAGTTCGGCTCCGGTCGGGTCGTACACGACTGCACCGACCGGAACGTCACCGGCGCGGTCCGGCCCGTTCCCGGCGGCTGCCACCGCCAACGCCCGCCGCATCAGTTCCTGGTGCCGCGCCGCAGCGCTCAGCGCAGTTCCTCGACGTCGTCGGCACAGCCCAGGACTGTGCAGATCTCGGCGGTCATGTCGCTGGGCATCATGCCCTCCTGTACGCACAGCGCACGCAATCTGGCGCCGCTGATACCGAGGTCTGCCAACAGGTCCGGGTCACCGATCGGCTCGGCATCGTCGACGACCGGAATCGCCGGCGTAGCAGCCTCGTCGTCCTCCTGCTCGTCATCGTCCTCATCGTCGTCCGACGGGTCGAAGTCGTCGTCGGGCAGGTCGAGTGAGCCTGGTCTGTCCTCCTCGCCGAGCAGCGCCGCACCCAGCGGCGACTCGTCGACGAAGGCGGTGTCCGATCCGAACACCCGCAGATCCTCGCCCTCGTCGAGCCGCAGGATGGCCAGATACTCGTCATCCACCTCCACGAACAGCAACGACACCTCAGCTTCGATGTCGGAGTCACGGAGCAGTTCGGCCACCTGCTCGACATCGGCGATATCGGCTGCACGGCCAAGGCTCAGCTCCGCAGCGGCCCAACCCTTCGGCCCACGAGTCACAGCGGCAGCGAAGTACGACACGGTCCCCCCGGGGTCACCTGGAGTTCGGTTCTCGCCGTCCTCGACCAGCCTGACGCGTCGCATCGCGCAGCGTCGGAGAATCGCGGACGTCTTTTGAAGATGATGTGTGCGGGGCGCCGGTGTGAAAAGGTGCCCGCAGCGAAATCGTAGACCGAACCGGGTGGTCGGTTCACGCCACTGCGCCGGACTCGGCGGGAGGTGCTCACCACACGGCACGTACGGGTGACCCGGAGCTGGCCCCGGAAACGGTGCTGCTCAGGTTCCGGTGCCGGTCAGATGTACTGACGCCGCCGGTGGGCGATCAGGTCCCGCAGCCGGTCGACCTGCGCACGGCGCGGCTGGACCCGATCCCGGAGGGCCTTCGCGTCGGACAGTTCGGCGAGCAGTTGCAGTCGCCGCCGCCGCCGCTCAGGGTCGAGCCGCTGCAGCTTCATGGGGGGCATTCCGCGAATGTGCCTGGCTGACGCGGCAAACGTCAAGCCTGCCTCGTTTTTTGCGCGCGAGCCAACACGGTACGTGTCGGCTACGGTACTGAAAGCTGCCGATTCGGTACGCGCCGTGAACAGCGGATCATCTCCGGTCACCTTGCCAGCCACCCCACCGCTCGATGCCGTACGACCCGCCACCCCGGGCCAGCGCAGCGCGCCGGTAGATCCGGGCCCGCCGGACCATCATCATTACGACAAGTCGGTCACCAGAGCAACCAGTTCCCGCCGATCGCGTTGACCATCACCACGATTCCGGCCACACCGAGCCCGACACCGGTGGTCCCGGCGACCCCCACGGCCACCCCACGGTCCCCGTACCTGGCCAGCGCCAGTGCGCCCAGCAGCGCCAGGACCGCCGCGACAAACGCGCTCCACGCGTACACCGGGACGCTCCAGCTGACCGCGCCGAACATCACGAACCACAGTGCGGTGGCGCCGATCCCGGCCCAGACCGCACGGGAGCGGACCGGGTGCGGTTCGCGGTATTCCGGCCGGGCCGGGCCACCGAATGCCGTGGCCGGCCACGGCATTCCGGGGCGCGGCCATGGCGGCGCGGGGCGGCCGGCGACCCATGGTGGCCGTGGCGGCCCCACCGTCACCGCCGGCGGCAGCGGGCCGGGCGCTCCCGGTGCGGGCCTGCCGGGTGTACCTCCCGGCGCAGAGCCGCCCGGCGGCGCGGGGACACCGGGCACGGGCGGGGACGCTACCGGGGCTCCCCGATGCTGTGGATACCGGGGAGGGGCGGCCGGCGGTGATGCGTCCGGCGCCGCCCAGCCGCCCGCCTGCGGGCCCTGCCGGGATGGCTCATTGCCCTCGTCCACCGGTGCACCTCCTCGCCCAGGAGCGTACCCGGATCGGCCGAGCGGCCCGGTCAGGTCAGGGCCGCCCGCTACCCGCCGCGGGCTGAGGGCCAGCGTCAGAACGGCCCGAACACTGCGAACCGCGGCTGCCAGACGTTACCGCCGAAGGTGGTGAACTCTCCGCCGACGCTCAGGCTGGATTCGTCGTCACTGGTCACCATCGCGAAGACACCGTGCACGGAATTGGCCTGCGGGCTCCAGCTGAGCAGGTGCCCGTCCGCATCGGCGGCGAGCATCTTGTGCCGGTGCAGCTGACCGTCCAGGCAGTCGCCGTGGTGCTGGGACACCCGCGCGGTAGTGCAGGCGTGGTCGAAATGCCCGCCCGCGTAGATCACACCGCGCCGGATGGCGACGGTCTGCACGTCCCCGTCCGTGGTGAGGGACCATTTCGGCGCCCCGTCGGTGGAGCGGTAGGAGACCAGTTGCCCGCCGGGGCCACCCATCGCCCCGTAGACGCCGGACGAGGTGACCGCAAGGTCGTGGATGACGTACGGCGCACCGCCCTGGAACCCCGGTACCACCTGCCCGGTCGCGGCATCCACCGCAGCCAGCCGGGGATGGCCACCGACACCGTCGACGGTGTGGAAGTCACCACCCAGATAGGCCCGGTTGCCGTCAATACGGACGGTACGTACCGTGCCATCGAGCGCTGGCCGGAAACGTCGCAGCTGCTGCCCGGTTCCGAGACTGAACGCGGCGGCCCTGTGCCAGGATCGCCCGTCCACCGAACCGAAGTTGCCCACCACGTAGAGGGCGCTGGAGCTGCTGGTCAGTTGATAGGGCGGGCTGCTGATGCTGTGCTTGAACGTCGGGTCGACCGCACCGGTGGAACGACTGATCTTCGCCAGGTGCCGGCGAGGCTGTCCGTTCACCTGGGTGAACCTGCCCCCGATGTAGAGCGCATCGTTGCTGACGGCCAGGGAGGTCACCGCGCCGTTGACGCGCGGCGCCCAGGACAACAGCGCCCCGCTGGTCGCATCGACGGCGGCGAGGTAGTTGCGGGTGGGGTGGCGGGAGCCGCTCAGCGCGGTGGTGAAACTGCCCCCGACGTAGATGGTGTTGCCCGCGTACACCTCTGCGCTGACCGTGTCGTTGAAGCCCACGGTGCGTCTGGGCGTGGCAGACACCACGACGTCTGTCTGCGGAACGGTGATCGCGCCCGGTGCCTGTGGTGCGGCGCTGGCCGCCACCCCGTCCGAGGCCGGGGCCAACCCATGGGTGATCGCCTGCTGACTCCCTCCGACCTGCGTCGATGCTGCGGGGGCCGCCGTTGCCATCGTCGCCGTCGCCAGCAGACCCGTTGCGGCCAGACCGGCGACCAGCGCTCCCCTCGGCAGTCCTCGACGGGTCCACCGTCGCGTCATCCGGCCAGCGACGGGTTCGACCGGCCCGGGCGCGTTCGGATGGTTCAGCCTTGTCGCCACGCACACTCCCTAAAATAACTTTCAGTCAGCATGGAAATACTAGAAGTTGCATGACGTTGATCGCGCTGATTCATTGAACTTCGCCACCCGGGCGGGCCCTGCAGCCGTCAACCCGTCTCGAACTCGGCAAACCGTTGCTGACTGATGTTGCCTCCGAAGGTGGTGAAGGCCCCACCTACGGCCAGCAGATTCAGGTCACCGTTGGCCGCCATGGCGAAGACGCCACGGGTCGAGTTCGCCTCCGGATCCCAGCCGAGCAGGTGCCCCGCGACATCAGCGGCGAACAGCTTCTGCCGGCGCAACTTGCCGTCCAGGCAGTCCCCGTTCTGCTGGGCCACCCGTGCGGTAGTGCAGGCGTGGTCGAAGTGGCCGCCGGCATAGATGGCGTTGTGCAGGACCACCACCTTCTCCAGGTCGCCGTCCGTGGTCAGCGACCAGGCGGGCCGACCGTCACTGGTCCGGTAGGCGACCAGTTGGCCACCCGGGCCACCCATGGCGCCGTACACCCCGGCCGACCCGACGTCCAGACCGTTGATCGTGTATGGTGCCCCACCCTGGAAACCCGTGACGGTCGCACCGGTGATGGCGTCCACCGCGGCCAGCCGGGGATGCCCGTTGGCCCCGTTGACCTGGAGGAAGTTGCCACCCAGGTAGACCCGGCCAGCCGAGACCTCGACGGCATTGACCGATCCGTTGAGCGCCGGCTGGAATCCCATCCGCTGCTTCCCGTCGGACAGGCTGAACGCAGCGGCGCGCGCCCAGGAGTGGCCGTCCACTGAGCCGAAGTTGCCTACGACGTACAGGCTGCCGCTGCCCCTGGCCATTGCCCTCGGGGCGGTGTTGACGGTGTGGTTGAAGTCGGACTCGACCGCACCGGTGGAACGACTGATCTTCGCGATGTGGTGACATGCGTACCCGTTCACCGTGGTGAAGGCGCCCGCCACGTAGATCGCGTCGTTCTTGACCACCAGAGCTGTGACCGCGCCGTTCAGGCTCGGCGCCCACGGCAGCAGCGCACCGGTCCTTCCGTTCACCGCAGCCAGGTAGTGGCGCGAGGTTCGGGTTCCACCCATCACCGCAGTGGTGAACTGGCCGCCAACATAGACGGTACTGCCCGAGTACGCCTCGGCCATGACCAGATCGTCGAAGCCAACCGTGCGCTTGGGCGTGTTGTTCACCGTGGTCGGGGCGAGAATGCTGGCCCGTGGGGCGCCGATCGCGTCGGGCGCCTGTGAGGCCGCACTGGCCGCGACACCGTGTGAGGCCGGGGTCGGGCCGGCGGGCAACGTGGTGCCGGGTCCGACGACAGGCGCGGCCAGCGCCATCCCGCCCAGAGGTACGGCCAACAGACCGGCCAGCAGCACCCCGCTGAGCAGCCCTCGACCTATCCACCGCTGAGCCGAGCGCTCCGCTCCTGCTCCTGCACCTCGCAGCACAGCAGGACGCGTCAATCTTGTCTCCACAAACACTCCCATCACCGTCAGTTATTGACGCAATACTAATTGCAACACTGGCGGTCAGGGCCCTTCTTCACCAAGAGCGGCCCCTGTGTCAGGGTGGGCAGCGTGACACCGTGCACCGTGACAGTCGTGGGCCTGGGCCTGATCGGAGGATCGGTCCTGCGCGCAGTGACCCGTGCGGGGCTGTCCGCCCGCGGTTACGACTCCGACCCGGCCACCCGACACACGGCCCGGCAGGGCGATCCGGGCTGGTACGTCGCCGATCAACTCGACGAGGCGGTCACCGGCGCCGACCTGGTACTGCTCGCCGTCCCGCTCCCCGCACTGCCCGCCGTACTCGACCAGCTGGCCGGCTACGGCGGCCTGCTCACCGACGTCATCTCGACCAAGCAGCCGGTACGCGCTGCGGTCGCTGAGCGCCTGCCCACCGCCCGGTACGTCGGCGGGCACCCGATGTCCGGCCGGGAACTCGCCGGCTTCGCCGCCGGGGACGCGGCCCTGTTCGACGACCGCGCCTGGGTACTCTGCCTGGAACCGGAGACCGACCTGGCCGACTGGTTGGCCGTCGCCCGCCTGGCCCTGGCGCTCGGGTCACGGGCCGTACCGACCGACGCGGCCGAGCACGACGCGGCGGTGGCCCGGATCAGTCACGTACCCCGGCTGACCGCCGCGGCGCTCGCCGCCAGGGCTGGCGGCAGCGGTCAGGCACTGGCCCGGACCCTGGCCGCCGGCTCGTTCACCGACGGCACCCGGGTCGCGGCCGGTGCACCGACACTGTCCGGGGCGATCTGCGGCGGCAACCCGGACGCGGTCCGGGACGCGCTGGACGACCTGCTGCGGGACCTGCACAGCGCGCGGGCGGCGCTGGACGGCGCCGACCCGATCGGCGCGCTGACCGACTGGTTCCAGCGGGGCCACCAGGTACGTACGGCGTGGCCGCCGGTCGCCGGTCGGACCGCGACGATGCGACCGGACCGGGCGAAACTGCTAGCACTGGGGCGGGCCGGTGGCTGGGTCACCGCGGTCGACGCGGCCGATGCTGAACTGACGGTCCGCTACCCGCGCTGACCCCCGCCAACCGGCACGGTCGGCGGCACCCGCCGGGTGGTGCGGCAACGTCGGCGTTCCGCCGGATCACCCGCCGGTCGGTGCGGCGACGTCGGCGTTCGGCCGGATCACTCGCCGCTCGGTCACGATCGCCGTCACCAGGTCGTACGGTGTGACGTCGAAGGCCGGATTGACCGCGGACACCCCGTGCGGCGCGATCCGGGTGCCGGACACGGTCAGTACCTCCGCCGGATCGCGGTCCTCGATGTCGACCTCGGCGCCGGTCGCGGTCGTGTCGTCCACTGTGGATTCCGGTGCCACCACCAGGAAGGGGATCCCGGCCCGGGCGGCGCCCAGCGCGTGCGCGTAGCTGCCCACCTTGTTGACCACGTCGCCGTTCGCGCAGACCCGGTCCGCGCCCAGAATGACCGCGTCGACCAGGCCCCGGGCCATCAGGAACGGTCCGGCGCCGTCCACCGCCAGCCGGCACGGCACGCCCCACTCGCGCAGCTCCCACCCGGTCAACCGGGCGCCCTGCAACAACGGCCGGGTCTCCGAGGCGATCACCTCGGCCAGCGCGCCGCGCCGGTGCAGCTCACCGACCACCGCGAGGGCCGTGCCCTCGGTGACGGTGGCCAGCCCGCCGGTGTTGCAGTGCGTCAGCAGGCGTACCGGCAGGCCGCACAGTTCGCTGACCAGGTCCGCGCCCCGGGTCGCCATCGCCGCGGAACTCGCGATCTCCTCGTCGCGCAGCGCCAGCGCCTCGGCCAGTACGGCCGCGGGGCCCTCGACCAGCCGACCGGCCGCGCGGTCCACGCCCCGGGCCAGGTTCACCGCGGTCGGCCGGGCCGTACGCAGCGCGCCCACCGCGCCGACCAGATCACCGGGCCCCTCAGCGGCGGCCAGCTCCCCGGGAGCCGTCGTAGCGGCGGCCAGAGCCACCCCGAGCGCACCGGCCACCCCGAGCGCCGGCGCACCGCGTACGGCCAGCCGTCGGATCGCGTCCACCAGTTCCGGTACGGTGCGCAGCACCAGCCGCCGGTGCTGCGCCGGCAGGGCGGTCTGGTCGATGATCTCCACGGCCGGCCCGCCGTCGGCCGGCCCCACCCAGTCAATGGTGCGCATCCGCTCACCGTACCGACCGCGGCTGCCCGCGCCGGAGCCCCGGACGCCGTCACGACCGGGCCGGTGACGCCGCAGCCGTGCCGCGACGCCGTCGCACGGCCGAACCCGGACGTCGCGGAGCCAACCGGCCTACCATCGGGTGATGAGTCCGCCGGCCGACCCGCCACCCCGGGACCCGGTGGCCGACCTGCGCCGGATCGCGTTCCTGCTGGAACGGGCCGCGGAAGCCACCTACCGGGTACGGGCGTTCCGTAGCGCCGCCGACACCCTGGCCGACCTGCCCGCCGCCGAGGTCGCCGACCGTGCCGCCGCCGACAGCCTCACGAAACTGTCCGGGGTGGGTACGGTGACCGCCCGCTGCGTCACCGAGTCGCTGCGCGGCGAGGAACCCGTCTACCTGCGCCGGCTCGTGGCCACCTCGGGTCGATCGGTGGACGAGGCCGGCGACGGGTTGCGCCGGGCGTTGCGCGGTGACCTGCACAGCCACACCGACGCCTCGGACGGCGGTTCCCCACTGCGCGAGATGGCGGACGCGGCCAGGGCCCTCGGCCACGACTACCTGGCCGTCACCGACCATTCGCCGCGGCTGACGGTGGCCCGGGGGCTGACCGCCGAACGGCTGCGGGCACAGCTCGACGACGTCGCCGCAGCGAACCGGGAGCTGGCGCCGTTCCGGCTGCTGGCCGGGATCGAGGTGGACATTCTCGCCGACGGCTCGCTCGACCAGGACCCGGCGCTGCTGAGCCGGTTGGACATCGTGGTCGCCAGCCTCCACAGTGGACTGAGAGCGGACCGTACGGTGCTGACCCAGCGGATGCTGACCGCGATCGCCGACCCGCACACCCGCATTCTGGGCCACTGCACCGGCCGGCTGCTCGCCGCCTCGGCCCGGCCGCGGCCCCCGGGCAGCCCGCAGGACGACGGGACCGGTGGTCGGCGTGGCCGGAGCCGGGGCCGGCCGGAGAGCGAGTTCGACGCCGAGCGGGTCTTCGCGGCCTGCGCCGAGGCCGGCGTCGCGGTGGAGATCAACTGCCGACCGGAGCGCCTCGACCCGCCGAAACGGCTGCTACGTCTCGCCATCGAGGCCGGTTGCCGGTTCGCGATCAGCACAGACGCGCACGCGCCCGGCCAGCTCGACTGGCTCCCGTACGGCTGCGCACGCGCCGCCGCGTGCGGCCTGGACCCCGCCGACGTGGTCAACGCCTGGCCGCTGGACCGGCTGCTCGACTGGGCGCTACCACCGCGCTGACCTCGATTGCCGTAGGGTCCGGCGGGTGGGACGAATTGATGAGACAGCGAACCGGTACGTCGACCAGTGGGCCGCGCTGGATCCGGTCGAGGCCACCGGGGTCGGCATCGGTGGCTACGACGCCCAGATGACCGACCTGAGCCCGGACGGGTACGCCGCCCGTACCGAGCTGAACCGCCGGACCCTCGCCGACCTGGCCGGTACGGATCCCGCCGACGAGCGGGAGCGGGCCGCCCGGGAAGCGATGCAGGAACGGCTCGGCATCATGGTCGAGCGGGCCGATGCCGCCGAGGACCGGGAACTCAACGTCATCAGCAGCCCGGTGCACGATCTGCGCGCGGTGTTCGACCTGATGCCGTTGGAGGGTACGGAGGCCGCAAGCAACATCGCGGCGCGACTGGAGGCGATCCCGGCCGCACTGGAACAGTACGGGCAGACGCTGCGTGCCGACGCCAGCAACGGCCGGCTGGCATCGCAGCGACAGTTGGAGGCGTGCGCCCGCCAGTTCGACAAGTGGGTCGGTCAGGACGACTTCTTCGGCGGCCTGGCCCGCCGGGTCGGCGCGACCGGGACCCTGGGCGAGCGGCTCGGTGCCGCCGCCGACCGGGCCCGCGGGGCGCTGGCCGGCTTCACCGCCTCGATCGGTACGGACCTGCTGCCGCTGGCGCCCGAGTCGGACGCCGCCGGGCCGGAACGCTACCAGCGCGCATCCCGCTACTTCCTCGGCGCCACCGTGGACCTGGCCGAGACCTACCAGTGGGGCTGGCAGGAACTGGCCCGCATCGAAACCGAGATGCGGGCGGTCGCCAGCGACATCGTGCCGGGCGGCACCGTCGACGACGCGGTGGCCGCGCTCGACACCGACTCGGCCCGCCAGCTGCCGGACAAGGAGTCGTTCCGCAACTGGATGCAGGAGCTGGCCGACTCCACCATCGCCAAGCTGGCCGACACCCACTTCGACATTCCCGAGCCGGTCCGGCGCATCGAGGCCTGCATCGCGCCGACCAGCGACGGAGCCATCTACTACACCGGCCCCAGCGAGGACTGGACGCGGCCGGGCCGGATGTGGTGGTCGGTACCGGAGGGTGTGGACACGTTCGCCACCTGGCGTGAGGTGACCACCGTGTTCCACGAGGGGGCGCCGGGCCACCACCTGCAGATCGGCCAGACCGTGTACCGGCAGGAACTGCTGAACCGCTGGCAGCGGCTGCTGGGCTGGACCTCCGGCTCCGGCGAGGGTTGGGCGCTGTACGCCGAACGGCTGATGGAGGAGCTCGGCTTCCTGTCCGACCCGGCTGCCCGGTTGGGCATGCTGGACGCCCAGTCGTTCCGGGCCACCAGGGTGATCATCGACATCGGCATGCACCTGGAGTTGGATATCCCCCGCGGTACCGGCTTCCATGAGGGCGAACGGTGGACACCCGAACTGGGCTGGGACTTCCTGCGTGGGCACTGCCGGATGGAGGAGGAGTTCCTCCGCTTCGAGCTGATGCGCTACCTGGGCTGGCCGGGCCAGGCACCCTCGTACAAGGTGGGTGAACGGGTGTGGCTCGCGGCCCGGGAGGACGCGAAACGCCGTAAGGGCGCCGACTTCAACCTGAAGGAGTTCCACCGCGCGGCACTGGACCTGGGCTCGATCGGTCTGGACCCGCTGCGCGCCGCGCTCGACCGCCTCTGACCGTACGGGTGGGGTCACCGCGGCGCGGCGACCCCACCCGGGTACTTCTCTCTCAGCTGCCGACCAGGGCGCTGCCGTGCAGGGTCAACCCCAGAAAACGCCGTGCGGGTTCGCTTCGATGGTGGACAGCAGTGGACCCGGGCCGGTCGCCGGCGGTACGTCCGCCAATGGGTGCCACCGGTTGTTGCTGTCCGACCAGTAGAGGGTCCACAGGCCGCCGTCGGGTGGCGGCGGCAGGTACCGCAGCTGGGCCACCCGGGTCTCGCTCCAGTCCGGTCCCAGTTCGGGCAGCAGCGGTGGACGGGCTTCCACGATGGTGATGCTCCTGCCCCGGATGCGGTATCCGATGCGGAGCTGGTCCCGGAGCCGGGCGGGCGCGTGCCGGTCACACCATCGGGCGACCTGACGCAGGTGCAGCTCCGGTACGGCAGCCGATGGCGCGGCGGACACTCGCGTCACCTCCCTGCGGGGACCGGATTTACCTTGAACCGTACGACCCTGGAGCCGTCACCGCCGAGCCCCGAAAGCGTTATCCACAGGTAGACGGAGTTATCCACAGATCTCCACAACGCATCGCGTGGTTTTCCACAAAGTTATCCACAGGCTTGTCCACAACTGGACAGCGCGGGGCGAACAGCTCGTCACCCGAAGGTGCAGTACGCCACCGTCGCATCGTCGTACTGCTTCCCGCGCGGCCAGCGTTCCGCGGCCCGATCGGTGCTCTCGGCAGCGCGGGTACGGGCCACCAGCCCCGCCGGCCCCTCCGCCGCGACCAGGTCCAGCAGCGCCGGCCAGGCCAGCTCGCCGAACTCGTGCAGTCGTACCCCGCCGTCGCTGGCCACCAGCACCGCGGCCAGCCCGGCCACCGGTACGGTCCCCGCCACCGCCTGTGTCGCGGCGGCCGGATCGGTCGACGCCACCCAGAAGCCGCCCGCGCGGTTGAGCAGGGCGGAACGCGCCAGGCTGGACTCCCGGTCCCGGGCCGCGCGCTCCGGGCTGCCCAGCGGATGAGGTTCGAACGGTGGCATCAACTGGGCGATCCGGTCGTCGCAGACCACATCGACGTCCCCGGCCGGTCGGCGGTCGAACACCACCGAGCAGTCGGACAGCACCAGGTAGTCCAGCAGCCCGCCGCGCCGGCGCAGTACCGCCACCGTGGACGCCGGGGTGTCCACACTGGTCAGATCGCAGGTGCCCTGGTGCGCGGCGGTGACCACCCCGATCGACTCGGCGAGTGCGTCGGCCAGCGGGGTGCGCGGGTCTCCGGCGAGCCGGACCAGCTCGGCACCCAGCGACCGTACGTACCAGGGCACGCCGTGCACGCAGCCGCGCCGTGCCCTGCCCGCCAGGCTGTCGGGTGTACCGCAGCCGTCCAGAACGACCACCAGATCGTCGGCGGTGGCCAGCAGATCCTCGTTCTGCTGGCCCGGCCGGGGCTCCGAGACACCCGTCACCCGCATCGCCGTACACCCCCGTCCGACCGGTTCGCCGGTCCATGCCGACCGCTCCGGCCCGCCGGTCAATGTCCATCGACCGGCCCGCCGGTCAGCGTTCCTCGAGTACCGCCCGCAGGAAGGTCTGGGTCCGCTCGTTCTCCGGGTCGGAGAACATCCGGTCCGGTGGACCTTCCTCGATGATCCGTCCCTTGTCGAACATCAGGATGCGGTTGGACACGTCCCGGGCGAAATGCATCTCGTGCGTGACGATCAGCATGGTGATGTTGGTGGAGTTCGCGATGTCCCGCAGCACGTTGAGTACGTCCACGACCAGCTCGGGGTCGAGCGCCGAGGTCACCTCGTCGAGCAGCAGTACGTCCGGCTGCATGGCCAACGCCCGGGCGATCGCCACCCGCTGCTGCTGGCCACCGGACAGCGAGGTCGGATGCTGGTTCATCCGGTCGGCGAGGCCGACCATCTCCAGCAACGAACCTGCACGTTCCACCGCCTCGTCCTTCGACAGGCCCAGTACGTGCATCGGCGCCTCGATGATGTTCTCCAGCACCTTCATGTTGGGGAACAGGTTGAACTGCTGGAAGACCATGCCGATCTTCTTACGTACGCTGCTGGTGTACCGCTCGTTGGCCGCTACCAGCCTGCCGTTGCGCTCCATGTGCGACAGCGGCTGACCCTCGACGTAGATGACACCGTCGTTGATCTTCTCCAGCGTCATCAGCAGCCGCAGGATGGTGGTCTTACCCGAGCCGCTCGGCCCGATGAGCGTGACCCGTTCGCCCTGGTCGACGGTGAAGTCGAGGTGATCCAGCACCACGTTGCTGCCGTAGCGCTTCACCACCGAATCGAACTGCACCATCGGGACATCCGGCGGCAGGTCCGGCGTACCGATCCCGGTCGGGGGAAGGGCACCACCCGGGGTGGGGTTGTCGTCAGTGGCCAAGGCGCTTCTCCAGCTTCCGTACCAGGATCGACGTCGGGTAGCTCGCGATGAGGAAGATCAGCGCGGCGATGGTGAACGGCTCCAGGTACTTGAAATGCTCGCCACCGAAGGTGGACGCCTGGAACACCATCTCGTGCACGGTGATGACGGCCAGGAACGGCGTCTCCTTGAACATCGAGATGACGTAGTTGCCCAGCGCCGGCAGCACGTTGCGGACCGCCTGCGGTAGCACGACCGCACGCCAGGTACGCGACCTGGGCAGGGAGAGCGCCGTCGCCGCCTCCCACTGCCCCTTCGGCACACCGTCGATACCGGCCCGGTAGACCTCCGACATGTAGGTGGCGTAGTGGATGCCCAGTACGACCACGCCGATGGTGAACGGCGAGATCGAGGTGAACAGCACGTACACCGCGACGAGCTGCACGAAAACCGGTGTGCTGCGGACGAACTCGACGAACGCCCGGACCGGTACCCGTACCCACGCGGTACGCACCCGCCGCAGCATGGCGAGCGCCAGGCCGAGCACGACGGCCACCAGCGAACCGCCCACGGTGGCGGCCAGGGTGACCGCGAAACCCCGCAGCAGCAGCGGAAGCGCCTGCCAGGCGATCTCCCAGCTCCAGATGGGCATCAGACACCACTACCGATCGCGGTCGAACCGGTCGGGTCGGCTTCCCGGATCTTGAACAGGCCGCGCAGGCCCCGGCCACGACCCAGGCGCGCCTTCGCCACGACCTCCAGCGCGTTCATCATCAGCGTGAAGATGTACGCCAGCACGAAGTACGCGATGAGCAGGAACAGGAACGACAGCGCGCTGGCGCCGGTGGCCCCGCGCAACTGCTGGCCCTCGAAGGTCAGGTCCGCGACCGTCACCAACGACAGCAACGGTGTCGACTTCAGCAGCTGGATCAGCAGGTTGTTGAACGGCGGGATCATGCCGACCCAGGCCTGCGGCAGGATGACCAGCCGCATCCGCTGGAACGGGGTCATGTTGAGCGCGATGGCGCCTTCCCATTGTGCCTTCGGTACGGCGTTGATCGCACCGCGTACCACCTCTGCGCCGTAGGCGCCGAAGTTGAGGCCGAGCGCGACGACCCCACACAGCAGCGCGCTGCTGATCTTGAAGCCGAGCACCGGCAACGCGAAGAACAGCCAGAACAGCTGCACGTACAGCGAGGTGCCCCGGAAGAACTCGATGAAGGCCCGGGCCACCCCACGGATCGGCATGAGCCGCGACCTGGCGGCCAGGCCGAGGACGAACGCGAGCACGAGCGCCAGCAGCGCCCCGAGCACGGTCGCCTCGACGGTTACCAGGATCCCGGCGCCGATGTTGCTCCACGAGCTGAAGAGCTGGTCGAGGAATCTACCCATGTCTGGTCAGCCTTTCCTGACCGCTCATCCCTTGCACAGGTCGGCGGTCTTCAGGCTGGCCGGCGGCACGTTGTTCTTGCCGAAGCCGTACTTGCCGATCAGGCTGACGTACTCGTCTGGGTTGGAGGTGATGGTCAGCAGCTGCTTGTTGAAGTCGTCGCGCAGTGTCTTGTCCGCGGTGCGGAAGACCGCGCCGCCGGCGCTGGACTGCTTCTTGCCGTCCACGACGGGCTGGAACGACGGGGCCACCTCGACCGGCTTACCGTTGTTGATCTTGGCGAGCCAGCGCAGCGAGATGTCGGTCAGTGCGAACGCGTCGATCCGACCGGCGACCAGCGCGTCCAGGCCGTCCTGCTGCTTCGCGAACTCCTTGATGTTGCCGGCCTGGACCCCCGCCGCGGTGGCGAAGCCCTTCTCGACCGCGGCGGTGAGCACGCCGACAGTCGCCTTCGCCCTGGCAGCGGACTTGAGGTCGGTGAGCTTCTTCGGGTTGCCCTTCTTCACCATCAGCGCGGTGGCGCCGACGAACTCGGGCTCGGAAAAGATCGCCTGCTTGCAGCGTTCCGGCGTGATCGCCATACCGGCGCTGACCACGTCGAACCGGCCGGCGGTGAGACCCGGGATCAGGGCGTCGAAGTCGGTCAGCACACCCTTGACGTTCTTGACGCCCATCGCAGCGAAGATCTTCTTGTGCAGCGTGGGCGCCTCGCCGACCAGATCGTTGCCCTGCTTGAAGCCGTACGGCTGCTCACCGGCGAAGCCGATGGTCACCGACCCCTGCTTCTTGATCTTGGCGAGCGTGTCCTCTTTACTCGAGCCGGTGCCGGTCTGGGTACGCGAACATGCGGCGAGCAGGCCGGGCACGGCGAGTACGCCGCCAGCGGCGACACCAGTGCGGAGCAGACCACGGCGGGACCATCGGGTGCTGTCGGCCACGGGAGAACCTCCTCAGACGTCGGATCACGACCCAGAAGGCGCTGGAGACAGGCGTTTCCGAGACGCGGAGTGCGCAGCCGGATCTCGTCTGCGCCCAAGTTCGGTGCTGAACGCTAGCACCGCTCGTAGGTTTGTCGACAATAGGATCGTCGATAGTCTGCAACAATCCAACGACGACCGACGGCCGGACACGCAAGTCGCGACAATGCGTAACCATGGGGGGGCGGTCGGTGGCCGATGACGGAACCCCTGCCTCGTCGCGAGCGACATCGAGGGCGGGCAATAAGGTTCCGGTGACTCGTGGGCGGCGCGCTCCGGTCGCCACCGATCCAGGGAGGTGTCTGGTGACGAACTACCCCCGTCGCCCCATTCGCCCCAATGCTCCGTTGTCGTCCCGTGCGAGTAGTCTCGTCCCGGTACCACGTGAGTCCACTGTGGATCTCATCGCCGACCGGCTGCGACGGGCCATCTACGACGGCACCCTGCCGGTCGGCGCGCCGCTGGGCGAAGCCGAACTGTCCGAACAGCTCGGCGTCAGCCGCGGACCCATCCGCGAAGCCGCCCAACGGCTCGTACAGGAACGCCTGCTCACCACCACCCGACGACGCGGACTCGCCGTCGCCAGCATGACCCACGACGACCTGGTCGACGTCTACCGCGCCCGCTCCGCGGTCGAACGGGCCGCCTGCCGGCTACTGCTGCGCGGCGACCCGGCGCGCGCCGTACGCGCCCTGACCAAGGTCCACCAACGGATGGTCCGGGCCACCGCCCGGCGCGACGCCCGAAGCGCCGGAGACGCCGACCTCGAATTCCACCAGACCCTCGTCGACGCAGCCGGTAGCCCGCGGCTGTCCCGCCAGATCGGCACCCTACTCATCGAGACCCGGCTCTGCAGCTACTCCCTGGACCAGACATTCCGGGTACGTGCCGACCTCCCGGACCGGCACGCCACCCTCATCGAAGCGATCCGTACCTGCGACGAGGACGCACTGCTCACCGCGATCGACCACCACCTCGCCGACGCCACCGAACGGCTCAGCGGTACACCCGCCGACAACGGCACCATCGCCGGCCCCGTCCGCAGCACACCCCGCCCCCTCGACCGGCTCGACCTACCCCCCAACTGACCGGCTCCGGCGACCCGGCACCCACCCGCACATCGTCACGTCGCGCCACCCCGCGCATTCGCATCCAGCTGAGCTCCAACGTGCACGGCGTTGGCCAGCAGACCATGATCAACACGCCCGACGGCGCGGGACCACCTCACACTCAGGTCATGATCAACGAGCGGGTGCGGGGTACCGGGTCGGTCGCCATGTCCCGGCGCAGCCGCCCGGTCCCGGTCGCGGCCAGCAACGTGGCCAGTACACCGCCGGCCACCGGCACCCAGAACGCCCCGGCGAACCCGTACCCGTCGGCCAGCCGACCGGCCAGCGCCGACCCGACCGCGACGCCCGCCACGATCCCGCTGGCCAGTAGCGTCATCACCAGGCCACCCCGGCCGGGCGGCGCGATCCGCTCGGCCAGGCCGTACCCGGTGACCAGGTACGGGCCGACCGCGAGTCCCAGCAGCGCCATCAGCAGCATCGCCGGCACCGGCGAGTGCACCACCAGCAGTCCGGCGCCGGCGACGGCCAGCGCGACGGCGGAACCCGTGTACCGGGTCAGGTAGCCGAGCCGGCGGGGCAGCCAGGCCGTACCGATTCCGGCGGAGGCACTGCCCAATCCGAGCGCCGCGTAGATCAATCCCCCGGCGCCGGGCTGGCCGATGGTACGGGCCAGTGCGCTCACCCCGGTCTGCGCGCCCCCGAGTACGACCCCCAGCAGCAGCATCGCCAGCACCAGGATCGTCACCGACGCAGGTGGCAGCGCCAACTGCGGCACCGCACCCCGGCCGTCCACCGGCGAGGACACAGCACCGGACCGCCCAGCACCCAACCGCCCAGCACCGGACGCTCGGGCACCCGGCACCACAGCACCGGACGGCGCCGCGGTGCCGTGCAGCGCGAAGCCGACCCCACCGACGAGTACCAGCCCGGCCGCGGCCAGGATCGCCGCCGCCGGCGGCCCGATCAGCGCGAGCAGCCCGACCAGCGCGGGACCGGCCACGAACGACACCTCGTCCACCGCACCCTCGTACGCCAGCGCGGTGGGCAGCAGTTCCGGCTGCCGGCGCCGGGCCAGCAACGACACCCAGCGCAGCCGCATCAGCGGTCCGACCTGTGGGGTGGCCAGTCCGGCGAGCGCGGCGCAGCCGGCCAGCAGCCCGGTCGGTGCGTGCCCGAGCGCCGCCAGCGCCACCCCGAGATACCCGACGGCGTCCAGTACGGCGGTCAGGACGCAGACGGGGCGCTGCCCGTACCGGTCGGCCAGCCAACCGACGACGGGCCCACCTACTGCCGCGGCCAGGCCGAGCGCGCCGGCGGCCAGGCCGGCGGAGCTGTACGAACCAGTGGTCGCCACCACCAGGGTGAGTACGCCGAGCGGGCCCATGCCATTGGGCAGCCGGGCGAGGAAGGACAGGAGCAGGAAGTATGGTCCGGTGGCGCGCAGCAGCGCACGGTAGGCGTGGAGGGCGGGCACAGGTGACTCCTGACTCTGCCTGCCCGGGGGTGCCACGACGGCCGCCCGGACAGGCTCGGAACGAACCGGTCGGGACGGCGCGCTAACCCACCCTCAGCGCGCCGGTCAGGTCGGTGACGAACGCCGACCTGGGGCCCTGTGCGCGCCCCATGCTAGGGGACGCCCGCACCGCACCGCACCTAGATGTGTGTGCCCTCACCAGGCCAAACGGCATGATCACCGGCACGTCGGCGGTGGCGCCCACCGGGTACGGTCGGCGATGGAGTTTCGCACTGCGGGAGGAATCTGGTGAGACACCCACCGTCCGGGCACCAGATCGGTGTCGACTTCGGCACCTCCAACACGGTGGCGGTGCTGCGCTGGCCGGACGGCCGGACCCGACCGCTGCTGTTCGACGGCTCCCCCACCATGCCCAGCGCCGTGTTCCTCGACGATGCCGGGCTGCTGCAGGCCGGGCAGGACGCGCAGCGGCTCGGCATGCTCGACCCGACCCGGTTCGAACCCAACCCGAAACGCCGGATCGACGAGGGCACCGTACTGCTCGGCGACCGGGAACTGCCCGTCGCCGACCTGCTGGCCGCGGCACTGCGGCGGGTCGCCGACAAGGCCGCCGAGACCTGCGGTGCGCTGCCACCGGCCACCCTGACCTGCCCCGCCGCCTGGGGCACCGCGCGCCGTACGGTGCTGCGCGAGGCCGCCGCCCGGGCCGGCTGGCGGGGCGTCCGACTGGTCGACGAACCGGTCGCCGCGGCGCGATACTTCACGTCCGTACTGGCCAGGCCGGTCGCGCCCGGCGCCGCGCTGGCCGTGTTCGACCTCGGCGGCGGCACCCTGGACGTCGCCGTGGTCCGGCGGGACCCGAATGGTTTCACCGCGCTCGGCAGCGGCGGACTGGAGGACCTCGGCGGCCTCGACTTCGACGCCGCCCTCGTCGAGCACCTGGGCGAACGGATCACCGACGCCGACCCGCGGCTGTGGGCATCGCTGCGTAACCCGACCGGCCCGGCCGAACGGCGCAACCACCGGCTCTTCTGGGAGGACGTACGGGCCGCCAAGGAGATGCTGTCGCGCAGCAGCACCGCCCCGGTGGCCGTACCGGGCCTGGAGCAGCCGCTGCACCTGACCCGGCAGGAGTTCGAGCAGCTCGCCGGGCCGCTACTGGACCGGGCCGTGCAGCGGACCGTGCAGACGATCGGCGATTGCCAGCTCGCACCACGCCAGTTGGCCGGTGTCTTCCTGGTCGGCGGCGCCAGCCGGATCCCGTTGGTGTCCAGCCGGCTGCACCGGGCCCTGGGCATGGCGCCGTCGGTACTGGAACAGCCCGAGATGCCAGTCGCGGAGGGTGCCCTGGATCCGGCTGAGGAGGCGACGGCCCGGCTGGTGCTCGGCGTGCCGGCCCGTCCGGGCCGGCGGCCGGTACCTGCCGCCGCCGGACCGATCCGGCCGCACCGGCCGCCGCCCGGCCCACCGGTACCCCTACGGCCGGCGCCACCCGCTGTGCCGTACCCGCCCGGTCCGGTCGCGTTCCGACCTCCCGTACCGGCGCCGCGCCGGCACCGACTACGCGGGCTGGTGACGCTGGGCATCGTCGTCGTGCTGCTCGGCACCGTCACGCTGGCCCTTCTGCACGCAGCCGACCAGCGCGCGTACACCTTCCAGCGGCTCGCGAAGGGGGCGAGCGTGCCGCTCACACTCGCCGACCAGACAGCGTCCGTCCCGCTGTCCGTGGACGGCGGGCAGGTCGACGCGGCTGTACCGGGCCGGGACGGCACCGCGCTGGTCAGCTACGACGCCAGCGACGGCACCGCGGGTCGCAGCACCGCGCTGGGGCACGGCACGAACTGGCGCTCGGTACGCCGCTACCGGGACGACGCGGTCGACGTGCTCGCCGTGACGGCCGCACCGGACCGGTCCGGATACACCGCCGTCGCGCTGATCGGCACCCTGCCGAAGGGCGGGCGGCGGGTAGAGGGTAGCTGGAAGCTGAATCTGCCGAAGGGCAGCAGCCTGGTGCACACCCACAACGCGATGCAGGTCTTCAACCCGGCCCGTCACCAGTTCCGTCGGCTCGAACCGGCCAGCACCAGCAAGCTGGTCGACCAGTCCGGTTCGGTCACCTATCCGGTACCGGCGGGCAGCCGGCTGGTGCAGGACGGCGAGTGGACCGTGACCGCCGACCGCTCCAGCATCGCCGCGTACCACTACTGGCTGGCCCGGCAACCGGAACTCAGCATCGCGGTACACGGTGCCGGTGCTCTCGCCGCGGTCCGGCCGGACGGCAAACGTCCCGCCGCCGGTCAGGCGTTCATCGCCGACCCGACCGGCGACGGGTACGCGCTCGCGCTGCACCCGTTCGTCCGCCGTGCCGGGACGGCGGCCAGTTGGACCAGATCCGTACCGGGGCGGGTCGCCCGATGGATGGGGCTGTGCGGCGAGAATCTGTGCGTCATCGATGCACCTGCCGGCAGCGGCACCGGCGCCAAGGACAACAAGGACCTGCGGCTCACCTCGTACGAGCCTGCCCGGGGAAGGCCCGTCGGACACGTCGACGTCACCGGCCTGAACCTGTCCGGCTACTGGGGCGACGCCAGCACCAGCAACGTCGTTCTGGTCACCCCGGACGGCAAGGGCCACCCGGGTACCCGGGTGTTCAACGCCCGGACCGGGAAGGTCATCCGCAGCCGGCCCGGCACCGGATATCTCGTGGATGACCGGGCCGTGCTGGTGTTCACCGCGCGCTCGGCCCGGCGGCAGGATCTGACCGGGCTGGACCTGACCGGCGACCGGCACACCGACCTGGGCACCGTCGATGCCAGCGGGCCGGCCGCCTGCGGATGGGACACGCACCGGATCGCCTGCGTGTCCGGTGGCCGACTGACGAGCTGGCAGTACCGCAAGAGCTGACCGGTGACCGGACATGACGAACGGATGGCCGTGATGATGACGTCTTCCCGCCGGGCCCGGCTGCGTGCCCGGATCGCCCGACTGCCCGGGCCGGTACGCCGCTGGCTGCGCCCGCGCCGGGCCATCGCTGTCGGGCTCACCGGGATCCTGGTGGTCGGCCTCGTGTTGGGCGGCTCGATCGGCTGGGTGCGCGGTGCCGCGCACAGCCACCTGTACAGCGAGAGTTCCGTACCGGCGGCGCCGGTCGCGTTGGTGTTCGGCGCGCAGGTGTACCCGAACGGCCGGCCGTCACCGTTCCTGGTGGGTCGGCTGGAGGTGGCCCGGCGGCTGTACCGCTCCGGCAAGGTACGCGCGCTGCTGGTGACCGGCGACCACGGGCAGTGGCACTACGACGAACCGGACACGATGCGTACCTGGCTGATCGACCACGGCGTACCGGCGGGCAAGGTGGTCGCCGACTACGCCGGGTTCGACACCTACCAGTCGTGTGCGCGGGCCCGGCGGATCTTCGGTGTCCGGCGCGCGATCATGGTGTCGCAGGATTTCCACGTACCGCGCGCGGTGGCGCTCTGCCGGTCGGTCGGGATCGACGCGGACGGGGTCGGCGACACCACCCAGGCGCACGGTCCGGCGTACCAGCGCGGCTGGTTCCGCGACCAGTTGGCCGATGTCAAGGCCGTGTACGACATGACCGTGCAGCCGGACCCGAAGTTCCTCGGGCGGCCCGAGACCGGGGTGGAGCGGGCGGTCTCGGGCCGCTGACCGGCCAGCACACCCGGCTGGCCCGGCCGGCCGACCCGGAACGGGTCCCGGGTCCGTCAGCGGCCGACCCGGGACGGATCGCCCGGCAGCGCGAGGGTCGCCCCGACCGGCAGGTCGAGCTGGATCCTGGGCGCCGGCTCCGGCGGTGCGGCCGGGGTGTCGTCCCTCGGGTGGAACAGCGCCTCACGGATCCGCCGGGCCACGACGATCCGCCTGCCCGTACCGTCCGCGCTGGCGACCGGTGCGCCCCCGGCGACCGGAGCGTCCTCCGCTACCGCAGCCGGCCCCCGGGCCTGCACCGGTACGCCCGCCCGCGGCGCGACGACGCCCACCGCAGCGACGACGTTCTGCGGCGTGGTCAGAACCGGCGACGCGACGGTCAGGTCGGTCCGGGTCACGGTGGCCAGTGTGGGGGTCGCCAGGGTCGGCTCGTCGACCGCGTCCACGGACGTGGCAGCAGGTGCCGGGTCGTCGACCGCGACGGCGGCCGGGCGCAACGGTGGTGCGCCCAGCGGAGGGCGACCGGAGCGGGCGACGCGGGGTGGTGGGCCGGTCGGCGCGGACCGGGCGGCTGCGGCTGGGAGCGCCAACGTCCGGCCGGCGCCGGCCCGTGCTGGTGCCTGTCCGGTCCGGGCCGCCTGCAGGTGCTCGGCGTACACGCCGGCGATGATCCCGTCCGCCACCTCCCAGGTGGCGCAGGGCCACGCGCACCGGCACCGCATGCAGTCGGCGCCGAGCAGGGTGTCCGGGTGGTGTTCGTGCCACAGGTCTGCGGCGATCGACCAGGCGGTGATCTCGATGACCGGCCCGGGCGGCTGCAGCGGCGGCGGGTCGTCGAGGGTGTACGGACTGCGCATCGTCCTGATGCCTCCTCGGAACTGCTCGGGCGCCGGCGGGACCGGCGAGCCTCCGGGTGGTCCGGCTGTACCCGAACTAACGCCTGACGACCGATTGCAGTCACGCCCCTACTCAAAGTGGCCAAGAATGTGCGGAACGGTGGGGCGACCCACTGCCGGATGGGTGCCGGTAGCGTGCATCCCACGGGCGGGACAGCGCAGCGCGCGAGACAGTAGAGTGACCGCCGAAGCTACTGACCGGTAACGTAAGCCCTACACTGGGCCTGCGCCGACCGAGCCGACTGCCCCTGGAGGATCTCGTGATGACGGTACGTCTGGTCATCGGGCTGCTGATGACCGTGGCCACGATCGCCATCGCCGGCCGGCGGGTCTGGTGGCTGTTCCGACTGATCCGCTCCGGCCAGCCGGTGTCCGGCCGCCTCGACGACGTACCCGGCCGGATCCGGGCCGAACTCGCCGAGGTGTTCGGCCAGCGCCGGCTCCTGCGCTGGTCGATACCGGGCGTGGCGCACTTCCTGACCTTCTGGGGCTTCCTCGTCCTGTTCCTGACGATCATCGAGGCCTACGGCGCGCTGTTCGTCCGCGACTTCGCCATTCCGCTGATCGGCACCTCACCGGCACTCGGCTTCCTGGAGGACTTCTTCGCGGTCGCCGTACTGGCTGGCATCATCGCCTTCGCGGTGATGCGCCGCCAGCAGGCACCGGAGAAGCTGGACCGCTCGTCCCGGTTCTACGGCTCGCACAACAGCGCGGCCTGGGCCGTACTGGGCATGATCCTGCTGGTCATCATCACCCTGCTGCTGTACCGGGGCGCCCAGTTCAACACCGGGCACTTCCCGTTCGACCACAGCCACTGGGCCTTCGCGTCCTGGCTGACGGGTGCGGCCATCGCCCCGCTCGGCACCGGCGCCAACGCGGTCATCGAAACCGTGTTCGTACTCGGCCAGATCGGCGTCATCTTCGGCTTCCTGATCCTGGTGCTGTACTCCAAGCACCTGCACATCGCGCTGGCCCCGGTCAACGTGGTCACCAAGCGACTGCCCAACGCGCTCGGCCCGGTACAGCCGATGATGAGCGAGGGCAAGCCGATCGACTTCGAGGAGGCCGACCCGGAGAAGGTGCCGTTCGGCATCGGCCAGGTCGACGACTTCACCTGGAAGGGCCTGCTGGACTTCGCCACCTGCACCGAGTGCGGGCGCTGCCAGTCCCAGTGCCCGGCTTGGAACACCGAGAAGCCGCTGTCGCCCAAGCTGCTGATCATGAACCTGCGGGACCACGCATTCGACAAGGCGCCGTACATTCTGGCCGGCGGCCACAAGAACCCGGCTGGTGAGGAACAGGCCACCGAGGCGCAGCTGGCGAAGGTCGACGCACTGGCGCTGGCCGAGGCGGAACGGCCACTGATCGGTACCGCCGAGGAGAATGGCGTCATCGACCCGGACGTGCTGTGGTCCTGCACCACCTGTGGCGCCTGCGTCGAGCAGTGCCCGGTGGACATCGAGCACGTCGACCACATCGTCGACATGCGGCGCTACCAGGTGCTCATCGAGTCCAGCTTCCCCACCGAGGCCGGCGTGATGCTGCGCAACCTGGAGAACAAGGGCAACCCGTGGGGCGCCAACCCCAGTACCCGGGAAGACTGGACCAAGAGCCTCGACTTCGAGATCCCCCGGGTCGGCTCCGACGAGGCCGCCGACTTCGAATACCTGTACTGGGTGGGCTGCGCCGGCGCCTTCGACGACAAGGCGAAGAAGACCGCGAAGGCGGTGGCGACCCTGCTGCACGAGGCGGACGTCAAGTTCGCGATCCTCGGCGAGGGCGAGACCTGCACCGGCGACCCGGCCCGGCGGATGGGCAACGAGTTCCTGTTCCAGATGATGGCGCAGCAGAACGTGGAGACCCTCAACGAGGCGTTCGAGGGCCGGGAACAACCGCAGCGCAGGATCATCGCCTCCTGCCCGCACTGCTTCAACACCCTGGGCCGGCGAATACCCGCAGGTCGGCGGCGAGTACTCGGTCGTACACCACACCCAACTGCTGGCCGAACTGGTGTCCGCGGGCCGGCTCACGCCGGTCACCCCGCTGGACGGCGGCGTCACCTTCCACGACCCGTGCTACCTGGGCCGGCACAACCGGATCTTCGCCCCGCCGCGCGAAGTGCTGGGGACGGTGGCCGCCGGCGCCAATGCCGATGCGGCCCGCTCCGGCGCGTCCGCACCACCGGTACTGACCGGTGCCGGCACGGCGACCCGGGACGCCGATGCCGCACCGACCGACGGCGACGGGCTCACCGAGATGCCGCGGTTCGCGGAACGTTCCTTCTGCTGCGGTGCCGGTGGCGCCCGGATGTGGATGGAGGAACGGATCGGCAAGCGGATCAACGTCGAACGGGTCGAGGAGGCGCGGTCCACCGGCGCCAGGACGCTGGCGGTGGCCTGCCCGTTCTGCATGACGATGATGAGCGACGGGGTGAATGCCACGAAGCCGGACGACGTGGACGCCGAGAACGACGTCGAGGTCGTGGACGTGGCGACCGTACTGCTCCGTTCGCTCGGTGAACGCGGCCAGCGGTAGCCTCAGCACGTGGAGCGCGGAGCCGGGACGCCCGGTGAGAGTGAGGACCGTCCCGGACCGGGGCGGTCCTCGCCCGACGGCCCGGATGGCCCCGATGGCCCGGACGAGCTGCTCGGCAGTCGGCCGGAGATTCGCCGGGTCAACGGCCACCAGCCGAAGCTGACCCCGGCAGAACCGGCCGCGGACCCGGACGGCGGACCCGCCGACCCGGACGAACCGATCTGGGTACGGCACCGCCCGCCGTTCTACTACCAGCCCCGGGTGATCCTGGCGTTCCTGGTCGTGGTGCTGATCATCGGGGCTGTCGCGCTCGGCTCCCGGCACAAGCGGTGGCCGCCGGAGGCGAACTGCGGAAAACCGGCCATCGTGACCACCGTCGACCACGTCAGTGTCGGCAACCCGGTCTACTGGGCGGCCACCGGCGCCGCCGGCCGCTACGCAGTCACCGTCGGTGCTTCCTCGGTACGGCTGACCGGCGACCGGCTCAGCGTCACCGGAACCGAGTCGCTCGCCGGCAGTAAGGCAGCCGTGGTCCGGCAGCCGGCGACACTCACCGGATGCCGGTGGGTGGAGCATTTCGACATGCCGCTGCCGAGCGGGCAGTACAGCCTGCGGCTGTACCGGATCGACGCCGGGCACGCCAAGCAGGTCGGCAAGGTACGAATCGACTCGGACGGTTGAGTGATGCCCGATCCCGGTACGCGCGCAACCTGCGACACCGCCCTGTGTAGCGGCGCCGACCCCGTGCTGACCCTGTGCTGACCACCATCCTGCCGCTCATCGCGTTCGTACTGCTCACCATGGCGAACGCGTTCTTCGTGGTGGCCGAGTACTCGCTGGTCACCGCCGACCGGGCGCGGATCGAGCAGCTCGCCTCGGCCGGCGACCGACGGGCCCGGATAGTACTGGGCGCGTTCCGTCGACTGTCCTTCCAGTTGTCCGGTGCCCAGCTCGGCGTCACGCTCAGCGCCCTGCTCACCGGTTACCTGGCCCAACCCGCGCTGGCCACGTTGATCGAACCGGCCCTGGCCGGGCTCGGTGGCCGGACCGCCGCCAACATCGCCGCCGTCCTCGCGCTGGTCATCGCCACCCTGTTCTCGATGCTGTTCGGCGAACTGATCCCGAAGAACGCGACGCTGGCCAAACCGATGGGCGCGGTCCTCGCGGTCACCCCACTGCTTCGCGCCTTCTCCGCGATCCTCAGCTGGCTGATCCGGATCCTGAACGGTTCCGCCAACGCGGTCGTACGCCGGCTCGGCGTCGAGCCGCAGGAGGAACTGGCCAGTGCCCGCTCGCCGGAGGAACTGGGGCTGCTGGCCGCCATGTCGGCGCGCGCCGGTGCGCTGCCCCGGGAGACCGCCATGCTGCTGCAACGGACCATCCGGTTCGGCGAGAAGCGGGCCGCCGAGGCGATGACCCCGCGGGTCGACGTGGTGGCGCTGTCCGCCGAGTCCACCGTCAGCGAACTGCTGGAGACCGCCGAGGAGACCGGCCGGACCCGGTTCCCCGTGTATGTGGACACCCTCGACCAGATCGTCGGCATCGTGGTGGTCAACGACGCGCTGGCCGTACCGCCGGCCCGGCGGGCCGCCACCCTCGTACGGCGGGTCGCACGGGAACCGGTGTACGTGCCGGAGAGCCTCGACCTGGAACGGGTACTGCAGGCGCTGCGGCGGGCCCGGCTCGACCTCGCCGTGGTGGTCGACGAGTACGGCGGCACCGACGGTGTGGTGAGCATCGAGGACCTGGTCGAGGAACTCGTCGGTGACATCGAGGACGAGTACGACCCCACCGAGCAGGCCAGTACCGCCGGGCTGGAGAGCGCGCCGCTGTCGCCGGCCGGTACCCAGGTCGCCGGGAAGCCGGTCGGGCCCGGGACTGTCGAGGGCACCGAGGACGTCACCGCGCCGGAGGTGGACCGCACGCGGCTGGTACCGGGCGTACTGCGCGAGGACGAGCTGGCCGAGCAGTGCGGCTTCCGGCTGCCCGACGGCCCGTACGAGACGCTCGCCGGGTTCCTGATGGCCGAACTGGGCCACATCCCGGTGGAGGGCGAGACCGTGACCCGGGACGGCTGGGAGTTCACCGTCACGTCGGTGGAGCGGCGCCGGATCGAGCAGGTCCGGGTACAGACACCACCGGACTGGGAACCACCCAGCGGGTACATGCGAGGAGCGGGCCAGCGGTGAACGTCGGAGCGCTGCTGATCACGATCGCGCTGCTGGCCGGCAACGCGTTCTTCGTGGCCGGCGAGTTCGCGGTCATCGCCTCACGGCGTACCCAGGTGGAGTCGTTGGCGCAGGAGTCCCGGCGGGCCCGGTGGACCCTGTCGGCGATGGGGCAGCTGCCGCTGATGGTCGCCGGCACACAACTGGGTGTGACGATCTGTTCGCTCGGCCTGGGTGCGGCGGCCGAGCCGGCCCTGTCGCATCTGCTGGTGCGCCCGTTCGAATGGCTGCACATCCCGGAGAGCCTGGACGAGCCGGTCGCGTTCGTACTGGCCCTGGCCGTCGTGACGTACCTGCACACGGTGCTCGGCGAGATGGTGCCGAAGAACCTGACCCTGGTCGGCCCGGAACGCGCGGTGCTGTGGCTGGCGCCGCCGCTGCTGCTGTTCTGTACGGTGACCCGGCCGGTGCTGACCGCCGTGCAGTGGCTGGCCCGGCTGGTGCTGCGGATGTTCCGGATCGAACCGCCGGACGAGGCGAAGACCGTGTACACCGCCGAGGAACTCGCCGGCCTGGTCACCGAGTCGCGTACCGAGGGGTTGCTGGACGAGTCGGAGCATGCGCGGATCTCCGGCGCGCTGGCGCTGACCCGGCGCACCGCCCGCGACGCGCTGCACCCGTGGAGCGAGGTGGCGACCGTACCGGACGACATCTCGCCGGCGGCGCTGGAGCTGGCGGCGACGCGTACCGGCCGGTCCCGGTTCCCGGTGGTCGCCCGCTCGACCCGCAAGGTCAGCGGATTCGTGCACGTCAAGGACGTACTGAAGGCGTCCGGCCCGGAACGCCGCCGACCCCTGGCGAAGGAACTGGTACGCCCGCTGACCGTGGTGCCGCCGGACCGTACGCTGGCCGAACTGCTGCTGGCGATGCGCCGCGACCGGCTGCACATCGTGCTGGTCGGCAGCGGCGGGGAACCGCTGGGCATCGTCACCCTCGACGACGTGCTGTCCGCCGTGGTCGGCACCCACCCCACTCCCGCGAACCCTTCTGGGCAGTGACCGGGTGGGAAAACGCAAGCGGCAACCAGCGACCGCGGCGGCGCGGGTGTGCCCGTGCGGCTCCACCCTCCCGTACCCGGAGTGCTGTGGGCCGTTGCACGAGGGCCGGTCCGACGCGCCCACCGCCGAGGCGCTGATGCGGTCCCGGTTCACCGCGTTCGCGACGGGCGATACCGCGTACCTGCTCAGGACCTGGCATCCGCGCACCCGGCCGGACCGGCTGGCCCTGGATCCGCGACAGCAGTGGTTCCGGCTGGACGTGGTCGACACCAACCGGGGCGGTCCGCTGGATGTCACCGGCACGGTCGAGTTCCACGCCCACTACCGGTACGACGGCCGGACCGACACCCTGCGCGAACGCAGCCGGTTCAGCCGGGAGAACGGCCGCTGGCTCTACCTCGACGGTCTCACCCCGCCCGACTGACCCGTTGGGCGAGTGTCGGGCGCTCAGACGGCGTCGTGGTTGTCAGGTCTGCAGGCGGCGGATCAGGGCATCGTTGACCGGCCAACCGGGTTGAGGTTGTACGGAACCGGCGGGCTGCCATCCCCAGTGTCGGTAGATGGACCGTGCTGGCGTATCCGGATTGACCAGCAAAATGGCCCACGGTTCGGGCCGGTCGGCGAGCACTGTGTGCACCAGTCGGTGCGCCGGTCCCCGACCGCGGTAGGCGGAACGTACGGCGAGTTCGTAGAGCCCGGCCTTGTCCACCGCCTGCACGTCGGCTGGTGGCGTCTCCAATGCGCCGCGCCACCAGCGGCCGCCTTCCAGGGTCGCAATATAGGCCATCCCGACCAGTTGTCGGCCGTCGCGGGTGACGGCGAGCGCGAATCCACTGCTGCCGGTGTGCTGCTGGAAGCGGTCGATGAATCCGGCGACGTCGTCGGGGCCCTCGTTGTAGGGCGGATCGGCGTACACCTCGGCGTACAGGTCACGCACCTCGTCGACGATGCGTCGGGCCTGCTCACCGTCGAGCAGATCGATGGTGTCTGTCATCGCCCTATCGTCGGTCATGCGATCAGCCCAGCCGCATACGCCCGCTCCACCAGGTCGGCTGATGCGGTGCTGTGCTCGCCGCGTACCGCCTGGATCAGATCGACGGCGCGGCGGCGCAGCCGAGATGACGCCAGTTCACCTATCTGCGGGATCAGGCCAATGACTTGGACGCATGCCTCGTGGGTGTTGCCGTATTGGGCAGCAGTGCCCTTCCGCCCGGTACCGGTGCCAATTGACTTCAGCACTTGAGCTAGCAGCTTGGCCCAATCCAGTCCGGCTCTGCGCTTCCATGCAGGGAGACCGTCATGATCCTTCCGACCAAGGACATCGCGCCGGACCGTTGTCTGCTGGCGGTCGGTGCCCAGATCCTGTTGCAGTTGGACGAACCTCGGTCGGTGAACCAGACATGGGAGCGATTCAAGAGGTGGCGCACGGAGCACAGCCATTTCTCGCCGGTCTCGTTCAGCTGGTTCGTGCTGGCGCTGGACATGCTCTACGCTCTCGGCGCCGTGGAGCTGAGCCAGGATGTCCTGGCAAAGAGTGCAGGTGCTGCGGCTGCTGAGCGCTGACGACGCACTCTTCACAAAAGTGTCTTCGACCCTGCTCCGTACATCCGTAGTCCGTGTCTGACAGATGCGTTGAACACCGGCGGGCTGTTCGGGTTCCGCTTCTGACCTGTCAGCGTCGGCGCGGCGGGAGGTCAGCGGGCTGGGGCGGGGCCGTGCTGGTAGCCGGCGGCGCAGTAGTCGACCAGGTAGGCGGCGAGCAGTTCCGGCAGGCTGGTGATCTCGGCGTGGCCCATCAGGCAGTAGCGTTCGGTCTCCCAGAAGCCGCCCCACCAGGCGCCGATGCGGGTCGCGACGTCCTTGCGGCCCAGCATGCCGTAGCTGTCCTCGTAGCCCGAGTCGTCCGCGGTCAGGAACCTGTCCCAGTACATGTGCCCCATCAGGGCACCCGCGCCGCTGAAGCTCTCCACCCGGTTCGGTACGTCGTGCCCCCGGCCGGTGGCGAACAGGACGAGACGCGGGAACAGCGCGGTCCGGTCGGTCCCGAGCCGGCCGGCCACCTCCTCGACCAGCGACTCCTCGCAGAGGACGATCTCGTCACCGATCCGGTCTGGCAGCTCGGCGGGCAGCAGGACCCGTACCGACACCTGCCCGGTTCTGGTCATCTCGGTGGCGAACCGGTCGACCTCGTGGATCTCCCGGAAACTGTCGGTGTCGCCGCTGGCCGGGTCGTGGACGACAGCCCAGTCTTCCGGCAGTACGAACAGGACCTCGACCACCACCCCAGTATGGCCACTGTGCCGCCTGCTCCGGCCGGGTTCGGGGAACCGGCAGGCGAACCGTTTCCCGTCGCGCGGTGCCGGCAGGCTGCTCTCCCGGGGCAGACCGGACAGACGTGCCGTCGGGCTCGTCTTCCCCCACCGCGCGGGCGCGCACGGTCACGCTGGGGCCGGGTGGAAATGGTGGACGGATCTCCCGTCTCCCTGCCGGAGCGGCACACTGGGGGTGACGGACAGCCCGGACGTTCCATCACCACGCCCTGCCACGGTCCCGCGTCCCAACCGGAAGGGATGACGATCATGGAGCTGCTGGACGTTGTGCAACTGCTGGAGGATCTGCCGCGGGACGGCTTGCGTGCCGGCGCGGAGGGCACCGTCGTACACGTGTTCCAGGACCCGGCGATCGCCTACCAGGTGGAGTTCTCCGACCATCAGGGCGCCGACATCCTGACGACGGTTCTGCCGTCACAGGTACGCCCGCGGTGATGTCGGCCGACCGGATCAGCCGTCGGTGGGCCTGCCGGCGGTGACCTGGTAGGTGAGGAAGGCAAAGTCGCCGTCGTGCTCGGCACCGGTGAGGCGTAGGCCGGTGTCCAGGTGCCGGGGCAGCAGCGGTGCACCCGCGCCGAGCATCACCGGGGCGACGCCGAGCAGGATCTCGTCGAGCAGCCCGTGGTCGGCGAACTGGCCGACCAGGTCGCCGCCGCCAACCAGCCAGACGTTCTTTCCACTGGCCGCGTTGACCATGTCGGCGTGTACACCGGCGACGTCCCCCTGTACGAAGACGAGGTTGGCGCCGGAGATCGGCGGCAGGTCACGGTGGCTGAACACCCAGCACGGGGTGTTGCCGTAGTAGCCGCGCCACCTGTCCGGCTGGGACAACATGTCGTCGTGTGCGAGTACCCACTCGTACGTCGTGGCGCCCATCGCCATGGCGCCGATGCCGGCGAAGAACGTACTGAAACGGTTCTGCTTGTCCTCGCTGGGCTCGCACCGGAACAGCCAGTCGAGTGAGTTGTGTTCGTCGGCGATGAAGCCGTCGATGCTGGTCGCCGTGTAGTACTGGGTACTGGTCATCGGTCCAGCCTTGCAGCCGGGTCCGACAGGCACCGACGGAACGCCGAAAGCCCGCTGCGGCAACGACTCACGGGCCCGCACGGCCCGCCGATGGAGCCGGCCCGCCGGGCGCGCGGAGGAGAGTCACGCGCACCCGGCGGGCCGGGGATCATGCCGACAGCTGTGGGCCGGTCAGCGGACCACCTCGAACTGGGCCATCATCCCCATCGCCGCATGGTCCAGCAGGTGGCAGTGGTACAGGAACCGGCCGGTGTAGTCGGTGAACTTCATCTGCAACGTCACGGTCTCGCCGGGCCGGACGATGGCGGTGTCCTTCCAGCCGTCCTCACCCGTCAACGGACCGGCGGTGCGGCCGATCACCCGGAACGACACCAGGTGCAGGTGGATGTTGTGGGTGACGTTCAGCGCGGTGTCGGTGTTGGTGACCTGCCAGGTCTCGGTGCTGCCGAGCTTGACGGTCTGGTCGACCCGGTTCATGTCGAACAATTTGTCGTCCATCGACATCTTGCCGGTGGCCGGGTTCATCCCCATGGAGATCTGCCGGGTCCGGCTGGACGCGCCGAGCGGGCTGACCGGCCGCAGCGTGTCCGGCACCCGGCTGTTGTCGGCGCCGGCCGCGCCGACCCGGAACTGCAGCACCGGTTCGGCGGACAGCGCGTCGACGAGCACGATCTGGCTGCCCACCGGGTACCGGGAGAAGTCGACGACGATCTCGACCCGTTCGGCGGGCGAGATGATCACCGAGGTGACCGGTACGGGCGCTGGCAGCAGGCCGCCGTCGGAGCCGATCTGGGTCATCTCGTCGCCACCGCCCAGCGCCAAGACGAAGAACCGCATGTTCGACGCGTTGCCCAGTCGGAGCCGGTAGCGGCGTGCCTCGACCGGGAACCATGGCTGTGGGCGACCGTTGGCCAGCAGCGTGTTGCGGTTGGCGAAGTCGTCCATTTCGAAGACCATGCTGCCGTCGGCGGCGAACCGGGAATCGGTCAGCATGATCGGTACGTCGTAGGCACCGGACGGCAGTTGAAGCTGTTTCTCGTCGTCGGATTCCAGCAGGTAGAAGCCGTGCATTCCACGGAATACGTGTTCGGCGGAAACGTGGTGCGCATGGTCGTGGTACCAGAGAGTGGCGCCCTGCTGACCGTTTGGATAGTCATACAGTCGCGACCCGCCGGGGTCGATGGAATTCGCCGGGTGACCGTCACTGGCGGCGGGGGCATGGCCACCGTGCAGGTGCAGGGAAATTGGGTCGGAAAGCGCATTCCGGTGCAGCACCATGACCCTCCGACCGGCGCGGGCCCGGATCGTGGGGCCGATGTACGAGCCGTTGTAGCTGAGCACCGGGGTACTCACACCGGGCAGGATCTCCTCGGTGCCCGCACGCGCGGTGAGCCGGTAGACGTCGGAACCGGCCAGCGTCATGCTCGGGCGCAGCGTACGCAGCCGGGGCATCCGTACGCTGAAGGGCTCAAGTACGTCCGGCCGCCGCCTCCGGTGACCGGCCGGCTTGGCTGTCGGCGTGCCCGTCGCGCCGGCGGCGGGAATTGCCGAAAGGGCAGCGGCGGTGCCGGTAAACGCACCGATCTTGAGCGCAGATCTCCGGTCGAACATCCGAGGTGTTCCTTTCGGCGGGGGTGGCTCACCGTAGCGTGGCGGCGAACGCCTGAGAAGGCACCGGATGCCGGGAAATGCCCATCGGTCACCGCTGGTTCGCCGACAACCAGGGAAAACATTCCCTCGGCCGGCGTGTGCGGCGCTAAAAGCCTACGGTAAATACTCGTACCATTTCCGTTGATGAGATGGCAAAGATTGCGAAATCAACGGTTACCCGTTACCGCGGCGCGGAAATGCGGCGACCCCGCCCCAGGAACGGGACGGGGCCGCGGTGGGCGACACAAGGAAGACACAAGGAATCAGTGCCGCTGCGAGTTCACGATCCGTACGTCGGACGCCTTCACGAATGCGACCCGGTGACCGAACTGGATCTCGTAGTACCGGTCCTGGCCGTGGACCACAGTGCGGTCACCCGGAACGGACGCATCGATCGTCTTCGCGTAGTAGTAGTCGGTGGCCACCCGGGTGTCGCCCAGCGGGTAACGCTGGCCCGTACCGAACAGATAGCCCAACGGCGACACGGTCTGCACCGGCACCGGACCACCCTGGTACGCCGCCGCCTCCGGGTAGGCGCGCCCGTAGACCGGTACGGACGCGACGCCGGCCCGCGGTACGACGACCTTGCCGACCGCCGGCCGGGCGGTCGGTGCCTCCGCCGGGTTGTGGAACCAGGACTTCTGCCCCAGGTACCAGATCGCCGTCCAGTCACCCCGCCGGTCGGCGACGGCGTACTGCTGGCCGGCGACGGCACGGGCCGCCACATCGGAGATGTTGTCGGTACCCGGGCCGGCGTGCAGGCCCGGGTCGGACACCAGCGGCGCGTCCTCGGAAGGCTGGGTGTGCAGGTAGACGAAGTTGGTACCCTGCGCGGCGCACGGATTGCCACTGCCGGACTTGTCGCAGCCGGTGACGG
This sequence comes from uncultured Actinomycetota bacterium, assembly GCA_963805605.1. GTDB lineage: Bacteria > Actinomycetota > Actinomycetes > Mycobacteriales > Micromonosporaceae > Actinocatenispora. The sequence continues at coordinate 1,918,490 of CAWDUX010000002.1, forward strand.
GCTGCTGGTTGGCGACGAAGTCCGGCGCGATGGTCACCATGCCGGCCCGGGGACCGCCGGCACCGTGCTGGGCGCGGCCGCGTACCAGATCCATGTAGTGGTTCCAGTCCCAGTACGGGCCCGGGTCCCAGTGCATGCCCTTGATGGTGCCGGCCGTGGTGCCGGGCACGTTGTCGTGGCCGATGATGTGCTGGCGGTCCAGCGGCACACCGTACCGGTCGGCCAGGTAGCGCACCAGCTTCGCGGACTGCCGGTACATCGCCTCGGTGTACCAGGTGGCGCCGGTGGCGGCGAAACCCTCGTGCTCGATGCCGATCGAGTGCGCGTTGATGTACCAGTTGCCGGCCTGCCAGGCCACATTCTTGTTCTCGACCATCTGCGTGACGTGCCCGTCGGACGAGCGCAGCTCGTAGTGCGCCGCGGCGTAGGCGTGCGAGTTCTGGAACCAGCTCAGCGTGCCGTTGTAGTAGCCCTCGTTGTCGTGGATGACGATGTAGCGGATCCGCAGGTCGTTCGGGCGGTCCGCCAGGTCGTAGTTGCCGTAGTCGCCCTTGTCTGCGCTGTTCAGCGCGTACGCGGCCGGGACGAAGTCGCAGCCCAGGCCGGCCGGGCATTCTGGCGTCGGCGTGTCGGCGGCGCTACCTGTCGCCGGCAGGTCCAGCGCGGCGAGTTGGCCGGTCCGCCGGGTCGGTGTCGGCCGGGCGGCGAGCGTGACGTGCTGCCCGTCGTCGGTGGTGCGGTGCGCGCCGGCACCGATCACCTCGTACACCTCGTCGGCGAAGCTCCGTGCGCCAGCGGTGTCGGTGGCGCCGCTGTAGCGGGCCACCGCGGCATACCAGCGGCCCGGGTCCGTACCGGCCGGCTGGCCAAGTTCCTGTTGGTAGGAGGCGAGCAGCGCGGCGCCGGCGAGGATGTTCGCGGCCGGGTCGGTACGCAGCCGCTGCCGGCTCATCCCGGTCAGTTCGGCGCCGGTCGACAGCGTCCGCAACGCGTCCCGGTCCGGTGCGGTCGGGGGTGTGCCGGTGATCTGCAGTCCGGCGGGCGGCAGCGGCCGGGCCGTGTCGCCGCGCGGATCGCCGGCGGCGTCCCCGGGGTGGGCGGCGAGGGCCTGCGCACTGACGTACGCGGTGTCGGTCAGGTTCATCGGGCCGTATCCGCCGGCGCTGCTCGGTTGGCCGGGGTGCGCGTCCCAGCGCGACTCCAGGTACGACACGCCGAGCAGTACGGCCTCCGGTACCCCGGTCTCGTCGGATGCGGCAGCGAACGCCTGCTGCCGGGCGGCGGCGGGGTCGGCGTGTGCCGCGGTCACCGGGGCCAGGGCGGTGAGCCCGACGGTGACGAGCAGCGCGGCCGAACGGGCCAGGGCGGGTGGTGGTCGACGCATGGGGCAGCCTCCGGGTCGGGGGACCTGTTTCACACCGGCGCTCACACCTTCGCCCGTTCCGGCGCCGTCGTCAATGGTTTCCCACCAGGAACGCCGCCGTGGTGGATTTCGCCAGATCGTTGTCCGACTGGACGGCGACGGCCCCGGCGCGTCGCACCGGGGCCGTCGTCACACGATCAGAGCAGGTCAGCCGATCGCGGGCAGCACGTCCACGTCCGCCGCCCGGACGAAGGCGATCCGGTGGCCGAGCTGGATCCGCAGGTACCTGTCGTTACCGGAGACCACGGTGTGGTCGTCGGGCAGGCTGTCGTCGATCGTCTTGGCGTAGTAGTAGTCGGCCGGAGCCGCTCCGCCGTACACATAGGACTGTCCGGCCTTGATGGTGTACTGCAGCGGAATCACCGACTGCACAGGGATGTCCGCCGGGTAGGCGGCGGCCTCCGGGTAGGCGCGGCCGTACACCGGCACCGAGGTCTGGCCGTGCTTCGGCCGGACCACCAGGGCGGAGCTGTGCGTGACGGCGCCCTGGTCCGGGTTGTGGAACCAGACCTTGTCGCCCTCCCACCAGATCGCCGTCCAGTCACCCTGGTGACCGGCGACGACGAACTGCTGACCGGCACTGGCCTTGTCACCCCAGTCGGCCGCGCAGGTGGTGCCGACCGTACCGTCCGGGTGCAGGCCGAGGTCGTTGTAGAGCGGCGCGTCGGCGTTCGGCGCGGTACGCAGCCAGACGAAGCTGCTCGCCTGGGCCGGCACGGCGGTGTTCTGCTCGCAGTCGGTGACCTGCTGGATGTTGTCGGCGAACGCCGGGTTGATCGTCACGACCGGGCTGTGCGCGGAACCGGTGGCCCGGATCGGCCGGCCGGCCAGCGACATGAAGTGCGACCAGTTCCAGAACGGGCCCGGGTCCCAGTGCATGCCCTTCACATAGGCGGGCGCGATGCCCGGTACGTTGTCGTGCCCGATGATGTGCTCCCGGTTCAGCGGGATCCGGTACTTCGCCGCCAGGTACCGCACCAGCCGCGCGGTGGAGTGGTAGAGCCGCTCGGTGAACCAGGTGGCCCCCTTGACCGCGAAGCCTTCCTGCTCGATGCCGACCGAGTGCGCGTTGACGTACCAGTTGCCGGCCTGCCAGGCGACGTCCTTGGTGGGCAGCATCTGGGTCACGTGCCCGTCGCCGGAACGCACCACGTAGTGCGCGCTGACGTACGCCGCCGGGTTGGTGAAGGTGCTCAGGGTGTCGGCGTAGGTTTCCTCGGTGTCGTGCAGCACGATCGTGTCGACCTTCAGCCCATGCGGGCGGTCGGCGACGTCGTAGTTGCCGTACGATCCCGGGTCGGACGGGTCGTTGAGCTGGTACGCGGCCGGGATGAAGTCGCAGTCCAGGCCGCGCGGGCACTCGATCTTCGGGTCGGCTGCGGACTTCTTCAGACCGAGCCGGTCGAGCTGGCCGGCGTTGGCACGCACGCCCGGCTGGGCCGCCAGGGCGACACGCTGGCCGTCGTCGGTACGGGCGCTCTGGCCGGCACGTAGCGTGCCGTAGACGTCCGAGGCGAACGCGGCAGCGCCCTCCCGGGTGGACGACCCGGAGTAGCGGGCCACCGCGCCGTACCAGTCGGCCGGCGAGGACGGCAGCGTGCCGGCGTCGAGCTTCTTCGCGTACCGGGCGAGCAGCGCGGCACCGCCGCGGATGTTGGTGGCGTCGTCGGACTTCAACTGACTGGCCGGTACGCCGAGCAGCGTCGCCGCGGTGTCCACGGTGTGCAGGGCGGGCACGTCGGCTGACCGCGGCACCCCGTCACCGCGCTGGTTGAGCGCACTGGCCGGTACGTCGGTCAGCGCCATCGGCCCGTACCCGCCGGAGGCGCTCGGCGTGCCGCGGTGGGCCTCCCACCTCGACTCCTGGTAGGACACCGCGAGCAGAACGCCCGTCGGTACCCCGAACTCGTGCGCGGCGGCCTGGAACGCCGCCTGGCGGTCGCCGGCGCTGGGGTGCGCACCAGCGCCGTACGGTGCCAGCAGCGCGGCCCCGACCATTCCGGCCGCGGCCGCGGCGACAAACCGCGGGGTGACTCTCATCCGGCAATCTCCTTCGGCTGGGCGGGTCCGGCCCGGCTCGGCAGCGGCCGACGGATCCTTCCTACCGGCGCTGACGGTCGGGCACCTGACCTTTCGTCGAACACCCTTGTCCCAGCGGCCGGGTTCGTCAATACCTGCCTGACGACGTATCTGTTCCGGCGGAAATATTCGTGGCCGGCACAGACGCGTCGCCCGGGTCGGCGGACCGACCCGGGCGACGCGGTTGTGCGCTGTGGTTGTGCGCCGGGGTCAGAAGGCTCCGGTGCCGTTCGGGGTGCCCAGCCCGGTCGGGCCGTCCCAGCCGGTGCGGGCGTTGCACCACTGGGTGGTCGGGCAGGACCCGTTCGAGCCGCTGGTCACGTCGAACAGCGAGCTGGCGTGCGAGTACGGGTAGTTGTTGTCGATGCTGCCGGAGTTGCCGGCCAGGCCGTACACCGCGCCGACGACCGGCGCCGCGACGCTGGTACCGCCGAACACCATCCAGCCGACGTAGCCCTGGTAGGCGGTACTGTCGTACACCGCGACACCGGTCGCCGGGTCGGCGACCGCGGACACGTCCGCGACCGCGCGGTTGGCGCAACCGGTACCGACACTGGCCTGGCCGGACAGCGCCGTGTTGTACGCCGAGCAGCCGGAGCCGGCGCCGTTCCATACCGACTCCGACCAGCCACGGGTGTTGCTCGCGGTGTGTAGCGAGGTACCGCCCACGGCCGTCACGTAGTGCGAGGACGCCGGGTACTCGGTGCCGTAGCCGGCGTCACCGGAGCTGACTGTGACCGCGATGCCCGGGTGGTTGTAGTACGAGCCGTAGTTGGCGTCGGAGGCGTCCGAGCCGCCGTAGCTGTTGCTGATCACGTCCGCGCCCATGGTGGCGGCGCGGTTCACCGCGGCACCCAGGTTGGCGAACGACGCGGTCTTGGCCTCCACCAGCAGGATGTGGCAGTTGGGGCAGACCGCCGAGACCATGTCGAGGTCCAGCGAGATCTCCTGGGCCCAGCCGCCGTTCTTGCGCGGGTAGTGGGTGCCGCCGTTCTGGTCCACCTTGCGGAAGCAACCGTTGGCGGTGGTGCAGGCCGGCAGGCCGTACTGGCTGCGGTAGACGCCGAGGTCCGCTTCGGCGGTCGGCGCGTCGTAGGCGTCCACGATCGCGACGGTCTGGCCGGAGCCGGCGCTCGCCGACGGCAGCTTGTACGCCGACTGCAGGTCCGACGGGCCGTAGCCGGAGGGGGCGGCGGCCTGTCGGAGCGCGGCGCGCGTGCTGTGCACGTCGGTCCGCATCTGGGCAAGGCACGCGGCGTTACCCGCGGCGGGCCGGGCGCACGAGTGCAGGGTCGAGTGGGTGTTCGCTACCGGCGCCGGGCTGGCCTGCGCCGTGCCACTCGCGGCCCAGACCAGTCCGGACGCGGCCACGGCGGCTGCCGCGACCACGCGGAAGGTACGAGGCATGGGTGACCTCCTGAGGGGTGTGATCCCGGGGGTGGGATCAACCGGACTGTAGCCACCCGAAACGCACTTGGGAAGGGGTCGATCACGCCCGTAACGCCCGAAGCTCATCGAGCGAATACAGTGCTACAAAAGGGCTTCCGCAGCAGCTTTACGGCACCGGGTCAGCCCGCCGTGGGCCAGGTACGCCAACGCTGCCAGGAACGGCTCGGCGTCGGCCCACGCTGACCCTGGTAACGCGAGCCGTAGACCGCCGAACCGTACGGGTGCTGCGCCGGCGAGGACAGCCGGAACAGGCACAGCTGCCCGATCTTCATGCCCGGCCAGAGCATGATCGGCAGGTTGGCCACATTGGACAGTTCCAGGGTGACGTGGCCGGAGAAACCCGGGTCGATGAAGCCCGCGGTGGAGTGGGTGAGCAGCCCCAGCCGCCCGAGGCTCGACTTGCCCTCCAACCGGCCGGCCAGATCGTCGGGCAACGTGACCGCCTCCAGCGTGGAGGCCAGTACGAACTCGCTCGGGTGCAGCACGAACGGCTCGTCGTCACCCACCTCGCGCAGACTGGTCAGGTCGTCCTGCTGCTGGGACGGGTCGATGTGGGTGTAGCGGCTGTTGTTGAACACCCGGAACCAGCGGTCCAGCCGCACATCGACGCTGGAGGGCTGGACCAGACCGGGCTCGTACGGCTCCAGCCCGAGTCGGCCGGCGGCGATCTCGGCGGTCAGATCGCGGTCGGACAGCAGCATGCACGCAGCGTACCGAAGCGTCCTCGGCCGGCCCGGCCCGGCACCGATCGTCCGGCGTTGCGCCGACGGCCTGCTCGGCGCCGGGCGCCAGCCACCTACCGCAACCACACCTTGACCCGAATAACCTGGCAGTTCGAACATACGTTCGATAGAATGTCCCCATGGCCACCTGGACAGAATTCGCCGACGCCGCCCCTGAACTCGCGGCGTCGATCCGGGTCCTGGTCCACCAGTTCGGACCGGGCTTCGGCTATCTGGCCACCGTCCGTGGCGACGGAGGTCCCAGAGTCCATCCGGTCAGTCCGCTGATCACCGACGACGGGTTGTTCTGCTTCGTGATCGATTCGCCCAAGCGGCGCGACCTCGACCGCGACGGTCGTTACGCGCTGCACTCGTTCCCGCCGGAGGACTGCGACGACGAGGCCTGTGTGACCGGGCGCGCCGTGCTCGTCGCCGATCCGGTACGCCGCGCCCGCCTGGCGCACCTGTGCCGGGCCGCCGGTTCGGTCGACTGGTCGCTCTACGAGTTCACCGTCGACTCCGCGATGCTCGCCCGCCGGGAGAGCGGGCTGCCACAAAATTCCGTGTCGCCGAGCCCCACGACGCACTACATTCCTGTCCAGTCCAGTGGCGCCCAGGCCGCTGGAGTTGCCCGGTCCGCCGAGGTTCGTCCGGCGTTCACCGAGCCCGCTGTCCGCCACGAGATCTGGCGCGATCCGGCCGCCGGTGGCCGCTCGCCCGGCACGACCATCACGCCGGAGACACCCCCCGAGACCGATTTCTCGATGTCCGCTGCTGCACCCACGATCCGGGAGGTTCCGTGACCACCTGCGCCGCTTCATCGCCCGGCACCGGCGTCACGCTGGTCGGCGAACTCGTCCACCTCGGTGCCGCGGGACCTGACGAGCACACCGGCCATCGGGACGTGTCCACGCTGTCGGTCCGCTGGCTCGGGCTGACCGTGCACCAGGCCAGCGACGGCACCCCCGCCGGACAGTCCGCTGCCGGCGCGGCGACCGGGTCCGGCCCGTCCTCGGGCGCCGCGCGGTCCTACCCGATGCCGGCCGGCCCTGCCTCTGCTGGCCATCCGGCGCCCGAGCCGGGCACTGCGGATCAGCCGCGCCCGCACGGCCTGCGCGGCCTGACCGACGGCATCCGCCGGCTCATCGACGGGCCGCAGGGCCGACACCGCCGGCCGGCCGGACACCACTGACCGCTCCTCCACCCGCGCCCGGCCCGCCCCGCCCCCGACGGCGGGCCGGGCGCGCCCCCACGTACCGGACCTGTAGAGTGTTGTCGGCTCGACCTCACTACGCTGAGGGCACCACTGCGGGTGTAGTTCAATGGCAGAACATCAGCTTCCCAAGCTGATAGTGCGGGTTCGATTCCCGTCACCCGCTCCACCACAAAAGCCCAGGTCAGGACACTCCCCCGACCTGGGCTTCCTCATGGCTACGACTCTAGTTGATCTTGTCGTGCCATGAGCGTGCCACATCTTGCACGGCCCGGCCGGACCCAGCAGACCTGCCGATCTCGTGCAGAGCGGTTACGGCTTGACCGCCCGGGTGGCGAAGTAGCCGGGCAGGTACCGGCCGGTGGCATCCGCATGGTGCGGGGCCTCTTCCAGGTGGGTCAGGGTGAAGCCGGCCGCGAGCTGGCCGCCGATCTGCCCGGTGAGTGAGTGGCTGTACTCGATCGGCCCGGTCCCGTACGAGCGCTGCCGCTCGTCGTCCGGGAGATCGAGACTGCTGAACGGCAGCGGGTGCCGCACTATCAGCTCGCCTCGTTCGTCCAGCGCTGCGGCGTCGAAAATGAAGAGGTCAGGGTTCATGAACCCGACCATCAGGATTCCGCCCGGGCGCAGTACCCGGAACGACTCCCGCCAGACCGGCGCAAGCTCGGGGCAGAAGACGTTGGACACCGGGTTGAAGACGACGTCGAAGCTCGCGTCGGGGAACGCGCTCAGGTCGCGCATGTCGCCGAGCACGGTACGCACGGCCAGTCCCTCGCGGGTGGCGACCTCCTCGTCACGGCCCAGTTGCTGCGGCGAGTTGTCCAGTACCGTCACGGTCGCGCCCGCTGCCGAGAGCACCGGCCCCTGCTGCCCTCCGCCGGACGCCAGGCACAGCACCTCGGCGCCGGCCAGTTCAGCCGGAAACCAGTCACGCGGCACCGCCTGGTAGCCGATCAGCACGACCGACCAGGCGCCGGCCCGGGCCCGGGCGATGACCTCCGGCCCGACCGGCCGGGTCCATTCGTTTCCGGTCTCCACCTCGCGGTCCCAGGCAGCACGGTTGTACGCCACAGGATCAAAGCTGTCCGTCACAGGGCAGAGCTTAGGAGCTGACACAACGGCGCCCGATGCGGACCGCCCGAACGATTCGGGAACTATGCCGATCGGTTGGCCTGGCAGACCGTGGCGAGGTGCTGGTTTCGGGCGGTGATGATCCTGGTCAGATACCGGTCGAGGACCACAGCCTCGGCGATCCGGCCGAACAGCCCGTAGGGCGCGGCAAAGTCGATGACGTCGCGCATCAGGGTCGTACCGTCGTTTTGCGGCTCGAAGTAGTGCGCGTGTCGCCACATAGCGAACGGGCCTGCGACCTGTTCGTCAACGAAGTGCCACGGGCGGTTGTAGACGGTGATCCGCGCGGTCATCCGCCAGGACCGGCCCAGGTGTCGGGCCGCCCAGGTCACCTCGTCGCCGAGCAGCAACCGTCCAGCGGTCACGCCACCGACAGCACGTTCACCGCTGGCCGCCATGGAAGCGGTGTGGGTGGCGACCTCCAACGAGGCGTCGAACACGACCTCAGGCGCAGCGGCAATCGTGGTCCCCAGGTCGAGATGCCGCACCAGACCAGCATATTGCAACGCGGAGCCGCCAACATCGCCTCAATCGCAGCGGTACCCGCCACGTGCTCTATTCACGACGCCAAGCCGTCCGGCTGTCACCACGCCGGCCGCTGATCGCGGGCATCTTCCGGGGTCTGCTCAGGAAATGGGCCGGCCTGATCGATCCGATATAGGAGACCCGGCTTCGGTGGGAACTCGTCGTTCGGCGGAGCCGGGTCGTGGAACCGGCGCGTACGCGGCAGCGACACCTCCACCAGCCGCCCATCCTGAATCATCCACAGGCCGAAGCAATCGTCTTCCTCATCATGGATCAACACCTGCACGCTCTCCGGGCGAGGCCATGGCAGCGACTCCAGGTGCTTCAGAAACCCGGACCGGCGACTCATGCGTTCGAACTCGATGGCCCACCCGCAGCCGAATGAGCCGCCCCACTGGCTGCGGATCGGTTCGAACCGTCCTCGCCAGCTGCGATTCTCATCGTCCCGGGTCAGCGGTTCCATCACCTCGTCCGCGTGGAGAGCCAGTACGACGACCTCCGCGAATCTGCTCATGCACGAAGTCGTAGTTCCTGGCGCCAGGCAGTAGCAACCGGTTTCACCTACGGTCCCGTCACTCCCGACCAACGCCAGTATGAACAGTTGGCACCCGTAGGGTGCTGCCCATGGAGCCCGTCTTCAATCCACCTTCTCACCGCGACCTGTCCACGGTCTCCCGGAAGGTCATCCCAATCGCGGAACTCACCGCCTTCCACCGTGAGCTGGCACGCCAACTCGGCTCCTGATGATCTGCCCGGAAACGGCATAACGTTGATCCAGTATCTGGGATGATGGCCGTGGGCTGTACAGCACTGTTCATCTACGGGTTGGGGGGCTCATGGCCGAACAGACCGAGGCCCAGACTGCTCGCCGTCGGATCAGTGGCGGGACGATCGCCGCGCTGGTCGGACTGGCCGTGCTGATCATCTTCATCGTGCAGAACACCGGGACGGTCAGGTTCACCTTCCTCTTCGCGCATTTCAGCTGGCCGTTGTGGGTGTACACGATCGTCACGGCGGTGTTCGGCGCGTTGGTCTGGTTCGGCCTGGGCATGATCCGCCGCCATCGCCGCCGGATGGAGCGCCGGTACGGTCAAGGGTGACGGCACCCTCGCAGGACCGCGTCGCCGGGAATCCGTTGGTACGGGGGCTGACAGCCATGGCCCCAGTTCAGCGGCGTGGTCGCCACCGAACTGGGCCCTCGTCGTGCCTGTCATCCAATGCTGGACCTCCGCGCGCTGCGGTGCAGCATCTCCACCACCTCGCCCGGCCGCCCACCCTCCAGCAGCGCCACGACAACCTCGGCGATGTCGTCGGGTGGGATCAGCGGACCGACCTCCCGCTGCCGATCGGCGGACAACGCCTCCCACTCGCGGATCGCACGATCCAGGCCGATCCAGCCGGGCACGACCGCCATCACCCGTACGTCGGTCCGACCGCCAAGGCTCGCCGAGAAACGGCGCAGACCTGCCTTGGCGGCAACCGCCACGCCCTGCGGGAACTGCCCGACCGGGGATGGTGGCGATCACCGTGGCCGCGTCACATGACCCCCGAACACAGGATCCACAGCGGAAGGCAACCTGATCGATACTAGGAGTTGCCCATCTGTTGCCGCCGAGAAATGGCGTGTCGGCCCGACAGCCCGCTACAGGAGATCGGCGAGTCGGTCCACCTGGTCCGGGTCGAGGCTGTAGCAGTAGAACATCACCTCGTCGGCGCCGAGGTCGGCGAAGCCGGCGATCGCATCGCGAATCTCGGTCGGAGTGGTGAGCATTCCGTCGACCATCCGGTCGGCCATGCCGGTGAAGGAATAGTAGGCGTGCATGCTGGTCCGGGCCTCGTGGACAAGGTCCTCAACGCCGAGCGCGACGTTGACCTGCACGACGATGCGCGGTTCGCCGGCCCGGCCGTACTCCTTCCAGAACCTGCGGGCCGTGTCGAACAGGCCGCCGGCCCACGAGGGTGCCGCGGCAGCGAGGAAGCCGTCACCCCAGCGCGCGACGCGTTCGATCGCGGCGGGCTTGAACCCGCCGAAGAGCACTTCGGGGCCGCCGGGCCGTGCGGGCACCGGACCGACCGGGCCGATGTCGTCGCTGTACGGCTCACCGGCCCACAGCCGGCGCATCACCGCCATCTGTTCGTCGAGGCGCCGGCCCCGGGTGCGCTTGTCGACGCCCGCGACCAGATGGTCATCGTCCCGGCCGCCGACACCCAGGCCGAGGGTCAGCCGGCCACCGGTCATCCGATCCAGGGTGGCGGCCTGCTTGGCGAGGAGAGCCGTGTCCCGCAGCGGGGCGAGCAGTACCTCGGTCTGGACGCGGATGCGGGAGGTGGCGCCGGCGAGGACGGCGAGCGCGACCAAGGGTTCGGGATTGTGGTAGACGAGCCGGTCCAGCAGACCGAGCGTACTGAACGGCCCGGCCTCGGCCCGGCGGGCCCAGGTCAGCAAGGTGGCAGGGTCGCCGATGGGCAGGCCGATACCGACGTTCATGACAGAGACCTCCGAAGGAAGGGTCGACAAGGACTGCTGCCGCCCCTCCGGCACCTCAGCGAGGTGGGACGCTCCCGCTCTGCGGCGTGCTTCTGGGGAAGGTCTCGTCGAAGTGATCTCACCTTAGGGTGAGACGGTCTGGCCGGACAAGCCGGTTTGGGCCGGTTCAGCTTGTTGATGCGTGCGACCCTGCACGGCTATGCGGGGAAGTGCTTCCACTGCCCTTCGGAGACGACCTCGACGGTGCCGTCGACCACGGCGATGGCGGTCTGGTCGTCGATCGCGTACGCCGGCCCGCCGACCTCGGCGATCCACTGCTCCGCCTCGGCCATGCTGTTGCCCGGCATGCCGTCGGGGGCCAGGTGCGGGAAGATCGAGAAGTCGACGACGCCCAGGGTGCGGTCGTCCGGCGCGGACTTCCACTCGACGAAATCGCTCCCGATCCGGGGAGTCATCACCATGCTCCCGGCGCTCAGCCCCACCCAGACGGTGTCCGGCAGCGACGGAAGCAGGTCCGCCAGCCCGGACTGCCGCATCCAGTGCCCGAGGTACGTCGCCTCGCCGCCGGCCACCAGCAGCACGTCGGCTTCCCGTACCCACGGGATCCACCGCTGTTCGCCGACGCTGGGCAACGCCGTCAGTTCGAGTACGCCCACCGACTTCCAACCCAGGTCGCACATGGGCAGCGACTCCTGGCCGGCGATGAAGCGCCGGGCCGACGCCGGCCCGCACATGGGGTGGCCGTACTGCGCCGTCGGGATGCAGAGGGCAGTCGACTCGCCGATCGGCTTGCCCAGCATGTCGGCCAGCGCCTTGTGGATGCTCGGGTTCACGACACCCGCGGACGTGAGAAGAAGCTTCATGGCTCTCCTGAGCTCTGTCGTTGCCCTGCGCCAGAAATGAGGCGCCCATCCTCGCACCGACCCCCGACAATCTCGGAAACCCTGGGCCGGGTAATTTCCGGGCGTGCCGAGCACCGGGACCGCGATGACCAGGCTCGTCGTACTCAGGGGCAACTCCGGGTCAGGGAAGAGCACCACTGCCAGGGCCCTCCGCGACCGCCTCGGATACGGCATCGCCTGGGTCGACACCCCTGAGGTCTGTCAGCTGGCGGCACGGTAGCGGAGGTAGACGACGCCGCTGGTGAACCGGTGTTCTTCCAGCAGGTCGAGCGGCACCCGTACGCCGTCCGGGAGGAACGGGTTCCCGCCACCCACGACGATCGGCATGACGAAGAGCTGGTACTCGTCGACCAGCCCGGCCCGTACCGCATGCGCGGCGAGCCCGGGACCGCCGATGCTGATGTCGTGCGGCACGTCCGCCTTCAACTCCCGCAGTTCGTCGGCGCGGAAGGTCCGCGAGATGCGCGTTCGCCGCGTGGACACCTGCTGCAGCGTGGTGGAGTACACGATCTTGTCCGCCGCCTGCCACAGATCGGCGAAGTCACGCATCAGCGGCGAATGCGCGGCCAGTGCGGGATCGGTCTCCCAGCCGACCATGGTCTCGTACAGTCGCCGCCCGTACAGCTGTGTGCCGACCGACCGTTGCTGGTCGTTGATGAACGCGGAGACCTCGTCGTCCGGCTCCGCCCAACCGAACCTTCCCTGCTCGTCGGCGACGTACCCGTCCAGCGACACCAGGAACGAGTAGATCAGCTTCCCCATATCCCTGTCCCCTCGTGCAGAACCGAAACGCCCTGCGCCCGGTAAACGGTTGGGCGCCCACACCTGATACGAGGATGATCCACGACATGCGTGTACTGGTACTGACCGGTCCGCCCGCTGTGGGTAAGACGACCGTCGGCCGGCTGGTCGCCCTCGCCCGTACCCGGTGCGCGATGGTCGACATCGACGACGTACGGCACCTGGTCGTCAGCGGCCACGCCGCGCCGTGGGACGGTGCGGACGGGCGCGCGCAACAGGACCTGGGCGTACTCAACGGCTGCGCGCTCGCCACCAACTTCGCCGCCCGCGGAGTCGACGCCGTACTCGTCGACGTACTGGACGACGCCACCGCCGCCCGCTACCGGGACCTGCTCGCCGACCCGCTGATCGTCCAGCTCACGGTGCACTACCAGGAGGCGCTACGCCGCGCGCATACCCGTACCGTGCACCTCACCTGGGAGGAGTTCGGTCAGCTCCACGGGCAGCAGAGTCAATTCACCGGGGCCGAATTCCGTATCGACACCACCCACCTGAGCACCGAGGAGACGGCGGCGAGACTGGTCAGCCTGTGGACCGGGTCATGAGTGGGTCAGGACGCGCCGGTCGGCAGACTGCTGGGCCTCGGCGCGGCGGTAGTGGTCCAGTTTGCCGTCCAGCACGCCGAGCGCGGTGTGCAGCTTGTCCAACTGGCCGAGCAGCTTGGCGCGGTGCTCCTCCAGCAGCTGTACGACGTTGCCGTTGGAGCGGCCGCGCAGGTTGCCGATGAGCTGCTGCAGGTCGGTGATGCCCAGCCCCGCGTTACGCAGACAGATCAGCAGCTTCAGCCACGCTATGTCGCCGTCGCTGTAGGTTCGTCTGCCGCCGGTGGTGCGTTGGACCGGCCCGAACAGGCCGAGGCGCTCGTAGTAGCGCAGGGTGTCCAGGCTGAGGCCGGTGCGCTCGGACGCCTCGGCCGGTGCGTACGACGTCATGGGTCCATCATCTGACCTGGAGTGCGCTCCAGGTCAAGTCCGATTTGACCTGGAGCGCACTCCAGGTCCTAGCGTGCCGGGTATGGATTACAGACTTCTCGGCGCGACCGGTCTCGAGGTCAGCGAACTGTGCCTGGGCGCGATGATGTTCGGCGACCGTACCGACGAACAGACCAGCGGACAGATCCTGGACACGTTCACCGGGGCGGGCGGCAACTTCATCGACACGGCCGACGTGTACGGCCAGGGCCGGTCGGAGGAGGTGCTCGGCGGCCTGCTGGCGACCCGGCGGCGCGAGGATCACATCGTCGCGACCAAGGTGTGGGGGCCGATGGGACCGGGGCGCAACGACCGCGGCCTGTCCCGCAAGCACATCCTCGACGGGGTGCACGCCAGCCTGCGCCGGCTCGGTACCGACTACATCGACCTCTACCAGGTGCACCGCTTCGACCCGGCCACTCCCCTCACCGAGACGCTGTCGACGCTGGATTCGCTGGTACGCAGCGGCAAGGTCCGTTACATCGGCCTCAGCAACTTCACCGCCTGGCAGGTACAGAAGGCGGTCGACCTGTGTCACCAGCACGGCTGGGAATCGCCGGCGAGCCTGCAACCGCTCTACACGCTGCTGGACCGGGAGGCCGAGTGGGAACTGGTTCCGGTCTGCCGCAACGAGGGCATCGGCATGATCACCTGGTCGCCGCTGCGTTCCGGTTGGCTGTCCGGCGCGTACCGGCGCGGGATGACCGCCCCGCCCGAGGGCAGCAAGGTCAGCCAGCCCGGATCGCACAGCTGGGACAGGTACGCCAACGAACACACCTGGCGGGTGCTTGACGAGCTGGCCGCGGTCGCCAGGGACGCGGACCGTACGCCGGCCCAGGTGGCGGTCCGCTGGCTGCTGCAACGCCCCGGCGTCACCGCGCCGATCATCGGCGCCCGTACGCCCGCCCATCTCGACGACCTGCTCGGCGCCACGGGATGGTCGCTGACGCCCGAGCAGATGGACCGGCTCGACGCCGCCAGCGAACCGGACACGCTGCCCTACCCGCACTCCCTGAGCTCGCCCGACGATCGCGCCCAACTGGCCGCCCAGCGCGGCTGACCGCTACCGGTGCTCCCCGGTCAGCCAGTCGACCTCGGAGATCGGGCGCCGCTGCCGGCCGCCGGGAGCGGCGCCCGACTCGCCGGAGATCCGCCCGAACGCGGACATTGTCGCCACTTCCCAGTGGTCCGGTACCGCGAACTCGGCGGTGATCCGCGCCTTGTCGAACGCCCGGAACTGGTGCGCGTGCAGGCCCAGCGACTGCGCCTGCACGGTCATGTGCGCGACGGCCTGACCGAGGTCGTAGAGGGAGAACTCGGAGTACTCCCAGTCGGTGTCCTCGACATACCGGTGGCACAGGTTCACCACCAGGATGCTGGCGTACGGCGCCCACCGGGCTGAGCTCGGACTGAGGTACGGCACGAGCCGCTGGTGTACGGCGTCGCCGCGCCGGGCGGTGACGAACGACCACGGCTGCGAGTTGCCCGCCGACGGCGCCCAGCGGGCTGCGTCCAGCAGCGATTCCACGTCCGCCGGGCTGGCCTCGTACGACTCGTCGAAGGCCACCGGGCTCCACCGCCCGGCCAGCAGCGGATGCAGCCGTGGCCGGGTGTCGCCCTCCAGCCCACCACCCGCCGCAGCGATGGTGCACGAGTTTCCTGCTACGCCACTCACCTGTCCCCCCGTCGTCCTGAAGGTCAACATCAGCGGGGACCCGTTGTATGCCAGGGATACCCGCCGCTGTGCGTGTTCCGGCCCACAGTTGGTGGGCGTAAGTACGGTCATTGCCATGACCGAACCGTTCGAAGTTGCCTCCCGGGGCGTCCGGTGGGTGATCCACCCGCCGCACGACCCGTACGGCGACGGGCACCTGCCGCGGGTGGCCACCGGGCTCCACGACGGGTCGATGAGCGCCACCACCGAGGCGCACGTCGACGGCCAACTCGGTTGCTTCACCACGTCTCTGGTGGACTTCGTAACGGGGCTGGCCGCCGACTGGTGTGGCTGGCAGGGGGTCCGGCGCTGGCAGTCACTGGAAGGCGAACTGGAACTCGACGCCCGGCACGACGGGCGATCCCAGGTCGGCCTCGGCGTGACGCTCCGCGCGCCCGGCCCCGACGTCGACGACACGCACTGGAGTGCCCGCGCAGTGCTCGTACAGGAAGCCGGCGAACAGCTGAGCCGCCTGGCCGCCGATCTCACCCAGTTCCTGCGCACCTGACCCGACGCGGTCGCTGACGTGCAGGTACGGGACGCAGTACCGCCCCGCCCCGAGCCCTGTCACCTTCGCGCGGCATGCGGAGTCATCACAGTGACCGTCCAACGATCCCCGGTCGGAGCCGGTACGGCGTCGGCCTGATGAGGAGCACCGCTGATGTCCACCGCCCATGTCGTCGTCACCATCCTGGCAGCCGCCATGGTGGGGTTCTCGGCCGTGTCGGTCCTGCTCCACGCCAGGTGGGTCGTACAGAATCTCACCGACTACGGGGTGCCGGGATCGTGGATGCCGTGGCTCGGTGCCGCCAAGGCTGCGGGCGCGGTGGGCCTGCTGGTCGGCCTGTTCGTGCCTGTCATCGGCCTACTGGCCGGGATCGGGCTGGTGCTGTACTTCGCTGGAGCGGTGATCACCGTGATCCACGCACGCTCCTACGCGCACATCCCGTTCCCGTTGATCTTCGTGGCGCCGGTGATCGCTTCCCTGGCGCTCTGGTTCGCCCGCTGATCCCTGCCGGGCCCCTGGACCTCGACGTGGACGGGACCCCGGCCGTTCCGGACCGGCAGACCGGCAGCAGCTCAGCCGAGCAGGTCGGTGAGGGTGTCGAGGAGCCGGTGCAGGTCGTGGTCGCTGACATGCAGGTGCGGGGCGAAGCGTACGGCGCGGCCCCGCTGGCTGGTGTGGATCCCGCGCTTCTGGAGCGCGGCCACCAGGTCGCCGGTGTAGCGCTCAGGCAGCTCGGCGCCGAACATGTGCTGGCTGCGCGCAGGCTCGGGCGGCACGGTGAAACCCAGGTCGACCAGGTGCCGGGCGATCGTACGGTTGACGGCCGCGAGCGTCTCGCCGACGTCGGCCACGCCCCAGGTGTTGAGCTGCTCCAGCGCGGCGACTGCGCCGCCCAGCGACGCGGTGAGCGTCTCGCCGACGTCGAAGCGGCGGGCGCCCGGTCGGTACGTGTCGGAGTACTGCGCCAGATTGGTGAAGTCACGGGCGTTGGCGCGGGTCAGCCAGTTCTCCTCCAACGGCCGCGCGTCGCGCCACCGCTCCGCCACATGCAGCAGACCGAACCCGTACGGCCCCAGCAACCACTTGTAGCCGGCGGCGACCAGGAAGTCGGGCTGCACCTCGGCCATCGGGAACGGGGTGGCGCCGAGGGTCTGGGTCGCGTCCACCACCAGCGTGGCGTCCAGTTCGCGGCACCGCCGGGACACGGCGGCCAGGTCGAGCCGTACGCCGTTGGTCCAGTGGCACGGCGAGACCGAGACGACCCGGGCACGGGTGTCCATCTCCGCCAGTACGGCCCGGGTCCAGTCACCGTCGGCCGGGGCCGGCACGGTGCGCAGCGTCGCCCCGGTCTCGGCCGCGACCCGCCGCCACGGCAGCACATTGCTCGGAAACTCCTCGGCCATGACCAGGAGGTGCTGCCCTGCCCTCAGCTGCGGTTCGATGGCCCGTGCAGCCGTGCTGATGCCGTAGCTCGCCGCGGGCACCACCGCGTACCCGTCGCTGTCGCCGCCGAGGGTGTCGGCGGCGAGGGTACGGATCCGTTCCGCATCGTCGAAGTAGTCGTCGGGCCGGCGTTGCCACGGGTGGCTCTTCTGCCGGGCACCGTCGACGATCCGCGCGGTGGACGCGCTGAGCTGGGGGGAGAAGGACGCGCAGTTGAAGTACGCCACCTCGGCGGGAATGTCGAACAGCTCGCGCTGGCACGGAATGAGCATGGCGGCCTCCCTGTGTCCAGACCAGGATGCACGAGCCAGGGAGTTCGGCGTGTGCCTGGCATCGCCGGCTCACCTATTTCGGGGTGACCATCATCTATGTATGCGCGATAGCATGAAGCCGCCCATTCTGACCGAAACGGGGGCTGTCATGGCAGTACGTAGGAAAGGCTTCGCGGTGGCTGCGGCCAGCGCGGTGGCACTGGGCACGGCGGCGTTCGGCGCCACGGCACCGGCAAGTGCAGCGAGCGCGCCGACATCGTTGCCGACCAGTCAGTTCACCCTGACCTCCAACTACCACCAGTTCGACACGGTGGACAACGCGCTGGTCTCCATCCTGGGGACCGCGCCGGTGCACACGGTGATGGACAACGCCAACCACGACCGCACCTCCATCACCGACAGCCTGGGTGTGGCCGGCTACGTCGGCGGATTCAAGTGGGACTCGGGCGACAACAACGACTGCACGAACTACCCGCAGGGCATCACCACCAGCCGGGACGCGATCGGCACAGTCGAACAGCGGCAACTACGACGGCCACCAGCTCGTCCTCGCCAGCTGGTACACCAAGGACGCCTGCGGCGGCAACCAGGCCCGCAGCCGGATCACCCTGGCCGACTGGGACGCCACCTACCCGAACAAGTACCGCAAGATCCTGCTGGTCGAGCCGACCGGCACCGCGTCCGCGCCGGACTTCAAGGACATCCCGATCCATGCCGGCGGCGTCTCCTGGTACGGCAACTACCTCTACGTCGCCGACACCGGTCACGGCATGCGGGTGTTCGACATGACGAAGATCCTCAAGACCAACACCGGCGGGACGTCGAGCCAGATCGGCCGGCAGAACGCCACGACCTACTACGCGCACAACTACGCGTACGTCCTGCCGCAGGTCGGCACGATCACCTCGCACACCGCCTCGGGTGTCACCCCGCTGGTCTGGTCGACGATCTCGCTGGACCGGGTCACCAAGTCCATCGTGATGGCCGAGTACACCTGCAACGGCTGCACGAACTACCCGAACCGGGCACCGCGTGCGGTCCGCTTCCCGTTCGCCTC
Organism: uncultured Actinomycetota bacterium; assembly: GCA_963805605.1. Lineage (GTDB taxonomy): Bacteria > Actinomycetota > Actinomycetes > Mycobacteriales > Micromonosporaceae > Actinocatenispora. Next base: position 1,937,188 of record CAWDUX010000002.1, read on the forward strand.
CGGCGTCCACGACGTTCGCCGCGACGACCACGTCGAGCGAGGCGTCGCTGCTGCCCTGGTACAACCTCAACGGCGTCGCCTCGCACAACGGGCGCTGGTGGTTCAACTCGTCGGCGGCGAAGAAGCTCTACTACTGGGAGCCCGGTAACGGCACCGCCACCCACACCTGGGTCGGCGGCGGCGAGAGCATCAGCTACTGGGAGGACTCCGCCAACCCGGACCTGCTGTGGTCGCTGCAGGAGACCGTCGGTCACCGCAACGTCTTCGAGGTCAAGCAGGCCAGCTACGGGCTCTGACCTGACCGGACGATCCGTCTGACACAGCCGCCGCCCGCCTCCGACCGCAAGGTCCCAGGCGGGCGGCGTTTCCTGCCGCGCGGAAGCAGAGTGCTCAGGTGCCCGGCTCGATGGCCGGACGGACCACCTCACCGGTGATCGCCTGCCGGCGATGCGCGGTGGCCTGCGCGAGCGGCGCGAACGCGGGAAGCGCCAGGCCCTGCCGCCCGTAGACGATCCGGGCCACCGCCACGGCGAACCAGGGCGCGGCCGGCCCCTGCAACATCAGCGGCTCACCGACCTCGTAGCGAAGGACGAACGACCACAGGCGCAGATCGCAGGCAAACTCCTGGATGCCCTCGTGCCAGAAGTTCAACCACTTGTTCCGGTAGTCGCAGAGCAGCCGCCGGTCGGTGAGCATCATCCTGACCTGCGCGTGGTCCCGCCACTGGGCCGCGGCCATCGCCTGCGCGCGGTTACGCGCCGAGGCGTTGCCGATGGCGTCGAAGGCCATGCCGGCGGCCACGAAGCCGGCCGAGCCGAACCAGAACGAGTTGCTCTGGTTGTACCGGACGTTCATGCCGTAGAAGCGCGAATAGTTGAGGATGCCCTGGCCGTAGTTGACCTCTCCGGGCTGCAACCGCAGCGCACCCGGCGGCAGCGCGGTCAACTCACCCGGACCGGCGAGGTGTTCGTACAGTTGGCATGCGCTGCTCCAGCCAGCCTGCAGCGCTGGGTCGACGTCAGGTGTGGACTTTCGGCGACTCACGGCTCACCCCGGTATGTCTGCGAGGATTCCAGCATAATGCCGTGACCGGAAAGGTTCACCGGCCGACCTGCCGGTCACGGCGTCAGCGTCCCGGGTCGTGCCGACGTAGCGCCAGGCGGGTCGCGACGAACAGGACGACGGTCTGCGCGAGCAGCATGCCGGTGGCGAACAGCCAGTCGTGCCGGGTGTGCTGCCACAGCCCGTCCTTGGTCGGGTCGACCATGATGGCGCGCAGGTCCACCCCGGCAGCTGCGGCCGCGTACGCCCAACGGGCCGGTGCCAGCCAGGACAGCTGCGCGATCACCACCCGGTCGTCGACGGCGAACAGCCCACCGCACAGCACCAGCTGCGCCATCACCAGACCGACCAGTACCGGCATGGTCTGTTCGGAGGTCGTGACGTACGCGCTGATCAGCAGCCCGAGCGTGGTGGATGCGAGGGCGACCAGGGCGAGCACCACGATCAGTTCCAGGGTCGGTGAGCCCAGCAGCAGCGAGTCCGGTGGCCGTTTCCGGCCGGCCAGGCCGAGCAGCACGAACAGCACCACCTGACCGGTGTTGACGACCGCGAACACGGCCATCTTCGCGCCCAGGTAGGCGCCCGGGGACAACCCGACGGCGCGTTCCCGCCGGTAGATCGCCCGTTCGCCGACCATCTCGCGGATCCCGCCGGCCAGACCCATGAAGACCGCGCCGATGACCAGGATGGTCAGCAGCTGGCCGGCCTCCACCGAGCGGTGTACGGCGTTGTCGGGCGGGCCAGTCCGTCGTCGCCGGGCACCACGTGCAGCAGTGCGGCCAGCCCGAGGGGCAGCCCGATCAGCAGCGAACCGTACAGCCGGTCGGCCAGGGTCACCGCGACGGTCCGTCTGGCCACAATGGACAGCTGGCGGCCGAATCCCTGCCGGGCCGGTGCCGCCCCCACCGGGCCGGTCCCCGGTACCGGCTGCACCCGCGCGGCCGGCGCAGCCCGGCCGGCGGCATGCTCGGCGTACCGGCCGGCCCAGTGCTCCGGTTCGGTTGCGACCCTCTGGAACACCTCGGCGTACTCGCGCGCGCCGAAGAAACCGAGCAGCGCGTCCGGCGGGCCGAAGTAGGTGACCATCCCACCGCGGCCGAGCACCAGAACCCGGTCGCAGGCGTTGAGGTGCAGCACGCTGTGGGTGACCACGCAGACCGTACGGCCGCCGTCGGCGAGTTCCCGCAACGCCAGCATCACGTCCCGATCCAGCGCCGGGTCCAGCCCGGAGGTCGGCTCGTCGAGGAACAGCAGGGACGGTTCGGTGAGCAGTTCCAGCCCCACCGAGGTGCGTTTACGCTGGCCGCCGGACAGGGTGCTGATCCGCTGGTCGGCGCGTTCGGTCAAGTCGAGCTTGGCCAGCACCTCGTCGATGCGCTGTTCCCGCTCGGCGGCGGTGACGTCACTACCGAACCGCAGTTCGGCGGCGTAGCGCAGGGCGCGGCGTACGGTCAGCTGCTTGTGCAGGATGTCGTCCTGCGGTACCAGCCCGATCCGGTGCCGCAGATCGTCGTACTCGGCGTAGAGGTCACGGTCCTGGTAGTGCACCGTGCCGGCGCCGGCGGGTCGGATCCCGGTCAGCGCGCCCAGCAGCGTCGACTTGCCCGCACCGCTGGGGCCCACCACGGCGAGCAGGCTGCTGTCACCCAGTTCGAAGCTGACCTCGCGCAGCAGCGTACGGCCGTCGATGGTGACGGTCAGACCGTCGGCACGCAGCGACACCCGGCCGTTGTCGACGTACTCGCGCAACTGGACACCGTCGAACTGCAGCTGGTGGTGTCCGGCGGAGACCACATCACCGGAGTGCAGCGGGGCCTGCGTGATGCGGTGCCCGTTGACGTACGTGCCGTTGCGGGTGCCGAGATCCACCACCTGGTAGCCGGCGTCGGTCTGGCGTAGTTCCGCGTGCCGGCGCGACACCAGCAGGTCGGTGAGCACGATGTCGCTGTCCGGCGCGCGGCCGATCCGTACCCGGGCGGTCACCCGGTGCACCGCCGAGGGCACGCGGCCGCCGGGGCCCGGCGCCGCGCCGGCCAGTTGGTACCCGGGCGGCGCAGCGGGTGTCGGTGTGGGCGGGAACAGCGAGTGTTCGGTCAGCGGCGCGGTCGCGGTCGCCGGCACCGGTCCGGCTACGACCTCCGGGCGCAGGGTCAGTTCCGCGCCGACGCTGGCGTCACCGAGCCGCAGCGTGCACGCCGGCCCGACCGCCAGCTCGTGCACCCGCCGCCCGTCGACGAACGTGCCGTTGCTACTGCCCAGGTCACGGATCCACCACTGCCCACCGGTCCACTCCAACGCGAGGTGCTCGCGCGACACCCGGGAGTCGTCGACGACGACCTGGCAGAGCGGATCGCGTCCGACCAATGCCACCGGTGCGCCCGGCGCGCCGGCATCGTCCGGGGAGAACCGGTGCGGGCCGGCGGGCGTGGACACCAGCAGAACGCTCACCGGGAGCTCGGCAGGTGCCGGGCCATCATGGTGGCCAGTTGGGTGGCGTCGGACTGGGCGCCACCCCGGTCGGTGGACATGCTCAGCTGCATCACGACCTGACCGGAGCGCACCAGTACCAGCATGTTCGGACTGCTGGAGTACTCGTCGTGTGGACGGCTGTACGCCACGGCCTGGTTGTCGATCTTGCCGATCTCGAACTTGTTCCAGCCGCAACGCTCGATCTCCTTGGTGGCGGCGTTGAGGTAGTCGGTGGCCGCCTTGCCGTAGAAGCCGGACACCGCAGAGGCGACGTACGAGCTGGACACGTAGTAGGCGTTGCTGGTCTGCGATCCGATGGCGTTACCGGGGATGGCGCCCTCCGCGCACGGCGCGAACTCGCTGGGGCCGCCCATCAGCACCGTGTCCCGCTGCGAATCGCTGGCCCTGCTGATGTTGTCCGTGCTCTCGCCGGTGACCTGGGCGATCTGGGCGACCGAGACCAGCGCCGGCTGCAGCTTGCCCACCGCGGGTGGCGGCACCTTGCGGTCCACCGAGATGCTCGGCGACGGGTCGGTGCCCAGCCCGCCACCGCTGTGACCATCGGACAGGTACGTCTGGTAGAGGCCCAGACCGCAGCAGGACACGAAGACCAGTCCGAGCACACCGCCGATGATCGCGATGATCTTGCCGGTGGCTTTCTTCTTTGGCGGGGCACCGCCGAACGGTGGCGGACCGAACCCGCCGGGCATCGGCATCGGCGGCGGTGGCGCCGGGTGCGCCCCCGGCGGCCCCGGCATCGGGCCGCTGGACATGGGCTGGCCGGACATGGGCTGGCCGGACATCGGGCGCCCCGACATCGGTTGCGCCGACATGGGCTGACCCGATATGGGCTGACCCGACATCGGCTGTGCGGAAACCGGTCCGCTGGAGGTCAGCGGACCGGTCAGTGGTGGCCCGGAGAACGGCGGCGCCGGATGACCACTGGTCGGCGCACCGAACGCGGTCTCCGGCTGGGCGGGCGCACCGAGCGTGGTCTGATCCACCGGCGTACGCAACGCCCGCAGCCACTCTGCGGCGCGCTGCGGGCGGCGCGCCGCACTGCCCGACAGCATCAGCAGGATGCCGTTGGCGACACGGCCCTGCGCGGCGCCGAGTACGGCGGTGAGCCGCTGCGTCATCCCCTCGACATCACCGGGTATCGGTGTCTGGCCGGTCATCGCGTAGTAGACGGTGGCACCGACGGCGTACCGGTCGGAGGCCGGACCGTACTCGCCCCGGTGCAGCGACTCCGGCGCCATGAACGGCACGGTCCCGGACACCTTCGACATGGTGGCCTGGCCGTCGAAGCGGACCAGCCCGAAATCGACCAGGTAGACCCGGCCGTCGTCGGCGAGCAGGATGTTCGCCGGCTTGATGTCGCGGTGCAGGACCGGTTGGCCGCCGGTGTCGCGACCGCTGTGCAGGTAGTCGACCGCCTCCGCGACCTTTTCCAGCGGCTCCAGCGCGGCCATTCCGGAGACCTGTCCGGACTCCAGCGCCTCCTGCAGGCTGCGTCCCTCGATCCACTTCATCACCAGGTACAGCCGGGGCGCGGTGTCGGTGTCCTGGTCACCGGCGGCGTGTGGCGGCGGGCCGACGAACACCTCCCGTACCTTCACCAGTGCCGGGTGTTCCAGCTGGGTGAGCAGCGCGACCTGCAGCCGCAGGTTCTCCAGCCACCGGTCGGCATCGGCCAGATGCTCGGCGTGGATGATCTTGACGGCATACCGGAACGAGTAGCTGGACTGCTGCTCGACCGCGCTCCAGATCTCACCTTCACCGCCGGCGGAACGGCGTTCGAGAAGCTGGTAGCGGTCCGGAGCATCGGCCGGGCCGGCGAACTGCTCCTGGGGGTGCTGGGGCATGGCGCACATAGTGCCAGGGCGATGCACGTCCCCAACACGACGGCCGCCCATCCCTGGTCCACCGAAACACTGCCACAACCACGATCGCAGCGTTGTACCAGGTAGAACCGGCTCAGGCTTCGGCCGGGCGACCGGCGAACCGACGCACCGCGACCGCGCCGGCCGCGGCCACCAGCACGCCACCGGCGAGGTATGCCGGGGCCGGCCCCAGGTCGGTGGTCACCCAGCCCAGCGCGAGCGCACCGAGCCCACCCATCAGGATGTTCGCCGCCACCACGGTGGCCTCGACCTGGCCCATCCGTTCCGGCGGGGCCAGGTGGGCGAAGGTCGCCTGCGCACCGACCACCCAGCAGGCACAGCCGCCGGCGAGCCCGTTGCACACCGCGACCAGCCAGACCGGACCGTCGAGCATCAGCGTCACCCCGGCGGCCAGCAGCAGTACGCCGACCGTGGCGGCCAGCGCCACCTGGTGCAGCGGACGTTCCAGGAACCGCCCCCGGGCCAGTACGGCGCTGAACAGGCCACCGCCGATCGCCCAGCTGGCCATCAGTACGGGCAGGAACCCACCGTGCGCGAGCCGCGGCGCGACCGTCTCCGGGAATCCGTTGACCAGGAACGACACCCAGGTGAGTACCGCCAGCGAACGCAACGTCGGATGGCTGAACACCAGCCGGAAACCGGCGGTGGGTGGGGGGCGTCGGGGCCGCACCACCCGCGCCGTCAGCGGCAGGGTGACCAGCACGCCGGCCGCCAGCAGGAAGGACACCACGTCCAGACCGAGCGCCCAGCGGACCCCGAGGGTGAGGGTGAGCCCGGCGCCGACCACGATGCCGACCACCTGGGCGCTCTGCCCGATGATCGCCGCCACCCCGAACAGCGGCAGCCGCTCGTCGCGGGTCATCGACTCGGCGATCACCGCGGCGTTGGTACTGCGGTAGATGGCCCGCATCGCGCCGAGCAGGGCAGCGGCCACGATGCCGGTCCAGGCGTTCGGACGCACCATCGGTACGGCGATGATCGCGGCGCCCGCCAGGGTGCAGGCCACCAGCAGGGTACGGCGCTGCGGGCGGTCCAGCCAGCCGCTGAACGCGGTCGCCACCAGTAGCGCGGGCAGTGAACGGGCCGCGTACACGGCCGCCGGGGCGAGCACCGAGCCGGTGCTGCGGTACGCGAGCAGCAGCAGAGCCGAGAGTCCGACGAAGTCACCGAGGTCGGAGATGATCTGGGTGATGATCAGCCGGGCACCGACCGGATGCCGGAAGACCGCGCGGTATCCGCGCCGCGCCGGTGCGGCGTCACTGGTCGCGTCGCGCGCATCATCGAGGCCCGGGCCGGGCGCCGACGCCGAGCCGTTGCCGGCCATCAGCCCTGGCCCTGCTGACGTCGGGTACGTTCCCGGGCCCGCTGTTGCGCCCGGTAGGCGGCGGCACCGCCCTCCCCACGTCGTTGCCTGCTGGACACGAACTCCGCCCACACCTCGTCGGGGAACTCCGCCAGCCCACGGGCGGTCGTTGCGTCCACTGTGGACGAGGCGGTCACCGCCACCCTCGGTACGACCTGGACCACCATGATCGGCAACCGGCGGTGGAAGCGCACCACCCGGCCCGGCTCGGTCAACCGGACCATGGTCGGCATCGCGGAGCGAAACCAGTCGGTCTCCATGACCCCTTCCAGGATCTGGTGGCCGGGCTGGTGCGGCCAGTTGGGCAGGCCCCTGGCCAGGACGGACCAGCCCGGCGACGTACGTATCAGCAGCCCGGTGATGATCTCCAGGCAGTTGATCGCGCGCGGGTCGGCGTTGATGAACGGCACCGGCGGTCGGCCGGCCCGGTCGAACACCGCGAAGTCGGTACGAAAGTGTTCCGGCGCGGTCTCCAGTGCCTCCCGGACACCTGGTACGGCGCCCTCGTGACCGCCGGACAGCGATTCCCAGCCGACCGGATCGTTCCGCTCGTCCAGCGGCGACCACACCGTGTCCTGGCCGTCCCAGCGGACCGCGAAGTCCAGGGGCGGGAAGACGTACCAACCGAAGGACGATGCCTCGGTGACCGGCAGGCACTGCTGGACGGCCCGGGACGGCAACGAGCCGCGGACGCTGCCGGAGGCCGGTTCGGGCACGGGTGCGTCCGGGTAGAGCGAGAAGAACTCGACACTCGGAGCGGTGACGCCCGGGTCGGCTGGCTCCCTGTCGATCATCGGCCGCTCCTACCAGGTGGCCCCTGTCAGGGCGGGGCCCAAATGGTAACGATGACGCGTGCCGCAGACAATGGACGTAGTAGATCCGATATCCGACATCCGGTGCGCGAGTCCGGTCAGTCGACCGGGACCAGGCCAGCCGTTGGGATCAGCGGTAGAAGTGCAGGTCGACCACGGTGTGGTCGGGGTCGTACACGGCGAGCGTGTCGCCGTAGTTGTCCAGGAACTTCTCCGTACCGGAGGCCACCTGCAGGCTCGCGCCCGGCGCCAGGCCGCTGCCGTGCCACCCACTGCCGTGCCACCCATTGCCGCGATCCTAGTGCCGCGACCGGACAGGCCAACGGTGTCCGGGTGGGGCCGGTCGCCCGGTTCGCGGATACGGAGGCGGGAACCGTGGTGGAATCCGGGTACCGACAACCACTCCGACAGCTGGGGACTTGTCCATGCCGCGTCCGTACGTTCTGCTCAGTGTCGCGGTCAGCATCGACGGCCATATCGACGATGCCGGCCCGGGGCGGTTGCTGCTGTCCAACGACGCCGACTTCGACCGGGTGGACCAGGTACGCGCCGGGTCCGACGCCATCCTGATCGGTGCGGCGACCCTGCGTACCGACGATCCGCGGCTGGTCGTGCGCTCCGAGCAGCGGCGGGCACAGCGGCGGGCGCGGGGGCTTCCCGAGTACCCACTGAAGGTCGTGCTGACCAGCACCGGGGACCTCGACCCGGAGCTGCGATTCTGGCACTACGGCGGTGACAAGATCGTCTACAGCACGGAGATCGGTGCGGGCAGGATGCGGGAGCCGCTGGCCGGACTGGCGGAGGTCGTACCGCTGGGGCCGAGCCTGGACTTCGGCCGGGTACTCGACGAGCTGGGTGCTCGCGGGGTGCGACAGCTGATGGTGGAGGGTGGCGGGCAGGTGCACACCGCGTTCCTGTCCGCCGGGCTGGTCGACGAGATCCAGCTGGCCGTGGCGCCGATCGTGGTCGGCGACGACAGCGCGCCCCGGTTCCTCAACCCGGCCGGCTACCCGGGCGGCCCGACCCGGCGGCTGCGGATGGTCGAGACCCGCCCGGTCGGCGACGTCGTCCTCATCCGCTACCTCCCCTGACACCGCCCGACCTGGCCATCGCCCCCAGGCCACGACGCACCGGCAACGACGCGCAGCCCACGACGCGCAGTGGGCATTTTCCCCGAAAGACCGTTTAGTCACTTTCTATCCAGCGGACATTCGGGGAAAATGACCCAGCCGCGAGCGTCCCGTGGTGCATTTTCCCCGAATGTCGTCTTAGCAGATCCGGACATAACTTCGATTCGGGGAAAATGCTCACCGCACTGGCGCTGGTTGCGTCGAGCACCAGCTGAAGCCGGCCCCGGCTGCAGCACCAGCACGGCTGGGGCGCGTTGATCATGGCCTCATTGCGTTGACCATGGCCTCACCGGAACCCTCCTCGGGGCGTGTCGCGGCACTGAGGCCATGATCAACGCGCCCAGGCCATGATCAACGGACCCGGACCGGATGCCGGGCTGACGACGGGCCGCTACTCGTCCGCACCGGCACGGTATGACAAGCCGCGCATGCCGGCGCGACCCCGACGACCTGCAGCGCAACGCAGGACAGCTGACGCAGCTCGACGACGTGCGTACCGCCATAGACTCTGCAGATGAGCAGACTTTTAAAAATATTAAGATCGACTTCTTGAAAATTAAGCAATCTGAGGCTCATACTTCAGATATGACAGAGCAGGCGATGGACTGGCAGGAACTCACGAACCTGACCCGGGGCCAGCCGTTCGTCGTCGAGCGGGTGCGCCTGGCGGGCAACGGCGTCGCGATCGAGGGCGAGTTCGAGCTGCCGCAACTGGCTCAGCTCAACGTCGAGGATCAGGTCTTCGTCACGGCGTTCGTGCGGTGCCACGGTTCCATCAAGGAGATGGAGCGGATCTTCGGGGTGAGCTACCCGACGATCAAGTCACGGCTCAATCGGATCACCCAGATGCTCGACTTCGTCGAGACCGACCCGGCGCCCTCGCGGGCCGACATCATCGACCGGTTGCGCCGCGGCGAGATCACCGCGCAGCAGGCCTTGTCCGAACTGGAGGGTCGGGCGTGATGCCGCAGCTGGTGACCGTACGGGTCAGCCGCCCGGACCGTCGCCCCGTCCGGATCTGGGTGCCGGTGCTCCCCGTGCTGCTCGTGCTCTTCACCGGTCGTGGTCCTGGCCGTGCTGGCGGCGACCGTGGCCTGCCTCGATGTTACCGCATCAGTGTGGTGCGGGCACTCGGCGCCGGTTGGCGCGTGGTCTCCGCGCTGCCCGGCACCCGGGTCGACATCGAGCAGGGCCGCACGGCCGTGCTCGTAGCTATCCGATAGGAGAGGTTCGAATGACCGAACAACGCAAGGACATCCTGGACATGCTGGCCGAGGGCAAGATCACCGCGGAGGAGGCGGAGCAGCTCATCGCCGCACTCGAACGGGACCAGCCGCCGGCGGCGGCGAGTCTCCGACAGCCCGGCCGAAGGGCAAGGCGAAGTACCTGCGGGTGGTGGTGGACACACCTGGACAACGGCGAGCCGGCGCGGGTCAACGTACGGGTGCCGCTGCAACTGCTGCGCGCCGGCGTACGGCTGGCGGCCCTGGTCCCGCCGCAGGCGCTCGGTCAAGGCCAACGCCGAGCTAGCGAAGTCGGGCGTGCCGATCGACCTGACGCAGCTCAAGCCCGAACAGCTCGAGGCGCTCGTCGAGCACCTCGACGAGATGACCGTGGAGGTCGACCAGCCCGATGCCACCGTACGGGTCTTCTGCGAGTAGGCGCCGTCCGATGCCGGACGGCACCTCGAGAAGGGTGCTGGAACACCCTCCCGAGGCTGCGCCCGCCGCAGCAGAGCGCAGTTGAACTGCCAGCCCGAATTCTAGTCAGCCGTCACTGGGTACGCAGGGGTTGCTCATCCGAGCGGCCCCTGCGTTCCCGACGTCGGCGAGTGGGGGCGACGGGTCCGTACGCCGGGCTCACCGCACAGCACGATGCCCTCGGCATACGCCGCCACGTTCTCGCGCAGTACGAGCCGTTGGCCACGTGGCCCCAGCTCGTACCCGGTCAACGCCAGCCACGCCGCGTTCCGCGCCGAATGCCCCTGGCGCGCGTCCACGGTCGAGGGCTTGGACTCCGCGGTGATCAGTAGCCGGATCGACCCGGCCACGAACTGCGGCGATGCCCTGTCGGTCAGGTACACGATCTGACCAGGTACCGGAACGAACCTTCCCACCGAGATCGCCGCCATGGCGCCCCCTTCCTCTCGCTACCCGACTCTGGGAGCAACCTGAGGAAGAGACACGTTGCGTCGCGAGCCCATCACTGTCCAGTCTTCAGCTTCTTGGTACGATCTGTCTCTTCTCCGTCTCTTCGGACCCCTGAGGTGACGGCCTCGGCCGACCGGTAGAACCTTGAGAGGGCGACGTGCCGGAACGTGACACTCTCCTGCGGGTGCTCATGACGCGGCGGCGGTGGACCTCACACCGTATATTCGTCGCGGAGTACAACCGGGCAGCGAAGGCGATCGACCCGAGTCTTGTTGGCAATGCTCCCAGCCGTGCACAGCTGCACCGATGGAGCACTGGTCAACTTCAGGGCCTGCCGTATCCGCACAACTGCCGCGTGCTCGAGTCGATGTTCCCGGAGTGGAGCGCCGAGCAGCTGTTCGCATGCCCCACCCGAAGATCTGCCTGCTGAACTGACCCAACCCAGCCGGAAACAGAGCTTTCTGAGCGGTCATACCAGCGTCACCCCTGCCAACAGATACGCAGACCTCCGCGCGGTCTACCCGAACCGCACCGAGTTCGTCTCGGACGTCACCCCGGCAAGCCTGTTCGACTGCCGCAGCCGAGTCCGCATCCGCTGACTCGGCCTGTCACTCAACATCTGTGGTCAGGCCTGACCAACGTCGCCATCAGAGGATCAGGCCGCAGTCCTACTCGGGGACGTGCCGGTACGCCATCGACCTCGCTCCGCGGTCGACACCTCCGGCCTCCCGACCGAACGCCGAGCCCGCCACGCCATCGAGACCGCTCGCGCCTACAGCGCATGGAACCGCACCGACGAGGCCATCGCGCTCTGCTCGATGCCGAACGCCTCGCTCCGGAACACATTCGCTATCACGTGGCCAGCCGCGACCTGTCGTACCTGGATACGCCGAGCCGAGGCAGGCCCAGTCACCAGCTCCCCGGCCTGGCCGCCGGACACGAGTTGCTCCGTGACGTGCCAACGCTCACTGACGTGACCGCACCCCACAACCCCACCCGCGCCGCCGCCGCAGCAGGCGCACTTTCACGACGCCGACGGCCGCATCATGATGGTGCGCCCCTCGAGGAGAGCCTCCGGAGGATCATCTGGCGCACCTCACCGAGGTGAACATCCATATCGTGAAGCGCCTCCGGTCCAAGCTCACGCCTAGCGCACAGGAGCGCTTCGTCATTGCGACGTATGAGGCGGTCCGCGCTCAACGTGACGCTCATGACGACGAGCTCTGCGTTGCGCAGCCGTACCTGCCGGACATTCGTGGTCTGGACTCGCCCACGTTCCTCATCCGTCGTCAGCTTGACGATGGGCTCTACACCGTCTCAACCAGGTCTCGAGACTCTCTGGGATGGGAGAACCCTGCTGTGACGACCCCGCGGAGCTTCTGCCGGTCGCGCTGGAAGCGGCCGACCGTGCCATGAAGCGCGTCCAGCAGCAGGACCCTGGTGTGGTCACCATGAAGGGCGACCGGGACATGACGTCCGAGGTCGATTTCGCAGTGGAGAACGACCTCCGCGAATTTCTGGCCGTGGAGACACCGGAGATCGACTTCCTCGGTGAGGAATACGGTGGCGCCGCCGCGCGTGATGCCACCGCATGGGTCCTCGACCCGGTGGACGGTACCGCGAACTATCTGCACGGTCTGCCGATGTACGCCGTGTCCCTGGCTCTCGTCCAAGCAGGGCACCCCACGCTGGGCGCGGTCTTCCTGCCCTATCTCCGTCATCGCTACTGGGCCACCGAGGACGGCGGCGCATGGTGCGACGGTCGGCAACTGTCCGTCAGCTCCACGAACCGTCTGGACGATGCCATCGTGTCCATCGGCGACTACGCCGTGGGTGACGATGCCGTGGCCAGGAACCGGACCCGGTTCGCCGTGACAGAAGCACTTGCCGCGCGAGTTCAACGGATCCGGATGCTGGGGTCCGCTGCCATCGACCTCTGCTGGGTCGCATCCGGTCAGCTCGATGCCTGTGTCCTCATGGGCAGCCACCCGTGGGACGTCGCTGCGGGAACCGTCATCGCCCGTGAGGCCGGCGCCCACATCCTCGACGATCAGGGCAGCCCGGTACGGCCTGGGCTCACGTTCTCTGGTGGCCTCGACACCAGGAATCACACCAGAGCTGTCCGCTCTCGTGACGACAATGACCCGCTGACCGTGAATCCGGGCATGGACAGCGCGGAAGCGCCAAGGCTGGGCTGCGCGCCAGGGTTCGCCTGAGTACGGAGCTGCCGGCAGGCCCCTATTTATGGCGGAAGTGGACGAAGAGGCGGCCGAAGTTGTGGGAGTCCTTCTCGACCCGATGGTAGAGCGCCTTGATGTCGCGGCGGTCGAGGAAGCGTAGTACCCGCTTCTTGAGCTGGCCGGAGCCCTTGCCGGGGATGATCTCCACCAGCGTGGCCTTCTTGGCGATGGCCTGCTGGATGATGTCGTTGAGCGCGCGGTCGATGTCCTGGCCGCGGTTGAAGATGTCGTGCAGGTCGAGCTTCAGCTTCATGTCGCCTCCCCGGCCACCCTACGACGGCGGCAGCCGGGGCGACAGAACCCGGGGGCACGCTCAGTGCAGGTCGCCGCCCGGCACCACGATGTCCACCGGCGTCTTCAGGCTGGTCGACAGGATGATGCCCAGGCCGCGGGCGATCACCTCGACCGGCATGCTCGCGGTCGAGGCGTCGGTGACCTGCTCGGGCGCGTACGGCACGTGTACGAAGCCGCCCCGCAGGTCGGGCAGGTCGGTGGCGATGAGGTGCATCAGGCCGTAGAAGACGTGGTTGCACACGAACGTCCCGGCGGTCTGCGACACCGACGCGGGGATGCCGGCGGAACGCAGCTCGGCCACGCACGCCTTGATCGGCAGCCGGCTGAAGTAGCCGACCGGCCCGCCCGCCACCACCGGTATGTCCACGGGCTGGTTGCCGGCGTTGTCGGCGATCCGGGCGTCGTCCACGTTGACCGCGGTACGTTCCAGCGACAGTCCGGTACGCCCGCCGGCCTGGCCCACGCACAGCACCAGTTCCGGCCGGTGCTGGGTGACCGCGTCCCGCAGCACCCGGATGGCCTCGCCGAACACGCAGGGCAGCGCTACCGCCCGGACCTCACCCGGCCGTTCCTCGGCGAGCTGGCCGGCCGCCTCCCAGGACGGGTTGACGTCCTCCCCGCCGAACGGCTCGAAGCCGGTCACCAGCACGCTCATCCCAGTACCCCGAAGGCGAGCAGATACATCAGTCCCATGTTGCAGGCCAGCAGCGGGATCGCGGTGGGGATCTGGGCCTTGATCGGCCCGTACCTGTCCTTCATCTCCAGCAGCGCCGCCGGTACGAGGTTGAAGTTGGCCGCCATCGGGGTGCACAGGGTGCCGCAGAAACCGGCCAGCATGCCGATCGCGAACACGGCTGCCGGGTTGCCGTGGAACTGCTGGACCAGTACGGGCCAGCCGATCGCCGCGGTCATGATCGGGAACGCCGCGAACGCGTTGCCCATGATGATCGTGAACAGCGCCATGCCCAGGCAGTACACCACCACGCCGCCGAGCAGGGAGCCGCCCGGCACGATGTGCTTGGTGATGGTGCCGACGGCCTCCCCGACCCCGGAGGAGGTGAACAGCTGGCCGAGGGTGGCGAGCATCTGCGGCAGGATCGCGGCCCAGCCGATCGCCTCCAGCAGCCGGGTGCCTTCCCGCATCGGGGTCAGCGGCGACGGCGGGCGCAGCATCAGCATGCCCGACGACGACCGCGATGATGGCGGCGACACCCAGTCCGATCAGTGTCTCGGAGCCGGTCTCCAGGAACGGCGTGCCGCCGACCTTGATCTTGGCGATGCCGACCGCGAAGATCACCGCGACGACCGGGATGATCAGCGCCGGTACGAACAGCCAGCTGCCGAACCGGTCCGCGCCGGCACGCTGCTGCTCGGGGCTCGGGCCGGACGCCGTGCCCCGGGCGAGCTGGCGGGTGCCGACCAGGGCGGCCATGCCGAGGACCGCGATGCCGAGGATCCAGGCCGGTGCGGTCTTCGCCACCACGAACGTGCCGTAGATGAACGAGCCGCCGACCAGCGCCCAGAACGCGCCGCTGCCGTACCGCTTGGGGTTGCTGCGGTCCGCGGCCGTCAGCGCCGCGACCACCAGGAAGATCAGCCCGCAGAGCCAGTAGAACCATTCGACCTTGATCACTGGTCCGCCCCCTTGCCCGTCGCGGAATCTTCAGGTCGGGGATCGCCGGTGGCGCTGCTCTCGGTACCGACGACCTCCGGCGGTACGGGCTGCTGCGCGGTGCCGGCGGCGGCCGTGCCGGTCCCGGTGGTCCGGTCGGCCGGCCCCGCGACGCGGGCCATCTTGTCGAGCTGACGGTCCAGGTAGAGCAGCCGTACGCCGTGGATGGCCAGCGCGCAGACGGCGGTGGGTATCGCCCACAGCGCGACGTGCAGGGCGTCGAGCTTCAGCTTGTACGTGGTGTCCACGAACCCGGTGATCAGCAGGATCGAGCCGATCGCCACGAAGATGTCCTCGCCGAAGAACAGCCCGACGGTGTCGGCGCTGGCCGTGAAGCCCTTGATCTTCTCGGTCATCCGCTCGGTGACGCTGCCGTAGCGGCGCACCGCGGCGCCGTCGGCCATCGGGTAGATGAGCGGCCGTACGGCCTGTGCCGGCCCTCCGATCGAGTTGAGGCCGAGCGCGGCGCTGGCCTGCCGGATGAGCTGGTACAGCGCCAGCAGCCGGCCGGTGGTCAGCGCGCCGAGCTTGGCGATCAGCCGGCGGGCCTGTTCCTGCAGGCCGTAGCGCTCGATCAGGCCGATCACCGGCAGCACGATGATGAACAGCGTGACCGAGCGGCTGCTGGCGAAGCCGTTGCCGAAGGCGTTGAGGATGTCCAGCGGGGTCAGGCCGCCGAGCAGGCCGGTGACGATGCCGGCGACGGTCACCACGACGAGGGGGTTGAGCCGGAGCGCAAACCCGACCACGACGAGGAGGACGCCGATCAGTACGAGCATCGCGGGCCTCCGTTCTTGGGGGGATGACGGATGAGCGTGTCGCGTGCCCTTGCGATGATTTCGTACCCTAGAGATTGTCCAACAATCACACAAGGGAGTGGCTGTGCCGAATTCGGTCGGTCATGGCGACGACACCAGCGGCCCTACCAGCGCTGACACCCGACCGGGCCGCGGTACCCGTCCTGACGGTGACGCCCGCCCGCCCGGTGACGCCCGCCTGCCCGCCATCGCACTGGACCGGACGAGCATGGTGGCCCGGCTCGCCGACGCGCTCCGGCAGCAGATCATCGACGGCGTACTGGCACCCGGCACCCGACTGGCCGAGCAGGCCGCGGCCGACCATTTCCAGGTTTCCCGCCACACCCTGCGCGAGGCGTTCCGGTTACTCAGCCACGAAAGACTGCTGGTGCACCGGGAGCACCGCGGTGTCTTCGTCCGCACCCTCGATGCGGCCGACGTCGCCGAGATCTACACGACCCGCCGCATGGTCGAGTGCGCCGCGGTCGAGTTCAGCGACGACCGACCGACCGACACCGAGGCGATGCGGGCCGCAGTACACGCCGGACAGCGCGCGGCGAAGGAGCACCGTTGGACCGACGTGGGAACCGCCGACCTGCAGTTCCATTCCGCCATCACGGCGCTGGCGGGCAGTCGGCACCTCGACGACCTGATGCGGCGGATGCTCGCCGAGCTGCGCCTGGCGTTCCATGTGATGGCCGATCCGCGCCGGTTCCATGAGCCGTACCTGCAGCGCAACGACCAGATCGCCGGACTGATCGAACGGGGCGAACGGGCGGCCGCCTCGACAGAGTTGCGGGGCTACCTCGACGACGCGGAGCGACAGATTCTGGCCGGGATAGCTGAAGTGACAAGCTAGACGACGAGTAGTTAATACACTACTCAACGTTAGTCACTCGGTACGTTCGCCTGCCGGCCGACGGCGAATCCCCCCACGCGGTCGGTCAGTTTCGGCTACCCACCGGAGTCCAGAGGGGAACCATGAGGAAGTCACGTCTCGTCATCGCCGCACTCGGTGCCGCAACGATCGCCGCCGCGATCCTGCCGACCGCGGCCAGCGCCGCCATCACGCCCGCCGCGGCCCTCGCGCCCGGCGCCGCCCACCCAACCGTCGTACTGCGGGTCGGAGCTCCCGCATCCAGCGGCGTCGCGCCGGTCCTGGGCGCCCAGCCGAGCATTCGGCAGGCATCCGACACGCTGCGGGGCCGCACCGCACGCGATTCGCGCGCCACGCAGGACCAGCGCAACCGGCTGCGTCAGCAGAACCGCTTGCGTCCGCTCGACCGGTTGAGCCAGCGCGACCGGATGCTGCTGCGCCGAAATGTGACACCGCGTGACATCGCCGACCTGCGCCGGAACCTGTCGGCACGGGACGTGGCGAACCTGCGCCGCCAGCTGGCCGCCGGTAACCACACGCTGCCCGGCCAGTACCACTTCGCCGGCATCCTGCGGCCGGTGCCCACCAACCACGTGCGTGGCATCGGGTTCGCCCGGATCTGGACGCAGGGTCGTTACGCACACGTCAGCGTGCTCGTCTTCGGGTTGCAGCGCAACTCCCCACACGCCATGAGCATCCACGTCAACGGCGTCGGCCAGTGTCCCGGCCCGGGTCGCGCCACCAGGCACAACGGCCACCGGACGATCAGCGCCACCGATGGAGCACGGTCCTACGGTGCGGTCGGCACCGCGCTGACCACGCGCGGCGACGCCAGCCCGCGCAGCGCCCTGGCGCTCGCCCGGTTCCCGCGCAACGGCAACTTCCTGTACAGCCGCACGATCCGGCTGACCAACAGCGTGCGGAACAACCTGATCCGCCACCGGGCGGTGATTGTCGTGCACGGTATCTCCTACAACCGCAACAACAGGTACGACCGCGTGCTCGGCGCCAGCGAACTGGACCCGTCGCTGCCCCGGGAAGCGACCGCGCCGGCCCTGTGCGGCGCCCTGCACTGACCCTGCCTGACATCGAGCGGTCCGCGGCCCTTCGGCTGCGGACCGCTCCGCTCATCTGAAGCATTCCGGCCTCCGTCCCGTCCGATCTCCCGCACACAGACACCGGATTAGGTACACTCCCAGCAATAAAACAAGTACTTACGGTAGCCATCTGCCATCACGCCTCTGCCGACCAGCTCCGAGCATTCCGCCAACAGCGCTTCGGTCGAGACCAACCGCATCGGGGGATTATGAGGAAGACACGCCTACTGATCGCCGCGCTCGGAGCCGCCATGATGACGATGACCATCGTGCCGGCGATGACCAGCGCGCGACCGCGTACCGCGGCTAAGAGCCAGACTCCCGCAGCAACCGTGGTCGACAGCACGGCCCGGGCTGGACACGGATCGTTGCGTCAGTCCACCTACCTTGCTGCCCCGCTGACCCCGGTAAAGGTCAACCACGAGACGGACGGCGCAGGGTTCGTCGGAGCAGAGATCGAGGGGAACAGTCTGCATCTGACGATCCTGACGACCGGCCTGCTCGACAACGCGCCCCACGGCCTGCAGATCGACGTGGACGGCACAGGTCGGTGCCCCGGCCCGGATGCGGCAGCCGATCTGCACGGGCACAAGGCGATCGGGCTCACCCAGACGCTGCCTCATGTGGGACTTCCCGGTGCCGCCCTGACCATCAGCGGCAGCACCAATCCGGTCTACGCGCTGGATCTCGACCGGTATCCTGCGGCCGGCACATTCCAGTACCAGCGCACCATCCCCATCACCGAGGATCTGCGACGGAATCTGGACAGCGGTCATGCGGTGGTCCTGGTACTCGGCGTCGACTATGACGGCGACGGTCGGTACAACGGAGTACTCAGCTACGAGCGTCTCGCCCCGGCCCTACCCACCGAGGCCACAGCGCCAGCACTGTGCGGCGTCCTGGGCTGAGCGACACCACAGGTAGGTCAATGGTCCGCAGCCGGATCCGGCTGCGGACCATTTGCGTGCACACACCGGAGCCGCACCAAGCGTTTCCGCTGGAGATGACGGACTCCTCGGATACACTCTGAGCGTTCGGGCAACTACCAGCAATGCATGGTGTGTCGCCCAAGGACCTGCCGGTCTCCCCCCAGCCGCCGGTTGATAGCCCTGCTGACTGGATGGGGAAGCTGTGAAGAAACTACGCTTGGCCGCCGCCGTACTCTGCGCCTCGATCGTGGCCACCACGACCGTACCGGCAGCCGCCAGCGCGGCCGGTCACCGAGATAGGCCGGCAGTCCCGCCCCGCTACTACGTCGCCACCATGAGCCCGGTTCCCACGAACCACGTCAGTGGCTCCAGCGTCGCCGGCATAGAGGTGACCGGGAACAGGGCACGGATCGTCATCAACGTGATCGGGCTGCTCAACGGGTCACCGCACGCGATGCACATCGCGGTCGACGGCTCCGGTCACTGCCCGCCGGCAGGTGCGGCCAGGAACCTGCACGGTCACCGTGCGATCGGGCTCACCGAAACGTTGCCCTACGTCGGACTCCCCGGCGCGGCACTCACCGTCCGGGGCAGCACCAGCCCGGTCCACGCCCTGGCCCTGAATCGCTACCCCAGGTCCGGCACCTTCCACTACGACCGCACCATCCCGCTCACAGCCAACCTGCGACGCAACCTGGACAACGGGCATGCGGTGATCCTGATCCTCGGCATCGACTATGACCACAACGGGCGCTACACCGGCGTACTGGGCTACGAACGGCTCGCCCCGAGCCTTCCGGTGGAGGCGTCCGCACCCGCACTCTGCGGCGTACTGCACTGAGAGAACCTGATCCCGAAAGCCTCGTCGCGCACGGCCCGCCAGCCTGGATCGGCTGCGGGCCGTGCGCGTCGTGACGGCAGGTGTCATCCGGCCCACCGGGCATACCACCCGGCGCCGATGGTGGAGGTCGGGCTACGGGCGGCAGCCCTTAGAGTGGGGGAATGACGGATTCTGTCGGGCCACTGGTGCCACGCAGGGACACCAGCCCGGCGGGCCGCGACAGTGGGCGGGCCGCGCTGCGGGCATCCGACGCCGACCGGGAACAGATCGCCGAACTGCTGCGGGTCGCCGTCGGTGAGGGCCGGCTCGACTTCAGCGAACTCGACGAGCGACTGATCGCCGTATACGCGGCGCGCACCTACGGCGAGCTGGAACCACTCGTCGCCGACCTGGTGATGGCCCCGCCAGCCGGTCCCGACGAGCCGTTGGAACTGCGTACCCGCTCCGGCACGGTGAAACAGCGCGGCCACTGGGTCGTACCGAGCACCATCGTCGCGCAATGCACCAGCGGCAACATCAAGATCGACTTCACCGAGGCGGTCTGCTCACACCGGGAGATACGGATCGCCGCCACCTGCGGCGCCGGCAACATCGTGATCGTCGTTCCGCGCGGCTGGACAGCCCGCATCGACGGGGCCACCACCAAGATGGGCAACATCGTCAACAAGGCCACCGACGCGCCCGCGCCCGGCGCGCCCACGCTGCGCATCACCGGCGAGGTACGGTCCGGCAACATCAAGGTCCGCTACCCGTACCGCAGCCGACGCTGACCACGCGGACGTCAGTGCTGCGGGTCCCGCCAGGCGCCATGTCCTAGAGTCCCCGCATGGTGAGCCTCGCGATCGGTGCTGTCACAGTCATCGGGCTGTGCGACGCCACCGGACCGTTCTTCGCCCCACCGGACACGGCGTTCCCGACCGCCACCGCCGATGCGTGGCAGGAGGCCGCCCGTCTCGACCCCGGTGCCCTCGCCACCGACGGCCGCTGGTGGCTGCACTTCCGGTGCTTCGCGGTACGCCGCGCCGACGGTGCGGTGATCCTCGTCGACGCCGGCGTCGGACCGGCCGTACCGGGTCGGTCGACCTGGACGCCGGTACCGGGTCGGTTGCCCGCACTGCTCACCGCGGCCGGCATCGACCCGGGCGACGTGTCCACTGTGGTACTGACCCACCTGCACAGCGACCACACCGGCTGGGCGGTGCTGGACGAGCAGCCGTACTTCCGCAACGCCCGGTACCTGCTGCAGCGCGACGAGTACGACGCGGTCGACGCCACCGCGCCCGGCCCCACCTCGGCCGTGCTGGCCCCGTTGCGCGAGCGCGGGCAGCTCGACCTGCTGGACGGCCGGTGTCAGCTGGCACCCGGGATCATCGCGGTGCCCACCCCCGGCCACACCCCCGGGCACCAGTCCGTGATCGTCTCCGCGCGGGACGCGGAGGTCGTGGTCACCGGGGACGCGCTGGTGCACGCCGTACAGCTCGCCGACCCGGCCGTCGCCTACGCCTACGAGACCGACCCGGAGCTGGCCCGCGCGTCCCGTACCCGCCTGCTGGCCGAGGCCCGCGAGCACCGGGCCGCGCTGGCCACCGCCCACCTGGCCGAGCCGTTCCTCACCGACTGGTGGCACTGACCCGGTCGGTGGCGCCACCGACCGCGCCGCTGAGTCTCCGCTCACGCGACGGTAATGCGGTGGGCGGATCGTGTCGGGACTGCCATGCTCGGGCGCATGCCCGAACCTGTCGAGGACACCGCCGAGCCGCGGACCCGCCCGGGCCTGGCCGCCGACCTGCGCGCACTCGGGGTACGGGCGGGCAGCGTACTGCTCGTGCATTCGTCGCTGTCCGCACTCGGCTGGGTGTGCGGCGGGCCGGTCGCGGTCATCCAGGCGCTGCTCGACGCCCTGGGCCCGGACGGGACACTGGTCGTACCGGCACACAGCGGCGGCAACTCCGACCCGGCCAACTGGCAGCACCCACCCGTACCGCGGTCCTGGTGGCAGGTCATCCGCGACACCACGCCCGCGTACGATCCGGCGGTCACGCCCACCCGCAGCGTCGGCGTCATCCCGGAGCTGGCGCGGACCTGGCCAGGGGCGCTGCGCAGCAACCATCCCGCCACGTCCTTCGCCGCGATCGGCCCGGCCGCAGCGGAGATCGTCCGGGACCACCGGCTGGACGAGGGCTTCGGCGAGGAGTCGCCGCTGGGCCGGATCTACGCCCTGGGCGGTGATGTGCTGCTGCTCGGCGTCGGCCACGACTCGAACAGCTCGATGCACCTGGCCGAGGCACGGGTCCCGGGGTCACCGCAGATCGCGTACGGCGCCGCCGTCGCCGGACCGGACGGCGGGCAGCGGTGGGTCACCTGGGTCGACGTCGACTACGACGCCGACGACTTCGACCGGCTGGGCGCGGACTTCGACGCCGCTGTCGGCCCCACGATCGGTACGGTCGGCTCCGCCCGCTGCACCCTCACCCGCCAACGCGCCGTCGTCGACTTCGCGGAGGACTGGCTCCGCACCCACCGCTCCTGACCTGGAGGAACTACCCCTCGGGCCGGCGCGGATGTCCGAACAGTACAGAGCGGAGGGCGTGCTCACCCGCACCAGTTCGAGCACGCCGCCGCGCCATCCTGCACGGCCAAGTCACTCCGTGGCAGCCGTACCGCGACGGCGAGAGCGTCGCGAATCGGGCGCGACCTCGGTATCCGGCTGCACCCTCTCCGGCATCGGCAGATTGTCCGCGATCAGACCGACTGCGCGCGCCCGCATGGCGCACCCTGTGTCATGCGTAACCAAGCAGATCGGCTGCGCGGCCAGATCCTCAGCGACCTTCAACCGGTCGATGATCTCGTCGTCGGCAATCGGCAACCGTACGTGGCCCGGCGGGTCAAGCAACAACTCGACCGTCACCTCGCCACGCGCCTCACCATCCACCCCCAGGTAGCCGGCCTCTCGCAGCACCCCCGGCTGGTACGGGTCGGGCAACGCCCGATCAAGCGCCCGAAGGGAATGTCTGGCCCGCCAACGCAGGTGTGGATCTTTTATCAGCTTCTTCTCGTCCAACTCGTCCACCACCACCATCGGGACGAGCAGCCGGACCGGCTTCGCCGGGTCGTGGGCCTCGGTAACGCCTGTGCTGATGTCGGTCACGCCGACCGGCGCGATGGCACCGAAGTCGATCTCTTCCAGCTTGTTCGCGTGGTGTAGGAAGACGTTCGTGTCGAACGCAACGAACCGCTCGGAGTCGTTCCACTGGTCGATGCGTTGCTCCAGATCCCTGAGAACCTTCCTGATCTCGCTGGACCGGACATGGACTTCATAGTCAACGAGGGCATTGATGTCTTGGCTGGCACCGGAGGCGTGTACGGCGGCGATTCGTTCGTAGCCTCGTGTCAGCACCAGCCGCTCGATCACTGACTCGGGCAACAGGTCATGCAGGTCGTGAGCGGCCTTCGGCACCCACCGCATGTAGCAAAGTGGGTTGCCGCCGTGGCGGGCAATGTGCACCAGCCCGCCCCTGAGCATCAACAGCCTTCCACGCAGGTTCTCCCGGCTTGCGCCCGGCAGCATCCTCACCAGCACTCGTTCCCCCGATCCCGGCATTCAGCGAGGCCGCGCCATCAGTGACCAGTACTACGATGCCCGGCCCGGAACCGCTGCGTCCTCGCAGGCTCGCCGTTCACGACTTCCACCTCGGCATGGCTCAGGTCCGATAGGACCATGGGAGGCCGGTGTCCTTGTAGTGCGACACAGGGATCGGTTTCACGCCGGGGCGCAGTCGGGAGCGGTACAGCCGCCCGTGCAGGTGGTCGACCTCGTGGGCGACCAGCCGCGCGACCCCCGGCCCAAACTCGGCAATCCGGACCGTGCCGTCGACGTCCTGGTGCTCGACTTCCATGGTGAGCGGGCGCGGCACCAGACCGCGGACGTCGAAGAACGACAGGCAGCCCTCGTACTGCTCGTCGACGTCGTTCGACTCGTCGATGATCCGCGGGTTCAGCAGGGTGATCGTCTGCCCGTCCGGTGTGCGGACCAGCGCCGCGGCACGGCTGATGCCGATCTGCGGAGCGGCCAGGCCCATGCCCTTCGCGAAGTTGTGGACCTGGGCGACGCGCTCCATCGCTGCCATCAGGTGCGTCACGCCCCGCCGCGCGTCCTCAGCCTCGTCCGGCAGCGTGAATGGCTGGGCTGCCTGGGTGAGGATGTCGTCGCCCTCTTGGACGATGCCCACGGAGGCCATGCGTTCGCCCGGGCTGGTGGTCTCCATGCTGCTGGTCTCCTCGGTGGCGGCGGGAGCCTTGAACTTCCACTCGATGCGGTACCGGGCGTGTAGTGGCGGGTCTTCGGTTGACCAGGTGAACACGACCCGGTCACCCTTCTGCTGCTGGGCCAGCGGCGTCCGGAACGGGACGCCTCGGCAGTCATGGACGTCTCCATGCCCCACACCGCAGGCTCAAGGTCGGCCGGCATGTCGACGGTCATGCTGAGGTGCTGGGTGGGTAACCGGATCGCCCGCTGCCACCACGGACCTCACTTCTCTGCCGGCACGGTGTACACGTACTCGATCCAGGTCGTCTCACCCGGGGCGCCGGCAGCCGGGAACCGGCCGTCCCGGTTCTCGAACATCAGCCAGACGCTACAGCGAACGCTCCAGTTCACCGCGTTGCGTGGGCGTGCCGCGGGTTGGTGTCGGCTACCCGACAGTCGACGTTTTCCGTCCTTCCACACTGCGTCGACACGCTCTACGCCGGCCGCGGAACACCTGCTCTTAGATCGGCGAGAGCGCGCGGTCGACGTGCTCCTCCAGACCCTGTTCCTGCCGGTAGTGCTGCTCAACTCCGACACCCGGCCATCATGGACCTGATCAACCACAGCCCGTGCTTGATCTCTTCGGAGGCAGCTAGTTCGCTGCGGGCCGCCCTCTTGAAGGGATCCGTGGCGAATTCAGACCGCGAAACCCTGCCGTCCTCGTGCCCGTTCGATCGCTGCCTGCCACTCTTGGCGTCGTGCCGCAGGTAGCTTGTCCTCAGCGGTCTTCACACGCCCTACGTGCAGTGAGTCGGCGATGTTGCCCGTTGGAGTTGTACACAGCGTCCCGTCCCCAGCGCCACACTTTGGACAGGTCTCCTTGAGCGCAAGCTGCAGGAACTCATGCGTCCGCGCCTCGGAGCGGCGCTTCAGGTAGTCGCGGCTTCGCCAGGCTCCAATGCCTGGGACTTCGCTCAGGTGCTCCAGGTATCGCACGCCGCGGTCTCCGTCGGCTTCTGCCAGGCTGCGCAGGTAGTTGATCTGTCGGTAAGTCAGTACACGGTTGTCAACGCTCTGCCCCCAACCTTCTGGCTGCCTGACGTCCTTCCCCCAGCCCTCCGTGTCATTAGGGAAGTGCAGGGCGAGAGGCTGGTTCTTCTCGATCGTGATCGCCGTGTCTCGGATCTAAGCGACGCAGGTCAGAAGGTCGTGCATCGCGCTCTGTGCGGTCCAGGCCAGGGAACCAAGCTCCACAGGCACGTCTGGGCGTTCGGCTGCCGTCCTCACCTTGGACAGATAAGTCCCCACCTCCTCGGCTGCAGCACCGATCTCGTGGAGCGAGTAGACCTCTTGCGGTCCGTACCCCACAGTGGCATCTAATGGACTCATAGCAAGTGTGTGATCGCTAATCGTGACATACTGCCCTACGGCTCGTTATCTCTACATCCATTCCCGAGGACGCCTTCGGCGATACTCAAGGCACTGTTCGACGAGCGGGCAACTCCGGCGAACATGACACTATGTGACGGCAGCGTCTTATACTCGCAGAGGGTAACCCTGCCGAGCGGGGCCCTGGAAAGAGTGTTCGGAATAACTCGGAAACCCTTGCGCGCGGTTCAGAACTAGTTCAGGATTGATGCCATGGGGAAGATGCAGTGGAGTGACGCCGCGCGGGCCCCGCGCGAGGTGGCAGCCGCTGTCGACAGCAGGGGCGAGCTGCGGCTTGAGCGCCGTGGCGCAATGTCGTTCGTACTCATGAGAGAAGACCGCGCCAGCGAAGCGAAGCAGGGCATGGCCTCAGCCGCCCGCATGCTCCGCAACATTCTCAACCATCAGGGTCACGAAGTGATCGTGCAGGCTCTGAGTGATACGGCATCGTGGATCCGGTTCCTCCCAGAAAAGGACCGCCGGGAGTTCAGCAGCGAATTCGTAGAGACGCTGGAAGCCTGCAGCGAGCTGGACATGTGGGCTCCGCTCGGACGCTTGGTGCACGAGTGGGCAGAGACGGCTAAGATCCACGCCGATCCTGCCCTGGCGGCTTCGCTCTCCAGGGCTGTCGACGCCGACCTGGGGCCGGTCCCGGCACCAGCCACACCTTCGGCAGAGGAAGACGATGCCGAAGAAGGGTGAAAGGGTCGCGCCGCCTCCTCCTCCCGAGGGGTGGGAACTGAGGCACGCAACGAAAGAGGCTGTCGAAGGTTGGGAAGAACTGACTCGTGTCGCATCTAATGCGACATATAAGGCGTATGAAGTATTGTCGCGCAGTCCGGAGATTCCAACCAATCCGGCTCGACAGCATCCTCTTCGTGGGCAGCTGGGCACCCGGATGGTGCACGGTAAGAACCTTCAGCAGTGGCAGTACGAAGTGACGGCTGGCGGACGTATCTTCTACTGCCCGGATGCAGATAGACGGATCGTTTGGCTCACCGAGGCATCCACGGGGCACCCGAAGGCCACTGAGTAGGCGACGGTGTCCCTGCTATCAGGCAGGGGCACCGTCGTTGCAAGTGCTTCCTGCCCAGTAGCGTCCATTCATGAGCATCCAACCGGGTGACGCCGCTACCTGGGCCGGCGTCGTTGTTGCACTCATCGCCGCCGCTGCATCGATCGTCATCTCACTGATAGCTCGCCGCGACGGCAAGCAAGCCGTCATCGAGGCTCGCCGTTCGTCCGACGCTGCCGAACAATCAGCCAGCACAGCCCGTGAGGCACACAAACTCGAGCAGCGGCGCCATCACGAGGAACGCCAGCCGCAGTTCACCGCCCGGTTGGAATGGCTCGGATCCGAACGCAACATCCCGTACGCGGTGCTTGAGTACGACAAGGGCCCTGACCTTGAGACCGTCGAAGTGAGGCTTGAGCGTGCCCAAGGCTTCCGCGATGCCTTCGCGGCATTTGCCCACCTGACCACGTGGTCACTCGCCGACGTCAAGACCGGAAACAAGTACGACACCGCGGTCACCCAACCTGACAAGTTCGGCGGGCGGACGCTGCTGCTCTGCCATTGCGTCGCCGCGGACGGCCAGGAGTGGCCGTCAAGAACTTGGATCAACGTCCCTGCCGTCGGCGCCGGAGTCGACCTGCAGTTCGAGTATATCGGGCCATGCCGATACGCCCTGCGGAATCGCGGCGCCGAAGCCGCTACGGGAGTCACAGTCCACGCCGACGAAGACGTCGCTCGCGTGGGGCAGCTCCTCCCCGAACAGGCCCGAATCGCACCCGGCCACGCCCACCCATTCCATATCTTCGATGACGCTGCCTTCGTGCTTCCGGAAGCTCTCCTAGTCTCGTGGGATGGGTCTGAGGGCGTGCAGTCGCTCGCTCTACCTCCCGGCTAACGCCTGTGGCGTTCCCTGAGCTCACGCGAGTACTCCTTCTGCAGGAACTCTTCGTAGGTGAAACCTTGGGCGCCGTCGAAGTTGTAGACGCGCGTCGGGCCCTGCTCGCTCTTGCGGCCGTCGCGGATCGCGGCCCACTGCTGCGGCGTCAGGATCGCCTCCGGCTGCCGCAGCCCGTTGTAGACCATCGACAGGCCCGGCGGCAGATACCCGCCCTGGTCGTAGTGCCCGACGTGCCGGAACGAATCCACCGACGGCGAGCCCTTGCCGTAGTGGGTGTTGCCCAGCGCGTCGCCGAGCGCACCCTCGATCGGCCTGCCGCCGCCACGCCAAGAAGGTGGAAGCACACCCGGCATCCGGGCGGGCACCGGACGCCGGGCGGTACGAGTTACTGCGCCTCCGGCGGGGGCACTGAGACTCTGGGATGAGGGAGGCCCAGCCCGGCCGCCAGGTCCGTGAGTGGTTGCGGACTGTCATCCCGTCTGCCGACGACCCAGGCGAAGCCGAGCAGACCACCGTCGGAGCCGCCAGCGCCCGGCGGGCACCTCCAGGCCCAGCGCAAGTGGCGGCCCCGACGCCGGCCCGCTCCCCCACGGGTGGGTCGACGGCAGACGGGATGACAGAAGCGCATATTGTGCTTGATCAGATACAATCCGTGCCCATAAGCGGACAGAAGAGAGGAACCTGCAATGAACTGGTGGCAGTGGCTGATTGCAGTCGGTGCGATCATCTTCATCGGCTGGGGCATCACGTACTGGCTGCTGGAACGCCGGGCCGGCAACCATAAGGATCATTACTCCGATGGCTGCCCCAAGCCACTCATCGAAAAGGCAACGCGCTCTGACGGAACCCTCAAGAACATCATCCCTCGAACTGGGGATGGAGAGGTGAACGACTTGGAGCACCTCCTGGAGCACAAGGAAGGGCACGGTCAGTAGAGCGCACGTCTTGACCGGTCCGTTGGTCGATGTGATCAAAGGCGTCTGCCCGCCAAGGCTGCGGATTGGGACCGCCTCACAGGTCAACACACCGCCATCCGTCCCCCCGGTACGCCCCCAAACACCGAGCAGCAGCGGACCATCGCGAGACACAGCGAGACCGCCAGGCATCCGGCGGTGAGAGATCTTGAGCGACGTTTCCGCAGCTCATGGCAGTGAAGTAGCAGATGGAGCGGAGGGCGTGGGATTCGAACCCACGAGAGCGGGGATACCGCCCTAGCAGTTTTCAAGACTGCCGCCATCGGCCACTAGGCGAGCCCTCCGGGTCGCGGACCGGTACCGGCGCTGCGACGGATCCAGTTTGTCATGTCGCCGGGACCGGTGCGCCACCGGTTTCCGGTCCCACCGACGCGGGCTCAGTCGAGCAGGCCGGCGACCACGCGGACGCTGCCGACCGGTACACCGTGGCCGAGTACCGGCGGTGTGGTCAGCGAGGTCTCGGCGGGACGGGCGTCCACGCCGGCCAGGTCGGCGCCGAGTCGGCGCAGCGCGGCGATCATCACCGGCGGCCGGGCCCGGGACGAGCCGTCGGCGATCTTGAGCGCCACGGCGCGGCCGTCCGGCAGCGCGCCCGCGTACACGCCTTCGGCGCCGTCCTTGGCCATCAGGCCCGGGACCAGCCGCATCAGGTCGGTGACGTCCCGGTCGGTACCGCCGACGTACTGCGGGTGGGCCCGCATCGCCGCTGCGACCCGGGCTTCGGCGCTGCCGGCGGGTGCGGTGGCGATGCGGCCGAACGCGCGGGCCAGGCCGGTGAGCGAGACGGCGAGCAGGGGCGCCCCGCAGCCATCCACCCCTGTGGCGGCGACCGGTTCGCCGGCGAGTTCCTCCAGGGTCTGGCGGATCACCTGTTGCAGCGGATGCGTCGGGTCGAGGTAGTTCTCGGTGCTCCAGCCGGCCGCGACGCAGGTGGCGAGCATCGCCGCGTGCTTGCCGGAGCAGTTCATCGTCAATGGTTCGGCACTCCGGCCGGCGCCGACGTGCTCGGCCATGGCCGCGTTGCTCAGGGGCAGGCCCGGCGTGTTCCGCAGGTCGGCGATGCTCAGCCCGGCCTGCGCCAGGATCTGCTGTACGCCGTCGGTGTGGAACTTCTCGCCCGAGTGGCTGGCGGCGGCGAGCGCGAGCAGTTCGCCGTCCAGGGTCAGTCCGCTGCGCAGCATGGCTGCGGCCTGGATGGGCTTGTTCGACGAGCGCGGGTACATCGGGGCCGACGGGTCGCCGACGCCGACGATCTGCCGGCCGTGCGGATCGAGTACGACCACCCGGCCGTGGTGGGTCGATTCGAGGAAGTCACCGCGCCATACCTCGGCCACCAGCTCGTCACCGGTCATGTCGCCTCCTTCATCCACTGCTCCGGGCATCTCCGCCGGCCAGTCTGTCAGGACAGATGCGGCCCACCTGCCTGGAGTGCGCGGTCTCACCCGGGCACACCGGGTTGTGAGCCGAACCTTGGTTAGGTTAGCCTGACCTCGCTTGCATAGGCTTACCTAACTTTGGCCTCGACAAGGAGGACCTCGTGATCCCGACCCTGGTGATCGGCCTGCGGGAGGGGCTGGAAGCCTCCCTGATCGTCGGGATCATCGCGGCGTTCCTCGGCCGGCAACGGCCGGAAGGACGCGCTGCGCCAGGTATGGATCGGTGTCATCGGCGCTGTCCTGCTCTGCCTGCTGATCGGCACCGGCCTGACCGTGCTCTCCCAGGAGCTGCCGCAGCGCCAGCAGGAAGGCCTGGAAACGGTGATCGGACTGTTCGCGGTCGTCATGGTCACCTTCATGATCGTCTGGATGACCCGGCACTCGCGCGGCATGAAACGGGAACTGGAAGGTGCCGCATCCGCCGCGCTCGCCCGCGGCTCGGCCCGCGCCCTGGTGGCGATGGCCTTCCTGGCCGTACTCCGGGAAGGCTTCGAGACCTCGGTCTTCCTCGTCTCGGTACTGCAGAACAGCGGCAACGCCACCGCTGCGGCGATCGGCGCGGTACTCGGCATCGGCATCGCCGTGGCCATCGGCTACGGCATCTACCGGGGCGGCGCACGACTGAACCTGACCCGGTTCTTCCGGCTCACCGGCCTGGTGCTGGTACTGGTCGCCGCCGGGCTGGTGATGACCTCCCTGCACACCGCGCACGAGGCGGGCTGGCTGAACGTCGGGCAGACCCGGGCGATGGACCTGACCTGGCTGGTACGCCCCGGCACCGTACTGGTCGCCCTGTTCAGCGGCGTACTCGGGATCAGGCCGCAGCCCACCGTCATCGAGGTCGTCGGCTGGCTGGTCTATGCCGTCCCGGTCCTCGCGTACGTCGCCTGGCCGCGCGGTCGCCGGCCCCGCCCGGCAGGGTCCGCGCAGTCGACCACCGGGACCGCCACGCCGGTCACGTCCGGCAACACCTGAGCCCGCAGCACCCTCCCCTGACCACCGAAACCCTGGCAGCAAGGAGCCGCCCCCGTGCGTCGATCCCGCCCACTTCCGACCGCCATGCTCGGCGTACCGACCTGCCTCGCCGTGGCCGGGTTACTCGCCAGCGGCTGTCAGCAGGGCGAACATGCCCGCGCGGACGGCGCGCACACCGTGTCGGTGACGCTGACCGACCAGGGCTGCCGGCCGTCCCCGGCGAAGATCCGGGCCGGCGCCACCACGTTCAAGGTCAGCAACGACTCGGCCGACAAGGTCACCGAGGCCGAGGTACTGCGCGACGGCGTGATCATGGGCGAGAAGGAGAACCTGACGCCCGGCCTCTCCGGAACCTTCTCGCTGAAGCTGAGGGCCGGGAAGTACCAGGTGCTGTGCCCGAACGCGAAGACCGAGCGGTGGACCCTCACCGTCACCGGTACCGCCGACGGACCGACCCAGGACCCGGCGGTACGCAAGGCCCTCGACTCCGCCACCGCCGGCTACCACCAGTACGTGGTCGGTGAAGTGAACACGCTGCTGCCGGCGGCGAAGGCGTTCACCGACGCGGTCACGGGCCGGGAACGTCGAGGAGGCGAAGAAACTGTACGCGCCGGCCCGCTACCACTACGAGGACGATCGAGCCGGTCGCGGAGAGCTTCGGTGACCTCGACCCGGCCGTGGACGCGCGCGCCAACGACGTCGCGGATCCGGCGAAGTGGACCGGCTTCCACCGCATCGAGAAGGCGCTCTGGCAGGACAACTCGGCCAGGGGCATGAAGCCGGTCGCGGACCGACTCGACGCGGACCTCGGCCGCGCTGTCCAGCGCTGGTGGCGAAGGCCAGCTACCAGCCGGCGCAGCTCGCCAACGGCGCCACCGAACTGCTCAACGAGGTCGCCGCCAGCAAGATCACCGGCGAGGAGGACCGGTACAGCCACACCGACCTGTCCGACTTCGCGGCCAACGTCGCCGGCGGGCGGAAGGCCTTCGACCTGCTCAAGCCGGCGCTGCAAAAGATCGACCCGAAACTGGCCACGGAGGTCAGTACCGCATACGACAATGTGTTCAGCGAGATCGACAAACACAAGGGCAACCTCGCCGGCAGCGGATACGTCGACTACTCGACGGTCGGGCAGGCTCAGCGCCGCACCCTCACGCAGAAGGTCGACGCGCTGGCCGATCCACTCTCGCAGATGGCCGCGAAGGTCAACGGGTAAGGAGCAGGGACAGGTGCCCTCAGGTAACAGGTCAGGATGGCGTACGTCTCGACGGAGCCTGCTCGCCCTGGGTGGGTTCGCCGCCGCCGGTACCGCTGCCGGAACGGTGAGCGGCTGTGGCAGAACTGATGCCCATCCTGCGGCAGCTTCCCGGATGGTGGACTTCCACGGCAGGTGGCAGGCCGGCATCACGCACCGCGCAGCAGGACCGGTTGGCCTTCGCGGCTTTCGACCTGGTCGTGGACGGCACCCCGGCCGAGAATCGCGAAACCCTACGGGGACTGCTCCGAACCTGGACCGCCGCAGCCGAGGCGATGACCAAGGGCAGGCCGGTACCGGGGGAGAACAGGAACGGCGCCGCCCCACCCGCCGACACCGGTGAGGCGTTCGGCTCGAAACCGGAGAACCTGACCATCACCATCGGATTCGGCCCGTCGCTGTTCGACCACCGGCTCGGGCTGCAGTCCCACCGGCCGGCGGCGCTGGCCGACCTTCCGCACTTCGCCGGCGACAACCTGGACCTCGATCTCAGCAACGGTGACATCGCGATCCAGGCATGTTCAGACGACCCGCAGGTAGCTTTCCACGCGATGCGCAATCTCGCCCGCCTGGGACTCGGTACTGTCGTCATGCGCTGGTCTCAGTTCGGTTTCGGTCGCGCGGCGTCCACCAGCCACGACCAGAAGACGCCACGCAACCTGCTCGGTTTCAAGGACGGCACGCGCAACATCCACGGCGAGAAGGACCTACTGCGCCGGTGGGTCTGGGTAGACGGAGAAAGCGACCAGCCGTGGATGCGCGACGGCAGCTACCTGGTGGCGCGGCGGATCCGGATGCGGATCGAGGCGTGGGACCGTGACTTCCTGGCCGATCAGCAGTTGGTGTTCGGCCGGCACAAGTACACCGGGGGGCCGCTGAGCGGCGGCACCGAGTTCGACGCGCCGAACTTCCATGCCATGGACGTCGACGGCGGCCTCGCCATTCCGAAGGGCGCGCACATCCGGCTCGCCGCACACGAGAACAATCACGGCCTCCGTATCCTGCGCCGTGCATACAACTACACCGACGGCGTGCTGCCGGCCAGCGGGGAACTCAACGCCGGACTGTTCTTCATGTGCTTTCAACGCGATCCACGCACCCAGTTCGTCGCCCTGCAGCGGAAGCTCAGCGCCTCGGACCGGCTCAACGAGTACATCGAGCACGTCGGATCCGGCGTGTACGCCTGCCCGCCGGGCGTCGCCGACGGTGAGCACTACTGGGGCGAGTCGCTGCTCAGCTGATCCGTACGGCCCGGGGCGGCGTGCCACGGTGCCGCGGCCCGGGGGGTGCCCGTACCTCGTCGAAGACGAGCCGGCGACCGCGGCGGTCAGCGAGAACCCGCCGCCCAGCCCGCCGATCAGCAGCCGGCGCGGTGCCTCGACGGCATCCAGCGCGGCGGTGACCAGCAGCCGCTCGGACCGCCCGTCGCTGGTGTCCATCAGGAACACGCCATTGCTGATGATCTCGTACCGCAGGTCGTCCCGGCGCAGCACCAGTTCGCCGCCCGCGGTCCGGCAGTGGTCGATCGTCTCGCCGCCCATCAGCGGGATTGTAGAGTTGGCGCGATGCGAGCCGTTGAGATTTCCGCAGCTGGCGGGCCCGAGGTACTGGAATGGACCGAAGTGCCCGAGCCTGACCTGGCACCCGGGCAGGTGCTCATCGAGGTGGCCGCGAGCGCGGTGAACCGGGCCGACACGATGCAGCGGCAGGGTTCGTACCCGCCGCCGCCGGGTGCGTCGCCCTATCCCGGCCTGGAGTGTTCCGGCCGGATCGTCGAGATCGGTGCCGACGTGTCCGGTTGGCAGGTCGGTGACGAGGTGTGCGCCCTGCTGGCCGGCGGCGGCTACGCCGAGCGGGTCGCGGTGTCCGCCGGTTGCGTACTGCCGGTGCCGGAGGGCATCCCGCTGCCGGACGCCGCCGCACTGCCCGAGGTCGCCTGTACGGTCTGGTCGAACGTGTTCGAGGTCGCGCGGCTGCGGGCCGGCGAGACGTTCCTGGTGCACGGCGGCGGCAGCGGCATCGGTACGTTCGCCCTCCAGTTGGCGCGCGCCCGGGGAGCGGTGCCGTACTGCACCGCCCGCGCAGCGAAGCACGCCGCACTGCTGACGCTCGGCGCGGAGCGGGCGTTCGACTACACCGCCGAGGACTTCGTCGCGGCGTTGACGGACGCGACCGGTGGGCACGGCGCGGACGTCATCCTGGACAGCATCGGCGCGAAGTACCTGGACCGGAACCTGGATGCGCTGGCCCGCAACGGTCGGCTCGCGGTGATCGGTTTCCAGGGTGGTCGGCGCGCCGAGCTGGACTTCGGGAAGATGCTCGGCAGATGCGTCTCGGTGTCGTCGGCGGGTCTGCGCGGTCGGCCGTTGGCGGAGAAGGCGGCGATCGTCGCGGCCGTACGCGAGCAGGTCTGGCCGCTGCTGTCGGACGGCACCATCCGGCCGGTGATCGACCAGCGCATCCCGATGGTCGACGCCGCCGATGCGCACCGGGTGCTGGAGCGCAGCGACCACATCGGCAAGGTGCTGCTGGTGAACTGACCGGCCCGCGCCGGGCCGGCCAGGACGGGGCGGGTCAGGCTGGACAACGACGCTGACCGCTGACGCGGTCAGGCTGAGCGCGCCGGGCCGGTGTCCCCGAGCAGGTAACGGGGACCCGGGCCGTTGTCGGCCAGCTCGTCGTGCGGGTTGGACAACTGGCAGCGCTTCAGCGACAGGCAACCGCACCCGATGCAGCCGGCCAGCTTGTCGCGGAGCCGTTCCATCAGCCTGATCTGCTCGTCCAACCGGCCGCGCCAGGCGCGGGACAGCCGGGCCCAGTCCGCGCGTGTCGGTGTGCGGTTCTCGGGCAGCATGGCCAGCGCTGAACTGATCTCGTCCAGGCTGAGCCCGACCCGCTGGGCGATCCGGATGAAGGCGACCCGGCGCAGCTCGCTGCGCGGAAAGCGACGCTGGTTGCCGTGGCTCCGGACGCTGCACAGTAGCCCGAGCCGGTCGTAGTAGCGCAGTGCGGAGGCGGCGACACCGCTGCGGGCCGCAAGCTCACCGATGGTCAGAATGTCCGGCTGTTCGCTCATCGTGGTCTTCTCCACAGTACTGACGACTTGACTTGAAGTTCACTTCAAGTTGCAGGCTAGCAACATGACCACGGTGACGGAACACCAGCGGATCCTGACCTACGACGACCTGCCGGCGCTGCTGACCCGGATGACCGGCGACGAGAAACACGGCCCCAG
The DNA here is from genome assembly GCA_963805605.1 of uncultured Actinomycetota bacterium. Classification (GTDB taxonomy): domain Bacteria; phylum Actinomycetota; class Actinomycetes; order Mycobacteriales; family Micromonosporaceae; genus Actinocatenispora. Next base: position 1,972,287 of record CAWDUX010000002.1, read on the forward strand.
CGCCACCTCCACCCTGGACGTGCTGTGGGTGCTGTATGACCAGGTCCTGCGGGCGAGCCCCGGCACTCTGGACAGCGCCGCCCGCGACCGTTTCCTGCTGTCCAAGGGACACGGCCCGATGGCCTACTACGCGGTGCTCGCCGCGAAGGGCTACTTCCCCGTCGACTGGCTGGACACGTTCGGCGCGATCAACTCGCCGCTCGGCTACCACCCCGACCGGGTACTGGTCCCAGGGGTGGAGATCTCCAGCGGCTCCCTCGGCCACGGCCTGCCGCTCGGGGTCGGGATGGCGCTCGGCCTGCGCGCCCAGGGCCTCACCGACACCCGCAGCTACGTACTGCTCGGCGACGCCGAACTCGACGAGGGCAGCAACCACGAGGCCATCGCGTACGCCGGCGCCACCGGACTGTCCAGCCTGACCGCGATCGTGATGGACAACCAGTCCGCCACCCATGGCTGGCCCGGCGGGATCGGCGCACGGTTCAGCGCGAACGGCTGGTCCACCGCCACAGTGGACGGACGGAACCACCGGGCGCTGCGCTCCGCACTGACCACCCCGCTGCCCGGCCGACCGCACGTGGTCGTCGCCGTCGTCGAACCCAAGTCCTGAGTCACGAGCCAGCGAAGGGAACCATCATGACCGCCACCATGCGGGACCGGTTCGTACAGACCACCAGCGACCTGCTCGACGAGGACCCCCGCACCGCCCTCGTACTGGCCGACATCTCGGCCGCCGAGTTCACCGGGCCCGCTGCCCGACACCCCGACCGGGTACTCAACGTCGGCATCCGCGAATCCCTGATGGTCAGCATCGCCGGCGGGCTGGCCCTCACGGGGCTTCGACCGATCGCCCACTCGTACGCGCCGTTCCTGGTGGAACGCTCCTTCGAACAGGTGAAACTCGACCTCGCGCACCAGGGCGCGACCGGCGTACTGGTCAGCATCGGCGGCTCGTACGACTGGCCGGAGGGTGGCCGTACCCACCAGGCACCCGGTGACGTGGCGCTGCTGGACTCGCTGCCCGACTGGACCGTACGGGTCCCCGGCCATCCCGACGAGGTGCCCGACCTGCTGCGCGATGCGGTCGGCGGGGACGGCTCGGACTACCTGCGGCTGTCGGTGCGGCAGAACAGCCGGCCGCAGCCGGACGCCCGGCGGGGCGAGCTGGTCAGTGTGCGTACCGGCCGGCGGGCGCTGGTGGTGGCGGTGGGCCCGACCCTCGACGCGGTACTGGCCGGCACCGAGGGACTCGACGTGGCGGTCGTGTACACCAGTACGGTGCGCCCGTTCGACGCGGCCGGGCTGCGGCGACTCGCCATGGCCGACACGGTGGTGATCGTGGAACCGTACCTGGCCGGTACGTCCAGCCGGGTGCTGGCCGAGGCGCTGGCCGACCGTCCACACCGGACACTGGCGCTCGGGGTGGGGCGCCACGAGCAGCGGCGGTACGGCACCGCCGAGGACCACGACGTGTTGCACGGCCTGGGCCCGGCGGGGATCCGGCGTTCCCTCACCGACTTCCTCGCCACCTGACGGTGGCGGGTCGACGCGGCGTAGCGGGCGCGAGGTCCGCTACGCCGCCGGCAGCTCAGACCACCTGCTGTGATCAGCCGTCGATGATCTTCTTGTAACGGTAGGCGCCATAGCTGCCGTACGAGCTGAGCGCGGCCTTCCGGTGGTTCATGTCCTGCGTCGGGTTCGCCTCCTCGAACAGCCAGATCTCGGTGTGCGCGGAGTTGGCCCAGGAACCGAAGAGCACGACGTGGTGGTGCGGCCAGGCGAGGATGTCACCCCGCTTCAGGTTCTTCTTGGCGATCTTGTTCGCGTAGTTCTCGATGGTCCAGGTGGTCGGGGCACTCAGCCCGGTGGGTGAGATGTGCCAGGCCATCGAGACGAAGCCGGAGCAGTCCCGCCGGTACGTGTGGTTACCGTCCGGGTCGGAGGCGGTGCCGGACTGGCTGTACTGGATGTTGCGGTTGAACCAGTTCTGCGCACGGTCACGGACCACGCTGCGCCGGATCTTGCCGCTGATGCTCGCATTGGCCGGCGCGCTGAACACCGGCGCCGTCACCACCGCCACGGCGGCCGCTAGGGCCACCGTGATCAGCCGCATCGGCCGGTTGACAGGGATCGACGAGGACACAGTTCACTCCACTCTTCGTGGTCGTTCTGTTCTTCTCGGACACCTGACAAGTTAGGGGGCAACGGCTATCGGGCGGCTATCGCGCCGATGCCCCGGCCCGCGCACGGGCGGAACGGCGTCTAGTCGATGAAGTCCCGTAGCCAGCGGCCCAGCTTGCTGGCAGAGCCGAGCGGCGCGCTGCGTACCTTCAGCTCGCCGAAGGCCACCCGGCAGTGCACCCGTACCAGCGGGGTGCCCTGGCGCCGGGGTACTGCGGCGAGGCTCAGCTGGCGGTTGCCGAACATGGCGCGACCGTGCAGTTCGACCTCGACACCTTCCGGCACGGTGATCTTGGCTTCACCGAACCACACCCGTACCTCGATGTCGACGACGCCGTCGCGTACCGCGTCCGCCCCGATGGTGGCTTCCCGCAGGTCGAGCTTGGTGGACCCGAAGATGGCCCGTACCGACAGGTGCCGGGGCAGCCGCCACTGGCCGGTCTGCTTGTGCTCGCCGAAGATCGCGGAGATCTCGCTGACGGGCTGGCTGGTGCCGACCGGCGGAGGTGCGGCAAGACCGTGGGTGACCTCGGCGAGTTCCTGGTTGGTGTCCGCGGACCAGGCGGCGCCCGCCCGGACGCTGAATTCCTCCAGGGTCAGTCGACCCTCTCCACAGGCGCGCTGCAGGAGTTCGACGGCCCGTTCACGGGCCTCGTCGGTGACGGCGGGTGCGGGCATGCGGCGAAGGGTGGGTTCCGGCTCCATGCCCGACATCCTACCCGCCCCTGACATCACCGGAACAGAGGTTGACGTCAATCTGACGCCATCTCGCTCGCCATTTCGCCGTGTGGACATTTTCCCCGAATAGAGGTTTACGCCCTTTTCGGCCAGGAGACATTCGGGGAAAATGCAGACCCGCAAAGGCGGTCAGTCGTCCGGTGTCGGGACCGTGATGTCGGCCGGTACGGCAGCGCCGAACAGCTCGGCGACCACATCGGAGACGGTGTGCGCCCCGTACGAGATGCTGCCGCCGGGCGCGACCTGGAACATGATGCCCACCGTGAACCGCTCGTCCGGGCCGGCGAAACCGACCGAGTCGAGTACCCAGTGCTTGCCGTACGCGTCCTTCTCGTACGACCAGCCGTCCTTGTTGCCGGGCTGCTCGTCATGGCCGGCGGCCCAGACACCCCACTGCTGGTTGCTGGCCACGCCGCGCATCGCCTTCACCAGATACTCGCGGTCCTGCGGATCGGTCCTGGTCAGTACGTAGTTCATCAGGTGCGACAGGTCCTCGCTGGTGCACTTGACGAAACCCCAGTACGGACCGTTGGTGAAGCCGGGGATGAACGTCAGGTCGGTCATCCCGAACCGCTGCCGGAACCGGTCGAGCTGATCGGCACCGCCGAAGCGTTCCCACAGCCGGTTCGAGGCGTCGTTGTCGGAGAAGTTGAGCATGGTCGCCATGTCGTGGTGGTCGGCATCGTTCAACCGGTCCGCGCCGGAACGTTGCCGTTCCAGGATGTCGGTCGCCATGGCCAGCTTGATGGTGGAAGCGGTCCAGCCCGGATGGTCGGTCGGCCCGTACCGCCAGGTCTTCCCGGTATGCCGGTCGGTGAACACCACGCTCAGGTAGCCGTTCTGCGCGGCCTGCCGGTCGATGTAGCGCTTTGCGGCGCCGAAGTTGCGGCTCTGCGTGCAGCTCCACCCGCCGGCGCACGTCGAGGGGCTCGGCGCGGCGGCCCGGGCGCTGGCCCCGGAGGTGGTGCGGGTGAGGGATTCGGAGTGCCGGTCCGCGGTACCGGTGGTGCCTGAACCACAGCCGGTGAACAGCGTGCAGACCAGGGCGGCGGTACCGATGAGGGTCGGCACCATGCGGAAAGAAGACCGTTGGCTCTTCATGACGGACGGACCGTACCGCATCGGGCCAGCTGGGCGGAGCGCCCGCTCGGCGGCACTTCACATCTTGCTGTCAGCAGGCACAATGCCCATGAGGCGGCCGGCGACAGGCACCGGCACCGAGGCAGAAGGCGGAGACGTGACAAACTCCCCGGCGTCACACCCCGAGCCCGGCCCGGCGGGTGTCCCTCCGCAGCAGCGCGTGACACCGGCCGCTCGCCCGTTGCCCCGGACCGTCGGTCTGCTCCTGCTGCTGCCGATGCTGGCCGGCACGGTGTACTGGCTGGTGATCCCGAGCATCCGGACGGTGGTCGGCAGCCTGAGCGGGCACGCGCCGACGATCCCCGGCAGCGGTCGGTTCTCTCCAGGTCATCAGCCGGACTCCTTCACCGGCACCGGCGACGCGCTGATCCGTTCACTGCTACTGGCCGCCGCACCGGTCCTGGTCATGGCGATCGTGGTGCCGCTGCTGGCCTGGGCCGGCAGCGCCGGCGGCAGCGGCCCGCGGGTGGCACTGCGGCTGCTGCTGACCGTGCCGGTGGCCGGCTTCGCGCCGGCCGTGGTGGCGGCGGCGATGGCGCACGGCGTGTCCGGCGGAATGCTGAAGATCCTCGCACCGCGGGACGACGGCGCGATGGTCGACATGGGTGTCCTCACCGGGCTGGCCGGACTCGGCCTGATCTGTGGTATCGGGGTCGCCGCGCTGCTGGCCGCGCTGCGCCGACGGACGCACGACAGGCCGGGCCGCACGGTGGGTGGTGCACTGACGATGTGGGGCGTGCTGATACTCGCCACCCTCGCGGTGGCCGTACAGTCCAGCACGCTGGTCAACACGCTGACCGGTGGTGGCCCGGGCAGCAGGACCATGACGTTGCCGGTGCTGCAGTACCGGGACAGCTTCCAGTACCTGTCGACCGGTGGCGGGGCCGCCGCCGGTACGGTCCTGCTCGCCGTGGTCGGCCTGCTGGGCCTGGCCGCCGGCCTGATCCTGATCATCTCCCGGGCCAGGTTCGAGCTGGACCCCGAACGCCGGTCCGCCGGTCTGCTGCCCGCCTCGGCCCGCCCGGTCGGTACGGTACTGGCCGTCGTGGCGCTACTGGTCGTGGTCGGCATCGTCGTACTGGATCTGTTCGTCACGTTCGGTCTGTTCACCGACGGCCGGCCGACCGGCCCGGCACCGTCGATCCGGCCGGAGATCTCCAACGACGCGCTGTACGGTCTGCTGCCGGCGGCACTGAGCGTCCTGGTCCAGGTACCGCTGGCCTATCTCGCCGGCCTCGGTGTCGGCGCGTTCCGGCCGCTCGGCAAGCGCAGCGAATGGCTGCTGCTGCCGTTCAGCCCCTGGCTGTTCGTCACGGTCGCGCCAATGATGACCATCGCGTGGCTGGACACCCGCGCCCACCACCATCTCGACTCGGTACCGGGCCTGGTGTCGCCGATCCTGGTCAGTGTCCCGGCGCTGTTCCTGTTCGCTCTGTTCGCAGCGGGTCAGGAGCGCCGCCGGCAGGATGCCCTGCGGGCCGGCGCCCCCGGCGGATTCGCTCGAACGATCCTACTGCCGAGTCTCCCGCTGTTCGCTCTGGTCACGGTGGTCGACTTTCTGGTCCAGGCGCACGATCTGTTCTGGCCGCTGCTGGTGAACATGTCCCATCACACTGCGGCACTGCGGCTGATGATGTACTCGGCCCGTAGCTTCGGCGCTGGTGGGGTCGGGCCGATCCTGCTGGTCCAGGCCATGCCGTTCGCGCTGGTGGCGCTGGTGCTGCTGGCCCTGCTGCAGGTCCTCTTCCTGGACCGGTTGGCGTTCCGGACCGGTACGGACCCGGTACGGCCGGCCGGCGCACCGCCGTGGCAGTCCGGTGGCGCGCCCGGGCAGCCGGACCCGACGCCGTGGCTGGCCGACGGGCTCCGGTTCGGCCCTGGCCCGAACGCCGCCGGCGGCGACGCGTCGACCGGGGAGGACCTCCGACCGAGCATCGGCGGTCTGCCGCCGAGCCGATCGACCGCCGGCAGCCCCACGCCGGGCAGCCCGACCTCGGGCGGTCAGGCTACGGGCGCGCCGGGCCCGGGAGAGCCACCAGCGCCCAGCGAGCCGTCGTACGGAAACTGAAGGTCACAGACTGGCGAGCGCCGACAGTACCTGCGCCCATGCTGGGGCCAGCGGATCTACCAGGGCGAAATGGTCCGCGCCGTCCACCTCGATCAGCGCCACCCCGTCGTGGTGCGCGGCGTACTCGCGGGACAGCACCACCGGCACCCGGCCGTCGCCCGGGCCGTGCAGCAGCACGGTAGGTACGTCCGGCGCGGGCAGCGTGGCCGGGTTGACCGCGGCGTACCGCCCAGGGAACTGACCGGGCCCGCCGCCCATCAACAGGCCGGCCGCGCCGAGGTCCAGGTGCCGCCGGTACGCCTCCGCGACGTCGCACACCGGCGCCAGGGCCAGTACGCCGCGCACCTCGGGCGGACTGTCCCGCCGGCCGGGCGCGCCGGGTGGCAGCAGATGGCGTACCGCCGCCCACAGCGCGAGATGACCGCCGGCGGAATGCCCGACGTAGTACGGCGGTTCGGTACCGATCTGGCCGGGTGCCGCGGTAGCGAGCAGCGCCGGCAGCGCGTCCATCGCGATCGCCACGTCGAGGAACGTGTCGGGCCAACCGCCGCCGTCACCGGTACGCCGGTACTCGACGGCGGCGACCGGGTAGCCGCGGCCGGCCAGATCGTGCGCCAGGGACGCCGAATAGCCACGACCGGTGTGTTGCCGCCAGTAACCTCCGTGTACGAAGATCACCAGCGGTCTGGGCTGCCCACGGGGCAGCCACGCGTCGGCGACCTGGTCGCGTCCCGGGCCGTACCGCACGGTCAGATCGGCGGATGGGGCCGCACGGACCAGTACGTCACGTTGTTCAGCCATGCGGTCCCCAGTCCTCGCAAGCTATGGTCATCTCATGACGATCGTCCGGTGAGCGACATACTAGGCGGGAGGCGTCGTGCGTCGTACAGAGTTCACGGACACCAGCTACCAGGTCGAGTCCGGCGGCGTCGCGGTCATCACCATCGACCGCCCGGACCGGATGAACGCCTTCCGCGGCCGCACCGTGGATGAACTCATCAGTGCGTTCAAATTCGCCTGGGCCGACCCCGAGGTGGCCGCAGTGGTCCTGACCGGCGCGGGTGAGCGAGCCTTCTGCGCCGGCGGTGATGTCAAGGAACGGGCCGAGACCGGCAGCTACGGCGAGACCGAGTGGGGCACGTTCGAGATCGAACGGCTGCACCGGGTCATCCGCGATCTCCCCAAACCGGTGATCGCCGCCGTCAACGGGGTCGCGATCGGCGGGGGTCACGTCCTGCACGTGCTGTGCGACCTGTCGATCGCCTCACCGCACGCCCGGTTCGGGCAGGCCGGCCCGCGGGTCGGCAGCTTCGACGCCGGTTTCGGTTCGGCGTACCTGGCCCGGGTGATCGGCGAGAAGCGGGCCCGGCAGATGTGGTTCCTGCTGGACCAGATCGACGCGGCCACCGCCGAACGCTGGGGCCTGGTCAACGCCGTGGTGCCGGCGGACGAGCTGCTGGACACCGCGCTGGAGTGGGGACGGCGGATCGCCTCCTACTCGCCGACCGCGATCCGTTTCCTGAAACACTCCTTCAACGCCGACTCCGACCACATGGCCGGCATGTCCAATCTGGCCTATGCGGCGCTGGATTCGTACGCGCACAGCGATGAGGGTATGGAAGGGGCACAGGCGTTCGCCGAGAAACGTCCGCCCGACTTCACCCGTTTCCGCCGGACCTGACCGATCAACGCCCCGGACGTGGACTTCGCGACCGGCACAGAGTGCGTCAGGATGGAGGTATGACGGAGACACCGCAGGAGCAGACCCGGCCAGCCGAGCGCGCCGCCGAGGACGGGAACTCAGCACCGGCCGAGACCCGTACGGTCGTGGTGGTCGGCCCGGACGGTCGGCCGGTCGGCACGGTCGACGTCGATGCTGCCAACGCCGATGAGGAAGCCGCGAAGGACCCCGCCAGCCAGATTGAGCAGCCCGCCAAGGTGATGCGGATCGGCAGCATGATCAAGCAGCTGCTAGAAGAGGTACGCGCCGCGCCGCTCGACGAGGCCGGTCGCAGCCGGCTCCGCGAGATCCACACCCGCTCCATCGTCGAACTGGAGGAGGGCCTGGCCCCCGAACTGCGTGAGGAACTCGACCGGCTCTCCCTGCCGTTCAACGAGGAGACCGTACCGAGCGAGCCCGAACTGCGTATCGCGCAGGCGCAGCTGGTCGGCTGGCTGGAGGGGCTGTTCCACGGCATCCAGGCCGCGTTGATGGCGCAGCAGATGGCGGCCCGGATGCAGTTGGAACAGATGCGCGGCGGCCAGCAGCGGCCCGCGCTCACCGCCGGGCCGGGCGGAATGATCCCGCCGGGTATGACGCCCGACGGACAGCATCCGGAGCCGCACTCCCGCACCGGGCAGTACCTGTAGCCGGACCGCTCCGGCCACCGAACATGCCAGCGGCCCCGGGACACCCCGGGGGCCGCTGGCATGCGGTCGCTCTGGGCCGACTCGCCCGTCCTGTCCCTGAACGGGTGACTGACGGGTAATCGTTTATTGTGTCGCTAAGAAGAAAAATTACACAAGTCTTGTAGTTTGAGGACGTTTTCTGTCTACTCATGATGTTCCCCCCGATCCCCTCCAGGAGGACATCTCGTGACCACCCCTGCCCCCGGCCGCATGACCGGCCGCCTGCGACGTGGCGTCTCCGTACTGACCGTGGCGCTGGCGACACTCGCGGCCAGCATCGCCACCCTCGGCATCGGCGCCCAACCGGCGGCCGCCGCCGGCACCCTCTACGGCGTCGACGTCTCGCACTACCAGGGCACCATCAACTGGTCCAGCGTCAAGAGCTCCGGACAGTCCGTTCGCGTACATCAAGGCGACCCAGGGCACCACGTTCCACGACCCGAACTTCAGCGCCAACTACACCAACGCGTACTACGCCGGCATGATCCGCGGCGCGTACCACTTCGCCACCCCGAACTCGTCGACCGGCGCGGCACAGGCCGACTACTTCGCCAGCCACGGTGGCGCCTGGTCGGCGGACAACCGGACGCTGCCCGGTCTGCTCGACATCGAGTACGGACCGTCCGGTTCGACCTGCTGGGGCCTGTCCCAGTCCAGCATGGTGAGCTGGATCCACTCGTTCATCAACGAGTACCACGCCCGCACCACCCGGTGGGCGGTCATCTACACGACCACCAACTGGTGGTCCACCTGCACCGGCAACTCGTCCGCGTTCGCCGGCAACAGCCCGCTGTTCATCGCGCGCTACAACACCAGCGTCGGTACGTTGCCGGCCGGCTGGTCGGCTTCTACACCTTCTGGCAGTACACCAGCACCGGCAGCGTGCCCGGCATCTCCGGCAACGTGGACCGGGACCGGTTCAACGGAGCCTCGGACCGGCTGCTCGCGCTGGCCAACAACACCGCCTGACGGCCCCACGGCCGGCCGGGTGGGCCCCCACACCTGGCCGGGCCGCGTCCGGCGACACCCGCCGCCACCGGCGACTCATCCCCGGTCGCCGGTGGCGGCACCACGGCAGGTGCCGTCAGCGTGTGGGGGCCAGATCCGACAACCGCTCCAGGTAGTCGGCGACACCCTCGTCGTCGTTGCTGACGGTCGCGGCGTCCGCAGCGGCGAGCACCTGCGGTTCGGCGTTGGCCATCGCCACGCTGTGCCCGACGAACGAGAACATCGGCAGATCGTTCGGCATGTCCCCGAACGCGACGATGCGCTCCGGCGCCACCCCGAGCCGCTCGGCCACCCACGCCAGCCCGGTCGCCTTCGTCATGCCGGCCGCCGAGATCTCCACCAGGCTCATCTCGGACGAGCGGGTCACCTCGACCACACCGTGCAACCGCTGCGCGATCGCCGCGGTCGCCTCGGCCGGTGCCCGACCATCCAACCGGGCGAGCAGCTTCACCGCCGGCTGCGCCAGCAGTTCGACCAGTTCGCCGGCCCGGACCTGGTCGGACACCTCCTCGATCGGGTAGCCGTGCTCGTGCCGGAGACCGTTGTCGCATTCCACCGCGAACGTCACGCCGGTGAACTGCGCGCGCAGCCGCTCGATGACCGTACCGAGCAGGTCCGGCAGCAACGGGTGGGATTCCAGCACCTCCCGCCGGGCCGGGTCGTAGACCACCGCGCCGTTGGAGCAGACCACCGGCCCGCGCGGGCCGGTGTGGCGTAGCACCTCGTCCAGCCAGCGGACCGGCCGGCCGGTCACCATCACGAACGGGATCCCGGCAGCCGCGAGCCGGTCCAGGGTCGCCAGGGTGCGCGGGCCCACCGTCCGGTCGGTACGCAGCAGGGTGCCGTCCAGGTCGCTCGCGACCAGCGCGGGGGATGTGGGGGGTGTCATCGCCACCAGCATGCCGCTGCGGGCGGTCCGGTTGCCATCAACCGACCCGCCGGTGTGGGCCGCGCCATAACCCAGCACGACCCTGAGTCAATGGGCGATCACTGTCAGGGTCTGCGGTACGCCAGCTCGCCGCGCAGCAGCACCGCGCGGGGATGGTCGAGCTGCCGCAGGTCGCTGCGAGGATCCTCGTCGTACACCACCACGTCCGCCGGAGCCCCCTCCACCAGCCCGGCCAGTCCCAGGTAGGACCGGGCCGCCCAGGACGCGGCACCCAACGCCCGATGCGCCGGTACTCCCGCCGCGGCCAGTGCACGCACCTCGTCGGCGACCCGGCCGTGCGGTCGGGAATCCGTACCGGCCAGCAACGTGACGCCCGCCTCGGCCGCCGCGGCGACCAGCCCGCCGTGCGCCTCCGCGCCGCGCACGTACCAGCGTTTACGGGCACTGTCCGGCCGCTGCCGCATCCGCTCCAGCGAACCGCTGATCACCGACAGGGTCGGGGTCAGCGCGATGCCCCGCTCCGCCATCCGGTCCAGCAGGGCCGGATCCAGACACATGCCATGCTCCAGCGAGTCGACCCCGGCCGCCACCGCCGCCGCTCCACCGTCGGACTGCTGGGAATGCACCGCGACCCGGCCGCCGACCCGGTGCACCCGCCGCCACGACCTCGGTCAGTACATCGGCCGACAGGGCCGGATCGCCCGGGCCCCAGTCACCGATCAGCTTCGCCCAGCCGGTACGGGCGGCCTGCGCCGCGGCCACCGCGGGAAGATCGGCGATCTCGGGGCGCCGGCCCCAGCCGTCGAAGAACTGGTCCTGCTGGGCCAGCCACGGACCCGCGTGCACGGCACGGGGCAGGTCGTGGTCGCGGCCGAACCAGTCCGGCGGGTCACCCGCCAGCCCCGGGGACCGGATCATGGTGACCCCGGCCGTGAGATGCTCCCGCAGGTCGGCCCGGAGCAGCGCGTGGTCCAACGGCTGGCCGGGCCGCTCGGCACCGGGATGGGTGTGCGCGTCGACCAGGCCGGGCAGCAACCAGCCCTCCGCGACCAGGCGCGCGTCGGCCACCGGATCGACCCGCCACCGGTCGCCGTCGGCGTACAGGTCGACCGGCTCGTCGCCGGGCAGGGCGCGACCCCGCACCCGCAGCACTGTCATACCGGGCTCCCTCCGCCGCTGTCGGCCGGACATCCAATGGTCAGGTACCCCGCGGGGCCCAGGCGGCACGGTAGCTGGACCAGTCCCGGTCGGTGGCGGCGAAGTCGACATACACGGCGACCCCGAACAGCCGGTGCCGCGGCGGCCGGTCGGTGACGGCCAGCCGGACCCCGCGCAGCGACGCCGCGACCGTCTCCGCCCGGCGATGATGCGTGTGGTTCTCGTCGTGGTACGCGGGTGTGCCGATGAACAGCTGCACCCTGGCCGGCACCGCCGCCAGCGCCACCAGGGTCTGCCGGTGCACGTACCCGGCGTAGGCCGGCTGGGTGTACAGGCCGGTGTCGTAGGCCATCACCGCCACCTGGTCGACGCGCAGCGCCACCTCGTGCAGGTAGTGCGCCGACCACAGGCACGGGTGCCCCGGCAGCAGGCTCAGCGGCTGCCGCAGCCCGGCCAGCGGCTCCAGGTGGATCGCCGACACCGACAGGAGCACGTGTCGGCTGTGGGTGAGGGTACGAGTGGCCTCCAGCATCCGCAGCAGGCCCGGTTCGCCGTCGCGTACCGGCTCGAAGTCGTAGTGGATGCCGTCGAACCCGTCGGCGAGCACCAGCCGGTCTGCGGCGAGTACCCGTGCCCGGGTGGCGGCGGAATCCAGGTCCAGGTGGCCGGGCCCGACCAGGTCACCCAGCCACGCCTGGACCCGCACCCCGGGCAGCGCCTCGTGCAGCGCGGCCACCAGCCAGCGGGCGCGCGGCCGCCGGGCCGGGTCGAGCGTGCCGTCGTCGTGGAACGGTCCGGCGTGCACGAACAGGTCGTGGATGCCGGTGCCGCGCAGCTGCCCGGCCAGCGAGCGCACATCGCGGTCGGTCTTCCGCCCGTCGACCCAGGCGTGCCCGAGCCATTCGGCGTCGTACCCGCCACTGCGCGCTGCGGTGGCCGGTGCGCCGACGGCCTGCGCTGCCAGCGTCACCCAGCCGACGACCACCACCAGCAGGCACGCGACGAGCAGGTGCGCCACGGCGCTGCCAGCCCGGCGCACGAACCGCCGTGCACCCGGTCTCCCGGGAGGCGAAACGACGCCGCTCTGTGCGCCCGTCAACCGAAACACGCCTCAACCGTACGGTCCATGCGGCTCAGGCCACCGGGTTGGTCAGCCTTCCGACACCCGGAATGGCGATGTCGATGATGTCCCCGGACCGCAGCGTGAAGGCGAGGTCGGGGACCACACTGGTGCCGGTGAGCAGCACCGCGCCGGCCGGGAAGTCCAGTTCCCGGTACAGCCAGTCGACCAGCTCGGACAGCCCCCGGTGCAGCTGCGCGGTGTTCGCGTGGCCGGTGAAGACCTCGCTGCCGGCCCGGTGGATGGCCATGTCGATGTCCAGCGCGGTCGCATCCGGAACCTCCCAGACGGGCCGGATGCCGGGGCCGAGTGCGCAGGAGCCGCGCCAGATCTTCGCCTGCGGCAGGTACAGCGGGTTCTGCCCCTCGATCGCCCGTGAGGTCATGTCGTTTCCGACCAGGTAGCCGACCAGCTCGCCGGCCGAGTCGAGGACGAGCCCCAGTTCGGGTTCGGGTACGTCGTTGCCGGAGTCCGCGCGCACCGTGACCGGCTGCCCCGGACCGACCATCCGCCAGGCGGGCGCCTTCAGGAACAGTTCGGGCCGGTCCGCGTCGTACACCAGCTCGTACACCGAGGCCTGGCCGCTCTCCTCGACCCGCGCCACCCGGGACCGTTCATAGGTGACACCCGCAGCCCACACCTCGGTCGTACCGTCCACCGGCGCGAGCAGCTCCACCTCGGCGGCGGGCAGGTGCGCTCCGGTGGGTCCGGTCAGCGCCGCGCGGAAGGCGTCCACACCCCGGGCCAGCAGATCGCTGACGGTGACGCCGGGGAGCGTACGGACGGTGTCGTCGACGAGGATCCCGGTGGCGACCGCACCGCTGTCCGACTGGCGGAACCGTACGAGATGCATGCGCCCCCTGTCAGGTGAGCAGCTGTTCCAGGTGGCTGGCCACCCCGTCGTCATCGTTGCTGCCCGTCACCTCGTCGGCAACCGCGAGTACCTCGGGATGTGCACCGGCCACCGCGACGGCCCGGCCGGCCCAGCGGAACATCGGCACGTCGTTGGGCATGTCACCGAAGACCAGTACGTCACCGGGATCGATCCCCAACGCCTCGGTGACCAGCATCAACCCGCTGGCCTTGGTGCAGCCCGGCGGCGCCAGCTCGACCATCCCGCCCGGCGAGCTCGCCTCGCACAGGTTCGACGGGATCACCTTGCGGCAGATGGCCAGCAGTTCGTCCAGTGGCAGCGTCGGGGACCGGAGAAACGCCTTGATGACCGTCGCCCGCAGCGAGTCGTGCCGCGAACGTTCCTCGGTCGGCTCCGGGTACGGCCAGACGAAACCCGGGTCCCTCCACAGTGGAGCATTCGGGGCCGGCAGCGCCTCCACGGTCAGGAACACCGGGCCCGCCGTCGCCTCGACCAGCGACACCGCCCGGGCGATCGCCGCACCGGGCATCGTGGCGGAGAAGATCGGGTCCGGTTCCGGACCGGTCAGGTCGTAGCAGAACCCGCCCTGCGCCAGCACCAGGTAGTCCGCCGGGCCCAGGTCACGTCGGGTCAGGTTGATCAGCCGCGGCCCCCGGCCGGTCGCCCCGACCAGCAGCACCCCGCGGGCCCGCAACCGGGCCAGTACCTGGTGGGTGTACGCGCTGACCGTGCCGTCCCCGCGCACCAGGGTGCCGTCCATGTCCGTCGCGACCAGCCTGGGCAGTGACCCGGTCATCCCAACCACCTCTCCAGCAGTTGCGCGACGCCGTCGTCGTGCACCGAGCCGGTCACCTCGTCGGCAGCGGCCCGGACCTGCGCCGGCGCCTGACCCATGGCGACCGAGTGGCCGGCCCACCCGAACATCGGCAGGTCGTTGGTGCCGTCACCGACCACCGTCACCCGTGCGGGCGCCACCCCCAGATCCTCCGCGACCAGAGCGGCTCCACTGGCCTTCGACACGCCCGCCGCCGCCACGTCGATCCACCCGGAGAACCCGAGCTCCACGCTGTAGCCGAGCCGGCCCAGGTCGGACACCTCGGCCAGTTCCCGGGCCGCTTCCTGGCGCGCCGGGTAGTGTGCCGGGTCACTGTCGTCGCCGGGCAGTCGGCAGACCATCCGGGTGGTCCGCTCGGCGATCAGGGTGGGCACATCCACCTCACCGACGAAACGGCCCGCGAAGTTGACCTCGAAATAGCCGTTGTAGAGGTAGCCCTCGGTGCCGTGCTCGACCGCGATCCCGACCCGTGGCTCCACCTCCAGCAACCTGCGGACCGCCGGACCGGGGTCGATCGACACCCGGTGCCGTATCCGCCCGGCCGTCACGTCGTAGACCAGTGCGCCGTTGGAGCAGATCACCGTCAGCGGCGTACCGGTGTCCAGTCCCAGGGCCTGTACACCGTGCAGCGCGCCCCACACCGCCCGGCCGGTGGCCACGGTGACCGGGATGCCGGCGGCGCGTACTGCGGCGATCGCGGCCCGGACCCGTTCGGTGGGACGGTCCTCGCCGGCGCTGTAGGGCACGACCGTGCCGTCGAGGTCCAGTACGACAAGGTCGGGGGGCTCGGCCATCAGTGTCCGACCGGCTCCAGCAGGTCGCGGCCCAGGTGCGGCTGCAGTGCCTTGGGTACGCGTACCGAGCCGTCCGGCTGCTGGTGGTTCTCCAGGATCGCGACCAACCACCGGGTGGTGGCCAGGGTGCCGTTGAGGGTGGCGGCCGGCTGCGTCCGACCGTCCTCGTCGCGGTAGCGCACGCCCATCCGCCGGGCCTGGAAGGTGGTGCAGTTGGAGGTCGAGGTGAGTTCCCGGTACCGCTGCTGGCTGGGCAGCCACGCCTCGCAGTCGTACTTGCGGGCCGCGCTGGTGCCCAGGTCGCCGGCGGCGGTGTCGATCACCCGGTAGGGCAGTTCGAGCTTGCCGAGCATCTCCTCCTGCCAGGCCAGTAGGCGCAGGTGCTCGTCGTGCGCCTGCTCGGGGCGGCAGTACGAGAACATCTCGATCTTGTCGAACTGGTGCACCCGGATGATGCCCCGGGTGTCCTTGCCGTAGCTGCCGGCCTCCCGGCGGTAGCACGACGACCAGCCCGCGTACCGGCTCGGCTGGCTCAGGTCCAGGATCTCCCCGGCGTGGTAGCCGGCCAGCGCCACCTCGCTGGTGCCCACCAGGTAGAGGTCGTCGGCCTCCAACCGGTAGACCTCGCTGGCGTGCGCGCCGAGGAACCCAGTGCCCTCCATCGTCTCGGGCTTGACCAGCGACGGGGTCACCACCGGGGTCAGGTTGTACTGGACCGCCTGGGCGAGCGCGAGCTGGAAGAGCGCGAACTGCAGCAGCGCACCGGCCCCGGTGAGGAAGTAGAACCGGGCGCCGGAGACCTTCGCGCCGCGTTCCATGTCGATGGCGCCGAGCAGCTCACCGAGTTCCAGATGGTCCCGGACGGTGGACAGTTCGGGCCTGTCGCCCACCTCGCGCAGGACCACGAAGTCGTCCTCACCGCCGGGCGGTGTGCCGTCCTCGACGACGTTGGCCACCGCCAGGTGCGCCGAGCGCAGCGTCTCCTGGGTCTCAGTGACCGCCTGGTCGGCCGACTTCACCTCGGTCGACAGTTCTTTCGTACGACTCAGCAGCGACTGCTTCTCGTCGCCCTTGGCCCGCGCCACCTGCTTGCCGAGCTGCTTCTGCTCGGCGCGCAGCGCCTCGAAACGGGTCAGCGCCGCCCGGTGCGCCGTGTCGGCGTCGAGCAACGCGTCCACCGCGGACTCGGAGTAGCCCCGGGCCCGTTGGCTGGCACGGACAGCATCCGGATTCTCACGCAGCAGTCGCAGGTCGATCACGCAGCGAGCCTACCCGGACCGCACGGTGCCCTACGAGCTGATATCCACCAACTGACACCGCCGGTCGCCGGGCTAACGTCGGTCGGGTCACGTCGAGAATCCAGCGGAGGTTGTGAACATGGCGGTACGCAAGGCAGCGGCGGTCTGGCGCGGTGGGTTGCAGGACGGCAACGGGACGGTGGCGCTGGGCAGCGGCGCGTTCGAGGGACCGTACTCGTACCGGTCCCGGTTCGGTGACGGCTCTGGTGGCACCAACCCGGAGGAGCTGATCGGCGCCGCGCACGCGGCCTGTTTCTCCATGGCGCTGTCGAACATGCTGGCCGGGGAGGGGCATCCGCCGACCGCGGTGGAGACCGCGGCCGAGGTGACCATCGAGCCGGTGGACGGCGCGCCGACGATCTCGACGATCGCCCTGCACACCGTGGGCAACGTACCAGGACTGTCGGCCGAGGAGTTCCGCCAGTTCGCCGAGAAGGCCAAGGCCGCCTGCCCGGTCTCGCGGGCGCTGGCCGGCACCGAGATCAGCCTGGAGGTCCAGTTCGCGTCCTGACGCGAGCACCCAGGAGGTCCAGTTCGCGTCCTGACGCGCCAGGGCCATGTCCGAACGCTCGCGCGTCACAATCGGGACATGGCCGTGGCGATGGACCGGGAACGGTTCTCCGAGCTCGTGTCCGACGCGCTGGACAGCGTGCCGGCCGAGCTCCTCGATCTGCTGGACAATGTCGTGATCCTGGTCGAGGACGACTCTCCGGCGGACGGCCCGCGCCTGCTCGGGGTGTACGAGGGCCATGCGTTGACCGACCGCGGCTGGAACTATGCGGCGGTACTGCCGGACCGGATCACGATCTTCCGCAACCCCATCCTGTCCGTCTGCCACTCCGAGGCGGACGTGGTACGTGAGGTGACCGTGACCGTCGTGCACGAGATCGCCCACCACTTCGGTATCGGTGACGCCCGGCTGCACGAGCTGGGCTGGGGCTGACCACCACGCTCAGAACACGAGGTCAGGTGAGTACAGGGCGTGTGCGCGTCGCGCCATGGTCGTCGGCAGCGCGACCCGGAGGAGGTCGTCCGCGTACGTGCTCGCCGAGCTGGAGCGCCGACAGACCATCCACGGCGAGCAGTGACGACAGGAGACCTGACGATCGAACTGGCGACAAGCGGATGGTGTGGAGATAGTACCCTCGCCCACGCATCGAGGCGGGGTACCGATCGGTCAGTTGCGGCTGCCGTTGATCGAGCTGACGCGCTGGCCGCGGATGGCTCCGATAGCGTCGACCTGGCACCCTGACGAACGACGCCCCCGCTGCCGACCTCGGTCGGCAGCGGGGCTGCTTTGTGTACTCAGATCGCTCGGAGTCTGCCGGAGGCTACCGGGCGGAATGGGTGATCCTCGCGGCAGTCGTAGCCAGCGAGATGGGATATCTCGTCAGCGCTGAGTCCCTTGCTTGCCAGGGATTGCCCTATGTATTGAGGCAGTTCGACGTGCTCGGGCTGGAGCTCGTCGCTGATCGGTTCGCGGGTACGCCAGCCTCGTGCGCTCAGCGTCTTGTACATGCTGGTGCGCTGAGTTGCGCTGACCATGTCGAGGTTGTGGGCCCGCTCGATCAAGGCCTGCATCGAGACCCCCCACTGGCGTTTGAGGTCGGGTAGCCTCCCGATCGTCAGGTTCCGGAGCTGAGGTTTGATGACTGTCTCAGGCATCAAGAACTCAGCCGCGAAGGCGTTGGCCTCCTCCTCCATATGTTCGTTGACCACGTCATGCAGGCACAGGTGCCCGAGCTCGTGCGCGATGGTCAGTCGCTTGCGGTCTGTGGGTGCCCGCAGGTTGAGCAACATCACCGGATAGTCTTCGATCCATTGCGACAAGCCATCGACGCGCGGGGTCGCGAAGTCCTCTTCGATTATCACGCAGCCAGCGGCCTCTGCCCATTGGGTCAGGGACCGTACCGGGCCGATTGGCATCCGCCACTGCGCACGGACAAGACGCGCGGCAGCAGCCGGGTCCGTGTCGAAGGAATCGAAGCGAGGGACGATCTGCTCGGTCCGCATGGACACCTCCTCCATCAGGTGACGCACATGGAGGCGGTACATGTTGAGCCGGGCCTCCAGGGCTCGCCAGATCGTTGGTCGAGCGGTCTGTCGGCGCCGCATGTGCGCGTCCACGGCCGTGGCTTGGTGAATGCGCCCTGACTCGTTGAGGAAGCTTTCCGTGACGCCAAGCGCTGCTGCGAGTCGAGCCACCACACCGGACTCGGGTGTGCGCGTTCCGTTCTCGTAGCGGTTGATCGCGGCCTGACTGACCTGCGCCTGCTCGGCGAGCTGGGCTTCGGTCAGTCCCTGTGCTCGGCGAGCCGTCTGGAGGATCCCGCCGAAATCGTTCATGGTGTCCCGGTCTCCTGGTTGTCGTCGCGCTCTTCGAACGGTAGATCGATTTGCGGCTTCGTCGGGCGGGATTCTTGATCGCGCTGCGCATCAAGGTCCTCGGTCTGCTCGTCGGGCAACGCCACGACGGGCAACAACTCTTTCCAGACCAAGGTCTCTTTATCGGTACGCAACGACAGGACCGGCTGGACAATGTCACGTTCTTCCGTATTCCACTCGTAGCCGACCGCAAGCCTCACTTCTTCGAGGCCCTCGATCATCGGCGCCTGAGTGTAGAACTCCAGCGCAGTCTGGGTGGGATAGGTCGACACACGTCCGTCGGAGTCGTGTCGCTTGGCGCGGAGCTTGTACTTGTGCCCCACCCACAGCTCTCGGAACGGCTCGCGGTCATGGACCGATACCGACCCGGCCTCTTCCACGGCTTGAAGCTCGCGAACCATGTGCGTCCAGAGTCGATCATGGATCCAGTTCGCGAGGCCCCGCTCGGTGGAATCGGCTACCCAGCCGGGGTGGCAACTGCGGTAGCTCTTGAGGTCGCGAGCGGTGTGCGCGACAGCTGCGCTGAAGGCATGGATCACCTTGTCGCCCAAGTCATCGGAGACCTGTTCGAAATTTGGCAAGGAAAACATACCAGAAAATATACCGCCTTGATCAATTTAAGGGAAGGCTGGGCCTGCGGTACGTGGCACGGACACGATGTGTGCGTGTCCGGAGGGAGCCGGGCCGGCCGAGAGCCTTGCGGTGATGATCGACGCCGGCCCGGGTGGTGGCCGGCAGCGACGATCGTTACGGCGTCCAGCTGTCGCCGGGCTGGAAAATGAGGGCCTCGATCCAGACCGTGACCCAGCGGTACCGCCGGCGGTCCTCGTCGACGTTCCAGCCGCGCAGCCGGCACCAGCCGGGACGCGCGGGGATCAGCTCGGCCTCGATCACCCGGAAGCGGCGGATCGGGTTGTCGGCGAACTCGACGGCAGCGTGCCTGGTGATGTTCACCAGGTCGCCTACCTTGGGCATCACGCCGGTCATCGCGGCTACCATCGCGGGTTCCGGCGAGACAGCTGGTCGTGGCGGGCGGTCATGCCGACCTGGTACGGCTCGCGGGCGAGCTGCTGACTCTTGCGCGCCAGCTCCGACACCTCGCACGGGTAGACCGTCCCGCACTGCCGGCACCTGCTCGGGACGCCCTGCGCGGCAGGCCCGGGCTGGTGGATGTCGAGGACCCGCTGCGCACTGCGCCACAGCATCCGGTCCTGCACGCCGGCGGGGATGTCGTCGGTTCGGGCGCGGGCCGCACCGAGGATCGCGGGGCCGATCATCACCGGCCCGGTCACCGGTACCACCGGGCCGGGGTGTCCTCGCCGGTCAGGTCGCGGCACAGCATCCCGAGATGCGACGCGGTGGCCAGCGCGGCTGCGTACGGGTCGTCGGTGCGCTGGCGAGCGTCACGGCGCTGTCGCCAGCTGCGGATACGATGGCGTAGCTCCATCGGTTGGGCTCCAATCCGTCGATGGGGTCGGGGGGCGCGGTGTTGGCTAGGAATCCACCGCGCCCCCTTTCCATGCCTGGCGGCGTTCTTCCATCACCGCCAGGCGGTCCACGGGCGTCGGCCTTGGGAGGTCGCGTCGTCGAGTGGACACTCCGACGCCCGTGGAACTCGCCCGGACGTAACGTTCCGTCATCGCTGGCGGCGATGGGAGTCACGTCCGACACTCTGGACAATAGCCCGACTCCTTGGAATTGGCAAGTAGCGTATTGCGAGTGTCGTAGAAATGGACTATGACTCCGGACGATGAGCCACCAGGACCGATCATGGCAACCCGTGGACGAGCCCCACCGCTCGACCGTCGCCGACTCGCATCGACGCTGCAGAGTACGCTCCGCGAGAACAAGGGCATGCGGGCAGCCGATGCCAGCCGCCAGCCGAACACAAGTCGAGCTGGCTGTCGAAGATCGAGAGCAGGAGAACGGGCCGACCAGGGAAACGACGTAAAGGCGCCCTGCTCGAAATGTACGGGGCCCGGCGAATCCATCATCCGGCCTCATGTCAGATCGCCCGTGGCAGTCCCGAAGCAGCGCGGATGGTGGCACCCGTACCACGATGTGATTGCCGGACTGGTTCGTAGTACCTCGTGGGTCTGGAGTCCAACGCCAGCCGCATCCGAACGTACGAATGCCCTGGCCATCCCGGGCCTACTCCAGACCGAGGCGTACGCCCGCGGCGACGATCTGCCGTGGCGGCGGTCCCGCGTTCCGCCGGGAGACGGCACCGGTTCGTGCAGCTGCGTATCGAGCGGCAGAAGCGGCTGGAGCGTGAGAGCCGTTCGTTGCTGGTGGTACATCGACGAGAGCGTGATCCTCCAGGAGATCGGCGGCGACAGATGTGATGGGAGCAGATGGAGCGTCTGCCGATCGGGGCGCGCCCCAATGTCCGAACATCGAGATCAAGGTGCTGCGCCGGTGCGGGCACCCATCCGCCATGGAAGGTCCGTTCGTCCCTGATGGACTTCCCGCCCCTGCCGGAAGCGTTTCCCGCAGTCGCCGCGTACGACCGATGGCCTACGTGGAACCCTGGTGGGCGCCTAAGCATTTCGACAACCCGCACGAGGTGGCCGCGTACAGGCGGTGTTCGAGCAACTGGGCGGACGCACGGCTCTGCCGCGCCGCGGATCGAGTCCGAGAGCTCATGCGAAAGCAATGGCCGATAGGGCCTAACGGCCGATGAAAGAAAGGAGCGCTGGGATGGCCACTCCATGAACTCGCCCGCGCCCTCTGGCGTAAGAGTACCCGTAGCGGAACATCCGGCAACTGTGTCGAGGTGGCCGACAATCTGCCCGGGATCGTCGCCGTGCGCGACTCGAAGGACCCGGAAGGACCCGCCCTCGTGGTGGATCCGTCGGCCTGGAAGGCGTTCACCGCAACGATCCGGTAGGGATCGAAGAGCCCCGGCCCCGTTCACAGAGGTCGGGGCTTTTTTTTCGTACCTGCTCGTGCACGCTGCCAACACAGCGATTCCGCTGCGTATGCCGGTCGCGGCGCGGCCGGCGCTGTCGCACACGTGGCGTACCGTCGCAGGCGGCGACCATGCTCCGCCCGGGCCCGCTCGGGCGACCCCTTCAAGGAGCCGACCACCGTGCGTAGCGACCTTTTCAAGAGCGAGAACACCGCGCAGCCGCCCACCGAGGCGGGCATGACGATGCAGCACAAGAAGTGCCTGAAGTACGCGGTGAACGGCGAGATGATGGCCCGGCAGGGCGCGATGATCGCCTACCGCGGCAACATCCGGATGGAGACCAAGAGCCAGGGCGCCGGCAACTTCCTCAAGCGCGCCGTGACCGGCGAGGGTGTCGCGCTGATGCGGGTCAGCGGCCAGGGCGAGATCTGGTTCGCAGAACAGGCCGCGAACTGCTTCATCCTCGACCTGGACCCCAACGACTACCTGTCGATCAACGGCCGCAACGTGCTCTGCTTCGATCCGGGCCTGCGTTACGACATCCAGATGGTGAAGGGCGCCGGCATGTTCGGCGGCGGCCTGTTCAACTGCACGTTCTCCGGTCAGGGCCGGCTCGGCATCACCTGCGAGGGCGACCCGCTGGTCATCCCGGTGTCGCCGCAGCTGCCGGTGTACGTGGACACCGACGCGGTGATCGGCTGGTCCAGCCAGCTGCAGACCTCGATCGTACGGTCCGAGGGGCTCAAGTCGGCGCTGCGCGGCGGCTCCGGCGAGATGTTCCAGCTGTGCCTGCAGGGTCAGGGATTCGTACTGGTGCAGCCGAGCGAGGGCCCGAAAGTGCCTGCCGGCCAGCAGTCCGGAAGTTCCGGCGGCGGCATGCTCGGCAACCTACTCGGCGGCTGACGGTCGGTTACGGCGTCGCACGGGCGCACAGGAAGGCGCGCCACCCCGGACCAGTTGGGGTGGCGCGCCATTATCCAGTGTGGTTCGTGCCGTACGTGACTACTTGGTCTTCGCTGCGGCCATGTACAGCTGCGCCGGGTCGACCGCGCCGGCGATCAGCCGGTGGTCGTCGGTGATCAGTACGTTGACCAGCTTGGACTTCAGCAGTCGGCCGGAGCCCCAGGACCCGCTGACCTTCGGCAGCGAGTTCAGGAACTTCGTGGCCTCGGCAGCGTCCTTCTTCTGCTGCGCGGTCTTTCCGGCCGGGATGGTGGTGTCCACGCCCTTGGCGACCACGACCGAGGTCCAGCCCTTGCCGATCACCTGCGGCTTGTCCTTGGCCGTCGGCGCCTCGTGCTTCGCGTGCGATTTCTGGTAGGCCTTGTACTGGTCCGGCGTGACCTCGTCGACCTTGGTACCGGCCGGCGGGGTGAAACCGAACTCCGAGGCGTCCGGGCGGCTGAAGCTCACGTGGGTGAACGCCGCCTCGAAGGCCGGGGTGTCCGAGCCCCGGGCGTAGACCTGCACCCGCAGCGGAATGTGCTTGACGCCGTCCACCGCGATACGGATCTGGTGCACCCGGGTCGCCTTGTCCTTGGGCTGGATGACCAGCTCGTACGCCTGCCGTCCGGCCACCTTGGCGGTGCCGTCGGTGGAGATCCTGGTGGTCGGCGCCAGGCCGGTCAGGAACTGGCCGACACCGCCCTTCAGGTCGGTCGGCCCACCGGGCATCACCGACGGTGCGTGCGCCCCGCTCTGCCGCTTGTCCGCCGAGGCGGACAGCTTGGTGTGCGTGGCGCTCTTGTCCGCGCTGTCATAGGTCCACACGTTGCGACCGTTGCGGACAAGATCGGACTCCTGCGAGTTGCTGCCCTGCATGGAGACCCGCAGCTGCTTCGGCCCGTTGTACCAGAACCGGACCGTGTGGTTGCCGTTGACCAGCGACGTCAGGTTCGAGCCGTCGGCCCTGGTGGCGAAGTTCGGCAGCGCCGGAAGGCCCAGGTCGGACTTCTGCACGATCGTGCCGGAAAGCCCGCCCACCTTCGCCTGGGCGACGTCCATCAGCAGCTGCTGTGGGCTGCGCTCGGGCAGACCGGCGGACGCGTTGGCGACCAGCATCTTGCCCGCGCTGCCCGCAGCGATGACGGCGACCAGGGCCGCTGCCGGCAACGCCCAACGCAGGGCGGGTCGTGAGGCCAGTACTGACATCTCGTACCCCCTCTTTCTCTCTGTCTCTATGTCTCTATGTCGGGTGGCCTCCGCCGAGCGGGAGGGTCGGCGTAGAACACCACCTCGGTCGAGTACCAGAGTGCCCCTGGTGCCCTGTGAGAAACCTGAGTTGAGCTGAGCTGATCTCAGACTTGCTGGGGAACGATAAGGTCCGGCGGATGTGAGAGGGGCGGTGCCGGGTGCGGTTACTGGTGGTGGAGGACGAGGTGCGGCTCGCCGCGGCGCTCAAGCGCGGACTGACCGCCGAAGGGTTCACCGTGGACCTCGTACATGACGGCCCGGGTGGTCTGGAGGCGGCCCGGCACGGCGAGTACGACGCGGTGGTACTGGACATCATGCTGCCGGGCCTGTCCGGGTACCGGATCGTGCGGCAGCTGCGCGCCGAGCAGAACTGGGTGCCCGTACTGGTGCTGTCGGCCAAGGACGGGGAGTACGACCAGTCCGACGGGCTCGACGCCGGCGCCGACGACTACCTCACCAAGCCGTTCTCGTACGTGGTGCTGCTGGCCCGGCTGCGTGCCCTGCTGCGGCGCGGCACCCGGGAACGCCCGACCGTACTGTCCTGCGGTGGCCTGCGCCTGGACCCGGCGACCCGGGAGGTCAGCCGGGATGACAGGGCCATCTCGCTGACCCCGCGGGAGTACGCGCTGCTGGAGTACCTGATGCGCCGGGACGGCGAGGTCGTGTCCAAGATCGAACTGCTGGACCACGTCTGGGACGCCCCGGAGGACACTGACCCGAACGTGGTGGAGGTGTACGTGGGCTACCTGCGGCGCAAGATCGACGCACCGTTCCAGCGGTCCTCGTTGCGAACCGTGCGCGGCGCCGGCTACCGCGTCGTGCCGGACTGATCGGGGGCTGTCGATGCGCTGGTGGGAACGTCTGAGCCTGCGGGGCCGGCTGATCCTGATCGGTGTGCTCGGGTTGGCGCTCGGCCTGGGACTGGGCGGTGGACTACTGGTGTACGCGCTGGACACCACCTTGGAGCGGGCTCTGGATTCGTCCGCGTTGCAGAGCGCGAACGAGGTGTCCGCACTGGTCACCGCGGACCGGCTGCCGGACCCGATCCCGGCGCCGCAGGGCAGTGTGGTGATCCAGGTGGTCGACGACCGGGACCGCATCGTAGCGGTCTCGGCCGGCGCGGACCGGCTGGTACCCGTACTGCACGCCGACAACCTGCGGGCGGCGCGGGCCGGTGAACGCAGTTACGTACCCGGTGACCGGGCCGGGCTGGCCGGGACGCTGCGGGTGGTCGCCGTCCCCGCCGGGCGGGACACAGTGCTGGTGGCGGCGCCTGCCACCGAACTGACCCAGACGGTGCGGTTGATGCGCAACGTCCTGCTGGTGGCGTACCCGCTGCTGGTGGCGGTGCTCGCGGCGCTGGCCTGGCGGGCGGTCGGCTGGACCCTGCGGCCGGTGGAGTCGCTGCGGCGTGGCGCCGCCGACATCACCAGCTCCGGCTCGGCCGCCGACCGGCTGCCCGTACCGCCCGGCACCGACGAGGTGACCCGGCTGGCCAGCACCCTCAACGACATGCTGGCCCGGTTGCAGGACGGTCAGGAACGACAGCGCGCCTTCGTCGCCGACGCGGCGCACGAGCTACGCAGCCCGGTGGCCAGTATCCGTACCCAGTTGGAGGTGGCGCAGCGGCTCGGTGACGCGGCCGACTGGTCGGAGGTGGCCGCGGACGTACTGACCGACACCGAGCGACTGTCCCGGTTGACCGAGGACCTGCTGCTGCTGGCCCGGGTCAGCGACCCGACCGAGGCCGCCGGCCGGATGGCCCGGCACGCCGAACGGGTCGACCTCGATCTGCTGGTGCACGAGCTGGCCGAACGCTACGACGCAGCCCGGGTAGCGGTCCGGGCGGACAGCGGAAGTCCGGTGTGGACGGACGGGGACCCGCAGACGCTCCGCCGGGTGGTGGCCAACCTGACCGACAACGCGGTACGGCACGCCCACTCCGAGGTGGTGCTGTCGGCCTCCATCGAGGACGGACGGGCGTGCGTGTCGGTACGCGACGACGGGCCGGGAATCCCGATGCCTGACCGGGACCGGGTCTTCGACCGGTTCACCAGGCTGGACGATGCGCGGGCCCGCGACGAGGGCGGTTCCGGGCTGGGGCTGGCGATCGTACGGGAACTGGTCCAGCTGCACCACGGCTCGGTGACGCTGACCGCGGCGCACCCGCAGCTTCCGAACACCCGGGGCCGGGGCGGACCCGGTGTGCACGCCCGGGTTTCCTTGCCGCTGGCGGCCGACCAGCACGACTGATCGCAGCGGAAGGCGCGACGATGGGCACACAGAGACCGCGCGGCAGGGGGTTGGACGCAGCTACCGGGATTGGCAGTGGTCCGTCCGCGCGGTCTCCGGATACCGGTTTACCGGCCTTTACTACCACGAATTCTCATCAACCGAAAGTTCACCGAGCGTCGACCGGCTGGTCAGACGGGTGCGGTGGTCCGGTCAGCTGGCTGCGGTGAACTCGGCCTGCCAGCGGCGTACCGGCGGGTCCTCGGTGGTGTCGGAGAGGTCTTCCAGCAGCGTGAGACTCAGCCCATCGACCGCGAACGCTTCGATCTCGGTACGGGTCAGCGGCCACGGCATCCGGCCGGGCGGCCCGTCGTCCTCCCGTGCCCGGGCCACCACCAGCAGGGTGCCGCCGGGCGCCAACAGCCGGGCGAACCGTGAGATCGCGGTACACCGCGCCGTGCCCTGCAACGTCTGCACCGTGTATGCCTCGAAGACCAGATCGAAGGCGCCGAGCAGATCGGCGTCCGGCGCCAGCAGATCGGCGATCCGGTAGGTGACCGCAGAGTCCGGGAAGCGTCCGGTGGCGCCCCGGATCGCGCTCGGCGCCACATCCAGCCCGGTGGTGACGAAACCACGGCCGGCGAGAAACTCCGCGTCGTCACCGAAACCGCAGCCAACGACCAGCGCGCGCCGGCCGGCACCGGCCAGGTCGTGGCGGGTGGCCCAGTCCGTCAACGCCGGGTTCGGTTCCCGGTCCGCCCACGGCACTACGGTCCGCCCGTCCGCTGCGGCCGCGTACAACCGCTCGAACCAACCGGTGTCGTCGCCGGCCGCGACCGACTCGGCCGCCAGTTGGCGCGCGTAGCCGCGCTGCTCATCAGTGGTGTCCGCCATCCCCGTGTCCTTCCGGATCGCCGCCACAGCTCATTGCCGTGACGCCTCATCCTCGCCGACGCGCAAGTGCGTCGGTACATCCCCTACGGGAGGGTGCCGTTCTCTTCCGGGAAATGGCAGGGCATTTCCCGGCTCCGCTCCACCCTGGACAGACGTCATGGTGGCGGCATCGATCCGATCAGGAGGACTGACGATGCAGAAACCGGGTTCGTACCTGGGCACCGCGGTGGCCAGCGCCACGGTCCTGGTCCTCGCCGCCACCCCGGCGATGGCCTCGGCCGGTAGGCACGAACCGCCGGCACGATCACAGCTCCGACAGGAACTGGCAGCCGTGGTGGCCGCCGGGGCGACGGGAGTGACCGCGCAGGTCGACGAAGGCTCCATCTTCGGCCTCGGACTCATCCGGCACCGGCTCTCCTGTGGTGTCACCGCATGGGGCAAGGACGGGGATGCGCCGGGCTACTCGACCTGGTCGTTCAGTATGCCGGACAACCGCAAGCGGATCACCGTATCGGTCACCGGGGGCACGGGTGACCCCGACGGTGCTGTCGACGCGGTGCTGGACGCCGAGCTCTGCCGGTGGGGCCGCCGGCGGGCCAGCAGATCCGGCGCGGCCAGCGAGCGCTAGTTCTCGCCGGCGCGGATCCGGGCCAGCCAGTCGGCTGCGGCCGCGAAGTCGGCGTCGGAGGCGCCGGGCGGTGGCGGGACCGCAGGTTCCGCGCCGCCTGGCGGCACCGCCCGGGGATAGGAGCCGAAGTACCGTACGTCGGCGCAGACCCGGCGCAGCCCGGCCAGCGCCTCGCCCATCCGGGCGTCCGCGACATGACCGGTGCAGTCGAGGAAGAAGCAGTATCGGCCGAGCCGGCCGCCGGTGGGCCGGGACTCGATCCGGGTCAGGTTGACGCCGCGGACCGCCAGTTCGGTCAGTACGCCCAGCAGCGCGCCGACCCGGTCGTGCGCGATGAACACGGCCAGCGTGGTGATGTCGTGCCCGGTCGGTGCGGGCGCCGGTGCCGGCCGACCGACCAGGGCGAAGCGGGTCATCGCGGCACGGTGGTCGGCGATGTCCTCCGCCAGCAGCGCCAACTCGTTGCGGCGGGCGGCCAGCCCGGTGGACAGCGCGGCGTCGTACTCCCCGGCGGCGACCAGCACCGCGGCGGTCGCGTTGGACAGTACGTCCATCACCGTGGCGTCCGGTACGGTCCGGCGCAACCAGTCCCGGCACTGCGCGGATGCCTGCGGATGTGCTGCCACCGAACGGATCCCGTCGGTCCGGACCTCCGGTCGGGCGGCGAACACGAACCGCACCGGCAGTACGACCTCGCGGGTGATCTGCAGCGCGCTCTTCGCCGCCAGGTCGTCGAAGGTGACCGGTACCGCGCCGCCGACCGAGTTCTCCAGCGGCACCAGGGCCGCGTCGACCGCGCCGGAGCGGACCTCGTCCAGCGCCTCGGGCACACTGCGGGCGGCCACCAGCTCAGCGGAGTCGGCGTCGGGCAGGGTACGCAGGGCCACCTCGCTGAAGGTCCCTTCCGGCCCGAGATAGCTGTACCGGATCCGGGGCGCGTCGTGCATGTCCTGAGCTTAGGAGCAGGTGGTCCACGGCTGGCGGGCCCGGGGGGTCGGGGTGGCGTTGGCGTACTCCATCGACTACGTTTGGTAGCACAGATTCGGACATTGATCCTGTTCAGGGGCGGTTTTGCGACACGGAGTCACTTTGCGTGACCGGGTCTTCTCAGTATGTGCTGCTGAATCTATCGTGGACGGAACCGCTCGGGTACGGAGCGGGCCAGCAGCGGAGGTTTGTTGTGCGCTCTGACGGCTCCCAGGCACCCTCGGATCTGATCCAGAGTGTGTCCCGGGCACTGCGAATACTGGAAGCGGTGGGCCGGTCCCAACGCGGGCTGACCGTCAAGCAGGTCGCCCGGCGGTGTGGTCTCGGCCTGTCCACCACCTACCACCTCGTCCGCACCCTCGCCTACGAGGGATACCTGCTGCGCTGCACCGACGGCACCTACCTCCCCGGCCTGGAGGTGGCGGACCGGTTCCGCGAGTTCACCGCAGCGATGCGCGCGCCGGCGGACACCACGACGGGACTGCGCAGGGCCGCCGGGGCCACCGGGTACAGCCATTTCCTGGCCCGGTTCGTCAACGGTCAGGTGGCCATCACCGGCGTCGCCGAGGGACCCCGCTCGCCGCATCTGGAGGACCTGATCGTCGGGTTCGACGAGGCGGCGCACGCCACCGCGATCGGCAAGGCGCTGCTCGCCACGCTCGACGCCGGCCGGCGCAAGCGTTACCTGTCGATGGTCGGCATGCGTCCGTACACCAGGTCCACGATCGTCGACCGCGACCAGTGGGAACTGGATCTGGCCGGGCTGCGTCGTCGTGGCGCGTTCATGGAACGCGGCCAGTACCGGGAAAATGTGGCCTGCGCGGCCATGGTGATCTCCACCCCGGACGACGCGCCACCGATGGTGGTGGCCTGTTCGATGCCGCTGGAGGAGTTCCAGCGCACCGAACCGACCGTACTGGCCCAGTTGGGTGGGGTGGCCCGGAGCATGACCGCCGCCGTGGCGAACAGCCCGGCCGCACCGCCGCTACCGCTCTGAGCCGGCGGGAGCGGCCCACCCGGGACTGCCCTGGTCGTTGCTTTCTGCATGTCGCACAGCCGGTCCGTCACCGTTTCGTGATGACGCAGTAACTTTCAGTTCACCGGCCCGCCCAGGGGCCCGCGAACGGAAGGCCAGCCCAGTGACGACAGTGCAACTCACCCGACACCCGACATCCACCGGCGAAGAGTTACCCGGGCCGGCCGGCCCGCATGCCGGGCAGCCGGCAGACACCGACCTCGCACCGGTGGACGGGCAGACACCCGCGACACCCGTGGGCGGGCAGACACCCGCGATCGATCCCGTACCCGCAGACGTGGTGGACCGGTTGTTGTGGCGCGACGCGCAGTACGTGCTCTCCCGGCATCGGCCGAACGGCACGGGATGTGCCTGCTGCCGGGCGCACTGGCCGTGCACGGCGCGGCGACTGGCCGAACGCGCCGAAGCGGCATGCCGACTGCCCTGGCGTGACGGCTGGACCACCCGACACGACCTGAACACCATGAAGGCACTGCCCGCCTGGCGCTCCGCCCAACGGTCCGCCCGGCACTCTCGCCCGTACGAACACTAGGACCTGCCCACCTCACGGATCCCGCGCGGAAAAGCCTGCCTTCCACGCCGGACGTGGGGTCGGAGCGGAGTCCGGACGGTTTACCGCACGGCCCAGCGGTACCGACACGCACCGGACCCGTTCCGCCAAGAGGTCGACGGACCTCTTGCGATGGGCGGGAACGTGCCGCCGCTCCCCCGGGCGACGATCGGCGCGTTCCCGCCCATCAGTTTACTGTGAGTAGCCATCGGGCGGCTATTAGGTCCCATAATGTCGCAGTTATCGCCTTTCGGGATGAGATTTATTCATCTATATCCATGAATACTGAACGCATTCCTCCCGCCGACCCCTACATGCTTGGAGGACGGGAATGCGGAAATCCCCCCTGGCTGGTGCCGCTGTCGCTTTCGGCGGCGCCCTTGCGCTGTCACTGGGCAGCGCGCCGGCACACGCACAACCTGCCGGCGGCGCGAACACCGGAACGGGCGTGGCACGAGCGTGCGCCACCCCCGACAAACCGGGCGAGATGGCCTGCATGGCACTGCGGCGGATCAACGTCGCGCAGCCGAAGTCGATCGGGCCCAACGCCGACCCGTCCGGCATCGGGCCGGCCGACCTCATCAGCGCGTACAACCTGCCGGCCGACGGCGGCGCGGGCGCCACCATCGCGATCATCGACGCCAACGACGACCCGAACGCCGCGGCCGACCTGAACGCCTACCGCGCCCAGTACGGGCTCGGGACGGCGGACTTCACCAAGGTCAACCAGAACGGCGACGCCAGCCCGCTGCCGACCGCGGACGCCGGCTGGGCCACCGAGATCTCGCTCGACCTGGACATGGTCTCGGCCGTCGCACCCAAGGCGAAGATCCTGCTCGTCGAGGCCGACCAGCCGACCATGGACGACCTGGGCACCGCAGTCGACACCGCCGTGACGATGGGCGCCCAGTACGTGTCCAACAGCTACGGTGGCAGCGAGGACGCCAGTCAGACGACCTCCGACGACCAGTACTTCAAGCACCCGGGTGTGGCCATCACCGCAAGTTCCGGTGACTCCGGCTACGGCGCCTCCTACCCGGCCGCGTCACAGTACGTGACCGCGGTCGGCGGTACCTCGCTGACCAAGGACTCCAGCTCGCGCGGCTGGTCCGAGGCGGCCTGGGACGGCGCCGGTTCCGGCTGCTCCGGCTTCGACGCCAAGCCTGCCTGGCAGACCGACGTGACCGGCTGCGACAAGCGCGGTGAGGCTGACGTCTCCGCCGTCGCCGACCCGGCGACCGGCGTGGCCGTGTACGACACGTACCAGCAGAGCGGCTGGATGGTCGTCGGCGGTACGAGTGCCTCGGCGCCGATCATCGCCGGTGTCTACGCCGACGCCGGTACCCCGGGCGCCTCGGACTTCCCGGCCAGCTACCCGTGGAAGGCCGCGGGCGGTCTGAACGACGTGACCACCGGCAGCAACGGCAGCTGCGGCACCCAGCAGTGGTGCAACGCCGGTACCGGCTGGGACGGCCCGACCGGTCTCGGTACGCCGAACGGTACGGACGCGTTCCAGGGCTGAGTACCTGAACAGCGCCAACGATGAAAGCCGCGGTGACCGCAGTCATGGGTCACCGCGGCTTTCATCGTGTGATGTCACCGCCCGCATTCACAGACTATCGATAGAGTTACTGATTGGTAACTTGGCAAATCGGGTCATAACATGTTGCCTATGGCCGAACTGGAACTCCGCCATCTCAGGCTGGTCTGCACCATCGCCGAAGAACCGAGCCTCACCCGCGCCGCCGCCCGCCTCGGCGTCTCCCAACCGTCGTTGTCGGCGAGCCTGCAGCGCATCGAACGGCGGATCGGCGGCCGGCTCTTCGACCGGTCCCGCACCGGGATGCGCACCACCGAACTCGGCGCATACCTGGTCGGCTCGGCCCGGGCCATCCTCACCGACATGGAACACCTGGTCTCCGGGGCCGCCGCCCGGACCCAGTCGACCGCAGGCGAGTTGCACATCGGTGCCTGCCCCGGCGCGATCGGGCCGATGCTCGCCCGCAGCGTCAACGACTCGCTGCCCGCCGCCTCAGTCACCCTGGAGGTGGCCGGTTCCAGCCAGCTCGCCCAGGACCTGGCGAGCCGGCGGCTCGACTTCGCCGTACTGGACGAGTGCGCGGGTTTCCCGCTGCCCACCGCCGAAGGCATGGACCTCCGGCAACTCGTCGCCGAACCCGTCTTCGTCGCGCTGCCGGAGGATCATCCGCTCAGCAACGAGCATGACGTCGCGCTCACCGACCTGGCCGACGACGACTGGGTCCTACCGCCGATGCGCGACGGCAACGACCAGGTCGTGCTGTCCCGGGCCTGCGCCGCGGCCGGTTTCAGTCCCCGGGTCCGGCACGAGGTCAACGAACAGGCAGCGTGCCGCGCACTGGTCGCCGGCGGCGCCGTCGCGCTGGTGCAGCCGACCTCCCGGAGCGGATCCGGCATCGTGGTACGGCCGCTCCGCGGCGACCCCATCATGCTGGAACGGTGGCTGGCCTGGAATCCGATCGGGCCGCACGCCGAACACGCGCAGGACGTGTACCGGTGTGCCGCCCAGGCATACCTGGAGCAGTTGGACCGCAACCTGGACTACCGGCGCTGGTGGGACGAGCACCCGGAGGCGCACCGCCAGCTGTCGCACGCGGTGAACGAGCGGGCCACCGTACCGGACAACCGGGTCGCGGGGGGTAGGGGCACCGGCCGCGGCGGCGGCGCGCAGGTGGCCCAGCTGGCCTGACCGACGGGTTAACGTGACCGTATGACGAGCTGGGACGCCGGACAGTACCTGCGCTTCGCCGCGGAACGGGCCAGACCCTTCGACGACCTGATCGCCCGGATCACGGTCGAGGACCCGGTCACCGTGGTGGATCTGGGCTGCGGCCCGGGCAACATGACGCAGACCCTGGCCGAAAAGTTCCCGGCCGCGCGCATCCACGGCATCGACTCGTCCGCGGAGATGATCGCGGCGGCCCGACAGCACGCCACCGGACGGCTGACGTTCACCCAGGCCGACGTACGCACCTGGCGGCCCACCGCGCCCATCGACGTGATCGTCAGCAACGCGGTCCTGCAATGGGTCCCCGACCACACCGAACTCTTCGGCGACTGGGTGGGCGCGCTGCGCCCCGGCGGCATGTTCGCCTTCCAGGTACCGGGAGGCGGCGGCAGCGACGCCGGCAGCGCCATCCGACAGGTCACCCAACGTCCACAGTGGAAAGACCGGCTGCAGCCGACCGCCGAGGGCGCCGGCCCGCGCACCACCAGCCCGGTCAAACACCCGTCCTCGTACGTCGACGAACTGGCCCGGATGGGCTGTGCCGTGGACGCCTGGGAAACCACCTACTACCACATCCTGGACGGCCCGGATCCGGTACTGGAGTGGTTCCGCGGCACCGGCCTGCGCCCCTACCTCGACGCACTCGCCGACCCGGCCGAACAGCGCGAGTTCGAACAGCAGGTCGCCCGGTCGCTGCGAGAGACCCACCCACCCCAGGAGTACGGCACCGTACTGCCGTTCCACCGCATCTTCGTGGTCGCCCGACGTCGCACCTGAGCGCGCTGCGCCGTCAGGCACCCAACCGGGTACGGGCGATCTCCCGGGCCGCGCTGCGCCAGAACGGGACCGCGGCGAAGAACAGCCCGCCCGACGCCAGGGCACCGAACGCGGCGTCCACGCTGGAGCGACCCTCCTTGGCCCAGTACACGTCCTGCAGGTCCAGCAGCAGCGCCAGCTCGTCCACGATGAGCGCGCAGCCGGTGCCGTACGAGATGGCGGTCAGCGGATGCCGGCGAAGCGGCTCCTGCCCATGTACCGCAATCCCGCCGACCAGCATCAGCAACGCGATACCGAAGTTGTAGTGGTGCAGGTGCCGACCACCGATGACGATGCCGCCGGACCCGCCGGAGCCGGCATCCCGGTGGCGCAGCAGGTGGGTGACGGCACGCGCGATGCCGAACGTGACACCGAACGCGGCCCAGGACAGCATCAGCGCCCGTTCCGCCGGGCCGACCCGTCGCGCGTACACCGCGCGCAGCCGCCGACGCAGCGTGGTCGGCCGGGCCGGCCGGGCCAGCGGACCGGTCAACTCGCCGTCGGTAGCGACCCCCGGTGCGTCCATCCGTACGCCTCCGGCACCTACGCGGTCGGCCGGCAGTACGCCACCGGCCGTTCAGGCCAGTCTGCCAGTCACCACCGCCCGCAGCGGCCGGATGCCGCGAAGTCGACAATGGTCACGGGATTGCCGACCCGGTACAGCCGGTGGGATGATCTTGGCTTCAGGTGCCGGAGCGCGGGAGCGGCGGATGGATGACGACTTCGACACCCGCCTCCGTGCCGCGGCATTGGACTTCGTCTGCAGCCGGGCCGAACGGTTCGGGATGGTGGAATACCGGGAACTCGTCGACTTCCAGTTCGAGGGCCGGTCCGTACCGCTGGTCAACCGTCCCCGAGGTATCCGGCGGCCGAAGGGCACCCTCGGCGCGTTGACCATCCTGACCACCTTCCGACGCAACCGCGAAGATCAGCCGTACCAGGACATCCAGGGTCCGGACGGGCTGTACCGCTACCAGTGGCGGGGCGACGATCCGAACAGCTGGGACAACATCGCGCTCCGGAATACCCAGAAACTCGGCTTGCCGCTGATCTGGTTCCAGGGCATCGACAAGGGCGTGTACGCGGTACACGCTCCGGTCTGGCTGATGTCCGAGGAACCCGAACAGCACCAATTCGTGGTGGCGCTCGACGACATGCAGCGACAGTTGGTCGCGCCGGGAACGGAACTGTACGGCGACACCCGCCGGTACGTGGAGCGGCTGACCAGATTGCGGCTGCACCAACCGGTGTTCCGGGCGCAGGTGCTGCGCGCGTACCGGCAACAGTGCGCGGTCTGCCGGTTGCGGGTGTCCGGGCTGCTCGACGCCGCACACATCATCGCCGACTCCCGCCCGCACGGGCTACCGGTGATCCCCAACGGCATCAGCCTCTGCAAGATCCACCACGCTGCGTACGACGGGAACATCCTGGGGATCCGGCCGGGCACTCATGCGGTCGAAATCCGGGAGGACATTCTGCGGGAGGTCGACGGCCCAATGTTGCGACACGGCCTGCAGGAGATGCGCGGTCAGGTGCTGGAGCTACCGACCCGACAGGTCGAACGACCGGACCCGGACCGGTTGGAGGAGCGGTACGAGGAGTTCCGGGCAGCGGGGTGACGGGCGCTCACCAGGCCGCGGACAGGCCGACCGGTGTGGCCGGGTGGGGTCTAGCGTGTGCAGGCGTGGACAGTATCGATGCGCTACGCGAGCAGGTCCGTGACTTCGCCCGGCGCCGGCACTGGGAACCGTTCCACACGCCGAAGAACCTGGCGATGGCGCTGGCGGGCGAGGCCGGTGAACTGCTCGCCGAGTTCCAGTGGCTGACCCCGACGGAGTCGCAGAAGGTGATGAGCGATCCGGTTGCCGGGGCGGCGGTACGGGGCGAGCTGGCCGACGTCTTCCTCTACCTGGTCCAGCTCGCCGACGTTCTCGACATCGATCTGCTAGCCGCCGCGCGGGAGAAGTCACAGGTCAACGAGTCACGATTCCCTATCGCCGCCGAGACTTCCGAGGCATCGGCGGCGCCGGTCGGCGGGCCGGACGACAGCCAGCCGGGTGCGCGGTGACGCGAGCCGCGAATACTGCAATACTGAGCGTAATTGCTAAGTTGTGCCGCATTCGCACCGGAACGCGTGGCTGCGCCGACCTCACGCCTCTTGGCGCACAACGGCGTTCCGGACTGGCAGAATGCTGCGCAGCGCGCTTGATCTCCCGGGGTACGGAGTACAGACCGTGTTACGCGAACTGAGCAGTGACCTCCCCGGGTTTCGGCCTGTCCGGTTCGGGCCGGGGCTCAACGTTGCAGTACTCGACCGGGCGGCGATGGGCCGCGCGCAGGTGCGGCCGCCCGGCACCCGTCGAGCCTCGCCGGAGACAAGTCAGGACGTGATCCCCGGCAGACAGCTTCGGGCCAGCATCGGGTACACGCCGCTGGGCGAGCAGTGGGCCCGTGACCAGGCCGCCGCCGCCTCCGGGACCACCCCGGCCACCGGCGACGACCCGCACGCGGTGAGCCGTACCCGACTGGTCGGCGCGTTGGACTTCCTACTCGGCGGCAACGGCACCAGCTCCCGCCAGTCGCCGCTGCGGCACGAACTCGCCGAATCCACCTGCACGGTGCAGCTGACCGGCGCCGGGGAGACCGTCACCGCGGTACGCCACGGCGCCACCCCGCACGAGATGTCGGTACACAGCAGCGGCGCGCAGGCCGAGCCCTGGGCGCTGCCGGTGCCGGACTGGCAGCTCTGGCTGGGTCGAACCATGTTCAGCCTGACCGGCGCCGAGGACGAGCCGTCGTATCAGTCGCTGATGTCGTACTACCTGCGCGACGCCGACCACGGCGGGTTCAACGACCCGGTACGCCAGCACGCCCGGCAGCCGGTGGTGGAGACGCTGCCGCCGCTGGCTCACCTGTTCGGACTGGACCCGGCGCTGGTCGAGGCCGCCAGGACGCTGCACCAGTCCCGCCGGCACCTGCGTTGCGCGCAGCGCGACGACGAGGACATGCCCAGCGGGCAGCGCCTCACCGACCAGACCGCCAGCCGTGACCTGGCCAACCTGACCGCCCAGATCGCCACCCTGGAACTGGCGCGGGCGGAGGCGGCGGCGGACGCGAGCTGGCGGACCGTACGGGTGTCCGGCGGTTCGCTGGCCACCGACCCGCAGGCCGCGACGGCCGCGCTGGAGGAACGCCTCGCCGCGCTGCAGGCGCAGCGCGGCGCCCTCGCCCGGTACGCCGACGCGCACGCCGAACTGCAACGCCAGGCACTGGAGCTGCGCGACAGCATCCGGTCCGACCTGCGCGGCCGGCACGACCGGCTGACCGCTGCCAGCGAGCGTTTCACCCGGTACGCGTACCGGATGTTCGGCCCGGACCGGCCGGCCGCGCTCACCGTCACCGCCCGCGACAACGGGTACGCGTTCTACCCGGTGCTGGGCGGCGACCCGGGGCCGGGGATCCGGGCAATGACGCTGTTCTGTTTCGACCTGGCGATGGCGGTCACCGCGCACCGGGCCGGTAACGGGCCCGACTTCCTGGTGCACGACTCGCGGCTGTACGACCGGGTGCCGACCGAGCACGCGGCGGCCGCACTGGACCTGGCCGCCCGGGTCTGCGCCGTGGAGGACCTGCAGTACGTGGCAGTGCTGGACAACACACTGCTGACCGAGGTGACCCGCCACGACCCGGCGCTGGCGTACCACGAGTGCGGCGTACTGTCCGAATCTTGATCGTTTCCCCTGGTCAAACTCTCGCGTAGGGACCGGTACGGGCAGCCGGCCAGTGGCCCGGCCCGGCGTCGGGGCAGGCCGTAGTGTGGGTGCCGTGGATCGGGACGAAGCTCGACGCCTGCTGGCCGCGGTGGCCGGCGGCGCGACAGACGTGGATGAGGCCCTGCGACGTCTGGAAAGTGGTGTCCTCGGCGACGGTGAGGGATTCGCTGACCTGGGCTTCGCCCAGGTCGATACCCACCGACCGCTGCGTACCGGTGACCCGGAGGTGGTGTATGCGGCCGGCAAGACCGCCGAGCAGGTGGTCGCGATCGTCCGGCAGTTGCGCGCCGCGCACCCGGCACACCCGATCCTGGTGACGCGCGCAGACGAGGAGACCCGCGCCGCGGTACGCAACGCCTGCCCGGCCGGCCCGCTGCTGGAGGACGCCGTCGGTCGTTGCGTGGCGCTCGGCCCGCTGCCGTTGGAGTCCCGCGGCCGGGTCGCCGTGGTCTGCGCCGGCACCTCCGACCTGCCGGTCGCCGCCGAGGCAACCTTCACCGCCCGGGTGTTCGGCGCCACCGTCGAGCAGGTCACCGATGTCGGCGTCGCCGGCATCCACCGAATCCTGGCGGCCCGTCCGGTACTGGACCGGGCCGACTGCGTGGTCGTGGTGGCCGGCATGGACGGCGCGCTGCCCGGCGTGGTGGCCGGGCTGACCGGCGTACCGATCGTCGCGGTACCCACCTCGGTCGGCTACGGCGCGAGCTTCGGTGGCCTGGCCGCCCTGCTCACCATGCTCAACGCCTGCGCGCCCGGGGTCGCTGTGGTCAACATCGACAACGGCTTCAACGGCGGCGTCTACTCGGCGCGGGTTGCCCGCCGGGCCGCCGCTGCCGCCCGGCGGGCCGACCACGGCACCGAACTGAGCGCGGAGACGGTGTGATCGGCTGGCTGGACTGCGGTGCCGGGGCCAGCGGCGACATGTTCCTCGGTGCACTGGTCGACGCCGGCGTACCGCTGGAGCACCTGCAGGCGGTGCTGGATTCGCTGCCCGTCGAGCACATCACGCTGCGCGCCGAGACGACGAGCCGGCACGCCATCCGCGCGACCCAGATCCACGTCGAGGCGGCGGAGAGTCACCACCACCGGCAGTGGCGCGACGTCCGCGAGATCATCGGCGGCGCCGACCTGCCCGCCGCGGTACGCGACACCGCGCTGGACACCTTCGCCCGACTGGCGCACGCCGAGGCCGGCGTACACGGCACCGCACCGGAGGATGTGCACTTCCACGAGGTGGGTGCGCTGGACGCGATCGCCGACATCACCGGTGCCTGCGCCGGGGTGGACTGGCTGCGTACCCACCGGGGTCTGACTGACCTCACCGCGGGCACGGTGTCGCTGGGCGGTGGCCGGGTCCGCGGCGCGCACGGCGCGATCCCGGTACCGGGTCCGGCCGTACTGGCGATCTGCGAGGCGGCCGGCGTTCCCGTCACCGGCGGGGGGCTGCCGTACGAGGCCTGCACGCCGACCGGGGCCGCGTTGCTGGCCGCGCACGTGTCCGGGTGGGGCTCGCTGCCCCCGATGCGGGTCCGACGCACGGCGGTGGGTGCCGGCGGCCGGGACCCGGACGAGACCGCGAACGTACTGCGGCTGGTGCTCGGCGAGCCGCTGCCCGCCGGCACGGGAGCAGGTGGCACCGGGTCGGGTGCGCCGGACGCCGGGGCGGCGCACGTACTGGAATGCAACGTGGACGACTTCGATCCGCGGCTGTGGCCGGGAGTGCTGGCGAAGTTGCTGGCCGCGGGTGCGGCCGACGCCTGGCTGTCGCCGATCCTGATGAAGAAGGGTCGCCCAGCGCACACCCTGCACGTGCTGTGCCACCCGCACCAGGTCGAGGTGCTCCGGGCGGTGGTGTTCACCGAGACCAGTTCGATCGGGCTGCGCTCGTATCCGGTGACGAAGCATCCGCTGCGGCGCAGTTCCGAGGTGCTCGTCCTGGACGACCAGCAGGTCCGGGTGAAGCTCGCCTGGCAGGCGGACACCGTGGTCAACGTGTCGGTCGAGTACGACGACGTGGTGGCGGCCGCCGACCGGCTCGGCGTGCCGGCGAAGGTACTGCTGGCCCGGGCGGCTGCGGAGGCGGAACGGCGCTACCGGCACTGACCGCCGCGACCGCTGCCGTGCGGCAGTGCTGGGCCTGCCGGTGGGGGCCACCCGGTGTCGGGCCGGTCAGATCTCACGGAAGAAGGTCAGTGAACCGACGACCTCCGTGCCGTCGAGCAGCGGCGTGCTGACCGCGTCGATGGTCCGGATGGCCTGGCCGGTCCGCAGGCGGATCAGGCCACGGGCCAGCCCGCCGGTGGTGAGGGAGAGCAGTGGCGGCAGGTGCGCCAGTTCCCATTCCGACAGCCCGCGACCGGCGGCGGTGAAGTCGACCGGCACGAGAAGGCCGTCCAACAGGGCGCGGCCGACCGCGTCGGCGGGCTCCGGTAGTTGCAGCAGGGTGACCGAGCTCGGCGAGCAGCCCGCGATGGTGCCGCCGCGGTCCACGACGAGGCAGGGTTCCGGGGCACCGTTCACCAGGGAGACCCAGCGTTGCAGGGCACGCGGACGGATGGCGGACGCGAGTAGCGATGAGTTCCGGTACGTCTCAGAGTGCGATAGCCCGACATGATGCATAACGCCTCCCCTGACCCTCTGCATGCCAAACATAACACTAAGCGAAAGAGGACGCGGAAGGGCAGAACTCAGGCCGCAAACCAAAGAATAGCCAGTCAGGGACGAACATGACGAAACCGCCGGTCGGGGGCGGTGCCGCGGGGCCACATCATGGGACCGGTCGTAGGCTCAGGTGGTGACTGAGCGGATGACCGGGCGCAGCGTCGCGCCCAGCGGACAGAGTGGCGCGGCACCGGCCGGTACGGACCGGGTCAGCACCGGGCAGGCCGGCACATCATCGACCACCCCCACCCGGTCGGGGCACCGGGTCGACAGCGAGGTCGGCCGGCTGCGTACGGTCCTGCTGCACCGGCCCGGCCCGGAGCTGAAGCGGTTGACCCCACGCAACAACGACTCACTGCTGTTCGACGGGATCCCGTGGGTCGGCCGGGCCCGGGAGGAACACGACGCGTTCGCCGCCGCCCTGGGAGACCGCGGCGTCGAGGTGCTGTACCTGGCGGACCTGTTGGCCGCCACCCTGGAAGTACCTGACGCCCGGGCCGAACTGACCGAGGCCGTACTGGCCGACCACCGGCTCGGCGACACCCTGCGCGCCCGGGTGTCGGACTACCTGACCGACCTGGGCCCGGCGGCGCTGGCCACCGTGCTGACGGCCGGGCTGGCGCACGAGGAGATCCGTACCGGGCACGGGCTGGTCTACACGCTGATGGACCGGCACGACTTCGTCATCGACCCGTTGCCGAACCTGCTGTTCACCCGCGACTCCAGCGCCTGGCTTGGCGGGCACGTCGCGGTCACCAGCCTCGCCATGCCGGCGCGGTCCCGGGAGACCACCATCACCCGCGCCATCTACCGGCACCACCCGCGCTTCGCCGGCACCCCGCTGCTGTACGAACCGGCGCTGGAACACCTGGAGGGCGGCGACGTACTGCTGCTCGCCCCCGGCGTGCTGGCGGTCGGGGTCGGCGAGCGCACCACCCCGGCCGGCGCCGAACGGCTGGCCCGTCGCT
Organism: uncultured Actinomycetota bacterium; assembly: GCA_963805605.1. Lineage (GTDB taxonomy): Bacteria > Actinomycetota > Actinomycetes > Mycobacteriales > Micromonosporaceae > Actinocatenispora. The sequence continues at coordinate 2,013,600 of CAWDUX010000002.1, forward strand.
GCTTCGACCGGGGACTGGCGCACACCGTACTGGCCGTACCGATCGCCCAGGACCGGGCCACCATGCACCTGGACACCGTCTGCACGATGGTGGATGTCGACGCGGTGGTGATGTACCCGAACGTGGCCGATTCGCTGGTTGCCTACACCGTCACCGCAGAGGGCGAGACCGACGTGGCGGTGTCCGGACCGGAGCCGTTCCTGCCGGCCGCGGCGAAGGCGATGGGCATCGACACCCTGCGACTGATCGACACCGGGTTGGATCCGGTCACCGCCGAGCGGGAGCAGTGGGACGACGGCAACAACACGCTGGCGATCGCACCGCGGGTGTGTGTCGCGTACGAGCGGAACACCGAGACCAACGCGCGTCTGGAGGACGCCGGCATCGAGGTGATCCGGATCGCCGGCTCGGAGCTGGGGTCCGGCCGGGGCGGGCCGCGGTGCATGTCGTGCCCGATCGCCCGCGACCCGCTACCCGAGTAGTCCTGTGGATAACTATCGAAAATCTGTGGATGGCGCAGTGGACGGGCTGCACAGGCTGTGGACAAAGTTCCGCAGCCTGTGGACATCCAGCCCGAACCTGTGGACAGCGGGTCAGCGCAGCGTGAGCTGCCGACCGAGCAGGCCCTCCCGGGCCCGGCGCTCGGCACCGGTCAGCGGCGTACCGACAGCGAGCGCGGTCCGGTAGCGGTCCCGCAGTGCGGCCAGCGGCGTCTCCCAGTCACCGGCCGCCGAGTCCGCCGGCAGGTCCCACACCGGTACCAGCAGGCCGTGCGCCCGGAACATGCCGGCGAAACGGGTGTCCGGCCCCAACGCCAACTCCCCGGCGGCGGCCAGCCGGGCCAGCGCCGGCAGCGCGGCGTCCTCATGCTCGGTGAGCACCCAGCGCACATGGGCCTTGTCCGGCACCCGGCACCAGTACGCCGACGGCGCCGCAGCGAGCCGTTCGGTCGGGTAGATGGTCGCGTTCGCCTGCTCCAGGCTCGCTGCCACAGCCGGATCCTCGTCCGCACCCTCGGCCAGCCAGAACTCGAACCCGCTCTGCAGGGTGACCTGAAGCGAGCCGTCGGCCAACACGTCCTGCAGTCGCGGGCCGGGGCCGGGCAGTCCCGGTACCGCGACGGTCTGGCCGACCTCCGTGTCCAGCGCGCTCAACAGCGACGCGGCCACGTCCCGACTGACGTCACCGGACTGGAACTGCCGCTGCAGGCCGATCAGAACCTCCCCGTCGGCCCGGACCATCGCCGGCCACGCCATCGGCAGTACGGTCACCAACGACACCCGACGGTCCGGGTACTTCTGGGCGTACTCCTCGGACAGCCGCAGCGGCGCGGTCGCCGCGGGAACGAGTTCCCGCAGGGCCACCCACTCGGCCTCACTGGCGAGGCCCTCGAACGGACGCGCGACGAAAACGTCGCGCACCTTCTCCCGACGCTCGGCCCGGGAGGCGCTGTTACGACGACGTTTGCTCACGGCTCAGCAGCCTAAGCGGTACCGGGAGCGCGCTCCCACCCGGTACACCCAGAGCATCGAACCGGCAGCGGACGGTACGGCCGGCGACACACCGCCAAGCTGCCCGGTCAGCTCGCCGAGCACGACCCCGAGCCGTGCGGGACGATCCTGAGCGGTCAGATCGGCGCGACCAGTTCGGCCCAGACGCAGCGACCATCGGGACCGGCATCCACACCCCAGCGGGCGGCCAGCCCGGCGACGATCTGCAGTCCCCGGCCGTTCACCGCATCCGCGTCGGCGGCGCGCAACCGGGGAACCTCGACCGAACCACCATCGGTCACCCACAGCTCCACCCGACCGGGCGAGGCCGACCAGCGCACCTCGATCACCCCGCCGTGCAACGGTCGGGCATGCCGCGAGGCGTTACCGACCAGTTCCGACACCACAGTCACCGCATCGGCCGCAAGATTGAGGTCCACGCCCAGTTCACGAAGGGCAGGAAGCAGACGATGGCGCGCCACAGCAGCGCCACGGGCGTGGTGGGGTACCTGCACGCTCCAAGCTCGCTCTCGCACGCCAGCAATCACGTTCACGCCTCCCCAGACGTTACGCCTGCGCGACGTAACCGTACCTCAGCGACCGTTCCGTCCGGATTACCCGGACGCAGTGACACCCATCCCTCTTGTCCCTCCACGATCCGCCGGACCAGGTAGAGCCCGAGCCCCACGCCACCGAACCGTCGTCGATCGGTACCTTCAGCCTGCCAAAACCGGTCAAAGGCCCGCTCTACCAGATCCTCCTTTACCCCGATACCACGGTCAGCAACCCGGAAGTACACCGTCCGCTCGTCGGTGCCCGCGGACAATGTGACCGGACCACCGCCCGGGGAGTACTTGTGCGCGTTCGCCACCAGTTCGGTCAGTACGGTCGAGACGCTGCCCGGATCGCCCACCGCGTCCGGTAACGAGCCGGGCATCTCGACCACCAGCCGCGCCGCCTCGTCCGCGCCCAGCCGGGACACCGCCGAATGCAGTGTGCCGACGAGATCGAACACGACCGGTACGAGCATCGCGTCCACCCGCCCGTCGTCCCCACCCACCAGCAGTCGGTCCACCAGCGTCGCCAACCGTTCCGCCCGGTCCCGGATAGCCCGGATCGCCTGCTGGCGGCTCGGCTCGTCCAGCTGGTCCCACCGTCGGTACAGGGTGTCTGCGTACCCGCGCATCACGGTCACCGGGGTACGCAGCTCGTGGCTCGCGGTCGCCACGAACAGGTCCTTGACCTGCTCCCGTCGCCGCGCGGCGGTGATGTCACGAAACGTGACGACGCAGTCGTCGGAGCGCGTCAGGGCCGAACAGAGCACCTGCAGCCACCGGCCGTCCGGCATCTGCTGCTCACCCACCTGCCCCACCGGCGGCACCTCGAACGGGGCCAGCTGCCCCACCGCCGCACCGGCGGTGATGCCGGTCAGTACCTGCGCCGCCGGGTTCCAACTGCGCACCAGGCCGTCCGGGGCCAGCACGGCCAGCCCGTCGGCCAGCGCGGCGGCCAACGGTCCATCTCCGACCTCCGACCGCTCCAGCGGGAAGATCCGGTACACCAGCCGGGCGACCAGCAGCAGCGCCGAGCGTTGCTCCGGTGTGAGCGCACCACCCGGGTCCCGGAAGTACAGGTGCAACGAGCCCACCAGGCGGCCGTCGGCGCTCAGTACACCCACTGCCGCGGCCCGCCGTAGCCCACGGGCCAGGTACTGGTCGGCCAGATCGGTGGGCATGTCGCGGCGCACGTCCAGGTCCGTACAGTCGCCGGCAGCCAACCGCAGCACGGCGGGATGTGCCCGTTCCACCGGTCGACCCAGCGCCCAGTCCGACCCCGGGGTGGCCGCGATCAGCCGACCGGCACCATCGCAATAGGTGGCGACCGACCCGCACTCCGCACCCAGGGCGCCGACCAGCCCGCCGATCAACTGTTGCAGGGCGGCCAGCGGTTGCGGCCCATTACGTAGCCCGGCCAGCAGTCCGGTGACCAGCGCCGGATAGTCGACCAGCTGGGCGCCCTGCTGACCTTCCGTCATCGTCGTCGAGTCTGGCCGCAGTACGCACCGAGCGCAAGATCTTCCGGTCAGCGATTCATCGCGCGCAGCACCCCGGCCGGTCGATCGGTGATGATGCCGTCCACCCGCAGTGAACTCACCAGGTCGATGTCGGCGGGTTCGTTGACCGTCCAGACGTAGACCTGCCGGCCGGCACGGTGCACCCGCTGCACGAACTGCGGCTGGTCCCGGACGACCGCCATGCCCGGCCCGGCGATCCGTACCGCGGCCGGCAACGCGCCGGTACGAAGCCACACCGGCACGCCGCTGAACAGCAGTACGGTCGGCAGCTTCGGCGCCAGTTCCGCCACCCGCCGCACCGCCAGCAGTGAGAACGACATCATCGTCACCGGCGCGGACTCCTGGTCTGCGGGCGCGTGCAGCCCGAACCGGCGCAGCTCACCGACCAGCGCACGTTCCACCAGACCCGCGTACCGGGTCGGGTGTTTCGTCTCCACCAACAGCTTCAGCGGCCTGGGTGCGCTCTCCACCAGGGCCAGCAGTTCGGCGAAGGTCAGTACGCTCTGCCGGGCAGCGGCCCGGTCCCGGTCCACCGAGACCGGGCCGAGCAGATCGTCCGCGGAGTCCGGCATGCCCGGATGCCAGGACCCGAAGTCCAGCGCGGACAGCTCGTCCAGGGCGAACTCGCTGACCACTCCGCGGCCGTTGCTGGTGCGTTCCACCCGCCGGTCGTGCACGCAGACGAGATGACCGTCGCGGGTCAGCCGTACATCGCACTCCAGCGCGTCCGCGCCGTCCTCGATGGCCCGCTCGTACGCGCCCAGGGTGTGTTCGGCGGCCACCTGGCTGGAACCACGGTGCGCCACCACCAGAGGCCGGTACGGCGCCGCCGGTCCTCCGGGAGGCTCCGATCCGGGCCCGGCGTCGGGATCGCCGGGCGAGCGGCCGGGCCGGTCGTCAGGTGTGGCGGCCAGCCCGGGGCCGGTACGGGCGACCCGGAGGGCCGGCGGCCGTTCCCGCTCAGATGATCTGCGGCGGGGCATCGCTCGTGCCTTCCAGCCGGCGACCGCCGGCCGCCCAGGCCCGCATCCCGCCTTCCACGTTGCGGACGTTTCCCCAACCGTTGGCGATCAGGTACGCGGTGACCTGTGCGGACCGTCCCCCGGAGCGGCAGATCACGAACACCTCGTCCTCCATCGGTATTTCACCGATACGGGCCGGTACGTCCTGCATCGGCAGGTGGTGGGCGCCGGGCGCATGACCGGCCGCCCACTCGTCGTCCTCACGTACGTCGAGTACGTAGGCCGTGTCGTCGACCTCGGAGGTCGAGGCGGTGGGCACTTCTGGCGGGAACACGGCGGCGTAGCCTCCCAGGCCGGTCGGATCGTCCTCCGCTTACGTATACCTCAGCGACGGCGCCACCCACCGCGACCCGGCCGGAGACATCACCCACCTGTGACATGTCAACGTTGTGTCACTGGGAGTCCCGGCGCCGGGTGCCCGGACATGGACCGCCCCGGCGGCCGGTGTCGCCTGCCGGGGCGGTGATGCCTACTTCTGCGGGTTCTGCTTGACCCAGTCGGCGACGGTGTCGTTCTCCACTGCCTGGTAGAGCGAGGATGCTTTCTCCTTGTCGGACAGCACCACGCTCTCGCCATTGATGTTGCCGGTGCCCGAATGCGGGCTGCTCATGAAGGTGACGTCGTTGCTGCGCAGGTTACGGAACTGGATCGCCTGGTCGACCAGGTGGAAGTCCTTGTCCACGATGATCACCTTGGTGACGGCCTGCAGGAAACTGTTCAGCTTCGACGGGTTGCTCAACGTGCCGGTGCTGGCGGCCTTCTTCAGCAACTGCTTGAGGAACTGCTGCTGGTGCTTCTCCCGAGTGAAGTCACCGTCGGCGAACTGGTAGCGCTGCCGGCAGTAGTCCAGTGCCTCCGCGCCGTTGAAGTTGTGCCAGCCCTTGGTGAACTTCCGGTGCGGCGGGTGGATCGAGGTGATCGTCTGGTCGACGTACATCCGCACACCACCCAACGCGTCGGTGACCGACGTGAACCCCTCGAAGTTCATGATCGCGACGTGGTCGATCCGTACACCGGTGAAACCCTCGATGGTCTTGACCATCAGCGGGGTGCCACCCCAGGCGAACGCGGCGTTGATCTTGGCATTGGTGTTGCCGTTGTCGGCACCCGAGATCTGCGGGACGAAGACGTAGGTGTCCCGCGGGATGGAGATCAGATAGGCGTGGTTGTGGTCCGCATCCACGTGCAACAGCATGATCGTGTCCGGACGCCAACCGGAGTTGGATTTCGGATTCCGCGAGTCACTGCCGAGCATCAGGATGTTCTGCGCACCGTCCACCTTCTTGCCCGGCCGACCATCGGTGAGCCCGGCGAACGCGTCGGTACGGTTCAGGTTGCCGTCCAGCGACTTCGCGTACGCCCACATACCGAGCGCACCGCAACCGGCCACCAGCACGATCACCAGGAACGTGATCAGGCCGATCCGTCGCCAGTTCGGCCGCCGGGCCCGGCGGCCGCCGTACTGGCCGCCACCGCCACCACCGCCGCCACCGCCGGGTGGGCGCGGCCCACGTGGACCGCCCGGACCACCGCTGTCGGCGTACGGCGAGCTGCTGCGGTCACGTTCCCGGCCACCCAGGTAGCTGCGTGGCACAGTGCCGCGGGAGAGTCCCTCACGTCCGGGGGTGGAACCGCTACGCACCCGCGCAGTGCCACGGGAACTCGGATCGGTCGAAGGCGCCATGGGCTCCAGGGTAAGGGCGCGGGTCGAGGCGCTGAGATCGCCACGTCGGCACACCGGACAGAACGGGTAGCCAAATGCCCGGTCATCCGGAATGACCGGGCGCTACGCCGGAGTTGCGGGTGGGAAAGGGCACCGTACGCGTCGGCAGGCACCGGGACCGTTGCGTCAACGGCCACTCACCCGATCGCCTGCCGACGACCGTACTACCCCACACGCCCCGTCCGGCGATGTGTCGGCGGGACGCCCCCCTGTGGGTAGTCCCGAATCTAGCGGTCGGTCGGCGGACTTGGCAGGGACGAAAGTCCCGTCCCTGGTCGACCACGGTCCCGAACCGCCCGCCGCCGACCGGTCCCGCTGGGCGCTGCAGACCAGCATCGCCGGCCCGATGAGGGGTCAGACCGGGTCGATCCGGTGGTAACGCCCACGCCGGTGCACCAGTGCCGGCTCGTCGGTGTTCAGCGTCACCTGCTCGACGGTGCCCTCGATCCGGCTGCTCCAGCCCATCGGTGCCGCCGCGTCCCGCCGGCAACCCAACCACCCGGAGCTGGCGACCAGGACCGGACCCCAGGTGCTGTCCGTCCAGTCGTCCTGGGCGAACACGCCACCGGGTGCCGGCATGAGGCCGGCGAATTGTTCGGCGAGCCGTTGCTGGCCGAACGAGAGCAGCGACACGGTGAACCTTCCGGTCCGCTCGATCGCGTCGGACAGGTCGCTGTCCGGGTCGATCAGGCCCAGTACCCGTACCGGGTCACCGTCCACGACCATCGTGGAGGCCATGGTGAGTCCGGCCCGCTGCCGGCCGGCACCCGCCGCCCACAGGGTGACCGGTGCGGCCAACCGGCCGCGGAACCGGCGCGCCGCGTCCCGGCCCCCCGCCGGGGTCGCGAACGGGTGCTCTCCGTGGATCTCCGCGCCCGGTTCCGTCACACCGACATTCTGCCCGCCCGGCCTCTAGTAGGCACCGCGACGTGCGAACACCACGCCCAGGGTCCGCCACAGGATCAGCAGGTCGAAGGTGAGCGACCAGTTGTCCACGTAGTACAGATCGAGTCGTACCGCGTCGTCCCAGGACAGGTCGGAGCGCCCGGACACCTGCCACAGCCCGGTGATGCCCGGTCGGACCAACAGCCGGCGGCGTACGTCGCCGAGAAAGTCACCGTCCTCCGCGGGCAGCGGCCGTGGCCCGACCAGCGACATCTCGCCCTTCAGTACGTTGATCAGTTGGGGCAGCTCGTCGAGTGAGGCGCGGCGCAGGAACCGGCCGATCGGGATGACCCGCGGGTCGTTGCGGATCTTGAACAGCAGCCCGTCGGTCTCGTTCTGGTCGGCCAGCAGCGCCAACCGTTCCTCCGCGTCGGTGTACATGGTCCGGAACTTCCAGACGTGGAACTGGTCGCCCTCGCGCCCGACACGCGGCTGCCGGAAGAAGATCGGCCCCGGATCGGAGATCTTGATCGCCGCGGCCAGCACGATGAACAGCGGGGAGAGCACCAGCAGACCGAGCGCGGCCGCGATGCGGTCCAGCAGGTTCTTGGCGACCCAGCCGATACCGGAGATCGTCGGTTCCTCGACGTGCAGCAGCGGCAGGCCCTCGACCGGCCGGATGTGCACCCGGGGGCCGGCGATGTCGGTCAACTGCGGGGCGACCACCAGGTCGATGCCGGTGCCCTCCAGCTGCCAGGCGAGCCGCCGCAGACCGCCCTGCTCGTCCCGCGCGGTACCACACACCGCGATGGTGTCCGCGCCGATCTCACGCACCACGTCGAGCATGTCGCGGCCGGCGTGCAGCGGGACAGGGCCCTCGACGCCGCGGGCGCCGGAACGTCCCTCGGTGAGATAGATGCCGATCGGGACCAACCCGGCATTGGGGTTGCGGGTGATCGCCGAGTAGACCTCCAGCGCCTCCGGCAGCGTTCCGACCAGCAGCAACTGCTGGGAAGCGCGGCCGCGACGGCGGAACAGGTAGATGATCATCCGGGCCATCACCCGGGCCAGCAGGATGTATACCAGCGCCAGACTCAACGCGGTCGCCACCGACAACCGGGACAGCTGACCCTTGAACGCCAGCAGCACGAACGACACCGCTGCCAGCACGATCAGCGCGGCCCGGAACACCCGCTTGAACTCCTCGGTGCCGATACCGAGATAGCGACGTTCGTACGCGCGGCTGCCCCACAGCACCACCGTCCAGCCCAGGGGTAGGAAGAGACATCCCCACAACCACATGGAGATCGGGTTCTCCGCATGGCCGAACCCGGCCCACGGGTGGTTGGACAGCGGCCTGCCCACGATGGCGGTGAGGCCGGCGAGGGAGGTACAGAAGAGTTCGGCCACGGCGAGACCGCTGGCGTACCAGCGGTCCCAGGTGACGTGGCGGCGGACCCGCTCCCGCAGCCAGGGGGATCGGGTGATTCCGTTGTTACGCTCCGGCAGGTTCGGCTCCTTGATCGAGCGTGGAGGTTCACCGTCCGGACTACCCGCGCTGACCTGGTCCGACGTGGCGTCCGGACGTTCGAGGCTTCTGGTCACCTCAGTGTGCCCTCCCGCGCAGCACGCGCCGTCAGATCCGGCGTCCACAGTCTGCCACGCGGTAACGCACCGGAGCGTCGCCCCTTGAGCCCGGCCGTGTACCCCGGACCTGCCCCGCAGACTCTGCGCTGTTGACCCATTCCCCTGCCACCTCGCCCGACCGGTGAGTTCGCCGCCCGATCATTTCAGCAGTCGCGACATCCGACGATCAGCGAGCGGCCGGCCGGATGTCTGGCAGGTCGGACAGTACTGAAGGCTGGAGTCGCTGAACGACACCGTCCGGACAGTATCACCGCAAACCGGGCAGGGAAGCCCGGCCCGCCCGTGAACCGCCAGCCCGGATCGTTTCTCGCCCTTCAACGTCGCCGTCCGCTGACCCACCGCCCGCTGCACCGCATCGCCGAGTACCGAATGCACCGCCTGATACAACAGATCCACCTGATGGTCGTCGAATCGATCGGCACGGGCGAACGGCGACATCCGGGCGGCATGCAGAATCTCGTCCGAGTACGCGTTGCCGATGCCGGCCAGTACGGACTGGTCGATCAGCAGCCCCTTGATCTGTTGACGCCGGCCGGCGAGCCGGTCGGCGAACTCGTCACGGGACAGCCCCAGCGGATCGGGCCCGAGCCGGACGATACCGGGAACCTGTAACGGATCGGTCACCAGATAGGCGGCGAGCCGCTTCTGCGTACCGGCCTCGGTCAGATCGAAACCGGACCCGTCGTCGAAACGCAGACGTACCGCGATCGGCCCCTTACCCGGCCGTGGCGGTACGGTCGGCAACGAGTCACGGTAGTGCAGCCAACCGGCCCGGGAGAGGTGCACCACCAGGTGCAGCTCCGGGTCACCGGCGAACCGTACGTCCAGGAACTTGCCGTACCGACCGGCCCCCGTCAGCGTGCGGCCCACCAGCGCCGACAGCGGCGGATCGTAGGTCTTCAAGGCGTTGATCGCGGCCACATCGGCGCGGTCCACTCGGAGGCCGCCCGCCCGTTCGGCCAGGTACGCGGCCAGCGCCGTAACCTCCGGTAACTCCGGCATGCCCCTAGTTCAGCAGGTCGAGGCCGTGACGTCCATGCAGCACGCCAAACCAGCCCACGCCTCAGGCCCGTTGACCACGGCCCTCAGCACCAAACGCCATCCACCCAATGCTCCGAACATGCCAGTCGCCCCCACCACCCAACCACTGCGGGCATGTTTCCCCGAAAATATAGTTTGTCACGATTATAGAATCGGGCTTTCCGGGAAAATGCCCACAGCAGCGTGGCGGAAGATCACCACGTAAGCCTCATTCGCATCAAGCCGGGCACTTGGGTGGATGGCGTTGGCCGTACGGCGCCGACCATGGCCTCAGCGTCACGACACGCCGACAGCGATGCCGCCCCAGGCCGCGATCAACGCACCAGGCCGGCGCGGCAGCGGTACTGAGGCCATGATCAACGCCGCAGACCGGATGCGGCCGGCGCGATTAGGCTGGGCCATACTCAGCACGGTCGGGAAGCACGCGGACAGTACAGAGGAGAAGCCGGATGAAGGTTGTCATCGCGCACAACCTGTACTCCTCCGCGCAACCGTCCGGGGAGAACCAGATCGTCGAGTCGGAGTCCCGGCTGCTGGCCGAGGCCGGCGTCGAAGTGCTGCCGCTGATGCGCAGTTCCGACGACATCGGCGACCTGCCGCTGACGCGTAAGGCGCAGCTGCCGGCAGCCCCGGTCTACGCCCGCGACGCGCAGCGCGAACTCACCGAACTGATCCGGCGGGAACGACCGGACGTACTGCACCTGCACAATCCGTACCCGCTGTTGTCGCCCTGGGTCGTACGCACCGCGCACCGGCACGGCGTGCCCGTGGTGCAGACCGTGCACAACTACCGGCACGTGTGCGCCGACTCGACGTACTTCCGAGACGGCCGGCCCTGTCACGACTGCCTGGGCAAGGCGTTCCCGTACCCGGCCGTGCAGCATTCCTGCTACCGCGGCTCCCGCGCGCAGAGCGTGGTGATGGCGACCACCTTGGCCGTACACCGGTCCACCTGGCGCACCGTCGACCGGTTCATCGCGCTGGCCCCGCATCTGGCCACGCACCTCGTCTCGTTCGGCATCACCGACGCGCAGATCACCGTCAAGCCCAACGGCGTACCCGACCCGGGGCGGCACGACGAACAGGGCGACGGTTTCCTGTTCCTCGGGCGGCTGGTCGACGCGAAGGGTGTCGGGCTGATGCTGGACGCCTGGCAGCGGCACCCCGACGGCGAACTGGGCACCCTGCGGATCGTCGGTGACGGCCCGCTGCGCGAGCGGGTGGAGGCGGCCACCGCAGCCCGCGCCGACGTGGTCTACCTCGGGCTGCTCGACCACGATGCGGCGCTCGCTGCGGTACGGTCGGCGGCCGTGGTGGTGGTGCCCTCGACGTACGCCGACGCGCTGCCCACGGTGATCCTGGAGGCATTCGCCAGTGGCCGGCCGGTGCTGGGCACCGCTGTCGGCGGCACGCCGTATCTGCTGGGGGTCGACCCGGACCACGATCCGGCCGCCACCCCGCCCGGTTGGGTGGTCCCCACGGAGGTGGGCGCGCTGGCCGACGCGTTCGAGCCGGCCCGGCTGCAGGCCGCGAAACTCAGCACCGCCGCCCGGCACCGGTACGAGTCGGTGTTCACCCCGGATCTGCTGCTGAAGCGGCTGATCGCGGTCTATGAGGAACTGGCCGCGGACACCCGCGCAGTCACCCGCTGACCGTTACCCGGTCGGCCCACGATCACCCGCTGACCGTTACCCGATCGGCCCACGATCACCCGCTGACCGTTGCCCGGTCGGCTCCGCGACCGCCTCGTCGCGGTCCCGGGTGCCATCCGGACCGTGCGTGACCAGCCGCCGGTACGCGGCGAGGAACATCACCGCCTGGACCAGCGCGCCGAGTGACGCGCCGGCCGCCAGCCCCCAGGCCGCGCCGACCAGCTGCCCGGCGCGGGCGCCGAGTACCAGACCGGTCAGGCTGCTGACCGTGAACACCGCGTACTGCGCGAACAGCAGCCGGGCGCGGTGCATGCCGCGGATTGCTACGGTGAACGGGATCTGCAGCAGGTACACCAGCGCCTGCAACGAAACCGGCAGCGCGATCGCCGCGACCGCCGCGTAGGCCCCACCGTGGTACCAGTCGAGCACCGGATGGGCCAGCGGTACCGCCACCGCGATGATGCAGGCGCCGACAGCCGCATTGGCCAGTAGCACGGTCCGGGTCTGCCGACGCAGCCCGGCCGCGTCACCGGCGCCGGCGAGCTCGGCCGCCCGCGGTACCAGCAGCCCGTTGAGCGCCATCGCGAAACTCTGCGCCGGCTGCAGTACCAGGGTCTGCACGAGGCGTAGCCCCGAGTACGCCGCCCGGGTCAGGATGCCCTGCACCAGGGTGCCGATCAGTAGCGTGGTGAGCTGGGCCAGCAGACCGGTCGCGGTGAACCAGCCGAGCAGGTGCCGGGTGTCGCGCAGCCAGCGCGCCGGCCGCCCGGCCAGCGGGTTGATCCGGGTACGGGCGTAGAAGACGACCGCGCCGACCGTGGCGCCCACGCCCCAGCAGGCCACCAGCGGGCCACCGGCGGCGTGCCCGGTGCCGAGCACCACCGCCAGGCCCAGCGCCTGAACCGACACCCAGCACACGTCGATGACCAGCGCCTGCGGCTGCCGGCCCTGGGTCTGGTAGGTGTAGCGGGCCAGGTCCTGCAGCAGGATCGACGGCAGGAACGGCACGCCCCAGATCAGGTCGGCGACGTACGTTCTCGGCCCGGCGAGCCAGATCGTCGCGAGCACCAGGGCGGCCAGCAGGGCCAGCGCCAGGGTGGTGGCGTGCGCGTTACCGAACTGGCGGCGCCGCTGCCCCGGGTCACGGAATCTCGGTACGTGCGCGAGCATCACGTCACCGACGAAGGCGCGGCCGATGCCCTGGACGAACACCAGGATCTGGAGTGTGTAGAGCATCACGCCGGCGTCGGACGGGCGCAGCACCGCAGTACCGAGCAGGCCGGTACCGGCGGTGGTGACGGCGACCAGGCCCTGGTCGCAGAGCCCGGCCAGCGTCCGCCGGCGCAGGCTGGTCACCGACCGGTCGGGGTTCGCAGGCTGTCCCGGGCCGCGGTAGCGATGCTGACCAGCAGGAACAGGCAGTTGACCGCGGTGAACAGGACCAGCAGCCAGATCGTGCCGGCCGGCCACAGTGCCAGTACGAGACCGATCAGGGTCACCATCGCGCCGTAGTCACGGATCAGCTTGACCAGCCGTACCGGCAGCGACGACGAGCTGACCAGGCTGGCGTTGGTGCCCTCCTTGGCCATCACCGAGGTGACCATGTTGACCATCCAGGACGCCGCGAACGCCGCCACCAGCCACACCGGTGTGCTGGAGCGTTGCGCGACGGCGGCTGTGCCCACCGCGGCGACCAGCGAGATCTGCAGCGCCACGTCGGCCAGTACATCGAACCGGGCGCCGGCCGGGCTGCTGGTACCGGTGACCCGGGCGAGCTGGCCGTCGGCGCAGTCCAGGCTGTACGCAAGCTGCCAGGCCAGGAACGCCAGTACACCGATCAGCCAGGCCGGGATGCGGCCGTCCGCGACCGGACCGGCGGTCAGGATCACCGCCACCGACGCGGCCAGCCCGAGCACCAGGTTTCCGGTGGTCAGCGCTGCGGGCGACAGGCCGGACCGCTCGGCGCCGAGCGCCAGGTACGAGCCGACACGCTGGCTGATCAGCGCGGTGAACAGGCCGGCCGGGCGCTGGGCGGCGTTGAAGTCGGCGGCCGACGGCCGCGCACGGGTCGGCGTGGCCACCGTCACTACTCAGCCCTTCTGCGGCTGGGTCGAGTCGAGTTCGTTGGCGCGGTTCAGGTCTGGCTCGAAGTCGACCTCGACGCAGCCGAACGCGGAGATGTCGATCGCGGAGACCTTCAGTCCGGCACTGCGGATCGCGCCCTCGATGCCGCCCTCGAAGTATTCCTGTTCGTCGACCAGGTCGAGGTGCTCGATGAGGGTCGCCTTGTCTGCGCCGGAGATGTAGTTGATGCCGACCGCCTCGCCGAGGCCACCGACGACCTTCTTGGACAGTTCGGCGATGTAACCCTCGTCGTCGACGGTGTACTTGACCTCTTCGTCGGCAACGCTCTCGGTGTTGACGGCCACGAAGTTGCGGTCTTCCTCGATGGCCGGTCGCAGCGAGTCCAGCAGTCCCGGTACGAAGACCACGTCCCCGTTGAGCCACAGCACACCGCCGGGCGGCGACAGTCGGAGCGCCTTCAGCAGGCTCTTGGAGGTGTTGGTCTGGTCGTACTCGTCGTTGTAGACGAAGCTGGCCCGGCCACCGGACTCCTCCATGATCAGGTCCTTCTTGAACCCGACCACGACCGAGATGTGCGCTTCGGCGCCGAACGCGGCTTCGATGTGGTCCAACTGCTGCCGCTGGATGCTGCGGCCGTCGGCCAGCGGCGTCAGCGGTTTGGGATGCGGTCGACCCAGCCGGGTACCCATTCCCGCGGCCAGGATCACGACGTTCACTGACACGTCCCGCACTCCTCTCAACGCTCTGTCGTCGCCCGTTCGGACGCCAACTCTATATCCAGCCGTATCGCGCGCACCCTCGCCTCGTAACCTGCCGGCCACCGGGCCACCCGCCTGCCTGCCGTGGCCTTCGGTACCGGCCGCAACCAGCCACCGAGATCGATGTTCGGCATCTTCGACGCGACCCGACAATCGGGTCAATCTTTGTGATTCCAACCACTTAGCGGGCAGATGTGCGTACCGTAGGAGCCCGGGGGTGAGGTGCCATGCAGGTACGCGAAGCCATGAGTACATCGATCGTCTCCATCGGCCCGGGGCACACTCTTCGGCAGGCCGCAGCACTGATGTCGCAGCGCGGCGTCGGCGCCGCGGTGGTGATCGACCCGGACTCGTACGGTCTGGGCATCCTGACCGAGCGGGATGTGCTGCGCGCGATCGGCGCCGGGCTGGACCCGGACGTCGCCCGGGCCGGCTCCCATCACACCAGTGACCTGGTCTATGCCGGCCCCGAGTGGACCCTGTCCAGCGCCGCCGAGGCCATGATCCGGGGTGGTTTCCGCCACCTCGTCGTGATCGAGAACGACGACGTGGTCGGGGTCCTGTCGGTACGTGACGTGGTCCGGGTCTGGTCCCGGGACTCTGCCGGTGCTGCCGGCGGAGCCAGGGCCGAGAGTTCCGCCTGACCGGTCCGGGGCCGGTACGGGCCGGCTGATCCGTCCGGACACCTGGTCCGGTTACCGGGCGCGGCCGATGCCGGTCCGACGTCAGCCGACCGGGCGCTTCAGGCAGGTCTCCTCCAGCGCGGTGCCGGCGCCGGCGGTCGAGCCCGGCCGGACCGCGTCGCGGATGATCCGCAGCGCGCCGAGGAACTGGTCGAGCTGTTCGGGGCTGAGCAGTCCGGTGAACCAGCGCTCCACGAGTTCGTGGTGCTCCGGCAACATCGCGGCGAGCCGGGCCGACCCTGCGTCGGTGAGCACCGCGAACGATCCGCGCCGGTCGCTGGGGCAGGCCTGCCTGGCGACCAGGCCGTCGCGTTCGAGCCGGTCCACCACGCGGGTCACACCGCTGGTGGACAGGATGGTCTGAGCTGCGAGGTCGCTCATCCGCAGCCGGTTGTCCGGGGAGCGGCCCAGTCGGATCAGTACGTCGAACTCCGCGAGGGACACCTTGTGTGCGGTGAGCAGCGGGGTAAGGCGATCGAGGACTCCTGTGTGCGCCTCACTGAGCAGGCCCATCGCGGTGATGCGGGGGTCTGAGAACACATCACTCGTCATGCGGCCATCCTATCAGGTAGTTGACGAGCGAAATATTTGCAGAGTAGATTGTTGTTAACGCAAACAAGAGCTCCATCCCTATAGAGGAGGCCACATGAGCGAGACCACCGTTGCGGTACGTGACTGGAACGGGATCCAGATCCCCGAATCGGGCACGTACAGCCTGGACATTGCGCACACCAGAGTCGGATTCATCGTCAAGCACATGATGGTGAGCAAGGTGCGGGGCAACTTCGGCGAATTTACCGGTCAGATCACGATTGGCGAACAACCGCTGGAATCAGCGGTGACCGCCACGATCCAGACCGGAAGCATCCATACCGGCCAGGAAGCCCGCGACAACCACCTGCGCACCGGCGACTTCTTCAGCGCCGAGCAGTTCCCCACCATGACCTACCGCAGCACCGGGGTGAGCCAGCACCACGGGAACGCCTTCACCGTCTCCGGCGAACTGACCCTCAAGGGCGTCACCCGACCCGTGGATCTCCGGGTCGAGATCGAGGGCGTCGCGGTCAGCCCGTACGGCCAGCAGGTCTTCGGTTTCACCGCACACGCCGAGATCAACCGCGACGACTTCGGCCTCACCTACAACCAGGCCATGGAGACCGGCGGGGTGATGATCGGCCGCCAGGTCAAGATCGAGATCGAGGGCGAGGCCATCCGCGCCTGAACCACTCCATACCTGACCGGCCGGAAGTCCGAGCCGGTCAGAGGATCGGAAACCGGCGGCGTCCACCCGATGGACGCCGCCGGCACGTGTCCGTACGACTCCCCGGAACAGCTGGACCGATGCGGGCCGGTCGAGTGGCGGGACGGGTCAGCGCCCGGCAAAATCGACACTGTCAGCACGAATGCCAGCTCCATGGTTCCGGCCGTCCAGCGCCGGACGGCCAGTGATCACGAATGAGTGGAATCGTCCACTACTGGGCAGTAGGCACTGACAGAATGCTGACAGGTACTAGTGCCACCACGACACTAGCCCTCCGTCTCCGTCGCATATACGTTTAGTGTTCGTCACATCGGGCGACGCGGGAGGACCGATGGGTAAGCAGGTCAACGCGCGCAAGTTCACTCCGGAGGACCGGCAACGGTACCGGGAGAAGGTGCGGAGCTGCCTGGATGTCTTCGCACTGATGCTCAACGACTTCACCTTCGACGCCGACCGGCCACTCACCGGCCTGGAGGTGGAACTCAGCCTCATCGACGAGAAGGCCGCCCCGTCGATGCGCAACGCCGAAGTGCTGGAACGGGTCGACGACCCGCTCTTCCAGCCCGAACTCGGACAGTTCAACCTGGAACTGAACATCGAGCCCCGACTCATCGCCGCCGACGGCTTCGGCAGCTACGAACGGGACCTGCGCGGCCGGCTGGCCCGAGCCGAGGACGCCGCCAACGACGTCGAGTCCCACCTCTGCCTCATCGGTACCCTGCCGACCCTGCGGCAGGAGCAGACCGGACCGGAGGCGCTGTCCGGGAACGCCCGCTACCGGGAACTCAACCAGCAGATCATCGCCGCCCGCGGTGAAGACCTGGCCATCAACATCCGGGGCATGGAACGACTGGCCACCTACACCGAGTCGATCGTGCCCGAGGCGGCGTGCACCAGCCTGCAGTTCCACCTGCAGGTGTCCCCCGACACCTTCCCCAACTACTGGAACGCTGCCCAGGCCATCGCCGGCGTCCAGTGTGCGCTCGGCGCCAACTCGCCGTACCTGTTCGGCAAGGAACTGTGGGCGGAGACCCGGATCGCGCTGTTCGAGCAGGCCACCGACACCCGACCGGAAGAGCTGAAGGCGCAGGGCGTACGACCCCGGGTCTGGTTCGGTGAGCGGTGGATCACCTCGATCTTCGACCTGTTCGAGGAGAACGTCCGCTACTTCCCGCCGCTGCTGCCGATCCTCGACGAGGAGGACCCGAAGGAGGTACTGCGCTCCGGCGGCGTACCGAAACTGGGTGAACTGCGGCTGCACAACGGCACCGTGTACCGCTGGAACCGGCCGGTGTACGACATCATGAACGGTCGCCCGCACCTGCGGGTCGAGAACCGGGTACTCCCCTCCGGCCCGACCGTCGTCGACATGATCGCCAACGCCGCCCTCTTCTACGGTCTCGTACGGGCACTGGGCGAACAGGACCGTCCCATCTGGACACAGATGACCTTCAGCGCGGCCGAGGAGAACTTCCACACCGCCGCCCGGGACGGCATCGAGTCCCGGCTCTACTGGCCCGGGCTCGGCGAACTGTCCGCGCCCGACCTGGTTCTCCGGCACCTGCTGCCCGCGGCGTACGACGGCCTCGACCGGTTCGGCGTCGACCCGGCGGTACGCGACCGTCTGCTCGGCATCATCGAAGGTCGCTGCACCACCGGTCTCAACGGCGCGCAGTGGCAGGCGGAGACCGTCACCAAGCTGCAGGACGACCAGCAGCTCGACCGGGGTCCGGCACTGCACGCCATGCTCAACCGGTACTGCGAACACATGCGCGAGGGCACCCCGGTGCACACCTGGCCGATAGGTTGACAGTGCTGCCATCCGTCCGGTGGGTGGGCAGCACCTGCCGAGCGCTGCGCGGCTCAGGTGTCGTACCGCTCCCGTACCGGGTGCCCATCCGCCGGCCGGTCGTTGAACAGGTCCAGCCCGTAGTCGACCAGCGCCACCCGGTCCAGGCCGGCGACCGCGTCGAGTTCGAACCACTGGGCGCGGTCCGTACTGCCGCCCACCTCGTCGCGCAGCTCACCGCCGACGATGTCCACCAGGTAGATGATCCCCAGGCCGTGGTAGTCCCGGCCGCCACGCTCAGGAACGTGCCTGGATTGCACGCCCAGCAGTGTATCGACCCGACCGGTGTAGCCGGTCTCCTCGGTCAGCTCGCGCAGCACCGCGTCGTACGGGTCCTCACCGTGGTCTATCCCGCCGCCTGGCAATGTCCACCGTGGACGGTCACCACCGGTGAAGCGTGCCAGCAGTACCGACGAGCCGCGCAGGCAGATCCCGTACGCCGCGACCCGCTGCCGTCTGGACTCTCTGGTCAGCCTGATCATCCCGGCATTGTGTCAGGGCCGGAAAGGTGTCCGGGGCCGGAAAGGTCCCCCTGCGGTGGTCGGTGACCCCTTGGTCGTTCTTCAACCCACCTGGGACGAGGGCCAACAGATCCTCGGTGATGACGCCAGCCGCCACACAATGTGACATCAGAGCGTTCTACCCCAAACACGCATGGTCGACGGCCATGCTGGGTACATACCGCCCGAAGATTGGAGGAACCATGATCGGAACAATCGTGTGGGCGATCATCGCTGGCCTCGTGCTGGGGGTGATAGCCCGCCTGATCCTGCCGGGACGGCAGAACATCCCCTGGTGGGCGATGATCGGCGTCGGTATCGTCGCCGCGTTCGTCGGTGGCCTGATCGCGCAGGCTCTTGGCGTCGGAGCGACCCATGGCATCGACTGGATCAAACATGCGATCCAGGTAGTACTGGCGGTCATCGGGATCGCGGCCGTCGCCGCCATCACCGGCCGCCGGCGCACCTGAGCCACGGCCCCGGCCGGGCAACCGGCCGGGGTCAGGGGTGCTGGCCGATCGTGGTCCAGGCGCGTTCGTCCTCGGTCAACGCTTGTACGGCCGGCGGCAGCGTGCCGGATGCGACGTCGGCCAGGCTGACCGACTCCAGGATGGAACGCTCGCTGGCGCGTAGCGCGATCCACACCTCCTGGAGTGGTCGGGCCGCGCCGGTGTAGCCGACCCGTTCCGGGCGTTCCCCTCGGACCCCCAGCAGCGGCCCGTCGACTGCACGGATGATGTCGGCGAGGGTGATCTCGTCGGCGGCCCGGCCGAGCC
Source organism: uncultured Actinomycetota bacterium (assembly GCA_963805605.1). Taxonomy (GTDB): domain Bacteria; phylum Actinomycetota; class Actinomycetes; order Mycobacteriales; family Micromonosporaceae; genus Actinocatenispora. The sequence continues at coordinate 2,033,046 of CAWDUX010000002.1, forward strand.
AGTAACCGCCGACCGGTCCGCGTTGGCTGCGGACCAGACCGGCTCTGCGCAGTTGGTTGAGGATGTGTTCCAGGAACTTCGGTGGAATGTCCTGAGAGCGTGCCAGCTGCTCGGAGGTGACCGGGCCTTCGGCGGCGACGGCAAGCTCGGCAGCGGCACGTAGCGCGTAATCGACCCGGGCGGACAACCGCATGGGTCGATTATTGCCCTGCGTCGATGGCGCAGGTCATGGCGGCCCTCCGGGCAAGGTCACGATCGGATGGCCGCCGCTGGTCATCGGCCGACGGCACGCTGCGCCAGGCCGTACCCCACGGCCTCGGTCGCGGACAGTTCACGGCGGCTGGAGAGGTCCCGTTCGATCTGCGCGCGAGGGTGACCGGAGACCGTGGCGAGGCGGACGATGAGATCGTCGAGCAGCCGGAGATGTGCGCCGGCGGCGTGTGCCACCTCGTCGGCGGTGCCGGCCATCTCATCGACCTGCGGCTCGGCCAGCCGGAACCTGGTGTGCCGGTACGCCAGGCGTTCGGACGCAGCCGCGTAGATGCCCAGTGCGGCGCCCCCTACCGTGCCGATCGCGGTGGCCTGCACCGGAGTGCGCATCAGGTCGAGCACGTCGATCAGGGCGAACGCGGCACTCAGGTCACCGTCGACGCTGGAGATCTGCAGGCGGATCGGTCCGCTGCGCGGGTTGCTCAGCGCGTCGAGGGTCATCAGCTGGGCGCCGATCCGGCTGGACAGCGCGGCGGTGACCGGCCCGGAGACCGCCACCACCTGCTGTTCGAACATCCGTTGTTCCAGCCAGGGCGCGACGCCCTGATCGGGGGTGCCGGCGGGCATCTCGGGTCGGTGCGGCCGGTCGAGCGGGCCGGGTCGGGATCCGGGTGCTCCGGGCAGGCGGCCTGGCGTCAGCCATTCGGGGGTGGAGCCCGGCCAGCTGAGGCCGATCCGTTGAATTCCTGCCGTCATCGTGTCGCCTCCTCGTCAGGGCCGCCCAGCCGCAGTTCCAAGCGCCGGTGTACGGCGTCCGCGTAACGCTGCAGGGTGGAGAGCCGGACGTCCACGCCGCCGGTCTCCAGGCGGGCCACCGCAGACTGCGAGGTACCCATCCGGGCGGCGATCTCGGTCTGGGAGAGCCCGGCCGAACGACGTTCGGCGATCAGGCCGGCGAGCATGTCCCGGCGCCGCTCGGCCATCTGCCGGAACCCGGGGAACACCGGAAGATCGTCGTCCTGCTCCTCGCCCATAGCAGATACGCTATACCGACCTGTCGAACTCCGCCATCTTCACCGCAGCGCACCATGGGACACCCCCACTGAATCCGGTCGAGGACGGACAAGGCACTCTGTCGGGATGGATCTCGTACCGGACAACGTCGGGCGCGACAACTCCGGGGCCGAAGCCTTCCCTCTCCGCAGCAGCATCTCCGGGACCGGCCGGGACGCCGCACCGCTCAACGGCGCGGCACACCGGGCCGTGCCGCCGCCCAGCGAACCGCAGGGCACGGTCGAGGAGATGACGGCCCGCGCCGTCAGCGATCCGACCATCTCGGCGCATCCGCTGGTGCAGGGCCTGCTGATCGAGCTTCCGGAACGCGACGGCGCCCTGCCGGAGGGATGGCTGGACCGCTGGTTGGAGGCCGCCCGGGCGGTCATGGAACTGCTCTACACGCAGCGACCGAGCCACCCGGCGTCCTGAGCGCAGAGGCACCGCCCGCCAAGAACACTGCTCTTGACGGCACTGCTCCTGAGGAACACTGCACCTAATGGCACTGCTCGGCCGAGGATCGTGGCCCGTCAAGGATTGGACGGAGTGCGGCCCGAGGTCGACCTGCTGTCGAACCCCGGGCCCCGCCCCCATCGGCGGTTGCGCTCCGCATCGCTGACATTAGCGCCCAAACCTGAGACAAAGCTGCGAGTAGCCCGACGATTACCCGGTGACCCGTCAGTCACGACGACATGGCTGCGACCACCGACCGGGCGCCGGCAAGAGCGCCCTGCCACACCGCGCCACCGGCGGACACCCGGGCCACACCCAGTTCGGCGAGGCGCGCCAGCGGTGGTCCGGACGCACTCCAGTGCAGGTTGACCGGGCCGTCGATGCGCTCGACGAGCCGCGCCATCGTCTGCTCCTCGCGGCACAGGATCGGGTACGCGCAGTCGGCACCCGCAGCGAGATAGCAGTTGGCGCGCCGTACCGCGTCGTCGATCAGGGCACTTTCCGGTCGGTCCCGGTTCCGGACGAAGACGTCCACCCGGGCGTTGAGTACCAGCGGCACCCCGAGCCGGGTCGCGGCCGCCCGTACCTCGACCAGCCGGGCCGCATGAGCGTCCACATCGGACAGTACGCCGCCGGTGGAGTCCTCCAGGTTGCATCCGACCGCACCGGCCGACACCAACCGTTCGACCAGGTCACCGGGCGCGAGCTGGTAACCGTCCTCGGCGTCGACGGTCACCGGCAACGGCACCGCAGCGGCGATCCGCGCGGCGGCGGCGAACATCTCCGCGGCCGGCGCGGTGCCGCCGTCGGCGAACCCGAGCGACTCGGCGACCGCGATACTGCTGGTCGCGATGGCCGGAAAACCAGCCTCAGCCACGATCCGGGCGCTGGCCGCGTCCCAGGCGTTCGGCAGCACCACCGGCTGACCGGGCCGGTGCAGCGCGCGAAAGTCCTCCGCCGCGGCTTCGAGGTCGGCGCTCATGTGCCCTCTACCGTACGGCTGAGTTCCCGGACGGCCCGGCCGAGGTCCGGGTGCAGCTCGGCGAGCTCGATACGCGCTTCCATGCTGTGAGCCTAGTGCTGTGTCCAGAAGGATTGCCGGGGTCTGGGCGAGGTCCAGGTGGTCGCTGGCACGGCGGAGCCGCGCCCGGGTGCCGGGTTGTACTCGGGCGTGGGCGCCAGCGGTTGTGCCGTACCGGTCGCGTCGCGCTGCTCAACCAGCGACCGCCGGCTCGGCCTCCGGCAGCCGGACCACGAGGTACTGCGAGACGGCGAGTAGGACGGCGCCGGCGCCGAACACCACCAGCCCGCCGGCCAGGTCGAACAGGTAGTGGTTGGCGGTGGCCACCACCACCACGCCGGTACAGACCGGGTAGCCGACCGCGGCGAGCCGCACGTACCACCGGCGGACCAGACCGCAGAGCACCACCCCGCACCACAGCGCCCAGACCAGATGCAGGCTCGGGAATGCGGCGTACTGGGCGGCGGTGTGCACCATCGGCCCCTCGGAATAGCTGCCGGGGCTGGCGAACCGGGCCAGGGTGTCGACCATGCCGGTGTGCGGCATCAGGCGTGGCGGCGCCACCGGCACCAGGTAGTACAGCGCGAAACCGAGCAGGGTCGGTGCGACGAGCAGGAACCGGGCGTACGGGTAGGCCGTCCGCCGGCACCGGAAGGTCCAGAGGATCACCGCCGGGGTCAGCACCTCGTGCATACCGACGTAGTAGTAGTTGGCGATCCCGGCCAGTACCGGATGCCGGACCAGATCGGCGTTGAGCTGCGGTTCCACCGCGAGGCCCAGGTGCTGTTCCAGGCCGAGGATGCCGGCAGCGTGGCGTAACGCCGGGCCGGGCAGCATGTTGATGTGGTGCTGCAGGAGCGTGTACAGGCCGTACCCGACGCCGATGACCAGCAGTTCCAGCCACCATCGGGCCGGCGTCAACCACCAGCGTCGCGGGCCCGTCACGGCCCTGCCGTTGGCCACCCGCCGCCCCGTGGTCACGGGTACATGATCGTCCGGCGAGGTCGGATCATCGGGCAGATGCCCGATTCCAGGTCAGGACGGCACGGTTCGGGTATGATCCGCCGACCCTGTTCCACTGTGGACAGGTGGGGCCCGGCCGGGCGGTCCGCCGCCACCGGCGATGATGGGCCGGTGGAGCAGACAGGACACCCGGCGACCGGCTACCCGAAGATCGAGCTGCACGTGCACCTGGAGGGCGCGATCCGCCCGCACACGCTGCTGGACATCGCCCACCGTAACGGGGCAGCGCTACCCGCCGATACGGTCGAGGGCCTACGCGAACTGTACGAGTTCACCGACTTCCGGCACTTCATCGAGGTCTGGCAGCTGACCACCAACTGCCTGCGTACCGACGTCGACTTCCGCCAGATCGTGGTCGACTACGCCGCTGAGGCAGCCTCGTACGGGGCGGTCTACCTGGAGGGCATCTTCTCCCCGCCGGAGCGGGTGCAGCAGGGCATCGACTGGGCAGCCATGTACGAGGGCTACTGCGACGGCATCGTCGAGGCGCGGGAACGCCACGGGGTGGAGGTGCGCCTCACCCCGGACCTGTACCGGCGTTGCCCACCGGAGCTGGCCGAGGAGTGCGCCCGCTGGTCGGTACGGTACGCCGAGCGGGGCGTGGTGGGCCTCGGTATCGGCGGCATCGAGGCCGGCCTGCCGGTCGCCCCGTACGTCCGCGCCTTCGACATCGCCCGGGACGGCGGTCTGGGCGTGGTGCCGCACGCCGGTGAGAACGCCGGACCGGACGGGATCCGCGAGGTGCTGGATCTGCTGCGACCCGACCGGCTGCGGCACGGCATCCGCGCGGTGGAGGATCCGGAGCTGCTGGCGAGGATCGTGGCCGACGGCATCGTGTTGGACGTCTGCCCGACCTCGAACCTGCGCACCCGGGTGGTACCGGAACTGGCCGCGCATCCGCTGCCGGCGCTGCTCGCGGCGGGTGCCCGCTGCACGATCAACACCGACGACCCGGCGATGTTCAACACCGATCTGGGCGTGGAGTTCGAGCTGGCGGACAAGCTGGGTGCCGGTGGCCGGCTGGCCTTCGACGCGGGCGTCGCCGGTGCGCTGTGCGACACGTCCACCCGCGACCGGCTGCGTGCCCTGGCAGCCTCGACCTGGGCCTGACGGCGTGGCCTGACTGCCTCCGGTGCCGTGGTGGTCAGCGCGCGGCGTCGGGCACCAGCGCGGCCCGGTGCTCGTACCATCTCGCCAGCACCTTCGGCATCTCGGCTTGCAGGAACTTGAAGAAGGCGACGGTCTCGGCGGCTCTGGTGGCTGCCGGGCTGTCGGGGCCCAGCACCCTGATGCCGTCCCGCAGGTTGTCCTCCAACTGGCCGAACATCTGGTCGCGGTTGGCGATGATCCGTTGCCACATGTCGTTGCGGATCAGGAAGTGGTCCCGTCGACTGCCCGGCTCGCGTTCCCGGCTGATCATGTTGACCTGACCCAGGTACCGCACCGCGCCGGAGATCGCTGCCGGGCTGACCTGCAACGTCTCGGCGAGTTCGGCGGCGGTCAGTCGACCGCTGTCCTCCGCGAAGAGTGCCGCGAAGACCCGGGACGGCATCCGCGGCATGCCGAGGTCGGTCAGCACGGAGGCGAACCGCTCGCGGAACGCGGTGACCTCGGCCCCGTCCCGGTCGGGACTGGCTGACGTGCTCACTGGTACCCCTCTCTGCCGGCTCGGTGTCAGGGAGTTTACACACTTTACTAACTTCACAAGTTTATGAATCTAATGTAGCTTGGGTGCATGACATCTGCAGTCTCCGTGTCCGGACTGACCAAGTCGTTCGGGCGCACCCGCGCACTGGACGGCCTCGACCTGAGCGTCGAGACCGGCGAGGTACACGGCTTCCTGGGGCCCAACGGCGCCGGCAAGTCCACCACGATCCGGGTCCTGCTCGGACTGCTGCGCGCCGACGGCGGCAGCGCCACCCTGCTCGGCGGCGACCCCTGGCGGGACGCCACCGACCTGCACCGACACCTCGCGTACGTGCCCGGCGACGTCACCCTGTGGCCGAACCTGACCGGCGGCGAGGTCATCGACCTCCTCGGCCGACTCCGTGGCGGCCTCGACCCGCAGCGGCGGGCCGACCTGCTGGAACGCTTCGACCTCGACCCGCGCAAAAAATCCCGCAGCTACTCGAAGGGCAACCGGCAGAAGGTCGCGTTGGTCGCCGCGCTGGCCTCGGACGCCGAACTGCTCATCCTGGACGAGCCCACCTCCGGCCTCGACCCGCTGATGGAGGAGGTGTTCCGGGACTGTGTACAGGTGGAACGACGGGCCGGGCGCACCGTACTGCTCTCCAGCCACATCCTCGCCGAGGTCGAGGCGCTCTGCGACCGGGTCAGCATCATCCGCGCCGGCCGGACCGTACAGACCGGGAGCCTGACCGAGCTGCGCCACCTCACCCGCACCGCGATCACCGCCGAACTCGCCGGCCCGGTCGACGGCATCGCCGACCTGCCCGGCGTGACCGGACTGACCGTCACCGGCACCAGGCTGCGGTGCGATGTGGACACCGACCAGCTCGATCCGCTGCTCCGGGCGCTCACCGCGGTCGGGGTACGCAGCCTGGTCAGCCAACCGCCCACGCTGGAGGAACTGTTCCTGCGCCACTACAGCGACACGGAACCGGTCGGAGCGAAGCGATGAACTCTCTGCGTGGGACCGGGGCGCTCCTCCGACTCGCCGCCCGACGGGACCGGATCACCCTGCCGGTCTGGCTCGCGGCGCTGACCGCGATGGCAGCCAGCAGCGTGGCCAGCGTCGCCGACCTCTACCCCAGCTACGCGTCCCGGCTACAGTTCGCGGCCGGCGCTGGCAGCAACCCGGCCACCATCGCGCTGTACGGACCGTCCTCCGACCTCGCTACCCTGGGCGGCCTGTCCACCTGGAAGCTGGGCGCGCTCGGGGCCGCCGCGGTGGCCCTGATGAGCACCTTCACCGTCATCCGGCACACCCGCGGCAACGAACAGGCCGGCCGGTCCGAACTGATCGGTGCCGCGGTGGTCGGCCGGCACGCCGCGCTCACCGCCGCCACGGTGATCTCGCTCGCGGCGAACCTGCTGCTGGCGGTACTGACCGGGCTGGCGCTCACCGCCGGTGGGATTCCGGCAGCCGGTTCGTTCGCGTTCGGGTTCGCGCTGGCCGCGACCGGCTGGGTGTTCACCGGCGTCGCCGCCGTCACCGCGCAGCTGACCGTGAGCTCCCGGTCGGCGAACAGCATCGCGGCCGCCGTACTCGCCGTCAGCTATCTACTCCGGGCGGTCGGCGACTCGTCCGGTCCGGGCAGCGCGGGCAGGTCCGTGTCCTGGATCTCCCCGCTGGACTGGACGCTGGCCGTCCGGTCGTTCGCCGCCCAGCCCCACTGGTGGGTGTTCGTACTGCCGCTGGCCGCGACCATCCTGCTGCTCGGGATCGGATACCGGCTGGTGGCCCACCGGGACCTCGGCGCCGGCCTGATCCAGGACCGACCCGGGCCGGCCGGCGCCGGCGGCGGCCTGCGCAGCCCGTTCGCGCTCGCCTGGCGACTGCACCGGGGCTCGCTGCTCGGCTGGGGCGTCGGTTTCGTGCTCGCCGGCGCCGCGATCGGCACGATGGCCTCCAGCGTCTCCGACCTCGCCGGGGACAACGACCAGGTCAGGACCCTGTTCGCCCGGATGGGCGGGGTCCAGGGCCTGACCGACGCGTACCTGGCGGCAACGATGAGTCTTGCCGGCCTGGCCGCGGCCGGCTACGCGATACAGACCGCGCTGCGGTTGCGTACCGAGGAGGCCGGCGGTCAGGCCGAGGCCCTGCTCGCCACCCCGGTACCCCGGGCCCGCTGGATGCTCAGCCACGTCGTCGTACTGGTGATGGGCACGGTGACCCTGCTGGCGCTGCTCGGACTGTCCGCCGGGTTGGCGCACGGCCTGCGTACCGGCGACGTGGCCGGTCAACTGCCCCGGCTACTGGTCGCGGCGCTGGCCCAGGTACCTGCCGCGTTGGTGGTCGGCACGCTCGCGACGACCGTGTTCGGCCTGCTGCCCCGGTTCGTCACCGTCAGCTGGGGGCTGCTCGCCGTCTTCCTGCTGCTCGGTCAGTTCGGGGATCTGCTCGGGCTCGACCAGCGAGTGATGGATCTCTCCCCCTTCACCCACACGCCGAAACTGCCCGGTGGAACCCTCAGCGCGACGCCGGTGGCCTTACTGCTCGCTGTCGCGGTGCTGCTGGCCGGCGTCGGGATTTTCCGCTTCCGCCGTCGGGACCTGCACTGACCAGGGCGCTCAGTCCATCGTGATCAACGACTCAGCCACCGTCGACGCGCCGATCCGACGGTGGCTGGGTGCCCCACAGGAGCGTGGAATCTGTCATCATGAGCTCGCCAGCAGTGGCTTGATGACTGCGTTCTGTCGCATTCCGGGGCTGTTTCCCGGAATGCGACCGGGCATGGGAGCGGTCGGGTGGTCCAACACCGGCAGCAATGCGGGTGTTGGACAGTCGCGAGGGGTGTGAAGAGAAAAGCGTCGGCCGGGCGCCACGTTTGCCGCAACGGGTTCCGGGACAGAACAGGTCCGGGAAACACAAAGCTGGCTCGTGCCGGAGCACAAGCCAGCTTTCAGAGTGGGGAAGGAGGGAGTTGAACCCTCACGCCCTTTCGGGCACACGGACCTGAACCGTGCGCGTCTGCCATTCCGCCACTTCCCCAGTGGCCCAACATCGGGAGCACCAACATACAGTGCCCGCTGGAGCTCGGAGCTGGCAGCCCCGCACCCGTTGACCCGAGTGGGCATAGTACACACTCGGTCAGCGGCGAAAGCCTAACACGGGGGAGGAACGCTCCTGCCGACGGGAGTGGGACGGCCCGATACCATCGGGGTCACGGAAGCCGAGGAGGAGCCGGTGAGCGTTCTGCAACGCTTCGAGAAGCGATTGGAGAACTTGGTAGAGGGCACCTTTGCCAAGGTCTTCAGGGGTGTCGTACACCCGGTGGAGATCGCCAGTGCGATGCAACGGGAAGCCGAAGCGCACAAAGCGATCCTGGCCGGCGGCCGAACGCTCGTGCCGAACAGGTACGTCATCGACCTCTCGCCATACGACCACAGCCGGCTCGCGCCGTACGCGGCGGCGCTGGCCCAGGAGCTCGCGCAGAGCCAGGCGGAGTTCATTGGCGAACAGGGGTGGACGGTCTACGGCGACGTAATCGTCGAGATCGAGCGCGGCGAGGGGCTGGACACCGGCATGTTCCGGGTCACCGCCGAGGTCTACACCGGTGGCCAGCAGGCCGAGCCGGCTCCGCAACAGCAGAGCTACGACCAGTACAACTCGGGCCCGCCGCCCGGGCAGGAGGCGTACAGCACCTCAGGTCCACCGGCGATGGGCGGGCAGCAGACCCCGAACGCGCGGATGCTGTCCAACGACGGCCGGCAGTACACCCTGGCCATCGGGTCCACCATCATCGGTCGTGGCGAGCAGGCCCAGCTCCGGCTGGCCGACGTCGGGATCTCGCGCCGGCACGCCCGGCTCGACTACGACGGCAGCCGGGTCGTCCTGACCGACCTGGGCTCCACGAACGGCACCGTGGTGAACGGGCAACGGATCTCCGCCGTCGCGCTACGACCAGGTGACGTCATCCAGTTCGGCACCACCTCTCTGACCTTCCATGTGGACGGCTGATGCCTTCGATCGTCCTGGCCGTCGCCCGGTTCGGATTTCTCGCGCTGCTGTGGATCTTCGTGTTCGCGGTCATCGGGGTCATCCGGCGTGATCTCTGGTCCGGTGCCCGCGGCAAACTGGTGGCAGCGCCACGCGGTGTACAACCACCGCAGGACACGGCGCGCCCGGCGCGCGCCCGACGAAGTCGGGCCGCGCGACAGCTGGTCGTGACCGAGGGGGCACTGGCCGGCACGCAGATCACGCTGGCAGACCATCAGATCACCATGGGTCGCGCCGAGGACTCCACCCTGGTACTGACCGATGACTACGCGTCCACCCGACATGCCCGGATAGTGCCGCGTAACGGTGAGTGGTTCGTCGAAGACCTCGGATCGACCAACGGGACGTATCTGGATCGCGCTAAGGTCACCGGACCAACTCCTGTCCCCCTCGGTGTACCGATCAGGATCGGCCGCACCGCCCTCGAGCTACGGCCATGACTATGACTCCCGGTGTCCCGTTCTGTCCCGTTCCTTCCGACGCACTGGCGATCGCCACGCCAACGGCAGGTCGCCTCATGAATGCGCACCATCATCAACCGCCCTGTGTCACCGCTGATCCGCCCAGGAACGCCACGATGCTCACCCGGCAGGTCGCCTCATGACGATGACCCTTCGGTATGCGGCGCACAGTGACCGCGGTCTGATCCGCGACGGCAACCAGGACTCGGTGTTCGCCGGTCCCCGGCTGCTCGCCGTCGCCGACGGCATGGGCGGCATGGCCGCCGGTGACGTGGCCAGCAACATCGTCATCGCGACGCTCGCGCCGCTGGACGACGACATCCCGGGCGCCGACCTCGTCGACGCCATCCGCAACGCCGTCGCCAACGCCAACCAGCGGCTACGGGACACGGTCCGGGCCAATCCCCAGATGGAGGGAATGGGCACCACCCTGACCGCGATGCTGTTCTCCGGCACCCGGTTCGGGCTCATCCACGTCGGCGACTCCCGCGCGTACATCCTCCGTGACCAGCAGATGGTGCAGGTCACCAAGGACGATTCGTACGTCCAGATGCTCGTGGACGAGGGACGGATCACGCCGGAAGAGGCCAACAACCACCCGCAGCGTTCCCTGATCACCAGGGCGCTGCAGGGCGAGGACGTCGAACCGGAGTTCTCCGTACGGGAGGCCCGCCCCGGTGACCGTTACCTGCTGTGCAGCGACGGACTGCACGGCTTCGTCAGCGACGAGACCATCGGCGACACCCTGCTGGACAGCCCCGACCCGCAGCAGTGCGTGGACCGGCTGATCCAGCTCGCACTCCGGGCCGGCGGCCCGGACAACGTCACGGTCATCATCGCCGACGTCGTTGACGGTACGTACCCCGAGCAGCAGCCCATCGTCGGTGGCGCGGCGGCCCAGGACCGGGGCATGGCCACGGTGGCCGATCCGACCAGCCCGGCCGCCCGCGCGGCCCTGGCCCAGCAGCAGAGCCAGGGCCCGGCGGACGTACCGGCCGAGACCGACCAGGAAGCGCCGACAGAATCGGAACAGCGCCGCCGGCACCCGATCCGCAATACCCTGATCGTGCTGGTCGCCCTCGCGATCGTCGGCGGCGCCGGATTCGGCGTCTACCAGTACACCCGGGCCCAGTACTACGTGGGAGCGACCGACGACGGCTACGTCGCGGTGTTCCGCGGCGTACCCGGGAAGCTGCTCGGGGTGCACCTGTCCAGCGTCGAGGTGAAGAGCCGGACCAGGACGAAGGAACTGACCAGGCTGGCCCGTGGCCGGGTCCAGGACGGTATCGAGAGCCCCGGCCGCAACCAGGCGCTCAACACCCTGCGGCAGTTGACCGAGGACGACCCGGGCAACCAGAACATGCTGCCGGTCTGCCCGGCAGCCAGTCCGACGCCGACCCCGTCGAGCAGCAGGTCCGGCCGGCCCACGGGGACGCCCACTCCGCATGCCACCGGCAGGTCCAGCGCGACTCCGCACATCACCCGCTCTGCCAGCGGTACTCCGAGCGCGACCAGCCCGTCCCCGCGTACGTCCAGTTCGGCGACCGATCCCGGTGGCTGCAGGCCAGGTAGGTGAACCACCGCCCGTGACCACCCCGACCGCTGCTCGTTCCGCCCCGCCGCCCGGTGCGTCGGCCGGCCGACGACCGCCGACCCGTCGTAACACCGAACTGGGACTGCTGGCCTTCGCCTTCGTCCTGGTGCTGCTGCTGTCGGTGGTGTCGCAGTCCGCGCTGACCGACCAGATCGGTGTCAAGGCGCTGACCCTGCCGGCTCTGCTCGGCATCCTCTACCTGGTCGCCCACCTCGCCGTACGGTTCCTCGCGCCGTACGCGGACCCGGTCCTGCTGCCGTGCGCGGCGCTACTCAACGGGATCGGGGTGATCTTCATCCAGCGGCTGTCCATCGGCGGGGTGGAGATCAACGACCAGCACAGCCTGTCCCAGCGGCGGGCCTGGGGGCCCTTCGACGGGCTCGGAATCAAGCAGCTCGGCTGGATGGTGGTGGCCGTCGTCGCGATGGCCCTGGTCCTCGGCCTGCTCCGGGACCACCGGACCCTGTCGCGGTACGCGTACACGCTGGGCCTGGGTGGTCTGGTGTTCATGGCGATCCCGGCGTTGCTGCCGGCCAGTCTCAGCTCGCTGAGCGGCGGGGCGAAGCTGTGGATCATCACCCCGGCCGGCGCGATCCAGCCGAGCGAGTTCGCGAAGCTGCTGCTGCTCAGCTTCTTCGCCTACTACCTGGTCCGCAAGCGCGAGGTGCTGTCGCTGGCCAGCAGGCGGGTGCTGGGCATCGAGTTCCCCCGTGGTCGTGACCTCGGACCCGTAGTGATCATCTGGGTGTTCAGCCTGCTGGTCCTCGTGTTCGAGAAGGACCTCGGCACCTCGCTGATGTACTTCGGCTGTTTCGTGGTGATGATGTACATCGCCACCGAACGGACCAGTTGGCTGATCATCGGTCTGTTGCTGTTCTTCGGCGGCGCGTTCGTCGGCTACGAACTGGGCAACGTGCTCAGCCCGTTCGCCAACCTGCACGCCCGGATCGACCTGTGGCTGGACCCGATGAAGGATCCGGGCGGCGCGGGCTTCCAGGCGCTGCAGGCGCACATCGGTCTGTCCGCCGGTGGCCTGCTGGGCACCGGGCCGGGCGCCGGGCACCCGACGCTGGTGCCGCTCAACTACAGCGACGAGATCACCGCGGGCCTCGGTGAGGAGCTGGGTATCGCCGGGCTGACCGCCGTGCTCATGCTCTACCTGCTGATCGCCGCCCGCGGCATGAAGACCGCCACGATGGTGCGTGATCCGTTCGGCAAGCTGCTGGCCGGTGGTCTGGCCTTCTCGATCGCCCTGCAGACGTTCGTCATCGTGGGCGGTGTGACCGGCCTGATCCCGTTCACCGGGTTGACCACGCCGTGGCTGTCCTACGGCGGTTCGTCGCTGGTCGCCAACTGGATCCTGATAGCGGTGCTGATGCGCATCTCCCACGCGGCCAGGCAGCCTGCGGAAGCGGGCAGGTCCGGGCCGAGCGGCCCGAGCGGCCCACCCACCCAGTTGAAGAGTGCCGCGACGGAGGTGATCAAGCTGTGAACACGCCCTTACGCCGGGTCTCGATCGCGGTGATGGTGCTGCTACTGGCCCTGGTCGCCAACCTGAACTGGGTCCAGATGTTCGACGCCGCGAAATTCCGCGACAGCGGCTACAACCGGCGCAACCAGATCAAGCAGTACGAGATCCAGCGCGGCAGCATCATGGCGGGCCGGGAGGCCATCGCGTACAGCCGGGACACCCACGGTGGCGAGCTGCGCTACCAGCGGATCTACCCCAAGGGCGAGGAGTACGCGGGCATCACCGGCTACGCCTCGCTGCGGTACGGCAACGGCGGGCTCGAACGGTACGAGAACTCCATGCTCGGCGGCACGGACGACGCGCTGTTCGTACAGAACGTCTCCGACACGGTGACCGGTAAGCACACGCCGGGCGCCAACGTACTGACCACCATCGACCCGAAGGTCCAGGATGCCGCCTGGCAGGGGTTGCGCAGCTCGCACCTGGCCGGCGCCGCGGTCGCGATGGACCCGAAGACCGGCAAGATCCTGGCGATGGCCACCACCCCGACCTTCGACCCGACTCCACTCGCGGACCACGACACCGACACCGAGCAGAGCGCCTGGAAGAAGGACCGGCCGAACGATGTGACCAGCCCGCTGCTGAACAAGGCGGTCGGCGACGGTGGTGGCCCCTGGCCGCCCGGTTCGACCATGAAGGTGGTGGTCTCGGCGGCCGCGCTGGAGCACGGATACTCGCCGCAGACCAACATTCCGGCCGGCCCGCAGTACCGGCCGGAGGACGGCGGCAACCCGATCCACAACGACGTGCCGAGCATCTGCCCGCAGCCGCATGTCACCCTACTGGTTGCGCTACGTGACTCGTGCAACACTGGGTTCGCCCAACTGGGTGTCAAGCTGGGCGCGAGCACGGTGGTGTCCAAGGCGGCGGCGTTCGGACTGAACAAGAAGATGACGATCCCCATGCTGGGACAGTCGGACGGCATGCCGGTCGCGAAGAGCGTGACCGGTGACCCGAGCGGCGCCTCCCAGCTGGCCCAGTCCTCGATCGGCCAGTTCAACGTGGCGCAGACGCCGCTGCAGGAGGCCATGATCGCCGGCGCGGTCGCCAACGACGGCACCGAGATGCAGCCGTACCTGGTGCAGGAGATCCAGGGCAGCGACTTCTCCACGCTGCGTACCGCGCAGGAGCACACCTTCGGCCACCCCATCGACGCGGAGACCGCGGGCAAGTTGCGCAGCATGATGAACGCGGTGGTCAACGGGGGTACCGGACGGCGTGCCCAGATCTCCGGCGTCGAGGTGGGCGGCAAGACCGGTACCGCCGAGCACGGGACCGGCGCGCCGGAACACGGCTGGTTCATGGGATATGCCCGGGACAATGGCGACCCGAAGGTGGCCGTGGGCGTGTTTCTGCAGAACGCCGGTGAAAGTGGCAGTGCCACAGCCACCCAGATCGGCGGCGACATCATGAAGGCGGTGTTGGGCAGATGAGCGACCGGACACAGCGACGGATCGGCGCGCTACCCCACACACCGCGCCGCTCGCCCGACGTCCGGCCCGTCTCCGGACCCGCGGCGACAATGAAGGGACTGTGCAGATGCTGACGCCCGGGGGCACACTGGGCGGCCGCTACCGGCTGGATGAGCGGATCGCCACCGGCGGTATGGGCGACGTCTGGAAGGCCGAGGACACGGTCCTCGGTCGGGTCGTGGCGGTCAAGATCCTGCAGTCGGCCCTGTTGGACGAGCCCGGCTTCATCGAGCGGTTCCGCGCCGAGGCCCGGGTCATGGCCACCATCAACCATCCCGGCGTGGTCCGGGTCTACGACTACGGTGAGAGCGGTGTCGACGGCGGTGGGCGGGTCGCGTACCTGGTCATGGAGTACGTCGAGGGCGAGGCGCTCTCCCACACGCTGAGCCGGGTCGGCCGACTCACCCCGGAACGCGCCATGAACCTGCTGGCACAGGCCGGTGAGGCGCTGGAGGCGGCGCACGAACACGGCATCGTGCACCGCGACGTGAAACCGGGCAACCTGCTCGTACGTCCGGACGGAAAGCTCGTACTGACCGACTTCGGCATCGCCCGCAGTGCGATGTCCGGTCAGCTGACGACGGCCGGCTCGATCCTCGGCACCGCTTCGTACGTGTCGCCGGAGCAGGCCACCGGCGCCGGCAACATCACCTCTGCCAGCGACGTCTACTCGCTGGGTGTAGTCGGCTACCAGTGCCTGTCCGGGCACCGCCCGTTCGAGGGCGAGAACCCGATCCAGGTCGCGATGAAGCATGTACGCGACATTCCGCCGCCGCTGCCGGCCGACGTTCCCGCCGGCGTACGGGGCGTCATCGACCGGGCCATGTCCAAGGACGCGGCGCAGCGCTGGCCGAGTGCCTCGGCGATGGCGGAGGCGTCCCGGCGGGCCGCCTCCGGGCACCCGCCGACCTCGGCCTTCGGCACCTCGACCCGGATGTCGGGTCCGCAGCGTACGTCGGTGCTGCCGGCCGGCGCGGCGGTAGCGCCCACCAGCGGTCCCGGCACCGGCAACTACCACCGCGGAGCGGCCGCCGTACCGTCGGCACCACCGTACGGTGGCCGGCCGGCGCACGAGGGCTACACCACCCAGACACCGCCGCCCCGCAAGAGCAACGGCCTGATGGTCGCCGGTGTGGTGGTCGCGGTGATCGTGGTGCTGGCCGGGCTCGGTGGCATCGGGTACGCGATGTTCAGCGGCGGCAAGGACAACCCGGGCAAGGGTTCCCATCAGGCGGACAGCAGCGCGAGCCAGCAGTCGCAGTCGCAGTCGCAGAGCCAGAACGACGACACCAACAAGATCAACTTGCAGGACTACGCCGGCAAGCCGTACCGGGATGTCGCCAACGACCTGGAGAACCGCGGCGCGCGGGTGCGTCGGGCGGTCTGGCAGGGGAAGTCGAAGTGGCATCCCGGGCTGGTGGTGAAGGTCAAACTGCCGGAGGGACGCAATCCTCCGCAGCAGGGCGACGAGGCGGTCGTGTACGTCCAGCCGGGCAACGAGGGCAACGGGAACAACAACGGCAACGGCGGGGATCAGTTGCCGACCCTCCCCGGAGTCGGCGGCAAGAGCAAGACCCCTTCCGAGCCGCCGAGTACCGAACCGAGTCAGACGCCATCGTCGGACGGCGGCACATCGTCGCCAGGGGCCACCGGCGGCGTCAAGAGTCAGAGCTTCACCGGCGGATCCGGTACGCCACTGGGAATGGGCATGACCGCACCGGGAGCAGCGCGGTGACCGATTCCGATCGGATCCTCGGCGGCCGCTATGAGGTGGGCGAACTGCTCGGCTACGGCGGCATGGCCGAGGTTCACCAGGGCCGTGACCTGCGGCTGGGACGCGACGTGGCGATCAAGATGCTGCGTATCGACCTCGCCCGGGACGCGATCTTCCAGGCCCGGTTCCGGCGCGAGGCGCAGAACGCCGCGTCGCTGAACCACCCGGCCATCGTCGCGGTGTACGACACCGGCGAGGAGAAGGGCGCCGAAGGCGAAGCCCTGCCCTACATCGTGATGGAGTTCGTCAACGGGCAGACCCTCAAGGAGGTCCTCACCGACGAGGGCCCGCTCGCCCCGCGACGCGCACTGGAGATCGTCGCGGACGTGTGCGGCGCGTTGGAGTTCAGCCACCGGCACGGCATCATCCACCGCGACATCAAACCGGGCAACATCATGTTGAACGGTGCCGGCCAGGTCAAGGTGATGGACTTCGGCATCGCCCGGGCAGTGGCGAGCACCACCGCGACGATGACGCAGACCAGCGCGGTCATCGGCACTGCGCAGTACCTGTCGCCGGAGCAGGCCCGCGGCGAGACCGTCGACGCACGCAGCGACGTCTACGCCACCGGCTGCGTACTGTTCGAACTGATGACCGGAGCGCCGCCGTTCACCGGCGACAGTCCGGTCAGCGTCGCGTACCAGCACGTACGGGAAGATCCGAAACCACCGAGCGAGCGCAACGCCGACGTTCCGGCGGACGTCGACGCCGTGGTCCTCAAGGCGCTGGCGAAGAACCCGGCCAACCGGTACCAGAGCACCGCGGAGATGCGGGCCGACCTGCTCCGTGCGGCGAACGGCCGGCCGGTGCACGCCACCCCGGTGCTGTCCGCCGAGGAACGCACGATGGTGGCCGCCGGTGGTGCCGCCGTACCGGGCGGCGACCAGACCGGCTCCCAGCCCGCCGCCCGGGTCACCGACCCGGGCCGCCGGCGCCGCGCCATGTGGGTACTGGTCTCGCTGGCTCTGCTGGCCGTGCTCGCGGTGGGCGCCACCGCGGTCGGGCTCTACCTGGCCGGCAGTCAGACACCGAAGGCGCTGCTGCCGGACGTCACGGACAAGCCGAAGGACATCGCGGTCAAGACCATCCATGACGTCGGTTTCAAGGTGCACCTGGAGACCGCACAGTCCTCGGAGTCGAACAAGGGACGGATCGTCGAGCAGAATCCGCACGGCAACCAGCGGGTCGCGACGGACGCACTGATCACCCTGACCGTCGGTCAGGGGCCGAAGACGGTGAAGATCCCGAAGCTCGACGACGCCAGCAGCGAGCAGGCCGCCAGGAACATCCTGCAACAGGCCCATCTGAAGGGCCGGTTCGAGAACGTGGACAGCGCCAAACCGCAGGGCAGCGTGGTGGACAGCGATCCGAGGCAGGGTGCCACCGTCGTGGTCGGCAGTACGGTCACGGTGCGGCTGTCCAAGGGCAACCAGGGCATCGTGCCGTCGGTGGTGGGGCTCTTCCAGGATGACGCCACCCGCAGGCTGAAGGACGCCGGATTCAACGTACGCATCGAACCGGACAAGACCTCCGACGCCCAGCAGGGCAAGGTGGTCAGTCAGGATCCCGGCGGCAACAGAACCGTACGGGCGCACAGCACCGTGACGATCGCCGTGGCGCAGGGGAAGTCACCTTCCCCGACACCGACCACGTCGACCAGTACGACGCCCACGCCGACACCGACACCGTCGCACACCGGGTTCCCGATGCCGACGCCCACCCGCGGCGGCGGCTGACGGGCGGTGCCCGTACGGCCGGAGGGTCGTACGGGCCGCTGGTGCCGTCCGCGCGGGCGGTCCGGTGACCGGCGGGGTCAGCCGATCGCGGCCAGCCGGCGGCGCTCCACCTGGGCGGTGAGTTCCGGCGCCAGTTCCAGCGCCTCCGGGGCACCGCACCCGGCCAGCCAGTTCGCCAGGAGCCGGTGACCGCCCTGGGTGAGTACCGACTCGGGGTGGAACTGCACGCCCTCGACGGCGAGCTCCGCATGCCGGAGAGCCATCACGATCCCGGAGGCGGTGCGTCCGGTCACCTCGATCTCGGCCGGGAGAGTCCGCTCGTCCACGGTCAGCGAGTGGTATCGGGTGGCGGTGAACGGATCCGGCAGCCCCGCCAGCACCCCGGCGCCAGCGTGGTGCACCTCGCTGGTCTTGCCGTGCAGCAGTTCGGGTGCCCGTACGACGGTGGCCCCGTACGCGGCGGCGATGGCTTGGTGGCCGAGGCAGACCCCGAACAGCGGGGTCCGGCCGGCCAACGCCGTGACGAGCTCGATGCAGATGCCGGCCCGTTCCGGGGTGCCGGGGCCGGGTGACAGCAGCACCCCCGAGACGTCCAGGGCGATCGCCTCGGCGACGGTCAGCTCGTCGTTGCGGCGCACCACGCACTCGATGTCGAGCTGGCCCAGGTATTGCACGAGGTTGAAAACGAACGAGTCGTAGTTGTCCACGACCAGTACCCGGGTACCCATGCTGCCGAGTTTAGTGCTGTGATCGGCACGGTCGGCGGACGGCGCCGGTGCCGCTCAGTTTCCGGGCAGATCGTTGCCTGAGCTCGGTCGGATCGTCGGACTCGCGGGTGTGGACGTCGGGGGGCTGGGCTGGTGCTGGCCCGATGGCGCGGTCACCTGTACGTCGTTGAACGGCAGGATCGGATCCACCGCCGGAAACACCACATACCAGAGAAGTGCGCAGATCCCGCCGATCAGGATCAGTGAACCGATGAGCCTGCCCGGCAGCCCGAAGGGCAGCCTGCGCCAGATCCAGCCGTACACCGCTAGCCCTCCAGCTCTTTCGGTCTGCCATCCCGGGTGGGCTGCTGCCGGACGAGTTTGCCGTGGTAGATGAGCCGTTGGTAGTTGTCCCACCAGGGATTGCAGGTGGTCATGGTGATCAGCGCTCTGGTCGGTGTGGTGCCCAGCGGCTGGCCCGGCACCGGATTGACCACATCCACCTGGGTCGGTACGACGATCTGCTGCTGGTAGATCCGGTAGATGAACCAGGTGGTCCTGGTCTGCACGATGATCGGGTCGTTGGTCCGCAGCAGGTTGAAGTTGCGCGGAAAGATGGCGTCCTCCCGGTGCCCGGCGACCGCGAAGTTGCCGATCTGGCCGGGCATGGCGCTGCCCGGGTAGTGGCCGGGCGCATTGCGGATGTCGTCCTGCGTCACGCCCTGTACGACGATCAGCTTCTTGCCGAAGCGGGGGATGTAGAGGCGGGCGAGCGCATGACCGGGCAGCGGCGGCGCGTCGTCGGCCTTCTTCGGCGGCGCCGCCCACGCCTGTTCCAGCTGCTGGCTGTACCGGTCCTGCTGTTTGTGGATGATCAGCTGCTTGCCCCACACCTCGTATCCGGCGAAGAGCAGTACGACGAGCCCGAAGGTGATGAGCAGTTCACCGAAGCCGCGGATGATCCGGCGTACCGGGCCGTCCTGGACGGGCGGTGCTCCGGTGGAGGGTCTGCGTCGGTGCGAGCGGTACTGGTCACGCAACGCAGGCATGACGACGGTCGGATCGTCGTCCGCGCGCCAATAGCTCACGCCACCTCCCCGTAGGTCACTGTCTCGTGCACTATGACCAACGGCTCGGGAGCCGTGCCGGAGCGGGGTGGTCGGTGGGTCGTCCGGACTGTCGGCGGGCCCTGCTCATCAGCGCGGTACCTGGGCAGCGGACAGCGCAACCGAACCGTGGTACGCCGGCAACTTCACGTCGGCTTCTCCCTTGACGTCGTAGCCGAGCCCCCAGTCGGCGACAGCGGCCCGGTACGCCCGGACCCCGGGCGAGGCGTCGAGTGCGGCTCGCATCCGGCTCTCGTCGCCGATGGCGACCACCCGGAACGGTGGCGAGAACACCTGACCGGACAGCAACAGGGTGTTGCCGACGCAGCGTACCGCGCTGGTCGAAATCACCCGGACGTCCATGATCGTCATCGCTTCGGCGCCGCCGGCCCACAGCGCGTTCACCACGGCCTGGACGTCCTGTTGGTGGACGACCACGTCGTCGGCGCTGGCCCCGGCGGGCAGGGCCCGGTCCGGGCGGCGCGGCGCGTCGTCCAGCACCACGCTCAGCCCGGGTCCGTGTACGGCGCTCAGTCCGGCGGCCGGCCGACTGCCCCGGTACCGGTTCTGCTGGCCACGGATCCGGGTGTCGGAGCGGCCCTGTCGGGTGGTGTCCGCGTCGACCTGCCCGCGCAGCCCCGCGGCCTGCCGCTCGGCCCGGCGCACATCCACCTGGCGCTGCCGGATAGCGTCACTGAGCTGTACCCGGCGGTCCTCCCGGAGCTGGGTGCCGCGGGCAGTTGTCGCGGTGGTCGCGAACAACAGCCCCGCAAGGAAGACCACAAGTGGCACGATAATGGACCAACCGCGTTGACGGCCGGCACGGCGGCGAGGCATCAGGAATCGGGACAGAAATCCCGGCTCCCGGTCTGGACTGTTCGTTTCCGGCAAGCCTCCTCCTTGCGGTCTGCGCGGCCTTGACTACGCTAGCTTCCGGACCCCTGTCAGGAGAGACCGTGCCCAAGTCCCGAGTACGTACCAAGAAGGTTTACACCGCACCGGCGGAGCTGCGCCCGCAGGAGCGCTCCGCTGCGGCGAAGAAGAAACCCAGTCCGACCTGGGTGCCAGTGACCGCGCTCACACTGATCGTGGTCGGCATCGGGTGGCTGGTGACGTTCTATCTGTCCAGCGGCCTCTACCCGGTCGCCCCGTGGGGCTACTGGAACCTGGCCGTGGGCTTCAGCGCGCTGGTTGCCAGCCTCCTGGTGCTGTCCCGCTGGCGCTGAGCGTCGGCCTCCCGCTGTTGCGCCGCGGACCTGTGGGTCCGCGGCGAACTGGTCTGCGGCGAGCTGCGATTCTGGGCACTCGTCGCGTCCGGATGTCGTGGTGACGTTCTGGTCGAGGGTTATCCCCAAGGGTTATCCACACTGTGGATAACCCTCTTGGTACGCCGAGTCGCGCCGGGCAAGCGCTTTCCGGATCGCCTCCGAACACGGCACCGGGGGCCTGCGTGATCGTCACCGGACGCCCGTTGTGACCGGCGCAGACCGGACGACGTACGGGCAACTCTCTTGCATGATCTACGTCACACACAGTTCGGACATGCCCACCGTACGGCCCCGTCAGCACCGGTCGTACCGGCAGCATCACGCCGCTGGGATGATGGCACCCGCAGGTATCCGAGCGGACAGGCTCGTCGCGGATGGACGTACCGGTCGGTGGTCTCTACCGTCGGAAGCCGGGAGCTACGGTCTCGTCGCTGACTGTCCGGAAGCCGGAACTGCCGAACCAGCGAACAGCAGAACCGGCCGACCGACCTACGATCGCGCCACCGGTTCCTGACTGGAACGAAAGACGGAGGGAATGACCTGTGACCGCTGCTGAGCAGTCTCAGAAGAAGGAATGCCCGGACCTCACCGACGCGGTGTGGCGCGGCAGCGACGTGGAGACCCCGAAGGGCGGTGGCCGGATCGAGGTCGCGTTCGTCGAGGACAAGATCTGCATGCGCAACGGAGAGGACCCGGACAGTCCGGTACTGGTCTTCACCAAGGACGAGTGGGACGCGTTCGTCGGGGGCGCCAAGGACGGCGAGTTCGACCTACCGATGAGCTGACCCCAGGTCCAAATCCAGGTCCGGGCCGGTGGCGTCACCGGCCCGGACGCGCAGGGTCAGGACAGCAGTTCGAGGATGGTGGCGTTCGCCATCCCGCCGCCCTCGCACATGGTCTGCAGCCCGTAGCGGATGCCATCGGCCCGCATCTGCGACAGCAGCGTGCACATGATCCGGGCGCCCGACCCGCCGAGCGGATGGCCGAGCGCGATGGCACCGCCCCGCGGGTTGACCCGCTCGGCAGCGGCCCCGGTCTCCGCCAGCCAGGCCAGCGGTACCGGCGCGAACGCCTCGTTCACCTCGAACACACCGATGTCGTCGACGCCGAGGCCGCTGCGCGCCAGCACCCTCCGGGTCGCCGGCATCGGGGCGGTGAGCATCATCACCGGGTCGGCGGCGGCCAGGGCGGTGGCATGGACCCGGGCCAACGGGGTCAACCCCAGCGCTTGGGCCTTCTCGCTGGTGGTGACGAGCAGGGCAGCCGCGCCGTCCGAGATCTGCGACGCGTTTCCGGCGGTCACCACACCGTCCGGTCGGAACGGGGTCGGCAGATCGGCGAGTTTGGCCAGTGAGGTGTCCCGGCGGATGCCCTCGTCCGCACTGACCGTGCCGCCGTCCACGTCAACCGGCACGATCTCGTCCTCGAACAGCCCGGTGTCCTGGGCCTTCGCCGCCCTGGCGTGACTGGCCAGGGCGTACTCGTCGAGCTGGGTGCGGGTGAAGCCCCACTGCGCCGCCATCATCTCCGCGCCGACGCCCTGGTTGAACGGCAGCGGACCGTCCATGACACCCGGGCGCCCGGCGTAGCGGGCCACCACCCGCTCACCGAAGGGCGTGCCGACGTCGTGTCCGACCGACGAGCCCATCGGCACCCGCGTCATGGCCTCGACCCCACCCGCGACCACCAGGTCGCACTGGCCACTCATCACCGCGGCGGCGGCGAAGTGCACCGCCTGCTGGCTGGAGCCGCACTGCCGGTCGATGCTGGTGCCCGGAATCGACTCGGGCCAGTCCGCGGCCAGTACGGCGTTGCGGGCGATGTTCCAGGACTGCTCGCCGACCTGACTGACACAACCCCAGATCACGTCGTCGATTCGGGTCGGATCGACCCCGGTGCGCTCGGCCAGCGCGGTCAGCACCCGCGCCGACAGATCGACCGGATGAACTCCGGCCAGGGCACCCTTGCGCCGCCCCACGGGGGTGCGTACGGCTCCGACAATGACCGCGTCGCGCATCTGTTACTCCCCAGTAGCCTGTTTGTCTCGGAGCTTACTCTCTCGTCCCCGGGCGCGGTCTCTAGTAGCGACCGCGGCACCGCTGCTCGACCGCCCCGCACGACGGCGGCACACTGGATGCATGCGTCCGTATGCCGTGACCCCAGCGATCCACCGCACCCCCGGCCCGGTGCCGGAGCCGGCCCGATGACCGTTCCGGGCGATCCGTACCAGGTACGGCCAGGCGCGCCGGACACCGGCGGTACCACCGGCACCCGCCCGACTCCGGCGTGGGTGCCTGCCCCGGCGCCCAGCGGGCCCCGGCAGTGGCGGGTACGGCCCGTCGTCACCGTGCTGAAGGCCATCGGAGCCGCCCTGTTCGCCGCCGCCGGATTGTGGAACGCGCCGGACCCGGGCTCGCTCGTCGTCGGCCTCGGCGGTGCGCTGGTCCTGCTCGCCCTGGTCGTACGGGACCTGGTCGCCGGCGTACGGCTGTCCGCCGACACCACTGGCATCACCGCGGTGACCGGCTTCGCGGGCCGCCGGCACGTGCCGTGGTCCTCGGTCGAACGGGTACGGGTGGACCGCCGCAACCGCTTCGGTCTGCGTACCGAACTGGTCGAAGTGGACAGTGGCGACGATCTGTACCTGTTCAGCGCCAACGAACTCGCCGCGCCCTGCGACGAGGTGGTCGCCAGCCTGACGGCACTGTGGGAGCAGGCCGGCGGACCGTCAGCCGAGCAGCATGGCGGTCCGGCCCACCGTGAGCAGGACGAGGACCAGTAGCACCCCGCCGATGACCGCGACCTGGACCTTGGTGCGATGCTGCTGCGGCGCGTAGGCCAACCCAACCCCGAGCGCGGCGCCGGTGATCAGGCCGCCGATGTGGCCGAGGATCGAGATACCCGGCACCAGGAAGGTGAACGCCAGGTTGATCACGATCAGGACGACCACACTGGAACTGGACAACCCGAGCTTGCGGTTGATGAAGAACAACGCGGCGAACAGGCCGAAGACCGCTGTCGAGGCACCGCCCGACAGGCCACCGGCGAGCAGGTAGCAGGCGACGTTGCCGCCGATGCCGCAGACGAAGTACAGGGCCAGGAACCGGGCCGACCCGAGAGTCCGTTCCAGGTAGCGGCCGATGATCCACAGCACGTACATGTTCATGGCCAGGTGCAGGATGCTGAAGTGCACGAACATCGCGGTGACCAGGCGCCAGTATTCGCCGGACGCGATGGACGGCGCGAAGACACCCAGCCGGGACTCCAGCCCGGTCACCGCACCGGCCAGCATGCTGCCGCCGCTGCCGATCGCGGCGCCGACCCCACCGCCGACGAGGATCAGGATGTACACGGCCACGTTGACGGCGATCAGCCCGATGGTGGCATAGCTGCGACCGCCTCCGATGGCACCGCCGAAGGCGGTACGGGGCTGACGTACGGTCCGGGCGCCGGCATTCACGCATTCCGGACACTGAAAGCCGACCGAGGCCTCGTTCATACAGTCCGGGCAAATCGGACGATCGCACCGGACACACCGTACGTACGTCTCACGGCCGGTGTGGCGGTAACAGACCGGGACCGACGGGCTGCCCGTCTGCTGGTCTGTCATTCCGCCTCCTACCGACGCCGATTGGGCCTCAAGCATGCCGCACCGGGCGACCGAACCGCTCGGCCGCCCGGTGGGATCTGCACAGACCCGCTGCCCGCTACTCCTTGACGATCTCGATCCGCTCGATGACCTGATCCTTTACCGGCTTGTCGCCGGCTCCGGTCTGGGTCGTGCCGATCGCGTCGACGACCTTCTGCGACTCGGGGTCGTCCACCGCGCCGAAGATCGTGTGCTTGTTGTCCAACCAGCTGGTCGCGCCGGTGGTGATGAAGAACTGGGAACCGTTGGAGTTCGGGCCCGAGTTGGCCATCGCCAGCAGGTACGGGCGGTTGAACCGGAGGTCGGGGTGGAACTCGTCCTCGAACTTGTATCCCGGGCCGCCGAAGCCCTGTCCGAGCGGGTCCCCGCCCTGGACCATGAAGCCGTCGATCACCCGGTGGAAGATCGTGTTGTCGTAGAGCGGACCCTTGCCCGGCGCATTGGTGGTCGGGTCGGTCCACGCCTTGGAGCCGTCGGCGAGCCCGACGAAGTTCTGCACCGTCTTCGGGGCGTGGTTCGGAAACAGTTCCGCCCGGATCGGACCGGCGTTGGTGTGCAATATGGCGTACAACTTTTCGGCCATCAGTCCTCCTTGCCTGGTGGTGGCCAATCACGCAATCGTCGCATGCCGGCGTTTGGGCAGTGCGCCGGTAGGGCAACAGGCAGGATGAGGTAGAGAAATTAGGGGGTGGGACTGTGTCCCTGCGTCGGCGCGTGACGAAGACACGTGCGCAGCAGTTCGGAGATGAGTTGTCGGACGGGTTCGGGCACCTCCGGTCCGCGGCCGTGATCGCAGCGGAACGTGCCGCCGAGGTGGCGGCACCCAGGGTCGACACGGCCCGGGATGCGCTGAGGCCACGGGTCGAGGCGGCCCGGGACGTGCTGGCTCCACGGGTCGGTGCGGCCCGCGACGTGGTGGGGCCCAGGGTCGACGCGGCGCGGTCCGCGGCGACGAGGTCCTGGGACAGCACCATCGAGGCGGTCGCCCCGGTGGTCGTCGCGGCCCGTCGCGCCAGCGAGGAGGCCCGCAAGCATGCCGGCAAGGCCGAGAAGCGCACCCGCAAGACACGCAAGGAGGCCCGTAACCGGGCCCGGTACACGGCCCTCGCGATCCGCGGCGAGCATGAGAAGCGCCGTCGGTGGCCGTGGGTGATGGGTGCCCTGGCGCTTGGCCTCGCAGCCGGTGCGGCCGGCGTCATCGTCTCCCGCCGCTCCACACCGGAGTGGGAGGAGTACGAACCCGAGCACGAGTTCGCTGCCCCGGGTGCCGCGACGGACGCCACCGCCTCGGAAAGCCCGACGGCAGTGGCCAAGGAGAAGGCGGCCACGGCCGTACACGCGGTGAAGGAGAAGGCTTCCGGCGCCGTCGATGCGGCGAAGGGCAAGCTGGCCAGCTCCGGCGAAAAGGCTGCGGAGAAGTCCGCGGTCAAGGCCAACCAGGCGGCGGTGAAGGCGGATCAGGCCGCCGAGACCGCACGGCAGGCTCAGGTCGATGCCGGTAAGAACGCCAAGCCCTCTACCAACGGGCACGGCAAGGCCTGACGTTCCACCCGGTACGGGTGGTCTGCGCGCGACGGCGCGGGCCACCCGTACCGGCTGTCCAGGCCCCGAACAGCCCGCAGGGGCCGGCAACCGGCCCGCAGGGGCCCGCAACCGGCCCGCAGGGCCATAGACCCGGGCTGCCGGACCTACAGCCAGCCCGACCGGCGGAAGATCCGATACAGGAAGATGCAGATCACCAGGATGACCACCAGTACCACCGGGTAGCTGTACGTCCAGCTGAGTTCCGGCATGTGCTGAAAGTTCATCCCGTAGATCCCGGCGACGGCGGTCGGCACCGCGAGGATGGCCGCCCAAGCCGCGATCTTGCGCATGTCGTTGTTCATGTCCACCGACAGCTGCGCCAGCCGGGCCTGCAGGATCGAGTTGAGCAGGTCGTCGAACGTGACCACCTGTTCAACGGTGCGGGACAGGTGGTCGGCGACGTCCCGGATGTAGCGGCGGATCTCGCTCGGTACGCCCGGGATCCGGCCACTGACCAGGGCATCCAGCGGCCGGGACAGCGGTACGACGGCCCGCTTGAACTCCACCAGTTCGCGCTTGAGCTGGTAGAGGCGCTGGATCCGGCCGCCGCCGCCGCGGCCGAAGACGCCCGCTTCCATCTCGTCGATGTCCTGCTCGATGGCGGCGGCGACATCCAGGTAGAGGTCGACGATCCGGTCCACCACCGCGTGGAACACCGCCCACGGCCCCTGGGCGAGCAGTTCGCCCTTGCCTTCCAGTTCGGTACGGACCGGCGCCAGCCGGCACGCGTCCCCGTGCCGGACGGTGATCACGAAGTGCGGCCCGATGAAGAGCATCACGTCGCCGGTCTCGACGACCTCGCTGGTCTCGGTCAGCTCGGCGTGTTCCACGTAGCGAGCGGTACGGACGGCGGCGAAGGTGATCTCGCCGTACCGCTCGACCTTGGGGCGCTGGTAGGACTTGATGGTGTCCTCCACGGCCAGTTCGTGCAGGTCGAACGTCTGCGCCAGGTCGGCGAACTCGTCACCGTCCGGCTCGTGCAGGCCCACCCAGACAAACGCCTCGTCCCGCTTGCGTGCCTCGGTGAGGGCGTCTGTGTAGTCCCACTGGCCCGGCTGCCGGATGCCGTCGATGTACAGGCCGCAGTCCACGATGGCGCTGTGCCGGGCCCGCGGCGGCCGGGGTGGGGTGACCGCACCGCCGGTGCGGGGTAGGACCTTGGAGACGGCGCGGACCGGAGCGGTGAAGGCCCTACTCAGGCCGCGCCCGTTTCCACGGTGCTGATCTGCCATCGCCGCCCCCTCCCTCTGCTGCCCAGATCGCGTTGGTACGGGCCGGGCACCGCGCACCGGCACGGCTGTTCCGGCGCGGCACTGTCGTTTCCCGAGCAGCACTGTGCCGTGCGACGAACGGTGAGTGCGCCAAGCGTACAACCGGGCCGTCGGGTGATCCTGCGCCCGTTGGTTGCCGACTGGACGGCGGGCGATGCCGCGCCTGCGGTCCGTTTCCGGCCCGGCGGCGAGCGGCGAGCGAACCGACCTGCCCCATAAAGCGAGGCGCCGGGTGGGTCACCGGCTACGGGGGGTTCAGCCGGTGACTCCACCCGGCGCCTCCGGGGGCGGGGATAAAGTCTTCAGCGCCGCTCCGCAAGTTGGTGCTCACGGACAGCGGCCAGCGTCAATGTAGGCCGGCCACCACGGGCGCGGAACTATTTACCCTGGCGAGTTTGCGTCATGACACAAAGGCGACGGTATTTCACGTCCGCGATCCCAGCATGTGGTAGCTACAGTCCGCCACGAACTGCGCGAACCGCCTCACCCAGACGGCGTACACCCTCGCTGATCTGATCAGGAGTCACCGCCGAGTACGCGAGACGAACCGAGTGGTCACCGCCCTGCAACAGGAAGTCGGAGCCCTTCACGACGGCCACCCCGCGCTCCTTCGCCGCCGGCGCGAGCTTGTCCACCGAGACATCATCCGGCAGTTCGACCCACAGAAAGTAACCACCGTCCGGTACCACGAATCGCGCACCGGGCAGCTCAGCACGCAGCGCCTCACCGAGCCTCGTGGCACGCTCCGACAGCGCCAGCCGTACCGTCTTGATCGACTGGTCGAGATCACCGGAGACGGCGAACTGGTACACGATCGCCTGGGCGACCATGCTCGGCGAGATGTAGGTGTTGGTCGCCGACTTCGCGATCCGGGAGATCAGCTCGGTCGAACCGATCAGGTAACCGACCCGCACACCCGGGCAGACTGTCTTGGAGAACGACGAGGCGTACACCACCCGGTCGTTGCGGTCCATGTCCAGCATCGTCGGCAGCGGCTGCCCGGCGAACCGGACATCCAGGTACGGATCGTCCTCGAAGATGGTGAAGTCGTACTGCTCCGCCAGCTCCAGCAGCCGCTCCCGCTTCGCCGCGGACAACGTCACCCCGGCCGGGTTCTGGAAGTTCGGGATCACGTGCGCCA
The DNA here is from genome assembly GCA_963805605.1 of uncultured Actinomycetota bacterium. Taxonomy (GTDB): domain Bacteria; phylum Actinomycetota; class Actinomycetes; order Mycobacteriales; family Micromonosporaceae; genus Actinocatenispora. The sequence continues at coordinate 2,061,783 of CAWDUX010000002.1, forward strand.
GCGTCGGGCGTACCCCCGACTCCAGCAGCGCGGCCAGCTCGTCGGTGTCGATGCCGTCCGCCGCCAGCGTCACCGCATGCAGTTCGGCACCCCGGTTACGCAGCCCGAGCAGGGTCCGGTCGTAGGTGGGCTTCTCCACCACGACCGGACTGCCGGGACTGACCAGCGCATCGAACAGGAACGCGTCGGCCTGCAGCGATCCGTTGGTGACCAGCACCTGCTCCGGGGAGACCTTGTGCTTGTCGGCGATCCACTGACGCAGCGGCAGGTAGCCCACCGAGGTGCCGTACGCGGCGAGACCACCCGGATCACTCTCGAAAGCGCGGACCGCCGCGGCTTTCAGCCCGTCGACATTCACGATGTCCAGGGACGGGGCACCACGTGCGAAAGAAATCGTGTCGGCCATGCCCCAAGCCTAGGCGGACCGGTCGGCACGGCCACAGACACCACCGCGTACGTCCACTATCCGGCCACGTCCCACCGCTGCGAGGGGTCCGCCGGGCGGGCGTTGTGTGGTACAAACCCGCCGATGGACGACATGACGCAGCGCTTCCTTCAGCACCTCGAAGGCCAGTACGCGATGATCATGCTGGAACTCGGCCGGCAGACCGGGCTGCTGGACGCACTGCGGGCCGGGCCGGGCACCGCCGAGATCATCGCCGACCGGGCCGGCACCCACCAGCGGTCCACCCGGGAGTGGCTGACCCTGCTCACTGCGGCCGGCTACCTCGCGCACCAGGACGGGGTATTCCGCTTCCAGCCGGGCGCGGAGGTGCTGTTCGGCACCGAGAACCCGCCGATGGACACCTCCGTACTACTCCGGATGGGTCCGCTCGCCGGCCGGGTGACGCCCGGCCTCGTCCGCTCGATGCGCGACGGCGGCGGAGTGCCGTACGCGGAGTACCAGCCGGACTTCACCGACATGCAGGACCGGATCAACCGGGCCGCGTACGACCGGCTGCTGCTCGCCGAATGGATCCCCGCCGCCGCCGGGCTCACCGACCGGCTGGCCGCCGGCTGCCACGTCGCCGACATCGGTACCGGCGCCGGCCACGCGCTGTGTCTGCTCGCCACCGCGTACCCGACCAGCACCTTCGTCGGGTACGACCTGGACACCGCGGCGCTGACCGTGGCCCGGGAACGCGCCGCGGAGCGCGGGCTGAACAACGTCGAGTTCCGCGAACATGACCTCGCCGACGGCCTCGACGACGCCTACGACGTGGTATTCGCCCTGGACACGGTGCACGACCTGCCCGACCCCGGCGGGCTGCTGCGCTCCGCCCGGCAGGTGCTACGCCCCGGTGGCGCGCTGGTTCTGGTCGAGCCGGCCGCCACCGGCAACGTGGACACCGACATCGCCCAGCCGGGCGCGGTGCTGCGCTACTTCTCCAGCCTGTTCCACTGCATCCAGGTGAGTCTCGCCGCCGGCGGTCCCGGGCTCGGCAACGGCTGGCCGACCGACGCGGTGGTCGCCGCGCTGCGCGAGGCCGGCTTCACCACGATCGATCCGGCACCCACCGGCACCGGCCAGACCGTCTTCCAGGCCACCGCCACCTCCTGACGGTTCCCGGCCGCACCCCTGCTCACGCTGCGGTTCTACCAAGTTGCGCCGCGTCGATAGCGTGCCGCCTATGTCCTCAAACGAACCTAGTACTGGCACCTCGCTGTTCACGGCGTTCTTCATCCTCCTCGGCTGCGCCTGCCTGGGCGTGAGTCTGCTGCGTGTCCTCTCTTCCGGTGACGGCTGCTACGACTTCCCGCTCTTCTTTGGCTCGCCGCATGGCGTCTGCCTGCAGCGAACGGAAGCTGCAGGCACCGTGGGGACCGCCGCGGCTGTCGCTGGGTTGGCCTTCATGGCGGCCGCCATCGCCGTTGCGATCTCCGGTCGCCCGGCCACCGCGGTGACGGTGCCGGTGCCGGCCCCGATGCCGTACCCGCAGGGGCCGCCGCCGCAGGGGTGGGCGCCGCCGCAGAACCAGCTGCCGCCGCCGCAGGGGTGGCCCGCCTCGGGACCACCAGTGACGTCCGGGCCGCCGGCTGGGCAGCCGACCGACGGCGGGCAGTATCCCGCGCCGGGGCAGAACCAGGTCCCGTAGGCTCTGGCGTCGTGACCGATCTGCGTACCGTGCTGGAAGCCGGACTCCCCGGACCGGACAGGCCCGGGATCTACCCGGGCGCCGTGGCGTTGGTGCTGGTCGACGGCCGGCAGGCCGCCTTCGAGTGCGTCGGCGAGGCGGTCCGGTACGCCGCCCGCGACTACACCCTGCTGCCGCCGGAACGGCGGATCCCGGTACGGGCCGACACCATCTACGACATCGCCTCGATCACCAAGATGTTCACCGCCGTCCTGGTACTCGGCCTGGTCGAGGAGGGTCTGCTGGACCTGGACGAGCCGGTCGGGCGCTGGTTCCCGGAATACCGCGAGGGGGTCAAGCGGCAGACCACACTGCGGATGCTGCTCACCCACATCGGCGGCTACCTGCCCGGCCGACCGGTCTGGCGGGAGTCGGCATTCCTGGGTCAACGTCGCCGCCTGCTACTGGAGGCCGAGCCGGTCCGTACCCCGGGCAGCGACTACCAGTACTCCGACATCGGGTACCAGACCGCCGGGTTCCTCGCCGAACTGGCGACCGGGCAACGGTTGGAGACCTTGATCGAGGAGCGCATCCTGGTCCCGCTCGGGCTCACCGACACCGGGTTCAACCCGGCGGTCACCCTCCTTCCCCGGATCGCCGCCGCCGAGCAGCGCGACGACCTGGAGACCGGCATCATCCACGGCCGGGTGCACGACGAGAACGCCAACGGGCTCGGCGGTGTGGCCGGGCACGCGGGGCTGTTCAGTACCGCCGCCGACCTGGCCCGGTTCGGCGAGATGCTGCGCTGCGACGGCAGCCTGGACGGGATCACGATCCTCAAGCCCGAGAGTGTCGTGGCGCTGCGCACCGACCAGGTGCCGGCCGGTGTGCCGCACCCGTACGGGCAGGGGGTCGGGGCGCGGATCGACGACCCGAAGATCGTCGGGCCGTTGACCGACACGTTCGGCCACACCGGCTTCACCGGTACGTCGCTGCTGGTCAACCAGGCCCGGAAGCTGACCGTGGTGCTGCTCACCAACCGGGTGCACCCGACCCGCGAAACCGACATCAACCCGACCCGGTCGGCGGTGTCGGCGGCGGCCATGGCGTTGACGTGACCGGGTGATCCGGGCCTCCCCTGACCCGAATCGACGAGCTGACCTGCAATTTCGTCGAGCTGGTGCGCAGAAACACCTTGGCTGGCACCAGCATCGTCGGCAATGCTCGGTGACGTGCTCGCCCCTTACCGTCGAATCCTCGCCACCCCGCATCTGACCGGGCTGCTCGCCTGGTCCCTGCTGGGCCGGCTGCACTTCACCGGTACCGCGCTGGCCATGACCTTCCTGGTCGCCGGGTGGACCGGTTCGTACACCATCGCCGGTGTGGTCACCGCTGCCCTGACCGTCGGAATGGCGATCGGTGCGCCGCTGCGAGGACGCAGCATCGACCGGCGACCGGCTGGCCCGGTGCTGTTGCTGACCGCGACGCTCTACACCCTGGGGATCATGGCGATCGCCGTGCTGCCCACCTGGGCCTGGCCGGCAGCACCGGTGCTGGCCCTGGTGAGCGGTATGGTGTCGCCTCCGGTCAACAGCGTGTCGCGGGTGACGTGGGCGCGGCTGCCTGATGCCGTCGCCCGGGAGTCTACCTTCGCGGTGGAGTCGACGTTGACCGAGGTTCTGTTCGTCATCGGGCCGATGCTGGCCGCCATCCTGGTGGCCGTGGTCAATGCCCGGGTCGCCGTCGCCACCTGCGGCGGTCTCGCCCTGTTCGGCGCGGCCGGCTTCGTCGTCGTACTGCGGCGCTCCGGGCTGGCCGGCCGGCCGGCGGACCTACCGGCGGTCGACCAGGCGACGACATCGCGGCCAGGTTCGGTGCTGCGCGCCCCCGGCCTGCTGCCGGTGCTGGGCGTCACCCTGCTGCTGGTGGCGGCGCTGGCCTCGGTGGACATGGTGCTGGTGGCCTGGGCCCGGGACCGGGGTACTCCCGGGATGGCCGGGGTGCTCGCCGCGGTGTGGGCGGTCGGTTCCGCGGTGGGCGGCGTGCTCCTGGCGGCCCGGCTCGGGCGGCAGCGGTTCGCCCTGCGGGTCGCGGCGACCGCTGGTGGTCTGGCGCTGCTGGTGCCGGTACTGCCGCCGGTGGACGCGAACCCGCAGCCATGGCTGATCTGCACCGTACTGGTGATCGGCGGCATGGCCATCGCGCCGACGTTCGCCACCAGTACGTCCCGGTTGGCCTCGGTGACCCCGGCCGACCGTCGCGGTGAGGCGTTCGGCTGGCTGACGACGGCGTCCACCACCGGAGGCGCGGCCGCTGCCCCGGTCGTTGGCGCCATCCTGGACCGTGCCGGTCCGGCGCCGGCGGCGGCACTGGCCGCGCTGCTGGTCGGCGTCGCGGCGCTGCTGGCCCGTACGGTTCCACGGCCCGCACCGGCCCGGGTCGACCTGGTGGCCCCTGAGCCGGCCCACTGACCGGAGAGATCCGTGACCCCGGGTCGTGTCCGGGGTCACGGATCTCAGCAACGGCGGCGCGGGCCGAACAGTGCTGGCCGACTGGAGGTCAGCAGAACCAGCCGTTCTGTACCCAGCCGTCCTTGTGCACGTTGCCGTACGCGTGGCCGTACACCCATTGGCGGCTCGGCGAGTACCGGGAGACGGCGAAGTGATCGCCGTAGTAGAGCGTGCCGATCACGACGCCCGCTGCGGTCTGCCGGACGTACAGGTCCTGGGCGCAGACCGTCTCGGCCGCGGCCTGGGCGGGAGCGGAGACCGCGACGAGACCTGCGGTCGCCAGTCCGGCCACGACCGCACCCGCGGCCAGTGTCCTTGCCAGTCCTGCCTTGACCGATCGTGCCTTTACCGACCCTGTGGGCATGGGGACTCCTTGGGGCGAAGAGGGATGCTGCCGGGAAGGGTTACCACCAGGTGGGGTGCTGCCGGATCAGTCGAAGGCGAAGCAGCTGCGCAGCAGGAAACCCCACTGGCCGTGGTTGTGCCACAGGACATCCGCCGAGTAGTTGTTGGATGTCACGTACCGGACCCCGAGCCAGGTGCCTGTCGGCAGCGAGGCGATCGGGTCCGTGTGTCCCCTGCTGCCGGAGTAGTTGCCGAACAGCGTGGTGGACTGGCAGGTGGTGTGCGCGGAGCGCATGGGCACCCAGGGGTCGTTCACGGTGCCGCTGCCGTCGCGCTGTGGTCCTTCGACGTTGTGCGTGACCGACGTGCCGTGGGCGGTGGCCGGGTGCGCCTCGACCGGCGCGGATGCCGTGGTCAGTACGGCTGCCGCAGCCAGCAACGTCAGGATCGGCGCGGCGACCTTGCTCCGGATCTGCATGAGGGATCTCCTTGCGCTGACGGTTCTCGGTGGGTTCCGTCGGCCTTCACCGACGGTTCCCGGGCTTTCCCCGTGGCGGTGCGGTGCTCTTCACGCAGGGCCGTTCTCCGTTCCGGAAGCATGCCCGAAGGGTAGGAAAACGCGATATTGGCAATGTTTTTCAGGAACGCATTGTTACCTGCATAAAAAGTACGTGAGAACTTAAGCATGCCATATCGGCAGTGTCAACACGCAGGCCAAAGCTCACGCAAGGTGACGGGACGCCGGTCGGGCTGGTCAGGTCGGCGCGGGGCGCGCGTCAGCAGCGAAGGTCCGGCAGTGCGGGTACGGTCGGCCTGACGCGATCTCCACTTGGAGGAATGGATGAGCAACCGCCCACCGGAGCCGTACCAGTTCCTGCCCCCGGTGCCGTCCTTCTCGGTGTCGAGCAAGGACATCAGCGACGGCCAGATACTGCCGGACGACCACGTGTTCGAGCACGGCAACGTGTCGCCGCAACTGTCCTGGTCCGGGGCCCCGGCCGGCACCCGCAGTTTCGCGGTGACCTGCTTCGATCCGGACGCGCCGACCGGAAGCGGGTTCTGGCACTGGGCGGCGTTCGACATTCCCGCCGAGGTGACCGAACTGTCGCGCGGCGCCGGATCGGACGACTTCGCCGGGCTGCCCGCCGGAGCGAAACAGGCGCGCAACGACTACGGGCAGCAGGGTTTCGGCGGCGCGGCACCGCCACCCGGGCACGGCCCGCACCGGTACATCTTCGCGGTACACGCCCTGGACGTCGCGGAACTGGGCCCGGAGCCCGGTTCACCGCCCGCCGTCGTGGGGTTCAGCATGTTCGGCCATACGCTGGGACGAGCGGTACTGGCCGCCGTCTACGAGCAGACCTGACGGCCGGGCCCTCCTACCGGACCGGTCCGGTGCGGTAGGAGGCCCGGCCCGACGGACCCGGTCATCGACCGGGTCCGTCACAAGGTCAGAGCCCGAGGTCGCGGGCGATCAGCATCCGCTGCACCTCGCTGGTGCCCTCGCCGATCTCCAGGATCTTCGAGTCACGCCAGAAGCGGGCGACCGGGAACTCGTTCATGAAGCCGTACCCGCCGTGGATCTGGGTGGCCTCGCGGGCGTTGGTGACGGCGGACTCGGACGCATAGAGCTTGGCCATCGCGGCCTGCTTCTTGAACGGCTCGCCGGCCAGCATCCTGGCCGCGGCGTCGTAGTAGGCCAGCCGGGCGGTGTGCGCGCGCAGCTCCATGTCGGCGATCTTGAACTTGATGGCCTGGTAGTCACCGATCGGGTGGCCGAAGGCGTGCCGTTCCTTGGCGTACTTGACCGACTCGTCGACGCAGCCCTGCGCCAGCCCGACGGACAGCGCGGCGATCGCGATCCGGCCCTCGTCCAGGATCCGCAGGAACTGCGCGTAGCCGCGGCCCCGCTCGCCGACCAGGTTCGCGGCCGGTACCCGTACGTCGTCGAAGGACAGTTCCCGGGTGTCCGAGGCGCACCAGCCGACCTTGGAGTATTCCCGGCCCACGGTGAAGCCTGGGGTGCCGCGCGGCACCAGGATCGCCGAGATCTCCGGCTTGCCGTCGATCTGGCCGGTCACCGCGGTCACCGTGACGAAGTCGGTGATGTCGGTGCCGGAGTTGGTGATGAAGCACTTGGCACCGTTGATGACCCATTCGTCGCCGTCGAGCACGGCACGGGTCTTCGTGGCGCCGGCGTCGGAGCCGCCGCCCGGCTCGGTCAGCCCAAAACCGGCGAGCGCCTCACCACGGCAGAGCCGGGGCAGCCACTGCTTGCGCTGCTGCATCGGTACCGAACCGGAAGATCGGCATCGAGCCGAGCCCGACGCCCGCCTCCAGGGTGATCGCCACCGACGAGTCGACCCGGGCCAGTTCCTCCAGGGCAAGGCACAACGCGAAGTAGTCGCCGCCCATGCCGCCGTGCTCCTCGGGGAACGGCAGGCCGAACAGGCCCATGTCCCCCATCTTCTTCACGATCTCGTACGGGAACTCGCCCCGCTCGTAGTAGTCGCCGATGACCGGTGCGACGGTCTCGGTGGCGAACTGCCGTACGGACTGCCGGAGCGCCTCGTGCTCCTCGCTGATCCGAAAATCCATTGTGGACGCTCCTGGTTAGACGGGTGTGACGCCGTGTCGACGGTCGGCGAAGCTGCGGTCCTTGCCGGCCGCGGCCCCGTACCGGTGGATGAGTTCGTCGCGCAGTTCCGACGGCTCGACGATGGTGTCCACGACCAGCTCGCTGGCCAGTCGGACGATGTCGATGTCCGCCTCGTACTCGGCCCGTTTGGCTGCCACGAACGCCTCCCGCTCGGAGGAGTCGAGGGCGGCGATCTTGCGCGCGTACACCGCGTTGACCGCGGCCTCGGCGCCCATCACCGCGATCTTGGCGGTGGGCAGCGCGATCGTGGCGTCCGGGTCGAAGCCGGGACCGGCCATGGCGTAGAGCCCCGCGCCGTACGCCTTGCGCACCACCACGCAGATCTTCGGTACGGTCGCCTCGGACACCGCGGTGATCATCTTGGCGCCGTGCCGGATGATGCCGGCCTTCTCCACGGCCGAGCCGACCATGAAGCCCGGCACGTCGGACAGGAACAGCAGCGGCACGTTGAACGCGTCGCAGAGCTGGATGAACCGGGTCGCCTTGTCCGCCGAGTCGATGAACAGCACGCCGCCCTTGAACAGCGAGTTGTTGCCGACGACGCCGACCACCTTGCCATCCAGCCGACCGAAGCCGACCACCAGTTCCTTCGCCCACATCGCGTGGATCTCCAGGAACGAGTCGGCGTCGAGCAGACCCTTGACGTAGCGGCGCATGTCGAACGCCTGCCGCTCGGAGGCCGGCACCAGTTTGGCCAGGTCGGTGCTGGGCGCCGCGACCGGCTCGACGGCCGGCGGCTGCTGGCGCCAGTGCGACGGCAGGTAGCTGAGGTAGCGGCGGACCACGTCGAGGGCGGCGGGTTCGTCGCGGACCAGGAAGTGCCCGCAGCCGGACTCCTTGCAGTGCACCGCCGCGCCACCCATGGCCTCCAGGGTGGTCTTCTCGCCGGTGACCATCTCGACCATGCGGTCGGAGCCGAGGTACATCGAGGCGTTACCGTCGACCATGACGACCACGTCACAGAAGGCCGGAATGTAGGCCCCACCGGCCGCGCTCGGCCCGAACAGCGCGCAGACCTGCGGGATGCTGCCGGAGGCGCGGACCTGCTGGTGGAAAATCTTGCCTGCGCCGCGGCGGCCGGGGAACAGTTCGACCTGGTCGGTGATGCGGGCCCCGGCGGAGTCGACCAGGTAGATCATCGGGACCCGTTCCGCGCAGGCCCGCTCGATGATCCGGATGATCTTCTCGACGGTACGGGCGCCCCAGGACCCGGCCTTGACCGTGGAGTCGTTGGCCATCAGACAGACGGGGCGGCCGTCGATGGTGGCCCGGCCGGTCAGCACGCCATCCGCGGGCAGGCCGTCGGCGAGGGCGTTGGCGTAGCGGCCGTCCTCGGTGAAGCTGCCCTCGTCGACCAGTTGCGTGACCCGGTCGCGGGCGAACAGTTTGCCTTTTGCCCGGTTGGCTTCGTGGTATTTTTCGGCCCCGCCGGCCTGGATGCGCTTGCGGAGCCGTTCCAGCTCGGCGGCAGCATCTGCCTGGATGGCTGGATCCTCGGGCACGACCACGGAGTTCCTCCCGGCTGCGAACACACCTACGATCGCGTAGCTGAACGATCGTTAGGCTATCTCAGGACCGCCGGATACACCATCCGGTCGGGCGACCATCACACCACCGGACGCGACGGGGGCCTCCGCGACACTCGCGGAAGCCCCCGTCATTTCACTCCTACCGGGCCGGAACGGCCTTCTAGCGGGCGAGCAGGTGGTGACCGTCCAGGCCGAGCGGGGCACCGCGATCGAACACGTGCCCCGGCAGCGCGATCCTCGCGGCGATCTCGGTACCCGGCAGGCCCCAGACATCCGACCGGGTCAGGTGGCGGCCACCGTGGGCGCGGTTGCCGAGAGCATCATCACCCAGGACACGGTCACCGTGCGTGCGGACGACCGACCGATCGCACCGGCCGAACAGGATCGACCGCACCGGGTGCAGCAGCGACCCCCGCACGAGGACCGACCGCTGGCGCAGCCGGGTGGGCCGGTGGTTCAGCCGGGTCGACCGGTTCACGACCGGCCGGACGACCGAACGGACCATTTCGGCGCCCTCGGTCGCCGCCATACGGTAGCCACCGTTGTCGGACGTGCCCCTCGCGCAGTTGTCGCCGCCCACGCCGAGCCCCAGCACACCGACGCCGTTGCCGCACACCTGGACCGGCACCTGGACCGGCACGTGCACCTGGTTGCCGCTGCCGGTACCGGAGTTGCCCGCGGACACCAGGTTCGCCGACTCCTCCTCGGTGCCGGTGGCGCAGTGACCGGACCCGCCGATGCCCGTACCGAGCACGCCGATCCCGTTGTCGCACACGTTCACCGGGACCCGGACCGGCACCTGGACCTGGTTGCCGCTCAGCGTCCCGTGGTCGTCGGAGGTCACCAGGTTCGTCGACTCCTCCTCCGTGCCCGTGGCGCAGTGACCGGATCCGGGCACACCCACACCCAGCACTCCGATCCCGTTCCCGCAGACGTTCACCGGAACGTCGACCGGCACCGAGATCTGGTTACCGGACAGCGTGCCGCTGTTCCCGGCCGAGGTCGTGGTCGTGTCGGCGTGTGCGGCGGTCGCGCCGGCCAGGAGGAAACCGGCGGAAAGAATGCCGACACGAGCGGTACGACGTACCCATGTGTTCACGAGTGTCAGTGCCTTTCAATATGCGATCAGGGAATTCCGAGGAACTGTGGACCGGTGGCGGCTGCCCGCCTGGTCTCCTCGGAGTGCTGCGGGCAAGATGCACCCGCGGAACGTTCGGCGGTCCCGTCCCTGCCCGTACGGCCGCGCCACACTGAGCGGCCGTACGTCAGGTGCCCCGGTCAGTCGGGTGTGACGACCGGATCCACCTCGCCAGGACGGGGCGTACCGAGCGGAGTGGCGGCCGGCCGCACCCGCGACGCGGAGCCGGTACGCACCGTTGCGGACGGCTCGGCGGCCGCCGGGGCCCGGTCCACCGGGCCGGCCGTGGTTCCGTCGGTCCAGGTCGCGAACGGACGGATGGCCGTGTGGTGAACCAGGTGGAGCGGCCGGGGCCGCTCCGGCGACGGCCCGGACCTGCCCACCGGCACGCCTGTCGACGACGCCCCGACTCGGTCGGACACCCCTGGGAACGGGTGACCGACGGCGCCGGGTACGCCGCTGACCGGGCGCGTGGCAGGGGTGGGCGGTCCGGCCATGGGACCGGCGGGCCCGACGACCGCCGACACGGCGGGTCGGGCCGTTCTGGGCGGCACATCGACCGGTGGGCTCTGGATGAACTCGTGGTCGATCGGCCGTACCGTCGTGCGGTCCAGCCCGGCGGCCGGTGTAAGGGCGGTGCCGACGCTGGCGTGCGTGGCACCCGGTGGAACGGTCCCCGCCCCGCGCGTGGCCGCGTGGGTCGCGCGCCCGGGACTGTCGTCCGGTGTGGTGTGCGGTCGGACCGTTCCGCCATGCGAGCCGGCACCCGGCCGGTCGCAGGTCTTCGTACCGATGACGTGGCCGTGGCGGATCAGGCGGCGCAGCCTGGATCCGGGTACGCAGGAACGGCCAGGCAACAGAGGACGTGACACACGTTCTCCGTGCGGTGGCAGCTGACGCATACGTACATCCCGGACCCTTCGTGTCGATCGGAGCACGTTACGTAGTTATCAACGATGCCTGTCACTGGAAGACACGCCAGGTGATGCCCGTCACCTGAACATCCGCCAGGTGCAGAGAAGTCTGTATCCGCTGCTCAGGCCAGTGGTGCCCGCAGCACCCGGCGGACCGCGGCGGTCGTGGTCAGCTTGCGGGCGTACTCCGCAGGACCCGTACGCCCACCCAGATGCGGCCGGGAGTTGCGGTACACCATCGGGCTGTCCACCATCTCGCCGGCGCTGAAATGCACCTCGGTGACCCCGGTCTGCGCCACGATCCGGGCCACGTTGCGCTCCGTCACCCCCGCACCGGCCAGTACGGTGATCCGGCCCGCCGCCACCGACACCAGTTCGGCGATCCGCGGCGCACCCTCCAGCGCGGAAGCCTCCTGCCCGGAGGTCAGTACCCGGTCCACACCGCAGCCGATCAGCGTCTCCAGCGCCGCGAGCGGGTCGGCTACCAGGTCGAACGCGCGGTGGAAGGTGGTGGACAGGCCGTCCGCGGCAGACAACAGCAGTCGCAGTACCTCGACGTCCACCGCTCCCGCCGGAGTCAGGGCGCCGGTCACCACGCCCGGCACCCCGGCCGTACGGAACAGTTCGATGTCGCGCCGCATCAACGCGACCTCGTCCGGGTCGTAGACGAAGTCACCGCCCCTTGGCCGCACGATCGGGTGCACCCGGATCCTGGACACCCGGCGGAGTGTCTGCTCGACCAGCGCCAACGACGGGGTGACGCCACCCTCGAACAGGGCGCTGCACAGCTCGACCCGGTCCGCGCCGGCCTCCTCGGCGGCCAGCGCACCGGCCACGCTGTCCACGCAGACCTCGTACGTCAGGCCGGTCCGTCGCGCGCCGTTGCCGGGCACGGCTCAGGCCGGGATCGTGCGGTACCGGGGGCCGGCGCGCAGCACGCCGGACGGCAGCTCGCGCCCGACGACGTCCTGCGCCAGGCCGGCCACCTCGACCATCGCGTCCAGGTCGATGCCGGTACGGATGCCCATGTCGGACAGCATGTGCACCACCTCCTCGGTGGCCACGTTGCCGGTCGCGCCCGGCGCGTACGGGCAGCCGCCGAGCCCACCGACGCTGGCGTCGAACTCGGTGATACCGAGCTGCATCGCGGTCAGGATGTTGGCCAGGCCGGCGCCCCGGGTGTTGTGGAAGTGCAGCAGCACCGGGATGTCGGGCTGGCGGTCGCGTACGGCGCTGACCAGCTCGGTGACCCGCCGGGGCGTAGCCATGCCGGTGGTGTCGCCGAACGCCAGCCGGTCGGCGCCGTCGGCGACGACCCGGTCGACGATGGCCGCGACCCGCTGCGGTGCCACGTCACCTTCGTACGGGCAGCCGAAGCTGGTCGCCACGATCACCTCGACCGTGGCGCCGGCCTCGTGCAGCTGGCCGATCAGCGCGGTGATGTCGTCCAACGACTCGTCGGTGGAGCGGTTGACGTTGCGGCGGTTGTGCGTGTCGCTGGCCGACACGACGACCTCGATCTCGCGGAACCCGGCGGCCAGCGCGCGGGTGGCGCCACGGGAGTTGGGGATCAGCGCGGAGTAGCGCACGTCCGGGTTGCGCTGCGCCGCCGACCACACCTCGTCGGCGTCGGCCATCTGCGGGATCGCCTTGGGATGCACGAAGCTGACCGCCTCGATGCGGCGCACGCCGGTGCGCGACAGCGCGTCCAGCAGCCGTACCTTCGCCTCGGTCGGTACCGGGTCCTCGTTCTGCAGCCCGTCCCGTGGTCCGACCTCGCGGATGGAGACCTCGTCCGGCAGGTCCGCTGTCACTGCTACCTCCTGTGCGCCGCATCGACTGCCGGTGCGGGACCTGTCAGATCCCGCACCGGGCCGCAGATCAGGACCGCATCCGGCCGATGATGCCGGTGTCGTACCCACCCGAACGGAACTCGTCGTTGTCGAGCAGCTCGGCGAAGAACGGTAGGTTGCTCTTCGGACCGGTGATCTCGAAACCGGCCACCGCCTCCTTCGCCCGGGCCAGCACGGTGTCGCGGTCGGGGCCGGACACGATCAGCTTGGCCATCAGCGAATCGTAGTTCGGGGTGACGGTGGTGCCGGGGCCGTAGCCGGCGTCGACGCGTACCCCTTCGCCGGTCGGCTCGACCCAGGTCTTCACCGCGCCCGGTCCGGGCAGGAAACGCTTCGGGTCCTCGGCGTTGACCCGCAGCTCCAGCGCGTGGCCGGTCAGCTCCAGTTCGGCCGGGTTGAAGCCGGGCTCCTCACCGGAGGCGATCCGCAGCTGCGCCTCGACCAGGTCGATGCCCAGGGTGGCCTCGGTGATCGGGTGCTCGACCTGCAGCCGGGTGTTCATCTCCAGGAAGAAGAAGTCGCCGGTGGCCGGGTCGAGCAGGCACTCGACGGTGCCGGCGTTGCGGTAGTTGACGGTCTCGCCGGCGAGCTGCGCGGCACCGAGCAGCCGGGCCCGCAGTTCGGGGCTGACCGCCGGGGACGGTGCCTCCTCGGCGACCTTCTGGTTGCGCCGCTGTACGGAGCACTCCCGCTCACCGAGCGCCACCACGCGGCCGTCGGCCAGGCCGAGGATCTGCACCTCGATGTGGCGTACCCGGGGGAAGTAGCGCTCGATCAGCACGCTGCCGTCGCCGAACATCCGCTCGGCGAAGTTGCGGACCTTGTCGTACTCGGTGCGCAGCGCGTCGACGTCGGCCGCGGAGGCCATGCCCATCCCGCCACCGCCGGCGGCGGCCTTGACCATCACCGGGTAGCCGATCGACTCGGCGGCGGAGATGGCGGCCTCGACGGTGTTCATCGGGGTCTTCGTGCCTGGCGAGACCGGAACCCCGGCGGCGGCCATCAGGTTACGGGCGTTGATCTTGTCGCCCATCTGGTCGATGGCGTCGGCGGGCGGGCCGACCCAGATCAGTCCGGCGCCGACGACGGCGCGGGCGAACTCGGCGTTCTCCGACAGGAAGCCGTAGCCGGGGTGGATCGCCGCGGCGTTGGTCTGCTTGGCGGCGGCGAGGATCGCCTCGGTGTTGCGGTACGCCTGCGCGGGGCCGATGTCCACGGCCTCGTCGGCCTCGGTCACGAACGGGAGACCAGCGTCGACTTCGGAGTGCACCGCGATGGTGCGGACCCCCAGCCGGCGTGCGGTGCGGATGACGCGCCGCGCGATCTCTCCCCGGTTGGCGACCAGCAGCGACTCGATCACATGCCCTCCAGATGTACTGAACGATCGTTAGGTTAGCGGACCTGCGGCCTGCCGGCCAACCCAGAGCCTAAGGCGGCGGTCGACCGTCGGCACCGCCGCGGCATAGGCCCTGGCCAGGCATATCGCCCGGAGCTGGTCCGAACGGCTGATTACCGGCCAGTTACGGCGCCGTGACGAAACGGCCGGGTCAGCCGTCGAGCAGGGACCGTACCTCACTGGCCGCCGCCGGGTCCGCGCCCGCCAGCACCGGGACCGCCCGCCGCCAGTGCTGCCGCGCCTCCGCCTGACCGCCGGCCGCCCGCAACGCCCGGCCCAACGCCACCCGGGCAGTCGCCTCCGCCACCGGGTCGGGTTGCCGCTGCCGGATCTCCAACGCCCGCCGGGCGCAGCGCACCGCCCGGGTCGGCTCGTTGATCCGCAGATGTGTCGCGGCCAGCTCCAGCAGCGTGCCCGCCTCACCGTTGCGGTCCCCCAACTGGCGGCTGATCTCGACCGCCCGCTCGTGCTGGCGCACCGCGGCGAGCCCCCGGCCCAGCGCGGCCAGTACCGAACCGAGGTTGCTGGTCACCGCCGCCTCCAGCTGGCCGCCGCCCAGTTCCCGACTCAACGGCAACGCTTCGGCCAGATACCGGTACGCCTCCGCGTCCCGCCCGGCCCGGTGCTCCAGCGAGCCCAGGTTGCACAGTGCGGCGACCTGGGTGACCCGCCGTTGCGCCTGCCGTGCCGCGGCCAGGCTGTCACACAGGTACCGGCGGGCCCGCTGGTAACGGTCCGCTCCACCGGACGGTTCCCGGTCGGCCTCGTACATCAGCCGCCGTCCGATGCTGTTGAGGATCGTCGCCTCACCGTCCCGGGCGCCGGCATCGCGGTACGCGGCCAGCGCGAGTTCCTGGTGCTCGGCCGCCTCGACCGGCCGGTGCTGCGCCAGCAACGCCACGCCGAGGCGCTTGTGCTCGGTGGCCGCCAACAGGCTGTCGCCGGCCCGATCGGCGAGCAGCGCCGCCCGCCGGGCGCCGCGTTCCAGCTCGATGAAGTCACCCCGGACAAACGGGTACAGGTTGAGCAGGCTGGCCAGCCGCGCGGCGGCGGCCGGGGGCACGGCGGGATGCTCGCCGCAGTGCCGCAGCAGGGCGCACAGAGCAGGCCATTCGCCGGCGTACCAGCGCAGCGCGGCGTCGTAGGAGGCGAAGTTCGGCGCGCGCGGGTCGGCCACCTCCCCCGCCGGGAATGGCGGGTCGCTGGCCGGCCACAGCATCCGGTCCGCCTCGTACGCGGTCGCGGTCACGTACGACACCAGCCGGCCCAGCGCCGCGGCGGCGGACCCGTCGTCCACTTCCTCGGCGAGCAGCTCACCGGCGAACGCGTGCAACAGGTCGTGCTGGCGGTACCGGCCGGCGGCCGGGCTCTCCAGCAGATGCCGGTCGACCAGCTCCTCCAGCGCCCGTTCGGCCTCCGCTACCGGCAGCCCGGCCAGCGCGGCGGCGGCCGGTACCGCCAGATCGTGCCCCGGCCAGTGGCCCAGCAGCGCGAACAGCCGCGCCGGTACCGGATCGAGCCGGTCGTAGCTGAGCCGGAACGAGGCCCGTACGGCGAGGTCACCGACCCGAAGTTCGTCCAACCGGCCGCGGGAGGCGGCCAACCGCCGGGCCAGCGAAACGACCGTCCAGCCGGGCCGGGCCGCCAGCCGGGCACCGGCGATCCGGACGGCGAGCGGCAGCCGACCGCACGCGGCGACCACTTGCGCCGCGGCCGCGGGTTCGGCGGCCACCCGCCCGGTACCGACGATGAGCCCGAACAGCCGGACCGCCTCGGCCGCGGGCAGCTCACCCAGTACGAGGTGGACGGCGCCGGCCAGATCAGCGAACCGGGTACGGCCGGTGACCAGTACGGCGCTGCCCGCGCCGGCCGGCAGCAGCGGCCGTACCTGTGCGGCGTCGGCGGCGTCGTCGAGCAGTACCAGTACCCGACGTCCGGCGAGCATGCTGCGGTAACGCGCGGCCCGGTCGACCAGGCTCTCGGTCCGCCTGCCGGGCTCGGCGCCGAGCGCGGTGAGGAAGCTGGCCAGCGCGGCGGACGGCTCGACCGGGTGCGCCCGGCTGCCGGCGAGGTCGAGGTAGAGCTGACCGTCCGGGAACCGGTCGCGTACCTGGTGCGCGGCGTGCACGGCGAGGCTGGTCTTGCCGACCCCGCCGCCACCGTCGAGCGCCACGATCCGGATGCCGTCGGTGTCGTCGGCGGACAGCATGCGGGTCAGCCGGTCCAGTTCGTCACCGCGGCCGGTGAAGTCGGGCAGGTCGGCGGGCAGCTGTGCCGGGCCGCACACCCCGTCGACCGGTGGGCGGCCCCGCGCCACGGCGGCGAAGTGATCGGCGTCCCGGCCGGTCAGTTCCAGCGCCGCGACGAGACGGTCGATGGTGGCATGCCGGGGCCGGGCTGCTTCTCCGCGTTCCAGGTTGCTGATCGCCCGAACGCTCAGCTGTGCCCGCTCGGCCAGTTCCTCCTGGGTGAGGCCGGTCGCGGCGCGGGCGGCAGCGAGCAGTTCGGCGAAGGACGCGGCTACCGCGGACTCGGACTCCACGAGCAGGAATTATCAGCGCGTCAGCGCCGATCACCGAGCACTCTGTCGCTCATCCGGCAGATATTCGCGCAGGTCATCGCCATGATCGACAATACGTAATTATTCCGTCACCGCATTGGCCGAAATTCGGGAATGGTGACCGAGCGGAGCGCCGTTGGTTCGGTGGCAAGGCGGAGCCGCGCCCGTGTGCCGGCTTGCACGCGGGCGTGGCGACAACGCCGCCAGCGGGCCAACGGGTCCGGCGCAGCGCTCAGGAGAGCAGGGCGGCTCGGGTGGCAGCCCGCAACAGATCGGCGCGCCGGTCGTGGTCGATCTCGGTACCGATGAACGGGGTGGAATTCATCAGACCGAACGCCGCGTGCGCCAGCACCCGCACCGCGGGCCGGCCCAGCTCGGGCCGCAGCCGGTCGAGTACCTCCACCCACTCCTCCACGTACAGCCGCTGCAGCCGGCGGATCTCGCGCCGCGGCTCGTCCGGCAGCCGGTCCAGCTCGTGCAGATGCAGAGTGATGACCTCGGGATGCTCCAACGCGAACTCGACGTGGAAATGCAGCAGCGCGTCCAGCGCGACGATCGGGCCGTCGGCCGAGGCGATCTGGCTGCGGCCGGACGCCAACAGTTGTTCACTGACCGGGATCAGGGCGGCGGCGACCATCGCCTCCTTGCCGGAAAAATGGTGGTACAGCGCAGGGCCGGTCACCCCGGCCGCCTTGCCGATCTCGTCCATGGAGACACCGTGGTAGCCGCGCCGGGCGAACAACCCGACCGCGACCTCCAGGATCTCCTCGCGTCGGGAGCGGCGCCCGTTCGCTTGCTCGGCGGTCATCGCGACAGCGTATCCGCAGGCTGGTCAGGCCAGCCCCAGCGCCGCCTCTCCGTATGACGCGTCACCGATCTACCCACCGGGCCGCTACCGGTGGGTAGAAATGCCGGTACCGGGGAGACAGTCGGGCTTTCTACGATGGAAATCCCCCCGAAGGGCGAGTGATGACCGGGACCTTGCCCGACGACGAGCTTGGCAACTTCCAGTCCGAGTACCGATTCCAAGCACTACCCGACGCCGCGCGCGGCCTGTCGATCCTGGCGCTGACGGCGATCACGGTCGCGCTGCTCGGACCCGACTGGGTCGTCCACGATGCGCCGCCGGTACTTGCCCTGCTCGCACTGTGCTCGCTCGGCGGCTACCAGCTGGCCCGCGGCTGGTGGCTGTACCGCAGCCGGATCCACCTGCACACCGGCGGATTCGTGCTCCTGCGGGGAAAGCGGCGGGAGATCTTCGACTGGCTGCGGGTGGACGCCGTGCACCGCGCGAAGCCCGCGGGCCGGCGCCGGTCCGGCTGGTCGGGCCGGCTGCACCGGCTCGCCCGGGGCCCGTTCGCCCGGGTCTGCCCGGAGCGGCTCGGCTGCCGCTACACCGTACGCACCAAGGACGGCACCCGGCTGGCTCTCACCCGGTCGCTGCGCGGCGTCGACGAGCTGGGCACCATCGTGGAGGACGCGGTCAGTGAGGCGCTGCTGCCCGAGGCGGTGGCGGCGCTGCGGGCCGGTGGATCCGTGCCGTTCGGTCCGCTCGCGGTGACCGCGCGCCAGCTGCGCCACGACACCTGCTCGGCGTGCTGGAGCTGCCTAGCGCAGCCGCTGCTGTCCAGCGGCACGGTGCACGTGGCGCGCCGGGACGGTACGACGTTCGCGACCGTACCGGCCGACGCGGTGCCCAACCTGCCGCTGCTGGCGAGCCTGGCCGAAGGGCTACGTTCCGGCACCTGAGACGTTCGCCGGTCGACTTGTCCCACTTCGGGAGAAGATCAGGGAGACACCCCATGGCAACCGGCCCGTGGAGCGGCCACCATGGAAACAGGAGGCAGTCCGCGCAGGGACCGCCGTGGCGGAGAGGTACTGATGTGAAGGCACTACTTACGGCGGCTCTGGTAGTGCTCGGGCTGTTCGTGGCCGGTGCACTGGTCGTCTGGGCGGTCAAGGCCGTACTGGGCATCCTGATCTACGTGCTGATCGGTGCGCTGATCGTCGGTGGTGTCGTGTTCATCGCCGGCCGGGTACGCCGCTCGGTCAACGGGTCCAACACCCGTCGCCAGCTCCGCTAACCGGGCTGCTGATCCGACTCCGACTCCGCGACCAGCGGATCCAGCGTCGGCCGCTTCGGCATGACCCCGTCGCCCGACGACCGGCCGGTGAGCCGGCGTCGGATCCACGGGGCGAAATGCCGCTGCGCCCAGCGCAGGTCGGCGCCCCGTTCGGCGATCCACGGGCGCGGCGCGGCAGTCGGCAACGCCGCCTGCCAGCTCGGGTCGGTCTCCACCTCCAGGGCGGTGAGTACCCGCGCGGCGGCCCGCCGGTGGCCCAGCGCGGACAGGTGCAGCCGGTCCACCGCCCACATCCGCCGGTCGGTGAAACCCGGGTCCGTCCACAGGTCGATGAACGGTACGTCGTTGCGGGCCGCGATCTCCCGGATCACCTCGTTGTACGCGTGCGCCCGGGGCCGGACCACCTTCTTGCCGGGCAGCAGGAACGTGGGGTCCGCGCCGGTCAGCAGCAGTACGGTCGCGCCGGTTGCGGCAAGCTGTCGTACTACCCAGTCCAGCCGGGGGCCGATCGTGGCCAGGTCGAAACCGGGGCGCAGCGCGTCGTTGCCGCCGGCCACGAAACTCACCAGGTCCGGACGCATCGCCATGGCGCTGGGTACCTGCTCGTTGACCACGCCCTTGAACAAGCGGCCGCGTACTGCCAGGTTCGCGTACCGGAAGCCGGGTGACTGCGCGGCCAGCACCTCGGCGACCCGGTCGGCCCAGCCCCGGTAGCTGCCGTCGGGCAGCTGGTCGGCCATGCCTTCGGTGAAGCTGTCGCCCAACGCGACGAAGCTGGTCCACTGCTTCTGCGCCACGTCTGCTGCCCCCGTCCCGGGCCCTCCGCTCGGAGGCCCTCGGAGATTCTGACAGGCGCGAGGTTACCTGCGGGTATCCGGTGGGCTGCGCGTGATCCGTACCGCGCCCGGCCGAGCCACCACCACACACGGCGCCGCCGCACCCCACTGCGCATTTTCCCCGAATGTACCTTTCCGCAAAAGGTACGTAATGGTCGATGCGGGGAAAATGCTCCGGCCTTGTGGCTCGAGCACGCGTGCCAGGTTGACGTACGGAGGGCCGTGCAGAGTACGACGCGCGCGCCGCGCCGGGGTGGTGGCCTGGGAGCCGGTCAAGATCTGCGGCAGCGGACCATCCGCCGGGTGAATTGGGGCGAAAACGCCGGGCAGCGCGCCCACTGCCGCGGATCTTGACGCCGTACGGGTGGCGCGGCGTGCGGTGCTGGCCGGTTCAGGGCAACCGGCTGCGTCTCGCCGGGGTGGCGGCCTGGGAGCCGGGTGAAGATCTGCGGCAATGGGCCGTCCACCGCCCGGATCAGTACCGATTCCGGCGAAAGCGCGAGGCTGAGCGCCCACTCCTGCGGATCTTGATCGGGCCAGACGGGTCATGCAGGAGGGCCGCGCCGGCCGGCTCACCACAGGTGTCAAGCGGGCGCGGCGGCTGTGGTCGGTACAGCGGGTCTGCGCGGGTGCGGTTGTGGGCGGCGGCGGTGTCTGGCCTGGTACGGCGGGGTCTGGCGGAGCTGGATCCGCAGCGCCTGAGCCCGCGGGTGGGCGCGGTGCGAGTGTGCGCGGGCGAGTTCGCAGCGCCAGTGCAGTTCGCGACGGTCGGCGGCCCAGGAGTCGCGCCAGGCGCGCTGGGCGCGTACGAGATAGCCGGCGGTGGTGCCGAGAACCGCGCCGAACACGAACGGGGCCAGCAGGAGTATGTACAGCGGGTCGATGCCGATCACGGTGCCTCCCAGGCGGTGCCGGGGCGGATGGTGAGGGCGGCGACGAGTACCGCGACGCCGCGTTCGTACAACTGCGGGTCGGTGGCCAGGTCCCAGCCGTCGAGGGTGCACCAGCCGGTACGGCCCGGGATCGGCGCGGCGGCGAGGACCCGGAACTCCTCGACGGGTGCGCCGGCGAAGCGGCAGGCGGCGTGCTCGCTGATGCGTACGATGTCGCCGGCGCGGGGCAGCATGCCGGTCATGGCGGCCGGGCTCACCGGTACCACCGCGCCGGGGTCTGTTCGCCGGTGAACGAGCGGCGCAGCATGCCCAGGTGCGAGGCGGTGGCGAGCGACTGCGCGTACGGATCTACCGGCTGTGCACGCACGGTGGTACGCCGGGCGCGCCAGGTACGGATACGATGACGAAGCTCCACTGGTTTCCTCCAGAGGTCAGGTGGAGCAGGGGCGCGGTGTGGTTTCCAGGCCGTACACCGCGCCCCCACTCTTCTTCCGGCCCGCCGCCTTGGGATTCGACGGGCCGCTGACGACCGGCGGGCGTGTGGTTGCCGCCGCCGGTCGGACCGCCGCGGACACCGGACGCGCCAGGGAGGAAGCCCACCCGGCGCCCGCGAGCACACGCGTACGCCACCCTCCGCTGCACCAACCCAACGGAACGTCACGTCCGACACCCGAACAGTAGCCTGATTCAATACCCCATGCAACTGCATCAGTAAGAAAAAGCTGACATCTACTTTGGTAGATTGCTTGCAGTACTCTAATCGGACAGTCACACTGTGAACGTGACTCACGATGAGGGTTCGATGATCCGTCGGCGCCGGATCGGCATCCTGTTGCGCCAATACCGCGATGCCGCCGGCCTCACCACGGCACAAGTCGGCAAAGAGCTGGAGTGTTCGGGGGCGAAGATCTCCCGCGTCGAGACAGCAAACTCGCCAGCCCAGCGACGCGACGTGCGAGACATGCTCGACCTCTACGACGTGACCGACGAGCAGCGCGAAGAGGTAATGGACCTGCTCAAGGACTCGAAACACCCTGGCTGGTGGGACCAGTACACCGACGTGCTCCCCAAGAAGTACTCGACGTTCATCGGCTTCGAAGCCGACGCTGCAGTCTGCCGAACCTACGAACCACTCGTAGTGCCGGGACTGCTCCAGACCGAGGACTATGCACGAGCCACGATCCGCAAGACCCTCCCTGACGCGACGCTGGAGGACATCAACGCGCGGGTCGAGGTCCGGATCGCGCGGCAGAAGGTCCTCACCAAAGAGAACCCGCTACGACTCGTCGTCGTCATTGACGAATCGGCGCTGCGGCGGCAGATCGGCCGACCGCAGATCATGCGCGACCAACGTCAACGCCTGGTCGAGGCATCTGAGATGCCGAACGTTCGGATCCAGGTCCATCCGTTCGACCACGGCCCGCTCGCCTGTACGACAGGTCCCTTCGTACTGATCGAGTTCCGACGGACCCGCCGATCCCCAGACCGTCTACATCGAGAACGCTGCTGGTGGACCTCTATTTGGAGAAGCCACGCCAGGTCTCGCGCTATAAGCTCATGTTCGATGAGCTCTGCGCCGACGCGCTCGGAGCAGACGACACCGCAGAGTTCATCCGGCGGATCGACCACGAGACATGAAAGGAGCGCGGGATGACCCTCAACCTGACCCGCGCCCTCTGGCGCAAGAGCACCCGCAGCTCAGGAAACGGTAACTGTGTCGAGGTGGCGCGGAACCTGCCCGGCATCGTGGCCGTACGCGACAGCAAGGACCCTGGAGGACCAGCACTGGCAACCACCCCAGCCGACTGGTCCGCCTTCGCCAACGTCGATCAAGGCAGGCACGTTCGACGCCTGATCTTCACTGCTACGAAGCCCCTGGTCCGACGAACTCCGGGCCAGGGGTTTCTGCTGTCCACAGCCAGCGACATCAACGCCAGCACCGGAGCAACATCCGGATGCTGGATGGGCTCAAAGCCACCGACAGCGAGTAGGACATTTCGTAGACTCTGAGTAAGCCAGCAACCAGCTGGCGTGAAGGGAGCGCGGAGATGTCCCGTCACGATCTGACCCGCGCCAACTGGCGCAAGAGCACCCGCTCAGGCGCCAACGGTGGCGCGTGCGTCGAGGTGGCGCGCAATCTGCCCGGCATCGTCGCCGTACGCGACAGCAAGGACCCTGAAGGGCCGGCACTGGCGACCGACCCGGCCGACTGGGCTGCCTTCACCGCATATGTCAGAGCCGGTGCTTTCGACGCCGTCCAGCCGAACTGATCAAGGAGACGTAACGCGATGCGCTCAACCAACCTTCCTCCTCTCGTCGGCGCAGTGTGGGTCAAGTCGACGCGCTCCGGCGCCAACGGCGGCGCCTGTATTGAGGTGGCGCGGAATCTGGCCGGCATCGTCGCCGTACGCGACAGCAAGGATCCCGAAGGTCCGGCGCTGGTGGTTGACCCGGCCGCATGGACCGCGTTCGCCAACAATGTGAAGGCTTTCGGCGCGTAGCAGTCGACTGCGCGCGTGATGCGTGCTCCGGCACCGGGAAACTCTGAGAGTTTGTCGCTTCAGGGTCGCTATAGCGACCACAATCGCACGAACTCTCGCCCTAACCCCCGATCTGCAGCCAACGCACCGGCTGACGACGACACGGAACAGCAGGTCAGAGAGTCGTGCCGATTCCGGGCCCGGGTCCTGTAGGCCAACCAAGGCGAAGGAGTTCGTGATGCATCCAGAAGATGAGGCGATGCTGCACGGCGCGCAGTGGATCAAGTCAACGCGCAGCGGCAGCAACGGCGGGCAGTGTGTCGAAGTGGCGCGGAACCTGCCCGGCATCGTCGCCGTACGCGACAGCAAGGACCCCGAAGGACCAGTACTGGCAACCACCCCGGCCGACTGGTCCACCTTCACCGCAGCGGTCAAGGCCGGCGCACTCGGCGCCTGAGATGCGCGGAGCCGAGGGCCTGGTATACCCCAGGAAGCCTCGGCTCTACTTCTGAACTGCCCACGACAGTCAGCACGTGTTTCTAGTCAGAAAGTACAGGAGTAGTCGTCGGGGCGGTGTAGTGCAGGTCGACGACGTCCCGGCGTTGTTGGTCGAGGTACCAGTTGGAGACCTCGTCCAGGTCGAGCGTGACCCGCAGTACGCCGGTGGCGCCGGGCGCGAGTTCGCCGAGTACCTCGCCGCGGGGTGAGATCGCCATGGTGGGGCAGTGCTGGTCCAGGTCCGCGACGTTCGCCGCGAGCAGGAACCGCTGGTTCTCCGCCGCCCGGCTGATCAGGTGACTGCGCCACACCCCCGCAGGTTCCCGCGTGTTCGCCGCGTTGGTCGGGTACACGAAGACCTGTGCTCCGGCACGCGCCAGCTGCTGCCACTGCTCGGGGAAGCGGATCTCCCGGCAGAGCTGTACGCCCACCCGCATCTCGCCGGCGCTCCGCCGAACGACCGGCACCGGCAGATCGCTGCCCGCGCTCAACACGCCGCGTTCGTTCATCGCGAGGTTGATCTTCCGGTACCTCCACCGTTCGCCGTGCGCACAGAGGAACAGCGCAGCGTTCCACCAGGCGCCCCGGTCCCACAGCAGCGATCCGCAGAACACATCGACGCTGTACTGCCGGGCCAGGTCCGCCACTCTCGCAACGGCCCGGTCGATCTCCGCGGCGTCGAGCGAGCCCACCCGGTCGGCAAGGTCCGCACCGTACCCGGACACGGCCCCCTCCGGCAGCACGACCAGGTCATCCGGCTCCGACTGCGCCAACACCCTGGTGATCGCCGACAGGTTCGCGTCGATGTCCCACCCGATCGGCAACTGCGCCACCGCTGCGGAGATCTTCATGCCGCCATCGTCGCCCACCACGCTCCGGCAGGAGACCCCTTCCAGCCCGATAGTGCAGGAGCTACGTCAACGCCGGGTAACGGAGGGCGATGTGGGGCCTACGGGTACGGGCATTGCCGCTAGCTTCAGCACATGCAGCGCTGTGCGCGGTTGACGATGGTCCTGGTTCTGTTGGCGACGATGGCCGCGTGCGCAGTCGACCAGGGCCCGAAGCTGACCGTACGCGGTGGTGATCTGGTCGACCAGCCGTTGCACCTCCAGGTGTCCCGGCTGTCACCCCGGGAGACGGTGACGATCCGCGCCAGCCTCACCGACCGGGCGCATCGGCGGTGGACGTCGTCGGCGACGTACCGCGCTGACGACGAGGGCCGGATCGACCTGGACCGGACCGCACCGGGGAAGGACCCGAGCGGGAAACTGACGCCGGACTCCATGCGTCCGTTCTGGACGATGGCAACGAAGGGCGATGCCCGGGTCTGGCCGGACCTCGCCGACCGTACATCGGTCACGCTGACGGTCAGCGACCACAGTGTCGAACTCGCCCGGCGCACGGTGGTACGCCGGAGCAGCGTGCCGGAGCTGCGGCAGAAGAGCCTGACCGTCGCCCGCGACGGCATGGTCGGCGTGTACTTCCAGCCGCCACACACCGATCGGCCCAAGCCTGCCGTACTCATGCTCGGCGGCTCGGAGGGTGGTCTCCAGCCGACCCTGCTGGCGAAGATGCTCGCGGTGCACGGCTATCCCACCCTTCGCCTCGCCTACTTCGACGCCCCGGGACTCCCCCGGTACCTGGATAAGGATCCCGGTCGAGTACGCCGGGAAAAAGCACTTCTGCGGTACCTCGGCGCGCGGCCAGCCCGGCGTCGACCCGCACCGGGTGGTCGTGCTGGGCGCCTCGCGCGGCGGGGAACTGGCCGAGCTGCTCGGCGTGCACTACCCGGACCTGGTACACGGTGTGGTCGCGCTGACCGCTGCGAACGTCGCGATCGTCGGCCTGCACGGGAAGAGTTCCGCGTGGACCTGGCACGGTCGGCAGGTGCCGTTCACCCAGCAGTTCAACAATCCGGCGCCGACCGACGACCCGGACGCGGTGATCCCGGTGGAGCGGATCGCCGGCCCGGTGCTGGTCGCCTGCGGCAAGTTGGACCAGATCTTTGAATCCTGCAGGTACGCGCCGGCGATCATGCAGCGGCTCAAGTCCCACCACCACAGCTACCCGGACCGGATGTTGCAGTACCCCGATGCGGGCCACTTCGTCAACGGCGTACTGCCGTACGTGCCGCTGGGCAAGGACCCGTTCCCGGAGGGCGACGAGAAGGCGCGGGTCGCGGAGTACCCGGTGATCCTGCACTGGCTGGCATCGCTACCGGCCGGAAAGAACTGACAGTCCCACCGGTCTCAGCCCCGACGGCAGGCAGTTGCCACATAGTGGAGTCATGAGTGAGACCGAAGACGACCCCGTACATATCCTGCCGTCCGATCGGACCGTCATGGCAGCCGAACAGTTCGACACTCTCATCACAGCCCTGGAGGTGCCGGAAGATACCCAGAACCTGCCCCACCTCTTCAAACAAGAGCGCCGGTTCATCCAGCGGTGAGGGCTTCGATCAGGGCTGTGCGGTCGTGCTGGTGCTGCTCGAACCACTGGTCGAGCAGGTGGCCGGCGCCGGGGATGGTCAGCGTGTCGGACCGCGGGTTCGCCTGAAGGTTGCGGGCGATGAGAGTGGCCATGCCCGGCGGGATCGTCTCGTCGTGCTCCGGGAGGACCAGCAGAGTGCGGCCGGGGAACGTCGCGAACACGTTCAGGGCACGGCTGGTGGGCCACCGGTCCGGCTCGGTGAACGCCCGGCTGGTGAACGACCCGTCGCCGAACGGGGTGTCGCGCAGGTCGTGCGGGTACACGCCCGGCGCACACACGGCCAGGTGACTCACCCGCTCACCGAACACCTCGACCAGGTCGGCGGCCGTCTGCCCGCTCATGCTGAAACCGATGAGTACCAGCGAAGACGATTCCGGAACGCGAGCCTGGATCAGCGAGGCGGCCTGGTCCCGCCGACGATTCAACGTCAGGTCCGACCATTCACCGGAGCTCTCGCCGCTGCCGGTGAAGTCCAGGCCCAGGACGCGGTACCCGTACCCGACAAGGTCCTGAGCCAGCGAAACATTGCGCCCCTTGTTGTCGCCAGGGCCGCCGCCGTGCATGACGACCACGCATCCCAGCTCTACGCCGTCGGGCACCGCCTCGAAATAGCTGAGCCGTTCGGCCTGCCATTGATGTTCCAACCCGACGTTCAGGGCCATCACGTTCCTCCAGCGGGCTCGGCGCACATCTCGGCTCCCACTCACCGTAGCGACATGCCCTACGGTCATCGGTATGCGTCTGCCACCGTTGCCAGCACCGTTGGTACAGCTCAGTCCCGAGCGCATCGCCGCCGCAGCGGTCGGAGACCGGCCCATCGACAAGCCACTGGCGCAGATCACGATCGACACGTACGACCGGGCCTGGCCGGCGACGTACTCCGCCGAACGGGACCGGATCCTCGCCGCAGTCGGCGCCGGCGCGCTGGCCGTCGAGCACGTCGGGTCGACGGCGGTACCGGGACTGTCCGCCAAGAACCGGCTCGACATCGACCTGATCGTGGCCGACCCGACCGACGAAGCGGCGTACGTACCGGTGCTGGAGGCGGTCGGCTACCTGCTGCGGACCCGGGAGCCGGACTGGTACCAGCACCGCTGCCTGTGGAACGAGGGTCACACCGTGAACCTGCACGTGTTCGGGCCGGACTGCGACGAACACCTACGGCACCTGATCTTCCGCGACTGGCTGCGTACCCACCCCGACGATCGGGACCGCTACGAGGCCACGAAACGTCAGGCCGCCGCCGACAACCCCTGGTCCATGTCCGCCTACAACGTGCAGAAAGCAGCAACAATCGTCGAGATCCTGCAACGAGCCGGACTCCGCCCAGCCCCAGCCGCATGACCCACAAGATGTCACGCGGAAACCGCATGGCGCCTCGTAGGCGACCTGCTGGGCGAAAACCCATTGCTGTCAGGGCGGAGGCGCGACAGGGTGGCAGGCATGTGGGCTGGTGACGTGGCAAGACGGTCCTGGTGCCGTCCACCGACAACCGCTACCAGCATCTCGAACTGTTCGTCTTCCTCGTCGACGTTCCCGAGGAGCTCGGACCGCCGCACCTGGTGCCGTACGAGCACACCGCCGAACTGCCGATGAACCCGAACTTCTACCCGAGGAACGGCGGCAACGGCGACTTCATCTCCGCTGACGACAATGCCCATCTCTATGCCGCCGAGCAGTCCGGCGCGGGGCCCGCAGGAACGGTGATCGCGTTCAACACTCGTACATTCCACCGCGGTACGGAACTCCGGAAGCATCGGGGCGCGCGCTACTCGATGCAGCTCATCTACCGACCGGCGGAGGCCGACTGGGGTCAGCGCATGGCGTGGGCTGACCGTAGCCACCAACCGTCCTGGTACGAGTTCGTCCATCGCGCAACGCCACGTCAACTCGAACTCTTCGGCGTCCCGGCACCCGGACATCCGTTCTGGACCGACGAGACCCTCGCCGGAATGGCGGAACGCTACCCAGAACTCGACGTCACCCTCTGGCAGGCCGAGGGATCCGACCAGACCCGCTGATCCGGCTCAACAAGCCGCAGAACGCATCGTCAATGCGGCCAGCACGATCGAAGTACATCCCTCTCATTACTACTTCATCAGATACGCACAGTAAGATCAAGACTTGATCTTGTAATGATCGGCGCTCACAGTTGTCGGCATGACATTCGACCCGTTCGGCACGCTGCGACAGGCGCTCTGGATCGGGGGCGCGCAGTGGACCGGGAAGTCCACCGTCTCCAACGTGATCGCCCAGCGGTACGGCATCACCGCCTACCACTACGACTTTCACGACGCCCGCGGACACTGGGACCGCCGCGTCGCGGACGCTGCTCGACGCGGCGAGCCGTACGCCGACCTCGATGTGGAGGCGTTCTGGGTCAACACCACGCCGGAGCGGATGGTGACTGAGGCAAAGGAGATCTTCGTCGCCAGATTCGAGTACACGCTGGACGACCTCCGCGCGCTGGTCTCGCCCCGGCCGGTGCTGGCGGAAGGGTGGGGGCTGCGTGCCGAACTGGTGGCGCCGATCCTCGACTCGCCACGCCGGATGGTGGTCATGGTTCCCAGCGCCGAGTACCTCGAGCACCAGGTCGCAACGCTGGATCGGGCCCGCACATTGTCAGCACAGGTCAGCGACCCGGAACGGGCTCAGCGCAACCGCCTCGCCCGCGATCGGATGTTGGCCTCCGACGCATCGGAGTCCGCGCGCCGGCACGGAATCCAGGTGATCACCGTCGACGGCTCCCGCGACGCGGAAGCGATCGCAGACCAGGTGTGCGACCACTTCGCCGACTACCTCCCCGTTCTTTGCTGACCGGGTTACGGAGTGGGAGTGGAAGGCACTGCTGACAAGTGCGCCGGGGGTGGGAGGCGCGCCGGTAGGGTTCGGTGGTGTCCACGAACGGTTCCGGCTGGTAGTTGGGCTCTACGGCGTCCTGCGTGTCGATGGTCGTGTGCTGCTGGTGCGGCGTGCCGGTTCCGGCTACCACGACGGGAAGTTGAGCCTGCCCGCCGGCCACCTCGACGGCAACGAGGACGTACTCACCGGCCTGCTCCGTGAGCTGCGCGAGGAACTGACCATCGACGCGGATCGGGAATCGTGCCAGCTGGGCCTGGTGATGCACCGGGCGCCGGAATCGTCCGGCGACCACGAATGTCTCGACCTGTTCTTCACTGTCGACGCTTGGGTGGGCACCCCGGCGATCGGTGAGCCGACGAAGTGCAGCGAGTTGCGCTGGGTCGTACCGACCGAACTACCCACGGACACCGTCCACTATGTCCGGGCCGCGCTGCACCAGATCACCGACGGCAAGCAGTCGGTGCTGCCGTACGGGTGGTTGCCCTCGTAGGACGCCACCGACCG
This sequence comes from uncultured Actinomycetota bacterium, assembly GCA_963805605.1. GTDB lineage: Bacteria > Actinomycetota > Actinomycetes > Mycobacteriales > Micromonosporaceae > Actinocatenispora. The sequence continues at coordinate 2,091,409 of CAWDUX010000002.1, forward strand.
CGGGTCGTGTCGCGAGGCAGTGACCGAGCCGGTCACCGCTGATCGCGGACTCAGCGGGCTCTCCGTGCTCTCCCACGCCACATGAGGATCGATCCGGCCGCGGCTGCCAGCGGGGCCGCCGCGCACACGGCGTACAGCAGGATCAACGCCTGCCCGGGGTGAGCACCGGGTGCTATGTCGGAGTTGAAGGCAAGCGACGGTTTGACGTGGTGCCAGCGCGTGACCTCCAGATACATGAGGTACCACGACCCGATCCACAGTGCACCGCTGACGCCCGCCGCGTACGGCATCGAACGCCCGAGACCGGCCGCGATCCTGTCGTCAGTCACAGCGCCATTCCAGCACGGCCTGGCTGAGGCAGCTCTGAGTACAAAACGGATGGCATGCCTTTCGCAGCGATCGTTCGAAGTACACGCCTGACTGCGCAGTCGGTCGGGAGTTCCTGCAGGTAGCGCCGGCCTACGTTCTGTCCAGGGCGGCGAGGACGGCGGTGATGGTGGATACGTCGGGCAGGTTGCGGTATATCTCGTCGCGTTTGGCGATGAGGACCATGTACACGACCAGGACGCCATCCGCGATCGCATAGACGATGCGCCAGTCCCCGACCCGGATCCGCCACAGGCCGGGATGTCCAGCCAGCTGAAGGCAGCCCGCCGGGCGAGGGTCGGTGGCCAGCGCATCGATTGCGGCTCTGATTCGTCGTGCCAGGACGCGGTTCGACTGCGCGATCCTGCGGAACTGTCGTGCTGCGGTGCGGCCGTACTCGATTCGGTAGGTCACAGGCCGAGCTCGCGGTACAGGTCGTCGGCGGAAACACGTTCGTGGTCCCGGTCGAGCGGTCTCCACCGCATCCTGGGCCAGCTGGCCGAGCTTGGCGTCCTCCAGGATTTCGAGGGCTCGTTCGGCCAGCTTCCACCGTTCGGCGGGCACGACGGCGACGACCGGAGACTCGTGGCCGCGGCGGGAGCCCAAAGGCCACCTCCCCGGCGAACTGGGCGCGGCCGAGCACGTTGGTCCAGTGGGCGCGGGCCTCGCTGCTGGACAGGACGGGTGGGTCGTGGATCGCGTCGGCGCTCATGCCTCCATCGTACGAGTTGACAACTCGTACGAAAAGACAATTCACTCGAGTGGACGACTAATCGAGGTCTTGCCCCTTCAGACAGAACTGCTCATGTCCGGACATGTACCGAGGAGTCCCGCCCGCCGAGAGCGTCACCCGGACGGTTGTGCGTCGTCGTTCCAGCCGTCGGGGAGTCGGGGCATGGCCCAGGCGGGGTCGGGGCGGAAATCGCAGTAGGTGCCGTCGAACGGGTACCGCCCGGCGCGCGCTGACTCCGCCAGGCGTTCTGCGGTGGCGCGGATCTCCGCTGCCTCGGCGGCGTTCCAGTACCACGGATGTCCGGTACGGGTGACGAATTCCGGCTCGTCCTTCCAGGACACGGTGCGCTGCGGGTCGATGACGAGGTCGAGTGCGTGATCGGTGGTGTCGATACCGGTCGGCCGACGCTGGTACGGCGCTTCGAGGTTGACATACCAGCAGTCGAACCGGTCGCCGTCGAACATCCACCAGAGCGAATAGTTGCCGCCCGGCGGATGCCACATCAGTACGCTGACGTGCTGGAACGTGGAGTGTACCAGCGAAGCGCCGGTCAGCTCGTCGATCGGCACGTCCTTGAGGCTGCGCCCGGCAGCATCCTGGTAGAGCACCAGCGGCGCGCCCATCGGCTGCCACAACAGCAGCCCGTCCTCGTCGTCGGCGACCACGGTCGCGGCCTGCGCCCAGGTGGTGATGTGCCGCCGCCGGTACCGGCGCGCGACCATCTGCCCCGTACGAAACTGCACATCGCCTCCTGAGATGGTCACCTGTCGGCAGGTGCCACTGAAACTACGCGAGGTCCTCCCAGTCGTCGGTAAAGGTGATGTCGGCGCGCAGGGCGTCGATGGTGGGTAGGCGCAGGTGCTCGGGCGTGTCCGCGAGTACGAGCAGTTCCCCGGATTCGCGGTCGATGGCCCGGACGCCGTCGGGCAGTTCGGCGGTACGGGTGTACACCTCACGGTCGAGGTACACCATCCAGGACGCGAGCACGTTCAGCCCGAACTTCTGCTCCGTCGCGCGTTCCAGGCTTCTCGACTGTACCCGGCACCAGTGTGGCTGCCACGTGTCGATGACCAGGTCGAACAGGGCGATCATCTGCTCGGTCCGGTACAGGTCCGGCGCCCCGGCAGGCCGTGGCAGCTCAAGCTGAATGGTGTCACGAAGAGGCTTGACCCGGGTGCCGCAGACCATCTTCACCAGAGCGGAACGGTTCTCGTCGACGGGACCGTTGTACAGGCCGACGACGGAGCCGTACTCGCCGTGCGGATCGTCGTCTCCACGGCACCGCTGCAGCAGCTCAAGGAGGGATTGCGGATCGAGGGCGAGCCGTTCGTCGTCCTCGTCGTACCATTCCGCGAGGGTGGGGTCGAGCGCCGCGAGGCCGTGCAGAAGCCGACCGAGCCGTTCGGCGCAGGACGGTGGATCGAGGACACGGTTGCGCCACAGACCGTCGAGTGTCCAGCTGTCGGTGGCCAGGTCGACGCCCGTGGGCCAGGTGGTCCGGTTCTCGCTCATGCACTTCTCGTTTCCCGGTCGGCGTGCACGGCACGGTGCGCCTGGTGCGCCCGCGCCGTGCACGTTGATGGTCAGGCTGCGTGCCGACCTTGTCGACGTCGGCGGAACATGAACACCAGGGTGCACCCGGCGCCCAGCAGTACGAGCCCTACCAGGATCGACGACCACAACGGGGTACCGGTCACCGGCAGTACCGGCCCACCGCCGCCCTGACCCTCGGGAGGCGGCGATGCGCCGCCACCGCTGTCGCGTACCACCGTGGTGGCGCCGCCGGCCCAGGTGGTGTTGTCGTCCGGGTTCCGGGCCGGCTTGTCGATGGACCTGTCGACGGTCGCCGGCAGCTGCGGATGATCCGCGGTGAACTGCTTCTGCGACACCGGCGTCGACGGCGCCCGGGAGAAGTCCACGCCGCCGTACCGGAAGGTGTAGCGGGTGCTACCGATGACGATGCTCCCGGTGGTGGCGTTGTACTCCTTCAGGTACTGGTTGAACACGTCCCGCGGACTCCACGGCGTGCGCGACACCCACGGCCCGAGAATGCCCTGGTTGATCAGGCCCCGGTACATGGTGTCGTGCTGTGCACTGACCTGGCGGTACCACTCGGCGGCGACCCGGCTCAGGTACACCCGCCGCAGCGCGGCGAACCGGCTGTCGCTGTTGACGGCCTTCTCCGCCGCCGGCACCAGCAGCTGGCGCAGCATCTGCTGGTTGTAGTCGGCGCGCTGTTTGGTCTGTCCCGGGCAGGTGCGGTGACCGGTCTTCGGGTCGGTGACGTACTGGGTGGCGGTCTGGATCTGCAGCGGCGCATCCAGGATGTACAGCGATCCGTCGGTCTCCCGCACGCTGGCGGTCTTCGGCGAGATCCACACCCGGTACGACAGGCAGTGGTCCGAGTCCGGGCCGGCAAGATTGATCTTGCGGAAGAACTCGGCGCCGAGCGGCGTCGCCGGGTTCTGCAGCCTGGTGAACTCCCGCTTGAGCTCCAGATCGGAGGTCAGCAGCGTCTTACCGACATCGGTACGCGCGAGCTCGGGATCGATGATCTTGTCGGGCTGGCCCGGGTTCAGGTTGACCCAGAACGTCGACGGCTGCAGTTCCAACCAGACGAAGAATGCGTCCGACTCCTCCCGCGCCTGCTCCAGCGACTTGCCGCTGAGCGGCGCGTCACCGGAATTGAACGAGTATCTGATCCCCCGTGCCCCATGGGAGTCGTCGGCCGACAGGTAGTTCAACCGCACCGACGACAGGTCGATACCGCCCGGCTTGATACCCGGGATCGCGCCGCGCTGCGCGCTCGCACCCTCCGGGTCGGCCGGGCTACCTGGCGCGCTGAACACCGATGGGCTCTTCGGATCGGTGAAATTCGACCGGACGCCCAGATTCTTGAGTTCCTTGTTCATGGAGCTCGTGCGCCGCCGCTTCGGCGAAGTGCCAGTCGATCGGGGTCTTCGTCGGCTCGAGCCACCGTGACCTGCCGCTTGGCCTCGGTCACCAGGCCGCGCCGGACCTTCATCGGCTCGCCCTTTTTGTTCCGGTAGTCCAGCAGATACGCGTACCGGGAAGCCTTGCGCGTCGATGAGGGCTCCCCGGGGTTCGCCCGGACCGTTGTCGGCGTTCGGGTTGTAGCCGTCGAACTCGACCCCGTCCCAGGTATTGCCGGTGCGGGTCGGTACCCACGTGTCGATGTCGAAACCCGGCCTGTTGCGTGTCTCCGGCTTCGGCACCCAGTAGCCCATGCCCTCATGGCCGGGCGTCTTGAACTGCTGTTCGTACTTCCACGCCTGGGAGCCTGGCTTCGGCCCACCAGTCTTGTCTGCCGCGTTGTACCACTTGCCTGGGCCGCCGTCGGTGTCGGCTGCGGCGGCCGGCGAGACAGGCGCGAGCAGTACCGCGCACAGCGTCGCGACGAGGATGGCCAGAAAACGCGTCAGTCTGTGCGCCGGCGACGAACGGTCGTTTCCCGGTCTTCGCAGCTCAGCGCCCTTGGTTTGTACGTCCACGAAACCCCCATGCACGTTTTAAACGGATGTTGGGGTTGTATCAGGGCGATGCAATGACGATCTTGACAATGGCGATGTAAAAAGCCTCACCGAGGCATGCTCGTCGAGCCCGGATAATGGGCGGCATGACGCGGTACAGCGAGGTGCTCGGCCCGCTACGGGAGGCGTACGACGCGCGCGCGCAGTGCGTGACGGGCTCATCAAAGAGCCGTGGAAGCTGGTGGAGCGGCAGTCGTTCCGGGACAGGCTGGCGCCGGGCGCGCGGGTGCTGGAGATAGGCGCCGGCACCGGGCAGGACAGCGCCTACTTCCAGCGGAAGGCCTCGCCGTCGTCGCGGCCGACCTGTCGCCGGCGATGGTGGAGCACTGCCGGGCCAAGGGCATCGAGGCCCACGCGATGGACTTCCTGCCTATGTCCCGGCCGGCTCGTTCGACGCGGTGTTCGCGATGAACTGCCTGCTGCACGCGCCCAACCGCGACCTGCCCACAGTCCTGCGCGGCCATCCCTTACGGCGCTGCGTCCAGGCGGGTTGTTCTTCCTCGGCGTACACGGCGGGAAGGAGAGCACCGAGGGTCCCGTCAACGGAGACGAGCACGTACCGCCGCGCTTCTTCTCGCTGCGTACCGACGGCAGCTGCCCGGCTTCGCCACCGCCGCGTGCTTCGAGGTGGTGGACTTCCACCCCGTCAACGTCGCCGCGGCGACCGGTTCCAGTCGCTGACCCTGCGCCGCCCCGGCCCCGTGGAATGATCTCGGGATGGCGACGTACGAAGTTGCGATCGTGCTCCTTGTCGACGCCTCGGGCGCGGTGCTGATGCAGCATCGCGACGAGTTTGCGCCGGTGGGGGCCAATCTGTGGAGTCTGCCGGGCGGCCGGATCGAGGCCGGGGAGACGCCGGAGCAGGCCGCGCACCGGGAACTGCTGGAGGAGACCGCGCTGACGGTCGACAAGCTGCAGCCGTTGTGGAGCGGTCCCCGGCCGTACGAGGAAGGCTTCCCGCACACGGTGACGATCCACGTCTTCCACAGCGCCACCACCGCGCGGCAGGACGACGTGGTGTGCGGCGAGGGACGCGCCATGCTGTTCATCCCCCGCGACGAGCTGTTCGACCGTGACCTGGTGGCAACGACGGCACAGATCCTGTCGCGTCACCTGCCCGCCATCGAACCCACAGCCTGATGTTCAATCACGCGCCGGAGGGTTATCAGTGCCGGTTCTGCGGCGTACTGGCCGGGAGTCCATAAACCCGCGCAACACCCAGGGCGACATCGTCTGGCGTACCGACCGGGCTGTGGCGCTGATCTCCCCGCAGTGGTGGCCCAACAACCACGGGCACGTACTGGTCATCCCGATCGCGCATCACGAGAACCTGTACGACCTGCCCGACAATGACGGCCACGCCATCTTCGACCTGGTCCGGCGGATCGCGATCGCGATGCGGCACACGTACGGCTGCGACGGCGTCTCGACCCGGCAGCACAATGAACCGGCCGGCTACCAGCACGTGTGGCACTTCCACCAGCATGTGTTCCCCCGCTACCACGGCGACGAGCTCTACCACGGGCGATCGAGGAACAGATGGCGCCCGCAGAGCAGCGTCGGTCGTACGCCCGGAAGCTGCGCAGCTACCTCGACGCGAAACCGCCCGCGTGACCGTGTCGCCGGGTGGTAGGGACAATGTTGCGATGTCGGAACCCGATCTTGAACCTGCACACGGGCCGGGCGGCTGGCTGGCGGACACCCGGAGCTCGTACGACACGGTCGCCGTCAGCTATGCCGACTTCGTACGCGACAGCCTGGCCGAAACCGGTACCTGCGGACGGCTCTGGCGTTGTTCGCCGACATGGTGCACGCGGCCGGCGGCGGGCCGGTGGCCGACGTGGGTGCGGGCCGGGTCACGTCACCGCCCACCTTCGCGAGCTGGGCGTCGACGCCTTCGGCATCGACTGTCGCCCGGAATGATCGACGTGGCGCGGCGGGACCACCCGGACCTGCGGTTCGAGGTGGGTTCGATGACGGACCTGCAGCTCGCCGACGCCTCGGTGACCGGCTGCTCGCCTGGTGGTCGCTGATCCACATCCCGGACGACGAGATTCCCACGGTCCTCGGCCATTTCCGGCGGGAGTTGCAGCCCGGCGGCCCGCTGCTGCTCGGGTTCCACGTCGGCGACAGTTCCCGGCTGAAGCCGGAGGGCTACGGCGGACATCCGATGAAGGTGCACGTACACCGCCGTCAGCCCGAAAGGTGGCAGCCTGGCTACGGAGGCCGGGTTGACGGTCGAGGCTCAGCTGCTGCTCGGCCCGGGGACCAACGTCCCCGGTGCGGTCCTGTTCGCCGGCAAAGTCACCGGGTGTCCCGGAGGCCCAGCTCCCCGATGACCGGGACCAGGATCGGTGACGTGAACGATGGTGTCGACGAGCGGCCGGTACTTGCGGCCACGGTTCATGACCCGTACGGCCACTACCTCGCCGGTCTGGCCCGGCTGTTGGCCGTGCTGCGGAGGACCTTCGCGGGGTTCGGTGTCTTCGCAACCAACGAGACCTCGCCTGAGGTGGTGGCGTTCCTGGAACACGAGTTGGGTGCGACGGTCAGCCGGGACGCCGCGGATCCGGCCAGCATCGGGAAACACCGACGACAGGCTGTCCGGCTGGCTTCGACGCTGGATCCGACGCTCGTGCTGTACGCAGACCTCGACCACGTACTGCGCTGGATCGAGGCGGACCCGGACGAGCTGCGACTCCACCTCACGCAGTTGCCGGCCGATTTCGTGCTGATCGGCCGTACCGTCAAAGCGATGGAGGCCTGCCCCAGGCGGCTGCGTGACACCGAGACGATCGTCAACCACATCTACCGCCTGGCCACGGGCCGGGACTGGGACCTGATGTTCGCCGTACGCGCCATGACGCCGCAGGCCGCGGCGGTCGTCGTCGAGCACGCCCGCGAGGACACCATCGCCAACGACGTCGAATGGCCCTCGGTCGTCGAGCGTGCCGGCCTGACCATCGACTACCGCGCGGCCGACGGCCTCTCCTACCGCATCACCCAGGACTTCGAGGCCGAGGCCGACGCCCATGACCACGATCCGGCGGCGTGGATAGCCCGGGTCGAGATCGCCCACCTGCAGTTGAACGTTCTCCAACGAATCCTCGACAGCGGGACCTAGGTCCGGGCCGCATCACCGGACATAGCTGCGTGCTGCCGTAGGCTTCGGAGCCGGCCGTGGTATGACCGTAGGCGCCGGCCGGACGTGGGGTACGGCCGTCACGTTGGAGGGATCTTCATGGATGCACTGCATCCCCGCCTGCTCGTGGACCGCTTCGCCGAGAGCTTCGAGTTCTACGACGCCGTCCTGCCGGAGCTGTTCGGCGCCACGCTGATGCGCGGCACGGCCGCCGGTCCGTACGCCAACTGGGACGTCGACGGCCAGGGCATCCTCGTACTGTTCGACCGCGCCGCGCTGGCCGCGACCATCGGTAGCGCCGACCTGCCGACCTCCGCCCCGGCGGTGCAGGACCGCGTCATGTTCGTGTGCCGGGTGACCGACGTGGACGCTGGCCTGGCACTGTGTCTCCGGCACGGCGGAACGCTGGTCTCCGACGCGACCGACCGCCCCGAGTGGGGCCCTGGTCTGCGCACCGCGCACCTGCGGGACCCCGAAGGGCACCTCATCGAACTTCAGTCGTACTAGGCAGAACAGCGGCGGTGCCGGAACGGACGCTGCCTACGCTGTCTGACGGCCGATCAGCTCGACCAGCGCGGCGTGCGTGTCATGGTCGGCTGCGACGACGAGGCCGCCGGCACCGGTGTGCAACGGTTGGCCGTGGATGCCGCTCACCACGCAGCCGGCCGCTAAACACACGGCGATCCCGGCAGCGAAATGTACGCTGTCGCGCAGGTGGCCGTCGGTGACGTACGCCGCGCGGCGGCCGGCAGCGACCCAGGCCAGCGCCAGCGTGGTGGACACCACGCGGGGCCGGAACTGTTCGGTGAAGCCCGGGTCGGCAAGCAGCCGAACCGCCCGGAATCCCGGCGCGTTGGGAAACGGCGGATCGAGGTTGACGTCCACCAGTTGTGTACCGGGCGAGGGCACCAACTCCTCGTCGGTACCGCCGCTGCGCAGGTAGGCGCGTCTGCCGTCGGTCCAGAACACCTCGTTGCTGAACGGGTCCGCAGCTGCGGCTGCGGTGGTGTCGGCACCGGCCTGCAACGCGACGTTCACCGCCACCAGCATGGTGCGCGCGGCGTAGTTCAGCGTGCCACACAAGGGATCGACCAGCCACCTGCGCCGCGCGCCGGCCTCGCCGCTGTGCCCGCTCTCCTCCCCGGTGACCGCGTCGTCGGGCCGTGCAGCGCGCAGCACGTCGAGGATGGCCTTCTCCGCATCCACGTCCGCCGCCGTCGCGAAGTCACCGCCGGACTTGTCGAAACGCGCCAGGGACGCCCCGTACATGCTGCGTACGACCGCGGCTCCCGCCTGCGCCGCCTGCACGGCCACGTATGCATCGGTTCCGGTGTTCATGCTGCGCAGACTAGGTCGTGGCCACGAAAAGCCGTTGCCGGGCCGGTAGCCGGTCGAGACAATCGCGCTGATGACAACGCCGCAGAAGCAGAGCAACCATGACGCCGCTGACTCGTCCCGTCCGGTCGCGCTGGTCACCGGCGTGGGCCGTACCGCTGGCATCGGGGCGGGCATCGCCCAGCAGCTCGCCGCCTCGGGCTGGGACATCGCCTTCACCTACTGGACCTCGTACGACACGCGCATGCCCTGGGGCATCGAGTCGGGCGCGACCGAGGCGATCGACAGTGTCCTGACCGAGCACGGCGCGGCCACCGCCGCGATCGAGGCCGACCTGACCGACCCCGACGCCCCGGCACGCATCTTCGACGAGGCGGAACGTCGGCTGGGCGCGGTGACCGCGCTGGTGATGTGCCACTGCGAGTCGGTCGACTCCGGGCTGCTGGACACCACCGTGGACAGCTTCGACCGGCACTTCGCCGTCAACGCGCGCGCCACCTGGCTGCTGATCCGCGAGTACGGGCGCCGCTTCCGCGCCGCACCGGGTACCGGCCGGATCATCGCCCTCACCAGCGACCACACCGTCGGCAACCTGCCGTACGGCGCCAGCAAGGGCGCCCTGGACCGCATCACCCTGGCCGCCGCCCACGAACTCGCGCACCTGGGCGTCAACACCAACGTCATCAACCCGGGACCCATCGACACCGGCTGGATGACCGAGGAGATCCGGGCCATGGGCATCCCCAGACACCGCTCGGCCGGCTGGGCACGCCGCAGGACACCGCGAACCTGGTGGACTTCCTGTGCTCGCCCCAAGGACAGTGGATCAACGGCCAACTGCTGATGAGCAACGGCGGCTTCGCCTGACCCTGCGGTTCAGGGTGGGACCACCTCGCCGCCGCCTGCTTCGGATCGGGCGTCAAGATCTGCGGCAGTGGGCCGTCAGTCTCGCAAAATCGTCTTGGTGTCGGCGAAGCTGGGGCGCTGGGTGGCCATTGCTGCGGATCTTGGCAAGTGTCACGGAGCGTGTCCTGTCTTGGGCGTCAAGATCTGCGGCAGTGGGCCGTCAGCCCTCAGAATTCGGCGGGATAGCGCGGTTGAGTGTCCAGTGCTGCGGATCTTGGGCCACCACTCTGCGTACGGGGCGCCGCAGGAGGTCCGGCACCGTTCCCGGTCGCGTTGATCATGGCAATAGCGGCCAACGCCGTTCACTTAAGGGTCCGGCGATGCGAGTGAGGTCGCGCCTCTGAGCGATTTTCCTTCGCTCGGGGGTGAGCATTTTCCCCGAATGGATCTTAGGTCCGATTCTCTAAAAGGTACATTCGGGAAAAATGCTCTTTTCCATGCGCTCAGAGGTGCATATTCCCCGAAAGTCCGTTTCTAAAATTCGGGCAGAACTGTCTATTCGGGGAAAATGCGCAGTGGGGTTGGATCGTCGGCGGATCCAGCCGCAGGAGCCGTCCTTAAGTGAACGGCGTTGGCGATCAGGCCATGATCAACGCCCCGCAGGCAGGTGCCGGGCCGCCACAACCCGCACGTGAGCAGCGTCGCGTGATGCGTGCGTACCGGATGCTGTCAGGCCGTACGTCGACCGGCAGGGGCCGCCGCCTCGACCGCGCTGAGGTGCTCCTGCACCAGCCGGACGATCGTGGCGCCCACGCCGACCGCTGAGGTGACGCGCTTGATCGAGCCGTGCCGTACGTCGCCGGCGGCGAACACTCCAGGGATTCTGGTCTCCAGCGCCAACGGCTCGGAAGTACGACCACTGCGCCGTCGGATCCTCCAGCAGGTCGCGGCCGGTGAGGATGTAGCCGCGCGAATCGCGGGTGATCTCGTCGGGTAGCCACTGGGTGTGCGGCTCGCCACCGATCCTGACGGCCCTGGTCACCAGGGGTGGCATCATCGCGTGATGGCTCTTCGTCAGCACAGCTCGGCTGATCCTGCGCGAACCCGTCGAACGCGACCGCGGCGGGCTCATCGAGCTGCTCTGCGATCCGACCGTACAGGCACATCTGGGTGGTGCCCCGTCCCGGGAGGAGGCCGCGGCGGGCCTGCCCACCGTCCTGCGCGGCGACCGGCCGCAGAGCGTACGGGACGCGGAACTACCGTTCCCGCAAGCGAAGTACATCGTCGCGGACCGTGTCACCGACCAGTTCATGGGCTATGTGTTCCTGACCCGGCGCAGCGCCGGGCTGCCGTACCACATCCGCCCCGAGGGAAATGAGCTGGAGCTGGCGTACGCGCTGCTGCCCGCCTTCTGGGGGCACGGCTACGCCGAGGAAGCCAGCCGCGCGCTACTGGAATCGACCGCGCAGCAGCATGACGAGGACGAGCCGGCACTCGTACTCACCCAGTCCGGTAACGCCCGCTCCATCGCCCTCATCACCAGGCTCGGCTTCGTCGAACATGAGCAGTTCGAGGCATGGGACGCCCTGCAGACCCTCGCCGTCGCGCAACTCAGCACTTTCCGGGCCAAGACTCGCGGATACCCACTGATGCCGAGATGACCGGCTGCCGGTCGGTCGGCTGTTGCCGCCCCGGTGAGGCGGCCGAGGGCAGCAAGGCCGTCGCGCGTGCCGGGCCAGTGCCGGGTGATGGCGTCGGTACCGGCGCGGCGGATGACCGAACGCAGCACGACGGCGACGATGATCGCGTCGTCGGCGTAGCCGAGTACCGGGATGAAGTCGGGGATCAGGTCGATGGGGCTGGCCAGGTAGGCCAGCAGCAGCCACAGCCGGACCCGTACCCCGCGGGGCAGGCTGCGGTCCCGGGCCAGCCGGGTGACCAGGCGCAGCAGGTCGGGCAGGATGCGTACCGTCTCGGTGAGCAGGTTGCCCCTGGGGCGGGTCACCGCGAGGACGGCCACCAGCACCAGCCACAGCAGCAGTACCCCGCCGGCCAGGCTGGCCAGGGCGATGAGCAGGTCAGTCCACATCCGCACGGCCCCCGGTGTCACGCCAGCTGGTCCGGGCCCCCCGTACGGCATAACCGAACAGCACGTACCCGGCCAGCGGGTCGGCCCACCACCAGCCGGCCACGGCGTTGAGGGCCAGCCCGACCAGTACGGCGACTGCCAGGATGCCGTCGACGGTGGTGACGCGGCCCTCCGTAACCAGCACCGGGTTGCCCAGCGCCGCCCCGGTTCGGGCCTTGCCCCGGGCCAGGCTGAACATGACCGCGGCGGTGACCGCCGTCCAGACGATGCCCGCCGGCGAGTGGTGCGGGTGATACCCGGTGGCCAGTACGACCGTCGACTGCACGGCGAGGTAGACGGCCAGGGCGGAGAACGCGACGGCGATCATCCGCAACGCCCGCCACTGCCGGGCATCGCCGGTACCGGACAGTTCCCAGATGACCACGGTAGAGGCGCCGATCTCGATCAGCGAGTCCAGCCCGAACCCGGCCAGCGCCACCGAGCGCGCCGCGAGCGCGGCCCAGGCCAGTACGACGATGCCGACCACGTTCCAGCCCAGCGTCGCCCATTCCAGCGCGAACCCACGCCGGAGCAGCCGGCCATGGGTGTGCTCCCCGGTGACAGTCACCGGCCCATCATCGCCGCCCGCTGCGTGCGCCGAAATCTGGGCGCGCCCTAAGCTCTGCGCATGGAGCAGCATGCGCGCGGTGCCCGGGCGGAGCAACTGGGACGGGACGCGGCGGAATGGTTGATCCAGAACACGGCGGAGCCCGACGACCCGTCGCTCTACCACGGCCTGGCCGGGGTGGTGGTCGCGCTGCACGAGGCACACCAGCACTTCGGCGACGAGCGGTACGGCCGGGCCGTCGCCGCGGGAGCCGATGCGCTGACCGTCCAGATCGACGGGATGGACAACTCCTCGCTGTACTTCGGGCTGACCGGAGTCGCCGTCGCGCTGCACGCCGTCGGACGGGACGAGGCCGCCGCAGCGGCGTTGCGCCGGGTCCGGGACCGCTTCGACGGTCAGCGCTGGAACGAGATGTACGAGCTGCTGTTCGGCAACGCGGGCATCGGGCTGGGCGCACTGTACGCGGGCGACGTGGAGCTGGCGGTCCTGGCTGTTACCCCCTACCTGACCACCGCCGATGCGACCCTGGGTGGCGTCAACTGGCCGGTACGGCCCTCACCGGCCCGCTCGCACCACATCGCGCACGGCACGCTCGGCATCGTGCATGCGCTGGCGGCTGTCGGTGCCGCCGCCGGCCGCGACGACCTGATCGAGCTGGCGTTGGCCGGGGCGGCGGACGTCGTCAGCCGCAACGAAGCCGGGCCGGACGGCTTCCTCGTACCGCATTCCGATCCGCCGCACCGTCCCGACATCATCGAGCGGTACAGCTACGGCTGGTGCAACGGCCCGGCCGGCGACGCCCAGACCTTCCGCCTGCTCGCGCAGATCACCACCGACCCGGCGTGGACGCAGCTGCAGCACCGCTGCTGGCGTACCGTCCGGGAGTCCGGCCTGCCGACACGGGTGCGCCCCGGGTTCTGGGACAACAACGGCCGCTGCTGCGGTACCGCCGGGGTCCTCGCCCTCGCCTGCGACCGCATCGTCGAACACGGTGACGACCTCGACTTCGCCGACACGCTCGTCGATGACCTCGCCGCACGCGCCACCGTCGACGACGCCGGTGCCCGCTGGTCGAACGTCGAGCACCGGGCCACGCCCAGCGACCTGCAGCCCCGCGCCGGCTGGGCGATGGGCAACGCCGGCATCCTGCGCGAACTGCTCCGCTACGCCCGCATCAACCAGGGTCGGGCCCCCGACTACGCAAGCCCCTGGCCCGATCAACCCGTTACCACCAAGGGTCCAGCACCTGCGTGAGTCCGTAGTATCGGGACGGTGGGTGACTATGTCCGATGGATGCGGCAGCACATCGGCCACGAGCCGATCCTCGTGGCCGCGGCCGGCATCATCGTGACCGACGAGCGGGGCAGGATCCTGCTGCAGCGGCGCGGCGACGACGGCTCGTGGGGCATCCCCGGCGGTGCACTCGAACTCGGCGAGACGCTGGAGGACACCGCCCGCCGGGAACTGTTCGAGGAGACCAATTTGGTCGCGGGACGGCTGACACCGCTGGACTCCTACTCCGGTCCGGAGTTCTTCATCCGGCACGCCAACGGCGATCAGGCCTACATCGTCGGCACCACGTTCCTCGCCCACGACGTCACCGGCGAGCTGCGCATCGACGGCGAGGAGAGCCTCGAACTCCGGTACTTCCCGCCGGACGCCTGGCCCGACGGGCTCAACGCCTACAACCGCCGTCTGCTGGACCGGTGTCTCGGGCGATTGACGCCTTCCGGACAGTCCGATGAGGCTTGACGTCTCGGTACTCGCAGCCGCGGATGTGTCGGCGGCGGTGGCGGTCTGGGCCGCTGCGAACGCGGCCCGGGGCCTGGCTCCCACGATCATCCGGACACAGCGGGTCGAAGCCAAACTGCGGGCCGCGGACGCGAGCGCGGTCGTGGGGTGGCTGGACTCCCGGGCGGTCGCGATGGCACTCGCCGAGCCGGGACGGGCCGATGACGGTGCCGGCGAGGTGGTACCCGGCCGGGGTCATGTGTCGATGGTGTTCGTGCACCCCGATCGGTGGGGGCAGGGCCTGGGCACAGCGCTGATGGCCGGGCTGCACGAGGTGACCGACCGGCGTGGCTGGACGCGGCTGAGCGTGTGGACCCGACAGTCCAACCAGCGGGCGCTGCGCCTGTACACCAGGTGCGGCTACCGTCCGACCGGCCGGATCACGACGCTGCGGACCGGCGAACCGATCGTCCAGTTGGAGCGTCGGCACCCGGTCAGGTGACGACCGTCGCGTGCGTCGCCCGGCGAGCTCGGTGGCGGGAACATGCGAGGGTTACCTGATGCCCGTACGTTCCCGCCCGCACATCACGCCGGTACTCCGCCTCGGTGTGGTGCTGGGCGCGGTCAGCCTGCTCGCCGCCTGTACGACGTCCCGCGGCACCGGCCCGTTGCCGGGCCCCAGCCGGACCGCTCCGCCCAGTAGCACCGCTTGCCCCGGCGGGGTGCTGATCACCGCCGGACCGGTCGAGGCCGCAATGGGTCTGCGGGCGATGGGTATCGAACTGCGCAACTGCGGCAGTGCACCGTACCGGGTGGAGGGCTTTCCGGCCATCCGGGTGCTGGACCAGCAGCGGCACGTACTCGACATCACGATCGGGCACGGGTCCATGCCGATCAGCGCGCCGGACAGCTACGACGTACCGCCCCGGCCGGTGACGCTGCAGCCCGGCGAGGTCGCGCGGGCGCGGGTGTTGTGGCGCAACACCGTCGACGACTCGACCCGTCCGGCGATCACCGGTACGCACCTGACGGTCGTGCCGGCGCCCGGCGGGCCCGCGCAGGTCCTCACGCCCGACGGCGGGATCGTTCTCGGCACCACCGGCCGACTCGCGGTCAACGCCTGGCAACCGACCGCAGACCCCTCAACGCCTGCTTCTCCCACGACGCCCGGCTCTCCCTGATCACCGCCGCTGGGATCGGACCGTTGCTGGTCAACGGCCGAGGTTGCTGAGCCGGTAACGCCAAGAGCCTCCGGGGATGGTTCCCAGAGGCTCCTGGCTCAACGGTGCTGTGCCTGCGGGGGCGATCTCGCCACGCGGCCGGCCCACGCGGGACCCGCCCCAGCGGCCCTGGGAGCTGCGGCTGTCAGTACACGACCGGCGTGTCGCTTCATGACATCTCCTTACAGCGGTTGCCGCCCAAGCTAAGGAGACAGAAGCCGAACGCACAGTTCCGTCTTGCACAGCGACCCCCGCATCCGGTGCGTACCTGCCTGGTCTCGCAGGTCAGCGGCATGCTGTGGCGGTGAACACGCTGCGGTTCGACTCTGCGGCAGGCCGACCACCGGTGGTGTCAGGGTGTCAGCAGCCGGGCCGCCAGGACATCCAACTCGGCGTCGGTGAGTCCGTGCCGTTGCAGGTACGTGCGGGAACCGCCCCACCGCTCGTCGAGGTGTTGCAGGGTGTCGGGCATCGTCTCCGGTTCGGCCGGCGAGAGGCTGCCCGGGTCGGCATTCTCGGCAAGGTATTCATGGCTGAGGTCATAGTCGCGGACGATCGCCGACCGTTCGACGCCGAGGGCGTCCAGCAGCAGCGCGATCAGCATGCCGGTACGGTCGGTGCCGGACAGGCAGTGCACGACCACGACGCCCGGCGGGGCCCCGATGATGGCGCGCGCCGCGGCGGCGACACAGCGGCCGTTGCGGTCGAGGCTGCCCCGGTAGAGGTCGGCGCGGGTCCGCTCACTCGCGCGGTCACGTTCGTGGTCCCGCTCGGCGTCGATGAACGAGATGAGCCGGTACCGCGCATCGTCGGCGAACGGATGCGGCGTCGACAGCTCCCAGTCCGAGCGCAGGTCCAGTACCGCGCTGAGCCCGTACGCCCGGGCAGCGGCCATCCCGTCGGTGGTGAGCTGGTCCAGGGAATCGGTCCGTACCAGGCGTCTGTGTCGGATGCTCCCGCCATCGCGGGTGGGCAGGCCACCGACATCGCGCGCGTTGCGGCAGTCGGGCCAGTGCAACCGACCGGGGAACGCGCCTTCAGCCATCGACGCCTCCCCGGTGTCGCCGGACGGATTTCTCCGCTCTCCTACCTCCTACTTCACCAGAACCGCGTGGCAAGAACAAGACTTGATCTTGCACTGGCCAGGGTCGACAGTGGCGGCATGGCATTCGACCCGTTCGGTACGGTGCGGCAGGCGCTCTGGATGGGTGGTGCACAGTAGGCCGGGAAGTCCACTGTGGCCAACCTGCTGGCGCATCGGTACGGCATCACCGCGTACCACTACGACTTCCATGACGCCCGCGGTCACTGGGACCGTCGGATGGCGGATGCCGCCCGGCGCGGCGAGCCGTACTCCGACTTCGACCCGGAGTCGTTCTGGCTGGACACCACACCGGAACGGATGGCCGCGGAGGCGAAGGAGGTCTTCCGGGCCAGGTTCGAGTACACGTTGGACGATCTTCGTCCGCTGGTCTCGCCGCGGCCGGTCCTGGCCGAGGGTTGGGGGCTGCGTCCCGAACTGGTGGCGCCGCTGCTCGACTCGCCGCGCCGGATGGTGGTCATGGTGCCCAGCGCCGAGTTCGTCGACCACCAGGTGGCCACGCTGGAGCGGGCGCGCACGCTGACCGCGGAGGTCAGCGACCCGGTACGCGCCCAGCACCACCGTCTCGCCCGGGACCGGATGCTCGCTGCGGACGCAGTGGAGTCCGCAGGCCGGCACGGGATACGGGTGATCACCGTCGACGGTTCCCGCGACGCGGAAGCGGTCGCAGATCTGGTCTCCGACCACTTCGCCGACTATCTGCCCGTACCGGATTAGCCGGACCGCCGCGCTCAGTGCCCTGTCGCTGCGCGTTCTGCCGCACTGCGCAGGAGGCAGAACTCGTTGCCCTCCGGGTCGGCGAACACGACCCAGCCCGTGCCGTCCGGGTTCCTCCGGTCGGCGAAGATCGTGGCGCCCAGGCCGAGGATGCGCTCCACCTCGTCGTCACGCTGGTGATCGGGGCGCAGACACAGATGTACGCGGTTCTTGCCTACCTTCGGTTCCGGCACCTGCGCGAAGTACAGGTTGAGTTCGGGCGCCAGCTGGACGTTCACCACCGGATCACCCGGGCTGTCCTCGCGGTCGACCGGGTTTCCGGTGACCTTGCTCCAGAAGCTCGCCAGGTTGAACGCATCCGCGCAGTCGATGGCGATGTTGTACACCGCTGAGGCCGCCATGTCTCTCCTTTCCGCAGGCCGGCGTCATCGCCGGATCGAGGCATTGTGACCTGTCGAGCTGCTGCCGTCACGCGCAGGCGGCCTGCAGGTTGGCTGCGGTGATCTGCTCCAGACGCGGCGCCATCCCAGCAGCGTAATCGCGCGGTCAACGGTGGCGGGCGCGGTACGCGGCGACGGTCGTACGGCTGGCGCAGGCGTTGGAGCAGAACCGGCGGCTGCGGTTGCGTGACTGGTCGACGTAGAAGCGGGTGCAGCCGTCGGCGTGGCAGCGGCCGAGCCTGACCTGCGGGTCGCCGGTCAGTACGTGCGCCAGCCCTGCGCCGCAGGTGCGTCCGAGCCAACTGGCCGCGTCCTCGCCGTCGTCGGCAAAGTGCAGGTGGGGTTGCCCGTCGTGCTCGCTGACCAGGATCTTCGGCGGGTACCTGCGCAGCAGCGCGTTCACCGCCCCGATGGGTCCGCCGTCCGCGGTTGCGGCCACCGCCGGTGCGAGTACGGCGAGCAGCTCCGCCAGGTCAGCCGGCTGTACCTGGTGGTCGGTCAACATCGCCGGCTCGCTGTACTCATCGCCGTTGACCAGCTCGACGGCGAGTCGCGTGACATTGCCGATGTAGTCGGCGTAATCCATTTGATCGCCTACAGATTCCCAGTCAGAGTAGGTGCCATGACGACTTACACTACCTACGAGGTGTGCCGGTGAGTATCGACGCCCGACTCGAACTGGCCCTGAGCGCGTACGAAAAGTCCTCGTTCGGCGGCGACACCAGCGGCCTCGCTGACGCCGAACGGGCGCTCGACGCCCTGGCGGCCGATGTCGCGCTGGCCCGCGGCCGGCTGCTGCACGCGCGCTTCCTGGACCAGCGCGCGCACGGTGACGCGGCCGAGGATCCGGCGGAGCTGATCTTGTTCCAGCACGCAGCCGAGCTGTACGAGCGCATCGGCGATGAGGCCGGGGAGGCGGACGCGCGGTTCTGGACCGGCTGCGCCCACCAGGTCGTACGCTCCGACGACGCTGCTGCCCGGCCCGAACTGGAACGCGCCCGGGTCCTCGCCGAACGCAGCGGCACACGGTTGACCCTGTCGTACGTGCTGCGGCACCTGGGGTTCATGGCGCACGGCTCCGGTGACCTGGACACCGCGCGGGCACTGTTCGAGGAGTCCACCCGGCTGCGACGCGAGCTCAGCTTCCGGCCGGGCGTCGCGGCGAACCTGATCGGGCTGGCGTACGTGGCTGCCGCCCAGGGCCGGCACGACGACGCGGTCACCGCGCTCGACGAGGCCGCCGCGCTCGCCGCCACCGACGCGCGTGCGTTCATACCCCACGTCGACGAGGCCCGCGCCGCACTGGTGCAGCACTAACAGCAGTCGTCGCCGCGCCAGGACCCGACGCCCTCCCGTACCGACCAGGCGGCGATACCAAGACCGATCACCGGGTCGACCCACCAGCCGCCGGGCCACGCCGCAGTGACCGCCAGGCCGATCAGGACGGCGCCGGCCTGGGCGGCGCACAGGTAGTTCTGCACGCCCTCGCCGGCGGTCGCGTCGGAGCCGAGCCGGGCGCCGAGGCGCTTCTTGGCGTACCCGAGGACGGGCATGACGACCAGGCTGGACGCGGCGAGCACCATGCCCAGCACGGTGGTCCCAGGTCGGTGGCCGGTGACCAGGTCGCGGACCGCCACGACGGCGATGTACGGCGCCAGCAGCCAGAAGCTGACCGCGACGGCCTTCCGCGCCCAATGCTCCGCGGTCTCCGACAGGGTCCGCGCGCCGGTGAACCGCCAGACCACGATCACGCTGGCCAGACCCTCCACCGCGCTGCCCAACGCCCAGCCGGTCAGCGCGATCGAGCCGGCGGTGAAGCCCTGCCACAAGCCGATGACTCCCTCGGCGCACATCCACAGCAGCGACACCCACGCGAGTCGCTTCGCCCAGGTCGCGGCGCGCAGCCAGCCGGCATCCCGGGCGCTGTCGGGGGCGGCCGGAGCGCAGCAACCGTCACCGCATGCGGTCGTGGCAACCTCGCTGACCTCAGGGGTGGTCACAACTGCTCCCTTCTGTCCGGCCGGCGGCCCTGACACGCTGTGCCGTGAGCTGTCGCAGGGTGGCGGTAGTGTCCGCGCCCATGGACGAGTGTGCCTTCTACCGCCGTCACAGCCCACTGACCGATCCGGGGCGCTGGCGGCAGTTGTTCAGCGACCTGCCAGCCGACGTTACCGCGCTGGCCAGGGTGCTCGGCGGAGTGATGGTGCACCGCGACGACACCCACCAGTTCGGGTTCGAGCTGCCGGAACAGCGCCGCGCCGAGGCGGACACCCGGTACGTCGAGGCGATGCTGAGCCGCCTCGGCACGCTGGAGGAGCGTCGGCCCGACGAACGTTTCGCCGGCACCTGCCGGGACTTCACCGTTCTGCTGTGCGCAATGTTGCGCGCGGTCGGCGTTCCGGCCCGGGCGCGGGCCGGGTTCGCCGGCTACTTCGCCGACGACTTCTTCGACGACCACTGGGTGGTCGAGGTGTGGGACGACGACCGGGGCTGGCGGCTGGTCGACGCACAGCTCGCCAGCGCACCCGATGGCATCTACCCCTCCCAGGTCGACCCGCTGGACGTGCCCCGGGACGCCTTCCTCGTCGGCGGCCAGGCATGGCGGGAGTGCCGGACCGGCCGCCGCGACGTCACCAGGATCGGTACCAGCGCCGCCGGGCTGACCGGGCTGTGGGAGGTGCAGGGCAACGTCATCCGGGACCTGGCCAGCCTCAACCTGGTCGAGACGCTGCCCTGGGACAACTGGGGCCTGATCCCCGTCCACTACGACGATCTGCAGCCGGCCGACCTCGCCCTGCTCGATCGGATCGCCGCCGTCAGCGCCGACGGCGGGCCACCGCAGCAGGCTGCCGCCGCCTACCACAGCGACCCGAGACTCCCGGCACCCGCCGAGTTCGGGGCCGTGGACGTCGCATTGTGACGTTGTGCGGGCCTCACGCCCGGCCGTATGCCAGCAGGGCGGTGTGCGGCAGCGCCAGGGTTCCGTCGGGGCGGGTGAGTTCCGCGCTCAGCGCCTCATAACGGTCCCTGATCCGCGCAGCGACCTCGGGCGACTGGCGGGTGACGATCTGCCCGATCGTGGCGATCCCGGCCGCCGGCCCGCTCCACCACTCCTCGACTGTGCTGTGGTGGTCCCAGGCCAGCGTGCGACACGAGGTGCCGGTCAGGCCGGCTGCGCCCAGGATCTCGAGCAGGCCCTGCTCGGTGCGCGGAAAGTCGTCCGCACCGGCCAGAGCGGGCAGGTCGGCGGGACGGGTGACGCCTGCGGTCTGTACGGCCCGGCCGAGCAGCGTCTGGCCCGGCGCGGCCTCCGCGGGCCAGATGGTCACCGCGATCCTGCCGCCGGGACGGGTCACCCGGCGCAGCTCGGTCAGCGTCACAAGAGGCTGCCCGACGTGGTTGAGGACGAAGTTGGCGACCACCGCATCGAACTCGTCGTCGCCGAACGGAAGCTCAGGCAGGGTGGCCAGCCGGACGTCGGCGGCCGGTACGAGCCGTGCCGCGCGGACGACCATGCTGGGTTCGGCGTCCACCGCCGTCACCATCGCTCCCCGCCGGTACGCAACCGCTGCCGCAGTGCCGGGGCCAGTTCCCACGTCCAGAAGCCGGGTACCGGACCGGACCTCGGCAGCGTCCAGCAGGTCCGGCACCGGATACGCGCACAGTTTTCCGAACGTTGCTGCGTACGCGTCGGCCCTGCCGGACCATGCGTTCCGCTCGGAACGGTCGAACACCGTCATGTCCGTTGCGGTCATTTCCGTCCGGTCCCTCCCCCCTGCGGTCGGTCGAGCAGCCAGCGGGCCACATCGGTGTAGTAGTCGGCCTCGCGGGCGCCGAAGGACCACGCCACGGTCTGCGCAACCGTCCACAGCCTCGCACGTTCGCGGTCCAGACCGAGTTCGCTGGTGAGCTGGTCGAAGCGACGGTACACATCCTGTCGCCCCCTCCCGAAGTCGAACGCGCGGACGATCGGCGCGACCGAGAACTCCCGCTCCCCGACCAGCGGCTTCGGGTCGATCACCAGCCACTGTTCGCGCTGGGCGCGCAGTACGTTGCCGCTGTGCAGGTCCTGATGCAGCAGCACGTGCTCACCTTGGGACGCCGACAACGTGCGCAGGGCCTCCACCGCCACGTCGACAAGTCTGCGCTCGAACGGTTCGCCGGTACGCGCCCAGTTCGCCGGAATGCTCCGGGCCCACCGGGCCGCCTCGGCGGCGAGAGGCTGGAACGGTGAGCCGGCGCGTTTCCACAACCGGGGCAGCAGCCCGACGAACACGTCGAGGGATTCCTGTTCGTGCCCCACCTGCGACAGCGCGGTTCCCGGCAGGCAGCGCTCCAGCAACAGTGCATGCCGCTGCGGGTCATGCGCGAGCAGACATACCGCCCCGTGGCCGTCCCACAGCCGCAACGCGGCGGCCTCGTGTTCGCTCTCCCGGTCGGGGAACTGCACCTTCAGCACCGCAGCGGTGCCGTCCCGCCGAATCGCCGGGAACACCAACGAGACAGTGGCGTACGCGAACGGCTCGCCGAGCCGCAGTTCCCACCGCTCAGCACACTCCTCGACCAACCGCGGCAGCCTGTCCAGCCAGGCAGACCCCGATTCCTCACCGCGCAGCCAGGCAAGTCCCGGATGTCCTACGTCCACTCCCCTGCCCTCTCCTGTCTGTTCAGGGGCGCGCTGATCGACCCCAGGTCGGCCGGTGAGAGCATCATCGCTGCGATCTCCTGCCGCTGCTCCAGCACCGCCCTGGCCAGCCGGTGGAAGCCGTCCAGGATGACCAACCGGTCATGGTGGTGGACCGCGTGGACCGGGTACCGCAGATCCGACTCCATGACACGGCGCAGGTGATCGGGGAACTCGTCCGGCGCGGCCAGCACCTGGCGGGGTGTGACCTGGAAGCGCACGCCGTCGCGTTGCCACAGCGGTAGGTCCAGCAACCAGTCGAAGCGCTCCACGCCCAGCCGCTGGACCGGAAGCTGCAGCTGCCACAGCTTGTCCAGTTTCCACGGCACGAGCGGAAGCGCGTCCTGTACCGACGCCGGTGTTGCTGCCATCAGCTCGTCCCAGCTCATCCTCGGCGCGGAGCGGTCTGTGGTCACGACACAACCGTAAGGTGGGACGGCATGGACGAGGTCATGGGCGGTGGGCGGTTCTCCGCGCCGGTACGGCGGGGCGGCACGGTGGAGCGCGACGCCGGGCCGGGCAGCGTCAACGTACAGGCTCTGCTGCGGCATTTCGAGGACGTCGGGTTCGCGCTGGCGCCGCGGTTCCTGGGTACGACCGCCGACGGCAGGCGGGAGATCCTGAGCTTCGTCGAGGGTGAGATCGGCTACCCGCCGCTGTCCGGGCAGATCCGGTCGGATGCTGCGCTGGTCGAGGTGGCACAGGCGATCCGGGCGATGCACGATGCCACCGCGAACTTCGTACCGGTGGATCCGGCGGCCTGGGGCGGCATGGAGGTGGCGGTGCCGGTGGCCATCGACTGCATCGGCCACCACGACCTGGCGCCGTGGAACATCGTGTTCGACGGCAGCCGGGTGGCCGGCATCATCGACTGGGACGGCGCCCGGCCCTCCAACCGGGCCTGGGACCTGTCGTACGCGGCGCACCAGTTCGTACCGTTCCATCCGACACCGGGGCTCGCACCGTTCGGCTGGACAAGGGAACCGGACCGCGCCGGACGGCTGCGGATGTTCGCCGAGGCGTACGGCACGGGCATCGAGCCGGCGGAACTGCTCGACCTGGCCGTGATCCGGCTGTGCGCGTTCGCCGCGCACATGGAGCAGCAGATCCGGGCCGGCGACCCTGCGTACGAAACCCACCGGCGCGACGACCACGCCGCCGGTTTCCGCGCCGCCGCCCGCTTCATCCTGGACAACCGCGCAATGTTCCTGGTCTGAGCCTCACCCGGACGCCTCGACCACGATGACGGTCGAGGCGATGCGCTACCGGGAGGTCAGTACACAGAAGTCGTTGCCGTCGGGATCGGCCATCCGCACCGCGCCGGACCCGTCGGCACCGAGTCGGGTCGCACCGAGGGAGACGAGACGGTCGACCTCCGCCTGCTGGCCGCTGCCGGCCGGTGGCGCGAGGTCGTAGTGCTGCCGGTTCTTCTTCTCCCGCAGCATCAGGGGCGGGCCGCCCCAGGTGATCTTCGGGCCGCCGTGCGGCGAACGGATCGCGGTCTCCTCGTCCTGGTCCCAGACCAGCGGCCAGTCCAGCGCCCGGCTCCAGAAGTACCCGACCTGCTGCGAGCCGTCACAGGCCAGCGCACCGACGAACCCGCAGTCAGCGAGGAACCTGTTGCCCGGCGGAAGAACGTCGAGCTCGTTACCCTCCGGGTCGGCGAGCACGACATTGTCCGCGTCCGGACCCTGGCCGATGTCGATGCGTCGGCCACCAAGTTCCAGAGCCTTCGTCACCGTCTGCTGCTGGCCCTCCAGCGACGTACTGGTCAGGTCGAAGTGCATCAGGTTCTGGACCGTCTTCGGTTCCCGGGTCGGCAGGAACCGCATCCGGAAACCGGTGTCGTCGGTGGGCAGGAGGGTGCTGCCGTCGTCGGCAATCTCCCAACCCAGGAAATCGGCCCAGAATCGCGCCACACGGGACGGGTCGTGCGCATCGATGCACAGCGCGAAGAGTTGAGAAGTCATCCGGCCCGGTCTCCGATCTACTGCTGCAGCGCCGCAGGCCCTGCGACAAGGAACGTAACGCTAAGTCGCCCCGAGCCTGCGGCGCAACGCAAATATGCCGGTGCGGCGAGCAGACCGGTAACCCGACGTCGATGCCGTACGCTCGAGCTATCGCTTTCCGGTCGCCATCTTCTGCGGAGACGCCAGTTGTGCAGGGGCGCGGTGGAGGCTGGCGGTCGGGTTGACGCAGCCGGAGACCGGGACATTCCCCGCGCAGTTGTCCGGGTCGTTGTAGCGGACGCCGGAGTGCCTGAGGTTCACGGTGCTGTCGTTGTTGTAGATGCCGCCGCCCGCGTCGCTGGCGGCATTGTCCGTGACGGTGCTGCGGGTCAGGGTCGCGGCACTGCTGCCGATGTTGCTGATGCCACCGCCGTCACCGGCGTCGTTGCCTCGCACGGACGTCCTGGTGAGGTGCAGCGTCGAGGATCCCCAGTTGTCGATTCCGCCGCCGTAACCGCCGCTGCTGTTCTCACTGATGGAGGCGCCGCTGATGGTCGCGGTCGAGTTGGGGAAGTTCTCCAGGCCGCCGCCGTCGGAACCTGAGGTGTTGCCGCGCAGGGCGCCTCCGTGCATCGTCAACGTGGCGGAGAAGCTGTAGATGCCGCCGCCGAGACCGTCGGCGTGGTTGCCCCGGACCGTGGTGCCGTTCAGGTGGAGGGTGCCCTCGTTGTAGATACCGCCGCCGCCCGTGTCGGTATTCCCACCGGTGATGACCAGTGAGTCGAGCGTCAGAGTTCCGCCGTCGGCAACGTGGACGATGCGGAAGTCATCGGCGCTGGAGATACGGCGGATGACAGCCGGGTGCCGGTGGGTCGAGGAGATGCGGATGTGACCGGTGACGACCGGCAGCCCGTCGTAGTCCGTCTCGGCGGCGATGAGGTGGTAGGTGCATCCGCCGGCCAGGTAGATGTGGCCGCTGCCATCGGTGTTGGCCTGGGTGATGGCGTCCTTGAGCCCCTGCACGTCATGGCACGCCACCTGCGTCGTCGCTGCCTGGGCCTGACCGGCCGGCAGAAACCCGAGCGCCAGCCCCAGGGCGAGGCCGGTACCGACACCGATACGGCGCAACCGTCGGGTATTCACAGAACGTCCCCCTCCGAACCAACAGATCATCACTCTTGGTATATGAGCTTGTTACGAACAATGATGATTCCGGGGTCGGACTGTCGGGGAAGATCGGTCGGACAGCGCATGAAGTTCACCCTCGCGGATGAACCCATCCCGAAGATCAAGGACCGGTACGGCGCCCGGCTTCGATCTGGTCCGCGAGGGCGGACCGTTCGGCCCGGTGTCGGGCGAGAAGGTCGGCGCTGAAGACGCCCCAGGCGGCATCCTGCTCCGGAGTCATCTGCACGCCGTCCACTTCGGACTCCACGTCGGGGTGGTCGTCCAGGAACGTCGCGAACAGCTGGCCCATCTCGAAGCTGTGCCGGCGGTTGAGCTGGATGCGTCGCGGGTCCATGGGTTCTCAGCCCTGCTCGACGCAGAGCGACAACTGGTCGTACACGACCAGCCCGACGCGGGTCGGGTCGTCCGGTGGGTGCACCCGCAAGGTGTGGTGCGGGTTCGGCTCGTCGTCGAGGATGACCACCTTCGTAGTTCCGGCTGGCAGGTCGGCCGGCCAGTCGATCTCGTTGGTCGGCTCCTCGACGAGGAGATGGGCGAGTTTTCCGTGCAAGCCGGTCTGGAAGGCGCCCAGCGGCGTACGACTCTGGCCCTGCTGACCGTCCATCCGACCATCATCGCAACCCGTCACCCGCCCCAACTTGCCAAGGCATCTTGGCAAGTTTAGGGTCCGGGCATGGCCACCGATGGGCGCAAGCTCCACCAGCTGGATCCCGGCAGTCTGCGGGCACTCGCCAACCCGGTACGGGTACAGATCCTGAGCCTGCTCACCGTGGAGGGACCCACCACCTCCGCAGGGCTCGCGCACCGTCTGCAGGTACGGTCCGGCTCGACCAGCTGGCACCTGTCCAAGCTGGCCGAGCACGGCCTGATCGAGGAGATCCCGGACCGCGGCACCCGCCGGGAACGGTGGTGGCGGGCCACCTCGCCTGGCTGGTCGGTGGATGCGGGCGCCTACCTGAGCGATCCGCAGACCAGCCAGGAGGCGGTGGTACTGCTGGCCGCCGCGATCAGCGAACAGTTCCGCCGGGCCCAGCAGTTCCTCGCCGAAGACTGGGACACCCGGTGGCGAGAGTCCTGGATCCTGGAGTCCAGCAGGCCACTGCGCCTGGGCCCCGACCGGTTGGCGGCCCTGCGCGACGAGTTGCGTGCGGTGCTGACCCACTACGCCGACCGGCCCGGTGACACGCCGGATGCCGAGACGGTGCTGGTGCAGCTGCAGGGATTCCCGGTCCACACGCAAGCGCCGGACGATGCGAGATGACCAACGGGCTCTGGCGCAACCGCGACTACATGTCCTGGTGGACCGGCACTGCCTGCTCCCTGCTGGGCAGCAACATCACGGTCATCGCCATGCCGCTGCTGGTGCTGTTCGACCACGGTTCGGTACTGGACGCCGGCCTGATCGCCGCCGCCGGCCGGATCGGCGCGCTGCTCACCCGGCTGTGGGGCGGAGCGCTCGCCGACCGCTACTCACGGCGCGCGATCCTGATCGCCGGCCCGCTGGCCCAGGCCGTACTGATGGCCGTGGTCACCTGGCTGGTGTTCACCGGCCACGTCGTGATACCGGCGCTGGCCGGGATCGCGCTGGTCGCGGGCCTGCTGACCGGGATCGAATCCAGCGCGACTCTGCCGGCGATGCGCCGGCTCGTCCCCCGCGAACAGCTCGCCGCCCGCGCTGCCCAGGAACAGGGCCTGCAACAGGCCACCCAACTGGCCGGTTCACCGCTGGCCGGTCTGCTGTTCGGCATCACCCGCTGGCTGCCGTTCGGGCTCGACACGCTGTCGTTCGTGGCCGCCTCGATCGGTACCGCGCTGATCAGAACCCCGCTCGGCCCCGACCGGGCGACCGGCCCGGCACGTCGGGGCGGGCTGGTCGCCGACATCACCGACGGGCTGCGCATCGTGGCGCGGCACCCGTTCCTGCGCTACACCACCGGGTGGGTGGCGGTGACCAACCTGGTCGGCAGCAGCGTCATCCTGCTCGGCATGGCCCTGCTCGCACAGCAGGGCCACGGCCCCACCGCCATCAGCGTGACCAACGCCGTCATCCTCGCCGGTGGGGTCGCCGGCGCCGTCGTGGCCGGCCGCATCGTCGCCGCGGTCGGCGCCCGTCGGGTGTTCCTGCTGGGCAACTGGGTGTACGTGGCCAGCCTCGGCCTCGTCGCGCTCACCCGCGCGCCGTGGCAGCTGGCGGTCGCGGCGGCGGTGTTCGTGTTCGCATCCGTACCGACCGCCTCAGTCTGGGAGGCCTACATCGCCACGCTGGTGCCCGATGCGCTGTTCGGTCGAGTCGGCGCCACCACCAGCTTCGCCGCGCAGTCGCTGACCTGGCTGGGCGCGATACTGGCCGGTGTGCTCGCCGACCAGTTCGGCGCGCGGGTGGCACTGGCCTGTTTCGCGGCGCTGCTCGTACCGTTCGCCGTGGCCAACCACGCCACGAAGGCTCTGCAGCTGATGCGTACGCCGCTCGAGAAGGTCACCGAGCTGTCCACCGACCGGCAGCCCGCGTGATCAGGCCGCCCCGACGGCGGCCTTCCTGCGTCCGCGGTTGGCCCAGAGGGTCCAGAACACCTGGATCGCGAGGATGACGACGGCACCGCCGGCCATGTCCTGCCAGCGCAGGTGATCGGGGCCGAAGGCGGTGAAGGTGTGGTAGCCGTAGACCAGCGCGACCGTCACCGCCGCCCAGCACAACAGGTCCGCGGTCACCGTGCTCGCCGTCGGCCTCGGCCTTCCGGCGATCAGCCGGGTGATCACCGTGAGCAGCATCAGTACGGCGATCATCGCGCCGCTGCCGATCGTGTACGCCGCCACCGGTCCGGACACCTCGTGCGTCCGCATCCAGAACACCACCAGCAGCAGGCCGACCAGCAGGCCGGCCGACGGCAGTACGGTGCCCAGCACCGACCAGCGGCCCGGTAGTCGCCGATCGGTGTCCTGACGGCGGCGGGGAATGTAGGCCCACGCCTCGCGCGCGGCGAAGGCGCTGGCGAACGCCGCCGCGATACCGGTACCGAGCGGCACCAGCACCGGGGTGACGTAGTTGTTGCTGACCACCCAGAGCAGTGCGGCCAGCGCGAAGACGATCGGTGGTCCGGCCAGCAGCGACAACCACCACGAGGCGAGGAACGGCTGTCGGGCCTGTGGCAGGTCCAGCGGATGTACGAGTGGTTGGGTGTCGGGATCCGGCAGGTCCACGATCTCGTTGAGACCCGTCACGATCTTCTCCATGGGACTTCCTCGATGTAGGGCGGGCGGAGTCCCGCTCGGGCGATCTCGTAGACCTTCTGGCGGGACACGCCGAGCGCGGCAGCCACGGTGACGGCGCTGAACTGGTCCATCAGCTGGTCGACGGCAACGGAGCGGATGCCGGAGGCGCGGGAGTTGAGTTGTGCCGCGAGCGTGCTCAGTTCGGCGGCCAGCAGGGCGACCGCTGCGGCGCCGCCGAACGGCTCCGTCCAGTTGGTGCTGCCGGTCCTCGCCGCCGCGTAGAGCGCGTCCCCGCCGTCGGCGAGGACATCGGCGACCTGCCGCGGGGCGACCCCGGCTGCCACGAAACGCTCGATCAGCGCACAGCGGCCGTCCGGGTCGTCGGCCCGATGAGCCAGCACCGCATCCCACTCGGGATCCGCGCCTGCCGTAGCGGCATCCGACGTGTCACCCCCGGGTTTACGATTCATGGGACAACGATGACCTGCCGGTCAAGATTTGTCAACCCGGGGGCGACACGGGGCCGGCCAGCCCAGTGCTGGGCTGGCCGGCCGGTGTGTTCGTCAGGCCGCGCCCATGTCGCCGTGCGCGGTCAGGACGCGACGAGGTCGGCGACGACGCAGGCCACGTTGTCCGGCGCTCCCTCGGCCTGGACGAGTTCGAGCAGCTTCTGCACGGTCTGCGCCGGCCCGTCGCCCGCGGTCAGTGCCGTGTGCAGGGCGGCGTGGCCGAGCACCGCGTACAGGCCGTCCGAGCACAGCAGATAGCGGTCACCGGCCTGCACGGTACGCAGCGCCAGATCCGCCTCGACCTGCTGTCCGCCGGCGCCCACGGCGCGTACGAGCAGCGCCCGCTGCGGATGCGCGGCGGCCTCGGCCAGGGTGAACTTCCCCGCGTCCACCTGCGACTGCACCCAGGTGTGGTCGTGCGTGAGCTGGCTCAGCTCGCCCTCACGCAGCAGGTACACCCGGGTGTCACCGATGTGCACCAGGGCCAGCTGGGTGTCGCGGCGCACCATCGCGGTGAGCGTGGAGATCGGTTCGTCGTCGTCGGCCGCGGCGGCGCGGATCGCGCGATCGGCGTCGGCGACCGCACCGGCGAGCCTGCCGAGCAGCTCGACCCCCGGCACGTCGGCCTGCTCCAGCGCCCGTACCGCGTCGATGACCGCGGCACTGGCCGCGTCGCCGCCGGGTCCGCCGCCGTCGGCGACGGCCAGCAGCCGGTCGCTGGCGTACGCGGCGTCCTGGTTGGTCTCGCGCACCAGGCCCCTTTCGCAGCCGGTGGCGTAGTGGACGTCAAGCGTGGTCTTCGCTTCGGACATGGTGGTGTCCCTTCCGGACAGGTGCTCGACGAGAAGGGTGGTGAGCCGGGCGCGCTCGGCCGTGTCCGCCGTGACCTGCCGCCAGTACGCGCTGACCGCCGCCGCAGCCTCGGTCGGCGCCAGGTCCAGCACGGTACGGATCTCCGCCAACGGCATCCCGATCTGTCGCAGCTGGCCGATCAGCCGGGCGTGCGGCAGCTGCTGCCGGTCGTAGAGCCGGTAGCCGGACTCCGGATCGACCGCGGCCGGGGGCAGTACGCCCAGTTCGTCGTACAGCCGTAACGCCTTCGGCGTCAGCCGCGCCGCCCGGGCGAACGCTCCGATGGTCAACAGCCCCACGTCACCATCCTCCTCGTACCGGTCACCGCGACCGGCACGATCCAGGGTGGGGCTTCCCCGAAGGTCAAGGTCAACCCCGGAAATCTCGGGTGCCCGTCACCGTGCGTGCTGTCAGACTCGGCTGATGTTGCTGCGTATGTCGACGCTGTTCGTCCGTACCCTCCGGGAAGATCCCGCAGACGCCGAGGTGGCCAGCCACAGGTTGCTGGTCCGGGCCGGTTATGTCCGGCGTGCCGCGCCGGGGGGCTACACGTGGCTGCCGCTGGGCCGGATGGTGCTCGACAACGTGACCCGCATCGTGCGGGAGGAGATGACCGCGATCGGCGCGCAGGAGGTGTCGTTCCCGTCGCTGCTGCCCGCCGAGGTGTACCAGGCCAGTGGCCGGCTCGCCGAGTACGGACCGGACATGTTCCGGCTGACCGATCGGCGCGGCGCCGGCTACGTGCTCGGGCCCACGCACGAGGAGATGTTCACCCGGCTGGTCGCCGACCTGTACTCCTCCTACCGGGACTTTCCGGTCTTCCTGTTCCAGGTCCAGGCGAAGTACCGGGACGAGCAGCGGCCCCGGGCCGGGGTGCTGCGCGGCCGGGAGTTCCTGATGAAGGATTCGTACTCCTTCGACCTCACCGACGAGGGCCTGGCCGACTCGTACGCCGCGCACCGGGCCGCGTACCAGCGCATCTTCGACCGGCTCGGGCTGCGCTACGTACCGGTGCAGGCGATGTCGGGGGCGATGGGCGGCAAGGTCTCCGAGGAGTTCATCGCGCCCGCCGCCGTCGGTGAGGACACGATCGTGCGCTGCCCGGACTGCGGGTACGCGGCCAACACCGAAGCGGTACGGACCCGCCGGGCCGACGCCGTGACCGGGACGCACCCGGACCTCGAGGTGCTGGACACGCCCGGTACCAGCAGCATCGCCTCCCTGGTGGCGGCGCTCACCGCGGCGGGCCGTACGGTCACCGCAGCCCAGACGCTGAAGAACGTGGTGGTGACGGTGCGTGCCCCCGGCGCGCAGGATGAGGTGCTGGTCATCGGCGTGCCCGGGGACCGCGAGGTGGATCTGAAGCGGGTCGGGGCGGCGCTGTATCCCGCCGAGGTGACGCTGTTCGACGACTTCGCGCAACATCCCGAGCTGGTCCGCGGGTACATCGGCCCGCAGGTGCTTGCCGAGCACGGCATCCGGTACCTGGTCGATCCCCGGGTGACGGACGGCAGCGCGTGGGTGACCGGGGCCAACGAACCGGACCGGCACGCCGTGAACGTGGTCTGCGGTCGCGACTTCGTCCCCGATGGGCTGATCGAGGCGGCCGACATCCGGGCCGGTGATGCCTGCCCGCAGTGCGCGGCGGGGCTGCTGATCGAGCGCGGCATCGAGATCGGGCACATCTTCCAGCTCGGCCGCCGGTTCGCCGACGTCTTCGGGCTCGATGCGCTGGGCCCGGACGGCAAGCCGGTCCGGGTCACGATGGGCTCGTACGGCATCGGCCTGACCCGCGCCGTCGGCGCCATCGCCGAGCAGACCCTCGACGACAAGGGGCTGTGCTGGCCGGCGTCGATCGCCCCGTGCCAGGTACAGGTGGTCGCGGCCGGTGGCGGGGAGCGGATCGACGCGGCGCTCACGCTCGGCGCCGAGCTTGTCGAACGCGGGCTGCGGGTACTGGTGGACGACCGTACGGGCATCTCGGCGGGGGTGAAGTTCACCGACGCCGAGCTGCTCGGTATGCCGACGATCGTGGTGGTCGGCCGCGGCCTGGCCACCGGCACGGTCGAGGTACGGGACCGCCGTACCGGCATGGTGGAGGACGTGGCGCTGGCCGACGTGCCGGCACGGCTGACCTCCTGACCAGGACCGCACGGGCCGCAGCACCGCGTCCACCACGCATCGCCCACGGGCCCTGCGGCCCCTGTCGCGGCCGGGCCTCTTGGCTGTTCCGGGCGTCTATCGTGGAGGCGTGTTCGTCCGTCATGTTCGGCTGTCGCGGGGGGCCGACACAGGCAGGTACCCGTTTACGCTGCCCGTGGTGACGTGGCTCTCCCGCTCGGATGGGCTCGATCTGGCGCCGGGCGTGACGTTTCTGGTGGGCGAGAACGGTACCGGCAAGTCCACGCTCGTCGAGGCAATCGCGGTAGCGGCCGGCTTCAACCCGGAGGGCGGTAGCCAAAATTTCCGGTTCGCCACCAGAGCGACAGAATCGTCACTCAGTGACAGTCTTGTACTGACCTGGGAGGCTGGCCACCGGCCACAGACGGGATTCTTCCTGCGCGCCGAGTCGTACTACAACGTGGCGACCGAGATCGAACGACTACACGAGGTCGACGGCGGCATGTTGTCGCACTACGGGGGAGCGTCCCCACACGAGCGCTCGCACGGTGAATCGTTCCTGGACCTGGTGGTGCACCGGTTCGGCCCGAGCGGACTGTACCTGCTGGACGAGCCGGAGGCGGCGTTGTCAGTACGCGGATGTCTGGCGCTGCTGGCCCGCATGACTGAGCTCGTCGATCAGGGGTGTCAATTCGTGGTGGCTACGCACTCGCCGATCCTGCTCGCGCTGCCGGGCGCGTTCATCCTCCAGATCGACGAGGGCGGTCAGGTCGCCCAGACTTCCTACGACGATGCGCTGCCGGTGCAGCTGACTCGTGACTTTCTCGCTGCGCCGGGCCGGTTCCTGCGTCATCTGCTGGCTGAGGTCGATGATGAGCGCTGAGGTGCTGGAGGTCGAGTCCTCTGACGAGCGATTCACGGCGTGGATGCGCGGCAACCTCGATCGGGCCGCAGAGCACTTCCGGGTACGCGTGACGGGTGAGCCGGTGTTCGGTTGGCGGCTACGCACCATCAGCGCACCCGCAACCGGGCCGGCCGGCGACAGGTGGCTACGGGTGGAGTCCGCACGACCGGAATGGGCCGGTGGGCAGAACTGGCGCGGCAACAGCGACGCCGCCGTGCTGCCGGCCCGCATCCCACGCCCGACGGTGCTCGGGGTGATGGAGTGGAACAGTGACGGGCGCAGGCAGCGCGCTGAGTTGTCCACCCGTGAGCCGGGCCGCGCGCCTTCATCCACTGATGTGCTGCGCGCTGAGATCGCCCTCTCTGATGGGTGGTGGCGGGATCTGCGCGCCGCGCTTGACCAGTTGCGGCAGGTCGACACGAAACGGGTTCACGTCGATCAGGCGGGGGTGAGCGCCCAGGCCGAGGCGGCGTTCGGTGCTGATCTGGTCGTGCAACGCTGGGAAACCGTACACGGGGACCTGCACTGGACGAACCTGCTGGCGCCACGGCTGGTGATCCTGGACTGGGAGTCGTGGGGCCGTGGGCCGGTAGGCATGGACGCGGCGAGCCTGCTGTGCCACAGCCTGTTGGTACCGGCAGTGGCGGACCGTGTGCGCGAGACGTTCGCCGACCTGCTCGATACCCCGGACGGGCGCACGGCTCAGCGGGCGGTGGTGGCGTGGATGCTGGCCCGGATCAGTCATGACGACTACCCCGACATGGAACAGCCGCTTCGTGATCACTCCGCACGTCTCACCGCCCGCTGACCGGGCGCTACCTCTTCTTGGGCTGCTTCTGGTTTACCGGTGGGCATCCCTTGGTGTAGTTCGGCTGACACCCACCAATCGGGGCGCACGGGCTACGCTTCCCCTGCGGTCCGCACGCCGGACCGCACCGGGGCCCGCACTGCGGGTTGCACATGGTAGGCACGCACGGCGCACGCCGGTTGTCGAACCTGTCCGACAACTCATGGCGCACCCTGGCCACTTCCGGGCCGGCGAGAATTTCTGCCAGCGGAGCATTCAGCACGTTGCCGACCGGCAACCACCGCGAGAACACGCACGGCCACACTTCGCCCGTCGGGGAGATGGCCAGTACGCCGGATGCGCAGTTACCGCACAGCTGGTCGGCACCCGGCGCCTGGTCGCGCACACCCCGCCCGACCTGCCGTAGCCGGTCGTACCCGACATCTGTCACCCCGAGCGTCAGCAGCTCAGTGACGGCCTGATCGGCGCGCTGGTCATCGATCAAGTCGACGACACCGACGCGGAGCGGGATCGATCGGCGTACCGCCTCGATGATGTTCGCCCGGGTACGAGCGTGCGAGCCGGCCGTGCTGGTGACGGCGGCGTGCTGCTCGGCACGGTCGCTGTAGTACGAGCAGGCCAACCGAACTCCGGGCTGGCTGAACGTCTCCCACAAACGCGGGGTGACATGCACCAGGTTGGAGTACACCTCAACCTGCACGCCGACGGCTAGGGCGTGCGCGACCAGTTCGGGCAGTTCCGGATACAGGGTCGGCTCGCCACCGATGAACTGCACCATGACGACGCCGAGTGCCGCCGCCTGGTCGATGGTGCGTCGCCAGTCGGCGCCGGTCATGGTCCCGTGCGTGCCGGAGGGGCCGCTGTCGGCGTAGCAGTGGGTACAGGACAGCTGGCACCTTCCGGTGATCTCCAGCCACACGAACGAAACGTCTGTGGTCATCTTGCCTCCTACCGCAGGGAGTTCCGGAAGAGACAGGCCGCTCGGGGCCTTTGCTGCATACCTCCTTGATGACGCATCGCCTCACCCATCAGGGAGCGACGGGGGCCGCCGTGGGCGCCCGATACGGGCGTGGGCGCCGGTGTCTGGCCGGGTACGGTCGTGGCCGCTGCGCGCGCACGAGGTCGCGCCGCCATTCCGCCGCGCGCTGGTCGGCTGCCCACGCCTCGCGCGAGGCGCGATCGGCTCGAACGATGTAGCCGGCGGCGGCGCCGATGATCGCGCCGCCCACGAAGGGCGTCAGCAGGAACAGCCACACCGGGTCGAGGCTCGCGAGGATCATCGCGGCGTCCCCCAACCGGCGCCGGGCCTGATCGTCAGCTCGGTGACGATCACCGCAACGCCACGCTCGTACACCTGCGTGTCAGCGTCCATGTCCCAACCGTCGAGCGTGCACCAGCCGGACCGGCCCGGCAGCGGCGCAGCGGCGATCACCCGGAACCGGGCGACCGGTGCGCCACGGAACCGGGTCGCGGCGTACTCGCTGATACGTACGATGTCGCCGAGCCGGGGCACCATGCCGGTCATCGCGGCTACCACAACGCGCTCCGCTGCTCGGTGCGCGGCTGGTACGACAGCCGTTGGCTGCGCTGCGCCTGCTTCGATTGCTCGCACGGCCAGGGCATACCGCACTGCGTGCACGTCGACCGTGGGCCCTGGTCGCCCGGTCCTGCCCGGTGCGCGTCGAGGGTGCGCTGAGCACTGCGCCACAGCGACCTGTCCTGCACTCCGCCCGGGGTGCGGTCGCGGCTGGCCTGGTCGGTGGGCTGCCCGGTCACCGGTACCACCGGGCCGGGGTCGTCTCTCCGATCAGGTCGTCGCGCAGCATGCCGAGGTGCGAGGCCTGCGCGAGTGCCTGCGCGTAAGGGTCGCGCGCGCGAGGGTTGCGTACGGCACGTCGCGTGTGCCACCGAACGCGGATACGCTGATAGAGCTCCATCGGGTATCTCCAAATGGTCGATGGGGTCGGGGCGGCGCGCAGGGCTCCAATCCGTCGCGCCGCCCCTCAACCTGTCCGCGCTTCTTCCCTCGCGGCCAGGCGTTCCGCGGGCCGTCGGCCTTGGGAGGTCGTGTCGAGTGACACTCGACGGCCTGCGGAAACTCACTCGAACGTAACGTTGCGTCACCTCTATCCCCGATGACTGTCACATCCGATTGACCTAGTAGACATCGCGAAAACGTCAAGTGCAAGAATCTCGGCATAGTTTTTCCAGACAGGCGCTCTTTCCATCGAGGAGGATCAGCGTCTACGTTGATCACATAGCCAGAGACAGGAGCGTGAGATGAGCGAGAGTCCGACGGTCAAGCGCCGACGGCTCGGCATGCTGCTCCGGCAGTTCCGTACCGAGGCCGAGCTCACCGCCGACGCGGCGGCGAAATCCGTCGACCGCACCGAATCGTGGATGTCCAAGCTGGAGCGTGGCCGCACTGGGCTGACCCGGATCTACCTGGAGAAGCTGCTGGAGCTGTACCAGGTCGGGCCGGATGTGCAGGCCGAACTGGTGGATCTGGCCAAGGGCGGCAGGGAGAGGGGGTGGTGGAGCAAGTTCGCCGGGATCCTGTCGAAGCAGTACTCGTCCTACATCGGGTTCGAGGCCGAGGCGAACAGGCTCCTGATCTACGAGGGCCTGGTCGTTCACGGTCTACTGCAAACGCCGGAGTACGCGCGGACCGTGATCCGCGCGAGCAACCCGGACGACCCACCGGGTGTAGTCGACCGGAAGGTAGAGGTTCGACTCAACCGTCAGAAGCGGCTGAATGTCGAACAGCCACTCAGCCTGTGGGCAGTACTCGACGAGGCGGTCCTGCGCCGCATCATCAGCGGCAACCGCACCGTGCACCTTGCGCAGCTGGACCATCTGCTGGCTCTGGCAGATGAGGACAGTGAGCGCGTCAGGATCCAGGTCGTCCCGTTCGACGACAGCAACCACCCCGGCATGCTGTCGTCATTCACCATCATGGAGTTCCCGAACGACCCCGAGTTGGTGTTCATCGAGGGTCTGACCGGCGATCTGTACGAGGATCCGCCGGAAAGCCAACGCTATAGGGTTGTTTTCGACAACCTGCGAGCAGCCGCCATGTCGGAAACCCAGTCACGCGAGCGCATCGCGTGGTGGCGAGCCGAACTGACGGTGTGACACCGAGGAGGCACCGCCGTGCCAATCAGCGAGAACTGGAAGAAGTCGACCAAGAGCAGCAGCGGGTCGTGCGTCGAGGTTCGCCTGGCTGACGGGTCCGTTCAGGTCCGCGACACCAAGCTCGGCGAGGAGTCTCCGATCCTGCCGTTCGACCTGGGCGACTGGGCTCACTTCGCGTCCGCCGTGGCGGCCGGGGACTACGACCTGCACTGATCGACCGAACACGGGAACGTCGGTGGCCTGTACATGGATGAGCCTGCGGAGGTCCTGCGGTACTCGCAGCTGTTCGAGCACATCAAGGCGACAGGCGCGGGACCCGCAGGTCCGACGAGATGCTCACCGATGCAATGGCCCGGCGGTATCGGTCCTCATGGTCGCCCACATGCTGAAGGAGTAGACGCGATGAAGTCGCAGAGCAGTCCACAGCCTGCGCGGCGCGCGGTGGGTCAAGTCCACCCGCAGCGGACCGAATGGCGGCCAGTGCGTCGAGGTCGCGCGCAACCTGCCCGGCATCGTCGCGGTCCGCGACTCGAAGGACCCTGAGGGTCCGGCGCTGGTCGTCGACCCGGCAGCGTGGTCGGCGTTCGCCGACTCGTCAAGTAGGACCTGAGGCAGGGGCCCCCGGACACCTCGGTGTCCGGGGCCACTGCGTCTGCTGCCCCGCAGTGCTCTCTCGATTCGGCTTGGTGAGCGGCCAAGATCCGGAGCGGTGGGCGCCCACCACGCGTAGCCGCGCGATGCGTCGGAATACTGCGGGGCTGACGGCCCACTGCTGCGGATCTTGTGACGCCCGGGGCACACCGCAGCACCACGTCGTCCGCAACGGCGGTCAAGATCCGTAGCACCAGGTCGCTCAGCCGGGTTTTGTCCGGCGTGTTGCCCGGTTACCGGCCCACTGCCCCAGGTCGTCAAACATCGTCCAGTCCGACCACAGGACTGCAAGCACTGCGCAACCCACCGCCACCGCAGTTTCCCCGAATCCGGGAATGGCTACTTTCCCGTACTGCACCTTCGGCCAAAAAAGTGCAGCACGGTCATTCGGGGAAAATGCTCAATCAGGCGAACAGGCAGCATCCGCCTCCTGCGCCCATTCGTACCGATCTCGCCTTAAAGATTGCCAGCCCGACCGACAAGGGTGAGATCGGACGGTTCGTACTGAGCGGATCGGTGCGCCGCCGGAGAGTGACCAACAGGGAGTTGTGCACAGCGGCCGAGTTATCCACCGGGTTATCCACAGAGACGCAGCTCGACTGTGCATGGTTCAGCCGATGTTTCACGTGCAACATCGGCAACCCACAGGCCAGCAACCGCACAATTTTTGTCATCGTTGCAGGTCAGAAGCATTCCACCGAGTTATCCACAGGCTTGTCCACATGGCCTGTGGATGCCGCTGTGGACAAGTGTCGGAGCTGTGGATAACTCGGGGTCAGTCGGTGGATACCGGTATCCCCAGACCATCGGTGACCTCGGCGTTCGGCAGCTCGGCCAGTGCCGCACCCGGTACCAGCAACTTGCTGCGGCGCAGCCCGCTGCCGATCACCACCTGACCCGCGGCCAGTACCGCGGGGTCGACGAGCAACGGCCAGTCCGCCGGCAGACCGACCGGCGTGATGCCGCCGTACTCCATGCCGGTGGCGCTCACCGCGTCATCCATCGGCGCGAAGCTCGCCTTCCGCGCCTCCAGCCGACGGCGTACCAGCCTGTTCACATCGGCGCGGGTGGTCGCCAGCACCACGCAGGCCGCGTACCGCAGCTCATTGGAGCGCTTGCCGGCGACCACGACACAGTTCGCGGAGGTGTCCAGCGAGGTGCCGTAGTGCGCACAGAACTCGGCGGTGTCGGCCATGTTTGGATCGATCGGCGCGACGAGCAGGTCGGTCACCGGTACCGTCGGCGACGACCAGCCGCGCAGCGCGGCGGCGACCGGCGCCGCCACCAGGTCCAGCTGCTCGATCGCCGGGGATGTCCGCAGTTCAGAGGTCATCGACCCATCCTGACAGTGCCGACCGGTCGACACGCACGCCTGGTGCCATCGCCTTTCACTGACGGCCAACCCGGTACGTGTGAGACTCATATGCG
The DNA here is from genome assembly GCA_963805605.1 of uncultured Actinomycetota bacterium. Classification (GTDB taxonomy): domain Bacteria; phylum Actinomycetota; class Actinomycetes; order Mycobacteriales; family Micromonosporaceae; genus Actinocatenispora. The sequence continues at coordinate 2,130,727 of CAWDUX010000002.1, forward strand.
CAGCTCCCCGCTCCCGCAGGGTGAGCATTTTCCGCGAATATCCTGAATATACCTTTCATTGAAAGGGACATTCGGGGAAAATGACCCTCTGACCGACGCCGCGAGTAGCATTTTCCCCGAATGCCCGATTAGGCCAAGTCGGGCAAAACCACTCTTTCGGGGAAAATGCGCAGCGGCGGTCAGCGGCAGTCAGCGGAACTCACAGCACCAGGCGCAGCTGCTCCTCAGCCACCGACGGTCTCTCCGGCATCTGCTGGTTCCGCCCGGTGTGCACAAAGCCGAGGCGCCGGTAGAAACGGCGGGCCCGCTCGTTGTCCGACACCACCCACAGCACCACGGCCGGCACGCCGCAGCCCCGCGCCCAGTCCACCAGCTCGGTCACCAGCCGCGCCGCCACCTGCCGACCCCGGACGTCGGGGTGCACCCACATACCCACCAGGTGCACCTCGCCGGCGTCCCGGGGCAGCGCCGTCACCAGCCCGACCGGTCGCTCCGCCGCCACCGCGGCGAACGTGGTAGCGCCCGACAACCGCTCCCGCCACTGCCACTCGTCGAAGGTCGCCTCCGCCTCCACCGTGGAGGCGAACGCGTACGGCGTGTCGGTGAGCGCCGCGAGCCGCACGTCACGCAGCAGCGCCCAGTCGTCACCCGTCAGCCGTCGTACCTCGATCACCCACCGAGTATCCCGGCCGGCCGGCGGATCTCCAAGACATGGCCTACAGTCGGAGCGCAACCCGAACAGTCATCCTGCCGGCCCGTAGCCGACGTCCGGACGCGCGTTCCCGTCCCCGTCACCATGGACGACTACAGGCCTTCGAGAGATCCGCCGAGTACCGCGAACGCCCGCGGCGGACCTCATCGCCGGCCCCTGAGGGGTTGGGCCCGCCGGCAGCGGAAAGGACCCGTCGTGCCGGCCACCGACCGGCGACACGCGCCCGCCACCTTCCTGCACCGTTACCGGACCGCACTGCGGCTGCCCGGCGCACTCGCCCTTGTCCTCACCTCACTGCCGATCCGGCTCGGCAGCGCCATGCTCAACCTCGCCGTCCTGCTCCTGGTCCATGCCCGGACCGGCTCCTACACCACAGCAGGCGCCGTCACCGGCCTGTTCGCGCTGGCCGGGGTCCTCGGCGGCCCGCTGGGCGCCCGACTGACCGACCGGTACGGGCAGCGCCGGGCACTGCCACCCCTGCTGCTCGGCCACACCGTCGGGATGCTGGTCATCCTCGCCACCGTCGGGCTGCACGGGCCGGTGTGGCTGCTGTACCCGGCGGCCGTACCGGCCGGCTGCTGCCTGCCCCCGGCAGGTGCGCTGACCCGGGCCCGGTGGAGCGCACTCGCCGCCGACGCGGACACGCTCAGTACCGCGTTCGCCTTCGAGACGCTGCTCGACGACCTGACCTACGTGATCGGCCCGGCGCTGGCGACGCTGCTCGGTACACTCGCCGGCCCCGGCGTCGGACCGGTGAGCGCGCTGGTACTGGTGCTGTCCGGCGGGATCGCGCTGTCCGCGCTGCGCTCCCTGGGCGCCGCGCAGCCGACACGGCCGGGCGGTGGGCTGGTCGGACCACTACGGGCCCCCGGCGTACGGGTGCTGGCCGTGGCGTTCACCGGCATCGGGTTCGTGTTCAGTGGCCTGTCGGTCAGCCTGACCGCGTTCGCCGCCGCGCACGGCGAGCCGGCCGCCGCAGGCCCGCTGTACAGCTGCTTCTGCCTCGCCAGCATGCTCGCCGGCGCGGTGTACGGCGCCGTACGGTGGCGCGCCGGGCTGCCGCCCCGGCTGCTGGTCGGGTTCCTGGTGCTCACCGCCGGCTCCCTCACACTGCCGTTCGTGCCGGGCCTGGGCCTGATGGCGCTCGCCGTCGCGGTACCGGGCCTCGCGCTGGCACCCACGTTGATCAGCGGCAACGCCCTGGTGCAGCGGCTCGCGCCGGCCGGTACGGCCACCGAGGCGTTCGCCTGGCTGGGCGGCGCCTGCGGGCTGGGCATGGCGGTCGGGTCAGCCCTGTGCGGTCGGCTGATCGACGGATCCGGACCGCAGCTGGGCTTCCTCGTACCGGCCCTGGGAACCGGCGCCGCCGCCCTCGTCGTCGTCGCGGGACGCCGCCGTCTCGCCGGGGCCCCCGACCCGCAGCGCCGGCTCACCGGGTCTCGGGCAGCAGGTCCCGGGTGATCCGCCGGTAGTCGGCGGCGACCGCGTCAGCGTCGACCCGCAGCGGGTCACCGTCACGCAGCACCCACCCGCCGTCGACCATGACGTGCCGGACCGCGCCCGCGCCGCCGTCGGTCAGTACCGCGAAGGCCAGCGTGCAGACGTCCTGCCGGTGCGCGTACGGGCCTAGCGCCGAGCGGTCCAGGAAGACCAGGTCCGCGGTGCGTCCCGGGGCGATCTCGCCCAGGTCGTGCCGGGAGTAACCGGCCGCGCCACCGCGGGACGCCATCCGCAGAATGTCCGCCGGGCGGGCGCGGTCGCCACGTTCCGGGGTCCGCTGCTGCAGCAGCCAGGCCGCCCGCATCGTGCCCCAGAAGTCGGTGTCGCCCCAGTCGGTACCGAGCCCGAGCGTGACCCCGGCTGCGCGCCACCGCACCGCCGGCGGGATCCGGCCGTGCAGCGACAGATTCGACACCGGGCAGTGCATCACCGCCGCACCCGCCCGCGCCACCAGCTCGATGTCCGCGTCGTCCATCTCGCAGCCGTGGAACAGCACGGTGCGCGACCCCAGCAGCCCGTGCTCGGCGAGTACCGCGACACTCGACGTGCCCCAGGTGGCCAGCGCCCGTTCCCGCCGCCAGGTGGTCTCCAGGCAGTGCAGCGCGAAGACCGGGTCGTAGGTGTCCCGGTAGCGCACCGCGGTCGCCACCACCTCGGCGGTCAGGTCCTCCTCCGACTCGATGTGCACGGTGTAGCGGGCCGGGTCCAGGTGCTCGATCGCATCGTCGTACGCCTGCGGCAGCGCCCGGATCCCCACCTCGTCACCGACCCCGGCCAGCAGCGAGGGGTCGAGGTCCGAGACACCCGAGTCCGCGACGAACGTGACGCCCTGGCGCAGCAGCGTCACGTACTCGTGCCGCACCACCGCGGCGATGTCCGCCGCGTTCGCCGGATCGTCCAGCCAACCACCGATGTGTGCCTGCAGCTGGCCGCCGGGGCTGGAGCCGAACCAGTCGTACAGTTCCAGCCCGGCGTCCAGCCCGCGTACCAGCGTCGCCTGGCTGTGGAAATGCCCGTTCACCAGGCCGGGCAGTACCACCAGGTCCCGGCAGTCCAGGTCGGTGCCGGGGGCCGAGCCCGCCGGCACCACCTCGGTGACGGTCCTGTCCTCGACCTTGATGTCCGCGATGTCGAACGTGCCGGCCGGAGTGAGGTACCGGGCGTGTGTCAGCCACATGACCGGTCACTCTGCCATCACGGCAGGACCGGCCGCCGGTCAATTACCTGCGCCCGGCGGATCGTCGTCGCGCGGCGGCCAGTGGTCGGGCATCACCCGGGCGCCGGACAGCATCGCCACCCCGACGAAGCTGAACACGACGGCGACCAGCCCGAAACAGATGTACCCGCTGAGCGTGCCGTCCTCGCCCCGCAGCAACGCGACGACCACAAGAACCGCGGCGGTCAGCCCGATCACCAGCGCGACCGCGCCGGCGATGCTCATCTTCACCCGACCGGTCAGTCCGACCTCCTGACAGCCCGTCGGTACATTCGAACACCGACGATGCTCGATCTTAGTCCTGTGAGGAGTTCCTCGTACGTGGCTGACCAGCCCCCGCTCCCCGACGGCCGGACCCGGCTCGCGCTGCACGCCGACTGCGGGAACTGTTTCGGCCTGTGCTGCGTCGTACCGGCCTTCGCCGCCTCGGTGGACTTCGCGATCGACAAACCGGCCGGGCAACCCTGCCCCAACCTGCGTACCGACTTCCGCTGCGGCATCCACCGGCGCCTGCGGCAGGACGGGTTCCGGGGCTGCACCGTGTACGACTGCTTCGGCGCCGGGCAGCAGGTCTCCCAGGTCACCTACGCCGGCCGGGACTGGCGACAGGAACCGGACACCGCGCCGCAGATGTACGAGGTGTTCGGGGTGATGCGGCAGCTGCACGAGCTGCTCTGGTACCTGGCCGAGGCCCTGGACCGGGCGTCGGCCGGCACTCTGCACGGCGAGCTGCGCGATGCGTACGAGCGGACCGCACACCTCACCCGCGGCATCCCTGAGGAGCTGCTGGCGCTGGACCTGGGCGCGCACTGGCAGCAGATCAACGAGCTGCTGCTGCGAACCAGCGAACGACTCCGGGCCCAGGTGCCGGGCAAGCGGCCGAACCGTCGGGGCGCGGACCTGATCGGCGCCCACCTGGCCGGGGCCGACCTGCGCGGCGCGAACCTGCGGGGCGCCTACCTCATCGGGGCCGACCTGCGCGGCGCGGAGCTCAGGGTAGCGGACCTGATCGGCGCGGACCTGCGCGACGCCGACCTTCGGGGTGCGGACCTGACCGGCGCGCTGTTCCTCACCCAGGCCCAGCTCGACGCAGCGAAGGGCGACGCGACCACGACGCTGCCGGGTTCACTCACCCACCCGGGACACTGGCCGAACTGACAGACGGTCTGCACAGCAGAACGGACACCGGAAGCCATTCCGGTGCCCGTTTCGCGACTGGATCTGCCGCTAGTGACCCGACTTCCACGAGAATGGTCCGGGCAGGTCGACGCGGTTCTTCTTCGCCCGCGAGTTCCACGACCACGGACCGATCTTGATACTCCACGACGAGAAGCCGTGCTCGGTGAAGTTGAAGATCAGCGGACCGAACTTCTTCCTCTTGCGGAACATCAAACCCATCGGTCTGCTCCCTTTGTCAGCGCGGCAGCTGAGGCTCGGATTGTTCCCGCTGTGGACGAATGTCAAACTTCCCGCCCCCATTCGGCGGAACAGCCGTCGATGGCGGAAAGCTGCGGTCGGGCAGGATGAGTGGATGCGTGTACTGATCCTCGGAGGTACCCGGTTCGTCGGACCACCGATCGTCGCGGCCGCGGTAGCGCGCGGGTGGGCGGTGACCACGTTCAACCGTGGCCTTTCCGGCGCCGACCTTCCGGGAGTGCAGGCCGTACGGGGCGACCGCAGCGTCCCGGCAGATGTGACGGAGCTGGCCGCACACGGCCCCTGGGACGCGGTGGTGGACCTCGCCGGCTACGTACCGCGCGAAACGCTCGCACTGTGCCGCGCACTGGAACCCGTCGCCTCCCGGTACGTGTTCATGTCCACTCTGAGCGCCTACCGCGGCTGGCCGGTCGAGATGCTCACCGAGGAATCGCCAGCCTTGGACTGCCAGCCCGACGCCGGCCCCGACTTCGGTACCGACGTCGCGGACGGGCCCTCGCGGTACGGGTACCAGAAGGCCGGCTGCGAGAACGCCGTACTGGCCACCTTCGGGCCGCAACGCTCGACGGTCCTGCGCGCCGGGGTGGTGCTCGGTCCACGCGAGTACGTCGGCCGGCTGCCCTGGTGGCTGCACCGGATCGCCGCCGGTGGCACCGTACTGGCGCCCGGCGAGCCGGGCCGGACCATCCAACCGGTGGACGTACGGGACCTGGCCGACTTCACCATCGGCGCCGTCGACGGCTCGCTGTCCGGCGTCTTCAACGTGGTCGCGCCGACGGACCGGGAGACGTTCGCGGACCTGCTGACCGGCTGCGCCGACGTGACCGGCTCGGCCGCTGAGTTCGTCTGGGTGCCGGACGCAGACCTGCTGCGGCTCGGCGTGGGCCAGTGGTCGGAGCTGCCGCTCTGGCGTGTCCACAGTGCTGTGTGGTCGGTGGATTCCGCCCGGGCACAGCAGGCCGGGCTGACCAGCCGACCGTTGTACGACACCGTGCGGGACACCTGGCAATGGCTGGCCGCCGGCGCGGAGATCACCGGCGACCCGATACTGGCGCCGATCGGCATCGACCGCGACAAGGAACAGGCGGTCCTGCGCGCCGTGCGGTGAGCAGCTGTCAGGGTCTGCCGGGCCGGGCGCACCGTCGCGCACTCAGGAGGTCGGCGTGTTGGTACAGCTTGCGGGGCGGCCCGGCTCAGGTAAGTCGATGCTGTCGCAGGCGCTGGGGCGCCAGATCGGTGCGCCGGTGCTGGATCTGGACACGGTGAAGACAGCCCTGCTGGCCGAAGGTGTCGGCGATGGTGATGCTGCACGGGTGGCGTACTCGGTGCTGTTCGGCCTGGCCGATGACCTGCTGGCCGGCGGGTTGAGCGTGATTGTGGACAGTCCGTCGCGATGGGCGGCCATCCCCGAACGCGGCGCGAGGGTGGCGGCCGCGCGTGGGGTGCCGTACATGTTCATCGAGTGTCGGTTGGCTGATCGCGACGAGTTGGTGCGGCGGCTGCGGACCCGCGAGCGCACGCCCGGGCAGAACACATGGCTGGGTCAGTTGCCCCCGGATCCTGCGGATGAGCGTGCGGTCGCCGAGTGGGAGAAGGAATCGACCCGGCTCCATGGCCCGGCGGGCGGTTGGCTGGTGGTCGACACGGGACGTCCGATCGCCGAATGCGTCGAGCGAGTGCTGACCCATATCGCCGACCAGGGCTGACCTGGCGTGCTCCGGAAGGCGCGAGCTGCAAGGATGGGTGCTCGTGGACATCGCTGAGCTGGCACGTCAGGTGCAGGACACGTCGCGGCTGACCGGGCATTTCATGCTGCGGTCCGGTCGCGTGGCCGACGAGTACTTCGACAAGTACCAGTTCGAGGCCGATCCGGTGCTGCTGGACGCCCTGGCCGCCGAGATGGCCGCGTTGGTGCCGAGCGGTACGCAGGTGCTGGCCGGCCTGGAAATGGGCGGCATCGCAGTGGTGACCGCGCTGGGGCGGCACACCGGGCTGCCCTGCGCATTCGTTCGTAAGACGGCAAAGCCGTACGGCACCCGGCGGCTGTCCGAGGGCGCGGATGTCGCGGGACGTCAGGTGCTCGTCGTCGAGGATGTGGTGACCTCGGCCGGCCAGATCGCGATCTCATCGCGGCAACTGCGTGACCTCGGCGCGCACATCAGTTCCGCCCTCTGTGTGCTCGACCGACAGGAAGGCGGATCCGAGGCGCTGGCGGCCGAGAACATCGAACTGCACGCCCTGCTCACCCGAGCCGACCTCGACCAGGCCGGCCACGCGCCACACTGAGCCGGACACCGTACGTTGATTGTCATGTCGTCATCGGCGGACATCCTCAGAGACATCGAGTACCAGCGGCTCCGGGCGCTGGTCGACGCTGATCCGGTCGTCCTCGACGCGGTGCACGTGGACGAGTTCGTGCTGGTCAACCCCAGTGGGGTGCAGTGGTCCAAGGAGCAGTACATCGGAGGGGTCCTGGAGGGAAGGATCAACTACCGGCGCTTCGAGGCGATCTCAACGATCGAGGTCATGACGGACGGCGACGTTGGCGTCCTCCGGTACAGGTCAGCCATCGACATCGCCGTTCGCGGTGAGCAGCCCGGCGAACTCGAATGCTGGCACACCGACTGCTACCGCCGGTCGACGAGCGGGTCACCGTGGCGCGTCGTGTGGTCGCAGGCCACGGCGAGCCGCGCAACACCGCATGACAGCAGTTCCCGCCAGCCGACCGGCCACGGGAACCGGGTGGGCAACGCTTGACCCTCACGTGACGTGATGCCGCATTGTCGGTGGTGTGGACGAGCACCTGACCGTGGGGCGTGTGGCCGAACTGACCGGGGTGACCGTCCGCACGCTGCACCACTATGACGAGATCGGCCTCGTGCACCCGTCCGCGCGGACCGCTGCCGGGTACCGGGCCTACTCGACAGGCGACGTGGAGCGGCTGCGGGACGTACTCGCCTACCGGCGGTTGGGTTTCGGACTGCGCGAGATCGCAGACCTGGTCGACGACCCGACCACCGACGCGGTCGCGCACCTGCACCGGCTGCGCGGCCTGCTGCGGGAGCAACGCGACCGCGCGGCTGCCCTGGTGACGGCCATAGACACCGAACTGACGGCACGGGCGAAGGGGATCAGGATGACGTCGGAGGAGCAACTGACCGCGTTCGGCGCGCAGCTGTACGAGACCATCGGGTCCGCGTACCCGACGACCCGCCGCACCGAGCCGCGGATCGCCGCGCAGGTCTGGGAGGCGCTCGGCGACGCCCGGACGGTACTGAACGTCGGTGCCGGCACTGGCTCGTACGAGCCGCCGGACCGTGACGTCACGGCGGTGGAGCCGTCCGCGGTGATGCGGGCGCAGCGTCCCGCGGGCGCGGCACCGTGCGTGGCCGCGGGCGCGGAGAGCCTCCCGTTCGAGGATCAGTCGTTCGACGCTGCGATGGCGTTCAGCACCGTGCACCACTGGCACGACCCGATCACCGGGCTGCGCGAGATGCGGCGGGTGGCCCGCCGCATCGTGGTGTTCACCCACGATGCCAGCGCCGCCGGCTGGCGTGACCGGTTCTGGCTCATCCGCGACTATCTGCCGGAGGTCGCCGACCTGGTCGCCGGCCGACCCTCGGTAGACCAGCTGGCCAGCACGTTCGGGGCGCGCCTGGCGCCGGTGCTCGTCCCATGGGACTGCGCGGACGGCTTCTTCGAGGCGTACTGGCGCCGACCCGAGGCGTACCTGGAGGAACAGGTGCGTCGCGCGGTATCGGTCTGGACCAGGGTCGGACCGGAGGCCGAGCAACGGGCGGTGGACAACCTCCGCGACGACCTTTCCTCGGGCCGCTGGGCCGAGCGCAACCGCGACCTCGTCGCCCTCGACGCGGCAGAACTCGGCCTGCGCCTGCTCACAGCCTGAGCTCGGTCGCCACGAAGTCCCGCGTAGGGTGACCGTTTGCTGAGTTCCTGCTGACTTTCGCGGGCCGGTGTCGACCACTTGGGCGGTCCACTGCCCGCGTGGCCGCTTGTGACCTGTGACAACGCTGGTGGAGATGAGGGGACTTGAACCCCTAACCCCCGCCTTGCAAAGGCGGTGCTCTGCCAATTGAGCTACATCCCCGAGGTGGAGCTGCCTGGCGGCAGAACCACTTCACGGCCCGACGGATGAGCTACTCCGTCGAGCCGGGCCGTGCTGTGTCGCTGTGTCGCTGACCGGGTGGCCGGCGACGGGTGGAACTAGCGAAGGTCCGGGGACGTGGTCGCCTCGTGCCACAGGGCACGCTCGTCATTCGCGTCCTTGACCTTCTTCGCCACAAGCGCCGCCACGCCGACAACGGCGGCGACGATGAGCAGCTTCTTCACCATGGATCCCCCTAGAACCATTGGAAGGGAGTGGGGCTAGCTGGAATCGAACCAGCGACCTCATCGTTATCAGCGATGCGCTCTAACCGACTGAGCTATAGCCCCTTGCGAGCCTGAAGATTACCCCACCCACCGCCGCGGCCCCTGACCCGGGGGGCCGACACCGGCCGGATCGAAAGCGGCTCCGGCAACCGCGGTGAGACTAGCAGGAAGGCACCCACCCCAGGCACCGGATTCCCGGGTCCGGGACCCGCCGCCGCAGCGACCGGACCCGGACCCGGGCAGACCCTCAGTCCTTCTCGGACAGGGTGACCTCGATGCCACCGACCAGGTCGGAGCACACGTTGTAGATGAACGCGCCGAGCGTGGACAGCGCGGTGAACAGCACCATGTTGACCACGCCCAGAAGAGCGGCGATACCGATCACGCCCTTGGCGGTGATCTGCAGGTTGAAGCCCTTACCGCCCTGGCCGGCGGACCCGATGAGCGAGGTCAACGTCTGGTTGACGCTGTCGAACACGCCCATCGCGTCCAGCGCGAGGTAGAGCACCGAGGTGGCGACGACCATCACGATGAACAGGACGAGGGACACCGCAAAGGCGAACTTCATCACAGACCACGGATCGATCCGCTTGAGGTGCAGGCGAGCACGACGTGGACCGCGGGAAGCGGCCGCCGAGACGGTGGCACGGGCAGCCCGTACCGCCTCTGCGACCTGGGCCTTCGCCGCGCCCGCGGTGGGCTGCGCACCACCGCTGATCGGCGCGGTGGGTGGCGGGTTCATGCCCGGCGGCCGGACGAACTTGCTGGTGGCCGACGGGTCGGCCGAGGGCACGGTGGCACGCCCGACGGATCGGTTACCAGGCCCGCTGGCCGAAGGGCCGGTACGCGCCGCGGCGTTCTCGTGCGTCTTGGCCTCTGTCATGCGTCAGTCCTGTTCCTCAGGCTCGTCGGCGTTCCGTGTGATCGCCACCAGCGTCACGCCCGAAGGTAGGTCCATCAACTTGACCCCCATTGTGTTCCGGTCCCGTGTGCGCCGTACAGGCTTCACCGGAGTCCGGATAACTCCACCATTGGACGTGATAGCGAACACCTCGTCCTCCGGAGAAGTGGCGAGAGCTCCCACTAGTTGACCACGCCGCGTGGTGATCTTCGCAGTGAGTACGCCCTTGCCGCCCCTGTTCTGGGTTGGATATTCCTCCACCGGAGTGCGCTTTGCATACCCTCCGTCGGTTGCGACCAGAATGTCCAGCCCTTCGCGGACAACCTCCATGGTGAGCAGTACATCACCATCCGCGAACCGCATGCCGATCACACCCGCGGTGGCCCGCCCCATCGGCCGCAACGACTCGTCGTTTGCGGCGAACCTGATGGCCTGCGCCTTTCGGCTGACCAGCAGCAGATGGTCCTCGGGGCCGATCAGCGCGGCCTTGACGACCTCGTCGTCCTCCCGCAGGTTGATGGCGATCACACCACCAGAGCGGTTCGAGTCGAAGTCGGAGAGTTTTGTCTTCTTGACCACACCTGTCTTGGTCGCCAGCACCAGATACGGCGCAACCTCGTAGTCGGCGATCTCGATCACCTGGGCGATGTGTTCATCCGGCTGGAAGGCCAGCAGATTCGCCACGTGCTGTCCCTTGGCCGACCGGTTGGCCTCGGGTAGTTCGTACGCCTTCGCCCGGTACACCCGGCCCTTGTTGGTGAAGAACAGCAACCAGTCGTGCGTGGAACAGACGAAGAAGTGGCTGACCAGATCGTCCTGCCGCAGCTGGGCGCCCTGCACACCCTTGCCGCCGCGTCGCTGACTGCGGTACAGGTCGGCCCGGGTCCGCTTGGCGTAGCCGCCGCGGGTGATGGTGACCACCACGTCCTCGCGGGCGATCAGATCCTCCATCGACACGTCGCCATCGAACGGGACGATCTTGGTACGCCGGTCGTCGCCGTACTTGCGGGCGACCTCGGCCAGTTCCTCGGAGACGATGCTGCGCTGACGTTCCGGCCTGGCCAGAATGTCCTGCAGATCGGCGATCTTGGCCTCGATCTCGGCCAGTTCCTCGACGATCTTCTGCCGCTCCAGGGCCGCCAACCGGCGCAGCTGCATGTCCAGGATCGCGGTGGCCTGCACCTCGTCCACGGTCAGCAGCTCGATCAGCCCGCTGCGCGCCGCGTCTGCGCTCGGCGAACGCCGGATCAACGCGATGACCTCGTCCAGCTGGTCCAGCGCCTTGACCAGGCCGCGCAGGATGTGCGCCCGCTCCTCGGCCTTGCGCAGCCGGTAGCGGGTGCGCCGGACGATGACCTCGATCTGGTGCTTGACGTACAGCTGGAGGAACTGGGCCAGGTTCAGGGTCCGGGGCACCCCGTCGACCAGCGCCAACATGTTCGCGCCGAACGTCTCCTGCAGCTGGGTGTGCTTGTACAGGTTGTTCAGCACGATCTTGGCGACCGCGTCCCGCTTGAGCACCAGCACCAGGCGCATGCCGGTACGGCCGGACGACTCCTCGCGGATGTCCGCGATACCGGAGACCTTGCCCTCCTTGACCAGCTCGGCGACCCGCTCGGCCAGGTTGTCCGGGTTGACCTGGTACGGCAGTTCACTGACCACCAGGCAGGCGCGACCCTTCGCGTCCTCCTGCACGTCCACCACGGCGCGCATCCGGATCGAGCCACGCCCGGTCCGGTACGCGTCGGTGATCGACTGGGCGCCGACGATCAGGCCGGAAGTAGGGAAGTCGGGGCCCTTGACGATCGTCAGGAGCGCCTCCAGCGCCTCCTCCTCGGTGGCCTCCGGGTGCGCCAGACACCACTGCACACCCTCCGCGACCTCGCGCAGATTGTGTGGCGGGATCTTGGTGGCCATCCCCACCGCGATCCCCTCAGACCCGTTGACCAGCAGGTTCGGGAACCGGGCCGGCAGTACGTCGGGCTCGCGGGTGGTGCCGTCGTAGTTCGGCGAGAAGTCGACGGTGTCCTCGTCGATGTCCCGCAGCATTTCCATCGCCAGCGGGTCCAGCCGACATTCGGTGTTGTGGTTGACAAACCCGTTGGCGACGAACGCGTGGTCGTCCGTGTCGACCCGGATGCTGTACACGGGCTGTACGCCCGCGTCGTCGACGCCTTCGACCTCCGCGTAGTAGAAGCGGCCGTCCACCAGCGGCTCGACCACGTCGAGGACTTCGCCGTTGGTGATGTGTGCGGCGATCTCGTCCCGGTCACGCTCCCACCGTTCGACCCGGTCGACGTTGTGGCGGCGCAGCCAGTCGCGCTCGGTCCAGCACTGTGCGCCGTGCGCCCGGACGAAGTCCGCGACATAGGGAACGTGGTCGTGGCTGAGCGCCGTGCTCTCCAGCGGAACCTGCGCCAGCTGCTCCTCGAGCTTGTGCTGCTTGCGGCCGAGGAACCCGATCCAGCCGGCGAACAGCCGAGCGTCGCGCCGGTTGGTGACCACGACCTTGTGTTCACCGTTTGCGTATCGACACAACCGCGAGATCACGCCGAACTCGAGGAGAAGCTGCTGGACGTCCTGAGCCAGCCGCTCGCTCCGTGTCGAGTACGAGATCTGGATGGTGTTACGCGGAAGCAACGACGAGGAACCGTCCGCTTCGAACAGAGACTGCAGGAAGGCCCGCTTGACCTGCGGCGGAGACTGCCAGACAAACTCCGGTACGGTCTTCGCCGCGCTCCGGGCGCCGATCATGTCGCCGAGCAGGCTGCACCGCAGTGCGGCGAGGTTCTGGACGTCGAGTTCGTACAGTGTGCTCCCGGACCGGATGACGCGTTCGCTGATGTACCGGCCGCCACCGACAGCCACGTCGTAGGCCGCAATCACCCGGTCGAAGTACTCGCGGTCGACGTTGTTGAAGCCGGCGCGGGTTTCGGAGACCCAGCCCTCGCTGACGAACGCTCCGCAAAGCACCGCGGCCTCGTGTACTTCCAGCGGCGTGTCACCGAACTCCTCCGGTACGGTGCGCTGAAGTACGACCCGGTCGCCGGCCCGAACCTCGTCCAGAAGCTTCCATAGCAGGGTGGGTACTCCAGCCAGATCCACCAGACACAGCACCGGGTGGTTGTGTGTTCCGGTGAGTGCGAAGCCGTCACGGGTACGCAGTCGCAGCGTCGGATGCTGGCCTGAATGGAACAGCTTGGACGCCCGGACCAGATCCCCGTGGCGACCCCGGACCTTCAGATCGATGTCGTTGTCCGAGTTCGGCTCTGCGTCCGGAACGATGTCTCCGATCCGGATCGTGCCCAGCGCGGTGCGCACCCTCGTGTCAGCGGTGAGGCAGTATCGCATCGCGGCAGCCGGGTCGTTGCCGGGCGAGCCGAAGTTGCCGTTGCCGTCGACGAGCGGGTAGCGCAGCGACCACGGCTGGGCCATCCGGACCAGGGTGTCGTAGATCGATGCATCGCCGTGCGGGTGGTAGTTGCCCATCACTGCACCGACGACCTTGGCGCACTTGACGTACCCGCGCTCCGGGCGGACCCCGTCGTCGTACATGCCGTACAGGACCTTGCGGTGGACCGGCTTGAGTCCGTCCCGCACGTCGGGCAGCGCCCGGGCCACGATCACGCTCATCGCGTAGTCGAGGAACGAGCGCTGCATCTCGACTTCGAGCCCGACAGGCTCGATCCGGCCGCCGCCGCCCGGCGGCACCGTCGTCTCGGTCACGAATTACCTCTCGCTGTGGATGTGGATGTCACTGCTACTGATGCGTCGCGCCGACTCGTCACCGGCAGCTAGATATCCAGGAAGCGGACGTCCTTGGCGTTGCGCTGGATGAACTCGCGCCGAGGCTCGACCACCTCACCCATCAGAACGCTGAACAGCTCGTCCGCGGTTGCCGCGTCGTCGAGACTCACCTGGGACATGATCCGGGTCGCCGGGTTCATGGTGGTGTCCCAGAGTTCGTGGTAGTTCATCTCGCCCAGACCCTTGAACCGCTGGATGTCGTCGGGCTTGGCGTTCGCCCGCTTCTCCTGCCGGATCGCGATCAGCCCGTCACGCTCACGGTCGGAGTACGCGTACTGGGCGTCGTCGCCCTTCTTGTTCCACTTGATCTTGTACAGCGGAGGCCGGGCAAGGAACACGTGGCCCTGCTCGACCAGCGGCCGCATGAACCGGAACAGCAACGTCAGCAGCAGCGTGGTGATGTGCTGACCGTCCACGTCGGCGTCGGCCATCAGCACCACCTTGTGGTAGCGCAGCTTGCTGATGTCGAAGTCCTCGTGGATGCCGGTGCCGGTGGCGGTGATGATCGCCTGCACCTCGTTGTTGCGCAGCACCTTGTCGATGCGCGCCTTCTCCACGTTGAGGATCTTGCCGCGGATCGGCAGGATCGCCTGGATCTGCGGGTTGCGCCCCTGCTTGGCCGAGCCGCCGGCCGAGTCGCCCTCGACGATGAAGATCTCGCACTCGCGCGGGTCCGTGGACTGGCAGTCGGCCAGCTTGCCCGGCATCGACCCGGCCTCCAGCAGACTCTTACGTCGGGCCAGCTTGCGCGCCTGGGCAGCGGCGGCACGGGCACGGGCCGCCGCGGACGCCTTCTGGATGATCGTCTTCGCCTCGCTGGGGTTACGCTCCAGCCAGTCGGCCAACCACTCGTTGCAGACCCGCTGTACGAAGCTCTTCACCTCGGTGTTGCCCAGCTTGGTCTTGGTCTGGCCCTCGAACTGCGGGTTGGCCAGCTTGACCGAGATGATCGCGGCGAGACCTTCCCGGATGTCCTCACCAGTGAGCTTGTCGTCGCCCTTGAACAGCTTCTTGTCTGTGCCGTACTTGTTGACGATGCTGGTCAACGCGGCGCGGAAACCCTCCTCGTGGGTGCCGCCCTCGTGCGTGTTGATCGTGTTGGCGAACGTGTAGACGCTCTCGCCGTACGACTCGTTCCACTGCATGGCGACCTCGAGGGACATCCCCTCGGTCTCGCCCTCGAAAGCCACCACGGACTTGTGGATCGGGGTCTTCTTCGCGTTCAGGTGGGCGACGAAGTCGGCGATCCCGTTGCTGTAATGGAACGTCTCGACCCGGACCTCGGGGTGGTCGTCGCTGATCCGCTCGTCCCGGAAGACGATCTTCAGGCCACCGTTGAGGAACGCCATCTCCTGCAGCCGGCGCAGGATCGTCTCGTGGTTGAAGGTGACGGTCTCCATGATCGACCCGTCGGGCCAGAACGAGACGCTGGTGCCACTCTCATTCGTACGCTCGCCCTGCTCCAGCGGGCCCGGCTTGGAGTGCTCGTAGCGCTGCCGCCACACGTACCCCTTGGTCCTGATCTCCAGTTCCATCCGGTTGGAGAGCGCGTTGACCACCGAGACACCGACGCCGTGCAGACCGCCGGAGACCGCGTACGACTTGCCGTCGAACTTGCCGCCCGCGTGCAGCACGGTGAGCGCCACCTCGACACCGGGCTTCTTGAGCTTCGGGTGCAGGTCGACCGGGAACCCCCGGCCGTTGTCCTCCACCTTCACGCCGCCGTCCGACAGCAGGGTGACCACGATCTCATCGCAGTGTCCTGCCATCGCCTCGTCGACCGCGTTGTCCACAACCTCCTGGACAAGGTGGTGCAGACCACGCTCACCGGTCGAGCCGATGTACATGCCGGGGCGCTTGCGGACCGCCTCCAGCCCTTCCAGAACCTGAATCGAGGCTGCCGTGTAGTCGTTCTGCTGTTGCTTGGGGGCTGCCACCCTCAGTCACTTTCTCCACGACCAGGCAGACGACACCGGGACGTGGGAGGTCGGGCGTACGCGAACGTAGGGCGGCACACAGAGTCCCTGCCCGATGATCGGGCGAAGACCCGGAGGTCCGGAGCAAAACTGCCGGACAACGTGGCACCACCGGTGACGGTGTGCCCTCAAGCGTGCCGACCGACGTCGCGTATGCGGGTCCAACGCTGAACTTCACTGCCAATCCTACTTGCAGGCAACGACATAACCGGTATCCGGCACCCCTGTGGTGGCCGAGAAGACGAGAAAATGCCTGGGGGCGCATCCCCCCACGCGCCTCGGGGCGTCGCGTCGTACACGCGAGGTACGGCCGCAACGTGTGGCGCAAAGATCCGTCCGGCCGATCCCCCAACCGAACACCCGCACCGTTCATCAAACAGGACGAGAGAATCGGAGGGAACCGATGAGGGCGGAACTCGAACAAGAGTACGTAGCGTTCGCCAGTGGATGGGTCCTGTCCCTGCGCCACATTGCGTACCGGCTCTGTGGCAGCTGACACACCGTGTGGGGCACACGCCACCTGGGATTGCCCCACACGGTCCGACACTGCCGGACGCTCCACCATTTCGTGACCAACAGCCCGCAACCAAACCCTGATCTTCGGCGTCTTCACCTCACACGCCAACGAGGCTCAACGCAGTCGAGGAGGGGAGATGACTCGTCCAGCTGCCTGTACGGCGCAGCGGACCCCGGCACCGCGCACCGGCCGCCGCGCGGACGACCAGGAACACAGACCCACTGCCATTGACGGAAAGGCGGTGCGGATGGTGCCGATCCACCTCTCCGACCACCCCACCGAGCCCGTGCCGCAGACCGGGGCACGCGACTTCGACGAGTTCTACGCGGCCCACTTCCGCTCGACCACCGTGCAGATCTTCGCCTCGTTCGGTGACATGGCCGAGGCACAGGACATCGCCCAGGAGGCGTTCTGCCGTGCACTGGCCAGATGGGAGACCATCGCCGGGTACGACGATCCGGTCGCCTGGGTGCGTGTCGTCGCGTGGAATCTGGCCACAAGCCGGTGGCGGCGGGTCCGTACCGCACTCACCTTCGCCCGCAAGCAGCGTGCGGAACTGGTACCGCCGCCGTCACCGGACCACGTCGCGCTGACCGCCGCGCTGCGCACCCTGCCGGAGAAACAGCGTCGCGCCGTGGTCCTCTTCTACCTCGCCGATCTCTCCGTAGCAGAAGTCGCCCTGGACGCCGGAGTGCCCACCGGCACGGTCAAGTCCTGGCTGTCCCGGGCACGGGAGGCACTTGCCAGGGAGCTCTCCGATGGATCGAGCGGAAAGGAGGAATCGCATGTCTGACGATCACGACCTCGACTTCGACCAGGGCGCCCTGCGGGACTCCTTCGAATCGTTCCGTGGCAACTACCTCACCGCGGTCACACCACCAGGAACCGCGGCAGCTCGCCGGACCCTCCGACACAGGCACCGGGTCCGGGTCGTCGTGGGCGGTGGCGCCGCCGCACTGCTGGTCGTCGTGGGCGGTGGCGCGGCCCTGGCCGCCACCCGCCACCAGCGGCACACCACCCCGGTTCCGGCGACATCCCGGACCAGCAGGCCATCTCCGCACCAGGCCACTCCCGGCCCGCGTGTCCACACCTGGCACTCATCATCAGCACATCCATCGAGCAGGATCGCGCCCGACGAGTTGAGGAACGGAGTCCTGGACATCCCGTCCTTCGGAACCGCACAGTGCCCGTCGGGTCGGCTGCAGTTCCATGACGGCGCGCACCAGGGGAACGGCTCGATGACGGTGTGGGTCCTTACCAACTACACTGCTGCCTCCGCCGACCAGAAGTCCGTCTACCAGGACGTCGACCATGACGGCGTCGACGAGATCATCGCGTCCGTCGTGTGCGGCAACGATGGCGGCGAGCAGGTCCTGGCCTTCGATCGGGCCGCCGACGGAAACATCTCGGCCCCGAGAACCGTCGTCGCCCGACGGAACCAGGGAGCGGATTCGCACTACGCTCTGCACACTGTACGTGCCGCGTCCGGCGGACAGGTCCAGGTCCAGTGGTTCCGCTCCGGCCAGAACACCAGCTCGACACAGTGGCGGACCTACGGCTGGAACGGTTCCGGCTTCAACCAGACCGGCGGGCCGACCGGCTTCGTACCGCGCATGGACGAACTGCGCGACGCCACGCTGAACGTTCCGGCCTGGGGTGCCGGCCACTGTCCGAGCGGCAACCTGCACTTCACCGGCGGTCGTTCCCCTGTGGTCGACATCGACGTGCCACCGGGCTCCACGAGCGTCGACATCCTCGACAACCCGGCCGAAGGGGATGCCGGCGGTACTCCGGTACGGCTGGTCAAGCTGCTCTGCCGGACCTATGACGTCCAGGTGGTCGCGTTCGGACTCGACTCGAACGGTCAGGTACGTACCGTCGGCCAGGTGGCGTCCAGCCAACGGGAGAACGACGACCCCAACCCGGTGAGCATCAGCTCAGTGAGTGCCTCCGGCGCCACCGTCACGCTGACCTGGACCGAGGTCAGGACACCGAATCCGCGCAGTCAGCAGCGCACGTACCAGTGGAGCGGGTCAGGGTTCCAGCAGACCGGTGGACCGACCCACTTCTGAGCCGCGTACCGGCGCGGGGCCTGGCCCCGGCGCACCGTCAGCCGTAGGTGTCGCCGGGGCCGGGACCCCGTACCCGCAGCGGGCCGTGCCGCCACGACGGTGCGGCCGGGCCATGGATCCGCAGCCGGCGTACCGGACTCGCCCGTACCTCTTGGCCGATCTTCGCCAGGATCTTGCCGCTGAGCATGCGCAGCTGGGTGGCCCACGCGGTCGACTCGGCCTCGATCGTCAGCTCGCCCTCGACCAGGTTCACCGGCCGGCAGTGCGCCGCGATGTCGGTGCCCACCACCCGCTCCCAGTCACCGAACACGGTCGCCTCGGCAGCCGGCTGCTGCCAGCCACGGTCCCGTACCAGCTTGGCCACCAGCGACCCGAACGGCTGCGGATCGCGCGGATCGGGCCCCGGGCCGGTATACCCGCGACGGCGGTACCTGCGCGGGTCGCCACTGCCGGAACGCCGCCGACCCTGCTGGGTACGGGCCTGCCGGTTGGCCTTCGCCGCATCCAGTACGGCGCGGGCCAGGTTCGGCCCGGTCAGGCCGGGGTCCACGGAAAGGTCCGGGCCCTGTGCTGCCGGGCACTGGCCGGTCGGGGCGGAATTCGTCGGTGCCGCCGGATCGGCGCCACCGCCGGCGGGAGCCGGGTCGATCTCCACAGGTTGCGACTGCTCCGGATTCCGCGGTCGCCGCGGCTTGCGTGACCGGCCCGGCTCAGAGGACACGGTGCACCTCGCCGGCGGCCACGTCGTACCGGCCGCCCTGCAGCCCAGGCGGCACGTCGGCGGCCACCGCGCAGGTCACCAGTACCTGATCGGCGCCCGCCACCAGGTCCGCCAGTCGCTCCCGGCGCCCCGAGTCCAGCTCGGCGAACACGTCGTCGAGGATCAGTACCGGCTCCGCGCCCGCGGCCCGCAGCAACTCGAACGCGGCCAGCCGCATCCCCAACGCGAACGACCAGCTCTCCCCGTGACTGGCGTACCCACGGACCGGTAGCTCGCCCAGGGTCAATACCAGCTCGTCGCGGTGCGGGCCGTGCAGCGTCGTACCGCGCTCCACTTCCTGCGAACGGGCCTTCGCCAGCGCCGCCGACAACCGGGCGGCCAGCACGTCCCGGTCCGGGGTCAACGGCGCGGCAGCATCCTCCGCGGACGCCGTCAACGTCGACCGGTACTCGGCGTGCGCCCGGCCGCGGCCCTGAGCGACCGCGTCGTACGCCTTCTCCAGGTGCGGGCCGAGCGACGCAACCAGTTCCAGCCGACCCGCCACCAGGTCCGCGCCATGCCGGGACAGATGGCTGTCCCAGACATCCAGGGTGCGCAGGTCGGCGCCGGTCGACTCGTCCTCACCGCCCCGACCGCGCCGGCCACCCGCCTTCCTCGCCAGGTACGAGGTCCGCAGCAGTGCGTTGCGCTGCTTCAACACCCGCTCGTAGTCGGCGCGGACCCCGGCATAGCGCGGATAGCGCAACACCAGCAGCTCGTCCAGGTAGCGGCGGCGTTCCGACGGGTCACCGCGTACCAGGGACAGGTCCTCCGGCGCGAACAGCACGGTACGCAGTGCGCCCAGGATCTCCCGGGCACGCGGCACCGGGGAACGGTTCAGCCTGGCCCGGTTCGCCTTACCCGGTACCAGTTCCAGCTCGACGACCAGTTCACGCCCGTCGTTGACGACCACCGCGCGCAGCACGGCCCGGTCGGCGCCGGCACGAACCAGCGGGGCGTCGGCCGACACCCGGTGGCTGCTCAACGTCGCAAGGTAGCCGAGCGCTTCCATCAGGTTGGTCTTGCCCTGCCCGTTCGGTCCGACGAACACACTCGGACCCGGGTCGAGGCTCACCGACAGCTGCGGGTAGCTACGGAAGTCGACGAGCTCGACCTTCCTGACGTACATGCCGCCCCCTCCGCAACCGTGCCGGGCCGCCGCCACGACAGGCATCGGCCTGATGCCGTGCCCCGCGGTGCGGCCCGACGCCCGGTCAGCCCTCGGACTTCACCGCGTGCCCACCGAACTGGTGACGCAGCGCGGCCACCGCCTTCATCGTCGGCGAGTCCTCCTGCCGGGACGCGAAACGGGCGAACAGCGCGGCGCTGATCACGTTGAGCGGCACCGCCAGCCGTACCGCTTCCTCGACCGTCCAGCGTCCCTCACCCGAATCCTCCGAATAGCCGGAGATCTTCGTCAGCTCAGGATCGTCGTCCAGCGCCCGGTCCAGCAGATCCAACAGCCAGGACTGGATCACCGTGCCCTGCCGCCATGACTTGACCGCACCCGGCACGTTGTCCACCAGTTCCGACGCGCGCAACAGTTCGTAGCCCTCGGCGTAGGCGTGCATCATGCCGTACTCGATGCCGTTGTGCACCATCTTGGTGTAGTGCCCGGCGCCCACCCGGCCGGCGTGCACGAAACCGAACTCGCCGTCCGGCTTGAGCGCGTCGAAGATCGGCTGGGCCTGGGCCACATGCTCCGGCTCACCGCCGACCATCAGCCCGTAGCCGTTCTGCAGACCCCACACACCGCCGGAGACACCACAGTCGACGTAGCCGATTCCCTTGCCCGCCAGGTGTTCGGCGTGCTGCTGGTCGTCGGTGAAACGGGAATTACCCCCGTCGATGACCACGTCACCGGCGGAGAGCAGTTCGCCGAGCTCCCGCACCGTCTGCCGGGTCGGCTCACCGGAAGGCACCATCACCCACACCGCGCGCGGTGCGGACAGCTTCTCCACCAGTTCCGCGAGGCTGCCCACATCGGCGATCTCCCGGTTCCGGTCGTACCCGACCACCTCGTGCCCGGCCTGGCGCAACCGCTCACGCATGTTGCCGCCCATTTTGCCGAGCCCGATCAGCCCGAGTTGCATGTCCCCTCCCGGAATCCGCTGCGATCTAGCGCGGCATCCCCGGCGAACGCGTCGCCGCCGGGGATGCCGCCGCTCACACCGGGCTGACGGTACGCGGGCCGCGCCACCGTGCCCGCCACGACCCAC
The DNA here is from genome assembly GCA_963805605.1 of uncultured Actinomycetota bacterium. Lineage (GTDB taxonomy): Bacteria > Actinomycetota > Actinomycetes > Mycobacteriales > Micromonosporaceae > Actinocatenispora. Next base: position 2,152,236 of record CAWDUX010000002.1, read on the forward strand.
CGCCCGATGACGGCTGCCACCCGCGGGCGTACGGCTACGGTCACCGGCCGCGGCCGGACGTCACTGGTTGGCGAACCGCACCGGCATGATCAGGTACCGGTACGACGTGTCGTCGTCGTTGTCCTCCGTGCTGCCGGAGATGACCGCCGGCTTCATCGGGTCGACGAACGACAGCACCGCGATCGGCCGACCCAGCTGCGCCAGGCCGTCCAGCAGGTACTGCGGGTTGAACGCGGTGGTCATCTCCTCGCCGCCGTATTCGCACTCCAGTGCCTCGCTGGCGCGGGCATCCTCGGTCGCGCCGGCCTCCACCACCAGGCTGTCGGTGGAGAACGACAGCCGCACCGGGTTGTTGCGTTCGGCGACCAGCGCGACCCGCTTGACGACCTCCGCCAGGGCGGCGGCCGGAACGCGGGCGTGCGACACGTACTCGGCGGGAAAGATCGACCGCAGCGGCGGGTAGTTGTCGCCCTCTAGCAGCCGGCTGGTCGTACGCCGCTCGCCGCCGGTGAACCCGATCATGCCCTCGCCGGCACCGCCACCCGACAGTGCGACGCCCACCGAGCCACCCAACGGGCCGAGTGCGCGGGCCGTCTCGTTCAAGGTGCGGGCCGGTACGAGCGCCGCCAGGCTGGTGTCCGCCTCGTCCGGCTGCCACTCCAACTCACGCATGGCGGCCCGGTAACGGTCGGTCGCCAACAGGGTCAGGGTCGACCCCTCCAGCTCGAGCTTGACGCCGGTGATCATCGGCAGTGTGTCGTCCCGGCCAGCGGCCACCGCGACCTGGGCGACCGCCGTCGCGAACACCGCGGCATCGATCCGACCGGTCGAGCGGGGCATCTCCGGCAGCGACGGGTAGTCCTCCACCGGCATAGTCGGCAGGGTGAAACGGGCGCTGCCGCAGGTGATCTCCACCCGGGAACCCTCGGTCGCCACGTCGACCGGCTTGGCCGGCAGAGCCCGGGTGATCTCGGCCAGCAGCCGACCCGACACCAGCACCGTGCCGTCGTCATCGGCCTGTATGTCGACCTGGACCTGGCTGGAGACCTCGTAGTCGAAGCCGGACACCGTGAGACGGCCGTCGCCGACGGACAGCCGTACGCCGGCGAGAACCGGCACCGGCGGCCGGTTCGGCAGGCTCTTCGCGGTCCATGCCACGGCATCTGCGAGCGCGTCCCGCTCGACCCGGAACTTCATGCGATCCCTCCTGGGAGAGCGTCAGTAGTGCGTGACGGGCTTCCGCGGCGGCGCCGTGAGGGTCCACGGGCGATCGGTGCGGGTTGGCGACCCATCGCCAGACCCTACGGGTACGGGGCGACAGTCTGCGAACCCTCACCGGATCCGGTACGAGGTTGCCTGGGGTCTTGATTCTAGGGTGCCGGCTCTGCTGCCGAGGATGGTTCCCATGGGCTCAACGGTCCTGAAGGGCTGCCGGCAACCAGACGATTAGTTTTGTGTCTCTTTAAAGATCTAACTCATCGTCATCATAGGGCTTGTGGAAACTGTGGGTAACTGCCGTTTTCGCAGATAAACCGGGGTGCAGGGGTGTGGAAAACCTGTGAGGACACCGGTGGGTAACTCGGCGCGTCGTCCACAGGCCGGCAACAGGCACTTCGTTGTCCACCGCTTGTCCATAGGCAAAGCCGGTTATCCACCGGGTTATCCACCGGTATTCCCCAGGGTTATCCCCAGGGTGTTGATGAGACGGCCGACACTCTCTGGACGTTATCCACTGCCCGTCCACAGGATGTCCCCAGAATCCGACCCGTTAACCACAGGTAATCCACCGATCTGTCCACAGGCGTTGTCCCCATCCTGTGCACAGAGCCTGTGGATTTCTCTGTGTGAGAGTGGCCATAACTTGACCTCTCCCGCTTCGCTCGTTCGCCGGCGAGGGGCTTGCCGGCGCTTGATCGGCCTGTAGAAGCGCTACGCGGGCTTCGCTTCGCTCGCCCACTGCGCGCCGGCTTCGGTGGCCGAGCGCAGTGGGGGCGAGCCATCGCGTGCGAGGCGTTGGTTTGTCCCGCGCCCCGCACGCGCGCCGCATCCGGGGGCTGTTGTCTGTCGTCCCGTGCGGCGCGCGGGACGACATGACTTGTCTGGGGACTGTTGCGTTGCGGGTTGGGGGTGTCCCGGCGTCCTCACGTCGCACGCGACCGGATCCGCGCCTGTCGCGTCCGGTCCTGCGCCAACCTCGCCGTGCGCCCGCGCGGGACCGGGGCAACCTGTGTGGGTCAGTTCTGCGCCGTGGACGGGACGGCATTTTCCCCGAAAAGTACCTTCGAGCTAAAAGGACATAAAGAAGGTTCGGGAAAAATGCTGAGCCTCGGAGCCTCGGAGCCTCGGAGCCTCGGAGCCTCGGAGCCTCGGAGCCTCGGAGCCTCGGAGCCTCGGAGCCTCGGAGCCTCGGAGCCTCGGAGCCTCGGAGCCTCGGAGCCTCGGAGCTACTCCTGCTGTTTGATGCGGTTCGTCAGTTCGGCGATCTGGTTGTAGAGGGTGCGGCGCTCGGCCATCTGGCGGCGGATCTTGCGGTCCGCGTGCATGACCGTGGTGTGGTCGCGGCCGCCGAAGGCCTGACCGATGCGGGGTAGGGACAGGTCGGTCAGTTCGCGGCAGAGGTACATGGCGACCTGGCGGGCGTTGACGAGTACCCGGGACCGGGAATGGCCACGCAGGTCGTCGATGCTGACCCCGAAGTAGTCAGCTGTTAGATTCATGATCTGTTCGGAGTTGATCTCCGGACCGGCGCCGTCCGGGATGAGGTCGCGCAGGACTTCCTCGGCGAGGCCCAGATCGACCGCGGACCTGTTGAGGCTGGCGAACGCGGTGACCCTGATGAGTGCGCCCTCGAGTTCCCGGATGGAGTTCTGGATCCGCGAGGCGATGAACTCCAGGACGTCCGGTGGGGCGTACAAGCGCTCGTGGGCGGCCTTCTTCTGCAGGATCGCGATCCGGGTCTCCAGGTCGGGGGGCTGGATGTCGGCCAGCAACCCCCACTCGAACCGGGTACGCAGGCGGTCCTCGAGGGTGGAGAGCTGCTTGGGTGACCGGTCGGAGGTGATGACGATCTGCTTGGTGGCGTTGTGCAGCGTATTGAAGGTGTGGAAGAACTCTTCCTGGGTACGTTCGCGGGTCTCCAGGAACTGGATGTCGTCGATCAGCAGGATGTCGGCGTCTCGGTACCGGCGCTGGAACGCCTGGGTCTTGTCGTCCCGCAGCGAGTTGATGAAGTCGTTGGTGAACTCCTCGGTGGACACGTACCGCACGCTGCGGGCGTTGCCGAGACTGGTCGCGTAGTGACCGATGGCGTGCAGCAGGTGGGTCTTGCCGAGCCCGGAGCCGCCGTAGATGAACAGCGGGTTGTACGCCTTGGCGGGTGATTCGGCCACGGCGATGGCTGCGGCGTGCGCGAACCGGTTGCTGGAGCCGATCACGAAGGTCTCGAAGGTGTACTTCGGGTTGAGCCGGCTGACCGTGTCGGTACGACCGGTACCGAAGTCGCGGAATCCGTGGCGCGCCGGGGCGCCGTCGCCGCGGTGGCCGGTCCCTCCTGGCCGGTTGGCCCCGGCGCGGCCGGGGCCCGCGTCGACCCGGTCCTGTGATGCCGGGTCGTTGCGTGCGGGATCACTGCGTATGGGGGCAGCGGGTACGGCCGTGCCTTGGTGTCGGGGTACGCCGGATTCCGGTATGTCCAGTCCGGGCAGGTGCGCTGGCATGTTGCTCAGCGGGAGCTGCTCATCCGGTCGGGTGTGCCGGGGCCGGTCGGGCCCGCCCGGCAGCGGGTTGTCGGAGAGTGCGGGGTAGCGCGTGGCAGCTGGCTGATCGGTCGGCGGGGACGTTGGGTACGGCGCCGGGAACTGCTCGTCCGGAACGGTGCCTGCGGGCGCCGTGTGCTCGTCCGGGTGCGGCGGCTCATCGACCGGATCGACGGAACGGAAGTCCGCGGGTGGTGGCGGCATGGCCGGTTCACCGCCGAGCTGGTCCGCCTCGTCCGAGGGCTGTACTGCGACGGCGAGCTGGATGCTGCGGCCGAGGCGGCGTGACAGCGCCGCGGTGATGGCGGGACGGAGCCGGGACTCGATGGCGTCGCGGGTGAAGGGGTTCGGCGCGGCGATGAAGGCCGTGTCCTCCACGAGGGCGAGTGGCCTGGTCAACCTCAGCCAGGCCTGCTGCTGCGGGGACAAGGTCTCATTGGCGAGTTCCTCGGTGGCTGCGACCCAGACCGCCGCGAGGTTGACAGTGTCGTCGGTCACCGTCGCGCACCCCCTCGCGTTTTGCGGACACGTCCCCGCCGAACCTCATGTCCGACCGACGCGATCGTGTCGCCGGGGCCAGCGACCAGGCGGCCCGTAAGTTATCCACAACCTTGTCCACAGTCTGTGGATACATTGCAGCTTCCCGTGCCGACCGGGTACGAACTGGTCGACATCACTCGCATATCGCTTGCCGGCCACCCCACCGACGGACAGCGTCCATGCCTTGTATACGGTCGCACACCAGCCGGTCGCAGCACCCGCCCGGGTGCCGTGGCACGGCAGAGGTCGGACAGGTCACCCACGGGCGCACGATAGACCAGATCGGCCCTGGTACGGAGCGCATCCCGGGTACTGAACGAACTGACCTGTGGCGTACCGGACCTGATGTCCGACGGGGTCGGTGATCGACTCCGTGCGCGGTGGGGTATAGCGGCAGCGGGCCCGCCCCGCTCGTTTGGTACCGTGAAAAAGTATGTCTGCGTCCGGCTGGACCGCGGTACCGGAGGATCGATCCGAGGGACCGCACGAGAGCCGGTCGACAGAGTTGGACGACTACGCCGGCCGGACACTGTCCGGATCTTGACACACCGGCGGGACGAGCTGACCGGCAACTCGGTCCGTTTGTCGTACCGGATGTTTCGGGCAGGTCGATCGTAGATCTGCTCCCTGGACCAGCTGATCTTGGAGACGTCACGTGAGCAAGCGCACCTACCAGCCGAACAACCGCCGCCGCGCGAAGACCCACGGCTTCCGGCTGCGGATGCGCACCCGTGCCGGCCGGGCCATCCTCTCCGGTCGTCGTCGGAAAGGCCGCGACCGCCTCGCGGCCTGAGTCGACGGCCGTCGCAGAATCCACTGAGTCATCATGCTGCCGCCCGCCGCGCGGCTGCGTCGCCGCGCTGAGTTCGCCGCGACCACCCGCGGCGGGCGTCGTGCTGCGCGGGGCACGCTCGTGGTGCACCTGGCGTTGCCGCCAGCGCCGCCCGGCGCCCGGCCATCGACCGGTGGCACGCCGGACATCGATCCCCTGTCCGGCAGTGCTCCGACCCGCGGCGCCCTGGCAAACAGGGTCTCGGAAAACCGTGTCTCGGAAAACAGTGCCCCCACGAGCAGCGGCCCAGGCGCTGAACGCACCCCGGCACCGGATGCACCAGCCAGAGACGGTGCCGATGCTCCCACGACCGGTCAGGTCTGTAGGGAATTCTCCGTTCCGGAACCGGCTGCTGGATCAGCAACCGGACCACCGCCGGTCCGGTTCGGCTTCTCGGTCTCCCGGGCGGTCGGTAACGCCGTGATACGCAACCGCGTACGACGACGCCTTCGGCACCTGGCGGCGGAGCGACTCGGCCGACTGCCGGCCGGGGCGACCGTGGTGGTACGGGCACTGCCCGCGGCTGCGGACCGCGACTTCCACGAACTGGGCCGGGACCTGGACGCCGCGCTGGACGCGGCTCGCGCACCGCGCCGGCCACGGACCGACCGGCCCACCGGTACGCGATCCGGCCAGTCGGTTCCGAATGCCCGTCAGCGTGGCGGCAGGAAGCGAAAGAAACCGCAATGAGCACGCATAACGGTCCGGGCCCGGGGCGCAGTCGAGCAGTCGGCCCTGCGGCCCGGGTGCTGACCCGACCCATCGTCGCGTACCGTCGGTGGATAAGCCCGGCGATGCCGGCCCGCTGTCGGTTCTACCCCTCCTGCAGCGCATACGCCCAGGAGGCGGTCGCCGCGCATGGTGCGGTGCGTGGAACCGGCCTGGCGATCTGGCGGCTGCTGCGTTGCCAACCGTTCAATCCGGGCGGGTACGACCCGGTGCCACCGGCGTGGCACCGCGCCGATGTGACTGGAGCCTGAGAAGTGAGTCTGGGAATTCTCTACACGGCTATCTCGTGGGTGATGCTGCACTGGCACGACCTGTGGGCTGCGGTCGGGCTGGACAAGGCGCAGTTCCTCGGCACCGACTGGGACTGGGTGCTGTCGATCATCTTCCTGGTGATCACGATCCGGGTTGTGCTGTTCCCGCTCTATGTGAAGCAGATCAAGTCACAGCGGGCGATGCAGGCGCTGCAGCCGCAGATCAAGGAGCTGCAGAACAAGTACAAGGGCGGCGACAAGCAGGCCATGCAGCAGGAGCTCATGGAGCTCTACCGCAAGGAGAAGGCGAACCCGATCATGGGCTGCCTTCCTCTCGCGCTGCAGGCGCCGGTACTGCTCGCCCTGTTCCACGTACTTCGTCACCTCAGCCACCCGGACGCCAGCGCTGCGCAGAAGACCCTGTACGGGTGGACGGTCCCGGAGTTCGACGGTGCGGCCACCGCTCACCTGTTCGGTGCGCCCATCGCGGCCGGGTTCAAGACGACCGGCACGCTGCTGACCGAACTGCACGCCAGCGCGATCCACGTCAAGATCGTGGCCGGGCTGCTGGTCGCGATCATGATCGTGACGACCTTCCTCACCCAGCGGCAGATGATCGCGCGTACCGGCTGGGCGACCGATCCGCAGCAGAAGATGATCCAGCGGGTCATGCTGTACGGCGTTCCGGTGATGCTGCTGATCTCCGGCTCGATCTTCCCGATCGGTGTGGTCATCTACTGGGTGACCTCCAACGTGTTCTCGCTGGGCCAGCAGAGCTGGATCCTGCACAAGTACCCGCCGCCACCGAACGCCGCGAAGGCGGCCGAGGCGGCCGGCAAGCCGCTGAAGGGCAAGGCCGCTGAGGAGGCCCGCAAGGCTGCCGCGGACCGGGCCGAGCAGGCCCGCGCGCTGGCACCCAAGCCAGGCGCCAAGCCCAGGAAGCGGCCGGCCGGCACCCGACCGGGCACGTCGGCCGGCGGGGATGGTGGCACCTCCACGGGTTCCGGTGCCGCTGGCACGGCCGGTGCGGCGAAGAAGGCCACCGGCAACAAGGCGACCAGCGTGAAGAAGACCGCGGCGAAGCGCTCCGCAGCGAACGGCGCTCCCCGTACGTCATCCAACGGAGCCTCGTCGAACGGCGCGTCGTCGAACGGCGCCAAGCGTGTTTCAGGTTCGGCTGGCGGCTCCGGGAAGACGGAGAAGCGGAAGGCAGGCCCGTGACGTGTGGGGCTGCCCGCACCGGCCGGAGGCCGCTGGCATAGGGTCCGGCCATTGACGACCGATGCGACACGATCGGTGAACGCACGGTAGGCGAATGAACCTACCGATAATGAGACTGTGAGCGGCGTCCGGGCGGGGCGCCCTGGATCTTGGAGTAGTACTGCCGTGACCGATACGAGCACCAACCCGGTCGACGAGGCCGGGGACACGCCCGGCGATGAGACCGGGACGACCAACGGCGGTGGCCGCGCCGACTCGCTGTTCGGGGAGAGCGAGATCGCCGCGGACTACATCGAAGGTCTGCTGGACATCCTCGACTTCGACGGTGACATCGACGAACTCGTACAGTCCGGCCGTCCCATGGTGGAACTGGTCGGCGACGGGCTCGATCCGCTGATCGGGCAGCGCGGCGCGACCCTGGAAGCACTACAGGAACTGGCGAGGCTGGCGATCTTCCAGCAGACCGGCTCGCCGAGCCGACTGCTGCTGGACGTCGGTGGGTTCCGCCAGTCGCGGCGTAAGGAACTGGCCGCCATCGCGAAGAACGCGGTGGAGAAGGTCCACGAGCACGGTGACCCGGTGAAACTGGATCCGATGACCGCGTTCGAGCGCAAGTGCGTACACGACGTGATCAACGAGCTGACCGATGTGGAGAGTGAGTCGGAAGGCGTCGAGCCGAACCGGCGGGTAGTGGTCAGCCCGGTGCAGTAGCACGGATCTACCGCAGTACGGATTTTCCACCGTACGGATGGCCCCAGGCGGGTGTGGTTCCGGTAGTCGCGATGGCGTCCGGATCCACTCTCCCTGGGGCCTCTTTCTGCCCTCTGGATGCCTCGCTCCCGCTGTCCCGGCACCTGGCCGGTGACCGGGCTGGTTTCGTTACCGCAGACCTGCTCCGCTCGCCGTCGACGACTTTCGTCAGTGTCGAATCCCCTGCCCATGGTGCGGGTAGCCGGTTCTCCGCAACCGTTTTGCGGCTTATCTGAGTTTCTCCCGCAACTGCTGTTTCACCCTTGAGTCAGCGCCTACCCGCCGATGTTCGGTCCCGCTCGGCAGGGCTGGTGCTCCGTCGCGGGTGCTCCCCCGGGACGCGCTGCGGCGGAAGTCAAAGATGTTCGGCGTTGACCGGCAGGGCGCTGGTCCGCGCCGGGACGGCGTACCGAGAATCGTGTACATGGCTGAATCGACTCCAGACCCGTCCGCCCGCCCCGCTGCACAGGACGGAACTCGTTCGCAGGACACGCCCACAGAAGAGTCGGCAGCGTTGCCACCGGCGCTAGCCGATGTCGCGGGTCAACTGTTCGGCGACCGCTTGGCGTTGGCCGAACGGTATGCGGAACTACTCGCGACCGAAGGAACCGTACGAGGGTTGCTGGGGCCGCGGGAGACCCCGCGATTGTGGGACCGGCACCTGCTCAACTGCGCCGTACTGACGGAGCTGATCCCGACCGGAGCAGTTGTGGCAGATGTCGGGTCCGGCGCCGGCCTGCCCGGTATCGTGCTCGGAGTGGCCAGGCCTGATCTGTCCGTCACACTCATCGACTCCTTGGCCAGACGCACCTCCTTTCTCGACGAGGTGGTGGACGAGCTGGGGCTCGACCGGGTCACGGTCGTACGGGGTCGTGCCGAGGAACTCGCCAAGCAGCTGGGGCCAATGGATGTGGTGACTGCGCGGGCGGTAGCGCCGCTGGATCGGTTGGCGCGTTGGTGTCTCCCCTTGCTCCCGGTCGGCGGTCGACTGCTGGCGATGAAGGGCGCCTCCGCGTCTGACGAGGTCGCGACGCACGGCGCCAAGGTTCAGCGGGCCGGCGGCGAGATGCCGGAGGTCGTGCAATGCGGGGTCGGTTTGGTGGAACCGCCGACCACTGTGATCGAGGTAGTCCGTCGCCGGACGTCGGCTGCCGGATCCAAACGGGGACGGGGTAGGACATGACTTCCACTCGGCATGGCGGTGGCCTGGGACGGCGTCTTCTTGGGCAGGTCGTCAGAGTGGAAGCGGACTCCCGGAATGGAACAGTTGAGCCTTCGGCCGTAGGCTGGCCGGACACGGGAACGACCGAGGCGGACCCAGCGGACGTACCGGCGGATGCGGTGGGGTGTGAGCAAGAGCCCCACACTGTATGCCGAACGTCCGCTCCGCCCCGGGGTCGCGGTGGCGACCCTGTGGCAGTCTCCTCGGTGAGTACCAGTGATTCCGCCAACCAGACAGACGAGGGCAGCATGGTGCGCGAGGACCGATCTGCCGAGCCGCCTAAGCGCGGGTACGACGTGAGTCAGCAACGAATCCGTCAAGCGCTGGCCGAAGTCCCGGTTTCACGTGAAACCGAACTGGTCGAACCGCCGCAGGCTCAGCAGGAACGGGAACGACCCCGCTCTACCGGCACGGTCTACGGGACACCGCGCCAGCCAGAGCGCTACGAAGACAACGCGCGATCCTCTGGAGCTGCTCCGGAGGACGGTCGTCAATCGGTAGACGGGTGGACGGCGACAGCATCAGCTACCACTCCCACCTCCACGACGACGGAATCAACAGGGGACACGGCGTCGACGGATCAGGAGGCAGCGACCGGATCTTTCGCTGCGACACCGACCCCGACCCAGGCCCCGCCGAACGGCTGGGCGGCTACGGCGGCGACAGACGAGGCGGCGCCGGTACCGTCCGATGTTTCACGTGAAACGGAGCCGGAAGAGGATCTGCCGCTGGCCATGGAGGCGAAGCGAGCGGTCGAGATCCTCAATCCATCCGGGGCCGCGTTGATTCCACGACCGCCGCATCGGCGGGTCATGTGCATCGCCAACCAGAAGGGTGGCGTGGGGAAGACGACGACGGCAGTCAACCTTGCCGTGGCTCTGGCTCTGCACGGCAGCCGCGTGATGGTGGTTGATCTGGATCCGCAGGGCAACGCATCCACCGGGTTGAGCGTCGAGCACCACACCGGACTCAACAGCGTGTACGACTGCCTGACCGACGGCCTGCCGCTTGTCGAGGCGGCACAGCAGGTGGAGGGAATCCCCAACCTGATCTGCGTGCCGGCTACCATCGACCTGGCCGGGGCCGAGATCGAACTGGTCTCGGTGGTCGCCCGGGAGCAGCGACTCAAGCGGGCCATCGAGGCTTACCCGGGCGAGATCGACTACGTCTTCATCGACTGCCCACCCTCCCTGGGCCTGCTGACCGTCAATGCTCTGGTGGCAGCCCAGGAGGTGCTCATCCCTATCCAGTGCGAGTACTACGCGTTGGAAGGGCTCGGTCAGCTGCTGCGCAACGTGGAACTGGTGAAGGCGCACCTGAACCCGTCGGTCTGGATCTCCACGATCCTGCTGACCATGTACGACGGCCGCACCAAGCTCGCCGACCAGGTTGCCCAGGAGGTACGGGAGCACTTCGGCGACGTAGTGCTGGAGGCCGTTATCCCGCGTAGCGTCCGCGTCTCGGAAGCGCCCGGATACGGGCAGTCTGTCATGACATACGATCCAGGGTCGCGCGGAGCGACCAGCTATTTCGACGCGGCAAAGCAACTCGCGCAGCGGGGTGCCGCCCGTGCGGGAGGGAAGGCATGAAGAACCGTCGAGGGGGTCTGGGGCGCGGCCTGGGCGCGCTGATCCCAACCGGGCTCACCGAAGGTGGCACCGCCGTCGTACCGGAGCAGCCCGCTCCCCTGGCAGGTTCGGATGCGCTCTCGCCGGGCGTGGTCACCGCGCCTGCTCGACCGCAGACCGATGATGCGGGCCCGGTGGCCGACACGTCGGCGGACGGCGACCACGCGAGCCGGACGGCTACTGAAGAGGAACTCGCACCGGTCCCGGGGGCAAAGTTCCGGGAGATCCCGGTGGGCTCGATCGAGCCCAACCCTCGGCAGCCCCGGCAGGTGTTCGACGAGGAAGCCTTAGCAGAACTGAAGACCTCGATCGAGCAGGTCGGCTTCCTGCAGCCGATCGTCGTCCGGGAGCTGGACGCCGGCCGGTACGAGCTGGTGATGGGTGAGCGCCGCTGGCGGGCCGCACAGGCGCTGGAGCGCGAGTCCATTCCGGCGATCATCCGGGAGACCCGTGATGATGACATGCTCCGGGATGCGCTGCTGGAGAACATCCACCGGGCCAACCTCAACCCGTTGGAAGAGGCGGCGGCCTACCAGCAGCTGCTTGAGGAGTTCGGTGCCACGCACGAGGAACTCGCCCGTCGCATCGGGCGGAGCCGGCCGCAGATCTCCAACACCATCCGGCTGCTGAATCTGCCGCCAGCGGTGCAGCGGCGGGTGGCTGCCGGGATCTTGTCGGCCGGACATGCCCGCGCACTGCTCGCCCTGGACGATGCCGAGCGCCAGGACGAGATCGCCAAGCGGATCGTGGCCGAAGGGCTGTCGGTACGGGCGACCGAGGAGCTCGTCGCCGTACTGGGCAGCGAACCGGCCGCCAAGGAGGCTCAGACACGTCGTCCGAAGGCGCACGCTCCGGCACTGACCGAACTGGCCGACCGCTTGTCGGATCGCTTCGACACCTGCGTGAAGGTCGACCTCGGGCGACGCAAGGGCCGGATCGTGGTGGAGTTCGCTACCGTCGACGACCTGGAGCGGATCGTCGGCGTGATGGGGATCGTGGGCCGGGCCGAGGAAGAGTAGTTCCGCAACCGACATTCGCCTCGGGGTGGGTCGCTGTTTCACGTGAAACAGCGACCCACCCCGAGGCGTTTCACGTGAAACAGTGATCGACACGACGAGGAACCCGTAGCGGCTCGCCCGTACGGAATGAGGTTGGTGACCTCGCATGGAGGGGTGCCTGCTGGTGCCGAAACCTTCCGGACACATCGGCATGGTGAGGTACTGCGGGAGGTACTCATGGCCGATCCGCAGACAACGCCGATCCGGTGCCGTCCGGCGAGAGTCGATGACCTGGCCGACCTGACCGCGATCTACAACCACTACGTCACCCATACCGCAGTCACCTTCGATGTCGACACGGTCAGCTTGGCGGACCGCGCCGACTGGCTGGCCAGGTTCGCCGCCAGCGGGCCGTACCGACTAATGGTGGCCGAGCAGGCCGGGCGGGCCGAGGGAGCTGAGCGGGCCGAGCGGAGGCGGGTGGTGGGGTACGCCTCGAGTGGACCGTTCCGGTCCAAGGCGGCGTACCGGCCATCCGTGGAGGTGAGCGTCTACTGCGCTCTCGACGTCACCGGGCGCGGAGTGGGTGATCGGCTCTACCGAGCTCTCTTCGCCGCGCTACACACCGAGGACGTGCACCGCGCCTATGCCGGCATCAGCCTGCCCAACCCGGCCTCGGAGCGCCTGCATCAGCGGCACGGCTTCCGTCCGGTCGGCACGTTCCGGGAGGTTGGCCGCAAGTTCGGCCGGTACTGGGACGTGCAGTGGTGGGAACGTCCGATGGCCGACGCCGGCAAGCTGTGACGTGCCGGTCCCCTGCCCAGGTGTACGCGCCGCCGCCCGCTCGCCAGGATGGGGGCATGGGACACGATGACGGGTGCAGTGCTCCAGGGTGCAGTGCTCCAGGGTGCAGTGCTCCAGGGTGCGGTGCACCAGGGCGCGGTGCACCAGGGCGCGGAGGCGGGCACATCGGCGATGCGTCGCGCCGCTCCGGTCCGACGGCAACACACCGGACCGTACTGGTCGATCCCCCGGTCACCGATGAACTCCTGGACGAGATCGTCGAGCTGTGGGTGTGGGTGACCAACGCTGGCGGAGCCGTGGGCTTTCTACCGCCGGTCACCGCAGAACAGATCCGGCCCACGGCCCGTACCGCCCTGGCCCGGGTCTCCGACGGTTCTGCGACCCTGGTCGTCCTCGGTGAATCGGACCGGATCGTCGCCTGGTGCGTACTAGAGGAGAGCCCGAGTGAGCTGCGACGGCACTGGCGCACCGTGGTCCGGGTCCAGGTTGCTCCGGACCGGCAGGGTGCTGGACTCGGCGAGCAACTGATGCGGGCCGCTGCCGACGTCGCTCGCGACGAGCTGAAACTGGCGGCCCTGTGTCTGTCGGTCCGCGGCGGTACCGGGATCGAACACTTCTACCGGCGGCTCGGTTACCGGGAGATCGGCCGGCTCCCCGGCGCGATCCGGGTAGGTCCGGACGACGACCGGGAGGAGATCCTGATGTGGCGCGAACTCTGACCCGGCTACGGCGCGGGCCGCGGCGGTGCCAGATTCCGGGACAGGAACTCCAGCATCGCCGGCGCCCCTAGTTGCGCCTGATGCCAGGTGTGCCAGGACTGCTCGCTCAGGGTGGTGACCCGCTGTCCGCGGGCCCCCAGCTGCGCTGCCAGCCATCGGTTGTCGGCCAGCTCGTCGGCGGACGCCCGGTCCGGCCAGTCGAGGAAGACGGGTGTCGGGCCGGCGAACCGCAACGTTGGTAGGTAGGTCGAGACCGTGTTGCGGTCGATCAGTTCGTGTCGTCCGGCCAGCGCGGAGGACTCGGGACCGGAACCGGCCGAGAGGTACGGTTCCAGCGCGGCGATGGCGCCGTACCGCGCGGTGTGGTGCAGCCCGATGTTCAGGGCACAGAACCCGCCCGACGACATCCCGCCGACCGCGCGGCCGGTCCGTTCGGGAAGCGTACGGAAATGGCGGTCGACGTAGCGGACAAGGCGCTCGGAGAGGAACGTCTCCAACCGCGGCCCGGACACGGCATCCAGACACTCGGTGTCGTGCAGACCGCCCAACGTGGTATCCGGCATGACCACGATCATGGGCACCATCCGCCGCTGCGAGATCAGCGCGTCGAGTACTCCGACGATCCGGCCGGCCACGAGCCAGTCCGTGCTACGACCGGGCCAGCCGCCGTACAAGTACAGCGTGGAATAGCGCAGCCGCCCGGTCCGGTAGCCAGGCGGCAGGTAGAGGTAGGTCGTCTGCGCCGGAACCCGCAGATCCGGCGCGCTGAGCGTCACCGCGGCGACCACCGAACCGCGCCCGGAGGGCAGGTCGCCATCACCGCGTACGTGGACCGCGTCCGGGTGTCCCAGCAGCGCCGGTACCGCCATGAACGAAGGTAGGTATCCGGCATAGCTGTTCGCCGCGAACAGCCCGCAGACGAGCACGCCAGCTACTGCGGACAGTACAACCGGGAACCGGTGGTGCAGCCGACCGCGTCGGCGCGCGAGTATGAGCGCGGACACCAGCAGGACGGTAGCGGCCAGCACCCCGGCCGGTACCCACCACGACTCCAGCGGTACCGGCGGCCCGACCCACCGGCCGTCGTCGCCCACCCGGGCCGCCTCCTCCCGGCGCTCACGCCGCGATCCACGCTACCGGGGAGGCCCGGCGGTACTCCGCACTTCGACGGAGGTGGGTGCGAGGAACGCGCCCGGAGACCGGGACCGCGCCCGGTCCCGGCCGACACCGGGTCAGCCGCGGCTGGTGGAGAGAGAGACCAGGCGCTGCAGCACGCTGCCCAGCTCGTGGCCACCGGCCTCGACCGCCATCGGCAGGAGGGATGTCTCGGTCATGCCGGGGTTCACGTTGGCCTCCAGGACCTGGATGCCGCCGTGCGGGTCGACCATCATGTCGATCCGGGACAGGTCACGCAGCCCCAGCGCCAGATGGCTGGACACCGCCACCCGGGCCACCTCGTCCAGCACCTCGGCGGGCAGCCGGGCCGGGCAGTGCCACGTCGTGATGCCGGCCGTGTACCGGGCCGCGAAGTCGTAGCCGCCGTCCGGCGGGACGATTTCGATCGGCGGCAGCGCCTCCGGACCGGAGCCCAGATCCAGCACACTGACCGCGATGTCAGCGCCCGCCGCGAACCGCTCCACCAGGACCGTCGAGCCGTACGCGAAGGCGTCGACCATGGCGGCCGGTAGCCCGGTGGTGGACCGTACCGCCTGGACACCGAGACCCGACCCGCCCTGCGCCGGTTTGATCATCAACGGCATTCCGAGGCGTCCGACGATGTGGTCCAGCAACGCCTGCGCGCCAAGTTCGGAGAAGGTCGAATGCGGCAGGGTCACCCAGTCCGGTGTCGGGATACCGGCCTGTCGGAGGATGGCCTTCGCGGTCGGCTTGTCCCACGCCACCCGGGCGGCGTGCGCTGGACTGCCCACGTACGGCACGCCGACCAGGTCCAGCACGCCCTGCAGGGAGCCGTCCTCGCCGGGGCCACCGTGTAGGGCGATGAGCGCGGCGTCCGGCGGGTCGGTGGCCAGCCACGGCAACAGCGTGACGTCGGCGTCCCGCAGCTCGGCGTCGAAGCCGGCCCTCAGCAGTGCGTCCAGCATCCGCCGGCCGGATCGCAGCGACACGTCCCGTTCGTAGGACAGGCCACCGGCGAGTATCAGTACCCGCGGCGGATCCGCCCGCGACACTGCCCCGGCCTGCGCAGAACCGGTCTGCGCAGAACCGGTCTGCGCCGGACCGGTGGTGTCCGTACTCGTCATGTGCTCCGCCGATCCGCCCTGTGCCGCATTGCTCATCGTGCCCGACCTGACCGTGCCCCCACCTGGCCGCGACTACGCGTCCCACCGACGGGACACGGGTGCGGTACGCCGGGGCCGGCAGCCGGTGATGACGATCCACCCGCGAAGCGGGCCGCCCGGTACGGCCCGGCCGCGTCGCCGGACCCGGCTGCGCTCACGCGATGCCCGGCGGAATGTCGTCGCCGACCCGTCGGGGCTGCCCGGCCGTACGCCCCGCACCGCCGAACGTGCCCCGCAGGGCCAGCTCCGATCCGATGACCTGACCGAGCCGCCGGACACCCTCGCGGATGCGTTCCGGTGGCGGGAAGCAGTACGAGAGGCGCAGGTTCTGTGCACCGGAGCCGTCGGCGTAGAAACCGGTGCCGGGCACGTACGCGACCCGGGCGTTGATCGCCCGCGGCATCATCGCCTTCGCGTCGAGGTTCTCCGGCAGGGTGAGCCAGACGTAGAAGCCCCCGCCCGGCCGGGTCCAGCGGACCCCCGCCGGCATGAAGTCGTCCAGCGCGGTGAGCGTCGCGGCCCGCCGTTCCCGGTACAGCTCGCGGAACACCTTCAGCTGCTCGCGCCAGGGCATGGTGGCGAAGTAGCGGCTGACGATCCGCTGATTGAACGTGGACGGGCAGAGGATCGCCGCCTCGGAGGCCATCACCAGCTTGTCGCGTACGGCGTGCGGGGCGAGGATCCAGCCGACCCGGATGCCCGCCGCGAACGTCTTGGAGAAGGTGCCCAGGTAGAGCACTCCCTCACGGGCCCGGGCCCGCAGCGGTGCCGGCGGTTCGCGGTCGAAGCCCAGCAGCCCGTACGGGTTGTCCTCCAGCACCAGCAGCCGGTGCCGCTGACAGATCTCCAGGATGCGGTCCCGCCGGTCCTCGGCGAGGGTCACCCCGGCCGGGTTGTGGAACGCGGGGACGGTGTAGAGGAACTTGGCCCGGCGACCGGATGTGGTGACCGCGGCGATGGCGGCCTCCAGCGCCTCCGGTACCAGCCCGTCGTCGTCCATCATCACGTGCACGACGTCGGCCTGGGCGGCCTGGAAGACGCCGAGCGCGCCGACATAGCTGGGTGCCTCGGCGAGCACCACGTCACCGGGGTCGAGGAAGACCCGGGACACCAGGTCGAGCGCCTGCTGCGATCCGGTGGTGACGACCACGTCGTCGGGTGACGCCCCGCCCGACGCGTCGATTCCCTCCTCGGCCATCACCGCGCAGATCTGTTCGCGCAGCGCGACCTCACCCTGGCCGATGCTGTAGTTGAGCGCGGGGGCGCCATCGCGGCGGATCAGGTCGGCGACCATGTCGCCCACCGAGTCCAGCGGCAGCGCGGCGGTGAACGGGGAGCCGCCGGCGAGGGAGACCACCTCGGGGCGGTTCGCCACCGAGAACAGTGCCCGGATCTCGGATGCTTTCATCCCGTGTACCCGCTGGGCGTACAGCTCGGTGTAGTCGTCCAGTGTCGTGCCGGCCACGGGACCCCCTCTGCGCGGACACGGCGCCGGTGGCACGGACGACGGCGGCGAGCCTGCGCATGCGTACCGTGGCGCGCGGTTCGGCCGAGTCTAACGGCACGGGTACGGGAAGCGCGCCGCTTCGTGATGCAGAACGCCTAGTATGGATCCGTCCCTGGGGTGCCGTCTGTGGAGGCACGGCTGGACTAATGGAGGTTCGGTGTCCCGGCAGTTGGTGAATCTGACCCTCGACACGCTCGAGGACCTCCCCCGCGGGTGTCGCGGTTGCGTCTTCTGGGAACTTGATCCGGTGTCCGAGGAGCGGGCGGTCAAGGCCGGTGACACCGGCCTGGAGAAGGAAGCCTGGGTCTCCCAGACGTTGCTGGAGTGGGGTTCCTGCGGCAAGTTGATCTACGTGGACGGCGTGCCGGCAGGGTTCGTACTGTTCGCCCCACCGTCCCGGGTGCCGCGCTCGGTGGCCTTCCCGACCAGCCCGGTCAGCCCGGACGCGGCTCTGCTGATGGCCGCGCACGTCGTACCGGACTTCGGTGGTGGCGGTCTGGGCCGGATGCTGATCCAGGGGGTCGCCCGGGACCTCACCAAACGTGGGATCCGGGCGATCGAGGCGTTCGGTGACGCCCAGTGGGACCAGCCGCACTGTGTCGCGCCCGCGGACTACTTCCGTTCAGTGGGGTTCAAGACGGTACGGGCGCATCCACGGTTCCCGCGGCTGCGGATGGATCTGCGTACCGCGCTGTCCTGGAAGTCGGATGTGGAATCGGCGCTGGAGAAGCTGCTCGGTTCGATGAGCCCGGAGGCCCTGCTGCGCCCGGCAACACACGGTGCCGTCTGAACCTCGTGCCAGCTGAGCGACCGTCCCGGCACCGTGCAGACGTCGGCACGACCGGGGCACTGTGCCGGTGCTCAGCCGGCGGTGGCGACCGCTGCGCGCAGTGAGCTCACGTCGAAGGTGCCGGTCGGGTAGTCGGACTCCGCGGTCAGGTACATCCGCTGGATCGCGGCCACCATCGCCTCGACGACGAGGTCCCGGAATCCGGGATCGATGAGCCGGGCCCGGTCCTCCGGAGAGGTCAGGTAACCGACCTCGACCCGCACCGCCGGCATTCGGGTCAGTCGCAGCAGATCCCACGTCTTGGCGTGGCTGCCGCAGTCGAGCAGGCCGGTACGGGCTGCGACCTCCCGTTCCACCAGCCCGGCGAGCTGCTCGCCCACGGTGGACGTGACACCTGCCTCGGAACCGAAGTGGTAGGTCGCCACACCCTGTGCGAGCGGGTTGCGGTGGCCGTCGGCATGCAGCGAGATCATCAGGTCGGCGCCGAGATCGTTGGCGAACCGGGCGCGATCCCGGTCCGGGAACCAAGTATCCCGGCTGCGGGTCAGGTGGACCTGTACGCCGACCGCGGCGAGCCGGCCCTCCAGCCGGGAGGCCAGGTCGTACATCAGGTCGGCCTCGCACCAGCGGAGCTCACCGTCGGGGACCACGATGCCGGCATCGTCGCCGCCATGCCCGGGATCGATCACGATTCGCTTACCGACCAGCGCGGGACCCGAATGGTGCAGTACGGCGGACTCCCGCAGCAGTTGCGGTCGCCCGCCGGTGACCTTGCGGCTGAGTCGGCGCAGCGCGCCCATGGTGGCCGGGCCGAACGCGCCGTCGGACGGCAGCCCCACCTCGCGCTGGAACTGGCCGAGCGCGTGCGCGGTCTGGTCACCGAACACGGCGTCCGCCCGGCCCACGTTGTAGCCCATTTCGAGCAGCCGTTCCTGCAGCGCCTGCACGTCGTCGCCGCAGATCGACTCCGGGCGGGACTGGAACAGTGGCCGGTCGCCCAGCCGCCAGCGGGCGCCGTCCAGCGCCTGCCAGGTCTCCTCGCTGACCACGCCGTCGGCGATCAGACCACGGGACTGCTGGAAGGCTCGTACCGAACGTTCCACCGGACTGTCGTACCCGTGCTGGTCGGTCTGCGGGCCGGAGTCGTCGGCCAGCAGCCCGAGCCTGACGAGGACGGTGCGGATCTCGGCGACTGCCGGTCCACGGTCACCCGGTCGGATCGGACGCATACGTGGAGCCTCCTCACGGTGCTGCTGCGGGTGGGCTGGGAGCGGCGGTCAGATTACCCGCGCACTCCCTCGGGTGCCCGACACCGACTGGCGAAACACACGGGACGTGAGCACCACAGGCCTCGGAGCGTACTCCGTGACCGGGCGATGATCCGGTACGGGCTCGCCCGACGGCCAATGCGTCGGAAATCCTGAATGTCCACTTGCGGTGCACCCTGCCGGGCGCCACGCCAAAAAGCCGTACCAAAGGGGACCGGGCGCCCCGCTCAGAGACTCCGTGCAGGACCCGCCCATGTCTGGTCCGTGCGGAGTATCTGGGCGGCCCTACTGGCAACCCGGTCCCCACTCTTCACTTAGGGACCGGGTTGCAAAGTGTTACAGCGCTGATTCGATCAGCTTGGTCAGCGAACTCTTGGGCTGCGCGCCCACCACCGACTGCACCGGCTGCCCACCCTTGAACACGGTCAGGGTCGGGATCGACATGACGCCGTAGTCCCGGGTGGTCTTCGGGTTCTCGTCGATGTTCAACTTCACGATCTCGATCTGGTCGCCGTACTGCTTGCCCAGCTCGTCGAGTACCGGGGCGACCTTCTTGCAGGGTCCGCACCACTCGGCCCAGAAGTCGACCAGTACCGGCTTGTCGGACTGCAGGACGTCACTGGTGAAGCTGGCATCGGTGACGGCTTTGCTCATCTCGTGCCCCTCTTTCTGGTTGTGTTCCTCGCGTCACTGCGCCGAAGCGAGGTAGCGCTCGGCGTCGAGCGCGGCCACGCAGCCGGTTCCCGCCGCCGTGATGGCCTGCTTGTAGGTGTGGTCGACCAGGTCGCCGCAGGCGAAGACGCCGGTCAGGTTCGTACGGCTGCTGGGCGACTCGGCGCGCACGTAGCCCTCGTCGTCCAGGTCGACCTGGCCGGCGAACAGCGCGCTGCGCGGGTCGTGGCCGATCGCGATGAACAGGCCACTGACATCCAGCGTGCTCTCCTCGCCGGTCCTGGTGTTGCGTACCGAGACGCCCTGCACCTTGTCGGTGCCGATGACCCCGGTGACCACCGAGTCCCAACGGACCTTGATCTTCTCGTTGGCCAGCGCGCGTTCGGCCATGATCGGGCTGGCCCGGAACGCGTCCCGCCGGTGGATGATCGTGACCGACGCGGCGAACCTGGTCAGGAACGTGGCTTCCTCCATCGCCGAGTCACCGCCGCCGACCACCGCGATGTGCTGGTCCCGGAAGAAGAAGCCGTCACAGGTGGCGCAGGAGGAGACGCCGTGCCCGAGCAGTTCCTGCTCCCCCGGTACGCCCAGCGGTCGCCAGGCCGAGCCGGTCGCCAGGATGACGGCCCTGGCCTGGTATTCGGTGTCGCCGACCCAGACGCTCTTGACTTCGCCGGTCAGGTCGACCCGGGACGCGTCGTCGGTCAGCAGTTCGGCGCCGAACCGTTCCGCCTGCTTCCGCATGTTGTCCATCAGGTCCGGACCGTCGATACCGTCGGGGAATCCGGGGAAGTTCTCCACCTCGGTCGTGGTCATCAGCGCGCCGCCGGACTGGGCGCCTTCGATGACCAGCGGATGGAGGTTGGCCCGCGCCGCATACACGGCTGCGGTGTACCCGGCTGGCCCCGACCCGACGATGATCAGGTTACGGACGTCCGTCTGCACTGCCACCACACGACCTCTTCCTTGACAGTTCCCGGCCCGACGCAGGTGTCGGTGTCGGGGCCCTCAGCCGGCAAAACGTCATCGTACGGGCCGGGATTCCCGCTGGCGGGCTGTGTCACATTCGCGTTCGGTGGTCAGGGCGTGGCGTACCGGACGTCCGGGCCGGAGCTGCCGCAGTCCGGGCCGCTGACGACGTAGCGCACGGGGGCGGACGGCGTGCTGCGCAGCACCACGATCAGCGCCGGATCCCCTTGGAAGCGGGCATAGTCCACCAACTTCGCGGAGCCCGGATAACTGGAGGTCACGCTACTCAAGCACCGGTCGAGTTCCTGCGGCACGGTCAGCCGCTGCAGCGCCGGCGGGACCTGCTGCCGTGCCGCCGGGTCGAGGTTCGGAGCGCCGCCGAGGGTCTGGTGTTCGACGGTCGACAGGGTGGTCCGGGTGTAGTCGGTGCCGCTGGCGGTGACCGGGGTGCTGCCCCGCGCCGGGGGCATCACCGGCGCCTGTTTGGGCGTCATCCTGCCCGGCGGGGTCGAGGTGGCGGCCCGGGCCTGGTTCTGCCCGGAGCTGGCCCGGTCGTTCCCGGACTGCGAGCTGCGGAACAGTCCGCCGGCGGTGGCCAGCCCGGCGAGTGCGAGAAGTACGACGGCGGCGGCCGCGCCCATCACCCACCGGGCCCGTCGCCACCGGGTACGCCGGGCGGCATGTGCGGCGAGTGACCGGACCGGGGAGGGATCCCCCGCTGGCGCACCGGTCGTCGGGTCCGCGGCCCGTAGCGCGGCGGTGAGCTGCGACAGGATGTCCGTGGGCATCGGCTCGGTGTCGGCGGCCAGGGCGGCGAGGTCGGTACGCACCGCGCGGTCCGCCTCGATGAGCGCGTCATGCCCGGACCGCCAGGCCGGGTCGGTACGGATCAGCCCGGCGACCCGCTGCTCGGCGCCGGTGCCTGCCAGCGCACCACCCAGATAGTCGGCGAGCAGGTCGAGATCCACCGGAGTGTTTCCGGTACCGCCCGGTGGGGTCGTGTCGTGGCCAGCGTGGTGCTCGCCGCTCACGGTGCTCCCTCCCCGGACTTGAGCCGACCCGCCGGTTCCTGACCGACCGGTGCTGATGTCCGGGCAGCCTCGTCAGATCCTGTCCTGGATGAGACGTCGCCGACGGCCTCTTGGTTCCGTAGGTGGCCCAGACGACTGGCGAGACGGGCCCGGCCCCGGGCGCAGCGGCTCTTGACGGTGCCGGCCGCGATGTCGAGGATCTGGGCCGCCTCACTGACCTGGTAGCCGTAGACATCGACCAGTACGAGTGCGGCGCGTTGCTCGACCGGGAGTTCGAGCAACGCGCTCTGTACGGTCAGCGCGGTGTCCCGGTCGTTGACGTCGTGGCCGGTGGCGATCGGTTCGCCCGGTCCGGATTCTGGTAGCGGAACGGTCGGCCGGGCCTGCCGGCGCCGTACCCGGTCGAGGCAGGCGTTGACCACGATCCGGTGCAGCCAGGTCGTGACCGCAGAGTCGCCCCGGAACCGGTCGGCCTTCCGGTACGCCGACAGCAGCGCGTCCTGCAGTGCGTCGGCTGCTTCCTCCCGGTCACCGAGGGTCCGTAGGGCTACTGCCCAGAGCCGGTCGCGGTGCCGGCGGACCAGCGTCTCGAAGGCGGTATGATCGCCGGCCACATGGGCCCGGACCAGGTCGGTGTCACCCCGGTCGTCCTGCCACGTGTCGACGCTCGCCTGCTCGTCTGCCACGGTGGCTACCTACCTGCCGGGAACACTGCGCACACCCGTTTCTCCCGGGGCCGGTTGCGTTCGCCGCGCTGCGCGGCGAACGGTCACTGTCCGCGGACCTTGATGTCCTTGACCCCGATCTGGTACTCGCCGTCCTGCACCTGCGGCAGTTTGGTGATCCACAACATCAGGTAACGCGTCTTCACGTCGCCGAGGGTCCAGGACTTGGTGACGTTCACCTGCTCCTGACCGGCGCCGGGGACCGGCTTGTAGCTCTTGACGATCGTGTCGTCTGCCTCGGTGCTGCCCAGCGGGTCGGTGGCCGGGTCGCCCGAACCCATCCGCAGCCCGATGGTGGCGCCGCTGTCGGTCAGGATGACGGAGACGGTGGACAGGTTGTGCACCTTGCCCAGGTCCAGCAGGACACCCATGCCCCTCTTGTACATACCGAAGGGCGCCTGATGGTAGTGGTCGGTGTGCCAGTCGGTGGTGTCGCTGTCGTCCGTGGTGAGGTTGGCATCGTTGAGTTCTGTCCGGTCGCCGCCCTTCGGGTCGATGATCCGGACCTTGGTCGGCTTGATCACCTGTGGCGCGGCCCGCTGGGCGGCCGGGGTGCTCGACGCGGTGTGGCCGGGGTTGCCGTTCTCGGTGTTGCTGTTCACCCATTTGGTGCCGATGAGCAGACCGACGAGCGAGATGGCGGCGAGCGCGGCGGCGCCGACCAGGAACTTCTTCCAGATGGGCCGGGAGTTGGGTACTTCCGGCGACTCGACCGTCACCAGGTCGAGCGGGCCGCTGACCTCGTTGGCCACGTTGAGCCGGGCCAGTTCGGAGGACAGTTCCGCGGCGGTCGGCGGCGGCAGCGCCTCGTCCAGCAGGTCCATGGTGAGGGCGTCGAGGTAGTTGGGTACACCTGGCCGGACCTGGCGTGGTGCGGCCAACCTGCCTTCGATCCGCGGTGCCGGCGGCAGACCGAAGTCGCCGGGCAGCTCGTCGGGCCAGTTGCCGGTGAGTGCGCAGTAGAGGACTCCGCCGAGCCCACGGATGTCGGTCTCGGGGTTGGCGTCGTCGGCGGCGCGGGCGTCGGCCAGCACGATCCGGTCGGGGCCGAGCAGTACGGTGCCGGCGTGGACGTTGCCGTGCGCGACGCCGGTCTCGTGTACGGCGGCCAGCGCGTCGGCGATGGCGTGTGCGACGGCGGTCGCGCGGACCGGCCCGAGCGGGCCGTCGCTGGAGACCACGTCGCGCAGGGACCGGCCGTCCACGTATTCGCGGACGACGTAGGCGCGGTCACCTTCGTCGACGGCGTCGTAGACGCCGACGGTGTGCGGGTGGATCACGCGGCTCGCGGCCACGGCGGCCTGCAGCATGTCCTGGGCAGCTTCGCCGCCGGGATATTTGAGGATCATGGTGACCGGACGACGGAGGATGACGTCCACTCCGCGCCAGACCTGCCGCCCGGTGGAGTCATCGTGGATGTGCTCCTCGAGGCGGTACCGGTCGGCGAGCACCTCACCAACCGCGGGCGCTCCGACCTGGGTCAACCCAGTCCTCCCTCCGGCTGGCCCTAAGGCGACCCGACGTTCACTCACAGCCTAGGTCCTCCGCGCGGTGCGCAAGCAGCACCCTGCTCAACTCCAGCGTGTTGATGATGTGTCGGTTACCTGAGCTGCTACTGCCTGTAGCGACTCAGGCGCCCGCTTGGGCGTTCGGATCCGTGCCACCGTATCGCGTCTCAGTTGTGTACTCGATGACCGGCAGGCGTTTTGTTACCCGGATACCTGATTGTCGAACTGTTGCGTGCCTGCCGGCGTTCCGGGCCTGACCTCTGTAGTTGGACCGTGTCCGGGTGTCGCCGGCTAGCCGGACACGACACTCTCCTGAGCTACACGCCGCACCGCGGCACCCGGTTGCACCGGTTCGGCGAGGAATTCAGCGCGGACTTCCGTCGGGGCGGGGCGACGTGCGCACGGTGGAACGTGGTCACCGTGTGGTACTTCTCCGTGTACGACGGCGCCGGGGGTGTCGCCCGCACGGGACGGGGACGTACGCGCTGTAGCCGAAGGTTACGCCTCCGACTGCGACGGGGCGAATCCGGTGCGTTACCGGACGGTACGAGTGGGTTGCCCGCTCCGTCCGTCGCGTGTGCGCCGGAAGTGATCCTTGTGGTGAGGCTCTCAGGGGTACCGGAGCTCGCCGCGCCCGGTCAAACCATCATCAGTTCGGCATTACGGCTCGGTGAATCGTACTACCGGGCGGTAGCGCGGCATTTCGGATGGCAGCGCACGGGTTGGCTGGTTCATGCTGGGCGACATGGGTTCAGGGTCCACCGGGTTCGATGCGGACAGACTGGTGCTGCTCTGGCCGCTCGGGGACGATCAGCGCACCGTCGAAGGGGTCGGTGTCGGCAGCCCGGTGCAGACACTCTGGTCCGCCTACCCCGATGCCGAGGTGCTGCGCCGGGAACCGGGCGCGGCGCCGGACGCCGCCCTGGTCGTCCGGGCGGACCGGGCCTATCTGATGATCCACGACGGATCGCGGGTACGCCGAGTCCTGGCCGGCACCGAGCCGCTACTGCGCGCCGCGTACCTGGCGTGACCGCTCCCGTTCAGCGGCCCAGCTTGCGGCGGACGAGGCCGACCACGTCGCTGATCTCGCGCACCCGCAGTACGAAGGCGAGGCCGAAGTACGCCACCCCAAGTACTGTTCCACCGGCCGCCAGTTCCACCAGGCTCGCCACCCGACCGCTGCCCAGGTGCCCGGCCAGCAGATGCGCCACCACCCAGGCCGGTACCGCGGCGATCACCCCGGCGAATACCAGCCGGGACAGCGTGCTGCCAACCTGGCGCAGACCCAGCGGGCCGATCCGGCGCCGCAGCAGGCCGTAGGAGACGACCGCGGCCACCACGAACGACACCGCATTGCCCAACAACAGCAGCGGAACCACATAGATTGCCGGCGCGGCCCACCAGACGACCAGGTCGAACGCCACCTTGACGGCCACCACCGGGATGTTCACCAACGCCGGCGTACGGGTGTCCGGCAGCGCGTAGAAGGTGAAGATCTGCAGCTGGCTGACTGCGAAGGGCACCAGCCCGAAACCGGACAGCGCGATCGCCAGGCCGGTGGTCAACGCCGCGTCGTGGCTGAAGTGGCCGTAGCGGAACAGCACCACGGCGATCTGTGGACCGAACACCGCCAGGGCCGCGGTACCGGGGATCAGCAGCACCGACGACAGGCGGGTGCCCAGCGACAGGTTCGCGGCCACGTCCTCGTACCGGTTGTCCGCGGCGGCCGCGCTCATCCGCGGCATCAACGCGGTCATCACCGACACTGCGGCGATCCCATTCACAGTCATCATCAGCAGGAAGCCGTAGTCGTACACCAGCGCGCCGGTGCTGCCGGAGCCGGACGCCTTACCGGCGATCTTGAGTACGACTGTCATACCGACCTGGCTGATCGCGACGTAGCACAGCGCCCAGGCGCTGAGCCGGCCGATCTCGCGTAGCCCGATGCCCCGGAACCCAAACCGTGGCCGGAACTTGAAGCCCACCTTGCGCAGCGCCGGGACCAGCGCCGACACCTGGACCAACATCGCGAATGTGAAGCCGAGCCCGAGGACCGTCACCTTGGCGGTGGTCATCGAGCCCACCGTGGGTTGGTCCGGCCAGACCAGGTTGAACATCGTGAAGAAGCCGATGATCACGATGTTGTTCAGGATCGGCGCCCAGGTGGGTGCGGCGAACGAACCACGGGTGTTGAGGATGGCCTGGAACAGCGCCGACATGCCCATCAGAAAGATCGCCGGCAGCATCACGTAACTGAGCGCGGTGACCACACCCTGGTAGGCCAGACCGCGCGCCAGGACCCAGGACACCACCGGCGCGCCGATCGTGACGACCGCGGCGACCACCAGCAACAGGCTTGCGGCCAGGGTCGCGAACCGTTCGGTGAAGGCCTCACCCCGGTCGGCGTCCCGTTTGCGCGCGCGTACCAGCAGCGGCACCACGACACTGGTCAGCGTGCCGCCCATCAGCAGCTCGTACAACATCTGCGGCGAGTAGACCGCGAGGGTGTACGCGTTGCCGATGGTGAGGCCCAGTGTCGCGCCGATCGCGACCGTACGGCCGTACCCGAGCAGGCGGCTGAGCAGGTTGAAGCCGGCCATCACCGCGCTGTTGCGGAACACCCCGGCCCGGCCCTCGTCCGCGGGCTCCTCGGCACCGTCGGCGACCGGAGGCAGTGAGCCGGTCGCGGTGGGATCGGCGACCGGCACGTTGACCGGGGCCATCAGGCCGGTCGCCTCGTTCTCGGCCGCCCACACGGACGAACGGTAGAGCCCGTCGCCGGCCGGGGTCACCGTGCGGGTGGGGTCCTGCGTCGCGGTGGCCGACGGCGTATCCAGCGCACCCGACCCCTCCCGCGCACCCGGCTGATCTGCGGTGCGATGGTCGGTCGCCGGCGCCGAGGTCGGGTAGTCCAACGCAGCCGGCCAGCCCGTGTCGGCCGGCTGCGCGTCGGCCGGTTCGGGGTCGGCGGCCGGCGTCCCGTCCGGATGCTGGATGCGGGGGTCGTCCCCGCTACGGTAGATCCGGCCCTGTGGATGGCTCATGCCTGACGGCTCACTTCGCGTTCGGCGTGCTGAGATGAGTGGGTCGACATCCGGATGGACGGTACGGCGGCCGGTCGGCCCGCCATCAGCCGGGTCGGCGACCCAGCAGCTCCGACACCTGGGCGACGAGCCGGCGCTCGTCCGGGTACGCGAGACGGGCGAGGATCTCGTCGAGCGGTACCCATGCGACCTCCACAACCTCGACATCCCGGTCGGACAGCTCACCGGCGGTGTACCGGAGGAGGAAATGGTGCACGGTCTTGTGGATCTTCTCGCCGTGCAGCATGAACCAGTAGTCGACCTCGCCCAGCCGGTGCTCGACCTTCGCGGTGACCCCGGTCTCCTCTTCGATCTCCCGTACGGCGGTCTGCTCCAGGGTCTCACCCAGCTCCACGTGGCCCTTGGGCAGTGACCAGACCAGCCGCCCGCGCCGGTCGTGCTTGGCGATCAGTACCCCCCGTGGGGTCCCCTCGGAGGTCTCGTCCACCACCAGACCGCCGGACGAGACCTCCTCGATCCGGCCCGACCGGGTACGGCGCCGGCCGCGGATCTGGCCCGGGGGCGGGCTCTCCCCCCGACGCCGACGCCGGGACCGGCCGGATCGGCGGATCGACTGGTCACCCGCCCCGGTGGCGGGCACCATCGCGGTGCCGACGTCCACGGTCGGGGCCGTGGCGGCCCCGGCATCCGCCGCGGGCGCTACGCCGGCGGCGGCCGGCGGGGCAGTGGTCGTACCGGTGCCGCCGGAGCGGCCCCGGCGACGTCGACGTCGCCGGGAACGCCCGGAACCTGGCTGTTCGCCCTGCTGCGCACCGTCGACCGGTACCGGCGGGGTGTCCGCCGTCTGCTTCCTCCGGCGCCGTCCGGAACGGCCGCGGCGCGGTGCGGGCTGCGTACCGGCCGGTCGAGCGGAGTCATCGTCGGCGCCGCATGCTCCGGCGGGTGCCGAAACCGATGAGTCCGGTCCTGTGGCGTTCTGGCCTGATGCTTTCCGGTCCGGGGTGACCTGTTCCGGGGAACTCTGTTCAGCTGCGGATGGTGCAGTCCGACCGCGCCCGGAGCGGCGCCTCGACCTGCGCGGTCGGCGGCGCTTGCGGCCCGCGCCCGTGGGCTCGCTGCCGGCGTGGGCGGTGTCAGTCGGCTGCGGTCCGACCGTCGCAGCCGAGCCACTCCCGCCGGTATTGTGTCGATCTGTCCTATCGCCGGATCGCGACGACGACCCGTTGGCAGGAGCGTCCTGCCGGGCGGAAGACGGGCGATCAGGGCTTGACATGTAACGACCCTAACGCCCGTTACCTGACGCGGTCGGGAACGCTAGCCGCCGCGACAGGCGCGCCGGGCCGCCGGCCGGCACCCGCTGACGTCGCCGCCGGATGCCGGGTACCCACAGTGCGGGGGCGTTCCTCCTGCGCCGCTACGCTTGCCGAGCCATGACCGAGTCCACATCACGCACCCAGCATCCGGACGGGCCCGCGACCAGCCGCGAGCTCAGCGCCGCTCAGCGCCGCGCCGTCACCGAGCTGCTCCGGGTCTCCCCCGTCGCCGACGAGATCGGACGTCGTTTCGCGGCCGCCGGACACGAGCTGTACCTCGTCGGCGGGTCGGTACGGGACGCCCTGCTCGGCCGTCTGGGTGACGACCTCGACTTCGCCACCAGCGCCCTACCCGAGCAGACCCTCGAACTGCTGACCGGTTGGGCCGAGGCCACCTGGACCACCGGCATGGTCTTCGGCACCATCGGTGCGGCCCGGCGTGGGCTCCGGCTGGAGATCACCACCTACCGGGCCGAAGCGTACGACCGGGTCAGCCGCAACCCGATCGTCCGGTACGGCGACAGCATCGACGAGGACCTGCGCCGTCGTGACTTCACCGTCAACGCGATGGCGGTGTCCGTACCGGGACACCAATTCACTGACCCGCACGGTGGGCTCGCCGACCTGGCGGACAAGGTACTGCGTACCCCGAACACGCCGGCGGAGTCGTTCGCCGACGACCCGCTGCGCATGCTGCGGGCCGCGCGGTTCACCGCGCAGCTCGGGTTCACCGTCGACAACGAGGTCCGCCGGGCGATGACTGCGATGGCCACCGACCTGTCCCGGATCACCGCCGAACGGATCCGCGACGAACTGAGCAAACTGCTGTGCGGCGCGGACCCGGTGGCCGGGCTGCGGATGCTGGTGGACACCGGCCTGGCCGAGCGGTTCCTGCCCGAGCTGCCCGCGCTGCGGATGCACATCGACGAGCACGCGCAGCACAAGGACGTGTACGAGCACACCCTGACCGTGGTGCGTAACGCGGTCCGGCTGGAGTCCGACGGACCGGACCTCGTACTGCGGCTCGCCGCACTGCTGCACGACATCGGCAAGCCGGCCACCAAGGCGGTCGAGGGCGACGGGCGGGTGTCCTTCCACCACCACGAGGTGGTCGGCGCCCGGATGGCCCGGCACCGGATGAAGGCGCTGAAGTACCCGAAGGACCTCGTCTCCCAGGTCTCCCAGCTGATCTCGCTGCACCTGCGGTTCTACGGCTACGGCCGGGGCGAGTGGACCGACTCGGCGGTCCGCCGGTACGTGACCGATGCCGGCGACCTGTTGCCCCGGTTGCACAAGCTGGTCCGCTCCGACTGCACCACCCGCAACCGTCGCAAGGCCACCGCGCTGGCCGACGGCTACCAGACGCTGGAGGACCGGATCGAGCGGATCCGGGCGGAGGAGGACCTCGCGCGGGTACGGCCAGACCTGGACGGCAACGCGATCATGAAACTGTTGGGCATCCCGCCCGGCCCGCAGGTCGGCGCGGCCTGGAAGTACCTCAAGGAGCTACGGCTGGAACGCGGTCCGTTGCCCCCGGACGAGGCCGAGGCCGAACTGCTGCGGTGGGCCCGCGAGCAGGGCATCACCCAGGGCCCGCCGGCGGGGTAGCCTCTGGCCACGCCGGCGACAGTATGCCGGAATCGTGTCCTGAGGGGAGACCGGCGTGCCGCCTGCGATCTCGATCGTCATCAACGTTCCTGAACTGCTCATGATGCTGATCGGGATGGTGCTGTCGCTTGTCACCTGGCGACGGCTGCGCAGCGCGGCGGTGTTCGCGCTGGTCGGGTTCGCGATCATGACACTGGCCGCGCTGGTGTCCGTGGCGAGCGGGATCCTGTCGGCCTTCCTGCCGCAGATCCGGTCCGAGCAGCACCTGTCCTACGCCCAGATCGGGACCTGGTTCTGGGTCCTGTCCATCACGCGGACCGTGTTGGCCCTCCTCGGCTGGGTGTTCATCCTGGTGGCGATGTTCCGGCGCCGTCCGGTACCGGCGGCGTCCACCAGGCCAGGGCAGGCCCCGCCCGGTGGCCACGGGCACCTGGCACCCGGTGGTATGCCAGCCGGCGGCCCGGTGCTCGGCCAGCTCCCACCGCAGGCCACGGCCCCCGGGCCGAGGCCCGCGGGTACTGAAGCGCGCCAGCCGGTATCGGACGAGAAATCACCGTTCGGCGGTCCGGGCGGCCAGCCGACGTGGCAGCAGCCGCCCAGCTGACCGGGCCGGGCCGGGACATGACCGCGTGCCGGGGCGAGCAAGGTCAGGACAACCGGGCAACCGCCCGTACCGGGAAGGTGCCCATTCCACGTACCGGCGGGGGCAGTGCCGTCAACCGGGCACCCGTGTCGGGGAGCCCGGAAAGCCCACACAGGTGCTCCAGGATCGGGATCCCGGCACCGAGCAGCCCCTGGTGCACCGGCCGGCGCGGATCGTCCACATCGTCGATGTTGAGCGCGTCGATGCCCACCAGCGCGACGTTCGCCTCGACCAGCAGCCGCGCGGCGTCCGCGGTCAGGAACGGGCTGCCGGACAGGTAGGCCGAGGTACCCCAGTGTCTGGACCAGCCGGTCTCGACCAGTACCGCCTGCCCCCACAGCCGCCCCGGGTCGCCGAACCTCTCGGCACCCACCCGGGCGTGCCCGGTCGCCCGGACCACCGTGACCGGTACGTCCACCAGCCGTTCCACGGTCAGATCGGCCACGTCCGGGCCGTCCTCGTGGAAGTGGAACGGCGCGTCCAGGTAGGTGCCGGTGTTGGCCACCATCTCGATCCCGGCGATGTGGAACGAGACGCCGTCGGACAGCCGGTCGGCGGTCTCCCGGCGGGACACGTACGTCGACAGCCGCGGTACCGGCATGCCCGGGTAGGTCGTCATGCCCGCCTCGATCGGGTGCGACAGGTCGATGAAACGGCTCACTGGTCTCCCCCGTGTATCTGTGGCTCCGGCAGCGGTACGGCGCCCGATCCGGCTCGGCTGGTGAGTCCGGACAGCACCGCGTAGCCCACCCCCACCAGGACGTACCCCGTGCCGACGAGCAGCACGGCTGCCGTCGAGTGCCCGTCGGCCGGCAGGGTCAGTGCGCCGAGGAACAGACCTGCCACATAGCAGACGTTGTACGTGGTGTCGTTGACGCTGAAGACCCGCCCGCGGAAGTCGTCGGCGCATTCGCGTTGCAGGGTCGTGTCCACCACGATCTTGGTGCCCTGCGAGGCGATATTGATCGCGAACACCGCAAGGACGAGCAGTATCTGTACGAACGGGGTACCGAACGCCACCAGTACGACACCGGAGCCGGCCAGGATCAGGCTCACCCAGCCCCGGCCGCCGAGGCGACGGGCGGCGGGCGGGGTGAGGATCGCGCCGACGAACGCACCGGCACCGCCGGCCACCACCAGCTCCGCCAACCCGACGATCGAATGTCCGTAGTCGTCGCCGGTGGCGAAGTAGCTGCGGTACAGCAGCAGCCCCGCGACGGTCAGCACGCCGTACAGGATCCGGTACGCCGACTGCGCGGTCATCAGGCTGGCCGATGCGGGCCGGGCGCCCAGGTGGCGAAGCCCGGTGGCCATTCCCCGTACCACCATGACCAGTTCGCCGAGGATGTTCCGGACCCGCTGGGCGCCGGCATCCGGTCCGAGTACGTCCGGGCGGAACGAGGCCCGCGCGGTCAGCGACGACGCCAGGTAGCCGACCGCCGCGAGGCCGGCCAGGAGGGCGTACCCGGGCGCGCCGCGGAGCAACGCGAACTGGACCACCGCGGCGACACCCAGCGCGGCCGAGTTGCAGACCGTACCGAGCGTCGGGGAGAGCGCGTTCGCGGTGATCAGTCGCTGCCCGTCCACCACATGGGGCAGCGCGGCGGAATGCCCGGCCAGGATGAACCGGTTGATCCCGATGACCAGCAGGGCAAGCAGGGCGAACGGCAGGCCGGCGGAACCGACGAGCAGCAGCACTGCGGCCGGCAGGGCGAGCCCGACCCGCAGCAGGTTGGCGTAGACGAGGACGTTGCGCCGCCGCCACCGGTCCAGGAACACCCCGACGAACGGCCCGAGCAGCGAGTACGGCAGCAGGAGTACGGCGAAGCCGCTGGCGATGGCCAGCGGATCGGTGTGCCGGTCCGGATTGAACAGGATGCTGCCGGCCAACGCGCCGGAGAACAGGCCGTCGCCGAACTGGCTGGTGAGCCGGACGGTCAGGAGTCGACGGAACCCGCGGCTGGTCAGGACCGCGCGTAGATTCCGTTTGCTGGGCACACCCGGAAGCCTAGCCGCGGCGGCGCCCGCAGACCCGACGGTGTGACGTGGCCGCCCGTGCGAGTACCACCCCGAGCTGCCCGGGAGTCTCCAATCTGGCGCACGAGGGCATGGCGATGATGGCGAACTTCCAGGTGGTCTGACCTGGCGGGGTGGGGGAAGGACGATGCCGCGCCGACCCGTACAGGTCGGCGCGGCATCGTCGTACTGTGCTGCGGTGCTGAGCTCTTCAGGTGCTCAGCTCTCCGGGCCCGGCTGTACGGCCGGCGTGGCCGGGGTGGAACCGTTGCTGCGGTTGGCGAACTTGGCCAGCAGCGCGGCGACGTCGATACCGGTCAGGTCCGTACCGAGCTGCAGCCCCTGCGCGACCGTGGACGCCACCGATTTCGTTACCGCGTTGGCGCCGTCGGTGGAGATCACCGTCATCTTGTCGATCCCGGAGATCGGTCGGGCGGCGGCCTCGACCACCTGCGGCAGCATGTTGACCAGCATCTCCATCACGGCGGCCTCGCCGTACTGGTTGAACGCGGCGGCCTTCAACCGCATCGCCTCGGCCTCGGACGTACCGCGGGCCAGGATCGCGGACGCGTCCGCCTCACCTTCGCGCTGGACCGCTTCGGCGACGGCCTGCCGGCGGAGCTTCTCCGCCTCACCGCGCTTGGCGCCCTCGATCGCGTCCGCCTCGGCGAGTGCGGAGCGTCGGGCCCGGTC
The DNA here is from genome assembly GCA_963805605.1 of uncultured Actinomycetota bacterium. Lineage (GTDB taxonomy): Bacteria > Actinomycetota > Actinomycetes > Mycobacteriales > Micromonosporaceae > Actinocatenispora. The sequence goes on from CAWDUX010000002.1 coordinate 2,185,772, forward strand.
ACCTTCACCGGTCAGCCGGGCCTGCTCGGCCTCGGCGTGCGCCGCCTCGACGGTGGCGCGTCGCTGCGCCTCGGCGTGGAAGATCGCCGCGTTCTTGGCCGCTTCGGCTTCCTGTTCGACCTGGTAGCGGGCCGCGTCGGCCGGCTTGCGGACCTCGGTGTCCAGCTGCCGTTCCTTCAACTCCGCGTTGCGCTGCGCGACCTTCTCCTGCTCAGCCAGGATCGCCTGGTCCCGCTCGGCCTTGGCCAGCGGCCCGGCCGCCGCGGACCGCTGCTGGGCGGCGTCGGTCTCGGCCTTGATGCTGGCCTGTTTCAGGGCCAGGTTCCGCTCCGACTCGGCGATGACCTCCTCGGCGCGCAGCCGCTCCTGCTCGGCGGACTGGCGTGCGGTGGCCTCGGCGATGGCGGCCTCCTTGACCGCGCGAGCGGCTTCCGGCCGGCCCAGGTTGCGCAGGTAGTCGCCCTCGGTGCGGATGTCCTGCAGTTGGAAGGTGTCGAGCACCAGGCCCTGGTTGGTCAGCGAGTTCTCGGCCTCCTCGGCGACCTCGGAGGCGAACGCCGCCCGGTCCCGGATGATCTCCTCGATGGTGAGCCGGCCGACGATGGAACGCAGCGCACCGGCCAGCACCTCACTGGTGAAGCCGTCGATCTCCGCCTGCTGGTCGAGGAAGCGCTGGGCGGCGGCGCGGATCGAGTCCTCGGTGCCACCGACCTTGACGATCGCCACCGCGTCCAGGTTGCAGGTGATGCCCTGTTTGTTGATCGCCCCGGTGACGGTCACCGGGATGCGCCGACTGGACAGATCGAGGATCTGCAGGCGTTGCACGACCGGGACGACGAACACCGATGCGCCCATCACGACCTTCTGGCCGGACAGGTCGGTGGTGCGGCGGCCGTCGGCGGCCATCGTCGACTTGCCCTTGCGGCCGGTCACGATGAACGCCTCGTTGGAGCCGGCCACCTTGATCCGGGACAGCACCAGCGCGACGACCAGGATCACCAGCAGCACGAGGCCGCCGATCCCTAGTACTACGGGAGTCATCTTTAGTCCTTTGTGGAGTGATGATCGGACCGGGCTGGAACGTCAGCCGAGATCCGGGGGTAGCAGCGCGCTGGTCTGCTCGACCACCACGCTGGTGCTGCTGGGTGTTTCGACCACCAGCACGGGGGTGCCGACCGCAAGCGGATGGTCGGCCCGTGCGTTGTACTTGATCCGTTGACCGGCGACCGAGATGCTGACCTCGCCGTAGCCGCCGGCCCGGATCGGCGTGGTCACCACGCCGGTGGTGCCGATCAGGTCGCGGCTGGTCAGCGTCGCGTCGGTGGGCATCCGCATCATGGCGCGGGTGAGTCGGACGGCGAGCAGACCGGTGGGGACCGCGGCGACGAGTCCGGCGGCCGCGCCGCCGGCCGCCTCGACCGCAGGGCCACCGGGAACCAACGCGGCCGCGATGGCGCCGACGAACCCGAGCGCGCCGACGAACCCGGCCATGGCCGGCACCGAGAACGGTCCGTCGGCGTCCGCATGCCCGAAGTTGAGCAGTTCACCGAGGAGCAGTGACACGGCCAGGACCACGACGCCGACCGCGCCGAGGATCAGGAAGACGATCGTGACCGCGTCCACTCCGCCACCCTCCGACCGCACTACCCCGCTGGTGGGATCAGGGTAGCGACCCCATGCACGCAGCCGTTCCGTCGAGCGCGTCGGTGGACAGCCTGCACCCGGCCGGGGCCGACGGTGCCGACGACGGTGGCGGTCCGACCGGGCACGTACGCCGACGAGGTCCGATTCCCGCGAGCAGTGGTCCGTACGGGCTGCCATCATGGACCCATGCGTTGGTTGGCGGTGCCGTCCCCGATCGGTGACCTGGTCGCGGTCTCCGGAAAGGGCACGTTGCGGCAGCTGCGGTTCGCCGGTCCGACCCCGGCCGGGGCCCCCAGCCCGGACGATCCGGTACTGGCTGCGACGGCAGGTCAGCTCGGCGAGTACTTCGACGGTCGGCGTACCGGCTTCGACCTGCCGTTGGAACTGATCGGCTCGCCGTTCGAGCGGGCGGTCTGGGCCGCGCTGTGCGACGTCCCGTACGGGGAGATGTGCAGTTACGGCGACATCGCCCGGAAGGTCGCCGACGATGTGGGCGCGTCCCGTGCGGTGGGTACCGCGAACAACCGCAATCCGGTACCGGTCATCGTGCCGTGTCACCGGGTGGTCGGTGTCAACCGCAAGCTCATCGGTTACGGCGGTGGCCTGCACCGCAAACGTTTCCTGCTCGAACTGGAGGCCCGGGTCCGGCTCGCCGACGGGCTGCTGCCCGGTTGATCCGGACACACGTCGCCGTGCCGACACGGCAGCGGCCCGGCACCCGAAGCGGGTACCGGGCCGCGTACGGCGGGGGAGGTCAGGCCGCCGGCCAGCTGTCCCGGTAGATGTGGCTGCCACCGGAGACCGACGGCGCGATGCCGAAGTAGCCGTCGACCTGGGCGGCTTCACCGGCGCTCGGGTACGGGTTGGTGCAGGAGGTGCCGGCGCTGCCGCCGGACATCAGGATGGCGCAGCTGCCGTTGTAGTTGTCCGGCAGACCGAGGATGTGGCCGGTCTCGTGCGCCACGATCCGCAGCGGGCTGTACTGCTGCGCCTGGTAGTAGTCGATGTAGATGGCGCCCTGGCCAAGGCCGTAGACCTGGGCGTACGAGCCGCCGCCGTAGATCTCGTAGACCATCATGGACGAGCCGCACGCCGACAGGCTCACGTTGTTCTCGCTGTTGTTCCAGATGCTGGCGGCCTGGTTCATCGTTCCGGCGAAGTCACCGGCCTGGCTGGTGTTGTAGCAGACGGTGTACGCCTTGAGGTTGGGGGTGGCGGCGGATGCCGCGGTGGTGCCGGCGAATTCCACGCCGACCAGCGCGATGACGGTGGCCAACAGGGGCACGATCAGGCGGCGCAGTCTTCTGGGGGTAGACATCTGGCGCACTCTCCTCGTCGAGAAGCGATGGGGATGCCTACGAATGTAGTAAAATGGTCACTAACGGTCTATGGGTTCGGTGGTTCTTTAATGGCGGATTCACGCCTTTATTTACTCTTAAAGTATTTGTCATGACCTATCGACGGTCAGCCTCGGTCGGGCGCACAGAAACGGTGGCCCCCCGGAACTCCGGAGGGCCACCGTGTACTGCGGCAGGTGCGTTCAGCGCTACAGTTCGCCGGCGATGAACTTGTCCACGGCGTCCCGGGCCGTCGAGTCGTCATACTGCTCCGGCGGTGACTTCATGAAGTACGAGGATGCCGACAGGATCGGGCCGCCGATCCCCCGGTCCTTGGCGATCTTCGCGGCGCGCAGCGCGTCGATGATGATGCCGGCGGAGTTGGGCGAGTCCCAGACCTCCAGCTTGTATTCCAACTGCAGCGGTACGTCACCGAACGCGCTGCCCTCCAGCCGGACCAGCGCGTACTTGCGGTCCTCCAGGAACGGCACGTAGTCCGACGGTCCGATGTGGACGTCGGCGGTACGCATCTCGTGCGGGATCTGCGAGGTGACCGACTGCGTCTTGGAGATCTTCTTCGACTTGAGCCGCTTGCGCTCCAGCATGTTCATGAAGTCCATGTTGCCGCCGAAGTTGAGCTGGTATGTCCGGTCCAGCCGCACCCCGCGGTCCTCGAAGAGCTTCGCCAGTACCCGGTGGGTGATGGTCGCGCCGACCTGCGACTTGATGTCGTCACCGACGATCGGTACGCCGGCGTCGCTGAACTTCTTGGCCCATACCGGATCCGAGGCGATGAACACCGGCAGCGCGTTGACGAAGCCGACCCCGGCGTCGATCGCGCACTGGGCGTAGAACTTGTCCGCCTCCTCCGAACCCACCGGCAGGTACGAGACCAGTACGTCGACCTGCGCCTCGCGCAACGCGGCGACGACGTCGACCGGGTCCTCGTCGGACTCCTGGATGGTCTCCCGGTAGTACTCCCCGAGACCGTCGAACGTGTGTCCACGCTGGACGTTCACGCCGGACGGCGGTACGTCGCAGATCTTGATGGTGTTGTTCTCACTCGCGACGATCGCCTCGGACAGGTCCCGGCCGACCTTCTTGGCATCCACGTCGAAAGCTGCGACGAAGTCCACGTCACCGACGTGGTATTCGCCGAACTTGACGTGCATGAGTCCTGGAACGCGGTCGGAGGGATCGGCGTCGCGGTAGTACTCGACGCCTTGGACCAGGGACGCGGCACAGTTGCCGACGCCGACGATGGCAACGCGGACAGAACCCATGTCTGCCTCCTTCTCATTACGGCCGCACCGGCCACACCCACCGGAGGTGGGTACCGGACGCGGTACTAGCGGTGGGCCCGACCGGGCCGGCTGTCGCCGTGCTCCGGGCTGGTCCCGGTGTCGGAATGTCTGCCGCTTCTGGCGGCGTGTGGTGTTGCGGGATCCGCCCGCATGGAACGGCCCGGAGAGGGGCGGCCAGGCTCGGGTGTGGTCACTGTCGGTGGCTGACCGGCCCGCTCGTGCACGATGAGTTCCTCCAGCCACCGCACCTCGCGGTCGGCGGCCTCCAGACCGTGCCGTTGCAGTTCCAGGGTGTACGCGTCGATGCGTTCGGCGGCCCGGTCGAGGGCATCACGCAGGCCCTCCCGCCGTTCCTCCACGCGCCGTCGCCGGCCCTCCAGGATGCGCAGCCGGGTGGCCACGTCGGTACGGGCGAAGAACGCGAAGTGCACGCCGAACGCGGCGTCCTCGTAGGTCTCCGGCCCGACCTGGGCGAGCAGCTCACCGAAGCGTTCCTTGCCCTCGGCGGTGAGCCGGTACACCACCTTGCCGCGACGCCCGGTCAGTGGCGGTGCGGGTTGGGTCGGATCCGGTGCGTCCTCGGCGATCCAGCCGGCTTCCCGGAGCCGACGCAGGGTCGGGTAGAGGGTGCCGTAACTGAACGCGGCCCGGAACGCGCCGAGCATGGTGGTGAGTCTCTTGCGCAGCTCGTAGCCGTGCATCGGCGAGGAGTGCAGGAGGCCGAGTACGGCGAGTTCGAGCACCGTGCCACCTCCGTCCGTCAACCCTGGTCGAGCGCTCACACATGATCAACCGATGTATCGGTCCGATACATCGTGACTCTAACAGCAGTTCCCGCAGGTCGGGAAGGCGCCGGCGATGGCCGGCCCTTTCCGTACGGTTCGGAGATCGACGTCCGATTACACTGGGTAATCCCTGTTTCCGCCGCGCACGGCTGTGCGGGCGGCGGCCGGGCGCGTACTCTCGGGGCCATGCGTACGCAGCGACAGATCGTCGACTACTCGCTTCAAAAGCGGGCGATGCTGCGCGACGTGTACTCCGGCCGGGTCGGTGCCAACGAAGCCTGCGACGCCTCGCCGTATCTGCTCAGCGCCGCGCGTTACCACGGCGAGCAGACCGACCAGGAATGCCCGGTCTGCCGGCGGGAGAATCTCTGGCATGTGCACTACATCTACGGCGACGAACTGAAGCAGACCGCCGGCCAGGCCCGGCGCAAGGCCGAACTTCCTGCGTTGGCCACGAACTACCGTGAGTTCAGCGTGTACGTCGTGGAGGTCTGCCGGGCGTGCGGCTGGAACCACCTCGCCGAGCAGTACCTGCTCGGCCGCGACGGAGCCACCGACCCGGACCCGCAACGCCGGCACGAGGCGGCGAAGTGATTGCGCACATCGCGCACGAGTACGGTGCGCGGCGTAACAATGCCCGCATAACTGTGCGGCGTAGCTCACATGAACCGGACGGCGACTTGGTTGTTGCCGTCCCCGACGGCATGGTGTGACGCATGACGAGCCCCCCGAACCGCCCGCGTGGCTCGGCCCGGGTCCCCGGACCCGACCCCGATGACACCGGAAACCATCGAGACCGCGACGAGCCCTCCGGGCGTTACTCGTCCGGGCGCTACGGCTCCACCGAGCGGGACTCGGGACGGCACGGCGCCGGGTACGACACTCCGCGGGGCAGCCACGGTGCGCCGGACCCCGATCGCGGGTACGGCCATCGGCGCGACCCGGGTGGCCCGGTCGGTGGCGAGACCACCGGCCGGCACGGCGGTGGCAGCCACGGTTCGGCGCGCCCGTCCGACCCGTACGGCTCCGGCGGCCGTTCCAGTCGACGCTCCGCCGACAGCGCCCCCTCCTTCAGCGACTACGCGCCGCAGCCAGGCGAACGGGGCTCCGCGTTCGGCGACTACGCGCCACCCCGGTCCGGTGACGACGACCGGTCCGCCAGCCACCGCCGGTCCGACTACGGGTCGCGGGAAGCCTCCCGGTCCGAGCCTGCGCGGTCCGAGCCTGCGCGGTCCGAGCCGACCGGGCGCACCCGGCGCAGTGAATACTCCGCCTACGGCGGAGACTCCCGGTACGGCGACGATGAACCCACCAGCGGTCGGCATTCCTCGGGCGCGGCCGCCGTCGGCGGTGGGGTCGCTGCGGGTGCCGCCGGGCAGGCATCGGTCGGCAGTGCCTCCGTGGGCAGTGCCTCCGTGGGCAGCGCGCGCGTCGGCCGGGCCTCGGTCGGCAGCGCATCGGTGCGCCCCTCCGGACCGGACGACCCGACCCGACCCGGCGGCCCACTCGGGCCGCCCCTGAGTCGGGCAGAGGAACGGCGGCTGGCCGAAACCCGCGGCGGCACCTCCAAGGTGCTGAAGAAGCGCAAGCGCCGCCGGCGGATCGTCGCGGGTGTCGCGGCACTCCTGCTCGTCGTGGGTCTCGGCACGATCGGTGGTGCGTACTACTTCACCAGTGTGCCGCTGCCCGGCGAGCTGAGCCCGCCGCAGGTCAGCAACATCTACTACAGCGACGGCTCGCTGATGGCGCGGCTGGGCACGCAGAACCGTACCCACGTCGACATCAACAAGGTTCCGGAGCAGGTCAAGTATGCCGTGGTGGCGGCGGAGGATCGCAGCTTCTACACCAACTCCGGTGTCGACTTCAAGGGCATCGTGCGTGCCGCATGGGGTCACGTCACCGGCAACTCCGACTCCGGTGGTGCGTCCACCATCACCATGCAGTACGCGAAGCTGGCGCTGGACCGTCGCCAGACCAACCGTACGTACACCGAGAAGCTCAAAGAAGCCGTCGTGGCGATGAAGCTCGGGCAGAAGTACAGCAAGGACCAGATCCTCGGCTTCTACCTCGACACCGTCTACTTCGGACGCGGCGCGTACGGCATCCAGGCCGCGGCGCAGGCGTACTACCACAAGGACGTCACGAAGCTGACCGCCGAACAGGCGGCGGTGATCGCCAGCGTGATCAAGGACCCGACCAACTTCGACCCGGCGGTGGACAAGCAAGGTGCGCAATCCCGCTGGGAGTACGTACTCACCGGGATGACCAAGCTCGGCAAGTATCACCAGCCGATCGATGCGGCGAAGTACCCGATGCCGTTCAAGCCGGACCCCAACAGCAGCGGCGCCAGCTACGGGCTGGACAAGCCGACCGGCCTGGTCGTCACCCAGATCGAGCATGAACTGATCGACGGTGGCAAGTTCACCAGCATGAAAGAAGCCGACGAGGCACTGCGCAGCGGTGGTTACAAGATCACCACCACGATCGACCGCAAGACGCAGGGCCATGCCGTCTACGTCGGCAACCACGAACTGAAAGGCGAGCAGCCCGGCCTCGCCGACTCGATCGTCGCGGTGGACCCGAAGAACGGTGGGGTCCGTGCCTATTTCGGCGGCAACGACGGCAGCGGATACGACACTGCCAGCCATACCCATGAACCGGGTTCGTCGTTCAAGGTGTACGTGCTGGCCGCCGCCCTGTCGCGGGGCTACTCGATCAAGTCCTACTGGAACGGTGACGGCTCGGAGAAGCTACCTGCCCGCGGCGAGGACGGGAAGGTGCACAACTCCGAGGACGAGGTCTGTAACGACGGCGGCAAGGGCCCGGACGGTCACGACCGGTGCAGCCTCACCATGGCCGTCCACAAGTCGCTGAACACCGTCTTCTACAAGCTGACCTACGACATGGGCAAGGCTGCCGTCCTGAAGGTCGCGGCGGAGGCCGGCATCAAGACGATCGTGCCGACAGCGGCCAACGGCAAGACCGAGCCGCCCATCGACCTGACCAAGGTCTCGCCCGACAAGGCGGCCCAGACCCCGGGTATCGGTTACGAGGTCGGTTTCGGTCAGAACCCCGTCACGCCATTGGACCACGCCAACGGTCTGGCGACGTTCGCCGCCGGCGGGGTGTACCACACGGCGCACTTCATCCAGAAGATGACCGACTCGGACGGCAACGCCGCGTACACACCGAAGATCGAGACGCGACACGTGTTCAGCCCCGCCGTCGCGGCCGACATCGACTACGTACTCAAGGGTGTGGCCAACCACGAGTCCCAGATGATCGAGCCGCACCGGGAGCAGGCCAACAAGACCGGCACCTGGCAGTACCACGACTCGAACTGGCAGAACTCGCATGCCTGGACGGTCGGCTACGTCCCGCAGCTCGCCTGCGCGGTCTGGGTCGGCAACCTCAAGGGCGACAAGCCGATCAAGAACAACCGTGGCATGGCCATGTACGGCTGGGACCTGCCCGGCCGGATCTGGGCCAAGTTCATGAGCCACGCGGTCAAGGACCTGAAGATGCCCGCGAAGTCCTTCCCGCCGCCCCAGTACGTCGGGGACAAGACCAAGGGCCAGTACCCCGGGGCGGCGCCACCGCCGACCCACTCGGCCTCGCCGACCCCGACCGACACCGGCACCCCGACGCCGGGCCCCACCGGTCCCACGCAACCCGGCTGGCCGCCGACCGGTCAACCGACCGGCCCGGTGACGGGCACACCGACCTGCCCACCCTGGCAGAAGTGCCCAACGCCCGGTGGCGGGCGCGCCGGTGGTTGACGTAACGCTGCGCTGACCCCGATGACCAGCCCCGCGCCGGCCCGCTCAGCGGACCGGCGCGGGGTTATGTCTGTCGGGTGGTGGGGTTGCCGGCCGGCGGGCCTGCATGGGGCAGGATGGGGCCATGGAGCGCAGCACCCTGGTCGGTGCGATCGACGAGCCTGGCCATCAGGACTGGTTCGTCCACGGATTGACCGAATCGGTCGGCGGCCCGCTCGGCGAGCACGCGGTCCGCCCGGCACGCGGGCGGTTCTGGACCCCGGTCCGGATCGTCCTGGCCTTGACCTGCCTGGTATTCGCACTGCACTGGGTACAGAAGTCGCCCTGCCGGGACGGTGCGTGGACCGGCCTGAAGCAGTACAAGGATCTCTGCTACACCGACGTACTGGCGCTGTACTACGCCGAAGGCCTGGGCAACGGCGAGGTTCCCTACGCCGACCACAAGGTCGAATACCCGGTGCTGACCGGCGCGTTCATGGGCGCGATCGGACTTCCGGTACATGCGATCGGCACCGTGCTGGGTCCAGACTTCAACCAGGGGCAGGCTTTCTACGACGGGAACGCGGTGCTGCTCGGCCTGCTCGGGTTGGCGACGGTGGCCGCGATCCTCGCGTTACGCCGCCGACGACCCTGGGACGCGTTGCTGTTCGTCGCGGCGCCGGCACTGTGGTTCACCGCCACGGTCAACTGGGACCTGTTGGCCGTCGCCCCGACCATCGCGGGGATGCTCGCCTGGGCGCGGCGCAGACCGGCGCTGGCCGGCCTGCTGCTCGGGCTCGGTGTCGCGGCGAAGTTCTATCCGCTGCTGATCCTGGGACCGCTGCTGGTTCTGGCGCTACGCGCCGGGAAGATCCGGCAGGTCGGTGTCACGATCCTCACCGCCGCGCTCACCTGGGTGGTGGTCAACGTGCCGGTCGCGATGGCGTACCCGGCCGCCTGGCTGCAGTTCTTCCACCTCAACTCGACTCGGGGCATCGACTGGGGCACGTTCTGGTACATCGGCGCGCACTTCCCGCGCGGCGGCGACCGGGCCGGCTTCGGCCCCTTCACCTACCTCAACAACCACATTCCCACCCTGAACCTGCTGTACGGGGTGCTGTTCGCGCTCTGCTGTCTGGGCATCGCCGCGCTGGCCTGGCTGGCGCCGCGCCGCCCCCGGGTGGCCCAGCTGGCGTTCCTGGTGGTGGCGTGCTTCCTCATCACCGGCAAGGTCTGGTCCCAGCAGTACGTGCTCTGGCTGATTCCGCTGGCCATACTCGCCCGGCCGCGCTGGGGTGCGTTCCTCGCCTGGCAGCTCGCCGAGGTCGGCTACTTCCTTGCTTTCTACGCCGAGCTGATGGGCGCGAGCGGCAAGGGCGTCATCCCGGAATGGGTGTTCGTGCTGTTCGCGCTCTGCCGGCTGGTGACGCTCGCCGTACTCGTCGGCTTCGTCGTACGGGACGTGCTGCATCCGGAACATGACGTGGTGCGGGCGGACGGGACCGTCGACGACCCGGACGGCGGGGTGCTTGACGGCGCTCGGGACGTGGGCTGGGCGCGCAGCGCGTCCGCCGGTGCCCGGGCGCTGTCCACCGCTCCTTCTTGACCTCGCGACTGCCCGTACCACGACTGCCTGTACCACGACTGCCCGTACCGCCACCGCCCGTACCGTCCCAGGCCGCCACCGACCGTCCGGCTGCATGACCGGAATCCGTCGATGATGGTGAGGACGAGGTGACATGAGCAGTCGACATGACGTGGTGGTGCCTGCCGGGCTGGCCGAAGATGTGCCGGAACTGTTCGGTGCGCGTGGTGCGCGCTGGCTGGCCGAGCTGCCGGAACTGGTCGGGGTGCTGTGCCGGGAGTGGGACCTGACCGTGGTGGGCGCGGGCCTCACCGGCGGTACCCACTCGTACGTGGCGCCGGTGCGGTCGGCCCATCGGTCCCGGGACACGCTGGTACTGAAGGTGCCGGTACTCGACGACGAGAACTACGCCGAGGCCGCCGCCCTGCGCTGCTACGCCGGGGACGGCGCGGTCCGGCTGCACCGGGTGGATCTGGGGTCCGGTGCGCTTCTGCTGGAACGGGCCGAACCGGGGCATTCCCTGCTCGACGACCACCTGACCGGCAAAATTTCCGCGGCGAGGGCGATCCGTACCGCCGCGGACCTGCTGGGGCGGTTGAGCCGCGAACCCAGCGGTGACCTGAGCTGCCCCCGGCCGGGTACGTCCGCCGACGGTGAACCGGCCGTCCCGGTCCGGCCGGACGGTGCTGCGCAGCCGTTCCCGCTGGCACGGGAGCTGGCGGAACACTGGTCCATCGAGCTGGTCAGGATCCACGAGCGGTTCGGTCGCCCCTACGAGCATGGGCTGTTCACCGAGGCGGCCGGGTTGGCCGCAGAGCTGGCCGGTACGGCCGCACCGGAAGTCATCGTCAACCGGGACGCGCACCTGGGCAACATCCTGGCCGCGCCGCCGGAACGCGGTGGGTGGCTGCTGATCGATCCGAAGCCGCTGCTCGGGCCGGCGGCCTTCGACGCCGGCCACCTGATCTGGGACCTGCTGCGGTTGCGGCCCACGGTGCCGCAGGCCCGGCTGCTGATCGCCGAGGTGGCCGCCGGACTTGCGGTGGATCCGGCCGAGATCCGCGCCTGGGGCATGATCCGGGTGTTGAGCAACGTCTCCTGGGCGCATCCGGAAGGCGCGGCACAGCGCTACATCGAGGTGGCCAGCGCGCTCGCCGGCGCCCGCTGAGCGGTACCCGGTGCCGGTGGGCCGTTCCCGGCCCCATCGGCACCGGTCAGCGCAGCGTGAACACCACGGCCGAGCGGCTGTCGGCCCGGGTCAGCCCGAGCCCGTCGGTCGGTGCGGTCAGTGCGTGCTCGTACGGAGTGCCACCGATGTTGTCGCGCAGTATGACCACCGTGTGCACACCCAGATCACGCAGGTACGTGACGCTTGCCTGGTCCGGGAACGCTGTGGTGGCCCGCCGGATCTCGTCCTGCTTCGTCGGCTGGAAGCCGCTGCCCCCGTTGACCATGGTCGGGAAACCGTCGGTGGACCAGTACATGTACCGCTCGTCGGTGAGCTGGTCGGTCGGCAGGATCAGTACCGGCCCGGCCAGGTCGTGCAGCGCCGCCGGCTCCGTCGGCACCTCCCAGTGCGGGGTCCGGTTCCAGCCCTCCAGCAGTACGAGCACCAGCGGGATCGCCAGCAGCACCCGTAGACCGGGCCCGGCGCGGCGCGGGTTACGGCCACGGAACAGGGCCACTTCGTCGGCCCGGGAACCCAGCGCGCTCACCGCACCGGCTGCCAGCAGGGCCAGCAGCAGCGTGGTCCAGACGACCAGCCGGCCGGGGGTCCGAATGGAGTCCCAGGCCGGTAGGTAGTCGTGCAGCAGCAGGTAGGTGTACCAGCCGCCGCCCGGGAAGCGGGTGCCCATGGCCAGTACGACGCTGACCGTGACACCGACGGCCAGCAGGACCCGGGTCCGGGTGCTCCACACCGACACGAACAACCCGAGCAGTGCGAAGGCCAGCAGCACCAGCCCGACCAGCAGCGTCATCTCCGGCTGGAACGGCAGCGACTGCCGCGCGCCGGCGTGGGCGTCGCCCCACAGCCAGGACTGTTCCGGCGCGATGAAGAAGCCCTGCCACGGCGGGGAGAACCAGGCCAGCTCGGCCACACCGCGGCGGGCGTACGGATGTGCCTGCACCGCCCGCAGGTACGGCAGGCCCATGTACAGACAGGTCAGCGCGAACACCACCAGACCGCCGAGGTTCGCCAGCAGCACCGGCGGGTGGAACCGGGACCGCGCGACGGCGCCGGGGCCCACCGGCACGGTCGGGATCTTCTCCGCGGTCCTTCCGGTCGCCACCTCGCCGCTCGCCTGCTCCGCCGCGTCGGTCCCTGCCGCCGGGTGTGCGTCCGCCAGCTCGGCGTCCGCCGGCTCGGCGTCCGCCGGCTCGGCGTCCGCCGGCTCGGCGGCCACCGGCGGGATCGCCGCGGAACGCCCGCGCCAACCGACCAGAGCCCGCCGGGTCGCCGGCACCAGCCAGGACCCGATGCCGACCAGTACCACCAGGCCCAGTACGTAACCGAACGGCAGACCGAGACCGAAGCCGAGGGTCACCTGCCAGGCCGCGACCAACCAGCCGCCGAGCACCCAGCCCCACCGCGCCCGGACCGGCACCTGCGCACGTCGATCGGCGCGGCGCAGCCGGAAGCCGTGCCCGCGGGCCAGCATCGCCAACGCCAGTGCGATCCCACCCGTGGACAGGATGTTGAGGTGACCGCCGTGCGCGAGCCGCCACGGCGCGTACGCGAAGGCGGCACCGGCCATCGCGGCGCCCGGCCGACGGGCGCCGAGTTGGCGGCAGAGCGCGTACATTCCGACGAACGCCAGGGCGTAGGCCAGCACGTACAGCACGTTGTAGCGCACCAGCGCGGCGACCGGCCCGGAACCGATCAGGCCGAACGGCGCGTACCCGAGAAGGCTGTCCGAGTACGCCAGCGTGTCCTGTTCCGGGTAGAAGGCGTTGCTGTTCCACAGGTGCAGCGGATCGGTCAGCAGTGCGTGCCCGTCCCAGGCGATCTGCCAGGTCTGTAGCAGCGGATCGTAGATGTCCTGCGGGATGGTGCTGCCCGGGTGCCGCATCGTCGGCCACGTCATCAGGACCGCGAGCAGTACTGAGGCCACACTCGCCACCGTCCACTCGTGGGTGGCGATCCGGGCGGCCACGGCCAGCGCGCGGCGTACCGGCCCGGCCGGGCGCAGTTCCGCCGGGGCGAAGCGTTGCCAGGTCGCTTCCTCGTCGTCGACAGCGGTTGCCGCTGAGCCGGTTGGCGCGTCAGCGCTCGCCGCGTCGGTGCCGGTGTCCACGGCGTCGGTGTCCATGGTGCCGCTGTCCACTGTGTCCCCGGACCCCGCCGGTACGCCGGAGGTCGGCGCATCCGAACGCACGGCCTGATCCCCGGTACTGCCACGGGAACCGCTACGCCGCCCGTCGGCCGGGAGACGCCGGGTCCGGTGCGCCGTACCGGTTGTCGCGTTCTTGTCCGGCGCATCCTTACGCAGCCGTACGGTGTCCGGTGGCGCCGCCTCCTGCTCGATCTCCGGGTCGGCGGCTCCGGTGCCGGCGTCGGTGCGGCTGGCGGTGGCCTGATCGTCGGTGGTCACGCGTGGACCTCCGCGCGGAACTGGGCAGTCACCGGGTCAACCTCTCCTGCAGGTAGGCGATGTCGGCAGACTGGCCCTCGGCCGCGTCGGGGGTCTCCACCACCGCGGTGGCACCGCTGGCCCGGATCACCTCGACGATCAGCTCGGGATCGATGCCGCTGTCGGCGAAGTTCGCGTGCCGGTCCCGGCCCGAATCGAAGTCGTCCCGCGAACCGTTGGCATGGATCAGATCGATCCGGCCGGTGATGGACCGGACCCGGTCGACGATGCCGACCAGGTCCTCTCCGCCGCAATAGGCGTGGCAGGTGTCCAGACAGAAACCCGCCCCGAACTCCCCGATCACGTCCCACAACCGGGCCAGGTTGTCGAACCGGCGGGCGCAGGCCCGGTCACCGCCGGCGGTGTTCTCGATCAGGATCGGCAGCGGGAAGCCACCGGTCTTCGCCGCCTGTTGGAAAGCCTTGCGCCAGTTGTCGAAGCCGACCGCGACATCGTCGTCCTTCGTGACGTGCCCGCCGTGCACGATCAGGCCCTTGGCGCCGATCGCGGCGGCAGCCTCGGCATGCTGGCCCAGCAGCTTGCGGCTCGGGATCCGGATCCGGTTGTTGGTGGAGGCCAGATTGATCACGTACGGCGAATGCACGTACAGCTCGATCTCGCCGGTCTCCGCCGCTGCCCGCAGTTCCGCCGACTTCGGGTGCTCGCCGGGAGCGCGCCAACCCTGCGGGTCGGCCAGGAAGAACTGCGCGGCCTGTGCCGCGCGGGTCTTCGCCTCGGCCAGCGGATCGGCCCTGTTCACATGTGCCCCGATACGCATGCAGGCGAGCCTACGGCGTCGGGCCGACGTTTGGCCGGGCACCGGCCACGCGTGGCGTCGTTTCCCGCAGCGCGGCCACCGTGCCGGCGCCGGCCTCCGACCGCCGTTGCTGACACCGGGCCCCGGCCCGCTGGCCGTACCGGTCGGTTGCCGTGGCACAACGCGGTGTGCTGTTGTACGGGCCGAGAGGAGGCCGGCGTCCAGCACGCGGTACCGTCCACGTGGCGGTCGAGGTGCGAAATACGGCACTGTGACCCCAGATTTGGCCCGACACCGGCTATCACCGGGTTGTGCGCACTACCAATCGGTAGCAAGATAAGGAATCACTCCAAATAGCGTCACCGCCGGTGGCGCACCTCGTTACCACTCCTAGATCCGCCTCAGCCGCGGGTCCACCAGCTGACCTGGGGAGACGAGAACGTGCGGTACCAACCAAGACATTCCCTCCGGATTTCCCGGCGCCACCGCCCGGCGGTGCTGCTCGCCGCCGGGGTTCTCGGCGTCAGCGTCGTCGGCCTGGCCGCCACCCCGGCTCTGGCGGACACGCCACAGCCGGGTCCACACACGGTCATCTTCAAGGGCGGCTGCGGGCTTCTGGGCCTCGGTGGCTCGTCCTCCAAGCCGTCGGTGGACGGTCAGGACGACACCGAGTCCCTGACGGTTCCGGCCGGCACCACGTTGACCTTCGTTAACTCGGTGACCGGCGGCACCGCCCCGGTCCTCAACATCTCCGGCAAATCGCCGGTCAGTCTCAGGGCTGGAGCGTCGACGCAGTACACGACGATGGCCAGCGGCCCGGTGAGCGCCAACCTCGACCCCCGGTGCATCGTGGGCGGGTTGGGTAAGCAGGACTACCGGGCGATCACCGTCACGCCCAAGGCGGCGTCGTCCTCGCCGAGCCCCGGCCCCACCTCGGGTGGTTCCGACCAGTCCGGTGGCGGCCAGTCGGGCAACGGTTCGACCGGTGGCTCTTCGACCGGTGGCGTGACCTCCGATCACAAGTCCGGTGGGCAGCAGGCCCAGCCGCCGGGCCGGCAGCCCAACGAGGGCAGCTCGCCGACCGCAACCCACCTGCACCAGCCGGTAGCCCGCGGCGCAGTGCCGTCCTCGGCCGCCGCGCCGGGCGCGGGTTCGGGCACCAGCGGTGGTGGCGGTGAGACCTCCAGCACATCGTTGCCGCAGCACGATCCGGTGGCCGCGCCACGTCCGGTCGCAGACGTCACACCGGCCAACGCCACCAGCGTGCTGGCCCTGATCGCGGCGGTCTGCCTGGCCGGCGTCGGCGCCGCAGCAGTACGCACCGTGTTTGCTCAGCGCCGGGACAAGGCGGTACACGCCTGACCAAATTCTCCTCACAGCTCCGCGGGGCGTCCGTTGCCACCTCATCGGTGTGGTCGTTCCTCCCCAGGTCCCACCCAGTAAGGATTGGGAACGGGCGCCCCGCGGCTGTTATTGTTTGACAGTTCGGCCGATGACCGCGGGTCCGTGCCCGCGGTTTTGTGTCGGACGACGCAGACCCTCTGCCACGGAAATTCCATGGCCGCCTTAGTCCACAGGGGGGTGAGAGCAGTCTTGCGTCACTACGAAGTCATGGTGATCCTCGATTCTGATCTTGAGGAGCGCACCGTCGCACCGTCGCTCGACCAGTACCTCAACGTGATCCGCACTTCGGGCGGATCGGTCGAGAAGACCGACGTGTGGGGCCGGCGCCGGCTCGCGTACGAGATCGACAAGAAGACCGAGGGCATCTACGCCGTCATCGATCTGCAGGCCGAGCCTGCCGCGGTGGCCGAGCTCGACCGGCAGCTGCGACTCAACGAGTCGGTGCTGCGCACCAAGGTCCTCCGCCCCGAACTCCACTGATACCGACCTGCTCGCGGTTTTCGTCGCACCCTGGTGCGAACCTGCAACCCGAGCGTGAGGAGTGAGTCATGGCAGGAGAGACGATCATCACGGTCGTTGGCAATCTGGTCAACGACCCCGAGCTGCGGTTCACCAACTCTGGAGCGGCGGTCGCAAGTTTCCGGATCGCCTCTACGCCGCGCACCTTCGATCGCCAGTCCGGCGAGTGGAAGGACGGCGAGGCGCTGTTCCTGACCTGCTCGGTGTGGCGGCAGGCGGCGGAGAACGTCGCCGAGTCGTTGCAGCGTGGCAGCCGGGTCATCGTGCAGGGCCGGCTCAAGCAGCGGTCGTACGAGACCCGGGAAGGTGAGAAGCGCACCGTCATCGAGCTGGAGGTCGACGAGATCGGCCCCTCGCTGCGGTACGCGACCGCCAAGGTGCAGAAGATGTCCCGGAGTGGCGGCGGCGGTGGTGGCGGGTTCGGTTCCTCCGGTGGATCCGGTGGATCCGGCGGCGCCTCGGCCGACGACCCGTGGGCCTCTGCCACCCCGGCCGGCGCAAGCCGTTCCGGTGGCGGCGGTGGCAACAACAGCTTTGACGACGAGCCCCCGTTCTAGCCGAGCGGGTCGCGGAGAGTTCCACCGCGACGCCGCCGGTACCGCATGGTGAAAGGCAAGACTGAGATGGCGAAGCCTGCGTCGCTACGCAAGCCGAAAAAGAAGGTGAATCCTCTCGACAAGGAGAAGATCACCTACGTCGACTACAAGGACACCGCGCTGCTCCGGAAGTTCGTTTCCGACCGTGGCAAGATCCGGGCCCGCCGGGTCACCGGTGTCAACGCACAGCAGCAGCGGCAGATCGCCCGTGCGATCAAGAACGCCCGCGAGATGGCGCTGCTGCCCTACTCGGCGCAGAGCCGCTGAGGAGGGGCGACGTGAAGATCATCCTTACCCAGGAGGTCGCCGGGGTCGGTTCCCCGGGCGACATCGTCGAGGTGAAGGCCGGCTACGGCCGCAACTTCCTGCTGCCGCAGGGCTACGCGATCCTCTGGAGCCGCGGCGCCGAAAAGCAGATCACCTCGATCAAGCGGGCCCGCGACGCCCGTGAGATCCGCAGCGCCGACCAGGCCCAGGAGGTCAAGACGGCGCTGGAGACCCTCAAGGTCACGCTGACCGAGCGGGCCGGCGACGGTGGTCGCCTGTTCGGTTCGGTCACGCCGGCCGAGATCGTGGCGGCCGTCAAGGCTGCCGGCGGGCCCGAACTGGACCGTCGACGCCTGCAGATGTCGGGACACATCAAGTCTCTCGGCAGCTACCAGGTCAAGGTCCGGCTGCACCCCGAGGTGGCGGCGACCGTCAGCCTCGACGTGGTCGAAGGCAAGTAGCACCAGCAACACATCGAATGCCGGGTGGTCTCCACCCGGCATTCGGCGTATCCGATGGACACATGGTCGTCTCCAGGCGTGCTCCACTGACTGGGCGTACTGAGCTGTTGGGAGACCGTATCGTCCGGATAGTCTGTGATCCGAAGATGCATCAACCGCCAGCCCGGTGGGTACCGATCTGCTGGAACTTCGCCGATACAGGTGCCTGCTCCGGTGCCGGCCCGTCCGGTACCCCGCCGCGGTCGGGTCCGCAGGCCCACAAGGAGATGACCATGCGCCGCATGATCGCTGTCGCCGCCGTTTGCACCGCCGGACTGACCCTGGCCGCCTGCAAGGCGCCCGGCTCGGACGCCAGCGGCTCGCCGAGCCCCAGTGCCAGCAGCATGAGCAGTCCGAGCAGTAGCGCTGCCGCCGCCAGAGCGCAGACCACCAAGATCACCCGGAAGCTCACCAGCGCCGTCGACAAGCTCGGCAAGGAAAGCTTCCAGTTCGACGGCGGCTCGGGCATCGCCCGCATCGACGGCTCATTCGACCCGACGACGAAGCACGGCAAGATCCACGGCTCGTTCGGCATCGGCGCCGCCGAAGTCCTCGTACTCGGCCCCGACCTGTACGTCAAGGGCGTTGCCAAACAGCCCGGCACCTGGGTGCACATCGACACCGGGCGGCTGGCCCCGGGCAACATCCTGACCCAGGCCACCGACCCGACCCTCAGCGCCGGGTACCTGAGCTCCATCAGCACCGCCACCGAGGCCGGGCCCAACCAGTACCGGGGCACGATCGACGTCGACAAGCTCACCAAGGACGCCTCCAGCAAGGACCGGAACGCCACCGCGCTACTCAAACTGCTCGGTGCGCACCCGTCCAACGTGAACTTCGAGGCCAGCCTCGACAGTGCCGGCCGGCTCAGCCAGCTTTCCGTCACCGTTCCGAAGACCGCCAGCACCGCAAGCACCACCCTGACCACCCGTTACCTCGACTACGGCACCGCCGTCGAGGTCAGCAGGCCGGCAGCCGACCACGTCCAGGAAGCACCCCACCAGCTCTATTCGGTACTGGCGCCCTGACGTGCTGTGACATGGCCTCGCTCGCTGACGCGCGTTCGGTGGGCGATGGCTCCACGGGCGCTTGGATCGGCCTATTGATGCCTTGCGGAGCGACATCTTCGGCGCGCCTCCTGGGGCTTCTGCGGCCGAGCGCGCCGGTTGCGTCATCGGTGTCCGGTTGTCCCGCGCTCCGCACCCCGCGCTCCGCACCCCGCGCTCCGCACCCCCCGCGCTCCGCACCCCGCGCTCCGCACCCCGCGCTCCGCGCGCAGTGCCCCGCGCCCGCGCCCCGCACCCCGCGCTCCGCGCGGCAGTGCCCCGCGCCCGCGCCCCGCGCGCCAGGGCCGGACCCGCCCGAGCTGGCGTTGTTGCGGGGGCTGGGCCTGCTGGCTGGGAGCGCATTTTCCCCGAATGTACCGTCGCCTAAACGGGCATAACGCCGATTCGGGGAAAACGACTGTCGTGGGCGAGGGCTCGCCGAGGCGGGGCAGGGGAAACTCCGGGTTGATTCAGGGTGTTGGCACCATGGCGGAGGAGCGTGGGGCGCGCACACTGGACGCATGGGCTTCATCATCGACCTCATCGCGACGCTCGTTGCCGTGGTCGGCCTGTTGGTCGCACTCGGCCATGACGGTTATCTCCTGGCACTCGGTTCGGCTGCGAAGAAGCGGGCCGGCGGCGAGCCGGTGTCGCAGTTTGTCCGTGGCCGGTGGCCGGTCGCAGTGCTGGCCACCATCGGTGCGCTGCTTGCGCTCGCGTTCACCGGCGGCGGGGCATTCTCCGACGTCGTGGCTCTGCTGGTCGGCGCTGGCAGCGGTTACGCCGCAGCCAAGTCGTTGCAGAAGACCCGCAAGCGCTTCCTGGGCGGTTCGGGCCATCCGCAGCTGCCGGAGCGGTAGACCGCCGCTCGACCGAGGGCAGAACACGGACGGTGCATTCTCGATGACGGGTTTGCACCGTCCGTGCCCAATGACTCGGAGCGGCCTGGCATGATCTGCGGTAGACGCTGAGAAGGTCGGCAGTGGGGGCACCGTGGTTGACGGTACGGTCACGTACTTCGATTCCGAGCAGGGCTGGGGTCTGGTCGCCTCGGACGCCTTACCCGAGGGCGAACCCGCGTGGGTGCATTTCTCGGTACTGGAGATGGACGGTTACCGAGAGCTGGCCATCGGCCAGCCGGTGGCGTTCGAGTTCGAGTCGGCCGACCAGAACGGCTACCACTACCGCGCGACGCGGGTCCGACCAGCCTGACCACCGATGCCACCAGTCTGACCACCGGTACGACCAACTGGCCAGGGTCAGCCGATCCGCCACGGCGCGCCGGTGGGCTGCGCGCCACCGGGGAGGAACCAGTCGGCCTGTCGCACCTGTCGCATCGCCTCGCGCCGTTGCGGCGTCTCCAGACGGTCCAGGTAGAGCATCCCGTTCAGGTGGTCCGCTTCGTGCTGCAGACACTGTGCCATGACGCCGGTGCCCCGCACCACGACCGGTTCGTTGCGCAGGTCGACGCCACGGCAGACCGCCCGTACGGCTCGACGGGTCGGGAACCACAGCCCCGGTACGGACAGGCAGCCTTCGTCGATGTCGTGGTACTCCTCTGCCAGTTCGACGATCTCCGGGTTGAGCACGTAGCCGAAGTCGTCCCCGACGTTGTAGCTGAACGCGCGGACCCCCACGCCGATCTGTGGCGCGGCCAGCCCGGCCCGACCGGGTTCCTCGACGGTCTCCAGCAGGTCGGTGACGAGTTCGGCGGTCTGCCGGCCGAACGTGGTGACCGGTTCACATGGTGTCTTGAGGACCGGATCGCCGAAGATACGGATGTCCTGAACAGTCATGGCCTGCGGTCTCCTGGGATGCATCACTGATGCTGCGGGGTGTCGGGCAACAAGGGGAAGAGCCGGGTGATGACGCCGACCGGGCCGGCGCCGGCCGGCCGGTCCGCCGGTCGGCGTTCCCGCGCCGCGTAGCGGCTCAGCACGGTGCGCAGTTCGGTGGCCACTTGGCCGAGTTCGTCTGGTGTCAGGTAGAGCACCGTGCTGTCCGCGGCATCGGAGCGCCAGTGGGCCGGCGCCTCGGCACGATGCTGGAGCCAGCGGCGGTAACCCTCGTCCTCCAGTTCCCGGGCCAGCACGTCGAGCGGCGCCGACGTGGCGGCGCCTGCAGGGTCAGGGGCACCGGCACAGGGGACGGGAATCTGCCAGGGACGTGCCCGGCCGCGTACTCCCGGCGCTTCTTCCAGATATCCGTACCGGGCGAGTTGTCGCAGGTGGAAGGAGCAGAGGCCGGAGCTGTGGCCGAGCCTGCGGGCCGCTTCGGTCGAGGTGACGGTGCCCAGTTCGGTGGCGAGTTCCAGCAGTGCGGCCCGTACCGGATGGGCCAGTACGCGGTCCGGTCCGGTCACTGCTCCGCCGGTCGCGGCACTGCCGGTGTGGGTTCCGGCCGGCTTCCGGTCCTGCGCCATGTTTGCAAAGCTAGCAGCTTTGCAAAACCCGGTGGCCACGGCGGGTTCAGATCCGGGTGAAGCTGGTGCGCAGCCGTTGCTGCTTGGTCGGGCCGTGCACCAGCCAGTCCTGCCACCACTGTGTGGGGCCGTCCACCTGGAACGCGCCCTGGTACTCGTCGGCCCGGCAGGGATGCCGGACCGTCCAGTGGCCGGACGTCAGGTCGAGGTCGTGGAAGAAGCGGCCGTCGTCGAACTCCACCCGCAGCGGCCTGTCGGGTCGGCGCAGGTACCGCAGTTCGCGCCAGGCGGGCCCGCGGTGGGTGCCGAATTCCAGTTCGCCGGTCTCCCGGTAGGCCAGGCTGCCGTCCGGGGTGGGCCGGAACTCGGCGGTGCCGTGGAAGTGCCCGGTCACCTGGTGCGACAGGTCCTCGATCTGCCGCCGTACCAGCCATTCGCCGGTCAGGTACCGGATCGCGTCCTCGACCGGGTACGCCATCTGCTCACTCCCGCCGGCTCGTGGCCGCGTCAGGCCCTATCGAAAATTCTAGGGCTGTCTAGCGTGAAGGCTAGACAGCCCTAGATGAGGCGAGATCCGCGGCCGGATCCGGGTGACGGGACCTACTTGCCGCTCTTCTGTGCCGCGAGGCAGAGTACGAAGTCCTGACTGTTCTTTTTCAGGTCGTTGTACACATAGACGTAGTTGGTCTGCTGCCCCGGGCACTTCTTCTTGTCCGTGGTGCCGTCGAACCGGTCCACGATCTTGAACGACTGGGGATCCGAGCAGTCCACCGGCTTCACGCTGTCGCTGCCCTGGTGGGCGACGCAGTCACCTTTCTTGGCGGCCTGCGCCGGGCTCTGCCCGGCCGACTCCTTCGTGCCCTTGTCACCGGACTGCTCGGACTTGCCGCCCGCCGTCGTGGTCTTGTCCGACTTGCCCGGTCCGAGAAGGAAGTACCAGCCGGCGCCGCCGCCACCGAGCAGTAACAGTACGACGATCAGGATGATCACCAGCGGTGTCTTGCTCTTCTTCGGCGGCGCGTGTCCGCCGTCCCACTGCGGTGGGCCGTCCGGGGACTGCGGCGACTGGTCGAACGGCCCGCCTGGGCCCGGTCCACCGAGCCCCGGCCCGCCAGGCCCCGGTCCGCCGGGCCCAGGGCCCTGCTGCCCGCCGAACGGTCCACCGAACTGGTCGCCGGGTGGCGCCCCGAACTGGTCACCGCTGCCCATCCGGTCTGGCATCCGCCCACCGAAGGGGTCCTGTTCGGATCCGGGCGGTGCGGAACCGAAGCCGCCGGTGCCTGGCTGCCCCTGGTAGGGCTCCGGCGGGCCCGGGAACGGCTCCGACTGTCCCGGGTACGGAGGCTGCCCCTGTTGCGGCTGCCCCGGCCAGCCCTCGGGCTGCTGGTCGTACGGCCCGTTGCCCCCGGGCGGTCCGTAATGTGACATCGATCCTCCTCGCGTGCTTTCGCACGCCATCGACCTGACGTGCCCGGCACGTCATCGATCTGACATGCCGAGCACGCCGTCGACATCTGACGTGCCGGGCACGCCGTCGACCTGGACAGCAACGGTAGCCAACCGGATCATCCCGCCGTGGAGGGGCACCGGCACCGGCGACGCCGCCCGCCGGGCGCACGACCGACGAACGGTGTCGCGGCGGTCACCGAAAGTTCCGATCTACTGCTTCTGCAGGCACAGCACGAAGTCCAATGAGGACAACGACGACGAGTGCTTGAGGTAGTAGTTGTTCGTCGTGCCGGCGACGTCGTCGCACTTCTTGACGTCGTGCGTACCTTCGATGCGCTTCAGCACCTTGTAGGTGCCCGATGTGCAGTCGGTGACGACCAGATCGGGCGAGGCGTCGGTCCCGTTGTTCTTGAGGCACTCACCCTCGGTCACCGAGTAGGCGTCGCTGGTCTCGCTGGGAGTCGGTGAGTCCGACGGTGACGGGCTGTCCGACGGCGACGGACTCTCCGACGCAGCGGACGGGCTCGTCGACGGGTCCGCCTTCGGATCGCCGTGGTCGCCCAGCGCTGCCCAGCCGACGAAGCCGATACCGCCCAGCAGCACCACGACGACCAGCACGATGATCGCGATCAGCGGGCCCTTGCTCTTCTTCGGTGGACCGCCCCACTGCTGGGTGCCCTGCCAGCCCGGCCCGTTGCCGTACGGTGGCTGACCGCCCATGCCCTGCTGCGGCGGCATGCCGCCACCTGACATCGGCGCACCGGACATCGGCGGCCCGGACATCGGGCCCGGCTGCGCGTATGGGTCCCCGCCGTACGGCTGCTGGCCGTATTGCGGTGGCTGTTGGCCGTACTGCTGGTTTTGGGGTCTTGCCCGTATTGCGGTGGCTGCTGCGGGTCCTGGCCGTACGGTGTGCCGTAGCCCCCCTGGTCGGGTGGTGGCCCACCCTGCTGCCAGGGATCCTGCGGCTGGCCGGGATAGCCGCCGCCGGGGGGCCCGTAGTTCGACATGACTCCTCCTCGATCGGCCTGCTGGCCGTTGGGCGCGGACGCCGTGCACAGCGGTCCAGCCGCGCCACAGGTCCCGGCCGGAAGCACATGTTCGCCCAGCCGCGTGGCTAACGCCACGGTAGCCTGAACCGACCAGTGTGCCCTGTCGGGCCAGCAGCAAGTCGGCCATGTTTCAGCCATAGCAACCATCAAATTCGTAGCGTTGTGGTATTGCTACCCAGCGCATGTGGCGGCAGCTTCAGCCGCGGTGGCGCGGTGGCGATCAGATCAGTCGGAGCTGGCGGGCCTCGGGCCGGCGCGGCGTCGGATCCGCACCCAGCAGGTCGTACAACCGTGGGTCGATCGCGGACAGGAACGGAGATTCCGGTACCGGCTCGGCTGCGGCGCCGGGCCGTCGGGCCCGACGGGCCGCATGCGACAGGTAGAGGCGGTCCTGGGCCCGGGTGATGCCGACGAACAGCAGCCGGCGTTCCTCGGCGACCGGATCCCGGGCCACCGGTTCCGCTGAGGCGTTCCGGTCGCCGCTGCTCGCGGCGCCCCGCCGACCCGGGCAGCGCATCGGCAACAGCCCGTCCTCGCAGCCCACCAGGAACACCACCGGGAACTCCAGGCCTTTCGAGGCGTGCAGGGTGAGCAGGGTGACCCGGTCCGCGCGCGGATCCCAGGTGTCGACCTCGGCGCCGGTCGCGAGCTCGGCAAGGAACCTTCCCAGGTCCGCACCACAGCGTGCGGCCAGCGGCATCAGCAGATCCACCGCCAGGTGCAGGTCGGCCGCGGTGACCGCCGGGCCACCGGCCCCATGCTGCTCGGCACCCGGGTACGGGCGCCCGGTCAGGACCTGGGCGGTCAGCCGTACCCGGGCCGCGATGGCGCCTTCGATACCGGTGGCGTACCGCAGTTCCTCGGCGATCGCCGCCACCCCTGGACGGTCCAGCAGCCGGTCGTGCGACCGCTTTTGCACCGGCACGCCCGAGCGGGACAGTGCGTCGATGACGGGCGCGGCCTGCGCGTCGGTGCGGTACAGCACGGCGATGTCGGCGAACGACACGCCGCCCGTCGGCCCGCCGTCCCGGCTGTCCACCCGCCCGGAGTCCAGGGCGTGGAAGGACGAGCCGCCGACCAGCTTGTCGATGGTGCGGGCGACGAAGTCGGCCTCGTCGGCCGGGCTGCCCGCGGCGTACCGGGTGATCCGGGCGCCGTTGATGGCGCCACGCCGGGCCGGGGCCAGAGACCGGTCCGGTACCAGCGTGCCCGGTGCGATGGCCTGTACCGCGGCGGCCAGGATGGGTGCGGTGGACCGGTAGTTGCGGGTGAGTCGGACCACCGTGGCCGTCGGGAAGTCCTGCTGGAAGCGCAGGAAGTAGCCCACGTCGGCACCACGGAACGCGTAGATCGCCTGGTCCGGGTCGCCGATCGCGCAGATGTCGCCGTCCGGCGGGCAGAGCAGCCGCAGCAACTGGTACTGCGCCTCGTCCACGTCCTGGTACTCGTCGACGAAGAGGTACGCGAAGCGCTGCCGGTACGCCGCCGCCAGCTCCTCGTCACCGGTCAGCAGCCGTACCGGCAGGTTGATCAGCTCGTCGAGGTCGACGAGGTCCCGGGACCGCAGCGCCTTCGTGTAGTTCGCCGACAGCTTGTCCAGCTCGGTGCCGCCGTGGACGGTGGCACCGCGCCGGTACTCGAGCAGCCGGGACAGCAGCCGGGCGGCTCCCTTCGCATCATCGTCCGGTAGCCCGGCGGCCTCGCCGACCGCGTCGAGCTGCTCGTCGGACTCGGCGATCCGGAACTGCGGAGACAGCTCCAGCCGATCGACATGGTCGCGCAGGATCGACAGGCCGAGAGCGTGGAAGGTGCACACCATCGCACCGGCGACGGTGTCGGGTGCGTCGGCCCGGCCCCGACCCCTGGGCTGACCTGCCGCTGCGGCCCGCCCGGCAAGCAGGAACCGGAGCCGTTCGCGCATCTCGTCTGCTGCCCGCCGGGTGAAGGTGAGCGCCAGGCAACGGTCCGCCGGTACGGAACACTCGGCGATCAGATGACCGAGGCGTTGGATCAACGTACGCGTCTTGCCGGTACCTGGTCCCGCGATGATCAGTACCGGTCCGTCGGCGATCTGCGCGGCAGCCTTCTGGTCCGGATCCAGCAGATCGAGCAGGCCGGTACCGAGCCGTTCCATGCCGGTGAGTACCGGTTCCACATGGCTCAGCCCGGACAGTGCCTCGGCCGGGGCGGCGTCGCCGAGCTCGTCGAGCAGTGCTGGCTGGGCGGGCTCCGGCCGTTTGGCTGCCGATCGGGCGGCCAGCATCCGCTGCCGCGGTACCGGCCGGGCCCTCGGGGCACGCCGCGGCGCCGCGGAATCGCCCGGGGCGAGGTCGAACAGCGCACCGTCGGTCGACTCCAGCTCACCGGGTGCGAACAGCGTGATGGTGCCGTACTCGCCGTCGTAGCCGGGCTCGCGGATGACCTGGCCGCGCCGTAGCCGGGCGATCGCCTCGCCCAACTCCACGCCACCGACCCGGGCCACCTCGTCGACCGGGACCCGGGTGAGGATGTCCAGTTCCGGGCCGAGTTCGGCGATCAGCGAGACGACCTTGCCGTCCACTGTGCGGCTCTTCGGACCGACCGAGTTGATCTCACCGACGATCTCCGGCAGCGGCACCAGGTTACGGAAACTGGCCGCGCCGTCCGGACGTTCGCCCGCCGGCCGGTCGGCGAGGGTGTCGATGCGGTGCAGCACGCCGACCGTCAACGGCTTGCCGCAGCTCGGGCAGGCACCGTCCAGTTCACGGGTCTGCGCCGGGTCCAGCCGTACCTCGCACCTGCGGTGCCCGTCGGAGTGGTACCTGCCCTCCTCGGGGAAGAACTCGACGGTGCCGCCGAACCCGTCGCCGGTACGCAGCGCCTCGCGGATGGCGTAGTAGTCGTACGGCGTCTGCAGCGCCGTGGCCTCCCGGCCCAGCGCCGGCGGCGAATGTGCGTCGGAGTTGCTGACCAGCGTGTACCGGTCGAGTGCGGAGACCCGCCAGTTCATCTCCGGGTCCGACGACAGTCCGGTCTCGATGGCGAAGATGTGGTCGGCCAGATCCGCGTAGCAGTCGGCGATCGCGTCGAAGCCCGACTTGGAGCCTAGCGCGGCGAACCATGGCGTCCACACGTGCGCCGGTACGAGAAAACCGTCCGGGCTGGCCTCCAGGGTGATCTCCAGCAGGTCCCGGGAGTCCAGGCCGAGGATCGGCCGGCCGTCGGAACCGAGGTTGCCGATCCGGCCGAGTGCGGTGTTGAACCGGGCGACCGCGTCCAGATCGGGTAGGTAGACCAGGTGATGGACCTTGCGGGTCCGACCGTCGCGCTTGTAGATGGTGGAGATCTCCACCGAGAGCATGAACCGGGCGAGGCCCTGGCAGGCCGGTGGCAGTTTCTGCGCCACCGCCTTCTCCAGTTCCGGGCGCAGCCGGTACAGCCCAGGTTCAGCCGCGACGAGGTTCTCCCGGAGATGCTCGTACCAGGCCGGATGGGTGAAGTCACCGGTGCCGACCAGCCCGATGCCTTTCCGTCGCGCCCACCATCCGAGATGCTCCAGATCACAGTCCCGGCTACAGGCACGCGAATATTTCGAGTGGATATGCAGGTCGGCGTAGAACCCCTCACCAGGCGAACGATCGCTGTGCGGCACGCGGGCATCCTCGCACGAAACTCCTGATACCACCCAGGGACACCCCGCCCGTTGTGCGGTGGGGCCCACTATTGGCCCCCGTGCCGGGCTGCTGGTCGGTGTGGCGGGGCGGGTGCCGAGCCGGGCTGGCCGGCCGTACCGGCCTGATGTCAAGCTGGCCGCATGCGCTTCATCGTGTACGGGGCTGGTGCCGTCGGCGGCGCCCTGGGCGCCCGGCTGCACCAGGCGGGTCAGAATGTCGTACTCATCGCCCGCGGCCCGCATCTCGCCGAGATCCGCAAGGTCGGCCTGCGGGTACAGGATCCCGAGACCGAGGTCACAGTACCCGTTCCCGCGGTCGAATCGCCGGACGAGGTCGACTGGCGGCCCGGCGACGTCGTCCTGTTGGCCGTCAAGAGCAACGCCACCCCGGAGGTCGTACAGCGGTTGACCGCGGTCGCGAACCCGGCCACGCCGGTGTGCTGCGTACAGAACGGTGTCGGCAACGAATCCGTGGCGCTGCGCCACTTCGCCAACGTGTACGGGGTCTGCGTGATGATGCCCGTCGGTCACCTCGCACCCGGTGTGGTGCAGGCGTACTCGACGCCGGTCACCGGCATCCTGGACCTGGGCCGCTTCCCGGGCGGCGTGGACCGTACCGCGGAAGGGATCGCGGCGGCGCTCACCGGTGCGAGCTTCGTGTCGGTACCGCGCCCTGACCTGATGCGCTGGAAGTACCGGAAACTGCTGATGAACCTCGGCAACGCGGTCGACGCGGTGACCCGGCCGGAGCCTGCCCAGGACGAGTTGATCGAGCTGGCACGTGAGGAGGGTGAGCGGGTCCTGGCGGCGGCCGGCATCGACGTGGTGAGCATGTCCGAGGACGAGGCCCGGCGGGCCGACATCCTGACGATCCGCCGGTTCGGTGACCAGAGGCCCGGGGGATCGTCCTGGCAGAGCCTGCACCGAGGCACTGGCTCGATCGAGACCGACCATCTCAACGGTGAGATCGCGCTGCTGGGCCGGTTGTACGGGGTCCCGGCCCCGTGCAACGAACTGCTGCAGCGGGTCGCAAACGAGGCCGCCCGGCTCGGCCACCCGCCCGGTGCCGTGGCCACGGCCGATCTGCTCGCCCAGCTCCGTACCCGCTGACCGACCTCCGTCGACCGGTTCGGCCTCTCGACCGGTTCGGCCCGTCGCGGCCCGCGCTCAGCGGGTCGAGCGCAGCGTGACCATCGTGACGTCCGATCGGGAGCCGACCCGCACCGGCGGCCCCCACGCGCCGACCCCGCTGGTGACGTACAGCCAGGTACGGCCGACGCGGGCGAGCCCGGACACCACCGGCTGCTGGAGCCGGACCGCGTACTGGAACGGCCACAGCTGGCCGCCATGGGTGTGCCCGGACAGCTGCAGGTCGACCCCGCGTCGGGCCGCCTCGTGGACCTGTACCGGCTGGTGGGCCAGCAGCACCACCGGTCGCGCCGGATCCCGGTGGCGCAGCGCCGCGGTGTAGTCCGGCGCCTCAGCGGCCGAGTAGCTGCCGCCGGTGGCGTCGTTCACCCCGGCCAGGTCGAACGCCGACGTACGGCCACCGATGATCTCGGTGTGCTGGTTCCGTAGCGGGTGTACGCCAAGGTTCCGTACCTCGTCGACCCACTGCGTGACGCCGGAGAAGTACTCGTGGTTGCCGGTGACGAAGTAGGCGCCGTGCGGCGCGGACAGCCGGCGCAGCGGCTCCGCGGACCGGCCGAGTTGGGCCACGCTGCCGTCGACCAGGTCGCCGACGATGGCGATCAGGTCGGGCTGCTGGCCGTTGATTGTCGACACGACCCGTTCGGTGAAGTCGCGGTGCAGGATCGGTCCGAGATGCAGGTCGGAGACGACGGCGATGCGGAACCCGTCGATCTGCGGGTCCAGTCGGCCCAGCGGTACCTCGACCCGCCGGACGATCGGGCCGGCCATCTCGTTGACCACCCCGTAGCCGACTGTGCCCGCCGCGGCGGCACCGGCAACCAACGCCAGCGACCGGGCCAGGAACAGCCGCCGGGCCGGATCGATCGGGGTACCGGCCGGCTCCGGTTCGATCGCGCGAGTGTCCCAGGCCGCTTCGGACCCGTCGGCTGCCTCAGCCCCGTCGCCGGTTCCGGCCGGGTCGGCAGGGCCCACTGGGTCGGCGGGGCCGCTCTGGCCGCTCGGGCCGCCGACCCCGGCAGGGTTGCCGGGATCGGCGGGGCCTCCGGAGCTGCTGGCGTTCGCACGCCACGCATCATCCGGGACAGGTGGCGCGGTCTGCTGGTCGGGTACGTGCGGTGGCTCCGGCTGCGCGGTCGGCGTACGGCGGATGGCCCGCCGGCCCAGCGCCCGCGGAACCTCCAGCACCGCCAGTACGATGAGCAGGTACATCAGCAGGGCCAGCCACAGATAGCCGGGCCAGGCCAGGAACTGGCCGGCGCCGGTCGGGGACAGCACCCGGGTGCCGATCAGCACGCCTGGGACCAGCAGCGCGAGCAGGACGGCCAGTACCGTGCCGACCCGACGCCACCAGCCTCCGGGCCGGGACACGTCGGACACCAGTCGCTTCCACAGGTACCAGTGCGCCGCCGCGAGCACTGCCAGCGCCACCGCACCCGCCACCAGATACAGGATCACCCTGGCAACCTAGCCGCCGCCGGCCGCTGCGCACAGCGTGGTGCTCGACGGGTGGACCGCCGCCGAGCGGGTCGGCCCGGCCGATCGGGGCCGGTCAACCACCCGCGAACGGGGGCAGTACGTCGACCGTGCAGCCGGCCGCCAGCGGCGCACTCCGGTCATGCCGGGACGTCCCGTCGACCAGGAACGATGCTGCCGAGAGGACCCGCCGGAGCGGCTCGCCGTGCCGCTGGTCGAGTTGGTCGAGCAGGTCGGTGAGGCTGGTGGCGGACCACTGCTCGGTGGTGCAGCCGGCCGCGGCCCGGGCCCCGGCGTAGTAGCGCACCGTGATGAGGCTGTCCTCGGGCACCGGTCAGCCGCCGATCGCCGACATCGGCCGGGTCGGCTGCAGGAACGACGGGTCGTTGATGGCGTGCCCCGGCGCCTTGCCCCACATCGCGTCCCGCCACCGCTGCGCCAGTTCGGCGTCGCTTGCGCCACCGCGCAGCCCGGCCCGCAGGTCGGCCTCGTCCTGGCTGAACAGGCAGGAGCGCACCTGGCCGTCGGCGGTAAGCCGGGTCCGGTCGCAGTCCCCGCAGAACGGTCGGGTCACCGCGGCGATGATGCCGACCCGGGCCGGTCCGCCGTCCACCAGCCAGGTCTGGGCCGGCGCGCTGCCGCGTTCGTCCGGATCGGGGGTGAGTTCGTGCCGGACGGACAGCCACCGGAAGATCTCGTCGGCGGTGACCAGGTTCTCCCGCCGCCAGCCGTGCTGGGCGTCCAGCGGCATCTGCTCGATGAACCGCAGCTGGTAGCCGTGGTCGAGCGCGAAGTCGAGCAGGTCCGCCGCCTCGTCGGCGTTGTGCTCGCGGAGCAGTACGGAATTGATCTTGACCGGGGCCAGACCCGCCTCGGCGGCGGCGGCCGCACCGGCCAGTACGTCCGGCAGCCGGCGGCGGTGCGCCAACTCGGCGAAGCGTTCCTCGTCGATCGTGTCGAGGGAGATGTTGACCCGGTCCAGACCGGCTGCCGCGAGCGGCCCGGCCAGCCGGGCCAGGCCGATGCCGTTGGTGGTCAGCGCCAGCCGGGGACGCGGTGCCAGCGCGGCCAGTTCGCTGACGATCTGCACCAGCCCGGGCCGCAGCAGAGGTTCACCACCGGTGAGGCGCAACTGGGTCACGCCCAGGTCGCGTACCGCGATCCGGGCCAGCCGGATCAGTTCGTCGTCGGTGAGCAGTTGCGGTTTCGGCAGCCACGACAGCCCCTCGACCGGCATGCAGTAGGAGCACCGGAGGTTGCACCGGTCGGTCAGCGAGATCCGCAGATCCGTTGCCGTCCGGTCATATCGGTCCAGCAGGGGACCGGTGGTCGGTGCATCAGCCGTCACCTTGTGACCGTATCTCGCCGGTGTGACGATCGCCGTCCGGCCGGTCACACCGGCAGGTACGCGTCCAGCCAGCGGGCCATCTCGGTGTACACCCGGTCCCGGACCGGCCTGGTCGACAGCACCAGGTCGTGCATCCCGCCCTCGATGCGTAGCAGAGTGACGTGGCGACCGAGCTTCGGACTCCAACGGGCGATCTGGTCGGCTTCCAGCACCGTGTCGAACTGCAGCGCGTCCTCGTGCCAGTTGCGCGGGAACCGGCTGCCCATGGAACACATCACCAACAGCGGACACCGGATGTCGAGCCCGTAGTGGATCCAGCGGTGCGCCCGCCGGATGGCCCGGAACCAGCCGGCCCGGACCGGGAAACCGCCCAGCGGCTTCCAGGTCGTGTCGAACACCCATTCGCCGTAGTGCTCATGGTGCAGGCTGTAGCCGTACATGCCGGTACCGTTGCCCCGGATCACCGCCCGTGGGTTCAGCTTGCCGATCAGGTCCAGCGCCTCGGTGCCCGGGGTACGTACCAGCCACGAGCCCTGCATGTCCAGCCAGGGGCTGTTCAGTACGACCGCGTCGACCAGGCCACGGTCGCGTACCCAGTGCGCCCACAGCGAGCCGATCAGCCCGCCGGTGGAATGCCCGTTGAGGATCAGTCGCCGGGCCCCGTCCTCCTGCCGGATGATGCGGGCCGCCTCCCCGAGTTCGGCGAAGTAGTCGCGCAGGTCGGTCACGAACCCGACGGTCTGGTGCGGACGCAGCGAGCGGCCGTACTTGCGCAGGTCCAGGGCATAGAAGTCGGTGCCCCGGCTGGTGTAGAAGTCGGCCAGTTCGGTCTGGAAGAAGTAGTCGGAGAAACCGTGTAGGTACAGCACGGCATCGCCGGTCCGTGGGCTGTCGCCCGACGCACGACGGTGTACGAGCGTTGCGACGACCTCGCCCTCGTCGTCATCGGGTAGTCGGATCGTCCGCGAACTGTAGTCCGGGCCCAGGAGATCCTCGGTCACCACCAGCGGCGTGATGGAGGTGACCCGGTCCGGTTCCGGTACGGTCCGCTCCCCGGTCGTCTTCTCGCCTGTGGTCTGGTCGCGACGTGCTTCGCTGCTGTCCGCGTCGTCTGCCGGAGAGTCGTGCACGGGCCGGTCGTCCATGGCCAGAGTGTGCCACCTGGGCGCTGCCCGGCTACTGTCAGCGCTCCTGCCCTGTCAGTGCCGGCCCGGCGTCGACAGCACCGTCTCATTGCCGGAGGCGGTAACGGTGCGCATTGCCGGAGGCGGTAAGGGTGCGCATTGCCGGAGGCGGTAAGGGTGCGCATTGCCGGAGGCGGTAAGGGTGCGCACTGCCGGAGGCGGTAACGGTGCGCAGAAGGAATCGGGCGCGGCGTCAGCGGACCGCGAACCACAGGGCGCGCAGCACCGATCGACGCACGCGGCGGGACTCCTTCTCGGACAGTTCCCGTTGTACGTCCGCCTTCGCCTGACGATCCGCCCAGCGGCGCGCGTCGGCGAAGTAGCTCTTCGGGTCGCGCAACAATCGGGCTACCCGGTCGCGTGGGCTCTGCTCGGCCGCAGACTCGCGCACGACGGTCAACCGTTCGCCAGCCTTCCGCCCGAGGGCGTGGCCGTCGGACGCGTGGAACGATCCGATCTGGCTCGACACGGTGACCCCCATCCAGAACCAGTCCCTACTCAGCGTGGCATGCCGACGGAGAGACCGGCAACACATGGCGCCTAGTGCTCCGAACCTCGGACACTAACGGATGGTTCTTGCGGGGACTGTCCAAGATCTGTCAGAAGTCAGACTTGAAAAGCCGCAGTTCACGGGGGTGTTCTGGGACACTTCGGCAGCCGGAACATGACCGGCGTCGGTACTCACCGGTTCAGTCCGGCAGCCAGCAACTCGCCCAGCAGTCGTACCAGTTCCACATCCTGTTCAAGCAGTTCGCCGCAGGTTTCCGTGTCCACAGTGAGGATGCCGAACTGTTGACGTTCGGTAACCACCGGAACAACCACCAGGGAACGATGGCGATGCGCATCGATCACCCAGCCCGGCGGGGCCTCGTGGGTCAGATCGGGCCAGAAGCCGTCCGTGTCGCTGTCCATCAGGCGAAACGCCTCATCGCCAAGCGGGTTGCCGGACAGGAATTCGACAGTGCCGGGCTCCGCCCGCCCGTAGTAGCCGGAGAGTTCCAGTCGCCGCCTCCGGCCGCCGATGAGGCGGAAATAGCATGCCCGGGCCTCGGTGGCCTCGACCAGTTCGGTGGCCGCCGACAGCACCACCTGCAACGTCTGTCCCTGCAGCCGGTCCAGCTCACAGGACCGGATCCGGGCGTCGCTGATCTCACCGAGCAGGTACCCCAGCGGGGTCAGGACCCGTCCCACCACCAGTCGCATCTGCTGCTTGGAGCGTTCGGCCACCTGACGGGCGTCCAACGCCCGGCTGGTCGCGGTCCGTTCGGCGAAAACCGGCAGACCGATAGAGGACGCGGTGAACGTGACAGCGAGGGCGAACAGCAACAAGAAGTGCCAGCCGGCCACCCGGCCGGCCAGCGAGCCCAACGTGAACGCCGCGACACCGCAGCACACCGCGATGACGCGGTATCTGCGGACAAGCCACGATGAAAGCTGCGACATAGTAATACATACGGTAGCCGCATCATGGGACAACAGTCAGCACCTGGGTCACTGCGGGGAGTCTCACAACGCCGTGGGGTTGCGGGATCCGAGGTTGAAAGTGGCTCCGGGAAGGTATGACGATGGTATGAAACCGGTTCGTACGCTCGCTCACGCCATGCTCGCCTCGGTATTCGTCGCCGGCGCCGTCCGGACGCTGCGAAACCCGGAGCGTGCCGCCGAGAAGGTCGCTCCGCTCAGCGAGCGGATCGCCCCACGTCTGAAGAAGTCGGCGCCGTGGGCGCCGACCAGCCCGGAAGCCCTGGTACGGGCCAATGCCGCGGTACAGATCGCCGGCGGACTGCTGCTGACCACCGGCAGGGCGCCCCGGCTGGCCGCTGTCGGGCTGATCGGTTCGCTGCTGCCGACCACGGTCGTCGGCCACCCGTTCTGGCGGGCCGAGGATCCGGCGGAACGGGTCAACGAGCGCAACCACTTCATGAAGAACCTTGCGCTGATGGGCGGGCTGATACTCGCGGCGG
The DNA here is from genome assembly GCA_963805605.1 of uncultured Actinomycetota bacterium. Lineage (GTDB taxonomy): Bacteria > Actinomycetota > Actinomycetes > Mycobacteriales > Micromonosporaceae > Actinocatenispora. The sequence goes on from CAWDUX010000002.1 coordinate 2,220,602, forward strand.
TCGACACCCAGGGCCGTCCCGGTCTGCGGTGGCGGGCCGAGCATGCCGGCCACCGGGCGGTGAAGGGTGTCGACCGGGCCCGGCAACGCGCCGGCCGTACGGCCCGCTCCGCCCGGCGTCAGGCCCGGACCGCGGCGACGGCGGCCTCGGTCGGTCACCGGATCGGCCAGCTCTGAGCAGGTCGGTGAACGGCGGCTCTGCCTCTGCACAGATCTGCCTGTGTCGTGCCCGACAGTCGTCGGCGCGGCACGCAACGCTGCTGTGAACCGTGATCATCGGCTAGGCTTCGCGACCATGGCGAGCATCGGGCACCGGATCGCGATGGTCGTGGTGGTTGGTCGGCAGGGAACGGTACTGCTGCAGCTCCGCGATGCGGATGCGCGTGCCGATCCGAACTGCTGGTCACCACCGGGCGGACACATCGAGGCCGGCGAGTCGCCGGACGAGGCGGCCAGGCGCGAACTGACCGAGGAGACCGGCCTGGTCGCCGACGGGCATCTGGAACTGCTCTGGCACGGCACCAGCCCGGACCGTACGGTGCCTGACCGGCTCGTCGAATGGCACGTCTACGCCGTTGCGCTACCGGTCACCGGTGCCGACGTGATGCTCGGTGAGGGCCAGGCGCTGGACTTCGTACCGGCGGAGCGGGTTGCCGGCCTCGCCCTGTCCGATGTCGCGGAGCGGGTGCTGTCACCGTTCCTGTCGTCCGACACCTACCGCCGGTTGGCCGCCGCCGTCGGCTGAACGGTCGGTGGGGTCACGCCAACCGGCGGGTCCTGCTGTCAGCCGGCCGCGGAGATCGGCGGCTCGGGGGTCGGCCACAGCGGCGGGAACGCCAGGTAGTCGTCCAGGTAGTCGGCGACCGGACGGTTGGAGCTGCGCAGCATCGCCGCGTACTCCTGCCGGGTCCGTCGTTCGGTCTCCAGGGTGTGGGTAACCTGGCCGGTCGGCGCGCCGCCGAGTTCCAGCAGGCTGTGTACCTTCTGCACGGACTGCCACCATCGTCGGTAGGCATCCATCAGCCCACTGGTGATCAGCGGCGGATCGTCGTGCACCGACCCGACCACCGAGCCACCGGCAGGCTCTGTCGCGATGCTGTTCATCTGCGTTCCCCCCAAATGCGTCCCGGACCTGGGCCCGGGTGATGGTGCCGGTGTGTCCCCGCCCCGGAGCTACACCGATTCTTAGCTTGTCGTCCTGTGAAGAGGTTCCTGCCCCGTACCGCGCCAGCACATGTGTAGGCACCGGTCTGCTGCGGGGCCCAGTCTGCCCGATTGCGTTCCGCGCTCGTACGGTCGCGGCGCGGAGCCCGCAGCGGATTGTCGGATTTCCGACTGTCCAGCGTGACGTTCGCGCGACCGTGCGTCGAATGCCGGTTCTCACCGGCAAACGTGCTGTTCGCGCTGATCCAGAGGGCGACCATACTGCCGCACACAATACCGTGCAGCCGCCACCACGGCCGCCGATCCAGCGCCGGAACCGGCGATGTCCACGCAGGACAGTTCACAGTGGACCTGCGATCACGGACAGTTGACCCACTCGTCGCTGCCGTCCGCGAAGATCTGGTGCTTCCACACCGGGAGCTGTGCCTTCACCTCGTCCACCAGCCGGCGGCAGGCATCGAACGCGGCGCCCCGGTGCGCGCAGGCCACCGCTGTCACCAGCGCCGCGTCCCCGATCGCCAGCGGACCCACCCGGTGCCCGACCGCCACAGCCTGTACCGCCGGATCCGACACCAGCAGCTCGGCGGCCACCCGGGCCAGTACGTCAGCCGCACTGGGATGCGCCTCATAGGTCAGTTCCCGTACGGTCCGACCACCGTCGTGGTCGCGGACCACACCGGCGAACGACACCACCGCACCGGCGGACCGGCGGGACACCGCACGCTCGTACTCCGCCGGCACCAGTACTTCGTGCGTCACCTCGGCCCGTACCACGGCACCGGTCTGCTGTCCGGTACTCATGGCCGCTCCCCGGCCCGTAGGGGGAACGGCAACAGCTCCACCATGGCGCCCACCTGCCCGGTCCCGCCCGGTCGGACGATCACGAACCCGTCCGCCCGGGCTACTCCGCGCAGCATCGACGATCCGTTGTGTGATAGCGGATAGGCGCAACCGTCCCGTTCGATACGGGCCAGGACGAGGTGGGTGTCGTCGCCGCGGCCGGAGACCTCCGCGCCCAACCGGACCAGCTGCATACCAGGTAGTTCCCGCCCGGACATGCCGGCCACCAGTGGCCAGACCAGCGAGAGCAGCGCGATCACCGCGGACTGCGGATTTCCCGGCAGGCCGGCGAGGAACCGCCCGCCGGGCAGCTTCGCCAGCAGCATCGGGTAACCGGGCCGGACCGCCACAGTGTCCACAATGTACTCAGCGCCCAGTTGGGCGAGTGCTGGGTGCAGATGGTCGACCGGGCCCCGCATCGTGCCACCGGTGGTACAGATCAGTTCGGCGCCCGCCGCCGCCGACCGGATCGCCGCGACGTGCGCCTCCAACGTGTCCGCCACCGGAGCCGACGGCCCACCGGCCACATACCGCGCGCCGATCCGGTTCAGCCAGCCCGGAAGCTGGGGCCCGAGAGAGTCGCGCACCCGCCCGTTGCCAGGCACACCAGAGGTCGCCAGTTCGTCGCCGAACACCAGCAGGGTGGCTCGCGGCGGACGTCGTACGAGTAGTGCGTCGTGGCCGCACTGGGCGGCGACACCGATCACCCCGGGCGTCACCGGGGTACCGGCCGGCAGCAGCTCCTCCTCGGCGCCCGCCTCCTCACCGGGCAACCGCCACTCCGGTGAGGGACGGTTGCGCGGCGTGCCGGTGACCGTACCGTCACCGTTGCGGATGCTGTCCTCCAGCCGGATCACGAACTCCGCGCCGGCCGGGACCATCGCGCCGGTCGCGATCTCCACCGCGGTGCCGGCACGCATCGGGGCAGCGCCCTGGCCGGCCAGTATCCGACCCGCCAGTTGCCAGGGTCCGCTGCCGCAGACCGCGAAACCGTCCACACTGGAGGTCGGAAACGCGGGCAGTGCGGTCCGGGTACGCAGCGGCGCCGCCAACGTTGCACCGTCCACATCGGACAGAGGTAGCAGTACGGGTTCCGGCCCGGTACTGCCGGCCGCGTGTGCCGCGCTACGGGCCGTGTCCCAATCCGGTTTCACCAGCCGGCCGTTGTGCGACCCTGCCCCGACCGGCAGTGGCGCGGTCGGCTCGTGCGTCGGCGCGGCCGTCGGCTGCCCCCCGCCGCCCGGGTGGTCACCGCCGCGCAACTGGTCCAGCGCGTGCATCAGGATCGGGCCGAGTACGGCCAGGCCGTCGGTCGCCGCACCACGGGACCCGGCCAGGTTCACCACCAGGGTCCGGCCCGCCACACCCGCCGTCCCCCGCGACAGCGCCGCGGCCGGCACCTTGGGCGCCCCGTACGCCCGCACCGCCTCGGCGATGCCCGGGATCTCGTAGTCGAGCACCCGGCGGGTCATCTCGGGCGTTCGGTCGGCCGGCGACACGCCCGTGCCACCACTGGTGATGACGAGATCGCAGTCCGCCGCGACCGCGCTGCGCAACGCCTGCTCGACCGGATCGCCGTCGGCGACCACGACCGGGTCACCGACCCGCGCGCCCAGCGCACGCAGGCCGTCCACCAGGGCCGGACCGCTGGTGTCGGGATAGATGCCGGCCGAGGCCCGGTTCGACGCGACGATCACCCGTGCCTGGAAGTCGCTCATCAGCTGCCCGCCTCCCCGCTCGCTCGTACCCAACTGCCCGTCTTCCCGCCGTCCTTGCGTAGTACCCGGACCGCGTCGATGCTGGCCGCCGGATCCACCGCCTTCACCATGTCCACCAGGGCGAGACCGGCCGCGGCCACCGCGGTCAACGCCTCCATCTCGACCCCCGTACGGTCCGCCGTTCGTACGGTCACTTCGATGTCGACCGTCGACTGCCGGGCAACCAGACTGACCGCCACACCGTGTATGGCGATGGGGTGGCACAGCGGCACCAGGTCGGGTGTGCGTTTCGCCGCCATGATCGCGGCGATCCGGGCGACACCCAGCGCATCGCCCTTGGGCAGGCCGTCTGAGCGGAGCAGTTCGATGACTGCGGGTGTGGTCCGCAGCAGACCGGCTGCGGTCGCGCTGCGTGCGGTGACGTCCTTGCCGGACACGTCCACCATCCGGGCCGCGCCCGTTTCATCCACATGCGTCAGTCGGGAACCCGCCGGGCCGGTACGCGTGCTCTGCTCGGTCACGGTCCGAGCCTACGCAGTCGATGCTCACGTCGGACCGGGCAGCCCAAACACTGGATGTGGTCGGCCGCTCACGAAATGCAATTCTGGTCCGACCCGCTGCGTTGTCATGGAAGGAGCCGCGGCAAGAAATCGGCACAGTAGCCGTCGGATCCGGTTACCTCATACGGCTTCACCCAGTCGACGATTACCGGAACAAAATGCTTGTATCGAGCAGTTCGGATTAGCCGCGCAATCGATGGCTCTCTATTCTGACGATGTTCCTCCGTCGCACCCGCCGGCGGCGAGTGCCAGTCCGGACGACCCCGGTCGCCCGTCCGCCGGCCCACCGCCACCGGCAGCCCGTGTGCATCTTCCGTGGAGGCGCGGTATGACGACGTGGGCGGCACCCGCACCGCGAGGGCACACCTCGCGGCCGAACCGCTGGTCGTACCCGTGGCGCCGCTACCGGAACGCCGAACACCCCCCGCCCGCGTCGGGTACGTCCCGGCCGCGTCGGCCCGGAGAGGGGGTGGCCGGAATGCGTGAATTCGACTGGCACTGACCGTGTCCCAACGCTTCGTTATCGCCGAGGAGGTGTTACCCGTGCGCGAGTTTGATTGGCACTGACTTTCTTTGTTGGCGCTATTTGCGAGGAGGTGTACCGATGCGCGAATTCGACTGGCACTAAGCTCACAGTCGGAACCGGTGTGGCGTATGGTTGGCTTGCCCTGACACACCTACATCGGCCAGGTCTCCGTGAGTCAGAAGAAGGCGGAAAGCACCAACCCGCGTCTGACCCGCTACATCGCGGGGTACGCGGTGGTGGCCGGTTGCACCCTGCTTGTGGCGCTGGCGAGCTGGCCCACCGCGACCCCCGTACCTGCCTGGGAGGCAGGCTGCCTGATCGCCGGCTATCTCGGCGCCGGGCTCACCGCGCTGGAGATCCGCTTCCGTAGCCAGAAACTCGCCCTCAACTGGGGCGAGGCCGCGGTGCTGATCGGCCTCGCATTGGCATCCAGCGGCGAGGTCCTGCTGTTCGCGACGATAGGCAAGATTCTTTCCGAAGTCGCGTTCCGGTCGGCGCCCGGAAAAGCCGCCTTCAACGTCAGTAAACAAATAGTGTCGGTAGCTGTCGCCGCACTCGTGTGCCGGGCGATAGCGGGCGACACCGTACAGCCATTCACCATGCGTGGTCTGATCGCGCTCATCGTGGCGACCGGGGTATTCGTACTCGTCGCCAACGTGTCCGTCACCATCGCCCTCGCACTCGCCACCGGGGCGCCGATACCGCGACTCGTCCTGCAGGCATGGCAGGTCTGGGTCATTCCGCTCGGCGGCAGTATCGCCGTCGCATTCGCCGTACTCGGCATCGTCGGGCTCGACCCACTGCTCCTGCTGATCATGCCGCCACTCGTGTTGTGCCTGCACCTGGTCAACCGGAACAGGATCCGCGCACACAGCGAACGGGCCCTGTGGCAACGCATCGCCGCCGCCACCGACCAGTTCAGCGCCGTCGACCTGGAGGCCGTCCTGCGGGTGGCGGTGACCAGCGCGGCCACCCTGTTCTCCGCCGACGAGGTGGACATCCTGGTACGGCTCGGCGCCGAGGACGACGGCCTCGTCCGAGGCGGCCACCAGGAGATCAGCTGGGCCGGCCGACGGGACGATGCGCCACCCGCCCGCGACGGCGAGATCATCGCGGTGCCCCTCGGCCGACAACGCCCCGACGCCGACGACATCACCGACACCAACCCCACCGGCCCCGGCGAACTCACCCTCCGCTTCTTCGGTCGAGTCCGGCTCCAGGAGAGCGAACGGTACGCACTCCAGACCTTCGCCGCCGCTCTCGGCACCGCGCTACGCAACGCGTACGCATTCGCCGAAGCCCAACAGCAGGCCGCCCGGCACGCACACGACGCCGCCTCCGACCCGCTCACCGGTCTCGCCAACCGCCGGCACCTGCTCGGCTACGGCGACCAGATCCTCCAACAGGAGCCCCTCCGCGGCACCCACGCGATGATCCTGATCGACCTGGACCACTTCAAGGAGATCAACGACACACTCGGCCACCTCGCCGGCGACGAGGTACTGCACACCATCGCCCGACGGCTCGCCGCCACAGCCGGCTCCGACGACCTCGTGGTACGCCTCGGCGGCGACGAGTTCGCCGTCCTGTTCGTCGGCCTCGCCGCACCGGCGCTGGCCGTACACCGGTCCCGGCAGATGCTCGCCACCCTCGACCCGCCCATCGAGGTCGACGGCATCCGGATCAACGTCAGCGGCAGCGCCGGAGTCGCGCTCGCCCCCAGCCACGGCGGCGTCGAAGAACTGCTCCGCCGCGCCGACGTCGCCATGTACCAGGCGAAACGCGAAGGAATCCGACTACACCAGTACGTCCGGGCCCAGGACACCGCCGACGTCGGGCGCCTGGCTCTCGGCGGTGACCTGCGCGCCGCCCTCGCCGACGACCAGTTCGCCGTCCACTTCCAGCCCATCGTCGACCTCAACACCGGCGGCGTCATCGCCGCCGAGGCGCTCGCCCGGTGGCAGCACCCGTACCGCGGCGACCTCAGCCCGCACCGGTTCCTCACCGCCATCGAACGCTCCGGCCTGCTCCCCGCATTCACCGAAGTCATCCTCGACTCCGCGCTGTCCGCGACACAGACCTGGCAGAGCGCCGGACACCCCGTCGCCATCTCCGTCAACGTGTCACCGCGCAGCCTGCTCGACCCCGACTTCCCGCACCTCGTCGCGGACCGGCTCGCACACTACGACGTACCCGCCGGCCAGGTCACCCTCGAACTCACCGAAAGCCTCAACCTCAACCGGCTCGACACCGTCGACGACATCCTCCTCGCCCTCCGCGAACTGGGCGTCCGGATCGCCCTCGACGACTTCGGTACCGGCACCTCCTCGCTGTCCATGCTCGCCCGGGTACCCGTCGACGAACTCAAGATCGACCGCAGCTTCATCGCCGGACTCGTCTCCTCCGCCGAATCGGCAGCCGTCGTACGCAGCACCATCGACCTCGGCCGCAGCCTCGACCTCGCCGTCGTCGCCGAAGGCGTCGAAAGCCAGCAGCAGCGGGCAATACTTTTCGAACTGGGCTGCTCCACCGCCCAGGGGCACCTGTTCAGCCGGCCCGTACCCGCCGACCGCCTCCGCGGCATCCTGGACCGCGGTGGCGAACTCGCACCCTCGATCTCCGCCGACGCCCAGGTCATCCGCATGCCGGTGCGGCTGAGACACGGCCTCACCCGCTGACGCACGTTCTGCGGGCGCTGGCTTCGCCGGCGCCCGTACCGGGGGCTCGTTTGTGTGTCTTTGCGGGGTGGGTGGGGGCGGCGCTGCGGTTTCTAGACTGTGGCGATGGTGGGTGGGTGGGGTTCCGGGGCGGTGCGGGGTTTGCGGTGGGCTCATCGGGGTGGGCGGGGGACGGCGGCGGATGTGGGGCTGTATGTGGTCGGGGCGGGGTTTGCCGGGTTCACGGCGGTGAGTTCGACGTTGCCGGCGCACCGGGGCTGGGGTGGGATCGCCGCGTACGGGTACTTCGCGTTGCTGCTGGTGGCGGTTGGGCAGTGGGTGGCGGTACGGGCCGGGATCGGGCGGCGGACCGCTCGGCCCGCGGTACGGATGGGGCTGGTGTTCGTCGGGTGGCTGGTGACCACGCTGGTGCCGCTGGTCGTCGAGGCCGTACAACGGGCCGGTGGGGCGAGTGGGCGGGCCCAGGACGAGGTGTGGGTGGTGGAGGCGGCGGGCGCCCGGCTGGCCGACACCGGCAGCCCGTACCTGGGCCATGACGGCATCGTGCACGCGCTGCCCAGCCTCGGCTATCTGGCGTACGTGCCGTACAACCCGGGGATCGCGCTGTTCGGGCTGCCCCGCCGGTACGCCGGCGTCGCCTGGTGGACGGACGCCCGGATCTGGTTCGCGCTGGTCACCGCCGCTGCGCTGATCGGCGCGCTGTGCCTGCTGCGCCGCCTGGCCAGCGGCACCGCACTGGTCCGGGCCGCGCAGGCCGTCACGGTCCTGCCGGTCTGTGCGCTGACCCTGGCCACCGGTGGGGACGACCTTCCGGTACTGGCGCTGGCCCTGCTGGCGACGGCTGCCGCCGCCCGGGCACTGTCCCACGGTCCCGGATCCCGGTGGTGGCTGGTCGCCGGCCTGGTCGCCGGTAGCGCCGCCGCGATGAAGCTGTTCGCCCTCCCGGTACTGGTGATCCTGGCGGTGCTCGCACTCGCCCGCGCCGGCCGCACCGCACTGACCCGCTTCGCGCTACCGGCCGTGGGGATCCCGGTGGTCACGCTGCTGCCCATTGCGTTGGGCGACCCGGACGGAGTGCTGGAGAACCTGGTCCGGTACCCGCTCGGGCGCGGCCTGGCGGACAGTCCGGCGGCGAGCAACTTCCCCGGGCACATCGTCGCCGTACTCGTACCGCATGGTGCTGGTGTCGCCGCTGCCCTGCTGGTGGTCGCGGGGCTGGGGTTCGTGGCGCACCTGCTCACCCGGCCACCGGTCGACGCGGGCGCCGCTGCCCGCCGGGCCGCGACGGCGATGGTGCTGGCCATCCTGCTGGCGCCAGCCACCCGGTTCGGTTACCTGCTCTACCCGGCCGCCTACGCGGTCTGGTCGGTGGCGCTGACCGTACCGGCTCGCGACCGGGATCCTGTTGCGGACGCCGAGATCCCGCTTCAGGTCGCGGCCGCCCGACAACAGGCGTAGAACAGGGAGAATGCGCAGGCGTTCGGGCTCCAGGAAGGACGAACCAGACGGTTCGGTCCTGGGCTCGTACCGGGACCGTCGGGAGGCCGGCGCGGCTCTCGCAGCGCGGCTCGGCTGGTACGCCGGGCGCACCGAAGTCACGGTACTCGGCCTCGCCCGGGGCGGTGTCCCGGTCGCCGCCGAGGTTGCCGGTCGGCTCTGCGCCCCGCTGGACGTACTGGTGGTCCGCAAGCTCGGGGTGCCGTGGGCGCCGGAGGTCGCGTTCGGCGCGGTCGGGCCGGACGACGTGGTGGTCCGTGGCGAACTTGCCGAGCGGCTCGATCAGTCCGACGTGTCCGCCGTACTCACCGCCGAACGCACCGAACTGGACCGGCAGGACCGGGCTTACCGGCCGGACCGTGTCAGCACCGACCTGACCGGTCGGATCGCCATCCTGATCGACGACGGCCTGGCGACCGGGGCCACCGCCCGCGCCGCGGTGGAGGTGGCCCGGCGCCGTAACGCCTGCCGGGTCGTTCTCGGCGTACCGGTCGCGCACCCGGACGCCCTGCGCCGGCTGAGTACGGTCGCCGACGAGGTCGTGTGCCCGTTGGTGCCCCGCGACTTCGACGCAGTGGGGCGGTTCTACCAGGACTTCCGGCAGGTCTCGGATGCCGAGGTACGCGGCCTGTTGGGGTGAGGGGCTAACGTTGCCCCGTCGGTACGCGGCCCGCATACCACCTGAGGGCATGGGCGGCGCGGCCCCCTGAGAGCATGGGCGGCGCCGCCACCTGGAGGACCTGGATGGCGTTGCCACGCGGAGGATCCCGATGGCACTGACCGACGAGGCCACCGCCCGGATCAAGAGCATGATCACGTCCGGTGAGCTGGGCCCCGGCGACCGGCTGCCCAAGGAATCGGACCTGGCGGAGCGGCTCGGGCTGTCCCGCAATTCGCTGCGCGAGGCGGTACGCGCACTGGCCCTGATCCATGTGCTGGACGTGCGCCAGGGCGACGGCGTGACCAGCCTGGAACCGCAGCTGCTGCTGGAGTCGATGACGTTCGTCCTGGACTTCCACCGGGACGACAGCGTGCTCCATTTCCTGGAGGTACGACAGATCCTGGAACCGGCCGCGACGGAACTCGCGGCCCGCCGGATGTCGGGGGCGGCGATCGAGCGGCTCGGCCGGATCCTCGCCGACCTGCCGGCGGATCCGAGCATCGACGAACTGGTCGCGAACGACCTGCGGTTCCATCGGGAGATCGCCCACGGGGCGGGTAACCCGGCACTGGCCAGCCTGCTGGAGAGCTTGTCGGCGCCGACCGTACGGGCCCGCGTCTGGCGCGGGCTCACACAGGAGGGTGCGGTTGCCCGGACGCGTGAGCAGCACACCGCGATCTTCCAGGCGGTACGTGGCCGGCAGGCCGAGGCGGCGCGGGCGTGGGCGACCGTACACATCGCCGGGGTCGAGGGCTGGCTGCGGGAGGCGCTGACCGGGCCGGCGCCCGACCAGCTGGGCTGAGTACCTCATCGCGCTGAGTCGACGCCGGGCTCAGCCGGTGCGGGGGATCTGCTCAACGAAGTGGTCTCCTTGTTGTGCTTTCGTGCCGCCACGACCTGGGTCGGTCAGCTGATGGCCATGTCCACGAAGCGGGACAGGTGCAGCTGGGCTGCCACGGTGATGGTGTCGGTGGGCCCGTTTCGGTGCTTCGCCACGATGAAGTCGGCTTCACCGGCGCGCGGCGACTCCTTGTCGTAGTAGTCCTCACGATGCAGAAGTAGTACGACGTCCGCATCCTGCTCGATGCTGTTGTGTACAGCAACGCCGTTGGCGATGAAGTTATGGGTGCCGAGAACGGTGGCGTCGTAGACCGGCTGCTCACCGATGGACTCGATGCTGACGACCTCGTCCCAGTACATGTCGTTCGTGGCGTGCATCTCCAGGCCGGCGTCGCCCAGAACTGTGGCGACCTGCGCGAGCCACGATCGGCTCGGAGAGTGCTTCCAGCGGGTGCTGCCGCAGAACTGGATGTTCGTGGCTGCGGCGAACTCTCGATGAGTCGTCCCCTGCACCGCCAGCGTGGTCCGCACCCGGGTCCAGACCTCTTTCGGGACCGTGTCTCGGTTGGCGTTGCGCTTCCGGTCGACGATCTCGGACAGGCAGGTCGCCGCCTGGTTCGATCGGCTGCCGTGTACGCCTATCTCACGAAGGAACCGAAGTTGGTCGTCCTCGCCGGAAATCGCCAGCTGGTAGCCGGTCTTGCGGACGGTCTTGATGTGGGTCTGAATACCGAACCGGAGAAACAGCAGGGCCAACTGGTCGATGAGCTTCCGGCTTGTGGAGGCGTAGGAAATACGTGCCTGCCCGTACTCGGCGTCCCATGACACTGAGCCATTCGTGGCCCACAGATGGTGGATGAAGGTCGCGATCTGTCTTTTGGGAAGAGAGAACACTCCAGCCGGAATGAACTTCTCAGGGCTGCGAAGTCCGAACAGACCGAGCCGGTCAAGCCATGCGGCGATCGGGTTCCGCCGGCCGCGGGCCAGCCGGAACGGTGCCGGCAGGCGCAGGCTCGTGCATCGTGCCGCCGCGTATTCGTCTCGCACTGCGGTGATTCCGAAGTGCGTTGCGGCCTCGGTGACAGCCGTCAGGTTCTGTTCGTCGACGCTTGCGTACCTGATGGGCTGGCGGCGCACGAACGATCCGTCGCCCAGCAGGTGCGCCAGCATGACCACCTCGGACTCCGGCCATTCGACTGTGACCAGCGGCGCCGGTACGTGTCGAGGAGACGCGATCCGCGAGCCGTCGCTGAGTTCCCCGAGCGGTTTCCATCCATCGATCGTGAGGAACGGATGGTTCGCGGTGGCCTCCACCGTGCGGCCGGAGGCGAGCCGCAACGTGAATGCCTCCTTCATTCCGCTGGAGAAGGCGTGCGTCATGGGCATGGCCGTGTATCGGAGCTTCTCGTCGGCCGACCATACCGGGACATCGGTTGCCCCGCTGGCCAGCAGTTCACCGATGGTCGTCTCCGCCCCGGTGTCCGCCCGGAGAATGCGAGTGTTGGCCGTGAGACATCCTGATTCGCGCAAATCGGACAGCTGGGGGCGCTTGTCGGTACGCTGTTCGGGGCCACGGTTGAGCTGACTGACCGCGATCAACGGGCACTCGACCTCTTTGGCCAGCAGTTTGAGCCCCCGGGACAGTTCGGCGACTTCCTGCTGCCGGCTCTCCGCCCGCTTCGGGCCGCTCATCAGCTGCAGATAGTCCACCACGATGAGCTTGATGTCGTGGCGCTGCTTGAGCCGCCGGGCCTTGGCCCGGATCTCCATCAGGTTCATGTTCGGGGTGTCGTCGCAGAACAGCGGCGCCTCGGAGATCTCACCCATCCGACGGGCCAGCTTCGTCCAGTCGTCGTCGGACAGCTGACCGGAGCGCAGGGTGTGCAGCGGTACCCGCGCCTCGGCGGACAGCAGCCGCATCACGATCTCGACCTTGCTCATCTCCAGGCTGAAGATGACGCTGGACATGGAGTTGCGGATCGAGCAGGACCGGGCGAAGTCCATCGCGACCGTCGAGTTGTGCGTCGGGATCCAGGACTCGCCGGCCATGTACATGTGGTCGGCGCTGTCCACCTGGACGCAGCGCACCGGGACGCTTCGTACCGGACGGGCATCGACGATGTGCCGCGTCCCGGCACCGCGGGTGTTGTCGGGTCCGGGACGCATGCACCCCTGCACCGCGTGGTTCGGCAGCCCGTCCGGGTCGTACAAGGTCGCCGCGATCTGCTCGGTCGTGACCACGGACCCTGGCCCGGTGCCCGGGTCGGCGGTGGCGTCCCCGGCGACGATGCCGGCCCGGGCGGGGCGGCGGGCCGGGTCTGATCCGGTCGGGCCGATGGCGCCGACTAGGACCTCGATCCGTTGCCGGCTGCGGCTGGTGGTACGCCACTGGTGCTGGGCGTCGGCGACGATGACGGTGCCGTCCGAGAACTCGACCTCGTAGCAGGGACGGTCGTGCATCACGTCGGTCGCGGCGACGACGCGGGTCGGCGTGCCGTCGGCCCCGACCAGCAGATCGCCCGGTCGTACCGCGCCCATCGTGGTCCAGCCGGTGGGTGTCGGCAGCGGTGTGTCGAGTGCCAGCGCCTTGCCGAGACCGGGGCGCCCCGCGACGATGATCAACTGGCCGGGGTGCAGGCCGTTGAGGAGGCGGTCGAGGTCGCTGAAGCCGGTCGGCACGCCGGTCATGACGCCGCCGTTGGCGCCGATCGCCTCGATCTCGTCGAGGGTGGGCTGCAGCAGCTCGTTCAGCGCGGCGAAGTCCTCGCTGACCCGGCGCTCGGTGACGTCGTACACGGCCTGCTGGGCCATATCGACCACGTCGTCGATGTCGCGTCCGCCGCCGGCGGCTGCCCCGTAGCCGAGCTGGGTGACCCGGGTGCCGGCCTCGATCAGCCGGCGCAGCACCGCGCGGTCGGCGACGATGCGGGCGTAGTACGCCGCGTTGGCCGCGGTGGGCACGCTGGCGATCAGGGTGTGCAGGTAGGTTGCGCCGCCGACCCGGTTGTGGTCGCCGGAGTCCACCAGCGCGGACGCCACGGTGATCAGGTCGGCGGGCTCGCCCCGACCGTAGAGGTCCAGGATCGCGTCGAAGACGATGCCGTGTTTGGGCTGGTAGAAGTCGTTGGTTCGGAGGATCTCGACGACATCGGCGATGGCGTCCTTGCTCAGCAGCATGCCGCCGAGGACGCACTGTTCGGCCGCGACGTCCTGCGGTGGGGTGCGCTCGAAGTCGCCGGCCTGTTGCCGGGGTGGCCGGGGGCGCGCGTCCGGCGGTCCGCCCTGTGCGGGCGACTCACCGGAGGGGTCCGGTCCGCCGCCCGGCGGATGAACCTCTTCCGAGATCGACATTCAGCCCCCCTGATGATGCGATCCCTGGGCAGGGAATCACACCTGACCGACACTTCCCGGACCGACGCGCGGGGCAAGCTACTCGACGATAGGAACGTCTGGCCCGCCAGCAAAATCGACCGGTGGATAACCCGGGGGACAACCTGTGGATAACTGCCCGAACCTTGTGCACAGCCCTGTGCACAACCTGGGGATAACGCCTGGGGATAACGGCTGGCAAGGCTTTGAACTGCAATTTCGTCGTGAACAGCTGTGGACGGCGAGAAAGTTCTGGTGCACCAGCCCGAACCGGGCAGCGGATGCCGGGAACCTGGCGGCTTCACCAGTTTGGTCCGATCGGTGACCACCGGGTCGCTGCGCGCCCGATGGGTCCTTCGGGGCGGACCGCTCGGCCGGGGCCCGGCTGGACGGTGGTGCCCGGATTCCGGCCGGATCGACTCCTGTCCGGGTGCGGTGGCCCGGGACGGTCAGCGGGCGCCGGACCCGCCGGTGAGAAAGTCGCGGAGCCGGTCGTACGGCCAGGTGTTGATCACGTCGTCGGTGGTGAGCCAGCCGCGTTGCGCGCTGAGCGTGGCGTACCGGACGAAGTCGAGCTGCGGTACGGCGTGCGCGTCCGACGCGATGGAGAAACGTACGTTGCGTTCGCGGGCCCAGATGATGTGCTCGTCGCGCAGGTCCAGCCGGTCCGGTCCGCCGTTGACCTCCAGCGCGGTGCCGGTACGCGCAGCGGCGTCGAACACCGCCGGCAGGTCGACGTCGATCGGTTCGCGCCGGCCGATGAGCCGACCGGTCAGATGCCCGATGACGTGCACGTACGGGTTCTCACAGGCCCGGATGAGCCGGCGGGTCTGTTCGGCCCTCGACAGCGTGAAGTGGCTGTGCACGCTGGCCACACAGATGTCGAAGCCGGCCAGTACGTCGTCCGGCCAGTCGACCGCACCGTCGGGCCCGATGTTGAGCTCGGTGCCGTGCAGCAGTCGCATCGACGGGTACCGGCTCTGCCGGTCGGCGAGCTCCGCGCGCTGGGCGAGCGCCTTGTCCAGGGTCATCCGCTGCATGGTCAGGTCGGGCGCGTGGTCGGTGACCGCGTAGTAGGCGTAACCGTGCCCGGCGGCCGCGTCGAGCATCTCGACCAGGGTGCCCACGCCGTCGGTGAGATCGGTGTGGGTGTGCAGGTCACCGCGCAACGACTCGACGGTGACCAGTTCGGGCAGGGCGCTTCTGCGGGCTGCCGCGACCTCGCCGCGGTCCTCCCGGAGAGTCGGTGCGATCCAGTCGAGCCCGAGCCGCCGGTAGACCTCCTCCTCGGTGCGGGCCGCCTGCAGCTCGCCCGACTCCGCGTCGAACAGTCCGTACTCGGAGAGCTTCAGTTTGGCGTGCACGGCCATCTCGCGGACCCGTACGTTGTGCTCCTTGGAGCCGGTGAAATATTGCAGCGCGGCGCCCCACCGGTCGAGCGGCACGACCCGCAGGTCGACCTGCAGTCCGGCCCGGGTGCGTACGGAGGTCTTCGTGTCGCCGCGGACGAGGACCGACGCGGTCTCCGGCAGTTCGACCAGTGCGGTCATCAGCGGGCCGGAGTCGTCCGCGGCGGCGAGGATGTCGATGTCGCCGACGGTTTCGCGGCCGCGTCGCAGAGACCCGGCGTAGCTGCAGCGTTGGGCGAGCGGCGCCAGCCGTTCGACGATGGACTCCGCCTGGTCGAGCGCGGCGGCCAGCAGGATCCGCCCGGAACCGCCGCGTAGCAGTTCGATGCCGGTACGGATCACCTCCTCGGTGCGGGCGCCGAAACCTTTCAGTTCCCTGACCCGACCGTCGTCGATCGCGGTCAGCAGGTCGTCGGCGTTGCTGACACCCAGTTCGCGGTAGACGGTGAGGGCTTTCGCCGGCCCGAGGTTGGGGATGCGCATCAGATCCAGTACGCCGGCCGGGATCTCCGCGCGCAGTTCCTCCAACTGCCGGAACGTGCCGGTACGTTGCGCCTCGACCACCTTGCCGGCGATGGAACGGCCGACGTTGGGTATCTGCCGCACGCCGGCTTCATCCAGTGTGGACAGATCGGTGCCGTGCCCGCCGACGGCGCGGGCGGCCTTCTCGTACGAGCGGACCTTGAAACGGTCGCCGCCGGTCATCGCGAGCAGCTCGGCGTATTCGCCGAGCAGCGCGGCGACCTGGTCGTTGGCGCGGGCCATCAGCGCCCTGGCCTGTGCGGGGATCCGGTCTGGAATCGGGCCGGCGCAACCTGCGACATGAGGCGGAGTCTACGACCCGGCACCGACATCCACCGCCGTCCCGACGATCTTGTCGGCAGGTCACGAAGAACACGGGCAGGCCACGGATCGGCCACAACGGGAGCCGGGCCGTCCTCCGCGCCGTCGTAGTCGCGTACCCCGCTGGCGGATCGGATGGGGTGACCCGGCTGGCCACCGGGTCGCCGACGACTGAGGAAGGACCGCAGATGACGGGCAGACAGACAGGACCGGCCGGGGACACCGGGTCGGCCGGGGGAGCCGGGTGCGGACGGACCGCCCGGATCGTGTCGGCGACCGTGGCCGGGCTGGTGGTTCTCGCCGGGTGCAACTCCACCGGCAGCACCCACGCCACCGACCTGCATGGTCCCCGGGGCTACAGCGGGCCGGCACCGGCGCAGGCACCCGCGGGCGGCAACCGGGCACCTGCGGGCAGTGACCGGGTACCGGCGCCCACCGGCAGCACCGCGCCGCCCGTGGAACCGGGACCGGTGTCGCCGGCCAGCCAACCGAAGAGCACCTTCGCACTGGACGTGGACACCGCGTCGTACTACTTCGCCGGGCAGCGGCTGCGGTCCGGCGCGTTGCCGGACCGGACCACGATCCGCCCCGAGGAGTTCGTCAACTCGTTCCGGCAGGACTATCCGCAGCCGTCCGGTGCCGGCTTCACGGTCGGTACGGACGGGGCCCGGCTGCCCGGCAGTGCCGACACCCGGCTGCTGCGTATCGGTCTGCAGACCCGTGGCGAGGCACCCATGGAGCGTCGGAACGCGGCGCTGACCATCGCGGTCGACGTGTCCGGCTCGATGGCGGACCGCGGAAAGCTGGACCTGGTCAAGGACTCGCTGCACACGATGCTCGGCCAGCTGCGCGACACCGACGAGGTGGCGTTGGTCGCCTACAGCGACGAGCCCCGGGTGCTGCAACCTCTGACCCCGGCACGCAACCGCGGCGCACTTGGTCGGGCCATCGACAAGCTGGCGCCGTCCGGTGGTACGGACCTCGGTGCCGGCGTGCAGGCCGCGTACCGGGTGGCCCGGCAGGGTTACCGGACCGGTGCGACGAACCGGGTGGTACTGCTTTCCGACGGGCTGGCCAACCAGGGCGACACGGCCGCGAAGACGATCCTGGGCAAGGTCTCGGAACAGGCCGGCAAGGGCATCTCGCTGTTGTGCGTCGGGGTCGGTGGTGACTACGGCGACGCGCTGATGGAGCAGCTCGCCGACCACGGGCACGGCATGGCCGTGTACGTGGCGGACCGGGACGAGGCGCGCCGGGCGTTCGTCGACCAACTGCCGGCCAACCTGGACGTACGGGCCCGCGAGGCCAAGGCCCAGGTGACGTTCGACCCGCATCAGGTCCGCAGCTATCGGCTGATCGGGTTCGACGACCGGCGGCTGTCCAGCGACGCCTTCCGGGACGACGCGGTGGACGGCGGCTGGATCGGGCCGGGGCACAGCGTTACCGCCCTGTACGAGGTACGGCTGGCGCCGGGTGCCGCCGGCCGCGTGGCCGAGGCCCGGGTGCGCTGGCATGACCCGGACAGTGGCCGGGCTGCCGAGGCAGCGCACACCGTCTCGGTCGCCGACCTGGCCGGTGCGCTGGCATCGGGGCCGCCGCGGCTGCAGATCGACTATGCGGCCGGCTACTTCGCCGAGGTACTGCGGGGAAGCCGGTACACCAACCATGTCCGGCTGGCGGCACTTGCCTCCATAGTGGACACAGCGGCACACGGTAGTGAGGACGCCGAGCTGCGGGACCTGGCCGAGCTGATCCGGTCGGCGGACGACCTGCTCGGTTGACCCCGGCTCGCGTGGATCTGGGGCTGCGTGGATCTGGGGCTGCGTCGACCCCGGCTCGTGTTGATCATGGCCTCAGACCCGACGCCGTTCGCTTGAGGGTTCAGCTTGATACGAGTGAGGCTCGGGAAGTGGATCCTTCGCCGCCCCAGTGAAGACCGCGAGGGCGTCGGCGTCCGATGGGGTGGTGAGTATGTTCTCCGCGATGAACTCGTCGAGTCCGGGGTAGTCCGGTGCGGTGGACCGGAACTGGTTCGCCGCACCGACCGCGTCGTAGTGGGTGTGCCGCAGGCTGATGCCCGGGCCGAGCAGCGCCCAGTACGCACCGGTGCCGCCGTACGGCATGCCGACGCTGCCGGGGTTGACGAACCGGCGGCGGTCGGCGAGCCGGTCGAACGGCATGTGGGTGTGGCCGAGTACGACGGTGTCTGGGGTGCCGGCGTACGCCTGCCGGAACCGTTCGACCGGGGAGTCGACCAGCACTATCTCGGTGTCGCTGCGGGTGGTGGCGTGGCAGAACAGGGTCGGTCCGAGTCCGGTCACATCGAGGGTGACGGTCATCGGCAGGTCGGCGATCAGGTCACGGTGTACGCGGGTGATCCGTTCCCCGCAGTACGCGGTGGGGAGGCGGACCTCGTCGGGCAGGTCGGGGGTGAGCTGTCCGTCGTGGGCGGCGACGAGTTCTCGTTCGGCGTTGCCGTGTACCCAGATCGCCCGGTCGCCGAGGTCGGCGAGCCGGTCCAGGGTTTCGGCGGGCATCGGCCCGGTGGCGATGTCGCCGTTGAGGACGATGGCGTCGACCGGTGGGCCGGCGTGGATGTCGGCGAGGACGGCGTCCAGTGCCGGGAGGTTGCCGTGGATGTCGGCCAGTACAGCGACTCGCATAGCGAGAATGATATATCGCGAGCGCGGTTGACAAGGTTGGCTAATCGCATTAGCTTTATGGCTATGGAAAATAAGACGCAGTTCCTGGAAGTCGCCGGCGGCCGCCTCGGCTACGACGTGACCGGCCCGGCCAACGGGCCCCTGGTGGTCTGCACCCCCGGCCTCGGTGACCTCCGGCAGGCGTACCGCTTCCTGATCGGCCCGCTCGTCGACGCCGGCTACCGAGTCGCGACCATGGACCTCCGGGGCTCCGGCGAGTCCAGCGTGGACTGGCCCAACTACGAGGCGTCGGCGATCGGCGCCGACATCCTTGCCCTGGTGGCACACCTGGGCGGCCGCGGCGCGCTGATCGGAAACTCCTACACCGGCGACTCGGTGGCCTGGGCTGCCGCGACCGCACCCGACGCGGTCACCGGAATCGTGATGTTCGACCCGTTCACCCGGGTGCTGCCCCCGCAGAGCCTGCTCGTACGACTCGCCAGCAGCGCCGTCGGCCGCCTCCCCATGCTGTGGGCGATGTACTACAAGTCGCTGTACCCGACCGCAGAGCCGGCCGACCTCGGCGCCCACCTGGCCCGGCTCAAGGCCAGCCTGCGTGAACCCGGCCGGATGGTGGCGTTGCGCGCCATGTTCGCCGGACAGCACGCCGAGACCGAGAAACTGCTCGGTACCGTCCGCTGCCCGGTGCTGGTCGCCATGGGCGGCAAGGACCCCGACTTCCCCGACCCGGCCGCCGAAGCCAAGGAGATCGCCAGCCGGTTCATCGCCGCACCCGTACGCGTCGAACTCATCGACGGCGCCGGTCACTACCCGTTCGCCGAAATGCCGGAGAAGACCGCCCCGGCCGTACTGGGACTGCTCGCCGAGGCGTTCGGTGCCTAGAGCGGGCCTCACCCCGAAGGCCGTGGTGGACGCCGCCGTCGACATCCTCGACCGGGACGGCACCGACGCGCTGACCCTGGCCGCGGTGGCCATCCGTACCGGTGTCGCCACCCCCTCGCTGTACAAGCACGTGCAGGGCCTCACCGAGCTACGCACCCTGATCGGCGCACGGGTGCTCGACGAGCTGGCCGACCGGTGCGCCGATGCGGTGATGGGGCGCAGCGGAGACGACGCGCTGGCCGCACTACTGCTCGCCTACCGCGACTACGCGCTGGATCATCCGCACCGGTACGCCGCGCTGCCGCAACGCCCCGACCCCGACCCTCGGGTGGCCCGGGCCGGCGACCGGGCCGTCGCGGTGTTCCTCGCCGTGCTGCGCGGATACGACGTGACCGGCCCGGCGGCCATCCACGTCACCCGTGGCCTGCGGGCCGCGGCACACGGTTTCGTCACGCTGGAGATCGGTGGCGGTTTCGGGCTACCGGAGACGCTGGACGACAGCTACCGCCAGCTGGTCGCGATGCTGACCGTCGGGCTGCACGCGCACCTCGCCGGCCGTCCGGACTGACTCGCTGCCGTGCCATCCACCGCCGCACCGCCGCACCGCACCGCAGCGCAAGCAGGTCGACCTACCTCCGACACATGGTAGTGCTGTCTAACGAAATCTAAGGATCCTGGTAGACGAAGCGATACGGTGCAAGACGTGGATCCGGTACGCAACCCGTACGCGCCGGGCGCCGGGCAACGACCTCCCGAGCTGGCCGGCCGGGAACGCGAGGTCGCCACCTTCGACGTGGTGCTCGAACGGGTCGCCCGCGGCCGGCCGGAACGCAGCCTGGTGCTCACCGGTCTGCGCGGGGTCGGCAAGACAGTGCTGCTCAACGCGCTGCGCAGCCAGGCGATCGGCCGCCTCTGGGGTACCGGCAAGATCGAGGCCAGGCCGGATCAGGAGCTGCGCCGCCCGCTGTCGGCCGCGCTGCACATGGCGGTACGCGAACTTGCCTCCCGGCACCGCGCGCCGGAGAGGATCGACAAGTTCCTTGGCGTACTGAAGGCGTTCGCGCTGCGGGCCAACGCGCCGGGCACGAAGCTGCGGGACCACTGGCAGCCGGGGATCGACGTACCAGCCGCGACCGGCCGGGCCGACTCCGGTGACATCGAGATCGACCTGGTGGAGCTGTTCACCGACGCGGCGGCGATCGCCACCGACGTGGGCACCGGCATCGCGATCTTCCTGGACGAGATGCAGGACATCGGCCCGGCGGACGCGTCCGCGCTGTGCGCGGCCTGCCATGAGCTGTCCCAGTCGGGGGCGCCGCTGATCGTGGTCGGTGCGGGTCTGCCGCACCTGCCGGCGGTGCTGTCGGCGTCCAAGTCGTACTCGGAACGGCTGTTCCGCTACACCCGGATCGACCGGCTGGACCAGAGCGCGGCGGACCGTGCGCTGACCGCGCCGGCCGCCCGGGAGAACGTACGGTTCGAGCCCGACGCACTGGCCGCGCTGTACGAGATGTCCGGCGGATACCCGTACTTCGTGCAGGCGTACGGCAAGGCCACCTGGGACCATGCACCCCGCTCGCCGGTGACCGTCGCGGACGTACGGGTAGCCGGGCCGGAGGCGCAGGCGGAGCTGGCCGTCGGTTTCTTCGGTTCCCGGTACGAGCGCGCCACCCCGGCGGAGCGGGAGTACATGCGCGGCATGGCGGAGCTGTGTGCGGTGGAGGGGCCGGTGAACACCGCGGACATCGCGAAGGCGCTGGGGCGCCGGCCGTCGAGCCTCTCGCCGGCACGGGACGCGCTGATCAAGAAGGGGCTGATCTATTCGGGCGAGCGCGGCACGGTGTCGTTCACCGTCCCGCACTTCGCCCGCTACCTGCGCGCCCAGCCGGCCTGACCGCCCGTCACCGTCACTGCGTGAGGACGCGGACCTCGCCCTTACCGAGCTGGTACGACATGCCCACCACCGCGCACCGGCCGGTGGTCACCGCCGAGGCCAGCACCTCGGAACGGCTCACCAGCTCGTCGGTGGTGCGGCGGACGTGCACGTCGACGATGTCGTCCAGGTCGTCGATGTGGCGGGTTGCGGCCAGCCGAACACTCGGCACCACGGAGTCGACCACGGCGCCCAGTTCGCCGCCGGGCCGTTCGCCGGTACGGACACTGGCGCATGCGGCCTTCACCGCGCCGCAGGCGGTGTGGCCCAGCACCACCACCAGCGGTGTGTTCAGCACGCTCACCGCGTACTCGATGCTGCCCAGCGCATCCCGGCTGGCCGTGTAGCCGACGGCGCGCACCACGAACAGGTCGCCCAGGCCGCGGTCGAAGACGATCTCCGGAGCGACCCGGGAGTCGGCGCAACCGAGGACGACGGCGAACGGGAACTGTCCGTCGGTGAGTTCGGCCCGGTGGCCGGCGTCCTGATGCGGGTGGACCCGGGCGCCGGTGACGAAGCGTTCGTTGCCCGTACGCAACTCGGCGAGGGCCTCGGCCGGGGACAGGGCGGTGGGGTTCATTCAGCGCTCCGAGAGTGTCGGGATCGTCAGGTACAGCTATCTCTGAGTCTGGCCCACCGGAGGCGGTGCGGCGCCCCCGGGCGACGTCTGCGCAGGTGGGCGGGTTGTGGTGGGGCGATGATTCACGTGAAACATCCACCCGGGGCCTGGTGGATGGTCAACTGAGTTGTCGGGCCGCGTCCAGTACGTCCTCGCGGTAGCCGGCGCCGAGCATCGCGGTGTGGGCGAGCAGTACGTACAGCTGGTGCAGCGGAATCCGGTCACGCCAGCCGTCGGCCAGCGGCGCGACCTCGTCGTACGCGGCCAGGATGCGCGGCAGGTACGGCGCTCCGCCCCACAGGTGCAGCAGGGCCAGGTCGGTCTCCCGGTGCCCGCCGTGTGCGGCCGGATCGACCAGCCACACCCGGTCGGTCGACCAGGCCAGATTCCCCGGCCACAGGTCACCGTGCGTACGGGACGGGGGCTCGGCCGGCCCGGCCAGGTCCTCGATGCGGTCCAGGACGAACTCGACGTGGCCGGCATCGGTACCGGTCAGCGCGCCGTTGTCGACCGATCGTCGCAGGTACGGGCGGAGCCGGCGGTCGACGAACCAGTCGGCCCACCGGTCACCCGTGGTGTTGTCCAGTGGCAGAGTGCCCAGGTAGCCGTCGCGCCCTGGGCCGCCGAACTTGTCGGCACCGGCCCGGTGAGTGACGGCCAGTTCCCGGCCGAAGCGCTCGGCTGCCTCCGGCGCAGGGTCGGCCGCCGGTATCCATTCCAGCGCCAACAGGTCGGCGCTGACCGCGAGCACCTCCGGTACCGGTGCGCCCTGCCCGTCGGCCAGGTCGTCCGCTGCCCGGAGCCAGTCCAGGCCGGCCGCCTCGACCTCGAAGAAACCTTCGGGCGGGGCCGGGTGCGTCTTGACGAAGACATCACTGCCGTCGTCGAGTGTCAGCCGTTGCGCCGAGCAGATGGAGCCGCCGGACACCGGGGTTGTCCGGATGCGTTGATGGTGCAGGAATGTGGCGAGATGCTGCGGATGGGTGCGTAGATAGCCGAGGTCCACGCTCGGACAGCGTACTGGCCCGGCCGGTGGTCCGATGTCCCCGCGTCGGAGCGACCGGTGTCAGGCACGTGTACGTGCCCCGTATGTTGCCCTGTGCGGGGCCGTTCGGCCCGTTCTGGGCGTCGCGCCGGTCAAAAAGAGGCGCCGTCGGGGTAGGGGGAGTATGCAGAGGGCATGGCTGATACCGCGACCGGGAGAAGTACCGATTCGACGACCGAGGTCCGGGCGTTCCGCCCGCTGGACCATCGCGCGTGTAGGGACCTGTGGGCCGAGCTGACCGAGGAGGACCAGCGCCGGTACAACGATCCGGGTGCCGGCCGGGGCGACCCGGGTGCCGGCTTCGAGCAGTACGTCACTCAGCTTGAGTTGTCCGGCATGTGGGTCGCCGACCATGCCGAGGCCGGCGTCATCGGTTTCGTGGGACTGATCCTGCGCGGCCGGCGCGGCGAGGTCGAGCCGATCGTGGTCACGCGACGGTTCCGGGGCGCCGGGGTCGGCCGGGCGTTGCTGGACCGGGTGGCGGCCGAGGCGCGGCGGCGCAAGCTGCGGCAGCTGTCCATCGCGCCGTCGGCCCGTAACGAGGAGGCGATCCGGTCCTTCCACCGGGCCGGCTACCAGGTACTACAGCACCTGACTCTCACCCTGGACCTGGCGCAGAGTGGACCGAGCTGGCAGGACGGCATCGATCTGCACGGGGTCCGGTTCCAGTACTGACCACGGTGCTGCCGATGCGGTGACACGGCGTGAGATCCGGGCTGGATGCCGGCTTTGTCGTCACGCACCGTACGCCGGCTGTGGGTAACAGCCGAGTTGTCCACAGCCGCGCGCCGGCCAGTTACCGGAACCCGTACCTGGCCCGGACGCTGGCCGCATGTCGCGTGCACCTGCCTTCGAGAACCTGCCCCACATCACCCTCAGCAGCCCGGGCGAGCTGCTGGCGATGATCCCCTATCTGCTGGGCTTCCACCCCACCGACAGCCTGGTCGCGGTCGGCCTGCAGGACCGACGGGTCGTCTTCACCTTGCGGCTCGACCTGCCCGGCGCCACCGGGCAGGACCCGCACGACCCGGACCACGACCCGGAGGACCGGCCGGACCACCTGGAGGACCGGTCGGACCGAGGACCGGAGGACCGGCCGGATCACCCGGAACTCGACCCCCGCGTCGGCACCGCGCTGCCGCCACCCTCGTTCCGTCTCACCGCCGAGCGTCTGGTGACGACACTCTCGGCGCAGGCGCTGACCACCGTCGTACTCGTCGGGTTCGGCCCGGAAGACCTCGTACGGGACAGCAGCGCCATGCTCGGTGAGGCAGTGGAGGCAGCCGGACTCGCGCTACTGGACCGGCTGCGTGCGGCCGACGGGCGCTACTGGTCCTACCTGTGCGCCGACCAGACCTGCTGCCCCCCGTCCGGCACGCCATATTCGACGGAGAGCTCCCGGGTGGCTGCCGAAGCGACCCTGGCCGGGCTGGTCGCACTGCCCGACCGGACCGAACTGGTCCGTGCGCTCTCCCCGGTACGGGGCGCCGCCCGCCGCGCCATGGACCGGGCCACCCAGCGCGCCGAACTGCGCTGTCAGGCCCTCGTCGATGCGGCCAACGGCCCGGCCGAGTTCGCCGATCAACTGGTACGTCACGGGGTCGGCGCGGTGCGCTCGGCCATGGACCGGTCCCGCTCGTCCGGCCCCGGCGCGGGAGCCCCACTCACCGACGACGAGGTCGCCTGGCTCGGTCTCGTATTGGCCTGCGTCGGGGTCCGGGACGAGGCCTGGACCATGGCCGACACCGATGATCTGGACCGGCAGCGTGCGCTGTGGACAGACCTCGTACGCCGCGTCGACCGGGACTACCTCCCGGCGCCGGCCGCCCTGCTCGGATTCGTCTGCTGGCGGTCCGGCGACGGTGCGCTCGCCGGAATCGCGCTGGGACTCGCGCTGGAGGTGGACCCCAGCTATTCGATGGCGCTGCTGCTGTCCCAGGCACTGGCGGCCGGGCTGCCACCTTCGGCGTGGCATCCCACCGGCACGGACGTCACCGCCAGCGCAGACGTCACCGCGAGCGCGGACGACCCCACCAGCGCAGACGACCCCATCGGGCCGGCGCGGTCGGACGGACCGGCCCGGCGGTGACGGGCTCAGCGGCCAGGTCGCTCGGAGCGCTCGAACCCTTCGGAGCGCTCAGCCCCTCCGGCGGGCGAGGGCTGCGACGGCGTGCTGTCGGAAGAGTCCGATCTGACCCGAGTGGCGCCGGTGTAGACGTTCATCCGGTCCCCGCGCAGGAACCCCACCAGCGTCATGCCGACCTCCGCGGCCAGATCGACGGCCAGCGTGCTCGGCGCCGACACCGCGGCGAGCACCGGCACGCCGGCCATCGAGGCCTTCTGCACCAGCTCGAAACTGGCCCGACCGCTGACCATCAGGACGTGCCCGGTCAGCGGCAGCCGGTCGTTGCGTACGGCCCAGCCCACCACCTTGTCCACCGCGTTATGCCGGCCGACGTCCTCCCGTACGCAGACCGCCTCGCCCGACCCGGTGAACAGTCCCGCCGCATGCAGGCCGCCGGTCCGGTCGAAGACCTGCTGGGTCTCCCGCAGCCGGTCCGGCAGCCCGGTCAGCAGGTCGCAGCCGATCACCAGGTCGTCGGCGGCCACGGGGTGGCGGCTACGCAGCCGGACCGCGTCGATGCTGGCCTTACCGCACATCCCGCAGGAACTGGTGGTGTAGAAGTTGCGGGTCGGATCGACCTCCGGAGCCGGGGTGTCCGCGGAGAGCGTCAGGTCGAGCACGTTGTAGGTATTGGGCTGGCCGTCCGCGCCGGCGCAGTGGCGTGCGGTCAGGACCTGTCCGGGTTCGCTGATCAACGCCTCGGTGCAGAGAAACCCCATGGCCAGGTCCGCGTCGTCGCCCGGGGTCCGCATGGTCACGGCCAGCGGTTTCCCGCCCACCCTGATCTCCAGCGGTTCCTCCACCACCAGGGTGTCCGCTCGGCGGGACGCCACACCGTCGGTGATCCGTACGATCGGCCGTCGATCTGTCACCCTGCCCACCCGCCCGAGGCTACGCCGGGCCGATCCGTCGCAGTGATCCCCGCCGGCGATCCCCGGTTCTGGCACCACTGCGAGGTGCCCCGCGCAGTCGAGATGATCGCCGCGGTGCGGTCGGACGTAGTCTCGGAGCATGCCACCACTACCGGGCTATGCGGCGATCGTGCTCGCCGGTGGCCGGGCACGCAGGATGCAGGGGCTGCACAAGCCTGCTGTTCCGGTGGGTGGTCGGAGCATGCTGTCACGGGTTCTGGCCGCTGTGGTCGATGCGGCGCCCCGGATAGTGGTGGGGCCGGCGCAGTCGGTCCCGGAGGGCGTACGGATCACCCGCGAGCAGCCCGCCGGTGGTGGTCCGGTCGCCGCCCTCGCTGCCGGCCTCGCCGTGCTGGACGCCGACTCCACTGCCCTCGCTGCCGGCCTCGCCGCTCCGTCCGCCGGACCCGCCACACTCGACGACGGGACCGGCGGGGCGGAGGTCATGCCGGTGGAGTTCGTGGCTGTCCTCGCTGCGGATCAACCGTTCCTGACCGGTACGGCAATCGGTGCCCTTCGGGCGGCGGCGGCCCAGGGTGGTGCCGACGGCGCGGTGTTCGTCGATGGGGACCGCCGACACTACCTGTGCGGCGTCTGGCGGATCGACGCCCTGCACCGGGGTCTTGCCGCACTGGGTGGACCAGATGGTGCTGCGGTCCGCCAGCTCCTGGCCGCGTTACGCGTCGTACCGGTGCGTCTTGCCGGCCCGCAACCGGCGCCCTGGTTCGACTGCGATACGGCGGACGATGTCGCATCCGCCGAACGCTTCGTACGCCGAGCCCCGTCGCCGTAGGCAGCTCGGACCGCACCTGAGCCGCTTCGACAACCGCTACCCGGGAGTGCCATGAAGGACGGCGTGAACGACGACAGGCCCGCCACTGGCCGGCAGAACACCGGCCCGGAGAGGAATCCGGCTGGCGCCGGCCCGCAGGGCCCGCCCAGTTCCGGGAGTGCCCGCAGCAGTTCCGGGAGCGCAGGCAGTAATGCCAACACCCTGGGACGCTGGACCGAGGCGGTGACCAGCGCTCTCGGTATCGACGGACCCATCGACCGGGACCTGATCCTCAATCTGACGAAGGATGTGGCGCACGGGGTGGCCAGGCCGGCCGCGCCACTGACCGCCTACCTGCTGGGCCTCGCGGTCGGCGCCGGCGCGGATCCGGTGGACTGCGCCGCCCGGCTGTCCCGGATGGCCGGACATTGGGCGGAGCCACCGGCATCGGGCTGAGCGATACGAAACCGCGTACGTCACCGGGGGGACCCGGTACGGGCACTGGATAGGGTGGGACCTCCACGGTCGTCCTTGGGAGGAGACATCACGGTGGGTGAGCAGAACGAGCAACCCGGTAGAGCCGATCCGGGGACACGATCCATCGACGATCCGGGCCGCCCGAGCCTTTTCGAGGATCCCGCCGACCGTGATGATCTGCGCGGAAAGGTGGACACAGCGTGGGCGGAATTCCGTACCTCGCTGGAGGCCGCGCTGCCCGCGATGCCCACCGGTGCTCGACTGACAGTGACGCTCGATCCCACCGCCTCCGGCACCGGGGACGCGGTATACGACGTGGTCGTCCGGCTTCTGTCGGATGCGGATCTGCACGCCGACGCGGTCGGCAACGCGGGGCTGCCCGACCAGTACCGGCTCGAACGCACCGCGATCGGTGACCTGGTCGCGCTCGGCTGGTCACCACCGGGTGTGGTCGAGGAGACCGCGGACCGGTTCGGCATGCGGGTACCGATGGACGACGCCCCCGCCGTGGCATACGCCATCACCCGGACGCTGCGTGACGTGTACGGGGCGCCGCATCCGGCCTTCCTGACCTACACGATCACTGGTGACACCGTCGTACCAGCGCTGGCCTCGGCCCGCCCGGTCGCCGCCGGCACCGTGGTGGCGGTCCGTTCCCCGTCGTCGGCTGTCGCGGTCTCCGGCATTCCGTTGGAGGAGCAGGTCCGCACCGTGGTGGCGGGGCTGCTCAAGACCGACCCCGCCACATTGCAGGTCGACGAGGACGGCGAGATCAGCGTGCGCGCCGGCTCCGCCATGGTGTTCGTCCGGATCCACGAGAACCCGCAGCTCATCGACGTCTATTCGCCGATCCTGACCGAAGTCGACCCGAACGAGCGGTTGTACGAGCGGTTGTCCCAGCTGACCCGCCGGATGCCGATCGGCCGGCTCTACTGCACCGACGGCACCGTATGGGCATCGGTGCCGGTGTTCGGGCGGGACTTCCAGCCGACCCACCTGATGCTGGCGCTGCAGGTGATGACCCGGTTGGCCGACGAGCTGGATGACCGCCTGCAGGACGACTTCGGCGGCAAACGCTTCTTCGGCGAGGGCGACCGGGCCGGCCCGCGGACCGAACGGACCGGCATGTACCTGTGAGTCCGGGTGCCGATCAGCCGGGCAATACCTCGTCGGGACCTGAGGCGGGTCGGTCCACCAACCGGGACAGCACGATCGTGGAGCGGGTTTGGGTGACGAACGACTCGGCCCGCAGCCGCTCCAGGGCCTCCTCCAGGTGTTTCATGTCCGCGGCCCGCAGATGGACCAGCGCATCCGCGCCCCCGGAGACCGTGTAGGAGCTGACCACCTCGGGTTGACGCCGAGTGGCGCGCTCGATCTGCGCCGGTGTGGTACGACCGGTGCAGAACAGTTCGACGAAGGCTTCGGTGGTCCAGCCCAGCGCGGCCGGGTCCACCAGCGCGGTGAAGCCGCGGATCACACCGGAGGACCTCAGCCGGTCTACCCTGCGTTTGACGGCGGGAGCGGACAGCGCCACCTGCGCGCCGATCTCGGCATACGAGTAGCGCGCGTCCTCACGGAGCAGCGCAACGATCCGCCGATCCAGCTCGTCAAGACGCAACGATCCGCCCCCAATCAGCAACAGAAACATCTGTCCGTAAAGGATCAGCGTACCTAGCGTTCAGCATGTGATCGACACTCCTCGCCCCGGCCAGTACGAGGTCGTACCGGCCGAATCGCCAATCAGTGACCTGCTTGCCGCCGCCGCGCCCCGCGTCGCCAGCCCCCGTGAGTACCTGATGTGCTCACCGGAGCATTTCACTGTCGAGTACGCCATCAATCCGTGGATGCACACCGATGAGCCGGTCGACACCGAACTTGCCGTCAAGCAGTGGCGTGGCCTGCGCGAGGCGTTGATCGGTGCCGGGCACACGGTGCACCAGTTGGAACCCGTCGCCGGCCTGCCCGACATGGTCTACGCGGCCAATGGTGCCTTCACCGTCGACGGCGTCGTCTACGGTGCCCGTTTCCGGTTCCCGCAGCGTCAGGCCGAGGCCGGCTACCACCGCGCCTGGTACCTGGCCAACGGCTGGACCGACTTCCGGATCCCGGAGCAGACCAACGAGGGCGAGGGCGACTTCGCCTACCTGCCGGGCCGTGGGCTGGCGCTGGCCGGATACGGATTCCGTACCTCGGTCGGGGCGCACGCGGAGATGCAGGAGGCGCTGGGCCGCCCGGTGATCTCGCTGCGTCTGGTCGATCCGCGCTTCTACCACCTGGACACCGCGCTGGCCGCGCTGGACGACGACACGGTGGCCTACTTCCCGGGTGCCTTCAGCCAGTCCTCGCAGCGGGTACTGCACCGGTTGTTCCCGAACGCCCTCATCGCCGAGGAGGCCGACGCGTTGGCGTTCGGTCTCAACTTCGTCAGCGACAACCGCCATGTGGTACTCAACGCGGCGGCCAGTGGCCTGACCGCCAAGCTCGCCCAGCGGGGTTACGTACCGGTTCCGGTGGAACTCTCCGAGTTGCGCAAGGGTGGCGGCAGCATCAAGTGCTGCATCGCCGAACTGCGACGCTGACCAGGAATAAGGGGATTGCGGTAGGACGGCGCCGGCGCGTCGGATCCACCAGTACGCTGCCGGCGCGGACATGGTCGCATGCGACACCGGTATGCGACCGTGTCCGCGTCGTGGCCACAACGCCACCTGGTCATGACCTCCTCCGGCCGGTTCGGCCGGGCTGCGACGTATCGGGCACCATGGATCGATGGATGTGCTGGCAACCGAGGGAAGTCTGGTACTGCGGCGGATGACCAGTGCCGACTACGGCACGATGGCCCGCTGGCTGTCCGATCCCCGGGTACTGGCCTGGTTCGGTGGCCGGGACCGACCGATGTCCATCATGGACATTCAAGCGAAGTATGAGCCGCGGTTGTCCGGCCAGGTTCCGACGACCTGCCTGATCGCCGAATCGGCAGGTTCGGCGGTGGGCTACATCCAGTTCTATCGGTGGAGGGACTACCCGGCCGATGCCTCCGTCCTCAAGGTGTCCACTCTCGACAATCCGTACGGCCTGGACATCTTCATCGGCCGCCCCGAGCTCTGGGGCACCGGACTGGGCCGCCGGATGCTGCGGTTGCTGCTGCGGCACCTGTTCGACGCGATCGGGGTACGCCGGGTCGCGTTGTCCGCGATGTCGCACAACTACCGGGCGCAGCGTGCGTACACCAGGGTCGGGTTCCGTCGGGTACGGCTGGTACCGGACGCCGAGCTGCACGAAGGTGTCGCCCGGGACGAATGGCTCATGATCATCGACCGGCAGGCATTCGTACAGGCGGCGACACGTACCGGCGCAGATCAGGACTCGCACGCTGCCGGCAGCATCGCCCCGCGCGCAACCCCGCGCGAGTGAGTCCGCGCGATCAGATCCGGTGGCTAGCCGGCCTCGTCCCGTGGATCAGTCGCAGCCGAGGAGACCGCGGGCGTCCGGTGGGGCGGTGCTGAGCCTGCTGCACGGGTATGACCCGACAGCCACGGCATGCCATCCGTCCCCGGTACTTCGCAGTACTGCCCGGGTGGTGCCCAACTGCGTCGTATGCAGGTCCGCGACCAGGTAGCCGGCCGCGCACCGTCGGCTGGTCACGGTGGTGTCGGCCGGCAGCTTGCCGTGGGTCAGAGCACGTGCCGCAGCCAGGATCTTCGTCGGCCCGGGTGCGTTGGGCGGGCAAGGGGTCGGTACCGCCTGCCCGGGAACCCCCGGGCCGGTCGGAGCCGGGATACCGGGCTGGCCGCCCGGGACACCCGGTCCGGGAATTCCTGTGCCCAGGGCGCCTGGGTCTCCGGGGTCGCCGGCGCCGGGAATCCCGGGGCCGGGCGGAACGGCACCTGGGGACCCGGGCTTGACGGCGCAGTCGGCGGTCGGGCCGGCGCCGGGGGGCGCCCCGGGCCGCCAGGACGGCGTACCGTCCGTCGGCGCGGGTCCGCCCGGAGCTGCCGGCCCGGGAAGGTTGGGCCCGCCCGGTTCCCCTGGCCCCGGCCCGGCGGACGTGCCCGGAGCCCCGGGGGCATCGGATGCGCCCGGTACGCCCGGCACGCCTGGCTGGCCCGGCTGGCCGGGCCCCGGCGCCCCGGGAGCATTCCGGGTCGACCCTGAGGTAACGGGCGGCCCGGTGGAGGTGTCCGGCTTACCACCGCCACCGGATCCGTCCGGAGTGCCGGGTGCGCCCGGGGGAACGGCGGTGTCCTCGGCGCGTGCCGTGCCGCCTGCGTCGGGACAGGCGGACGGCGCGGAACTGCTCGGTGCCGGCGCCGGGTGACGATCGAGCTGTCGTGGTTGCGGCGAGAGGAACGCGCAGCCGCTCAGCAGTACCGGCAGGGTGACCCCGAGTAGTACGGCGGGCAGTCGGCTGCGGCCGGTCGGTGTGCTCGGCCGCTCCGTGACTGACGAGAGGTCGTCCCAACAGGGCATAGAGGAAAAATAGCCGCCGGGTCGGCGTGCTGCTGCCCCAACCGTCAGGCGCCCGCCGCAGCGGGCGCCTGACGGTTGGGGAGGGATCAGGACTTCGCGGCCATCCGGATGCGCAGCGCGGTGCGGGTGTTGCCGGTCTTGACGCCGACCACGCGGACCTTGGCGTCCTTCTTCAGCGCGGACCGTTCCGCCTTGTCCTTGCCGGACCGTACGCCAGTCTTGTCAGTCAGTGACCAGGTGAGCTGGTAGCCGTCGCTGGACTTGACGGTGAGCCTGCTGCCGCTGACGGCGGTGACCTGGCCGCGCTGTACGTCGACGGTCTTGTCGCCCTTACGGGTGTGCACCGTGAACTCGCCGTGCAGCGTGTGCCTGCGCAGGTAGCGTGCCCGCTGGCCCTTGTGCTGCCCGTTGTGCGCGGCGGAGGCGCTGGGCGCGGGGCTCGACTCCGGTGACGCACTCGCCTGCGTGGCGCCGTAACCCACCAGCCCCAGCAGCCCCAGCGATCCGGCCGTGACGACAGCGACAACCTTGCGCTTCATGTGATCCTCCAGAATGTGTGCCTGTGCTGTGGATCCTGCCCGTGTGATGCCAACGGTCGGTCAGGCCAATGTTCGAACAATGTCAGGAACTCGACTCACCGGTCGGGCCGCAGGCTCACCGTGAATCGTGCGCCGCCCTCCGCCGCGTGCCCGGCCTCGATCCGCCCACCGAGCCGGGCGACCAGCCTGGCGGCCAGCGCCAGCCCGAGCCCGCTGCCCACCGGCCGGATACCCCGGTACTTCTGGTGCAGCCGCCCCCGCTCGAACGCCACGGTCAGGTCCTCGTCGGACAGCCCGGGTCCGCCGTCCCGGACCTCCAGCACCGCCGGCGTACGCACCGCGACGACCAGTGACGCACCGGCCGGTACCACCCGGAACGCGTTTTCCAGCAACCCGTCGAGCACCTGCCGCAGCCGACCCGGATCGGTATGTACCACCACCGGTCCGGGTACCAGCTCGGCGCGCAGGTCCAGCTCAGCTTCCGTACAGCGGGGTTGCCAGGCGCGGACCGCGGTGGCGGCCAGCTCGACCAGGTCCACCGTGACCAGCTCGATCGGGAAGTCCTGGGCGGACAGCCGGGCCAGCGCCAGCAGGTCGGTGACCAGCCGGTCCAGTCGGCCGGCCTCGCCCAGGATGGTACGGCCGGCGTCGCGTACCGGTGTGGCTTCCGAGCCGGGCAGTACGCCGTCGGCCAACGCCTCCCCGTATCCCCGGATCGCGGTCAGCGGTGTGCGGAGTTCGTGCGACACCGACAGCAGGAAGTCGCGCTGCCGGCCCTCGCTCTCGGTCAGCGCGCCGGCGAGGCCGTTCAACGCCAGCGAGAGTTCCGCGACCTCGGCCGGCGGGCCGACCGGCAGGCGTACGGTGCGGTCCCCCGCGGTGAGCTGCCGTGCCGCGCCGGCCGCCCGGCGGATCGGTCTGGACAGCCGGCGGGCCAGCAGTACGCCGGCGACGATCCCGGCCGCCAGCCCGGCCAGCAGCGCCAGCCCCAGCCGCATCGCGGACCGTACCGGCATCGTGCCGGTGATCGGTTCGGCCAGTACGACGCCGCTGCCGGTACCGATCGGCCGCCCGGACACCAGCAGCTGTTTGCCGTTGCGCCTGGTGGAGGTGCTGACCGGCCGCCCGTTGCTCACCGCTCGGGCAACCGTGCCGGGCACCCAGGGTCGGTCCGCCTGACCGTCGGTGACCAGGGCCAGCTGGATGCCGTACGTGCGTAGTCGGCGGGCCAGCCGTTGGGCGGTCTGTGGCCGGTCGCTGCGCGGTGCCATCAGCGCCGCGACCAGGTCGGACTGCTTGGCCAGGTTCTGTCGCGCCTCCCGGGCGGCGGCCAGCCGGACCAGCGGCCAGGCCACCGCGGCGGTCACCACCACGGCGATGAGCGCCACCGCGCAGGTGACCAGTACGGAGCGGCCCATGATGCCGCCACCGGACCGGCCCGTCGGCGCCCTGCCCGGAACTGACCTGCCCGGAGCTGGCCTGCCCGGTAACGGGATGGTCGGGGACGACGGTACTGGCGTGGCGGGCAGGGACACCGTCGGCTGCTCGTCCCCGTCCGGTCGGCCGGTCACCGGTCGGCCTCCGCCGCGTAGCCGACCCCACGGACCGTACGGATCGGGCTGGCTGCTCCGAGCTTGCCGCGCACCTGCGCGACGTGTACGTCCACTGTCCGGGTACCGGCCTGGGAGGCGTACCCCCACACCGCGGCCAGCAGTTCCTCCCGGGTGTACACCCGGCCGGGCCGGGCCATCAGGTGCGTCAGCAGGTCGAACTCGGTGGTGGTCAGGCGTACCGGCACGCCACCCGCGTCGACCCGGCGCCGCTCCACGTCCAGCACCACCGTGCCGACCTCGTACACCCGACGGGTCGGCGGGGCGCCCTCGGAGCGGCGCAGTACGGCCCGCAGCCGGGCCACCAGTTCGCGCGGACTGAACGGCTTCGTCAGGTAGTCGTCGGCGCCCAGCTCCAGCCCGAGGATCCGGTCCACCTCGTCGTCGGCAGCGGTCAGGAACACCACCGGGGTCCAGTCGTCGTCGGCCCGTAGCCGGCGGCACACCTCGGTGCCGTCGATGCCGGGCAGCCGGACGTCGAGAACCACCGCGACCGGGCGGTCCCGACGCACCGCGGCCAGCCCGGACTCGCCGTCGCCGTAGCAGCGCACCCCGTACCCGTCCCGGGTCAGGTACATCCGGACCAGGTCGGCGATGGGCGGTTCGTCCTCGATGACCAGTACGAGGCCGCGGCCCTGTTGTCCGGTCAGCGTGACCTCCCTGGGTCGGCGGGTTCATCGAGGATCATCACCGGTCCCGATGACGGGGCGGTCACGGGACTGTTCGGGTCAGGTATGCCGCCCCGCCCACCTGGGGCGGGCGGGGCGATCGGGGCAGGTCAGGCCATTCCGGCCGGCTGTACGCCGCGCGCGGCGAGCGTCGCCCGACGGTCCCGCACCGCGGCGGCGAGATCCCGCAGCACCGGTACGGTGGCGTCCCAGCCCAGGCACGCGTCGGTGACGCTCTGCCCGTAGGTCAGGTCCGCGTCGCCGCCCTCCAGGCCCAGCGACTGCCGGCCCTCGACGAGGAAACTTTCCAGCATCACGCCGGCGATGCCGCGCTGGCCGGTGGCGAGCTGTGCGGTGATGTCGGCGGCCACGACGGGCTGCCGGCGGTGGTCCTTGCCGCTGTTGCCGTGGCTGCAGTCGATGATCAGTCGTTCGCCCAGCCGGGCGTCGTGCAGTGCGGCCAACGCCTCGGCCACCTGCTCGGCGGCGTAGTTGGGGCCGGTGCGTCCGCCGCGCAGGATCAGGTGACCGTCCGGGTTCCCGGTGGTCTCCATGATCGCCGCCACGCCGTGGTCGGTGATGCCGGGGAAGACGTGCGGTACCGCGGCGGCCCGTACTGCGTCGATCGCCACGGTCACCCCACCGTCGGTGCCGTTCTTGATCCCGATTGGCATGGACAGCCCGGACGCGAGCTGGCGGTGCACCTGGCTCTCCGCGGTACGGGCGCCGATCGCGCCCCAGCTCACCGTGTCGGCCAGGTACTGCGGCAGGATCGGGTCGAGGTATTCGCAGCCGACCGGCAGGCCCAGTTCGCTGATGGACAGCAGCAGCTTCCGGCCGATCCGCAGCCCGTGGTTGGCGTCGAAGCTGCCGTCCAGGTGCGGGTCGTTGAGTAGCCCCTTCCAACCGACCACGGTGCGCGGCTTCTCGAAGTACACCCGCATCACGATCTGCAGTTCGGTGGCGACTTCCGGGGCCAGTGCGGCGAGCCGGCGCGCGTAGTCGAGGGCAGCGGCCGGATCGTGTACCGAGCACGGCCCGACGATCACCAGCAGCCGGTCGTCCTGGCCGTTGAGGATCTGGGTGACCGCCTCGCGGCCGGCCCGCACGGTGTCGGCGGCGGCCTCGGTGAGCGGGAGCTCCTCGGCCAGCAGCGCGGGCTGCACCAACGGACGTACCGCACCGATCCGGCGGTCACGTAGCGGTTTCATGATCTGACCTCTCCGCAGACCGCAGCGGTACCACCCGGCCGGCCTGCTTTGCGGGAAACACGAAAGGCAGGGGTATGTCCCCTGCCTTCTGCCGACTCTGGATGGTGGTGGCGTCAGCTCACGATGGCGCGCCCGACCCCATCCAGGGCCGGCAGGATAAACCACCGATAGCGACGCGACACACCGTCACTCTAGCAAATCCTGGGCTGCCCGCAGCCCCGTGCGGGCCGCGGGCGCACCGGACCGGGGCGTACCGCCCGGTAACGGCCGGGCTTTCCCGCCGGGTCGCAAGGATGCCCCCGTGTCGTGGATCAGTGCGACTGTCGGGCCACCCCGGAGCCGGAACCACCGGCCAGAAAGTCCAGGTCGCAACCCTGGTTGGCCTGCATCACGTGGTCCACGTACAGCCGGGCGTAGCCCCGGTCGTACGACGACTGTGGCGGCTGCCATTCCGCCCGGCGGCGGGCAAGCTCGTCGTCCGGCACATCCAGGTGCAGCCGGCGGGTGGGCACGTCCAGTTCGATCCAGTCCCCGGTACGCACCAGTGCCAGCGGGCCGCCGATCGCGGACTCCGGCGCGACGTGCAGCACCACGGTGCCGTACGCGGTGCCGGACATCCGTGCGTCGGAGATGCGTACCACGTCGTCGATGCCGGCGTCGATCAGCTTCTGCGGCAGTTCCAGGTTGCCCACCTCCGGCATCCCCGGGTAGCCGCGCGGCCCGGAGTTCTGCAGCACCAGTACGGTGTCCGCGTCGACGTCCAGTTCGGGATCGTCCTTGACCCGGTCGTACTCCTCGATGGAGCCGAACACCAGCGCCCGCCCGCGGTGCCGCAACAATCGTTCGGACGCGGCCGACTGCTTGACCACCGCGCCGTCCGGTGCCAGGTTCCCGGACAGTACGGCCGTACCGGCGCCGACCCCGAGCGGCTCGTCGTAGCGTCGGATCACCTCGCCGTGCCGGGGTGCGGCGGCCACGTTCTCGCCCAGGCTGCGGCCGGTCACGGTCAGCGCGTCGGCATGCAGTACGGGCAGCAGCTCGCGCAGCACCGCCGGCAGCCCGCCGGCGTAGTAGAAGTCCTCCATCAGGTACCGACCGGAGGGCTGCAGGTCCACCAGCCACGGCACGTCCCGGGCCCAACCATCCAGATCGGACAGTGTCAGCTCGATACCGAGCCGGCCGGCGATGGCCAGCAGATGGATGATCGCGTTGGTGGAGCCACCCAGTGCGGCGTTCGCGCGGGCGGCGTTGGCGAACGACTCGCGGGTGACGATCCGCGACATGGTCAGGTTCTCCTCGACCATCGTGACGATCCGCTGGCCGGCCCGCTGTGCGGTGGCGTACCGGCGGGCGTCGACGGCCGGGATCGCCGCCGAACCGGGCAGCTGCAGGCCGAGCGCCTCCGCCATGCAGGCCATCGTGGATGCGGTACCCATCGTCATGCAGTGCCCGTTGCTGCGGGACATACCGGACTCGGCGTCGAGGTATTCGTCGGAGGTCAGCCGGCCGGCCCGCAGGTCCTCGGTGAGCTGCCAGACGCCCGTACCGGAGCCGATGTCGCAGCCGCGGAACTTGCCGTTGAGCATCGGCCCGCCGGTGACGACGACCGTCGGCAGGTCCACGCTGGCGGCACCCATGATGGTGCCCGGGGTGGTCTTGTCGCAGCCGGACAGCAGCACCGCGCCGTCCACCGGGTTGCCCCGCAGCGACTCCTCGGTGTCCATCGACAGCAGGTTGCGGAACAGCATCGCGGTGGGCCGCAGCAGCGGCTCACCCAGCGACATCACCGGGAACTCGACCGGGAAACCGCCGGCCTGCCAGACTCCCCGCTTGACCGCCTCGGCGACCCGGCGCAGGTGCGCGTTGCATGGGGTCAGTTCGGACCAGGTGTTGCAGATGCCGATCACCGGCCGGCCGTCGAACACCTCGGGGGAGAAGCCCTGGTTGCGCATCCAGGACCGGTGGATGAACCCGTTGCGTCCCTGCTCGGCGAACCACTGGTGACTGCGTAGCTCCGTCATGCTGAATCCCATCCCACGTCGGAAACCTCCGATGTCCCGACGTTAGGCCGTGTCTCGATATCCTGCTGGCCGGCCTCGGCCCGCTCGACCAGGGACTTCGAGGTACTGCCTGACGTGTCATCGGGCGGGAGTCGACCACCGGGTACGCCGAGGGCCACCCACCGCGGTCGCTGCCGCAGCGGATGGCCCTCGAACGCTGGTTACTGCAGTTTCGTCAGCGTCTTTCTGCCCGCGTCCTCCACGATCTGTCGGGCCTTCTCGACCTGGTCCGACGACCACGAGCTGTCATTGCCGTGGGTGACCGAGGACGAGATCTTCAGTACGAGGTTGCCGTCCAGAATGATCAGCTCGATGCGGACGACGTCGTTGGAGGAGGTGGACGACGTCTGGTAGTCGTACGCCTTCTGCCCGATGCTGACCTGCTTGAGCGTGCCGTCCTTGGCCACGCTCGAGGATTCGTCGTCATGGTGGTAGTCGTAGCCGTCGGACGCGGAACTGTCACTGTCGTAGAAGCTGGCAGCCATCGAGACGAGTGCGTTGTCGCCGGAGTAGTCACCGAACGACTGCGCGGCGACCAGCAGTTTCTGGTCGCCGATGTCCGAGCTGTTCTCCGCCGGCTTGACGGTGGGCTCGCCGTACGCGTCCGAGAAGGGGGACCAGTCGACGTGGTCGGCGATCTTGCTCGGCGCGGTGTAGTCGCCGCCGGGTGCGGCCGGGCTCGCCGTGTCGCTCGGTGCCGCGGAACTGCTGTCGGAGGGGGCCACCGCTGAAGGCGAGCTGGACGCCGCGCTGGGGCTCGGGTTGTCCTTGGAGCCGCTGGTGGCCACCAGCACGCCGATCACCACGAGCACCACGAGGACCAGTGCGCCGCCGCCGATCAGTCCACCGATGAGCAGACCCTTGTTGCCGCCGCCGGAGTTGCCCGGAGGTGGGTAGCCCGGGCCCATCGGCTGGTATCCGGGGCCGCCCGGCGGGTATCCGGGGCCGCCGGGCGGGTATCCGGGAGGACCGGACTGCGGGTAGCCCGGACCGGACTGCGGATAGCCGGGGCTGCTGGCCTGGCCGCCCGCGTAGTCGACCGGCGGAGCGTACGGGTCTCCGCCCGGGTAGCCGCCGGATGCGGGCACGCCGGAGTACGGCGCGTTCGGCTGCCCGCCGGGATAGCCCGCGGGGTCGGTCGGTGCCTGCCACGGCTGCTGCTGGTCGGGTGCCTGCCATGCCTGCTGGTCGGGCTGGCCGTAGTTGGGCTGCGCCGGGCCGGGCTGGCCGTAGCCGGACTGGCCGTACCCGGCGTTGGGGTCGTATGGGGGCTGAGTCACGGCGGTACCTGAACTTTCCGGGGGAAGGAACCCAGCATGAGGCTAATGGGCCGTCGCCAGCGCTGGCGGCATCACAATACCGGCCTGCCCGCCATGCTGGGCCGTACCGGGCGGCGCGATCTGACCGCCGAAAGGTCGGGCCGGGTCACCCGAACAGGGGAAATTGACGGTTCATCGGGGCGAGGACGCGGCGCTCGGCCGGTTCGAGCGGTACCCGGCCGGTTCCCTTGAGCGCGTACTCCCGGTCGGACCAGTCGGGCCGCAGTATCCCGGCGCCCAACAGCCCGTCGAGGGTGCGGCGGACCAGGGCCAGTGGAATCGGGTCGGGTTCGGGTGGTTCCGGCAGGTCGACGGACAGGTCCAGTGCGTGTACGGCGGCCTCGACCGCGAAGGTGGCCAGCAGGTCGGGCAGGGTGAGTACGTGGTTCTGGGTGGCCAGCCGGCTGTCCGCGGCGGTGCTGCGGGCCGCCCGTACGGCAGCGCCCGAGGTCTCCTGCCACATCTCGATCACGGTCCGGGGGCGGAACGCGGACGCGGCGACGCGGACTGCTCGGGCATGTTCCCCGTGCAGCGGAATGGGTCTGCCGGAGAAACCGCGCCAGTAGGTCACGTAGTCGGTGTCGGCGAGCCGGTCGTCCGGGGTGGCGAGGGCGATCAGAGCACGCTGGCCGTCGAGCAGTACGTGGTAGAGGACGTCGATCACGGCCCAGCCGGTGCACCGGGTCGGCCGGATCAGGTCGAGGTCGGAGAGGCCGGTGACGGTGTCGGTGAGCTGCTGGTACCCGGCGATCATCGCCTCCAGCGCCTGCTCGCGGGTGACCGCGGTGGGGTCGGCGGCCCGTACCGGCTGCTGGTCGACGGGTGTCGGGGTGGTTTCCGGCCTGTTGTCGAGGTGTTCAGCGGGGGCGGGCTCGTTGTCGTTCAGCAACTGATGTCTTCTGACGTGCATGGTTTCGACCTGGCCCCATTGGCGATAGTGACCGATAATACCCTTAAGAGCAGAAAATTCCGCGACTACACCCGCACACTGGCACGAACCACCACGCGTTGGTGTCGTCGTGATGACACTCCGCTGTGACAATGTTGTCGGGGTCGGCAGCCTATCGTCCAAGGGTGACGGTGGGGGGCCGGTCAGGGCCACGCACGCATCGCCAGGTCGCCAGAGTTGCCACACGTCATGAGGGTTTTATGCTAATTTTCCGATATCGGCGTCATTGTCAGCGGGAAACGCCACGCGCACCGTGGCGTGTGCGTTGTCGTCCCGATAGTCCATCGGGCACCCTTGAGCCGTGACGACGCAGGGGGATACTGGCGTCGCGCCAGCCGGAGATCATGATTCAGTCCGCGGCAGCCGCCACGCTGCTCCAGACACCGAGCCGTCGGCGGCGGGCCCGGACACGACCAGGCCCGCGCACCCGGCGGAACCTCCGGAGCTGACGCTGTCCGCCCGGTCCGGAGACCAGGAACAACCGGCACCGCGCCGGACCGCCCCGGCCGATGACGCCGGCCGGCCCGCCGCCGGCCGGTACCTCACTGCGCCCACACCCGGCGACCCCGGGGCACTCGGTACGGTGCTGCGCCGGCTGCGCGATCTCGTCGGCGAATGCCGCTTCGGGCTGGCCACCGCCGACGCCCGTACTGCCCGACGCACCGCGCGCCAACTGGCCAGCCAACTCGACGACTATCTGCGGCCACGGCTCGACCAGCTGAACGGGCCGCTGCTGATGGTCGTCTGCGGTCCCACCGGCGCCGGCAAGTCGACACTGGTCAACAGCCTCGTCCAGGCGCCGGTCAGCCATGCGGGCGCGCTACGTCCCACCACCCGGGCCCCGGTCCTGGTGGCCAACCCGGCGGACGCCTCCTGGTTCACCCGCTACTACCTGCTGCCCACCTTCGCCCGGACCTCCGGCTCCCCGGAGGAGGGTCGCCACCTCCAGGTGATCGCCGCACCCGCACTGCCTCCGGGCCTGGCGTTGCTGGACGCACCGGACATCGACTCGGTGGCCGCGGACAACCGCGACCTGGCCGCCGAACTGATGGGCGCCGCCGACCTCTGGCTGTTCGTCACCACGGCAAACAGGTACGCCGACGAGGCGCCGTGGACC
Source organism: uncultured Actinomycetota bacterium (assembly GCA_963805605.1). GTDB lineage: Bacteria > Actinomycetota > Actinomycetes > Mycobacteriales > Micromonosporaceae > Actinocatenispora. The sequence continues at coordinate 2,262,073 of CAWDUX010000002.1, forward strand.
GCGCTGCGCTCCGCTCGGGAACGCGGCACCCAGCTGGCACTCGTACTCGACCGGATACCGGACCGGGCCGACGTGGTGCGCCGCCACCTGACCCAGATGCTCTTCGACGAGGAACTCGACGAGTCGCCGGTCTTCGAACTCCCCGAATCGCCCCTGGACCCCGACGGCCTGCTGCCCGAGCACGTCCTTGCCCCCCTCCGGGACTGGTTCGAGCAGCTCGTCGGTGACGTGACCCTGCGCAGCGCGCTCGCCCGCCAGACCCTCGACGGCGCGGTCGCTACGCTGCCCGCCCGGGTGCGCCTGCTCGCCGACGAGTCGGCCGAACAGCACCGGTACGCGGAGCGGCTGCGTGCCATGGCCCGCTCCACCCACCGCGCCGCCACCTCGTCCGGCGAGGACGCCATCCAGCACGGCGGCCTGCTCGCCGGCGAACTGCGGGCCCGTTGGGACGAGCTGGTCGCCGGCGGCGAACTACTACGGGCCGTGGGAGCCCGCTCCGGCCGGCTGCGCGACCACCTCAACCTCTCCCGGAACTCCCGTGCGGTGCCCGGCCGGGAGGTCGTACCGGTCGTCGAGGCGGCACTCACCGCCCTGCTACGGGAAACCCTCGCCGACGCGGCCCGACGTACCGACGACGGCTGGCGGGAGACCCCGGTCGGCGCCGCGTTGCTCAGCGACGTCGGAGCCGACGACGCAGACCCGGAGAAGATCGTCACCGACTGGGTGGCGGGCCTGCTCGACCTGGTACGCGACGACAGCGGACAGCGCTCGGTGTCCCGGCAGACCCCGTACACGCTGCACGCGGTGCGGCTGCTGGTCCTGGTGGCGGTACTGATCGCGCCGGCCCGAGCCGACGCAGACGGCACCGAACGGGACCTGATCGACACGGTGCTGGCCGACCCGGTGGTCCGGCGGATTGCCGACACCGCCCGTAAGGATCTGCTGGACCGTTTCCGCCAGCTGACCGACGCGCAGCGCCGACGCTACGACACCGCGCTCAACCGGGTCGCCTCGGAGAGTTCTGCCGCCGGCGCTCTGCGGGAGGTCGCCGCCGCCATACCGCTGGCGCACGCGGACGCCGCGCTGGTCACCGAGTGGCGGCTCATGCCGCCGGCGTACCCGGAACCGGCCGAGCAACCGGCAGCGGAAGTCGGCCCGCTGATCCCCGCACAGCTGGTGAGCGGTCCCGCGCTGACCGGTGACCTGGGGGCGCTCTTCCATCCGGGAAGGGCACGCGACTCTGAGCCGACGGAACAGGTACCGACCGACGAGGTACCGGCCCCGGTTCCGGATCCTGCGGAGGCGGCAGGCGACGTTTCCAGCTTCGCGACGGACCTTCCGCCGATCGGCGGGATCCTTTCGGAGGCAGACCCTGCCGGCGACACCGAACCGACCGGTACGGGGTCGACAGTCTCCGAGCTGGCCGGCACCGACCTGGATGGTGCTGAACCGGATGGCGCTGAACTGGCCGGTACCGACCTGGATGGCGTTGGTCTGGACAGCACTGGGTCGGGCGATCACGAGTTGGCAGGGTCCGATCTAGCGGAGGACGAGCTGCCTGGGTCGGTCGCGGACGATTCCGGGGCGGTTGATCCCGGGCTGGAGGAGTCTGCACCACCGAACCCCGAGACCCTGTGCGCCGAACCGGACCCGGCGGTGGAAGCGGACCAGGCGGTGGAAGCGGACAGCCTTCTGGCACCGCGCGATGACGTGGTGCTGGGCGGTGAGGCTGCCGCACGCGGAAGCATTACGGATGCGCGGGATATCGGCCTGAGCATGGCCGACCCCGACCCCGACCCCGATGCCGGGGACAGCGGACCGGTCGGCGTACCGAACGAAGCGCTGCCATCGGACGCGTCATCGACAGACATCGCCGAGCCACTCGCCGCGGGGCCACTCGACGGTGCCGAACTGGCTGATGGTGCCGAGGACGCCGGACCGGGGGACATCGAGTCGTCAGCGGACACCGGGCCGATGCACACTGGCTCCGTCGACGAGCCGTTGTCGACCAAGCCACAGGATGTGGCGGAACAGGGCATCGTCGATGAGACCAACACAGACGAGGCCGACACGGACGAGGCCGACATCAACGAGGCTGCCACGGAGCAGGATGTTCCCGAGCACGGCGGCCAGCAGGACGAGGCCGGCCAGCAGGACGTGGCCGGTCCAGTACAGGCCCGGGAGGTCCCCGCACCCGGTACGGACAGCGAATCCGGCACCGCCCGGCCGTCGCACGAAGTGGAGTGACCAGGTGACCGAGCGGACCGAACCGTTCCTGACCACAGCATCAGAGCTGACCGCCCCGCGTCGCACCATCGGGAAGCCGGCCGTGACCGGTACGTCGGCGGCAACCCCGACCGCCCTGTCGGTCGGCCGGGGCAGGTCCCGCCGGGAACGCCGGCTCAACGCCGCCGCCGCCACCGACGGTCTGCAGGAGCGGCTCGCCGCGCTGGGTCGGCTGGTCACCACGCTGGCGGACAGGGTGCCGGCCAAGCGCCTGGCCCCGGCCCGTGACCTGATCGGACGTGCCGGCCAGCGACTGGAGCTGTCCAGCCGACACACCGTAGTGGCGCTCGCCGGCACTACCGGGAGCGGCAAGTCGACCCTGTTCAACGCGCTGTCCGGGCTGGACCTGTCCCGGGCCGGGGCACGCCGCCCGACCACCAGCGAGGTGCACGCCTGCGTCTGGGACCCGGACGGCGCCGACGAACTGCTGTCCTGGCTGGCGGTGCCGGCCCGGCGGCGTACGGCTCGGGAAAGTGCCCTGGACGGCCAGGACCAGGCGGCGCTGCGGGGCCTGGTCCTGCTGGACATGCCGGACTTCGACTCGATCGACGAGGCACACCGGCACGAGGTGGACCGGTTGGTCGGCGTCGTCGACATGATCATCTGGGTACTGGACCCGCAGAAGTACGCCGACCGTACGGTGCACGAACGGCTCCGTTCGCTGGGCGTACGGCAGACCGCGACCGCGGTGGTGCTGAACCAGACGGACCGGCTGCAACCTCTGGACGTGGAGCGCTGCTCGGATGATCTGCGCCGGCTGCTGACCGAGGACGGCCTGTCCGCCCGTTCCCTGCACCTCACCTCGGCCCGTACCGGCGTCGGGGTGGTGGAGCTGCGTACGGTGCTGGCCGGTGCGGTGGCCGACCGGCAGGCCGCGGTACGTCGGCTGACCTGCGACCTGAACAGTGTCACCGCGGGCCTGGCGGACCTGACCGGCCCGGAGATCGACGTCTCCCGGGCCGCGCCGGTGGAGCCGCTGGCCGCCGGGTTGTCCGAGCTGGCCGGGGTGCCCGGGCTGGTGGACGGTGCGTTCCGGGACTACCGGCGGCGTGGACGGCGCGCGACCGCGTGGCTGTTCGTCCGGTGGGCGCTACGTGGCCGGGACCCGAAACGCCGACTGGAGCAGGAACGCTACGACCTGGACTGGTTGGACGGGAAGCGGGACGCGGCGCGTCGGAAGTCGCCGGCGCGTGCCTCGTCGCCGACCCGTACCGGGCTGACCGATCAGCTGCGCCGCTATCTCGACACCGCGGTGGCCGGGCTGCCCGACCCGTGGCCGGGTGCGGCGCGTTCCGCGGTCGCGGACCGTTCCGGGGAGCTGGCCGAGCGGTTGGCGAAGATCCCGACCCTCGCCGAGGACCGGCCGCGGCCGGCCTGGTGGGGTCGGATGACGGTGCTGCAGTGGCTTCTCGGTGCGTGTGCGGTGGGTGGTCTGGTCTGGCTGGCTGTGGCGGCCCTGGCCGGCCCGATCGGGTACCGGGTGGTGCAGCTACCTGATCTGGGCCCGCTGCCCGTTGCGGTGCTGCTGCTGGCGGCAGGGGTACTGCTGGGTGTGCTCGCGGCGCTGGTGTGCCTGCCCGCGGTGAAGTCGGCCGCTGTCGAGCACCGTCGGCAACTGGACGAGCAGCTGCGAGCGGAGGTCACCGAGGCGGTCCGCACCCTGGTGGTGGAGCCGGTACGGGCTGAGCTCGCCGCCTACGAGCAGGTCCGGGCCGCCGTCGGTGAGCTGGGTTAGCCGCCAGGCCCGGACCTCTGCGCCGGCACGTACGCTGTGGGGATGCCAGCATCGCGCGGTCCAGGCGGCGGCCGGAACACGCGGCCGGCCGCGAAGGGGAGACGGCGCGGCGCTGCCCGTGACACGACCCCGGAGCCGGAGGCACCAGTGACGAATCCCCAGGCGGAGTTCTTCGAACCGATCTTGGCTGCCTGTGCGCCGATCGCCGCGCTGGACGTGGCGCTGGATGCGGAGCTGGCGGTGTCCGCGCTGCTGGGCGGCGCGTACGCGGCGGCGGACGAGGACCGGGACGCGGCGGTCGGACGGTTCGCCGGGGACCTGGTTTCGGTACTGTCCGCTGGCCGGACCGATGCCCTGACCGGGGCGTTGCTGGCCGGGCTGGCCGGGGTGGCGCCGGGCGACGCCGCTGGTCGGGCCGCCGACGCGCTGGTCGCCCTGGCGGACCGCGGCGGGCTCCGGCCGACCTGGGCTGACTCCGTCGGCGAGGTCCGGTGCACCGGGAGCTGGGCGATGAGCGACGTGTTCGGTGACCAGACCGAGTACATCCTTTCGTTCGAGTACGTCGAGGAGAAGTTGGGCGGCGCCCCGCACGCGGTCTGCGTCCTGGTCGACTTCAACCTCGGCGTGGTGAAGGACTGCTGGACCGCGCTGGACCCGGACGCGGTCCTGGCCGACTGCCGGCGGAGCGCCGCGACCGACGACGACCTGCTGCTCGCGGAGGTGTCCCCGGGCACGGTACGCAGCACGGTGACCGAGCTGTTCGCCGCGACCGACGCGCTCGCCCAACTGCCGGCGGCCCAGGGCCTGTCCGAGGAGCGCTGCGTCGTACTGTCCCGGCTGTTCACGCTGCCGGAGACGGCCGGCGCGGACACCTCCGCGGCGGCGGCGGATGCGCTGGTCGCCGAGTTCCGGGCAGCGTCGGAGGGCGCTGTGGAAGGGGTGGACGGCGAGGTGGTCGAGGCGTGCGCCCGACTGATCGTCGAATATTCCATCGCCGGGAACCGCATCGACCCGCTGCGCTGGAGCCCCACCACGGTCGAGACGTTCCTGACCGACTGGGCGCCCCGGTCCGCGGTGATCGACGAGGAGTCCGTACGGGCTCTGCCGGCGGTGCTCGCCGCTTTCGTCACCTGGGCGGGCCACCGGTCCGGTCGGCCGGAACGCGCGGTGCAGGCGACCCAGGAGGCGGTGACCGCGTACATCGTGACCTTCGCGGAGGCGATGTTCGGCAGCGACACCGAGCAGACCACTGCCGCACAGCTTGCCCGCCAGCTGATCGCGGAGGGTGTCGATCCGACCGACGACACTGCGGTACGCGCCTGGTTGGACGCCCGGATGCGTCCGTCGTCCTGATCCCACCGTCTGGGTCGGCGTCTTGATCCCGCCCTCGGGGGCGGTGCCGTGGCTCAGGTCCGGGGGTGGTACGGCCCAGTACCTGCTGTTGCCGGTGGCCGCTGGCGGGGCGCCGAGGTCAGCGCCCCGATGACGCCGGCCGCTACGGGATGGGAGTGCGTGACCTGGCCGGCCGCAACGGTTGTGGGTCGCCCGGGTACGACCACCCGTATCCGGATCGCCGGAGCGGACGGCTCGGCGGTCGGTGACGTGCCCTCTGGTGACCTGGCTTCCGGTGGTGCGGTCTGGCGCGGCGAGACTCCCGGCAGCTCTGTCCCCGGAGCACGCTTCCCGGGCGACCGGGTACCTGGCGTCGGGTGCAGCGGAGCAGACTCCTCAGGCTGTCCGGTGCTGGCCTGACCGGCACCGGTTCGGCCGGGATCGGTTCGACCGGGATCGAGTCGACCGGCACCGGTCTGGCCGGGATCGGTCTGGCCGGGGTGGCAGTGGCCGGGGCCAGGTTCTGCGGGCAGGTCCGGTATCGGTGGAGGTGGAGTCAGCCGTGGCAGTTTCGGCTCCGGTACGTCCGACGGCGTCAGACACATGGCGAATACCAGCGCCGCACAGCTGCCGTCCTCGGGATCGCGTGGCCGGGGCAGTGGGCCGGGTTCGGCGGGCCCGCCGCGCGCGGGTGGGTCGACGCTGATCGGTCGGGGCAGCGGCATCGGCCGGGGCCGGTGGTGCCGGGTCGCCCGGGTGTGCTGCGCTCTGCCCCGGCCCGGCGCCTGTACGACGGGATCGGCCCGGTGTACGGGCGGCGCGGGGTTGGCGTGCTGCGATCCGGGCCGGCTCGGCGGATACCCGGCCGACTGGCCGCGGCCGTGCGTTTTGGGGTCCGGTACGACGACGGGCGCCGGGTTCGGGTCGGGTGCGGCGAGGAACGGGCTGGTACGGCTGTACGTGGTGCTGCGTAGCCGGTCTGTGCCGGCGACGACCAGCACGCTGCACGCGGTCAGGGTGAGGGCGGCAAGGCTGGCCAGTACCAGCGTCACCCGGCGTCCTGGCTCCGCTGTGGTCCGCCGGGCGCGGTGCGGCCAACGGATCTGTTCCGGGCGGCGTACGGCGAGGTGCCGCAGCAGTTCCGAGACAGGGCGAACTAGGGGGGTGACGCTGATCCGGAATCCGGTGGCACGGCACAAGGGCGGCGCCTCGGTCGGGTCAGCCACATGGGTGAGCGTAGCGCTGTGGTGGTAGTTACCGGGAGGCCCCTTCGGATGACGTTCAGCTTGGCGGGCCCCGGGAGTGGTGACCGTCACCCGCGTCATGACTACCTCCTTGGAGTCACCCGGTGCATCCGTCCCCTTTGGCGGCATCTGCCCGGGCGAGGACTGCCCGTACCCGGTGGGATGCGAGATCTCACACGGTTTTCGTGCTCTGCGGTGGTGGCCGGCGCACTGCGACGTACCGGCGTGCTGGTTGTGGTGTGACGGAGATGTGGTGAATCTACCTCCATTGTTGCACTTAGTCGAGCATATGTATACAGACAGCTACAGTACGATAGGCGACCGTGGGACATTCGCGGACAACCCGGTAGGACGTCAGGGGTGGTCTCCGCGTGCCTGAACGCTGGTAAATCGGGTTACGGTCACGTAGGTTCCCGGTGGACCCTTGGGGGTCTGTCATCGTGACCCACACCGCGGGATGAGCAGGCCGTCGCCGGCTGCGCTCCGCCCGGCGGAACCTTTACCATGACCCCGAACGACCTGTGGTGGTGGTCACGGCTTCTGCCATGCTGGAAGGCAATCGGCAACGGGGCCGACCGCCGCGCACCCTCGCGGCGCAGGTCCTCGCGCCGAAAAACTCCCGCTGGGCGAACCCCCAACCGGGGTCCGCGCAGCATGACGGACACGTCGCTGGCGCGGTAACCCCGCCCGGCGGCACAGCGGAGGGAGAGGGATCGGACATGGGCGAAAAACCCTCGACGAAAGCCCGGTCCCGTGGTCGGGCGACACGCTCGACCACGGAGAGCAAGGCCCCGGCGCGTACGGCGACGGTGAATGGGGACGCGGGGTCTGAGCGGGCCGACGAGGTGGCGCTGGCAGGGCACACCCAGGAACCCGAACTGGTGCAGCTGCTCAACGCCGACGGGGAACGGGTCGAACACCCGGACTACTCGGTCGACTTCACCGACGACGAGTACCGCGGGCTCTACCGGGACCTGATGATCGTGCGGCGACTGGACGGCGAGTCCACCGCGCTGCAGCGGCAGGGGCATCTGGCCATCTGGGCCAGCTTGGAAGGCCAGGAAGCGGCGCAGGTCGGCTCCGGACGGGCCCTGCGCAAGCAGGACATGGCCTTCCCCACCTACCGCGAGCACGGTGTGCTGTGGTGCCGGGGAGTGGACCCGACCAGCCCGCACGGCCTGTTCGCCGGTGCCGACCACGGCAGCTGGAACCCGTACGAGCACAACTTCGGCCTGTACACGCTGGTGATCGGTGCGCAGACGCTGCACGCCGTCGGCTACGCGATGGGCGTCAACTTCGACGGCAAGGTCGGCACCGACGACGGCGAGGCGGCCATCGTCTACTTCGGCGACGGCGCCAGCAGCCAGGGTGACGTACACGAGGCGTGCGTCTTCGCCAGCGTCTATCACGCGCCGGTGGTGTTCTTCTGCCAGAACAACCAGTACGCCATCTCCGAGCCGGTCGAGCGGCAGACCCGTACCCCGATCTACAAGCGGGCCGCGGGCTACGGCTTCCCCGGTGTCCAGGTGGACGGCAACGACGTACTGGCCTGCTACGCGGTGACCCGCCAGGCGCTGGACGCGGCCCGGCACGGTCAGGGCCCGACGTTCATCGAGGCCTACACCTACCGGATGGGCCCGCACACCACCACCGACGACCCGACCCGGTACCGGGTGTCCAGCGAGGTGGAGACGTGGAAGGCGCGCGACCCGATCGCCCGGCTGCGTACCTTCCTGGTCAAGCAGAAGATCGCCGACGACGAGTTCTTCGCCGCGGTCGACGCGGACGCCGACCACCTCGTCGGCCGGATGCGCGACACGGTGATCAACGCGCCGGACGGTCCGTCCGATGCCTTCTTCGACCACGTCTACGCCGGCGACGCGCCACTGCAGGACGCCGAACGCAAGTGGTTCCACGAGTACCAGGCAAGTTTCGCGGCGGAGGCGCACTGATGGCCCAGCAGACAGCGATGTCGGGTGTACAGGCCCTGACCATCGGCAAGGCGTTGAACCTCGGCATGCGTCGCGCGCTGGAGGAGGACCCGAAGGTCCTGGTGATGGGCGAGGACGTCGGCCGGCTCGGCGGCGTCTTCCGGATCACCGACGGCCTGCAGAAGGACTTCGGCGAGCACCGGGTACTCGACTCGCCGCTGGCCGAGTCCGGCATCATCGGCACCGCCATCGGCCTGGCGATCCGCGGCTACCGGCCGATCTGCGAGATGCAGTTCGACGGCTTCTCGTACCCGGCCTTCGACCAGGTGACCAACCAGCTGGCGAAGATGCACTACCGGTCCCGCGGCAAGATCCACCTGCCGGTGGTGATCCGGATCCCGTACGGCGGTGGCATCGGCTCGGTGGAGCACCACTCCGACTCTCCGGAGACCTACTACGCACACACCCCGGGGCTGAAGGTCGTCTCGCCGGCTTCTCCGGTCGACGCGTACTTCATGATCCAGCAGGCGATCCGCGGCGAGGACCCGGTGGTCTTCCTGGAGCCGAAGCGGCGCTACCTGCAGAAGGGCGAGAAGACCGAGGTCGATCTCGACGCCGCGGTTTCCTCGGCGTACCCGCTGTTCGCCTCGAAGGTGTTGCGTCCGGGCACCGACGCGACCGTGGTCGGCTACGGCCCGATGGTACGCGTCATGCTGGACAGTGCCCAGGTGGCGGCGGAGGACGGCCGGTCGCTGGAGGTCGTCGACCTGCGGTCGATCTCCCCGCTGGACCTCGACCCGGTCTTCGAGTCGGTACGCCGTACCGGCCGGCTGGTGGTGGTGCATGAGGCGCCGACGAACCTCGGCCTGGGTGCTGAGATCGCGGCCCGGGTGACCAGCGAGTGCTTCTACTCGCTGGAGGCTCCGGTGCAACGGGTGGGCGGCTTCAACACGCCGTACCCGGCCTCGAAGATGGAGGAGCACTTCCTGCCGGACCTCGACCGGGTACTCGACGCTGTCGACCGTACCTTCACGTACTAGGAGCCACCGATGTCGCGCGTGAAGCAGTTCCAGCTGCCCGACCTCGGCGAGGGCCTCACCGAAGGTGAGATCCTCAAGTGGTTCGTGGCGCCGGGTGACACGGTCACCCTCAACCAGCCGATCGTCGAGGTGGAGACGGCCAAGGCGGCGGTGGAGATTCCGTCGCCGTACGCCGGGGTGATCACCAAGATCCACCACCAGGAGGGCGAGACGGTCGACGTCGGTTCGACGATCCTGTCGTACGACACCGACCCGTCGGCCGGCCCGTTGCCGGCGGAGGGCACCGATGCTGGTGCCGATGCGGGCGCCGAGCCGGAGGAGTCCACCGCGGTTCTGGTGGGCCGCGGCGCCAAGGAGGTCTCGGCGAAGCGGCGTGCCCGTAAGCCGGTGAACGGTGCCGTGGCGCCCACCTCCGCGCCGCCTGCGCCGCCGGTCCAGGCCGCACCGCCGGTCCAGGCCGCGCCGCCGGCTCCCGTCCCGGCGCCTGCGCCGGTCGCGCCGATGAGGCCGGCGGGCTCCAACGGTCACCGGGTACTGGCAAAGCCGCCGGTGCGCAAGCTCGCCAAGGACCTCGCCGTCGACCTGAGCACCCTGACGCCGACCGGGCCGAACGGCTCGATCAGCCGGGACGACGTCCTCGCGGCGCAGGCCACGGCGGCGAGCCCGGCACCTGCCCCCGCGGCGGCGGCCCCGGCGACCGACCGGCCGGTCTTCGGGCCGGACCGGGAGCAGCGGATCCCGATCAAGGGCGTCCGCAAGCTGACCGCCGAGAACATGACGGCCAGCGCGTTCACCGCGCCGCATGTCACCGAGTTCCTGACCGTCGACGCGACCCGGACCGTACGGGCCGTGGAGCGGCTCAGGAGCATGCGGGGCTGGCGCGACGTACGGGTCTCGCCGTTGTTGCTGCTGGCCAAGGCCGTGCTGCTGGCGGTACGGCGGCACCCGATGGTCAACTCCAGCTGGGACGCCGACCGCGGCGAGATCGTGGTCAAGGAGTACGTGAACCTGGGCGTGGCGGCGGCCACCCAGCGGGGCCTGATCGTGCCGAACATCGCGGACGCGGGCCGGTTGTCCATGCGTGAGCTCGCGGACGCGATGACCGACCTGGTGGAGACCGCCAAGGCCGGCCGCACCTCGCCGGCCGCGATGCAGGGCGGCACGTTCACGATCACCAATGTGGGCGTGTTCGGGGTGGACACCGGTACGCCGATCCTGCCGCCCGGCGAGGCCGCGATCCTCGCCTTCGGTGCGATCCGGGACCAGCCCTGGGTGCACAAGGGCAAGGTCAAGCCGCGCAAGGTCACCACGTTGGGGTTGTCGTTCGATCACCGCATCGTGGACGGCGAGCTGGGTTCGCGGTTCCTGGCCGACATCGGCCAGTTCCTGACCGATCCCGAGGCGACGCTGCTGGCCTGGGACTAGTTCATCGTCACCGGCTGAAGTGGCCGCGACCCGCTCCGGGTCGCGGCCACTTTTCTGTCCTCTGGATGTGCGCCGGCCACCCGATCGTCACCATGAGGTGGTCGCAGTCGCTAAGGTTTGATCCGAGGTTTGCCGAAGGATCGAAGGGATGTGCGCGGCCTCACCGAAGATTGTGTGGACGATAAACGGTCAGGTGCGCTCTAATGGAGAGGCAGGCGATGAGGAACGGCCAGAGCGCGTAAGGCGCTCGAGCAGGGGCGCACCCGAGTCGCCGGGCATCACCGCAGCAGCGACGAGACGTGAGGCGAAGACGATGAGCACCTTCCTGCAGAAGTACCGCGACCGGCGCAACCACAACCGGCGGGCCCGCGCCATCGAGCGCGCCCTGGACCGCTGCCCGTCCCGCGCGATGCGCGACGAGCTGCTCAACATCTCCAGCCGCTACTAGGCATCCCCGCCGTCGCGGCAGCCGATCGTGGGTGCGTCATCGTGCGCACCCCGGCAGGCAGGGCCGCTGGACTCCGCCGGGTACCGTGATGCTGCCGCGTCCGTCCAGGACGCGGACCGGAGCGTCGGGCGCGAAGGCCCGGTCGCGGTGGAGGAGGCCAGATGAGCTCCGACGGCACCACGTCGCCGAGCCGACAGCAGGACCCGGCCACTGCGACACCTGACGACCGTTCCCCCGAGGAACGTGCTCCGCACGCAGATCCTCCGGTCGGGCATGCCCCCGAGGACCGTGGCCCGGCAGAGTCGGTAGCCACCGGGGCTGTGTCGGACGAGCCGGAGCAGAACGAGGACGACGAGCCGCCACCCCGGCTCGGTCCGTTTCCCCCCGCCGGTCCGGTGCCGCCACCCCCCGGCCCACCGTTGAACCAGCCCGGCCCCGGCGTCCCGCCGCAGGCGGCGAGCCCCGGGCCGTTCCCGCCGCAGCGGGCGGCCGGCCCGTACCCGCCGGCGCCCCCGTTCGGCGCGCCCGGCCCGCACCCTTCCGGCCCGCCGCATCCCGCCGGCCCGCAGCAGTCTGCTGGCCCACAGCCCGCCGGCTGGCAATCCGAGCCGCAGCAGCCCGCTGGTCCGCACCCGTCCGGGCCTCCGCATCCCGCCGGCCCGCACCAGTCCGCCGGCCCGCATCCCGCCGGCTGGCAGCAGGTACCACCCGGCCAGCTGCCTGTTCCACCGGGACAGTCACCCGTACCGGGTCAGGCGCCCGGTCCGTCCGTGCCGCCACCCGGGCCGGGCCAGCCGGTTGGTCCGCAGGGCCAGGGCGTTCCGTCCGGGCCGCCCACCGGTCAGTTTCCGGTGATCAGCGGCGGGCCGATGCCGGCCGGACCGATGTCCGGTGGGCCCGCGTATCCCTCTCCGCAGCAACCCGCACCGAAGCGTCGCCGTACCGGCCTGATCGTGGGGCTGGTGCTGGCCGTCCTAGTGGCCGTGGGGGTCGGGGTCGGCGCCGTACAGGTCTTCACCAGCCACGGCACGCAGTACCCGGTCGGTTCGTGTGTCACCCGGCACGGGGACCGCGCCGAATCGGCGTCCTGCAGCGAGGGCGGGGCGTACCGGGTCACCCGGGTGGTGTCGGACCGGGCCCAGTGCCCTGACCCGTCCGGCCCGGCGATCGAACTCGACGGCATCGACGGCGACCCGGTCCGCTGCCTGGAGCCGGTCAAACACAGCTGACGTGGTCATTCTGAACCACTTTCCTACCGTGGTTGTCGCGTCGTGCCTCTTATGGACGTGTTGTGGCTCTGTGCAAACATCGTCAGCGGTAGACCGCAGGGACCGGATGAAGGGTGCCCGCCAATGGGTTGATCCTTTACCCAGCCTCTTGAACACGGCGACCTCGACTCTGGCGTGGCGCCCGCACTCATCCCTGGCACGATTTCGACCCGAGGTGGATATGGGAGAGCTTGCAGACCGGTTGGACCGCCTGGTTATCCAGGAGATATCAGCTTCCGGCACCAGAGAAGGACAAGCATCCTTCACCGTTGAATGCTCACACAGTAGACGGCGTGCTGCAGAAGATGCTCGACGTCTTTCAGCGAATTGATAGCACTGTCGAGCGTCATGAACAAAGCGTCGCAAAAAGCTTCAACAGCTGCGCTGACCTGTGTCGCAGTGCCCTAACGACGCGATCAGCTGAAAGTATGAACCTGCTGCCGCCCAAGCCATCCTTGGACGGCTATTATCCCGCCCAAATCCGAGAAAACTTTACACCTCCATGAGGTTACTGACCACTCAGATAGATTTCGGTGGATGAGTCGACTGTACCTGCGGGAATTGCCTCAGTGAGCTCTTCCCTGCAGGTGCTACGACCGGGTGGGGCTGTACACATGGAAAATTCTCCTCCGCCGGCGCCGCCAGTGATGCGCCCAGAGCCGCTGCGGAAGATCGCGTTGACGGAACGGCCCCTGACGGTAGATTTGAAGGCTGAGTTCACGGTAAATGTGAGAGTTCCATGCTGTTCACTATCTGCGGCGCGTACAATTCGTACATTATTGGCCGTGATTTCAGCGGTATCTGTATCTATGTGTATCCAGAATGTGCTCTTGATCCGTGCCTTAACGTGAGCAACTCCCCCTCGACCGACGTAGACCTGAGCTCCGAGACCCGCTTTGCGTCCAGGCAGTACGCCGGGCGGTGAATATGAGGAAACTCCAGCTGGTCCCGTAATCGATCTCTTCGATGAATCGGAGAATGCAATTACGACCTGGCTGGTATCGGCGATCCAGGATCTACTTGTATTTGTCAGGATGATGCCAAAACTGGCCATCGACTTGCCGTATATGTCCTTTATTGGCGAGACGCCTGTTTCGGCTACCACGAGCTTTCCACCGTCAGGCGCGGTCAGTGAATTGGTTGCGTTGACTTGGGGTGTCGGACTACTCGAAGGCGATGTGGGTTTCGGTCTGGCCCTGTGGCTTGTAGTGCATCCAGTGAGTAGCAGGGAAACCAGGGCACCCGCCGTACACAGTATTCTCAATCTGTTGGGACGCAGCATTTTCGCCTCCTGATGTGGGCACGCGCGCGAGATTATCAGCGTGTGGCAACCGAGCGAAGCACGCGAGGCTATGTGAGCCTGCTGGCTGGCCCAACGTTGCGCCATCTGGGGATGAGGCCTCGGACGCGATCCAGTGGCCAGGCATCGGCGGTGCGGGCAATTCCGGCGATCGGTGCGTCTGCGTGGCGTCCGCGGTCTGTACTGGTGGTGATGCTGCCGCCGTACGTCAGGGGCTGACGTGAGGGAACTCGTCCTGAAGATGTCCGTTTCGGTCGACGGCTTCGTCTGTACCGAGGACAAGAGCGTCGGCTGGGTGTTCCCCCACTACACCGACGACGTGACGGCCTGGACCATGGACTCGCTGCGGCGCTGCGGCACGCACATCATGGGCCGCTCGACGTACGAGGACATGGCCGCGCGCTGGCCCAGCTCCACCGAGGTGTTCGCCGCACCGATGAACGAGATCCCCAAGGTCGTGTTCTCCCGGACCCTGAAGCGCGCCGACTGGACCGACTCCCACATCGCCGACGGGGACCTCACCACGGAGGTCGCCCGCCTCAAGCACCAACCCGGCCAGGACATCCTGGCGCACGGCGGCGCCGGCTTCGCGCAGTCGTTGACGGGCGCGCATCTGGTCGACGAGTACCGGCTGCTGGTGCACCCGGTCGTACTCGGCAACGGTCTGCGGCTGTTCGCCCGTCCGATGAGCCTCGACCTCGTGCACGCGACGCCCTTCGACGGCGGCGCCGTCGCCCACATCTACCGCCCCGCCAGCTGACCGTTCCCGGCGCTTCGCCGCGTACGGACGTCTGCGCTCGCCCGGCGTTGATCATGGCGTGGGTGCGTTGACCATGGCCTCAGTGACATCGCTGTCGGCGTGTCGCTGCACTGAGGCCATGGTCAACCACACTGAGGCGACACTGAGGCCATGATCAACGCGCGTGGGTCGCGCTGGCCATGGGGAGGCAGCTCGCGGTGGTACGTCGGTGTCTGCGGGACGGTCGACGGTGGCGGTGCCGGGGCTCGCAGCGGCGGGCCGCCGGCAGGCGTTCACCCGGGTACGGCCAGCCGTCGCGGCGGGCGATCGTGGAGTCCACGTACCGTTGCCAGCCGCGTTCGGTCTTGACGGTGTGGCCGAAGAAGAAGCCCAGGATCGCGCAGCCGAGACCGAACACCGCCAACGAGAGCGCCAGGTACTGGCTCATCAGCGTAGTCACCGCGCCGCCTCCTCGACGAGTTGTCCACAGGGCTGTGGACAACTGCCGCGGAGGTTAACGGCGACGGTACGATGTGCTGGTCGCGCACTCCTCGATGGGTGCTGGACGACGCGGGCGCGGTGCGGCTTTCCAGGGCGGGCACCGCGCCCATCTTCGTACCTGCGTCTGTCGGGTCGCTGCTCAGTTGCGGACATCGGCGCCGCCGTTCCCGAGCGCCGCGCCGTGCGGACGGTAGCTGCCGAGCAGGCCGTCGTCGGGGCTGAACCCGTACGCATCGGTGATGAGCCGCGCCGGCCAGCGGACCGGGCCGTCGGGGCGCAGTACGCCGAGCGGTTCGTGCCGGCCGAACATCCGCACGATCCGGTCGAGGCTCTGGAACGTGCCGACCGTGTGCCGCCCGGTCTCCATGTCGCGCTGGATCAGGTACGCGCGCCCGAAGCACTCGACGACCCACCCGAACGCGTCATCGACGTGCAACAACGCCGCGTCCGCCACCTCATCGCTCGGATACAGCCCACTCACCTGCGGCAACCCGCTCCGGCCCGACGCCGTGAACGCTGCCTGTTCGATGGTCACACTCGTCCCCTTTGCGGCAGAAGTTACTACTCACTGCACTTGACGGCGTGCACTCTGCCAGCAAACAGCTTGATATGCAACTCCCAAGTCAATGTGTCCAAGCTTGATGTCCTACGGCATTGATGGCAGGATCTGAGCATGGTCAACCACTACTCCGCGCGAGCGCGACGCGTCGGGCTGGCGCTGAACCACTTCCGCCTGCAGGCGGGGATGACGCTTGACCAGGCTGCTCAGGAGATCAGCTCAACGAAATCCACGATCTCGCGGATGGAGCACGGCAAGGCTCTCCCCCGCCCAGCGGTGATCCGAGCCCTGCTCATGAGCTACGGAGTCCAGGGCGACGAGCTCGCAGCCCTCACCGAGCTGGCGAAGAAGGCCAACGAGCCAGGGTGGTGGCGCTCGTACGCCGATGTCCTACCGACCCCGCACGTCGACAACATCGCGTTGGAGGCGGAAGCAACCGTGATCTCGGTCTTCGAGCCTTCCTCCGTACCCGGTCTACTGCAGACTCCCGCTTACATCCGCTCGGTCATGCGCGACGGCGTGCACTCACTACAGGACGACGAGATCGAGCGGCGGGTGGAAGCGAGGTTGGAGCGGCAGAAGCGCTTGACGGACGCCGACGCAGTTCAGTACTGCGCGATTCTCGATGAGGCCGTCCTCCGGCATCCGGTCGGCGGCCGAGCCGTGATGGGGGAGCAGTTGGCACACGTACTCAAGACTGCCGAGCTGCGGAACGTCATCGTGCAGGTAGTGCCGTTCTGCGAGACGGCGCACCCTGGGCTGCAGGGCTCGGTGAGCGTGCTG
Source organism: uncultured Actinomycetota bacterium (assembly GCA_963805605.1). Lineage (GTDB taxonomy): Bacteria > Actinomycetota > Actinomycetes > Mycobacteriales > Micromonosporaceae > Actinocatenispora. The sequence goes on from CAWDUX010000002.1 coordinate 2,278,664, forward strand.
GAGTTCGCCGACGCGGAAGATCCACACATCGCAGTGCTGGAGACGGCTGCCGGCGACATGATCCTGCACAAGCCTTACGAAGTAAGGGATTGCGAGAAGATCATGAATCGCCTTCGATCGGTGGCGCTCGATCCCGACGCCTCCCGGACTAGGATTGCCGCGACCCTGGAGGCCGAGTACCAGTAAGAGGTGTCCCACCATGGCTGCGCCCGATGTCTCAGAAAATGTATGGCGCAAGAGCAGTCGGAGTGGACAGAACGGCAGCTGCGTGGAGGTCGCCACAGATGGTGGAATGGTCAGGGTGCGGGACTCCAAAAACGCAGACGGACCACACCTGGTCGTCCGTGAGGCTCAGTGGACTGTCTTCGTCAATGCCGCCAGGAACGGCATAGGTGAACTAGCCTGATTGCAGCCTGATGACCTTGGTTTTTGGGAGCGTCGCGATGTCTACATTCGACCTGTCCGAACTTGTGTGGCGTAAGAGTTCCCGCAGCGGCCAACAGAGCATGTGCGTGGAGGTTGCGGCGGGGCCTGGGGTGGTCGGGGTACGGGACTCCAAGGACCCGCAGGGGCCGTACCTGGCGGTGAGCGCCGAGCAGTGGTCCGCCTTCCTGGAGGTTGTACGCCGCTGAACGTGCCCAGTGCTGGCATGCTGCGGGGATGGCAGGTATGCGGCAACTGGCGGTACTGCGGCACGCCAAGGCGGCCTGGCCCGAAGGGGTGCCCGACGTCGAGCGACCGCTGGCCGACCGCGGTCGGCGCGACGCCGCGGCGTTGGGCCGCTGGCTGCCCGACCATCTTCCCGGCCTCGATCTCGTACTCTGCTCGTCGGCGACCCGGGCCCGGCAGACCTGGCAGCTCGCCGCCGACGAACTGACCGAACCGCCGCCGGACGCCCTCGAACCTCGGCTGTACGCGGCGCCGGCCGCACGGCTGCTGGAACTCGCCCGCGCCCTGCCACCCACGCTCACGACCGCGATGCTGGTAGGCCACAACCCTGGCCTCGCGGAGTTCGTCGGGCTGCTCACCGGCGACTGGTACGAGCTGAAGACCTGCACGGTCGCCGTACTGGAGCTCGACGGCGACTGGTCCGCCCTGGCCGAGGTCGGCGCCCGGCTGGCGTCGCTGGACACCGTACGGGCCGGGTAGGCCGGGCATGGACGATCTGGTACGCCTGCTGAACCTGCGCCCGCACCCGGAGGGCGGCTGGTACACCGAGACGTGGCGGGCCGGCCCGTCCGCCACCCCGCCCGGCTACCCGGGCGAGCGCGCCGCCGCCACCGGCATCTACTTCCTGCTGCGGCCGGGCGAGGAGTCGCGGTGGCACACCGTACGGTCCGACGAACTGTGGCTGTGGCACCGGGGCGGCCCGCTGGCCCTCACCCTCGGCGGCAACGGCACCGAACCGGCGGCGGCCGAGACCGTACTGCTCGGTCCCGACATCGCAGCAGGTCAACGCCCGCAGATCCGGGTACCCGGCGGTGTCTGGCAGTCCGCCCACCCGGCCGCCGACGCCGAGGTACTGGTCAGCTGCATCGTCGCCCCCGGCTTCGACTTCGCCGACTTCACGCCTCCGGTAGGAGAGCTGGTCAGATCCCTGCGGCGACTCGTCGCAGTGTCTCGTACACCGAGCTGCGGTGCTCGATCAGCGCCACAATCACGGCGGTGCCGTCGTCATCGATCCGATACACCGCCCGCATCACCTGGCGCACCTTGATCCGCCACAGACCTGGGTATCCGGTCAGTTCCCGGCTCCCGGCCGGGCGTGGGTCATCGGCGAGTTTGTCGATCTTGTCGAGAATCGCCCGTGCGAGACGACGGTCCGAGCGGGCGATCTTCTCCAGTTGCTTGTCGGCGGTGCGGGTGTACTTGACGCTGTAGGTCACAGGCCGAGCCGCTCCCGCAACTCGGCAGCAGACACGAGTGGCTCGTCGTGGTCACGCTCCATCGCCTCGGTTGCCTTGCGGGCGAGGATCTCATCCTCGACGATCTCCATGGCGGCCAGTGCCTCGGCCAGGAACTCTTCGGAGACCACGGCGGCGGCTGGCCGGTGTCCGCGACCGCGGGTGATGTGGGTGATCCGGCCGGCATATTGGGCGGCGCCGATGACGTCGGTGAAATTGGCGCGAGCGTCAGCGATCGACAGACTCTCGGGCAGGGCATCGGTACTCATGCCCTGAGTGTACATCTTGATTTTCTCAACAACTTGTACAAGTTGAATTCCAACTCCCTCGGGCCGGTGATTGCAGCTTTCGAGTGCCGGGTGTCCGTTGTTCGACGAGTTGTTCGAAGTGCCGGACGAGGTGGTCGCAGCGGCCTGGCTGTGGGCAGAATCGGGGCGTGGGGACGACATCGCAGCACGTACGGGCTCCTGAACTTCGCGGCCGTCGCTGGCTGAACACCGGCGGGCGTCCGCTGCGGCTGGCCGAGCTGCGCGGCCGCATCGTCCTGTTGGACTTCTGGACGTTCTGTTGCATCAACTGCCTGCATGTCCTGGACGAGCTGCGGCCGGTGGAGCAGAGGTACGCCGACTCGCTGGTGCTGATCGGGGTGCATTCGCCCAAGTTCGAGCACGAGAAGGACCCGGAGGCGGTGTCCGCCGCCGTCGAGCGCTACGGCGTCGAGCACCCTGTCCTCGACGACCCCGAGCTGATCTCCTGGCAGCAGTACGCCGCGCGGGCCTGGCCGACGCTGGCGGTGATCGACCCCGAGGGGTACGTGGTCGCCACCATGGCCGGTGAGGGCCACGCCGACGGGCTGGACCGGTTGATCGACGAGCTCATCGAGGAGCACACCGCCAAGGGCACGCTGCGACCCGGCGCCGGGCCGTACGTGCCGCCACCGCCACCGCCGACCGAGCTGCGCTTCCCGGGCAAGGCGCTCGCGCTGCCCGGCGGCACGCTGCTGGTCGCCGACTCGGCGCAGCACCGCCTGGTGGAGCTCACTGCGGACGGCGAGAAGGTACTGCGCCGGATCGGTACCGGCAGCCGTGGCCGCGCCGACGGGCCGGCCGGGCAGGCCAGTTTCAGCGAGCCGCAGGGCATGGCGCTGCTGCCGACGGACGTCGCCGAGCCGGGTCGGATACGACGTGGTGGTCGCCGACACCGTCAACCACCTGCTGCGCGGGGTACGGCTCGCCGACGGCGAGGTGCGCACGATCGCCGGCACCGGCCAGCCGTGGCGCAGTGTCGGTGCGGAGGACGGCGAGCGTGCCGCGCTGACCGCTGACCTGTCCTCGCCGTGGGACGTCGCCTGGTACACCGGCGAGCCGTGCCGGGGATCGTGGTGGCGATGGCCGGCATCCACCAACTCTGGTGGTTCGACCCGAGCGCGGCACGGTCCGGGTGTACGCCGGCACCACCGTCGAGAGCCTGCGCGACGGTCCGGTCGCGCAGGCGTTGCTGGCGCAGCCGTCCGGGCTGTCCGCCGACGGCGCGCCGGCTCTGGCTGGCCGACAGCGAGACCTCCGCGCTGCGCTACGTCGAGGACGGCGAGCTGCACACCGCCGTCGGTCAGGGCCTGTTCGACTTCGGCCACGTCGAGGGCGGGCGAGCCTGCGGCCGACGGCGGAGCGCCCGGGTCGCCGAAGGCGCCTGCTGCAGCACCCGCTCGGGGTGGCGGTCGCGCCGGACGGCACGGTACTGGTCGCCGACACCTACAACGGTGCGGTCCGACGGTACGACCCGGGCACCGGGCAGCTGCGTACCGTCGCGTCCGGGCTGGCCGAACCCAGCGACGTCGTACCGCCGGCGACGAGATCCTGGTGGTGGAGTCCGGCGCGCACCGGCTGACCCGTCCGCTGCTGTCCGAGTCGCCGGACGGCACCGTGCCCGGCAACCGGTACCGCACCGAACGGCCGGCCAGCGCGCTCGCACCCGGCGAGATCACCCTGGACGTGGTGTACTCGGCGCCGCCGGGGATGAAGCTGGACGACACGTACGGGCCGTCCGACCCGGCTGGAGGTGTCCGCGTCCCCGCCGGAACTGCTGGTCGACGGCGCGGGGGTGGGCACCGACCTGTGCCGCCGGCTGGTGCTGTCCGACACCGTCGACGGCGGCGTACTGCAGGTCACCGCGCAGGCCGCGATCTGCGATTCGGAGGCGGAGAACCCGGCCTGCCACCTCACCCGGCAGGACTGGGGCGTCCCGGTCACCGTGACTGCCGGAGCGGAGACCCGGCTGCCGCTGATCCTGCGCGGCACCGACGCCTGAGGCGTCCTGCGCGGCACCGACGCCTGACGCGACGGCTCACCCCAGCGGGGTCAGCCGCACGCCGGCCTCGGTGAGCGCGCTGCGCAGCCGGCGGGCCAGATCGACCGCACCCGGGGTGTCGCCGTGCACGCAGAACGAGTCGACCAGCACCGGGATCACCGCGCCGTCCACCGCCACGACCTCACCCTCCAGCGCCATCCGCAGCGCGCGGCGTACCACCTCGTCCGGCTCGGTGACCAGGGCGCCCGACTCGCGGCGCGGCACCAGCGCGCCGGTCGGCGTGTAACCCCGGTCGGCGAAACCCTCCGACAGGACCCGCAGGCCCGCCTCCTCCGCCAGGCGCAGCAGCGCCGAGCCGGGCAGGCCCAGTACCGGAAGGTCCGGGTCGTACTCCCGGACCGCCCGGACCACCGCGCCGGCCTGCCCCTCGTCCCGCGCGGCGGTGTTGTACAGCGCTCCGTGCGGCTTGAGGTAGCGGACCTTCGTACCGGCCACCCGGCAGAACCCGTCCAGCGCGCCGAGCTGGTAGAGAACGTCGTCGCTCAGCTCGTCCGGCGCGTAGTCGATGTGCCGGCGGCCGAACCCGGCCAGATCCCGGTAGCCGACCTGGGCGCCGACCGACACCCGCCGCTCGGCGGCCAGCGCGCACACCTTCCGCATCGTCCCGGGTCCGCCGGCATGGAACCCGCACGCCACGTTCGCGCTGGTCACGATGGTCAGCAGGGCGTCGTCGTCGCCGACCTGCCAGGCCCCGAAACCCTCGCCGAGATCAGCGTTGAGATCCACCGGGTACGTCCTTCCACGTGTCGTCCGCCGGGGTGAACCGGACCGTAGTACCGGGGCGGGCCTGCGCGAGCAGCGCTACGTCGGCCGGGTGCAGTACCGCGATCACCGGGTACCCGCCGGTCGTCGGGTGGTCGGCCAGGAAGACCAGCGGTTGACCGTCGGCCGGGACCTGCACGGCGCCGAGCACGAGTCCTTCGCTGGGCAGCTCGGCGGTGACCGCCCGGGTCAGTTGCGGCCCGGTCAGCCGCGCGCCGACCCGGTTGCTGGTCGGTGAGACCGTGTACGGCCCGGCCAGGAACGCGGCAACCGCATCGGGGGTGAACCAGTCGACCCGGGGACCCGGGTACACCCGGACCGTACGGCCGGTGGCCCCGTCCACCGTGTCGCTGTGACGCCGGCCGCCGGGGGCCGGTTCGTCACCGCCCGGACCAGCGCCGCCCGGACCAGCGCCGCCCGGCTGTCCCACCGGCAGGGTGTCCCCGGCACGCAACGGCGACGGGCCGAGACCGGACAGCGTGTCGGTGGCCCGACTGCCCAGTACCGGCGGCGCCGCGATACCGCCGGCCACCGCCAGATAGCTGCGCAGCCCGGTCTTCGCCGTACCGACCGCGAGCGTCGCCCCCGCCGGTACGGTGACCGCCACGTCGAAGCCGACCCTGGCGCCGTCCACCGTGACCGGGACGCTCGCCCCGGTCACCGCCACCGTCAGCGTCGTGTCGGCCCGCAGCGTCGCGCCGGACAGGGTGAACTCCAGGCCGGCGGCCGACCCGTCATTGCCGACCAGCAGATTCGCCCGGCGTAACGCCGGTGCGTCCAGCGCACCCGAGCGCGGCACGCCGAGATGCGCCAGCCCCGGCCGACCCTGGTCCTGCACCGTGCTCAACGGGCCCGACCGTACGACGGTCAGGGTGACGTCGCCGCTCATGGCCGCACCGCCGGCGCGCTCCGTACGGCCCATGGCTGCACCGACCCGCTCACGGCCGCACCGCCCGGAACCGGACCAGGGTGCCCGGCGACAGCAGTGCCGGCGGCTGTGCGGCAGGGTCGAACAGCGTGCGGTCGGTACGCCCGATCAGTTGCCAGCCGCCCGGCGACGGCGACGGGTAGATCCCCGAGTACTCGCCGGCCAGGCCGACCGAGCCGGTCGGTACGCGCGGGCGGGGGCTGGGCCGACGGGCCACGGCCAGCTCCCGCGGCAGCCCGGTCAAATACCCGAATCCGGGGGAGAAACCGCAGAACGCGACCCGGAACTCGGTGTCGGTATGGCGCTGCACGACCCCGTCGGTACTGGTCCGCCACAGCTCTGCGACGTCGGCCAGGTCGGGGCCGTTGTACACGCAGGGCACCTCGACGTTCGCCGTGCCGGTCGGCCCGGCACTGTCGGCGGCCGGTGTCCATCCGGCCAGCGCGCGCTCGATCGCGGCCGGGTCGTCGACCCCGTCGAGCAGGACGGTACGGGCTGCCGGTACGAGCTCGACGCAGGACAGCTCCCCGCTCTCCCGCCGCCGGGACAGCTCGGTGACCCACCCTGCGACCTCGTCGCCGTCCGCGCATTCCAGCAGCAGCGCGTCGGGGCCGGCCGGGTGTGTCCGCATGGCCGCAACCCTAGAGGCTGTCCCCCGATCCCGCGTCCGCTGCACCAGGCCCGATCGGCGCGTCGCGGGTGGCGGGCACTCAACCAACGGAGGTGAGGAACACGTGCTCGTCGACCTGCCGGTAGCCGATCCTGCGGTAGATGCGCGCCGAGTCGTCGTTGGCGTTCAGCCAGACCGGGCCACCGCCGGCCAGTGTGCCGGCCAGCCGGGACGCGGCGGCGGAGATCGTCGCACCGATCCCCCGCCGCCGGTGCTCGGCAACGACGTTGATCATCGACAGGCAGACGGTGCCGCCGCCCCGGCGGAGGAGCGCGGTGGCCACCGGTTCGCCGTCGAACCGACCGACCAGGAACCGGTGCCGGTCGTCGGCGAAGTGCCGGTCGGTGACCAGTGGTGCCAGCCCGGCGCCGCACACGGTGAGGAACTCGGCCGGATCCCGGGCCGGCGCGATCGTCAGCCCGGTCACCTCGGGCGTGGCATTCAGTGCGACCGACCCGGCGAGCGTGTACACCGGGAGCACCTCGCAGGTGCGCAGGTCCTGGTAGACGGCGGCGGTCGCGTCCCGCGCCGACACCCGGACCGTCCACTGTGTGCTGCGGGCGGTCAGCCAGTCACGGACCTGCCCGAACTCGTCGGCTGTCGGTGCGCTGACCGGCCGGGCGTACGTTGCCCATGGCTGCGGAATTCCCAGCGCAGCGCAGCGCACCCCGGCGACCAGCGCCGACTCGCCGCCGATCCCGGCCATCGCGGTCAGCTCCGCGGCGGCCCGGGCGAGCTGGCCGGGAAGCGCGTCGGATACCGACGCCGCGGGGTCGTCCGGCCAGCCGGACAGGTAGCGCCAGCCGTCCCCGTCGTACTCGGTGAGCACCACCGCGCCGGCCGGGAGCGGTCGGTCGTGTACGAGGTGGGGGGCCAGCCCGGAGCACAGCGCGGCAAGCCCGAGGCTGAGGATGTTCGGCCCGCAGACCAGTACGACGGTCTGCCCGCGGTGCCGTTCGGCGATGTCGGTCAGGGCATCGGAGAACCCGGCCAGGGCCTGCTGGCCGGTCTGCCCGCCCGGGGCGGGTTCGGCCAGGTCGCCGTCGAGCAGCCAGCGCCGGAGCGGAGCGGAAGCTACCTCGCCGAGCGTCGGGAACGTCTCGGCGGCGACCGCGAGGCCGCTGGCCAGTTCCTCGGCGGCGGGTCGGGTGTCCGGCGCGCCGTACACCCGACCGACCTGAAGTCCGGCCAGCGCAGCAGGGGTGCCACTGTCTCGTAGCCAGAGCAACCGGGTGGGGCACATCAGGTCTGCCACGTTCACAGCCTATGCCGGGACGGTCCCCGTACTGTGTGCCCGCTGACCGGCGCTGCCGTGCTCGGCAGCGCCGGTCAGCCGTGTGGTCGGGGTCAGATGCGACGGGGCGGCGGCGGTGCGGGGGTGCTGCCGCCGGGCCCGGCCTCCGGGCCCACCGCGGGATCGTGCACGGTCCGTTCGGTCACTGTCGTCGGTTGCCCGTTCTGGTACACCTCGCGCTGGGTGACCGTGCTGGCGGCGCGCCGACGGTTCCACACCATGAGCGTGATAGCCAGCTCGACGACCCCGGCCAGGATGAGGATCCAGCCGACCACGTTGATGTCCAACCAGCCGAAGTTGGCGTGCACCGCGAACGCCAGGATCGCACCGAGGACCAGCAGGAAGATTCCAATCCCGATACTCATGCCCCACCTCCTGGTGGCCGGATACCCGGGCGGCCCGAACTTCACACACGCCCCCCGCAGAAGCTTGCCGGGCGGCTGGAAACGAGGTGGATGGCCCGGCGCTGCCGGGCGGCCGCCGGTGGGACCTCAATGGGCGACGCCGCGGATGCCGGCGCGGTTCCGTGGTCGGTCGGTGACCCCGTCGGGGGTAGCTGCCCCGTCTGGCCGACGCTCGATCGGAGTGGTTCGTCGGGCGCTGATTGTGAGGTTCATCCACGTTATCGTCTGGATGGCAGGTTACCTGGAGTTGCGAACCGCAACTTTCAATATGTCGTTTCCCGTAGCCCGGCGGTCCGGACGAGAACCAGCTGGATCGCCCTCCCCGTACGCCGGAGACCCGCAGCGACCGGACCGACGCGACGCTCCGGCCCAACAGGGAGGAGCGCAGATGCCGCAGACACGTCTCTACCAGGAGTTCCCGGAATCCGGTACGACCGACCCGGCACCCCTGACCCCGTTGCAGCAGGCCTACTGGGTGGGCCGAAGCGAAGGGCTCGAGCTGGGTGGTATCGACGCGCACGAGTACTTCGCCGTCGACTGTGCCGGGCTGGACCTGGACCGCGCACTCGATGCGCTACGGCGTCTCGTACAGGCGCACGACGCGCTCCGGTTGGTCGTCGGGGCGGACGGACAGCAGCGGGTGGTGGACACCGCGGACCCGACGGTCACCATCGAGGACCTCCGCGGTCGTCCCGAGGACGAGGTACGTCGCTGCACCGGGGAGATCGCCGAGAGGCTGGCCACCACCGGGCCCGACCCGGCCACCGCCCCGATGCTGGAGGTGGTGGTCCAGCGGCTGGACGGGGGCCGGGACCGGGCGCACCTGAGCATCGCCTTTCTCGTCGCCGATGGGCTGACCCAGCACGCCCTGGTCAAGGACTGGCTGGCGCTCTACCGCGACCCGACACACCAGCTGCGCCGAGCCGCCCGCGACTACCAGCAGGTCATCAGCACGGTGCTGGACGCCCGGCAGGCGGAATCCTCCCGGACCTCGCACGGCAATGACCCCGACTGGGCCTACTGGCAGGACCGGCTGGGTTCGATCCCCGCGGCACCGGAGCTGCCGCTGCTCGACCGGGCCGTTCCCACCGCGGCCCGCTTCACCCGCCGTGTCGCCCGGTTGGCGCCACAGCAGTGGCGGGCATTCCAGCAGCACGCCCGCTGCGCCGGAGTCAGCACGGAAACTGCCCTGCTCACCGTGTACGCCGAGGTTCTCGCCCACTGGAGCAAGACCCCGACGTTCACCCTGTTGGTGCTCTCGTCGTTCCGCTCCGCCGACCAACCGGGAAGTGAGACGGTGCTCGGCAACCTCGGCGGGACCGTACCGGTCGAGATCGACTGCCGGGAGCAGCGGAGCTTCGCTGACCGCGCCCGGTCGGTACAGGCGCAGCTGCGCGCCGATCTGGCACACGCCTCCGTCGACGGGGTCCGGATCGCACGGGAGACCGCCCGCGCGCAGGGCTGGTCCGCCCGCGCCGTGTTCCCGGTGGTGTTCGCCGGGCTGCTGGACGTGGACACCTCGTTCCTGGCCGACCTGCCGTTCAACGCCGAGCTGGCGCACAGTGCCCTGCAGACACCTCAGGTGACCCTGGACCACCAGGTGTACGAGTACGGCGGGGCGCTGGTCGCCAACTGGGACACCGTCGACGCGGTCTTCTGCCCCGGCTTCGTCGAGTCCGCCTTCGACAGCTACGCCGCGGTACTCGACGCACTGGTCGAGGCGCCCGCATGGGACCGGTCGCCGGGTGAGCTGGGGGTGCTGCCCCGCAGCGACACCGTCGAGGCGGTGTACACCGCGTTCACGCTGGACGACGCGGGGCTGCTGCACACCCGGTTCTTCACTCTCGCCGGGCAGGAACCCGAACGGACCGCGCTGGTCGACGGGGACGTCCGGATGACCTACCGGGAACTGGCCGCCCGCGCCGAGGAGGTCGGCAGCTGGCTGGCCGCGCGCGGCGCCGGCCCGGGAATGCTGCTGCCGGTGCTCACCGACAAGGGGTGGGAGCAGGTGGTGGCGGTCCTCGGTGTGCTCTGGGCCGGGGCCGCGTATCTGCCGATCGACGCCGGACTGCCGGACGCACGCATCCGCTATCTGCTCGACCGGTGCGCGCCAGGTGTCGGGTTGGTGCAGTCCTGGGTGGCCGAGCGCTGGGAGCTGCCCGACGACCGGGACTGGCTGCCGATCGACCGGGCCGACCCGTCGACCGTGGCCGCCGGTACGGGCGGTGTCGCAGCCCGGCAGCGACCGGACGACACCGCCTACGTGATCTACACGTCCGGATCCACCGGTCAACCGAAGGGTGTGGAGGTCTCGCACCGCGCTGCGGTCAACACCCTCGCCGACGTGATCTCGGTGATCGACCTGGGCCCCGACGACGTCGTGTTCGGTCTGTCCCTGCTCAGCTTCGACCTGTCGGTGTTCGACGTGTTCGGCACGCTCGCCGTCGGCGGAACGCTGGTGTTCCCCAGTCGGGACCGGATGCGGGAGCCGGAACACTGGGCCGAACTGATCGGCGCCGAGAAGATCACCGTCTGGAACAGCGTGCCGGCACTACTGGAGATCCTGGTCGACCACGTGGAGTCCGGTGATCCACGCCGGGCGCCGGTGTTTCTGCGTACCGCGCTGCTCAGCGGTGACTGGATCCCGGTCACCCTGCCCGACCGGGTACGCCAGCTGTGGCCCGACTCGCAGGTCATCAGCATGGGTGGGGCTACCGAGGGCGCCATCTGGTCGATCATGTACCGCATCGGAAAGGTCGATCCCGCCTGGCGCAGCATCCCGTACGGGCGGGCCATGGCCAACCAGCGGATGTACGTACTGGACCGACACCTGCAGCCGCGGCCGGTCTGGGCCACCGGTGAGATCACCATCGGCGGCGTCGGCGTGGCCCGCGGGTACTGGCAGGATCCGGAGCGCACCGGGGACCGGTTCGTCCGGCACCCGGCGTCCGGGACGCGCCTGTACCGGACCGGCGACCTCGGGCGGCTGCTGCCCGACGGGACCATCGAACTGCTCGGTCGGGACGACCTGCAGGTCAAGGTGAACGGGTACCGGATCGAACTGGGCGAGATCGAGAGCTGCCTGGCCCGGATGGACGGGGTACGCGACGCGGTCGCGGTGGTCCGCTCGGCCGGTACCAGTGGCAAGGCGCTGGCAGCCTACGTGGTGCCGGCCGACGTGCAGGAGCCCCCCGACTGTGCTGTGCTGCGCGACCGGATGGCGGCTGTACTGCCGCCGTACATGGTCCCGTCGCTACTGCTCCCGGTACCGGAGGTGCCGCTGACCCCGAACGGGAAGGTGGACCGCGGCCGGCTCGCGGTGCTGCTGCCGGACCACACTGGCCCCACCGGCATCCGGCGGGCACCCGCGGACGAGTTGGAGGCCAGCCTGGCGGGCATGTTCGCCGCGGCCCTGGGCACCGACGACCTGGGCGTCGAGGAGGACTTCTTCGTCGCCGGCGGCAACTCCTTCCTGGCCATCCGCCTGCTGACCGCGGTGACCAGAAGGTTCGGGGTGGAGATACCGGTGGCGGTCCTGTTCGGCTCGGCCACGGTCGCGGCGGTCGCGGAACTGGTCCGGGTCGGACAGCGAGCCGATGGCATGTCACCTGCTGGTACGCCGCTGCTGGCGCTGCGCCGGGACGGCACCGAACAGCCCGTGTTCTGGGTGCACCCGGTCGGTGGCGCGGCGTCCTGCTACGCCGAACTGGTCCGCGGGCTGCCCCCGGGCCGGCCGATGTACGGCCTGGAGTCGGTCGGCCTGCGTTCCGACGAGCCGCCGCTGATCACGATCGAGGAGATGGCCGCCGGGTACCTGCTTCGGGTTCGGGAAGTGCAGCCGGAGGGTCCGTACCTGCTGGCCGGATGGTCGATGGGTGGTCTGATCGCGCTGGAGATGGCCCGGCAGTTGTACCGGTCCGGGGAGAAGGTGGACCGGCTGCTGGTGGTGGACGCGGAGTTTCCCGATCCGGACAGCGCACCCGTGTCGTTGTCCGAGCGGACGGTACTGATCCGGATGGTGCAGGATCTGGCCGGGGACGCTGCCGGTACTCCCGATCCGGCGGTGGTGGCCGATCTCGCGGCGGTTTTCGACCACCTGCACGACCGTGGGGTGCTGCCGGCGGAGACACCGGAGTCGGCTTGGCGGAGGATGGCCGCGGTCTATGCGGCGAACCTGCGTGCACTGGCCCGGTACCGGCCCGACGGTTGTCCTGGCCCGGTGATCCTGATCCAGGCTGCGCAGCGTCAGGCCGGGGCCGCGGAGCCGGCGGACTCGTGGCGACGGGCCGGCCCGGACAGCTGCGCGGTGGACACGGTGCCGGGTGACCATTACCGGATGTGGCAGGGCAGCGCGTTGGACGACCTGATCCTGGCGGTGGCGCGCCGGTTGCGCTGAAGCCGGCGGCGCGACGCAGCGTGCTTCAGCCGATCGCGGCCCGCCGCCGCAGGTCGTCGACGGCCAGATTGCCGGCGATTGCCTGCGCCGCCCGGTAGCCGTCGGCAGCGGCGTGCACCAGTTGCGCAGTGGGATCCACCGCGTTGCCCGCCGCCCAGAGACCCGGCACGCTGGTCGCGCCGTGCGTGTCGACCTCGACGAGCGGTCCGAACACCGACGTGGTGCTGGCCGCGCCGAGTTCGGTCAGCAGGTCGTCGGCTGGGGTCACCGGCGGCGTGCAGTAGACCACCGATGCGGGGACCTCCCGGCCGTCGGCCGTCCGTAGGGCGACGAGCCGGTCGCCGTCCACCACCAGCTCGGCCGCGGGCCCGGTCACCACCGGTACGCCCGCCCGGGCCAGGAGTTCGCCGTCGGGCTCCGCCGCCACGTCTAGGCCATCCGGACCACCGGTGACCAGTACCAGCCGGTCGGTCAGTGCGGTGGCCAGTACCGCCTTGTGCAGGTCGAGCGGCGTGTCGACGAGGATCACCGTGGGCTCGCCCCGGGCCTCCCACCCGTGGCAGAACGGGCAGTGCACCACATCGCGACCCCAGCGATCCCGCAACCCGGGAATGTCCGGAAGCTGGTCCACCAACCCGGTACAGACCAGTACCTGGCGGGCCGCGGTGCGCTGCCCACCGTCGAGTTCCAGGAGGAACCCGTCCCCGGCCCGGCGTAGTCCGGTGACCAGCCCGGCGACCAGGTCCACGGGGTACGGGCGGGTCTCCTCACGTCCCCGCGCCAGGAGCTCACCGGGCAGCACACCATCACGGGTGAGGAAGCCCTGAGCGTGCGCGGCGGGGCTGTTGCGTGGTCGGCCCGCGTCGACGAGTAGGACGCTGCGCCGGCAGCGACCGAGAACCACGGCCGCGCTGAGCCCGGCCGCTCCGCCGCCGACGACGGCGACGTCGTAGTTGCCCTGTACGGATACGTCCCGCATCGGTCACCACCTCCACGGCCATCGTGCGGGCGGCGCCGGGCGGGCCGGTACGCCCGGTTGCCCGGTCCGTTCGGGGAGGCCGGACGTGCGACGCCCCCGGACGCAGCAGTGGCTGTCCGGGGGCGTCGGGTACGCGCGGGCGCCTAGAAGGCTTCCTCGGCCAGGTCCATGGTGTCGAGAGTGGCGGCGTCCACGATGGCCCGCTCGGTTGCGATCCGGGGCAGCACCTCGGCGGCGAAGAAGCCCGCCGCGGCGACCTTGCCCTGGTAGAAGTTGCGGTCGGCGTCGGAGACCTCGGCGCCGAGTTTGGTCAGGGCAACCTCGGCCTGCCGGGCCAGCAGCCAGCCGATCACCAGGTCGCCCATGGCCAGCAGCATCCGCCGCAGGTGCAGGCCGACCTTGTAGATGGCGCGTGGCTCGCCCTGCTGGGAGGTGCCGGCGAACTCGAACATCTTGCCGAGGATGCCCTGCACGTTCTCCAGCGCGACGCCGACGGCGGCGCGTACGTCCTTGAGTTGGCCGTTGCCGGCTTCGCTGTCGATGAACGCCTTGATCTCGCCGGCGACCGTGGTCAGCGCCTTGCCCTGGTCCTTGACGATCTTGCGGAAGAACAGGTCCTGCGCCTGGATGGCGGTGGTGCCCTCGTACAGCGTGTCGATCTTGGAGTCGCGGATGTACTGCTCCAGCGGGTAGTCCTGCAGGAAGCCGGAGCCGCCGAAGGTCTGCAGCGACTCGGACCCGAGCAGTTCGTACGCCCGCTCCGAGCCGCAGCCCTTGACCAGCGGGAGTAGCAGGTCGTTGACGCGTTCGGCGAGCGCCACCCCGTCGGCGTCGCCGGCCGCGGTGTCGATCCGTACTTTGTCCTGCCAGGTGGCGGTGTAGGCGACCAGGGCGCGCAGCCCCTCCGCGTACGACTTCTGCATCAGCAGCGAGCGCCGTACGTCGGGGTGGTGGGTGATGGTGACACGCGGTGCGGTCTTCGCCGGGTTGAGGAGGTCGGCGCCCTGCACCCGCGACTTGGCGTATTCGAGGGCGTTGAGGTAGCCGGTGGACAGCGCGGACATTGCCTTGGTGCCGACGAACATCCGGGCGTATTCGATGATGTGGAACATCTGCCGGATGCCGTCGTGTACGTCGCCGACCAGCCAGCCGGTGCAGGGTGTGCCGTCGCCCAGGGTCAGCTCGCAGGTGGTGGAGACCTTCAGGCCCATCTTGTGTTCGACGTTGGTGACGACGGCGCCGTTGCGTTCGCCGATTTCACCGGTCTGCGCGTCGAACAGGAACTTCGGCACCACGAACAGCGAGAGGCCCTTGGTGCCGGGTCCGCCGGCACCTTCCACACCGACCGGCCGGGCCAGCACGTAGTGGATGATGTTCTCGGTGAGGTCGTGCTCGCCGGAGGTGATGAAGCGCTTGACGCCCTCCAGCCGCCAGGTGCCGTCCTCCTGCAGATGGGCCTTGGTGCGGCCGGCGCCCACGTCGGAGCCGGCGTCCGGCTCGGTGAGCACCATGGTGGCGCCCCAGCGCTTGTCGGCGAACATCTTCGCCCAGCGCTTCTGTTCGTCGGTGCCGTCGTTGTAGAGCGCGCCGGCGAAGCTGGGGCCGCCGGCGTACATGAAGGCGGCCGGGTTCGCGCCGAGGATCAGCTCGGCGGCTGACCACCACAGGGCGCGGGGGGCGACGGTGCCGCCCATCTCCTCGGGTACGTCCATCCGCCAGTATTCGGCGTCCATCATCAGGCCGTACGCTCGTCGGAACGACTCCGGCAGGGTCACCGTGTGGGTGGCCGGGTCGAATACCGGCGGATTGCGGTCGCCGTCGGCGAACGACTCCGCGAGGTCTTCGCGGGCGAACCGGTCGACCTCGCTCAGCAGGCCCCGGGCGGTGTCGGCGTCGATCTCGGTGAACGGTGCGGTGCCGAATCGCTGTTCGGTGCCGAACACCTCGAACAGGTTGAATTCGAGATCCCGGAGGTTGCTCTTGTAGTGCCCCATGCTCCCGCTCCAGCCTGACGTCTGGTGTCCCAGCCGACGGTGGGCAGGTTCCCGACCGTCGAGCCGTACTCTTCAGTAACCCACTGTATTACTCATCGGTAACCTCTGGCAAGCCGACCCTGCGTGGACTCGAGTGTCAGGTCGGCGACACGCCGGGCGAATCGCCGAGTCGTGCAGTGATCAACGCCGGCCCTACCGATATTGATCAGTGACAAGCGTCACCACTCAGCTCAGCGTTCGTTGATCTCTGTGAGATCACCGCGTACGTGTCCGGCGCGCCTACCGGCCACCCACCGGTGTCACCACGTCCGCTGCTCTGGCCTGCTCGAACGAGCGATCCGGTGACTGCCGGGCGAGCGCCGGGCAGACGCATTCCGGGGGGTACGCGGATGCCGGGCTCACCGAGCGGCTGGGCGGCGCGAGCGCCCCGCCCAGCCGCTCGTCATGAACTGCTGTCCCCGACCGCCCAGTTCGGCGTCGAGTCGCCGACCGGCAGAGCCGCACCCGGATACTCCAGCAGGACCAGGGCGATGTCGTCGTCCAGGAGCCCGTTCACCCACTCCAGCAGCGCCGACTCCAACGAGGCCAGGCCGTCCTGCACGGTGCCGTGCCCCAGCAGACCCCAGGCCCGCTCCTCGATCGGGAAGAACTCGCCGTTACGGCGAGCCTCGGCCAGACCGTCGGTGTAGAGCAGGATGCGGTCCCCTGGCTCCAGCCGCTGCACCCGCGGCTGCGCCATCGGCATGAAACCCAGCGGCGGCGCCGGCGCCGGCGGATCCAGCGGGATCGCCTGACCACGGCGCAGCAGCAGCGGCGCCGGATGGCCGCAGTTGAGTACCGTCAGGGTGCCGCCGCGTTCCTCCAGCAGCGCCGCGGTGACGAAGTCCTCCAATCCCACCGAACGGGCCACCGCCCGGTCCAGATCGGCCAGGATCGCGCGCAGATCGGCCCGCTCGTACGCCACGTGCCGGTACGAGCCGAGCACGATGCTGGCCAGCCGCACGGCGTCCAGGCCCTTGCCCCGTACGTCGCCGATCAGCATGCGGACGCCGTAGGTGGTGTCGATCGCCTCGTACAGGTCACCGCCGATGTCTGCCTCGGCGCTGGCTGAGACGTACCGTGCGGCCAGCGGCAGGCTGCCGACCCGTGGGCCGAGCGGCCCCAGGATCGCCTGCTGGGCCACCGACGCCAGCCGGGACAGCGCGGCGAACCGGGCCACCTGACGCTGTCGGACCGCACCGACCGCGGCGGCGATACCGGTGGCGAGCAGTACGGCGATGACGTTGACGGCCACCGACGCCTGCGGGCCGCCCGGCGAGGTGAGCCAGAACATGCAGGCCAGTACGACCGACAGGATGCCGACCGGCAGCACCGTACGCCACGAGCCGAACGCCGCGGCCAGGAACGGCGGGGTCGCCAGCAGGCCGACGTAGCTGGGACTGCGGCCGTCGGCGAGTTCCACCGCCGCGATGAGTACGAGCAGTACGAGGGCAGCGCCGAGCCCGGCTCGCGCATCGGGGCGCAGCACGCGTCGCGTGGGGTTACGTGGCATCGGTCTTCCGGGTCCCGGGACGGAGACTGTCGCTGACAGGATGCCCTGCCGGCGGGAAGTACGCGAGACTACCCGCGGCCCTGGGCCGAACCGATGCCGTACCGACGACCGACGACCGGCGGTCGCACGGGCGGGTCGGACCCATCCGAGCGGTGCCGGTCAGGATCGATCTAGGAGATGACCACGTAGCTGATCTGCACCGTCGGGTCCGACAGCGAAGCGATCTCGCTGTAGGCGGTGGTGGTCAGATCGAAGCAGCGGCCCTGGACGAAACCGCCGCGGTCGTTGATCCGGATGACGACGGATTTGCCGGTCGCCTCGTTGGTGATGCGGACCTTGCTGCCGAACCGGAGGAACATGTTGGCCCCGGTGTATGCCTTGCTGTCGAACTTCTCGCCGCTGGCGGTGGTGCTGCCGGTGGACAGGTAGTCGGCCTTGCAGCTGCCGCTCTCGCCGACGGAGTTCGACTGGTCGCCCGCGTCGGAGCTGGAGCCCTTCGAGTCGCTCTTGGAGGACTCGGTACGCGACTTGCCGCGGGACGCGTGCTGCGGGATCGTCGCACGGTCGGGCTGGGTGTCGGCCGTGGCTGCGGAGGCCCGCTGCGTGTTGCCGTTGCCGCTGTCGTTGCCGGAATGGCTGAGAGTGACGCCGCCGACAGTAGCTGCGGCGACCACAAGACCTGCGGCGATCGGGAGTACCGGGCGCGCGAGTCGACGTTGCCGCCGTGCCACGTGTTTGCCGTCCAACGTTCTCCCCTTCATCTGCGACGGGTCCCGCGGAACATAACGAACGGGTTACCCGTGAGGCAACCCCACGTCTGTGGTGTACTCACCTCACTGTGTAACGTCCGAAGAGTATGTCCGGGTACGGCCACATATTAGGGAACACGCCTGAGGGGAAGTGTCTCCTACGTCACCCCGGATCGGGGAGATTCCCGTAGGGGAGACCACACGCCGGACGAGCTACCGCCGTACCTGACGCCGGCGACGGCGCAGCCGTAGCGGGACCAGAGCCGACTCCAGTTGTACGGACAGGCTCATCTTGGACGCACCGCGTTGCCGCTCCTCGAAACGGATCGGCACCTCCAGGATCTTGTGACCGCGCAGTACTGCTCGGTAGTTCATCTCCACCTGGAAGCTGTAACCGTTGCTGTCCACCGAATCCAGCTGCATGTCCTGCAGCGTGTCCGCGCGCCACAGCTTGTAGCCCGCGGTGACGTCCCGGATCCGGAGCGAGAGCAGCCGCTGTACGTAGAAGTTGGCCCAGCCCGACAGCAACCGGCGGTGCAGCTTCCACTCCTCGGCCAGTACCCCGCCGGTGACGTAGCGCGAACCGATGACCACGTCTGCCCGGGTGGACAGCAGGGTGCCCAGCATCTCCGGGATGCACTCCGGCGGATGGGACAGATCGGAGTCCATCTGTACGACGAACTCAGCGCCGTCCGCCAACGCCCGGGTCATGCCGTCCACGTACGCCCGGCCGAGCCCCTCCTTCGCGGTCCGGTGGACCACCGTGACGATCTGCTGGTCGTCGGTGTTCAGCTCGGCCGCCAGATCCTCGGCCACCTTGCCGGTGCCGTCCGGACTGTTGTCGTCCACCACCAGCACCCGCAGCGCAGTCAACGGCAGCACCAGCAGCGCCCGTACGAGGATCGGCAGGTTGTCCGCCTCGTTGTAGGTGGGCAGCACGACGGTCACCGCCGAGTCGCACCACGGCTCGGGCAGCGCGACAGCCGTGGCGGCCCGCTCGGCCGTCGGGTCGGATGACATGTCCTGATGATCGCCTATCACATTGCTCACCATCGGTCGGGACGTCCCTCCAGTATCGACGACAGCTCGCCACGATCATCCTGCCGTGGCCCACGCACCCGAGTCGTACCGTCGGTGACCACCAGGAACGGCAGAGTAGAGCATCACGGCCAGTCCGGGTGACGATCCGGGAACATCACGGGCGGGCATCCGCTACCGAGCCGGGCCCGGCAGGCAGGGCCCGGCGGTCGGGCCCCCTGCGGACGTCGGTCAGTAGCGGACCGCGATACGGCGTTCCACCGCGTCGACGGCCACCTCACCGCCGTTGGGGATCACCAGCTGCGGATCGGTATGCCCGAAATCGACATTGAACACGACGGGCACGTCCGGGTGGTACTCGGTCAGCACCCGAAGCACCGCGTCCCGCTGCGCCCCGACGTACGCGGCCTTCTGCTCCGGGCTGTTCGGCCGGTCGAACTCCCACGCCTTCGCCCGGCCCATCAGTACGGCGCCGAACTGCTGCAGCATCCCGCGCTCGGCCATGCCCATCAGCACCCGGTACACGTACGTCGCGGACGGCAGCTCCTCGGAGGTCTCCAGGTACAGCACCGCGCCGGCGTAGGCAGCCGGCTCCTGCAGGTAGCGGTCGGCCCGCAGATTGAAGTCGACGATCTCCAGGCAGCCGCCCCAGGAGGGACCTACGACCGTACGACGCGGCCCGTACCATTGCCAGCCGCCACCGGGCAGCATCTCCGGCTCGGTGGCCAACACCCCCGGCTCCCGCCAGTCCCTGCCGATGTCGGTGTAGGTGTGCGCGGGGCGCAGCTCGTACTCGCCGTCGGTGAACAGCGCGGCCCGCAACGACTCGGCGCTGTGCGGGTTGACCGTCCCGCCGCGGCCGAGCAGGGTCATCACCGTGCCGCCGTAGTACGACACGATGCCCAGGTTCCACAGGTAGTTGTGCAGGTTGGTGTTGTCGCTCAGGCCGAAGAACGGTTTCGGGTCGGCCCGCAGCACCGCCGGATCGAGATGGCGCAGCACCTTGAGCTGGTCCTCGCCGCCGATGCTGGTCAGCACCGCCCGGATGGACGGGTCGGCGAACGCGGCGTGCACGTCGGCGGCCCGTTCCTGCGGGTCGGCGCCCAGCTTGCGGGTGGTCGGGTACTCGACCGGGAGCAGCCCGAAGGCGTCGGTCAGGCGGCGTAGCCCGAGTTCGAACGGCCCGGGAAAGACCGCGGGCAGCCCCGCGCCGGGAGACAGCACGGCGACCCGGTCACCCGGTTCCGGTTTCGGTGGGTAGATCGTCATGCCGCACGTTAGCAACGCGAGTTCCGTTGCCCACACCGGATTTCCGTCCGCTTGACCTGAAGCGTGCTTCAACTTGCAGGATCGCGGGGACCGCATCGAGAGGGAGTACGAAATGGCCGACGGCACGCTCGACGAGGCGTACGAACGACTGCACGCGACCGGACCCGAACGGCAGGGCTGGCTGTCCAACCACGCCCCAATGGCGGTCGAGGCGCTGGCCCGGCACGGCCACCAGAACGACATCCATGGCTGGATCGACTGGTACGCACCGAAACTCACCGACATGCCGGCCGCCGTCGAACCGATCGACGCCGACCGGTGGCAGCAGGCGCTCGGTGATCCGCGCCGGATCGCGGACTGGGCCGACCACCTGACCGGCGAGATCGCCGACCGGCCGTGGCGCGAGGTACTGGCCACCTGGTGGCCCCGACTGCTGCCGGGCATCGCGGCGGGCGCCACCCACGGTGTCATCCGGGTCGGGCACGCGGTGCGTACGTTGCTGTCCGGTGACGAATCCGCCGCGGCCCGCGCCGAACTCGGCCACGCGCTGGCGTACTGGGCGGCCCGCTGGCAGCAGGTGCCCGGCGTGGTGGTGCCCAGCGGCCAGCTGGCCCCGGTACGCGCGCTGGACCGGGTACCGGTACTCCCGGAGCAGCAGGGCGGCATCCGGGACCGGCTCGCGCGGCTGCCCGAACTGCCCGGTTGGTCGGCTTCGCTGAGCGCGGTACGGCCACCGGAGGGACCACAGCAGGCCCGGGACTGGTTGGCCGAGGTAGTGGACGCGGCGGTGCTGCGCTACCACTCCTACGGCTACGGCGAGCCGGTGATGCTGGTGCACGCCGCCACCGCACCCAACGCGGTCTGGCGCACCCTGCCGGCACTGCCCACGGAGCAGTGGATGCCCAGCGTCGCGGCGGGCTGGGCGGCCAGCGCCGCGGTGACCGCGGTCTACACACCGGACCGGCCGGTACCCCCGGACGAGCGGACCGTGCCGCCGGTCGGCGACGACCCGGTCCGGCAGGTGCTGGACCGGGCCGCCGAGCACCGCGACGAGCATGTGATCAAGCTGGTCGACACCGCCGTCGACGTGTTCGGGCGGACCGGTGATCCGGCCGCGTTGGGTGCCGGCGCCGCGGCCGTCACCCTGATGAGCCCGGAGAACTGACCGGCCCGTTCCGGCGCCCGGCGGTCCGGCTACCGACTGCCGTGACCTGGCTGCCGGTAGCTGCGTAAACTGCCATGAATGTTCGTGGTCAGCCGGGTACTCCGGCACGTGCCGGAGCCGCTGCGCTCGCTGCTCATCAAGCACCGGGAAATGCTCAAGTTCCTGGTGGTGGGTGGCACCTGCTTCGTGATCACCGCCGTCATCAACTACGGACTGAAGCTCACGGTGCTGGCGGAGAAGCCGGTGACCGCGCTGACGATCGCCACGATCGTCGCGACCGTCGTGTCGTACGTGTTGAACCGGGAATGGTCGTTCCGGACCCGGGGAGGGCGTGAACGACACCACGAGGCGGCACTGTTCTTCCTGATCAGCGGACTGGGCGTGATCGTCAACGACATTCCGTTGGGAATCTCCCGCTATGTCCTGGGGCTGCAGACCCCGGCGGTGAGCCTGGTGGCGCAGGAGGTCGCCGACTTCACCAGCGGCATGGTGCTGGGCACCCTGCTGGCGATGGGGTTCCGGCTGTGGGCGTTCCGTCGGTACGTCTTCCCGCAGGCCGATGTACGCCCGCATCCCGACGACATGGCGGCACCGGTTCGGAAAGTGGGCTCCGACGAGGTCGCCTGACCGCTACCTGACGGGCCGCCACCCACCGGGTGACGGCCCGTTCTGCTGCCCGTCGGTCAGCGCAGGTACGACGTGCTGCGGTCGAGCAGGTCGCGGGAGGCCAGCTCCTTACGCAGCGGGAGCTCCTTGTCGATCCAGCCGTCCGGCTTGACGCCCCAGTAGCTGGAGTTGGTGTTGCCGCCCCCGAGCAGCTGCTGTCGCAACGGGTTGAGCCCCTTGAACCAGTCGCTGTCGAAGTCCGGCGTGACCTCGTCCAACGGCCGGATCCACCGGTAGGTGTAGCCGATGAAGATGTGCTTGCGGGTCAGTTCGGACAGGTTGACCGAGCGGGAGTGCCACAGCCGGCGGTCGAAGATGAACGCGTCCCCGGCCTTGGCCTGGATCTCGATCGCGCCTTCCGGCCGGATGACCGGGTCGCCCGGCTTCTCCGGCCGACCGGCCAGCGAGTTGTTGACGTGGCTGCCCGGGATGATCTGGGTGGCGCCGCGCCCGGTCACGCTCAGGTCGCTGAGCAGGTAGCAGATCTTCGTCATGAACATCGGCCGCGGATCCATGTCGATGTCCGCGTTCTGCCGGTAGCCGTCCTGATGCCAGTTCCAGAACGGGTCGCCCGCTTCGGCAATGGGCGGGTTGATGTCGATGTGGTTGTGGTGGCTGTAGATGTTCCAGCCCATCAGTCCCCAGAGATACGGGAACGTGGTGGGGTAGTCGAGCAGCTCCGTGAAGATCGGATTTCGCGGGAAGAAACCCATCACATGGATGGATTTGTCTGGCCGCAGCCGTCCCGCGCTCTCCTCGTCGTCGTAGACCTTGTCGACGGCCTTCTCCAGGCGCGCCCGCATGGTCTCGTCCAGGGCGTTCCGGATGATCAGATAGCCCTGTTCCTGGTACTGCTGGCGTTCTTCCGCAGTGATCTGCTCGTACCCGGTGGGCCGACGATCGGTCTCGGCTTGCAGCGTCATGTTGTGGAAACCCCCTTCACTTCACCCAATGCGTCGGGCTTGCGAAATGGTTGCATGGACGACTGTAAATGAACCAGAAAGGCGCAAACGTTTTCTCCCGGTACTCGCCTGATCACAATGAGTACCCAGATCTACTTCTATTACCCGGAGCATTCTGATTGGACACCTTGCCCACCATCCGGCGCGGCTACTCGCCCGACCAGGGCGCCGAATTCACCGCGCTGACCCCGGGCACGGGCCGTCGGGTCAGTGGTAGGCGCCGAAGGCGGCGTCGGTGACGTACTTGTTGGCGGCCGCCACCAGGGGCCGCAACTGGTCGTCCATGGCGGCCAGGATCAGCTCCCGGCGCTGTCTGCGGGCCCCGGCGGGCAGATCCGCGTACGCCGGGGGCAACATGCCCAGATCGCGACCCAGCGACGCCAGTACCGCGTCCGCCGGGCCCAGCCGGGTGGACCAGGTCAGCGCGTGGTTGTACCAGGCCTCGGCGCGGGGAAGCAGCGTACGTTCGGTGAACCGGATCCGCTCGACCCGGAACAACCCGAGCCGGCGGTTGTTCTGCCGTTCGCACAGGCCGGCCGCGTCGAGCGCGTCACCGGCGCGTACCGCGGCGTTGTCGGCCAGGATGTGCAGCCAGTCGGTCACCCCGTACGCGTCCATGGTGCTACCGATCAGTCGGGCGGCCGAACCGAGCAGTTCCCGGGGCGCGGGTGGCTCGGCGACGAGGCGTACCGGACCGTCCGTACACCGCACCGCCCCGACGATGATCAGTTCGGCCAGGATCGCGGTGGCGATCCCGACGTCCAGGATCCGCGGATGGAAGCGGGGCCGGCCCTTCTCGTCATAGCCGAGTACGAACAGGGTCTCCGTCAGCGGCAGCCGGCCGGTCGGCGTCCGGGTAGCCGGGACCGTCGTCCGGCTCGTCGTCGGGAACCTCGTACTGGCCCCCCGTGTAGAGACTCACCGCCGGTCGAGGTACTGCCGGCCTGTGGCGCGCAGCCGTTCGTGCACACCCTGGTACGCCGCGCCCGCGCCGAGGTACTGCTTGGCCACCTTCGCCACCATCGTGTAGTTGGTGTCCACCACGTTGCCGACCGGCGCCTGACCGGCCTGCGCGATCAGCTGGTAGGCGTCCAGGGTGTCCAGCCCGGTGAGGTCGGCGGCCCAGTGCACCAGGTCGTGCTGGCTGATCCGGAACGCGTCCTCCAGCGGGCGGGCCGAGCCGGTGGACATCAGGTGCGTGTCGGACTCCAGCCGGGGCCAGGGCGTGCCGACGCCCTTGATCAGGTCGACCGCGACCACGGTGTTCATCGCCGCCTCGACCGCCGCGCCGCGAGACCTCACCCTCGCCCTGCCGGCAGTGCCCGTCGCCGATGGCGAACAGCGCACCGTCCACATTGACTCCGATGTAGACGGTCGACGCCGGCGCGCAGCTCCGGGGTGTCCATGTTGCCGCCGTGCGCGTCCGGGGTGATGGTCAGCCGGGCCTCGACCGGCGGCCGGCGCCACCCCGACCGTGCCGTGCATCGGGTCCAGCGGCAGCTCGACGGTGTAGTCGGAGCGGCTGGCCCGGTAGCGGACCGTACCGGCGGCGGCGTCCACCTCGTAGAGCCAGACCCGCTCCTCCAGCGGCTCCTGCAGGGTCGCCGTGGTGTGCGTGCCGGTCAGCGCGCCGAAGTGCGGGCAGCGTGGTGGTGACCGCCCAGTCGCGGGCCGGTGCGATCTCCACGAAGTGCAGCGCGAGGGTGTCGCCGGGTTCGGCGCCCTCCACGTGGAAGGGTCCGGTCACCGGGTTGAGGTACGGGAAGTTGCACACCTGGCGAGGGCAGGTCGTCGACCGACCGGACCACCCCGCCGAAGCAGTCCTCGGTGTACATCGACACCAGGTCGCCGGGCCGTACCCGGCGCACCGCCGGCCGGCCGCCGAAGGTGTACGACAGTTCGTCGGGGTCCGGGCCGGTATTCGACGCAGATCGGTCACGGCTTCCTCCGGTGCTAGATCGGGCAGCTTCGGGCGGCGGCCGGCCGCGTACAGCGAGATCAGCACGATGACGCCGACGCCGAGCCAGACGATACCCAGCGTCTGCGCGGCCACCTTCGCGTTGATGACCACGTACAGCAGGATCGCGAAGCCGATCAGCGGTACGACCAGGTGCACCAGCCAGCGCCGGCTGCCGTTGCGGATCACGTAGTGCGACACGACCGAGACGTGCAGCACCAGGAACGCGGTCATCGCGCCGAAGTTGATCAGCGTGGACAGCAGCGAGATGCCGTCCGCGCGGCTGGCCATGAACTCACCGAGGGCCAATGTGAGTACGGCGGTCAGGATGGTCGCGTTGGTCGGTACCAGCCGCTTCACCGACACCTTGGCCAGGAACCGGGGCAGCTGCCGGTCCCGGGCCATCGCGTACAGCAGCCGGGAGATGGCCACCTGCGCGACGAGCGAGTCGGCGAAGCCCCAGGCGATCGCGGTCGCGGTCTGCGGTCAGGTTGGCCAGCCAGCCACCGCCGGCGACCCGGGCCGCGTCGTAGAACGCGACACCGTTCGGGTCGCCCTTGCTGATCAGGTCGGCGGAGTGCGGTACGAGCAGGCCGGCGATCCAGGTCTGGGCGATGAACAGCAGGCCGGCGAGGCAGAGCGCGGCGATCATCGACCGGCCGATCCGGCGGGACTCGCCGCGGTTCTCCTCGGCCAGCATCGAGATGCCGTCGAAGCCGAGGAAGGACAGTGCCGCGACCGAGACGGCGCCGAACACCAGCGGCCAGGAGAAGGTGTGCGAGTTGAACAGCGGGCCGATCACCGAGCCGTGTCCCTTGCCCTGGGCCAGCGCGCTGATGCCGATGACCAGGAAGATGGCCAGCACGATCAGTTCGCCGATCAGCATGATCCGGGTGACCAGCGCGGTCAGCTTGATGCCGAAGCCGTTCACGACCGTGTTGAAGGCCAGGAAGACGATCAGCCACACCCATACCGGTACGCCGGGGATGGTGGCATGCATCGCGATGCCGGCGACCAGGTACAGCAGGCTCGGTACGAGCAGGTAGTCGAGCAGGATCATCCAGCCGGCCAGGAAGCCGACGGGTGCGCTGATGCCGCGGCCGGCGTAGGTGTAGACCGAGCCGGTCATCGGGAATGCGCGGGCCATCTGCGCGTACGACGCGGCGGTGAACATCATCGCGATGATGCCGATCGCGTACGCGAGCGCGACCATCCCGCCGGAGCTCTGGTAGACGCTGCCGAAGATGCCGAAGGGTGCGATCGGGACCATGAAGATCAGCCCGTAGAAGAGCAGATCCGCGAAGCTCAGCGACCGTCTGAGCTCCTGCTTGTACCCGAATCGTTGGATGTTGTCCTGGTTGGCGACCACGGCGCCGAACACTAGATCACCGCTTGCCGACCGGGCAGTCCGTCCGATCTATCCCATCGGCGCTGATCGATGCCCAGGTCGGGACGCCCCCGCTTGGCTGCAACGCGCTGTGACAACTCGGGGTGCGTACATCGAGAGAGGGCGACATAAAGGGCATTACTGCCTGCATTCTGTTAGTTAAGTGATCTACATCACTTAGGCAGCTCTCTGCTTCCTGGCGTGTACCCACTGTTGCAGTCGCTGGGTGGAGCACGTTTCCGCCCATCCGCACCGGCCGGCTCTCCGAATGGCTCAGGGGCGGCACTCGTGGCAGTCGGGCGCATGTCGACGAGGTGGTTCGGTGCCGGCATCAGATCCACCCTTGCCCGGTGCCCGTCGCCGGTGGCTGCTCGCCGCCGGCATCGGCTACGCCAACGTGGACGTCACCTCCAACGCCTGGGCCGAAGTCGTGCGCTG
The DNA here is from genome assembly GCA_963805605.1 of uncultured Actinomycetota bacterium. Lineage (GTDB taxonomy): Bacteria > Actinomycetota > Actinomycetes > Mycobacteriales > Micromonosporaceae > Actinocatenispora. The sequence goes on from CAWDUX010000002.1 coordinate 2,305,545, forward strand.
GCTGGGCCGGAAACTGCCGGCGTGAGGGCCACCTCGGGGGCCGCGCAGGACGGTAGGTTGCAACCGACCAATGTCCGGATGACCAACAGATCGACAGGTGACGCATGAAAGCGGTACTAGTCATCATCGGCGTGCTCATGGTGCTCGTCGGTGGATTGTGGACCGGCCAAGGGCTCGGCTACATCCACGGCAGCCCGATGACCGGCGTGACCATGTGGGCGATCATCGGCCCGATCCTCGCCCTCACCGGGATCGGGCTGGCCGTCCTCGGTCTGCGCCGCCGCTCCAAGGCGTAGTCCGGCCCGCCGGACGGTCGGTGCGCGGCCGGCACCGCGCCCGCTGACCGGCGCAGTGTGATCGTGGTGCGGCCGGGTGCGGCCGGTGCGCCACCCCATCGATGGAGGTTGCTGATGTCCCGTTCCCCCGAAGTGGGTTCGCCCGCGCCGGAGTTCTCGCTGCCCGGCACCGTACGGGCCGACGGCACTGTCAACCGCGGTGAGTACAGCCTGGCCGGGCACCGCGGGCAGCCCATAGTGCTGGCCTTCTACCCCGGCGACGACACCCCGACCTGCACGAAGCAGCTCTGCTCGTACTCCGCCGGACTGGACCGGTTCGGTGAACTCGGCGCGGTCGTCTGGGGCATCAGCCGCCAGGATCTGGACAGCCACGAGGCATTCGCCGCCAAACGCGACATCAACTTCCCGCTGCTGTCCGATGTGGATGGATCGGTGGTGGCCGCCTACGGGATCGGCATGCCCGGCCTCGGTCTGCGCCGCTCGGTATTCGTCCTCGGGCCGGACGGCACCGTACGGTGGCGGCACATCGCCCTCGTCGGGCTGACCTACCAGGACCTTGACACGCTCGCGGAGAAGCTCGCCGCCCTGCGCTGAGCCGGCACCCACTGGTGGCGACCATCGGCGCCCGGCACACGTTGCTTGCCTCGGCGGCCACCACCATCCTGTTCGGCCTGGTGATGGCCGCGTTCGCGCTCAGGCCGACTCGGCGGCCTTCCTGATCGCTTCCAACGTCGCCGGGATACCGGTACGGGCCGCCTCGGCACGCTTGGCGATCTCGGCCGGGGCGTCCGGACCGAACCGACCGTGGAAGAACGTGATACCCGCCGGGAGGAAGTGCCAGGACTCGGTCAGCTGCGTTCCATCCTCGACCGGGGCGACGGTGTAGCCCCAGCGCACCGCAGCAACACCATCCGGGGTGTTGACCTGAAACGCGAATTCCTGTCCGTCGGCTGCCACCACCTGGGAGCGGGTCTGCCAGGTGCGCTCGGGCACCTCGTTACGCCCGTTGAACCACGCACCGACACCGCGCTCGTTCTCATCGTCCCACCAGCATGCCCGGCAGACCGGGCTCCACTCGCCCATCCGGGTCACATCCGAGATCATCGCGTACACGGCGTCGGGCTGGGCGGCGATGACGATCGAATCTTCATACGTGAGTTCGTCCATCTGCCCAGTTTTCCGGCCGGACGGTGGGTTGCAAACGATTTTCGAGGTGGCGTTGGTCGCAGGGGGTCGGCCGGTGCCGGTGTCCGGCGCAGAGCCGGACACCGGCACCGGTCAGCTCATACCGATGACATGCCGGCAGGGCGTAGGTTACGGGCCAGGAACTCCCTGTCGATCCCGACCCAGCGCATGGCGCGATGGGTACCCGGGTTGGCGAGCAACGTCTTGTCCTCCGAGGCGAACGCGTCGAACAGGGTGAGAACCGACTGACGGTCGACGTACTCCTCGTCCAGCGGGAGCAGGAACTGGACCGGTACGGTGATCCGCTTCGCCGCCTCGATCAGCATCGTGTGCACGAAGAACCCACCGCCGAAGACGGCGGCGGTGATCCGCGGTTCGACCGCCGTCAGCGGGATCCCGATCCCGGTTCCCAGCGACATGCCCCCGCCGTAACCGATCGGCGCCTCGGTACCGATCTCCGGCAGTTCCTGCAGGGCGTCCAGGGTCGCCTGCCATTCCGGTACGGCGCGCTCGGCAAGCGAAACGTTGTAGCGGACGCTGACCTTCTTGAAGCGCTCGACGTCACCGGACGTCAGCGCGTCCCGTAGCTCGGCCCGGGACTGCTCGTCCTCTCGGGTACGGGGTCGGTCGCCGTGCCCGGGTGCGTCGATGGCGACCACGTGGAAACCCCAGCTGGTCACGGTGTCGCGGGCACGGGCCACGAGGCCCGGAGTCTTGGAGTGCAGGCCGCCACCGTGGCCCATCAGTACCAGGGGCGCAGGGGCGGGGCCGGAGAGCGGCGACCAGAGTATGCCGGGGATCTCGCCTACCACGAAGTCGCGTTCGACGACACCGTTGGACGAGGATTCTGCGGTGAAACGCATGCTGTTGCCTTTCGGGAGTGCCTTGGTGGTGAGGCGCTCCCGGCGACAGTTTCGTCAATCGCCCGACCGTGACGGCGAGGGGAGCACCCACGTGCGTGCAACGTTCATGGGTCTCACCTCCCCGGTCGGTGCCACGGCTGCCGGAAGACTACCAACCCGAACGTGACCCACAAGTCATTTAGCATCCCGGACATGGACGATGTGCGAGCCGACATCAAGCAGGCGCGCGGGCGGATGCTGCGGCGCGCGAAGGTCAAACGGGAGCTGCGCGATCTGCCGGACCGGCTGGCGCCGGACGAGACCGTACAGTGCCTTGCGGTCGCGTCGCGTCGCATGCGGATCGGCCTGCTCGCCCTCACCGATCGGCGCATCTTCTGGTCGCTGGTCGGGCCGCTGCGGATGGCCGTCGAGTTCGACGAGTACCCGTTGAGTCGGATCGCCGAGGTCCGGTGGGAGTCGGGCGGCTTCGGGTGCGGCGCGCTCACCCTCGTGTCGGACACGCTGCACGCGGAGTTCGGCGGCGTACCGAACAGCGACGGTGACCGGTTCACCGACCAGGCATCAGCTTTGCTTCGCGGGTAGCACCCGGTACCGGAGGTGCGTGACCGTCGGTGAGGCCACGACGGAGACCTGTTCGAGTTCGAAGGAGCCGATGTCGTCGAACGGGCGTTCGCCCGCACCGAGAAAGACCGGCACGACGTGCAGGTACAGCTCGTCGATCAGGCCGGCGGCCAGGTACTGCCGGACCGTACTGGCGCCCCCGGCGATCGACACCTTCCTACCGTCGGCGGCCTGCTCGGCCTGCGTCATCGCCGACTCGATGCCGTCGGTGACGAAGTGGAAGGTGGTGCCGGTCAGCTCCAGCGACTCGCGGGGCTGGTGGGTGAGCACGTACACCGGCGAGTGGTACGGCGGTTCCTCGCCCCACCAGCCGGTCCAGCTCAGGTCCCAGGGTCCGGCACCGCCGCCGAACATGTTGCGCCCCATGATGTACGCGCCGATGTTCGCGTCGGACTCGGCCAGGACCTGCTCGTCGATCTCGCGGCCCGGCCGGTCAGTCTCGAACACCCAGTTGCACAGCCGCATCCCGCCCTTGCCGAACGGTTCGTCGAGGCTCTGCCCGGGTGCGGCGGTGTAGCCGTCCACCGAGATCATCATCCGGCACGTGACCTGGCTCATCGCTGCTCCCTCTGCCCGCCCGGCGGCTTGTGCCACCGGTGACGTCATCCAGGTAGACCAGTCTCGCCGCCGGAACTCATCGGTACCGTTCAACGCGCCGCCAGATCGTCCCGCCGCCCCGTGCCGTTTGCGCGCAGCGGCCCGGGTTCGTGGTGAAGATCCGCAGCACTGGGCTGGCAGCTACGCAGATTGAGGTTGATCCAGGGAAAAGTGCGTGGCTAGGCGTCCACTACTGGAGATCTTGAGCGCGCTTTCGCTGGTACTGCGGCCTGGCGGCGGCTGACCCGCTGTTCGCTCGCGGCCGGCCCGGGTTTGGTGCCGAAGATCCGCAGCAGTGGACCGTCAGCCAGGCGACTCGCCGCAACGACGGCTGGCGGTCCACTGCCGCGGATCTTGACCGCGCTTTCGGTAAAGCGCTGGTCGCCGGTCGCTCAGGACCTAGCTGTGAGGATGCGATGAGCCCACGGAATGCGGACTTTCCCGTTGACCGCTGTACCGGGCCGGAGTACGAGCCCCCTGCAGCATGGGCAGGACCAACACAGCTGTCCCGCCGGTACGGGAGTATGGCCGTATGTCACTGGGTCCCTTCCCGCAGGCCGCCCGGTCCGCGTCTGTACTCCTTGGCCGCCAGGTGCCGAAGTCCGGCGGACAGGGGTTCGGCCCAAGACCGGAGAGCCCTTCCGGTCACAGCATCGGCCTGTGCCCATGAGCGGGGAGTTCCAGAAAGCCATGCGGCTGATGCGCCGTCGCGATCCGCAGATGGCCGAGGATGGTTTCGCCTTGTGAATCGCCGTGGAGACACGCGGTTGAGCGCCCACTGCTGCGGATCTTGACAGAGGCTGTCGCGTCGGGCCGGTGATTGATGCGGGTGCGACCGGCCTTCTCAGGGGTCTGCGCGGTATGCAAGAACCGAAATGGGGACCAGTCCGCGGTTATCCGAGCCGCCGTAGTGCTGTGTCGATCGCGACCTCGACCCGGGAGGTCATGCCGGGCACATCGACGGGACGGCGCCCAGCGACCTGACCGCGGATCCACTTCGGCTGGCTGTCGTCATGGTGCAGCAGGGCGTACAGGTCCCACCACGGATCCAGAGTCACCCCGGCGATCGACTCATAGAGCGACCGGAGCTGCTCCGACCATTCGGGAGAGTAAAGGGCCGCCAGGTACCGCCGACAGTGCCCGACGTCGATCGCGCGCGACCCCCGATGGATGCCGTTCCAGTCGGTCAGCCCGGTGATCTTCCCGCGAGACCACAGCAGGTTGACAGGCAGGAAATCGCCATGCAGGAAGACGGCAGTGTCCTTCGGCGGCGGCGCCGCAATGACACCGAACGCCGCCTTCCACACAGCCGGCTTCTGTGCGCCGACCGGTACCTGAAACTCGTCGAGAGGAGCGATCCAGGAATCCGTCCACGGTCTGAACGTCTTCGCGGGGAGATCGAGGGAATGCAGCAGTGCGGCAATCTCCGCGATTCTCGTCAGCCACGACCGAGGTTCCGCCGGACTGAGGTGAACGTGCCCCGGCAACCGGGTCATCAGCAGCGATGGCGCGCCCCCCGTCGAAGCACCGGCAACATCGGTGGCCAGGATGTCCGGAACCGGAAGCCCACTTCCCGCTACCACACCAAGGTTGGCGATCTCCTTCTCCAGGGCCTCCTGCAGACCGAGCCCGCCCGGGTACTGCCGCAGTACGACGAACGTTCGCACTCCACGCCGCTCGACAGTCACCCGATTCACGGCGGAGCAGACGCCACCGGTCAATCGGCGGTAGCCGACGACGCGACTGCCCCGACCCATCGACGCCGCAACCCAGGCGAGACTCTCCGCGGAGGGCCGACGCTGCCTGAACCCGCTGTCCCTCCAGTCGCCGTCGCCCATGAGCGCGAGCGTAGGTGCCAGAGACCTGCGGTTACAGTGGTTTTTCACCTGCCGGCGGCAGGACTACTGATCACCTGGAAGGTTCAGCTCAAAGAATCAGCGGTGACGGAGTCGAGGAAGGCGCTGAAGGCTGCGCTGTTCACGATGAGTACACCGCCGTCGGGGTCCTTGGAGTCGCGGAGTGCTGTCCATGGTCGTGGAGCCGTACCGGCCGCCACCTCAATGCAGTTGTTCGCGCCCTGCATGCTGCGAGTCGACTTGCGCCATGTTGCGCCCTGAAGTTCTGCGCTGGCCATGCTGACTCCCTAGGTCAACTGCTTGACCCGCCGCTCGATGCGACGGGCCGAATCTCGCGCACTCTCGGCGGTCATGAGCATCCGATTGAAGACCGCGTTGTAGAAGTCGAGATCCCTCTCCTGGTCAAGATAGACGGAGTCGGTCAGATACTCCAGGTAGACAAAATTGGTGGCGAGATCGGCGAGCTGGAAAATGGTGAACGATGAGCCCAGCGCGACGTGTTCCCCAGCGTCGAACGGCAGGATCTGGATGGCAGCAGTCCTGGACTCGTGAAGTTCCAGAAAGCGCTCCAACTGTCCCTTAAGGACATCAGGTCCTCCCACCGCTCGGTAGAGGACGGCTTCGCCGAGGACGACCCAGACCCTCGGCGGGTGTGGCTGAACCAGGCGCTCCTGTCGACGCATTCGCTCGTCGAGTGCCTTCTCTGCGGTGTTCGGGTTGGCCATTTCCTCACCGGTCCGCAGCAGTGCTCGCGCATATCCCTCGGTCTGGAGTAGTCCTGGAACCAGCTCGCCGTCGTAGATCTTGATGTCCGAAGCTGCCGTCTCCAGACCGAGGAATCGCAGCGCCCAATCTGCAATCTGGATCCGCCCGGAGCGGCGTTGAGCTTCGGCTCCGAGTGCACGCAGACTCTCGACGGCATCGGCGGGCACCTTGTACAGCGTGAGCAGTTGATCAACCTCGGTGGACCGGATGGTGGCGGCACCCTGCTCCAGTCGGCTCAGCCGGGACGGGTCCACCCCCACAGCCTGGGCTGCCTCCTTGGAGGAGATCTTCGCCTGCTCGCGCCACCCTCGCAATTGTAACCCGAGCTGGATGCGGAAAACTCGCCGCAGCGCGGTTTCAGATGGCGACATGAATAGACCTTTCAGGCCGGATGCCCTGGCACTCGGTCACAATTGTAGCTACTATTTGCGTGATCGGAATGGCCACTGAGTGTAGCGATACCCGCCCTCTGGGTACCGCGCGGCTCCTGTGACGTGGAGGTACGAGATGGGACTGCGGTTCGGGTACACGTTGATGCGGGTGCGGCCGGAGGACACCTGGACCGACTACGAGACGGTCGCCGACGAGGTGTTCAGCGTCGAGTCGGACGACGAGCTGCGGCAACGTAGCCGCGCGCTGGAGGACTGGGCGGTACGACAGCTCACCGGGCTGCAACCCCACCTGGCGCTGTTCTACGCGCTGTTCAGCAGCATCGACGAGGACGACGTGCCCGGTCTGCCGCTCGGCTCGGTACATCTCGCCTGGGAAGGTCGCAGTGCCGTCCCGCTGGCGGGCTGACGAAGGTCAGGCGTCCGACAAACGTCCGGTACGGGTGGCGAGCCAGGCCGCCCACGCCAGCAGCACGGTCACGTACGCCTTCTCGGCGAAGCCACGCCACGAGCCCGGATCGCTGAGGAACCAGAGCAGCAGCGGTACCGCCACCACGAACGTGACCACCGCGAGCCACGCGTCGAACCCGCCAGCGCGGCGCGAAGACCCGCGGCGACGGGGGCCACGGCGGGAGGACCAGGCCACCGCGAGCATCGCCAACGGCAGACCCGCGAACATCAGCCCGGCACCCAGCGCGTGCCAACCGCCCACCGGGCTGGCCGACACCGGTCGGCACCACGCCGGGTTGCTGCAACTGGTCGGCGCCACCGCGGCGATCAGTACACCCAGCGCGGCGATGCCGACGAATGCCGGCGCGGCAGTGCCGTACCGGCCGGAGGCCAGGCCCGCCGCGGCGGTGACCGCGAACGACACGGCCAGCAGCGCGAAGCCGGCCAGCATGATCCACCGTCCGGGCGCGCCGACGGCGGACAACGCGCTGATCGTCTCGGCGCGCTGCGAGTACCCGGGACTGGCGTCGCCCAGCACGATCCACAGCAGCGTGAACACCACCGGGCCGGCGACACCCACGGCCCGCGCCGGCCCGCCGGTCAGCACGGCGGTTCGGTGAGGTGCGCGGCGCGTACGGAATGCAGCCAGCGTTCCACCGTCGTCTCGTCAGGGACGTCGGGCAGCGGGGAACGCAGCCGGTCGAAGTCGTGTTCGGCGTCCGCGACCAGCCGGCGGGCCAGGTCCACGTCACCGTCGGCGACCCGCTGACCGAAGTCCAGGAACCACTGCGGGTCGGCCAACCGGATGTCCACCGAACCGGTCGCGTACAGCTGCCGCCCCTGGTGTACGAGCCGGGCCAGGTGCCGCGCATGCTTGGCCACCTTCCCCCGCGGCGGGGCATCGGCGGCGCTGCGGTGTGCGAGCTTGCCGAACTGCCGGGCCGCATAACCCAGGTAGGCGTCGCGTACCCGGGGCGCGGCCAGGAAGGCACTGCGGATGGCGATCAGCTCGTCGCCCAGCGGTGTCCGGGTCTCGTACAGGTCGTCGGGCAGCCACGCCAGCTCGGTGACCGTCGGGTTGCCGTTCAGCGCCAGCCGGCACCACTTGCGCGCCTCGTGCAGCGTGACGTCCGGCTGCGTACTGACCCGCGACTCGGCCGGCGGGTGCAGGCCGTGCAACTGCACCGTGGGCACCGCGTACACGCCGAGCCGGTCGACGTCGGAACCTGGACCGGCCAGCCCGTACGCCGTGGAACCGACGATGCCGGCGAGCAGCAGTGTCATGAAACCCTCCGGTGGTCGCGCAGTGGTCAGCCGCGCGGCGCGTACATGATCACCGCGACGCCCAGCAGGCAGATCCCGGCCCCGATCAGGTCGAAGCGGTCCGGTCGGAACTTATCCACCAGCACGCCCCAGGTCAGGGACCCGACCACGAAGATGCCACCGTAGGCGGCCAGGATGCGACCGAAATGCGCATCGGGCTGGAGCGTGGCGACGAAGCCGTACGCGCCGAGTGCCAGGATGCCGCCCGCGATCCACAGGATCCCCCGGTGTTCCCGCCAGCCCTGCCACACCAGCCAGGCGCCGCCGATCTCGGCGAGTGCGGCGAGTGCGAACAGGGCCAGCGAGCGGAGTGTGGTCACCGGCCGACCGTACCGGGAGGGCCCCGCGCGGGTTCTCAGGCGCGGGGCGCTGAGCAGCGCTGGAAGATCCGGGGCGTTGGGCCGTCAGCCACGCGGTATTCCGGCAACCCGCCCGACTGTACGGGGCTGGGCGACCAGCGCTGCGGATCTTGGGTCGGGCGGCGTACAAGATCTGGCAGTGGGCCGTCAGCTACGCGGTATCCGGGCAACCTGACGGGGTACGTGGGGCTGGGCGACAGTGCTGCAGACCCCGCCACTCCCTCGGTAGGCATTTTCCCTGAATAGTCGTTAAATCCTTTTCATCGAAAGGTCCATTACGGGAAAATGGCCCCTCAGCAGACGATGAAAAGTGCATTTTCCCCGAAAGTCCGAAGAGAAAAACTGGATAAAACCATGCTTTCGGGGAAAATGCGCAGGGGGGTGGGTGGGACGCGTGACGGTTGCGATCCGAGCGGGGCGGTCAGTCGACGTGTGCGACGAAGTCGATCTCGACCAGGATGTTGTTGAGCTGCGAGCCGACCGTGGTGCGCACCGGGTACGGCGCGGTGAAGTACTCCCGGTAGATCTCGTCGAAGCCGGCGAAGTCGCGGTGCAGTTCCTGCAGGTGCACGGTCGCCTTGACGACGTGTTCGAAGCCGAGGCCCGCCTCCTTCAGCACGGCCGCCAGGTTGGTCATCACCTGGCGGGTCTGGGTGGCCACGTCGTCACCGACGATCTTCCCGGTCGCCGGGTCGGCCGGTCCCATCCCGGCGGTGTACACGAACTTGCCGGCCCGCACGGCCTGCGAGTAGCTGCCGGCCGGGGGCGGTGCCTGGTCGGTACGGATCTCCTGCTTGCCAGCCATGCTGTCTCTCCTCATTGGTGGTCAACGGTGTACGTCGTCGTCCGGGTCGCCGCCGAGCAGCGCGACCTCGGCGCGGGTGGGCAGTCCCTCCCAGTCGCCCGGTACGGTCACCGCGAAGGCGCCCGCCGCGCACGCCGCGGCCAGCCGGTCCTCCGATGACCGGTTGTCGATCAGTTCGGCCAGGTACGCGGCGGCGAACGCGTCGCCGGCACCGACCGGGTCCACTACCGGTACCCGGTGCGCGGGCAGGTCATGCATCTCGTCGTCGATGAGCGCGAGTACCCCGCGGGCGCCCCGTTTGACGAGAACCTGGTGCGGGCCGAGCTTGGTGAGTCCGGCGGCGAGCTGCGCGGGGTCGTCGCCGGGCAGCACCAGCCGGGCCTCGGGCACGGTGGCGAACACGATGTCGGCCTTTCCGGCCAGGTCCCGCAGTACGGCGCCGGCGGAGTCGGCGTCCCACAGCGCGGACCGGTAGTTGAAGTCCAGCGACACCGGTACGCCCCCGCCGTGTGCGGCGGTCACCGCGGCGTACACCGCTTCCCGGGCGGTGGCCGACAGCGCCGGGGTGATGCCGGTGATGTGCAGTACCCGCGCGCCGCGTACCAGATCTTCGTGCACATCGGACGGTGAGAGCCGGGAGGCGGCGCTGCCGGCCCGGTAGTACTGCACCCGGGTGATCGCATCCGAGCGGCGTTCCTTGACCATCAGCCCGGTGGGTGCGGTGTCGTCGACCGTCACCCGGCTGGTGTCCACGCCCTCGGCGGTCAGCGTGCCGACCACCAGCCGACCGAACTCGTCGTCGCCGACCCGGCTGATCCACGCGGCGCTGCGGCCCAGCCGGCGTACCCCGATCGCCAGGTTCGACTCGGCACCGGCCACCGACAGATCCAGGCTGTGCGCGTGCCGCAGCAGCCCGATCCGGGGCGTGGACAGCAACGCCATCGTCTCGCCCAGCGTGACGAGTTCGCAGGTCACGACCGTGCCTCCGCGACCACGGCGAGCACCCGGCGGGTCCGTACGGCCAGCGCGTCCAGATCACCGGTGTCCAGTGCGTCGCCGATCAGTGGTCCCCCCATGCCGACCGCGATCGCGCCCGCCGCAAGGTAGTCCGGTACGGACTCGACGGTGACCCCGCCGGTCGGCAGCATCGGTACGTGGTCGATCGGGCCGCGTAGCTCCTTCAGGTAGCGGGGTCCGGCGACGCTGGCCGGGAAGATCTTGACGGCGGTGGCGCCCAGCTCCCAGGCGGCCAGTACCTCGGTGGCGGTGAACGCGCCCGGGTAGTAGCCGAGCCCGTGCGCGGTGGCCGCGCTGGCCAGCGCCGGATCGGTGTGCGGTGACACGATGAACTGTGCGCCGGCCTGCTGCGCCGCCTCGACGTCGTCGAGCGACAGCACCGTACCGACGCCGAGTTCGACCTCATCGCCGTGTCGGGACCGCGCGGCACGCACCGCGTCGAACGCGCCGGGTGTGTTGGTGGTGATCTCCAGGCAGCGGATCCCGTTGTCCACCAACGTGTCGATCACGGCTGCGAGATGCCGCCCGGTGGACTTGCCGCGCAGGATCGGCACCACGCCGGTACTGGTCAGCGCCGGACCCGGGGTCTGCCGGTTCGGTGCGGTCATGGGCTCTCCCCTCTCCAGGAGTTCTCAGAAATAGGTGTGGATCATGTCGACCACCCGGTGGTCGGGGTCCACCAACGGCAGTACCCGCCACTTGTCGAACGCGGTGCACGGGTGCGAGATGCCGAACGAGACCAGGTCGCCGGGGTTCACCTGCGGTCCGGCCGAGGAGTCCAGGTAGGTGTGCTGGTCCATCAACTTCGTCACCTGGATGCCGGTCGCGTCCACGGTGCTGCCGTCCGGGCGGCGTACCCGCCGGGGGATCGGCAGACCCTCGTCGAACGGCGCGTCCCGCTTGCCCATCGCGGCCAGCGCCAGGCCCGGCTCCGGGATGGAGGTGACCTGCGCCCAGATCTCCAGCGCCGCCTCCAGCCCACCCTCGTCGGTGAGCCGGTTGAACGGCGTCCGCACCCGGTACGTGCCGTCGTCGTGGCTGACGTACGCGCCGCTGCGCAGCAGTGTGCGTACCGGGTAGTCGGGCTGCCACTTCTCGCCCAGTACGTCGGCCACCGCGTCGAAGTACTGGCTGCCGCCGGCCGACACCACCACCGGTTGCCGGGCGTCGACCACACCGGCGCGGACCAGTTCGTCGGCCGCGTCCCGTACGGTCCCGAGGTAGCGGGCCGCTTCGTCCACCGTGGGCAGACCACCCTCGTACCCGGACACCCCGACCACCGCGATACCCGGTACGGCCGCAGCCGCCTTCGCCACCTCGAGCAGCTCGGCGACGCTGCGCGAGCCGGTACGACCGTCGGCGTGACCCAGTTCGACCACGACGGTGAACTCGCGGCGGGCGGGGACCTCGTCGAGCGCCGCCCGGATCGCCTCGATACCGCCGGGTGAGTCCACGTAGCAGAGAAACTCGAACGCCGGGTCGCGTTCCCGTTCGGCGATCAGCCAGCGCAGCGCCACCGGGTCGAGCAGCTCGTTGGCCAGGAAGATGTGCGGTACGCCGAAGCCCCGCGCGGTCAGTACCTGGTTGGCGGTGGCCAGGGTGATGCCCCAGGCGCCGGCCGAAAGCTGGGCCTGGAACAGTTTCGGCGCCATCGTGGTCTTGCCGTGCGGCGCGAACTCCAGGCCGTGCCGCTGACAGAATTCGGCCATGGTCGCCAGGTTGTGCTCGACGGCGTCGCGGTGCAGCACCATCAGCGGCCAGGAGAACGGGCCGGTGAAGATGTCGTGGTGGGCGACGGCGAACTCGCCGACCGGGATCCGGCTGCCGGGCAGCCACAACCCCTTGGTACGCCAGTCCAGGTACTCCTCGGGCATTCTCAGCGCCATCTACTGCTCCTCACACGTACCGGTCACCGGGCCGAGCCCAGTTCCCGGGAGATCTGCCGCCCGGTGCGGGCGACCTGCGGTGCCAGTACCCGGATCGTCGCGGCGGTCATCCGTGACGACAGGCCGGACACCGACAGCGCGCCCACCACCCGGTTGTCGTGGTCGAAGACGGGTGCGGCGACGCACCGTACGTCGGTCTCGTTCTCCCGGTCGTCGACGGCGTAGCCGCGTTCCCGGATCCGGGCCAGTTCGGTGGCCAACCGGTCCGGGTCGGTGATGGTGTACGGGGTGACCGCCGGCAGACCGGCCGTGACCACGGCGGCCACCGCCGACTCGTCCAGCCAGGCCAGGGTCGCCTTGCCGACCGCTGTGCAGTACATCGGTGCCCGGCTGCCGACCCGGGAACCCATCCGTACGTTGGCCTCGTTCTCGACCTTGTCGATGTAGACCACCTCGGTGCCGTCGTTGACGACCAGGTGACAGGTCTGCTGCGCGGTGCGTTGCAGGGCACGCAGATGCTCGGCGGCCACCGTACGAAGGTCCAGTGTGGACAGATATGCCTGGCCGAGGCGCAGCGCGCCGAGCCCGAGCCGGAACCGGCCGGAGTCGTGGTCGCGGACGAGCAGCCCCGACTCCTGCAGCGGTCCGGTCAACCGCAGGACGGTGCTCTTGTTCAGCGACAGCGTGTGCGCCAGCTCCGTCAGCGTCAGGCCGTGCCCGCCGCCGTGCCGCTCCACCTGCGCCAGGATGCTCAGCGCCCGCCGCAGCGAGGACGACTGGTTGCGTTCCGGTGCGGCGCGCTGGCTCGGTGCGTTCATGATCGGGCCCGGATCGCCCGGCCGGGCAGCTCGTCGGTCAGCTCACCGTCGACGAGCACCGGCCGGCCGTTGACCAGTACGTCGTCCACGCCGACCGCAGGCCGCTTCGGCTCCCGGTAGCTGGCCACGTCGGTGACCCGATCAGGGTCCACGACCGCCACGTCGGCGAACGCACCCACCCGCAGCAGTCCCCGGTCGGCGAAACCGAACCGGCGGGCCGGATGCGCGGCCAGGTGCACGACGGCGTCCGGCCAGGACAGGTCACCCAGTTCCCGTACGTGATGGGACAGCACCCGGGCGAACGCGCCCCAGCCGCGCGGATGCGGGTGCCCGCCCACATAGATGCCGTCCGAGCTGCCCATCTGCGCCGGGTGACGCAGCAGCGCGCGTACCGACTCCTCGCTGTTGGTGGGTGGCTGCCCGAACACGCAGCCGACCTGCAGCGCGGTCGCGGACAGCAGTTCGATACAGGTGTCCGCCGGACTGAGCCCGGCCTGCGCGGACACCTCCAGCATCGAGCGCCCCTCCGCCCAGTGCCACCGCTCGGACGGTACGTGCGAGAACGTGATGCGCCCCCACAGTTCGGCCCGCCCGGCGAACCATTCGGTGTCCAGCCGCTCGCGTACCGCCGGGTCGGCGAGCAATGCGACGGCCCGGTCCGGGTCACCGGCCGGCAGCCACGGCGGCAGCACCACCATCGCCAGGATGCTGCTGCCCCGCAGGTACGGGTAACTGTCGAAGGTCAGATCGAGCCCCTCGGCCCGACTGTCGTCGACCAGCGAGAGGAGTTCGGCGGCCGGGCCGTGGTAATGCGAGATGTGCGCGGCCACCCCGGCGGCGCAGGCGATCGTACGGACCTCCGCCACGCCCTGCGCCGCCAGCGCCTCGTAGCCGCGCATGTGGGTGACGTACGGCAGGCCCCGGGCGGAGACCGGCCGGCACAGCTCGGCCAGCTCCGCCGCGTCGGCGTACCGGCCCGGGGTGTACTCCAGTCCGGTGGACAGACCGACCGCGCCATCCTCCAGTGCCTGCACGACCAGCCGGCGCATCGCGGCGAGTTCGTCACCGGTCGGCGGCCGCTCGGCGGTGCCCATCACCTGGTGGCGGATGGTGCCGTGCGGCGCCAGGTACGCGGCGTTGAGCGCGGTGTGTCCGGTGTAGCCGGCGAGCAGGCTCGCCACCGTCACCGGGCCGGCGCCGAGCTGCGGATGTGGCCCGTTCACGGCGGCGAAGTACCGGCTCGTGTAGGCGAGGGTGTCCGGGTCGGCGGGCGCGAAGGACAGCCCGTCCTGGCCGAGTACGAAGCTCGTCACGCCCTGCCGGAGCGCGGCCAGCTGCACCGACCGGTCCAGTACGAGGGCGTCGCCGTGCACGTGCGCGTCGACGAACCCGGGCGTCACGTACCGCCCGGCGGCGTCGATCAGGTGGTGTGCCCGCGCGTCGTCGAGCCGCCCGATCGTGGCGATCCGGTCACCGAGAATGCCCAGGTCAGCCCGGTACGCCGGGGCACTGGTGCCGTCCAGCAGCCAGCCGCCCCGGACCAGTACGTCGTACACGCCGATGCCACCTCCGGCAGCCAACCTAGGAGACGGTACGACCATACCGCGCAATTTTGATACAGAGTTCTGCACTGCACAACCAGATCGGTCGCGGTGCGGCTGGGTGTGGCCGACCACATCGGCACGAGGGTGACCGTGCCCCCCCCGGTCGACCGCACCCAGCCGCAGAAGTTCTGTTCCCGCCACCACCTGGCACAAACGTGCGGAACGTCATCAAGGCGCGATCTACCAGCAGGTCCGTTCCAGCAGCAGGCGTGCCCGGGTCCGCCCGTCCTGTCCCGCCTGTCAGGAAGAGCAGTGGCCGTCGGGCCGCGGGTGGGTCATCATGACCACGCCCGCCCCCACGGGAAGGACCCAACCATGGACGGCACCGACCCCGCCCAGCCCGGCGCCCGTACCGACGGCACCGCCGACGACCCGGGCGACCAGCTCGCCGGCCGAGGCCGGTTCCGCCAGATCGCCGCTGCGACGGTCGGCAACACCGTCGAGTGGTACGACTGGTACGCCTACTCGTTCCTCGCACCGTTCTTCGCCGCCGCGATCTTCCCCAAGGGCAACGAGCTGACCGCCCTGCTCGACACGTTCGCGGTATTCGCCGTCGGCTTCTTCATGCGACCGATCGGCGGCCTGCTGCTCGGCAGCGTCGCCGACCGGATCGGCCGGCGCAACACCCTGACCCTCACCATCCTGATGATGGGCGGCGGCAGCCTGCTGCTGGGCATCCTGCCCGGCTACGCGACCATCGGTGTGCTCTCCCCGATCCTGCTCGTCCTGGCCCGGCTGGTGTCCGGGCTGTCCATCGGCGGCGAGTTCGCCGCCTCGACCACCTTCCTGGTCGAGTCCGCGAAGCCGAACCGGCGCGGACTGTTCTCCAGCTTCCAGTACGTGTCCACCACCATCGGCCAGCTCATCGCCGCCGGGCTGGGCGCACTGCTGTCCGGCACGCTGTCCGAGTCGGCCATGGGCGACTGGGGCTGGCGGCTGCCGTTCCTGCTCGGTGCCGGACTCAGCCTCGTCGGGTTCTGGATCCGGCGCGGCGCCGTCGAGACCCACCGCACCGACCCCGCCGGCCGGCGCCCGAAGCTGTACGAGGCACTGACCCGGTTCCCCCGCCAGTCGCTGCTGATCTGCGGCATCACCATCGGCGGCACCATCGCGTACTACAGCTGGACGGTCTACCTGCCCTCCTACGCGGAGCAGTCCGTCAACTTCGACAAGTCCCAGGCGCTGGTGGTCAGTACCATCGCGCTGGCGTTCTTCGCGCTCATCCAGCCGCTGGGCGGAATGCTGTCCGACCGGATCGGGCGCAAGCCGATGCTGATCGCGTTCGCTGCCAGCTTCGCCGTCCTGATCGTGCCGATGCTGCACCTGCTGTCCGATGCGTTCGGCTCCCTGCTGCTCATCCAGTGCGTGGGCATGGTGCTGCTCACCGGCTACACGTCGATCGCCGCCGCAGTCAACGCCGAGGTGTTCCCCGCCCGGGTACGGGCCGCCGGCATCGGCTTCCCGTACTCACTGACCGTGGCGCTGTTCGGCGGTACCGCGCCCTATATCGGCACCCTGTTCAAGTCGCTCGGACACCCCGGGCTGTTCCCCTGGTACGTCGCCGTACTGTGCCTGATCTCGCTGGTCGTGTACCTGTTCCTGCGGGAGACCGCCCGCCGGCCACTGGACGTCTGACCGGTTCCCCGAGGTTCGGCGGTACGCGGCTCCCTACGATGGCGCCGTGACGATGCGTACCGCCGGGCCCTGGAGCCCCGAGCCCGCCGATCCGGGCCCGGCCGACGGGTGTGCCGCGCCGCGCCGGGACCGGCAGGCCACCGAGGCGCGGATCCTCGCCGAGGCGGCCCGGCTGTTCGCCGAGCAGGGGTACCGCGCGGCCACCGTACGGGCCATCGCCGCCGCGGCCGGCGTCAACCTGTCTCTCATCAACCGGTACTACGGCTCCAAGCTCGGCCTGTTCGACGCGGTGCTCACCGCCGAACGGCGGCTCCCGGCACTGGCCGACGTACCGCTCGACGAGCTGCCCCGCCACCTCGCCGAATATGCGCTGCGGCCACTTGGGCCGGACTCCGGCCACAGCCTGACCGCCGCGATCCGCGCATCCGCCGAGGCACCGGAGATCCGTGAACTGCTCCGCGAACGTCTGGAGAACCTGCTGATCGGGCCGCTGTCCACCCAGCTGCCGGGGCCGGAGGCGCGCAGCCGGGCGGTGCTCTGCGCGGCCGTACTGTCCGGCACCGGTACGGTCCGCCGCCTGCTCGCCGCCGACGGACCCACCGGCCCCGAACTCCTGCACCGGCTCACCGAGGTCTTCCGTACCTGCCTGAGCTGAAACATGCGGGCCGCTGGCATGCTGGGGCGGTGAGCAACCCGTCGATGCCGGCCGCCGATCCGCCGGGGCCGGCCAGCGCGTCGGAGCAACTGGGTCGGCGCACGCTGGGTATCGAGGTGCTGCTCGTACTGGCCGTGTCGCTCGGCCAGTCCGGGGTGTACGCCGCGGTCAACCTGCTCGGCAAGCTGACCGCGACGAAGGCGCTGGCCGACCAGAGCGCCACCCTCAATGCTTCGCAGGCGCCCGGCCGACCCTGGCTGGACCTGACGTACCAGCTGCTCGGCATCGCCTTCTCGGTCGTACCGGCGCTGCTCGCGGTGCACCTGCTGGGTCGTACCGACCCGCCGGCCGGCCGGACCATCGGCGTGGACCTGCGCCGCCCGCGCTTCGACCTGGCCAGCGGCGCGCTCGTCGCGCTGTGCATCGGCATCCCCGGGCTCGGCCTGTACTTCGCGGCCCGCGCGCTGGGCATCGCCGCGAACGTCGTACCGTCCGCGCTGCCGTCGGTCTGGTGGGCGGTCCCGGTACTGGTCCTCGCCGCGGTGCAGAACGCCGTGCTGGAGGAGGTCGTGGTGGTCGGCTACCTGATCACCCGGCTGCGGGAGTTCGGTTGGCGGGTGCCGGCCGTGCTGGCGGTCAGTGCCCTGCTGCGTGGTTCGTACCATCTGTACCAAGGTTTCGGCGGGTTCATCGGCAACGCCGTGATGGGCGTGCTGTTCGGCGTGTTCTTCCTGCGTACGAAGCGGGTCGGGCCGCTGATCGTGGCGCACAGCCTGCTGGACATGGTGTCGTTCGTCGGCTACGACCTGCTGTACCCGCACGTCTCCTGGCTGTGACCCGGACCGCCCGTGCCGGCCCCGCGGACTGTTCCGGTATGCCCTTTGCCCTCCGCCGTGGCGGCACGGTACCCTCTAGCGACAGCGGCGGTATTCGCCGTCAGGGAGGCTTCGCCTAGTCCGGTCTATGGCGCCCGCCTGCTAAGCGGGTTTCGGGTTTATCCCCCGATCCGGGGTTCAAATCCCCGAGCCTCCGCCCTGAAGTGCCCGAAACGCCGGCCCGGGTCCACGACCCGGGCCGGCGTTTTCGCTGTCCAGGCACCCTGAGCGTGCAAGATCAAGAAGTCGGGCCGAAGCCCACCCGGACGCGACCGCCGCCGTACGTGGACCGCTCAAGTACGAGCTGGCCGCCGGCTGCGGCGGCGATACGGCGGGCGATGTGCAGGCCCAGCCCGGTGGAGCCGGAAGCGCTTCCCGGGGTTGTGGCTGCGGGCTGGGCGGCCAGCTCGGCGGGGAAGCCGGGGCCGGCGTCGTCGACCAGGAGGGTCACGGCGCCGTACGGATCGGCGGACAGGTGCACCTGGACCGCCGCGCCGTCCGGCGTGTGGGTGAAGATGTTGTCGAGCAGCACATCGACCAGGGTCACCGCGTCGGCGGCGACGAGACGCACCGGTACCAGCTGTTCTGGTAGGACCGTGGAGAAGGCGCGCCCGGTCTCCTCGGCCAGCGCCGACCAGAACTCGGCCCGCTCGGTGACCACCGCGGCCAGGTCGCAGACCGGATGCGCGCCCTCCCGGCCGGTCCGCGCGACCGTGAAGATGACCTCGTCGACGGCACCGGCCATCTCCCTGACCCCGTGGGCCAACCGGGCCCGCTCAGCGTCGTCGGACACCGACTCCGCCTCCAGCCGCAGGTACGTCAGCGGCGTACGCAGCCGGTGGGTGAGCTCCGCGGCCTCCCGGCGCTGGTCGACCAGCAGTTCGTCGATGCGGGCGGCGAGCCGGTTGAGCTCGGCGCCCACCCGGCGAAGCTCCACCGGCCCCTCCACCGCCACCCGCGCCGCCATGTCGCCGGCGGCCAGCCGGTCCGCGGTGACGGCCAGCGCCCCGGTGGCCCGTACCAGCCGCCGACTGAGGCGGTCGGCGATGAACAGACCCAGTACGAACAGGGCCGCACCCAGCGCGGCCAGCAACGACCAGGTACGCCACACCCCGGCGTACAGCTCGTCCGGCGGGACGTACACCCGGACGACCTGCGTACCGCGCGCGGTCGTCAACGGCGCCAGCACCTCGACACCGTCCCCGCTGCGCGCGGCGAAGGCGCTTCCGGTGGCGACGGCCAGCTGCACCGATTCGGTACGCTGCGCGGGCGTGCCCCGTACCGTGTCGTCCGGGTCGAAGACGGTGACCCCGGCGCCGGCCGGCTGCGCGTCCGGCCGCAGCATCAGCAGTACCGCGATGGACTGGGCCCGCCGGGTGGCGGCGGTGATGGCGTCGTCCTCGGCGACCCGACGCAGCAGCAGCCCGGTCGGCAGCAGGAACGCGAGCAGCAGCAACGCCATCGTCGCGGTCGCGACCCCGGCCAACTGTCGACGCATCGTCGTCGGTCGGGCCGCCTCCGCGCGGCGGGAGGGACGCAGCCTCATGGCGCGGCCTGCAGCCGTACGCCCACGCCCCGCACCACATGCAGGTATTTTGGTTCGGCGGCGGTCTCTCCGAGCTTGCGCCGCAGCCAGGACAGGTGCACGTCCACGGTCTTCTCGGCGCCGCCGTCGGACTGGCGCCACACCTCGGTCAGCAGCTCCTGCTTGGTGACGACCTCCCCGGGCCGTTCCGCCAGATAGCGCAGCAGGTCGAACTCGCGCGGTGCCAGCTCCAGCACCTCACCGGCGAGTCGTACGACGCGGGCGGCCGGGTCGACGACCAGCTGCCCCACCGTCAGCAGGGCGGAGCGACCACCGTTGTCGGCGCGGCGCAGGACCGCCCGCATCCGGGCCAGCAGCTGCTGGGTACCGAAAGGCTTGACCACGTAGTCGTCCGCACCCCGGTCCAGCGCTGCGACGACGTCGGACTCCGCGCCCCGGGCGGTGATCACCACGACCGGAACGTCGCTGACCGCGCGCAGCATGCCGAGCGCTTCCTGGCCGTCCAGATCGGGCAGACCCAGGTCCAGCAGTACGACATCGGGCTGCCCGGTCAGAGCCTGGTGCAGGCCGTCCATGGCGGAGGCGGCGCTGCGGGTGGCATATCCGTGCGCATCAAGGACGCGCAGAAGTGCCATCCGTACATGGGGGTCGTCTTCGATGAGAAGCACCTGGGACACCAGCGCACGGTACTCTGCACGCCATCGAACAACGGGAATCGTTAGCTGAACCTTGTGAGCGTCTTAGCGTGACCATAATGGAGCGCCCAGCAGAATCCCGGCTCATGAGAATACGCTCGATTCTGATGCCCTGGGGCCTGGCCGCGGTACTGATCGCCGGCACCGCCACCGCCGCGGTAGCCGCCGTGGAAACCCAGAAAGGCCCGGAGATTCTCTCCACCAGCGACGTTCATCACCGCCTCGCCAGCGCCCGCGCTTCGGCGAAGACGACCGGCACCGTGACCATCTACCTGGACAACTCCATCACCGACGGGCAGAAGACGCGACTGGGTGACAAGCTGCGCGCCGACAAACGGGTGAAGGCGGTGCGGTTCGAAGACCAGGCGGCGGCGTACCGGAAATTCAAGCACGAGTTCAAGGACTCCCCTGAACTGGTCAAGGCGACCAGGCCGGAAAGCCTGCCCGAGCGTTTCGTCGTCAGTCTTGTCAGTGCACACGCGGTCAACGGGTTCCTGCGCCAGTACCAGTCGGTGCCCGGCGTCGAACGCGTCGCCGGCCAGGGGTCCTGACCCGGGAGCGGTTCGTGTCAGCGACCGAGCAGTACGCCGATCGCCACGGCAAGTGCCGCCAGCCCGGCCGTCACCAGCCACCCCTGCCAGGTCTGGGGTCGCAGCCCGAAACCGATCCGCTTCGGACCGAACCACGCCCGGTGCCTGTCCACAGCCATCAGAACCTCTCCATCGGCTAACCCAGGATAGGTCGCGCCCTCGCCCATGCCGGGCCGTCCTCCCCGGAGTTCGCCCTCGGTGACGTCGTCGCCGAGGGCGACCGGTACCTGGCTTCGGAGCGCCGGATCGCGCAGGTGCTGTTCCCGTGCCCGCGGACGCAGGGCTCGTGATCTTACCGTTACTCTCCTGGTAGCCCTGCCTGACCTGCGCAGACGCTGCTTTCCCGGTACCCGCCGAGCCGGTCGGGCACATTCCGGCCGGCCCGGGGGAGCCGGGCAACACCGCGACGCCGCGACCCGCTACACTCGTCCTCGGTCCTCACGGACCACGCGCCCGTAGCTCAACGGATAGAGCATCTGACTACGGATCAGAAGGTTGGGAGTTCGAATCTCTCCGGGCGCACCAGCACCCAAGGCCGTGACCAGCACCAACACAGGTCACGGCCTTTTCCGTTCCCAGAACTGACCGCTTGGTTTCCCATTTTCTGGGACTCGGTGCTCCGATGGTGCTCGGTCGTTTCCGTGACTGTGAGGGTGCAATCCGTGTCGTGCCATGCTTTGCCCCAGCGCATGGGACGAACGGGCTCGGATTCTCCACCGGTGCCGGCGATCGGAAGATGGGCCGCTCCGGTGCTTGGCGGATGTGCGCCGATATGCGCGCGGACCGCTACACTCGAGCGCTTCTGTGGAGCGGCGCATACGGCGCAAGCGTCGCAGCGGTGGTACCTGGCAGTATCCGTTGACATCGCAAGATCAGATGGTTGAAACGGCCAGACTTGATAACTCGTGGCCTTCGATCCGGTAGAACAGCTTTGACTTGTTGACCGCTATACCCAACTCGTCGTAGAACCGCTGGGCAGTCTCGTTGTCCTCGTCAGTTGTCCACTCTACGCGAGTGCAGTCGTGCTTCAGCGCGACCTCACATAAGTTGTGCATCAACTGCATTCCTACGCCTTGGCGTCGAGCCGCCTGGCAGACGTAGAGCTCCTTGAGGTAGACAGAGCGCGTCAGTCCGATGGCGGGCCACAGGAATGAGTACGCGGCGAAGCCGACGAGTTGTTCCGCATTCCATGCCAGTAAGGCATGAGATGACGATGGTTGCCCGAACAGCGCGTCGTTGATCTGGCGAAGACGAAGGTCGTGTGGCTCAACCTCCGTCGCTCCGTAGAAGCGGTCCATCTCCTCAGCCAGTCCGGCAATCGCCTCGGCATGGGTACGTTCAGCAGGGGTAACGACTGTCACGGGCCTGCCACCTTCCTGTCGTCGGTGGTTAGCATCAGCAGTTCATGCAGTTCTCGGGCGGCCTGGCGCTGTTGGTGTTGCTTGGGCACGGACTCCAGCATGGCGTGTCCCCGTAGCGTAATGATGCCGCTGCGTTGTGGCTCCGTGAGGCTGGTGAGGGTCTCGATCGCGTACGCCAATGCCGCTTCGGTCTCATGGGCAAGGGCCAAGCAGCAGGCGTGATCGAGCCTGGTTAGGGCCCAGTCTGTGTAGTCACCCGGTGCACACAGCTCAAGCGCGCGCTCTTGTGCTGCGAACGCAGGCTTAATCATGCGTAGATGGGTGAAGACGCTACTCGCGTGAAACCGGAGCTGTCCCTCGTTGTACCCGAAGGCTGAGTGAGCAAGCGCCTCGCCGTCTAGATGTGCGGTGATCTCTTCAGCTCGCGCGAGCGCCCGATGTGCCTCGTGTTGGTGGCCTAGCGCAGCGAAGGCCCGCGCTTCAAGCGCTGCCGCCAGCGCGGCGCCGACGCATGGCCGTGCACGTACGACGTCTTGCGCATGCTGGGCAACCTCAACGGCCTCGAGCGGATCCCTGCTGTAGTAGTGACCATGGGCTTCCTGCGCCAATACCCAAGCCTGTGTCTCAGGGTCCCCCGCTTCGAAGGCCGCCATGCGGGCTGTACGTGCCCACCGTCGGAACGCTGAACGGTCATCGAGCTTGCACAAGGTGAGACAAATTAGTCCAGACAGTTGCGCGGCGACCCGAGACAAACGACGAAGTGTTGATGCTGCGCGTTGGGCGTGCATGGACTGGTTGAGTTCGGCGAGATCCGCACCGAGGTCGTCCAGGATTACGCTTGCCGGGCGACTGCGCGTGGCCCGACCGTAACGAATGGTGGCCCGTTCCCAGTTATCGAGGCTGGCCTCAGACATCATGCCTTGACTGAGCACGATATCAAGATCCTGCCGTATATCCTCAATCCGGCCGAATCGGTCGAATGTTGCTGTCGCCGAAGTAGACGCGGTATGCGTCGAGCTACAGCTGTCAGTCTGTGACGCCGCCATCTCGCGGGAGATGAAGAACCCAAGGTCAGCGTCGGCGGATGCATGGAGTACTGATCGAAATGCTCGCCGGTACTCTTCATTTGGCCATCGGTGAATGCCACGTTCGAGTTTGCCAATGTAGTTGGAATCAAGTGCACCAGTGCGCAGGGTGGTTCGGTGCAGATGTGCGTTGACCGCTTCGGCAAGCTCTCGCCGTGACATAGATCTGCCCGACCCGGCTTGAGACTGCTGAGTGAGCC
This sequence comes from uncultured Actinomycetota bacterium, assembly GCA_963805605.1. Lineage (GTDB taxonomy): Bacteria > Actinomycetota > Actinomycetes > Mycobacteriales > Micromonosporaceae > Actinocatenispora. Next base: position 2,329,021 of record CAWDUX010000002.1, read on the forward strand.
GCGCTTGTCGCAACAGCGTGTTGGGTTGGCGACGTTGCTGCGCTTCGACCATAGGTTCGGCCTCCTGTGGTGCCCGTCCACTGCCGGTCGGCATTCGTGAGGTAGCAGCCCGGCGACGCACTACGTTCCACAAGAATGACAGACGGTCATCTACCGATACAAGTCAGGGCAACTCACCAGCGGGCTGAAGCGACGAGTGACGCGAGGCAGGACCTCGTCGCTCTCTAGCTTCGAAGGCAGGCGACGAGGTGAGTCGAGCCCTCGTGGGCGGTATTGACGTGAGCGAACAGCTAACCCCGCTTCTCCGGGACGTCCCGTTACGAACCGATGCACAGCCCGTTTCTGCTGGTAGCGGCGATTCTCCCCGTAACTCTCCCCCCGGCTCCCGCTAAGGCGGCGTTCCCGCAGGCTGTGCCCGCTGGGACGGTGAATGTGGCGATGACGGGTGTCCGCTCCGGCGGCTTGGCGAGAGGTGCTCACGCTGATCTGACGCGGTCATGATGCGGGTCGGTGGGGCGAGCTCTGCCGTGTGAGGGTCGCGGCGCGCACCTTTTCGGTCCTACTCAGGCGTTCTGGTTTCGGGAGGTGGCGATGATCCGATCCGCTTCTGTGTACCAAGGGGACCCGGCTAGGACACACAGATGATGGCCGGCTTTCCCCACTGGGGCTACCTGGCAGTCAGCAGACCACGACCCCCGCCGTGGTTCAGGAACCGCACGGAACCTGTTGGTACATAGAGGAAGAAGGGCACATGACCATCAATCCACCGACCGGCGCCGACGCCAACGAGAACCCATTCGCGCTGGAGGTCGAGATCGTTCCCGAGGCGGTCGGTACGGCCGGCCGGGCCTGCACCACCAACGACGGATGCGATCCAAGCTGCGCGTCGTCGTGCACCAGCAGTAGCTGCTGACTAGCGGTGGGGCCAGAGCTGGACAGCCCTGGCCCCACCCAGTACCCAACCTGACCACGTGGCTTGCGGGAGGTCCGAAACCGATGCGCTCTGCAGCTGCTGCGCTATATCAACACACCGGGGTCGCGTTGCTGCGCTCAACCGTTGCAATGCTGACCACTGCACCGAGCGACTGGCCAGACCCGGCCAACACAGACGCATGCCGTGACTGGCTGGACCAGGTATGGACGGCATCCGACATCGTGGACGCCATTGAGCAGGCCAGTCCGGCCCTTGCCGAGCAGGTTGCCTCTATCCGGTCTGGCAGCACTACCCGGGCCAAGGACATACGCCGCGCGGTCCTTTCCACTGCCCGATACCTCTTACGCGCTACGGGCCGACCCACCCCGTTCGGGCTTTTTGCTGGCGTGGCCCGCGTCGAGCTCGGCAGCACGGCCCAGGTGCGGTGGGGCCGCGAGCACCATCCGGTTGTACGAGCCGACACCAGCTGGCTGGCCAGCGTCATCGATCATCTCGAGACAGTGCCAGAGCTGCTGGAACGCCTCGATGTGGTGATCACCAACCTCGCGGTACGCCGTGGCCGGTGGCTGGAGGCCCCGCACGGCCCGGACCGAGTACGGCTTGTGTACACCCCGGCTCTGGATGCAGTACGGCAGGCTGCCGTTGAACCGATCCGCTTCTCGGTTCTGGCCGACAAACTCGCGGTTGACTTCGATACCGGCCCTGCCGCAGCCCGCGGTCTGCTCGCTAGCCTCGTCAGCCACGGTGTGCTGGTCACCGGCCTGCGTGCACCGTTCACCGTCACCGACCCGCTGGCCTACCTGCTTGACCGACTGCATGACGCGAAGGCCGACAACCTGTCCGAGGCAGCCGGGACTCTAACTGAGCTGGAGGCCGTCCGGGCTCGGATCTGCAGCCACAACCTTGATGGATCCCACGACGCGAGGGTACGCGTCGGAATCGCCAACGCGATGCGCCGAATTTCTACACCGGGAGGACGTAGCCCGCTGGCCATCGACTTACACCTGGACTGCCAGGTCCAAGTGCCCGCTGAAGTAATCACCGAACTTGAACGGGCGACAGCAGTGTTGCTGCGGTTGGCCCGCGAGCCCAGCGGATCTCCGGGCTGGATTGCTTATCACCGCGCGTTTATCGACCGGTATGGCACCGGCACGTTGATGCCGGTGACCGACATCATTGACCCGGATACGGGTCTCGGATATCCGCCGACCTATCCGGGCAGCCTCCTACCCGACCCCGCACCGGCCCCTTCGGATCGTGATCAAGCGTTGCTGGCTCTGGCTTGGCAGGCGGCTGTGGACGGTAACGGTGAGATCACGTTGACCGATGAGTTGGTGGAGCGCTTGGCATCAGCCGCGTCGGCGTCGGCGCCACCACATGTGGAGGTGGCCGCACGCATCCACGCGCCTACCCGGCAGGCGGTAGATGCCGGTGAGTTTCTGGTACGGATAAGCCCGGCCCGCGCGGGTGGGGTGATGACCTCCCGGTTTACCGCGACCGCGAGTGGCACGGGACTGCAGGAGGTATACCGGCACCTGCCGGCCACCACCGCCGGCGCGCTGCCGGTGCAGATGTCGTTTGGATCAGCCTATCCATACGGCGAGAACATCGTGCGTATCCCGACCTACCTGCCGCATGTCCTTCCTCTCGGGGAGCACCGTGGATACGGCAGTGATGGGTCGGAGGTCATCGGGTTGGGCGACGTCGCCATCACTGCAACCCGGGACCAGCTGCACCTGGTCAGCTTGAAACGCCGACAAGTGATCGAACCACTGGTGTTCCACGCTCTCGCGTTGGACAAGCAGCCCCCGCCACTGGCTCGCTTCCTTGCGCGGCTGACCCGCGGATTCGGCAGCGGGTGGACCGCATTCGACTGGGGGCCGCACGCGACTAACCTGCCATATCTGCCGCGTGTGCGATACGGGCGTGTCATCCTGTCAGCTGCGCGGTGGCGGCTCACCCCCGATGACCTACCCGGCGGCGCAGCCGATGTGGGGTGGCGGCGACAGCTCACGGCCTGGCGGCTCCAGTGGCGCTGCCCGGCTGTGGTGGAGTTGCGGGATGAGGACCGGACCTTACGGCTGGACCTCGATCAGCCGCTGCACGCCGCAATCCTGCACGCCCACCTGCACCGGTACGACGAGGCGGTACTCGCCGAGGCTCCGGATCCGACGGCTTACGGCTGGATCGACGGGCACGCACATGAGATCGCTATTCCACTGGCCACGACGCAGCGGCCGACCCCGTCTCCAAACCTCGACCAGATGCCGGTGCTGAACAACCAGCAGGCCGGACAGATACCGGCCGCGCCGGATACGCGGTGGCTGTATGCGCGGCTACACACCCACCCTGACCGGCACGACGAGATCATCGCGACCTGGCTACCGAAGCTGACTGCCGAGCTGGCCGGGGCCAGCCTCTGGTTCCTGCGGTACCACAGCCCCGGTCAGACCGATCACCTCCGGCTACGCATCCGGGTTTCAGACCCCGATCACTACGGGCATTGCGCAGCGCGTACCAGTGCCTGGGTCAACTGGCTGCGAACCGCCGGCCTGGCCGGCTGGCTGGTGCTGGACACCTACGTGCCCGAGGTCGGCCGCTACGGCACCGGACAGGCGCTGGAGACCGCTGAGACGGTATTCGCGGCTGATTCCCGGCTGGTCGTAGCCGAGTTGGGTCCGCGGCCGAGTCAACACGCCCGGATGGCTCTTACAGCTATCAACATGGTCGGCATCGTGGTCGGCTTCCTTGGCCTTGACGCCGCGATGCGCTGGCTGATCGACCGGCCGGTACAGGTAGGCGCAGCTGCGGATCGGACCGTGGCTGAGGCCGCGCTCAGCGGCGCGCTCCAGGTGATCCGCGACGGTAGCCCAGCCGAGCAACCCGGATGGCCGACAACGGTGATTGAGGCATGGCAGCACCGCGTCGCCGCACTCACCAGGTACCGCACTGTGTTACCCGACGGCGCAGACGTGGACACGGTGATGGAGTCCCTGCTGCACATGCACCACAACCGTGCCCGCGGCATCGACCCCGCAGGCGAAGCCGTCTGCCGTCGGTTGGCCCGGCACGCAGCCCTGTCCTGGAAGGCCCAGAACAACGAGGCAAGCCGATGACAACAACCGTGACAATGCCCGTAGAACTTCCCGTGTTGGACCCGGACCCAGGATGGGGACAGTGCCTCTACACCGGGGGCGCCGGCATAGCGCTGCTGCACGTCGAGCACGCGCGCTGCGGTACCGGTGACTGGGACACCGCACACCAATGGGTGATGGCCATGACCCGCAGCCCGATCACTGCGGATCCTGACGCTGTAGGTCTACACCACGGAGCGCCTGCCGTCGCATTTGTCCTGTATACCTCGGGCCACCCTGCCTACGCCGGGGCGCTCGAGCAACTGGACCACCACATCGATGTGATCACCCGGTACCGACTCGATCGTGCCCACGAACGCATCGAGATGGCGCACCTGCCCGCTCTCGCTGAATACGACCTGATCGCTGGACTGACCGGGCTGGGTACCTACTTGCTGTGCCGGCACCACGGCGGCGACCTGTTACGCGAGGTGCTGACATATTTGGTGCGGCTCACCTTCCCACTCACCGTCAACGGCACGGTGCTACCGGGCTGGTGGTCGACTCACGGCCCCCAGGACAAGCCGGCACCACACTGGCCCGGCGGACACGCGAACCTTGGTCTTGCGCACGGCATCAGCGGACCACTGGCCCTGCTGTCGACCGCACTCCGCTGCGGGATCGATGTAGCCGGGCAGATCGACGCGATCAGCCGGATCTGCCGATGGCTCGACCAATGGAAGGCCGGGACTGGAGCCGCGGCCTGGTGGCCCGGGATGATCTCGGCGGCCGAGCATCGGACAGGCAGCCTGGATCAGCCCGGCCCGCAGCGACCCTCTTGGTGTTACGGCACGCCAGGACTGGTCCGCGCTCAGCAACTCGCCGGCCTCGCGCTGGACGACCATTCACGGCAGCGGGCAGCCGAGCTGGCGCTGGCCGGCTGTCTGGCCGATCCAGCCCAACTCCGCCAGATAAGGAGCGCATCGTTGTGCCACGGCTGGGCCGGCCTCCTCCAGACCGCTGCCCGCGTCGCGGCCGACTCTCCGACCCCGGAGCTGTTCCCCGTTGACCAGATCTCCGCAATGATGCACGACCATCTCGACCACAACCAAGCACTCTCCAGCCCTCAACTCCTGGACGGCCGGGCCGGCATCGAACTGGTCCGTCACACCATAGCGGCGGGCAGGCTCCCCGAAAGCTCATGGGACGCCTGCCTGCTGCTGGCCGGATAACCATTGCAAGGAAAGGGATCCATGACCACCATGAGCACCGACCATGCGCGCACACATGAGCGGTTACGGGCTGAGATGGTCGACCGAGTCATCGCCAAGCGGCGGTCTCTGGCCGGCCAGCACTCTCTCTCCCCGCAGGTACTGGACATCATGCGGACGGTGCCCCGGCATCTATTCGTGCCGGATGCCCCACTGGAGCAGGCATACGCCGAAGAGGCTGTCATCACCAAGCGGTCCATGGACGGGTCCGCGCTGTCCTGCGCGTCGGTCCCGGGCGTGGTGGCGATGATGCTCGATCAGCTCAACGTTCAGCCTGGTGACCGGATCCTGGAGATCGGGGCCGGCACCGGGTACAACGCGGCGCTGTTGGCCGAGTTGACAGGCATGACCGGGCGGGTGACTACCGTCGATGTCGATCCCGAAGTCGCCGCCCAGGCACGGCACGCGCTGGACGCAGCCGGATACGGGCGGGTCCACGTAGTTTCCGCCGACGGGCAGCTCGGAGACGCCGATCACGCCCCGTACAACAAGCTGATCGTGACCGTTGGGCCCTGGGACATCCCACCGGCGTGGTGGCTGCAGCTCGCGATTGGAGGCCGAATGGTGCTGCCGTTGCGCTGGCGTGGTCAAGCCCGCGCGGTCGCGATGGTCCGTCACAACGACCGGCTCGAGTCCGACGCGGAAGAACTGTGCGGATTTGTGCCGATGGTCGGCGCCAATCAGGACGGCGAGCGGTCCGCGGCCCTGGCCGACGGGATGCTGACCATGACCTGGGACAGCGACCAGGACATCGATTCCGCGATGTTGACCAACGTTTTTGGCCAACCCAAACAGGCGGTATGGTCCGGTGAGTGGGTCGGGCCGATGGAGTCGCTGGACGGCATCTGGTTGAGGCTGACCGCAACCGAACCCGGTACCTGCCGGTTGGTTGCCGAGAAGGAGGCATTCGAGGCCGGGCTGCAGGACTCAGTGATGCCGCCGCGGTACCCGGCCATCGTGGAGGGCGATTCACTGGCATTTCAGACCCTGCGGCGGGCAGAGGACGGTGCACGCCGGTGGGAACTGGGTGCTGTTGGGCATGGCCCACGTGGTGCCGAGCTGGCCGAGCGGATCTGCCAACAGATTCGTGCATGGGGTCCTGACCGGACCGTGCAGCCGACTATCACCGCGTATCCGGCGGAGGCGCCGAGCGTGCCTGTTGGTACCCGGTGCATCATCAGCAAGCCGCACATCCGACTCGTCATCGCCTACTGACGACCCCGTGGCGCGCAATCCGCCTATGTGAGAGCGGTTTGCCTCGCAGGAAGCTACGGCGTGGTGTGCTCTGCCTGCCGACGAAGGTGGTTCGGGTAACGCAACTGTATTGCCCGAACCACCATTCTCTTCACGCACGAGTAGCACTTCGAGTGACGATCCCGGCCTGGCGCACGCGGCCAGGCTCTCGACCCACCCGCATCCCAAAAGATGGCTCCGAAACCGATCGGGAGCGTGGCTCATGACCCGACTCGTTCTGCCGGCGATCTGTGACGATCTGTGCGATGTGACTACGGTGCTTCGTAACCGGGACTGGAGCCTACAGATCCCCGCAGTCAAGCCGCTGGCGGAATCCTCTGATGCCCTCGGACGGTGGTAGCAGTGGTCACCAGATCAGGGCTTCTCCCCGCCATCGGCGACCTCGTTCTCATCGGCCCGCGCTGTGGTGCGCAGTTTGCAGGTCTCGACAAGCCGTTCTGGTTCCGGGTCACCGCCTGCCACGATTCGGCCGTGACGTTCGACCGGTGCTATATCACCGGGTGGGCGATCGGGGGCTCCGGCTTACCGGTGACGCACTGTGTCATCACCTCGGGCCTGGAGATCAAGCGAGAGGCCCACTGATGGTTGGGATGTTCTGGGTGATCTTCGGTTGGGTGCTCTCCGTCGTCATCGCATTCATCCTCGGCGCTGTGTACGCCCACCGGGGGGAAGAACCGCGTGAGCCCTGATGGCAACCGGGCCACTGGTTGCCACAGGGCGAGCGGCCCACCGGGACGGCACTGACACGATCTACACCACATGCCGGCTTCCATGGAGCAGTCCCGAGGACGGCACTTAGGGCCTGCGGGCCCAGCACGTTCCGGTCGGAACCGTCGTCTTGTACGCCAAGATCAACAACCGAGTTGATTGGCGATTACGAGGCAACCTTTAGCCAGATGCTGTGCCGACCTCGGGTCTCGGGCATGCCGTCTCGCAGTCAAAGTTCTATCAGGGCGACCACGTGAGTTCCGCGTCGGCGCGCCGCTGCACCAACAACGCACTCGCGTTCGCGCTGGCTCTCGCCGTGTACAACGGCTTCCCGCCGCTCTGATTGGTGGTTATGCGCCGGTGCTGCTCGACCACATGTGAGAGTGGGAGCCTCTATTAGGAGGTTTCGTCCTGCTCCAAGCGCCGATAGATTACAGCGTCGTCTGGAGACGATGGGCAAACCGTAGAAGTGGTGTGTTGTAGGCGTCGGGGTTCGGCAGCCTTTGAAAGTGCGGTTCGGTCACTTCAGTGATGATCATTTCGACGACGAACTGGACGCGGGCGCGTAGTAGGTGGCTGGTAAAGCCGTTGGCGGATTGGTGTTTGAGTCCGAGGCTGGTGTGGATGTGGGGTAGCACGTTGCTGGTGTGGTCGTCCCAGGCCAGGGTGCCGCAGCCGAACGCTTCCACGTTTTCTACGTGTACTTCGCTCCAGACCGGGGCGTTCGGGTCGTCGGGTTTCTGGCAGGTGCCGACGATGTTGGCCTCAGAGAAGGCGGCCAGGAACATGGGGATGTAGCCCTGTTTGAGGTCGTGCTGTTGGCAGAACGTGTGCAGGGTGTCGAAGAAGTCTTCGCCTGGTTCGAACACGACGCCGAAGCTGCGGCCCGCGGTGAGCTGGTGGGCGTGCATCCTGACCTCTTTCTCTTGCGGGAGCAGGTAGACGTTTGTGTTCAGTTGCGCTGGCTGGGCTCGGCTACACGACGAAATGCAGCGCTGATGTCGGCATGGTTGGCGCCGGCGAGTAGGTGCAGGTAAAGGTAAATCCGCGCTTTGTATGAGTCGAGGTCGCCGGCGGGGATCAGGCCGCGGGCGATGAGGTCGCGTTCGGAGCCGGGGAAGCCGTAGGTGGCGGTGTGGACCGAGCCGGCGCCTGTGCGGGAGGCCAGTACGACCGGGATGCGGCGGGCGGTGTCCTTAAGGATCGGTACGAGGGGTGCGGGGACGTGACCGACACCGAAGCCGGCGATGACGAGGCCGTCGTGCTGGTCGGCGAAGGCTGCCAGGGCGTGGCCGGTGTCGCCGAGAGTCACGGTGTACAGGCCGACTCGAGGAGAGTCGGGCCGGAGCGCGGGGATCGGGAGAGTGAGGCGATCGGCCGGTCGGGCGGCGATCGTGACGGTTCCTTCGGCAATGCTTCCGATCGGGCCGGTGCCGGGTGAGGTGAAGGCTGCTGTGCTGGACGTATGGGTCTTGCGTACCTGGGCGGCGGCGTGGATCTGGTCGGACATGACGACCAGGCAGCCTAGCCCACGGGCGGCCGGACTGGCGGCGGTGCGGATGGCAGCGTCGAGGTTGGCGGGGCCGTCGGCGCCGGGTTGGGTGGGGTTGCGCATCGCGCCGGTGACCACGATCGGCTGCGGCAGCGTGTGCAGTATGTCGAGCAGGTAGGCGGTCTCCTCGATGGTGTCGGTTCCCTGCACGACCACCACTCCGTCGGTTCCCTGGCCATCGCCCACATCGCCCAGTCGGGCACGGATGTCGGCTGCCAACGCCAGGATGTGCTCGAGGGTGAGCGACGCGCCGGGCAGCTGCTGTACCTGGTGGGCGCGAATGTCGATGCCTGCGGTCTGTAGGCCGGGCACGGCAGCCAGCAGCGCCTCGGCTGATAGTGCCGGTGCTACCCCGCCGCCGTCTTGGGGGGACATGGCGATGGTGCCGCCAAGTGCCAGCACCTCGACTCGAGGGGTAGACGTGGACGTGGCATCAGCCATGAGAGCTCCCGGGGACGTGGCGGGTCGTCGGGTCGCTGGGCAGCCTAGTCGGGAAGGTCTCCTACGAAGGCGCAGGCGTCGTCGAGGCCTGCGACCGACAGCAGCCGGCTGCGGGGGCGTAGGAGTCCGGCGGCCCCGGCTTGGCCGAGTTCGCCGCAACGGGCGCGCAGCCAGGACCAATTGAGCGCGAGGTAGCCGGCGAGGCGCTGAAGTCGACCAGCGGGAGTGGGTGCAGCGATGATCGAGTGTTCGCGGGCATGGTGGACCGCGGTGGTGTAGGTGGCGAGGGTTGGCCGGTGGGTGGTGGTGTCGACGTACCACAGGCCGTCGGCGTGGACCCAGTTGGCGATGATCGCGCGTCGGTGGGGAGCCAGGACCACGCCGTCCATGGCGGCGTAGGCGGGCTCGGCGCAGACAGAGACTTCGACACCGTGGGCCTCCATGAGAGCCAGGGCGAGGAAGAGCAGGACGCGTTCGAACTCGGCGCTGGCGGCGACGACATCTGGTGGGATGCAGGCCGCGCGGTGGAGGGACTGACCGGTCTCGCGACGGTTGGCCAGCGAGCGTAGGTACCGGTACTTGTGGGCGAACAGCAGCCAGACGCTGGTCTGCTCGCCGGTTTGTTCGCAGGTCCAGAACGCCGGTTGGGTGTCGAAGGCGTCGAGATGACGCAGGATGTGTTCGGCGCAGAAGTCGGATCCGAGCCACATTTCGCCGACCGCTGTCAGTCCTGCAGCGGTGTCCCGGCTGGCCGCTGATCGGTCGAGCTGGGTGTAGGACGAGGCTGTGTGTCGGGCGTCAGCGAGAGCGGCGTCGTCGGTGGTGAGGGCCTCGTCGAGGTTGGCGATGGCCCAGATGATGGCGCCGGTCAGCTGATCCAGCCGATAGGCGAGCGGGACTGGGGCGGGGAGGGCTCTTGGCGGGGTCTGCCGATGGTGGCTACGGCTGCTGGCGACCAGACAGTCGTTGTCCTGCTCGAACGAGCTGGTGTGCGTGGCGATGAGGCCGTGAGCCGGCGGGGCCGGGGCCTCGGGTCGCTGGCTGGACGACACCGGGCGGTTGATGAGAGGCAGCAGCGCCCCGTTGAATGCGCGCCCTCCGGGGATACGGAGGAAGGCAAGGTCTGTATCGGCGCTCACGATGCTGATGCCTGGCACCGCGGCGGACCACCGCTCACGGATGTCATGGAGGTCGGTGGGCAGTACCGGTCGGGTGGCGCGTCGGCGGTCGTGGTCGGCCAGGTCCCATAGCCGTACCAGGTATCCATCGGCGTGCAAAGCCTGGTCGCAGTGCTCGGCGAAGGTTCGCGACGGCCAGCGTTGCGCCTTCTCGACCTTGCCGATTTCGGATCCGCTGACGAACATCAGCGTGCCCAGCGCCTGCTGCGACAGACCCTGCTGGTCAGAGAGTGTCGGAATCGGTGCCGGGGGCAATCTCTGGTTCGACACCAACCGCAAGACATCCTCGACCGACACCGCCCACGACGGCGTGCACTACTTCAACGGCTACAGCGTCGCGTGATGTGCGACTGACCTGCACCACACCGGGTGGGTCATGCGGCACCCGCACTGCACAGAGAACCGGTCACTGCTGACGAACCGGTGACCTCGGTGATCTGCCCGGTGCGGGTGCCGCTCGTCCGAACAGGGACCGCTCAGTCTCGACGAGGATCGCGCACCTTACGTGTGCCGGGGCTTCGGTCAAGAGTGAACAGGTTCGCCCTGCCCTGCGTCCTGATCGAATCGTGTCATGAGGTTGCGACGCTGCTGCAACTCCTGTGCCTCATCCCGAGGATCGGCCTTCGTCACGAACCGGACCCGGGATGCCAGTGTCTGAGCCAGCTTCCTGGCCTCCTGCGGAGTCTCGGCCTTCACCATCACGGATCCCACCCGATCCATTGAGCAGCGGACCGGCGGAATCAACTGGCCGATATCATAACTCAACTCGACGTCCACGACGGCGGGATGGTTACCAAGGTCTTCGGTTCCCTCGATTGCGAGTACACGCCCTGGCTCAGCTTCCATGTACGCAATCGACACAGCGCATCTCAGCCCGGGTCGCTCCACCAGCGGCTCCATGTCTCCGACCGCCCACGTCAATGCCGCCTCCTCGAGATCGACACCATATGCGGTACTCGTCATCAGGTTCATCCGGTCGCCGCCCCGACGATTATGACCTTCAACGATGCGCGGACCCTGCGGCGTCAGCTTCACCTCTGTGTGCGAAAGGCCGTCTCTCAGCCCGACAACATCCAGGAAATCGGCCACGGTTCGGCAGACCGCGCTCTCGACCGACTCGTCCAGAATCGCGGGAGTCGTATGGCCGAATTCAACGAAGCCACGTCCCGTGATCTTGTCCACGATGGCGACAGGAACGTGTCTGCCATCGAAGGAGATGCTGTCGACACTGACCTCTCTGCCCTCCAGGAACTCCTCGAGCAGAAACTGCTGCAACCCTAGACTGAACAGCCTTTCGTATACCGACTCCGCCTCTGCGGCATCATCGATCTTGAAGATTCCGATGCTTCCGGTACCGCCCAGCGGTTTCGCAATGAGGGGGTAACCGTGCAGGGCGCCGAAGCTCCTGATGTCCACGAGAGTGGACCCGACGCCCGCCGCCACCACGGCACATCTCGACTCTTTCAGATGCCGACGCATCCGCCACTTGTCCCTCAACAACCCTACGGTCGCTGAAGCAACCCCGTTCAATCCTAGCTGGTCGTTGATGAGAGCGGCTGTCTTGAGTCGCTCCTCCCGAAACGCGACGACTGCAGTAAACGGCCCATGTGCATGCAGTGCAGCCGTTGCGTCGAGCAGCCGCTGCGGCTGCTCGAGTTCGTCAGAGACCAGGCAGATTTCGTCGCTCGGTGCCTCGTCGGGGAGCCTTCTGAATTCTTGTGACGTGAAGACACACACCGCTTCCAGGCTCTGTTGTCGTGCGCAGTCGAGCAACGAAGGCGTGGGGGACAAGAGAAGGACTCGCTTCTTCATATGGCATCTCCGAGTGAGTTGCGATAGGGCGGATCAAGCAAGGGAAGTCGTGATCAGTGCCTCTGCGGCCCACCAGACGCGCCGGCAGTGCCAGGTCAGGGTTCCTGGTTCTCAACTGTTCCGAGGGCCCAGTCGTGGCACGAATCAAGCGCAGTCTGACTCAATTCAGGAGCATCGCCGTAGTGCCGGGCCACCCATTCCGGGTTATAGATCGTCCCAGCGTAGTTCGCCCCCAGATCAGGAGAGATCGCCACCGCTACGGTCGGGACGTCAGCGCGATAACGCCGAAGCCAGGTCACGGCGCCGTGTACCACAGTGCCCGTTGATCCCCCGAAGACGTACCCATGCTTCGCCAAGGTCCGGCACATCGCGATGGAGTCTGTCTCCGCAACGTGTATCACGTCGTAGATATAGGTCTTGTCAAGGGATTCCGGCCGTACACTCGTTCCCAGTCCGGGCAGCAGCCGATCGCCGGCGTGGCCTCCAAAGGTCACGGAGCCAATTGCGTCCACCGCGACCACCTTCACATCCGGTCGGAACTCCCTGAAGTACCGTGCGCATCCCATCAGCGTCCCCGTGGTCCCAGCGCCCACGAAGAGAATGTCGAGATCGGCAAACGCGGCGGCGATCTGCGGACCTGTGCCGCCGTAGTGGGCGTACCAGTTCGCGGGGTTGGCGTACTGGTTCAGCCACACAAAATCCTTGTTGGACTCGCAGATTCTCCGTACGGTCGCCAGCCGGGAACCGAGGAAGCCGGACTTCTTGTCGCGTTCCGCGATGACATGCACCTTGGCGCCCAGCGCGGACATCATGCGACGCGTCGTCGGAGTGCTCCGGACGTCTGTCACACAGACAAATCGATATCCTTTGCGTGCCGCCACGATACTCAGCGCCACTCCCATGTTGCCTGACGAGGACTCGATGAAGGTTCCTCCGGGCCGGAGCCGGCCCTCGCGCTCCATGGTCTCGACCATCCTGATGGCTGCCTTCATCTTCACCGAGCCCGCGAAGTTGAATCCCTCGCACTTCAGATAGAGCGGCAGGGCGAGCGCTTCGGTCAGATCGACGTAGAGATCATCGACGTTGAAGTCCAGCGGACTTGAAATGATGGTAGACAATTGCTCCCACCCACGTGAGTTGAAACCGAGACGGAGCTGCTCTCACCAGCCGTTGCCTCCCGAAACCACCGCAACCGGCACATCCTCCTTCCGGTGCTGGACGGAAAGCAGCCCGGCCACTGCCAGGGCCCCGGTGATCTCGGCTCGAATTCCGAGCTCATTGAGTGACCGCCGAGCACTGGTGGTCTGCCTGTCGCTGACAGAAATTACACGGTGCGCCAGTGCGGCTATTATTCCGAAGGGCAGTGCGCTCGGAACCGCCGCTCTGGCCCCGTCGCAAATTGTTCGAACCCGATCGAGAGTGACCGGTCGGCCGGCGCGCAGCGACTGTGAATAGCGATCGGCACCGCGTGGTTCGACCCCAATCACGCGGATTTTCGTAGCTCTCGTCGCAAGGCATGTACCGGCGAGTAGACCGCCGCCGCCAACCGGTACATAGATGTCGGTGACATCAGGTACCTGTTTCATGATGTCCATCGCCACGGTGGCTTGACCGGCAATGATCGCCGGATCGGCATGCGAGGAGATGAACGCGCCGTCGATCGACTCGGCGTAGACCCTGGCCGCTGCATCCCGCTCTTCGTTTCCTCCATCAATCACCACCACCTCCGCGCCTGCCTCGATAATCAGGCGCCGCTTTACCGGTGAAGCGTTACGGGTCATGAAAACGGTGGCACGAATCCCGCGGTCGGCCGCAGCTCTGGTGATCGCCACGCCATGGTTCCCTGACGACCCTGTGACCACATGGATCTTGTTCGTTCGTGCTACCGCGTGCGTTGCGCCGCGGATCTTGAATGACCCGCTGACTTGCTCGGACTCGCACTTCACCATGAGTCGGGAACCAGGGAGCCTCGTGACAGCGGTCTCCTGCACCACCGCCCGGACCACCGCCTCAGCGAATGAAAGGTCTTTATCGGACGGCGGTTCGGACTGTTCGACGAAACGTTCGCGAGTTTCCTTGGGATTCATTCGACGTCAGCACCGAACATCTGGTTCATCTTCGCCGTGTGCGCATCTCGAAGTACTTTGCTCAGGCCCGCCACCGTGGGGGACTCGAACAGGTGCGTCACCGTGAGAGCGGATGCCGACACTTTCTTCAACCGGCCGATGACCCGAGCCGCCAGGAGGGAATGCCCGCCGGCTTCGAAAAAGTTGTCATGGATTCCGATGCTCTCGAGTCCGAGCAGATCGCAGAAGATCTTCGCTACTCCTGCCTCCACGGTGTCTCGAGGGGCGACATGCTCTGTTCCGCGCGCCAGGCGAGTACGCGCGTCCGGCAGGGCTCCATAGTCGACCTTGCCACTGAGTGTCCGAGGTAGTCGTCCGAGGACGACTACGGCGGCGGGCACCATGTAGTCCGGAAGCGCGCCGGCAAGATGATCCCTGAGTTCAGGTTCTCCGGCCGCAGGCCCGTTCGAATATTTCTCCGCATAGGCGATCACGCGTGGGTTGGTATCTTCGTCCCAGATACGGACCGCAGCCCCGGCGACTCCGGGGTGTTGGGCAAGGGCCACCTCGATCTCGGCGAGCTCGATCCGATTCCCTCGGACTTTTACCTGTCTGTCGTTTCGCCCGAGGAACACGAGACTTCCGTCGTCCAACCTGCGCGCACAGTCGCCGGTGCGGTACATCCTCGCCCCGGGTTCCCCGAATGGATCGGGAATGTAGTGGTCCGCCGTCTCTGCCGGCCGCCTCCAGTACCCTCTCGCCAGCCCCGCCCCGGAGATGTACACCTCTCCTACGACATCTACCGGCACCTCGCGGAGCCAGAGATCCAGGAGATGGACACGTGCGTTGATGATGGGAAAACCGATGTTGTCGCCCGCGCGCGAGCAGTCGCTCACTGTCGTCGTCATTGTGCATTCGGTCGGCCCGTACTGGTTCAGCAGCACGGTAGCGCCGGTACCAGTCGGCCGGTTGCCGGCGTGTCGGATGCTTTCCCCACTGGTGACCACGAGTCTCAGCCGCCGTCCGGTCTCCCCGGACAGCACACCGAAATCTCTCAGCATGGAGGGGACGGTGCTCAGGAGCGCGGTCACGCCATGCTTTTCGACGATGGTGTGCAATGACTCTGGGCTCATCGGTATGTGGGGCTCTCGAAGGATGACCCTGGCGCCTGCGACCAGCGGTACGAGCATGTCACGCAGGGACGCATCGTAGGCTGGGGACGGCAGTTGCAGGACTCTGTCCTGCTTGCCGAGGTCGTACCTGCGTGAGGCATAGGCCAGATAGTTCAGTAGCCCGCGATGTGTGCCCAGCACCCCCTTGGGCACCCCGGTCGACCCCGACGTGTAGATGAGGTACGCGACGTTCTCAGGCTTGACGTCGACGTCGGGTTGTGGGTCTTCCCGCGCGAGATCGTCGACTCCGTAGGCATTCTGTCCGGGGACGGGAAAGTCGCGATCAGTGACCACACAGGACAGCTGAGCGTCGGCCGCTATCGCAGCGATCCGCTTGGTCGGCAGGTTTACGTCGAGCGGTACGTAGGTGGCACCCGAACGCAGGATGCCCAACATTGCGATGACGAGGTCGGGCCCGCGCTGAACGAACAGCCCGACGCGGTCCTCGGTCGCCACGCCTCGTCGTCGTAGGCACGCGGCGATTCCACGGGAACGACGTTCCAGCTCGCCATAGGTCAGGCGGCGAGGTCCGCATTCCACCGCGACCAGGTCAGGCTTCTCCCTCGCAACCCTGGTCACCAGCGCGCCGACGGTGCTGTGTACGACCTCGTGTGCGGTGTCGTTGGCGGCGGTGAGCACCGACCGCTGTTCCGACGTCAGGAGAGCAAGCCCGGTAACCGTTCGCTGCGGGTTCTGCGCCAATGACTCCAAGAGTTGCAGGTAGCTCTCAGCCATCCTGCGCACCGTCGCTTCTTCGAACAGATCTCTGGCATGAGCGAAGCGCAAGAGGAAGCCATCCGCGCATGGCTCGACGTACAGGGTGAGGTCGAAGCGGGAGGTTTGGATCGGGGGCTCTAAGTCTTCGACCTCGACGGCGCCGAATCCGTCAACGTGTTCGGGCGTGTTCTGCATCACGAACATCATCTGGAAGACCGGCTGCCGCGCGAGGTTGCGCTGTGGGGCGATCCGCTCGACGACCCGCTCGAATGGGATGTCATCATACACAAACGAATCCATGCAGGTTCTCCGTACGTCTTCCAGGACGTCGAGGAAGGTTCCGCAGGGATTGATTCGAGTCCGTAACGCGATCGTGTTTGCGAAGAACCCGATCACATCTTCAAATTCCGCTCTGTGCCGGTTGGCCGAGACCGTTCCAGTGACAATGTCCCACTGATTGCAGTAGCGCGATAGAAGGATTTGAAACGCGGAAAAGAGCGTCATGAAGAGTGTGGCGTTCCGGTCGGAAGCCAGCTCTCTGAGCGACGTCGCAAGGTGGGGAGCCAGAGCGAGGTCGACCGAACGCCCGCCCGAGGACCGTGACGCCGCGCGCTCCCGATCGGTCGGCAGACTCAATACCGGGGCATCTGTCAGATGTCGTGTCCAGTACTCGAGACCGGCGTCCATCTGGCCGGTCGTGAGCTGCGTCCGCTGCCAGGCGGCGAAGTCGGCATACTGCGCACGTGGCGTCTGTCCATGGGATGGCGTACGGGCGGTGATAGCCCGGTACTCCGACGCGAGCTCACGCCTGAGCACCGACAGGGACCACGCGTCGGCGCAGATGTGGTGCACGGTGATGGACAGCACGTGGTCATCGGGGGCAAGACAAAGAAGTTCGGCACGCAGCATGGGCGCCGACTCGAGGTCCAACGGTACGAGCGCTTGAGCTGCCACCAGCTGGCGTGCGTGTCCCAGTGCCTCCGCGCCGAGCTCCGACAGGTCCCTTTCGACGAGGATCGTCTTCTCTTCTGGGAGATCGACCACTTGGCGAGGTTGACCGTCGACGGCCACGATCCTCGTCCGCAGCGCCTCGTGACGACCGATGACGGCGTTCAGGGCGGCATCGAGCGCTGGGCGGTCAAGCCGGCCACGCAGCCGTATGGCGAACGGGAGAACGTACTCAGCATCGCCAGGATTCACCTGCTCCAGGAACCAGAGACGCTCCTGCCCGAACGAAGGTGGCAGGTCGCGCGCCCGGTCGACCTTGCGGATCGGATCGTCCACGATCTCGGCTTCAGCACACAACCGAGCCACTGCCCGAGCCGTCGGCTCCTCGAACAGGGCCGTCTTCGACAGATCGACTCGCAACCGGTCACGTATGCGAACCGCGGCCCGCATTGCGAGAAGGGAATCGCCGCCCAAGTCGAAGAAGTTGGCGTCCGGCCCCACGTCGCCTGTGCGGAGGAGGTCGGCGAACACATCAGCGACTATTCGCTGTTCGAGCGAGCCAGTCTCACCTGACTCTCCCTGGTTGAGATCGGGAGCCGGGAGCGCATCTCTGTCGACTTTGCCGTTACCCGTCAGCGGCAGGGCATCCAGGACGACCACCACAGGGACCATGTGCGGCGGTAGGTGCCGCGCCACCGAGGATCGCAGGGCGCCGGGATCCAGGCTCGTCCCGGTCTCTGGAACGACGTAGGCGACCAGGATCCGATGCTCTGGCTGGTCTTCGCGTAAGACGACCACGTGGTCCGAGACCCCCGTCTGGTTCCCGATCGCAGTCTCGATCTCCCCGAGTTCCACACGGAACCCTCGGATCTTCACCTGCGCGTCCGCGCGCCCGATGAAATCCAGGGCCCCGTCGGGCAGTCGTTTGACGAGGTCTCCTGTGCGGTACATGCGCTCGCCCGGACCGGCGAAGGGATCCGGGAGGAAGCGCGAAGCGGTCTCGCGGGAGGAATTCTGATAACCGCGCGCAACCCCTCCGCCACCGACGAAGAGCTCTCCGGTCACACCGACGTCAACCGGATCGAGATCGGGGCCCAGAACGTACGCGTTCTTGTCTGCCATGGTGTGGCCAATAGGAACGCTCTGCGCGGGGTCATGGCCATCGCAGAGAACATGGAATGTCACGCATGTCGTGCTCTCGGTGGGACCGTATCCATTGACCATCTGAAGATCGTGGCCCGCCCTGAGGACGCGCAGCATGGCTGAGGAAGAGGCGCGATCTCCACCCACCCAGACGTTCCTGAGGCCCAGCAGTGCCTCGACACAGTCGCTCGCGATCAGGTTGAACAGACCCGTGGTCAGGAAGAGCGCTGTGACATCGTGAGTGGCGATCTCGCGCTGCAGGTCCCGTGGTTCGAGCTCGCCCGGTGGCGCCACAACAATGGTGTGCCCGTTGAGCAGGGGCATCCACAACTCCTGTGTGGACGCGTCGAAATTGACCGGCGAGTGCATCAGCATTCGCTGGAATGCTGCACTGGCCCATACCGGGTCCGTCGCGAATCCCGCGACGTTCCGATGCGTGACAACGACGGCCTTGGGGCGACCCGTCGAACCCGAGGTGAACATGACGTAGCACGCCTGGTCAGGGTGTACCGTCGGCCCGCCCGCCGCGGATACGTCGTGAGCCGTGCTCAGGACGGGCCCGGTGTCGACAATGTCGCAATGAAGATCGCCAACGAGCTGCGCTGTCGTGGAATCCGTAACCATGACGTCGGCACCGACCTGCCGCAGCAGATCGTTGATACGGGCGGGCGGATCGGCCGCAGACACTGGTACGTACGCAGCACCCGCACGCAAGATGGCCAGGGTGCTGGCGATGAAGGAGCCGGACCGCTGCATCATCACGCCCACGCGGTCCTCGGCACCGACCCCCAGCCCCCGCAGGTGCGCAGCCATCACCAGTGACTGATCACGCAGTTCGCCGTAGGTGAGGACACGAGATCCATCGACAACCGCGATGGCATCGGGTCTTTTTTCGACCTGCTCATCGAAGAGGCTCATCAGATTAGCCGCCAACATCGCTCCCCTTTCCGCAGCGTGACGCATGCGCAGCTGTCATTGGTCGCCGTAGGGCACTACGTCAAGATCCATTCGAGCGTTGCCATGGCGCTGTAAAGTTTGAACTCCGCCTGCTTGAACGCAATGCTCCTGGGACCGTCCATGACAGAGGAGGTGACCTCCTCACCGCGATGAGCCGGAAGATCGTGCATGAAGTACGCATCCGGGTATCGACTCATGATTCTGTCGTCGACCTGGAACATCGAAAAATTTCGACGCCACTCTGGATCGGACTTTGATGTTCCTGTGGTCTGCCAGCGGGTTGTATAGACCACGTCAACCTCGTCGGGGAGTCGGTCCACCCCATGCATCTGACTGACCACGTTGCCGACGGCAAGCGACTGCGCGTACTCGAGGGTCTGCTGCTCGATCCCATATCGTGCGGGTGTGCACAGGGTCAGGTTGACACCGGCCATGGCGCAGGAGAGAGCCAGGGCCACAGCCGTGTTGTTTCCTTCGCCCATGTACAGGACCCGTAATCCGGCCGTCCGGCCGAAGGTGCTCCTCAGTATGGCGATATCGGCAAGGGCCTGGGTGGGATGCTCTTCGACACACATGGCGTTGATAAGCGACATGCTGCCCGCGTTCTTCGTCCAGACGCACAGGTCCTCCATGTTCGCGGAGCCATGCCTGATGACGATTGCGTCCAGCATGCCTCCGAGCACGCGAGCCGTATCCTCCATGGACTCGCCGGTGTTGATCTGAAGATCGTCCGGACCGTAGTTCACGATGCTGGCGCCCATTTTCAGCGCCGCCGCGCTGAACGCAGTCCTGGTGCGTGTCGAAGTGTGCTGGAAGTAGATTCCCACGATCTTTCCCGCCAGTGAACCCCGGGCCATGCCGCGTTCGCGCGATATCGCCTCGGACCTGCCTGTGAGGCGGTCAAGGTCGTCGATCGTGAGGTCCGCGAGAGATACGAGATGGCGAGTCAACGGTCCACTCCCGATGCCACGACCGAGGTGAGAGCCTTCCCCACGACGCCAAACCCGTCAGCCAGCTGCGAGTCCGTGCACGCCAGGGCTGACACCAGCCTGAGGTCGACGGGCGCTCCGAGATCAGTGATCATCGTCGTCTCCAACGGGAATGCGGGACAGTTTCGGGTTGGACACGGGTTCCTGTGAACCGGGATCCGGAATCATGTCAGGAACGGTCTCTTCCTCTTCGGTACGAAGACTCGTCACGGGACCCCGTTGAATGGACGGGAGCAGCGTCGCAAGCACTGCCAGCAGAAGCATGAAACCGGCCAGCGCGACGAAGGTGACTGTTGTACCGACCGCCTCCAACGCGAAGCCGCCTGCCAGTGAACCCAACGGGATCGCTCCGAATGTGAGGACCTTGGACCCGGTGGCAACACGGCCCTGCATCTCGTCGGGTGTCGCGGACACCCGCGCGGCCATGACGCTGACATTCCACAACGGGCCGACAAATGCCAGCCCGGCGAAGAGGACCGTATAGGCGACGGGCACCTGCAGGAAGATGAATACGGGCATGATTGCGGCCCAGACCCAGTGGGTCGTCAAGATCACCTTGGGAAGCGGGAGAGCGCGGTTGACCCGCGGCGCGACCGCCGCGCCAAGAATCCCACCGACTCCCGAGCCGGCGATTATGACACCGACCAGGAAGGGAGAAGCTTTCTGTTCCGTAGCACTGACGATCAGCGCGAGGGTCAGAACCTGAAAAAGGAAGTTGCTCCCTGCTATCAGCAGGGTCGTGCTACGGAAGAATGGTCGCGCCCATAACCAGGCCAAGCCTCTGACAATCTCGGTACGCGACATCTTCAGCTTCTTCGAATCCGAATCGGCTTCTTGCAGCGGTCGCCTGATGAGCAGGACAGAGATGAGGGAGACCAGGTAGCTGACAGCATCGGCGACGAACGGAACCGCCCGCTGCACGCTGTAGAGCGCACCACCGAGTGGCTGGCCGAGCAGGACGGCCGCCCGCTCACGGGCTACCTGCCGGGCAAGCGCATCCGGAAACTGTTCATGGGGGACCAGTTGACGCAGTGCCCCGGGCTCGACCGCTCCCGCAAGAATCGTCAGCGTGCCTTCGATGAAGACTGCGACGGCGATCCAGGCTGTGTGCACGAACCCCAAAGCGACGGAACTCGCAACACCGGCCAACAACAACAACCGACCAACATCTGTTCCGATGAGCATCCGCCGTCGGTTCCACTTGTCAGCTAGTGCACCCAACGGCAGTTGTAGAAGCAGGTGCGGCAGTGTTGCCGTGAAGCCGACCACACCGGCATCCGCCGCGGACCCGGTCAGTCCGAGAATGAGCAGCGGGTAGGCGATTGCTGAGCCGCGTGAACCGAGCAGGGAGATCGCTGATCCGATCCAGAACAACTGGAAATCGCGGTTTCTGCGCAGCGGCGGGTAAGCCTGGATCTTGTCCGACATCGGTATCTCCTATGAAGGATTGATGCGCGCGGCGAATTCGTCCATCATTGCATCAATATGCTGACGAGACCTTCTACATGAGGGGATCGCAGGACGGTGAAGTGATCGCCGCTGATCCGCTTCACCTCGACTTCGCCCTCCGTGAGCTCCCGCCACCTGGCGATGTAGTCGTCGAGGTGGTGGCCTCGAATTACCTCGTGCTCTCCTTGCACGACCTCGTCACCGACAATGAGCCGCCATGACCCGGGAAACGTGTCGAAGCGGTAGGCGAGCTGGACCTCCAGCATCTGTCGCCACACGCCCACGCGCTGGAGCCAACTCGGCTCGAACGCGTCCTCGGAGACCGGCACACCGCGGTCGTCGTCGACAACGCTTCGCATGATTTGCACGACCTGACGACGGTCATCAGCTTCCGTCGCTGGAGAAGTTCCGTCGAGAATCCGTGTGAGCAGTCCTTCGCAGGTGCGCATGAGCGACAGCTCCTCGGTGAAGTTCTGCTCCATCCACAGATCCCCGACCGGGTCGAGCAGTGAGAACTCCACGTCTTCCCCGTTGCAACGCAGTTCTTTCGCCATGTGCCATGCGATTGCCGCTCCACCGCACCAGCCCAACAGTCGGTACGGGCCCTTCGGGCGCCGTGACCTGAGCTCGTCCAGGTAACGCTCGGCCATCTGTTCCACCGAGATGAGCGGCACCTCGGTCCCATTGAGACCCGGCCACTCAAAGGCGACAACAGGCTGATCCTCTCCCGCAGCGTCCGCGAGTGGCGCATACCAGTGCCCGCTGCCACCGCCTGGGTGGACACAGAGCAGCGGCGGTTTCGATCCCGTCATTCGGAACCAGATGGCCGCAGGCTCCTCCGGCGTCTGCCCGGTGCCGGTGGACAGCGCAGCAAGGGCCGCGACGGTACGTTCGCTGACCAGATCCCGCAGCGTCAGCGTCAGACCGTGATCACGACGAAGATCGCCAATGACCTTGAGGGCCAGCAGCGACTGCCCACCTATCTGGAAGAAGTCTTCATGGATCCCGATCTCCTCCACGCCGAGGACACGGCTCCACACCGCAGCGATCGTCTTCTCTGTCGGCGTGCCCGGTGGCGCGGTGATGGTTCGTTGAGGCCGCACACTGGGGGCCGGTAGGGCCGCACGATCGATCTTTCCGCTGGCGGTGAGGGGAAACTCGACCAGCGAGACCCATTCTGTCGGCAGCATGTACTCGGGTAACCGGCCAGACAGGAACGCATGGAGTTCCGATCCATCCGGTGCACGGGTTCCCGCGGGAATGAAGTAGCCCACCAGCGTCACCTCGGCGCCCTCCCCTCGGGTACTGGCCACGGCCGCGCGCACCCCGGGATGCGTGGCGATCGCGTCCTCCACCTCCCCCAGTTCGATGCGGAAGCCTCGGATCTTCACCTGGTGATCCTTGCGACCGAGGATTTCGAGCGCCACTGTGCTGCCCTGCGCCACGTCTCCGCTGCAGTACATCCGGGATCCAGGGCGGGAGCTGAAAGGGTCAGGAACGAATCGTTCGGCGGTCAGAGCGGGTTTACCGACATAGCCACGGGCAAGGCCGAGCCCGCCGATGTGAAGCTCACCCATGACGCCGTCCTGAACTGGACGGCTATCGCGATCGAGGAGGTAGACGGAGTTGTTCGCGATCGGCCACCAGGCGTTCCTGTCCAGTGCCACTTGCCGGGCCATGGACCATACCGTTGTCTCGGTGGGACCGTACATGTCCCAGACGGTTGCCCCTGACCTCACGAGGTCGGCGGCCAGTTGAGCGGGCAGCTTCTCGCCACCGCACAGCGCCGTGAATCCTTCCGGCGGTACCCAGTCAGCATCGAGAAGCAGCTGCCAGGTCACCGGCGTGGCCTGCATCATCGTGGCGCCACTACGTGTGAGCAGCTCGGTAAGCAGCGCTGGATCGGCCGCCTCGTCAGAGCTTGCGAGGATCACGGTGGCGCCGACCGCGAGCGGTGCGAAGAGTTCCAGGACCGAGATGTCGAACGCGACCGTGGTCACCGCGACGAGCACGGTGTCGGCGCTCATGCCCGGCCGGTCGATGATGGCGTGCACAAGGTTCTCGAACCCCTGCCGGGTCACGGCCACCCCCTTGGGCCGGCCGGTTGATCCCGAGGTGTAAATGACATAGGCGAGAGCCGCCGGTTCGACAGGCACGTCGGGATCGACCTCTGGCGCTCCGTCCAGATCGAGTTGGTCCGATCTGACTATCTCCGTGGTTCCGAGAGAACCATCGAGCACAGCGCTGTCGGTCAGTGCGAACCTGGCCGCCGAGTCATGAACCTGGTATTCAAGCCGCTTGACCGGGTGTCTGGGGTCCAGCGGAACATAGGCGCCGCCTGCTCGCAGGACCGCCAACAGTGCGACGACGAGGTCGACGTTGCGGCGAAGGCAGACAGCGACCAGAACCTCCGGACCCACTCCCCGGCGTCGGAGGTAGCCCGCCAGTCTGTTGGCACGTCGGTTGAGCTCGGCATATGTCAGCCTCTGGGAACCACAGACCAGAGCCACGTCCTGGCCTCGCTGAGCCGCGATCCTCCGCACGGCCATCTCCGCGGGCGGCGCTGTGTCGTTGGCGTTCCAGCGGTCCCATGCCTGCTGAGTTTCCGGCGACCGGAACGTCCTACCTGCGTCGCCCGTGGGGTCGTCGGCCATCGCTGCCAGGACCTCACGGTAGAGCCTGCCGAGACACTCGAGATGTCGGCGGCTGATACGGGCGGCGTGCGCCGTCAGAATCATGGCGCCCGGCTCTGTGGAGACGTGCAGGGCAGCTTCGTTGGGGCTGTAGTCGGCGGCGTGTGCGTGATCCAGGGTGGAGTCGTCGACCTCAGTGAAGTTCAAGTAGTTGAATACGACCTCCGGTACGGGTACGAGGTCCGCCCAGTTGCTCTTCATGGCCGGAAGGGGGAAGAGCCGGTAAGGCAACAACTCCACCTCGGCACCGAGGACAGAACGAACCAGGTCCACCCACCGTCCGGCATGCAACTCGGCAACGAACGGCACCGTGTTCAGGAACATTCCTCGAACGTCGTCGCCGCCTTCCACCTCGGGTCGACCGTTGGTGATCAGGCCGGTGTGGAACCGACGCCGTCCGGTGGCTTCGCCGAGCGCTACGAGGTGCGCGGCGAGAAGCACGCTCTTCAAAGGGGCGCCGGCCGCGGCGGCAAGTCGGCCCAGGCCGTCAAGTAGGTCGGTGATCGGTATGACGAAGTCATGGAACTCGTTGCTGGTCTCGTCTGCGAAGCCACTCGGAATGGCCAGGGGTTCAGCCTGGCTCAATTTTTGCGACCAGAACATCCTGTGCGCGGACGATTGCATCGCCGCGTGTTCGGCAGCGACAAAGTCAACGAAGCGTGGCCGCGTGCACGGAAGCGGAGCATCCGCACGTACCGGGGTCTGACCGGTGACAAATGATCGGTAGTCCGCCATCAGTTCACCCATCAGGACATGATGGCTCCAGCCGTCCAGGATTGCGTGGCACTCCGTAACCGATAGCCAGAATTCCTCGGGTCCGGTCTGATGGATGTCGAAGCGGATGAGCGGGGCCGAGCTGATCTCCAGTGGTTCGCGCCGCCGTGCACGGGCAAACGTGGTCAGCGCCGATTCCTGCTCCTGCGGGCCAAGGCTCCGCAGGTCGTGGTAGTGCACGTTGGCTCGAGCATGTGACCGGACGAGCTGTAGAGGTTGGTCAAAAGTGTCGAGATCGAAGCTGGTACGGAGCGCCTCGTTCCTCTCGACCAGCAGATCGACAGCGGCCCGAAAAGAGGTCTCGTCGAAGGGGATACCGTCACGAATCCTCATGCTGGTGACATTGTGGTAGAGATTCAGATCCTGGTTGGAAAGCATTTCATAGAGCATCCCCGCCTGCAGCGCCGACACCGGATAGGCATCCTCGACATCGGCGGGTAGGGCACCTCGAGTCGCTTCGTCGATCATTGCGAGAGGTGGAATGAACTGTTTCGTGGAGGGCTGGTCCGCTCCGACGACAGACTTGAGCGCCGCGACAGTCTGACAGCCGAAGAGGTCGGCCACGGTCAGGGCTATGCCAACCTGCGCGAGGCGGCCCACCACCCGTACCGCCTTGATCGAGTCCCCTCCCAGAGCGAAGAAATTGTCGAAGGCCCCCACATCGTCGAGCCCGAGAACCTGCTGCCAGACCTCGGCCACTGTCTTCTCGAAAGAGTCCCTGGGCGGTACGTAGACCTGCCCGAGATGGGGCCGGGCGCCCTGAGGCGCGGGCAGGCTCCGCCGGTCGACCTTTCCGCTGGCATTCAGCGGAAGGGCGGAGAGCTCGATCCACCACGCCGGAAGCATGTACGCGGGAATCCGATCGAGCATGAAGGACCGAAGGGAATCAACGGAGGGCATACCTTCGTGGGTGGGCACGACGTACGCAGCAAGACCACGGGCGACACCTTCTCCATGCGCATCGACCAGGGCTGCCTTCACCTCGGGATGTGCGCGGAGGGCGGACTCGACCTCGCCGAGTTCGATGCGGAAGCCTCGCACCTTGACCTGGTGGTCGCCGCGACCGAGATACTCGATGTCGTTCATTTCGAGCTGCCGGCCAGTATCGCCTGACCGGTACATTCTGGACCCTGGGGTCTCCGTGTACGGGTTGGGTACGAACCGCTCGGCGGTCAGGGCCGGTCGCCGCCAGTACCCTCTGGCGAGCCCTGGTCCGCAGACGTGGATCTCACCCGGGACACCATGCGCGGCCAGTCCCCCGGAGTTGTTCAGGACCCGCACGCCGAGGTCCCAGATGGGCCTGCCGATCATGGACCGGCCGCGCTCGATGTCCTTCGGCTGTATCTCCCGGTAGGTCACGTGCACTGTTGTCTCAGTGATCCCGAACATGTTCACGAACGTCGGAGCACGCTCGCCGAACCTGTCAAACCAGGGCGAGAGCTGCGACGGTGTCAACGCTTCGCCACCGAAGTAGACCGCCCGCAAGGAAGGGGCAGGTCTGGCGCCTTCCGCGATCTGCTCCGTGAGCCCGAGGAAAGCGGAGGGGGTCTGGCTGAGCCTGGAGACACGTTCCTCTCGCAGAACATCGAGGAGCAGAGCCGGCGAGCGGGCGACCTCGGTATCGATGATCACGGTGCGCCCCCCGTAGAGCAGGCCGGCCCACAGTTCCCATACCGAGAAGTCGAAACTGAACGAATGCGTACACGACCACACGTCGCCGGCGGAAAATCCGACCTCTCGTTCGACGCTGGTGAACAGCCGCATGATGTTGGCGTGCGTGACGGCGACGCCCTTGGGCTGCCCGGTCGATCCAGAGGTGTAGATGACGTAGGCGAGGTTGTCCGGGTGTACGGGGGAATCCGGAACGCTGTCCGGGAATTCACTGGCCTCGACCGTGGTCACGCCGAACGGCGCATCGACCGGGCCGCGATGTTCTCGATCGACGATCACCAGGTCGGCGCCGACGTCCTTCATCATGTACGAGATGCGATCTGCAGGTAGTCGTGGATCGAGCGGGACGTAGAAGCCTCCCGCTTTGAGAACCGCAAGCATCGCAACTACGACATCAGCGCTTCGATTCATGAGAAGACCGACCGGGTCCTCAAGATCGACCCCAAGGCTGCGCAGCTTGTTTGCCAGCTGATTCGAACGTGTCTCCAACTCGCCGTAACTGGTGACGGTGCGCTGGTGAACCAACGCCGGCGATTCGCTCTGCCGTCGTGCGATCGCAGCGAAGAGACGATGTAGTGGGAGACGGGGGGGAGCCAGGATCTGAGGATCCCGGGACAGTTCGTCACGCTCGGAGTCCGTGGAGATCGTCAGTTGGCCGATGGGCAGGAGGGGATCGGCAACGACCGATTCGAGCAGCCGGAGGAACTGGCGCGTCATCCGGCCTATCGTCTCCCGCTCGTACAACGCAGTGGCGTACTGCACGTCCAACAGGTAGGAGCCGTCGGTACGTTCCTGCATGGTCCACGTCAAGTCGAACTTCGCGGTCTCGTTGTCGACGCGCAGGATCTCGCCCTGGAGATCACCGATACGACATCCCTGGGTCTCGGCTGGGCTGCTCTGAAGCGCGAAGGCGATCTGAAACAACGGGTGGCGAGCGAGGTCACGTTCAGGTGAGATCTCGGCGACCAGGCGATCGAAAGGGACATCCTGATGGCTCAGCGCCCTGAGCGCGTCCTGACGGATGTCCGAAACGATGCCGGAGAATCCTTTGGCGTCGTCCAGTCTGGATCTCAGGACGACCGAGTTGACGAAGAAGCCGATCAGTGGCTCGACTTCGGGATGCGATCGGCCTGAAACGGGGGTGCCGATCACCATATCCGTTGTGCCGGCGTATCTTCCCAGCAGAATTTGGAGTGCGCTGAGAAACACCATGAAGGGCGTGGCCCCTGAATCCCGACCGATCGAGAGGAGGGCCGCCGCCAGTTCGGCGGGGACGAGAGTGGTGACGCTGCCGCCCCGTCCCTCCCAGGACGAGGGCCGGGAGCGATCGGTTCGCACCTCTGTCGGTACGGCATCGCTGAGATAGTCGCGCCAGAAATCCAGTTCTCGGCCGAGCCTGGACCCGGACATCCACTCGCGCTGCCAGGCCGCATAGTCGCCGTACTGCACCCCGGGAGGCTCGGGCACACGGCCACTGCCCGATGTCAGACTGCTGTACGCGGCGTCAAGCTCGGAGATCAGCACGTCCATGGACCACCCGTCAAAGACAGCGTGGTGGACAACTATCAGAAGCACGTGGTCGTGCGGCCCGAGAATGGCCAGACGCGCACGTAGCAACGGCTCGCATGCCAGGTCGAACGGGCGTCCCACCTCCACTCCTGCCAATTGCACGAACCCGGCCATGCCCGAATGGGTGAGATCGATCAGTGGCAGGTCAGGCGGCGCGGGGGGATCGATGACCTGCCTTGGTGCGCCATCGACCGTGAGAATGCGGGATCGAAGGATCTCGTGCCGCTCCGTGACACGGCCGAGCGCGGCAGCGAGGGCCGGTGCGTCGAGTTCGCCCGCGAGGCGAACCGCCACGGGCAGCACATACTCCGACGACTCGGGCCGTAGCCCCTGGAGAAACCAGAGCTGCTCCTGAGCGAACGACAGCGGTACGGACCCGTCCCGCGACATCTTCCGAAGAGTGGGCCTGTCGTGGCCGGCTCGGCCCTGCAACCGCTGCCGCAGGAGGGCGGCACGGCGGGCGTCCTCAGCGCGCATGTTCACTGCATCCCGTCACTCTGCTTGAGCTGTGCTTCGATCTCGGAATCACTCATACCCTCAATCTCGGCCGTGACAGCCTCTTCGATGACTCGGGCAAGGCCCTCGACAGTGTCGGTGTCAAAGACAGTTCGCAGCGGTAGGTCGAGTCCGAATCGAGCGTTGACACGCGCCAACAGACGTGTGGCCAGAAGCGAATGCCCACCGAGATCGAAGAACCGATCGTGGACACCGATTCGTTCGACGTCCAGCACCTGCGACCAGACATCAGCGACGGCGACCTCCAGGTCGGTACCGGGCGCCACGTAGGCCTGCCGGAGCCGCTCATGGAGGCCGTCCGGCGCGGGCAACGCGCGGCGGTCCAGTTTGCCGCTACTGGTGAGCGGCAGTTCCGGTATCTCCATCCACCCCGTGGGAACCATGTAGTCGGGCAGGTGGTCGGCCACGAATGCCCGCACCTGTCGGACGGGAACGTCCTCGCCCGCGGGAACGACGTAGGCGATGAGCGCGCGTTGCGCGCCTTCCCCCCGCGCGGCGACGGCAGCGGCCCTGACCGCTGGATGTGCGGAAACCGCAACCTCGACTTCGCCAAGCTCGATGCGGAAGCCACGAACCTTGACCTGTTGGTCGAGTCGGCCGAGGAATTCGAGTGTTCCGTCGGGTCTCCGGCGAACCAGGTCGCCGGTGCGGTAGAGCCGTTCACCCGGTTCGGCTGAAAAGGGGTGTGGTACGAAGCGGTCCGCAGTCAGACCCGGTCTCCCCAGATAGCCTCGACCAACTCTGGATCCTCCGACGAGTAACTCACCCGGTACCCCAACCGGTAGCAGGTCGATGGCATCGCCCACGACGTAGGCCTCGGTGCCGGGAATCGGGTAGCCGATGGGAATGGTGGCACCGGGTGGAGCCGTGCGCGCTTCTTCCGCTTCAATGGGATAGAGCGTGCAGGTGACGGTGGCTTCGGTGGGGCCGTAGTTGCAGAGAAATTGTCCCGGCAGTTCACTTTCGACCCAGCGCCGTGCATCCTGGAAAGTCACGACATCGCTGCCCACATTCATGATGCGCAGACTGTGTAGTCGCAGGTCGCCGGGCTTGGCGCATTCCATGACCTGCCGATAGTGCGCGGGCGTGATCTCGACCGTTGTCACCCGGTGCTCGTGTATCCGATCGATCAGTTCTCCGGGGCTCCAGGAAGCGGGATCCGCGATGACTATCGTGGCTCCTGCGGCGAGGGTCGCGCCGATCTGATCCATCGCTACGTCGAACGTGAACGATGACAGGAGCAGCACCCTCGCATCCGGCTCGAGCCGGTAGGGCCCGGCAACAGCTCGACAATGGTGGGCATAGGACGCGTGTGAGATCGCGGCCCCCTTGGGGGCGCCCGTCGAGCCCGATGTGTAGATGACGTACGCGAGATTCTGTTTGTCGATGGGTACCGACGCGCGTTGCGGCGGGTATTCGGACAACCGAAGCTCGTCCAGCGATACCAGGACAGCCCCGGTGTCCGGGATGTGGTCCCGTATCGAGGAATGTGTGATCACCACACGCGCGGCGGTGTCGTCCAGCACGTAGCGGAGACGTCGTGTGGGGTGGGTGTGGTCAAGGGGGACGTAGGTTCCCCCAGCTTTCAGGGTGCCCAGCAGCGCAACTACGACGTCGCTCGATCGCGGTAGCGCCACCGCAACCTTGTCCTCGACCTTCACCCCGATCGCAATGAGGTGCTGCGCGAGCCGGCGTGCGCGTTCCTCGAGATCCCCGTAGGTCACCTCGGTCGGGCCATCGACGATGGCCACGGCTTTCGGTGATCGGACCGCAACCGCGGACACGTCTTCATGCACGTATGCGGGCCCGGCGGCCCTTTCGACCGTGCCGCTGGTCAGCGCTTGGCGCTCCTCCACTGTCATCATGTCGAGCCAGCGAACCGGTGTGGTCGTATCTGCCACGATCGATTCCAGTAGCCGCAGATAGCTACGTGCCATCCGAGTCACGGTGTCGGAGTCGAAAAGGGCGACCGCGAACTGCACGTTGAGGCGGTAACCACCGCCTGGCCGCTCAGACAGCGACCACGTCTGGTCGAACTTCGCCGTCCCGTTGTCGACGGGCAGGATCTCCGCATCGAGATCGCCGATCGACGCGGCCCTGCCGAGGACCCCGTCCTCCACCACGAACATGATCTGGAAGAGCGGATTCCGGGACAGATCGCGTTGCGGTTCCAGAATCTCGACCAGTCGTTCGAAAGGAAAATCCTGGTGCTCGAAGCTCTCCAGAACCCCGGTTCGCGATCGACCCAGGAAGTCCTGGAAGTCCAGATTATCCTCGAAGCGTTGCCGCAGGACGATCGTGTTTGTGAACATTCCCACGGTATCGGCCAGTTCCGGACGGATGCGTCCGGCGACCGGCGTACCAATGCTGACGTCCGTCGCAGCGCAATAACGTCCCAACAGGACCTGAAAGGCTGCCAAGAAAGTCATGAACGGGGTGGCTGCGGCACGCTTGCCTATTTCGAGCAGGCGGTTCGCAGTGTGCTCTGGAATCTCGAGATCCAGATCATCGCCTACCGGCTGCCATTCCGGTGGTCGCGGCCGGTCCGTCCGCAGGTCCAGCGGCTCAAGACCGGACAGGTATGTCTTCCAGTAACCCAGATCGGCCTGGTCCTGCGGACCGTCGGCGCCCGCGCGCTGCCAGTTTGCGTAGTCGCCGTAGCTGACCTCCGGAGCGTCCAGCGCTACCGGGTCCCCCACGGTAAGTGCCTGGTAGGCCGAGTGCAGATCGCGTATCAACACATCGAGTGACCAGGCATCGAAGGCGATGTGGTGCATGACAAGCAACAGCACATGGCTCTGTTCCGACTCGCGGACAAGAGTGGCACGGAACAGCCGGTCAGAACGCAGATCGAATGGTCGTCTGGCTTCGGCCTGGCATACGCTTTCCCAGTCGTCGGTCACGATGTCCAGGATCGATCCGCTGTGTTCCATGAAGTGTTGCGACGGCACTCCGTCCGTGACACGGATGTGCGCCCGCAGTGCCTCGTGTCGCTTGACCACGGTCCTCAGGGCCTGATCGAGCCTTGAGGCATCCATCGCGCCCGTCAGCCGTATCGCCACTGGTATGACGTACTCGGCGGTTCCCGGGCGAAGTTCCTCAAGGAACCACAGCCGTTCCTGCGCGAAGGAAAGAGGTGCGCTGGCACGGTTCTCCCGCTTGTGTATCGGGACCGCCGACGATGCGGGGTCCGGATACCCGGGCGCCAGGGCGTCGACGAGCGCACGGGGAGTCCGCCGTTCAAACAGGACCTGCAGCAGCTCCCCGCCGACCTCCACCCCCCTGTTGCGCAACCCGCCCAGCAACCGCACGGCCATCAGGGAGTTGCCGCCGAGATGGAAGAAGTCATCATCCAACTGCGCCCCAGGGTTACCGAACAACTCTGCCCAGACCGACAACACGATCTGCGTCCGGTGATCTCCCGAAGGTGCGGGCAGCGCCTCAGGCGACGAAGTTGAGGAGGAGGTGAAGGCCGGAAGAGCTCGTCGGTCCACCTTTCCGTTCGGCGCGAGTGGCAGCGTGTCGATGATCATCCAGTGGTCCGGCACCATGTGCGAGGGCAGGAGCTGTTCGACGAACTCTCGGAGTTCAGCCTGGTCGACGGCCTCTTCAACGGGCACCAGATAGGCGAGTAGCCCTCGCTCCGTTCCCTCGCCGCAGGCCACGACGACCGCGGACGAGACCTTGGGATGCGCGGTGAGCGCAGCCTCCACTTCTGCGGGCTCGATTCGGAAACCGCGGACCTTGACCTGTTGGTCGACGCGACCAAGGAACGTCAGTGCTCCGTCCGGGCGGAGACGGACGAGGTCACCCGTCCGGTACATACGGTCACCGATGATGGCCGAGTAGGGGTTCGGTACAAATCGCGCAGCGGTCAGTGCCGGGCGTCTCAGATATCCCCTGCCCACTTGGATTCCACCAATGTGGAGCTCCCCCGGTGCACCGGGGGGTACCGGGCGGAGATTGTCATCCAGCACATACAACTGGACGTTGTCGACGGGATGGCCGATGGGGATCGAGGACGACTCGTCGGTCCGACACTCCCAGGAGGAGACGTCGATCGCGCATTCGGTCGGTCCATAGGTGTTGACGAGCGTCGCGTGAGGCAGTCGCTCACGCACCTGGCGGGCCAGCTCTGGAGGGAGCACCTCTCCGGCGCAGAAGATTCGGCGCAGCCGACGGGCATCCCCAAGTTCGGGTAGATGCAACAGAGCTGTCAGGAGGGACGGAACAAGTTGCAGGACGGTGACGTCGTTCTTGATGACTGCGGCGAGGATCGCTGGGATGTTCCGCTGAATGTCCTGGGGAGCGACCACTATGGTCGCACCCACCGCCAGGGGCGCGAAGATCTCCCAGCCGGCGGCATCGAAGGAGAGCGAGGTCCGGTGGAGCATGCGGTCCTCGGGTACGAAGTGCTGCGTCCTTGCCGCCCAGGAGACGCGGTTGGCCAGGGCCTGGTGACTGATCTCTGCGCCTTTGGGTGATCCGGTGGAGCCGGAGGTGTAGATCACGTTCGCCAGGGCACTGCCCGAGACCTGTGAGCCCAGCGGCGTGTCCGCGTATTCGTGAGCACCGCTCATGGTGAGAACGTTGGAGTGCTCGAGCGCCATGCTCTCTGCACTGTCCTGTCCCTTGACCAGCATGACGGTCCCGGTGTCGTCGAGAACGTCCTGAAGTCTCCGTCGTGGATATTCCGGATCGAGCGGAACGTATGCTCCACCGGCCTTGAGAACGGCGAGCAGGGCGACGACGGCCTCGATGCTGCGGGGAAGCCAGACGGCGGTCAGGGTTCCCGGGCCGACGCCCCGTTCCTGCATGGCCCGGGCGAGGCGGCTCGACCAACGATCGAGCTCTCCGTAGGTGAGTTGGCGCGTGCCTTCGATGAGCGCCAGCGCATCGGGAGTTTGTCGAGCGGACCGTGCGAACTGCAGATGCACCGGCTCGGCGAGGTCGGTCACCGGGCCGGTCAGGGCAGGTTCGGGGTCCTCATCGAGCGAGATGCTGAGGTCCGTTATGCGCGAGCCGGGGGAATCCGCGAGCGATGCCAGAAGACGTACGAATCTCGCGGCAAGCTCTTTGGCGGTGGACTCGTCGAAGAGCGCACACGCGTAGTCGAGCCTGATCGAATATCTACCGTCAACCTGCTCCTGAAGCGTCCAGTGAAGGTCGAACTGAGCGGTCACCTTTGGCTGTCTGACAAATTCTCCGGAAAGATCCCCGATGCGGAATTTCCGATCTGTCGCGCCCGTGTTCTGCAGCACCAGCATAGTGTCGAAGAACGGATTCTCAGCCAGATTTCGCTGCGGCGAAATGTCATTGACGAGCGCATCGAAGGGGATGTCCTGATGGCTCAGGGCGTCGAGAACGGTCGCCTTGACCCGGGAGAGCGTTTCAACGAAGGAAGGGCTCCCCGAGAGGTCGGTTCTCAGTGCCAGCGTGTTGACGAAGAAGCCGATGATCTGTTCAGCTTCGGGAATGCTGCGGTTCGCGATGGAGCTCCCGACGGTAACGTCCGTGGCTCTCGCGTAGTGGAACAGCAGGACGTTGTAGGCGGCCAGGAAGACCATGAACGGCGTTGCGGACTGCTGTCGTCCGATGGCGAACAGCCGCGCGACGAGTTCAGGCGGTACCGCCGCGTACACACTTCCGCCGCGAGGATCCCACCGGGCCGGTCGCGGATGGTCGGTGCTGATCTCGACGCGTTCGACGTTCGAGAGCTTGGACCGCCAGTACCCAATCTCGGCATCAAAGCGTGCACCGGACATGTGGGTGCGCTGCCATCCCGCGAAGTCCGCATACTGGAACGGCTCGAGGTTGGCGGTCGGCGTGCCGTTGGTCAGGGCGCTGTAGGCGGCGTCGAGCTCGTTGACCAGGAGGCCGACCGACCAGTTGTCGAAGATGGCGTGATGAGTGACGAGGACCAACACGTGCGCACCATCGGTGGAGATGAGAACGGCGCGGAAGAGTCGATCGGCCTCCAGGTCGAAGGGGTAGCTGGACTCCGCCCTGATGATCTTTTCGGGGTCACCTGCGATTCTTCTCAGGTTGACCGGCTCTGCATCGTCGATGATCTGCGCCAGTTCGCCGTCTACCATGCCGATGCGTGTTCGGAGGATCTCGTGACGTCGGACGACGTCGGTCAGCGCTTGCGCCATCGCATCCGGATCCAGGGTGCCCACCAGACGCATCACCACCGGAACGACGTATTCCGACGTGCCCGGTCGGAGCCGCTCCAACAGCCAGAGCCGTTGTTGCCCGAAGGATGTGAGGAGGCGCTGGTTCCGGTCCAACTGCGGCAGAACCGCCGGGCGATCTGCTTCCGGGGTCCCGTTCTCGTCGATCAGGGTGCGGAATGCATCGTCCAAAGTGGTTGACAGCTGTCGCTTGATCTTCTCGAGGAGAACATCAACACTCTCCGCATCACGGACATCCTCGTAGCCCAAGGTCACGCTGAACTCACTGGTAATGCGTGAACGGATCTCGTGAGTGTCGCTTTCGCTCAGCGGGACAACACCAGTAACCAGGCCATCGGCACCGAGCACCTCCCGCAGGATGCGCGCCAATTTCTGGCCTGCGGATGAGCTCAAGGCGGGGTCAATAGGGGTCAACTGGCTATCCTCCTCCGGACGCGTCAGGCGAGGGCGACGGTGCCAGGCCCGGGATGGCACCATCAGCGGAACGAAACTGTCGAAAAATGCTCCGACAGCCGCCGTGAGTCTCCTCAGTCGGCGTTCTGGGCCATATGGATGCGAAGGGAAAGTGGTCGCATGTCACTCCACACTTCGTCGATGTGCGCAAGGCACTCTTCGCGGGTTCCAACGGTTCCTTCCGGGCGCCACCCGTTGGGCAGTTCTCGTTGGTCCAGCCAGATCGAGTACTGCTCCTCGTCGTTGAGGACAACTTGGTAGAGCGGCTCTGTTGGCGCAGACATGGTTACCTCCCCTTGTAATAGCTAGAGGGTGACCGTGCCAGCTCTTCTTATCGGATCATTATCGTGCACCTATTGTGATCTTTTGTAATGGTTTGTCGCTCTTAGCGTGAGAACGGACAACAATCCCGCGTCGGAGACGCGCACAGTCACCGCCGAGTTCCCGAGCTGGTCGGTGGCGCCTGCTTCCAGTGAGCGTGCAGCCGGCGGTGCCTATCGGGAGGCAGGTGCCAGCCGTGCCTCGGACGGGGCGCCGATCTGTTCCGGGATTGTCGGCTACGTCCGCTGCGGGGTGGGACGGAATGACTGATGTCGTCCGGCAGGGCCGGGCACGTTAGTCGATCATGAAAGGTCTTCGGGGCTTTTCGTGATCGTGATGCCCGCAGCAGTGAGGCCGGCCACCCACATCCGAGACGTGGCCTTCATCGAAACGCGTCCGCGAGCCGCACCAGGCGCGGACCCGTCAACCTGGCCACCCTGCGCGCCGCGATCCGCCGAGCCGGCCACCTCCACACCCCCGAAGGCCGCGACCATGCTCCCCGCTGAAGCGATGCGGCTGCACGGCCTGGGCCGGCCGAAACGGACAATCCAGGAACACGCCGAGCCCCTGTAACCCTCCGCCTCGACGTGGCGTACATAATGCGACTCCATGAGACCTTTTACGGCGTCAGTGGGCCGTCTGAGCTGGATCAAGCTATATGCAAAGGTCCGACCCTATGATGGCTGAAAAACACACTGCTGCTATGTCTCCGCGATCTGGTGTCCGACTGGGCCTTTTAGGTAGTCTCAAGGTCTGTTCGGGCGTTGGTTCGGTACTCGACCTGCCCTCACCACGGCAGCGCATCATTCTCGCGGTGCTGCTGTTGGAAGCCAATCGGCCGGTACGGATCGAGAAGCTGGTCGAGGCCGTGTGGGACGGGTCTCCCCCTGCTACGGCCAAGGTTCAGGTGCAGATCTGCGTCTCCCAGCTACGACAGGCCCTGCGTCAGATCGGGGTTGGCCGCCTCATTGAGACGGTGACCTCGGGCTACCAACTGGTCGCTCCGCAGGACGCGGTTGACCTGCTCGCTTTCGAGGCGCTCGTGGATTGCGCCAGGCAGCTCCGCCGTACGGGCGACCTTCTGGGCGGGTTGGAGCTCATGCGGTCGGCCCTTGGGTTGTGGCGCGGACAGGTGCTGCCCGAGGTGGAGAGCAGGCTCGTGCGATCGACTGCGACACGCCTGGAGGCGCAGCGCCTCCATCTGGTCGAAGAAATGGTAGGTCTGGAACTGGAACTGGGCCAGTCCGAGGATTCGGTCCAGGAACTGATGCCGTTGGTCGAGGAATATCCCCTTCGCGAAAGACTGTGGACCCTCCTGATGATCTCCCTGCAGCGGACCGGTCGGCGTGTTGATGCACTTCGCGCATACCATTCCGCAAGGAAGGCATTGGTGAATGATCTCGGAATCGAGCCCTGCGCCGACCTTCAACGAGTGCACCGCTCCATCCTGAAAGATGAACGGTCAGTGTTCGATCTGGATGGTCACGAATCTGCGGCAGGCCGTCGATCATAGTCTCCTGAATCGCCATTGACATTCTCCCGCAAGAAGAAGAGTGAATTCATGAACGGCAACGAGAATTTGCCACCGGCCTTTCAGGTGATCGGTGCGACTGAGGTCATGAAACACGTAGCGGCGGATCGAGAAGGATGCCTGGCAGCTGTGGCGGCAGCGTACCGCGCCCATTCCGCAGGCGATACACGAAACCCGCAGAGCACGTTCCTGCGGTTTCCGGACAGCTCGGATGACCGGATCATCTCCCTCCCTGCCTACATCGGCGGCGACCTGAACGTTGCGGGGATCAAGTGGATCTCCAGCTTCCCCGGCAATACATCGCGTGGGCTACCTCGCGCATCGGCAGTCCTCGTGCTCAACGACATGGCGACCGGGTTCCCGGTTGCCTGCTTGGAGTCCTCGATCATCTCAGCCACGCGAACGGCCGCATCCGGAGTCCTGGCCGCGGAGCACCTGATCGGTGACCGGAAGGCGGCCCGTGTGGCGGTGATCGGGGCCGGGTTCATCGCGAGGCATGTCGCGTTGTTCCTTCGTGACCTCGGCTGGGACATCGGCTCTGTCA
Source organism: uncultured Actinomycetota bacterium (assembly GCA_963805605.1). Taxonomy (GTDB): domain Bacteria; phylum Actinomycetota; class Actinomycetes; order Mycobacteriales; family Micromonosporaceae; genus Actinocatenispora. The sequence goes on from CAWDUX010000002.1 coordinate 2,366,952, forward strand.
GCGTCTTCGACGTTGAGTCGCAGGCAGCTTGTGGGTTCGCGGACGAGATCAGGGCTGCCGAATTCTCTGAAGTGGTCGTCCACGACGACATCGGCGAGACCATCAGGTCGTCAGACCTTGTCATCTTCACGACCGTGGCGTCCACGCCCCATGTTGTCCAGCCAGCGTGGTTCTCACATCGCCCGGTGGTACTGCACCTGTCGCTCCGTGACCTGGCGCCGCCTGTGGTGAGGTCGGCGCAGAACATCACCGACGACATCGACCACGTGCTTCGCGAAAGAACATCCCTTCATCTGACAGAGCTCGAGGTCGGCCACCGCCAGTTCATCGACGGGACGGTCGGCGACCTCCTTGACGGGCGCCTGTCCCGAGACCACGGTCGTCCAGCGATCTTCTCGCCGTTCGGTCTGGGGATCCTGGACCTTGCTGTGGGCAAGTGGGTTCATTCCCAGATGACCAGGTCGTCGGCTCCCATGGAGCTCTCCAATTTCCATCCACAGACAGCCAACTGCCGATCCGATGGCCATCGAACCGGAAGGATGTCATGACAACGACCCTGTTTCCCGGACTCGTCGAGGCTGGAGCCAACACTGTAGACACCGGCATCCGGGTTCTTCTCGACCTTGTGAGATCGGAACGAGAACGTCTTCGCAGCGATCTCTCCACACGAGGAGCTCTGCTGTTTCGAGGGTTCAAGATCGGCTCCGTAGACGGTTTCGACCAACTTGTGCGCGAACTGTCGGGTAAGCCGCTCGAGTACACCGAACGGTCTTCGCCGCGGAGCGCCATCAAGGGTCAGATCTACACATCGACCGACTATCCGCCATCGGAGTCCATCTTCCTGCACAACGAGAATTCATACCAGGCGAGTTGGCCCAGGACGCTCTTTTTCTACTGTGTTGAGCCGCCGACGACGCAGGGCGCCACTCCTCTGGCGGACACCCGACGGGTATACCGGGCGATAGATCCCGAGGTAAGAGATGAGTTCGAGCGCAGGGGATGGATGGTGGTACGCAACTTCCACCCCTACTTCGGCCCGGATTGGCGGCATGTTTTCGGGACCGACGACCGTGGTGCGGTCGGGTCCTACTGCGCTGCGCGGGGGATCGAGCTGGAATGGCATGGCGAGAGCCTGCGGACCAGGGCCGTCCGTCGGGCTGTCCATGAACATCCTCGAACGGGTGAGAGGGTCTGGTTCAACCATGCGACCTTCTTTCACGTCACCACGCTCCCCACGGAAACAGCGCAGGAACTGCGAGCGCTGTTCGGGGAAAAGGAACTGCCGACCAACACCTACTACGGTGATGGCGGCGCAATCCCGGAAGACGTGATGGACCATCTCCGAGACTGCTACCGCGGGGCCATGACGAGGTTCGACTATCTGCGGGACGATATCCTGGTGATCGACAACATGCTCGTCTCGCACGGTCGGGAACCCTTTACCGGGCCGCGCAGGATCGCAGTCGCCATGGCTGACCCGTCAGCCTGACGGCTTGAGGCAACCGTTGACCCGTTCCTTGTTCTGCCATGCAGATCCCACGTCGAGGGCCGGCTCATCGACATCCGGCTCGACGAGATCCACCGCGCTCTCGGTGCGGCGGAATGCCCGGAGATTTCCGCCGGATCCGGCTGAACCAGGTCCGAGCGGAGTATCTGCGTCGGCGGGGCGACCCCGGTGACGGCTACCGGATGGTCTGACGTCGACCGCTGCGGTGGCGTCAGGCGAGGTAGCCGACGATGAGGGTGGCGAACTCGTCGGGTGTGGCGAGGCGGATGCCGAGGTCTTCGGCCCTGGCGCGCTTGGAACCGGCGTTGGCGCCCGCGACGACCAGGCTGGTCTTCTTGGACACGCTGGAGGAGGACCGGCCGCCGGCCCGTTCGATGAGTTCGTTCATCTGGTTGCGGCTCAGTTTCTCCAGCGGCCCGCGCATCGCTCCGGTGACCACGACGGTCATCCCGGCGAGCGGGCCGGCGCCTGTCTCATCGTCCGCGACGGTCGTCGACGGAGGCGTGGCGCCCGGTTCGATCATGTTGACCCCGGCGGCGGCGAGCTTGTCGATCAGCGGTCCGAGTTCGGCGAGTTCGGCGACGATGGACGGCGCCTTCTCGGCGCCGATGCCGTCGACCTGCTGCAGCGCTTCGGCGTCGGCGGCGCGGATGGCGTCCATGGTGGCGAAGTGCCGGGCGATGCGCCGGGACATGGACCGGCCGGTGCCGCGTACGCCGAGCGCGCACAGCACCCGCGACAACGGCTGCTTCCTGGCCGCGTCCAGCGCGGCGAGCAGGTTGTCGGCGCTGGTCTCACCCATCCGCTCCAGGTCGAGCAGCTGCGGTCGGGTGAGGGTGAACAGGTCGGCCAGGTCGGCGACCAGCCCGGCATCCACCAGCTGTACGACGCGGGTGCCGCCCAGGCCCTCGATGTCGAGCTGGTCGCGGCCCGCCGCGTAGGACAGGGACGCCACCAGGTGACAGTTGCGCCCCTGCTCGCAGCGCCAGCGTTCCTGGCTGGCGTCGATGCCCGAGCCGCACCGCGGGCACACCTCCGGGAACACGATCGGCTGCTCGGCGCCGGTGCGCAGGTGCGCGACCGGCGCCTCGATGCGCGGGATGACGTCGCCGGCGCGGTGCACCATCACGTGGTCGCCCAGGCGCAGGTCGCGGCGGGTGATGTCGGCCGGGTTGTGCAGTGTGGCGTACGTGATGGTGGAGCCGTCGATCTCGACAGGTTCCAGTACACCGCGCGGTGCGACGATGCCGGTGCGGCCCACATTCCATTCGACGCCGACGAGCCGGGTGATCTTCTCGACGGCGGGCAGCTTGTAGGCGATCGCCCACCGCGGGGCCCGCGAACCGGATCCGGCGGCCTGCTGATCGGCGGCAAGATCGGCCTTGATGACGATGCCGTCGATACCGAACGGCAGCTCGGCACGCAGTGCGGCGATCTCCTTGACCCGGATCAGCACGTCGTCGGTGCTGGCGGCCGTGACACCGGGCACCAGGGTGCTGGCGGTGGTGTGCACGCCCAGGTCGGCAGCCAGGGCCATCACCTCGCTGTGCGCGATGGTGGTGAGCCGGGCGGACAGCGCGTTCGTCGGTGCCGGCCAGCGGCAGCAGGCCGTAGCAGAAGAACGTCATCGTCGCGGTGTAGGCGCGGTCCCGGGCGCGCAGGGTGCCCGCTGCGGCATTGCGTGGGTTGGCGAACGGCTGCCCGCCGTGTGCGGTGCGCGCCTCGTTGGCCTGCTCGAACTGTTCGGTGGTCATGAGCACCTCGCCGCGCACCTCCACCGTCACCGGCTCGGCCAGCTCGGCCGGCAGGCCCTCGACGGTGCCGATCGCGTGGGACACGTCCTCACCGGCCGTCCCGTCGCCGCGGGTGATCAGCCGGGCCAGCCGGCCCCGGGTGTAGCGGGCGGCGACGGCCAGCCCGTCGAGCTTCGGCTCGACGCTGAAGCGTTCCGGCTCGTGGCCGAGCCGCCGGGACAGCGAGGCCGCCCAGGCGACGAACTGCTCCGCCGAGAACACGTTGTCCAGGCTCAGCATCGGCACCGTGTGCGGCACGTCGCCCTCGACCGCGCCACCGGCGACCTTGCCGGTCGGTGAGTCGGGCAGCACCTGGTCGGGATGATCGGCTTCCCATGCCGCGATGCCCCGTACGAGCGGTCGTAGGTGGCGTCGTCCAGCGGCGAACTGCCGCCCGTGTAGTAGGCCGCCGCAGCCTTGATCGCGTCCTCCACCGCCTGCGCGTAGGCGGCGGTGTCCAGGATCTGCGCAACGGGTGTCGTCATGGCGCTATTTTGCCTACCACCACTGACAATTCGGCGGGCAGGCGTTCGCCTGTGGCAACAGCTCGCAACAGGGTCCGACCGCGTACGACCGCCAGGCAGGGAGAGGGAGACAGGTGCCGGCGCACGACGACTCATCTGACGAGGTTCCGGATCTGGGCTCGGTGCCGAAACGCATCCCGATCGGGTCGGAAACGGTCCGCAAGCTTGTTGCCGAACAGTTTCCGCAGTGGTCGGAACTGCCCGTCGCGCCGGTACCGCAGGGTGGCTGGGACAACTGGACGTTCCACCTCGGCGACGAGATGCTGGTGCGCCTGCCCAGCGCCGCGGAGTATGCGCTCGCCGTGGAGAAGGAGCGCCGTTGGCTGCCGGAACTGGCGCGTCACCTGCCGCTGCCCGTACCGGTTCCGCTGGGCAACGGTGTGCCGGGTGCCGGATACCCGTACCTGTGGTCGATCTACGGGTGGCTCGACGGCGAGCGCGCGAGTTTCGACCGCATCGCCGACCCGGTCGGGTTCGCCGGCGACCTGGCCGACTTCCTGACCGCCCTGCGCGGGATCGACGCCACCGACGGCCCACAGCCGGGGGTGCACAACTGGTACCGCGGCGCCACCCTGCGCACCTACGATGCGACGGCCCGCGGCGCGCTCGCCGAACTGGCCGGTCACATCCCGGTCGAGCTGGCCGCCGAGATATGGAACGCCGCCCTCGCCGCGCGCTGGGACCGGGTGGACGTGTGGTTCCACGGCGACATCGCGGAAGGGAACCTGCTGCTGCAGAACGGGAACCTTGCTGCCGTCATCGACTTCGGTACCTGCGGTGTCGGCGACCCGGCCTGTGACCTGGCGGTCGCCTGGACGCTGCTGACCGGGCCGGGCCGGCAGGAGTTCCGGGACCGGCTCGGTGTGGACGACGCGACCTGGGCACGCGGGCGAGGCTGGGCGCTGTGGAAGGCACTCCGTCAATACGCCGGCGCGATCGAAGACGACGACGATCCAGCGGAGCCGCTCCGGGTGCTCAACGAGATCTTCGCCGAGTACTCCGGCAGCCACCAGGCCTGACCGGAGCCTCGTACCGTTACTGCGACCCGGCGGCCACCAGCACCGCGGTGATGGGTTCCAGCTCGGCGACCAGTTCGTCGAGTTCGGCTGGCGAGAGGGCGTCGTACGGCGGGGCGGCGAGCTCGTCGGTCAGGGCCTCGATGCGCTGCTTGGTCTCGCGGCCGGTGTCGGTGAACCGGCCGTCGGCGTCGACGAGCCCGCGTTCACGAAGGCCGTCCATGACCTCGGCCAGCCGCTTCTTCGGCAGGTGGTGGATGCGCCCGAACGACTCCGGCGGGTGGATGCCCATCCCGAGTGCGGACAGCACGTGGGACTCCGTACCGCTGATACGTGCGCCGACCAGAGCGGCGATGTGTCCGTCCCCGCGGTGCTCGCGCAGCATGGTCGCGGAGTGCCACAGCCGCGCGACCGGGTCGGTCGGTACCGGAAGGGCGCGCATGCCGGCGAACATCACCCGACCCTCCGTGGGTGCGCTCGTCGCGGCCCTGGTGGCCAGGTCGGCGGCGCGCGCCAGCCCCGGGGAGCCGGCCAGCTCGGCGCCGAGGATCCGCCGCAGCGAGGCTGCACTGCCACGTTCCCGCGCGGCGACCGATGCCCCGGGCGGGATCGTCTCCCACGCGCTCGGTATGTGCCGCGCGGCCTCCCCGTCGGCGAAGTTGTAGAAGGCCGCGTGTACGACCTGCGCCGGCACCCGCCCCAGCGGCGCGGCACGGCTGGCGAAGTAGCCGTCCCAGTAGGTGCGGTGGCCGAGCGCGGCCAGCTCCTCGTTGCACTCGTCGGCGAAGAAGGTGACGAGGCAGATCGGCTCCAGGAGCTCGAACATGCGACGGGCGGTGTGGGTCATGGTCTCCATCATTCCTGGCGGTCACGCGGTACGAACGGAGTCCAGCCGGGCGCGACCGTCTGCAGACGTGGGGCTGCTGGATCCGGTGGTGTGATTGTTCAGTGTTCGCAGAGGGAGAACTCGCGTTCGAAAAGTTCTTCGTTGTGCTCGTCGATGAAGTACTTGCGTTCCTGCATCAGTTCTTCGCGGTAGGCCCTGGCCTGCTCCAGCGTCATGGTCGAGGTGTCGGCCCAGGGCTGCTGCGGCGGTACGTCGGCGCTCGAGACGATCGTCGCCGACGGGTCGATCAGGAAGAACGCCAGGATCTTGCGATGTCCCGGCCGGGTGGGGTCGGTGAGGCGGAACGGGCTGACCCGGTGCTGCAGGACGTTCGGGAACGCCAGGCAGCGGCCCGCCGGGGTCGCTGCCGATCCCAGCGGCTGGTTCAGTTGGTCCTCGTCCTCCAGGCCGAAGACCTCACGCACACCGGTGTCGTCGCTCTGTTCGTAGTCCGGGTCGTCGAGCGCCGCGCGGAAACTCAGCCGACTCTCGGTGATGTTCTCGCTGTCCCAGTAGTAGATGCCGGTCGAGACGATCCGTTCGTTCAGCATTCCTTCGACGTGCCAGGAACCGCCCGGGTACTCGGGCTTGTCCGGGGTGAGCCGAATGGTGGCGAGCTTGACGATGACCTGGAGACGCCGGCCGCGCAGGTCGACCCGGGCGGAGTCGTCGGGTGACGCGGGCGGCACGAAGGCCGGGGCGTCCGGGACGACCGGCCGACGGTCGCTGTACCACTCGTCCATGGCGGCATCCCACGCGTCCTCGGCGTCAGCGTCGTCGGAGGGTTCGACCGGCTTGTCCGGGTCCGCGTCGTACCACGTGTAGGGATCGGGCTCGATCCGCCGCGGCCGGGGACGGCGGAGATCGGTGAGTACGTTCTCGAACAGCGGGAGCATGCGCGCGAACAGGAGCGGCAGGACGGCGGCGAGGTTGCGGTGAGCCACCGGGTGGACGTTGTTGACGTACGAACGGAAGACAGCATCACCGTCGTCACTGACGTCGACATCCGTGGGCAGCCACTGGAACTTGTCCGAGAACTCGTATTGTGAATGGCGGGTGGTCGGACTCTGCCAGGCCCGATCCGGGGTGTTGCCCACCTGCCGTACCAGGCAGAACAGTGAGGGATGGACGAGGTCGAGCACCTGGCCGTCGGATCCCGGGTGCCAGTCCTGTTCGGTTTCGGGGACCTCTTCCAGGACCCGTACCGCCTCGCGCAGTTGGGACCTGAGCTCCGCATCGATCAGGGTGTCGGACTGCCACACCCCGTCGACGGCGGAGACCTCGATGCCGGTCCGCTCATCCCGCAACCCGGCGTAGTACGCGAGTTCGGCGAGCACGTAACGGATCTGCGCCTCGGTCAGACCCTCGGCGAGCGCTTCGCGTGTCCACCGGGCGACGATGTCGGCGTCGTTCAGCTTGACGAACCAGTCCGGCTTCGCCCGGATGTGGGCGCTGCACTGCATCATCTCCAGTTCCCGAAGGGTTCGCGGCTTCGCCCACGGCATGGTGCGGGAAGCAACGAAGGGCAGCGGGAACGCAGCCAGATCGGTCGCGGTCAAGTCTCTCGATCCTCCCGGTCGACGTGTGGCCGGAAGAGTACTTCAGCGGTGCGACAGGACATGCCGGGTCGGCGTCAGACACCGACCTCGGCGCTGAGGGTGACGGTGTTCTGCTCCGGCAGATGCAGGAACTCCGCCTGGCTGGCGGCGTTGTGGGCCAGCGCGATGAACAGGCGTTTGCGCCAGGTCGCCATTCCTCGCCGGTCGGTCGACCGCAGGGTGATCCTTGAGACGAAGTAGGAGACCTGGTCGAGGGTGACCCGTTCGGCGCGGATACGGGTGGCGGCGCGGCGCAGAACCTCGGGGAAGTCGGCAGGGTCCTGGAAGCCGAACACGGCGTTGATGTGGGTGATGCCGTCGTCCGGGTCGCCGAGGTCGTCGACCGTCAGCCGGTCCGGCCAGGGGATGTGCGGAACGTTCTCGGTCCGGCCGGTGATGATCACGATGCGTTCGTGCCGGATGTGGTTGTGGGCGACATTGGCGCGCAGAGCGAGCGGCGTGGTCTCCTTGTTCGGATGCGCGAACACGGCCGTACCCGGCACCGACGGGATGTTCGTCGCGTGCAGCTCGTCGATGAACTCCGGCAGCGGACCCTCCAACTCGACCCGTCGGGCCGTGACCAGTACGCGCCCCCGCTGCCAGGTCACCATGACCGTGAACACGATGACCGCGATGAGCAGCGTCAACCAACCACCGTGGGTGACCTTGGTCAGGTTGGCGGCGAAGAAGGTCAGCTCCATGCTGCCGAAGACCACCCCGACCACCACCACCCGCCAGGCCGGCCAGTGCCACAGCGCACGCGCGACGACCAGGAACAGCGTGGTGGTGATGAGGAACGTGCCGGTGACCGCCACGCCGTACGCGGTGGCCAATCTGGTCGAGGATCCGAACGCGAACACCACCACCAGCACCGCGACGAACAGTGCCCAGTTCACGGCCGGCAGGTAGATCTGCCCGTACTCGCGTCGGGAGGTCTGGCGGATCCGCAGGTGCGGTAGGAAACCCAGCCGCATGGCTTCCCGTGACACGGAGAACGCGCCGGAGATCACCGCCTGCGATGCGATCACGGTGGCGGCGGTGGCCAGTACGACCATCGGCAGCTGCGCCCAGTGCGGCAGCAGCAGGAAGAACGGGTTGGCCCGGCTGTCCGGGTCCTTCAGGATCAGCCCGCCCTGGCCGAGGTAGTTCAGCGTCAACGCGGGGAACACGATCGCGAACCAGGCCCGTCGGATCGGACGACGGCCGAAGTGACCCATGTCGGCGTACAGCGCCTCCGCGCCGGTGATCGTCAGCACCACCGCACCCATCGCCACGAACGCGATGAACGGATGCGCCACCACGAACACCACCGCGTACGTCGGTGACAGCCCGGCCAGGATGCCCGGGTTCCGGAGCACCTCGGCGACACCGGCCACACCCAGGCACCCGAACCAGAGCAGCATGACCGGCCCGAACACCGCGCCGACCCGTCCGGTGCCCCAGCGTTGGATGACGAACAGCAGGCTCAGGATCACCGCCGCGACCGGCAGTACCACCACCTCCCACTTCGGCGAGGTGACGGTGAGTCCCTCCACCGCCGACAGCACCGAGATCGCCGGGGTGATCACGCTGTCGCCGTAGAACAGGGCAGCGCCCAGTACTCCGAGGGTCATCACCGCGGCCGCGCGTCGGGCGTTGGGTCTGTGCAGTGCTTTCTGGGCGAGGGCGGCCAGGGCCATCACCCCGCCCTCGCCGTCGTTGTCGGCGCGCAGGATGAACACCACGTACTTGATCGACACGATCAGCGTGATCGACCAGAAGACCAGCGAGATCACGCCGAACACGTCCTGGGCGTTCGGGCGTACCACGCCGCCGTCGAGCGCGAAGACCGTCTTCAGGGAGTACAGCGGGCTCGTACCGATGTCGCCGTACACCACGCCCAACGCGCCGACCAGCAGCGCCAGCCCGGTCCTGCGGTGGGTCGAGCCAGTGGCCGAGGGCACCGCAGCGGAGCCACTTTCCGCTGTGGTGCCGTCACCGTCTGCTGGGTCCTGTTGGCCGTCCGGCTGCTCCGACATCCCATAGGCATACCAGCAGGGTGCGTACCGATTTCCGGCCGGCACCCCAGCTCACGGCGCAGACGGGCCGCCGCGTGGCTCGAAGATCCGCGGCAGTGGGCGTTCTGCCGTGCGACTCGCCGTACAACCTCCCGGCTGGCGGCCCACCGCTGCGGATCTTGTACGTCGTGCGGGTCAAGATCCGCGGCAGTGGTCGTACAACCGGGTTTTCTGTCCGAAATGTTCCGGCTGGCTGCCCACTGCTCCGGATCTTGTACGCTGTGCGGCTCAAGATCTGCGGCAGTGGGCGTTCTACCGTGCGACTCGCCGTACAACACCCCGGCTACCGGCCCACCGCTGCGGATCTTGTACGCCATGCGGGTCAAGATCCGCGGCAGTGGTCGCCCAGCCCCGTGCAACCGGGTGGGTTGCCGGAAAACCGCGTGGCTGACGGCCCACTGCCCCAGATCTTGCACCCACCCAGGGCTCGCAGCAGGTACCCGCCGACAAATCCGGTTACCGGTCCAAGTCGTAGGCGCCGTTCTTGACCGCGTCGATGAACGTGGCCCAGGACGCAGGGCGCACCGCAAGATGACCGCCGTCGCGGTTCTTGGTGTCGCGGGTACCGACAACGCTTGACGTAAGTGCGACCTCCACGCAGTTGCCGGCGTTGTTGCTACGGGTTGATTTCTTCCAACAGGCGTTGGCAAGGTCAGCCACGGCTGTGCTCCTCTGCTGCGTTGGTGATCATGTGCCGTGACCCGGATGCGTCCAGGCACTTGCTCATGATGTCTGTCCACATGGTCTCGTAACTGGCGACCTCATGGGCCTTGCGAAGGTACATGGCGCCTGTTGGGGCTTCCATGTAGACGAGCGGCTTTTCTCGCGGGCGACCGGTCCTGTCCGGCAGAAACTCCAGCAGCGAGAACGCTCCACTCATGGCGCCAGCGTGTAGCCCAGCGCTGAACGGCAACACATGGACATGCACGTTGGGCAGCTCGGAAACTTTCACCAGATGGCGAAACTGGTCAGCCATCACATCGTATCCACCGACAGGACGGCGCAGTACGGCCTCGTTGAGTACGACGGTCAGCTCCGGTGCTCCGAACCGGGTGAGCAAGGATTGCCGTTCGACACGGACAGTGGCTCGGCGCTGCGTCTCCTCGTCGTTCAGGGAACTGGGCACGCTGCCGATGACCTGTTGCGCGTAGTCGCGGGTCTGGAGGAGGCCGGGGATCAACTCGGAGTCGTACTGCCGGATCGTGGCGGCCCCGTCCTCCAGCCCGATGTATAGACGGAACCACTTGGGGATGGCGGACCCGTCGAAATCATGCCACCACGACGTGGTCTGACCTGCCGTCTCAGTCATGCCCATCAGCAACGAACGGTCTTCATCCGATGCGCTGTAGACGTCCAGCAGCGCCGAGACGTCGCGGTCGAGGAACTTGACGCTTTCGACGCCGCTTTCCATGCGCTGGAGGGTTGACCGTGACTTCTTCCACGCCTTCGCCGCCTGCTCCAGGGTCAGCCCTGCGCTCTTGCGTAGTTGCTCGAAACGGGTGCCGATCTCGCGCCGGAGCATGGTCGTGCTCTCTGGCTCCTCTGCATCGGCCACAGACTCACCTCTTCCTTCTCACGTCTCAAAAGAGACTTTCTGGCGCTCAGGTTAAACGCATCTCAACGTCAGAGCAACGTCTTAGATCTGCCGTCTCTTGAAGCCAGGGTCACAAGACTTGTCAGATGTGGAAAAATCCCTGAGAGACGTTGCTTTCGCCACGAGCCAGCCCTTAGAGTAAGCAGGTAGCGACTCACGGCCATGAACGACAACTCTCAGGCGTCGTTCATGTGTGCTGGTTGAGGCGCTCTACGCCGGACGGGTGTTGGTGGTCCGCTCCGTGGGGGCGGGGAAGAAGTACGAGCGCCCGACCGGCATCCACGGCCCGCAATCCTGCGAGCCGGAAGTAAGGAGGCGTGGTCACCGCGACGACAGCCCTGGAAAGCCCGTCGCGGCACCACGCCTCTGCCTCACTCACCGTAGGAGGTCAACGTGAGGCGTCCCAACCGTATCCTGACCGCGCTCGCACGCAGGCGGCCGTCATCGGCCGCGCCCGCCAGCTCCGGCGGCGACACCCTCACCACGTTGTGGGCCGAGTACACCAGCGACCCGTACCGCAACGCGCTGGCGCTGGCCGCCGCGCGGGATCGGGGTCGGCGATGACCCTGATGGTGCCCGGGGAGACCGCCGTGATCGGCACGCGCGTCGTCAAGGTCTCCGAGATGCTGCCGCACAGTGACCTGCTCGCGGAGATCGTCACCCTGACCGGCGACACCGTGTGGGTGTCGCCCGAGCACGTCAGGCCGTACCGGCGACCGACAGAACGCGAGGTGAGGGCCACGGCGGAGCGGATTCCCCCGGCGATGTACGTGACGACGGTCCGGGAAGGATACGAGCTGATGGCCGGTGTCCGACCCGTGGCGGGTGAGCGTGTACTGCTCACCCGGGAGACCTGCGTCGACGTTTTCGAGCCCCGGTGGTTCCTGGTGACACGGGTGGAGCACGTGTATGTACCCGAATGTGCGCGACTCTACGGATTCCTCGTCCACAGCGACGGAGCGGTACGCCGTAGCGTCTACGTCACCGTCGCCACCCTGCGTGTCGAGCGGGCCCTGCCCGCATGTCGGTGATCGGGTCCTGCTGGGTACGCGTGCGCGCGTGGCTCGGCTTCCCGACGCAGCGACGGCGGTCTGGTTCCGTGTCCTGCACATCGTCGATCGCGCGAACGGCCCGTGGCTGCTGCTCCGGGGGTACGACATCCTGCGGGGGCCGGGCGGCACACCGCACATCGTCCCGCGCTACCGGCTCGTCTATACGCCCGGCGTCGATGCATGGAAGCACGGCTGGTGAAGCGTCCGGCTCTGTCACGCGGCCGGTGCCCGGCCACAGGTTCCCGTCGCCGTCGACGGCGTGCAGGTCGTGCGCGGTGCCGATCCAGCGGCTGCCGGACGGCTGGTGGGTACATGACGAGCCGGACGGCAGCGGCACCTACTGGTGTCGGGACCAGGAGACCCGGATGGTGCTGGAGGCCATCGCCGGGCCGGATGTCCCACCGACCCGGGTGGGCAGGCACCGCAGGCTGCCGGAGCCGCCGGAGCTGCTGCTGGGCACACTGCCGCTGGGCCGCGAACTGATGGGAGCGACTGCATGAGGCGGTGATGCTGCCTTGCCAGGCACTCGGGGTCGCGGCGGCAGCGACTACCGGTGACAACCCCTTGAAGAGTCCTCGGTGTCCACAAAGGACGCCGGGGACTCTTTGGCCCGGGTTCGGCCGACCGGGCAACGGAGTTGCCATGAGGGCCCGGCGTACTGCACCGTGACGAGGTGCGTGACGCCGTCCGACCATGACAGGCGGCGACCTGGAGCGGAGGTACGGCGTGGCGACGGTGCAGGCGAACACGGGAGCGTGGCAGTCGGAGGCGGCCGTCAGGGCGGCCCAGACACGTACGGTGTGGCTGCTGTCCGCCGCGCAGATCGTGGGTGGGATCGGCGTGGGTGCGTCGGGGGCGATCGGCGGGTTGCTGGCCGAGTCGATCGCGCGGTCGGAGGCGTACGCAGGGGTTGCGCGGACCGCATCGGTACTGGGTGCCGCCGCGGTCGGCGTACCGCTGGCGCTCCTTGCCCAACGGCGGGGCCGCCGCACCGCGTTGAGTTCGGGGTGGCTCGCCGCAGGGCTCGGCAGTCTGCTTCTGGTCGTGGCGGCAGTGGTGGGATCGACCCCGCTGCTGCTCGTGGGCATGTTCCTGTTCGGGGTGGGCAGCGCGACGAACCTGCAGAGCCGGTACGCGGCCGCCGACCTGGCCGCGCCGCACCGTCGCGCCCGGGCGTTGTCGTTGGTGGTGTGGTCGACGACGGTCGGTGTGGTGATCGGCCCGAACCTTGGTGAGCCGGGCGCCGCGGTGGCCTCGGTACTGGGGTTGCCGCGCCTTGCCGGTGCGTTCGTGTTGTCGACGGGGTTCGTGCTGCTGGCAGCGCTGCTGTTGGTGCTGTTCCTCCGCCCCGACCCGCTGCTGCTGGCCCAGCGGCACCAGCTCGTGGAGAAACAACCCACAACCGCGGGCCGGAAGCTTTCGACGGCGGCGGTCCGCTCGGTGTGGGGGCAGTTGCGTCGTTGCCCACGTACCGGGTTCGCGTTCATCACTGTGGTGCTGGCACACACGATGATGGCTGCGGTCATGACCATGACGCCGGTCAGCATGGCAGGTGAGGGCGCGACGTTGACGATCGTCGGGCTCACCATCACCGTTCACGTCATCGGCATGTACGCCTTCTCGCCGGTCGTCGGCTGGTTGGCGGACCGGATCGGCCGGTCCGCCGTGATGGTCGTCGGTCAGGTCTTCTTCGTCGCAGCCATGTCGCTGGCGGGTCTCGGACGCCACTCGGTGGTACCGGTGGTCGCCGGGCTGTTCCTGCTCGGGCTGGGATGGTCGTTCAGCCTGGTCGCAGGCTCTGCGATGCTCAGCGACGCCACACCGTCATCGCTGCGGCCCGCCATGCAGGGCACGGCCGACACAGCGATGAACCTGGTGGCGGCGGTGGCCGCTGGGGCGTCGGGCCCGATGATGAGCCAGTTCGGCTTTGGCGGGCTCAACGCCGCCGCCACGGTGCTGGTCGTGCCCGTACTGGCGCTCGGCCTGGTGATGTGGCGGGCTCAGCGGACACCAGCGGCTCCGAGCCCGGCCGGATAGCTGTTCATACCGGGGGGATCGCGGCCATCGCTCGCGCGATCTCCTGAGCCGGGTACGGCGTCGTGCTGCGCGTTGAGGGTGAGGAAGTCCCGCTCGGCGGCGGACAGGTCGAAGTGCGGCGAGCTGGCCAGGCGAGGTCGGCGAGGTCCGTGGCCGTCCTCAGCGGCATCACTCTCATCGCCCTGAGCGGATGAGTCCTATCGGGTCGGTACACCTGGCTTCCGGTGAACTTCGGTACCTGTTCGGCGGTGTTGCAGGGGTCGTCAACAACCCGCCATCGGGCTGCGCGAACACCGCCGACGGCAACAACGGCGATCCGTCGAATACCAACATCTCCGCCGGCCGGTCGTCCCGCTGCAGCACCGCGACGGTGTTCGACGAGCCGAAATCGACCGCCAGCACCGGACCACGCACCACCCGACAGTACGCAGATCCGACAAGCAGCTCCGGATGGGACGGATGGCTTGCTCAACCAACTGGTTGACAACGATCTGGGCGGCGCGCTAGCGTTGTATTCAACCGATGAGTTGAGGATGACCCGATGGACGACAGGACAGAGCAGCTCAACAGGGCGTTCGCGGCGCTGGCCGACCCGACCCGACGCGATCTGGTGGCCCGGCTCGCCGGCAGGGACGCGACGGTGGGTGAGCTGGCAGCGCCGTACGACATGAGCCTGCAGGCCATCTCCAAACACGTGAAGGTGCTGGAAGAGGCCGGGCTGGTCACCCGCAGCAGGGACGCGCAGCGCCGGCCGGTCCACCTGGATGCCGAGGTGTTCGACCTGATGACGAAATGGATCGAGCGCTACCGCCAGGAGGTCGAGCAACGCTACCGGCGCCTCGACACCCTGCTGGAGCAGCTGGCCGACAGCAACGACCAACACACCGACACGGAGGCGGCATCATGACTGTGACCAGGCACGAGACTGAGATCAGGGCAGACGGGCAGGTCCCGACGATCGAGATCGTCCGGGAGTTCGACGCGCCCGTCGAGCCGGTGTTCCGCGCCCACACCGACCCCGAGCTGTACGCACAATGGGTCGGACCGCGCTCGCTGACCACCAGGATCACCCGGTGGGAGGCGCGTACCGGCGGCGCCTGGGCCTTCGCCAACGACCGCGACGGCGAGCAGATCGCCTCCTTCTACGGCAGCTTCCACGAGGTGCGGCCGGGCGAGCGGATCGTACGCACCTTCAGCTACGAGGGCGTGCCCGACGCGGTCCTGCTGGAGATCCTCACCTTCGAGGAACTGGCGGGCGGTCGTACCCGACTGCGCGCGCTGAGCGTGGCGGAGGACTTCCAGACCCGCGACGGCATCCTGTCCAGCGGCATGGACGTCGGCGTCAACGAGGGGTTCGAGAAGCTGGACGAGATGCTGGCGAAGGGAGCCTGAGATGACGCCCGCACCCAACGGCCCGGCCCGGCAGCATGCCGGGGATGCGGCCCGGTTCACCGCCCTGGTCGACTCGGCCTCGCCCGACGACTGGGCGCGACCCAGCCCGGTCGCGGAGTGGACGGCCCTCGACATCGTGAAGCATCTGGTCGAATGGCCCCGCGGCTTCCTCCGGGGCGCGGACATCGAGCTTCCGGCCCTGGATGTTGCGGCCGACCCGGTGGCCGCCTGGAAGCAGCACGTCGCCGACATCCAGGCCGTCCTCGATGAGCCCGCCGGGCGAATCCTGCGCAACCCGCACACCGGTGAGCAGCCGGTGGAGGAAGCGATCGACCAGTTCTACACCGGCGACCTGTGGCTCCACTCCTGGGATCTGGCGAAGGCGTTCGGCCGCGAGCCCGATCTGGACCCGGCGCGGTGCCGCGCCGCGCTGGCGGGTATGCAACCGATGGAGCAGCTGCTGCGTGGCAGCGGGCAGTTCGGTCCCGCGGTGCCTGTTGCCGAGGGGGTCTCCGCACAGGACAGGTTGATGGCCTTCATCGGTCGTGACCCGGCCTGGCGGCCCGAACGCCGCACCTCGTAGGGAGAAGGACGCGCACACCCGCTGGCGGCGGATGCTGTACTGGCAGCGGGGGGAACTCGCCGCAGTCAAGAGCCGTGCCCTGCGGCGTGCCCGGCGCCGGGCACGTTATTTCGGCATCGTCCGACGCCTGCCGGATAGCCGATATATCGTATGGACAAATCGGACGTCAGGCCGGCCGCTCGTCCCGCGACCCGCCACCGGCGGTGCTGAGCGCCGGCAGACCCCAGCAATCACGGACGGGGCGGGCCACCGGGCGCTCACCGACAAACTCCAGGCCAGCTGCCGAGGAGTGGGGGACAGTGGCTGACCAGATCAGGCGCGCTGCGGTGGCGGTCGGTGCTCCGCTGCGCGCGTTCCTGCACGCGGAGAGCGCGGGCGGGCTGGTGCTGTTGGCCGTCTCCGTGACAGCACTGGCGTGGGCGAACAGTCCCGCCGCCGACAGCTATACCCAGTTCTGGGAACAGACGATCACCCTTGGCGCCGGCCAGGCGAGCATCAGTCACGACCTGCGGAACTGGGTCAACGAGGGTCTGATGGTGCTGTTCTTCTTCGTCATCGGCCTGGAGATCAAGCGCGAACTGGTTGTCGGCGAGCTGCGCGACCGGCGAGCCGCGACCCTGCCTGCGCTGGCTGCGGTCGGTGGTGCCGCGCTGCCAGCCCTCATCTACCTGGCCGTGGTCGGGGGAAGCGACGCGGCGCGGGGCTGGGGTATCCCGATGGCCACCGACATCGCCTTCGCTGTCGGGGTCCTCGCGCTGCTCGGCAGGCATGCCTCCGCCGGTGCGAAGTTGTTCCTGCTCAGCGTCGCGATCGTCGACGACATCCTGGCCATCGGTGTCATCGCCGTCTTCTACACCGACCGGCTGAACCTCTGGTGGCTGGCCATCGCGCTGCTTCGGACTGCTGGTCGTCGTCGGTATGCGGCTGCTCGGGGTGAGCTCCCCGTGGGCCTATGTCCCGGTCGGGGTGCTGGTCTGGTTGGCTACGCTCGAATCGGGTGTGCACGCCACTCTCGTCGGCGTCGCGCTGGGACTACTCACCCCCGCCCGGCCCGTGGCCGGCCGGGACGTCCTCGGCGACCTCGAACACGCGCTGCACCCGGTGAGCGCGTTCCTCGTACTCCCGATCTTCGCCCTGGCCAACGCCGGGGTCGACCTGCGGGGCGGCGCGCTCGGCGACGCCTTCAGCGGAGCACTGACCTGGACCGTGATCGCCGGTCTCGTCCTGGGCAAGGTCGCCGGCATCGGCGGGGTGACCTATCTGGTGCGCCGGCTGCGGTGGGGTGCCCTGCCTGCCGACATGCACCACCGCGAGATCATCGGTGTCGCGGCCCTGGGCGGTATCGGGTTCACCGTCTCGCTGTTCATCACCGACCTGGCCTTCACCGATCCGAAGCTGGTCCTGCAGACGAAGGTCGGCATCCTCACAGCTTCCGTCCTCGCTGCTCTGCTCGGAGCCGTGCTGCTGCTCACCGCCCCGGCCGGCACCGGCGCCCGCCCGCCCGCCCCGTCGGCGAGCAGCGACCGCGACACCGAACCGCGCGACCGGACGGAGGACTAGTCCTCGGTATCAGCGGACCGACCTGGACCGTCACCATCCATGCTGGAGGCTGGCGTACGCAGGATCAGTCGTCGATCGGGAACAGCGCGCGCAGGAAGTCGTTGGTGAACTTGCCGCCCGGGTCCATGGTCCGGGTCAGCTCGCCGAAGTCGGCGGCCCGGGGGTAGCGCGAGATGACCTCCGCGGGCGGCATCGCCGTGAGTTTGCCCCAGTGCGGTCGCGCACCCAGCGGGCGCAACTGGTCCTCGACGGCGCTGAGGGCCGGCATCATCGCGGCGGGGTCATGCCGCCAGGTGAAGTGCAGTGTGACGCTGTCGCGCCGGTACGCCGGGCTGAGCCACAGGTCGTCGCCGCGCACCACGCGCAGCTCGCAGACCCGCAGAACCGGCGCGAGCAGGTCTGCGATGCCGCGGATCGCCGCAACCGCCGCGCCCGCCCGGTCCCGCGCGACGTAGTACTCCGACTGCAGTTCGTGGCCGGACCCGGGGACGTACTCCGGCCGGAAGTGAGCGAGCCGCTCGTGCCACGGGCCGGGCTCGTCGAACTGTCGGGTGCAGTTGTCGGCCGGCTGGCCGGGCACCGGGTGTACCGCCACTTCGGCCGGCAGGCCGCCGACCCAGCCGCCAGCAGCGCCGCCCGCGTCGTCGGTTCGACGTTTGAGCCACACGTTTGCCAGTCCACTGTGCCAGTCGGTGAAGGCGCTGACGCTGTACGCCGCCGCGAACACGGCGTCGAGATGCCCCTCGATGTCGTCCAGCGGCACCGCCACGCGTACCCGCTGGGCCACCTGGTACGCCGGCTCGACATCGAGGGTCAGCCGGGTCACGATGCCCAGCGCACCGAGCGCCACCACCGCGCCGGGGAACGTGTCCGGGTCACGGTCCCGGGACAGTTCGACCAGGTCGCCGGTGGGGCCGACGAGTTGGAGCGCGCGTACCGCCGCGGCCAGGCAGCGTTGCGTACGGCCGGAGCCGTGTGTGCCGGTCGCGCAGGAGCCGGCCACGGAGATGTGCGGCAGCGACGCCAGGTTCGCCAGTGCGAGACCGGCACCGTGCAGGTGCCGAGCCAGCTCGGCATAGGTGGTCCCGGCGCCCACGTCGACGCTCCAGTGGGCCCGGTCGATCTCGATGGCCGTCGGCATCCGGTCCAGCCGGACCAGGTCGCCGGTGGTGTCGGCGACCAGGTTGAACGAGTGCGCGCTGCCGAGCGACCGGATCCGGGCGCTGGCGGCGACGGTGCGGCGCAGCTCCTCCAGCGTTGTCGGGCGGTGCAGTCGCGTGGCGCGGAAGGCGACGTTTCCCGCCCAGTTCGTCAGGGGCGCCGTGGTAGCGGTCATCACGCTCCAATCGGTGGGCGTCCGGCTGACAGCAGCGGGCACCGGGCGGGCAGTACTGCGACCATCTTGCCCAGGCTGTCGTCGGCCCACCAGAACCGTTCCCGCCAATTGATCCTGTGGCGACGAGCCTCGCGGGAGGTGGGTCTGCAGCACCCTGACCCACCGCGGTCCTGTCAGCCATTGCTCTCGGGGAAACCCGACGGTGAGATCCGGGACGACGCCGGGGACGGTGGCGGTGCCTGCGGCGGAAACCCTATCGACGGTCCCGGTGGTTGGCCCTGCCCGGGCGGAGCCGACTGCGGGACAGGCATGGCCTGCCGGCCCGAGGGTGCCCAGCCTCCGGGAGCAGCCGGGGCCGACACCGCAGTATCCGGTCCCTGCACCGGAATGTCACGGCCGAACGTGGTGGCGATCGGAACCTCGACGCCGTGGACCGCAACCTCGACACCTTCACGGACCGCCGAGTGCAGCGCCTCCCGCATCGCGCGGACCTTCTCGGTGCGCAGCATCTGATCGACCAGGCCGGTACGGCCGAGCAGGCTCCCCAGCAGATCCTTGAGGAAGTGCCCGACCAGCAGGTATCCGCGGCGGGCACGGAACATGGACCAGCCCACGTACAGACTGCTGCCGTACGGGAAGACCGAGACGTGGGCGATGTAGCTCCGGTCGGTGACGGTCAGCCGGTTGTTGACCACATCGGGGGAGAGGACATCGCTGCGGACCCGCGTCGCTGCCGCATCGACCGGGATGCGGCGTCGTGTCAGCGATCCGTACACCGTGGCGTAGCAGGAGGCTGCAGCGGGAGCCTTGTCCCCGAGCAGAGTGCGCCATTCGGCGATCGGTTCCTGGATCTGGCTGAAGAGCAACACGAACCAGAACAGTACGAACGCCAGTATCTGGCCGATCATCAGCAGGAGGAACGGCACGCTGGGGCCGTCGGATCCGGGACCCGGGATCAGCTTCGACGCCAGCACCAGAGTGCCGATGAGCCAGCTGACGAGAAAGACGAACCACACGGTGAAGGAGATGATCGCTGCCCGAGCCCAGAGCGTGAACAGGGTACGCAGCGACACCGACTCGTCCAGCCCGGTCTCCACCGGCACGAACTTCAAGGACTGCGTACGGTAGGCGACATCGCCACCTGCCGGGCCTGCGGCAGACCATCCGGCCTGTCCGGTTGGCATGTTCACTCTCGCGCCTCCACGCTCAGAAACTGCTGATGTCCAGGGAGATGGTCGAACCGTTCGCTGTCGCTGTGCCGATGACGTCGAAGTCCGTGTCTCCGGTCCTGGTCTGCTTGTGGCCGTCGTAGTCGGTGTAGGTGACCGAGTATCCGACGGTGCCGCGGTCGCTGTCGATGCGGACCTCTCCGCTTCCTCCCGAGGAGACCTCGAGGTTGATCGACGGGTACGTCCTGACCTTCCAGTCGACTGTGGCGTCGTCGTAGGAGGAATAGTCATCCAGCTTGAACGGGCAACCGTCCAGTTCGACCTTCGTACTCTGTGCGCACGAATCGATCTTGGCCCTGACCTCCCGGCCGACCGCTGCCTGTGCACCGTCGGCCAGCTCCGGCGGGTCGAACGAGAGCGAACCCGACAGCCCCGTATCGTCGGCGCTGATCGCGGCCTCTTCCTGCTGGGTTGCCAGCAGCGCGCTGCTCCGCGCGGTTCCGGTGTAGGCACCGGGGAACGCGTCGAGGTTCAAGGCTCCGGGCCCGTCGCCGGCGGGCACCGCAATGCCGTTGACGGTCAGGTTGCGGCCGTACAACGAGTCCACCGACAGTCCCAGGAACGGGTCCTCCAGCAGATAGTCCTCGGATGGTGCCGACCGTTCGGTGGAGATCGTCTGTCGTATCTTCTGGCCGCGGATCCAGTAGTCGACGGTGACGGACTGATCCGTGATGTCCTGGCTGTGGAAATCCGTCCTGCTGCGCACGATCCGCAGGCGGCCCGGTCGGTCTGCCTTGTCCGCCAGAGCCTTCGACTGCAGCAGTGGGCCGTCCGAGTAGTTGCTCGGCGAGCGCACCAGCTTGAGCGCAGCGGACGCATCGCCCGCAGCAAGCGCGTCGAAGTACCGCTGTACCGACGCCGACCCGCTGTGTTCCGGTCTGCCCATCGCGTATGCGGTGCCGCCGGCAGCCACCAGCGCGACAACCAGACCTGCGATCAGCACGAGACGCTTGCCGGGCCTACCGATCCGAAGGTCCATCCGCGTGACGGTCGGTGTGGTCAGTCGCGGCCCCGGCGGCGGTGTTGGAATGGGGGCAGTGTGCACTCCCGCAGACGTGGCGGGTCGGGCCAGCAGGTGCGGCTCCTGGGGTGCCGGGATGCGCGGTGTGCTCGTCGGGACCGCCGCAGCCATTCCGCAGGCAGGGCAGGTGTCGGATACCGCAGGCAGACTCAGGCCACAGTGGTCGCACGACCTCATACGGGACTCCGATGCTGCCTGGGTTCCGAGGGGAAACAGTGAGCATAAGGGGTGGCCACAAGTGCAGAGCTGGCCCCGCAGCAAATCTGGCGGTCCTTGCGCGGCGGATACGCCGGGCGCCATCCGTAACGAGCTGACCGCAGCGTGCCGAGCGCCCCGGGTACAGGTCGGGCTAGCCTGACGGGATGCCGGCTGGACAGATGTGTGTGGACTCGGACAAGGTACGCGAGTGCCTGCGCGATGTGTACTGGATCGGCGGCGGCCCGGGCGGCGGCAAGTCGACGACCGCCCGCGGCCTCGCCGACCGGCACGGCCTGCACCTGTACGCCACCGACGACGTGATGAGCGACCACGGTGGCCGCCTCACCGCGCAGGAGGCGCCCTACCTCGCCGAGTTCATCGCGATGGACATGGACGAGCGCTGGCTCAACCGCACCCCGGAGACCATGCTGGACACTTTCCACTGGTTCCGCGGCGAAGGGTTCGCACTGATCATCGAGGATCTGCTGCGCCTACCGCCCGGTACCCGGGTGGTGGCGGAAGGGTTCCGGCTACTTCCGTACCTGGTCGAGCCGCTGCTCACTGAGCCCGACCAGGCGGTGTGGTTGCTGCCGACGCCGGAGTTCTACGACACCGCGCTCAGCGCGCGCGGCTCGACCTGGACGATCCCTGCGATGACCAGCGATCCCGAGCGGACCCGACAGAACATGAGCGACCGTGACCGGATGTTCGTCGACCGGATGGTGGCCGAGACCGACAGGCTGGACCTGCAGTCCATCCGGCTGACACCGGACCTCACCGAGGACGAGGTCCTCGACCGGGTGTCCTGGCAGTTCGGGCTCGGCGACTGAGCAGAGCCGGTTCAGTCGCGGGCGGCGATCACCTCGGCGGGATGCCGGGCCAGTGCAAGTCGACCCGGCACGCTCGTGGCGATCAGGGCGAGCGCCACCGCGGTCACTGCGATGGTGAGGTAGCTGGCTGCGGGCAGCGCCGGGCGGGAGTCGCCGGTCATGCCCGCGCCGTACGCGGACAGCGTCGCCAGCGCGATCACCGTACCGAGGACGACGGCGGTCAGGGCCAGCGTCAGGGTCTCGGCCCGCAGCATCCGCAGTACCTGCCGGCGGGTGGTGCCGATCAGCCGCAGCAACGCGAACGGTGACCGCTCGGCGGTCGCCATGGCCAGCGTGTTGACGACGGCGATCGCGGTGAACGCGATGATCAACCCCATCATGACCACGGTGACCTCGGCGTTGCGGGCGTCCTGCAGCGCCTGCGCCGTCCCGGGCGGGAGGACCCGGACCCGGGGTCGGCCCGCACCGCACGCCGCAGTTCGGTCGCGGTGCCCCCGGCGACCAGAACCTGGCCGGACAGCGGGTCGTCGACGTGCGCGGCCACCGTGGCGTACGGCAGGAGCATGTCGCCGAAGCCCAGCCCCCGGCGGTAGTTCGCGGTGATCCGCACCCGGACCGGGGCACCGTCACCCAGGGCCAACGGCATCACCTGCCCGGTGCGGGCATGCATGTGCCGGGCCGCTGTGGCGCTCACCGCGACCGGCAGCTGATCGCCGGCCCCGGGTCGGGGGTCATGCGCGGCATCGAGTGCGTCCAGGGATCCGCTCCGTACGCCCGGATCGATGGTGCGGGCCAACCCGCCGGGGCTGACACCCTGGGCGTGGTACCTGCCGTGCCCCACCCGGACCGTGACGGGCAGCATCGCGGTGACCGCATGCACACCGGGGAGTCGGCGCAGGTCGTCGGGCGAAGCGACCCTACCGGTCAGCACATGTTCGGCCCGTACCCCCGCACGGACCTGTTCGGCGGCGGCCCGCCCGACCGTGGCGGGTACGAACAGGATGGTGCAGGTCATGCCGATCGCCAGGGTGAGCGGGGCGAGGACCGGGGCAGGCCGAGAGCTTTACGGGCCAGCCGGAAGTACTGGTCGCCACGCACCACCGTGTACGGATCGTCAAGGGAGTGCGCGACCGTTGCCACGTCGGTGGGTGTCATGTTCCAGGACAGGATGCCGATGGACACGAACAACGGTCGGTCGCCGGACCAGCCGGAGGATGCGGCGGCCACGGCGGTCTTCGCCTCGGCCACGCTGCTGGTCAGCCAGCTGACCGACTGCGGCGTGTCACCGTGCAGGACGGTGGTGGCGGTGTGGTCGGTCCAGTCCTTGAACAGTCCGAGTGGTGCCACGTCCCGGATGTAGCGGGCCGCTTCGGCGTCGGACAACGGAACGTCGGAGCCGCCGACCCGGTTGAGGATCACCGCGCTGTCCATCCCGGTCGCCGTCATGTACCTGGCGGTCATGCCGGTGAACGCGCCGAACGTGTCGTCCGGCCACGGTGTCGGATAGCCATAGCCGGCACCGGACGGGCCGGCCATCAGGTAGTCGTTGCGGGTGGCGGTGCGCTGGTAGTAGCGCAGGAACGCGGGCGCGGCGTCCACCAGCAGCGGGTTGGTGGACCAGTTGATGGGTACCGTCCCCCGGCCGGGGTCGTCCCAGATCTTGCGCATCCGGTGCTGGTTGTACTGCAGGTTGTCGCCTTCGGTCATGGAGAAGGTGACGTACACGCGGTTGGCCAGCGCAGGTGTCGGCAGCTCCGGCCGGGTCGACGACACCGGGCTGCGTACGCCACCGAACACGGTGAGGTTCTGCGCCCAGTCGGCGGCGAGCACCACCAGGCCGTGCTGGGAGGTCAGTTCCGTACCGTCGCTCTCGCCGCCGACGCCGGCCGGCCACCAGCCGAGGAACGCCGAGCCGGCCGGCATCTGCGCCATGATCTTGTCGCCCAACGCCCGCGACTCCGGCACGTCGGGGTGGATCCACACCGTCATCGCGCGGGTCGCCACGGCGTAGTCGCGCAGGTAGGCGAGGGTGCTCTCCGGGTCGAGGCCGACCAGCAGCCGGTGCTCGGTACGCGGCCACAGGTGGTCGACGGCCCAACCGTAGGCGTCGATGTCGGAACTGAACCGGCCGCGCAGGTCGGCCAGTACGCTCAACCCGTCCAGCCGGTCGAGCTGGTCGGGTGCGGCGACGATGCCGTCGTCCAGGCCGGCGATGGTGGTCGCCACGTTGCGGGTGGCCGGCACCGCCGGATCGGTGACCACCACACCCCGGATGTCCCGGCGGTAGCGCTTCACCAGCGTCCACGGGTCGTCCACCGCGCGGTACGGCACGTCGACGGTGTCCAGCCAGGTCGTCTCACCCTCGTCGGCGGGCCGCAGTACCGCGATGCGCGGCACGGTGCGGTTCACCAGGCCCTGCAGGGTGGTGAACAGCAACTGTTCGTCGCCGGACGCGCTGGTCAGGTCGACCACGTCGAGGGATGTCGGGGTGGCGAAGTGCGGGAGCGCCTGCCCGTGCGGCCAGGACATCCCGGCAGCTGCGGCCGGTGCGCTGCGGGTCGTCATACCGAGTGCGGTACCGGCGCCGGTTGCGCCGAGCAGCGCGAACAACTGCCGGCGGGTGGGGTGTTGTGGGCGTGGTGATGCCGGTCGTTTCTGCATGAAGTCCTCCGGGGGTACCGATGCGTCGAAACGAAAGACAACGTTGTCAAAACACGAACAGCCTTGTCAAAGGGTTCCTGCCTGGCGGAAACAGTGAGCACGATGTGACGCGGACGGGCAGCATGGCCGTGTGGGTCACCGTGGACATGGTGCCCTTTCGTCCCGATCCCGCACGCCTATTCCGTTACGACCAGCGTAACGGTCCGTGTACGGTTGCCCGGTGGTCGATCCGCCGATCTGCGGCCGTCCCGTTGAACGAGGTGGAGAACCGATGACTCCGGAGCACCTGCTGCCACGATCCACACCGTCGGCGCAGCGGGTCGACCCGAACAGCGTGGCGGCGCTGCTGGACCGGCTGGCGGAGCTGCGGGTCGAATGCCATTCGCTCATGGTCGTACGGCACGGCCACGTGATCGCCGAGGGTTGGTGGCGGCCGTACTCGGCGGACCGGCCGCACCTGCTGTACTCGCTGACCAAGTCGTTCACCTCGATCGCCGTCGGCCTCGCCGTCTCGGACGGGCTGCTGGGACTGGACGACCGGGTCGTCGACGTACTGCCCGACCAGGTGCCCGCCGATCCCGCGGCGCAGGCCGACAAACTCACCGTCCGCCACCTGCTGACGATGACCACCGGGCACCGGACGGACCCGCTGGAAGAGGCGTGGACGCTGGAGCCCACCGACCTGGTCAAGGGGTTCCTGCGGGTGCCCGCGCAGGACCCGCCGGGCGCGTCGCACACGTACAACAACGCGACCACGTTCGTACTGGCCCGGATGGTGGAGAAGGTGACCGGGCGGGGTCTTCCGGAACTGCTCGACGACCGCCTCTTCGGTCCCATGGGCGTACGGCAGACCGAATGGGACCGGGTCGCCAGCGGCGCCACCTTCGGCTTTCAGGGTCTGCACCTGACCACGGAGGCCGTCGCGGCGTTCGGTGAACTGCTGCTGCGCGGCGGCCGCTGGCGGGACCGGCAACTCGTCCCCCACGAATGGGTGGAGGCGGCGACCCGCAGTCACATCGAAACCCTCCAATTCGAGGACGGCTCACGTCCGGCTGGCTGGCTGGAGGGCTACGGATACCAGTTCTGGATGTCCCAGCACGGCTACCGCGGCGACGGTGCACTGGGCCAGTACTGCCTGGTCGTGCCCGAACACGATCTTGTGGTGGCGATGACGGCCGCGACCACCGCCATGCAGTTGCCGATGGACGCGGTATGGGACTGCCTGCTGCCGGGACTGTCCTACGCCGACAGTGACGACGCCGGCGACCGGGCTGTCGCCGAGCGGCTCCGTGGGCTCGCGCTCCCGCTCGTGGACGGCGAACACGGCCCGGGCCGTCACCTCCGGGCGGTCGTCGATGCGTCAGCGCCGGGCTCGCCCCTGCCGGACGGTACGACCGTGACGGTCGATCCGGTGGACGGTGGCTGGCGGGTACGCCTCGACACCGGGGAGACCGCGATCGACGTCGAGGTCGGTCACCAGGAGTGGCGGGAATGCTCCCCGCTCGGCCGGCCCGTCGTCGCCACCGGCGCCTGGCAGGACGACATCTACGTGGCAGAGCTGTACGTCATCGCCGGCCCGCACCGGGTACGGCTGGTCGTCGACGGTGGTCGGGCGGTCGCGACCTGGAACGAGGTGCCGCTGGTGGGCCCGGATCTGCTCCGGCAGTTGCGCGCACCGCTGATGACCGGCCCCGACGTGTCCTGAGCCCGGCGCCGCCGGAGGATCACGTGTGGTGGGGGACGCACAGCGAGGGGCGCGGGCCGGCGAGGCCGGCGTGCTCGAACAGGTGGTCGCCGGCGAGTCCGACCGCGACCGCGCCGCTCGTACCGGCGGCCAGGACCAGGACGAGAGCGGCGGTCAGCAGCGGGCGTCGGCGTGGCGGGGGAGCGAGCAGGGCGCGTACCCGCTGCGGTACGTGTCCGCCTGTCGCGGCCGAGACCGCCGGGGACAGGTACCGACGCCGGGTGGCGAGGGCGGCGGCGGCCACCGCGCGGGCCGCCAACTGTCGGTCCCCGACCACGGCGGCGGCGTCCTCGTCGGCCCATCGCTCGCATGCCCAGGCGACGGTGGCCGCGGTGGGCCGCAGCAGCGGGTTGACCGCGGCGGCGAGGTCGGCGGCGAGCCGCCACCAGGTGTGCCGGTGGGTCAGGTGGGAACGTTCATGGGCGATCAACGCCCGCCGCTGGTCGGGGTCGAGGGCGGCGAGCATGCCGGTGGTGATGACGATCCGACCGACCAGTTCCGGTGTGGTGAACGCGTCCGGCACAGCGGAGTCGATGATGGCGACCCGACCGGGCCCGGCCAGTCGCCGGCAGGTCAGGTGCACGTCGAGCAGTGCGCGGGAGCGGTGGGCCGCGGCGCGGACCCCGAGCAGCGCCAGCGGCAGCAGGATCGTCCCGGCCAGGACACCGACCGGTGCGGGGATGGTGGAGGCTGTCTGCAGTGTCAGCGGTGACCAGTGGCCGATCTCGGCGACCTCGCCGATCTGGCCGATCCAGATGAATGCCAGCACCGCCAGTACGAACCCGCCGCAGCCGGCGGCCAGCACCGACCCGGCGGTCAGCAGCCGGCCGGCCGCAGCCGGCGGGAGTCGCCGCCCGGCGGCGGGTGCGGCGGCGGCGAAGGCCAGGCATGCGCCCACGCAGACCAGTACCGCGGTGATCACGGCTGCTCGACCTGGTCGTGCCTGTCCCTGTCGAGCGGCGCGAGCAGCTCACTGAGCAGCTTCTCGTCCTGTTCGTCGAGTACGTCGACGAACCGGGCCAGCACCGCCGCCCGGTCCCCGCCGGTCGCCAGCAGACGGTCCATCCGCCGCGCGGTCAGCTCGGCCGGGTCGGCCACGGCGGTGTAGGCGTAGGCGCGGCCGGCCCGCTTCCGGGTCGCCGCACCCTGGTTGACCAGCCGGGTGAGTACGGTCATCACCGTCGTGTAGGCCCAGCGGTCGCCCAGCGCCTCCCGGACCTGGGCGGTGGTCATCGCCGCCGGCCCCTCGGCCAGTACCTGCCATACCCGGCGGGTCAGCCCCGTCTGCTGCTCGTCCTGCCCCATCCCACCCCTTCCGCCACGACAGCGACTGTAGTATCACCAACTACTACTCTCAAATGTAGTAGTACGATCCCGCATTCCGCGGCCGCCGCCGTACCCGGTCCGAACCGGGACAGTCATACCGCATGGAGGACAACCAGTCATGACCATCAACCGTGACCGTCGCGCCCCGGCCGACGCGGACGACACGGTGGGAGTGCCCCGGCACGACGCCACCTCCGACCCGACCCGTCCGGCCCAGGGTGGGCCTGCCCTGTTCTCGGCCGGGGTGGCGACCGTGCTCGTCGTCGCGGTGCTCGGCCTGGTCGCCAGGGTCGGGGCGGTGGCGCGGGACCAGCTGAGCATCGACCGTGACATCGCCGCCGACCGTACCGGCTGGCTCACCAGTGTCGCTCACCTGCTCACCGCCAGCGCCACCCCGGAGATCACCGGCATCGTCGTCGCGATCGGCCTGCCCGTCGTCCTGTTCCTGCTGCGCCGCCGGATCGCGGCCGTACAGGCCCTGTGCGTCATGGGCGGGGCGTTGGCGCTGGCGCTGGTCGCCAAGTCCGTGATCGGCGAGCACCGGCCCCCTGCCTTGCTGTGGGCACTGCCCGCCGACTCCGGCGCCTCCTACCCGTCCGGGCACACCACCGTGGCCGCCGCGATCATCGTGGCGCTGGTCGTGGTCGCCCGTACCGGCACCTGGCGGGCCGTGGCCGTGATCGTCGGCGGGGTCTACGTGCTCGCCGTGGCCGCCAGCCGGGTGTACGTCGCCAACCACTACCCCCTCGATGTGGTCGGCAGCGTGCTGTGTGCCGTGGCCGCCGCCCTGGTCGTCATCGGCCTGTCCCGGCTGCCCGCCGTGTCGCGTCAACTCTCCCGGCTCGAGGCGTCACCCGCCCGGTGACACCACCGAACGCTGGTGACCGTGGATCTTCCTCACGGTCCCGGCTCAGGCCGGGGGCAGGGAGATCACCAGGCGGGTGCCACTCGCGCTGGGATCCAGGGTGATGTCACCGCCTGCCGAACGGGCCAGGCGTCGCGCGAGGGCCAGGCCCAGGCCAGCGCCGTCATGACCGTCGTCGGGATCGGCGCGGTGCCCGGCATCGAAGACGCTGTCGCCTACAGACTCCGGTATCCCCGGGCCGTCGTCGACGACCGCGATCTCCACGACGCCTCCGATCGAGGCACATTCAACGCCGATGTGGGCCCGCGCGTAGCGGTCCGCATTGTCGAGCAGTGGTGTCAGGATGCGGGTCAGCAGAGCTGCCGGCACGCCTGCCGTGACGGCCGTCCCGACGACCGTGACAGGTGAGGTCGGTGCTTCCTGGTCGGTGCGCTGTCGAGCCAGCTCCCGGGCCACGTCGGTGGCCACGCACCGGGCGGTGGTGCCGGCGCCGGCCCGTGCGTCCGAGAGCAGCGTTTCGCAGATCTGCTGCATGACGGCGGCGCTGGAGGCGATGGACGCGGTCGACGCCCGGTACTGTGTCGCGTCACGTTCCCGGGTGGCCAACCAGTCGGTCTCGGCCACGATGCGGGCGAGCGGGGTCCGCAGTTCGTGGGACAGTTCCGCAGTCAGTTGCTGCTCATGGCGCAACAGGGCGGCGAGCCGGTCGAGCAGCTTGTCGAGGCTGGCAGCAAGCTGAGCGAGCTCGGCGGGATGGTCGTCGGCCCGGAACCGTCGGGCGGTACCGGTCTCGCTCCACCGCGTCGCCTGGGCGCTCATCTCGTGGACCGGCCGTAGCGCGCGGTCGACGATCGTGCGGGTCACCAGGTAGATACCGGCGAGCAGCAGCAGAGCGACCCCCAGGGAACCGATCATCGCGGTCCGTTCCGTACTGCGGTACGGCTCCAGTCCGGCGGAGACCACCACCGTGCCGACCTGTCGACCGTGCACCCGCAACGGGAGCGCGTAGAGCCGGGCAGCGGGTGGTCCGGACGTTTCGGAGTGGCGCCTACCCGCGCCGATGATGCGGTCGGCGACCCGTTGGTACGTTCCCGGGGCAGCGGGGCGGACCAGGGCCGTACGGCCCTGGAAGATCCAGACACCGACGTCCAACGCCTCGTCGTGGGCCGGTTCCCGAACGGTCAACGTGCTGTCGTGGATGTCGACGGTTGCGGCCACCGCCGAGGCCCGGGTGCTGAGTACCTGGTCGACCTGGTCACGCAACCGTGCGGCCAGTGCGGCGTTGAACGCCAGGCTCAGCAGTGTGACCCAGGCTGCTGTACTGGCCAGTGCCAGTAGGGCGAGACGCCCACGCAGGCTGGGGGCCCGTCGCCTCACGCGAACCGGTAACCCACACCGCGTACGGTCTCGATGCCGTAGGAACTGTCCACTGAACGGAGTTTGCGGCGCACCCGGGTGAGGTACTGATCGAGCGTGTTGTCGCTGACCTGTGCACCCGCCGGCCATGCCGCCAGGAGCAGGTCACGCCGCCTGACGACGGCGCCGGGTGCGGCCATCAGGCTGGCCAGCAGCCGGAACTCCGTAGGCGTCAGCGTGACGTGGCGTCCGCCGACGTCGAGGGTGTGCCTGGCCGGATCGAGGCGCACGTTCGTGCCGTGCGGTGAGTGGGCACTGACGGTACGCCGTAGCGCGGCGCGGATCCGGGCGGTCAGCTCGGCCAGATGGAACGGCTTGGTCAGGTAGTCGTCGCCACCGGCGGAGAAACCCGACAGACGGTCGACGAGGTTGTCCCGGGCGGTCAGGAAGATCACCGGGACGTCGATGCCGGCAGCCCGCATCGCCTGGCACACATCGCGGCCGTCGGAGTCGGGCAGACCGATGTCGAGCACCGCAGCATTCACCCGGTCGTCGGCACAGCGCAGCGCGCCGGCCCCGTCCGAGGCGGTCACCACGTCGAAGTGGTCCTCACGCAGGCCACGGGCGAGCACCTCGCGGAGCCCGTGATCGTCCTCGACGACCAGTACGCGTTGCTGCACACTCACCCTGCCAGTATCGACATCCTGTTGTCTGCCGCGACCGTCGGCACGGTTCTCGTCGCCGGTCAGGTTATGTTCAGGATCTCGTTGGCAACGTTGCGTCATGACGACCACGACTGAACAGGACAGGGTCGCCGTAGCGCGACATCTGGCCAGCAAGGTCCCGGAAGTGACCATCTACTTCTGGATCATCAAGGTTCTCTGTACGACGGTGGGTGAGACCGCCGCCGACCTGTTGAACGAGAACCTCGGCCTGGGCCTGACCGTGACGAGCTGCATCATGGCCGTGCTGCTGGCAGTCGCTCTGGTCCTGCAGTTCCGTGCGAAGCGGTACGTGCCGGCCATCTACTGGATCTCGGTGGTGCTCATCAGCGTGGTCGGCACGCTGGTCACCGACAACCTGTCCGACAACCTGGGCGTGCCCCTGGAGATCACCACCGTGGTGTTCACGGTCGTGCTCGTACTGACCTTCGTGGTCTGGTTCCTGGCGGAACGGACCTTGTCCATCCACAGCATCGTCACCGTGCGCCGGGAGGCGTTCTACTGGCTGGCCGTACTGTTCACCTTCGCGCTGGGCACGGCGGCCGGTGATCTGACCGCGGAGCGGCTCAAGCTGGGCTACTGGGTTTCCGCGCTGTTGTTCGCCGGCCTCATCGCCGTGGTGGTGGTGGCACGCTTCGGCCTGAAGCTGAATGCGGTGCTGGCCTTCTGGATCGCCTACATCCTGACCCGACCGTTGGGCGCCTCGGTGGGTGACTACCTGTCGCAGGCGCGGGCCGACGGCGGCCTCGGACTGGGCACGGTCGTCACCAGTGCCCTGTTCCTGCTGACCATCCTGGCACTGGTCGTCTTCCTGACCATCACACGCCGCGATCAGCCCGAGAGGAGCGTCGGGGACAGAGAAAGCGCAAGCCGCTAGTCGCGATCCCGCCGTCGGCCACGCGGCGCAGAACACCGGGAAGGCCCGCCTATCACTGTCCGCTCCTACCGGGAGTCGACAGTGGCATGCGGGCCCTTCCGAGTGCCCCGGTACGCCTACGGTCCAGCCCATTCCGTTGCGGCATAAGGGAATTTGCCGACGGATAACTCGACGTCGTCGCCGATCGAGCGTCCAGGGAGCGGCAGGTTCCGTAGGATCGCTACTGTCCGTGAGTTCATAAACACGATAAGGAGCGATCATGAGAGTCAAGGGTCTGCGCCACGTCAGCCTGGTGGGGGCAGCCGTCCTCGGGATGACGATCATGGGCGGGTCGACCAGTTGGGGTGCCGGAACCGCGCCCACAGCGACCACGACGACGGCGGTGCCCCGGCCGGATCACGTGGTCGTCGTCGTTCTGGAGAACAAGCCGTACTCCAAGATCATGGACCCGCACAAGGCACCGTTCCTCAGTTCACTGGCTCGGCACAGCGCCAACATGACCCGGATGCGGGCAACCAGCCACCCGAGCCAGCCGAACTACCTGGCCCTGTTCTCCGGCAGCACCCACGGCGTCACCTCGGACAAGTGCCGGTCGCCCATCACCGCACCGAACCTCGGCGCACAGTTGCTCTCCACCAGACGCACATACCGGTCGTACGCCGAGGGTCTCCCCTCGACCGGCTACCAGGGCTGCCGGTCCGGGCTCTACGCACGCAAACACGCGCCGTGGACGAACTTCACCAACGTGCCCGCCGGTACGCAGCAGTCGTTCCGTTCATTCCCGTCCCACTACGCCATGTTGCCGGACCTGTCGTTCGTCCTGCCGAACATGTGCCACGACATGCACGACTGCAACACCCGTACCGGCGACCGGTGGCTGAAGTCCAACCTGGACAGCTACGTACGCTGGGCGATGACCCACAACAGCCTGCTGGTGGTCACGTTCGACGAGGGCCCCGCCGGCCAACCCAACCAGATCCCGACCCTGATAGCCGGTCAGCACGTACGGCCGGGCAACTACCCCGAATCCATCGACCACTACACGATGCTGCGAACCCTCGAAGCGATGTACGGCCTGCCGGGCATCGGCACCGCCGCCCACCGCGCCCCGGTCACCGACATCTGGACCCGCTGACACCAGCCGCCCAGGAGTCCGGGCCGGCCGCCGCCGCAGCGGCGGCCGGCCCGGACGGGGCGGATCAGGCCAGGTCGTACCGGTCTGCGTTCATGACCTTGTCCCACGCGGCGACGAAGTCACGGACGAACTTGTCCTTCGCGTCGTCACTCGCGTACACCTCGGCGACGGCCCGCAGCTCGGAGTTCGCGCCGAACACCAGGTCGACGCGGCTGCCGGTCCACAGGACCTTGCCGGTGGCGCGGTCGCGGCCCTCGAAGGTCTCCGCGGTCTCGCCGTCCCCGGACGTCGCCTTCCATTCCGTGCCCATGTCGAGCAGGTTGGTGAAGAAGTCGTTGGTCAGCGTGCCGGGCGCGGAGGTGAGTACGCCCACTGTGGACTGTCCGTGGTTGGCGCCCAGTACGCGCAGGCCACCGACCAGTACGGTCATCTCGGGTGCGCTCAGGTTGAGCAGGTTCGCGCGGTCGACCAGCAGGTACTCCGACGGCAGCCGGTTGGCCTTGCCGCGGTAGTTGCGGAACCCGTCCGCGGTCGGCTCCAGCGCCGCGAAGGACTCCACGTCGGTCTGTTCCTGCATCGCGTCCGTACGCCCCGGGGTGAACGGAACCGTGACGTCGTGGCCGGCGTCCCTGGCCGCCTTCTCCACGGCGGCGCAGCCACCCAGCACGATCAGGTCGGCGAGCGAGATCTTCTTCCCGCCGCTCTGCGCACTGTTGAACGACTCCTGGATGCCTTCCAGGGTGCGCAGCACCTGCGCCAGCGTGTCGGGGTCGTTGACCTCCCACTCGCGCTGCGGTTCGAGGCGGATGCGCGCACCGTTGGCGCCGCCACGCTTGTCGCTGCCGCGGAACGTCGAGGCCGACGCCCACGCGGTGGAGACGAGCTGGGCGACTGTCAGCCCGGAGTCGAGGACCTTGCTCTTGAGCGCGGCGATGTCCTCGGCGCCGACCAGTTCGTGGTCCACGGCCGGTACCGGGTCCTGCCAGAGCAGCGTCTCCTGCGGCACCAGTGGCCCGAGGTAGCGCTGGATGGGGCCCATGTCGCGGTGCGTCAGCTTGAACCAGGCCCGCGCGAAGGCGTCCGCGAACTCGTCGGGGTGTTCGAGGAAACGCCGCGAGATCTGCTCGTACGCCGGGTCGATCCGCAGTGCCAGGTCGGTGGTGAGCATTGTCGGCGGACGCTTCAGCTCGCCGGTCTCCGGGTCCGGTACGGTGTTTGCTCCGGCACCGTCCTTCGGCTGCCACTGGTGGGCTCCGGCGGGGCTCTTGGTCAGCTCCCATTCGAAGCCG
Source organism: uncultured Actinomycetota bacterium (assembly GCA_963805605.1). GTDB lineage: Bacteria > Actinomycetota > Actinomycetes > Mycobacteriales > Micromonosporaceae > Actinocatenispora. Next base: position 2,401,140 of record CAWDUX010000002.1, read on the forward strand.
AACAGGTTCTCGAAGAACTTGTGTCCCCACTTCGTCGGCGTCTGGGTCCAGGTGACCTCGATGCCGCTGGTGATCGCGTCCCGGCCCTTGCCGGTGTTGTAGCTGTTCTTCCAGCCGAGGCCCTGCTGTTCCAGCGGCGAGGCTTCCGGTTCGGGGCCGACGTAGCGGTCGGGGTCGGCCGCGCCGTGGGTCTTGCCGAAGGTGTGGCCGCCGGCGATCAGCGCGACGGTCTCCTCGTCGTTCATCGCCATCCGGCGGAACGTCTCGCGGATGTCGCGGGCCGCGGCGAGCGGGTCGCCGCTGCCGTTGGGGCCTTCGGGGTTGACGTAGATGAGGCCCATCTGTACGGCGGCCAGCGGGCTCTCCAGCTCCCGGTCGCCGGTGTAGCGCTCATCGCCGAGCCAGGTTCGCTCGGGGCCCCAGTAGACGTCCTCGTCGGGTTCCCAGACGTCCGCGCGGCCGCCGGCGAAGCCGAAGGTCTTGAAGCCCATGGTCTCGAGGGCACGGTTGCCCGCGAAGACCATCAGGTCGGCCCACGAGACCGACCGGCCGTACTTCTTCTTGACCGGCCACAGCAGCCGACGCGCCTTGTCCAGGCTGGCGTTGTCTGGCCAGCTGTTGAGCGGCGCGAAACGCTGCATGCCGGCGCCGGCGCCACCGCGACCGTCGTGGATGCGGTACGTGCCGGCGCTGTGCCACGCCATCCGGATCATGAACGGCCCGTAGTTGCCGAAGTCGGCAGGCCACCAGTCCTGCGAGGACGTGAGTACTTCGTCGACGTCGCGGGCCAGGGCGTCGAGGTCGACGGTCTGGAACGCCTCCGCGTAGTCGAACTCCTCGCCCATGGGGTTGGCCACGGCCGGGTGCTTGCGCAGGATCGTCAGGTTGAGCTGATCGGGCCACCATTCACGGTTGCTTCCACCCTCGGTCGGGTGCTTGAAGCGACCGGCGGCGACCGGGCACCCGCCGGCTTCCTCGTCGTTCATCTCACCAACGGCGGCGTTGGGATTGTCAGCCACGTGAATCCTTCCGGGATCAGACGTACTCAGGAACGGGTTGCGGTGAAGCAGTCGGGGCACAGGCCCCGGTAGACGACCTCGGCCTCGTCGATGACGAAACCGTGGTCGTCGGATGCGGTCAGGCAGGGGGTGTAGCCGACGGCGCAGTCCACGTCGGCGATGGTGCCGCAGGACCGGCACACGACGTGGTGGTGATTGTCCCCGACCCGCGCCTCGTAACGCGCCACGGAGCCCGGCGGCTGGATGCGCCGCAGCAGACCGGCCGTGGTCAGTGCGCGCAGCACGTCGTACACGGCCTGATGGGAAACCTCGCCGAGGTCTGCCCGGACGGCACCGGTGATCGTGTCCGTGTCGGCATGTGGATGATCATGCACTGCGGACAGTGCGGCCAGCCGGGGGCGGGTCACCCGGAGGGCGGCGGTACGCAGCATGCTCTCGAACTCCCCCGTCGTCGGCACGGGTCCCAGTCTGCCGCAAATTCTGGAATCAATCAAGTTTTCCCGCGCGCGGCGCCGGTACGCGGTCTTTCCCCGGTCGGATACCGCCTGGGAGACGGGAAAGCAACCGTTCGTGCCTTCACCCACGTATACAGGTCGACAGTGCCCAGGGGAGGCGTGTGTGCGCAGACAGCAGGAGCAGGAGTACGGGGAGTTCGTGGAGGCACGGTTGCGCCGGCTGCTGCGGTTCGGCTACCTGCTGTGCGGCGACTGGCACCTGGCCGAGGACGTCGTACAGACCGCGCTGACCAAGCTGTACGTGGCGTGGCCGCGGGTACGCCGGCACGGAGGGGTCGATGCGTACGTCAACCGGATCGTGGTGAACTGCCTGGCCGATGAGCGTCGGCGTGGGTTCCGGCGCCGGGAGCGGCCGACCGATCGGGCCCCGGAGGGAAGCCTTGCCGACCACGCCACCGCGACCACCGCACGGCTCGCCGCGGTCGCGGCGCTGTCCCGGCTACCGCGCCGGCAGCGGGCGGCGGTCGTCCTCCGTTACTGGGAGGACATGTCGGTCGAGCAGACCGCGGATCTTCTCCAGTGTTCCACCGGCACTGTCAAGAGCCAGTGCGCGCGAGGGCTGCAGACGTTGCGGGACCTGCTTGCGGTATCCAGCGAGTCGCTGGTCAAGGAGCGTGCAGGGCATGTCTGACACTCGACCCATTCCGATCCGGGACCTGCTGGAACGGGCACTGCCGGACCAGGCCCCACCGACCACACTCGGCCGGGACACGTTGCTGGCGGCGGGTCGTCGGGCCCGGGCCCGACGCAACACCCGGCTGACCGGGTGCGCGGTGGCCGCTGTCGTACTGCTGGCTACCGGCACGCTGGGTCTGGTCAGGTACCTGCCCGGAGCGCCCGGGCAGCAGTCGCGCTCCGGTGCTGCGGGGCACGCTGCCAGCGTCAGCGTCCGGCCGTCCGGATCAGCAGACCCGGACGGCCGACCCAGCCCGTCCTCGGCAGCCCTGCCCTCCCCGTCCCACGCCGACCGGACCTCCGATCGGCTCAGCCGGGCTCTGCGGCTCCAGATTGGCCACGAGCTGACGGTGGCCACCTTCCGGGTCGAGACGGGTGAGGGTCACCTGAGCGAGGTCCCAGCCTTCACGTTCGTCCCGCGCGGTCGCAGCGCGTACCGGGCAGGGGCGACGGTGAGGACGCGCACATCGGTCGGCAACGTCGATGTCGAAGTGGCACGAGACTCCACCACAGCGCCGGGGTGCAGGAGAGTTGGCCACACCCTCGACGGCTACCTGCTCTTTCACGAACAGTGCACGTACCGGGACGTCCCCAATGGCAGGGTCTACATCGACACCGTCACGTACCGAGGTAGCCCGACGCAGTATCGGGTCTCCGCCCTGCGTTCGGACCGCACCACGGTCTGGGCCTCCAGCGCCGACTTCGACCGCGCCGGAGACTCCTCGGCGCTGCCCGCTCCGGTGCCCGGAAGCGCCGGCCCGGTACTGAGCCTGGAGCAGACCATCGCCATCGTACTCAACCCCGACCTGCACCTCTGAGGTTCGCTGCCCGGGCGGTCCGTCCGGTACGCGACGGCACGTCTGTCCGTTCCGGTGATACGGATGTTGCTGTGGTCTCCGGGATGATGAGGACATGACGGTACGACGTGTCGTGCTCCTGGTGACCTGCCTCCTGGTGTCGGTGCTGGCGGTCTGGTTCGCGCTGGACCAGCGAAAATTGAGCACCATCGCCACGGCGGTGTCGGCGCTGGTCGCGGTGGCCGCGCTCGGGATCGGGGTGTGGACCACGCTGCGCTCCGGTATGCCGGCCGGCCCGGGCAGCGTGTCTGCGGCACCCACCATCCGGGTGGCGGATACGGGTTCGGCCGAGGTCGGCGCAGACGGTGACGGCAACACCGGTGCGCTGTTCCACGGTTCGCCGCCGGCATCGTCGGTGACGGTGGAGAACTCCGGCCAGGGGAAGGCCGGTGCACGCGGCAGGATCAACACCGGGTTCGAGCAGAAGTGACCGGTCCCGAGGAGGGCGGCCAGCCTCCCGAGCGGAGGGTTTCCTCGAATCCGGCCGGTTCGCTGATCGGCGTCAACGGGACCGGCGCTGCGGAGGCTGGTGACGGTGGCAAGGCCAACAGCGGTCTGATGGTCGTCATCGAGAAGGTCATCGTCCACAAGCGTTCGTCGATCGCCGGGGCGGCCGTCATCCTGTTGGTGTGCCTGGCGGTGATCGTCGTGTGGACCTCTGGTGACCCGGCCGGGTCGGCTGTCGCACAGAGCAGGCCCCTGACCACCAGGGTCGCCGCGATGTCGGCCAACAGCAACGGCTTCGACCTGGTCTTTCCGACCAGTATGGAACCTGCCGCGGAACGCTACGTCGACACCTTCAACCAGACGACCGGCAGGGCCGACTTCCGTGGCGTCGACAAGCGTTTCGCCGCGGCACTGTACGACGGTGCCTTTTCGCTGGGCGGCATGAAGTTCGAGATCGAGGTCCGCAACCCGGGGGACACCGAGGCGGAGATCACGAACGTACGGATACTCGCGCGGCGCAGCGCCGTCCCGTTGGGTACGGCGGTCCTGACGCAGGTCGGTGGGGCCGGCAACGACCCGCACATCATGGACTTCTACCTGGACCAGCCGCTGCCGGTGGCGATGGTGACCCGAGACGAGGACACCGATCCGATGACGCCGTTCTTCGACCGGGAACACATCAGCGTGCCTGGTCACACCGGCGCGACGCTCATCGCGAGAGTAACGGCGCAGGCGGTCGCGGCCACCTTCACCCTGGCTGTCGACTACACGCTCGCCGGACGGCACCGGACCAGCAAGGTCACCATGACCCCGGACGGCAAGCCGTTCCGGGTGGCGGCGCTGGCCTGCCTCCGAGGGGCCGCCCCGGTTGCGGGCGGCATGCCCCGTTCCGATGTGCAGACGTTCCGTGCGCGGTGGTACGGCTCGGTGTACGACCTGGCAGTCGGCCGTACGAAGGAGGGCTTCTACACGCTCGTCCCGGTCGCGCCCGGGCATTTCGCGGCGACCTGTAGGCCGCTGTGACGATGGTGTCCGCGCCGGCGGCCGGGCGCCGGGTGTGGCGGTTGCTCGCCGTCCTGATGCTGGTGGTGCTGCTGCCGGGCGGGCTGGTCACCGGGGCCGGAAAGTGGGCTGTGCCGGGGATCTACGGGTACGCGACCGGGCACGAGCTGGTGGTGGTGCGCGGTGGCCGTACGCTGGCCCGCACTCCGGTTCGCTACAACTTCAGCTACGGGGGTGCCACGACCACAGTGGACGGTCGCTTCTTCGTCATTCTCACCGACGAGGGCAGGTCCACGGCAGCGGAGTCGCGGCGTCTGGTGGTGGTGGATTCCCGGCAGGGCCGGGTACGTCGGTTGCCGTGCCCGGCCTGTACGAGCATGGCGCCGGCCGGCGGCTCGCGCGTGCTGGTGGCCACCGGGGACGGCTACTTCGACGGCATCCTCCGCTACGACCTGGCGCGATCCGGGCCACCCGTCCGGTTGCAGGCGGACGCCAGGGATCTCGGTGAGGTACGGCTGCTGGCCGGTGCCGCGGGCGCCGTGTTCGCCGTCGACTTCGCCTCCTCCGAGCAGGAGGTCTACTACACGGTGACGCCGACCGGCCGGTGGCGGAAGATCGCGACGAAGGATGTCCTGCGCTACGACGTGTCGGGCCGGATCTACCACCGTGGGGTGGGCAGGGCGGCCGGGGCACAGTTCGCCGACGGAGCGGTCCAGTTCGCCTTCGGTTCGGGCTTCGCCGATCCGACCCATGGCTGCATGGTGTCCGGCTATGTCACTCTCTTCTCGCCCGAGCGGCGTGCGGCGGTGGAGACCGATCTGTCCGGGCTGACGACCGGCGGATTCGATCCGCAGACCGATACCTTGGTCGACCTGGATGTGTGGTGGCAGGGCCCGGAACTGCACGCGATCTTCGCGCAGGGACGCTGCGTGGGTGAGCGGCCCGCCGCGAGCAGTGCTCGTACCGAGGAATGGCGGCTGCGGCAGGGCCAGTGGCAGCGGGTATCGGCCGAGCAGGTGTGTTCGGTACGCCGGCTGCCCGGCGGGGTCCGGCTGAGTGTCGCGCGTGCGCCGCACCGACTGTCCTGTGACCAGGGCACCCTGTACATGACCCGCAACGGTCACCGGCAGCGGATCGCAGCCGATGTGGTCGCACTGGCAGTCCCTGGCTGACCGCGTCAGCGGTACGCCGCCACAACGGTCACAGTGGACAGTGGACTCTGCTCGTTCTTCGATCGGCGCATGGTCCACAGTGGATGATTACGGTCCGGTTCGCCCCACAGCATCGAACCGCTCCTACACGCCATGGCGAAGTAGAGCTGGCCGCGCGGCTGTGGGCCGGCGCCGCTGGTCCGGGCACATTGGTCGCCACCGGTCAGTACGACCATCCAGACACGGTCGTAGCCGGCACCGTTTCCCTGGTCCGGCAATGGTTCCGTCAGGTTCAGCACATCGAGTTCGTCCGGCGCGGTCGGGCAGGCGACCTTGTTCGCCGAGGACGGGTACGGGCTGGAGAAACACGGGTCGAGGATGCCGGCCTGCCCTTCGCACCGGTACGAGTCGGTGCGACCGGCCAGTTCGGAGGTCGCCCAGCAGGAACCCTCGCCGGTGTGCTCCCGGTAGCCGGCGGCGATCCCGTGTTCGGTGAACGGGACGATCTTGACGACCCTGGTGCCCCTGGTCCCGCCACCGGACCGCGCGTCACCAGCACTCTGCGCACCGCCGGACGACCCGGAGCCGCAGGCAGCCAGCCCGACGGTAGAAGCCAGCGCGAGAACCGCGGCCGGGCGGCGGAGCCGACCGTGCTGTGTGCTGTCCATCCGACGGCTCCTTGCGGCAGCGTTCTGGGTTACCACAAGGCATAGCGCGCCGGACGAGCGGAATGCTACCGCTCATCCAAACTCCTGCCGGATCATGACCGAAAGGCCGACTGGTGCTGGCCGATCGGCGCTCAGCTGCCCGGGATCTCCTCCAGCCGCACCACGGGGATGTCCCGGGTGGTCCTGGCCTGGTAGTCGGCGTACGGCGGCCAGAGCTCCATCAGCTGTCCCCAGACCCGGGTCTTGTCCGCGTTCGAGAGGGTCCGCGCGCGGGCCGGGAAGCGGTCCGGGCCGATCCGGAGGCGTACGTCTGGATTGGCCACGATGCTGCGGTACCACTGCGGGTGGTCGTCGGCGCCGCCCTTGGAGGCGACGATCAGGTACGCGTCGTGGTCCTCGCCGTAGATCAGTACGGTCCGGTGCCACCGGCCGGTACGCCAGCCCTGGTAGTCCAGCAGCAGGCAGGGCGCGCCCTGCAGGGTGGTGCCCTCGGTGCCGCCGGACTCCTCGTACGTCCTGGCCTGCTGTGCCACCCAGTCGACGGGGCTGAGCTGCACTTCCTCGTCAGCCGTACCGGTCATGTCCTCACGGTGACGGTCGGGGGGCGGGCGGGTGCGGAAATCCCAGGGATTCCCCGTTCCGTGACCCGGACACCGGGGCCACCGCGGATTGCGTGGCCCCGCGAGCGCAAACCCCCTCAGGTGGGCACCTCGCACAGGCGGGGCTCGGTGGTCAGGTCGTCAAGTACGACGGTGAGCGCCCGGATACGGGAACGTACCTCGTCCTCCAGGGCTTTCGGCAGGTCGTACCAGTCGTCCATGGTGATCGCCCGCCGGTCGGGGAGACCGGATATCAGTTCATGGATCTCGGCGACGGACAGGCCGACCCGTTGGGCGACCCGGACGATCTTGATGATGCAGGCGTCCACCTCGTGGAAGCGCCGCTGGTTGCCGCTGGTGCGGGCGGCGCTGATCACAGCTCGACTGGTGGGCCGACGCGCTCGAATCGGCCCGCGCCCGCCAGCCGTACCCGGCCTGACCTGGAGCTCCGCCGGTCCGGCTGTGTGCGGGCCGGCGCCGGTGGTTCCCGTTCGGTAGGTTCTGGCCTGTTCGAGCGTCGATGGATGGGGAGGCTGGCGGTGGCCGAGGTCGCGGGTGTGGTGGCGGATCTGAAGGCGGCACTGGAGTCGGTGGGCAAGGCCCGGTCGGAGACGGCGGCGGCCGACAGCAATGTGGAATCGGTGCAGTCGCGTACGGCCGCGACCGGCTTCCAGGGGGTGGCGCGGCGGCTTGCGACGGTACGCGAGCAGCTCCGGCAGGCACAGGGTCGTGAATCCGGCCTCGTCGACGAACTCCAGCAGGCGGTGAGCCGGGTCGGTGCGGTCACCGACGACATGTCGCCGGGCGAGGTGGTGGCGTCGCTGAGCCCGGTACTGGACAAGGCCGAGGCCGCGGGCAAGACGACGATGGCCGTGATGCAGGAGCTGAACAAGGCCAAGGGCGCGGCCGGTGCGGCGCTGGAAGGCGGTCAGCCGGGTCCGCTGGTCGCGTCCATCGACAAGCCGATCAAGACGCTGGGCCAGGCGAACGTCAAGTTGCGTACCGCGAAGAGCGCGATCGAGAAGGTCGTCACCCAGGCCCGCCAGAGCGGAAATTTCTGACCGGGGGTGGCGGCCTCATCGGCCAACCAGTTGCACCTCGGAACCGGGGAGTAGATGTTGCGGGGTGTGGGGTTCTTCCGTGAGCTGCCCCATGGCGATGACGACGGACCGGTGTTCGAGCAGGCGCGTGACCGGTTGTCCGGAGAACACAAGGCCGACCTGGTTCGCTATCTCGACGCCGGGCGCGTGTTGGCGTGCTTCGGGTGTGCTGGCCCGCGACGAGTTCGACGACGAGCATGCACCGATCGGTCAGCTCAACATCTTGACGGACGGAGACTGGGCCTGGCCCAGTGACCTCTCCTACTACGTCGACAAGTACGCGGTCGAGTTGCCCGGAGACTTCGTGCGTAACGCGGCCGGGCGTAGCTGGGTCGTTCCCGAGCTCTCCCGCGAAGAGCTTGTACAGGCCGAAGAGGAGTTCCTGTCCACCTGAGTCTGAGGACTGATCGACGGCCGGCGGCCATTCTGGGCGTTTGGCGTCGTTGCTGCTGGTCTGCTTGGTACCGTTCAGTAGCGAGTGTGTTGCGTGGCTACGAATCATTGACTCATGCAGATACTTCACCAGCTGGGTCGGGGGATAAGAAGCAATGGCGTTGCGACATGGTGCGGTCAGTCGCAGGGGGTTGTTGACCGGGGCGCTGGTGCTGCCGCTGGCGGCGTGCGCGAAACCCGAGGTCCGTACGACCGTGGCGGCGAACGCGGCGCCGTCGCCGAGTCCCAGCGTGGATGCCGCCGAGCGGTCGCACTTTGCCGCACTGGAGCGGAAGTACGATGCGCGGCTGGGCGTCTACGCGATGGCTCTCGGCAGCGGGCTGTCCGTTGCCTACAGGCCGGACGAGAGGTTCGCGTTCTGCTCGACGTTCAAAGGTCTCGCGGCGGCGGCAGTGTTGCACCAGCATCCACTGTCTCATCTGGACAAGATCGTCAGGTACGCGGCCGCGGACATCAACTCGTTCTCGCCGGTGACCGAGCGGCACATCGGCACCGGGATGACCATCCGGCAGCTGTGTGACGCTGCGATCCGGTACAGCGACGGGACCGCTGCCAACCTGCTCGTGCGTGACATCGGGGGCCCGGAGAAGCTCACGGCGTACTTCCGCGGTCTCGGCGACACCGTCAGCAGGATGGACCAGTACGAGCCGCAGCTGAACCGCAACACGCACGCCGATCCGCGCGACGCCACCACTCCACGGGCGCTTGCCGACGACTACCGCAAGGTGGCGCTCGGTACCGCGCTGCCCGGCAACAAGCGTTCGCTGCTGAAGAACTGGTTGCGGCACAACACGACCGGGGCGAAGTCCATCCGGGCCGGCATACCGCACGGGTGGACGGTGGCCGACAAGACCGGCAATGGCGACTACGGCCGCATCAACGACGTCGCCATCGTCTGGCCGCCGCACACCAAACCGCTGGTCATCGCGGTGATGTCGGACCGGAAGGGTTACGACACCCCGCCGCGCCAACCCATCCTCGCCGCCGCTACCAGCTACGTCCTGACCGCCCTCCACCTCGCCACGCCCAGCCTGCACCCGTCAAGTACGCCTTAGCCCCGTGACCCGGCTTGAGGGTGCGGTGCGTCGGGTAGGAATCTCTTGAGGTCGTAGTTGGCGACCTTCTGCACGAGACCACGAGGACTGACTCCGTGGTTGTTCGCAGAATCCGGGTCGGCGCCTGCGGCCAGGAGTACCCGAATGATGCGCCCCTCGCCATCTCGAACATTGAACAGTGCGACCAAGAGAGGGGTGTTCCCGAAGGCGTTGCGGGCATCGACGTGCGCGCCCGCGGCGAGCAGAGTTTCGGCGATCTCGGCCTGCTGCTCCTGGGCGGCTGCGTGCAGCGGAGTGAAACCGGCGCGGTCGGGAGTGTTGACGTCCTCACCTGCGTTCAGGGCTGCCTGAAGATCGTCGAGGCGACCTTCGACAGCGGCGTAGTGCAGGTCGGTCCGTCCGGCACGGTCAGGGCTCACTGGTAATCCTGTATGGGGCTCGCGTAACAGTAGGCGTGGACCTGCTGGTTGTCGCCGAACGTATGGATGGTGCTGCCGAGACGGACACAGCCCAGCCGCTCGTACAGGTGGATGGCGGCGCGGTCCTTGGTCATGACGTCGAAGACGATCCGTCGTCCGAGCGGTCGGCTGTGGTGGAACGCGGCGGCGGCGAGCGCCTGCCCGAGTGCCTGTCCCCGGCCCTTCGGTGCGACGAAAAGCCTTGCTACGACGGCGATCTGTTCCTCGCGCAGACCTTCCTGCTCGATCAGCATCGCCACGGCGGCCTCGTCGCGGGGCTCGCAGAGCGCGGCATGACCGACGACCTCTCCCGATGCCTCCGCCACCCACGCCTGCAGCAGGCCGTCGGGGAACAGCCAGCCCTCCGCGTCCGACACTCCCTCGACCAGGTAGCCGTCGACTGCATGGACCTCCTTCAGCGCTTGCACGCAGGCCGGGATGTCCCCAGCGGTACGCGGCCGTACCAAGGTTGCTCGGTCAGCTGATGTCGTCACGTGTCAGTCCTCGATCGGCAGGTTGTAGTCGAGAGCATTGGTGTCAGTTCGCATCACGAACTCGGTGACCTCGAACGCCTTGTTCTTCTGATCGAATCCGGTGTGGAGCACCACGATCACTGGTACGCCTTCAGGTATGGCGAGGCGCGACTGTTCCTCTGGCGTCGGCATCCGTGACGAGATTTCCTCGCGGATGCGGGTGAGCGTGTGGCCCTGGTCCTTGAACCGGGCGTACAAGCTGCCCTTGCCCATGTTCGCGCTGTGCGCGAGTACGGAGTCGCCAGCAACGTTCAATGGGATGTAGGTGACACCCGCCTGGACCAGTTCGTCATCGGCGAAGTACCAGTTCTCCCGCCGGATCACTGATTCGCTGTCGGGATCCACGTCCAGTCGCTCTGCGATCTCATTAGGCGGTTGGCTCCTCGTGATCGAGGTGCAGTCGACCCGGGCTGTCCGGCCCTGCTTGGCGACCTCTGCCCGGAACGGTGACAGGCTGGTCTGTTCCCGGAGCGCGTGGGAGTAGCGGTTGAATCCTAGGCGCAACAGGGGGCGAGGTTCGCGCACGTACCACCCGCTGCCGTGTCGACGGTCCAGAAGTCCTTCCTTCTGCAAGATCGACAATGCGGTGGTGGCTGTGTTCCGTGCGATGTTGTATTCGTCTGCCAGCTTGCGCTCCGACGGGAGCTTCTCACCCAGCCGATATCGACCCTGCCGAATCTGCTCCCGCAACTCGTCTGCGACCTGACGGCTAGGCGACGGCGGGTCCACGTGATCGTCTGCTCCGATCGGTGTCATCCGCCGTACTGCCCGGACGTAGACGCCGCTGCCCTGGCGGCCTTCAACCAGGCCCTCGGTCTTGAGCACGATGATGGCGTTCTTGGCCACCGTTCTAGACACCGCATAGGACTCCATGAGTGCGGACTCGGTCGGCAGCTTGTTTCCGGCGGCAAGCTCGCCTCTATCTATCTGAGCGCGAAGATCGGCTGCGATCCGCAGGTAGGCAGGGGTCGAGGGCACGGGCCGCCCTTTCCGTCGAGGTGAAGCATGATGTTCGGGATCTACGGGGCTCGGAGCTGCGACAATCATGACGATTGGACGGGACAGATACTGTCCGATTCCAGGCAGGTCGGAGCGCCACCTGATCAGCTCGCGACAACCGTAGGAAAGGAGCCGTGCGATGGGGGAGAAGTTTCAGGACTGGCGGAAGTCCAGCCGCAGCGGGACAGGTAACGGGGGCTGCGTCGAGATCGCCTTCGCCGAGGACGGGTCAGTAGGAGTTCGGGACAGCAAGGACGCGGACGGCCCGATCCTCCAGTTCACGCCGTACGAATGGGAATGTTTCGTCGGCGGTGTCCACGACGGGGAGTTCGAGCACCCACATTCCCGGTAGCAACGTCCCTGCTCTTGTCGGGTTGCGCCACTGCTCGCCGGTGGCCCGTACAGACAGACGGGCCACTGGCGGCGCTGGAATTCACGCGTCGAGAGAGCCTGAGCGAAGCTCCTGGACGAATGAACCCCAGGCACTGCGTGCAACCGCCAACGTTGGGCCGTCGGGGTCCTTGGAGTCACGTACCGCGATGGCAGCCGTGAGGTTGTCCGCGATCTCGACGCAGTTGCTCTGGCCGCCGCTGCGACTGCTCTTGCGCCACTTGGCTTCTGACAGATCCAGTGCGGTCATCTCGCACTCCTCCCCTGACCCTTGCCCTCGATGCGACGAGCATACTCGGTGAGGAGTTCTGCGGACTGATCACGATCCAGCGCCTTGGCCATCAGGTGATTGAAGAGCTTGCCGCAACGCTTCACCTTCTCCGGATCCTCCACGAACAGATCGCCGGCCAACGACTCGACGAACGCGGCGCTGGGGAAGCGCGGATCAGGGAATTCCAGTAGGGCGAAGGATCCGTACATGCCCGGATGCGCGCCGACACTGGTCGGCAGGATCTGGATGGTGATGTTGCAGCGACGGCCAAGCTCAAGTAGGTGATCGATCTGCTTGGCCATCACCTCAGGCCCACCGGTGGGCCGCCCGAGGATGGACTCGTCAAGGATCGCCCAGAAGTCGAGAGCCGGCTCGGCGTCCAGCCGCGGTATGCGCTTCATGCGGGCTTCAGTCCGGCGCTCGATCTCATCGTCGGTGGCATCGACCAGCGTGGAGCGGTTGATCTCGCGCGCGTACTCCTCGATCTGGAGCAGACCGGGGATGAACTGTGGCTCATAGTTCCGGATGGTGGTGGCCTCGGCTTCGAGCGATATGTAGTCGGCGTACCGAGCGCCGATCACATCGCCGTACTTGTGCCACCAGCCTTCCTTCTTGACGTCCTTGGCCAGCTGGAACAGGGACTCAGTCTCCTCCGCTGACACGTTGTAGACCGCGCAGAGCGCGCGGACCACCACCGGACGAGCGGTGTACTGAGCTGTCTCGATGCGGGAGATCGTCGAACCGACGGTTCCCGAGCGTTCGGCGACCTCCTCGATTGTCATCTTGGCCTGCGTCTCACGGATCCGCTTCAGCTCCGAGGCCAGGAGTCGCTTGCGCCACGGTGTCGACTTCGCCATGGCAAACACTCTGACATACCACGTTGTGAACTGTCCAACAGGTCATACCGAAGAAAGGTGGGTAGCAATATTGCTACCCAGCAGCTTGTGGTACACACTATGTGCCTGGAAGGTCACGTAGATGGGGGAGAGGTGGATACGTGTGAGACGGCCCGAAATGTGCTGGCCATGCCGGCGGAACCTCGGCGGTTCGCGCTGGTACTCGATCCGCACGACCCGGACTACCAGGAGTACGTGGATGTCTGTCGCCCCACCAGCCCACTCCTCTGGTGGGGCGCGGCGTTCAGCAGCCGGGCGTTGCTGTACCGGCTGAACCTGGACGGCACGCCGCAGTACGGCTGCTTCTCCAGCCCGGCGCATGCGCTCGCCGTCTGGCACCGCAGCCACCCGGTACGCCTCGACTGGCTGCAGCCACCGACCGGCGCCGAGTCTGCAACCCATGTTCTGTAGCGGATGCGCGTGGATGTCACCCATCCACCGCCGCAGGACCCGCCGAAACAGCAGAGGGCGCGGTGCACAAGCCCTGGAAAGCCGCACCGCGCCCCGCCCCACGGACCTTGGAGAACCATGAGACTCCTGCATCGTATCCGTGCCCTGCACCACCGGCTCGACCAGCGACTCCGTCGCCTTCAGGTCGACCCGGTCAACGATCCGTACCAGAATGCGCTCGGCATCGCCCGGCGCCGCCGTGCGATGGACCACGAACACCGGCCGGAGTGGTGGCGGTGACCGACACGCTGCCCAGCCTCGGCGACATCGTCCGCATCCACCCTGACACCAACGAATTCCGGGTCATCGACGCGCGCCCCGGCGCGCCCGGCTGGGCATATCTCACCGGCTGGCCGCTCGACGCCGACCCGATCGAACAGACCCGCTATCTCTCGCTGACCCACATCCATCAGGTGGAGCACCCATGACCGTACTGATCACCCACGCGCTCGGCATCACGCTGGCCGTGTTCGGCCTCGGTTGCGCGATCGTCGGCTTCTTCGTCGGCCACACGGTCCGGGCCGAGCACAACTGGCAGGACTACGTCGACCACGAGAACGCCTACCGCGCGCGGTATCCGGGCCAGCGGACCGTACGTTCCACCTGTCGTACCAGCCATCGTGTCGGACCCGTCCGAGGCGGAGTGCACTGAGGCCATGATCAACGGCATGAGGCCATGATCAATGCCCCGCGGCGCGGCCGGGCCATGTCGCAGCGCCGACTCGGGTAATGTTGGCGGCCTCAGCGCGCAGACAGCGTGCCAACCGAGGAGGTGAGACCCATTTTTGCTGGTACAGGCCGGGTGCTCATCCCCTACGGCTGCGCGGGAATCTGACGCAGGTGACCGGGCGGGCGCCCGACGGCATCCGGAAGGCGCTCCCATGTCACTGAACACCGCACACCCCACCGTCACCGCCGCGCTGCGCGCCGCAGGCTGCGTCTTCGCCGAGGACGAGGCGACGCTACTGCTCGACGCCGCGCAGAACGCGGCCGAACTCGACCGCATGCTGGCCCGGCGGGTCGCCGGCATCCCGCTGGAGCACGTACTCGGCTGGGCCGAGTTCTGCGGTCTGCGCATCGCCGTGGACCCCGGCGTGTTCGTTCCGCGGCGGCGTACCGAATTCCTGGTACAGCAGGCCGCCGAACTTGCCCGCGCCACAGAGCCAACTGTCGTAGTAGATCTGTGCTGCGGCTCCGGCGCGCTCGGCGTAGCCCTGGCCGCGATCCTCGGCGACGTCGAGTTGTACGCCGCGGACATCGACCCGACCGCCGTACGCTGCGCCCGCCGCAACATTGCCGCCACCGGCGGGCACGCGTACGCCGGTGACCTGTTCGCGCCGCTGCCGGTGAGACTGCACGGTCGCGTCGACATCCTGCTCGCCAACACGCCGTACGTTCCCACCGACGAGATCGGACTGATGCCACCCGAGGCGCGGGTACACGAGCCGACGGTGGCGCTCGATGGTGGCGCGGACGGTCTCGACGTACAGCGTCGGGTGGCCGCGGCGGCATCGCGGTGGCTCGCGCCCGGCGGTCACCTGTTGGTCGAGACAAGCACTCGACAGGCCCCGCACACCGTTGAACTGTTCCAGCACAACGGTCTGCACGCGCAGGTGTCCACTTCGGAGGAACATCACGCAACTGTGGTGACCGGTACCCGGACGGTGGTCTGACGACGAGGTGACGGCGGCCGGCCGTACGGAAATCATCCGTACGGCCAGCAATCCCGACCTTGTCGCCGATGCGCCGGGTGTCCTTGCTGCCGCAATCTTGTTCTCGCACACGCAACTGGGCGTGTTCGTGAAAGGATGAGGTCCCTCATGATGCGGAAGCTGCTCGCCGTTGCTGGCGTTGCGGCGATCGGCGCCGGTCTGCTCGCCTCCACTGGCGCCAGCGCGGCTGTCGACCCGAAGATCATCGTGCACTCCCAGGCCGGCAAGAGCGACGGCTTCCTCGCGGACAACACCATGAACGGACCGTTCGCGTCCGCGACGGTGGTGGGCAAGGGTGTCTGGTTGTCCACCCCCACCGACACCGATCAGGCCGGCTACCTGCTGAACCTGGCCGGTTCCCCGACCGTCGGCGACATCTCCGCGGCCAGCTACGACACCTACCGTGACGTGGCGCCGGCGGATTCGGTGGTGGACCCAAGTTTCCAGCTCGGTGTGTACGACTCCACCGGCAAGTGGGACGGTACCCTGGTCTACGAGCCGTACGTCGACCACAAGGCCATCCAGGACGACACCTGGCAGAGCTGGAACGCGGGCGACGGCATGTGGTGGTGGACCCACGACCCGCAGCGCGGCGCGCACACCCAGAAGCTCGGCGACTGGGCGGCCAACGACCTGGCCGGCTACACCGTCGGCTACTACGGCATCAGTCAGGGCAGCCACAACGCGGGCGTCCGGACGATGGTGAACAACGTGCACATCGTCACCGCGACCCAGGACCTGACCGACCGGTTCACCAACACCCCGCAGTTCGTGCCGAGCCAGCTGACCGTGGCGAACCTGTGCCGGTTGAGCTCGTCGACCAGTAAGAACGCCTGGCAGATCAGCAATGTGGCCGGCGGCCGGGACCGTACGTTCCATCTCGGCGTCACCTACAACGGCAAGACCACCTGGACCGGGCTGCACACCGTGAAGGCCGGCCAGGCCGCGGTCGTGGTGACCGCAGGCGGCGGTAAGGCCACTCTGCAGTACTACGACGGCTCCGGCGCGTCGGAGTACCAGGTCGCCTACGCCTACTCGGATCACACCAAGCTCTGCTGACAACGCGGGCTCTACTCGCACCATGACGCCCCGCCCGGGGCCCAGCACCCGGGCGGGGCGTCCCGCGTACGGTCACGCCGAGGAAACTGTCCCGGAAGGGAGTGGCGGTCGGGGCAGACCGGGGACGGTATCGGCGATAGGTTTGAGGCACAGGTCGTGACGGTGGTGCCGGCGGCGGGAGATAGTGGATGAAATCCAAGGACAGTTCCGCATCGGTCCCGATGGGTGCACCGGGATCGGGCAGCCCCTACCTCGACCTCGAACGTCCGAATGCGGCCCGGATGTACGACTACTACCTGGGCGGCGCGGCGAACGTCTCCGTCGACCGGATGGCCGCCGAAGAGGTAATCCGGGCCGTGCCGGACACCGTCTACTGTGCACGGGCGAACCGCGCGTTCCTGGGACGCGTCGTACGGCACCTCGCGGACAGCGGCGTCGACCAGTTCCTCGACCTGGGTTCCGGCATCCCGACGGCCGGTAACGTGCACGAGGTCGCGCAGCGCAGCAACCCGCAGTCCCGGACCGTGTACGTCGACGTCGAGTCGGTCGCCGTCAGCTACGCCCGCGACCTGCTGCGCGATGAGCCCAACGTCACCATCGTGCATGCCGACATCCGGGACCCGGCGGCCGTACTGTCCGCCCCGCAACTCACCGACGTACTGGACCTGGAACGGCCGGTCGCGGTACTGGCCATGGCCGTATTGCACGCGATGTCGGACGCCGACGATCCGGCCGGTTTCCTGGCCCAGTACCGGGATGCCTGCGCGCCCGGAAGCTACCTCGGCATCTCGCATCTCAGCCCGCTGACCTTCGACGCTGAGCAGCGGCGACGCAGCGAGGAAGTGTACGAGAAGACCCCGACGCCGGTGGTGTTCCGCGAACGCGAACAGATCGCCGAGTTCCTGCAGGGCTACGAGTTGATCGATCCGGGCTTGGTGCTGCTGCCAAAGTGGCGGCCGGTGGAACGGATCAGCGAAGCCGACGCCCGCCGGGCCAACAGCTACGGTGCGGTCGGCCGCCTTCCCTAGCCTTACCCCGGGTTGGTTTCCAGGATCTCCTCGCACACGCCGGCCAACCTGGGCAGGAAGTCGCGCACCGCCGCGGCCCGTCGGCGCATGTCGTCGAACGTGCTGATGCCGAGATCGGCGACCGCGGCGCGGAACGCCGGCGCGTGCTCCTGGCGCAGTTCCGGCGCGTCGGCGGTCAGGATCGTGTGGCATCGCGCGAAGGTGGCGATGATCCAGAACACCGCCTCCCGGTGGTCGCCGCGCGCGATCAGTTCCCGGCAGCCGTCGATCGCGACCGGACGCGCTGCCGTAGTGATGTCGGAATTGAAGCGGTACGGGCTGCGTGGCACCGGCACGGTGGCGTCGAAGGTGCGTTCCAGCGCGTCGAGATGGTGGTTGGTCTGCTGCGGCGTCCAGTGCGCAGAACCCTGCAGTTCCAACAGTTCCGGGTAGAGCCCGGGGTGCCCGCGTTCCACCAGTGCCTCGCGGGCGGCGTGGTAGCGCAGCCGTACGGTCGGGTTGCGCAGCGCGGCGACCAGTACCGCGTGGGTGGTTACACCGGTGCCGAACAACCAGGTGGTGACCTGGTCCTGCCAGGGTGCCGATTCATCCAGTGCGTCGAGCATGAGCGTGATGCGGCGCAGCACCTCGCGGTAGCGGCGGCGGACCTGGCCGGGCTCGGCGAAGCGCGCCGAGACCTGTTCGTGCAGCGCCCGCAGCCGCCCGGTCGGGTCGGCGATGATGGTGTCGGTGCGCAGACTGTTGGCCAGGTAGTGGATGCCCAGCACCTCGTCGACCGAGGCGAGCTGATCGGTGGGCAGGTAGCTGATTTCCAGCAGCGCGCCCCGGTAGCGGAACTTGCCCGGCTTCGTCGGCGGCAACGGTCCGTCCAGCACCACCAGTACGTCCACATCGGACGCCACCGGCAGTTCCGCGTCGTCGGGCATCGTGATGGTGGAGCCGCTGAAGAACGCACCGCGGAACGCTGGTTCCCGCGTGAGGTTGTCCCGCATCCATTCCGTTGCCGCCGCCCGTGCAGCCGCTACCCGCATCCTGGCCTCCTGTCGCCGCTCCCTTTCTACCCCGCTAGGGCCAGCGCTCGTTTGATGTGACGTGGGGCACGCTTGTCATGGTCCCGGCGTGCCCCGGACGTCTGAACGGGTGACTGGGGAGGTGCGGTGAACGATGAGAGTCGACAGGCATTCCGGGAGTTCGCGCTGGCGCGCACGCCGGCACTGCTGCGGACCGCCTACCTGCTGACCGGCGGCCAGCACGACGCCGAGGACCTCGTACAGACGGCGCTGACCCGTGCCATGACCCGGTGGCGGCACATCCGGCACCGGGACCCCGAGGCGTACGTGCGCCGGATCATGTACCACGAGCAGGTCAGCTGGTGGCGGCGGCGGGCGCGGCGGCGGGAGTACCCGACCGACACGATGCCCGAGCAGCCCGTCGCCGATCCCAACACGGCCACCGACCTGCGGCTGTCGGTGCGCCGGACCCTCCAGCAGCTCACCCCGCACCAGCGGGCCGTACTGGTGCTGCGCTACTTCGACGACCTGCCGGAGGCGCAGGTCGCGGACATACTCGGCTGCTCGGTCGGGTCGGTCCGCACGCACGTCCACCGTGCCATGACCAAGTTCCGCAGCTTGGCACCGTCACTGGCGATCCCGTCAGGACAGAGGTGAGGCGATGAACGACGACATGCTGCGCGCGCTGCTGCGCGACATCTCCGAGGAGGTAACTGTGGTGAACGTGACAGACAGAGCGGTACGGGGTGCCCGCCGGCGCCGGGTCGCGCTGATCGGCGCTGGTGCTGCCGTGGTCGCGGCGCTGGCGATCGGCGGGGCACCGTTCGCCATGGCCGCCACCGGCCTGAACCACTCCACGACACCGGGCGCTCCGTCGTCGAGTGCGCCGGCGCACAGCCCCGTACCGAGCCCTCCCACCCGGAGCGGTCCTCCCGCACCGAGCCCCTCCGCCCCGGGCGGGCCGTCGCAGAGTCCACCCGGGCCGAGCGCCGTACCGAGTCCACCGTCGCAGAGCCCGCCGGGCCCGAGCGCCGTACCGAGTCCACCGTCGCAGAGCCCGCCGGGCCCGAGCGCCGTACCGAGTACGCCCGCGCGCAGCGGTGCACCCGGCGGGAACAGGTAGAGCAGTGCGCCGTCCCGGTGATGGTGATCGGGGGTCACCGGGATGGCCGCGCAACAGGGCTCTGAGCTGGGCAGGGACCGGCAATCTGTGCCTACACTGGTCTCCCGAGGTTGCTTGCGGTGACAGTCCGGACACCGGTGACCGGGCGGAGGAGGCGCACCATGCTCGTGGTCAGCAACGGGCGGGCCGGGACCGCAGACCGCGAGTCGGTCGACAAGTCCGTACGGGTGCTCCGCGAGGCGGTCGCCGACCTGAGCGTGGTGTCCTGCCGGGACGAGACCGAACTCGACGCGGTACTGGCCGAGTACGACACCCCGGACCTTGTGGTGGTCGGCGGTGACGGCTCGCTGCACGTGATGCTGTCGGTGCTGCACCGCCGCGAGGAACTGGGCGCGCGGCGGATCGGGCTGATCCCGCTGGGCACCGGTAACGACTTCGCGCAGAGCGCCGGCATCCCGCTGGACCCGGTGGAGGCGGCCCGGGTGGTGCTGGCGGGCCGGACCCAGCGCACCGACCTGATCGTCGACGACGCGGGTGATGTGGTGGTCAACGCGGCGCATGTCGGTCTCGGCGCGGAGGCGGCGGAGGCCGCGCTGCCGCTGAAACGACGGCTGGGCATCGTCGCGTACTCGATCGGGGCGATCATCGCCGGGCTCACCCGTACCGGTCACCGGCTGCGGGTCGAGGTCGACGGGCGGGCCGTGGCGCGGGGCCGGCGACCGTTGCTGATGGTCGGCATGAGCAACGCGACCACGATCGCCGGCGGTACCGCCGTCCTCGGCCCGGACGCCTCGGTGACCGACGGGCGCATGGACGTGACGGTGTCCTCCGCGACCGGCCTGTGGGGGCGGATCACGTACGCGCTGCGGCTGCGCCGGGGCACCCACCCGGACCATCCGGACGTAGCGCACCTGCGGGGCCGGACGGTGACGATCAGCGGCGCGAAGTTCCGTACGAACGCCGACGGCGAGCTGCTCGATCCGGTACGACGCCGCACCTGGCGGGTGCTGCCCGGCGCCTGGCAGTTCCGCGTACCGGCCGCCTGACCTGGACTTTTACCGCCCCCAAAAAATCTTCGAGAAAATTCCGGGCGCGTGTCGATTTCCGGTCCCCCCGTTCGACGCGTAGATAGAGGCTGGTTCGAGCCGGGCGGAACGTCCGGACGCCAGCCACCGACAGGGGGAGATCTCAGATGCGCTTCATGGTGATGGTCAAGGCCACCGCAGAGTCCGAGGCCGGCGTCATGCCGAGCGAGGAACTGCTCACCGCGATGGGCCGGTACAACGAGGAACTGGTGAAGGCCGGCGTGATGCTCGCGGGGGAGGGCCTGCACCCGAGTTCCAAGGGGGCCCGGGTCCGGTTCGACGGCGAGAGCCGCACCGTGCTGGACGGCCCGTTCACCGAGACCAAGGAACTGGTCGCCGGCTTCTGGATCCTGCAGACGAAGTCGCTGGACGAAGCGATCGAGTGGGTCCGGCGCTGCCCTAACCCGATGGACGGGCAGTCCGAGATCGAGATCCGGCAGATCTTCGACGCGGAGGATTTCGGCGAGGCGTTCACCCCGGAACTTCAGGAGCAGGAACGCCGGATGCGCGAAGAGGTCGCCCGCCAGCACGGCTGAAAGACCCCCGCCGGGCCGGGCGGCGTCCCGCACGCCGTCCGGTGGCCTTGCGCGCGTCGGTCGGTTGCATCGGGGCCTGGGCGTGCTGTAGTCGGGAGCTGTGAGTGCTTCCGACACCCGCCGCGCGATCGACGCGGTCTGGCGGATCGAGTCCGCGCGGCTGATCGCCGGTCTCGCCCGGATGGTGCGCGATGTCGGGCTGGCCGAGGATCTGGCCCAGGACGCGCTGCTCGCGGCGCTGGAACAGTGGCCGGAGTCGGGGATCCCGGACAACCCGGGCGCCTGGCTGATGGCCACCGGCAAGCGCCGGGCGATCGACCTGATCCGGCGGCAGCAGCGGCTGGCGCGCAAGGAGCAGGAACTCGGGCATCAGCTGGAGCTCCGGCAGCAGGCCGAGGTGTCGGACATCGAGGCCGCGCTCGACGACGACATCGGCGACGATCTGTTGCGGCTGATCTTCATCTGCTGCCACCCGGTGCTGTCCACCGAGGCCCGGGTCGCGTTGACCCTCCGGCTGCTGGGCGGGCTGACCACGGCGGAGATCGCCCGCGCGTACCTGGTGGCGGAGCTGACCATCGCGCAGCGCATCGTACGGGCCAAGAAGACCCTCACCACGGCGAAGGTGCCGTTCGAGGTTCCGGACGGCGCACAGCGGCGGGAACGGTTGTCCTCGGTGCTGGAGGTCGTGTACCTCATCTTCAACGAGGGCTATTCCGCGACCGCAGGTGACGACTGGCTGCGGCCCGGGCTGTGCGAGGATGCGCTGCGGCTCGGCCGCATCCTGGCCGGGCTGGTACCGGACGAGCCGGAGGTGCACGGGCTGGTCGCGCTGCTGGAGATCCAGGCGTCGCGCACGGCGGCCCGTACCGGACCGTCGGGTGAGCCGGTACTGCTGACCGACCAGGACCGCTCGCGCTGGAACCAGCTGCTGATCCGCCGCGGTCTGGCCGCACTCGACCGGGCCGAAACGCTGAGCGGGGAGGGCGGTCGCGGGCCGTACACGGTGCAGGCCGCGATCGCCGCCTGCCATGCGCGGGCGCGTACCGCGGCGGAGACCGACTGGCCGCGGATCGCGGCCCTGTACGCGGCGTTGGCCCGCCTCGTTCCGTCTCCGGTGGTGGAGCTGAACCGGGCGGTCGCGTTGTCCATGGCCCTCGGGCCGGCGGCCGGCCTGGACCTGGTCGACGAACTGACCACCGAGCCGTCGTTGCGCAACTACCATCTGCTGCCCAGCGTGCGGGGTGATCTGCTGGCCCGGCTGGGGCGGTGGGAGGAGGCGCGCGGCGAGTTCGAGCGGGCCGCATCGCTGACCCGCAACTCCCGGGAGCAGGACATGCTGCGGGGGCGCGCCGCCGAATGTGCCGCCGCCACGCCGGGACGATCTTCCTGACTGTCGGCGCGTCGGCCGACGATTCCGGCAACCCGACGCCCCGCTAGTTCGCTCTAGGTAGTCTCCCCATTACGGAGAGACTCGGCAATGTGGACGGCGTGGGTGTCACGATGCGCGTCCGGCCGCAAACGGCTGTTGGAGGACAGC
Source organism: uncultured Actinomycetota bacterium (assembly GCA_963805605.1). Classification (GTDB taxonomy): domain Bacteria; phylum Actinomycetota; class Actinomycetes; order Mycobacteriales; family Micromonosporaceae; genus Actinocatenispora. Next base: position 2,423,768 of record CAWDUX010000002.1, read on the forward strand.
GTGACCACAACTGCCTTAGGTAACGCACCCGCCCGGCCCATGCCCGCCGACTTCATGCCCGCCGTCGCGGCGCAGTCCGCTACGGCCGTCGCCGCCACCGACGCGTACGACACGGCGGTCGAGACGATGCTGCGGGAAGCCGCCGTACTCGGCGCGCGTCGGCTCGACACCGCGCCGGGTGCCGGTAGACGGTGCGGCTGTTGCGCGGCGACTCCCGCTGCTCTGAGCCGAACCAGCCGGTGAGGGCCGCTATGGCGCTCCCGGACAACATGGTCCTGATCAACCGGCGCTGCCCGCCGGGCTGTACGGCCTGCCCGCCGGGTGCCGATCCGACCTGCGCACCGGCCGACGCGGCGCAGGTCCTGCGGACCTGGGAGAACCGGGCGGACGTCGGTTACGTGGGAATGGAGGCGCTGGCCGAACCCGAAATCCTGCCAGATCTCGTACGCCAGGCCGCCGCGCAGGGCGTACGCCCGATCCTGCTCACCCGGGGTGGGCCGGAACTGCCGCTGCCCCGGATCTCCGCGGTACTGCGTACGTTGGCCGACCACGGCCCGTTCGAGTTGCTGCTCGCCCTGGACAACGAGCACTTCGACCGGCTGGCCCCCGGCATGCTGGGCGGCCTGCTGCACGTACTGACCAACTCGACCCCAGCGGAACTGCACGTACTGTTCGTCCTGCCGCCCAACACCGGCCTGCCCGCCGAGCTGCTGCAGGCCGAGGAAGTCAACCGCGGTGCGCTGATCGTCACCCGTACCGGCCGGAGCCTCGCCGACTACCTGCACCGCTGCGCGCCCGGGCGGGTGGACATCGCCCGCCCGGTCGGGCAGTCCGTGGGCAGGCCGCGGCGTACCGACCCGGCCACCGCGTACCCGGTCTCGTTCCAGGCGCTGATCTTCCAGACCACGTACTTCTGCAACACCCGGTGCAGCCACTGCCACAGCGCCTGCGGGTCGGAGTCCGCGCAGCGCAAACTCGCGGTGAGTGAGGTATGCCGGGTCATCGACCAGGCCGCCGTACTGCCCAACATCGGTCCCCGCTGCCACTTCTCCGGCGGCGAGGCCACCATCTACTGGCATGAACTGATCGCCATGCTGGCCCACTCGGCCCGGCGCGGTTTCATCAACACCATCGCCACCAACGGTTTCTGGGGGATCAGCCCGCAGAAGGCCCGCAGGAAGGTCGGCGAGCTGTTCTCCGTCGGCGTACGCAGCATCGAACTCAGCGCCGACGCGATCCACCACGACTTCATCACCGCCCGGGTACTGAGCAACATCATCCGGGCCGGTAAGGAGCACGGGGTGGACATCGTGCTGCGGGTCTGCACCACCCGGCGCAGCCGGCTGGGCGACGTACTGGGTGCGCTCGATCCCCGCGACCAGCGGGACATCGTGCTGGTCGCAGACGTGTCCACCGGTACTGGTCGGGCCACCTCCGGGGTTGTGTCACAGGAGCGTTGGCAACTGCCCGGCATTCCGTCGGGTGCCTGCGCCGACATGCTGAACCTGGTCGTCACCCCGAACGGCACGGTGTACCCGTGCGGCAACGGCAGCGAACTGTGCGAGACGCTGTCGCTGGGCAATGTGCGCGGTCACGGCCTGGCAGCCATCATGGGCGAGCTGCGGTCCAATGTGCTGCTGCGCACCCTGATCCATGCCGGGCCCGGCTACTTCGCCGAACTGATGGCCGATTCCGAGCTGGCGCACAAGCTACGGCCCGCGTACGGGAGTTTCTGTGAGCTGTGCACCCAGATCTTCACCGACCCGGAGATGACCGCGTTCGTGTGGGAACACGTACAGCGCCGGACCCGGGAGGCGCAGCTGGCTACCGCGGGGCCGGCGTGACGTGCCGGCTCGGTAGGCCGGCGCGGCACCACGCATGGAAGCCACCGATCACGTCGGTGGCCCGGGTCAACCCCAGATCCTGCAGGCTGGCCGCGGCCAACGACGAGGTGTAGCCCTCGGAGCAGAGCACGATGACCTGCACCGAATGGTCGGCCACCACCGGTAACCGGTCCGGGCTGGCCGGGTCGAACCGCCACTCCAGTACGTTGCGTTCGATCAGCAGGGCGTCGGGCACCTCGCCCTCCTCGGCCCGCTGCTGCACCGGCCGGATGTCCACCAGCAGCGCACCACCGGCGACGGCCCGGTGCGCGGCCATCGGCGTGAGCCGCTCCAGCCGTTGCCGTGCCTCCGCCAGTACCTGGTCGATGGTGCGGGTCACCAGTCCACTCCCTGCCGGTCGGTACGGACCAGTCGTACGCCGCCGCCCGGTTCGATGGCGTACTGCGACATGGCGGTCAGCCCGGGCTGGTAGACGTGCACGCTGACGGCGGGTTCGGTGCCGGTGTTGTGTACCCGGTGGATGTGGTGTGCGCCGAAGCCCCGTACGGTGTCCTGCCGCCAGTGCAACGAGGCCAGTTCGGGCTCGCCGTGGTCGGCGATCACGTCCTCGGTGAGCTGCCCGGAGACCACCAGGAACGCGCCGTGCGCGCCGCCGTGGTCGTGCAGTTCGGTGCCCTGACCGGGCAACCAGGTCAGCAGCCAGGCCTCGTGGTGGGCGTCGGCGTGCAGTTGTACCGACCACCGCTGCCGATGGTCGAACACCGGCGGTGACGGCCAGGACGCGGGGTCGGCGGCGTACGCGCGGGCCAGGGCGCTGGCGTTGCCGTCGGCCGGGACGGCGCTGCCGGTCCATACGGTGCTGTCGGGCAGCACGCTGCCGGTCCGTACGGTGCTGTCGGGTGGTGCGGACTGCTGTGTCATGCGGACTCCTGGACGGTATGTGAGTCGGTGCCGATCGCCTGGCGCGGCGGCTCGACGGTGGAACGGACGGGACGTTCGGCGATCGCTGTTGCCAGGGCCGCGGCCTGGGCGCGGATCTCGGCGACCGCGGTGGTCTCCCACGAGGTGCCGAGGCGCGGCGGGCCGAGCGTCCACAGTGACGGGGTGGTCCGGTTGCCGGCGCCGATGAGTGCGCCGTCCGCGGTCACGTCGAACCCGGTCGCCAGTGGGTCGAGCCGGGCCAGTCCGGTCGTACGCAGGAACCGCACCAGCGGGTCGGCTCCGGTCGCCGCACTGCCCGGCCCGGTACAGTTCAGGACTGCTCCACAGTGGACTGTCGTCAGGTCGCCGCTGCGGGTCGAGATGAGACTGGTCAGTCCGGTGCCGGCCGGCTCCACCTGGCGCAGCCGCCCGGCCAGCACGGTGAGCGTACCGCTGCCCCGCATGGTGCCGACGGCCGAGGCGATCGCCGGCGCCATCCGGTGCCGGTGTACCTGCCAGTGCCGGTTGACATGGCGCAGGAACCGTTGCCGTTCCGGTTCGGGCAGGGCGGCCCAGTACGGTGCCGCGGCGCTGCGCAGACCGTCGACGACCGGTTGCCAGTCGCCGCACCGGGCGATGAGTTCGCGGGTGGCGCGCAGCAGTTCCCGGGTGCTGGTCGGCGCCGGCAGCAACGGGGTCACCGGAGGTGCGGCCTGCCAGGGATGCGCGGCCGGCAGCAGCCCGTGCCGGGACACGCAGTAGATGCGTGCGTCGGGGTCCCGGCGGTGGATCGACATGGCCATGTCGATGGCGGTCAGCCCGGTGCCGATCAGCAGGACCGGTTCGCCGGGCCGGAGCCGGTGCAGTACGCCCGGCCGCCACGGGTCGGCGAAGTAGCGGCCGCTGGCCTGGGCCGAAGTGCCGATAGCGTGGGGCGTGCCCGGCGGTCGGTAGCCGAGCGCGAGGACCACCTGGGCGGCGGTCAGCGTCTGGCCGTTGTCGAGCCGGACGGTGGCGCCCCGCTCACCCGGATGGACCGAGACCGCCCGGCCGATCGCTACGTTCAGCTCACCGTTGCGGCCGTCCGCCGCTTCGAGGCTCTCGGCGAGATAGCGCTGGTAGATCCAGCGGGGTTGGAAGGAGTCGGGGTTGGCCAGGCCGGCCCATCCGACGAAGTCGTCGGGTAGTTCGGCCACCGCGCTCATCGCCTTGGCGGGCGAGTTGAGCAGGTGGTATGGCGAGGTGGTGCGGTACGCCACGCCGGCGCCGAGTCTCGGTTCGCTGTCCACGATCGTCACCGGCGTCCCGGTGCGTAGCAGTGCGATGGCGGCCAGTACGCCGCTGGCGCCGCCGCCCACGATCACTGTCCGCCGCGTGTCTGTCATGCGCCACCTCCGGGCTCTAATTACCTACTCAATCTATCTGGAAGCTAGGAAATCACACAGTACTTTGGCGGGTACTGCTTGGAGGCCGGCCTGGATCAATCGTTGTCCGAAATCCGTATTGGGAGCTCTTATCTAGCTTTCATAGGATTTTCATCCGGGGTGGAGATCATGGCATCACCACCGGTCTCGGATCGAAGAGACCGCTCATGTCTGGAGGATGACGGGTGCCCGACGAAATTTCCGGCCTACCGGCGCACGTGCTGCTGGTCCATGCAGTAGTAGTACTGGTCCCGCTGGCGGCCCTGGTGCTGGTACTGGCCGCGCTGTGGCCGGCGTTCCGGCGGCGGGCGGGCATGATGGTCCCGCTCCTCGCGCTGGTGGCGCTCGTGATGGTACCGATCACCACCAGCGCCGGTGAGTGGCTGGAGCGCCGGGTGCCGCGCAGTCACCTGATCCATGAGCACACCGAACTGGGCGACACCCTGCTGCCCTGGGCGCTCGGCCTGTTCGTACTGGCCGCCGCGGTCTGGGTGCTCTACCGCTGGAACCGTTCGCCGTTCTCCGAGCATCGCGCGACCAGCGCGGCCGACACCGACAACGGTGCCGACGGCGGCACCGGGGAAGGCGCCGAGGGGCAGATGCCCGTACCGCAGCGCCCGCGTGGCCTGACCGCACTGCGGGTCGTGATCGCGGTACTGGCACTGGCCGTGTCCGTTGGTGCGGTGGTGCAGACTTACCGTATCGGGGACTCGGGTGCGCGTGCCGCCTGGCAGGGCGAGTTCCATCAGAACGCCATCAGTGGGCACGGCCACGGCGACCACGACGACTAAGAGGGCGCCCCGGGGGGCCCCGGAGGAAGTGCCGGTGTTGATCCTGGTGGTCGACGACGAACAGGCGCTTCGTGATGCGCTCTCCCGGACCCTGCGGTTCGAGGGCTACCAGGTCGATCTCGCCGAGAACGGCACGAAGGCCCTCGAACTGGTCCGGGAGCACCGACCCGACCTGGTGGTACTCGACGTCCTGATGCCGGCCCCGGACGGCCTGGCAACCTGCCGGGCACTGCGCTCGGCCGGCAACCTCCTACCGGTACTGATGCTGACCGCGGCGGACGGCATCGGTGACCGGGTAGCCGGGCTGGACGCCGGGGCCGATGACTACCTGGTGAAGCCGTTCGCGCTGCAGGAACTGCTGGCCCGCATCCGGGCACTGCTGCGCCGCTCGGGCCGGCCGGAGAACCAGGCCGGCGAGGGCGGCCAGCAGAGCGCCCGGTTGCAGCACGCCGACCTGGTCCTGGACCCCAACACGCGGGAGGTGTACCGGGGCGAACGGGCGCTGCGGCTGACCCGTACCGAGTTTGCGATCCTCGAGGTGTTCCTGCGCAACCCGCGCCGGGTGCTGTCCCGTTCAGTGGTGTTCGACCAGGTCTGGGGCTACGACTTCGGCGCCGCGTCGAACAGCCTGGACGTGTACGTCGGCTACCTGCGGCGCAAGCTGGAGGCCGGCGGCGAGCGGCGACTGCTGCACACCGTACGGGGGGTCGGGTACGTACTGCGGGACGAACCGCTGTGATGCGGCGACCTCGGTGGGGGGCGTTGTCGCTGCGGTACCGGCTGACCCTGCTGTCCGCCGCGGCGGTGGCCGTAGCTGTGGTGCTGGTCTCACTGCTCGCCTTCGTGGTCGTCAAACAGCAGTTGACCCGACAGTTCGATCAGACGCTGGAACAGGATGCGCGGACCGTGGCCACCACGCCGCGGCAGTGGGACCCGCGGGTCGGCGGGGCGGCGCTGACCGATCCGGACCACGACGGCGACAACGACAACAACAAGGGCAAGAACCGCGACGAGGACCATGACCACGAGGTGAGCCCGCGGGTCCAGTTGCTCGACAGCCGGGCCGAGCCGGCGCTCGCCCCCGGTCAGGCGCCGCTGCTGCCGGTCACCGGCCCGGCCCGGCAGGTCGCGTCCGGGCAGGCGGACCGCGCCATCGAGGACATCCTGGTCGGTGGCCGCGAGTACCGGATGTTGACGCTGCGCCGTGGCGACGGGGACGGGGAGTCCGCAGGCGCGGTCCAGGTGGCGATGAGCCTGGACGGCGTGCACAGCACGCTCTCCCGGTTCGGCCTGATCATGCTGCTGGTCGGGGTGCTCGGGGTGGCCGGTGCCGCGGCCCTGGGCGCGGTGGTCGCGCGGGCCGGATTGCGTCCGGTCGCTGGGTTGACCGCCGCGGTCGAACATGTGGCGACCACCGCCGACCTGGAGGGGCACATCGCGGTCGCTGGGCGGGACGAGATCGCCCGACTGGGTACCGCGTTCAACGCGATGCTGACCGCGCTGGCCGCGTCCAGGGCCGCGCAGCGGTTGCTGGTGGAGGATGCCGGGCACGAGCTGCGTACGCCGTTGACCAGTCTGCGTACCAACATCGAGCTGCTGATCCGGGCGGACGCGCAGGGCGACACCGGACAGCGATTGTCCACTGTGGACCGATCCCGATTGCTGGCCGACCTGGATGAACAGATGGCCGAGTTGACCCAGCTGGTGGGTGAACTGGTCGACCTGGCCCGGGAGGACACCAGCCCGGAACCGGTGGAGCGGGTCGATTTGGCCGAACTGGTCGACCTGGCCGTCCAGCGGACCCGGGACGGCCGGGCCGACATCGAGGCGACCCTGGATCCGGTTGCGGTGTTCGGGCGTCCGTCCTCACTGGACAGGATGGTGGCGAACCTTCTCGACAATGCGGTCAAATGGAGCCCACCGGGCGCCGTGGTGCGGGTCCGGCTCCAACTGGAGGAGGCCGCCGGCAGGCGCTACGCCGTACTGACCGTCGCGGACTCCGGTCCCGGCATCGCGGATGCGGACCTTCCCCGTATCTTCGAACGTTTCTACCGCTCCCGGGCGGCACGTGCAGTGCCTGGGTCCGGACTGGGATTGGCGATCGTGGCGCAAGCCGTGGCGCTGCACGACGGCACGGTCACCGCCGGTCGCTCCGACACCGGTGGCGCCTGCCTCACCGTACGACTACCGGCCCTCTCACCCGAAACATAGCCGTCTCTCATCGACATCTCATCCGGCCGCGCCAACCTCGGGTATATGAGCGTCGGGGCGATGGGCCGCAGCCGCAGCCGGGTCGCCGGCCCACGCCGCTGGTGGGCCGACCTGGTCGGCGTCGCGGCGGGCACCAGCCTGCTCGTGGTGCTGGCCATGTGGCTGCACAGCGGGGGACTACCGGCCCTCGCCGGAAACGGCGCGGCCACCTCCGCCGGCCGGCTGACCGGCCTGCTCGCCGCGGACCTGCTGCTCGTACAGGTCTTCCTGATGGCTCGGATCCCGTGGGTCGAACGGAGCTTCGGTCAGGACCGGTTGGCCCGATGGCATCGCACCGCCGGTTTCACCTCATTCTGGTTGATGCTCGCCCATGTCGCCCTCATCGTCGTCGGCTACGCGGCTAGCGCGCACACCGGCCTGCTCGCCGAATCGTGGCAACTCACCACCACCTACCCCGGCATGCTGCTCGCCGTGGCCGGCACCGCGCTGCTGGTCGCCGTGGTGGTGCTGTCGATCCGGGCCGCCCGACGCCGGATGCGGTACGAATCCTGGCATCTGATCCACCTGTACGCCTACCTTGGCGTGGGTCTGGCGCTACCGCACCAGTTGTGGACCGGCGCCGACTTCATCGGCAGTCCGCTGGCGCGGGCGTACTGGTGGGGGCTCTACATCGGCTGCGCCGGCAGCGTACTGCTGTTCCGCCTCGCGCTGCCCGTCTGGCGCAGCACCAGGCACCAGCTGCGGGTCAGCAGCGTACGGACCGAGGCTCCCGGGGTGTTCTCCGTCTACGTGACCGGGCGGGACCTGCACAGGATGCCGGTCCGTTCCGGGCAGTTCTTCGGCTGGCGGTTCCTCAGCGGCCGAGGTTGGATGCGCTCGCACCCCTACTCCCTGTCTGCCTCGCCCAGGCAGGGCCGGCTGCGCATCACCATCCGGGCCGGCGGCGACGACGCGGACCGGATCGCCCGGCTAAGACCAGGCACACCGGTGCTGGCCGAAGGCCCGTACGGCCGGTTCACCGACGTCGTACGGACCCGGCCCGGGGTACTGATGATGGGTGCCGGCATCGGCATCACCCCGCTGCGCGCGCTGCTGGAGGACATGCCGTACCGGCCCGGTGAAGTGGTGCTGGTCTACCGGGCCGAACACCGCGGCGACTTCGCGCTACGCACCGAACTCGACCAGATCGCCCGCCACCGCGGCGCCCTGGTCTACTACCTGGACGGTCCGCCACCGAACCGGTCGTCCTGGCTGCCCGGATCGCTGGCTCATCTGTCCGATGTGGAGGCACTCCGCTGGTTGGCGCCGGACGTGGCAGACCGGGACGTCTACCTGTGTGGCCCGCCGCGCTGGTCGGCGGCGGCACGGACCGCGCTGGCCGACGCGGGCGTACCGCGCGGGCAGGTACATCACGAAGACTTCGCCTGGTAGAGGGGGCAGCAGATGCGTCGAATCACGATCGCGCTGTTCAGTACGATCGCCGTTCTGGTGCTGCTGTTCAGCTACCGCACCAGCACCTCCGGGCCCACCGGTCCGAGCAACGCGGCCCCGGCCGGGGTCGTACCGGACACGTCGGGTGGCTCGTCGTCCTCGGGTTCCGGTTCCAGTTCAGGATCCGGCTCAGGGTCCGGTTCCGGTTCCGGATCGGGGTCGGGATCAGGCCCCGGGTCAGGGTCGGCGAAGCCGACCAACACGACAGTCAACGGAACGCCACAGGACAACGGTTACGGCACCGTGCAGGTGCAGGTACGCATCTCCAACGGCAAGATCACCGACGTCACCACGCTCTCGCTGCCCGGCGACGGTCACTCGCAGCAGATCAACTCGTACGCGGTGCCGCAGCTGCGCCAGGAGGCTCTGTCCAAGCAGTCCTCACACATCGACACGGTCAGCGGCGCGACGCTGACCAGCGACGCGTACCGCGGTTCCCTGCAGGCCGCGCTCGACGCGGCGCACTTCAGGTCATGAGCGGCCCGACCGCCTCCCCGACTCGCCGGGCGTGGGTCGAGCAGATCATGGGCATGCCGATCTCGCTGCACATCCGGCGCGGCGCCGACGATCCGACCACCGAAACCGCGGCGGCGGAGGCGTTCGAGCTGCTCCGACGCGCAGACGAGCGGTTCAGCACCTACCGCGCGGACAGCGAGATCAGCCGGCTCAACCGGGGCACGTTGCGGCTGCCGGACGCGCACCCCGAGGTACGGGAGATCGTGCGGTGGTGTGCGGTGGCCCGGCGGCGTACCGGCGGCTACTTCGATGCGCGGCTACCGGTCGGGATCCTGCCGGCCGGAACGCCGCTGAACAGCGCCGCGCTGGCGGCCGGGGCATCAAGCGAACGGCGCTGGTTCGACCCGTCCGGGCTGGTCAAGGGCTGGGCCGTACAGCGGGCCGCGGATCTGCTCACCGCGCGCGGAGTCCAGGACTTCTGCCTGAATGCCGGCGGTGACATCGCCATGCGGTGCGCGCCGGGCCAACCCGCCTGGCGGGTCGGCGTGGAGGACCCGGCCGACCCGAGCCAACTGCTCGCCGTACTGGAGGTCACCGACGGTGCCGTGGCCACCTCCGGCACCGGCCGGCGTGGCACACACATCAACGACCCGCACACCGGCCGGCCGGCGACCGGGTTCTCCTCGGTCACCGTCACCGGGCCCGACCTGATCTGGGCCGACATCCACGCCACCGCGACCGCCGCGAGCGGACGACGCCCAACAGAGCTGCCCCGCGGGTACGACTGCCCGGTCACGACCAACCGCACCGCGTCACGCTGAGGCGGCGCCGTTCCGGTGCGATCCCGGCGCGCTGGCGTACGTCACTTATCCTGCCGGCCGACTACCAGTACGGCGACGGCGTCGGCGACATCGCCGGGCGGCCCATCTTCCGCAACACGCCGAACGCCGACGGTACGTACCCCAGCGGTGCCTGGTTGACGGCCCGCACCGGCGGTGCACTGCCCAGCGGCGGTACGAGCGGACTGCGCTTCTACTACCTGCAGGTCGAGCGGTACTCCGACGGGCTGAACCTGATGGGCCTGCCGTACGGCGAGGACACCGACGGTGGCTCGCCCCCGTTCTTCATCCGCCATACGTACGGCCTGAACGGCAACACGCTGGCCGGCATGGAGTTCCACGACATCGGCACCAAGTGGACACACAGCAGCGCCGCCGGCTACGGCGCGGTGGTGCTCACCAACTCGTCCCACAACACCATCACCAACAGCCATTTCCTGCACATCGAGAGCACCGGCGACCAGGCCCCCCTGATCCACGGGGTCTACCTCACGCACTTCAGCTCGTACAACGTGGTGTCGCACAGCCGGTTCTCGTACGTCAGCGGCACGCCGACGAAGGTACGGGACCGCAGCACGCTCAACTCGGTCGAGTACAACACCTTCGAGCGTGCCGGCGACGGGGCGTACTACCGCGACGACGTGTGCGACCACGCCTGCTTCGTGCAGTACGACGCGCGGGCCGAGGAATGCTCCGGGTACCACAACCGCTTCATCGACAACACGCTGACGTCCGGCTACGACGGCGAACAGAACGCCCGGGTCTATCTGTTGTGGCCGTGGAAACCCACCGTGGCCGAGGAGAACGTGTACGCCGGTGACCCCGGCAGGTGCGCGCTGCCCAGCGGTGAGAACCGCTTGCAGACCTGGGGAAACAAGTAGGAGCGCGGCAGTTTGGCTGGTGGTCCACTGCTCCGGATCTTGAGGCGGTGTGGTGCGTTGAGGCTGTCAAGATCTGCGGTGGTGGGCCGGTATCCGTGCTGTGGGGGCGTGTCTTGGCGGCTGACGGTCCAGTGGTTCGTATCTTGGAGCGGTTTGTCGCGCGCAGGGTGTCAAGATCTGTGGCGGTGGGCCGCCAGCCCACCGCAGGTCCATGATTCTGGCGCGATCGGCGCGGTTGACGGCCCACCGTCCCGGATCTTCAGCGCCCCCGGCGATCTGTTCCTCATCCGGGTGCCGGTGCCGTTCGGTCGTTCCAGCCGTCGCCGGGACGGATGATCAGGCCGGTCACCAGTACGCAGTGGGTGACCTCGATGTCCGGGCCGGCGCAGGTCAGCGTGATCATCAATGCGATCAGGACCAGGGACGGTACGTCGTCGACGCGCCGATCATCGCCACCACCGGGCCGGAGTGTCGTCGCCGGTCAGGGAACTGCGCACCATGCCGAGGTGGGACGCCACGGCGAGCGATGCGGCGTACGGATCGGTGGGTCGGGGTGAGTGGGAGCGGCCACCGCGCAGGCGATGGCAGGTTGAACGGAGAAGCTGGCGCGGCCTCATCGATTCCTCCGTGGACGGTGGGGCGGGGCGCGGTGCGGTTTCCAGGCCTTTCACCGCGCTCCACTTCTGTGCCGGGTGCAGGTCTCGCCCCGGCTGCTCCTTGCTCGGTCGCGGGCGTCGGAGCCAAGGGGACAGCGACACTCGGGGTACCGACCCCGACGCCCGCGACACACTCGTCCGTCACTTCCTGGCCTGATGCAGATACCGGAAGTCACGTCCGATGGGTTCATTAGATGTCCGTGCAGCTCTTCCTGCAACGTCTCACCGCAAGAAATCTCTTCAAGAGAAAACTCATCATGTCGCATGGCGAGGCGTAATCTGTCTCGCATGACACCCGGTGCACTGAGCGTGCGACTTCGTGAGCGGGAGGTTTCATGATTTCCGGCGGGTCCACGGTTCCTCGCCGACAACTCGGACGTGAGCTCCGAGCTCTTCGGGATGCTGAAGGCATCAAGGCCGATGACGTAGCTGACCGGCTCGATTGGTCGCGCTCGAAGATCTGGCGTATCGAGACCGGTCAGGTTCCGGTCAAGAAGACGGACGTCATGGCTCTGGCTCAGCTCTACAAGGCTGATCCGCAGATGGTCGAGGTGCTGCTGGCATTGGCCGGCGAGTCCAAACACAAGGGCTGGTGGCACTCGTACGGCGATGTGCTGCCTGAATGGTTCGAGATGTACGTCGGGCTGGAGTCCGTCGCGGAGAACATGCGGCACTACGACGCCGAGCTCGTGCCGGGGCTACTCCAGACTGCTGACTACTGCCGCGCGGTGTGCCGTGCCTTCTCAGGCGGCGCCGACTCAGACATCGATCGACTGGTGACACTGCGGATGGATCGTCAGGCGATCCTGACCCGTGAGAGCACCGCCCCACGGTTCTACGTCATTCTCAACGAGTCCATCCTGCGGCGCCCCATCGGTGGCCTCGGGGTGATGGTCAAGCAGCTTGAGCACCTGCTGGAAGCGACGGATCTGCCGAACGTGGACGTCCGGGTTCTTCCCTTCCACACGGCCGAACATCCAGCCATGATGGGAACGTTCGTGATCCTCAGTTTCCCCGGACGACGTGAACCCGATGTGGTCTACCTGGAGTCCATGACGGGCTCGCTCTACCTGGAGAAGCCGGCAGAGTTGACGAAGTACAACTGCGCTATGCGCAAGCTGGAGCAGCAAGCTCTCGACTCCGTCGAGTCGAGAGCCTTCATCGCAACAGCAGCAAAGGAGATGTGAGATGGACCTGTCGCTCGCCGAATGGCGGAAGAGCAGCCGCAGCGGTGGCAACGGTGGAAACTGCGTCGAGGTGGCGCGCAACCTTCCTGTGGTGGCTGTGCGGGACAGCAAGGATCCCGGTGGCCCGGTATTGACTGTCGAACCAGCTGCCTGGACCGCGTTCACCGACACGCTGAAGTGATCCGGCGTAGACAACGGGAGATCTCGATGCTGCTACCAGACTTGACCCGCGCCGAATGGCGTAAGAGCAGCCGATCCGGTACGCAGGACGGGGCGTGTGTCGAGGTGGCGCGCAACCTGCCCGGTGTCGTCGCGGTTCGTGACTCGAAGGACCCCGGGGGGCCTGCACTTGTCATCGACCCCGCTGCCTGGACGGCGTTCACCAACACGCTGAAGTAGGCCCGGTACGGCGCTGTCAAGATCCGCGGCAGTGGACGGTGAGCCACACGGTCTGGCGAATTCAGCGTGGCTGTTGGCCCAGTGGCGCGGATCTTCAGCGGCCCCCGGCGCGTGCGGCGCGGCGCTCGGCGAGCGGCGCCGGACAGCACCTGGTGATGTGTACGGGAGACCGCCGACGGGTACCTCGTTGGCCTGAATAGTGCTGGTTCCAGGTGAAGGAGTACACGTGGCCGGTCGGCGTGGTGTTGTCGAGGTGCTGACCCACGATCATCGTGCGGTCGAGGAACTGTTCACCAAGCTGGAGGCACCGGATCTGCCACCGCAGGCGCGGCAGGATCTCGTACGGCAGGTCACCGCCGAGCTGATGCAGCATGCGAGCGCCGAGGAGCAGGTGCTGTACCCGGCCGTACGTAAGCAGGTCTCCGGTGGTGAGGCCATCGCGGGCAGGGAACTGGCCGAGCACGCCGAGGTGGAGCTGGCGCTCAAGGACCTGGAGGCGATGTAGCCGGAGCAGCCGGAGTACCAGGCGAAGGTGTCCGACCTGGTCACGCATGTACGCGAGCACGTCCGGCAGGAGGAGGCCGAACTGTTCCCCGCGCTGGAGTCCGCGGTCAGCAGCGAACAGCTGGGCGAGATGGGCTCGAAGATCGAGCGGGTCGAGAGGCACGCCCCCACCCATCCGCATCCGGCCGCACCGTACCGGCCGCCGGCGAACAGGGCCACCGACGCCGGCATGGGCATCGTCGACCAGGTACGCGACGCCGTCACCGGCCACCACTGACCATTATGGACTGTGCAGGATCGCCACACTGGGTAGGCTGACCGGAGCCGGTCAGCCTACCCAGAGGAGGCGTGCGATGGAGCCGAACCCGCGTCGAGGCGGACAGCCATGAGCGAGTCGGTGAGCATGAAGGAGTACGCCCGCCAGGAGCGCACCGAGCTGGCCGAGTTCCTGGCCACCCTCACCCCGCAGCAGTGGGACACCCCGAGTCTGTGCGAGGGCTGGCGGATCCGGGACGTCGTCGCGCACATGATCACCTACGACCAGCTGACGGTCGGCGGTCTGGTCGGTCTGATGGCGAGTGGCGCGCTGAACGTTCACCGGGCCAATGCTGTCGGTGTCGCCGCAGCCCGGGAACGTACCCCGCAGCAGCTTCTCGCCGCGCTCAACGACCACCTGCAACCGCGCGGGATCACCGCCGCGTTCGGCGGCATGATCGGGTTCGTCGACGGCCTGGTCCATCACCAGGACATCCGCCGCCCGCTCGGCCAACTGCGGAAGATCCCCGCAGACCGGATGGAGCGAGCCCTGCGCGGCGGGATGCGCGCACCGTTGTTGAAGCCACGCAGCCGCACCCGGGGTCTGCGCCTGGTCGCCACCGACCTGGACTTCGCCACCGGCACCGGCGCCGAGGTACGCGGCCCCGCCGAGGCGCTGATGATGGCCGCCGTGGCCGGGCGCCGTGGCGTCGTCGCCGAACTGTCAGGCCCGGGTCAGCCGCTGCTGGCCGCCCGCATCGGCGACTGACGTCCCGCACCGGAGACCGACATCGCACCGGCGACTGACATCCCCCGCGACCGACAGTCGGGCAGCGGGCACGGCCGGCCGGCACGGTGCCGGGCAATGTGCGCGGCCGGCCGGTGGACACCGTACTCAGCCGTCGGCCGGCGCCACGCTCGCACCCTCGATACCGTGGCGGCGCAACGCCTCGGCGACGAAGCCGCTGGACTTCAGCTCCTCCACGAACGCGGCCAGCACCGCCTGTGCGCCGCCGCCCCGGTTGTCGGGCAGGCCCATCGCCTGCTGGATCACCATGAAACGCCCCGGCAGTACCCGCAGTCCCGGCGCCCGCGCCGCCTCGCCCGCCAGCAACTGCCGGATCCCGGCCGCCACCTCGACCTCACCGGCGCGCAGTGCCGCCAGCGCCGGCCCGGCGCCCTGGAACCGTACGATGTCCGCCCGGCTGATCTCGCGGGTGAGGAACAGGTCGTACGCGCTGCCCGCGCCGACCGAGATCCGGTGGCCGTCCCGGTCGACCTGCCCGTTGTCGGTCACCGCCGACGATTCGGCCACCAGGTAGCTGCCCTCGATCAGCACGTACGGCGCGGTGAACCGCAGGCCGTCGCCGCGCGCCGGATCGACGGCGAAGAAACCGATGTCGGCCTGCTCGTTGCGGACCGCCTCGACCGACTCCGCGGCCCGGCCGAACACCACGAGTTCGACGTCCACTCCGAGCCGGCGCCCGAACTCCCGGGCCAGGTCGATCGACACGCCGACCGGTTCACCGCCGGCCGGGTCCCGGTTCGCCAGGATCGGGTTGCCCACGTTGATCGAGGCGCGCAACGTCCCGCCCGGTGCGAACACCGGGACCAGTGCCGGGGCGATCATCTGCTGCTGGTCCGCCTGTTGTGTCATACCCTCGACCCTACGCACACTTCTGGCCGACGGCAGCGCGCGCGGCGGACACCCCGGTGCGCGGAGACTGTCAGCGCAGGAACTCGATCAGTGTCCGTACCAGCCATTGCGGGTCGTCCAGCCACGGGTAGTGGCCGGTGCCCGGCTGCACCGCCAACTGCGCCCGGCCGAACACGTCCGTGTACGCCGCGGCGCACGTCGGCGGCAGACCCACGTCGTACTCGCCGGCGACGAGCAGCACCCGGGCCCGCAACCGGCCGAGCGCGGAGCTGGTGGCCGCCGGGTCGAGGGCGCCGTCGGCGTAGTAGATGCCGGCCGCGTCGTCGT
This sequence comes from uncultured Actinomycetota bacterium, assembly GCA_963805605.1. Lineage (GTDB taxonomy): Bacteria > Actinomycetota > Actinomycetes > Mycobacteriales > Micromonosporaceae > Actinocatenispora. The sequence continues at coordinate 2,439,611 of CAWDUX010000002.1, forward strand.
TGCGGGTGCCCTCCTCCCGGGCGATCCGCTCCTGCCGCGCCGGATCCCACCGGCCGTGGCTGAACGGCCCGATCGTGGCAAAGTTGGCGTCCGTCATCTCGCCCGCCCAGATCCGTTCGAACGCGGCGAAGGCAGCCGCGAACCACGGCTCGTCCCGGCGCAGTTCGGCGACCTTCCGCCGGTCCGCATCGGTCACCGGTACGCCCACGACCCGCGGACTGGGGGTGAGCAGCACCAGCCGGCCGACCCGGTCGGGGTGGTGGGCGGCGTACAGGGCGGCGAGCGAGCCGCCGGCCGAGTGGCCGAGCAGATCGATGCGATCCAGCCCGAGATGCGTACGCAGCGCCTCCACGTCGTCGACCTGCCGGTCGCACCGGTAGCTCGCCGGATCCGTTGGTACGGCGGAATCGCCGGTGCCACGCAGATCCAGCCGCAGCAGCGTGCGGTGCGCGGACAGCCCGCCCAGATCACCGAGGTACGCCGAGTCCTGCATCGGCCCACCGGGCAGGCAGATCAGCGGATCACCGTCGCCGGTCCGGTGGTAGGCAAGGCGGGTGCCGTCGACGGCGCTGAAGGTTGACATGCGCGCATCATAGGCGCCGCAACGGCACCGCTCTCAGTCCGCGGGCGTGATGTTCTGGTTGAGATGGAAGACGTTGTACGGGTCGTACTGCTTCTTGACCCGCGCCAGCTTCTCGTAGTGCCCGCGGTAGCTGTCCGCCACCCGGCCCTGGTCGTCGCCGGCCATGAAGTTCACGTACCCGCCCGGGGCCGCGTACGGCTCCAGCGCCCGGTAGTAGTCCCGGACCCAGCGGATGTTGTGCTCGTTGTCGATGGCGTTCGGCCACATGCCGGCGATGACCGTCGCGTACTTGGCGTCCCGGTTGGCGTACGCGGTCGCATCGTTGGCTACCCGGCTGACCGCGCCGTTGACCGGGTACATGTGCACTGTGGACGTCAGGCTCGGCACCTGTGGACCGTACTCCAGATGGGCCTGGACGGCGGCCTCGGGCAGGCCTGCACTGAACGTCGTCTTCCAGTAGTGCTGCAGCCCCGGTTGCAGTAGTTCGTCGAACAGGGAGTTGAGCACCGGGTAGGGCATCGTGCCAACCATCTCGGCCACAACCGGTGCGGCGCCGCGGATCGGGGCGAATGCCTGCTCGCCCTGCTCCGGCGGGCCGGTCCAGCACAGTATCGAAGCCACGAATGTCTTGCCGTGCTCCGGTTCCGGAATGAACGGCAGTGGCGGCGCGATCTGGAACGCGGGGAATCCGCCGAGATCGTCCGGCGCGTCGGCGATGTACGTGTCGAAAGCCTCGAACACGTCCCGGGTGTGTTCGATCGGAAAGAAGAAGATCCCGGCGAATACGTCACGCACCGGATGCAACCGGTATTCGAACGAGGTGACCGCGCCGAAGTTCCCGCCGCCACCACGCAGCGCCCAGAACAGATCGGAATGTTCCTGCTCGCTGGCGACGAGCTGCCTGCCGTCGGCGGTGACCACGTCGGCGGACAGCAGGTTGTCGATGCTCAGGCCGTACCTGCGGGTCAGGTAGCCGATGCCGCCGCCCAGGGTCAGGCCGCCGATGCCGGTGCTGGACACGATCCCGCCCGTGGTCGCCAGGCCGAACGGGTACGTGGCGTGGTTGAAGTCGCCCCAGGTGCAGCCGCCCTCTGCGCGCGCGGTGCCGGCCACCGGATCGACCCGTACGCCGCGCATCCCGGACAGATCCGCGACGACACCGCCGTCGGTGGTGCCGAAACCTGGCACGCTGTGCGATCCCCCCCGTACCGCGAGGTCGAGCCCGTTCTCCCGGGCGTACGCGACGGTGGCCAGGACGTCACCGGCATCCTGGCAGCGCACGATCGTCTGCGGATACCGGTCGATCATGCCGTTGAAGACCTGCCGGGCCTGCTCGTACTCGGGCCCGTCCGGGGTGATGACGGGGCCGCGCACCTGTTCGCGGACGTGTTCCAGCGTTGCTGTCGACATAGGGAAGATGCCACCTCTCGTATGAGCCGCGAGGTGGCTGCACACCTGCGAACTCTCGTCGGCCGCCTCCCCGACCGCACGCAGGGATGACGGCTGAGGGGCGTCGACTCCTACCGTTCCTTGCCCAACTGCCAGGTGTGACGGTTCGTCGCCTCCCAGTCTCTGCCGCGAAACTGGCGCCGTATACCCGTCACCCGCACGGCCGACGGAACGGTGGCCACGACCGACCAGCCGACCGACAACGGTTCGTCCCAACAGCCGTGTACCGGTCGGGTGACCCGCCAGCGCCCCGCAGTCGTCTACGCCGATCGGGCCTACGACCACAACAAGTACGTCGACTGCGGGGTGTTCTATGTCTTACTTAACCCTTAGGGTGGAATAATGCACAAATCGATTCCGTTGATGGGAGATCGATATGAGTGGGCGAATCCCCGTGGAAAGCCGCTGGCCCGCCGGCACGCTGATGGATCGTTTGGGCGCTACCGGCGAGGAACTGCTGGCGCTGGCTCCGCCGGTATGGCACGCGCCGGGCACGAAGCTTGCGTGGCAGGGCGAACGGCGTACTCGGGTCTATGTTCTCCAACCCGTCAGGCCCGAAAGCATCGCGTGCGTGAAGGTGACGGCCTCCCGCGGTGATGGGAACGAGGCGCTGCTCGGCATCCGAATCGGTGGCGACATCGTCGGCGAACTTGCCGCGCTGCGCGACGGTCAACGCACCGCAACGGTGACCACGTGTACACCGACCGTGGTGCACGCGATCGCGCATGATCGTTTCCTTGGTTTTCTCAGCCGTCACCCGGAGGGGTGGGAGGCGCTGTGCAGGATGATCGCCGACCGACTCGGCTGGGCCAACCGACGCCGTCTCGACTTTGCCGGCGCCAGCGTGCCAGTCCGTCTCGCACGGGTCCTGGTTGAACTGATCGATCGTCTCGGTCGCCGTACGGAGGCGGGATACCAGCTCCGTGTTCAGATGTCGCAGTCCGAGCTGGGCCGGCTCATCGGAGCTGGTGAAGACGCCGTCGGCCTAGCCGTACGCCAGATGCGCGACGCGGGCGTCCTGCGCTCGGAGTACCGGGTGGTCACGGTCCTCGAACTGGCGCTGTTGCGAGATTTCGCCCAGCTCCCGGCGGACGACCCGATCTCTCAAGTGCGCGAGGTTCATGCAAATGGATGACGCAGACGCCGGACTTGTACGGCATCTGCCGGCGCCATGCATCGCACCCTGAAATACAGGATTTCGGAGAAAGGACAATCCCGGTGATCAGTGACGCTGGGTTCGGTCGGGGCCTTCTCGTATGCACCGATGCGATGGGCTATGGCAGCGCGGACGACCAGCGACAGCATGCCCTTCAAACCGGGCTGCTCGCAGTACTCGACGAGGCCGCCGAGGGAGCGCACCTCTCCCGCTCGGAATGGACCAGGCAGGCTGCGGGCGACGGTGAACTGGCACTGCTCCCCGCCCGGGTGCCGGAGCCGCGCGTCGTGGACGATTTCGTGTACCAGCTTTCCGGCGCGCTGGCCCGGTACAACCGGGACCGCTCTGACGCCGCCCGGCTCCGCCTTCGGATGGCCGTGCATTACGGGCTGGCATCGCCCGCCGCCAACGGGTTCGTCGGACAGGGCGTCGTCGGGGTCAGCAGACTCACCGACTCCCGTGCGTTGCACGTCGCCCTCGACCTCAGCGGAGCAGACCTGGCGGTGCTCCTGTCGGAGCGGGTGTTCCAGGACACCGTACTGGCTGGTTACACCAAGATCCCCATCGCCGACTTCCGCCGGATCGGGGTGCAGAACAAGGAATACGCGGAGGCGGCCTGGCTCCGGGTGCCCGGACACGACGTGCGCAGCCTCCCCCTTGACGGCTCAGCCGGCAACTGGGGGCCAGCCGAGCCCCACCCCGCACTCGCCGCGCCATTCGCAAAGGACCGCAACGACGATCCATCGGTCACCGTGTTGGACCGACGGGTACCGGGACATCCCACATCGATCGCGGAAGAACGGAACTGGATGAACGCACAGGATCCACACCGGAGTACCGCCGGCCAGGACATGCATGTCAGTACCCAGGGCGGCGATTTCCATCAAGGCGATGTCATCGGTATGAAGGGCGGCCGCAACGACGGGATCGCGATCGGGCAGTTGCGAGGCAATTTCAATCAGCACGCGCCCGCCGCTCCCGTGCCGCCGGACGAGACCCTCGCCGACCATCTCGCCGAGCTGCGTGCGTTCCTCCTGACCGCGCGGATCGACCGCTATCTCATTGCCGCCGCAACCCGTGAGCTGGACACCGCAGAACAGGAGCTGGACGACAAGGGCTCGCTGCCGGCTGAGGACCCCGACCGTCGCGGCCGGTTCATGGTAGCGATGCACAAGGTGCGTGGCCTGGTCGGCGACGCGGTGGACATTGCCACGAAGATCAGCGCCATCATCTCCCTGATCGGAGGAGTTCGATGAGCAGCGTTCCGTGGGAGAGTTCACCCAACGGATCCGGCGGCGCGGCCATCGGGATGCATGGCGGGGTCAACCACGGTGTCAGCGCTGCGGTCGTGCATGGGGATGTCAACACCTACCAGGTGTCCGACCAGGCTACGCCGGAACAGAAGTATGCCGCCGCCCTCGAACACCTGAAGGGCGGAATGCCAAAGAAGGCGGTGACACTGCTCGCGGATGTTGCTGCCAAGGCGAGTCCGGCTGATGGCGAGTACCGTGCGGGCATTGGATACTACTGGACGTTGTCGCTGCTCAGCGGCCGAATCGTGGACGAGCTGAGCGCCGTGGAGTGTCAGGCGATGGAAAGGGCCCTTCACCTCCCTGTGACCGGTTCTCAGACTGCCGCCGGTTGGTCGCTTGTCTTGGCGGTCGTTCGCGATCTGGTCAACGTCCATCGTGCGGGGGAGCAGCGCGGGCCGGACGTCGGGGCGCTCACCGGCAAGCTCGAGGCACTGCCCCCCGAACGGCAACGGGAGATCGCGGAGCACCTGGCACTCATCGTGGCAGGCGCCGAACGCGACTACCTGGACGGGGTGAACCTCCAAGCAGCGCGGGAGGAGCAACACTCTCGGAACCGAGCCAATCGGGTATGGAAGTTTTTCCAGCCGGTCCCGTTGCAGCCGATGCGGGTGCCGGTGTCGATGAGGTCGATCACCAGTTCCATGCTGATGTCTGTAGGAGGACTGGTCCTGGCAGGGCTGGGCCTGATCCTCATGCTGCCGATCATGGCTACGGATACCCTCCTGGGCACGGTGCTCATCTTGCTAGCCGCGGCCGGCAGCGGGTGCGCGGTGGGTATGTGCGGCATCCGCCATGTGGCCCAGCAGGCGGAGCACGACGCAGGCTGGAGCTGGCGCCCGCGGTCCGGGCCGGACTGGCTGTCGTATGCGGTCGCGGGGCAGATCGAGCAGTGCCTCCGCGACGTCGAGGCCGACCGCGGATGGTGGCCGGTCTGGTTCAGTTACGCCGCGAACCTACGGGAGAAACTCTGGCGGGAGATCGTCGCGGCGCATGCGGACCTCCCGTCTCCATCATTGGTGCCCGGCATCGAATGGCTGGTGCGCTGGCACGTCGAGCAGGTGCATGAGAACTGGATCAGGTCCGACCGGCCGCTGAGGCATCAGCGGTCCGGCGCGCCGTTGGGCAACGCGTTCATTGGGATGGTGGTCGGTTGGGTAGGACTGGGCATTGTCAGCTTGCTCGGGTTCGTGATCCTGTCGGAAGGACCCGGGATGGGGTACCTCCAGGGAATGGGGGGCGGGCTGCTTCTCGGCCTGGGCGTGGTGCTGTCCGGGCTCGGTGGGCTCTCGGTGAAGAAGGCGTACGCGATGCGTCTGACCGAGAACCGGTTCGCCGACTGGCGGTTGGAGGAGGAGCGACGCGCATACGTGGCATGGTGCGCCACGATCGCCGATCGCCCGCCGGACAAGGAGATCGCCGAGTGGCTGCGCTGCGACGTTACCTGCCTGTCCGATCGAGCGATTCGTATGTACGGCTTGACGAAGCAGGAGGTTCTCAGGGCCTTCGTATTGACCGAACCTGGTGCCATGTGTCGCCGCGCGCGGGATGCGTTCGGCCCACTGCGGTACTCGAGGTACGGCGTGCTGGTGTTCTTGCTGACGGCGCGAGGGGTACGGCAGGTCCAGTACTACTTGGACTTGTTCACCGGTCAGACCATCGGCGGAGAGCAGCGCATGACCTTTCGGTATGACACGGTGACTTCCGTGGAGGTGGTGGAGGTCGGGGTGCAGTATCACGGACAGCAACGATCGGTCATGGCCTTCAACGACGCCACCAAGCCGGTTTTCGGCAACAATTCGCAAGGGCTTGAGTTGGCACGCTCGCTTCGGCTGTCCCTGGAGAACGGTCAGCATGTCGACGTGCTGGTGGAAGGCGTCGATGATGGGACGGTCGAGGACGAGTCGAGGCAGGGGATCGGTGGGCAGGCGCTCGATGCCGCGGGGATCACTAGAGCCTGGGGAATCCTGGAAGCGGTGGCGGCGGACGGCCAAGATTGGATGGTCAAGCAACAGAACCGCCAACGTTCTAAGTCCGATCTCCTGTCGTCCATGACGGGTGCGCGGCGGTCGACGACATCCCCGTCCACCGTGGAGCCTATGGGCGCGCAGGCACGCTGATCTCGGCAAGAACGTGGTTCACGGCCTTCATGAGCATGGCGTGAGCCACGAAGCGTACGACTGGACCGATGTTGGGTGATGCGTGTCCGCCGGCACCGGTCTGGGGCCTGGTGTCGGGAGACCGGCACGGCGATGTCGTTGCGGGCCCGTCGGAGGAGACCATCGGGTCGTCGGTCGCCAGAAGGGCGACCGCAACATTGAAAGACTCGCCGCACGCAGGGATGACGGGTAAGGGCGTCGACTTCCACCGTTCCTTGCCCAACTGCCAGGTGTGCCGGTCCGTCGCCTGCCACGCCGGACCGGTCACACGTCGACGATTAGCCGGAGCGCCACCACGTCGCCTTCGGTGAGTCCTTCGGCCCTGCGTACCTGTGCCTTCACCGGCACGACATAGCGGCCGTCCTTCGGAAACAGCGACGTGGTCCAGCTGGTGGCGGCGATCCGGGCGGTCACCGGGATCATGCCCCAGCCGTACGAGACGGAGGCGGCGGTGGCCTCCAGTGCGCCGCACTCCTCGTCCGGAACGGTGACGAAGTACCACGGCGCTGGCCCCTTCCAGAACCAGATCCTGCCGCTGAACTCCAGGTTCATCGGGCCAGTATAGGAACGACGTTCCGGTCCGGCGCCGCGTCGGCGCCGCACGGCACGGTCTGCGCGGACGCGCCGGCCAGTAGCATCCGGCGGCTGCGGGCAGCGTACTGCGGTCCCATCGTGTTACTGCCTCTCCCCGGTTCGATTGCGGCATTGTGGATCGTGCTCATCACACCCTCGGTCGGTCAACGACCCACTGTGCGACCATGCTGCTCGTGTCCCCCTCAACGTCTGATCCGCTCGACTTCCGCAGCGTGCGGCTCGCGTACGACACGGTGGCCGAGGACTACGCCGGCTACTTCCCGGACACCCGCGCCGAGACGCCACTCGACCTCGCCATGATCGACGCCTTCGCCGCGGCGGTGACGTCGGGTGAGGACGCACGGGTCCTCGACGCGGGGTGCGGCACGGGTCGGATCAGCCGGTACCTCGCCGATCGCGGATGCCTCGTCGAAGGAGTCGACCTGTCGCCGGGCATGGTGGCCATGGCCCGGCGCGACAACCACGACCTGGTGTTCAGCATCGGCTCGTTGACCGATCTCCCGTACCCCGACGACCAGTTCGCCGGCATCATGCTGTGGTACTCGATCATCCACACCCCACCCGCGGGCCAGGCACGCATCTTCGCGGAGGCCACCCGGGTCCTGCGCCCCGGCGGCCAGCTGCTCGTCGGGTTCCAGTCCGGCGAAGGTATCCAGGATGTGGCCTGGGCGTACCGCCGGTTCGGTCACGAGATCCAGCTGGAGCGCCACCGCTACACGGCCGATCAGGTTGCGTCCCAGATCGAGGCCGCCGGGCTGCGGGAGGTCTGCCGCATGGTCCGCTCTGCGCGGGGCCAGGAGCGCGACGGTCAGGCTGTCCTGCTCGCCAGGGCCGGCTGAGACGCCAGCGCCCGTACGGTCGATGTGATCCACGCCACGGGAACCGGCCCTGCCGCGCGGACAGTACAAGCTGTGGAGAATTCGTTCCGGGCTCGGCTGCGTGCCGGTGACCCGATGGCGTTCGGGCAACTGTTCGACGACTACGCCAACACCGTCTACCGGCATGCCGTGCGGGTGACCGGTGACTGGGCGAGCTCCGAGGATATCGTGTCCCTGACGTTCCTGGAGGAGTGGCGGCTGCGGTCCCGGTTGCTGCCGGAGGGCGATTCGCCGCGCCCATGGCTGCTGGGAATCGCCACCAACGTACTGCGCAACACCGGTCGCGCAGCTCGCCGGCGCCGGGCGGCAATGGCGCGCCTGCCCGCCCGCGATCCGGTGCCCGACTTCGCCGACGAACTGGTCAGCCGGATCGCCGATACCGAACAACTCGTTGCCGCGCGACGTGCGTTGGCGGTACTGCGCCCCGCGGAGCGTGACGTGTTCACGTTGTGCGTGTGGTCCGGGTTGGACTACGCCTCAGCATCCGAGGCACTCGGCATCGCCGTGGGGACGGTGCGCTCCCGGTTGTCCCGGGCGCGGGCCAAGATCCGCCGACATCTGGCAGCAGAAATCGGGGAACCGCCCGGCAGTAGCGGACAGATACAGGGTGGCTGCACGAAAGCAGCCCGGCCGACACAGGAGAAATGCCGATGAACGCCTTTCTACGCCGCAGGCGCGAGCAGTTGGACGACGCGGAGTTGTACACGCTGCTGCCGCCCCCGGGCGACCCTGACCTGTCGTCGGACCGCCACCACCTGCTCAAGGAGCATCTGATGCGCGAGATCCAGCAGAACGACCCGGCAACTGCCCCGGCCCGTCCCCAGCGGCGGCGGCGCTTGACGCTCCTCGCGCCGGTGGCCGCCGCGGTGGCGGCCGTGGTGGCGGTCGGGATCGCCGTACACGGATCGGGTCCGACGACCGGGCACCCGGAGACCGGGACACACCAGCAGGCGGCAGCGAGTCCCGCCGCCAAGCTGCTGGGCGACATCTCCCTCGCCGCCGAGCACGAGCCGGTCCGTCAGGTACGCGACGACCAGTTTATCTACATCGACAGCAAGGTATTCAGCACGATGCAGAACGGGGAGACCGGCAAGGCGACGGTGGGCCCGCTGCACCGGCGCCAGATCTGGTTCTCCGCGGACGGCAGCCGGTCCGACCTGCTCGTCGAGAACAACGAGAGGACGCCCCTGGAACAGACCCCCGGCGGGAAGCCGAACCTCAACGGCCCGACGTACAAGTACCTGCTCACGCTGCCCACCGATCCTGACGTGCTGTTGAAGAAGATCTACGCCGAGACGAAGGGCGCGGGGAACTCGCCGGACGAGGAGGCTTTCGAAACCATCGGTGACCTGATCAGGGAATCCTTGCTCCCGCCGAAGCTGGCGTCCGCGCTGTACCGGGCGGCGGCGAAGATCCCCGGGGTGATGGTGGAGAAGGACGCGGTGGACGCGGTCGGCCGGCACGGCGTGGCCATCGCCTGGCCGATCGAGCACGGCGGCAAGGACGAGTGGATCTTCGATCGGCACAGCCTGAAGTACCTCGGTGAGCGTGACATCGCCGGCAGCGCCGCCCGCGGCGTCAAGCCCGGCACCGTGGTCGGCGCATCGGCCATACTGCGTCGCACCGTGGTCGACAAGGCCGGTCAGCACCCGGCCAGCTGACCAGATGACCCCCCGCTTCCCGTGTGTGTCACGGGAGGTGGTAGCACCGCACGAAGGCTCGAGAGCGACCGGCCGCGTCGTGGACACGCACATGTCCAAGACGCGGTTCCGCGCGGTGCAATGACCGACCGCGGTGCGCAGCCCAGTGCTTCAGATGGCACCGGCTGCGGGGGTGGTGGGTCGCCGGGGGCTCGAACCCCGAACCTACGGATTAAAAGTCCGCAGCTCTACCGATTGAGCTAGCGACCCGCACCCGACACCGTACCGTAGGCCGGCGCACGGCTCGCGCCAACTGTCCGGGTCGCCCACGGTCAGGAGGTCGGGTCGTACGTGCGCCAGCGCGCGCCCCGGGCGAGGAAGCGGTGCGCCTCGGCGCCGGCCTGCGAGGCGTCGCTGCAGCGCACGTACTCGTAGCGGCCGTAGGGGCCGAAGTGGTCGACCCACCAGCCGCTGGACTCTTCGCGGATCTGTACCCGTTGCAGGGCCCGCTCGTCCCGCTGCCCGTTCCACCAGCCCCGTACCACTGTCATGACCCGAAATTGTATCGAACACACGTTCGAATCGCAGGTGAAGTCACCCGGTGGTGCAACAGGCCACAGTCAGAGCTTGCGCAGCCGGATCCGGGCGACCGCGTGATCCGGCCCCTTCTGCAGTACCAGTGTGGCGCGTGGACGCGTCGGGCGGATGTTCTCGGTCAGGTTCGGCTCGTTGATCGCCGTCCAGATTCCGGACGCCGTCTGCTCGGCCTCGTCGTCGGACAGTCTCGCGAACCGATGGAAGAACGAGGCCGGGTCGGCGAACGCGGTCTCCCGCAGCTTCAGGAACCGTTCCACGTACCAGCTCCGGATGTCAGCGGTGTGCGCGTCGACGTAGAGGGAGAAGTCGAACAGGTCCGAGACGGCCAGCCGGGGCGCCGGCTGCAACACGTTCAGGCCCTCGACCAGCAGGATGTCCGGTTGCCGGACGATCAGCGAGTCGCCCGGCACGATGTCGTACGACAGGTGCGAGTACACCGGCGCCGCCACCTCCGGCCGGCCCGCCTTCACGTCGGACACGAACCGCACCAGCGCGCGCCGGTCGTAGCTCTCCGGGAAACCCTTGCGTTCCATCAGCCCGCGCCGTTGCAGCTCGGCGTTGGGCCACAGGAAGCCGTCGGTGGTGATCAGGTCCACGCTCGGGTGGTCCGGCCACTGGGCGAGCAGGGTACGCAGCAGCCTGGCGATGGTGGACTTGCCGACCGCGACGCTGCCGGCGATACCGATCACGAACGGCACCCGTCGTGCCGGTTCGCCGAGGAACACCGCGGTGGCCTCGTTGAGCCGTTGGCGCGCCGCGACCTGGAGGTTGAGCAGCCGGGACAGCGGCAGGTAGACGTCGGCGACCTCGTCCAGGGATACCATGTCGCCCAGGCCCCGGATCCGGACCAGTTCGTCGGCGGTCAGCTCCAACGGCGTGGACCGGCGCAATGTACGCCACTGCGTGCGGCTCAGTTCCACGTAAGGGGTCGGTTGCGGCACTCCGACAGTGAACCGGGTTCGGGCGGGGTCGCGCGCGCCGGGGCCGCGTACTGTGCCCATTTCGCAGTGATCATGACCGTCGGTGCTCCTAGGATCACCTCATGCGCGCATTCGTGGTCGACCATGTGGCCGGGTCCGGGCTCAGCCTCGGTACCGCACCCGACCCGGAACCCATTGCAGGTCAGGCCCTCGTACGCGTCGCGGCGGTGTCGCTGAACCGGGGTGATCTGGGCTCGGTCGGCGGTATGCCGGACGGCCGGGTACCGGGCTGGGACGCGGCCGGCGTGGTCGTGGCCCGGGCCGCGGACGGTTCGGGCCCGCCGGCCGGTACCCGGGTCGTCACGTTCGGCGGCAGCGGCGCCTGGGCGCAGCTGCGGGCCGTCGGCACCGCGGACGTCGCCGCCGTACCGGACGGGGTGGATCTGGGCGCGGCCAGCGCGCTGCCGGTCGCCGGGGTCACCGCGCTGCGGGCACTGCGCCGGCTCGGGTCCCTGCTGGGCCGCCGGATCGTCGTCACCGGCGCGTCCGGTGGGGTGGGCCGGTTCGCCGTACAGCTCGCCGCCCGGAGCGGTGCGCACGTGATCGCCCAGGTCGGTGATCCGGCCCGGGGCGCCGGGCTACGTGAACTGGGTGCCGCCGAGCTGGTCGGCGGTCTCGACCAGGTCACCGAGCCGGTACACGGCGCGCTGGACACGGTCGGCGGCCCCGGTCTGGCGTTGGCGTTCGCGCTGCTCACCGACGGGGCGTCGGTGCAGTCCATCGGCGCGGCGTCCGGACAGCCGACGGTGTTCCAGCCGTACCAGACGATCGGGTCACCCCGGAAACGGCTGGAGTCCTTCGAGATGGGTGGCGGCCTGTCCGCCGATCTCGGCTACCTGCTCGGCCTGCTCGCCACCGGAGAACTGGACCCGCAGATCGACTGGCGGGGCGACTGGTCGGAGTTCTCGACGGCGGCCGATGCGCTGACCGGCCGCCGGATCCGCGGCAAGGCGGTACTCGACGTCAGTTGACCTCGCGCAGTGCGGTGAGGGCCCGGTTGATCAGGCGTTGCAGGTACAGGCCGCGGTGTACGTCCATCTCGTGCGGTCGGCCGGAGCGCACCGCGTCGGCGAACTCGGCCCGTACCGCCGCCCAGCCGGCCTCGGCGTCGGACCGGTCTGCCGGCGCCTCCCGGGAGTCCAGGGTCAGCCCACCTCTGGGCCCGAACAGCTCGAAGCTGGTGTAGCCACCCTCGGGTACCTCGCCGGTCAATGCCAGTTGGCTGATCGCGCCGCCGGTGTGCCGGCAGGTCAGCGCCACCCACCGACGCGGGTCGCCCACCGCCCACAGGTCCTCGATTGGCCCCACGGCGGCGTCCAGCAGATCCAGTGCGTGCGGGCCGAGGTCGTGCAGGGCGCCGTACTTCAGCCGCCACGGGGTGGTGAACGGGCCGGTGACGAACGCGCCGGTGACCATCCGGGCCTGCGCGCCGAGTAGCGGCAGTTCCGCCGCGGTGGCCAGGAACCGGCGCACCCGCGGCCGGTACCGGTTGCTCAGTACCAGTTGGCTGACTACGCCGGCCGCCTCGATCGCCCCGGTGAGCGCGAGCGCGTCGTCGAGGGTGAGGCCGATCGGTTTGTCCAGCAGTACGGCCCGGCCGGCCTGCGCGGCCTCGGCGGCCATCCGGGCCTGTACGTCCGGTGGTACCGCGAACGCCACCGCCTCGCAGGCGTCCAGCAGTTCCCGGTAGTCGGTGAAGGCCGGTACGGAATGTTTCTCGGCCAGTTTGCGGGCCGCTTCGGGTCGTCGGGCCCAGATCCCGGCCAGCCGGGTCTCCGGTCCACCGGTCAGCATCGGCGCGTGCATCATTCCGGCCCAGGGCCCGGCACCGACCAGGCCGACCGCCACGGGCTTCACGTCAGCATCCACGTACTGAACGCTACGCGGCGGTGGCGCTGCGGGGACCGACATGCGGTTCAGCTGTGCGCGGGCCGCCGCCACCGGCCGAGGACCGCGGGAAGCTGGTCGAGGCACGCCTCCAGCTCGCTGAGCATGCTGGTCAGGTCCTCCCGTTCGGTGTTGCACCAGGAGTTGGTGGCGACCCGTAGGGCAGCGTCGAACACCGCGACGGCGAGGCGTGGTCGGGGATCGCTGGTCGGGTCGAGGCCCTCCCGGTCTGCGATGATCCGGGCCAGTCGTTGTTCCCGTTCGGCCTGTCGGCGCAGGTTGGCGGCGAGCAGCGCGGGGGTGCGCTCGACCAGTCGAATGGTCGCCACGAAGGCGGGCAGCCGGCTGTCGGCCGGGTCGGGCGCGTCGACGAGTTCCTGCCAGACGACCCGGATCGCGGCCCGCAGCGCGGTCATCGGCGCCTCCCTGGCCGGCCGGTCGCGGACCGCCCGGTAGAGGCTGTCCAGTACCTGGTCGAGGGGGGCGAGCGCGATGTCGTCCTTGTTGGCGAAGTAACGGAACAGGGTCCGCTGCGACACGTCGACGGCGGCGGCGATCTGGCCGGTGGTGGTCCCGTCGTAGCCGTGTGCGGCGAAGAGCTGGTGTGCGGTGTCGATCAGGGCGTCGCGGGTCTGCCGTTTCTTGCGCTCGCGCAGCCCGGAGTTCCGTGGATCCGCTGGTCGAGGTGTCGCGGATGGCCCCGTCCCCGGGCTCGGCGTCGCTGCTGAGACCACCTGGGTCACCTCCCGACGCTGGAGTCTAGTCGGCCTCCGACGTCATCTGTCTCACATTGTCATTTGTCAGCGACTGTCATTACGCTTACGGCGGGTGATGATTCGACCTGGGGAGAACGGCATGACGGCAACACTCGCGGAGGCGCCGCCCGGCACCGCACGCGGATCGAGGCGGGGACGCCCCTGGCCGACCCTCGTCGCGGTCTCGTTCGGCGTCATCATGGTCGCGCTGGACAGCACCATCGTGGCGATCGCCAACCCTGCTATCGGCAAGGACCTGCACGCATCGCTGCCCAGCCTGCAGTGGATCACCAACGGTTACCTGCTGGCCCTGGCCGTGTTCCTGGTCACCGCAGGCAAACTGGGCGACCGGTTCGGGCACAAGAGCATGTACATCACCGGCATCGTCGGCTTCGCGGCCAGCTCCGCCATCATCGGAATGTCCCACAGCATCGGTCTGGTCATCGGCTTCCGGGTGCTGCAGGGCGTGTTCGGCGCGTTGCTGCAGCCCGCCGCCCTGGGACTGCTGCGGGCCGCGTTCCCCCGGGAGAAGCTCAACATCGCGATCGGCGTCTGGGGTGGTGCCATCGGTGTCTCCACCGCGGCCGGCCCGATCATCGGCGGTCTGCTGGTCGAGCACAAGAACTGGCAGTCGGTGTTCTTCATCAACGTGCCCGTCGGGCTGGTCGCGCTGACGCTGGCGCTCACCCTGCTGTCCCGCAACCGTGCCGTGGACCGCGACTCGCGGTCCGATCTGCCCGGCATCGTACTGCTCTCGGTCACGATGTTCGCGCTGGTCTTCGGCGTGGTCAAGGCCGGCGACTTCGGTTGGGGCAGTTGGCGCACGATCGGCCTGTTCGCCGGGGCGCTCGTGGTCGGGGTGCTGTTCGTGATCCGGGAACGGTACGCGTCGCACCCACTGCTGCCGCTGACCCTGTTCCGGTCCGTACCGCTGTCCGTCGGCACGATGCTGATGGTGCTGATGGCGTTCGCGATGTTCGGCGCGCTGTTCTTCGTGACGTTCTACCTGCAGTCGGTGCACGGCCTGACCCCGGTGCAGAGCGGCGTACGGATCCTGCCGCTCACCGGCGGCATGGTGTTCGGCTCACCCCTCGCCGGCCTGCTGATCGGCAAGGTCGGGCCGCGCATCCCGGTCGCAGTCGGGATGGCCGGTGTCGCTGCCGCGCTCGCCGGCCTGTCCCGCCTCCCGCTGGAGGCCGGCGCCGGACTCACCTCGGTCTGGTTCACCATCCTCGGCCTCGGCCTGTCCGTGGTGCTGGTCGGCGCCACCGAGGTCATCGTGGGCAACGCGCCGGTCTCGCTGTCCGGTGTGGCCTCCGGGCTCCAGCAGGCCGCCATGCAGGTCGGCGGCGCGCTCGGCACCGCCGTACTGGGCGCCGTGATGACCGCCCGGATCGGTGGGGTCCTGAATGGACATTGGACCGACCAGAAGCTGCCGGCGCTCACCCCGGACCAGGTGGACGCGGCGAAAGGCGCGGTCGCGGCGGGCGTCGCGCCGGTACGGCCACACACCCCGGCCCGAATCGCCGAGGCGATCACCCGGGCGTCCAACCTGTCGTTCATGGACGGCATGCACCTGGCGTTCACCATGGCCGCGATCGTCGGCGCCGCCGCCGTGCTGCTGGCCCTGCTGGTCCGTGCCGGCCGGCCCTCGGACACACCCAACCTGCCGGTCTGACCGGCGGCCGACGATGGTCGGGCAGCCCTGGGGGGTGCTGCCCGGCCATCGCCGGGTATCCCGACCGCCGTGTGCTCAGGGTTCCGGTTCCCGGGGGTTCCACGGGTCGAAGTCGACCTCCAGCGGCTCTTGTCCGGGACGCTCCGACTCGTCGACATTCGTCAGCTTGAGCCGGATCCGGGTCCAGGTGCTGCTGCGCCCACGCATCGAATCGACCAGCACGTCGGCGGGCGCGAGCTGCCGCCAGACGTCCGGATGCCGCTCCTTCCAGCGTTCCAGCCCGGCCATCGCCTCCGCGACGGTGGCCGCGCGGGCAATCTCGACCAACGGCACCGTGGTACGCCGCCGCCCCGTCGGCCCGCTGGACCTGCCGGGCGCGGGTTCCGGTACCACGCCCCGGGGTGCGGCACGCGCGGTGCGGCGCTTCGAGGGCTGCGCCCGTACCGGTTCGTCCGCCTGCTTGGTGAAATGCGGTGGCCACGGCGCATCGGTCAAGCCGGCCACGGTGTCCTGCTCGGCCAGTTCCAGCAGACGGTGCAACGAGCCGACCGCGGCGTCGATACCGGCCGCCGGGTCACCAACTTCAGCGAACCGTGCCGGTACGGTGTCCACCGTGTACTCCGCCGGGTCGCAATCAGCTACCTCGCCCCACGTCAGTGGAGTCGAGACCCGTGCATCCGTGGTCGGCCGGACCGAGTACGCCGACGCCGTGGTCCGGTCCTTGGCGTTCTGGTTGTAGTCGATGAAGACACCGTGCCGCTCCTCCTTCCACCACTTGCTGGTCGCCAGCTCCGGTGCCCGCCGCTCCACCTCGCGGGCCAGGGCCACCGCCGCGCGCCGTACCTCCGGGAAGGTCCAGCGCGGCTCGATCCGGCAGTAGACATGGAAGCCGCGTGACCCCGACGTCTTGGGCCAGCCGGTCAGCCCCACATCGGTGAGCACCTCCCGTACCAGCAGCGCCACCTCGCGAACCTGCGGCCACGGCACACCCGGCACCGGATCGAGGTCGACCCGCAGCTCGTCGGGCCGGGCCAGATCGCCGGCCCGTACCGGATGCGGGTGCAGATCCACACAGCCCAGGTTGACTACCCAGGCCAGCTGGGCGGCGTCGTGCAGCACGATCTCCGCGGCGGTACGGCCGGACGGGAACGACAACTGCACGGTGTCCACCCAGTCCGGCCGGTTCTTCGGCGCGCGCTTCTGGTAGAACGCAGCACCTTCGATCCCGTCGACGTAGCGCTTGAGCGCCATGGGCCGGTCCGCGACGCCGGCCAGCACACCCTCGGCGACGGACAGGTAATAGTGGACCAGATCGAGTTTGGTGCGGCCGGTCGAGGGAAAGAAGATCTTGTCCGGGTTGGTGACAGTGACGTTCCGACCCGCGATGTCCAGAATCTGTCGCTGGACCGCCATGCCCGCAACGATAGGGCAGCGGCCCGGTCGCGGCGTCGGAACCAGCTATTCCTGAGCCAGCTCGAGCAATCGGAGGACAGTGTTCCAGTTACGGGCGGTGCCGGTCAGGCCGAGCCGGCCGATCGCTGTCGGCAGCTTCGCGGCGCGTATCCCGCCGGGCAGCCACAGATAGATTTCACGACCGGCCAGTACGCAGCGGTCCGGTTCGAATTGCGCGGCGTCGAGGGTGTTCAACACATCCGGCGCCGGTGCGGTGGCCAGAAACTGTACGAGATACCGGGACGGATCGCTCGCCACCGCGCCGAACGGGTCCCCAGCCACCGTCGCCGCCAGCTCCTCCAGCGTGCGTACCAGCACCGGAACCTGCAGCCCCAGCTGGTCGGCGATGGCGGCGGTGATCTGTGCCGCGGTCCGGTCCGGCGCCGTCGGCGCGTTGACAATGGCATTCCCGCTCTGCAGATGGGTACGGACCCGCTGGTGTCCCAGCTCTTCGAGCAGCTCCCGCAGGACCGCCATACCCACCCGGTTCCGGGAGCCCAGATTGATCCCGCGCAACAGTGCGATCTGCCGGCTCATCAGGGGTCTCCGATCGGTGTACCAGGGGCGTTCGGCGGGCCTGTGGACTGGCCGATTATGACTGACCGGGCGGGTAATCGTGCTGTCCTGTTTGGTCAGTGGGATAGTGGTGTGCATACTTGCCTGCAAAAGCAGCGTATCCAGCGCTCGATGTCAAGGAGATTGTTGTGAACAAGGCGGAACTGATCGAAGCTCTCACCACCCGGCTAGGGGACAAAAAGACAGCCACCACCGCGCTGGAGGCGGTCCTGGAGGAGATCCAGCGCACCGTGTCGAAGGGCGGCAAGATCTCGCTGGCCGGTTTCGGCGTGTTCGAGAAGCGGCCCCGCGCGGCGCGGACGGCCCGCAACCCGCGTACCGGCGAGGCCGTGAAGGTGAAGAAGACCTCGGTGCCGGCGTTCCGTCCGGGCCAGGGCTTCAAGGACGTGGTGACGGGCAAGAAGAAGATCGCCGCGGTGAAGAAGACCACGGCGAAGAAGGCCGCCGCGAAGACCACGGCCGCGAAGAAGACGGCCGCGAAGACAGGCGCGAAGACCACGGCGGCGAGGAAGACCACCGCCAAGAAGGCCGCTACCACGAAGAAGGCGGCCCCGGCGAAGACGGTGAAGAAGACCGCGACGAAGGCGGCCAAGGCGACCGGCGCGAAGAAGACCACGGCGAAGGCCGCGGCGAAGCGGACCCCGGCCCGCAAGACCGCGACCAAGTCGGCGGCCAAGCGCGCCCCTCGCACGCGCTGAACCCGCCCGCGTTCGCGTACCGGCCGCTCCAGCGGCCGGCGCGATCAGTGACCGGTGCCGTCCACGGCCCCCGGTGAGCAGCACACTGAGTTCCACAGTGGAGCTGCCCGGGGGCCTTACCGGTGCCCGTACGCTGCCGGTACGCAGCGCCATCAGCACCCTCCGCGCCCGGCACCGGACCGTATCACCCGCACGTATCCGGCGTCCCGGGCGCAGTCCCGCCGCGGCCTGCTGCTCGACGCGACCCGCCGCGCCGGACTGCCGGAACCCCGGCTGGTCACCGAGCCGGTGGCCGCCGCCAGCTACGCACCGACGACCCACCGCTTCGTTGGCGTTCTCGCAGCTCAGAGTGTGGCGACCGGCATGGCCCCTGGGCGCCGCGCCGACGGGGAGCTGGGGCCGCTGCCGGAGTGGGATCGGGCACAACGGACTCATTTTGTTAGCTAACGAAACCACTTCTGCGGGAGGATGTCTCCCGGAGGCGAGGTGGTGTGCAGGTGAGCGGGCAGGACGGGCCGAGCGCCGGCGGCATGTTCCGTTCCCTGCGCACCCGCAACTACCGGCTCTTCGCAGCCGGTCAGGCCGTCTCCAACACCGGCACCTGGATGCAGCGCATCGCCCAGGACTGGCTCGTGCTCAGCCTCACCAACAGCCCCACCGCGGTCGGAATCACCACCGCCATGCAGTTCCTGCCGATGCTGCTGTTCGGCCTCTGGGGCGGCGTGATCGCCGACCGCTACCCCAAGCGCCGGCTGCTGCTGGTCACCCAGGCGTCCATGGGGCTGCTCGCCGGTGCGCTCGCGGTGCTGACCCTCACCGGCACCGTACGGGTCGGGTACGTGTACGTGATCGCGTTCCTGCTGGGCGTGGCCACCGTGGTGGACAATCCGACCCGGCAGGCGTTCGCCATGGAGATGGTCGGCGAGCGTGACCTGCGCAACGCCGTCAGCCTCAACGCGGCGATCTTCCAGTCCGCCCGGCTGGTCGGACCGGCCGTGTCCGGCCTACTGATCAACGCGGTCGGCGCCGGCTGGGCGTTCGGGGTCAACGCGCTCAGCTACGTCGGGGTGCTGTGCGGCCTGGCCCTGATGCGGGAGTCCGAACTGTTCTCCGCGACCCGGGTCGCCCGGGCCCGCGGTCAGCTACGGGACGGGCTGCGCTACATCGCTGGTCGGCCCGCACTGATCTGGCCCATCGTGCTCGTCGCGTTCATCGGTACGTTCGGCTACAACTGGCCGATCGTGTTGTCCGCGTTCGCCCGCAACACCTTCCGTCAGGGCGCCGGCACGTACGGGCTGCTCAACACCGTCATCGCGGTCGGCTCGCTGATCGGCGCGCTGCTCGCCGCCCGGCGTACCCGGGCCCGGCTACGAATGCTGGTCGGCACCGCACTGGCGTTCGGTCTGCTGGAGACGATGATCGCGCCGATCCGCTGGTTCTGGCTGTTCTGCCCGGTCCTGCTGGTGGTCGGGCTGGTCGGGATGACGTTCAACAACACCGCCAACACCACCGTGCAACTGGCCTGCGCGCCGGAGATGCGCGGCCGGGTGATGGGGGTCTACATGCTCGTGTTCACCGGCGGTACGCCCATCGGCGGCCCGCTGATCGGCTGGGTCACCGAGACCTACGGTGCGCGCATCGGCCTGTTCGCCGGTGGCGCGGTCGCCGCCCTGGCCGCCGGGGTGGTCGCGCTGGTACTGGCCCGGATCCGGTACCGGACACTGCCGGCCGCCGCCCGTACGGTCCTGGCGTCGGTCACCCGGCAGCGGTCCGAGGCCACCCCACCGGCCCGGTAGGCGCTCTGCGCCCATGCCGGCCCACGGCGGGTCAGTGTTCGTCCAGTTCCCGGCCGTCCGGCGGGTCCGCGCCCGGCCGGGAACAGGTGATCGCCGCCGCCCGCAGCGCCCGTTCCAGCACCTCGGCCGCGGTCTGTTCGGGCAGCCCGGCAAGCCGCGCCGGGGTGAGCATGTGATGCCGGTGCAGGCCGTCCAGCAGCGCGGCGGTGCACGCGTCGCCGGCGCCGACTGTGTCCACCACCCGTACCGGCGCCGCCGGGAGACGCTGCTGGAACCGTTCGGTGGCCAGGTACGCGCCCCGCGCGCCGTCGGTGACCACCACCAGGTGCGGACCGTCGGCGAGCCACCGGGCGGCAACCTCCTCGACGGGTTCGCCGGGATGCAGCCAGGCCAGGTCCTCGGCGCTCACCTTCACCACATGGGAGAGCGCCACGAACTGCGCCACCCGGTGGCGGGCGGCGGTGCGCGGGCCGTGCAGTACGGGACGGCAGTTCGGGTCGTACGAGACGACCATCTGCTGCCGTACCCGGCCGAGCAGCTCGGCCAGTACCTCGCCGCCGGGTGCGAGGGTGGCCAGCGAACCGGTGTGCACCGCCGTGGTGCCCGGATAGGTGGTCAGCCGGGTCGGATCCCAGCGCAGGTCGAACTCGTACTCGGCGGCGCCATCGGCGCCCACCCGGGCCGTCGCGGTGGCCGTCGGGGAATCGGTGACCAGGCTGCCGGTCAGGCGTACGCCGCCGTGGGTGAGGTGCGACTCGATCCGTTCGCCCCGCTCGTCCCGGCCGAACTGGGTGACCAGACCGACCTGGTTGTCCAACCGGGACAGACCCAACGCCACATTGGCCGGTGACCCACCGACATGCTCGACCGGCTCGGTCTCCCCGGGCCGGTACACCACATCCATCAACGACTCGCCGATCACTGTGAACACGCCTGTGATGGTGCCATCAGTGGCGGGGATGGCGGTGCCCCGTCACTCTACGGTGATCCGCTCGGCGACGAGTCGGCCCCGTACCGGTGTAGCCAGCACCCAGATCCGTTGTCCTTGGTGCAGATCATCGATGGTCTCGGCGCCGATGATCGCGCTGGCCGAGTTGAAGAATACCGTCAGGCGGCCGCCGTCGACCGTACGCAACGTGATCGCCGAGCCCATGATCGTGGTGATCACACCGTCGGCGGGGCAGGTGGTCATCGTGTCGCCGCGCTGCCCGGGATCGTAGTAGTACGGCTCGCAGTGCCAGACCATCGATGGTGCGGCGTTCTCCGGCACCGCCGCGATGCTGGGGCTGGGCGCCGGCGCCGGGTCCAGCGCGCGGGAATGCTGGACGGCCATGCCGCCGGCGAAACCGACCGCAATCAGCCCCAACCCGGCCAGTACGAGCCGGTGTCGCATCCCCGGTCGCTGTCGTGGCGGCCCGCCCTGATTGTCGGGAGTGGACAGTTCGGCCCCGTCGACGTCGACGGCCGGCCGCTGGCCCAGTTCGATCACCTCGGGCTCCACCGGCCCCGATGTCAGCTTCCCGGTGTTGCCGACATCTGCCGGAGAACGGGCCGCCGGTGCGCTGTCCTCCGGTGCTGGGCCGGCCGGAACCCCGTCGTCCCACCAAGAATCCCGTCCACCTGCCACGCCCGCCCCCTTCCGCCCGGACATCCGCCGTCCGCGCCCACCGGGGTGTTCGGTGGGCTGCTGCCGGTGGATGTACGGAAGTTCCGGTTCAGCCGCGCCTGTCGGAGCATTCGTGGTCAGGCATCGGCTGGGAACAGGACCGCGCCGTACGCCTCCCAGTCTCCCATCCGGCGGGGGGTGTCGGCCCTGGCCCTGGCATGGCCTCCCCGAACGGGGTGCCGGTCTGTCCGCCGCATCCCGATGAGGCCGGTACGGGCACCACCGGTATCCCCTGCCCCGCCTGGGCCGGTCGGTCGGCGATAACCCCTGGCGATCCCCGGGTACGACGATCACACTGGTCCGGTTGCCCTCTTCCCGACGACGGGCCGGCGCCCGATCATCAGCGACGCGAACCATGAGGACGTGACAGCCGTGCAGGACAGGCCGGAACTGCTGGACGTCGCCCGCAGGGCGTACGACTGGATCGACTCGGTGGCGGTCGAGGCGGACGGCGGGCTCGGCTGGCTCGAGACAAGGGAACGGGTCGACGACCTGTACGCCGGTACGGCCGGGATCCTGCTCGGCTGCGCGGAAGCGACAGCGGCCGGACTCGACCCGGTACGGGCCGCCGCCGGTGCCCGCGGTCGGCTGCTGCACCTGGCCCGGCACGACCCGGAGACCTCCACGATACCCGACGACGGCGTGTTCACCGGCTGGGCCGGTGTCGCGACAGCGTTGCGCAGTTGGGCGTCGGTCGCGGGAGACGCCGAAGCCGCCGACGGCGCGGACCTGGTGACGGCGCAGCTCGCGGAGCGCATCCTGGCCACGCCACCGGACCGGTCCCGGTACACCGACGTGATCTCCGGTGCTGCGGGCATCCTGCTGACCCTGCTCGACGACCCTTCGGACGTCGCGGTACGCGCCGCGAACGTGCTGGCCGACCATCTGGTGGGGATGGCCGAACCCACCGCGGAGGGGCCGCAGTGGCGGATGGTCGCCGACCAGGAATCCTTGATGCCCGGGTTCTCCCACGGCACCGCGGGTGTCGCGTACGCGCTGGCCGCAGCCGGCCGTACCCTGCACCGCAGTGACCTGCTGGACATGGCGATCCGCGGTGCGGACACGCTTCTCGCCGTCGGCGACCGGTCCGACGGCTGGGTGTTGCCGCCCGTGATGCCGGTACGGCCGGACGATTCAGCGCACTACGGCTGGTGCCACGGGCCCACCGGCACCGTACGGCTGTTCGTACTGCTGCACGGGATCGAACCGCAGCCGCGCTGGCAGCATGCCATCGACGCCTGCGTCAAGGCACTACGGGACAGTCGGCTGCCGCTCCGGCTGTACCCCGGCTACTGGGACAACGTCGCCCGGTGCTGCGGCACGGCCGGTGTCGGGCAACTGCTGTTGGACCGCTACCAGGCGACCGGCGACACTGCCCTGCTCGACTGGGCCGACACCCTCGCCGCCGACGTGGTGGACCGCGCCGTGGCCAGCCCGTACGGCATCACCTGGTCCAACACCGAGCACACGGTGAGCCCGCCGGACCTTGCCCCGGAACCGGGCTTCATGCAGGGCGCGGCCGGCATCGCGGGGTGGCTGGCCCGGCTCCACACCCTGCGCACCGAGCCCACCGCAGCCAGGCCCGCCCCGCTGTGGCTCTGAGTCCTCGCAGCCGTCCAGCCGCCCACGGCCGGGCGTAACCGGTTGGGCGGGGGGTCAGGCCAACAGGTACGATGTCGGCGAGCACATGGTCAGGTAGCTCAGTTGGTACGAGCGTCCGCCTGAAAAGCGGAAGGTCGCCGGTTCGACCCCGGCCCTGACCACAGTCGAGGATCAGGCATCTTGCCTGGTCCTTCTGCTTTTTCGAGCACTCTCCGCTACCCACTGCGGTTCTATCTTGATCGACTCGTGCATGGGCTACCCGGGAGTGCGGCAGTTACTCGGGATGCGGCACGAACGGAGCTGGCGGCCCGTACATTCCGACGTCCGGAAGTTTCTCGCCGGATGCCTTCGTTCGGGATCTCCACCTCAACGATCAACTTTGCAAACGACGCACTTCACGAGATCTGACCGACGTGACGCTTCCGATCGGCTCGCTCAATGGGACATCATTTCCATTCGATGTTCCGAACCGACTTCGTGGCGATCATGATGGTGTCGATGACCCACAGAATTCCGAACAGCCCCAGCGTGAACAGCTTGAGTATTCCCTTGCCCGGTTGTCCGAGGTAGAAGCTGTCGATTCCCAGCCAGCCAAGGAAGATCGCCAGAATCAATGCGGCCAGCCAGTTGCGCTGCAATACGCCGGCACCGGCGGCCGCGGTCTGCTGTTGGTTGACGCTCTGGTTCACCACTACCGACACCTGCGGCGGCGCCGGGGCACCCTGCGATCGCAGCTCTGGCGGCGCGGACGGCGTTGACGTGGCGACTTCTCCGGTCCCCGTCCGAGGGGTTGCCAGATCGGTGGCACGGTTTCCCCGTGGAACCAAGGGCTGCGGTGACTCCGCCGTCGGAATATTTTCCGTTCCATCGGCGGCTTGCACTTCTTTGTCCCGGACATTCCAGTCCTTCGGATCGGCCATGTCCGTCACCCCCGTCCAGTAGCCATGGGCTGGTCCCATAGTCATAGGCTAATCCCATAGTCATGAATTGTGACCGGACCGACCAGCCCACCGGGGTGGGTCGAACAGATCCGCAAGGGCCACGAAAATGCGAGTTGCCATCGGTCGACGGAACTCAAGAGGATGCGACCGCACTCATCACGGTCGCTACGTAACTACCCACCTGACACCCGAGAATGCGCGTGATTCATACGTACGTCCGGGGGCTCGAACCCCACGCGTGTCGGCCGAACCCTGCCTGCCCCCGCCGTCTGTGGTGTGTATGCCTGTACGGCGTCGGGCGAAGCCCCGCGCCCGCCGCGTGTGGTGTGTATGCCTGTACGGCGTCGGGCGAAGCCCCGCGCCCGCCGCCTGTAGTGCTGAACTCGGTACAGGCGCGCTGGCGAAGCCGGCCGTGCCCCGGGCACTACTCAGCGCGCCGGCGAAGCCGGCCGCGCGTCACAGAATGCGGGGGTGCCGGGGGCGGAGCCCGCCGGCGCGGGGTCTGGGGGCTGCGCCCCCAGGAAGCAGAAAGCCGGGGCGGGTTCGCGCTTTCCGCGAACACACCCCGGCCATCCCGGCGGTCCCGACGGGACTTGAACCCGCGACCTCCGCCTTGACAGGGCGGCGAGCACTCCAACTGCTCCACGGGACCTGGTCCGGAAACCCGGTCGTACCCCCAACGGGATTCGAACCCGTGCTACCGCCTTGAAAGGGCGGCGTCCTGGGCCACTAGACGATGGGGGCGTTGTGTCGTGTTGCTGTCCCATAATGACAGAGCCATCATCGCACATCGCAACCCGGGTCCAACGCCGCCGCCGGCCAGCCGTCGGAAGCGTGCCAAGCATACGTGACGGGTCGGCGAGGACAAAATCCGATACCCCCGACGTACGGCGCGGCCTGCGGCGGTATCGCTGGACGTACCGCTCGACGGGTGCGGGTCCGGTTCAGAGCCGGATGAGGTCGTACCGGTGGTGCAGGTAGGGCAGCAGGGTACGCAGTGCCGTACAGGTGTGACTCCGGTCGCCGCCGGCGTCGTGCATCAGCACGATGGCGCCGGGCCGGGTGTTGGCTTCCACGTTGCTGATGATGGCGCCGACGGGTGGTCGCCGCCAGTCGGACGGGTCGACGGACCAGTGCAGTGGCGCCATGCCGAGGGAGCGGGCCTGCGCGACGATCCGGCGGGACCAGTTTCCGCCGGGCTGCCGGTAGTAGCGGATCGGTGCGTCGGGTGCGGCCCGGTGGATCGCGTTGCTGGTGCTGGTCATCTCGGCGCGGATGCGTCGGGTGGACTTCTGGTAGAGAAACTCGTCGTGGTCCCAGGAGTGGTTGCAGAGTGAGTTTCCCTGGGCCACGATCCGGGCGACGAGTTTCGGATGCGCCCGTACCTCTTCTCCGATCAGGCAGAACGTCGCGTGCAGGTGGTAGCGGGCGAGCAGCGCGAGCACGGTCGGTGTCCACCGCGGGTCGGGGCCGTCATCGAAGGTGAGTGCGACGGCCCGGGTGCCGGTGGATTTCAGCGAGTGGGACGGCCCGGTTCCGTGGCCCGGCGCCCGCGCCTCCGTGGCGAGGACCTGCAGCGCGGTGGGTGATGGGCTGGGCGTGGGGCTGGCTGTGCGGGTCGCGGCGTGCGGCCTGCCGGGTTGCCCGGCCGGCGTGTTGCGGTATGCGCCGAGCTGTGCCGATCCAGCGGCGCAGGAGCCGGAAATCAGCAATGTGGCCACGATGGCTACCGTGAGCTGCCGTCGTGACATGTACTGCACTCCTGTCCGATTTGCTGGCCGTGAGGGCCAGCCTAATCGGACAGGGCAAATCGCCTAGAACGGCTGTAGAGTGCAGTTACCGTGAGATATTCAGTGTCGGCCGACTGCGGCGCCGGCCAGCCGGACCACGTCCGACAGCCACGGGGTGTACGCCTCCGGGGTGGTCTGCATCTCGTCGACGAGTTCGTCGAGCGGCACCCAGCGCCACGCGGCGACCTCGGCCGGGTCCGGCTGGGGTGTCGCGGCGGTGACGTGGCCGATCAGTACGTGGTCGTGCTCGTCCTCGACTCGTCCGGTCGCAACGTCCTCGGCCCGGTAGTCGAACTCGCCGACCTCGCGCAGTTCGACCCCGGAGATGCCCATCTCCTCGATCAGGCGCTGGCAGGCTTCGGGGGCCAACGAGCTGCCGGGGGTCGGGTGCCCGCAGCAGGTGTTGGACCAGCGGAGCGGGAACCGGGTCTTCACTCCGGCGCGCTGCTGCAGCAGCACCCCGTCAGGTCCGGTGAGCAGTACCGAGTAGGCCCGGTGGTGTCGGCCGGGCAGGGTGTGCGCCTCGGCGACGCTGCATTCGCCGATCGGTTCGCCGGAGGGGTCGACCAGTTCGACGGGATGCTCTTCGCGGTTCACGCCCATGTTCGCTCCTGACTCTTGCGCGCCGACAGGCACGGTGGGTGGCCCGTGCCGCAATGTCCGGTCGGGCGCAGATCTTTGCGAGGCTACCGGTCGGTGCGTCTCATTCCTGACAAACAACAGACAATGCCCCGCCCGTTCGGCGCGGGTTGCCCCGGATCGGCACCGGCCGCCACCGCGACGCGCAGAATGGAGGCACCTGCGACAACAGTCGACGACAAGGTGGTGCGGGCGTGCGTGAAGCGGTCACTCTACCCAGCGCGGACCTGCTGGCGGACTCCTATGCGCGGTGCCGTGAGCTGCACCGCAGGCACGGCCGCACCTACTACCTGGCCACCGCGCTGCTGCCGGCGTGGAAGCGCCGGCACGTGTCCGCGCTGTACGGGTTCACCCGCCACGCCGACGACATCGTCGACGACCTCGACGGTTCGGCCGAGGACAAGGCTGCGGCACTGTCGGCGTTCACGGACCGGTTCGGCGCCGCGCTGGCCGGTGAGGCGTACGACGATCCGATCCTGCCCGCCGCGCTGCACACGATCCGGGTGTTCGGGCTGGACATCGCCGACTTCCGGATCTTCCTGCGCAGCATGGCGATGGACCTGACGGTCACCGGCTACCGCAGCTACGCCGACCTGGCGTACTACATGGAGGGCTCGGCGGCGGTGATCGGCACGCTGATGCTGCCGATCCTGGGCACCGCAGGCGGCCCGGCGACGCTGGCCGCCGCCCGCGAACCGGCCCGCCAGCTCGGGTTCGCCTTCCAGTTGACCAACTTCATCCGGGACGTGGCCGAGGACCTGGCCCGCGACCGGGTGTACCTGCCGGTCGCGGACCTGGACCGGTTCGGGGTGACCGGCGCCGACCTGGCCGCCCCGGTCGCCGGGCCGGCGGTGCGGGACCTGATCAGGTACGAGGTGGCCCGCGCCCGGGAGCTCTACCGCGCCGCCCGCCCCGGCATCGAGCTGCTCGCCGGCTCCGCGCGCCCCGCGATCCGCGCCGCGTACACCCTCTACCAGGGCATTCTCGACGAGGTGGAGCGAGTCGACTTCGACGTACTACGGGGTCGGGTGACCGTGCCCAACCGCCGCCGTGCCGGAGTCGCCGCCCGGGAACTGGCCCGGGCGTTGACCGGATCGAGGTCCGCGGCATGACCGGCACGGCGCCCGGGGACACCCGTACCGGCCCGCCGGAGGACCGGGCGGCCGGTCCGGTCGATGCGGGCCTGGTCGATGCGGGACGGGACGCCGTGCGCCCAGACGACGCGGGCCCGGGCATGGCCGGTACGACCGACGCAGGCGCCCAGGTGCATGAGTCGCGGCGCAGGAACACGGGTACGGGAGGCGGCATGCAGACGTACAGCGCCGAGCAGCACCTCGACCATCCGGTCGAAGAGGTGTTCGAGTGGCACCGCCGGCCCGGCGCGCTCCGTCGGCTGATGCCGCCGTGGGAGCCGGTCACCGTCGCCCAGGAGGCGCCGGACCTCACCGAAGGATCCGAGGCGACCATGCAGTTGGCCGGGCCGGCCATCATCAGCCCGCGCTGGGTGGCGCGCCACACCGGATACCGGCCGCCGCACGAGTTCAGCGACGTACAGGTCTCCGGGCCGTTCGCGCAGTGGATCCAGCGCCACCAGTTTGAGTCCACCGCCGATGGTGGCACCCTGCTGCGCGACCGGGTCCAGTACGAGCTGCCGTTCGGTGCGGCCGGTCGGTTCGCCGCGCCGCTTGTCGAGTCCCGGCTGCGGCGGATGTTCGCCTACCGGCACCGTCAGCTCGCCGACGACCTGGCCGCGCACGCCGCCGCCGGCACCAAGCGACTCACCGTGGTGGTCTCCGGGGCCAGTGGCCTGATCGGCAGCACCCTGACCGCGTTCCTCACCTCCGGCGGGCACCGGGTGATCCGGCTGGTACGCCGGCCGCCGCGGATCCCCGACGAGTCCCGCTGGGACCCGGAACGCGGCTCCATCGAGGCCGACGTACTGCGTGACGCCGACGCCGTGGTCAACCTGGCCGGCGTACCGATCAGCGGGCGCTGGACACCGCAACGCAAGCAGCAGATCCAGCGCAGCCGGGTGGCCGGTACCAGCCTGATCGCACACACCCTGGCCAACCTGCGGGCCCAGAACCTGGGGCCGACCGTACTGGTCAGTGGCTCGGCCGTCGGCTACTACGGGTGGGCGCGCGGTGATGAGCTGCTCGACGAGGACGCCGGACCCGGTGACGACTTCCTGGCCGAGGTGTGCCGGGAATGGGAGGCGGCCACCAGCCCGGCGCGTGAGGCCGGCGTACGGGTGGTCAACCTGCGTACCGGCATTGTGCAGTCACCCAACGGCGGCGCACTGAAGCTGCAACTGCCGCTGTTCCGGGCCGGGCTCGGTGGGCGGCTCGGCGCCGGCGACCAGTGGCAGTCCTGGGTGTCGATCGACGACATCGTCGGCATCATCCACTTCGCGCTGACCCGCGACCAGGTGCACGGTCCGGTCAACGCCGTCGCGCCGACACCGGTCACCAACGCGGGTTTCACCCGCGCCCTCGGTACCGTACTGCGTCGGCCGACGATGCTGCCGACCCCGTCGTTCGGTCCCCGGTTGCTGCTCGGCGAGGAGGGCGCCCGTACCACCGCACTGGCCAGCCAGCGGGTCCGGTGCGGGGCACTGGAACTGCACGGCTACCGGTTCCGCCAGCCCGACCTGGAGACCTGCCTGCGCCACCTGCTCGGCCGCTGACCCTGCACCGACCCGCAGTAGCCTGCCCGGGTGGGCAATGTGCTGTCAGTCAACGTGGGTCGGGCCGTGCCGAGCGAGCACACCGACATGGGGGTCACCGGCATCGACAAGATGCCGGTGACCGGGCCGGTTCCGGTACGGGCACCCGGCCCGCGGGGCGTCGGCGGCAGCGGGCTGGTCGGGGACCGGATCTGCGACGGTCGCCACCACGGCGGCGACGACCAGGCGGTGTACGCGTACGCCCGGCGGGACCTGGACGACTGGGCCGGCGAACTGGGCCGCCCGTTGCGGGACGGATGTTTCGGCGAGAACCTGACGACCGCCGGACTGGACGTGACCGGTGCGGTGATCGGTGAGCGCTGGCAGGTTGGCGCGGAACTGGTGCTTGAGGTGTGCGCGGTACGCATCCCGTGCCGTACGTTCGCCGGCTGGCTCGGCGAGTCAGGTTGGGTACGGCGCTTCACCGAGCGGGCGGTTCCCGGTGCGTACCTGCGGGTCGTCATCCCGGGCGAGGTACGGGCCGGGGATCCGGTACTGGTCCGGGACCGCCCGGAGCACGGGGTCACCGTCGGGCTGGTGTTCCGTGCGCTGACCCGCGAACCCGAACTGTTGCCCCGGTTGCTCACCGCACCGGCACTTGCCCAGGAGCACCGGGACGTCGCCGACCGCAGGGCGACGCCCGGCACGTGACGCGTGCCGGAACATTGCCCGGCACGCGATGTCCGCCTGGGGACGAAGTCCGGCCGGCCGGACTTCGTTCGGAGCTGAGATCCGCCGGCGAAGTCCGCCTCCTGGAACCGGTGCGGTGCAGGTCACGGCAGCAGTTCGGCGACCACCTCGGCGGCCGGTACGGCCCGGGCCAGCGCATGTGACTGCCCCGCCCACATCGCCATGCCGTCCGGATCACCGGCCGCCGCGGCGGCGGCCCGTAGCGGCCGGGTCAGCTGGTGCACCTGCGGGTAGCTGGCCGGGGCGTACGGGCCGTGCTCGCGGATGAAGCCGTTGGTCAGCGCGCGGGCCGGCCGGCCGGTGAACGCGCAGGTCAGCTCGGTGTCGGCGAACTCGGGTGCGACCAGCGCATCCTGGTGGGTGGCGCTGGCGCCGGACTCCGGGCAGCGCAGGAAGGCGGTTCCGGCGCTGGCGGCGATCGCGCCGGCCGCCAGCACCGCGCGTACCCCGGCCCCGTCGGTGATTCCGCCGGCCGCGACGATCCGAAGGTCGCTGACAGAGCTGACCAGCCGGATCAGGCTCAGTACGCCGAACTGTTCGCCGCCCAGCCAGCCGCCGCGGTGCCCGCCGGCCTCCACCCCCTGGGCGATCACGAAGTCGGCGCCCGCCCGTTCGGCCTCGACGGCCTCCTGCGGTGAGGTGACGGTGACGCCGACCTCGCTGCCGGATTCCTGTAGGGCGAGCACGTCCTCGGGGGCCGGGCAGCCGAAGGTGAACGTCACGACCGGTACGCCGACCGCGACGAGCAGGTCGAGCTTCGCCTCGTAGTCGTCGTCGGTCCAGAACGGGTCACCGAGTTCGGTGTCGAGCTTGCGGGCCGTCGGCAGCAACCGTTCGCTGTACGCGGTCAGCGCGACCGGGTCGCTGCGGTCGACGCCCGGTACGAAGACGTTCACCCCGAACGGCACTCCGGACTCCCGGACGACCGCGATCTGTTCGGCGAGCCGGTCGGGGCGTACGTAACCGGCGGCCAGGAAACCCAGCGCGCCGGTCGCGCCGACCGCGGTGACCAGCTCCGACGTGGCTGCGCCGCCGGCCATGGGGGCCTGTACGACGTGCCCGGAAAAGTTCTTCAGGCCCATTCCTCCTGGATACCAGTAGCGGCCCAGACCTCATCAGCGAACCGCAAGTGACCTGGACCACACCCCGGGTCGCCGCCTATCCCACTACGCGAGACCGCCACCTCGCTTGCTCGGTGTGGCGGGTGTGGGGGCGGGTGTGGCGGGTGTGGCGGGCAGAATCTGCAGGCATGTTACACATCCGGGTGATCGCCCCGGTCGAACTGACCGACCAGGTGACCGAGCTTGCCGACGACAGTGAAGGGGCCACGAACCTGGTCGTACTGTCCGGCGCCGCCCGCTCGCCGGCCGGTGACCTGATCCAGTTCGACATGGCCCGGGAGGCGGTGGACGAAATGCTCACCCGACTGCGGGAGCTGGGCCTGGACAGGTCCGGCTCGATCACCGTCGAGGACATCGATGTGTCGATCTCGGTCGGCGCGGAGGCCGCCGAGGAGGCTGCGCCGGGCTACGACGAGGATGCGGTGCTGTGGGACGAGCTGGACGCCCGTACCGCCGCGGACTCCCGGCTCAGTTGGGCTTTTCTGGTGTTCCTCATCCTGGCCACCCAGATCGCCGGGGTCGGCGCGCTGCTGGACGAGCCGATCCTGATCGTCGGGGCGATGGTGCTCGGTCCGGAGTTCGGCGCGGTCGCGGCGATCTGCTTCGGACTGGTCCGATGTCACCCGGCGCGCATCGCGCTGGCCGCCCGTACCCTCGCGGTCGGCTTCACCGTGGCGATCGCCATCACCGCTGGGTGCGCCGAGGTGGCCCGACTGCTGGGCTGGATCCAACCGTCCATGTTGGAGCATCGCACCATGACCACGTTCATCGTGGAACCGGACAAGTGGTCGTTCATCGTCGCGCTGATGGCCGGTGCCGCCGGCATTCTGTCCATGACGGCCGGAAAGTCCTCCGCCCTGGTGGGCGTCTTCATCTCGGTGACCACGGTGCCGGCGGCCGGGAACATCGCCGTGGGCGTGGCGCTCGGCGTCTGGAACGAGGTGGCCGCATCGCTGATCCAGCTCGGGCTCAACCTGGCCGGCATGCTGATCGCCGGGGCGTTCACGCTGGCGGTACAGCGACTGCTGGTCACCCGCTACGGCGTACGGCTGCCCACGGACCGGGCGCCCCGGGTGCCTGGGCAGGCATATCGTCGGTGACGATGACCGGGACGCAAGCGACGGCGGCGGCGCACGGGATGCTCCGTACTCTGCGGGGAGCGGCACTGACCCTGGTGGCCGGTGCGGAACCGCGACCCGCGGGCCGGCGCCGGCAATGGCCGTACCTGCCTGCTGCGCTGCTCGCCCTGCTCTTCGCTCTCGGCTCGCTCGAGGACGTACGGAAGTTCATCAGCCCCGCGCCGCCCTGGGCCCCGCTGATCTCCCTGCTGATCACGCTTCCGGTGGTGCTGCTGGTCCGGTGGCCGCTGACCGCGTGGCGGCTCTCGCTGCTCACTACCGTGGCGCTG
Source organism: uncultured Actinomycetota bacterium (assembly GCA_963805605.1). Taxonomy (GTDB): domain Bacteria; phylum Actinomycetota; class Actinomycetes; order Mycobacteriales; family Micromonosporaceae; genus Actinocatenispora. Next base: position 2,472,381 of record CAWDUX010000002.1, read on the forward strand.
GGCCTCGTATCGTCCTCCACCCCGGTGCCCTGGCTGCCGCTGCAGGTCATCGTCTACCTGGCCACCATGGTCACCGTCGGTCTGCGGTATCCGCGGACGGTGCTCGGACTGATCTGGGCGCTCAGCATGGTGGGGCTGTGGCTGTTCGTGTACACGCCGGCAAACAACGGCGACGCCATCGGCGGCACCGTCATCCTCACCCTGGTCACCCTGGCCTCCGGCGGTATCGGCGGGCTGCTGGCGGCACGTCGGGCGTTGGCCGGACAGACCCGGCGTACCGAGGCGGAGCAGGCCCAGCGCGCCCTACTGGAGGAACGCGCCCGGATCGCCCGGGAGCTGCACGACGTGGTCGCACACCACATGTCGCTGATCGCGGTACAGGCCGAGAGCGCGCCGTACCGGTTGCCGGGGTTGCCGGACGAGGTGCGGTCCGAGTTCAGTTCGATCTCCGGCGCGTCCCGGGAGGCGCTGGTGGAGATGCGGCGACTGCTGGGTGTGTTGCGCAGCGGGCCGAGGCGGGCAGACACCACCTCGGAGGGTGGCGCCGGTACCGGCCGGCAGGATGCCGGACCGGAACTGGCTCCCCAACCGGGCCTCGGCGATCTGGACGATCTGGCGGAACGGGTACGCCGGGCCGGCACCGAGGTGACCCTGCACCGCCGCGGGCAGCCCGGACCGGTGGCGCCCGGGGTGGATCTGTCGGCCTACCGGGTCGTGCAGGAGTCGCTGTCCAACGCGCGTCGGCACGCGCCGGGCGCCGCCGTGCTGGTGGAGATCGAGTACGATCCCGACGCGGTCCGGGTGTCTGTCCGCAACGGCCCCTCGTCGGCCGGCGCTGTGCCACCGGCCGCCCCCGGTCACGGCCTGCTCGGGATGCGGGAACGGGCCGCGATGCTCGGCGGCGCCCTGAGCGCCGGGCCCACCGCGGCGGGCGGTTTCGAGGTGGTCGCGGTACTTCCCAGGGATACCGCTGGGCGGCAGGCCGGGAACGTACCGGCCATCGACGACGGGGAGGGCCAGGAGTGACGGCGACGACGCTGCTGATCGCCGACGACCAGGCGATGGTCCGGCAGGGTTTCGGTGCGCTGCTGGCCGCCCAGCCCGACCTGCTGGTGGTGGGGGACGCAGCCGACGGCGCGGCGGCGGTACGTCGTACCCGCGAACTGGACCCCGATGTGGTGCTGATGGACGTCCGGATGCCGGTGATGGACGGCCTGGAGGCGACCCGGCGCATCCTCGCCGGCCGGCCCGCATCGGACCGGCAGCGGCCCCGCATCCTGATGCTCACCACGTTCGACCTCGACGACTACGTCTACGCGGCGCTGCGCGCCGGGGCCAGCGGTTTCCTGCTCAAGGACGCGCCGGCCGACGACCTGATCCACGCGGTACGGGTGGTAGCCAGCGGCGATGCGCTGCTCGCCCCGTCGGTGACCCGACGGTTGATCTCCGACTTCGCCCGCCGGCCCGGGGCCGACCGGCCGCGCCCGGCGGCGCTGGGCACCCTGACCCCCAGGGAGACCGACGTGCTGCGGCTGATCGCGCGCGGCTTGTCGAACACCGAGATCGCCGCCACGCTGGTGGTCGCCGAGCAGACCGTCAAGACCCACGTGGGCCGGATCCTGGCCAAGTTGGAGCTGCGGGACCGCGCGCAGGCGGTGGTGTTCGCGTACGAGTCCGGCCTGATCACCCCGGGCGAGTAGGGCGGCCGGCTCAGATCGGCAGCCGGATGCACACGGCGACGCCCCGGTCGGGGCTGGTGTCCAGCGCGACGGTGCCGTTGTGCGCGGCGACGATCGCACCGACGATGGCCAGCCCCAGCCCGGCGCCACCGCCGGCGCGGGCCCGGGCCGGATCGGCCCGGTAGAACCGTTCGAAGGCGTGCTCGGCCTGCTGGCTGGTCAGCCCTGGACCGTTGTCGGACACGGTCAACAGCGCGAGCCGGCCGGCCGGGGTGTCCGTGACGCCCATCCCGACCGAGATGGCGGTACCCGGCGGGGTGTGCTTGACAGCATTGCTGATCAGGTTCGACACCGCCTGCCGCAGTCGTTCGGCGTCGCCGGTCACCTCGATCGGGCCGGTCTCGGTCCGGTCGGCATCGCGCTGCCCGGTCCCGGCCCCGTCGTCGAGCGCCACCAGCTGCACCGGGTGGTCGGCGGCCAGGGTCTGGTTGTCCAGCACCACGTCGGCCACCAGGCTGGTCAGGTCGACCCGGTCACGGGACAATGGCCGACGCTGGTCCAGGTCGGCGAGCAGCAGCAGATCGTCGACCAGCCCGCCCATCCGCCGGGCCTGGTCCTCGATCCGGCCGACGATCCGGTCGGCCTCCACGTCGGTCATCGCCGACCGCTGCTGGCGGTACAGTTCGGCGTACCCGCGGATCGTGGTGATGGGGGTACGCAACTCGTGCGATGCGTCCGCGGCGAACTGGCGCAGCTGCGCCTCGGAGCGGCGGGCGGCGGCCGCCGAGGCGGCCCGATCGTCCAGCGCGGCGGAGATGCGTGCCAGCATGCCGTTGACCGCGGTGCCCAACCGGCCGATCTCGGTACGGGTCCCCCGCTCGGGCACCCGGTGGCCCAGTTCCCCGGCCGCGATGTGCTGGGCGGTGCTCTCGATGGCGTGCACCGGGCGCAGGCTCAGCCGGATCAGCCAGTAGCAGGCGACCGCGAGCACGGCGAGCGCGGCCAGTCCGGCGATCCCGTTGATCAGTTCCAGTTGCCGAACGGTGGAGTCGACCTCGGCGAGGCCCTCGGTGACGACCAGATAGCCGCCGTACGGGGCGCGTACCGGATGGATCACCACCAGCCAGCCGGACCGTCCGGTGCCGCCGATGGTGAACGGCTGGTCCAGCGGTACGTGGTGCGCCGCGCCGAGCTTCGGCAGCTCCGGCCGGTCCGGTGCGATGGTGGCATCACTGCGTTCCAGCATCCGGCCGTCCGGCCCGAACAGGTACGCACCGAAGGTGCTGGGCACCCCGTGCAGCGGCGGCGGATCCGCCCGGCCGTTGTGGATCAGGGCGCGTTCGGCGCGCGGCGCCGCCAACCTGAGCTCGTCACCGGTCTTGTCCACCAGGTAGCGGCGTAGCAGCCCGCTGCCGGTGTACCCGGCGACCAGCAGGGTGATCATCACCAGCAGCAGTACGCCGACGACCAGCCGCAGCCACAGCGGCACCCGCTGGTCGAGGTGCTGCAGAACGGCCGCGGCCCGGGTACGCACCGGCCTCAGCCGCGCGGCGCCCGCAGCACGTAACCGAGGCCGCGCAGCGTGTGGATGAGTTTCGGGCCCATGGTGTCCACCTTCCGCCGAACGTAGGAAACATACAACTCCACGACGTTGGTCTCGCCGGAGTAGTCGTACTGCCAGACGTGATTGCGGATCTGGGTCTTGGACATCACCCGGCCGGCGTTGAGCATCAGGTAGTGCAGCAGCCGGAACTCGGTGGCCGACAGGTGTACGGCCGTGCCGGCCCGCCACACCTCGTGGCTGTCCTCGTCCAGTTCCAGATCGGCCACCTGCAGCCGGGCGCTGCCCGCCTCGGCGGGGTTGCTGCGGCGAAGTACCGCCCTGATCCGGGCGACGAGTTCCTCCAGGCTGAACGGCTTGGTCAGGTAGTCGTCGCCGAGGGCCAGGCCGCGCAGCTTGTACTCGGTGTCGCCGCGGGCGGTCAGGAACACCACCGCCGGCCGCTGCCCCGCGGTGCCGAGGTGTTTGAGGACGTCGAAGCCGTCCATGTCGGGCAGCATCACGTCCAGCACGATGAGGTTGGGGCGCAGCCGGCCCGCGGCGCGTACGGCCTCGGCGCCGGTACTGGCCGTGGCGATGTCGAAGCCCGCGAACCGCAGGCTACGGGCCAGCAGTTCGCGAATGTCGCGCTCGTCCTCGACGATCAGTACCCGGTCGGCGACCGCTTCGGAAACCGGGGTGGCGGTCACGGAACCGGATACCCGACCGGGCGGCGGAGGGCTGGCATGTGGGTCATCTTCCGGGCAGAGGTATCAGCGCGCTGGACGAAGACTGGACGCTTCCTATGACCACGCTTCGGGTGGTGTGGGCGCCAGCTGGCCGCCGCCGCGCACCGTGACCGGGCCGGGTGCCGCCGCTCCCGCGACGACGGTGATCGGACGGCTGGTCCGCGTTGGCACGGAAGGGGGAGATGTGTGCGGTCCGCAGCCACATATGGTGACGTCAACGTCAGCGAGGGACGGGGGCCGCCGCCAGGGCTGGCACCGGGAGGGTGGGAACGATGAGCGACGACGGCTACGACACCACGGTCGATGTCGACGGCGACGGCAGCTACGACAGCCACTGGAGCGAGTCGGACGGTCACGGTGGCCACTACGTCTACTCGGACATGAACGGTGACGGCAAAGCCGACTTCATCGGCCACGACACCGACTCCAACGGCACAATCGACAACGCCGAGTACGACAACAACCACGACGGCTACTTCGAGCAGCACACCGGCGACACCGACGGCGACGGCTGGCAGAACAACGAGGTGTCCGACAACAACAAGGACGGCACCGTCGACGAGAAGGGTGTCGACACCAACGAGGACGGTCACTTCGACCAGCGGGTGTACGACCACAACGAGGACGGCAGGACCGACGAGTACGTGGCCGACCGCAACCTCGACGGCCGCGACGACTTCGACGCCAAGGACACCAACTTCAACGGCACCGTCGACGTCGAGGCCGCCGACACCAACTACGACGGCACCTTCGACACCACGCACTACACCAACAGCGAGGCGAACCCGTACGCCAGCTGAGTGCGACCTTTGCCGACCGACGCCCCGGACCTGGTCCGGGGCGTCAGCGCGTGCCCACCGGTAACGCCCGACCGGGCATCGACCAGTGCCGGGTCGTACGGTGCCCGGCTCGTGGATGTGCTGCTGTCCGTCGGTGTGGTGGCGCTCAGGCGCCAGCACGGAAGACCAGCCGGAACCGGCCGATCTGGATCTCGTCGTTGTCCTCCAACAGGGCCGACTCGACCCGCTCCTGATTGACGTAGGTGCCGTTCAGGCTGCCCAGGTCGGCCACGGTGAACCGGTCACCGGTACGCCGCAGCTGGGCGTGCCGACGGGAGACCGTCACGTCGTCGAGCTGTACGTCCGAGTCCTGGTTGCGGCCGACGGTCACCGGCCCCGTGCCCAGCGGATACCAGGTACCCGCGTTCGGTCCACGTACGGAGATGAGTACCGGTTCGCCTTCGTCGACAGGGCCGAGCGAGCCGTCCTCGTCCTCGTTGCGAAGCGTACTGAGATCCAGTCGCGAGGTCTCGTCCAGGCGCTGTCGTACGGTCTGTCCATCGAACCCTTCGCCGTGCGGTGGAACCGCGGCCCCCGGCGGGCCGGCTCGAACCCTGGCGTCTCTGCTCATCCGTACCCCTCGAGCGCTCGTGCAGCGGCCGGTTCGGCCTCCTGAGAACCATCCGTACCCAGCCTGGCAAAGATCTGTGACCTGATGCAACGGCCGGGCGGATGTTGCTACCTGAATTTGGCACGATGCGCCTTTTATCAACTCCGGAGAGTCGCCTGCAGGGCTGGCAGCGCGCCGATGTGACCGGTCGGCCCGGCCGGTACGCGCGAACCGCGTGCGTCGGCAGACTTGAACAGTTGTGCCACTATCTGTGGTCGAAGCCCTACGATCTCGCACACATCCCGTCGCACCCCGACCCGGCGGACCGAACCGTCGGACATCGAGTGGCGGGGAGCGCGGTGCAATGGGGAGTGCTGGCCTACGGTGAACGACAACGGAGCTGCCCGGCGGCTGTCCCCGCGTGGCTGGGCGCTGTGGTCCACCCCGCCGGCCGCCCGCGCGTACGTACTGCTCATCGATGCCGCCGCGGTGCTCGCGGGCGTCCTCACGATGCTGACCCACACCCATCGGCCCACCGTCGCGCTAGTCCCGCTGTTGGTCTGCGCGGCGGTCTCGGTGGAGGGCGCCCGTCGGGTCGAACGGGTCCGCCGGTTCTCCGGTGACCTGCACAAGGACCTCCAGTCAGCCTGGTCGCTCGCGGCAGCGCTGATCCTGCCCGCCGGGGTGGCGGTGCTCGCCGCGGTCGCCATGTTCGCCTGGTGGCGGCTGCGCGCCGGCCGGTGCCGCGCCTTCACCTGGGTGTTCAGCTCCAGCATGACGGTGCTCGCCGTACTCGTCGCCGGGTCGGTGTTCAGCGGCGTACGCGCCGCGTTCGGTACCGGCCCGGTGCCGGTGGACCTGCGGCTGCCGCTCGCCGCACTGGCCGCCGCCGTGGCGTACGAGCTGGTGGACCTGCTGCTGTGCGGTGCGGCGATCCGGCTGATGGCGCCGGACGCCAGCTGGGCGGAGACGTTCGGCAACCGCACCACCGCCGCCACCGACGCGACCGCGTTGACTATCGGTGGCCTGGTCGCCGTCCTCGCCTTCACCGACCGGTGGGCCATCCTGCTCGCGGTACCGGCCGCGATGCTGCTGCAACGGGTGCTGCTGGTGGATCAGCTCGCGGTGGAGGCGCGTACCGACGCCAAGACCGGACTGGCGGTGGCCGGCTGGTGGCATGCCCGTACCGACGACGAACTCGCCCGGGCCCGCAGCCGGCACAGCCGGTTGGCGGTGCTGGTCGCCGACCTGGACCATTTCAAGCACATCAACGACGCGTACGGCCATCTGGTCGGGGATGAGGCACTCCGGGCGGTCGCCGGTGTCGTCCGGTCCGGGATACGCGGGCAGGACCTTTCCGGACGCTTCGGCGGCGAGGAGTTCGTGGTGGCGCTGCCCGACACGGACGCGGACCGGGCCGTCCTGGTCGCCGAACGGCTCCGGGAACGGGTCGCCGGCCTGCGTATCCCGAGCCGGCGCGACGATCCGACCGCCGAACGGATCGCGGGCCTGACCGTGTCCATCGGGGTGGCGATGTACCCCGATCACGCCGATACCCTGGATGCGTTGCTGCGGGCCGCGGACCGGGCGCTGTACGCGGCGAAGGCCACCGGCCGGAATCGGGTCGAGCTGGCCTACCACCCGGATGTGGAGGAACCCGCCACCCGGGCCGGATAACGGGTGGGTGCGCGCTATTCGATCAGCGAGGGCGGGGCCGGACGGTCCTGCCAGACCAGCTCGTCCTCGGTGAGCCAGGTGTGGTGCTCCGCCGGCTCGTCGGGTCGGCGGCCGGTGCCACCGGAGCCGACAACCGGACCGCCCGTACGGGCCGGCACCGGCTCCTCCACCATCATGGCGGGGCGGGCCGCCACCGGCGGTCGACCGGCTGCGGCCAGTCCACTGCCGGACGCCATGCCGGGTACCACCGGGGTCGCCACGGCGGGGGTGCTCCCGCCCACCGGTAGACCGGGTGGCGGGGTCAGGCCGGACACCGCGACCCCGGGCCCGGCGGCGACCGGACCGACCACACCCGCCAGGCCGGTGCCGGGCACCCGGTGCCCGACGGTGTCGGCGGAGCCGTGTGCCGGCTGGTCGAAGCGTGCCGGGTGCACCGGGACGCCCCCGGCCACGGACCCGGGTATCGACCCGCCCGCCCCGGCGGCAGGTACGGTGCCCGGCGCGGTGCCCGGGCCGGAACGTGCGGTCAGTACGCCCCGGCCGTCCGGGGTGTGCGGCATGTCCGCCGGCGCCGCCGGCAGCTGCTGTGGCCACCAGTATTCGGCGTCGCCCTGCATCTGGCGTCCGAGCTGGTCCATCACCTGGGCGGCCCGGTCGCCGGCCGTCTTACGGGCGGCCATCGCCTGGACGAAGCCCTGCGAGGAACCCACCGTGCCGTCGGCGCCGATCGTGTTGGGGTTGAGGACGTTGCGGCCCGGCTCTGCCGGCATCTCGCGCTGCGCCGTCTCGATGTCCGCCGCCAGGTAGTCGAGCCCGTTCCACAGCTGGTGCGCGGTGTTGGAGGCCGACCCGGCGCACTCGGCGACCGCGGCGAGCCGGCGCTGGAACTCCGCCGCGGCCGGACCGGACCAGTGCCCGTGGATGACCGTCGCGTTCAACGCGACCCCCAGCTCGCCGAGCGCCTGGTCGACCGCGTTCCACGCCGCGGCGTGGGTGTCCCGTACGGTCTGCGGGTCGGCGCTGTCCAGCATCCGACGCAGCTGGTCGTGGCCGTAGCCGTGGTAGCTGTGGCTGCGTACGCGTTTCATCGCTACCTCCGGCTCAGGCGTTGCGTCTGTCGAGGTCGGTGCGGGTGGTGTGTTCCAGCGAGTCGTACCGGGCGGCGATGGTGGAGTTGCCGTCGCGCAGCGCGGTCAGCGAGTCGTGCAGTTCGCCGAGCCGGCCCAGTGTCTCGGTGGAGAGCTGGTCGTGCCAGGACACCGCATCGGTGGCGTGCGGAAAGTCCCCCAGCGGCGGGGAACTCAGCCGCGCCACCCGCTGGATGGCCCTGACCAGGTCGTCGACCCGCGCGTCGAGCGTTCGTACGCTCTGCCCGACCGCCTCGGTGTCGACTTCCAGTTTCGCCCTGACCATGCGTCCTCCCCGTTCACCGGCATGCGCTCGCGTCGCCGGACTGTGCCCGGGTCCGCTACGCACGCTGCCCCGCGACGGTCCGCGCTCGACCGGTGACCAAGACTATCGGCCCGGCGCAACGCATCGCTGCCCTGGCATGCCACCCGGTGACGACGGCTCAGTCGCCACCGCCGGACGGTACGGGCGACGGCGAACCGCTGGCCGGCTGTCGGTCCGGTGCGGAACGGCCGGCCGCGGCCTGGTCCAGCACGGGGCCGGCGGGCAGCAGTTCCAGCAGGTCCGCCGGGATCTGTACGGGGGTCACGTCGCGGTAGCCGAGCGCCGTCAACGCCTTGTCGTCCGGCATGGGGTAGCGGACACCCTGGTCGGTGACGAGGAACAGGCTCGTCGTCGGCACTCCCGGTACGGCCGCTGCCCGGACCAGCGCGCCGCCGCCACCCGGTACGACCACGGTGGTGGCCCGCAGCGCGCCCAGGTCACCGGTGCTCTCCGGTGACCCCGCCGGGTCCCGGTCGGTCAGCCGCCGCGGCGCCTGCCGGTACAACGCGACCGCGGTGGTGGGGTGTGTTGCGTCCCGGCCGCCCCGGTAGACGGCGCAGACCGCCGGGCCGACCTCGTCGGCGACGTCGGCCAGCCGGGGACGCCGGGTCGGCGCGCCCACCGGATCGACGGTGCGCGGTGACGCTTGGGCCGCCTGGTAGTCGGTCGGGCTCAGCCGCTGCGGGGTGGACCGGCTGCCGTGGCCGAGCAGCAGACCGGCGGTGACCGCAGAGATTGGGGCCAGGCCGTCGGGCAGCAGCACCAGGTATCCGCTGCCGCCACCGGTCGGCGCGGTCACCTGGTACACGTCGCCGACCGTACCGGTGTGCCCGGCGACCTTCGGGCCGTCCCGGCCGGCGCCGTCGACCTTCGGTGCGACCAGGTCCGGCCCGGCCGGTAGCGCGTTCAGGAAGGCCGGTGCGACGGTGAGTACCGGATGGTTCGTCCAGCCCAGCGAGGCCAGCGCGGTACGGTCCGGTATCCGCAGCCGGTGGCCGTGCCAGACCAGCGCGATGCCGGCCTCCCCGGCGGTGACCAGCAGCCCGTCGTCGGTCAGCGCGGTCGCACCCGCCGCGCGGGTGCCGACCAGTACAGTCACCATCGGATCGTGCGCCACCCCGGCCGGGTCGCGGGTCGCGCACACCGACCACGGCAGGCCGGTGAGCCGCCCGGCGTCGGGCAGCGTGTCGGGTGCGCCGGGGATGCCGACCGGGCGCCCGCGCGGCACGTCGGCCAGCGAGTTGGTCGACACGGTCACCACCGTGACCTGCGCCCTGCGCAACCAGAGGCGGGCCGAGACGTAGTTGAGTACCGGGTGCAGCCGGCCGCCGGAGTAGACGTAACGGGTGCCGGTGTCCTGCTCCACGATCAGTGCGCCGGGCTGTTTCCAGGAGGTGTCGCCGCCGGGCCGGACCAGGCCGTAGATCCCGACACCGGCCAGTACCAGGGCGCCGACCATCACACTGGCGAAGGTGGTCAGCGCGCCGCGGCGCAGTGGCTGGTCGGAGGTCTCCGGGTCGCTGCCGAGCAGCGCCGCGACGATCCGTCGCGTCACGAAACGGTAAGCCCGGATCTGTTCGCGCCGAGACCGCACCGCCGATGCCTCCTGTCGTCGCCCCGTACCGGACCTGTGCCGGCTGTGGCACGCCTGAGCCGGCGGTGCCGGCTGTACCAGCCTGAGCCGGCGGTGCCGGCTGTACCAGCCTGAGCCGGCGGTGCCGGCTGTACCAGCCTGAGCCGGCGGTGCCGGCTGTACCAGCCTGAGCCGGCGGTGCCGGCTGTACCCGGTGTGCCGGCGCATACCATGAGCGCGGCCGAGCCTACTGGCGTTGTACCGGTTGCCCGCAACCGGCGGCGCCGCACCGCTCTCGGAGGAGGACCGTTCGGCGATGACGACCCCCCGGTTCACAGGGAACGACCCAGGTGGGGCCGGTCGATCGGGTTCCGGTGGGCCGACCATGGACGATCGGCTGGCGGGTCGTGACGCATCGGCCGGTCCGCGGTTACCGCCGCTGCGACCGCTGCCCGCCGGACGGCGCCGGCTGGCCGGACCGGTAGTGGGCCAACTGGTCGGGGTCGAGCTGGTCGCCTTCGCCGTGGCTGCCGTACTGGGCCGGGGAACCTGGCTGCTGGCAGCGGTCACAACGCCCGGTGTGCTGATCGTCCTGCTGCTGCTGACCCGCCGCCGGGGCCGCTGGTGGTACCAGCAGGTCCCGCTGCGTTGGCGGTTCCGGTGCTGGAACAACCGACGCGACGCTGTCCGGTCGACCACCGCCGCTCCGGCGTCCACAGTGGTCGATGCCCGGTACGCGGGCCTGCGTGAGGTGATGCCCGAGCTGAGCATCATGGATGTGACCGAACGCGGTGGAACTTTCGGGATGGGCTACGACGGGACCGGCTGGTTCGCCGCGCTGTGGGTGGAGCCGTCCGAGCAGGACCTGCCGCTGCCGGCGCTGGCCGACGTGCTGTCCGGTGCCGCGCTGTCCCGGCTGCAGGTGTTGCAGCACACCGCTCCCGCGCCGGTGACCCGGCTCAACGCCTGGTCGCCGGCCGCCGCGTCGTACCAGGACATCGCGGCGCGACTGACCGGGTCGGTGCCACCCGGGATCAACCACACCTACCTGGTGGTACGCCTCGACGCCGAGGACGCGGTGGAGGTGGCCGACAGCCGCGGTGGCGGCGTCACCGGGGTACGCCGGGCGCTCGCCGCGGCCCTGCAACGGGTCGGCCGTACACTGTCCACAGTGGACGTCGAATATCGGCAGCTGCGGGCGGACGCGCTGGTCGCGGCATTGGCCGGCACCCTCGGCCTGGGTTCCGTGCCGACCGGCCCGAAGCGCACCGAGGCGCACTGGGACCGGTTCGTCGCCGACGGATACGCGCAGGTGTGTTTCCAGGTCACCAGCTGGCCGCCGGCCGGTGGGCGGCTCGCCGCGGCCCTCGAACCGGCGCCCGCCGCGTGGACGACGATGAGCCTGCTGCTCGGCCCGGACACCGACCGGGTCGGCGCGCAGGAGGTCGCCTTGCGCGGCCAGCTGCGGCTCGCCGCCGCACCCGACGCGATCGACGCGGCCTGCGCGGAACTGGTCACGGCCGCCGGGCTGCAGGGCCTGACGCTGAGCCGGCTGGACGGCGAGCACGGCGCGGCCAGCTACGCCACCGCACCGACCGGGGGCACCGAAGGTGTCGGCGCGGCCGGACACGCCTGCCCGGTACCGGCGCTGGACCTGCTGGCCGCGCCGGTCGGGTCCGGCGGCGTACTGCTGGGCCGGGACCCGGACCAGAAACCGGTACTGGTCCAGCTGTTCCGGCCCCGACCGGTACGGATGGTGCTGGTCGGCGGTATCTGGCCGACCCGGCCCGTACTGCTGCGCTGCCTGGCGGTCGGCGCCCGGGTCGTCGCCGCCGCCGGTCGCCCCGACTGGGTGTCGCTGGGCCGCTGGGCGACCGGCACCGACCACTGGGTACTGCCGCCGGGGACACCGGTACCGCCCGCGCACCCGGCCGCCCCGATCCTGGTCGGGCTGGACACCATCGGCATGGACGCGGCCGGTACGGCACCCCCGCCGGTCGGCTGGCAGTCGGTCGCCGTCACCTGCACCCGGCCGTCGTCGCGGCTGTTGGCCGGCGCCGACCTGGTGATCACCGGCCGCCTGCTGCCGCCGGACGCGGCGCTGGTCGCGGACACCTTCGGGTTGACCGGCGACGCGCCCCAGCTGCTGTCCCGGCTCTACGACGACATGGTCGCGGTGGTCGAACCGGGCACGGTCCGGTTCGCCTGGCCCACTCCCGGCGCGGTGGAACGCGAAGTGCTCACCCCACCGCCGGACGCTCGCCCGGCCCTGGGCGCGCCACCGCGCTGACCGAATGGTGATCCGGGTCCGGCGCCGGCGGTCCGGCGCCGCAGGCCCGGCGCGGCGGGCAGATGCCGGCGCGGGTCAGCCGTTCAGGGCGCGGACCAGCGTGTACAGGCCGCAGGCGCCCAGGGCCAACGGCACCACCGCCAGGCCGAGCACCACTTCCACCACGTCCAGAACCCGGCCCCACACCGGTGTGCTGCGGCGGCCCGCGGCGACCAGGCCGTACGTCGCGGCCACCGCGCCGGTCAGCAGCAGCAGCGCCACCGCGACGGTCAGCCGTGCCCCGGCCGGTACGGACACGCCGGCGGGGGAGCCGGTCACCGTCGCGGCGACGAGTACGGTGGCCAACCCGAGCAGCCCGGCGAGCAGCAGCGGCAACCGGTGTACGCGTACCGGCAGCGTGCGGGCCCGGCACAGCAGCACCAGCGGCACCACCAGGGCCAGCGCCCAGGACGTCGGGTGCGGCGAGCCGAGCAGTACCGGTACGCAGCCCAGGGCCAGTACCGACACCGCGGTCAGCAGTGCGGTCAGGTACCGGCCGGCCGTGCCGGTCCGCGCCAGCACGTCGGCGCCGGCCACCTGTACCGCGTCGCTCTTCAGCTCCTCCGTCGTCGTCGGGATCGTCGGCAGCGGCAGCCGGGCCAGCCGGAACGCCAGCATCGGCAGGGCCGGTACGGCAGCCAGACACAGCGCGGCCAGTACGGCCGCGGCCGACACCGGCCGGGCCCCGGTGAGCAGTACGACCAGGGTGGCCACCGCGCCGGCCGCCGACACCGTCGCCGCCCCGACGAACGCCGGCACCTGGTAGGCCACCGCAACCCCGGCCAGCACGGTGAACAGCAGCAGACCGACGGCGCCGAGCAGCAGCGGGCCGGCACCCCAGCGGGTCGGCCCGGCGTGTGGGGTGACCAGCAGCAGGCCGCCGACGAAGCCGTACGGCTGCGCCACCGCGGCCAGCACCAGTCCGGCGCGGGCATCCCCGAGGGCGCGCGCCATGATCGCCGCGGTCAGCAGCAGGAGCAGGCCGACGACCAGCGCGGCGAGACCTGCGGGCAGGCGCGGGGCCGGGGCGTACAGGGCCAGCAGCGCGGCGCCGGCCAGTGCGGCCCCGCCCAGTACGGCCAGCCCGCAGCGGCGTGTGGTGGTCGCGCCCCAGCGCTGCCCGGCGTCGGCGACCCCGCCGGCGATCGCGTCCACCACGTCGTCGAACACCGCTTCCGGCGCGACGACCTCGCGGGGGGTGAACTGGAGTTCCTCGCCGTGCTTGAGTCCCAGCTGGGTCGGCGTACGGTCGGTGTCCAGGGGCGCGCCGCCGAGCCGGGACAATGCCCATCCACCGTGCGACGCGCCGGTCGCGGCGGTGTCCTCGCCGACGTGGTGCAGCAGGCCGGGCAGCAGGTCGGCCAGCGGAACATCGTCGGGCACCGACAGGTCGACCCGGGTTCTCGGCGCCACGATGGTCACCCTGGTCAGACCGGTCCCAGCCAGTACTGTCACCTTCTGGACTCCTCCCGTGCCGGCCTGGGCGTTTTGATGCGGTGTGCAGAGTACCTACGATGTCCAACGCTGGGTATCCCGGTGCACACCGGTCTGTGCCCTCAGGGGAGGTTCGCGCAAGGTGTCAAGCACGATCGTGTTCACACGCCCGGCCCGGCGGCACGGTCCGGCGTTGCCGCAGGGCGAGATCGCCCTGGAGGCACCGCCGGAGGTGCCCGAGCAGCTGCCCCGCGGTGTCGGCCAGCTGCTCATGCTGCTGCCGATGCTGGCGGGGGCCGGTGCGATGGCGATGCTCTATACCGGCCGCGGTGGCGCACTGTCCTATGTGGCTGGTGGACTGTTCGGTGTCTCGATGCTCGGCATGTTCGTCGGTTCGTTCGCCGGCCTCGGCCAGGACCGGGCCGCCCAACTCGACGCCGAACGCCGCGACTACCTGCGCTACCTGTCCCAGCTGCGCCGTCGGGCCCGCCGCGCGGCCGCCGCCCAGCGGGCCTCGCTGATCTGGTCACATCCGGCACCCGACGCGCTGTGGTCGATCGCCGCCGGTGGCCGGCTCTGGGAACGCCGTCCCACCGACCCGGACTTCGGCGCCGTACGGGTGGCCGTCGGCGCCCAGCGGCTGACCGCGTCGTTCCGCACCCCGGAGACCAGGCCGGTGGACAGCCTGGAACCGCTGAGCGCCATCGCACTGCGCCGCTTCCTCACCGCGCACGGCACCGTACCGGCGCTGCCCGTCGCGGTGTCGCTGCGCGCGTTCAGCCGGATCGTGCTGCGCGGCGACCGTGACCCGGTCACCGCGCTGGTGCGCGCCATGCTCTGCCAGTTCGCCACCCACCAGTCCCCGGACGACGCGCGGATCGCGGTCGTGGTCGACGAGGCCCACCGGGCCGACTGGGACTGGGTGAAGTGGCTGCCGCACCTGGAGGTCCCCGGCACCGACGGCGCGCTACTGATCGCCGGTTCGCTGCGGGAACTGGAGGAACAGCTCGGCGAGGAGGTGGCCACCCGGCCACGGCACGCCAAGAGCGCCGAACCGCTGCCGGACCGGCCGCACCTGCTGGTCGTCCTGGACGGCGGTGAGGTCAGCCAGGACGCGCAGCTGTTCGGCGCCGGAATACTCGGCGCGACCGTACTGGACCTGTTCGGTCAGATCCCCCGGGACGCCGACGACTGGCTGATGGTGCTGGACGTCGCCCCGGAGGCGCTGACGTTGTTCCGCGGTGAGCAGAGCGCCTTCCGCGCCGTGGACGACTCGGACCTGAGCAGCCTGCGGCACGAACTGCTGGGGACGCCGGACGTGCTCACCACCCGGCAGGCGGCGGCGCTGGCCCGGCAGCTCGCCCCGTACCGGCTGGCCGGGTCGGGCAGTTCCGACGAGCCGCTCGCGACCACCTTCGAACTGACCGAACTGCTCGGCGTCGGCGACGCGGCCGGACTGGACCCGACGGTCAGCTGGCGCAGCCGGCCGGAACGCGAACGGCTGCGCATCCCGATCGGGGTCGGGCCGACCGGTGCCCCGGTGGAGCTGGACGTCAAGGAGTCCGCGCAGGGCGGGATGGGGCCGCACGGGCTGATCATCGGCGCCACCGGCTCGGGCAAGTCCGAACTGCTGCGCACCATCGTGCTCGGGCTGGCCGCCACCCACTCGTCCGAGGATCTCAACTTCGTCCTGGTCGACTTCAAGGGCGGCGCCACGTTCTCCTCGCTCGACGCGTTACCGCACACCAGCGCGGTGATCACCAACCTGTCCGACGAGCTGCCGCTGGTGGACCGGATGAAGGACGCCCTGTCCGGTGAGCTGGTGCGCCGCCAGGAGGTGCTCCGTTCGGCCG
The DNA here is from genome assembly GCA_963805605.1 of uncultured Actinomycetota bacterium. Classification (GTDB taxonomy): domain Bacteria; phylum Actinomycetota; class Actinomycetes; order Mycobacteriales; family Micromonosporaceae; genus Actinocatenispora. The sequence goes on from CAWDUX010000002.1 coordinate 2,488,056, forward strand.
GCAACTACGTCTCCCAGCGCGACTACGAGCGGGCCCGCCGCACCGGGCAGCCGCTGGAACCGATGCCGGCGCTGCTGATCGTCTGCGACGAGTTCAGCGAACTGCTGTCCGCGAAACCCGACTTCATCGAACTGTTCGTGATGATCGGCCGGCTCGGCCGCTCACTCGGGGTGCACCTGCTGCTCGCCTCGCAGCGGCTGGAGGAGGGCCGGCTGCGTGGCCTGGACACCCACCTGTCGTACCGGATCGGTCTGCGCACCTTCTCGGCGATGGAGAGCCGTATCGTTCTCGGCAACCAGGCCGCGCACGAGTTACCCAACGCGCCCGGGCACGGGTATCTGAAGACCGACACGGCTACCCAGCTGAGGTTCCGGGCCGCGTACGTGTCCGGGGCGTACCGCACCGCGGAGACCGTGCCGGCGCAACGGCGGGAGTCGCGTCGTACCGTGCTGCCGTTCCGGATCGACCGTACCGTTGCCGAACCGCCACCGGTGACAGCGCAGCCGGCAGCCGGCGGCTTCACCGTCGAGATCTCCGACCCCGGCGACGCGATCGCCATCCGGGACCAGAACACCGTGCTGGACGTGCTGGTCAAGCGGATGCGTGGACACGGGCGGCCGGCCCACCAGGTGTGGTTGCCGCCGCTGGGTGATCCGCCGCCGCTGTCGGAGCTGCTACCCCCGCTGGTCGCCGACCCGGTACGCGGGTTGTGCCCGGCGTCCTGGCCACGCCGCGGTGAGCTGCACGTACCGCTGGGTGTCGTGGACCGGCCGTACGACCAGCGCCGTGACGTGCTGTGGGCCGACCTGGCCGGCGCGGGTGGCCACGTCGCGGTGGTCGGCGGACCCCAGTCGGGCAAGAGCACCCTGCTGCGCGCACTGATCGGTGGCCTCGCGGTCACCCACACGCCGCGGGAGGTTCAGGTGTACTGCATCGACCTGGGTGGCGGTGCGTTGTCCTCGCTGCGCGACCTGCCGCACGTGGGCGCGGTGGCGGGTCGGCGCGACACCGAACTGCTGCGGCGTACCGTCGCTGAGCTCTCCGGCCTGCTGGCCGAACGGGAGGTCCGGTTCGCCGAGTCCGGTATCGACTCGATGACCACCTTCCGGCGTCGGCTGGCCAGCGCCGGTGGGGTCGGTGGTGACCGGTACGGCGACGTGTTCCTGGTTGTCGACGGCTGGGGCACGGTACGCAGCGACCTGCCGGAGCTGGAGGACCGGATCACCGCGCTGGCCGCGCGCGGCCTCGGCTACGGCATCCACCTGGTACTCACCGCCGCGCGCTGGTCTGAGCTGCGGCTCAACCTGCGGGACCTGCTCGGTACCCGGTTCGAGCTGCGGCTCGGAGACCCGGCCGAGTCCGAGGTGGATCGCCGGAAGGCGGCGCTGGTACCGGACCGTACGCCGGGCCGTGGCCTGTCCGCCGACGGCATGCAGTACCTGGTCGCCGCGCCCCGCATCGACGGCAGGGCCACCGTCGAGGAACTCGCCACCGGGGTCGGGCACCTGGTCGGCGCCGTGTCCGCCGCCTGGCCGCAGGACCCGGCGCCGCCCGTACGGCTGCTGCCGCGGCGCTGGCCGGCCGCTTCGCTGCCGGAGCCGGACGGATCACCCGGCGTCCCGGTCGGACTGTCCGAACAGGACCTGTCGCCGGTACGGCTGGACTTCGCCGCCGAGCCGCACCTGGTGCTGGTCGGCGACACCGAGTCCGGCAAGACCGCGTTCCTGCGGATGCTGGCCGCCCAGATCGCCGCCCGGCACACCCCGGAGCGGGCCCGGATCATGGTGGCCGACTACCGCCGTACGCTGCTCGGCGCGGTGTCGCCGGCGCACCTGCTGGAGTACGCCGCGTCCGGTACGGCCCTGACGAAGGCCTTGGCCTCCCTGTCCGGCGCGATGCGCAACCGGCTGCCCGGCCCGGATGTCTCGCCCGCGCAGCTGCGGGACCGGTCCTGGTGGTCCGGCCCCGAGCTGTACCTGCTGGTCGACGACTACGACCTGGTCGCCACCGGTTCGGCTAACCCGCTGTCGGTGCTGCTCGATCTGCTGCCGCAGGCCCGCGACATCGGTCTGCACCTGGTGCTGACCCGGCGGGTCGGCGGGCTGGCGAGGGCTATGTACGAACCGGTGCTGCAGTCTCTGCGGGAGCTCAACATGCCGGCGGTGATGATGTCCGGTAACCGGGAGGAGGGCCCGCTGTACGGCAACCGTCGCCCGGAACTGCTGCCACCGGGCCGGGGTTGGCTGATCCGTCGCCGGGACGGTGCGCAGCTGGTCCAGCTCGCCTGGCAGGAACCGGCCGACGACGGCCGCTGACCGGTAGTCCGGCAGCGGTGGCGCTGCCGGGCGGCCCCGTCGGTGGCGACTCCGATATGTCCACAGTAGACGGTCAGCGGAACTTGACGTCCACGGTGAAGCCGTCGGCACGGCCCTGACCGGTACGGTCCGGCGCCTTGGCGCCCGCGGGCCGCGTCGCAGGACCGCGGGTCGCCGGGGTGCGCGTCGCGGGGCTGCGTACCGCAGGCGGCCCGGCAGCGGGTTGCCGGCCGCGGTGCGGCGCTCTGGTACTGGCCGGCGCCATGATGCGCGCCGGACCCGTACCGGGATCCGGCGAGGTCGGGGGCGCCGGCTCCGTCGTCGGCGCGGTACGCAGACCGGGGCGCCAGTGTCGGCGCCGACCGCGTGGCACCACGGCGACGGCCAACAGCAGCGCGACGCTCAACAGCACGCCCACACCGGCGAGCAGCAGGACCGTACGGTGCCCGGCGGCCGGCGGTGTGCTCGCGGCGGCCGGCAGCGCTCCGGGGCGTGCCGTCGGCGGCGGAGCGCCGGAGTCGAGGACCGCAGTGACCGCCCGGTACGGGTTCACTACGCCGTAGCCGACCTGGTCGTCGCGGCCGCCGACCGGGTGGTCCGCCGTGGCTTCGAGCCGCTGCCGTACCTGGTCTGCCGACAGCTTCGGTCGGTAGGCGCGGATCAGGGCCGCGACGCCGGACACGAATGGCGCCGCGAAGCTCGTACCGTCGCCCTGCGAGTAGCCGCTGGTGGTGGCGGCCGGGCCGACGATCTTCTCGCCGGGTGCGGCCAGGTCGACCCATTCGCCGCTGTTGGACGAGCTGACGTGCGCGCCCTGCGGGTCGACCCCGGACACGGCGATCACCTCGGGGTACGCGGCCGGGTAGATCGGCCCGTCGGTGCTGGCGGCCTCGTTGCCAGCCGCCGCGACCAGTACGACGTCGTGGGCGTGCGCGTAGTGCACGGCCGAGCGCAGTTCCGGAGTGTCCTCTGTGGTCAGTGACATGTTGACGATGCCCGCGTGGTGGTCGACCGCGTAGCGGATGGCGCGCGCTATGCGCGGTGAGCCGTTGTCGAATCTGGAGAGGTTGGTGGCGATCCGGACCGGTAGCAGGGTCGCGTCGGGTGCCATCCCGGCGAATCCGGTGCCGGTGACGTCGTGCGCGGCGATGATGCCGCCGACGATCGAGCCGTGGCCGCTGCAGTCGTCGTCCGCGCTTCCGTGGCCACGGACCAGGTCGGTGCCGGGCAGTACCCGCCCGGTCAGTTGCGGGTGGTGGGAGTTGACGCCGGAGTCGAGTACCGCGACGGTGATGCCCCGGCCACGGCTGACCGGCCAGACCCGTTGTGGCGCCAGCCGGGTGATCTGCCAGGGCACGTAGTCGAGCCGGTTGCGGTGCGCGGCGCAGCGCTGGTCGTCCGGTGCCGCGGTGGCCGGTGCGGGGTACACCAGGGGGGCGAGGGCGACGGCGAGCAGCAGGGGGATCAGCCGGCGGGTCACCCGGCCGATCCTAGGCCGTGTCGCAAGCTACCCGACCGGTCGAGTCGTCGTTGCCGGTGTCCGGGAAGCATGCCGCCGACCGACCCGGTCCGGTCGTTTTCCCGGTGGGTCGGTCGGCGGTGCGCTACGGCGGAGGACTCAGTTCAGACCGGGTACGTGGTCGTTGAGCCAGTTCCGGGCGTGGTGCGGCAGGTCGTGGTTGAGCCAGCTGAAGGTACCGAAGTGGTCGGCGAGCCCGAGCCCGACCGCGGCGAGCCCGATCAGGATGGCCAGCAGCCCGACCAGTCGGCCGCCGACGTGCGGCTTGTGGGCGGTGAACATGCCGATCAGGGACAGCAGGACACCGAGCGCGCCCACTGCCACCACGGCCGGCGCCAGCCAGGCGGTCAGCCCGGCGGTGCCCGCGACCAGCGAGCAGATCAGGCCGAGCACGATCGGGAAGCTGGTACGGGCCCGGTGCTGCACCACCGGCTCTGCGGCCACGTCGGACGGGCTGCCGGAGGCGGGCCGGTCGAACGGGTTTGTCTGGTCCTTCCCGTTGTCCGGCAGGGAACCCAGTGCGGTGCCGCTGAACGGGTTCTCCTCGGTCCGGTCGGCGGTGCCGTTCCACGGGTCGCTGCCGGCCGGCTGATCGGTGGAATGGGACTGGGTACGGAGCGGCAGTCGACGAGCCGTCGGCTCATCGGCGGAGGAGTATCCACCGCTGTTCGGGTCGGTCACAACGCGCCTCCTCGGTGCGCTGGGGGGTGGGATGTGGCGAAGCTGGGACGCGCACTCCCGGTGCGGTCGCCTCGTTGTGTAACACGGTTCGTCGCTCCATGGGTGATCGAGTACACACTGTCCCCGGAGGTTCGCGGTACGCATCGGAAAGGTGTCGTTCCGCGTCAGGGGCGTCACGGAAGGCGGCGACGACGGATGGTGGTTTCACCGAAAGTCATGTGACGACATGTTGAAGATCACGTGTCCGTTCGGCGCATGTCCGTTTCATGACAGGCAGACACCGTACTGCGGGTAATACGGTGAATCCATGCGCGTGGTGATCGCAGGTGGACACGGGAAGATCGCGTTGCGGTTGGCGCGTCAGCTGGCCGGCCGGCGGGACGCCGCGATCGGGCTGGTACGCAATCCGGAGCACGCCGCCGATGTGCGCGAGGCCGGGGCCGAGCCAATACTGGTCGACCTGGAGGGCACGTCCGCTGGTGCGCTGGCCGAACACCTGGCCGGCGCGGACGCGGTGGTGTTCGCGGCCGGCGCGGGGCCCGGCAGCGGCGCGGAGCGTAAGGCCAGCGTCGACCGGGACGCCGCGATTCTGCTGGCCGACGCTGCCCGGTTGGCCGGGGTGCGCCGCTACCTGATGGTGTCCGCCGACGGCGTGGACCGGGAACCACCACCGGGCACCGACGACGTCTTCGCCGCCTATCTGCGGGCCAAGCGGGAGGCCGACGCGCACCTCAGTCAGCGCGACGACCTGGCCTGGACGATCCTGCGGCCGGGCCGGCTGACCGACGAGCCGGGCCTGGGCCGGATCGAACTGGGCCGCGACGGCGGCGGTGAGAGCACCCGCGACGACGTGGCCTGGGCGCTGTGTGCGCTGCTCGACGAGCCGGACACCGCCGGCCTGACCCTGTCGATGCGGTCCGGTGGCCTGCCGATCGCGCAGGCGGTGGCGGGCGCGGCTGATCGAACCAACAACGGAATGGCCTCCGGTCGCCGGACTGACCTGTCCGGTACGGAGGTTTCGTGGGGGGATGAGCGGGTACCGCCGTACCAGGACGGACCGTAGCGGCTTGTTGACCAAGACGCTCCGGCACCGTAGGTTGACGAGGTACCGAACCCGGCGGTAACCGGACGTCCGTGGTCATTTCGCGGTCCGGGACCGCGAAATACGGGAGGCGCTGATGTCTGTGCCGGCTCAGCTTGCTGCCCTTGCCGAGCGGCTCGTCCAGGTTCTGGGCCGCGACGCGGTCCTGTCGGACCCCGCTCAGCTCGGCACCTACGCGTGTGACGGCCTGGCCCGATACTCGGCGATCCCGGGCCTGGTCGTACTGCCGGAGACCACCGAACAGGTGGTGGAGATCGTCCGGGCCTGCCGGGACGCCGACGTGCCGTTCGTGGCGCGTGGTTCCGGTACGGGCCTGTCCGGTGGCGCGTTGCCCCGCACCGACGGCGTGCTGGTGGTGACCAGCCGGATGCGCCGGATCATCGAGGTGGACCTGACCGCGGAGGCCGCGATCGTCGAGCCTGGAGTGATCAATCTGGCGATCAGCCGGGAGGTCGGTCCGGCCGGCTATTACTACGCGCCTGATCCGTCAAGTCAGCAGATCTGCTCAATTGGCGGCAATGTCGCAGAAAATTCCGGCGGTGCGCACTGTCTGAAATATGGCTTCACCGCGCACCACGTGACCGGCCTGGAGGTCGTTACACCGGATGGCGAGATCGTCTGGCTCGGTGCCGGTAAATGCCGGCAGTCCCTGGGGTACGACCTGCTCGGGGTCTTCATCGGATCCGAGGGCACGCTGGGCATCGCGACGAAGGTGGTGGTCCGCCTGTTGCCTTTACCGGAGACCGTGCAGACGGTGCTGGCTGCCTTCGACAGCATGGCCGCCGCCGGATCGGCGGTCAGCGCGATCATCGCCGAAGGCGTCACCCCGGCGGCCATCGAGATGATGGACGCGCTGTCCATCGAGGCCGCCGAACAGGCGGTGGCCTGCGAATATCCCGCCGGCGCCGGCGCTGTCCTGATCGTCGAACTGGACGGTCCGGCCGAGGACGTGATCGCCGAACTCGGCGCCGTACAGAAGCACTGCGAGGCGGCCGGGGCGTTCGAGGTCAGACGCGCCGCCGACGGGGCGGAACGGGTGCAGATCTGGAAAGGCCGCAAGTCGGCGTTCGCCGCGGTCGGCCGGATCAGCCCCGACTACATCGTGCAGGACGGCGTGATCCCGCGCACCGCCCTGGCCAGCGTGCTGGCCGACATCGCCGAACTATCCGAGGCCAGCGGCATCCGGGTGGCCAACGTCTTCCACGCCGGCGACGGCAACCTGCACCCGTTGGTGCTCTTCGACGATTCCGTACCGGGCCAGGGCGAGGCCGCCGAGGTCGTCTCCGGCGCCATCCTCGATCTGTGCATCCGGCACGGCGGCTCGATCACCGGTGAACACGGCGTCGGCGTCGACAAGGCGCGGTACATGCCCCGGATGTTCACCGACGACGACCTGGACACCATGCAACTCGTCCGATGTGCCTTCGACCCGCAGCACCGCTGCAACCCGGGCAAGGTCTTCCCCACCCCACGGCTGTGCGGCGAGGTGCCGCGCAAGGGCTCCGGCGTCCATCCGGCCCAGGCCGCCGGCCTCGCGGAGGCGTTCTGATGTCAGTGTTGGAGAAGCTGCGCGCCGTCTGCGGTGACGAGCACGCGCGGCCCGCCGGTCCGGACGACCGGGTCGCCGAGGTGGCGGCCCGCTGGGTAGCCAGCCCCGGTTCCAGTACCGAGACCAGCCGGGTGCTGACTGTCGCCGCCGAGCACGACCTGCACGTGGTGATCCGCGGCGGCGGTACGAAGCTGCACTGGGGTGCCGCGCCGGCCGCCGCGGAACTGCTGCTCGACCTGTCTCGCCAGTCCGGGGTGATCGAGCACGCCGCCGGCGACCTGGTCGCCGTGGTCCGCGCTGGGACTCCGCTGTCCGACCTGCAGGCCCAGCTGGCCCGGGCCGGTCAGCGGCTCGCGCTCGACGAGATGATGCCCGGCGCCACCGTCGGCGGCGCGCTGGCCGCCGGCACCGCGGGCCCGCTGCGGCTGCGTTTCGGTGCCCCGCGCGACCAGGTGCTCGGCGCCACGGTCGTCCGGCCCGACGGCGTGGTCGCGCACTCCGGCGGCAAGGTGGTGAAGAACGTCGCCGGCTACGACCTGGCCCGGATGTTCGCCGGCTCGTACGGCACCCTCGGGGTGATCACGGAGCTGGCCTTCAAACTTGCGCCGCAGCCTCCCGCCAGCGCCTACGTCACCCGGCAGGTACGCACCCCGGCCGAGGTACGGGACCTGTCGGTGCGGATCGCGGAGGCGAATCTCGGCCCGGTCGCGATCGAGGTCGAGTGCCCGCCGCCGGAGAACGCCCGGCGGCGCGGCGAGTCGGAGCGGCCGCGCCTCGTACCGGGCACCGACTCGATGGTCCTGCTGCTGGAGGGGCCGGCGGAGGCGGTGGCGGCCCGCGCCGATCGGGCCGTCGCGGTGCTGGGCAACGGCACCCGGGTGGACCGTACGCCGCCGGACTGGTGGGGCCGCTACCCGTTCGGCGCCGACGACGTCGGGTTGCAGGTGGTGACCCCGGTCGGTCAGCTGTTCGGGCCGGTGTACTCGCTCCGCGACGCTGCCCGTGACCTGCCGGTACGGATCTTCTGCTCACCCGGCTCCGGGGTGATGTACGCCTCGGTGCCGGGCTCCATCGACCCGGAACGGATGGAACGCATCCTCTTCGCGGTACGGACCGTGGCGATCAGCCACGGCGGCCACTGCCAGGTGCTGGCCGCGCCGGCCCGGATCCGCGCCGAGTTGGATCTGTGGGGACCGGTCGACGGTCTTGACCTGATGCGTTCGGTCAAGCGGGAGTTCGACCCGGACGGCCGGCTGGCGCCCGGGCGCTTCGTGGGCGGGATCTGAGATGACACGGGCGGATGACGTACTGGGAGCGTTCGACACCAACGGGGCTCCCGCGAAGGATCTGATCGAGGACTGCGTGCACTGCGGGTTCTGCCTGCCGAGCTGCCCCACGTACGTGCTGTGGGGCGAGGAGATGGATTCGCCGCGCGGCCGGATCAACCTGATGGAGCAGGGCCTGAACGGTGCGCCGATGTCGCAGCGGATGGTCGGCCACTTCGATGCCTGCCTGGGCTGCCTGGCCTGTGTCACGGCCTGCCCGTCGGGGGTGCGCTACGACAAGCTGATCGACTCGACCCGGACACAGGTGGAGCGGCGGTATCCGCGCCCGCTGCTGGACCGGGCGTTGCGCGGGCTGATCTTCGGGCTGTTCCCGTACCCGCGTCGGCTGCGGGCGCTGCGGCTGCCGCTGGCGGCGTACCGGCGGGTGGAGCAGACCACGACGGTGCAGTGGGTGCGCCGGCACCTGCCGCCGTCGCTGTCCACAATGGAACAGCTGGCGCCGCCGCTGCGCCGGGCGCCACGGCTGCCGAGACGGATCACCGCGCTCGGCCCGCGCCGCGCGGTGGTGGGACTGCTCACCGGGTGCGTACAATCCGCGTTCTTCGGCCAGGTCAGTGCCGCCACCGCGCGGGTCCTCGCGCGCGAGGGCTGCGACGTGGTGATACCCCGCCGGCAGGGGTGCTGCGGCGCGCTGTCCGAACATTCCGGTCGCCGGGACGAGGCGGCTCGACTGGCCCGCGGCATCGTCGACAGGTTCGACGCGGCCGGGATCGACTACCTGGTCACCGACAGCGCGGGCTGCGGGTCGGTGATGAAGCAGTACGCCGAACTGCTCGCCGACGATCCAAAATACGCGCAGCGCGCCGCCCGGCTCGCCGAACGCACCCGGGACATCACCGAACTGCTGGTCGAGCTGGGCCCGGTGGCCCCCCGCTACCCGGTGGCCCGTACGGTCGCGTACCACGACGCCTGCCACCTGTCGCACGCCCAGCGGATCCGTTCCGCGCCACGCGAACTGCTGCGCGCCATCCCGGAGCTCGTCCTGGTCGAACCCGCCGAATCGGACCTGTGCTGCGGATCGGCCGGGGTGTACAACCTGCTCCAGCCGGAACCTGCGCGCCAGCTCGGTGACCGTAAGGCCGAACGGGTCGAGGCCACCGGTGCCGACCTGCTGGTCGCCGGCAACCCGGGCTGCCTGCTGCAGATCAGTTCCGCGCTGGGCCGCGCCGGGGTCGAGATGCCCACCGCGCACACCATCGAACTGCTCGACCTGTCGCTACGGCCTCCCGTCTCCTAGTGGGCCGGATCCAGCCGCCCGCTGGCGGGTTGTCGCCACACCCGCGCAACCCGGGACGCGACATGCCGCAGCCGAGCCACGGTTTTCACGGGTCGTTGCGCAATACCAGGATGGCGATGTCGTCGCGGGGCTGTTCCAGGGAGAAGGACAGCACCGTGGAGGTCAGGCCGGCGGCCATACCCGCCGCGGACTGGCCGGCCAGCTTGCGCAGCTCCCGGATCAGCCGGTGGGCGCCGAACAGGGTGGTGTCCCGGCGGCGTTCGGTGACCCCGTCGGTGAAGAAGACCAGTGCCTCCCCGGGCGCCAGCCGTACCTTGACGGGTGTGACGATCACCTCGTTCAGCAGCCCGATCGCGGTGCCGCACTCGCCGACCTGTTCGGGGGTGCCGGTGGCCGGTACGAGCGCCGGCCGGTCGTGCCCGGACAAACACAGCTCCACGTCCAGCCAGCCGTCCGCGTCCCGGGACACCACGGCCATCGCCAGGGTGCAGTAACGGTTGCCCTTGTGCTGGTCCAGCAGCGTCTGGTTGAGCAGCTCGACGATCCGGTCGAGCGGCCGGCCGTCCCGGGCGAGGACCCGGATCACGTCGCGTACCAGCCCGGTCAGTGCGGCGGCCTGGGCACCCTTGCCGCACACATCGCCGATGCACATCAGCCAGTGATCGGTGTCGAGTTCGATCACGTCGTAGAAGTCGCCACCGACGTCGGTGCCGGTGCTGGCCGGCTCGTACTCGGCGGCGAACTGCAGGCCCGCCGCGGTCGGCAGCGCGGAGGGCAGCAGTGCCCGCTGGAACGCCTGGGATATCTCGGCTCGTTCGGCGTGGATCCGGGCGTTCTCGATGGCCAGCGCGGCGCGGCGGGCGATGTCGGAGATGACGGCGACGTCGTCGGGTGCGTGCAGCCGTCCCGGCGGTCGGCCGACGGTCAGGGTGCCGAGGACCCCGCCCCGGGCAACCAGCGGTACGGCGACGCCGTCCAGTGGCCGGTTCAGTGGGACCACTGCGGCGCCGTCGATGACCTCGCCGAGTCGTTCGACGACGTCGAGGTCGGCGTCCGGTCCGTGCCCGGAGAGCTGGCGGCGGAGCAGCGGCAGAGCGGCCTCGTCGACGTCGCTGCACGCGGCTAGACGCAGGTCCTCGAATTCGTCGAGCATGTGTACCGCGCACCATTCGCCCAGTCGGGGTACCACGAGTTGGGGGACGAGGGCGAGGGTGAGATCGACGTCCAGTGACTGGGCGAGCAGTTCGGAGGCTTCCGCCAGGTAGGTCAGCCAACTGCGGCGCAGCTGGTCGGCGTCGCGCAGCCGGTCGTTCTCCACCGCGATGCTCATCCGTTCGGCGGCCAGTTGGGCCATCGACGGCCAGTTCCCGGCCAGGGCCTCGTCCGGTGTGCTGTGCAGTTCGATCCGGCCGGACAGGGGCCGGGGCAGCGGAAGTGTCACGGTCTCCGCGGTGGGTGGCGCTGCGGGGTCGAGTTCGATCCCGTCGCCGTCGACGGGCGGCGCGGCGATGGCGTCAGGTGCGTCGGACATCGGTAGTCCGGCGGTGCCCTGACGGGCGACGCAGCGTTCCCCGCGGCCGTCGGCGCGGTCCAGGAACACCGCGCCGCCGGCCGCGCCGACCACTTCGCTGAGTCGGAGCAGTAGTTCGGACAGCAGTTGCGCCAGGGTGAGCCGCTGTCGTAGGTCGTCGGGTACGTGTACGAGCCAGGCGAGGGCGTCGGCGGGGCTGGTGGGCTCCGCCTCGGGCGATACCGGCCGGGGTCGGGTGGGCTGCCCGAAACGGGTACGGGCCGGCGGGCCGCCGCGCTCCAGCCGGAACCAGACGCCCTTGCCGGTCGGGTCGTGGGTGGTGCCCCATGAGGTGGCGAACTGGTCGACGAGCAGCAGGCCGCGGCCGTGTTCGGAGCTCTCGTCGGGCAGGGTGAGCAGGTTCGCCTCGATGGGGCCGCCACGGTAGTCGGTGACGGTGACGGTGACCCCGCGCTCGTCGGCGGACACGTCGAGGTCGAGGTCGGTGCCGGCGTGGATCACCCCGTTGGTGGACAGTTCGGTGGTGAGTAGCAGCGCCTCGTCGAGCAGATCGGTCTGATCAGCTTCGATGAGGATCTCCCGCAGGGCGGACCGGGCCGCTGCGGGTGACTTGTGGTCAGCGGGCAGCCTGAGTCGTCGATGAACTGCCGTGGTCACCCCGCCCCCTGCAACGGATCGTTCGTTAACGGCCTGATGCCCTCTAGCGACACCTTGTCTATCCTGCCCCAAGCCGTAGTAGAAATTCGGTCCCTGTACCGGGCCGATCCGACCATGATGCCGGTTATCTCCTGCGGTGGGCCGGTGGCGTGCGCGGTTGTGTCGAGGATCGGCGAAGGCTAGGCGCAGGCAACTTTTCCTGCATGATATACACCGCTTAGAGTGATATGCCTCTAAGGTCCGTTCCCACGTAAGGTTCACTGGAGGGGAGAACCTTACCGGAAGTGCGTCGCTACGTACTGTGCTGTCGGCACCTCCCATCGTAGGGTTTCCGGGTACAGGTGTGAGCCGAAGTCTGCGAGGAGCGGTGAGGCAAGCGATGACCACGGTGGACAGGACCGACAACGAGTCCGACGAAGCCGCAGACGCCGTACTGACCGAACTCGCCGAAGCGCTGAACCGGTTCCGACGCGGTGACTTCAGCGTACGGCTCACCCGGCGCACCGGCCTGGCCGGTGACGTCGCGGACCGCTTCAACGAAGTGATCGCGGTACATCGGCGCTCCGCTCGGGAGGTACGCCGGATCTGCCGGGTGGTCGGCCGGGAGGGCAGGCTCAACGAACGGCTCGACCACGAGGCGCTGGAAGGCGGCTGGGAGGACACCGCCGGCTCCATCAACCAGCTCATCGACGACCTCGTACGGCCCAGCCGGGAGATCGCCCGGGTGATCGACGCGGTCGCCGTCGGTGACCTGTCCCAGCACTCCGAACTGTCCATCGACGAGCGTCCGCTGCGCGGCGAGTTCCTGCGCATCTCGCACACCGTCAACGCGATGGTCGACCAGCTCTCCTCGTTCACCGCCGAGGCCACCCGGGTGGCCCGCGAGGTGGGCACCGAGGGGAAGCTGGGTGGTCAGGCGGATGTCCGGGGCGCCTCCGGGACCTGGCGGGACCTCACCGACTCGGTCAACCTGATGGCCTCCAACCTGACCAACCAGGTACGCAGCATCTCGCAGGCGGCGACCGCCATCGCCCAGGGTGACCTGTCCCGCCAGATCACGGTCAGCGCGAAGGGCGAGGTCGCCGAGCTGGCCGACACGATCAACTCGCTGACCGCCACGTTGCGGATCTTCGCCGAGGAGGTCACCAGGGTGGCCCGCGAGGTGGGCACCGAGGGGAAGCTGGGTGGTCAGGCGGATGTCCGCGGTGCCTCCGGCACCTGGCGGGACCTGACCGACAACGTGAACTCGATGGCGGCGAACCTGACCTCCCAGGTCCGCAACATCGCCCAGGTGTCCACCGCGGTCGCCAACGGCGACCTGTCGCAGAAGATCACGGTGAACGCGCAGGGCGAGATCCTGGAACTCAAGAGCACCGTCAACACGATGGTGGACCAGCTGTCGTCGTTCGCCGACGAGGTGACGCGGGTCGCGCGTGAGGTCGGCACCGAGGGCAAGCTCGGTGGTCAGGCCCGGGTCACCGGCGTGTCCGGTACGTGGCGGCACCTGACCGAGAACGTCAACCAGTTGGCCGGGAACCTGACGGCGCAGGTACGCAACATCGCGTCGGTGACCACGGCGGTGGCGCAGGGCGACCTGTCGCAGAAGATCACCGTGGACGCGCAGGGCGAGATCCTGCAGCTGAAGAACACCGTGAACACGATGGTGGACCAGCTGTCGTCGTTCGCCGACGAGGTGACGCGGGTCGCCCGCGAGGTCGGTACGGAAGGAAACCTGGGTGGTCAGGCCCGGGTTAGTGGGGTGTCCGGCACCTGGAAGGACCTGACCGACAACGTCAACCAGTTGGCCGGGAACCTGACGGCGCAGGTACGCAACATCGCGTCGGTGACCACGGCGGTGGCGCGGGGTGACCTGTCGCAGAAGATCACCGTCGATGCGCGCGGCGAGATCCTGGAGCTCAAGAGCACGGTCAACACGATGGTGGACCAGCTGTCGTCGTTCGCCGACGAGGTCACCCGGGTGGCCCGCGAGGTCGGTACCGAGGGCAAGCTCGGTGGGCAGGCCCGGGTCAGCGGCGTCTCCGGCACCTGGCAGGACCTCACCGACAACGTGAACTCGATGGCGGCGAACCTGACCTCCCAGGTCCGTAACATCGCCCAGGTCTCCACCGCGGTGGCGCGGGGTGACCTGTCGCAGAAGATCACCGTGGACGCGCAGGGCGAGATCCTGGAGCTCAAGAGCACGGTCAACACGATGGTGGACCAGCTGTCGTCGTTCGCCGACGAGGTGACGCGGGTGGCCCGCGAGGTCGGTACGGAAGGAAACCTGGGTGGTCAGGCCCGGGTCACCGGCGTCTCGGGTACCTGGCAGGACCTGACGAACAACGTGAACTCGATGGCGTCCAACCTGACCGCGCAGGTACGCAACATCGCGTCGGTGACCACCGCCGTCGCGCAGGGCGACCTGTCGCAGAAGATCACCGTCGACGCGCAGGGCGAGATCCTGCAGCTGAAGAACACCGTGAACACGATGGTGGACCAGCTGTCGTCGTTCGCCGACGAGGTCACCCGGGTGGCCCGCGAGGTCGGTACCGAGGGCAAGCTCGGTGGGCAGGCGCACGTACGAGGGGTGTCCGGCACCTGGCAGGACCTGACCGAGAACGTCAACCAGCTGGCCTCGACGCTGACCACCCAGCTGCGCGCCATCGCCGACGTGTCCACGGCGGTGACCCGCGGCGACCTGACCCGTACCGTCGCGGTCGCCGCGATGGGCGAGGTGGCGGAGCTGAAGGACAACATCAACCAGATGATCGTCACGCTCCGCGACACGACCAAGAAGAACGCCGAACAGGACTGGATGAACTCCAACCTGGCCCGGGTCAGCGCTCTGCTGCAGGGTCAGCGGGACATCGGCGAGGTCTGCCGCATGATCATGAACGAGGTCACGCCGTTGGTGAACGCGCAGGTCGGCGCGTTCTTCATGCATGACCGGGCGGTCGACGGCACGGCCCGGCTGCGGCTGACCTCCTCGTACGGCTACGTCACGCCCGGCACCGAGGTGGTGTTCGCGCCCGGTGAGGGACTGATCGGCCAGTCGGTACTGACCCGGAGGGTCATCCGGATCACCGGCACGCCGGAGGGCTACCTGACCGTACGGTCCGGCCTGGGCACAGCGCCGCCGTCCGATGTGGTGGTACTGCCGGTGGTGTTCGAAGGCGAGTCACTCGGCGTCATCGAGTTCGCCTCCTTCGGCACCTTCTCCGCGCTGCACATCACGTTCCTCGACAAGCTGGTCACCACGATCGCGATCGCACTCAACACGATCCTGGCCAACCGGCGTACCGAGGAACTGCTGTCGCAGAGCCAGCGGCTGGCCCGGGAGATGCAGGACCAGTCGGCGGAGCTGCAGCGCACCAACGCCGAGCTGGAGGAGAAGGCCACCGCGCTGGCCGAGCAGAAGCAGAACATCGAGGTCAAGAACCGAGAGATCGAGATGGCCCGGCTCGGCCTGGAGGAGAAGGCGCAGCAGTTGGCGCGGGCCAGCCAGTACAAGAGCGAGTTCCTGGCCAACATGAGCCACGAGCTGCGTACGCCGCTCAACAGCCTGCTGCTGTTGGCCCGGATGCTGGCCGACAACCCGGAACGCAACCTGTCCGAGAAGCAGATCGAGTTCGCCCGCACGATCCACAGCTCCGGCTCCGAGCTGCTCGTACTGATCAACGACATCCTGGACCTGTCCAAAGTGGAGGCGGGCCGGATGGACGTACAGCCGGCCGAGGTGCCGGTCACCGAGGTCACCGGCTACGTACGCCAGGCGTTCCAGCCGCAGGTCCAGGAGAAGGGCCTGGACCTCGACGTACGGGTCGCCGCCGGGGTGCCGGACCGGTTGATCACCGACGCCCAGCGGCTCCAGCAGATCCTGCGCAACCTGCTGTCGAACGCGGTGAAGTTCACCGACTCGGGCGGCCGGGTGTCGCTGGTGGTGGAGCCCACCCCGCCGGACACGATGTTCGGGGTGGCGTCGCTGGACGACGCCGAGGAGACCATCTCCTTCGCCGTCTCCGACAGCGGTATCGGCATCCCTGAGGACAAGCTGCAGCTCATCTTCGACGCGTTCCAGCAGGCCGACGGCACGACCAGCCGCCGCTACGGCGGTACCGGGCTCGGCCTGTCGATCAGCCGGGAGGCGGCGAAGCTGCTCGGCGGCATGATCACGGTACGCAGTGAGCCCGGTGAGGGCTCCGTCTTCACCCTCACCATCCCCGCGGTGCTGCCGCCGGAGACCGCCGCTGCCCTGTCCGCCCGGCCGTCCGAACCGTGGAAGCCGGTCTCCGTGCAGGAGGCGAGCAAGGCGCTGGTGCCCATCATGGCGCCGGCGCCGGTCGAGGCGCCGACCGAAGGGGTGGAGCGGCCACGCGACACCGGCCGGGCCGAACGGGCCGAGCGTGGTGCGGCACCGGACCTGACCGGGATCCGGGTACTGATCGTCGACGACGACATCCGCAATGTGTACGCCCTGTCCAGCGCGTTGGAGATGCACGGCATGAACGTCGTGTACGCGGACAACGGGACGAGCGGAGTCCAGAAGCTGACCGACGAGGGACCGGTGGATATCGTGCTGATGGACGCGATGATGCCGGAGATGGATGGTTACGAAACGACGCGGGAAATCCGGGAGGTACCCCAGTTCGCTGATCTGCCGATCGTCTTCCTGACCGCCAAGGCGATGCCCGGCGACCGGGACAAGAGCCTGGAGGCCGGTGCCTCGGACTACATCGCGAAGCCGGTCGACCTGGATGAGCTGCTGGATCTGATGGCATCGTGGCTCCCGCGGGCGGCGCGGGGCACCGAGTAGGGCGCCCGTCCTGGCGGGGGTCGGGTAACGATCACCCGCTGCTGGTCGACTGAGGTAACGAAGGGAAGGAACATCAAGAATGAGCGCACCGCGTCGGGCCCGGGTGTTGATGGTCGACGACCGGCGGGAGAATCTCATCGCGCTGGAAGCGATCCTGCAGGGCATGCCGGTCGACCCGATCGCCGTGTCCAGCGGTGAGGAGGCGCTCAAGCGGCTGCTCAGCGAGGACTATGCGGTCATCCTGCTGGACGCGCAGATGCCCGGCATGGACGGCTTCGAGACCGCCGGGCACATCAAGCAGCGGGAACGTACCCGGCATGTACCGATCATCTTCCTGACCGCCGTCGACCGGGACGCGCACCTGGCCTTCCGGGGCTACGCCGCCGGTGCGGTCGACTACATCACCAAGCCGTTCGACCCGTGGGTACTGCGCGCCAAGGTCTCGGTCTTCGTCGAGTTGTGGTTGAAGAACGAGCAGCTCGCTGAGCAGACCCGGGTCGCGAAGGCCCGGGAGACCGAACAGTTGGCGATCGTCGCGATGGTGGACCGGGCGACGGAGGAACTGAAGGCCGACGGCAATGGCGGTGCGGAGCGTGCCCTGGCCATCCTCGCCGAGGTCGACGAGGTCCTGGACCGCTAGGCCGGCCCCGCCGCCGCTGACCCCGCCGATCCCGTGGTCGCGGTCAGTTGGCGGGTTCGGCGGTCGTCTGGGTCGACTGCTCGGCTGCCGTGGTGGGGTCGAGCATCGCGATGTCGTTGAGGTGGACCAGTTCCTCGCAGGGTGGGCCGATGCCGTCCGGTGTGAGGTGCCAGCCACGCAGGTACAGCCAGCCGGGCAGGGAGGCGCCGCTGACGCCGGTGACCCGGAAGGTGACGGCTCCGCTGGGCCTACCGGCCAGGTAGCGGTCGAAGCGGACCAGGTCACCGATGTCGGGGGTGACGGGCAGGTCCGTACCGTCCGCCGGGGCCGCCGTCATGTTCCGGCTCCGTCGGTGCGCAGCGGGGTGGTCGGTCGCACGTCTCCTCCGATGGGTGCCCGGTGGGGTACTACCGCTGGTTGCGTGGCATGGGGCGGGTCAGCCAGATCAGGTCGCTCGCGCCACCGTGACCGTGCACCGCGATCAGCTGATCAGGGTGCTGGAAGATTTCCAACTGGTTGATGCCCGAGTAGTGCCCGCGCCACCGGGCGACGGTCAACCCGTCCGGGAAGGTGACGCCGATCGCCACCACCCCGACCCCGGATTGTCCACTGTGGTCGACACGACGGTTGAGCAGGAACGTCTTTGGTAGATCGGTGACCACCAGGGGCGGGAGTACGACGGGGGCCGCGCCGCCGACCGGTCTGTGGGTCGGAACATCGCTCATGACTGCTCCTGAAGCGTCGGCCGCTCTCACGCGCGGCATTGTCAGAGTGTGATCAGTCAATCACTGCCATGTCGTGAATGGCAATGTTCGACGCGCTATGGGTGCTGCAATGCCGGTCCGTCCCGCTACTCGACGGGCAACGTGCGCAGCCGGGCCAGGGCCAGGGCCCGGAACTGCCCGAACTCCTCGCTGTCGGGCACCGACCCGGCGTCGCCGTCGACGAGAGCGAAGGCACTGCGCAGTACGTCGGCCAGCTCACCCGGCGCCACCTCCGTCAACGCGGCCCGCTCCGCCGACTCCGCCACCTGCTCGGACAGGTCCCGGTGCAGCGCGTCCGGGTCCGTCGTGAACCACGCGTCGCACAGCCCGTCGGCATCCAGCACGGCGACCAGGGCGTGCCGGTCCTCGCCCCGGGCGAACTCCACGGCCAGGGACGCCTGCGCGCTGTCCGCGTCATCCACCCGGTAGCTGCGCACCGCCGGGACCGGGCCGAGCGCGGACACCCAGGACGGTTCCGGTACGCCCGCGGCGGCCATCGCATCGGCGGCCGTCGCTGCCGCGTGGCGTACCGGATCGTCGGTGGCGAGAGCGGCGAAGGCCCGCAGCAACGCCAGTACGTCCGGCTCCGGCCGGTCGCCGACGGCCTCCACCAGCTCGGCGGCCGTCGTATCCGCGCTGCCGTCCTCGACGCTGGCCGCCCACCACAGGCCGAGTACCCCGGAGGTGAACACCTCCACGTCCAGCGGAGCGGCGTCCAGCAGCTCCCGGTACGTGCCGACCGTCCGGTCGTACCGGCTCGTCCGGGACGGCGCCCGGGATCCGCTCGTCGGGGGCTTCTTCTTCCGTTTCCGGCTGACCGGGCTCATCGGCAGATGCTCCCAGACCACCCGCGCTCAGGGCCAACCCGGTACGGAAGTGGGTGGTGTCTTCTGTTCCGGCGGGGCAGCCGGGACGCCTAGCTGGGGATGTGATCCTGCGATCAGGCTGCTGGGCCGGGCAGCCTCCTCTCGCGTAAAGTTCACTCGATGTACGACGGACGGTCAGCTCTCGCCCCCCGCTCAGCCCGCCCGCCGGAGCCGGGAGGGGTCTATGGCCGCTCCTCCTCGCTGGGCGCACGCCGGCTCGCCGAGGGTGTCGCGATCGGCATCGCGCTGCTGGCGCTGGGCCTGGTGGTCCGGACCGGGCCGGTGACCGCGCTGGACACGTCCGTGGACAGGGCGGTCGGCGCCACCCGCAACGGGCTGTTCACCCTGCTGGCGAAGTTCGTCACGCTCACCGCCACGCCCGAACTGTGGGCGGTGCTGGGCATTCTGCTGCCGGTCGTACTGGTCCTGATGCGTCGCCGCGGTCAGGCGTTGCGGGTGTGTCTGGTACTGATCTGCTCCACCGGTGTGACGTACGTGGTGAAGGCACTGGTCCACGAGCATCGGCCGCCGCGTTCGCTGTGGCTGGAGACACCGGACAGCGACAGCTTCCCCAGCGGGCACACCACCGCTGCCTGCGCCATCGTGGTCTGTGCGCTGATCCTGGCCCCGCACGCGGCGCGCCGGCCGGTGGCCATCGCCGGCGCGGTGTTCATCGCGCTGGTCGCTCTGTCCCGGGTCTACCTGGGTGTGCACTATCTGCCGGACACTACCGGCGGCGCGTTGTCGGCCGGGTGCGCGACCGTCTTCCTCAGCGGACTGGCCCACCTGCCGCCGGGCAGACGCTGGCTGCTCGTACTGGACAGCGCCGGCCGCCGGCCGGCCGGGGAGCCCGCTCGGCGTCACGGCTGACCCGTGTTACTGCTGACCCGTCCGGATGACACCTGATCCGCCCGGCCCCCGTATGCACGACCGGGTGCGGGAAGCGGTCAGCCGCAGCCGATCCCGTTGAGTGCGAATCCCGTCGGCGCCGGGTTGCTGCCCCAGTAGCTGGCGGTCAGGCCGATGGTCGCGGTGCTCTGGCCGCTGCCACCCCACGACGCCGTCACCGAATGTCCGCTCTGGCCGAAGTTTGCCCGCCGACCGCTGGTCACCCGCTGGTTGCCGGGGAACTGGAAGCTCAGCGTCCAACTGGACGGCGTCGTGCTGCTGTGGACCGTGATCTGGGCGGTGAAGCCGTTGCCCCAGTCGGAGCTGACGCTCCAGCCCACCGAACAGCTGGGTGGCTGGTTCGCCGGGGTCTGCTGCGGTGGCTCGGCCGGGGTCGGGCTGGCGCTGTGTGACCTGCTCGGCGTGGGGCTGGCGCTGGCCGATCTGCTGGAGCTCGCGCTCGGGCTGGTACTGCGACTTGGGGTGGCCGGGTGCCCGGACGAGCCGGGCGAGGGGAGTACCGAGCTGTCCGCCGGGGCCTCCGGATAGCCGACGCTGGCGGCCCGCCCGGAACCGGGCAGCGGCTGCGCGTCCCCGCCGGTGACCGCCGAGATCGTCACCGCGCCACCGACCAGCAGCACGGCGGCCGCGGCCACGCCGATCAGCAGCCCGCGCCGGCGCGGCCGGGTCCGGTCGGTGTCCTCGTCCGCGGCTCCCCTGTCCGCCGGGTAGCGGTCGTCGGGCCCAGCTTCCCGGTCCGCCGGGTAGTGGTCGTCGGGCGGCGCAGCACCCACCGGTGTGCCGTACGTCGTCGGTCCGCGTTGCGCCGCCGCTGATCCGTACGTGGTCGTCGAGGGCCCCGGATGCGCCGGACCGCCCGGTCGGTCCACCGAGCCTCGCACACGCTCCAGCAGGTACGACAGCTCGTCGGCCAGTTCCTCCGCCGTCGGACGGTCCGCGGCCCGCACGGCCCGGCAGTCCTCCAGCAGCTGCTCGACCCCGGCCGGCAGCCCTGCCGCCACCGGCAGCGGCGAGGTCCCGCCGGACCGGTACGTACGGCCCGCAACGTCGACCGGGTCGCCGCCGGTCAGCATCCGGTGCAGCAGCCGACCCAGCGCGTGTACGTCGGTCGCCGGCGACACGTCCGGCTCGGCGGCCGATTCCGACACCCCGAGGTCGATCACCTTCGGGCCGATGTCCGACAACAGCACAGCCCCCGCGGTCAGACCGCCGTGTACGAGGCCGTGTTCGTGTGCGGCGGCCAGCGCGTCCGCGACGTCGACGGTCACCCGGACGGCGAACTGCCACGGCAGCGGTCCGGACCGCAGCTGGTATTCCAGCGGGTCGCCGTCCACCAGTTCCTGAATGACCAGCGGCAGGATCGTCCCGTCCGGGGCCGTGTCCTCCAGATAGTCGAAGACACGCACCAGGTGCGGATGTACGAGCTTCGCGGCGGCCAACGTCGCGGCGCGGGTCCGGCGCCGGTACGACATGGCGCGGAACTGGCCGGTCAGCACCTTGACCGCGACCTGGCGTTCCAGCACCCGGTCGTAGGCCTGCCAGACCACGGACATGGTGCCGACCCCGAGCTCTTCCCGGAGCCGGTACCGCCCGGCCAACATCAGGTCGGATTTCAGTGCGTCCACAACGTGGGAGTCTGCCCTAATATCCGCAGTGTCCGGTTGCCTGGGACCCGGTCAGGGCGCGATGGTGGCCAGGATCACGCACAGGTCGTCGTCCGGCGGTGAATCGAGAGTGCTCGTGACGTGTTCCACCAGGGCCGTGGGATCCGACAGGTCGGTGTGCTGTGCCGCGTGCAGCAACACCTCCAGTCCCGAGGCCAGGCTCCGGTCCCGGCGCACCACCAGACCATCGGTGTACAGCAGGACCCGGTCACCGGTACGCACACTCACCACGGCCGCGTCGTACCCGATGTCCGGCGCGGCACCGACCGGCAGACCCAGCGGCCCGGTGAGCACCGCGGCCCGCCCGTCCGGCCCGTACCGCAGCGGTGCGGCCTGCCCGGCGGCCGCCCACTGCAACTGCTGTTCGTCCGCCGAGTACCGGGCCACCACCAGGGTCGCCAGCTGACCGCCCCCCAGCTCGCAGACCATCCGGTTCAGCGCGGTCAGCAACTCGCCCGGCGGCATGCCCAGGACCGCGTACGCCCGTACCGCGTTACGCAGCCGCGCCGAGGCCACTGTGGCCGCCAGGCCGCTTCCGGTGACGTCACCGACGATCAGGTACGTCCACGAGCCGGGCAACGCGAACACGTCGTACCAGTCACCGGCCACCCGGCCGGTCGACTCGGCCAGCCGGCACACCCCGCGCGCCGCGATGCCGGGCGTGGTGGTCAGCTCCGGGTCGGTGGGCAGCAGCGCCTGCTGCAGCGTCTCCGCGGCCTGCGACTCGGCCTGCAACCGCTGCCGCTGCGCGGCCAGCGCCTCCTGGGCGCGGCGCAGCTGCGACTCCACCGCACGTTCCTCGGTGACGTCCTGGACGGTGCCGCGGATCGCCCACACGGCGCCCTCGGAGTCGAACTCCGGCTCGCCGCTCATCCGCAACCGCCGGCCGGGCGCGTCGGCCAGCCGGTGTTCGACGGTGAACGCGCGCCCCGCCAGCAGCGCGCCGCGGATCGCCTCCTGCACCGCGTACCAGTCGTCGGGATGCACGTACTGCTCCCCGTCGGACAGTGGCAGCGCGCCCTGCGTGGCCGTGCGGCCGAGCAGCCGGTACAGCTCCGGCGACCAGCGTGCCTCGCCGCTGCGCAGGTTCCACCAGAACGAACCCAACCTGCCGATCCGTTCGCCCTGCAGCAACTGGTCGTGCAGCAGGTCGGCGTCCGTACGGGTCTGCCAGGCGACCAGCACCAGGTCGCCCACCCGGGCCGCGTTGACCTGCGCGACCAGCGAATGTTCGGTGCCGTCGGCGGCGGCGTCGACATGCACGTCACCCAGTCGGCACGGGGTGCCGTCGGCCAGCACGGCGGCGAACGCGCCGAGCAGCAGCCGGCTGCCGGTGTCCGGTACGACGGTCAGCAGGGTACGTTGCGGTGCGTCCGGCCCGGCCATGCCGATCAGTTCGGCGCGCGCGGCGCTGTTCGCGTACTCGTACCGGAAGTCGGTGACCCGTCCGTCCGGGTCGCGCTCCGCCGCCAGCAGGACGGCGGGCGTGGTCACGCTGTCCAGTACGGTCGACAAAGGGTCGGTGCCGCCCAGTCCCGTACCGACCGGGGTGAGCTGCCCGATCCGGCGCCCGATCGGATCGGCGAGCGCGACCAGGTAGCGGCGGGTGTCCTCGGTCAGTTCGATGCCGGCTGTCCAGCCGACGGCCAGTACCCCGACGGGTTCGGTACCGGCGGCCAACGGTACGGCCAGCACCGAGCGCATCGACTCCACTCCGGTGTCGGCGATCCACACCGGTGCCCGGTCGTCGAACGCGGTGTGCGCGTTCTGCTGGAGTACCGGCAGGTTCGGCCCGGAGGAGATGCCGTTGTCGCCGACCGGCCGCAACGTGTCGGTCGGGTCCCGCAGCAGGATCAGTACGGCGTTGGGCGCCGGCCATCCGGTGGACGATCCGGCGATCGTCTCGGCGATCTGCCGATAGTCCTGCGCGGTGGTGATCCGTGCGGCGAGCAGCTGATACTGCGCCCGGAGGCCCTCGGTACGGCTGGACCGGCCGGTGCCACGTCGGTCGGCGTGCGCGGCCCTCGCCGGACGTCGCGCACCCGCCAGGTACTGCCGCAGCTCGTCGTCGATCAGTGCGCCAGGCTGGTCGCCGTCCGGGGTCGGCGCGGTCGCACCGACCAGCGCGGCGGACACCTCGGCCAGCTTGATGTTGGTGCGCTGGGAGAGCCGTACCAGATGGTCGAAGGCGTCGTCGGGACTGACCCGCAGCCGTTCGACGAGTACCCCCTTGGCCTGTTCGATGATGGCCCGGTTGCGCATGGCGCGCCGCATACCGGTCAACTCGTCACGCAGTCGGGCCACCACCCCGGCCAGCGCCTCGCTCGGCTCTGCCAGTTCGTGGGCCTCGGCCGCCGTGGACGTCGCCGGCATCGCCGACACGGTCGACAGCTCCGGGCGTGGTGCCGATCCGGCCGGCTCGGTGGCCGTCCCAACCCGCTTGTTCACCACAGACGTCGTCCTCCTGTGCGGTGGTCGCACCGGAGCGTACCTGGATTCCGGCCGGCCGATCGGCCGTGGCCCCCCGCCGGTGCCGGGAAAAGCGGCGGGTGGGTCGGAGTCGCTATCGTGGTTCGGAACCACCCCGGAACGGGAGGACATGGTGCGAAGCCGAAAACGGTTGATACACGGGTCGATGCGGTGCGCGGCGGTCGCCGGGGCGGGTGCTCTGCTGGCAGCCACGATGCTGCCGGGTGTGGCTGGCGCCATACCGACGATCCGGGGCCAGAGCTGGTACATCGACGCCATGCACCTGAAGGCAGCACACAAGATCAGTACCGGCAAGGGCGTCACGGTCGCAGTGCTGGACAGCGGAGTTCGCCCCATACCGGAACTGGCCGGCAGGTTGCTGCGCGGCACCAATCCCATCGGTGAGAATGGCCACGAGGATGTGGTCGGCCACGGGACGGCGATGGCGTCGTTGATCGCCGGCGCGGGCGGCGGACCTGACCGCATTCTCGGCGTGGCGCCGGACGCGAAGATCCTCCCGGTGCAGATGGTCCCGACCGCGGACATGACTTCGTTTCAGCATTCCGTGACGACCCGGAGCGTCCACTGGGCGATCGATCACGGTGCCCGGGTGATCAACATGTCGTTCACCGCACCGGACCCGGCGCCCATTGCTCCCTGGCGCAAGGAACTGGTGCGCTATGCGCAGGCTCACGACGCGGTGCTGGTCGCCGGCACAGGAAACAAGGCCGATATACCCATCGGTGAGCCGGCCGACATTCCCGGGGTGGTCGCGGTGTCCGGCCTGAGCCCCGGTGGCCACGCCTGGAGCGGTTCGACCATTGGCCCGGCCACAGTGGTATCCGCACCCGCGGAGAAGGTGCCGGGCGCAGGTCTGCACGGCATTCACGCGGCGCAGAGCGGTACGAGCAACTCGACGGCGTTGGTGTCCGGTGAACTGGCACTGATCATGTCGAAGTTTCCGCACATCTCCGCCGCGGACGCGATCAACCGTCTGATCAGGACAGCCGACGACCGGGGGCCGTCGGGACGCGACCCGGCCTACGGGTTCGGTGCGGCCGATCCGCTCAAGGCCCTGACCGCGAAGGTCCCGCACGTCACGGCGAACCCGCTGTTGCCCGCTGAGGCCAGCAATTCCGCGGACGGTGTCACGAAGTCCGCGGGTCCGGTGTCCACCACCGCGCTGGTCGTGGCGGGGCTGGTCCTGCTGGTGGGGGTGGTCGCGGTGCTGGCGGTGGTGCTGTTCATGGTGCGCTCGCATCGCCGGCGACGACCCACCGGTGGCCCGGACGGCCCGCGTTGGGCGAACAGTCCCGGCGGTTTCGATGGCCCTGGCGGTCCCAGTGGGCCCGGCGGCCGTGGCGTTCCGCCACCGCCAGGCCAAGGTCCGAGCGGATATCCGCAGCCGCCGGCCGGATCCGGCTGGTACCAGCAATCTGGGCCGCCTCCCGGCGGTCCGCCATCTGGCCGCCCCTTTGTGGGTGGACCACCACCCTCCAACGGTTGACAGACAGAAGGACCCGGGCAACGCCGGGTCCTTCTCGGTGCGCTGGCGCGTTCCTGCGCCGGGCAGTAACAGCTGTTCAGCGCGGCGCCGCGGTGCTCAGTCGCCGATGACGTCCGGACCGGCCCTGTCGTCGTCGCCCCAGACCATGTCGTCCTCGGTCAGCCAGGTCGTGTACTCGTCGGACTCGCCCTCGCCGCCCCGGCGGCCGGCGCCCGCGCCCCGGCCTGTCCTGGCCGGGCCGCTGCCACTCGCTGAACTGGCTGGCGCTCCTACCATCCCGCCGGTCAGACCGACGCCCGCCCCACCAGGGGCCGAGGCCAGCCCGCTGCCGAGGGAACCGGCACCGCCGGTGCTCAGCCCGCCACGGAAGCCGGCCGCGCCGGAGGGTCCGCCACCGGCGCCGGCCAGTTCGGTGCCCGAACCGCCGTCCGCCGTGATCACCCCGGCCGGCACAGCGCCGGCCAGTTCGGTGCCCGGCACCTGCGGTGGGTGCACGTCGAACCGGCCGTCCTTGTTCTCGTGCCGGGCCAACGGGTTGCTCGCCGGTGCGGCCGAGGTGCCCGGCCCGGAGTCGACAGAGCCCGCGACCACCCCGGAGTCGTGCACGTCCTCGCCGGGCATTTCCGAAAGGGCCTCTGTGGGTACGACCCAGGTCGCGGCTGCGCCCTGGTAATCGCCGGACAGGCCGGCGATCAGCTGGACCACCCGGTTCTTCGCGGCCTTCTTCTCCGCCTTGTCCTTGTTGTGGCCCATGTAGGCACCGACCACCCCGCCGACCGGCCCGGCCAGCGCCGCGCCGTTGAACGCGTCGTTCACCGTGGCGTCGTGGTCGTCGGTGGCCTCCGGATGCTCGTTCTTCTTCTGCGCCTCGCGCAGTGTGCCGCTCAACCCGGTCAGCGTGGTGTGGAAGTTTGCCATGTTGCTGGCGAGGTCGTCGGCGAACGCGGCGACCAGACCCATCCGGCGCTGGAACTCGTGCCCCGAGCCGCTGGCCCAGGACCCGCCGAGCTTCGTCAGCTCCCCGGTCAGGTTCTGGTGTACGTCGTGGCAGCCCTGCAGGATCTTCTTCCACTCGCCGGCCAGCGCATCGATCTGCTCCGGGTTGCCGGAGTTCAGGAAGCCGTACAACTGCTCGTGGCTGTAGCTGTCGTACTTGGCGATCAGGTCCCCATTGCTGTTGCCGTGCGGGTGCTCGGCGTTCACGGCTCAGGCCCCCTTCAGTGCGGTGTCGACCGGGCGCATGGTCCGGGCGATGTCCTTCGAGTTGGCGTCGTTACGCGCCTCGACGGTGCGGTACGTGTGCAGGATCGAGTTGGTCGCCTTCTGCGCGGCCTCCACGGCGGTCTTCAGCCGCTGCACCCTGGCGTGGTAGAGCAGGGCCATCCTGACGTAGTAGTCGTTGATGTCCTGGCCGTCGGGAAACACGCCGAACAGATGGTTGTCGTGGCTGGACGAGGCGCCGCCGGTGGTGCCCACCAGCTTGTCCTCGATGGTTTTCAACATCGCGGCGGTCGCGCTGTGGTGGTTGCCGAGCGCGGTCCTGAAGTCCTCCAGTGACTGCACGTCGACGACGGTCCTGCCGTACTCCTTGGTCATCGGAGAGCCCCGTTTCCTACCTCATGGTCGAACCTGTGGTAATCAGGTAACACCCAGTTGCCGTGTGGCAAGACTAAGGGATCGCATCCACCCGGATGTGATGAGACATGATGTCCGATGGCCAAACAGTTACTACCGGAAGTTACCGGCATCAAACGGCAGTTACCGTTCAGCCGGTCTGCTTCTGCGCACTGGCCGTGGGGGACGGTGCCGGTACGTCGGTGAACTTGCCGGCCACGGTCGGGTCCAGTGCCGGACCGGTCGGCACCAGGTCGAGCAGCCCCGGAGGCACCGGTACAGGCTTCACCGAGTGGTAGCCGAGCAGCTGGGCGGCGTCCTTCTTGTCGGACTTCATCAGCGCGTATTTACGGCCCTGGTCGGTGACCAGGTAGATCGTCGTACCGGCGGTGACGCCCGGTACGGGTTCCTGCCGTACCAGTGCGCCGCGGCCGCCCGGAACCACGATCCGGTCCGCGACCGGACCGGAATCCTCCGGGCCGCTGGTCAAACGTGCGGCGTCGGCGTCCGGCCGCAGCTGCGCCGGCGTCTGCGCGTACAGCCGCAGCCGTACCGGATCGGATCCGTCGGCCCGGCGGCCACCGCGGTACGCGGCGCACACCGCCGGCTGGTTGCCCGACAGGGTCCTGATCTCCGGCAGTTCGTGAGGCATCCCCGGCTGCTCGAAGCTCGAACCATGATCCAGCTCACTGGACACCGCGCTGGCCAGTACCCGGACCGGTGCGGCGCCGTCCAGGACCAACCGCGCGGTGACGCCGCCGATCGGCGTCAGCCCGCCCTCCAGCAGGAGGTAGTACGCATCTGCGACCTGGAACACGTCCCCGATCTGGCGTACCCCGCCGTCGACCGTCCGGCCCGGCTCACCCTTGCCCGGGATGGTCGGTACGGCCAGGTCGGGGCCGGACGGGATCGCGCCGAGCATCGCGCTGCCCACCACCGAAGCCTGTCCGGTGAGCCCGAGCGCGGTCAGCGCCGCGTCGTTCGGGATCCGGAAACGTCGGTCGTCCCAGAGCAGGTACGCGGTGCCGTCCACGGTGCCCTGGGTGACCAGCAGACCCTTGTCGCCCAACCCGCTGCCGCCGGGCAACGACCGGCCCACCATCAGTTCGGTGGCCAGCTCCGTGGTGGTGGTCGCGTACTTGGGTGAGCTGCACACCGTCCACGGCAGCCCGACCAGCGCATCCGCATCCGGCACCGAGTCGGGGGCGCCGTAGATGCCGGCCGCCGCACCA
This sequence comes from uncultured Actinomycetota bacterium, assembly GCA_963805605.1. GTDB lineage: Bacteria > Actinomycetota > Actinomycetes > Mycobacteriales > Micromonosporaceae > Actinocatenispora. The sequence goes on from CAWDUX010000002.1 coordinate 2,516,471, forward strand.
CGCGGTACGCCGCGCAGCGAGTTCGCGGACACCTGCTCGGGCTCGGCGGTGCCCACGATCAGCCGGGCGGACGCGTAGTTGAGTATCGGGTGCAGTTCGCCCTTCTCGTAGACGTAGCGGGCGCCGGACTCGCGTTCGATGATGAACGTGCCGGTCTTCTTCCAGGAGTCCCGGCCCCCCGGCCGCAGCAGGCCGTACACGCCGACCCCGGCGAAGATGATCACACCGACCATGGCGCTGGCGAAGACGGCCAGACCGAGCCTGCGCATCGGCAACATCGTGCTCTCCGGCTCGCCCGACAGCATCGCCGAGACGATCCGCCTGGTCACAAACCGGTAGCCCTGCAACTGTTCGCGCCGCGTGGGCATCCGACCTCCCCGTCCCATGACCGCCTGACCGCGAGCGATGCTACGGGATGCGCGCACACACACCAGCTGTCGGTTTTGTGACATCCCTACGATAGGTGCCCGCCGGTACTGTGTGCCGTCGGAGTCCGGTCCGCCACCCGGTCGCCGCCGCCCGCGGACCCGGCGCTCGGCCGCAGCGCTGTACACGGGGAAGGGACGACCAACGCCATGGTGACCACGCAGGCAGCTGCCCCGCCGGCGCGCGCCGTACGGCCTGAGCACGATGCGCCCGCCGGGCCGGTACGGTTCGGCCCGCGCGGCGGCCGTCGACGCTTCGGTGGGCTCCGGGTCACCCAGTTCGTACTGGTCGAACTGGCCGGTGCGGCCATCCTGCTCGCCCTGGGCCGACCGGTGTGGTGGCTGGCGACCGGGCTACTGGTCGCACTGGCGCTGCTCGTACTGGCCTTCGGCTGGAGCGGCGGCCGATGGTGGACCGAATGGCTGCTGCTGCGCCGCGAGTTCCGGCGGCGACGCGCCGCCGTACCGGCACCTGTCGAGGACGCCCGGCTGGCCGCACTGAACCGGTTGGCCACCGGGCTGTCGGTACGTACGCTCACCGACCGGGGGAACCGGATCGGCATCGGCCAGGACGACGCGGGCTGGTTCGCCGCCGTCGCGATCGTCCCGGCTGCCGGACTGCGCGGCGACCCGGTCGAGGACCTGCCGCTGGACGCGCTGGCCCGGGTCCTCGACGAGGGCAGTCCGCAGGTCACGGCCCTGCAGGTGGTGCTGCACAGTCTCCCCGCGCCGGCCGCACTGCTCGACGAGACCGCGCCGGCGGCTCGTTCGTACCGCGAACTGGCCTCCGGAAACCTCGGCGTACAACCGATCGACCAACGTTGCTGGGTGGCGGCCCGGCTCGATCCGGTCGCTGCCGGGCGTGCCGCGGCGAGCCGGGGCGGCGGACTGGACGGGGTACACCGGGCGCTGTCGACCACCGTCGGTCGGCTGGGCAAGGCGATCAGCGGGGCCGGCCTGGAATACGAGATCCTCGACGGCGAGGGCCTGCTCGACGCCATGGCCCAGTCCTGCGGCGTGACCGGCTACGTCGATCCGCAGGCGGTGCAGCAGATCAGTGAGGACTGGACCGCGTGGCGGGCCGGTGGCCTGGCGCACACATCCTTCTGGGTACGGGACTGGCCGCGGCTGAGCGACGTCGGCGGCCTGCTGGGTCGCCTGGCCCGCACCCCGGCCGTACTCAGCACCGTCGCACTGACCATGGAGCCGCGGGACGACGGGACCGACTTTCGTTGCGTGGTACGGGTGGCGGCGCAGCCCGGTGGGCTGACCGGTGCCTGTCGCGCGTTGCAGCAGCTCGCGGACGTGTCACAGGCCCGGCTGTTCCGGCTCGACGGTGCCCAGGCGCCGGCCGTGTACGCATCCGCACCGACCGGAGGTGGTGCACGATGAGCGTGTACGGATCGCCCCGCCGCGGGCCCGAACCCGATGAGCCGGACCAGCGCGGCCGGCACTCCCGGCCCGAGCCGGACGACGACGATCAGCGGCGTACCGAACTGCATTCGGCGGTACGGCCACCGCAACCACCGTCGCCGCCGCGGGCGCAACAGCCGCTGCCGGCCGCGCCGCGGGCGCAACAGCCGCCGCAACAGCCGCAGCGACCGACGCCGCCGCGCAACCAGGGCGCGGTGTACGGGCGTTCCTCGGACGCGCCGCAACCGGCGCCGCCCATATCGGCGCCGCCGGCACCGTCCACGCCGGTGCTTCCGCCTCCCCCCGGCACCGCCCACCCCGCCGCCGCCGTCGGTGGCTCCCCGCACCGGACCGTCCGGACCCATTCCGGCAGCGCGACCCGGCACCCTGGTGCCGGTCTCGGGCGTTCCCGTGTCCGGGATCCCCGTGTCCGGGATCCCGGTTTCCGGCGTTCCTGTCTTGGGCGTTCCCGTGTCCGGGATCCCGGTGTCGGGCGCCTCGATGCCGGGCGTGATGGGCGCCGGGGGGTTCGGTACCGGTGGCTTCACCGCCGCACCGGCCGGCAGCGACCCGACGTCCGGCGGCCTGCGACCGGCGCGGCCCGCACCGGTCGCCCGTCGTACCAGGCGGTTCCGGCCGCTGGGCCGACTTCGGGTCGGCACCCACGACGTCTCCCGTACGGCCTTCCAGCACATCGACGTACCGGGGGTGACCAGCGGACTCCTGCTCGGCCACGACGGCAACCAGGCGCCCGTACTGATCCGGATGTTCCGCGACGAGCCGACCCGGGTGTCGCTGGTCGGCGGGCTGTGGGCGGCCCGGGTGGCGGTCTTCCGCGCGCTGGCCGCGGGTGCCCGGGTGGTGGTGTTCACCAACCAGCCGCCCGAATGGCAGGGCTTCGGTCGGTGGGCGACGGGCCGCGACGACCGGGTCGCCGTGATGTCCGGCGAGCGACCGGTCACGGTCGGCGCGACCGCCACCTCACCGGCGCTGCTGCTGTACGACGTGGGTCTCGGCGGCGCCGACCGTCCGCCGGCGCTGGGGCCGTGGCAGACCCAGCTGACCCTGCTGCGCACCTTCACCGCGTACGGGTTCCCGCCGGTGCAGGCGTCCAACATGGTGCTGCTGCAACGTCTCGCGAGCAGCGAGGCGCACGCGGCGGCGTCCGTACTGAACCTGACGACGGAAAGTGTGTCACTGCTCCAGGTACTGCGTGACGACATGCTGGCCGCGCTCGGCGGCCGGGCCGACCGTTACCTGTGGCTGAGCCCGACCCAGATCGAGAGTCAGCAGTTCGGCGCGCCGCGCCGCTGACCCGGCGGGGTGCCGACGGGCACCCCGCCTCCGGGTCAGCCCTTGATCGCGCGGATGAACGTGTACGCGCCGCAGATCCACAGGGTCAGCGGAATGATCGACACGATCAGCAGTATCTCGACGATGTCCACCAGCCGCGTCCAGATCGGCATGACCCGCTTGTCGGCCATCAGCAGTCCGGCGATCAGGCAGATCACCCCGAGCGAGGTGAGCGCGGGCAGCACCACCAGCAGCCGCAGCGCCGGCCCGAACCACACGAAGAGCGCGACGGCGCTGAGTCCCAGCCCCAGCATGCCGGCGATCAGCAGCGGTTGGCGTTGCCAGCCACCGGAGAACGACCGGGCGCGGGTGAGTAGCACCACGGCCAGCACCGTCAGCAGGATCAGCCGCGGCCATCCGGATCCGCCTGCGGCCAGCGCGGTCTCCGCGCCGAGGCCGATGGCGGCGGTGGCGCCCAGCAGACCGGTCAGGTGTCGGTCGGCGGCGTCGCTCTGGGCCAGTACCCGCTTGCCGTCCACGGTCTCCTCGTCGGACCGCAGGTCGTCCGGCCCGGCCGGGATCGTGGGCATCGGCAGCCTGCCCAACCGGAACGCCAGGCTGGGCAGGACGGAGGTGGATGCCAGCGCGAGGCCACCGACGACGCTGCCGGCACCGGCCGCGCTGGTGCCTGACAGCAGGCAGATCAGTGCGCCGGCCACGAGGGCGAAACCGCAGATGGTGGCGCCGAGGAAGATGTGCGCGTAGTCCGCGACGGCCACCGCGGCGAGCACCGAGTAGAGCACCAGCGCTGCGCCGGCGATCAGTACGTGCGGTGCGCGAAGGTCGCTTGCCGGACGCTCGCCGGCGATCAGCAGCAGGCCGCCGACGGCGCCGTAGCCGACGCCGAGCAGGGCGAGGATCAGTCCGGTCTGGCTCGCCGACAGCGCCCGGGAGGCGATCGCGGAGGCGACCAGCAGCGCGATACCCAGACCGATCCCGGCCAGTGCACCCGGCAGCTGCGGCGGGCCGGCCAGCACGGTGAGCAGCATGCCCAGTGCCAGTACGGCGACCGCCGTTCCGATGCCGAAGCGGCGGGTGGCCCGCGAATCCCACCGGTCACCGCGGTCCTGCGTGGCGGTGGCGATCGCGTCCACGATGTCGTCGAACACCGCGTCGGGGGCCGCGGTGGCGCGTGGGGTGAAGTACAGCTGCTCGCCGTCCTGGATCTCCAACTGCCCGGCCGTACGGGTGCTGTCCAGCACCTTGCCGCCGAGCTTGGCCAGGACCCAGCCACCTTTGCTGGTGCCCTCGTCGGCGAGATCCTCGCCGGCGTAACGCAACAGCGTGGGCAACAGGTCCGCGAGCGGTACGTCCTCGGGTAGCGCCAGGTCGATCCGGGTCCTGGGCGCGACGACTGTCACCCGGCACAGTCCGCTGCCGACCGCGTTGGGCACCTTCGGGCTCCTCCCTTGGGAAACAGGCGAACCCCACCATCATGGCGACCGAGTCAAATCCGCGAGTGTCGGAAAGCTGCTGGCGCGTGTGCCCGTGAGAGTACCGACGATCGGGGCCCGACGTGACCCGCCGGCACCTGTGGGTGGCATGGCTTCGACAAGATGGTCAGGGCCATTCGGGGGACGAGTTGCTGTAGTGCACGGAAACGGGAGTGAAACACCTATGAGCACCGTCGTGTTCCGGCGGCCGGCGCGCCGGCCAGGACCTCAGCTTCCCCGGGGTGAGCTGCTCCTGGAATCCCCGCCTGAAATGCCGGAACAGTTGCCGCGCAGCATCGGCCAGTTGTTGATGGTCCTGCCGATGCTGGCCGGCGCGGGCGCGATGGCGTTCATGTACGCGGGCCGTGGTGGCGGCATGCTGACCTACCTGGCCGGCGGCATGTTCGGGGTGTCGATGCTGGGTATGGCGGTCGGTCAGCTCGGCGGCGGTAGCGGTGACAAGAAGGCTGAACTCAACGCCGAGCGCCGCGACTACATGCGTTACCTGGCGCAGGTCCGTAAGCGCGTACGGCGTGCCTCCGACCAGCAGCGCGCCGCGCTGACCTGGAAACATCCCGAACCTGATGCCCTCTGGTCGATCGCCGCGTCGCGTCGCCGGTGGGAACGTCGCAGCGGCGACGACGACTTCGGTCAGATCCGCGTCGCGGTCGGCCCACAGAAACTTGCTGTCAGAATTGTGACACCGGAAACCAAGCCCGTGGAGGATCTGGAACCGATGAGCGCGATCGCGCTCCGCCGGTTCGTCCGCACCTTCAACACCGTGCCGAAGCTGCCGACGGCGGTGTCGCTGCGCTCGTTCAGCCGGATCGTGCTGCGCGGCGACCGGGAGGTCGGGCTGGCCACCGTACGGTCGTTGCTGTGCCAGGTCACCACCTTGCACGCGCCCGACGACCTGCGGGTGGCGGTCATCACTCCGGTGGAGAACTTCGCTGCCTGGGACTGGGTCAAGTGGTTGCCGCACAACCAGTACGGCCGGCGCTCGGACGCGGCCGGCCCGGTACGGATGGCCTTCGAGTCGATGTCCGAACTGGAGGAACTGCTCGCCACCGAACTCGGCGCCAGACCACGCCACTCGCCCGATGCCAAGCCCCTCACCGAACTGCCGCACCTGCTGGTGATCCTGGACGGCGGCGAGGTCAGCGCCGACTGCCAACTGTCGGGTTCCGGACTGCTGGGCACCACTGTGCTGGACCTGTCCGGGATCGTGCCCCGCGACTCCGGGCGCTGGCTGCTCTGCCTGGACCTGCAACCCGGGCGGGCCGAGGTGTACCGGGGGGACCGGTCCACCGCGATCGGCAGCCCCGACCAGATGAGCGTCGAGCAGGCGGAGTCGCTGGCCCGGCAGCTCGCACCGTACCGGCTGTCCGCGCAGGCCGGCCCGGAGGACACGCTGTCCACGGCGTACGAGCTGACCGAACTGCTGGGCGTCGGTGACGCCGGCGCGTTCGACCCGCACCAGACGTGGCGGCCCACCAAACCGAACCGGGAACGGCTGCGTATCCCGCTGGGCCGCGGACCCGACGGCAACTTCGTCGAACTCGACCTGAAGGAGTCCGCGCAGGAGGGCATGGGCCCGCACGGGCTGATCATCGGCGCCACCGGCTCCGGCAAGTCCGAACTGCTGCGCACCATCGTGTCCGCGCTGGCCATCACGCACTCCTCGGAGGAACTCAACTTCGTCCTCGTCGACTTCAAGGGCGGTGCCACGTTCGCCTCACTCGACGTGCTACCGCACACCAGCGCGGTCATCACCAACCTCGAGGACGAGATCGAACTCGTGGACCGGATGAAGGACGCGCTGGCCGGCGAGATGGTGCGCCGCCAGGAACTTCTCCGCTCCGCCGGCAACTACGTCTCCCAGTACGAGTACGAGAAGGCGCGGCGGGCCGGCGAACCGTTGGAACCGTTGCCCGCGCTGCTGGTCATCTGCGACGAGTTCTCCGAACTACTGGCCGCCAAACCCGACTTCATCGACCTGTTCGTGATGATCGGCCGGGTCGGCCGGTCGCTGGCCGTACACCTGCTACTGGCCTCGCAGCGGCTGGAGGAGGGCAAGCTGCGTGGCCTGGACACCCACCTGTCGTACCGGATCGGCCTGCGGACCTTCTCCGCGGTGGAGAGCCGGATCGTGCTGGGCGTGCCGGACGCGTACGAACTGCCCAACGCCCCCGGCCACGGCTACCTGAAGGTCGACACCTCCACGATGCTGCGATTCCGCGGCGCGTACGTGTCCGGCCCGTACCGGCAGGGCGGTGGCCAGCAACGTTCCCAGGCCGCGGTGTCCCGCCAGGTGGTGCGGTATTCGGTGGACCACACGCCGGTACTGGACCTGCTGCCGAGCGAACCCGGGGCCGAGGAGGCGACCGGCGGCAAGCAGACCGCCGTACTGGAGGTCATCGCCGAACGGTTGACCGGCCGCGGCAAACCCGCCCACCAGGTCTGGCTGCCACCGCTGGCGGACCCGCCGCCGCTGTCGGAGATCATGCCGACGCTGAAGGTGCACCCGGAGCGCGGGCTGTGCCCGGCCGGCTGGGACGGGCTGGGCAAGCTGACCGCCGCGGTCGGCGTGGTCGACAAGCCGTACGAGCAGAAGCGCGACGTGTTCTGGGCGGAGCTTGCCGGCGCCGGCGGTAACGTGATCATCGCCGGCAGCCCGCAGTCGGGGAAGAGCACCATGCTGCGGTCGTTGCTGTGTTCGCTGGCGCTCACCCACACCCCGCGCCAGGTGCAGTTCTTCTGCCTCGACTTCGGTGGTGGCACCCTGACCACGCTGCGCGACCTGCCGCACGTGTCCGGGGCCGCGACCCGGCGGGAAGCCGAGGCCGTACGCCGTACGGTCGCCGAGGTGGTGGCGCTGCTGGAGTCCCGGGAGGCGCGCTTCACCGAACTGGGCATCGACTCGATCGCCACGTACCGGCGGCGGCGGGCCAAGGGTGAATTCGCCGACGACCCGTTCGGCGACGTGTTCCTGGTGGTGGACGGCTGGGGCACGCTGCGCGAGGACTACGACGAGTACGAGCAGAAACTGACCAGCCTGGCGCAGCGCGGCCTCGGTTTCGGCGTGCACCTGGTGATCACCGCCGCCCGCTGGGCCGAGGTCCGGATCAACATGCGTGACCTGCTCGGCACGCGGTTCGAACTGAAGCTGGGCGACGCGGCGGAGTCCGAGATCGACCGGCGGGCGGCGGCCAACGTACCGGCCCGCACCCCCGGGCGTGGTCTGACGCCGAAGAAGCTGCACTTCCTGGCGGCCGTACCGCGTATCGACGGGCAGGCCACCGACGAGAACCTGACCGACGGGGTCAGCGATCTGGTGACCCGGGTACGCGACGCGTGGCTGGGTCAACCGGCGCCGAAGGTACGGCTGCTGCCCCGGCGGTTCTCCGCCGAACCGTTCATCGCGCAGGCCGCGCAGACGCGGCCGGGTGCGGTCACCATCGGGCTGAACGAGAGCCAGCTCGCCCCGGTCGCGCTCGACTTCGCGACCGAACCGCACTTCTTCGTGTTCGGTGACTCCGAGTGCGGCAAGTCGGGGCTGCTGCGGGTGATCGCCACACAGCTGGTCGCGAAGTACACGCCGAAGCAGGCCCGGATCATCATCGCCGACTACCGGCGGTCCCTGCTCGGCACGATCGAGGGCGACCACCTGCTCGGCTACGCGGCGTCCGGGCAGGCGTTGCAGCAGATGCTGGGTTCGGTGGTACGCGCGATGCAGGAACGGCTGCCCAACCCGGACGTCACCGCGGAGCAGCTGCGTAACCGGTCCTGGTGGTCGGGCCCCGACCTGTACGTACTGATCGACGACTACGACCTGGTGGCCAGCCCGTCCGGGAACCCGGTCGCGGCGCTGGCCGAGTTCCTGCCGCAGGCCCGGGACATCGGGCTGCACCTGGTACTGACCCGCCGCTGCGGTGGCGCCGCGCGCGCCATGTACGAGCCGGTGATCCAGCGGTTGAAGGAACTGGACAGTCCGGCGCTGCTGATGTCGGGCAACCGGGAGGAGGGCGCGCTGTTCGGCAGTCTGCGGCCGGGCCCGCAGCCACCGGGCCGAGGCACCCTGATCCGGCGGCGGGAAGGCAACGAGCTCGTACAGCTCGGCTGGCTGGACGAGACCTGATCGCAGAGGGTGACGGTTGCGCCCGGACTGCCGAACTGGGCGTTAACTGCCGCGCTGTCCCGGATCGGCGTCTGGCCGGGCGTTTGCGCCTATCCGATATGGTACTGAGCACGTTGGGTATGGTCACCGCTGCACAACGCTCCGCAATCCTGACCGGGGAGACGGCGCGCGGGTGGCCTGGACACGGGGTCCTCCAATACGTCTGGGAGGTGGATCATGGGCAATGGGCCCATGCGAGTTGATCACGCGACACTGCACACCGCGGCGAACGACGTCAGGTCGACCAGGGACGAGATCCAGGGCGACCTGAGCAAGCTGGAGTCGCTGGTTCAGCAGGACCTGGCCAGTGCGTGGCAGGGCACCGCAGCCGGCTCGTTCCAGCACCTGATGCAGCGCTGGCACGACGACAGCAAGACGCTGATGCAGGCGATGCAGGACATCGCCGATCTGCTGGACAAGTCCGGGACCAACCATCAGGTCAACGACGAGAACCAGCAGCAGATGATCGACAAGATCCATTCGGCACTGAACGGCTGACGGGGCTAAGGAGCGATTCGACGATGTCGATGATCAAGGTAGATCCGCACGTCCTGCAGGATGCGCACACGCAGATGAAGAGCATCGCGCACGGCATGGACCAGAAGCTCGACACACTGCGCTCCGGCCTGCAGCGGATGGAGTGGGACGGTGCAGACCGCCGCACCTACCAGGAGCACCAGCAGAAGTGGGACAAGGCCGTCACCGACCTCAACGCCGTACTCAACCAGATCGGCGCCGCGGTCGGCATGGCCAGCGACAACTACGTCAACACCGAGATGGGCAACTCCAAGCTCTGGGGCTGACGCTCCCGGACGCGATGCGGGCGGTTCCAGGCCACAGCCCGGAGCCGTCCGCATCACTCTGTGACCCGCCCGGCGGCTCCCCTGCCGGGCACATCGGAAGGATCCGTCGATGTCGGTTCCGCTCATGGCCCTATGCGGTGATCTCGGAACGGGGCTCAAGATCCCGCAGGCCATCCGTACGCCGAGTATGGGAGAGAAATTCCATGGGTGATTACGACTTTACTTTCTGGGATCCTTCGAAGGCCAAGGACAAATATGCTTTCGAACCCGGTGCGGCAGAAAAAGCGGAGGTCGACACCGACCATCTCAAGAATGTCATTCCGATTCTTGAAGATCTCAAGCACTACGTCGAGAACAGGCTGACGCTCGAAGTGGCGGAGCTGTGCGGGAAGAACGGCCTCGGCGGAGACCCGACCGTCGCGTTCGGGAAGTTCACGAACGCAACCGAGGTGGCGTCCACACACAAGTTGTACATGCGGACGGTGCACGGGGACTACACGAACCTGGCGAAGAACCTCGACACCGCCATCACGGCAACCAGGCAGATCGTCAAGAACTACGACGATGCCGAGGAACTCAACACCGCCAGTGCAGCGGACGTTGCCAAGGCCTTCAGCGCTACCGGATCGAGCGGCAGCAGGAGTTCCTCCAGTACGTCATCCAGCGATACATCGGGGGCGGGGTTCTGAGATGGGAAATGATTCGGGTGACCCCGATTGGGAACACTGCGTGACACAGTCGGTCATCAACGGAAACCCTGAGACGCTACGAAATGTCTCCGGAATGTGGGAGTCGGTTTTCCGAAATGCCGATTCTGTCAAGTCGCAGATCGACGACGTCATCAAAGATCTCAAAGGCTGGAAAGGTAACGCAGGAGACTCCTACCGGGAGAATCTGAAGAAGATCTCCGACTCGATCGACGAGACGCGGGACAGCAACAAGACGAAGGTCCAGAATCTTCTGGGGGCATGCGCAGAATCGTTGGACGGATTGCAGTCGAAGATGCCGATTCCTGCCGCAATGTACGACCAGGTTCGAGGCTACCGCGAGGATGCTAACCGGCGTAACCAGTACGCAGTCAATATGCTCGCTCTTGCCGCTGGTCCGCTGACCACCGTCGAACTGGGTGTCGGATACCTGCACAACGGCAGTTTCAACAGCTCGATCTTCAACAACAGCATGGGTGACTGGGTCGGCAGCAAGCTCGGCGGGTTGCAGGACACGGTCGACGATTTTTGCAACGACCGTACCAAGGAAGCTCAGAATCTACTGAACGGAACCAACGCCGACTACGACGTTGCCAATACTCAAGCGGGCACACCCCAAGGCAGTGGCACGAACCTGACTGCAAGAGCAACTGATACAGACACGGCTGGAGCTGGTGCCGGGATGGGTGGCGGAGGACCCCTCGGCGGGGGGGCAGGTGGAGTCCCGAACTTGAAGAATCCCCCCACCGGGGCTGCGGGATTCGATGATCCTTATTCGGACCAGAATGGCTACGCCAGTGATGAGCCGGCGTATGACTCGGCCGTATATGACCCGGGCAAGCTTGCAGCTGGTGCAGCAAGTGGATCTGGGCTTGCCGGTGCAGGGGGAGGACCGAGCGGCGCTCGGGTGGATTCCGGTTTGGGGACGGGAGGTTCAGGGACCGGCGGTGTCGGCAGGCCCGTTGGTTTGGATGGCGCGCTTGGAACAGGGAATGTTTCGGGGGCGATGGCGGGTCGCGGAATGATGGGTGGCGGCGCTGGTCAGGGCGCCGGTCATGGCAAGGGCGACGGAGATGGCCGAGATACCTGGCTCACGGAGGATGAGGACCCCTGGGGTGCGGACGATGACGCGGCGCCGACAGTGCTTGGTGGGTGAGACGATGAGCCGAGTGCCGAGACCGTCAAGAAACAGGTGGGCGCGAGCTGGAAGCCGTGTGGCAGCGGCTACCGTTGGCCTGGGGCTCCTCTTTGCAACCTCGACTGTGGCGGCGGCAGACCCGTCTATCCGGCAGAGTCAATGGTATGTAGATGCATTGCAGATTCCTCGCGCTCAGCAGCTTTCCACCGGAAGTGGCGTGACGGTCGCCGTGATCGACAATGATGGTGTCGATGCGCAGAATCCGGACCTGGCCGGGCAGGTGCTGACCGGGACATCCATCGGCGGAGGCTCGCCCGATGGAATCGCATCCGATGACGGTGCAATGCACGCGACCTTGGTAGCTGGAGTCATTGCCGCCAAAGGTGGCGGCCAGGATCATATACTCGGGATTGCTCCAGGGGCGAAGATTCTTCCGGTGGGACTGTCGAACAGATTACCTACCGACGATGTAGGGCGTGCCATTAGGTGGGCAACGGACAACGGCGCAAAAGTCATCGAAATGTCGTTCGGAACAATCGCAGAGGAACTTCCTCGAGATGAAGTCGATGCTGTCAATTACGCAACTTCCCACGATGTTGTACTGGTGGCGGCCGCTGGTAATACCGAGGCGGGAATGACTGCGGTGGCAGCGCCGGCATCAATTCCAGGTGTCATTGCTGTCTCCGGCGTCGACAAAGGCGCGAATTTCTGGAACGGATCAGTTTCTGGCCCCCAGGTTGTCATGAGCGCACCGGCCGTGCACATAACCTCTACGTCTGTCCATCACAAGACGTGGTACGCGTACGCGGACGGTACGAGTCTCGCGGCGCCGATCGTGGCTGGGACGGCGGCGCTGATTCGTTCCAAGTATCCGGACATGAACGCGGCGAACGTCATCAACCGTCTGATCAAGACGGCTAAGGATCAGGGAAAGCCGGGACGCGACCGCTACTTCGGCTACGGCACTGTCCGGCCTGTGGACGCGCTGACCAAGGATGTGCCAGAGGTGTCCGCGAATCCGCTCATCAAGAATGCGGGCGGTTCCGAGACGGTGCGACCGAGTTCGGAGGCGCATCCGTACCGCGTGAAGGGCGCGCCGAAGATCGGTGGGATCACGGTACGAGCCTGGGTTGCGCTCGGGATCATCGTGCTCGTCCTCGTCGTTGGACTGATCGCCGTGATTGCGGTGGTGAGGCGGCGTGGTCAGCGGCAAAGTTCGCCGCAGGTCGGTCCGACTGGGCAGCTGGTTCCAGGGCCGGGATGGGGGCAGCAGCCGCAGCAGGGGTGGCCGCCGCAGTATTCACAACCGGGGCCGGCGCCGTACGGCAGTCAGGGGCAACCTCCGGGACAGGGACCGACGTTCGGTGCGCCGCCGCCAGGAGTTGCTCCCGGCAGTGAGCCGACCGGCTCGTCCGGAGCCCCGCCGAGTTCGCAGCGGCCGCCGGGCTGACAGCCCAACGCTCACGGGTAGTGGCAGATCGCGGTAGCGGGGCCGGCTCAACGAGGAAGGAACCGATTCGGTGGTGGAGGAACGGGCGGAGCAGGGACCGCCGGACGGTGGTGTTCAGGCAGAGGAGTTGCGGGCCAACGTCGCGGCCGTGTCCGCCATCGTCGCCACGGACGACCAGTCCGTGTCCGTCACCGTGGGTCCGGGTGGGGCGGTACTGGATCTGCACCTCGCCCGGCATGCGTTGCAGTACAGCGGTGCTGAGCTGGGCGGGCTGATCGTCGAGATGATCCGCACCGGCTCCGAGGACGTTCGTGGCCAGCTGGCAGCGGCGGTACCGGAGGTGACCGGCAGGCCCAGCGGACTCGATGCGGTGCTGGGTACCGGTCCCGCCGCCCCGGCTGAGGCAGAGACGGGGTCGACATGATCGGGCCGGACGCGCAGCAACAGTTGGACGCGATGCGAGCCGACGTCCAGCGTCGGCAGCAGGGACAGCGGGCCGCTCGCGAGGAACTCGCCGGCTTCGCCGTCGCGGCCACGTCCGCCGACGAGCAGGTGACGGTCGAGGTACGGGACGGCGCGGTCGCCGCGGTGCTGATCGAGGACGGCGCGTACCGGCTCGGACCGGACCGGTTGGCCGAGGTCATCCTCGCGACGATCCAGCAGGCCATGGCTCGGTACGCCGTCGAGCGCGCGCGCCGCGTCCAGCAGCTTTACACCCCTCGGCTGGACGTCGCCGCACTGGTCGAGAAGTACCAACCCGCTGATCCTGCCGGGAGTCGTCATGGGTGACCACGCGTACGAAGCCGATCCGGGCGCGATCGTCGGGTGCGGCAATCGGCTGGCGCAGCTGCAGACCGACGCCGCGAACATCATCGAGCTGGCGGCCGACGCCAACCCGGAGTGGTACATCTGGGGCCTCATCGGCGCACCCTTCGCCCAAGGGTACTGGTCTGTCGCCGAGGACGTGTACTCGCACCTGGAAAAGATGGGCGAGTCGTTGAAGAGCCAGGCCAGGACGCTGGAAGCCAACGGCAAGGCGTACCACGCGGCCGAGGAGGCCATCGCCAAGTCGCTCCGCGACCTGCACCAGCTCCTCGACTGACCAGTTCACAACCGACGACGCAATGATGAGGACGGCAATGGGCTGGCGGAAGAAGAACAAGCACACGACACTGACGCACCCCGATGGCCAGTACGAACTGATCCCGGATGGAACCGATGTCCCGCGCTACCCAGAGGGCTACGGCGGGATCGCGTTGCGGTCCCGGTTCGCGGGGAGGGGGGACAACGACAGGCCCGATACTCCGCAGTTCGGAGTGGACGGCAGACCGGCGGCGTACGGGTACGGGCGTTCGGTGATCGTGGTACCGGCCGGTGAGCGACTCATCTCGGCGCAGGCGGACTGTGCGGTCAGTGAGAGGTCGGTTCGTGTCCGGGCCGGCGAGACCGTGGAGGTGGACTACGCCGCGGTCAGAGGCAGCTGGATCACCGGCCGCACGGCGTGGGGCGTGTTGGGACCTGCGGGCGTTCGCGCGCCCGGCTTCGCGCCGCTCACGGCATTCGTCGCGTACGTGGTGCTCGGCCCGCTCACCGCCGCTGTCATCAGCTATCTGGTATGGCGCCCGCTGCTCCGCAGTGCAGACTCGTTCTTCGGGGTGGTGCTCGGGTTTACCTACATCGCGGTCATGGTGAGTGGCTGGACGTACGGGCGGCGCCGGTCGGACCGGATTCGTCGGCGGACCTTGGGTCCACCCGTCGAGTTTCCGGTTGATATGGATGGTCCCGTCCGGGCAGCGTGGTTCGTGGGTGATGTTCCAGATGCGGAGCCCCCGGAGGTTCCGGAGGGCTGTGGCGGCGTGTTGCTGCAGCTGCGGTTCTCCAGTTCAGTGCGTAAGCGGGGTCGGATCGAGGGCTTCGCCTTCCGGCCGCTGTGGATGGAGGATCCCGTGGTCTGTGTCGATGGTCAGCGGGTGCCGGGGGACTGGTCTGGGTGGTGTTACGCGATGACACCCGGCTTCCATGAGGTGGAGGTGGCTGCGCCGGGCTGCGACTCTGTGCAGGCCGAGGTGCTGGTGGAAGAGGACCAGATCGGCTGGCTGCGCGGCACGGCGAAATTGAAGGCGGTGTTCGACCACACCGAGTCCGAGATCCTGGAGCGGACCGGCAACCTCGAGCTCGTGGACGCATAGCAGCCTTCTCAGGCCGATTGCGGATAGTCGATTTCCGACGTTTTGGGCCGTGCCATCGAGGGAGCGGATGCAATGCTGGACGACGAGCACGACAGTGACGTCGACAACGACGAGGGTGCCGAGGGTTCGGGTGGCGGATACCGCGTCATCGACACGCATCCGGAAGTTCCGCTGGCGACCGATGTCGGGGACATCGACAGTAAAGGGGAGACAGCACGGCCTCCATGGTTTTCGGGAGACTTGGACTCTCCAGAACTGGATGCGGTCGCTGCGGACGTAGCGGATCTTGGCGCGAACGTGTACATGTTCGCGGCGGTGGACCCGATGAACGCGCTCATCACCGCGGGTTTGACGTTCCTGATCGATGTCGTACAGCCGTTGGAGGACCTGCTCGGGCTTGTCACCGGGAACGCCGAGCGGATGGACGGAGAGATCAAGAAGTGGCAGCGGGTGGCGAACGCGCTGCCTGCGCTGGCGGGTGAGATCGACGATGCCGCTGCGCGCCATCTGGTGGGCTGGAAGGGCAGGACCGGTGACGCGGCCCGGGATCGGCTGGGCAAGTTCTCCGAGGGTGTCAAGGGGATCTCCGACGAGATCAAGAAGATCGTGATGATCCTGAGTATCGCCAAGGCGGTCATGGACCTGGCGCAGCAGTTCGTCATCGGGCTGATCGCGCAGTTCGTGGAGTGGCTGCTGATCACCTGGTCGGCCGCGATTGCGGCCGCCGGTCCGACGTTCGGTGGGTCGACGGTGGCGGCGGCGGAGGCCACCGAGGTCGAGGGCACTGTGGCGGTGAGTCGTGGAGTCGCGTTCCTGGACCGGGTGACCGGGATCTTCGAACGTCTGCAGGCCGTGCTGCGCGAGATCCTGCCGAAGACCATGGCAAAAGCGGAGGAGTCGTTCGTTCAGGTCGGGAGCAGCAACTACGGCAAGATCCCGCTGCCTCAGGCGCTGACGAGCTTCGCCACGTCTCCAGGAACATACGTGCCGTGGCTTGCGAAGGACGGGCCGGCGACGGCACCGAGCGTGTCGGACGCCGCCGGAGGGGGCGGACTGTCGGACAAGGAGATCGACCGGGATCTGGACAGCGACAGCTGAGGGTCGAACATCAGTGTCGAGGCTCGATCTGAGCGGCGAGGACGGCCAGGTGTCGGGTACCTGACAGGTGGCGGATTGCGACTCGGCAACAGTTGTTTTCCGGGTACAACGGCCCAGCCTTCCGCGGCGTGTACCGGAGAGGCTGACGTATCTGATCAGAGCGTTGCGGGGCCCGGAATAACGTACTGAATGCGCGGTGGACCGTTCGGCGACGATGTGCATGATGAATGGTTCACCAGGTACAGGCTCAGATGGCTGACTGCGGAGCAGCGCACGGTCCGGGTACGGCGACTGGGGCGGATGACCGCACGGAGAGGGGAGGTGCCGGTGCGGGCTGAATGGCAGGCGCACATCGACGAGCTGATGGACCAGTACCGCAAGATGCGGGACAACGTGAGCGAGATGCAGCAGCGGATGACCGAGATCGTCGGTACCGCCGAGTCGGAGGACGGCCTGATCAGCGCCAGTGTCAGCTACCGGGGCGAGCTGTCCGAACTCGACATCGACCCGCGCGTGCTCCGTTCGTACGACTCGGTGACGTTGTCCGAGACGCTCCTGGCCGTGGCCCGGGCCGCCACCGCGGACCTGCGGCGCCAGTTGAGCGAGACGATGGCGCCGTACATGCCTGACTCGCTGGGCGACCTGGGTGGCATCGAGAAGCAGGTTGATCTCCGGAAGCTGCTGCCCGAGGACCCCACCGACCTGAGCCGCCTCACCCCACCCCGCTAGGGCTCTCCTTTCCCGACGCCGTACCGGCACCCGTCGAACCATCGCGCGGGCTGGCGCGCCGGCGTGCCCGAAACCTCGCACCCTCCACAGTGGACGATCGGCTCGACGGCCCGGCGCTCGGTGACCCCAACGATGCCCGGCGGCGCGTGTCCGCTGTCCGTTCCCCGCAGCGCGATTGACGTATTGGTGCTGTTCAGTGCCTGGTTGAACCCACCTGCGAGGATTCTTGACGACCAACCCGGCGGTATCCGCACCGATACAGCCAGCTTCCGACCCGACCCGCTCCTGGAGGGGCCATGACTTCCGCGTTCTGGGTGGACACCAACCACGTCAAGAACACCGCCCCGGAGTTCGAGGACGTCGGCCAGGCGGTGGCAGACATCCACAAGGCACTCAAGGACAAGCTCGACGCCGAGGGTTCGTGCTGGGGCGACGACAACTACGGCGATTCGTTCCTGCACAAGTACAAGGAACCGCACAAGCAGGCCGAGGACTACTTCATCAAGATGGCCAGGTCCATCAAGGAGATCGGCACCGGTCTCGAGGAAATGGCGCAGACCTACGACAAGGGCGACGACGCGTCCAACACCAAGTTCGTCTGAGCGGGTCCGCTCCGCACGCCGTCACTTCCTCAGCGCTGACCGGGAGAACAAACCGTGGGTATGGAGTTCCCCTCCGATCTGGAGTGGTTGAGCTGGGTGGTGGGTTCCGACTGGCCGCACGGCGATGAGGACGGCCTGTGGCGGATGGCGGAGGCGTTCAACCAGGCCGCGCAGGATCTCCGCGGGCTGATCGGTCAGGGTGACAGCGCCTACTACGACGTACTGGCCGGCATCGAGGGCACCGCCGCCGACCGGCTCGGCCAGTACTGGGGCCTCTACGGTTCGAGCGCCGGTGACGACGGCTACATCGAGAAGCTCGCGAAACTGTTGGAGGGGCTCGGCGAGCACTGCGACGGCACCGGCACCGAGATCGAGTACGCGAAGTACCAGTTCTATCTGGCGCTGGCGATGCTGGCCATCCAGGTGCTGTGGCTGATCGCGATGGCGATCCCCAGTTTCGGCGAGACTCTGGCCGAGATCCCGATCGTCGAGTTCGCCACCCAGATGCTGTCCCGCACCCTGGCTCAGCAGCTGATGAAGGCGATCATGATGGGCATCGTCCAGAACGTACTGAGCGACGTGCTGATCCAGGCCGTGCAGATCGGCGAGGGCCACCGTACGGAACTGGACTGGGGCAAGGTCAAGGGTGACGTGGTCTCCGGCGCCGTCGGTGGGCTGGCCGGTGGCCTGGTCGGGCACGGCACCGGCAAGATGTTCGGCGAGGACTTCGGTAAGACGCTGGTCGGCAATGTGCTCAACGGTGCGCTCGGCGGGGCCGCCGGTGGGCTCGGCACCGACCTGGTGACCGGCCAACCGATCGACGGGCACGCCCTGCTGGAGGGCGCGACCAGCGGCGGCGTCGGCGGCGCGGTCGGACACGGCACCGAATGGGCCAAGAACCGGCACGGTGGCGGCGACGACCCTGTCGACGGTTTCCCGGGTCACCACTCCGGCGGTGGAGACAACCTGGCCAGCGCCGCCAAGGATCTGGGTGACGGCCCGGAAGCGCCGCCGGACTTCGACGCGAGCGGGTCGGACGACAACGCCAGCAGCAGCGACAGCTCGACGGCGTCCGGGGAGGACCAGCGCAGTTACGCCGGCGAGGAGTCCCGGCCGTACGGCGAGGACAGCGCCAATGGTCCGGAACCGGAAGCTGCGACGACAGCGCCGGACCGGGCACCGCGCACCGAGGACAGCACCGCGCAGCCACAGACCACCGAGACTGCGTACCGGCAGCCCGAGGATTCCGGCGCGGCCCGGCCGGACACCACCGAGACCGCGTACCGCGAACCCGACAGCACGAGCGCGCAGTCGGACCCGTACGTCACGGACCGGTCCCACGACGACGTGCCGCCCCCGACGGACAGCCGCACCATCTACGACACGCTGAACCCGTCCAGCGAACGGGAACCCGCCCCGGCCGAGCAGTCCGCCCCGGCCGAACATGCTGTGCCGACCGAGACCACCGAGCATTCCGCGCCGACGGAGACCGGGCACACCGCCACCGAGTCCGTACGCGAGCCGGCCGCGGAGACCGGCGCGGCGCCGAGCGCGCCCAGCCACGGCGGCCAGTCCGGCGGTCAGGTGCACGCCCGCCACGAGCCGGAGGGTACGAGCCTCGCCGGAGCCGGCACCGACGATCCGGTCCTGGTCGCGCCGACCACCAACTCACCGACCACCCCGCGTACCGCCGACCCGGCCACCAGCGCGCCGCCGCCGTCGCTCGGCGTACCCGGAGTCGGCGTCGGTACCGGCGGTCCGGTCGGCGGCAGTCGGCGGGGCACACCCCGTGACGGCGGTTTCGGTTACCGTAGCGGCGAATCCGGCCGCGAGCCGCTGCCGTCGCAGCGCCGCACCGAAGAGGTGCCACAGGGAAGAGACCTGGGCGACCGTCGCGACTCCACCGGGCTGACCGACCACGACGTCGCCGCATCCCACGCGGAGCAGCCGGCCACCGAGGACCCGGCGGCAGGCAGCCACGCTGCGGAGCACCCGGCCACCGACCACAGCACCGGGCACCATGCATCGGAGCGGGACGCCGGAGAGCACAAGTTCAGGGAAAGGTTCGGTGGGGTCAGCGGTGAGCATGGTCAGGTTCTCGATCGAGGAGGTATTCGACCTTCGTCAGAGGGCGGGTCTGCTGGCATCCGGGAAGTTCCTGGAAGGCGAGGTCCTGAAGGAAATGACCTTGCAGGACGAGAAGACCGGTCGGACCGTGAAGGTTCTGGCACTGGAGTTTCAAACTCCAAGGGATCGCCGGGAGGGTTGGACGACGCTGCTGCTGGAACGGACCGATCCGAGCCCGGTGGTGGAACACGCGATACTGATCGCAACCTCTTCCGGCACCTGAACGACGGTCGGCGGTCGGGTTCGACTCCCGAGAACCATCAGTTCTGGAGCAGAGACGATGGCGCTGTACGTGGTCTTCCGGAAGGCGGCGGAGACCGAGCAGGAAGTCACGTACCGCTTCGGACAGAGCGAGATGGAGACGACCGCAGCCGCGCGCCGGAACGTACCGACACCGGCCGTACCCCCGTCACCCCCGAGCACGCACCCAGGCACGAGCCGCCGACGCACCCGGAACCTGAGTCCCACGTACGGCCCGACGAACCCCCGACACGATCTGAGCATCCGGAAACCCCCGAGCACCGGGGTCCGGAGCAGCACAGCCAGCCGGACGAATCCCACCCCGGCCGGGCCGGGGAGCCGAAGCTACGCAAGCCGTACGGCGACTCGCCGCTGCACCGCTTCGTCGACGGCATCCACCGCCGGCTACGCGAGACGTTCACCGCCGGTGGCCGGGAGGAACGCGTCTACCGGGAGAACATCGCCGAGCACCACCGTCAGGTCGTCGAGAAACTCAACCGGAGACTCGTTCCCGGGCCTGACGGGCACTTCCACCGGCCCACCGAACTCAGCCGCAAGGCCAACGAGCACCGCAATCTCGCCCAGGAACATGTCCGTGACTGGGAGTCCGCGCAGCGGCACGGGCAGCAGCAGCGTGCGTACGAGGGACTTGCCGCGGCCGACGCGCGGGCCCGGCACGCCGCAGCGGACCGGCTGCAGGCCACCGATCCCCGGTCGTCGCACAGGATGCGCCATGAGGCACACCGGGCCGAGCAGAGTGCCCGGTCCCACCGGCTGAGGGCCGAACAGGCCGAGCAGCAGGCACGGGCGCATCAGGAGCAGGGTCAGCGGCACTTCGACGAAGCGGAGAAGTGGGGCAAGCCGGCCGATGCGGTCACCCGTGCGCTGCGTAGGACCGAGGGCCATTCGGCCTGGGAGTTGGCGAACCAGGACCGCGGCACGCTCGTACGCGACCATGACGGGCCGCAGCGTTCCGCGCTGACCGGCAGCGACGACCCACCGCCCGGACACCGGTCGCGGCCGTACGACCAGCCGGGTGGGTTGCGTCGCCCGCTCGCCGAGCATCAGCGGCAACTGGAACGCAGCTGGCCGCGTGATCAGGACGGCAACTTCCAGCGCCATCCGCAGCTGTCCGAACGGCTGGTCGACCGGATCAACCACTTCGGTTGGCACGACGACCCGACCCGTCGGATGAACTGCAACGACACGGTCGCCTCGTTCTACGACGGCTGGATGCACGGCCGGCCCACGGTCGCCGCGCCGTGCAGCTTCGACGGCTACACCGGCGGCAGCACGCAGCGCATGTCGGACGGTGAACACAGTGGCCCGGGCCGGATCGAGGACCTGACGGGCGGTCGGTACCAGTCCCTGGTCGATGACGTGTCGCGGCAGCTCCCGGAGGACCGGGCCCGCACCGTACGCGACGGGTTCGCGCGGATCGAGCAGCAGTTGCTGCGTGGCGGGCACGGCTCGTTCGCCTCGGTCGTCACCGCCTGGCACGCCGGCAGCGCGCACGCCTGGGCGATAGTCAACGACGGCGGCACGGTCAAGTACGTCGACGTGCAGTCCGGCCGGGTGAGCGAGCACCTCGACCGGGTGTTCACATCGGCCGGCATCGACCGGCTCGACGCGCTGGTCATGGACGGCAACGGCCACCCGCTGCCGTTCGACGGCGCGCCCGGCGGCCACTGGAACGCCCGGCCGATGACCCCGGACTACCAGGAGCATCTGCCGCCGGAGGAACGGACCGCGGCCGCCGCGCGGGCCAGCCGACTACAGGCTTCACGCGAGCACGAACAGGCCACGTTCTTCCGCTCCGAGGCCGATCGGCATCGGGCCGAGGCTGCCCGTGCCGACCGCGACATGACTCAGCAGCGTCAGTCCATGGACAGGGCCCGGCGCGCCGAGCTGGCCGCAACCGAACATCTCCGCCAGGCCCGGCGCCATGAACAGGAACACGAACGGCACTCCGTCGAGCATGCCGACGAACTCAGCCACCGGGCCGGCGGGCACGACCGTGCCGCCAGGTCCCATCTGGAGGCAGCCGACGCAGCCCAGAAGCGCGTCGAGAGTGTGGACACGGAGGCCGCCGCTCGTCGTCAGGAACGCGATGACGCGACCCGGCAGGCCGCCGAGGCCCGTCAGGAAGCGGCGGCACAGGAGGCGCACGCCCGCACGACACGTTCCCCCGCCGAGCGGCAGGACGCGCTGCGGCGAGCGGGCGACAGCCACCAGCAGGCCGCAGTCGCCGATCAGCGGGCCCGCGACCTGAACCGGTCGATCGTCCGGGACGAACCCCGCTGGGCGCACGAGAAGCAGACGGCGCAGGAGCATGAGCAACGTGCGAAACGTTCCGCCGACCACGAGTCTGCACTCGCTGGGCAGGCACAGCAGGCGGAGAAGGCGTACCGCAGATCGGCCAGCTCCCGCAGCGGCAGCAACGAACACGACCTCGGCCACAGGGACGTCCGGAGAGCCGACAACGCCGCGCAGCATGCCCAACAGAGCTACCGCGATACCCGTTGGAGCAGTGACCCGTCCTCCTACATCGATCAGCGGGTCGAACACGAGGTCCGCCGGCCGGACGAGGACCGGGCGCTGGAGCGGGAGAACACGCCGTACGGGCGTTCCCCGGCCCGGCGTTTCGCCGACGCGGTGGGGGAACGGGTACGGGCGCTGTTCAGCCGGGATTTCCGGGAGCACCGTGCGTACCGGGAGAACCTGCTGGAGCACCGGCGGGAGGCGGCGCGCCGCTTCGACCGGCACGTACGCATCGACGAGTCCGGCCAGCGGGTACTGGCCGGCGACGAGCGCCGGCGCGCCGCCGCGCAGGAAGCGCAGGCGATCCGCTCCGCCGACCTCGCAAAGGAGGCGCAGCAGGCCGCGACCCAGGCGCGGCAGGACGCGCACGCGGCCCGTACGCAGGCCGAGCAGTACCGCCGGCAGTCCACGGCGCTCGACCCGCGGGACCCGCGGGTGGCGCAGTTCCGGCACGAGGCGGTACGGCTCGACGAGCATGCCCGCCGCAGCGACGGGTACGCCCACAGTGCCGAGGACGCCGCGGACCGGTACACCGCGGACAGCAGCCGCGCCTCCTACGAGGCCCAGCGCGCGTACCGATACCTCGACGAGCTGACCGGCAACCTGTACGGACGCGAGGGCACCGAGGCGTGGCGGCTGGCCAACGACGAGCACGGCAGGTTCCTCGCCGACGACGGCCCGGCGCACCAGCGCTCCGCGCTGACAGGCACCGGCGAGCCGGAGCCGGCCCATCTTCGCCGCCACTACGACGAGCCGGGCGGGCTGCGCCGGGTGCTGGAGCAGGACCAGCGTGACCTGGAGAGACACTGGCCGACCGACGCGCACGGCAATCCGCTGCGCACCCCGCAGCTGGATCACGAGTGGTTCGACCGGATCAACCACTTCGGCCAGGGGCGCGATCCGGGCCGGTTCAACAATTGCAACGACTCGATGCGCTCGTTCCTCGACTCGTGGTTGCACGGCCGGCCCACCGTGGCCGCGCCCCGCACCTTCGACGGCTACGAGCACGGCAACCCGTCCCGCTGGTTCGACGGTGAACACGACGGTCCCGGCTCGATCGAGGACCAGACCGGCGGCCGCTACCAGGCGCTGGTGCACGACAACAGCAACCTGTCGCCGCAGGAGCGGTACCGGTCCGTGCGGGCCGGTTTCGACCGACTGCGCCAGCAGCTGATCGACGGCGGTCCCGGCTCGGCGGCATCCATCGTCACGTCGTGGAGCGCCGGCGGCGCGCACGCCTGGGGGATGGTCAACGACGGCGGCCGGATCGTGTTCGTCGACCCGCAGAGCGGCCGGTACTCCGAACACCTGCACGAGGTGTTCGACGCGCCTAAACCGCCCGGCACCCCGGCCGAGCTGCTCATCACCCGCCTGGACGCGCTGGTCGTGGACGACCATGCCCGGCCGATGCCGTTCGACAGGGCGTCGCGCGGCGCGTTCAACGCCCGGCCACTGACCACGGACTACCAGCAGTACCTGCCGCCGAACGAGCAGAGCGGGTCGGCGGTACGCGACTACCGGCAGCACGCCGAGCAGCACCGGGCCCCGGTCGAGCAGCACGACCGCGAGCACGCCTACCACCGCGCGCAGGAACAGCGGTACGCGGCGCAGGTCGAACACGAACGGCAGGTCCAGGAGCAGCAGCGCGACGCCGAGGACCGGCACACCCGGGAACGCGACGACGCGACCGCCCGGGCGCAGCGGCACGAGCAGGTTGCCGCGGAGCATGAACAGCGCGCCGCCGAACTGCGCAGGAATGCCCGCGAGGTCGAGGCGTTGCAACACGACGACGACGCGCAGGCGGAACGGGCCCGGGCCGAGACGCTGCACCGCAGTGCCGCAGAGCACGAACAGCAGCGCCAGCAGGCCGAACAGCTGCGGCGCGAGTCGATCACCCGGGAACGGAACACCGAGTACGAGCGCCTGCAGGCCGAGCACGCCCGGGACCGCGCGGAACGCGAGGTCGTGACGCACCAGTCGCAGCTGGACCAGTACGAGCACCAGTACGCGCGGCAGGCCGAGTACCTGTCGAGCGAGTACGACAAGGTGGTCGACTGGCACAACGGGCAGCAGGTCTTCCACGACGGGCGGGCCGAGCAGGCTCGGATCGCCCACGACCACGCCGGATTCGATGCCGACAAGGCGGCCCGCGATGTGGCCACGGCACGGCAGCAACGCGACACGGCGCTCGCTGCGGCCGTCCGGGAGGAGCAGACCGCTCGGGAAGCCACCAGCCCGGTGGAGCGGCAGACGGCCGAGGACCGGGCGCGCCAGCACCGCTACGACGCCATCGCCGCCGACCGGCGGGCGCAGCTGGCTGACACGCAGCGGACCGGGCACGAGCAGCAGCGGGTGGTTCAGCGGCAGCTCCGCGACCGCGCGCTGCAAGAGTCAGCCCAGCACAAACGCGAGGCTGAAAGCCTCACGAGACAGCGGGACGCCTACCGGGAGGCGGCGGCCAACCAGCGGGCTGCCTTCAACTCCGACGCCAGGGCGGCCCGGGCGCGGGATGCCGCGCGGGCGGAACGTACGGAGTCCGAGCGCTACACCGCGACCGCGCACGAGCAGAACCGGTTGGCCCGGGAGGCCGACGAACAGGCCGCGCAGTCCCGCGCGCTGGCTGACCGGCACCAGGAACAGGCCCGCAGGCTGCGGGAACAGGGCGAGGAGCAGACCGCCGCCCGGCACGAACAGGAAGCCGTACGTCAGCGGGACCTGGCCCGCCAGCAGTCCGACCGGGCGGCCGAGCACCGCACCCGGCGCGACGGGGCCCGCCAACTGGCCGACCGGCACCGCGAGGCCGCCGACAGCGAGGCCGGCAAGGAGGACACTGCTCGCCGCGAGGCCCGCATGAGCCGCGGGCACGCTGCCGCCAGCCAGCACTCCGTCCATGGCCGACCCGCCGGCGCTCCTGGCAGGCACCCAGGCTCATCACCCGGCCACGAGGAACCCGGCTCAACCCACGACGAGCGCCCCGTACGGCACGACGACGGTCCCACGGCCGAGGAACGGTACGCCCGCACCCACCGCATCGAACTCGACGACGGCACGGTCAAGCCTGGCAAGTGCGGACAGGACAGCGAACCCAAGGCGCCGCCACACAATGACCAGCTTGACCGCCTACTCGAAGAGCACGGTGTACCCGGCGATACCGCCGAGGAACGTCGCCAGCGCTTCACCGAAGACCGCAGGACTTTCGCAAAGGCCTACGAGCCGGAGACCCGCGACCGGATGGCGGGCATCCGCAACGAGGCGGCAGTGCATGAGGGCGACATCATCCAGAAGGTATTCAGCCCTCAGGCGGCAATCGATTATCTGACAGGCGCATCGTATAGCGGCACCGTTCGAGGATTCGGAGCCAAATTCGATGATGTGCGTGAACTGGATACGCCCCAGAAGACCCATCATGGATTTGCGTTGGGGTACGAAAACAGCCCATTCAGTCCCGAACAACACCACCATTTCGCCGTGCGGTTCAAGGCAGACAAGAACCTTGATAATTTCACGGTGGCATACTCGGAACACATGGACGGGGCTCGAGGTGTACATGGTGCGCGGACGGTTCCCATCGGCGATGGCCCAGGACAAATGAAATATGGCCCGTATATGGGGAATGGCTATACTCAGAGCGACGGATCCGATCCTGAGCATCATCCAAGTCCGATAGCTGGTTACGCGGTTCCTGAAGTCAGAATTGCTGACGGCAATGGCAACGCTATACCGCTTCCCAATAATGCCGAAATATGGCAGATAAATGCAGATGGATCCGAACGGTTGGTTGCTGTCTACGATGACGAGCAAAAGAAATGGGTAGTGGACAAAGACTTCGATCTATCCAAAGCGGGGGATTACAACTCCAATCCTTGGCGTGATGGTTAACTTGATAGAAGCGAGCACGAGACCTCTTCATCGGAGGTTGAGTCGGGTGAACTCGGGCAGAACTAAGGAGAAACCATGCGGACGGCAGGTTTCCGCATCGCTGAGACGGCGGATATGTTGGCGCGGCATGACGATAGGTCCACCCGGCTAGCGGATGAGGCAGAACGTTCGCAGATAGTGCAATATCTGTCGTCCGGAGTAGAGGTCTTGAAGTCGGAGTTTACCGATGTTGATGCGATAGATAGGTCGCGCGGCCAGGTCGTGGGCTCGACGGTGCGAACTGATGGCATGTGGGTGTGGTCTGATCGGTTGACATATTACGTGCGGGAGCATGGTCTAGCGCCAGAAGTAGATTTACGGGAACGGATTGCTAACCGTGGTGTTGTCTTAATGAATGCGGAAAGACTGGAGGAGGTTCGAAACGCACTTCGGATGTCGTCGGTAGACGCTGATGGTGTATGGAGGCGGAGCCTGAGGTTTGGTTCGGCGACGTGGCGCGGTCGAAATTACCTTATGGATGGAATTTGGGTGCCCGGAGAAACTGTAATGTTGAAGACATGGGACCCAATCGCATTGGCCTGTGGATTAGATGTGGTCAACGGAGTGAATTCGACATTCAAGAAATTAGTAACTCGCGATGAGCTTTCGGACGCATACTGTCGAGTCAACTATATGGTCATTAAAGGATGGAAGATCCCGTTCATATCATATCGGGATGGGAGATATTTTGTTGATAACGTGCATTCGGGCTGGGAGGAGGTCCTAGAGGTCAAGGAACATGACCGCGGGTGGTGGGTAGGTTCAGTTTTGGAAGATAAGGTCGACGAGGTATTTGCGGTGAATGAGCATTATCCGGTGGGGCCAGGATGGCGGGATCGTCCGGCGCCGGAGTGGATTGAGCCAGTCCCGATGGAAGAGCATTTATCGTCATGACGCTCCGAAGGGAAGGCGTCTTTTGGCGCGCACTCGGTTTTTTTGAGAGTACTGATGAGGTAATAGTGAGTATTGGGGATGTAGGCAGGATCAAATGCGAGACAGGGAATTCCGACGCCAGGGCGGCCCGGGCGCGGGATGCCGCGCGGGCGGAACGTACGGAGTCCGAGCGCTACACCGCGACCGCGCACGAGCAGAACCGGTTGGCCCGGGAGGCCGACGAACAGGCCGCGCAGTCCCAAGGGAAAAGCACTCCTCGTCATGAGATGCGTCTCGGGATGCACATTTGGAGCAGTGTCTAGATAATGGAATATCCACAATATTACTATATTCTTAAAGAAACTGCGGTGAAGGTTGTTCCTAAGGAAAGTGGTGGGCTTACTGCTTGTTCTGAATCCTTCAACGGGCAGGTTTGTTGAGAAACCGGACCTAGTTCGGTAGATGCAGTCCGATATGAGTGAGGACGCAAAACTGGTGACCAAGGACCAGTTTATTCTGTCGGCCGAATCGGCTCGTCGGATGAAGCGGCGGGGCGATGGCCCGCAGTTTAAGATCTACGACACGTCGGCGGGCGGGTCTATCACTCCTATAGGGAACTGGGTCATGTGACGCCCGAGGTACAGGCGCAGAGGCGATCGGTGTACCGGCAGACGTACGCGATGTGGGCCGCTGAGTTGGGTGATGAAGGCGATCCGCCGGATGTGGTTCGTGACCTTCCACGAGGTAACGCAGCGCCGGAGCAGTAGTAGGTGACACCCGCGCAGAGTTGAGGCCAAAGGAGCGATGACGTGAGACGGGGAGATGTGAGTGGTTGAGTACGAGCCGGTGACTGAGGCTGAGGCGACGATGCTGGAGGCGCTTCGGCGCGAGGATCTGACGACGTATCTGCGCACGCTGGCCGGGATCGAGCTGGTGCTGCCGATGGCCGGTGTACCCACCGGCGGGCAGGTGACGTTCGCGACGCTGAGCCAGGGCGAGCAGAAGTTCGTCGCCACGTACACGTCGCCGCAGGCGATGGTGCGCGCCACCAACGGTGCGTTCACCTCGTTCCGCAAGAGCACGCTCGCCGAACTGGCGGAGCAGTGGCCGAACGAGGACTGGTGGCTGGCCGTCGACGGCGGTCTCGCCATCGGCTCGAACATGGGCGTGGACATGGTGCGCCGGGTGGCCGCCGGCGACTACTCCCCGCCCAATCCGGCCGCTCAGCAGGCCCAACCGGTGGTGACGCGCCTGGCCGCGATGCAGAAGGTCATCCCGCATGAGCACGTGCAGCTGTACCTCGGCCAGGGCTACGACCGGGTCGCCGGCTACGTGCACCGCTTCGACGACGTACGCGAACTGCGCACCGTCCCGGACATCGTGCAGAACCTGGGGCTGCAGTACGAAGGCTCGCCGTTCTCCGTCGACGACGAGTTCCTGTTCGTGATCCGGTGGAACGGCTACTTCGCCGAGCAGCTGCGCATCCCGTACGGCGGCCAGAACGAGGAGACCGTCGGTGCGATGCCGGGCGGCTGGGTGATCGAGCATCCGCCGTTCCTTGGCAACGGGTACGTGGCGGATTCGCGGCTGGCGATCCCTGAGTGGAAGATCGACAGCTGCCGGCTGCCGCACCGCGCGGAGATGTGGCGCATCGCGCAGAACGGCGAGGAGCTTTTCGCCGCGGTGTACAGCGCGGACATGGGTATCTGGCAGAAGAATTCGGCTCTGTGAAAGGGAATCCGACGATGCGCGACGGTTACTACGCTCGTTGGCGGGGCCAGGAGTTCCAGGCCAGCCCCGCGGGCGACACCATGCAGATCTATGCGACCGAAGAACGGGAAGGTTTCACCACCCACCCGGGCGGCCGGATCGGCCGCAGCGTCCCGGTCGAGGAGATCGAGGAGTTCCACTACATCGTGACCCGCTGCACCTGGCGCGGCGAGCCGTTCATCGTGATCCGCCAGAACGAGTCCTGGCTGTTCCTGGAGTACGTCGGTGGCCGCGCACCCGTCGCCGAGGCGCTGGGCCTGGACCGTGTCGACCGCGGCGTCTACCAGTACTGGGTGCCGGCAGCCGAGGTACAGGACATCCGCGAGGACCGTTACTGACCCACCGTCATGACCCGTAGCGCCGCGCTGCGGGTCAAGACCGCGACAGCACTAGCCCCAGCTGCCGTCGTCGTGTACGCGCTGCGGCGCCTGCCCGGTGAGCAGCGCGTCGAGCGCGGTGTAGATGGTGTCGCCGAGGAACCATTCGCCGGCGTCGTCGATGGCGAACACCCGGCCGCGTTCGTCGATGGCCAGCAGCGCCTCCAGCTCGCTGTGCAGCCCGAGCGGAAAGAGCCGTACGCCGAGCAGCCCGGCGACGTCGGCGAGTGTCTCGGTGCAGGCGGCGACAAGCGTCGGGTCGATGACGAACGGTTGCGGTGCGACCGCGACACCGGGCCGGTCGGTGAAGGCGGAGATCCCGCCGAACTCGTTGAGTGCGGCGACGGCGGCAGGGAACGGTTCGTGTCGTTGGCCGTTGCGACCGACGTGCGCGCAGGTCTGCCGGATCGCTTCGGCGGTCGGTTCCTCGACCCGGCGTCCCGGTTCCCAGCCGCCGGCGCGTAGCTCCGCGACCGCGACGGGGGACAGCGGTGTGCTCATCGGGTTCCCTCCCGGTTCGGCGGTAGCAGGGCGAAACCCAGGTGCTGCAACAGTTGCAGTGATGACAGGCTGGGTGGGCCGGACGCACCGGCCTGCGGGTCGTCGGGTTCACGTATCCGGTAGGTCACCACACCGGCGCCGCGCAGCACCTGGGTGCGGGCCTCGTCCAGGGTGACGGGCGGTCGGCCGGCGGCGGCGCGGCGGGCGTCCTCGGCGTGCAGCGCGTCGGACATCGCGGCCACCTCGGCGTGCCGGTCGTAGCCGCGTTCCAGCAGGTTGGCCGGGACACTGGCGAAGAACTCCCGGACCAGCCGGTGCAGGTCGGGTTCGCCGTCGCCGCGCATGCTGCGGGCCCGCAGCAGGGTGCCGTCCGCAAGGGTCAGATGCGTGATGTTGCAGGGGAATTCGGTTCGTCGCAGGTCGCGTCGGGCCTGCCGTTCCGGGTCCCAGGTGTGCGGGACCGAGGCGGCTGTCGCAGCCCGCTCCTGGTACATCGAGATGACCATCTCGATCGGCAGCGACGGCCACATCGACATCTCGCCGGTGGCGCGGTCGATGATGCCGCGTGGTGCGCCGATCTCGCCCGGATGGCCTGGTGGGACAGCGCGCCAGACCACGTAACCGAGGTCGAACTCGTGGATCTCTGCGGTCCACCGCCGTTCACCCGACCCGCCGGAGTTGACCCACCTGTCGGCGATGAGTTCTGCCTCGTCGCGCGTGATCACGCAAACCCCTCCCCGCAGTGGTCCGGTGCCACTGCGGCACCGACCTTATCCAACAGTTGCCACCTCGTTGCCGTCCGCATATACGCCCGGCGGCGGCGTGCATCACCGGCCAACGGCGCTCACCACCGGTCAACGGCGCCCGGCGCCGGGGATGGCGCGGGGGGCGCTGCGTACGGTGGGGGCGCTGCGTGCGCCACCGGGCCCGGCGGGTGGCGCGGAACGGGAGCTGGGTGCGGTGATCGACACCGGTCCCTCGCCCTTCGTACCGGCCTCGGCGGGCTGGTGTCGCTTCGCCTCGGCGGTCGGCCCGGCGGGCGGCTCGGCCCGGCAGGCCCGCCACCCCAGCCTGCGTCCCCGGGGCACCACCCGGGTGGCGATCATCACCAGCAGGGCCAGTACGAGCAGTGCCGCGGCCAGCACTCCGGCGGTGATCTCGGTACGGCGCATGGGATCGACGGTGGTGTGCGCGTCGGGCAACGCCCGGTGCTCCTGCCCGGCGCCGGACGCCGGGTGGTCGTTGTTCTTGAGGATCGCGCTCAGCGCGCGGTACGGGTCGACCACCCCGTACCCGACGGTCTGGTTCCAGCCTTCCGGCGGGTGGTCGGCGGTGGCGATGATCCGTTCCCGTACCTGCGAAGCGGTGAGGTTCGGGTCGTACGCGCGCAGCAACGCCGCGGTGCCGGACACGTACGGTGCGGCGAAGCTGGTGCCCCCGTCCGGAAACTCGAAGTATCCGCCGCCCTTGGGCGCCGGCCCCTCGATCTTGTCGCCAGGTGCGGCGATCTCCAGGTAGTTGGCGGTGTTGGAGGAGCCGACGTGCACGCCCTTCTCGTCGATCCCGCCGACGGCCAGCACGCCGGGCAGCGCGGCCGGGTACTCCACGGAGCCCTCCGCCTCGGTGCCACCCTCGTTGCCGGCTGCGGCGACCAGTACGACGTCGTGGTCCTCGGCGTAGCGCACCGCGCTGGTGACCGCGTCGGTGCCCGCGGTGATCAAGGAGAGGTTGATCACCTGCGCGCCGGCGTCGACCGCGCGGCGGATCGCGTCGGCGATGATGCCAGGGGTAGCGGTGCTGCGGTTCCTTTTCAAGTCGCGCAGCACCCGGTACGGCAGGATCTGCGCCTCCGGCGCCACCCCGTAGTACGGGGCATTGTCGGTCTGCCGGCCGGCGATGATCGAGGCGACCAGGGTGCCGTGTCCGAACTGGTCACAGGTGCCGTTGCCGCCGGAG
Organism: uncultured Actinomycetota bacterium; assembly: GCA_963805605.1. Lineage (GTDB taxonomy): Bacteria > Actinomycetota > Actinomycetes > Mycobacteriales > Micromonosporaceae > Actinocatenispora. The sequence continues at coordinate 2,548,291 of CAWDUX010000002.1, forward strand.
GCCAGGTAGTCGCGCCCGTCGTACACGGCACCTTTCAGCACGGCCGGGTCGGTGGAGACGCCCGAGTCGATGACCGCGACCTTGACCCCGCGCCCCCGGCTGAGTGCCCAGGCGCGTTCCGGCCTGAGCCGGTCCAGCGGCCAGGGCTTCTGCTGCAGCGGATCGTCCCAGGTGGAGCCCTTGTAGACGTCGCAGGACTGCGCGGCGGCCGGTTTCTCGCCAGCTGAACCTCCGGGTGCGGCGGTGGCCGGCGGACCGGACGGTACGACGACCAGTCCGACCAGCGTGGTCGCCACCAGAGCCGCCCACTCGGCACGCCGTGACCCTGCCCGTACTTTCCGCACTCCCAGCACGTCGAGCAGGGTAGCGGAACGATGCATCTCGTCCCTTGTGTCCGGTCCCGACCTGCGGTGGGATCGAGATCGGCCATTGTTGGCCGGCTCTTGTAGGTTGGAGCGACGGCGGGACGATGAAGGCGCCCGGTCAGGAGGGGTGCAATGCGTGACGGTTACTACGCACAGTGGCAGGGCACGGAATACGAGGCGAGCCCGGACGGCGACCGGGTCAGGTTGTATGCCGACCATGGCGGCAACGGTTTCGACCAGATCGGCCCCGACCGCTATCTGCGGGTGGTGCCCCGGTCCGACGTGCTCGAACTGGGCTACCAGACCAGCCGGTGCACCTGGCGTGACCAGCCGTTCCAGGTGATCGGCGAGAACGGCCAGTGGCTGCGGCTGGAATACGTCGGTGAGCTTCCTCCTCCCGCGGATCTGGGCCTGTCGGCCTTCGACCGAGATGTGTACCAGGTGTGGGGACGGCGCGGCGATGTGGGCGAACTGAGCGTGCAACGCGGCTGACGACGTTCGATGTCCGGCCGGTACGTTGGTGACGGTCGGCGTCGGCTGACCGGTCGGTATGCACGCACAACGGTGTGGGTACGTGTCGCTGCGGGTACGGAAGCCTTCCCGGCGTGGGTGTCGACCCGATGACCCGATACCGGAATCGTTTCGTGGTGTCGGGGCCACAGATGTGACGAAGCGCCAGGGAGGCGAGCATGGCCGACGGTTGGGAGCCGGCGAACGAACTCGAACAGCACCTGTTCGAGGCCATGCAGCGTGGGGAGCAGGACCGCTACTTCCAGGCGCTGAGCGAGACCGATCTGCTCATGCCCACCCCGATGGATGCCAACGGCCAGCCCGCCGGCGGCTGGGCGACCTGGGGGTACGAGGGCCGCACCTACCTGTTGGCGTTCACCTCGCAGCAGGCCATGACCGCGACCCTGGGCCAGTACGCGGGCGAGTTCCGTACGGCCCGGCTGGCGGACATCTCCGCCGGTTGGCCGGACCAGTCGTGGTGGCTGGCCATCGACTTCGGCTTGCCGATCGCCGGCTACCTGCCGGCCAGTTTCGTGAGTCAGATCACCGGGGTTGCGCCGGGTAGTCGCCCGGAGCAGCTGACCGGGGCCGGTGACGCGCCGGGGATCACCGACCGGCCCGCCCAGAACGAGCAGCAGAGCCAGCAGCCGCAGGCCGATCAGTATCAGCAGCAGGGTGCGGACGACTGGGCGCCGAACGCGCAGACCTCAGCGCCACCGGTCGGTACGGCGGAGTCGCAGGCCTCCGCGCCGCCCGTCTCGGCCAGCCCGGTGAGCAGTGGCCCGGTGAGCAGTGGCCCCGTCGGTGGCGGACCGGCGGATCAGCAGGAGAGGCAGCTGGCTCCCGGGTTCCAGCCGGCGAACGAGGCGGAGGACGTACTGCTGCGTTCGGCTGCCGCCGGTGACCGAAAATCGTTCATGGACGCGCTGCTCGTCTCGTACACGTTGATCCCGATTCCGCCCGACGGGACCGGGTCGGTGAGCGTCACCGACCCGGGGTTCCCGTGGCCGAGCACCGAGCGCGACGGCCTGATCCAGGTGCCGGTCTTCACCTCCACCGAGCGGATGCACGAGCGGATCGGCGAGTCGCGGTACGCGGTCGCACCGTTCGTCCTGGTACTGGAGAACTGGCCGCAGCCGAACTGGGCGCTGGCCCTCAACCCGGACTCCCCGATCAGCGCGACCTTCGAAGGCGACCGGATCACCGAGCTGGCCAGCTGGGCCCGTGAGACCCAGCTCGCCGAACGGATCGGGGTACGCGCCCCGGCCGGTCCGGTGTCCGCCCCGCCCGCCGCGTCGCCGGAGCATGCTGTGTCGCCGGAACAGGCTGCGAACCCGGAGCATGCTGCGAACCCGGAGCACACTGTGTCGCCGGAGCATGCTGTGTCGCCGGAACAGGCTGCGAACCCGGAGCACGCTGTGTCGCCGGAACGGCAGGCGCCGGCACCCGAGCAGTACCAGCCGGTGCGCGACCAGTCCGCGCAGGAGCGCTACGAGTTGCGGGTGCCGCAGGATCAGCAGGGCCAGCCTGAGCCGAACGCGGGCCAGGACGGTTGGGCCGCCGCCCCCGAACCGACGCCGGCCCACGCGGACGGTCCGCAGCAGGACGAATGGGTACCCGAGCCCCGGGCCGAACAGCAGGAGGCCACCGAGCAGCCGGCCGCCGAGCAGCCGGCCGCCGAGCAGCCGGCCGCCGAGCAGCCGGCCGCCGAGCAGGAGGCCGCCGAGCAGCCGGCCACCGAGCAGCCGGTCCACGAGCAGTCAGCCGCCGGGCAGTCGCCGTATGAGCAGTCGCCGTATGAGCAGTCGGCTGCCGAGCGAGCGCCGTTTGAGCAGTCGGCCCCGGTACCGGAACCGGCGGCGCACGCCGATGTGACCCCGGTGGAACCCGTGCCCGATCACGACACGCAGCATCGGGAGTACGAGCCGGACGTCGCCGGCAGCGACGCCCGGGAAACCCATGGTGGCGCAGCGGCAGTGAACGTACCGATCGCAGCGGGCGACGACGACCTGGAGGAGGCGCCGGAGTGGCCGCCGGTACCGGCACCGGAACCTGCGGCGCCGCAGCCGGAGCCGCTGCCCGAGCTCACCTTCCCCGTGGTGCTGCAGAAGCCGCTACCCGATGCGCAGGTCGACTTCTACCTGGAACGGCACTTCGACCGGGTCGGTGGCTACGTGCACCAGTCGACCGCAGGCCCGGTACGCTCCGCCGACCTGCGGCATTCCGCGGGCCTGGGCGGCGACCCGGCGGCGCCCGTGCACGCCGTACGCTGGGCCGTCGAGTCGGCGCGGCTGATCCCGCTGGTCGGCGCGGCGCGTTCGGAGACCGATCCGGAACTGGTCGAGTACCGGATCGCGACCACGCGGCTGCCGCACGGCGCGGAGCTGTACCGGATCGATCCGGACGGTACGGCGACCGTACTGGCGGTCTTCAACGCTGACCACCACCGCTGGCACCCACTGGTCTGACCAGAACCACGCACCCCCACCACTGCACTCCCACTGGGCATCGCCGCACCCGCCCCGGGCTCAGGACTCCTTGGCCCAGCGCAGGATTTCGCCGGTGACCAGGTCGGGTACCTCCTGGTGGGGGAAGTGCCCGACGCCGTCGAGTAGCTGCCACTCGTAGCGGCCGGCGACGTAGCGCCCGGAGCCCTGCGCGGTGCGGGGCAGGATTCCGGTGTCCAGTGCGCCGTGCAGGTGCAGGGTGGGGCTGGAGATGGGCTGCTGCATGAGTTTGACGAAGCGGCGTCCGCTGGGTCGCAGCGCGCCGCGGAACACCCACCGGTACGCCTCCAGTGCGCAGAACGCGGCCTGCGGGATCTGGATGGCGTCCCGGCAGAACCGCAGGTAGTCGGCGAAGTCCGGGGTGGATCGCCAGTCCGGCCCGGCCCATCCGCTGATCAGTCCGGCGGCGATGTCCGCGTCGTCGCGGGTCAGTACGTGTTCGTAGCGTGGCAGCTGGAAGGCGAGCAGGTGCCGGCTGGCGGACAGCTGTCCGCGCGGGTCGGAGAACAATCCGGTACGCAGCCGCAGCGGGTGCGCGGCGTCGATGATGACGGACCGGCGTACCCGTTCGGGGTGGAACGCAGCGGTCATCCAGGCGAGCATGCCGCCGAGGTCGTGTCCGACGAGTACGGCTTCCCGTTCGCCGAGGGCCCGGATGATGCCGTCGATGTCGGCGGACATGGTGTACCCGTCGTAGCCGCGTGGTGGTTTGTCGCTGGCGCCGTAGCCGCGCAGGTCGACGGCGACGGCCCGGTACCCGGCGTTGGCGAGGGCCGGTAGTTGGTGCCGCCAGCTGTACCAGGTTTCCGGGAAGCCGTGCAGCAGCATGATCAGCGGGCCGTCGCCGGCTTCGACGACGTGGAAGCGGCTGCCGTTGGCGCCGATGGACCGGTGTGTCCACGGCCCGTCGACCAGCACGCAGTTCTCATCTGGCGAGACGGCCATGGCACCAGCGTAACGACCGGGTGTCGGGCGGCCCGGACCGGTTCGCCCGCAGTCATCGTGACCGCAACGCAGCGCCGTCGGGAGGCGGGCGGACAGTGACCGCCGCACGTGGCGCAGGTCAGCTGCGCAGGAAGCTGAGGACGGCCATCACCCGGCGGTGGTCGGAGTCGGAGGGCGCCAGCCCCAGTTTCGCGAAGATGTTGGAGATGTGTTTCTCCACCGCGCCGTCGGTGACTACCAGCTCGCGGGCGATGGCGGTGTTGGTACGGCCCTGTGCCATCAGTATCAGCACGTCCCGTTCGCGCGGGGTGAGGGTACGGACGGGGTCCTTGCGGGAGACGAACAGCTGGGAGACGACCTCGGGGTCCAGTACGGTGCCGCCGCCGGCGACCCGGCGCAGCCCGTCGAGGAACTCGTCGACGTCGGCGACCCGGTCCTTGAGCAGGTAGCCGACGGCGCCGACCCGGTCGGCGAGCAGGTCGTCGGCGTAGGAGACTTCGACGTACTGGGACAGCACCAGGATCGGTGTGCCGGGTACGAGTCGGCGCGCCTCGATGGAGGCGCGCAGTCCTTCGTCGGTGTGGCTGGGCGGCATCCGTACGTCCACGATGGACACATCGGGCCGGTGTTCGGTGACGGCCCGTACCAGCGACGGGCCGTCGCCGACGGCGGCGACCACCTCGTGGCCGTCCTCGGCGACGAGCCGGGCGATGCCTTCGCGCAGCAGTACCGAGTCGTCGGCGACTACGACCCGCACGGCAGTTCCGTGGTCAGTACGGTCGGCCCACCGGCCGGGCTCTGCAGGTCGAAGCGCCCGTCGGCGGCCCGTACCCGGTCGGCCAGGCCGGCCAGGCCGTGCCCTTTGGCGCTGTGCGCGCCACCTACCCCGTTGTCCGAGATCGTCACGTACAGCAGACTGCCATCCCCGGTCACCCGTACCTGGCACCAGGTGGCCCGGCTGTGCTTGGCGACGTTCGTGAGCGCCTCGGCGACCAGGAAGTACGCGGTGTTCTCCACGCTCTCGGGTAGCCGCTCGCCGGGCACCAGCGACATCTCCAGTTCGGTCGGCACGGTGCACCGCCCGGTCACGGCGGCGAGCGCGGCGGCCAGGCCGCGGTCGGCCAGGATCGGCGGCGCGATGCCCCGGGACAGAGCGCGCAGCTCGTCGAGGGTTTCCCGGGTCTGTTCGATCGCCTCGGTCAGCAGCGGGCCGGCGGCCTCCGGGTCGGTCTTCATCCGCCGTTGCGCCAGGCTCAGGTCCATGGTGAGGCGGACCAGCCGCTGCTGCGGGCCGTCGTGGATGTCGCGTTCCAGCCGGCGCAGCGCGGACGCCTCGGCGGACCGGGCCGCTTCCCGGCTCTCGGTCAGTTCCTCTACCCGTTCCTGCAGTACGGTGACCCGCTCGCGGGTCAGCATCAGCCGGGACAGGCTGGCCTGCATCAGTGCCATGCCGCGTACCACCCACGGTGTGCTGGCCAGGAACAGCAGGCCGACCAGGGTGTTGACGGCCACGTAGGCGGCGTAGGTGTGCGGCAGCCCGAGCGCGTCGGAGATACCCGAGTCGTACCGGAACAGCGACCAGCCCCAGAGGATGTCCAGGGTGTCGCCGATGCCGACGGCCCACCAGCTGACCACGACGCTGAACGTGACGGTGGCGGGGATGACGCCGAACACGCCGTGCAGCAGGTCCATCCAGCTCTGCGCCTCGGTGAGCGGGGTGAGCAGCCGGCGCAGCCGGGACATCTGGCTGCGGTCCCGGTAGCGGGGGGTGGAGACCGGTCGGCCCAGTACGGCCGGCAGCCGCCGCCGTTCGATTCCGGCGAAGCCTCTGGCCACCTTCATCGCGGCGGTCAGGATGAACAGCCCGCCGAACACGACGGCCAGTGAGGTTCCGACGCTGTACAGCACGGTGAGCACGATCAGGCTGGGTACCGCGATCGGCAGGCCGGACAGGCAGTACCAGGTGTCCGCACGCAACTGGGCGAGCAGGCCGCGGTCGGGTGTCTGCTGGCCGACGGTGGCTGCGGTGGTGGTCATGACAGTGACGGTATGCAGTGCGCGCGCGGCGGCCCATCCGGTGCTCCGCCGGATGGTGGGTGGGGACAGCCCCAGCCTGGTCGGACCGTACATGCATGACAGGTGGGCGGGAACCGGCGGAAGCAGGTACCGATGGCTGAGGTCTGCGTCACTCCGGTGCGCGGGGGTGGTGGATGCCACCCCGCTCACCGAACCGGGCAGTATCGGGCTCCGGCCGAGAAAGGGGCCGAAAGGCCCCCAACAGCAGGAGGCGACGTGTCGGTCGCGTCACCGATCGTCAAGATCGCGATTTGTGCGCGCGTTCACAAACGCCTAGTCTGGCTGCACGGCACGCCCTTGTACTACATCGCTGGCCACGTGCCGCAGCCAGTTCGACGACCTGCCTGAACTGCAAGATCATTGGCTGGCCCGTGGGCGGGCGCCGAAGATATCGTCGTTCGAGAGTCAGATGAGTCAGCAGCGAACCGACAGTTCGGCGAGCCCCGTGTTCCCGGATCTTCCCGAGGCCACCGTCGCCCGCCTGCCCGAGTATCTACGGGCCCTGCACACCCTCGCGGAGCAGGGTCACGACACGGTGTCCAGTGAAGCGCTGGCCACCGCCGCCGGAGTCAACTCCGCGAAGCTGCGAAAGGACCTGTCCCATCTCGGTTCGTACGGCACCCGTGGTGTCGGCTACGACGTGGCGCTGCTGATCACCCAGATCGAGGCCGTACTCGGACTGTCCAAGCACCGCATGGTCGCGCTCGTCGGTATCGGTAACCTCGGCCACGCGCTCGCCGGGTACGGCGGTTTCGCCAGCCGGGGCTTCTCCATCGCGGCGTTGTTCGACGCCGAACGCGCCCAGGTCGGCGAGCGGATCGGCGAACTGGTGGTCCGGCACATCGACGAACTGTCCGACATCGTCGCCGGCACCGGCATCTCGATCGGCGTGATCGCCACCCCGGCGCACGCCGCCCAGCAGGCTGCCGATCAGCTGGTCGCCGCCGGCGTGACCAGCATCCTGAACTTCGCCCCGTGCGTACTGACCGTCCCGGCCGGGGTGGATGTCCGCAAGGTCGACCTGGCGGTCGAGATGCAGATTCTGTCGTTCCACGAGCACCGGAAGGCGCTCACGGCGCTGCCCGTACCGGAGTCGGTGGACCCCGGTCCAGCAGGGGAGGCGATGGGTTCGTGAACCTGCTCGTGGTCGGCATGTCGCACCGGACCGCACCGGTGGATCTGCTGGAGAAGCTGGTCGTACCGGCCGACGGCGTACCGGAGATGCTGCGCCGGTTGCTGGTCCGGCCGTACGTGGCCGAGGCCGTGGTGCTGTCCAGCTGCAACCGGGTCGAGGTGTACGCGGCGGTGACCGCGTTCCACGGCGCGCTGTCGGACATCGGTACGGAGCTGGCGGAGCGGGCCGGCTGTGAGGTCGCCGAGCTGGCCAAGCACCTGTACGTGCACTACGACGACAAGGCTGTCGGGCATGCCTTCCGGGTCGCCGGCGGGCTGGACTCGATGGTGGTGGGCGAGGCGCAGATCCTCGGCCAGCTGCGGGATGCGTACGCGGTGGCCCGCGACGTGGATGCGCCGGGTCGGCTGCTGCACGAGCTGCTCCAGCAGGCGCTGCGGGTCGGTAAGCGGGTGCATTCGGAGACCGGTATCGACCGGGCCGGGCAGAACGTGGTGTCCGCCGCGTTGGAGCTGGGAATCGACCGGGTCGGTGGATCCGGGCACGACTGGCTGGCCGGCCGCGGTGCGCTGGTGATCGGCGCCGGCGCGATGGGTGCGCTGACCGCGGCGACCCTGGTCCGGCACGGCATCAAGGATCTGGTGGTGGCGAACCGGGGGATGGAACGAGCGGCGCGGCTGGCCGGCAACCACGGCGGGCGGCCGATCGGACTGACCGCGCTGGGCACGGAACTGGCCGTCGCCGACCTGGTCGTCTCGGCGACCGCGTCGAGCGGCCCCGTACTGACCACCGAGCTGGTGTCGGCGGCGATGCGGCAGCGCGCCGGTCGGCCGTTGCTGCTGCTGGACCTGTCGGTTCCGCGCGACATCGAGCGCGGTGTGGCGGAGCTGCCCGATGTCACTGTGGTGGACATCGAACAGCTCGGTTCGTCGTTGGACCCCGGTGACGGCAGTGACCCGACCCCGTTCGCGGCGGAGGACTCGGTGTCCGCTGCGGAGCGTGTGGTCGCCGACGAACTGGACAGTTTCCTCGGTTTCCTGCGCAGCGCGAATGTGGCACCGACCGTGGCCGCGTTGCGCGGCCGGGCCGACGAGGTGGTCGCGGTCGAGCTGAGCAGGCTGGTGCAGCGCCGGTCGGAGCTGTCGGAGGCGCAGCGCGCCGAGGTAGCCCGCACCGTGCACCGGGTGGTACAACGCCTGTTGCACCAGCCCACGGTCCGGGTGCGGGCGCTCGCCGCCGAGCCGGGCGGTGACCGGTACGCGGCGGTGCTGCGGGAGCTGTTCGATCTGGACGTGGCCGAGGGTGATGCGGTCGAGGCGATCCGGGTGGCGCCCACCGGCACGTTCACCGACGCTGGTCCGAGCGCCGCGGACGCGGCCGGGCCGGACATCATCGCGGACAGTTCCACCGGGGAAGGCTCCACCGAGGGGAGGGGGAACCACTGATGCGCACCATGACACGGTCTCTTCGGTTGGGGACCCGGGGGAGCGCGCTGGCGTTGGCCCAGTCCGGCACCGTTGCCCAGCAGTTGCGTGGGCACATCGGTCAGCCGGTCGAGCTGATCGAGGTGTCCACCAGCGGTGACCGTTCGTCCGCGCCGGTGCAGCAGCTCGGTGTCGGGGTCTTCGTCTCGGCGCTGCGTGACGCGCTGCTCGCCGGCGAGATCGACGTCGCCGTGCACTCGTACAAGGATCTGCCCACCGCCCCGGCGGAGGGGCTGACGATCGCCGCCATACCGGACCGGGCTGACCCGCGTGACGTGCTGGTCAGTGCGGACGGTCGGACGCTGGCGCAGCTGCCGGCCGGCGCCCGGATCGGTACGGGTGCGCCGCGTCGGATCGCGCAGCTGTCCGCGCTCGGCGCCGGACTGGTGTGCGTACCGCTCCGTGGCAACGTGGACACCCGGCTGAGCCGGCTGACCACTGGTGAGCTGGACGCGGTCGTACTGGCCGCGGCCGGCATGCAACGACTCGGCCGGCTGGCCGAGGTGACCGAGTTTCTCGATCCGGACGTGGTGCTCCCTGCGCCGGCGCAGGGTGCGCTGGCGATCGAGTGCCGAACCGCCGACACCGACCTGCTCGCCGCGCTACGGTATCTGGACGATCTGTCCTGCCGTGCCGCGGTGCGTGCCGAGCGTGCTCTGCTGTCCACATTGGAGGCAGGTTGCAGCGCGCCGGTAGCGGGTTACGCGACGGTTGCGGACGGAACAGTTTTCCTGCGCGGTGCCGTGGCCGCCGTCGACGGTAGCTCGTCGATCCGGCGGTCCGGCACCGGAACGCTCGCCGACGCCGAGTCGGTCGGCCGGCGGCTTGCCGCCGAGCTGCTCGACGCTGGCGCTCATTCCCTGTTGGAGAGTGCACGATGATCCGCGCACGTAAGTCCGTTGGCCGTATCACCGTGGTAGGTGCCGGCCCGGGCGACCCGGGCCTGCTCACCCGGCGCGCCATGGAGGCGGTGGCCACCGCCGACCATGTCGTCTATGACCGATCGGTACCCGAGGTGCTTCTGTCCGCGGTACTGACTGAGGCCGGCGGGGAGGTGGAACGCAGCCCGGCCGAGGGGGTACCCGGCGACATCGCCAAGGTCCTCCTGTCCACCGCCCGTGCCGGCCTGCAGGCCGTCCGGCTCGTCGCCGGCGATCCGTACGGCCACGATTCGGTGGTGAAGGAGATCCAGGCGATCGCCCGTACGGCGGTGCCGTTCGAGGTGGTTCCGGGCGTCAGCCATGCTGCCGCGGTGTCCAGCTACGCCGGTATGCCGCCGGCGCAGGTCCGCACCGAGGTCGACGCCGACGACGTGGTGAACCTCGACTTCGACGCGGTCGCCACGGCGCTGGGCGCCAGCCGCACCACCGGCCCGGCGCAGCCGTCGCTGTCGCTGACCGTCGACGCGGGCAGCCTGGCTCAGGTACGGGACGGGTTGCTGGCTGCCGGTGTGGAGGGCACCATCCCGGTCGCGGTGACCGGGGATGGTACCGGCGAAACGCAGTACACCACTTCCTCCACTGTGGACAGTTTCGTGGAGGCGGCACTGGGCTTCGGCGGCACTGTGGTGCTGACCCTCGGCGCCGGCGTCACCCAGCGCGACAAACTCGGCTGGTGGGAGAACCGCCCGCTGTACGGCTGGAAGGTGCTGGTGCCCCGCACCAAGGAGCAGGCCGGCGCGATGAGTGCCCGGCTGCGGGTCTACGGCGCGATCCCGTGCGAGGTGCCGACCATCGCCGTCGAGCCGCCCCGCACCCCCGCGCAGATGGAACGCGCGATCAAGGGTCTGGTCGACGGCCGGTACGCCTGGATCGTGTTCACCTCCACCAACGCCGTACGCGCGGTGTGGGAGAAGTTCGCCGAGCACGGCCTGGACGCCCGGCACTTCGGCGGCGTGAAGATCGCCTGCATCGGCCAGGCCACCGCCGACGCGGTCCGCAACTTCGGCATCCAGCCCGAGCTGGTGCCCTCCGGCGACCAGTCGTCCGAGGGCCTGCTGGCCGACTTCGCGCCGTACGACGAGGTACTCGACCCGGTGGGCCGGGTACTGCTGCCCCGCGCGGACATCGCCACCGAGACACTGGCCGCCGGGCTGACCGAACGCGGCTGGGAGGTCGACGACGTCACCGCGTACCGGACCGTACGGGCGGCCCCGCCGCCAGCCGAGATCCGCGACGCCATCAAGTCGGGCGGCTTCGACGCGGTGCTGTTCACCTCGTCGTCCACGGTGCGCAACCTGGTCGGTATCGCCGGCAAGCCGCACACCCGCACGGTGGTGGCGTGCATCGGCCCGAAGACCGCCGAGACCGCGGTGGAGTTCGGGCTGCGCGTCGACGTACAGCCCGAGCACGCCAGCATCGTCGACGAGGTGGAGGCGCTGGCGGCGTACGCGGTGGAACTGCGGGAGAAGCTGGCGCAGATGCCGCCGAAGCAGCGTCGCGGCTCCAAGGTGCAGGGCCCGACCGCGCTACGTTTCCGGTAGGGGCGTTTGCGCTGGCTCCTCACACTGCCACTGCGCATTTTCCCCGAATGGACGCTAAGTCGGGTTTGTCCAAACAGACATTCGGGGAAAATGGCCCTTCGGGACGCATCCGGAGGTGCATTTTCCCCGAATATCCGGTCCGACAATTCGGACCAAACGCTCTTTCGGGGAAAATGCGCAGTGGTGGCGATACGGGAGCCGAGTCCGCTGGGTCCATGAGCAACGTACGAACCGGGAGGATCGGACATGGTGGAGTTCCCGACCGCACGGCCCCGCCGGCTGCGCCGTAACGAGGCGGTACGCAGGCTGGTCAGCGAGACGGTGGTACGCCCCGCAGATCTGATCCTGCCGGTGTTCGTACGGGAGGGGCTCACCGAACCGCGTCCGGTGAGCTCCATGCCGGGTGTCGTGCAGCACACCCGCGAGTCGCTGCGTAAGGCGGCGGCGGAGGCGGTGCAGGCCGGCATCGGCGGCATCATGCTGTTCGGTGTCCCGGCGGAGCGCGACGAGACCGGCAGCGCCGGCATCGCGCCGGACGGAATCCTGAACGTGGCGATCCGCGACGTGATCGCCGAGGTCGGCGACGCGACCGTGGTCATGTCGGATCTGTGCCTGGACGAGTTCACCTCGCACGGCCACTGCGGGGTGCTCGCCGCCGACGGCACGGTGGACAACGACGCCACCCTGAAGCTGTACGCGGAGATGGCGGTGGCGCAGGCCGAGGCCGGGGTACACATGGTCGGCCCGAGCGGGATGATGGACGGCCAGGTCGGCGTGTCCCGGCGGGCGCTGGACGCGGCCGGCTTCCAGGACGTGAGCATCCTGGCGTACAGCGCGAAGTACGCGTCGGCGTTCTTCGGCCCGTTCCGGGAGGCGGTGGAGTCGGCGCTGGAGGGCGACCGGCGCAGCTACCAGCAGGACCCGGCGGGGAACGTACGGGAGGCCGTGCGCGAGGCGGAGCTGGACATCGCGGAGGGCGCCGATCTGGTGATGGTCAAGCCGGCGCTGCCGTACCTGGACGTGGTCGCCGCGGTGCGCGCGGCGGTGCGGGTGCCGGTCGCCGCGTACCAGGTGTCGGGGGAGTACGCGATGGCCGAGGCGGCGTTCGCGAACGGCTGGCTGGACCGGGACCGGACGATCCTGGAGACGTTGACCTCGATCCGCCGCGCCGGCGCCCAGCAGGTGCTGACCTACTGGGCGATGGACGCCGCCCGGATGCTGCGCGCCGCGTACTGACCTGCGCCGGCGCGGATGTGCCGGCAGACAAGGTCCCCGGCGGCGGTCAGGCGGACAGGCTGGCCGACGCCGATGCCACGGTCGCCTCGTACTCGCACCACCGGTGCGCGTGCTGGAACCCCAGTATGGTGTTGACCCGCAGCATCGGCTCGTTCTCCACCGCCTGCCAGGTCTGTACGGTTTGCACCTGCGGTTCCCGGTCGCGCAGGTCGACCAGCATGCGGGCCTTCATGCCCAGGCCGAGCCCGTAGCCACGGTGCGCCGGCACGACGATCGTGTCGTACTGGTCGGCGCGTTGCGGTCGGTGCGCCGGGATGACGAGTTCGGTCAGCCCGGCGACCTCCCCGCTGGCGGTGTGTACGGCGACCGTGACGTACGGCCGCAGCCCGCGCGCGGCGAGCGTACGCAGACTGTCCCGGAGCCGGTCGGCCTCGAACCCGGCGTGCCATTCCACGTCGGCGACGGGGGTGTGCCGGGTGACGAGCTTCGCGTCGGCGTACGAGGCGAGCAGCTCGTCGGGCAGGCCGTCGGCGAAGTTCTGGATGTGGTAGCCGGCGCTCCGGCGGCCGGCGAGTTCGGTGACCCGCGACCAGTCCACCGTGGACAGGTTGAGCAGGCTGCTGTCCTCCACGACGGTGCAGGTGAAGCCCTGCGCGGTGTAGAAGTCGACGGCGGAGGTGCCCTCGACGACCTCGGTGGTGATGAGCTGCCGGCCGTTCGCCGCGGCGTGCCGGGCGGCGGTGGCGAGCAGCGCTGATCCCGCGCCCTTCTGCCGGTGTCGCGGGTGGGTGAACAGTTCGATGACCGCGGTACCGTCGATGTCGTAGCCGGGCAGGATCTCGCCGACGTAGCCGACGAGTTCGCCGCCGGATTCGGCGATCCAGGCGGTACGTTCCTCGCCGGGCATGGCCACGGACAGGTAGTCGCGGAGCCGGTCGTTGCGCCAGACCGGTTCGTCGGTCAGGTCGATCGCGAGGGTGGCGTTGACGGCCTGCAGCCAGGCGTCGATCTCCCGGTCCGGCGCGCTCGCCGGGTCCCACTGTCGAATGCGCACTGTCCCTGCCTACCTGATCACTGAGTTCGGGCGCGAGAAGCGGCGGTGGCGTATCCGCGTGACGCTGGTGCTGTCATCAGGACAGAATAGTAAAATTTCGACAAAAAATCACTGTCTGAGGTCGTTTCAGCGCGAACTGGCCCCCTCGACCAGGTTGCCCCTGGCCGCGAGCCTGCCCCTGCCGCCCGTCACCCGTCGCCGCCCGCCCCCGCATCACGCCGGGCCGCCCGCCGCCCGAGTTCGCCCGCCGCCGCCGCGTCACGCTGGGCCGCCCACCGCCCGCCGCCCGAGTTCGCTCCGCGATGCATTTTCCCCGAAAAGACGTTATGCACCTTTCTGAGTAAGGGACATTCGGGGAAAATGACCCCAGAGGCGCGCTCCAGAGTGCATTTTCCCCGAATGTCCGCCGACCCGAAACGGACCTAACGCCGATTCGGGGAAAATGCCCACTGCGGGGAGGGGCGGTTGACCAGTGGCCGTGCTCGCGGTGCGACCCAACGAAAACCGGGAGGAGCGGCGCCGCGTACGCACCCGGTGGCGCGGTCAGCCGCGGCTGGCGATGCCGTACGCGTCGGCGGCGGCGAACACGTCCGAGGCGTACTTGTCGAGATTGTTGTACGAGTGGATGGCCTGCCACCAGCCCGTGCCGGTGCCCAGGTCGTGGGCGTCGGCGCACAGGTACCGGGCGGCGGACAGCGCCGCGTCGTTGATGTCCTGCGGGTCGGCCCGGCCGTCGCCGTCGGCGTCGGTGCCCCACCGTGACCAGGTGCCGGGCAGGAACTGCATGGGCCCGACGGCCCGGTCGTACACCTTGTCGGCGTCGAGGGCGCCGCCGTCGGTGTCCGTGATCATCTTGTTGTCGTTGGTACCGTCCAGCGCCGGCCCGTAGATCGGCGGTACGGCCTCGCCGGCGGGCGTGAGCTGCGAGTTCGCGTGCGTACCGTGGTTGGATTCGATCTTGCCGATGCCGGCGAGGGTGGTCCAGGTGAGGTGGCAGCCGGGGGTGGCGCGGGTGGTGACCATCTCGGCGTAGCCGTACGCCTGGAGTGCGGTCTGCGAGATGCCCACCCGGGCCAGCGAGGCGGCCCATCCGGTCAGTGTGGCTGGGCCGGTCGCGGGCGCGGTGGAGGCCGACGCGCTCGGCGCAGGTTTGCCGGTCGGCTGACCAGCAGGGTTGCCGCCGGGCACGGCACCAGGCTCACCACCCGGTACGCCGGGCTGCGGCGCCTGCCGGTTGTCGGCCACCGGCCGCTGCGCGAGGGGGTGTTGCGCGGCGAGCGCGGGCACCAGGTAACCGCCGACCACCCCGACAACGCCCAGTACGGCCACGGTCGCGGCGCTGGTCACGCCGAGCCGGGCCGGTGGGCGCTGCCAGCCGTTCCACCGCGCGCAGCGGCGGGTGAGCAGGACAGGTTGTACCCAGCCGCCCCAGTGGGCGCAGCGGCGGACGAATGCGAGCGGATGGCGTACCACGCCGTCGAGTATGTCTGCTCGGAGCGGATCCGCCCAGCCGAACACCGGGAGCGTAATCTTGTCTCGACCAACTTCACCCGGTCGCTGAGGGGACGTGCGAGCGATGCCACGGTACGAGTACCGCTGCCGCAGCTGCCAGGCCACCTTCGAACTGGACCGCCCGATGGCGCAGTCGTCCGTGCCGGTGGCCTGCCCGGACGGCCACGGCGACACGGTGAAGCTGCTGTCCACGGTCGCTCTCGGCGGCCGTTCCGGCGCGGCCCCGGCCCCGGCGGGCGGCGGCGGTTGCTGCGGCGGCTCTTGCGGCTGCGGCTGACCTCGCCCGTTCCGGTACCGGCTACGCGCGGTGGTCGCCGTTGCCCTGAGGTCGCTCTACCCGGGAGGCCAGGCCCGGTCAGCGGGTCGGCTGGTCATCGATCAGCCGCCGTCATACGCTTTGATTGCGGATCGTCCGCAAGGGTTCGGGTACGAGACGGGGGCGCCTCCCCGTTCGTGGGAGGTCGACGGTGCTCCTCCGCTTTCGGATGGCCAATCACCGCTCGATTCGTGACGAGTGCGAGCTGTCGTTCGTCGGTGGCTCGGCGGATGACGGCATCGCGCGCAGGACGGCACTGCGCGCCAAGGACAACGAAGAAGTGTCGGTTCTCCCCGTAGTCGGTGTGTTCGGGGCGAACGCATCGGGGAAGACGAACCTTTTACGGGCGCTGTTCGACATGCGGGATGCCGTACGAACCTCGTTCGCCGAGTGGGCGACCCGGCAGGGCGTGCCGCGGCAGCCTTTCAAACTGGACCCTGGCGCCGCCGAGGAGACGACTCTCTACGAGGTCGACCTGATGCTCGGCGTGGATCCGGTCCGCTACACCTACGGCTTCGAGCTTTCGGACGAGCGGGTGGAAGCCGAGTGGCTGCACGCCTACCCCGATGGGAATCGCGTCGTCTGGTTCGACCGGGAGGCGGACCGGCCCGGAGAAGAAGGGGGCGAGTTCCTCTTCTTCGACCCCGCTCAAGAGGGCGGCTTCCACGGCCAGCAGGACGTTCTGGTACCTGTCACCCGGCCCAACGCGCTGTTCCTGTCCACGGGTGCCACCCTCAACGACCCCCAGCTCGCGGCTGTACACAGATGGTTCATCGACAACTTGTGGCTGGTGTCCCCGGACACGGACGTCAGAACGCGCAGTGCCTGGACGCAGCGGCTACTCACCGATCCCCAGCGCGGTATGGACTACCGGGGCTGGCTCGTCGAGTTGCTTGCTATCGCCGATCTGGGCATCAACGGCATCGACATCGACCGTAAGAGCGGCGAGATCGCGCTGCGCCACCGCGCAGCCAATGGTGACGAGATCGCTCTCAACTTCGTCGATGAGGAATCACTCGGCACCCATTCCTGGTTCGCTTTCCTCGGCCCCATGCTCACGGTTCTCGACGCTGGCACGGTTCTCCTGGTGGACGAACTGGATTCCAGCCTGCACCCCACGCTGGCTGCCGAGGTCGTACGGCTGTTCCAGGATCCGAAGTCCAATCCTCGCGGCGCCCAACTGCTTTTCACCACACATGACGCGACGCTTCTGGGCAGCGCGGTCCTGGACCGGCCGCTCGCCCGTGAGCAGGTGTGGATCACCTCGAAGAAGACGTCCGGGGAAACTGAGCTCTATCCCCTCGCCGCCGCGGGACCGGACGACAGCGAGGACCTGGAGCGCGGATACCTACGCGGTCGGTACGGCGGCGCGCCACGGGTCAGCGTGGGTGAGATCGCCCGTGCTCTGGCCTGGCGGCGGAGGGAACGGGAACGCGAGCGGGAGGCGAAGACGTCAGCGTGAGTAGTTGGCGTGAGAAGCAGGCTCCGGTGGGACGGGAGCCCGAGGATGTGCCGAGGAAGCGGAAGAGGCGCACCCGGAGCAACGATGCAGAACGGTCGCTGGCGCCTCCCCAGGTGACCCGGCGCAAGCAGGAGCGGGTCCTCTACGTGGGCTGCGAGGGAGAGTCGACCGAGCCGGACTACCTGGATCATCTGGTCAGACGGTTCGGATCCGGTGAGCGTACGGGGCAGCCGTTCCGGATCGTTCCGGTATACAAGGCGAACGGTCTTGTGCCCGAGCGGGTGGTTGCAGCCGTACGCGAGCATGCGAAGTCGGACGAGACCTGGGCACTGTTCGACCGCGACGACCACAACCGGATCGCTCAGGCCGTGGAGGATGCAGCGGCTGTCGGCACGGAGGTCTGTTTCTCGCACCCGTCCTTCGAGTTGTGGCTGCTCCTGCATTTCCAGGCATTCAGCGGGAAGCAGAGCGGCGACAGCACGATCGTGGTGGAGAAGCTCCGCGCTGCCGATCCAGCTTTCCAGGACTTCGACAAGAAGAACGGCAAGAGTGTCCAGGGGCCGCGGCGCGCAGCGTTGGAGGGCAGAACCAGGACCGCCATCGCCCATGCCAAGAGCCTGGTCTCCCAGTGCGAACACCACGCGTGCAAAGCCGGCCAGCGTAAGGTCGCCCCTGTGCCTCGTAACCGCGACCAGCTGCCCCAGCCGGCCCGCGAGTGGTCTGCTCGATCCGGCCATGCGCTGGACTGCGGGATCCTGAACCGGGACCCGTCAACCGATGTGTGGCGCCTCCTCGTAAGCCTCGGCATCGAGGACGACTGACCCGAACCTCGAGGACGTCCCACTCAAGCCGCTGGCGGATGCACGACCTGGTGCGGCTGTACGCCACCGAGCAGTCCGACCGGATGCCGGCGGCGGAGCGGCAGGCGGCGCGGCGCCGGCTGGTCGACTTCTTCCTGCACACGTGTCACGCCGCGGCGCTGCTGATCGCCGCGCAGCGCCAACCGATCGCGCTGGACGAACCCGCGCCGGGCAGCGGTCCGCTCACCCTGGCCGACCGCGCGGCGGCGTCCGACTGGCTGGACGGCGAGTACCCGTGCCTGGTCGCCGCGCAGCGCCTGGCCCTGGAGCAGGGGTGGTACCCGGCGGTGTGGCAGCTGGCGTGGGCGTTGCAGACGTTCCAGCACCGGCGCGGGTACCTGCACGACCGGGTCGCGGTGTGGCGGATCGCGCTGCGCGCGGTGGAGGCGATGGGCGAGCCGGGGCCGCGGATCCAGGTACACCGGGCGCTGGGGCGCGCGTACGCGCAGATCGGCCGGCACGACGACGCGACCGGGCAGCTGCGCGCGGCGCTGTCGCTGGCCGAGGAGATCGGGGACAGCGTGCAGCGGGCGGACAGCGAGCTGGCGCTGGGGCGGGCGTACGAGCTGGCCGGGGACGACGAGTCGGCGCTGCGGCATTCGGTGGCGGCGTTCGAGGCGTACCGGGAGCTGGGGAATCCGGTACGTGAGGCGGTGGCGCGCAACGCGGTGGGGTGGAACTCGGCGCGTCTGGGCCGGTACGAGCAGGCGGGTGTGCAGCTGCGTGCGGCTCTGGAGCTGCATCGTGGTCAGGGTGACCGTACGTATCAGGCGGACACGTTGGACAGTCTGGGGTATCTGGCGTTCCGGCAGGGGCGGTACGCGGATGCGTTGGAGCGTTACGAGCAGGCTGAGGCGATTCTGCGTGAGCTGGGGGACAGCTACGGTCTGGCCGACACGATCGCGCATATCGGTGACGCGCACGAGGCGCTCGGCCACCGCGATGCGGCGTACCGCGCGTGGCGTCAGGCGGTCGAGCTGTACCGGGCCCAACGCCGTACGGCCGACGCCGCCCGCCTCGAACACCGCCTGAACCCGTAGCCATGCTAACTGGACAGCGAAGATGCAACCAGTCAATGCCGGAGATTCGTTCGATACCGCGCCAGGCTCGGCTGGGGACTGCCGCTGCTGCGGCTGACGCCGGCCGAGCCTAGCGCGTGCCGGGTCCTGAGAGGGTCTGAGGAGCGACAATGGCGTACGCCTGCAAGATCAACCAGTATCTTGCAGGCCGCGGCGGGGACAAAAGTGCCAAGATGGTCCCTGGGCGGTGGCAGGGGCCACTTTGAGCTAGCGAGTTGGCTGGCTATCGATCAGCCTCCGTCATACGCTTTGATTGCGGATCGTCCGCAGGGGTTCACGTACGAGGCGGGGCCGACTCCCCGTCGCGCAGGAGGTAAATGGTGCTCCTCCGCTTTCGGGTGGCCAATCACCGCTCGATTCGTCATGAGTGCGAGTTGTCGTTTGTCGGCACCTCGGCGGATGGCGGTATCGCGCGCAGGACGATGCTGCGCGACAAAGACAAAGAAGTGTCAGTCCTCCCTGTAGTCGGTATATTCGGAGCTAATGCATCCGGCAAGACGAACGTCTTGCGGGCACTCTTCGACATGCGGAATGCCAGTACGAACCTCGTTTGCGAAGCTGGGCAACTGACTCAGGCGTGCCGCGGCAGCCTTTCAACTCGACCCTGTTGCAGTCGAGGAGACGACGCTCTTCGAGATCGACCTGATGCTCGGGATGCGTCCGGTTCGCTACACCTACGGTTTCGAACTCTCGGACGAGAGGGTCGAGGCCGAGTGGCTTCATGCTTATCCCGATGGCCGTCGCGTCATCTGGTTCGACCGAGAAGCTGATCGGCCAGAGGAAGAAGGAGGGGAGTTCCTTTTCCTTCGATCCTACTCAAGAGGGCGGCTTCCGTGGGCAACAAGATGTACTGGCGCCTGTCACTCGACCCAATGCGCTGTTCTTCTCCACGGGTGCCACTCTCAATGACCCTGCAACTCGCGGCCGTTCACCGGTGGTTCATGTAACAACCTGTGGCTTGTGACTCCCGGCGAGGACGTCAAAACCCGAAGTGGCTGGACGCAGCGGTTAATCACCGGCCCGAAGCAGGAAAGGACTATCGTGGATGGCTGGTCGAACTGCTTTCCATCGCTGACCTGGGCATCAATGGCATCGAAATCGACCGCGAGAACGGCGAGATAGCCTTACGCCACCGCGCCGCCAATGGCGAGGAGATTGCTCTCAATTTCATCGATGAAGAATCGCTGGGCACACATTCTTGGTTTGCCTTTCTGGGCCCCATGATCTCCGTCCTCGACGCCGGTACGGTTCTCATGGTGGACGAACTGGATTCCAGTCTCCACCCGACTCTCGCCGCTGAAGTCGTACGGCTATTTCAGGACCCGAAGTCCAATCCACGCAACGCACAACTGCTCTTCACCACGCATGACGCAACGCTCCTGGGCAGCGCGGTTCTCGACAGGCCGCTCGCCCGCGAGCAGGTATGGATCACATCGAAGAAGACATCCGGGGAAACTGAACTCTATCCCCTCGCGGCCGCTGAGCCAGAGGAAGACGAGGATCTGGAGCGCGGATACCTGCGAGGTCGGTACGGTGGCGCGCCACGGGTCAGCGTGGGTGAGATCGCCCGCGCCTTGGCTTGGCGGGAGGCGGAACGGGAGCGCGAGCAGGAGGCGAAGTCGTCAGCGTGAGTGGGTGGTGCGGACAGGAGCAGGGGTCGGCGATTCACGGGTCCGAGACTGTATCGAAGAAGCGGAAGAGGCGCACACGAAGCAACGATGAGGAACGGTCGCTGCGGTCCTACCCAAAGTGACCGAGCGCAAGCAGGAGCGTGTCCTGTATGTGGGGTGCGAGGGAGAGTCGACCGAACCGGACTACCTCGACTATCTGGTCAAACGGTTCGGATCCGGTGAGCGCACGGGACAGCCGTTTCGGATTGTTCCTGTGTACAAGGCGAACGGCTTGGTGCCCGAGCGGTAGTTGAAGCAGTACGCGAACATGCCGCAACAGACGAGACGTGGGCACTGTTCGACCGTGACGACCACAACCAGATCATCCAAGCCGTGAAAGATGCTGCGGCGGTCGGTACGGAGATCTGCTTCTCACACCCTTCTTTCGAGCTGTGGCTGCTCCTGCATTTCCAAACGTTCAGCGGGAAGCAGAGCGGGGACAACAAGGTCGTGGTGGAGAAACTTCGCTCTGTCGATGTTGCTTTCAGGGATTTCGATAAGAAGAACGGAAAGAGCGTTCAGGGACTGAGACGCAAAGCGTTGGAGGGTCGAGCCAGGACCGCCATCGCTCATGCCAAGGGTCTCGTTTCCCGCTGCGAGCATGACGCGTGCAGACCCAGCCAGTGCAAGGTGACTCCTGTGGACCGCCCTGGCTCCCAAGACCCTGACTACGTGCCTCAGTCTCCGCACAAGTGGGCTGCCCGCTCGGGTCATGCTCCGGACTGCAAGATCTTGGACCGGGATCCGTCCACCGATGTGTGGCGCCTCCTTGTCAGCCTCGGCATCGAGGACGACTGACACACGCGCCTCTCATGGAGTGCCTTGGGCGGTCCCCAGCACAACCGGCAGAGGCGACTACGCTGCTCTAGCGTTTCACTCTCACTGTCACCGGAGGACTGGCCGTGGCCCGAATCACCCTCCCACAGTTGGAACGGCACCTCTTCGCTGCCGCCGACATCTTGCGCGGCCGGATGGAGCCCTCTGACTACCGGGACTACATCTTCGGGATGCTCTTCCTCAAGCGAGCGTCGGATGAGTTCCAGCCCCTGTGGGAGCGCAGTTACCAGAAGCGCTTGGAGGAGACTGGTAGTGAGGCGGAGGCACTGAAACTGGCGAACGATCCTGACTGCTACATCCGCGTCCTCTATGTCCCGCCCCGCGCACGCTGGTGGACAGGCCCGCATGTGCTCGATGCCGAGGAGCCAGAGAAGACAGTCCCAGGCATCGAGGGGCTCACCGCAGAAACCCGAGGGCTCGACGGCCGCGTGATGAAGGTAGGAGAGTACCTGGACGAGGCTCTTTTAGCCCTCCAAGACAAGAATGAAAAGCTGGCCGGCGTTGCATCGCATATCCACTTCAACGCAGTTGTCGTCAACCGGCCCCGCTTCACTTCCAATGAGCTACTCGCCCTGGTCCGGCATTTTAGCCTTTATCGGCTTCGCAACGAGGACTTTGAGTTCCCCGACATGCTGGGAGCGGCATACGAGTACCTCCTCGGCCGTTTCGCTGACTCCGCCGGTCAGAGCGGAGGAGAGTTCTATACGCCGCGTTCGGTAGTCCGGATGTTGGTGCGCCTCGTGGACCCACAGCCCAAGGAAACTGTGTACGACCCGTGTATGGGCTCCGGCGGCATGCTCATCGCTGCTCGCGAGTACGTCGAGGAGCATGGCGGTAAGCCTGAGGAACTCGGCATCAACGGCCAGGACCGGAATCCCGCCGCATGGTCGATGGCGAGCATGAACATGGTGTTGCATGGGATCCGCATCTTCGACCTCCAGCATGGCGACACTCTCACCGAACCGCTCCACCTGGACGAGCACAGGCGCCTGACAACCTTCACTAAAGTCCTGTCCAACCCGCCGTTCTCTCAACCATATGACCGGGCTCTAGTGGCCGCCGCAGACGAGGCACACGGCACTCGTATGAAGTGGGGATGGGCACCTGAGAAAGGCAAAAAGGCCGACCTGATGTTCGTCCAGCACATGATTTCGGTGCTGGAGGAGCGGGGCATGGCCGCCGTCGTCATGCCGCATGGCGTCCTTTTCCGGGGAGGTAAGGAGAAGGAGATCCGAGATGAACTCCTTCAGGACGACTGCCTGGAAGCGGTGATCGGTCTCGGTCCGAACCTCTTCTACGGCGTTGGCATCCCGGCCTGTGTCCTTATCCTGCGTCGTCCGCGCCGGAAGGATCCTGATCGCCGCGAAAAGGTCCTCTTCATCAACGCAGACAGAGAGTTCACGCCTGGCCGCAATCAGAACGAGCTGAGTCCCGAAAACGTTGAGAAGATTGTCACGGTCTTTCAGCGCGGCAGACAGTTGCCAGGTTATTCACGTTGGGTCACGGTGAAGGACCTCCGCGCGGAGGGTGCCAACCTCAATGTTCGGCGGTGGGTTGACAATTCACCACCTGCAGAACCGCAGGATGTACGAGCGCATCTCTATGGCGGCGTCCCGGTCTCGGAGGTCGCCGCGCAGGCAGACCTATTCGGAGCGTATGGCGTCGATGCATCCACTCTGCTCGCCCCACGTGAAAACGATCCTGATTACTACGACTTCCTTTCTGAGGATACTGAGGTCACGGTCAGGCGTATCGCGGAACAGGCTGCCACGATGGAAGCCTTGTTACGAGTCGCGTATGAGGAGTGGTGGGCGAAGGGCTCGATGCTCTTCGGCAAGCTTGCTGAAGATGGGAAGCTGATGGATCTGCGTGCGGGGATGCTTGCAGGCTTCACCGAATCGATCGGAGGAGTGGGGCTCCTTGACGAGTACCGGACGGCGGGGATCATTGCTGACTGGTGGGCGCACGCGCGCTACGACATGAAGGCTCTCGCGGCAGGCGGTTTCGGGCGCGTCCTCGAAGGCTGGGTCGACTCGACTGAGGCCATCGTGAAGCCGGCAGAGGGATCGGTGGTCACTTCTGGCATCGCTCAGAAGCCGAAGGCCACAGCCTCAGCCGCCGACCGTCGGCGTGCGATGGATCAGCCAGTCGTACGGCACCTCATCCCCGACTTCCTCAAGCAATACGCAGTCGTGGAGGTGGAGGTGACTGCGGCCGACGCGGCGTTCAAGGAGGCATCGGACATGGTGGCTGCCGCTAACACGTCGTCGGAGGATGGTGAAGACGACAGTCCGGTTGCGGGCGAGATCGCCGAGCCTCTCTCGTGCGAAGACCGTGCCCGCTTGGAGGCTGAGATGGCGCGTTGTCGAAAAGTGCGGACGGCCGCGATGAAGAAGCGCAAAGTGCTGGATGACCGCTTCCTGCCTGAGTTGATGGCCGCGTCGCAACTCGTTCTGACAGACAAGAAATGGACACAAAAAATTGTCCTGGCAGTGCTGAATGAGGATCTCACCGGGCGCCTCAACTCTGCGGTCGCAGTGGGACGGCACGAGCTGGTAACGGTATTCCGGCGGTGGACGGAAAAGTATGCGGTGTCGTTAAGTGAGCTGGAAGGGTTGAGTGAACTGGCTCAGGGAGAGCTGCAAGGTTGGTTGAAGGAATTGGGTTATGGGCGGTAAGCGTTCGGCCCACTCGGCCATGGACGTCGGCAGCTGGCGCGTAATTCCACTAGGAGAAGCCGGCGAGTGGCTATCTGGAGGAACACCTAATACCTCGAATCCTGCTTACTGGGATGGCGACATTCCATGGATCAGCGGGGCTAGTCTCAAAA
This sequence comes from uncultured Actinomycetota bacterium, assembly GCA_963805605.1. Lineage (GTDB taxonomy): Bacteria > Actinomycetota > Actinomycetes > Mycobacteriales > Micromonosporaceae > Actinocatenispora. The sequence goes on from CAWDUX010000002.1 coordinate 2,572,648, forward strand.
GCTTTCGAATCGTGGATTCAGTACGGCGGCTGACGCCGCTTGGCGTGAAGGCTGGCTCACGGCTCGTTGCCTCGGGAACGATCTTGCTCATTGTTCGAGGAATGAGCCTAAAGTCCGAAGTGCGTATCGGTGTTACCGCGCGAGAGATGGCATTCGGGCAGGATGTCAAGGCGCTCATCCCGGCTAGTGGAATCGATCCGTATTTCCTCGCCTATGCTATACAGGCGCGCACAGATCAGATCTTGCGCATGGTCGAAGATACAAGCCACGGGACGGGACGGTTGGAAACCGACCGTCTTCAACAATTGGAAATCGGCGTCCCGCCGCTGGATGAACAGCGCCGGATTGTTGCTGCGCATGCGGCATTCGATCGGCGGGTCGCGGTGTTGGAAGGGATGGTCAGCAAGCTGCGAGTAGCTGAGCGAGCCCTGTCTACGACGGCATTGACAGCCGGGCAGTGCAACGCGTGGGGCCAGCCCCCTCTAGAGTCTGTCGCTGAAGTGGCGGCTGGCGTCACTCTCGGCTCCGAACCAGTTGGTGACGGAACCGTCGAACTGCCATACCTACGCGTGGCCAACGTCTTGGATGGTCGCATCGACACGGCCGACGTCAAACGGGTCCGGATTCTTACGACGCAGTATGAACGGTATGCCTTGGAACAGGGGGATCTACTGCTTACAGAGGGCGGTGATCTTGACAAGCTTGGTCGAGGCGCGGTCTGGGACGGTCGACTCGAATCCTGCCTGCACCAAAACCACGTGTTCCGCGTGCGCTGTGGGACAAAGATATTACCAGAATTCCTTGCCTTGTACACGGCCTCGGCTGCGGGGCGCGCCTACTTCCAGCAGGTCGGCAAGCAGACAACTAACCTTGCGTCGATTAACTCAACTCAGGTGAAGAGCATGCCGGTTCCTGTACCGCCGCTGGACGAGCAAAAGGCATTGCTTGGACCGATCCTAGCTGTCCGAAATCGGGCCGAGACCGTGGAGAGGCAGATCGTGAAGATGCGTACGGTGCAGCGGGCTGTTGTTGAAGACATGCTCGCCCGGCGTTCGCAGATGTACGTTCCTGAATAGGTGCGCCTTCTCCCACCGCGGCGATAAGCAAATGTAGCTCAACCTGATCTGGCCGAAGCCCTCTCTGACCGTTTAGTTGCCACCCACGTAAGATTGCTCATACGCCCCAGGGCGACACGGGAAGACACACTGAGGGCAGGTGTTCGGCGGTGAGTGGGCAGCCAGCAGAGGAGCGCACGGCTTCGCAGCACACGGGGCCAGAGTACGTCAGAACCGAGAAGCCCCTGATCGAGCAGCTGATCCAACTCGGGTGGGAGCACCTGGAAGGCGCCTCACCAGGCAAGCCCGTCACCAGTCCGGCACCGTCTCAGCGAGCAACGTATGAGCAGGTCGTCTACGAGAGCCGCTTTCGGGATGCGGTGGCGCGGCTCAATCCAGCTCGCGGAGGTGACGCCACCTGGTTGAGCTCGGCTCAGCTCGACCGCCTCGTCGCACTCGTGCTCGGCACAGCCCCGGGCCAAGGGCCACCTGAGCGCGGAGTGGCAGCCAATCTTGCTGTGACCAAGCTTCTGCGAGAAGGCGTGAATGCTCGAACCCTGCCGGGATGGAGGAAGGGCGATCCTGAGCATGTCCAGCTGATCGACTGGAACGGGGAGAACGGTGGACGCAACGATCTGCTAGTCGTCAGCCAGTTCCGGGTAGACCGTAAGGGGTCCTCTCACGTCACCCCGGACGTGGTTCTGTTTGTCAACGGACTGCCCTGGGTCGTTATCGAGTGCAAGGCTCCGCTCACATCAGGCGGGGACAGCCGGGCAGCCTTGGACGATGCTGTCGGTCAGGTCTGCCGCTATGCGAGCCTGGAATCACCTACCACCGTAACCGAGTTCACCCGCTACGTGCAGGTCCTGATCGGCACCGATCGAACGTATGCCGAACTCGGCACCGTCACCTCAACCCCCGAATACTTCGCGCCGTGGCGTACGACCGAGCCCGCACCCGCTTCTGGTTGCGACACGGACATGGCCGTTCTCGCTGCGGGAGTGCTGACCCCCGCCCACCTCCTCACTCTCGTGAAGGACTTCAGCAGCGAGCGCGGACAGGGAAGCCGTGCCCTCAAGGTCATTGGCCGCTACCAGCAGTTCCGGGCCGTGCACAGGCTCGCCCGGGCACTGCGGCGCCGCGCTGCTGCGATCGCGGCGGGGCGCGATGCCAGCCAGCGGGGTGGAGTCGTCTGGCACACCCAAGGTTCTGGTAAGAGCCTCACGATGGCCTTCCTTGTACGCCTTCTCAGAAGCATCCACGAGCTGCGGGGATACAAGGTCGTCGTTGTTACTGACCGCATGGATCTGGAGAAGCAGATCCGGGAGTCAATGGCAGCAGCTGAGGAGATCATCTACCGAGCTGACGATGTGGAGGACGCTCGCCAACACCTCAAAGTGGCAACGCCGGACGTTGTTCTTGTGATGCTCCAGAAGGCGCAGCGTGACGACGCGGCTGATGACGGACGCGAGGAGAACCTAGAGTCGAAGGATGGCAGCGAAGTTGCCCATCTTCATGTTCGGGTTGCTAACCCCAGCCCGAACATTGTGGTTCTCGTCGACGAGGCGCACCGCGGCCAGGAGAGTTGGCTGCATGCGCGACTGCGCGCCATGCTCCCGAACGCCATCTTCGTCGGTTTCACCGGCACCCCGATCATCCAGCGTAACCGTAAGAAGACCGAGGAGATCTTCGGCCCGCTGGTTGACACGTACACCCTGCGCGACGCCGAACAGGACCGGTCCGTGGTCCCCGTGCACTATGAGGCGTACGAAGTGCCGCTGGAGGTCGTAGAGAGGGCTGCTCTCGATGCCAGGTTCGACGCACAGGTGCCCGCTGAACCAGAAGAACGTCAGCGCGTGCTGCGAACGTTCGCACGTCAGAAAGAGATCCTCGAAGCTCCATCGGTGATCGCGGCCAAGGCGGACTACATGCTGCGGCACTGGGCGGTCAATGCACTGCCTGACCGGTTCGGTGCTCAGATCGTGGCCGTGTCCCGTCGCGCTGCTGTCCAGTATCGGGAGGCCCTGCTGCGAGCACGTGACCGACTGGTCAGCCAACTCGACGCGCTCAATCCGGCTATGCGTCACGACCCGATGGCAGTATTCGGTGCGGATGAGGAGACACGCAAACTCCTCACCATGCTGCCGCACCGCGACGTCCTCGCATCCATTGACGCCGCAGTGGTGATTCACGGCAACACCCAGAAGGACCCTGAGGAGTGGCGTCGTTGGATGCTGAAGTCCCGCCAGAATGCGTACATCAAGCGCTTCAAAGCTGGCCTCGGTGATCCGCTCGACGCTGCCATTGATCCCTCTTGGAACGTCGACCCGCATGGTATGGCTGGTCAGGGGCTGTCCGCTCCTGGTACGCCCGTCACTGAGGTGTGGCTGGAAGGCGAAGCGGATAGAGCGGACGAGCGAGATGATCGCAGGGAGGCCGACGGTAACAAGCAGGAAGACCCGGATCCGATAGCCTTCCTCGTGGTGAAGTCGATGCTGCTCACCGGATTCGATGCGCCTGTGGAACAGGTCCTCTATCTGGACTGCGCCCTAACCGGAGTGGCCCTGCTGCAGGCTGTAGCTCGTACCAACCGGCCGTACCCGCGCAAGAGGTGGGGGCTGGTTGTCGACTTCATCGGCATCGGTCCCGATCTTGCCCAGTCCCTGCACGCTTACGAGCAACATCACCTGCGTGAGGTCTACGGCTACCAGAATGTGACCGTCAAGCACCTCAGCCAGGACTTCGAAGGGACACAGCCCACGAGCGACGGGCTCCTCCTTCAGATGGACGCTGCGGCAGATCGCCTTCTCATAGACCTGCACAGTTCCGTTGCCCAATTCCTCGAAGCGCACAAACTTGCGTCGTATGACGACCGTGGCACCATCTCTCTGGCCGACGACCGACGTCGCGATGAGCTTCTCGATCTGCTCGCTGACCCGCTTACCCGGGGCAAGTTCGACGAGCTGGCGCGCGATTTTCTCTCTGCCCTTGGAGCTGTCCTGCCCCGCCCGTATGCACTCATCTACGAGCGGCTCGCAGGTCACCTCGGTGAGATCCAGTACCTTGCGAGGCAGAGCTACCTGGATGGGCGTGATGAGTTCAGCCCGCGCCGGTACGGGGCGAAGGTAAGAACACTCATTGCCGATCACATTCGGGTCACCGGGGTGGAGATGCGCATCCCTCCTGTAGAGCTGACTGCGCCCGACTTCATGGAACGAGTTGTCGCCAATCGCGATGTGCGTACCAAGACCCGCTACATGGTAAGTCGACTACGTACCCACATCACCGCGAACATCGGCGCAGACCGGGCCCGCTACGAGCGGTTCAGCGCCCGCCTGGAGGAGATCGTTCAGCGGATGCGCCAGGACTTCGAGCAGGCTGCGTCCGACCTCGAACAGCTCGTGAGCGACGTTACAGAGAACGTCGAGGACTCGGCGTCGAGCCTCGACCCATGGACCGAGGGGCCTGTGTACCGGGCGCTGGTACGGGAGTTCGAGCGACCTGACGCGGGTTCAGTGCCGGAAGGTGTCGACCTGCAGTGGGCGGCGCGTCAACTCACCGTAGATATTGCGAGTTTTGTACAGCAGCCGCACTTTCCTGGGCAGCCCGGTGCACGCACCGAGCTGCGGAAAAAGCTTCGCTTTCAGTTGACGAAGCACCTTGACCTGGCATGGGATGACACTGCGGACATGGCGGTGGGGCTGCTGGAACTTGCTATGGAGCGACACGACGACTTCTTGCATTACAGCGGGCGATCACACCAGGAGGAGCGGCGGATGCGGTGACGGACCGTCAGCGCCGGATGGTACGAATGCTGGGTGAGTCGCACCGTCCAGTCCGCCATCGCATCACTGCCACTGCCGCGGGAGTGGGCGTGGCAGGTCATCGTACGACCGCGGCGCCGGACACTAGGTATCGAGATCCAAGAGGACGGTGCTGTGCTCTTCGCAGTGCCGACCGACGCTGATCCTCAGGCCGTCGCTGATGCCGTACGCTCCCGACTGCCCCGCATCGCCAACGAGGTCGAGCAGCGCAGATCCGGTGGCGGAGAACCAGCCAAAGAGCTGGTGAGCGGGGCGAGCTTCGCTTATCTGGGACGTCGATATCGGCTGAAGATCGTGCCAGCCGAGTCGCGCGGGAGGGTGCGGCTGCACCAGGGTTGGCTCGAACTGCCGGAAGCCAGCTGCCTGCGTCAGGGCGCTCGACTGATCACTGACTGGTATATCGCGCAAGGCAGCCGATGGGCGGCCGTGCGGGCAGCGCCTCTGGCCGGGCGCACAGGAGTTTCCCTAGGTGAAGTGACGGTTCAGGATCTCGGTGAGCACTGGGGGGCCTGCGAACCGGACGGGTCCATCGCTCTGCACTGGGCGCTGATGCAGTTGCCGCCGAGCCTGGTGGACCTGGTTCTCGTCCATGAGCTGACACACCTGAAAGTGCCGCGTCATGGCGCGGCGTTCCGGCGCAGGATGAATATGGTGCTTGAAAACTTGGAAGCGTTGGAGCGCCGTTTCGCGGAGATTGAGCCAACGCTATGGCGAGGTGCTGTCTGATCCGAGCCCGAGACTAAGTGTCTGACGGCTGACAGTGGCGCCGCTCCGACAAGATCAACACGGTAGCGTGCGGGCCGTGGTGGAGACGAGACAGATCGGCCGTGACCTGCGCGCGGCGCTGGAGGGGCTGGACAATGCGCAGCTTGCCACCGCGAACATTGAGTCGAAGGTCGCCCTCGTCCAGGCCCAGGTGCTCGGGATCGGTCTCAACGGTATCGCCAAGGGACTCGCCGCGATCCGCGAAAGCCTTACCGCTGTGCAGGGTAAGCAGGCCAGCATGGCGGACAAGGCTCGTACCTGCTGCCGGGCCGATCAGCAGCATCGGTGAGGACAGCACGCCCAAGGACGTGATTGCGCAACTGTCCAGCGTCGTGGCCACTGCCGAGGCTGCCGCTGCTGCCACCGCGGGTGCCATCGACGAGTTCGCCGAGATCAGCAAGCAGATCGCCGCAACCCTCGACGGCGGCAGGCCGGAGAAGCTGCTTGCGCTGGTCAGTAACGTGGTCGACTCGCAGCTCGTCCCAGCACGCAAGAAGCTGCAGGCGGTCAAGAACGGCGCCGAAGCCGCGGTGACAGAAGCCCGCAGGGCCGGGGAACTCGGCCTTGGTGGGAGTAGCAGCCTCGACCTGGCACCGCCGAAGCAGATGGAACCGATCATCGGTGATCAGGTGCCAGATCCTGACAACCAGACCGGGGCTCGCATCCGCTCAGGCTCTGAGGAGAGCGCGAAGAAGTCCCGCGGACGTCGATTCCGAGCGACCAGTGTGCGTGAGGTTCCTGACGTCAGCGACTCGATCAGCGATGGTGCGAACCTGGTCAAGGACGGCTTCTCCGTCGGGGGCCATCCACCGACCGGTCATCCCATCGTTGGAGTTGGCGGTAGTGTCCACAGCCCAGCACAGTCCACCCCGTCCGCCCCTGATATCGCCATTGGACTCACCGCCGCCGGCGCGATGATCGGTGAGGTGATTCGCTGGTCGTTGAACCGATCACGTGAACTGAAGAAGAAGGAGCACACGGATGCCAGTGAGCAGTGAGCAGGTGGCCGCGCTGCGCGCGTACCTGGCGCAGGACTTCGAGGAGTACGAGCGGCTGGTAGCGGCGCTGCAATCTGGGCAGGGATGGCCCGGCTACGCCACGCTTCTCGGCGCGGCCTTCTTCGAGGCCGTCGATCGCCGGTTCAGCAAGGGCTACACGCTTGCCGACATCATCCGCTTCGTAGGGGATGCCCGCGCACGGTTCGAGCAGACCGGTACGGACATCGACCCTGTGGCGGCCGAGCGTCTGGTCAGGTCCGCGCTCGGGGACGGGGAGGTTGACGACCTTGACGACCACACCGTGCTGAAGGTCGAGACCGTACTGACCCCCGCGCTGGTGGCTGATGAGCACCTGGGCACGGCCGGACTGGACGAGTTCGTCAACCAGGCACGCAAGCTGGCGGACTCCTGGCTGGCCGAGGACAACGCCTGAATTCAGATACAGCACGACGTAGACAGTTGAGGGGACGGTCGACAGCCGTCCCCTCAACTGCGCAGTGGCTTAGATGTCGAAGCGGCCAGCCTCGATCGCGGCGGTGAAGTTCAGCCAATCCGAGGGGCTGATGGTCAGAACCGGCCCCTCCCGGTCCTTGCTGTCCCGCACCACGACTAGCCGACTCGGCTGTCGGCTACTTCGACGCAGTTGGCGCCGCCGTTGTTGCTGCGGCTGCTCTTCCGCCAGCGCAAGTTGTGCAGGTCGAGACCGGTCATGTGCGCTCCTCAAGGTCGCGGGTCACCGCCCCGCGATGGTCGGCGAAGGAGCACAGAGGAGTTTCAAGTGCTCGACCCCACAGCGCGGAGGTGCTCGAACACAAGGCTATAGCGCCCGCACAGGGAGTTTGGCGAGTTCGTGGATCAGACGTGCGAACTGTCGAGGTGCTCGCCGAAGACAAGACCTGAAAGCTCAGATACAGCACTGAGCAGTTGTGGGGACGGCCGAAGGCCGTCCCCACAACTGCTGTTGTCAGTTGTCGAAGTGGCCGGCTTCTAGGGCGTGGGTGAAGCTGGCCCACTGGGTGGCGGTGAAGGGGAGGATCGGCGAGGCTTCGCCGAGCTTGGTGTCGCGGACCTGGACGGTGCCGTCGGTCAGGCGGACCTCGACACAGGCTCCCTGCGCCGCCGCTCTTAGTGCTCTTCCGCCATCTGGAGTCCATGGGCATCGCGATGCCTCCTCGTCTTCGTAGCCAACTGAGCAAGCACCTCCTCGATGCGTTCTATGGAGGCGGTGTCGCTCAGCGCGGCTGCTCGCAACTCTGCCGCCGCGAGCGTATACCCGTCCGCCTCGGGCCGGTCTTCGTAGCGATCGCCGGTGAGTGTCTCCACGTAGACGATGTCGGGGTCGCTCGGGAACTTCATGATCTTGAATGAACACACCATGCCCGGGAACATGGCGTGCTCGAAGGGCAGCACCTGTACGCGGACATGCGAGCTGGGTCCGCGCAACCTCCAGCAGGTGCTCCAGCTGTCGGCGGTGAACCTCGACGTCGCCGCGGATCGACCCTGTGCAGCACCGCTTCGTCCAGTACGACGAGTATCCGTAGCGGGTCCTCACCGAGGAGCCTGCGTTGACGGTTCATGCGGACCTGGACGCGCTTGGCGATCGCGGACTCGCTGTCGTTCGGACGGCTTGCCTTCACCACAGCGGTCGCGTACTCCTCGGTCTGGAGCAGGCCGTCGACCACCAGCGTCTCGTAGATGAACAGCTCTACGGCGTCGTCCTCGTAACCGGCGTAGGTCGAGTACTGCTTCGACAGCAGCGACGAGTAGTCCGACCACCAGCCACGTTCGCGGCCACCGACGGCGAGAGCCTGCAGTTCCTTGCGTTCGCCGCTGCCGTCGATGCCGTAGAGGTCGAGTATCTCGTTGAGCATCTTGGGTCGGATGCCGACGCGACCAGCCTCCAGGTGACTGATCCACGCTGGCGACCGGTCCACGTGTGCGCCTGCTGCCTCGCCCTTGATGTCGAGCTCGCGTGCGGAACTCACGAAGTAGCCGGCCGAGTCGACGACGCTGCGCGGTAGGTCCATCTGCCATGGGCGTCATAGTGGCACAGATGACTAAAATTAAGAACCAAAAACCAGTCCGAGCGTTTGAGTTGAATTTTGGTCCGAGATGGGTGTGTACTGAGCGTGCCCGTCACTCAGACTGCATCTGACGCGACGGAGTGTGACGTAACTCAATAGAAGAAGAGGGGACGCGGCGGGCCTAGGAAACCTGCGCCGCGTCCCCGCCTCACTCACCTTGGGAGGTATACGTGAGGCTCGTTCATCGTATCCGGACATGGGGTCGGGCCCTGGACACGCGCCTGCGGGCGTTGCAGACCGATCCGCCCAGCGACCCGTACGCCGACGCGCTGCACATCGCTGACCAGTACCGACAGCGCCACGACACCGACCACCCGACGCTCGTACGCCGGCCCGACGGCACGCTCGTCGCGTACGACGACGCGTCCCCGGACACCCGGGTCTGCCGGCGGTTGGAGTGGTGGCGGTGACCCAGCCGACCGAACCGCGGCCGGTGCACGACGTACTGCTGTGGCGTTCCGCCCAGGCCGTACTCCAGCATCACCGGCCCGAACCCGCCACCGAGGCGCAGCGCTGCGCGCACTGCCACCAGCCGTGGCCGTGCCAGCCGTACCGGCTCGCCCGCGACGCGCAGGACCTTGCCCGCCAACCGAAGGCGCCGACATGGTGAGCGCCGGGGACCTGGTCGAACTCGGCCCCGGCTGCGGCGCGGTGTTCACCACCACCGACCGGTTCCAGATCTTCCACGTGCAGCATCCGCCGGCACTGCCCGGCCAGGCCCGCATCACCGGACGCTGGTGGCCACCCACCGACAACCGCGAGGTGACGCTGACCGTACGGCTGGACGGCCTGCGGCTCATCGCACCCACCGAACCGGCGTGAGCCTGCCGGACCTCGGCGACGTCGTACACCTGCACCCACCCGCAGCACCCGGCCGCTTCCGCGTCATCGACGCGCAACCGGCCGGGCCGGGGCAGGTACGGCTCACCGGCTGGTACCTCGACGCCGACCCGATCACCGAACAGACCCTGCACCTGCCCGCCGCCGCGATCCGGTCCACCGACTGAACCGTCCCGGCCGCGGCACGAGCCGTGGCGCCGCGCGCACCCTCCCGCGCGCGGCGCCACACCCTCCACAAAGGACACCCATGGACCTCACGGCCACAGCACCCGCCACCACCTGCCGCTGGTGCGCCCAACCCATCCGCCGCATCACCCTCGACGACCGCACCACCTGGGTACACGCCGGCCCCGGCGGCGCCTTCCCCTGCCGCGACCCGCTCTGCGGCATGTGCCTGCCCACCCAGGCCACCCCCGCATCCGAGGCCGACGCCGCGCCGTCGCCCACCGCGCGACACATCACCGGACGGCATCACTACCCCACCGGCGCCGGGAGACGCCGCTACCCGCGCCCGACCGTTCCCGTACCGGCACCGCGCCGACCCTTCCAGCCCGCCGTCACACCGCAGTCCGCGCCGCACCGCCCGCTCCGGCCCGCCGCCGTCGCGCCCGCTGATCCGCCGCTGGCCAGGACGCTGGTGGCGCTGCGCCGGCCGCCGGCCTCGGTACCCGCACCACTCTCCAGTACGCCACCCGCGCCGGTCGTCGCGCTGCGCCCGGCCCGGTCCGTACCGGCGCATTCCGTACCGACGCGCGCCGAGCAGCGCCTCGACCCGGTCCGGCGCGGCCTGCGTACCCTGCTGCGACGCCGACCCACCCGCCAGCACAGCCGGCAACGACTCGCCGGCCTCACCCTCGCCGCCTGACCCGCAAGGACCACTGTGGACACCGACAAGCTGACCCTCGCGTCCCCCGCCGGCATGCTCAGCCACGTACTCAAGGCCTACTCCACGCATCCCGTCGACCTCACGTACGCCGCGCTCGACAAGCTCCGCCTGCCCGCCACCCGCGCCAACACCACCGGCGTGCATCACGCGCTCGACGCCGTACAGAGCTGGATGCACCACACGAACGTCCGCCCCGGCGTCGACCCGCGCAACATCATCGACGTCCTCACCCACCTCGACCTCACCCACCACCCCGACGCGGTACGCGACGTCGCCGACACCACCGTCGCCCAGCTCCTCGCCTGGATCTGGGGCGACCCCGTCTGCACCGCCACCGGCCGCCGCGCCCAGGTCGCCCACCACCTCGGCTACACCTGGGACACCGACAACGGCTACCCCAACGGCCCCTACACCACCACCATCCTCTGACCCCCACACCGCGCCGCACCACATCGGCCGCTCCCCGCACCACCCGCCCCCGAGGCGCGGCTCCCCGCCCACTGCCCCGGATCTTGTACGCCGCCTGGTTCAAGCTCTGCAGCAGTGGGCCTGAAGCCGTGTGACACGCCGTAGGGCCACTCGGCTGCCGGCCCACCGCCTCGGATCTTGTACGCCGCGCGGCACCACCTGCGGATCTGCGAGCGCCGCGCGGGACTCACCGCGGATCTGCGAGCGCCGCGCGGCCACGGATCTGCGAGCGCGGCCCGCATCACTTCAGATGTCGGGTGAAGAACCGCGCCGCGGCCTCCCCTGCGAACCGCGGTACGCCGGTGTGCCCGCCCATGTTGGCGTGCAGCGTCTTCTCCTTGCTGCCGAACGCATCGAACAGGTCCAGCGCCGCCTGCCGGTCGTTGCCCTCGTCGTCCCACTGCAGCAGGACATGCAGCGGAATGCTGACCTGCCGGGCCTCCGCGTACAGGCTGCGGGGCACGAAACTCCCGGCGAACAGGACGGCGGCGGCGATGCGCGGCTCGACCACCGCCAGCCGTACGCCGATGGCGATCACTCCGCCCGAGTACCCGACCGGGCCGCCGATCCCGGGCAGCGCAAGGAGAGCGTCCAGGACGGTCTGCCACTCCGGGACCGCCTTGTCGACGAGCGGCAGGACGAGCCGGTCGATGATCCCCTCGTCGACCGGTTCGCCGGCCGCCAGCGCGCGGTGCAGGTCGGCGCGGGCCTGCTCGGCGACCGCAGAGCGGGGCCGGGAGCCGCTGCCGGGGAGTTCGATGGTGGCCGCGGCGAAGCCGTACTTCGCGGAGTGCCGGGCCCTGGCCTCCAGTCGGGGGCGCATCTTCTGCGATCCGCCGGGGTGGCCGAGCAGGATCAGCGGCGCAGGCGCAGGCGCGGATGCCGGTGTCCACAGGATGCCGGGGATCTCGCCGAGGGTGAATTCGCGTTCGAGTACGCCGTCGTCGTGGCGCCGCTCGGAGGTGACGTGCATGGTCGTGCCTTTCGGGAGCGTTCCGTACGGCGCTCCCGGACGACCTACCGCCCGACCGTGACCCCGGAGGGGAGCACCCATGTCGCTGCGTTCACGGGTACCACCTCCTCGTTACCTGGCACGGCAGCAGGACTGTAGCAGCCGCCACCGCAACCGCCAACAGGTTTCCTGAGCTCGGCGACCGGTACGCACTGGGCGGTATAGCAGGACAAATTGGTGATTGACGGCACTCGGGCGGGACGCTACAGTACAAAACTGTAAAGAAACTTTCCAAAGGGCCGGGCGCTGCCCCCGTACAACGCCCGGCCCGACTGGTCGCAACAGATCCGTGCCCGCCCCACGGCAGGTACGCCCGCCCCCACTCCCCACCAGGAGGATCTGTGCCCGGACGTCTCCGGGTGGCCTACGCCGTGGCAGCCGGCCTGCTGTTCGCCGCAACCGCCGCCACCTCCGCGTACGCCGCCCCGTCACACAGCGCCACCCCCCACGCCGCCACCATCACCCCGCACGCCGCGCTCCCCACCAACTGGTACGCCGCCGCCCCGTACCTGATGCCCGCCAGCAACAACCCGCCTGACCCGGCCGCCGTCATGGACGCCACCGGCCAGAAGGCGTTCCAGCTCGCATTCATCCTGTCCGGCGGCGGCTGCACCCCCGCCTGGGACGGCACCACCCCGCTCGGCCAGGCCGGCAGCATCCAGACCGCCATCAACACCATCCGCGCCAAGGGCGGCGACGTGTCCGTCTCCGTCGGCGGCTACAACGGCACCAAACTCGGCCAGACCTGCGCCGACCCCGCCTCCACCGCCGCGGCGTACCAGCAGGTCGTGTCGTACTACGGCCTGCACGCCATCGACTTCGACCTCGAAGAGCCGGAGTACGAGAACTCCACCGCCATCGCCAACGAACTCGGCGCCGCGAAGATCCTGCAGCAGAACAACCCCGACCTCTACATCTCGGTGACCATCCCGGGCACCACCGCCGGCACCGGCTGGTTCGGTACCCAGCTGCTCGACCAGGCCAAGGCGATCGGCTTCACGCCGTCGAACATCTCCATCATGCCGTTCGACGGCGGCTTCAACGGCGCGTCCAGCCAGGTCTCCGCGCTGGAGGCGTTCCACGGGCTGCTGACCCAGCACATGGGCTGGGACTCCGAGTTCGCGTACCAGCACGAAGGCATCTCCGGCATGAACGGCCGCACCGACGCCGCCGAATACTTCCGCCAGGCCGACTTCCAGACCGTGCTCAACTACGCGCTCGGACACCACCTCGGCCGCTACACGTACTGGTCGGTCAACCGGGACCGCGAATGCAACCCGCCGGAGAACGGCCAGCTGTCCGGCTCCTGTTCCAGCGTGACCCAGCAGCAGTGGGAGTTCACCACGTACACGACCGCGTTCGCCAACCAGACCACCGTCGTCGACCCGCCCACCGGTGGTGGCGGTGGTGGCGGCGGCGGTTCCTGCACCGCCGCAGCCTGGAGTTCCAGCACCGTGTACACCGCCGGCGACCAGGTCACCTACCAGAGCCACACCTGGCAGGCCAAGTGGTGGACGCAGGGCGAGGCACCCCGCACGTACGACGGCGGCCCCTGGTCCGACCTCGGCGCCTGCACCTGACCCTCACCAGCCCCACTGCGCCCCGCACCGTCACGCCCACCCCAACCCCAACCCCAACCCCAACCCACCGCGCATTTTCCCCGAATTGCCGTTATGTCCACTTCGTGCGCACGGACATTCGGGGAAAATGCACCATGAGACGCCGTCTGAGGGTCATTTTCCCCGAATGTACTGTTCGCTAAAACGGACTTAAGGACTTTTCGGGGAAAATGCTCAGAAGGGCGGGGCGGCGGGGCGGGGTGCGGGGTGCGGCGCAGGGTGGGGGGTGGGGTGCGGACGCCGGAACGCCGGACGCGCGACGGGAAGTCGCGCGTCCGGTGTACTACTTGCTGGTCTGGGCGGCGATGACGTCGCGCAGGTCGCGGCGTTCGATCGCGGCGGCCATCAGGTCCGGGAACGCGTCCGGGGTGCAGGCGAACGCCGGTGCGCCCAGCTCCGACAGCGCCGCCGCGTGCTCGTGGTCGTACGACGGCGCCCCGTCGTCGGACAACGCCAGCAGCACGATGACCTGCACACCCGCCGCCTTCATCGCGGCGACCCGGGGCAGCATCTCGCCCCGGATACCACCCTCGTACAGGTCGCTGATCAGTACGAAGATCGTGTCCCGCGGCCGGGTGATGAGCGTCTGCGAGTACGCGATGGCCCGGTTGATGTCGGTGCCGCCGCCCAGCTGCGTGCCGAACAGCACCTCGACCGGGTCCGACAGCTGGTCGGTCAGGTCGACCACCGCGGTGTCGAACACGACCAGCGACGTACGCAGCGACCGCATCGACGCGAGCACCGCGGAGAACACGCCCGAGTAGACCACCGAGGCGGCCATCGACCCGGACTGGTCCACGCACAGCACCACGTCACGCTGGATGGCGGTGGCGCGCCGGCCGTACCCGATCAGCCGTTCCGGCACGATCGTGCGGTACTCCGCCTGGTAGTGCTTGAGGTTCGCGCGGATCGTCCGGTCCCAGTCGATGTCGGCGTGCCGGGGCCGGTTGATCCGGGCGGCCCGGTTCAGCGCGCCGCCGACCGCAGCCTTCGTACGCTGCGCGATCCGTTTCTCCAACTCGTCGACCACCGCGCGGACCACCCGGCGGGCAGCCTCGCGGGCCTTCTCCGGCAGCGCCCGGTTCAGGCTCAGCAGCGTGCCGACCAGATGCACGTCCGGCTCGACGGCGTCCAGCATCTCCGGCTCGAACAGCAGACTCTCCAGGTTGAGCCGCTAGATCGCGTCCTGCTGCATGACCTGTACGACGCTGGTCGGGAAGTATTGCCGGATGTCGCCCAGCCAGCGCGCCACGTTGGGTGCGGACCCGCCGAGCCCGGCGCTGCGCCGACCGCCGCCGCCGTTCCCGTCGCCCCGCCCGTAGAGCGCGCCGAGCGTACGGTCGATCGCCACGTCGTCGCCGGTCAGCGCGCATCCGGTGCCGTCGGAGTCACCGCCGAGTACGAGTCGCCACCGGCGCAGCCGCTCCTCGTCGCTGATGCCGGTCGGCCCGGGACCGTCGGGCGTTGTCGGGTCTGTGGTCATCGGGCCGCCACCTCCAGGCCGAGCAGTCGTACAACGGTGTCCAGCGGGACGGCGCCACGGTCCGGGTCGTACGACTCCTCGTCCGGACGACCGCCGGTGTCGACGACGCCGCCGACGCCGCCGCGCTTGACCTGTTCGCCGATGGCGCGGCGTTCCGGTGCCGCGAACGCGCCGAACGTACGCCGCAGCAACGGCAACGTGGCGACGAACGAGTCGGCCGGGATCGCCGCCAACCACCGGTCGAGCAGCCCCAGCAGGGCGCGGTCGTGCACCAGCAGCAGGCCGCCGCCGGACAGGAATCCCGCCACCCAGGAGGCACCGTGCCCCGGTGCCACACCGACCGTGAGTGCCAGCCCCATCCGGCGGGCGGTCTCCTCGATGTCCAGCCGGCCGGTGTCGTAGAGGATGCGGGTCAACCGTCCGGACAGCACGCCGTGCAGATCGTCACGGCCGGCCAGCCGGCCGAGCGTGTCCAGCCACCGGCCACGCAGCTCGTCACCCCGCGAGGCAGCAGCGTCGGCACCGGCGTCGTCGGCGAGCAGACCCAGGGCGGTCTGCACATTGTCGATGTGCGTGGCCAGACGCTGCGCCGCGTCGTCGTCGAGCCCGACCACGGCGGCGGGCAACCCGGCACAGGACCGTACCAGCAGACCCGTCGTCACTGTCCACAGTGCACCGACATCGGTACCGCGGACGTCGCCGTAGCGCATCGTGCGTACCAGCGCCGGTATCGCGGCCAGCAGGTGCGCCACGTCGGAGTCGGCCGCGACCCGGTCGTCCAGCGCGCGCAGCACCGGCGGCAGCGCCGAGGACAGACCGGCCAGCAGACACTGCTCCACCAGGCCGGTCAGCGTCGCCAGATCCCCGGCCGCGGCAGCGGTCTCCCGTACCTTGGCGTCGGCGGCCGAGTGCACCGTGGTGCCGTACGCGCCCGCCTCCACCAGATCCACCGCGAAGTCCGGCTGCCAGGCCAGCTGCCAGGTCTCCCGGAAGGTGCCCTTGCCGCCACGGCCGGTGGGTGTCACCCCACTCGATGCCCAGCAGGCCGAGCCGGTGCAGCAGTTGGCTGCGGCCCAGGTCGATGTCCTTGCGCAGGTCCAGGTCGTGCTCCTTGACCAGCGCGGTCGGCTTGAGTCGGAGCCTGCGCTGCTCGCCCGCCAGGTCCGCGGCCAGCGGCGTCATCGGCACCTCGGCCGGTACGGTGCCGAGCTGCTCACCCACGATCAGCTTGTCGGCAACGAGCTGCAGCAGCACCTCGTTGCCGTCGCACATCACCGACAGGGTCGCCTCGGTCAGCTCGTCCAACCCGGCGAGCGGCCGACCGCGCAGCGTGGCCAGCGCCTCGGCGAGGCGTACCGCCTCGATCACGTGCGCGCTGGAGATCGGTACGTCCTCCTCGCGCAGCACCCGGGCCACCTCGACCAGCCAGCGGTGTACGACATGGTCGGCGGTGGTGAACAGGTGGTGGTACCAGCCCGGTGAACTGACCCCGGCGCCGTAGCCACGCCAGGAGGCCAGCCGGCCGTGCGTCCACGGCACCCAGGTCACCGACGCCTTCACCTTCGGCAGACCCTTGAGCAGCGCGGTGTCCGCGGCCACCGTCGTACGCTCCGAGAGCGCCGGCACGTGCCAGGCCCCGCACACCACGGCGATCCGCTCGTACCCGGCCTTCTGGGCGCGCCGCAGCACGCCCCGCATGTACGCCTCGCGGACCGCGTCCCGCTGCGCGTGCAGCTGGTCCGGGTGAGCCTCCCGTACCGCCGCCATCGCCTCGGCCATCGCCGGGAACGGCGGTACGCCGTCGAGCCGGTGCTCGATCACGTCGTCCCACCAGCGTTCCGCGTCGTCGTAGCCGGCGGCGGTGGCCAGCGCGCCGATCGGATCGATCCGCGCCCTGGTCGCCGCGTCGGCGGCGGCGCCCGGATCCTCGTCCGCACCGGCGGGAATCGGTGCCGGCGGAATCGCCCTCGGAGAGGGCGCGGTCGGACGGCTCGGAATCCACCGGGCCGGCCGGCTCGTCCGGCTGCTCGTCGTCCGCCGACTTCTCCTCGCGCATCGCGAGCTGGTGCACGGCCGGCAGGTCGCAGAACTGTACGGGCACGTCGTTGGCCACGCCGTAGCGGATCGCCTGCCACTCCGGCGAGAACACCGCGTACGGCCAGAACGCCGCCTTCCGCGGCTCGCCGTTGACGTACGCCAGCAGCGCCACCGGTGGCTGCAGCGTCTCGTCCGCGGCGAAGCGTACGAGCTCGTCGGCCTCCGGCGGCCCCTCGATCAGGATCACGTCGGGCTGCAGTTCGCGCAGTGCGCGTACCACCGCGCGGGCCGAACCCGGGCCGTGGTGCCGGATCCCGAGCAGCGTCACCTGCCCGGTGCCCGGCGCGGCGCGTACCGCGGTGTCGGTCGGGCTCACCGGCGCTCGCCCCGGGCGGCCCGGTAGAAGTCCTGCCAGCCCTTGCGCTCGCGTACCACGGTCTCCAGGTATTCCTGCCACACGACCTGGTCGGACACCGGGTCCTTGAGCACCGCGCCGAGGATGCCGGAAGCCACGTCGGCCGGCCGCAGCACGCCGTCACCGAAGTGCGCGGACAGCGCGATGCCGTTGGTGAGTACGGAGATCGCCTCCGCGGTGGACAGGGTGCCGCTCGGCGACTTGAGCTTGGTCTTCCCGTCGGCGGTCAGGCCGTTGCGCAGCTCCCGGAACACCGTCACCACGCGGCGGATCTCCTCCATCGCGGTCGGCACCTCGGGCAGCTCCAGCGAACGGCCCAGCTGCTCGACCCGGCGGGCCACGATCGTCACCTCGTCGTCGGCCGACGCCGGCACCGGAAGTACCACCGTGTTGAACCGTCGGCGCAGCGCCGAGGACAGCTCGTTGACGCCACGGTCCCGGTCGTTGGCGGTGGCGATCACGTTGAAGCCCTTGGTCGCCTGCACCTCGTCGCCCAGTTCGGGAATCGGCAGCGTCTTCTCCGACAGGATGGTGAGCAGGGTGTCCTGCACGTCGGACGGCACCCGGGTCAGTTCCTCGACCCGGGCGATCTTCCCGTCGTTCATCGCGGTCATCACCGGGCTGCCGACCAGCGCCGCCCGGCTCGGCCCCTCGGCCAGCAGCCGGGCGTAGTTCCAGCCGTACCGGATGGCCTCCTCGGCCGTCCCGGCGGTGCCCTGTACGAGCAGCGTCGAGTCACCGCTGATGGCGGCGGCCAGATGCTCGGACACCCAGGTCTTGGCCGTGCCCGGTACGCCGAGCAGCAGCAGCGCCCGGTCCGTGGCCAGGGTCGACACCGCCACCTCCATCAGCCGGCGCGGCCCGACATATTTCGGGGTGATCTCCGTGCCGTCCGGCAGCGTGTCACCCAGCAGGTAGTTGACCACCGCCTGCGGGGACAGCCGCCAGCCCGGCGGGGTCGGCCGGTCGTCGAACTCGGCCAGCCGGGCCAGTTCGCCCGCGAACTGCTGCTCGGCGTGCGGTCGCAGTACCGGGGTGCTGGTGGACGTGGTCACGCGAACTCCTCATGCATCTGTTGGCGAAGGGTGATCATGGTGCCGAGCTCTTCAAGAGCGGGATAGCCCCGCTCGGACGCCTTCTCGACCAGTGCCCGGGTCTCGTTGGCCAGGGCGACGGGCAGCCGTGGGCCGGCCAGCGCCACCCAGCGGTAGCTGTGGTAACCGAGCTTGGGGTACTGGCGCCGCAGCGTGGCCAGCACGGCCAGGCCCACCGCGACATCCCACGGCCCGGGACAGTCGTCGAGAAGGTTGGCTATCCCCGCAGCGTGGCTGATGTGTTTGATCTGATCGACCAGGAAGCGGGTGCGCCGCTCGGCCGGCAGCATCGGCAGCAGGACGTTGGCCAGCCAGCCGGGTGTCTGCTTCTTCGGCAGGGACAACAGGGCGACCGCCCAGGCCGGGTCCCGTTCCCGTACGGTTGCCCGGGCCAGCCCCTCCAGCAGTACGTCACCGGGGCCGGAGACCTTCAGGGCGAGCAGCTTCTTCGGGTCCGGTTGCAGTGCCTGCCAGGTGCTCAGCGGGGCGGCGGTGATGATCTCCCGCAGCCATTCCTCCCGGTTGGTGACGGTCGGCTGTTTCTGCGCGATCAGCCCGTCCCGCCGCATCGCCGCGTCACACGTGTCCGGAGTGGACAGTACGAGGGTGCGGCCCTTGTCGTCGAGCTGCACGTACCGCAGTGCCCGCTCGGACATCCGTTGCTGGTAGGCAGATCCGGGCAGCTGGCCGAGCAGTCGTACGGCGACGACCCGCACCTCCTTGCGCCGGTCGTTGAGCGCCTTCTCCAGGAACTCCTCGTCGTCGGTGGACAGCCCCACCTCGAACGAGGTCAGCAGCAGGGCACGCGACGTGTGGTCCTCCGCGGACCACACCGCGGCGAGCTTCTGCCGGCCGGCGGCCGGGTCGGCGCCGCGTACCGCGCGCAGATGGTCCAGCCGTCGGCCGGGCTCACCGAACTGCCAGTCCTGCTCGTCGGCCGCCTCGCCGCTGCCCACCTCGGCCAGGTACTTCCAGTGCGGACTGTGCGCGGCCAGCCAGCGCAGCCGATGCCCGCCGACCGTGACGATCAGCGGACGTAACGAGGCGTCGTGCCGGCCCCGCTCCAGCAGACCGGGCAGCAGGGTGGCCGGGGCCCGCTGACCCCGCGCGTCGGCCAGCGACAGCCATTCGGTCAACAGTTCGGCGTTCCCGCCGTCGAGCAGCGTGGCCAGCCGGCGGCCGGCGCGCTCCGACACCAGCGGCCGGGTCTCGTCCGGCGCCGGGGCCGGCAGCGGCACCCCGCTGCTCGGCCTGATCCCGGCGCGCCGGTAGACCGTCGCCAACGCCGCCGCGTCCAGCAACGTGCCGGCCGGGTCACCGGAGCCGCCGCTCAGCCGGCCGGCCAGCGGCGTCGGTGCGCCCGCAGCGCTGTACGGCCTGCGCTCGGTGCCGACCAGCGCGGTGGCCAGCAGGTCGTCGAAGTACCCGGTCACTGCGAGATCCCTTCGGCGGTCAGCCAGGTCAACGGCCACAGGCCGCGCGGACACCATTCGGCGGCCACGGTCAACGGTCGGCCGCCACCGACCGCGACGGCCGGCCACGGGTCGCCGAACGAGGGGTCCAGCGGCAGGCCGGTGCCGTCCGGGGTGACCAGCTGCCAACGCCCGCCGTCGTGCACCGGGACGACTGCGGCGAGCAGCATCGGCCACTGCTCCAGCCACGGTTCGGCGGCCAGCGCGGCGGCGTACGAGTCCAGCGAGGTCGGGATGTCGTCGGCCGGGAACGGCAGCGGTACGGGCGCCGTCACGGCGGCCGTGTGCCGGGTGCCGACCACGGCGCGCAGCGGCAGGGACCCCGGATAGAAGTGCAGATCGGCGTCGACCAGGGTGCCGGCGACCAGGTCGGCGGGGAGTGCCTGACCGGGCGCGGCGAACGCCAGCACCAGCGCGGAGCGGCCGGTGCTGGCGCCGCGGAGCCAGCAGCGTCGTACGGTCAGCTTGTCCTCGAACACATCCCGGTGACCGAGCACCAGCCAGCGGTCCCGTACCGCCGGGGTCGCCAGCACCTCCTGCTGCGGAACCGCCAGCCCGACCCGGGTACGTACCGTCGCGGCCATCTCCGCCGGCAGCGTGTCGATCCGCTGGTACGCGGAGGTCAGCAGGCGCAGCATGCCCAGCTCGTCGAGCAACCGGCCGGGCCAGTCGGCGCCGCTGCCCGGCAGGTCGCCGAGCCGGCGTACCGTGCCCGCGACGGTCGGCGCCTGCGCGTCCACGAGCCGGGCCGCCGGCGACTCCCAGTGCTGGTAGGAGGCCTGTTCGGCGCTGGCGAGACCGTTGCGGACCTGGTCGTGCAGCCACCGGTCGAGGTCGACGAGACCGGCCGCTACGCGGTCGGCTCGCTGCTGCGCGCGGCGTTGTGCGGCCTT
Organism: uncultured Actinomycetota bacterium; assembly: GCA_963805605.1. Lineage (GTDB taxonomy): Bacteria > Actinomycetota > Actinomycetes > Mycobacteriales > Micromonosporaceae > Actinocatenispora. The sequence goes on from CAWDUX010000002.1 coordinate 2,593,593, forward strand.
CGGGTCGGCCGGTTCGGCGGGCCGTTCCCGGTTGACCGCGCGGGCCTTCCGGCCGGCCCGCCACTCCTGCACCCAGTCCGGCACCCCGGCCTCGGAGACCTGCCCGGCCGACCACAGCAGCAGCAACGCCAGGGTGTGCTTGCACGGGAACTTGCGGCTCGGGCAGGAACACTTGTACGCCGGCCCGGTCAGGTCCACGCACGCCTGGTACGGCTTGGCGCCGCTGCCCTTGCACAGGCCCCACAGCGCCGGCTCGTCGCCACCCGCGGCGCCGGTCTGCGACCAGGGCGCGGTACTGGCGAGCTTGCGGGCGGCCTTCTGCGACGACGCGTCGGGCGCCAACGCTTCGATCTGGTCGGTACTCCACCTGTCCGGCATGGTTCGGCACACTAGTGACACCGGGTGACAGAAATGCTGTCCGTACTCACGAGGACCGGCACGAGACAGTCAGATGTCACCGAACAGGCCCAAACGACAAGCTGACGGATTGGCGACATCGGCTCGTCAGGGGACCGGCGTACGCTCGACCCGGGTCATCTGCGGATTTGCGCGCAGATGCGGTAAAGGTAGCTCAAGAGTGCCGGCATTCAGCGGGCGTCAGCATCGTCGAGGGCGTCGAGGCGATGCCGTGGTCGTGACAGGAGGTGGGCGGTGCTGGTGCCCGGCCTGAGCGATCTGGTGCCCATCGCCCGCGGCGGCTACTCCACCGTCTACCGCGCCGAACAGATATCGGTCGGCCGCGAGGTGGCGGTCAAGGTCGACAACAGCACCCTCGACACCGAACTGGACCGCCGCCGGTTCCGGTACGAGGCACGCGCCAACGGCCGGGTCTCCGGGCATCCGCACGTGATCGACCTGTTCGACGCCGGGGTCAGCGACGACGGACACCCCTACCTGGTGATGGAACTGTGCACCGACTCCTACACCAGCCGCGCCGGTCAGCTCACCCCGGCCGAGGTGTGCCTGATCGGCACCCGGATCGCCGACGCGCTGGCCGCCGCACACGAATCCGGCGTACTTCACCGCGACGTCAAACCCGGCAACATCCTCAGCACCCGCTTCCACACCCCGGTGCTCGCCGACTTCGGCCTCGCCGTACTGCTCGACCAGCGGGACGGCCGGGAGGCGCTCGACACCCTCACCCCCGCCTATGCGCCGCCGGAATCGGTCGAGTCGGGCGGCGGCGCGTCGCCGGCCGGGGATGTCTACTCGCTGGCTGCCACCCTGTACGCGCTGTCCGCCGGGCACCCGCCGCGGCTACCGGACGCCGGCGTACCGACCTTCGCCGCGCTACTGGAGCTCTACCAGCTCCCCGTACCGGACCTGCCCGACGTGCCCGGTGAACTGCTCGACGTACTACGGCAGGCGCTGCGTAACGACCCGGACGAGCGCCCGACCGCGGCCGGGTTCCGTGACCTGCTGGCCGACGTCCGGCTTGACTGCTCGGGCGCCGCATCGATCAGCGGATGACCGCCGGGACCGCCAGCGCGCGTGCCGCGGCGGACCGGGTCCGTTCCGTCGCGGTCAGCCGCAGCCTCGTACCCAGCTCGGTGATGTCGAGCGCCGGATCGTTGCTTTCACCGCGCATCCGGGCCTTCGCCCACAGCAGCACCGGACGCTCCAGCAGTCGGTACGACAACTCCACCGCGGTGTATGCGACGAGCAGCGCCCACACGGTGCCGAGCGGCCCGAGGTCGTGGCCGACGACCGCCTTGATCGCCGTTCCCGGCAACAGGTTCCACAGGTAGAGCCCGTACGACACGACACCGATACGCACCAGCGGCCGTACCGACAGCAGCCGGGCGAGCAGCGAATCCGGTCGCGCCACGACACTGCCGATCAGCGCCGCCGCTGCGACGCTCGCCAACGGCAGCCCCCAGACACTCAGCGCGGACCAGCCGATGCCCAGCTTCGGGTCGGCGTAGCAGAACCCCAGTACGGCCAGCCCCAGCCAGCCGATCGCGTGCGCCGCGGGCAGCCGGTATCGGCGCAGGAACAGGGCGAGCAGGCAGCCGACCGCGAGCGCATCCATCCGGGTGAAAGTCGAGAAGTACAGAAAATCGTGCCAGCGGACCGAATGCACCAGCCAGACCCGCAGCCCGGTGGCCGTCGCGATGAGCAGTACGGCCGCGCCGGCCGCGGCCGCATCCGGACGCCGGCGCACCACACCGGCCACCCGCCCGCCAGCCCGGCGCACCGCCCCACGTCGCCGCCGACACATCGCTGTGCGGAGCCGCGGTAGCCGGCAACTGGTGAGCAGCCAGCACAGCAGCGGCGGCCACAGCAGATAGAAGTGCTCCTCCACCGACAGCGACCAGCTCCAGGTGATCGTGCCCATGTTCGACCAGAAACCCTGCATGATGCTGCTCAGATAGAACAGCGCAGGTAGCACGGTCGTGGCCATCTCGTACCCACCCTTGCGCGGCCACCAGAACAACGTGTGGAAAACCAGCAGAAGCAGCAGCGCGGGCATCAACCGGGCCGCCCGGCGCAGATAGAAGCCACGCAGATCGATCCGGCCGGTACGGTCCTGCTCGCTGCGCAGCAGCGTGGTGATCAGATAGCCCGACAGTACGAAGAACACCGTCACACCGACGTGCCCGCCCGGCAGCACCGCCGGCACCGCGCCCCACCCGGCGGCGTGCAACCAGACGACACCGAGAATGGCCACCGCCCGTACCCCGTCCAGGGCCGGCCGGTAGCCGAGCTGTTCGCTGCCGTGGACGGCCGACCCGCGCTGCGCCATCGTGCTGTTCCTCCCCGAACTGGCCGGCCCGGCCGATGGTGCGACGGAGGCGTACAGCGGCGGGGGTGTCAGAGGCGTGACCGTGTTGGGCTACCCGATGGCGGGAACCCCAAAACACGCGCGGGCCAGCCGGACGCGGGTCAGCGGGCCCGGCGGGCCAGCCGCTCCGGGTCCAGGATGATGACGCTCTTGCCGTCGAGGCGGAGCCAGCCACGGGACGCGAAGTCTGCCAGGGCCTTGTTGACGGTCTCCCGGGACGCGCCGACGAGCTGCGCCAGCTCCTCCTGGGTGAGGTCGTGGGTGACCCGCAGGACTCCGCCGTCCCGGGTGCCGAACCGGCCGGCCATCTGCAGCAGGTTCTTCGCGACCCGTCCCGGCACGTCGGTGAAGATCAGGTCGGCGAGTGCGTCGTTGGTACGCCGGAGCCGACGGCCCAGCACCCGCAGCAGTTGCTCGGCAATCTCCGGACGGTTGGTAAGCCACGGCCGGAGGGCCGCCTTGCGCAGCCGGGCGAGGCGCAGGTCGGTGACGGCGGTGGCGGTGGCGGTACGCGGACCCGGGTCGAACAGCGACAGTTCGCCCATCATGTCGCTCGGTCCCATGATCGCCACGAGGTTCTGTCGACCGTCAGCGGCGCGCCGTCCCAGCTTCACCTTGCCGGAGAGCACGATGTAGAGGCTGTCGCCAGGTTCGCCCTCAGTGAAGAGAACGTCACCTTTGCGTATCTCCAGCGTCTCCAGTTCTTTGGCCAGTGCCTCGGCCGCTTCCGGGTCCACACCCTGGAACAGGCCAGCACGCGCGAGTACGTCTTCCATCGTGCACCTCCACCCCGCAGCCGGCGCTGCGCGGTTGAGTCTAGGCGTACCGACGCCGCACAGGTACGTGCAATGTCGATAAGCCGTCAGCTTCGTGGTCGCCGGTCCGGGTTGTGTCCTCGCCGGTCTACCACCGATCTTGCCGCATCACCAGTTCCCGTGGTCGGCCGGGCCACTCGGTTCTGCGGGGTTACGGAACATCGGAACGAAAATGGGCGCTAATCCTTTGTGGCACCTGACGGAATGTGGTGGATCGATCCGGTGTGCAGCCCAGCCGACTCCCAATGCCACGTTATCCATGGTGCCTGATTCACCACGTACGGTAATGTTCTCCGGCTGATGTGGGAACCGGTCCCGATAACCGTTTGATCTGTTTCCCTGGAAGTGGTGAACCCGGTGGTCGCGCTGTCGTGCTGCGGCCACCGGCGGCGTCAGCGTTGTGTCAGCGAGCGGTCAGCCCCCTGCTGGTTGACTGGCCACCGTGGCGCCACAGGTGGAACAGACCAGGCCGTGGGACCCCGACAGCCCGTCGGACGGGTACGAGCCGATCGCGGTCGTCGGGGTGGGACTGCGGTTCCCCGGCGGGAACGACACCCTCCCCGGATTCACCGAATTCCTGCGGTCCGGACAGTCGGGTATCAGACCGTTGCCGCGGGAACGCTGGCACGTCGACATCGACGCGCCGGACGGCCCGGCGATCAGTAGTGCGGGCGGCGGGTTCCTCGACCGGATCGACGAGTTCGATGCCAAGTTCTTCAACATCCCGCCGAAGCAGGCCCCGTACCTCGACCCGCACCAGCGGTTGCTGCTGGAGACGGCCTGGGAGGCGCTGGAGAACGCTGGTGTCGACCCGACGGCCCTGCGCCACGGCGACGGCTCCATCTACATCGGGGCCACCCCGATCGACTTCATGCTGGGGCTGGCTTCGCTGCCGGTGGAGGAACTGGACGGCCGGGCGGCTACCGGGATGGGCGGCTTCTCCCTGTCCGGCCGGCTGTCCTACTTCCTGGGCTGGTGCGGCCCGAGCCTGACCGTCGACACCGCCTGCGCATCCTCGCTCACCGCACTGCACCTGGCGGTACGGGGGCTGCAGAACGGGGAGACCTCGATCGCGCTGTGCGGTGCAGTCAACGCGCTGCACGATCCGCGTACCTTCGCCATGCTGTCGCGGGGGAACATGCTGGCCGCCGACGGCCATTGCAAGGCGTTCGACGACGCGGCCGACGGCTACGGCCGGGCCGAGGGCTGCGGCGTACTGGCGCTCAAGCGGCTGTCCGACGCCCGCCGGGACTCGGACACGGTTCTCGCGCTCATCCGGGGGACCGCGATCGGGCAGGACGGTGAGAGCGCCGGGATGACCGCGCCGAACGGGCGGGCGCAGCAGGGTGTGATGCGCGCGGCGCTGCGGCAGGCGCGGCTCAACCCCGGCGACATCCAGTACGTCGAGGCGCACGGCACGGGGACACCGTTGGGCGACCCGATCGAGCTGGACTCGATCAACGGCGTGTTCGGCGCCTCGCACGACACCAGCGACCCGGTCGCGGTCGGCTCGCTCAAGTCCAACCTCGGCCACATGGAGGCGGCGGCCGGTATCGGTGCCGTCATCAAGGTGATCGGCCAGATGCGGGCCGGCCAGCTCTTCCCGCATCTGATGAGCACGCCGTCCCGCCGGATCCCGTGGGACAGCTATCCGGTCACCGTGCCGACGCGGTGCGGCCCGTGGACGGCGCAGGTCCGGCGGGCCATGGTGAACGGCTTCGGCGTCGGCGGCCACATCGGCATCGCGGTACTGGAGGAGGCGCCGCCCTGCGTGGCCGAGCTGCCCGGCGTGGCGGAGCTGCCCGGCGTGGCGGAGCTGCCCGGCGTGGCGGAGCTGCCCGGCGTGGCGGGGCAGGACGGGAACGACGGCGGGCACGTGTTCACGCTGTCGGCCAGGACCGACGCCGCGCTGCAGCTGCAGATCGAGCGCTTCCGCGGGCACCTGGCCGAGCATCCCGAGGTTCCGCTCGCCGAACTGTGCTACACCCGCAACGTCGGCCGCGCACACTTCCGGTACCGGATGGCGGGTGTCGTGAGCACCCGCCAGCAGCTTGTCGAGCTGCTGGACGAGCAGGTCGGGGTGCCCGCCAGCCCGGACGTGTACCGCCGGGTGGCACTGCTGTTCCCGGGTTCCGGCTCGCAGTACGTCGGGATGGGAACCGACCTGTACGAGCAGTTCCCGGTGTTCCGCACGCACGTCGACGAATGCGACGAACTGCTGCGCCCGTACCTGGGCCGCTCCATCGCGGACGTCATGTTCGGCCGGGTACCGGACGCCGAGGAGACCCTGGCCGGGACGCTCCACACCCACGCCGCACTGTTCACCCTGGAGTACTCGCTCGCCAAGCTGTGGCTGTCGTGGGGGATCCGGCCGAACGTGCTGATCGGCCACAGCGTGGGCGAGGTGGTGGCGGCGACCGTCGCCGGCCTGTTCTCCCTCGCCGACGGCGTGACCTTCCTCGCCACCCGCGCCCGGCTGATCGGGTCGGTCCCCGCGCCCGGCGGTATGGCCGCGGTCGCGGCGGCCCGGTCCGACCTCGCGCCGCTCCTCGAGCCGTGGCCGGACCTGGCGATAGCGGCGATCAACGCACCACAGCAGTGCGTACTGTCGGGCGGGTCCGAGTCGCTCGCCGCCGCCACCGGGGCGCTGCGGGAGCGCGGTATCGATGTCAGACCGCTGGACGTGTCGACCGCGTTCCACTCCCCGCTGATGTCCGGGATCTCCGCGGACCTGCGGGCGGTCCTCGACGGCATGCACTTCCGCGAGCCCACCCTGACGATCGTGTCGAACCTGACCGGGGCCGTCGTGGCGCCCCGGCAGATGGCCACCCCGGAATACTGGATCCGCCACCTCAACGAGACGGTGGACTTCGCCGCCGGCATCCAGGCAGTGGGCAACCGTGGGAAGCACGTCTTCGTCGAGGTTGGGCCGTCCGCGACGCTCACGATGCTGGCACGGCAGTGCCTGCCGGACGGGCCGCACCGCTGGCTGACCTGCCTGCACCCCAAGGAACCGGACGGTGCGACCATCAGCCGGGCGCTGGCCGGAATGTACACGGCCGGGCTCAACCCGTCCTGGGCCGACGTGTACGCCGGCCGCCCGGTACGCAAGGTTGCGCTGCCGCCGTACTCGTTCGACCGCCGCCCGTACTGGCTGCCCACCCGCCCGGACGGCGACCAGGGCGGGGACGCCGGGGCGCACCGGCTGCTCGGCTGCGAGGTGACCGCACCGGCGCAGGACTGCCGGGAGTTCGCCGCGCGGATCAGCACCGACCGGCCCGACTACCTTGGCGGGTACGTGCTCGGCGGGAAGGTGGTGCTGCCCGCCGCCGCGTATCTCGAAACGCTGCTGGCCCTCGCCGACGCCGTGTTCGGTGACAGCACGCTGCCGATCGAGGAGGTCCGTTTCCACGAGGCGCTCCTGCTGACCGACCAGGTCACCGAGCTTCGTACCCGGGCCCGGACAGTGGCCGGCGGGCGCCTGACCGTCGAGATCGTCAGCTCGGTACCGGGCCGTCACGGTCGGGCCGAGCGGCTGCACGCCACCGCTGTCATCGGTGCGGCCGACGACGCGGGTGCCGGCCAGACCGGAGCCGGCCTGGACCTGGCCCGACGGCTCGGCGAGATGGGCGAGCCGGATCAGGTCATCGACGGAGCCGAGCTCTACGCCCGGTACGCGGAGACCGGCCTGCTGTACGGCCCCCCGTTCGCGCGGGTCCGCAGCGTGGCCCGGCACGGCGCGGACTTCACGGTCAGCGAGCTGGACGGTCGGGACCTGGCCATCGCGGAGTACCTTCCTCCGCCGGTGCTGGACGCCGCCACCCACGGTCTCGCCGCTCTCGTCGACAGCGGCGACAACTGCGTGGTGACGGGTGTGGCTCGGCTCCGCATGGTCAAGAAGCCCCGGGCGCAGCGGTTGCGGGCGGCCCTCCGGATCACGCCGACCGGCGGCGACGCGGAGAACGGGCACGCCGACGTGCTGCTGCTGGAGGGTGACGAACCGGTGATGGAACTGTCCGGGCTGGGCTTCCGCCGACTGGCGCGGCGCGTCGACTCCGGCACGGGGCGCGCCGCCGATCGTGGCTCCGAGGGCCGAACCCGGCCCGAAGTCGACCCGGCCGCGCTGGCCGCGATGGCGCCCGCCGAACGCTCCGCAGCCGTACCTGACCTTGTGCGCGGCGCCATCGCCGACCTGGTGTCCTCCGACGGCCCCGGCACCATCGACCCACATGCCACGTTCGTGGAGCTGGGCATCGACTCGCTGATGGCGATCAAGCTCACGGACGCGTTGCAGGAGCGGACCGGACTGCGGCTGGGAGCCTCCGACGTGTTCGGGCACGCCTCGGTGGCGGGGCTCGTGGAACTCGTCGACCAGCGGCTCGCGGCCCGGACGTGAGGGCCGGGCGATGACGGTACCCGGAGAGGTGTCCACGGACGTGTCCCGGTGGCTGCACCCGGGCGACCCGGACCCCGACGCCACCGCGCGGCTGTTTCTCCTGCACCACAGCGGGGGCAGCGCCGCGCTGTACGGCGACTGGCTCCCAGTGCTGCCCAGCGACGTTGCCGTGCAGCGTGTCCAGTTGCCCGGCCGGCAGGAACGGCTTCGCGAGACCCCGTACGACCGGATCGGGCCGCTGGTGGATGCGCTCGTCCAGGTGCTCGGCGGTGAGCTGGACGGGCGCCCGTACGCGCTGTTCGGGCACTCGATGGGGGCACTGGTCGCATACCGGGTCACGGTCGCGCTCGAACGCGCCGGATGGCCCGGCCCGGCGCTGATCGCCGCGTCCGGCTGGTCCCCGGCGACTGCCGGTATGTTCGCCGACCGGCCACCCGGTCCGCTCGACGATGCCGACGTCCTGCGGGCGATGCGTGCTCTGGGCTCACTGCCCCCGGAACTCGACGACAATCCCGAACTGCTGGCCCTCGTGATGCCCGCGATGCGCGCGGACCTCGCGGCGTGTGCGAGCTACCGGGACGACACCGCCGTTGTCGGCTGTCCCATCGTGTCGTACAGCGGGCGTGACGATCCGCTCGCCTCGGCCGGTGACATGCGGGCCTGGCTCGACCGGACCCCCGCGTACCTGGGCAACCGTGAGTTTCCAGGCGACCACTTCTTCCTCAGCCGGCACGCCCTGGCCATCACCACCGACCTGGTGTCCCTGCTGCGTCGGCACGCTGTGCCGGAATAGGTCGGGGGCGTTCGCGCACCTCCGGCCGGTGCATGCCGCGCAGCAGCCGGTGCTCGACCCGGCCGCTGTCCGCCAGGAGCGTCGGATCATGCTGGAGGATGGCCGCCTCACACCGGCTGAGCATCGGGGACGGTTCGATGCCCAGATCCTCGGCGAGGCGCTGCCGGAACCGCCGGTACACGGTGAGCGCCTCGGCCTGGCGGCCCGACCGGTACAGGGCGGTCATCAGCAGCGCGCAGAACTGCTCGTTCAGCGGTCGCCGCGCGAACACCGCAGTCAGCTCGGGGAGCACCGCCGCGTGCCGACCGCCCCGCAGTTCCAGTTCGTAGAGCAGGCTGAGCGCCACGTTCCTGGATTCGTAGTACTCCCGGGCGGCACTCTGGCACAGCGGTCCGCCAGTCAGCCCGCCGAAGACCGGCCCGCGCCACAGGTCGAGGGCCTGCCGGAGTTCGGCGGTGTCGGGCCGCAGGTCACCGTACCGGCCCCGGTCGGCCCGTGCGCCGATCGTCTCGACGGTGTGCCGGAAGCTCCAGGCGTCCAGCTGGGTGCGGTCCACCCGCAGCAGGTACCCGGAGGTGCAGGTCACGAGCCGCTGTTCGGCGCCTTCCGGTTCGAGCTGGGCGAGGCTCCGTCGGAGGCGGCTGACCTGTGCCTGCAACGCATTCTCCGCCCGGCCGGGGGGAGTGCTCGCCCACTGTTCCTCGATGAGGGTGTCGACGGTGACGACCGTGCCGCCGCAGACCAGCAGGGCCGCCAGCAGGGTCTGCTGCATCGTGCCGCCGGGGCGTACGGTCCGGTCGTCGTTGCCGATCTCCACGGGGCCGAGCACAGCGAATTCAAGCATCGTGTCCCTCATCCGGCGCTGGGCAACACCACATCACTCTCTGGTCTGTCCGGAGGCCCGACGGCATGCTGGCGGCGGGGCGGGAAGCGGCGCGCGTCGCCACCGCATTCGTACGCGGGTTCCGCCGCGGTTCTGCCTACAGTCAGCGTGTCCGTACCGTCCGGGACCGCGCAAGACTAACAACAGCCCACCAGCCGGGAACCGAAGTGAATGCCGAACAAGTTGTGTCCTGAGGCGAAGACTTTGGTTCCGGGTGCCGGTTGGTATGTAATGTCTGACCAATATGTCCGGCCCTATTGCGGATCGGCGGCCACGCGCCGCAGGCGGCTCGTACCGGATGGGTGACCGGGCCCGCGGGCGACCCGCAGGCGGAACGGGTACCCGGCCGCGCCATCGGTTGGTACGACCAGGACTCGGGACGGTAACCGGTCAGCGCGGTGTCAGCATCCTGTCAGTCCGGCTTTGCTTTAATCGCAGCGGCAGTGGCCGGAAAGGCAGTCGGCGCATTTCGCGGCGAGAGACGACCGCCCACAATCGCGTACCGGAATGGAAACGGAGCACCTGATGCCCGGCGGCGACAGAACCATAGACCAGATACGTGGACTTCCCCTGTCCGAGCGTTTCGACGCACTGGACGACGCGGTGACCGGCGAGTTCCGCAGCGCGCTGCTGATGACCGAAGACGAAGAGTTCCCCCGGGACGAGAGCTTCTTCGACATCGGCCTCACCTCACTGCGGCTCACCGAAATCAAGCAACGGCTCGACGAGCAGCTCGACTGCACGATCAGCGAGACCGAGATGTTCAACCGGCCCACCCTGGACCGACTGCTGGACCATCTGTCCACCGACGTGATTCCCGAACTGTTCGTCTCCCCGGCACGCTGACCCCCGCCCGGCCCGGCCGGAAAACGGGCATTACCAGAGGGAATGAGTTCCGCATGAGCCTTCCGCACGCCAGGACGATCCACGCCGCGGCCAGCCACCACGCGCAGGCCCGACCGCAGGACCCGGCCATCCTGTACGAAGGTCAGACGGTCACGTTCGGCGATCTGCACCGGGAGAGCAACCGTACGGCGCACGCGCTGCGCCGCGCCGGCATCGGACCGGGCGTCCGGGTCGCATTCGTCGGCCGGAACTCGCCCGCGTACTTCGAGATCACCATCGCCGTCGGCAAGGTCGGCGCCGTACTGGTGCCGGTCAACTCGCAACTGACCGGGCCGGAGATCGACCACGTCCTGCGTGACTCGGGTGCCGCGCTCCTCTTCGTCGAGGAGGAGTTCCGGCCGGTCGCCGAGACCGCCGTCACGACGCTGGCCGGGCTGCGCGAAGTGGTCACGGTCGGTCCACCGGACTCGCCGGGCGAGCTGCCCGGGTGGAAGGCGGGAACACCCGACGACGACCTGGACCCCGGCACCGGCGCCGACGATCCGGTGGTGCAGGTCTACACCAGCGGAACCACCGGACTGCCCAAGGGCGTGGTGCTGGCGCACCGCAGCCTGTACTTCTTCTTCGACGCGATGGCCGACCCGGACATGCGCTGGTTCGAGTGGCAGCCGCAGGACGTGAGCCTGCTGTCGTTCCCCGGGTCGTACATGGCGGGGCTCGGCTGGTTCATGTTCGGTTTCATCGCCGGCGTACCGACCGTGGTGATGCGCTCCTTCCTCCCCGGCGAGGCGGTCCGGCTGATCGGCGAGCACGACGTGAGCATGACGTACGCCGCACCCGCCATGCTGCACATGCTGCTCGCCGGGCGCGGTGTCGACCGGCACACGTTCCGGTCGCTGCGGCTGGTCGCATACGGCGCGGCGCCGATGTCGGACCCGTTGCTGACCCGCTGCCAGGAACTGATGGACTGCCAGTTCGCGCAGGTGTACGCGAGTACCGAGACGGGCAACGTCGCGACGATGCTGGCGCCGGCCGACCACGTACCCGGAAGTCCCCTGCTGCGCAGCGTGGGCCGCGCCTGCCCCGGTACCGACCTGCGGGTCGTCGACGCCGACGGCGAGACGCTGCCGCCCGGCACGATCGGGCAGGTGATGATCCGGACCCCGGCCCGGATGCTGGAGTACTGGGGGATGCCCGAGGCGACCGCCCGTACGCTCACCGACGGCTGGCTGCGGATGGGCGACGCCGGGTACACCAACGAGCAGGGCTACCTGTTCCTCGCCGACCGCATCGACGACACCATCATCGTGGCCGGGCAGAACATCTACCCCGCCGAAGTGGAGGCCGCGCTGTCGAGCCATCCCGCGGTCGCCGAATGCGCCGTCGTGGGCGTACCCGACGCGCAGTGGGGCGAGGCGGTCTGCGCCTGCATCCGGCTGGCCGAGGACACCACCGTGACGCCGCGTGAACTGATGCGCCACCTCAGGGGCCGGATCGCCGACTTCAAGAGCCCCACCCGGTACGAGTTCGTGACCGAACTACCGCGCAACTCGACGGGCAAGGTGCTGCGGCGAGTGCTGCGCGAGCAGTACCAGCCCCAGCCCCAGTCCCAGCCGCAGCCGCCGGCGGCCGCAGTGGTGTAGCGCCGAACGATGCCGGGCGACCCGGGGAGCCGCCCGGCACCGTGTCAGGCGAGCAGCTCCAGCGGCGGCGGAATGGTCTCGACGCTGCCCTGATGGCGGGCCCGTTCCGCCGCGAACACGGTAAGATGGCTGGTCAGCGAGTCCCGCGGGCCGGACAGCACCAGCCCCGGATCGTTCGCCGCCACCGCCGCGGTGAACGCGTGCATCAGACCCGCGTCGCCGCCGCCGTGCCCGCCACCCGCCGTCGCGTCACCGACCAGTTCCGGGTTCACCGTGCGGTGCGTACCGGTCAGGAAGTCGTAGATGTCGAGGGTCTCGCCGTCGCCGACCAGTTCACCGTGGCTACCGAACAGCCGGGTACGCCGGTGCGCCTGCTCGTTGAACCCGGTCATGGTGAACACCCCGGTGGCGCCGGAGACGAACTCCATGCTCACCACCTGGTGGTCGACCACGTCGTTGTCGCAGGCGTACACGCAGCGCCCGTACGGGCCGTGCCGCAGCGCGTCGCCCAGCGCGTCCGCGGTGAACTCGTCCACCACCACGTCCAGCGGCCAGCCCCGGGCACCCTGTACCAGCCGGTCGAAGTAGAACCGCTTCGCCGAGTACGGGCAGTCCGGTTCGACCACGCAGTCCAGGCACCGGTCCGCGGCGCCGGCCGGCCGGTTCTCCGGCCGGAAGTGCGACAGCCGGCCGAAACTGGACACCCTGGTGGGCGGTTCACCCAGGACGTACTGCAGCCAGTCGAGGTCGTGGCAGGACTTGGCCATCAGCATGAAGCTGGCCTCGTCCTCGTTGCGCCAGTTGCCGCGTACGTAGGAGTGCGCCTGGTGCCAGAAACCGACCGGTTCCAGGTGCTGCACGCTGACGATGTCGCCCAGAACACCGGAGTCCACGACCTGCTTCAGCGCGCGGGTGTACGGGGTGTAGCGCATCACATGGCCCACCGCGAACACCGTGCCGGTGCCCTCGACGGCGGCCACGATCTGCCGGCATTCGGCCTCGGTGGGCGCCATCGGCTTTTCCAGCAGAATGTGGTAGCCGGCCCGGGCGAAGCTCAGCACAGGTTCGGTATGCATCCGGTCCTGGGTGCAGACCAGTACCGCGTCGGCGATCCGGCCCTGCGCGGCGAGCGACTCCCAGTCGTCGAACACGTTCTCCGAGGGGATCTGGTGCTCGGCGGCGAGCCGGTCGCGGCGTACCGCCCGGGGTTCGGCGACGGCCACGATCCGGGCCCGGTCCGGGTGTTCCAGGGCCCAGGCGGCGTAGCCGGCGCCCCGGCCGCCGGCACCGACGACTGCGATGGTTACAGGTTCTGACACGACCGGGACGCTACTGGCCGGCCGTCCGGCAGCGGAAGGACCCCTGCCAAACATTTTGCGGTCCGCACCACCTGTCCCGGATCGCGGTACGGATCTCGGCGTACGCCCACATCGGGTGCCCGCCCCAATTCGGCCCCGACGTAGGCTCAGGCACGTGACCCGTGCAGAGCTGAAGGAACCGGTGGCCGCGGCGGAGAGCCCGTTGGCCCTCAAGCGGCGGGCGCGGCGGATGCACCGCGTACTGGCCGAGACGCACCCCGACGCGCACTGCGAACTGGACCACCAGAACGCGCTGCAACTGGCGGTGGCGACGATCCTGTCCGCGCAGTGCACGGACAAGAAGGTCAACGAGGTCACCCCGGCACTGTTCGCCCGCTACCCGACGGCCGAGGACTATGCGGGCGCCGACCGGGGCGAGCTGGAGGAGATGATCCGGTCCACCGGCTTCTACCGCAACAAGACCGGTTCGCTGATCAAGCTCGGGGTCGCGCTGGTCGAACGCTTCGATGGACAGGTGCCGAACCGGCTCGACGACCTCGTCACCCTGCCCGGGATGGGCCGCAAGACCGCGAACGTGATCCTGGGTAACGCCTTCGACATCCCAGGCATCACCGTGGACACGCACTTCGGTCGGCTGGTCGGCCGGTGGCGGTGGACCGCGCAGACCGACCCGGTGAAGGTCGAGCACGCGGTCGGCGCGCTGTTCGAGAAGCGCGACTGGACCACTCTGTCGCACCAGGTGATCTTCCACGGGCGCCGGGTCTGCCACGCCCGCAAACCGGCCTGCGGCGCCTGCACCCTGGCGAAGATCTGCCCGTCGTACGGGGCCGGCCCCACCGACCCGGTCGTCGCGGCCGGGCTGCTGAAGGGGCCACGGGTGACCGAACTGGCGGCCGCCGCCGGAGCACCGGTCGCATGATCCGTCGTCCCGACCGGCCGGTCGCGCTGCTGGCCGGGGTGCTGCTGGCCGCCGCGCTCGTACTGGCCGGCTGCGGCAGCACCGGTGGCACCCACCCGACGCCGCACCGGACCCGCAGCGCGGTGGCCCAGCCGGTCTGGTTCGCCGGCTGCCCCACACCCACCGGCCCCGCGGTTACCGGCCACGACGCGCTGCCCGCCGCCAGCGTGCCCTGCTTCACCGGCGGCCGGGCCGTCCCGCTGAACCGCCCGTACGGCCGCCCCACCGTGATCAACCTGTGGGCGTCCTGGTGCCCCCCGTGCCGGCAGGAACTGCCGGAGGTCGCCCGGTACGCCGCCGCGCACCCCAAGATCCTCGTGCTGACCGTGGACACCCACGACACCCGGTCCGCGGGGCTGGCGTTCGCCCAGGACGCGAAGGTACGGCTGCCCACCCTGTTCGACCCGGACCGCACGCTGCTGACCGGGGTCGGTCGTACCGCCCTGCCGGTCACCCTGCTGGTCGGCGCGGACGGCCGGCTGGCGTACACGTACAACTCCACGGCGCTGACCGCGCACGGGCTGGGCGCCCTGGTCACCCGGTATCTGGGCGGCCACCGGTGAGCCGGTCGCTGCCCGCGTGGTGGTCGCCACTGCGCGAGCGGGTACGCGACCTGGCGGCCACCGACTTCCACCCGTCCGCGGCCGACCGCCAGCGGGGCCGGTCCGGCGCGGTCCTGATCCTGCTCGGCGACGACGGCCCCACCGCACCGGCCGGCACGCCGCGGGTCGCCGGCCCGGACCTGGTGATGATCCAGCGGGCCGCCACCCTGCGCGACCACCCGGGGCAGTGCGCCTTCCCCGGCGGCGGCGCCGAACCCGCCGACGACGGCCCGCAGGCCACCGCGCTACGGGAGGCGGAGGAGGAGATCGGGCTGCGCGCCGACACCGTCGAGGTGGTGTCGACGCTGCCGGAACTGTGGCTGTCGGTGTCCCGGTTCCGGGTGACGCCGGTACTGGCCTGGTGGCGGGAACCACATCCGGTGGCGGCGGCGGACCTGGGCGAGGTGGCCCGGGTGTCGCGGCTGCCGGTCGCCGAACTGGTCGACCCGACCAACCGCTTCCGGGTACGGCACTCCAGCGGCTACGTGGGCCCGGCGTTCCGCGTACACGACATGCTGATCTGGGGGTTCACCGGCAGCATCGTCGACAAGCTGCTGGACCTGGCTGGCTGGTCGGTGCCCTGGGACGACGGGCGTACCGAGGCACTGCCGCCCGGTGCCTGACCGGCGGCACCAGGAGGCACGGCCGCCCGGTGCCTGACCGGCGGCACCGCTCGCGGACCGGCCGGCGCAGGTTCGTACGCTGGGATAATGCGAGGAGCACTGAGGGTCGCGGCGGCGTTGGCGATGACCGGGGCGCTGGTACCGGCACTGACCGGCTGCGGCTGGTTCGGCGCACACGACATGTCCACCCACGGCCCGGACACGGTGTCGACCGCGAGCCCCGGCCCCGGCGGTGTCCAGGTGGTACAGGTGACGGGGGACGAGCGGATGCGGTTCTCCCCGAACGTCGTACGGGCGCACCGCGGCAGGTTGCGCATCGTGCTCAGCGTGACCGGCGAGACACCGCACGACCTGGCTGTGCCTAAACTTGACGCCACGACCGGGATGGTGCAGAAAGGGAGATCCGGTAGCGTCGAAGTTGATCTTCGACACTCCGGCCGCTACGAGTTCGTCTGCACCTACCACGAGCAGCACGGCATGACCGGGGTCATCGAGGTCTCCTGACGTCCGCCACCACGGCGACCCGGGACGGCACTGTGGGCCACGAGGATATGGGGGATCGCTGGTGACCGGCAGCTTCGTCGACATCGTCCTGATCGTGCTCGCGGTGCTGTTCGCCATCAACGGCTACCGGCAGGGTTTCCTCGTCGGTGCGTTGTCGTTCGTCGGCTTCATCGGCGGTGCGCTGATCGGGCTGCAGATCGCGCCGTTCGCCGCCCGGAAGTTCGAGGAACCGACCTCGCGGGTGATCGTGGCGCTGGTGACGGTGCTGATCATCGCCGTACTGCTGCAGGGTCTCGCGGCGCTGCTCGGTTCCCGGATCCGCCGCTCCATCCACAACCAGTCCGCCCAGGTCCTCGACGATCTCGGCGGTGCGCTGGTGTCGGTGATCGCAGTACTGGTCGTGGCCTGGATGATCGCCGTACCGCTCGGTTCCTCCTCGGTACCGGCGCTGGCCAAGGGCGTACGAAACTCGGTGATCATGCACGGCGTGGACCGGGCGATGCCCTCCGGCGCCCAGGTGCTCTACGACCGGCTCCGCGAGACCGTGGACACCAGCCACTTCCCGGACGTGTTCGGTGGCCTGACCCCGACCCAGGTACGGTCGGTGCCCCCGCCGGACCCGAAGCTGGCCAACTCGGCCGTGGTCCGGCGCCTGCACCGGTCGGTGGTGAAGATCGTGGGGGACGCGCCGAGCTGCTCGCGGCGGATCGAGGGTTCCGGTTTCGTGTTCGCGCCGCATCATGTGATGACCAACGCGCACGTGGTCGCCGGTACCAGATCGGTGATGGTGGAGCAGAACGGTCACCGGGTCGGCGCCACAGTGGTGACCTACGATTCGCAACGCGACCTGGCCGTGCTGTACGTACCGGACCTGTCGGCGCCGGTGCTGCCGTTCGTCCCGGACCCGGCCGCGAACGGGGTGAACTCGATCGTGCTGGGCTATCCGCTGGACGGGCCGTACACGGCCTCGCCGGCCCGGGTCCGGGACCACCGGGAGATCCGCGGACCGAACATCTACAACTCCGGCACGGTCATCCGGCAGGTGTACACGATCCGCTCGCAGGTGCGCAGCGGTAACTCCGGTGGGCCGTTGGTGTCCTCCGACGGGAAGGTGTACGGCGTGATCTTCGCGGCCGCCGCCGACGACCCGCAGACCGGCTTCGCACTGACCGCGAAGGAGGCGGCGCCGGTGGTGGACGAGGGCGCCAATGCCAGGAGCGGCGTCGGCACCGGTTCCTGCACCTGACCCTGTGCCGCCGCAAGCGACGACCTGTGAATGCTTGTCGCTTTCGACGGTCATAGTGACACCTTCTACCAAGTAGCCCTTTCTGCTACGTTGGGTCACCAGGTGACGGGTTTAGCCGTCGCCAGCGACCGCGATGCTCAGGAGGTGCCATGCAGATCGAGATCCGCACGGTGGACGCTGAACGCACGACCGACATCTCCAACCTCGACATGACGTGAGTCGTGCCATGGACGCCCGACACGCGTCCACCGCACGCTGACGTGCCGCGACGGGGCCGCCCACCAGCGGCCCCGTTCGTCCGGGAGGTGACATGCGCTACCCGCGGGTCAAGCCGGAGCACCTGCCGTTCCGTCTTCCGGACGGCACGATCCGGATCGGCGGGACGGTGTACGGCATCTCGGCGGAGATCGCCGACCCGACCGGCGCGGTCTGGTCGGTGCTGGCCGCACTGGACGGCACCCGTACGGTCGCCGAGGTGGCCGGCGTGCTGCCGGGGCTGCCCGCCGGTGACGTCGCGGCCGTGATCGACCAGCTCGCCGCGGCGGGCCACCTGGAGGATGCCGCCGCACCCGGACCGGCCGAACTGACCACCCGCGAGCAGGAGCGCTACCGGCGCGGCGCCGAGTTCTACCGATGGGTCGACCTGACCCCACGGGACAGCGGCTGGCACGCGCAACGCGCCTTCCGGACGGCCCGGGTGACGATGATCGGCATCGGCGGCACCGGCGGGGCCGCGGCCACCGCACTGGTCGCCTCCGGCATCGGCCGGCTGCACTGCATCGACCCGGACACCGTGGAACTGTCCAACCTCAACCGGCAGACCCTCTACACCGAGGACGACCTGGGCCGACCCAAGGTGGCCGCGGCCGCCGACCGACTGGGTCGACTCAACTCCGACATCGCGGTCAGCACCGAGCAGCGTCGGATCGGTGGCCGCGCCGAGGTCGCGGCGCTGCTGCCCGACTGCGACGTACTGGTGCTCGCCGCCGACGACCCACCCGACATCCGGCCGTGGACCAACCGGGCCTGCCTCGCGGCCGGTACGCCCTGGGTGGACGGCGGCTACTCGGGACCGATCGTGACCGTCGGGGCGTACCGGCCCGACCCGGCCCTACCCTGCTGGGAGTGCCTGCGGCTGGCCGAACGTGCCCGCTGGCTGCGCGCCGACGCGGCGCTGTCGGCGGAGGCCGCCGACCAGGCGCCCCCGCCCCGGGGCACCGGG
The DNA here is from genome assembly GCA_963805605.1 of uncultured Actinomycetota bacterium. Lineage (GTDB taxonomy): Bacteria > Actinomycetota > Actinomycetes > Mycobacteriales > Micromonosporaceae > Actinocatenispora. The sequence goes on from CAWDUX010000002.1 coordinate 2,612,228, forward strand.
GTCACCGCCGCGGCCGCCGCACTGTCCGGCAACCTGGTCGCGCACGCCGTACTGGCGCTGCTCAGTGGCGCGCCGCCGCTGCCGACGAACTGCATCTACGGCTTCAACCTGGTGCGCCCCGACCACCGGATCTTCAAACAGTTCCCGCCCGCCGCCGACTGCCCGGGATGCGCCGCCGGCCGGTCCCCGGACCGTGCCGGACCATCCACCGGCACGCCCGTGGACGCAAGCGCCGGAGACCGCAGCGGGCCGGAAAGCAGCGCCGTGGCACTGCCGTCAGGGTGAGTGCCGTCCCGGACACACGCACCCACCCCGCGACCTACCGGCAGGTCTTCGCCTCCGGTGAGTTCACCGCCGTGTTCGCGGCCGGCACGTTGTCCTGGATCGGTGACTACCTCGCGCGGGCCGCGCTCACCTTCCTGGTGTACGAGCGGACCGGCGGCTCCGTCCTACTGGCCGCCTGCGCGTTCGCCGTAGGCTACCTGCCGTCCATCGTCGGCGGCCCGATCATCGCGGCATGGGCCGAACATCACCCGGCCCGCCAGGTGATGATCGGCACGGACCTGGGTCGCCTGCTGCTCATCGGGCTGATGGCGGTGCCCGGCCTGCCCGTACCGGCACTGTTCGGTCTGCTGTTCGCGGCCACCCTGCTCACCCCGGCGTTCGGCGCGGCCCGGTCCGCGCTGCTGCCCGAATTGCTGCCCGGCGACCGGTACGTCGTCGGGGTCAGCGTGTCCGGCACGGTCAACCAGCTCGCGCAGCTCGCCGGGTACGGGCTCGGGGGTGCGGTGGCCGGCATCGATCCACGGCTCGCGCTGCTCGTGGACGCCGCCACGTTCGGGGCGTCCGCCGCACTGGTCCGGTGGCGGGTGCGGGCCCGACCTGCGCCCCGGAAGCAGGACCGGCAGTCGCTGCCCCGGGCGACCCGGGCCGGCTTCACGCTGGTGTTCGGGCATCCCGTACTGCGCTGTATCGCCCTGATGCTGGTCGTCGGCACGATGTCGTCGATCGTGCCGGAGGCCCTCGCGGTCGGCTGGGCCCGTCAGCTCGGTGACGGGCCGGGCGCACAGAGCCTGATCATGGCGGCCGGCCCGTTCGGTATGGCGGTGGGTACCGCGGTGATGAGCCGGCTGCTCGCCCCGGAACTGCGCCGACGGCTCGTACGGCCGGTCGTGGTGGGGTTGTCGCTGGTACTCGTACCGGCGTTGGCGCACCCGCCGCTGCCGGTGGTGCTGGCGATGACCATACTGACCGGTCTGGCGCTCGGCGCGCTGCTGCCACCGACGAACGGCATGTTCGTCGCCACCGTCCCGCCCGACCATCGGATGCGGGCGTTCGCCGTACTGGGCGCGGCGCTGCAGGTGGGGCAGCTGCTCGGCGCGGTCGGGGTGGCCGGCCTGGCCGAGGGATCCGGTGACGTGGCCGACACGATCGGCGTGTGGGGCCTGGCCGGTACGGTGCTGAGCCTGCTGGTCGTGGCCGCCTGGCCGACCGGTGCCGCCGCACCGTCGGAGGAAGCCGACCGCTGACCGGGCGGCCCCGGCCCGGCAGTGGTGGTGGTAGCTGCGGCTGGCGGCGCAGTCCGGCTGGAGGTTCGGGTTGAGCGTTGTTCTCAACGGCGCCGGACGGTGTCGGCAAGGCGGGTGGCCAGCGGCCCCAGCACCGCCAGGACGATCACGTACGCGGCGGTGAACGTGCTCAGACCGGCCTTTGCGGGAGCGGTGGCGAGGCTGGCGATGACGAGGGAGAACTCGCCCCGGGCGATAAGGACGGTGCCGGCGCGCAGCCGTCCCCGGGTACCGGCGCCCTCGCGGGAGCCGGCGTACCATCCGGTAGCGATCTTCGTGGCGGCGGTGACGGCGGAGAGTACGAGTACGGCGGGCAGGGCGGGCAGCATCTGGCGCGGGTCGATGGACAGGCCGATGGCGAGGAAGAACACGGCCGCGAACAGGTCGCGCAGCGGCGCGATGAGCGGACGCGCACGGTCGGCGACCTGGCCGGTCAGTGCCAGCCCGACCAGGAATGCGCCTACGGCGGCAGATGCCTGCAGCAGTTCGGTCACTCCGGCGACCAGCAGGGTCAGGCTCAGCACCCGCAGCAGCAGCATTTCAGGATCGTCGGTGTCGACGATACGGCCCAGCGGGCCGCCGAGGCGGTGCGCGGCGGCGAACGCGAGCGTTATCGCAGCGACCGCGGCGGCGACACCCAGCACGGCCTGCCACCACGTGCCGCCCGCGGCCAGTACCGCCAGCAGCGGCAGGAACGCCGCCATCGCGACGTCCTCGAGGACGATGACGGACAGCACAGCGGGCGTTTCCCTGTTGGCGAGTCGACGCAGGTCGCCCAGCAGTCGGGCGACGATGCCAGAGGAGGACACCCAGGTGATGCCGGCCAGGGCAAGACTGCCGGTCCAGCCCAGGCCGAGCAGCCACCCGGCCACCGCTCCCGGGATCGTGTTGAGTCCAACGTCGGCCCAGGCCGACCGCATGTGACGACGCACGCTGACGGTGAACTCACCGACGGTGAACTCCAAGCCAAGGGTGAGTAGTAGCAGGATCACGCCGATGGAAGCGCTCGTTTGCACGAACGCGCCCGCAGCCGGCACCGGCGCGACGCCGCCGGGGCCGAGTGCCAGACCGGCGACCAGGTACAGGGGGACGGGCGAATAGCCGAAGCGGCGGGCGAGTGCGGCGAGGGTCGCCAGCGCGGCCAGGACGATGCCGAGTTCGACCAGCAGGTCCGAGGAGCCGTGCACCAGCTATCCGCTGATGATCGACTGCACGCCGGTGATGCCCTCGTGGGTGCCGATGACCACGAGGACGTCTCCAGCGCGCAGGATCTCGTCCGGGCGGGGTGAGGCCACGACGGTGTCGCCCCGGACCACTGCAACGACCGACGCGCCGGTCAGCGTCCGGGCACGGGTGTCGCCCAGCGGTCGCCCTGCGTACGGCGACGAGCCGGTCACCGGCACCTGCCCGGCGCCCAGCCCAGGGATCTCCTTGGTCAGGTTGGCGAAGCGTTCGGCGATCCGTGGCGCGCCGAGCAGTTCGGCGATGACCTCGGCTTCCTCCACGTCGAGCCGCCACAGCGGCACGGGTGCGTCCGGGTCGTCGGCGTAGGTCATGAACTCCACGTCGCCGCTGCGACGGGCGACCATGGAGAAGCGCTCGCCGCGTCCGGTCGTGAAGTCGTAGCGCACACCCACTCCGGGTAGCAGCACTTCGGTCACTTCCATGACCATCATCATGGCGAAGCAGTCACCTGAACGTGCAGGGAACGGGCAGCACGGCCGGCCTGAGCGCCATCCTCGTCCGGGCTCACGCTGTCAGGGAACAACGGCTGGGTGGATGACGGCCAAGGTCCCGTTGTCGGCGCGCCGACCCGTGGCGACGCTGAAGAATGAGAGGTTGGCGGCGCCCCATCCGCCGAATCGACATAGTCGGCCATGAAGGAGCAGAGATGTCGATCCGGGTACTTATCGGGTACGACGGGTCCCCTGCGGCGAGCGCCGCGATCGATGCCGGTGCGCGGTTGTTCCCGCAGGCCCGTGCCTGGGTTGCCCACCTGTGGACGCCACCGTTTGCCAGCACCAGTCTGCGGCAGCGGCTGTGGACCGGTGCTGGCAACGTCAACGAGTTCGTTGAGGCGGTCGAGCGGGAAGGGGAATGGGAGGCCGACCGGATGGCGACGATGGGGGTCACCCTCGCCAGAGCCGCCGGATGGGACGCCGAACCGCTTGCAATACGCACCTACGGCGGGGAAGGGCTGCAACTGGTCGATCTCGCCGAGAGGATGGATGCCGACCTGGTGCTGGTCGGATCGCGCGGGCTCGGTGGCGCCCGAGCGGTCCTGGGCAGTGTGTCCGACATGGTCGTGCACTACACGCGACGACCCGTTCTCGTGGTCCCTCATCCATTGCTCATCGCCGAGTACGCTGCCCTCGCCGGTGGCGTGGCGCTGGTCGGTTTCGACGGCTCGGCTGGCGCGCAGGCGGCGCTCGCGACCGCCATCCGGCTGTTCCCGACACACGCTCTGCTGCTGGTCACCGTTGATGACGGCCAGCTCGCAGACGACGCGTCCAGCTCACCACACACCGGCGACGTGTCAATGACCCGTTTGCATGTACCCGCCGGACACGGCGCACATGGTAGGGCCATCGCCGGCGCGCTCACCGGGAGCGCCCGAGACCGGGCCGGCGCGGTACTCGTCGTCGGTTCACGTGGGCGTTCGGCGACACAGGAGATCCTCCTCGGCAGCGTGGCCATGGCCACCCTGCACCACGCCTACCGGTCAGTCCTGGTCGTACCTGCAGGCGGACGCAAGCCTGCGGAGAACCCGTCGTAACAGCCGCTGGCTGCTGACCGGGAGCCGAAACCTGCCCTGCGTCGGGTCAACGCGTCCGTGGTCCTGCGATTGATCAGCTCAATCAGCGGTAGGTTGCGTTCCTCGCGTCGCTGCCGGTCAGTCAAGAATGCGGTCAGGGCCGGCTTCGCCACGGCAGGGCCCAGCTTGACCAGGATCGGCTCCAGACCCGGTTACGTCCCTCCGCGATATGAATCGCCGGAGAAGAACAGACTAGTGCTGTGGCGCCATGAGGTTTCGGAGACACGAGGGTCATCCAGGGGAGCGGGAACGGGTCCGCCGCAGCGCCATCGCCAGGAACGCGGCGATCAGGATCATCATCACCGCGCCGGCGCCGACCAGTACGGCGGTGTGGGTCTCGTTGTCGCGGCCGTCCGCGGAGGGCGCCGCGCTAGCGGTGACCTTGCCGGTGGGCGCGGCACCGGCACCGCCGGCGACCGGGGTGCCGGTGGCGTGCGGGTCCAGCGGGTTGGCCACGACCGCGGGCACCCCGAGGGTGAGTGCCTTGTACGGGTCGACGAGGCCGAAGCCGTACTTCTGGTCCCGGCCGGTCGGGCCGAGGTCGTCAGCCGTACGGATCATCCGGTTGACCACGTTCGCCGCGGACATGGTGGGCCAGCGGGACCGGATCAGCGCGGCGGTCGCCGCGACCAGCGGCGCGGCGAAGCTGGTGCCCTGCACGTGCCAGTAGCCGCCGGGGCGGGCGCCGACCAGGCCGTCGGCCGGTGCGGACAGGGCGACCTGGGCGCCGGACACCGAGCCGGTCCAGAAGGCGCTGTCGGAGTTGAGGCCGGACACCGCGACCACTCCGGGCTGGCGCGCCGGGTACCAGACGCCGGTGCCGGCGTGGTCGGCCACGTTGCCGGCGCAGGCGACCACCACCACGTCGTGGTCGAACGCGTACCGCAGTGCGTCGGCCAGGGCCGTCGAGTTGGCGGCGCCGCCCAGCGACATGTTGATGACCCGCGCGTCGTGGTCGACGGCCCACCGGACGCCGGAGGCGATGGTGGACGCGTCGCCGTACCGGTTGTTCGCGTCCAGGACCCGTACCGGCAGGATCGTGGCGTCGTAGGCGAGCCCGACGACCCCGTTGCCGCTGTGCCGGCCGGCGATCAGGTCGGCGACCGAGGTGCCGTGCCCGACGAAGTCCTTACGACCGTCGGTGGAGCCGTCCACCAGGTCGATGCCGGGCTGCACCCGGCCGGCCAGGTCGGGGTGGTGGAAGTCGACCCCGGAGTCGAGTACCGCGACCCGGACCCCGGAGCCGGTGGACTTCTCCCAGGCCTGCTCGGCGTGCAGCAGCGGCAGTTGCCACTCCTCGCCCCGTACCGGTTCGGCGTGTACCGCCGGCACGCCGCCCAGCAGCGCGCCGGCGGTACCGGCCAGCAGCGCCAGCAGCAGCGCGGTCAGCCGTCGGCTCACCCGGTGGAACGGCACGTCACACTCCTGGGTCGGTCGAGGGCGCGGGCAGGTCGAGCCCGACCCGTACCGGTACGTGGTCCGACGGCCAGTCTGCGCCGTCATGGTGGTCGACGATGCCCGCTGAGCGCACCGCGACCCCCCGGGTGAGTATCCAGTCGATCCGCTGCGCCCCGGGGCCGGGCGCCTGCCAGCCACCGTACGTACCCTGTTCCGGTGCGCCGGCCGCGCGCCAGGCGTCCGCGAGCCCGACGTCGGTCAGGATCCGGTACGCCGGGCTGTCCGGCACGCAGTTGAAGTCGCCGGACACCACCAGCGGCAGCTCGGCGGGAAAGCCGACGATCCGTTCGACCAGGAGCGCCGCAGCACGCTGCCGGGCCGTCTCGCTGCTGTGGTCCAGGTGGGTGTTGAGCCAGGTCAATTGCGGGCCGTCGGTGACCTGGAAGCGTACCCAGGTGGCCATCCGGATCACCTGGTTTCCCCAGTCCGGACTGACCGAGCCGACCACCTCGGGGGTGTCGGACAACCAGAAGTGGCCGGCGTCCAGGACGGTCAGCGCCGACGGGTCGTACAGCACCGCGCAGTACTCGCCGCGACCGCCACCTTCACGTCCGACGCCGATCCAGTCGTACCCGCCGTCCGCGGCGATCTCCCGGAGCTGCTGGTAGTGGCCCTCCTGGGTGCCGATCACCTGGGCACCGGCCCACCGCAGCGTCTCCGCGACCAACGGCCGCCGGCCCGGCCAGGCGTGCGGGCCGGTCGGTTCCGGGTACTTCAGGTTGTACGTCAGACCGGTGATCTGCATGGACCGGAGATTACCTGCCGGAGACCCGGACAAGATCGATACCGCTTCGCCGGGCCGGGTGGGCATCGGCCGGTCCGGCGTGATGAGCTGGACAGGCCACGATCCTTCCGGGAGGTTCCGAGTGCTCATCGCGCATCTGAGTGACCCGCACGTGACCATCGGCCCGTTGGCGGCCGCACCCGCGGCCGGGCTGTCCCGGGCGCTCGGGCGGGTGCTGACACTGGAACCGGCGCCGGACTGCGTGGTCATCACCGGTGACCTGGTCGACGGGGGCAGCGCCGAGGAATACCGGACGCTGCGCGCACTGCTTCACCGGTTCCCGCTGCCCGTGCACCTGGTGACCGGTAACCACGACAGTCCGGCCGGCCTGGTCGCGGAGTTCGGCGACGGCCCGATGCTCGGCGGTACGGCCGAGCGGGTCAGCTACTCGGTCGACTACCCGCAGGCCACCGTGGTGGTGCTGGACTCCAACGTCACGGGCGAGACCGGCGGCACCCTGGGCGCCGCCCAACTGTCCTGGTTGGACAGTGAACTGGCCCGGCGTACCGACGTGCCGGCGGTGGTCTGCCTGCACCACCCACCGATCGCGGTGGGGATCCCGTTCATGGACGGCATCCGGCTCACCGACGGCCCGGCGCTCGCCGAGGTGGTCGGCCGGCACCGGCACGTGATCCGGGTACTGGGCGGGCACGTGCACCGTACGGTCAGCGCCGGGTTCGCCGGCAGCATGCTGAGCGTCGCACCCAGTACGTACCGGCAGATCGACCTGTGCACCCGGGCCGACGCCCCGTTCGGCTACGTGCACGAGCCGACCGGCTTCCTGCTGCACCAGATCACCGGCACCGACTGCGTCACGCACCTGGTCCAGGTCAGCCACGCGGCCGTACCGGTCCAGGGCTATTGAGCAGGCTCAGCGGTCCGGCAGGTCGTCCGGCACCGGGTCGGTGAGCAGCTGGTGGGCGCGGCGTACCGCCCGGTCCGCCCGGTGGAGCAGGGCGGTGACCTCGGGGGCGGTGCTGGGTGGGAACGGGCCGACCGTACCGGGTTTCGGTGGTGGTGGCAGTGGCCGGGGGAGTGCGGGGCGCGGGCGATCGAACTCCTGTTCCGCCGGAACGGTCGCCGGCCCGGTGGGTTCCGGTGCGGCGGTCCCGGGCTGCACGCCTCCGGCGGCAGGGCCCCTGGGGTTGCGGCGACGGCGCAGCTCGGCGAGCAGCCGGCCCCGGCCCCGGCCGCGCAACAGCAGCAGCGCGAACGGGTCGGCGTCCAGTACGTCGGCGACCAGGCAGCAGACCGCGGCGGCGTGCTTGCAGGGCACCGCCCAGTCCGGGCAGGTGCAGGACACTGCCAACTCCCGGGATCCGGGCAGCAGCGACAGCCCGGCGTCCCGTACGTCCTCGACGACCTCCGGCGGCAGTTCCCCGTCGAGCAGGGCGGCGAGGTGCCCGAGCCGGCCGGCGACGCTGTCCAGTACCCGGGTCCAGCCCGCCGCCGGGAACTCCGGTACGGACAGCCGCACCCGGTAGGGCGTCGGCCGGCTGCCCTGGACGGATGCGGTGACCAGACCGGGCCGGATCACCGTCTCCAGCACGGCACCCCTACGCGCGTAGCCGCGGCCCCGGGGCAGCCGGTTGGGGTCCAACTCAGCCTGTTCCTCCAACGCCGCCAGCCAGGCCCGGCCCCACCAGGTCGCACCGAACCGCCGCCGGCCGTGCTCCGGTGCCCGGGCCGCGATCCGCAGCTCCTCGTCGTGCCGCGCCCGGTCAGTCATCGGACTCTCCGCCGCTACCGGTTCCCAGTGCCACCAGGTCGGCGAGGTCGGCGTCGGACAGCTCGGTCAGCCAGCGTTCCCCGGCACCGGTGACCGTGTCGGCGAGCCGGCGCTTGTCCGCGATCAGCTGGGCGATCCGGTCCTCCACGGTGTGCTCGGCGACCAGCCGGTGTACCTGCACCGGCCGGTCCTGGCCGATCCGGTGGGCGCGGTCGGTGGCCTGGTCCTCCACCGCTGGATTCCACCACCGGTCGTAGTGCACGACGTGGCTGGCCCGGGTGAGGTTGAGCCCGGTGCCGGCCGCCTTCAACGACAGCAGGAAGACCGGCACCTCACCGGCCTGGAACGCGGCGACCCGGGCCTGCCTGGTCTTCTCCGGCACCCCACCGTGTACGAGCAGGGTGGGCACCCCACGGCTGGCCAGGTGGCGTTCCAGCAGCCGGCACAGGCCCACGTACTGGCTGAAGACCAGTACCGACTCGCCCTCGGCGAGGATGACGTCGAGCAGCCCGTCGAGCGCGGTGAGTTTGCCGGACCGGCCGGCCAGCGGACCGGTCTGGCCAAGGTACTGCGCAGGATGGTTGCAGATCTGCTTGAGCGCGGTCAGCAGTTTCAGTACCAGTCCGCGCCGGCCGATGCCCTCGGCGGACTCGATGTCGGCCATCGTCTCGGCCACCACCGCCTGGTACAGCGTGGCCTGTTCGGTGCTCAACGGTACCAGCCGGTCGGTCTCGGTCTTGGCCGGCAGCTCCGGCACGATGCCCGGGTCGACCTTGCGGCGCCGCAGCAGGAACGGGCGTACCAGCCGGCTGAACCGTTCGGTGGCGTCCGGGTCTGCGTAGCGCTCCACCGGTACGGCGATCCGCCTGCGGAAATCGGTCTGGGTGCCGAGCAGCCCCGGCGTGGTCCAGTCCAGGATGGACCACAGGTCGCTCAACCGGTTCTCCACCGGGGTTCCGGTCAGTGCGATCCTGGCCGCCGCGGGTACGGTCCGCAACGCTCGGGCGGTGGCCGACAGCGGGTTCTTCACCTGCTGGGCCTCGTCGGCGACCACCAGCCCCCAGTGCGCCGCGGCCAGTGCCGCGGTGTGCCGGCGCAGCATCCCGTAGCTGACCAGAACCACGGCTGAACAGTCCACTTCGGACAGATCATGGTCGGGCCCGGTGAAGCGTTCCACCGGTACGTGCGGCGCGAACCGGTCCAGTTCCCGGGCCCAGTTGCCGAGCAGCGAGGTGGGGCACACCACCAGGGTCGGTCCGTGCCGCGACGGTTCCCGACGCAGGTGCAGGGCGATGATCTGGACGGTCTTGCCCAGCCCCATGTCGTCGGCGAGGCAACCGCCCAGCCCGCTGTCGCACATCCCGGCCAGCCAGGCCAGTCCGCGCCGCTGGTAGGGCCGCAGGGTGACGGTGAGACCAGCCGGCTCGGCCGCTTCGGTGACAGCGGAACCGTTGCGGCGAAGGGTTTCGGCGGCTTCGGCGAGGGCCGGATCGGGTCGGAACTCGACGGTCTCCCCGGCCACCTCCACCGTTCCGGTGAGGGTCGCGGCAAGCGCCTGTACGGGATCCAGCCGGCCACGGTGGCTGCGTAGCCGGCGCAGCTGCCCTGGATCGAGGCGGACCCAGCGCCCACGCATCCGTACCAGCGGCCGCTTCGCCTCGGCGAGCGCGTCGACCTCCGCGTCGGTGAGCGGCTGACCGTCCACAGTGGCCTGCCACTGGAAGTCGAGCACCTCGTCCACGGTGATCCCGTTCGCGGCGACGGTGGCGGGACGTCGGGTGCCGGCGGTCAGGGTCGGACCGTGCCGGAGCAGTTCGGCCGGCCACAGTACCTCGACGCCGGCGGCGGAAAGTTCCCCGGTTCCGGCCCCCAGCAGGACATCCAGCTCGTCGTCGGTGAGCGGGAGCCGTTGCGGGGTCTGCCCGGCCAGTGCGTCGGTCAGTGGGGGGAACACCCGGGCGGCCCGTCGCAGGGCGATCAGCAGGTCCTGTTCGGCGTCGGTGCCGAACCGGGCCAGTACGTCCTCGGATGCCTGCCACAGCTGGTCGACGTCGAGTACCAGGCCGGGGTCGGAGACCGAACGCAGCTGCGGTACCGCGGCGAACGCGCCGTCCGCGTCCTCCGGTGCCACGATCCGCAGCACCAGCCGTACCGCGCTGCGTAGTTCGCGGTCCACGTCGGCGAGCCAGCGTCCGGCCGGTGCTGCCGGTGCCGGTGGGCCCTCGCCGGCGGTCAGGGCGTCGGCCATGCCGTCCCAGGCGGACCTGATCAGTACCTCGGGGGCGGCCAGCCCGGTGCCGCGGGCGGACGCCAGGGCGTACCCGGTGGCCGGGAACGCCTCGGCGAGTCGCCGCAGCCATTCCGCGTCGTCGGGGTCGAGTGGGCCGGCCCGGACGATCAACTGGCCGGACACGGAAGCGACAGGCCACAACCGGCCGCTCGAGATCACCCGGAGGCCGCCCTGCAGGGCGAATGACCAGGCCCGCAACGATCCGGTGAGGTGTTCCTCGGCCGCGAGGGCGGGCAGCAGCGCCAGCGCCCGATGCAGGGAGAGGGTGTACGCCGCCACCCGGCGCCGGCGTGGTCTGCCGGTGCGGTCGGGGAGCAGCACGGTCAGGGTGCTGCGTGGGGCGTCCGCGAACAGTGCGGACCACTCGTCGGTCGGCACCGCGTCGGTGGAAGCGGAGCACCCGTCGGCCGGCTGCGCGGTGGCAGCCGGCGGCGGCGGGTCAGGCGCCAGCGGGGCGGCACCACCCGTGCGGGCCGTGCTCCTCGGAGGGGCGCTCCGGTCTGCGCGTCTCGTGGTGCCGGTCGATCGCCAGAGGGCGAGTTGGCCGACACGGGGCGGCTCTCCGGGAAGGAAGGTCGCTTCCAGGTCGCGCAGCGTCACAGGGGTAGAACTTACCTGTAAACGGGTCAGGCGGCGCTAGTGGTCGCCTTGGTCTTTACTTTGCGTAGTTGCGGGGGTGCCACAACGTGGCCGTCCGGCAGAATTTCGCCGTCGTCCTCGAACAGGATCACACCATTGCACAGCAGGCTCCAGCCCTGCTCTGGGTGACCCGAGATCACATGCGCGGCTTCCCGGTCAAGCGCTTCGGCTGACGGGCATTCCGGCGTATGGAGGCACATCGCTCCTCCACTATTTACTCGCGGGGGGTGAATATCACCCTTGGGCATCCTCCAGTGTCGCTCGCCTGTACTTAAGCTTCAAGCGAATCGCCAGTACAGGAGGATTCTTCCTCACTCCGTATCCGGAGCGTTACCAATTCACTGTAGCGCACCGTGACGTCGGTGCCAGGTCAGGCTGTCCCCCATCGGACGCTGCGGGTCCGCGTCCGCACCCGGCTGCGACCACGACTTCCGACCTTCCGGAGAACGATCGTCGACCGTTCGGCGCGGCTTTGCGGCCGTTTTGCGGGCCACCGGACCGCGCTCACCCAGCTAACGTGACGCTCATCGGATCTGTTGCCGCCGATCGGGGTGAAGGTGACCGGGAGCACGAAGACGCCGGCGGGCACGATCACGCAGCGTACCGATGGATGACCCGCGGGTCGTCCTGCCGGTCCGCGACGTGGACCCCTCCCGCCCCACCTCGACCGAATGGCCGACCCCGTCGGAGACGTACATCGACCAGCCCGGCGTCCGCAGCGCCGCCGGCGACCGGACCGGGGCTCCGACGCCCGCATGCCTGGTCGGGCAGGGGGCAGAGGACCGGAACGCCGGGCGGCGCCGGCCGGCGCATGATATCGGAGAAACAGAAGGTAACACACAGTAGTAGCCGGATGGTGACTATCCGGTATATCGGTGACCCGTTGTAATATTTGAGGCGACGCGTCCAGTCGTATCCTCCACAGGTGGACGGGCGGGTTGGGGGTGCTGGCAATGACCAGGGGGCAGGCGGTACGCGAACGTCGTACGCGCTGCGCTCGACGCTGGGCGCAGGCGATCTCCACCGAGACCTACGTACCCATGTCGACCGACGAGCTGGTGACGTTCCTCGACGGCCTGGTCGTACGGATCGTCGAGATACTGCGGTCCGAACCCTTCGACACCGGGCCAGCCCGGGAGATCGGGGTGGCCCTGGTCGACGCCCGGCTCACCGGCGCCCGGGTGCTGGGCCGGACGCTGGCCGTACTGGGCGATGAACTGCAGACAGCCGACGACGGATCTCCCGCGACATCCGCCGAACGGTTCGTGGTGATGCAGGCCGCGCTGGCCGACGGGTACGTGGCTGCGCTGCGGAACCGCACACTGCAGGAACAGGAATCGATCCGGCTCGCGCTGGTGGAGGCCCGCCAGCAGGTCGAGAAGGCGCTGAGCGCCAGCCGGGCCCGGTTCCGCGCCGTGTTCGCCGAGGCGGCGATCGGCATTGCCGTACTGGACGCCGAACACCGCGTCGTCGATGCCAACCCGGCGCTCGCCGCGCTGCTCGACGGTACGCCGGAGGAACTCGTCGGGCAGGACCTGGGGAGCTTCGCGCACCCCGACGACGCGATCCGGCTCGGCTCGGCGGTCCAACGGGTGTTCGACCGTTCGGACGGGCCGAACCAGGTCGAGGAGCGCTTCGCCGACCAGCGCGGAAACCTCGTGTGGGGTCGGGTCACCCTGTCGACGATCGAGAGCCCGGCCGGCCAGCCGTATGCAGTGGCCATGATCGAGGACATCACCGAGCGGCGGCTGTTGGAGCTGCGGCTGGAGTACCAGGCCTGGCACGACCCGCTCACCGGACTGGCCAACCGGGAACTGTTCTTCCAGCGGCTGTCCGCCGGGCTGGCCGACGACACCCCGGGCACCCAGGTCGGTCTGTGCTACCTCGACCTCGACGGCTTCAAGGTGATCAACGACAGCTTCGGCCACGAGGTCGGCGACGGCGTACTGGTGGCGGTCGCGCAGCGGCTCGACATGGCCGTACGCCGGGCCAACTGCCTGGTCGCCCGGATGGGCGGGGACGAGTTCGTCATCCTGGTCGCCCCGGCCGAGCAGACCGCCGGCGTCGCCGCCGAGTGGTGCGCAGACCAGGCGTTGCAGGCACTGCGCCCCTCGGTACGGGTCGGTGGGCACGAAATCTCCGTGTCGGCCAGCATCGGCGTGGTCGAACAACCGGTGACCGGGCTGACCGTGGCCGAGCTGATGCAGGCCGCCGACACCACCCTGTACTGGGCGAAGTCCGACGGCAAGGGCCGCTCGGCGGTGTTCGACCGGCAGCGGCACGCCCGTGAGGTGGCCCGCTACACACTGGCGGCAACCATGCCGGCGGCGGTGGAGCACGGCGAGTTCGTGGTGGAGTACCAGCCGCTGGTCGGGCTCGCCGACGAGCGGCTGCGCGGGGTCGAGGCACTGGTGCGCTGGCGGCATCCCCAGCTCGGCCTGCTCGGTCCGGGCGAGTTCATCCAGCTGGCGGAGGAGACCGGCGCGATCGTGCCGCTGGGCCGCTGGGTACTGCAGACGGCCTGCGCGCAGGCCCGGCACTGGCAGGACCTGGCCGCCGACGACTTCTTCGTCAGCGTCAACCTGGCGGTCCGGCAGGCGCACGACGCCCGGCTCACCGAGACGGTCGACGACATTCTGCAGGCCACCGGCCTGCCGGCCGACCGGCTGGTACTGGAGCTGACCGAGAGCGCGCTCATCGGGCCGGCCGCCGAACCGCTCCGGGCGCTGAACACCCTGGCCGGCATGGGCGTACGGCTGGCCATCGACGACTTCGGTACCGGCTACTCCAACCTCGGCTATCTGCGGCGGCTGCCGGTACACGCGTTGAAGATCGCCGGTTCGTTCGTTGCCGAGATGGCCGCCGGGGCACCACTGGTCGGAGATGCCGACCCGCCGCAACCCGACCTGGTGAACGAGCAGATCGTCGGCACGCTGGTGGAGCTGGCGCACGGGCTGGACCTGACCGTGATCGCGGAGGGCATCGAGACCCGCGGGCAGGCGGACAGGCTGCGCGAGCTCGGCTGCGATGTCGGCCAGGGCTGGTACTACGCCAAGGCGGAACCGCCCCTGTCGATCACCCAACGGCTGGCCGCCGAGCGCCGGCGCTGAACCTTCTGCCGGTGGACACGCCGCGGGCCGGCCCCGTGCTGGGACCGGCCCGCGTGCGCGCTGGCAGAGCTGGAGTTACGGCCTGACCGCGCCGTACCAACTGCCCGGATAGTCGGTGGGTGACACCTTGACGTTCTCGCCCGGGGTCGGTGCATGGATCACCAGACCCTGCCCGATGAAGATGCCGACGTGTTCGCCGCCGTTCCAGAACACCAGGTCGCCGGGTAGCAGCTGGTTCTCCGAGACGTGTGGGAAGGCGGAGTACTGGTCCCAGGTGTAGTGCGCCATGTGCACCCCGGCCTGCGCCCAGGAGGCCATCGTCAGCCCGGAACAGTCGTAGGTGTCAGGTCCGGCGGTGTTCCACACGTACGGCTTGCCGAGCTGGGCTTCGGCATAGCGCACCGCCTTGCCGGCCGGGCCTGGGATGTAGGGCATGTTCGTCGGCAGTGCGGAGCCGCCGTTGGTGCGGCTGGCCGCGGTGCGCATGTACTGGTCCTGCATCCGCTTCATCGAGGCGCTGAGCTGCTTCTTCTGCGCGCTCAACTTCTTCTGCTGCGACTTGTTGTCCTTGACCAGGCTGTCGTACTTCTTCTTCTCCGAGTCCAGCTTCCGCTTGGCCTTCTCGAACGCGGCGACCTTGCGGTGCTGGTCGGAGGCCATCCGGTCGAGGGTGGAGATCTGGTCCAGCATGCTGGTGGCCGAGCCGTAGGTGAGCAGCGAGTTGAACGCCGAGGCAGTTCCGCCGCGGTACGCAGCGGAGGCGTACAGGCCGACCTGCCGGTGCATCGCGTCGACCTTCTTGGCCAGCGGCTTGATCTGCTTCGCCAGCGAGGCCGACTTCTTCTCGTTGTGCCGGAGCTTGTCCTCGTTCTGCTTGTACCGCTCGCCGGTGGCTTCCAGCTTGCTCCAGGTGGAGTCCATCTGGTGTTCCAGCTGGGGTGTCGACGGGTCGGCGTGTGCTGCCGGACCGGTCAGCAGCAACCCGGCGGTGGCGCACGCGACAGCGGCGACCAGGGCGAGGGCACGGCGGGGCCGTGAGGTGAATTCTGCTACTGACACCAGTAGCCCACTCCTTCTTCCGCAGACCGCCTACCGGGTTAGCTGACGGGTTCGGACGGGAAGAAGTGGTTCGCCCTACCGGCTGGCTCCGGAGGAGCCAGCGGATTCACCCCAGGTGAGCGCCGTTGTTGCACGCCCGTTGGTTCCCCGGCTCGCCAAGTGACGACTCAGCGGTGCCCGCCGGCGTCGCCTGGCTGGCGACCGACTCCCGATCGGACCGCCCAAGAGTACGGAAAACGCTGAGTCCTGTTCAACCCTGCGTGACCCGTTTCGCAGCGCAACCTGGTCAGTCGAGCGGAGTTCACCTGGCTACGGATACCTTGCGTAACGAACCCGATATGGCGTCGTTACGACGACCACTGCCGGAAGCCGTGGGTGTTCGCCCTGGTACCAGCCTGGATAGCCGATACCTGGGTCGCCTGCGCGACCCGAGCCGGTGCCAGCTGGGCGCCGAGCTGTGTAACTCGCCACAGTCGACGTGTCGTTGCCGACGCGCGGGTACGAACACCGACAGTTCCGGCTCGAACCGTGCCGGCCAGCAGGGTGCCGGTGAGTTCCGTGCCGGGCCGTACCCGTCGCCGGGTGGTCTGCCGGCCCGCTCGCCTAGAGTCGGACGGATCCGCTGTCGAGGGGGTTAGTGATGGGCGTGTTCTGGCATCCGTTCGCCGACATGGGCGCGGTCGAGCAGACCGGCGAGTTCGTACTGGCCCGCGGGAACGGTGTGTGGGTGTTCGACGAGAACGACCGCCGCTACCTGGACGCCACCGCCGGACTCTGGTTCGCCAACGTCGGGCACGGCCGGCGCGAACTGGCCGAGGCGGCCGCCGACCAGATGAAGACCCTCGCCGCGTACTCCTCCTTCGGCGACGTCGCGGTACGCACCACGCTGGACCTGGCCGAACGGGTCGGTGCCCTGGCACCGGTACCGGATCCGAAGGTGTTCTTCACCTCCGGCGGTTCGGATGCCATCGACACCGCTGCGAAGCTGGTCCGCCGGTACTTCAACGAACTCGGCCAACCGGACCGCACCGTACTGATCTCCCGTACGAACGCGTACCACGGCATGCACGTGGCCGGTACCGCACTCTCCGGCATCCCGGCCAACGGCGCCGGATACGGCGAACTGATGCCGGACGTGGCCGTGGTGGACCGCGACTCGGCCGCCGAACTGCGGGAGACCATCGAGAGGATCGGCCCGGACCGGGTGGCCGCGTTCTTCTGCGAGCCGGTGATCGGTGCCGGCGGGGTGTTCCCGCCGGTCGAGGGCTATCTGGCTGAGGTACGGCAGATCTGCCGCGCGTACGGTGTGCTGTTCGTCGCCGACGAGGTGGTCACCGGCTTCGGTCGGATCGGCGGCGCCTGGTTCGCCAGCGCACGCTTCGACCTCGACCCCGACCTGATCACCTGCGCGAAGGGCATCACCTCTGGCTACCTGCCGTTGGGCGCGGTGATCGCAGCCGGCCGGATCGCCGAACCGTTCTTCCGGCCAGGCGCCGGGATCTGGTGGCGGCACGGCTACACGTACTCGGGGCATCCCGCTGCCGCCGCTGTGGCGCTGCGCAACATCGACCTGTTGGAGCGGGAGGACCTGCTCACCGCCGCGAAGCGGCTGGAGGACACGCTGCCCAAGGAGCTGGGCCGGCTCACCGAGCATCCGCTGGTGGCCGAGGTACGGGCCGGTACCGGCGTGCTGGCCGCGGTGCAGCTCACCGACGCGGCGTTGGCCGCCCCGTTGGTGAAGGCGCTACGCAAGCAGGCCGTCTCGACCCGCGCGGTCGGAGTCGGCGCGGTACAGGTGTCACCGGCCTTCGTGATGACCGACGACGAGGTACGGCTACTCACCGACGGCATCTGGGCCGCGCTCACCGACCTGCCCCGCTGACCGCAACGGTGTGAGACGCGCCCGCCCGGTCGTCTGAGCCGATCGGATCGGGCAGGATCGATGCCGTGGAACTGGTGAGCATCGACGAGATCCGGGCGGCGGAGGCACATCTGCGCGGGGTGGCGCTGCACACCCCACTGTTGCCGCAGTGGTGGGGTGCGGCGAATCGGCCGCTGTGGCTCAAACCGGAGAGCCTCCAACCGATCGGCGCGTTCAAGATCCGCGGCGCGTACCACGCGGTCGCCTCGCTGTCCGACGAGCGCCGGGCCGCCGGGGTGATCACCCACTCCAGCGGCAACCACGGCCAGGCGGTCGCGTACGCGGCCGGCATCTTCGGTATCCCGGCCGTGGTGGTGATCCCCGACATCGCGCCGCAGGTCAAGATCGATGCGGTACGGCGGCTGGGCGCGGAGGTGGTACTGGTGCCCGGTTCGGAACGCCTCGACGCCGCGGACCGGATCGCCGCCGAACGTGGCCTGTCGCTGATCCCGCCGTTCGACCACCGGGACGTGATCGCCGGCCAGGGCACCATCGGTCTGGAGATCGTCACCGATCTGCCGGACGTCGACCTGGTGCTCGTACCGGTCGGTGGCGGCGGCCTCGCCTCCGGGGTCGGCGCCGCCGTGAGGGCGCTGCACCCCAACGCCCGGGTGTACGGGGTGGAACCGGCGGTGGCGCCCGACGCGCGGGACTCGCTGGCGGTCGGCCGGCTGGTGCCGTACCCGGACGAGCAGCGCTACGCCACGATCGCCGACGGGATGCGTACCGGCCTGTCCGAACTGACCCTGGCGCACCTGACCGAACACCTGGACGGCATCGTCACGGTCGCCGAGGACGAGATCCGCGCGGCGGTCGGGGTACTGGCCCGACAGGCGCGGCTGGTCATCGAACCCTCCGGCGCGACGACGCTCGCCGCATACCTGCACCACGCCGCGGAACTACCCACCGGCCGTACGGTCGCGGTGCTCTCCGGCGGGAACGTGGATCCGGGGCAGTTCGCCGAACTGGTCAACGCCTGACCGACTTTTTCCGGTGGGTCCGCCGACCGAGGTTTACCGATCGGCGGCCTGGGCAGAACTGATGGTGCAGGACGCGCCGGGACCAACTGGACCGCACGATTCCCTGGGGGCAGGGATACGTCCGGGAAGGTTCCGGGTGCTGGGGTTGCTGAGGGGTGGCCCAGGGGAACGGTCGAGCGCCGTCCGAAACTCCGGACGGCGCTCGACCGCGGATGTGCCGGGGGCGTCAGGACCGCCCGACGGTGTCGACCACCCACGCGTACATCCGGGCCTGCTCGTGCCAGGCGTCGTACCGGCCGCTGCGGCCGCCGTGCCCGGCCTCCATCTCGATCTTCAGCAGGACCTGGCGGGCGCCCGCGGCGCGCAGTCGGGACACCCACTTGGCCGGCTCGTGGTAGAGAACCCGGGTGTCGTTGAGGCTGGTCTCCACGTAGATCGGCGGGTACGGCAGCTCGGCCACGTTCTCGTACGGCGAGTACGACTTCATGTACTCGTAGACCTCGGCGTCGTGCAGCGGGTCCCCCCACTCCTCCCACTCCATCACCGTCAGCGGCAGCGACGGGTCGAGGATCGAGTTGAGCGCGTCCACGAACGGTACGACCGCCACGATCGCGCCGAACGCCTCCGGCGCCTGGTTGACCACGGCGCCCATCAGCAGCCCGCCGGCCGAACCGCCGAGCGCGGCCAGTTTCGGTACCGAGGTCCAGCCCGCCTCCACCATCCGGTGTGCGGTGGCGATGAAGTCGGTGAAGGTGTTCTTCTTGGCCAGCATCTTGCCGTCGTCGTACCAGCGCCGGCCCATCTCGCCGCCGCCGCGGATGTGCGCGATGGCGTACACGAAGCCGCGGTCCAGCAGGGACAGCCGGGCCACCGAGAAGGACGGGTCGATGGAGATCTCGTAGCTGCCGTAGCCGTACAGCAGGCACGGCGCGGTGCCGTCGCGCGGGGTGTCCCGGTGCGCCACGACGGAGATCGGCACCCGGGTGCCGTCCGGCGCGGTGGCCCACTCCCGGAACTGCTCGTACTGCTCCGGGTCGTACCCGCCGAGCACCGGGGTCCGCTTGCGCAGCACCAGTTCGCGGCTGGCCAGATCGTAGTCGTACACCGACCGCGGGGTCACCATCGAGCCGTACGACAACCGGTACTGGCGCGCGTCGTACTCCGGGTTGCTGTCCGGGCCGACGGTGTACAGCGGCTCCGGGAACGACACGTCGTGCCCGTCGTCGAGCGAGCCGTCCGGCTGGAACCGGTGTACCCGCAGCCCGGTCAGTACGTCCCGGCGCAGGTGGATGACCAGGTGGCCGGCGAACACGTCGATGTCCAGCAGCCGGGTGTCGTCCCGGTGCCCGACCAGCGGCGTCCACTCGGCGGGCGCGTCGACCGGCGCGCCGGCCAGTGCGAAGTTCTGGCCACCGGCGCAGCCCGGGTCGTTGTGCAGCAGCAGGAACCGGCCCGGCCCGGTGCCGGCGGAGTGGTGGTCCACCTCGTATTCGACGCCCTGCCGGCGCTCGCGTACCAGGGTCGGTGTCGAGGTCGGGTCGTCGGCCGGAATGAAGCGGACCTCGCTGGTCATCTTGCTGTGCAGGTCGATCAGGATGTAGCGCTCGCTGCGGGTAAGCCCGACGCCCACCCAGAACCGCTCGTCCGGCTCCTCGTGCACGATGACGTCGTCGGCGGTCGATGCGCCGATCGCGTGCCGCCACACCCGGTACGGCCGCCAGGCGTCGTCCACGGTCAGGTAGAACAGCTGCGCGGAGTCCAGTGACCAGGCAGCCCCGTACGAGGTGTCGGGCACCTCGTCGCCGAGCAGCTCGCCGGTGGCCAGGTCCTTGACCCGCAGGGTGAACCGTTCGTCGCCGGCGTAGTCGTCGGCGTAGGCCAGGTAACGGCCGTCCGGGCTGACGGTGAAGGTGCCGAGGGAGAAGAACTCGTGCCCGTCGGCGAGTTCGTTCGCGTCGAGCAGGACCTCCTCGCCCGGCAGGGCGTCACCGGCCTCCACATTCGGCGGTACGGTCTCGTCGCCGGCCTTGAGGCGGCAGTGGATCGCGTACTGCTGGCCCTCCACGGTGCGGCTGTAGTACCACCAGCCGCCCTTGCGGGAGGGCACCGACAGATCCGTCTCCTGCGTCCGGTCCTTGATCTCGGTGAAGATCTGCCCACGCAGGTCGGACAGGTGCCCGGTGACCTCGTCGGTGTGGGCGTTCTCGGCGGTCAGGTGGGCGAGCGTGTCCGGGTTGTCCTTCTCGGCCAGCCAGGCGTACTCGTCGACCACGGTGTCACCGTGATGGGTACGGTTCGTCGGCAGCTTCTTCGCCACCGGCGGCACGGATGTCGTCATGCCCGGCACGCTACCGGCTGCGCCGTGGCGGCGGCATCGGGCGGACGTGGCCGGTCAGGCGTTGGGGGTCTCCGAGGCGCGGATGGTGAAGGCGTGCCGCAGTCCGGTGACCTCGAGCAGCCGGTCGAGGAAGCTGCCGACGTTGGTGAGTACCAGGGAGCTGCGTGCCCGGGTCGCGGTGCGGTTGAGTACGACGAGGGTACCGAGGCCCTGCGAGTCGCAGAACGTCACCTCGCCCATGTCGAGCAGCAGCCGGGACGGCCCGTTGGCCAGGCTGTCCTCGACTGCGGTAACTAGTCGTGGGACGGTGTGAATGTCGATTTCGCCGGCAAGCGCCACGACAGTCTCCTCGGACCCGTGGCGCACCGAGATGTCCAGGTCCGGTCGCACGTCGGTCAGCCTAACGCGCCGCGTCGGACACTGCCGGCACGGGACCGGTGCTGGGGTGAGTTTGTGACGCTCGGCGCGCTGTCCGGCAGCACTCCTGAGTGCTTTGTTGCCGTTCATCACTTTTGCGGGGATCAGCCGTTCGGTGGACTCTGCCCGGTTCAGGCCGACTTCCGCTTACCCGTCGAGCTGCCCGTCTTCTTCGCCGCCCGCTTCTGCGGCGCCGCCTTCTTCGTACTCTTCGCGGCAGTCTTGCGGGCGCCCTTGGCAGGTGCCTTCTTCGTGCCCTTCGCGGCGGTCTTCGCCGCGGGCCCGCGGGTGCTCCCCGCCGGTGCCTCCGACGCGCCGGCGCCACGCTGGGTACGTGCCCGATCCACGCTGGCCCGCAACGCGGCCATCAGGTCGATCGTGTTCGACGGCGCCTCCGCCGGCTCGGCCGCCCGGGTCACCTCGCGGCCGGCCACCTTCGCGTCGATCACCTCCTGCAACGCGGTCCGGTAGTCGTCGGTGAACTCGCCCGGATCGAAGTCGGCGGTCATCGAGTCGATCAACGACGAGGCCATCGACAGCTCCTGCGAACGGACCTTGATCTCGTCGTCCAGGAAACCGAACTGCGGTGCCCGGACCTCGTCCGGCCACAGCATCGTGTGCATGACCAGTACGTCGTCGTGCACCCGGATGGTGGCCAACTGCTCGCGCTGGCGCAGCGCGATCTTGACGATGGCGACCCGGTCCGAATCGACCAGCGCGTTGCGCAGCAGCACGTACGGCTTCGCCGCCGCACCGTCCGGCTCCAGGAAGTAGCTCTTGCCGTACAGCATCGGATCGACCTGCGCGGCCGGTACGAACTCCAGCACGTCGATCGCGTGCGAGGTGGGCAGCGGCAGGTCGGCGAAGTCGTCGTCGGTCAGCACGACCGTCTCGTCACCGCCCAGGTCGTAGCCCTTGGCGATCTGGTCGTAGCTGACCTGCTCGCCGCAGACCGCGCAGACCCGCTGGTACCGGACGCGCCCACCGTCCTGGGCATGGACCTGGTGGAACCGGATGCTCTTCTCCTCGGTCGCGGAGTAGAGCTTGATGGAGATCGAGACGAGGCCGAACGAGACCGCGCCCTTCCAGATCGCGCGCATACCCGCCTCCCTTGCCCTTCCGGTAAGGCGCTTCCCATCATGCCTGCTCAGGCCGCCGTCGTCGCTCGAACCGGTCCACGGACCGGACCCACCCGCACTAGCGTGGGATGGTGGCCGGATCACCGGTCCAGCCGATGCTGGCCAGCACCGCACCGCTGCCCACCGGCGCCGGCTGGGCGTACGAGTTCAAATGGGACGGCGTACGCGCCATCGCGGCCCTGCGCCGCACCGGGCTGACGCTGTACGCCCGCAGCGGAACCGACATCACCGTCGCCTACCCGGAACTGGCCGGCCTGTCCGGTCTGCTGCCGGATGCGGTACTCGACGGGGAGATCGCTGTACTGGACGCCACCGGCGCCTCGTTCGCGGCGCTCGCCGAACGGATGCACGTACGCGACGCCCGCCGGGCCGAACAGCTCGCCGCCCGCCGGCCGGTCACGTACCTGATCTTCGACCTGCTCCGGTTGGACGGGGCCGATCTGTGCGGTCGGCCGTACGCCGAGCGTCGGGCGATGCTGACCGGGCTGGACCTGACCGGCCCACAGTGGCTGGTGCCGCCGTCGTTCACGGACGGCGCGGCGACCTGGGCCGCGGCCACCGAGCACGGGCTGGAAGGGGTGGTCGCCAAGCGGCTGGACAGCCTGTACCGGCCGGGTAGGCGGTCCCCGAACTGGGTCAAGGTCAAACAGGTCGCCACCGACGACCTGATCGTCGGCGGATACCGTCCCGGCGCCCGGCCCATCGGTGCGCTGCTGGTCGGTGAACTCGACCCGGACCTGCGGCTGCTCTACCGGGGCCGGGTCGGCGGTGGCATCTCGGCGCAGGACCAGACCCGGCTACTGGAACTGCTGGGTCCGCTGCGCCGGGAGGACCCGCCGTTCGCGGAGCCGCTGCCCCGCCAGGACGCCCGGGGCGCCCACTGGGTCGAGCCACGGCTGATCGTCGAGGTTTCGTACGCGCATCGCACCGTGGACGGTCGGCTCCGGTTCCCGCGCCTGCGTCGGATCCGTACCGACCGGGACGCATGACCTTGCCAGCAAAGGAATTCCTGCGACCCGCAGTGGCGGGATGTTTGCTGTTCCTGATCGACGGGAATCAATGACGTATGTTGTCAATCATTCTCTGGATCCTCGCCGTGATCCTCGTAGTCGCAGGTGTCGTGTCGTTGCTGCGTCGCCAGATCCTCTGGGGCGTCGTGCTGATCATCGTCGGACTGCTGGTCGGTCCGGGCGGCGTCAGCATATTCAACTGACCGGCGCAACATCCGGTCAGAGTCGTCGACCCGGCCGGCGGACAGCCGTACTGGACTGACGAGGCTGGCAACAAACAGGCCGGTGATTCTGCGGCCCGCATCCATCGGACATCGGGGCCGGTGGCGGTACGTGACGACGTACCGCCCTCGGCCCTCTTTCTGTGCTCAGGAATCGGCCATCGCCGACACAGCCGGGACGGTCGGCGGACGCCCTGACGCGATGTCGGCGTGGCGCTGGGACGGGCGCGGATCCCCGCAGATTGCCATTACTCAAAGACCGCGAACAACAACAGAAAGTGACTCTTGACGTGCATTCCGAGGCGTGTAAGGTGGCCTCATCAGCCGTTGAGGCGTTCGGTAGAGCCAACTGCCGATAGCTCCGGTCGATGTTCGGCCCAGGTCTGGGAGTGTGCGAGTTCCTGTCGCACCACCTCCGCAGTCCTCGGCTCTCGCGGGCGCTCAAGCAACGGGCGCGACGCTGTGATTATCCGGTTCGGCGACCCTTCATTCCGCAGCTCTGCTGCACCCTTCGCTGACCGTGCGTGCCGAAGGAGTTCCCTTCATGACCGCATCACCTGTCCTGCCCCGTACCCCCGGCTCCGTCGTCCCGGTCCAGCGGACCAATGACACCCACGACCCGACCCTGGCCGACCAGGCCATCACCTGGCCGTCGGCACCGGACACCTCCGCGCCCGCAGAGTCGGCGTCGGAGAGCACCACCACTCGCCGCCGATCCGACGAGGTCGGCCGGATGCTGCTGACCCGGCTGTGCGACCTGCCCGCCGGGCACCCGGACCGGCCGCGACTGCGCGCCCGCACCATCGAGTGGTACCTGCCGCTCGCCGAGCACCTCGCCCGCCGCTTCCGCAACCGCGGTGAGCAGTACGACGACCTGGTACAGGTCGCCACCATCGGCCTGATCAAGTCGGTGGACGGCTACGACACCTCCCGCGGCGTGGAGTTCACCAGCTACGCGGTACCGACCATCGCCGGTGAGCTGAAGCGGCACTTCCGCGACAAGGGCTGGAGCGTCCGCGTTCCCCGCCGCTTGCAGGAACTGAAGCTGGCCATCACCAACGCGACCGGGCCGCTGACCCAGAAGCTCGGACGGTCGCCGACCGTCGCCGACCTGGCGCAGCACCTCGGAGTGACCGAGGACGACGTGATCGAGGGTCTCGATTCCGGCAACGCCTACACCGCGATGTCGCTGTCCACCCCGGTCGGCACCGGTGACGAGGGCGGCATGGCCGTACAGGACCGGCTCGGCGACCTGGACCCGGGCATGGCCGGGGTCGAGGATCGGGAGTCGCTCCGACCGCTGATCGCCAAGCTGCCGGAACGCGAGCAGAAGATCGTGGTCCTACGGTTCTTCGGCAACCTGACCCAGTCGCAGATCGCCGAGCGCGTCGGCATCTCGCAGATGCACGTGTCGCGCCTGCTGACCCGCTCGCTCAACCAGCTCCGTGCGGGCCTCGGCCCGATCTGAGCATCCGTACCCGGGCGCCGGGCCGCCACGATAGCGGCCCGGCGTTCGTGCTGCCCGGGTATCCGCGGTGTCCGCGGCAGACCTACGGACCGCACCGGGTGTCGGTCACCAGACGCGCGGATCTCCTACCGGTGACGGGCGACCCGCCACCAGCTCATATGTCCACTGTGGACCTTCGCTGGCCAGTTCCCGTACCGCGGCGACCAACCGGTCCACCTGAGCGGCGGTGCTACCCAGCCCGAGACCGGCCCGTACCGCGGTCGCCGGCAGCTCCCCGGCCGACCGGCCACCCGCCGCCTCCACCAGCAGCCGACGGGTCAACGGATGCGCGCAGAACAACCCGTCCCGCACCCCGATGCCGTACTCCGCGGACAGCGCGGCGGCCAGCACCGCAGACGGCAGCCCACGAACCGCGAACGCGGCGATACCGACCCGCGGCGCGCTCGGCGAGAACACGTTCAACGACAGCACCCGCGGCACCGCCGCCAGGCCGTCCCGCAGCCGTGCGGTGAGCTGCTCCTCCCGCGCCGTCGCCGCCACCCGGTCACTGTCGGCCAACGCCCGACACACCGCGCCCAGCGCGACCGCGCCCAGTACGTTCGGGGTGCCCGCCTCATGCCGGGCCACCCCGTCCGACCAGCGCACATCATTCGTCGCGTCACCGACCAGGGCGGTGGCGCCCCCGCCGGCCAGGTACGGCGCCGCGTCCGCCAACCAGTCCGTCCGCCCGGCCAGCACCCCCGCACCGAACGGCGCGTACAACTTGTGCCCGGACAGCGCCACGTAGTCCACGTCCAGCGCGGTCACGTCCACCGGCCGGTGCGGCGCCAACTGGGCGGCATCCAGGAAGACCCGGGCGCCGTACCGGTGCGCCACGGCGGCGATCTCGCGCACCGGCCACAGCTCGCCGGTCACATTCGACGCGCCGGTCACCGCGACCAGCACCGGCGCGTACCGGATGGGGCCGGTACGGCGCAGCTCGTGCAGCGCCGCGCCGACCGCCCGTACCGCATCCTCCGGGCTGGTCGGCACCGGCAGCCGTACCGGCCGCGACCAGGGCAGCAGGGTCGCGTGATGCTCCGCACCGGAGACCAGCGTGACAGTGCCCGCAGGCAACGCCCGGGCCAGCAGATTCGTCGCGTCGGTGGTGTTGCGGGTGAACAGCACACTGTCGTCGGAGCGACAGCCGAGGAACTCCGCGACGCTGCGCCGGGCCTCCTCGTACCGTCGGCTGCACAACTGCGAGGGCAGCCCGGCGCCCCGGTGCACGCTGGCGTACCGCGGCAGCAGCCCGGTCACCGCGTCCGCCGCGGCCACCGCGCACGGTGCGCTCGCCGCGTAGTCGAAGTTCGCGTACCCGATCTCCCCGCCGGTGACCAGCGGCACCCGCAGATCGGCATCCAGCAGGGCCAGCGGGTCCGGCGCCGGACCCGGCCGGCGCCGTACCGGAACCAGATGCGGACGTAGCGCACCCGAGGGGTTGGCTGGGTACACAGGACTGACCGGCATGGATGCCTCCGGAAGGGCCAAGGACCCCACCCGTGGGCATCAGGGTCCGCGCTTGCCCGGCACCGTCTGTGTGCCAGGCCCGGTCTTCACCCGGGGCACCCCACCGCGGCAGCGAGGGTTGCCGGCCAGCAAGCCGGGGCTTCGCGCTGGCACTCGTGACCTGCCCGGAAGCATAACCTCGTTAGGGTGGTGCCATGGCAGACCTCCCGCCTTCTGGGACCGCCGGCCCGCCGGCCGACTCCCCGGACGAGCCGCAGCAGCACCGTCCGGACGAGCCGCGGCAGCACCGCCCGGACGAACCCGGCCGCACGGCTCCGGCTGGCCCTGCTCCGGCTGGCCCCGTAACCCCGGCCGGTCCACCGCCGGCCGCACCGTCGTCGCCGTGGGCTTCGCCGGACACCGTGGCCGGCCTGCCGGACCCGCACCGACCGTCCGTACCGCACCGACCGCCGACCGCGCCGCCAACCGGGCGCCCCGAACCGGTGTGGCCCACCGCCGGCTACGGCCAGCCCAGCCACGGCCAGCCCAGCTACAGCCAGCCGGCCCCGCCGCCGCACGCGCCGCCCGGGCAGCCCGGTGCGCCCGCCGACAACGGACCGGGACGGCAGGGTTTCCCGTTCGACCCGACGGTCGCCGCGCTCGATGCTCCCCGCCGGCCCCGCTTCGACTGGAGCCGACTGATCCGGATGGTCGCGGTCATCGCACCGATCGTGATCGGCGCATTGGTGATCATCTTCATCGTCGGCACCAACCTCGGGCCCGCCGCCTTCGCCATCGGCCTGCTCACCGCCGTCATTCCGGTGCCGTTCCTGGTGATCTGCTTCCTGTGGCTGGACCGCTACGAACCCGAACCGTGGAAATACCTGGCCTTCGTGTTCGGCTGGGGCTCCTGCGTGGCGACCTCGGTGGCGCTGGGCGTCAACACTCTCGGCTCGTACCTGTTCGAAAAGGCCGGACTGGCCGGGGCCGCGGACGCCGTACTGGTCGCACCGTTCATCGAGGAGACGATGAAGGCGCTCGGCCCCGTACTGCTGCTGATCTTCCTGCGCCGCCGACGCCAGCAACCGATCAGCGTGGTGGACGGCATCGTCTACTTCGGACTGTCCGCCACCGGGTTCGCGATGGCGGAGAACATCCTCTACCTGGGCGGCATCTACGTCACCGGTTCACAGGCCGGCGGTGCCTGGACTGGCGCGATCCAGCTCGCCGTGCTGTTCGTGGTACGGATCGGCATGTCCGGCTTCGCGCACCCGCTGTTCACCACGATGACCGGCATCGGGTTCGGTCTCTCCGCCGGCGCCACCGACCGCCGGGTCCGCTGGCTCGCACCGCTGGCCGGCTGGATCGGCGCGATGTGCCTGCACAGCGGCTGGAACCTGATGTCCAGCCTCGGCGTACAGGCCGTACTGACCGGCTACCTGGTGGTGATGGCGCCGATCTTCTTCGCCGCCGTCGGCGTCGCGCTGTGGGCCCGGGGCTACGAGGGCCGCCAGATGGCCACCATGCTGCGCCCGTACGTCCGGGCGGGCTGGCTCAGCCCGCCGGAACTGGGCGCGCTGGCCACCATGAACCGTCGGATGGCGGCCCGTCGCTGGGCCCGCCGGATCGCCGGGCCGGCCGGCGCCCGCGCGATGGAGGCGTACCAGTTCGCGCTGAGCACCCTGGCGCTGGCCCGGAGCGCGGCGATCCGCGGCTTCGGTACCGAGGAGTTCCCCGGCAAGGAACGTGAACTGCTCACCTCGATGGGCGGCTACCGGCAGACGTTCTCCGGCCGGGACCCGCAGATGCCGCCGGCGCTGTGGGACGGCACCAACTACCACGTCCAGTTCCCGGACGGTTCGGTACGCACCCTGCCGCCACCCGAGCAGCCGGTGGTGCCGCTGCCGGTTGCGTTGAACGCACTACAGATGCCCGGTGGCGGGCGGTGGCAGACCTGACCCCGCCGCCACCGACGTACGGTCCGGCGGGTTCTCCCGGCCGGCTCGGTCTGCTCGCCCAGCACGACCTGCTGCTGAGCGTGCTGCGCGGCAACCCGGTGATCGACGAACTGCTGCGGCTGACCCCGCAGCTGGGCCTGCCCGACTGGTACCTGACCGCCGGCGCGGTCTTCCAGACCGTCTGGAACGCCATGTCCGGCCGGTCGGCGACCGAGGGCATCCAGGACTACGACCTGTTCTACTTCGACCGCTCCGATGAGTCCTACGCCGCCGAGGACGCGGTGATCAAACGTGCCGCCGCGCTGTTCGCCGAGCTGACGGAGCGGTACGGGGTGCGGGTCGAGGTACGCAACGAGGCGCGGGTACATCTCTGGTACGAGCAGAAGTTCGGTGTTCCGGGCGTATCGTTCACCAGCACCGAGGACGCGATCGACCACTTCGCCGCCACGACCTGCTGCGTCGGGGTGCGTACCGGTCCGGACGGAGGCGTCACGGTCTACGCGCCGCACGGACTCGCGGATGTGTTCAATCTGGTGGTGCGGCCCAACCCGGTGCTGGCGCCATCAGAGGTGTACCGCCGGAAGGCGGCCCGCTGGCAGGCCGAATGGCCGGCGCTGACCGTACTGCCCTGGCCGGTGACCGGGCCGTAGATCCCACCGCGACATGTCCTGCCGCGACGGGCCGCGCCGGGACCGTCGCGGCCCGTCGCGCCGGTCGACCTACAGGTACAGGCCGGTCGCGTTCTGCTCGACCCGGGCCGCGGCCACCGCGTGCACGTCGCGTTCCCGCAGCAGGATGTACTGCCGTCCGTGCAGCTCGACCTCGGAGCGGTCGTCCGGGTCGAACAGCACCCGGTCGGCGGTCCTGACGGCCCGTACGTTCGGTCCGACCGCCACCGTCACCGCCCAGGAAAGCCGGTGACCGATGGAGGCGGTGGCCGGGATCACGATGCCGGAGGCTGACCGGCGTTCCCCGTCGCTGCCTTCCAACCGGACCAGTACCCGGTCGTGCAACAGGCGGATGGGCAGCCCTGGGTCGAGGTCGTCCTCGACCGTCGTACCGGTGTCCTGCGTGTCCACCTCCAGGACGCTACCGGCCGGCGGGTCATCGTCGACTGTCGGGTATCGACGACCGCCGGTACGGTGTAGACAGCGAGGTCACGCCAAGGGGGCAGCTCTGAGTCGCTTCGAGGAAGTGCGCAGCCGGGCCCGACGGGCCTGGCAGGTCGCCCGTGGGCGGCTGGAGGACGGTCGGGAGCGCAGTGACGAGGCGTTGCTGGCGGAGGCGCGGGCCGCGGAGACGCAGGAAGCCTCGGTGGAAGGGGTCGACCTGGCCCGGGCCACGCCGGGCGGGCCCGTCGCGGTCGACCCGTCCCTCGAGTCGGTCAGTGGTCCGCCGCAACCCGCGGGACCTGCCCCGGCGGAGGCCTCGGTGCCGGACGGTGTCCGGATCGCGGCCGCCTGGTCCTGGCGGATGATCGTGATCGCGGCTGCCGTCTACGGCATCTTCTACGCGCTCACCTATGTCGGCAACGTAGTCGTTCCGGCGATCATCGCGCTGCTGCTGACCGCGATGCTGCAGCCCGGTGCGAACTGGCTGCACCGGCACGGCGTGCCACGGTCGTTGGCCTCGCTGATCATGCTGGTCACCGGAATCGTGGTGGTGGCCGGTGTGCTGGCCGGCGTCATCACGTCCTTCATCAACGGCTTCAGTGAGCTCTCCGAAAACGTCGCGGCCGGCCTCCAGCAGATCCAGAGCTGGTTGCACAACGGGCCGTTCCACGTCTCCGACAAGCAGATAACCGGGGCGTTGGACACCGCGCAGGGCTGGATCAGCGACAACAAGGGTGTGCTGACCACCGGTGCACTCTCCACCGCGACCACCGTCGGCGAGGTCCTGGTGGACCTCTTCCTGATCCTGTTCACCACGTTCTTCCTGGTCCGCGACGGTCGCGGTATCTGGAACTTCATCCTGCAGGTGGCCCTGCCCCGGCGGGCCCGGCTGGCGGTTGACGACGCGGGCAGCGCGTCGTGGAAGACGCTGGTGGCCTATGTACGGGCAACCGTGCTGGTCGCCTTCATCGACGCGGTCTTCATCGGGATCGGCATCGTCGCGGTGCAGGTTCCGCTGGGC
Organism: uncultured Actinomycetota bacterium; assembly: GCA_963805605.1. Classification (GTDB taxonomy): domain Bacteria; phylum Actinomycetota; class Actinomycetes; order Mycobacteriales; family Micromonosporaceae; genus Actinocatenispora. The sequence continues at coordinate 2,642,753 of CAWDUX010000002.1, forward strand.
CTGGCGATCCCGCTCGCGGCACTGGTCTTCCTGGGCGCGTTCATCCCGATCGTCGGCGCGACGGTGTCGGGTGTGGTGGCGATCCTGGTCACCCTGGTGACCCAGGGCTTCCTCGCCGCGATCGTGGTGATGATCGTGGTGCTCGGTGTCCAGCAGATCGAGGGCCACCTGCTGCAACCGTTGATCATGGGACGTGCGGTGGCGGTCCACCCGCTCGGGGTGATCCTCGGGATTACCGGCGGCATCGCCATCGCGGGCATCTTCGGCGGGCTCATCGCGGTGCCGTCGATCGCGGTCGCGAACACCGCGATCCGACGTCTCGTGGCCCGCCACCGGCACGGACTGGACCCGAGGCCCGCAGAGCTGCCGGCCCTGCCCCCGCCGCAGTCCGACTGACCCGTCAGCCGGTCGCGGCGGCGCTCGTCGCCGTGCCGTCCGCCGGCCCCCCGGCCGCCTGGGCCGTATTCCCGGCGAGCCGGTCCAGCGCGCCGTGCACGGTGCCCGTGTTCGTGGTGTACCAGAACGGCGGTAGGGAGGCCCGCAGGTAGGGGCCGTACGACCGGGCGGTGTGCAGCCGGGGATCGAGGACCGCGACCACGCCGCGGTCGGTGCTCGTGCGGACCAGCCGGCCCACCCCCTGGGCCAGCCGTACCGCGGCGATCGGCACGCTGACCGAGGCGAAACCGGAGCCGCCGGCCGAGTCGACGGCGGCGCTGCGGGCCGCGGCGAGTGGCTCGTCGGGCCGGGGGAACGGCAGCCGGTCGATCACCACGAGCTGGCACGAGTCGCCGGGAACGTCCACGCCCTGCCACAGACTCATCACCCCGAACAGGCAGCTGTCCTGCTCGGCCCGGAATTTGCGGACCAGGATCGGCAGCGCCTCGTCGCCCTGCAGGTAGACGGTCAGGTCGGTGCGCTCCCGGACGACCTGGGCGGCGCGCTCGGCCGCCCGACGCGAGGAGAACAGCCCCAGCGTACGGCCGCCGAGCGCGCTGGCCAGGCGTACGAGCTCTGCACCGGCGGGTTCGGACAGCCCCGACTGGGTGGGGCGCGGCAACTGCGCCGCGACGTACAGGATGCCCTGTTTCGGGTAGTCGAACGGTGAGCCGACGTCCAGCGCCCGCCACACCGGTGGGGTCGCGTCCTCCTGCGCTTCGGCGACCAGGAAGGGCTGCGTGGACCGCGACGGCCAGTGCGCTCGGGACGGTTCTGCCGCGTCGGCCGGCGGCTCGGAGGGCCGTACGTCGTCGGTGGCGGGGGTTCGGCCGTAGGCGGCGGGAAGGCCCAGGCCGGCCGCCACGGTGTCGAACCGTCCGCCCAGGGCCAGGGTCGCCGAGGTGGCGACCACGGTGCGTTCGGCGAACAGCAGACTGCCGAGCAGACCGGCCACCGACAGCGGGGCGACGTGCAGCGCGGTGCCGAACCGCTCGTCACGTTGCACCCAGATGACGTCGTGCTCGGAGCAGTCGAGGATCCGCTCGGCGACCTCGGCCAGCGTCAGTACGATCGACTTGGCCTGCTGTTTGCGCACCGGGTCCGGATCGTCGGCGCGTATCTCGGCGATCGCCGAGACCGCGGCCCGACCGGCGGCCTGCACCAGGCTGACCGCGTCCCGCAGGGCCGGCGGCAGCTGCACCAACCGGCCGTCCCCGGCGTCGGCCAGGGCGACCGACAGGCCGTCCGCCGCCTCGGTCAGCCGGTCCATGACGCCACCGTCGACGTACGTCCGGACCCGGCGGGTTGCCCGGTCGAGCGCGTCGGCGGACATCTCGGCGCGCGCCGCCGAGGTGACCCGGTCGGCCAGCTCGTGTGCCTCGTCTACGATCAGCACCTCGTGCGAGGGCAGGATGTGCCGTCCGGCCAGCATGTCCACGGCGAGCAGGCTGTGGTTGGTGACCACGATGTCGGCGGAGCGGGCACGCACCCGGGACGCCTCGGCGAAACACTCGTCACCGAAGGGGCAGCGCTGCACCCCGACGCACTCACGCGCCGGCATCGACACGGTGCGCCACACCGAGTCGTCGACGCCCGGGTCGAGTTCGTCCCGGTCGCCGGTCTCGCTCTCCAGCGCCCAGTCACGGATCCGGACGACCTGCTTGCCGATCCGCCCGGCCTGACCGAGCCATCCACCGCCACCCTGTTCACCGAACAGGTCGGGTTCCTGGTCCTCGGTGCCGGGCTCCAGCCTGGCCAGGCAGGCGTAGTGGTGCCGGCCCTTCAGCACGGCGAAGGTCGGTCGCCGCCCGATCAGCGGTTCGACCGCGTCGGCCAGTCGGGGCAGGTCGGACTCGACGAGTTGGGCCTGCAAAGCCAGGGTCGCGGTGGACACCACCACCGGACCGTCGTGCAGCAGCGCGGCCACCAGGTAGGCAAGGGACTTGCCGGTGCCGGTGCCGGCCTGGATGAGCAGATGTTCCCCGGTGCGGACCGCCTGCGCGACCGCCTCGGCCATGGCCAGCTGGCCCGGCCGGGTGGCGCCGCCGGGCACGGCCGAGACGGCCGCGCTGAGCAGGTCGGTGGCGGACGGCTTGCGGTGCACTGCGCTGGCGGAGGAACTCACGAGCACAGACGCTACCGCGCCACCGGTACGACTCCGGGGCCCGGCACGGCGCCTGTGGACAACTCGCCGACTTGTCCACAGGGCGTACGTCGGGGCCGCCGGTGCGGTGGGTGGCACGCCTATCGTGGACCGCGAGTCTCACCCGTCCCGACGAACGGAGTCGCCAGTGCAGGAACCGGTACAGGTCAGATACCGCAAGTACGACGGGACCCTGCACTGGAACTTCACCGCGTTCCGGGTGGGTGCCGACCAGTACGGCGACTGGCTGGGTGCGCCACCCGGCAGCCAGCTGCGCCGCGGGCACGAGCCGCCGATCACCTGGGCCGAGGCGCAGGTGCTGCTGGTGCCGCGGGACACCTGGTGGACAGCCAACTTCAACGACGTACCGAACCGCACCGAGATCTACTGCGACATGACCACGGTGCCGGAGTGGCACGGCGACGAGGTGACCGCGGTCGACCTCGACCTGGACGTGTGCCGTCGTCGGGACGGCACCGTCGAACTGCTGGACGAGGACGAGTTCGCCGAACACCAGGTCCGTTACGGCTACCCCGCCGAGGTGATCGCCGGCGCCCGGGACGCGGCCGAATCGGTCTACGCGGCGATCAGCGCGAACGCCGAACCCTTCGCCACGGTCTACCGTGACTGGCTGGCCAAGGTCCCCCGCTGACGCGCCGGGATCTGCGGTGACGAGTCCGGCTCAGGCACGCTGACCGGCGTGCTCCAGCAGGTCGGCAACCATGCGTACCGCACTGACCCGGGGCAGCAGGCAATGCGGTTCGAGCCAGCCGTCGCTCACCCCGAGCAGTACGGTGCCGCTCACCAGCCAGGCCCGGGTCGACCTGTCCCGCAGCATGCTGCGGGACAGCCTGGGGTCGGTCAGGGCATCGACCTGGTCCGGCAGCGGCGTACTGACCCGGAAGACCCGATCGAACCGGCCGCTGCCGGTAAGTACGGTGTGCGTCGCGACCTGCTGGCCGGTCGTCGGGTCCCACACCCTGGGGTCGAGACCGCGCCGGATGACCTGTACCGGTGGTTGGGGGGTGTGTAGGTCGACCGAGATGACCGTGCGACGGCGGATCCGCCCGCGTCGCCACCGTCGTTTCGGCGGCAGCTGGCGGTATTCCGCGATGGCAATTCTTCTCCCCTGGTAGCGGCCGGCGAACAGGATGCTCGGCCGGATGGTGTCCGGTACCCGGGGCCATCCGTCGCCCGGGGTGGGGGCCGCGATGAGACCGGCGGTCGCGGCGTGGATGGTCAGCGCTACCCGCCGGTCTGCCTGCCGACGTGGGCCGGTACGGCGCTGGTCCAGCAGCGGCAGCACCACCCACCCGACGAACAGGCATACCCCGAGGCCCGCGGCCAAGATCAGATATGGCACGCGGCGAAGGGTAGTGACCCCGGACAAGCTCTCAGTCGGTGCGGGCCGGCCGTGACAGGAAGTCCACGGTCGGTGTCGGCACGTGGTGCAGCTTCTGCGGATTGAGCTGGTTGTAGACCGCAGTGATCCGGCCGTCGGTGTAGTCGAAGGCCATCACCACGGTGAGATCCTGCTCGTCGTATGCCTGCTTCTGCAGGACCAGCAGCCCCAGGTCGCCGTTGATCAGTACCGGTTCCATGATCACGTTCTGTTCGGTCGTCATGCGCCGGCCCAGGTTGGCCAGGAACCGGGCGACCTGCGCGGCCCCGACGATCGGGTGCCGTACCGCCGGGGCCCGACCGCCGCCGTCGCCGGTGACCACGACGTCCGGCGCCAGCACGGCCAGCAGGGCGGGAAGATCACCCTGCTGGCAGGCGTGCAGGAAGGCCCGCAGGACCGTGCGCTGTTCGGCCAGGTCGGTGCTGCGCCGGGGAGCGTCCGTACGGACCGCCCGGCGGGCACGGGAGGCCAACTGCCGGGCAGCCTGGTCGGTGACCGACAGCATCTCCGCGATCTCACCGAACGGCACGTCGAACACATCGTGCATGACGAATGCGACGCGCTGCTCCGGCGATAGCCTCTCCAACAGGAACAACACCGCGAGACTGACCTCGTCGGTACGGGCGACCCGCTCGCCGGGATCCATGGTCGCCGGTTCGGCGAGCCGTTCCACCAGCGGCTCGGGCAGCCAGCTGCCGACATACGCCTCCCGGCGTACCCGGGCCGAACGCAGCACGTCCAGGCATATCCGCCCGGTCACCGTGGTCAGCCAGGCACGCGGTTCCTCGATGGCCGCCCGGTCGGCACGCTGCCAGCGCAGCCACGCCTCCTGTACCGCGTCCTCCGCCTCGGCGACACTGCCCAGCATCTGGTAGGCGACCCGGGTCAGGTGCCGCCGGTGCGCCTCGAAGTCGTCGGTGCGGGCACCGTCGGGTCCGCGTCCACTCACAGCCCGATTCTGCGCCACCGCGGTACGCCCCGCTACGGGGGCTCGACATGCTCCTGCCATGTCACATCGACGAGACAGCCACCGCCGGTGTGACAGCAGAGGTCAAGTCGTTGCGACGCCGCTGGCCACGCCGCATGCGCAGGGGGATGATACGGGCGGGGCGGCCGGCTCAGCTCTGCCGGGCGGTGAATTCGGTGATCTCCTGGCGGTACCGGCGCGCCGCCGCGAGCAGCCGCCCGCGCTCGAACAGCTGCGCCTGCTCGTCGCGAATACGACGTCCGGCGACGGTCCAGAAGGCCTCGTCCGGTACCGTCCCGGCGCCGTCCGGTAGGAACTTGAGGATCTCGTCCACCGCGCCGGCGGCGGCCTCCCACGCGCCGACGATCGCGTTGAACTGCGGGTTGGTCGCGGCCGAGGTGCCGAGCGCGCCGAGTTCGGCAACCGCATAGTTGACCCTGGTCAGCTCGACCAGCGACCACTGCCCGGCGTCCAGCAGAGTCGAACGACCCGGCCCGTACGAACGGATCCCGAGCTCGTCCTTCGACTCCTGGTCCTGCGGATCTCGATCTGGGAGGAGACCCGACGCCCGGCCAACGTGCCGTCGAAGTGCAGGATGTGCCCGCCCCGACCGACGGCTTCCAGCCGGGTGCTCCGGTCGAAGTCGATGATCTCCTGTCCGGGCAGGGTCGCCTCCAGGTAGAGGTAGGCCTCGCGCAGCGTACGAGCGACCGGTGTGCTCATGTCCTCACCTCTCCGGTCCGGCCAGCTCGGACCACCGGCGACTACCCCGAAAACCCCACGGCATCGTCGCCGACGGCCTCGGCCGCATCTTCCTGCTCCACGAAACCGGCGAGAACTTCCTCGGCCAGAACATCGACCAAGCCCTCGAAGTCCTCACCCACGGCCTCAAACCGCCTCGGGTAGGCAACGACGGCACCTGGACGCCCCGCACCGACCTACCCGACCCGCCGACGAATGGACCGAGAACGACGAGCCGCAGACCTCCGGCCCGGTCGACGGGGGCTGATCGTGCCGAGAGCTCAGGCGGACCCGGGTGCCTCCGCGCTGTCCGCAATGCGCTCCTGGCGCACCTCGGTCAGCTCCGCCAGCGGCGCCCACCCGCGGTAGACGGCGAGGTCGGCCCGGTCCAGGCCCAGCGCGAGCGCGACGGGCGCCCCGCCGCCGAGATATTCCACCAGCGCGTCGTTGCCGCGCCGCGCCATCAGCGTGACCGGCTCGCCATGCCAGGTCGCCACCGTGCGCAGATAGCCGAACCAGTCCAGGTCGTCGGCGGCCACCAGCCGGACGAACCGGCGTGGACCGACCGGGTCGAAGCCCTCGGCGGGTGTGTCGCGGTACAGCCGGACCAGCCCGCCGTCGGGGCTCGCCTCGTATTCGTGGCCCTGCCAACGGGCCAGGTATCCATCCGGGATCATCGAGCCCCATGATCTGTCGGGCCCGGGTCATGTATTCGCGCTCGGCCGCGGGATCGAGGTCCACGTCGACGTGGTGGAGGTTGTAGTCCGAATCCGGACCCGGGTGTTCCTCCGGCCGGAAGTCCGCGGTGGCGGCGTGCTTGCGGGTCCATTCCCGGTGCCACGCAGCGAGTTCCCGCAGCTTCCGGGCTCGTTCGGGATCCATTTCCGCCATGTCGGCCCTTCTCGGGGTCCGAGGCTACCGGCGTGGGGCGAGTGGTGGGTGCGGCAGAGCCGTCGGAACGGTACTGCGTCGGGCCGGTTTGGGGCACGATCGGGAAGATGGAAACCCAGGAGGGCGCCCTGACCCGTCCGCTGCGGGTGCTGCCCGGCGACCGCGTCGACCTGTCGTCGATCGATCCGCGGAGCACGCCCGGGTTGCCGGAGCGTGCCGGTCGGGACCCGAAGGGCTGGGCGGCGGCCCGTCTGGTCGAGCTGGGGACGGGACTGGCCCGCCGCCAGGAGCAGCTGTACGCGGCCGCCAGGGTGACCGGTGATCGTCGCCGGATACTGCTGATTCTGCAGGCGATGGACTGCGGTGGTAAGGACGGCACGGTACGCCGGGTGGCCGGCATGCTGAACCCGCAGGCGCTGCGGATCACCGCGTTCGGTCCGCCGACCGGGGCGGAGCGCGCGGAGCACTTCCTGGACCGGATCCGGCGTGCCTTGCCGGTGGCGGGGCAGATCGGGGTGTTCAACCGTTCGCACTATGAGGATGTACTGATCGTGCGGGTGCATGAGCTGGTGTCGGAGAGTACGTGGCAGCGCCGGTACGCCGTGATCAACGCGTTCGAACGTGAACTGGTCGCTGACGGTACGACGGTGCTGAAGGTGTTCCTGCACATCTCGTACGCCGAGCAGGGAAAGCGCTTGCTGGCGCGATTGGACGACCCGACGAAGCAGTGGAAGTTCGATCCTTCGGACATCGACGAGCGACGGCGGTGGGGCGCCTACCAGTGGGCGTACACGCAGGTGCTGGAACGCTGTTCGATGCCGGCCGCGCCGTGGTACGTGGTGCCCGCGGACCGCAAGTGGTACCGCAACTGGGCGGTGGCCGAACTGCTTGCCGGGGCGCTGTCGGAACTCGGTCTGGCGTACCCGGCCCCGACCTACGACGTCACTGCGGAGCGTGCTCGCCTATTGACTGAGAATGACGCCAAGCGTGGCGTACATGAACAGTAGGTGAATGGCCGCTGAACCAGGCCTGACCAGGGGTGGGCGGTTTCCGGTACAGCAGGTGACCTGCTTAGCATCGGACCGGCCGGGGCACTCAGACAGGGCACTCCGGTCCCGCGGTCCGCCGCGGCCGACCACTCCCGCGACCGCGAGAAGGTGCCGTGAAATTCAAGCTTCGTCCGAGCGAGGGCGCGTTCTACGACTACTTCAACCAGGCCGCGCAGAACCTGGTGCGTGGCGCGGAGTTGTTGACCGGGCTGACCGCTTCCGCGAGCGCTGAGCAGGTTCAGGGCATCAGCGAGGCGCTGCAGGAGGTCGAGCACTCCAACGACGACGTCACCCACGCCCTGTACAACAAGATCAACTCCACCTTCATCACGCCGTTCGACCGGGAGGACATCTACCGGCTCGGCTCCCAGCTCGACGACGTCATGGACGCCATGGAGAGCGCCGGCAACCTGGTCTACCTGTACGGCCTGTCGTCGATCCCGTCGATGCCGCGGGAGATGGCCCAGCAGATCGACACCCTCAACCAGCTGGCCCGCATCACCGCCGACGCCATGCCCGGGCTGAAGGGCATGAAGGACCTCGAACCGTACTGGATCGAGGTGAACCGGTTGGAGAACCAGGGCGACCAGCAGTATCGGATGCTGCTGGTCCGGCTGTTCTCCGGCGAGTACGACCCGCTGACGGTGATGAAGATGAAGGAGGTCGCCGACGACCTCGAGGAGGCCGTCGACGCCTTCGAACACGTCGCCAACACGGTCGAGACCATCGTGGCCAAGGAGTCCTGAACCGGTGGACACCGCACTCCTCGGCACCGTCGTGGTGATCGTCGTGGCAATGGGCTTCAACTTCACCAACGGTTTCCACGACGCCGCCAACGCCATCGCGACCTCCGTGTCCACCCGCGCGCTGACCCCACGCGTCGCACTCGGCATGGCCGCGATCGGCAACCTGATCGGCTCGTTCTTCGGCGCGAAGGTCGCCGCCACCGTCGGTGAGGGCATCGTCCACCTCCCGGGCGGCGCGCACGGCCTGGTGGTGGTGTTCGCCGGCCTGATCGGTGCGATCGCCTGGAACCTGATCACCTGGTACTTCGGCCTGCCCGCGTCCTCCTCGCACTCCCTGATCGGCGGGCTGGTCGGCGCCACCCTCGCCGCGCTCACGGTGGGCAGCGACGTGACCGTGCTGTGGGGCGGGATCGTCAAGAAGGTCGTCGTGCCGATGGTGCTGTCTCCGGTCGTCGGTCTGATCCTCGGCTACCTGTTCATGCTCGCGGTGATGTGGACCTTCCGCCGTCAGGCGCCGGGCAAACTGAACCGCGGGTTCCGGTACGCGCAGACCGGTTCCGCCGCGCTGATGTCGCTCGGTCACGGCATGCAGGACGCCGCCAAGACCATGGGCATCGTGGTGCTGGCCCTGGTGGTCGGCGGCAGCCAGACCAGCTACGACATTCCTACCTGGGTGTACTTCCTGACCGCGGTGGTCATCGCGGCCGGTACGTACTCCGGTGGTTGGCGGGTCATCCGTACCCTCGGCCGACGCATCATCCACCTCGATCCGCCGCAGGGCTTCGCCGCCGAGACGACCGCCAGCGCCGTGCTGTTCGTCGCCTCGATCGGCCTGGGCGCGCCGATCTCCACCACGCACACGATCACCTCGGCGATCATGGGCGTGGGCGCGACCAAGCGGCTGTCCGCGGTCCGCTGGGGTGTGGCCGGCAACATCGTGCTCGCCTGGGTGTTCACCCTGCCCGCGGCCGGCCTGATCGCACTGGGCGTGTACTACGTGACGCACGTGATCACCGGCAGTTGAGCGTTCCGGCGTACCGCTGCCCGACCGGGTGGCGGTACGCCGAACGGGACGTCAGGTGGCCGGGTAGCGGACACCGAGCTGGGCGCGTACCGCATCCAGCGTGCGCATCACCGCGAGGGTGTCGGCCAGCGGGACCAGCGGGCTCTCGGTCAACCCGGCCCGCAGACAACGCATCACCTCGGCCGCCTCGTGCGTGTAGCCGTGCCCGGTCATCGGTACGTCGATCTGTTCGGCGCCGTCGCCGCGGCACAGGGTGAAGCTCTGCGGGGCGAAGAAGCCGCGGGCCAGTTCGATCCGCCCCTCGGTCCCGGTGACCGCGGCGATACGCGGACTGTCCGCGGACAGCGAGCAGGACAGCGTGGCCACGGCGCCGGAGTCGTAGCCGAACAGCATGCCGGCGTTCTCGTCCACCCCTTCCGGGGTGAGCCGGCCGGTGGCCTGCACCGAGTCCGGTGCGCCGAGCATCAGCTGGGCGAAGGACACCGGGTACACGCCGAGGTCGAGCAGCGCGCCACCGCCCAGTTCGGGCGCCCGCAGCCGGTGCGTGACGTCGAAGGCGCCGGTCAGGCCGAAGTCGGCGGACACCACCCGGGGCGTACCGATCGTTCCCGCGTCCACCAGCTCGACCAGCTTGCGTACCGCCGGCAGGCAGCGCGTCCACATGGCCTCCATGACGAACACCCCGGCCTGCCGCGCCCGGTCCACCAGGTCCTGTGCCTGCGCATGGTTGAGGGTGAAGGACTTTTCCACCAGTACGGCCTTACCGGCCTGCACGCAGCGCAATGCCGCAGCGTGGTGCGCGGAGTGCGGGGTGGCCACGTACACCACGTCGATGTCCGGGTCGTCGGCCAGTTGCTGCCAGCTGCCGTACGCGCGCGGGATGCCGTACCGGCCGGCGAAGGAGCGGGCGCTGTCCGCAGCCCGGGAACCGACCGCGACCACCTCGGCGTCGAGCATGCCGAGCAGGTCCTCGGTGAAGGTCGCGGCGATCCCGCCGGTGGACAGGATGCCCCACCGGACCGGTCCGGTGGATCCGCTGGTACGGGCTGCGGGGTCCGCTGTAGGCGCCATCCCGCCGAGTCTGCCAGGCCGTCGGCTCGCGGTAGGGTCGCGGCGTGGACGCGTACCTCATCGACGCGGTGCGTACCCCGTTCGGCCGGCACCGTGGCGGCCTGTCCGGGGTACGGACCGACGACCTCGCCGCCCTGCCCATCGCCGAACTGCTTGCCCGGCATCCGGACCTGGATACCACCCGCATCGACGACGTGATCCTCGGTGACACCAACGGCGCCGGGGAGGACAACCGCAACGTGGGCCGGATGGCGGCGCTGCTGGCGGGGCTGCCGCCGAGCGTTCCTGGCAGCACGGTCAACCGGCTGTGCGGCTCCGGTGGTGAGGCGATCGTGCAGGCCGCCCGCGCGGTCGCTCTCGGCGACGCCGACGTGATCGTGGCCGGCGGGGTGGAGAGCATGAGCCGCGCCCCGTATGTGTTGCCCAAGCCCGACGAGGGGCTGCCGCGCGACATGCGGCTGTTCCCGACCCAGGTCGGCTGGCGGATGGTGAACCCGAAGTTCCCGTCGGAGTGGACCGCGTCGCTGGGCGCCTGCGCCGAGGCGGTCGCCACCGAACGGGGCATCAGCCGGTCCGAGCAGGACGAGTGGGCGCTGCGCAGTCACCAACGGGCCGCCGCGGCCTGGCAGGCCGGTCTGCACGACGACTACGTGATGAAGGTGGAGGACGTCGCCCGGGACGAGTCGATCCGGGCGGACACTTCGCTGGAACGGTTGGCCGGCCTGAAACCGGCGTTCAGTCGGGACGGTACGGTCACCGCCGGCAACGCCTCTCCGATCAATGACGGCGCGATCGCGGTACTGGTCGGCTCCGGCCGTACCGTCGCCGGGTTCGGCGTCGAACCGCTCGGGCAACTGATCGGTTCGGCGGTGGTAGGTGTGGAGCCGGAACGGTTCTCCATCGCGCCGGTGGGCGCGGTCGAGCGGGTACTGCGCCGTACCGGTCTGTCCACTTCGGACATTGTGGTGTGGGAGATCAACGAGGCGTTCGCCGCGATGGTGCTGTCCTGCCTGCACGAGCTGCCGGTGCTGGACCGCGAGCGGGTCAACCCGAACGGTGGCGCCCTGGCCATCGGTCATCCGTTGGGTGCCTCGGCGCCCCGGGTGATGGTGGACCTGTGCCGCGAGCTGCGTCGTCGGGGCGGTGGCTACGGCGTCGCCGCCGCCTGTATCGGGGTCGGGCAGGGCATCGCCGCGGTGGTCAAGGTCGACCCGCGGTGACCGGCCCCGGACCGGTCGACCCCGGACCGACCGGCCCCGGACCGGTCAACGGCCCGGACCGGGAGGTACCTGACTGGTTGCTGGCGCACGCTCGCCACTTCTACGCCGAGGGCGCCACGCCGGCCGTACCGCGTCGGGCGGCCACCGTGCTGCTGTTGCGTGACCATGCCGACGGAATGCAGGTCTACCTGGTACGACGCGCGGCGAGCATGGCATTCGCGTCCGGCATGTACGCCTTCCCCGGCGGTTCGGTGGATCCGCGGGACGAGACGGGGGAGCCCGACGAGGGCCCGCTGGGATCCTGGGCGGATCTACTCGGCCTGCCCGCCGACGCCCCCATCGCCGGCCCGGCCGACGCCGCCCCCGCCGCGCCGGTGGCGGAGAGCCCGTCGCCGCTGGGCCGGGACCGGGCGGCGCAGGCCCGTGCCGTGCTGTGCGCGGCGGTCCGGGAGACGTTCGAGGAGGCCGGCGTCCTGTTCGCCGGGCCGACCGGGTCGCAGCTGGTCGGCGACGTGCGTGCCGACGACTGGGAGGCCGACCGGGAGGCTCTGGTGTCGCACCGGATCGGGCTGTCGGAGCTGTTGGCGGCGCGTGGGTTGGTGCTGCGGGCGGATCTGCTGCGGCCGTGGGCCCGGTGGATCACCCCCGAGGTGGAGCCCCGCCGGTACGACACGTTCTTCTTCCTGGCGCCGCTGCCGGAGGGCCAGTTGGCTCGGCAGGTCGGTGGTGAGGCCGACCGGGTGGTCTGGATGCGTCCGTCCGACGCCCTGGCCGGGCAGGCGGCCGGTCGGCTGGCGATGCTGCCGCCGACGGTGGCGGTGCTCTCCGCGCTGGCCGGTTCCGACACGGTGGCGGCCGCGCTGACCTCGGCGGTACGCCCCCTGGTGCCGGTGACTCCGCAGGTTGTGCTGACCCCGACGGGCGGTCGGATCGTACTCCCCGAGGGGTGCTGACGGGCTACTTCCCGGAGTGCGCAAGCAATTCCAGAATTGGCGCGTGTCGATCTCTCCGTAGTCCTAGCATTACCTCACGTAGCCAACTGGACGGGCTGGATGGGCCAGCCGCATGACTCGGGGGAGTTGCTATGAGTAGGGCGACATTCGAGCCTGGCCGTTCCGACGCACGTGTCGAGATGGCAGCTGACATGGAAGGGCGCCGTACCGGCCGTCGGATCGCCCTGGTGGGCGCGGCGGGTGCCGTGGCGCTGGCAATGACCTGGACGTTCGCCGCGGTGCGGGCCGGTGTGGAACCGCCGCGGGCGCGCCGTCGTCGCAGTCGTCGTCGCGCGCGTCGCTGACGCAGGCTGTGGGGTGTGCGGTGGTCGGCCGGGGTCCCGGCCGACCACCGTGCTGTGTGCCGGTAGGTCGGCCGGAACGGGTACGTGCGGTTGTGCAGCCGACGCGGAAAGTGTGTAAACGCTTGTTTATGTAGAAGTTCACACATCATTTACAACAATGGCATTCCGGACAACACTGGCAGTACGGCGGCCTGTTTCGTGACCGCCGCGCAGGTCGAGGCGTAGGCGACCCCGACTGCGCCGACGCTGCGGAGGTCCGGATGTGCGGCATCACCGGCTGGGTGGACCATCGGCGTGACCTGACCGCCGCACAGGCCGTCGCGCAGGCGATGACCGACACCATGACCTGCCGCGGCCCCGACGACGAGGGCCTCTACCTGCGGCCCCGGGTGGCCCTCGGGCACCGCCGGCTGGCGGTGATCGACATCGAGGGCGGCCGTCAGCCGATGCGACACGCCGAGGGTGGCCGGGACATCGCCGCGCTCACCTACTCCGGCGAGGTCTACAACTACCGCGAACTACGCGCCGAACTGTCCGGTCTCGGCCACGAGTTCCGTACCGCCAGCGACACCGAGGTGGTGCTGCACGCCTACCTGGAGTGGGGCGAGGCGCTGGTCGACAAACTGAACGGGATGTACGCCTTCGCGATCTGGGACGCTCGATCCGAGACGCTGCTGCTGGTCCGCGACCGGATGGGCATCAAGCCGCTGTACTACCATCCGATCGAGGGCGGCCTGCTGTTCGGTTCGGAGCCCAAGGCGATCCTGGCCAGCGGCCTGGTCGAACCGGTGATCGACGCGGACGGGCTGCGCGAGCTTCTCGGGTTCGTCAGGACGCCGGGCACCACCCGCTTCCGCGGCATGCGCGAGGTGCCGCCCGGCCACCTCGTCCGGGTGACCAGCGGCGGGCACACCGAGCGACGGTACTGGACGTTGGAGTCCTACCCGCACCCCGACGACCTGGACACCACCATCCGGACCGTACGGGAACTGCTGGACGACACCGTTTCCCGGCAACTGATCGCGGACGTGCCGTTGTGCACCCTGCTGTCCGGTGGCCTGGACTCCAGTGTGATCACCGCCTTGGCGCAGCAGAGCCTGACCGCCGCCGGGACCGGCCCGGTCCGGTCCTTCGCGGTCGACTTCGTCGGCCAGACCGAGCGTTTCCGGCCCGACTTCATGCGCGCCACCCCGGATGCGCCGTATGTTGCCGATCTCGCCGCGCACGTGTCCGCCGAGCATCGCGACGTCGTACTGTCCACATCGGACCTGATGGATCCGGCGGCACTGAAGGCCGTACTGGCGGCCCGGGACGCGCCGCCCCTCGGCGACATCGACACATCGCTCTACCTGCTGTTCGCCGCGATCCGGGAACAGTCCACGGTGGCGTTGTCCGGCGAGTCGGCCGACGAGGTGTTCGGCGGATACCGCCAGTTCCACGATCCGAAGACCGTCGCCGCGGACACCTTCCCGTGGCTGGGGATGGCCGGCACCCGGTCCGGTGCGATGTCCCGGCTGCTCGATCCGGAACTGGTCCGGGTGCTCGACCTGCAGTCCTACGTCGCGGACCGGTACGCCGACGCGCTGGCCGAGGTGCCCCGACTGGCCGGCGAGACCGGCCTGGAACGCCGGATGCGGGAGATCTGCTACCTGCACCTGACCCGGTTCGTGCAGATCCTGCTGGAACGCAAGGACCGGATGAGCATGGCCGTGGGCCTGGAAGTTCGCGTTCCGTTCTGCGACCACCGGCTCGTGCAGTACGTGTTCAACACGCCGTGGGCGTTCAAGAACTTCGACGGCAGGGAGAAGAGCCTGCTGCGCGCGGCGACCCGGGACGTGCTACCGCAGTCCATTGTGGAGCGTGTGAAGAGCCCGTACCCGTCGACCCAGGACCCGACCTACCACGAGGCGTTGCGTGAATCGGCCGGCCGGGTGCTCGCCGACGGCACCGGCCCGGCGCTGCAACTGTTCAACCCGGAGACCGTACGGGCGCTGGCCGCCACGCCCGTCGGTGCGGCCGAATCGGGCCGGCGCGGCCTGGAACTGTTCCTCAACGTCAACAGTTGGCTGGCCGGCCAGGGCGTCCGGGTCGCACTCTGACCCCAGCGAGCCGGATCGCCCTGGCCTGCCTGACCGGCCCGGTGATCAGCCGAACCGGCCGGTGATGTAGTCCTCGGTGCGCTTCTGCGTCGGGTTCTGGAAGATCTGGTGCGTGTCGTCGAACTCGATCAACCGGCCCGGGTCGCCGGTGCGGTCGATGGAGAAGAACGCGGTACGGTCGCTGACCCGCGCCGCCTGCTGCATGTTGTGCGTGACGATGATGATCGTGTACCGGTCCTTCAGCTCCACGATCAGGTCCTCGATCGCCAGGGTGGAGATCGGGTCGAGGGCCGAGCACGGCTCGTCCATCAGCAGCACCTGCGGCTCCACCGCGATGGCCCGCGCGATGCACAGCCGCTGCTGCTGGCCGCCGGACAGGCCGCCACCGGGACGCTTCAACCGGTCCCGTACCTCGGTCCACAGGTGCGCACCGCGCAGCGACCGTTCGGCCGCCTCGTCCAGGGTCGACCTCTTCCGTACCCCGTTGAGTCGCAGCCCCGCCACCACGTTGTCGTAGATCGACATGGTGGGGAACGGGTTGGGTCGCTGGAACACCATCCCGATCGTGCGCCGCACCGCGGTCACGTCGACCGCCGGGTGGTAGATGTCCTCGGCGTCGATCATCACCTTTCCCTGCACCCGGGCACCCGGTACCACCTCGTGCATCCGGTTGATCGAACGCAGGAACGTGGACTTGCCGCACCCGGAGGGCCCGATCAGCGCCGTCACCGACTTCGGTTCGATCGTCATGGTGATGCCGTCGATCGCCCGGAACGAGCCGTAGTATGCGGTCACATCGACCGCCTCAACACGCTTTGCCATGGTGCTCCCCACTTCTAGCGGCCGATCTTCGAGCGGCGGGCCAGCAGCTTCGCCGCGATGGTCAGGACCGCAACCAGGGCGATCAGGGTCAACGCCGCAGACCAGGCCCGGCCCGGCGCGTACTTCGATGCCGCACCGGCCTGCTCGTACACGAAGTACGACAGCGACTCCTGGTTGCCGTGCAGCGGGTTGAAGTTGATCGCCGGGGTACCACCGGCCACCAGGATCACCGGTGCCGTCTCCCCGGCGGCCCGGGCGAGCGCCAGCATCACGCCGGTCACGATGCCCGGCAGTGCGGTCGGCAGCACCACCCGCAGGATCGTCTTCCACTTCGCCACACCCAGCGCGTACGCACCCTCCCGCAGCGCGGTCGGTACCAGCCGCAGCATCTCCTCGGCGGAGCGCACGATCGTCGGCAGCATCAGTACGGTCAGGGCGATACCGGCGGCCAGGCCGGAGTAACCCGGACGGCCATGGTTGAACACCGGGGTGACGATCAGGACCCAGAACGCCAGTACGAACAGGCCGGCCACGATCGACGGGATGCCGGTCATCACGTCCACGAAGAACCGGATCGTGCCGGCCAGCCGGCCACGACCGAACTCCACCACGTAGATCGCGGTGGCCAGGCCCAGCGGAATGCTGAACACGCAGGCGATACCGACCTGCTCCAGCGTGCCGATGATCGCGTGGTAGGCGCCACCGCCGGAATCCAGCGCGGTGATGTTGTTCATCGAGTGGTAGAAGAAGTCCCGTCGAGCCGGCTGGTCCCCTTCTGCAGCAACGCCACCAGCACCGAGCCCAGCGGCAACAGGGCCAGCAGGAAGGCGCCGTGCACCAGGATGCCGGCCAGCCGGTCGCGGGCGTGCCGGCCGCCCTCCACGGCCCACGAGACAGACAGCGTCCCGACCGGGTAGAGCACCGCGGCGAACACGCCGGTCAGCACCCAGCCGCCGGCGCCGGTACCGCGGATCAGTCCGACGGCGACTGCGACGGCGGCCACCGCGAGCAGCGGCGGTACGTAGCGCGGCAGCCGGCGGCTCCGCAGGGAGCCGGTGCCCGGCAGCGCCGCGGCGGTGGATGTCGTCAGCTTCCGCTCCCCACGAATTCGCGGCGCCGGTAGATGATCGCCCGCGCCGTCACATTGACCACCAGGGTGATCGCGAACAGCACCAGGCCGGAGGCGATCAGCGCGCCCCGACCGGTCTGGTTCGCCTCGCCGAAGGCGTTGGCGATGTTCGCGGCGATCGAGTTGCCCGCCGGTCTGGATCAGGTTGATCGACAACCCGAACGTCGAGCCGAGCGTCATGGCCAGCGCGATGGTCTCGCCCAGCGCCCGGCCCAGGCCCAGCATGACGGCGGCGATGACCCCGGGGCGCCCGTACGGCAGGACCGCGGTGCGGATCATCTCCCACCGGGTGGCGCCCAGGGCCAGGGCCGCCTCCTCGTTCTCCCGGGGCGACTGCGCGAACACGTCCCGGCACAACGCGGTGATGATCGGCAGCACCATGATGGCCAGGACGAACGAACCGAGCAGGATCGAGTTCCCGTACGGTCCGTTGCCGCCGAAGATCGGGATGAAACCCAGGTAGCGGTGCAGCCAGGCGGACAGCTCGGCGACCGGAGCGGCGAGCAGGTCGCGGCCCCATAGTCCGAAGATGACGCTGGGCACCGCCGCCAGCAGGTCGATGACGAAGCCGAGCCCGCTGGCGACCCGGCGTGGCGCATAGTGCGAAAGGAACAGCGCGATCCCGAGCGCCACCGGTACGGCCATCAGCAGCGCCACCACCGAGGTGAGCACCGTGCCGAGGGCCAGCGCCGCGATACCGAAGCGTGGATGCGCCGGGTCGTTCGGGAACCACTGCCGGTAGGTGAAGAAGTTGGCGGTGTCGGCACGCAACGCCGGTACCGCCTTGACGATCAGGAATGCGCCGATCGCCACGATGATGGCGAGGACGAGAAGACCGGCCCCGGTGGTCGCCCAGCGGAACAGCGGTTCGATGCCGAAACGGCGTCGGGACAGGCCATCAAGGCTGCCATGGCCGGTCGGTGGATCGGACGGGGGAACGGCCGATACCGGCTCCGTCATCTGCCCGTTCTGGACAGCGTCGGAGCCGGTACGGTCCGGGGTGGTGCGAGGCGGCGATTCGGTCATGACGTGGCCGGTCCCATCCAGGGGTCGGGGACGGTCAGGGTCAACGGGATGGGCCGGCGGGCGACGCGGCGCCCGCCGGCTCCCGTGCGTCAGGCCAGGTTCTTGATTGCGCCCTGTACCGCGCTCTGGACCTGGGCCGGCAGCGGCGCGTACCCCTGCTGGGTGAGCGTCGACTGCCCGTTGTCCGAGGAGACGTAGGTCAGGAAGGACTTCAACAGCGCCAGCTTGTCGGCCGAGTTGCCCTTCGAGCACACGACCTCGTAGGTGACCAGCACGATCGGGTATGCGCCTGCCTGCGTGGTCTGGTAGTCGATGTCCAGCTTCAGGTTGTCACCCTTGCCGACCACCTTCGCGCCGGCGACCGTGCTGCCCGCAGCCTCGGCGGTCAGGTCCTGGTAGCTGCCGGCGCCGTTGTACACCTTCGCCTGCTGCAGGTTGTTGGTGGTGGCGTAGGACCATTCGTCGTAGGCGATCGTCCCGGCGGTCGACTTGACCTTCGCGGACACGCCGTCCGAACCCTTGGCGCCTACCCCGCCGGGTGCCTTCCACTCCTTGGCGTGGTCGAACGTCCAGTCACTCGGCGCAGCCGAGGACAGGTACCTGGTGAAGTTGTCCGACGTGCCGGAGGCATCGGCGCGGTGTACCGGCTGGATCGGGGTGGCCGGCAGGGTGGCCTTCGGGTTGTCGGCCTTGATCGCCGGGTCGTTCCACTTGGTGATCTTGCCGCCGAAGATCTTGGCCAGGGTGGCCGGCTTGAACTGCAGGCCGTCCGCGCCCTTGACGTTGTAGACCACCGCGATCGGGCCAGTCACCATCGGCAGGTCCAGTGCCGTACCGGTCGTGCACCGCTTGTCCGCCGCGGTCTGCTCGGCACCATCCTTCAGCGCCGAGTCCGAACCGGCGAAATCGGCCGTACCGGAGGTGAATGCCTGGATTCCGGCACCGGATCCGGTACCGTCGTAGGTGATCTTCGCGCCTGAGCACTTCTGCTGGTAGGCCTTGATCCACTGGTCCATCGCGTTCTTCTGCGCCGTTGAGCCCTGCGCGGTGAGCGATCCCTTGGCGCAGTCCGTACTGGGCGCCTTGGCCGCTGCTTTGGTGTCGCTGGAGCCGGTGTTGTCCGAGCCGCAGGCAGCCATCGCCAGCGTCGCGGTGATGGCCAGGGCAGCGAGTGCGCCGTGCCGCTGGAGCTTCACGCGATATTCCCTTCACTGTGCGTCCACAAGAGTCCGGGAACGTCCACGCTCCCGGTGCCACCGGACCCGGTAGCTGTCTCGGACGCTAGAAGTGGCAGGTTGCCACACCCCCGGACAGTCATGAACAGCACATGAACAGCAGGGATACTGCCGCTCTGGGGCGTGTGACGACCCCTACAGCCAGCCGTTGGCGCGCGCCGCGTGTACCGCCTCGATGCGGTTACGGGTGCCGGTCTTGCCGATCGCGGCGGACAGGTAGTTGCGTACGGTGCTCTCCGACAGGTGGAGCCGCGCGGCGATGTCGGCGATGGTCGCGCCGTCCGCCGCAGCAGCCAGTACGGTGCCCTCCCGGCTCGTCAGCGGGTTGGGCCCGGCCCGTAACGCGGCCGTGGCGAGGCCGGGGTCGACGACGTGTTCGCCGGCCGCGATACGACGGATGGCGTGCGCGAGGTCCTCCACCGGCCCGTCCTTGATCAGGAATCCGCTGGCACCGGCCTCCATGGCCCGCCGCAGGTAGCCGGGCCGGCCGAACGTGGTGACGATCAGCACCCGGCAGCCGGGTAGCTCGGTGTGCAGGTCGGCCGCAGCGTCGAGGCCGCTGCAACCAGGCATCTCGATGTCCAGAACGGCGACATCCGGACGCTCGTCACGGGCCGCGGCCACCACCTCGTCACCGCGGCTGACCTGCGCGACCACCGTCAGATCAGACTCCAGTTCCAGCAGCGTCGCCAGCGCGCCGCGCATCATGCCCTGGTCCTCGGCCAGCAGTACCCGGATCACCGGCACATTGTCCCTGATCCCGCTCTTCGCCCGGACCGCCGGTCGGCCCGTCACCGCCGGCCGGTTCGTCCGGCCCGCCGCCCGCACCATCGGCGCCGGTCGACTCGTCGGCCACCGTGGCAGTCAGTACGAACCCGGTACCGGTGTGCGCCGCGGTGACGCAGCCCCCGGCGACGTCGAAACGTTCGACCAGACCGCGCAGCCCGTTGCCGACGCCGGCACCGAAACCGCCCTCGGCCACGAGGACAGCGCCCCGGCCGGCGCCGTCGTCGGTGATGGTGAGCACCACCCGGCCGGAATCCCGGCGCAGCGTGATCGTGCAGCACCGGGCGCCGCTGTGCCGCAACACGTTGGTGCTGCCCTCCCGTACCGCCCAGCCGAGCAGCGCGGCGGCCCGCTCACCGAGCTGCCCGACGGTCGACTCGACGACGGTGTCGATCCCACCGGCGGTGAGCGTGGCGCGGGCGCCGGCCAGCTCGCCGGACAGGTCACGCTGCCGGTAGCCGGTGACGGCCTCCCGTACCTCGACGAGCGCCGTGCGGCCCACCTGCTCGATGTCCGCGGCGGCCGACGCGGCCGCGTCCGTGTCGTGCGGAACCAACCGCCGAACCACCTCCGCCTTGACCACGATCAGCGACAGCGAATGCCCGAGCAGGTCGTGCAGGTCGCGGGCGAACCTCAGCCGCTCCTCCGCGACCGCAGCTTTCGCCAGGTCACCGCGGGCCTCCCGGAGCAGCTCGATGGTGGCGAACAGGCGCCGCATGATGAAGACCACGAACCCGGCGGTGAACGCCGCATAGCCCATCCCGACCACGCTGCCGTGGGCCAGGTACGCGGTGCCCATGGCCAGCGCGGTGAAGCTGAGCAGACCGACGAACGCGGGCCGGACGATCGGCAGCACCATGGCGGTCGCCATCGACGGGAAGACCGCCATGACATAGCCGTTGTCGCCGTAGCGGGCGGACAACGTCAGGCCCAGGGCCACACACACCACCAGCAGCACGTACCGCAGCAGCCGGTGACGGCCACCCTGCCGGAGCAGCATCAGCACGGAGAAGACCGCGGTGAACAGCACCAGACCGCCCAGCGACAAGCCCACCGAACCGTACTTGCCCTGGGCCGCCTCGACGCCCGGCAGGATCAGCGTCGCCAGCCACACGAGCACCCCGCCGCCACCAAGATGCTCGCTCTTCTTCCACCGCCCCTTGTCGGAGCGCAGGCGTTCCCGGTTACGCCCCGACCACCCGTCCTCCCAGGACTGCAGGCGACCGGCGACCCGGTCCAGCGGATTGCCCGTCATGCCACTTATCCTCTCAACCCCCGACCAGGACGGGCCGGCAGCCAGCTGCCGACCCGTCGCCGCGACCCAGCCCCGCGAACGCCGGCCCCGTCAGGCGGTACGCCGGCCGGCCTGCCGGTAGGCGACCGTCGCCAGCCCTGCGAACACCGCGAACCAGGCCAGCAGCACGAGCACATCCGACAGGTGCGGGCTGGCATTGAAAGCGATCTGCCGGGAAATGTTGCCGTACCCGGAGGTCGGTACGAATTTCGCGACCTGCTGCAGCGCCCGGGGGAACATCGTCGCCGGCACCCACAGCCCACCGAGCATGGACAGACCGAGGTTCAGCAGCATGGTGACCGGCTGCGCGGCCTGGATCGACACCAGGTAGCCGATGCTGAGACCCAGCAGCGAGAACGGCGCCGTGCCGACCCACAGCAGGGCCACCACCTCCACCCAACGCCCCGTCGGCAACTGGATCCCGTTGATCATCCCGCCCAGTACGCACACCGCCAGGATCGCCGGGAGCCCGACCAACATCCCGGTCATGGCACGCGCCACGACGACCCGGCCGGCGGACAACGGGGTGATCCGCAGCTGACGTAGCCACCCGTTGCCCCGGTCCTGCACCACCGACAAACCGTTCATCATGGCGGCACCGACCGCACCGAACCCGGCCATACCCACCATCGTGTACAGGGCCACCTGCTGCTTGTCCGTGCCACCGAACAGGTTGCTGAAGATCAGGTACATCACCAACGGCATGGTGATGCTGGACATCAGGTACCCGGGGCTACGGACCAGCCGCAGCAGTTCCAGCTTGATGTAGCCGCGCATCAGGACCGCGCCCCTTCCAGGTGGTTGCCGACAGGTACGGACCCGGCCGGTACGGCATCGCCGTGGCCATGCCCGGTGAGCGCCAGGAAGGCGTCCTCCAACCGGGCGGACGTCACCTCAAGATCGCGCAACGGCCCGCCGCCCGGTGCCGTCGCCGCAGCCAACGCCAGTACCGTGGCGTCCGAGTCGGTGCTGGTCAGGTACACCCGACCGGCGCGCACGGCCACGTCGACAACACCGGGCAGCCGCGCCAACCCCTCGGCGTCCGCCCCGCCCAGCGCGACCGACACCGTACGCCCGGCGACGGTGCGCTTGATCTCGCTCGGCGTACCGTCCGCGACCAGTCGGCCGTCCGCGATCACCACCACCCGGTCGGCGTTCTCATCCGCCTCCTCCAGATAGTGCGTGGAGAACAGCACCGTACGACCGCCGCCCGCGTAGGCCCGCATGCTCGACCAGAACTCACGCCGGGACTCCACATCCATCGCCGCGGTGGGCTCATCGAGTACCAGCAGATCCGGCCGACCCGCAATCGCCATCGCGAACCGGACCCGCTGTGCCTGCCCCCCGGACAGCCGTTCCAGCCGACGGTTCGCGATCCCGGTCAGGTTTGCGACGTCCAGCAGCTCGGACATCGCCATCGGCGCCGCGTACAACCCACGCACGAAAGACAGCAGCTCCGACACCTTGATCCGGGGCACCAACTGGGTCTCCTGCAACATCGCACCGACCCGGCCCGCCGTACTTGCCCGCTCCGGAGAATCCCCGAACAGTTCTACAATGCCGCTGTCCGGCGGGAACAACCCCAGCAGCATGTTGATGGAAGTGGACTTACCGGCCCCGTTGGGCCCCAGCAGCGCCACGGTCTGCCCCCGCGGAACACTCAGCGCCAACCCCGACACGGCCCGCACCGAGCCGTACGCCTTGGCCACCGAATCGAACCGCACCGCCGGCACATCGGCCGCCGCCCCGTCATTCGTCTTCATGCCACAACGCTAAAAAAACCCAGCCCACACGGATAGAACCACGAATCCCCAACCCGGCAGTACAAATGTCCTGTGGGGTTACATGGCCTCAATATGGCCTCGCTCGCTTCGCTCGACTCGGCGGGCGCTGGCTCCGCCGGCGCTTGGATCGGTCTGTTGAAGGCCTGCGGGGGCGACGCCTTCGGCGCGCCTCCTCGGGCTTCTGCGGCCGAGCGCGCCGGCTACGCCATCGCGTCCGGGTCGACGGGGGGGTTGTCCCGCGCCCCGCGCGGGACCGTAAGGGGATGGCGTGACGGTCCGGGTGGGGGTGTCTCGCGGCCCGCGTGGGGGTGTCACGACATGTCGAAGTTCACGTCTGTGAGCCATTGGGTGAAGTTGAGCCTGCGGTAGAGGGCTACGGCTCGGGGGTTGTCCTCGTCGACGTAGAGCATGACCTGCTGCAGGCCGGCCTGCTGGAGGTGGCGGAGTCCGGCGGTGGTCAGTGCGGCGCCGAGTCCGGTGCCCTGGGCGTCGGGGTCGACGCCGAGGACGTATACCTCGCCGGTGCGGTGGGTGCCATCGTCGTGCACCTTGGTCCAGTGGAAGCCGAGAATGCGGCCGTCGGGGTCTTCTGCGATCAGGAAGCCGGCCGGGTCGAACCAGGGTTCCCGTTGACGTAGCCGGAGGTCGTCGAGGCTCCACCGGCCCTGGTCGGGATGGTCGTGGAAGGCGCGGGCGTTGACCTGCAGCCAGGCTTCGTCGTCGGCGCCGGGCCGGTACGCCCGCAGCCTGATCCCGTCCGGCAGGGTGGGCGCCGGTACCGGGGCGTCCAGGTCGCGGCGCAGCTGCCACAGGGTCCGGGCGCGTCGGAAGCCGGCGGAGTGGCCGAGCGCGGTCGCGGACGGGTGGTCTCCATGTGCCCAGATCTTCAGCCCGGTACGGGTGGGTCGCGGCCCGGTCGGTGTGGTGGCGGAACGTTCGAGCAGCGCGGTGAGTAGGGCCCGCCCGATGCCACGGTGCCGGTACGCGGGGTGTACGACCAGTTCTGCTTCGCCGTCGGTGGTGTGCAGCTGCGCATAGCCGAGCAGCATGCCGTCCCGGCGGGCGGCGAAGTGTCCGGTGTCGGGCCGGTCGTGCCGGAGTCGGAGCAGGAAGGCCTCGGACAGTGGGGCGACGCCGTCGGTCTCGGCGGCGGCCTGTGCCAGCCACAGCACCTCGTCGCGCTGCGCCGGGTCCCATTGTCCTGTTCCGGGCTGTACCACCTGGACGGCGCTCATACGACCACGGTAGCCGGCACCGTACGGCCGGGCACAGCCCTGCACGGCGGCCGGCACCGGACCGGTCCGTCCTCGCGGCCCGGCCACTTCACCCGACGCCGTCGGCGGAGCTGCGCGGCAGGGTTCAGCGGCGTGCCGGGGTCGGCGCCGGGTCGGTGTCGGGCAACTGGCGCGGCGGTGCGCTGATGAACTTGTACCCGACCTGCCGGACCGTGCCGATCATCGACTCGTATTCGCTGCCGAGCTTCGCGCGCAGCCGCCGGACATGCACGTCGACGGTGCGGGTGCCGCCGAAGTAGTCGTAGCCCCAGACTTCACGCAGCAGCTGGTCGCGGGTGAACACCCGGCCCGGGTGCTGGGCGAGGAACTTCAGCAGCTCGAATTCCTTGTACGTGAGGTCGAGCGGCCGGCCTTTCAGCCGGGCCGAGTAGGTGACCGGGTCGATGACCAGTTCGCCGGAGCGCACCAGCTCGGCGTCGCCTTCGGCGAGGATCGCCTGACGCCCGGCGGTGAGCCGTAGCCGGGCTTCGACTTCGGCGGGTTCGGCGGCGGTGAGCACCACGTCGTCGATGCCCCAGTCCGCGGCGACGGCGATCAGGCCGGCGGCGGTCACCACGGCGAGCAGCGGTACGCCGCTGCCGGTGCTGGCCAGCAGTCGACAGCTGGATCGGGCGCCGGCCAGGTCGGACCGGGCGTCGACGAGTACGGCATCCGGGGTGGTGCCGGAGAGGAGAGCGCCGACGTCGAGGGATTCGGTGCGTACCCGGTGCGGGAGCAGGTCGAGGGCGGGCAGCACGGTGTTGGCTGCGTCTTCGGTTAGGACCAGGATTTCCACGCGGGCACCTCCCGCTCCGCCATCCCGGGCGTGGGCCGGGGTGGCTCGGCGCGGTGGCGTGCGGCCACCGACGGATCGGGCCCCGACAGCGCTGACGGGTAACTTCGCAGGCCAGCTTATCCGACTCCGGTCAAAGGCGCTTTGTGTCGGATCACACTGTGCTGGGATCAGCTACAGTGCGTAGGCGCGCTCGCGTCGAATGGTCGTGCTCTGGCACGATCGCGGGGTGCCCGTGAACCAGCCACCGCCGCAGCCCGGTTCCGACTCCGGTCCGTACGATCCGGGTCGCCCCGGCCGTGCGGGCAGCGACGACGGCGGTTACCGCCGTCCGGGCGGTGGGGACGGATATCGCCGCGCTGGCGGCGATGACGGTTACGACCCTGATCCGGCTGCCCGTTCCGGTCCTCCCGCGCCGGGTGGCATGGACTGGTTCGGCGCGGGACGTGGGCCAGGCTCCGACGCATCGCGGCCCGACTCCGGCCCGCCCGACCCGGGGATGTCGGCGCCGTCTGCTGATCCGTTCGCAGACCTGCGTGGGCCGGCGCCGACGCCGACGAGTGCGGAGTGGCGCAGTTCACGCTTTGAAGAGCGCTACGGTGACCCGGTGGAGCACTCGGATGACTCCCAGTACCGGGCGGGTGCATCCTCGTCCGCGCCGCCGAGTTCGGCACCCCCGAGTTCCGCGCCGCCCCGACCGGGTCCCTACCCGCCGAGTTCCGGTTCGCCGAGCCGCTACCCACCGGACCCCTACTCGCCGGAGCACCCGGAGCCGCGGCCGTACAGTGCGCCACCTGCCTACCGGGAGCCCGAACCGGAGCCGTACCGGGCCGGGGCGGACTTCGGGTCGGGCCCGGGGCAGGTACCTGGAGGGGACGATCGGACCGGGGAGTTCGACCGCCCGTTCGCTCCGGGCTATCCCGCGGGCCCGGGTAGTCCGGAACCCGGGTCCGGTCGGTTCCCCGCCGGCCCGCCGGACTCCGGTCCTGCCCGCCCCGGTGGACCGGAGCTGACCGGTGGACCCGAGCAGACCGGCGGGCTGCCGTACCACCAACCGGCCGGGGACACCGGTCCGGCGGACGCGGGTCCGGTGGCTGCGGGCTCGTCGGAGTCGGGTCCGTTGCCGCGTCCGGCGTTGGCCCGCCTCGGCACCCTGGCAGCTGCCGCGGTCGCTGTCGTGCTGTTCGGCGCCACCGGCGCGGGGCTGCATTTCGGCGTACCGGTAGGTCTCGCCGGCTGCCTGCTGACACAGATGGTCTTCGTACTGAGCTGGGCGTTCGGCACCCGTCGGCCGGGCGGTTGGACCGTCGCCGCGGTCGGCCTGGGCTGTGGGCTGGCCGCCGACGCCTATGCCAGTTTCGGCGCCGCTGTCTCGCTCGCGCCACTGGGGTACGTACTGGCCGCCGGACTGCTCTGCGGCGCCGTAGGGCAGCTCGCCCGGGGTGCCCGCCGCAGCCACGCGACCGAGTCCCTGGCCGCGACGATGGTGGCGACGGTCGGCGCGGTGTCCGTACCGACCCTGGTGGTACTGGCCCGGCTCGGGCACGGTCCGGCCGTGGCCGGCACCGTTCTGGCCGCTGGAGGTGCGGCGGTGCTGCTGGCCCGGCTGACCGACCTGGTCCGGGTCGCACCCAGGGCGAGCTGGCAGGTGGCGCGCGGGGTAACGGGCATCCTACTCGGTGGGGTGGTCGGCTCGGTCCTGGTGGGGTCGATGGTCGGCCAGCTGACCGGGCTGCCGGTGGCGCTGTCGGGCGTGGCGGGTCTGGTGGTCGGGTTGGCCGCGGTGTTCGCCGATATCGGGGTCAGTTTCGGTACGGCCGGGTTGGTGACGGAGGCCGAGCGGCCCGCGGGTTGGCCGGCCCGGATCCTGCTCGGGCCGGCGATGGCGGTCACCGTCGTCGCGCCCGCCGGATACGTCCTGGGCGTCCTGCTTCTGTTGCCGGCGCTCTGACCAATCTGCGACCGGGGTGGCCGGGCGCCCGGCGCCCCGGTCTGGCACTCTCAGGACCCATGGCTGTCGCAGGAGTATCCAGACCACCGCGCCGACGCGGTCGTAGAGCTCTCATCGTGCTGCTCGTCCTGTTGATCCTGCTCGCGGTGATCCTGGTCATCGCGGACCGGGTGGGTCGCTCGGTCGCCGACGACAAGGTCGCCCAGCAGGTGTCGCAGCAGGCGCAGAAGCAGGACGTCAAGCTCGGTCAGCAACCGACCGCGGACATCACCGGTTTCCCGTTCCTGACCCAGGTCGCGGCTGGACGCTACGACGAGATCCTGGTGCATCTGCGGGACGTACAGGCGCAGGCGTACACGATGCCGAAGCTGGACATCGCCGCGCACGGGGTGCACGCCAAGGCCAGCGACGTGCTGAACGGCTCTGGCAGGATCACCGCCGACAAGGTCGACGGCACCGCCACCCTCGGCTACCCGTACCTGGAGAAGGTGGTGCGGGACCAGATCAGCAAGCAGGTCGAGGTGAAGGACCTGAAGCTGACCGGATCCGACGGGAAGCTGCTGGTGCACGCCACCGTGCCGATCCTCGGCAAGGAGCTGAAGCTGCAGGGCACGACCAAGCTGACCCTCTCCTCGGACGGCCACCGGGTCCGGATCGACGTGCAGGAACTCAAGCCGGAGGGCGTGCAGCTGCCGGCGTTCGCCAGCGGTGCCCTCAACCAGCTGGCGGAAAAGTTGTCGACCGACATCGAACTGCCCACCCTGCCGTATCACCTGGAGCTGACCGGCATCGAGCCGGCGTCCGACGGGCTGCGGGTGACGGCCGAGGCGCAGAACGTCGTACTGAGCCAGTAGGAGGTCGCGGCGTCCTGTCCCTGTGCCGCGCCGACAGATGGCGATGGGACGGCCCGCTGCGTTACGGTCGGCGGATGCCAGCGTGGATGGTGGGAGCCGTGGTCGCGGCGGCGGTACTGGCCGTCGCGACGGTGTTCGGGCTGTTCTGGCAGCGCAACGACGGCCGGCTCCGGCCGGTGGGCGTTGCCGCGGCGCCCGGGCCGAGCCAGGAAGGTACGGCGGTGTCCGGGGCCGATCTGCAGGTGCTGACCGCGCTGGGTGTCCAGCCGGGCACCCCGGCCACCCTGCTGCAGTTCTCCTCCGCGTTCTGCGCGCCGTGCCGGGCCACCCGCCGACTGTGCGGGGAGGTCGCGGCGATGCTGGACGGGGTGACCCACATCGAGGTGGACGCGGAGAGCCACCTGGACGCGGTCCGCGCGCTGGGGGTCATGCGTACCCCGACGCTGTTCGTACTGGATGCCGGGGGGCGGGTGGTCCAGCGGGCGAGTGGTCTGCCGACCCGGGCACATCTGGTCGCCGCGGTGGCCCCGCTACTGCCCGCAGATGATCGGGCGGGAAGCGGTAGCGACCTGCCTGACATCGCGCCGGCCTGACATCGCGCCGGCCTGACATCGCGCCGGCCCGGAGGTCGAGGTCACCTCAGAGGTCGAGACCGCTGCGCAGCATCGCCTCGACATGATGCAGCGTCTCGCTGTCCACCGCACCCTTCTCCGGCCCGGTCAGCCAACCCCGGTACACCCGGGTGAGCGAGCAGCCGTCGGCCCAGCGGCCGTCCGGCAGCCGTACGGTGAGCAGATCACCGGAGTCGCCGTCCCGTACGTCCAGGGCGTACAGCCAACTGCGGGGCGAGTCGTTGATGCCGTCCGCCGAGACGATCAGTACGTCGCGGTGCCGGGGTGAGCCCTTCGGCTCGTAGGTGTAGATGCCACCGCGTCTCACGCCGCCCCCTCGGCCGCCGACCATTCCTCCTCGTCGTACCGGGAGTGCAGTTCGGCGTCGGGTTGCGGGCCGGCTCCCGACCGCAGTGCCTCGCGCCGGGTGATCTGGGACAGCCAGGCGGACAGGGAGATTCCGGCCTGGGCAGCGGCCCGCTCCGCCAGGAACACCGCCTCGTTGTCGAACGAGATAGTGCGTTTGACCGTCATAGCCGGCAGCGTACCGACGCGGCCGGAACCGTTGTCCTGCAGCGCGCCCGACATTTCGGGATCGTAACCCGCGACCGGTACGCAGTGAGCAGAGTCACTCGAAGGGTGAGTCGTACGTGGTACCCGTGCTAGCGTCAGGTCCATGGGCGACGACACGACGCGACGGTATGCACCGTACGCAACTGTGCCGTCTGCAACTGTGGCATCCACGGGTGGGCCGCTGACCGGCACCGGTGAGTTCCTCACCCGTCGGCGGGTCATCGACCACTGCCGCGTCGCCACCTGCCTCTGTCGCTCTCTCTGACCGGCGACGGCTGCCCCATTCCCTGGTCCGCTCGACCCTGGTCCGCCCGACATTCCGGACCCGCCGAGCTGCGTTGATCGGTTCACTGTCTGCCTGATTCCTGTCGCGCTCGCGACGCATCGGCTCCCAGTGTGCTGTGTCCGAGCATTCACCATGGGTAGACCCTCGGGTCCGAACTGGGCATAGTCGCCAGAAGACGTCGTTTTCGCCCGTCGGAGGTGCCTGTGCAAGCTGACCAGCAACAATCCCGACTGATCGACGCCCGAGGTCCGCGCTTCGCCGCATGGATCACCACCGTCGTACTGATCGCCGTACTGGTGGTCGCCTTCGTGGCGCCACTGGCCGCCGGACTACTGCTGCTGGCCCAGGCGGTGGCCTTCGCGATCGGAGTGCTCGCCGGGCCGGGCGTCACGCCGTACGGGCTGCTCTACCGGACGCTGCGCGCGCCCCGCAACGGTCCGCCCACGGAGCTGGAACCGGTCGCCCCGGTCCGCTTCGCCCAGGCCGTCGGACTGGCGTTCGCGCTGGTCGGTACCACCGGCCTGATCAGCGGGCAGGTCGTCGTCGGAGTAGTGGCGACCGCGCTGGCACTCGTCGCGGCGTTCCTCAACGCCGCCTTCGGGCTGTGCCTCGGCTGCGAGCTCTACCTCGGCTACCGGCGGGCCACCCGCCGGCCGCTGACCGCCCGGGTACGTCCCACCCAGACCGAGGAGGCCGTCGCCGGATGACGGCGCCACCGTCGGGGCCGCACCGACCGTGGCGTCCCGCCGACGACCTCCACCCCACCAGCAGAACGTCGACAAGGAGTAGAACATGAGTCGCGACACCGCACTCGTCTCAGCCGACTGGGCCGAGAAGAACCTCGGCCAGCCCGGCACCGTCTTCGTCGAGGTCGACGAGGACACCAGCGCCTACGACGGCGGTCACCTGCCCGGCGCGGTCAAACTGGACTGGAAGACCGAACTGCAGGACCAGGTCCGCCGCGACTTCGTCAACCGCAAGCAGTTCTCCGAACTGCTGTCCGCCAAGGGCATCGGCAACGACGACCTGGTCGTGCTGTACGGCGGAAACAACAACTGGTTCGCCGCGTACGCGTACTGGTACTTCAAGCTCTACGGTCACCGCGAGGTCAAACTGCTCGACGGTGGTCGCAAGAAGTGGGAGCTGGACGGCCGGCAGCTGGTCACCGAGGTGCCGCAGCGCCCGGCCAGCCAGTACCAGGCCGATGAACAGGACTCGTCCATCCGCGCTTTCCGGCAGGAGGTCGTGGACTCGATCGGTGTCAAGAACCTGATCGATGTACGGTCCCCGGACGAGTACGCCGGTCGGCTGCTGGCGCCCGCGCACCTGCCGCAGGAACAGTCGCAGCGCGGCGGACACGTACCGACCGCGGCCAGCGTGCCGTGGAGCAAGGCCGCCAACGAGGACGGCACCTTCAAATCCGACCAGGAACTGCGCGCCCTCTACCAGGGGGCCGGGCTGGACCTGTCGAAGCCGACCATCGCGTACTGCCGGATCGGTGAGCGTTCCTCGCACACCTGGTTCGCGCTGCACGAGCTGCTCGGCCAGAACGACGTGAAGAACTACGACGGCTCGTGGACCGAATACGGCTCACTGGTCGGCGTACCGATCGCGCTCGGCGACGAGCCCGGAACCAAGGAGGACTGACGTGAGCACTTGCGGTGCCCCCGACCAGGCCGCGACCCTGCCGGCCAGCGTCGACCTGGCCAAGGAGACCGTGATCACCGGTGCCGTGATCGCCGACGGCACACCGGTGTCCGGCGCCTACGTACGCCTGCTGGACTCCACCGGCGAGTTCACCGCAGAAGTGGTGGCCTCAACAGACGGCAACTTCCGGTTCTTCGCCGCACCGGGCCACTGGACCGTACGGGCACTGTCCCGGCACGGCAACGGCGATGCGACAGTGCAGGCCGACCGCGGCCTGACCGAGGTGAAGATCGAGGTCAGCCGCTAGACGCCGCTAGACGCTGGTCGATGCCCAGGGGCGCCGTACGCCGCCCCTGGGCATCACGCCTGCGCCTCGACCACGACCCACCACGTAAAATCACCCTGATACACCGCCACCGCCACCGCCACGCGGCTCCCACCGGCGCGACGGGCGCATTTTCCCCGAAAGTTAAGAATTGTCGCGATTTGCGAATGGTACTTTCGAGGAAAATGCCCGCGTGGGTGTGCGGTGCGTGCGGTGCGTGGTCCCGACTGCGGGTGACTGGCCGGCGGCTGCCACGATGGTCGGTGTGACGCGGCGACGATGGATTCTGGCAGCGGTGGTCGTCTGGGCGGTCGCTCTGGTGGTGCTCGCACTCATCGCGCACGGGAAACCGACCGTCGCGCAGCAGCAGAGTCCGGCCGCCGCGCGCCCGGCGGTCGACCATGGGATCGCCGCGGTACTGGCCGCGGTGGACCGGCGCACCGTCGTCGCGGTCGGCGCCTATCACCGGCTCGGCCGGTGCGACCTGTCTGCGGCCCGCGACGGGGTCGAGTACGCCCGCAACCTCGACCTGTACAGCACGCCCGGCCGGGCCGATTCGGTGCTGGACGGCATCATCCGTGGCCTGCCGGCAGGTTTCCGTACCGTGCGGGTTCCGGTCCTGGGCAGTGCCGGACCGGTGGCGGTGGCCTGGCCGGATCCGTTCGTGAAGCTGACCGTACGGCGGGTCGCCGACGATCCGGGCCATCTGCGTGCTGTCGCCGCCACCGGGTGCCGGCCGACCACGGGGCATCCGTACCCGCAGTTCCAGCAGGCGCCGACGGCCGACGAGCGCGCGACGGTACAGCGGGCTTTCGCGGTGCTGCACGTGACGCCGCGGACCTGGCGCCGGGACGCGCTGTCGTGCACCGCTCCCGGTGGTGTGGTCACGGTCCGCGCGGACGGTATGGCGGCCAGCAGCCTGAGCCCGTTGCCGGAGACGTTGCACGCGACGCCCGCCCCGTTGCCGGGCACGGTGGTGTCCGGCGGCGACACCCGGTACCTGTACCGGGATGGTGGTACCGGGCTGGTCGTCTCGGCAGATGCGGACCGGCTCACCGTGACCATGACGGCGCCCTGCCCATGACCGTGACGGTGCCCTGCGGTCGACCGCTGCGCTGACCGGCGACCGGCCGGACCGGTGACCGCGACCGGCCGGACCGGCTCGTTACACTCTTGCCGTGTTGGAGTTGGGGTTCGTGAGTCTGCTGGTGGTGCTGTTCGGGGTGCTCGCCGGGGTCTTCGGATACCTCGCAGTGCGACTGGGGAGGACACGGTGAACAGCGGACCCACCGACAACGGGGCGGCGAAGCCGGGCCTGCCGCCGGGATTCCCGGCCGGGCCCGCGGTGGAGTACCCGTACGAGGAGACCCACGACCTGAGGCACGGCCCGGACCTGCATCCGGCGCTGCTCGGGCTGCTGCCGTTCGTGGGTGTGTGGCGTGGCTGGGGCAAGGGCGGTTACCCGACCATCGGTGACTTCGACTACGCGCAGGAGGTGCGGTTCAGCCACGACGGTCGGCCGTTCCTGTTCTACGAGTCGCGGTCGTGGCTGGTGGACGAGCACGGTACGGCGATCTGCCCGGCCGCCCGGGAGGTCGGCTGGTGGCGCCCGCAGGTGTCGGAGTCCGGTGCGCGCGACGGTGACGCGCTGGAGGTAGAGCTGGCCCACCCGACCGGCATCATGGAGCTCTATCTGGGCCGGATGACCGGTATGCAGGTCGAACTTGCCACCGACGCGGTACTGCGTTCCGCCAGCGCGAAGGACGTCGCGGCGGGCAGCCGGCTGTACGGGATCGTGGACGGCGCGCTGCTCTATGCGTACGACATGACGGCGATGGGCCAGCCGGCGACCCCACACCTGTCCGCCAAACTCGACCGCGTAGCCGGCTGACCCTTGTTGCGCCATATCTAGTGCCGCATCAGGCAATGTTCGCCCCGTCGTGACGCGTCGTCCAGGTGCTGTGCCAGGTGGCATCGGACCGTCAGAATGATCATGTGGCTGAACGCGTGCAGGTCCGTGAGATCGATGACGACGAGGGCAGGCGGCTGCTGCGGATCATCCGCAGAGGCACTGGGTCCGTGGTGACCTGGCGGCGGGCCCAGATGGTGCTGCTGTCCGCACAGGGCATGCCGGTGGCGAAGATCGCCGAGGTGACGTTCACCAGCGCGGACCGGGTCCGGGACGTGATTCACAACTTCAACGCCGACGGCTTCGACTCGCTCTACCCCAAGTACAAGGGCGGCCGACCGAGGACGTTCACGCTCCCGGAACGCCGGGAGATCAAGAAGATCGCCAAGTCCAAGCCGGCCGAGCACGGCCTGCCGTTCTCGACCTGGAGCCTGGCCAAGCTGGCCGACTTCCTGGTCGCCGAGGGGGTGGTCGACGACATCAGCCACGAGGGCCTTCGGGTCCTGCTCCGCGAGGAGGGCGTGTCGTTTCAACGCGTGAAGACCTGGAAGACCTCCCGAGACCCGGACTACGCCGCCAAGAAGGCCCGGGTCGAGCACCTCTACGCGATCGCCGACGGCGAGGTCATACCCGAGGAGGGCGAGCCCGAAGTCATCTTTTGCATGGACGAATTCGGCCCGCTCAACCTCCAGCCGCACCCCGGCCGGCAGTGGGCCGAACGCGGCGGCAAGGGCAAGGACCCCGACCGCGAGCCCAGACCCCGGCGGCGGGCCACCTACACCCGACCGCACGGCGTCCGGCACCTGTTCGCCGCCTACGACCTGGCCAAGGACCAGCTCTACGGCCACATCAAGAAGACCAAGAACCGCTCCAAGTTCCTGGAGTTCTGCCTACCTGCGCTCGCTGCACCCGGCGGACGTGCGCATTGCGATCATTTGCGACAACTACTCGCCGCACCTGACGACGAAGCGGTGCCAGCGGGTCGCGCACGTGGGCCGCGGCGAACAACGTCGAGATCGCCTACACCCCGACCAACAGCTCCTGGCTCAACCGGATCGAGGCCCAGTTCACCGCCCTGCGCTACTTCGCCCTCGACGGCACTGACCACCCCAGCCACAAGGCCCAGGGCAGCATGATCCGCCGCTACATCATCTGGCGGAACAAGCACGCCGCCGACGAACGCCTACGCGAAGTCGTCGCCAGGGCGAACGTTGCTTGAATGCGGCACTGGAAGCGTCACCCCTCCTGGCGGTTCAGCGATTGAAGTAGAAGCCTGCGTCGAGGTCGGCGAGCAGGGTGGGGTGGGTCGGCTCCCAGCCGAGCAGTTCGCGGGTCGCCTGGTTCGGCATCTTGACATCGATGCCGATGAAGGGGAAGGCCTTGAAGTGCTCGGCTGCCTGCTCCGCCGACATGCTGACCGCCTCGATGCCTAGGTGGCGGGCGACGGACTCGGCGATGGTGCGGACCGGGACGCCGGCCTCGGTGGCGCCGGTGACCTGCGAGCCGGCTGGGGCCTTATCCAGTGCGAGCGCCCAGACGCGGGCGACGTCGAGGGTGTGGCCCGTGGCCCAGGTGTTGGCGCCGTCCCCGAGGTAGCCGGCGACGCCGGTCTGGCGGGCGATCCGGAGGTACTGCGGGATGAACCCGTTCCGGTCGCGCTCGCTGTGGGTGACGTTCGGGACCGCGACCAGGACGGTGCGCACGCCGCGCCCGGTGTACCCGTGGATGGCGAGTGCGACCTTGGCGCGGGGGTTGGGGTGGTTCACCAGGTCCTCGACGCGGCCCATGCCGATGCCGAGGAAGGCCTTGCCGGTGTCGAGGAGTTCGCCGCAGATCGCGTGGACGACCTCTTCGTCCTGCGCGGCGACCTCGGCGAAGCGACCGGACGCGATGCCCTCGTGCTGGAAGCCGAGGTGGACGACCGCGTCGGCGTCGCGGGCGGCCTCGCGCAGCCCGTCGAGGTCGGTCAGGTCCCCGCGGCGGTCCTCGGCGCCCATCGCCCTGACGGTCGCGGCCGCCTCGTCGGAACGGGCGAGGCCGACGACGTCGTGACCTGCGTGGATGAGCTCGGGAACAACGGCGGAGCCGATGTGGCCGCTGGCGCCGGTGACGAAGACGCGCATGAGGATCTCCCTGGAAAGTGATGCGACTTGGTAACGTCACGCTAGCACGGTGACGATACCAAGTCACGTCACCTAGGATGGTCCTCATGGCGCGATGGGAACCGAACGCACGGGAACGGCTGGTCCGCGCCGCAGTCGAATTGTTCGCGGAGCAGGGGTACGAGGCGACGACGGTCAACGAGATCGCCGAGCGGGCCGGAGGGCTGACCAAGACCACGTTCTTCCGGCACTTCACCGACAAGCGCGAGGTGCTGTTCGCCGGCCAGGAGATCCACAGCCGGATCACGGCCGAGGCGATCGCCGAGGCGCCCGAAGCGGCCACGCCTCTGGAAACGGTCGGCCTGGCGCTGGACGGACTCGCTTCCTCGTTCACGGAGGACCGGCGTGACATCGGGCGGCGGCTTCGGGCGGCCATCGCGAACAGCGCGGAACTGCAGGAGCGCTCCGCCTCCAAGCGGGCGGCGCTCTCCGAGGCGATGGCGCAGGCGCTTCGCACGCGCGGTGTCTCGGAACTCGTCGCCGATCTCGCGGCCGAACTGGGCGCGCGTGCCTTCTACGGCGCGTTCGACCGGTGGACGTCGGCAGCGGATCCGCGGACTCTCGTCGAGTACGCGCGAGAGGCGTTCGGTGAGTTGAAGACCGCTGTGTCCGTGCTCGAATAGCCCGCCTGGCCGGGATGCGGCACTGTCCGATACGCGGCGCCGCGCGCAGTGCTGGTGAAGATGATCGTCGCGACCGGCTTCGCCGGGAGCAGCATCATCTGGGCCCGCCGCCGGGTCACCACCGAGCCGCTGCCCCTGCGCACGATTCGCACCAGCCGACGACCCTCGTCGCCATCGATCTCCCGAACTTCAACCAATTCCGCCATATGCCAAGTCTGATTACATCCCCCCCGCCGGGCAGGGGTCACCATACCGACGGGGCAAACGTTGCCTGATGCGGCACTAGAGATCCCGGTCGAGATCTGGAGACACCGGCCGGCTAGAGGGAGTAGCCGAGCAGTTCCCGCAGGGTGTCCGACTGAGGGGCGTCGGCGAGCTTCGCGCCGTCGAGTTCGCGTACCGCGACGATGCCCCGCACGCTGGAGGTCAGCCAGACGCCGGTGGCGCGTTCCAGTTCCGCCGGCCGGACCATCCGTTCGGCGGTGTGCCAGCCGAGCGTGCCGACATGGTCGAGCAGCCAGCGCGCGGTGGTGCCGCCCAGGATGCCGGTCGATTCTGGCACCGTGTACAGGGTGCGGTTCTCCAGCCAGACGAGGGTGGAGGTGGGGGCCTCCAACAGGTAGCCGTCGGAGGAGACCCACAGGGCGTCGTCCAGGCCGGCGGCGGCGGCCCAGCGCTGGCAGGCCATGTTGACTGCGTACGACAAGGATTTGACGCCACCGAGTAACCACGGCGCCGACGAGCGGGTGCCAGCGGCAGTACCGAGAGTGATGGTGCCGAGTTTGAGTCCGTCCCGGCGTGCTTGCCGTACCCGGTCCGGGACCGCGGTGATGGTCGCGAAGCAGGTGCTGTGGCCACCGTCCTCGGGGCCCCGGGTGCAGACCAGCTTCAGCGCCGCCTCGGGTACCGGGCCGTCCGGCCCGAACTGCGAACCGGCGGCCGAACGCCATGCGGCGCAGGCCTGGTCGGCCAGTTCGGTCAGCGCCGTACGGGAGGGTATGTCCAGCTCCAGGCGGGATGCGGAGCGCACCATCCGGTCGAGGTGGGCGTCCAGTAGCCAGGGCTCACCGGCCCGTACATGGGCGGTCTCGAAGACCCCGTCGCCGCGGGTCACGCCGAGATCGTCGGCCCGGAGCAGAGGGGTTGTGGCAGGGATGACTCCGCGACCCAGAACCGCGACCACACGTTCCACGGCTACCGACCCTATCCGTTGCTGGGATGCACTCTGCGCGACGGTCCCCCCGGTCGTCGCGGCAGATCCTACCGGCGAGAGCATAACCCTCCGTGTCCTTGACGGCTATTTGTGACCAGACGCCCGAATGTGACATTACGGTCGGTGTCCGGCTTCGGTGGCCGCCAGTCGGACGCCGGCGTGCCTATGATCGGAGGCATGTCCGCTGACACCGCGCCGTCGCTCGCGGACGTGCTGCGCGCCCGCGGTTTGCGGCTCACCGCGCAACGGCAGCTGATCCTGGAGGCTGTCCAGCGACTCGGGCACGCCACCCCCGAGCAGGTACACCAGGCGGTCTGCCGGACCGCGGCCGGTGTCAACATCACCACCATCTACCGAACCCTGGAACTGCTCGAAGGTCTCGGCCTGGTCACGCACACCCATCTGTCGCACGGGGCGCCGACCTACCACGTACCCGGCGAACGTTCCCACCTGCACCTGGTCTGCCACCGCTGTGGCGCGATCGACGAGGCGCCGCTGGAACTGATGCGGCCGCTGTCGGAGAAACTGCGCGACGGCCGCGGCTTCCAGATCGACATCGGGCACATGGCACTGTTCGGTACCTGCGCCCGTTGCGCCGACGCCGATTGTGTCCCGCCCGCCGACCGCGCCGAGCCGGTCGACTGTGCCCAGCCCGAGGAGACTTCGTGAACACCTCCACGCCACAGCGCGCCGCGGGTTCGCCGTTGCTGGGCCTGCCCGGCGCGGTGGCCGCCGATCCGACCGGCCCGGACCCCGGTGTCGCCGCCCACTACGGCGATCCGATGCGCGAACAGCGCACCCTGGCCGGGCGGGCGGGGCTGGTCGACCGGGGGAACCGGGACGTGCTGCGGATCTCCGGCGCCGACCGGCACAGCTGGTTGCACAGCCTGGCCACCCAGCATCTGGACCGGCTCGGGACCGGCGCCGGCACCGAACTGCTGCTGCTCTCGCCGCAGGGCCACATCGAACATCACGCCCTGGTCGCGGAGTACGCCGACGCGGTCTGGCTGGACACCGAGCCCGGCGCGGGCGCGGCCCTGCTCGCCTTCCTGACCAGCATGCGTTTCATGCTGCGGGTGGAGCCGGTCGAGGTGACCGCGGAGCATGCCGTACTCAGCCTGGTCGGCCCGGCGGCACCGACGGCGCTGGCCGCACTGGACGTGGCGGTACCCGACCCGGCCGTGGTGGGTGCGACACCGGACGCCAAGTTCGCCGCCGGTGCGATACCGCCCCGCCCCACCTCCAGCTACCCGGTGGTGGCCCTGCCCGGTGGCGGTTTCGTCCGTCGCCGCCCGCCGTTCGACACGGCGGAGGTGATCGACCTGGTGGTGCCCCGCGACTCGGTGCCGGAGCTGGCGCGGCGGCTGCGCGACGCCGGGGTGCCGGCCGCCGGGCTGTGGGCGTACGAGGCACTGCGGGTCGCGGCCCGGCAGCCGCGCGTCGGGCACGACACCGACCGCCGGACCATCCCGGCAGAGGTCGGCTTCCTCGCCCCGGCGGTACATCTGGACAAGGGCTGCTACCGCGGCCAGGAGACCGTCGCGCGGGTACACAACCTGGGCCGGCCGCCGCGTCGTACGGTGCTGTTGCACCTGGACGGTGCCGCGGAAGAACTGCCGCCGGCCGGTACGCCGGTGCTGCGCGACGAGCGTCAGGTGGGTGTCGTCGGTACGGCGGTGCGCCACTTCGAGCTGGGCCTGATCGCACTGGCGCTGGTGAAACGGAATGTCGCGGCCGACGTGACCCTCCAGGTCGGTACCGCGAACGCGGCGATCGACCCGGACTGAGCCGGGCGCGGTGGCGGCCTCCCGTGGCAGGATCACCGGCATGGGAAGCACGCTGATCACCGTCGCGCCGACCGGCGCGGAGTCGAAGAAGTCCGACGTACCGGCCCTGCCGGTGACACTGGCGGAGCTGGTCGGTACGGCCAAGGAGTGCGAGGCGCTCGGCGCCAGCGTGATCCACGTGCACATCCGGGACGGCAACGCCGAGCCGACCCTCGACCTGGGTCGGCTCACCGACACCGTCGCGGCGCTGCGGGCCGAGA
The DNA here is from genome assembly GCA_963805605.1 of uncultured Actinomycetota bacterium. Classification (GTDB taxonomy): domain Bacteria; phylum Actinomycetota; class Actinomycetes; order Mycobacteriales; family Micromonosporaceae; genus Actinocatenispora. The sequence goes on from CAWDUX010000002.1 coordinate 2,682,182, forward strand.
CGGACCTGATCGTGCAGCTGTCCAGCGGGGGCGCGGTCACCGACCCGGAGTCCGACCGGCTCCGGGTGCTCGAGGCCGCGCCCGACATGGCCTCCTGCACTATGGGCACGGTCAACTTCGGCAACGACGTGTTCCTGAACCGGTGGGAGTTCATCGTCGAGCTGCACACCCGGATGCGGGACGCGAGGATCGTGCCCGAGTACGAGATCTTCGACATCGGCCACGTCGCGTCGTTGGCGCGGTTGCTGCACAAACACGGTCTTCCGTACGGCGGGCACGTACACGTCGATTTCGTCACCGGTGTGCCGGGTGGCATGCCTGGCACGGCGGAGACCCTGGTCGCGGGGATCCAGCAGGTACGGGCGCTGCTGCCGGCGGATGCGACGTTCTCGGCGACCGGGGTCGGGCGCAGCACCCTGCCGGTACTGCTGGCCTCGCTGTCCGCCGACGGGCACCTGCGTGTCGGCATGGAGGACACGTTGACGTACGCGAAGGGTCAGCCGGTGGACAGCAACATGCAGCTGGTCGCCCGTGCGGCGGGGCTGTCCCGGCTGGCGCAGCGTCCGCCGATGCCGGTGGCCGAGGCCAGGGCACTGCTCGGTATCCGGTCCTGACCCCGCTCGAAGGTTGTGATGCTAGCAACCCTCACGACATCTTCCCCGATAAAATCCCTGCTAGATCGGTTGTGTCGGTGAACGTTGAGGTCGCGGCGCTAGCTAGCGCTTGCAAGAGCTAGCAGGGCGAGCTACCTTCGGGGCATGGCTGGGCTACGCGACATCGGTGAGTTCATCCGGGAACAGCGCAGGAATGCGCAGATCTCGTTGCGTCAACTCGCCGACCAGGCAGGGGTGAGCAACCCCTACCTCAGCCAGATCGAACGCGGTCTGCGCAAGCCCAGCGCCGAGGTGCTCCAGCAGATCGCCACCGCCCTGCGGGTCTCCACCCCGGTGATGTACCTGCGGGCCGGACTGCTGGACGCCGGGGAGAGCCAGGGCGTGCTGGCGGCGATCGCCGCCGACAACGGGCTCAGTAACAGGCAGAAGCAGACCATCGCCGAGATCTATGAGGCGTTCCGGCGGGAGAACCTCCGGGTCGGGCCGGACCCGGAGCCGGCCGGCACGGCAGCGACCGTACCGGCCACCGAACCGACCGCGACTGAACCGCCGGACACGTTGGCTGTTCCCACGCCGAAGTCCGGCGCTGCGCCGAAGTCCGGTTCGGGTGCCGATTCCACGAGCGGGGCCGGCACCGCAAGGAAAGCCGGCGCCGCGAAGAGTGCCGGCCGGAGCGCGGGGCCGAAACCGCCCGTCATGGCGACCGAGCCGCCGGCACCGACCGAGCCGGCCACCGACCTGTCCTGACCACGACCTGACCGACTGCTCTGAACGAAGGGTGGACCACATGACCGAGAAGCAGAAGTACCCCGGCCCGATGTACGCCGCCGCCGGTTTCGGCGACCTGGCCGCCGAGAAGCTCCGTGAGCTTCCGGACCGCGTCTCCGGTCTGCGTGACTGGGCCCGCGGCGAGATCAACAGCGGCCGTCCGCAGAACGAGCTGGCCGCACTGGGTGGCCGGGTCGGAGCCGGCCTGGCCGCCGTACGTCAGCGCGCCCAGCACCTCGGCGGCAACCTGTCCGAGGCAGACCTCCGTACCGATCTGCGCAAGTTCAGCGTCACCGCGCGGCGTCGGGCCGGCGAACTGGCCACCGTCGCCCAGGAGAACCTCGTCACGGCGCAGAACAGGGCCACGCACCTGTACGACGGCCTCGTGGCGCGGGGCACCGACGTGCTGGAGCGCCCGACGGGTTCGGCCACCGGTGAGCTGGCCGACCAGCCGGCGAAGCCGATGAAGAAGATGGCGAAGAAGGCGACCCGTCCGGCCGCGCGCAGGACCGGTTCCGGTAGCTCCGGCACCAGCTGACGGCTCGACCGACACACCGGCGCCGCCCCACACCGGGACGGCGCCGGTGTCGTGCCCGCAGCGGCGTACGGTCCGGCGACGCGGTGGTTGGCTGGGGTCGGTGAGCGCGACTACCCGCTGCGCCCCGCGCGGCGCTACCCTCGACGGATGGATCCGCTCGCGGTCAACATCGTGCCATTGGTGATCACCCCGGTGAATCTGGCGATCACCGGGCTCACGCTGCTGGTCGAGTTGTTCGCCTTTGTGCACTGCATCTTCCAGCGCGGGGATGCATTCCCGGCGGTGGGCACCCTTCCCAAGGGCCTCTGGCTGGCGCTGACCGGCGGCGCGGCGGTACTGACCCTGGCGCTGGGGCTCAGCCCGATGGGGCTGATCGGGATGATCGGTCTGATCGCCGGCCTGGTGTACGTGTTGGACGTCCGTCCGGCGCTGAAGGACGCGACCGACGGCAGCGGTCCCTGGTGAACCCGGTGGTCGCCGGCCGGCAACGGCTGGTCTCGACGGCCGGCGCAGACCTGGAGTTCCGGTCTGTCGGCAGCGGCACCCCGGTCACGGTGTTCGCGCACGGGCTGGCCGGCACCATCGCCGACACCCGTCCGTTGGGCGGCGGCGTGTCCGGGTGCCGGGTCTTCCCGCACCTGCGCGGCCACGGCGGCTCGGTGGCGCCACCCGGTGCCTGGACCTATGCGGATCTCGCCGAGGACCTCGCCACGGTGGCCGACGCGGTCGATGCCACCCGGGCGCTGGGGATCAGCCTCGGTGCCGGCGCGTTGTGTCGGCTGCTGGCCGGACACCCGGACCGGTTCGAGCGGCTGGTGTTCTTCCTGCCGTCGTCGCTGGACCGACCGGTAGCGGTGCCGGACCGGTTGATTTCGCTGGTCAGGGCCGCCAGCTGCGGGGACGCGACGCGGGTCGAGGAGGTCCTGGCCGCCGAGGTGCCGGCCGTCTGCCGGGCCACGCCGACCGCGCGGTCCTTCGTCGCGGGTCGCGCCGCCGCGCTGCTGGGCAATCCGGTGGTCGGCTGCCTGGGCGGACTGGCCGGTACGGCCGCCCTGCCGCCCGGCGCCGCCGGGCTGGCCGCCCTGCGCAGAGTACGGGCGCCGGCGCTCGTACTGGCCAGCACCGACGATCCGCTGCACCCGCTGGAAGTGGCCGAACAACTGGCCGGCACTCTGCCGTACGCCACGTTGCGTGTGTTCTCCGGGCCCGGGGTGCTGTGGCGGCACCGGGCGGAGGTCCGGGAGCAGATCAGTACGTTCCTCAACGCCTGACCTGTCCGGGTTCCCGACGCGGTCGTGGAGCACGACGGGTGACGCGGGCCGTTAGTCTCGTGCCGTGCAGCCGAACGTACCGCCGCCCCCCGGCGCGACCCCTCCCGTACCGCCCTCTGCTGTGCAGGCGCCTGGCGGGCAGCCACGCGGTGCCGAGCGGACCGCCGCTCCGCCCAGCGGCAGCATGGTCCGCGAGTTCCTGGACGGGCTGGTGTTCCTGGCCCGGGGCATCGGCATGTGGGCCAGGTCGCCCCGGTTGATGCTGCTCGGCGCGATTCCGGCGCTGATCTCGTTCGTCGTACTGGCCAGCGGGTTCGTGGCGCTGGCCGTGTGGGTCGGTCCGGTGAGCCGGACACTGACCCCGTTCGCCGACCACTGGTCGTCGGGTCTGCGGAACACCACCCACATGATCGCCGGGATCGCGCTGCTCGGCTCGGCGCTGCTCTGCTCGGTGCTGCTGTACACGGCGTTGACGCTGGCCATCGGCGACCCCTGCTACGAGGCGATCTCCCGGCGGGCGGAGGCCCCGTACGGCGGGGTTCCCGGGGAGGTCGAGGTGCCCTGGTGGCGCTCACTGGGCCGGTCGGTACGCGATGCGCTGCGGCTGGTGTTCGCCTCCATCGTGGTGGGTCTGCTGCTGTTCGTGGCGGGTTTCCTGCCGGTGGTCGGGCAGAGCGTGGTACCGGTGGTCGGCGCGCTGATCGGCGGCTGGTACCTGGCGTTGGAACTCACCGGCGTGCCGTTCGAACGGCGTGGGCTGCGCCTTGCCGGCCGTCGGCGGCTGCTGCGCAAGCGGCGTCCGTTGGTGCTCGGATTCGGTGTCGGTACGTTCGTCCTGTTCCTGATCCCGCTGGGCGCGGTGCTCGTCACGCCGGCGGCGGTGGCCGGCGCGGCACTGATGTCGCGCCGGGTGCTCGGCGAGCCGGTCACGGCCCCGGTAGGGCCGACCGGGCCGGGGCATCGCCCACCGCAGGACGGTCGCAGCGGCTAGGGTGCCGGCCATGAGCGACGCGCGGGGAGGCAGTGCCGGCCACTGGCTGAACGAGCGGGTACTGCTGCTGGCGGTGGTGACGGCGTTCGCCGTCGAGGCGCTGCGGGCCAGCGGCCCGGTGCTCGACCATGTGGCCGGGGCCGGCGGGGTACCTGCCGCGGCGCTGGCCGCGCTGCTGATGTACCTGTCGCCGGCCCTGCTGGCGCCGCTGGTCCGGTGGTGGGGCGCGGGCCGAGCCACGGTCAGCGCGGTGCTGCTGCTGGCCGGGTCCCGATTGGTCGCACAGGTGCAGCACGGTCCCGGGTTCGTGGTCACCCTGTGTCTGGTGCTGTCCGCGCTGTCCGCGCTGGTACTGGTCGCTGATCAGGTCGCCCGGCCGGGCCGCGCGGAGGGCGGTGACGCGGGCGGCGGTGACGCGGGCGGCGATGCGCCGGCGGCGGCCCTGGGTGGCGGTGTACCGGTCGCGGTGGGTGTCGCCCTGGCCGGCGCGCTCGACGTGGCGGTACGCGGCGCGTTCGGTACCTGGGACCCGATCTGGCGGGACGGTTTCCTCGGCTGGCTGTACACGGCGCTGGCCGTACTTGTGCTGCTGGCTCTGCTCGCCCGCACCCGGCGCGGGTTCCGCGGGGCGGCTCTGCCGCGCGGGGTTGTCCGGTTCGGGGTGCTCGGGCTATATCTGGCGTTGTATGTGCTGATCCTTGGCAGTCCCGCGTTCGTAGCGTCGCAGAGCGGGCTGGGGATGGCGTCGGCGGTGGTGGTTCTGCTGGTGGGTGGGCTGCTCGGGATCGAGGCGGTGAGCCGGCTGCGGCTGCCCGGCGGGTCCGGCCGGCTTCCGGAGCTGCCCGGCCGGTTCGCCGGTGGGGTCGCCGGGCTGGTACTGGCGGTGGCGGTGCTGGCCGCCCTGGCGGGGCACGGCCTGCTGGTGGTCCCGGTGCTGCTGCTCGGCCAGGTCGCGGCGCTGGTCGTACTGGCCAGGGCAGGGACCGGCGCCGAACCCGCGTTCAGTGCCCCGGCCGGCCCGGACGTGGCAGTTCCGGCCGCTTCTGTGCCGGCGAATTCTGCGTCTGCCGGTCCTGGGCCGGCAGCGGGGTCGGTTGCGACCGGCACCGGCGGGCGGCCCGGTCCGGTCCGGTCGGTACGACTGCGCCCGCGCCCGCCGAAGCCGCCGGAACCGGTCCCGGCGGCGGAACCGCCGGTACTGGTCGGCTACCTGTCGGCCGGAATCGGTATTGGCCTGGGCTTCGTCCTGGTGGTGCTGCTCTACCAGATGACCTACGAACTGCCGTTGCCGTTCGACAACCGGGTGCTCCCGGTCGTCGCGTCGGTGCTGCTCGGGCTGGTCGGCCTCGGTCGACGGCCCTCCGGCGGCCCGGACGACGGCACCGGAACGGGACCGGACGCCGTCGGACCGGATGCCGACGCCGGCCCGGGTCGCCGGTTCCGGCGGGGCCGGTTCGCCCCGCTCGCCGGGGTTCCGGCGGTGCTGCTGCTGGTACCGGCGCTGATGCTGGCGGGTGCGCCGGCACCGGCGGCAGCCAGCCGGTCGGCGGACGTACTGCGGCTGGTGACCTGGAACCTGCACTACGGGGTCGACAACGACGCCCGGGTCGATCCGGCCGCGATCGCCCGGGTGCTGCACGCCCAGCACCCGGATGTGGTGCTGTTGCAGGAGGTCGACCGGGGCTGGCCGATCGGCGGCGGTACCGACCTGGCCGAGTGGCTGTCCCGGGCGCTGGCGATGCCGTACGTGTGGTCGCCGGCCGCGGACGGCCAGTTCGGCAACGTCATCCTCTCCAGCCTGCCACTGTCCGAAGTGGACACCGGCCAGTTGCCGTACGGCGCCGGGCCGCAGCACCGTTCGTACGCCTCGGCGAAGGTGGAACTGGCCTCCGGTCGGACCGTACGGGTGATGACCGCGCACCTGCAGGACCACACCGACAACCATCCGACCCGGTTGGCGCAGATCAACGTGCTGCTGAAGCGCTGGCACCACACCTATCCGGCGGTGATCGCCGGTGACTTCAACTCGATGCCGGGGTGGCCGGAGATCCAGCGGTTCGACGCGGCCGGTCTGGTCAGCGCGCAGGACACCGCCGGGCGTACCGGCCTGCTGTCCTCACCGACCGACCGGCCGAAGTACCGACCGGACTGGATCTTCGGTACCCCGGACGTGTCCTTCCGCAACTTCGCCATGCCCGACACCCAGGCCTCGGACCACTTCCCGCTGGCGGTGACCGTACATCTCGGCTGATCCGTTCCGGCCCGGCGAGGGCTCAGCTGTGCGGTCCGCGCCGCCGATCGCGGGCCTCGACCGGGCGAACCCCACTTCGCAGATACGGTGTGCGGCGATGCTCCTCTACCATCTCGTACGAAGGCGGTCGCCCGGATCGTCATCGTCCAGGACCCGCTGTGACCGGTGAACCTGGACCGGCCCGTGCCCGTCGGGCCGGTCCGATCGCGATGGGCACCGCCATCGCTGCCACGACAGTCGGCCAGCTCCCGGTCTTCCTCACCGGATCGCTGGCCCCGCAGATCGGCCGGGAACTCGCGTTCCCAGCCAGCAGTCTCGGCCTCGCGGTCGCGGTCTTCTTCGCCTCGTCCGCCCTGTGCAGCGTGCTCCTCGGTCGGCTCTCCGACCGCTTCGGCGGCCGGACGATGATGCGCTGGGGTGTGCTCCCCGCGATCGTCAGCAGCCTCGGGATCGGCCTGTTCGTACGCGACCCGGTGGAGCTCACCGCGGCGCTGCTGCTCGCCGGGGTCGCCAACGGCGCGATCCAGCCGGCCGCCAACCGCTACCTGGTGCGTGCCGTCGACCACCGTCGGCACGGCCTGGCCTTCGGGGTCAAGCAGGCCGCCATCCCCACCGCCACACTGCTGGCGGGGCTCGCCGTACCCGCGCTCGCCGGGATCGGATGGCGCTGGGGTTTCCTCGGGCTCGCCGGTCTGGCCGCCGGTGTCGGGCTCGTCATCCCATGGCGGGGTCCGCGACCTGCGCGGCGTGCCCGGGCGGCCGACGGCACTGCCGTGCCGCCCGTACAGCTCGCGCGCCGCGCGCTGATCACTCTCGCGGTCGGGCTGGGCATCGGGTCAGCGGCGGTCAACGCGCTCGGCTCGTTCTTCGTGTCGTCCGCGGTACACATCGGGGTCAGCGACTCCTCGGCCGGTCTTGCGGCCGCCGTGGGCAGCTTCGCCAGCATCCTGACCAGGCTGGTCGTCGGGGCGCGGGCCGACCGGCGGGCGACCGGACATCTGCGGCTGGTGGCGGCGCTGTCGGCGGTCGGCTCGGTCGGTGTCATGCTGCTCGCGCTCCAGGTGACCTGGCTGATCGTGATCGCCGCGGTGATCGGCTACGGCGCGGGCTGGGGCTGGGCGGGCCTGTTCAACTTCGCCGTCGTACGCACCCACCCGGCCGCGCCGGGCCGGGCGACGGGCATCATCCAGACCGGTGCCAGCAGCGGCGCCTGCCTGGGACCACTCACCTTCTCCGTCATCGTCGAGCACAGCGGCTACCCTTCCGCCTGGCTCGCGGCCGCGGCGCTGCTGCTGATGGCAGCACTGGTCATCCTGTGGGGGCGCCGCGTGCTGCTGACCACCCGTCCCGTACCGGAGGTGAGCGCGGCTCGCGAGGGTGGGGTGGCGCGGTGATGCCATGCTGATCTCGTGCTCGCGCTTCTCACCGGAACCGGACTGGCCGCCTCGGCCGGCCTGAACGCCTACATTCCGTTGCTGCTGATCGGGCTCCTCGGCCGGTACACGGGCCTGATCGACCTGCCGCACGGATGGAACTGGCTGTCCAACGGCTGGGTGCTGCTCATTCTGGGTGTGCTGCTCGCCGTCGAGGTCGTGGCCGACAAGGTGCCCGCCGTGGACAGCATCAACGACCTGTTGCAGACCGCCGTACGACCCACGGCCGGTGGGTTGGCCTTCGGTGCCGGGTCCAGCTCGAAGACCGTGACGGTGAGCGACCCGGGCAGCTTCTTCACCAGCAGGCAGTGGGTGCCGATCGTCGCCGGCATCGTGATCGCCCTCGTCATCCACGTAGGTAAGGCGTCCGCCCGGCCGGTGATCAACACGGCCACGGTGGGCTTCGGCGGGCCTGTGGCCAGCGTTGCCGAGGACGCGACGAGCGTGGTCGTGTCGCTGGTCGCGATCGTGGTACCGGTCCTGGTGGTGGTCTGTCTGATCGCGATGCTGTTGGGCTTCTGGTCGCTGCGACGCCGCCGGGCCAGGCGCAGGGCGGCCCGGCAGGCCGCCCGCGGCGAAACGGCCCGGCTGCCCTGACCAGCGGCGCCCTGGGCCGCGGTCCGCGGTCAGCGGGCCCGGAGGGCGTCCAGCAGCGACTCGCGGCCGGAGATCTCCAGCACGTCGAACGGCACCCGCCCGTACATCGCCAGCGCCAGGTCGCTCGCGCTGCCGGTGGCCTGTACGTCCACGTGGTGGCCCTCGGGTAGCAGCGTCGCCGTGTCCAGCAACGAGACCGCCTCGCCGCGTACCCGTACCAGCCAGCTGTCCTCCGAGTCGGAGGCGATCAGCTGGACCATGCCGTCCTCGTCGAGCCCCTGCACCGGCCGCGCCGGCAGCCAGCTGTCCAGGATCTCCGCCACGCCGTCCAGCGCCAGCGCCGTGTCGATCGGCTCCGGCAGGCCGACGGCGACCTGGGCGTCCCAGCGGTGTACCGCGACCTCGTGGGCGAACCGGCGGTGCCAGAAACCCGCAACCTTGGCCTGCGGCGTCCAGTGCCAGGACGGCAGGTCCGGATCGACCCGGTCCAGTGCGGTCAGGACGGCGGCCAGCGACTCGTCCCACCAGAGCAGGAGCTTGTCGTCGGCCGGGACCTCGGTCGGTTCGTCGCTGGGCGGCGTGGTCACGCCCCGGACGATGTGGATGGCCAGCCAACGGAAGGCCCGCCCGGTATGTCCGAGGAGGTCCGCGACGGTCCAGTCGGGGCAGCTCGGCACCGGTGCGGCGAGCGCGCCGTCCGTGCCGGCCGCGGCGCGGAGTGCGGCGGCGTCCTGGCGCAGAGCCGCCAGCCAGAATGCCTTGTCGGGCTTGGCGCCGGTCAGCGTCATCGGGTCTCCTCGGACGAATCAGTCAGCGTACAAGGCATAGCAGACCGAGGCGACCGGTCGGTACGTGGGGGGACGGCGTTCAGCTGCCGGGGATCAACTGGGTGAGAAGCCGTCCATCGCCCGCGGTGCTGATCAGGCTGAACGGGATCCGGCCGGTGAGCGCCAGAAGCAGGTCACTGGCAGTACCGGCGGCCACCGCACGTACCCGGGGCGGATGGTGCGAGGTCATGTCCAGCAGGGCGAAGCCGGGCGAGCGCAACCGGACGAACCATTCGTCTCCGGTGTCCGCGGCGATCATCCGGACCACGCCGGTCGGGTCGTGCCGGTGCGACCCGCGTACCGCGGTGAGTCTGGTGTCGAACAGTTCGGCGATCCCGTCCGCGGCGGCCTTGGCTTCCAGCGGCTCGGTCGTACCGGTGGCGAGTTGGACGTCCCAGCGGTCCAGTGCGGTGAGGTGCGCCATCCGGCGGTGCCAGAAGCCGGCCCGGCGGGGCTGCGGCGCCCAGTTCCACGCGGGCTGGTCGGCGTCCGTACGGTCCAGGGTGAGCAGCAGTTGCCGGTAGGACTCCCACCACCAGCCCAGTACGGGTATGCCGACCGGCGGTTCGGGCAGCGCGGTGTCCGGTGCTGCGGTGTCGTCGCGTTCGAGCAGCGCGCACACCCAGCGGTACTCCGCGCCGAGCGCGCCGAGGATCGTGCCGACGGTGAGACCCGGTCGATCGGGCAGTGGTTCGCCGAGCACCTCGGCGGTGGCTGTCTGGTCGATCAATGCCCCATCGTGGCGCAGAGCGGACAGCCAGAACTCCTTGCCTGCGCGGGCCGCGCCCCAACTCATGTCGGTCACCTCCATCCGTGCGGATGGGTCGGTCCCCTGGAAACTAGGCTGGCCGGGTGCGCGATGCGAGTCAAGAGTCTCTCGGTCAATACACCACGCTCGGCCTCGGTGGACCTGCTTCCCGGGTGATCGAGGTCACTAGCTCTACGGAGATCGTCGAGGCGGTACGGTCCGCCGACGCCGCCGGCGAGCCGTTGCTGATCCTGGCCGGCGGTAGCAACGTGGTTGTCTCGGATGCCGGTTTCACCGGCACTGTCCTGTTGCTGCGGTCCGGCGGTGCCGGCTCCGACCGGCTCGGCTTCGGCCGCGGCCACGACGGCCGGGTTGCGCTGACCGTACCGGCCGGCATGGTCTGGGACGACGTGGTCGATGCCGCCGTGGCGCAGGGCTGGGCGGGCATCGAGTGCCTGTCCGGCATTCCCGGTTCGGCGGGCGCCACCCCGATCCAGAACGTCGGTGCGTACGGCCAGGACGTGGCGCAGACGATCGTCGAGGTCACCGCGTACGACCGGTCCTCCGGCGAGACCGTGGCGCTGCGTGCCGACGACTGCGGCTTCGCCTACCGGACCAGCAGGTTCAAGGGCGCCGACCGCTGGGTGGTGCTGTCGGTCAGCTTCGTACTGCGCGAGGGCGGCGAATCGGCCCCGGTCCGGTACGCCGAGCTGGCCCGTACCCTCGGCGTGGAGCCGGACGGTCGGGCGCCGCTCCCGGTGGTCCGGGAGGCGGTACTGGAACTGCGCCGGGGCAAGGGCATGGTGCTCGACCCGGAGGACCCGGACACCCGCAGTGCCGGTTCCTTCTTCACCAACCCGGTACTCGACGCCGCGGCGTACGCGGAACTGTTGTCGCGCTGCGCCGACCTGCTCGGCCCGGACGTGAAGGTGCCGTCCTGGCCGGCCGGTGCGGACCGTACGAAGGTCAGCGCGGCCTGGCTGATCGATCGGGCCGGTTTCCACAAGGGCCACCAGCGCGGCGGCGCTGCCATCTCCAGCAAGCACACTCTGGCGTTGACCAACCGGGACCACGCCAGCACCGCCCAGCTGCTCGACCTTGCCCGCGAGATCCGCGACGGCGTACAGAAGACGTTCGAGGTGGCGTTGCACCCGGAGCCGGTACTGGTCGGCGTCACGCTCTGAACGGGCCCGCCGGTACCCCGGGGCGGACGCGCGGGGTACCGGCGGGACCGTTCAGGACGGCACGCGGGTGAGGATCTCCATGTTGTGGCCGCCGGGGTCGGCGAAGTAGACGCCACGACCACCCCAGCGGTGGTTGATCTCGCCGGGCTGCTGGTGGCCGGGGTCGGCCCAGTAGGTCAGGCCGGCGTCGCGGATGCGCTGGAACGCCCGGTCGAACTCCTCGTCGCCGACCAGGAAAGCGCAGTGCTGTCCGGTGAAGTCGGCTCGGTCGGCGTAGTCGAGCGTCACGCCGTTGTCGACCTGGACCGGTACGAACGGCCCGGTGGGCGCGCCGACCGGCAGGCCGAGGATGCCGGCGAGGAACGCGGCAGCGGCGTGTTTGTCGTGTGCCGGAACGATGATGTGGTTGAGTTCGACGCTCATTCGGCGTCTCCTTCCGGGTGCTGCGGTGCGGCCTGTGCGGGTGCGGCGGCGAAGGGCGGGAGCGCGCCGAGCGGACTCAGCTGTATCCCGGCCAACAACCATTGTCCGTCGCGCTGGACGAGGATGTGGGTGGCGCGGAACTCTCCGTCGGCGCGGTGTCCCCGGAATTCGGCCTGTTGGGTGTGTCGACCGATGACGACGGTGGTGCCGCCGTAGTCGCGGACCGAGAGTTCGTCCCAGTTCAGCGATCTGGTGACCAGGCTGCCTCCGCGGTAACGGTCGAGCCACTGCTGCTTGTCCAGGACGAAGCCGAGCGGCCCGATCAGGGTGAAGTCGTCGGTGCTCAGTGCGTCGAGGGTGGCGGCGTCGCCGCGTTGTTCCGCCTGCGCCCAGCGGTGTCCGAGGTCGCGGGCCTGTTCGTCGATGGTCTGCATGGTCTCTCCTCAGGCGTTCGGGATGACTGCCGAGCGGTCGGACCGCCACCGTTCGGGCCACCGGTTGGTCTGGTTCTGTGCCCACGTCCGGAAGGTCGTCGGGGTCCGGCCGAGGATCGTCGCGACGGTGCCGAGTACCTCGGTGCCGGTGTCGCTGTGCAGGGTGCGGTGCATGATCGCCTCGACCACTGCGGCGGGTACGCCGGCGCGGACCATCCCGGCGCGGGTGGCGTCGACACCGGGGTCGACGGGTCGCAGCGGCCGTGCCAGCAGTTCGCCGAGGATGCCCAGTTCCTCGGTCGGGGTGAGTACTTCCGGGCCGGTCAGCCGGTACGCCCGGCCGGCGTGCCGGTCGTCGGTGAGTGCCGCCACCGCCACCGCGGCGATGTCTGCCGGATCGATCGAGGCGCTGGGGCGTTGCGCGAACGGGACGGGTATCTCGTCGCCGCGTCGGATCATCGGCGCCCACTGCAGTGCGTTGGACATGAACCGTCCGGGGCGCAGTAGCGTCCAGGGCAGGCCGCTGCCGGTGACGGTGGCCTCGGCCGCGTGATGCCAGCGGCCGATGGCGTCGTCACGCTCCCCGCCCTCGTACACGGAGAGCTTCACGAGGTGCCCGAGACCGGCCCGCTGTGCGGCGTTGACCAGGTGCTGGTCGTGGGTTGGTTCCGGGTCGCTGCCGACGGCCTGCGCGGACATCAGGAATGCCCGCTCTGCGCCGGCGAAGGCCCGGTCGAGGCTGCTGGGGTCGGTGGCGTCGCCGTACACGACCTGTGCCCCGGGTGGCATGTCGTCGGCGGCGTCCGGTCGGCGGGTCATGGCCCGTACGGGGTGGTGTGCGGCGACCAGTTGCGCGACGAGTTCCGCGCCCACGTGCCCGGTCGCTCCGGTCACCAGGATCATCGCGTGCTCCTGCCTGTCTGGTGTTCCTGCGGTACCTCCCTAACGTTAGATGTCTAATCGTTCCGCGTCAAATGATTCGTTATCTAATTTATGATCGACGGAGGATCGGAGGCCCGACGTGCCCCGGCCCGATGGCTGAGCTGTACGACGATCGGTAACCCGACCCAGACCAGGAACGCCCACTGGCCGAACACCGCCAGCGGGATGGACACCGCGAAGGTGACAGCCATCCAGCCGGACCGCCGGACACCGGCCGCCAGCACCCTCGGCGGCGTGCCCGGCCGCATCAACCCGTGTCGCCGGACCTCCAGGCACATCAGCAGGAAGGACACGCTCGCCACCACCTGCACCGCCGCGTACAGGCTGAACCGCACCAGGAAACCGCCGTCCCCGGTGATCACGCGGGTCACGAACGGCGTACTGACCATCATCAGCAGCCACAGCATGTTGAGCCGAAGTACGGCCCCGCCCAGCCGGTTGAGATACCGGAAGACCCGGTGATGGCTGGCCCAGTGCGAGCCGATCACCACGAAACTGATCAGGAAAGCCAGGTACTCGCCGATATGGTCGTTCATCTCGGCCAGCAGCTGACGGTTGCTGCCGGCCCCCGGTACCGGTAGTTCCAGCGCGAGCAGGGTGATGGCGATCGCCACCACCGCGTCGGAGAAGAAGGTGAGGCGCTCCGCCGCGCTGAACTCCACCTCCATCCGCATGACGTGGCGGTCATCGGCCGTCGGTCGGTCCGGATCCGACCCGTCGTCGTCGTTCTCGGTCGTCATGACGTTCCTCAGGTTCGGGCGGTCGGCGGCTGCGGCCGGCGGCCCGAGTGTCCCAGACCCCTGCCACCGGGGTGGGCGAACCGGCCGGCCGCCCCGCTTGGGACACTGGCCGAATGGCGAGCGGTTACCCGTACAAGGACCTGCCCGACTTTCTGCGTCGGCTGGAGAAGGCCGGTGAGCTGCGCAGGATCCGGGTGCCGGTGGACCCGACCCTGGAGATCAGCGAGATCACCCAGCGGGTCGTACGGGCCGGTGGCCCGGCACTGCTGTTCGAGCGCCCCACCCGGGGCGAGATGCCGGTACTGACCAACCTGTTCGGCAGCGAGCGGCGTACCGCCCTGGCGCTGGGCGCGCGCAACCTGGACGACATCGGACAGCGGATCGCCGACCTGGTCAAGTTGGACCTCCCGGTCGGATTCACCGGGATGCGCGAGGCCCTCGGCAAACTGGCGCAGCTCAAGTCGGTACCGCCCAAGCACGTACGGTCCGCGCCGTGCCAGGAGATCGTGTACACCGGCGACGAGGTCGACCTGGACCGTCTACCCGGCCTGCAGGTGTGGCCCGACGACGGCGGGGTGTTCCACAACTTCGGGCTCACCCACACCCGGCACCCCGAAACCGGCAAACGCAACCTCGGCCTGTACCGGTTGCAGCAGCACTCCCGCAACACCCTGGGCCTGCACTGGCAGATCCACAAGGACTCCAACGCCCACCATGCCGTTGCCGAACGGCTCGGCCAGCGGTTGCCGGTGGCGATCGCGTTCGGCTGTGACCCGGCCGTCTCGTACGCCGCCTCCGCGCCGCTGCCCGCCGACATCGACGAGTATCTGTTCGCCGGGTTCCTGCGCGGGGAGCGGGTCGAGATGGTCGACTGCCGTACGGTGCCGTTGCAGGTACCGGCGAACGCGCAGATCGTGCTGGAGGGCTACGTCGAACCGGGGGAGCGGTTGCCGGAGGGGCCGTTCGGTGACCACACCGGCTTCTACACCCCGGTCGAGGACTTCCCGGTACTGCACGTCGAGTGCATGACCACCCGCCGCGCCCCCGTGTACCAGTCGATCGTCACGTCCAAGCCGCCGCAGGAGGACCACGGCCTGGGCAAGGCGACCGAACGGATCTTCCTGCCGCTGGTGAAGATCCTCATCCCGGACATCGTGGACTTCGACATGCCCTCACCGGGCGTCTTCCACAACTGTCTGATCGTGTCGATCGACAAGCGCTACCCCAAGCAGGCGAAGAAGGTGATGCACGCGGTCTGGGGTGCTCACCTGCTGTCGCTGACGAAGCTGGTCATCGTGGTGGACGCGGACTGCGACGTGCACGACTACCGCGAGGTCGCGTTCCGGGCCTTCGGCAACGTCGACTACCTGCACGACACGGTGGTCACCGAGGGTCCGGTGGACCACCTGGACCATTCGTCGTACCACCAGTTCTTCGGCGGCAAGCTGGGCATCGACGCGACCCGAAAGCTGCCCTCCGAGGGCTACACCCGGGGCTGGCCGGAGATGATGGTGATGGACCCGGAGACGGTGTCCACTGTAGACAAGAGATGGTCGGAGTACGGCCTGGGAGCGCGCTGAATGACCGAATCGGGCCCGAGAACCACCAACGGACCGGCCGACGCCGTATCTGCCGGAGCCCTGCCCGCCGGAACTCCGTCCGACCGCCCGCCGGTCGGTGTCGACCGGTCCGACCCGCCGGGCGGGCATCGGGCCAACCCGGTGCGCTCGTTCCTGCGGCTGGTCATGATCGAACACTCGGTCTTCGCGCTGCCGTTC
This sequence comes from uncultured Actinomycetota bacterium, assembly GCA_963805605.1. Taxonomy (GTDB): domain Bacteria; phylum Actinomycetota; class Actinomycetes; order Mycobacteriales; family Micromonosporaceae; genus Actinocatenispora. Next base: position 2,697,721 of record CAWDUX010000002.1, read on the forward strand.
GCCTACATCGCCGCGCTGTCCGCGATGCGCATGCAGGGGCACGGGGTGCAGTGGCTGACGCTGCTGACCATCACGGTGGCGATGGTGTCCGGACGGACCGTGGCGATGGCCGCCAACCGCATCATCGACCGGCACATCGACGCGCAGAACCCGCGTACCGCGAACCGGGAACTGGTCACCGGCGCGCTGTCGGTACGCACCGCGTGGATCGGGCTGGCCGCCTCCATGGGCGTGTTCCTCGGCAGCGTCGCGCTGCTCAACCCGCTGTGTCTGCTGCTGTCCCCGATCGCGCTGTTCTTCCTGATCATCTACTCGTACGCGAAGCGCTTCACCGACTTCCCGCAGGTCTTCCTGGGCATCGCGCAGGCCATCGCCCCGGTCGGGGCCTGGCTCGGCGTCACCGGGCACTGGTCCTGGCCGGCCGGGATCCTCGGTCTCGCGGTCGGTGCCTGGATCGGTGGCTTCGACTGCATGTACGCCTGCCAGGACGTCGACGTGGACCGGCGGATCGGGGTACGCAGCGTGCCGGTCCGGTTCGGCGTGGCCAACGCGCTACGGGCCTCGACGCTGGTGCACGTGGCCACGGTGGCGCTGTACGCCTGGTTCGGCGTACTGGCCGGCTACGGCGTGCTGTGGTGGGTCGGCCTGGCCCTGACCGCGGTGGTACTCGGCTACGAGCACGCCATCGTGCGCCCCACCGACCTGTCCCGGATGAGTCGCGCGTTCTTCACCGCCAACGGTGTGGTCGGCATCGTGCTGTTCGTCTTCGCGGTGACGGACCTGTTCTTCCTGCAGGGCCTCTGACCGCTGGGCCGCTGATAGTAGGGCCGCCGACCGCGCTGGCCGTGTCCGACGCGAACGTGGTTGTTGTCTCGTTTGGTCGCCGCGCCGCGCCGCGCCGCGCCGCGCCGCGACGGTAGGACATGTGCAGCTGTACGTCGGGTTGATCAGGGAATCGTTCATACGGTCGGTAGACGAAAGGTCTACCTTCCGCGATGCTGGACGTCTGCCCCCCAGTCCACCGGCTGCGCCGCGGTCCACCTCGGTGCCTGGTGTCTGTCTGGGGTGTGGGGAGGTGCTGATGATCAGACAAAGGAGTTGGCGGGAACTGGACGCGGCAACGACGCCGTCGCCACGTAACCAGATCGCAGTCGAGTTCGACGACCATTCCGCGCCCGGGACCGGCGCGGACGGTACGTCCATCGACGGGCCGGTCGACGGATGGACCGACACCGACGAGTTCATGAGTGCCGAACTGTAGTTCGCCTGGACCGTGTGGTGACCGTGTCCCGGTCGCCACACGGCCCTCGTGTGTGGGTGGGTACGCGGCCCGGTTCCGGCATGGTGGATCCGGTCGGGCAGAGTTGATGCCATGACGCAGCGACGCCGGCCGTGGATCATCGGAGTGTCGGGAGCGTCCGGCACGCCCTATCCACGCGCGGTCATCAACGCACTTCTGGACGTCGAGCTGCCGGTGGATGTGGTGATCTCCCGCGCCGCCCGGTTGACGATCCTGGACGAGACCGGCATTCCGGTACGGGACGCGCGGTGGAAGGACGACCTCGCCGAGTTCCTCGGCCGGGATCTGGCCGACGCTGACATGACCTTCTGGCCGGCGGCGGACATCGCGGCGGGGCCGAGCAGTGGTTCGTACCCGGCGCGGGGTATGGCGGTGGTGCCGGCGAGTACCGCGGCCTGTGCCGGCATCGCACTAGGACTGTCCAAGGACCTGCTGCAGCGGGCCGCGGACGTCAACCTCAAGGAACGCCGCCCGGTCATCGTGGTGCCGCGGGAGACGCCGGCGTCCCGCAGCCACCTGGTGCACCTGCTCGCGCTGCACGACGCGGGCGCGACCGTACTGCCGGCCAGTCCCGGGTTCTATGCGGGCGCCCGGGACGTACAGCAGCTGGTGGATTTCGTGGCCGGCCGGGTGCTGGACGCGATGGCGGTCGAGCACACGCTGTACCAGCGCTGGGCGGGCAACCTGGGCGCCGCCCGATCACCCGAGGGCTGACGCCCACGAGCACTGACGCCCACGAGCACTGAAGAGCCCCGGGGTCGGCTCATCTGAGCCGATCCCGGGGCAGCGCTGAGCCGACGGGCCGTGCGGGCCCGAAGCAGAACGCTCCGGTGCCGCGCCCGGCATGGCCCGCCGGATGCGTGTTTCTCTGTGTGACGGGCCGACCCCGTGTGCGGCTCGGGCCGTCAGTTGATCTAGAGTGCAGAAGCTAACGCGGCGTGGGCTGTCCCTCCTCGGCGAAGCCAGCTTCGTCGCCGCTCAGCAATGCACGAACTTCCGATTCCCGGAACCTGCGGTGACCGCCCGGTGTGCGAATGCTTCCGATTCGCCCAGCGGCAGCCCAACGGGTAACGGTCTTCGGGTCTACTCGGAACAACGAGGCCACCTCACCTGGTGTGAGCAGCCGATCGGCAGTTTCCACGACCCCCCCTTTGTACTTAGTCCCCTGACGCCATTACAGCACTGTCGTCCCCTGCCGTCCCGGAAATGAACGGAACGCCACCCGATGGGGTGTTGTGGCGACGCACACTTCATCAACGATCTGTAGGAATATTGTCACTCCAGGCTGTTGACAAGGGCGGATGTTGGGATTTTTGCCGGTCGGTATCCACTACCGGGTTACGGCACGGAACCGACCACCCATTGCCTATCGTGACAGCTCAGTGGCCATGGCCGCAGGCGCGTGGCTGCGAAGGGTGACAACCTGTGCCGACCCGTGCGTCCCGGCTCGGGTGTCGAGGAGCCTTAAAATGTCGCAGGTGGACAAGACCGACTGCCAGATTCTCGACCTGCTCCGTACCAATGCCCGGCTGTCGTACGCCGAGCTGGGTCGCCAGATCGGACTGTCGCCGCCCGCCGTACACGACCGAGTGTCGAAACTGGAGTCGACCGGTGTGATCGTCGGGTACCGGACCGTCGTCGAACCGGAGACAATCGGGCTCGGCGTGACCGCACTCGTCGGCCTCGTGCAGACCGATTCCAGCGAGGCCGAGGACATCGCCGAGTCGCTGTCCGAACTCGTCGAGGTCGAATCCTGCTATTTCCTCGCGGGCCAGGAATCGTTCCTGGTGAAGGTGCGGGTCGGGACCATCGCCGAGTTGGAGGGTCTGGTACTGCGACTCAACCGGGTGCCGGGCGTGGCCCGCACGCATTCGACCATCGCGCTGTCGACCAAATGGGAGAACCGCCCGCAGCCGGTCCGTTGGACCGACCCGGACGCGTCCAGCTGACCAGGTCACGTACGGCCGGGGTGGGCGCGGGGCGAGGGTCGGTGGCGCGGCAGGATGTAGGCCATGAGTGATGAGTACCGGATCGAGCACGACACGATGGGTGAGGTCCGGGTGCCGTCCCGGGCCAAATGGCGGGCGCAGACCCAGCGCGCGGTGGAGAACTTCCCGATCTCCGGCCGCACCCTGGAGCACGCGCACATCGCGGCGCTGGCGCAGATCAAGGCCGCCGCCGCGAAGGTCAACGCCGAACTGGGCGTGATCGGCACAGAGGTCGCCGAGGCGATCCGGTCGGCCGCCGCCGAGGTCGTGGACGGCCGGCACGACGACCAGTTCCCGATCGACGTGTTCCAGACCGGCTCCGGCACCTCCTCCAACATGAACACCAACGAGGTGCTGGCCACCCTGGCCACCGAGCGTCTCGGCGCGTCCGTACACCCCAACGACCACGTGAACGCTTCGCAGTCGTCCAACGACGTGTTCCCGTCCTCGATCCACGTCGCGGCGACCGCGGCGATCAGCACCGACCTGATGCCCGCGCTGGAGCACCTGGCCGGGGCGCTGGAGGCGAAGGCGAAGGAGTACGCCGAGGTCGTCAAGGCGGGCCGGACGCACCTGATGGACGCCACCCCGGTCACCCTGGGCCAGGAGTTCTCCGGTTACGCCACCCAGGTCCGGTACGGGGTGGACCGGCTGCGGTCCGCGCTGCCGCGGCTGGCCGAGCTGCCGCTCGGCGGTACGGCCGTGGGTACCGGTATCAACACCCCGGCCGGCTTCTCCGCCCGGGTGATCGCCGAGCTCGCCGCGGCCACCGGGCTGCCGCTCACCGAAGCAGGCAACCATTTCGAGGCGCAGGGTGCCCGGGACGGTCTGGTCGAGACATCCGGCCAGCTGCGTACCATCGCCGCCGGGCTGTACAAGATAGTCAACGACCTGCGCTGGATGGGTTCCGGCCCGCGTGCCGGTCTCGGCGAGATCGCCCTGCCCGACCTGCAGCCCGGCTCGTCGATCATGCCCGGCAAGGTCAACCCGGTGCTGCCCGAGGCGGTTCGCCAGGTGGTCGCCCAGGTGATCGGCAACGACGCCACCGTCGCCTTCGCCGGCACTCTCGGCGACTTCGAGCTGAACGTGATGCTGCCGGTCATGGCGGTGAACGTACTGGAGTCGGTACGGCTGCTGGCCAACGTGTCGCGGCTGCTCGCCGATCGCTGCATCGCCGGTATCACCGCGAACGTCGACCGCTGCCGGGAGTACGCCGAGTCGTCCCCGTCGATCGTCACCCCGCTCAACCGGCACATCGGTTACGAGGAGGGCGCCGCGATCGCCAAGCAGGCGCTGAAGGAGCGTAGGACGATCCGCGAGGTGGTCATCGAGCGCGGGCACCTGGAGTCCGGTGCGCTCACCGAGACCCAGCTCGACGAGCTGCTCGACGTACTGTCCATGACCCACCCCTGACCGTCGGACCCGCTGAGCCCGGCTGGCCGGGTCGGGTTCAGCGGGACAGTTCCCGGTGCAGGGCGCCGGCGGCCTCCTGCACCCTTGGCCCAGCGGTGCCCGGGTCGATGGGTTCGAGGGTGATGATCCCGACGCTGGCGACCAGCCCTTCCAGGCCCAGTACCGGGGCTGCGACGCCGTACGCGCCCTGCTGGAACTCCCCCGCCGAGGTGGTCCAGCCGCGTTCACCGCGCCGGCCGGCCAGGATCGCCAGTCCGCCGGCGGCCCGCTCCAGCGGGTGCCGTGAGCCGGTCCGGTACGCGACGTGCAGCGCCGGCCAGGACGGCTCGACCACCAGCAACGCCAGCGCCTCCCCGCCGTCCTCGACGGTCAGGTGCGCGGTGGCGCCGAGTTCCTCGGCCAGGGCGCGCAGCACCGGCAGCGCGGTACCGGCCAGCAGCGGCTGTGCCCGGCGGGCCAGCGCGAGCACCCCGATGCCCAGCCGCAGCGGGCCGGAGCCCTCGCGTCGTACCAGGCCGTGCGCGGTGAGGGTGGCGGCCAGCCGGTAGATCACCGTACGGCCGACGCCGAGATGCTCGGCGGCGGTGCTCACCGACAGGCCCTCCGGATGCTCGGCCACCAGGGCGAGCAGCCGCAGACCACGGTCCAGCGTCTGCGACGTCTCCCGACCGGTGCCTGCCGGCCGACCTGTCCCGTTGTGCTCGCCCACGAGCCGGACCCTATCCGCCCCGGGAGGTACCTGCCCGGACCCCGCCGGGATCCCGGCCGGGAGCCGGTGCCCGCCGGGCGGCGGGGCGTACGCGGGAAACGGACATCCCACGCGGCGGGCCGTGTGCGGTAGGCGGCCTGGCGCCGGCGCCCGTTAGGCTCTCAGGGTGAGCCTGTCTCTGTATGACACCGCGACCCGTACGGTCCGGGACTTCGTCCCGCGGGAACCCGGCAAGGTCGGGATCTACCTGTGTGGTGTCACCGTGCAGAGCCCGCCGCACATCGGTCACCTGCGCTCCGGCGCCAACTACGACGTGCTGCGCCGCTGGCTGGAACAGCACGGCTACGAGGTCCGGTTCATCCGCAACATCACCGACATCGACGACAAGGTGCTGGCCCGCGCCCAGGACGAGCAGGTGCCGTACTGGTCCATCGCGTACCGCAACGAGCGGCTGCTCGACGACGCGTACGACGCGGTCGGCATCCGGCTGCCCACCTACGAGCCGCGAGCCACCGGCCACATCACCGAGATGCACCAGCTGATCGAGCGGCTGATCGAGCGCGGCCACGCGTACGCCACCCCTGGCGGCGAGGTCTACTTCGACGTCTCCTCGTTCCCGGACTACGGGTCGCTGTCCGGACAGCGGCCGGACGCCATGCAGCCGACCGAGCACGACGCGACCGACCCGGCCGTACGGGACAAGCGCAGCCCGCTGGACTTCGCGCTGTGGAAGGGCGTCAAGGCCACCGAGCCGGCCGACGCGTACTGGCCGTCGCCGTGGGGCCGGGGTCGGCCCGGCTGGCACATCGAATGCTCCGCGATGACCTGGCGCTACCTGGGTGAGGAGTTCGACATCCACGGCGGCGGGCTGGACATCCAGTTCCCGCACCACGAGAACGAGCTCGCGCAGTCCCGGGCCGCCGGGTTCGGCTTCGCCCGGTACTGGGTGCACAACGGTCCGCTGAACATGGGCGGCGAGAAGATGAGCAAGTCGCTGGGCAACGTGGTGGACCTGCCGGCGCTCGCGGCCCGTGGGGTACGCCCGGTCGAGGTGCGCTACTACCTGTCATTCCCGCACTACCGTTCGATGATCGACTACTCGGACGCGGCGCTGGACGAGGCGGCAGCGGCGTACCGGCGGATCGAGGGCTTCGTGCAGCGGGCCGGTGAGCGGGTCGGCGCGGTCTCGGCGGCGGAACTGCAGGACGCCTTCGTGACCGCGATGGACGACGACCTGAACACGCCGCGGGCGTTCGCGATCGTGCACGACACGGTACGGGCCGGCAACACGGCACTGGCCGCCGACGATCCCGACGCCGTCCGCACCGCGCTGGCCGGGGTGCTCGGTATGCTCACCGTGCTCGGCTTCGACCCGGTCGACGGCGGCTCGTCCGGTGCTCGGGCCGGCGGCCTGCGCTCCACAGTGGATCATCTGGTCGCGCTGGCCATGGAGCAGCGCAACGCGGCCCGGTCACGGCGCGACTGGCCGGCCGCAGACGCGGTACGCGACCAGCTCAAGCAGGCCGGTGTACTGATCGAAGACACCCCGAACGGTCCACGATGGACACTCGCAGAGCAAGCAACGGATGGTAGTACCTGATGCCCGGTAACTCCGAACGACGCAACCGCCGCACCACGTCGAAGAAGGGCCGCACCGCCGGCTCCGGCGGCAAGCGCAGGCAGAGCCTGGAAGGGCGGGGCCGTACCCTGCCCGCAGACGAGCGGCCCTGGCACAAGAAGTTCAGCCCCGGCGAGGGCGAGGAACTGCCCAAGCGCACCGCCTGGAAGCAGGAGAAGGACCGCCGCAAGGCGGTCGCCGAGGGGCGTACGCCGAAACCCGCGCAGGGCCGTGCCGGCCAAACCCGTGCCGGTCAAACCCGTGCAGGTCAGGGCCGTGCCGGCCAGGGCCGTGCCGGTCAGGGCCGTGCCGGTCAGGGCCGTGCCGGTCAGGGCGGTGGCGGTCGGTCCGGACCCCGGGTGTCACCAGGCCGACGCTCCGCCGCCGCCAAGGACGCACCCGAACTGCTGGTCGGCCGCAACCCGGTCGTCGAGGCGCTGCGGGCGCACATTCCGGTCACCGCGCTGTACGTGGCGCAGGGCATCGAACTCGACGAACGGACCATCGAGGCGGTACGCACCGCCGGCGACCGTGGCATCGCGATCCTGGAGGTCAGCCGCGCCGAACTGGACCGGCTCACCGGCGGCGTACTGCACCAGGGCATCGGCGTACAGGTCCCGCCGTACGAGTACGAGCCGTTCGAGGACCTGCTGGCCGCCTCCGCGGAGGCACCGGCGCCGCTGCTGCTCGCCCTCGACGGGGTGACCGACCCGCGCAACCTGGGTGCGGTGATCCGGTCCGCCGCGGCGTTCGGTGCGCAGGGCCTGTTCCTGCCCGCCCGGCGGGCCGCGGGCATCACCGCCACCGCGTGGCGTACGTCGGCCGGTGCGGCCGCCCGGCTGCCGGTCGCTCAGGTCACCAACATGACCCGGGCGCTCAAGCAGACACAGGACGCCGGCTTCCTGACCGTGGGCCTGGACGCCGACGGCGAGGTACCGCTCTACGAGCTGGAGGCGGCGGTCGACCCCGTCGTACTGGTCGTCGGTTCGGAGGGCCGGGGCCTGTCCCGGCTCGTCGGAGAGACCTGCGACCTGCGGGTGTCAATTCCGATCGCCTCGTCGGTCGAGTCGCTGAACGCGTCGGTGGCCGCATCGATCGCGCTGGCCGAGGTGTCCCGGCGACGCTCCGGGTGACGCAGCTTCCCTCGCCGGGTTGCCGCCACCACCGATGGTGACCCGGCGCGGCGGCGACGGAGCCGGTGCCCGTCGGACGCGGTTGGTTCAGGTTCGTACGATCGGACCACCGCACCGCTGACCAAGGAGGCCCCGCCCGCCGTGACCAGTCCACCGCAGCAGGGCTACACGCTCGGCGTCGACCTCGGCACCTCCAACACCGTCGCCGTGCTCCGTTCGCCAGACGGCCGGACCCGGCCGATGCTGTTCGACGGGCAGCCGGTCATGCCCTCGGTGGTGTGTGTCGACGAGGCGGGTCACCTGCACGTCGGGCGGGACGCGCAGCGGATGGCCCAGCTCGACCCGGCCCGCTGCGAGCCGAACCCGAAACGGCGGATCGACGAACGCGCCGTCCTGCTCGGCGACCAGGAGATACCGGTGGTCGCGCTGCTGGCCGCGATCCTGCGGGCGATCGCCCGGGCCGCCGTGCAGACCGTCGGTTTCCTGCCGCCCGCGGTACTGACCTGTCCGGCCGCCTGGGGTACCCCGCGGCGGGAAGTGCTGCTGGCGGCCGTACGGGAGGCCGGCTGGCCGCCGGTACGGCTGGTGAGCGAACCGGTCGCCGCGGCCCGGTACTTCGCCGAGGTGCTGCGCCGTCCGGTACCCGTCGGCTCCGCGGTCGCGGTGTTCGACTTCGGCGGCGGCACCCTCGACGTCGCGGTCGTACGCAACGACGGCGATCGGGCCACCGACCCGCGTACCCCGTTCACCGTGATCAGTTCCGGCGGCGAGGAGAACCTTGGCGGCCTAGACCTGGACGCGGCACTCGTCGCGCACCTCGGCGGGCTGATCGGCCGGCGACACCCGCAGATCTGGCAGCACCTGTCGCGGCCCACCTCCACCGCGGACCGTCGGTACCGGCGGCTGTTCTGGGAGGACGTACGCGGCGCCAAGGAGATGCTGTCCCGGGCCGCGTCCGCGCCGTTGCCGGTGCCCGGGGTAGACCAGGCTGTGCACCTGACCCGCGACGAGTTGGAACGGATCACCGGACCGTTGGTGGAACGGGCCGTCGCCGCCACCGGGGCCACCATCGCCCGCGCCGGCCTGCGCCCGGACCAGCTGGCCGGGCTGTTCCTGGTCGGCGGGTCGAGCCGGGTGCCGCTCGCGGCCCGGATGCTGCACGCCCAGCTGCACGTCGCGCCGACCGTACTGGAACAGCCCGAACTTCCGGTCGCGGAGGGCGCCCTGACCGAACTGACCGGGCCGACACTGCCCGGGATGCCGCCCGAACCGGCCACGACGCCGCCCGGGCGACCCGCCGGTACGGCGCCCAGCAGCGGCCCGCCAGCCTCTGCCGGGGAGCACCCGCAGGGTGGCTCCGGCCGGTTACGCCGCTGGTACACCCGCCCGCTGCTGATGGTCCCGGCGGTGGCCACGGTCATGGTCCTGGCAGTGGTCGCCGCGGTGCTGGCGCTCTACGACCCGTACCCGGAGCGCCCGTTCCGCGACTCGCTCGCCCCAGTGGCCAGCTTCGGCTACAGCGCGGACAGCCCCAACGACAAGATGGTCGCCGTCGACGGGGGCTCGGCGTTCGTCGCCGACACCGTGCCAGCCGGAAAGTCCGGATCCAGCGAGCTCACCCTCACCGTGCAGCGCTTCACCGTGGGTGCCCGCAAGGCGACCTGGAAGAAGTCGTTCACCTCACCGAGCAAGGACGGTTGGGCGTGGCTGTACGCTGCGGACGGCCTACTGCTGCTGCGCTACGACACCGGCCACGACTCGGACTACCATACGATCCCCGGCGGTCTGGTGGTGGTCGATGCCACGAACGGGCAGGTGCTGTGGACCGACAAGCACGCCGCATCCGACTCCGACGACAGATACCAACTGGTCCCCGGTGCGAAAGTGGTGCTGCACAACGGATCGGGCAAGGTCGCCGCGCTGGCGCAACGGTCCGGGAAGATACGGTGGCAGCTGCCGGGCTCTGCGGCGTTGCTGGACACCGACTGGCATGCCTATCAGGGGCCGTCGACGCTCGGGTACCCGGCCGACCAGGGCGGGGTTTTCCTGCACAGTACGAAGGTCGTGCTGATCGACGGCACCACCGCCCAGGTCGTCGATGCTGCGACAGGTAGCAGGCACGGCCACCGTACGGTGGCTGCGGCCGGCGCCCGGATGGTGTACGGCGGGGTCCTGTACGACACCAGCGGGGAAAGTGGCTACACCGTCCGGGCGTACCCGCTGGACAAGCTCGACAAGCCGAAGTGGGCGTTATCGGTGGACCAGGGGTGGCGCAGCAGCGCCGTCACCGTCTGCGGTGCCCAGCTGATCTGCGTCACCGATGACAAGGCCACCGACAGGGAGTCGTCCGCCAGTGGCACCACCCGGCAGGTCCGGATCATCGACACCGACAAGGGGACCGTACGGAAGACCCTGAAGGCGCCGCTTGCCCAGGTGCCCATTCCGGTGGGTAACAGGATCGTGCTGACCTACAAGAAGGACAGCCAGCTCACCACCCAGGTATTCGATTCCGACGGCAAGGTTCTGCACACCTGGTCGACGCTGTCCGCTGCCCGGCTGGACAGTGCGACCCTGCTGCTGGCCAACGTCGACATCACCGCATCCGGTCCGGATCACTCCGCGCGGGTACTGATCGGCGGCGGCGCACAGTCCGGCAGCACCCACACGATCGGTAACGTCGGCCCGGACCTGACCACCTGTGGTTGGACCGACCACTACCTGATCTGCCCCGACGACGACGCCAAGGCGTTCACCGTACAGAAGTTCCGGGACTGACCGCTGGACCCGCCCGCGCCGCACGATGGCCGGGGGTAGGACCTGCACGTACGCAGAAGGGCGGCCCGGATGATCTCCGGACCGCCCTCTGTCGTGTGGCTGCTGACTACTCGACCCGCTCGCCGTTGCCAGCGTGGAAGATGTGCGGGGTGCTCTGCGGCTTGAGGAAGACGGTGTCACCCATGCTGGGGGTGTTGCGCCCCTCGGTACGGATGACGAACTGCTCCTCGGTGCCGTCCAGGTCGGCGCGGCCGTAGACGAATGCGTCGGAGCCGAGTTCCTCGACGAGGTCGACGGTCATGCTGATGCCGCCTTCGTTCTCGCCGACCAGCTTCACGTCCTCGGGCCGGAAGCCGACGGTGACCTTGCCGTCCGCGCCGTCGCCGGCCCTGGTGACCTGTTCGCGGGTCAGCGGTACGGAGAAGCCGCCGAGTACGGCACCGGCATCGCCGAGCGTGACGGTCTTGATGTTCATGGCGGGTGAGCCGATGAACCCGGCGACGAACACGTTCTGCGGGGTGTCGTACAGTTCGCGCGGCGTGGCGACCTGCTGGAGCAGGCCGTCCTTGAGTACGGCGACCCGGTGGCCCATGGTCATGGCCTCGGTCTGGTCGTGCGTCACGTAGACGGTGGTGGTGCCGAGCCGGGCCTGCAACGCGGCGATCTGCGAACGGGTCTGCACCCGCAGCTTGGCGTCGAGGTTGGACAGCGGCTCGTCCATCAGGAAGACCTGCGGCTCACGCACGATGGCGCGGCCCATCGCGACCCGCTGCCGCTGACCGCCGGACAGCGCCTTCGGCTTGCGGTCCAGGTAACCCTGCAGGTCGAGCAGCGCGGCGGCTTCCTTGACCCGGCGCTCGATCTCGGCCTTGGGCGTCTTGCGCAGTTTGAGGGCGAACGCCATGTTGTCGAACACCGTCATGTGCGGGTAGAGCGCGTAGTTCTGGAAGACCATGGCGATGTCGCGCGCCTTGGGCGGAAGGTTCGAGACGTCCTTGCCGTCGATCAGGATGGCGCCGCGGTCCACGTCCTCAAGACCGGCGAGCATCCGCAGCGAGGTGGATTTTCCGCAGCCGGACGGGCCGACCAGGACGAGGAACTCCCCGTCGCCGATGTCCAGGTTGAGCGCGTCGACGGCCGGTGTGGTGGAACCCGGGTAGATCCGGGAGGCGGCGTCGTAGGTCACTGTTGCCATGGTGGAGCGTCCTTTCACCGGCAGGTACGTGCCGGACGATCCGTAGTGAAAGACGGACACGACCCACTCGACGTGGGCGTGTGCCAGACAACATAGCCGGTGGCCAGGTCGATGGCCAGTGCATGTACGGCCGGTGCCTTGCCTGTGACCGGGGGTGGGCAGCGTAGGATTCCAGGCGACCTGCCACGCTGTGGGTCAATGCCGGCGTGGCGCAATTGGCAGCGCAACCGCCTTGTAAGCGGTAGGTTGCGGGTTCGAGTCCCGCCGCCGGCTCCACCCGCCGCCGGGCCTCCGCAGCAGTCAAGATCTGCGGCAGTGGGCGCTGTGCCTTGGCCGTAGAGGCTTCGCTGTCGGCCTACCGATGAGAACAGGCTCCCGCCCGGGTAGGGCGGGAGCCTGTTGTGTCATGCGGGCCTATTCTGCCCGGGCACTGCTTGTTGTTGCTGTCCGGCGTGGTGTGGATCAGGATCTTGCCGCCACGTGTACCGACCTTGAGTCCGCACTGCGGGCATGTCGTGGTGGGCATCAGACGCCTCCCGTCAGGTCAGATCGCCTCGGTGTAGGCGTACCGGGTGCGTTCGCTGGGCTGTTGGCCGGCCGGCACCGTGTGCCACAGGTAGACCGTGGCCGAGGACTGGTTGTGCCAGCGGATGGACAGCCCGTACGGATGGCCGGGGAGCGGCGTCTCCCGTTCGCTGAACTTTGCCACCGCAGCGAGCTGCGGGTGTCGGGTGCCGACCAGTACGGCCTGCAGCCACGTCTCCAGATCAGCGATGGCGACCCGGCCGTCCTGGCGGGTGGCCAGGTCCGGCACCGGCAGCTCCGCGGGCGGCGCACCTTCGATCGGCTCGCCCCACTGGTAGTTGCCGGACATCGCCGACGAGTGCACGTGGTACAGGAACACGCGTCCGCCGCTGGCCAGCTCCAGGATCACGCCGCCCGGCTTGCCGTCCGGTTCCACGGATCCGAACGCCTCGACGTTGGCGATGGCGGGCGACGCCGCCGCCCGAATCGTGCCGAGCAGAAATTCCTGAAAACCTTCGACCTTCATGCCTGATCGCCCCCCGCTGTCGACTCCCGGGTTCGGATCGTAGCCTGCCTCCAGCAGGCCGATTGGTGGTGCCATTGTGATACCTCCTATCGGGGATGACTGGCTCGACGGTTGCCGTGCCAGGGCTCAGTGCCAGCTGTCGCCGGGCTGGAAGGTGAGGGCCTCGATCCAGACGGTGCACCAGCGGTAGTGCCGTCGCTTCTCGTCGGCGTCCCAGCCGTGCAGTCGGCACCAGCCGGGCCGTGCCGGGATCAGTTCCGATTCGATGACCCGGAAGCGGCGGATCGGGTGGTGCTCGAACTCGATGGCCGCCCGTTCGGTGATGTGGACCAGGTCGCCGGGCCTGGGCATCACGCCGGTCATCGCGGCTACCACCGCCGGCTCCGGCTGGACAGCGCGTCGTGGCGTGCGGTCATCCTGACCGGCCACGGCCGGTACGACAGCTCCTGCGAGCGCTTCGCATCGATGGCAGGTCCACACGGGTACGCCCTGCCGCACTCCGCGCAGCATCGCGGCCCGGGGCCGTCGACGGGCTGATGCGCGACGCGTACCCGCTCTGCACTGATCCAGAGCATCGTGTCCTGCACGCCGACCGGCACCGCCGGCTGTCGAGCGGGTGCAGTCGCCCCGGTGACGGATCGATCGATCACCGGTACCACCGTGCCGGGGTGGTCTCGCCGGTCAGGTCACGACGCAGCATCCCGAGGTGCGAGGCGTTGGCCAGCGCTGCGGCGTACGGGTCGTCGGGGCGCTGACGCACGGCGCGTCGCTGTCGCCAGCCCCGGATAGGATTGCGGAACTCCATCGGTTGGCCTCCAAGCGGTCGATGGGGTGGGGGCGACGCGCGGGCTGCAATCCATCGCGTCGCCCCCTTTTTTCGACCCGCGCCTTGGGAACAACGGGTCGTTCGGCGGCCCGGCCGGGAGCGGGTCTCCGCTGCCTCGGTCAGGCCAGTTGGTCACGGACACCGGGGGACGGGGGAGAGCTCGGCGTCCGTGAGCACACTCGTCCATCACGCTCCGAACCCATCAGAAGCCGGTGCGTCACATCCGATGTAGGACAGTAGACACCTTGGACGAGGTTTTAGCAAGATGCTGAACATCAGCGTGTTGTAGCCAGCTTCCTGCACGCCCTGCTGCGGTTCGGTCTGTTTCCATTGCCATGATGCTGATATACATGCACACTGTCGGGCATGACCCAACGCAGAGACAGCCCCACCGTCAAGCGGCGTCGCGTCGCCGCGACCCTGCGGGATCTGCGAAAGCGGGCCGACATGACGATGGCGGAGGCGGCGCGGCGAGCAGAGCACGACAGCACATGGCTGTCGCGGATCGAGCACGCTGAGAACGGCATCCACAACAACGACCTGCGCCAGCTCTTGTCCGTCTATGGCATTGAGGGCGTCGAGGTCGAGGCCGTTCTGGAGATCAACCGCGGTGCTCGCAAGCGTGGCTGGTGGCACCCCTACAGCAAGGCGATCCCGGACTGGTTCTCCACCTACGTCGGTCTGGAGTCCGAGGCCAGCTTGATCCGCACCTACGAGGCGCAGAGTGTCCCCGGCATCCTCCAGACCGAGTCGTATGCCCGTGCTGTGCTCCAGGCCGCGCCTATCCCCGAATCGGTGGGGGAGATCGAACGACAGGTGCGGTTACGTATGGAGCGCCAAGCGATCCTGGACGGAGACGATCCACCGCAGTTGCGCGCCATCCTGGATGAGGGCGTGGTCCGGAGGATCGTGGGCGACTCGAAGATCATGCGTGAGCAACTGGAGTATCTGCTCACGCGATCCTCCGAGACGAACATCGACCTGATGGTCCTTCCGTTTTCGGCGGGCGCGCACGCCGGGTTCGACGGCCCTTTCGTGTTGTTGGAGTTCCCGGCCCTGCCCGAGCCGTATCCCGACACTGCTGAGCCCCGGGTCGTGTACGTGGACTACCTGACCGGCGCCCACTATCTCGAGGAACCGGCGGAACTCGTCATGTACAACGCAGCATGGGACCGCCTCGCAGTTCTCGCTGACGCGCCATCGAGATCGCGTGATGTGCTGCGTACGATTGCGGAGTCTCTGACGTGACCGCACAGGAAGGAGGCGCGGGATGTCCCACCCAGACCTCACCCGCGCCCTATGGCGCAAGAGCAGTCGCAGCGGCACGAACGGCGGAAACTGTGTGGAGGTCGCGCGCAACTTGCCGGGGATCGTGGCCGTGCGTGACAGCAAGGACCCCGAGGGCGCTGCGCTGATCGTGGACCCGGCTGCCTGGCAGGTGTTCACCCGCTCCATTACCGAGTAGCGCCCCGCAGAGCCCTGGCCCATGTGGCCGGGGCTCTCATGGCATGGGCCGGCAGGCCGCCGGGCGCATCACGCGGACAGGTAGCCCCAGGCGCGGCAGTATTTGTGCAGCGGTTCCGGCACGGTGTCGATCGACGGCAGTTCCCGTGGCGTCTGCGGCCGGCCGGACTGGATCTTGCCGGACCAGTCGCCCAGGCCGCGCTTGAAGCGCGTGTGGCCGCGCTCGCCGTACTCGATCATGGTGGGTTCCCACTCCACCCCGATGTAGGTGCAGAGGCGGCGGGTCTGCTCGGCGGGGTCGGCGGTCAGGTCCTCGTACCGTACGTCGATGCCGGCCATGTCCTTCCGGGCCTCCTCCAACTTCGCGGCGTAGCGCAGCACGTCGGCGGTGACATCCTCGGTGGGTTTGTCCGGTTGGGCGTCCTGCCACGACTCGAAGATCGAGCCGGGATGGCGCAGCAGGAAGATGAAGCGGGCGTCCGGCCAGGTCGCCTTCAGCCGCCGGTACATGAAGACATGGTACGGGGTCTTCTCGACCAGGATCTTCTTTCCGCTGTCGCGCAGCATCCGGTCCAGGAACCGGTCCCAGGTCATCCGGGTCAGTTCCTCGTCGTCCAGGCCGGCTTCCTTGACCGCCTGTTCGGCGTACCAGCTGTCGGTGGACGCGACGATGTTGCCCAGGTGCAGTTCGTGCGGCGAGAACAACTGCGAGTGACTGTCCAGCATGACCCGCAGCAACGTCGAGCCGCTGCGGATCGAGGACAGGATGAACACCGGGGCGCGCAGCAGCCGGTCGCCCTCGACCAGCGGCCGGGCGCCGGTGTTGCCGTTACCGCCACCGGTACGGACAATCTCGTACCCGGTGGTGCGTTGCAGGGCTCTGTTCACGGTCCGCTTGACGTCCATTGCCGGCGAGGGTAGCGGATTTTGCCGTTCCTTAACGTGCCGATTACCTGGGAGTTTCTTAGCAATGTTGCTTATCGTGCTGGATTGGACACCGTACGGAACCCAACCTTTCGGCTGAGTGTCGGTACTTGGCACGCGTGGTCACGCAGATTCCGCCGCACTGCGGCGGGAAGCAGGACGGTCGGGCGGAAAGCGCGTGCTCGTTACCATCGGCGCCATGCCCTCCATCACACCGTCGCTGCCCAGTCCGCCGTGGCGGGTGCCGAGACGGGCCGAGCACCGGCACGTTGTGGTGTGCGGCGCCAACCAGCTGACCTACCGGCTGGTGGAGGAACTGGTGACCCGGCACGGGGAGTACGTGACCGTGATCGTGCCGTCCCGGACCACCAACCGGGCGCCGGACATCGCCGCCCTGGACAAGGTGCGGATCGTGGTGGCCGAACGGCTCGACAGCAAGGCCTTCCAGGACGCCAAGCTGAGTCGGGCCCGGTCCCTGGCGCTGGCCGCCGACGACGACGTGGGCAACCTGCACGCGGCGCTGCGGGCCCAGGAGTTCAACCGCAAGCTGCGGCTGGTCATCCGGATGTCCAACCGCAACCTGCGCGACCGGGTACACGAACTGTTCGCCGACTGTACGGCGCTGTCCGACGCGGCCACCGCCGCGCCGGCGTTCGTCGCCGCCGCACTGGACCGCCCCGCGCCGGTACGGCTACCGAACCGTACCTTCATCGTCGCGCGACGTCACAGCGTGTCCGCCGACCGCGTGGTGTGCAGCCTGGCCACCGACACCAGCGACCCGGCCGGCCCCCGGCTGCTGCCGGACAGCGACGAGCCGGCGGATCTGGTCCTGGCCACCGCCGACGGCCAACGCGAACAGGTACCGGACGACTGGGAGGAGGCGTCCGATGAAGACCGACCGCGCCGTAGCCTCGCCCGCACCATCGGCGACGCGCTGCGCCGTAACCTGCGCCGCAGCCTGGCGATCGTGGCCGCCGTACTGTTCGGGCTGATCCTGCTCGGCGTGCCGCTGCGGGTGCTGGCGCTGCACCAGTCGGTCGGCTTCGCCGTCTACGCCTCGGTACTCACCATCGCCGGTGCCGGCGACCCCGACGCCCAGTTCAGCGGTCTGGAACAGTGGATCCAGTCGATCAGCATGATCGCCGGCATCGCGCTCGTACCGACGGTCACCGCCGCGCTGGTCGACTGGGTCACCGCCGCCCGGCTCACCGTCGCCGCCCGCAGCCGGTCCCTGCCGCGTTCCGGGCACGTCATCGTCACCGGTCTCGGTGACGTCGGTTCCCGGGTGATCAGGCAGCTCGACGACATGGGTCACCGGGTCATCGCGGTCGAGCAGAGCGACCAGGGCCCCGGGGTCGACTTCGCCCGGCGGCGGGGCATCCCGCTGATCATCGGCGACGCGACCCGGCCGGCCACCCTGGCCCGCGCACACGTCAACAGCTGCCGCGCGCTGGTACCGGTCACCAGCAACGACGTGACCAACCTGGAGATCGCCCTGAACGCCCGGGCCCGACGGCCCGACCTGCGGGTGGTACTGCGACTGTTCGACGCCGACCTGGCCGCCCGGGTACAGGAACACTTCGGTATCACCATCTCCCGCAGCGTGCCCTACCTGGCCGCACCGGCGTTCGCCGCCGCCCTGGTGGAACGCCAGGTCACCAACACCATCCCGGTCGGCCGCCGGGTACTGGTCATCGCCGAGATCCCGGTCAACGCCGGCGCCCCGCTCGCAGGCCATCCCGTACACCACCTGAACGAGGCCGGCGAATCCCGCATCATCGCCGTCCGCGGCGGCGGGAAAGGTGGCCGCTGGCAGTGGACCCCGGACGACAAGCGGGTGGTGCAACCCGACGAGCGGCTGATGGTCCTCGCGACCCGTACCGGCCTCGGCCGGATCCTGACCATCAGCGACGAACTGCCCCCGCCCGGCCCCCACTGACGGGGTGCGCGGGGCGCGGCGGGCTGACAGGGTGGGTACATGTTGCCGTGGCAGAGAAAGATGGCCGGTGCCATCGACGAGCATGTCCTCGACAGTGAACTGCTGCGGGACAATCCGTTGGGCGACCCGCACCAGCGCCCGCTGTGGGTCTACCGGCCACCCGGGTACGAGGACAGCGACCAGCCCCTACCCGTGGTGTACGTGATCCAGGGCTACACGGGGCATCTGGCGATGTGGCGGAACCGTACGCCGTTCCGCCAGCCGTTCCCGGAACTGGCCGACGCGTTGTTCGCCCGCGAGGAGGCGCCGCCGGTACTGGTCGTGTACGTGGACGCGTGGACCGCGTACGGCGGCAGCCAGTTCGTCGACTCCCCGGGCACCGGCCGGTACCTGTCGTACCTGTGTGACGAGGTGGTGCCGTGGGTGGACGCGCACTACCGGACCATCGCCGACCGCGACCACCGGGCCATCACCGGCAAGTCCTCCGGCGGGTACGGCGCGATGGTGCTGCCGATGCTGCGCCCCGACGTGTTCGGCGCGTTGGCCACGCACGCCGGGGACGCCCTGTTCGATGTGTGCTACCGGGCGGATTTCCCGCGGCTGGCGCGCATCCTGCGCGACTCGTACGACGGGTCGATCGAGGCGTTCCGGACCGACTTCCGTACCCGGCTGCCGATGACCAGGCGGACCGACGGGGACCTGATCATGATCTACGGGGTGGCTGCGGCTTATTCGGCCGACGAGGACGGCACGGTGCGGTTGCCGTTCGATGCGTACGGCCGGGTCGTACCGGAGGTCTGGGAACGCTGGCTGTCGCTGGACCCGGTGATGATGGCCGCCGAGCCCAGCTTCGCCCCGGCGCTGCGGTCCCTGCGCGCGGTCTGGATCGACGCCGGCACCTCGGACGAGTTCTACCTCGACGTCGGCGCCGGCGCGTTCCACGACGCGATCCGGGCCGCCGGTGTGACCGACGATCGGATCCACTTCGAACTGTTCGACGCCGGCCACGGCGGCATCGAGTACCGCTACCCGCTGGCGCTGTCCTGGCTGGCCCACCGCCTGACCGACCAGCGCCGCCACTAGATCCGTCAGTACGTCAGGCGGGCGATCTGTGCCTTGACGCCAGACGCCCAGCAGGCGTGGTGGGCGCACTGGACGGCGTCGTAGCTGGTGGTGTCGAAGCCGGTCCAGCTGCGGCCGGCGTCGGTGGAGACGTCGCTGCCGGTTGGGCCGACCGCGAGCACGGTGTGGCCGTCACGCCAGGCGGAGCCGGAACGGTACTGGCCGGGAGCGTGCGCATCGTCGGTCAGCGGCCAGCTCCGGCCGCCGTCGCCGGTGTGCGCCAGGGCGTGCGGCGCGTCGGCCGGCTTCAGGTAGTCGCCGCCGATCGCGATGCCGTGCCGTGGGTCCCGGAACGCCAGCGAGAAGATGCCGGCGGACGGTGAGCTGGGGATCCCGGTCTCGGTGTAGCGCCAGTGCAGCCCGCCGTCGTCGGAGCGGTACACCCGGCTCGCGGCGCCGCCGCCGGACGCCAGGTACGCGGTGTGCCCAGCGGTGACCAGGCAGGTGCCGCTGGCCGCGAAGCCGGCTTCGCCGGGCTGGGCGGCGGGCATCCCGGCCGACGGCAGCACCCGCCAGTGCCGACCACCGTCCGATGTGGACAGAATGCGGAACTTGCCGTCGACCGGGTCTGACATGGCCAGACCGTGCCGCAGATCGTAGAAGGCGGTGCAGTCGTAGAACGCGGCCGGATCGGTGTTGCGGAACGCCAGATTCCAGTGCCGGCCGCCATCATCGGTGACGTAGATCCGGGACGCGTCACCCTCCCCGATGGAGAGCGCCACCGCGTGCCACGGGTCGCTCGCCTCGATGTCCCGGAACTCCAGGCCGGCCGCGCCGGGCGGGGTGACGCTCTGCCAGTGCCGGCCACCGTCGACGGTTCGTACCACCAGGCCGTCCGTGCCGTCGGTGCCGGCGGCCCAGGCCACCCGCGCGTCCACCGCGGCCAGGCCCCGGAATTCGCCGGTGCCGGTACGCACCACCTGCCAGTGCGGTGTGCCCGGACCGGCAGAGGCCGGCGTGACGGCGGTCAGGCCGGCGGCGGTCGCGAGGGCGACTGCGCCCAGTACCCGGAAGATCCTCATGGTCAGAAACCTACTGGTTTCCGCCCCGTCGGTCGAGCCTCGTCCGGGCTGCGACCCCGACAGGGTCGGCCCGGACTCCCCGGGGCGCGCGACCCGGACGGGCTCAGCCGCGCGCCACCCCGGGGCGCACCGAGCCCGGGTCGGCGTACTCGTCGTCGGCGTCGGCCTCGGGACCCTCCGCCCCGGCGGCGGCAAGCTCCTCGTCGTCGGACAGTTCGGCGCCCAGGACCGCCTGCTCGTCACGCCGGTGGGACAGCACGTTGTCTAGGAAGGAGATGAGTGCGATGTGCATGCCGACATCCAGCCCGGCCTCCTCGGACATGTACCACCGGTGGTCCAGCAGCTGGTGGAACAGTTCCGGGGCCTCCAACTTGCCGCACATCTCGCTTGGTACCGCCCGCACGACCGGCTCGAACACGTCGGTCAGCCAGTGCGCGGCCGCGATCTGCTCGTCGTCGATGTCGTTGGCCACCCGGTAGGTATCCAGGTCGTTGAGGAGTCGGCGGGCCTGGTTCTCCTCGGCGTCCAGGGCGGTGAGGGCCTGCAACCGGCGAGTGTGGTGACCGGCGTCCACGACCTTGGGTCGCACCCGGTACGAGTCGCCTGCCTCGGCCGTGTTCATCGACATCTCGGCGACGTCGAAACCGAGACCGTTGAGCCGCCGGATCCGGGACTCCAGCTTGTGTCGTTCCCGGCGACCGATCACCTCCTCGTAGGTGATCTCGTGCCAGAGGCCCTCGTACCGGTCGACGACCTGCTCGGACACCCATTCCGGGTCGATCGACCGGTGCAGGTAGCCGCCGGCCTCCAGGTCGAGGGCCTCGCCGAAGATGTTGACCCGGGCAAGTTCCAGGTCCTCGTCGCGCTGCCCGTTGGACAGTTGGTTGTGTAGCGCGCCGGTCTCCGCGTCCACCAGGTAGGCGGCGAAGGCGCCGGCGTCGCGGCGGAACAGGGTGTTGGACAGCGAACAGTCACCCCAGAAGAAGCCGGTCAGGTGCAGCCGGACGAGCAGCGCGGCCAGTGCGTCGAGTAGCCGGTTCATCGTCGCCGGCCGCAGCGTGTGGCTGAACAGGGCACGGTACGGCAGGGAGAACTGCAGGTGCCGGGTGATCAGTACCGGATCCAGCGGCTCGCCGTCGGCGTCCCGTCGGTCGTAGCCGATCGCGACGCCCTGTACGGCTGGTGCGTCGAGTCGTTCCAGCCCACGCAGCAGGCCGTACTCCTTCTCCGCGACGCGCTGGCCGGTCTCCTTGACCGCGTAGACGACGTCGCCGAGCCGGACGAACCGTACGACGTGGCGGGAGATGCCGCGGGGCAGCGCGACCAGCCAGTTGGCCGGCCACTGTTCCAGTGGCAGCTCCCACGGCAGGTCCAGCAGGGCCGGATCAGTGAGCGCGGACGTGATCTGCACGCCTCACAGCATGCCGCGCCCGGCCCGGCTGCGGCACCCCGCCAGTTCGGTGAACATCGTCGCTCCGACCGGACTGAACTGCTAAGAGTAGATATTGCGTCACTCACAGCATCTGCCGGTTCGACCCGCTCGTTATCGACACGAAGAGAGGAGCGGTACATGCCACGTCGTCGGTCGGTCCTGCTCGTCACCGGACTCTGCGCGATCGCCGCGCTGGCCGTGACAAGTGACACGGGCGCCGCAGCCCCAGCCGGAATCCCCCTGGTCGCCGCCGCGTCCAGCCACCACACCCTGCCGGGACACTCCGCCGCGGCGCTCCCACCACAGATCGACCGACCCGCCGACACCAGCGAGGTGGCCCGATCAGCCAGCTCCGTCGACACCGACGCCCGGGCCGTCGCCCGCAGCGTCGCGGACGGCGTCTCCGGGGGTGAAGAAGCAGGTCACCAGGAGAACGTGGCCCGGCGGCTCGGTTACACCGGCGCGCGCACCGCGACCTTCTCCTACCCCGGCGCCAGCTACGTGAAGGTGCACATCACCCGGCTGCTGGTGCGGCCCGGCGACCGGATCACCGTCACCGACCCGGCCCGAACCCAGCGCTACACGTACCACAGCGACCCGCGGCTGCTCGCCGTACGGGGCGACTCCCCGGTCACCGACAGCGGCCCCGACGGCTTCTGGGCCATGTCCATCACCGGCGACACCGCCGTCGTCACGCTGCACCGCGCCCTGCCCGGACCCGGCGCCGGTACGTTCGCGGTCGACATCGACCGGGTCGCGCACGGCTTCACTGCCGCCGAACGGTCCGTGCGCGCACACGACGAGCGCATCGCGGACGACCGGCAGCCCGAGAGCCTCTGCGGCGCGGACGACAGCCAGGACGCGGTCTGCTACCGGACCCAGGACCCGGTCGCCTACCAGCACAGCCTGCCCGTCGCCCGGCTGCTGATCAACGGCACGACCCTGTGTACGGCGTGGCGGGTCACCACCGACAACCGGATGCTGACCAACAACCACTGCATCGCCACCCAGTCCGACGTGCGCAACGCCGAGGTCTGGTTCAACTACCAGTGCTCCGTCTGCGGCGGGAAGAGCATCGAACCCGTCACCAAAGTGCCCGGCGGCGAACTGCTCCGCACCGACCCCACACTCGACTACGCGTTGTTCACCGTGGCGAACTTCGCCGCCGTACAACGGTTCGGCTACCTCACCCTGGACCCCCGGCTGCCCCGCGCCGGCGAGGAGGTCTACATCCCGCAGCACCCCCAGGGCGAGCCGACGAAACTGTCCGTCAGCTCAGACTCCGACCCGGCCGCCGTCTGCCGGATCGACATGGCCGAGATCGACGGGTACGCGGCGCGCTCCGACACCGCGTACCGGTGCGACACCGAGCCCGGATCGTCCGGATCGCCGGTCATCTCCCGGCAGACCAACGGCGTCATCGCCATCCACCACCTCGGCGGCTGCCCCAACAGCGGCGTACGGATGGACCTGATCTACGGGCAGATCAGGACCCTGCTCTGAACACCGCGCCCCGGTAGTGCCGGGCCGGTCCCGGCCCGGCCCGGCCAGACACCCCGGCCGCCACACAGATCACCCAGGTACCGTCAGTGCTGACAGTCCGCAGGCGGCCGGTGAGGGGAGCGCAGTGATCCGCCCCGCACGTGACGGCCGAACAACCCGGCCCGCCTCCTCACCATGGTGGTGACCATCAGCGCGCCACCCCGGCAGGAGCCGCAACTACGGCCCGCCGGATGGTGGGTCGAAGCCCTACTGCTCGCCGGGTTCATCGCACTCACCGTCGCGCTCGCCCACCACAGCCTGCTGACCAGCATCGACCTGGCCCTCCGGGACTGGTCGGACACCCACCGGCCGCCCCCGCTCTACTGGACCGCGCGGATCGTCAACTTCCTCGGCAACGGCGGCCCGATCATGACCGCCACCCTGCTGCTGTCGTTCCTGCTGGCCTGGCGTCGGCGCAGCCTACTGCCGATCTTCCCGCCCGCCGCCGTCGCCATCCTCAGCGTGATCGTCATCGTCCCGCTCAAACGCCTGACCGACCGCCCCGCCCCGCACTACTACGGGTCCGTTGACGCGTTCAGCGTCTCCGGCCAGGAGTCCTACCCCTCCGGCCACCTGCTCAACACGATCATCTGGTACGGCGTACTGTCCCTGCTCCTCGCCCCGTACCTCCCACCCCTGGCACGCAAACTCATCCGGATCCTCCCCCCGGTCCTGGTCTTCATCAGCACCATCTACCTAGGCTTCCACTGGCTCACCGACGACCTCGCCGGCCTCGCCCTCGGCGTGGTCCTGTACCGAACAGTGGTCAGACTCAGCAAGTTGTTGGGCTTCCCCGGCCCATGACGCCGGCCAGTGGTCCTGTCGGGACAGCCCGCGGGTCAGTGAGGCGTCTCCTGCGCCGCCCCGCCTCGGCCCGCGCCGCCGTGAGGGCATCCCGGAGCCTCACGCGAGGCCGTGTTTGGTCTTGAGGCGGTGGTGGGCGGCGTGCAGTTCGTGGAGGAGGCGGGGGGAGCCGGCGCTGGCGGCGGGGCCGAGCGCGGTGCGTACGGTTTCGGCAGCGGCTTCCGGTTCGCCTGCGCAGGAGTAGGCGTCGACGAGTCGGGACTGTAGGAGCAGGGCGTGCCGATGGTCGGTGGGGTCGAGTCGCAGGGTGTCGGTGAGTTGGTCGATGGCCCGCCGGCCCAGTTCGGGGCGGTCCAGTGCGACGGCGAGGTCGAGGCTGATGGTGCCTTCGGCGATGCCGAGTTTCTTCGCGGTTTCGGTCTGGTCGAGCCAGGTCGGTGCACCAGTTGGGCCGGTGTCGTCGAGCAGGTCCCGGGCTGCGCCCAGCAGTCGCGTACTGTCCTGGTGCGCGCCGGTCAGCGCGCTGCCGCGGGCCTCGGCGAGGATGGCCCAGGCCCGTACCTTGGGGCCGAGGCGGGTGCCGGTCTGCGCGGTCCGGGCCCGGTCGATGGTGGTCTGCGCGTCGCGTTCCCAGCAGGCGACGGCTGCCTGCATGGTGGCGAGTTCGCTGGCTAGTTCGTGTCTGGCGGCGGCCCGCGCCCAGCCGCAGCCCCATTCGAACCAGGCGGTGGCGTCGGCGTACGCGATGCTGTCGAACCGCAACCAGCCGAGGAGCCCGGCGTGTCGGGCCGCGAGTTCGAGCAGGACGGCGTCCTGGTGGCGGGTGGCGGTGCCGCGCCAGCGCAGCAGTCGGCGGAGTTGGTGTTCCATCGGCGGGATGAGGGCGGCGGGTTCGACTGCGCAGGCGGCCGTCTCGTACGCGTCGAACAGGCTGGCGAAGGCGTGCAGTTTTTCGTCGCTGACCACGTCGGGGGCGCCCGGTTCGGGTGCGGACTGTTCGCCTGGTGGCAGGCCGGCGACCAGGGCGAGGGGTTCGGCGACGGGTGCCGGCACCCCGATGGTGGGGGTGGCGGCGAGTACGACTGGGGATCGGTCGGCCGCAGCGGGTTCGGCGGCAGGTTCGGTGGTTTCGGGTTCCCGTTGCTGTTCGGCCAGCAGCGGCCAGAGTGCGGCCAGTTCGCCGCCGGTGCCGAGGGTCTGGTCGCAGAGTTCGGCGAGTTCTCGGGGCGGCCAGCGTTCGCCGGTCTCCACCTTGCTGATGTGGGAGTGGTCGTAGCCGACCTGATGCCCCAGTTCGGCCTGGGTGAGTCGGCTCTTCTGCCGCCAGTGCCGTAGCCGCCAGCCGAAGTAGGCGAGCAGCGAACTCGACGGACTGAGTTTCCGCCGCGTGCGGGACATCCGGTTCACCTCCAGACCACACCGGGTACAGCACTCACCGGGCTGGTCGGAGAGGGACTGGTGTCCCGCGGTGACACTGTGCCGCCGCAACGCTGACCGGTTCCCGGTGGGTTCCTTACAGCGTGTGGTGTCCGTCCGCGACCGTCAACCGTCAACCGTCGGCTGAATTGTGTTCCGGTCGATTCCGACCCGGTCGAACGGGGCGTGGTCGCTGCGAGGGTCACCTTCGCTCTCCGGTCCGTGCTGGTGCAGGCCCGTCGAGGTACGTGGTGAACTGCTCTTGCGGGGCGGTGTGCGGGTCGAGTTCCGCACTGCCCCACCGGGCGAACCGTACGGGCTCGTCGGCGTTGCTTTTCCCGGACGGGGGCGGAAGAAGGCGGGTGCACCACCTGTCGGTGGTGCACCCGCTTGTAGTGCGATGGTCAGCTGACGGACACGGCGGTCCAGGCGGCTGCGACCGCGTTGTACTCGGCGCCACCCTGCCCGTACAGGTCGGCCGCCGACTTCAGCGTGTCGATCCGGGCCTGGGCGTACGACTCGTTGCTGTTGTAGTACGCGTCCAGCGCGTGGTACCAGATCTTCGCGGCCTTGTCCCGGCCGATCCCGGTCAGGTTCGAGCCGTCACAGGTCGGGCTGTTGCCGTAGGCGGTGTTGCCACTGCCCTCGGCGAGCAGGAAGAACAGGTGGTTGCCGACGCCGGAGGAGTAGTGCGGGTCGGACTGCGGTACCGCGGAGGACCAGCAGTCGAACGACGCGCCGTCCAGCGACGGGTGGTACATGTAGCGCAGCGGCGTGCCGTTGCCGTTGATGTCGATCATCTCGCCGATGTCGTAGTCGCCCGGGTCCTGGGCGTTGTTGGCGGAGAACTCGACCATGGTGCCGAAGATGTCGCTGTTGGCCTCGTTGATGCCGCCGACGTCACCGGAGTAGCCGAGGCCGGCGAGTGCCTCGGAGACGCCGTGCGACATCTCGTGGCCGGCCACATCGATCTCGACCAGCGGCGCGTTGTTGCCCGCGCCGTCGCCGTAGGTCATTTCCGAGCCGTCCCAGAACGCGTTGACGTAGTTGCTGCCGTAGTGCACCCGGCTGGGTACACCCTGGCCGTCGCCGAAGATGCCGTTGCGGCCCTGGTTGTTCTTGTAGTAGTCGAAGGTCAGTGCGGCACCGTAGTGCGCGTCCACTGCGGCGGAGGCGCGGTCGGAGTTGTCGCCGTTGCCCCAGTCGTTGTCCGGGTCGGAGAAGATGTCGCATGTTCCGCCGGTGCTGTTGTGCAGGTCGCAGGTGTAGCCGTTGCCGTGCGACGGGTCGGTCATCGTGTACGAGGGCGTGGTGTCCAACGGGACGTCGCCGACGAAGATGCCGTGACCGGTGCCGGCTACCTGCTCGATCTCGTCGTGCTGGCCGAGTACCTTGCCGGTGCTGGCGTCCACGATCACGTGCAGCTTGCTGGGGGTCTGGCCGTCCTTGGCCATCCCGGATACGACGGTTTCCCAGGCCAGCGCGGGGGTGTCCCGGGTCGCGTCGACGATCAGCTTCGGTGTGCCGGTGCTGCGGATCTTCGAGCCGGTGAACGCCTTTCGGGACGCCTGCTGGGCCGCGTCGGTGCTCAACTTCGGGGACGTACCGACGGTGATCTTCTTGTCCTGCGCGACCGAGGCTCCGGCGTAGTTGCCGTTGGCCTTGTTGTGGATGATGAAGTCGCCGCCGACGACGGGCAGGCCGTGGTAGGTGCGGGTGTAGCGGACGTGGGTGGCGCCGTTGGCGTCGGAGATGATCCGCTGGACGTGGTAGGTGTCGCTGGCGGAGGCGTGGATGTCCGCGCTGTGCGCGTCGATCGCCTGCGCGGCGAGCACCGCGGGGGTCTGCGGGACTGTCGCCGGCCTGGCCGTGGCGGCCTGGGTGGAGGCGAGTCCGATGCCGGCTGCCAGCGCGGTCGCGCCGAGTCCGGCAAGAAGTCGTCGGTTCACGAGGGTTCCTTTCGGCGAGGGGTATGGGCGGGTGGTGCGGCCGAAGGTGATCCTCGAATCCCGTGACAATTCGCCATACATGGTGACTGCATAGGACGAACCATGCGGGTGTGAGCGCGGTTACGGAAGCCCGTACGAATCGACAGGGGTGATTGTCGATTTTTTCTGACTGATTGTTATTTGTCCAAATACGTCCTGTAGTCAAATGAGGTTAAAACTACCCATAACCAGCAAACTATCGACCGAGGACATGGCCCTGCGGCGACGTCCCCGACAGCTCCGGCCGGCGCTGCGCTGGCCCGGGAGGCGGCGCGGGCCCGCTCGCGCGACGGGCAGAACGGTCCCGGCCTCCGTCAACCTTCGGGGTGGACTCGACGTGGGAGAGGTGTGAGTACGCAAACGGACGCACATACCCCGGACGATGCCGGGTACAGCGCCTTCGTGCAGCGCGTCTGGGACCAGAACCTGCGGGTGGCCCGGCTGCTCAGCGGCGACGCGTACCGGGCGGAGGAACTGCTGCAGGACTGCCTGGTCAAGCTGTACCAGCGATGGCGCCGGGTGTCGCAGCGCGGGGATCCGCAGGCGTACCTGCGCCGGATGCTCGTCAACGGCAACATCAGCTGGTGGCGGCGACACCGGCGGGAGCACCTGGTGGCCGATTCGCCGGAGATGGTCGCACCGTCGGGCCCGGACGCCGGCCGCTACGACGAACTGCGCCAGGCCCTGCGCCAACTGCCGAGACAGCAGCGTGCCGTGGTGGTGCTCCGGCACTACGCGGACCTCAGTGAAAAGGAGGTCGCGGCCACGCTCGGCTGCGCACTGGGCACCGTCAAGGCCCACCACTCTCGGGCGCTGGCGCGACTGCGCACCTTGCTGCCCGTACCGACCGACACAGGAGGCGTCACATGAGCAACGAGCCGGACCGGCTGTCCCACGCACTGCACGTAATGGCCGACAGGGACGCCACCTACACCGCGCCGGTGGAGCAGTTGCTGCGTCGGGGGCGCCGGGCACGGCGCACCCGTACGGCGGGCCGTTCGATGGGCGTCGTCGGCGCCGTTGCGATCCTCGGTGCAGCAGCAGCAGCGGTCGGTGTCGGGAACCATGGTCCTCGAGCCGCGCCGGGGGCAGAAGGCCACCAACCACACCACACCACGGCCACTCCGGCGAGGTCCAGCTCACCGCCCACCACATCCAGCCCGCCGTTGCGCCTGGTCGACGCCATGCGAAAGACCAACGACACCAGTTTCCAGGTCAGGGCCTACGCCGACTACACCCGGCGGGCCGAGGACTGTACCGGTGGCGTCGACCCGAAACACCGGGTGAGCTGGATGGCCGTACCCAACGGTGAGGTCTACATCATCACCATCGGCGACGACATCTACGAACGCTCGCCGACCGGCGCGGCCGGTCCGCACCAGTGGTCGAAGGTGGACCTCTCGGAATACCCGAAGGGACACCGGCCGCCCCTGGACTCCTTCTTCTGTGGTGGCACGTCGGTGGCCGAGGCCAAGGTGCTGGACGAGATGAAGGAGGAGGGGCCGATCCGCTCCATCGGGCGGCGGACCAGGGACGGCAAGGTGTTCGACGTCTACTCGGTGACCAGTACCAGGCCGGTGATCGGTGACGGCAGCTACGACACCACCCAGGCGTGGGTCAACGTGAAGTCCGGATATGTCGAGCAGCTGTGGTCGTGGCAGGCGCCCAAGCATGCGAAGGCAGAGCCATCAGTCATTCTCTTCTCCCACTTCGGCGAACCGGTCACGGTACGACGCCCGACGAACTGATATCCGCCGGAGCGGGCCCTGGCGCAGGTTCCGGCTCAGTCCTGCTGGACCTGGAGCAGGACCGCGAACGATCCCCGGCCCACGCCGGCGACAACACCGCCGAACACATGGCCGGTGACCTGGGTGTACGCCGCAGGAACGGGGCCATCGTCGGCGGGGTCACGCTCGGCGTAGTTGGTGTACCAGTCGGCGTTCGGTCCGAGGATCGCCAGCACCCGCGCGGCGGTACGTCGGGCCGCCGCGCGGATGTGGTCGGGAACCTGGACCGTCCACGCCAGATTCTCGGTGGCCAGGTGGTACAGCAGTCCGGCGGCCTCGTCGGCGCCGGCGGCCCGCAGCGCCGCCCGGACTGCTGCGGGCCACGGCCCACGTTGGTCAGCGGGGAGGTCACGTTCGGCCTCCTGCGCGAGTATGTGGATCTCGTCCGCGAGATGACGCACCCCGGCGCTGGCGCCGCAGCGTACGTACACGTTGTCGGTGAACGAAGCGAGCGCGGACAGGGCTCGGTCCAGTTCGGTGCGGGTCATCCGGCCAGCACGGTGAGGAAATGGGCGACCGTGTCGGCCATCGCAGCCCGGGCCGGGGCCAGGTACTTGCGCGGATCGACCAGCGTCCGGTCGGCCAGGGTGTCGCGTACCGCGCCGGTGAACGCGATGTTCAGCGCCGTACCGATGTTGATCTTCACGATTCCGCCCCGCACCGCGGCGGCCAGTTCGGCATCCGGTACCCCGGACGAGCCGTGCAGGACCAGCGGCACCGCCACCGCCGCGCGCAGCCGACCGATCAGCTCGTGGTCCAGCGAGGCGCTGCGGTCGGTCATCGCATGCGACGAGCCGACCGCGACAGCCAGCGCGTCCACCCCGGTCGCGGTCACGAAGTCGCGGGCCTGTGCCGGTTCGGTACGCGCCCCGGGCGCGTGCGCGCCATCCTTCCCGCCGACCTCACCCAGTTCGCTCTCCAGCCACAGTCCGTGCCGGTGGCAGAACTCGGCGGCCTGGCGGGTGGCGAGCAGGTTCTCCGCGTACGGCAGGGTCGAACCGTCGTACATCACCGAACCGAACCGGTGCCCGACCGCCTGGCGTACCAGGTCCATCCGTTCCACGTGGTCCAGGTGCAGTGCAGTGTCCACTGTTGAGGATTCGGCCACGGCGGCGGCGGCCGCCGCGATCGGCCCGAGCCGGCCGCCGTGGAACTTCACCGCGTTCTGGCTGATCTGCAGGATCACCGGCAGCCCGGCCCGTTCGGCGCCGGTCACGATCGCCTCGGCATGTTCGACGGTGATGACATTGAACGCGGCCACGCCGCGGCCGGCGGTGCCGGCGTCGGCGACGAGCTGTCCGGTCGGTACGAGTGGCATGGCGGCGCTCCCCGGGGTGCGGACGGATCAGACGGTCTCGACGACGGCGATCTGCCGGAACCGGTCGTAGCTCGACCCGTCGACGGTGCCGGCCAGCGGGGCCGCCGCCGCCGCGGCGGACAGCGACACCGTGTCGGCCAGGATCGCCGGCCAGCGGTCCTGCCGGGACAGCCCGCGGGCCAGCGCGGCGACCGCGGCGTCTCCTGCGCCGGTCGGGTTACCGGACACGGCCTCCGGCGGAGCGACCCGGTACATGCCATCCACAGTGGAGGCGAGCAGCCCCCTTGCGCCCCGGGACACCACCACCGCGCCGGCGCCCGCGTCGCGCAGCAGGTCGGCCGCGTCCAGGACCCCGCCGATCGTGCTGAGCTCGCTCTGCGTCACCGCGGCCAGTTCCGCCAGGTTGGGTTTGACCACGTCCGGTCCGGCGGCCAGGCCGGCCCACAACGCCGGGCCGTCGGTGTCCAGAACGGTCGGTACGGACAGCTCCCGGGCCACCGTGACCAGTTGCGCGTACGCGTCGTCCGGCAGCCCGCCGGGCAGACTGCCGGACAGCACCACCACCCGCGCCACCTTCGCCAGCCCGCGGTAGCGGTGCAGGAAGGTCTCCCATTCGGCCGCGGTGACCTGCGGTCCGGCCTCCCAGAATCCGGTCGCGTCGGTGTCGTCGGCGACGACCAGGGTCCGGCGCGAGTCGCCGGCGATCGGTACGAAACCGTCCGGGATGCCCGCCTCGGCCAGCCCGAGCCGGATCTGCGCGCCGGTCGTTCCCCCGCACAGGCCGGTGGCCAGGGCCGGTTCGCGCAACTGGGTGAGTACGGCGGCCACGTTGACACCCTTGCCGCCCGGCCGGTACGCGACCTGACCCACCCGGTGCGTGTGATGTGGCCGCAGCTCGTCGATCCGGTACGTGACGTCCAGCGCGGCGTTCAGCGTGACGGTGAGGATCATCGCCACACCCCTCCCATCATGACCCGCTGCACCGCGAGTTCATCGTCGAGTACCACCAGGTCGGCCCGGGTGCCGACGCTCAGCGCGCCCCGGTCGGTGAGCCCCACGGTACGGGCCGGTGTGGTGGCGGCCATCCGGGCCACGTCGACCAGGTCGAGGCCGGCGCCGACGGCACGGCGTACCGCGGCGTCCATGGTCAGCGTGCTGCCGGCGATGGAGCCACCCTCGGCGAGCCGGGCCACCCCGTCGGTGACCGTGACGGCCTGACCGCCGAGTTCGTAGTCGCCGTCGGACATCCCGGCGGCGGCCATCGCGTCGGTGATCAGCGCCGCCCGGTCCGGCCCGGTGACCGAGGCGGCGAAGGCCAGCGTGCCGTCGTGCAGGTGGTGCCCGTCGGCGATGAACTCGCAGGTCACCGGCGGGTTGTTGAGCAACGCGAAGACCGGCCCGGGGTCCCGGTGGTGCGGTGGTCGCATGCCGTTGAACACGTGCGTACCGGCAGTCGCGCCGGCCTCGACCGCGGCGAGCACCTGCTCGTACGATGCGTCGGTGTGCCCGACCGCGACGGTGATGCCGCGGCCCACCAGGTACCGGATGGCGTCCAGCGCACCGTCGAGTTCGGGCGCGATGGTGACCATCCGTACCCCGCCGATGTCCAGCAGGGTCGCCAGTTCGGTCAGGTCCGGGTCGCGCAGGTGCGCCGGGTTCTGCGCGCCGCACCGGGCGTGCGACAGGTACGGGCCCTCGTAGTGCAGCCCGGCGATCGTGCCGTCGGCGATCAACGGCTGGTACGCCCGCGTCGCGGTCACCATCAGCTCGGGTGCCGAGGTGACCAGGCTGGCCAGCAACGTGGTGCTGCCGTGCGCCCGGTGGAACGCGGCGACCTGCCTGGCCTGCCCCGGATCGCCGGTGGTGAAGGTGGCGCCGCCGCCGCCGTGCGTGTGGATGTCCACGAACCCGGGCAGTACGATGCGCCCGGCCAGGTCCAGTTCCTCGGCGTCGGGTGGCGCGGCACCCGGCGGGACGGCGCCCTCCCCGAGTGCGCCGATCCGCCCGTCGGTGACCACCAGGTGCGCGTCCGGTAGTACCGCGTCGGGGGTGACCAGCCGGGCGTGCCGCAGCACCGTCATCGTGGCTCCTTAGGGGTGACAGAGTCGAGGGCCAGCAGCGCGGCGCCGATGCAGCCGGCCTCGTCCCCGAGCGCCGCGGGTACCAGGCGCGGCACGGTCTGGAAGGCGATCCGCTCGTCGAGTGCCGGTCGCAGCGGCGCCAGCAGCGCCTCACCGGACTCGGCGAGACCGCCACCGAGCACGATGACCTCGGGGTCCAGCATCCGGCAGGCGGCGACCAGCCCGTCGGCCAGTACCTCGACGGTCTCGCGCCAGACCGCCGCGGCCCGCGCCTCGCCGGCGACCGCACGCGCGGCCACCTCGGCCGCGGCGATCTGTCCGCCGCCGGCCTCGGCGTACCGGCGGGCCACCGAGGCGGCGGAGGTGAGCGACTCCAGGCAGCCGTACCGGCCGCAGCCGCACAACGGGCCGTCGTGGCGTACCTGGACGTGACCGAGCTCGCTGGGCGCGCCGTGCGCACCGGAGTAGGTCCGGCCGCGCAGGACGTGCCCGGCCGCGATGCCGGTACCGATGGCCACGAACAGCACGTTGTCGCTGCCCGCGCCGGCGCCGAGGCGGGCCTCGGCGACCGCACCGGCCCGTACGTCGTGCCCGAGCGCGGTGGCCAGCCCGGTACGGCGGCTGATCAGATCACCGAACGGTACGTCCCGCCAGTCGATGTTGCTGGAGTAGACGGCGACGCCGGCGGCCTCATCGACCACCCCGGGCACCACGATGCCGACCGCTCGCGGGGTGTGGCCGTGTTCCCGGGCAGAGCCGACCAGCCCGGCGGCCACCTCGACGATGGTGTCCACCACGGTGTCCGGGCCGCGTTCGCGTCCGGTGGGGTGCCGTTCGGTGTGCAGTACGGTGCCGGCCGGTTCGACGAGCGCGCACTTGAGCGTCGTACCGCCGACGTCGATGGCCACCGCGACCTCGTGCCCGTCGCCGGCGGGGGCGCTGTCCGGGTTGGGGGTGTGCATGCCGGTCAGCCGAGGACGACCGAGCGGGTCAGGTGGCGGGGGCGGTCGGGGTCGAGGCCCCGGTGGGCGGCCATGGCGACGGCGAAGCGTTGGGCGCGGACCAGGTCGGCCATCGGGTCCAGCTCGCTGGTGACGAACTGTCCGCCGGTGGCGGCGACGTCGGCGGCGAGGCCCTCGGGTGGCGTACCGAACATCCAGGCGGCCCGGCCTGCCCCGGTGATGGAGATCGGCCCGTGCCGGTACTCCATCGCCGGGTACGACTCGGTCCAGAAGGTCGCCGCTTCCCGGCACTTGAGCGCGGCCTCGTTGGCCAGGCCGACGGTCCAGCCCCGGCCCAGGAAGGTGACCTGCTCGGTGCGCTCGACCGGTAGTGGCAGCGGCGCGTCCACGGCGGTCTGCGCGTCGGCCGCGGCCGCGTCGATGTCGTGTCCGAGGCTGGCCCGCAGCAACGCCAGGGTGCTGGTGGCGAACCGGGTCTGTACGACCGAGGTCTCGTCGGCGTAGTCGAGCACGATGGTGTCGCCGGCCAGGGCGACCATCGGCGCGTCCGAGACACCGGTGACCACCAGGCTGCGTACCCCGGGGTCGAGCGCGCGCAGCAGCTGCAGTACCTCGGTGGTGGTGCCGGACCGGCTGATCGCCAGCACGTGGTCGTAGCGGCGCGCCGCGGGCAGTTCGGAGGCGGCGTACGCGTCGGTCTCGCCCCGGCCGGCGGCCTCGCGTAGCGCGGCGTACGCCTGGGCCATGAACCAGGATGTGCCGCAGCCGACCACGGCGACCCGGGCACCGTCGGCGGGCAGTACGCCGGCCTGTTCGCCGGCGGTGCGGGCGGCGCGGCGCCAGCAGTCGGGTTGGCTGGCGATCTCGGCGACGACGGCCGGCGCGTCGTGTGCTTCGTCCGACATGGGGCCTCCAGTAGGTTGGCGGCGAGCTACTGCCCGGCATGCGCTGCGCGTAAGCTTCGCGCATACGCCTCGACGTTGAGTCGGGGTTTCGCGCATCATTGTGCACCGCCGTAGTGCTGAGGTGTAGGGAGGTCCCGTGGATCGGTACGCGAGATGGACCGCGCTCCTGGAGATCCTGGCCGAGACGGGCCGGGTCAGTGTCGAGGACGCGGCCGAACGCCTGGACGTCTCGCAGGCGACCATCCGGCGGGACTTCGACCAGCTGGCCCAGCAGCAGATGATCACCCGCACCCGGGGTGGTGCGGTGGCCAGTGCGGTCTCCTACGACCTGCCGCTGCGCTACAAGTCGGCCAAGCGGGCGCCGGAGAAGCAGCGGATCGGCACCGCGGCGGCCGCGCTCGTGACTCCCGGCATGGTCGTCGGCATCAACGGCGGTACGACCACCACCGAGGTGGCGCGGGCCCTGGCCACCAGGCCGGACCTGGCCGGCGGTACGGCCGGCGACGGCACTTCGCTGACCATCGTGACCAACGCACTGAACATCGCCAACGAGTTGATCGTCCGGCCACACGTCAAGCTGGTGGTGACCGGCGGGGTGGTGCGGCCACAGTCGTACGAGCTGGTCGGTCCGTTGGCCACCGGCATCCTGCGGGACCTGATGCTCGACGTGGCGTTCCTCGGGGTGGACGCGGTGGATGTCGCGCTCGGTGCCGCCGCGCACAATGAGGGTGAGGCGGCGATCAACCAGTTGATGGCGGCCCGTGCCCGGCGGATCGTGATCGTCGCGGACGCGTCCAAGCTGGGGCAGCACGCGTTCGCCCGAATCTGCCCGATCGACCGGGTGGACACGTTGGTCACCGATTCGTCCGCGACCAGCGAGCTGACCTCGGGGTTCGCGACCGCGGGTGTCGAGATCATCAGGATATGACATGGTTCCGCGTCATCGCTCGGAGTAACGGCTTTCGCCGCTGACCGTTGACTAGTGCTCGAATCGCTGCAACAATGAGCATGTACACGCAGCCCGTACGACGAGGCGGCCCCCTCGTCGTACGGGCTTTTTGCGTTCCGGGATCCGGTTCCGGCCACTGTTGTGTGACCCGTGATTCAATGTCGGCGATGGATGAGTCGACCCCGGCCGAGGCTGCCGGCCTTACCCGCCGGGACCTCGAGATCCTGGCCTTCGAGCGGCAGTGGTGGCGCTACGCCGGCGCCAAGGAGCAGGCCATCCGCGACCTGTTCGGCATCTCGGCCACCCACTACTACCAGGTCCTCAACGCGCTGCTGGACTCTGCGGCGGCACTTGCCGTGGATCCGATCACGGTCGGTCGGCTCCGTCGCCTACGCGCTGCCCGACAACGCCCGGGGCGTACCGACCGGCACTGATGTCCGGGAGCGTCGGGACCAACCTGGGCGTACCGGAACGGTCCGCGACCAGGTGTGAGAAGAAATTTATTTTCTTGTGAGCTTTGGATGAGGGACAAAGCTTACGGCGGATGCGAGGATCGGGGCGTGACCAGCACCAGCGGCCCCGAGACCGACCGTTGCCTACTTGTGGGCATGGACGGCTACTCTCTGTCGCCGTTCCTGCGCGACTGGCTGGCCGACGGCCTCAGCGGGGTCGTACTGTTCGCGCACAACATCGCCGACCGTGACCAACTCGCCGAACTGGTCGCCGACATCCGGGCCGCCGGCAGCGACGTACTCGTCGCGCTCGACGAGGAGGGCGGCGACGTCACCCGGCTGCACGCGGCCACCGGCGCCCCGAACCCCGGCAACCTGGCACTCGGCGCCGTCGACGACGTCGAACTGACCGGCCGGGTCGCTGCCGGGATCGGTGCCGACCTCGCCGCTCTCGGCGTCAACCTCAACCTCGCCCCGGTCGCGGACGTCAACACCAACCCGGACAACCCGATCATCGGTACCCGCTCCTTCGGCGCCGACCCGCAGCGGGTCGCCGCACACGTGGTCGCCTACCTGGCCGGACTGGAGTCCGCCGGGGTGACCGGATGCGTCAAGCACTTCCCCGGCCACGGCGACACCGCACTCGACTCGCACCTGGCGCTGCCCACGGTGACCGGTGAACTGGAGCCGCACCTGGTGCCGTTCCGGGCCGCCATCGCCGCCGGGGTACGCGCCGTACTCACCGCACACGTCCGCTTCCCCGCCCTGGACGACGCGCCGGCCACCCTCAGCCGGGCGGTACTGACCGGGCTGCTGCGCGAAGAACTGGGCTTCACCGGCGCGGTGATCACCGACTCGATGACCATGTCGGCCATCGCCGACGGGATCGGCGTGGCCGCCGGCGCCGAACAGGCCCTGCGCGCCGGCGCCGACCTGGTCTGCCTGACCGGCGACGAGACGCTGCAACGCGAGGTACGCGACCGGCTGCGGGACGCGGTGACCGAGGGCCGGTTGCCGGCCGCCCGTGTCGCTCAGGCGGCCGGCCGGGTACGTGCCCTGGCCCACCCCGAACCCCCGGAGACCCCGGTGATGCCCGCCGACGATGCCGTACTGGCCGCCGCGGCCCACGCCGCGCTGCGGGTCGACCCGGACGTGGGGCCGCTGACCGCCGCCCCGTACGTGCTGGAACTCAGCCCGCCCCGGCGCGGCATCGAATTGACAGCCGGCAGCCTGTTGGCGATGCTGACGGCAAGAAACCCGCAGGTCAGCGGCACCCGCCTGGCCGCGGACCCGGATGGGGGCGGCGGACTCGACCCGACCCTGACCGACGCGCTCGCCGACGCCCGGGACCGGCCGCTGATCGTGGTGGTCCGGGACGCGCACCTCGCCTCAGACCAGCGCGTCCGGCTGGCCGAGACGCTGGCCCTGCGGCCCGACGCCGTCGTGGTCGGTATCGGTACCTGCGCCGACGCCGACCTGGCGCCCGGCCGGTACCTGGGCACCCGGGGTGGCGCCCGGGTCAGCCTGACCGCCGCAGCCGACCTGCTGGTCGGTGCCTGAACCGGACCATCAGACCAACCGATTCTGACCGCATCACCCCTGCCCCCTGTGGAGAAGAAGATGAGAAGAACCCTGGTGGCCGTCGCGACCGCGACGGGCACGCTGGCCGCCCTGCTCGCGGCGGCCGGATGCACCGACTCCAGCGCGTCCGCCAAGGGCGGCGGGGTCTTCACCACGATCGACGGTAACCACCCGATCAACGTGAACGCACCGATCAACCCCTACAACCAGGCGAGCAACACCTACGCCGGCTACAACAGCATGCAGCTGGCCTGGGCGAAGAACTCCAAGACCGACCCGAACGCGTTCTACCCGGGCCTGGCCGCCAGTTGGAGCGAGTCCAGCGACCACCTGAAGCTGACCGTCAAGCTGCAGCCCAAAGCCAAGTGGTCGGACGGCAAGCCGGTCACCGCCGAGGACGTCAAGACCTCCGCCGCGATCTCCTTCACCCAGGGTGGTGGAGCGTTCGCGACGGCGCCCGGTGCCGCCGGAGGTCTCGGCGACCTCAAGGTCGTCGACAGCAGGACCGTCGAATTCGACCAGGCGCCCGCCTCGGCCAACAACGCCTTCATGCGCAACATCCTGGGCATGCACGTGGTACCGACGTCGGTGTTCGGTCCGCAGCTGCCGGGCGACGTGTGGACCACGATCAAGACCGCGACCGACCCGAAGGCCGACAAGAAGGCTCAGGCTGCCGCGCAGAAGACGATCACCTCGCTGGGCAAGAAGCTCGTCGACTTCGGCCCCAAGAAGGACGTCTCGGCCGGCCCGTTCGTGCTGCAGCGGGTCAACCCCGGTGAAGCGGTACTGGTCAAGAACAAGTACTTCTTCAACGCCGACAAGATCGGCCCGGACAAGGTCGTCCTGAAGAACTACAGCGGCAACGAGCAGATCTGGAACTACCTGATCTCCGGTCAGCTGGATGCGGCGCCCTACACCTCCACGCCGACCAACGTGGTGAAGAAGATCCTGGCCCGCAAGGGCAACAAGACCATCAAGGGCTTCAGCCCGGTGGCCGCCTCGCTGGCGTTCAACCAGTCGTACAAGCCGTTCGACAACGTGCATGTGCGGCGCGGGCTGGCGTACCTGATCGACCGGAAGCTCACCACCAAGATCGGTGAGCCGGAGAGCGGCAACGCCTCCAAGTACACCACCGGCCTGATCGCCGACGCCGCGAACGCCACCATCGGCGCCGACACGCTCAGCAAGCTCAACCCGTACGAGCACGACAAGGCCAAGGCCGCCGCGGAGTTCAAGAAGGCCGGCCTGAAGCAGTCCGGTGGCAAGTGGAAGCTGGCCGACGGCAAGCCGTTCACCGTGCCGATCCAGGCACCGACCGGCTTCTCCGACTGGATCTCCGGCGCCAAGTCCATCTCCAGCCAGCTCAGCGCGGCCGGGGTCACGTCCCAGGTGAAGACCTCCGCCGACTACGCGACCTACCTCAGCGAGATCGCCGCCGGCAAGTACCCCGTCGGTTTCTGGCTGACCGGGCTCGGCCCGGTCAACTACAACGCCTACGCCCGGCTGTACGGCCCGTCCAACGGCTGGGCCCAGTTCGGTGCGCAGGTCAAGCACTCTGCACCGGGCAAGGACGGCAACTGGATGGGTGGCGCGGAGAGCGCGAACGTCCCCGGCCTCGGCAACGTCAACCCGGGTCAGCTGACCAACCAGCTCAGCCAGGCCGATCTGGCCCAGCAGAAGGACATCGTCACCAAGCTGGCCCAGTACACCAACGACCAGCTCCCGGCGATCCAGATCTGGGACTACGTCAACGTGCAGTTCGCCAACACCACCCGGTACACCAACTACCCGAAGGACGACTCCGACGTGCTGCGGCTCTCGCCGGGCGTGTGGATGCAGCTCGGGTACATCCAGAAGAAGTAGGTCCACCGCGTGTTGAAGTTCCTCCGGCGGCTCGCGGGCCATCTGGTCCGCGGGCTCGTCATGATCTGGATCGTCACCACCTTCACCTTCGCGCTGGTCCGGGCGATGCCCGGTGACCCGGTGAAGACGCAGTACGAGATGCTGCTGTCCAAGGGCATGTCGCCGGACCAGGCGCAGGCCCAGGTGCAGGTCACGTACGGCTTCGTCCCGTCCGGCTCCTGGTTGTCGCAGTACGGCCACTACCTGTGGCAGCTGCTGCACTTCGACCTGGGCAAGTCGGTCACCGCGCAGGGTGTCAGCGTGACCGCGGAGGTGTTCTCGGCGGCCCGCTGGACGGTGGGACTGGTGCTCGCCGGCGTCACGCTGAGCTTCGTGCTCGGCGTGGTGCTCGGCGTGTTCGCCGCGATGAAGCGCAACAGCCACACCGGCAACGGACTGTCCATCGTGGGCTCGCTGCTGCACGGCATTCCGCAGTATGTGATGGCGCTGGTGCTG
This sequence comes from uncultured Actinomycetota bacterium, assembly GCA_963805605.1. GTDB lineage: Bacteria > Actinomycetota > Actinomycetes > Mycobacteriales > Micromonosporaceae > Actinocatenispora. Next base: position 2,737,775 of record CAWDUX010000002.1, read on the forward strand.
GTGACGTTCCTGACGGTGAAGTTCCAGCTGTTCTCGTCCGGTCCGGTGGACGGGCTGCTGGAACCGGGCTTCAACGGCCCGTACATCGCCTCGATCGCCGCCCACGCGGTGCTGCCGGCGCTGGCGTTCGCGCTGTCCAGCTTCGGCGGCTACCTGCTGTCGATGAAGTCCAGCGTGGTGTCGGTACTGGGTGACGACTTCATCCTCGCGGCCGAGCTGCGGGGCATCAAGCCGTCGATCATCTTCCGGTACGTGGCGCGCAACGCGATCCTGCCGCTGTTCACCGTGCTGGCACTGTCGATCGGCTTCATGTTCGGTGGTGCGGTGTTCATCGAGAACGCGTTCAACTACCCGGGTATGGGCGCGATGCTGGTCAACAGCATCGGGCACCGCGACTACTCGGAGATGTCCGGGGTGTTCCTGCTGATCACTGCGGCGGTCATCATCGCGAACATCTGCGCCGACCTGCTGTACACGGTGATCGACCCGCGGGTACGCCGGGGTGGTTCGGCGTGAGCGTAGTCGCGAGGCAGCGGTCCGGACCAGAGACAGCGGTGATCGCCGAGCGCGGAGCGAACCGGGGAGGTGGAGCATGAGTACCACGGTGGAGCTGCCGCCGATCGCGGAGCCGGTCACGCCGGTTCCCGGCCGCCGCAACAAGTTCCTGACCAACCTGTGGAAGGTGCTGCGGCGCAAGCCGAGCCGGATGTTCGGCGCGCTCGTCGTCGTGGTCTTCGTGGTCATGGGTGTGATCGGGCCGTGGCTGTACCCGAACAATCTGCCGCACTCGGCGGACACCCTCGCCGGGCCCAGCGCCGCACACTGGCTCGGCACCGACTTCGAGGGCGCCGACGTACTGGCGCTGCTGGTGATCGGCAGCCGTTACGTGCTGGTCGCGGCGGCGCTCGCGGCAATGGTCACGGTGGTGCTCGGTACCGCGGTCGGGCTGTACGCCGGCTACCGGCGCGGCCGGCCCGACTCGGTACTGATGCGCATCACCGACTTCGTCCTGACCATCCCCGGGTTCCCGCTGCTGCTGGTGCTCTCGACGGTGTGGAAGTTCGATTCCGCGCTGCAGATGGGTTTCGTACTGGGTGTCACCGGTTGGGGTGGCCTGGCCCGCTCGGTACGTTCGCAGACCCTGTCGTTGCGGGAACGCGGTTTCGTGGAGGCGGCGCGCGGGTTGGGCCTGTCCACCCCGCACGTGGTGGGCCGGGAACTGCTGCCCAACATCGCACCCTACGTGGCGATGAACCTGCTGATCGGCGTGACCACGTTCATCTACTCCCAGGTCGGTCTGTTCTATCTGGGTGTGCTGCCGTACAACTCGACGAACTGGGGCGTGATGATCCAGCTCGCCGTGAACAACGGTGTCACCCAGACCGGCGTCGGTCTGAGCTACCTGATGGCACCGCTGGTGGCGATCCTGCTGCTGACGCTCGGCGTGGTGCTGCTGGTGGACGCGATGGACGAGGTGTTCAACCCCCGGCTGCGGGAGGACTAGAAGATGAGCGTCGCAACCGAGGAAACGGCACAGACCGGGCGTACCAGCCCCGGGGTGCGGATCAACGACCTGACCGTCGCGTACCGCACCCCGGCCGGCGAACTGCCCGCTGTCGCCGGGATCAACCTGGAGCTGGCGCCCGGCACCATCACCGGCCTGGTCGGCGAGTCGGGTTCGGGCAAGTCGACGATGGCGCTGGCCATGCTCAACGCCGTACAGTCGCCGGGCCGGATCACCTCCGGCTCGATCGAGATCGACGGGCTGGGCGACGTACTGGCGCTGCCCGAGCGCAAGGTCAGGGCCGCCCGAGGCAAGTCCATCGGGTACGTGTTCCAGGCCGCGCAGAACTCGATGAACCCGCTCAAGACGGTCGGCAAGCAGCTGCTGGACCTGGCCCGCTCGCACGACGTGCAGGACAAGCGGGCGCTGGTAGCAAAGGCCCGGGACCTGCTGGGCCGGATGGGCCTGTCCGGCGAGCGGGTACTCGACTCCTACCAGCACGAACTGTCCGGCGGGATGCGCCAGCGGGTCGGCATCATGCTGGCCCTGGTGCTCAACGCGCACGTCCTGGTACTGGACGAGCCGACCACCGCGCTGGACATGATCTCGCAGGCCAACATCCTGGACATCATCCGGGACGTGCACGCCGAGCACGGTCTGACCACGCTGGTCGTCACGCACGACATCGGCGTGGTCGCCGAGGTCGCCGACCGGGTCGCGGTCATGTACGGCGGCCGGCTGGTCGAGCAGGGCCCAACCATGGACGTGCTGCGCGGGCCGCAGCACCCGTACACCCGGGGCCTGATCAACGCCATCCCGCGGCTGACCGGTGACGCCGCGCTGGCACAGCCGCTGCCGGGCCGGCCGCCGACGCTGGGCACCATTCCGCGCCAGGGCTGCGTGTTCCGCAGCCGCTGCGCGGTGTACGCGGAGCGCAGAATGCCGGCCTGCGACGAGATCGACCCGCCCGCCGAACCGGCCGGCGACGACCGGCTCGTCGCCTGTCACGCCGTGCACGACCAGGGAGAGACAGTATGACCGGCGAAGGGCTGGAAGGCCGCGGGATCGTCAAGACGTACAAGTCCCGGGGCGACGTACTGAGCGGCAACACGGTGCAGGCGCTGCGCGGGGTGGACTTCCGTATCCCCGCGGGCGGTGCGGCGTCGTTCATCGGTGAGTCCGGCTGCGGCAAGACCACCCTGGGCCGTATCCTCGCCGGGCTGGAGACCTACGACTCGGGCGAACTCCTGGTCGACGGCGTGGACCTGGGAACGCTGCGGCGCCGGCAGCGCGAGCCGTACTTCCGGCGGATCCAGATGATCCACCAGGACCCGTACTCGGCGCTGAACCCGACCCGCACCATCGGCTCGATCCTGCACGATCCGCTGACCCGGCGGGCCAGGCAGACCGACCGGCCGAAGTCGTGGATCGAGCAGCGGCAGCACGAGGTACTCAGCCTGGTCGGGCTGGAACCGGACTACGTACTGTCCCGCTACCCGCACCAGCTGTCTGGCGGGATGCGGCAGCGAGTGGTGATCGCCCGTGCCCTGACCGTGGACCCGACCGCCCTGGTCGCCGACGAGGCCGTGTCGATGATCGACGTGTCGCTGCGGCTCGGCATCCTGAAACTGCTCCGCGAACTACGCGAAACGGTTGGCGTGAGCGTCCTGTTCATCACCCACGACGTCGCCACCGCCCGCTACATCGGTACGGACGGCGAGCTGTACGTGATCTACCGGGGTCAGATCATCGAGCACGGCGCGACCGAGACGGTGATCGCCGACCCGGTACACCCGTACACCCAGTGCCTGCTGTCCGCGATCCCGGTGCTGCACGGCCTGGAGCGGCCCGGTCCGGACCGGCTCGTACCGACCGAGCCGCTGGCCGAGAGCCAGTCCGACGACGGTTGCCTGTTCTCCGCGCGGTGCCCGTTCGCCACCGACATGTGCCGATCGCAGCGGCCGGAACTCAGCAACGATGGCGGTACGGAGCAGCGGCACGCCTGCTTCTACCCGGAGCGCCGCCGGGTGGTCGCGGTGCCGGCGTGATACCAGGGTGTTGCCAGTGAACTCCCAGCCACCGGTACCGGGACCGCAGACACCGGTGCCGTACCCTTCGGGGGTGCCCAAGACCCGATCGAAGACCTCGTGGCTGCGTGAACTGATCGTACTGCTGGTGGTCGCGGTCCTTGTCGCGGTCGTGGTACGCACCTTCGTGGCGTCGTCGTTCTACATCCCGTCCGGTTCCATGGAACACACCCTCAACATCAACGACCGGGTGCTGGTCTACAAGCTGGGCTACGACTTCCACGACCCGCACCGCGGCGACATCGTGGTGTTCAAGGCCCCGAAGACCTGGGCCGAGGAAACGGGCGACGGCGGCGACTGGATCAAACGGGTCATCGCGGTCGGCGGCGACCGGGTCGCCTTCAACAAGAGGCTGGGCAAGCTCACCGTGAACGGGACGGCGCTCGACGAGCCGTACATCTACCGCAATGTCGACGGCGTACAGGACCCGCCCGCCGAGCGGTCCTTCTCCGCGACCGTGCCGAAGGGCCGGCTGTGGCTGATGGGCGACCACCGCAACAACTCCAGCGACTCGCGGGAGCACTACCTGCGCTCGCACGACGCGACGATGTCGACGGTCCCGGTGTCCTCGGTCGTCGGCCGGGCCTTCATCCGGTACTGGCCGCTGAGCCGGCTGGACTGGCTGTCGACGCCCGGCACCTTCGACCACGTACCGAACTCGGCCCGCCAGTAGCGGTGCATCGCACCTAGGGTACGAGCAGGTCGGGCTCGAGTACGAACGGGAACGGCACGTCGAGGACCAGGCGACCACCAGGACCGACCGTTTCAGTGATCTGGTAGTTGCCGTTGGCGGGCGCGGTATGCACATGCACGGTAGGTGGGCCACTGTCCCCAGCCGGCTGGACCCGCCAGTACGCCGGCACTTCCTGCCGGGCGAACAGACGCAACTTCTCGTCGTCGTCGATCCACCGGGTGCTGGGCGAGGCGATCTCGATCAGCAACCCGAACTGACCGAACGTGTGCCACAGGCCGCCCTTCTCCCCGGGGTTGAGAACGCACACGTCGGGGCGGCAGTAGTCGCTACTCTCGTGGTCGATCTTGACGTTCAGGTCGGGTGCGGCCCGCCATCCGGGCGGTGCCTGCGCGGTCAGGGCGACCAGCAGATGGGTTGTGATGGACTGATGGTCGAACACTGGAGCCGGGGTCACGATCAGGCGTCCTTCAATGATCTCGTCCCGATATCCTGGAGGTAGCGGGGGGACGTCGTCAGCGGTGAGCCGTGGGGCGCCCGGTTGTGGAGTCACGACGAGTGTGCCGTGGACGGCGGTGTACCAGTAGCCGTTGATCCGTTCGAATGGGCCACCGTCCGGTGGGATCGGTAGCGGGACCGGATCATGGTGTCCGATCGGGTCCGCACTCATTCCGCGAGCATAACCCAATGTGTGGGTGAGGTGGCTGACCTGGTGTTGGTCCGGCAGCCGGAGGTGGCGCGCCGGGGAATGGCATGGTCACATGGCCCGGGTCAGCCGGGGGCGTGGGTGTCGGCGTACGCGGCGAGCCAGGCGACCTGGTCGGGGTCCAGGGACGGGCGTACCCGGCGCCGGGCGGTACGCACGTGTGCGGTGGTCACCTCCGTGGCGGTCAGCGACTCGCGCATCGCCGACAGCGCGGCCTCCCGTACCAGGGCGGCGCAGTCGGCCGCCGAGAAACCGTCGAGTTCGACGGCGAAGCCGGCAAGGTCCACATCGGAGGCCAGCGGTACCCGACGGGACGCGGCGGTCAGGATCGCCCGGCGGGCGTCGGCGTCCGGCGGCGGTACGTACACCAGCTGGCCGAGCCGTCCGGGGCGCAGCAGCGCCGGGTCGATCAGGTCCGGCCGGTTGGTCGCGCCGATCACCACGACACTGCGCAGCGACTCCACCCCGTCGAGTTCGGTGAGCAGGGAGGCGACCACCCGGTCGGTGGTGCCGCCGTCGGTGGCCTGGCCGCGTACCGGGGCCAGCGCGTCCAGTTCGTCGAGGAAGATCAGGCTCGGTGCGGCATCGCGGGCCCGGCGGAACAGTTCACGTACGGCCCGTTCCGAGTCGCCCACCCATTTGGACAGCAGTTCGGCGCCCTTGACCGACAGTACGTTCGCCCTGCCCTGTCCGGCGATCGCTTTGACCAGGAACGTCTTGCCGCAGCCGGGCGGGCCGTAGAGCAGTACGCCGCGCGGCGGGTCGACGCCCAGTCGGTCGAAGGTGTCCGGGTAGGTCAGCGGCCACAGCACGCTCTCGGTCAGTACCTGCTTGACCTCGGCCATGTCCCCGACGTCGTCCAGCGACACCTCGCCCACATCCACAGTGGACTCCGCCATCGAACTGGGTCGTACCACATCCAGCGCAGCATCCACATCGGACTGTTGGATCGCCGGCTCGGTGTCGCCGGTACCGTTACGGTGTCGCATGGCGGCCCGGATACCGGCCTCCCGGACCAGAGCCAGCAGGTCGGCGGCGACGAAACCCGGCGTACGGGACGCCACGTCGTCGAGCCGCACGTCCTCGGCGAGGCGTACCCCACGGGTCAGTACGGTCAGCAGCTCCCGGCGGTCCGCGGTGTCCGGCAGCGGCACCGCGATCTCGTGCGCGAGCAGTTCCGGCCCGCGCAGCGACGGGTCCACGTCCTCCGGTCGGCTGGTACAGCACACCACGGCCAGCTCGTCGTCCAGCGCCTCCCGTACGGTCCGGCGGAACACGGTGGCCAGCGGGCCCGGCGTGCCCTTCGGCGCCAGCGCCTCCACATCGGACACCAGCAGTACGGCCGGCCGGTGCGCGCGTGCGTCGGAGAGGGCCGCGGCCAGTCTCGCCGCCGCGGCGTCGTTGGCCAGCGCCGCGAGCTCCGGCGCCCACAACGTCACCACCCGCGCCGACACCTCGTGGCCGACGACCCGTACCAGGGTCGACTTGCCCGACCCGGCCGGGCCCGTGACCAGTACGCCCAGCGAGGCGCTGGTGCCCAGCCGGGCCAGGATCTCGGCGTGGTGGAAGCCCAGGTCCAGCAGTTCGGTCAGTTCCTGCGCCTGCGCCCGCATCCCGGACAGGTCGTCGATGTCGACGGGTTCGTCCTGCTCGGCGGCGGTCGGTTCTACCGCCGACTGGTGTACCGGCGCGGGCGTGGCACTGGAATGCGTGGCCGCGCCACCGTCCCAGCGCACCACGGTGTCCATGGTGACCACGGCCGCCTCCGCCGGGGTCGCGTCCGTCACGGTCAGCAGCACCGACACCCAGCCCATGCCGATGCTGTTGGACAGGCTGCGTTTGGTGACCTCGACCGGCGGCCGGGACATCGTCGCCGCACCGCCGCCAGGGCCGGTGCCGGTCGGTGCCGGCAGTGCCACGCCGGCCATCGGCGCCACGTCCTGCGGCAGCAGTGAAACGTTGTCGCCGGTGGTGACGACCTTGCCGAGCAGCGCCAGGCGCAGCATCTCCGGGGACACCACCGCCATGGTGGGCGCCGGGCCGGCGATGGCGACGCTACGGGCCGCGGTGACCGGCGCCGGGGTGACGGTGACCGCCGCGCCGTCCCGGATCCCGAGGTTGCCCAGCATCAGGTCGTCGGCGTACAGCAGTGCCCGGCTGGCACCGGCCTCCGCGGCCAGCGCGACCCCGGCGGACTGCCGCCGGCCGGTCAGCCGTACCGGGGCGCCCGGTCGCAGCCCGAGCGCGGCCAGCACCTCCGGGTGCAGCCGGACTATTCCGCGCCGCCCGTCCAGGGTTGCGGAACGCAGGCTCGCGGTGAGGGTCAGGGAACTGGCGTGGCTGGTGGTCACCGGCTGAGCCTAACCAGGGCCCGCACGGCGCCGGGCCCTACCGACCTCCGGCCGGAGCGGGTGCGTGCTGCGTTGCCGGAGGCACGGGGTGCTGTCGCGTCCTCGTGCTGCGGCCCGCCGCCGGCCGCCGCGTACCGTGTCCGCATGGTCTCGCTGCCTCGCGTGGTTCCCCGTCGTACCCGGGACCGGGTCCTCGCGGGTCTGGTGGTGCTCCTGGTGGTGGCCGGCGCGGTGGTCTGGTTCGCCCGCCCCGACGGCACCGCGTTCCGGACACACGAGCAGACGGTCACGGTACGAACCGGCCCGTCCGGCGCCGTCCGGGTACCGCTGGACACCACCCTCTACACACCGGACACCGCGACCCGCGTACACCCCGCGCCGGCGGTACTGATCGCGCACGGCTTCGGCGCCACCAAGGACAGCGTCGTCTCGCAGGCACGCAAACTGGCACGGCGCGGGTACGTCGTACTGGCCTGGACCGCGGAGGGTTTCGGTTCCTCCGGCGGCCAGATCCATCTGGACAGCCCGGACTGGGAGGTCACCGACGCGCGCCGGCTGCTGGACTGGCTGGCCGACCGCCCCGAGGTACGCCGGGACGGTCCGGGGGATCCGCGGGTCGGTGTGGTCGGCGACTCGTACGGCGGCGCGCTGGCGTTGCTGCTCGCTGCCGCCGACCACCGGGTGGACGCGATCGTCCCCCAGATCACCTGGCACGACCTGGGCGGTTCGCTGTTCCCGGAGTCCTCCGGCGGCCCGGTGACGCAGGGTGTACTGAAGCGCGCCTGGCTCGGTTCGCTGTTCACCGGCGGCCTCACTGCGGGCCGGCCCGGTAGACCCGGCGCCCCCGGTAGACCCGGCGGCACGACAGCCACACCCGGCTGCGGCCGGTTCGCCCCCGAGGTGTGCCAGCTGTACCGGCAGGTGATGACCACCGGCCGGGCCGACCCCGCCACCGCCCGGCTGCTGCGCAACTCCAGCCCGGCGCCGGTGCTCGGGCAGATCCACGCGCCGACCCTGCTCGTACAGGGCCTGGCCGACACGCTGTTCGGGGTGGCCGACGCGGACGCGAACGCCCGCGGGATCGCCGCCGCCGGCACACCGGTACGTGTCGCCTGGTACTCCGGCGGCCACGACGGTGGCGCCGGTTCCGCGACCGACCAGGACCGGATCGACTACCTGTCCGCGCAGTGGCTGGACCACTACGTGAAGGGCACCGGCCCGGTGCCCGGCGACTCGTTCACCTTCAGCCGCACCACCGGCTACGACCGGTACGACGCGACCGTCCGCAGCACCGGCTTCGACGCCGGCCGCTACCCGGGATTGATCGGCGACCGGCCCGCCACCCGGATAGCGCTCGTCGGCGGCCCGCAGCCCGTCGCCAACCCGCCGGCCGGCACCCCGTCGGCGCTGTCGTCGCTGCCCGGTGCCGGTGCACTGGGTGGCCGGACGACCGAGATCCCCGGCCAAGCGGCCGTGTTCGGATCCGCCGCGCTGAGGCATGCCGTCGACCTGGTCGGCGCACCACGGGTGGCCGTACGGGCCGTGTCGTCCAGCGGGTCCGCCGTACTGTTAGTCAAGCTGTACGACGTCGGTCCGGACGGCCGCCGCACCCTGGTCGCCGGGCAGGCCGCACCGGTACGGCTCACCGGGCTGCCCCGTACCGCGGCCGGCCTCGGATCCGCGCCGGCGGCCCGGGTCACACTGCCCGGCATGGTGTACCGGTTCGCGCAGGGGCACCGCGTCGAGGTGGTGGTGGACACCGCAGACCAGGCGTACACGGGTCCGTCCGAGCCGGCGAACTATGTGGTCGGGCTCGACGGTGGCGCGGTCCGGCTGCCCGCGGTCGCGGCGCAACCGCTGCGCGACCCGGCGGGCGTCTGGTATCTGCTGCTGGCTGGGCTCGCGGTACTGATCGTGCTGGCGGTGCTCGCCGCCGTACTGATCGCCCGGGTGCGGCGCCGGCGCCGGCAGCGCGCGATGATCACCGGGTACGCCGACATTCCGCTGCGGGTCACGGGGCTGCGCAAGACCTACCGGGACGGTTTCGTCGCGGTCCGCGGCGTCGACTTCGAGGTACATCGCGGCGAGGTCGTCGGGCTGCTCGGACCCAACGGAGCGGGCAAGACCACGTCGCTGCGGATGCTGCTCGGGCTGATCCGGCCGACCGGCGGCGAGGTACTGGTTTTCGGCCATCAGGTGTCCGCCGGCGCCCCGGTACTGTCCCGGATCGGTTCGCTGGCCGAGGGGCCGGGGTTCCTGCCACATCTGTCCGGTGTGGACAATCTGCGGCTGTACTGGCGCAGCACCGGCCGGCCGTGGGCGGACGCCCGGCTCGACGAGGCACTGGATATCGCCGGGCTCGGCGACGCGGTACGCCGCCGGGTACGAACCTACAGCCACGGCATGAAACAGCGGCTGGCGATCGCGCAGGCCATGCTGGGCCTGCCGGAACTGCTGGTGCTCGACGAGCCGACCGACGGGCTGGACCCGCCGCAGATCGCCGAGATGCGCCGGGTGCTGCAGCGCTACGCGACCGGGCAGCGCGCCGTACTGGTTTCCAGCCACCTGCTCGCCGAGGTGGAGCAGACCTGTACGCATGTGGTGGTGCTACGCGCCGGTGAACGGGTCGCCGCCGGCCCGGTCGCCGACATCGTCGGTGACTCACCGAGCGTGCAGCTGCACGTGTCCGACCCGGACGCGGCCGAGCAGGTGCTGCGCGGCCTGTCCGGGCTCGCCTCGGTCGACCGCGCCGACGGCGGCTTCGTGGTGGAGCTGGCCGAACTGCCCCGTACCGGCATGGTCGAGGCCCTGGTGTCCGCGGGGATCGGGGTCGATCGGGTGGTACCGCGGCGCCGCCTGGAGGACGCCTTTCTGGCGTTGCTGGAACGGGGAGACTGAGATGACAGACACCGGTGCGGCGGCGGGCTACCGGCCGGGCGGCACTCTGCGGCTGCGTACCGAGATCCGTCGGCAGGTGACCCGCCGACGTACCCGGTGGGTGCTCGGTTTCCTGGCCCTGCTGCCGGTGATCCTGTTCCTCGCGTTCCGGTTCGGCAGCGACGGCAGCCGCTCCGGCGACACCGGTAACAGCGACGGGTTCGTCGCGATGGCGAAGTCAGGCGCCGCAAACTTCACCGTCTTCACCTTGTTCGTGTCCGCATCGTTCCTGCTGGTCGTGGTGGTGGCGCTGTTCTGCGGCGACACCGTCGCCAGCGAGGCGAGCTGGGGCAGCCTGCGTTACCTGCTGGCCGCGCCGGTTCCCCGATCCCGCCTGCTCGCCGTCAAACTCCTGGTCGGTCTGCTGTTCTCCGCCGTGGCCCTGGCCCTGCTCACCGGGGTGGCCCTGCTGGTCGGCACCCTGGCATTCGGCTGGCACCCGTTGCAGACCATGACCGGCGACAGCATCCCGCCCGGCGCGGCCGTACTCCGCATCGTCGGCGTCGCGATCTACCTGGCCATCACCCTGCTGGTGGCGGCCGCCCTGGCGTTCCTACTGTCCGTACTGACCGACGCAGCCCTCGGCGCCGTCGGCGGCGCCGTCCTGCTCTTCATCGTCTCCAGCATCCTGGACCAGGTCACCGCCCTCGGTAGCCTCCGCAGCATCCTTCCGACCCACTACCAGGACGCCTTCACCGGCCTGCTCACCGAACCTGTCCAATGGGACCAGATGACCAGAGGCGCCATCTCCGCCCTCCTCTACGCCACCACCCTCACCGCCCTGGCCTGGTACCGCTTCCTCCACAAGGACATAACCTCGTGAGACGTGCCTACCTGGCAGGTGGGGTTTCCGCAGCCCGGCCGTTACCCCAGTTGGGTTGTCAGGGTCCCGCGCGGGGCGCGGGACACCCCGCCTGGACCGTCACGCGATGGCGTAGCCGGCGCGCTCGGCCGCAGAAGCCCGAGGAGGCGCGCCGAAGGCGTCGCCCCCGCAGGCCTTCAACAGGCCGATCCAAGCGCCGGTGGAGCCAGCGCCTGCCGAGTCGAGCGAAGCGAGCGAGGCCATGTAACGAGCGGGTCCCGCGCGGGGCGCGGGACAGGATCACGCTGACCCGGACGCGATGGCGTAGCCGGCGCGCTCGGCCGCAGAAGCCCGAGGAGGCGCGCCGAAGGCGTCGCCCCCGCAGGCCTTCAACAGGCCGATCCAAGCGCCGGTGGAGCCAGCGCCTGCCGAGTCGAGCGAAGCGAGCGAGGCCATGTACAAGCGAGCGTCAGCGAGCGAACCCATGTAACAGTTCGGTCAGGCGTTGCAGCTGGTCGCGGCGGAGGGAGACGTAGCGGGTGGTGCCTTCGATGCGGGTGTGGGTGATGCCGGCTTCGCGGAGCACTTTGAGGTGGTGGGAGCGGGTGGCTTTGGCGAGGCCGAGGTCGAAGGTGCCGCAGCAGCGTTCGCCGTCGCGGGCCAGTTCGCGGACGATGGCCAACCGGGCGTCGTCGGCGAGGGCCTGTAGCACCGTGGTGAGGGGCACATCGGCGAGGTCCGGTTCAAACAGGTCCATGTGTTCAGCATAACTCTTGTTCGACAATATTCGAACCTTGCGTCTAGTCTGACCGCAAGTGGTTCGAGTTCTGTCGAACAAGGAGTTCGCCGTCATGGTCAACCGTCCCGGTTCCGCCGCGCTGCCGCTGCTCGCCGTACTCGTCTGGGGCGGCATGTTCCCGGTGATGGCCAGCGCGCTGCCGTACGTCGACGCGGTGCACCTCACCGCAGCCCGGTACGTGGTCGCCGCCCTCGTACTGGTGGTCCTGCTGCTCGTCACCCGGGGTCGGGCTGAACTGCGTACCGGTGGCCGGCTCGGGGAGATCCTGGTACTCGGAGTGTTCGGCGTCGCCGGCTTCAACCTGCTGGTCAATCAGGCGCTGAAGTACTCCACACCGCAGAATCTTGCCCTGATGGTGGCCCTGACCCCGCTGCTGACCGTACTGGTGCGCTGGGTACGCGACCGGGTTCCGCCCGGCCCGCCGACCGTGGTCCTGATGGTCGTCGCGCTGGCCGGGGTCGGTCTGGTGATCACCCATGGCCGGCTCGACGGCTTCTCCGCGATCGGCGCCGGGGAGGCGATGGCCCTGCTCGGCGTCACCGGTTGGGCGGTCTACACGCACGGTGCCGGTCGGTTCCCGGACTGGACGCCGCTGCGCTTCACGACCCTGACCCAGCTCGTCGGCGCGGTGGCCACCGTACTGGTCGCCGTGGCGGCCGATCTGCTCGGCTGGCGCACGCTGCCCGACCTGGCCGCGTTCGGTGCGGTCAGCTGGCAGATCGCGTACATCGCGCTGGGTTCGTCGGTGTTCGCGGTGCTGCTCTGGAGCGTGGCGGTACGCCGGCTCGGCGCGCCCAACGCCGCCCTGTTCACCAACCTGGTGCCGGTGGTGGCATTCGCGATCCAGATCGTCCGCGGCTACCGTCCGGTGCCGGTGGAACTGCTCGGCGCCGGTATCACCGTCGCCGCGCTGGTTGCCACGAACCTGATCGCCCGCCGGGGTGTGCACGCGGTGCCGAGGCCGGCGCGGCGTTCGCCGGTGCCGGCCTCGGCACTGCCGGTCGGCGGCACCGACGACCGGGCCGCCTGACCGGCCCGGCCGCGCCGTTCCACGGTGCGGCCGGGCGGCCGGGTTCCGCACATCACGTTCAGGACGTGGGACGAGCAGGGCCGGCGCCCGTGCCCGTGGCTAAGCTGACCGGACAACTGAATACGCACCTCATCCAGAGGGGCTGAGGGACACGGCCCGATGAAGCCCCGGCAACCACCAGCAGAGCCTTCGTGTCGAAGGCGGGCAGGCAGGTGCCAATTCCGTCCTGCGTCGGACCGGCGCGGGGAAGATGAGCGAAAGGTTTCCGATGACCGTGACCCAGCCCCAGACCATGCCGACGCAGAACGCCGATGCGCCGGCGTGTCCGGCCCGCGCGCTGGTCTGCCGCAATTGCGGCGCCGAATACCCGCTGATCGCCCAGAACGCCTGCTATGAGTGTTTCGGTCCGCTGGAGGTCGGCTACTACACCGACACGCTGCGCGCCGTGACCCGCGAGGCGATCGAGGCGGGGCCGAACAACATCTGGCGCTACGCCCCGCTGCTGCCGGCCGGGCAGGACCCGGCCGCCCGGCTGACCATGGACCCGGGCATGACCCCGCTGATCAGGGCCGACGCGCTGGCCGCGGAACTGGGCATGCGCGCGCCGCTGTGGGTGAAGGACGACTCGCACAATCCGACACACTCGTTCAAGGACCGGGTCGTGTCGGTTGCGTTGACCGCGGCGAAAGGGCTCGGCTTCACCAGGTTCGCCTGTGCCTCCACCGGCAACCTGGCCAACTCGGTGGCCGCGCACAGCGCCCGCTCGGGCGTACCGAGCATCGTGTTCATCCCGCACGACCTGGAACAGAACAAGATCATCACCACCGCGGTGTACGGCGGCGAGGTCGTCGCGATCGAAGGTTCGTACGACGACGTGAACCGGCTGTGCAGCGAACTGGCCGAGGCCGACGGGTTCGAGGACACCGCGTTCGTCAACGTCAACGTCCGGCCGTACTACGCGGAGGGCTCCAAGACCCTCGGCTACGAGGTCGCCGAACAGCTCGGCTGGCGGCTGCCCGGACAGGTCGTCGTACCGATGGCCTCCGGTGAGCTGTTGACCAAGGTGGACAAGGCGTTCAGCGAGCTCGTCGAGATCGGTCTGGTGCCCGAGTCGTCCTGGCGGGTGTTCGGCGCACAGTCCGCCGGCTGCAACCCGATCGCCACCGCCCTGCACGACGACACCGACCAGATCACCCCGGTACGACCGACCGGCATCGCCAAGTCGCTCAACATCGGTGACCCGGCGGCCGGTCCGTACGCGCTGGAGGCGGTCCGGCGCACCGGTGGCTGGATGGACTACGTGGACGACGACGAGATCCGTGCCGGTATCCGGCTGCTGGCCCGTACGACCGGGGTGTTCGCCGAGACGGCCGGCGGCGTCACGGTGGCCGTACTGAAGAAGTTGCTCGATTCCGGCCGGCTCGACCCGGATGCCGAGACGGTCGTCTACAACACCGGCGAGGGCCTCAAGACCGTCGACGCGGTGGCCGGAGAGGTCGGGCCAACACACACAGTGAAGCCATCGCTCAAGGCGGCGAGGGCGGCTGGCCTGCTCAGCTAGGGGTAGATGTCGTACTATGTAGCGCAGAGTAGTCGCACTTGACGTGTGCGTCGCGCTGCGGGACTATGTGCTCGCGGGAGGGCATCACGCCCAACGTCCAACACGCTTCGTCGTGTGGTGACTTTCCAAACCCTGCGCTGCGGCGCGGTGAAGTGATGCCTTTCCCGCGCCAAACATGACGAACGGCCCACCGGCGACCGACTCACCGGTGGGCCGTTCGTGGTCCCGGAAAATCGCTCGCGGGCCGTCCCGTGGACGCTCACCCTGGGCGCATGCAGATCCGCGACCTCGACCCTGCCGCACAGTCCGACGTCGACGGCTGGCTGGAGGTCGCCCGGTCCGCCGTCGCCGTGGACATTCCCGACCTGCCGCCGGTGACCCGTCAGGACTTCGTCGGCGAACTGGCCATGCCGTGGCCGGCCCAACGCACCCGCTACCAGCTCGCCGAGCTCGACGGTCGGATCGTGGGTCTGTCGCGGCTGGAGATCCAGGAAGTGGACAACAAGGACAACATCGACTTCCAACTGACCGTGCACCCGGCCTTCCGACGCCGCGGCATCGGCTCCACCCTGCACCGGCTCGCGGTCGGGCAGGCGCGGCAGGCGGGCGGCCGGCGGCTGATGACCGAATCGGTCCGGGCGCTGCCCGGCGGCGAGGACCGGGACGGCGCCGGATCGCTGTTCTACCGGCAGACCGGAGCCAAGCTGGGCCAGACCGACGTACGCAGCCGGGCGGACGTGTCCACCCTCGACCGTACGGCGCTGCCCGGCCGGTGTGCCGACCTGTCCGCGCAGGCCACCGGCTACACGCTGACGAGCTGGTCCGGCGACACCCCGGACGATGTCGTGGCCGGCCTGGCCGAACTGGACAGCCGATTCCTGGCTGAGGCCCCGCTGGGCGACCTGGCCTGGGAGCCGCAGCAGGTCGACGTGGCGCGGATTCGGGCGGGGGAGCGGTGCCAGGCGGTACGGGGACATCTCCTGCACCACACCGTCGTACGTCACGACGGCACCGGTGAACTGGTCGGCTGGACCGCGCTGCTGCAACGCGAGGGCCACGCCGACTATCTGGAGCAGGGCGTCACCCTGGTCCTTCCGGAGCACCGGGGGCACCGGCTCGGCATGCTGCTCAAGTACAGCAACCTTCGGCTGGCCTGGGCCGCCCTACCCGGACTGCGCTGGATCGACACCTGGAACGCCGAGGAGAACAAGCACATGATCGGCATCAACGAGTCGATGGGGTTCCGCCCGGTCGACGCCTGGGACGCCTGGCAGCTCGAACTCTGAGGGATCGACCACCCGGTACGGCTGACCTGGCGGCATGAGGTTGCTGGGCGCGCCGAACGCGGCATGATGGCCCTATGACGGTTACCACCGAAGCCACCGACAGCCACCCGCTGTTCGACAAGCACGAGAAGACCCTACGGACCGCGCTGGAGACGATCCACCAGCGCGGCTTCTGGTCTGCCTACCCGGAATCGCCCAGCCCCCGGCTGTACGGGGAGAACGCGGCAGCCGACGGCAAGGCGGCGTTCGAGGCGTACCTGGGCACGGACTTCCCGCTCGACCAGCCGGGCGGCGGGGACCGGGTCGTGGCCACCGAGCGCAGCCCGTTCGGTATCGAACTGGGTGTCCGCTACCCGCACGCCGACCCGGACACGCTGATCGCCGCGGCCACCGCGGCGATGCCGGGCTGGCGGGATGCCGGGGTCGCCGCCCGTACCGGCGTCTGTCTGGAGATCCTCGCCCGGCTGCACGCGCACGTGTTCGAGCTGGCCAACGCGGTGCAGTTCACCACCGGGCAGGCGTTCGTGATGGCCTTCCAGGCCGGCGGTACGCACGCGCTGGACCGGGCGCTGGAGGCGGTCGCGTACGGCTACGATGCGATGACCAGGCACCCGGCCACCGCGTACTGGGAGAAGCCGGCCGGCAAGCACGAGCCGCTGAAGATGCGCAAGACCTTCCACGTCGTACCGCGCGGCGTCGCGCTGCTGGTCGGCTGCAACACGTTCCCGACCTGGAACGGTTACCCCGGCCTGTTCGCCAGCCTGGTGACCGGCAACCCCGTCGTGATCAAACCGCATCCGGGCGCCGTACTGCCACTGGCGATCACGACGCGTTACGCCCGCGAGGTGCTGGCCGAGGCGGGTTTCGACCCGAACCTGGTACAGCTGGCTGCCGAGGCACCCGAGGAGAAGCTGGCGTCCACCCTGGCGACCCGGCCGGAGGTACGCATCGTCGACTTCACCGGATCCACCGCGTACGGCGACTGGCTGGAGGCCAACGCCCGGCAGGCGCTGGTGTACACGGAGAAGGCCGGTGTGAACACGATCGTGGTGGACTCCACCGACGACTTCGCCGGCATGTGCCGCAACATCGGCTTTTCCCTGACCCTCTACTCCGGACAGATGTGCACCACCCCGCAGAACATCCTGGTACCCGAGGACGGTATCGAAACCGAGTCGGGGCACCGCAGTCTGACCGAGGTGGCCGACGGGATCGCCGCCGCAGTAGGCAAACTGACTGGCGACGCGGCCCGCGGTGTCGAGCTGACCGGCGCCATCGTCAACGACGGGGTGTCCGAGCGGCTGGCGCAGGTGGCCGGACTCGGTGAGCCGGTACTGGATTCCCGCGAGGTGCAACACCCTTCGCTGCCCGACGCCGTGGTCCGTACACCGCTGATCCGGCGGCTGTCGGTGACCGACGAGCAGACGTACGGCCAGGAATGGTTCGGTCCGATCAGTTTCGTGGTGGGCACCGGATCCACGGCCGAGAGCCTCGCGGTGTTCGAACGAACGGTGACCGCGCGGGGTGCGTTGACCGCCGCGGTGTACTCCACCGAGGAGACGGTGCTGGCGGCGGCCGAACGCGCCGCGATCAACGCGGGCGTGCACCTGTCGATGAACCTGACCGGCGGGGTGTTCGTCAACCAGTCGGCGGCGTTCAGCGACTTCCATGCCACCGGCGCGAATCCCGCGGCGAACGCCTGCCTGACCGACGACGCGTACGTGGCCGGACGGTTCCGCATCGTACAGTCTCGTCACCACGTGTGAGCTGCGGCTTCACTCCTGGTGCCCAAGGTGATGAAGCAAGAGGCTGTGCAGGGTGGTTCTGCTCGTGTAGCGTTTCGCATCGGCCGTCAGTACTCCGGTCGGGTGGGTGTCACGTGCACGATTCCCGCAGGATGTGAGGGCCCCGGACAGCGACCGCGGTCCGGAGCAGGTAGATGTAAGGGAAGTGCACCGTGGCACAGGGCACCGTCAAGTGGTTCAACTCGGAGAAGGGCTACGGCTTCATCGCCGTGGACGGCGGGCAGGACGTGTTCGTCCACTTCTCAGCCATCCAGATGGACGGCTACAAGTCTCTGGACGACGGTCAGCGTGTCGAGTTCGACATCGCGCAGGGGCAGAAGGGTCCGCAGGCAGAGAACGTCCGGCACGCCAGCTGAGGGCGCCAGCTAGACGCCGGAGGGCACTGCCAGGTCGGTGCCCTCCGGCGCCTGCCGTACCACATCCCGGACGGGCCGAGCGGCGATCCGCTGCGGGCACTCAGATCCCGCCGGACAGCGCCTGGAATCCGAGGCTGGACACCGCGACCAGCAGCCACAGGATCCCGCCCAGCAGCAACGGCGCGGCCCCGGCCCGGCGCAACTGCCCGATGTCGATACCGGTACCCACACCCGCCAGGGCCGTCGCGACCAGGAATGTCGCCAGCGTAGCGAGCATGCCGTGTGCCGCGTGCGGTACCAGACCCAGGGAGTTGACCGCAGCGGCGGCCACGAACAGCCACAGGAACGCCGGTACCAGCCGCCACAGCGGCTTGTGCGCCCCGGCGCCCGTGGTACCTGCCTCTCCTGTCCCCGTCGCGTTGTCCCCGTCGGCCTCGGCACGGGCAGTGCGGCGGCGCCACAGTGCCGCCAGCCCGAGTACGACGGGCACGATCATCAACGACCGCACCAGTTTCACCACGACGGCGTAGTGACCGGCCGCGGTGCTGTACGTGAAGCCGGCGGCAACCACGCTGGAGGTGTCGTTGACCGCCGTGCCGGCCCACAACCCGAAACCGTGGTCGCTCAGGCCGATCAGGTGGCCCAGCGCGGGGAACGCCACAGCCGCGACCACGTTGTACAGGAAGATCGTGGAGATCGCGTAGCCGACCGCCGCCTCGCTGGCCGCGACGACCGGGCTCACCGCGGCGATCGCCGAGGCACCACAGATGCCGGTACCGCTGCCGATCAGCGCCCGCAGCTCGGCGGACACCCGCATCAACCGGCCGATCAGCCAGGCGCCGAGCAGACAGACGGCCAGCGTGCCAAGCATCACCGGCAGCGAGCGCAGCCCGATCCGGGCGACCGTCGCCAGCGACAGCCCCAGCCCGAACACCACCACGGCGGCCTGCAACAGGTAGCGGGCGGCGAACGCGGTGCCGGGGCGCAGCGCCGCCCAGCCCGGCCGGCCGCCGAACAGCACCCGCAGCACGATACCCAGCACGATCGCCACGATCGGCGCGCCGACCACCGGGGCGACCGTTCCCACACCGGTGGCCACGACCGCGACGAGCAGGACAAACAGCAGACCTGGGAGCTTTCCGTACCGGCCCGCTGGTGCCGGGTTCCCGCTGGTGTCCGACGGCATGTGGTGGTCGGTGTCCGGATGGGTGTCGTCAGGGGTGTGCACGTGTCCAGCCTCGGTGCCCGGAAGCGCTCCAGCTAGAGGCAGATCCGAGATCAGGTCATAGGCTGGGTCTATGGCAGATCTGACCTCGGCTGACCTGGCCAGCCTGCGGCTGTTCGTGGATGCCGTGACGCTGGGCAGCCTGTCGCAGGCGGCGCGGCGGCAGCGCATCACCCAGCCGTCGGCCAGCGCGGCACTGCGTCGACTGGAGCGCAGGCTCGGGCTGGACCTGCTGATCCGTTCACCCCGGGGTTCCCGGCCGACCCCGGAAGGAGCCCGACTGGCCGAACTCGCCGGCCGGGTACTGGCCGAACTCGACACCTTCAGCGCGGAGGCCACCGCACTGCGTACCGCCGGGGCCCGGCAGGTGCGCATCAGCGCCAGCTACACCAATGCCGAGTACCTGGTGCCACGGTTCGTCGCCCGGTTCCGCGCGGTACGGCCGGACGTCGTGGTCAGCCTGACCGTGGCCAACTCCGACGAGGTGCTCACCCGGATGCATGACCGCACCGCCGACCTGGGATTCGTGGAGGATCCCGGCCCGCACCCGGAGCTGTCCACCGCCACCATCGCCACCGACGAACTGATCGTCCTGGTGGCACCGGAGCACCCCTGGGCGCGACTGACCGGGCCGTTGCCCGCCGCGACGCTCACCGGCACGCCGCTGCTACTGCGGGAACAGGAGTCCGGCACCCGGGCCAGTTACGAGCTGGCCGCGCGTCGCCTGGGCCTGCGGGTCGCCGATCCGCTCGGGGTCATGACCTCGACCGAGGCGTTGAAGACCGCGGTGCGGGCCGGCCTCGGTGCGACCGTACTGAGCCGGCTGGCGGCGGCCGACGAGCTCGCCTCCGGTGACCTGCGCCTCGTACCGGTCGCCGAGCTCGACCTCGGCCGGGAGCTGCGCGCCGTGTGGTGGCCCGAACACCGACGTGAGCTGGTCGACGAGTTCCTCGCGGTCTGTCGCTCGTAGCCGCCCGGTCGCAGCCGCCCGCCGCAGCTCGCCGGAGCGGCCATGGCCGGATCTCGGCCGGGTGGGCAGGGTGCACCGGACTGCTACCCTCCGGCGTCTGAACCCCTGTCGTCCTTTCGCTCGGAGACCCCGCCGTGACCGATCCACACGAGCCCGACGCCGTACATCCCGCCGTTCCCTCGGATGGCGACCGGCCCACCGACCGTCCGCCGGTCGACCCCACTGCACCCGCGCCGACGGCTGGCGATCCGGGGCCCGTACCGTCGTCGGGCACGGGTGCCGACCAGCCGGCTGCGCCGGCCTCCGGGTACACCGCGCCGCCGCCCGGGCCGACCGGCGGCTGGGGCTCCCCGCCGGCCGGGTGGGGGACGCCGGACCCACTGACCGGTACACCCGACGGCGGGGTGGAGGACTGGGTACGTCGTACCGTGGCGATCTGCCGGCGCAGCTTCACACCCTCGCTCGCCCTGGTCGCCGGCACCTACCTGGTGCCGCTGGTACTCATCTCCCTGCTCACCGCGACGATCTCGACCCGGCTGGGGCACATCTCGACCCAGCCCAACCCGGGCGACCCGATGCAGCCGCTGCGCGACATGGTCGGTGCGGTGGGAGCCTTGTACGGGCTGCTCCTGCTGGTGGCCGTGCTCGCCGCGTACTTCCAGGCGGTCGGCTGGGCGGCGAGCCTGCGGGTGATGGCCCGGGACGCCGCCGGCTCGCCCCGCGACATCGGCTCGGCGTTGCGCTTCGGTTTCCGGCGCGGACTGCCCCTGTGGGGCTGGTACATCGTGGTGTACCTGTGCGTGCTGGTCGGCGTGTGCGCCTGCATCCTGCCCGGTGTCTACCTGGGCCTGGCGATGAGTCTGATCGCGCCGATCGCGGTCTTCGAACGGACCCAGCCGGCGATCACCCGCTCGTTCAAACTGGTACACAGCTGGTTCTGGCCATCGGTGGGGAAGCTGCTGCTGCTCGGACTGGTCGTCGGCGGGTACGGGTTCGTGGTTAACCTGGTGCTCAGCGCCGTGAGTGGCTCGGCGTCACTGAGCGCCGCCGGCCAGGCGGACCCACCCAGCTTCGCGGTGGCCTTCCCCGTACAACTGCTGGAGTCGGTGCTGTTCCTTCCGGCGTCCGTGGTCTGCATCGCCGGCATCCTGGCCCTGTACGGGCATCTACGTGCGGGTGAGCAGCCGGTGACCACCGCGGAGCTGGCCGACGCGGCGACGTGACGGTTGCCTCGGTTTGCCAGTTGGCTTGCACTCGACGGGGGAGAGTGCTAAACCTTGGATTGGCACTCGCAATACGTGAGTGCCAGGTCGGGCGGTGAGGTCCGACGGCCGGGGCACACCAGCTGGGTGCCGCGGCCGGGGGATCGTCCGTCGCGGGCATCGGCCGACCGCGCGTGAATACTTGACGTGCGTTGTGTCGCCCGGTTGCGGGCGACAGAGCGCGTAGGTGTATCACACCGGAGGACAACGCCCAGATGGCAAAGATGATTGCGTTCGACGAGGAGGCGCGCCGCGGGCTTGAGCGCGGCATGAACAGCCTCGCCGACGCCGTGAAGGTGACGCTCGGCCCGAAGGGCCGCAACGTCGTTCTGGAGAAGAAGTGGGGCGCCCCCACTATCACCAACGACGGCGTATCGATCGCCAAGGAGATCGAGCTCGAGGACCCGTACGAGAAGATCGGGGCCGAGCTCGTCAAGGAAGTTGCCAAGAAGACCGACGACGTTGCCGGTGACGGCACGACGACCGCGACCGTGCTGGCTCAGGCACTGGTCCGCGAGGGTCTGCGCAACGTGGCCGCCGGCGCCAACCCGATCGCCCTCAAGCGGGGCATCGAGACCGCCGTCGCCAGCGTGACCGAGCAGCTGGCCCAGCTGTCCAAGGACATCGAGACCAAGGAGCAGATCGCCGCGACCGCGTCGATCTCCGCCGGGGACTCGTCCGTGGGCGAGATCATCGCCGAGGCGATGGACAAGGTCGGCAAGGAAGGCGTCATCACCGTCGAGGAGAGCAACACTTTCGGTCTTGAGCTTGAGCTCACCGAGGGCATGCGCTTCGACAAGGGCTACGTGTCGGCGTACTTCGCCACCGACACGGAGCGCATGGAGGCCTCCTTCGACGACCCGTACCTGCTGATCGTCAACTCCAAGATCTCGGCAGTGAAGGACCTGCTGCCGGTGCTGGAGAAGGTCATGCAGTCCGGCAAGCCGCTGGTGATCATCGCCGAGGACCTCGAGGGCGAGGCCCTGGCCACCCTCATCGTCAACAAGGTGCGCGGCACCTTCAAGTCGGCTGCCGTCAAGGCCCCCGGCTTCGGCGACCGCCGCAAGGCGATGCTGGACGACATCGCGTTCCTGACCGGCGGACAGGTCATCAGCGAGGACATCGGCCTCAAGCTGGACAACGTCGGCCTGGAGCTGCTCGGCAAGGCCCGCAAGGTGGTCATCACCAAGGACGAGACCACCATCGTGGACGGTGCCGGCGACGCTGACCGGATCCAGGGGCGGGTCAACCAGATCCGCAACGAGATCGAGAACAGCGACTCCGACTACGACCGCGAGAAGCTGCAGGAGCGCTTGGCCAAACTGGCCGGCGGTGTTGCGGTCATCAAGGTCGGCGCGGCCACCGAGGTCGAGCTGAAGGAGCGCAAGCACCGGGTCGAGGACGCGGTGCGCAACGCGAAGGCCGCTGTCGAAGAGGGCATCCTGCCCGGCGGTGGTGTGGCGCTGGTTCAGGCCGGCACCAACGCCTTCGACAAGCTGGACCTCACCGCCGACGAGAACACCGGCGCCTCGATCGTGAAGTCGGCGCTGGACGCGCCGCTGAAGCAGATCGCGGTCAACGCCGGCCTCGAAGGCGGAGTCGTGGCCGAAAAGGTCCGCAACCTGACCCCGGGTCACGGCCTCAACGCCGCCAACGGCGAGTACGTCAACATGCTCGACGCCGGCATCCTGGACCCGACCAAGGTGACCCGTTCTGCGCTGCAGAACGCCGCCTCGATCGCGGCCCTGTTCCTGACCACCGAGGTCGTGGTGGCGGACAAGCCGGAGAAGAACCCGGCCCCGGCCGGTGCCCCCGATGGCGGTGGCATGGACTTCTGATCCAGCGCCCGTACGGGCACCGGATCACCAGTTCGCTCGACGGCCCTCGACCTGCTCGCCAGGTCGGGGGCCGTTCGCGTCCCGCCACCCAAACTCCGTCCCGCGAATGTACGTTTCGAGAAAGCGACTAACGCCCATTCGGGGAAACGCGCGCTGGGTTGGCTGCGCTGGGCGGGTCGATGCTGCAGGCCCGTGTCCCTGGATCGGTATCGTTGGCGGATGCCGGAATTGGTCGCGCCCACCGCACGGATGCATGCAGCCTGGCTGGAGTCGCATCGCGAGTGGGGCCCCGGTCTGCATGAGGACGGGTTCGGGCTGTGGGCGTCCGACGAGGTGGATTCGGCAGACGGGTTCGCGGACTGGGTACGTCGGCTGAACGACCAGGCCGATTCGACCAGGCCGCTGGATCCCGGGCGGGTGCGGTGCACGTACCGGTGGATCGTCGAGGGTGAGCGGGTACTCGGTGCGATCACGCTGCGCCACGAACTCAACGACGTGGCCCGGCGGGTCATCGGCCACGTCGGGTACGGCATCCGGCCGTCGGCGCGTGGCCGTGGCCTGGCCACCTGGGCGCTGGGCCGCATGCTCGTACGGGCTCGGGTACTCGGCCTGAACCGGGTACTGATCACCTGCGAAGTGGACAACATCGCCTCGGCGAGAACCATCGAGCACCACGGCGCTGTCCTTGAGGACGTCCGGGACACCGAGCTCGGGCCGGTTCGCCGTTACTGGGTCACGCTCTGACCGGCGGGTCGGTGCCACGGCAGGGTGGAGTCGTGGTCGGTAGGCTGCCCGGATGCTGGAGTGGGCGGGGCTGATCGGGGCGGACTGTGCGGTACCGGAGGATCGGGACGCGGCGGTCGACGAGTTGGTGGGCATGCTCGCCGATGCGGATCCAGCGGTGCGTGACGACCAGGCGTACCGGGTTCTCGCGACCTGGATCGGTCGGGGGGTGCTGGACGACCGGCTGACCCGGCTCGGTGATCGGATGGTCGGACGTTTCGAGCATCCGGAGGTACCGGCCCGTACGTTCGCGCCGCTGGTGCTCGCCGCCGCCGTCGCCCGGGATGCCGCTGAGGTCAACAAGGACGCCGCGGCCCGTGACCACAGGTCGGATCTGCTCGACGCGGTGACCGTACGCCGCTGGCGGGACGCGTTCGCCGCGTGGTGGCTGAAGGAGACCGAGATCCGGGGCTGGGACGACCGGTTCGGGTGGCTGCACGCCGTCGCGCACGGCGCGGACCTCGCGGGTGAGCTCGGTGCGTCGCCCCGGCTGGACGCCGCTGAGGCGGGCGGGGTACTGACGCTGATCGCGGAGCGGGTGGTGGCGCCGACCGGGTACCGCTACGCGCAGATGGAGGAGGACCGGGTGGCGATGGCGGTCGCGCAGATCCTGGCCCGTGCGGGGCTGGATGCCGCTGAGGCGACGGGTTGGCTGGCGCCGGTGGACCGGCTGTTCGCGACCGGGGAGCCGGGTCCGTTGCCGGTTCCGGCTGCCAACACGTTGGCGGTACTGCGGGCGGTGTACGTGATGGTGGACCGGCGCGCGGTCGAGCACCGCACGGCTGTGACCGATGCCGTTGCCGCTCGCCTGCACGAGGCGTTTCCGCCCTACCTTGCCGATCGCGGGTAGCGGCGCCGGTCAGGAACGCCGGCCAGGGGCGGCGGCCAAGCGCCAGCCAGGAACGCCGGCCAGAGGCGGCGGCCAAGCGGGGCGGAGGTCGGAAGCGGGCGGAGGTCGGAGGCGGGAGTCAGCCGGCGACCGGCGGGGTGATCTGCAGGGCCTGACCCAGCCGGCCGTCCGCAGCCTTCAGTAGTGCGCGGGCATCGACCACGTCGGTCGCCCGCTCGATCATCACCACGGCGGTCTTGACATGCTGGTCGGCGGCGGTGAGGGCGGTGGTGGCCGCTTCGGCGGTGGAGCCGGTGATCTCCTGGACCATCCGGATCGCGCGGGCGACGAGTTTCTCGTTGGTGGCGACCAGGTCGACCATCAGATTGCCGTGCGTCTTTCCGAGCCGGACCATGGTGATGGTCGAGATCATGTTGAGTACGAGCTTCTGCGCGGTGCCGGCCTTGAGCCGGGTGGAGCCGGCGATGAACTCCGGTCCGACCCCGATCTCGATCGGGTGTTCGACGACCTCGCTGAGTTCGGCGCCGGTGTTGCAGGAGAGCCCGACGCTCAGTGCGCCGCGTCGGCGTGCCTCGCGCAGCGCGGCCAGCACATACGGGGTGCGGCCGCTGGCGGTGAGCCCGACCACCGCGTCGTCGGGGCCGACGCCCCGTTCGGCGAGGTCCGCGGCGCCGTTGAGGGCGTTGTCCTCCACTCCCTCCACTGCCTGGGTGATCGCGACCTGGCCGCCGGCGATGATGCCTTGTACCTGTTCGGGTGAAGTACCGAAGGTCGGTGGGCATTCGGCGGCGTCGAGCAGTCCGATCCGGCCGGGTGTGCCGGCGCCGACGTAGATCAGCCTGCCGCCGGCGGCGAGGCGTGTGACGATGGCGTCGATGGCCGGTACGAGTTGGGGGATGGCGGCGGCGACCGCGACCGGTACCGAGGTGTCCGCCTCGTTCATCATCGCGACCAGTTCGGTGGTGGGCAGTTGGTCGATCCCGGCATAGCGCGGGTCGGCCTGCTCGGTGCGCAGTTGCGCCAGATCCGGCCGTGCGGCGTGTGGTGCGGCCTGCGACACCTGCGGCTCCTCGCGATTGGGGGCGACACTGCCCGGTCATGTTACTCGTTGACGAAAAATGGACTGCGTCGGTAACTTAGCAACTTGCATCGGTTCGTTGAATATTCTTTCAGAGTAGACGTCTGGAGCCTCTCCTGTGGGAGCACACCGCCCTCCGATGGCCGTGATCGAAATCGTGGCCCAGATGTCCGTCTTTGACAAGATAGGTCAGCTTTTCGTGGTGCCGGTGGGTCGACACTCACCTAACGCACTGCGACTTCCGCCCGACCAACGGAGCGGCGCAGCGCTGGCCGACGACGGCCTCGGTCAGGTGGTCGATCAGCTGCGAGAGCACCGTGTCGGAGGGGTCTGTTACTTCCCGACCCGGCCGGAAGGTGACGATGTCGGCGATGTGGCGGCACTCCTCACGGAACTGGACGGGGCGGTCGGCGGTACCGGAATCCGCCCGGTCGTCGCCGTCGATCAGGAGGGCGGCACGGTCGCCCGGCTGCGCCGCGGGGTGACCAGCGTGCCCGGCGCGATGGCGCTCGCCGCCACCGGCGACCCGGCCAGCGCCGAACAGGCCGCCGCGATCATCGGTGCCGAGCTGAGGGCCGTCGGCTTCCACCATGACTACGCGCCGGACGCCGACGTGAACAGCAACCCCGCCAATCCGGTCATCGGCGTACGGTCCTTCGGCTCGGACCCCGAGCAGGTCGCCCGCTACGTCACCGCCGCGGTACGGGGTCTGCGCGGTGCCGGTCTCGCCGCCACCGTCAAGCACTTCCCCGGGCACGGCGACACCGCCACGGACAGTCACCTGGAACTGCCGTCCGTCTCCCGGGGCCGGGCTGACTGGGCCGCCGTGGACCTGGTGCCGTTCGTGGCCGCCATCGAGGCGGGCGTGGACGCGGTGATGTCCGCGCACGTATCGGTACCGGCGGCGGACCCGTCCGGCGACCCGGCCACCGCCTCCGCGCCGATCATGACCGGCGTACTGCGCGACGAGCTCGGCTTCGGCGGGGTGGTGGTGACCGACGCGCTGGACATGGCCGGTGCTCGGAAGTCCTACGGTGACGGCGAGATCGCGGTACGGGCACTGCTGGCCGGCGCCGACCAGCTGCTGATGCCCGCCGACCTGGATGTGGCGGTGGCGGCGGTACGGGCCGCGGTGGAGTCCGGTCGGGTGCCGATGCGGCGACTGGATGAGGCGGTCGCTCGGATCCTGACCCTCAAGGACCGGCTGGGTCTGCTGACCGGTGCCGGGCCGCAGGTGCCGGGGCGGTCGGACCCGGCGGGGCACGCGGCCATCGCGCTGGACCTGGCGCACCGGGCGGTGACCGTACTGGGCGACCGGGACTGGAGACCGCCGTCCTCGGGCCGGGTCGCGCTGATCGGCTGCCTGGCGGGGATCGAGGACGCCCTGCTGCCGGTGCTGCGCAGCGCCGGCGCCGAAGTGTCCATCATGGACTGTGGCAGCGATCCCACGGACGTGGCACTCGCCGCGCCGTTACGGGCCGCCGCCGGGGCGGACGTGACCGTCGTTGTCACCCGCGGTGCGGTCCGCTGGCCGGGGCAGCGTGCACTGCTTGCCGCACTGGGTGCCGCCGGGCACCGGTACGTACTGATCGCCCTACGGGAACCGTACGACGCGGGCCTGGCGCCGAACGCCACTACCAGGATCCTGACCTACGGCGACAACGCGGTACAGCGCGTCGCGCTGGTCGACGTACTGAGCGGAACCGCGCGGCCGGGCGGTCGGCTGCCGGTCGACGTGCCGGGGCCGGACGGGCGGATCGTCTACCGTCGGGGCGAGGACGCGTGAGCGCGGTTCGTACGGGCGCGCAACGGTTGTGCGCCGATCCGGCGTTGGCCGGCCCCGGTCGGCTGGGCCTGGTCACCAACTCCACCGGCATCCTGCCGGATTTGACCTCCACTGTGGAGGGTCTGCTGGCGGCCGGCGTACCGCTGATGGCGTTGTTCGGTCCGGAACACGGGATCCGGGGATCGGTGCAGGCCGGGGAGAGCGAGCCGGAGACCATCGACCCGGTCAGCGGCCTGCCCGTGTTCGACACCTACCTACGTACCGGCGCCGAGCTGGGCGCGCTGCTCATCGAGTCCACAATAGACACACTGCTGTACGACCTGCAGGACATCGGGACCCGCTTCTACACCTACATCTGGACCATGTACGACGTGATGGTCGCGGCGGCCCGCACCGGCCGGCGGTTCGTCGTACTGGACCGGCCGAACCCGGTCGGTGGCCTGGTCAGCGAAGGACCCGGGCTGGACGCGGCGTACGCCAGCTTCGTCGGCCGGGTGTCGATCCCGATCCGGCACGGTCTGACCTGCGGCGAACTGGCCCGGATGCTCAACGCCGGAGCGGTACCCGCCGCAGCGGGGCGGCCGGTGGAGCTGTCGGTGATCGCCATGGACGGGTGGTCGCGCGGCATGAGCTTCGCCGACACCGGCCAGCCGTGGGTGATGCCGTCGGTCAACATGCCCACCGCCGACACCGCCCTGGTCTACCCCGGTACCGGACTGTTCGAGGGCACCAACCTGTCCGAGGGGCGCGGCACCACCCGACCGTTCGAGCTGATCGGCGCGCCGTACCTGGACCAGCGGCTCGTACCGGCGCTGCGGGCGCTGGCGCTGCCCGGCGTCGGGTTCCGGGAGTCGTCGTTCACCCCGACGTTCCACAAGTACGCCAATGAGCCGGTACGCGGTGTGCAGGTGCACGTCACCGACCCGCGGACGGTGTACCCGGTGGCCACCGCCGTGGCCATGCTGCACACGTTGCGGCAGCTCTACCCTGACGACTTCGGCTGGCGGGTCGCGCAGGGCGGCGAGGACATGGGGCACCGGCATTTCGTCGACCTGCTGTGGGGCAGCGACCAACTGCGCCGGACGCTGGACGCCGGGGAGGATCCCCGCAGCCTGCTCGCCCGGCCGGCTACGCCGACGGACTGGGCGGCCGAGCACCTCCTCTACCGGTAACAGCGCCAACAGGAAGGACGGGCGGATGATCGTGCTACGGCAGTTCCGCGCCGGGGACGGTGCCCAGCTCGTCGAGGCGTGGCGACACAGCGCGCCGCGTGACCCGATCACCCCGCAACGGTTCCGCGACCTCGTCCTGCTCGACGCCAACTTCGACCCGGCCGGCCTGTACGTCGCCTGCGACGGCGACCGGCTGGTCGGCGCCGCGTACGCGGTCCGACGGCAGGTCGCCATGGTCGGTGCCGACCTGGAACCCGACGCGGGCTGGATCCCGTTCTTCTTCGTCACCCCGGCACACCGGCGCCGGGGCACCGGCAGCGCGCTGCTGCGCGCCGCGCTCGACTGGCTGCACGGGCACGGCCGTACCCGGGTCGAGTTCTCCTCGTACACCCCGAACTACATCCTGCCCGGCCTGGACGACGTCGCGTACCCGGAGGCGTTGCGGCTGCTGGCAGCCCACGGCTTCGGCACCCGCTACCGGGCCGCCGCGATGGACTGTAGCCTGGTCGACTACGCCCTGCCCGACGATGTGGCCGCCCGGGCCGCTGAGCTGCGCGCAGCCGGGTACCGCTTCGGTACGCCCGCCGACGACGAGCTGCCCGACCTGGTCCGGTTGGCCGGCGAGGAGTTCAACCCGGACTGGGCCCGGGCCATCCGGGACTGCATCACGGCCGGTACGCCCACCGAGCGGATCGTCGTCGCCCGGGAACCGGACGGCACCCTGATCGGGTGGGCGATGCACGGCGCGTACGAGAACGTGGTCGAACGTTTCGGCCCGTTCGGTGTGCTGGAGAACCGGCGCGGTACCGGCCTCGGCAAGGTCCTGCTGCACCTCACGCTGGAACGGATGCGGGCCCTCGGCGCGCACAGCGCCTGGTTCCTGTGGACCGGCGAGCAGTCGCCGGCCGGCCGGCTGTACCTGAAGACCGGGTTCGGCGTCACCCGACGGTTTCGGATCATGCGGGCCGAGGCCGCTGGTCCCCGCCCCGGGGCCGACGCCGGGACCGGAATCGACGCGGGGGCCGGGGCAGATCGGAAGGAGCTGTCGTGAGCCGGACCGTACTGGCCGTCGGCGCGCACATCGGCGACATGGACCTGACCGCCGGTCCGCTGCTGGCCAGCTACGCGCAGGCCGGGAACCGTACCGCGATCCTGGCGCTCACCCCCGGCGAGCGGGGTCATCCGAGGATGACCCCGGCCGACTACCGGGCGCAGAAGATCGCCGAGGGCAGCGCGTTCGCCGCGGCCATCGGGGCACACTTCCAGGTCTTCGACGACCAGAGCGACGGTTTCCTCGCCTCGACCGAGGAACTCGCGCACCGGGTCGCCGACATAATCCGGGAACTGCGGCCCGACGTGCTGATCGCGCACTGGCCGCGCAGTATCCATTCCGACCACACCCACGCCTCCGCGCTCGCCGAACGCGGTCGGTTCCTGGCCGGCCTGCCGATGGAACATGAGCTGCCCCGGCACAGTGTGTCCCGGCTGCTGTACGCGGAGAACTGGGAGGACGCCGAGGGTTTCGCGCCGTCGGTGTACGTGCCGGTGCCCGGGCAGGCGTTCCGCACCTGGCGGTCCGCGATCGGAGAGCAGGCGTTCGCCCGGGGCGAGACGTACGGCTTCCGTTACATCGACTACTACGAGGCGTTGATGACCACCCGGGGCTGTCTGGCCCGTACCGAACGGGCCGTGGCACTGGCCGAACCGGCGGGCGGCCGGCAGGTGCTCGACCTGCCCTGACCCGGCCTGCCCTGACCTGCAGCGGGCCGCCCGCGCGGCCCGGCGGTCAGAGTGCGCGGCGGTAGAGCCAGAAGATCCGGTCCAGCCGGGCGCCGACGGTACGGGAGTAGAACGGCACCGGGCCGACCCAGCCGATCTGTGCGCTGGCAAGTCCGGCGTCCCGCTGGTCGGCCAGGCAGCGGCGCAGCAGTACGCCGCCGAGCCCGAGCCCGCGGGCCGCCTCGACGGTACCCATCGGGCCGAACCAGCTGGGCCGGTTCGCGCCGTGCCCGGCGAAGGCGAGCACCACACCGTCGGCGTCGCGCAACGCGAGGTGCAGCCCGGCGCCGCTGCAGCGTACCGACTGCTCGATCTCCCAGGCCCAGGAGGCGTTCCAGTGCTCCTCGGCCCACTCCCACAGAGCCGGCAGATCGGCCGGGGTGGCGCGGCGTACCGTCACCCCTTCGGCGGCGAGCCGCTGCTCGGCACCGGCGGTGTCCAGGTCGGCGGTGCGCAGGTCGGCGACCATGTTCTGGGCCGTCCGGTACTGCTCGTAGCCCAGCGCCTCGGCGCAGCAGATCGCCGGGGTGTAGCGCACGTCGATGCCGGGCCACACGTAGCAGGGCGGGTTGCCGGCCCAGCGGACCTCCCGTACGCCCAGGTCCCACAGCGCCCGCTCGGCGGCGGACACGAGCGCCCGACCGATGCCGGCCCGCTGGTGGGTGGGGTCGACGGCGATCAGGTCGAGGTGGCCGACGGTCGGGTCGGCGCCGTTGACCGACGCGGCGACGACACCTACGTCTCCGGCGTGCAGCCAGCGGGTCCGGCGTCGGCGGGGTGATGCGGCGAGCCGGCTGAGCAGTTGGTCGGCCTCGACCCGGTCGAAGGTCAGCGCCCGGCCGAGCATCGGGGCCAGCTCGGTCGGGTCGGCGTCGAGCGGTTCGACGGACGGTACGGTTCCCCTACCGGGTGTCACGGCTGCTCCTCGCGGGCGTTGCGGTCGCCGGGCTGTAGATTTTCTACGTCACAACCCTAGATGTTGGCGCTTTTATGGAGGCAGTATGGGGTCGGATCCGCTGGTCATCGGCGCGGACGTGGGCGGAACCAGTTCCAAGGTAGTGCTCTGCGACGTGGCCGGAGCAGTACTCGGTCGAGGGAAGGCAGCCGGCGGGAACCTTCGCTCCAGCATCGGTGACCCGGCCGGGAACATCGCCGAAGCCCTGCACGCCGCGCTCGACGGCCACGACCCGGGCCGCGTCGTCGCCGGCATGATCGGCATGGCCGGCAGCACCGCGGTACCCGACCGGGCCCGCCGGCTCGCCGACACCGCCTGGCAGCGGGCCGGACTGCCCGGCGCCCCGCAGATCGGCACGGACCTGGACATCGCGTACGCCGCCGGCGCCGACCACGGCGACGGCGTACTGCTGCTGGCCGGTACCGGCGCGGTCGCCGCCGCGTTCCACGGCTACCGCATGACCCGCCGCTGCGACGGCCTCGGCTGGCTGCTCGGCGACGAAGGCTCCGCCGTCTGGCTCGGCCTCGCCGGGGTCCGGGCCGCCGCCGCGGCCCGGGACGGCCGCGGTCCGCAGACCACGCTGACCGGGCTGCTCGCCGACCGGCTCACCCCGGCCGAACCCACCGGCGACCCACGGCAGGACATCGTCGCGGTGGCCTACCAGCTGCCGCCCGCCCAGTTCGGCGAGTTCGCCCCGGTGGTCACCGGTGCGGCCCGGGACGGTGACCTGGTCGCCGGCCGGATCGTCGCGGACGCCGCCGCCGCGCTGGTCCGTACCGCCCGGGTGGCCGCCGCCGACGACCCGGTGCGCTGCCTGGTACTGGCCGGTTCGGTGCTGACCACCGAGGGCCCGGTCGCCGACGCCGTCCGCACCGGCCTTGGCGACACCTTCGACCAGCCGCCCGTCGTCGCCGCCGACCCGGTCGCCGGCGCGGTCCTGCACGCGCTGCGGCACGCCGGCCTGCCGGTCGCCTCCGACCTGCCGACGCGGCTGCGTACCCACCTCGCGCGGTGACCGGGCCGGGCCCGGCCCTCCGACCACGGCACTAGAGTGCGGGCATGTCTGACACCGCCGAACGGGTCCGCGACGCGTTGACCGCCGCCCCCGTGCTGGACGGCCACAACGACCTGGCCTGGGAACTGCGCACCCGCAGCGAGCCGGTGGACCTCAGTCAGGACCTGAGCGCCACCGGCCTGCACACCGACATCCCGCGGCTGCGCGCCGGCGGGGTCGGCGCCCAGTTCTGGTCCGTGTGGATCCCCTGCGGCACACCGGATCCGGTGACTGTCACGCTGGAGCAGATCGACGCGGTGTACGGCCTGCTGGCACGCTACCCCGACGACCTGGCGCTGGCCCGCAGCGCCGACGAGGTGGACGCCGCGATCGCCTCCGGCCGGGTCGCCTCGCTGCTGGGCATGGAAGGCGGCCACCAGATCGGTGGATCGCTCGGCGTGCTGCGGATGATGTACCGGCTCGGCGTGCGGTACCTGACCCTCACCCACAACGACAACACCCCGTGGGCCGACAGCGCCACCGACAAGCCCGAACACGGCGGTCTGACCGACTTCGGACGCGACGTTGTACGGGAGATGAACCGGCTCGGCATGCTGGTGGACCTGTCCCACGTGGCGGCCAGCACCATGCACGACGCGCTGGACGTCAGTACCGCGCCGGCGTTCTTCTCGCACTCCAGCGCCCGCGCGCTGTGCTCGCACCCGCGCAACGTGCCCGACGACGTACTGACCCGGGTACGCGACACCGACGGGGTGGTCCTGGTCACCTTCGTACCGGGGTTCCTGACCGAGGAGTGCCACGCCTGGATGGACGAGATGGTCGCCGAGGAGGCCCGGCTCGGCGCGGTCGACCCGGGGGTCGGTGGCTCCGATCGGCCCGGCGTACAGGACTGGCTGCGGGCGCACCCGCGCCCGCCGTGCGCTGTCGCGGACGTCGCCGACCACGTCGAACACATCCGGGAGGTGGCCGGGGTGCGGGCCGTCGGGCTCGGCGGCGACTTCGACGGCATCGTGCGTACGCCCGACGGGCTGCCCGACGTGTCCGGCTACCCGGCGCTGATCGCCGAACTCGCCGACCGGGGCTGGTCGGTGCCGGAACTGGCCGGGCTGACCTCCGGTAACGCGCTGCGGGTGCTGCGGGAGACCGAACGGCTCGCCGATCGCGACTGACTTCCCGCCACTGGACCCGATGAGCGATGCTAGGGGCATGCCGGATCGCCGTGACCCCGGAATGTTCAGCCGGATGCGGGCCGCGTTGCAGGGTGAGCGCAACGCGGCCACCCTCGATGCGATGCGCTCCGCTGGCCGGGCCGTATACGAGGACCTCGCCATTGTCGATACGCACCGTGACGAACTGCGGGGCGCCGGCCACGGGCCGTGGGACGACACGCCCGACCAGGCGTCGCACGCGCTGACCACCTGGAACGCCTACGTGCTGCAGACGCTCGGCGAGTCGCTGCTGGACACTGCGGCGGCTGAGGGCACCGGCTTCGTCACCCCCGGCACGTTCGACCTGGCCTGGCGGTGGTTCGGGCAGGTCCAGCCGTGGCTGAGCCGGGCACGGCAGGCCCGCAGCAACCCCGGGTATGACATCCGGTCCGAGCTGACCCCGCCGGTCGAACTCGCGCCGTGGCCGCCGCAGCCGATCCAGAACGAACACCTCGTCGCCATGCTCGACGCCGATCTGCGACTGCGGGAACGGGCCGAGTACGCGGTCTTCTCCCTGGAATCCGGCAGGCATCCGGCGTACGCCGACGACGCGGTGAACCGGCTGCGGCAGCTCGCCGCGATGGCCGGTTCCGCGGCCGACTACGCGCGGGCGCTGCGCCGCTCCGGCAGCGACCCGACGACCGACCGGATGGCCGCCGCCAACCTGTGCCAGGCCCTCGGCACCTGGTACCAGATCGGCCAGCTCGCCGCCTTTCCCGCCCTGCTGCAGCGGTTCCGGGTGCCCCGGGCCCGCCCCCGCTTCGACCCCGACCGGCTGCCCGGCGGTGACAGTTTCAACCCGTGGTGCCTGACCGACGAGGCGACCATCGAGGCATGGCAGGCCGACCCGACCGCGGTGCGTTCCCTCGACGCGCTGTGGGAGGCCGATCCCGACCCGGCGGCGACCCTGCAGATCAAGGCGGAGATCGACCTGGCGGTGGAGGAGGGCGCCATCGTACGGGTGTTCCTGCCCGGCCGGATCACCTGCTACCACCGTTGCCCCTGGTCCTCGCTGTACGAGGTGCGCCGTTCGGTGACACTGGCCGGTCGGCGGCTCAGCGCGCTGCAACAGTTCACCCTGGATGTCTCGGCCGACTCGATGTACTGGGGACGGCCGTTCGTCCGCCGCCTGGTGCTCGGGCCGTTCCGGGCCAACCAGCCGGTACGGCACGCCCCGCGCGGCATGCTGCCACCGTCGCGGGTGCCCCGGCCGCCACGCCCGCCGCGCCCGCCACGGGTACGGCCGCCGGCGCCACCGTCCCGGGAGTGGTGAGCGGGCGCGCGGCTCACATGTCCTCCAGTTCGCGGCCCTTCGTCTCGTGCACGGCCTTCACCACGAACACGAAGGCGAGCAGGGCGAAGGTGGCGTACAGCCCGTAGGCGAGGGTCAGGCTGATCCCCGACAGCACCGGGAACGTGGTGGAGATCGCCCAGTTGGCCAGCCACTGCGCCGCGGCGGCCACCGCCAGCGCGGATGCCCGGATGCGGTTGTTGAACATCTCGCCGAGCATCACCCAGACGGTCGGTCCCCAGCTCATCCCGAACGCGAACACGTACAGGTTGGCCGCGACCAGCGCGATCGTGCCGATCGTGGTCGCCAGGTGCGGTTTGCCCGCCGAGTCCACGGTGGCGGTGGAGAAGCAGAACGCCATCACGCCCAGGGTGACGGTCATGCCGGCCGCACCGACCAGCAGCAGCGGCCGGCGGCCGACCTTGTCGATCAGGGAGATGGCGACCAGCGTGGTGACGATGTTGGTGACGGAGGTGATCACCGAGGTCAGCAGCGAACTCGACTCGGAGAACCCGACCGCCTGCCACAGCGAGGACGAGTAGTAGAAGATCACGTTGATCCCGACGAACTGTTGGAACACCGACAGCAGGATGCCGACCCAGACGATGCCGAGCAGGCCGAGTACCGGGCCGCGCAGGTCACGCAGCTGTACCGGACGGTCGGACAGCAACGACCGGCGGATCTCGGCGATCCGGTGCTCCACGTCGCCGCCCACGTAGCGGCGCAGTACCCGGGCGGCGGCCCGTACCTCGTGTTTGGCGACCAGGTAGCGCGGTGATTCCGGGATCTGCAGGGCCAGCACCCCGTACACCAGGGCGGGAATGAGGGCGCTGGCGAACATCCAGCGCCACGCGGCGCCGCCCCACGGCACCGACTTCCCGGCCCCGCCGGCCACCGTGGCCAGCAGGTAGTCGACCAGCAGCGCGCAGAAGATGCCGACCGTGATGGCCAGCTGCTGCAACGAGCCGAGCCGGCCACGCATGCCGGCCGGGGCGATCTCGGCGATGTAGGCCGGAGCGATGACCGACGCGGCGCCGATCGCCAGGCCGCCCACTAGCCGCCAGCACAGCAGGCTGACCGCATCCCAGGCCAGCGCCGAGCCGACCGCGCTGATCGCGAAGATGATGGCGGCGAACAACATCACCCGGGTCCGGCCGGTACGGTTCGCCAACGGCCCGGCGAACCAGGCGCCGACGGCGCAGCCGAGCAGCGCGGCGGACACCACGAAACCGAGCACCGCGGCGGATACGTGGAATGCGTCGCGTACCGCGTTCACGGTTCCGTTGACCACCGAGGTGTCGAAGCCGAAGAGGAAGCCGCCGATCGCGGCCGCGACGGCCAGGAAGATGACCTGCCCGTGGTGGGCCGGTGTGGGGCCGGGGGTTTCGGCGCCACCGGACTGTGTCGTGCCGTCCACGGGGGCTCCCTCCGGGTGTACCTTGAGCCAGTTTCGCCCATTGCCGGGCGTCGCGCTGCGTTTCGCCGGTCAGCACCGCGCCGGATCAGCTCGATGTCGTGGCTGGTCAGCGCAGCCGCTGGGCGGCCCGTACCGCGGCGTAGGCGTCGACCAGCCCGGCGCCGGACCCGGCGCCGGACCCGTCGCCGGCACCGCAGCTGGTCGCGCCGCTGGCCGGGACCGCGGTACGTCGCAGCAGCCGGGTGGTCGTCGCCAGGTCACCGACCAGCCGGGGATTCGCCGACCACATCAGCGCCACCACCCCGGCGACCTGCGGGGTGGCCATCGAGGTGCCGGCCAGTACGCCGTACCCGCCGCCGGGCAGCGCGGAGGTGATGTCGACGCCGGGCGCGACCAGGTCCGGTTTCACCCCGCCGCCGGGTACCGGGCCACGGCTGGAGAAGGCCGCCACCCGGCCGCGGCGGTCGACCGCCCCGACCGTCAGCACGTCCGGGTAGCGGCCGGGCGGTTCGGCCAACGAACCGCACCGTGGGCCGGCGTTGCCGGCGGCGGCGACCACGAAGATCCCGGCCGCGGCGAACGCCCGGGTCGCCGGCCGAAGCGTGTCGGCGGCGCAGCCCTCGACCGGCGCACAGGACCAGGAGTTTGTGAGGATCTGCGGTGCGCGGGCCGGATCGCCGTCGGTGAACGGGTTCCCGCCGGTGGGGAAGGGCGCCAGCATGAACTGCAGACAGTCCAGGTAGTACGCCGGGTTGCCCAGGTTGCGGGCAAGGTCGACGCAGCCGATCCATTTCGCGCCGGGAGCCACGCCCACTGCCGGTGTGCCGTCGACCCCGCGGCCCACCGCACTGGCCAGGGTGTGCGTACCGTGCCCCTGGTAGTCGGTGGGGGTGGTGCTGGCGTACCACGGGTCGTACCAGGAGTCGTCGCCGCCGCGGAAGCCGGCCCGCAGCGCCGGATGATGGCCGTCGGCACCGGAGTCCGAGCTGCCGACGACGATGCCGTGACCGTCCACATGCAACTGTTCCACTACCCGGTCGGCGCCGATGGCGGTGAGGTTCCACGGTGTGCCGGTGGGCTCCGGGGCGGTGCCGTGCTCCGGGGTGGGTGGTGCGGGCAGCGGTCGCAACCGTGGGTTGGGCACTACCTTGGCCACGTCCTCGCGTTCCGACAGCCAGCGCTGCAGCAGCGGGCCGGAGCCGTCCACCTCTATCGCATCGACCAGGTAGTACGGGGTGAAGCCCACACCCTTCTGCTGCAGCGCGTGGCGCAGCGGTCGTTGGCTGCGGGTCGCGGTGTCCACCAGTCGCCGGTACACCGCGGCGACCCGGCCGGTGCGTCCCGCCGCGCCGGCCGCTTCGCTGTCTCGTAGTCCGGTCAGGTCGGCCTGGGTACGCAGCACCACCAGCAGCCGGTCGCCGTAGGCGCCGGGATGCCCGAGGGTCAGGTACACGGTGCCGGTGGCGAGTACCGCCAGCGCGGTCACCGCCGCCGCGAGCGGGCGGCGCAGCTCGATGCGACCCGGTCCGACCATGCGCAGGCCGACCGCACCGACCGCACCGACCAGGGCGATCAGCATGGCGGTCAGCGCGCCGGCACCGGTGGCGAGGGCGGCGTACCGGTCGATGTCTCGGGCACCCAGCAGCGGGGTGAGCTGTACGGGTGCCACGAACGCCAGCGGGCCGACGGCGGCGAGGCCGACCGCGGTCCCAGCTCGCTGGTTCAGCGCCGCGACGGTGAAGCCGAGGACCGGCATGGTGCCCAGCAACGCCAACTGCACACCACCCTGGCCGATGCCTGCGGCCAGCGGGGCCAGCGCGACGGTGGCCGCTGCTCCGCCGCCCAGGATCCGGCGCCAGCGCGGGCCGTCGGAGAACGCGGCCCAGAACCGTCCGGTGAGGACGGTGCCGGCCAGGGCACCGAGACCGGCGGCGGCCAGCAGCGCGGTGACGCTGTCGGTCAGATCGCCCAACGCGCCCAGATAGGCCCAGGGCAGCAGCATCAGTACGCCCGCGGCGGCGGCCAGCAGCACCGCGCCGGGACGCTGCGGCTGCGGGTCGGTCGGCCGGCGTCGCCGGTACAGCCACACGGCCAGGACGACGAGCCCGGACAGTACGGCCGCTGCCGCCGCACCCGCCGCCGGCCGCTGCGCCGGGACGGCCCGTACCGGACAGAGCACGGCCAGCGCGAGGCCGCTGAGAAGCCAGGCGCGGCTGGCGGTACGCAGTGCCGGCCGCAGCGCGAGCAGTTGGAGCAGCGCGGCCGGCGCGATCACCAGCAGCGCGTTGAGCAGACTGACCGCGACCGGCACACCGATCGGCAGCCGCAGCTCCTCGATAAGGGTGTACTGCCCGAGCAGCCAGCCACCCGCCTGGAGCACGACGGTGACAACGAGAACCCAGCAGCCGGTCGCCACGACGGCGGCGGTACTCAGCCAGTTCGCATGGCGCTGCGGCGCCATGGTCGGCCGGTCAGGCGCACCGCGCCGCGGCGCCGTGGGAGGCAGTTCGGGCTCACCCTCGGTTCCCATCCCGGCACCGTACCGGCCGCTACCAGCCTCGATGCCAGGGCGTAGGCGGCCCGCGGATATGTTCTGTCTCGTGGCGGTGTCAGGCGACCCACGGAAGGCGACAGGTTCTCACATGGACAGTCCCGCGGAATCGAGTCAGGCCTGGCTGGAACTCGCTCCAGACTACGAGCGGGCCCGAACCAGGGAGGACTCGCTGGACCGGTTGGTCGAGTGGCCTGCGCAGCGGGACCTGCTGGGTGATGTCACCGGACTGTCGGTGCTCGATGTCGGTTGCGGCAACGGCGGCAAGCTCGTCGAGCTGGTCGCAGACGGTGCGACCGCCTCTGCCGGTGTCGACATCAGCGGTAACTTCCTCAGTACCCCGCCGCCCGGCCTGGAGCTCATCCGGGGCGATCTCTCCGAGCTGGATGCGGTACCCGGGCTTGCCGGTCGCACGTTCGACCGGATCCTTTTCCTGCAGTCCTTCGGCTATGCGCAGGATCCGGTCCGCACCCTGCGGGCAGCGCGCGCCATGCTCGCCGACGACGGATTCATCCTGCTGACCAGGACGCACCCGATCCGGTACGCCGTCGAGCGGGCCGAACAGAACGGGACCTCGTTGGGCGAGGGGTATTTCTCCTCCGCCTCGTACACCTACACCAGCGGCTGGAACGAGCAGATCACCCTCACCAAGCGGCCGTACACCATCTCCGACCTGATCAATGTGTTCAGCGCGGCAGGGCTGTGGATCGAGACCGCGATCGAGCCGCAGCTGTCCGAGGATGCCCGACGCCGCTACCCGCACAAGCAGGCGTGGATGGACAAGTACCTCGGCATCCTGATCTTCAAGCTGCGCCCCATACCGGCCGCTACCGGAGCGTAGTCGCGAACCCATAAGTACACTTATCATAACTGTACTTATGACTTCCGGAGGCTGCGTGCACAAGCCCGCCACCATGTTCGACCGGGACCGCGAGTGGCGGTCGCTGCGCGCCTTCGTCACCAGCGAGGTGCCGCACGCCACGCTCGGCGTCGTCTACGGCCGCCGCCGGCAGGGCAAGACCTTCCTGCTGGACGCGGTGTGCACGGCCGGCGAGGGTCTGTACTTCGCCGCCACCGAGGCGACCGAGGCTGAGACGCTCACCCGGCTCGGTGCTGAGATCGCCAGCTTCCTCGACCTGCCGTCGCCGATCGGACTCGCGGACTGGTACCAGGCGGTCGACTGGCTGCTGGCGCTGGGACGCGAACGCGCCGTACCTGTGGTGATCGACGAGTTCCCCTACCTGGTGCAGGCGACGCCGTCGCTGCCGTCCATCATCCAGCGGGCCTACGCGCCGAACCGGCCCGAGCGGACGTCCTCGCGTACCCGGCTGCTGCTCTGCGGATCGGCGATGTCGTTCATGAGCCGGCTGCTGACCGGGAGCGCGCCGCTGCGTGGACGGGCGGGGCTGGAGATGGTGGTCTCCACCTTCGACTACCGGCTCGCGGCACAGTTCTGGCGGATCGAGGACCCGCGACTGGCGGCGCTCACACATGCGGTCGTCGGTGGCACACCCGCGTACCGGACGGAGTTCCTGGCCGGTGACGCGCCGGCCGACGTGGCGGACTTCGGGCCGTGGGTGGTCCGCAACGTCCTCGACCGGGACAGCCCACTGTTCCGCGAGGCCCGGCACCTGCTGGCCGAGGAGACCAGCGTGCGGAACACCGGGCTGTACCACTCGGTGCTCGGTGCCATTGCCGCCGGCAACAACACCCGCGGTGGCATCGCCTCCTACATCGGCCGCAAGAGCTCGGATCTGGCGCACCCGCTGACCGTGCTGGAGGACGCCGGCCTGATCGACCGTGCGGAGGACACGTTCCGGTCCGCGCGTACGACCTTCACCATCGCCGAACCGCTGGTCACCTTCTACCACGCGATCATGCGGCCGGAATGGTCCCGGCTGGACCGGGTGGGCCAGGCCGAGCGCGTCTGGGCCGATGCCTCGGACCGCTTCCTCGGTTCGGTGCTCGGCCCGCACTTCGAGGCGTTGTGCCGGGACTGGGTGCAGTTCTACACCGACCCGGATCTGTTCGGTGGCCCGGTCTCGCGGGTAGGACGCGGTGTGGTCAACGACGCTGCCCGGAAGCGGAGTCACGAGGTCGACGTGGTGGCCATCGGCTCCGCCGACCACGCCCGGCAACCGCTGCTGGCCATCGGCGGAGCCAAGTGGGGCGAGACGCTGAGCACCCGGCATCTCGACCGGCTCGACCGGATCCGGGAGGTGCTGCGGGGTCGACCCGACGTCGACGCGTCCACGACCCGGCTCGTACTCTTCGGTGCGGCCGGCGTCGCTGACGACCTGCGCGCCGCAGCCACCGCCCGCCCGGATGTACTGCTGGTCGACCTTCCTCGCATCTACGGAACCGCCTGACACCTGTCGGCCGGTGGTGCCGCTCAGCAGTCGAAGACCCGC
Organism: uncultured Actinomycetota bacterium; assembly: GCA_963805605.1. Classification (GTDB taxonomy): domain Bacteria; phylum Actinomycetota; class Actinomycetes; order Mycobacteriales; family Micromonosporaceae; genus Actinocatenispora. Next base: position 2,779,281 of record CAWDUX010000002.1, read on the forward strand.
CAACAGATGTCGTTGCGCAACACCTGGTCGTCCAGGACGAGCTCGCGGATCGCTTCCGGGAGCTGGTCACGCTGCCACCGGCACTCCAGTCGACCCGCGGCCTCGGCCTCGCCGGCCGGCGCGGCGGCACGCGCGGCCTTGATCGCGTAGGCGGCCGCGCCGAGGTCGTGTGCGGCGACGTGCGCTACCGCACCGGCCTGGCCGGCGGCGTACGCGGCGTGCCGGGCAGCCCCCTGCTTGTCCCGCGCCGCCCCCATGGCATGGCCGCCCGCCGCGCGGGACTCCATCATCCTGACCTCGCCACGAACCCAGGCACGGGCATGCTCGATGGCCTGACGGGGTCGGGGATCCGCCGGGTGCGCGGACTCGAACAGGGGCAGTACGTGCTCCGCGCAGGAAGCTGCCCACAGGGCGAGCAGATGGTGATCGGAATCCGTCAAGGTCCCACCGCGGCGGATCGTGATGAAGCGCGGGTCCCGGACCGTCGGGAGGATCACGATGGGGGCTCCCTTCCGTACATCCGCATCCTATGGTGGCCCACCCGTGCCAGCCGGCCGCCCCGCGTATGCATCCCGGGCTGCGCGACTGCCGACGTGGTTGCGTGCGATGTTCCGTATCTTCCTGGTGCGGCCGGTTTCGGCGAGCAAGGCGAGTACCGGTGGGGACGTCGACCCGGTCGCGATCATGCGCTGCATCCAGTCCGTGACGCCTGCCAGATCGGCAGCAGTCGACATACCGCCGGTCCGGATCGTCAGGTAGGTCGTCCAGTCATGGACACGACGGTGCAGGAACCTGCGATGCCCCTCCGCCATCAGGCGATCGATCTCCGACAACAGTCCGGCCGACCACTGCCGGAAATCGGCCGGGTCCGCTGTCTTCAGGGCGATCCTGTCCACAAGATCGACCACTGCCGTCCTGGATCCGAACCCGTCGGGATCACGCACGATCGTCGCCACGACTGCACGATCGTTGTCCCGACCCGGTGCGGCGGCGACCACCGCCACGACTCTGCGGTACGCGTCGGTGCGTACATGCTCGTCCGCGACGGCCTCGTCGATGTCCACGTCGGAGATGCCAGCAGCGGCAAGCAATGCGGACAGGTCAGCGCGCAGCGTCATCGCTCTCGTTCCTACCCATGGCAGCACCCGGGCCGCCACCGTGACCGGATGTCTCGATGATGGCGAGACCCTCGGACGGGCCGGGAGGCTCGAAGATCGTCGCGAGGTGCCGGACACCCGCAGCATCGAGCGGATGCGTACCGGGCTCGCGGCGCCCACTACGTTCCTCGACTCGACGGATTGCCAGGTCGAGCGGAACCCGTACATGATGCAGCACCGCGTGGTGGCCGGCGGACTCGATCCGGCGACGCCAGACCGACCGTCGGTGGCGGCTCCACTGGTTCCAGTCCAGTACGACGTCCTGCCGCAGCGCCAGTATCTGTTCCGCGAGGACGCCGCGCGTACGTGGTCTTGCCGGCACCGGGAAGGCCGCAGAGCAGGTGGACGCGCGGGGTACTCAGAGTGTGAGGCCGTGTCGGCCGGACCTGAGGTCGGTCACGAATCGTTGCCACTGCACGGTGTCCACGGTGAGGACACCGCCGTGCGGGTCCTTGGAGTCGCGTACCCCGATCACCGTGTCCAACGGCGCGACCTCGACGCAGTTGCCGTTGGTGTTGCTGCGGCTGGACTTGCGCCAGCTCGCGACCTCGACGCAGTTGCCGTTGGCGTTGCTGCGGCTGGACTTGCGCCAGGTGATGTTGTCGAACGGGGACGGGTGCATGGCACGCCTCCTGACAGGGCTGGACCGGACGTGCAGGACTAGGCGATCAGCGTCCGGATCATTCTACGGCTGGCATCCTCCGACAGCGAAGCGTGTTGTATCCACTCGTAGGCGGTCTCGTACGGGCTGATCTCGTCCTGGTCGCGCACCTCGACGTCGCTGGTCAGCGTCTCCAACACGACCAGTGCCGGGTCCTCCGGGTCGGCGAAGCGGTAGATCGAGAAGGACGAGTGCGGTACGTAGAAGTTCGCGACGGGACGGTCCATCAGCAACACGCGGATGCTGACGTTCGGCAGGTCTGTTGCGTCAAGCAGGTGTTTGAGCTGCGTGTGCATCACCGTGGCCGGGGCGACCGCACGACGTAGTGCGCACTCCTCGATGAGCGCCTCGTAGCGTGGCGGGTTCTGCCGGATCAGCAGACCCTGGCGCAGTTCGCGGGCCTGGGTGTCGATGTCGATCTCAAGATCTTCGTAGATCTCGCGACCGGACTCGATGCGGCAACGGGTGTACTCCGGGGTCTGGAGCAGACCGGGGATCAGGAACTGTTGGTACTCGCGGATGAGGGTCGCCCCGGACTCGATCTGGGCGGAGCTGCGCTGTCGGTCGCCAACTCCGGAGATGGAGCGCCAGAGCGCCCGCCGGTCGGCAGCCTCGCGGGCGATCACGATGAGCTTCTCGCGTTCGGCGTCTGTCACGCCGTAGAGATCGAGCAGGTCGAGCACATCGCCGACCTCTGCTCGGGAGAGTCCCTTCTCGATCCGGGTCAGCTTGGACGGTGCGCGCCAGCCCAGCTGTTCGATGACGTGCTTACCGGTCATGCCCCGGGCATCCCGTAGCTTGCGCAGTTCCACGCCCAGCCGCTGTCGGCGCACGATCGGACTGAACGGGATGCTCATGGCGGACCTCCAAAATTCTGCCTGGCTACACCGATGATCGCTGAGGCGAGCTTGCTACCCACTCATCCTAAAATCGACGACGCAATGTCGTCAAATGCTTGCTTAGAGGAGCATCATGGATGAACATGGAATTTCCATGTAGTCCAGGGAGGTTGCTGTGGACCGGATGCCGACACCCGAGGAGATCAGGCGGATGACCTTGGAGGAGAAGGAGCGCAGCCTTGCCGAGTTCGAGGAGTTCCTTCGGCGGCAGGCGGGCGAACCGGTCGAGGTGGCAGTGCCGAGAACGTTCGCCCTCGCCATCGACTACGAGGACGTGGAGAGCAACGCGGAGGTGACCGCCGACGCCATCGTGGCAGTTGGCATCGAGTGCGACACCGATGCGTTGGTACGGGTCCGCAATCCGTACACCCGCAGGTCCGACAACTACCTGTTTACCAACGCCGCCCAGACACAGTCCGCCATCGGCGCGATGGGCGGTGGCCCCGTCCGGCTCATCTGGGGCGAGCCGATCATCTCAGCCTGACCGCGCAGTTGCGACCTCACCAGGTCACGTCGGTTCACCGTCGGCGAGACTGGATGCCGTGACCATCACAGTCGTGCCGGTAACGCCGTCCGACCGCAATTTCGACCAGGTAGCTGTCCTGTTCGATGACTACCGGGTGCATTACGGCCGACCACCATCCCCGCAGGCGACTCGCTGCTGGCTTCGCGACCAGATGACACAGCACGACCTCACGCTGACGGCTGCGATGAGAGCCGACCACGCTTGCGGGTTCATCACGAGCACGGTCGTGCCGGCGTCGTTGATGCTCAGCACCGCCTGGTCGATCCGTGATCTCTACGTCGTACCGCAGGACCGCCGCAGCGGCATCGCGCGCAGGCTGCTTCGGCACGTCATCGAGATCGCCCGCGCCGCCGGCGCGTCCCGTGTATCGCTGCAGACCGAGGCCGACAATGCCCCAGCGTTGACGCTCTACACAGCGGCCGGTTTTCAACCCGTCACCGGCCTGGAGATACTCAACCGCACTCTCGTCGGAAAGGACGACCAGGACGCGCTCTAGAAGTCCAAGGCCGACGAAGCTCACCATGAGGTCAGGTCCTGCCCCGCTCGTTCCCTTCTCCCGGCCGGCGCACGGTTCGAGCAGTCAGGCCCCGGCATTCTCGGATGTGCGGGGGGTGTGGAAGATGATCCGGTTGCCGAAGGGGTCGGGGACTGCCAGGTCGTCGCCCCACGGTTGGCGGTCGAGACCGATCCGCAGCGGGTAGACCGGGCTTTCGAGAAGTTGGCGCTGCAGGCGCTGTGCGTCCGGGATCTCGATCCGGACCGCGGAGCCCGGTGTGGCGTCGCCATGGTGCTCGCTCAGGTGCAGTACGCAACCGGCCCGGGAAACCTGTTGGTACAGCGGCATTCCCGGCTCGAACCGGTGCTCCCAGTCCACCGTGAAGCCGAGGAAGTCGACGTAGAAGCGACGGGCCTCGTCGCCCGGGAAGGTACGTAGAATGGGGACCGTCACCGGTTCGCGGGTGGGCTTCGGGGCGGCGGCGCAGGTGTTCCAGTCCCGGTAGCCGAGCTGTGCGGCCACGATCTCCAGTGCCTGGCTGTGGGTGATCTCGATGCCGTTGCCGGTGAGACGTGCCCGTAGCCGGGACGCCATGGTCTTGGGGCTGATGTCGGTGGTCATGACGACTCACTCCTGGCCGGCGATGTGTCCGGACGGGGCTCTCCATTGCCCGGGACCGCCGGCGGGTTCGTCGAGTCGATCACCAGAGAACAGCCACGGGACTTCACCATCCCGGCACTCGCCGAGGGAGAGGGCAGGCGCCCGCCGCCACCCGCCCACTCTACCCATGATCGCCTGCGAGGCGATCCTGCGGCCGGACCCGTAGGTGACTGTCATACGACCGGACGTGTCGACGAACAGGGCCGCACAAAAGCGTATCTAGTGGCAGGATCGGGCAGTCATCCCTCTTTGCCCCGGGAGCCCCCGATGACCCTGTCTGCCCCGTTCCGTCGTCCCCGAGCCGTCCTGCTCGCCGCCGCGTTACTGCTGCTGACCGGACTGCTCGGACTGACCCGACCGCAGCCCGCCGAGGCCAGCACCACCGCTTGGTCACGGTACGCGCCGCTGGTCTACCTGCACCCCGACGAGTCGTACCTGCCGATGGCGGTACCGACCTTCCTGAACCATTCGCGGCTGCGCTGGTCGCACGACTTCGGCTGTACCGATCACCAGCTGGCCGGCATCGGTCAGGTCAATGCCACCTCGCTGGGTGCGGGCACGTACCAGCACCAGGAGGAGAACGACTTCTGCCAGCACGGCGGGCAGTACTGGACCAGCAACCAGATGACCCGGCCGCGTCAGGACGGCGGCCCGTCCGGCGGCGAGGGTTTCTTCCTCGACCTGGACAACACCTACCGGCACGGCGCCGGCACCAGCGCGCCGGTCTACTACGACTACCGGGCCGGCCAGTACGTCACGTACTGGTTCTTCTCCGGCTTCAACGACGCGCTGACCAGCGTCGCCGACCACGAGGGCGACTGGGAACGCGTCAGCGTCCGGCTCGACGCCAGCGACAACGCGCTCACGGTGGCCTACTTCGAGCACACGGGGTACTGCGTGCTGCCCTGGTCCTCGGCCCCGCACACCAGCGACGGCCGGCCGGTCGCCTACAGCGCGATCGGTACGCACGCCAGCTACCCGACGGCCGGTACGCACGACCTGGACGAGACGGCCGCCGGCCCCGCGTGGTCGACCTGGTCGAACCTGCTGGCGGTGCACGCCCAGCCCTGGTACGGCTTCGGCGGCGGCTGGGGCGAGGTGGGGGAGACCGAGTACACCACCGGGGTGCTCGGCCCGTCGTCGTACAAGCCGCCGGCACCGTCGGACTGGTCCGGCCCGTCCTGCTGAACGTGACCGACGTGACCGGCCCGGTGGTGAATGTCATCGGACCGGCCACGACGGAGTGACTACGGTGGAGACGTGCGACGTGATCCCGCGGTCTCCCGCTACCAGGCCAGTCGACTCTCCCCCCGTCGCCGGGCCGAGGACCTGGCCCGGATGCGGTCCGAGACGTTCGACGTCCTGATCATCGGCGGCGGGGTGACCGGGATCGGTGCCGCGCTGGACGCGGTCAGTCGCGGGCTGTCAGTCGCCGTCGTCGAGGCGCGCGACTACGCGTCCGGCACGTCCAGCCGGTCCAGCAAACTCATCCACGGTGGCCTGCGCTACCTGGAGCAGTTGGAGTTCGGTCTGGTCCGCGAGGCGTTGAAGGAACGCGGCCTGCTGCTCAACCGGTTGGCCCCGCATCTGGTCCGCCCGGTGCCATTCCTGGTGCCGCTGACCCGGTGGTACGAGCGCGCCTACTACGGCGCCGGGGTCGCGCTGTACGACGGCATGTCGGCGCTGTCGGGTCACGCGCGCGGCGTGCCGTGGCACCGGCACCTGACCCGACGCGGCGCCCGGAACCTGTTCCCGAGCCTGCGCGAGGATGTGCTGCGCGGCGCGATCCGCTACTACGACGGCCAGGTCGACGACGCCCGGTACGTGGTGACGATGGCCCGCTCGGCGGCCAGCTACGGCGCCGCGCTGGCCACCAGTACCCGGGTGGTGGGACTGATCCGGGACGCCCGCCAGGTCACCGGCGTACGGGTGCGGGACATGGAGTCCCGTGAGGAGTTCGACGTACGGGCCCGTACGGTCATCGCCGCGACCGGGGTGTGGTCCGACGACATCTCCGAGATGGTGCACGAGTGCGGCACGGGTGAGGCCGGCAGCACCATCAACCTCCGGGTACGGGCCAGCAAGGGCATCCACCTGCTGGTGCCGCGCAGCGTGGTGTCCGGCGACGTGGGGCTGATCCTGCGCACCGAGTCCTCCGTGCTGTTCGTCATCCCGTGGGGCGGGCACTGGCTCATCGGCACCACCGACACCGACTGGAACCTCGACCGGGCGCACCCGGCGGCGTCCTCGGTGGACATCGACTACCTGCTCAAGCACGTCAACCAGGTGCTGGACCGGCCGATCCGGCACGAGGACATCGAGGGCGTGTACGCGGGCCTGCGGCCGCTGCTGTCCGGCGAGAGCGAGATGTCGTCGAAGCTGTCGCGCGAGCACGCGGTGGCCGAGCCGATGCTCGGGCTGCTGGTCGTCGCGGGCGGCAAGTACACGACGTACCGGGTGATGGCCCGGGACGTGATCGACCACGCCGCGCGCCGGCTGCCGGGCACCCCTCGGTCGCGTACCGACGAGGTGCCGTTGGCCGGGGCGGACGGCTTCCACGCGGCCTGGTCGAACCGCAGCACCACGGCCCGCCGGTACGGGGTGACGGTCGGGGTGGTGGAGCATCTGCTGGAGCGTTACGGCGCGTTGGCCACCGAGGTGCTCGCGCTACTGGCGGGGCGGCCCGAGCTGGCGCGTCCGCTGCCGGGGGCGCCGGAGTACCTGGCCGCGGAGGCGTACTACGCGGCGGCGGCTGAGGGTGCCATGCACCTGGACGACGTTCTGACCCGGCGGACCCGGATCTCGATCGAGACGCCGCACCGGGGGGTGCGTACCGCCGCGGCGGCCGCCGACGTGATGGGTGAGGTGCTCGGCTGGGATGCCGGAACCCGGGAGCGTGAGGTGCAGCACTACCTGGCCCGGGTTGGCGCGGAACGGGAGTCGCAGCTCAAGCCGGACGACCGTACCGCCGATGCGGCGCGGCTGGGCGCACCGGACGTGCGGGGCTACGGCGCGGACCCGGCGGTGGCCGATCCGCTGTCCACGGTAGACACCAAAGGGTGAATCCGTACCTGTTACGGGCCGGCGCGGGTGATTTTCCGCTGACTGGGTACTCTGTCAGGTGACTACCGAACGTGTATGGCGCGGTGCTCTGGCTCCGTGCCGGGCGGTGGGTGGAGATCTTCCGGCACCGGGGAATTTGGGCGGAAAAAACCCTGAACGCAAGTCCCAAATCTGTGAGTTGTCCGCCTTGATCTGTTTGTGATGTTGCCGTGACATCACGGCAGCATTGGTGTACGTAGCGTGGTGAACATGGCGGCCGTGATACCCAATGCCGCGCACCCGGCCGGCAGCAGGCGCCCGGGTACGCCGCTCCTCGCGCTGGCCGCAGGTGGTCTGTTCGGAGTCGTACAGACACTGCTGGCGCAGCGGTTCGGTCTGCTGAGGTTCGACGCCGGCCAGTCCGATTCCTGGAGCATCGAACTCGCCACCCTCACCTGGCTGTCCGCGCTCAGCGTCGTCGTCGGCGTACTGGTCGCCGGCCGGCTCGGCGAATCCCGCCGGCCGCCGGACAGGCCGCGCCGCCAGGACCCGTTCGCGATCGCCGCAGCGGTCCTCGGCAGCCTGCTCGCCGTGCCGCTGACCACCTCCTCCGCCGCCTGGGCCGCCCTCTACGGGGGCGCCACGCCGACCTGGCAGACCGCCGTACCGGTACTGCTCGGTGTCGCACTCGGCGCCGTCGCCGGCCTCGTCTGCCAGCGGTCCCGGCCGGTCGCGGTCGGCCTGGCCGTTGGCTCGATCGTCATCTGGTCGACGGCCGTACTGTCCGTACTGCTGGACCCGGACCGTGCGCCGGTGCTCGGCCACCCCGACCTCGGGTTCGGTTCCGCCGTACGTGGCCCGCAGCTCGGCGCGCTGGTGCTGGCCCTGCTGTACGGCGCTGTCGTCGGCGTCACCTGGGGCACCCGCCGGGTGCAGTCCCGGGTGACCGCCGCACTCGCCGGCCCCGCCCTCGTCGCCGCCGCGTTCCTGGTCGCCGTACCCATCGCCGGCCCGGTCTGGCTCTGGTCGCCGATCCCGACCGCCCTGCTCGCCATCCCCTGCGCCGGGTTCGCGGCACTGGTCAGCGGCTGGGCCGCGGACCGTCGCCGGCGCCACCACGACTGACCCACCGCGGCTCGCGGTCCTACGGCGCCGACACCGACGCAGATGGCGCGAGCGGCTTGCGGAGTTCGGCGAACCGGAGATCCTGGCGCTTCGGCGTGCCGAAACGTTCGTCGCCGTACGGGAAGGGTTCGGTCGCGCCGCTCCGTCGGTAGCCGCGGCGTTCGTAGTAGCTGATCAGATCCTCGCGGACGGACAGTACGGTCATCCGCATCTGCCGACAGCCCTGTGCGGCGGCCCGCCGTTCCGCCTCGGCCAGTACGGCCGAACCGATGCCGCCGCCCTGCTGGCGGGGGCGTACCGCGAACAGGCCGAAGTAGCCGGTTTCGCCGTCCTGTTCCAGTTGGCAGCAGGCCAGCAGGCTGTCGTCCCGGGCGCCACCATCCCGGGCGCCACCATCCCGGAGGTCGCGGTTCTGGGGGTCGCCATCCCGGGCGTCATGGTTCTGGGGTTCACGGTGGGAGAAGAACAGCAGGACCTGACCGCCCGGCCGGTCGATCATGTCGAGGAACATGCCCGGGTCGGTCCGCAACCCGTCCAGCAGGTGCGCCTCGGTCGTCCAACCCGCCACGTCGGGTTCGCCCCGGTACGCCGCGTGCACCAGATCGAGTACCCGATCGGTGTCCGCCGGAGTGGCCCGCCGGACCAACAGCGCCAGGTCGTTCATGACTCCCCTTCTCGTCCCCGTGACGCTCCTGCCGTCACTCCAGGGACGGTACGCCCGCCGTCGCCGGACGCGCCGCTGCGCCCACCCGCCCGCACCAGGGAGCACCCGTACGGTTACCGAAAGTGTCGCTATGGTGTGGGTTCGGATCACCCGGCAGAAATTCCGGAATTCACGGAACCGTGCCGTGATCCGCTGCGTCCCATAGGCGTGAACGTACGGATGACAGGCGTGGTCGCCGCCGCCGCTGGGCTCCTGGCCCTCGCGCTGGCCGGCTGCGGCCCCGACAAGCCCGGCAGCGACGCTGCCGCGAGCGGCTCGGCCAGTCCTACGCTCGGCCGCTCCAGCACCGCGACGGCGTCCGCATCACCGTCCGTGACCCCGTCCGGCAGTCCCAGCAGTACGGGCGGCCACGGCACGCTACCCCCGGCGCCACCCGCCGCGAAAATGCTGACACTGCAGGTCGGCGGCGGTTTCGTGGGACGCAAAGACGACCTGACGGTGATGCCGAACGGGGACTGGACCCTCGTCGACGGCCGCAAGGGCGTCACTCGGCACGGAACGCTGACCGGCGCACAGCGCGACCAGCTACAGAAGCTGGTGAACAGCCCGAAGCTCGCCGCCGAGGCGAAACTGCGGCAGCCCGGTGCCGCCTGCGCGGACGGGTTCACCTACAAGCTGCAGGTCGGCTCGGTCACGATGATGCGGGCAAACTGCGGCACCACCTCGAACACCCCGACCTTCAACGCGGTGATCTCCCTACTCGGCAAGGCGACACCGCTGTGAGACATCACAAGACATGACACCCGAGGTTCCCGGCTCTGAGGGGCGCCGGGAACCGCTGCGCCGTCCCGGTCCGGGCGCTGGGGCAAGGACCGGGACGGCGCAGCACTATTACCTGGCCTCGCTCGCTTCGCTCGACTCGGCGGGCGCTGGCTCCACCGGCGCTTGGATCGGCCTGTTGAAGGCCTGCGGGGGCGACGCCTTCGGCGCGCCTCCTCGGGCTTCTGCGGCCGAGCGCGCCGGCTACGCCATCGCGTCCGGGTCAGCGTGATCCTGTCCCGCGCCCCGCGCGGGACCCTGACAACCCAGGTGGGGTAGCGGCGAGAATGGTGGCGTGTTCTGGTGCTGCGGCGGGGCGGGGGCTGCTGAAACTCACTCACCCACTTGCGGTGGAAGTCGGCAGGAATGACTGCCATACCGTGGTCGATGCGCTGAGGTCAACGCCGTTCACTTAAGGGTCCACCTTGATGTGAATGAGGCTCGCGCTGTGGCCTTCTGTCACGTCCGCGTAGGCATTTTCCCCGAAAGTCCTATTCGCTAATCGGGGATAAACCTTTACTTTTTCGGGGAAAAATGCGCGGTGGTGGGGGTTGTGCGGTGCGCAGTGGGGTGGGGCCCGCGGTTTGGGTGAACCGTGGGCCCCGGAGTGCGTCTGGTCAGTGGTTGTACTTGAACCAGGGCTGGGTCCAGCCGAGGTAGGGCTTGCCCCACTTGCTCTTGATCTCCGCGATCGTGGTCACGGTCAGTGTGCCGTTGCCGTGGATGTCGTTGGAGATGAACTTGCCGCCACCGATGGAGATCATCACGTGGCCCGAGCCGCCGGAGAAGAACGCCAGGCCGCCGGCAGGGACGCTGGTGGCGCCGGGGTGCTTGTACTTGCCGGGCACCTGGGTCCAGTGCACGTACGCGGTGGTGGAGCCGGATGCCGGGAAGCCGTACGCCAGGCCCATGATGTGGTCGCAGCGCCGGTAGTAGTCGGCGTGGTAGCTGGTCGTCTTGTGGTTCTTGGCCCAGGTGACGGCGGCGGCGCAGCCGCGCGGGTCGCCGAGCCCGCTGACGGAGCATGCGGTGCCACCGGAGGACCCACAGGCTGGGGCAACAGTTCCGTCCGAGCCGGTGTACACGTACGTGTCGGTGATGTAGCCGTGCTTGCCGGGGATGTGGTCCCAGATGTTGCTGGTGCCGTACTTGCCGGTGACGGTCGTGCCGTGGGTCTGGCAGTCGATGGTGACCGAGGCGCCACTGGCGACGCTGCCCACGACGGTGTCGCTGGTGTGCGGGCCGGAGTGCACGTTGACCGAGGCGCCGGAGTTGGTGTGCACGGTGCCCGACGCGGCTGCGGCACTGCCGGAGAACAACAGCACCCCGGCCATCGTGGCGCCGAGTGAGGCCAGCCCGACCCGGGCGGCACGACTCCGGGCGGCACGGGTGAGACGAGAACTGGGGGACATCTCGATTCCTTTCGTGAACGAGATAGTTCGCCCCAGATTCTTACTGTGACCTGGGCAACATGGCTACGTGAAAACTACTGATCAGTAGCTACATCTGGCGGCGTGACCGTTTCTTGATCATTTTTCGTGTGGTCACGTGTAGTAGGAACGGCAGGTCACGAGCCCATGGCCGGCCCGAGGACATCGTCGGCGTCCACAATCGTGTACGCGTAGCCCTGTTCGGCCAGGAACCGCTGCCGGTGCGCCGCGTACTCCGCGTCGATCGTGTCCCGCGACACCACGGTGTAGAAGTGCGCCTGCCGCCCGTCGGCCTTCGGCCGCAGCACCCGCCCCAGCCGCTGCGCCTCCTCCTGACGGGAGCCGAACGTGCCGGAGACCTGGATCGCCACCGCCGCCTCCGGCAGGTCGATGGAGAAGTTCGCCACCTTCGACACCACCAGGGTGCGCAACTCGCCGGACCGGAAGGCGTCGAACAACCGCTCCCGTTCCTTGTTGGTCGTCTTCCCCTCGATCACCGGCACGTCCAGCTCGGCGGCGAACGCGTCGAGCTGATCCAGGTACGCGCCGATCACCAGCACCTGCTCGCCGGCGTGCCGGCCAACCAGCTGCTTCACCACCGGTACCTTGGTCCGCGCGGTCGCCGCCATCCGGTAGCGCTCGTCCGGCTCGGCGGTCGCGTACGCCATCCGCTCGGCGTCGGTGAGCGTCACCCGCACCTCGACACACTCGGCGGGGGCGATCCAGCCCTGCGACTCGATGTCCTTCCACGGTGCGTCGTAGCGTTTCGGGCCGATCAGCGAGAACACGTCGCCTTCCCGGCCGTCCTCGCGTACCAGGGTGGCGGTCAGGCCCAGCCGACGGCGGGCCTGCAGGTCGGCGGTGAACCGGAAGATCGGCGCCGGCAGCAGATGCACCTCGTCGTAGATGACCAGACCCCAGTCGCGGGCGCCGAACAGGTCCAGGTGCGGGTACACGCCCTTCCGGCGTGCGGTCAGCACCTGGTACGTGGCGATCGTGACCGGCCTGATCTCCTTACGTTCCCCGGAGTACTCGCCGATCTCGTCCTCGGTCAGCGACGTACGGGCGACCAGTTCACGCTTCCACTGCCGGCCGGCCACCGTGTTGGTGACCAGGATCAGGGTCGTCGCCTGTACCTGCGCCATCGCCGCCGCGCCGACCAGGGTCTTGCCCGCGCCGCAGGGCAGTACGACCACGCCCGATCCGCCGGCCCAGAACGAGTCGGCGGCCTGCTGCTGGTAGGGCCGCAGCTGCCAGCTCGACTGGTCGAGTTCGATCGCGTGGCTCTCCCCGTCCACATAGCCGGCGAGATCTTCGGCCGGCCAGCCCAGTTTCAGCAGTGCCTGCTTCAGCCGGCCGCGTTCGGACGGATGCACCGCGAGGGTGTCCTCGGCGACGGCCGCGCCCAGCATCCCGGCCAACTTCTTGGACTTCGAGACCTCGACCAGTACGGCCCGGTCCAGACCGCGCAGCACCAGGCCGTGCGCCGGGTCGTTGAGCAGCTGGAGCCGGCCGTAGCGGTCCATGGTCTCGGCCACGTCGACGAGCAGCGCATGCGGTACGGGATAGCGGCTGAACCGGATCAGCGCGTCGACCACGCTCTCCGCGTCGTGCCCGGCGGCCCGTGCGTTCCACAGACCCAACGGGGTGACCCGGTAGGTGTGCATGTGCTCGGGTGCCCGTTCCAGCTCCGCGAACGGTGCGATCGCCATCCGACAGGCCTGCGCGTCGGGGTGCTCGACCTCCAGCAGCATGGTCTTATCGGACTGCACGATCAACGGACCATCGGACACGCTGGCCTCCTGCGGGCTGGACACGCGGACTCTCCAGTGTGCCTCGATCGCGGGCGCGGGGTTGGCCCGCCTCATCGACCGTGGCAGCCGCCACCGGCTCGAACACACCGTTGGGAGGAGGAAACGGTCTGTTCGACCGGCGGCGACCGATCCTGTCAGTGCCGCGTGAGCGGCCGACCAGGATCCACCAGCCGGCCCGCCGGTGCCACCGCAATCCTCGCGCCCCTGCGGTGACACCGGCTCTGGCGCCCCTGGATCCCCATCAGGGACGCGGCCCTGCCGTCCGGAACCGCTACCCCCAGCGTCCCGTCCGGTATGTGTGCCGGCTGGCCACATATGGAACTGTGCCCGGCGTACCTGCACTGAACCTGGCGCGGACCTAGGAGTTACCTGAGAACGGCAAACGCCGGGTAATGGACGACGGACAGTGACATGTCGTGGAGTCCAGCCTCTCGGGTCGATCACCGTACGTGTCCAACGGTGGGCGGTCGACGGAATGCGGGTGGCGGCCCGGTAGGGTTGCGACCGGTGTGCCGGGAAGTCTGGTCGGCGATGATGCCCCCGATCCGTCACTGGAGCAGCTCATGAACCCCGGCAGCCAGGCATGAACGACACCGAACGTTTCGGCGCGGTGATCGCCCTTGTCGCAGTGGTAGCGCTCGTCGCCGTGCTGTCCAACCGGTTGACCGAACGGATCCGGGTACCCGCACCGGCCCTGTTCCTGATCGGCGCGGCCGTCGTCTCCGACCTCTTCCCCTGGCTCGGCTCCCTGCCGGTCGGCACCGTCGAGCAGATCGTCACGATCGCGCTGATCGTGCTGCTGTTCGACGGTGGGATGAACATCGGCTGGGGCAAGCTGCGGCGTACCGCCGGCGCGGTGCTCTGGCTGGGCGTGGCGGGCACGCTGGTCACCGCGGTGGCCGTGGCGGTCCCGGCGCACCTGCTGTTCGGGCTGGACTGGCGGCTGTCGCTGCTGATCGGGACCGCGCTGGCGCCCACCGATCCGGCCGTGGTGTTCTCCGTACTCGGTCGGCGGGAGATCCTCGGCCGCTCCGGCACCCTGCTGGAGGGCGAGTCCGGCGCCAACGACCCGGTTGGCATCGCGCTGATGGTCAGCATCCTGGCGGCAGGCAACGCCGGTGGCCTGTCCGCGCTGGGCACCGGCGTACTCGTCTTCGCCGAACAGATGTTCATCGGCGCCGCGATCGGGTTGCTCGGCGGGGTCGCGCTGACCTGGTTCGCCCGCCGCGTGGTGCTGCCGGCCGCCGCTCTCTACCCCGTACGGACCCTGGCCGCCGCGCTGCTCATCTACGGTGCCGCCACCGTCGCGCACGGCTCCGGGTTCCTCGCCGTGTTCATCGCCGGCATCATGCTCGGCGACCAGCGCATCCCGTTCAAGGGCGACGTGCACCGGTTCCATTCAGCGATGGCCAGCCTCGGCGAGATCGTCGCGTTCGTGGTTCTCGGCCTCACCGTGCAACTACGTACCCTGCCCGACGGCAACGCCTGGCAGATCGGCCTGGCCCTGGCTGTGCTGCTGGCGCTGCTGATCCGACCGGTACTGGTCGGTCTGGTACTGCTGCCGGTGAAGTTGAAACGCGGGGAACGGATCTTCGTACTGTGGGCCGGGCTGAAGGGCGCGGTACCGATCCTGCTCGGCACGTTCATCGTGGCGGCCGGTACACACGGCTCGACCCGCGTCTACGACATCATCTTCGTGGTCGTGGCCTTCTCGGTGATCGTGCAGGGTGGCCTGGTGCCGCTGGTGGGTACCCGGTGCCGGGTACCGATGCGTTCGGTGCCGCACGAACCGTGGGTGATGGGGATGCGGTTCGCACACGAGCCGAGTGCCATGCACACCCACACTGTCGGCGAGGACTCCGCCGCGGACGGGCTGACCGTCGGCGAGCTGGCAGACCAGGAAGGCGTCTGGGTGGCCCTGGTGCGCCGGGACGGCCAACAGGTACCGCTTCGCCCGGAGACCGTGCTGCGGCCCGGGGACGAGGTACTGGTCGACCAGGAGCAGGGCAGCGGCGGCACCGGGGAGGGCGACGGCCCGTTCGCCGTCCCACAGCCCTGAGCTGGTCCGGCCCTGAGCTGGCCCGGCCCTGAGCCGACCTGGTCGGCCCGGCCCTGATCACGGCCCGGCCCGGTCGGCCCGGCGCGTGGTGGGTCAGACCTCGGCCGGGGTCGCCGAGGTGATCCGGTGCAGCGCGAACGTGTGCAGCGTCTCGCCGCGGTCATCCGCGGCCCGCAGATAACCGGCACCGATCGACACCGGCCGCACCAGCCGGGACGCGGTGCCGCCGTGCGCGTCCACGTACCCGACCCAGATCCGCTGCCGGTCCCGGATCGCCTGCTGCAGCACGGCCAGCGCGTCGGTGGTGGTACCCGGATCGGCGTCGGCGGAGCTGGCCCGTCGGCTGGCCCGGGCCGCCTGCTCGCCGCGCCGCAGCACGGCCACCACCTTGTCCAGCTGCGCCCGGGTGAGCCGGTCCGGTAGCTCGCGCGGGGACCGGTGCACCCGTCGTACCGCCGCACCCCGGGGCTGCTCCGGTCGCTGGCTGACCACCACACCACCGGTGTCCTCGGCGACCGGGGTGTAGCCGACGTCACGCAGCAGTTCCAGCATCCGGTGCACCTGGTACGGGCTGATCAGTACGGTCGGTGCGATCTGGCGCAGGCCGAGCAGCGCGAGCCGCCGGTCGGCCAGCAGCTCGGCCAGCAACGCGGTGTCCTCGCTGCGCAGGTAGCCGGCGCAGGATCCGACGCGCAACCCGCCATGCCGCCGGGCCACGTCGTCGACCAGGTACGACAGCGCCTGCGGGACCGGTGTGGTGGACCGGCGGGCGAGCAGTGCGTGCAGGTCGGCGGCGGACAGGCCGGCGTCCAGGGCACGCCGCACGCTGGCCGGGGTGACCCGGTACACGGTCGCGTGGCCGGCCGACTCCGGATCGGCCAGCAGGTCCAGTTCGTCGGCGAGGCTCGGTTCCGGTGGACCCGGTACGACGATGGTCAGGTCCGCCTGCAGCAGCACCCGGTCCACCGGGGCCGGTAGCAAAGCGTCCAGCAGTTCGGCCGGGTCGGGGCCGCTGTCCGAGGAGTGCCACGCGTCCACCCCGAGCGGGTCGTCGGCGCGTGCGGCCGGGCGCCCGGCCAGCAGCAGTCGGCCGAAGCGGGTCAGTGCACCGCGCCCGGTCAGCCCCAGCGTGGCCGCCTCGGTGAGGACCCACCGGGCCGCCTGCGGGGCCTGCGTACCGCCGCGTCGAGGGGCTCGCCAGGTGAGCAGCGCGACCAGGTCCTCATCGTCCGGCGCGCTGCCCTCGGGCAGCTCGGCGAGCGCGGTCAGCACCGCGGTACGCAGCAGCGGCGCCGACATCCTGGACACCTCACCGGACAGCGCGTTGACCGGCCGGTCCTTCTCCTCCCGGGTACCTATCAGCCCGGGCGCGCGGGCCATCCCCAGCCAGCCGACGATCAGCCGCAACCAGCGGGCGGACGGTGCCGCCGCGCGCCACAGGTCGTACTGCGGGGTGGGCAGCCAGACGGTGCCGTCGCCGCCGGCCGCCCGGTCGGCACCCGCGCGGGTGCCGTCGGCGATCAGGTCGGCCTCCCGGGCCAGTTCCAGCAGCAGCGCCGCGACCGCCTCGGTGACGTCGGCGGAGCGCGCCAGTCGCCGCAGGTCGCGTACGCCCAACCCGCCGGACTTCAGCACCGGCGCCGGCTCGGCGGCCAGCGCGTCCAGCAACGCGGCGGTGAGTCGTACCGCCTCCATCACCTGGCCGGCGCCGGCCGAGTCGACCGCGTCGAGGTCACGTACCGGTGGGTCCAGCGGCGGCGGGTCGGGGTGCAGCAGGCCGAGCGGGCCGATGTCGCGGCGAAGCAGTAAGCCCAGCTCACGGGGCAGGTGTACGGTGTCGATCCGTTCCGGTACGAGCAGATGGTGCGCGACCAGCCAAGCCACCGGTCCGTCCGGTTCTCCACCGTCCCCGGTGGCGATGCCCTCCCGGGTGGTGCCCACCGGCGGGCCGGCGGCTAGCCGGTCCAGCAGCGCACGGGCCGCCGGCGGGGTGCTCAACAGTTCACGCCGCAACCTCGACGGGTCGGCCATCAGTTCGCCGGCCACCGGGTCGAGTTCGGCGGCGGGTCGGCCCAGCCCGGCCGGGTACGGTGGGCACAGCTCCGCCACCCCGCGCACCACCCGCAGTTCGTCGTCGGGGCCGTACGCCACGGCCAGCTCGCGTAGCCGGTCCACCGCGGTCCGTACCCGGCCTGCCGGTACCGGCTCGGCCAGTGCCCTGACCTCGGTGAACGTCGTGTGGTCGGTGGGGTGCGGCGCGGCCAACCGGAGTGCGTCGAGGATCTCCAGGGTGAACTGGTCCAGCCCTTCCAGGGCGCGGGCCAGCGACAGCCGGGACTGGGCGCGCGACGACAGCGCCGACAGGTCACCGGGTACCGGCACCGCCAGGTCGGGGCGGGCCGCGAGCAGCGCGGCGAGCTGACCGTCGGTCAGCTCGCGGAGGTGGTCGACAAGGCGTGTGGACATCGTCTTTCCACGCTAGTCCCGGGACGGGTGACACGTCGATTCGCCCGGGTGAACCGCCGCGTCCCGGCACGCTCGACCAGCGACGGGCGGGCGACAGGGTAAGGCACAGGTGTGCGAGACTTTGAGAAATCGACGGTTCTGAGGAGGAGAGATGGCGGCGAACACGCGTACCGACTCGGTGCAGCCGGGCCAGGCCGCGGATTCCGTCGACTCGTCGGGTAGGGCGGAGGGTCCCGTGGTGAAGCCGGGCCACATGCCGATCAGCGAGATGCTCTCCGACCGGGCGGGTGCCGGTTCACCCTTCGGCGAGGACATCACGTTCCCGTTGCCGATGGACCGGATCGTCTACGAGCTGCCGAGCGAATCCGACACGACCGACCAGCCCGAATAGCGCCGATCCGCTCAGCATGAGGGCCGTCACCGCATCGCGGTGGCGGCCCTCGTCGCCGGTCGACAAGCGCGTTCCGCTGATCATCCGACGCATGCCCACTTCCCGTCATGTTCCGTACACCTGCGCCGCGCACCTTTCGAGCAGACGCCGGAACACCGACGAGGAGTACCGATGAGCCCACCGCCCGGCTCGCTCCGGCCGCGGCCGGCCGCAACAGCACTGGCCAGCGGCCCGGTACGGGTCGTCAACTACGCCCACCGCGGGGCCTCCGGCCAGGCGCCGGAGAACACCCTCGCCGCGTTCGAGCACGCCGCGCGGCTCGGGGCGCAGGCCGTCGAGCTCGACGTACGACGCAGCCTGGACGGGCATCTGGTGGTGCTGCACGACCGTACGCTGACCCGGACGACCAACGTGGCCAGCGTCCACCCGGACCGGACCGGGCATCCGGTCGAGTCGTTCACCCTGGCCGAACTGAGCCAGCTGGACGCCGGGAGCTGGTTCGACCACCGTTTCGCCGGGCAGCGGATCCCCACCCTGACCGAGGCGATGGACCTGCTCGCCGACCACGACCTTGGCCTGCTGCTGGAGGTCAAGACGCCGGACAACTATCCCGGGCTGGCCGGTCAGCTCGCCCACACGCTGCGCGCCGCGTTCCCCCGCTGGTTGCGGCCGGCGATGGCGGGCCGGCTCACAGTGGAGAGCTTCCAGTGGGGCTTCGTCCGTCAACTGCGTGACATGCTGCCGCGGATCCCGGTCGGGCTGCTCGGCGCGCCGGAGGCGGACCGGCTGCCGTCACTGACCGGGTTCGTCGACCAGATTAACCCGGCCGAACCGGACATCACCGAGGAGTACGTCACCCGGGTGCACCAGTACGGTATGGCGGTCAATGTCTGGACGGTGGACGAGCCGGCGGCGCTGCGACGGGTCGTCGCCGCCGGCGTGGACGGCGTCATCTCCAACCACCCGGACCGGGTGGTCGCCGCGCTGGCGCGCTGACCCGCCCGAGCGCCGCCCGGCTCCCGACGCCACGGATGGTCCCGGCCCGGTTACCGGTATCACCGTGGTCCCGACCACAGGTATCACCGTGGTCCCGACCACAGCGTTCCCGGTCGGATCGGGGCCGTGCGTAGGCTCGGTGGCATGACTGGTCACTCCGCCGCCCCCGGGCCCGCCCAGCCGTTGGTCGTCGGGTTCGACCTGGACATGACGCTGCTGGACACCCGGCCCGGCACCCGCGCCACCTACCATGCGCTGGCGGCCGAGACCGGCGTACAGATCGACGCGGATGCGGTGATCAGCAGGCTCGGGCCACCGTTGGAGGACGTACTGGCCGGCTGGTACCCGGCCGAGCAGGTTGCGGACATCGCCGCCCGATACCGCGAGCTGTACCTGCGGCACGGCATCGAGCCGGCCAGTGCGCTGCCCGGTGCGGCAGAGGCGTTGGCCGCGGTACGCGCGCAGCACGGCACCGCCGTCGTGGTCACCGCCAAGCACCCCGAGTCGGCCCGGCTGCACCTGTCCGCGGTTGGCTTCGAGGTGGCCGACCTGATCGGGCTGGCCTGGCAGGACGGCAAGGTGGCGGCGCTGCGTGAACGCGGCGCGAGCGTGTACGTCGGTGACCACGTGGCCGACGTGGCGGCGGCCCGCGCCGCCGGTGCGTACGCGATCGCGGTCGCCAGCGGAGGGGTGCCCGCCGAGGAGCTCGCCGCGGCCGGCGCGGACGTCGTACTGCCCGACCTGACCGGGTTCCCCGAACACCTCGACGCGCTGTTGCGGAGGCGTCGGATGGCCGAACTGGACCGGCAACTGGCCGGGCTGGGGAGTCTGCTGGTCGCCTTCTCCGGCGGCGCGGACTCGGCGTTCCTGCTGGCCGAGGCGGTACGGGTGCTCGGGGCCGCGAACGTGGTCGCCGCGACCGCGGTGTCGCCGAGCCTGCCCGCCGACGAGCTGGCGGCCGCCGCCGACTTCGCCGCCGGCCTGGGCGTACGGCATCTGACTCCCGGCACCGACGAGATGAGCCGGGACGGCTACCGGGCCAACGCCGGTGACCGGTGCTACTTCTGCAAGGCCGAGTTGCTGGACACCCTCGCGCCCCTGGCCGAGGAACTGGCGGTGCCGCACATCGCCACTGGCACCAACGCCGACGACGCGGTCGCCGGGTTCCGGCCCGGCATCCGTGCCGCGCATGAGCGGGGCGCGGTGACCCCGCTGCGCGACGCCGGTCTGACCAAGGCGCAGATCCGCTACGTCTCCCGGCAACGTGGACTGTCAACCTGGGACAAGCCGGCGGCGGCGTGCCTGTCCAGCCGGATCGCGTTCGGTATCCAGATCAGCCCGGACCGGCTGCGCCGGGTGGAGCGGGCCGAGGTGACGCTGCGGGCCGCACTGACCGACGCCGGTATCCCGGTGCGGAACCTGCGGATCCGTGACCTGGGCGCGGACGGCGCCCGGGTCGAGGTCGACCGTGAGCTGGTGCCGGCCGTGTCCGCCCGCCCTGAGTTGCTCGCCGAGCTGGACGGCTTCCCCGCCGTGACCCTCGACCCGCGCGGATTCCGGTCCGGCGCGATGAACGAGTTGCTCGCCGATCCGCAGCAGTACCGCTAGCGGCGCGTGCCAGCGGAAAGTTCGTTGGCGGAGCGGCCGAACCGGCGGATAATCTTGTGACGGGGGCGGCGCACAGGGTCGCCCCCGAACCCTGTCCGAGACTGTCTGAACGATATGAGGTGTGCGGTGCCCACCGGGCGAGTCAAGTGGTACGACACCGACAAGGGCTTCGGCTTCCTGACTAGTGACGAAGGCGGCGACGTCTTCGTACACAAGGCCGCGCTGCCGGCCGGCACGGACGCGCTCAAACCCGGGCAGCGGGTCGAGTTCGGTGTGGTGGAGAGCCGCCGCGGCAGTCAGGCCCTGTCCGTACGACTGCTGGACGCCCCGCCGTCGCTCAAGGAGCTGCGTCGCCGTCCACCCGAGGAACTGCACGGCCTGATCGAGGACATGATCAAGGTTCTGGAGGCGAAGGTCCAGCCGGAGCTGCGTCGGGGTCGCTACCCGGACCGCCGGGCCACCGGCAAGATCGCCGAACTGATGCACGCGGTGGCCAGCGAACTGGAGGGCTGACCGAGGAGGGCTGACCGACCGGTCGACCCGGCGCGCGGCGCGTCAGCGCAGCGGCCGGGCCAGCGGCGGCACCAGATCCGCGGCCGCCGCGCGGGACAGCAGCGCGTCGACCGCCGCGAAGCCCTCGTCGCCGAGGTCGGCGGTGAAGTCGTTGACGTACAGGCCGATGTGCTGCCGGACCACATCCGGCTCCATCTCCTGGGCGTGTGCCAGCACATACCCGGCGCTCGCCGTCGGGTCCGCCCACGCCTGCCGTACCGATTCGCGTACCCAGCCGGTGGCCGCGACCGGGTCCACAGTGTCCCGGCGGGCCAGGATCGCACCCAGCGGGATCGGCAGCCCGGTGCTGGTCTCCCACCACTTACCCAGGTCGGTCAGCGCGGTCAGGCCATGCCGCTGATAGGTGAACCGGGCCTCGTGGATGACCAGGCCGGCGTCGTAGCGGCCCTCCGCGACCTCGGGCATGATCCGGTCGAACGGCACCACTTCGATCCGGCTCGGCGCGAAGTCCGCCGACCAGAGCCGGAACAGCAGGTACGCGGTGGTCCGGTCACCGGGCACGGCGACCGTCGCGCCGCGCAGCGCGGCCGGGTCCGTACCGCCGGCGGTGAGCACCAAGGGCCCGCAGCCCCGGCCCAGCGCGCCGCCGCAGGGCAGCAGCGCGTACCGGTCCAGCAGCCAGGGCAGTGCCGCGTAGCTGACCTTCACCAGGTCGTAGCGGCCCTGCTCGGCGGCCGTGTTGGTGACGTCCACGTCGGCGTACGTGACCTCCACCGGTGGCGCGCTCGGCACCAGTCCGTGCGCCAGTGCGTGGAACACGAACGTGTCGTTGGGGCACGGTGAGAATGCCAGGGACAATGCGGTAGAGGGCCGAACCATCAGATCTCCCGGGGAGTGAACGCGGAGGTCAACGCGGCGAACGCGGTGGACAGGCGCCAGGCCGAGGTGTCCCGCGGGCCGACCAGGTTGGAGATCGCCCGGATCTCGGCGTACGGCACGCCCTCGGCGTGCGCCGCGGTGGCCGCCCCGAAACCCTCCATCGCCTCGGCCAGCGCGTCCGGGTGACGGTCGGCCAGCTCCTCGGCCCGGGCGGCGGTGCCGGTGGCGGTGCTGACGGTCAGCACCGTACCGGTCCGGGCGCCGGGCGCCGGGAACAGCGCCGGGTCGGCCGGCAGTACGGTGCTGCCGAAACCCAGATCGGCCACGGACAGGAAGCCGTCCGGCGATTCGGCGCCCAGGTCGGCGGCGACGCTGGCGGTGGCGACCACGAGCTCACCGATGGCGGCCCGGCCGGGCAGCGCACCGGCCACCCCGGCGCAGAGCACCGCCCGGTACGGCGCGCCCTCGGCCCGCGCGTACGCCAACTGCCGGGCGGTGCCGGCGGCGGCCTGCGCCGGCCCGACGCCGACCGCGACGACCGTGACCTCGGCGGCGTCCGGGTCCAGCGGGTGCGGCAGCACCGACCGTTCGCCGATGCCGGCGAGGACCGCTTCGCGTTCCGCCGGTACCGCGGTGACGACGAGCAGGCGGGGCAGCATGGCCCCATTCAAGCGCACGGTCCGGTACGGGTGTGTCAGCGGTCCGGGTCGGGTGGGGTACGCCGGCCCGACGGCCGGTACAGGTGGTAGCCGGGCGGGGCGAGCCGTTCGGTCCGCTCCTCGTCGTCAGGTACCGGCCGGCGGGCGCCGGGCAGCGGTTCGGTCGGCACATCGGCGTCCGATGTGGACTGCGCCGGTACCGTCCGGTCGTCCGGTTCCGCCCGGTCACGGCCGGCGGCGGCGGGTTCCGGAGTGTTCAGCCGTACCGTGGTGCCGTCGTCGGCCGGCTGCTCCGGGCTGGACACCCCGCGCAACCGTTCGCCGCGCAGCTGCCAGGACCAGGCGGCCACCCGGGCCGCCGCGGTCACCACACCCGCCGCGATGATCGCCACCCCGACCATGCCGGGGATGGGCAGCAGGCCGATTCCGCCGCCCAGTACGAACGCCAGCATCAGCAACGTCTCGGAATGCGAGAACGCCGAGGCGCGGAGCCGTTCGGGCATCCGTTCCTGGATGACCGCGTCGACGCACAGTTTGGACATCCCGCTGGCGAAGGCAGTCACCACGCACAGCGCCGCAGCTAGCCAGACGCCGTACCACAACGCGGTGGCCAGCCCGGTCACCGCGACAGCGACCAGCCCGCAGGCCTGCAGCAGCAGCGGTCGGTGGATCTTCAGCCTGGTACAGACCGCGGTGGCCGCGAACGAGCCGACACCCAGGCCGCCGACCACCAGGCCCAGCACCGCGGTCTGCGGGACCGTGTGCCCGGCGATGCGCAGCGGGAAGTCACCTTCCCGGATCCGGAACGCGAAGAACAGGGTCAGGAAGCCGTACCCGCAGCGCAGTGTGGCGCTGCCGGCCAGCGCGGCCCACACCAGCCGCCCGGTCAGGACCTTCACCCCGCCGCGGCGGATGACCTGGAACACCCGGGGCGGGGTCTCCGGCGGCTCCGAATCGGCCTTCGGTGGTAGCCGGAGCGCGACGATCATGCCGGCCAGGAACACCACGCTGGCCAGCCGCAGCGGCCACTGCGGGCCGAACCAGGCGGTGGCCAGCCCGACCCCGCCCAGTACCGCACCGGCGATGGTACCGAACAGCGACGCCCGCGCGCCCGCCTCGACCAGCCCCAGTCGGTCGGGTAGCAGCCGGGGCACCGCCGCCGACCGGGCCACCCCGTACGCCCGGGAAGCGACCAGCACGCCGAACGCGGCCGGATACAGCGCGAAGGAGTGCATCTGATCGGAGATCACCCAGGCCAGGAACGCCCGGCCCAGCATGGTGACCGCCAGGGCGTAGCGCCGGCCGTGCCGGAACCGGTCGAGCACCGGGCCGACGACCGGGGCGAGCAGCGCGAACGGCGCCATCGTGACCAGCAGGTAGAGCGCCACCTTGGAGCGCGCGTCGCTGGTCGCGCCGGCGAAGAAGATCGTGCCGGCAAGTCCGATGGCGACCAGTGCGTCCCCGGCGCAGGACGCGGCATGCAGGTCCAGCAACCGGATCATCCCGGTGTCGCCGGCGCCGCCCCGGTCCCGCGCGGTGCGTACCCGCCCGACGGCGAACCGCCCGATCCGTTCGGTGCCGTCCATCCAGGCCCGGACACCGCGCAACAGCAGCGCGGCGGCAGCGGCGACGGGGCTCAGCGCGGACACGTACCTATCCTGACGTATCCGCGCGATGACCGTGACGGCCCATCATCCGGATAGCTGGCCGGCCCGGGTGCCGGTGCCGATATCCGTCGGGCCCTGCGTGACAATGGGTAGGTGACTAGCGAGTCCTCCTCTCCGAGCCCCGCACCCCGCCGCCGGTCGGTACGGCTCGACGCGACCTGCGCCGCCGCCGTGGACCTGGCCCGGGCCGCGCTCGCCGCGACCGACCTGGAGGACGGCGACAGTGTCGGGGAACACCTCGGCGTACTGGCCGAGGGGGAACGCCTCGTCACCCATCTGTTCGAATGTCTGCTGGCCGGCTACCGGGGCTGGCACTACACGGCGACCGTCACCCGTATCACCCGCAGCAAACACGTCACGGTGTGCGAGACGGCGCTGCTGCCCGGGCCGGACGCGATCCAGTCGCCGATCTGGCTGCCCTGGGAGGAACGGCTGCAGCCCGGCGACCTCGGAGTCGGTGACCTGCTCCAGACGTCCGGCGACGACGACCGGCTCGCTCCGGGCTACCTGCAGTCCGACGACCCGGCCGTGGAGGACACCGCGTCCGAGCTGGGTCTCGGCCGGCCCCGGGTGATGAGCCGAGCCGGTCGGTTGGACACCGCGGAACGCTGGTACGAGGGTGAGCACGGCCCGGAAGCCCCCATCGCGAAGGCCGCGCCGGCCGGGGCACGCTGCGGTACCTGCGGTTTCTACCTGCCCGTCGCCGGTTCACTGCGCGCCCTGTTCGGCGCCTGCGGCAACCTGTTCGCCCCCGACGACGGTCGGGTGGTCAGCGCCGACCACGGCTGCGGTGCGCATTCCGAGGTGGTCGCCGAACCGGCCGGCGTGGTCGAATCGCTGGGCACCGTCTACGACGACGCCTCGGTGGAACGTGTCAGCACCTGACGGGGCCGTCGAGACGGCACCCGCCGCCGACGGCCCGTTCGGCACGGCGGCCCGACGCGCCGCCGTACTGGCCGCCTGGCGGTCCTCGCCGACCCGGTTCCGGGAGGACGCGAACGCCGAGGAGGACCTGGTCCTCGCCGGGTACGCGGACCGGCTGCTGGTGGAACTGGTACAGAACGCCGCCGACGCCGCCGTCCGGGCAGGCGAGCCGGGACGGCTGCGGCTACGGCTGCGCGACACCCCGGACGGCCCGGCACTGTCTGCCGCCAACACCGGTGCCCCACTGGACCTCGCCGGCGTCGACTCGTTGACCTCGCTGCGCGCCTCGGCCAAACGCGGCACCCAGGATGCCGTGGGCCGTTTCGGGGTCGGTTTCTCCGCAGTGCTCGCCGTCAGCGACGACCCGCAGGTACGTTCGCGCGCCGGCGGGATCCGGTTCAGTGCCGGGCAGACCCGCGAGGCGGTACGGGACGTGGCGCATCTGCGTACCGAGATCGACCGGCGCGGCGGTCGGGTGCCGGTACTGCGACTGGTCTGGCCGGTGTCCACCGCGCCACCGGAGGGTTTCGACACCGAGGTGTGGCTGCCGTTGCGCGACGATGCCGCGCTGACATCGGTACGCGGCGCGTTGGCCGGGTTCGATGCCGCGCTGCTGCTCGGGTTCCCCGCTCTGACCACGGTCGAGGTGGATGGCCGGGTGGTCCGGCGCAGCGCCGGCGACGGTGACGGCGACGGTGGCGACAGCGCCGACGTCGAGGGCGGCACTGTCGTACGGCTGGTCGACGGCGACCGGGAGTCGCGCTGGCGGGTCCGGCAGGACGGCGGGGAGATCCCGGCCGCGATGCTGTCCGACCGGCCGGTCGAGGAGCAGCTGCGGCCACGGTGGAGCATGCTGGCCGCGGTGCCGGTCATCGACGGTCGGCCGGAACCGTTGGACGGGCAGGTGGTGCACGCGCCCACGCCGTCCGATGAGCCGCTGTCGCTGCGGCTGCGGCTGGTCGGCAGTTTCCCGCTGGACCCGGCCCGCCGACGGGTGCCGCCCGGCGCGCTCACCGACTGGCTGGTGACCCGGGCCGGCGCGGTGGTCGCCGACCTGATCACCGACCTGGCCGACACCGCCGCCGTACTCGACCTGCTGCCGGCCCCCGGGTTCAGCCCCGGCCAGTTGTCTGCTGCGCTCGACGGCTCGGTACGCGACGCGCTACGTGAGCGCGAGGTGCTGCCCACCGTACGCGGCGGCCGGACCCGCGCCGATCGGGCGGTGGCCGTACCGGATCCGCTGGTCGAGCCGCTGGCCGAGGTACTGGACGGGCTGCTGCCGGCCGGCTGGTGGAGCCGCGTCACCGGCGCCGCCCTGGGCAATCTGGGCGTCCGGATGCGCACGGTGCCCGAGGTGGTGGCCGCCGTGTCCGGCGTCGCCCGGACCGCCGCGTGGTGGCGCGGCCTGTACGACGGCCTCGCCAACTGTGTGCTGGAACCCGCCGACCGGGAGGCGTTGGCCGCGCTGCCGGTGCCGCTGGCCGACGGCCGTACCGTGACCGGCCCCGCCCGTGTCCTGCTGCCCGGGGAGGAACCGCTGCCCGCGCTCAGCGGTCTGGGGCTGCTGGTCTGCCACCCGGACGCGGTACATCCGCTGCTGGAACGGCTCGGCGCTGTACCGGTGAGCCCGATGGGCGTGCTGCGCGACGACCGGGTCCGCGCAGCGGTGGCCGACTCGCTCGCGGCCGAGGACCCGGAACCGGTCGTACTGGACGTGTTGTCGTTGGTCCGGGCCGCAGGTCCGGCACCGGGCAGCGAACCGTGGCTGGCCGACCTGGCCCTGCCGGGCCGGCCGCTGGACGGTACCGAGCCGGGCTGGTACCCGGCTGGTGAACTGCTGCAACCGGACTGCCCGCTGCCCGACCTGCTGACCCCGGACGCGCCGTTCGGGGTGGTGGAGGCGGAACTGGTGGCCGAATACGGCGCCGCCACCCTGGCCGCCGTCGGTGTGCTGGACACCTTCATGGTCCTCGACGAGCCGGCAGTGGACCTGGTCGACGTCGCCGACCTCGACCTGGACGGCGGCCCCGAATGGGCGGTCACGCTGCGGGACCTGGCCGACCGGGCCGACCCGTTCGGGCTGCGCGTACAGCGGCTGCGGGCGGTCCGGGACCTGGAATGGGTACGGGCGGACCGCTGGCCGGCCGCGCTGGAACTGCTGGCCGCCGGTGCGCCCCGGGTCGCGCTGACCGCACCGTGTCAGCTGGTCACCGCAACCGGCGAGCTGATCGAAGTGCCCGGCTACCCGGCCTGGTGGCTGGCCCGGCATCCGGTACTGGACGGCCGGTTACCGGCACACTGCCGTACCGCCGGGGAGAGCGAACTGGTCGGCCTGTACGACCCGGCGCCCGGCGACCCCGATCTGGCGGTACTGCTCGGCGCGCACCGCGGCCTGGCCGATCTGCTGGCGAAGGCCGGTGCCGATCCGGACCTCGCCGCGGACCTGCTGACCCGGCTCGGTGACCCGGACCGGCAGGTGGACGCCGAACTGCTCGCCGTGGTCTATCCGCGGCTGGCCGCGGCGACCGCCGGGTGGCAGGTCCCGCCACCGGACCGAGTACGGGTCGCCCCGGCGAGGGTAGTGCAGGCCGCCGACGCCGTCGTCCTGGACCAGCCCTGGCTGCTGGACCGACTCGGCCCCCGGCACCTGGTGCCCGGCGGCGGGGATCCGGTCGAGGTCGCCGACCTGTTGGACATCCCGCTGCTCAGCGAGCTGCCGCCGGCCTGACCTGCGTTCTGGACCGGCCCGCCATGGCGAGGGGTCAGGGCCGGGCGCTCGGTGCCGGTTCGCCGGGCCGTGCCTCGACCTTGCCGGCCCGGTGGCGGGCCCGCCGCCACAGCTCGTAGCCCACCAGCAGCGCACCGGCGACGAAGCCGGCCATACAGGTCCACAGCCACCATCCGCGCCCGGCATGGGTCAGGTGGCCGTACCGGACGAGGGCGGCCAGACCGGCGAGCGCCCACAGTCCCATGCCGGTGAGTACGACCGGTACCGCGTTGGTGTCCAGCGGTTCGGGGACCGGACGGTGTGGGTATCTGGGCACGCCGCCAGCGTACGTTGTGCGCGGCGGGGTCCAGAACCACGCTGCCGGCGTTGTCGGCCCGATCGCGTACGGCACCACCGGTATGCGACCGGGCCTCCGCCTTGTCGGCGCGGCTCCGGGCCTCCGCCGAGTGCCGGCACTTGGGACGCCGGGTGCTGCTCTTGTGCGACTGCTCTACGGGGGTGGGGCGGCGCGGGCCCGCCGCCCCACCCAGGTACGCACCCATTGGGTGCGTACCCGAACAGTGATGTCACCAGGTCCGGTGGTGCGGCCGGGCGACCGCCGCTGGCGGCTGTGGCCGGGGCCGGCCGATCATGTACCGGTATCGGGACACTCTATGGAGTGATCGGCATTACGGACAAGCGATCTGTGGTGCGTCTATCTGTCAGTCGGACTGTTCTGCGATGTCCAGCACCGTCCGGCCGTCCTCCTGGTATGCGTGTGCGACGCAGGTCTCGCCACCTCGGGTGAAGCGCAGCTCGGTGCCGCCCGGGTCGGCGTAGCGGACCGACCAGTGGTAGCCGGGCTCGGCCGAAATCCTGGTGAAGTGCACCCCGTCGTCTTCGTAGACGGCCACGGCCCGACCGCCCTGGCAGTGCACGGGCCGCCGGACCGCCCGGTCGAACTGCGCGCTGCCCGGCCGGTCCGGGGTGTACAGCGGGGGTTCCGCGGTCGCCGGATCCACCATCGCCGACAGCCCGTACCAGACCACGGCGGCGCCCAGCGTCACGGCGGCCAGCCAACCGGCCAGCAGCCAGCGGAGGGATCGGGTGAGGCGAGGCACGCCACCATTGTCGTCGCGACGGTAGGTTGTCCGCTATGGCGCGAGTACTGCTTGTCGAGGATGATGCCGAGATTCGCGCGGCTCTCGCTCGCGCTATGTTATCGATCGGTCACCAGGTGTCAGAGTCGTCGGATGCCCGCGGGGCATTGCGCGCCGTGGCCGACCGGGAACCCGAGGTCATCGTGCTCGATCTCGGCCTGCCCGACCTGGACGGCGCTGCCACTCTGCGGATGATCCGGTCCCGGTCCACCGTGCCCGTCATCATCGCCACCGCCCGGGACCGGGAGGCCGACATCGTACGGCTGCTCAACGCCGGCGCCGACGACTACCTCACCAAGCCCTACTCCGCCGCGCACCTGGCCGCCCGGATCGCCGCGGTGCTGCGCCGATCCACCCCCGTCGTGCGTACCGCGCTCGCGGTGGGCGCCCTGCGGCTGGACACCTCCGCCCGGGAAGCGCACCTGGACGGCCGGCCACTGCAACTGTCCCGGCGTGAGTTCGACCTGCTCGCCTACCTGGTGGCCCGCCCCGGCACGGTGGTCGCCCGCCGGGAGCTGCTGGCCGAGGTCTGGCAGCAACCCGAGGGACACGACGACGCGACCATCGACGTACACGTGTCGTGGCTGCGCCGCAAGCTCGGCGAATCCGCCGCCGCGCCCCGCTACCTGCACACCATCCGCGGTGTCGGCGTCAAACTCACCGAGCCGGGCTGATCCGTACCGCGCGCCGCACCGGGCCGGGCTCACGGTGGCCCTCCGCGCGCGGAGACCGGGACCCGGTCGAAGCTCATGGTGATCCGCGCGCCGCCCATCGGCGACCGGGACACCTGCAGTGCGCCACCGGCCGAACCGGCCACCCGGCGGGCGATCGACAACCCCAGCCCGGTCGAGGAGTCGCTGCGCCCCCGCCGTACCGGTATCGGGATGCCCGGTCCCGAGTCGTCCACGGTGACCGTGGCGCGGGCCGCGTCCACGACCACCCGCACCGCGAACCCGACGCCCTCCTCGGTGTGATGGAAGATGTTCCCCAGCACCGAATCCAGCGCCGACTCCAGTTCCGCCGTCGGCACCGGCACGGTCACCGCGACCGGCCCCGGCGCCAGCGCCCAGTCCCGCCCCTGGTCCTCGGCGAGGGTCGACCAGAACGCCACCCGTTCGGCGACCACCGCGCGTAGGTCGCAACTGGCTGCCGGCGCCACCGCGAGCGGCTCCCGTGCCCGGGCGATCACCGCGTCCACCTCACGCTCCACGCTGTCGGTCGCGGTGTGCAGCCGGTCCCGTTCGGCGCCCGCGGGCAGTGCCTCCACCCCGAGCCGCAGCGCGGTCAACGGCGTACGCAGCCGGTGGGACAGATCGGCCACGAGTTCGCGTTCACCGGCGAGCAGGGTGCCGAACCGGCCGGCGAGGTCGTTGAACGCGGCGCCGACCGTGGCGATCTCCGGCGGCCCGTGCGGGCGTACCCGGGCCGACAGATCGCCCTCCCCGAGCCGTCCAGCGGCGTCGGCCAACTGCCGGATGGCCCGTACGGCGCTGGCTGCCAACCGGTCGGTGAGCAGCGCCGAGCCGAACAGCAGCAGCAGGCTCACCAGGGTCAGCCCGGCCCACGCGGCGTGTACCCCACGGTGCAGGTCGGCGTCGGGCACCAGGATCTCGATCACGGCCGTACCGGCGGCCGCCCGGGACCCGGCCGCCACCGTGCTCGCCGGATGCAGATGCGCCACCCCACCCGGTACCGGGACCGTGCGGTACCGGCCGCTGCGGGCCACCGCCATGGTCGTCGCGGCGTCCGCCCAGCCCTGCGAGCGTCCGACCGTACGGTTCCCGGGCAGGTGCACGGTGAGCCGGTGGGCCCGGCCGGCCCGGGTACTGGCCACGGCGCGATGGATCTCGCCGCCGTCGCCGGTGACCGCGAGCACGGTACTGATCGCGACGACCTCGCGCTCGGCGGCGCTCATCGCCCGGTCGTAGGCGACCGACCGCACCACCCAGGCGAGCGGTGCGGCGAACGCGGCCACCACCAGAGCGGTCACCGCCAGTGACACGAGTACGAACCGGCGTCTCATCCGGTGTGACCTCCCGCAGTGGCTTCCTGCCTGAAGGTGCCCGTTCGCGGCGCCGCTGGCAAGGGGCGGTGACGTGCTGCGCTCATCGCCGGGGCCGGGTGCTGCACCCCGGCCGGAAATCTGGCACGCTACCGCTGGTTGAAGGCGCAACGAACGGCCCGGAGGGACGACGCGATGTCGCAGGAGTCGGATACCACGGCAGGAGGCGGTCCCGAACGCGGTACCGCCGGCCCGGAGACCACGGCTGGTGGCACCGCCACGGACACCGTCGCGGCGGACGGTACGCCGATCGGCGGGGCCGCTCCGCGGCCGCCACGCAACGCGGTCGACCGCTTCTTCAGGATCAGCCGTCGCGGCTCCACCATGGGCCGTGAGGTACGCGGCGGTCTGGCCACCTTCTTCACGATGGCCTACATCCTGGTGCTGAACCCGATCATCCTGGGCAGCGCCGCCGACAAGTTCGGCCACCACCTGTCCGCAACACAGCTGGTGACCTCGACCGCGCTGGTCGCCGGCGTGATGACGATCATCATGGGGCTCGGTGGCAACCTGCCGCTGGCGATCGCCGCCGGTCTCGGCCTCAACGGCGTGGTCGCGTTCCAGCTGGCACCGCAGATGAGCTGGCCGCAGGCGATGGGCCTGGTCGTCATCGAGGGTGTGGCGATCTGTCTGCTGGTGGTGACCGGCCTGCGGGAAGCGATCATGAACGCCATCCCGATGCCGATCAAGCAGGCGATCAGCGTGGGCATCGGGCTGTTCGTGGCGTTCATCGGGTTCGTCGACGCGGGCTTCGTGACCCGGCTGCCCGACGCGGCGCACTCCACGGTGCCGGTACAGCTGGGCGTGGGCGGCACCCTGTCCACCTGGCCGACCGTGATCTTCTGTCTCGGCGTACTGCTGACCATCGTGCTGCTGGCCCGCAAGGTACGCGGCGCCATCCTGATCAGCATCGTGGCGATGACGATCCTGTCCGTGGTGGTGAACTC
Organism: uncultured Actinomycetota bacterium; assembly: GCA_963805605.1. Lineage (GTDB taxonomy): Bacteria > Actinomycetota > Actinomycetes > Mycobacteriales > Micromonosporaceae > Actinocatenispora. The sequence goes on from CAWDUX010000002.1 coordinate 2,811,612, forward strand.
CGTCGCGCACGTCGCACCGGCGTCCTGGGGCCTGATCGTGCCGAAGCTTCCGGCGCACGTGTACGCCGCGCCCGACTTCGGGCTGGTCGGGAAGATCGACCTGTTCGGCGGGTTCGTCTCCGCCGGCGTACTGACCGCCGTGCTGTTCGTGTTCACCCTGGTGCTGTCGGACTTCTTCGACGCGATGGGCACCATCATCGGTGTCAGCAACGAGGCCGGGCTGGTGGACCAGAAGGGCCGGGTGCCGCGGATCGGGCGGGTGCTGTTCATCGACGGCATCGCCGCGATCGCCGGTGGCGGCGCCTCCGCGTCCTCGAACACCTGCTACGTCGAGTCGGCCTCCGGGGTCGGGGAGGGCGCCCGTACCGGGTTTGCGAACCTGGTCACCGGTGTGCTGTTCATGTTCGCCATGTTCTTCACCCCGCTGGCCACGATCGTGCCGTCGCAGGCCGCCACCCCCGCCCTGGTCGCGGTCGGCTTCCTGCTGATGGCGCAGGTCAAGGACATCCCGTGGAGCCGGTACGAGATCGCCATCCCGGCGTTCCTGACGATCATCCTGATGCCGTTCACGTACTCGATCACCAACGGCATCGGTGCCGGTTTCATCTCGTACGTGGTGCTGCAGGTGGTCGGCGGCCGGGCCCGCAAGGTGCACTGGCTGCTGTGGGTGGTGGCCGCCCTGTTCCTGGTCTACTTCGCCATCAAGCCGATCGAGCTCTGGCTCGGCGTCCACTGACCTGAGGCGGCTTCGGTGCTGGATGGTGCGTCGCGGTCGGCGCAGGAAGTTGTCGCGGACGCATGCGCTCGGGTTGGGCTCGCAGCCCGGGGTGCTGTGCCTCTCCATGTGCACTCGAACGCGGTCTTCCTGCTGCCTGCGGAGGGTGCTGTCGCGCGGGTCGGGTCGGGGTTCGAGGCGGTCGACCGGGCCTGCCGTGCGGTCACGGTGACCCGATTTCTGGCCTCGATCGGGTTCCCTTGCGTTGTGCCGTTGGCCGTCGACCAACCGGTGGTCGTCACTCCTGGTACACCGGTGACCTTCTGGGAGCATGTGCCCGTCTGGTCCGACCGGCTCGCCCCCGCTGCGGATCTCGCTGGCCTGCTGCGTGACCTGCATTCATTAGCGGATACTCCGACGCTCCCGGCGCTGCGGCCGATGGCCCGTCTGCTCACGACGATCGAACAGAGCCGCGCGTTGGACGGAAGGGATCGTCGGTGGTTGATCGAGCGCGCGCACCAGCTGCTCGACCGCTATGCAGAACTCGCCTACCCGCTGGGGCCGGCACGGCTGGTGCACGGCGATGCCCAGCTCAGCAACGTGTTACTGGCCCGGGACGGGCGTGTCCTGCTGGGCGACTGGGACGCGACCTGTGTGGCGCCCCGGGAATGGGACCTTGTCATGACGGCGTCGGAGGACCGCTTCGGGATGCCGATCGAGGAACGTAGGGACTTCGCCGGAACATACGGCTACGACGTGACGACGTGGCCCGACTGGACCGTGCTGCGCGACCTCAAGGAGTTGCATTCACTCGGGGCGCACATCCGACGCGCGCCGACATCAGCTCCCCACGCCCGGGAACTCCGTTGGCGGCTCGCCTCCCTACGGGCCGGCGACCGACGTCGCTGGCACGCGCTCGGTTAGGCCACAGCGAGCACGGTGCGCAGCCGATGCCGAAGGTCGTCCACCGAGGACCGGTCCCAGTACGGCTCGGTGGCGGTGAGAAGTTCGCCCAACCGGGCTGTCACCCGCTCGGAGTCTGCCACCGAGGCTGCGGTGTCGAGAGCGATCATCCCGTCGGCAGCCGCCTGATCGATCTCGCCCTGAGCGAAGCGCGCACGCGCCAGCAGGACCTGGTCGAAGACCTGGGAGCGGGTGAACCCCGGCGCGCGATGTTCAAGGGCGTAGAGGGCGTGTCGTTCCGCCTCACCTGCGTGTACGCGGTCCTCGGCAGCTAGATCCTGAAAGCAGCACGCTGCGACACCAGCCAGCTCGGCGTCGCTGGTGTAGGCAAGTTCGTTCTCGTCATCGTTCCCTATCGAACCCAACAGATCGAACGACAGGGCGACGGCGGAGCGGATCTCGGGGAGATTACCGACTCCCATTCCCGCCAATGTCCTGGCCCGAAGATTCCACAGCATCGACCTGGCGCTGTTGTGACGGGATTTGTCGGGTGAAAGTTGATGGATGGCGAGGTCGACAAGACGTGTGGCGGTTCTCGGGTCGCCTGTTGCGCTCGCCTGGCGGGCAAGATCGGCCAGCAGACCTACTACGAGAAGCGGGGCCCGCTGGTCGGTCGACTCTCGAGCAGCCTGCAGGCCGTAGAGGAAGTACTGCTGTGCTGGACCGTCCATGCCGACGTCATGACTCATCCAGCCGACCATTCCGGCCAGTTCCGCGATCGCGGCGAGCAGACGGTTTCCGATCACCTCGGTGTAGCTGCCAGCTGTGGCCAGATCCACCGCGTACTTGAGCTGGCCGACCGCAGCTTCACGGCTCAGCCCACCACCGACCGTCGCGTCACCTGCGGCGAAATGTTGTGTCGCCTTTTCTATACCAATGACTGTCGCAAGGCCGATGCGTCCCGGACCCTTGTCGTTGTCGCTGATGATTCCGGCCGGCCCGTCCGGTAGCCAACGGGAGAGCGGATCTGTCAGGGCTCCGCCGCTGACCATGCCGATGGCATCGGCCAGCATCTCCCGTCGCGTCAACATGTCGCTCCTCAGAAAGAAGCCGAGGCCCTCCAGGGTACGGCTCGCGACCCATGCCTGGAGATGCGCCGGAACTGGGCCGCTGCCATCGCGCAGTTCAGGCCAGATGACGCCCACCGGAACCGGTACACCCCATGCCTCGCTCAGCGCTGCCGCGACGACGTCCGGGTACTGACAGGTGCCTCCCTTGAGCCAACGTTTGACGCTGACGTGGTCGTAGTTGAGGCGGAGTCCACGTACCGCGAATGCGCGGGCGTTGACGACCTGGGCGAACCGATCGAGCGACGGATAGCCGGCCCCACGAATCAGTACGGCTAGGCAATGGTTCTTCACTTGTTCAGCCGGACCCACAGCACCTCCCAAACCTCAAACGAGAAGCTTAAGTCGGATGCAGCCGCGTCGGGGCTCATGTGGATACGTGGCGAAACACCGCGCACCTTTTACGCACCCACCGGCGCACCCTGCGCGGTCTTCTGTTTCTTCCCGGTAGCGAACAGGCTGAAGGAAGGGATCGCAGCCGGTACGTGGACAGCGAATTCGGTGAACGGACGAGCCAGGAGGATGTCAATGACGACATGGTCGGAAGGTGCCCGCGAAGACGTGTCCGTCCACGAGGGCAGCGGGGATACCGGGACGCCGTCGGTCGCGGATGAGACACGACAGCAGGAATTCCGGAACCGTATCCAGAGTCTCAGCCGCACGATTCAATCGGCGGAGGCATGGCGGGAGATCGCGGTGTACGGGGCTGTCAAGGCGGGCGCCACGGTCCGGAGCGTCGCCGGGTGGGCGACGGTCGATGTGACCAGTATCGACCGCATGGTCGCCTCCTGTGAACAGGATCCGGGTATCGAGGGTCCTCCGGAGCGGCCGTACGGTCCGGAGTTCGTCCTTCTCTATCCACATGGCTACTGATGCGTGTGTGCGGGGTGGTCGGAGTCATATGTCTGCGCTGGTGACGGCACTCACGAGCCATGGTCGTTAGCCAAGGTAATGAGCTAGGCTAACAATCGTGACGGCCCGACCGGCCCCCCCGAGCCTTCCCCCCGCATGTCATCCTGTGAAGATGACAGGTGGTGGGACCGGATCCGCCAAGCGGGTGTCCTCGGCACAGCTCGCCGCAACGATGCGGGGAGCGATCACCCGGCTCAACCGCCGGTTACGCCGGGCCCGTCCGGTGAGTGAGCTCACGCAGAGCCAGCTGTCCGCCCTGACCAGCCTTGAGCTGGCCGGCGCGCTGGCCCCCAAGGAGCTCGCCGACACCGAACGGGTGCAACCGCCCTCCGTGACCCGGACGGTTGCGGCACTGGAGGGGCGCGGACTGGTGCAACGCACGCCACACCCGACCGACGGCCGGCAGGTCATCCTGTCGCCGACGGAACAGGGCAGGCAGATCGTGGTCCAGGACCGCAAGGCCCGGGACGCCTGGCTGGCCCAACGGCTGGCCGAGCTGAGCCCGGCGGAACGCGACACGCTGCGATGTGCCGCGGAGATCCTGGAACGGATCGCCCGCGCCGAATAGGTGCTGGTGGGCGGGGTGCCCGACCCGGTCGGACCGTCAGCTCGACGGACCGTCCCGACCAAGCCTCGAGGAGGCGACCCCCGCCCGCATGAGCAGCACCCCACCTCCCGCTCTCCCCGCTCCTCCCACCGCTGTGACCCCGGCCCGTACCGGTGCCCTCGCCAGTACCTTCCGGGCCCTGCGGGTACGCAACTACCGGCTCTTCTCCGTCGGCCAGGTCGTGTCCCTGATCGGTAACTGGATGCAGTTCACCGCCCAGGACTGGACGGTGCTGCACCTGACCCACAACTCGGGTAGCGCCCTCGGCTGGGTCACCGCCCTGCAGTTCCTGCCGGTGGTGCTGCTCACCCTCTACGGCGGCAAGCTCGCCGACCGGTACGACAAGCGCACCCTGCTGCGCTTCACCAACCTCGGTGCCGGTGCGGTCGCCCTGGCCCTGGGCGTACTGACCATCACCGGGCAGATCCAGCTGTGGCACGTGCTGCTGCTCGCCGCGTGCCTCGGTACCACCAACGCCATCGACAACCCGGCCCGGCAGGCGTTCGTCTCCGAGATGGTCGGCTCCGAACTGCTGCCCAACGCCATCTCGCTCAACGGGGCGGTCTTCAACGCCGCGCGCATCGTCGGCCCGGCGATCGCCGGGGTGGCCATCTCGCTGATCGGTACCGGCCCGGTGTTCCTGGTCAACTGCCTCACCTACGCCGCCACCGTGACCGCGCTGAGCATGATGCGTCCCGGTGAACTGCACCGCTCGGTCAACCGTCGGCGCCAGCCGGCCCGGATCGTCGACGGTCTCCGGTACGCCGCGGGTCGCCCGGACCTGCTGCTGCCGATGGGGCTGATGCTGGTCATCGGTGCGCTGGGCTTCAACTTCCAGCTCACTTTGGCGCTGGTGTCGCGGACGGTGTTCCACCGCGGTGCGGCCTCTTTCGGGCTGCTCACCACCATGCTGGCGCTCGGCGCGCTGGCCGGTGCGCTCGCCTCCGGTCGCCGCCCCGGCCGGCCCTCGTCGTACATGGTGATCGTGGGCGCGTTCGGGTTCGGGGTGTTCGAGACCCTGGCCGGTTTCGCGCCCGGCTACCTGGCCGAGGCCGGCCTGCTGGTACTGACCGGGTTCTTCATGATCTATCTGGCGCAGGCGGCCAACCAGCGCATCCAGCTCGGCGTCAGCGAGGCGTTCCGGGGTCGGGTGATGGCCCTCTACGTACTGGTGTTCCAGGGCTCCACGCCGATCTTCGCGCCGATGATCGGCTGGCTCGCCGAGTACTTCGGTGCCCGTTCCAGCCTGTGGGTGGGTGGCCTCGCCTCGATCCTGGCCGCGGCCGCGGTGCTGGCGTACCGGTCGAAGCGACGTGGGGTCCGGCTCCGACTGCACGCCCGGCCGCTGCCGCACCTGCACCTCACCGAGCCCACCCGCCTCACCGAGCCCACCCGCCTCACCGAGCCCACCCGCCTGCCTGAGCCCACCGATGTCGGTGTACGCATCCCGGTCGGCCGGGCGCGGGTCGCCCGCTGACCGCCCGGTAGCGCGGAACTCGGGTGCACCTGTCGTAGGGGTGTGCCAGGGTCCCGGTATGCAGAGCAGTGAACTTCTGACACCCGGCCGGTTCCTGGAATGTCTGGCCGCCGACAAGCAGCGGCTGGTCGAGGTCGCGAGGGGCCTCGACCAGCAGGTGCCCAGTTGCCCGGACTGGACCGTACGTGACCTTGTGCACCATGTCGCCAATGTGTACCTGCACAAGGTGGCCTGTATGCGGCTCGGGCACGCACCGGCCGACTGGGCGCCGGAACAGACCGAGCCCGCGCTGGAGCGGCTCGAACGCGCCTACGACGAGCTGGCAGCCGAGTTCGCCACGCGTAAGCCCACCGACCCGGCGTTCACCTGGTACCCGCCGGACCAGTCCGTCGGGTTCTGGATCCGGCGGATGGCGCAGGAGACCACGGTGCACAGGGTCGACGCCGAGCAGGCCGCCGGTGCGCTCACCCCGGTGCCCGACGACCTGGCCGGCGACGGCATCGACGAGGTGCTGCGCATCTTCCTGGGCTGGGGCACCGCCAACTTCACCGACCTACCGGACGTGGCGGCACTGCTCGCCGAGTCCGACGGCCGGGCGGTCGCGGTCCGCTCCGGGGACCGGGCCTTCCTGATCCGCCCGGCGTCCGGCGGCGTCCAGGTCGACGCCGACGCGGACACCACCAGCGCGGCGGCCACCATCTCTGGTGCACCGTCGGACCTGCTGCTGTGGCTGTGGAACCGTACCGGTTCCGACGCTGTACGCCTCGACGGCGACTCCGGACTGATCGGCTACTTCCGGCGGCTGATGGCCGACGCGACCGAATAGTGCGGCGTCCGACCCGGCCGGCATGAGCGGCGGGCGGTAGGCGCGGGTGGGTCGGTTCTACCGCGCACCTGTGCCATCCGTATCGGCGGCGAGGAGCTCGGCCAGGTGCAGACCCCGGCGATGGATGAGGTCGTCGAGCTGGGTACGGCAGGAGAAGCCGTCGGCGAGCACGGTGGCCTCGTCGCCGGCGGCGCGTACCGCCGGGAGCAGCGCGGATTCGGCGACGGCGGTGGAGACCTCGTAGTGGCCGCGTTCGACGCCGAAGTTGCCGGCCAGGCCGCAGCAGCCGCCGACCGCAGCGACTTCTGCGCCGGCGCGGTCGAGCATCGCCCGGTCGGCGTCCCAGCCCATCACCGCGTGCTGATGGCAGTGTGGCTGGGCCACCACGGTGGTGCCGGACAGGTCCGGTGGGTTCCACTGTGGACGATATTTGGCCAGGAATTCGGCGAGCGTGTAGATCGCTGCGGCGACCGGCCCGGTGTGCTCGTCGTCGAGCAGTTCGGCCGCGTCGCCACGGAACACGGCCGTGCAGGACGGTTCCAGCCCCACCACCGGTACGCCGTCGGAGACGGCCGGCGCGAGCGAGTCGACCGCCCGGCCGAGGATCCGCCGGGCCGCGTCGAGCTGCCCGGTGGAGATCCAGGTCAGCCCGCAGCACAGGCCCTCCGCCGACAGCCGCACCTCGAAACCGGCGGACTCCAGCACCCGTACGGCGGCGATGCCGACCCGCGGGTCGAAATGGTCGGTGAAGGTGTCGACCCAGAGCAGTACCGGATCGCGGTCGCCCGACGGCGGACGTTCGGCGCGATGGGCGAACCAGTGCCGGAAGGTACGGTCGGCGAAGCGCGGCAGTGAGCGCCGGCCGTCCACCCCGGCGAACCGTTTGGCCGCCGCGGACAGCCCCGGTAGCCGCAGCATCGCGTTGGCCAGGCCGGGCGCCCGGGAGGCCAACCGGGCCCAGCGGGGCAGCCAGCCGAGCGTGTAGTGCGACACCGGCCGCATCCGTTTGCGGTACGTCTGGTGCAGCACCTCGGCCTTGTAGGTGGCCATGTCCACCCCGGCCGGGCAGTCCGACGAGCAGCCCTTGCAGGCCAGACACAGGTCCAGCGACTCGCGTACCTCCGGCGAGGCCAGCCCGTGCACCAGCGTGCCGTTGATCGCCTCCTGCAGCACCCTGGCCCGGCCCCGGGTGGTGTCCTTCTCGTCCCGGGTCGCCACGTACGACGGGCACATCACGCCGCCGGAGGATGTGTTGTCGGCCCGGCAGGCACCGACCCCGGTGCACCGGTGTACGGCCGTGGTCAGGTCGCCGTGGTCGTGCCGGTACCGGAACCCGAGGCCGGTACGCACCGGCGGCGCGGCCACCACCCGCAGGTCGGCGTCGACCGGGCGGGGCCGCACGATCACTCCCGGGTTGAGTACCCCGTCCGGGTCGAACGCGTCCTTGACCGCGGCGAACGCGCCAAGCGCGGCCGGTGAGTACATCAGCGGCAGCAGCGCACCGCGGGCCCGGCCGTCGCCGTGCTCACCGGACATCGACCCGCCGTACGAGGCGACCAGCCGGGCCGCGTCGGTCAGGAACTCCCGGAACACCCCGACGCCGCCGTCGGCGAGCGGGAAGTCGATCCGGACGTGCACGCAGCCGTCACCGAAGTGCCCGTACGGCATTCCGGTCAGGCCACGCTCGGTCATCAGCGCGTCGAACTCCCGCAGGTACGCGCCGAGCTTCGCGGGCGGGACCGCGGCGTCCTCCCAGCCGGCGTACGCGGGCCGGTTGTCCGCCGAGCGCTGCGACAGCGCCGCGCCCGCCTCCCGGATCTTCCACAGCGCGGCCATCTGCCGGGTGTCGGTGACCACCAGGCTGTCGGTCGCGTCCGAGTCGGCGATCACCGCTTTCGCGGTGGCGGTCAGTTCCGCCACCGATCCGCCACCCAGTTCCGCGAACAGCCAGCCTCGGCCGTCCGGCAGCGCCGGTACCGCACCGCGCTGGTCGCGTACCCGCTCGACGATGCGGATGTCCAGGCCCTCCAGTGACACCAGCCGGTGCGGGAGCAGCGCCGGCACCGCGTCGGCGGCGGCGGCCATGCTCGGGTAGCCCAGCGCCACGATGATCGAGGCGGTCGGGCTCCGCACCAGCCGAACCGTCGCGCCGAGCAGGACCGCGCACCCGCCTTCCGTACCGACCAGGGCGCGGGCCACATCGAAGTCGTTCTCGGGCAGCAGATGCTCCAGCGAGTACCCGGACACCTGCCGGTCGAACCGGCCCAGCTCGGTACGGATGGTCGCCAGGTTGGCCCGGACCACCTCGTGCACCGCGGTCAGGACCGGCGACGACGCCGGGTCGGCGCCGCGGGTGGCGGTCAGCCGCTCGCCGGTACCGGCCAGCACGTCCAGGTCGACCACGTTGTCGGCGGTCCGGCCGTACGCGAGGGCACGCGAGCCGCACGAGTTGTTGCCGATCATGCCGCCGAGGGTGCAGCGACTATGCGTGGACGGTTCCGGACCGAACCGCAGCCCGTACTGCCGGACCGCACGTTGCAGCGCGTCCAGTACGACGCCGGGGCGGACCACAGCGGTGCGGGCCGCCGCGTCGACGTCGGTGATCTGGTCGAGGTGCCGGGAGAAGTCCAGTACCACCCCGGTGCCGACGGCGTTGCCGGCGATCGACGTCCCACCGCCGCGCGCGGTCAGCGGTGCGCCCGTCTCGCGGCAGACCGCGAGCACCGCCGCCACCTCGTCGTCGTGGCGCGGGAAGACCACCGCGGCCGGTGGCACCCGGTACAGCGACGCGTCGGTGGAGTACTCGGCGCGCCGGCGGGTCGAGGCGTCCACCTCCGCCACGCCCGCGCGTCGCAGCGCGTCGACAAGGCCGCGGGTGTCGGTCACGGTATCCACGCACGACATCGTCCACCAGTCCACTTCGTGGACCCGCCCGGCACCCCGATCCCGTGCTCGGTACCGCCCGACAGGTGCTGATTCGGATGCACCGATGCCCCATGCGGCCCCCGTGACAGGATGATGCGGTGACGGGAAGTCCGGTACCGGCGGAGGGGTCGTGAGCCCACGACGCTCCGCCGGTCGACGGCACCCCGGGCCACGCCGGCCGCAGCGGAGCCGGCCCGCGCCCGAAGGCCCCACCGCCCGGCTGTTCGTCGCCGTCCGGCCGCCCGGTGCGACACTCACCGAACTCGGCCGCTTCGTCGACCAGTTGGCCGTGGTAGGTGCCGGCGCCCGGGTCACCAATCGGGAATTGTGGCATGTCACCGTCGCGTTCCTCGGCGACGTAGCGGAGGAACAGATCCCGGACGCGTCCGCGGCGCTCGCCGCGGCCGCCGAACGGGCCGCCCCGGTCCAGCTACGGATCGCCGGCGGCGGGCGCTTCGGGCGGGGCGCCTTCACCGTGCTGTGGGCCGGCATCGCCGGCCAGACCAGCCAGGACCTGTCGGCTTTCGGTGGCCTGGCCCGCGCGGTGCGCCACGAGCTGCGCCGGGCCCGGCTGCCGTACGACGACAAACCGTTCCGCCCGCACCTCACCCTGGCCCGACCCGGCGGGAGGCTGCCCGACGAGGAGATCCAGGCCGACGTGGCCGCACTGCACGACTACCAGGGCACACCGTTCGCGGTGGACGATGTCTGGTTGTTCCGCAGTCGTCTCGGACCGCACCCGAGCCACGAGCCGGTCTCCCGGCACCTGCTGTGACCGGGAGACCGTGCAGCTATTGACTGTTGCCGTTGCCGAACAGCACGTCGTCCCAGCTCGGCAGCCGGGACCGCTCGCTGGTCGCGCCCTGCTCGCCACGCCGGGGACGCAGCACGGCAAGCGACGGCACCGCTGGCAGTTCCTTGGACTCCGATTCGTCCTCGGTGAAGCCGGCCAGGCGTTCCCGGGTCTCGGTGGTGGAACGGCGCGGTTCGCCCAGCCCTGCCGGCCTCACCGGCTCCGCCAGCGCTGCGGGTCGCGCCGGTGCGTCGGCGGCAGCGGCCGCCGGACGGTGGCCCTCCCCGGACGGGCGCAGCGGTTCGGCGCGTGGCCGCCCGGTCTCGGCCGTCCGGTCTGCGTCGCTGCGCCGGTCACCGGGACCGAACAGCGGGTCGGCGGAGGGCCGTCCGGGCTCGCGCAGCGGCCTGTCCAGCGTCGTGCGCGCAGTCTCGGGCAGCCGGCGTACCGGTTCCCGCTTCGTCGGGCCGCTGGGCAGACCGTGCCCGGAGCCCTGCCCCGGTCGGGTGCTGTCCCGGGACCTGCTCGCTTCGGGCCGGGTCAGCGCGTGTCCGGTGCGGGCGGCCGGGCCCCGTTCGGGTACCGGATCCTGACCGAGCAGCGGTGCCGGCCGCTCGGCGGACAGGAACTGCGCCATGTCGTCGTCGGCGGTGACCACCTGGCGGGCCTTGTCCAGCGCCCAGACCGCCTGCGCGGTGGCCTTTCCGCTGGCCCAGCTCGCGGTGATCCGCCAGGTGCTGTCCTCGCGCCGGTAGGCGTCCCAGGACACCCCCTCGGCGTCCACCCCGTGCTGCGACAGCCGGCCGTCCACGATCTCGGCCAGCGTGGCACCACGTTCGGAACTGCGCAGCCGGGTGCGGCGGGCGTGCTGCGCGAGCATGGCACGTTCCTGCAGCACCGGGCCGGCGTAACGCAGCACCCGGTCCACCGGCACGCCGGCGACCCGGGCGACTTCCTCGGCCGACTCGCCGGACCGGATGCGGGACTGGATGTCCCGAGGTGACAGGGCTGCCTCGGCGGCGACCGCGTCGGCTGCGGTGGCGAACTGGCCGCGGGCCGCGGGCCGTTCATGCCGTACCGCCGCGCCGATCCGGTCGTCGATCGGCAAGGTGAGCAGACGCCCGACCTCGTCCGCGAGCACGAGAGCCTGACCGTCCTCGGAGAGGGCGACGAAGCGCACTGGCCGCATCGCAGTCCTCCGTCCCTTCGACACGCCGTCAAAATGACGGTACGCCGAAGACTAACCGGTCGGGGCCAGGCCACGCCGCATGTCGATGAGATAGTCGTCAATACCCGGGTACGGATGGCGTCACGGTTCCGGCCGCGGTGCGAGCAGGGTCACAGCATGCGGTTACACGTCGTGCCGCGGCGCGCGGTCACGACCTCTACAGCCGGGCCGCGACGTAGTCCACGCACCGGGTCAGCGCCGCCACATCGGCGGGCTCGATCGACGGGAACAGTGCGACCCGCAACTGGTTGCGACCCAGCTTGCGGTACGGCTCGGTGTCGACGATCCCGTTGGCCCGCAGCACCCCCGACAGGACCGGTGCGGACAGCCGCTCGTCGATGTCGACCGTGCCGACCACCGCGGACCGCAGCGCCGGCTCGGTCACGAACGGAGTGGCGTAGTCGCAGCTCTCCGCCCAGTCGTAGAGCACGGCCGCGCTCTCCGTGCACCGCTTCACCGCCCAATTCAGGCCACCGTTGGCCAGCAGCCAGTCGACCTGCTCGGCGGCCAACAGGACGGTCGCCAGCGACGGCGTGTTGTACGTCTGGTCCTTGCGGGAGTTCGCGATGGCGGTGGCCAGGTCGAGGAACGCCGGAATGTACCGGCCGCTGGTGGCGATCTCCTCCGCACGCGCCAGCGCCGCCGGTGACAGGATCGCCAACCACAACCCACCGTCGGATCCCAGACACTTCTGCGGCGCGAAGTAGTAGACGTCGGTCTCGGCCAGGTCGACCGGCAGGCCACCGGCCGCACTCGTCGCGTCGTGCAGCATCAGCGCGTCGCTGCCCACCCGGCGTACCGGTACGGCCGCGCCGGTGGAGGTCTCGTTCTGCGGGGTGCAGTACGTGTCGACAGCGTCCTCGACGACCAGCTGCACCGCGCTGCCGGCCGGTGCGGTCCGTACCGTCGGGTCGGCCAGGAACGGGGCGGCGGTGACCGAGTCGACCAGCTTCTGCCCGAACTCGCCGAAGCTGGCCAGCTGCGCCCGCTCGCGTACCAGCCCGAACGTGGCGACCTCCCAGAACGCGGTGGTGCCGCCGTTGCCCAGGATCACCTCGTACCCGTCGGGTGCGGAGAACAGTTCGCCGAGACCGCGGCGCAGCCTGGCCACCTGGTCGCGGACGGGCCGCTGACGGTGCGACGTGCCGAGGTACCCGCCGGCCAGCGCGGACAGCGCACTCACCTGCTCCGGCCGGATCTTGCTGGGGCCGCAGTTGAAGCGCCCGTCGGCGGGCCGCAGCTCGTCGGGGATTCGGATATCGGGCAGATCCACGTCAGCTCCCGGTGGATGGCACGTGACAGCAGGCGGCGCCGATGCCGTACCTCCATCCTCGCACCGCGCCCGGCACGCACCGTGCCGGCCCCGCCGCGCTGTCCGCAGTCCCCTGGTCGGGCAGCGCGGCGCCTGGTCGGGCAGCACGGTGCCCCGGAGCCGACGCTCCGGGGCACCGTCGAATCGTGTACCGCTCAGCTGTGGGGGATCTGGGTGAACCCCTTGACCTCCTCGGGCCGGCGTGGCCCCGGCCCGACGTATTTCGCGGACGGCCGGACCAGCCGGCCCAGCTTCTTCTGCTCCAGGATGTGCGCAGACCAGCCGCCGACCCGGGCGCAGGTGAACATCGAGGTGAACATGTCGGCCGGTACCTCGGCGAAGTCGAGTACCACCGCGGACCAGAACTCGACGTTGGTGGCCAGCACCCGGTCCGGCCTGCGGGCCTGCAGTTCGGTCAGCGCCGCCTTCTCCAACGCCTCCGCGACCTGGAAGCGCGGCGCACCGAGCTCCTTGGCGGTGTGCCGCAGGGCACGGGCCCGGGGGTCCTCGGCCCGGTACACCCGGTGCCCGAAGCCCATCAGCCGCTCGCCCCGGTCCAGTACGCCCTTGACGTAGCCCTCGGCGTCGCCGGAGCGCTCCACCTCCTCGATCATGTGCAGCACCCGGGTCGGTGCCCCGCCGTGCAGCGGGCCGGACAGCGCGCCGATCGCACCGGAGATCGACGCGGCCACGTCCGCCCCGGTCGAGGCGATCACCCGGGCGGTGAAGGTGGAGGCGTTCATGCCGTGCTCGGAGGCGGAGGTGAAGTACGCGTCGACGGCCTTGACGTGCCGCGGGTCCGGGTCGCCGCGCCAGCGCCGCATGAACCGTTCGACGATCGTGCCGGCCTGGTCGACCTCGCGCTGCGGTACGGCCGGCAGACCGACCCCGCGCGCAGACTGGGCGATGAACGACAACGCGGTCACCGCGACCCGGGCCAGGTCGTTGCGGGCGTCGTCGTCGGAGATGTCCAGCAGCTGCCCGAGGCCCCAGTGCGGGGCGAGCAGCGCGACCGCGCTCTGTACGTCGACGCGTACGTCACCGGAGTGCACCGGGACCGGGAAGGGCTCGGCCGGCGGCAGGCCGTGGCCGAACTCGCCGTCGACCAGCAGGCCCCACACGTCGCCGTAGGCCACCCGACCGATCAGGTCCTCGATGTCCACCCCGCGGTAGCGCAGGGATCCGCCGGCCTTGTCGGGTTCGGCGATTTCGGTCTCGAAGGCGATGACACCCTCAAGGCCCGGTTTGAAGTCGGACATGCCGCGTGCTCCCAGATCTTCGTCGTTTGTGACGGATGTCGGGTGGCGGCCCCCGGCCCGAGGTCGTCCCCAGCGGTAGGCCGCCGTCGGCTGCGGCGTCCTTCCCGCCCACCTGCCGGTCTGTGGCCGAGCAGGCGACGGGACAGTGATGCTCCACCGATATCCTTACCGTCAAGTGTCCGTCGCCGGCACCTCGGGCTCCGTCGCTGTGGCTTATTCGACATTGCGGTGAGTGACCGGGTCTGTCGGTGTGGCAGCGGACTCGGCCACGGGCACCGTTGCGGACAGTGATGTCGCGCGCTCGCAACGCGTACGTGTCGCCCTGTTCATCGTGCGTCGGCCGGCGGAAGGATGCCCAGTGTCGCAACAGTCTCCGGAAGCGTCCGGTACGCCGCGCCCGGTCGAAGCGCTCGACCCGGCCCGGCTGGCCGCGATGCGCTGGGAGTACACCACCACCGGGATCGACTGGGCGGACATGGCCGCCGGCTGGCACGACCAGTTGGGCCGGTGGCTGACCGACGCGGTCGAGGCCGGTCTGACCGAGCCCTCCGCGATGGTGCTGGCCTCCGCGGACGCATCCGGTCGATCCAGTAGCCGGTCGGTGCTGCTGAAGGGCTACGACGAGGTCGGCCTGACCTTCTACACCAACTACCGGTCCCGTAAGGGCGAGGAACTGACCGCGAACCCGTACGCGAGTGTCACGTTCCCCTGGTACGGGCTGCACCGGCAGGTGCATGCGCGCGGTCCGGTCACCCCGCTGCCGGCCGCCGAGTCCGAGGCGTACTTCGCTGGCCGGCCGCGCGGTGCGCAGCTCGGCGCATGGTCGAGCCCGCAGTCCCGGGTGATCGACTCCCGCGACGTGTTGGACGAGGCGTTCGCCCGTTACGCCGACCGCTGGCCGGACGGTACGCAGGTGCCCCGGCCAGCGGACTGGGGTGGGTTCCGGCTGGCCCCGGAACAGGTGGAGTTCTGGCAGGGCCGGCAGAACCGGGTGCATGACCGGTTGTGTTACCGCCGGGAGGGCCGGCGCTGGAGCCGGGTGCGGCTGGCCCCCTGACCCGCGGCGGCGAGGTCTGTCGCGGGCAGTTCGGCCACCCTCGGGTCAGTTCGGTCAGCTCACGACGGTCAGTACGAGCTTGCCTCTGGTGCGGCCGGCCTCGCCCACCTCGTGTGCCTTCGCGGCGTCGGCGAGGGGAAAGGTCGCGGCGATCTCGACCCGTAGCTGGCCGGATTCCACCAGGTCGGTGAGTTGTTCCAGGCCGTGGTGGTCAGGCTCGACGAGCATGTCGAGGACCCGTACGCCCGCTGCCCGCGCGGCGGTCGACGCCCCAGGGCCAGCGCCGTCCGCCACCGGGATCAGCGTCCCGCCCGGGCGCAGTACGTCGACCAGCCCGGTGTCGCCGCCGACCAGGTCGAGAGCCACGTCCACCGGTTCGATCGAGGCCAGTCCGTCGCCGGTGTAGTCGATCGGTTCGTCCACGCCGAGTGAGCGGAGGAAGTCGTGCTTGCCGGCGCGCGCCGTACCGAGCACGTACGCGCCCCGTGCCTTGGCGATCTGTACCGCGAGGTGCCCGACGCCCCCGGCCGCCGCGCTGACCAGTACCCGCTGGCCGGGCTGGAGGTCGGCGGTGTCGACGAGCGCCTGCCAGGCGGTGAGCCCGGCCAACGGCAGCCCGGCGGCCTGTACGTGCGTCAGCCCGGCCGGTGTGGCGGCGAAGTGTCGGGACGGCGCGGTCAGGTACTCGCCGTAGCCGCCGGCCGGTCGCGGGAACCACGGCATGCCGTACACCGGGTCGCCGACGGTGAACCGGGTGACCCCGGCTCCCAGTTCGGTCACCACCCCGGCCACGTCCCAGCCGAGGACAAGCGGAAACCCGGCGTCTGCGCCGAGGCCACCGGCCGCCCGGACCTTCCAGTCGACCGGGTTGACGCCCGCCGCGTGCACCTGCACCAGCACCTCGGTGGGGCCGGGTGCCGGGCGCTCCCGCTCGGCCGGCCGCAGTACCTCCGGCCTGCCCAGGCTGTTCTGTTCCATGACTCGCATCCGTGCTGTTCCCTTCATGTCGCGGTCGGGTGGTGCCGTACCGGCCCTGGCGTGTGGCCGGCCGCCCGGTCCATGATGGGTCGGGTAGTTTCTGACCGCTAGAAGGCACCTGAAAGTCGTGTAGGTACCCCATGGAAACCATTGCTGAGCAGTGCGACGATCAGCCGGACGCGTACCTGCGGCTGTGCCCGTGCCGCAACCTGCTCGACCTGATCGCCAACAAATGGACCACGCTGATCATCGGCGCGCTCGCCGAGCGCGAGCACCGTTTCGGTGAGCTGCGCCGCCGGGTGGAGGGCATCAGCCAGAAGGTGCTCACCGCGAACCTGCGCGAACTGGAACGGGACGGGCTGGTCCGCCGTACGGTCTACCCGACCGCACCGCCGTCGGTCGGGTACGCGCTGACCGGCCTGGGCCACAGCCTCACCGCACCCCTGATAGCGGTACGGGTGTGGACCGAGGAACACGTCGCCGACATCGGCGCCGCCCGGCTGGCGTTCGACGCCCGGGCGGCCCTGCCGCCCGTGCCGACCAGAGCGGACCGGTAGGGTCCACACTGGACTATCCGACTTCGGGAGGCACCTCGGCATGGTGGGCAGGGCGCTGTCGGGCGAGCAGTGGGACATCATCTCCGGCGGCCACCGGGCCACCGTCGTCGAGGTCGGTGGCGGGCTGCGCGAGTACACAGTGGACGGTTTCGCGGTCCTCGACGGCTACCGGGAGGACGAGCTGTGCCCGGGCGGCGTCGGTCAGATCCTCGCGCCGTGGCCCAACCGCACCGGCGACGGCCAGTACACCTTTCAAGGAACGTCGCACCAGCTGGCGCTGAGTGAAGCCAGGACGCACAACGCGATCCACGGCCTGGTCCGGTGGCTGCGCTGGCAGCGCATCGCCGGCAGCCCCGACTCGGTCACCGTCGGTTGCGCGCTGCCGGCCCAGCCGGGTTATCCGTGGCCGCTGACCCTGACCACCCGGTGGTCGGTGTCCAGCTACGGGATGCGGGTCGAGCACAGCGCCACCAACCTCGGTCAGGACGCCGCACCGTTCGGGCTCGGCTGCCACCCGTACCTGAAGCTGTCCGGTGCGGTGGACGACTGGACCCTGCACCTGCCGGCCCGCACCGTACTGCGTACCGACGAACGGTCCCTGCCGGCCGGTGATGACCCGGTCACCGGCAGTGGGGTCGACTTCAGCTCGCCGCGCCAGATCGCCGACACGAGCCTGGACACCGCGTACACCGACCTGGTACGGGGACTCGCCGACACCATCGACGTCACGCTGACCAACGCGGCCGGGGACACCGCCACCCTGTGGGCGGACGAGTCGTTCCGCTGGATCCAGGTGTTCACCGCCGATACGCTGCACCCGCCGCGGGCCCGCCGGGCGGTCGCGGTCGAGCCGATGACCTGCCCACCGGACGCGCTGCGTACCGACCGGGACCTGATCGTGCTGGCGCCGGGCGAGACCTGGCGTGGCGCCTGGGGGATCCGTACCGCGATCCGGTGAGCGCGAGCTGCCGGCGGACCCCGGGTCGTCGTGCCGGCAGGTCCGACCGCACCGGCCGCTACCCTGTTGGCGTACCGGTCGGGTGGAAGGAGGGGTGAGCTCGTGATCTTCAGGGCGGTGCGGGAGGGGAAACCGTACCCCGATCATGGCATGACGATGAAGCAGTGGGCGGACATCCCGCCGCGCCCGGTCCGGCTCGACCAGCTCGTCACCACCAAGCGCAACCTGGCCCTCGACCGCCTGCTCGCCGAGGACTCCACCTTCTACGGGGACCTGTTCCCGCACGTGGTGGAGTGGGACGGCGCGCTCTACCTGGAGGACGGGCTGCACCGGGCGCTGCGTGCCGCACTGCAGCAGCGCACCTCCATCCACGCCCGGGTGAAGATCCTCAGCGCTGCGGGGGTCTGAGAGATCAGCGCGCGTGCGTGGAGATGAAGCCACGCACCGTCGTTGCGTAGTCCTCAGGTTCCTCCAACTGGACGAAGTGCCCCGAGTTGGGAAAGACGCGCAGCTGCCCTTCCGGCACCTGCTCCTGGAAACCCTGGATCTGACCGGGCCCGGTGACCAGGTCGTGCTGACCCTTCATCAACAGCGCCGGTACGGCCAGGCCGGCGAGCAGCGGCACCATCGAGGACAGTACGTCGGGGGCCTCCAGCAGCCGCTTGGCGTGCGTGTCGCCCCGCGCCTGCCAGTCCGGCGGGAACGGGTTGATCTCGTCCAACTGCCGCAGCGAGTCCCGGGCGTGCGGCTGGTGGGCGAACAGGTCGAAGTAGCGGCCGTGCCCGTGCAGCCCGGACAGCAGCTCCGCGGCCTCCCAGCGGTCGACCGACGCGCCGGCCAGCAGCAGATGGCACCGGGCGGCCGACACCTCGTCACCGGCATCGGTGAACAGCCGCGCCGCCACCGGCAGCTTCAGCCGGTCCGTCTCGGCGATGTCCCAGGCCGGGTTCTCGAAGATGACAGCACTGACCCGGTCCGGGTGCTCCCGCGCGTACCGCAACGCCACCCGACCGCCGAACGAGTGCCCCAGTACGGTCCACTCCCTGATCCCCAATGCCGCACGCAGCGACTCGCAGTCCGCAACCAGATCACTTTCGGTCAGTGGCTGGTCGTCGCCGAGCGGATCGGAGCGCAGTACGCCGCGCTGGTCCAGGCCGATCAGCCGGAGCCGGTCGCCCAGCCGGTCGCCCTGCCAGGTCATGAACTCGTGGCAGCCCATCCCCGGCCCGCCGTGCAGGTAGAGCAGCGGGGGTGCGTCGGGCCGGCCCCGTACGTCCAGGAACAGCCGGCCGTCCGACGAGTCCA
The DNA here is from genome assembly GCA_963805605.1 of uncultured Actinomycetota bacterium. Lineage (GTDB taxonomy): Bacteria > Actinomycetota > Actinomycetes > Mycobacteriales > Micromonosporaceae > Actinocatenispora. The sequence continues at coordinate 2,830,551 of CAWDUX010000002.1, forward strand.
CATGCATGCCGCTGCACCTCCCTGCCGGTTTGCCCCAGCGTATCGGCCCGGTGACGGGTCGAACCCCCGGTTCGCCGTCAGCGCACACCCCGACACGGTCATGGACGTCGGGTGGCGCTCCGGGCGTAGCGCCCATACGCTCAGGATGATGGCCAGCCGACCATCACGGACATTGCGGTGGTGACAAACTATGGCTCGCGCTGGGCGGGGCGCTCCGCCCCCCACGCCACGACGGTGGCCCGCCGTGCTGGCGGTCGTACTGGTCCTGGTACTCGCCGGTGCCCTGGTGCGCTCGCTGCACCTGGTGTCCTGGCCGTCGAACCCGTTCGCGGAGAAGAAGATCGACCGGAGCCAGCCGGTCCTGCTGCAGTCCATCCAGGACCTGTCCCGTTACGAGGCTGCGGCGGGCAACTTCCAGGTGGTCATCGACCTGGAACACGACGCGAAGTTCCTGCCCTCCTCGATCCGGGGGGACCGGACGCTGTTCGTGGCCGCCGGCACCGTCGATGCCTACGTCGACTTCGGCAAGCTCGGCAAGGACGGCCTGAAGTCCAACGCCAAACGTACGACCGTGTCGGTGCACCTGCCGCACGCCGCGCTGGAGAAGGCCAACCTGGATCAGAAGCGCAGCCATGTGGTCGCCCAGCAGCGCGGACTGTTCGACCGGTTCAAGGCTTTCCTGGGTGACGATCCGGACCGCCAGCACCAGCTCTACACCCTTGCCCAGCAGAAGATCGGGACCGCCGCCAAGGACAGCAAACTGGCCGCCCAGGCGGAACGGAACACCCGTGCCATGTTGACCGGGATGCTTCGTTCGCTGGGCTACACGACGGTCACCGTCACCTTCGGCGAGCCCGGATCCTGACCTCCCTCTACCGGACACGGTCCGGCCCGATGCGGCCGGCCGTCCGGTTGTGTACCGCACGTCGGACCCGCGCCGGGACGCGCCGAGGACCAGTGGTGACGTGCGTCCAACCACTCGCCGACCGCCGGAACGCGGCAGTAGGCTCGCAGGCGGCCCGGGGACGACGGCGTTTCCATGGCTGCCTGGGGCCTCCAGGCCCGGCGCGGTGGCCTGCGATGATGCCGCGACCCGGGCACGAGTCGGTGGGGGGAGAACTCAGGTGATCAGCGTCTTCGACCTGTTCAAGATCGGGATCGGGCCGTCCAGTTCACACACGGTGGGGCCGATGCGTGCGGCATCCCAGTTCGTCACCGCATTGAAGGCCGACGGGCTGCTCACGGACACCGCGCGAATCCGTTCGGAGCTGTACGGCTCCCTCGGCGCCACCGGTCACGGCCACGGCAGCGAGGCCGCCGTACTGCTCGGCCTGGCCGGCGAGGACCCGGAATCCGTCGACACCGCCGCCGTACCGACGCGGCTGGCGAAGATCCGGGCGGACCGGCGACTGACCCTGCTCGGCGGTCAGGAGATCGACTACTCCGACGACACCGACCTCGTCCTGCACCGGCGCCGGTCGCTGCCGTTCCATCCCAACGGGATGATCTTCACCGCGTACGACGCCGCTGGCGCGGTGCTGCGTACCCGCACGTACTACTCGGTCGGCGGCGGGTTCGTGGTCGACGAGTCCGCCTCCGGCGCCGACCGCATCAAGCCGGACGACACCGTGGTGCGCTTCCCGTTCCTCACCGGAGCGCAGCTGCTGGATCGAGTGGCCGAGTCCGGCCTGCGGATCTCGGAGATCATGCTGGCCAACGAGACTTCCTGGCGTACCGAGTCCGAGATCCGGGGCAAGCTGCTGCGGATCTGGGCGGTGATGCAGGACTGCGTACGGCACGGTTGCGAGACCCGCGGTTCGCTGCCCGGTGGCCTGAAGGTGCAGCGCCGCGCGATGGAGATGCACCGGGCGTTGACGGGCGAGCACTATGCGACCGACCCGCTGCGGGTGATGGACTGGATCAGCCTGTTCGCTCTCGCGGTCAACGAGGAGAACGCCTCCGGCGGTCGGGTGGTCACCGCGCCGACCAACGGTGCCGCCGGCATCGTGCCCGCGGTGTTGCACTACTACTGGCGGTTCGTGCCGGGCGCCACCGACGATGGCGTCGTCCGGTTCCTGCTCACCGCAGGCGCGATCGGTGTGCTGTTCAAGGAGAACGCTTCGATCTCGGGTGCCGAGGTGGGCTGTCAGGGCGAGGTCGGTTCGGCCTGTTCGATGGCGGCGGGCGGTCTGACCGAGGTGCTGGGCGGTACTCCGGAGCAGGTGGAGAACGCGGCGGAGATCGCGATGGAGCACAATCTCGGCCTCACCTGCGATCCGGTCGGTGGACTGGTCCAGATCCCGTGTATCGAGCGCAACGCGGTCGCCGCGATCAAGGCGATCACCGCGGCCCGGATGGCGTTGCGCGGCGACGGCCAGCATCACGTGTCGCTGGACAAGGTCATCAAGACCATGCGGGAGACGGGGGCCGACATGAAGGTCAAGTACAAGGAGACGGCCCGGGGCGGGCTGGCGGTGAATGTGATCGAGTGCTGAGCCGCGCCAGTGCGGTGTGCGACACAAAACTTCCTACGTCAGCGTAGGCTACTATCGGGTAACATTGCCGGATGGGCGCCATGATGAGGGACGGAGCACCTACCGGCGACACCGCCGACGAACCGCCGATCGCGCGTCAGGCCTCAGCATTGCTGAAGGACCCGTACGCCCGACCCCGGATGCGGGGCTGGTTGCACGCGTACGCCGTGGGGGTCGCCGCCATCTGTGGCGCCGTGCTCTGCGTGGTCGCAGCCGGCCGGCCGGGCTGGCTCGCCTTCGGCGCCTGCCTGGTCTACTCCGTGAGCATCTGTGGCCTGTTCGGCATCAGCGCGCTCTACCACCGGCGGGTCTGGGGCCCACGCGGATACGGCGTGATGAAGAGACTCGACCACTCGATGATCTTCCTGTTCATCGCCGGCACCTACACCCCGATGAGCCTCCTGCTGCTACCGCGACGCACCGCCCTGGCCGTCCTGGCCGTGGTGTGGGGCGGGGCGCTGCTCGGGGTGGCGCTGAAGATGGTCTGGCCGCGCGCCCCACGATGGCTGTCGGTCCCGCTGTACATCGCCCTCGGCTGGGTGGCGGTGTTCGTCCTGCCCGACCTGCTGCACCGCGGCGGCCTCGTCCCGTTCGTACTGCTGCTGGCCGGCGGTGTGCTCTACAGTCTGGGTGCGGTCTGCTACGCGCTCAAACGTCCCAACCCCTGGCCGCGCACCTTCGGACACCACGAGATCTTCCACGCCGCCACCGTCGTCGCTGCCAGCTGCCACTTCATCGCGGTGTCCTGGATCGTCGTCGGCTGACCGCAGAGCCACCTGCCGACGCGGACCGGCGCGCACGTTACGTGTTGCTCACGCAGCACTGCGTGGGCGCGCATGTCGCCTGGGCCAGTCAGGTAACAAGACGCCACGGACAGACCGGAGCTATTCGCTCCGGCAGGGCTGCGGAACTTGCATCCACCGACTAGCTTCCCGTGGCGTGCAGCCGAATTCGATGCCGCCTCAGGCGGGCGCAGTTCTCAACATCACCACGACCAAACCGGTGCTGGCCTGGATGCTGGCGTTCACGCCACCCCGGCTGACCCTCAACGGTTACGAGTCCAAGCTGACCTGGGGCCAGAACCAGATCCCCGTCCCGGCCGGACCCTACGACCTGCAGATCCACGTGCCGTACCTGTGGAAGATCGGCCAGGCCGGGATGCGGGTGGACGTACACCCCGGCGCCCAGGTGCCTGTCTTCTACGCGGCGCCCTGGTGGACCTTCCAGCCGGGCGCGATCGGTCACCAGCCGGTCGAGTCACCGGGCAAGACCGCGGCGATCGCCGTCAACGTGGCCGCGTTGGTGTTGATCCTGCTCATCTGTGGCTGCGGAGCACTGAGCGCCGTCATGAACACGACCTGAGCAACCCCTGCTGGCGGCCGGGCCCGGAGCAGCTCCGGGCCCGGCCGACGCATTGTGAGCGCCGACACGGCACCCCAGTTTGACGCCCGGTTCCGGCATCGCGTAACTTTCTCTCTGCCCGCGGGGAACCGGACGGAAACGGGCCGCTCAGGCGGCCGGTTGGACGGCCTGCGGGACACTTCGAGGTAAGGGCGAGAGTTTCGGCCTGCGCGGAGTGAGGCTTGCTGAAGCGGCCGAGCAGGACTCGCCGGGTGACCCGGATGCAGACCTGCAGGACCGACCAGGTAAGCTTGGATGAGTAGGGCGCCGGACAGAAACCGCGCCACTCGAGCTAGGCGGAGCAGGATCTCCCCAGTTTGAGCGGAGACGGGATGGTCGGTTCTACGAAGTCCAAATCTTTGGGAATCAGCAATTACAAATTGCTGGGACTTGAAGGTGCCCAATTGATCGGGCCGGGGCCAATTTGACCGGCAGAGATCGACCGGGTAAGCTTTACCGAGTAAGGCAAGAACGAAGAACGGAATAGCCCCTAGGGCGGCCGCGTGAGTGGTTGTTTTAGGTGTGTGTTTGTTTCTTGAGAACTCAACAGGGTGTTTAAAAGCCAGTGCATTTGTTTTTCCTCGTGCCATGGCCTGGTTTCAGGTTGTGGTGGAGGTTCCTTTGAATGCAGTACATGCAGCCTTTCGAGGTTGTGTGGTATTGCTGGGATGTTCTTTCCAAAGATTTTTGATGGAGAGTTTGATCCTGGCTCAGGACGAACGCTGGCGGCGTGCTTAACACATGCAAGTCGAGCGGAAAGGCCCCTTCGGGGGTACTCGAGCGGCGAACGGGTGAGTAACACGTGAGTAACCTGCCTTTAGCTTCGGGATAACCCCGAGAAATCGGGGCTAATACCGGGTATTCACGCTTCCTCGCATGGGGGGGTGTGGAAAGGGTTTTACCGGCTAGGGATGGACTCGCGGCCTATCAGCTTGTTGGTGGGGTAATGGCCTACCAAGGCGACGACGGGTAGCCGGCCTGAGAGGGCGACCGGCCACACTGGGACTGAGACACGGCCCAGACTCCTACGGGAGGCAGCAGTGGGGAATCTTGCGCAATGGGCGAAAGCCTGACGCAGCGACGCCGCGTGGGGGATGACGGCCTTCGGGTTGTAAACCTCTTTCAGCAGGGACGAAGCGAAAGTGACGGTACCTGCAGAAGAAGCTCCGGCTAACTACGTGCCAGCAGCCGCGGTAAGACGTAGGGGGCGAGCGTTGTCCGGATTTATTGGGCGTAAAGAGCTCGTAGGTGGCTTGTCACGTCGGTTGTGAAAACCTGCAGCTTAACTGTGGGCTTGCAGCCGATACGGGCGGGCTAGAGGCAGGTAGGGGAGAGTGGAATTCCTGGTGTAGCGGTGAAATGCGCAGATATCAGGAGGAACACCGGTGGCGAAGGCGGCTCTCTGGACCTGTTCTGACGCTGAGGAGCGAAAGCGTGGGGAGCGAACAGGATTAGATACCCTGGTAGTCCACGCCGTAAACGTTGGGCGCTAGGTGTGGGGAACACTCCACGTTCTCCGTGCCGTAGCTAACGCATTAAGCGCCCCGCCTGGGGAGTACGGCCGCAAGGCTAAAACTCAAAGGAATTGACGGGGGCCCGCACAAGCGGCGGAGCATGCGGATTAATTCGATGCAACGCGAAGAACCTTACCTGGGTTTGACATCGCCGGAAATCCTCCAGAGATGGGGGGTCCTTCGGGGCCGGTGACAGGTGGTGCATGGCTGTCGTCAGCTCGTGTCGTGAGATGTTGGGTTAAGTCCCGCAACGAGCGCAACCCTTGTCCGATGTTACCAGCGGGTTATGCCGGGGACTCATCGGAGACTGCCGGGGTCAACTCGGAGGAAGGTGGGGATGACGTCAAGTCATCATGCCCCTTATGTCCAGGGCTTCACGCATGCTACAATGGCCGGTACAGAGGGCTGCGATACCGTAAGGTGGAGCGAATCCCTAAAAGCCGGTCTCAGTTCGGATCGGGGTCTGCAACTCGACCCCGTGAAGTCGGAGTCGCTAGTAATCGCAGATCAGCAACGCTGCGGTGAATACGTTCCCGGGCCTTGTACACACCGCCCGTCACGTCACGAAAGTCGGTAACACCCGAAGCCGGTGGCCCAACCCCTTGTGGGAGGGAGCTGTCGAAGGTGGGACTGGCGATTGGGACGAAGTCGTAACAAGGTAGCCGTACCGGAAGGTGCGGCTGGATCACCTCCTTTCTAAGGAGCGTCTGGCGGCCGAAGGGTCGTCCAGGGTCAGCCAGGAGCGAATGTCTTCTGGTGGCTGCTCATTGGTGGAGCACTGGCTAGTTCTGTGCCGGCAACGGCTGTGATGTGAGTACTGCTGTCCTGCCTTTTGGGGTGGGGTTGTTCAGGGAAGTGTCATGGTGCGGCTGGTGTGGTGGACACCCTGTTGGGTCCTGAAGAAACGAGCATTGCTTGTTCTTCGGGTTGGTTGCGGCTCGGCGTGCCGGGCATACCGTCTCCCTGGTGTGGGGGTGGGTGTCTTGGTGGTGGCGTCGGGTTCTGCCCGTTGTTTGAGAACTACACAGTGGATGCGAGCATCTTTGTGGTCAAGTAATTAAGGGCACATGGTGAATGCCTTGGCACCAGGAGCCGATGAAGGACGTGGGAGGCTGCGATATGCCTGGGGGAGTTGTCAACCTAGCTGTGATCCCAGGATTTCCGAATGGGGAAACCCAGCACCAGTCATGTGGTGTTACCCGCGCCTGAATGTATAGGGCGTGTGGAGGTAACGCGGGGAAGTGAAACATCTCAGTACCCGTAGGAAGAGAAAACAACAGTGATTCCGTGAGTAGTGGCGAGCGAAAGCGGATGAGGCTAAACCGGGCGCATGTTCAAGCCGGCGGGCGTTGTGTGTTCGGGGTTGTGGGGCTTGTTGTGGTCGTTCTGCCGGACGGCCGGACAGTAAGAAAGTCGCGTGCTAGCTGAAGGGTCTGGAAAGGCCTACCGTAGAGGGTGAGAGTCCTGTAGGTGAAAGCGCGTGGCCTGTCTTTGCGAGTTCCCGAGTAGCGGCGGACCCCTGAAATCTGCCGTGAATCTGCCAGGACCACCTGGTAAGCCTAAATACTACCTGGTGACCGATAGCGGACTAGTACCGTGAGGGAAAGGTGAAAAGTACCCCGGGAGGGGAGTGAAATAGTACCTGAAACCATGTGCCTACAATCCGTCGGAGCTGCGTTCGTTGGAGCGTGGTGACGGCGTGCCTTTTGAAGAATGAGCCTGCGAGTTAGTGGTGCGTGGCGAGGTTAACCCGTGTGGGGGAGCCGTAGCGAAAGCGAGTCCGATAAGGGCGTTGAGTCGCGTGTCCTAGACCCGAAGCGGAGTGATCTACCCATGGGCAGGTTGAAGCGCGGGTAAGACCGTGTGGAGGACCGAACCCACCAGGGTTGAAAACCTGGGGGATGACCTGTGGGTAGGGGTGAAAGGCCAATCAAACTCCGTGATAGCTGGTTCTCCCCGAAATGCATATAGGTGCAGCGTCACGTGTTTCTTGCCGGAGGTAGAGCACTGGATGGCCTAGGGGGCTTACCAGCTTACTGAAGTCAGCCAAACTCCGAATGCCGGTAAGTGAGAGCGTGGCAGTGAGACTGCGGGGGATAAGCTTCGTAGTCGAGAGGGAAACAGCCCAGATCACCAGCTAAGGCCCCTAAGCGTGTGCTAAGTGGAAAAGGATGTGGGGTTGCCGAGACAACCAGGAGGTTGGCTTAGAAGCAGCCATCCTTGAAAGAGTGCGTAATAGCTCACTGGTCAAGTGATCCCGCGCCGACAATGTAGCGGGGCTCAAGCACACCGCCGAAGCTGTGGCACTCACATGTGTATCTCGCCGTGACCTTCGGGTTGTGGTGCAGGTGTGTGGGTGGGTAGGGGAGCGTCGTGCCACGGGTGAAGCAGCCGGGTGACCGAGCTGTGGACGTGGTGCGAGTGAGAATGCAGGCATGAGTAGCGAAAGCAGGGTGAGAAACCCTGCCGCCGGATGTCCAAGGGTTCCAGGGCCAGGCTTTTCCGCCCTGGGTAAGTCGGGACCTAAGGCGAGGCCGAGAGGCGTAGTCGATGGACAACGGGTTGATATTCCCGTACCCGCGAAGAAGCGTCCCTGATGAAACATGTTTGTGCTAACCATCCGGTTCTGCGGCGACCTTCGGGTCAAGGTGGGGCTGCGTGGGACCCCGGCGTGGAGTAGTCAAGCGATGGGGTGACGTAGGAGGGTAGCTGATCCCGGCCGGTGGTTGTGCCGGGGTAAGCGTGTAGGGCGTGGTGTAGGTAAATCCGCACCGCATGTGCCTGAGACGTGATGCCGAGCCGTTTTGGTGAAGTCAGTGATCCCATGCTACCGAGAAAAGCCTCTAGCGAGCTTCGAGCGGCCCGTACCCCAAACCGACACAGGTGGACAGGTAGAGAATACCGAGGCGATCGGGTGAACTGTGGTTAAGGAACTCGGCAAATTGCCCCCGTAACTTTGGGAGAAGGGGGGCCGGACGCGTGATCCCACTTGCTGGGGGAGCGTGGTAAGGCCGCAGAGACCAGGGGAAAGCGACTGTTTACTAAAAACACAGGTCCGTGCGAAGTTGTAAGACGATGTATACGGACTGACGCCTGCCCGGTGCTGGAACGTTAAGGGGACCTGTTAGTCTTTCGGGGCGAAGCGGAGAACTTAAGCGCCAGTAAACGGCGGTGGTAACTATAACCATCCTAAGGTAGCGAAATTCCTTGTCGGGTAAGTTCCGACCTGCACGAATGGCGTAACGACTTTCCCGCTGTCTCAACCACAGGCCCGGCGAAATTGCATTACGAGTAAAGATGCTCGTTACGCGCGGCAGGACGGAAAGACCCCGGGACCTTTACTATAGCTTGGTATTGGTGTTCGGTTCGGCTTGTGTAGGATAGGTGGGAGCCGGTGAAGCTTGGACGCTAGTTCAGGTGGAGGCAATCTTGAAATACCACTCTGGTCGTACTGGATGTCTAACCTCGGGCCATGATCTGGTTCAGGGACAGTGCCTGGTGGGTAGTTTAACTGGGGCGGTTGCCTCCTAAAGAGTAACGGAGGCGCCCAAAGGTTCCCTCAGCCTGGTTGGCAATCAGGTGGTGAGTGTAAGTGCACAAGGGAGCTTGACTGTGAGACTGACGGGTCGAGCAGGGACGAAAGTCGGGACTAGTGATCCGGCACTTGCGTGTGGAAGCGGTGTCGCTCAACGGATAAAAGGTACCCCGGGGATAACAGGCTGATCTTCCCCAAGAGTCCATATCGACGGGATGGTTTGGCACCTCGATGTCGGCTCGTCGCATCCTGGGGCTGGAGTAGGTCCCAAGGGTTGGGCTGTTCGCCCATTAAAGCGGTACGCGAGCTGGGTTTAGAACGTCGTGAGACAGTTCGGTCCCTATCCGCCGCGCGCGTTGGAGACTTGAGAAGGGCTGTCCCTAGTACGAGAGGACCGGGACGGACGAACCTCTGGTGTGCCAGTTGTCTTGCCATGGGCACGGCTGGTTGGCTACGTTCGGAAGGGATAACCGCTGAAAGCATCTAAGCGGGAAGCCTGCTTCAAGATGAGGTCTCCCACCTGTAACAGGGTTAAGGCCCCCAGAAGATGACTGGGTTGATAGGCTGGAAGTGTAAGCACAGTAATGTGTTGAGCTGACCGGTACTAATAGGCCGAGGGCTTGACCACAAATGCTGTTTGCATCCACTGTGTGGTTCTCGAATCACGGTCAGGACATTGACATGCTCTGTTGTTGGGGGTGTGTGGGTGTGGTGGCTGGCTGGTTCTGTAGTGTTTCGGTGGTTTTAGCGAGGGGGAAACGCCCGGTCCCATTCCGAACCCGGTAGCTAAGCCCTTCAGCGCCGATGGTACTGCACTCGGGAGGGTGTGGGAGAGTAGGACGCCGCCGGACTTAACATGAAAGAGCGCCGGAAGATCGGTTTGCAGAAATGCGACCTGATCTTCCGGCGCTCTTCTGTGCTCAGAACTTGATGCCCTCGCTTATCTGGCGCGGGGAGACTGCTCGCGTACTGCGCCGACCTTGCTCTCCCCGATACTGGTCGCTTCATGGAGCGGGACGTCAGCTCTACGTCCACATGATCGAGGACTACGTCCGCCACGACCACGCCGATCTGCTCCGGGAGCACATCGGCGTGAGGACCGGGGGCCACCGCGCCCCGCGCCGCACCGGTCGCACGTCCTCCGGACCTGGGTCGGTTCACCCGAGCCGGGTCAGCTGCTTCACCGGAGCGCAGCTCCGGACAGCAGGCGCAGGGTAGGCAGCAGGGCAGGACAGGCAGCAGAGACCGGAGAAGCACCGCACGCAGATGCCGCGGCCCTTTCGGGACCGCGGCATCTGCGTGCATGGACCCTGCCACTGTGCAGCAGGGAGCTGTGGGCGGCTCAGGTCCTCCGGCGGCGGGCGAGTACGAGAACCACGATTCCACCGGCGAGCAGTGTGATTGCGGAGCCGCTCAGGATCGTCAGCGAGGTTCCGGTCACCGGCAGGATAGGTGCTTCCTCCGGTGGGCCGCCGGCGTCGGAGGACGGGCCCCCGACCGGTACAGCGTGCCCGCTGGACCTGCTGGGCGTTGCGGACCGACTGCTCGGGGCCGGATCCGGTGCGCCGGCACAGTTGCCGTTCCGCGATCCTGGAAGAGAGCCATTGCCGCTGTGCTGCTGTGCCCCGGAACCCTGTGCCCCGGAACCCTGGGCTCCAGAGCCCTGCGCCCTGGGGCGGTGGGCCCCGGATGACGGGCAGTCGGTCGGCGACGGTTGACCACCGGAGTATCCGTCGCCACAGTCGCCTCCCTGTGCGGTGCCGAGTACGCCGATGCCGTTGCCGCAGACGTCGGCCGGGGCCCGTACAGGTGCCTGTACCTGGTTGCCGCTGACTGTTCCGGCGTTGCCGGCTGAACCGGTCGCCGCGTAACTGGCCGCCGGCAGGCCTAACGCCAACCCGGCGGTCGCTGCTCCCGCGACGAACGCGAGGCGTGGGATCGCCCTCATGTGTGTCCTCTCCTGCTATTGGCAGAGCGTCGACAGAGCAGCGTGCCGAAATGTGTCGGCCCGGTGTTCTGCAAAGTCCTCTCGCGGACTAACGCGAATACGACACCTGGAGACACGGCACGTGATGACTCAAGCTCGGAGGGTGATTCCTTTCCAATTGTCTTCGCATCGATGCAGATCTCTGCACCGAGCAGACCGCGTGCGCTGGCCGTACTGACCGAAGGCGTGGCACGAATGCGGGATTTCCGGGTGGCGGGAGGTCCGTATGGTTCTAGTCAGTCGCCGGGCAGAAGGTCGGCGGATCAGAAGGGGGAAGCACCGATGAGCGACTTCGACACCGGCAGCGACGACCACACCGTTGTCGCCAACTACACCGATGGCACCTCCTCCGAAGCGGCCGACACCGATGGCGACGGCTACGCCAACGTGGTTGCCAACGACACCAACGGCGATGGCTGGGCCGACAACGAGTACTACGACTCCAACGGCAATGACACCCTCGACACCGAGGTCGTCGACACCAACCACGACCACGTCGCGGACACTGTCTACTCGGACCGCAACGAGGACGGTCACGTCGACTTCGCCGGCCGGGACGCCAACGAGGACGGCCACGTGGACCACGCGGTCTACGACCAGAACTACGACGGTCGCGCCGACACCTACGTGGCCGACACGAACTACGACGGCTCCGCGGACCTGTACGAGCACGACGCGAACGAGGACGGCACCGTCGACACCACGGTGACCGACACCAACCACGACGGCACCCCTGACACGGTGCACTACGACACCAACGCCGAGAACCCGTACGCGAGCTGACCCTGGGGTCACCGGACCGGACGCGGCCCGCAGCCCATACCGCGGTGACACAACGAACACCAGAGCCGATGGCAACAGGCAGGTGACGGCAAAGGCGGGAACTCTCCAGGGTTCCCGCCTTTGCCGTGTCCGGTCAGGGCTCGACCGAGGCGCGGATGCCGGTCGATCAGCCCCGGGGAGGCGCGGTGGGCAGCCCGGCGGCCTTGAGGAGCTTCTTGCGCAGCCGCTTGGGCAGCCGGTCGACGTAGAGAAGGCCGCCGAGATGGTCCGTCTCGTGCTGGAAGCAGCGCGCGAGCATCCCGTCCCCGGTGAACCTCACCGGGTTGTTGTCCAGGTCGACGCCCTGCACAGCGGCCACAGCGGCCCGCGCCAGCTCGGCGTGCTCACCCGGTACGGACAGGCAGCCCTCGTCGTCCTCGTCGAGTTCGCGGGGACCGTCGGCCTCGACCAGGGTCGGGTTGACGATCTTCCCGACCTGGTTGGTTCCGCTCGCATCCGGGCAGTCGAAGACGAAGACGCGCAGGTCGACCCCGATCTGGTTGGCCGCCAGGCCGACCCCGTCGGCCGCGTACATGCTGGCGAACATGTCGTCCACCAGTTCGCGCAGGGAGTCGCCGAACTCCGTGACGGTGCGGCACGGGGCGTGCAGCACCGGGGTGCCGTAGTACAGGATCGGTCGTGCGGTGCCGGTCGTGCTCATCACACCTCGAAATGCCGAGCCAGGGTGGCGGGGTCCGGTGGAAACCGCGGCCATCCTACCGTCCGGCGACGACGGCGGGGTCGCCCAGATCTGGGCGACCCCGCCGACGGTGCGGTGGATCAGTGGATCAGTGGCCCGAGACCCTGCGGATGAAGCTCTTCCCGTTGGGTGAGCCGAGCCCGGTCACGTTGTCGTAACCCCGGCCGGTGGCCAGGGACGAGTCGTGGTCGAAGGTGACCAGGGCGGAGCCGGACGGCGTGGACACCGCGACGGGGGCACGCTGCGGTGCCACGTCACGGAACGCCTTCGACTTGTACATCGAGTACAGCAGCGGGTTGGCGAACCCGATCGCGTGGTGCCGACCGGTGCTGGCCACGGCCTGTACCCCGGCGAACAGCGGGCAGGCGAGGCTGGTGCCGCCCCAGGTCTGGACGGTGTACTCGCCTTCGATGGTGCGACCGACCGCCATCCCGGTGTAGGGGTCGGCGAGCGCGGCCACGTCCGGTACGACGCGGGCCGGCGCACCACCGAACTGCCGGGACAGACTGCCCGGGACCACACCGTGCTGGTAGGCCGGCTGATCGAACAGGGTGCTCGTGCCGCCGCCGGCACCGGCCCAGAAGTATCCGGGCGGGGCCTGGGTGTAGGCCGCGGGGTCCTGGGTGTAGTCGACCTTGGCCACGTCGGTGCCCCAGCCGGTCTCGAACTGGTAGCCGTTGTCGCTGCCCACGGCCATGCTCGTACCGCCGACTGCGGTGACGAACGGGTCGGAGGCCGGGAAGTCGGGCTGTGCCGACGGGGTGTTGCCCGCGGTCACCTCATCGCCGCTGTCACCGGAGGAGAAGTACATGCCGATGCCCTCGGCGGCCGCCTGCACGAAGATGCTGTGCTCGGCGGCGACGTCGCCGGCCGGGATGTCCTCACCGAGGTTGCCCCACGAGTCGGACACCACGGTGGCGGCGTGCTTCTGCACGATCCAGTTCAGCGCCTGGTCGAGACCCTTGTCGCAGTTCGCGGCGCCCACGTACTTGATGGTCGCGCCCGGCGCCATCGCGTGTGCGGCCTCGACGTCGATGGCCTCTTCGCCGTTCCAGCCGTCCTCGCCGCCGCACTCGTCCTGCATGGTGAACGGCGTGAAGACCTTCTCGGTGTACTGCCTGCCGGTGAAGGTGGGCAGTCCGTTGTCGGCGGAGAACTGGTTGGTGTCCGCCTTCATGGTCGGTGAGGCGTAGGCGTCCACGATGGCGATCGTGGTGCCCTTGCCGTCGCGGCCGGTGGCCAGGCTCGACTTGATCCCGTAGGAGCTCTGCAGCTGGTCCGGGGTGTAGCCGCACAGGTAGGTCGGGAACTCGGTCCGGCCGTACGCCGAGGGCAGCGTCTGGTGGTGTTCGCCCCAGAAGGTGGAGCATTCGGCCGGAGCCGGTTGCGCGCTCGCCGTACGGCTCTGGGCGTTCGCCCGTGCAGGGTCGCTTACCTGGTGGTGGAACGGCGTACGCAGTGGGCCGGTCTGACTCAGACCGCTCACCGACAGCACCAGTCCGCCGATGTTCGCCGGTACCGACGCTTTACGGGATGGCGCACGCAACTGGTGGCCCTTGTACCGGTAGGTCTGGAGCGTGGTGCTGAACGCCTTGTCGAGCTGGCTGACGGTGCCGGTGGCCGAGACCCACCGGTTGCCGCCGGCGACCCCGGTGACGTCCAGACCCTGACCGCGCAGGTACTGCTGGATCTGGCGGACCGCCTCGGCGCTGGGCGCGAACCGTCGGTTGAACGCGGCGGCGCTCAGGTAGTGGCCGTAGAGCCGGTTGCCTGGGGTGGACACCGCGGTGGCGAGCTGTGCGGCGGTGGCGCTGTGTCGGAGGTTGAGATTGACCTGCACAGCGACCCGCTGCTGGGATTGTGGTGCGCCGGACCGGTTGGCGGATGTGGCCCAGGCTGGCGTGCTGCCCGACAGGGTGTGGCGGGCTGGTGCGGCGTGTGCGGCGCCCGCGGCGAACGGCAGTGTCAGCGCAGTGGCGCCGACCGCGATCGCGGCGCGTCGGATGAGGGTGTGCCGCATGGATCTCCTTCCTGCTCTCGATGGGGCGAGCGGGTCCGCGTGGCGGCGGCCGGAGACAGCTCCGAACGTCGGATTCTCCGCGTGGATTCAGCTCGAATCCCGGAAGTATCAGACCGGTCCGTGACTGCCATGTCAAGGGAAGTTTTACCCCGCCGGCCAACGAAATTGGTGAATATGCGCTGCGTACCACCGACCGATGTGGAGGGTGACCGGCCGGTCACCGGGATGGCAGGACGAAAGGGACCCGAGTTGGGTGTGTTCGACGCCGCCCTGCCGATTCTGGTGGGGGCAGGCCCACCCTGGATCGGGGCACAGGTGGATTCCCGCACAGCTGGGGATTCCGTAACGTGTGTACGTAGTTGACCTGATGAGTGACAGCGGGACCGACGAAGGGAAGACCAGTGGCGGACCGGCGGTTGGAGATCGATCAAGTCTCCAAGCGGTACGGGGAGGTGGTTGCGCTCTCGGAGATGACCTTCGAGGTGCGGGCCGGGGAGTTGTTCGGTTTCGTCGGCAGTAACGGTGCCGGCAAGACCACCACGATGCGCATCGTGCTGGGTGTGTTGTCGGCGGATGCCGGCGAGATCCGCTGGGACGGCTCACCGATCACAGTGGACAATCGCCGGCAAATCGGCTATATGCCCGAGGAGCGTGGGCTGTATCCGAAGATGAAGGCCGGTGAGCAGCTCGCGTACCTGGCTCAGCTGCACGGCATGTCGGCCACGGTGGCGCGGCGGGCGGTCGAGACATGGGCGGAACGGCTCGGGGTGGCCGGCCGGCTCGGCGACGAGGTGCAGAAGCTCAGCCTCGGCAACCAGCAGCGGGTGCAGCTGGCGGCGGCGCTGGTACACGATCCGAAGATCCTGGTGTTGGATGAGCCGTTCTCCGGGCTGGACCCGGTGGCGGTGGATGTGATGAGCGAGGTGCTGCGGGAGAAGGCCGCGGCGGGCATCCCCGTGGTGTTCTCCAGCCACCAGCTGGATCTGGTTGAGCGGATCTGCGACCGGGTCGGGATTGTCCGCAATGGACAGATGGTGGCGCAGGGCGAGGTGGACGAACTGCGGTCCGGTGGCCGCGCGCACCTGGTCGTGGACGCGCCACAGGCGCCCGAGGGATGGGCGGATGGTTTGGCCGGGGTGACGGCATGGACCCGCGACGGTGGCCGTACCGTGCTGGACCTGGATCCGGACGCCGACGACCAGGCGGTTCTGGCGGCCGCGTTGGCCACCGGCCCGGTGCACGAGTTCGCCCGACGGTTGCCGTCGCTGACCGAACTGTTCCGCAATGTGGTGAGTGAAGGAGCGACGGAATGAGTACCGCGGGGGACCACGACGTACGGGTGGGTGCGGCGGCGGCGGTGAAGCTGGTGGCGCGGCGGGAGATGACCACCCGGCTACGGTCCAAGGCATTTCTGATCAGTACGGCGATTCTGCTGGTGTTCATCGGCGGATATGTGGTGCTGATGAACTTCATCAGTACCAGTTCGTCGCACAGTACGGTCGGGCTGACCCGGCAGACCTCGTCGCTGGCCGCGCCGCTGCGGGCGGCGGCGAAGACGGTGGGGCAGGAGGTCGCTACCCGTACCGTCAGCGAGGCCGAGGGTCGTCGTCAGGTGAAGGACGGGAAGCTGGACGCGCTGGTCGTGGGCAGCCCGGACGCGATGCGGGTGGTGGTCAAGAAGAATCTCGGGGAGGGCCTGACCAGTGCTCTGAACAGTTTGGCCCGGCAGGAGGCGCTGAACCAGCAGATCCGCAACTTCCACCAGGATCCGGTCAAGGTGCAGCGTGCCGTCGCGCATGCGAAGGTGTCGGTGACGGCGCTGGAGCCGACGGGGAAGTACCAGGTGCAGCGCATCGTGCTGGGCATCATCGGTGCGGTACTGATCTACATGTCCTTCATGATCAACGGGCAGGCGGTCGCGCAGGGCGTCATCGAGGAGAAGTCCAGCAGGGTGGTGGAACTGCTGCTGGCCACGCTGCGGCCGTGGCAGTTGATGGCCGGCAAGGTGCTGGGTATCGCCGCGGTCGGGTTCCTGCAGATGCTGATCTTCGCCGGAGCCGGGCTCGGTCTCGGGTTGTCGACGAAGGTGCTGGATGTGCCGGCGTCCCTGGTGACCGGTACGGCGATCTGGGTGCTGGTGTGGTTCCTGCTGGGCTTCCTGATGTACTCGGTGATGCTGGCCGCCGCGGGTGCGCTGGTGTCTCGGCAGGAGGACGCGAACAGTGTGGTGACACCGATCCTGATGCTGATCATCGTGCCGGCGATCATCGGCTGGTCGGTGCTGCCGGCCAACCCGGACAGCGAACTGGCGCATGTACTGTCGCTGATCCCGTTGTTCTCGCCGATGCTGATGCCGATGAGGATCTCGCTCGGGGTGGCGCCGCCATGGGAGATCGCACTGACGGTGGCGTTGTCGCTACTACTGATCGTGGCGCTGGTGGCGCTCGCGGGGCGGGTGTACCGGAATGCGGTGCTGCGTACCGGCGCCCGGGTGAAGCTGCGAGACGCGTTGCGCGCCGCCTGAGGTGCGGACGTAGGGTTCTCCCATGCGTTACCGCACACTTGGCAGCTCCGGCCTGCAGGTCTCTGTTGTCGGTCTGGGCTGCAACAACTTCGGTCGCAGGCTGAACCTGGCCGGCACCAGGGCGGTGGTGGACGCCGCCCTGGATGTCGGCATCACGCTGTTGGACACCGCCGACGGGTACGGCGGTCGGGGCGAGTCGGAGAGGCTGCTCGGTGCGGCGCTGCGGCACCGGCGGGACCGGGTCGTACTGGCCACCAAGTTCGGCCACAGTGGTGGCGACATGGGCTACGGCCCCGCTGCCGGCGCGCTGGGTGGTCGCTCGTACATCCGGCGGGCGGTCGAGGAATCACTGCGGCGGCTGAGAACCGACCACATCGACCTCTACCAGTTGCACACGCCGGATCCGGCCACCCCGATCGAGGAGACGCTGGCCGCGCTGAGCGAGCTGGTCGCCGAGGGCAAGGTCCGCTACCTCGGGCATTCGAACTTCGCGGCCTGGCAGTTGGCCGATGCGGCACATGTGGCCCGGCAGAGCGGTTACGTCCCGTTCGTCTCCGCGCAGAACCAGTGGTCGCTGCTGGACCGCGAGGTCGAGGGGGAGCTGGTGCCGGCCGCCCGGCACTACGGGGTCGGTGTGTTGCCGTACTTTCCGCTGGCGAACGGCCTGTTGACCGGCAAGGTACGGCGCGGCCGGTCACTGCCGGCCGGCAGTCGGATCGCCGAACGTGCGCATCTGGTGACCGATCGGCGGCTGGATCGGGTGGAGGCGCTGGCGGACTGGGCGGACAGGCATCACCGTACGGTGCTGGACCTCGCGATCGGTGCGCTCGCCGCGATGCCGGGCTGCGGTTCGGTGATCGCCGGTGCGATGAGCCCGGAACAGGTGTACGCCAACGCCTCTGCCGGTGACTGGCAGCCCACCGTGGACGAACTGGCGGAGATCGGCGCGCTCGTACCGGCGCCCTGACGGGCGCCCGGGTGGCGCATGATGGACCCGCCATGCCGATGACAGCAACTGGGAGGGGCCTGTGCGCTTCGAGGTATCGCGGGTACTGGACTCGATCGAGCGAAGACTCTGCATCGACCCGACCGTGGCCCGGGCGGTGGTGGACCTGGCGCCGATCGTCCGGCAGAAGGAACTGGATGGTGGCCGTACTGCCAGTCTGCTGCGGCTGGGTCTGGTGATCGACGCGTTGGGCGCGTCGCTGTCCGATCCGGGCGCCAGGGTGTACGTGGTCGCGGACCGGGCACTGGTGTCGGATCTTGAGCTCTCGTCGAACGAGAAGATGGTGCTGCGTCGGTGGTCCGACGACGGGCTGACCGACACCCTTGCCGACGTCGACGACCGGGTACTGGAGGTGGCGGCCTGCACGGGCCTACCGGTGATCAGTCGGGACAATTTCGCCCGGTTCGCCGAGCGGCATCCGTGGATGGCCGGGGCGCCGGAGCGGTTCCTCAGCCCGGTGCCCGGTATGGGCGGTGTGGTGTTGATGTCTCGGCCACCCACGCACGGCCAGCCGCCGTCCCGGCCGTCGCTGGATCAGCCGACCCGCGCGGTGCTCGCCCGGTACTGGCAGTGCGGTCAGCCGGGCTGTGCCGCTTTCGGTGCCCCCGGGCCGCGGCAGCCTCCGCCACGGATCCGTTCCGGTCGGGCGCTGTGCCCGCAGCACGACCAGCCGATGCGCGATGCCGGGCCCCGGCAGCAGACCGTACCGGTGTCGATCTGGGTCGCCGGTCAGGATCGTGGGCGGTTTACGGTCGCCGCGGATCAGCCGGTGCTGGTGGGGCGTTCGCCGGACGGGCCGAACGGCATCCGGCTCGGTGAGCTGCTCGACGACGAGGCTGTCCAGTGGGTCAGTCGTACGCATGTCCGGTTGGATCTGGTGGACGGCGCTCTTGTCGTCACCGACACCAGCACGAACGGGACGACGGTGCGTGCCCGTAGCGGCCCGGACGCGGTGCCGGGCGTGGTGACGCTCAGCCGCGGTCAGCAGCGGACGTTGAGCGAGTGGGATGCGGTGGAACTGCACGAGGGTGTCGTGCTGGCACGTGCGGACCGGCCGCGGGGCACGGATCGGGCGCCGGAGGCGCCGGTGATGGCCGAGGCTCCGACGATCGCGATCCGGTTGCCCAACGGCGGTCAGGGCGGCTGAGGCCCGGCGGAAGGGTCCTCAGCCTGCTGCCCGCAACGGGTCAGCGGGGCAGCGGTGCGGCCTGGTCGACGGCGAGTCCGGAGGTGCGGACGGACACCGTGCGCCGTACGACGCGCTGGCCGCGGGGGCCGAGTTCCCAGCCGGTGAGCAGCAGCCATGCGGCGCGCTCCGCCGGGCGACCCTGCGCAGCGTCTACTGTGGAGGGAAGTGGAGGTTCGGTGATCAGAAGGCGGACGGGTTGGTCACGGAACTGTGGCGACGCGTCACCGGTGAGGTGCACGGTCTGCCCGGGTTGAGGTACGACACCGATCATCACGGTCACCATGGTGCCCCCTTGCGTCCAGCCCGGCTAGTCCGGCAACCGCTTTCATCGTTTCGATGAGATCGACGGTGACTAATTGGTCTGACCGTCCGTACGTACGGTGATCCGACGTCATCGACGGTGCACGGTTCGGCACGATGCGGTCCGACACCGGCCGGTGTCGGACCGCATCCGCGGTGACGGCTCGAAGCTAGCCGATATGCACGCCGTAGGCATGCAGTGCCTCGATGACCGGCTGGAAGTACGTTGTCCCACCGGTTCTGCAGTCTCCGTTACCGCCCGAGGTCAGCCCCAGTGCGGTGCGTCCGGAGAACAGCGGCCCCCCGCTGTCGCCGCCCTCGGCGCAGACATTCGTCTGGATCAGGCCGGTGACGGTGCCCTCCGCATAGTTGACCGTGGCGTTCACCGCGCGGACGGTGCCGGTGTGTACGCCGCTGGTGCTGCCGCTACGGCGTACGTACTCGCCGACCTGTGGGTTGTCGGCGTTGGTGATGAGTTGCCCGCCTGGGTACAGGTCGACCCTGCTCGGGTGCGACATGCGGCTGTTGGTGATCTGGACCAGTGCGTAGTCGTTTCCGGGGAATCTGGCGTTCTGGGTGACGCCGATCTTGTTGGTGGTGGCGGCGTTGCCGTACCAGGTGTGTGCGAGCTTGCCGCAGTGACCGGCGGTGAGGAAGTAGGCGACGGATCCCTTATGGACGTTGAAGCCGAGCGAGCAGCGGTATCCACCGCCGTAGATCGGGTCACCGCCGGACCTGCGGGTGCTCAGGGTGCCGTTGACCATGGTGACCCGTACCGCGTCGCCGTAGCCGTGGATGACGCGGCGTACGGTCGCCAATTGCCGGCGGCTGACGCTGCTGTCGGCGGTGACCATCACCCGGTTGGTACGTGGATCGATCGCCCACGCGGTACCCGGGATGGTGGCCCTGCGGCGCAGCGCTGTGGTGATGCGCCGTAGATCGGTGCTGGAATGTTCGACCAGCCTGGGTGTCAGGCCGGCGGCGCGTACCCGCCGGGCGGTGGCACGGTCGGTGACGGTGATGATCGTCCGACCGTGCTCCAGATACGTTCCGCCGGTACGGGCACCGAGTGTGTCGAGGACGGACGCGACCGATACCCGGTCGTGGTGTGCCGGAGCCGCCTGCGCTGCCGGAGCGGCCATCGCGGCACCCGTGGCCAACGCTGCCGCGATGACCACGGCGACACGGGGCGAGGACCTTGTGAGCCTCATGAAGCCTCCCGGATCAGGGGCGCGCCCGGAGTGCCGCGCCCGGAGCTGGCGCTCATCAGAGATTGATCAGAGTCGATGCGCGTCAAGCAAAGTATCCGTTTTACGATATAAATCGGCAAGGTCGATATAAGCGTATTGTTAATCGATAAATGCATTTAGTAGTTTTTGCTCAGCCCGGCTCAGGCTCAGGTTCCAGTCTTCGGGGTGACCCTCTGTCGGGCGATGTCGAAGCCCCTGTGCCGTGTTCTCCGATGGTCATCGGGTCTCCCGTCGAGGGTGGAGGGTCCGTGGGGAGGCATTGCCCGACGGCGGTCGACCGGACCTCGCCATGTCAGGATGGCCTTCCATTAATTAGGACTGA
Organism: uncultured Actinomycetota bacterium; assembly: GCA_963805605.1. GTDB lineage: Bacteria > Actinomycetota > Actinomycetes > Mycobacteriales > Micromonosporaceae > Actinocatenispora. Next base: position 2,851,655 of record CAWDUX010000002.1, read on the forward strand.
TATCTTGGAATGTGGGAACAATGTCTACTCGGTCGACGCTCCCGGCCCCGCGGCGTACCCGACGCCGGTGGCTGGTCCTCGCGCTGGGCGTGGTGGCGCAGGCAGCAGACTGCGCCTTCCTGTACGGGATTCCATTCCTCATCCCGACAATGCGGGCCACCGAGGGACTCAACCTCGCGCAGGCCGGGACCGTTGCGGCGGGACCCGTACTGGGACTGCTGCTCACCCTCATCGCCTGGGGCGCCGTCGCGGATCGCTACGGCGAGCGGCTGACCATGACCATCGGACTCGCGCTCACCGGACTGTTCCTCGCCGTCGCCTGCCTCTGGATCCACCCGCTGCCGTACTTCGTCGCGCTGCTCGCCGTCGCAGGGGCCGCGGGGGCGTCGGTCAACGCGGCCAGTGGCCGGATGGTGATGGGCTGGTTCGACAAGGACGAACGCGGTGTGGCGATGGGGATCCGGCAGACCGCACAGCCCATCGGCGTCGGCATCGCGGCAGCGGTACTGCCCTTACTCGCTGGCGGCTACGGATTCCGCACCGCGCTGCTCGCCCCCGCCGCACTGTGCCTGCTCGCCGCCGTCGTGGTCGGCCTCCTCGCCACCGACCCGCCGCACCCGTCGGACGGCGGACCGCAGGCCGCAACCGGGTCCCCGTACCGGACTCCCGCGCTGTGGCGACTGCACGGCGCCAGCGCGCTGCTGGTACTGCCGCAGTTCGCCATCTCCGCGTTCGCCCTGGAATACCTGGTACGCCAGCAGCACTGGACGCCCGTCGGTGCCGGCGCCTTCCTGGCCGTGGCACAGGTCTTTGGGGCGCTGGGACGTGTCGCCACCGGGTACTGGTCGGACCGGGCGGGCAGCCGGCTGCGACCCATGCGTTCCCTCGCTGTGGCCAGCGCCGGGATCATGCTGCTGTTCGCGCTCGGTGACCGGGTCGCCGCACCACTGGCGGTGCTCGCCATCGCGATCGGCACCATCGTCACCGTCGCGGATAACGGGCTGGGCTTCACCGCGACCGCCGAACTTGCCGGACCAGCCTGGACCGGCCGGGCACTGGGCGCCCAGAACACCGCGCAGAACATCGTGTCCGCGGCGACCCCGCCCGTACTGGGCCTGCTGATCGGCGGTACGAGCTATGCTCTCGCCTTCGCGCTCGCCGCGATCTTCCCGCTGGCGGCCATCTTCCTCACCCCGGTGTCGGCGGAAACCCCGGCGACCGGACCCTCTGCTGCGGGAACCCCGGCGACCGGACCCTCTGCTGCGGGAACCCCGGCGTCGCCCGGACCGTCACACGGCTGAAGCTGACCCGTCGGGCTTGCGGGCGGTGAGCCGTTCGATGATGCCGAGCTTGAAGCGTTCGCGCCGCTCGACCTGTAGGCCCATCGCCCGTACCTGATGCAGCGGCCGGCGGCGGAAATGCTCGCCGGCGGTTCGTACGGTCACCGCCTCCAGCAGCGCCTGCAGCGCCCGTACCGGCCACGCCGAGGACGCCACATGATCGGCCAACAGCAGCAGCCCGCTCGGCCGCAGCACCCGTACCATCTCGGCCAGCGCCGCCCGCTCGTCGGAGATCCCGCACAGCGCGAACGTACAGACCACGGTGTCGACACTGTCGTCGGCGAAGGACAGCGCCCGCGCGTCGCCCTGCCGCAGGTCGGCCGCCAGGCCGAGTTCGTCGGCGCGGCGCCGGGCCAACGCCAGCATCGGCTCGCTCCACTCCACCCCGGTCAGCCGTACGCCGTCGGGATAGTGCGCGAGGTTGAGACCCGTACCGATCGCGACCTCCAGCACCTCGCCGGTGGCCTGCCCGCACACCCAGGACCGGGTGTCGGCGAAGAACCGGCGCTCCGCGAACGCCATCTGCCGGTCGTAGGAGCCGGCATGCTCGTCCCAGTACCGGCGTAGCCGCTCGTCCCGCGCTGAGTCCTCCGACACCGCGTCACCATAACGCGACCGACCGCACACTGACACAGCACTCGTACCACTCGGTCCCAGGTATGAGCCGCGATACGGCTCCCTGGGGTGACGAGCGGGCAGCATCCTGCGCCCTAACTTCCGGGCATCGGACGACGATGCGCGGAAGAGGTGGGGTCGGTGGTCCGTTCCTGGAGTGCTGCTCTGGTCGCCCTGGCGGTACTGGCCCTGCCGGCCGCCGCCACGCTGCTGGTGGCGCCGCACGCGGCACCGGCCGTGCCGCCGGTCGGTGCCGCGGCCTGGCGGGCGGCCGGGCTGCCCGACCCGCTGCGGGCGTCCCCGGCCGTCGTGCGCCGGAGCCTGGCCGCACGCGACGGCCGGCGACTCGTACGGCGCTTCCCCGGGGTGCTGGGTGCCCTGGACGGTGCGCCGGCAACACTGCGGTACGCGGCGAACCGGCGGCTGATGCGCGCCGCGGGCGCCCCGTACCGCGACTGGGCCGGCAACTTCCTGCTGTTCGATCCGTGCTCCGGCCGGGTCGCGCAGGTAATCGGTGACCTGCCCGGCGCGCGACGCATCGCGGTCCTTATACCCGGGGTGGACGACCGGCTGTCGAACTTCCAGACCGGGCTGGGTCATCGGCGCTACCGGGCGCCGGCGGTGCAGGCGGCGGCGCTGTACCGCGCCGTGTCTCCGGGCGCGACCGCGGTGATCGCCTGGCTGGGCTACCGCACCCCGCGCGGCGTGGGCCGCGACGCCGCCCGCGAGGACCTGGCGCTGGCCGGGGCCGCCGCACTGCACCGGTTCCTCGCCGGCCTGGTCATCGAACGTCCACATGCGACGATCACGCTGCTGGGGCACAGCTACGGCTCCACCGTGATCGGGCTCGCCGCACACGAACTGCCCCACCAGGTGCATGACATCGCCGTGTTCGGCAGCCCCGGGATGGGCGTGCAACGCGCCGACCAGTTGCACACCACCGCCCGCGTCTGGGCCGCCGAGTCCGCACGCGACTGGATCGGATGGGTGCCCGGGGTACGCCTCGGCGGCCTCGGGCACGGCCGCAGACCCGCCGACCCGGCGTTCGGCGCCCGTGCCTTCGACACCTCCGGGGTCCGCGACCACGACCACTACCTGTCACCCGGTACCGGCTCGCTGGCGGCGCTGGCCCACATCGTGCTCGGTACCACCGGGACGCAGGCACGGTCATGACCGCGCTGCTGCGCCGGCCGGCTGCTGCCCGGGCCGCATGGTCCCAGGGGCTGCGCCGCATCGCCGCGGCGACACCGGCCGGGCGGGACCGCAGCATCGACGCGCTGCGCGCGGTGGCGATCGTCGGCGTGGTGACCGGGCACTGGCTGGTCAGCGCGATCGTCGCCGACCCGACCGTACCGGGCCGGCTGACCGGCGCGAGCCCGCTGTCCACGCTGCCGGCGCTGACGCCGGTGAGCTGGCTGCTGCAGACCCTCGGACCGTTCTTCGTCGCCGGCGGGTTCGCCGCCGCCCGCAGCCTCGGTGACCGGCCGCCGGCCCGCTGGCTCGCCTCACGGCTGCCCCGGCTGCTGCGCCCGGTGCTGGTCCTGGCCGTGGTGTGGATACCGGCGCAGCTGCTGCTGCTCGCCGCGCAGGCACCGGCGGCCACCCGGCACACGGTGCTGTCGCTGGTGTCGCATCCGCTGTGGTTCATGGGCGTGTACCTGGCGTTGACCGCGCTCACGCCGCTGCTGCGGCGGGCCGTACATGCTCTTGGCTGGACGGCGGCGCTGGTGCCGCTGGCCGTGGTCGCCTGCACCGACCTGTACCGCTCGGCCGGCCTGCCGCTCGCCGCGCAGCTGGCCGCCGTACTGGCCGGCTGGTCGGTGCCGTACCTGCTGGGCATTGCGCTGGCCGAGGGACGGCTCGGCGGTCGGCGGGCCGGCGCCGTACTGCTGGGTGCGGGCGTGGCGGCCGGCGCGCTGCTGGTCGACGTGGCCGGCTACCCGGCGAGCGCGGTCGGTGTACCCGGCGACGGCTGGTCGAACCTGGACCCGCCGTCACTGTTCGCGATGGCGCTGGCCGCCGCGCAGCTCGGCGTGTTCCTGCTGGTACGGCCGTGGTTGGCCCGGTTGCTGCGGCGGCGGGCCTGCTGGGCGCCGGTGGCCGGGCTGAACCTGGTCGCGGTCACGGTGTTCTGCTGGCACCAGTCGGCACTGCTGGTGCTGACCTTCGCCGGAACCCTGGCCGGGCCGCTGCCGGGGCTGCTGGATCAGCCGTCGTCCCCGGCCTGGGTGCTGTACCGGCTCGCCTGGTTCCCTTTGCTGGCAACGATTCTGGTGATACTCGTGGTCGTGTTCCGCCGCGCGGAACGGTGGCGCGGTTCAGCCGCGCGGGGACATCGCCGGCAGCAGCTCGGCCAGGCAGGAACGGGACAGCTCGAAGCCACCGTGGACGGCCAGGTAGCCGGGCGCCAGCCACGGGCGGGCGCGGTGCCCGGCGGTGTCGGGCAGCGGCAGGTACCGGCCGCCGGCCCGGGTGACCAGCAGCCAGCCGGCCGCCACATCCCACGGGTGGATGCCGGCGGCGTGCGCGACCCCGGCGCCACCGGCGGCGACGTAGGCCAGGGCGAGGGCGGTGGAGCCGAGCCGGCGTACCGCACCGAACTCCCGCAGCAGCGTGACATGCCCGGCGTGCGCGGCGGCGGACCGGTCCGGGTCCTGCAGCGCGGCAGCGTCGGGGAATGAGCTGTACAGCATGCTCTCCGCATCGGTGGCCGGCCCGGTGCTGCGCATCTCCCGACCGTTCTGGTACGCGCCGCGCGGCGAGGCCGAGTAGGCGGTGTCGCGCATGACGTCGTACACCACGCCCGCGACCATCCGGTCCTCGACGACGGCGCCGATCGACACGGCGAAGTACGGCAGGCCGAGCGCGAAGTTGGCGGTGCCGTCGATCGGGTCCACGTACCACTCGACGGCGCCGTCGCCGTAGCGGCCGTACTCCTCACCGAGCACGGTGGAGTCGGGGTGCGCGCACAGCAGTCCGTCGCGCAGGATCTCCTCGGTCTCCCGGTCGTGTCGGGTGACGATGTCGTGGAAGTCGCGCTTGTAGTCCGGTTCCTGGGTTTCGGTGAACGCGGCGCGCAGCGTGTCACCGACGCTGCGGGCGGCGTCCACGGCGATGGCCTCCAGGTGCGTACCGAGCTGGTCGATCTCCGTCATCGGGCCTCTCCCGCCGTCCTGTCCAGTGCCGCTATCACGCCGGGGACATCGTTGACGCACAGTGCGTCCACGCCGGCGGCGGTCATCGCCACGGCCTCGTCCGGCGACGGGCACCAGGCCAGCACCTCCAGCCCGGCGCGGTGCGCGACGTCCACCGCGTACCGGTGGTCGTAGTGGATGGCCGGATCCGGCTGCACCGGGCTGGGCCCGAACGAGTACGTGTGCAGCCCGACGATCTGTGCACCGAGCCGGGCCGCGGCGGCGATCGCCGGGCCGATCGGGTACGCGATCCAGGTGACCAGGCACAGCGGCAGCGCCGGTACCGCGGCCCGCAGCTCCACCAGCGTCGCCGGGTCGAACGAGGTGGCGAACATCCGGCGGCGGTGCAACTCCTTGGCCAGGATCGGGGTCAACAGCGCCGTGGTACCGCGCTCGGCCGGGATCAGCGCCTCCTCCAGCGGTGTCTTGATGTCGATGTCCAGGCAGATCCGCTCGGGCAGCTCGGCCAGCACGTCGGTGAACCGCAGTACGCCCTGCGCGCCGAGCTCGGCGGCGGTCTGGTCGATCAGGAACCGGCCGTCCGGGGTCGCCGGATTGTGGTACACCATCAACTCGTCGTCGGCGCAGCGCTGCACGTCCAGCTCGATCCAGTCGGTGAGCTCGGCGCAGGCGAGGTAGGAGGCCATGGTGTTCTCCTGATGGCCGGCCACCACACCCTTGCCCATGCCCCGGTGACCCATTACGGTCGGTGTGCAGTCGAACATCGAACCCCATCCGGGCCGGCGGTCCCGGTACCGGATGGTGCCGGAGTGCTCGATTCCGCAGGCTACCGCGCTGCGCGCGTCCGGGTGCCCGGCCCCCTGGGACAGCCGGCGGCGCTCCCGTGGCACCTGCGCTCGGGTGCTGGGGCGTGTGTCGTACAGGGTCCGCAGCAATGAGTTCGAACCTGAACTGTGACGAGCCGTTGACCGGGTGTGTGGCGTTCTCGGCGATCATGGTCGCGTCATTTCCGAAGACGGTACGGCCTCGACCGCTGGCGCAACTTCAGGTACCGGAGGGGCAGATGCCATCGGACTGCGCAGGGTCTTTCACGGTGGACCGGTCGGGTCCTTGTCGCACTGTTACTGCCTCTCTCCTGCGTGGTACTGACTGCATGCACGCCCTCGCCTACGGCCACCGTTGGGCTCACCAAGATCGACGGTCGGCTCACAATGCTCGCCTACTCATGCCGAGATGAATCGGATGTGATGGCGAACCTGCACTCAGGGAAGGGATCGAAGATCGTGTACCGCCTGCGCGGGCCGCTTCAAGCGGAGAAACTCGCGCAAGTCGACCTTCGTCATCCTCCGTCCAAGTGGACAGCTGAGGCGAGTTTCCCGGACTTGGGCTCGAACCAGGAGTTCACGCTCGAACTTTCGAGAAGTCCTGTCAGATTTCTAGGGACGGCCGTGTACTTTCGGCCAGATGATCTGGCCGATCTGGAATTGGTGAGCGTACTCGATAGAATTAATGGCGATGAGCTGAATGAGGAGCAGTTGTCTTATCTGACTGAGCTGGGACTGGGATTGGGTAACGGAGGCGAACCGCCGACTTGGCAATAACGCGGTACGCCCAGTTGACCTGGCCATCCGAGCTTGAGCGTTACGGCGGTGGCGGCCCGCTGGGAAGGTCAGCAGCCCACCACCGGCGTGGCTCAGCGTGTGAGAGCCGTGAGAATGCTCCGCACTGGTGGAGCTGCGCTCGTGGCGGCATTCAGGCGGCTGAGAGTACGTTCCCGTGTCGGGCGGCGCCGGAGTCGGATACGCAAGGATCGTAGGAGTCCGGCTCGTAGTCGCGTTCGGTTCGTCGGTGGCGGGGCGATAGGCGAGGCGACAGCTGGTCGACGCCGGTCGGCAACGGAGCGGGTGGGCGGCGCGCGATGCGGCTGCGCGGGCCGTACCGGCGCTGGCTTTCGTGGTGATGGCGGAATACGGTGCCGACCGACAGTGCGATGGCTGCGTGGCCCGGTGCTGGTGTCTGGATGGGCCGGTGCGGCCTGGGTGGTCAGCCACAGTCCGCTCAGTGGATCACGGCAAGGGAAGGCGCCGTGCAGGCCGGCGTGTACCCACCAGAGATCGCCGTCGATGTTGACGTGACGCAGCGGCTCTCGGCACCAGCGGCACGGGACATCGGTGATCAGGGCTGTGGTCATGGCGTTCCCCGCAGCATCGTCCAGCCCTGTTCGGTGGCTGCCTCGATCGCCAGGTAGGGGCCATCGGGACGTAGTACTGCGAACACCGAATGGGAGAGCAGCATGGCGGCTGCGCGGGCGGTGACCACATCAGCGGTGACGGTCTGGCCAGCCGGGAGACCGAGCCGGACGGTACGGCTCACGGAGTAGATGTCGGCGGTGATCTGCCGGATGGGCGCCTCGGGTTGATCAGCCCAGCGGATGCGGTAGCGGTTGGTGCTCACGGCGGTCACCTGCCCTGACCGCGGTGGCGGGCGAGGTGCAGCGCCGCGCCGTAGATCGGGTCGACCGTGGGGTTGGCGCAGGCGTGACCGGAACGGGTGTGACGCGGCGGCCAGGGCAGCCGTCGGCGGATAGAGTTGCCTCGTCTCATCGGTTCTCCAAGTGGCTCGATGGGGCACGGGGCGCGGTGCGGCCGGCAAGCTGAGCACCGCGCCTTCTTCTTTCGCCGCGACAGGCGGCAGCCATCTCCACGCAGCACTGGCTCCCTCCCGCGGGCAAGCGCACGGCCTGCACAAACTTGGGGCTGGAAGATCGCGTGTAGTGAGCGTTGAGTGACGACATGGACACTAGACCATGTTCAAGCGTCACGCAATATACGTGGCGATAGGTGTCGCCACGCGTGGGGTCATCTGGCAGACTTCGGGCATGACCACGCGACCGTTCCGCCGTCGACGACTGGGCCGGGAACTGGCGGCATATCGCAACGCCAAAGGACTCACCGGTGAGCAGGCGGCGAAGCTGGCGATGATCGCGGCCAGTTCCATTACCCGCATCGAAGGCGGCAAGTTCGCCGCGAAGGTCAGTACCGTCAAGAACCTACTCGACGTCTACGAGGTGACCGGGCCGAAGAAGGACGCGCTGATCGCGCTTGCACGCGGCGCCGGGGAGGAGATCTTCTGGCAGTCCTACACCGACGTACTCGCCGACTGGTTCGAGCTCTACATCGACCTGGAGGCCGAGGCTGCCGACATTGCCGTCTACGATGCCCAGTTCATCAACGGTCTTGCGCAGACCGAGGACTACGCGCGGGCGATGTTCGAGACATGGCGCCCGGACGAGGACCCGGAGTCGCTGCAACGGCGGGTCAAGGTACGCATGGAGCGACAGGCACGGGTGCGAGACGGCAAGACGCGCCTGCGGCTGATCCTCGCCGAGTCCGCACTACGCCGGCGCTTCGGCGGGCGCAAGGTCATGGCCGAGCAGTACCGGCAGCTCGCCACGCTGGCCCAGCACCGCAACGTGTCGGTACAGATCCTGCCCGACAGCGCCCCCGTCGGCGTCCTCGGCTCATTCACCATCCTCGACTTCACCGAGGCGGACCTGGACCCCAGCGTCGTCTATCTGGAGCACGAAACCGGCGCCCTGTACGTGGAGAAGGCCGACGAGATCCGCCAGTACGCTCGGGTGTACGACGGCCTGCGCGCCGCCGCGCGCGACCCGGAAACCACGGTCGAGCAACTCACCCAGCTTGCGGAGGATGAAAGCAATGCCTCAAGACCGCCCTCATGACCTGTCCCAGGCCAGATGGACCACCTCCAGCCGCAGCGGACCGCAAGGCGGCCAGTGTGTCCAGGTCGCGCGCAACCTGCCCGGCATCGTCGCAGTACGCGACAGCAAGAACCCCACCGGTCCGGCGCTGGTGGTCGACCCAGGGGCATGGGCAGCTTTCCTGACCACGCTTCAAAAGTAGCTTTTTTCGGCCGTCTGTCAGCGGGCGCATTTCATCCAACGGTCGCTCGACAGGTGCTGACCGGGGCCGAGCAGTACGGGAGGGGTGGCGATGGACGTCGACGTGGCGATCCTCGGTGGTGGCGGCGCCGGGCTGACCCTCCTCGACGCGCTCTGCGCCCCCGGCGCACCGACGGCGGCGGCCGGCCTGCGCATCGCCGTACTGGATCCGGTACGCCACTGCGGCAACGACCGCACCTGGTGCTTCTGGGACGACGGCACCAGCCCCGTCGACGAGGTACTGCACCGCAGCTGGCACCGGCTCGCCGTACGCGGCCCCGACGGTACGGCGAAAGCCACCGACACCCGGCCCATGCGGTACGTGATGGTCCGTTCGGCCGACTTCTACGCCCGCGTCGCCCGCCGCGCCGACACCGCTGCGGTGACCTGGATCGACCAGCCGGCAGAAGACCTGCACGAGGACCCCGACGGCGTACGGATCTGCACGCCCGGCGGCACCGTACGCGCCCGGTGGGTCTTCGACTCCCGCCCCACGCCGCCGCGACACCCCGGCGTCACCACCCTGCTGCAGCACTTCCGTGGCTGGTGGGTGCACATGCAGCGGGACACGTTCGACCCGCACACCGCCACCCTGATGGACTTTGCGCTGCCGCAACCCCCGACCGGCCTCGCCTTCTGCTACGTGATGCCGCTGGACGCGCGCCGGGCGCTGGTCGAGTACACGGTGTTCTCCCGGCAGCGGCACGACCCGCCGCACTACGACCGGATGCTCGCCGACTACCTGTCCCGGCTGTGCGGCCCGGACGGCTACCGCACCACTGAGGTGGAGGACGGCGCGATACCGATGACCGACGCGCCGTTCGCCCGCCGCGCCGGCCGGCGGGTGCTGCGTATCGGTACGGCCGGCGGCGCGACCCGGCCCGCCACCGGCTACACGTTCGCCACCATGCTGCGCCAGGCCACCGTCATCGCCGCGCGGCTGGCGGCCGGCGCCGACCCGGTGCCGCCGCGCCCGTACCCGCGCCGGCACGCCCTGTTCGACGGGGTGCTGCTGCGCGCCCTGGACGCCGGCCTCGTCGACGGTCCGCGCTACTTCACCGACCTGCTGACCGGCCACCCGATCGACCGGGTACTGCGGTTCCTGGACGGCCGTTCCGGCATCCCGGCGGAACTGGCGATCATGGCCGGCGCGCCCCCGGTGGCCATGACCCGCGCCACCGCGGGCTTCCTGGTCACCCGAGCAGCGGCAGCAGTTCGTCGGTGGTCCGTACGCTGACCTGCGGGTCGGCCACGGTCGCTGGCCAGCGACGCCAACTGGGTGTCGTCGAAAGCCAGGTCGGTCAGCCAGATCGGGGCCTCCGGCCAGCCGTCCGGCACCGGCGACACCTGCGCGGTGTCCCCGGCCACGTGCACCTCCGACAGCGGTACCGCCAGACCGTGCCCGGTCAGCTTGAGTACCGCCTCCTTGCGGGTCCACAGCCGCAGGAACGCCGGCCGCTGCGCATCCTCCGGCATCCCGTGGAACGGTACGGCCTCGGAGTCGGACAGCACCCGCTCGGACAGCGCGGCCACGTCGAGGCGCCGGTCCAGTACCTCCAGGTCCAGGCCGACCCGGCAGTCCCAGCTGTACGCCAGCGCCACCGTGCTGCCGCTGTGCGAGACGGAGAAGTCCAGGCCACCGGCGTCGGGCAGGAACGGCCGGCCGTGCTGACCGGGCCGCTCGCACAGCTGGCACTGCCGCGACACCTCGATGCTCGCCGGCGCCCGGTCCAGGTACCGGCCGCCGAGCAACCGTTGCAGCGCCCGGGAGGCGACGAACAGTTCCCGCGCCGACGCCGACTTGTAGTTGCCGGCGCGTTCCCGTTCCTCGTCGGACTGAGCAGCGACAACACCGCATCGGCGGGCAGCCGGGTGACGTCGGCGACCCACACGTCGACCTGCGCAGCGCTTCCAGACATGCCCGCACGCTACCGGGTGACTCCCGGCGCGCGTGACCTCACGCCGTCGGCAGTACCGGCAGCAGCGGCGGCAGGTGCCCGTCGGAGGCGGCGGCCGCCGCGATCCGCTCCGCCGGTACCGGCCCGTACGTGGTGGTGCGCTGCGCCGCCGGACGTCCCGCCGCCTCGGCGATGGCGACCAGGTCGGTGACCGAGCGGTAGCTGCCGTACTGCGAGCCGGCCATCCGGGAGATCGTCTCCTCCATCAGCGTGCCGCCCAGGTCGTTGGCGCCGCTGCGCAGCATCTCGGCCGCGCCGTCGGTACCGAGCTTGACCCAGCTGGTCTGGATGTTCGGGATCCGGCCGTGCAGCAGCAGCCGGGCCATCGCGGTGACCGCCCGGTTGTCGCGCATGGTGGGGCCCGGCCGGGCGATGCCGGCCAGGTAGATCGGCGCGCCCAGGTGCACGAACGGCAGCGTGACGAACTCGGTGAACCCGCCGGTACGTTCCTGCACCCGCGCCAGCAGCCGCAGGTGCGCCAGCCAGTGCGTCGGGTTGTCCACGTGCCCGTACATCATCGTGGAACTGGACCGGATGCCCAGTTCGTGCGCGGTGGAGACCACCTCCACCCAGGTGTCGGCGGGCAGTTTGCCCTTGGTCAGCACCCAGCGCACCTCGTCGTCGAGGATCTCCGCGGCGGTGCCGGGGATGGTGTCCAGCCCGGCCTCGCGTGCCGCGGACAGCCAGTCCCGGATCGACATGTTGGTACGGCTCGCCCCGTTGACGACCTCCATCGGCGAGAACGCGTGCACGTGGATGCCCGGTACCCGCTGCTTGACCGCCCGCGCGATGTCGAAGTACGCGGTGCCGGGCAGGTCGGGGTGGATGCCGCCCTGCATGCACACCTCGGTGGCGCCGACCTGCCAGGCCTGCTCGGCCCGGTCGGCGACCTGCTCCAGCGACAGGGTGAACGCGTCCGCGTCGGTACGCCGCTGCGCGAACGCGCAGAACCGGCAGCCGGTGTAGCAGACGTTGGTGAAGTTGATGTTGCGGGTGACGCAGTAGGTGACGGTGTCGCCGACGGTGTCGCGGCGTACCGCGTCGGCGATCGAGCACAGTGCGTCCAGCGCCGGCCCGTCGGCGGTGAACAGCGCCAACGCCTGCGCGTCGGTCAGCCGGGTCGGGTCGTCGGCGGCGGTACGTAGCGCGTCGGCCACCTCGCGCTCCAGCCGCTGCGGCACGCCGGTCCCGGTGGCGGCGACCTGTTCGCGCAGCTCCTGCCAGTCCCCGTACACCGCGTCGAAGTCGCTGCGCACCTCCGCGCGGCGGCCCTCGGTGTCCACCGCGGTGTGCAGGTCGGTACGCCCGCTGGGCGTGAAACTGTCCTCCGGTTCCTGCCACGGCAGCCCGGCCGGCAGCGTGTCCTCGGCGGCCAGCCCGGTGCCCGGGTCGGCCAGCGCGGTCACATGCGGCAGTACCCGCGGGTCCAGCCACGGCTCGCCGGCCGCGACGTACTCCGGGTACACCGTCAGTCGTTCCCGCAGCTGGAAGCCGGCCGCAGCGGTGTGCTCGGCGAGCCGGTCGATCTGCGGCCAGGGCCGTTCCGGGTTGACGTGGTCGGGGGTCAGTGGCGAGACCCCGCCCCAGTCGTCGATGCCGGCCCGCAGCATCAGCGCGTACTCGCCGTCGATGAGGTTCGGCGGCGCCTGGATGCGCACCTGCGGCCCGAGCACCAGCCGCGCCACCGCGATCGTCGCGGCCAGGTCGGCCAGGTCGGCGTCCGGGGCGGAGCGCATCGCGGTGTCCGGCTTGGCGCGGAAGTTCTGCACGATCACTTCCTGGATGCCGCCGTAGCGGCGGGCGACCTGGCGGATCTCGAACAGCGCGTCGACCCGCTCGGCCGGCGTCTCGCCGATGCCGATGAGCAGCCCGGTGGTGAACGGCACGGTGGACCGGCCGGCGTCGTGCAGCACCCGCAGGCGTACCGCCGGGTCCTTGTCCGGCGAGCCGTAGTGCGCCTCGCCCGGGGTGGACCACAGCCGGGTCGCGGTGGTCTCCAGCATCATGCCCATCGACGGCGCGACCGGCTTGAGCCGCTGCAGGTCCGTCCAGGTCAGTACGCCCGGGTTCAGATGCGGCAGCAGGCCGGTCTCCTCCAGCACCCGTACCGCCATGGCCCGCAGGTAGGCCAGCGTGTCGTCGTAGCCGTGCGCGTCGAGCCATTCGCGGGCCGCCGGCCACCGGTCCTCCGGCTGGTCGCCGAGGGTGAACAGGGCCTCCTTGCAGCCCATGGCGGCGCCCTGCCGGGCGATGTCGAGCACCTCGTCGGGCGACAGGTACGGCTGCTGCCCGGCCCTGCGCAGCCCGCCGGGCGTGGTGACGAACGTGCAGTAGTGGCAGCGGTCCCGGCACAGCCGGGTCAGCGGGATGAACACCTTGCGCGAGTAGGTGATGATGCCGGGCCGGCCGGCGGCGTCCAGGCCGGCGTCGCGTACCCGGCCGGCCGCCCCGCACAGCCGGTCCAGGTCCGCGCCGCGGGCGTGCAGCAGCACGGTGGCCTCGGTGCGGTCGAGGGTGACCGAGTCGGCGGCCCGCCGCAGCGCCCGGCGCAGCGCGCTGGGTGTGGGCGTGCCGGACCCGGCTGGTGTCGGCTGGCTCATCGGTGCTGCTCCCTGGGTCGCGGCGGGCGTGACCCCTACCGTCTCACCGTCGCCGGGTGTGCCGCACCCGGGCCTCGCCGCGTTAGGATCTTTTCCGGGTCGCGTGTCGCCGGCCAGGTGGACGGCGGCGGCATGGAGGCCGGGCCGTCCTGGCCAGATCTTTTCGGGGAGTGCATCGTGCGTCCATACACCACGGACCCCTGCTGACGCCGTCGTAGCGGCGCGGCCCCGTGCCCGCCCCCGGTGTCCCCGTGACGCTTCCTGCGTCGCTCTTCTCTTCTTCCGTACGTCGCTGCCCGGCGCTGTTCCGGGCGCCGTCGGACCCTTTCCGCTCGCCCTGTCACCAGGAGTCTGTGCATGACCGAGAACCCGTACGCCCGCCCGGAGCCCCGCATCCACGACTTCAACCAGCCCGTCGTCGCGGAGTTCCGCGCCAACCAGGGGCGGGTCGGCGGCCCGTTCGCGGGCGGCGACCTGCTGCTGCTCACCACCGTCGGGGCCCGTACCGGGCGCGAACAGACCAGCCCGCTGGGCTACGTACGCATCGACGACACCGTGTACGTGGTCGGTTCGGCCGGCGGCGCGGACCGGCATCCCGCCTGGTACCACAATCTGCTCGTGCACCCGATGGTGCGGGTGGAGCTCGGTACGGACACCTTCGGCGCGGTCGCGGTACCGGCCGAGGGCGCGCAACGCGACCGGCTGTTCGAGCAGATCGTGCGCGTGGCACCCGGGTACGCCGACTACCAGGCGCGGGTGGCGCGCCGGCTGCCGGTGGTGGCGCTGCAGCCCTCGTTCAGTGAGGGGACGGCCGCGAACCTGGCCGACAAGCTCGTGGAGATCCACGGCTGGCTGCGGACCGAGCTCGCGCAGGTGAAGGCGGACACGGAGGCGTACTTCGCCGCGAACTCCGGCACCGACGTCCCGCCGCCGGTGGGGCTCGGGTTGCAGATCCGGCAGCACTGCCTGGCCTTCTGTGAGTCGCTGGACTTCCACCACTCCGGGGAGGACGCGGTCATGCTGCCCGCGCTGGAGCAGCAGCACCCGGAACTTGCCGACACGATCGCCCGGCTGCGCGCCGAGCACGCCACGGTGGCACGCATCCGCGCCGAGCTCGGCGCGCTGCTGGCCGACCTGAGGACGGCCGATCCGGCCCGGTTCCGTACCGAACTGGACCGGATGTCCCGCGAACTGACCGCCCACCTGGACTTCGAGGAACACTCCCTGATCCCCACCCTGGCCGCCATCCCACTCGGCGACGGGTGACCTGCGCGGGGTCAGGTGGTCAGGTAGCGCTGGATGGTGGGGCCGATGGTGGTGATGATCTGTTCGCGGGTCATCGCCGCGACCGGCGGCAGTTTCACGATGTAGCGGCACAGGGCCAGGCCGAGTACCTGGGTGGCGACCAGTCCGGCGCGTACCGGCACCTGCGCCGGGCTGGCGCCGACGGCGGCGACCGCCGGGCCGATCTGTTCGGCGAACAACGCGCGCATCCGTTCGGCGGCACCGGCGTTGGTGGCGCCGGCGCGCAGCAGCGCGATCATCGTCTCGTCCTGCTCCCAGCGGTTCAGGAAGTGCCCGATCATGGTGACGCCGACCTCGCTGCGCGGGACGGTGGCCAGGTCGGGCAGCCGCAGGTCGAAGTCGGCGGCCGCGGCGAACAGCCCGTCCTTGTTGCCGTAGTAGCGCATCACCATCGACGGGTCGATGTTCGCGTCGGTGGCGATGGCGCGGATGGTGGCGCGTTCGTACCCGTCGGCGGCGAACCGTTCCCGGGCCGCGTGCAGGATCGCCGCCCGGGTGCGGTCCGATCGTCGTTCGGATGCCATGCCAACAAGTGTAGGCCAACAAGTGTTGACATTCCAGTCTGCGCGTGCCTACGGTTATGCCAACGCCTGTTGACTTTTGGAGGTCGAGATGATCACCACCGATGTCCTGATCGTCGGAGCCGGACCCGCCGGACTCACCGCCGCCATCACACTCCACCAGCGCGGCGTGGCCACCACCATCGTCGACAACCAGGCCGAGGCCGCCAACACCTCCCGCGCCGCCGTCGTGCACGCGCGCACCCTGGAAATGCTCGAACCCTCCGGCGTCACCGCCGAACTGGTACGCCGCGGCACCCCCGCGCCGACCTTCTCGTTCCGCGACCGCGACCGGGTACTGCTGCCCGTACGGTTCGACCAGCTGCCCACCGTGTACCCGTACACGCTGATGCTGTCGCAGGCCGAGACCGAGGCCGCGCTGCTGCACCGGCTCGGCGAACTCGGCGGCACCGTCCTGCGCCCGCACCAGGTGACCGCCGTGACACAGGACGCCGAGCACGTCACCGCCACACTCGACGACGGCACCAGCATCCAGGCGCGCTACCTGGTCGGCGCGGACGGGGCGCACAGCACCGTACGTCAACAGGCCGGGATCGGCTTCACTGGCCACTCCTACGACGAGCTGTTCAGCCTCGCCGACGTACGGCTCACCGGCGACCTGCCCCGCGACGAGATCATCCTGTACTTCGCGACGGCCGGCATGCTCGTCGTCGCTCCGCTACCGCACGGCGTGACCCGGCTCGTCGCCACCGTGGACAATGCGCCCGAGCAGCCCAGCGTCGAGTACGTGCAGGGGCTGCTCGACACCCGTGGCCCGGCGACCGGACGCGCGGTCGTCGACGAGATCGTCTGGGGCTCGCGGTTCCGGGTGCAGAACCGGGTCGCCGACCGCTACCGGGCCGGCCGGATACTGCTCGCCGGTGACGCGGCGCACGCGCATTCACCCGCCGGTGGTCAGGGCATGAACACCGGCATCCAGGACGCCGTACGGCTCGGTGGCGCCCTCGCGGACGCGTTGGCCAGCGACTCGACCGACCCGCTGGACGCCTACCAGACCGCCCGCCTGCCCGTCGCGCACAAGGTGGTCCAGCTCGCCGACCGGCTCACCCGCCTGGCCACGGTCAGCCCGGGCCGACGCCCCGTCCGCAACCTGGTACTACGCGGCCTGGCCAAGGTCCCGGCCGTACGCAACCGGCTGGCCTGGAACCTCTCCGGCCTGGTCCACCGCGACGCCGGCTGACCGGCGCCTAGTCGGGCTCGATGTCACCGGAGGCCGGAACGACCCGCCCCAGGGAACGGTCGGCCAGCGTGATGATCAGGAACAGCACCGCCGCGCCGAGCATGAACAGCGCCAGCTCGTGCAGGCCGGCGGTGTCGGCGTGCCGGGCGAGGAACACGCCGTTGGCGGTGGACGCCGCGATCGCGCCCAGGTAGAAGAACGTACGCAGCAGCCCCGCCGACGAACCGATCCGGCCCGGATCGGCCTGGTGGTAGACGGCGTTCTGGTTGGCAAGGCTGTTGAGTCCCTGCGGTACCCCCGCCACCAGCGAGATCACCACGATGAACCAGATCGCGCTGCCGCCGGACAGCAGGAGCAGCAGCGCCGCCGTGGCCACCTGGGTGGCGGCGCCGACGACGAGTTTGCCGCGGATCTGCGGGCGCCGACCGGTGAGCGTGGAGACCAGGATTCCGGTACCGAAGATCGGCAGCAGCACCAGCCCGGCCGCCGACGCCGACAGGCCACGACCTTCCTCCAGCCACTGCGTGTAGCCGTACAGCAGGGCGTACGAACTGACCGCGGTGAGCAGCGAACGGGCGTAGGTGGCCAGCAGCGGCCGGTTGCCGGCCAGGATCCGCAGGTCCAGGAACGGGTTCGCCGCGCGCCGCTCCCAACGCACCAGCGCCGTGCCGGCCACGGCGGCGAGCAGCAGCAGATACCAGCGCCCCGTCTGCGGATGCATCAGGAACACCAGCAACGCCACCAGGGTGCCGGTGAACAGTACGATCCCGGCCAGGTCGATCGTGCCGGCCAGCCCGGTGCGCCCGGCCCGGTCCGGCGCCGGTGTACGCGGCAGCCGCCGCGCACCGAGGAACAGGCACGCCGCCGCCAGCGGCACGTTGACCACGAAGATGGCCCGCCATCCGCCCACCCCGATCAGCAGACCACCCAGTGTCGGGCCGATGACGGCGACGGTCTGGGTCGACACCGCCAGGATGGTCAGGATGCTCGCCGGACTGTCCCTGCCGGTGCGCTGCGCCTCGCTGCGGATCAGGTACATCGCCGCCGGGTAGCCGGCGCAGGTGCCGAAGCCGAGCAGTACCCGGGAGGCGACCAGTACCCCGAGGACCTGCGCCACCGCACCGAGCAGACCACCGAGCCCGACCAGTGCGGCACCGGCGAGGAAGAGCCGGCGCGGCCCGTACAGGTCGATCAGCCGGCCCACCACCGGCTGCCCGACGGAGGTGGCCAGGTACAGACCGGAGACCAGCCACGCGGTGTCGGCCGGCGGCGCCTTGAACGCGAGGCCGATCGGGATCAGCGCCACCGCGATCATCGACGAGTTGATCGGGTTCAGGATCGAACCCAGGATCATCGGGGCGATCAACGTACGGTCGAAGCCGTCCGGCCCGCCCGCATGGCGCCACCGGGCCAGCCGTCGCGACAGCCCCGAACTCACGATGCGGTGGACGTGCCAGGGGTGTGCATCACCCCAGACTGTCAAACACCGGTGAGACCCGCAGCGGCGGCGTTGTCGAAGTCGTCGTCGATCAGTACGACCGGGTGCTGGCGACGGTCCAGGACGGAGGCGGCGACCGACGCGCGGTAGCCGGAGCCACAGTAGATCCAGACCTCACCGTCGGGAACCTCGTCCAGCCGGGCGGCGAGTTCGTGCAGCGGGATGTGCACCGAGTCGCGTACGGCGCTGAGCGCGTGCTCCTCGTCGCGGCGCGCGTCGAGTACCTGTACGGGGCGCTGAGCGCGGGCGCGGGCCAGTCCGGCGAAGTCGGTGACCGGGTACGAGCGCAGCGGGGTGCCGTCGGCCAGCGCGTGGATGTCGCCGGTCGCCGCGCCGGACACTCGGTCGATGCCGATGCGTACCAGCTCGCGCCGGGCGTCGGCGACCTGGTCGTCGCTGCTGCCGATCAGGGTCAGCGGTGTGCCGTAGGAGTACAGCCAGCCCAGGTAGGTGACGAAGTTGCGGGACAGCTCGAAGCCCAGCGAACCGGCCAGGTGCCCGGCCGCGAACGCGGTCCGCTGCCGCAGGTCGACCACCCACTCCCCGGCCTCCAGCCGGCGCCGCAGTTCGGCCGGATCCACCGGTTGCGGCGGGGACAGGTCGACCGGCGCCGGACCCGCGCGGTTGATCACACCCATGTGCACGTAGTAGGCGGGGTAGGCGCCCAACCCGGCCAGCAGAGTGTCCACATAGTCCTGTTCGGCCTGTGTCAACGCCGGGTTGGTGTCCCGCTGATCGGCGATGGTGGAGGAGTCACCGCTGGTCGGGGTCGCCGAACAGAAGCTGCCGAACCCGTGGGTGGGCAGCACCTGCGCGGTGTCGGGGAGTTCTGCGGCCAGCCGCCGTACCGAGTGGTACTGGGCGTGCGTCAACTCATCGGTGTGCTCCGGCCCGAGCAGGTCGGTACGGCCGGTCGCGCCGAACAGCATCGATCCGCCGGTGAACACCGCCCGTACCTCGTCGGTCGTCGCATCGTCCAGCGCATAGGAGACGTGGTGATGGGTGTGCCCCGGGGTGTGCAGTACGCGAAGCCGCATCCCACCGGTGGTGATCACGTCGCCGTCCTTGACGGCCAGCCGGTCGAACCCGACGTCGTCTCCCACGCCGAGCACGTACGTCGCGCCGGTGGTACGGGCCAGTTCCAGCCCGCCGGTCACGTAGTCGTTGTGCACGTGGGTCTCCAGCACGTGGGTGAGGCGTACGCCGTGCCGCGCGATCAGCTCCTGCACCCGGTCGATGTCGCGCTGCGGGTCGACCACCACCGCCACCTCCCCGTCGGTGGCCAGGTAGCTGCGGTCACCCAACGACGAGGTCTCGATCGTCTCGATCTGTAACGCCATGTCAGCTATCTCCCGTGCGTTCCGGCCGCGGGCCGCACCGTCGTACCGGCCCGTGGTGCTCAACGAGGTGCGTGCGGGCAGGTCTCGTGGGCTCAGGCCAGGGCGAGGAAGAGCTTCTCCAGCTGCTCCTCGGTCAGCGGAGCCTTCTCGCCGCGCTCCCGGGCGGCCTGGCAGTGCCGCATCCCCGTCGAGATGATCTTGAATCCGGCCCGGTCCAGCGCGCTCGACACGGCGGCCAGCTGGGTGACGACCTGCTCGCACTCGGCGCCGTCCTCGATCATCGCGATCACTGCGCCGAGCTGCCCGTGTGCCCGCTTGAGCCGGGTCAGCGGGTCGCGCATCACCGTCTTGTCCATCTGCATTCCGCCAGCATACCCCCGGGGGTATGCTGGCGTCCAGCGGTTGCCGCTCAGCGACCGAACAGCCGGGCGAACCAGCCACGTACGTCCGGTTCGCCATCATGCCCCGGGCACCGGTCCGCCGGCGCGACCCCGGCCAACGCCTGCTCGACGTGCTGACCGCATCCGGCCCACGTCGTCTTCCCGCACCGCCGACACGTCACTGCTCTGCACATCGTCAGTCCTCCCTGTCCTTCGCTCAGCTGCGACCATATACCCCTGGGGGTATGCGTGTCACATCGCGCCTCCGGTCCCCGTCACAGAAGCAGCTGAACCGACCGGAAGTCCGGCGCCCAACGCCGCGTACGACCGCGGAACGGGAACGGACACCGACGAGAGGGAAGACGGATGACTGACCTTCAGGCCATCATCGACCGGGTCGAGATCGAGGCCTTGCGCGGCGAGTTCACCGATGCCGGGATGATGGGCGACCTCGATCGGATCGCCTCCCTGTTCACCCCGGACGGCGTCTGGCAGATACCCGGCGTCGACGTACGGTTCGTCGGCCCGGACGAGATCCGCGCCGGGATCCAACGACTCCGCGGAGTGTGGGAGTTCTTCGTGCAAACCGCGCACCCAGGGGCGATACGACTCGACGGCGACACCGCGTCCGGTCGCGCCTACATCGCAGAGTTCGGGCGCATGCGCGACGGCGGAGCACACTCCAACCATGCCGTGTACCACGACCGTTACCGGCGCACCCCGGACGGCTGGAAGTTCACCGAACGGGTCTACGAGATCCGGTACCTCGACAGCAGCCCGCTGCCGGGCTCGGTCCCGCCGGCCGGGCCGCTGACCGGCCACGCGTCGCCGATCCGTTGACCCGCACCGTGTCCCTGCCGCGGCCCGCCCGGCAGGGACACGGGCATGAAGCTGCCCGCTACGGCGTCATCGACCGGCGGCGGCGTCGGGCGACGATGAGCAGGGCCGCCCCGGTGCCCAGCAGGACGGCGGCGAGGCCGGCGATCAGAGGCAGCGACGTACCGGTGACCGGCAGCCCACCGCTACTGCTGGGTTGACTGCTCTGACCGGTCGGTCCCGGCTGGCTGGGCTGGGTGGATTGGCTGGGGTGCGGTGCGCTCGGCGACGTCGACGGGCTGGCGCTGGGCGTGCCGATGGTGAAGGAAGCATCCACTCGGGTGTCCCAGGCGCCGACACTGATGTTGATCGGGACCGTGATGACCTGTCCCTGTGGAATGCTCGAGTCGAACTCGGCTACCTGGAATCGGCACGTGCCACCCGGTGCCACGAGTTCGCAGTAGAAGAAGAAGTCTCCGCCGTCGTCCGGGTCGGATTCCTGGCATGAGTTGCGGGGCTCGGGAGAGGCATCGCATCCCCAGACGCCCAGTCCCCGTCTGGCCAACGGCATGACGTCTGCGAAGGACTTCGACGGCAGGCCCCTCATCGTTATCACGACCGTGGTGGCTTGGCCGATCTGCGCGACCGGAGGCTCGAACCACGCTCGTATGTGGTAGTCGGGTGACGGGGACGCGCTGGGCGATGCGCTCGCCCTGGTGCTGGCCGACGGCGAGGGCGACGCGCTGTCCGACGCGCTCGGACTCGCGGACGCTGACTCGGAAGGTGATGCGGGGGTCGACGGGTCCGCGAGTGCCGGTACGGCGATGGCCGCGGCCAGCAGCGCTGCGGAGGCTGCGGCGAGTGTCTGGAGAGTACGTATGGCTGTCCGCCGTCGCGGCGGTGGGTCGTGACGCATGGAGGGACTCCTCGTAGGAGCAGGGAGGTGTATCCGCTCCACGCCTGACCCGGCCGGAAGGTTTCAGTCGCGGCGCCCGTTTTTGAGCGTGCACGGACCCGGTCCGTACACGGTGCTCGCGTACGGGCCGGGTGCTGGTGTTACCGGGCAGTGTTCCGGCGACGTCGGGCGAGGATCAGCAGTGCTGCGCCGGTGCCGAGCAGTACGGCGGCCAGGCCACCGACCAGGGGCAGCGACGTACCGGTGACCGGCAGTCCGCCGCTGCTACCCGGCTGGCTGCCCTGACCGGTCGGTCCCGGCTGGCTGGGCGAGTGGCTGGGAACCGGTGTGCTCGACGACGCGGACGGGCTGGCACTGGGTACGCCGATGGCATCCACGGTGGTGTGCCAGTCGCCGACACTGACCCTGACCTCTTCGGTCTGCCGTCCCGGGGGCGTGTCCGACGGTGCCACCTGCACCGAGAAGCGGCACGTTCCACCCGGCCGCTGGAGTTCGCAGGAGGTGACCGTGTTACCGCTGCCGTCCGGGTCGGTTTGCTTGCACGAGTTGCGCGGAGCCGGGGATGCGGTGCACCCGCCGGTGATCAGCTCTGACGGCGTGACGGGCACCACCTCGGCGGGCTGCCTCGTCGTCAGGTGGTCCGCGGTCACCACGAGCGTGGTGGGGTGGTCGACGTCGGCGAACGAAGGCTCGAACCATGCCCGCACCCGGAACTCGGTCTGCGCTGTCGGCGCTGGGCTGGCCGATGCGCGGTGCCGTGCACCGGCGCTGTTGCTGGCCGACGGCGACGCACTCGCGCTGGCGGACGCCGATGCTGAGGTGGACGACGGTGGTGCGGACGCCGACGGATCCGCCAGTGCCGGTACGGCGACGGCGGCGGCCAGCAGCGCCGCCGATGCTGCGGCCAGTGCCCGCAGGCTGTGGATGACGGTCCGCCGACGTGGCGGTGGAAGGTGACGCATGGAGGGGCTCCTCGTACGGGCGAGAGGTGTGTTTCCGTCACACGCTCGGGAGAGCCCAGCGGTTTCGTTCCCGAGGGCGGTTTTTGCCGGCGGTTGTCAGGATGGCGGCATGCCGACCGACGATCTGGTGACCGCGCTGGTCGACGCGGCCCGCGCCGCCTTCACCGAGCTGCGCGAACAGCACCCCGACGAGACGTTCTACTGCTTCGCCCTGTACACCGACGAAGCCGGCGCGCACATCTCGCAGACCTGCAACTCCGAGGAGGGTCTGCACCAGGCGGCGCGCGAGTACCACGAGCAGTACGGCAAACCTGTCGAGGAGTACGCGCAGAGCCTGCGGTGGAACCCGGCCGACTGGCCGTACCACATGCTGGGGGAGGAGCACTTCGACGCGGCACAGGACCTGCTGTGGCGTCGTGGCCCGCACCCCTTCGACCTCGACGACGACCTCTACGAGGCTGAGGTCGCTGCTCGGTTCGAGGCGTTCACCCGCGCCATCCGGCGACTCGACGAGGAGGGCTTCTTCGGTCGTGGCGCCGGACGCGAGCAGGTGATCGTCGCCGTGCTGCACGACGACCAGGAGGAAGACAGCTTGTTGCAGACCATCCGCGCGCTCAACCCGCTGACCGTCGTGCAGTGGCTTGAGCGCGAGATGGCTCTGATGGAGTGAACACGCTCGACAGTCAGTGCGCGGACAACGGGATCCGCTGCCGCGCGTCGTGCGACAACGCCGGGTCGACCTCGCCGAGCAGCAGGCCCGGCTGGTGACCGAGACTGGCGCGTACCCGGCCCATCGGGTCCACCAGCATGCTGTTGCCGATACCCAGCGGGGTGGCGCCCTGCGGGGGCTGCCACGCCTGGTCGCAGGCCAGCAGCCACGCCTGCGAATCCAGCGCACGGGCCCGTACCAGCAGTTCCCATTGTTCGGCCTTGCCCGGACCCTCGCCCCAGGACGCGGGCAGCAGCACCAGTTCCGCGCCGCGCCGGCCCAGTTCGGTGAACTGGGCGCCGAAGCGCAGGTCGTAGCAGGTGGCGAGGCCGACGGTCAGGCCGTGAGCCTGCGAAGGTCACGATGTCGGCGCCCGGTGCGACCGTGTCGGACTCGCGGGAGCCGAACGCGTCGTACAGGTGGATCTTGTCGTAGCTGACGTCGCCGTCGGCGCCGGCGACCAGCAGCGTGTTGTGTACCCGGGTGCCGTCGGCGGGGGTGAACATGCCGGCCACCACCGTGACGGAGTGCTCGCGGGCGATGCGGCGTACGCCGGTGGCGAACGGGCCGTCGAGCGGCTCGGCGACCGCGGACAGCTTCGTACCGAACCGGCACAGGGTGGCTTCCGGGAACACGACCAGCTGCGCGCCCGCCGCTGCGGCCTGCTGGACCTGCTCGGCGACCTGGTCGAGGTTGGCGTCCGGCTCGGCGGTGGCGCTGATCTGTGCGGCTGCGACGGTCACCGACATGTCGTGGGCCTCTTCAGTGCGGCAGACGGGTCGTGAGCGAGGGTACAGCTGATTCCGGCAGAAGCTGGTCCGAGATCCAACTCCCACCGCGCAATACTCGATGAAGGGCGGCTTCGTACAAGCCGCGAGTCGTGGGCGCGAAATCGCCGCCTATGATCCCAGCAGCGACCTCGATGAAGGGCGGCTCCGAGGAAGCCGCGAGCCCAGGTCGCGTTCATCCTAGCCGGGCCGTCTAGTGGCAGCTTCGCCGACCGTACGGCGCGCGTCCAGCCAGGCGATCACGCGCCGTTCGGACGCGTGGGGAGGTGACGTTCTCGCCGTGGCGGCGCTTTCTCAGTTGCTCGACCAGCCACTGTGGTGCGTGCGCCTGCTCGATGGCCTTCGATTTGGTCAGCAGCTGGCCGGTACGCAGGGCGTGGCGGCCGCGGGCCATCGACGTCAGGCCCAGCTCGGCGATCACCGGGTCCAGCCAGATGTGCGGGCGGCGGGCCGCCCAGGTCCAGTAGCCGCAGCAACTCCGCGCGGGAGGCGGCACGTACGTCGTCGTCGGTCATGGGCGGCAGCACGCCCGCCGGATGCCGACCCAGGATGGCGAAGCCGTGCCGTACCAGCTCCGCGCGGGTCACCCCGGACAGGATCCGCTGCACCAGCACACCATGCGTCCACGTCGGGTGCCGTGCGTCCAGGTCGGCAAGCCGGGCTCTCGTCGACGTACACACAGCCCAGGTCCAGGCCCTTGCCGCTGCCCGCGTCCAGCTGTTGTGCAGCTCCGCCAGGGCTTCCTGGCGGGTCTCGTCGACCGGCCCGTCGGTGAGCGCGACCAGGTCCAGGTCACTGACACCCGGGATGTAGTCGCCGGTCGCCGATGATCCCGCGACGAACAGATCGCGTACCCAGCCCAGACCCTTCAACCGCCCCGCCAATTCCCCGACCACCGGTGGCACACCATCCATGCGCGCGAGCCTATGCCTCAATACCTCGCGAGCTCGAGGACATGTCCGAGTGCTAGAGGTCCCGCCTGCGAATTTCGGCAGCGCCACGCCAGGGTGTGCGCGACGGGGAGGGGTATGCGCGGGATGTCGCGTCGGAGTACGCGGTCACTGGCCCTGACGATGCCCTGGCGCTGTCCGGGGCGAGCGGTTGCGCCAGCCAGGACAAGGTTGCCGCCCGGGCCGGCACCATTGCTGCGGCCACGAAGCGCACAGCCCGACCGTCGGCCACCATCACGTGCCGGCCGCCGACATCGGCCGGCCTCAGCCCCTCGAAGGAGGCGGTCACCGTGCACGGTCTACGCTCGACGCCTGGTCGGCTGAAGACTCTCCGGACCGGAGGATCGAGCATGGTCTACGACCGTGAACGTACCAGCAATACCGGCGCTATTCCATACCCAGCCGTGCCCTCCCCGACCGGGACCGCGGCTGCGGTAATCAACGAGGCACGGCACAGATCGGCGTCATGGACCTGCCGGGCGGTGACAGTGCAGTGGACGTCGGTCGGGCATGCCGAGGCTCGGCGTCCCACAATGGTCGCCCAACGGCAAGACGCTGCTGGTGACGCATCGAGCAACAAGGAGAGTGGGTGACGTCGGCTTCTCCATGATCGACCCGCAGACCCTGACGGCTACGCAGGTACTGGGTGCGCACGAGCAAGTACGACCTGAACCGGCCACTGTTCACGTGGCACGACAACACGCACGTGGTGGCGAGCATCGCGCGGCGTACCGGCGCCGGCGAGGCCGGACCCGACCTGGCCGACCATCTCCAGGAGTTCGGGTTGGACGGTAAGCCGACCCGCACGCTGCCCGTGGCCGGCTACGTCGACGCGCCCACCAACTGGTCGCCCGACGGCCGGTACGTCGTGGCCTACCAGGGCAGCGCCGACGACGACAGCCCCGCGCGGCCAGTACCAGCTCATCGACACCACCAGCGGTCGCGTTGTCGCTGTGCTCAAGGGATCCACACCAGATTGGGCGCCGGTCGCGTGGTGGGTGGGCAGCGGTCAGCTGATCGTCCGCTCGGACCAGCGCAGCAGCGCCATCCGACTGTGTCTGACCACACCGCACGGCGACAGCGGGAAGAGCTGGACGGTGTCCGTACCGGACGATGTCACCGGACCGTCGCTGATCCTGTACTGATCCCTGCGTGCCACCCTGGGGCCGCGGCGCCGGGGGTTGTCACTGCTCGATCAGAGACCAGTCCTGGGGAAAGCTGAGGTCTGCCAGCGCGGTGACGGCTGCCGGGGGAAAGTCCGGCCAGGTACGGACCGTCTCGTGTCGCCGGTTGAGCCGACGGTCCAGAAAGCGCTGCGTCCGTACGAGACCGTCGACCGCCTCGTCCGCGCGCAGAGCGCCGCTCCGGGCGGCCTCGGCGTACTCGTCGAGGTCGAGAACGCGGTACGGATGGTCCGGCGGCCCGACGATGACGTCGATCCACAGATCCTCGACATGCACCTCGTCCCCGCAGTCGGTGATACGGACAAGATCGCAGTACCACCAACCCTTCTGCTCGGCCGGGAAGATGACCGGCTGGTTGATCTGGAACCCGTCGTCGAGCAGTACGTAGGTGCGCTGACGGTGCTGCTGCCCGCGCAGCTCGAAGCCCCAGTCGTAGACGATCACGTCACCCCGACGGCACCCCGCCGCACGCAGCTGCCGATCACGCACGACCGTCATCGGCGTCAGCATCCCGTCGTCCCCATTCACACCGGACATTCTCACCGATCGGTCCGTCGTACCGGGACAGCGCGATGACGGTGTCCGGCTGGTCGAGCCAGACGTACTGCCCGGCGGCGGTGACCGTCACGCCCCACCGGTCTCGTCGAGGGCGACCCGCGTCCGACCACCACTGGTAGCCGGTCACCGCCTCGTCCCACAGCGCGCGGCTGCCCACCTCATTCCTCCACTCTCTCGGTGCAACAACTACTTGTTCCAGCCGTCTCCCGGGCGGATGACCAGTCCGGAGATCAGTACCCGGTGCCATGTGTGTTCGATGGGGCCGCCAGGCGGATCGCCGATCCGGTCGATGTCCCAGCCGCGGATGCGGCACCAGCCCGGCCAGTTGTCGATGAGCTCGACGTCGGTCACGCGGAAGTTCGGTACCGGGTTGCGGGCGAACTCGATGGCCGCGCGTTCGGTGATGCGGACGATGTCGCCGGGCTTGGGGACCGGTCCGGTCATCGCTGCTACCACGGCTGCCGCCGGTACCTGCGCGCGAAGCGCCAACGCCTCCCCGTAGATCGGGTCGGTACGCCCCACCCGTCGGGAACGCGTACGCCGGTCCCGCCACCGCCGGATCACCGCCACCACCGGGCGGGGTCCTCGCCGCGCCGGATCCGAGCGATCCGACCCGTGTACGCGACGCGAACGGAACGCCACACGCGCAGCACGGAACCGGACAAGGGCAGGCGTGGACGGTCATGACGCTGCATGGATGAGCCTCCGCGGGCCAAGTTCCGGCGACTTCGTGAGTCAGCCACCGGACCTGTCGTTACTGACGGTGAGAGCATTCCGGTAGCGTGACCGACACGTACCGCTGTCGGACGTGTTGCCATGTTTCAGGGTGACTTGGCAACAACAAGGCGGGAGGAAACCGGCCATGTATCCGATAACGTTCGGGGCGGAGCTTCGTCGTCGACGTAAGGCGGGCGGGTACACGCTGCGGTCGTTCGCCGCAGTGGCGCATGTGTCCTACGCGCACCTGTCCAAGTTGGAGACCGGCAAGCAGCCTCCGACACCGGAGGTGGCGCGCGTGATCGACGCGGCCCTGGCCGCCGACGGAGCCCTGGTTGCGCTCGCTACTGAAGGCAGGGCCGCCCGGATACGAGGCGCGGCCTCCCGTGACTCGCATGGAAGAGGGGCCGAGGACATGCACCGCCGGATGCTGCTGAACGCCGCTGCGACCCTTGCCGTCGGCGTCGCTGGACTGGCCGGCATCGACATCGACCCGAGCGCCCGACGTCGGATCGGGCTGGCGGACGTGGAGCGGATGGAGGCGGCGCTGTCCCGGATGTGGGCCGTCGACCACGAACGCGGCGCCGGTGACATGTGGGACATCGCGGTGGCCCGGGCACAGAGCCTGTCCGTGGCGATGGACCTGTGCGACCACGACGAGGTCACCGGCCAGCGGCTGCTGACCGTGACCGGGCACGCCTACGTCGGCGCCGGATGGTTCGCGCTGGACGCCGGGCGCGACGACATCGCCCGCTCCTGCTACAACGAAGCGCTCAGCCTGGCCCGGCAGGCGGGCGACAGCACGCTCACCGTGCACACGCTGGCGAATCTCGCGCTGCAGGCGCTGTTCCTGAACCAGCCCCGGCGAGCGCTGCGCTACGTCGACGCCGCCGAGCAGGTCGCACCGACCGGTGTGCCGGACCGGCAGACCGCAGTACTGAAGATGCGGCGCGGTCGGGCGCTCGCCCAGCTGGGTGAGGCCACCGAATCCGGCCGGGAGCTGACGGCGGCCCGCCGCATGCTCGACGGCCAGGACGACGCCGTACCCGAACGCCTCGCGTACTTCACCGAGGCCGAGATCGACGCGAACGCCGCCACCGCCGCCCTGGAACTGGACAGGCCCCGCCAGGCCGTCAGGCTGCTGGAACGGGCGCTGCCCGTCTACAACCCCCGGTTCGGTCGCAATCTGGCGCTCTACCAGGTGCGACTCGCGTACGCCCGCGCCGCCGACGGTCAGCTCGACGGATCGGCGGAAGCCGCCTCGCAGGCCCTCGACGGTCTGGCCGGACAGGTGGTCAGCCGTCGTGTCGCCGCAGAACTCGACCAGCTCGTCAGCGATCAACTCGACGGGCACCGCACGGTACCGGCCGTCGCGACCGTGCTGGACCGCTACGCCACGCTGCAACGCGCCTGAGCCGCATCCTTCCCGACCTGCCCCCGGAGGCATCCGCATGCTCAACAGCCACACCGATCTGGCGATCCAGCAGCTCAGCGCCGAGGACATGCGTGCGGCCAGGGCGCCGCTGCTCAGCCTGTACGCGGACTGCTACCGCGACCTGATCGCCGATCCGTTCTTCGCGCCGGAACGGCACTGGGAGCGCCTGGAGGGCTACGCCAGCCGTCCCGGATTCGCGTTGGTCGTCGGGCACGCCGGCGCCGACATGATCGGATGCGCGCTCGGCTTCACCCTCCCCGCCGGAACGGGCTGGTGGAAGGGACTTCGTACCGAGGTCGACCCTGACGACATCGTCGAGGACGGCACCCGCACCTTCGCGTTCAACGAACTCATGGTGGCGCCGAGCCACACCAACAGAGGCTATGGCCGTGCACTGCACGATGCGCTGTTGGCCGACCGGAGTGAGCAGCGCGCGACCCTGCTCGTCCGGCCCGACAACATCCCGGCCCGACCGGCGTACGTGAGCTGGGGCTGGCACAAGCTCGGCGAGATCCAGCCCTTCGACGACGCGCCCCGGTACGACGCCATGGTGCTCGACCTGAAGTGAGCGGGTCGTACAACCCGAATGAGCTCCTGAATGAAGGGCGGCTTCCGAGGAAGCCGCGACGCGCCACCAGCGGGATGCTGATCAGCGGCTCCACCAGGCCTCGATGAAGGCGGCTTCCGAGGAAGCCGCGACTCGCGGCCCGCGAGTTGTCAGCGTTGCGCCGATCGATCGAGCCTCGATGAAGGGCGGCTTCCCGAGGAAGCCGCGACTCGATCCACTGCGACATCAGCCACGCCGGAGGAACGAAGCCTCGATGAAGGGCGGCTTCCGAAGGAAGCCGCAAGACATCCAGCGTCGCTCGGTGGGAGCTCGGGCGTTGGCGAGTCCTGAACTCGCCTCGATGAAGGGCGGCTTCCGAGGAAGCCGCGACGACCATCTACCGGACGACTGGGGATGGCTGTGAGGGCCTCGATGAAGGGCGGCTTCCGAGGAAGCCGCGACTCCGTCGCGGGCTGGCGGGCGCCGGGTGAGGCCTCGATGAAGGGCGGCTTCCGAGGAGCCGCGACACCTGGGTGGGTCTGGTGAGTGGCGAGCACGCCTCGATGAAGGGCGGCTTCCGAGGAAGCCGCGACGGGCACCGCCGACCCGGTGTCGACCGACGCCGACACGCCTCGATGAAGGGCGGCTTCCGAGGAAGCCGCGACCTGGGCGGCAAGCAGAGCATCCAGGTACGGCTTGGAGCCTCGATGAAGGGCGGCTTCCGAGGAAGCCGCGACTGGTGACGTCGGCTGTGGCGAAAGAGCACGGCCGAGCGGCAGCCTCGATGAAGGGCGGCTTCCGAGGAAGCCGCGACAGGGTGCCCATATTGTGCCCTCTGAGCTGGGCTGATGAGTGCCCGACGCGAACCCTCGCTGAAATGACCCTACCTATCAAGGGTTGATGAAGGCCTGTGGGTCAGCAAAGTACCCCTGACCTGGAGAAAGACAGACGCGAACCCTCCCCGCTTACGGCCGTCACGACGGAGGGTTCGCGTACGAGGTCGTCTAACCCGATTCCGCTGCAGTCGGGGGCGGAAGAGTTGGAGGAGGGAGAGCGGGTCGGCGGCAAGTGCTGGTGATCAGCCGTTCGGGTCAAGTGGACGATCCATTGTGACGGAGGTGACTCAGACGATCTGTCACGTACCTATCTGCGGGACAAATTCTGTCGGTAGGTAGCCGTACGGTGCCTCCATGTTGCTTTGTCGCCGAATCGGTGACATGGGGAGAGGGATGGAATGACCAGCATTGATCTTGACCTGCTCTTGGCTGCGTCCGCTGCCGGTGGCTCCAGTTGCCTGACCTCGGTGACGGAGCTGCGGCCGGCGGGTGGATGGCACCGGTCGGTGGCACCGGCGAAGTACGCGACAACCTCCCAGGACAGGAAGGGAGCGTACGCGTACGAGCGTCGCTACCTGGAGGGTGAGATCCAGCAGGCGGTGATCATCGACTCGAAGCAGAGCCAGCTCAACCGGTGTGAGGAGGCGCTGCAGGCGGCGATCATGGACGGTCATCCTGTGCTCAGTCGGCTTCCCCGGGTCGTGGTCAGCTACGGCAAGGGTGACGGGGTCGAGGAGTACAGCGATCTGACACTCCCGCACCGGGTCTTCGACGGCCACATCCGCGCTGGAACGATCGACGGCACTCCGGTGACCCAGACCGAGCAGTACAAGGCGCTGCGCAATGCCACGCCGCTCAACGCTCGTGCGCTGCTGGATGCGAGCCCCGCCAGCCTCGTGTTCGGCAGCTGGGATTCAAGCCGATCCAGTCGGCAGGGGCGTTGGCGCAGCATTCTGGTCGGCGAGATCGTCGGATTCTGCGCGGACACCAAGGCTGCGCTGCGCGGCGGTGCCCGGGTCGATCCGGTAGGGATGAAGATCGAGCTGGATGGGCCAGCGTTGAAGCAGCTGGCCGAGGAGCAGCGGGCGGAGCTGACCACCAACCTCTATGACAAGGTCATGAAGGGCCCCGCGAAGAGCAGCGAGAAGGAGAGCAAACCGTCCAGTCTTGGACTGGGTGGTATTCCGCCGTCGCTGGACGCTCTCGCCGGTGTGGCGTGCCACCGGATCGTGCGATCTCACGTGCTGAGTTTCGCGTCGTTGCGCCAGATCCGATTCGGTGCCGGGCCGGAGGGTGACGCTGCATGTCGTGCGCTGCTGGCGGCACTGGCACTGAACGCGGTGGCCCGTTCTGACGCCGAGCTGAGGTTGCGGGCCAACTGTGACCTGCAGGAGGACGGGGCGACCGAGGTGGAGATCGACCGTCGCGGCACGGGGCTGGTGGCCCTGCAGCCGTTGTCGGTCCAGCAGGCGGATGAGCTGCTGACCGCTGCACTGTCAGCGGCGGAGACAGCGGCAGGTGTGCGCTGGCAGGGTGTGGCGCTGCGGGTGACCGGCAACCCGGCGATCGCCGCCGGGGCGGTGGATGAAGGGGCCAGCGACTCGTGAGCTTCGCCATCACCGCCGAACTGCCGCTGGGCACCTACCGCGGCGCCGGGGCGGACGGGCAGCCGGAGCCCATCCCCTCGGTCGCGCGTCTGCATGCAGCGCTACTGGCCGCCGCTGGGTTCGGTCCGCGCGCCGTCGTACAGAGTGGCGAGCTGGGACCGTCCAACGCCGATGAGCAGGCGTTGCGCTGGCTGGAGGAACACCCACCCGACAATGTGACGATCCCGCCGCTGACGGTCAACCGCGGGCAGGCCATTGCCTACCGCGATGATGGGACCATCAAGCAGGCCAAGGGACAAGGACGAACCAAGAAGTTCCCGAAAACAGCCGACGCGGCGGTGGCGGTGGGTGGCCCCTTGGTGTGGATGTGGCGCGAGCCCCCGCCCCCGTCGGTACGGGCGGCGCTGGGCGCTCTCTGCGGCGACGTCGGCTATCTGGGCACGACCGAGTCACCCGTACGGTTGGCCGCCAACGACGGCGGCGATGCCCAGCCGACACACCAACTGGACCGCACGGCGAGCATGTTCACCCCCGGCGGCCTGACCATCGACACGGCCACTGTCGGACGCACCCGGGAACTGACCGAAGCGCATGCCCGGCGCACGCTCGCGCCCCGGTCGGAATCACGATCCGGGTACGGCACGGACGAGTGGTCCCTGTCGGATGTCCCGCCACGTCAGGCCGTCGAACCGTTGGGCTACGCGCCCATTCAGGAGCCGGAAGCAGATGTGCCCTGGGACCGGGTCATCCTCGTGCCCCTGTCCCGGCGTATCTGTTCTTCCTGCCGGGTGCGATGGGCGGTGGCGGTACACCGGGCGCTGATCCGTCTGATCGGTGAGGGTGCACCGCCACTGATCACCGGGGTGTACCCGCCCGGCACACCGCGCCCGGCCAACCGGCTCGCGGTGCAGTTTCTCGCTCCGACGATGCCGGTCGAGGGCGGATTGGCCTCGCCGGCGGCGCTAGCGCTGCTGGTTCCGCCCGGGACGGGTGCCGGAGACCTGCATATCCTGGCCGATGCGGTGGAGAGCTTGTCCTCCGTACGCGGCCCGCGTGGACGTCTGGCCCGCCGTAGCGGACGGGTGCAGGTGCTTCCAGGGACGCGGCTGTGGCAACCACCGATAGTCGGGCGGCAGCGGCTGTGGCACACCGAGCCGGCTGCGGTACCGACACGCGCGGCGCGCTGGACGGCTGGGGCTTTATGCAGGCGGCGCTGCTGTCGGCGGCGTTCGTGTGGAAGCAGCAGTTGCCGTCGGTGTCCGGTAGAGGCGGCGAACGCGAACGCGGCCTTGCCGCAGCTGCAGCATCCGCCGGTGTCGCGGTCGTAAAGGCGCGGCCCTTGCGCACCGTCCACGTCGACCGGTACGCGCACAACACCAACCCGCATGCTGTGGTCCGACCGTACACGGCCTGG
Organism: uncultured Actinomycetota bacterium; assembly: GCA_963805605.1. Classification (GTDB taxonomy): domain Bacteria; phylum Actinomycetota; class Actinomycetes; order Mycobacteriales; family Micromonosporaceae; genus Actinocatenispora. The sequence goes on from CAWDUX010000002.1 coordinate 2,885,007, forward strand.
CTGTCGCTGGGTGACCTGAGTGGGCCGACCACTGCGGCGGCGATCGGGCAGTCCCGTCATCTCGGAGGAGGACTGCTGGTGCCCTATGACGTGCCGGAAGGAACACCGGTCGAGGAACTCGACGCACTGATCGCAAAGGAGGGTGCCGGATGTCACTGACCCGGGAGCAGTTCGCCACCTTCTTCGCCGCCGCACACGACGGCCACCGTCCGTTCGCCTGGCAGCAAAGGCTCCTGGACGAGTTGATCAGCACCGGGAGATGGCCGCAGCAGCTCGTCGCCCCGACCGGTGCGGGCAAGACCGCTGCCATCGACGCACACGTCTTCGCTGTAGCGCTGACGGCAACTGGCGCGGATGTGCGACCCGCACGGCGGTTGGCAATGGTGGTGGGCCGCCGGGTGCTGGTCGACGACCAGCATGAACATGCCTGCCGGCTGGCCGGGTTGCTGGCCGCCCCGGACCAGGTCGACGACGTTGAGCACCGGGCGGTGCTGCGTGCGGTAGCCGACCGGCTCTGGTCCCTGCACACCGCTGCCCGCCCGGAAGACGAGAGCAGTCCGCTGGTGGTGTCGCGGCTGCGTGGCGGGGCGCCACCGGAGCGCAGCTGGCGTGAGCAGCCGACCGCGTGCACCATCCTGTGTGCCACGCCGGACATGTGGGGCAGCCGGCTGCTGTTCGGTGGGTACGGGTCGAGCCGGTTGGCCCGCCCCCGCGAGGCTGGGCTGCTGGCCTTCGACACGGCGCTGATCGTCGACGAAGCCCACCTGTCCCGCCAGCTACTCACCACCGCGCGCCGGGTTGCTCAGCTGGCGGTGGTCGCCGAACAACCCCTGCCCGTACCGGAGTTGCAGGTGGTCGAATGCACCGCGACCCCGGGCCAGGACGCAACCGACGAGGGTCCTGTGCAGAGCATCGGAGTCAGCGAGCCGGATCTGGACGACTCCGCGTTGCTCGCCGCCCGGTTGACCCGACCCAAACCGGTCCAGTTGGTCGCGGTGCCGCAGTGGCCACCGACTACCAGCACACAGCGGCGTGCGGTGTCCACCCGGATCGCCGACCAAGTCGCTGCTCTACTGCCGGACGAACCAGCGGCGGAAGGCCCCGCGCACACCGTCGGCTGCTACGTCAACACCGTGGCCATGGCGGTCAGAACCGCTCAGGAGCTGCGCGGACGTCAGCGGCCCGGCGGAGGTCCGGTGCGCGTCGTACTGGTCTGCGGGCAGGTACGCCCCGCAGACCTGGAACGGCTCCGCGCCCATCATCCTGGTTTGCTGGGACTGGCCGGTGACCGTGAGGTCGACGTGCTGGTCACCACGCAGAGCCTCGAAGTGGGTGTCGACCTGGATTTTGCCGGAATCGTCACCGAGCTGGCGGACTGGTCGGCAGTGGCGCAGCGGGTCGGACGCGGCAACCGTGGTGGCCTTCGCGAGAGCGCGCCCATCCGGGTGATCGTGCCGGAGAAACCGATGACCGAACGGACCCGAAGTGGCCCCTACGGCCATGCCGAGTTGCAGACCGCGTTGGAGAGCCTTCAGCAGCGACAGTCGGACCCGGCCGGAATGGCGCCGTGGGCGCTGCGGAACGTGCAGGCCCCGACCCTTACACGCCGTCGCCTTCTGCTGCAACGGCCGGAGATCGCACAGGCCTGGCAATGGGCGCGCACCAGCGATCAGGTACTTCCCGAAGACCATCTTCGACTGTGGTTGGACGAGGACTTCGAGCAGGACCTGCAGGTCGGCCTGGTGGTCCGGGACGCGATGCCGGCCATGGCAGCGGAAGCGATCGAGCTTGTTCGCGCGCTGCCGCCACGCAACCGGGAGGTTTTCGCGGTACCGATCCACACCGCGCGTGCACTGGCCGCCGATGTAGGCGCAGATGCGGATGCTCGTCCCGTCGTCCGGATACGCGATGAGCAGGTCGACGTGATCGATCCGGACCACCTTGACCTGCGTCCCGGCGACATCCTGGTTGCCGACAGCACCGTGCACGCCTTCACTCCGTCTGGGGCGGACGATGCCGACTGGTTCAGCCCGCCAGTCCCGGTCCGACCGGACGACGACCTGCCCCTTCCCGCCGCCCGTGCCCGTGACGTGCTGCACGAGGTGAACGCGCCGGGCCCCGGTGAGGTGGTGCTGCGGCTCGAACCCGCGGTCTGGGACGCGCCAGCCGCTGCGCACATCGACAAGCTGCTCACCGAACTGGACGAGATGTGGGACGACCGGGCCGAGCGGCCCCGACGTCAACGTGCCGCTGACGTGCTACGCAGCATGGTGCCGGACCTGCCCGCTGACACGGCCGGCATGGTGTCGGCCGCTGTCGCCCTGCTGCGGCTACCTGTCGCGTTCAGCGACTTCGACCTGCACCGGGGAGAGTTCGGCGAGCCCATCCGGGCAGTACTGGTCGATCGTCGTCGTGCCGCCACCGGCGCGGACGAACGCCTCCGGCAGGCAGCTACGACAAGGGATACCGACCAGCCGGCGCTGCTCGACGACCACCAGCAGGCTGTCGCAGAGCGTGCGGCCGAGGTCGGTCAGGTGCTCGGGTTACCGGCCGAGCTGATCGCCTCGCTGTATCAGGCGGGGACACATCACGACGACGGCAAGGCCGATCCGCGTTTCCAGATCAGGCTCGGTGCCGATCCGGCCGGACCGTTGTGGGCCAAGAGCCGACCCGGACAGACATCGCAGCTCGTCGACGCCAGCGGTCTGCCGAGCGGCTGGCGGCACGAACAGCGGTCGGTGCTGGCCTGCTGGCAGCAGCTCCACGGCACGGCCGAGGACAGTGACCCGGCTCTGGTCGCGCGGCTGGTCGGCACCAGCCACGGGTACGGCCGATCCGGGTTCCCGCTGACCGCGAAGGAACTGATCGGTGCCGAGCATGAGGATGCCGACACGGCCGTGGCCGAGGAACTGTTCGATCTGGGCGGGTGGGACGAGCTGATCGAGGCCACCCACCGCCGATGGGGAGTGTGGGGTTGCGCCTATCTGGAGGCGCTGCTGCGCGCAGCCGACGGCCAGGTTTCGGGAGAAGGACGATGACCGAGATGATCATGCAGGGCGGCGACCCCCAGGTGGCGCTGTCCCACCTGGCCCTGTACGGCGTGGCCGCAATCCTCGAAGATGCTGGCCACAAGGTACGTCTGTCGTGGACGCGCGTTCTCAACGCGCGTCCCACTCTCACGGCTGTCGAGCTCGACGACGATGAGATCGGTGATGCAGTCCTGGCACATGCTCGTGCCCACGCCGCAGACGACTCATGGGTACGCCGCGACGTGCTGTTGAAGGGTAAAGACCGTGGCCTGATGAGTCCCCGACTGAGCGCACTGACCGAGACCACCTGGCCGCTGATCCAGCAGGGACGCCACACCGTCCTCGACGAGCTGACGAAGGACGGCGCCTGGCTCGATCTGCAGATGATCGCCGCGCTCGGTGAGCCGTGCTACTGGAGCCAGTACGACGGCAACATCCGACAGGACCACGGAGCCAGCCGATGGGAGATGCAGCCCAGGAATCAAGGTTCGGAGTTCGTCGGCACCCGCCTGCGTAAACTCGCAGCCACAGTCGCTGCACGCAGTGCCGACGCTGTCACCGCGGGCCTGACCGGATTGCGCATCCGCGACGAAGCGGGTGACGACAAACCCAACAGCAGCACCGCCACCGGACTTGCCGGTCTTGGACCTGTCGACAACGCACTCGCCTGGTGCGCGCTCTGGGGCATCTCCCAGCTGCCGACCTCCGCCCGCATCAACAAGGTCGCCATCACCTGTGGGCATGTCGCGCAGGCCAGACAGGAATGGTTCTACACGCCGGTCTGGCACAAGCCTTGGCGGCCCGCACGGCTCCGTACCATCCTCACGGCTCCGCAGTTCCGCCTCGCTGCTGCTGCCGGGCTTCCAGGGGAAGGCGGCCCACCGCCGCCCGTCCAACTTGCCGCCGCCCGCGCTTGGCTGTCGGCCCGTGGCATCGCTGGGCTCATTCGCTTCCCCATCGAACACGCCGGCACCGACAAGGCGCCCATCCGACGCGCCCAACGCGGCCGGCCCATCCCCCTGGTCTCCTCGTCATGACCATCCAGCCGGCCACGCCGGTCCCTATCAGTTTGGTTGCCCACCATGTTTTCTGCCCGCGACGAGCATGGCTGGAGGCCATGGGTGAACGAACCGACACCCACCAGATGGCAGTGGGTACGGACCAGCACTCGTCCACTGACGAAGCCGCGACTTCACGTATCACCCGACTGCGCGGTGTCGAGGTCACCAGCGAAGACCTCGCGGTGACCGGCCGCTGCGACACCGTGGAGGTCGATGAGGCGGGCCACGCCACGGTGATCGAGTACAAGGCCACCCCCGTGCGGCGCCGGGCAGAGGTCACCGAAGCGATGGTCGTCCAACTCGCGCTACAGACCGCCGCGCTTCGGGAGGCCGGGATGTCCGTGGACGGTGCGGCCGTCTACTTCACTCAGCACCACACTCGGGTTCCGGTGTCGATTGGTCCCGAAGAACTGGATCTGGCCCGGTGGCACGCTGAACAGACCATCCAACTACTCACTACCGAGACCGCTCCTCCACCGCTGGAGGATGACCGGCGTTGTGGCCGCTGCTCACACATCGGGGTCTGTCTTCCCGACGAACGGTCGCTCGCGCCCGTGCGCCGTCGCATCCTCGCCCCGATCCGGACACTCAAGTGCTGCATCTGGCCACTCCCGGTTCTCATGCGCACATACGCGCTGGACGCATCAGGGTGCTGCAACGTGGCGAAGAACTGACCACCGTACCTGTCGAGCGGGTCCTTGCCGTCGTGGTCCATGGGAATGCCGACCTGTCCAGCGGGCTCATCCGTGAACTGCTGTGGCGACGACTGCCGTTGCTGTGGTGCAGCAGCAACGGCAAGGTAGTCGGCTGGGCGAACACGGCGTACAGCCCGAATGGCCCGACCAGGGTCCGTCAGCATGCGATCTCCGAGAGCGGCCACCTCGGACTGGCCAGACAGTTCGTTGCCGCCAAGATCAGCAACCAGGCAACGCTCCTACGTAGACATGGCTCAGCGGTGGATGCCGTCGCCGCGCTGAGGGCACTGCGCCTCCGCGCGTTGGCAGCTATCTCACTTGCCGACCTGCTCGGAGCCGAAGGCGAAGCCGCAGCTCGTTACTTCGCACACTTCGCCACGATGCTTTCTTCCCGCACCCTCGCGGCTCAAGGACTCGAGTTCAGGACCAGGACCCGGCGACCAGCCCGAGATCCCGTCAACGCTGCTCTCAACTTCGCCTATGGGCTGTTGCTCGGTGACGCCATCTGCGCTGTCGCCGCATGCGGCCTGGATCCGCACGCCGGGTTCCTGCACTCCAGCGGTCGGAACAAGCCGGCACTGGCGCTCGATCTGTGCGAAGAGTTCCGGGCACCGGTCGCGGACTCCGCTGTGCTCGGCGCCTTCAACAACGGCGAAATCGGCAGCAGTGACTTCTCCACGGTCACCGGCGCGACCCAATTGCGACCAGCCGGACGAAAGGCCCTGATCGGCGCCTATGAGCGGCGGATGACGAGCGAGTTTCAACACCCCACCTTCGGATACCGGGTCAGCTGGCGGCGGGCCATGGAGATCCAGGCGCGGCTCGTTCTCGGCGTGCTGGACGGAACTCAGCCGTCCTACCGCGGGGTCACCATCCGATGAGCGCGGACAGCACCCACCGGTATCTCATCTGCTACGACATCGTCGATGACCCGCGGCGTGCTCGTCTTGCCAAGGCACTGCAGTCCTTCGGTGACCGGGTCCAGTTCAGCGTGTTTCTCATCGACGCCAAACCTGCCAAGCTCGTCCGGCTGCGTTCGAGGATCCGAACCATCATTGCTCCTGACAACGACTCGGTACTGATCTGCTCACTCGGGCCAACCCATGCTGGCGCCAACGACGCCATGGAATTCCTGGGGCGGCAGCGACCCCTTACCGAGCACGGGCCATTGATCGCATGACGCCACGCGAACCCTGTCTCGTGACGGCTCCCACGCTCGAGCCTTCGCATGCGCATATTCGCAGGTCAAAGCCTTTACCGCCGCCAAATCTCAGTACTTGCGCCCCCTCCGGAGCAGAAAATCAGCGAGGGTTCGCGTCGGACCCCCATCAGCCCAGGTCACAGGGCTCGATATCGAGCACCCTGTCGCGGCTTCCTCGGAAGCCGCCCTTCATTGAGGCCTCATGTGGGTCTCCTTCTGGTTGATGTTCCTGGTCGTCGTCGCGGCTTCCTCGGAAGCCGCCCTTCATTGAGGCTCGCTGGATCGGATACGTGGCAAGCACATGCGGGCAAGGTCGCGGCTTCCTCGGAAGCCGCCCTTCATTGAGGCGGTCCGGCCGCGCCGGTGCCGAGCTGCTCGCCCCCGGTCGCGGCTTCCTCGGAAGCCGCCCTTCATTGAGGCTCACTGTGCGGCTGCTACCCCGGCCGCGATGCCGAGTCGCGGCTTCCTCGGAAGCCGCCCTTCATTGAGGCTGGGACGTCCTCAACGTCGACCAGTACCTTCTCGTCGCCGTCGCGGCTTCCTCGGAAGCCGCCCTTCATTGAGGCTCAGGAACTATTCGAGGGTTATCATTCTTGCCGAGTCGCGGCTTCCTCGGAAGCCGCCCTTCATTGAGGCCTGGCAGTTCAGGGCGGGTGCGGCGACGGGTACGGGCGCGGGTCGCGGCTTCCTCGGAAGCCGCCCTTCATTGAGGCCATCGCGGATCCTGGCGTGACTGGAGATCGTGCCGGGCGGTCATCCCCGCCGGCCACGGCAGAGCGGCCGCCTCGATACCGGCCGCCGCCAGCTGGTGCGGCCAGCACGGCCACAGCCGTGCCGCACTCGCCGCAGATACCTGGGTTGCTGCCCTCGATCGGCTGGTGATCCAGGCGGACGTGCTCGGCGTTGATCCACAGCAGCGGGTCCGGGATGCCGTCGGGCGCGGTCAGCTGCCGGGGAGAGTTGCCTCCGTCATGGAGGCGGCTGCATCTGGGTCGTCGGGCCCGTCACCGGTACCACCTCGCCGGGGTCGATTCCCCGACCAGATCGTCACGCAGCATTCCGAGGTGTGAGGCGGTGGCGAGTGCCTGTGCGTACGGGTCAGCTGTCCGGCTGCGGGCGACACGCCGTACGTGCCACCGGGTGCGGATACGCTGGCGAAGCTCCATCGGTTGGCCTCCAATCCGTCGATGGGGTCGGGGGCGCGGTGTGGTTTTCCAGGCCGAACACCGCGCCCCCTTTCCGGCCCGCCGCCTTGGGATGTAGCGGGCCGGACGGGCAGGTGACCGGCAGCGGGTGGCGCCATGCCGGTCGATCGGGTCACGGGCGCCGACGGGACTGGGGGAGCCGGCAGCCGACGCCCGTGAGCGTCATGAGCTGCGCGCACGGCCGGCTGCCTGGTTTCAGGCAACCTGTGCGACCCCGACTTCGTGGGGTTTCTGTGTCGCTACTCATAGTGGTGACGCTAGGTGTGTGGAACAGATTGTTCTAGTGGCCGCCGGGGTGGCCAGCTACGCGGCGACCGGCCCGCCCTGGATCTCTGCCAGCAGCATCCGCAGGGTCAGCGAGTGCTTCTCGGGCGGCAGCTTCGTCAGGGCCGCCTCGGCGTAGGCGATCCCGCCGGAACGATCGCCGGAGCGGGCGAGCATCAGCCCGCGGTGCATCTCCAGGTGGGTGCGGAACCGGGGCAGAGTCGCCGGCAACTCGGCAAGCGCGGTTCGCTGCGCCTCGTCGGCCAGGCTGCTCATCGCCGAGACGGGCGGCGAGCAGGCTCACGAACACGTTGAAGCGCCAGTACGGGACCGCATAATCCGACGACTCGTCGGCGGGTGAACCGGCCACGTCGAACACCCTGCGCCCTTCATCGACCAGCCCCAGCGCGGTCGTTCGGTCGCCGACGATCGCCGCAGCGTGTGCCCGACCCATCGTGGCGTTGAGTCGGCCGAGCGACGGGCGCGAACCGATCGCCAGAGCCTGATCGGCGAACATGGACGCGACCGGCAGGGACGCACCCTCGTATCCGAGGGCGATGGCCGCACGACCCCGCACCCATTCACGCGACTCCGGGTCCTCCGAACGGTCCGCGGCGATGGTCGCCATCCGGTACCAGTTCGACGCCTTGGCTCCGTCGGCGCCGGGGAACGTCTTGCCGTACAGGGTCATCAGCTTGGCTGCCACGTCCCACAGGCCGGGCTTGTCGAGTTGCTGCTGGAGGACGACCAGGTCCGAGGCGAGCCGCTTCCGGATATCGGCGGCACCCAAGGTCATGTAGTCGCGGCCGTACCGGTAGAGCCGGGCCTGCCAGTCGTCGACCGACGGGCGGGTACGCAGCGCGGCGGCGAAGCCGTGCGCGACAAGATCTGCCGCAGCCAGCGGAGCGATGGCGGTAGCCGCCAGGTCGGTCAGGAACGTACGTCTCTGCATGCGGGCCGCCTCATCGAACGTCGCCAGTGGGGTCTGAAGGGCGGTCGCGAGATGCCGCAACCAGAACTGTCCCGGCCGGCGCTTCCCGTTCTCCCACCGGGAGACGGTCTCCCGCGTCACGGTTCCATGCTTCGATACCCGGCACAGTTCATCAGCGAGGCGACCTTGCGACCAACCCACCGACAAACGTAGGTCCCGGATCAGCGTCGACAGCTCGACCGCGCCGCTGTCGGGTTGTTGGCCACCAGATTGGCCACCAGCCGTGCCGTTGGAATGCGCCATGACGGCCCTGCTTTCCCTCGTGTCCGCAACACCAGAGTAGCGAGCACTGTTTCCCCATGGTTACCAGTTGTCATGGTCCGTGACGCCGAACGCTGTACAGTCCCAGCGAAAGTCGGGAAGTTCGTGGGATCGAGGTCGCAGGGCGACTGAATTTGACGAACTCCTCGACAGCTGGTCAAGAGATGCGGAGGGTGGAGACGGACTGGAGGTGGGCCTTGAAGCCGGTGCCGAAGTTGGTCGGGGTGCCGTTGTAGTTGCTGATCAGGGCGGGGCCGCCGCTGCAGTCCCAGGTGTTCCAGGTCCAGCCGAGGTAGCCGACGCCGTGTGCGTCGGCCCAGTTCATCACGCGGTCGATGAAGCCGTGGGCGCAGTCGTTCTCGCCGATCTCGCCGAGGGTCACCGGCACCTGGCGCGGCGACCGGGGCGATCTGGCTGTCCCAGCAGGACGTGTTCGAGCAGGCGTTGAAGTTGTAGAGTGCGCGAACGCGGCGAGGTTGTCAGCGGGTCGGTCGGCTTGTAGGTGCAGCCACTGGGTCAGGTCGTTGGAGTAGGCCAGGCCGCCGAGCATGATGACGTTGTGGCGCCGGTGCCGCGGACCGCGTCGACCAGGCTCTGCAAGCCGGCGACCTGGTAGCCGATGCCGGTGCAGGTGCCGCCGTCGCGCCAGCACGTCCAGCCGGCGGTCTCGTCGCCGGTGGCGCCGCTCCGGGTAGGGCTCGTTGAACAGGTCGAAGACGACCGCGCGTTGCCCTTGAACGCGTTGGCGACGCCGGTCCAGAACTGCGGCGCGTACTGCGCGTCGGGCATCGGCTTCTGGCAGGTCGCGTTGACGTCCGGGCAGCCGGACGAGTTGCCGGTGTACGGCCCGTAGGTCCAGTGCATCTCGACGATCGGCGTGATGCCGTTGGCGCAGCAACAGGTTCACGTAGTCTTCGACCGCCTGCTGGTAGGTCGCGCCGCCGTACTGCGCCGGCACGTCGGACGGCCGAGCCAGCATTCCTCGTTCAGCGGGACCCGTACGGTGCGGACCTTCCAGGTGCGCATCGCGTTGATCGAGGTCTGGTCCATCGGGCCGTCCCAGATGCCGTTGCCCTGGATGCAGGCGAACTCGCCGCCGGAGCGGTTGACGCCCAGCAGGCGGTACGGCGTACCGCTGGGTCGACGAGCTTGTTGCCGGAGACGTGCAGGGCCGGCGCGGCGTCGGCGAGGTGCCGGGACGCGGCGGCCGGCGAGGAACTGGTGACCGTCATCGCGGCCACCAGGGCGACGACGGCGGTGAGGAGAGCGGCGCGAAGCTTCACGACGGTGTCCTCTCGGACTGCTGAAAGCTACAAGAGAATCTCACCGTATAACCCGAATGCCCGGTTTGTGAAGCGGCAGAGTTGCTAACATCGATGTTACTAACATCAATGTTAGTATCTAGTGGCTCGGCGGGGGAGAGGCGGCGACGTGGCGGACTTCGTGGGCAGGCGGCAGGAGCTCGGGACGCTGAACCGCGAGCTGGGCAAGGTGACGGCAGGCGTCGGTAGGGAGCGGCCAGGCCGGTGCGTGATGCTCCGCGGGCGCCGACGCGTCGGCAAGTCGCGCCTAGTGGAGCGGTTCGCTGACCGGTCCGGCGCGCCTTTCCTCTTCTACGCCGCCACCGGGGCGTCGCCCGAGGCGGACCTGGAGCGCTTCAGCCAGGACGCCCAGTCCTCCAGCCTCCCGTTGGCGCAACTGCTGTCCGCAGCCCGTCCGGCGAACTGGAACGCCGCCTTCGATGTACTGGCGGCGGCGCTGCCGCAGGACCGCGCCAGCGTGGTGGTCATGGACGAGGTTCCCTATCTGATGGACGACACGGGTGCGTTCGAGGGAATGCTGCAGCGGGCCTGGGACCGGGTACTGGAGACCAGGCCGGTGCTCCTGATCCTCATCGGCTCCGACCTGTCGATGATGGAAGCGCTGAACAGCTACGGGCGTCCGTTCCACCAGCGCGGCCGGGAGATGGTGCTGGGGCCGCTCAACCCGGCGGACGTCGGCGAGATGCTCGGCCTCGACCCCGCCGCAGCCTTTGACGCGGCCCTGATCACCGGGGGCCTGCCGCTGATCTGCGCGGAGTGGCCGCACGGCGCGGGGATGTGGGAGTTCCTGGTGCAGGCTCTCAACGACCCGGTTTCGGCCCTACTGGTCTCCGCGGAGCGCTCGCTCGCTGCGGAGTTTCCGCAACAGGCGCAGGCCCGTACCGTGTTGTCGGCGATCGGCAGTGGCGAGCGGACGTTCTCCAACATCGCCCGCGAAGCCGGGGGGATCGGGGCGACGCCGCTGCAGCGGTCGCTGGGGATCCTCGCGGACAAGCGGCTGATCGCCGGCGAGCTTCCCTTGTCCACCCGGCCCTCGAAGGACCGTCGCTACCGGGTTGCGGATCCTTATCTCCGCTTCTGGTTGAAGCTGTTGGGCCCGGCGATGGGGGAGATCGAGCGCGGCCGGGGAGACATCACGTTGCAGCGCATCCGGGACAACTGGACCAGCTGGCGTGGCCGTGCCGTTGAGCCCCTGGTACGCGAGGCGTTGGCGCGGCTGCTGCCTGACGCGCAACTTCCCGCCGCCCCGGCGATCGGAAGCTACTGGACCCGTACGAACGACGTGGAGATCGACATCGTGGGAGCGGACCGCGAGCCGATCGCGAAGGAACTGCTGTTCGTCGGCTCGGTGAAGTGGCTGGAGAACTCCCCGTTCGACCGGCACGACCTCACGGCGCTGCGCCGACACCGTGAGGCGCTCACACCCGATCCGGTCCCGATGGTCGCTGTCTCGCGCAGCGGAGTCGACTGCACGGGCCTCGACGCCGCGTACGGCCCGGCCGAACTGCTCGCAGCGTGGTCGTCCTGAGCTGCGCGCGCCGACAAACTCCCGCCGTAACGGCGGCCACGGGCAGGTCGAGGCTTCCGCAGGAGTGGGCGTGGCAGGACGGACGCCGAACCAGCTGGACTCAGGCGAGTGAGTCGAAGAATTCGGTGAGGGCGGCGTGCAGGGCGTCCGGATCCTCCAGATGCAGGTCGTGGCCGGCCCCGGGAACCGTGACCACCGTGGTGTCCGGGCGTCGCCGGAGCATCTCCGCCAACTCCTCCGCGGAGATGAACCCCGACTCCGCCAGCACCAACAACCTCGGGCACCGCACCTTCTGCCACGCGTCCCAGAAGGACCGTACGGAGTTCTCCAGTACCGAGCGCACCATGATGTCGGCGTCGAACCTCGGCCACCCGCCGTCCGTACGCCACTCCAGGCCGTCAGCCCAGCCTTGACCTCGTGCCCCGCCGCCGAAGAATTCGACCGCCGCCTGCCGGGACGGAAAGGGGAGCGGCCAGGACTTCAACCAGCTCTCGATGTGCGCGGGGCCGTCAGGGGTCGGGCCGCCGGCGCCGGCTTCGATCATGACCAGGGCGTCGACGCGGCCCGGATGCGCCGCGGCGGCGAGCATCGCTGCCTGCCCGCCCATCGACTGTCCCGCCAGGGTCACGCTCGGCAGGTCGAGCTGGTCGATGACCGCCACGAAGTCGGCCACGTACGCGGACCTGGACACGTCCAGCGGCCGGCGCTCGCTCGCGCCGTTGCCGCGCTGGTCGACGGCGATGACGCGATGCGTCTGCCGCAGCCGCCGGGCCGTCTCCTGCCACTCGCCCGCATGACCCGCAAGGCCGTGCAGGAACACGATCGGTGCCCCTGCGCCGCCGTGGTCCCGGTACCGGATACGCGTTCCGTCTCGGACCACTTCACATTGGCGCGTGTGCACGACAACCTGCCGTTTCCATGGCATGGCCTGCGTCCGGAGACACTTCAGCTGGCCTTCAGCATGTGCCCCCGGCGCGATTCGAACGCGCGACACCCGCTTCAGGAGTCCGACCTGCGCTCCTGAGGAGTGCGGGAAACACTGTCCCACAACGGTTCTGGCAATACTACAAGGCGGGTGGTTACGGGTGTTCTGGCACCTGTGGGTACCTCTCGGATACCTGCTGCCAAGCTACGCTGCTGGGTGGCAGTTGAGCTGCGAGCGGCGCCCTGGTTCTGACTGGTGCAACCACCGCCGCCGCCACGGTGAACTCGGCCACGTCCCACCTGCCGAATACGAGACCACCCACCTCAACACCCACACACCCGAACTCACCAGGAGCGGGTGATCACACCCTCCATCAAACCCGGTACTTGACACCCGTTGATGGCGTGCCAGAGTGTAAATGTGTCAAGGTCAGGTACGTCATGAAGGACAACGACACGCAGCCAGATGGATGAACCCGGGGGAGGAGGGGCCCTGACTAGCGAGGCTGCCGGGCGTCCTAAGCGTGGTGCCACGTTGGACGATGTCGCGCGCAGAGCGGGGTACTCCAAGTCGACCGCCTCACTGGTCTTCCGGGATAGCCCACTGGTTGCCGAAACCACGCGCGCGCGGGTCCTCGAAGCAGCCTCGGAACTGGGATACATCTACAACCGGCGCGCGGCCGGGCTGCGCTTCCAGCGAAGCCATACCATTGGCCTGCTCGTCGCAGGAGTGACCAACCCGTTTCTGGCCGCACTCACTGAAGCAATCGAGAAGTCGCTTGCTCCGCTGCGATACACCGTTGTCCTAGGGAATACGCTCGACGACATCGGGCACCAGGCGGACCTGATGAGAACCATGCTGGAATACCGCGTGGACGGGCTGCTTGTTGTGCCTGCGATCGGGTCCTTGGCGCAGACCTCGGCGGCCTTCGAGGGTCTTGAGACGCCCTTGGTCACGCTCACCCGGCGCAGCGGGGGGCGTGCGGTGCCGTACGTTGGCTCCGACGACAGGGGCTCGGCCCACCTGGCTGCTATCCATCTACACGAGCACGGGTGCCGTTCGATCGCCTACTTCGGTGGCCCTGACCTGGCAGAGACACGCGCCGAGCGGCGGTCGGGGGTTGAGGCCGCGGCGGCAGCGACAGGAATGATCTTCGACGACCGGTGGTCCCCCAGCACGGCGACGACGAGCACCGCCGGACGCGTCGCGGCAGCCGGACTCCTCGGAGTGGGCGGGCACCCGCCGGACGGCATCGTCGTGCACGGCGATTCGGTCGCCTTCGGGGTGATGCGCGCCCTGCGGGATGCCGGTTATGGCATTGGCAGCGACGTACGGGTCATCGGCTTCGACGACATCGAGTTCGCTCGAGACTGGTCGCCTTCGCTGAGCTCCATCGCGCTTGACGCGCGCGCTATGGGGCAGGCGGCGGTGGACCTGCTGCTGCGGAGGATCGACCGGCCCGATGACCCTCCTGAGTCGGTCCTCCTCGAGACCACGCTGCACCTCCGGGAGTCCTGTGGGGAGCATGCGGGGCGCTGACGCCTGAGCGGGCAGCCGTCCAGGGTAGTTCGTCCCTAGTGCCGTGACCGGGAAGGTTCACCGGGCCGGGTCGGACCCAGCCGCCCGCTGGCGGCGTTGTCGCCACGCCCGAGTGCAACCCGGCACACGGGCCCGGCTCCGCCTTGCCAGCGAACGCCCGGCCCTCGCCCCTACACCGCCAACCTTCCCGGTCACGGCACTAGTAGAGTGTCGTCGCTAAAAGTCGTCGTTGTTGCGGTAGACCGTTCATGGCAGTCTTCCCCCTATCTGCTGCCAGAGGGCGTGTCGTGGTGAGGTCGAGTTTGCCGTCGGTGAGGTTGAGTGCTGACGATCGTGAATGGCTGACCCGGATCGTGCGGACCGGCGCGCATCCGGCGCAGGAGGTACGGCGTTCGCGGATCCTGCTGGAGTTGGACGAGGGCGTCGGTGAGTCGCTGGGTCGGCGCGGGGTTGCCGAGAGGGTCGGAGTCGATCCGCAGACGATCACGAACGTGGCCAGGGCATATGTCGAGCATGATGGCGATGTCGGGGCCACGATCCGGCGTAAGAAGCGGTGCACGCCGCCGGTCGAGCCGATCGTGACCGGTGAGGTCGAGGCCAGGCTGATCGCGCTGGGATGCTCTGCGCCCCCAGCGGGCAGGTCGCGATGGTCGCTGCGGCTGTTGGAGAAGCAGGTTGCGCTGATGGACGACATGCCGGATCTGGACCACTCGACCATCGGGAAGGTTTTTAAAAAACGGCGTTTCGTCCTCATCTGAAGAAGTGTTGGACCATCCCCGCCAGAGCAAACGGCGAGTTCGTTGCACGGATGGAGGATGTCCTCGAGGTCTATGTTCGACCCTACGATCCTGCCGTTCCGGTGGTCTGCATGGACGAGAAGCCCTACCAACTCCTCGATCATGCACGCGACCCGATCCCGGCCGCTCCGGGGCGTGACCTGAAGGAAGACTCCGAGTACGTGCGTGGTGGGACCTGCTCGATCTTCGTGTGGGTCGAACCGCTGGCTGGACACCGCCGCGTCAACGCCCGCCGGCAACGAACCCGCCTGGACTGGGCGAAGGAAGTCGACCGGCTGCTGACCTGCGACTACCCCGACGCGGAGAAGGTCGTGCTGGTCATGGACAACCTCAACACCCACACCATCGGCTCGCTCTACGAGACGTTCGAGCCCGCCAAAGCCCGCGAACTGGCCGCCCGCCTGGAGATCCACTACACCCCCAAGCACGGATCCTGGCTCAACATCGCCGAGATCGAACTCGCCGCGCTCACCCGCCAGTGTCTGGACCGCCGCATCGCCGACCTCGACGTCCTCAACACCGAACTCGCGGCCTGGCAGCAAGCCACCAACGACGATCAGCGCCAGGTCAACTGGCACTTCACCGCCAGCGACGCAAGGACCCGACTCCGCCACCTATATCCCGAACTTTAACGGCGACACTCTACTAGTCCGCGATCAAGTTGCGCCTACCCCCTTGCCAAAGGCCCCTCGCTCCTTTTAGATCGATACAAACACGTCGCCTGACGTGGCGATCAGAGGAGCATCGCATGACACGCAAGCTTGCCGGGGCTGCAGCCGCCCTGACTCTCGTAGCCGTTTCCCTCGCCGGCTGCCAGAGCGGGGGATCCTCAGGAGGGGACGCCGCGGCCGTCAAGGAGCTCAACATTCCGGCCGTCGAAGCGCCCTGGTTGGCTCAGTACAAGACGATTCTGCAGAAATACACCAAAGAGACCGGCGTGAAGATCAACGTCACATCCTTCCCGTTCGATGGCTTACTCACCCAAGAGGCCAACGCCGCCCAGAGTGGCTCCAACGCCTTCGACGCCTTCCTCATCAACGAGCAGTGGACGGGCCAGTTCTATGACAACCAGTGGGTTCAGAAGCTGACGGATATCAATCCTGATTTCAAGTGGGACAAGAACCTCATCGAGTTCGATGGCATCGGCCGGTGGGACAGCAAAAAACGCGACACTTCCCCGCAAGGGGACCCCTACGCCCTGCCAGTCAACGGCAACATCCATGAGTTCATGTACCGCAAGGACCTGTACGCCAAGCTCGGTCTCGCTGTCCCCAAGACGTGGGACGAGGTGATAGCAAACGGCAAGAAGGCAGTCGCGGCCAAGCAGGCGGACAACGGTTACGTCCTGCGCGGCAAGACGCCGTCCTACGACTTCAGCTCTGTCCTGTACTCGTTCAAGGGGTCCTTCTTCGCCAACGAGCAGAGCGGCGACTGGAAACCCACGGTGGACACCCCTGAGTTCCGCAAGGCCTTGGAAACGTTCAAGGCTCTGGCGGACATCGGGCCGAAGGCGCCGCAGACGATCGCTCAGGCCGAAGCCATCTCGCTGATGCAGGGCGGGCGCACGCTGCAGGGCGAGTTGGTCACGGCGAGTGCGGCGCCACTGGAGGACAAGAAGGGTTCGAATATCGCGGGCAAGGTCGGCTACGCCACAACCCCGGGTAACACGCCCGTCAGCGGCACCTGGGTCATGGGCGTCCCGATTGGCCTGGACAAGGACAAGGCGGCTGCCGTCATGAAGTTCATGACCTGGCTGACCAGCCAGAAGACGATGCAAGCTTGGGCGGACGACGGGGGCGTCACGACCCGTTCGGACGTCAAGAGCGACCGTCCCGACCTGAAGGTTCTGGTCGACTCGGCGGACAGTATCCGCGGTGGCTTCCGATACACCTTCACACCGGCGTTCCTCGAGGTGACCGACCCGGCCCTGGGTGCCTACGTCGCAGGTAAGACGTCGCTTGACGAGACCGTGAGCACGCTGCAGTCCGGGCTCACCAAGGTCGTCAAGGACGCGGGATACCTCAAGTGAGTCAGGCAGTCACCCGCCAAACGGTACGACGGGGGGCCCGGCGTGGCCGTCCGAGCCCAACTCGCCGTCGTCGCCGGTTCCCCTGGTTCAAGTACCTCAGCATGGCGCCTTTCGCCCTGGCCTTTCTGGCGCTGGTCGCATATCCCTTGGCGCAGCTGGTTTGGATGGCCTTTGGCGACGTGCGTCTGGTCGCGGGTGACTTCCGCTGGCGGAGCGCAGGTCTGGACAACTTCCAGCGGATGCTGGAGGACGACGTATTCAAGATCTCGCTGCGGAACTCCCTCGTCTTCGTCACAGCCACAGTGGTGCTGACGCTTGCGCTGGGCCTTATCCTCGCCTTGGCAACCGACCGGCTTGTCCGGACCAGGCAGGTGGCGCAGAATGTGCTGATCTGGCCGGCCATTGTGGCACCAGTAGTCATCAGCGTCGTCTGGCTCTTCATCCTCAGCCCGCAGATCGGCCTGCTGAACCGCATCCTCGCAAGTCTGGGGCTCGACAAACAGGCATGGCTCGGTGACAACACCGGAGCCATGGTGAGCATCATCCTCGCCGACGTGTGGCACTGGACTCCGATCGTCTTCCTGTTCCTGTACGCCGCCCTACGGGGGCTCGACCCTAGCGTGCTGGAAGCTGCGGCCATTGACGGTGCCGGCTATCTGAGAATCGTCCGCAGCATCATCCTGCCGCTCATCTATCCTGCCCTCCTGGGTGTGGCCGCCATCCGAATCATCATGGGCGTCAAGGCGTTCGACGAGATGTACCTGATGACCTTCGGAGGCCCGGGGACTGCCACGACGGTGATCACGATCTATCTGCGTTCCGTGTTCTTCGATCGATTCCAATACGGTTACGGGGCGGCCTTGAGCCTGACCGTCGTGCTGCTCGTCATCGCGGCACTGGTCCTGGCATTCCTTGTCCGCGCTACTGTCCGGAGGCTTTCCCATGGCTGAAAGGACCAGTACCCGGCAACCCTTCAGCGGCCGCACCATCGCCGGGTTGATCATCGGCGGCGCCCTGGTCCTCACGGTTGTGCCCTTGGTGTGGATGACCTTGATCGCGTTCCAGCAGCCGCGCGCCATCATCACGCCCGGGTGGAACTGGGATTTCTCGCTCTCCAACTTCGCTGACATCTTCGCCCCGGGCTCCGTGTTCGGCGCCCAGGTCCTCAACAGCCTGATTCTGGTGGTGGTAGCGACAACCCTGACCCTCACCATTGCCACCTTCGCCGGCTACAGCCTCAGCCAACTTCACTGGTCCACCAAGGTCGTCGTGGCAGTTCTCTCGGCGGCTGGAGTGCTGCAGGTGATCCCCCCGATGACGCTCGTCCCGGGACTCTACGCAGTCCTGACCAGTTTCGGGTTGATCAACACCTTGACCGGACTGATCCTGCTCAACACGGTCTTCAACCTGCCGTTTGCGACGATCATGATGAAGTTCTACTTCGACACCATTCCCGGAGAGCTGCGCGAGTCCGCCGCCGTCGACGGTGCCTCCGAGCTCACTGCGTTCCGGCGGGTGATGCTGCCGCTGTCGGCACCCGGCCTGGCCGCGGTCGGCATCTTCACCGCTATCCAGGTGTGGAACGAATTCCTTTTCGGTCTTGTCTTCACGACGGGCGGACGCACGGCCCCCATCACGGTAGGCATCGCAGCCCTGATTCAACCGCAAGAGATCAAGTTCGGTGGCATGGCTGCCGTGGGTGTCATCACCGCAATCCCCATCATCTTGATTGCCATGATCGCCAACCGCCAGATTGTCGCCGGGCTCACCGGCGGCGCCGTGAAGGGATAAGTCGTGACCCAGCCGCGCACACCCGACCGCCCCGACGTCCTGCTTGTCCACTGCCACGACCTTGGCGACTGGCTCAGTTGTTACGGGCATCGGGGTGTCCCGGACAGGCACCTGTCCGCCTTCGCTGATGAGTCGATCGTGTTCGAGCAGGCCTTTTCCACCGCACCGTTGTGCACGCCGGCCAGGTCTTCGATGTTCACCGGCAGAATGCCTCACGAAAACGGCCTCATGGGGCTCAGCCATCACGGGTGGGAATACCGCTCGGACGTGGTCACTCTGCCGGAGATGATGGCGGCACAGGGCTACCGGACCGCCTTGATCGGGCTTCAGCACGAAGATCTCGATGCCCGCCGGTTGGGCTATGACGAGGTTCACGGGCTGGGGATGCTGCCGCGGGCATTGCCGGTCGTCGATGTCGCGAAGCAGTGGTTGTCCGCCACCAATGGGTCGTCCGAGCCCCGATTCGCGGTGGTGGGGTTCTGGGAAGTACATCGTCCATGGCCTCACGAGGACTACGAACCTGCAGAGCCGGCTGAGGTGGAGGTCCCTCCCTTCCTGCCGGACAACGAACACACCAGGCGCGACGTCGCTGACTTCATGGGTTCGATTCGCCAGCTCGATGAAGCGATGAAGCGACTCCTCGAGGCAATCAACGCCACAGAGCGGGGACGAAACACCCTGATCATCTTCACCACCGACCACGGTGCGGCGTTCCCCCGCGGCAAGAGCACCCTGTACGACCCGGGCGTCAAGGTAGCTTTCATCGTTCGCCCCCCATTGTCCTGGGGGGTCAAGCCGGGCCGACGCGGTGAGATGGTGAGCCATCTCGACCTCGCTCCTACGCTGGTTTCGCTGGCTGGCGGAAGTGTCGAGGGCTTCCCCGGAGTCGACCTGATGCCCCTTCTGAGGGGCGAGGATGGGCACGGCCACAAGGAACTGGTCTTCGAGAAGACGTACCACGACCAGTACGACGCGATCCGGGCCATCCGGACGCCGACGGCCAAGTACATCCGCAACTTCGTCGACGGGCCCAAGCTTCCTCTCTCAGTGGATCTGGAGCAGTCCGTGTCGCGTCGCGGCATGGGCGACGAGCATCTCGAGCCACGGCCACGTGAGGAGCTGTACCTGCTCGACACCGATCCGTGGGAGTTGGACAACGTCGTAGGACGCCCGGACCTGGCGGACCTCAAGGATGCGCTGGCTCGCCGGCTTCACGAGGAGCTGGTGGCCACGTCGGACCCGCTGCTGGGCGGTGACATCGCACCGCCCGGCCCTCCGGCGGGTGGTCGAAGCGGCAGGGGAGAGAAGCGACCCCCTGCCGATCTCGAAGGTGACGGGCATAGGGCGACCGCTGCATCCTGGTAAGGAGGGGGCCGACCATGCGCGCCATCATCGTGATGTACGACAGCCTGAACCGCAGATACCTGCCTAGCTACGAGCCTGAGTGCGGTGTGTCGGCGCCGAACTTTCAGCGCCTCGCTGACCGCTCGGTCCAGTTCGACACCTGCTATGCGGGCAGCATGCCTTGTATGCCGGCTCGGCGTGAGATGCACACCGGCCGCTACAACTTCCTGCACCGTGGGTGGGGTCCGCTGGAGCCGTTCGACGACTCCATGCCCGAGATGCTGAGAGCGGCAGGCGTCACCACCCACCTCGCCACCGACCACATGCACTACTGGGAAGACGGCGGCGCCACCTACCAGACTCGCTTTGGCACGTTCGACCTCATCCGGGGCCAGCAGGGCGACCCGTGGAAGGGCCGGGTCCGGGACCCCGACGTCTGTGACGACCTTCGCGTTCACCGTGGGGGGACCTGGAGGCAGGACCGGCTCAACCGCCCGTACATCAGCGGCATCGAGAACCATCCACAGACAAGGACGTTCGACGCTGGCCTTGAGTTCATCCAGGAGAACATCCAGGACCAGAACTGGCTCGTCCAGATTGAGACCTTCGATCCTCATGAGCCGTTCTTCAGTGATCCCGAGTTCCTAGCCCTCTACGGCGGTGACGACGGATCGGTCCCGAGCTATGACTGGCCCGACTACATCCAGGTCACTGAGAGCCGCACCGTGCAGGAAGACGTCAGGCGCCACTACAGGGCGCTCGTCACGATGTGCGACCGCTCCCTGGGACGCGTCCTCGATGTCATGGACGACCACAACATGTGGGATGACACGCTGCTCATCGTCTGCACCGACCATGGCTTTCTCCTGGGTGAACAAGGCTGGTGGGGCAAGAGCGTGCCACCTTGGTTCGAGGAGACCATCCACACTCCACTGTTCGTTTGGGATCCTGGGACAGCGGTCAAGGGCGAGCGTCGAGATGCACTGGTCCAGACCATAGACCTTGCCCCCACCGTGATGGACGCCTTCGGGGTTGAGCCCACCGAGCGCTTCCAAGGAAAGTCGCTGCGGCCCGTTCTCGAAGGGGCGGACTCCGGTCATGACTACGCACTCTTCGGGGCTTTCGGTGGCCACGTGTCGGTCACGGATGGTCGCTACGTCTACATGCGCGCCCCTGTCTCCACTGAGAACCGTCCGCTGTACGAGTACACGCTCATGCCCACCCACATGCGTGGCTTCTTCACCAAGGAGGAGCTCAAAGAAGCCCAGCTGGTGGATCCCTTGCCCTTCACGCAGGGCCTACGGGTTCTACAGACACCGGGCAGTGTGTTCACAAACCCGTATGTCTTCGGCACGCTGCTGTGGGACCTGCGCACCGATCCGCGTCAGGTAACACCATTGCTCGACGACGGCGTGGAGCTCTCGATGGCGCGCGCTCTGCGTGACGCCCTGGTTGCCGCCGATGCGCCACCGTCACAGTTCGAGCGGCTCGGACTACCCCAAACCGGTCCGGTCACGGACGATCACCTGCTGTGCCGTGCACAGTTGGAGCAGGTGAAGAGGTCACGGCGTGAGGTGCCGGCCCCGGAGTCCTTCCCGGTCGGTGTTCTGTCGGTTCACTCGTCGGTGAGGGAGCTCATGGCACATCCCGAGGCTCGGGAAATCCTGACCCGGCACTGCCGTCCGGTACAGGTTGGGCCGTTTGCCGCAGTGGCCGAGGAGGTCTCGCTCTATCACGCTGCAGCGATCATGATCGGCGTCATCCCATGGAACACCCTGACCGTTGTGGCGGATGAGTTGGCCGCTCTCGAGCTGAACCAGGTCGCAACATGACCGACCACGCATGCTGCGGGCCGGCGCGTCCAGCGGCCCCGATCACGCACCAGGAAGATGGTGGCCGCCCGGCCCCTCCCGTGCTTGACCCAGCCGCGACGGTATATGACGGCGCGGTCGCGCTACCCGGTGGATCGTTCCTCATGGGCACGGACGACGCAGAGGGCTTTCCCGACGACGGCGAAGGCCCGATCCGGCGGATCCACCTGTCACCCTTCCGCATCGACCGTTACGCCGTGACCAACGCGGTATTTGCTCGGTTCGTCGCAGACACCGAATACGTCACGGAGACCGAGCTCATCGGCTGGTCATACGTCTTTGCGGCCTTCTTGCCTGCAGCGCTGCGCAAGATCAGCCCACGACCGCAGGTAACGCCATGGTGGGCCGCAGTTCGGGGCGCCACCTGGTCGGCACCGGAGGGTCCGGGCAGTTCCGTGACACAGCGGTGGGACCACCCGGTCGTCCACGTCACGTGGAACGACGCCGCGGCGTTCGCGCGGTGGCGAGGTGCACGACTGCCCACGGAAGCCGAATGGGAGTACGCCGCACGGGGAGGCCATGAGCAGCGACGCTTCCCCTGGGGGGACGAGCTCACCCCCCAGGGTCAGCACCGAGCCAACATCTGGCAGGGCCGGTTTCCTACCCGGAACACGCGCGAAGACGGTTATGCGGGTACAGCGCCCGTTCATGCCTACGAGCCGAATGACTTCGGCCTCTACAACACGTCGGGCAATGTGTGGGAATGGTGCGCGGATTGGTTCAGCAGTCACCACGACCTCACCCGAACGCACGACCCAACCGGTCCTGAGGAGGGGCACGGCCGCGTCATGCGAGGCGGCTCCTATCTGTGCCACGACTCCTACTGCAACCGGTATCGGCTTGCTGCCCGGACCCGCAACGAGCCCGAGGCGAGCGGCGGGAACACCGGCTTCCGCTGCGTCTGGGACATCACCTGAACCGTTTCCTGAAGGAACTGAGCCAGACACAGAACTGGAGACCAAGACCGGCCTGGGTCGGCGTCCGCACGACCTGCGGCACCCGGCGTGGCTGGGTCACTCCAGAGGAAGAGTGGGCTGAGAAAGCCCGCTGACCTGTGGTGGTGCCCCAAACCGAAACGGCCCGCCCGGCGAGATTGCCGGCGCAGGCCGTTTGTGCTGGTCAGAGTGTGCCCCCGGCGCGATTCGAACGCGCGACACCCGCTTTAGGAGAGCGGTGCTCTATCCCCTGAGCTACGAGGGCCTGTGCCGGTATCGCCGCAGCTCAACCGGCTCTGGTCGGATCCTGGGCCACCCGCGAGGCTGTCGGCTTCGTACCGGCTGCCCCTTGCGTGCCCTCAGGCTCCGGCCCGAGCTTACCGGTCACGGTGTCGCGACCTCCAGCGACATCCGGACCGCCGGCCCGAGCAGCTCAGCAGGCAGGAAGATACACCCCGAATGTCAGCCGGAGTGAGGTTCGGTCAGCTGGGCAGGGTGAGCTGCCAGGAGACGCCGAAACGGTCGTTCACCCAGCCGAACCTGGCGCTGAAGCCGTACTGGCCGAGCGGCATCAGCGCCTGCCCGTCGGTCGACAGGGCCTCGTAGAGCCGCTCGATCTCCTCGACCGACTCGCACTGGATGTACAGCGACATCGCCGGGGTGAAGCTGAACTGGTGGTGCACCGCGCTGTCGATGCACATGAACTGCTGGCCCGCCAGCGAGAGGATCGCATGCTGCACGGTGCCTTCGGGTCCTGGTTCGTCGGCGCCGTAGCGGGTGATGCTGGTGATCTCGCCGTCGTCGAACAGCGACGTGTAGAAGGTCATGGCCTCCTCGGCGCGACCTTCGAACATCAGGAACGTGGTGATCTTCTGCTGCCCCGTGGCGACCACGCCAACCTCCGAACCTCGATGCCGACAAGTGCCCGGCAGCCTACTCAGAGGCACCGACAGGATCGGGCAGGCGCGGGTTCATGGGAGCTGGGCGATCCGGCGGGTGAGGTGCTCGGCCTGCGGGCCGTTCATCCCCAGCCGCAGTGCCTGCTCGTACGCCTCCCGCGCCTCGCCGGCCCGCCCGAGCCGGTGCAGCAGCTCGCCGCGGCTGGCATGCCACCACGGGTACTGCGTCAGCCCGTCGATCGCGTCGACGGCGGCGAGCCCGGCGGCCGGTCCGTCGCGTTCGGCCACCGCCGCAGCCCGGTTGAGCGCCACGACCGGCGTGTCCTGCACCCGCAGCAGCACGTCGTACCAGGAGATCACCGCGTCCCAGTCGGTGTCGGCGTACGTGGCCGCCAGCGCGTGGCACGCGGCGATCGCGGCCTGCACCACGTAGCGGTCCGGCCGGTCCGGGGTCCGCCGCAGCGCTGCGCCGACCAGGGTGACGCCGTCGGCGATCTGCCGGGCGTCCCAGCGGGTACGGTCCTGGTCGGCGAGCAGCACCAGCCGACCCTGGTCGTCGAGGCGGGTGGCGCGGCGCGAGTCCTGTAGCAGCATCAGCGCCAGCAGGCCCAGTACGGTCGGCTCGTCGGGCATCAGTTCGTGCAGCAGCCGACCCAGCCGCAGCGCCTCGGACGTCGAGTGCGACGCGCACCAGGTCGTCGCCGGCGCCGGCGGCGTACCCCTCGTTGAAGATGAGGTACACGGTGGCGGCGACGCCGGCGAGCCGGTCCGGCAGTTCCTCCGCGGCCGGCACCCGGTACGGGATCCGGGCCTGCTGGATCTTCTGCCTGGCCCGGGTGAGCCGTTTGGCCATGGTCGCCTCGGGCACCACCAGCGCGCGGGCGACCTCGGGGGTGGACAGCCCGCCGAGGGTACGCAGCGCCAGCGCGACCTGCGCCTCCAGCGACAGGGCCGGGTGGCAGCAGGTGAACACCAGGCGCAGCAGGTCGTCGCGGACGACCTCGGGCGGCTCGGGCGTCGGGTCGCTGAGCGTCATCGCCTGCGCCTCCTTGCCGGAGCGGCGCGCCTCCCGCCGGATGATGTCCACGGCCCGGCGTTTGGCGGTGACCAGCAGCCAGGCGCGCGGGTTGTCCGGTACGCCGTCGCGGGGCCAGGTCTCCAGCGCGCGTACCGCGGCGTCCTGTGCCACGTCCTCGGCAAGTTGGACGTTGCCGGTGACGCGGATAAGCGTGGCCAGTACGCGGGCACGTTCCTCGCGTACCAGCCGCGCGAGCGCGTCACCGGCGGACATGCGCCACTTTCCGTCTGCGCCGGGAGGGTCAGAAGGTCAGTACCGGCCGGACCTCGACGGCGCCGTCCCAGGCGGCGGGGATCTTCGCGGCGCG
The DNA here is from genome assembly GCA_963805605.1 of uncultured Actinomycetota bacterium. Classification (GTDB taxonomy): domain Bacteria; phylum Actinomycetota; class Actinomycetes; order Mycobacteriales; family Micromonosporaceae; genus Actinocatenispora. Next base: position 2,910,079 of record CAWDUX010000002.1, read on the forward strand.
TCGCGACGGCTTCGTCCAGGTCGGCACACTCCAGCACGTAGTAGCCGGTCAGGGCCTCTTTGGTCTCGGCGTAGGGCCGTCGCTGGTGATCACGTCGCCGCCTTTGCCGCCGGAGACCCGTACGGTGGTCGCCGTCGAGGTGGGGTAGAGCACGTTGCCGCCCTTGATGACTGCTTCGGCTGCCTTACCGAATTCGGCGTAGTCGCCCATCGCGCCGGCGTGCTCGGGCTGGCTCCAGTCGACGTCCGGGGTGTAGACGAGTGCGAGGTAGGTGGGCATGGCTTCTCCTCGGGCCGCGGGTCGGCGCTGGTCGCCGACCTCATCCTAAGGACGAACGGCGGCGGACCGTGATGGACACCGCGGACCGGAGAAATTTTGGCCGATTCCACGCCCGGCCGGGTGACGCGCGGCGGAACTGGCGAACCGTCAGTACGCCAGGCCGTTGATCTGGTAGTGCATCACCCGGTAGTTCTGGTTGTCGTACCACTGGCTGACGCAGACGTGGAAGTTGTCGAAGGTGGAGCCGGGGATGATGAAGCCGCCGTACGGGCTGGCCACCTGGTTGGCGTACTCCGCGCCGGGCACGGTCGGCAGGATGATGGTCTGTTCCGGGGTGGTGTACAGGTTGGAGGTGGGCAGCGGGAACACCTGCGCGCGGATGCCCAGCGCGTCCATGTTCAGCCAGGTGAACGCGTACCGGCCGCCCATCGCGCGGAAGCAGATCTCGCCCCACCGGCGCGCCGCGGTGATGGTGGTGGGGTAGTTGCCCCAGGCCCAGGCGCCGTTGGCGTAGCCCCACGGCTGGTACGCGGCCGGGTTGCCGAGCTGGTTCTGCGGCACCCGGTGCAGCAGCAGGTCCGAGGTCACGTCCCGGTTGAACACCGTGGACAGCACGTAGCAGTAGCCGTCGTCGGCGACCGCGTACGTCTTCTGCTGGAACTGCCCGCCGTACTGGTTGCCGGGCCACTGGCACAGGTACTGCCAGGTTTCGCCGTTGTCGTCGGATCGCCAGAAGTCGGAGTGGTCGGTCTGGTAGATCACCCCGCGCATCAGGTGCATGTACATGCTGCCGCCGACGGTGAACACGTCGGACGGGATGGCGGTGGTGCCGCCGGCGTGGCCTTCGGGCACCAGGCCGTTGGCGTGCGCGCCGCCGACGCTGCCGTCGATGGCCAGCGAGCCGAGGTCGCTGCTGCTGGAGCGCAGGCCGACCGGTGCGCGCCAGTCGGGTCCGCCGACCCCTCCGCCGTCGAACGTGTCCCCGCAGACGAACAGCATGCTGCCGTCCGGGCAGCGGGCCGGGATGCCGAGGTCGGTCCACGGCGCGGAAAAGGCGCCGGTCTCGGCGGGGCCGGTGAGGTCGCGCACCTTGTACCCGCTGACCAGGTCGAAGCGGATGGTGCCGGCCTGGGCCGCGCCCGGCAGTACGGCCGCCGCGCCGGTGCCGGCCGCGAGGCCGAGCCCGGCCCGCAGCAGCGTACGGCGGCTGACGCCGAGCTGGGCCAGGGTGCGGCGTTGTGCGGATCGGGCCATGACGAACTCCTCAGCCGGGGGATCGTACGGACCGGGTGGCAACGGCGATCCGCGCAGGGCTCCACTATCGGACATTCGACGTGGACGAGGCAAGAGTCCGACATCATGCCGGTACACAATGACGCCGGCACCGGACTGTGGGTCCGGTGCCGGCGTCTGTGCGTGCGGGTGGTGCGAGTGCTAGCCGACGCGCCCGTAGCCGCTGATCGGCATCGAGTTCACACCGGCCTTCTGTACCGGCTGGCCCTCGGTCGGCGCGTGGATCACCGTGCCGTTGCCGATGAAGATGCCGACGTGGTTGGTGTTGTAGTAGAACACCAGGTCGCCGGGCTCCAGGTCGTTCGCGCCGATCCGGTGGGTGGCGTTGAGCTGCGCGTTGGTGTTGTGCGGCAGGGAGTATCCGGCCGCCGACCAGGCCGCCATCGTCAGGCCGGAGCAGTCGTAGGAGTTCGGGCCGGCCGCACCGTACTGGTAGGGGGCGCCGAGTGCGTTCCAGGCGTACGCGACGGCCTTGCCGGCGCTGCCCGCGATCTGCGGAGCCGGGCCGTAGTTGCCGCGCGATGCGACCTGTACCGGCGAGCCGTAGAGCTGGGTACGCAGGCTCCGCAGCTTCTTGACGTCCTTGTCCAGGCTCGTCTTCTTGCCCGCCAGGTCCTTCTTCTGCTTGTTCTGCGCCGCGATGGTCCGGTCGAGCTTGGCCTTCTGCGCGTCGAGCAACTTCTTCGCCTTGACCAGCGCGGAGATCTGCTCGGACTGCGACCGCGCCATCTGGTTGAGCAGCGACATCGAGTCGAGCATGGTGGAGGCGGAGCCGTTGGTCAGTACGGAGTTGAGTGCGCTGGCCTTGCCGCCCCGGTACGCGGCGGCGGCCATGGTGCCGACCTTGCGCTGTGCGGCGTCGACCTTGACCTTCAGCGGCTTGATCTTGCGTTCGAGCTTCTTGGCGCTCTTTTTGCTGTTGTCCAGGTCGGTGAGCACCTTGTCGTACTTCTCGACGGATTTGTTGAATTCCTGAGACTTGCTCTGGATCTGCTTGTCCAGGTCCGCCTCGGACGGCGCCGCGTGGGCCGGGACACCGAGGACGAGTAGGGCCAGTACCGACAGGACGGCGAGCGTCGCCACGGTGATGGCTCGAAGCGACGTCGGCGCGATACGGGTGGCAGGCACCGGTTGTCGGCTCCTTCTTCCTCGACCGCCGTACGGAGTTCGCATCGAGGTTCGGGCAGCGGGAGGGGTTCGCCCTGCGCGGCCCGGGAAGGGTCGCGGATATGCCTCGGGAATGCTCCGGGAGGGCCGAAACGGTGCGGGCCGGTACGGCTCGACCTTCGGCGCTGTGGCGGTGTCGACCGGTGCCACCCTCGGGCGGATGGCAGACATCCGGGTAGACGGTCAGTCACATTAGAGAAAGCCGTCACAAGGAAGCAAGTCGTGGTCCGCGAGTCGGACAAGAAACACCGATGGTGATGTCTCCTTGCTCACAGGACATCTCAGAGGGTCACCAATATACGGTAGGGGGGTAGGGTAGTAAGCGCGCCGGCACCGGGCCGGGAGAAGGAGGTGCGGGCCATGGCGGGCTACTGGTACAGCGGCGACAAACAGGCACTGCTGGGCCGTCTGCGGCGGATCGAGGGACAGATCCGAGGGCTGGAGCGGATGGTCGAGCAGGACACGTACTGCATCGACATCCTGACCCAGATCTCGGCGGCGACCCGCGCGCTGCAGTCGGTGGCCCTCAACCTGCTCGACGGTCACCTGTCGCACTGCGTCGCCGAGGCCACGGCCCAGGGCGGCGAGACGGCCGACGGCGAAGGTCAAGGAAGCCTCCGAGGCGATCGCCCGGCTGGTGCGTTCCTGACCCGACGACCTACCGATCGAAGGAGAGACATGAGCACCCAGACCTTCACCGTCACCGGCATGACCTGCGAACACTGCGTCAACGCGGTGACCGAGGAGATCAGCTCACTGGGCGGCGTCGAGGCCGTGCGCATCGACCTGGCCAGCGGGCAGGTCGCGGTCGACTCGGCCACACCACTGGACACCGGGGCGGTCCGTGCCGCCGTCGACGAGGCCGGCTACCAGCTCGGCTGACCCCCACCGCGACCGCAGGAGCGGCTGAGGCGTTGCACCGGTAGCAGCAGGAGGCGAAGCAATGACCGACACGGTCCCATCGCCACAGCGTCGACACACGCACGAGCGAACTGCGGATCGGCGGCATGACGTGTGCGTCCTGCGCGGCCCGGGTCGAACGCAAGCTCAACCGGATGGACGGCGTCACCGCCACAGTGAACTTCGCCACCGAGACGGCGAAGGTCGAGTTTCCGGGCACGATCGAGGTCGACGATCTGGTCGGCACCGTACGGGCGACCGGCTACACCGCCGAGCCGCACCGCCGCACGCGGAAACGTCGGCACAGTGGGCGTCACCGTCGGCCGACGAGCCGAGCGGAGCCGCGGCGGAACGCTCGCTGCGTACCCGGCTGATCGGCTCGGCGCTGCTGACGCTTCCGGTGCTGCTGCTGGCCATGATCCCGCCGCTGCAGTTCAACCACTGGCAGTGGCTGGCGCTGACGCTGGCCTCCCCGGTGGTGACCTGGGGTGCCTGGCCGTTCCACCGGGCCGCGCTGATCAACCTGCGGCACGGTGCGGCGACCATGGACACCCTGGTCTCGCTCGGCGCGGCGGTGTCCTACCTGTGGAGCCTGTGGGCGCTGTTCCTCGGTGGCGCGGGCGGTGAGCACCTGCGGATGAGCATGCGGCTGCTGGCCGCCGACGCCGGTTCGGCCGGCGACCACCTGTACCTGGAGGTCGGCGCCGCACTGACCACGTTCCTGCTGGCCGGGCGCTACTTCGAGGCCCGCGTCGAAGCGACGGGCCGGCTCGGCGCTGCGTGCGCTGCTGGAACTGGGCGCCCGCGACGTCACCGTGCTGCGTGACGGCGTGGAGCGCACCGTGCCGGTCGCGCAGCTCGCCGTCGGCGACGAGTTCGTGGTCCGGCCGGGGGAGAAGATCGCCACCGACGGGCAGGTGGTGTCCGGCACCAGCGCGGTGGACGCCAGCATGCTCACCGGCGAACCCGTACCGGTCGAGGTCCGGCCCGGGGACGACGTGGTCGGCGCCACCGTCAACTCCGGCGGACGACTCGTCGTACGCGCCACCCGCATCGGCGCCGACACCCAGCTGGCGCAGCTGACCCGGCTGGTCACCGAGGCGCAGAACGGCAAGGCGGCGGTACAGCGGCTCGCCGACCGGATCTCCGCGTACTTCGTACCGGCGGTGCTGCTCGATCGCCGCTCGGCACCCTGGTGGCCTGGCTGCTGCTCGGTTTCGGTGCTGCGGCGGCGGTCACCGCCGGGGTGGCCGTACTGATCGTGGCCTGCCCGTGTGCGCTGGGGCTGGCGACGCCGACGGCGCTGCTGGTCGGTACGGGGCGCGGCGCGCAGATGGGCATCGTGATCAAGGGCCCGGAGGTACTGGAGTCCACCCGCCGCATCGACACCGTCGTGCTGGACAAGACCGGTACTCTCACCACCGGCCGGATGACGCATACCGGCACCGTCGCGGCGCACGGCGAGGCCGTCGATGTCGTACTGCGGCTGGCCGGTGCGGTGGAGCACGCCAGCGAACACCCGATCGGTCGGGCACTGGCTGCGGCTGCGGCTGCGGCGAACGGCGGGCCGTTGCCGGAGGCGACCGACTTCGAGGCGCTGCCCGGCCTCGGTGCGGCGGCCACAGTGGACGGTCGGCGGGTCGTCGTGGGCCGGGCCGCGCTGTTCGTCCAACAGGGACTGGCTGTGCCTGCGGAGGTGTCCGGTGCGGCCGGGCAGGCCGGCGCGTCGGGCGCCACCCCGGTGCTGGTCGGCTGGGACGGCGCGGCGCGCGGCGTACTGGTCGTGTCCGACACCCTCGCCGAGGGTGCCGCGGATGCGGTGGAAGCGTTGCGGGGGCTGGGGTTGCGGCCGGTGCTGCTGACCGGCGACCATCCGGCGGCGGCCCGTACCGTCGCCGCGGAGCTGGGCATCGACGAGGTGCACGCCGAGGTGCTGCCGGCCGACAAGGTCGCGGTCGTACGCGAGCTGCAGGAGTCGGGCGCGACCGTGGCGATGGTCGGCGACGGGGTCAACGACGCCGCCGCGTTGGCCGCCGCCGACCTGGGCATCGCGATGGGCACCGGTACGGACGTGGCGATCGAGGCCAGTGACCTGACCCTGGTGGGTGGTGATCTGCGGGCCGCGGTCGACGCGATCCGGTTGGCGCGGCGCACGTTGGGCACGATCCGGGGCAACCTGTTCTGGGCGTTCGCGTACAACGTGGCGGCGTTGCCGTTGGCTGCGCTGGGTCTCGTCACTCCGGTGCTGGCCGCTGCCGCGATGGCGTTCTCCAGCGTGTTCGTGGTGTCCAACAGTCTGCGCCTGTTCAGCTTCCGCCCCGCCCGCCGCTGACCCGGCTGGGCCCTAGCGGTGAGTGCTGGTGCGCACAAGATCCGCAGCAGCGGGCCGTCAGCCCCGTGATTTCCCGCTGAGGGCGCGGTTACGTGGGACTCAGCGTCCAGTGCCGCGGATCTTGGCGGCGTGATGCTTCAAGATCTGGGGCAGTGGTCCGTTAGCCGGGTGTTTCTCGGCGTGTTGGTCGGGCTGGTCGCCCAGTGCTGCGGATCTTGGCGGCAGTAGGGCGGCGCCGTGCTCGAAGATCCGTGGCAGTGGGCCGTCAGTCCCGTGATTGTCGGGCTGGAGGGGCGACTGTACGGGGCTGAGTGTGCACTGCTGCAGATCTCCAACCGCGGGCCTGTGCGTTGTCGACCCGCTCCGGCCGGACTCCACGAGAAAGTTCGCATACACCTGTAAGAGTTGGCCCCGTCCGGCCATTACCTGTCAGAGGCAGGGACGAGGGGGCCGATGGAAGCCGGAGCGGACCACGAGCACGAGCGCTTTGCGCGCATGTACGAGGCCCTGTATCCCCGGGTCTTCGGCTACGTACGCAACCGGGTGGGTTCCGGGCCGGCCCGCGACGTCGTTGCTGAGGTGTTCGTCGTGGCGTGGCGGCGACGCGCGCATGTTCCAGCATCAGCTCTGCCCTGGTTGCTGGTGACGGCCCGGAACGTGATTCGGCAGAGCGTGCGCGCCGGAATACGCGACGACGCGGTGGCAAGGGAACTTGCCCGCTGCCGGTCTTCGTCCGGCAGCAGCGGGGCCGACGAGATCGTGGTGGAACGGATCACGGTACTCAGCGCGCTGGCCAGCCTGTCGCCCCAGGATCGGGACGCACTGATCCTGACCGTGTGGGACGGGCTGTCGTCACGGGAGGCAGCCCGGGTGGCGGGCTGCTCACCGGCGACCTTCGCGGTACGGCTGCACCGGGCACGACGCAGACTCGCGGACGCGCTGGACCGCCGCGATTCCCGACGCGACGCGGTACCGAACCCAGCGGAGAGCAGAGGAGGTCTCGATGAGTACTCGTCGAGTGGACAGCGCACTACGTCGAATGGCCGCGCAAGCATTGTCCGACGATGAACAGCCGCCGGCGCCGCCGTGGCAATCCGCTCGCGATGGTGCAGCGCCGTCAACGGATGGTCTCCACACTGCGTGGACGCGCCGGCGCGGGCGGCGGCGGATGCTGGTCGGCGCTACCGCAGCGGCTGCAGTTGCCACAGTGTCAGCGCTGGTCGTCGCCAACCTGCCGGCCGGGCCGGCCTACGCGGTGACGCCCAGGAGCCTGACCTACAGCAACACCGGTGACAGCGTTCGGGGCATTCTCGTACACCTTGCTGCTCGCGCTCGTCGGAGTCCAGCGCCTGCGGGACCGGGTCGTTACGAGTACGTGCATACGCGAGGTTGGTACCTGCACGCTGACGCTGACCTGAGCAACCACGTGCGGCACTCGGGCATTGCCGCTGTCGATCGCCAGCAGTGGATCGCTGCGGACGGTTCCGGTCGGTTGCGGGTTGTCAGCGCTGGTAAGGAGATCATGCCGAGCGGTTCATACTCCCGCAACGGGCTTGTACCCGGCGGGATCACAGCCGATGCCACGGCGGCGGAGATCCGACAGCACAGGCATATTCACGATTCGGCCGCCGGTTGGGCCAATGCGATCGGCGACATCTGGTCCGAGCAGGTGGTGCCCCCGCGGCTGCAGGGGACGCTGCTGAGCGCACTGGCCGATCAGCAGGGCGTGACACTCATGGGCGAAACGGTGGATCGTGCCGGTCGCCGAGGGATCGCCGTGTCCGCGGACAGGGACAGCGGTGGGGTACGGGAGCGTCAAGTGCTGGTCCTGGACCAGCACACCGGGCGCTTGCTCGACCAGGAAACTGTGGCTCTGACAGCTGGAACCTTGCCGATCCGAGCCCCCGCAACGATCTCCTACACGCTGTACCTGTCGGCGGGCTATACAGAAACGACCGCTATCACGCCACGATGAAGCGGTGCCCTGCTGCGGATCTTGGCCGCGTGGTGCTTCAAGATCTGGGGCAGTGGGCACCCAGCCGGGTGACTGTCGGCGTGTCGGCCGGGTTGGCCGCCCAGTGCTGCGGATCTTGACCCGCTCGGCAGTACAAGATCCAGGGCAGTGGACCGTCAGCCCCGTGATATTCGGGCTGGAAGGGCGACTGGACGGAGCTGAGTCCACTGCTGCAGATCTTGACCCAGGTAGTCCTGTTACATGTCGGCGTGCAGCCATTGGTAGATCTGCCGGTAGACGTCGGCGTCGGGCAGGTGTCCTCCCGCGTATACGTGAGCCTGCGCTGTGGGGATGTGGTCGAGCAGCCAGTCGGCGTGCTCGGAGGAAACGTTGGCGTCATGGGTGCCTCGCCAGATACCGACCGGCACGGTGATCGTTCCCGGCTCGAAGCCCCATGGCCGGGCCAGGGCGAGGCTGTCGTCGACCCAGCCGTCCATGCTGTGCAGGAACGTTGCGTGGATGCGCGCCATGGCGTCCGGGTCGGTGTGGGCAGGAGGCCCTGGATCCATCGGTATTTCGGGTCCGCCGGCATCGATCTTCTGCATGATCTCCGCCGCGACCTCGGCAAGCCGGGACCGCAGCTCGGATTCGTCCCGGTCCGGCTCGCCACCCTCGGCCGGCTTGATGCCGGAGAGTACGGCGCAGCGGGTGACCCGGTCGGCGAGCAGCGCGGTGCAGGCCAGCGCGTGTGGACCGCCACCTGAGCCGCCGAAGATCGCGAATCGGGACCAGCCGTGGGCGTCGGCGAGGACGCGTACGTCATTGACCGCGTCGGCCACGGTTCGTCCAGGGTGGCGGCTCGATCCGCCGTACCCCGGGCGGTCGTAGACCAGCATCCGCAGTCTGGCCTGTTCCGCTGCCTCGACGCTGCGGGGCCACTTCCATCGGCTGCTCGGAGTTCCGCTGTGCGCAATCATCGGAACGCCATCCGCCGGGCCGTACAAGCAGTAGCGAAGAATCCGGCCGTCACCGACGGACAGCTGCGAGGTCTCGGGCAAGGTCATACAGGCCATCTAACCGGAGCAGGGCCCCCCAGGAAACGTGCGCGTCAGCTGTGCGGCATGTCGAGCTGAACGGCCCGGCGCCGTCGGGCCGATCCGGGCGCCCGCCGTGCCGGAGTCGGGCACGAGGTCGGCGCGGTCCCGTGGGGTTCGGCGTTTCGCCGGGCTGAGCGTGCAGCGCCGCAGATCTTGGCAGCGTGGTGCTTCAAGATCTGGGCCAGTGGGCCGCCAGCCGGGTGTTTGTCGGCGTGTCGGCCGGGTTGGTCGCCCAGTGCTGCGGATCTTGACGGCAGTAGGGCGGCGCGGTGCTCGGAGATCCGTGGCATTGGGCCGTTAGCCCCGTGATTTTCGGGCTGGAGGGGTGACTGAGCGAGGTTGAGCGTCCAGTGCTGCGGATCTTGACTGCAGTTCGACGTGTAGCGCGGGTCAGGTTCAGCCCTGTGCGGCGTTGCGGTGGGTCAGGACCATGTCCTGGTAGAAGCGGGGATTCAAGTCCTCTTCGCCGATGCCCAGCTCGGAGAACAGGTCCTTGATCGTGCCGATGGCCGCCGGTACGTCATCGGCGGTCGGTACCAGCGTTTCGACCTCCAGGAACGTGGCGTCTCCGACCTCCGGCACGGTGACCAGTGTGGCCAGCAAGGTTCGTCCGGCGTGCTGGAACCGGTAGTTGCGGCAGTGCTTCTCGAAGGCAAGGTCGACGACGAACCCCAGACCGTCGAGGATCTGTTCGATCGCGCGACGGTCGGCCACCGTGGTCTCGTACTCGGGCTTGGAACCGGACTCGTCATGCACCGCCGCCGTCTTGAACGTCAGTACATGCTGCTCGCCGTCGGGTGAGGAGATGGTGCGTACCCGCAGCTCGGCATCGGCGGCGTCCAGCGAACGGTCCGGCCGCTCGTAGTACGTGTCCCGGTAGACGCTCGGCTCCTCGGCGGCCTTGCGGCGCAGCAGCTCAGCGACCCGGTCCGGTTCCCGTACGTCGACCTTCAGCTCCGCCTCGATCACCGCTGCTCCTTCAGGGTCCGTACAGCGTCGGTGAAGGCGCTCCACGCTGTCGGCTCGACGACCAGTGCGGGGCCGTGCGGGTCCTTGCTGTCGCGTACCGCTACGACACCCGGCAGGTTGCCGGCCACCTCGACACAGTTACCGCCGTTGTCGCCGCTGCGGGTGCTCTTGCGCCAGCGCGCCTGGGCGAGGTCAGACATGGTCATGTGGTGCTGCCCCTTCTGCTTTGATCACCGACTGCCTCCCTAGTGCCGTGACCGGGAAGGTTCACCGGGCCGGGCCGGACCCAGCCGCCCGCTGGCGGCGTTGTCGCCACGCCCGAGTGCAACCCGGCACACGGGCCCGGCTCCGCCTTGCCAGCGAACGCCCGGCCCTCGCCCCGACACCGCCAACCTTCCCGGTCACGGCACTAGATAACACGCTCGGAGGTGTGGAAGAGCTCAGTATCCTCGTCACCTCGTGGTAGATCGAACGTCTCGGAGACGGCACCATCTTCGTAATCTCCGGAACAAGATCATCGCAAGTTTCCCTGATCTCTGTCCAAGATCTGACCCAGGCGGTGGTCTTCCTGGTGCCCGAGCGGGCGCGCAAATCCCGAAAGGCAGCCGTCCCCGGCAAGGAGGAGGGCATGCTCCCGATGGACTGAACTTTCGCCCGCTTGATCCGTTCCAGTACCGTCCGTCCTGTTCGCATCGCCGGCGTCAGGGAGGATCGGTTTGGCTGATGAGGCGGGTGGTACCGGGTCGCAGTTGAGCGCGGCGGAGGAGGCGTTGGTCCGGGCCGGATCGGCGACGAGGACGACAGAGACCAGGGTCGGCACGCTGGTGCAGGACATGAAGCGCCAGCGGTTCCGCTCGATCGCCGCACAGCTGTCGCGCGTACAGGAGGCGCTGACGAGTTCCCTGCCACGGCAAGAGGATCTGGCGGAACAGGTGCGAGCGGCCAGGAAGCGGGCCGATGGCGTGACCGACAGCATGAGTCCGCAGGGGGTGATCGACGCTCTGTCGCCGCTGGTTGCGGAGCTGACCAGCGCCTCGACCGGCACGTTCGGGATTATGCAGGAGTTGAACAAGGCCCGGCAGTTGGTGCAGGCGGCGTTGAAGGGTGGCGTGCCCGGCCCGCTGGTGGGTGAGATCACGACGATCATCCGTGCGCTCGGTCAGGCCAACACGCGGCTCAAGGCTGCCAAGGAATCGACCGAGAAGAAGATCGCCGAGGCCCGCCGGACCGGAACCCTCCCCAGCGCCAACAGCCTGCCCTCGAAATTGTCTCCGCTCCAGGAGGACGACGCACGCACTGGTACGCCGGAGCCGGCGCCGAGCGAGCGTCCCGGGGAACGCGTCGCCCAAGCCGAGCACACCGATGATTCGAGCCTTGAGGAGTACCGAGGGGAAATCATCCGTAAGGCGCCCAAGGTCAAGGACAGCGTCCAGAACGTTGTGAACATCACCAAGATCGGCCTGAACCGGCCGACCGGTCAACACGTCGGAGCCGCGCCGGGTGTCCAGCTTGGCGGTGCGAGCACCCCTGTACCGGCTGCAGACCTGGTGACCGGCGTTGTCGCGGGTGCGGCAATGATCGGGGAGATCACGCGTCAGATCAAGCGACGGGTACGCAAACGAAGGGAATCGGATGCCGACCAGTAGGCAGAGTAAAGCGTTCCGGGAGATGCTGAGGAACCAAGCCGAGGAATATCAGCAGACGGTCGGGCAGTTCGATGACGACGACTGGGAGAGTTTCGGCACGTTGATCGGAGCCGCGTTCGCGCTCGCGGTACGGCGTCAGTTCGGGTCGGAGCACACGCCTGCTGAGGTGGTCAAGCTCGTGGCCGAGCTTCGCGCCCAGTTCGACCCGGACGGGGACTCGCTCGACCCTCGTGTCTTCGAGCTGATGGTGCGGTCGGCGCTCGGTGAGAAGGGGCTCAAGCTGGCAAGCCTGTCGGACGAGGTTGTCCTGCAGATCCAGGCCGTGGCGGTGGGTGGACTCGCCGGCACCGGTCGGCTCGGTGACATCGACGAGTTCGCTGTGAGGGCCGAAGCCCTCTCCGACAAATGGTCCGAGTAGTCGCACCGACGAGGCGAACGGCCGGCGCCTCCCGCGGGCCGGCCGTTCGCAGTTCGATCAGCGATCGAGGGCACCTACAGAAATCTCGCTGACGAACGAGCTCCACGAGCGTGGCGAGACCGTCAGCGCAGGCCCCTCGGGGTCTTTCGAGTCGCGGACAGCGACGACGACATCAAGGTTGTCGGCTACCTCTACGCAGTTGCCAGTGGTCCCGCTACGGGTGCTCTTGCGCCATCGGGCATGAGTCAGGTCAGTCATCGGACGGTCCTCCGTCATTCGTAGCCAGGTCTTTCACGATGGTACGCAGGAAGCGCCTGCTCGCCTCAGCGGAGAGAGCATCGGCCCGGAGCTGCTCGAAGACGGCCGCATAGGCAGCGATCTCGTTGGGTTCCTCGAAGTAGTGGGCGCCCAACAGATTGTCGGTATACGCCAGGCGGTCATCGGCGGCGTTCGGAATCCCGTCAGGCGTAGGCGGGAAGTCCAAGATCGAGAAGGCGCCATCGAGTCCGGCATGGGCGCCGGTGCCAAACCGAAGAACCTGGATCTCCACGTTGGAACGCTCACTGATGTCGATCAGAGCCTCGATCTGCTCTTGCATCACCGATCGGTCACCCGTTACGCGACGCAACACACTCTCATCCAGAACTGCGCGGAACTGTGGTGGGTTCTTCCCGCCGAGGACGTGCTGCCGGGTGGTCCTGAGCTGGACTGCCCTGTCGATGTCGGCCGACCGGTCGGGGATGCCGCACGCTCCGATGGTCGCCCTTGCGTATGCAGCCGTCTGCAACAGACCCGGCATGACCTGAGATTCGTAGGTACGGATGAAGGTCGCGTCGGTCTCCAGACCGACGTAGTTGCGGAACCAGTCGTCCAGGACCGAGTTGTAGGGCAGCCACCAGCCCCGCACTCTCGACTCCTTGGCGAGCTCGATCACCGCATCTCCGATGGCGTCGTCCACCTTGTACACGCGCATGAGCGCCAGGACGTCGTTCGGGTGTGCGCGGTCCTTGCAATGCTCGATACGGCTCAGCCACGCCTGGTTGCGTGAGACGGCCTTCGCTGCATCGGTCACCGAGTACCCGGCGATCTCGCGCAACGCCCGCAGGATGCCGGCGACTCGCCGGACCTTGGCGGTGGGGCTCTCGTGCAGAACTTCCTGCGTTTCGGACATGAGAGCAGTCTGCACGTGAACTCTCATCAAGTCCAGTCGCTGCTCTTGAATTCTTATATTGCGTATTTGGCTCATGGGTGCTTAACTGTCCGCACGTCGTCACCATGAGCTGATGGCGAAGCAGCAGATCGTCATGTCCTGCCGCTGCGTGCGGCTCAACGCTCAGGGAGGAAGCAGGGATGACCGTTCCGGTCGATACCGCGCTGGCGATGCCGGCGGGGCCGAGGCAGTTCGCGCTCGTACTCGATCCGCACGATCCGGAGTACGGCGAGTTCGTGTCCACCTGCCGGCCGAACAGTCCGGTGCTGTGGTGGGGCGCGGCGTTCACCAGCCGCGCGCTGCTCTACCGGCTCAGCGCCGAAGGCACACCGCAGTACGGCTGCTTCTCCAGCCCGGCGCAGGCGCTGGCCACCTGGCGGCGGGCGTACCCGATCCGCCTCGACTGGCTCTGAGGCGACGGGCCCGTGAACCTGACCGAGATCGTCCGCCGGCTCAACCACTACGCCGAACACGAACTGCCGTACGACCAGACCCGGGAACTCGCCGCGGAACTGGCCCGCCGGCACCGTCAGCTCGTACAGCTGATCGGCAACGACAACGCCGGCCGCTTCACCATCGCCGTCCAGCAGCTCGACGCCGCCCGCAAGCTCGCCGGAATGCTGCAGCAGCGCCTCGACACCTGCCGTACCGCCGTCCGCGACGCCACCGCACGCCTGCGGTGAGCCGCGCGCCAGACATCAGACCACCAGCAACGGAACGGGCGCGGTGCATCAGCCCTGAGAAAGCCGCACCGCGCCCCGTCCCATCGACGCATTGGAGAATCCGATGAGACTCACCAAGACTATCCGGCGCGCGCTGCCGTGGCCCGTGGGCCGGCGGCGTACCCGCAGCGGCGTGCCCGACGCCATCTACGGTGCGGCGCTGCGGCTGGCCGGACGGCGGTGCGCGCCGTGAACACACGCTTCCGGGTGCAGTGGGACGGCGACGGCGACGAGCAGGTACTGGCCTGCACGTGCCCGATCACCCGTACCGTGCAGCTGCGGCTGCCGGGCCGTCAGCAGGTCACCGTCGACGTGGTGACGGCGCGCGCCGTGATGATGCTGTTGTCCCACACGGTCTTCGGCGTACTGCGCCCGGACGGGCCGTACCTGCACATCGAGGAACCGTCCGGGGACGGCTGGATCTCCCTGCGGGAGGACCGGTGACCGACTGCCGTTGGTGCGCGCAACCGATCCGGCGGATCTGCGTCGGCAACCGCTACGACTGGGTACACGCCGGCCCGGGCGGCGCCTACCCGTGCCGCGACCGCCTGTCCGGCATGTGCCTGCCCACCCTCGCCGAACCCACCGTACCGACAACGGTCATACCGCAGCCCGCTCGGCCGTCCCCGAGGCGCGTGGTTGCCGCGCCGGCACCTGCTCCGGTCGCGCCGAGGCGTGTCGTGGCAGCGCCGGTACGCGCCGCGTCCACACCGCGATCCGTGGTCGCCGAGTCGGTCCGCGCCGCGTCCGCGCCGCGATCCGTGGTGGCAGCGCCGGTACGCGCGAGCGCGCAACCCGGTCGCCATCGCGCCGGCCCGCGCCCACACCCCGTACCGGGGAACGGTCGGGTACCTTCCGGTCCGCTGCGACCACCGGAGCATCCGGTACGCGCTGCCGCACCGTCGGCGCCGCCGTACCGTCACCGTCTGGCCCGCGTTGATCATGGCCTCAGCGCGTTGATCATGGCCTCAACGGAACCGCCGTCGGCGTGTCGTGGTGCTGAGGCCATGGTCAACTCCGCTCAGGCCATGATCAACGCGCCCAATGCCTCGGACTCCGCTGAGGTCATGATCAACGCAAGCGGGCGCCGCTGGCCGGCACAACTGGACCCACTGCGGCTGCTGGGACCGCTGCGGCGACTGACGCGGCGCAGAGCCACCCGGCAGCAGAGCCTGCGCCGACTCGTCAACATCACCAACTGCGCTCAGCGCTCCACGGCACCGGCCACCGCCACCGCGCATTTTCCCCGAAAGGACATGTTTGCCCGAATCGCCGTATAGGACATTCGGGGAAAATGCACCTTGAGATGGCGTCAGAACGACCATTTTCCCCGAATGTACTTTTCCGTAAAACGGACTTAAAGTCCATTCGGGGAAAATGCTCAAAGGGTGCGCCGGGGTGAGGCGGTCAGGCCGGTGCGGGCAGCAGCTCGGCGAGCCGGGGCGTGATACCCCAGGTGTCCACAGTGGCCTTGTAAGCCGCCGCCGCAGCGGCACGGTCCACTGTGGAGTCACGATGCGCGCGCAGCAGCAGATTGCGCGGAGTATGCGCGGAGTCCACGAACTCCACCACCTCCACCCGATACCCCGCCGCCCGCAGCAGCTCCGCGCGCAGCGCGTCGGTCAGTACGTCGGCGAACCGCTCGCGCAGGATCGGGTGCCGTACCAACGGTTCCTGCCCGCCCGGCGCCGGGGCCCGGCGTAGCTGGCTGGCCACGTCGTGCTGGCAGCACGGCGCGGCCAGCAGGTACGGCGCCTGCCACCCCACCGCGCGCGCGATCGCGTCGTCGGTGGCGGTGTCGCAGGCGTGCAGCGCCAGTACGACGTCCGCCGCGTCGACGGAAGCGGAGGCGATGCTGCCGGCCACGAACCGTACCGAGTCGCCCCAGCCGAGCCGCTCGGCCAGCCCGGCGTTGCGTTCCCGCTGGTCAGCACGTACGTCCACGCCGGTCAACTCGACCCGCAGCCCGCGCCGGTCGGTCAGGTACCGGTACGCCGCGAAGCTCAGGTACGCGTTCCCGCAGCCCAGGTCCACCACCCGCAGCGGCTGCGGCAGCTCACCGGTCAGGGTGGCGTCCAGCGCGCGCAGGAACGCATCCACCTGGCGGCGCTTCGCCGCATTGCCGCCGATCGTGGCGTACAGCGGGTCGTCGGGCGCCAGCAGGTACGACTTGACCCGGTCGTGCCCGGTCGGCGCCTGCTCGCCGGTGCCGGCGGACCGGTGCACCTGCGCGTCGCCGCGTTTGGTCACCCGCAACTGGACGGTCTGCTCGATGCCGGACACGTGCCAGTTGCCGTACGGCTCGGCCAGCAGTTCGCTGACCGCCTCCTCGGCCGGCGTACCCCAGGCCACGTTGCGGGTGTACGGGCGCTGCCCGTCGTCCTCGCTGATCGACAGGTGCGGCCCGGCGGCCAGGGTGACCGGGCGCAGCTCGACCCGCCGGCTGCGCGGTTGCCCGTCCCGGCGCTTACCGCTGGCCACCGCCCGGACCAGCTGGCGCGGGTCGGTCAGCAGCAGGCGCAGGTCGGCGAGGGCGGCAGCGAGTGGTTCGGGCACCCGACCAGCCTACGGCGGGCACCCGGCAGCGCCGTACCGGCTCGGCGCGGGAATGCCGATGCGCCCGGATGTCCGGCGCTGCCAGTATGTGCGCATGCCTGAACGTCTACTCCCACCCTCGGAGACGCTGGTCGCCAACGGGATCACGCTGCGCCGCTGGCGTCGGGCATACTCCTCGGCGCTGCTGGAATCGGTCCGTGCCTCGCTGCCGCACCTGCGGCCGTGGATGCCGTGGGCCACGGCCGACTACGGCCGGGAACAGGTCACCGACTACCTGACCCGCAAGGACCAGGAGTGGGACGCCGGCCAGACGTTCGACTACGCCATCATGATCGGCGCCCGGCAGGTGATCGGTAGCGCCGGGCTGATGTCGCGGATCGGTCCGGGCCGGCTGGAGATCGGCTACTGGGTCGACACCCGGCACACCGGTCAAGGTGTCGCGACCCGGACCGCCGCCGCGCTGTCCGCCGCCGGGCTGGCCGTACCGGGCATCGACCAGCTGGAGATCCACCACGAGGAGGCCAACACCGCCAGCGGTGCGGTCGCCCGCAAACTCGGCTACCAGCGGGTCGACTCGGCGCCACGGGAGGGCGGCGGCGCCACCATCATCTGGCGGCTGTCGGCTGCGGAGCTGCCCACCGGTCCGATTCCCGACATTCTCGGCCAGCGCCGGCACGTGTAGACGGCGTCAGCTGGTCGCCGCACGCCGGCGGTACGTCCGGGTCTTGTTCCGGTTTCCGCAGGTACGCATCGCGCACCAGCGGCGCGACGAGTTGCGCGACACGTCGTAGTAGACCCACCGGCAGTCCGACGCCGGGCAGATCTTCAGCCGCGACCAGGTGCCATCGTGGGTGGCCAGGCTGACCGCGGCCAGTACCTCACCGAGCAGGCCGGTCACCCCGCCGGAGGTGGTGGGCGCGGGGCGGGCGCTGCCGTCCGCGGCGAACCGGACCGTCAGCGGCACCCGGGCGGCGAGCGCATCCAGCGTCGAGCGGTCCCGGTCCGTACCGTCGTGGTGGGTGTCGACCTCGGCGCGCAGTTCGGCGCGCAGCGCGCGGGCCAGTTCCAGGTCGGCGGCCGTGGCGGTGTCGTCGGCGAACCCCTGACCGGTGAGCCAGCCCCGGAACGTGTCGACATCGGCGAACTCGTCGCTGGGCACCTCGGCGTCCACGGAATTGAGGAACGACTCCACCGTACGCAGCGCCGCCGGCGTGGTCGCGGTCATCGGACATCACCTCTCGACACCATTGTACGAATTTCGACGGTCACCCACAGTCCGCCGAACGGCCCGCACACCCCGGCGGCCGGTGGTGCTACCACGGGCGCGCCGTAGCATCGGCGGCGTGGCCACTCCTCCGCTGCTGGAACTCGTCGGTGTCAGCCGGACGTACGGGGAACGACAGGCACTTGAGCCCGTCGACCTGAGCGTCCGGGCCAAGCGCTGCGTGGTGCTGCTCGGCGCCAACGGATCCGGGAAGTCGACCCTGCTGCGGATCGCCTGCGGCCGGGACAAGCCCAGCACCGGCACCGTACGCCTCGGCGGGATACCGCTCAACGAGCAGGACATCCGGGCCCGTACCCAGATCGGGGTCGTCGGCGACAGCGTCGGCTACTACCCGGACCTGACCGTCGCCGAACACCTGCACCTGGTCGCCGTCGCGCACGGAGCCGGAGACGACGCCGACGAGATGGTCGCCACCGCGCTGGCGGACTGCCGGCTCGCCGACCACGCCGACGCGCTGCCCGGCTCGCTGTCCAGCGGGCAGACCCAGGCGATGCTGCTGGCCGCGGTGCTGGTCCGGCCCCGCAAACTGCTCGTACTCGACGAACCGGAACAACGCCTCGACCCCGCTGCGCGGGACTGGCTTGCCGGGGTGCTGCTCGCCGAGAAGAAGACCGGCACCGCACTGCTCATCGCCACCCACCACACCGACCTGGCCGCCGCGGTCGCCGACCGGGTCGTGGTCCTGCGGGACGGGGAGATCGTCGCCGACGGCGGCCCGGACGAGGTGCTCACCGGTGCCATCGCCTGAACCGGACAGCGACACCATCACCGACATCGTCGAGCAACCCGCCTCCGCCGTCGACGCGGAGCCGGACGCCGCGAGCGTCGCCGCCCGTACCCGGGCCACCTTCGCGCTGCTGCGCCGACTGCGCCGCGACCACCGGCGCGAACAGGCCAGCAGCATGGCGTTCACCGCGTACGTGTCGGTCATCGCGCTGTTCGTCTACGGCGGGCTGCTGCTGCCCTGGCTGCGGCGGCTCTCGCACGCCCAGCACCACACCCAGCACGCCGACCGGCTGCTCGCCGCGGCACCCCCGGCGCTCGTCGCGGTCGTACTGTTGCTGCTGCTCGCGGTGCTGCGGGACGCCCTGTGGCGCGGCCCCGTCACCCTGCCGCTGCCCTCCGCCAGCTGGCTGCTGCCACTACCGATCGACCGCGGCCGGCTGCTGCGCCCCCGGCTGCGGGCACAACTGATCGTCGGCGCCGGCGGCGGCGCGGTGCTCGGCGCCGTACTGGCCGTCGTACTCGCCACCGGCGGTGCCTCCGGCGACGGGTTCTGGCCGCTGCTCGGCAGCGCCGTACTGTCCTTCGCGCTCACCGGACTGCTCGCCTTCGGCGCCGCCACCCTCGTCGAGCGCTACCCCGGCGCCGGTCGGCTCGTCCGGCTGCTCGCGCCCGCTGTGGTCACCGTCGCCCTGGCGCTGGCCGTACAGAGTGCGCTGAGCTGGACCGGCCACGACCTGGCGCTGCTCGGCTCGGTGGAAACCTGGACCGGGCCGTGGGGCTGGGCCGTGCAGCCGGTACTCGCCGGCGCCGGCGCATCCGCCGGCGGCTGGCAGGTCGCGCTGGCCGGCCTCGCCGTACTCGCCGTCGTGCTGGTGGTGCTCGCCGTCCGGGTCTGCGCCAGCATCCCCGGCAGTACCATCCGGGCCCGCGCCCGGTCGATGAGTGGCGTCAGCGCCGGACTCACCACCCTCAACCCGCGCGCGGCGGCCATGGAGGTACGCGCCGCGCGCAGCGGCCCGGTCCGCGCGCTGCGGCTACCCCGACCGCACCACGCCGGGCTGGCCGTACCGTGGCGGGACGCCACCGCGCTGATCCGTACCCCGTCCCGACCGGCCTGGGCCGCCGTACTCACCGCCGTCGCCTTCCTGTTCATCGCACTGTCGGTCATCGCGAACGGCCTGTACCTGTCGCTCGCGCTGCTGGCCGGTGGGCTGATCGCCGGCTACCTCGCCGTCACCCAGCTCACCGAACCGGCCCGACTCGACGCCGACGACCCGACCCGCGCCGGGCATCTGCCGTACCCGTTCGACCGGCTGGCACTGCGGCACGCGATTGTGCCGCTGGCGGTGGCCGGCGTACTGGCCGAGGCTGGTGCCGCGGTCGGCGCCGCACTCACCGGCTCGCCCGTACCGCTGCTGCTCCCGCTGGTGTCAGTGCCGGCCCTGGTGGCCGCGGCCATGGTCAGCGCGTACCGGGGCCCGGTGCCGGGTGCGCTGATGCTCGGCATGGAGACCCCCGCCGGCAACACCGGCCTGCTCAACGTGATCGGCTGGTACGCTGCCGGCCCGCTGGTCGCCGTCGTACTCCTGCTCCCCCCGATGCACATCGTGGCCAACACCCACGCTGCTCCCGGAACCCTGGTCAACTACGTCCTGTGGGGTCTGGCCGTCGCCGCCATCCTCACCTTCTGGGCCCAACGCCGAGCCACCGCCCGCGTCACCGCCACCCGCCCCGACCCCGACTGACACCCACCACCCAGGTGGTGCCCCTCACCCTCCCGCGCACCTCCCCGCGCCATCCCCTTGCCGGTTACCCCACGCGGGTTGCCGCATGTCCCGCGCGCGCAGCGCCGCGGGGACGTTGCTGTTACCCCAGCTGGGTTGTCAGGGTCCCGCGCGGGGCGCGGGACAACCCCGCCTGGACCGTCACGCGATGGCGTAGCCGGCGCGCTCGGCCGCAGAAGCCCGAGGAGGCGCGCCGAAGGCGTCGCCCCCGCAGGCCTTCAACAGGCCGATCCAAGCGCCGGTGGAGCCAGCGCCCGCCGAGTCGAGCGAAGCGAGCGAGGCCATGTAACGAGCGGGTCCCGCGCGGGGCGCGGGACAACCCCGCCTGGACCGTCACGCGATGGCGTAGCCGGCGCGCTCGGCCGCAGAAGCCCGAGGAGGCGCGCCGAAGGCGTCGCCCCCGCAGGCCTTCAACAGGCCGATCCAAGCGCCGGTGGAGCCAGCGCCTGCCGAGTCGAGCGAAGCGAGCGAGGCCATGTAACGAGCGAGCGTCAGCGAGCGAGCCCATGTTGCGGCACCGCGACCACCGGGCAGGGCGCGTGCCCGACGCAGTAGTGGCTGACCGAGCCGTACACGAGGCGGTGCAGCGGGTGGTGTCCGTGGCTGCCGACCACGAGCAGCATGGCTCCGCCGGCGGCTTCGGTCAGGGCCGGGCCGGCGGGGCCGAGCCGTACCTGTACCTCGACCCGAGCCTCCGGGTATTCGGGTAGCGTGGCGAGCGCTTCGTCGCGCCACTGGCTGGCCGCTTCGTGGGCGTCGTGCGCGTGTTGCAGGGCATCGGGCGGAAGCATGGTCACGTCGCTGACGACCGGCTCGGTGAAGGCGTAGACCGCGATCACGCGTGCCTGGTGCGCCCAGGCTTCGGCGACCGCCCAGCGCAGTGCCGCCGCGGAGGCTTCCTGCCCGTTGATCCCGACCACCAGGAAAGGCTCGAGCCGCTCCATCCGACACCTCCCACCGTCTGGTTTGGATTGTGCACCAGCGGCGCCGGGCCGGACACCGTCCGTACCGGTGGGAAGGGTGGTTGCACCCCGGGTCGCATCGTCGCCGGTGGACGGTCATGCTGGGGCGCTGAAGTCGACGACCAACAGGAGAGATCGTGCCGCGCAGACTACCGGAGTTCAACGCCGGTCCGGGCGTGTTGACCGTGTACGCGGACATTGCCTGCCCGTGGGCGTGTCTGACCTTGCACGGTCTGCGCCGTGCCCGGCAGCGTCGCGGGTTGACCGGGGTACGCATCGACCTGCGGGCGTTTCCGCTGGAGCTGGTGAATCGGCGGCCCACGCCGAAACGGACGCTGGATGCCGAGGTGGCCGTGGTCGGTGGCCTGGAGCCCAGCCTGGACTGGCAGGTCTGGCAGCGGCCCGAGTCCGAATGGCCGGTGTCGACGCTGCTGGCGTTGGAGGCGGTGCAGGCGGCGAAGCGCCCGGATGTGGGTGGTCTCGCGGCGAGCGACGAACTGGATGCCGCGTTGCGCCGGGCGATGTTCGCGGACAGCCGGTGTATCACGTTGCTGCCGGTGATCCTCGACGTGGCGGGTGGTTGCCCGAAGGTCAATGTGGAGGCGCTGACGAAGGCGTTGAAGCTGGGTTCGGGGCGCGCGGAGGTGGTCACGCAGTGGCGTACCGCCAAGGACTGGGAGGTACAGGGCAGCCCGCACGTGTATCTGCCGGACGGCGGCGAGTGGCACAACCCGGGTGTCGAGGTGCGGTGGACCACGAAGAGTGGCACCGGGTTCCCGGTCGTACTGTCCTATGACCCGACTGTCTACGACGAGATTCTGGACGTGGCGGCCAAGCGCTGATCTCCGGGACCGCATTTTCCCCGAATGTCTCATTGACTAAGCGCACGTAACGCCGATTCGGGGGAAAATGCGCAGTAGGGGAGAGGCTAAGGGTGTCTCAGGGCAAGGTGCGGGATTCGCCGATGGCCAGGTCCCAGAGCTGGTCGGCGGGCCGGCCGGCGTCCGCCCAGGCGGCGCGTACCCGGGTGAGTGGTTCGAGGACCGGTTCGGCGGTCATCGCGAACGTGCCCCAGTGCATGCCGGCCAGGTGGGTGGCGCCCAGGTCGGTGCAGGCGCGTACGGCCTCTTCCGGGTTCATGTGCATGGACTGCATGAACCAGCGCGGATAGTAGGCGCCGATCGGCAGCATCGCCACGTCGATGCCCGGGTACGCCTGCGCGATGTCGCCGAACCAGTGCCCGTACCCGGTGTCGCCGGCGAAGTAGAGCCGCCGCCCGGTCGGGCCGGTGAACACCCATCCGCCCCACAGGCTCCGACACGAGTCGTGCAGTCCGCGCCGGCTCCAGTGGTGCGCCGGTACGAAATCGCAGCGTACGTCGCCGATGGTGGTCGATTCCCACCAGTCGAGTTCCTGTACGGACCGGAAGCTGCGGCGGCGAAACCAGTAGCCGAGGGCGCCGGGCGCCAGGATCGGGGTGTCGCGGGGCAGCCGCCGGATCGTCGGCGCGTCCAGGTGGTCGTAGTGGTTGTGGCTGATCACCACCGCGTCGACGTGCCGCAGGTCGGCGAACGCCACCCCGGGCGGTACGTGCCGGGGCCGGATTCCGGGGATGCGCCGTGACCACACCGGGTCGGTGAGTATCCGCAGCCCACCGATCTGTACGACGAAGGTGGCGTGGCCCACCCAGGTGAGCGAGGTCTGCTCGGCGGTGACGATGGGCAGACCGTCGCGGCGTACCGGTATCCGGTCGGCGTCGTCGGTGCCGGACCAGGGCGCGGCGGTACGGGCCAGCCGGGCCACGTCCGCAACGGTGGGCAGCGGGTCGGTGAGCCGTTCGGTGAAGCTGGCCGGCCAGGCCCGGCCGCCGTGGAAGCGGCGAGTCTCGTCGATGGCCTGACGGACCCGCCGCGTACTGAAGACCATCGCGCGTCCTTCCGTGGAGGGCCGGCACCCGCATCCATGGTGCACCGTGCCGGCCCGGCCGGTTACTCTCGCCGGAGTATCGCGTTGACACGCATATGCGCTGACACGACAGGAGCACGCCGGTGGGTGACGACCGCGACCGTGAGGTCGACCTCGACGAGGAGCTGACGATCCTGCCCGATCAGACCAGCGACGACACCGATGCCGGCTGGGGTGAGACCCGGCAGGACAACGACGAACGTCTGCTGGAGAACCGGCCACCGCACTGGGGTTGACCGCCGCCGACCGTCCGTCGACCGTCTCCGGTGTGCGGGTCGGCAGCACCGTCCGTCGGCAGCACCGTCCGTCGGAGCACCGCCCGGTTCAGGTACGGACGGGTTCGCCGAGCGCCGGAACGTGGGCGGTGCAGAAGGCGCAGCGCCGGGCTGCGGCCGGGATGCTGGACAGGCATTCCGGACAGTCCCGTTTCGGGCTCTCCACGTCCTTGGCCGGGAAGAACCGCTTCATCACCTTGTTCAGCGGCAGCACCACCAGGAAGTAGATCACCGCGGCGAGGATCAGGAACGAGATGACGGCGTTGATGAAGATGCCGTACTTGAAGTGGCTGCCGTGCACCGTGAAGGTCAATTCGCTGAAGTTGGGCTGGCCGCCGATCGCCGCGATGAGCGGTGTCAGCAGGCCGCTGACCAGCGATTTCACCACGGCGCTGAACGCCGCGCCGATCATGATGCCGACCGCGAGGTCGACGACGTTGCCACGCAGGATGAAGTCCCGGAACCCCTTGAGCACGTGTCCTGCTCCTTTCGTACAGAGTCGATGCGGCACGCTAGCGCACCGTCGGTCAGCGGTGTGCATCCGGACGGACGGCGTCAATGCGGACGGACAGTCACCCCGATCCGGGTGTCCGGGTCGGCGCCGGCGACGAGTTGGGCATCATGCTCGCTCATCGCGAGGTAGAGCAGCGATCCGCTCTCGGGTTCCACCGCGGCGCGGGACGGCCGGGGCAGCACCACGACGTCGCGAACCAGCGTCCGGGCATGACCCGAGGTGCCGTGCGCGGCGGTGAGGTCGATGTGGTCGCCGGGCCGTACGAGCGCGCCCACCCCGGGCTGACTGACCCGGACGGGCACGCCGACCTTGCCGGCCGGTATCGCCGTCGGGTCGGCGGCCGGGGCTGGTGGGCGGGCGGCAGTGACGCAGTGTGTGGCCCCGGCGGGTTTCGCGGCGCCGGTCATCAGCACCCCACCGGCCAGTACGAGCAGCAGTGTCGCCAACCCCGCGCGCAGCAGGCGGCTGCGTCGTCGTCTGGTCCACCGCACCGGGTCGAGCCGGTCGGCCCGCCGTCTGTTGCGGCCGACGGTGGTCCTCCGGCTGCCTGCCTGCGCCTGATCGTCCACGACAGCTCCCTTCGCTGCCGTGGACCGTATGCGGGATTGGCGCGGCCGACACCTCTGTGCACGCCGCCTGTGGACAACCAGGGGCGGCCTGTGGACAACCAGGTCGGGTCTGCCGTCGGGTGTGCTAAAGAACGTGCCGACGGGTCAGGACTTGCTGGCGACCTTGCTGGACGAGCCGGACTTGTTGGACGAGCCCGAGGAGGACTTTCCGGAGCCGGACGAGCTGGAGTCCGACGAGCTGGAACCGGAGGAGCTGGCGGAACCGGATCCCGACGAGTCGGTGGAGCCCGTCGAACTGCCCGACGAGGAACTGTCACCGCTCTTGCCGCCGGAGTCGCTCTTCGACTTGTCTGAGCCGGGACCGGACGAACTGGTCGAGCCGGAACGGGAGTCGGTCCGGTAGAAGCCCGAGCCCTTGAACACGACTCCGACCGCCGAGAAGACCTTCCGTAGCCGGCCGCCGCAGCTGGGGCACTCGGTGAGCGGTCCGTCGGTGAACGCCTGGACCGCTTCGAGCTGGTGGCCGCACTCGGTGCATGCGTACTGGTAGGTGGGCACCCTTGCCTCCGCTGGCACTCTCTCTTCTTGAGTGCTAATCATCCGCCATCGCCACCCCTGCCGTCCACCCGGGGTGTCCAGGTAGACACTCCGCCCATCTGCCGTACCCCTCGCCCCAACGCCTACCCGCAGGGGCAGGGGCGGGCGAGGCTGCGTTCGTATCAGAGGCGTAGGAGTCCGGAAGCGGGGCGGATCACCGCGTTGACCCGGCGGTCGTGCCGTTCGGAGGGCAGCCGGTCGACCAGTTCGTTGTCGTACAGCAGGGCCACCACCAGGGCGCGGGCCGGCACCCGGGCGAGTGCCCGGTCGTACGATCCGCCACCGCGGCCGAGACGGTTGCCGGCGCGGTCCACCGCCACGGCGGGCACCACCAGGACCGCGCACGCGCTGACCGCGCCGCGGCCGAGGCGCTTCCCGGACGGTTCGCACAGTCGCCACCGGGCCGGCTGCAGGCAGTCCGGTCCGGTGTACTCGGCCCAGTCCAGATCCAGGTCGCTGCGCAGTACGGGCAGCAGCACCCGGTCCTGGTAGCTGCGCAGGACCTCGGGCAGTACGGCGCCGCCGGGCTCGCCGTCCGCCGGTACGTAGCCGGCCACGCTACGTCGGACGGCGCCGACGACGGGCCGGCCGATCCGTCGGCCGGGGCGTAGCAGGTCGCGTACGGCGGCCTGGATGGCCTGGTCGGCAGTCGTCCGTTCGGCCGGTGTCATATTCCGACGTTCGGCCGACAACCGGTCACGGATACTCGACTTTTCGGAAAGTGGACGCATATTCGCCAGATCCAACCTCGCCGCAGTGGGTCGTTGCTCCGGATGCTGTGACAGCATCGCACTGCGGGTCGTCGAGCGGTGCCCGGAGCGCCGGCCCGTCGACCGGTGCCGCAGCGGCGGCCCCGATGGAACGGACCCTGGGGAGGACGGGTTGACCCTGCGCGCACGGCTGACCGCCGCCTTCCTCGCCGTCGTGCTCGGACCGGTACTCATCGGTGCCGTGTTCGTCGGACTCACCGTCTCCGAGGTGAGTAACCGTCGGGCGACCAGCCGGTTGGACACCGCCGCGACGATGGTGCGTAGTGCGGTCAACTCGGCCTGCCGCGAACTGCAGTCGGCGGCGATGATCTCCGCCCGGGTGTACGGGGCGGGTGCACCGACCAACCGCGCGGACGCCGCCCGCGACGGTGTACGGACCGGCCTGGCCGGTGCGGTGACCCTGACCGACCAGCACGGCCAGGTGCTGTCCACGGCGGGTCGACTGGAGCAGCCGGCCGCGGACTGCTCCGGGGAGGTGGCCGCCGGTACGCAACGCCCGTTGTCCCTGGTCGCCCGGGTGCGGATGACCAACACCAGTGGCCAGACCGTCGGTGAGGCGGTGGCGGCCACACCCATCGACGGCAGCTTCGTACGTCGCCTCGGTGCCTCCGTCGGGGTGGCGGTGACGGTGTTGTCGCGGGGCGCGCCGTTGTCCACCGAACCAGGCAGCCGGGCCGGCCGGGTGGCCACCGCCGTCGGTCACCTCACCAGCGAGACGATGCGCCGGACACCGGACGGGATGTTCGTGCGTAACGTCCCCAGCCGGCAGGGGCAGCCGCTGCACCTGGCGCTGTCCGCGGCCCGGTCGGACTCGCAGGCGCTGTACACGGTTCTGGTCGGGGTCGTCGTACTGGCCGGCCTGGTCGCGGTGGGTGCGGCCTGGTGGCTGGCCAACTCGACGACCCGGCCACTGTTCGAGCTGGCCTCGGCGGCCGACGCGGTGGCCGCTGGTGACCTGGACGCCCGGGTGCCGGTACGCAGCCGCGACGAGGTCGGCAAGCTGGGTTCGGCGTTCAACCGGATGACCCGGGAGATGCAGGCGTACGTGCACGCCCTGACCGCGAGCCGGGACCAGCTGCGCGGCAACCTGGGGCTGCTCGGTGACACCCTCGCGCAGACCCACGACCTGGACGGCATCCTGGACGTCATCCTGAAGACGGCGATGGCCGCGACCGGCGCGCAGGCCGGGGTGGTGCTGCTGGTGGACGAGGCGCCGGGCAGCCCGTACCCGAACCAGCTCGTGGCCAAGTGCGCGGACGGCCTGGACGAGCGGGCCCGGTCGCTGGCCGACGTACGGGTCCCGCTGGGTGAGGGCCTGCTGGGCGCGGTCGCGCAGGCCGGTGAGCCGCGGCGGGGACGGGTGGCCGGGGTGGAACTGGCGCCGCACGAGCCGCGCTGCCGGACCTACATCGCCGTACCGTTCCTGGGTTCCAGCCGGGACCGCCGGGAACTCGGCGACCTTCCGCTGGACGAGGCGTCCGGCCGGGAGCCCGGCCCGCTGCGCGGTGTACTGGCACTGTACGACCGGCTCGGGCAGGACGACTTCGACGACGCCGACCTGGGCACCCTGCGTACGTTCGCCGGTCAGGCCGCGATCGCGGTGGACAACGTACTGCTGCACCAGGAGACCGCGCGGCTGTCACTCACCGATCCGCTCACCGACCTGTGGAACTACCGCTACCTGCGGGTGTCGCTGCGCCGCGAGGTGGAACGGGCCACCCGCTTCGACCGGCGGCTGTCGGTACTGGCGATGGACCTGGACCGGTTCAAGGAGGTCAACGACACGTACGGGCACTCCTCCGGGGACGCGGTGCTGGTCGCCTTCGCCCAGCGCATCCAGGCGGAGGTGCGGGAGGTCGACCTGGCCTGCCG
This sequence comes from uncultured Actinomycetota bacterium, assembly GCA_963805605.1. Classification (GTDB taxonomy): domain Bacteria; phylum Actinomycetota; class Actinomycetes; order Mycobacteriales; family Micromonosporaceae; genus Actinocatenispora. The sequence goes on from CAWDUX010000002.1 coordinate 2,937,941, forward strand.
GCAGGGCGGCGAGGAGTTCGTGGTGCTGCTGCCGGAGACCGACGAGGCGGGCGCGATCCGGTTGGCGGAGCGGATCTGTGCCTCGGTACGCGGCATGTCGGTGCCCGCACCGGTGGTCGCCGAGCCGACCGACGGCGAGGACGCGCCGACCTCGGTGGACATCGGTGTTACCGTCTCGATCGGGGTGGCGGTCTTCCCGGACCACGGCCGGGCCGGTCAGGACGTACTGGACGCGGCCGACGACGCCCTGTACGACGCCAAAGCGTCTGGTCGCGACACCTGGCGGGTGGCGTCCGGCTGGGCCGACGGGCGTTCCGGCCGGCAGCGGCACCGGCGTCCGGAGACCGAGGAGGTCACCGGCGGGGGCGGCCCCGACAGCACGTCGCCGGGTTCCGGCGGCGCGTCGCGACGGCCACGCCCGCCCCGACAGACCCGTGGCGGATAGTCTCGGGCCATGCCCGACCATCTCACCAGTCATGACCCTTCCCGCAGCGCAGCCGGTACGAAGGTCCGCGCGACCAAGGCTGTCATTCCCGCGGCCGGGCTGGCCACCCGCTTCCTGCCGGCCAGCAAGGCGGTCCCCAAGGAACTGTTCCCGGTCGTGGACAAGCCGGCGCTGCAGTACATCGTGGAGGAGGCATCCGCCGCAGGGGTGTCCGACGTCCTGTTCATTACCGGGCGCGGCAAGAGTTCCATGGTCGACCACTTCGACCGTCGGCTCGACCTGGAGGCCGCGCTGGAGGCCAAGGGTGACCAGGAGCGCCTGGAGGCGGTACGCCGCCCCGGCGAGCTGGCAGCCCTGCACTCGTCCCGGCAGCCCGAACCGCTGGGCCTCGGGCACGCGGTGTCCTGCGCCGAGGACCACGTCGGCAACTCGCCGTTCGCGGTGCTGCTCGGCGACGACCTGATCGACGAGCGCGATCCGCTGCTGCCCACGATGCTGGACCTGCAGGCCGAGACCGGTGGCATCGTGCTCGCGCTGCTGGAGGTGCCGTGGGAGGAGGTCCACAAGTACGGGGTGGCCTCCGTGCAGCAGACCGCCGACCCGGACCTGGTGCAGATCACCGGGCTGGTGGAGAAGCCGGCGCGGGAAGAGGCACCGAGCAACCTCACCGTCGTCGGCCGGTACGTGCTGCCGGCGAAGATCTTCGACGCGCTGCGGCGTACGAAGCCGGGCCGGGGCGGCGAGATCCAGCTCACCGACGCGATGGCGCTGCTGCTGGACGAGGGCACCCCGGTGCACGGGGTGGTCTTCCGCGGCCGGCGTTACGACACCGGTGACCCGACCGGCTACCTGAAGGCGGTCGTGCAGCTTGCCTGCGCCCGCGACGACATCGGCCCGGACTTCCGGGAGTGGCTCGCCGGCTACGTGGCCGACGACTTCGAGTCCGGCGCCCAGCCGGTACAGGCAGGTGGCCGGTTCGCCGGTCGGAGCTGATGGCCACCCGTGCGCAGGAATGGGCGGGGTGATCGCCGGCCAGCGTGCCGCACGGGTGGTGTGACGATCCTTCTTCCCGCGGGGGCAGTGCCGTGACAGCCATGCTGACGCCGTTGGCCGACTATCTCCAGCAGGTACTGGCCAAGATCCGGCCGTTGCCTCCGCTGGACCTGGAGCTGACCCAGTCGTACGGCAACGTCTTCGCCGAGGACGTGAAGGCGCCCGGGCCGCTGCCGGCGTTCGACCATGCCGCGATCGACGGGTACGCGGTCCGGCTGGACGACGTGACCGGCGCCCGGGAGGACCGACCGGTCCGGCTCAACGTGGTCGGTGACGTCGGCGCGGCGAGCTGGCGTCCGGTACGGGTCAGTGCCGGCAGCTGCCTGTCGGTGGCCGCCGGTGCGCCGATGCCGGCCGCCGCCGACGCGGTGGTGCCGATGACCTGGACCGACGAGGGCATGGCGGCGGTGGAGATCTATGCCACGCCGAAACGCGGTCACGGCGTGCGGCGGGCCGGCGACGAACTGGCGCCGGGTGCCACCGTGGCGACCGCCGGCAGCCCGGTGACCCCGCCCATGGTGGCGTTGCTGGCCGCCGCCGGGGTGGGGCATGTGGTGGTGCGCCCCTGCCCGCGGGTGGTGCTGGTGGCCACCGGCGACGAACTGGTCGAGACGGGCCGGCTGTCGGCGCCAGGCCAGGTGGTGGACGTCAACTCGCACGCGCTGGCCGCCGCGGCGGTGGAGGCGGGCGCGCTGGCGTACCGGATCGGCATCTGCGACGATGACCCGGAGGGGCTGCGGGCGGTCCTGGAGGACCAGACGCTGCGCAGCGACCTTATCGTGATGACCGGCGGTACCGGCCTCGGCCCCGGTGACATGGTGCGCCAGGTCCTCGGCAGGGAAGGCACGGTGGCGTTCACCGACCTGTCGGTCTACCCGTGCACCTCGCTGGGTTTCGGTACGGTCGGCGGCGAGGAGGTGCCGATCGCGTGCCTGCCCGGAGACCCCGGTACGGCACTGATCGGGTTCGAGATCCTGGTACGCCCGGTCATCCAGCGGCTCGCCGGCGCCGAGCCGGTGTTCCGGCCCAGCGTCAAGGCGCACCTGCTGGAGACGCTGTCCTCACCCGCAGGGCTGCGGGAGTTCCGGCCGGCGCAGGTGTCCGAGCGACGCGGCGGGGGCTACACGGTGCAGCCACTTGCCGGAGGGCCGTACACTCTGTCAGGCCTTGCCGAGGCGAACGGCCTGATGGTGCTCGGGGAACGGGTGTCGACCGCCGCGGCTGGCTCCACAGTGGACGTGCTGCTGATCGATCGGCGGAGATGAACTCGATTCCTGGCTGGCCCGCCGTCCTGACCGACGGCCCGGTGACGCTGCGACCGTACGAGCGGTCCGACGCCGCGGCGTGGGTCGAGGTGCGGCTGGCCAACGAGAAGTGGCTGGCGCCGTGGGAGCCGGACCCGCCGGGCCGGTGGGAGGATGTACACACGCTGCGCGCGTTCCGCTACGTCTACAAGGACCTGAAGGCATCGGCGCGCAGCGGCACCGTCATGCCGTACGCGATCTGCTTCGAGGGTCGCCTTGTCGGGCAGTTGACCATCGGCAACATCGTGCGGCGCGCGTTCTGCTCCGGCTACGCCGGCTACTGGGTGGACCACCGGTACGCGGGTCGTGGGATCACCCCGACCGCGCTGGCACTCGCGGTCGACCATGCGTTCGGCCAGGGCGGGCTGCACCGGGTGGAGGTCAACATCCGCCCGGAGAACCGGCCGAGCCGGCGGGTGGTGGAGAAACTCGGGTTCCGCGAGGAGTCGTACCACCACCGCTACCTGTACATCGCCGGTGGCTGGCGCGACCACCTCGGATATGCCCTGACCAGCGAGGATGTCGCCGAGGACGGCGGTCTGCTGGCCCGCCTGCACCAGAAGGGCACCCCGCACGCCTCCCGGTAGCAGATACACCCGCTGTCGTCACCCGTAGTCGATGGGTGCCGGTGTGGCGCCATCGATATGTGTCATTCCGGTCGTAGCCTCAAGTGACGGTTGTGACTACGGGAACGGAAGGGGTCCGGGGGTGCCGACATCGGTGCTCCTCGCCGTGTTGGTGGCGGCGGGCCTGCTGGCCCTCGCACCGGCCCTGGTACGCCGGTACGACGCCACGGAACGGCAGGTCGCGGAGCGTGAATGGTCCACGGCGCGGGTGCTCACCCGCCAGCGCCGTCGGCGTACCGTGCCCCGACGCCCGGTCAACCTGCCCGGCACCTCCAGCGCCGCCCGCTCCGGCGTACACAGGCCTGAGACTGTTCCGTCGTCGCGGACCATGCCCGGGCCGGTGGTCGTACCGAGCCCGTCGGCCGGTTCGCCCACCGCGGCCGATGTGGCGGGATCGCCGGGCAGTCACGCACCACCGGCCGCGCCGGGCCGTGGCGGCCGGATGCGGCGCAGGGAGCGGTTGCGGCGCGCCGGCGGACGCCGTCGCCGTACGTTCCGCCGCAGGTTGCGGCGCAGCCCGCTGGTACGGCTGCTGCTGGCCCGGCCGTTCCTGAGCCGGCCGGCGGCCGAACTCACCGCCGAGCAGCAGCGTCGCTGGTGGCGCTACCACCGGCGGCGGGTACTGCTCCTGCTGCTGGTGCTGACGGTGGCGGAAGCGGGCCTCGGTGCGCTGGCGCCCGGGTTCTTCGTCGGCGCAGGAGCCAGCGTGCTGCTCACCGCCGTGTACCTGGTCCACCTGCGCAACCGGGCGCTCGCCGAGCTGCGCCGGCGCCGCGACGAGGCGCATGCGCGGGCGGTAGCGCATGCGCGGGCGCAGCGGTTGCATGCCGAGCGCCGGCAGCGGGCCAGCGAGATGGCCGCGCGGCGGCGCGCGGAACTGGCGGCGGCCCGCCGCGCGGCGGTGGCCCGGCAACTGGCCGAGGCGCAGGCCGCCGCAGCGGCGGCACACGCCGAGCAGGACCGGGCCACCGGCACGGACGGGCCGTCGTACCTGCGGGGCCGCCCGTACCAGGCCCGCGCCGCGAACTTCTGAGGCGTCCGGTTCTCCGTGCCGGTTGGCGGTGCGACCCGTAACGCCGGTATCGGTTCGCGGACCGTAACAGCCACCTGTTAGTCTGAGCGCCGCAAGGCCAGGGGCTGTGGCGCAGACCGGTAGCGCACCTCGTTCGCATCGAGGGGGTCAGGGGTTCAAATCCCCTCAGCTCCACCATGACGGCGGTGGTTTCGGGATTCCCGGGACCGCCGCCACGGTGTATGTACGGCAGCGAGGTCCGTATGGCGGAGGACCCGTATCGCGGCCCGCGAGCACGCGTCGAGCGCCAGCTCAGAACTCAGCTTGGCTGCGAAACGCTGCCGATTGCGGAGAAGGAGCCGGGCTCACCTCGATCGCCTCGCCGCCCGACGGGCGACCTGCATGGAGCAGGTTTCTGTCAAGCACCTACCCGCAGACGAATGAATCGATCCAACGTGCATGAACCCAACGCAAGTGACCCGCACAGTCGGAACGGCGACACATTCGGTAGTTGATCCCCACTCAGCGCTATGGCATAGTGCAGCGTGCAAGGGCGTGGTTGCGGCGCGCGAACGCCGCAACCACATGTCACCCCACATCCATCCTGTATACCGAGTCTGTGAGGAGACAGGCATGAGTCTACACCAGTGGTGTCGTCGTGCAGCAATTCTCGCATGTGCCACAGCGTTCGCCGCTTCGCTCGCGTCCCCGGCATCTGCGGCAGATGTTGTGCCAGCAACAAGTGGCACCTCGAGTACCTCATTTTCCAATGGCGCGAAACTGACGGCCAATATCTGGATTGCAACGTGGGCAAGCGGCGGTTGCGCGGATTTCTCGTCTTCAGCAGTCATCTCCGGAGGGCATGCGCCGGTGGCTGGAAATGACTGGGTACGCAACAACACAACGCTTGACCCGTGGGGAATCGATGCCTCTGTAAGCGCATTCGGAAAATCGGGTGACCCAATCTCGGCGACATGGACCAATGACAACGGATCACGCGGCTCGTACTACTCGGGCAACCTTTGCACCAATTGGCACACTGTCGGAGTAGACGGTACAGAGTCGGCAACGGCCTTCTACAACGGTCAGACGAAGTCAGCGACCGCTAGTACCTGAGATGGCGCAAGCATCAGATGACACCCAAGTCCGGCGTGGGCCGAGCCCGCGCCGGACTTGGCGAAAAGCCCTAGTGCCCATTTTGCTCGCAGTATCAATAGTCGTGGCAGGGTCTACTTATCTATTTCTCCACAGTAGCGGGGAGGCGCGGAGCATCCCCCATGCGAGCGTCATACACGAGGTCAAGACCCTTCTGGGAGCAAACGGGCTGTACACGCGGCCCGGGCTCGGCTCCGATGGAGCCGACTCATGGTCGGCCAGTGCATATGCCTTACCAGCTCTAGCCGGGATCACGAGCAAGGTGGAGATCCGGAACCCGTCGGCGCTAAAAAGGTCCTTAACCGTTGAAATCCGACGCGACCCATTGTGGGGCCCATGGTATGGCGCCCGAGTCGAGGCGGCGACAGGACGGGAAATACCCGGCGACTGGGCCAGTGGGGTTCTGCATATACATCACTTCTCCAGTGCTCCGCAAAACGCGATAGCTGAAATCGCTGCTGTAGCAGACGTTGTCAATGAGAAGTCGCTTGGCATCTCAGCTAATCTTCGAAGTCGCTACTCCCAGATTCTTACACGCTCTGTCGCTCAAACAGCTAATCCTTATTCGCGTTGTCGAGCTGTGGATGCGGCGCGAATTTTTGGCGTAAATTGGCAAAAATGGCATTTTTCCTCTCCTTCCACGCTGAGGTTAGGAAAAATCTTCGACACCAATTCGATAATGAACGTGTATGGGCAGCTCTGCCTCCTCAAATATGGTCGAGTGAGCGTGCCTGTTCCCTTGCGGAAGAAGGCTGCCGCATGGCTGCGGGCGCAATTAGGAGCTTCCGTGGCTGGGTCTGAGCTCGAAGTCTTCTACTTGGTGAGCAGCTGGCTTCTCATCAAAGAGCCGCCGAGTGATCTATCTGCTCTCAAAGAAAGTATCGAGCGACGGGTCGACAAGAATTCCGGACTTGTAAGGTCATATGTAATACGTCTGGGTACTCTCGCAAACACCTATTACGCAGCGCTACTGTTTGATGCGGCAGGCGTCGCCAAATATGAATTAAGAGCTCGAACCTTGGCTGCCGTCAAAAAAATTGCCGACAACGTCAAAACAAAAGGCGACGCAGTTGATATGTTGATGTGCGCAGTCATCCTGCATCTAGGCGGAAAATCTGATCGAAAACTTGAAAATGATTCCACGAAGATAGCTGCAAAATGGCTTGACGGTAAGATCAAAAAGGCAGATATCCCTACGGCGTCGCGCATCGTCACATTACTCAACCAGTTAGGGCGTCGGGTGCCCCGGTTCTCGATTGCGAAATTTACAGTATCTTCCGATGAAGATCGATACGATGCCTGGCTGGCCCTGGGCATGGGACCTTATGTGGACAAGCAGACCGCAATACGCGCCTTGTACGCCAGGCAGCTTTCTGAAGCACGCGATACGCTTCGGGCCCCGAGAGTTTCTATGACAAAAGAGATAGTTGCAAGCGCTCATGTCGGAGTGTCGTGGAACCGGGATGATCCTTCCAAAAATCTACGGTCGTGGATGAATTCAATTCATGGCTGTGACGGCTTCCCTGCTCTATACAAGCCTGCTCCGGCAGTTTCACGGTGCACGCTGGAAGCGACCTACGGGATCCTGACGGTTGGACTGATGGAATAGTGAAATGGACCCGGTAGTCAGTTTGAAGCATGTTGGTAAGTCCTACCCTACGCGTACTGCGCAGAGAACCGTCATAGACAATCTGTCCCTGACGGCAGATCCGGGCGAGCTGGTGTGGCTGAGGGGCAGGTCGGGCTCCGGGAAGAGTACGCTGCTAAATATCATCGGCCTCCTGACGCCTCCCGATCGAGGTGAAGTGCGGATTCTGGGAACCGATGTAGGTGGCATCAGCTCCACGGAGGCTGCGAATTTGCGGTCGAACGTGATTGGCTTTGTCTTTCAAGATCATAATCTGCTTCCGCACCTCGGTGCGTTGGCGAACGTGATGCTGCCGGGGCACGATAGGCGTACGGCGAGAGTGCGCGCCCGTGCTCTGCTGGCGCGAATGGGACTTCTCGATCTGGAGCGGGTCCCGGCCGGTCACCTTTCGGGCGGCGAACGGCAACGCGTGGCTGTTGCCCGTGCTCTACTGAACGATCCTCCGCTGATTTTGGCCGATGAACCTGTATCTGGTCTCGACCATGCGGCGGCAGAAGCGGTTCTGAGGGAGCTCTCCAACGCGGCTCGAAGCGGTCACTCGGTGATCGTCGCTTCGCACGACAACGTCCTGGAAAGGATCGCCGATCGAGTCTTCGACATGCCCGGCGAGGGGGTGGCCCGGTGCGTCGAAAACTGATGGACGTCTGGTCGCAATTCGACGGTGACGTGCGGCTTTCGCTGACGAACCTGCGAAGATTGTTGGTGAAAAGTCGATCCTTCTGGGGGTTTCTTGGCCTGGCCGTGGCTCTGGTGATCGTGTCTGGCGGTGTGGTGGCCCAGGGTGCTCAATCGGCGCAGGGGGAGATTCTCAACAGTACGATAATGCGGACTGTCGAGGTCAGTTCGTACGGCATGCGCAACCCGATCCCGCTGACGAACCAATGGATTCAGCGTATCGATCAACTGCCGCACGTTGTGGCAGCTCGACCGTGGCTGCAGGCTGGAATGAGCGTCGTCGACAGTCCCATCGAGGTGCCCGGTGCATTGTGGGCGACGCCAAGAATGCCGGCGGGTCAACCGGGCATCGTGAAGTCGACCAGTGAGGCAGGGCACGGATCTGTCGGTGCTGGTGAAGCAATTCTTCCCCTACATGTGGCAAAGAAGAATCTGACTGGACTGTTGGGTAGGACGGTGACGATCGAATATATCCGGAAAACCTCGCGGGGCCATGGCGAAGCAGTGCATCTGAAAATTCGGATCGTGGGTCTCTACGATGACTCAGCCGGCGGCCGTGACGGTCAGCGGGGTACCGCCGCGTACTTCAACCTGAGAACAGTGCAGATGATGGCGGCTGCCGGCGAAGGAGTGACATCCCAGGACTACGGCCGATCCGTTGGCTACCCAAAGGTCGTGGTCGAGGCCAGAAGCTCGGGCGATGTTCCCGAACTGCAGCATCGTCTCACATCGTACGGGTTCAATGCCTCGAGCGTGCAGCAACAACTTGCGGACCTGCCTCCTGCCATGGCATTGATCAATATTCTTGGGAAGGTTCTCAGTGGTTTACTGGCCCTTGTCGGATTGGGCGGCGGCCTGTCCGTCGGCGCAAACCTTGTCCGGTCCCGGGTACGCGACATCGGTCTGTTGAAGGCAATCGGTTACCGGAGCAGGCGGGTCGTGCGGGTGTTCGCCGTCGAGCTGGCATTGTTCGGCTTGTCAGCTGGATTACTGGGAATGTGTGTCGGTCTTTTTCTCAACGCCATTGCCGGCTCGCTGCTCGGGGGACATGAGCTGATGGGTGTGCGGATGGCAGATCATCTCGTGACGCCGAGCATGTGGACCGTCATAGGTTTTGGACTACTGCCCACGGCGGCGATCATGGTGGGGTCGGTCGGGCCTTTGTTCCGAGCCTGGCGACTACCGCCTGACGTGGCCTTGCGTGACCCCTACGCCTAATTGATGCGAGCGCGTCACCGGAAACCGGAGCCGATCGTCCTTGCCGCTCTCGCGGAACTGACCCGCCACGCATCCGTCGGACCGTGTCTCGCGGGCCGCGCTCAGGTGGCGCGGGCGGGTCCACGGAACACCTCACGTGCGTGCCAGGCGATGTGCTCGCCGTCGACGTTGTAAAAGGCCTTTTGCGGTTCGCCGATCGGCCGGTCGGTGAGGGCGTGAACCTGGTCCCGGGCGGCCGGTCCCCGTCCAACGTAGTGCGCGGAGACGGCGACACGCCGATCGTCGGTGATGCCGAGTGCACCCTTGTCGAGCAGTTTGTGGTGCAAGGCGCACAGACAGATGCCGTTCGCGACGTCGTCAGGGCGCTCGAACGCCCACCATCGCACGTGCGCGGCGTCCAGCCCGACCGCGGTGCCGTTCAGCCAGCCGTCGTACCCGCAGAACGCGCACTGGTACTCATAGGCCACCATGACCTGCTCGCGGAATGCCGGGTCACCAATGCACGGTTCAGACGACGGCGCGAGGCGGGACTGGCCGTACGAGGTGGTCCGAACTCCCGCAGCAGGTGCGCGAGGTGCTGCTCGGCGTCGCTGTACAGGATCGGGGCGTCGCCGTGTCGCTGGAAGTGGGCCAGTGCGTACAGCAGCAGCAAGGGCTTGTGCGACGCCCGCTCTCCGGCCCGTGACCATCGGCGGACCTGCGTGACCCGTTCGACCCAATCCACGCCCGGCAGCGTACGGGCAGCTATGTCCGATGCGCGTCAACAGGGCTGCCGCCGGGACGAATCCGACGCGAGCCGAGACTTCCCGACGGCGGGACCGTGTCCGACCGCGCTGGGTGATCCTGGTCAGGATGCGTTGCCGAACCAGGTCGCGAGGGCGTCCTGAAGACCGTTACCGCCGGCCCAGGCGACGATGCCGTCCGGGCGTACGAGCATGTCGGGATGGTCGCCCTTGACGGTGTGGACGCGGTCGGCGTACCCCTCGGCCGTGGCGCCGAGCAGCAGTCCCTGGCCGTCGTGCAGGTGGTCACCGAGCCGGGTGCCGTCGGTGAGCACAAGGTCCGGAGCACTGCGGCCGATGACCGGGTCGTCGCCGTACTGCTGCCAGTGGCCGGAGATCTTCCTGGCCATGTAGGTGGTGCCGGTGGTGGTGTGCAGGAGGTCGGCGACGACATCGCGAAGGGCGCGGCTGTGTGGATCGGTGCGCATCAGCGCGATCTGGGCACGCGTCCAGTTCACTACCCAGGCGCCGATGGGGTGCCGCTCGGCGGTGTAGGTGTCGAGCAGCCCGGACGGTGCCCGATTCTGAACGCTGGCGGCCAGCTTCCAGCCGAGGTTCATGGCGTCACCGATGCCGAGGTTGAGTCCTTGCCCGCCGAACGGGGAGTGCACGTGGGCCGCGTCCCCGGCGAGAAGGATGCGGCCCAGCCGGTAGGCGGTGGCCTGTCGGGCGTTGTCGGTGAACCGGGTGGCGGACCTGACCTGCGTGATCCGTACATCGGCGGTGGAGACGTGGCGCAGACTCGCCTCCAGTTCCTCGCGGGTGACGGGGGCGTCGCGGTCGACCGGCGGGCCGTCGAACTCCACCGTGAGGATGCGACCCGGGCCCGGGCCGTGGGCGTACGTGCCGGTCGGGGTGGTGTGCCAGCCTCGGCCGAGCTGCTCCGCACCCTCCATTTCCACGATCGCCTGATGGCCGGTGATCTCGGGGTCGGTGCCGGGGAAGGCGAATCCCGCCAGCTTGCGTACCAGGCTGCGGCCACCGTCGCAGCCGACCAGCCAGCCCGCCCGGAGACTGAGGCCGTCGGCGTGCACGGTGACGCCGTCGGCGTCGGTGTCGAAGCCGGTCATCTCGACGCCGCGGCGCAGGTGTACGCCGAGGTCGGCGGCCCGATCCGTGAGTATCGCCTCGACCTGTTGCTGGGAGACGAGGCCGAGGCCGGCGGCGGGGCCGTCGACGGCGAGTTCGGACGTGTCCAGCTTGTCGCTCCACATGAAGATCCCGGCGAAATGGCCGACCGGCTTCGGGCCGTCCGGCATGGCACCGAATGCTTTCAGCGTCTCCTGCTGCGCCCGGTCGATCTTCGGTAGCAGACCTCGACGGTGGAACGCCTCCAGTGTGGGCAGGTTGATCGACCCTGCCTTGACGGTCGGGTCGATCTCGTGGAGCCGTTCGAGGACGGCCACCGTGACTCCTTGGAGTCTCAGTTCGCAGGCGAGCATGAGGCCGACGGGGCCTCCTCCGGCAATGATCACTTCGTAGTCCACGGCTTTACTTTACTCGACTCAAAATTGAGTCGAGTACGATGGGTTCGTGGACTCGTTGAGGGAGCGGAAGAAGGCAGCCACCCGGCAGCGCATCGCCGACGCGGCCACCGCACTGTTTCTCCGGCGCGGCTTCGACAACGTCACGATCAGCGAGATCGCCGAGGCTGCAGACGTGTCCAAGGTGACGGTCTTCAACTACTTCCCCCGCAAGGAGGACATGTTCTTCGACCGCGCACCGCAAGCCGAGCACCTGCTCAGCGCGGCGATCCGGGACCGCAACAGCGACGAGTCGCCGCTCCGCGCCCTGCGTCGCCTCCTGCTCGACCTCGCCGGACAGAACCATCCGCTGGGCGGCTTCCAGGACAACTACAAGTACTTCTGGCAGACGGTGCAGGACTCCCCGGCGCTGCGCTCGCGCGCCCGCGAGGCCGTCGGCGAGCTGGAGGACCACCTCGCCGGCCTACTGGCAGAGCACAGCGAGGACCCCCACCCGCGGTTGACCGCGGCCCTGGCGCTCGCCGCATACCGCAGCGTCTACGTCACCGGAATGACACGGATCCTCGCCGGCGACGATGCCGGGGCCGTCACCCGCGACCACATCGCCGCAGTCGAACACGCCTTCGACGTCCTCGAGAACGGTCTGGGAAGGGTCGAGCGGAACTGACGGCACCGGCCCCGGCGACGCTCACAGAGTCGGCGAGCACTCGGCGGGAAGGCTGACCCGGCCAGGCCGGTGCTGGAAGGTCTTCATCGTCAACCACTCGTCCAGTTGCGGGTCGAAGAGGTTCTGCAGGCCGAACTGCAGCACCTGCCAGAACGTGCCGGGGTCGCGCTGGTCGACGTAGATGTCGCCGAGCGCGATCGGGAGACGGGGGAACTTCCCGGGAGGCAGCTGCGGCAGGACGAGGCCGACCCGCCAGTGGTTCACATGTCGCGCCGGACGCCCCTCCAGGATCTCCCGGCCGACGAACCGGGAGCCCTGCAGTGCCTGGTTCAGCTGGTCCAGGCCGAATCCCGGGATCTTCGAGCACGAATGGTCGGTCAGGTTGGGCCACTTGTAGGTCAGGGTGTAGAGGGTGCCGTGGTAGATCAGGTTCGTGAACCAGATCGGGTACTGCGGGCCGCCCGCGACCATCTGGCTGTCGCCAGCTGATCCCTGCCAGCTGAACGGCACGGTGATGCCCAGGTCCCGGACGATGTACCTGCCCCTGCCGCGAAAATCGCGCGGGAGCTGCGGCGGTCGTGGCGTCACCGGATCGTGCTGCTGCGTCGTCACGATCCGGAGCGACGGCGCAGCTTCAGCCCGCTGTACGGCGAAGACCTGCGGTAGCACTGTGGCGAGAAGTGCGACCGCGCCGACGAGAGTGGTCGACACGGTTGCCCGACCTGTACGAGTCCGAGCCATGGTCACCCCTTGCGCCGTCGCACGCTCCCGACGAACATCTCGAATATGGCAAACCTCACTTATCGTACTGGAGAGTTTGCGTTTCGTGGTGATGTTGCCCACGGCTCGGGGACTACATGGCCTCCTTGATGCCACGGCGGATCAGCCAGGCGTTGACCGGGTACGCCGTACAGAAGCCGATGATCATGCCCAGCTGCATCAGGAACCAGTAGACCGGCGAGTCCGGGTGCAGGTGGTGCGGTGCCGGGAAGAAGACGAAGGCCATCAGGGCCATCCAGCCGAAAAGGCCGACCTCGAAGGCGCTCAAGCTGAGAATGTCCGCCTTCGCGGCAGCGACGATACCCTTGCCGAAACTCAGGCCGCGCATCGGCGCGATGGCGAAGTACTGGAAGATCAGCCCGAGGACGACCGCCAGCACATAGTCGCCGATGTACTCGGCGAAGAGTGCCTGCCCGGCGATGGTCAGGGTGAGGCCGAAGACGGCGAACTCGGCGACGATGTCGCCGAGCGTGCAGCCGGCGCCACAGTGGCTGACACCGATGGCCGTCTCCGCCCACCGCGGCTTGGTCGGCGACTCCTCCAGGCCGTGCTGATCGAGCCACCGGGGGCTGGCCCGCCGGCCGTAGCGGTGGTAGGCCCAGACCGCCAGCGGACCGAAGTACAGCGCGGTGACCGGCCAGACCCAGTTCATCACCGGCATGCGCTGTCGGTAGCCACGACCGAACAGGTCGACCAGGATGACAGCGGCGCTGACGAACGCTGCGCCGAGCGCCACCCAGGCCAGTACGGTCAGCCAGGTCGCCGGCATCAGACCGTCACCTCCCGGCGCAGGAGGAGGACCTTGAGCGTGTCGGCGGGACGGAGATACATCATGCCCACCAGTTATCCGCACGCCGATGCGGACAAACAGGCCGGGTTGACCCGGCGCCGTCCGGAAACGAGCGCGGGCTGAGCACGACCCGTCGGTACGTCAGCTGAACTCGGGCGGGTCGCCGATACCGCCGGCGCTTAGACTCAGCAGGTGATTTCTCCCGGTTCCCCCGCGCCGGTAGGGCCGCCGGCGGTTCGCCCGGTGTGGTCTCTGATCGGCCCGGGCCTGGGTGCGGTGCTCGCCGCCGCACAGCTCACCGCGCCCATCGGAGCGCTCGGCACGAATATCCGGTTCGCTCTGGACCTGTCCACCGGGGCCATGATCGGTGCCGTGCTGGTCTCGTACGTGCTGGCCGCGGCGGTCATGTTCGCACCCGGATACCTGCTCGGCCGGCGCTGGCCCACCGCAGCTGCGGCGCCCGCGCTGGTGCTCTTCATCATCGGCAACGTGATGATCCAGCTGACGCCGGGACCGGGCCTGCTGACAGCCGGGCGGATCATCGTCGGGCTGGGCGCCGGGACCCTGCTCGGTACGGCATTGGCCCTGTCCGGGCAGCTGGGCCCGGCGCGCTCCCCGGCCCGGCTGGTACTCGGCATCCTGCTCGGCGCCGCACTGCTGCTCGCCCCCGTGGTGAGCGGGATCCTGGCGAGGAGCCTGAGCTTCCGGTGGGCCTTCCTGATCGACGTGCCGGTCGCGGTGCTCGCGCTGGTCCTCACCGCAGCGACCGGAATCGCCATGCTCATCATGCGCGCATCGCGGTCCCGCCCACCAGCAACCCCAGCCCCCGCGATGCCGTCCCCCACTCCGCCCGTCCCACCCACCCCCGGCGCGGACAACCCACAGACCTGATCCGGCCGGTCATCCCTGCCGCGAGGGCGAGCGACGGGGCAGGTCAGTCGCCCGTCGCGCCGTCGATGCGTTCGCGGATCAGGTCGGCGTGGCCGTTGTGGCGGGCGTACTCCTCGATCATGTGGGCGTAGATCCAGCGCAGGTTCATGGTTCTGCCGCGCGGGCTGTCACAGGTGTCGTCCAGGTCCCGGTCCGCGACCGCCCGGTCGGCCAGCTCGCACTCCTGCCGGAACGTGGCGAGGTCGGCCCCGGCATCGGCGAGGCATCTGGACTCAGAACCAACGTGCGGATGTCAGGAGGTTGGTCTTCTGGATCGGTGGGAGGCCGTCATCGAGGTTTCGTAGCCAGGATGGTGCTCATCGTCAGCTTGTCAGGGACATGTCGTCCGCCTACCGCTCGCTCCAGAACTGTCAGCGTGCTCACCAGTCTGATCGACCCGACAGGATGGCCGCTGGCTTCCAGGCGTTGCAGTCGGTTGATTTCCGAGGTAGCGGTCCGGGCGCCGGGACCGTCGTCGATGAGGATCGTCACCGCATCACCTGACTCTGCGGCCACGACGGCATGGGCGATGACCATGGTTTCACCCAGGTCCTTTGGCTGCCGGCACCGTTGAGCCATGGCTTGCCCTGTGATCCGATGGACGACCAGTGCGAGTTCGGGGGTTTCGTCGTCGGGGAGTATCTGCAGCCAGGTGGGAGTCAACTTCCGCCAGACCGTTCCTGCTGCGCGGAAGCGCTCATCCTGCCGGGACTTGCGGAGAACCTCTTCTCGCACGATCTCCGGGGCGCTGAGCTTACCCAGGACCTCGATGAGGAGGCGTTCCTTGTTGATGGAGAAGAAATTCAGCCCAGGGCCGGCGTCGATGATGGGCCGGTGGCTCATCACGCGTCTTTCTCGGACGCTGTGTGCTGATCGGCATGGTTCGGCTCCGGGAGGTCAGCGTCCAGGGCTGCCAGATCGACCTGCGGGTCAGGCAGTTCAGCCGGATCAGCTCACGTGATCGGCCGCTCCACGGGCACTACGCCTGCCTGGTACAGCTCCGCTTCAGCCACCTCAAGCGTGGTGCCGCGCAAGGTGGCGATGGCCTGTACGGACAGCACGCCCTCCGCGTAGCCCTTGATGGCGCGGGCGAGTAGCCGTTGCGGTGCTCTTCGCTGGGTGGAATCGGCCTGCAATGCCTTGTACTGATCGCTCCATCCGAAGCGGGCAGCCAGCTTCGGTGCCGTGAGCGTCATCCATTCCTGCTTGGCGCGCCCATCGATGGAGCAGGCCTGATGCAGCGCGATCGCTGCAACCTGTGGTGACACCAGGAACCGTTGCACTACTTCGGACAGGGTGGACTCGGTCACGACCTCCCGGTCAGCCAGGAACTCGCGGAGACCTTCGGCCGGTACGAGCAGGTGTCGCGCGAAGGCGTCAGCCCGGATCTCAGCGGAACCTCGATCACTCCAACTGCCTGTACCGTCACGGGTCCAGTCCTCGAACAGCACATGTCCGAGTTCATGGGCGAGTGTGCTGCGTTGTCGCATCGGGTTCCGGGTACTTGCGACGCCAAGGAAAACAGCCTGCCGCATCGGATCCCGCATGGTCAGCCCGTGCTCGTCGGGGCCACTCTCCAGTACCGCTACGTCGACTCCGGTCGCCTGCTCGATGATCGAGACAAGATCACCGAGCGGTTGCACGCCCAGATGATGCTCCTGGCGGAAGCGCGCCGCGGCGTCACGCCCCTCAGTCTCTACGTTCACCATCTCCACCTGTATCAGACTGTGGCAGGGATGGCCTGGTCGTGCAGGTAAGCGTCCAACTCCAGGAAGTGCAGCAGCGCTTCACGCATGCGTTCCATGCCTGAGCCATTGGTGGCTCGCGCAACAGACTGCACCCGGTCGGTTACCGTACCGACCTGGGTGAGTTGAGCAACTGTGTGTCCGGTTGCCCATGCGATCGCCACCAGTTCCGGCATCTTCGCCACTCTGTCCCCGGAGATGATCCGCGACAAGGTTGGCTGCGAGATGCCAGTCGCATCGGCGAGAGCGCGTTGGCTCAGACCCGCTATTACGCGGGCGCGCTCAACGCGATCACCTGTTTCCGCTGGCACCGTCCCACCTTTCATGCCTGAATCCAGTCATGTCTTGAATCAAGATCACCGTGTCTGATTCAGTATATCCCGTGGTCGAGTACCACGCCAGAAAGCAGCCCGCAGCCGGTGCAGCGGTGGAGGTCGGTTGAGAGACTGCCCTGCGCCCGGTCTCAGGCGTGCTTGCCGTCGTCAGTCGCCCGTCGCGCCGTCGATGCGTTCGCGGATCAGGTCGGCGTGGCCGTTGTGGCGGGCGTACTCCTCGATCATGTGGGCGTAGATCCAGCGCAGGTTCATGGTCTTGCCGCGCGGACTGGTGCAGGTCTCGTCCAGGTCCCGGTCGGCCACCGTCCTGTCGGCCAGCTCGCACTCCTGCCGGAACGTGGCGAGGTTGGCCCCGGCGTCGGCGGTGTCGAGCAGGTCGAACTCGCCGTCCGGAAATTCCTCGCTGCAGTACAGATCGCCGACCTCCAGCCCGGCGAAGACCCGCCGGAACCACCAGCGCTCCACCTCCGCCATGTGCCGTACCAGACCCAGCAGGGTCAGGTTCGACGGTTCCACGGCCGCGGTCTTCAGCTGCTCGGCGCTCAGCCCGGTGCATTTCTGCAGCAGGGTCGCGCGGTGGAAGTCCAGCCACTGCTGGGCGAGCGGGCGCTCCGTGGTGTTGACGTCTGGTTCGGGGCGGTCGACGACCGGTGCAGTCCATGTCATCCGGTCATCCTCACCCGCCCGTCCGGCGCACCGCGACCGCTTTCCGCCCAGCCGGAGAACAGGCACGATGACGTAGGTGAACACCGACGAGTCCCGGGTGCCGCACTATCAGCTACCCGATCCGCTGCGCTGCGCCGACGGCCGCCGGGTCGACACAGCGGACATCTGGTGGCGGGTGCGCCGCCCGGAACTGCTGGACCTGTTCTCCGGACACGTCTACGGACGCACCCCGGCCGGTCGACCGCCGGTCAGCTACCAGGTACTCGACCGGGACCCCGGTGCGCTGCACGGCGCGGCGACCCGCTGCCAGGTACGGTGCCGGTTCGGCGACCGGATGTGGCTGGACCTGCTGCTCCATCTGCCGAATGCGGGCAGACCGGTGCCGGTGTTCTGCGGCCTGAACTTCCACGGAAACCACACGGTGTGGCCGGACCCGGCCATCCGGCTTCCGGACGGGTGGGTACCGGACACCGCCGGGCTGGGCTTGGCCGGCGGTCACCGGGCGGACCCGGCGGGGCGGGGCGCGCAGTCGGCCCGGTGGCCGGTGGACCGGCTGGTGGCGCGCGGGTACGGGCTGGTCACCGCCTACGCGGGTGACCTGCACCCGGACGACCCGGACCCGGTGCTCCACCAGGAAGGTGTCCCCGCGTTGTTCGGCAGCGGCGGTGATCCGGCGGCGCGGGCCGTGGACGAATGGGGCGCGCTCGGTGCGTGGGCCTGGGGACTGAGCCGCATGGTGGACTACCTGCTGACCGACCCGGCGGTGGACGGGGAGCGGGTGGCCGTGGTCGGGCATTCCCGGATGGGCAAGGCGGCGCTGTGGGCGGCGGCGCAGGACGACCGGATCGCGCTCGCGGTCAGCAACAACTCCGGCTGCGGTGGTGCGGCCCTGGCCCGCCGGCGGTTCGGTGAGACGGTCGGTGCGATCACCGGCCGGTTCCCGCACTGGTTCGCCCCCGCGTACGCCGGCTACACCGAGCGGGAGGATGCGTTGCCGGTCGACCAGCACGAACTGCTGGCGCTGGTCGCGCCGCGACCGTTGTACGTGGCCAGTGCCGAGCAGGATCTGTGGGCCGACCCGCGCGGCGAGTTCCTGGCCGCACGGCACGCCGGCGAGGTGTACCGCATGTTGGGAGCCGACCCCCTGCCGGTCACCCGGATGCCGCCGGTGGATCATCCGGTGGCGGGCCGGATCGGCTACCACGTCCGGCCGGGTGGCCACGACATCACCGCACCGGACTGGGACCGGTTCTGCGCCTTCGCCGACCGGCAGCTGCCGGCCCGGACCTGACCCGGCGGGTCGACGATCTCGGCCACGTGATGTCGGTGCGGGCTGCGAACAGCCAGGTGGGAGACTCGTCGCAGTACCGAGGGCGTCGCCCTCACCAGGGCCTGAGCGGGAGCGAGAGCGTGCAGCACGTCTACAGCGGCAAGATCCGGGACCTGTACGAGGACGACAACGGTGACATCTTTCTGGTCGCCAGCGACAAGATCTCGGTGTACGACGTGGTGTTGCCGACCCCCGTCCCGGACAAGGGCAAGCTGCTCACCCAGCTGTCCCTGTGGTGGTTCGACCAGCTGTCCGACGTGGTGCCCAACCACGTACTGGGCACCGACGTGCCGGCCGGGTGGGCCGGCCGGGCGGTACGCTGCCGCCCGCTGAAGATGCTGACCGTGGAGTGCATCGCGCGCGGCTACCTGACCGGGCTGGGCCTGCGGGAGTACCAGAAGCAGGGCTCGGTGTCCGGCGTGCAGCTGCCGGAAGGGCTGGTGGAGGGCAGCCGGCTGCCGGAGCCGATCTTCACCCCTACCACCAAGGCCACCGAGGGCCACGACGAGTTCATCACCCTGGACGACGTACGCCGCGAGTTCGGCGCGCAGACCACCGACCGGCTGCGTGAGCTGACCTTGGAGGTGTACCGGCGGGGCGCGGACATCGCCCGCGAGCGCGGCATCATCATCGCCGACACGAAGCTGGAGTTCGGGATCGACAGCGACGGGCAGCTGCGTCTCGGCGACGAGGTGCTCACCTCCGACTCGTCCCGGTTCTGGGAGGTCGACCAGTGGCAGCCGGGTCGGCCGCAGCGTTCGATGGACAAGCAGTTCCTGCGCGACTGGGCCGCGGCCGTACCGGGCTGGGACAGGACCGCGCCCGGCCCGGAGATACCGGCCGAGATCGTGGCGGCCACCCGGGCCCGCTACGTCGAGGCGTACGAGCGGCTCACCGGTCGGCGCTGGGAGTCCTGAGCCGAGCCGGCCCGGCCCCGGCGATGCACTGAACCCACAGGTCAGTGGTGCACCTGGTGCGGGGTGGCGACACCGATGGCCGGCCGGTCGGTCGGGGTGGCGCGAAGCCAGGCCGGCCAACTGGTGGTACCCAGTCGCCCGTCCGGGCAGGTGAGTTCCGTGGCGGCGCGCAGCATCCGGTCGGGCGTGGGCAGGCCGAGTATCCGTAGCGGCCGGCCCCGCGCCGTACTCCACTGTTCGACCAGGTCACGCAGTCGCAGGACCTCAGGCCCGCCGAAGTCCTGCCGGGTGCGTCCCGGCCCCGCGCGCAGGCAGTCGACCAGGTACTCGGCGAACTCCCGGTGGTCGGACGGCTGCAACGGCAGATCGGCTGGTAGCGGCAGAGCCGGCAGCCGGGCCGCTCTGGCCACCATCCGGTCGACCAGCCAGTGGAACGGGGTGGCCCGCAGGATCGACCACGGTGTCGCGGCGGAGCGGACCAGGTCCTCGCCCAGGTGCTTGACCCCCAGGTAGCCGCGCCGCGGGTGGGCTGCCCCCACCACGGAGACGTACAGGAAGTGTTCGATGCCGGTACGGTCCGCCTCGTCGAGCAGTCGCCGGGTGCCCTGGACATCCACATCCGGCGGGTTGTACCGGAGGTCCGCCGGTCGCGGATAGCCGCGCTGCGCGGCTGGAGACCAGGTTGCGGCGTGCACAACCAGGGTGGCGCCGGACATCGCTTCCCGGATCCCGCCGCCGGTGGCCAGGTCCCCGGCCACCCATTCGATCTCCCGGTCCGGTGGCGGTGGCCGGCGGGCCAGCGCCCGGATCCGGTACCGGCCCTTGAGCAAGGTCAGTACCTCCCGGCCCAGGTGGCCGGTCCCACCGGTGACGAGCACGGTGTCCATCGGCCGTACCCCCGTTTCGCCCGAATCCCTGGTCCGACTATCCCATCCGCCCGACGGCTGCCCGGTGCTCTCGCCGCCAGCGGGCACCGATCGGGTGGTGGATCCACCGGTCGATACGATCGGACGGGCGTTGGCCGTAACTCCGGCGACGTACTGTCGGGTACGGGTGACGCCGTGCGGTAGTCGCACACGGTGTGCGATATGGTGTCGCCCATCGGAGTGATGATCGGTGTGGCTGGTGAAACCTCCCGCGCACCGTCACTGTCATGATGGTTCCCACGTCACACTGAGTTTCTCAGGGTTGCGACGCGAGCGGGAGCCGCTGGCCTGTTATGGTCTCCGATGTGCGTGTATGCCCGCCGGCCTACAGCCCTAGCCTCGCATGCCGTCATTGCCGTGCGTGTCCGCTCGCAAACCCTGATCGTTCCCTGTCCGATCCGCTCGATGATGAGGCTTGCCACTGATGAGCGTTCGTACCTGGTCGATTCGGTCCCGCCTTCTCACGCTGATCGCTGTGCCGACGGTGTGTCTGGTCTTCTTCTGGGGCTTCGCCAACTACCTGACCTTCGGTGCGGGTCTGCGCCTGTACAACCAGGGAGCGTTGGTCGACCAGGTCGCTGTTCCGGCGGAGAACGTGCTCTCCGCCATTCAGGACGAGCGCCTCGCCTCGATGGTCTACCTGGCGGCTCCCGGTAAGGAGAACGACGCCACTCTCGCGGCGGCCCGCGGCACGGTGGACAGGAAGGTCGAGACCTATCGTAAGGACCTGGCCGCCGACAGTGTGCAGAGCGCTGCCAGCGACGAGGCCCTGCAACTGGCTCGCGGCGAGTCGGGCAAGCTCGACAAGCTGTCGAAGCTGCGCTCCCAGGTCGACGCGAGGACGATCTCCGGTGCGAGCTTCATGAGCGCCGTCGCCGACATGACCGACGATCTGATGCAGTTGCGCGGTGAGGTCACCAGGTTCCCGGACGACGCGACCTCCGCCGAGGCGCGCTCGCTGCAGCGCCTGGCACGCGCCCGGGAACTGCGTTCCCGGGAGGACGCGGTGCTGGCCGCCGCGCTCGCCACCGGCCACTTCACCACCGGCAGCTACCAACTGTTCGTCCAGGCGGTCGCGGTCCAGCGGTACGGCTACCACCAGGCCTATGCCGCGCTCACCGCCCAGGACAAACACGAGTACGACAACCTGATGGCGCAGGCGCCGTTCCCGGAACTCGCCGAGATGGAGCGGGCCGCCCTGGACAGTCGGGTCGGCAAGCCGATGCGGGTCAACAGCGTCCAGTGGCAGCAGGACAACAGCACCGGGCTGAACCGCCTGTCGCACTTCGGCCAACACCTGGACGACGTGCTGGCCGCGCACACGAAGTCCCCGTCGAACTGGATCTTCGTTCGACTCATCGCCGTACTGCTGCTCGGCGTCATCGCCGTGATCGCCTCGATCCTGGTGGCCCGCCGGGCGGCCAGGGCGCTCGTACGCCAGCTGCGCGGCCTGCGGGATGCGGCCCGTGACCTGGCCTGGGTACGCCTGCCCGCCGTGGTGGACCGGCTCACCTCCGGTGAACGGGTCGACGTGGATGGCGAGGTACCGGCCCTGCCGGCCGGCCGGGACGAGATCGGCCAGCTCAGCGAGTCGTTCAACGAGGTGGGTCGCACCGCGGTCCGCTCCGCGACCGAACAGGCCGCGCTGCGTGCCGGTATCGCGAACGTCTTCCTCAACATCGCACGGCGCAGCCAGACCCTGCTGCACCGCCAGATCAGCCACCTCGACGTGATGGAGCGCAAGGCCGCCGAACCTGAGGCGCTGGAGGACCTGTTCCGGATCGACCATCTGGCCACCCGGATGCGCCGCAACGCCGAGAACCTGGTGATCCTGGGCGGCGGCCAGCCGGGCCGGAAGTGGCACCGCCCGATACCGCTGATCGATGTCCTGCGCAGCGCCTCGTCCGAGGTCGAGCAGTACGACCGGGTCCGGGTACTGCCGTTCCCCGAGATGATGCTGGCCGGCTCGGTGGTGTCCGACGTGGTGCACCTGGCCGCGGAGCTGATCGACAACGCGGCCGCGTTCTCTCCGCCGCACACCCGGGTGCAGGTGACCGGCCAGTCGGTGGCCAAGGGCTTCGCCGTGGAGATCGAGGACCGCGGCCTAGGCATGTCCAAGGACGACCTGAGCGCCGCGAACAGCTGGCTGGCCAAGCCGCCCGAGTTCGACGTGCTGGCGCTGTCGGACAATGCCCGGCTGGGCATGTTCGTGGTGGCCCGGATCGCGGCCCGGCACGGCATCAAGGTCCACCTGCGCGGCTCACCGTACGGCGGCACCACGGCCATCATCCTGCTGCCCCACGAACTCATCGCCGAGGCCGGGCAGACGGAGGAACTGTCGGCCCGGGACACGGCCAGGGCCGACGCGGAGGGCACGGCGGTCGACGAGATTGCGGCCGACGGTGGCGGCCCGGTCGAGCAACCGGCCCGTACCCCGGTACTCGTGCCGGCCGGTGCCCGGGACGCGGCCGCGTCCGAGTCGTGGCCGAAGCTGTCCGCCCTGCCGGGTCGCCGCGACCCGGATGAGTCGGGGCCGGTGCCACCACGGCCACGTCAGATCGATCCGGACGGGTCGGAGGCGGCGGTGCCGCCGCGCCCACGCCGGATGGATCCGAGCGAACTGGGGGCGGCCGCGCCGCAGCCGCGCCGGATGGAGCGGGACGAGTTGGAGGCGGCCGCGCCGCCACGGTCGCGTACCGGCCAGCACCGCGCGCCCGGCGACCGCCGGCCGGCGCCGGGCCCGAACCGTGGCACCGAGCCTCGGCGTGGTGCCGAGTCGACCGCTGAGCTTCGTCTTGACCGGCCCAGCCCGACGGCAGCGCCGTCATCGGGCGGTCCCGCTGGCTCGAGCAGTGCCGCCAGTGCCGCCAGTCCCACCGATGCTGCCAGTCCTACCGGTGCCGCCGGTGTCGCTGGCTCGGACATTGCCACCAGCGCCGGCGCTGGCGCCGGTTCCGGCGGCCCCGCCGCGTCCCGGCCGGCTGACGGTGACACCCATCTGGGGCTCCCGAAGCGGGTACGTCAGGCGAACCTGGCACCCGGGCTGCGGGCCGCCCCGCCGGAGCAGGCGCCCGTACCGGAGGCGCCGCTGCCACAACGGTCGCCGGAGGAGATCCGGCGCATGATGAGCTCGTACCAGCGCGGAACCGTGCGCGGGCGGGAATCCGACGCCGGGCCGGAGGACTCGGCCGGCGGCGGTTCGACCTTGGGCGCACCACCGCAGGCGACAACGAACCTGACGGCCGTCGAGGCCGGTAGGGAGGACGGGTGATGACACAGAACACCACCGCACCCAGGGACGTTGACTGGTTGCTGGAAGACCTGGTCCATCGGGTGCATGAGATCAGGAATGCGGTGCTGCTCTCCGCAGACGGGTTGTTGATCGGGTCGTCGACCGGCCTGAGCCGGGGTGACGCCGAACATCTGGCCGCGGTCGCGTCCGGCTTCCAGAGCCTGGCGCGGGGCGCCGGTCGACACTTCGGCGCGGGGCAGATCCGGCAGACGGTGATCGAGATGGACACCGCGTTCCTGTTCGTCACCGCCGCCGGCCACGGCGCCTGCCTGGCGGTGTTCGCCGACGCGGAGTCCGATGTCGGCCTGGTCGCCTTCGAGATGAACATGCTCGTACAGCGGGTGGGTACGAACCTTGGCACCTCACTGCGGTCACCGTTCATGTCCGGTGCCGCTGACCCGATGTACCACCGGTAGTACGGGGCCGTCGTGAATCCCACTGGTGAACATGCCGCATCGGACGAGACTGGTCCGCTGATCCGTCCGTACACGATGACCCGCGGGCGGACCAAGCCCTCATCGGATTCCTTCGATCTGATCGCGCTGGTGGTGGCCACCGAGTCGCCGGTCTCGGTGCTCGATCTGGAGCCGGAGCATCTGGCGATTCTCGACCTGGCCCAGCAACCGATCTCGGTGGCCGAGATCGCCGCGTACGTAGATCTGCCGGTCGGCGTGATCCGGATCCTGCTGGACGACCTTCGGTCCACCGGGGCAGTGGTGGTCCGGGCCCCGATGTCGGTGGCGAAGTTGCCCAGCAAGCGCACTCTGCGGGCCGTCATCAACGGTCTGCACGCGCTGTAGTGGGCGTCAGGAGCGACGGAGTGTCTACAGTGGACGAAGTACCGTATGCGATCAAGATTCTGGTCGCGGGTGGTTTTGGCGCGGGTAAGACCACCATGGTCGGTTCGGTCTCCGAGATCGAGCCGCTGAGCACCGAAGAGGTCATCACCGCCGAAAGCGTCGGGGTCGACGACATGGCCGGCGTGGAGGGCAAGACCACCACCACGGTGGCCATGGACTTCGGCCGGATCACGCTCACCGACGGGCTGATCCTGTACCTGTTCGGTACCCCCGGGCAGGACCGGTTCTGGTTTATGTGGGACGAACTGTCACTCGGTGCGGTCGGTGCGGTGGTACTGGCCGACACGCGCCGGCTCGCGGACTGCTTCCCGTCCATCGACTACTTCGAACAGCGTGGTACGCCGTTCATCGTCGCGGTCAACTGCTTCGACGACGCGCCCCGCTACGAGGCCCGGGACGTACGCATAGCGCTGGACCTGGACGAGCAGGTTCCACTGGTGATGTGCGACGTGCGCCGCAAGTCCTCCAGCAAGGACGTACTCATCGCCCTGGTGGAGTACGTGCTGTCGCGGTTCTCCGGTGAGGTTGAGAACAGCACGTTCGGAGTGCTGGCCTGACAGCTCTCCAGGAGTTGGCCTCGTGCCGCAGAACCTGGCCGACCCGTCGGGCCGGCCAGGCGATGCTGGTCAGCTGACCCGGATCGCGGCGAGCCGGTCCCGTACCTCGCTGATCTCCCCATTGCCCTGGCCCGCCAGCGCGAGCCGCAGGTCGAGCGGGTTGTCCGACTCGGCCGCGGTGAACCGGGGTACGCCGCTGCCGGACAGCTGGAACGTCACCATCGCCGGCCATCCGGCGGGGCGACCCGCCGGTACCGCGATCGTGCCGGCACCGATGGCCCGGTAGCCGGGCGAGTTACGCGCTCCGGTGTCCGGGCCGGACTCCTCCAGCAGGGTGAAGCCCAACTGCTCCTGGTCGTCGGCGGTGGTACGCAACACCTGCTGCGACTCGGCCGGCAGGGAACCGTTCGCCGGCAGCAGCGACGCGAACGTGCCGGGTGGTGTGGTGCCCCCGGAGGTCAGCGCGGTGCCCGGATTGGTGGCGAGCGCGTAGCCGCGGGCCGACACCCGGCCGATCCGGCGGGCCGCCATCCGCTCCTCGGCGTCGGTGGACAGCCCGGAACGGCTCGCCATCTGGTTGGCCTCCCGGGTCGCGCCCGAGGCCAGTAGACGCCGGTAGGTCTCCTCGAAGGCGTACCAGGCCGCGCCCCGCGCCACCGCCAGATCGGGGTCGTGCAGCCGGGCCTGGTGCCCGAACTCGGCCTCGATCCGGGCCGCCACGACCGGCATCCGGGACGAGCCGCCGACCAGCAGCACCTCGTCGATGTGCGTCACCCCGCGCTCGGCGGCGGCGTCCAGCACCCGGCGGGTCAGCGCGACGGTACGATCCACCAGATCGGCGGTGAGTTCCTCGAACCGTTCCCGGCTGATCGGTACCGTTGTCACCCGGCCGTCGTGCATCACCCGGAGGGTGTGTTCCTTCTCCACCGACAGCCGGCGCTTGCCCTCCTCGACGCGGGCCCGGATGTCCTGCACCGTGGCCGGGTCGTCGAACGGATGCGACACGTCCGGGTGCTCGGTGAGGAACGCCTCCACCACGTACTCGGCCAACCGCTCGTCGAAGTCGACGCCGCCGAGTTCGCAGTCGCCCTCGGTACTGATCTCGTGCAGGCCACCGTGCGCCACGGTCACCACGGTGGTGTCGAAGGTGCCACCGCCCAGGTCGTACACGAGGATGGCCCGGTCGTCGCCGGCCTCAGCCACCCGGTAGCTGAATGCTGCGGCCAGCGGCTCGGACAGTACGTCGATGACGTGCAGCCCGGCCAGTTCACCGGCCCGGCGGGTCGCGGCGCGTTCCTCGATGCCGAAGTACGCCGGCACGGTGATCACCGCTTCGCTGACCTTTTCGCCGGTGGCCTCCTCGGCGTCGTCGACCAGGCGCCGCAGGATCAGCGCGGACACCTCCTCGGCGGTGAACGTACGGCCGTGCATCGACAGGGTCAGGTGCCGGCCCAGTTCCCGCTTGATCAGGTCGACGACCAGATCCGGTTCCAGCACCGCCGTGTCCTTGGCCTTCGCGCCCACCACGACGCTGTCCGCGGCGGAGAAGTAGACCGCCGACGGTGTCGAGTCGTCGCCTTCCCGGCTGGGCACCACGCTCGGCCGGCCGGTCGCATCGAGGTACGCGACGCTGGAATAGGTCGTGCCCAGGTCAATTCCGAAAACCGCCACGCTGTTCGTTGTCTCCTCGGTCGGAAAGCACGCTGGTCGGTGTCTCAGCGCCCGGTCAGTTGTGCCACCACGACGTCGGCACGCCGGGCGATCTGTTCACCACGTACGAAACCGCTCGACACGGTCTCCACCACGAGGCCGTCCCATTCAGGGTCGTCGACCTGCACGGTGTCCACGGGCCGGTGGAGGCTCATGTCGTACCGTTCGCCCTTCGCCACGTCGAAGGGTTCGACGCCGGTGCGGCCGAGTACTTCGACAGCCTCCTCGGCGAACGCCGCGAACAGTGCGCCCACCTGGCCGGAGAACATCGAGTACAACGACGCGTCGGACTGCTGGCTCGCGGTGGGGTTCTCCCGGCCGGCCAGCGCCCAACGATCGGCTTCGCGTCGCGCGTAGTCGTAGAGCCGGTACAACCCGGCCCGTACCGGCTCCAGCGTCGCCTCCACCTCGCTGCGGCGCAGCTGCTGGTTCTCCGAGTGCAGCCGGTCGATGATCTCTTCGCGGAACGCGGCACGTTCCTGGTCGCGGGCGACCGAGGAGTGCAGCTCCGCGAGCCGCTCAGGCAGATGGCTGAGCGCCGCGAGCTGCGCGCGGATGACGACAAGCTCCGCGCGCAGTGGATTGAGCTGGCTGGGTACGTCCTCGGACTCCGGCACCCTCACACCCCCTTCAGCGGACCCGGCCGGTCACGGCGACGCGCTACCGCGCGTGACGTTACCGGTCGTGACGCCGCATGGTCTGGACTCTTCGACCGGAAACACCAAGCGAAACCGGCGCTTATACACCTGGTGAGCGCCTGGTGCCGGTCACCGTCTCGCATCAATTTAGCCACGGGACGGTGCGGCTCGGACAGAGGCCACGTCGGGTCAGATCCACTTGTTGCCGAGCCACATCCGAGCGAACCAGTGCGAGTACGGAATGCTCTCGCCGACGTACAGCGGGTAGAAGTACGCGAAGCACAGTGCCACCGCGACCAGATAGCCGCCGGCCACTACCGCACCGATCAACCGCCGTTCCCGTCCCGCGGTCCGGTTGCCGATGATCATACCCAGTACCAGAGTCACCGTCAGTATCAGGAACGGTTCGGACGGCAGAGCGTAGAAGTAGAACATCGTCCGGTGGTCGGCGAACTGGTAGTACAGCCACGGCAGGATGCCGGCGGCGGCGGTGAGCACTACGGCCCAGCCGCGCCAGTCCCGCTTGGCGATCGACCACCACAGCACTGTCAGGACCGCCGGTACGAACGCCCACCACAGTACGGGCGTGCCCAGCAGGATCACCTCGGCGGCGCAATGGCTGGAGCCGCAGGTCGGGTCGCCCGACCAGTAGTAGGCCACCGGTCTGCCCAGGGTCAGCCACTGCAGTGGCCAGGACTGGTAGGTGTGCTTGGTGGACAGTCCGGTGTGGAAGTTCAGGATGTCGATGTGGTAGCGGATGAGGTTGTACAGCGCGCCCAACCCCGGCGGCTCCGGGTAGCCGTGCTGCTGCAGCCAATGCCGGTCCCAGCTCTGGTCGTTGGCGAACCAGCCGGCCCAGGTCAGGAAGTAGACGACCACGGCGATGCCGAGGAACGCGCCGAGCCAGCCGATCTCGTCGAGCAGCGTGTCCCGCCACGGCCGCCGTACACCCGCCGCACGCCGGGCGTGCAGCTCCCAGGCGAACACCAGCACCACGAACAGCACGATGTACCACAGTGCGCTCCACTTGACGGCCATCGCGCAGCCGGCCAGCACGGCCGCGGCCAGCCGCCACCACGGCACGCCATGCTTCGGCCGGGCCGTCCAGGTGTCCCCACCGCCGTCGATGAACGCCAGCAGCCGCGCCCGGGTCGCTTCCCGGTCCATCACCAGGCAGGCGAACGCGGCGAGCACGAACATCATCAGGAAGATGTCCAGCAGGGCGACCCGGCTGGACACGAACGCCATCCCGTCCAGGGTCATCAGCAGTCCGGCGGCGCAGCCCAGCAGGGTGGACCGGAACATCCGACGGGCCAGTCGGATCAGGATCACCACCGAGAGCACACCGGCCACCACCGACATGAACCGCCAGCCGACCTCGTGGTCACCGAACAGCGTCTCGCCCATACCGATGATCCACTTACCGAGCGGGGGGTGCGCGATGAACGAGCCGGTGTTGGTCTTTTCGTCCCATTCCACCCCGTGCTGCAGCAGGTGATGGGCGTCGGTGGCGTAGTAGATCTCGTCGAAGATCTTGCCGTGCGGGTAGGCCAGGCCCACCAGCCGCAGTACCGCGGCGATGGTCGCCACGGCTGCGGTGAGCAGCCAGGACGCCGGGCCGTCCGCCGGCATGGGGGGCAGCAGACGCCGCCGAAGCGCGGGGTCGACGGAGACGGGTGGCTCCGCCGGATCGTGCTGGTCGGGCCCGGCGGTCAGGTCGCTGCGACCCGGCTCGCCCGGAGGCTCGGCGGGTACGTCGGTCGATGATCGAGGCACTCGCCTCGCGTCTGCGCTCACAGGCACCCGACGATCGTAGGCTGCTACCACCAGAGGCGGTACACCGCTTCCATCGCGTCACCGAAGGAGCACACAGCAGGGATGAATCAGGACACAGGGCAGCTCGTACTGGCCGGAGCCCCGCTGGGCAACGTCGCCGATGCCAGCCAGCGGCTGCGTGCCGCGCTGGCCGACGCGGACCTGGTCGCCGCCGAGGACACCCGGCGGCTGCACCGGCTGGCCCGGGAACTGGGCGTCGACCTGCCCGGCCGGATCGTGTCCTACTTCGAGGGCAACGAGCAGCGCCGTACCCCCGAACTGCTGACCGAACTGCTCGCCGGGACGAGCATCACCCTCATCACCGACGGTGGTATGCCCAGTGTGTCCGACCCCGGGTACCGGCTGGTCCGGGCCGCGGTGGACGCCGGGGTGCCGGTCACGGCCGTACCCGGGCCCAGCGCGGTGACCACCGCACTGGCCCTTTCCGGCCTGCCCTGCGACCGGTTCTGTTTCGAAGGTTTCCCGCCGCGTCGCCCGGCCGAACGCCGCTCCCGGCTGGCCGAACTGGCCACCGAGCGACGCACGCTGGTGTTCTTCGAGGCGCCGCACCGCATCGGCGGGACCGTACGCGACCTGGCCGCGGCGTTCGGTGCGGACCGACCGGCGGCACTGTGCCGGGAGTTGACCAAGACCTACGAGCAGGTTCGCCGGGCGAGCCTGGGCGAGCTCGCCGACGGGGTCGACGAGGATCCGCCGCGCGGGGAGATCACCCTTGTCGTGGCCGGCGCCCCGGCCGTGGAGCAGCGCCGATACAGCGCCGCCGAACTGGCCGCCGCCGTCGGGCAGCGGCAGGAGAGCGGCCTGTCCCGACGTGACTCCATCGCGGCGGTCGCGAGGGAACTGGGCGTACCGCGTCGGGAGGTCTACTCGGCAGCGGTCTCGCCGCCGCAATGATCTGACTGTGCCGGCTCCTCCACCAGCGCGGCGAGCAGGGCCGGCTCGGTGCCGGCCAGGCCGACCGAGCAGTACAGCCGCACCACGGCCGGGTCGGCGGGCACGGCGAACTCTCCGGCCAGCAGCGCGCCGAGGCTCCGCAACCGATCCCCGGCCGGCGTACCGGCCAGCACGAACGGCGGGTCGTACCCGGCGACCTGCGCCAGCGAGTCGGTGACCAGCAGGGCGGCCCGGTCGGCCAGCGCGGCGTCGAACTCGCTGCGACCGCGCTGCTTGGGGCCCAGCGTGGTCACCGACGTGCCCGGCGCCAGCCAGGCCGGATCGAGCACCGGGGTGCCGGAACTGGTCGCCAGCACCACGATGTCCCGGTCCCGGGTGGCCCGCTCGGCGCTGTCCACCGCCCGGACGGGCAGCGCCAGCTCGCCGGCCAGCCGGTCGGCGAACGCGGCGCGGCGCCGCGGATCACGCCCGTACACCGCCACATCGGTGATACCGCGCACCGCACGCAGCGCCCAGACCTGCGCGTACGCCTGCCGGCCGGTGCCGATCAGGCCCAGGGTGGTGGCGTCTGGGCGGGCGATCGCGTCGACCGCGACGGCGCCCAGCGCGCCGGTACGGTACTGCCCGAGCAGCTCGCCGACCCCGATCGCGGTCAACCGGCCGGTGTCGCCGTCCTGCAGTACGACCAGCTGGTCGGCGGCGTCCAACCCGCCGGTGCAGTACGACCGGAAGCCCAGCCATCGCCCGGTCCGGCCGGCGGTGACCTTCAGTTGACTGTCGCCCAGTTCCAGTACGGCGCGCGGCGGGGCGGTCAGCTCGCCCCGGTAGGCGGCCAGTACCGCGGCGCGTATCGCGGTCACCGCGGCAGCCGGGGGGAGCCGGGCCACGTCGTCATCGGTGCAGATCAGGACCATGACCGCAGCGTGTCACCTGAAGTCGACTTCAGGTCAAGGCCGTGCCCCGGACGAGTGCCGGTACTTGACCTGGAGCGCACTCCAGGTGGCAGTCTCGGCTGGCGAGGTCCGGCAATCGAGCGGAGGATCACCACCATGCGTACCCGTACCCTCGGCCGGCTCGGACATGACAGTTCGGTACTCATCTACGGCGCCGCCGCGCTCTCCGACGTCGACCAGGACACCGCCGACACCTCCGTACAGGAGGCCCTCGACGCGGGCATCAACCACTTCGACGTGGCCGCGTCCTACGGTGACGCCGAACTGCGGCTCGGACCGTGGATGCCGCGGATCCGGGAACGGATCTTCCTGGCCACCAAGACCGGCCTGCGCGACGCCGAGTCGGCGTACCGGCAGATCAACGAGTCGCTGGAACGGTTGCAGACCGACCGGGTCGACCTGCTGCAACTGCACGCGGTGACCAACCTCGACGAACTCGACCAGGTCACCGCGCCGGACGGGGCGCTGGCCGGCGCCGTACGGGCCCGGGACGAAGGGCTGGTCGGTGCGGTCGGCATCACCGGGCACGGCCATCAGGCGCCCGCCACCCACCTGGAGGCGCTGCGCCGCTACGACTTCGCCACCGTGCTCACCCCGATCAACTACGCGCTGGCGCAGCGGCCCGACTACCTGCGTGACTTCGAGGCGCTGGTCGCGGAGATCGAGCGCCGCGGCACCGGGCTGATGACCATCAAGAGCGGGGCCCGACGCAACTGGCCCGAGGGCGCCACCGAACGCTTCACGACCTGGTACGAGCCGCTGGACGAACAGCGGTTCGTCACCGCGTCGGTGGCCTGGGTGCTGTCCCACCCGCAGATCACCGGGGTCGCCACGGCCGGCGACGTACGGCTGCTGAAGCTCTACATCGAGGCCGAACGGGCCGGCGCCCAACTGACCGCGGCGGACGTCGAACCGGAACTGGCGGAGGTCGGTGACTACAGCTCACCGTTCCTGCGGATGGCGAACTGACCGCCGCTCGCCACCTCCGCACCACCCGGGCAGCGGTGGCCGAGGGGCCGGTCACCAGGCTCACCAGGCGGCGGCGAACAGGCCGGCGGTCAGAACCAGTGGGCCGAGCAGGCTGAGCCCGATGATGCCGGCCCGGTGCCGGCCGTGCAGCCGCCACGCCCCGGTGGCCGCGGCGATCAGCAGACCCAGCAGGGGCACGAGGGCCAACGGCAGGATCCAGCGCAGCAGCAGGCCACCGTGGTCGCCGGCATAGGCCTGGCGGCCGTCCGCGTTGACCATCCGGGCGGCGAGAGCGGCGCCCTCGCGGCCACTACCCACCGGTCCGCCGGTCAACGCCACCCCGCGCACCGTGTACCGGTGCCCGGCGGCGGTGAAATCCCCGCTGCACCGCTGCGCCACCCCGGACCCGCTGCACAGCGTCACGGTCAGTACGCCTCGGTCGGCGTGCCCGACGGCCAGCCAGAACGGCTCGGCGCCGACCCAGCCGAAGAACATGGCCAGCAGCCCGAGCACGATCAGCAGCGGCAGCCCGGCGCCGGGCCGGCGAGGCTCCCGTACGGATGGCCGGGCCGGTACGGCGCCCGGTCGGGCCGGCGCAGCGGTCCCGGTGGCCGTGGCGGTCCCGGCCGGGTCGACGGCGTCCGGCCAGAGCGGGAAGTCGGCGCCGGGCGTGGGGCCCGGTGCGGGCCGTACCGCCGGCGTCAGCCGGTCGTCGACGAACAGCACGTAGCGCTGCCCGGTACCCGGTGTGCGGGCCAGGGTGTCGGTGTCGTTCTCCCCACCGGCGGGCCCGGTGCCCTCAGCGCTCTGCCCGGCGGCCCCGGCCGCCACCGGCCCGGCCGGGCTGACGGGTCGGCCGGGGCTGACGGGTCGGCCGGGGCCGTGGTCGGCGCCGGCGGGCGCTCCGGTCTGGTCGCAGGATCGATCGGCACGGTGAAGATGCGGGTGGCTGCCGGGTTGCCCGCCGGGGCGGCGGGTGCCACGGTCGCCTCAGCCGAGTGCTCGCCGTCCTGAGGTGTCACCACTCCATTGCACACCTGGTGACCGTCGATCTGCGGTAGCGCCACGCCTTCGGCGCGCCACCATCGCCCTACGACCCGGCGATATGTCGGTCGAAGCGGGCCGGCGGGTGTCGTTAGGCTGGTCGGCATGAGCAACGTCTTGACAGCTGTCGCCTGGCCGTATGCGAACGGTCCGCGACACATCGGCCATGTGTCCGGTTTCGGAGTGCCCTCCGATGTCTTCAGCCGGTACATGCGGATGGCCGGTCACGACGTACTGATGGTGTCCGGCACCGACGAGCACGGCACCCCGATCCTCGTCCAGTCCGAGAGCGAGAAGACCTCACCGCGCGACCTGGCGGACCGGTACAACCGGATGATCGTGGAGGACCTGCACGCACTGGGGCTGTCGTACGACCTGTTCACCCGCACCACCACGCGTAACCACTACGCGGTGGTGCAGGAGATGTTCCGTACCGTGCACCGCAACGGCTACCTGATCGAGAAGACCACTTCGGGGGCGATCTCGCCGTCCACCGGGCGCACCCTGCCGGACCGCTACATCGAGGGCACCTGCCCGATCTGCGGGTACGACGGGGCGCGCGGTGACCAGTGCGACAACTGCGGCAACCAGCTGGACCCGGTCGACCTGATCAACCCGCGTTCGCGGATCAACGGCGAGAAGCCGAAGTTCGTGGAGACCGAGCACTTCTTCCTCGACCTGCCGGCACTCACCGAGGCGCTTGGCGGCTGGCTACGGGGTCGGCAGGGCTGGCGGCCCAACGTACTCAAGTTCAGCCTCAACCTGCTCGACGATCTGCGGCCGCGGGCCATGACCCGCGACATCGACTGGGGCATCCCGGTACCACTGCCGGGCTGGGAAGAGAATCCGAACAAGCGGATGTACGTCTGGTTCGACGCGGTGATCGGCTACCTGTCGGCCGCCATCGAATGGGCCCGGCGGGGCAACGACCCGGAGGCGTGGCGCACCTGGTGGACCGACCCGAACGCCCTGCAGTACTACTTCATGGGCAAGGACAACATCACCTTCCACTCCCAGATCTGGCCGGCCGAGCTGCTCGCCTACGACGGTCTGGGCGCTAAGGGCGGCAAGCCCGGCCAGTACGGCGAGCTGAACCTGCCGACCGAGGTGGTCTCCTCGGAGTTCCTGACCATGGAGGGCCGCAAGTTCTCCTCGTCGCGGCAGGTTGTCATCTACGTGCGCGACTTCCTGGCCCGCTATTCGCCCGACGCGTTGCGCTACTTCATCGCGACGGCCGGCCCGGAGACCCACGACACCGACTTCACCTGGTCGGAATTCCTGCGCCGCAACAACGACGAACTGGTGGCCGGGTGGGGCAACCTGGTCAACCGGTCGGTGTCGATGGCGGCGAAGAACTTCGGCGCGGATCCCGCAGCCGGGCGAGTTGACCGGCACCGACCGGGCGCTGCTGGACACCGCGTCCACCGCGTTCGGTACGGTCGGCGACCTGCTCGCCAAGCACCGGCAGAAGGCGGCGATCACCGAGGCGATGCGGGTGGTCGGCGAGGCCAACAAGTACATCTCGGAGTCCGCGCCGTGGAAGCTCGGTGACGATCCGGAACGGCAGGGCACCGTGCTGCACACCGCCCTGCAGGTGGTGCAGGACTGCAACACCCTGCTCAGCCCGTTCATGCCGCATTCGGCGCAGCAGATCCACCAGACGCTCGGCGGTTCCGGTGTGGTGGCCCCGATGCCGGAGATCCGGGAGGTCGACGATCTGGACGGCGGCCCCGGCTATCCGGTACTGACCGGCGACTACTCGGCGACCCCGGCGTGGCGGTCGACCCCGCTGGTGGCCGGTACGGAACTGGCCAAGCCGACGCCGGTGTTCCGCAAGCTCGATGCGTCCATCGTGGACGAGGAACTGGCCCGGCTGACGGACCAGCAGGACTGACCGTCATCCGGCCTCACCGACCGCGCCCA
The DNA here is from genome assembly GCA_963805605.1 of uncultured Actinomycetota bacterium. GTDB lineage: Bacteria > Actinomycetota > Actinomycetes > Mycobacteriales > Micromonosporaceae > Actinocatenispora. Next base: position 2,973,105 of record CAWDUX010000002.1, read on the forward strand.
CCACAGCTCGCCGGCGGACGTACGCGACGATCTGGTAAAGGCCGGATCCGAGTGCGAACGCGGCGGCTGTGGCTGCGCAGGTGAGCCACAGTGTGCCGGTTCCTGCTGCCAACAGCGGGGTGCCGATCAGCGGGGCGACGACCGTACCGACGCCCCAGGACAGCCCGTACACGGTCAGTACGCTCGTGGCCGCGTGCGGCGGGGCCATCCGGGACGCGACAGCCTGCTGGGTGCCGAGCAGCAGACTGCCGCTCGCGCCCTCCACGGCGGCGCCGGCGACCAGTGCGGGCACCGTGCCGGTGGCCCAGAGCGCGGCGGCCAGCGCGAGCATGCCGTACCCGATGAGCAGCATGGTCGCCGGGGACAGGCGTTGCTCGGTGCGGGCCACCACGCGTTGCGCCGCGATGGCCGCGGTGGCGCTCGTGGCGAGCAGCCAGCCGGTGAGGGACGGCCGGTGTCCGGAGGTCTGCACGGTGAGCGGGAGCATGAACACCACGAGCATCATCAGCGTCGCGTAGCCGGAACCGACGGCGGTCCAGGCCACCACCCGCCCGGACAGCGCGGCCCGCCAGACGGTGCGGGTGTTGCGGGTGCGGATCTGGCCGGCCGGCAGTGCTGCGGCGGCGACCGCCGCGGCAGCGAGGCTCGTGACGGCGTCGGCGAGGAACAGCACGCCGATGCTCCACCGGGTCAGGACGGCCGCGAGTACGCCGGCGAGGACGCCGGCGACGGCGAGCGTCGCCCACAGCGAGGAGTAGCTGGCTGCCCGTCGGTCGCTCGGCACGGTGTGTGCGATCAGCGCCTGCGTCGCCGGTTCGACGATCTCGTACGCCAGGCCCAACAGCATTGCTCCGGCCACGACGACGGGTACCGACGACCCCACCGCGATGACGGTCTGGGCGGCGGCGCAGGCCAGCAGCCCGGTCAGGATCGCGGTACGGGCACCGTACTGGTTGGCCAGCAGGCCGCCGAGCAGCCGGGACGGGATGGTGCCGACGCCGAAGGCGGCGAGTACCACGCCGACGAGGGCGAGCCCGGCACCGAGCTCGTGCGTGAGCCGGAGACTCAGGAATCCCATCGCGAAGGCGCCGAGCCGGTTGACGACCCGGATCAGGATCAGCCAGCCCGTGACTGATGTAGCCTTTGTATCCAGTGACATGCGGTGGAAGGTACGTGACGGCAGACATGCATTTCAACAGTCACATCGAACAGCTTCTGACCACGACCGTGCGGCTTGTCAACGCACTGACACCGGGCACCGACGGGGGACGCCCCGTCGTTCCGCCGAGCGGTGAGGCACTGCGCGCCGCAGTCGCCGACACGGTGCTCGGTGTCGGCCGGGACTGGACGCCGAGCCTCGCCGACGCCCGTGCACTGCGCACCGCGGCCGACGAAGCGCGGCGGGTCTTCGCCGCGCTGGACGCCGGTGAGACGGACGCAGCGGCCAGTTCGGTCAATGAGATGCTGCGCGCCAGCGACGCCCGCCCACACCTGGACCCCGACGGACACGGCGGCCACGATCTGCACTTCCACGGTCCCGACGACTCGTTCGTACGGGGCTGGACGGCCGGCATCGCCGCCGGTCTGGCGATGGCCATCGGGGGTGATCTCGGCAGCCGACTCGGGATCTGCGCTGCGCCCGGCTGCGACCGCGGGTATGTCGACATGTCCAGGAACACGCACCGCAGGTTCTGCTCGACCCGGTGTCAGAACCGGGTCAAGACCGCTGCCTACCGGACACGTGCGGCCCACCGCTCCGACCGGTCCCCGGTGAGAGGAGCGGGGCGCCGGGGGCCGACCGGCTGACCGCACCTCGCGGTGTGTGATCCTGTTCCGGACATGGGTGACGACGATGGGCGCTGACAAGCACGGCCGGCAGGGTGCTCCGCCGCCCGCGCCGGAGCCGCTGCCGGTGCCGGTGGCCGATACGCACACCCACCTCTACCTGCAGGACGCTGACCCCGCCGAGGCGGTCGAGGCGGCCCGCGCGGTGGGGGTGGACCGGATCGTCGAGGTGGGCTGCGACGTCGGGTCGTCGCGCGGGCGCGGCCGAGCTGGCCGCCGCCATGCCGGCGGTACTGGCCGCGGTGGCGCTGCATCCCAACGACGCCGCCGAATTGTCCGACCTGGAGGCGGCGCTGGCGCGTCATCGACGAACTGGCCGCCCAGCCACGGGTACGGGCGGTCGGCGAGACCGGGCTGGACTACTTCCGCACCGGCCCGGAGGGCCACGGGGTGCAGGAGCGCTCGTTCCGGGCGCACATCCGGATCGCCAAGGAGCGCAGCAAGGCGCTGATGATCCACGACCGGGACGCGCACGCCGACATCTTCCGGGTACTGGAGTCCGAGGGCGCGCCGGAGACGGTGGTGTTCCACTGCTTCTCCGGTGACGCCGAGATGGCCGAGCGGTGCGCGCAGCGCGGCTGGTACGTGCAGCTTCGCCGGCAACGTGACGTTCCGGAACGCGGGCGCGTTGCGTGCCGCGGCGGTGGTACTGCCTGCGGAGCTGATGTTGGCCGAGACCGACGCGCCGTTCCTGACACCGATGCCGTACCGGGGCCGACCGAACGCGCCGTACCTGGTGCCGCTCACGGTCCGTGCGCTCGCCGAGACCAAAGGTCTGCCGTCGATGAGTTGTGCGCCACCCTGTCAGGTAACGCCGAGCGCGCTTTCGGTGCGTGGTGATGAGGATCGCGGTGGTACGGGGCAGCGCGGCGGCGCCGAAGTTCGTACAGTTCCGGATTCGTGAGTACGGCATACAGACCGCGGCGTGCCGCGGGGTCCCGTATCTGGTGGAAACCGTTCGCTGCGCTCGGCGTGCAGGCGGCCGCGGTCCTCGTGGTGCTGGGCACCACCGGGTTCTTTCTGGCCCGCACCCATCAGGTGGTCATCGTGGATGACGGCGCGCCGCGGATGCTGCGCAGCTACGCCGGCACGGTGGGCGGGGTGCTACGTCAGGCGGGTCTGAGCCTGGGGCCGCACGACCGGGTGAGCCCGGTGCGGACCGCGACTCCGGGTGGCCGGGTGACCATAGGCCGAGGTCGGCGGGTGTCTCTGACGGTGGACGGTCGGCGTGCCGCGCGCTGGTCGACCGACCGTACGGTCGGCGCCCTGCTGCACACCCTGGGCCTGTCGGGCAGTCCGGTCCGGGTGGACGGGCCGGCGGGCGGGGTGATTCCGCGGACCGGTGCGGCGGTCACGGTACGTACCCGCAAGCACCTGACCCTGACCGCGGACGGTCACAAGGTCAGTTACACGACGTTCGCCGCGACGGTACGGGATCTGCTCGCCGAGGAGCACGTGAAGCTGGCCGCCGATGATGAGACCGAGCCGCCGGCGACCCATACACTGGCCGGAGTGACCGGCGTCTCAGTGTTTCGGGTCACTCGCAAGACGGTGACCGAGACGGTGACCGTACCGGCACCCGAGAAGACCGAGAAACGCTCCGACTGGATGCTCGACCAGCAGGACGTCGTCGACTCCGGCCGGGACGGCAAGAAGGAACAGCGGGTCCAGTACATCTACCGCGACGGCAAGCGCTACCGGCGCACCGTACTGTCCAGCAAGGACCTGGTGAGCGCGAAACCGCGGGTGCTCGCCAAGGGCACCACCCCGTACCCGCCGGACGACACCGGACTGAACTGGGACGGCCTCGCCCAGTGCGAGTCGGGCGGCAACCCCCGGTCGATGTCCGCCGGCGGAACCTACATGGGCCTCTACCAGTTCAGCGCCGACACCTGGCACCGGATGGGCGGTGTCGGACTGCCCTCCGACGCCACCCCACGGGAACAGACATACCGAGCCATCAAGCTGTACAAACAGTCCGGCAAGGGCCAGTGGCCGGTGTGCGGGGCGCACCTGTGACAGCAGCCGTCGGCCCACTCGGGCCCGCCGAGGTACGCAGGCTGGCCACCGGCCTCGGCGTGGTGCCGACCAAGTCGCTCGGCCAGAACTTCGTCATCGACCCGAACACGGTGCGCCGGATCGCGAAGGCCGCCGAACTCACCGACAACGACGTGGTCGTCGAGGTCGGCCCAGGGCTCGGCTCGCTCACCCTGGCACTGCTGCCGCGGGCCCAACGGCTGTACGCGGTCGAGGTGGACACCCGACTGGCCGACGCCCTGCCCGGCACGATCGCGGCGCGCGCGGACCACGTCGCCGACCGGCTGACCGTACTGGCCGCCGACGCGCTGCGGATCGGCGCCGACGCGTTCGCCGAACCGCCAACCGCGCTGGTGGCGAACCTGCCGTACAACGTCGCCGTACCGGTGCTGCTGCACCTGCTGGCTACCCTGCCGCAACTGCGGCACGGTCTGATCATGGTGCAGGCCGAGGTGGCCGACCGGCTGACCGCCGGGCCCGGTTCCCGGGTGTACGGCGTGCCGAGCGCCAAGCTCGCCTGGTACGCGCAGGCCCGAGCGGCCGGCGCGGTCCCGCGATCGGTGTTCTGGCCGGTGCCCAACGTCGACTCCGGGCTGGTCGCCTTCACCCGCCGAGACCCGCCAGCCACCCAGGTACCGCGTACCGAGGTGTTCGCCGCGGTGGACGCCGCGTTCGCGCAGCGCCGCAAGACGCTGCGGGCCGCGCTCGCCCGCTGGGCCGGCAGCCCGGTACGGGCCGAGCAGATCCTGCGGGCCGCGGGGGTCGATCCCGGCGCCCGCGGCGAATCGCTCACCATAGAGGAGTTCAGCCGGATCGCAGCGGCCCGGGAGAGTAGCTGACCCGGCGACGATGTCCGGTACCTGCCGGTGAGCCCTCGCCTGTCCGGTGGTCGGGTCGGGGCCATCGGGGGTATCCCGGCAGGAGACGGCGTGAAGGGAGCGGCAGTGACCGAGGCAGTGGACAGCGATCCGCAGGCCGACGACCCGACGGTCGGTGAGCCGCAGGTCGTCGACGAGGAGCGCCCGCAGCTCGCCACGTCCGGTTCGGTCCGGGTCCGGGTGCCGGCCAAGGTCAACCTGCACCTGTCGGTCGGGCCCCGACGCCCGGACGGCTACCACGAACTGGAAACCGTCTACCACGCCATCTCGCTGTACGACGAAGTGCTCGCCGAACGCGCCGACCAGCTCGAACTGGTGCTCGAAGGTGAAGGCGCCGCACAGCTGCCCACCGACCAGCACAACCTGGCCGGCCGGGCCGCCGTACTGCTCGCCGACCGGCTCGGTGTCGCCCCGCAGGTCCGGCTGCACCTGCGCAAGCAGATCCCGCTGTCCGGCGGGCTGGCCGGAGGCAGCGCCGACGCCGCCGCCACCCTGGTGGCCTGCGACGCGCTGTGGGCCGGCGGGCTGAGCCGCGACGACCTCGCCGAACTCGCCGCCGAACTGGGCAGCGACGTACCGTTCCTGGTGCTCGGCGGCACCGCGCTGGGCTCCGGTCGCGGCGAGGTCGTCAGCCCCGTACTCACCACCGGCAGCTGGCACTGGGTGGTGGCCGTCGCCAACGGCGGGCTGTCCACCCCGAAGGTGTACGCGGAACTGGACCGGCTGCGCGACGCCGGTGCCCAACAGACAAGGCGCCCCTGCGGGTCACCGGACCGGTTGGTCGCCGCGCTGCGCCAACACGACCCGCGGGTACTCGCCGACACCCTCGCCAACGACATGCAGTCGGCCGCGCTGTCGATGCGCCCGCAGCTGAGCCGTACGCTGGCCGCCGGGCTGGCCGAGGGCGCGCTGGCCGGGCTGGTATCCGGCTCCGGGCCAAGCTGCGTGTTCCTGGCCGCGGATGCCGGGCACGCCGCCGACCTGGCCGCCAGGTTGGCCGCCCACAAGGTCTGCCGTACCGTGCGTACCGCGCACGGCCCCGTCCCCGGCGCCCGCGCGACCGGCTGATCTGCGACCGGCTGACCTGTGACCAGCTGAAAAAGGGAGAGTTCGTGGCCAACATCGTCAACCTGGACCGGGTGTCGAAGGGCTACACCACGGTGCTGCTCGACGAGGTGTCACTAGGACTCGAAGACGGCGACCGGGTCGGCGTGGTCGGGCTCAACGGCGCCGGCAAGTCGACCCTGCTGCGGCTGCTGACCGCTACCGAGGAACCCGACTCCGGTCGGGTCACCCAGCGCCGTGGACTGACCGTCGGAGCCCTGCCGCAGCATGTGGACCTCGCCCCGGACGCGACTGTCCGCGACGTGGTGGTCGGGTCGGCCTGGCTGCCCGCCGCGTTCGCCGCCGAACACGAATGGGCCGGCGACTCCAGTATCCGGGCGGTGCTGGGCGGCCTCGGCATGCCGAGCCTGGGCCTGGACACCCCGGTCGGCCCGCTGTCCGGCGGGGAACGCCGCCGGGTCGCGCTGGCCGCGCTGCTGGTACGCCCCGCCGACCTGCTGATCCTGGACGAGCCCACCAACCACCTGGACGTGGCGGGGGTGTCCTGGCTGGCCGCGTGGCTGACCGGAAAACACCGCGGCGCGCTGGTGGTGGTCACCCACGACCGCTGGTTCCTCGACGCCGTCTGCAGCACCACCTGGGAGGTCGGGGACGGCGCGGTGCGTTCCTTCGACGGTGGCTACGCGGCCTGGACGCTGGCCCGCGCGGAACGGGCCCGGCAGGCCGCCGTGGTGGAGGAACGCCGGCAGAACCTGCTCCGCAAGGAACTGGCCTGGCTGCGGCGCGGGCCGCCGGCCCGCACCAGCAAACCCAAGTTCCGTATCGACGCGGCCAACGCGCTGATCGACGACATACCGGAGCCCCGCGACACCGTGTCGCTGCACCGGCTCGCGACGTCCCGGCTGGGCAAGCAGGTGTACGACGTGGAGGACGTCACCGTGCAGCTCGGCGACCGGAAGATCTTCGCCGACGCCACTCTGCGGGTCGGGCCCGGTGACCGGATCGCGCTGGTCGGCGCGAACGGTGCCGGCAAGTCGACCCTGCTGCGGCTGCTCACCGGGGAACGCACCCCCGACAGCGGTACGGTCCGGATCGGCTCCACGGTGCGCGCCGCGTACCTGTCCCAGGAGCTCGACGAACTGCCCAAGGACCTGCGCGTACTGGAGGCCGTGGAGCAGGTCGCCCGGCGCGTCGTACTGGGCGACCGGGAGATGACCGCCGGCCAGCTCGCCGAACTGTTCGGTTTCACCGAGCAGCGGCTGTGGACGGTCGTCGGCGAGCTGTCCGGCGGGGAACGCCGCCGGTTGCAGATCCTGCGGCTGCTGGCCGGTGAACCGAACGTGCTGCTGCTCGACGAGCCCACCAACGATCTGGACACCGACACCCTCGCCTCGCTGGAGGACCTGCTGGACAGCTGGCCGGGCACCCTGGTGGTCGCCAGCCACGACCGGTACCTGGTGGAAAGGGTCTGCGACACGGTCGTCGCGCTGCTCGGTGACGGGCGGCCCACCGCGCTGCCCGGCGGCATCGACCAGTTCCTCACCCTGCTGCCCGACCCCACCGACGGCGGCAGCGAGCCGGTCACCGGGAAGCCGGCACCCGCGCCACCGCGTACCGACGGGCCGTCCGCCGCGCAGGTACGTGCCGGCAAGAAGGAACTCGCACGACTGGAACGTCTCGTGTCCCGCCTGGACACAAAGGAAGGCGACCTGCACGCGCGGCTCGCCGAACACGCCACCGACTACGCCAAGGTCACCGAACTGGACGGGCAGCTGGCCCAGGTACGGGCCGAGCGCACCGCCGCCGAGGAGGAATGGCTGAGCCTGGCCGACCAGATCAGCTGAGCTGTCTTTCTCACAGTCTCGACGTCGCCGGTGAACGGCAACGGACCGTAAGCTCGGGATACGTGGCCAACGATGCCGGACCGGCGCAACGACGAGGCGCCCGCAGGTTTCTCGGCAATGTCGTCGTCGATACCCGACCGCTGCGGGTCGCAGCATTCCGCCGGCTGTGGTTGTCCGGCGCCGTCACCACCGTCGGCAGCCAGCTCACCGCCGTCGCGGTCCCCAAACAGGTCTACGACCTTACCGGATCCTCCGCGTACGTGGGGCTCACCGGGGCCGCCGCGCTGGTACCGCTGCTGATCTTCGGTCTCTGGGGTGGTGCGATCGCCGATACCGTGGACCGGCGCAAGGTCCTGCTGGTCAGCAACACCGGGGTGGCACTCACCACGCTCGGCCTGTGGGCGCAGGCGTTCACCGGGGTCGGTTCGGTCTGGCTGGTGTTCGGCCTGCTGGCACTCAACCAGGCGTTCTTCGCCATCAACATGCCGACCCGGATGGCGGTGATCGCCCGGCTGGTGCCGGTTGAGCTGCTGCCCTCGGCGATCGCGCTGAACTCCACCATGTCGACGTTCGGTCTGGTGCTCGGTCCGTTGGCGGCCGGCGCGATCCTGCCGGTCCTCGGGCTGCCGGCGCTGTACCTGATCGACTCCGTCGCGCTCACCGTCACCCTGTGGGCGGTGTGGCGGCTGCCCGCGCTGCCACCGCTGAACGGGCCGTCTCGGCGCGCCGGGTTGCGCGACGTCGTCGACGGCCTTCGCTACCTGAGTACCCAGAAGATCCTGCTGGCGTCGTTCCTGCTGGACCTGATCGCCATGGTGGCCGGGATGCCGATGGCGCTGTTCCCGGAGATGGCGGAGCGTACCTTCGGCGACCCGGCCGGCGGTGGACCCGCACTCGGCTGGCTGTTCGCGGCGATCCCGATAGGTTCGTTGGTGTGTGGGCTGGTGTCGGGCTGGCTGTCGCGGGTGGCCCGGCACGGCGTCGCGGTCACCATCGCGGTCTGCGTGTGGGGTGCCGCGGTGGTGGGCTTCGGACTGTCCGGGTCGCTGTGGTCGGCGGTAGTGTTCCTGGCGCTCGGCGGGTTCGCCGACTTCGTCAGCATGGTGTACCGCAGCGCGATCCTGCAGACCGCGACCACCGACGACATGCGGGGTCGGCTGCAGGGCGTGTTCACCGTGGTGGTTGCCGGCGGTCCGCGACTGGCGAACCTGACGCACGGCTGGACCGCAGCAGCCGCCGGCACCACGGTGGCCGCAGCCGGTGGCGGTGTCCTGGTCGTGGTGGGCACCGTGCTGGCCGTGGTCCTGCTGCCGGCGTTCTGGCGCTACCGGGCCCCCGTCTCGCGCCTACTGGCCACGGACTCGCCCCACGACGCGCCGCAACCGGCGTCCGATGACCCTGGTGCCGCGACCTCGCCGGCCCCTCCCGCCGGTCAGTAGGCCCAAGGGGCCGGACGCCCACAGGTTGAACCGTGACTCACACCTTCAACGCGTACACGAAGTCTGCGTACGGCACACCGTCGCTGTCCTCGTCGCCGTCCTTGCCATCGGCGGCCACCACGACGTACACGGTGTGCCCGGCGGCGACCGGCGGTGAGGTCGCGATCCGACCGACGTTGTACCGCGCGAGCTGCTTCCCGCTCGCCGCGTCGAGGACGATCAGGCCGCTGTCGTAGGTGCCGACATAGACCTTGCCGTTCAGTACCGCGGGCGGGCCGAAGGCGTGCGGCCGTTTGGTGGCCGGGACGTCGACCTGCCAACTCGTGTACCCGATGCCCGCGTCCACGCACGCCACCGCGGTGGGGTCCGAGTCGGTCGCGGTGGCGCCCGCCACGTACAGGTTCTTTCCGGACACTGTCACCGGCTGGCCGCCGGCATCGGCCGTGCCGTGCGCCCACTTGGTCTTGCCGCTGTGCAGATCCAGAGCGGCACGCGCACCCACGTAGACAACGTCGCCGTCGACCACGATCGAGGAGTTCGGGGCCTCCGGGCCGTCGGTGTCGTGCTGAACCCAGCGCACGTGGTGGGTCTTCTCGTCCATCGCCACACTGGTGCCGTGCTCGTCGACCAGGATGACCAGGCCGGCCGTGTAGCCCATGGTGCCGGTGGCGATACCGAACGGCATACGCTGAGTCCAGCGAGCCTTGCCAGTCTTGGCGTCCACCAGATGGATCGTCTTGGACGTCGCGACACACACCGCATCGGTCCCGACGACCGGCTGGTTGAGCTTGCCGGTGGCCCCGTGGTAGGTCCAGCGCCTCTTCCCGGTACGGGCGTCCAGCGCGTAGAGCACGCCGTGCGTGTCCTCGTCGATGGAGCCGCCCGGGTTGTTGTTCACCGAGTACACGACGCCATCGGCGAGGACGGGGGCGAAGTCACGCGGCTGTGGCGAGAGGCCCCCTTCAACCGGCCCGTCCTCCGATCGCCACAGCTTCTTACCGCTGCTGGCGCGCAGCGCCGTCACGCATCCCGCTTGCGTGACATAGAGGATGCCGCCGTGCAGAGCCGTGCCGAGCGGATAGGTGATGGTGGCATCCATGTGGTCCGCTCCCGGCAGAGGGGTGCGCCAGCGGACGTGGCCGCCGGCCAGATGCGCCGTGGACGGCCCCGAAGGTCCACCGCCGCCGCATCCCGCCACCGCGCTGAGGCCGCCGGCGCCGGCCAGTGCGACAGCCCCCGACAGCAACCCTCGCCGACTGACCGAGCCCGCAGGCATCCGCACTCCTCATCACTGCGCTACTGAATATCTCAACGCCTAGCGTCGACGCATCAGGATCCGCGTCGTCAGAATGTGGCGATGGCTGCCTTGACATCGGCGACGGTGAAGGTCCGCAGGTCATCGAGGGTGGGCCGACGACCGAGCTGACGCAGTCGCTGCGACTGTGACTTGCGCATGCCTTCGAAGAGCTTCCGGGCCTCACGTGCGTTACCGAAGTTCGTCTCGTGACGCAGCCTGTCGAAGTACTCGGTCAGGGCCGGTTCGGTGTCCGGAAGGAGCTGATAGTCCTCGCCATTGGCCATCCGGTTCATGATCAGGACCAGATCGTCCGGCGAGTAGTTCTGGAACTCGACAGCCTTCGAGAAACGGGAGGCGAGACCCGGATTGGCGTCCAGGAACTCGCTCATCTCCTTCGTGTAGCCGGCGGCGATGACCGCGACCTCCTGCCGGTGATCTTCCATCAGCTTCACCAGCGTGTCGATCGACTCCTGTCCGAAGTCGCCGCCACTACCAGCGGATCGGGACAGCGTGTATGCCTCGTCGATGAACAGCACGCCGCCCATCGCCTCGTCGAACACCGACGCCGTCTTCTCCGCAGTGTGCCCGAGGTACTGCCCGACCAGGTCGCGCCGTGCAACCTCTTTGAATCCACCGTTGGGTAGCACGCCGAGCGCGGCGAGCAGCTTGCCGTAGATCCGGGCGACGGTCGTCTTACCGGTGCCGGGGGCGCCAGTGAAGATCAGATTGTTGCTTCCCCCGGAGACCGACAGACCGGCACTGCGACGCCACTCGTTCACCTGAAGCTCGTCGATCAATGCTTTGACATCGGCTTTGACCGACTCCAGCCCGATCATGGCCTCCAACTCGGCGAGCAACGATTCGACCGCTTCGTTGTCACGACCCTCGTCGAACCCGCCGAAGGTGCCGTCGCCCTCGGCCTGCTCGCGGACCACCGGGTCGGCACCGTCGGCGATGTCGATCGTCGGGGCGGCGGTGTTGGTGATCTGACACTCCTCGACCGTGCCGTGAGTGCCGCGAGCGAACGAGATGCCGACACCCTGCGTGTCGTGGATCTTGCAGCGTCGTAGGGTCGGATTCGACTCGTGCACCACGGCGACGCCGACTCCGGCGTTGGCGATGTCGCAGCCCTCGATCAACGGCTTGCCGAACTGGTACACGTAGATGCCGCGGTTGCCGCACCCGGAGATGCTGGTGGCACGGATGGTTGGCGCCGCACCCATCCGCACGATGATGCCGTCCTCGGCGATGTTGTTGATCGTGCAGTCGTCCACCGAGCCGTCGGTGTCCTCCAGCAGCAGCCCGTACAGCGCACCGCTGATGCTGGTCTTACGTAGCTCGCACTTGCCGCTGCGGACGCTGATGCCGGCAGCATAACTGGAACTGACGATGCACCGGTCCATCCGCAGACTGGACGAGTCGGCGGAGACCGCAGCCCCCTCACCGGCCTTGATCGTGATGTCTTCGAGCTGGAGCGTGCCGTTACGGCAGGTCACGGCCGCATGTGACAGATCGGTCGAGTCGATGGTCACTGACTCTGCATCGGCCACGGTGCGGATCGTTGCGCTCTTGCCTATGACGAACAGCGCCTCACGGTACGTCCCGCTGGCCACCTCGATGATCGCGCCGTCCGGGGCGTCGCCGAGTGCCTCACCGATGCTGGGGTAGGCACCACGTTGCTGTGGTGCTACCTGAAGAGTGCGCGCCATTGCTCCGCCGGAGATCTGAGTGGGTGTCTCAACGTGACACTATCGCACTGGTGCACGGTGTCAGGCGACGCCAGTAGATCGGTGAACGGCGAACCCGTACGGGTCGGTAGCGGGTGAGAGGTCGGATGATGACGACACCGGAGGCGAGCTGGCAGCCGGACAACACGCTGGAAGCGGTGTTGCTGGCAGCGCGCCAGCGACAGGATCAAGCTGAGTTCCTTGCCGCGCTGGCGTGGGCTGATCTGTTGCTGCCGTTGTCGCTGGACCGGCCGGACGACCCGGAAGCGGTGACCATGGTCGAGGTGGCCGGGCGGCGCTGTCTGCTCGCCTTCACCTCCGACCGGGCGATGCGTCAGACACTGGGCGCCGACAGGCCGCGTCGTCCGGTGCGGGTGATCGAATTGGGCCGGATCTGGCCCGGCCCGGATCTGTGGCTTGCGGTGAACCCCGGTCTACCGATCGAGATGTACCTCGGCGCCGACGCTGTCGCGTCCCTGGCCGCGGAGGCCGATCGGCCGGGGAGCCAGACCGAGACGGTTCTGGCCGAGGCGGCGGACTCCGGTGACCCTGACCGGTTCGCGGCGGCGTTGGTCACGCAGGATGCGGTCATACCGCTTTCCCTGGAGAACGACTCGGCAAGCACCGACATCGCCGATCCACAGTTCGGCTGGTGCCGAATCGGTGCGGGCGAGGACCTCATCGTCGTGTACACGTCGCAGCAGCGGCTGCGCGAGCACCTGGGCCTGAATCCGTACGTGGTCGTACCGTTCGCGAAGCTGTTGGCGCAGTGGCCCGACCCGAAGGCGGGAATGGCGGTCGATCCCGGTGCCTCGTTCGGCTCCCGCCTGGAGGCACCGCTGGTCGCCGCTATCGCCGATCGGGTCCGTACGTATGCCGACGGTGTGCTGGTGCAGGCGGTGCTGCCACCAACAATGGAACAGCGGTACCTGTCCGGTGCGCACAGCCGCGTCGCTGGTCTGATCCACCGTTGTCCCGACGCTGCGGTGCCGCTGGCCGAGTTGTACCGGCAGCTCGACCTGATCGGCGAAGGTTCGCCGTTCGACGTCGACGACCCGGCCGGGCATGTCGTCCGATGGCTCGAAGCGGATAGCACGGCATACCGGATGCCGCAGATGAGCGGGGCGCAACTGCCGCCCGGTGCTGCGTTGTGGCGGATCGACCGGGGCGGCGACGAGGTGTGCCTGACGCGCTACCTACCCGGCTCCAACGGCACCCTTGGCTGGGAGCCGGCATCTCCGGACTGACGACGCGTCCGCCGGCCTCCTCACCTGGATGTCCGTCTGGTCTTTTACCGACGGTGGCCGAGGGTTTTGTCGGGTACCTAAGATGACCACGCCAGCGAATACCGTCGCCTCGGCGTTAGCGCCGGTGGGTGGGACCGACCCGTCGGACCGAGGGTGACACGCTGGGACCAGAACGATGATGAAGGAGCGCCCGGATGGCCACGCCACCCACACCACCACCGCCGGTGCGCGCGGTCGCTCGGGTGGGCGGCGGTCGCCCACCAGGCGGACCATGGCTGCTGACCCGACATCGTGCACGGCAACGTATCGGGCAGTTCCGGGTCGAGCAGTTCGTCGTGTTGGAACTGGTCCTGCTGGGCGCGTTGGCCATGCTGCACCGGCCGGCCTGGCAGGTCGCCGTCGGCGGCGTGCTGGGAGCTGCGTTGCTACTGCTGGCGTTCCTCCGTCCGGGCGGCCAGTGGTGGCTGAGCCGGCTCGCGATGCGCGCCAGGCTCCGCCGACGTGCCCGGGCCGCGCGCGGTGCGCGAAGTTCCGACCACCGGATCACCGTCCTCCGGGAGCTGTCCCCGGCACTGGTCATCGAAGCAGCCGAGGAACGCGGCGTTCCGATGGGCATAGGTCATGATGGCGCGGGCTGGTTCGCTGCGGCGGAGATCGAGGTCGGATCGGGCGGTGCCTTCGGTGACGTCGTTGAGTCACTGTCGCTCGGGGTGCTGGCGCGGACACTGTTGGAAGAGGAATTCCCCGTTTCTGCCGTACAGCTGGTGACGCACACCGTTCCGGCGCCGACGGTCGCGTTGGATGGAAGGTCGCCCTGCCAGCAGTCCTACCGGGAGCTTGTCAGTGTCGGGGGAGACAGCGCAGTGGCTCATCAGGTGCAATGGCTCGCGGTGCGACTGGATGGTGACGAGGCAGCCGACGTCGCGGCTGAACGCGGCGGCGGCACAGCCGGCATCCACAAAGCGATGTCATCCGCACTGACCCGCTGTATCAAAGTGGTCAACTCCCGGGATCGTTCCTGCCGACCACTGGACCGCGACGAACTGACCGATGCGCTGGTGCGCTCCTGCGGTGTCATGGGCACCGGTGCTCAGCCCGGCAACCGGCGTACGGGTGAAGAATGGCAGCGTTGGCGGGGTGACGGGCTGGCACATGCGGTGTACTGGGTGTTCCGCTGGCCCGAGATCCGCGCTGACGGTCCCAGCCTGATGAACCAGCTGATCGCCTGCTGTGGGGTCGAGAACAGCCTCTCGATCGTGATGCGCCGGCCTACTCTCGCGGCCGACCAGGAGGGTGAGATGGCAGTCGACCTGGCTGGCATCGTTCGGTTGATTGCGGAGCCAGCGCTGCTTGGTCCCGCCAGTGACGCCTTTGAGCGAGCCGCCGACGCGGCCGGGTTCGGCCTTCGACTACTCGGCGGCGAGCAGGCCCCGGCGGTGTTCGCGACCGCACCGACTGGAGTGCCGCGATGACCGTTCCACCTGGCCAGCCGATACGGCGGCGACCTGAGCACGGGTCCGGACAGGCTCTTGGTGCGGTTCCCGCCCCAGCTGAAGAGGGGAAGACCTCGGAAACAGGGCCGATCATCGGTCGACTTCCGGGACCAGGACCGGGGCGCGTGGCATCGGCGCCGGTGAGCGCGGCACCGGCGCAGCGTGAGATAGCTCGGCCGAGCTCGGACCGGTCGGTACGCGCCAGCGACGGTGCCGATACCGGCGACACCATGATGGTGACGCAGACGAGCGCTACCGAGCGAACCAGCCGACTGTCCGGCGCGGCGGTCAGCGCTCAGGCCGCCGCAGCGGTGGCGGAGCGGGTTCGGGCAACGACAGCGGCAGCACAGCCCGCGCTGGCTGAACCGACCGGTGGCACGGTCTACGGCGCCAACCGGCTCAACGGTTCCGCCGAGCCGGAGCATCTCGGTCGGCCGCTCGACCCGGTGCGGCTGGAGCCACACCGGGCGCCGGTCGCGGCACTCAGACAGTTGGCCGCGCCTCGGATGGCAAGCGGCGTTCTGCTGGGCAGTGACTCGGACAAGGCATCCGTCGTACTACGTCTGTTCCGCCCCGAAGTGACGAGGGTCGCCATGGTCGGTGGTCTGTGGCCGGCCCGGCTACTGATCTTCCGTGCCCTGGCCCTGGGCGCTCGGGTAGTGGTCTTCACCTACCGGCCGGAAGCGTGGAACGGGTTCGGGCGGGTGACGACCGGACGGGACGACCGGGTCGCGGTCCTGCCGGTAGAGCGCCCTGTCGTGGTCGCCGCGAGTCCGGCATCGCCGGCCCTGCACGTCTACGACCTGGGGCGAGACGGGTCCGCAGGCACCGCCGGCGTTGGGGCCATGGAACGCGCAGCTCACCGTGCTGCCATCTTTGACCGCGTTCGGTTTCGACGCGATGCAGGCTGCGCATGTCACGGTGTTGCGTCGCCTGACGGCGCAGGAGTCGGTCGCCGCCGTGCCGATTCTCGGCTTTGACCGGCCAGGCGCCTCGCTTGGTGCAGCAGGTCCGCAACGACATGGTCTCGGTCGTCGGCGGAGGTCAGGTGCGGTACACCTATCTGCGGCCGACCCAGATCGAAACAGGACTGTTCGGCAGTGCAGGCAGTGAGGCTGCGGCCATCTCAGCACCCCGCTGAGGTCACACCTGAGCCGTAGGCGCGGATCGCGACCGGCTGCACGCGAGAGCCCCGTTCACCAGACGCAGCTGGAAGAACGGGGCTCTCATCGGACGTAGGATCAGCCGCCTGAGCCGAGCACCCGCCCGCGGCGCTCGTCCACCTTCTGCTCGGTTGGCGTGTCGATGCTCTCCGGCGTTTCCACCGTCCACAGTTCCTCGGAGGCTTCGCTCACGCTCTGATCGGATTCGTCTGCCACCTTGTCCTTGCGCTTGTCGTCCTTGCGCTGGCTGCGCCCGATCAACCGTTCCGCCATGCCGGGTTGCGGTGCTGCCTTGGCAGCCGCACCGCGGGCGCCCGTCAGCTCGGGGTCGACACCGATCTCGCCGTGCTCCACGCGTTCCCAGTCGATCTCGGGCAGGCCGTTGCGCCCGGTCAGATCCGGACGCGCGAACGACAGGGGAGTGAAGAGCTCGTCCTCCTCGGCTTCGGCGTCGGACATCGCGCTGGCGTCGGCCGTTGAGGTCCTTCGGGGTGAGCTGCCGGCCACGCGGCGCCCCGGGCATGGTGGGACCACGCCCACCGGGCCCGCCGCGCCCGGGCAGGCCGGCCCTCGGCGGCGTGATCTCGGCAGGCCCGGTCTGCTGGCCGTCGAGCCGGCCGGCCAACCGCTCCGGAGCGGTCGGCACCCCCTCACCGAGATACTCCTCGCTCTCCGGCCTGGCGGCATCCGTACCGCTCTTCGCGCCGGGCCGCTCACCCTTGCGCCGGGCACCGCGTCCGCCCAGCGGCGAACGGCCGGCGGTCTTCTCCTCGCCGGGTGGGCCGCCCGTGCGACCACGCAGCCCGGAGTTCGCCGATGGCCGTCCCAGTTGCGGCGGACGCATCATGCCGCCACGGCCGG
Source organism: uncultured Actinomycetota bacterium (assembly GCA_963805605.1). GTDB lineage: Bacteria > Actinomycetota > Actinomycetes > Mycobacteriales > Micromonosporaceae > Actinocatenispora. The sequence goes on from CAWDUX010000002.1 coordinate 2,990,001, forward strand.
GGGTGCCGCCGCCGGCCTGCCGGAGTCCGTTCTCGTTGAGGCCGTTCATCCGTTGCCGCATGGCGTTCTGCTCCGCCTCGACCCGCGAGGCGCCGTTGGACACCTCATTGCTGAGGTTGTTCGTCCGTTGCCGCATCGCGGTCTGCTCGGTCTTGAACCGGTTCGCCTGGGGGCTGAGCGCCGTGCGCTGGGCGTTGAACTGCGCTGACTGGTTGGCGATCTGCTGTTGCAGCGCGTTCTGTTGCTGTTCCAACCGACGCTGTTCAGCAGCCAGCCGGTCCTTTTGCAGCTTCTCCTGCTGCTCCAGTTGCTGCTTGCGGTTGGCCGCGAGCTGCTCCTGCTTCTTCTGCAGTTGCTCCTTGAGCTGCTTCTGCTGTGCGGCGAACTTCTGCTGCATTGCCTGCCGCTGCGCCGCCATCTGCCGCTGCGCCGCAGCTGCCTGCTGGGCCGCGCTGGTCAGCGCCGGATTCGCGCCACCCGCCAGACCCTTGACCCGCTGAACATAGGCATCCAGTGGATTCTGGCTCTTCAACGGCCCCTTGTAGGTCGTGCCCTCGTTGAGCGCGAAGTAGGACGAGGCGTACACGTCGGCCAGCTTCTTCATCTCAGCCTGGGCCTTACGCGTATAGGTCTTCATCACCTCGTCTTTGTGTTTACGATCATCCCGTGCCTTGTCGGCGTACTTCTCGCCATCCGTCTCGCCGTTGACAAACCACTGACCGGCTTTCGACCAGCCTCCGTCCTTGCTGTGATCCTTGGCCTTCTTGTCGTCCTCGTTCAGCTGGTCGATTGCGCTGTTGTAGTCACGGACGAAGTTTTTGTAGATGTCTTCCATGTTCTTGCGGCTCGTGGCGACCTGTTTCGCTACGTCGCGAAATGACTGCGCGTTCTGCTGCCCGAAGGTGATCCAGTCGCTGATGGAGTAGGTCGCCTTACCGACGTTGACCAGGAAGCTCCGCGATGCCTCGGACTTGCTCGGTGGCCAGCCGCCCTTGCCGTCCGGCCCGACCGCGAGCAGGTCGGTCGCATTCCCGACTGTGGTCTGCAGGTTCTGCAGATGGGTGACGAACTGGTCCCACAGGTGGGCCATCCCATAGAGCCGGCCGTCATGCTCCAACCGGGCCCAGGCAATCAGCGTCCGAATGTTCGGATACTCGTCGGTCCAGGAGCTGGCCATCTTCTTGGGATCGAGATAGTTCGGGTTCGTCGTTTTGATCTTGGGATCGAATGCATGCGGGTCTTCTTGGTGAATGACCTTTCGCAGCTGTGGACTCATATCGGCGGCGTGTTTCGGGTCGATGTAGCCGGGGTTGTCTGTCGTGACCTCCGGCGCGCTGATATCGGTGTGGCTGTAGTTGTCCGGTTTGCTAGCTGCTCCGCTCACCGACGGAGGCAGGTCCCGGTAGTTGTAATAACCGTAGTTGTTGCCGAGATTGAGGTCCGGATCCGATGGTTGCTTTCCCATGCCGGTTCTCCGTCAGTGTTTCTCGACCTTGTGCAGGCCTGGCTGGTTGCCGTAGAGGTCGGAATCGTCGGTGGCATCGCCCGGTGTCTGGTATTTGTCGTCGCCCTTGCCGACCGTCACACTGCCCTGGTACTGGGGCCTGTCGCTGCCGTCCTGATCCTGCCCGGCGGTTGAGTTGGCGTTGACGCGCCTGTCATATTCGGTCTGGGTTGCCTGGGAACCGGTCGGGTCGGCCTTGCCGTCCGAGCCGTTCTTGCTGCCCGGGTCCTTGTCCGAACCCGGCGACGACACAGGCAGATCCTTGCCGTCCTTCGGATGGAAGGCATTGTTCAGATCAGTGGTGGTGACGTTGGCCGTCTGACCCTTACCGAACACGACGTCCATGGCACCGAACGGTTTGCCGGCCTTGACATCAGCCTGGATCGATTTCAGGTTGAAGGCGTTCAGATCGTCGGCGTCGGCATAGTTGATCGCGGCGACCTCCGCAGCGGAGCCCAGCGCTGCGATCCCTTGCATCAGCTCATTCATGAACTGGCTGGTGGAGCCGAGGATCGTCATGTGGTAGTTGTGAAAGGTGGTGGCCTCGGCAAACCCCGGGGCGCTGGTGCACTCGGAGCCCAGCGTCTGCATGTTGGCGCCGAGCCCCTTCAGGTCACCCATCAGGGAGTCCGCGCTGGTGCCCAACGTGTGGGCGAACGTGGTCAGGGCGCCAAGATCGACCGAGGTGCCGTCGCTGCCCATGCTGTCTCCTGATCTGTGCTCGCTGTACCGGAATCAGACCGCACTTACTACTCAAGGTACCGAGGATGCGCAACCGGGCGAAAGTGCCAGGCAGCCCGGCTCAGACCGGTGGTTCGAGCCATGCCAACTGGACCAGCCTGGTCCCTTCCCGGCGGGTGACCAGCCAACCGCGGCCGGGTGGTAGTGCCGACGGTCTGATGTTGCCGATCAAGGGACCTTCGTCCCTGTCACCGGACATCACCATGCCGGGAGAACCCAGCTCACGGATCGCCATCGTGACCGGCTCGTACGCAGCACGGCTCGCGCCGCCGGTGCGTCGGGCGATGATCAGATGCAGTCCGATGTCACGTGCCTGGCCGAGCACGCCGGAGACCAGCTGCAGCGGATTGTTCGACCCGCCGGACACCAGGTCGTAGTCGTCGACCAGCACGTACAGCTCGGGGCCGTGCCACCAGCTCTTGTTGCGCAGCTGGTCAGCGGTGACGTCGGGGCCGGGGAGCCGACCTTCCATGACCTGGTTGACCTCGGCCATGATCTCCTCGGCGCGCTGGGCGGTCGTACCGTAGCCGATCAGATGCTTGGTCTTCACCGCGTCCAGCAGGCTGCGTCGGTAGTCGATCAGCACGATGCGGGCCTGCTCTTCGGTATTCCTGTCGACGATGGCCTGCGCGAACGCGCGTAGGAACGAGCTCTTCCCCGACTCGGTGTCACCGAACAGCAGGAAGTGAGGATCGTTCGACAGCTCCAGGAAAACCGGCTGCAGATCGTTTTCGGCGAGGCCGATCGGGATTCCTGGGCGCGGGTCGTGGATCGGCATCTGCTCGTACGGATAGACGGCCGGCAGCAACCGTACCGCCGGCGCCGGCCGGTCACGCCAGTTGTTCTTGAGATCGGTGATGAGCTTTGCCGTCCCCTCGCCAAGGTCGTCGACTGTGGAGCGGTCGTCGACACGGGACAGCGCGGCGAGGAACTGGTACCGGTCGGCGGTGATGCCGCGGCCGGGGGACTGTTCCGGCACGCTCATCGCGGTGCGCCGGTCGAGCATCGAGTCGCTCGGATCGCCGAGCCGTAGCTCAACCCGGGTGTTGAGCATGTCGCGCACCTGCGGACGCAGCTCCATCCACCGGCTCGCCGACGCGATCAGATGGATGCCGTAGGTGAGGCCACGCGCGGCGATCTCGTTGATCATCGGCTCGATGTCCTCGAACTCGTTACGGATGGTCATCCAGCCGTCCACGATGAGGAACACGTCGCCGAACGGGTCCTCGGCGTGGCGCCCGGAACGCTTGGCCCGGCGGTACCCGGCGATCGAGTCGACACCCTGCTCGCTGAACATCCGTTCCCGGGCGGCCATCACGGTCATGACCTCCGACACTGTCCGTCGGACCTGGCTGACATCCAGCCGCGTGTACACCCCACCGATGTGCGGCAGGTCCCGTAGCGCGGTCATACCACCACCACCGAAGTCCAGACAGTAGAACTGCACCTCGGCCGGGGTGTGGGTCAGGGCCAGGCTGGTGATGAGCGCGCGCAGCACGGTGCTCTTACCGCTCTGCGGACCACCGACGACCACGAAATGACCACCGCCGCCGGCCAGATCGGCCCACAACACGTCGCGGCGCTGCTCGAACGGCCGGTCCACCGTACCGATTGCAGCGACCAGTGCTCCGCGCAGTTCCGACTGGTCGACGGTGAGGCCGCGATCGGGGAGCACGGTCAGTGGCGGCAACAGTTCGTTCAGCGGCGGCGGGTCGCCGAGCGGCGGCAACCACACCTGGTGCGCCGGCGAACCGCGTCCCTGCAGCCGGTTGACCATGATGTCCAGCAGACTTTCGCCGAGCCCCTCGTCCGGGTCGACCTGGTGCTGTTCGATCTGTTGTCCGAGCTCGGGGGCGACGTACTGGGTGGAGTAGTCGAAGATCCGGTTGTCGACCTCGGCAGAGGCGACCTTCGAGCCGCCCTTGTGGTAGACCCCGGAGACGTACGCGGAGCGGAAGCGGGTCATGGGCTCGGTGCCGTACTTCATGTAGCCGTGCCCCGGCGATCGGGGTAGCTCGTACGCGTCGGCGACACCGAGCACGACGCGGCTCTCCATCGCCGAGAACGTCCGCAGACCGATCCGGTACGACAGGTGTGTGTCCAGGCCGCGGAGCCGCCCTTCCTCCAAGCGCTGGGAGGCGAGTAGCAGATGTACGCCGAGCGATCGGCCCAGCCGGCCTATCTGCACGAACATGTCGATGAAGTCGGGCTTCGCGGACAGCAGCTCGGAGAACTCGTCACAGATGATCAACAAGCTCGGCAGCGGCGCCAGTGGAGCACCGGCCGCGCGGGCCTTCTCGTAGTCCCGCTGCGACGCGTAGTTACCGGCCGCGCGGAGAAGTTCCTGGCGCCGCAACATCTCGCCGTTGATCGCATCGGTCATCCGGTCGACCAGCGGCAGCTCATCGGCCAGGTTGGTGATCACCGCGCTCGTATGTGGTAGTTGGTCGAGCTTGGTGAACGTGGCGCCGCCCTTGAAGTCGATCAGGACGAAGTTGAGTGTCTCCGAGTCGTGTGTGGTGGCCAGCGCCAGCACGAGGGTCCGCAGCAGCTCCGACTTGCCTGAACCGGTGGCACCGATGATCAGGCCGTGCGGGCCCATCCCGTCCTGCGCCGATTCCTTGATGTCCAGGTCGACCGGCAGCCCGTCACCGTCCACTCCGATCGGTACCCGCAGCCGGTCCCGGTTCGGGCGGTTCTGCCAGGTCACCGCAGTGTCCAGCTGGTAAGGATCGGCCAGCTCCAACAGCTCGGCGAGACCGGTCTCGGAGTTCATGGCCAGTTCGGCGCGCCCTCCACCGGACAGCCGCAGCGCGGTCAGCTGCAGCGCCAGAGACTCGGCCTCGGGAAACGACAGACCGTCGACCCGGCCCATCTCGCTGCGCGCGTTGAGGGTGGCCGAATCGAGCCGCCCGTTCTCGGCGACCTGCAGGACGAGCGTCGCGTAGTCGAGCATGCGGGGGACCGGCGTGGAAAGGTCAAGGATCGTGACGCCTTCGACGCCGCCGTCAGCCATCAGATGATCAGAGCCGGCGACATTGCCACCATCCAGGATCACGATGACGTGCTGGCCCATCCGGCCGGACGCCTCCGAAGGGTTGAACCGGGGACGGCTCGCGACGATGTCGTCGAGCATCGCCTCCAGGCCACTGATGGTCTCCGAGACCAACCGGATCTGACCGAGTGCATCGCTCCGGTTCGGATGCAGGGCATGCGGCAGCCACTTGACCCACTCCCACAGAGGGCGTTCCTTCGCCCCCGCGCAGACGGCGATCAGCAGGTCGTCCGGTGCGTGGAAGACGGCCGCCTGGACCAGGATCGCTCGCACCAGTGCTCGGGAGCGCTCGACATTTCCCTCCAGATGGACCCGGGAGAAGCCGTCCAGAGCCATGACCACCGGGAGGTCGTCGACCACCGCGTACGTGGTGATGAACCGCCGCAGCGCGGCGGCGCACATCGGCTCCAACTGGTCCAGCGGCTTGGTCTGTGGTGGCACCAGCGGGGTGGCCATCTCCTGCGGGCCGAGGCCGATCCGGACCATGCCGAAGTCGCCGTCGTTGGGCCGCCGCTCCCAGAGGCGCTGACTCGCCGGGATGGACCAGAGCGTGTCCGGGTTCGGATACCGGTAGTGAAGTCCGGTGCGTTGGCGCTGGATCGTGCGGCGCACCTTGGCGCGCTGCTGCGCGAGATAGCGCATGTACTCCCGACGTGCCGTGCGCATCGCCTGCTTCGCCTGACCGCCTGAGAACAGCACCTGCGAGCCGAGCATCCCGACGGCCGACAGCCCGAACAGGCCACCGGTGACGTACATCAACGGGCCGGTCCGATACGAGGTGTACATCAGCGCCATCGCCACCGAACCGGCGAGCATGGGCAACATCATCAGCATCTGTTGCCAGCGATGGCCCTCCGCTCCGGGCAATTCCGGTGGGGCCTCCAACACCACCTCGCCGGACGGGTAGTCCGGCTCTGGGCGGCGGGCTGTACGTTTGATAACGACCGTGCCCACCCTGAGCTACCTCCGCTTCGCTTGCGCCTGGGCGCACCTGGCGCGTCACCCATGCCACATCGTAGGTATGGGGTTGCTAGCTTGACAGCCGCGGGCAACCGCTGGCAAAGGTAGCGGGCATCCGTCACACGTAGTGGACGAGGATAGGAAGAGGGACCACCGTGGCAGCCAGTACCGGTACCGGGCTTGCCCGGGTGATCGTGGCGGCGCCGAAACGCCGTCTCGACCTGGCCCTTCCGGAGCATCTGCCGTTGTCGGTGCTGCTACCCGCGCTGCTGCGGCAGTCGGGCGAGAACCTCGCCAATGACGGGCTGGAGCATGGCGGTTGGGTGCTGCGGCGGGGTGACGGTGTCAGCCTTGATCCGGGGCGGACGCTGGGCGCCCTGGCAGTACGCGATGGCGAGGTGCTGCATCTCGTCCCCAGCTACACGGAGTGGCCTGAGCTGCAGTACGACGATGTCGTCGACGCCATCGCCACTGGCGCCAAGCGTGGTGGTCCGCCCTGGACGAAGGCGGCGACCCGTGGCACCGGCCTCGCCGTGACCGCACTGTTCCTCTTGCTGATCCCGATCACCGTGCTCCTGACAGGCGGCCATTGGATCGGCCCGGCCATCGCCGCGCTGGCGTTGTCCGTGCTGCTGGTCGTCGCTGGCATCGCGCTGTCGCGTGCGCTCTCCGATTCGGGCGCCGGCGGCGTGATCGGCGCGCTCTCGCTCCCGTACGGATTCCTCGGCGGTCTGCTGGTGCTGGGCGGCAAACTGAAGGTGGCGGAGTTCGGTTCTCCGCAACTGTTGATGGCCTCGGTGGTGATGCTGACGCTCGCTGTCGTCGGCTATTTCGGTGTCGCCGATCTGCGGCGCCTGTTCGTGGCCGGCATCGTGGCGGGGCTCTCGGGTGCCCTCGGTGCCGTGCTGAGCGTGACATCGGTGCGCGGCGCAGGTGCTGCGGCGATCATGGCGACAGTGTTGCTCGTGATCAGTCCGGCCTTCCCGCTGCTGTCGGTCCGACTGGGCAAGGTCCCGATGCCGGCGGTGCCGCGTGACGCAGATGATCTACGGGCGGGCGACAAGCTGCCGCCTCTGGAGGAGACGGTTGCGAAGGTTGCGCGGTCGACGGAGCTGATGACCGGCGCGTTGCTGGGGATGGCTGCGGTCACGGTCGTCGCGGTGGTGGTCCTCTCGATCTCCGGTACCGTCGCGGGGCTGTTGCTCGCCGGCATTCTGTCGGTAGCGCATCTGCTGCGTTCGCGCATGTTGATCGCGACCAGGCAACGGGTGGCGCCGCTGGTGTCCGGCATTCTGGGCACCGTGGCGACAGTGATCGGCATAACGCTCGCCGTTCCAGGTTGGGCGCGGTTCGCGATCGTCGTCCCCGGGCTGCTGGTGGTGGCCGTGCTCGTGTGTGCGGCCGGCATGATCTTCAGCCGCCGTGCTCCCTCGCCATACCTGGGGCGCTACGCCGACATTCTCGATGTGGTCCTGACACTCGCCGCGGCGCCGGTCACCGCGCAGGTGCTGGGTCTGTTCCACGTGTTCCGCGGACTGGCCGGGTAGCGGGGAGCCATGGCATCTCGACGCGATCTGATCCAGGGGTACCAGTTCGCCGCGCGGCGGGTGGTCAGCGCTGTGGTGATGCGGCAGACGGACCCGACCGAGTGGCCGTTCCGTCGACTCGGTGGTGCCGGGTTCGGCAGCATCATGGTGGCGATCATCGCTCTCGCTGCGGTCGGCGTGTACGGAATGGTCGTACCCGGCGGCAAGACGTCCTGGAAGGACGGCAAGGCGGTCATCGTCGAGAAGGAGACCGGCGCCTCCTACGCCTATGTCAAGGGCCAGTTGCATCCGGCGCTGAACTTCGCTTCGGCTGCGTTGGTGGTCGGCTCGAACCAGGTCGCGTCGGTGTCGCATGCCTCGCTGGTGGGAGTGCGGCGCGGGGTCGAGGTCGGCATCATGGGAGCGCCGGGCACGTTGCCGCCGACCGACAAGCTCATCCTGCCGCCGTGGACGTTCTGCACCGAGCAGGCGCCCGACAAGACCGGCAAGATGGTGAGCCGTACCGTCCTGGTTGCCGGCCGCGGCCCGGGTCAGGGGGACCGCCCAGGGAACAAGGCGTTGGTGGTCACCGATGCCAAGGACAGCAACGAGTACCTGATCTGGCGCGATCGGCGATACCTGATCACCGACAAGAACTCGGTCAACGTCGCGTTGAGACTCGACAGTGAAGTGAACATCCCGGTTGGAGACGCCTGGCTGAAGGCGTTACCGAAGGGCAAGGACATCGGTCCGTTGAAGACCTCGGGAAAGGTCGGCTCCGCGAGCCAGGTTGCATCCGGGCTGGAGGTCGGCCAGGTGATCCAGGTCGAAGGCGCCGACAAGGGCGAGCAGTACTATCTCGCCGACAGTGCCAAACTGCTACCGATCACTCAACTGCAGGCGACGATCCAAGAGACCAAGTACGGTACGACGAAGCAGATGACGCTGTCCGATGCCGCGGCCGCGGCCAAGGGAGCCGCACCTGGAAGCGGTAAGGAGGAGCCACCGGCGACCCGTCCCCCGTTTGCGCGGCCGACCGGCTCGAACACCACGCTCTGTGCCGGTTACCGGAACGACTCCTTCTCGCCCCGGGTCCTGTTCAACAGCACCATCCCAGCCGGTAGCGGACTGCCCACCGAGCAGACGGCCAAAAGCGATACGCCGCTCGCCGACCGTGTGTGGGTGCCGCCGGGCGGAGGAGCGCTGGTCCAATCGTTGCCGTCGCCATCCGCCAAGACGGGCCCGCTCTACCTCGTGACCGACTCCGGCATCCGGTACGCGATACCGACTGCGGACGCTCTCCGAGCTCTGGGTTACCAGGACACGGTCCATTTCTCCAAGCTTCCGGCGAGCCTGCTGGTCCGGATGCCGGAAGGGCCGGCGCTGGATCCGGATGCGGCGCGGGCCGCGCTCGCGAACGAGCCGGACTCCTGATTGTTCCCACCGTCGCCGTCGATGGAGACTGGACAACGGTTGGCCGTCGACCGCCCCGTGATCTGGCCTCGACTGGACACGACCGGTTACCGTCAAAGTCGCGAAGTCTCGACCCACGCCTGATCCAGGCGGGGCGGTATGCATGGATGGAGGCGAACCTCAAGGATGGGCAACCAGCTGAGGGCCGAACTTGACGTGATGTCGGGCATCTCGTCGCAGTTCGGCACCCACTACGACTCGTTGCAGGCGGCGATCACGCACCTCCAGGGCGAGGCGGAAATGCATTCCGCGACCTGGGACGGCAAGGCCAAGGCGGCATGGTCGGAGTCGATGACCGGGGTCAACACGGCCTGGAACAAGATCAACAACCTGCTGAACGAAATCACCAGCAACATCAAGGGCTCCAGCGTCAACTACGACTCCGGAGACGAGGAGAACGCCGGCGGGATGCGCAGCGTCCCCACGGGTGACATCACCGCGGCGATGAACCGCTGACCCCCACGAAGAGGCAGGGATCGAGAAGCTATGGCCATCCAGTACAACTTCAGTGATCTGGTCGACCTGTCTGGTGCGATCAGCAAGGCACACGGCGCGGTCGAGGGACTCAAGGGCGACATCAAGTCGGCGTCCGGCAAGCTCCAGTCCTCCTGGGAAGGTGGCGCCGGCATGAGCTGGTCCACCGAGCAGCACAAGTGGGACTCGGCCTGCAACGAGCTGACTCAGGCGCTGCACATGCTGGCTCAGAAGGTCATGCACTCGGCCGATCACATGGCCGAGGTCGAGGCCAAGAACAAGAACCTGTTCTCCGGCGTGTAACTCGATCAACACCCACGAACGGACCCACGGCCACAGGCCGTGGGTCCGTTCGTCTGCCGGAGGTATGGCCCCGCATCACTCGACCGGCCAGCCGAACGGCACGGATTCATTGCTGTGCCGCGGCCAGACCGGTCGGGTGAGGCGTTCAGTCGCCGTGCGGCCTGGGAACCGCGAAGATCTGTTCGCCGGCATCGTCCAACGGCTCCTTCCGGCTGTCGTCCGGTCGCGCCGCGCGACCGGGACGCCATCGGAGGAGGCGGCCCCTGGGTAGCACGAACGCCCCAGCCAACAGGAGTATCAGCAGCAGGCCGAGAGCACCTGCGCAGATGAGTGCGACTGTCGAGGTATGCCGCCACCACCGGGCGCGTTCGACGGCCCGCGGGTCGACCTTGGGCTTTGCGAGGCCGGGAATTGCCTGGGGGGAGCCGCCGGAGCTCTTCTCCGACACGGCGCGGTACGCATCGACGATGCCGTGTCCGTAAGCCATCCCGTGCTGGCCGCCCGGCGCCGGATCGGCGGTGGCGATGAGGCGGCGTACCACCTGCTCCTGGGTGAGCTCGGGATGTGACTGGCGGACCAGCGCCGCTGTCGCGGCCACGATGCCGGCGGCGAGGCTGGTGCCGGTGAGCAGTTGGTAACCACTGACCCGCGTCGCGGAGACCACCGAGTCGCCGGGAGCAGTGATCGAGACGTACGGTCCGATCTGCGAATTGGCGCTGCGCTGATAGCTCTCGTCGATCGCACCGACACCGAGCACACCCTTGTATGCCGCAGGATAGGTCGGAGGGTCTGTGGAGTGATTCGTATCACGCTGATCGCCGACTGCCGCCACCACCACGATGTCCGCCTTGAGTGCTGCCTTCACCGCGGAATGTAGTCCGGTGTCATCCGCGGTCAGCGCCGCGGAAACATCGATCACGGTGGCGCCGTGCCCGGTCGCCCAGCGCACGGCGCCGGCGATGGTGGACGCGCTCGGCTGCTGCGGCCCGTCCGGATCCTCGGCCGGGTCGGTGTTGCCAACCCGGATCGGCAGCACTTGTGCACCGGGAGCAATGCCCTTGAACCCAACCTCGTCAGACCCCTGCGCCGCAACCATGGCGCCGACCCCGGTGCCGTGCGAGACACAGTCGAGGTTGTCGTCGGCGGCGTGGCGGAGCATGTCCCAGCCGGGCAGGACGTGGCCACTCAACTGCGGATGGTTACCGTCGACGCCGCTGTCGACGACAGCGACCGTCTGCCCCGCGCCGGTGGCGAACGGCCATACCCGCTCAGGGTCCAGCACCTTCTGCTGCCAGGGCACCTCCTTGATGACCTGCCCTGGCTTGGTCGCGTCCTGCCCGCACGGGCCGTCATCGGCTTCGGCCGGGCTCGCTGGCGTCGCCAGCGGCAGCGTGACGCCGAGCAAGATCGCGGCGACGGCCGCCGCAATGGCCCGCCTGCTGTGCATACTCGGTCCTCCTGCTCTCCGGTCGCGATCCACCGGCATCGTAGCCAGCGGGTGCCGTCCCGCCTCAGTCGTGACCGGTACCGTAAGTACGGTCGTCGTCGGATGGCCCCATTCTCTGCGGCTGATGCCACTGACATCGGTCATCGAGGACTTGCGTCGGTCACCGAGAATCGACACTGGAGCGATGAAGGGAGGCCGTTGTGGCAGATGGATCCGCCGACCGCCGCCGGGACCCGGCGACCGCGGCGCTGGAATCGTCCGGTCGGAATCGGAAGCCAGACCCTGTGACCGAGATGCTCACCGGCAACATGGCCGGCCTGCGCGCGTACGCGGAGCAGCTCCAGCAGCAGCTGGGCAAGCTGCGCAACGGTGGCCTGGCTGAGATGCGGCAGGAGATGAACGCGGTCAAGGGCACCGCGAAGTCCCCGGATGGCTATGTCACGGCGACGGTCGGTCCGCGCGGTCACCTCACCGAGCTGAAGCTCGATGCGCGGATCTACCGCAACCCGGACTCGACGAAGCTTGCCGCAACGATCCTCGAGACCATCCAGAAGGCGGTTGCCCAGTCGGGTGACCGCATCGATCAGATCACCGAGCGGCACGCGCCGGGCATGAACATCGGCTCGACCATGCGGGGTGAGTTCAAGTCGCGCGGTGACCGCTTCGATTTCGTCCGCGATCGACTTCCAGAGGGTGACGAGTGATGGGTGCCAAAGAGACCAACATCCCGGACCCGGAGGGCGCGAAGGACAGCCTCGTCAAGATGGGGTCCAGCGCTCGAGCTCTGGTGGACCAGCTCAAGCCGATCATCGCCGACATCAAGCAGATGGGTGCGCAGGAACCCTGGGGTCACTCGGACTCCGTCAAGGATTTCACCAAGGTCTACGGACACGACGACGAGCACGGTGCCGGTGGCGTACTCAAGAACGTCGATCAGGTCTCGTCGTATTCGGACAACCTGGCGAAGTCAGGTTACGTAGCGCTGTCCTCCAGCATCGATCAGGATGACGAAGAAGGAAAGTCGCACGGCAAGAAGGCTTAGGCGTGTCGTGGCCACGCCCCACGCGCGTGGTCGGTGCTCGCCCGGCTCTGGATGATCGGAGATTCGCCGCCGATGGCTGCTCGTCGCGCTGAGCGCGCATTGCGGCGCCCCGCATCGCTGCGGTGCGCGGATTCAGCGTCCTCACCCGGCAGTCTTCGCGGTAGCGATGGTGTAGTGGAGGCACGCAGTGCCGGCTAACCTCCTGGACTCAGCTGACTACTGGATGTGGCGGCTCCTGTCGATCGGGTTGGCCTTCCAGGATTATCCGGACGGCGACCCGGATGCCTGGCGTGATCTGGCTGATCGTTGGCAGGACCTCGGTGACGCGCTGCAGAGCGGCATGCTCGACATCAACGCCAACGTGGTGCCGGTTGCGATGGGATGGGGTGGCGACGCCGGCTCCGCGTTCCAGCAGAACTGGAACCAGTTCGTTCAGAACCAGGACCAGGGCCCGACCGCGTTCATCAACGCGGCGTACGACTTCTCCTCCGCCTGCACCAATGGGGCCATGCAGCTTGAGTTCTCGCAGCTCATGCTCAAGATCATTGTTGTCCTCACGATCGTCGAGTTCCTGATCGGGGTGGCCCTGTCGGAGTTCGGTGGCGAGGCGCTCTGTACCGAAGCCGTCGCTGCCGGCCGGCCGCTGTGCGGGAAGGTTCTTGCTGTTCTGGCCAAACAGCTGGAAAAAACCATTCTCAAGGACGTCTTGAAGGCCGCGGTCAAGTTCGCCGACAAGGCGTTGATGCGGGTACTGCTCAGCGCAGGGGAGATGGCGTTCAACTTCGCCGCCGCCGACCTGCTCGCCCAGCTCATGCAGAAGAGCGAAGGCAATCGCGATCACGTCGACTGGAACAGCGTCGCTGTCAACGCGGCCAGCGGTTTCGCTGGCGGGCTGGCTGGTGGGCTGGCCGGGCTCGGTCTCGGCAAGCTGGCCGCGCCGCTGTTGAACAAGCTGATGAACCGCGAAGCAAGCAACCTGCTGAGCAACGCGGGACGCAAGCTCGGGGCCAAAGCCATCAACATGGCCACCGCCGGCGTGGCCAACCTTCCGGCCATGGCGGCGATGGACTTCACCGCCAACTCGGTTGCCAACATCCAGAAGAACGGTCTCAAGCTCAGCGACTTCGGATTCTCCGACGAATTCAAGAAGAACTGGACCCAGCATCCGCTCAAGACCCTTGCTCTGGACCTCGCCGGTGGTGCGGTGCCGGGCATGGTGCACGGCGCCATGCATGCCGGCGCCAACGCGCTGAAGACGCCCGACTCGGTTCATGCGCCCTCTGCAGAGGGTGTTCGTGGCGCCGACGGCGTACAGGCACCAAGCGAAGCCCGGGTACCCGAACCTGTTGGCGCCCGTGATGTCAACCTGGGCGAAGGGACGGGATCCTCCACCGACACCGGCATCGGTGTGCGGCCGGACGAGATCGGATCCGAACCGGCGCGGGCCGGAAGCATCGAGGCGCCCAGTGATCATCTGGCCGGCTCCGACCATGCGACCACCTCCGACCAGGCGACAGGGCGCACCGAGACGACCGAGCAGGCCGCGCCTCCGCCCGCTGCCGCCGACCATCCCGGTACGCAGCAGCGCGTCGCCGCAGGCGGTGGTGACCGTACCGGTACCACGGGCGGCCGGGACACCGGGACACCCCGCTCCTCCCGCCCCGGCGCCACCGACACCCCCCGCAGCACCGACCGGGTAGAAGGATCGACCGATACCGCGACCGGCGACCCCACCCGCGCCGACCAGACCGATGGGGCGGCCAGGCCGACCGAGGATTCCTCGACCAGTGCCAGCCAGGAGACCTCGACACAACGCGATCCGGTGCGTGCTTCGGAGACCGACCAGCCTGCTGCGCACAGCTCAGAGCAGTCGACGATCCCGCATCAGCGTCACAGCGATGGAGTCACCGATGCTCGCCCTGCAGCGGGTGAGCGCGCCGACGGGAACAGGGGCACCGACGACGCGACTGCGCCCCAGAGGCAGCCGGGAACGGAACACTCTGCTGCCGACACCGGCGTCGGCCCGCACCCGGGCGAGGAGCGTCAGGATCAGCGTTCCGACCAGCCGCTTCCGCCCAGCCTGGTCGACCACGGTCCGGCCATGCAGCCAGGAGCGGCCAGGGACCTTCCCGGTTCTGTGGGTGGCCAGCACGGCGGCGACACACTGCGGCCCCAGTCCGAACCCCGCGCCGGAGACCCGGTCCGTACCGGCCCTGAGGGTGCTCGGGACCAGCAGGCGTCATCGGGTCCGGACGGACCGCCACCCGAAGACATCCCGACCGACGGATCTCGCCCGGACACCGCGGACCGGCTCGATTCCCTGCTGTCCCGGTCGGACCTGCCCGAGGAGATGCGTCCTCACCTGGAGGAGGCGCGCGACTCCTTCCGTACGGCGGACGAGGCACAGGACCGCGCCAACAGTGCGGCAGCCGAGGCGAGCCGGCACCTGGACGACGCGAACCGGTTGGCCGACGCCGCCGATGGCGCCGGCGCCACGCGGGCCGCGCGCGAGGCCGGCGCTGCCAACAGCCGCGCCTCGCGGGCCCGGCAGGAGTCTGTCGAGGCGCGGACCCGCGGCGACGAGGCGCTCAGCCGGGCCCGGGACCTCGCCCAGGGCGCCGACGGACGGGCAGCACCAGAGACAGCTCGGCCGGACGGAGTCGAGCAACCCGGGTCAGAACCGGTACGGGAGCCGGCGCGACCGAGCGAGACCGAGCCGACGATCGCCCGGCCTGATGATGCCGCTGACCCACTCACCCCGGACCGGACGGCCGATACGACTGAGCCGGCTGATACGACTGAGCCGGCCGATACGACTGAGCCGGCTGATACGACTGAGCCGGCCGAGGCGGACGCGTCGCAGGCCACCGACGCGCAGCGCGGCGATCCTGCCCGTCCGGCCGGGATGGACGATCCGCACGACGCAAGCCGGCCGGGCGAGCCGGACCGCACAGGCAGCGATCCCACGGATCACCGCCCGGCGACACCGGCCACGCAGCAGGAGCGTCCAGCCGGCAGCCGGGAGAACGACATGTTCTCCCGGGAACCCAGCCGGAGCAACGCGGACGTACTGGCGAACGGCACCGACGTACCGATGGCCATGGACGCGGTCCAGAAGGTCGCCGACTCGATGGGGTTGGATCTGTCCGGCGTCGACGTCCGCCTGCTCGACCCCGTCCGGGACGCGGACGAGATCCGCTATCTCGACTACATGGACGCCAGTGCGGTAACCCGCAGCGATGGTGGAGAGATCGAGGTCGTACTTGGCCCGGCAGCCTTCGCCGACGACAAGACGCTCGCGACGAACATCGCGCACGAGTATGAGCACGTGGAGCAGTTCCGGCGGGATCCGGAGCCGAGCTCGGAGACACGGCAGCAGCGCGAGGACGAGGCGTATGCGGCAGAGGGGCCGCGCGTTGAGCGCTTCGAGGAGAACTTCGAAGGGTGGGGCGAGGATGCCGGTGCGCTTCCAGGTCGAGACGGTGTTTCGACTGAGGGGGAGGGAACAGATCTCGGCGGTCGCGACGGGCAGGCTGCTGGACGGGACAATCAAGGGAGCGATCGTCCTGGTGGAGGAGCAGACCGGGGCGCAGGTCAGGATCCACGGCGTCGACCAGCTGGTCTCGAAGAGGGACCCGGAACTGACCCCGTTGCTGATCGACCAGGCGAGTCCGACGATGCCGGAGCCCGGGATGGTGCTGGTCGAACCGACGTCAGCGGGCGACGAACGGCCGCTTACCACGCACGAGCTCCAGGAGGGCACAGAGGTCAGGCAGCCCGGGGCAGACCGCAGTGAGCATTCTTCCGAAGCGCCACATGATCCTGGTCGCCACGAATCGCATGCGGATGAGGGCACGGACCACGAGGCCCAGTCCGGTGGCGCCGTGCGTCCCCGTGACGTCTACGACATGGACGCGCAGGGCGAGTGGGCCGAGAGTGCGTACGACCGGTTCCGGGATACGGATGCCGACGTCGCTGCGGCGGTGTCGAACCTGTCGGACGCGCCGCGGGCCGACGGTTCGACGGGTTTCGATCGCGCCGAGATCCAGCGGGTCAAGGACCACCTGTTCCGGTCCGAGCACAAGCTGACGGTGCGCGGTGAGGACGGTAATGCCGTCGGCTACGAGACGCGTCGGTTCGACGCCGATGCGGACATCGCCGAAGCATGGATGCGGCTGTCCAGCGGGGAGGCGAAGCCGCAGGACGTAGTCCTGCTCGAACACGAGCTGGCGGAGTCTTCGTACCTTGCCGAGCACCCGGACGCCCCCTACCTGGAGGCGCATCGACATGCCAACGAACAGTTCAACTGGGAGTCGGACATTCCGACCCGTTCCGCTGAGAACATCGAGAGGTGGAGTGACCAGCATGGCGTTGTACGTGGTGTTCCGGAAAGTCACGGAGAACGACAGGGAAGTGAGCTACCGGTTCGGCCACGACGAGACGACCCTGGACCGGGAGCTGACCATCGGCAAGGCCGACACCTCCGTGACAGTGGCGGACGGTCGACAGGATCCGATCGCGATCAAGGTAGCCGGCACCGTGCTGACGAAATACCGCAAGGAAGGGACCTGGCTGGCGGGCGGCACGCTGCAGAGCTGACCGATCATGATGCCGCACAGTCAGGTGTCCACGTCGGGCCACGAGACGCTGTGGACGACCCGGCGCAGCGGCACGGTGCGGACAACGCAATGCCGCCTGACCATGATCAGCCTGCTGACCAGTCCGTCGAGCCGACCGACGATCGAACGCCAGTCTCGGATGAGCAGTCCGGTCCCGAGCCACGCGGGGAGGTGACCCGGCCGGACGAGCCCGGTCAGCGTCCGGCTGCCGACCCGTACGGGAATCAGGCAGGCGATCATCTTGCCGACAACGGACGTAGCCGGGTGCAGCGGCTGCTCGACCGGGTGCTGCCGTCCCGGCGGGCCGCGGCGCATGCGGCGGAACAAGCGGCGGAAGCCCGTGCGCAGCTCGAACAGCAGCGGGCCGACGAGCACCAGAGAGTACGACGACAACCTGCGTCACCAGCAGGATGCCGCCCGACAAGCGGTCGAGTCGCGCCAGGACATCCAGGCACTCCGTCAATCGGCACACGGGCACGAACACGCGGCGGTCCAGGCGCGGACCGAGGCGGATACACACCGCAACAGGGCCGCCCAGCTGCGTGCCGAGGCGCAGCCACACCGGGCCGATGCTGACCGGCTCAACCGAGAGGCGCAGCTGGATCCTGCTCATTCCGACATGCTGCGTAGCCGTGCCGAACAGCATGCGCAGTACGCCGACAGCCGGGAGGCACTCGCTCAGCAGGAGGACACGAAGGCTACGCAGGCAGCTCAGACCGCGCAGACAGAGCATGGGCATGCGGTGGCCGATCGGCAGAAGGCGGATCAGCTCACCGGCACTGCGGTACGGGACGACCCGAACCTGTGGCGGGTGGTCAATGTCGACAGCGAGGGCGGGTTCGACGTCCAGCGGTTCGACCCTGATCATCCGAGCCGGAACTCGCAATTGTCCGGTTCCGGTACACCG
Source organism: uncultured Actinomycetota bacterium (assembly GCA_963805605.1). GTDB lineage: Bacteria > Actinomycetota > Actinomycetes > Mycobacteriales > Micromonosporaceae > Actinocatenispora. The sequence goes on from CAWDUX010000002.1 coordinate 3,008,052, forward strand.
CCTGAGGTGGCCAGAACCCGGCCGTACGACGAGGCCGGGGGCCTTCGGCGGCCGCTGGTCCAGGACCAGCAGCGGCTGGAGGAAGGGCTCGCGCGTGACGGTGAGACGGGCCGCACCCCGGATCCGCGCAAGCCGTGGCTGCGTATGCTCAACCGTTTCGGTTTCGACATCGACCCAACCCGGAAGTTCAACTGTGTCGATTCGGTGGCCTCGTTCTTCGAGACCTACGTCCACGGTCGGCCGACGGTGGCAGCGCCGCGCACCTTCGACGGATACCATTCCGGTGGGCTGGACGGGGAGTTCGGTGGCACCGGACGGCTGGAACGGCTGTTCGGCGGCCGGTTCCAGACACTGGCAGAGCCGCCCAGCGCGCAACCGCGTGATGCTGCGACCAACAGCATCATCAACGGCCTACACACGCTGGAGAATCAGCTCCGGGCCGGCGGCCACGGCTCGACCGCGGTGATCGGCAGTGTCTGGCGCAACGGCGGCTCGCACGTGTGGGCCGCGGTCAACCACGAGGGCAACATCCTCTACGTCGACCCCCAGGCCAGCGATGTCTACCAGGCGGTACCGCACGCGGACGGCTCCGTCACCTATGTCGACGTCAACACCGGCGAGGCGGGCAAGCCGTTCCCGATCCACGACCCGGCCGGAACGAGTCGCCTCGACGCCATGATGGTGGACGGGCAGGGACGGCCGACGGCGTTCCAGGACGCGCCACGCAGTGCGTGGAGCACCGAAACGCCGACCCCGGAGCTGATCAACAAGCTACCGCCGCAGGACCGAGCCCCGGCCATCGCGGAGTGGTACCACAATGAGTCGCACGTCCAGCACGATGCGGCCGACACGGCTCGGCATGACGCAGAGGAGGCACACAAGAAGTCGTTGTCCGACCTGTCCGAGGCGGACCGGCAACGCGGTGCCCAGCGGCAGGCACAGCAGACCGCTGCGGAGGCCGCGTACCGGCGTGACGACTCCAGTCAGCGCGCCAGCTGGCACGATCAACAGGCCGCCGCACACGACGCCGCCGCCCGGCACTATTCCAGTCAGGATCCGCATCGGGCGGCAGCACACCAGCGGGCCGCACAGGCCGAGCGCACTGCTGCGGCGCAGGCACGGCAGGATGCGTACCGCCACGAGAGCACCCGACTCACCGCCGACCAGCGAGCAGACCAGGCCGCCAGATCGGCGCAGCAGGCCGATGGTCGTGCTGCGCACAATGCTGCCCTGGCAGACCAGGCACAGCAACGCGCCGCACACCACGAGAACACGGCGGCCGCGCACGAGGACCAGTTCCGGCGCAATGCGCAGGACGCGGCCAACCAGCACGACCAGTTGGCCAGCCAGCACGCGGCGAACGAGCAGCAGCACCAGCAGGCGCACCAGCAGTCGACCGACGACGCGGCGCGTGCCCGTGAGCAGGCCAGGTCCAACTATCAACACGGACTCGGCGACGCGGCAACGCACGCCCGGGACGGTTTCCGGAACGCGGCGGATCTCGACAAACGTGCCGCCGACCAGGACCGTGCCGCCGAGACGCAGCGGCAGTCCGCCGACGCGGTCCGGGCTCGCGCAGACGGCCATGAGCGCGACGCCGCCCGCGCGGAAAGCACCCGCGCGGTAGCCGAGGACCGGGCGTCGCAACTCGCCGACCGGGCCGCCGCGGATCGCGCGGTGGCCGCACAGCTTCGCCGTACACCTGGCGAGCCGTATCAGTCTGCGGCCGACCAGCTGGACCGCCGTGCCGCCTCGGCGGACGCGGAAGCGGTCGCGGCGCGGCAGCAGGCCCGGCAGGCGATGGTGGAACGGGACAGGGCTGCGGCGAATGCCAGCACCGAGCGCTCCGCCGAAGCTACCGCGCACACCGCCGAGCAGGCCGCCAGGAAGGCCGCCGATACGGCCCGGGCGAACCGGGACAAATGGCTGAAGAGCGCGCACAATTGGCACCTACATCATCGGATCAGCGAACGTGCCAACGACCCGGGCACGACGGTGCAGTCCGACGACGGCACGAGCAGCGACCTGTCCCGCCCGGAGGCGACCACCCGCGCATCGGACGGCCGGTGGCGCCTCGGCGCCGATGCCACGCCGGACACGCGGGTGGAAGATCAGCCGAGCCTCGGCCGCCCACCGGCGCCGGTCCGGCCATCGGACGCCGACCTGGCATCGACCGTCACCCGCAGCCCGGGCAACAACGGCGAGCACGCTGTGTCCACCGAGGGACCGGGCTCATCGGACACTGGCGTCGGTCGTGACCACCCGGTGGCCCCGTCGGATCGCGGGTCACACGAGTCGACTTCGCCGAATGACGCTGGAGCACACGACCCGGCGGTCCCGACCGGCAGCGAGCTGCCGACCGTCAGTGACGAGCAGGCGGCCCAACTGGTACGTGACCACCTGCACGAGACGTCGTCGGGCTATGACCTGTCCGGTGACAGCCGGCTGCGGTCGTTCGCGGACGGACTGCCGGCCGAGGACGGTGCCCGTCGGGTCAGCGCGGTCGGTCTTCCCAACGGGGACGTCGTTGTCGATGGCCGGCGGGTCACCGCTGACCAGTTCGCCCGCGAACTTGCCGCCATGCACGACGAAGGGCTGATCGATCTCGGCTCCGGCCGGATCAAGCTGACCACCTGCTTCGCCGGAGCCGGCGACCGGCCGCTGGCGCAGCGTCTCGCCACCGAAATGGGTCGGGAGGTGACGGCCCCGGTCGACAAGGTGTGGACGTTCCGGGACGGTCGTGAGGTCGTCGCCGGCACGGACCCGCGGGCCGGTCACCTTCCGGGTGAGCCGATCAGCGACGGCTGGCGCACATTCGGTCCGGACGGTCGCGACATCACCCCGGACCGTCCACAGCCGTCGGCCGATCATCCGGCGCTCGGTCCCGACCCGGCCGACCCCGCAGAACCCCGCGCCGGGCCCACCTCGGATGACGCAGTCCACTGGGGCGACGACCCGACCCGGGACACGCTGAACCGGACTTTGAGCCGGGTGGCGAGCCGACTGCACGAGGTGACCGGCGGCGACGTGGTCGAGGGGGTGGAATTCCGGGACGGCGCCCTGCATGTGACGCCCGTCGGTGGCGAGCCGGTCCGCGTGGAAGTGGTCGTCGGTGATACCCACGGCGCGGAGACCCGTCTGGAGACACGTGCCGACGGGGTACGGGAGCTCACCGTTCGCACCGACCTCGTCGGCCGGAACCGGGGTCGTACGTTGGACGGTGCGATCGGCCGCGCGGTCGGACATGCCGCAGCCGAACATTCCACCCGTCAGCGGGGGTGGACAACTCGGGTGTCTGATGTCCTCGATCGCATCCGGTTCCGCGCGACGGAGCCGGTCGACCGGGCGAGCGTCGGGGAGTTCGAGGCGATGGCACGGCTTCGTGACCGTGCCAACAGTCAGCGGGAGCACTCGCTGCTGGACAAGCAGATCGCGAAGTTCATCGACGAACATGGGCTTCGCGACGGCGTGCCCGGCGCCGACCGCAGGGCCGGCCGGTTCGGCGAGCAGCTGTCCGACCCGGCCCGGGCGATTCTCGACGGACACCGGGATGTCGAGCATGCCACCGATCGGGCCCGGGCACTCGCACGCAAGCTGTTCGAGTCCGGTCATCGCGGTGGCGCCAGGATCGAGCCTGTCGTGGACAGGGACGGCGCGTTCCACGACATCTACTGGGTCAAGCCCGACGGCTGGGAGAAGCAGTGGCGGATGGGCTTCACCGTCGAGATCGAGGCTGGTCATGTCCGCGGCGACCGGCATGTTGACATCGTCGGCACCGACGTTCCGCAGCACTTCAAGGTCGTGGTCGACCGTGGCCTGCGAGGTGCAGACCAACTGCGGGCTGGTTCGGATCTGTGGACCGACACAGAAGCCGTGATCAGGGACCGGATCGCTGTCCAGGGCGAGCGCGCACCGGAAGCTGGCAGCCGCTGGGCGCGGATCCTGGACCGGATGGCCGGCCTTGGTGGGTCCGGCGCCGCCTTCGCGGGGGCGGATCTGCTCGGCGATCCCAGTCTCGGCCTCCGGCCCGTTGCCAGCTCTGCCATACACGCCCTGACGGGTGGACACTTCCTGCGCAAGACGACCCTGGCCGAGGCGCGGGCGACGCACCTGGAAGCCCTCCACACGCGGGTCAATACCGACCGGGTCGACGCCCGTACCCTGCAGGCGAGCGTCCGTGACGTGCCGGGCAAGGTCGACGATCTGGCCAGCAAGCTCGGGGTCGACAGCAACCTTCTGGATCACACGCCGAGCCGGCCGGAGCGCGCATACCGTTCCACTGAACCAATTCCGGCGGACGGGGCGGCGCACGCCCGCGATCGCATCAACGAGGCTCGGGAGGAGATCGTCACCTCTTCCGACCACGTCAAGAGCATCGAACAACGACGTTCCAGGTGGGGATTCCTGGGCGGGAAGCGCTCCCGGGACGAGTTCCTGCTCGAGGTGCAGGACGACAGGCAGGCGACGGCGCGCGTCGAGGTGGCACACACCGAGGACCGCCGCGTTCCGGAGGTGGAATACCGCGGCGGTCACGACTACACGGTGAAGGTCTCACCGGAGCTGCTGGGACGCGGCGACAAGCCGTTCCGGTCCGCCGTCTCCGAAGCATTCGACCGGGTCGCCAACGCCGAACGTGGGCTGGACGCGAAACAGCCCGGGTTGCTCCGTGGGTCACTGCACCGGGTCGGTGGCGACGTCGCAAGCCAGGTGGCCGGTCTGGGCTCACGCGAGTATCAGGCGACCCTCGACGCGGGCCACAAGATCGAAAAGGCACGCGACGCGCACCAGCATGTGAACCCGGCCGAGATCGAGGCGCACGCGCTCCGCGAAGGAGCCATCTACCCGGAGATGGCGGTCGCTGGAAAGCTCGGTGACCTGGTTGTCGGTCCGAAGATCGATCGAAACGCCCATCACCAGGAGAAGTTGCGTTCGGACTTCGACAAGACCCAGCAGGCCTCGGACGTGTCGGACAGCAAGCTGACGCGTGCGACGGACGTGCTACGCCGTGGCATCGAGAACCTCAGGCGCACCGCAACCGTTGTCAACACCGGCGATCCGCACGCAGTGGGCACCGATCCGACTGCGGTCACTGAGACGGGCGGCACCACGATGGACGGCGTCCGTCGCGCCATGGATCACGTGGTGGAGCACGTCCAGCGCAGCGACGGCCGGCGACCGGTGACAGTTACCCAGAACGGCGATCACCCGCCAGCGTCCGACGCCACCTCGGCGAACTACCGGATCAGAGTCGGTCGGTTCAACAACGTCCGGTTGGAGGTGAAGGTCCTCGACCACGAGAAGGATTCAGCCGACGTGGTGTACACCGGCCGAGGCCGCTTCCATATCGAGTTGGGCCATGACGTGCCGCCCGAGCGCGCGCAACGACTGGTGGACGAGGTCGCGCGGACGATCATCGAGAAGCGCTCCGCGTTGCCCTCGTTCAAGCTCTACCTGCTCAGCAAGGCCGCGCCGGCGCTGGCCTCGTCGGGGTTGTACGGCACGCTGGCGCTCGAGAGCCACAACCCGTTCCTGATGGCTCTCGCCGGAACCACGGCAGTTGGTCACGCCGTCGGCATCCTGCCAAAACATCTGGTCGCCACCCACCTGGCCGACAGGGAACTGGCGCACGGGTTCGCGGATCTTTCGGTCGACGGCGTGACGGTGAAAGACCTGCGTACCGGCCTGCAGGAGGCGACCGCCCAGGTGGAGACCTACGAAGCCGCCGCGCGGGACCGGCTCACCAACCGGGCGGACGAGTTGGCGGACGAGTTGAGCTCCGGCAGCCTCACCGACGATCAGCGGGTAGCCACCCAGACAGAGCTGAACGACATCAGGCACCGGCTCGACTCGATCCCGCAGCCCGACCACGCTGTGCTCTCCCCGATCGAGGACCACCTCCGGACGACGGAACTGCCGCACCACGGCGCGATCCGGCCGGTGGACGCGGACCACCACATCTATCAGCTCAGCTTCGACAAGGACGCCGGCGCCGATAGGTTGAGCTTGCTCGGTGGCAGCTCCCGGGCGCGGGAACATGTCAGTTTCGAGCTTGTCGCCGGCAAGCCCAGCGGTCCCGGCCCGGTCGAAGTGCTGCACACCAATGCCGATGTGGGCCTGACCGTCATCGTGGATAGGGACGCGTCCCCCGATCTCATCAAGCAGGACCTGCACGACAAACTCAGGCGCGAAATGAGCAAGGAACGGGACGGTGGACCGCCGGCACTGCGGGGAGCAAAGGTATGGCCGGGCTTGGCTGATTCCGCCCTGTCGACCGGAGCTTCCTCGACAGTCGCTGCGGCCACGGTCGGCGTCTCGTACGTGGCCACTGGCGGCACCTTGCTGGCCGGCGGCCTAGTGTCAGGTATGGTCGATCGCGTCGTATCTGCAGGCCTGTCGAACCGGACGACGAACAACCAAGCGTTGACGGATGCCGCTGCCGCACTGCGCAACGGTAAGCCGACGGCGGCCAACAACGTGGTGTTGGCGCAGCGGCTGCATGACCTGTTGGAGAGGTTGAACCACGCGGAGTCGTCGGGCTTTGTGTAAGGAAATGAGGTATCCGTGCCCGTTACCGTTCGCACGTTGCGCGAAGCCCAGGAGTATGTTCGGCTCAAAATAATTGATTCCCCGGACGCTGAATTCGAGTTCGGAAATGGCTACCGTAACAGTGAGAACCAATATGTAGATGTGTATAAGAGCTGGCGTCAGCCGGGTGATGAGCCACAGAATTGGGAATTCTTCGTCGCTGACCCAGATGTCACCGGTTACGGCCCTGGGACGTCGTCGGTGATCGATGGTGGCCAGTGGTTGATGCTGTTCGGCGGGTACTCGCAGCAGCTTCGGACGTGGACCGAGGAGATGTTCGGACCGGAGTTGCGGCCGTTGGAGGAGGCCGAGCAGTTCCAGCGCACGCTGGGTTTTGCCGGGGACTGTCTCACCGAGCTGCGGAAGTTGCTGGTGGAGCGCGGTAGCGCGGAGGCGACCGTATGGACCGATCAGGGTCGGGATGCGCTGACAGCCGGTGCTGAAGCGTTCGATCTCGACTGGATCGATGCGCAGATCGCAAATCTGAAGGCCGGGGAGGATCGGCTGGTGCAGCGCTACCAGGATGCCAAGCGACGTGGGTTGTTCTGACCGTCATGTTCGACTGGATGAGAGAGCACGATGTCACGGGCCTTCTGATTCGGTTGGCCGCAGCCGCTGTGTTGATTGGGGTGCCGACCTGGCTGCTGGCACGGCACTGGCATCAGCAGGACCGCGACTTCGATCATCACTGCCGAGCCGATGGCGGGCACATCCGCCTCGAGAAGCACACGATGGCCGGCACCGATTCCTCCGGCCGGGTGGACGCCTCGACAGAGACGTGGCGTTACTGTCTGGACCACCAGGGCAACGTGTTGCGCATCCGTTTCTGACGCGGACGGTCGGTAGAAGGTCCGGAGGGGGTCGTATGGGCTGGCTGACAGTGGTGACCGGGGTGGCGGCCATCGTTGTCGCGGGATGGCTGGTGGTGCGGGAGCGCCGCAGCAACCGCAGGCAGTTCGGTCCCCGATGGTGGGCGTCGCCCGCCGGTCTCGTCACGCTGGTGCTCGACAACATTCTGTCGGTGATGCTCGCGGCGGCCGGCGTCTGGGGCATCTGGTACGGGCTGCACTGAGCTTCACCCGATCGGTCGGCTGGCCAGCGCTCGGTAAGGTCGGAGCATGAGCACACCGCTGGCCCGGAGCAACCTCGAGGCGCACCTGTACATGGATCTGCATCCATGCGGGTGCGGCGGAAAGGACGCGACGCGCCCCAGCGAGCTGTTCCAGCAGGGCACGGAGTCGTTCTGCCGGTACCGGTGCCGGTGTGGGAGCTGTGGCCGGGAGCGCACGGTGGTGTTCCGACAGCCTGCCCATCCGGCCCTTCCAGCAGACGGCGAGTGGGCGGTCGGCACCGCGCCGTCCGAACTACTGGATGCCGGTGAGTGGCTGCTGGTGGCAGACCTGGAGGTCACCGATGACGCCGACGCGCAACAGGACATGCAGGCGGCCCGCGCGGCGTTGGACGAGGTGCTCAAGTTCCTGCCGCCGGGTGCGGACGAGGTGCCGCCTTCTGCCGTGTGGACCGAGCGTGGCCGGGCACTGCGTGAGCAGGATCCGCAACGGTTCACCCGGAGTCAGTTGAAGGGGCTGCGGGATACGTACGCTCGGATGCTCCAGCAGTCCGGTGTGGTCCCGATGGCGCCGATCCGCGCGCGTACTCTCGCCGAAGCCCACCAGTTCGCCGACCTGGCCTTCTGCGTGTGTGGTGCCACCCGGCTGCCACCGGATCTGCCGGCCCGGGCGCCGGACCCGGACGGCTCGGTGCGAGTGGAGTTCCGCTGCCCGCGCTGCGAGCGCGCCCGGCGGTTCGACTTCCTGCTCGACCGGCTGCCGGTGCCGGACGCCGAGACCGACTTCGGTCCCGGCCGGTCGGAGCTGATCGACCCTGGGCAGTGGTTCATTGCAGTGGCCGAGACTCATGCCGCGGCGGTGACCGAGCTGATCGATGCGGCTGGTGGCCTCAAGTTGGTGCCGGAGCAGTTGGTCGGGCCGGTACTGCGCTCCCTGGTGCTCGCTGCCGCTGCCGGTGACCAGGCTTTCCGGTTTCTTCCGCCTGACGGCGATCAGATCGCCGAGCGGTGGTTCCACACCACCCAGGGGCAGTACGCGCTGCGTGGTGCGCCCGAGCTGTTCCAGCGCGGACCATTGACCAGCTATGTGGTCGGCTACCGGCGGCAGCTGGCCGAGGCGATCGGTGCGTTCGAGAAAGCCCGCGCGTTGACCCCCGAGCAGCTCGACGAGCTGGCCGGTGCGCCACTGCCGTTCGGCGCTCGGCCGTCCGAGCCTCAACCGGCACGCACCATGGCGGAAGCCACGCTGGCCACGATCTGGTCGGTGTGCCGGTGCGGGGTCCTTCAGACGTTGCCGTTCGAATTCGTCGTCGAGATCGACGGCCGGTTGGTCACCGTGCTGCACGACACGTGCGACAACTGCGGCCGCCGCCGCGAAGCGCGGTTCGTCAACGCCGTCGACGACACCGCGGAGCTGCCGACGGTCGATGCGCTGGCCGCGGACGAACGTCGGTCCCGGCTGTTCGACGCCGGCATGTTCGTCACCACGTCGCGCGCTTACACCGAGTTCGCCGACGAGTGGCTCGCGGCGGACTCCCAGCTGGACAGCTGGTACCGGATCCGCCATCAGCTGCTGCGCGCCGCACAGGCGATCGACGAAGCGGCGACGTTCCTCCCCGAGAAGTCAGACGAGATTCCCGCCGAGGCGATGTGGACCGCCCCGGGCCGAGAGCTGTACGACCGGGAGCCTGGCCTGTTCCGGCGGGACGCGCTGGCCCGGCTCAGTCAGGAAGCGTGGCAGCGCTACCAGAGTTTCCTCGCCGAACATCCCAGGCCTGAGGTCAGGGCCGACCTCCCGGCGCGCTCGCCGGCCGAACGCGAGCTGTACCTGACGCTGCATCCGTGCAACTGCGGCGCGACGCAGGTCGGGGAAGGCCTGCCCGAGATTCTCAACGCTGCTGGGGACGAGCCGGTGTTCCGGTATGAGGGTCGGTGCGTCGGCTGCGGTCGGGAACGTCGGTTCGACTTCGTCGGCACCGAGGACCCATTGCCGGAACTGGACCATTGGGCCGCCGGCGAATGGCCGTCCGATCTCATCGACGCCGGTGAGTGGCTCGTCGTCGCCGAGGCGTACGCGGCCGACACCGACGCTGCGAGCGTGGCGCAAAGCATCACCACCCCGGCGACGGCGCCGCTGTTCGACGCGCTCGGCCTCGACCCGGCTGAAACTGCGGCGCAGGGAGCGACCCGGTCGGCCACCGCCATCGACGAGGCGCTCAAGTTCCTCCCGCCGGACCGTGACGAACTGCCCGAGGATGCGGTCTGGAGCGAGACGGGACGTGCGGTCCGGGGACGTTCCCCGGAACGCTTCACCCGGACCTGGCTGATGGCCGAACGGGAGCGGCGGTGGAGCCGCGCTGCCGAGCTCGCTGGCTCCACACGCTGATGGGCACTGCGCACGCCATGGACAGGAGGACGATGTGATCGAGGTCGAGTGGCGATGGTTGCCGCGCCGTATCGCGCGCACCCTGGCGGAGCTGCCGGCCGGTGCGGTGCTGCAACTGCTCGACGCACGCAACCCCGAGGACGGGGCGTACGTGCAGTTCCATCGCGGCGCAGATGCGGTACGTGGGGAACTGCCGGGTCGCGACGACACTGCTGCGAGACTGTCCCAGCTCGGCTGGCGTACCCCGGTCGACGAGGGCAACTGGTGGTGCCTGGTCCGGCTGCCGGACGAGGACGGTGCATTGACCCGGCTGGGAGAGGCGACGGTCGCGGTATGGCGCGACATCCATGGCTGGGACGATGCGAGCATGCTGCGCTACCAGGCGTGGCACACCACCGAGCGGCGCCTGCTGATGCAGCCGGCCCTCGGCGTTCCGCACGTCGACGTGCCGGCCGGCGTACCGCCCGCGAGTCCGCCGACCCGGTTGGTCAGGGCGCCGGCGGTCCGTCGTGCCCGGTCGGTCGACGCACACCGCGGGGCTGACGGCCGACCGCTCGCTCCACGCGACGAACTGGACGACTCGGAACGCGTACGGATCGCCGAATACCTGTCGACGGCGCCGGTCGTGGCGATGTGTTCCGGCTTCGATCCGGATCCGTTCGACCCCGGTGCACCCGCGCGGGTGCCCCTGCACCTGCACACCGACGGCGAGTGGGTCTGGTCGGCCTCGTTGGGCTACTTCGTCGAGCGCTACGGTGTCGCACCCGAGGACGCGCTCGTCTACCACATCCGCGCTCGCGGCTACCAGCGCCCCGACGTCGACACCGAGGTCCTGGACCACATCAGCGCCGCCCTCTGAAACTCTTCAGCGCACCAGGTTCGACCATCCGAGTACCCGGGCGCCGAGGAAGATGCCCCCGTTCTCGACCTGCAGGTCCGGACGAGGTGATGGGCGGATGTCCGGCGGTTTGAAAGACGCCGCGATCGCTAGAGAGACCAGCGGGACAGCCGTTCGCCGATGAAGATACCCCCGTTTTCGACCTGTAGGTTCGGACGAGATGATGGATGCATGTAGGGCGGGAGGTTGTTGAGGAGCACGCTGTCGAGGTAGACGACGGGCACTTCCTCCTGCACGAGCCTGGTTCCTGAGCATTCCCACGCTTCCGAAGGTACCGCCCGCACCGCCGCTGTCTGCTGCTCACTGGACAGCGCGTCCAGGAAACCTGCTCGTGGCCACTGTTCGTTGCAGACGTTGCGGAAGGTGTGCAGGATCCCGTCCAACTCATCGTCCATGACCCTGTCTAAGAAGCCGTTGTACGGGAACTGGAAGAGCAGGGATCGTAGGTTTTCGCGTTCGTGGTCGATGACGTGTCCTTCGCCGACCATGCCGTTGAAGACGACTGCGAGGTAGGGGAGTCCGCCGGTGCCGGTGAGGGCGGTGCCGGGGGCTGCGGTGATCTGTACGTCGGCGGGGGATACCCAGTCTTGTAGCCACTGCACCGGGTCGTCTTTGTCGATGGCGTCGTCGGTGCAGAAGTAGATGCACAGTTCCTGGTCACTCACCGCAACGCACTCCCGGGGAGGTCATCAGCTCACCCGATCGCTCGTGCTTATCGCTCGCGCTGTGACCGACGTGAGCAGGCTTGCAACCGCGACGGATTACCCGCGACGGCAAGGCGGCCGCGTGCGAATCATCGAAATGACCATCATTGTGTGGAACGCACGGCTGGGGTCGACTCTGATATACGCCGTAATCGCTAGAGTGACCAGCGGGAGAGCCCTTCGCCGATGAAGATCGCTCCGTTCTTGACCTGCAGATCCGGCCGCAGTGGTTTGTGTAGATAGCGCGGGAGATTGTGGAGCAGCACGCTGTCGAGGTAGACGGCCGGGAACCTTCTTCCTGCACGAGCCTGGTTCCATCGGAATATCCGACGCATCCTCAGAAACCGCGCGTATTGCCGCTTTCCGTTCTGCTCCGGACAGCACGTCAAGGAACCGACGCGTGGCCAGCTGTTCGTTGCAGACGTCGCGGAAGGTGTGCAGCAGGTCGTCCAGACTGTCATCTTCGAATCGTCGTAGGAACCGTTGTACGGGAACCGGAAGAGCAGTGATCGTAGATCTTCGCGTTCGTGGTCGATGATGTGGGCTTCGCCGACCATGCCGTTGAAGACGACTGCGAGGTAGGGGAGTCCGCCGGTGCCGGTGAGGGCGGTGCCGGGGGCTGCGGTGATCTGTACGTCGGCGGGGGATACCCAGTCTTGTAGCCATTGCACCGGGTCGTTTTGTCGATGGCGTCGTCGGTGCAGAAGTAGATGCACAGTTCCTGGTCACTCACGCAACGCACTCCCGGGCAGGGTCATCGGTTCATCCTATTCATCGTGTCCGGTGGGGTCGATCGACAATCGATCGATTTCGGCGTAGACGATTCCGGCAAGTGGCGGGCAGGCCGGATGGCGGCGTACAGGTCGTGCCGTCGCGCATCCGGCAGGCGGTTGAACAGTCGTTCCTCGACCTGTGCCCGAGCCACCGCGTCTGCCGCTGCCACCAGCGCCGCCGCCGGGTTGTCGGCACCGCTGCGGGCGGCCTCGGCCAACGCACCGGCCGGTCCGCTACGCCGTGGCGCCTCCGACGGCACCAGCGGTACAGCGCCGGCAGGGTCGGTAGCCAGCAGCAGCGCCGCGGTCACCTCCGGTTCGCCGCCGCCGTGCGACTGCGACCAGTCGGGCCGCGGTCATGCCCCGTTGCCAGGCAAGTATGCGGTCCGGCCACGCGTCCGTGCTCAGATCGGCCGCCAATGCCCGAACGGCTTCGGCCACGGCGGGGAGCGGTGCGAACGCGCCGGCGTCCGCCCACAGTCCCTGGACCGGCGAGGGTTGCTCCGGCCACTCCCAGCCGGGCAGCAACGGCACCGGGCCGGCGGGGGCCCAGTATCGAGGATCGTTGGCAAGGTCTCGTTCCTGCACCGCTCGGCTGATCCGGTCGACCGCCCAGCCGGGCTGTTGCGACAGGATCGGCGGGCCGCTGCCGGGCTGCGGCACGATCGGCGGCCGCTCGGCGTACACCGCCTCTGCCGGCACTGTGTGCCCGACGCGGTAGATCAGCCCGGCACCGTCGACCCACAGCTCGAAGTTCAGGGAATGGATATCCTGGCGACGTACCTCGGCCAGGGCTTCGTCGGGGCTGCCGAGGGGCGGGATCGACGACGCCGGAATGGGGAGAAGCCGGGTGTCCTCGACGCCCAGAACCGCGACCAGCGGTTTGGGCAGCCCTGCCGCCAGGCGCGCGGCATCCTGTGGTCCGGCGATCAACCTGGTGGCGGGTCCGGTCGAGATCGTTGGCCCTGCTACTGAGCCCCGCCCGCGCCACGGCCAGCGGCACGGCCCGCAGCAGCGCCGGCAACGCGCACAGCTGGCGCAGCATGCGAGGGTGGAAGTTGTCGTAGCGTTCCTCCGGCGCAGAGGTCACCGGCCCGAGGGCCAGCAGCGCGGCGCGGACCCGACCGAGCTGGTCATCGGTCAACTCCCTGCTCGGCGTCGTGCCGATCCCGCCGTACCAGCACGGGAACAGCACAGCGGCGGCGAGCACCGCGACATCGTCGACCCCGGCGCGTGCCAGCAGATCCGCCGCCCGGGCACCCACAGTCACCGGGGCGAGAAACCGACCGATCAACGAGTCCGGTACCGGCAGTGGAGGAGGCATGCCCGGCGCGTGTCTCGGCGTCGCCCAGTTGTGCAAAAGCCGGCGTACCAGCTCGTCGAATTCGGCCCTGGCTGCCCGTCGCAGGGCGCGCCGGGCGCGCCGGCCCGCCGAGTGCCAGGTGTCGAGTACCGGGTCCACAGCTCCGGTCAACGGGGATCCCACCGACCGTCGTCGTGCAGTCGTGCCGGCAGTCGCCCCGACACCAGCGTCTCGATCGCTTCGTCGATCGAATCGCCGACGAACCATTCGCCGACGTCGTCGATCGAGAAGACCCGGCCCTTCTTATCCATGACGAGCAGGGCGTCGTGGTCGCCCTCGACGCCGATCGGGAACAACGCCGTGCCGAGCACCGCGGCCACATCGGCCAACGTCACCGTGGTTGGAACGGCGAGCAGCGGGTCGAAGGCGAACGGCCGCGGTGCGATGTCGACACCGTCACCGGTCGGGTCGATCGTCAGCCCCCCGAACTCGGTCAGCGCCGCCACCGCCGCGTCGATCCGAGGATGCTGCCGCCCACCCGGACCCCACCAGGCGCACACCTGGCGGACCGCTTCCTCGGTCTCCGCGGCGACCGAGCGTCCGGATCGCCAGCCGGCTTCAGCCAGTACCGCTGTCGCGGCCGGCGAGAAGCGCTCGCTCATCGTGTCGCCTCCGGCGATTGCAGCGTGAAGCCGAAGGCGTCCAGTACGACGAAGCACGACACGCACGGCTGAGCTGGCCGCCCGGCGAGCGGATCGTCCGACTCACGGATCCGGTGGGTCACCACGTCGGCGCCGGCGAAGATCTCGTTGCGGGCCTGCTGTGCCGTGACGGTCGGCAGACCGTCAGCCGCGCGCTGAGCGTCGACCCGGTGCAGGGCGTCGGACAGGGCCGCGATCTGCGAACAACGGTCCCGGCCGCGCTCCCACGCCTCCTGCGGCACGGCGGCCAATGCCTGGCGTACCAACGGATGTAAGTGCGGCTCCCCGTCGCCCTTCATGCTCTCGCCAGTGATGACCCGCCCATCGGACAAGGTCAGATGGGTCACCGTTGCTGGATATGGCGCCCTGCTCAGGGCACGCCGCGCGGCGACAGCCGGGTCCCACGTCCGCGGCGCCGGGATGCGCCGTGCCCGATCCTCCCGGTACATCCGGATCACCGAATCGGCGGGGAACGACGGCCACACCGACACCTCGCCGGTGTCGCGATCGACCACGGTGGTGCCGGCACCGACGCCGCCGGGCGCGCCCAGCGGCGGAACCCCCCAGCCCACGTACCCGACGTCGAACTCCTGGATCTCGATCCGCCAGGGCGCATCCGCGTGGCCGGCGTTGATGTGGCGGTCGGCGAGCCGGCGCGCCTCCTCGAGTGTGAACACACCAACTCCTCGGGACGTCCTATCCGCCAGAGTCTAGGGCGTGCGTCAAAGGCCCCGGTCGAGCGAGCCGAGGCCCGTTGGTCCGGCGACAACGCCGCCGGCGGGCCAACGGGTCCGGCGCAGCCGGCCAGCGGGACTTCGATACACGCCCTGGGCGGGACCCGCCAGCGGCGGGTCTAGCCGGTCAGTTCGTGGTCTTGGACGAACGCGCCCACAGGTTGATGCCGGCCTCACCGGCGTACCTGTCGATCTCGGTCAGTTCGTCGGCGGACAGCTCCAGGTTGTCCAGCGCGGCCACATTGGCCTCCAACTGCCCTACGCTGCTTGCCCCGATCAGCACGCTGGTCATCCGTGGGTCGCGCAGCGCCCAGGCGAGCGCGAGCTGCGCCAGCGACTGGTCGCGGCGGCCGGCGATGTCGTTGAGCGCCCGTACCCGGTCCAGGTTGTCCTCGCTGAGCAGGTCGGTGGACAGTGACTTGCCCTGCGCGGCCCGGGAATCCGCCGGGATGCCGTCGAGGTAGCGGTCGGTCAGCATGCCCTGCGCCAGCGGCGAGAAGGCGATGCAGCCGGCGCCGACCTCCTCCAGCGCGTCGAGCAGGCCGCCCTCGACCCAGCGGTTGAGCATCGAGTACGACGGCTGGTGGATCAGCAGCGGCGTACCGAGCTGGCGGAGGATCTCCGCGGCCCGCACGGTGTCCTCCGGCGAGTACGAGGAGATGCCCGCGTACAGCGCCTTGCCCTGTTGCACCGCCGAGTGCAGCGCGCCCATGGTCTCTTCCAGCGGGGTGTCCGGGTCGAACCGGTGCGAGTAGAAGATGTCCACGTAGTCCAGTCCCATCCGGGACAACGACGCGTCCAGGCTCGCGGTCAGGTACTTACGCGAACCCCACTCGCCGTACGGTCCGGGCCACATGTCGTAACCGGCCTTGGTGGAGATGATCAACTCGTCGCGGTAGCGGCGGAAGTCGGCGGCGAACAGCGCGCCGAAGTTGCGTTCCGCCGATCCGTACAGGGGTCCGTAGTTGTTGGCCAGGTCGAAGTGCGTCACACCGAGGTCGAAGGCCCGGCGCAGAATGGCGCGCTGGTCGGCCAGCGGCTTGTCGTCACCGAAGTTGTGCCACAACCCCAGCGACACCGCCGGCAGCTTCAGTCCACTGCGTCCGCTGCGGCGGTAGGTCATCGACCGGTACCGGTCGTTCGCGGCGAGATAGTCCATGTCCGCATCCTTCCACCTGCGGATATGTTCGGCTCGGTGACCGCGCCGACGACAGGCCGGGGGTACGGCGTCCCGGCGCCGCCCGGTGCGCGACAATCGCCGGGGTAACTCGCCCCGACCGGATACCTGCTCGACCGGATGCTCTGAGGAGACCGACCATGGCCACCCACCTGCCCGTCAACCACCAGATGCGCGGCCTGTGGCGTGTGCTGAGCACGCTGGCCGGGCTCTACATCCTGATCTTCGGCATCGCCGGGTTCGTGCAGACCAGCGGCATGGAGACCTTTGATACGACCGGTGAGCGGGTACTGGGGCTGACTACCAACCCCGGCTTCTCGGTGATCTCCATCGTGGTGGGCGCGATCATCATGGTGGCCTCCATCGTCGGTCGCAACATCGACGTGACGGTCAACCTGGTGATGGGCGTGATCTTCGCTCTGGCCGGACTGTTCAGCCTCGCGTTCCTGCGTACGAGCCTGAACTACTTCGCGTTCTCGGTCACCGACTGCGTCGTGTCGTACATTCTCGGCACCATCGTCGGGGTGTCGGCCCTCTACGGTCGGGTCCGGCGCAACTCGGCGTCGCCGGCCCGGTCGGCCAGCGCACACAACGCCTGACCGGTACCGCCTGACGGGTATCAGCCGGCCTGGTCGAGTGCCGGTTCGGGCCGGGTCGGATCCGGCGCCGGGTCCAACCGGGACAGCCCGTTCCAGACCAGGTTGACCAGGTGCGCGGCCACCACGTCGCGGGGTGGCTGGCGCACGTCCAGCCACCAGCGCCCGGTGAAGGCGACCAGACCGGTGATCGCCTGCGCGTACAGCTCGGCCATGGCCCGGTCGTAGCCGCGGGCCGCGAAACCGGCCGCCATGTGGTGCTCCACCCGGTGCGCCACCTCGTGCAGCAGGCCGGCGAAGCTGCCGCCGCCGGACATCATCGGTGAGTCGCGCATCAGGACCTGGAAGCCGTCGGTGTCGTCCTCGATGTAGCTCAGCAGGGCGAGGGTGGCCTGTTCCAGCAGGACGCGGGGATGCCCGGAGGTCAGCGCGGCGCTGATCCGGTCCAGCAGGATGCCGACCTCGCGCTCGACCACGGCCCGGTAGAGCTTCTCCTTGTCGCCGAAATGTTCGTACACCACCGGTTTGGACACCTCGGCCCGTACGGCGATCTCCTCCATGCTGGCGCCGTCGAAGCCGCGTTCGGCGAACAGCTGCCGGCCGACACCGAGCAGCTGCGTGTGCCGCTGGGCGGCCGGCATTCGTACCCGACGGGGTCCGTCCGGCCGGTTTTTCGCCTCCATGCCCATCTGGCCATCATCGCAGAGTTATCGCCGGCCCGCGTTGTCGGCCAGCGGAACCCCGACACGCGGGCCAGGTCAGTTGCGGTCGGCCCGGGGCGGCTGGCTAAGCTCAGTTCCGACCGGGGCGAGTCGGCTGCGAGAGTCCGACCGTCCTGGATGGGATGTGGGGTAACGGCAGCCCGCAGGCTTTTGGTGCCTTGAAATCCCGGTTCGAATCCGGGCATCCCAGCACAGTGCACGTTCTTCCACGTCCGCGGGGTTTCCCGGACAGCATCGCCGCTGGTGGCCGCGAAGCCAGCACCCTACGCCCGGTCTCGGTACCGTGGCGGTATGCGGATCGTCGCGGCCGGTTCACCCAGCAGGCGCCCGGCCGGGGAGGGGTCACTACGATTGGTCGCGGTCTGACCCGGCGTGAGAGGGAGTGCCCTAGGTGAGCGTGCCAGTGAGCGAACCGGGAGTGTCCCGTACCGGCGATCGGGCACCGGAGCGCACCGTGATCGTGCTGGCGGCCGGGCTCGGCAAGCGGATGCGTTCGACGAAGCCGAAGGTCCTGCACTCCCTGCTGGGACGCAGCCTGCTCGGACACGTACTGACCGCCGCCGGATCGTTGGCCGCGGCCCGCACCCTGGTGGTGGTGGGTTCGGGTGCCGACCAGGTACGCGCCCATCTGGCCGAGGTGGCACCGGGCGCCGAACCGGTACTGCAGAGCGAGCAGCGCGGCACCGGGCACGCCACCCGGGTGGCTCTCGACAAGGTCACCCGGCTGACCGGGACAGTGGTCGTACTGACCGGCGACACCCCGCTGCTGCGTCCGGAGACGCTGACCGAGCTGCTGCGGGTACATGAGGACAACGGTCACGCGGCGACGGTGCTGACCGCCGCGCCGGCGGACCCGACCGGTCTGGGGCGCATCATCCGGGATGCGCAGGGCCGGGTGACCGGGATCGTCGAGGAACGTGACGCGACGCCGCAGCAGCGGGCGATCCGCGAGATCAACTCGGGCATCATCGTCTTCCAGGCCGGGGCGCTGGCCACGGTGCTGGCGAAGCTGACCGCCGACAACGACCAGGGCGAGGAGTACCTGACCGACACGATCGGGCTGCTGGTCGGCTCCGGTGCCACGGTCGGCGCGCATGTCGCGGTGGACGTGAGCGAGACGTTGGGGTGCAACGACCGGGCGCAGCTGGCCCGGCTGGGTGCGCTGCTGCGCGACCGGGTCAACGACGACTGGCTGCGCTCCGGGGTGACGATGGTGGATCCGACCACCGTGTGGATCGACGTGACCGCGACGGTCGGCGTCGACACCGTACTGGAGCCGAACGTGCAGCTGCGTGGGGCGACCACGGTCGCCGCCGGCGCCACCATTGGCCCGGACACCACGCTGATCGACACCGAGGTCGGCGCCGGCGCCTCGGTGGTCCGGGCGCAGGCGCAGCTGGCGGTGGTCGGCCCGGAGTGCTCGGTCGGCCCGTACGCCTATCTGCGGCCGGGGACCCAACTGCACACCGGGGCGAAGGTCGGCACGTACGTGGAGACCAAGAACGCCGAGATCGGCGCCGGCAGCAAGGTCCCGCACCTGTCGTACGTCGGCGACGCCACCATCGGCGAGCAGTGCAACATCGGTGCCGCGACGGTGTTCGTCAACTACGACGGGGTACGCAAGCACCACACCACGATCGGCGACGCGGTCTTCGTGGGCTGCGACTCGATGCTGATCGCACCGCGCCGGATCGAGGACGGTGCATACGTCGCAGCCGGCAGTGTGGTCTACAAGGACGTGAAGTCCGGACAGCTCGGGGTGACCCGGGCACAGCAGCGCAACCTCGACGGTTGGGTGGAACGGCAGCGCGCCGGCACCCGGTCGGCGGCGGCCGCGGCCCGAGCCCGCGAGGTTGGTGCGACCAATCCCACGTCTGGGCCGGCCGGTGCGCAGGCCCCGGCGGTGGGGGAGCACACTGCTGCCCGGTCGGGTAGCGCGTCGCCGTCCGCTGGACCGGTGCCGGGCGGCACACCCGGTACGTCCTGTTGAGCTGTGAGCGTATCGATGGGGGGCGGTCCGATGGGCAGCATCGTGGCGGAGAACCGTAAGTCTCTGATGCTCTTCTCCGGCCGGGCGTATCCGGCCCTGGCGGAGGAGATCGGCGAGGCACTGGGGGTCTCACCGACCCCGACGGACGCGTACGAGTTCGCCAACGGCGAGATCTATGTGCGCTACAACGAGTCGGTCCGCGGCTCGGACGCTTTCGTGGTGCAGAGCATGACCGAGCCGATCAACCGCTGGGTGATGGAGACCCTGCTGATGGTCGACGCGTTGAAGCGCGGCTCGGCGAAGCGGATCACCGTGGTGGTGCCGTTCTACCCGTACGCCCGGCAGGACAAGAAGCACCGGGGCCGGGAACCGATCTCGGCCCGCCTGGTCGCCGACATGCTCAAGACCGCGGGCGCCGACCGTATCCTGACGGTGGATCTGCACACCGCCCAGATCCAGGGGTTCTTCGACGGTCCGGTAGACCATCTGTTCGCACTGGACCTGTTGGCCGACTACGTGCGCGCTAAGTACGACGGTCGGCAGATGACGGTGGTGTCACCCGATTCCGGCCGGGTACGCCTCGCCGAGCGCTGGACGGAGCGGTTGGGCGGTTGTCCGCTGGCCTTCATCCACAAGACCCGCGACATCACCCGTCCGAACGAGGTGTCGGTCAACAAGGTGGTCGGTGATGTCGAGGGCCGGGTCTGCGTGGCGATCGACGACATCATCGATTCGGGCGGCACGATCTGCAAGGCGGTCGATGCGCTGTTCGACGCGGGCGCCGCGGACGTGATCGTGGCGGCTACGCACGGGGTGCTGTCGGATCCGGCGACCGAGAGGTTGAAGAACTCCCGGGTCTCCGAGGTGATCCTGACCAACACGCTGCCGGTGCCTGCGGAGAAGCAGTTGGACAAGATCACCCAGCTGTCCATCGCGCCGTTGATCGCCCGGGCCATCCGGGAGGTCTTCGGGGACGGCTCGGTGACCACACTGTTCGGCGGGCTGTCGGGCTGAGCCCGGCGAGATGGGACGCCGGGAGCGGTACGGACGGCTGACCCGGACCCGGCCACAAGCTGCAACCGGCGCGGGATAGACTGGTCAGGTTGCCATGGCGAGGGTGTCCGCGGTCTAGATCAAGTTCGTGGCTCCGTTATCGACACGGTGTTGAGCCAGCAAGGCTGACCGGGTCGCGTCGCGCTTCCGCCCCGGCTCCGTAGTGCCCGACCTCCTGTCGGGCCTATCGCAATCAGGCCGCAGCATCATCGGAGGAGTACTCCCGTGTCCGAGGTCCGTATCAGCGCCGAGCCCCGTACAGAGTTCGGCAAGGGTGGTGCCCGACGCACGCGTCGGGCCGGGAAGATTCCCGCCGTGCTGTACGGCCACGGCGAGAAGCCGAAGCACATTGCGTTGCCGACTCGCGAGTTCGCCAACGCGCTGCGCAACGGCGGTGCCAACCAGTTGTTCGCCATCGAACTGGCGGACGGCACGAAGACCCTGGCCCTGCCCAAGGCGTTGCAGCGGGACCCGATCAAGGACACCATCGACCACGTCGACCTGCTGATCGTCAGTAAGGGCGAGAAGGTGGCTGTCGAGGTCCGGTTGCACGTGACCGGTGAGGTGGCGAAGAGTTCCGAGGGTCTGGTCGTACAGGATCTGGACACCCTGTCGGTACTGGTCGAGGCGACCCACGTACCGGAGCAGTTCGAGGTCTCGATCGAGGGCCTCCGCGTGGGCGACCACATCACCGCCGGGCAGATCACCCTGCCCTCCGGCACCGAGCTGGTGACCGACCCGGAAGCCAGCATCATCAACATCGTGGGCGCGCCGACGGCCGAGCAGGTCGACGCCGAGCTGACCGAGGCTGAGGCCGATGCCGGCATCGACAAGGACGTCCCGGAGGCTGAGGCCGAGTCCGGGGAGCCCGCAGAGGTTGGCGAGAAGGTCGAGGCCTGATCGCCGGCAGATACGCCGCGACATGAACAGGGACGCACCGGTTGCCGGTGCGTCCCTGTTCTGTTGTGTAGTGGTGGGATGGACCGAGCCGAGGGGCGCCAGTTGACTGACAGCGGACCGTTTCTGATCGTCGGGCTCGGCAATCCCGGGCCGGAGTACGCCGCGCACCGGCACAACGTGGGCTTCATGGTCGCCGACCTGCTGGCAGACCGGTTGGGTGCCCGGTTCTCCCGGCACGGCCGGACCCGGGCCCAGGTCTGTGAGGGCTGGTTGGGTGGGCCGGGCGGGACGAAGATCGTCTTGGCGAAACCGCAGTCGTTCATGAATCTGGCGGGTGGCCCGGTATCGGGTGTCGCGGGCTTCTACTCGATCGGGGTGGAGCGCACCGTCGTGGTGCACGACGAACTCGACCTGCCGTACGGAACTCTGCGGTTGAAGCGGGGCGGCGGAGAGGGTGGGCACAACGGCCTGCGGTCGATCTCGCGGTCCTTGAGTAGCAAGGAGTACGCCCGGGTGCGGTTCGGGATCGGTCGTCCGCCGGGTCGGCAGGATCCGGCGGACTACGTGCTGCGCGGTTTCTCCTCGGTGGAGCGCAAAGAACTCGATGTACTGCTGGAGCGCGCCGCGGATGCCGCCGAGGCAGTGGTGCTACGTGGTCTGGAGTGGGCGCAGAACGCCTTCCACGCGGCCTGACACGGCTGTCGGTACCGCGGGGGTCGGTCGGTGACCCGGTCGTGCGACCGGACCCCAAAAAGAACAGTGATCTCACCCGCAACGGAATTAAGATATTGCCCGTTGTAGCCATAGACGTACAGCCTGTGGCGAGCGGGAGGGTGCATGGTCCAGGTCGTTGACTTCGCCACCGGGACGGCAGCCGGCATCGAGACTCTGCCAGGACCGGGCGGTTCGCCCGGCCCGGACACGATGACGCCTACCGGTGGCACGGCGCGGCCTGAACAGATCGCATCACTCCCCGCGGGCAGGGCCTCCGCGGAGGCACGGCCTGAGGAGGCACGGCCCGAGGAGGCCCTGCCCGCGCAGGCGCTGCTGCCCGGCCGGCGCGCGGCGCTGCCGGCCGGCCGGCGCTGGGAGAGCCGGTACGTTCGCAGCCTGCTGCTCGCCGACCTGGTGGTGGCGTTGATCGCCGGCGCGGTCGGATTCGGGCTGCGGTTCGGGCCGGAGGTCACCCACTACAACCAGGGCTATCTGCTACTCGCCAGTGTTCTTCCGGTGGCCTGGATCGTGGCGTTGGCCTCCAACCAGGCGTACGACAAACGGCACCTGTTCGTGGGCCCGGCGGAGTACGAGCGGGTGTTCCGGGCGGGCGTCGCGCTCGCCGCCGGTACGACCTTCGTGGCGTACGCGGCCGATGTCCGGATGGCGCGTGGGTACGTGCTGATTGTGCTGCCATTGGCCGTACTGGTCACTGTGCTGGTCCGGTTCGCCCTGCGTAAACGGCTGCACCGGGCCCGGGGACGGGGCCGCAATCTGCGTCGGGTCATGGTGATCGGGCACCAGCAGGCGATCGCCGCGGTCTGCGGTCAGCTGTCCCGGCAGCGATTCCACGGGCTGGAGGTGGTCGGCGCGTGCGTACCGGCGCACCAGCTCGCGTCGCGGCCGGCCACCATCCTGCCGGAGCTGGACGTCCCGGTGTACGGCACGTTGTCGGAGGTTCCCGGAGCGGTACTGGCGGCCGATGCGGACACCGTGATCGTGTTGTCCTGTCCTGAGCTGGACGGGGTGACGTTGCGCCGCCTGGCCTGGAAGCTGGAGCGCGACGACATCGACCTGATCGTGTCCAGTTCGCTGATCGACGTCGCGGGTGCCCGTACCACGATCCGGCCGGTGGACGGGCTGCCCATGCTGCACGTGGAGCATGCCCGACTACGGGGCAGCGGTCGGCTGGCCAAGGAGGTGTTCGACCGGTGCGGTGCGCTGGCACTGCTGGTGCTGCTGGCGCCCGTACTGGCCGTGGTCGCGCTCCTGATCCGGTTCGATTCGCCGGGTCCGGCGATGTTCCGGCAGCACCGGGTGGGTCGCAACGGCGAGCTGTTCCCGATCTACAAGTTCCGCACCATGTACGTCGATGCGGAGTCGCGGCTGACCGCGTTGCAGGAGCGCAACGAGCACGACGGTGTGCTGTTCAAGATCCGCAACGACCCACGGATCACCCGGATCGGCCGTTATCTGCGGCGCTTCTCACTGGACGAGCTGCCGCAGTTGATGAACGTGCTGTCGGGGGACATGTCGTTGGTGGGGCCGCGCCCGCCGTTGCCGGCGGAGGTGGCGGTGTACCCGCGGGACATGCGCCGGCGGCTGGTGGTGAAACCTGGGCTGACCGGGCTCTGGCAGGTTTCCGGCCGGGCGGACCTGCCGTGGGAGGAGACGATCCGGCTCGACCTGCGCTACGTGGAGAACTGGTCCCTCTCACTCGATCTTGTCATCCTGTTGCGTACCGTTACTGCCGTGGTACGAACATCCGGAGCGTACTGACCGCCGGAGAGGATGATCGTCGTGGAGAAGCTGTCGGCTCAGGCCGGAACCGCATCGGAGGCACCTGCCGGGGATGCGGAGTTCGCCCGTTGGCTGGCCGACCGGGCCGGTACGGGGCTGTGTGAGCTGCGCGCCGAGTTCGGTTTCGGTGACCCGGCCGCGTTGCGGGCCGCCGGTGACCGGCGTTCCCATCAGCTGTTGATGTCCGAGCTGGCCCGCTGGCGGCCGGACGATGCGGTGCTGTCGGAGGAGGACGAGCGCCGCGACGACGCCCGGTTGGGTGCGGACCGGGTCTGGATCATCGATCCGCTGGACGGCACCCGGGAGTTCGCCGAGCAGGGCCGTACCGACTGGGCGGTGCACGTGGCGTTGTGGCAACGGGACGTGCCGGGCAACAGCGCCGACGCCGGTCGGCTGGTGGCCGGCGCGGTGGCGCTGCCGGCGCAGTCCGGGGCGGTGCTCGGTACGGACGCCCCGCCGCCGTACCCGTCGCAGCACGCGGGCCCGATCCGGTTGGCGGCCAGCCGGACCCGGCCGCCGGGGTTCCTCGCCGAGGTGTGTGACCGGGTGGACGGTGAGGTGGTGCCGATGGGTTCGGCCGGCGCCAAAATGGCGGCCGTGATGCAGGGCACGGTGGACGCGTACGTGCATGCCGGTGGCCAGTACGAGTGGGATTCGGCGGCGCCGGTGGTGGTGGCTCAGGCCGCTGGGCTGCACACTTCCCGGGTGGACGGTTCGGAACTGGTCTACAATCGCGCGGATCCGTGGCTGCCGGACGTGCTGGTGTGCCGCCGCGATCTTGCCGACCGGTTGCTCGAAGTTCTGCGTGACCTGGGAGTTGGCCGTGAGAAGGATCGGATGTGAGTCGTGTCGTGGACGCGGCGCGGTCCCTCCGGCACTATGGCTTCGGGTCGCGGGTAGTCAGATACATGCTCGCGAAAGATGGTGTTTTGTCCTTTATGTCAACTGATCCTACCCGCTTGATCGACATTGTGGTTCGATGTGCAGGACAACGGCACACCGTCGTCACGAACAGGAGCGGACGATGAGCACTGCCGACTACCGGTTCAGCCAGCTCGATGCGCTGGAAGCCGAGAGCGTCTTCATGTTCCGGGAGGTGGCGGCCGAATTCGAGCGTCCATGTCTGCTCTTCTCCGGCGGCAAGGACTCGATCGTGATGCTCCGCCTGGCGGAGAAGGCCTTCTGGCCGGCCCCGATCCCGTTCCCGGTGATGCACATCGACACCGGGCAGAACTTCCCTGAGGTGCTGGCGTTCCGGGACCGGCGGGTCGACGAGCTGGGTGTCCAGCTGATCGTGGCCAGCGTCCCGGAGGCGATCGAGTCCGGCCTGGTGGTCGAGCCGGCGAACGGCATGCGTAACCGGATCCAGACCCCGGTGCTGCTCGACGCGGTAGAGAAATACCGCTTCGACGCGCTGTTCGGCGGCGCCCGCCGAGACGAGGAGAAGGCCCGCGCCAAGGAACGGGTGTTCAGCTTCCGCGACGAGTTCGGTCAATGGGACCCGAAGAACCAGCGTCCCGAACTGTGGTCGCTGTACAACTCCAAGGTCAACCCGGGCGAGTCGATCCGGGTGTTCCCGCTGTCCAACTGGACCGAGCTGGACATCTGGTTCTACATCGAGCGCGAGCAGATCGCCCTCCCCGGCGTCTACTACGCGCACCAGCGCGAGGTCGTCGAACGCGACGGCATGTTGTACGCGGTGAACGAGTTCATCGTCCCGGCCGAAGGCGAGCAGGTCCGCATCGAGCAGGTCCGCTACCGCACGGTCGGCGACGCCACCTGCACCGCGGCGGTCAGCTCCGATGCCGACACCGTACGGAAGGTCATCGACGAGGTGGCCATCACCCGGATCACCGAGCGGGGCGCGACCCGGGGTGACGACCGGCTCAGCGAGGCCGCCATGGAAGACCGCAAGCGGGAAGGTTACTTCTGATGAGCACCGCGACCTCCACCGTGGAGACCTCGGCCGAGCCCGCCGACCTGCTCCGGTTCGCCACCGCGGGCAGTGTCGACGACGGCAAGTCCACGCTGATCGGCCGCCTGCTGTACGACTCGAAGTCGATCTTCACCGACCAGTTGTCGGCCGTCGAGGCGACCTCGCGGGCCCGCGGCGACGAGTACACCGACCTGGCGCTGCTCACCGACGGCCTGCGGGCCGAACGCGAGCAGGGCATCACCATCGACGTCGCGTACCGCTACTTCGCCACCCCGCGGCGCAAGTTCATCATCGCCGACACGCCAGGGCACATTCAGTACACCCGCAACATGGTGACCGGAGCGTCCACCGCCGACCTGGCGTTGATCCTGGTGGACGCGCGCAAGGGCCTGGTCGAGCAGTCCCGCCGGCACGCGTTCCTGTGTTCGCTGCTGCGGGTGCCGCACCTGGTGCTCTGCGTCAACAAGATGGACCTGGTGGACTACTCGCAAGAGGTCTACGACCGGCTGCACGCCGAGTTCACCGCCTTCGCCACCAAGCTCGACGCACCCGATCTGCAGGTCGTACCGATCTCGGCGCTGCACGGCGACAACGTGGTGAGCCGCTCACCGAAGATGTCCTGGTACGAGGGCCCGTCGCTGCTGCACCACCTGGAGAACGTGCACATCGCCTCGGACCGCAACCTGGTCGATGCCCGGTTCCCGGTGCAGTACGTGATCCGCCCGCAGTCTGCGGCAAACCGCGACTACCGCGGCTACGCAGGGCAGATCTCCTCCGGGGTGTTCAAACCCGGTGACGAGGTGATGGTGCTGCCGTCCGGTTTCACCACCACCATCGCCGGTATCGACACGGCGGACGGGCCGCTCGCCGAGGCGTACGCGCCGATGTCGGTGACGATCCGGCTGGCCGACGAGTTGGACGTCTCCCGGGGTGATCTGATCTGCCGACCGAACAACGCGCCGAACACCGCCCAGGACATCGAGGCGATGGTGTGCTGGATGGACGAGCAGCGGCCGCTGCGTACCGGCGGCCGGTACGCGATCAAGCACACCACGCACTCGGCCCGCGCGGTCGTCCGTGACCTGCACTACCGGCTCGACGTGAACACGCTGCACCGGGACGAGGCCGCCGACGGGCTGGCGTTGAACGAGATCGGTCGGATCAAGCTGCGGACCACCCGGCCGCTGCTGTGCGATGAATACCGCCGCAACCGCACCACCGGCGGCTTCATCCTGATCGACGAGCAGACCAACCGGACGGTCGCGGCCGGCATGATCGTCTGACGGCTTTCTCGCCGTCGCCGTTGAGCCCGGCCCTCGGGGCTTCGCCTCGCATCCCGGGGGCTCGGGGGCTTCGCCCCGCATCCCGGCCTGTGCGCACGCCGCGGAGGGCTGCCGTCGATCTTGGTCTTCCCCTTGGGTAAATCGCCGTTCTGTCGGAAGCGGTACCGCAAACATCGATAACTTTCGATGAATAGGTACTATCGCGGTGCGGTTGCGAGAACCGGTACGAGCACCCCGGTCCCCGGCCGCCGGGGCGCGGGCCCGTCCCGGCGGCCGGTCCGCGGTCCCATTCGCCATCTGGGCGGGTACCTGGGCCGGGGGCCCGTCAGATGCCGCGACCCCGGCGATGCAGCGTGGTGAGCACCCACTCGACCGAGACCAGTCGGGCGGCGGCGGCCAGCGCGATCGCGGCGCGCGGCTCCCGCCACCGGCACCGCAGCGAGCGTCCGGCCCACCGGGCCGCGGACCGGCGCTGTCCGGCGGCCGCGTGCCAGCAGGCCAACTGCCCGTACATGCGGGCCGCGCCGGGCCGGCAGTCGGCCAGTTCTGGGTGCCGGGACAGCATCCATTCCAGTGACGCGATCTTCGTCTTGTACTGGTAGGTGAAGAACGAGCTGCGTCCCCACAGAACCCGGACCAGCGGAACGTCCACGTGGCAGATGGGTCGACGGCGGGCCGCCCGCAGCAGCAGGTCGTAGTCCTCGTTCTGGCTTCCCGGGGCGTCTTCGGCGACCAGCCCGATGCCCGGGTCGCGGCCCACGCCGAAGATGGCGGTACGCCGGATCAGGAACGTGGACGCGTGCAGCATCGCCATTCGGGACCGCAGCAGGTCGTCGAGGACGACCACGTCGGTACCGGCGAGCCGGGGGTGCAGTTGTTCCTCGTACTCGACCTCGATGGCGGAGGTGACGAATTCGGACCCGGGATGCGCGCGGAGCGCGGCGACCTGGGCGGCCAGTTTGCCTGGCAGCCACTGGTCGTCGTCGTCACAGAATGCGATCAGGTCGACCGGGTTCTCGCCGTGGCACAGTGCCCGGATCCCGGTGTTGCGGGCGCCGGCGAGTCCCCGCGCCCGGGTGTTGGTCAGCACGGTCACCTGGCGGTTGGCGCGGACCAGGCCGGGGTCCGGTTCGGCGCCGTCGTACACGATCACGACCTTGATGCGGCCGGGGTACTGCTGGCCGAGTACCGCGGCGAGCGCGAGTCGCAGCAGTTCGGGGCGCTGGTGGGTGGGGATCACCACGCCGACCGTCGGGGCGGCGACAGGGGAGGGGGCCCTCACCGGGCCAGCTCGGGTTGGTTGAGCGGGTAGCCGTACGCGCCGCGCAGCGGTGCGGTGAGCGCGCCCACCAGGTGTCGTTGGGAGGCCGGCAGTTCGTGTTTCCAGGCATCGTCGGGTCGTAGTTCGATGCGTCCGGTGGTGAACCGCATCGGGTTGCCGGCGGCGCTGTGGCACTGGCCGAGTTGGGCGCTGCCGCCGGTGAGGAAGTCCAGCGCGGCCGGTTCGGCGGGCAGGTCGAGGAACTGGCGGATGGCGTCGACGGTGCCGACCGGGTCGGCCAGGAACTGCTCGTACTGTAGCCGTCGGAGCGGGGTGCCGAGCCGTTCCAGTACGCCGAAGGCCGCGTTGAGCGTGTTCCACAGCATCGCGGAGCGGATCGGGGGGTAGCGGGTCATGTCGTTCGCCCCGTCTGACTCTGGGCGGCTGCGCTGCTTGGTCCAGGAGTATGCGACCCCGCGCGGGTCCCGGACCATGTGCAGCACCCGCAGGTCGATCTCCGGGCACCAGCGCAGGCAGAAGGCCAGCGAGGCGTGTTTGGAGGAGTCGACGACGACCTGTGCGCCGGATACCGCCGCGGCGGCGTGGTAGACCCGCCGGTACGCGTCGGTGTACTCCTTGACCAGGTGTGCCCGCATGGTGCGTAGTCGTGGTGCGGCGAGTTCGGGTACGTTCCGGGTCCGTTCGACGGCGGCCCGCAGGGCGATGACGCGCAGCGCCTGGTCCTCGTGCCAGCCGCCGAAGGCCTCGGTGCCGACCTGTTGCCAGAACTGGCAGCCGGAGAAGCGGTCTCCGCAGCCGCAGCGTTCGTCGTCGAGTACGTCGCGTCGCCACAGGTGCACTACCTCGCCGAGCGGGCAGACGCCGGGCAGTTCGCCCAGGATCCGTTCGAGCAGGGTGGTCCCGCTGCGACCGAGCCCACCCAGGAACAGCACTCGTACCACTGGTTCTCCCACTCGGAGTCGGTCTGCCTGCCGGGTTCAACGAGCAGCCGACGCCATGGAAACTCTCAGTAAGGGAAGAATGACAATAAGTGTCAGTGGTCGAGCCGTGGCCGCTAGAGTCACTAGTCGTGGCGGATCAACAACTATTAGTTAAAATCCCGGTGGGTCGGATCATGCTGTCCGGTGTGGGGTTCGATCGGCTCACCGAAGCGGACCTGGTCGAACGGGTGCGCGGCGATCTTGCCGCCGGTCGGGGCGGGCGCATCGTCACCCCCAACGTCGACATCCTCAGGCAGGCCCGCCGCGACCCACAGGCCCGCGAACACGTCCGAACCGCCCACTGCGTGGTCGCCGACGGCGCGCCGCTGGTCTGGGCCAGCCGGCTGCGCGGCACCGCGCTGCCCGAACGGGTCGCCGGCGCCAACCTCATCTGGAGCCTGTCCGCCGCCTGCGCCGCCGACGGGCGCTCGGTCTACCTGCTCGGTGGCGCCCCCGGGGTCGCCGACCGGGCCGCGAAGGTACTGACCGACCGGCACCCCGGCCTGCGGGTCGCCGGCACCAGCTGTCCGCCGTTCGGCTTCGAACACGACCCTGCCGCGCTGCGACAGATTCGTACCGAGGTCGCCCGGGCCGCACCCGACCTGGTCTACGTCGGCCTCGGCTTCCCCAAGCAGGAGAACCTGATCGCCCAACTGGCCCCGGAACTGCCCGGGTCGTGGTTCGTCGGCTGCGGTGGCGCGATCGCCTTCGCCGCCGGCGAGCAGCGCCGGGCACCCCGCTGGATGCAGCGCAGCGGCCTGGAGTGGCTGCACCGGCTGCGCTGCGAACCGGCCCGGCTGTTCCGCCGCTACCTGGTACACGACGCTCCGTTCGCCTTGTGGCTGCTGACCACCAGCCTGCTGCGCCGCCGCTAGCGGTGCCGAGGGTTGAAGTACGGATCGTTGGCCAGCTCGCTGAACTCGGCCAGCGCCGCCGGGTCCTGGCGCAGACCGTAACCCTCCACCGGCTTGTCCCGTACCGGATTGGAGTCGTAGTAGCAGGCGGCCTTGATCTGCCGGTCCGAGCGCAGTTCCGCGGCGGCGTCGGCCAACCAGCGCGCGCGGGCCCGCGAGCCGTAGCTCTTCGGCGCGCCGAACTCGCCGACGATGATCGGCCTGGGATGCTTCTGCGCCCACGCCAGGAACGGGTCCAGTACGGTGGACAGGGAACGGACCCGGCGGCCCGGATAGGCGTCCACGCACAACCAGTCCACGTACGCGTCACCCGGGTAGAAGGCCGCCGCGTCGCCGGACGGGCCGAAACCGTCCGCCGTCGGGCACCACACCCAGGAGGCGTTACGGACATGCTGCGTGGCGAAGATCGATCGCAGGTGCCGCCACGCGGCGATGTAGGTGGCCGGCGACGCGACCTCGTACCGTAGGTTCGGCCGGTCCATCTCCCAACGCCACTCCAGCAGGATCGGCCGGCCCATCGACCGGATCTGCCGGGCCCGCTCGGTGATCAGCCGGTCGTACCGGCCGTCGACGATCTTGCGGGTGTCGGTACCGGCCCAGCTGTACAGCAGCGTCGCCCCGGACTGCTGGAAGGCCATGTCGGACTCGGTACCGAACATGTCCCGCCACCTGTGGTAGGTGTGCACGACGTCCAACGGCCGGCCCAGTTCACCCTGCAGGTCGACGACCGCCCGGATCCGGCCCGACTGGGTGATCGGTCGGGGCTGGGCGTACGCGCCGAGCAGCGCGCCGTGCTCCGGTGGCCGTACCGGACCACCGGGCAGCGGGTCCTTCGGCGGCACGATCGGCACCGACCGGGTCGGTACCGGCTGCGGCTGCGGGAGCGGCACCACCGACCGGCCCGTCGACGGGGCCGGCGCCGGGTGCCGGTCGGACCCGCATCCGGTCAGCTCGGTGAGCAGCACACCCAGCACCAGAAGCAGGGCCGGTACCGCGGCCCGGCCTCTCACGGTGCCGGCGCCGGCTTGCGCCGGGCCACGTAGAGCACGTCGGTGGCCACCGCCGCGAACCGGGCGGCGAAGGTGTCGTCGACGAGCTGGGCGAACGCCCGCAGCGGGGCCGACCGGTAGAAACCCTGGCTGGTCAGGGCGAAGCCGTGCCGCCCGACGAGTTCGAAGCCGTGCCGGTCGAGCAGGTCGGCGACCTGGCCGTCGGACAGTTCGGCGTACCAGGGGTTGGCCTGTCGCCGCCAACTGGCCAGGTGTCGCAGCGAGCGTGTCGGGCCGTGGTTCTCGATCACCAGCAGCCCGGCGGTGTCGGTGGGCAGCGCGGCGGTGGCGAAGTCCAGGGCGCGGTCGCGTACCGTCGGTGTCGCGTTGAGCAGCAACCGGAATATGGTGACCAGGGCCGGTCCCGCGGTGGGCGCCGGCGTCGGAGCCGGCCCGTCCGCGGCGATCTCGTGCAGCTCGGCCGGGATCGAGGCTTTGCGGGCCACCTCCAGCATGGCCGGCGCGACGTCGTAGCCGTGCGCCTTCGTGACATGGCCGGCGAGCATCCGCAGGCCCCGGCCGGTACCGCAGGCGAAGTCGTGCTGCACCGGCGGCATGTCGAACGACTCCGCCACCAGCCGGCGCATGAACAGGGTCTGGCGCCGGTTCACCGCCGAGGCGTACGTGCCCGGCGCGTACACCACGTTCTCGTACTTGGTGACGACGGTGTCGTCCTGGAAGATCTCCGGATAGTCGCTACGCATCCTGGGTGGCACTCCTCGCGGATCGGGCCCGGCGGCGGGTGAGCCGCGCTAGGCCGAGTGGTTTACGGAGCAGGAAACCGCCGAGCAGGTACGCCGGTGCGGCGACGCCCACGCTCAACGCAAGTCCGGTCGGCCCGTCCCCGGCGACCAGCCGCAGCACCGCCGCGGGCACCCCGACACAGCCGGTGACCAACAGGGTGGCGTAAAGGGTGGCGGGGCCGAACGGGTGCAGTTTGAGTACCGTCGCGATCTGTACGAGCGGCAGCAGGTTCTTGACCAGCAGGGCGACCGCCCAGCCGACCGCCGCGCCGAGAATGCCCAGGCGCGGGATGAGCAGCAGGTCGAGGGCGATGTTGACGCCCAACGCGACGGTGACGTTGGCCAGGTTCCAACTGGTCCGGCCACCCATGCTGAGCACCATGTCGACCATTCCGCAGGCCGCGGCGCCCAGCATGGCCAGGCACAGCAGCGCCACCACGCCGGTGGTCGCGGCGGCCGAGTAGCGAGCACCGAACAGCCGCAGGTACACCGGCGCGAATATCGCTACCAGCAGGAACATCGGCCAGGTCAGCAGCACCACCCAGGCGGTCGAACCCTGGTAGAGCCGCCGTACCCCGGGGATGTCGGAACGTGCCAGCATCTCGGCCAGCCGCGGCTGTACGGCGCTGCCGATCGCCTGGTTGCCCAACTGGCCCACCACGATGAAACGGGTGGCCACCGTGTACAGCGCGGCGGCCGGGAACCCGATCAGGCCAGCCACCAGCAGCACGTCCAGCCGCTGTAACCCCACCTGCCCGATGCTGGCCAGGGCGCGCGGGGCGGTGAACGACCAGAACGCCCGGCCCAGTCGCGCCGGTACCTTGACCTCCGCCGGGTTCTCCGGTTCGTACGGCGCGACCCGCGCCTTCTTGTCCACTGTGGAGAGAAACCAGCCGGCGGCGAGTACGCTGGCCAGATACGGTGTGACCCAGGCCAGGGTGAACGCGGTGGTACTGGCCGACACCGCGACCACCAGCAGCAGCATCAGCTGCAGGGCCGGCCGGGCGATCTTCTCCACCAGCGCGGTCGGCCGCATGGTGCGGTAGCCGCGGGTCGCCGCCAGGAACGCGTCGGACACCGCGGCTACCGGCAGGAACAGCGCCAGCAGCCGCAACTGCCGGACGAACGTGTCGGCGTGCGCGACGCTGCCGCGGTGTGTGCCGGCCAGCGCCGGCAGCCACGGTGCCGCGAGGAACAGCAGCAGCCCGGCGAGGACCGAACCGACCAGTACCGGGGTCAGCCCGATCCGTAGGCACCGGTGCAGCAGATCCAGCCGGCGTACCGCGCGCAGCCGGGACAGCCAGTAGACCAGACCGGTGTCGGTACCCAGCTTGGCCAGCATCTGCGCCAGCAGGAACGCCGAGGTGGCGGCGAAGAAGACCCCGGCCGCGGCGGGCCCGAGCCCATGCGCGACCAACGCCGTGACCAGCAGCCCGGCCAGCCCGGCGAAACCGGCCGCGACGAGATTGACCGCACCGCTGCGTGCGGCCCCGGCCAGGCCGGACGGTGCCGCATCGGTTGCCGGTAGGGCCACGGACACGTCACCGCTCCATGAACGAGGGTCGGTAGCCCAGCCAGTCGACCAGCCGGGCGTTGTACGGGGCGAAGTGCGCGGTCAGCTGTTCGCGTACCGGCTCCGGCATCGGACCGCGTTGTCGCGCGTTGTGCCGTTCGAACGCCGGCCGCTCCGACAGTGGAAGGTCCAGAAAGGACAGTACGGCGTCGTAGACCGGTTCCGGCTCGATGAAGAACCGTTCCGAGTCCACCACGTGCAGACGCTCCCGGCCGAACACCGCGGCGAGCCGCTGCAGGTGCTCGACGTAATGGCCGCGCTCCACGTACGCGTGGTGCTGGTGCGAGTGGCTGTAGTAGCGCGGATCGCCGCGCAGCCGCTGCTCCTCACCGGCCAGCCGGCCCGGTTCCAGCGCCAGTGCCCGGGTGAAGTCGGCCTCCGGTTCGAACCCGCGCGCCACCTCGTGCGCGTGCTGCGAGTACGCCCGCTCCACCGGGTCACGGATCAGCACGATGAGCCGTACGTCGGGCAGTTCCGCGGCGATCCGGTCGGCGGCCAGCGGGTGGTACATGTAGTACGGGCTGGACTCGAACGTCTGGGTCGGTACCCCGGTACGGGCACTGACCCGGCTCGCCGTGCTGCGTAACGGAAAGTGCCCGCGATACCAGGCCGGCCCGCGATGGTAGGAGACGTCGAAGTAGTGCACGCCCTTGTGCAGTACGGCCTTCACGATCGCCGGGTGCTCCGCCAGGGCCCGGTACATCGAGGTCGTCCCGCACCGTTGGCCGCCGGTGATCAGGAAGGAGGGCAGCATCCGGGCACCGGCAGACAGCCGGCCGAGAGTGACCGAACCGGTGTGTACCAACCGTTTCACCGGCTCGGGCAGCGTGGATGGTCCGGTCGACATGCTCATCACCTCGACGATCCGGAGCTACCCGCACCGTCACCGGTGGCCTTGTCGCCGGTGTCCAGTTCACCGACCGCGGACACCAGCTCGGGTAGCAGCCAGTTGCCCAGCACGCCGAGCCGGGCGCCGGCCTCGGCCTGCCGGTCGGTGAGGTAGCGGGTGGCCAGTTCGATCAGGTACAGCAGCGCGGTGGGCCGGGCCGAGCCCAGCGGTACGCCGTAGCCGGCGAGCAGCGCCGGGGCGCCGCGCAGGCAGTTGACGGCCGCGGTACGGGGGCCGTGGCCGGATTGCACGATGGCGCTCTGCAGCTGGTAGTGCAGTGGGTCGTAGCCGACCGGGATGCCGCTGGTGAACCGCTCCCAGTCCCACACCAGCAGCTCACCCGCGACGGCGGCCATGTTCCAGGGCGTCCAGTCGCCGTGCCAGGTACCGAAGTCCAGTCGCAGCGCACCGGCCCGCAGCACCAGGTCCCGGGCGGCGGAGGCCAGTGCCCGCCCTTCGACGGTGCCGGTGAGGTCGGCGAGCCGGCCGCGCAGGCCGGCCCAGTAGCGGCTGTCGGCCAGCCGCTGCCGGTGCATCCCGGACATGCCGGCCACCTCGCGCATGGCCAGCCTGAGCAGTTCGCTGTCCAGGGGGACCCGGGGGCGCTCCACCGGCAGCGCGGCGGAGATCAGTACCTCGTGTCCGTGCCACTGGCCGGTGGCCAGCACGGTGGGTACCCGCAGGTGTCGGAGCCTGGCGTTGGCCAGCGTGTTCATCGCCCGCGCCTCGCCGCGTACCAGCTGTCGGGTCAGCTCGTTGACCCCCAGCTTGCCGAAGGCAACGCTACGGCCCCGGTCGTCGAGCAGTTGTAGTACGGGTTTGCGGTTGGCCCGTGCGGGTCCGATGTGGATGGACAGCGCGAATGGGCGGCCCAGCAGGTGGTGCAGGTAGCGCTCGATGTGGTCGGCGTTCTCCGTCGCGTGCACCCGGACCCGGTCACGCAGCAGCAACCGGTCGGTGCCGGTACGGAACGCGGCCACCACCGCCTGCCGCTTCAACCGGGACGCGGTCGACTGCGGTTCGGAGTAGCGCCGTACCGCGCCGACGGTGATCCGGGTGTTCCCGGTCGGTGCCAGCAACCGCGCCCGGGAGACGTCGGGCAGTACCACGAACTCCCGGTGTACGGGCAGCCCGCCGGATGCCACCTTGCTGTGCGGCAGGGTCGTGGTGCACGGGTGCGGGTACAACAGCGGGAGCACCTCACCGAGGTATTCGGCCCGCCTCCCCGCTTCGCCGGCGGTCAGCTCGACCGGCGCGCTGCTCATAGGTTCTCCTCGTGCTCTCGTGACACCGGATGGCTGTCGATGGAGTTACGCCACAGCAGGACGTAGGACAGGAATGTGAAGGCCAGCGGGGTGACGAGGGCGTTGTAGTAGAACATCGAGCCCAGCGAGATCACGATGGCCGCGGAGCCGGCCAGACCGATCGGGCTGGTGTCGCGGCGGTAACGCCACAGCACGGTCAGGAAGAAGCCCAGATAGCAGGCGGTGCCGAGGATCCCGTGCAGGTACAGCACCTGCCAGAGCTGCCCGTTGCCGCCGATGGTGTGCCCGCCGCAGCGCTGGCAGCCGGCGGTGCCGCCGACCGCGATGGACTGGTCGCTGCCTGCGGTGTTGCGGGTGCTGCCGAGCCCGATGATCGGCGAGTCACGCACACCGGCGATCGCCTTCTCGGTGACGAACATCCGGACGTTGTTGCTCTTGCCGTTCTCCAGCCGGCTGTTCACCAGCGAGCCCAGCGGGGTGAGCCACAGCAGCACCGCGACCAGCAGCACCGCGCCGGTGATGCTGGCCAGCGCCCACAGCCGTCCGCGCAACGCCAGCCGGAACGCGACGTACGCCCCGGCCAGGGCCAGATCGATCCACAGGCCGCGGTTGAGGGAGAGCACCGCCGGCAGCAGACCGACCAGCAGCACGGCCACCCCGGCCAGGCGGCGCAACGTCACGGCCCGGGGGGTATTGCCGGACCGGCCCAGCACCACGGCGGCGACCACGAACCAGCCGATCAGCAGCGCGAAGTTGTTGCCCCAGGTGTTGGTGTAGCCCCAGGGTGCGGCGGGGCGCGGGCTGGCGTAGCCGAGTACCTCCATCACCTGCGCGGCCGACGGATGTACCAGCGAGGCGACGAAGTTGTCGTGCCGCAGGTGATCGGGCAGCAGCAGCTCGACCGGTGAGGTGAACTCGAAGTGTCCGGCGAAGGTGCCGAGCAGCCCGCCGCCGACGGTCACCACGAACAGCCATCCCAGCAGCGCGACCAGTCTCCGACGCGGCATCTCCCGTTCGGTCAGGTTGCCGGCGTAGAGCAGCAGTACGGTCAGCGCCAGGTAGCTGATGGTCCGGAAGGCGACCCCGGGCAGCCGGCTGCCCACCGGATCGGCGAGCGTGCCGGTCGGGTTGACACCCAGCGCGGCGACCCCGGCCAGGGCGATGAGCAGGAAGACCACCCACCAGCCGAGTTCGCGGGGCACCCGCAGCGGCCTGCGGTACAGCAGCGTGACGGCCATCGGCACGGCCAGCAGCGGAAAGATCAGCACGCCAAGGCCGAGTGCCCACCAGATCGGGTACCCGGCGAGCAGGAAGGTCAGCGGCCAGCCCGGGCCGCCCCACCAGCGCCGGCCCGCTGCCGGGTTCTGGTCGGTCTGCTGCGCTGCTGCCCGGTCCTGGGCTGCCGGAAGCGCGGCCGGTATCGGTGTGGTCGGCACGTCGGGTCAGAACCTGGTGCTACTGGACGCCGGGTCGGTGGCGGCGTCGACCGGGTCGTCACCGCCGCCTGCCGGGTCGGTGGCCGGCCACCGGTCGCCGTTCTTCATCCGCTCGTTGCGGGACCGGTGTGCGCCCTTGGCCCGGTCGGTGCCCTTACCGGTGTTCGGCGGCTCGTCGGTGATCCGGGGGAGTATCTGGGTCGACACCTCGATCTCCGTGCCGGGCCTGGACCCGGTCCTGGCCGCCGGGTCCGTAGCGGCGGACTGCCGGCCGGTGGCGGTCCGGGACTCGCGTCCGGCCGCGCCGGGGCCGACGGCTGCGGCTGTTGCGGCGAGCTCGGCCGGCCCGTTGGGTTCGGCCGGTTCGATGAGGTCGGCCAGGTCGCTGTCGTGGCGGCCGGGAACGGCCGAGCGGGACCGGTCCAGTGCCGGTACGAGCACCGCCCCGAGCAGCGGTGTACCGATGCGGGCCAGCTGTTCGGCGGTGTCCACCACGTCCTCGTGCCGGCTGACGCCGAGTTCCACCGTGAGGATGGCGGCGTCGGCGAGACCGGCCAGGCTCTGTGCGTCGGCGCTGCTGGTCGCGTCTGGTCCGGCGACCACTATCCGTACGGCCTCGGCGCGGACCGCGTGCAGGGCCGCGCGCGCAGCTTCGGACTGGCACAGGCTGCCCGCGCTGCCGGTTCCGCCGGTGATGGCGCGCAGATACGGCTCGCCCGGGATGTTGTGCAGCACCGTGTCGAGCCCGGCGGTCCCGGTGGTCAGTTCGGTCCAGCCGGGTGCGGCGGGCAGCGCCAGCAGGTCGGCTGCTGTGGGGTCGGCGCCGGTACGGCCGTCCGCGACGGCGACCAACAGGCTGCTGGTGCCGGTACGGGAGAAGGCGGCGGCGAGGTTGGTCGCCACGATGGTGGCGGCGGGTCCGTCCGAGGTGCCGATCACCGCGATCAGCTGATCGGACTGTGGCCCGGCGGAGAGTTCGTTGCGGAGCCGGCTGAACATCCGGCCACCCGTGCTGGCCTGGGTGAGCATTCGGGTGGGTGCGTTCGGCAGGGTCGTCAGTACCGGGATGGCGTGCCGGTGCATGTCGTCGGCCCGGTGCACGACACGACCGAGCCGGGCCCGTAGCAGCGCGATGAGCAGGCCGAGTAGCAGTCCGATGAGGCCGCCGGCGGCCAGGTTGACGGGCAGTACGGGCCGGATCGGTGCGGACGGCGTGCTCGCGTCGCTGATGATCCGGCCGGCGTCGACCGGGCTGGTGGTGGTGTTGGTCAGCCGGTTGGTGAGGTCGTCCAGTTGGGTGGACAGGTTGTGCCGCTGGGTCTCCAGTACGAGCTGTTCGGGTGATCCGGCGGGCACTGTGGCGAGCCGGCGGGATGCGGCGAGCAGTTCCTTGGTGACGTCACCGACCTGGGTACGCAGTGCTCTGGTGGCCGCCGTGTTGGCGGTGGCCGCGTTGCTGGACCGGTTGGTCAGGTACGCGGTGGCGAAGGCGTGCGAGCCGGACCTGGCCCGTTGTGGGCTGTCCGCCGCGAAAGCGATCCTGAGGATGGTGCTGTTCGGCGGTACCGACACGGTCACCTGTCGGCCGAGGGCGCCGGCGGTCGCCTGCTCGTGCAGCGACTGCCGGGCCCGGCTGGCCACCGCGGTGGAGTGGACCAGTTGGGCCTCGGTATCGAGGTTGATGGTGTTCTTGGTACGTCCGCCCGCGGCGTTGCTGTCCTGCCCGTCGACGGGCAGGACCAGCACCGAGGTGGTCGCCTGGTAGATGTGCGGCAGGTGGGCGGTGGCGCCGGCGCCGGTGAGGATGCCGAGTCCGGTCAAAGCCGCGATCAGCCACCAGTTCCGTCGCAGGGCTGCGAGGTGGTCCAGCAGGTCGGTGGGTGCCGGACGGTTGACATCCATGGGGGTGGGCCTTTCGCCGTGAGGGGCGCGGGTGCGCCGCCGGATCCATGTGTCTGCTTTTCGTATCCACTTCAGCACATACGGTTCCATGGCAGGATGCTCATGTATACCTTAAGTGATTCTATTACTACCTTGAGTGCGGGGTTGGGTTCGGGCGAGGGTTGTCCCGTGCGTTGAGCCCACGGCTACCCGCTGACAGCACAGGAAGGTTGGCGATGCGTGGGAACACGGGGGCGGCGACATGGCGGAGGGCTATCGGTGCGACGTTGGTGGTGGTCGCCACGTTGGCCGTGACGTCACCGGCCGGGTTCGGCGCGGCGCGGGGCACATCGGGCCGGGCGGTGCCGGCAGCGGGTGCGTCGACGAAGGCCTGCGGGGTGAACCGGAAACTGATACCCGACTGCGGGATACTCTGGGGCGCCGCGGCGGGCGGACACACCGGGATCCCCACCACGACGGCCGTGCACTCGTTCGAGACGCTGACCCAGCGGACCCAGTCGGTCTTCCACACCTACCAGCGGGGCACCGGCACGCTGTTCCCGACGCCCGAGGAGATCGCCCTGGCCAAGGAGCCCGGCCATCCGCGCATCCCGTTCATCAACTGGAAGCCGGCCGAGGCCAGCTGGGCGTCCATCGCCAGGGGCAATGCCAAGATCGACGCGTTCCTGGACAACCTGGCCGCGTACATCAAGAAGAACTACCCGTACCGCTTCTTCATGACCGTCCAGCACGAACCCGAGAACGACGTCGTCCAGCGGGCCGGCTCCGGCTACACCGCATCCGACTACGCCGCCATGTACCGGCACGTCGTACAGCGGCTACGGGCGAAGGGCGCGACCAATATCATCT
The DNA here is from genome assembly GCA_963805605.1 of uncultured Actinomycetota bacterium. Lineage (GTDB taxonomy): Bacteria > Actinomycetota > Actinomycetes > Mycobacteriales > Micromonosporaceae > Actinocatenispora. Next base: position 3,048,258 of record CAWDUX010000002.1, read on the forward strand.
ACGTCATCTGCTACATGGGTAACCGGGCCTGGGGCTCGGTGCCGTGGCACGACCAGCTCTACCCGGGCAACGACATCATCGACTGGATCGGCGACGACTGCTACGGCCGCAGCACCCCCGGCTACGGCTACGGCGACTTCAACGAACTGGTCAACCGGGGCAAGACCGCCGACGGCACCACCTGGCCCGGGTTCTACAACTGGGCCAGTAAGAAATTCCCGGGCAAGCCGCTGATGATGTCCGAGTGGGGTGTCTTCACCGGCACGGACGTCAACCACAAGGCCGCGTTCTACAACAACGTCGGCACGGAAATCTCCGCCTTCCCGCGGTTCAAGGCGCTCTTCTACTTCGAGACCCCGCAGGGCAAGGGAGACACCCGGGTCAACGTACCGGCGAACGCGCTCGGACCGTACCGCCGGCTCGGTAAGATGGCCCGCTTCCAGGTGGACATGGGCAACGCCACCCACAAAGTGATCCTGGGTCGGGGCTGACCAGGTCCTCGGAACCCTCCGCGCGTCGTCCGGGCCGATCCGGGTGGCGCGCGGAGCAACGTAATGATCCGATCGTTTTAGTAGGTTTTTTCGGTACGCGAAGAACCCTCGGCCGCCGCCTCGACCCGCATCCGGTACCGCGCCCGCAGCAGCGGCGCCACCAGCATCCAACCAGGAACGCAGACCACCAGACCCGCGGCCAGCGCGCCGATCAGCACCAGATTGCCCACACCCAGCATCTTCAGACCGCTGACCAGCAGGATCAGCCCCAGCGCGCGGCGTACCAGAGCACTGGGCGCCCGGGACGATAGCCGGGCACCGAGGTACACCCCGGGCACCGCTCCGACCAGCAGAAACGCGGTCAGGCTGAGCCGGAAGTCGCCGAACAGCAGGTGCGCCACCGCGGCCGACGCCACCAGCGGCACCGCCTGGACAAGATCCGTACCGACCAGGTCCCGCGCCGACAGCATCGGGTACAACGCCAGCAGCGCCACGATGATCAGCGAACCGGAACCGACCGAGGTCAACCCCACGATCAGGCCGCCCGCCGCACCGACCAGCACCGTCGGCACCGGCCGTACCGGCATCGCGCCGAGCAGCTCGCCGCCGGTACGGCCCAGGCTCTGCTCCCGCACCGTCACGAACGCCCGCGCCGCCAGGCCCACGACGGCGAGCAGCAGCGCGCCGCCCAGCGCCAGCGAAATGATGTGCTGCACCTGCATCCCGTCGCCCAGCCCCCGGGCCACCAGCACCCCGGCGAAGGCGAACGGCACGCTGCCCACACACAACCAGCCGACCAGTCGTCGGTCCACCGTGCCGCGGCGCAGATGCACCGCGCCACCGACCGGTTTCATCACCAGGCTGGCCACCAGGTCGCTGGAGACCGCGGCGAGCGGCGGCACGCCGAAGAAGAGCACCAGCATCGGCGTCATCAGCGCGCCGCCACCCATCCCGGTCAGGCCCACCACCACGCCCACCCCGAGACCCGCGACGATCAGCAGCAGATCAGCATGCATCAGGCCACCTCAGTTCGTCAGTTCGCCGTCCAGCCAGCCGCCGGCGACCAGATGCTCCAGCACCGCCGCCACCGCCTCTGGCACGGTCAGGCTCGACGTGTCCAGGGTCAGGTCCGCGTCCGTCGGAATCTCGTACGGGTCCGACACCCCGGTGAACGCCGGAACCTTACCGGCCCGGGCCTTCGCGTACAGGCCCTTGCGGTCCCGTTCCTCGCAGACCTCCAGCGGGGTCGCCACATGCACCAGGACGAAGTCCGCGCCGACCGCCCGGACCATGTCGCGTACCTCGGCCCGGGTCCGCTCGTACGGGGCGATCGGCGCGCACAATGCCACCCCGCCGTGCCGCGCCACCTCGGCGGCCACGAAACCGATCCGGCGTACGTTGCGGTCCCGGTCCTCGGCGGAGAAGCCCAGCCCCGCCGACAGCATCCGGCGCACCACGTCGCCGTCCAGCGTCGTCGCGGTCCGCTCGCCGGCCTCGGCCAGCGCGTCCCCCACACCCCGGGCGATGGTCGACTTGCCGGCCCCGGACAGGCCGGTGAACAGCAGCACCAGGCCGCGCCGGTGCCGGGGCGGGCGCGCCCGGCGCAGCTCCCGGGCCACCGCCGGCGGGGTGTGCCACTCGGGCAGCGGCGACCCCCGGTCCAGCATGTCGTCGATCTCGCTGACCGACATGGCGGTACGCCGGCGCCGCGGCGGAATGTCGTCCATCGGACGCCACTGCCCGTCCCGGCTGTCGTAGGCCAGGTCACGGGGCACCACGACGCGGATACCGCCGCCGACCGCCACCCCGGTGGACAGCAGGTGGGTGGCGCCGTAGCTGGCCGCCACCCGGGCACGCAGCAGGCCGTCGCGTATCTCGTCGCCGCGCGAAGCCAGCGGCACCGCCACGATCGTCGCCGCCGGGATACGCTCCCGGGCCGCCAGGATCGAGCGGACCAGCACCTCCGCCGCCAGACCCTCGGGGGTCGGGCCGGCCACCGGCACGAAGATCAGCAGGTGCGCGCCGATCGTCCGGGCCGCATTCGAGATCTGCGCAAGCTGCGGACGGTGCAGCGGGCGGGTCGCGATCACCCCGAGCACCCGCCCCTCCGGCAGCGACTTGCGAACCTCCGCCGGGCCGTGGCGCAGTCGCCGGAACGCGCCGTGCTCCGGCGCGCCGACCTGCCGTACCGGGCCGGCCACCCGGAACCAGCCGGTACGCACCGCGGTCAGCTGCACCGCCTCGACCGCGGCGACCGGGGCGCCCTCCGGGTCGGTGAGCACCAGCATCCGCCGGATCGGATGGCCGGGATCCAGCCGCTCCGCGACCTCGGCCGGCACCGTCAACGTCACCGGTACCGGCCAGGCCGTGCCGTCGCCGAGCGCACCACGGCGCAGCACGCCCGACACGTCCTCCTCGGTGAGGAAGCCGGTCAGCGGCGCGTACGCCCCGGACAGCAGCAGTTCGAGGTCGGCGAGCTCGGCAGGACGCGGTGTGTACGTCGGCGCGTCACGCAGCACGTCGTCCGGAAGTACCCATTCGGACATCGCACCCCCATTCGATGTCCTCACAGTGTTCCAGCAGACCCCGGCCAGCGTCGAGGAGCCCCGGTATCGGATTCAGCCGGTGTTGCGCAGCCCGGCGGCGATGCCGTTGACGGTGGACAGTAGTGCCCGCTCCAGCAACTCGTCCCGCTGCGCCGCGTCCGCACCCCCGGCTGCCTGGTACTTCGCCAGCAACGCCACCTGCAGGTGGTGCAGCGGCTCCAGGTAGGTGTCCCGGATCTCCAGGGTTCGCCGCAGCGCCGGCTGCGCGTCCAGCAGCTCCGCCTCACCGGTGATGGCCAGTACCTCATCCACTGTGCGCTGGTACTCCGCGGAGATCTGATCGAAGATGCCGTGCAGCTCGGCCGGCACCAACCTCGTCACGTACCGCCGGGCGATCGACAGGTCGGTCTTGGCCAGCATCATCTCGACGTTGGAGATGAACGTACGGAAGAAGTGCCAACGGCCGTACATCGAGCGCAGCCGGTCGGTCAGCCCGGCCTCCCGGGCTGCGGCCAGCCCGCTTCCCACCCCGTACCAGCCGGGCACGATCTGGCGGGTCTGGGTCCAGCCGAACACCCACGGGATGGCCCGCAGCCCTTCCAGGCCGGCGTCGGTGTTGGGCCGCTTCGACGGCCGGGAGCCGATGTTCAGCGCGCCCAGCAGGGCGGTCGGCGTACAGGCCCAGAAGTAGTCGGGCAGCCGGGGCTGCTCGACCAGACCCCGGTACGTCTGCTCGGCGCGGTCGGCCACCGTCTCCATCGCCTCGTCCCAGACGGCCAGCTCCTCGGCCGGCTGCCGGGGCCGGGTGTGCAGCAGGGTCGCCTGCAGTACGGCCGAGACGGTCAGTTCCAGGTTCTCCCGGGCCAGCGCCGGCAGGGTGTACTTGTCGGAGATGACCTCACCCTGCTCGGTCACCTTGATCGAACCGTCCAAGGTGCCGTACGGCTGCGCCAGGATCGCCTCGTGGGTGGGTCCGCCGCCACGCCCGACGGTCCCGCCCCGGCCGTGGAACAGCCGCAACGTCACGCCATGCTTGGCTGCCGTGTCCCGCATCGCGCGCTGCGCCCGGTGGATGGACCACTGGCTGGCCGCGATGCCGGCCTCCTTGTTGGAGTCCGAGTAGCCGAGCATGATCTCCTGCACGTCACCGCGGGCCGCCACCAGCCGCCGGTAGTCGGGCAGGCTGAGCAGCGAATCAAGCAGCTCACCGCCGGTCTTCAGCTCGTGCACCGTCTCCAGTAGCGGTACGAACCCGACCCGGGCGCGGCCCGCATGCACGTCGACCAGGCCGTTCTCCCGGGCCAGTACGACCGCTGCGAGCAGGTCGTCGATCCCGTGCGTCATCGAGATGATGTACGACTCGATGACCTCGGGCCCGAACGTGTCCTGCACCTGCCGGATCGTGGCGAACACGTCGTACGTGCGGCGTGGGATCTCGGTCAGGTCGGTGTCCGGGGAGGACAGCGGACGACGACCGGCCAGTTCGCGTACCAGAAGTTCGGTCCGTGCCGGCCGGTCGAGCTGTGCGTAGTCGACCTCACCGACCGCCGCGTACAGCTCGGCCAGCACCGCGTGGTGCTTCTCGGAGTGTTCCCGTACGTCCATGGTGGCCAGCTGCAGCCCGAATGCCTCCGCGGCGCGGATGGTGTTCGACACCTGGCCGGCGGCGACCAGCGCGCCGTTGTGCTTCGACAGCGAGGTGCGCAGTAGTTCAAGGTCGGCGACGTACTCGTCGGTGCCCAGATAGTCGCGGCCCGGCTCGTGTGGCCGACGGCTGCCCAGCCGGGACCGGGTGTTGGCCAGTTTGACCTTGATGCACCGGGCCTTCAGCCGGTACGGCTCCTCGGCGTTGACCCGCCGGAACCGGCTCGGCAGTTCCGGCAGCGCGTCCAGGTCGGCGGCCAGGCTGGCGGTCAGCTCGTCGGACACCCCGGCGCTGCGGTCCGACAGCGACAGGTCGCTGACCAGCCCGTCCATCGCCTTCTCCGCGGCCCGGATGCCGTACTCGTGGCCCAGTCGCAGTACGTTCGCGGTGACCTCGGGGGTGACGTACGGGTTGCCGTCCCGGTCACCGCCGATCCAGGTGCCGAAGGTGAACGGCTGCGCCGTGACTGGCAGCTCCGCACCCAGGTCGGCCAGGGTGTCCCGCAGGTCGCCGAGCACCCGGGGCGCGGCGTCGGCGTACAGCTCCGACAGGTAGTAGATGGCGTTGCGGGCCTCGTCGGCCGGCTCCGGCCGGGTCAGCCGCACCTCGTCGGTCTGCCAGAGCAGGTCGATCAGTTCGGCCAGCCGCCGGTCGTAGCGCTCGGTGTCGGCGCGGGACAGCTGCTCGACCCCGGCGATGGTCTTCTCGGTGGACTCCGCGTCCAACGTGTCGGCCAGCGCGCGCAACTTGACCAGGATCGACCGGCGGGCCGCCTCGGTCGGGTGCGCGGTGAACACGGGCCGGATGGCCAACCGGCCGGCCGCCTTGGCGATCTCGTCGGCCGGGGTGCCGGCCTTACGGATCAGTTCGGCGGTCTCCCGCAGCCAGCCGCCGGTGACCGCGCGGGAGGCCCGCAGGTCCCGGGCCCGGTGCACCTGCTCGGTGATGTTGGCCAGGTGGAAGTAGGTGGCGAAGGCGCGGCCCAGCTTGATGCCGGTCGCCACATCCAGTTCGGCCAGCCGGTCGGCGACGGTACTGGCGGAGTCCGTCCGGACCAGCGCCCGAACCTCCTCGACCAGGTCGAGCAGGTTCTGACCCTCCTGCCGGACCAGGGATTCGCCGAGCAGCGTGCCCAGCCGGCGGATGTCGGCGCGCAGCGCGGCGTCCGGCCCGTCCTCCGGATTCATGGCCCGACCTGGTTCATCGTTCGTCTTCTCGGTCAACTCGAAGCTCCCTTCGCAGGGTGTGCGGAGCCTCCGACGACGCTGTCCGAGATCAGTCCCGATGGTAACGGCCAGCCTTACCCCCGCGCGGCACCCCGTGACAACGTCCACTGCCCGGACCCTCCGTACCTGCGCTCACGCCCCACCCCACTTGGCATTTTCCCCGAAAGGATGTTATGTCCGATTTAGGAAACGTATGTAACGGGAAAATGCACTTCTGAGCTAGCCCTGTGGGGCATTTTCCCCGTATGTCCGCCAAACCAAGGCGGACATATTGCCTATTCGGGGAAAATGCCCAGTGGGGTGGTGAGGTTGGCGGGCAGCGGGTACGGGCGCTCCACCGGCAGTGCGGCCCGGGCCGCATCGTGATCGCCGGCGCGTACCAGGTCCCGGATCCGGTGCGCGAGCCCGGTCACGTCCCGGAACCCCACGATCCAGTCGTCGACGTACCGGTCGACCGCCTCGCCGGACAGCCCGACCTGCAACGAACGGTACGCCAGCGGGCGCAGGCTCAGCGAGCGTTCCGGATCCCACTGCACCCGTACCGGCCGGCGCAGGCTGCCGGCCCACTCGTCCCGATTGGCGTGCACCGCGGGCTGGTAGTGGCTGAGCGCGGCGTGGGCCAGCGCCCACTCCAGCCCGGCGCGAGTGATCTCGATGGCCAGCACGCGCTCCTGGCGCGGCTTGGTCGCCCAGCCCGAGCGGTACATCATCCACAGGAAGGACGGCTTGATCCAGGTCATCCGGCCCCGGTTGTACGTGGCCGGGAAGTGGCCGTGCGCTGCGGCGTACTCACCGAGCTTGACGTTGTAGGCCTGGTAGACGGTCACGGTCTGCTCGGAGTACGCGGCGCGGACCTGGCGCGCCGGCACCTCGGTGGTGCCGGGTACTTCTGTGGTGCGGTATTCCATTCCGTCCAGTGTGCGCGCCGGTTTCCTGCCCGTACACCGGATTATGTCCGGTCACCGGTCCGTCACGGGTCAAGATCTGCAGCAGGGCCGTGTGCCGCCTGACACGCCGGTGGTCAGCGGGGTTACCGGCCCATCGCTCCGGATCTTGTACCGCTCTGTGGGTCAAGATCTGCAGCGCTGGGCGGATTACCTGGCTACTTGCCTGAAATGCGCCCGATAGCGGCCCGTTGCCGTGGATCTTGAGCGGCATCGTGACGACGCGGGCGTGCTGTTCCGGCTGCCCCTCCATCGCTGAGCGCCGGCCCCGCAGCCGGACGGGCCCGGCAGCGGCTGACCGGCCGGCCACCGGTAGCGGGCGAGGTAACCGGGCGTGAGGTCGGGGCCGTACTGACGCGGATCTCAGGGGTACCCGTACGCCTGAGGTCAGGGTCGAGATACATCGAATGCCGGACGCCAGCGGGGACGCCGGGTCGTACTGTCGGACCGTGGCAATCATCACGACACAGGGACTCACCAAAAGATATTCCGAACAGGTGACCGCCCTGGCCGATCTCACCGTGCAGATCGAGCCGGGCATCACCGGCCTGGTCGGCGCCAACGGCGCCGGCAAGTCCACTTTGATCAAGACGATGCTCGGGCTGCTCGCACCGACCGCCGGCCAGTTGCGGGTGCTCGACCTGGACCCGACCACGCAGGGCGAGCAGGTGCGGGCCCGGGTCGGGTACATGCCGGAGCACGACTGCCTGCCCACGGACGTGTCCGCGGCCGAGTTCGTCACCCACCTCGGCCGGGTGTCCGGGCTGCCCAGGGCCACGGCCCGGGAACGTGCCTCCGAGGCGCTGCGGCACGTCGGGCTCTACGAGGAGCGCTACCGCCAGATCGGCGGCTACTCCACCGGCATGAAGCAGCGGGTCAAGTTGGCGTTGGCGCTGGTCCACGACCCGGACCTGCTGCTGCTCGACGAGCCGACGAACGGGCTCGACCCGGCCGGCCGGGACGCCATGCTCGCCCTGGTGCACCGGGTGGGCACCGAGTTCGGCATTTCCGTACTGGTCTGTTCGCACCTGCTCGGCGAGGTGGAGCGGATCTGTGACGGGCTGGTCGCCATCGAGGGCGGTCGGCTGTTGCGCGCCGACCGGGTGGCGGCGATGACGCAGCAGACGGCCGTACTGACCGTCGAGGTCGACGAGGGCGCCGACCAGTTGGCCGCCGCGCTCACCGAGCGTGGCCTGCGGATCGGGCGCGACGGTGCGGCGCTGGTGACGCCGCTGGACTCGGACAGCACGTACGACCTGATCCGTGACCTGATCGTAGATCTGGATCTCCCGCTGCACCGGATGGAGCAGCGGCGCCACCGGGTCGCCGAACTGTTCGGCGACACCAGCGCTGGCGCTGTGCCGGCGGGCCCGACAGCCGGCGCCGCGCCGGGTGAAGCAGCTACGTCGCTGGGCGCCACCGCGACGATGACCGGAGGACATGATGAGCGCGGCTGACCGGACCGTACCGGGTGGTTCGGCGGCGGCCGGCACCATCCACGACATCGGCTACCAGCGCTACACCGGGGCCCGGCTGGGTCGCGGGCACGCGGTGCGGGCGCTGTACGTCTACAGTTTCCGCAGCGCGTTCGGCCTGGGCCGGAGCGCCAAGGCGAAGATCTTCCCGTTCCTGGTGGCGGGCATCCTGCTGATCGTCGGCGTGGTGCTGGCGGCGTTGCACGCCCAGCTGGGCATCACCCCGGTGTCCTATCTGGACTTTCCGGTCCGGTTGAGTTTCCTGCTGGTGCTGTTCCTGGCGGCGGTCACCCCGGAGATGTCCTCCCGGGATCTGCGTAACAACGTACTGCCGCTGTACTTTTCCCGGCCGATCGGCCGGGACGACTACGTACTGGCGAAGCTCGGCGCGCTGGTCAGCGCCGTACTCGTGGTCATCGGTGTGCCGTTGTTCGTCATGTTCCTGGGCGGCGCGTTCTCCGTCGACAACGCCAGTGGCGTGTGGAACGAGTTCGCCGACTTCGTACCGGGTGTGCTGAACGCGCTGATCTACGCGATGGTGTTGTCCGCGGTGGCGTTGTTGACCGCGTCGCTGACCAGCCGCCGCACCATCGCCGCCGGCGCCGTGGTGGCGGTCTTCCTGGTGACCACGCCGGTTTCCGCCGCGATGCAGGTCCTGGGCCGCGGGGCGGTACGCGAACTGGCGTCCATGTTCAGCATCCTCGGCATCCTGGACGGCCTGCGTACCTGGTTGTTCGGCCAGTCGCGACTGGACATCGGCCCGTACGGCCCGTTGTACGCGGCGGCCGCCGTGGTCCTGGTGGCATTGGCCACCGCACTGTTGGTCGTCCGGTACCGGAAGGTGGCGGCGTGATGAGCGCACCGACGGGACCGGTGAACATGGTAGAGACGGATGAGCGGACAGTCATGGATGCGCAGGGGGCAGCGGTGCCGGCCGCACCGTCCACATCAGACAATCGGGCCGTACTGGAACTGGCCGGGGTGTCCCGGTGGTACGGCAATGTGGTGGCGGTCAACGACATCACCATGAGCCTGGGCGCCGGGGTGACCGGCCTGCTGGGCCCCAACGGCGCCGGAAAGACCACCCTGCTGCACATGATGGCGGGTTTCCTCGCGCCGTCCCGCGGCACCGTCACGGTGTCGGGCCGATCCGCGTGGCGCAACCCGGACGTGTACCGGCACATCGGTCTGGTCACCGAGCGGGAGAACGTGCACGGCTTCCTGACCGCGTGGGAGTTCATCCTCGCCTCGGCCAGGCTGCAACGGCTGCCCGACCCGGAGGCCGCGGCGCACCGGGCGGTCGCCATGGTCGACCTGGCGTCCGCGGCGGACCGGCGGATCGACACGTACTCCAAGGGGATGCGGCAGCGGGCACGGGTGGCCGCCGCGCTCGTACACGACCCGCAGGTGCTGCTGCTGGACGAGCCGTTCAACGGGATGGACCCGCGGCAGCGGATGCACATGATGGAACTGCTGCACCAGATGGCCGATTCGGGCCGTACGGTGCTGTTCAGCTCACACATCCTGGAGGAGGTGGAGCAGCTGTCCGGCACGGTGCAGGTGATCGTGGCGGGCCGGCTCGCCGCCTCCGGCGACTATCGCAGGATCCGCCGGTTGATGACCAGCCGGCCGCACGAGTTCGTGATCTCGTCCTCCGACGACCGGCGGCTGGCGGCCGGACTGATGGCCGAGGAGTCGGTGGCCGGCGTGGAACTGGCGACCGGCGGCGCCGGCGCGGGGCTGCGTACCGGTCCGACCGGCGGACTGCGGGTCCGGGCCAGCGACTACGGCCAGTTCACCCGAGTACTGCCGCGTGTCGCCCGCGCTGGTGGGATCCGCCTGGAACAGGTGATTCCGGCCGACGAGTCCCTGGAAAGTGTCTTCTCCTACCTGGTGGCGTCCTGATGAGTACTCAGACCGAGGTACCGGCCGCCGGGCCGGGCCTGTTCAACGTGACCATCGCGCGGATCACGCTGCGCGGCCTGCTCGGCCGCCGGCGCTCCCTGCTGCTGATCCCTCTGCCGGTGATCCTGGTGGGGCTGGCGCTGCTGATGCGCCTCAACCATGTCGGTCAGCAGGTCGCCACGAACACGGTGCTGATCGGGTTGGGTATCGCGGTGGTGCTGCCGTTGACCGCACTGATCATCGGCACCAGCGTGGTCGGCTCGGAGGTCGACGACGGCACGATCGTGCACATCCTGGCCAAGCCGTTACCGCGGCGGGAGATCGTCCTGACCAAGTACCTGATCTCGGCGGTGGTCAGTGCGGTGGTGGTGGCCGTACCGATGCTGGCGGCGGGCGCGCTCGTGGTGTCCGTACGGATGGGTGTGGCGCTCGCGGTGGCCAGCGTGGTCGGCGCGTTCGTCTACTCGGCCCTGTTCGTGATGTGCAGCCTGCTGGTGCGCCGTTCGGTTCTGGTCGGTCTGGCCTACATCCTGTTGTGGGAGGGCCTGCTGGGTAACGTCCTGACCGGTACGAAGGTGCTGAGCGTGCAGAAGTACGTCACCCAGTTCGCGGACTCGCTGTCCGGTAGCCCGCTGCTGTCGAACGTCATGTCGGTGGTTGTGGCGGTGGTGATGTCGGTGCTGTTCACCGCGATCGGACTGGTCGTCGCGATCGACCGGCTGCGTTCGTTCAGCCTGGCCGGCGACACCAGCTGAGTCGTCACCTTCCGACGACGACGGGCCCGCCGGCCGTGCCGGCGGGCCCGTCGCACGCTCAGATCAGCGACGTGTACGGCACCGCGAACACCGCGCGCCCGCAGGTCTGCTGATGGTCGGTGCAGTCGATGGGCGACCATTCGGTCTGCGACCACACCATGCCGGTGGCGAAGTTGTACGTCAGCGCCTCCGGGTGCACCGCCCAGCACGCCGTGGTGGTCGGGTCGCCGCACTGCGCTGAGGCGCTGGCGCTGGTGGTCTGCCGCCACAGTTGACCGTGCAGGGTGGCTGAGGAGTGTGCGACGTAGAACTTGCCGTCGTGCGACAGTACGCCCTGCATGTTGCCGACGTGGCTGTGGTAGGCCTCGGTGGAGCTGGCCCGGCCCTGCGAGTCGGTGGTGAGCAGGAATCCGGCGCCGCCGATCGGGTACCGGTAGAGCCGGCCGGCCTTCGTCTGGTCACTGAAGTACTCGGTGGTGACCACGCTGTTGCCGCCGGCGCTGGTGCGGTCCAGGGACAGCGACGAGAAGCACGGCACCCCGGTGTCGGAGGCCATCGAGCAGGTGCCATCGGCGTAGCTGTAGTACCCGACCTGCGTCAGCGCGTACTGGTAGCCGTACGCAGCGTACCCGGACGAGGTACGGCCGATGGTGGCGCTGCCGTCGGTCATCTGCAGGATGTGGTGGGTGCTGAACACCCGGACCGCGGTGGAGGTGTTGCCTACCGCGGTCACGTAGATCTTGTCGCCGTACCAGGTCATGCCGCCCATGTGTGCCTTGGCGGCGCTGAAGGTGCTGCCGGTGCTGTTGGGTACGACCAGGTACGCCCACCGGTAGGTCGGTGCGGAGGGATTGTCGTCGTTGATGAAGGCGACCCGGGCCTCGTCGTACCGGCCGCTGATGGTGGAGTGCCAGCCGGACAGCATGATGCTGTCGGTGCCCCACATGCCGTCGTCGTCGGCGTCGCCGGAGGTGGTGATGCCCTGCGGCACCCAGCTGGCGGTGCTGGCGTCACCGGAGGCCCAGCACATCGTGCGGGTCTGTGTCGGGTTGATCGGCAGAGACGCGGACTCGCCGCTGGTGCAGCCGGTCATCGCGTGGTTGGTGTTGGCGACCACCGTGTTCGCGCTGACGTTGGGCAACGCGTCGTCCAGCGCGGTCAACGCCGCCGCGGGGGTGGCGTGCCAGACCAGGCCCTGCCCGGTGGTGGCGGTCAGCGGGTCGGAGTACGCGGCGTTGGCCGGTGCGGCGCCGGCCAGGCTGGCCGCCGCGACGGCGAGGACGACAGCGGCGCCGAGTCTGGGGAGGGTGCTGAGTCTGGTGGTTCTGGTGCGCATCTGGCCTCCGGGAGTTGGCCCGACTGCCAAGTCGGGGCATAGGGGATTCCACGCCCACAAAGAGTCGCATTTCATGAACGGGGCGCCAACCCCTTTCCCGGTCGACAGCGCTGGTCGTACCGCGAAGGCTGTCCGACCGGCGGCGTAGGGTGGTCTGCGGACCCCCGGTCCATCACCCGCCGGGGGCATCTCCGCATGCCCGCACGCGTGCCCGGACATCTGTGCCTGCGCCGGGAACATCTCTGGAGCCCAACGTGAAGCTGACCGGTCTGCTCACCGCCGCCACCGCCGATCCGGCCCTGGGCCGTACCCGCGACCTGGCCCGCGCCGGTGGACCGGAGGCCGAACGCCTCGACCTGACCGCGCCGCCCGCGCTGCGCCCGTTCGTGATCGCCGGGATCGCCGCCGACGCCGCGGGCGTCGACGGCGGCGCCGGCCGTCCCGTGCTCGCGGTCACCGCCACCGGCCGGGAGGCCGAGGACCTGGCCGGGTCGCTGCGCTGCCTGCTGCCACCCGACCAGGTGGTGGTCTACCCGGCCTGGGAGACGCTGCCGCACGAGCGGCTCTCGCCGCGCAGTGACACCGTGGCCCGACGGCTGTCGGTGCTGCGCCGGCTGGCGCACCCGGTCGACGACGCGCCCGAGCAGGGGCCGGTACGGGTGGTCTGCGCGGCGGTGCGCAGCGTGCTGCAACCCCAGCTGCGGGGCCTCGGCGACCTTGAACCGGTCGAGCTGCGACCCGGCACCACCGCCGACCTGGAGGACGTGACCCGCCGGCTGTCCGACCTGGCGTACACCCGGGTCGACATGGTCGGCTCGCGCGGCGAGTTCGCGGTACGCGGTGGCATCCTCGACGTGTTCCCGCCCACCGAGGAGCACCCGCTGCGGGCCGAGTTCTGGGGCGACGAGGTCGACGAGATCCGGTCCTTCGCCGTCGCCGACCAGCGTTCGTTCGACAAGGCCGACGGGCAGCAGTACATCCTCGCGCCGCCGTGCCGGGAACTGCTGCTCACCCCGCAGGTACGGCAGCGGGCCGCCGAACTCGGCGCCGAGCACCCCGGCCTGGCCGAGATGTGCGCGAAGCTGGCCGAGGGCATCCCGGTGGAGGGCATGGAGTCGCTGACCCCGGCGCTGCTGTCCGGACCCGGCGCGGACGGCGCCGACCAGCTGGAACTGCTGGTGCACTGCATGCCGGCCAACACCGTCGTCCTGGCCTGTGACCCGGAGCGGATCCGGGCCCGGGCGCACGACCTGGTGGCCACCTCGGCGGAGTTCCTGGCCGCGAGCTGGGCCGCGGCGGCGGCCGGCGGCGCCACCCCGATCGATCTGGGCGCCGCGGCGTTCCACAGCCTCGCCGACGTACGGACCGCCGCCACCGGGGTGGGCCTGCCGTGGTGGACCATCAGCCCGTTCGGCACCGTGGAGAGCGAAACGGGCAGTTCCATCGACGCGGAGCTGGCCGCGATCGACCCGGAACTCGCCGCGCCGGTGGACCTGACCCCCGACGACGCGGTCGCCCTGGGCGCGGCGCCGGCACCGCTGTACCACGGCGACGGCGCCGCGCTGCTCGGCGACGTACGCCGCTGGAACGCCGACGGCTACGCGGTCGCCCTGGTGTTCGAGGGCCACGGGCCGGCGCAACGGGCCGTGGAACTGCTGCGCGAGGCGGACCTGGGTGCCCAACTGACCGAGAAGGTCGTCGCCGCGCCGGAGGCGCGCGCCATCCTGGTCACCACCGGCGGACTGGAACGTGGCTTCGTCGACGCCACCGCGAAACTGGCCGTACTGACCGGAAACGACATCACCGGCGGCAAGGGTTCCTCCACAAAGGACATGCGGCGGATGCCGAGCCGGCGGCGCCGTACGATCGACCCGCTGGAACTGGCCGCCGGCGACTATGTGGTGCACGAACAGCATGGCATCGGCCGCTACGTCGACCTGGTGCAGCGCGCCGTCAACGGCGCCGAACGCGAATACCTCGTACTGGAGTACGCGGCGAGCAAACGCGGCCAGCCCGGCGACCGGCTGTACGTGCCGACCGACCAGCTCGACCAGCTGACCCGCTACGTCGGCGGAGAACACCCGACGCTGCACAAGATGGGCGGTGCGGACTGGCAGAAGGCCAAGAGCCGGGCACGCAAGGCGGTCAAGGAGATCGCCGCCGAACTGATCAAGCTCTACGCGGCGCGACAGAACTCCACCGGCTTCGCGTTCGGCCCGGACACCCCGTGGCAGCGCGAACTGGAGGACGCGTTCCCGTTCGCCGAGACCCCCGACCAGCTCGCCGCCATCGACGAGGTCAAGGGCGACATGCGCCGTACGGTGCCGATGGACCGGCTGATCTGCGGTGACGTCGGCTACGGCAAGACCGAGATCGCGGTACGCGCCGCGTTCAAGGCCGTGCAGGACGGCAAGCAGGTCGCCGTGCTGGTGCCGACCACACTGCTGGCGCAGCAGCACTTCAACACGTTCACCGAGCGGATGGCGCAGTTCCCGGTCATCATCCGTACCCTGTCGCGGTTCAACACGCCGACCGACACCGAGCAGACGCTGACCGGGATCGCCGACGGCAGTGCCGACATCGTGCTCGGCACCCACCGGCTGCTGTCCTCGCAGACCCGGTTCAAGCAGCTGGGCCTGGTCATCGTGGACGAGGAGCAGCGCTTCGGGGTGGAGCACAAGGAATACCTGAAGCAGCTGCGTACCCATGTCGACGTACTGACCATGTCGGCGACCCCGATCCCGCGGACGCTGGAGATGGCGGTGACCGGCATCCGGGAGATGTCGGTGATCGCCACCCCGCCGGAGGAACGCCACCCGGTGCTGACGTTCGTCGGCGCGTACGAGGACAAGCAGGTCGCCGCCGCGGTGCGCCGGGAGCTGCTGCGCGACGGGCAGGTCTTCTACCTGCACAACCGGGTCGAGTCGATCGAACGCGCGGCCCGGCGGATCCGGGAACTCGTACCGGAGGCGCGGGTCGCGGTCGCGCACGGCCAGCTCGGCGAGGAGCGGCTGGAGAAGATCATGCTCGACTTCTGGAACCGCGACATCGACGTACTGGTCTGCACCACCATCGTGGAGTCCGGTATCGACATCCCGAACGCCAACACGCTGATCGTGGAACGCGCCGACATGCTGGGATTGTCGCAGCTGCACCAGATCCGGGGCCGGGTCGGCCGGGGTCGGGAACGCGCGTACGCCTACTTCCTCTACCCTGCCGAGAAACCGCTCACCGAGCAGGCGCACGAGCGGCTCGCCACCATCGCGCAGCACACCGAACTGGGTGCCGGCATGTTCGTGGCGATGAAGGACCTGGAGATCCGCGGGGCCGGCAACCTGCTCGGCGGTCAGCAGTCCGGCCACATCGAGGGCGTCGGGTTCGACCTGTACGTACGGATGGTCGGTGAGGCCGTCCAGGCGTTCAAGGGCGAGACGCCGGAGGAGATCGCCGACGTCAAGGTCGATCTGCCGGTCGACGCGCACCTGCCGCACGACTACATCGGGGTGGAACGGCTGCGCCTGGAGATGTACCGCAAGCTGGCCGAGGTACGCGACGATGCGGCGCTCGACGAGGTGCGGGCCGAACTGGCCGACCGGTACGGGGAGGTCCCGACGCCGGTGGAGAATCTGGTGCAGGTGGCCCGGTTCCGGCTGCTGGCCCGCCGGTACGGGCTGACCGACGTGTCGTTGCAGGGCCGGCACGTACGCTTCTCGCCGATGGCGCTGCCGGATTCCAAGCAGCTACGGCTCAAGCGCCTCTACCCGGACGCCACCATCAAGTCCAACCTGGACATGGTCAGCTTGCCGCGGCCGACGACCCGGCGCATCGGCGGCGAACCGCTACGCGACCTGCCGCTGCTCAACTGGTGCGCCGAACTGATCACCACGATCCTGGACGCCCCTGCCCTGGCCCCCGCGAAGTCCTGACCCCATCCGGTCAGCGGAGGGGGCGGAAGAAGCGGCGGATGTCGTCGACGAGCAGGTCGGGGGCCTGGAGGGCGGCGAAGTGGCCGCCGCGGTCGTACTCCGACCAGTGCACCACCGTGTGCTCGCGTTCGACGAAACGCCGGACGGTGGAGTCACCCGGGAACACCGCGACGCCGGTCGGTACCGGGCTGCGGGCCGGACGGTGGCCCCACGAGGCGGCGGCCTCCCGGTAGAGCCGGGCCGCCGAACCGGCCGTACGGGTCAGCCAGTACAGCGTGACGTTGGTCAGGATCGCGTCGTCGTCGACCGCGCCGACCTGCTCGCCGTAGCCGTCGAACCATTCGGTGCTCCAGGCCAACTGCCCGACCGGCGAGTCGAGTAGCGCGTACGCCAGCGTCTGCGGCCGGGTCGCCTGGATCTGCGCATAGCCCGAGCGTTCCCGGTGCCAGCGTTGCAGGTTCGCCAGCCGCGCCTGTTCATCCGCGGTCAGCCCGTCCAGTTCACCCGGCTCACCGGTGGGTGCCGCAGTGAACGCGTTGACGTGCAGTCCCAGTACGTGATCGGGGTCGGTACGGGCCAGTTCGGGGGAGATCCGCCCGCCCCAGTCACCGCCCTGCGCGCCGTAGCGCGAATAGCCGAGCCGGCGCATCAGTTCCGCCCAGCACCGGGCGATCCGGGTGACGTCCCAGCCGGGGTCGCGGGTCGGGCCGGAGAAGCCGAACCCGGGCAGCGACGGGATCACCAGATGGAACGCGTCGCCGGCCGCGCCGCCGTGCCCGGCCGGGTCGCTCAGCGGCCCGATGATGTCGAGGAACTCGGCGACCGAGCCGGGCCAGCCGTGCGTGAGGATCAGCGGCAGCGCGTCCGGCTGCGCGGAGCGTACGTGCAGGAAGTGGACGTTCTGCCCGTCGATGGTGGTACGGAACTGTGGGTGCGAGTTGAGCGTCGCCTCGTGGCGCCGCCAGTCGTAGCCGGTGCGCCAGTATCCGGCGAGCTGACGCAACCGGTCCGGCGCGACACCGTACCCCCAGCCGCCGCCGGGCGGTTCGTCCGGCCAGCGGGTGCGAGCGAGCCGGTCGGTCAGATCGGCCAGCTCGGCCCGCGGGATGTCGATCGTGTACGGATGGATGCTCTCGTCGATCATGCCGGCGAGGGTAGGCGCGATTGCGGTCGGTTCCCGACCGCAATCAGCCGGACGTGCTGCCAGCGCCCACCGGCTCGCGGGCCGGTTCGGGCTGCGGGGCCGGGGCGCCCGACTCGGACACGCCGATCCGCCGGTACAGTGCCCGCAACGGTGCCGGTGCCCACCAGTTGAACCGCCCGGCCAGCCGCATGAACGCCGGCACCAGCACACCGCGTACCAGGGTCGCGTCCACCAGCACGGCGAGGGCCAGGCCGATGCCCATCATCTTGAGCATGGTGACGTGCGAGGCACCGAAGGACACCAGCACCACGGCGATCAGTACCGCGGCTGCGGTGATCAACCGGCCGGTACGTTGCAGCCCGGTGGCCACCGCCCCGGTGTTGTCGCCGGTGGCCAGGTAGCGCTCGTGTATCCGGGACAGCAGGAACACCTCGTAGTCCATGGACAGCCCGAACGCGATGCAGAACATCAGTACCGGCACGGTCATGTCCAGGAATCCGGTGGCGATCGGATGGCCGACCAGGGCGCCGAGGTGACCGTCTTGGAACACGTACACCATCGTGCCGAACGTGGCGGTCAGGCTGAGCACATTGAGCGCGATGGCTTTCAGCGGCATGATCAGACTGCCGGTGAACAGGAACAGCAGCACGATGGTGGAGATCGCGACGATCGCGCCGGCCGCGGGTAGCCGGCTGGTCAGCGCGTGTTCGGTGTCGTACAGGTACGCCGCGCGCCCGCCGACGAGCCGGTCGTGCCCGGGCGCCGGGGTGCTACGTACGTCGGAGACCAGGTTCAGCGCGGCGTCGGTCTCCGGCATGCCGGTGCCGACCACCGACAGCCAGCTGTCCGTGCCGTTGGTGTAGGCGGCGGACTGTGGCCCCGCTCCGGCGACCTGCTGCCCGTGGCTGTAGCTGCCGGTGGCGGTGTCCACCCGCTGCACATTGTCCAGTGTGGACAGCCTGGTGGCGTAGCCGGACAGTGTGCGTCCCGCGTCGACCCCGTCCACCACGACCGAGACCGACCGGTCGCCGGAGTCGTCGAAGTCGGTACGCAACGTCTCGGATGCCTGCTGCGTCGACGAACTGGCCGGCAGCTGCCGGTCGTCGGCCAGCCCGAACGAGATGTGCCAGAACGGGCTGCCCAGCAGCACCAGCAGAATGACCACACCCAGCCCGAACCCCACCGGCCGGCGCATCACCCGTACTGCCAGGCCGTGCCAGAAGCCACCGGGGCCGACGGCCCCCGTTCTGCCGACGGCCCCCGTTCTGCCGGCGGACCGCCGGCGGCGCAGCGGGGCGAGCACGTCCAGCGTGTTCACCCGGGTGCCCAGCAGGGCCAGCAGTGCGGGCAGGACCAGTACGGCACCGGCCGCTGCCAGCAGCACCACTGCCATCCCGCCGTAGGCGATGGAACGTAGGAACGGCAGCGGGAACACCATCAGCGCCGACATCGCCAGGGCCACCGTCACCGCGGAGAACAGCACGGTACGCCCGGCTGTCCGCATGGTGGCCGCGACCGCGTCCCGTACCACCCCCCGGTCCGCGGTGCCCGTTGCGTCCCGTACCGCCAGTTCCTCACGGAACCGGGTAAGCATGAACAGGCTGTAGTCGATGGCGAGACCCAGCCCGAGCGCGGTGGTCAGGTTCAGCGCGTACGTGGACACCGATGTGACGTGGGTCAACAGATCCAGTACCACCATCGTGGACACGATGGACAGTCCGCCGATCAGCAGCGGCAGCAGCGCCGCGATGAGACTGCCGAACACCACGACCAGCAGTACGGCGGTGACCGGGGTGGCGATCATCTCTGACATCAACAGGTCGTGCCGGGTCTGCTGGTTGATCGCGGCGTAGACCTGCGCGGTGCCGGCGAACTGCAGCCGTAACCCGGCGCCCTGCTCCCGCAACTGCGGGGTGAGCCGCTTCGCGGTCGCCATGTACTGGTCCTCGTCGCTGGACAGCCGCAACAGGATCAGTCCGCGGGTGCCGTCCTTGGAACGCATCACCGCGGGCCGCCCGGAGGTCCAGTACGACTGCATTCCGGTGACCCCGTCGGCGTGCCCGGCCCAGCGGGCCAGCCTGGTCGCCCGGCCGGCCACGGACGGGGCGTCCGGAGAGCCGTCGCCACGCACGATCACGACCAGACCGGTCTGGCCGGCGTGGAACTTCTGCAGCAGCGCGGTGGTGGCGCGACCGGATTCTGACTTCGGGTCGGTGAACCCGCCACTGGACAGCTTGCCGGCTACGCCGCCGCCGAGCAGGCCGGCCAGGGCTGCGGCCACGAGCGCTACGACCAGCACGGTGAAGCGGTGTCGGGCGAGGATGCGACCCAGTCGGGAGAGCGTCATACCGGGAGCCTGACCGGTCTGCTCGCCATCGACTTGTACGAATGCGCTACCGGGTGGTGTGTGTCAGCCCACCGGAGAACTGGTCCTCCGGTTCCGGTGCTGGGCCGGGCGCAGGGCGCCGCCGAGACTGCGGTCATGTGGATGTTCCATCACTGTGAGGTTCTGGTCACATCCATCGCAGATCCTTGACGAACTGGGAGGGGTTGAGACCGAAGAACTGCCGGCAGACCCGGTTCATGTGCGCCGAATCGGTAAAACCACCTGCATGCGCGGCGCTGGTCAGGGTCGCTCCGGATCGTAGCGCGTCCACGACCTTCTGCACCCGGGCCCAGAGCACGTATGCGCGGTAGGGCAGGCCGAGCTGCACCGTGAACAGGTGCCCGAGCCGGCTCGCGGACAACCCGACGGCGGTGGCGAGGTCCTGCAACCGGACCCCGGCGGACAGCCGGGACGGGATGAGTGCCACCGCCTCGGCGAGGGCGGGATGCAGGACCGGCCCGGGGAGCGGATCAGCGTCGGTCAGCGCACCCAGCGCGGCCTCGACGACCCGCGCCCCGGCCGGGTCGTCGGGCCCCGGCCGGGCGGTCAACGGCGCGCAGGGTGCGGCGGCGGCCAGCCAGCTGCCCGGGTCGTACCGGTCCAGTCCGGAATTCTCCAGCCGGGCGGACAGGCCCAACCCGGCCGGACTGTGCGGGTCGACGATCGCGATGAGCACCTCGGCCGGCTCCGCCGGTCGGTCACGGTCGAGGGTGCCGAGCTGACCGCCCAGCGCTGCGTGCGGCACCCCGGCGGGCAGGACGGCGGCCCGCGCACCGGTCGGCCCGAGGGGCACGCTCCGCCCGGAAGGATCCCGGAGGTTCAGCTGACCGCCGAGCAGGAGGACCAGCCCGATCGCGAACGAGGAGTGCACCGGAATGTTGCTGATCGTCCCGTGGTACACCAACCGGCCCGGAGTGAGCTGCACGGTTCCGACCCATGACATGCGTCGATTCCACCATCCTGTTGCCGGGCGGCCCCGCGGGAGCGGCCGGCGCACCCGCCTGAGGCGCTCCGGACCCTGCCCGGGCGACCCCGGTGGACCGGCCCGGGCAGCTACGCGCGAGACTGGTCGACTGTGACCGAGCAAACCAGCACCCTTCGCGCCGGCCGTCGCCGCAGCCTACGCCGGGCCGCGACCGTGCTCGCGCTGTCCGCCGCCGTCGCCGCCGGTGTCACCGCATGCAACGTCCAGCCGGGCGCAGCCGGATTCGTGGGCGGCCAGCGGTACACCCAGAGCCAGGTCGACTCGATCCTCGATTCGGTGCAGACCGACTTCAAGGGCACCCTCAAGCCCCAGGACCGGGTCGGCATCCGGCAGGCGACGACCGCCAACCTGATCATGCGTGCGGTGGCCCGCAAGGTGGCCGCGGACAAGCACCTGAAGGTGCCGCCGCCCAACTACGCCGAGCAGGCCAAGCGCTACCAGCTGCCGGAGAGCAACCCGTACATCCGGCTGGAGGCGGAGACGCTCGCGTACGTCAACGCGGTCCGTGACGCCGCCACCTCGAGGAAGCCGACCGAGGCCGACGCCCGTCAGGTGTACGAGTCGCTACTCAGCCGCGGCGTACCGTCGCAGCAGCTGCCGTTCGCGGAGCTGAAGAAGAACCTCGACAACCCGGACATCGACAAGGTCTTCACGGCCCGCGACGAACTGGCCGCCGGTGTCCGCAAGTACCACGTCGACGTCAACCCGCGCTACGGCAAGGTCACGTACCAGATGGACGCGGTGTCGTTCCAGGTCGGTATGGGCCAGAGCGTGATCGGTTCGGTGGGCGTACCGCTCGGCGGAGGTTCCCCGGACGTGGTGCGGACCCCGGCCCCGAATCCGCTGCAGGGCTGACCACATGCCCGGCCGCACCGAGCGGATCGTGCTACTGCACTCCTCGCCGCGGCTGCCGGCCGGGCTGCTCACGGCACGCGCCTGGGACCTGCTCCGGTCTGCCCCGGTGTACGCGGGCGCGGACAGCCCGCAGGTCGCCGCGCTACGTACCGCCGGGGTCACCGTGACCGTGCTGGACGGCTCTGCCGCCGGGCAGGTCGACGTACTGCTGGCGGCCGGCGCGCCGACCGTGGTGTGGCTGGCCGGCCCCGACGGTGACCTGCCGCTGGCCCGGGCGCTCAGCCAGCGACTGATCGGCGCTACCGACCCGCCGGTCCTGGAGGCCGAGTACGGCTCCTGGGACCCGCCCGGCGCCCGGCTGCTCGACGCGGTCGCGGTACTGGACAGGCTGCGTACCGGCTGCCCCTGGGACCGCGAGCAGACCCATGAGTCCCTCGCGCCGTACCTGCTGGAAGAGGCGTACGAGGCCTACGACGCGATCGGTTCGGGTGACCGGGCACACCTGCGTGAGGAACTCGGCGACGTACTGCTCCAGGTGCTGTTCCACGCCAGGCTCGGCGCCGAGGTCACCGGCGCAGCGGAGGAGGGGGCGGCCCGGTTCGACATCGACGAGGTGGCCGGCGGCCTGGTGAACAAGCTGGTCCGCCGGCATCCGCACGTGTTCGGTGACGTCAGCGTGTCCGGGGTCGATGAGGTGCACCGCAACTGGGAACAGATCAAACGGGCCGAGAAGGCCCGGGAGTCCTCGATGGACGGTGTACCGCTCGGCCAGCCGGCACTCTCGCTGGTCGACAAACTGCTGTCCAGGGCCGAACGTGCCGGTATCGAGGTGCCGGCGCCCACCGGGACCGACCTGGTCGCAGACGGCTCCGTCGGTGCCGACACCGAACTCGGCCGGACACTGTTCGAGCTGGTCACCCGCGCGCGCCGGGCCGGCCTGGACCCGGAGGCCGCGCTGCGGCGTACCGCCCTGCGCTACGCCGCCGCCGTACGGGCCGCCGAGAAGGCCGGGGCGGAGCAAGCCGGGGCGGAGCAAGCCGGGCACGGGCCAGCCGGGCACGAGGCATCGGAGTCGGCCGATCCGAGCCGTTGACGAGCGCATCTGGGTGCCAGTTCGGTGCGCCATGGCAGCAGGCGGGACTACTTTGTGATCTCCTGGGTAGGAAACACAGGTACTGAGGAGGCCAGATGAGCAACGAGCCCGAACTGGCGGCCCGGCTGCACGGCGCGGGCGGCCAGCCGCCCCAGCCCGCCGCGCAGCAGGCCCGGCATCGGGAACTCGGCGCGGTGGCGGAACCGACCGGGGGTGGACCGCTGGAGCGGGTCGCCGGGTTGATCCGGCACCGCCCGGTGGTCCTGGTGGCTGCGGTCGCCGTCGGATTCGTGCTCGGACGGCTGGTGAAAAGGATGGTCCAGGCCCGTGTCCAGTACTGAATCCATCTACTGAATCCATCGCGGCGGCGCCACGGAAGGCGCCGCACAGGCACCAGGGAGCGATTCATGACGGTGACCCAGCCGCATGCTCAGCCGGTCCGGGGGGCGGACGAGCCGCTTGACGGGCAGCCCATCGGTGTGATCGTCACTGAGCTCAAGGATGATCTGACCCGGCTGCTGAACGAACAGCTCGCAATGGCAAAGGTCGAGCTGAAGCAGGAAGGTCGCAGGGCCGGTAAGGGTGCCGGTTTGCTCGGCACCGCGGGTTTCGCCGGCTACATGGTTCTGATGTTCGGCAGTCTCGCTGCGGTCTACGGACTCGGTCACCTGCTCGGCAACGGCTGGGCGGCGCTGATCGTCACCGGCGTCTGGGCGTTGATCGCCCTGGTCACCGCTCTGGCCGGAAGGGCGCAGCTGAAGAAGATGTCCGCACCGCAACAGACCATCGCTGCTTTCAAGGAGAATCTGGCATGGGCCCGCACTCTGAAGAAGTGAGCCCGGAGCAGATCCGGGAACGCATGGCCGACACCCGGGCGGCGCTGGCCGCCAACCTCGAACTGCTGCGCGCGCGGGCCACCCCGAAGGCCCTGATCAGCCACCAGCTGACGGGCGCCCGCAAAAAGCTGCACGGTGCCGGCGATCGCGCGGCCCGCCCTTTACACAAGGCGTCCAGCGGGGCCCGGAACGCCTCCAGCGGCGCGATCGGCGCGGCCGAACACACGATGGAACGGGTCGGAAGCCCGATCCGCGGCGTGGTCGGCGCGGCCCGTCAGCAGTTGGCGGACCGTCCGATGCTGCTGGGACTGGGCGCGGTACTGCTCGGCGCGGTGACCGGCGTGCTACTGCCGGGGCCACGCTTCGACCGGTGAGCGGTGACCCCGCACCAGCTGACGGAGCCGCCGGAGCGGCCCCGTCGCTGAAGGCCCGGCTGGACCGCTACCAGCAGGACCGGCCGTGGCTGGCGTTGCCGGTCGCGGTGCTGAAGAAGTTCGGCGAGGACCAGGCCGGCAACCTGGCCGCGCTGATCTCGTACTACGCCTTCTTCTCGTTCTTCCCGCTGCTGCTGGTGCTGGTCACCGCGTTGGGGTTCGCCGTCGCCGGCAACCGGCACGTGCAGGACCGGGTGATGCACACGGTCACCCAGCAGTTCCCGGGCCTCGGCGACACGATCGTGCCGTCCGGCCAGACCCTGCAGGGCAGCGGGTTCGGCCTGGCGGTCGGGATCGTCCTGGCGCTGTGGGCCGGCCTGGCCGTGGCCAACGCCGCGCAGAACGGGTTCAACACGGTATGGCAGGTGCCACTGGCGGACCGGCCGAAATTGCCCAGGCGGACCCTGCGCAGCCTTGGGCTGCTGGCCGTCCTCGGCTCCAACATCATCATCACCACGCTGGTCAGCGGCCTGTCCTCCAGCGTCGGCTCACTCAACTTCGGTCTCGGCTACGGCGCCCGCCTGCTGTTGCTGGCCGCCTCGCTGGTGATCAACATCCTGCTGTTCACCGTGGCGTTCCGGATCCTGACCGTACGGGACGTGTCGACCCGCGCCGTGCTACCCGGCGCCGTACTCGCAGCCGTCGGTTGGCAGCTGCTGCAGTGGGTCGGTGGCTGGTACATCACCACCAAGCTGCAGTCCTCCACCAGCACGTACGGCACGTTCGCGATCGTGATCGGCCTGCTGACCTGGTTCTTCCTGCTCGGCCAGCTGGTACTGCTGGCCACCGAACTCAACGTGGTACGGGCTCGCCGGTTGTGGCCGCGCGGGTTGGCCGAGGAGCCGGGTACGGACGCCGACCGCAGGGCTGTGCGGGGCTACGCGGCCATCCAACGGCAGTCCCCGGGGGTACGCATCGACGTACGGTTCGGCGCGCCGGACGGTGCCGCCGACCCGGCCGCGGCCCCCGGCGCCTGGGATGGCTTGGACACTCCTCAGATCCGGTAGCGTCCCGGTACTGGGCGCGGCGGTAGGTACGCCGGTACCGTCAGTGGCATGCCGATCGACTTCCCGACTCTGGCCGTGCGGATCGTCAGCGCATTGCTCGATCCGATGACCGCTCACCTGGCAGGCGCCCATGTCTGCGACGACGAGTTGATGGATCTGTCGGCGCCCGCTGTGACGCAGCGGGCGGCGATGTTGCGCGACGCCTCCCACACACTGTCCGAAGTAGACGAGGACGATCTCGACGTCGAGGAGCGCGTCGACCACGCGGTGCTCTCCTCCATTGTGGATGCCCGACTGTTCGCGCTCACCGAGACGCGCGACCACGAGTGGAATCCGCTGGTACACAACCCAGGCCCGCTGTTGGACGGCCTGATCACCCGGGAGTTCGCACCGGCCGCGGAGCGGCTGGAGCACCTCGCGGCCCGGCTGACCGCGCTGCCGGACGCGCTGGCCACCGCGCGCACCGTACTGGCCGACTGCCCGGAGCTGACCGTCCGCACCGCGATCGGGCAGTTCAGTGGGGTGGCCGGGCTCCTGCGCACGCAGGTGCCCGATCTGTTGGCCGGGGTGCCGGGGCTGACCGACAAGGTCGAGCCGGCCCGGCAGGCGGCGCTGTCGGCGTTGGCTGAGTTCGTCGACTGGCTGCGGCAGTCCGGCGGGGTGGTCGGACGCGATCCGCGGCTGGGGCGCCGGTTATGGGAGGCGAAGCTGTGGCACACCCTGGATACCCCGTTGACCGCCGCCGAGGTGGACCGGCGGGCCTGGGAGAACCTGGACCGGGTGAGTGCCCAGCTGCGGGTGGTGGCGGCCAAGCTGACCGGGGAGCCGGAGAACGACGACGCGGTACGCCTGGCGCTGGCTGAGGCGGGCGCGCGGCATCCGGACCGGGGCGGCCTGCTGGAACTGGGGCGGGGCGCGCTGCGGGAGGCCACCG
Organism: uncultured Actinomycetota bacterium; assembly: GCA_963805605.1. GTDB lineage: Bacteria > Actinomycetota > Actinomycetes > Mycobacteriales > Micromonosporaceae > Actinocatenispora. The sequence goes on from CAWDUX010000002.1 coordinate 3,074,181, forward strand.
CGTTCGTGGAGCAGTTCGAGCTGGTGTCCACCGTCCCGGACGATCCGTGCCTGGTCCAGGAGATGCCGGAGTACCTGCGCGGGGTCGCTGCCGCGATGTGTGAGGCACCGGGTCCCATGGAGCAGGCCGGTCTGCCTACGCTGTTCGTCATCTCGCCGCCGCCGGAGGACTGGCCGGCGGAGCGGGTCGAGTCGTTCTACCGCGAGTACAACGACCAGATGATGCGCAACCTGACGGTGCACGAGGCGATGCCCGGCCACTACCTGCAGTTCGCGCACGGTCGGCGGTTCGGCGGATCCACCCCGGTACGCGCGGTGTTCCGCAGCGGCACGTTCGTGGAGGGTTGGGCGGTGTACGCCGAGGAGATGATGGCCGATCAGGGTTTCGGTGGCCTGCCGGTCCGGTTGCAGCAGTTGAAGATGCAGCTGCGGATGACCCTCAACGCCATCCTCGACCAGGCGGTGCACTGCGACGGCCTGACCGAGCGGGAGGGCATGGAACTGATGGTGGAGCGCGGCTTCCAGGAGGAGGGGGAGGCGGCCGCGAAGTGGCAGCGCGCCCTGCTGACCTCCACCCAGTTGTCCACCTACTTCGTGGGCTACAGCGAGATCTCCTCGATCGCGGCGGCCCGGCCGGTCGACACCGACCTGCGGGCCTGGCATGACCAGATGCTCTCGCACGGATCACCGTCGCCGCGGCATCTGCGTACGCTGCTCGCCGGCTGACCGCGCGGGGTGCAGGAGTGTCTCCGGCGAACCCGGGTCGGGAGATCGCCGGAGACCTCAGATATCCGGTGTCCGTGGTTGTACGCGGACATCGGGCCTCGGCTCGGCACCGGCTCCGGATAGGACGGGCCGAGGTCGGGGGCGTGGGCGCGGCGGTGGTCCGCCCGTCCCGGCCACCTCGTTCAGCTCAGGTCGAATGCCCCAGCACGCAGACCATTGACGAACTCGGCCCAGGCGTCCGACTCGACCGTCAGCGCCGGCCCGTGCGACTGCGTGGAGTCGCGTACGGCCACCGCGCCGGTCAGGGTGGCGACCTCGACGCAGGCGGTACTGTTCGGTCCGCAGCGCAGGCTGCGCCTCCAGCCGGTGATGCTGGCTGAATCCGTAATTGTCATCTACGCTCCTTTACTCATTTCTTCTCCGGACAGGGCAATGCGGCACCAGTGCGTGAACCTGGCGCTTTCTCTGGGTGAAATCTGACCGTCCGTGTGCGCACGTCGACCTACATCGGATCACGACGTAGGTCGATGGAAGGTCAGCGAGGTTAAGCTACCTCACGCCTGAGCAGCATGTATGCCCTACCGTCGAATGAGTTGATCTCGGGCGTGCGGTAGCCTGCACGATTGACCAAGGCCAACAAAATGATGACGGAGTGTAATTACGGAATATCGAAATTCCGGTTTCGGATGCCGTCCAGGAATGACACCCAGCTCGGGCCGGAGAAGGCGAGCGCGGGGCCCTGCGGATCGAGGGAGTCCCGGACCAGTACCAGATCGGAGTTATTGCCGATCTCGACGCAATTAGCGCTGCACGGCGCGCTTCTACTGCTCTTGCGCCAAACGATCTGAGAGAGATCCGGAACCCGCATCCTGTTCTCCTCCCGGCCTGCGGCGGAGACAAATCCGGCCGCGCCCGTAGACCTTCTGAAGAACAGCATAGCGACGAGCGCGCAACACTGAAAGATTCGTCACCACGGGTGACCAATCTCAGGTTGTGGCCGACCGACGCGGTCAGTCGGAAAGCTCGTCGGCGATCTTGAGAATCATCTCCCTGGACATCTCCGAGGACAGTGCCGAATCGCGGATCCGGTCGAAGGACAGCCGGTAGGTGCCGAGTAGTTCCGGGTCGTCCCGCAGCAGACTGTCGACCAGCGGCCCGTCGATCTGCAGTACCGGTTCGTCGTGCGGGTCGCTGAAGTCGAGCAGCGCGAACGAGCCGGACAGGCCCGGATGCACCGCCCCGGCCAGCGGCGTGATCTGCACGGTGACGTTGGACATCCGGGCAGCCTCGGCGATCGCCCGCAGCTGCTCGGCCATCACCTGGGCGCCGCCGATGGTCCGGCGGATCACGCTCTCGTCCAGGACCGCGACGAAGTTCGGCGGGCCCTCCCGGCGCAGTACGTGCAGTTGGCGCTGCAGCCGCAGTTCTACCTGCCGTTCGATCGCCTCGGCGCCCGGTGGCCGTGGGGATCCGCCCTCGAACAGCGCCCGCATGTATTTCTCGGTCTGCAGCAGGCCGGGTACCACGATCGGCTCGAAACAGCGGATCAGGGACGCCTCGTTCTCGTAGCCGAAGTAGTCCAGCTGCTCGCTGGTGTAGGAGTCGCGGAAGGCGGACCACCAGGACGACTGGTTACGCGCCGCGCGGGCCAGGTCGAGCATGAAGTCGACCCGCTCGGAATTCTGCACCCCGTAGAGCGTCAGCAGCGCCTTCATGTCGTTGGTGGAGATTCCGACCTGCCCGGCTTCCAGGCGGATGACCTTCGACAATGACCAGTCCATCGCCCTGGCCACCTGATCCTGGCTGAGCTGTGCCCCTTCGCGCTGGGTGCGCAGTTCATTGCGCAGCCGGCGGCGGACAAGTGGTCGCTGACCAACAGGCATCGCTACTCCTCGATGAGTAGCCGGCTATGTGGCATGCCGACCCGGCGCGGATAGCCGTCAATCATCTCAATCATATCTCTCTGCCAGGTGGCTGTCTGCATCCGGCGTAAGGTTCCGGCGTATTTTGCACTATCGGTCGAAGGACCGGTCGGCGGGGTCGAATGATCCCGCCGACCGGTCCTTCGGTCCAATGGGTCGGGCGTTCATCGCACCGTTGCCTGACGTGCCCGGCACACCGCGAAGCGGATCTGGTTGAACACCCGTTCGTCCCGGCTCCACAGCAGTTGTACGGTGTGCTGCCGGTATTCCGCCCACAGTTCGAACGGGCGTGGTCGTATCCGGCGGCTGACCAGGGCGGCAACTGCGGCGACCGCGGCCAGCAGGGTCGCCGCGGCGGCCGGTACGGCTGTCCGGTCGCTCACCCGCCAGCCGTAGCCGCCGAGCAGCACGAGCAGCCCGGTGGCCGCGAGGCAGACGGTGGTCGCACGGCTGGTGGCACCCCGCGCCACGCGCAGCTGGTGCAGTTCGTCGAGAAGGTAGCGCTGCTGGTGGATGACCAGTTCCTGGCCGGTCACCTGGACGCCACCGCGGTCGTAGTAGAAGCGGGTCATCGCGAGACACCTCCCCGGGTTCGTCCCCATGGGATTCCTCACGTCCAGTGTGTGACGCCGCCTAGCGAAAAGAAAGGCATCAGAGTGCCAGGTGGCGTTCTGCCGGGCGGCGTACACTCGTCGGCCTGGCCGGGCGAGACGCGTGCCGGCGTCGGTATACACCCGCGCAGAAGGCCGTCATCGCGGCAAAAGTCAGATCTTGGACAGAACCCGATTCGGCTACGCAGAGTGCCGAGCGGAGAACGCGTCGATCAGCCACCGGGACAACGAGTACGCCGGTGGCAGCTCGGCCGGCAGCTCGTCATGGCGGAACCAGCGCGCCTCGGTCAGCTCCCGACCGTCCACCCGCACCTCCCCGCCGTCGCAGCGGGCCCGGAAACCGACCAGCAGACCGTCCGGGCCGGACATCGCCCAACCCTGGCTGTCCACATAGCGCAGATCGGTGACGCGTAGCCCGACCTCCTCGAACACTTCGCGGCGTACCGCGTCCTCCAACGACTCGCCGGCCTCCACGAACCCCGCCACCAACGCCCAGAGCCCGGCCGGGCCGTACGAGTGCCGGACCAGCAGCAGCTCGTCCGCCCGCTCGATGCCGACCAGCACGGCCGGGGAGAGCTGATGGTAGAAGGTGCGCTCGCAGCGGGTGCAGCGGCGCGCCGGCTGGTCCGGCACATCCTGCAGGTCCGCCGCGCACTGGCCGCAGTAACGGTGCCGGCGCCGCCAGTCGATCAGGTGCAGCGCGTGCGCCGCCGCGGCCGCGGCGGCCGGCCCCAACTGCGCAGCCAGCGACGCCCATCCGCAGCGCACCAGCTCAGCGCTCGGCCGGGCCGGGTCGACCAGCCACAGCGCGGCGCCGTCCAGTACGCCCAACGCCTCGACCGGGCCGTCACCCAGATCGGTCAGGGTGGGCAGCTCGCCGGCCGGGGTCAGCAGCAACCTGCCCTCCTGCACCGCGACGCAACGGTCAGCCGGGGCCGCCGTGCCGGTCAACGACGGGTCGACGGTGAACCCGACCCCGGGCGCACCCGGAGCGTCGGTCACTGACCGTCCCGTTGGTCGTCGACCCGCGCACCCGCCGGGATCCCGTATGGCCGGCCCACCGCGTGGCGCTGGTAGTCGGTGAGGGTCACGTCGAACTGGTGGCCGTCGAGGCGTCCGGTGAAGCTCGCGAGCGCCCCCGAACCGGTCAGGCAGGCGTCGAACGGGTCGGTGGCGTGACCCCCGCGGACGTTGACGCAGCTGACCTGCTGGCCGGCGATCCGCCGGTCGGCCCACTGGATCTGGCTCCCGGCATCCTCGCTCGCCCTGGTCAGCAGCGAGATGACCGCTTCGCTGGGGACGAAGCGCTGGGCGCTCGCCGCGCGGATCCGGGCCAGGTCCGGCTGCGGCCGGGACGCCGTCACCGGGGTGCTGTGCACCGTGCAGTCGGTGCTCTTCCCGGCGACCGTACAGAACATGGCGAGCCGATTGGTGTGTACATAACGCCCGGATCCGAACACGTACGCCACCCGGCGCGGATGTACCGCATAGGTGACCGTCGCGCTCGCGTCCCCACCGATCTGGTACGTCGCGGTGTACGGGGTGACCAGCTCGTTGCGGGCCAGCCGCTGGGTCAGATGGTCGACCACCTCGGCCCGGCCGCGCAGATGGTAGGTGCTGTCGACGGAGCAACCCGTCAGGCCGGCAGCGGTCAGACCGGCGGCGGCGAACAACGCCGCGCCGCGACTCAGATGCGACACCGGTGACCGGCGGCGTGAGGCGGACATGACGTCAAGACTGGCCTGAGCGGGTACCGGAGCGCAAATCCGGTGCCGGACCACCGCCGCCGGCGAGCCGGTTCCCGGCGCCGCCCCGGCGCTGGCTACGCTCGCCGGGAAGGGGCCTGTGGCACCTTGGCGGCCCCGTACCCCCTTCGACCAGACCACCGCAGCGCCGCGGCTGGCCAGCCAGCGGCCCGGGACGGCCACCAGGACCTGCCGGTCCGGAAGGACCGCCCAGGGCTGGTACCCGTACATGAGGAGCGAAGTTACGTGGCAACCATCGAGGGCATCGTCGCGCGGGAGATCCTCGACTCGCGGGGCAACCCCACGGTCGAGGTCGAGGTCGTACTCGACGACGGCACCGTGTCCCGCGCGGCGGTACCGTCCGGCGCGTCCACCGGCCAGTTCGAGGCATTGGAACTACGCGACGGCGACAAGGGCCGGTTCGCCGGCAAGGGCGTCGAGCGCGCCGTCGCCAACGTCACCGAGGTCATCCAGCGTGAGCTGGTCGGCAACGAGGCGTCCGACCAGCGGCTGATCGACCAGCTGATGCTGGACCTGGACGGCACCCCGGACAAGGGCAAACTGGGTGCGAACGCCATCCTCGGCGTGTCGCTGGCGGTCTCCCGGGCGGCCGCCGACTCGGTCGGCCTGCCCTACTTCCGATACCTGGGCGGACCCAACGCGCACCTGCTGCCGGTACCGATGATGAACATCGTCAACGGTGGTGCGCACGCCGACTCCAACGTCGACATCCAGGAGTTCATGATCGCGCCGATCGGCGCGGCCACCTTCCGCGAGGCGGTGCGCTGGGGCGCGGAGACCTACCACGCCCTGAAGAGCGTGCTGAAGGCCCGCAAGCTGGGCACCGGGCTGGGCGACGAAGGCGGCTTCGCGCCCGACCTGCCGTCCAACCGGGACGCGCTGGACCTGATCTCGGAGGCGGTGGAGAAGGCCGGGTTCACCCTCGGCACCGACATCGCGTTCGCCATCGACGCCGCCGCGACCGAGTTCTACTCCGACGGCATGTACCGGTTCGAGGGCGAGGCGAAGTCCGCCGAGCAGATGAGCGACTACTACGCCAGCCTGGTCGACGGCTACCCGATCGTGTCCCTGGAGGACCCGCTGGCCGAGGAGGACTGGGCCGGCTGGAACCACCTGACCGCGCAGGTCGGGCACCGGGTCCAGATCGTCGGCGACGACCTGTTCGTCACCAACCCGGACCGGATCGCCCGCGGCATCAACGAGGGCTCGGCGAACGCCGTACTGATCAAGGTCAACCAGATTGGCTCGCTGACCGAGACGTTCGACGCGGTGGACCTGTCGCACCGCAACGGCTACCGGACCATGATGAGCCACCGGTCCGGTGAGACCGAGGACACCTCGATCGCTGACCTGGCGGTGGCCACCGGCGCCGGACAGATCAAGTCCGGTGCGCCGGCCCGTACCGACCGGACCGCGAAGTACAACCAGCTGATGCGCATCGAGGAGGAACTCGACGACGCCGCCCGCTATGCCGGCGCGGACGCGTTCCCCCGCTTCGGTAGCTGACCGACCGGCCGCGCTCGGCGTCGTGCCGGGCGCGGCGTACGGGGCGTGTGGTGACGGTGTAAGGCAGTAGCGGCGGGTGGGAGGCAGTCATGGCGCAGCGCGGTCGGGGCTCTACCGGCAGCGGCCCTGGACGGGACAGGTCCGGGGCCCGGCGTTCCGGTGGCGGCAGCGGTCGGGGAGCGCCGGCGCAGCGCCGTACCCCGGGCCGGGCCGGCGCGGCGAAACGGCCCGGGCGCTCCCGGCGTACCGGCGCGACCCGCACCCGGGCGCCGCGGCCGCCGGGCCAGTTCACCAGCCGGATGGTGGCACTCGCATTGGTGCTGGTCGCGCTGATCCTCTCGTACGCCTACCCGGTGCGTACCTACCTCGCGCAGCGCGCCGAGATCGCCGACCTGCGGCAGAGCCAGGCGAAGCAGAACCGCCGGATCGCCTCCCTGCAGGATCAGCGGAACAAGTGGGACGACCCGCAGTACGTTGCGGCGCAGGCCCGGGACCGGCTGCAGATGGTGCGTCCCGGCGACCGCAGCTACGCGGTGTACGACGACCCCGGTGCTGGCAGACACTCCGGAAACTCATCCGACGGCAGGGTCCGGGCGCACGGTCCGTGGTACGCCAAGATGTGGTCCAGCGTGCGGGGCGCGGACGGGACGGCACCGCGGTGAGCGGCCCACCGAACTCCTCGGCGGCGGACCTGGTGGCCGGGCCGGTACGTGAGCCGGTTGATCCGGATGACCTCGCGGCCATGTCGGCCCAGCTGGGCCGGCCGCTGCGCGGGGCGCGCACGGTGGCGCACCGCTGCCCGTGCGGCCGGCCGGACGTGGTGGAGACCGAACCGCGACTGCCTGACGGCACCCCGTTCCCGACCATGTACTACCTGACCTGCCCGCTTGCGGCCGCCGCGGTGAGCCGGCTGGAGTCGGCCGGCCTGATGCGCCAGATGACCGACCGGTTGGCCGCCGACCCGGAACTGGCCGGGCGCTACCGCGCGGCACACGAGGACTACCTGCGCCGGCGCGCGGCGGTCGCGGAGGTACCGGAGATCGCCGGGGTCTCCGCCGGCGGCATGCCGGACCGGGTGAAATGCCTGCACGTACATGTGGGTCACGCGCTGGCCGCCGGGCCGGGCGTCAACCCGTTCGGCGACGAGGCGTTGGCGGCGATGCCACCGTGGTGGACCGGCGGCTCGTGCGTACCGGACGGTGCCGGAGATACGGACGGAGCAGCGGATGAGTGACGCGGTACGGGTCGCGGCGATCGACTGCGGCACCAACTCGATCCGCCTGCTGGTCGCCGACCGGCGCGGCGACTCGCTGACCAGCGTGGCCCGCGAGATGCGGATCGTGCGCCTCGGCCAGGATGTGGACCGTACCGGCCGGCTGGCCACGGCCGCGATCGAGCGCACCCGGGCGGCGCTGGCGGACTACGTACGCCAGCTGCGTGGGCTGGGCGCCCAGCGGGTACGGATGGTGGCCACCAGCGCCAGCCGGGACGCCGACAACGCCGCCGAGTTCCGGGCCATGGTGCGCGCGGTACTGGGCGCGGAGCCGGAGGTCATCACCGGCGAGGAGGAGGCGCAGCTGTCGTTCACCGGCGCGGTCGCCGGACTGCCGGCCGACCTGCCGGCGCCGTACCTGGTGGTCGACATCGGCGGTGGCTCCACCGAGTTCGTGGTCGGTACCGGCAGCGCCGAGTCGGCGGTGAGTGTCGACATCGGCTGCGTCCGGATGACCGAACGGCACCTGGGTGACGACCCGCCGACCGCGGCGCAGGTCGCGGCGGCCGAGACGGACATCCGTTCCGTGGTGACCGGTGCACTGGCGAAGGTCGGCGCGGACCGGGCCGCCACCCTGATCGGGCTGGCCGGCTCGGTGACCACGGTCGCCGGTATCGCGTTGGCGCTGCCGGAATACCGGCCGGAGAGGATCCACCACGCCCGGATCGGCCGTGACCGGGTTGCCGCGGTCAGCGCAGACCTGCTGCGCCGTGCTCACGACCAGCGGATGGAGCTGGGGGTGATGCATCCCGGCCGGGCCGACGTCATCGGCGCCGGCGCGTTGATCCTGCGGGTGCTGATGGAGCAGGCCGGGATGGACACCGTCGTCGCCAGCGAGCACGACATCCTGGACGGCATCGCGTTGAGCGTCTGACCGCGCAGGCTCTTTCCGATCTTGGCCTGTGAGCTGCCCCAGGGTGGTTCCGTTGATGCCCACAGTCGTGCTTTGCTGACTGTACGCCGAGCGTGCGTCTGGTGACCCCAGCGCTGCGGGCGCCGTGGCAGATCGGTGACACCGAGGAGGCCGATGTGGGCGAGTCCGTGACGTACATCAGCGGTGAGGGCACGGGTCAGGGTTACCTGGCCGTACCGGATCCGGGCCGGTCGAGAGCGCCGTCGGTCATCGTGATCCAGGAGGACTGGGGCTGCGACGCGCACAGCCGGTCGGTCGCCGACCGGTTCGCGGCCAGCGGGATGACGGCGCTGCAACCGGACCTGTACCGGGGTCTGCGGCCGGCGACCGACCAGGCCGGCCGGCTGCTGATGGGCCTGGCGATGAGCGCGGCCGCCGCCGAGATCGGTGCCGCGGTACGGTATCTGGCCGGCCGGCCGGGTGGCGGTCCGGTCGCCGTGGTCGGCTTCCGGATGGGCGGCAGCCTCGCGTTGTGGTCCGCCGCGCAGGTCGAGGAGATCGACACCGCGGTGGCCTTCTACCCGGAACTGCCGTGGGAACGGATGAGTTCCAAGTGGGCCGGCTACCGGGGTTTCCGGGCCGTGGTGCACGCCGCCGACGCCGGACTGGCCGGCCCCGGTGTCGGTCTGGCCGGCGAGGCGGTGGAGGCCGCCGGCGGCGAATGGATCCGCTACGACTACCCCGGCACCCGGGACGGGTTCTTCAACGACGACCGCCCGGCCGGCTATCAGCGGGACGCCGCCGCGTTGTCCTGGGCGCGGACCCTGGAGGCGCTGCGGTTGGCGGGCCGTACCGGCTGACCGGCGGTGCGCCGGGCAGGATGGGCCGCATGGTGGTGATCGAACGGACCGAGGCGGGCAGCTACGTACGGCCGGGATCGGGGTGGCCGGAGGATCCGGCGCTGCCCACGACACCGGTCGCCGGCGACCCGGCCGAGGTGGCGCAACTGGCGGCCGGTACCGGTGAGCTGGGCGAACTGGACGCCCGGGTGTCGACCTGCCGGGCCTGCCCGCGACTGGTGGGTTGGCGCGAACAGGTCGCCGCGACCCGGCGGGCCGCGTTCGTCGACCAGGACTACTGGGGTCGGGCGGTACCGGGGTTCGGCGCCCCGGACGCCCGGATCGCCGTACTCGGCCTGGCGCCGGCCGCGCACGGGGCGAACCGTACGGGCCGGATGTTCACCGGCGACCGGTCTGGTGAGGTGCTGTACGCGGCGCTGCACCGGGCCGGCCTGGCCAGCGCACCGGCCAGCGTCGCGACCGGCGATGGCCTGCGCCTGGAGCGGACCAGGATCTTCTCCGCGGTGCGCTGCGCGCCGCCGGCCAACAAGCCGACCCCGGCCGAACGGGACACCTGCCGTCCCTGGTTGGCCAGCGAGTTCGAGTTGCTGCGCGACTCGCTGCGGGTGGTGGTCGCCCTGGGGCAGTTCGCCTGGAACGCGTACTGGCCGGTGGCCGCCACCGGACTGGGGGAGCCGACGCCCTCGCCGCGTCCCCGGTTCGGGCACGGACAGGAGCATCGTGGCGAGACCGTAACGTTGTTGGGCTGTTACCACGTCAGCCAACAGAACACGTTTACTGGTCGCCTGACCCCGATCATGCTGGACGAGGTACTGACGCGGGCGCGAGTACTCGCCGGGCTGTGACAGGCCGTCGGCGCTGTCCGCGCCGGACACGGGGGTGTCGATGAGTCGCCGCAGCGTGCTGCTCTACCTGCCGCTGGTGCTGGTCGTGCTGCTGATCGCGGTGGTCGCCGTGTCAGCGAACACGACCGGCCCGCGGGTCGGCCATGTCCCGCGCCCGACCTCGCATGCCTCTGTCCGTCCGCAGCACCGGACACCCCCGAGCCGCTTCGACACGGCGCCGCCACCGGCCGGCAACGGTCATTCGGGTGGTGGCGGGACGCTGTCCAGCTGGCCGCTGATCGTGTTCATCCTGGCCATGGTCGCGTTCGGCTACGGCGCCGTCATGCTGTACCTGATGCTGTCGGTACGCGAGGCGATCGTCTTCCGCCGACGCAGGCCGACGCTCCCCGAACCGGTCGCGGTACCGGCCGGGCAGCCCAGCGCCGAGCAGGTGCAGGAGGCGCTGCGGTCCGGGCTCGCCGCGCTGATCGAGGGCGACGACGCGCGCGCCGCGGTGATCGCCTGCTGGCTGCGGCTGGAGAACCTCGCGGAACAGGCCGGGCTGCCCCGGCGACCGTCCGACGCCCCGGGAGATCTGGTGGTACGGATGCTGGACGGCCGGCTGACCGGCCCCGGTGCGCGGGCGCTGGGTGAGCTGGCCACGGTGTACCGGGCGGCCCGGTACGCGCCGCGACCGGTGTCCGAGTCGGCCCGGAACGCGGCCCGTACGGCACTGGACCGGCTGGTCGCCGAGCTGCCGGCACCCGTACCGGCAGGGGGTCGGGCATGAGCCTCTTGCACGCCGAGGCGATGACCCCGGGCCAACGGGACCCGGTCCTCACGCCGTACGAGCCGGTGAAGGTGCGGCCGGGTTGGCTGATCGCGGTGCTGCTGCTGGCGCTACTGGCCGGGGACGTGCTGTGGCGGATCCTTCGGTTGGGTGGGGTGGGGCTGCCGTACGGGCTGACCGACGGGGTGATCCTGGCGCTGGCGCTGGCCCGGCGGGTGACCCGGGCGGTGCACGGTCCGCCGGTGCCGCTGCCGGCAACCCTGTCGGCGCCGACCACCGAGTACCCCGACCGGCCGTTCGCCGGTGCGCGGCGCTGGGAGGACCGGCTGGCCTGGACGCACGACGATCCGGTCAGTTTCAACCGTACGGTTCGCCCGCAGCTCGCCGAACTGGTGGACGAGCGGCTGCGCCACGACTACGGCACCGACCTGGCCGGTACCGGAAACGGTGGCCGGGAACGGGTCCGCGCGCTACTCGGAGATCCACTGTGGACGTTGTTGACCGGGCCGGTGGACCGGGTGCCCGGTTCGGCCGAACTGACCGGTGTGGTGGCCGGGATGGAAAGACTCTTCGCTGGCAGGGAGGCAACGTGAGGCGACAGTCGTGCGGGGGAAGCGGGTCATGGCGATGAGCACCGCAGCGGACCAGCGGTCGGAGGAGCCGGTCGAGGCGCTGCCGGTACCGCGCGCGGGTGAACTTGCCCGCCGGGTACTCGACGCGGTCGGCACCGTGGTGATGGGCAAGCGCGAGCCGTTGGAGCTGGTCCTGGCCGGCATCCTGGCCGGCGGTCATGTACTGCTGGAGGACTTCCCCGGGCTCGGCAAGACGCTGGCCGCCCGGTCCTTCGCGCAGGCGCTCGGGTTGAGTTTCCGGCGGCTGCAGTTCACCCCGGACCTGCTGCCCGCCGACGTGACCGGCTCTTTCCTGTACGACCAGTCGACCGGCGACTTCGAGTTCCGGCCCGGCCCGGTGTTCACCAATCTGCTGCTGGCCGACGAGATCAACCGGACCCCGCCCAAGACCCAGGCGGCGCTGCTGGAGGCGATGCAGGAGAAGCAGGTCAGCGTGGAGGGCACCACCTACCCGCTGGCCCCGCCGTTCCATGTGCTGGCCACCGCCAACCCGATCGAGTACGAGGGCACCTACCCGCTGCCGGAGGCCCAGCTGGACCGGTTCCTGCTGCGGGTGTCGTTCGGTTACCCGAGCGCCGACGACGAGTGGAGCGTGCTGCGTAACCGGATGGACCGCCAGCGCGAGGAGGCGACCATCGAACCGGTGGTGGACGCGCCGACCCTGCGGGCCATCCAGGCCGCCCTGGAGCAGGTGGCGGTGGAGGACTCGATCGGCCGCTACATCATCGAGCTGGTCGCTGCGACCCGCCGGCATCCACAGGTGATGGTGGGTGCCTCGCCGCGCGGTTCGCTGGCCCTGCTGCTGTGTGCGCGGGCCCGTGCGGTGCTGGCCGACCGCGACTACGTGATCCCGGAGGACGTCAAGGCGTTCGCGCCGGCCGCGCTGGCGCACCGGATCTCGCTCAAGCCGGAAATGTGGCTGCGTCGGGTGGAGCCGGCGCACGTGGTCGCCGAGGTGGTCGCGGCGACGGCCGCACCGGCCAGCGGTGCGGCCCCGACCTACCGGGCCGCGCCGGCCGCGAGCACCGCGCCGGCCGAGGACTCCACATCGGCCGTCGGTGCCGAAAATTCGTTGGCGGGCAACGGATCCGATGGTCGGCGCGTCGACCCCTACAAGTACACCGCCCGGCCCCGGGGGGAACGCTGAGCGAGCTGCCGCCCTGGGTGCGCACCCAGGACAATCCCCGGCCGCCGCAGTTCGGTGACCGGCCGGAGCAGCGTGCCCCGGACGAGGACTCCGCCGTGTACGACTGGGTGCCGACCCGGGCACTGCGTCGCGCCACCGGACTGGTGATCCTGCTGCTGGTGCTCGGTGCGGTGCTGGGCCGCCTCGACCTGGTCGCGTTCGCGGTGCCGTTCGCGCTCGGTACCGCCTGGGCGATGGTCCGCCGGCCACGCCAACTGCCCACGGTGGAACTCGAGGTGCCGGGCGAGGTGGTCGGCGAGGGCGCCGAGCTGACCGGGCGGGTGGTACTGGAGAACCCGGACCCGGCCGACCTGACCGCGGTGACGGTACGCACCGGCCGGTCGCCCTGGCTGCGTTTCGCCAGCGGGGCCGGCACCTACGTCACCCCGGTCGATGGTCGCTCCGGCGCCGACGTACTGCTGCGCGGGAAGGCGTTGCGCTGGGGTCGGCAACGGATCGGTCCGGTCGAGGTACACGCGTACGCCTGCGACGGTCTGCTGAGCAGCCGCCGGATCCGGGTCGGCGCGCACCAACTGCGGGTCTACCCGACCACCCAGCCGTTCGAGGCGTCCGACGCGATGCCGAGGGCCGCCGGGGTGGCCGGTACGCACCGCTCCCGTCGCCCCGGCGAGGGCGGCGAGTTGTCCGGGGTGCGGCCGTACCAGCCGGGGGACCGGTTGCGCCGGGTGGACTGGCGGGTGTCGCTGCGCAACCGGGAACTGTACGTCAACGCCACCCTGTCCGAACGCGACGCCGAGGTGGTGCTGATGCTCGATGTGCTGCACGAGGCGGGCGAGTCCGGTGGGATGGGCGGCGCGGCCAGCGTGCTGGACACCGAGGTACGGGCCGCGGCCGGAATCGCCGAACACTACCTGCACCGGGGCGACCGGGTGTCCGTGGTCGAGTTCGGGCCGGCGATGCGGCGGCTGCGGGCCGCCACCGGCCACCGGCAGTACCTGACGGTGCTGGAGTGGCTGCTGGACGTACGGGTACTGCCGTCCGGTGCGACGCCCGGTTCCCGGCTGCTGTCCCGGCGGGTACTGCCGACCAACGCGCTGGTGCTGTTCCTGACCCCACTGCTGGACGAGCGCAGCGCCACGATGCTGGCCCAGTTGGCCCGCAGCGGCCGTTCCGTCCTGGCGGTGGACACCCTGCCGGACACCGCGCGGCCGGGCCGTACCAGCGAGTGGACCGACCTGGCGTACCGGCTGTGGCGGCTGGACCGGGAGAACGTGATCGGCCGGCTGCGTGAGGTCGGCGTGCCGGTGGTGGCCTGGGCCGGTGCCGGCAGCCTGGACGAGGTGCTGCGGGACGTGACCCGGATGGCCGCCGCGCCGCGCGCGGTCCTGCGATGAGCGTGCGCGGTCCGCTGACGAGAAGGGTGGTGCGGTATGGACCTCCGGCTGTCGCCGACCTGGACGCGCGGTGAGGACACGCTGCGCCGGGCGCTCGCGCAGGCCCGACGGGTGGCGCCCGGGCCGGCGCTGATCCGGCTGACGGTGCTGCTGTTCGGCGCGGTCGGGCTGGTCGTCGCGCTGCCGACCCCGTTGCGCGGTTCGTTCTGGGCGTACCCGGTCATCGCGGTGTTCGCCGTGGCGCCGGCGCTGCGCCCGGACAGCCCGTGGGTCACCGCGGTCGAGGTGGTCACCGTCGGCAGTTGGCTGCTGACCACCATGCTCTACCACCAGCCGGCCGACCTGGTCGGCACCGTCGCGCTGACAGCCCTGCTGTACGGCCACCACAGCACCAGCGCGCTGGCCGCAGCGTTACCGGTGTCCGCGCAGCTCGCCCCGGGCGTACTGATGCGCTGGCTGCTGCGTACCGGGGTGGTGCTGGTGGCCGCCGCGGTGCTGATGACCCTGCTGGTACTGCTCCTGCCGGCGACCGGGACGGCCCGCTCGGTGAGCGCGCTGCCGCTGCTGGGGCTGTTCGCTGCGGTGGGCGCCGGGGTGCTGCTTGCCTACCTCCTGCACCGACGCCGCTAGTTGGCTGCGCCGGACCCGTTGGCCCGCTGGCGGCGTTGTCGCCCCACCCGAGTGCAACCCGGCACACGGGTAGGGCTCCGCCTTGCCAGCGGACCAACGGGCCTCGGCTCGCTCGACCCAGGACCATGGGTCGTGGGTGGCGTACGCAACTGACTGTTCACGCAGCGGTCCCGGGTAGGGCGGGCTACGGTCGGATGATGGGGACCCAACGGATCCTGGTCGTCGGTGGTGGTCATCTCGGTCTCTACTGCGCCCTGCGACTGTCCAGCCGGATGCGCGCCGGCGAGGCGCAGATCACCGTGGTCGACCGGTACTCGCACATGACCTACCAGCCGTTCCTGCCGGAGGCGGCGGCCGGCAGCATCGAGCCGCGGCACGCGGTGATCCCGCTGCGGCGGGTGCTGCGGCACTGCCGGATCGTGGGTGGCAGCGTGACCTGCATCGACCACGCGCAGCGCGCCGCGTGGGTGCAGCCGCTGATCGGGCCGCCGCGGGAACTGCACTACGACCACATCGTGGTGGCGCCCGGTTCGGTAGTCGCGGACCGCGCCGATCCCCGGGCTGGCCGAGCAGGCGGTCGGGTTCCAGAGCATCGGTGAGGCGATCTGGCTGCGCAACCGGGTGCTGGAGCGGCTCGACGTCGCGGCGGCCACCGACGACCCGGCGGTCCGGGCCCGCGCGTTGACGTTCACCTTCGTCGGCGGCGGGTACGCCGGCATCGAGGCGCTGGCCGAACTGGAGGACATGTCCCGGGACGTGATCCGCTACTACCCGGAGCTGTCGATGACGCAGATGCACTGGGTGCTGGTGGAGATGGCGGACCGGATCATGCCCGAGGTCGACCGGGACCTGGCCGAGTACACGGTGCGCGAACTGCGGGAGCGCAACCTCGACGTACGGCTCAACACCCGACTCGAGTCCTGCGTGGACGGTCACGTGCGGCTCTCCGACGGCGCCGAGTACGACTGCGACACCATCGCCTGGACCGCCGGGGTGAAGCCCAGCCCGATGCTGCGCGACACCGACCTGCCGTTGGACGACAAGGGCCGGGTACGGTGCGCGGCGACACTGCAGGTCGTCGACGAGCACGGCACCGTACTGGCCGGGGCCTGGAGCGCCGGTGACAGCGCCGCCGTACCGGATCTGACCAAGGACGATCCGGACGCGCTGTGCGGGCCTACCGCCCAGCACGCGGTACGTCAGGCGCGCCGGCTGGCCGACAACATCCTCGCGGTGCTGCGGGGTTCCCGGCCGGTCGACTACCGGCACGCCTACGCCGGCAGCGTGGCCAGCCTCGGCCTGCACAAGGGCGTCGCCCAGATCTACGGGCTGAAACTGCGTGGTTGGCCGGCCTGGTTCGCGCACCGGACCTACCACATGAGCCGGATACCGACCTTCAACCGCAAGGTACGGGTAGTGGCCGACTGGACCCTGGCGCTGTTCCTGCGCCGGGAGGCGGTGTCGCTGGGTGAACTGCACCAGCCGCGCAGCGGTTTCCAGCACGCCGCCCGCTGAGCGCCTGCCGCGTGCCCTCCGCCGGCGCCCCGGTCAGCCGGTGCCGTCGGCCATCCGGGCCAGCCGGGGCAGCAGCCACGGCGCGATGATCCGCTGCACCGCCTGCGGGGTGAAGTGCAGCCCGTCGCTGCGTACCTGCATCCCGCCGATCCGCCAGGTGAACGTGCCATCCGGGCAGATCAGCCGGTTCAGATCCAGTACGGGCAGCTTGTGCGCGGCGCCGACCTTGCGCAGCAGCCGGTTCCAGGCGTCCACCCGGGCCGGCTGGTCCTCCGGGTACAGGCCGCCGTCGGGGCGTTCGGCGCGGTGCGTGTACGGCGCGGTCAGCAACACCACCCGGCCGCCCCGGGATCCGACCGCCGAGATCGCGGTGTCGAGCTGTCGACCCAGGTAGGCGTCGTAGCCGGGCTGGCCGACGTGCTGGTAGTGCCCGTCCAGCTTGCGGTCCATCAGTTCCCAGCGGTCCAGCAGGATCACCGAGACATCCGGATCGTCCCGGCCGGCCGCTCTCCGCCACCGGGCGGACCACCGGGTGCAGCCCGGAAGGTTGGTGTGCGGGCTGTCCAGTTCCAGGATGTCGGGCAGGGTGGCGATGCCGCAGCCCTGCACGGCCCGGACGGTGACGGTCAGACCCGGATGCGGCGGCAGGTAGGTGCCCAACGTCCAGGCCACCGAGTCGCCGAAGATACCGATCCTCGGCTGCTTGCCGGGTCGGCGCCCGGGCCGGTGCACCGGGGCCACCGGCCGCGCCGAACCGTGCGGCACCACCACCGGGCTGCCGTGCCCACCGGCCGCGTGGATCGGCAGGCCACCGGGCGGCGTTGGCAACTGGGTGAACGACAGGATCCCCACGCACACCCCGGCAATGCCGGCGAGCGCTCCGGCGGGTGCCAGCCGGGATCCGCGCGGCAGCAGCCGACCATGTCGTACCGGCAGCTCCACCAGGTGGTACGACAGGGTCGCGACGGCCAGCGTCGCCGCGCACCGCACGCCGAACAGCGGTGCCCCGGCCAGTCCGGTACGGGCCGCGGTCAGGAAGACGAACAGCGGCCAGTGCCACAGGTACACCCCGTACGAGATGCGTCCGAGCGCCTGCAGCGGCGGGAGGGACAGCACCCGGGCGGTGGGCGAGCGCGGCGACAGGGTGGCGTGCGCGATGATCACGGCCACCGCGACGGCGACCGCCGCGAAGCCGCCCCGGTACAGCCAGGCGGATTCCCCGGCGCCGTGCGTGGCCGCCCAGCCGAGCGCGACCACGGCCGGTACGGTCAGCGCGCCGAGCAGCAGGTGCCGTCGGTTGTCGTCCGGCGCGGCGAGCCGACCCGCGAGCAGTACTCCGAGCGCGCAGCCGACCAGCAGCGCCACCGCCCGGCTGTCCGTACCGTAGTAGGCCCGGTTGGCGTCGGTGGGATGGTAGAGGAGTGCGGCCAGCGCCGTGGAGGCGACACCGCCGACGACGCAGGCGGTCAGCATGGCACGCCGGCTGCCCCGCAGCGCCACCACGAGCAGCGGCCAGAGCAGGTAGAACTGTTCCTCGATGCCCAGCGACCAGGTGTGTTGCAGCGGCGAGGGCGCCGCGGTCAGCGCGAAGTAGTCGCTGCCCCGGAAGATCATCCGCCAGTTCGCCACGTACAGCAGCGCGGCCAGCGCGTCGCCGCGTACCGGCACCAGGTCGCCGGGGGCGAGCAGCCAGTGCGCCGCGATCACCACGGCGAGCAGCATCAGCAGCAGCGCGGGCAGCAGTCGGCGGGCCCGCCGACCCCAGAACCGGACGAGCTGGATCCGGCCGGTACGGGCGCGTTCGACGATCAGCAGTGAGGTGATGAGGAAGCCGGAGAGGACGAAGAACGCGTCCACGCCGAGGAACCCGCCGGGCAGGAAGGCCAGTCCGCCGTGGAAGACCAGGACTGCGGCGACCGCGACGGCCCGGATCCCGTCGAGGGCGGGCCGGTGCGCGAACCCCGTCGGCTTCGACAGTTCAGACATACCCACCTCATTGCTTTATGTAGTCTTCTAACTACAGTTGCTTCCTACCGGCGGGTAGTCTCCGACACCCCGGGAATCGCCCGACAACTCCCGGCACGCCGCTCGCAGAACTGACAAGGTGTGCTCATGGCGGATGTTGAACAGGTCGATGTGGTCGTGATCGGGCTCGGCGTGGGCGGCGAGGAGGTCGCCGGCCGGCTGGCCGCCG
Source organism: uncultured Actinomycetota bacterium (assembly GCA_963805605.1). Classification (GTDB taxonomy): domain Bacteria; phylum Actinomycetota; class Actinomycetes; order Mycobacteriales; family Micromonosporaceae; genus Actinocatenispora. The sequence goes on from CAWDUX010000002.1 coordinate 3,092,823, forward strand.
CCGGCCTGTCCGTGGTTGGCGTCGAACGGCACCTGGTCGGCGGCGAATGCCCGTACTACGGCTGCATCCCGAGCAAGATGATGATCCGCTCGGCCAACCTGCTCACCGAGGCCCGACGGGCGTCCGGGATGGCCGGAGAGACCGACGTCCGTCCGGACTGGACCCCCGTGGCCCGGCGGGTCCGCGACGAGGCCACCGACAACTGGAACGACCAGGTCGCGGTGGACCGGTTCGTCGGCAAGGGCGGGCGCTTCATCCGCGGCCAGAGCCGGCTGACCGGACCCGACCAGGTGACGGTACGACCCGTCGGTGGCGGCCCCGAGCAGGTCTTCGCCGCCCGGCGCGCCGTCGTACTCGGCGCCGGCACCGCGCCCAGCGCGCCGCCCGTACCGGGCCTGCGGGACACCCCGTTCTGGACCAACCGGGACGCCGTCGCGGTGACCGAACTGCCCGACTCGCTGCTCATCCTCGGCGGCGGCCCGATCGGCCTGGAATTCGCCCAGCTGTTCAGCCGGTTCGGGGTACAGGTGGCCATCCTGGAAGCCGCCGACCGGCTCCTGTCGGTCGGCGAACCGGAGGTGTCCGCGCTGATCGAACAGGTACTCACGCACGAAGGTGTGGAGGTACGCACCGGCACCGCGGCGCGGCAGGTCGGCTACGACTGGCGCGGCTTCACCGTCACCCTGCCCGGCAACACGCAGATCACCGCAGGGCGGCTGCTGGTCGCCGCCGGCCGACGTACCGGCCTGGCCGAACTCGGTGTGCAGTCCGCCGGCCTGGACCCGCAGGCCCGTTTCGTACCGGCCGACGACCGGATGCGCGCCGGTGAGCGCCTCTACGCCGTCGGCGATGTGACCGAGCACGGCGGTTTCACCCACATGGCCATGTACCAGGCGGATGTGGCGGTACGGGAGATCCTCGGCGAGGGTGGCTGGTCCGCCGACTACCGCGCGGTGCCCCGGGTGACCTTCACCGACCCGGAGATCGGCTCGGTCGGCCTGACCGAGGCGCAGGCCCGCTCCGCCGGGATCACCGTCCAGGTCGGGGTCACCGACCTGGCCGCGTCCGCCCGCGGCTTCATCCACAAGGCCGGCAACGACGGGCTGATCAAGCTGGTCGCCGACGCGGACCGGGGGGTGCTGGTCGGCGCCACGTCCGTGGGTCCCAGCGGCGGCGAGGTGCTGGCCGCGCTGACCCTCGCCATCCACGCGCAGGTTCCACTGGCCCAGCTCGGCTCCCTGATCACCGCCTATCCGACGTTCCACCGGGCGATCCCGGCGGCGCTCGCCGACCTGCACTGATGCCGCGGGTGACGGCGGCCAGGCTGTATATACATCGGATGAACATCACAGAGTGGGATCCGACAGTGATGGGTCGGCCACCGATACGGTGAATTGCAGCGCCCGGATGGTGGAAGAGGCAGACACGACCGCCTTAAAAGCGGTTGCCGCAAGGCGTGCGGGTTCGAGTCCCGCTCCGGGCACCCCGTCGGTCAGTTCCGGTACCTGCCCCGCCGGGTCCGATCGCCGCTGCCGGTGCTGGTCGAGGCCCGGTACGCTGGATGCGAGCGGTGGTCGGATCGACTCCGGGTGGGACGGTCCGGGCCACCGCCCCAGCCATGAGGAGGCGGCGTTGAAGAGCTCGAACCCGATGCTCAACCGCATGCTGCGCAACGCGGTACGCGACCGGGTGCCGGCCGGCTCGTCCGGCCAGTACGGCTACCAGCAGCAAGGTTACGGACAGCAGGGCTACCAGGCCGGCGGTTACCAGCAGCCCGGCTACCAACAGCCGGGCTACCAGCAGACCGGCTACCCGACGACGCCGGGCATGGTCGCGCCCCAGGTGCGTCCGATGACGCTGGACGACGTGGTGATCCGCACGCTGGGTCTGCTCGTACTGACCGGTGTGGTCGGCGCGGTCAGCTGGCTCGCGCTGCCGAAGGTCGGTCCGATCGCCGGTGTGCTGCTCGCGGTCGCGGCCATCGCCACCCTCGGCATCGCACTGTTCTCCTGGTTCCGCCCGATCACCAACCCGGCCGTCATCTCCGCCTACGCCGTGGCCCAGGGTCTGCTGCTGGGCACCGTCAGCCGGGTCTTCGAGGCGTACTACCCGGGCATCGTGCTGCAGGCCGTGGTCGGCACGTTCGGGATTTTCGCCGGCATGACGGCGCTGTACAAGTTCAAGGTCGTACGGGCCACCCCGCGGCTGACCAAGTTCATCATCGGCGCGGTGATCGGCGTGGTCGTGCTGAGCTTCGTCAACCTGATCATGGCCGGTTTCGGTCACAACCCCGGCCTGGTCCAGTACGGCCCGACCGGCAAGGTCAGCTGGCTGCCGATCGTGTTCACCCTGGTCTGCATCGGCGTGGGCGCGCTGTCGTTCGTGCTCGACTTCGCCGCGGTCGAGGAGGGTGTACGCGCCGGCGCGCCGCTGCGCTACGCCTGGTTCTGCGCGTTCGGGCTGCTGGTCGGCCTGGTCTACCTGTACTGGCAGATCCTGCGGATGCTCGGCTACCTGCGGCGGTGACCACCGGCGAGTTGGCCGGCGCTCTGCGCCGGCTGGTCACCGGCACCGGACACTGGACCCCGGCGGCGTGGTCGGCACCCGCCGCCGGGACGTCTTTGGACATCACCGCCGTCCGGGGTGACGCCGGGGCGCCGGTGGCTGTCCGCGCCGAGGTCGTACACGCGCTGGTGCAGCAGATCGCCGACCTGGCGGCGGATGCCGAGGCGTTGCCGCACCGGCCGGTACCCCGACTGGACAACGATCTGGCCCTACCGGACCAGCTGCGGGTGGTCGCCGCGGATCTGATGGCCGCCGATCCGTCCGCACCACAGCTGTCCGCTGCGGATCATGCGGTACAGGCCGCCCGCCACCAGCTGTGGCCGTGACCGGTCCGGACGGCCCGATCCGCTTGGAACCGCTGCCGGCCCGGGAACAGGCAGCCTGGTCGGCGCTGGTGCGTCGCAGGTTCGTCAAGCACCGGGTGGTCTCCGGCTCGATGCCGGCATCCGAGGCAGGGCAACGGGTCGACCACATTGTCCGCGGGCTGCTGCCCGACGGCCCGGACACCCCGGACCACCACATCCTGCGTGCCCGGCGCGGCTCGACCGACGTGGCCCAGCTGTGGGCGCGGGTACGGCCGGACACCGGCGAGGCGTTCCTGTTCGACGTTGCGCTGGAGCCCGGAACCGACCCGGCCGGCGTCGGCGATGACCTGATCGACGCGGTGGAGCGGTGGTCCTGCAACCTCGGCGCGACGCACCTGCGGGTGAACGTCTTCTGCCACGACGGGGTCACCGCATCGATGATCGACGGGCGGGGGTTCCGGCCGGCCGCGACCCAGATGCTCCGGCGACTGACCAGGCCGCCCGGCCCCGACGTGGGTCCCGGCCCGGTGACGCTGCGGCCGATGACCCGGGATGCGTACGAGGTCTTTCGCGCCGGCCAGGAGGTCGTCTACGCGGCCGAACTGGCCCGTTCGGGCACCGTACCGGAGGCTGAGGCCCGGCAACAGGCGGACGCGGAGATGGCCGAACTGCTGCCTGACGGCTGGGACACCCCCGACCAGCTGCTGTACACCGGCTTCGTGGGCAGCGTGCCGGTCGGCTACCTGTGGCTGCAGGAGGAGACCGACTCCGCCGGTCTGCACGTCTTCGTCTGCGACGTCACCGTGTACGAGCAGCTGCGCCGGCGCGGCCACGGCCGGACGATGATGCGAGCCGCCGAACGGATCTGTCGGCAGCGCGGCGCGGTATCGGTCCGACTGTCGGTATTCGGCTTCAATCACGCTGCCCGCGCGCTGTACGACCAGCTCGGCTACCAGGCCATCGAGGAGCTGTGCTGCAAGCCGCTGTGACCGGCACGGCGCGGCCGGGGCGCGCCGATCGGCGCGCCCCGGCCGGCAGGAGTTCAGGAGAGCCGTTCGACGATCATCGCCATGCCCTGACCGCCACCCACGCACATGGTCTCCAGCCCGATCTGCTTGTCGTGCCAGGAGAGGTTGTTCAGCAGGGTGCCGGTGACCCGGGCGCCGGTCATCCCGAACGGATGGCCGACGGCGATGGAACCGCCGGACACGTTGAGCTTCTCCAGCGGTACGCCCAGCTGCCGGTAGGACGGGATGACCTGGGCGGCGAACGCCTCGTTGATCTCCACCAGGTCCACGTCGTCGATGCTCATCCCGGCGCGGGCCAGGGCCTGTCGGGACGCCTCGACCGGGCCGAGGCCCATGATCTCCGGGGACAGCGCCGAGACGCCGGTGGACACGATCCGGGCCAGCGGGGTGAGCCCGAGTTCTGCGGCCCGGGTGTCACTCATGATCACCACGGCGGCGGCGCCGTCGTTGAGCGGGCAGCAGTTGCCGGCGGTGATCCGCCCGTCCGGTCGGAACACCGGCTTGAGTTCGGACACCTTCTCCAGGGTCGTACCGGACCGGGGACCGTCGTCGTGTTCGACCACGGTGCCGTCCGGGAGGGTGACCGGGGTGATCTCCCGGGCGAAGAGGCCGGCCTTGATGGCCGCTTCCGCGAGGTTCTGGCTGCGTACCCCGAACTCGTCCATGTCCTGCCGACTGACCTGGTACGCCTCGGCCAGGTTCTCGGCGGTCTGCCCCATGGTGAGGTAGATGTCGGGCAGCTCGCCGTCCGACCGTGGGTCGCTCCAGTCCGGCTGTCCGCCCTCGGCGCGCCGGGCGGAACGTTCCCGCGCTGCGTCGAAGCGCGGGTTCTGCCAGCCGCCACCGACCAGCGCCTGGGCCTCCTCCGGCAGCATGTCGGAGTTGCCGCGGGCGAACCGGGAGACGCATTCGACCCCGGCGGACAGGAAGACGTCGCCCTCACCGGCCTTGATGGCGTGGAAGGCCATCCGGGTGGTCTGCAGGCTCGACGCGCAGTAGCGGGCGATGGTGGCGCCGGGCAGCGTATCGTAGCCGAGCAGTACGGCGACCACCCGGGCCAGGTTGAAGCCCTGCTCACCGCCTGGCAACCCGCAACCGAGGTAGAGATCGTCGATGGTGCCCGGGTCGAGTGCCGGTACCTTGTCCAGGGCCGCCCGTACGATGCTGGCGGCCAGGTCGTCGGACCGCAGGTCGCGCAGCGAGCCCTTCTGGGCCCGTCCGATCGGCGACCGCGCCGTTGCCACAATGACTGCTTCTGCCATGCCGGCATGTTACCGCCGGGTAGGCCATGCGGGTCGTCGGTGCGGGAAGTGTGGCGAGCTGCTCACCTGTACCCGCCGGTGGTTCAGTGGGCCGAGTCGTGCATCGCGGCGACGGCCGGGTACAGGGCGTGCGCCCAGATCTGGTACCCGTCGGCGGACGGATGGAACCCGTCCAGGCACAGCATTCCCGGATCGGCGCGGAACACGGTGCCGGTCGCCGCCGCCAGATCGACCGGTACGCCACCGGCGGCCCGGGTCGCGCTGACCTGCGCACGGCTCAACCGGCGGCCCAGGTAGCCGACGATCTCGCGCAACGGTTGGCCGATCGCGAGGCTCGCGCCGAGTTCCGGGCAGGTGCCCACGACCACCGGAATGCCGGCGTCGCGCAGCCGACGGATCGCGGCGGACAGTTCGGTGGCTGCCCGGCCGGGGCCGACCCCGTGGATCACGTCCTGGCAGCCGACCAGGATGACGACCAGATCCGGTGGGGTGACCAGCAGCGCGCGGGCGACCTGGGTGTGCAGGTCACCGGAGCGCGCACCGGACACCGCGGCGCTGGTCAGTTCGACCCGGACCCCCACCGCGGCGAGCTGCTCGGCGAGCTGACCGCCGACGGTCTGCTCCACCCGGTCCACCCCGACACCGGCGGCGGTGGAGTCACCGAGCATCGCCAGCCGCAGCGTCGGCGCGTGGTCGGGGCCGAAGGCGGCGCGCATGCCGGGGCCGATCGCGGGCTGGGCGTACTGCCGACCCATCGCCACGGCCGCCTCGATGGCCAGGACCGCACAGCTGGCCAGTATCCCGGCCGCGGTGGAGAACATCACCCCACGGCCGACCAGCCGGGCCCATCCTGCTGCGTTCACGTTGCGCACTCCCGTCCGGTTGCGGGTGCTCGGCGTGCCGTTGCCTCACACGCTAGTCGGTGACCCGGCAACTGGCCAGGACAGGCGGCCGGGCCCGGCCGCCCGGCTCAGCGGTCGGCGACCGGCTCGGCGACCGGCTCGGCGACCCTCGGCGTGGGGCGCCCGCCGCCCGGTCGGGCGGCCAGCGAGCGGACCCGCCGGCGCAGCTGGGCCCACCGGCCGGGGCGGGCGCTGCCTGGCGCGCCGGTGGTCACGCTGACCTCGGTACCGGCCCGTTCCGCGGCAGCCGCGGCGGCCCGGGACAACGACCGGGTCATGCCGACCTGTACCGGGCGACGTTCGGGGCTGAGCTCGTCCGGGCTGCCCAGCACGCTCGCGACGGTCGGCAGCAGCGCCGCCGCCGCCTTGACGTATCCGGCGGCCGACGGGTGGAACCTGTCGGCACTGAACATCTCCTCCGGGGAGGCCAGAAAGTCCGGTCCGAGAAGATCGCCGAGCGAGACCGTACGACCGCCGGCCCGCACGGTGGCGATGGTCTGCGCGGCGGCCATCTCCCGGCTCCAGCGCCGTGCGATCCAGCGCAGCGGCTGCTGGATGGGGCGGATGGTGCCCAGATCGGGGCAGGTACCGACGACGACCTCGGCGCCGGATTCCCGCAACCGGGTGACCACGGTGGCCAGATGGCGTACCGCGACCGGTGGACGGATCACATGGGTGACGTCGTTGCCGCCGATCAGCACGATCGCCAGGTCGGGGTGCAGTTCGCGGGCCTGGTCCAGCTGCGGGTACAGGTCGGAGCTCAGCGCACCGACCACGGCGAGGCAGGTCAGGCGTACCGGCCGGTGCAGGCTGTCGGCCAGCCCGATGGCCAGCTGCGCGCCCGGGGTCTGTTGCGGCAGGTCCGCGCCCATTCCGGCGGCGGAGGAGTCACCGAGCAGGGCCAGCTGGACCGGTTCGCCCGGATACTGGGTGCCGTAGTCTCCGCTGCAGTCCGGTGGGGGGATGTCAGGCACCCGGATCGCCCAGCGGGCCAGTTTCGCCTCTCCGACGAGCAGACCGGTTGCGACCGCACCGAACACACCGAGACTGCCGCCGCCGTAGACGGCGGCGACAGCGATCCTGCGGGCCCGCGAGGCGCCACTCATACCAACCTCCACCTCGTGAGTGATCCATTCACCACGCTATCCGGACAAGGCGAACGCGGCATGTCAGATAACCATCACTCCGCAGCATGTGTGAGGTCGGCGCGGTGGAGGATTCAGCCCTGGCGGTCCGGTCCGGCGGCGGTGAGGGCGAGGCGGACCAGCACCCGACCCTCCCGCTGCATCGCTTCCCGATAGTCGTCCCAGTCGGGATGTTCTCCCACGCTGCGCCGGTAGTAGTCGACCAACGGCTCCATCGCTTCCGGCAGGCTGAGTACGTCGACTGTGCCGGTGATCTGGATCCAGCGGCCGAAGAACGCATCGGGCAGTACGCACAGCCAGGCGCGCGGGTCGCGGCGCAGGTTCCGTACCTTGTACGCGGTTTCCCGGGTACTGATGACGGCCCGTCCCGCCTCGTCCACGGTGACCGAGACGGGGCTGAGTTGCGGCGTGCCGTCACTCTTCATGGTGGCCAGCACTGCATGGTGCGAATCACGTAGTACGGCGCGGGCTTCGTCGAGGTCCATGTCTGTAGATCCTGCCGGTTCCCGGTCGAATGGTGGTCCGGTCACGACAACGCGCGAAGGTGGCCGAGCGGACGCAGCGGTGCGGGCGGCGCCAAGCGTGCGGGAACGGCGAAACCCGGGCACCATGGTGGTAACGAGGAGGAGGTGGACCGATGGCGTCTGGTGCGCTGCGGCGACGTAACGGGTTCACGGCGCTGGGTCGGGCGCTGTTCGCGAAGGGCGGCCCCGGCCTGGGGCGCCGGCTCGGCGCGCTGCCCAGGTTGCTGGGTGCCCGGTTCCGTGGGCAGTACAGGGACCTGAGCTGGGGTCGGCTGGTCGCGTTGGGGATCGGCGCGGTCTACATCATCTCCCCGATCGACCTCGTGCCGGAGGCGTTCTTCCTGGCCTTCGGCCTGGTCGACGACGGGGTGGTGCTCGCCTGGCTGGCCGGTGGGCTGCTGGACGAGGCGGAACGTTTCCTCGACTGGGAGAAGCGGGCGGCACCGAAGGTCGACGGGCCCAAGGATCTGAAGGTGGTCAGGGCCGACCGGAGGTGATCTCCTCGCGGACCGGTGCCGGTGACACCGGCGCCGCTGCCGGTCTCCCGGCGGCGGGCTTTTCCACGGCGACGAAGAAGCCCTTGACCGCGGGGTCGATGACGCCGATGCGGTTCATCTTCTTGGGTACCACCCAGCCGCGGTAGGGCAGTGCGGTGTGGCCGTGTTCGTCGGGGGCTGCCAGTGGCTGGTGGACCTCGATGAACTGGCCTGAGGGCAGGCGTTTGATGATGCCGGTCTCGACGCCGTGGGCGAGGACCTCGCGGTCGTGCTGCTGCAGGCCCAGGGCGATGCGGTAGGCGATGTAGTAGGCGAGTGGCGGGATGATCAGGATCCCGATGCGGCCGGCCCAGGTCATCGCGTTGAGGCTGATATTGAACTTGTCGGCGATCACGTCGTTGCCGCCGGACAGCGTCAGTACCAGGAAGAACGCCACGGCCATCGCGCCCAGGCCGGTACGGGCCGGCACGTCACGCGGCCGCTGCAGCAGGTTGTGGGCAGTCTTGTCCTTGCTGAACCGCTTCTCCAGGAACGGGTACAGCAGTCCGCCGAGCACCATCACGGTGGGCACCGGTACGGCGGCGAAGAACACCGCGGGCACCGTGTAACCGTGGCCGAGCAGCGAGAATCTCAGTTCCCAGGCGGGGAAGAGCCGTACGAGGCCGTCGAGGAACATCACGTACCAGTCGGGCTGCGACGCCGAGGACACCACCGCCGCCCGGTACGGGCCGAACAGCCAGATCGGGTTGATCTGCACCAGGCCACCGAACAGCGCCAGCACTCCGAACACGACCATGAAGAAGCCGCCGCCCTTGGCCGCGAATCCCGGGAACATCCGGTGCCCGACCACGTTGTGCTCGGTACGCCCCGGCCCCGGCCACTGCGTGTGCTTCTGCTTGACCAGCAACGCCATGTGCACCGTGATCAGCAGCAGAATGATGCCGGGTACCAGGAACACGTGCAGGATGTAGAACCTTTCCAGGATCACGGTTCCGGGGAATTCACCGCCGAACAGCGAGAAGGACAGCCAGCTGCCGATCAGCGGGATGGACATGATGATGCCGTCGATGATGCGCAGCCCGGTGCCCGACAGCGCGTCGTCGGGTAGTGAGTAGCCGAGCAGTCCTTCGGCGAAGCCGAGCCAGAACAGCAGGAACCCCACCATCCAGTTCAGCTCACGCGGCCGACGGAACGCACCGGTGAAGAACGTACGCAGCATGTGCACCACGATCGCCGCCATGAACAGCAACGCCGCCCAGTGATGGATCTGCCGCAGGATCAACCCGCCCCGCACATCGAACGACAGATCCAACGACGACGCGTACGCCTGCGACATGGTGATCCCACGCAACGGCACGTACGAACCGTGGTACACCACCTCGGTCGAGGACGGCGTGAAGAACAACGCCAGAAAAGTACCGGTCAACAACAGAATGATGAACGAGTACAACGCGATCTCGCCCAACATGAACGACCAGTGGTCCGGAAAGACCTTGTTGAACAACTTCCGCAACGGCCCGGCACCACCCAGCCGCTGATCGGCCCAGTCCGCCGTGCCTGCGACGCCCGGCCATCGCCGCGCTTCTACCATAAGTAGAAGCTACTACATCGTGTAGAAGTAGGGAAGTCCCGGCGGCCGGACCGCTCGACGTAAGCTTCCTGGGCAATCTCTGCACCGTGATGAGATCCCTACGGCTAGCGAAAGGCACAACGGCGTGCGTTACTACGAATCCGTCGTCGACCTCATCGGCGACACCCCGCTGGTACGGCTGCGCAACGTGATCAGCGAGCGCACCCGCGCCACGGTCCTGGCCAAGGTCGAGTACTTCAACCCGGGCGGCAGCGTCAAGGACCGCATCGCGGTACGCATGATCGACGCCGCCGAGGCTTCCGGTGAGCTGAAGCCCGGTGGCACGATCGTCGAGCCGACCAGCGGAAACACCGGGGTCGGGCTGGCCATCGTGGCGCAGCAGCGCGGCTACCGGTGCGTATTCGTCTGCCCGGACAAGGTCAGCGAGGACAAGATCAACGTGCTGCGGGCGTACGGCGCCGAGGTCGAGGTCTGCCCGACCGCGGTGGCGCCCGAGGACCCCCGGTCCTACTACAACGTCTCCGACCGCCTGGTCCGCGAGATCCCCAACGCCTGGAAGCCCGACCAGTACTCCAACCCGAACAACCCGCGCTCGCACTACGAGACCACCGGCCCCGAACTGTGGGCCCAGACGGACGGCCGGATCACCCACTTCGTCACCGGGGTCGGCACCGGCGGCACGATCTCCGGCACCGGCCGCTACCTCAAGGAGATCTCCGACGGCGCGGTGAAGGTCATCGGCGCGGACCCCGAGGGCTCCGTCTACTCCGGCGGTTCCGGCCGGCCATACCTCGTCGAGGGGGTCGGCGAGGACTTCTGGCCCAGCGCCTACGACCGGACCGTGTGCGACGAGATCATCGCCGTCTCCGACTCCGCCTCCTTCGACCTGACCCGCCGGCTCGCCCGCGAGGAGGGTCTGCTGGTCGGCGGCTCCTGCGGGATGGCCGCAGTCGCGGCGCTACGGGTCGCAGAACAGGCCGGCCCCGACGACGTCGTCGTGGTACTGCTGCCTGACGGTGGCCGCGGCTACCTGTCGAAGATCTTCAACGACAACTGGATGGCCCACTACGGCTTCCTGACCGACGGCGGCGGCTCGGCGACCGTCGCCGACGCACTCGCCGGCAAGGACGGCCGGCTGCCCGAGCTGGTGCACGTACACCCCACCGAGACCGTCCGCGACGCCATCGACATCCTGCGCGAATACGGCATCAGCCAGATGCCCGTGGTCAAGGCGGAACCGCCGCTGGTCACCGCCGAGGTCGTCGGCTCGGTCGCCGAACGCGACCTGCTGGACGCGCTGTTCAACGGTCGAGCGCACCTGCACGACCCGATCGAGGGGCACATGTCGGCGCCGCTGCCGATGATCGGGGCCGGCCAGCCGGTCGGCGCGGCCATCACCCTGCTGGAGGGCGACGGTGCCGCACTGGTGCTCTTCGACGGCAAGCCCAAAGGTGTGCTGACCCGCCAGGACCTGCTGACCTACCTGTCCACCGACTGACGTCCGACCTCAGCGACCGGCGGCACCACCGTGCCGCCGGTCAGCCGGTCGGTCCGTCCTCGGCGGGCTGCGCGTCGGTAAGGGCGAGCGCGTAACCGAGCAGGGCCGGGTAGGGCGGGAACCTGGCCTCGGAGCTGGTGCCGTCGAGGTGCCAACCGTGCTGCTCGTACAGGGCCCGGGCCCGGTGGTTCTTCGACATCACCCACAGCCGGGCGATCTCGTGCCCGTCCTCGCGGATGCTGTCGACCGCCGCGGCGAGCAGCCGACTACCGACGCCGCGTCGCCAGTGCATCGGCGCCACGTACAGATGGCTGATGCGTTCGTCCTGCCGGCTGATGTACCCGACCGGCCCCTCGTCACCGACTGCGACCAGCACCTTCTCCGCGTGGCCGGTCAGCATCCGCCACACCAGCTCGGCGACCTGCTGGTCCGGGAACGGGTACTGATCCTGTGGGAACACATGCCCGTACGCGGCGAGGGCCGCGGCGCGCTGCACGGTGAACAGGTCCTGGGAGTCAGCGGGGGTGCCGGCACGCAGCCACATGCTCGGATCGTACTGCGGGCAGCGAAACGGGCCGGTCCACAGGGGATCCGGCCCGTGTCAGCACGCCATGCTCAGGCACTCAGATACGGGTTGTCCGAGTCGGTGTAGTTGGTCGCCTGGTAGCTACCGTCCGAGCTCTGCTCGACGGAGGTGTCGTAGCTGCCGTCGTGGTTGCTGTCCACGGAGGCGTACTCGACCTGTCCGTCGGCGCCGACCGAGGCGGTCACGTCGGCGTGGCCGTCGCCGTCGGTGTCGGCCTCGACGTAGTCGACGTTGCCGTCGTTGTCGGTGTCGATGCCCTGGTAGTCGGCGGTGCCGTCGCCATTGGTGTCGACCAGGTACTCGGTGCCCTGCGACGTCTGGTCGACGTCGATGGTGTCCTCGTGGCCGTCACCGTCTACGTCGGCGTGGTACTCCTCCATCGGAGTGCTCCCTCGTGTTGTGTGTCTGTCGTTGCCGTTGACCAAACCGTACCCGGCACCCCAAGCCGTCCTCATCCCGTCTTCGTGCCACCTCGGGCCGTCGACCCGGCGGTGACGTTGTGGCCGGATCCGGTCACCGTGCGGGAATCACTCGACTGTCGTTTGTGGACGGTGATTCGGTGGAGCTGCGTCGGGTGAACGGACCCCGACAGCGCGCAGTCAGGAGCGACTGTCAGAATGATCGGGTAGCCACGTTCTGCGAGGCTACGAACTACCAGCACAGTGGTGCCCCGGTCCCGACGCAAGCCGGGCCGGGGCACCACTGCTGTGCGGCTGAGGAGGGGCGGCCGGACGATCATGATGGTCGTGGGGCATGTCCGTCCGTGGACGGAACCGGACTACCTGACTCTGGGCAGGACTGCGGACCGGATCGAGCTGCTGGACGGCAGCCTGTTGGTGAGCCCTGCGCCGAGTGAGTGACACAAGCACCTGTCCCGGAAGTTGGCCAACGCCCTGGACGACGCGGCCACGTCTGCCGGCCTGATCGTGTTCGAGGCCGTCAATGTACGGCTGGGGGTGGAACGGATCGTCATTCCGGACCTGGTCGTGGCCGATACCGATGTTGAGGGCGCGGTCGTTGAATCAGGTGAGGTCCGCCTGGTCGGCGAGATCGTCTCGCCGGGCAACGCAGCAGCCGATCGACTGGTGAAGATGCAACTCTATGCCGCAGCTGGGATCCGCTGGTATCTGTTGATCGAGCCGGACACTGCGGCCGGAGTGACCTTGCTGCTCTACCGGCTGGACGGCGCCCACTATGTCGAGGACGCCGTGGTCGCCAAGGGCGAGGTACTCCAGATCGACGAGCCGTTCACCGTTCGGCTCGATCCGGCTGCGCTGGTTCGATGAACCGGCGCAGCCCCTCCGGATGCGGAGAGGCTCCACTCCTGGTCAGCTGGTCTTGGCGACGCCGATCGGGCAGCTCATGCCGTTGGGGCCGTGGTTGCAGTAGCCGTACGGGTTCTTCGATCCTGGCGAACGGTGTAGTGCTGATGCTGGCTCACTCGGTGAACTTCGGATCCGCATAGCCCATCTGGCGCATCCTCGCGGTGGTGAAGACGACCACGATCTCGTCTCCGGGGATAAACACCTTTCCCAGACTCGGGAACTGCGGCATGCCGGCCACGAACCACACCGGACCGCCGTCGAAGTCCAGTCGTAGGGCCGTAGGGACATCGACGTCATGGGGTGGGCCGATCACCTGACCGTCAGGCCGCATGCTTGGTCCGATCGTGAACCGCTCCCATGACACCTGAGCATCACGCACCGGTTGCCCTAGCATCGCCGTCCAGCGCGAATCGGCACTCGGCCCGACCCGTTGGGTCCCAGCCTGGTCGGCATGACGGGCAATCGGCTCCAGGAACACTTCGACGCCGTATGGGTAGAAGGTCGCTGTCCAGGTGACCGTCACCGGACCTGCGTCGGTGGTCAACTGCACACCCATCACGGCGTGATGCCAGTCACCGAAGTCCCACTCAAACTCCGGCCCCATGCTGCTCAGGTCCCCATATCCGACGGAGAACACGCGACGGCCCCGTAGTGAGCCGACCCGACGGTCGAAGCTGGCGCGTACATCGCCGTCGTCGTTCGTCACGATCGCAGGATCTCCCGGCGGTACCAGGCACGACAACGCCTTTATAGCGGATCAACCTGCGCACCTGCCGCGAGCGGCCACCGTCGAGATGGCGGTGGCCGCTCGTTGAAGGGATCAGGTGGTGGTACGGGCGACGCCGATCGGGCAGCTCATGCCGTTGGGACCGTGGTTGCAGTAGCTGGTCCGGGTTCTTCGACTCTGGCGAACAGTGATGTACTGATTCGCGCCTTTGAATCAGCGCGACCGGTAGGCGTCGGCGCGGTGTTCGATTGCCGTCACGGTCACGACGCGGTCGTCTTCGTCAATCTCGTAGAGGACGCGATACGTGCCCCGTCTGGCCGACCAGGTTCCCTCGAACGGCGGCAGAAGCAGTCGTTTGCCGACGCGATGCGGGTTGTCGAGGAGAGCGGTGGTGACGAACTCGTAGACGGCTGCGGCGATCTTTTCTGGCAGCCGTCCGGCCAGAGCGCGTGCGGCCGGGCCGGCGACCTGAAGTCGGTAGCTGTCGGGAGCGGGGCCGGTCACCGTGCCTGCTTCGACCGCTTCGCCATCAACGCCGCGAGTTCGTCGGTGTCGAGGACGTCACCGGCTTCGACGGCCGCCTTGGACTCGGCAAGTTGCCGCATGGCCTCGGCACTGGACAGGACCTCCAGCGTCTCTTCCAACGCCGCGAGATCGTCGGCAGAGATGAGCACCGCGGCGGCGTGACCGTGTCGGGTGATCTCTATCCGCTCATGTGTCGAGGCCACCTCATCGAGGAGTTCCGAAAGGCGGTTGCGGGCGTCGGTGAACGGCACAGCAGTCATGCCCAAAGTATAGGCAGTTACTGGCGCGAAGTCTGTACAGATTCCCGGAGCCTGTCGGCGCGGATCGCCGGGTCGACAAGCTCGGCGATCTTAGGTGTCTGGACGATCTCACCCGCCACTAATCGGACAAATCATGCTATTAGTGCCTGGCTCGGCGGCGCGCACCAAGCGAGTCTCGGGCTTCGGCGCGGAGTGCGACAGCTCTGGCGCGAATCCGCGGACCCACGCCGGAGCCACGGCGACATCAGGCGGTCCTGGCGATGCCGATCGGGCAGCTCATGCCATTGGGGCCGTGGTTGCAGTAGCCGTACGGGTTCTTGGTGTCCGACAGATATTGCTGGTGGTAGTCCTCGGCGTAGTAGAAGTCGGTGAGCGGGGCGATCTGCGTGGTGATCGCGCCGTGCCCGGCCTCGGCCACCACCGGGGCGAACGCCGTACGGCTACGCTCGGCGATGTCGGCCTGCTCCGGTGTGGTGGTGTAGATGGCGGAGCGGTACTGGGTGCCGACGTCGTTGCCCTGCCGCATCCCCTGGGTCGGGTCGTGGTTCTCCCAGAAGGCCTTGAGCAGCGTCTCGTACGACACCTTCGACGGGTCGTACACGACCTGCACGACCTCGGCGTGTCCGGTGCCGCCGGAGCAGACCTCTTCGTAGCTGGGGTTCGGGGTGCTGCCGCCGGCGTAGCCGGCCGCCGTGGAGTACACGCCGGGAATCTGCCAGAAGATCCGTTCCGCGCCCCAGAAGCAGCCCATCCCGAACACGGTGACCTGGTAGCCCTCCGGCCACGGTCCACGCAGCGGGGTGTCCAGCACCGTGTGCCGGTCGGCGACGGACACCGGTTCGGCACGACCGGGCAGGGCCTGGTCCGGGGTCGGTATGGCGGACGAACGACGGAACAGCGACACGGTGACCTCCGTAGACCTCGGTTCAGCTGGCACAACGCCGACCAGGGCGGACATGTTCCCCGGGCCGGCCCGCGGCGCCCGGGGCCGGGTCAGGTCAGGGCGGCCCGGATCCGGGCCGCGTAGTCCGCGGCCTCGGCGTCGTCGGCGTACTTCGTCCGGGGCCAGAAGAACCCCCGCAGGCCGTCCTTGCGGTTGCGTGGCACCACATGCACGTGCAGGTGCGGCACGCTCTGACTGACCCGGTTGTTCAGCGCCACGAAGCTGCCGGCGGCTTCGCACGCCTGCTCGACCGCCGCGGTGACCCGCTGCACCGCGGCGAACAGCGGACCGACCGCCTCGACCGGTACGTCGGTCAGGGTCTCCAGGTGCCGCCGGGGCAGCACGAGCACATGCCCCCGGAACAGCGGCCGGGTGTCCAGGAAACCGACGGTGTCGGGTTCGTCCAGCACATGCTGCGCGGGGATGTCGCCGGCCACGATCGCACAGAACACGCAGTCACCCACAGCGCACACCCTATGTGCGGGGTCACTCTGCCCGCCCGTCCGGCGCGCGTGGCCGCCCGCACGGCCGGCCCGGACACCGTCACGGCTGAGCAACCCGCCGAAAGCCAGCAGACCACCATGAATGCCCGGTCGGCGCATTCAGAGGGAGGAGTCACGCCGGTACCTTGGCGTCACCGGGCGGACGACTACGCTCGGCGGCATGACGCACAGTTTCGAGACTCTTGCCATCCACGCCGGGCAGGAGCCGGATCCCCGCACCGGCGCGGTGATCCCTCCGATCTTCGCCACCTCCACCTACGCCCAGGACGGCGTCGGCGGCACCCGGGAGGGTTACGAGTACAGCCGTACCCGTAACCCGACCCGGGTCGCGCTGGAGGAGTGCCTGACCGCGTTGGAGGGCGGCCGGCGCGGCTTCGCGTTCGCGTCCGGCATGGCCGCTGAGGACACCCTGCTGCGTGCCCTGTGTCAGCCCGGTGACCATGTGGTGATCCCGGACGACGCGTACGGCGGCACCTTCCGGTTGTTCAGCAAGGTCGCCCAGCGCTGGGGTCTGTCCTGGACCGCGGCCAAACTGTCCGATGTGGACAGCGTACGGGCGGCGATGACCGACGCCACCCGACTGGTCTGGTGCGAGACCCCGACCAACCCGCTGCTGTCGGTGGCGGACATCCCCGCGCTGGTGGGTGTGGCGCACGAACGCGGCGCCCGGCTCGTGGTGGACAACACGTTCGCCTCGCCGTACCTGCAGCAGCCGCTGGCCCTCGGCGCCGACGTGGTGGTGCACTCCACCACCAAGTACATCGGCGGCCACTCCGACGTGGTCGGCGGCGCGCTGATCGTCACTGACCAGGAGCTGGCCGACACGCTGGCCTTCTACTCCAACTCGATGGGTGCGATCGCCGGTCCGTTCGACGCCTGGCTGACCCTGCGCGGCGCCAAGACCCTGTCCGTACGGATGGACCGGCACTGCGACAACGCCGAACGCATCGTCGACTTTCTGACCGAGCACAAGGTGGTCTCGTCGGTGCTGTACCCGGGTCTGCCCGGGCACCCCGGCCACGAGGTGGCCGTCAAGCAGATGCGCCGGTACGGCGGCATGGTCAGCTTCCGGCTGGCAGGCGGGGCGGAGGCAGCGGTCCGGGTCTGCAACCGGGCGAAGCTGTTCACCCTGGCCGAGTCGCTGGGTGGGGTCGAGTCGCTGATCGAGCACCCGGGCCAGATGACGCACGCCAGCGCCGCCGGCTCGCCGCTCGAGGTGCCGGCGGACCTGGTACGCCTGTCGGTCGGCATCGAGCACGTGGACGACCTGCTCGCCGACCTGGCGCAGGCACTGAGCTGACGGATGCCCGGGTGGCCCGCACGGTTCGGGCCACCCCGGAGGCACTGGTGGCCCGTACGGTTCGACCACCCCGGGCGATGTCCGGTACGTCCCGCTTCCGCGCACCTGAATGGCCTCTCCGGCCCGACAACTGGCACGATGGGGCGTGCTGCCGGAGGGGGCGTCCATGGTTTGGGTCGGTGCGACGGCGACGAAGATCGCCGAAGCGGTACGCCGCGGTGACAGCACCGCGGGTGAGGTCGTCGACGAGCACCTCCGCTACCTGGCCGAGGTAGAGCCGACGTTGCACGCGTTCCGTACGGTGCGCACCGTACCGGCGCTCGGCGAGGCCGGCATCGTCGACGAGCTGCCCGAACTCGGCGGGTTGCCGCTGGCCGGGGTGCCGATCGCGGTCAAGGAGAACGTGGCGGTGGCCGGCGAGCCGCTCGGCGCCGGTTCGCCAGTGGCCAGCCTGCCGCCGGCCGAATCCGACCACGAGGTGGTACGCCGGCTGCGTGGTGCGGGCGCGGTCATCCTCGGCACCACCCGGATGCCGGAACTGGGACTGTTCGCGGTCACCGACGACCAGACCGGCGTGACCCGCAACCCGTGGCAGCTGGACCGCACCCCGGGCGGGTCGTCCGGTGGCTCCGCCGCCGCGGTGGCCGCCGGGGTCGTACCGCTCGCGCACGGCAACGACGGCCTGGGTTCGCTGCGCATCCCGGCGGCCTGCTGCGGCCTGGTCGGCTTCAAACCCGGCCCGGGAGTCGTACCGGCCGGCATCGGTGAGACCGACTGGTTCGGCATGGTGGAGAACGGTGTCCTGGCCACCACGGTCACCGACGCGGCGCTCGGCTTCTCCGTACTGGCCGACCAGATCGGTCGACGCACCGCCGACCTACCGCGGCTGCGGGTCGCGGTGTCGCTGCGCAGCCCGGTCGTCGGGGTCTTCCCCGACGCCCCGGTACGGGAGGCGGTGGGTCGTGCCGCGCGCTTCCTGGTCGGCGCCGGACACGATGCCCGGCGCGCCGACCCGCGTTATCCGCTGCGGCTGGTCAAGGCCACCATGGCGCGTTGGTTCGCGGCCGCGTACGCCGACGCCGAACAGTTCGGCCGCGACCAGTTGCAGCCGCGTACCCGCCGGCACGCCGCGATCGGCTCGGTCGCGTTCGGTCGGGGCATGGTCCGCCAAGAGGACGCCGAACGCTGGCGCCAGGACTGCCTGGCCTTCTTCGACGACTACGACCTGCTGCTGACACCGGTACTGGCCGGCCCGCCACCAGCGGCCCGGCAGTGGTCGAGCCGGGGCTGGTTGCGCAACGTCTGGACCTCCGTGCGGTACGCGCCGTACGCGGCACCGTGGAACCTGGCCGCGCTGCCGGCGCTGACCGTACCGGCCGGCATCCGGCCGGACGGCCTGCCGGTCGGGGTGCAGCTGGTCGGGCCGCCGGGCAGCGAATGGCTGCTGCTCGCGGCGGCCGCCCAACTGGAGGCGGCCGGCCCCTGGCGGCGCCGCCCCGACGGCTGGCCACGACCGATGCCGGTCAGCTGAACGGCTGCACCACCATCAGCACCACGATCACGATGAACAGCAGGGTCACCAGGCCTGCGCCGGCGGCGGTACGGCCGTACAGCGAATCCAGTTTCTGCTTGGTCGCCAGGTCCGTGGCGGTGGCCGTCAGGGTCGGCTCCGAACGCAGCTGGGTGGCCTGGTCGCTGCCCGCAGCGGACCCCGCCGGAACCGCAGCCCCGCTGGTCGGCCCGGCATCCTCGCCGTCACCGGACTCCAGCGCCGGCGTCGGTTCATCGGTGCCGCCCACCCCGGCGACCGGCGGCGGGGTGGCGCCCGTCAGTCGCTGGGTGTCCTGCACCCCCGCCTCGATCAGCTTCGACGCGCCGCGCAGGCCGGGTAGGACGAGTGCGAGCACCAGAACCAGGGCGATCACGTACAACGTCATGGAGATGGTGATCCACGGGTCACCCATGCTGAACCGCTCGGATTTCACCCCGACGATCCCGAACCCGAGCACGAACACCAGCAGGGAGCCGAGCCCGTAGATCATGGTCTGCCGTGCTGCGCCGGCCACGGCCGCACCGTCGCGACGTCGGATCGACCGCAGCGCGGTCATCGGGATCATCGTCAGCGGGCCGACGAGCAGGACCGCGAACAGCACGTGCAGCGTCTTCAGCAGGGTGAACATCCACTGAGAGTACGTCTTCGGCGTTCCGGCCTCCAGCGTAGGCGCACCGGGATAGCTTCCGGTCGTACTGGTTGTCAGTAGAGCGTTGGTGCTGGCCGGGGCGGCGTACGGGAAGCGTTGTCGGCTCTGGTGAATGCGTGCGCAGATCAGGCTGGAGCCGTGCCTGACATCCGAAGGCAGGACAGTATGACGGACAGGGCACGCGGAACGTTGCGGATCTACCTCGGCATGGCGCCGGGCGTCGGCAAGACGTACGCGATGTTGTCCGAAGGCCAACGCGGCCGGGCCCGGGGCAAGGACGTGGTGGTCGGCGTCGTGGAGACGCACGGTCGACCCGCCACCGCCGAACTGCTGGAGGGGCTGGAGGTGGTGCCCCGGCGCACCGTGCACTACCGCGGTGGCACCTTCACCGAGATGGACCTGGCCGCGGTGCTGGCCCGACGACCCCAACTGGCCCTGGTCGACGAGCTGGCACACACCAACGTGCCGGGCAGCCGGCGCGCCAAACGCTGGGAGGACGTCGAGGAACTGCTCGCCGCCGGGATCAACGTGCTGACCACGGTCAACATTCAGCATCTGGAATCGATGAACGACGTCATCGAACGGATCACCGGGGTGGCGCAACGCGAACGCATCCCCGACTCGGTGGTGCGCGGTGCCAGCCAGATCGAACTGGTGGACATGACGCCGGAGGCGCTGCGCCGCCGGATGGTGCACGGCAACGTGTACCCGTCGGAACGGGTGGACGCCGCGCTGGCGAACTACTTCCGCCCCGGTAACCTGATCGCGCTGCGCGAACTGGCGCTGTTGTGGCTGGCCGGACGGGTGGACGAGGCGCTGCTGCGCTACCGGGAGGAACACCAGATCTCCACGCCCTGGGAGACCCGGGAACGGGTCCTGGTCGGGTTGACCGGCGGCCCGGAAGGCGACACGCTGATCCGCCGCGGTGCCCGGATCGCGGCCCGCGCCGGCGGCGGTGAACTGCTGGCCGTACACATCAACCGGACCGACGGCCTGCACGGCGCGAGTCCGGCCGCCATCGCCGACCAGCGTCGGCTGGTCGAGCAGCTCGGCGGCAGCTTCCACCAGGTGATGGGTGACGATCCGGCGGTCGCCATGCTGGAGGTCGCGCGGGCCGAGAACGCCACCCAGATCGTGCTCGGCGCGAGCCGCCGCGGACGGATCGCCACCTTCCTGACCGGTGAAGGGGTGTCCGCGCGGGTGGTGCGGGAGTCCGGGCCGATCGACGTGCACATCGTCACGCACGAGAAGGCCAACCGTCGAGGTGGCCCCGGCCTCCCGGAGCTGTCCGGTGGGCTCACCGCCCGTCGGCAGATCACCGGCGCGCTCGTCGCGTTGCCGATGCTGGCCGTACTCACCGGTGTGCTGACCGCGCTGCGCGGGCCGCTGACCCTCGCCAGCGACCTGCTGCTGTACCTGCTCGTGGTGGTGGCGGTCGGGCTGATCGGCGGAATGTGGCCGGCACTGGGGTGTGCCGTGGTGGGTTCGATGCTGGTGAACCTGTTCTTCACCCCACCGAGGTTCCGGATCACCATCGCCGAACGCAACAACGTCATCGCTCTGCTGGTGTTCCTGGCTGTGGCGGTGATGGTGAGCTGGGCGGTCCACCGGTCCGCGGAACGGGCCCGGCGGGCCGACCGGGCCGCCGCCGAGGCACAGACCCTGGCGACCCTGGCGGGCGGCGTACTGCGGGCCGAGCAGGGCCTGCCGGCGCTGCTGGAACGGATCCGGGAGACCTTTGGCCTGACCAGTGTGGCGTTGCTGGAACGCGACGAGGAGGACTGGCGCACCGTACGCGTGGCCGGCGATGCCATACCGCCCGGTCCGGCCGACGCGGATGTGACGGTCGAGGTCGGTGAACGGTTCGTACTGGCCGGCAACGGTCGGTTGTTGCCGGCCTCGGATCGTCGGGTACTCGACGCGTTCGCGGTCTACGCTGCGGATGCGCTGGAACGTGGCCGGCTGCGTGAGCGGGCCGCCGAGGCGGAGGAGTTGGCCGCCACGGACCGGATGCGTACCGCCCTGCTGCGTGCGGTCGGGCACGACCTGCGTTCCCCCCTGGCCTCGGCGAAGGCCGCGGTGTCCAGCCTGCGTGGGCACGACGTGGCCTGGCGGGACGCCGACCGCGATGAGTTGCTGGCGACCGCCGATGAGTCGCTGGACCGGCTGCACCGGCTGGTGGACAACCTGCTGGACCTGAGCCGGTTGCAGGCCGGCGCGCTGTCGGTGGTGCCCGCGCCGACCGGCCCCGAGGAGATCGCCCTGCGGGCGGTCGACTCGCTCGGGCCGTTGGCCAGCCGGGTCGAGGTACAGGTGCCCGACGGCCTGCCGGCGGTCCTCGCAGACCCGGTACTGGCAGAGCGGGTGGTGGCGAACCTGACGGCCAACGCGGTGCGGCACAGCCCCGCCGACGGCCGCCCGCCGCTGGTGACCGCCAGCCAATTCGGTGATGTGGTGCAGCTGCGGGTGGTCGACCACGGGGCGGGCGTACCGCCGGCGGACCGGGACCGGATCTTCACCCCTTTCCAGCGGCTCGACGACCGGGGCAGCGGGGTGGGGCTCGGGCTGGCCCTGTCCCGCGGCCTGGCCGAGGCGATGGGTGGCACCCTGGTACCCGACGAGACCCCTGGCGGCGGGCTGACCATGGTCTTCACCCTGCCGGTCGTACTGGACGCCGACACTCCGTCGGGGGGTCTGACCGCGCTCGATCCTTCGGGCCCGAGCTGACCGGAACGGGCGGCGCACTGGCATGCGGATACTGGTGGTCGACGACGAGCCGCAGATCGTCCGCGCCCTGCGGATCAACCTGGCGGCCCGCGGCTACGAGGTGGTGGTGGCGCCGGACGGGCGCAGCGCGCTGGCCGCGGCGGCGCGGCACCAGCCGGACCTGGTCATCCTCGACCTGGGGCTGCCCGACATGGACGGCACCGAGGTGCTCGGCGGGCTGCGGGGCTGGACGGACGTGCCGGTGCTCGTACTGTCCGGTCGTACCGATTCGCTGGACAAGGTGGAGGCCCTGGACGCCGGCGCGGACGACTACGTGACCAAACCGTTCGGGATGGACGAACTGCTGGCCCGCATCCGTGCGGTGTCCCGCCGTACGGCACCTACCCAGGCCCAGCCGCAGGTACCGCTCGGTGACTACATCGTCGATCTGGCGGTCCGCCGGATCGTGATCTCACCCGATCTGCCGACCGGTCGCAGGACCGACCGCCCGGCCGAGGTACGCCTCACCCCCACCGAGTGGCGGATGCTGGAGGTCCTGATCCGTCACCCGGGCCAACTGGTGACCAAACGCCAACTGCTGGCCGAGGTCTGGGGCCCGGGCTACGAGCGCGAGGACAACTACCTACGCCTGTACATGGCCCAGCTCCGCCGCAAACTCGAAGCCGAACCCCACCACCCCCGCCACCTGCTCACCGAACCCGGCATGGGCTACCGCTTCCAACCGCGGTAAAAAAGTTCTGCGGCAGGTGTTGTCGAACCCCGCGTGCCGATGTGTGATCGAGAAGGCGCTATGGGTGGTATGGGCGCGTTGCGTTCGGCCGGCTACGTACTCATCTAGGGCCTGTGACGGTCTCCGGGGCCGGGCCGGTGTAGACGGCGCGTGGTCGGAACCGGAACCGGTGCCGGTACTCCTCGATGGTGTGCCCGATCAGTCCGGCGCTGCGACCCATCAGAAACACCGCCTCGGCCGCGCCAGCGGTCAGACCGGCCCGGGCGGCGAGTAGCCCCAGGGCGAAGTCGACGTTGGGTGGCGGTCCGTCGTGCCGCCCGACCAGCGCGACGAGTTCCTCGGCCGCCGCGGCCAGTTGGTCCGCGCCGCCGGCTTCGTCGACCAACGCGCGCAGGGCGTCGCTGCGCGGGTCGCGCCGGGTGTACACGTGGTGGCCGAAACCCGGCACCGGGGTGGGGCCGGCGAGCCGGGCGGCGACCAGGTCGGCCGGGGAGCGCCCGTGTGCCAGTTCGGTCAGCAGCGACTCGACCTCGCTCATCGCGCCGCCGTGCAGCACGCCGCCGGCGGTGGCCAGGCCGGCCAGCACGGTGAGGTACGGGTCGGCCCAGACCGCAGCCGCGACCCGGGAGGCCAGGGCGGACGAGGCGAGTTCGTGGTCGGCGGTCAGTACCAGCGCGGCGTTGAGCGCCCGTAGCTGCGCAGGCTCAGGTGCGGTGGGTGCCAGCGCGGCCCACAGCCGGGCCGCGATCGTACGGTCGGCGGGTTCATGTCGTCGTGGCAGGCAGTCGGCGAGCGCAGCGATGAGCGCCTGCCCGGTGGTGACGACCGCACCGGGCCGCCGGTCGTGCCGTAGCGGGTCGGTGCCGGCCACCACGGCTGCGGTGACCCGCAGCCGGTCGGCCGGCCGGGTGGCCGCCGGGAGCGCCTGCTGGGCGCTGCGGCCGGCCGCCAACGCGGCCCCGGTGCACTCCCAGGGCTCCGGCTGCTGGCCGGGCACCGGCGTGGTGCCGCTCCACAGCAGCGCGGCGACCTGCTCGTAGCTGGTGTCGCGGGCCAGCCGTACCGCGTCGTGGCCCCGGTAGTACAGCGAGCCGGTGGGTTCGAGCAGGGACAGTTCGGTGTCGAGTACCACATCCAGCGACCCGGCACGGCCGCCACGGCGGGTCCGGGCGGCCAGCCGCTGCACTTCGGCCCGCTCGAACCGGGAACTGCGCCGGTCCGCTGCGACGTGCCGGGTGAGCTGGCCGCGGCTGACGTACGCGTAGATCGTGGCGGTTTTGACACCGAGCAGTTGGGCGGCCTGGCTGGTGCTGAGCCAACGGGATTCGTCCGACACGCCATGACTATATGTTGATGCTGTCAATATTGACACTATGCCGGCGGGAGCCGACGCTGGAGCCATGACCCCTTCCGAGGCGCTGGCCCGCCGGTTCCGGTTCGGCGAGCGGGAGTTCGCCAGCTCCGCGCTGTACCAGAGACTGTCCACGATCGTCGCCGACGATCCGGCGCTACTCGACATCGCCACCCACTGCCGGGTCGGCCAGCAGCCGACGAACCTGCTGTTCGCCGCGGTGCACTACCAGCTGCTCGGCGAGCCCGCCACCGGGCAACGGTCCGCGCTGGCCGACTGGTACCAGTCCCTGGGCGGCGTCCGGCAGCCGTCGGATCCCGCACTGGTGGCGGCCTTCACCGACTTCTGCCGGGCCGGACGCAGCGAACTCATGACGCTCGTCGCCCGTCGGCTGGTCCAGACCAACGTGGTGAAGCGCTCCGCGGTGCTGCGGGTCGGCCTAGCGGCGATGGCACCCGTGCTGGCCGGTCGCCCGGTGACCTTCCTCGAGGTCGGCGCCAGCAGCGGCATCCACCTGGCCTTCGACCGGTACCGCTGCCGGATCGGTGACACCACCCTGGGGCCGGCCGACTCGCCGGTGCTGATCGAGTCGGAGTGGCGTTCCGCGCTGCCCGTACCGACCGCGCAGGTGCGGGTCGCGGACCGGCTGGGTGTCGACCTCAACCCGGTCGACCTCACCGATCCGAACGAGCGGCGCTGGCTGCGGGCGCTGATCTGGCCAGAGAACGGGACGCAGGCCGCACTGCTCGACGTGGCCAGCCGACTGGCTGCCGAAGCGCCCAGCCGGATCATCGCCGGCGACGCGGTACGGGTACTGGCGCAGTTGGACGCCGAACTGTCCACCGACCGCCCGTTGGTGGTGTGGCACGCAGCCACCCGGGCGCACGTGCCGGCCGACCGGGTGGCGGCCTTCGACGCGGCGATCACCGCGCTGGGCCGGCGTCGACCATTGTGGACATTGTCCCTGGAGACACCGGCCGACGCGGATGAATGGCATGCGCGCCAGGGACTCTGCTACGCACTGCAACTACGGGAAGGCGCAGGTTCGCAGCGCAGACTGGCCGCCGTACACGGTCACGGGGAATGGATCGTGCCCCTGGACTGGCCGACGGCCGACGCTGCTCAGGCGTGCCGGTAGATGTGCTCATCCTCGTTGGGCATCAGCAGCCACAGGATCGCGTAGACCAGCAGCTGGCTGCCCGGCAGGATCACCGACAGGACGAACAGCAGCCGTACCATTCCCACGGACAAACCGAACCGCTGCGCCAGACCCGCGCACACCCCGGCGATCATGCGTCCCTCACGGGGACGACTCAGTGCCGCCATCGAAGCCTCACTCCCCAGATCCCGTCGCACGGCCGTTGCGGCCGGCAGGGTCAACGCTACGCGCGGTGGTGGGGCCGGATCATCGCCGCGACGGATGATCCGGGGTGCCGGTCCCCTACGGGCGGCACCGGAACGAAAACCAGGGAGTGGCCCTGGTTTTCGTTCCGGCCCGCACCGCGCGAGGCTGGTCCGGCGGCGCGGGGCCGTGGTCGGGTGTGCCGCGCGGTCCGTACGGACGCTCAGCCCTCCGATGTTCAGCCCTGGAACGGTTCGAAGTCGATGATGGTGACCCTGATGTCCGCGCCGCTGGGCGCCGTGTAGCTCACCGTGTCACCCGACTTGTGGTTCAGGATGGCCTGGCCGAGAGCGGACTCCGGGCTGTAGACGGTCAGCTCCGTGGTCGCCGCGACCTCCCGGGAACCGAGCAGGAACTTCTCGGTGTCGTCGGCATCGTCGTCGAAGTGGATCGTCACGACTGTGCCCGGCGCGATGGTGGTGCTGCTCGGGGCACCGCCGACGCGCGCGTTGCGGAGAAGTTCCTGGAGGTAGCGGATCCGCCCCTCCATCTTGCTCTGCTCCTCGCGGGCCGCGTGGTATCCGCCGTTCTCCCGCAGGTCGCCTTCCTCGCGCCGTTCGTTGATCTCGGCGGCGATCTCCGGCCGCTTGGCGATGAGTTCATCGAGCTCACCCTTGAGCCGGTCATGGGCGTCCTGGGACAGCCATGTCACAGGCGCTTCGCGGTCGGTCGTCGACACAGGCACTCCTTCGGGTTGCGATCCTCGCCGGAGCGTCGGCAGGCCGACGCTGAGTGCGAGTTTCCAAAGTTAGCAGCGGAGTACACCGGGGGGCGTACATCTCGCCAGGGACAGATTGCTGAGAGTCGGCCGCAGGTGTCCGCTTCAGCTAGCGGCGGTGCCCGTATCCAGGCATTTCATTCACACTGCCCGGCGTGAGCATGCTGACACGTTTTGTGGCGGCCCCGGCGTGGCGCATAGTCCGCGCCCGTTTGTCCCGGGCGCCGTAGCGTCGGTGACGGCCCGCTGACGCCGCATGGCAGTCGTTCGTGATCGTGCTCGCCAGCGCCGGTGTCGACCCACGGGTGACCGTGTGCGGGGTCGGCCGGCTCGGACAGGCATGCGGCGGCCGCCGACGGGCGTGCCGGCCCGGCGGGTGCGGCGGCGTGTGGGCGCCGCGCCGCATGCTGGTCATGAACAATGTCCTCGCGATGGTGAGATGGGCATCGGCAAGAATGGGGTTGGCCCACGCCGGCTCGCACTTCCATCATGCCAAGGGGGCGCTCTGCCCGCCGGTCAGCCGGCTGGAAGCCAGAGGTATGGGCTAAGTCACATCACGAGTACGAGGAGTCTCCGTGTCCGGTGATCTGCGCCTGATGGCGGTGCACGCACACCCCGACGACGAGTCCAGCAAGGGCGCTGCGGCAATGGCCCGATATGTCAAGGAAGGCGTGGACGTACTGGTCGTCACCTGTACAGGTGGTGAGCGCGGTGATGTTCTCAACCCCAAGATGGACCGCCCCGAGGTCTGGCGCGACCTGCCGGCCATCCGCAGCCGGGAGATGGCCGCCGCTCGGGAGATCCTCGGCGTACGACAGGCATGGCTCGGTTTCGTGGACTCCGGCTACCTGAAGGACTACACCCCGCAGCGGGTGTCCGAGCTGCCGGAGGACGCCTTCGCCCGTGAACCGCTGGAGGTCGCGACCGCGCCGCTGGTCAGGCTGATCCGGGAGTTCCGCCCGCAGGTGATCACGACCTACGACGAGGAGGGCGGCTACCCGCACGCGGACCACATCATGTGCCACAAGGTCAGCGTGGCCGCCTTCGACGCGGCCGGCGACGCCGGCCGCTACCAGGAGTTCGGTGAGCCCTGGCAGCCGCAGAAGCTCTACTACAACATGGGCTTCAACCGTCAGCGGATGGAGGCGATCCACGAGGCGATGCTCGCCGCCGGAATGGAGTCGCCGTACGCCGAGGCGATGGAGAAGTGGGACTGGAGCCGGGACAAGAGCGGTCGGGTGACCACCCGGGTGCCGTGCGGCGAGTTCTTCGGTGTCCGCGACGACGCGCTGCGGGCCCACGCCACCCAGGTGGACCCGGACGGCGGCTGGTTCCACGTGCCGCTGGAGGTGGCGCAGAAGACCTGGCCGACCGAGGACTTCGAACTGGCCCGATCCCTGGTGCAGTCCTCGCTGCCGGAGGACGACCTGTTCGCCGGTCTGCGCTGACACGCTCCGGGCGGTCGGGTCACACCCGCTGGTGGCGGTCGTGTCCGGCCGCCACCAGCGTCGGTGCCCGCCCGACGTGCTTGGGCGCGGTCTGGCGTACCGTTGACGCCGCTGGTCAAGGCTGTGCCACGACGGGACCGTGTCGACGGTTCCGACGAGCCGGGAGGTGTACGCAGTGGGGACGGGTACGGTGCTCGCCACCGGTCAGCTGCTGGCCGGTGCGCCGCTGGCGCGCAACAACTTCGGCGACACCGAGTCCGGCGGGGTCGCCGGCCCGCTGGGTCTGCTGGTCATCGTGTTGTTGGCGATCGCGACGGTGCTACTGATCCGTAATATGAACCGTCGGTTACGCCGTCTGCCCGATCGGTTCGCCAGTCAGCAGGAATCTGACAAGGGACTCCCGCTCGGCGCCGATTCACGGCAGGATCACTCCCACCAGGATCAGCTGGACCGGGATGGGGCAGTCGGTGGCGACGAGGAGAACCGTCGGCCGGGCGCGACGGGCGACGACGACAGCTAGCTCCGTGCTGCCCGTCAATGGCTACTCTGAGTGGATCCATCACTGCATTACGCTAGATCGTAGTGTGTCCAATTTGTTGACTCTTGATCCTTTTGCCCTCTCGCATTCATTGAACGGGTCACATCAGCCTCTCTCCCGATTCCCATTGATACCGGACATCCTTAACCTCCATCGGGGGAGGAGTCAGTCTCCCTCTCAAACCAACCGGGAGGGGGTGCGTCGGTCATGCGTGAGTGGGTATGGGGCTGAACGTCGGATCAGCGGCCGGGGCGGTCCGTCCCGGCCGGATCCGACCTGTCGGTGCTGCCGGCCCCCGGGCCGGCAGCCATCCGTTTCCCCGCTGGGTGGTCTGCCGATGACCGGCCAGCGGGACCTGGGGCGTACCCGTGACACGGCGTGTCGTGCAGTCCGGCTCAGAACAGCACGATCCGCGAGGTGGGAACGGTGCCGCTGATGACCCGGCCTGAGGCCGGTGTGACCGGCATGTCCCTCGCGCTGCGCGTACTGGTCGCGGTGGTCTGGACCGCCGGACTGGCAGTCGCCGGCGCGGCACTGGCCACCGCCGGGCACTCACCCCAGGCGTTCCGGTTCCTCGCCGCCGTCGGACTCTTTGCCGTCACCCAGCTCACCCGGACCCAGATCCGGGTCGGCAGCGAGCACATCATGATCGCCTGGGGCGAGATCGCCCTGATCATCGGCATGTGCCTGCTGCCATGGCACTGGATGATCCCCGCAGTGCTGCTCGGCGTCCTGGTCGGCGGCCTGATCAGCGGGCTGGACACGGTCAAGGCGCTGTTCAACGCGGCCGCCTGCACACTGTCGGCGTCCGTGGCGGTCGCTGTCGCGCACCTGGTCGGCACGGCGACCGCGGTTCCCCCACTGACCCCCCGCAGCATCACCGTACTGGTCACCGCAGCCGCGGTGTACTGGCTGGTCTCGGCCCTGCTCGTGATGCCCGCGGTGACCCTGGCGCACGGCGGCTGCCTGCGCGCGGTGATGCTGCGCAGCCTCGGTACCAAACTGCTCATCCTGATCGGCAACATCGTGCTCGGCCTGCTCGCCGTCGGTCTGGGACTTGCTGACTTCCGCTACCTGGCCTTCGCGCCCCCACTGCTGTGGCTGCTGTACGAGACCTACCAGGCCCGGATGAAGGCCGGTGAGGAACGACGCGCCTGGCAGGAACTGGCGACCGCGCTGCACGCGCTGAGCAAGCTCGACGTACCGGCCGTCGCGGAATCGGCCGTGACCGGTGCGCTGCGGCTGTTCTCACCTGACGCCGTGGAACTGACCGTGCACCGCGCCGGCCGCCCGGACCTGCACTACCGGGGCCGCCCGGGCCTACCGCTGGCCTCGTCCACAGGTAAGGGCAGCGAACCGGGCCAGCTGGCACGCGACTGCGTCGTCCAGCACGCCGTCGCCCAGAGCCCCGACACCGGTACGGAGATCAGCGACGCCGACCTGCCGCCCGTCGTGCAGATCCGCAGACTCACCCTCGGTACCGAGTCGGTGGGGGAGTTCCAGCTGCGGTTCCGTCGCCAGGTCGGCTTCGGTGCCCGTGACCAGTTGGCCTTCTCCGCCTTCGCCGACGCACTGGCCGCCGCCCTGCACAACGCGTCCTCACACAGCCAGCTGCTGGAAATGGCCGAACGCAAGGCGTACGAGGCCGACCACGACCTGCTGACCGGGCTGGCGAACCGCACCAGGCTGCTGGAGTACGGCGAGGAACTGCTGCGACCGGCACCCGACACGCCGGTACGGCAGGTGGCCCTGCTGCTGCTGGACCTGCAGCACTTCTCCGACGTCAACGACACCCTCGGACACTCCGCCGGCGACGAACTGCTCCGGGCCACCGCCCGAACGCTGTCGAACCACACGCACGGCGGCGACCTGCTCGCCCGGCTGAGCGGCGACGAGTTCGCGCTGCTCATCGGCGGACTGCCGGACACACCCGACGTCTGCGAGCAGGCGGAACGGCGGGCCGGTGAACTGGCCGCCGCGCTGACCGCACCGATCGAGATCGCCGGCGTGGTGCTGTCCGTGGAAGCCTCGATCGGCGTGGTCACCGCGCCGGTCGGTGGCTGCGTGATGCCCGAACTCCTGCGCCGTGCCGACGTAGCCGTCTACCAGGCGAAACGCTCCGGCCGCTCGCTGGTGAGCTACGAGGCGGGCCGGGACGCCGCGAGCACCGACCGGCTGGCCCTGCTGGCCGAGTTCCGGGACGCGCTCGCCGCCGACGACCAGCTGATCCTGCAACTGCAGCCGGCCGTCGACCTGGCCTCCGGCGGCCCCACCGGGGTGGAAGCACTCGCCCGTTGGCGGCACCCGCGCCGCGGCATGCTCGGCCCCGGCGACTTCGTACCCGCGATCGAACAGAGCGACCTGGTCGGACCGTTCACCCGCTACGTACTGAACGTGGCGCTCGGGGTGATGGCCCGCTGGCACGCCGACGGCCTCGACGTACCGATCGCGGTCAACATGTCCGCACGCAGTCTGCTGGACCGGCGGCTGCCGGCCGACGTGGCCGAACTGCTCGACAAGCACCGGATGCCACCGGGCAAGCTCGTACTGGAGATCACCGAGACCGCGATGATGACCGAACTGGAGGTCATCGACGACGTCCTGGCCGGCCTGCGCGACATCGGCGTACAGCTGTCCGTGGACGACTTCGGTACCGGCTACTCCTCGCTGACCTTCCTGGCCCGCGTCGCCGTGCACGAGGTCAAGGTCGACCAGGAGTTCGTGGCCCGGATGGGCGACTCACCGGAGGCCGCCGCCATCGTGCGCAGCACCGTCGAACTGGGCCGCGCCCTCGGCCTGCGGGTGATCGCCGAGGGCGTGGAGACCGCCGACCAGAAGGCCGCACTGGCCTCGATGGGCTGCGAGGCCGCGCAGGGCTACCACTTCTTCCCGCCACTGGACGAGGACAAGGCGGCATCGGAGCTGTGGAAACTGCGCCGCGCCGCGGAGGCCCGCGGGGCCCGGGTCATCCCGCTGACCGGCCGCGCCGCCAACACCGACTGATTCAGAGGGCGCCCAGGTCGGCGGTGACGGGGAAAGGCACGGCAGCCCTGATCACGCCGGTGAACATCGCGCCGTCCCGATATGCCCTGGTCGCCGGGTCGAGGACATCGGTGTAGACGATGGGGACACCGGTGGCGGCCTGTTCGACCCGCCAGTAGAAGGGGATGCCAACCTTGGCGTACTGGTCCACCTTCACGACCCGGTCGGTGGTCTCCGAGCCGGGCGAGACCACCTCCACGACCAGGAGTACGTGTTCAGGGCGTGTGGGCGCGACATCGACGGTCTCCGCCCGGTAGACCGCGACGTCCGGGCGGCGGTTGGTGAGTGGCACGTCCTGCAGCCGGACGTCGAAGTCCGTGTCGGCGTTCCAGTCCGGGCCCGCTCCCGCCTCCAGAGCATTGGCCAGGATCCGGGCGGGTCGATTGTGCCGCTTGGATGCGCTCGGGCCCACAACGACCATTCCATCCACGATCTCGATGCCGGCACACTGCTCCTCGGACCAGGATCCGTACTGCTCTGCGCTGATCGGCGTATGCATCCACGCGGGCGCCACCATCTCAGGGTCATGGTGTACCTCCTCCGAGGAGCCTTGCCCGGCCCGGCGCTGCTGAGCTCAGCCTACTGTTCTGCCATCGACGGCGTGGCGTGGCAGGCTCGCGGGATGAACCACCTCGCCGACGCGACCTCGCCGTACCTGTTGCAACACGCCGACAACCCCGTCGACTGGTGGGAATGGGGTGCGGCGGCCTTCGACGAGGCGCGCCGCCGCGACGTACCGGTACTGATCTCCGTCGGATATGCAGCGTGCCACTGGTGCCATGTGATGGCACACGAGTCGTTCGAGGATCAGAAGACCGCCGCGGTACTCAACGAGCACACCGTGCCGGTCAAGGTGGACCGGGAGGAACGCCCCGACGTCGACGCGGTGTACATGACCGCGACGCAGGCCATGACCGGTCAGGGTGGCTGGCCGATGACGGTGTTCGCCACCCCGGACGGCGCGCCGTTCTGGTGCGGCACGTACATCCCGAAGCGGCAGTTCACCGAGCTGGTAAAGGCGGTGGGGAAGCTCTGGCGGGAACGCCGCGACGAGGTGCTCGGCCAGGGCGACGCGGTGGTCGACGCGCTGCGGCGGGCCGCCGTACCGGCCGGTTCGGGCCAGCCGGTCACACCGGAACTGCTGGACGCGGCGGCGGCCCGACTGGCGCGCGAACACGACACTGCCCAGGGAGGTTTCGGTGGCGCGCCGAAGTTCCCGCCGTCGATGGTGCTGCTGTTCCTGCTACGCCAGTACGCCCGTACCGGCGACGAGCGCAGCCTGCAGATCGTCCGGCACACCGCGGCACGGATGGCCCGCGGCGGCATGTACGACCAGCTCGCCGGCGGGTTTGCCCGCTACGCGGTGGACGCCACCTGGACCGTGCCGCACTTCGAGAAGATGCTGTACGACAATGCCCTGCTGCTGCGCGCCTACGCGCACCTGTGGCGTACCACCGGCGAACCGCTGGCCCGCCGGGTGGCCCGGGAGACCGCCGAGTTCCTGCTCGACGATCTGGCCACCACCGGGGAAGGCTTCGCCGCCTCGCTGGACGCCGACACCGACGGGGTGGAGGGCCTGACCTACGTCTGGACGCCGGAGCAGCTGCACGAGGTTCTGGGCCCGGAGGACGGTGCCTGGGCCACCGGGCTGCTCGACGTGACCGGCACGTTCGAGCACGACACCAGCGTGCTGCAACTACCCGCCGACCCCGACGACCCGCAGCGGTGGGGGAGAGTACGTACCCGGTTGCGGCAGGCCCGCGATCAGCGCCCACAGCCGGCGCGCGACGACAAGGTGGTGACCGCCTGGAACGGCCTGGCGGTCACCGCACTGGCCGAGTTCGCGGCGATCTGTACGACGCTGGAGCCAGGCGACCCGCTCGCCGAGCGCGCCCTGACCACCGCGCTCCGGACGGGCCGGTTCCTGCTGGCGAAGCACCTGGTGGACGGCCGGCTGCGGCGGGTGTCGCGGCACGGGAAGGTCGGTACCCCCGCCGGCGTACTCGACGACCACGGCAGCCTGGCCCAGGCGTTCTGCACGCTGCACCAGGTGGACGGCACATCCGCCCGGGGTGACTGGCTGGCCGCGGCGGGCGCGCTGCTGGACATCGCGCTGGAGCGGTTCCGGGACGCCGACGGCGCCTGGTACGACACCGCCGACGACGCCGAACGCCTGGTCAGCCGGCCCGCTGACCCCACCGATAATGCCACCCCGTCCGGCCTGTCGGCGGTGGCCGAGGCGCTGGTCAGCTATGCGGCACTGACCGCTTCGACCCCGCATCGGGCGGCCGCTGAGGCGGCAGTGGCCGTACTCGCGCCGATCGTGGCGGACCATCCACGGTTCGCCGGACACACGCTGAGCGTCGCCGAGGCGATCGCGGCGGGCCCGTACCAGGTGGCCGTGGTGGGCTCGGGAGAGCCGGCCGACGCGCTGTACGCCGCTGCCCTGCGGTCGGTCTCGCCGGGCGCCGTGGTGGTGGCCGGCGCGCCCGACGAGCGCGGCGTACCCCTGCTGGCCGACCGCCCGTTGCTGGCCGGTGCGCCCGCCGGCTATGTCTGCCGGGGTTTCGTCTGCGACCGCCCGGTCTCCGATGCCGACGAGTTGAGCGCCCAGCTGTCCGGGCACTGACCGACCCTGCTGCCCCTCCGCTGCACCATCCCCATCCCACCGCTCGCCTCGTCTGTACGGCCTGTTGGCGTGCGTGCGTTACTCATGTAATGCTGTAATCAGAGCAACGGATGCAAATTCCTGGGGAGGAACGATGCGTGGAACAGGGCACTGGGGGCCGCACAGGGGATGGGGCCGGGGGCGTGGCGGGCAGCAGCCCGAGCCGCCGTCGGCCGACGACGCGGCGGGCTGGGTGGTTGGTCGGTTGCCTGGCGAGTGGTTCGTCGAGCCGCCGACGGTCACCGTCGACCGTGACGAGGTCATGATCATCGGGCAGATCGAGGCGCCGGAGCTGCCCGCCGACACGACCGAGGCGGACCGGGTCGCCGCCGAGCAGGGGCGGATCGCCCGGTTCCGGGAGGACACCCGGGAGGCCCGGATCGGCGTCGCGCAGCAGCTCGAACACCGCTACCAGCGGCGGGCCAGCTGGGGCGCCAGCTGCGGTGACAGCACCGAGATGTTCACCACCCAGTCCGTACCGGTGATGACGCGGTTGCGTCAGCCGGAACGTCAGGTGCTCGACACGCTGGTCGACTCCGGCGTGGCCCGGTCCCGTTCGGAGGCGCTCGCCTGGTGCGTACGACTGGTCGGCGAGCACGCAGACTCGTGGCTGACCGAGCTGCGCGGGGCGATGGCCAGTGTCGATGAACTGCGCCGCCGGGGCCCGGACCTGGGCTGAGCGTCGCCGGCCGCCCCGCGTCCACTCCGGTGGCCGTCGGGGCGGCCGTACCGGGCGCTGTTTGTCGGTGCTTGCCGTTTGCCGGCGCATCCGATCGGCGTACTCTGCCTAGCCGTGAGTCTGCGCAACCTCATCTATGGCCTGTACGAACGGCGACTACGCGCGGGCCTGGCCGGGAAGCCGCTGCCACACCACGTTGCGGTCATCATCGACGGGAACCGTCGATGGGCCAGAGCGATGGGCTTCGACGACCCGAGCCGCGGCCACCTGGCTGGCGGGCGGAAGATCGAACAACTGCTCGGATGGTGCGACGATGCCGGTATCGGGCACGTCACCATCTACATGCTGTCCACCGACAATCTGAACCGGCCGGTGGAACAGCTCGATCCGCTGCTGCGGGTGATCGAGACGGTGGTCACCGAGTTGGCCGCGCCGGAGCGGCCGTGGCGGCTGCACGTCGCCGGTGCGTTGGACATTCTGCCGGCCCGTACCGCGGAGGTACTGAAAGCGGCGGAGGAGCAGACCGTGGCGCGTTCCGGCGGCGCCCGAGTCAACGTCGCGGTCGGCTACGGCGGTCGTCGGGAGATTGCCGACGCGGTCCGTTCGCTGCTCCAGCAGCACGCCGAGGCCGGCACCACCATCGAGGAGCTGGCCGAGGTGCTCGACGTCGACCACATCGCCGAGCATCTCTACACCCGGGGCCAGCCGGACCCGGATCTGATCATCCGTACCAGTGGTGAGCAGCGTTTGTCCGGATTCCTGACGTGGCAGAGCGCCCACTCGGAGTTCTACTTCTGCGAGGCGCACTGGCCGGAGTTCCGGCGTACGGATTTTCTCCGCGCTCTGCGCTCGTACGCAAACCGGCAGCGTCGGTACGGCAGCTGACGGCACCGGCAGCCGTCCTTAGAACGGCTGATGCCTCCGCTACCTGCGACGACGGCGTTTCCGGCGCGAACCGGACGGTACGGCGGGTACTGCGGCGAGGTGCTGACTACCCGCCCGTAACCGGGCTGCCGGCCGCATGGAACAGGGACAAATCAGGTTTGTCTTGGGCCGTACTACTGGCCGTGCACGCCTCGGATCGCTAACGTCATGATCGTGGTGCGGGGTCGTCCCGACCACCCGGGAGGCCCGGATGCGACATGCGTTGTCACTCCGGCCGGCACCCGGCCCGAGTGCGGGCGGGTACCGGCGGACACGGGAGCAGGGGCGTGGAGGTGCGCGTCCCGACGGAGCATGCCAGTGACCACACGTCGTAGCACGCAAGCCCCCATCCCCGGTCGGCGCACCTACGTCCTGGACACCTCAGTGCTGCTGTCCGACCCGTCGGCGTTCCGGAGGTTCGAGGAGCACTCGGTGGTGCTCCCACTGGTTGTGATCGGTGAGTTGGAAGGCAAACGTCACCACCCCGAACTGGGTTGGTTCGCCCGGGAGGCGTTGCGCCTGCTGGACGACCTACGGACCCGGTACGGGCGGCTGGACCAGCCGGTGCCGGTGAACGAGGCCGAGGGCACCGTGGTGGTGGAGCTGAACCATTCCGACCCTTCGGTGCTTCCACCCGGGTTCCGTAACGACACCAACGACGCCCGGATCCTGGCCGTGGCACTGGCGTTGCGGGCCGAAGGACAGGACGTCACGCTCGTCACCAAGGACATGCCGCTGCGGGTGAAGGCCGCGTCGGTGGGGCTGCCGGCCGACGAGTACCGGCACGGTCAGGCCTCCGATCCGAGCTGGAGCGGGATGGCCGAGGCCGACCTGACCGAGGACGAGGCGAACGAGCTGTACGACGGGGCGCATCTGGACCTGCCCGCCGCTCGTGACCTGCCCTGTCACACCGGTCTGGTGCTGTCCTCGCCGCGGGGCTCGGCGCTCGGGCGGCTTCGACCGGACAAGCTCGTCCAACTGGTACGCGGCGACCGTGAGGCGTTCGGTCTGCACGGCCGCTCGGCCGAGCAGCGCATCGCGCTGGATCTGCTGCTGGACAACGAGATCGGCATCGTGTCGATGGGCGGCCGGGCCGGTACCGGCAAGTCCGCGCTGGCGTTGTGCGCCGGTCTGGAACTGGTGATGGAGCGCCGGGCGCACAAGAAGGTCGTGGTGTTCCGCCCGCTGTACGCCGTCGGTGGCCAGGATCTGGGCTATCTGCCGGGCAGCGAGTCGGAGAAGATGTCGCCCTGGGCGCAGGCGGTCTTCGACACGCTGGGCGCCCTGACCTCGTCGCATGTGGTCGAGGAGGTGATGGACCGCGGGTTGCTGGAGGTGCTGCCGCTGACCCACATCCGGGGCCGTTCGCTGCACGACGCGTTCGTGATCGTGGATGAGGCGCAGTCGCTGGAGCGTGGCGTGCTACTCACCGTGCTGTCCCGGATCGGTACCGGCTCCCGGGTGGTGCTCACCCACGACGTTGCGCAGCGTGACAATCTGCGGGTCGGCCGGTACGACGGGGTGACCGCGGTGATCGAGACCCTGAAGGGGCATCCGCTCTTCGCGCACGTGACACTGAACCGGTCTGAGCGGTCCAGGATCGCCGAAGTGGTGACGGATCTCCTAGAAGATCTCACGCCATAGCGGGCATTTCAGTACCAGGTGTAGTGGTTCGCCCGCTGGTCCCGTTGTGGATCGGCGGGCGTTCCGCTGTTTTCGGTGACTTTCCGTTGTACGGTGATTGCGGTTAGTCACCTGATTTACCACGGACAGTGATCGTTGACACTATCTGTGGGCTCCGGGGTGGCGTGTCGCGTTCCGGTGGGTCAGGGTGATACGCCGAGCGTCGGTCGACTGGCCCTCACGGTCACCGACGCGGACCTGTCCCCGTTGAAGGGAACAACGCGTGAACCGGATCTGGACCAAGGTGTCGGTTCGGGTGTTCGCTGTCTTCGTACTCGTGGTCGGCCTCGTCGCCGGTGCATACCTCGGGGTGAAGCGCACCAGCACCCCACAGACCACACAGGCCGCCCAGTACCTCGGTGAGCCGGTCGACCCGATCGCCGACCAGAAGCAGCGCCGTCAGGCAATCGACGGCTACCGCCAGGACCACATGCGCGAAGACGCCAGCCGCAGCGCCTCCCGCGACGCGCAGCGCAAGGCCGACGCCGGAGGCGAACACGCCGCCGCCGTTGCCCAGGACGCCGACGATGCCAAGAAGGCCGCCGAGGCCGCCAAGAAGTCGTCATCCGGCAGCGACAGCGCCCCCGTCGGCCCGGTGCCCACCTCCTGCAAGGAGTACTCCGGGAACAAGGCCACCGGCTGCACCCTGCTCCTGCAGGGCGGCTTCGCCATCGACCAGATGGGCTGCCTGTCGCAGCTCTGGGACCGGGAAAGCGGCTGGAACCCGCACGCCTCGAACCCGTCCGGTGCCTACGGCATCCCGCAGGCCCTGCCGGGCGACAAGATGGCCGCCTACGGCAGCGACTGGCAGGACAACGCCGCCACCCAGATCAAGTGGGGCCTCAGCTACATCAAGGGCAAATACTCCACCCCCTGCGGCGCCTGGCAACACTCCCAGAACACCGGCTGGTACTGAGACATGGCCTCGCTCGCTTCGCTCGACTCGGCGGGCGCTGGCTCCACCGGCGCTTGGATCGGCCTGTTGAAGGCCTGCGGGGGCGACGCCTTCGGCGCGCCTCCTCGGGCTTCTGCGGCCGAGCGCGCCGGCTACGCCATCGCGTGACGGTCCAGGCGGGGTTGTCCCGCGCCCAGCGCGGGACCCGCTCGTTACATGGCCTCGCTCGCTTCGCTCGACTCGGCGGGCGCTGGCTCCGCCGGCGCTTGGATCGGCCTGTGAAGACCTGCGGGGGCGACGCCTTCGGCGCGCCTCCTCGGGCTTCTGCGGCCGAGCGCGCCGGCTACGCCATCGCGTGACGGTCCAGGCGGGGTTGTCCCGCGCCCAGCGCGGGACCCGCTCGTTACATGGCCTCGCTCGCTTCGCTCGACTCGGCGGGCGCTGGCTCCGCCGGCGCTTGGATCGGCCTGTAGAAGACCTGCGGGGGCGACGCCTTCGGCGCGCCTCCTCGGGCTTCTGCGGCCGAGCGCGCCGGCTACGCCATCGCGTGACGGTCCAGGCGGGGTTGTCCCGCGCCCCGCGCGGGACCCTGGAACCCCAGCTATGGCCATGTCACTCGGCCCGGTCCCAGCACTGACACCGCCGGGCCGGGGTCCGGTCCCGCCGCCGTGGTCCGGCACCGGCACTGCTCTGGTGCTGGCGCTGGGGGGTTGTTGTGGGTTTGGGGGGGTCTGGCAGGCGGGAGTGGCGGACTGCTGGTAACAAGGAAGGGTGAGCATCAGGGGTGGTGCGTCGGTGGAGGCGAGCCGTACGCGGGCTGAGCAGCTGAGGTTCGGCACCGAGGCGTTCTATGCCTCCATCGGGCGCGCGTTCCTGGCGATGTGCGCCTTCGTCCCGGTGCTGTGGGCCGTTGAAGGACTCAACACGCTGCTGGGTAACGGGTTGGACCGGGCCGGCGGGATCCGGCCGCGGAGTCTGGCCGGGGTGGACGGCATCGTCTTCGCGCCGTTCCTGCACGCCAGTTTTCCGCATGTGTTGGCCAACAGTGTGCCGCTGCTGCTGCTCGGTACGTTCGTGATGGCCGGTCAGTTCAAGCGGTTTCTGCTGATCACGGCGTTCATCGCGGTGATCAGCGGGTTGTCGGTGTGGTTGTTCAGCCCGACGAACACGTTGACGGTCGGTGCCAGCGGCGTGATCTTCGGCTACCTGGGTTATCTGCTGCTGCGCGGCATCGTGGAGCGGCGCTGGTGGAGCCTGGGCGTGAGCGTACTGATGGGCCTGCTGTTCGGTTGGCAGTTGTCCGGTGTTCTGCCTGGTGAGCCGCAGGTGTCCTGGCAGGGCCATCTCGGCGGGTTCGTGGCCGGGTTGCTGGCCGCGGTCCTGTTCCGTCAGCGGTCGCTGGGGACGCCCGCGCCGGGCCCGACCAGCCTGAGGGGGTCGAAGGATGCCACGCTGACGCTGCCTGGGGGTCAGAGTCCGGCGGATGAGAGCCCGACCCTGCCTGACCTTGGCAGCGCCAGCAAGGCGCCGGGCGCGGCCACCTGACGGGCGCCCGACCCGACTGTGTGGCCGGATGAGCACCCGGGTCCCGACCGCCCGTTGATTACCGGCGGCGGTCACCGGGTGGCAGCGTGCCGCGACGCGGTCAGAGTTCCTCGATCGGCATCCCGTCGAAGTCGACCATGGCGTACTCCCGCAGCTTCTCCAGCCGGTGGAAGCCGTCGATCATCCGGATCGTGCCGCTCTTGGAGCGCATCACCATCGACTGGGTGCTGACGCCACCGGAGCGGTACCGGACTCCGCGGAGCAGGCCACCGTCGGTGACGCCGGTCGCGGCGAAGAACGCGTTGTCGCCGGACACCAGGTCGTTGGTGGACAGCACCCGGTCCAGGTCGTGCCCGGCGTCGAGCGCCTTCTGCCGTTCCGCGTCGTCCTGCGGCCACAGCTTCGCCTGCAGTTCGCCACCCAGGCATTTCAGCGCGCAGGCGGTGATGAT
Source organism: uncultured Actinomycetota bacterium (assembly GCA_963805605.1). Lineage (GTDB taxonomy): Bacteria > Actinomycetota > Actinomycetes > Mycobacteriales > Micromonosporaceae > Actinocatenispora. The sequence continues at coordinate 3,133,311 of CAWDUX010000002.1, forward strand.
GCCCTCGGGCGTGCCGCCGATGCCCATCAGTACGTCCACGCCGCTCTGCTCGCGGGCCGCGCTGATCGCCCCGGCCACGTCACCGTCGCTGATGAACTGGATCCGCGCGCCGGTCTCGCGTACCTCGCTGACCAGCTGATCGTGCCGGGGCCGGTCGAGGATGCAGACCGTCACGTCGGAGATGCTGGTCCGCTTCGTACGGGCGATCCGGCGCAGGTTCTCCCGTACCGGCGCCTCGATGTCGATCACGCCCACGCAGTCCGGGCCGACCGCCAGCTTGTCCATGTAGAACACCGCGGACGGGTCGAACATGGCGCCACGTTCGGCGACCGCGAGTACGGCCAGGGCGTTGGGCATGCCCGCCGCCATCAGTGTCGTACCGTCCACCGGGTCGACCGCGACGTCGACCTCGGGGCCGGTGCCGTCACCGACCTGTTCGCCGTTGTACAGCATCGGCGCGTTGTCCTTCTCGCCCTCACCGATGACGACGACACCGCTCATCTGGATCGAGTTGATCAGTTGGCGCATCGCGTCGACGGCCGCGCCGTCGCCGCCTTCCTTGTCTCCCCGGCCGACCCACCGGCCGGCCGCCATCGCGGCCGCTTCGGTGACCCGGACCAGCTCCAACGCCAGGTTGCGGTCGAGTACCTCGGTACGACGGGTACCTGGTGACTGTTCGGACATGCTGCCCCCTCGCCAGATCGTCACGCTAGCCAGAATCTTGGCAGAGACGGCCGCCGTGTGCCGCCGACCCGGCCATCTGGGACTGGTTCGTCTCACCGCGCGGGGCTCGGGACGACCCCGCCATGGCCATGGCCCGGCCGGTCGGCCACCATGAGGAGGTGGCGAGTGGCTTCAGAGGGGTTCCCCTCTACACCGATGACGACGGCTCCGGACCGGTGGGCTCCGGATCGGAGGATCAGGCGGCCGCGCCGCTGGCCCCGGCCCGCCGCCGGCGCGGCGGTACCTGGCGGGACATGGCGCTGTCGCTGGCGATCCTGATGGTGCCGGTGCTGATCGGGCTGGGCGTGTGGCACTACCTCACCGCCGACAAACAGGTCAACACCGTCGATCCGGCCCCGGCGATCACCCGGGCGCAGCAGGCACATCACTTCCCGGTCGCCGTACCGGCCCACCTGTCCGATGGTTGGCGGGTCACCAGCGCGGCCACCAGCCGGAAGAACGGGTCACTGACCCTGCGGATCGGCTACGTGACCCCGTCGGGTGGGTTCGCCCAGCTGGTGGAGAGCGATCAGGATTCCGCGGTGCTGCTGGCCGACGCGGTCTCGCACGGCGGCAGCCCGGCGGGGGCGGTACGTATCGACGGCAGGGACTGGTCGCGTTACGCCGGGGACGGCAACCGTACGGTGCTGGGCCTGCTGGAGCCGCACCGCACGATCCTGGTGGTCGGCCAGACGAAGGAGCAGGAACTACGCGACCTGGCCGGCTCGCTCTAGTCCCTGGCTGGTCAGCTTTCCCGGGCCGCCCGCGCGGCGTCCAGCCGCTGCTTCGCGCCGTCCAACCAGTGCTGGCAGATGTCGGCGAGCTTCTCGCCCCGCTCCCACAGCGACAGCGACTCCTCCAGCGTGGTGCCGCCGGCCTCCAGGCGTTCCACCACCCGGGCCAGGTCGGCGCGGGCCTGCTCGTAGCTGACCGGGCCGTCGGGCTGCGCACCGTCGGCCGGCGCTGCCGACGCGGAGTCCTTGCTCATCTGCGTCACTGTACGCACGCCCGGTCACCCGCCGTCGCGTACCTCGGCGGCGAGTTCACCGCCGGCGACCCGCAGCCGCAGCCGGTCTCCGGGCGTCACCTCGGCCGGATCGCGTACCACCGCGCTGTCTGAGGCACGCTGCACGATCGCGTACCCCCGGTCCATCGTCGCGGCCGGCGACAGGCTGCGCAGCCTGGCCCGGGTGTGGGTCAGGTCGCCGACGGCGCGGTCCAACCGGTGGCTGAGCGTACGCCCGGCCCGCTCGCGCAGCGCGACGATCTCCTCGTGCCGGCCGGCGAGCAGTTGCTCCGGCCGGGCCAGTACGGGACGGGACCGTAGCCCGGCCAGCGCGCGGTGCTCGGTGCCCAGGTAGTGCTGCACGGCCCGGTCCAGGCGGTGGCGGGCCGTGTCGATCAGCCGCTGCTCCTCGGCCAGGTCCGGTACGACCCGCTTGCCGGCGTCGGTCGGTGTCGAGCAGCGCAGGTCGGCGACGAAGTCGACCAGCGGGGTGTCGGTCTCGTGCCCGATCGCGGACAGTACGGGTGTGCGGCAGGCGAACACGGCGCGGCACAGCGCCTCGTCGGAGAACGGCAGCAGGTCCTCCACCCCGCCGCCGCCGCGGGCGAGCACGATAACGTCGACCTCCGGGTTGCGGTCGAGGTCGGCCAGCGCGTCGATGATCTGCGGCACCGCGGTCGGTCCCTGCACCGCCACCGTCACCGTCTCGAAACTCACCGCCGGCCAGCGGTTCGCCGCGTTTTCCCGTACGTCGCGTTCCGCGGCGCTCGCCCGGCCGGTGATCAGGCCCACCCGGCGCGGCAGGAACGGCGGTCGACGCTTGCGCGCCGGGTCGAACAATCCTTCCGCGGCCAGCAGCTTCTTCAACCGTTCCAGCCGGGCCAGCAGCTCGCCGAGGCCGACGTGGCGCAGTTCGTCGGCACGCAGCGACAGGCTGCCGCGGCCGGCGTAGAACTCGGGCTTGGCGTGTACGAGGACCCGGGAGCCTTCCCGCAGCGGCGGGTCGCATTCGTCGAAGGTGGCCCGGTGGCAGGTGACCGACAGACTCATCTCCGCCGACGGGTCACGCAACGTCAGGAACACCAGGTTCGCGCCCGGGCGGCGACTGACCTGCGCCACCTGACCGTCGACCCAGATCCAGCCCAGCCGGGCGATCCAGGCGCCGATCTTCTGGCTGACCACCCGGACCGGCCACGGTTCCTCCGGGCTGGTCCGGCCGGCGCCGGCTGCGGGGCTAGCTGCGGGTTCGGCCACCGGCACAGCGTACGGAATCGCCCAGGTCGTGTTTCGGGGTCCCGCTCGCCGGCTGCGGACAGTGCGTCGAGTCACGAATGTCCCGGTTGGCGGCAGCTTCGGGACAGCCCCCGTACCATGGCTGGTGTGACGAAGCCTGCCTTGGATACTGATCAGCCGGTCAAGCGGGTCCTGCTGGCCCGGCCGCGAGGCTACTGCGCCGGGGTGGACCGGGCCGTCGAAACGGTCGAACGCGCGCTGGAGCTCTACGGCGCGCCGATCTACGTACGCAAGCAGATCGTGCACAACCGGCACGTGGTGGAGACCCTGGAGCGCCAGGGCGCGATCTTCGTCGAGGAGAACGCGGAGGTCCCCGAGGGCGCCACGGTGATCTTCTCCGCCCACGGTGTCGCGCCCGAGGTGCACGACCAGGCCCGCGAGCGCAGCCTGCGGGCCATCGACGCCACCTGCCCGCTGGTCACCAAGGTGCACCAGGAGGCCCGCCGCTACGCCAAGGACGACTACGACATCCTGCTCATCGGGCACGAGGGGCACGAGGAGGTCGTCGGCACCAGCGGTGAGGCGCCCGAGCACGTCACGCTCGTGGACGGCCCCGAGGGCGCGGCCGGGGTGACCGTACGCGACCCGAACAAGGTGGTGTGGCTGTCGCAGACCACCCTGTCGGTGGACGAGACGCTGCAGACCGTGGACCGGCTCCGGGAGCGTTTCCCGCTGCTGCAGTCGCCGCCCTCGGACGACATCTGCTACGCCACCCAGAACCGTCAGCAGGTGGTCAAGCAGATCGCCGCCGACTGCGACGTACTGATCGTGGTCGGCTCCCGCAACTCGTCGAACTCGGTACGGCTGCGTGAGGTGGCGCTGGAGGCCGGCGCCCGCGCGGCGTACCTGGTCGACTTCGCCTGCGAGATCGACGACGCCTGGCTGACCGGTGCCACGCACGGTCGGGCTCACCTCCGGCGCCTCGGTACCGGAAGAGCTGGTCGAGCAGGTGGCCGCGTACCTGGCCGAGCGCGGATTCGGCACCGTCGAGGAGATCACCACGGTGCGGGAGAACCTGACCTTCGCGCTGCCCCGGGAGATCAAGCGCGACCTCGCCGCCCGCGCCGCCGCAGCCGGCTCCTGACCCGAGCGCGCCGCCGCGGCCGCCGGTGCCTGCCCCAGCGGGCTCAGCGGGACTGCTGGCGGGACTCCGGGCTGGCCGTGACAGTGTCCTGGGTCGGGATGCTGCGGGACAGGTCGTCGAACGCGACCAGCGAGGACTGCTCGCTGGCGACCAGTTCCGGTGCCTGCAACTGCCGGCCGGCCAGCTCCACCTGCGGTGGTGCGGCCAACGACTCGGCGGCCTCGACCTCCCCGGCCAGCCCCAGGTCGGCGAACTTGCGCGCCGTCACCAGCACCCGGCTCTCCAACGAACCGACCGTCTTGTTGTACGCGGTCACCGCGCCGGACAGGGCGCCACCGAGCTTCGCGACATGGCCGCCCATGGTGGCCAGCCGCCCGTAGAGCTCCTTGCCCAGCCGGTGCACCTCGGCGGCGTTGGCGGCCAGCGCGTCCTGCCGCCACGCGTACGCGACCGTACGCAGCAGCGCGATCAGCGTCGCCGGGGTGGCGATCACGACATTGCGCGCGAACCCGTGCTCCAGCAGCGTCGGGTCGCGTTGCAGCGCGGCGTCCAGGAACGTGTCGGCCGGTACGAACAGCACCACGAACTCCGGCGTGGTCTCGAACGCCGACCAGTAGGTCTTGCCGGCCAACTGGTCGACGTGCCCGCGCAGGTGCCGGGCGTGCGCGTCCAGACGCGCGGTGCGGGTCTGCTCGTCGCGCGCCTCCATCGCCTCCAGGTAGCCGGTGAACGGCGCCTTCGCATCCACCACCACCTGCTTACCGCCGGCCAACCGCACCACCAGGTCGGGCCGTACGCCGCCGGCGTCAGTACTCGCGCTGACCTGCTCGTCGAAGTCGCAGTGCTCCACCAGCCCGGCCGCCTCCACGATCCGGCGCAGCTGATGCTCGCCCCACCGGCCACGTACCTGCGGCGCGCGCAGCGCCGCGACCAACTGCCCGGTCTGGGTGCGCAACTGGTCGGAGGTGCCAGCCACCTCACGCAGCTGGGTGCGCAGTTCGCTGTACGCGCCGTGCCGGGCGCGCTCCATCTCGGTGATCTCCCGCTCGTACCGCGCGAGACTCTCACGCAGCGGGCCGACCAGCGTGTTCAGCGTTTCGCTCTGCTCCCGGGCGGCGTCGTGGGTCAACGAGCGCAGTGACTGTTCCAGCCGCTGTTCCCCGGCCTGCGCGGCGGCCAGGCGCTCCTGTAGTCGCGCACTGTCGACCGCGACCCGGGACCGGGCGTACAGGACACCGATCGCGATGCCGGCGGCGAGACAGATCAGCGCGACCAGAAAGGTGACGGCGACGTCCATGACGTCGAGCATGCCCGCTTCGTACGAGAAATCGACGGAACCGGAAACACCCGCGCGTCCCGACATACCGGACAACCAGGGTCAGCTGCCCGGCAGCGACGTGTCCCGAGCAGGTACCGTCGACACATGGTGAAGGCCATTCTGGTGATTGTCCTGGTGCTCCTCGTCGGCGGCGGCATCCTCTGGTGGGTGCGCAGCAGCCGCCAACGCGCCGAACAGGCGCTCGGTGACGCGCGCGCCGACGCACAACGATGGTACGAGCGGCTCGGCGGCCAGGTGATGAACCTTGTCGCCAACGAGGACGCTGCGGTCAGGCAGGCCCTGGTGGACGCCGGCGAACGCTACAACGCCTCCGGCAGCCAGCTCGACCAGGCCAGGACCACCAAGCAGTTCGAGCTGGCCGGGCACACCGCGCTGGAGGGTCTCTACTACATACGGGCCGCCCGCACCGCGATGGACCTCGACCCGGGCCCCGACCTGCCGCCGATGCCGGGGCAGCGCACCGCCGGCGCGCTCACCCAGGAACGCGAGGTCACCGTCGAGGGCCGCGAATACCGCGCCCGGCCCGGTGCCGCCGCAGACACGCCCTACTACTACCCGGGCGGCATGGTCAGCGGCCGGCCGGTGCCCTCCGGCTGGTATTCCGAGCCGTGGTGGAAGACCGCCCTGGTGGCCGGCGCCGCCGGGATCGGCACCGCGATGCTGTTCAACGCCTTCATGACCCCCGGATTCGGCGGCTACGACGGCGGCTATGACGCCGGCTTCGCCGACGGCATGGACTTCGACAACGACAACGGCGGCGGTGACGACTTCGGTGGTGGCGACGGCGGTGGGGACGGCGGCGGCTTCTTCGACGGCATCGGCGACTTCGGCGGCGGTGACTTCGGTGGCGGCGATTTCGGCGGCTGACCCCGTAGCGCCGACCCGCCTCAGTCGTCGTCGGGCCGGCGCTTGCGCCGTTTGCGTTTGACCTCCACGCCGCCCATGAAGGCGAAGCCGGTCACGCGTACGACCGGCCCGCGCCCGTCACCGGGACCGGCCGCCGTGTCGTCGAAACCGCCCATCAGACCGAACCCCTCGACCCGTACGTCCATGTCGTCGGGCACCAGGATCTCCACCCCGCCCATCATCGCGTAGGCCTGGATGGTGACCTGCGGAGTGGCGAACCGGGCCTCCCGCAGGTCCAGTACGACACCGCCGAGGAAGGCCACCGCCACCTGGGTGCGGGGGACCAGCCAGTTGCCGCGCCGGCTCGGTCCGGACAGCACCCCGACCACGACCTTCGTGTCGTCCTGGTCGGCACCCGGCTCCGGGCTGTACCGACGGGCCGGGGCGTGCTCGCCGGTGGGCACCACGGTGCCGTGACCGACGCTGGGCAGGTCCGACAGCACCGGCTCCAGCTGCCCGTAGGTGCGCGCGGCGTACACCGTGTCCAGCCGTTCCTGCAGCTCGTCCAGGGTCAGCCGACCCTCCCCGGCCGCCTCGTGCAGCAGCTGCGCGACCCGCTCCCGGTCCGCATCCGATGCCCGCAACTTCGCCCTGGCCGGTTCCTCTCGATCTGTCACGCTGAAAGACTAAGCCGGTCCGACCACCCCGCACGCATACGGAGCCAGAACCCTCCTATTCCGTGCAGCAAAGGGCATGCCGGTTCCTGGCCTCCGTCAGCTGTCCCGCCGGATCACCAGCCCCTCGACCCGTACGAAGACGGACCGTTCGATCCGCCTCTCCTCGTCGGCTTCCCATCCGTGCAGATACACCCAACCCGGTTGAGTCGAGGGTCGGACGGCGATCACCCGGAACCAGGTCGGATCTTCTGCGTACAGCGCTGTGGCCGCACGTGAAAGCCAGGCCAGGTCGCCACACCGTGGGTACACGCCACTGATCGAGCTGTACTGCTGTGGCGCGTTCATGACGAGCGAGTTCCGGATCGAGTGTCCTGACACGCTGAGATCCATGCCGGCACTGCGCGTGCCATCCGGAGTCGCACAGCCAGTTCCAGCGCGGCCTTGTACGAATCCTGCACGGGCTCCCGCTCTCGGCGCCGCCTGCTCCAGATCACTGCGCTACACCCCATCCTGATTAAGACAATGAGTGAGGATGACGCTACGATCAGGACACTCTGATGCCGACTGGCCAGCAGTACGCGTTGGTGAAGCTCAAGCGGACATATGGGCCGCGCTGGAGGTGCAAAGGCTGACTGCCGGTATGCAAAGGCAGGTGATGAAGGTGAGTAGGCCCCGCCGAGGCGTCGTCACGGGTTATCTGTTCAAACTGATACGTGAATCAATTCCGGCGAGTCAGGAGCGGCTCGCCGAATGGCTGCATGTCGATCGTGGCACCGTCCAAGGCTGGGAATCAGGCCGCCGCCCGCTCGCCGCAATCACTCAGGGACAAGCAGTGGCCCTCCGGCATCAGCTTGTCCGACAGGGCGCTGACCCTGCCCTCATCCGCGCGCTCAGCGATGCTGTCGAGGCTGACTGTCTCATCGGCCAGATCCTTGCCCACGATCCGACAAGCGACCTGGACAACCATCCGCTCGGATGTTCGGTCATGGGGCATGCCCTGACCGACATGGTCAGCTGGGCGGTGTCTGGCGCTGTCCCACGACTGGTGGAACGCTCTGGCTTGCGAAGGGCAGGACGGCGTGGCCCGGTCCCGACTGGGCCTGCGCTGGAGTGTCAGGAGCGCGAACGATTCTTTTTACACCTACGGATCATCGCGGACCGCACCGGCAGCGTCGATGAACGGATTCTGTTGCACCGTCAGGCCTGCTACCTGGGCAGCCTGGACAGAAGCGCTGACCAGAGCTCATGGATCACGGCTCCAAGGCGGCTTCCGCACTTCCTCCGACCGGTGTCCTGGTCACCCCGCTGGGTTGATGCCCGATCGGTCGCTACTTCGCTTGCCCGTCAGGGTGATAGGCAGCCGCTTCGTGACTTCATCAAGTATGCACATGGTGATGACACCTCGGAATCAGCTGGCTTGACCTACTGGGCGCACTGGGTGGGAGAGATCGACCAGTACCAGACCGACGACTCCTTCATGGTGCATCCGACACCCACCTGGCGAGGTCTTCGACTGCTGCGTCACATTGTTGACGGGCTTCATTCCAAGCACGCATTCGTCGATCTGAACGTGCATACCGTGTGGGCACTGATGCAGGCACGTCAGGGCCTCGCGTACGACGAGCCGGAAACGACCCGATCGCTGATCGACCGGACTGAGCGATTGATGGACGATGGTGAGATCTCAGCCCAGTCCCGTCGTGAACTGACCGCGGTGTTCTACGGTCTGCGTGTACTGGGTTTTACTGCTGCGAAGGGGAACCACCATGACTGATGCGGACGCAGCCGGAGCGATGAGCTTCATCTTCGAAGCCGGAGTGCTCAAGCGGGCGAAGCGTACCGGGTGGTGGTTCGTGGGTCATGGCGATCCGGAGTCGATCGCGGAGCATTCGTTCCGGGTCGGGATCATCGGCGCCGTGCTGGCCGCGATGGAAGGTGCCGACGCGTCCCGGGTGGCGCTGTTGGGGCTGTTGCACGACACGCAGGAGACCCGGGTCACCGACATCCCGCACATCGGCCGTCGCTACCTCGACGCGGTCGGCAACACGCAGATCACCGCCGACCAACTGGCCGCAGCGCCGGAACCGGTACGCGCGACGCTCCAAGCCGCGGTGGACGAGTACGAAGCGGGGGAGACCATCGAGGCGATCGTGGCACGCGATGCCGACAAGCTGGAGTGTCTGGTGCAGGCCGTGGAGTACCGGGCCTCCGGATACCAGCAGGTGCAGCCGTGGATCGACTCGTCGTTGGCGGCGTTGAAGACCGAATCGGCTCGACGGCTCGCTGAGCAGGCGTTGACCGGGGACACGTTGATGTGGCAGCAGACCTTCCGTACGGAGTAGCAGCTGACCATGCTGTGCTGGCAAGCCAGTTCGGGGCTGGCGCTGCTGCAATTGCTGACGGAGGGCCGGGGTTGCCCCGGCCCTCCGTCGCTCAGAATGCGCAGGCGACGATCAGGTCGGTGGCGCCGTCGGGCTGGAACTCCAGTTTCTGGATCCGGCCCGCCGCGATCAGGTCGGCCTCTGCCCTCCGCAGCGTGGCCACGATCGGCGCAGGTGCGAGGATCTCCACCAACGGCACCTCGGCACGCATCGACAGCTTGCGCGTCGACTTGGCCTTCCGGATCTGTTGCAGCGCCTGGCCCGTCAACGCCAGCAGCGTGGCGTCCGGCGCCGGCGCGGTACGGTCCCGGCGCAGTACCGAGGTCAGCTCGTGCGCGGTCGGCCACGTCGCCCGGTGCACCGAACCGTAGCGCCACCACGACCACACCTCGTCGGTGACGAACGGCAGCACCGGCGCGAACAGTCGCAACTGGACAGACAGCGCCCAGCCCAGCGCGGCCCGGGCCGAATTCGCGAGCTGGGTGCCGTGCTCGCCGTACGCGCGGGCCTTCACCAGTTCCAGGTAGTCGTCGCAGAAGGTCCAGAAGAACCGCTCGGCCGCCTCCAGCGCGCCGGTGTGGTCGAAGTCGCCGAACGCCCCGGTGGCTTGTTCGACCACAGTGGACAGTTCCGCGAGCATGGCGGCGTCCAGCGGCTCGGTCACCTTGCCGTCCAACGCATCCGCCGAACCCAGATTGAGTACGAACCTGCTGGCGTTCAACAGCTTCGTGGCCAGCCGCCGACCCACCCGCATCAGGTTCTCGTCCACGGTGAAGTCCGCGCCCGGCCGCCCGCACGCCGCCCAGTAGCGCACCGCGTCCGGGCCGTACCGCTCCAGAAGACCGGCCGGGGTGACCACGTTGCCCTTGGACTTGGACATCTTCCTGCGGTCCGGGTCCAGGATCCAGCCCGAGATCACCGCCGTACGCCACGGCAGCACCCCGGCCTCCAGCTCGCTGCGCACCGTCGTGGCGAACAGCCAGGTACGGATGATCTCGTGCGCCTGCGGCCGCAGATCCATCGGGTACACCCGCTCGAACAGGTCCGGATCGCGTTCCCAGCCGCCGGCGATCTGCGGGGTCAGCGAACTGGTCGCCCAGGTGTCCAGCACGTCCGGGTCGGCGACGAACCCGCCCGGCCGGCCGCGTTCGGATTCGCGGTACCCGGCCGGCGGCTCGCTCTGCGGGTCCACCGGCAGCGCCGCCTCGTCCGGCACGATCGGCTCGTTGTGCCGCGGCGTACCGTCCTCGCCCACCCGGTACCACACCGGGATCGGCACCCCGAAGTAGCGTTGCCGACTGATCAGCCAGTCACCGGTCAGGCCCGTCACCCAGTGCTCGTAGCGGGTGCGCATGTGTTCGGGCACCCAACGCAGCTCGCGGCCACGTGCCAGCAGCGTCTCCCGCAGTCCGGCGTTCCGGCCACCGTTGCGCAGGTACCACTGCCGCGCGGTCACGATCTCCAACGGCCGGTCGCCGTACTCGTAGAACTTCACCGGATGCCGCACCGGCCGCGGCTCACCGATCAGCTCACCGGAGTCGGCCAGCAGCTGCACGATTCGTTTCCGGGCCGCCGGCACCGTCGAGCCGGCCAGCTGCGCGTAGTGGAACCCGGCCGTCGGGGTGTCCAGCCCCGGTGGCACGTCGTGCAGCAGCCGGCCGTTGCGGCCCAGCACAGCGCGGATCGGCAGGTCCAGCTCCCGCCACCAGATCACGTCGAGCAGGTCGCCGAAGGTGCACACCATCACCAGGCCGGTGCCCTTGTCCGGCGCGGCGAGCCGGTGCGCGTACACCGGAACCTCCACGTCGAACAGCGGCGTACGCACCGTCGTACCGGCCAGGTGCCGGTAGCGCTCGTCGTCGGGGTGGAACACCAGCGCCACGCAGGCCGGCAGCAGCTCCGGGCGGGTGGTGTCGACGTACACCGGCTCGCCGCGCGCCGGCTCGTCCTCCGGGTCGTCGGAACGCGGCACCGTGCGGTGGAACGCCAGCGTGTGGTAGGCCCCGGGACGTTCCCGGTCCTCCAGCTCGGCCTGCGCCACGGCCGTACCGAACGTCACGTCCCACAACGACGGTGCCTCGGCCAGGTACGCCTCGCCGCGCGCCAGGTTGCGCAGGAACGCGCGCTGGCTCGCGATCTGCGCGGTACGGCCGATGGTCGAGTACTGCGCCGTCCAGTCCACCGACAGCCCCAGCGTGCGCCACACCTGCTCGTACGCCCGCTCGTCGGAGGCGGCGAGTTGTTCGCACAGTTCCACGAAGTTGCGCCGGGAGATGTGCTCGGCGTCGGCCGGCGCGGTGCCGGCCGCGTTCGGCCGCGGCCGGTAGTCGGGAAGGTAGGGCAGCGTCGGGTCGCAGCGCACCCCGAAATGGTTCTGCACCCGGCGTTCGGTGGGCAGCCCGTTGTCGTCCCAACCGACCGGGTAGAAGACCTCCTTGCCGCGCATCCGCTGGAACCGCGCCACCGTGTCGGTGTGGGTGTAGGAGAACACGTGTCCGATGTGTACCGAGCCCGATACGGTCAGCGGAGGGGCGTCGATCGCGAATACCTCCGACCGGGTCTTCCGCCGGTCGAAGGTATAGGTCCCCAGTTCGGCCCAGCGGCGCGCCCACGTGTCCCCGAGCCCGTCCAGGCTCGGCGACTCGGGCACGCGCGCGCCGGTGCGCTGCGTATCGGTCATGTTCCGATGCTAGGGACCTCTTCGAGAGCAGACGAGCGGTTTACCGCCGGGCGCTGATCTGGGCGAACCCGGCCGCCTGCCCGCTTTCCGCCGATACGATCGGGGCCGGTACGGCGGAGGGGTGGGCGATGCCCGAGGCGCCACGACCGCCGGGCGCCACCCGGCCGCAGCGCGAGATCGACCCGGCGTTGCGGACCACCGCGATCGCTGCGGCGGGCGGGTCGGCGGCCATCTGGTGGCCGGCGTTCACCCTCGGCGCGTACGGCGAGGTGTTCTTCGAGCAGCTGTTGACGCTGTGGGCGGTGTCCACGGCGGTGATGCTGTGCGGGCTGGTACTGGGACGCGCGCAGCGTGGCGTACGGCTGCGGTGGTTGACCCTGGGCCTGCCGACGCTGTGGATCGCGGTGAGCATCGCCAGTAACGCGACCAACGATGTGGCCAACCTGGCGGTACTGGGCGCTTCGGCGGTACTCACGCTGGTCGGCGCGCCGTTTCTGACCTGGGTACTGCTGCGCATCGTGGTGGCCGGCTACGTGGAGCTCAGTCGCCGACAACGGATGGCGGCGGTGCTGATCACGGCCGGGGTGGGGGTGGTCGCGTTCGTGCTCGGCGACATCAACTACCTGTTCCTCACCTGTGAGGACTTCCTGATCAGCGGCAAGTCCGCGCCGCCGGACTGCGCGCAGTGAGGCGTCGGGGTGGCTCTTACGGGGGGCCACGTTGCTGCGCCCACCGGGAGCATTTTCCCCGAATCGGCGTTAAGTCCGTTATGGCGAACCGTACATTCGGGGAAAATGCGCGCTTCGAGGTCTGCCTGAGGTGCATTTTCCCCGAATGTGGCATTCGCAAAATCCGACAAATAAGCTTGTTCGGGGAAAATGCCCCGAGGGTGAGGCGGCCCACCCCGGAACCTTTACGACACGCTTGCGTAGCGATTTGGTCCGGCCTATCGTCGAGGCAGAACGCTACGCTGTCGTATCGAAATTGAGGTTCGGATCATGACGGCCACCGCAACACTGACCACCACGCGCCGCCCGGACACCGCCGGGCACCCCCGCCGCTGGGCCGCACTGGTCGTACTGCTGCTCTGCGTACTGGTGATGAGCCTGGACAACACGATCCTCAACGTCGCACTCAAAACCATCCAGCAGGACCTCGGCGGCACCCAGAGCCAGATGGAATGGGTGATCAACTCCTACTCGCTGCTGTTCGCCGGACTGCTGTTCACCTTCGGCATCCTCGGCGACCGCCTCGGCCGCAAACGCGTCATGCTCGCCGGCCTGCTGCTGTTCGGCGCCGCCTCCGCCGCGTCCGCCTTCACCACCACACCCGACCAGCTCATCGTCACCCGCGGCATCATGGGCGTCGGCGCCGCCGCCATCCCCGCACTGAGCCTGTCGATCATCACCGCGATGTTCCCGCCCGGTGAACGCGGCCGCGCCATCGGCATCTGGTCCGCCGCCATGGGCCTGGGCGTCGGCATCGGCCCCGTCACCGGCGGCTTCCTGCTCGAACACTGGTGGTGGGGCAGCGTGTTCATGGTCAACGTGCCCATCGTCATCCTCGCCGTCATCGGCACCCTGACCATCGTCCCGGACTCCCGCGACCCGCACCCCGGCAAGATCGACCCCCTCGGCGTCGTACTGTCCATCGCCGGACTGCTCGCCGTCGTCTACGGCATCATCCGCGCCGGCGACAAGGCCGACTGGGTACGCGCCGACGTACTCGGCCCCATCGGCGGCGGCGTGGCGCTGCTCGTCGTGTTCGCGCTGCACGAATGGCGCAGCGACCACCCCGCCCTGGACGTACGGCTGTTCCGCCACCGCGCCTTCTCCGCCGCCAGCGGCGCACTGATGCTGGTGTTCTTCGCGCTCATGGGCATCATGTTCTTCCTCACCTACTACTTCCAGGCCGTACGCGACGCCAGCCCACTGCGCGCCGGCGTACTGCTGCTGCCCGCCGCCGTCGGCATCATGATCACCTCCGCGCTGTCCGCGCGGCTCGTCGGCCGGTTCGGCCCCCGCCTGGTCACCGCCGTCGCCCTGGTCGTGATGGCCGGAGGGTTCGGCGCGTTCGCGTTCGTCGGCCGCGCCACCGCCACCTGGCAGTACGAACTGCCCGTACTCGCCGTCGGCCTGGCCATCGGCGCCGCCATGGCACCCGCCACCGACGTGGTCATGTCCAAGGTGCCGCTGGAGCGGGCCGGTGCCGGCGCCGCCATCAACAGCACCATGCGCCAGATCGGCGGGTCGCTCGGCGTGGCCGTACTCGGCTCGCTGCTGTCCACCTCCTACCGCGACAAGCTCGGCGACGCCACCCACGTACTGCCCGCCGGGCACCGCTCCGGCGCCGGCGACTCCATCGCCACCACCCTGGCCGCCGTACAGCACACCGCCGACGCGGTACGCCACGGGCACCTGCCACCCGGCCGGCTCCCCGTCGACCTGCCGGCCCTCGCCGACGCCGCCCGCGACTCGTACGTCACCGCCATGCACACCACATCGCTCTGGGCCGCCGGGTTCGCCCTGCTCGGCGCCATCATCGCCGCCCTCGGCATGCCCGGCACCCGGCCCGGACGGCACGCGGCCGCAAACCGTGGTGGGATAAGGCAATGACCGAAGACCCCCGCTCGGCCCGAACCCGCGGACGACCGCGCTCCCAGCGCGTCGAACAGGCGATCCTGGACGCCACCATCGCGGAGTTCGCCGAGCGGGGCTTCGACGGCCTCAGCATGGAAGCCGTCGCCGCCCGCGCCGGCGTCGCCAAGACCACCATCTACCGGCGCTGGAAAAACAAAGAAGCGCTCTGCCTCGCCGCACTGCAACAGGCCAAGGGCACCATCGCCGACCCGCCCGGCGAATCGCTGCGCGGCGACCTCATCGACCTGACTCACCCGCGTGTACCGCAACCTGTGGGACAGCGAGTTCGGGCAGCTCATGCCACACCTGGCCGCCGAGGCCCGGCGCTACCCCGAGATGGCCCAGCGGTACTGGACGCAGCACGTCACCATGTACCGCGGCTCCGCGTACCGGGTGCTGGAGCGCGCCGTCGCCTCGGGCTCGGTGCGTGACGACCTGGATCTGGAACTGGTCGTGGAGATGCTGTACGGGCCGGCCAACATCCGCGCCCTGTGGCGCATCAACGAACTGACCGACGCCCAGATCGCCCAGACCGTCGACCTCGTACTCGCCGCCATCACCCGCTGACCCGCCACAGCCCCCCGTGCGCGGGGACGACATGGCCCCGGACACGAGCCGCTGGAACACCCCGGGAACAGCCCCGCGTGCGCGGGGACGACTTGTCCACCACGAGCCCCATGTCCATAGCGCCGGGAACAGCCCCGCGTGCGCGGGGACGACTGCGACGGGTTCGCCAACGCCAGCAGCATCGTCGGAACAGCCCCGCGTGCGCGGGGACGACATGTTCGGGATCTTCCTGAGCATTTCGATCTTCGGAACAGCCCCGCGTGCGCGGGGACGACGACGGCGCCGGCTACTGGGGACACAAGGCCACGGGAACAGCCCCGCGTGCGCGGGGACGACCCGGGTGTCGGCCGGCCGGCGATGGAGGTCGGGGGAACAGCCCCGCGTGCGCGGGGACGACATGGAGCACACGCCCCTGACGATCAACAAGGCGGGAACAGCCCCGCGTGCGCGGGGACGACTCTGCCATCCGGGTGACCGCCGTCAACCAGTGCGGGAACAGCCCCGCGTGCGCGGGGACGACCCGACCAGGTCACTCCGAGCCGGCGCGGGAACGGGAACAGCCCCGCGTGCGCGGGGACGACACGAGTACTTCGGCACCGGCGGTTGCGGGGAGGGAACAGCCCCGCGTGCGCGGGGACGACAGCGTCGTACGGTTTTTCAGGCCGGCCGTGGAGGGAACAGCCCCGCGTGCGCGGGGACGACTGCTCCGCCGCGTCCAACGCCGGGCGGAGCGAGGGAACAGCCCCGCGTGCGCGGGGACGACGGTAGCGGACGGCCGGCCGGCCCTGTCTGGCGGGAACAGCCCCGCGTGCGCGGGGACGACGGCAGCGTGATGGTCACCGGGGAGCCGGTGTAGGGAACAGCCCCGCGTGCGCGGGGACGACTACTTCGACAAGTCCCGCATCCCAGCCGACTTGGGAACAGCCCCGCGTGCGCGGGGACGACTGTGCAGTGGTGTCACTACCGGACGACTTACGCGGAACAGCCCCGCGTGCGCGGGGACGACGGATCACCCGTCCTGCGGCCCAACGGCACCCGGGAACAGCCCCGCGTGCGCGGGGACGACACTGGCTCACCGAGGACCAGCGCGCACCAGCTGGGGAACAGCCCCGCGTGCGCGGGGACGACATCGCCCATCTGCACCAGCGTGTCGGCGGCCTGCGGAACAGCCCCGCGTGCGCGGGGACGACGACTTGCGCAGATTGCTGACACTGCGCAGCGGTGGGAACAGCCCCGCGTGCGCGGGGACGACCCCTTGGTCAGCCCGGCACGGCATCCCGGAGCGGAACAGCCCCGCGTGCGCGGGGACGACGCCGCCGACCAGAAGACCGGCAAGCGTCGCACGGGAACAGCCCCGCGTGCGCGGGGACGACAGCGCGCCAGGCTCGGTGGCGCAGGGTCGTGCGGGAACAGCCCCGCGTGCGCGGGGACGACGTCGTGCATCGCGCGACCCGCCTGCACCGGTGACAGGAACAGCCCCGCGTGCGCGGGGACGACCACGCCGACGCAGCTCGCCGTCGGACTGGCACGGGAACAGCCCCGCGTGCGCGGGGACGACGGGCTGACCAGGTTGCCGTGCCGGTCGTCGGCCCGGAACAGCCCCGCGTGCGCGGGGACGACGGTTCGCCGATTAGTCGTCGGTCCAGCGATCGGCGGAACAGCCCCGCGTGCGCGGGGACGACCGGTCGTAATCGTGCGCTGTGAGACGTGATGCACGGAACAGCCCCGCGTGCGCGGGGACGACGCTTCTGCGTCGCTCGCGTGTCAAGGTACTGGACGGAACAGCCCCGCGTGCGCGGGGACGACGCTGCCCTGCGTCGACGTCGATCGGACTGTACCGGGAACAGCCCCGCGTGCGCGGGGACGACACTTGCTTGACCTGCGGGTTTATCGGGCGCAGGAGGCGTTTTAGCATCGGTTTGGTCGGGGAGTGGTGGTCAGCGGCCGAAGCGGCGGCGTCTGCTCGCATTGCTCCAACCCTTCTTGCGGTGGTCGGATCCGGAACCGGTCGCCGGTCCGTGGGCGCCGGCCGCAGCATGAGCTGGACGCCTTCGTGGTCGATCGGCGTCCACTAATGGTGGTGTACCTCGAAGGCCAGGCCCTGTTCGTTGTCGGCGCTGTAGACCATGATCGCCCGGCCGGTCTTGACCATCTCCAGCACCCGTACCCACATCAGGGTCCGTACCCGTGCGCTGACCTTGCCGACGAACACGCCGGGTGAGATTTCCAGTAGCCACCGGGTCAGATGGCCCCGCAGGCCGACCGGGCAGGCGGCGACCACGATGACGGTCACTCCTCGTCGTCCCCGTACGACCTACCACCCGGAACCGCAGGGCCGTGCGAGTCCCACAGCATCACCGTGTCCAGGTCGTCGAAGACCTCGGGTCCGTAGATCGTGTGGTCAGCGGCTTCGTCGGCCTTCTCGTCCAGCAGCGACTTGATGTCGCGTACACACCTCTCCAGGAACGCCCCGCCGCGCATGCGGTCGCGGACGGCACGCCTGGTCTCCGCGCCGATGTCGGCGACGTCGCGGGCGGCGATGTCGAAAGCGATCGGGATGGAGATCTCCGCCTTGTACAGGTCGGCGATGTCGTAGACGAAGGAGCGGATGTGCCCGGTGTGGACGAAGCCGAGGCCGGGAGCGCAACCGAGGGCGACGATGACCGCGTGCACGACCCCGTACAGGCTGGTGTTCGCGGCCGAGAGAGCCTGGTTGACCGCGGTACCGGCCGGAGAAGTTGTTCGGGTCGTAGTCGCGCCGCGTCCACTCGATCCCGGTCCGCTCGGACTGGGCGCGGTAGATGCGCCGGACCCTGGCGCCTTCCCGTCCACGCAGCTGCTGCATGGACAGGGCGCTGGTGTCCTCGCCGGGGAACCGCATCTCGTACATCTGCCGTGGCGACCCGCAGCCGCGAACGCTTGTTGGACACGAGCGCGGCCTGGACTTCCAGCAGCCGGGAGGACCGGGCAAGCGAGCGACCGTGCGCGTAGTAGCGAACGCCCTGCTCGCCGACCCACACGGCGGTGGACCCGCTCTCGGCGAGCAGGACCATCGCCTGCTGGCTGACGGTCGTACCCGGCCCGAGCAGCAGCGCGCCGAGGGTCGCGGCCGGAATGTGCCGCGTGCCCTTCGCGTCCTGCGCGGTGATCGCGTTGGATTCCCGGTGCACGATGGCGTGCTCCACGTAGATGAACGTCAGCCGGTCCTGGGCGCGCACCAGTTCGGAGAGCTCGACCGGCGGTGCGCCGGGGATGTCTGCCATGGCCGCTTCACCGGGCCAGGGTGAGCAGGCCGCAACCGAACCCTTTCGCCGGCCCGATGCCGTGCACGAGACTGTGTCGCAACGTTTTCGGGTCGGTGACCTCCAGCGTCCCCTCGAACGTCGCCGTGCTAGCGTGACGGTGCGGCCCTTCCGGGAGAAGCGCTCGGTCCGCCGGTCGCGTACGGCCACGTCCGGCTCGTCGTGCTGGCCGACGCTGACCGTGAAGCCGCTCCGCTCCGCCCGGTCGAGCAGCCACTGCGTCTGCTGCGTGGCGGTGACATGACCGCAACGCCGCCCCCGCTTCTCGTCGGGGGACTTCCGTACGGCGTGCACCGGGTTGGCGGTCAGCCGGAAGTGCCACCGGTCGCCCTGGGCCAGGGCGTCGAGCAGCGGCAGGTAGCTGCGGGTGTCCCAGCCGTGCGTGCTGGGCCACCCGGCGCTCTCCACCAGGTGCGTCAGATCGGGCCGGTACGGGCTCGCGATGTACAGCGCCGTGCTGTGCTGGCGCTGGTCGATGCGCCACAGCACCCGACCGTCCGCTTCCGGTTCCCGCTGGCTGGGCGGAAAACCGGCGAGTACGGCGGCATGCACCTTCTGCGCCGAGGACAGCAGCTCACGCGCACCCCGCCGGGCAGTGTTGATCTCGAAGCGGGTCAGGTACATCAGTGCGCCTCTCCGAGCTACATCCATCGGGTCATGCGTGTCGACGTGTCGACGCTGGTCCGGCAGGCGCGGGCCGGTGCGCCGGGGTTCGGCACAGTCACGGGCTCGTGGCGTACCGACCGCCATCCGTACTCGCGTCGTCGCGGGTCGAAGCTGATCGGCGCGTCCCGCACGACGTCGCTTCCGTCTGCGCCCGGGTGCGCAGTCGACGACGGTGTCCAAGGTGACCTCCGGGCCACGCTCAGACCGCTGCGACCCACCGCGATGCGCGCCACGGCTCGGCGCGCAGGGCCTCCTCGACCGTGCCGTCCCGGAGCCCCAGCACCACGGGAGCGGCCGGTGGACAGGAACGCCGACCCAGATATACCGGGTACACCGGCCGGCGCAGTGCGTCCTTCAGCCCGGCCAGCAGCTCCTCGTCGCCTTCCAGCGCAGCGAGGAAACCCGCGTCGGCCAGGTAGAAGCGGTACGACAGCGGCATCGACTCGGAGCCGTCGCGGGTCCGGGCGGTCTGGAAGTCGCGTTCCAGCCGTCCGGGCTGCTCGACCCGGACCCCGAACCGCAGACTGAGCAGGTCTTCGAGCGGATCGGTACGCCGCAGGCCCTTCGCAGCGGCGAGCATGCCGATGACACCGCTCTTGCTGGGCCAGCGGTCTGTGTTGCGCCGTACGAAGCGGCTGCTGGTGCCCCACGACTGCAGGGGCGCAGCCAGATGCAGTAGCAGAACGGTCATGCCGGCGTCTGCCAGTCGCTGCCCGATCAGCTCCCCGAGCGCCTGCACCGCGGTGTCGAAGCTGGTGCGCTCACCCAGCTCAGCCAGGACAGCGGCCCGCTCGCCGACCCCGATGCTCCAGCCGGCGACCGGCGTCTCGTCGTACGCCTCGTGGACTTCCTTGCCGTACTCGCTGAGCCGACGCAGCGAAGCCGCGATGCGTCCGCCGGGCTCGTCGTCGCGTACCTGGTCCTCGAAAGCGCCGACCAGGTTCACCGACTGGGTGTCCCGCACGATGATGACGACCGCGTCGGGCAGCGTGCGGTTCGCGAAAGTGTTCTGCTTCCCACTGGGCATGCTGCACGTGAAGGCGCGCGTGAAGGCTTCCACGGCCCGGACGGTCGCTTCCGCATCACCGAGGTTCTCGCGGAGCCCATCGACGTTGACGGTGGCGTACCGGTACATCGTCGAGGAGTTGTACTCGACCGTACCGATCATTCCGGCGCCGGCATCCTCCTCATCGTCGGCCTTCTTGTGGTCGTCGACCGCGGTGAAGTAGTCGTATTCATTCGCGACCTTGTGCACGCTCAGCGCGTGCGCGACCTGTGCGGTGGCGTCGACGTTGAGGTCCGTGGCGTCGGCGACCATCCGGCCGAACAAGGAGATATCGATGGAGTGGCTACGGTCGGCGGCGGCCTTTGCCGTGCTTCTTGTCGAATGCCAGCTTGCCGTCACCCGCTTCCCGGGCGCTTCTGGAGCCGCAGATTCGGCGAGGTTGACGACCTGGCTGTGGCTGAGGAACAGTCAGGTAGCCCGACTCAGCTGCACCGTCGCCCTTGCGCGGCTTGGCTGTCTTGATGCCCGCTGCGGCAAGGACATCGGCGGCCAGTCCGGGGGCCCGATCGGTGAATTCCGGTGCCTGCTTGCCGATCTCGTCACCGATGAGTTCGACGACCCGCTTGGTACGCACACCCAGGTCGCTGTCGTCGAGGAACGACCCGAAGGCGTCCCTGGTCGCGCGCTTCCATGCCTGGCTGGACACCCGGGCGCGACGCACGCCGCCGTACACAGCGGATTTCGGGGACTTCCGGTATCGTCCCGGTTGATGTTGCTCGGCGGGACGGTCTGGATCACGTGGAAATCCACGATGGTGCGGGCCACAGCATTCCTCCGGAAGATGTTGGTGAGACTGGGAAAGGTCACTGATCGGTGGACTTGGAGGTGCGATAGAAGTCGTGCCCCCACGCCAGCCGCACCTTGTTGGGCCCATCGGGGCGTTGCCAATCGACGAGTTGGTCGGCCAGGAGCCCGTAGTCGAGCGGGATCTTGTTGCTCCGGAGTAGCTGGACCATCCCCCGCGTGTGGTGCAGCAGTTCCTCAAGGCTGTCGGCGGTCCCGAGCACCTGGAAGCGTTTCAGCACAGCAGGACTGTCGGTGGGGTCCTTGGGCGTCAGCTGACGGATCGAGCGTCCCATGCCGTAACCCCGCTGGTGCATGCGCTCGCTCTGCGACTGCTGGTGCAGTGCATACAGGGTCATGCAGGCGTGGGCAGCGATCTCCTCGCGGGTGGGTTCGTCCCCGGAAGCTGAGTGTACGAACTCGTCGGCCAGAGTGAATTCGAGAATGTCGTGGATCGCGCCGGGGGCTTTGCCTACGCCCCGGCGGAGCCGGGCCAGCGCTGCGGTTCCGAATGCCTGCTGGCCGGAGTTACTCGACAGGTAAGCCGTCTGGAGGCGACTGACACGCCGCGCGACCTCAGCGCCAACGGGGGACAGCGGCGCGACCCTGCCGGATGCGGTGGCTACCCCGGATGGTGACTCGGTCTGCTCGCTCATACTGGTACCTCACTTGCGGATCGTTCGGCAGCCTGGGCTGTGGTGTCGTCGGCGTTGATGAACGCATAGGGGAGGGCAGTGCGCAGGTTCTGCCAGAACCATTTCTGCGCATGGGACGAGGTCATCAGCCGTTTCCGTACGATGCGGCCAACCCATGCAGCGGGGTCCGCACTGTTCAGCAGATCCTTGGCCAGCGCAGACACCGTGGATCGTGCCGTGACGTGCCAGACGACCTGGGCATCGGTCGGGTCGGTGCTGGCATCCAGGCGGCCCAGCCATCTACGGAACTCGGTGTCGAGCTCCGCATACGCAAGTTCGGTGGCCCGGGACTTCGGGCCGTCCGGGTCACCGTTGGCTGCCTCGGCCAAATTGGCCGCGAGAGATCCCAGTGCCCGGGCAGCGCCCTCTGCAGCAGCCACGCACGAGACTGCGGCACCGACAAGCTGGTTGGCGTTCTGCTGTAGCAGAACGGATCTCAACGACAGGGCATCGTCGGTGATGTCCTCGGTTGTCGAACTCTGACTGCCGTACGTCATGCCGAGCGTCCGTATCCGTACCGGATAGTCGGCGCCGATCACATCCTCGCTGATCCTGCCCAACCATGCGAGGACGACCGGGGGCAGCACTGCAGCGGGCTCGCTGCCCTGGGCCTGAATCGCACCTGGTAGGAGTGAAGCAAGCCCTCGCCAGATCGCACGCGACGGATCATGCTCCTTGGGCATGTACACCAGAGCCTGACCGAGCTTCTTCTCCTGCGCCTGACTGCGCCGCCACGCGGTATGCGGTTCGACCCGGAACCTGTTCTGCGGTTTGAGTGGTTCCCCGATGCAGATGAGTACACCGGTCACGGCTCCATGGTCGTAGGCCAGGCGGATCCGGCGACTCTGCCAGGTGTAAAGGTCGACCGGCCCGCGGTGAGGTCGGCCGCCCTGCTGCTCCTCTGCCGCGCCGACGGGGTCGCGCTCCCAGAACGGTGCGTCCGTGTTCGCCCAGCGGGCAAGATCCCCGTAATCACGTGCGATCAGGTTGAGCAGCAATGTCTCGCGCAGACTCGGCCCTTCCGGCAGCACTCCACCGAGCAGACCGCACCATCCGACCCCGATCGAATAACCCTTGCCCTTCTTGACCCGAGGATCTCCGACCGCACCGGACTTGATCCCCGCTGGATCGAAAGCATGGCAGTGCACCAGCCAGCGGGCCGCCTCGGCGAAGGACATCGGCTTTTCGGGCCTCAGCCGCAGGGAGAAGAAAGGATGACCGTTGGGCACGTCGGCTATCAACCGAGCCAGTTCCGTCATCTCCCCCTTCTGCGTATGCAGGCCAGTGACCTGGAGGAAGGGCGTTTCGTGGTGCAGCAGATCGAAGCGCTGACGGTGCTGACCCAGATAGGTGATGATCGCGTCGTCAGGAAGTTTGGGCGCCGACCACAGGTCCTCCCAGTGGTCAAGGTCGCGGGGGCCGTCGACCGCACGGTGCAGGATCGCCAGCAGCAGGCGGGTGAGCGCGAAGACCTGCGTCGGCACCTCACCAACCAGTCCGGTCAGGTCGTTGGCCTGCTGAAACACCTCACGCAGCGACAGCTCCAGTACGGAGCCGTGTCGGTTCTGCGCCAGCAGCCACGGCCGATCGACAAGATCGAAGGACGTCTCGTCCTTGCTCATGCACAGTCCTTCGCGGTCCACCGGGGATCACGCCCGGATGTTCAATCGGAAGTGCGTCGAACCGGGCCGCCGATAGCGGGCTACGACGGTGCGGAGCAACGCGCCCAGGGACAAAGATCGACCGAGGGTCATGATCAGGTCACGGGCGCAGGTGCCATCTTCTACCGAATGCTGTCACGGGGACACCGTATGAACGGTTGAGGAAGTACGTCCGTTCGTCCGGGCTACCAGCGTGGACACGACAGGAGCTCGTGCGGTTCGTTGTGCACGACGCGAGGAGGTTGTGCGTGGGGACGCTGGTAACGGAACAGTTCGGCTGGCAGGCGGCGTGGGCGAAGTCGGTGTGGGACGAGAACAAGGTGGTGACGCATTGGCTGCCGCTGCATCAGCACCTGGACGACAGCGCTGCGGTCGCGGGACGGCTCGTCGACGAGTGGGTGCCACGTCAGGTCATCGCCCGCATCGCGGCGGATCTTCCGGACGGGGAGGCCGGCGTACGCACCCTGGCGCGCTGGCTGGCCGGCGTGCACGACGTCGGCAAGGTGAGCCCGGCGTTCGCGGTGCAGGTACGGCCGTTGGCCGACCGGATGCGCAACCATGGACTTGCCGCCTCACCAGTCCTGGAAGTGGCTCCGGAGCGCAGCCAGGTGCGCCACGAGCTCGTCGGTCATGCCGCAGTGCGTGACTGGCTCACGAAAGAGTTGAAGTTCAGCCCGCGGAAGGAAGCCGAGCAGTGGGCGGTGGTCGTCGGTGGCCACCACGGTGTGCCGCCGGACGATGAGCGCCTTCCGCTCATGCGGCATGCGACACTGGCCGGCACGGGGCCATGGGAGCAGGCACGATTCGCCATTCTGGCGCGGGCGACAGCTGCCGCAGGCGGTCCTGCAGTGCTGGAAAAGTACCGAGGCCTCCTGCTGAGCCGGCCCAGCCAGGTACTGCTCACCGCCATCGTCATCGTCGCGGACTGGATCGCGTCCAACTCTGACTACTTCCCCTTGCAGCCGATCAGTACGGCAGCCGACCCGGTGACCCCGCTGGACGAGACCCTGGCCGCGGAGGAGACCCAGCGCCGCCTCGACACCGGATGGAAGTCACTGGCACTGCCGCCGCGCTGGGATCCGCAGCTTCCCGAAGCAGACGTCCACGAGCTGTTCCGGAGCCGGTTCATCGGCCCAGCAGACCGTACCGCCCGGCCCGTACAGGTCGCCACCGTCGAGGCGGCCCGGTCGCAGCCCGGAGCAGGACTGCTGATCGTCGAGGCGCCGATGGGCTCGGGGAAGACCGAAGCGGCCCTGCTGGCTGCGGAAACGTTGGCGGCCCGCTCGGGCGCCGGCGGCTGCTTCATCGCGCTGCCGACCCAGGCGACGACCGACGCGATGTTCAGCCGGGTCAACGCCTGGCTGGAAGCCCTGCCGAAGAACGCCGACGGCTCGCCGGTCAGCGTGACGCTGGCGCACGGCAAGGCAGCGCTGAACGACGAGTTCGGCGGGCTTGTGCGTGCGGGCAACGAGGTCTGCGTCGGCATGGACGAGGAGGGCGGCGACGGCGAGCTGATCGCGCATCGGTGGCTGCGCGGAAACAAGCGGGGACCGTTGGCGTCGTTTGTGGTGGGCACGATCGATCAGGTGTTGTTCGCCGGACTGAAGAGCAGGCACCTGATGCTCCGTCACCTGGCTCTGGCCGGCAAGGTGGTCATCATCGACGAGGTGCACGCCTATGACGTGTACATGTCGCAGTACCTGCATCGGGTGCTGCACTGGCTCGGCGCGTACCGGGTGCCGGTGGTGCTGCTGTCCGCCACGCTGCCGGCCGGTCGCCGCGCCGAGCTGCTGCGGGCATACAACAGCGGCACCGGCCAGGAACCGGCCACGGTGTCCACTGAGGACCCCGGGTATCCAGTGGTGCTCGCGTCCGGTCAGCCACCACGCCCGGTACCGGCGTCGACGCAGGCGCTGCCGATCCAGCTCGACCACCTGGCCGACGACCTGGACACCCTCGTCGCGTACCTGCGCGAACATCTTGCCGACGGCGGCTGCGCGGTCGTGGTGCGCAACACGGTGACCCGGGTACAGGAGACCGCGGACAGGCTGACCGCCGAGTTCGGCGAGGACGAGGTGACCGTCAACCATTCGCGCTTCCTCGCCTGCGACCGGGCCCGTACCGACCGCCGACTGGTCGACCGGTTCGGCCCGGCGCATACAGATGCCGCCCGACCGCTGCACATCGTGGTCGCCTCGCAGGTGGTGGAGCAGTCCCTGGACGTGGACTTCGACCTGATGGTCACCGATCTCGCGCCTACCGACCTGGTGCTGCAGCGACTCGGGCGGCTGCACCGCCACCAGCGGGTACGCCCCGACCCTCTACATGCTGCCCGGTGCGCGCTGGTGGGCGTGGACGACTGGCACGCGACACCGGTGCAGGCGTTTCCGCATTCCCGTCGCATCTACAACGCGTACACCCTGCTGCGCGCGGCGGCGTTGCTCGGTCCGCAGTCCCGCGACCGCATCACGCTGCCCGAGGACATCGCGCCGCTGGTGCAGCGGGCGTACGACGATCTGCCGCTGGGGCCGCCGGAATGGCAGCCGGCGATGGCGGACGCGGCGCGGGCGGCGGCGGACGATGCCAGGGAACGTACGTCGCGGGCTGGCGACTTCCTGCTCGGTGAGGCGCCGCCGGACAAGGGCACCCTGGTCAACTGGGTCTACGCGGGTGTGGGCGACGTGGACGACAACCGGGTAGGTACGGCGAGGGGCACCGCTGTGGTACGCGACCGGGCCGATTCGCTGGAGGTGCTGGTCGTCCAGCGGGACGCGGACGGCGGGCTGCTCATCCCCGACTGGATCGAACGCCACGGCGGTCAGCAACTGCCGACGGACGAGGAGGTGCCGTACTGGCAGGCGCGGACCGTGCTGGCGTGCAGCCTGCGCCTGCCGCTGGCGCTGTGCCATCCCGGCGTCATCGGCGACGTGATCGACGCGCTGGAGGGTGACCGCATTGGCAGCTTCCAACAGTCCTGGCTATTGAAGGGGCAGCTCGTACTGGCCCTCGACATGGAGCGGCAGGCGGTGATCCGGCACGGCGCGGCGAACTTCCACCTCACGTACGACCTGCGTCGCGGCCTGCTGCACGAGTCCCGGTGAGCTGCTGATGGTGGAGTCGTATCGTGTTGTTGCGTCGGGGAGGAGGTGGCAGGTGGACACCGCCGGGAGGTTCGCCGTACCGTCGGCGTGCCGAACCAAACCGATGCTAAAACGCTTCGCGGCCCGATA
Organism: uncultured Actinomycetota bacterium; assembly: GCA_963805605.1. Lineage (GTDB taxonomy): Bacteria > Actinomycetota > Actinomycetes > Mycobacteriales > Micromonosporaceae > Actinocatenispora. The sequence continues at coordinate 3,159,949 of CAWDUX010000002.1, forward strand.
AACTCCCAGGTCAGCAAGTGTCGTCCCCGCGCACGCGGGGCTGTTCCGTCGGGCTGACCGTGTTGCCACAGGCTCGAAATGCAGAATCCGTCGTCCCCGCGCACGCGGGGCTGTTCCGGCGAGCCCGGACGGTGGCCGACGGCGAGTGACGTCGTCCCCGCGCACGCGGGGCTGTTCCTGCGGCGGCGAAGGTGGCGGCGGGCACATGGTGTCGTCCCCGCGCACGCGGGGCTGTTCCCGGCAGGACGACCGGTGACATCCCACCGCTCGTCTCCGTCGTCCCCGCGCACGCGGGGCTGTTCCCTCATCAAACGCGCGGAGCCGACCGATAGGGCGTCGTCCCCGCGCACGCGGGGCTGTTCCCGCTACCGGATAGGTACCGATCCAGTCGAGTACGTCGTCCCCGCGCACGCGGGGCTGTTCCCGGGACCTGACGCACGCCGGAGCGCGCAGCCTGGCCGTCTTCCCCGCGCACGCGGGGCTGTTCCGCGATGCCTGTCCGATCGGCGGCGAGCCTGTCCCCGCGCAGTCTGTCCCCGCGCACGCGGGGCTGTTCCCCTCGCGCACCGAGCGTGTACACCAGCCGACCGGATGCGGTCTTCCCCGCGCACGCGGGGCTGTTCCTGCACAACGCGTGACACAGCGAGGCCGGGCCAGTCTTCCCCGCGCACGCGGGGCTGTTCCCCGGGCGGCCGTGCGTCGTCGACGGGCCAGTGAGCGAGTCTTCCCCGCGCACGCGGGGCTGTTCCCTGTGCGGCACCTCGAGACGCGGGACTTCCGACCGTGCACGCGGTCTGTCCCCGCGCACGCGGGGCTGTTCCCACTGCACGATGACCCGGCGTTACCAGCGGTGCCACACGCCGTCAGTCTTCCCCGCGCACGCGGGGCTGTTCCCGAGCCCACGACGTTGGGTTACTGCGAGTCGGGTCTTCCCCGCGCATGCGGGGTCCTTCACAAAGGCCAACGCTCCGCGAGCCTTTGGGCTGGCGGAGCGTTGGTCCGATTGGAAACTCGCTACGTTGCTGTGCGCTGCATTACGAGTCGAATGAGCCGTTCTTGACCGTCGCGGCGAACGCTCGCCAAACAGATGGAGCAGCGATGAGTGCTGGGCCATCGGGGTTCTTGCTGTCGCGGATGGCGATGATATCGGGCAGGTTGCCCGCCACCTCGACGCACTCGCCGCCATTGCCGCCGGAGCGGGTCGACTTGCGCCAGATAGCATGACTCAGATCGATCATGTGAACTCCTTCTTCGCAAGTGGCGATCAGGTCTCTTGACTGGTCGGGGTCGAGCGACTTTGTCCCGCGCATCGCTGAACAAAGTGCCGTAGCGGGCCAGCTCTGCGGGCTTTTCCAGGTACAGCGCTCCGGTCTGGGTCTCGACATACACCACGTCAGACTGGTGCTCGTCAGGGAAACTCAGGATCAGGTACGGCCCCATCATGCCCGCGTGCGCACCTGCGTGGAAAGGCAGAATCCGCACGGTCACAGACATTCCCTCGATGGCATCCAGCAGCCGCTGCATCTGGCCGGCCATCAATTCAGCGACTACCGATGACGCGGCGGATGACGGTCTCGTTGAGTACGACCTCAAGTTGTGGTGGTGGCGGGTGTCTCGCGGGTCAGGACCGCTTGCCGCTCCATCCGAACCTTGACGGTCTGATCCACATCGGCGTCGTTGCGCGAGGCAGTGACGATCTCCCGGGTGTACTCCTCGGTCTGGAGCAGACCCGGGATCAGCTCACCGGCGTACTGCCGCATCCGGGACGCGGTCTCCTCCAGACTGACGTATAGCTCGAACCAACTGGGGATGCTGTCACCGTAGGAGTGCCACCAGCCCTTGTTCCGTGACTCGTCTGCCAGCGCGATGAGCGCTCCGGTGAGCTCGTCATCAGCTTTGTAGAGCTGGCACATCGCCATCACGTCGGTCCTGCTGACCGGGACCTGGCCGTTCTCGATCCGGAAGAGTTTGGAGCGGGACCAACGGAACCTCTCCGTGACCTCCTCGACCTTCAATCCGTCAGCAGCGCGGAGCTGACGCAGTTCACGACCGAGCTGACGGCGGGGGACGGTGGATCCACTGACCACTTTTCCTCCAATTTTTCTCGCTGCACCACGCACTCAAAGTGTGTCTTCAGGACACATACAGTCAGCTTCCGGATCGATTGTGGCCGCGAGCTGACACATCGTCAAGAGCCTGGCCTTGCGACACGCACGAGACGACACGTTGCACAGAGGCTGTTTGGGGTGTCTAATGACGGCTATCGTCACTGAAATCGCATCGACCAGCGACAAGCAGGTGACGGTCTATCCGAGAAAAGTGGGACGCGGCGGGCCTCGAAACCTGCGCCACGTCCCCGCCTCACCCACCTTGGAGGTACAAGTGAGGCTCATTCATCGTATCCGTCGATGGTCCAAGCAGTTGGACGCGCGGCTGGAGCGCCTGCGCGACGATCCGCCGCTGGACCCGTACATCGCTGCGCTACAGGTCGCTGACCAGCGGCGACAGCGTCAGGTCATCGTCCGCTGCACGGCGCGGCACTGCCCGGCGGACGATCTGGAGAATGGCACCGCGCCGTCTCCCGACACTGTGTCCTGCCGGGTACTGGAGTGGTGGCGGTGACCCAGCCATCCGACGCCGGCCCGGTGCACGACGTGCTGCTGTGGCGTTCCGCGCAGGCCGTACTGCACCATCACCGGGCCGAGCTGACCGCCGAAGTCCAGCGCTGCGCGCACTGCCATCAGCCGTGGCCGTGCCAGCCCTACCGGCTCGCCCGCGACGCGCAGGAGCTTGCGCGCCAACCGAAGGCGCCGACGTGGTGAGCGCCGGGGACCTGGTCGAACTCGGCCCCGGCTGCGGCGCGGTGTTACACCAGCACCGACCGGTTCCAGATCTTCCACGTCGCGTACTCACCTGCCCGACCGGGTGAGGCGCGCATCACCGGACGCTGGTGGCCGCCGACCGACAGCCGCGAGGTCACGCTGACCGTACGGCTGGAGGGTCTGCGGCTCATCGCACCCAGCGAACCGACGTGAGCCTGCCGGGCCTGGGCGACATCGTCCTGGTGCGCGGCCCCGACCGCGACACGCCCGGCCGCTTCCGCGTCATCGACGCCCGAGCGGCCGGGCCGGGACACCTCCAGCTCACCGGCTGGTACCTCGACGCCGACTGGCTCACCGAACAAACCCTGCACCTACCCGCCGACGCGATCCAACCCGTCGACGCCTGAACTGACCCTGGCCGCGCTCGACATCGCGGTCACCCGAGTCGTGTGTCGCCGCGCGCGCCCTTTCGCGCGGCGCCACACCTCATCCACGAGGACACCCATGAACGTCACTGCCACCGTCACACCGTCCGCCGTTGCTACCTGCCGCTGGTGTGGCCAACCGATCCGCCAGGTCACCGCCGGCGACCGGACCGTCTGGATCCATGCCGGCCCCGGCGGCGCCTTCCCTTGCCGCGACCCGCTCTGCGGCATGTGCCTGCCCACCCAGGCCGCACCATCGACCGCTCCCGTTGACCGACCCGCGTCCGCACCCGCTCGCGGGCCATACCGTGCCACCGGGCGACACCACCTTCCGCCGATCCCTGGTACGCCCCGCTATCCGCGACCGACCGGCCCCGCACCGGGACCGCGCCGGCCTCTCCAGCCGAGCACCTACCCTCGCCAGCCGGGTCCCGCGTCATCCGGACCAGGTCCCGTCCTCACCTTCCGGGCGGCCCCCAGCCGGTGCAGCTGGACCACTCCACGACGAGGCCTGCGCGGACTGCTGCGCCGCCGACCCACCCGGCAGCACACGCTGCATCGACTCGCCGCCATCACCGCCGATCAACGGCGCGATAAGCCCCTGCCAACCCGACGACAGGAGGTGCCCCGGTACCGACGCGGACTCCGCCTGGATCCCGCGCCATGGCCGCTCTCAGGCACAAGCTCGGGTGGTCGGTGACAGGTCATACGCTGTGACCCTGAGAGGAGGCGGATCGGACCGTGGAGACCTGCGCCAACTGCCGTACTTTCGTGATGCCATCGCAAACCGATGCTGAAACCCCGATTCGCCGTGTAAACCCGCAGGTCAAGAAGTGGTCGTCCCCGCGCACGCGGGGCTGTTCCCACAAACCCACCATCGCCCCGGATGTCCACGTTGTCGTCCCCGCGCACGCGGGGCTGTTCCCAACCAGAACATCGGTGCCCGCGCGGTGCGGGAGTCGTCCCCGCGCACGCGGGGCTGTTCCCCGCGGATGTGGTCGGCCAGTTCCGCGGCTCGTGTCGTCCCCGCGCACGCGGGGCTGTTCCGCGGTTCGACCCGACCGCAGCGGCTGCGGCGGCGTGTCGTCCCCGCGCACGCGGGGCTGTTCCGGAACTGCTGCACCTGTTCCCCGGCTACATGCCGTCGTCCCCGCGCACACGGGGCTGTTCCCAGGCACGGTTCTCCCGCCGGGGCGACGCCGAGGTCGTCCCCGCGCACGCGGGGCTGTTCCATACGGCGGATACGCCGGGGCCGCCGACGCCAAGTCGTCCCCGCGCACGCGGGGCTGTTCCCGCCAACGGCACCACCGACTATGGCGAGTGGCAGTCGTCCCCGCGCACGCGGGGCTGTTCCGGCGCAACCGTGTCGGTGCGCAGCACGACATTGCGTCGTCCCCGCGCACGCGGGGCTGTTCCCAACTGGGACCCGCGCGATGGCAAGGCCGACCTGTCGTCCCCGCGCACGCGGGGCTGTTCCCTACAGGCATCCACACGTCGAGCAGCCAGGTACGTCGTCCCCGCGCACGCGGGGCTGTTCCCGTCTTCACAGGGCACTCCTCGGGTGGGCTGGAGTCGTCCCCGCGCACGCGGGGCTGTTCCGTGCGCCCGCCTCACCTGGGCACCGCTCAACCAGTCGTCCCCGCGCACGCGGGGCTGTTCCCCCCGGCCGGTTGTACAGGCCGGTCAGCCTGTCGTTGTCCCCACGCACGCGGGGCTGTTCCCGTTTCGCGTCGGGAGTGCAGCGAGCGACGGCCGTCGTCCCGCGCACGCGGGACTGTTCCGGCCACCAGGACGTCGGCAAGCTGCTCGACCTGGTCGTCCCCGCGTTTGCGGGGCTGCCACGTGGCTGGTCAAGATCCGCAGTAGTGGGCCGTGTACCTCGCTGTTCGGGAACTCATCGCGCTTGTCCGCGCGGGTGGTGGCCCGGCACTGCGGATCTTGACTCGGTCAGTTGCATCAAGATCCGTGGCGGTGGGCTGCGTACCCGGCTGTTTGGGCCTTTTTAGCCGGGTAGTGGGCCCCCTGCTCCGGATCTTGACGGCAGCAGGGAGCAAGAGGCGCGCTTATGTACCCTTGCTGTTACGTACCTGAGCGGGTACGCTCTCGTCATCATGGATGCGGTACTGCAGGCACTGGCGGACCCGAGTCGGCGCACGATGCTGGGGATCCTCCGCGATCACCCGGCCACGGCCGGCGAACTCGCGGAGGCACTCCCGATCGCGCGGCCGGGGGTGTCCCGACATCTGCGCGTACTGCGCGAGGTCGGGCTGGTCGACGTACGGCAGGACGCGCAGCGCCGCATCTACAGCCTCCGGCCGGAGGCGCTGGCGGAGGTGGACGAGTGGCTGGAGCCGTACCGCGCGCTCTGGCGAAACCGACTCGACGCCCTGCACACGGAGATCGCCCGAGGGAAGAAGAAGCGACAGTGAGAATCACGGGGACCATGCGGTCGCTCGACCGTACCCGCGGCGCGGTGCGCGTCGAGGACGTCTACGACACCGACATCGACGACCTGTGGGAGGCGTGTACGACTCCTGCCCGGCTCGCGCGCTGGATCGCTACGGTGTCCGGCGACCTGCAGGTCGGCGGTTCGTTCCACGCCATGTTCACCAGCACCTGGACCGGTCCCGGGCGCATCGACGTCTGCGAGAGGCCGCATCACCTGCTGCTCACCATGGAGCCGGGCGCCAGCGACGAGACGCAGATGGAGGCGTGGCTGACCGCGGAGGGTACGACAACGCGCCTGGTCGTCGAGGAACGTGGCCTGCCGCTGAGGAGTCTGCACTTCTACGGCGCCGGCTGGCAGGCGCACCTGGAGGATCTCGGGAAGTTCCTCCGGGGAGAGGCCGACCAGGGGTCGTGGAGCGAGCAGGCACCGGAACCCGGGTGGCGCGCGCGGTGGGCCGAGGTCACGCCGGCGTACGAGAAGCTGGTGGTCGACTGATGTCCGACACGATCAGACTCAGCGGCGTCACGGTCAACGCGCCCGACGCGATCGCCCTGGCCAGGTTCTACGCCGTGATCACCGGCGGCGTGGTGAAGGGAAACTCGCACTGGGCGACGGTCACCGGCCCGAACGGGGACATCGGCTTCCAGCAGGTTCAAGACTTCCGCCCGCCGGTGTGGCCGGTCGGCGCTGTACCGATGCAGCTGCACCTGGACTTCTTCGTCGACGACCTGGCAGCCACCGGCGCTCGGGTCCTCGCCGCGGGCGCCACCCGCCTGGACTACCAACCCAATGACGACCACTGCTTCGTGTACGCCGACCCGGCGGGCCACCCCTTCTGCCTGTCCACCTGGGACATCCCGCAGCTCGACGACCAGCCGAACGGTACGTGAACCTCTCTCGCGGAGGTATCTCTGCAGCGACTCGCGAGCTAGCCCGTCGTTTGGTGTCTGAGTCCATGCCGTGGGTTGCGCAGGATGAGCACTGATTCGCAGGTGACGAGCCTGCGGGCTAGCAGGTTGAGCAGCGTCCCGACGCAAGCAGTCTGTTCCGGCGTCCCCACCACTGTGGGTCAGGGGGGTCGATCATCCTTAATGTTGGTGAGTAGGTCAAAAAACTCGCCAACAGATTGTGTAGGGGTTTTGGTCTAAGTTGCGGTCTATAAAGCTGGAGCGGAAGTTGTTCCGCTTGATGTTGGTCGTCGTGTTGTCTTGTAGTACACTCACTGATGCAGACCCGCCCTCACGTACGTGAGACCGCGGGTCTAGCTTCTTTTTGGGGCGAAGTCAGACTTCGAGCGGACTGCCGTTGACATCGCACTGTCCTAGATAGTCGTTGTACCAGGACCAGGCGTACTTTTTGCCAGAGTGTTGCTGGAGCCCCTGGTAGGCAGTGTAAGCAGCGAAATCAGCCATCTGGATCCACTGAGACTCGTGCGACTTGTGGAACAGCGGATCTTCAATGATGTGACGCTGACCGAGCTTCAGCCCGCGATGTGCTCTGCGGTATGACGGGTCGGTGCCATCGCCGTCGATGAAGATGATGCCCATCTCATCGGCGCTGGCCAGCCGCTGCTCCAGATGTTTGACGAGCTCCAGGTAGACATCGGCGCGTGCTTGCGCGTACTTGCTGCCACCTGCGCCGGTCTGCCGGTATACCGTCCCAACGCCGAGATGCCCACACTGGCCGATGGCGGTCAACGCCTCTTCCACGACAGCACTGCGCAGGTGCTTCTGCCGATTCCACGCAGGGTCAGTGGAGGGATTCCCCCGACCCGGGATGAACTTCACGGCGTGCAGCTCGTAGCTAGGTTCGATCGAGTACCGCGCATGGAGCTGCTTGCGCAGGTCTAGCCAGGTCCGCAGCCCCTTGCGCCAGTCCTGGGCGGCACACTCGATCCAGGAGTAGACAACCCAACGTGTCTCTTCGGCACCAGAGTCGTCTATATAGAACAATCGCGTCGACACGACCTCAGAGTAGCGGTCGCGATGAGTACGCCCTGGAGCACTCTAAGTGCCTAATTGGCTAGAATCGGTCGTTTTCTCGCGAAGCCGTTCTGTGGCTTGGGTCACATTGCCAAGCCGGTGTGCAAGATCAAGCCGATCGCTGGCGGCTTCGTCCCTCGGTTGTTCCCCGCACACGCGAGCCTGGAGCTGAGGCGTCGTCAAAATCTGTAGCAGTGGGCCGTGTACCTGGCTGGTTCTGCCATTTTGGCCGGGTAGTGGGGTCAACGCAGCGGATCTTGATGGGGTCACGCGTCCTGGGGGGCGGTACCCAGGAGAGCGCGGGGCACGCGTGAGGTCCGCGGCGCCGGGCGCTACAGGGGTTTGAGCAGGTAGTGGCAGGTGTCGTGGTGCTTGCGGACGAGTTGGCCGGCGCGGTCGCGTTCGGTCCAGACGTCGACGATGGTGCCGCGGCTCCAGTCGGTGTAGCCGAGGCGGTCGTACAGGCGCCGCGCGCCGGGGTTGACCGGCTCCACACCGAGCCCGATGTGGCCGGCGCCCTGCTGCCGCGCCTCGGCTTCGGCGACGGCGATGAGCAGGGTGCCGACGCCCTGTCCCGGCGGGGTGGCTTCCAGCGCGTTGATCTCCCACAGGTCCGGGTACGCCTCGCTGACTTCCGGGTACTTCGACCAGTGCAGCAATGTCACCCGGCCGACCACCACAGCATCCCGCCAGGCCAGCAGGTACGTGGCCCGGCCCTCGCCCTGCAGCCGCCAGCAGGTCCGGTGGTGCGCGACGTCGCGCCACGCCCCGTCGGCCCGGTCGTCGCTGGTCAGCAGGTCGATGTCGGCCTGGGTGCAGCGGCGTACCTCGACCCCGGTGGCCCGCTCGGACGTGGTCATGTCGTCTCCCGTCGGTTCCGGACCGGCAAGCCGGGTCAGACCAGGGAGTCCTCCCACTGGCGGTGCAGGTCGGCGTAGCGGCCGTCGCCGCGGATCAGCTCGGCGGGCGAGCCGTCCTCGACGATGATGCCACCGTCGAGTACCAGTACCCGGTCTGCGATCTCCACTGTGGACAGCCGGTGCGCGATGACGATCGCGGTGCGGTCGGCCAGGATCGTACGCAGCGCCCGCTGCACCAATCGCTCCGACGGGATGTCCAGCGAGCTGGTCGCCTCGTCCAGGATCAGTACGGCCGGGTCGGCCAGGAACGCCCGCGCGAACGCCACCAGCTGCCGCTGCCCCGCGGACAGCCGGCCGCCGCCCTTGGCCACGTCGGTGTCGTACCCGTCGGGCAGCGCGGCGATGAACTCGTGCGCGCCGATCGCCCGCGCGGCCCGCTGGATCTCCGCGTCGTCAGCGTCGGGCTTACCGAACGCGATGTTGTCCCGCACCGTGCCGGAGAACAGGAAGTTCTCCTGGGTCACCATCACCACCGCGCGGCGCAGATCGTCCTCGGTCAGTTCGCGCAGGTCCACACCGTCGAGCCGGACCGCGCCGGCCGTCGGGTCGTAGAAGCGGGACACCAGTTTGGCGATGGTGGTCTTGCCGGCGCCGGTCGCGCCGACCAGCGCCAGCGTCTGACCGGCGGGAATGTCCAACGACAGCTCGGGCAGCACCAGCTTGTCGGCGCGGTAGCCGAACTCGACCCGGTCGAAGCTCAGCGCCCCACTGCTCGCGGGCAGCGCCGTCGGCTTCTGCGGCTCGGCCACGTCGGGTTCTTCGGCCAGTACGCCGGCCAGCTTCTCCAGCGCCGCGGTCGCCGACTGCAGCGAGTTGTAGAACATCGACAGGTCCTGCATCGGCTCGAAGAACCGGCGCAGGTACAGCACGAACGCGGCGAGTACGCCGATCTCGATCTCGTTGTGCAGCACCCGGTAGCCGCCGTAGGTGAGCACCACCGCGATGGTGACGTTGCCGATCAGTTTGATCGCCGGGGAGAAGATCGCGATGAGCTGGAACGCGCGCTGGTTGGCCCGCTTGAACTCGTGGTTGACGGCCTCGAAGATCTCCTGGTTACGCGGCTCGCGCCGGTAGGCGTGCACCGCGCGGATGCCGCCCAGCGACTCGACGAAGTGCACGATCACCAGCGACACGGTCTCCCGGGTGCGCCGGTACGCCTTGGACGACTGGTTGCGGAACCAGGCCGACAGCCACAGCAGGATCGGGAAGGCGCACAGGGTGACCAGGGCCAGCGGCCAGTCCAGTACGAGCAGGATGATGGCCACGCTGATCACGTTGAGCCCGGCCAGCACCAGGTTGTCGATGCCGCTGTCGATCATCTCCGAGATGGAGTCCATGTCGGAGGTCAGCCGGGCGATGACCCGGCCCGAGGTGTAGCGCTCGTGGAAGGACAGTGACAGCTTCTGGAAGTGCTGGTAGACCCGGCGGCGCAGGTCCAGCAGCATGGCCTGGCCGATCTTGGCGGACATCAGCAGGAAGGCACGCTTGGTCGCGTACGCCAGGCCGGCGGCGACCGCGAACGCGACCCCGATGCCGATCAGGGCGGTGAAGTCGTGGTGGTCGCGGATCGGCGGGATGCCGCGGTCGATGCCGAGCTGGACCAGGTACGGCCCGGCCATCCCGGCCACGTTCTGCACCAGCAGCAGCACCACGGCCAGGGTCAGCAGTCCGCGGTGCGGGCGTACCAGCGAGCCGAGCAGCCGCATGCTGCGCGAACGCAGCCGTGACACCGAGCGGCGGTCGGTGGCCTCGGCGGCGGTGCGTTCCGAATTTTCCTCGTTGGCGATGCCGCGCCAGGTGTCGATGTCGACGTCGGCGCCCTTCGCGGGCGGCGCACCAGCGGCGACCGTGCCGGCGGCGGGCGTGCCGGTGAGAGGCGACCCGCCAGTGGGCGTGTCGGCGGCGGGTGGCCCACCAGCGGGTGTGCCGGTCGTGTCGGTCGGTGGGCTGGTCATCGGGCCGTAACCTCCTTGCCTTCGGGCAGCCACTGGGACAGTTCGTCGTCGTTGTCGGCGGTAGCGGACAGCACCGCGCGGTAGCTGGGCACCGTGGCGAGCAGTTCGGAGTGGGTGCCCACCGCGGTGATCCGGCCGTCCTGAAGCAGCGCCACCCGGTCGGCCAACGCCACCGTGCTGGGGCGGTGCACCACCAGCAGGGCGGTGGTGCCGGCCAGTACCCGTCCGAGCGCCTCCTCGACCAGCGCCTCGGTGTTGACGTCCAGCGCGGACAGCGGGTCGTCGAGCACCAGCACCCGGGGCCGGGACACCACCGCGCGGGCCAGCGCGAGGCGTTGCCGCTGCCCGCCGGACAGCGACAGGCCCTGCTCGCCGACCCGGGACTCCAACCCCCATGGCAGGTCGTGGACGAAGTCGGCCTGCGCGACCCGCAGCGCCTCGGCCAGGTCCTCGTCGGAGGCGTCCGGTCGGCCCAGCGCCAGGTTCTCCCGCACGCTCATGGAGAACAGGATCGGCTCCTCGAACGCGGTCGCGACCACGGCGCGCAGCGAGTCGAGGGTGTAGTCGCGTACGTCCCGGCCATCCAGGGTGACCCTGCCGCCGGTCACGTCGTAGAGCCGGGGGACCAGCGCGGCGAGCGTGGTCTTACCGGAACCGGTCACCCCGACCAGGGCCATCGTCTCGCCGGGACGGATCTCCAGATCCACGCCGTCGAGTACGGGAACTGGTGCCACGTCGTGCCCGGCGCCGGTCGGTTCGGTCGGGGAGGCCAGGGCGGCGCGGTCGTCGCCGGTCGGTACTGCCGCGCCGGGTGCGGCCTGCGGGTAGCCGAACCGTACGTTCTCGAACCGGACCAGGCCCGTCACATCGGCCAGGGGTACCGACGCCGCGTCGGGCCGGTCCACCACTGTCGGCTCGGTGTCGAACACGTCGAAGATGCGGTCCGCGGCGGTCATCGCCTCCTGCCCGGTGGCCAGGATCCAGCCCAGCGACTCGACCGGCCACACCAGACCCATCTGCAGGGTGGCGAACGCGACGAGTTGCCCGAGACTCAGGTGGCCCTGGGTGACGGCGATCGCGCCGGCGACCACGATCACGGCCAGCGAGACGTTCGGGATCAGCTCGTACAGTGGGGCGAACCGGGAATCGAGCCGGGCGCGCTGCACGGCCAGGGTGTTGACCCGTTCGGCGTCGGCGGTGAAGCGGGTGAACATGTGTCGGCGGCGGCCGAACGCCTTGATCAGCCGGATGCCGTGCGCGGACTCCTCCACGAACGTGGCCAGGTCGCCCTGGGAGTCCTGCACCTGCCGGGACACGGTCAGGAACTTGCGCGCGAACTGCCGGCTGATCAGGAACAACGGTGCCGCGGCCAGCGCCACCACGGTGCCCAGCGGCCAGTACAGCCGGATCAGCAGCACCACCACCACGACGTACTGGCAGAGGTTGACGATCAGGTAGATCACGCCGAAGGACAGGAACCGGCGCAGTACGCCGATGTCGGTGATGGCGCGCGACAGCAGCTGGCCGGACTGCCAGCGGTCGTGGAAGGCCAGCGGCAGCCGCTGCATGTGCTCGTAGAGCTCGTCGCGGATGTTGGCTTCCATCGACAGCGACGCGTACGACTGGGTCCAGCGGCGGATGAACACCATTAGCGCTTCCAGCGCACCCAGCCCCAGAGCGGCCAGACCGAACCAGATCAGCCCGGTCTCGTCGTGGTGGCGCACCGGGCCGTCCACCACCCGCTGCATGACCAGCGGCACCACGATGCTGGCCGCGACCGACAGGCCGGCCGCGACCAGCATGAGGATCATGTGCGGCAGGTAGGGCCGAAGATAGTGCCGGATCCGCCAGAGGTTGTGGAGAGGGTTACGGGGAGCTGGGGGCGGATGTTGTGAGGGCACGATCCGACGTTATCGGTAAGGACCGACATCCTTCCTGTCAATTTCCACACAGTGATACCTGCTCGCCACCCTGGCCGGCGGGTCTTCGCTCAGTGCTGTGACGCAGCCGACTCGTGGTCGAGCAGCCAGCGCTTGACCGCCAGTCCCCAGCGGAAACCGCCCAACGAACCATCCGTACGCAACACCCGGTGACACGGTACGAACAGTGCCGCCGCGTTGCGGGCGCAGGCATTCGCCGCCGCGCGTACCGCGAGCGGACGACCGGACAGTTCCGCGTACCGGGTGTAGGTGACCGGTGCGCCCGGGGCGATGCCACGCAGCACCTGCCAGGCGTGGGTCAGGAACGGGCCGCTGGCCTGCCGTACCGGCACCGTGTCGAGCGCGGTCAGCTCACCCGCCAGGTACGCCCGTACCGCCTCACCCACCGTGCCCAGGTCGGCCGGGGCCGGCGCGGTGTCCGGCCGCAGCGACGGGTGCACCAGCGGCACCAGGTCCACCGGCGCGGCCGTCCAGCCACTGGCCAGTACGGCGCCGTCGGCTGCCCTCAGCACGCTGAACGGTCCGACCGGGGTGGGCAGCGTACCGCCCGTCACCATCTCTGTCCGCGTCATCGTCGTCATGTCCCCACCCTCTCCAGGAGCCTGTCCGGCTCGCTATCTGCCGGGAGCCTGTTCGGCTCGTTACCCTCCGGAGGCCCGGCCGGCGGCGCGGGCCGCCTGCCGCCACAACCTGATCACCGCGTACGAACGCCACGGCCGGAACTCGCGCGCCCGCTCCGCCAGCTCCTTCGGCCGATCCGGCAGACCCACCGCGGCGGCGCCGCGACGTACCCCCAGATCGGTCTCCAGGAATGCGTCCGGCTCACCCAGCGCCCGCAACGCCACGTAGTTGGCCGTCCACGGGCCGACCCCCGGCAACGCCAGCAGCGTCCGTACGACCTCCGCCGGCTCGCCGCCGTCCAGATCGACCCGGCCCTCCGCGACCGTGGTAGCCGCGGCACGTACCGCCCGGCGCCGAGCCGCCGGCATCGGCAGCAGCTCGTCCGGGGCGTCCGCCACCGCGGCAGCCGTCGGGAACAGGTGCGACAACCGTCCTACCGGGCCCGGCCGGCCCTCCGGGGTCGCCGGTCCGCCCGGGCCTGCGGTTTCCGTCGGGCCTGCCGGGTCCGTGCCGGCCGGTAGCGGCTCACCCACCCCCGCCGCCAGATTGCCCAACACCCGCCGCGCCGCCGCCACCGACACCTGCTGCCCCACGATCGCCCGGCAGAGCATCTCGAAACCGTCCACACTGCGCGCCAACCGCACCCCCGGCAGCTCCGCCACATCGGCGCGCAACTCCGGAACCGCGGCCAGCACCGAATCCACCGCCGCCGGATCCGCCGACAGATCCAGCAGCCGCCGGCACCGCGACACCGCCGGGGCCAGATCCCGCAGATCCGCCAACCGCAACGACGCCGACACGAAACCGTCCGCCGGCGTCAACGCCACCACCCCCACCCCGTGCGGCAATCGCAACGCCCGCCGGTACGTACCGTCGGCCACCAGCTCCACCCCCGGCAACACCCGGGCCGCCAGAAAGTCGATCAGCTCGGCGCCCGCAAAAGGCTCCCGGTACGCCAGCCGCAACGACACCGTCGTCGCACCCTCACCGGGAGGCTGCGCCGACACCGGACGGCGGGCCTGCCGCAACACCGTCGGGGCCCGGCCGAACACCTCCCGTACCGTGTCGTTGAACTGCCGCACACTGCCGAAACCGGCCGCGAACGCGATCTCCGCCAACCCCAGATCCGTTGTCTCGATGAGGATCCGGGCCGTCTGCGCCCGCTGCGCCCGGGCCAGCGCCAACGGGCCCGCGCCCACTTCCGCAGTCAGCAACCGGTGCAGGTGCCGTTCCGTATAGCCCAACCGGCGGGCCAGACCCGACACCCCGCCCCGGTCCACCAGACCGTCCGCGATCAGCCGCATCGCGCGCCCCGCCACATCCGCCCGTACATCCCACTCCGGTGAGCCGGGCGCCGCATCCGGCCGGCAGCGCAGGCAGGCCCGGAACCCGGCGCGTTGTGCCGCAGCCGCAGAACGGTAGAACCGTACGTTCGGTCGCTTCGGTGTCTGCGCCGGGCAACTCGGGCGGCAGTAGATGTGCGTTGAGGTGACCGCGGTGAAGAACCAGCCGTCGAACCGGGGGTCCCGGCTGGCGACCGCGCGGTAGCAGTGCTCGAAGTCCGGAAGTGCGCTCACCACTCGATACTGACAGTTGAGAGGGCAGGTGGCTCGCGGGTTTCGGACCGTGACATGGCCTCGCTCGCTCGGCGGGCGCTGGCTTCGCCCGGCGCTTAATCGGCCTGTAGAAGCCCTGCGGGGGCTACGCCATCGCGTGACGGTCCGGGTGGGGTTGTCCCGCGACCCTTGACGACCATCTGGGTGTGGCTACGCGCTGGCGGTCGGGCAGGTACGTGACCTGGGCTGCGCGCGGTGCGGCTGGGTGAGGGTGGGGTAAGTGTGGTCTTGACGGGTTTTGGGCAGAACTTTAATCTCAGCGTGTGGACGTGTTGATCCCCGTTTGTCCGCTCGTTGAGGAGAAGCCATGACTCGTACTGTTCTCGGGCGTGCTGTCAAGATCAGACCGGCGACCATGCTGCGCAGCGCGCTGGTGGTGTTCGCGGCGTTCGTTGCCGCGGTGCTGCTGGTGCCGGCGGGGTCGGCGTCGGCGACGATCGGCAGTGACGACTACATCTACAAGAACAGTTCGCCGGACCAGGTCGACCAGTGGAACTTCTACACCCGCGAATGCACCAGCTTCGTGGCGTGGCGGTTGAACAACGACAACGGTGTGCCGTTCAACAACTCGTACGGTGGTCAGCACTGGGGTAACGCGGAGAACTGGGACAGTGCCGCGCGGGCCGCCGGGTTCGCGGTGGACAGCAACCCGACCCGTGGTTCGGTCGCGCAGTTCGATCCCGGTGTCGGTGGGGTCGGCGCGTACGGGCATGTGGCGTACGTGATGCAGGTGTCCGGCGGCCAGGTGCTGATCGAGGACTACAACTGGGTCAGTTTCGCCTACGACCAGCACTGGGTGTCCACGTCCGGACTGCATTTCCTGCACGTGGGCAACCCGGGTGGCGGTGGCGGGGTGACCGGCACCGTGCACGCCGGTGGTAGCAGCCTCAACATCCGGTCCACGCCATCGGTCAGTGGCACGGTCGTCGGGTCGCTCGCGGACGGCCAGGTGTTCACGATCCAGTGCCAGATCAACGGTGACAGCGTGACCGGCACGTACGGTACGACCACGCTGTGGGACCGGCTGGATCCCGGGCAGTACGTCTCGGACGCCTACGTCTACACCGGATCGGACGGCCAGGTCGCGCCGAACTGTTGACCCCCGACCGATGGACCGGCGGTGCGCGTAAATCATCGCCGGCGGGTCGGAACAGGATCAGCGGCCGTGGTGTCCGCCGTGTCGGGCGGGCGCCACGGCCGTTCCGGTACGGGTCGCCGGTGCCCGCTGCTTCGCCCGGCGTACGGATGTCTTCCTTTTGCCGGATACCGTTGTTAGCATCGCCGTGACCTGAGCGGGTCCGCTCCGCCGGGTGCGGGAACGCATCCGGCAGTCTTCCTCGAAAGCCTGGGACGGTGCTGCGTGTCGTACATCGGCTGCGGGGAGAACCGCAACCGGTGCCGTTCTGGAAGGAATCCGCTGATGGGCGGGTCAGGAAGCGCAGGTCTGCCGGTGTGTGACGGGGCGGGCCGGTGACCCGGATGCCCGTGGATCTCCTCCAGCGTGCCGGATTTCCTGCTCAGCCCCGGCGGCAGTCCTGACGGTCCGCGCCGGAGCGCGGTGCCTCCACCCGGGCGGGCCGCGACGGAGCCCGACGCGACCGCGACCGAGCTAGTGCGGCAGGGTCGCGAGGATCCGGTCGGCCAGCACGTCGAGATGCTCGTTGAGGAAGAAGTGACCACCCGGCAGGGTCTGCAGGTCGAAGCCGGCACCGGCGTGCCGGGCCCAGCCAGCCAGCTCGTCGGCGGGCGCATGGGCGTCGGTGGCGCCGGCGAACGCGGTCAACGGCACCGGCACCGGGTCCTCCTCGGCGAACCGGTAGCGGTCGATCCAGCCGAAGTCGGCGCGCAGCGTGGGCAGCACCAGTTCACGCAGTTCCGGCACCTCGAAGACCTCCGGGGCAACGCCGCCCAGCGCGATCACCCGGACGATGAGCTCGTCGTCGCCGACCCGGGCCAGCTCGGACAGCGGTTCGACCTGGTCCGGCGGCCGGCTGCCACCCACATACAGCCGGGCCGGCTGGGTGGCGCCACGGCGGCGCAGTTCGCGTACCACCTCGAAGCCGAGCCGCCCGCCCATGCTGTGCCCGTAGATGGCGTACGGCCGGTCCGCGCGGCGCAGGATCGCGTCGGCGATCTGCGCGGCGCTGAAGTCGCCGTCTTCGCTGATCCGGCTCTCCCGACCGGGCAGCTGGACCGCCTGGATGCCCACCTCGGACGGGAACGCCTTCGGCCAGGCCCGGAACGCGCTGGCACCGCCGCCGGCGTACGGCAGGCAGAACAGCAGGCTGCGGGCGTTCGTGGGTGGCCCGCTGACGAACCACCGGTCGATCGATCTGGTCAGCACACTGTTGTATACCGTGCGGTGCGGTCAGCAGTCCATGCCGTGGCCGGGCTGGTACTCAGCCGGCCCAGGCTCAGCGGTCCAGCGCGTGCCCGGTTCCGGTCACCGCGTTGTCGGCGTCGACCATCACCACGCGCGGTTCGAGCTTGGCCGCCTCGTCGTCGGCGACGGTGGCGTAGGCGATGATGATGACCAGGTCACCGGGCTGTACCAGCCGGGCTGCTGCACCGTTGATGCCGATCACGCCGCTGCCGCGCTCGCCCTCGATGACGTAGGTCTGCAGCCGTTCGCCGTTGTTGATGTCCACCACGTGCACCAGTTCGCCGGGCAGCAGGTCCGCGGCCTCCATCAGGTCCAGGTCGATGGTCAGCGAACCGATGTAGTGCAGGTCCGCCCGCGTCACGGTGGCGCGGTGGATCTTGGACTTCAACATGGTCCGGAACATCGTGGCCCCTCTGTCTGCGGCGTTCGGAGTGTGCGCGGTGCCGTCGGGCCGCGCGCCGGATGCATGCTAACGGCAGGTCGGAGCGGGTGTACGGCCGGCGGAGGGTCGCCATCCGATCAGTCACCATCGATACGTTGTGGTGTCGTTCGGCATCGACGGGCCCGTTCGTCCGGTTCCCTGCCGGCGGGCTGCCGGCGCCTGTTGGCGGCCGGTCGGGGTGGCTGCGTAGTCTTGTCGGTCGTGAGTCTCACGATCGGCATCGTCGGCCTGCCCAACGTCGGCAAGAGCACCCTGTTCAACGCGCTGACCCGCAACGACGTGTTGGCGGCGAACTACCCGTTCGCCACGATCGAACCCAACACGGGCGTGGTCGGTGTTCCGGACGACCGGCTCGGCGTGCTCGCCGAGATGCACCACTCCGAGCGGGTGGTGCCGGCGACGGTCACGTTCGTGGACATCGCCGGTCTGGTCCGGGGCGCCAGCGAGGGCCAGGGGCTGGGCAACAAGTTCCTCGCCAACATCCGCGAGTCGGACGCGATCTGCCAGGTGATCCGCGCCTTCCACGACGACGACGTGGCGCACGTGGACGGCCGGGTGTCGCCGCACGACGACATCGACACGATCAACACCGAGCTGATCCTCGCCGACCTGCAGACCATCGACAAGGTGCTGCCCCGGTTGACCAAGGAAGCCAAACTGCAGAAGGACAAGCGGCCGGTGCTGGAGGCCGTCGAGGCGGCCCGTGCCGTACTGGACGAGGGCACCACCGTGTTCGCCGCCGG
Source organism: uncultured Actinomycetota bacterium (assembly GCA_963805605.1). Lineage (GTDB taxonomy): Bacteria > Actinomycetota > Actinomycetes > Mycobacteriales > Micromonosporaceae > Actinocatenispora. The sequence continues at coordinate 3,178,247 of CAWDUX010000002.1, forward strand.
CCTGGACCGCGAACCGCTGCGCGAGCTGCACCTGCTGACCGCCAAGCCGTTCCTGTACGCGTTCAACGTCGACGAGGGTCAGCTGACTGACGAGAGCGCCCGCGACGAGCTGCGTAAACTGGTCGCGCCGGCCGAGGCGATCTTCCTGGACGCGAAGGTCGAGTCGGAGCTGGTGGAGCTGGAGGCCGACGAGGCGTTGGAGCTGCTGCAGTCGATGGGACAGCAGGAGTCCGGTCTGTCGCAGCTGGCCCGGGTCGGGTTCGGCACGCTGGGCATGCAGACGTTCCTGACCGCTGGCCCGAAGGAGTCCCGGGCCTGGACGATCCGGCGCGGCGCGACCGCACCGGAGGCCGCCGGCGCCATCCACACCGACTTCCAGCGCGGCTTCATCAAGGCCGAGATCGTCTCCTACGACGACCTGATCGACGCGGGCACCATGGCCGAGGCGAAGGCCCGGGGCAAGGTCCGGATGGAAGGCAAGGACTACGTGATGGCCGACGGCGACATCGTCGACTTCCGCTTCAACGTCTGAGCCGCGGGAACGCCGGCAGTACGCGGTCATGGAGCCGGCCAGGCGAGCGGACGTCGGTTGTGAATCAGTCGCCTGACTGGCAAAATTCAGTCACATGACTGAAGCCAGCTCTCCGGCCATGGTCGATGTCGTGGTGAGCGAGATCATCCGACGTCCGGTCGAGGTAGTGGCGGACTACGCCAGCGATCCGTCCCATGCTCCCGAGTGGTACACCAACATCTCCGAGGTGGTCTGGAAGACGCCACCTCCGTTGCAGGTCGGCACCAAGGTCGCGTTCGTCGCTCGGTTCCTTGGGCGGGAGCTCCGTTACACCTACGTGGTCGTCGAGCACACCCGCGAGTCGTTGGTGATGCACACGGCTGAGGGCCCGTTCCCCATGGAGACCAGCTACCGCTACGAGTCGATGCCCGACGGCAGCACTCGCATGTCCTTGCGGAACCGGGGCACGCCGAGCGGGTTCTCCCGGCTCGGCGCACCCCTCATCCGCATCGCGATGCGCCGTGCCACCGGCAAGGATCTCTCGGTGATCAAGAGGATCCTCGAACGTGGCTAGCCCCAGGGCCGAGGCCCTTCTCGACGCGGCCGAGGCCGAGTTCGCCAGCGAGGGAATCGAGAGCGGATCGCTGCGCAGGATCATGCGACAGGCGGGAGCGGACCCGGGCGCGGTTCACTACCACTTCGGTGGCCGGCAGGCACTCGCCGCTGCCGTGCTCGACCGCATTCTGGCCCCCCTGAATGCGCGTCGGCTCGACCTGCTCGACGAGGCGGTAGCCGACAATGAGCCAGGATTGTCGCAGCTTGTCGAGGCGCTGATCCGACCCGACATCGAAGCCGCGCATGCGCTGAACGCACGCTCGCCCGGGCGAGCGCGACTGATCGGCGCGATCTACACCCGTCCCAGCGAATTCGTCGCCGCGGCGGTGGCGGCCCACTTCGCCCCGGTGGCCGAGGCATTCCGTCCGCTCCTGGAGGCTGTCCTGCCGGACCGGACGTTCGATGAGGTCGCCTGGCGGATCCGATGGTGCGTGTTCGGGACCGTCGGCACCCTCCTCACCGACGAATCGGCGCCCTTCGAACGACTCGCAGGCGACCTCATCGAGGAACTCGCGCGCACCCTGGCCGCCGCGCTCGCCGCGTGATCCCCATCTGGGAGGCAACGACCGGGGCGACCGCCCGGCGGCGGTAATTGGGTTGCCGGCGCGGGGCCGGTCCAGCACGGTGAGCGCGATGATGGACAAAGCTGCCCTGCTGCGGGCATACGACGAACAGCTGCGTACCGACGCCGAGGCGCAGGGCGCGTCCTCGGTCACCCGGCTCGGGCCGTTGTGGCTGATCACCCTTGCCAGCACGCGGGGATTCGTGACCTACCGCGACCTCGACGGGATGGACGCCGGGCAGATCGCCCGGCTCGTACCGGAGGCGCTGGGGCACTACCGGGCCGATCCCGGCGATCGGCCGGGTGGAGTGGAAGACCCGCGCCCACGACCACGCTCCCGGCCTGCACGAGGCGTTGCTGGCCAACGGGTTCGTACCCGACGACCCGAGTCGATCATGATCGGCGCGGCGGAAGCGCTGGCCGTCGACGTGGCGCTGCCCGAGGGCGTGACACTGCGGCAGGTCAGCGAGGAGCGCGACGTACGCGCCATGTGCGCCATGCAGGACGAGGTCTTCGGCAGGAAGGTCTCGGAGCGGATGGCCGACGAGGTGATGGACCAGCTGGCACTCGACGACGGGCTGGAACTGTGGGTCGCCGAGGCCGAAGGCCGCGTCGTCAGCGCCGGCCGGTTGGAGCCCATCGCGGGTAGCGACTTCGCCGGGATCTGGGGCGGAGCGACCCGCGAGCAGTGGCGCGGCCGGGGCATCTACCGCGCCCTGACCGCCGCGCGGGCCCGCTCCGCGCTCGCGGCCGGCAAGACGTTCATCCAGAGCGACTCGACCGAGTACTCCCGTCCGATCCTGGAACGTTCCGGACTGGTCAAGGTCTCGACCACGACGCCCTACCTGTGGCACCGCTGAGCGCAACCCGCCGATACCGGCCGTACGGACCACCGTGGCGTGGTCTGATGGCCAGGGCGATGAGTTTCTGCCGGCCCGCTGGTCTGTACCGGTGAGTGGCCGCCGAGGCCGCCCACGACATCAGGAGGAGCGGCGATGAACAACCTGATCAACCCGTGCCTGTGGTTCGACACCGAGGCCGAGGACGCGGCGAACTTCTACACCTCCGTCTTCCCCAACTCCAAGATCGCGGAGGTGTCCCGCTACGGCGAGGCCGGCCCCCGCGAGGCCGGCATGGTGATGACCGTGGCGTTCGAGCTGAACGGACACCGGTTCGTGGCGCTCAACGGCGGGCCCGAGTTCACCTTCAGCGAGGCGATCTCGTTCCAGATCAACTGCGCGGACCAGGCCGAGGTCGACCGGTACTGGGCGGCGCTGTCCGACGGCGGCCAGGAAGGACCGTGCGGCTGGGTGAAGGACCGGTTCGGGGTGTCCTGGCAGGTCGTGCCGGAGCAACTGCCGACGCTGCTGAGCGACCCGGATCCGGACCGCGCGCAGCGCGCCACCCGGGCGATGCTGTCCATGGGCAAACTGGACCTGGCCGCCATCCGGCGCGCAGCGGACGGCACCTGACCCCGGTTGTGCGCCGGGCGGCCACCACGGGGGTGGCCGCCGAAGGAGGTCCAGGCTCAGACCAGGATCCCGGTGCAGCGGTCCTCGACGTACGCGCGCTTGGCCGCCTCGTCGCGCGCCGAGGCCAGGTAACGCGACCAGGCACGCCGCTCGTGTGAGGTGGCGTCGAGCTCGAAGATGTTCTGGGTGGCCCGCGGTACGGCGTCGCGCACCGGGTAGAGCCGGTACGAGCCGTCCTCGTTGCGGCCGTAGAGCACCTGCCACATCTCGTTGGTGTTGCGCCAGACGCAGACGATGAGGAAGTAGCCCTCCCCGTCCAGGTGCAGCATCGCGTAGCCGAGCTCGTCGCGCAGTTCCAGCCGGCCCGACTCGGCCTCGGCGTGCAGGAACGCCCGCGCCTCGGCCCGGATCTGCGCCGGCGTCGGCCGGTCGGCCAGGTACACGTCGTACCACTTCAGGTACGCGCCCGGCAGGGCCAGATCGTCCGCCGGCACGATCGACTTCTCCGTGTGCCGGTAGCTGTCCGGTACCGCCGCGAAGCTGCTGAGCTGCGGGATCACCTGCGTCATTGCCCACCATCCAGTTCTGTCGGGGTCTGTGGTCGGTCGGCCGGGTCGTACAGGCCGTTGGCTTCCAGTGCGCGGAGTCGTTGGTAGTCGGCCTCCACCTGGTCGGCGTCGTCGGAGATCAGGTACGCATACCCGGGCGAGCTGGCCAGGTCCACGGTGCGTTCGATGCGGGTACCGGCCGGCTGGGTGACCACGACCTCCAGGAACGAGTCCAGGGCCCGTACCGGCGCCCAGCCGGCCTCGTCCGGGACGACGCCGTCGCGCGGGACGATCAGGTTCATGAACCTGACGGTGGTCAGCAGTTCGTACGGCTTGGCATTGCCCGCGGTCACCTCGTCGGGCCGGGCGATCGCCCAGGCGAGCCGGTCCACCTGGTCGGTACCGATGCAGCGGGACACCACGTCGGGCAGGTGCGCGCCGCCGAGCCGGGCGCCGCACTCGACCAGGACGGGCCCCGCCGCGGTCAGCATGATCTCGGTGTGCGCGGCGCCGTTGCGGATCTCCAGCGCGTCCAGCACCGCCAGCGCGTACTCACCGACCTGCCGGGCGGCCGGATCGTCGGACGGTACGGGATGCTCGTTGCTGACCATCGAGCGCATGCTGTCGATCTGCTGCTTGTGGTAGCGCCAGATCTCCACCAGGTGGTGGACGCCGTTGCGGCTGACCGTGTTGACGAAGTATTCGTCGCCGTCCAGATGTTCCTGGGCCAGCACGGTGGTGTTGCGCTGGTCGTACCGGTCGGTGCTGGCCATGATCTCCGCGTGACTGCTGCGGATGTCCTGCGCGGAACCGCAGAAGTAGACGTGGTCCATCCCGGCGCTGGCGACCGGTTTGAGCACCACCGGCCACTGGTCCCGTTGCTGCGCCCAGGCCACCACGTCCCCGGCGTCGGCGGAGGCGATGCTGTCGGCGGCGGCGAGCCCGGCGGCGGCGATCGCACGGACCATGTCGTACTTGTCGCGTCGCGAGGCCGGTCGGTTGGTGCCGTTGCCGGGGGTGCCGAGAGCCGCGGACAGCGCGTCGGCCAGCAGCACCCCGGATTCCATGGCCGCGACCACGAAGTCGACACCGTGTCCGCGCAGTGTGGCCGCGGTCGCCGCGACGTCCCCGTGGTGTGCGATGTCGACGGTGAAGTCCTCCGGCTGGTACGTCAGGTGCACGTCGGGGAAATCGGACCGGACGTGCACCGGGGTGACGCCGTAGCGGTCCAACGCGGCCGGCAGGAACTTGCCGATGCCGTACGCGTCGACGATGGCACATTTCATCACCGGGACTCCTCTGCACCGCTCGGACTGATCGGGCCGCTGCCAGCGGCAACCGGTACGGATATCTGCCGGGCCGCCGCGTCGTGCCGGTTGCGGGCCACGATCCCGATCGCCACCAGCACCGTGATGCCGAGGATCGCGGCGAGTGTCAGCGGGGCCGGGCGCAGCCGGGAATCGGGCAGCTGCAACAGGAACGCGCACAGCGGCGCGAGCGTCATCAGGATCGACGCGGTGATCGGCTCGGTGTGCTTGATCCCGACCTGCAGCAGGAACAGCGGCAGCGCGACCCCGACCACGGCGATCAACGCCGACGGCACGAAGGCACCGGCCAGTCCGGGCTCGTCGATGAACGCGACCAGCGCCCAGGTCGCCGCGACCATCAGGAAGAACCGCACGGCCAGTACGGACTGTGGGCTGTGCCCGGCCTCGCTGAGCCGTTTGGAGTAGACCACGTTGGCCACCGAACCAACCCCGGTGAGCAGCGTCAGCGCGATACCGGCGACAGCCTGCCCGACACCCAGGTGGCCGACTCCGCTGTGGCCGGTGACCGAACCCCAGGCCATCAGTCCGATCAGAATGAAGATCCCGACCGACACCAGCGACTCGGCGGGCAGTACGGAGCTGCCCGGCCGCAGCAGCCTGTTGAGCAGCACGGTGAACAGCGGGCCGATGGCCAGTCCGACCGCGGTGACCACCGCCGGTTCCAGGTATTTCAGCGCCACCAGCATCGACAGCCAGGTCACTGCCGTGGTCACGTTGATCGCCACGACGTCCCCGCGGTCGGTACGCAGCGGGGACAGCGAGGCACGTACGCCCCGGCGCAGCATGTCGCCGCCGAGGAAGAACACCGCGGCGAGGGTGAACGAGATCGCCGCCACGCTGATCGGGTTGTGGGACTGCAACTGGTTTCCCGCGTACACGTCCAGTGCCGCGGTAAGGAAGGTGAATCCGGCCAGCGGGGCCAGGCCCCGCACGACCAGTGACCTGTGCTCAGCCGTCATCCGGTGACCACCTGGGGAATGCTCGTCATCGCCTGCTCCAGTACTTCGTCGCTGACCGCATCGTCGGTGAGGGAGTGTGCGAAGTAATTGTCGTACGCGGCGAGGTCGAAATGGCCGTGACCGGACAGACCGAACAGAATCGCCCGGGAGCGGTCCTCTTCCCGGCAGCGCAGTGCCTCGTCGATGGCGACCCGGATGGCGTGCGTGGACTCCGGGGCCGGCAGGATGCCCTCGGTACGGGCGAACTGGACGCCTGCCTCGAAGCACCGGCTCTGCGGCACGGCGACGGCTTCGATCAGCTTGTCTTCCAGGACGCGGCTGATCATCGGCCCGATGCCGTGCGCCCGCAGGCCACCGGCGTGTACCGGCGGCGGTACGAACGAGTTGCCCAGGGTGTGCATCCGGAACAGCGGCCCGAGCTGGCCGGTGTCGGCGTAGTCGTAGGCGATGGTGCCCTTGGTCAGGGTGGGGCAGGCGGCCGGTTCCACCGCGATGATTCGTACCTCGTCGCCGCCACGCAGTTGTGCGCCCAGAAACGGGAACGACAGGCCGGCAAGGTTGCTGCCGCCGCCGGAGCAGCCGACGATGATGTCCGGGTAGTCGTCGGCCATCTCGAACTGCCGCATGGCTTCCTGACCGATGACGGTCTGGTGGGTCAGTACGTGATTGGCGGCGCTGCCCAGTACGTAGCCCAGCTTCTCGTCGGTCGCCGCCGTCTCCAACGCCTCGGAGGTGGCGATACCGAGACTGCCCGGGCAGTCCGGGTCGGCGGCGAGGATCGCCCGTCCGGCAGCGGTCTCGACACTGGGGCTGGGCGTGCACACCGCACCCAGTGACTCCATCAGCGCCCGACGGTAGGGCTTCTGCTGGAAGCTCACCTTCACCATGAAGACCTTCGCGGTCATGCCGAAGAACGCGGCGCCCAGCGCGGTGGCGCTGCCCCACTGGCCGGCGCCGGTCTCGGTGACCAGCCCGGTCTTTCCCGCCATCTTGTTGTAGTAGGCCTGCGGGATGCCGGTGTTGGGCTTGTGGCTACCGGTGGGTGCCACACCCTCGTACTTGTAGTAGATGCGGGCCGGGGTGCCGAGGGCTCGTTCCAGCCGCCTGGCCCGGTACATCGGCGCCGGCCGCCACTGCGCGTAGATCTGCCGGACCGGTTCTGGTATCTCGAACTCCCGGTCCGTGCCGATCTCCTGGTCGATCAGCGGTTCCGGCATCACCTGCGCCATCTCGTCGCGGGTCAGCGGGCGACCGGTGTGCGGACTCAGCGCGGGCGCAAGCTGCGCGCCGGGCAGGTCGGCGAGCAGGTTGTACCAGGTGGTGGGGATGTCCTTCTCGTCAAGCTGGAACTTGATTGTCTCCACTGGGGGAGCCTCCCTCTGAGTGGGCCTCGGCGAGCAGTGAACCCGACGCGGTCGTGTACGAACTCTCGAACAGCAACGGGTGGGCTTCCCTGATCCCGTCGACGACCATCTCGTACGGGACGTCGTCGAACTCGCCCCGCATGGTCAGAAACTCCATGTGCCGACGCCCGTTCTCGTCGTACGGGTGGTAGAGGCTGTCGGACTCCCCGGTGAACTCCAGCGGGGCGATCCTGTAGAGACGGCAGAGGGTCTTGTTGAACACCGGTGTCGCCCGGACCCATTTGCCGTTCAGATACACCGAGGACAGGCTGTGGAAGCGGAAGATGTCACCACCGACCAGTTGGCGTAGCCGCTCCGAGGCGAGATGGTTGCGCACGTCGCCGTACACGATCCGGCTCGGGATCCCGACGTGCCGTACGGCCGCGCAGTACACAATGGACTTGTGTACACAGAACCCGGTTCCCCGGGTGATGATGGAACTGGCGCGCAGCCCCTTGCGGGACAGGTCGGCGTTGTAGACGTCGTAGAAGATCCCGTCGCGTACGGCGTGGTAGAGAGCCACCGCCTTTGCTGTGTCGGTGAGCGGTTCGTCCGGCAGCGCGGCCCGGACGAAGTCGCGCACCACGGGTGACTCGTGGTCCAGGAACTCGGTCGCGCCGCGCAGCGCGGCCAGGTCTGTCTCCGTTTCCACGGTTGTCTCCTCACGCCTTGGTCGACTGGGGTCGGTTGAGCCCCATCAGGCTCGCGATCCGCTGCCGCTGAATTTCCGAGGTGCCCGAGTAGATGGTGCCGGCGACCGCGTTGCGCAGTTCCTTCTCCAGGCCGTACTCGGCCATGTACCCGTAGCCGCCGAAGATCTGGATCGCCGCCAGTGCCGAGCGCACGTTGCTTTCGCTCGCCAGCAGTTTGCTGATCGCGATGTCGATGGAGACGTTCTCGTTGTTGGCCAGCTTCGCGCCGGTGTCGAACAACCATTTGCGCGAGGTCTCGAGATCGATCCGCATCTCGACGATCTTGGTGGAGATCGACTGGTACGAACCGATGTTGGCGCCGAACTGGAACCGGCTGCGGGCGTAGGAGACGCACTGTTCGAGCCGGTGCGCCATCTCCCCGATGTTGATGATGAAGGAGCAGAGGATCTCCCACTTCATCACGTGATCGAGGATCAGGAACCCGGACCCGACCGAGCCGATCACGTTGGCCCGCGGTACCCGTACGTCGTCCAGGAACAGTTCGCACAGCGGCGAGGTACGCAGACCCATCTTGCGCAATGGTGAGCCCAGTGCCAGACCGGGGGTGTCGCGTTCGACGAGGAACGCGGTGATCGCCGCCGGGTTGCCGGGCTGGCCGGTACGGGCGTAGACGACCAGCAGGTCGGCGATCGGGCCGTTGCTGATGAAGGCCTTGCTGCCGGTCAGTACGAAATCGTCGCCGTCCGGTGTGGCGACCGTACGCATGCTCATCACGTCCGACCCCCCGGACGGCTCGGTGATCGCGTGTGCGCCGATCGTCGTACCGGCGCAGATGCCGGGCAGATAGCGCTCCTTCAGCGACACCGAGCCGAACCGGTGCAACGGAACTCCGGCGCTCACCAGGTGGGTGGATGCGGAGAAGTTCAGCCCGGCGTCGCGACAGCTACGGCCGAGCCCTTCCAGTACGTACATGGTGGTCGGAAGATCCTGGCCCAGTCCTCCCCACTGCTCGGCGAAGGGCAGCCCGAACAGTCCGGTGTCGGACAGCCGCTTCCAGTTGTCGGCGGCGAACCTCCCTGCCGTGTCACGCTCGACATGTTCGGCACTGAGCACCTCGGCCATGCTCTCCACGGCACTTCGTAGGGCCTTCTGATCGTCGTTCCACCGCATCGTCACACCACTTCAGTATTGGGAGAACGCGTCTGGGTTGAGCGTGTGCCGCTCGTCGCCCTGCAGCGGCGGGTTGAAGACACTGATCAGTTCCACGTCGGTGTCCGGCCCGGCGATCAGGAAGTGCGGGTCGTGTTCGTTGAGCGCGTACATGAGGCCTGGTTCGATGTCCCGGTAGATGGACCCGTTCGCGTTGGAGATGATCCCCCGGCCGGCGATGCAGTAGCACGCCTCAAGATGCCGCTGGTACTGCAGCAGCGACTTGGTACCGGCGTAGACGACGGTGTGGCACAGGGTGAAGCCCATCTTGTCCTCGGCCAGCAGGAAACGGTGACTCGTGCCGTTGCCCCAGTCGACGACTCTCACGTCTGCCTTCGTCCGAACGATCATTTCGGGAACCTCCGAGAGAACCGGGAGAAGTGTGCCTACGAAACCTCTTCAATGAACTCGCGAACAGCGTTGACCGACCTGAAGTTGTCGGGTGAGATCTCGATGTCGTCGATGGCTATCCCATAGCGGTCTCCTACCCACTGGATGAGTCGCAACAGGCCGAGGCTGTCCACCACACCGGTGTCCAGGAGGTCGTAGGAGGAGTCGAGCTCCTCCGGTGCGGTGCCAGGTATGAACTCCGAGACGATGAATTCCTTGATCTCCCTGGTGAGCTTCACGCCGTTCCCTTCTGCAGCTCTGCGGCGAGCTGCTTGCGGTTCACCTTGCCGGTGGAGGTGGTGGGCAGCGGATGGTCGATCAGGTGCATGGCTGCGGGAATGGCGGCTCGGACAAGTCGGGTGGCACAGTGCTGGCGGAGGCCGAGGCCGGTCAGTTCACCGGAACGCCGCCGTACCACCGCATGCAGCCGGTGCCCGGCGACCTCGTCGGGCACCGCCACCACGGCGGCCTCGGCGACGGCGGCGTGGCTGAGGATCACCTGCTCGACCTCCTCCAGATTCACCCGCACACCGCGGACCTTCACCTGGAAGTCGGTGCGTCCGACGAGGGTGAGTTCGCCGTCCGGGTCGCGCGAGACCAGGTCACCGGAACGGAAGTAGCGGTGACTGCCGTCGCTGGTGAACCGGGATGTCGCGGTCGCCAGGCCGAGGTAGTCGGCCGTCTGGAACGGGGTGGCGACGAGCAGCTCACCGGTGGCCGGGCCGTCCGAGGTGCCGGCACCGTCCACAGTGGCGTGTACCCCGGGCAGCGGTCGCCCCAACGGAAGTACGACACGGGTCCTGGCCTGGACCGCGTCGAAGGTGTAGAGGAAGCTGTCGTTGGTCTCCGTGCAGCCGTAGACGTTGTGGAACGTCGCGTCCGGGAACAGGTCCGGTAGTACGGCACGCAACCGGCGGGGGGTGTGGTCGCCGGTCAGCAGCACATCCCGTACGCCGGGGAAGCTCGTACCGGTCCTGGTGACCGCCTCGGCCAGGATCCGGTAGAGCATCGGTACGGCCTGCACCACGTGCAGTCGCGCAGAGCTGAACATGTCGACCAGGTATCGCGGGTTGACCGCGTGTTCCGGCTCGACCAGTACGACGCACCCGCCGGTGCGCAGGGTCGCCCAGACGTCCAGCAGGCACAGGTCGAAGTTGAGCGGCGCGTAGTTGAGGACGTTGACGCCGGGCCCGAGCCGGAACTGCGTACCTGCCCAGTCGGTGAAGCGGTCGATCGCGGACCGGCCGATCGGCACGATCTTCGGTACACCGGTCGATCCGGACGTGGTCAGCAGCAGGCCCGTGTCGGTCGGTGCGTCGGTGCCGGGGTGGCACGGATCCCAGCGGACCTCGTCGTCGGTCACGGTCGCCAGGTGCGTGCACCCGGCCTGTTCGGTGAGCCGGTTGCGTGCGATCGGGCCGAGGTCCGCCGAGGCGAGCAGCAGCGGCCGGCCGGCCATCAGGCAGCCGAGTACCAGGGCGATGGCTGTCGGCGACTTCGTCGCGGACAGTGCCACCGGCGGGTTCCCGTGTTCGTGGACCGGACCGGGTGCCGCGGGGAGCCGTCCGGCCAGGTCGGCGAGTTCCGCGTAGCTGACGGTCCGGCCCCGCCACTGCACGGCAGGCGCGTCGGGGTGCCGCCGCACCTGGGCCAGCACCTCGTCGACCAGGGTGGCGGGGGCCGGGATCGGTGTCTGACCCGCGCGGTCGGTACGTCGGCTCATCGCGGCCTCGCGCCGGTGATGCTGCGACTGGTCCGGAAGATGTTCTCCGGATCGACCCGTTGTTTGACCTCGAGCAGGCGGGAGTAGATGGCCGAGCCGTACGAGTCGGCGGCGACGTCGTCGGATTCTTCGCTGGAGACGTAGTTGAGGTAGGCGCCGTCCTGCTGCCAGTCGGTCAGTTCGGCGAGGGTGCTGCGGGCCCAGGCGGTTGCGTCGTGGTCGAGTTCCGGGTCTTCCCAGGACGCGTAGACGCTGACCATGAATGGCGCGTCGCGCTGCGGGAAGGAGGATTCCCGCATGCCGGTGCGCGATATTGCGCCGCCCAGGTACTCGATGTCGATCGACCCGGTCTGCGACGGATTCTTCGCGGCCGCGTCGATCAGGCGTCGCATGGCGTCGTCGGGCAGCGCCCGGAAATAGCCGGACTTGGTGTAGTAGCGCCGGCCGTCCGGGGCACTGTCGTCGACCATCGTCTGCAGTTCCAGATATGTCATGATCTTTTCGTCGGAGCTGGCGGCCGGCACCGTCTCGACGAGTTGGGTGGCGCCGGCGACGCTGGCCGGGTCGTCGGCCGAACCGATCAGCAGCAGGTCGAGTACGGGGCGCTGGCGCAGCGGTTCGGCGATCGGGTCGGTGGTTCTGCCGTGCCGCAGTGAGGCGAGCAGGTGGAAGTCCTCGGAGGCGGTCGCGCTGAATTCGGTGTAGGCGCGTAGCGCCGCGGGGACGTCGTCGCCGGTGTACAGGGCGCTGTGTGCCAGGATCGGTCCGACCGGGCGTAGCCGCAGCCGGAACCGGGTGACGACACCGAAGTTGCCGCCCCCACCGCGCAGCGCCCAGAGCAGGTCGCTGTTCTCCTGTTCGGAGGCATGCACGATCGTGCCGTCCGCCAGTACCACCTCGGCGCTGATGATGTGATCGCAGGTCAGGCCCCATTTGCGGCAACGCCAGCCGTATCCGCCGCCGAGTGCCAGGCCGCCGAGGCCGGTGTAGGAGAAGATGCCCGCCGGGCAGGCGAGACCGTCAACCGTGGTGGCGGAGTCGACGTCGCGCAGCAGGCAACCGCCTTCTGCCTCGGCGCTCCGGCCGGCTGCGTCGACCCGGACCCCGCGCATCAGGGAGAGGTCGATCATCACGGCACCGTCGGCGACCGCGGTTCCGGCGACGTTGTGCCCGCCGCCGCGTACGGTGACCGGCAGGTGGGCGGACCGGGCGAACAGGACCGCGGCACTGACGTCGGCGCTGGATCTGCAGCGGGCGATGAGTGCGGGTCGCCGGTCGTGCATTCCGTTCCAGATATGACGCCGGTCGTCGTATCCGGTGTCGGCGGGCCGTAGCAATTGGCCGTCGAACACCTTGCGCAGGTCGGTGAGATCGATATCAGGACATGGCGGTGCCTGGTGCCCAGTAAATGATTCCATTCCCATTCCCGAATAGGTCCGGTAATTGTCGATGTCGTCGGTTGGTGCTGCGGAGCCTTCCTTCCGACGACATTCTCGGTGCCTTATCAGAGCGCGCTGCAGTGGTCGTGCATTCAATGGATTTTCGGGTCACCAGCAGGCGCCGATCGTCCTGCATCGGCAGTCTCATCCGATAAGTCAACTAAAGGCCGTGACGTGGTTACCTGATCCCCGTTGTCTGTTTCAGGATGAAGGTAACAGCGGATCTCACCGTACGCAAGGCTCATATTCCACAGCGGAGTTACGGTCACGCTGGGTGAATTAAGCTGCAGGTAAGGGTGTTGCGCGTTGGTGTGGCCGGGGGTCCGGCAAACAGGGAGAACGGCGCGCGTAGAACTGCCTGAAAGTGGACAAGGTAGGAAAGGACCGACCAATAGTCGCGTAGGGTAGCTATTTTTCGTCCGTTCTCCGCTGCTGCTGCGCTGGCCCGAGGACCGGAGACCGAATAGGCGTTCGTGCCGACTCGGCCGCCGTCGCGACGTGTCAGCCGGTGGGGTCGGCCAGCGGGCGTGCGCTGCGCCGCCAGCGCAACCAGGGCCGGGAGACCGGGCGCATCGGCAGAGAGGTCGCGGGTGCACCGCAGATGTCCTGGTACGCGGCTTCGACCCGGGCAGCCAGGGCGACCTGGGCTGTGCTGATCTGATCTCCGTCGACCGGCTCGAGCGCGATGAGGGTGATCCCGTCGGACCTGTCCAGCTCCGGCCGTAGGTGCATCGCGTCGGCGACGACCTTGACCCGTTCGATCAGGTCGGCATGTTCGGCCTCGCTGAGCGGCAGGGTGCGGCGGATGCCGCGGCGGTCCCCCTGCCAGTCGTTCAGGTGCGCGAGTGCTTCCCGCAGGATCTCATCGTTGAGTGTGGACATGCCGCCCCTTCGAGGCGTTGCGTACGCCGGCTCGTGACCAGCTCGATCGGTGCGCCTGCACGGTTGGTGGCCTCGAGTGTGCCGTTATGGTCCCGTGATGTCCACGCCCACTTTTGCGCCGAAACCATAAGAATAGTGACGCACGTTCACGCTTCGGTCCCAAAAATCTGGCACTCTGGATCGCCGTGACCAGCCTTCCGCAGCCCGAACCGGGCGCACCGTTACCCGAGCCCGCCGCCGCCGTGGTGGTGGGTGCCGCGATCATCCGTACTGGACAAGTACTCGCCGCCCAGCGCGCCGCGCCATCGGCCGCGGCCGGGAGGTGGGAGTTCCCCGGCGGCAAGGTGGAGGTGGGGGAGTCCGAAGTGGACGCGCTGGTCCGGGAATGCGAAGAGGAACTCGGCGTACGGGTCGAGGTACTCAACCGCATCGGCCCCGACGTACCGATGGTCAACGGCCTGCTGCTGCGCCTCTACCGGGCCAGGCTGGTGGACGGCGAGCCGCAGGCGCTGGAGCACTCCGAACTGCGCTGGTTGACAGCAGACCAGCTCGACTCGGTGGCCTGGCTACCGGCCGACGCGCCGCTCGCCGCGGTACTGCCGCCCTACCTGGCCGACCGACCGCCGACCTGATCGACCACCGAACCGGCCGGACCGACCCGCCGGTACCGACGCGAACGGCCGGCGTACCCGACAGGTACTCCGGCCGTTCGCGTCACGGACCGATCAGCCGCGTCGTCCCGCGGACGGCTTGTCCGGCATGCCGGGGCGACGGAAGATCTTGCGGCCCAACCAGAAGATCGGGTCGTACCGGCGGTCGACCACGCGCTCCTTCATCGGGATGATCGCGTTGTCGGTGATGTGGATGCCCTCCGGGCACACCTCGGTGCAGCACTTGGTGATGTTGCAGTATCCGAGGCCCTGCTCGGCCTGTGCCTGCTCCTTGCGGTCGGACTTGGCGTCCAGCGGATGCATGTCCAGCTCCGCGGCCCGGATGAACATCCGCGGACCGGAGAACGCCTGCTTGTTCTCCTCGTGGTCGCGGACCACGTGGCAGGTGTTCTGGCACAGGAAGCACTCGATGCACTTGCGGAACTCCTGCGAGCGCTCGACGTCGACCTGCTGCATCCGGTACTCGCCGGGCGCGACACCCTCCGGCGGTGCGAACGCCGGCATCTCGCGTGCCTTCTCGTAGTTGAAGGACACGTCGGTGACCAGATCACGGATCACCGGGAAGGTACGCAGCGGGGTGACCGTGATGGTCTCGTCGGGAGTGAAGGTGCTCATCCGGGTCATGCACAGTAGCCGGGGCCGGCCGTTTATCTCCGCCGAGCAGGAACCGCACTTGCCAGCCTTGCAGTTCCACCGCACCGCGAGGTCGGGGGCCTGGGTGGCCTGCAACCGGTGGATGATGTCGAGGACCACCTCACCCTCGTTGACCTCGACGTCGAAGTCGACCAGGTCGCCGTTCTCGTCCTCGCCGCGCCAGACGCGGAAGTGGCGCTGGGTACCCACTAGTTCTCGCCCTCCTCGTGCTCGCTGTCGGCGTCGGTCACCGGCTCGCCGATCGGCTGGACCGGGTCGGCCGCCTGCTGCGCGTCCACCCCGGCCGATGACTCCTTGTCGAATGCGGCGAGTTCGTCGTCGCTGAAGTACTTGGCCAGCTCGGTGCGCTCGAACAGCTCCTGGAGCCGCATCGGGATCACCGGCAACGGCTGGTGCGTGACGGCCAGTTCGTCATCGGTGACCGAGCAGACCAGGTTGATCTGGCGCCACTGCGCGGACATGGCCGGGTAGTCGTCGCGGGTGTGCCCGCCGCGGCTCTCCTGCCGTTCCAGTGCGGCCCGAGCCACGCACTCGCCGACCAGGATCATGTTGCGCAGGTCCAGGCACAGGTGCCAGCCCGGGTTGTACCGGCGGCCGGCCGGCGCCGCGACCGCGGCCACCTTGTCCCGCAGTTCGCCGAGCCGCTTGACCGCCCGCGCCAGTTCCTCTTCCTTGCGGATGATGCCGACCAGGTCGTTGAGGGTCTGCTGCAGTTCGGCGTGCACTTCGTACGGGTTCTCCCCGCCGGCCCGGTCGAACGGCGCCAGGGCCGCGTCGACCGCCGAGCCGACCTGGTCGTCGGTGACGGCCGGTCGGCTGCCGAGTCCGGTGACGTACGCCGCCGCGCCCTCACCGGCCCGCTTGCCGAACACCAGCAGGTCGGACAGCGAGTTGCCGCCGAGCCGGTTGGAGCCGTGCATGCCGCCGGACACTTCACCGGCGGCGAACAGGCCCGGTACCGCACCCGCACCGGTGTCCGGGTCGACCTCGATGCCACCCATCACGTAGTGGCAGGTCGGCCCGACCTCCATCGGCTCCTTGGTGATGTCCACATCGGCCAGTTCCTTGAACTGGTGGTACATCGACGGGAGCCGCCTGTGGATGAACTCGGCCGATCGCCGGGATGCGATGTCCAGGAACACGCCGCCCTGCGGTGACCCGCGGCCGGCTTTGACCTCGGAGTTGATGGCGCGGGCGACCTCGTCGCGGGGCAGCAGTTCTGGTGGCCGCCGGTTGTTGTCCGGGTCGGTGTACCAGCGGTCGGCCTCGTCCTCGGTCTCCGCGTACTGCTTGCGGAACACGTCCGGTACGTAGTCGAACATGAACCGATTGCCCTCGGAGTTGCGCAGCACCCCGCCGTCACCACGGACCGACTCGGTGACCAGGATGCCCTTCACCGACGGCGGCCACACCATGCCGGTCGGGTGGAACTGGACGAACTCCATGTTGAGCAGCTTCGCGCCGGCACGCAGGGCGAGTGCGTGCCCGTCGCCGGTGTACTCCCAGGAGTTGCTGGTCACCTTGAACGACTTGCCGATACCGCCGGTGGCCATCACCACGGCCGGTGCCTCGACGAGGACGAACTGGCCGCTCTCCCGGTAGTAGCCGAAGGCGCCGGAGATGCTACCGCCGGTGCTGAGCAGTTCGGTGATGGTGCATTCGGCGAAGACCTTGATGTTGGCCTCGTAGTCGCCGGTGGCGGCGAAGTCCTCCTGCTGCAGGGAGACGATCTTCTGCTGCAGGGTGCGGATCAGTTCCAGCCCGGTACGGTCGCCGACGTGCGCGAGGCGCGGGTACTCGTGGCCGCCGAAGTTGCGCTGGCTGATCTTACCTTCCGAGGTACGGTCGAACAGCGCGCCGTAGGTCTCCAGCTCCCAGATTCGTTCCGGGGCCTCCTTGGCGTGCAGTTCGGCCATCCGCCAGTGGTTCATGAACTTCCCGCCACGCATGGTGTCGCGGAAGTGCACCATCCAGTTGTCGTTGGGGTTGGCGTTGCCCATCGCCGCCGCGGCGCCACCTTCGGCCATGACGGTGTGCGCCTTGCCGAACAGCGACTTGCAGATGATCGCGGTGCGCTTGCCCTGTAGTCGGGCCTCGATCGCGGCCCGTAGACCGGCGCCGCCCGCCCCGATCACCACGACGTCGAAGGAATGCCTTTCAACTTCACTCATAGTCTTGTCTGCCTTAGTGGATGAACCGGAGATCGGAGATGGCGCCGGAGCTGACCAGTCCGATGTACGCGTCGGTCAGGGTCAGCGTGCCGAGGGTGATCCACGCCCAGCGCATGTGGTGTGCGTTGCGCGCCGAGACCCACATCCACATCCGGTACCGGATCGGATGCCGGGAGAAGTGGTTGAGCCGCCCGGCGGTGATGTTGCGGCAGGAGTGACAGGACGCGGTGTACATCCACAGGCAGAACACGTTGCCGACCAGGATGATGTTGCCCAGTCCGAAGCCGAATCCGCCGCCCTTGCCGTGGAAGGCGAGGACCGCGTCGTAGGTGTTGATCAACGAGATCAGGATCGCGGCGTAGAAGAAGTACCGGTGGAAGTTCTGGATGATCAGCGGGAACCGGGTCTCGCCGGAGTACTTCTTGTGCGGCTCGGCTACCGCGCAGGCCGGCGGCGACTGCCAGAACGACCGGTAGTAGGCCTTGCGGTAGTAGTAGCAGGTGAGTCGGAATGCCAGCAGGAAGGACAGGGTGACGATCGCGAACGGGATGAGCGGCGGGAACTCCGGCAGCGGGCGGCCGAAGTGGGCTGCTTCCGGGATGCAGGACTTGCTCAGGCACGGCGATGCGAACGGCGTCAGGTAGTGGTAGGCGGGTACCCAGTAGTCGCTCTGGGTGGCCGCGCGCACCACTGCGTATACCACCCAGGCGGTGAGTCCCGCGACGGTGATGAAGGGCTGGAACCACCAGCGGTCGGTTCGGAGGGTGCGGGCCGCGATGTTGGCCCGTCGGCCCGTGCCGCCCGGCTCAGCCGGCCCGGATGGGCGGGTCGGCGGCGTTGCGGTCGTCGTCATTGACTCTTCGCTCTCCTGCGTTGCGATCGTCGGCCGTCACGCGACGGCCGTCTGGGCACGCCAGACAATTCACCATGTAATGCACGTATGGCCAGGTACGTTACGCCGTGCAATGGTGTGGTCCGCGCTGGGAGTCTCCCGCGTTACCTGCGGAATCGGAAGACCCCAGGTGACGACGCCTGCCCCCGACGTCGGCCGGACCAGCAGCTTGCATCATCGTCCGCCGGTCCTGCGACGAACCACGAGGGTCCTGAAGGTGTGATGCGGTCCGGCGGATTTGTTACCGGCCGGTACCCGGCTGTGTCACACCCCACCCGGGACGGTACCGTCGGCCCCGCGGTCCAGGATTCCGTCGATGCGTGCGGCGAGCTTCAGGTCCGCCTCGGTCACTCCGCCCATCGCGTGCGTGACCAGGGTGAAAGTGACGGTGGTCCACCGGATGTCGATGTCCGGGTGGTGTCCGGCGGCCTCGGCCGCCTGTGCCACCTCGTCGACCGCGCGGATCCCGGTTGGGAAGTCCGATGCCGTGTAACTGCGCGTAATCTGACGAGTGTCGCCACGCCAGGCAGGCAGCTTCTGGAGCCCGTCGGCGATCTGCTGAGCGGATAGTAGGGTCCCCATGTGCACTACGGTGCGACGCCGAGCGGCCGGTGGCAAGCGGTCCGCTGATATCAGTAGCTGGGATTTCGCTGGACATCTGATTCCCGGGCTCCTTCCCGGGCATCCTGATGGGGCGAAAAAACAGCCCATAAGTGGCCGAAACCTTCGCCAGATCCGGCGCTTTCGGGCGTCCGGACCGGGTCCTGATCGGACTTGTTACCAACCTGATGCCGCCGGGAACTCAAATCGGCGGTCAACGATGGATAGTTTC
Organism: uncultured Actinomycetota bacterium; assembly: GCA_963805605.1. GTDB lineage: Bacteria > Actinomycetota > Actinomycetes > Mycobacteriales > Micromonosporaceae > Actinocatenispora. The sequence goes on from CAWDUX010000002.1 coordinate 3,197,161, forward strand.
GCGTCCAAGTCGGGGCGTAGCACCATGCCCGGTCCCCGGAGGGAGCAGGATCGATGACGCAGACGCCAGCGGGTCCCCACGACTACGCGGAGCCGCCAGGGGGCGGCCTCGCCGTGGGCGAGATACCCCTGAGCGATCCCGGGGAGGGTCCCTCCCAGGGAAAGAACGAGGCCATCGTCGGGCGCTCGCCCGGACAGTTGGCCTGGATCCGCCTCAAGCGCGACCGGGTCGCCCTGGTCAGCGGCATCGTCCTCGCGGTGATGTTCTTCCTGGCGTTGGCCGCGCCGCTGATCGCTGCCCTCTACGGGCAGAACGCCACCGACCAGCACAGTGAGCTGCTGGACGAATCCGGCTACCCGCTGGGCTACCTGGGCGGTATCAGCGGTTCGCACTGGCTCGGGCTGGAGCCACAGCTCGGTCGCGACGTGCTGATGCAGCTCATCTACGGGATGCGCACCTCGCTGTTCATCGCGTTCGCCGCGGCGGTCATCACCGTCGGCGTCGGCATCGTGATCGGCATCGTGGCCGGCTACGCCGGCGGTGTCGTCGATTCGGTCATCAACTGGTTCATCGACCTGGTGTTGGCCTTCCCGTTCTTCATCTTCTGCCTTGCGGCCATCCCGGTCATCACCAACAAGTTCTACGGTGAACGTGCGGATGTGTCCGCACTGTTCCGGGTCGGGCTGATCATTGGTGTGTTCGCCTGCTTCAGCTGGACCTACCCGGCCCGGCTGGTCCGCGGGCAGGTGCTGTCGTTGCGGGAGCGGGAGTTCGTCGAGGCGGCCCGGGCGGCCGGCGCCGGCATGGGACACATCCTGTTCCGCCAGCTGCTGCCGAACATCTGGGCGCCCATCCTGGTGGTGTTCTCGCTGAACGTGCCGCAGTTCATCACCGGTGAGGCGGCCCTGTCGTTCCTGAACATCGGTGTGGTCGAACCGACCCCGGACCTCGGCCGCATGATCAACAACGGTACGTCGTTCCTGCAGACGGAGCCGTTCTACACAATGGTCTCCGGTGCCACGATCCTGGTTCTGGTGCTGGCGTTCAACCTGTTCGGCGACTCGGTGCGGGACGCCCTGGACCCGAAGTCGTCGACCCGGTGACCGCGCTCCCGCGCGGCCGTAGGTCGCGCCCGGCGTCGCCGGCCGACCATGCGGCGGTTGCCGGTCGAAGGGCGGAACAATCGACAGTGGACGGCGTAGCCGTCCAGCGGCGAGGTGGGTAATGGCTCGGTACCTGATCCGGCGGGTTCTGCTCGCTCTGCTGACGATGTTCGCGGTCAGCATCCTGACGTTCGCGCTGTTCTTCCTGGTGCCGACGTCGCCGGCGTACGTGATGTGCGGCAAGCAGTGTGACGCCAACTCGATCGCGCAGACCGAGAAGCGATTGGGTCTGGATCAGCCCAAAGCCGTGCAGTACGGGCAGTTCATGAAGGGCATAGTGGCCGGCCGGACGTACGGCACGGGCGACCTGGCGGTGCGCTGTGACGCGCCGTGTCTGGGATTCTCGTTCCGTACCAACGAACCGGTCACCGCGATCATCAAGCGCACCCTGCCGATCACCATCAGCGTGGTGGTGGGTGCCCTGCTGATCCAGCTGATCCTCGGTGTCGGGCTCGGCATGATATCGGCCCTGCGAAGAGGCACCGCGTTCGACAAGGCGGCGGTCGGTACGAGCCTGGTCGGCGCGTCGATGCAGATCTACTTCTTCGGACCGATCCTGTTGTTGATCTTCGTGTACTCGTTGCACCTGTTACCGAACCCTGGCTACACGTCACCGTTCGAGGATCCGCTGAGCTGGTTCACCCAGCTGCTCCTGCCATGGCTGACCCTGGGCTTCATCAACTCGGCGATCTATGCCCGGCTGTCCCGGGCGCAGATGCTGGAGACGCTGTCCGAGGACTTCGTCCGTACCGCCCGGGCCAAGGGTCTGCCGAAGTACAAGGTCTACGCCCGGCACGCACTGCGGGCGGCGATCACCCCGATCGTCACCATCGCCGGTCTGGACCTGGGTGCGGCGCTGGGCGGCACGGTGATCACCGAGACCGTCTTCGGCATCAACGGACTGGGACGTACCGCGGTGACTGCGGTCAATGACCTGAATCTGCCCGTGGTGATGGCGACCGTGCTGCTGGCGGCGTTCTTCATCATCCTCATGAACATCATCGTTGACGTGCTGTACTCCGTCATCGACCCGCGGGTGCGGCTCGGCTGAGCCGTCGTCGGACACCGACATGGACAGTGTCGTTGAGCGGGCCAGCTGGCCACGGTCGTAGGAGAGAGAGTAGGAAGCGTGACTGCTACAGCATCGTCGGCCGCGACCACCGCTGTCGTGGACGAGCGACCGTACCTGGAGGTCAACGACCTGCGGGTGCAGTTCAAGACGGAGGACGGCGTCGTACGCGCCGTGGACGGCATCTCGTTCGCGGTGCCCCGGGGCCGCACGTTGGGCATTGTGGGTGAGTCCGGCTCAGGCAAGAGCGTGACGAGCCTGACCGTGCTCGGTCTGCACAACGCGTCCCATACCCGGATCACCGGTTCGATCAAGCTCGATGGTCGGGAGATCGTCGGCCTGCACGACGAGAAGGTCCGCAGAATGCGCGGCCGCGACATGGCGATGATCTTCCAGGATCCGCTGTCCGCACTGCACCCGTACTACACGATCGGCCGGCAGATCTCCGAGGCGTACCTGGTGCACCACCCCGGCCAGAAGCGCGCCGCCCGCGCACGGGCGATCGAGATGCTCGACCGGGTGGGTATCCCGCAGCCGAAGCGCCGTGCCGACCAGTACCCGCACGAGTTCTCCGGCGGTATGCGCCAGCGCGCCATGATCGCCATGTCGCTGGTGAACGACCCGTCGCTGCTGATCGCCGACGAGCCGACCACCGCGCTGGACGTGACCGTGCAGGCCCAGATCCTGGACCTGCTGGCGGACCTGCAGCGCGAGTTCAACTCGGCGATCATCCTGATCACCCACGACCTCGGGGTGGTCAGCCAGGTGGCCGACGACGTGATGGTCATGTACGGCGGGCACGCGGTGGAGTTCGGTGAGGTGGCGCAGGTGCTGCGGGCGCCGCAACACCCGTACACCTGGGGGCTGCTGCAGTCCGTCCCGTCGTTGCACGGCAACGCCGACGACGACCTGGACCCGATCCCGGGCAGCCCGCCGAGCCTGATCAACCTGCCGTCCGGTTGCGCGTTCCACCCGCGCTGCGCCTACAAGATGGTCGGCGGCGGGCCGTGCGACCTGGAGATACCGGAGCTGCTGCCGACCACCGACAACGGGCATGTGGTGGCCTGCCATCTGCCGGAGCCGGAACGTCGGCGCACCTTCGAGGAAGACATCCGACAGCTGGGAGCAGGGAAGTGAGCGAGCAGACCATCCAGCCCGGAGAGACGCCGGCTGCGGCGCCGGCCACCACGGCCGTACGGCAGCCCGGTTCTGAGCCGCTGCTGACCGTCGAGGGCCTGGCCAAGCACTTCCCGGTACGACAGGGTGCCTTCGGCACAAAGGCTCTGGTCCGCGCGGTGGACGGGGTCGACTTCTCGGTGTCGCGTGGCGAGACGCTGGGGTTGGTGGGCGAGTCGGGATGCGGCAAGACGACCACCGGTCGCATGGTGGTCAAGCTGCTGGAACCGACCACCGGCCGGATCGTGTTCGAGGGCCGCGACATCACCCGGTTCAACCGCAGCCAGATGCGCCCGCTGCGGTCGGACCTGCAGATCATCTTCCAGGACCCGTATTCGTCGCTGAACCCGCGGCACACGGTCGGCCGGATCGTCGCGATGCCGTTGCAGGTGGGCGGCATCAACCCGCCCGGCGGGGTGAAGAAGCGGGTCCAGGAGCTGCTGGAGACGGTGGGGCTCAACCCGGAGCACTACAACCGTTACCCGCACGAGTTCTCCGGTGGTCAGCGGCAGCGCATCGGTATCGCCCGGGCGTTGGCCCTGCGGCCGAAGCTGATCGTGGCCGACGAGCCGGTCTCCGCGCTGGACGTCTCGATCCAGGCGCAGGTGGTCAACCTGCTGCGTGAGTTGCAGCGGGAGTTCGACCTGGCCTTCCTGTTCATCGCACACGACCTGGCCGTGGTTCGGCACTTCTGCCAGCGCATCGCGGTGATGTACCTCGGCCGCGTGGTGGAGGTCGGTGACCGGCACCAGATCTACGACGAGCCGGCTCACCCGTACACCCGGGCGCTGCTGTCGGCGGTGCCCGATGTGACCAAGATCGGTACTGAGACCGCGAGCCGGATCCGGCTGGAGGGTGACGTACCGACGCCACTCAACCCGCCGTCGGGTTGCCGGTTCCGTACCCGGTGCTGGAAGGCGCAGGACAAGTGCGCCGAGGTCGAGCCGCCGCTGCTGCAGATCGGCACTGGCCAGCAGGTGGCCTGCCACTTCCCGGAGTCCGGTCCGCTGCGCTGACCGGATCCTCACGGATCGCCGCGACGCCCGTACCGAACCGGTACGGGCGTCGCCGTGTGTCCGCTCCGGGTCTGTATGGCACAGTGCCGCTAATTCGATGCGTTGCTGTGACCCGCATAACCCCGGAACGTCCCTATGGTCGAGCCACCGATCGCGCCGGGCCGACCACGGGAGTTTCTGTCATGCTCCGTTTCCTGACCAAACGGATTCTGCTGTCCCTGCTCACCATGTTCGCGGTGAGTGTGCTGACTTTCATACTGTTCTTCATGGTGCCCACGTCCCCGGCGTACGTGATGTGCGGCAAGCAGTGTGACGCCAACTCGATCGCGCAGACCGAGAAGCGGTTGGGTCTGGATCAGCCCAAAGTGGTGCAGTACGGGCAGTTCATGAAGGGGATCGCGGTCGGCCGCACCTATGGAACAGGGGATCTGGCGGTGCGCTGCGACGCGCCGTGCCTGGGATTCTCGTTCCGTACCAACGAACCGGTGACCGCTATTCTGAAGCGGACCCTGCCGGCCACCCTGAGCATCGTGATCGGCTCGACGATCATCCAACTGGTGATCGGTGTCGGGTTGGGAATGATCTCGGCGTTGCGGCGGGGCACCGCGTTCGACAAGGCGGCGGTCGGTACGAGCCTGGTCGGCGCGTCGATGCAGATCTACTTCTTCGGCCCGATCCTGTTGTTGATCTTCGTGTACTCGCTGCATCTGCTACCGAACCCCGGCTACACGTCACCGTTCGAGGATCCGCTGAGCTGGTTCACCAAGATGCTGCTGCCCTGGTTCACGTTGGGCTTCCTGAACTCGGCGATCTTCGCCCGGCTGTCCCGGGCGCAGATGCTGGAGACACTCTCGGAGGACTTCGTCCGGACGGCGAAGGCCAAGGGGCTGGCCAAGTACAAGGTCTACGGTCGGCACGCGCTGCGGGCGGCGATCACCCCGATCGTCACCACCGCCGGTCTGTTCGTCGGCTCCGCCCTGGGCGGTACGGTGATCACCGAGACCGTCTTCGGTATCAACGGAGTGGGGCGTACCGCGGTGACTGCGGTGAATGACCTGAACCTGCCGGTTGTCATGGCGACGGTGCTGTTGGCCGCCGTGTTCATCGTCATCATGAACATCGTGGTTGACATGCTCTACTCCGTCATCGACCCGCGCGTCCGGATGACCTGAGCCGGTATTGCGCGTGCCCACGCTGCTGAGACCGTGTCGTTGTCCGACTGTGACACCGAGGGCGCGCGATATGACTAGGTTCCTTGTGAGTCAGCTTTGTATCCGGAACCGGAATCGCGGAGAGTAACTCGGTAGGACAGCACAGCCAGATAGGGATTGAGCGCCGTCACGTGGCACGGACCGCGGGCCCGACGGCACGAGGTGCGGAGGTTATCGGAATGCGATCCAGAGTGGCCGTGGCTGCCGTTGGCGCCCTGGTCGTGGTCGCTGCCCTGGGAGCGTGCTCGAAGAACTCGGGCAACGATTCCAACGGCAACGATCATGTGACGAAGAACAGTGGGGGCGTCTCGACGAACCCCAAGGACTCTCAGGGGCCGGCGCCGGCGGTTGCCGGAGCCAGCAAGGGTGGAAATCTCGGGATCCTGCAGGAGACCGACTTCGAGCACCTCGACCCGCAGCGCACGTACGTCGTGCAGGCGATGTCGGCCGAGCAGATGTTCCTCCGGACCCTCACCATGTTCCGGCAGGACAAGAACGGCAAGCTGACGCTGGTCGGCGACCTGGCCACCGGGCCGGGCAAGGACCTCGACGGCAACAAGTGCAAGAACTGGGAGTACACCCTCAAGGACGGCCTGAAGTACGAGGACGGCACGCCGATCACCGCCAAGGACGTGGCGTACGGCATTTCCCGCTCGTTCTCGCCGCAGCTCTCCGAGGGTCCGCACTGGCTGCCGCAGTGGCTGTCCGACGACGCCAGCTACAACAAGGCGTACAAGGGCCCCTACAACGGCGGCAAGGACATCGCCGACGGCCTGGAGGTGAAGGGCGACAAGACTCTCGACCTGCACTTCAAGTCGCCGCACTGCGACCTGCCGTTCGCGATGCAGATGCCCACCTCGGCCCCGGTGCCGAAGGCCAAGGACAAGGGCCCCAACTACGACAACCACCCGTTCGCGAGTGGACCGTACAAGATCAAGACCTACACCCGGGGCACGAAGCTCATCCTGGAGCGCAACAAATACTGGGACCCCAAGAGCGACCCGATCCGGCACGACTACCCGGACACCGTCACCTACACCTTCGGTGACAGTGACGTGACCCAGACCAACCGGATGATCGCCGACAACGGCGCAGACCAGACCAGTGTGGCGCAGCAGAACGTGCCGCAGTCGCTGGTCGGCAAGGTCACCGGGGATTCCTCGCTGAAGAGCCGGACCATCGCCGGCCAGACGCCGTTCGTGTTCTACTTGGCGATCAACACTCAGCACGTGAAGGATCTGAAGACGCGGCAGGCGCTCTCGTACGCCGTCAACCGCACCGCACTGATCCAGACCCTGGGTGGGCCGGCGCTGGCCTCCCCGGCCACCACGTTGGAGTCGCCGACCGTAATCGGCTGGAAGAACTACGACACCTACCCGGGCGGCGCGCAGGGCAACGTGGCGAAGGCCAAGGAACTGCTCGGCGGCAAGCACCCGAAGATCGTCTACGGCTACCGCAACAACGCCGTCGGCCAGCGTGAGGCGCCGGCCATCCAGCAGGCGCTGCAGCGGGCCGGGTTCAAGGTCACGATGAAGCCGGTCGACGCGACCAACTACTTCACCGAACTGGGCCGCAAGAACAACGGCTGGGACCTGTACATCAGTGACTGGGCGGCGGACTGGCCGACCGGTGCCGCGGTCATGCCGGTGCTCACCGACGGCCGGACCCTCCAGCCGAGTGGCAACAACGTGGTCTCGTACTTCAACTCGCCGGACTTCAACGCCAAGCTCGACGCGGCGCAGAAGGTCCCGGCGGACCAGGCCGGTGCGAAGTGGGCCGAGCTTGACAAGGAGTACAGCAAGTACGCCACGATCATCCCGATGTACTACGGGCGGGGCCTGTCCCTCGAGGGCTCGAAGGTGGGCGGCGTGAAGATCTCCATGACGCTCGGCACCAACGTCTACACCGACGCGTACCTCAAGCAGTAGCACCTCGATGCCGTTGGCAGCAGCCGCTGCCGACGACACCGTGTACGACGCCGATGGCCGGCACCCGATCCGGGTGCCGGCCATCGCCGTGTCGGTCGGGTTTCTGTCTCGATGCCCGCTGTGAAGATTTTCTTCAATCTGATTGCAACGCGGTCGTTGTGGCGCCGTGATATCCGACGCCCGACATGCCACTACGTTCCTGCACATCACGTGTCACTGTGCTGTGCGCCATACCCCGGGCCGGCAGGAGACACGGCCGACCAGGGAGGTATGGATGCGACGACGAGTGGCGCTCGCCGTGCTGAGCGCGGTGGCGCTGACCACGACACTGGCCGCCTGCAGCAAGAACACCGGTTCCGATCAAGGAACCACGGAGAAGCACGCGGCCCAGACCAGCAGCATCGCCAACGACCCGAAGGACTCGCAGGGCCCGGCCAAACCCGTACCAGGTGCGGTGACCGGCGGAACCTTCCACTACCTGTCCGAGCAGGACTTCGAGCACCTGGACCCGCAGCGCACCTACGTGGTGGACGCCTCGGCCGTCGAGCAGCTTTTCGTCCGGACCCTGACGATGTTCCGGGAGACCGGTGACGGCAAGCTGACCCTGGTCGGTGACCTGGCCACCACCCCCGGTACCGACGTCGACCACGACTGCAAGAAGTGGCAGTTCACCCTCAAGGACGGCCTGAAGTACGAGGACGGCTCGCCGATCACCGCCGCCGACGTGGCGTACGGTGTGGCCCGCTCCTTCGCGCCGGACATGAACGAGGGCCCGACCTACATCCAGAGCTGGTTGGCCGACAGCGACGACTACAACGCCACCTACAAGGGCCCGTACGGCAATGGCGCCAAGATGCCGCCCGGCGTGAGCGTCCAGGGTGACAAGCAGATCACCTTCACGTTCAAGCAGCCGCAGTGCGACATGCCCTTCGCCTCCTCGATGGGTATCACCGCGCCGGTCCCCGCCAGCAAGGACGCCCACACCAAGTACGACAACCGGCCGTTCTCGTCCGGCCCGTACAAGATCGACAAGTACTCCCGCGGTACGTCGCTGACCCTGGTACGCAACAAGTACTGGGACCCGAAGACCGACGCGGTCCGGCACGCCTACTTCGACAAGTTCGTCGCCGAGATCGGCGCGAGCGACGTGCAGCAGACGAACCGGACGATGGCCAGCAACGGCGACGACGCGTACGCCACCCAGTACCAGAACGTGCCGGCATCGCTGCTGCCGAAGGTGCTCGGTAACGCGTCGGTCAAGAAGCGCATGGTGCAGGGGCTGTCGCCGTTCGTCAGCTACCTGGACGTCAACACCCAGCGGATCAAGGATCTGAAGGTACGCCAGGCCCTGAACTACGCCTTCGACCGAGGTGCCTACCTGCAGGCGCGGGGCGGTTCGATCACCGGACAGCCGGCCACCACCATCGAGTCGCCGCTGACCATCGGCTACCAGAAGTACGACGCCTACCCCGGCGGTAAGCACGGCGACGTGGCCAAGGCCAAGGAACTGCTGGCCGGCAAGCACCCGAAGCTGGTGTACGCGTACTCCAACACCTCGGCCAACCAGCCGACCGCCGCCGCGATCAAGGCGGCGCTGGAGCGGGCCGGATTCCAGATCGTGCTGCGGCCGATCGACAAATCCAGCTACTACGACCAGGTCGGCCAGAAGAACAACCCGTACGACCTGTACATCAACACCTGGGCGTCGGACTGGCCGAGCGGCGCGACGATCATCCCACCGCTGTACAACGGTCGGCAGATCGAGCCGCGGGGCAACAAGGACTACTCGTACCTGAACGTGCCCGAGGTCAACGACCAGATCGCCAAGATCTCCAAGATGCCGGCGGAGAAGGCCGCACCGGAGTGGGCGAAGCTGGACAAGCAGATCATGACCACATACGCGCCGGTGGTGCCGATCATCTCGACCAGCAACGTCACGCTGTCCGGTACCAAGTGCAAGAACGTGATCCTGAGCGCGGTACTCGGTAACCCGATCTACTACAACGCCTACCTGGCGAAGTAGTCGTAGCGACGGCCCCGTACCGGCAGCGCACGCTGACCGGTCCGGGGCCGCCGTGTGTCCTGTCCCCGGTGACGGGGACCAGCGGTGCAGTATCAGGCGAGCAGCGGTGCGACCTGGCCGCGGAACTCGGCGATCGAGTAACCGAGCCGTTCGCGGTCACAGTCGGCCACCGCCAGCACGGTGAGACTGGTCGCGTTGGTCACCGGCGTCGCCATGAGTACGCCCTCCGCCATCTCCACCACGGCCTGGCAGGGGCCGCCCGCGTCCATGCACCGACCGGCGCCGTCGGCGATGCTGAGCAGGCCGGCGCCGATGCTGGCGAGTTGCTCGGCGCGCTGCGCCGGCAGCCCGGCGGACACCGCGATCGGCATTCCCTCGACGGAGGCGATCACCGCGTGGCTGGCACCGGGTACCCGTTCGACCAGGGAGACCAGTAGCGGGCCCATGCTGCCCTGGTACAGGCCGAGTTCGGTCATCGCCGCCCCGCCGGGGAGAAGGCCTCCGCTTCGGCGCGGTCGACGAGCGGGTGGCCGGTGGTCTCACGTCCCCGCTGCCAACCGCGGAAGTAGCCCGCGGTCTGTGCGGCGAGGTGCGAGGCATCGCGGGAGATCGGGGTACGGTCCCGGTCGACCTCTGGCGAACCGGGCACCAGGTTGGCCTGTGGTACGCGGCGCGGCAGCCCGCTCTCGGTGCTGGTGCCGACGGCCGGCTGGCTGGCGGCCTCGGCTGCCCGCCAACCCTCGTCGGCCAGGCTGTCCCACTCCGCCTCGTTGTGCTCACCGGCGAACCAGGCGGACCGGGCCTGCGCGAAGATCAACAGTTCCGAGTCGCCCTCGTCGCCGACCCCGGAATCCGGCATCGGCATGGCGTCCGGTGGCCGCAGGGTCGGTTCGTGGCTCTGGCTGCGGGGCCGGCGCCTGCTGCGCGGCGTGACCTCCGCGCCGCGCCGCGATCGGGTGGGTAGCTGTTCCAGCGGCGGCAGCGCGGTCACCGAGGCTTCCCGCTGCTCATGGTCCACCGACACCGCCCGCAGCAGCGGGGGAGCGGAGGTGTCCTCCTGGCCGGTCCGGTCGGTCGGGTCGTCGCTGTCGATCACCGAGGGCTGGAAGTCGGTCGGGAAGGTCAGCGACGGGGGTTCCGGCTCGCCGGGCAGCATCGGCCGTTCGGCGGTCGGCATGTCCTCGCCCATGGTGGCCGCGCCGGTGAGCGGGAAAGCAGCGGTGGACGTGTCGTCCTGGCCGCGCAGTTGCAGGGTCCGGTCCACCGGCTCGACGCCATTGACCGGGCTCTCCTGCGGGGTTTCGCCGGGCGCCGGCGACTGCTGCCGGGCCCGGGCCATCCGTCGTTCGCTGCGGGTCGGGGCCGGCCCGAGGTTACGTCGTTCGCCCCGGCCGGGCAGCAGCGGCGCGGGTCCGACCGGTCGTTCCGCCCGGGAGGGCAGCAGCGGGGCCGGGCTGACCGGCCGATCGAGTCGGGACGGAACCGGCGGACCCCAGTTGACCGACTCACCCCGTAGCGGCCGACTGAACGGATCCGCCGGGCCGGCCGCCGGGTCGTGGCCGCTGGCGGGCTCGGCCGACCAGTCGCTGCGGGGCGCACCTTCCGGGCCCGGATCCGCTCCGCTCCGGCGGTCCAGCCGTTCGACGACCTCGCGGATCAGGGTGCTCGCCGCAGTGTCGCCGGCCAGCACGGCGGCGACCGCCTGCCGGACGGTGGCGCCCGCCGATTCCATCACCACAGTGCTGGAGCCCTGCTCGTCCACCGACCGGTGCAGTGCCGCCAACGCGTCCGCGGCGTCCTTGAAGCCGGCGGTGGTCAGCCGCGCCACCACGTTCTCGTCCTGCCCGCGGGTCACCTGGACAGGATCGGGCAGCGCATCGAGTACGGCCAGCGCGGTGCTGCCGCCCGGATCGGGGAACGCCTGTAGCGCGGCCGGGTACAGCTCACGCAGCACTTCGCGTAGTGCCGCCACCGCGGCGACCCGACTGACCGTCAGTGCGGCATGCGCCCACAGCAGCGGCCGCAGGGTGGTCAGTTCCGGGGTGGTGGGCCGGGCGGTCGCGGTCAGCTTTCCGGAGTAGAGCGCGCGGGCCATGGCCACCGCTCTGCGGGCGTCGTCCGGCGCGTCCGGCGGTTCCGCAGCGGCCAGTTTCTCCACAGTGGACGGATCGACGAAACAGGCGTGCCGGCCACCGGCCAGGAACAGCTGCGCAACGTGCCGTTGGGCTACGTCGGAGGAGAACGGGACGCACATGATCCCACCGGGATCCGAACGCGCTGCGAGCAGGCTAAGTAACGTTGCGTAGCCTTCTGGGTTGTCCTCGATCTGCTGTACGGCGGCCACCTGCCCGCCGTCGTCGACCACCGCGGCGGTCAGTCCTTCGCCCGCCGATGCCAGGCCGCAGTACACACGCACGTCCACACCTCCGAAGCCGGAAGTTACCTGTCCGATGCTCCCCGCTCAGGGGTCAATCGCGCCAGTCCACAGCACCACTGATCTTGCCAATGATGGTGCGCCAGCCGAGAGCTGCCTGTTGTGCCCCGATCTTTCGCATTTTTCGCCGCGCCCGAAAAGCCCCGAAACCACCTTGGGCGGCGCCGCGCATCGCCTCGTCCAGGTCGTCCAACGGCGAGCCCGACGATAACGAGGTAAGGACCGAATCCAAGTGCGCCGCGTACGCGATGTCGCGGGCCAGCTCGCCGGCCGAGACGATCAGCTCCGGCTCCCAGCTGTCATGGCCACCGCGCAGGTTCCCCACCAGCAGGTCCAGCTCGTACCGGTCCTCCTCCGCGGGCACCAGGTAGCTGGCCTCGATCCGGGACGCCAGTTCGTCCGCGGTGTCCAGGCCGCGCATCGCGTGCGGCTGGTCCGAACGTACGAACGCCACCAGCGACTCGGGGCTGCGGAACAACAGGACCTTGCCGCGCTGGGCGAGAAAGACCGGAATCTCCTCCGGCTCCGCGCCCTCGTCCGCCTCGTCTTCGGCGTCGAGTTCGTCGGCGTCCTCGTCCTCCGCGTCGAGTTCGTCGTCCGAGTCGTCCGACGATCCGGCCCGGCCCTTGGCGGCCGCTGGGGCGCGGGTCTGCTCGGCGTCGGTCCCCTCGTCTTCCGCGTCGTCCCCGTCCACCGGGTTCAGTTCGTCGTCGTTCCGGTACGCGCGCAGGGTGAAGCCCACACCGGACGGCAGCGCGATCTCGATCGGATCGATCCGCACGTCGGACCAGAAGCTGTCGGCCTCGGGGCTGCGCTCGACCTCGACCTCGTCATGGTCCTTGTCGTCGGGCTCGTCGTCGGGCTCCTTGCCGCCCCCGGCGTCCGACGCGTCCCCGGCGTCCACCGCCGTCGCGTCGGCTCCGTCCTCGCTGTCGCCGGCGACATCCGCGCTGGTGTCCTCGTCGGTGGTCTGCTCGGGGCCGGTCTCCGGCGACCCAGCGTCGGACGGGTCGCCCGACCCGTGTGCGGCGCGGTGGCGTGCCACGGCGTCCTCCGTTCCATCCCGGTGCGGTCCCGGGTTCGGTGAATTCACGACACGATCCTGATGTCGCCCGCGGCACGCGGGTCGCTCAGCCGATGATCTCCGGCTCCGGGGACCTGCGGGCGACAAACCCGCTCCGGAGTGGGAGGCGGGCGTCACTCACCGCGCGGAACGCTACGCGGCCGGCCGGTTGCCGGTCCGCGTCGATGTCCGGTGACCGGTCGACGTCGGCGGTGGTGTACACGGCTGCTGACAGTACCTGGCCACCGCCCGTACACACCGGCCGCTATCCGGCGTACGGCCTTCCCGGGTCCAGATCTATCACCGGACGCAGCGGCGGCACCAGGGAACGACGCGGACTCGGCAGGAACTGCTGGTCCGCAGTCAGCCCCGGTACCGGGCTGCCCGGACGCAGCACATCACCGTGCTTGAACACGTACTCGGCCAGTTCGAACAGCAGTTCGGCGAGCTGATCGGTGTTCAACCCGCGGGACTGGCACTGCAGGTCGGGTAGGCCCATCGCGTGCAGCCCCAGCGTGTCGGTCACCGTCACCTGCGAGTCGTGCACCGAGCGGAACATCCGTACGTTGACCACGCCGCTGAGCGGGTGCGCGACCAGTGCGCCGGGCGGCAGTGCCTGTTGGCTCGCCGGCCACCAGGTCGCCAGCGGGCGGGCCAGCGCGATCGTCGCGTCCACGGTGGCCCGGAAGGCCTGCACCCGGTCCGGGTTGTGCCGGGCCCGGCCGATCACCTGGACCACGGTGATCAGGTACCGGCAGCGTTCCAGCGTCGCGCCCGCGTCCGGCCAGGCCCAGGACTGGCTGAGATCGCGTTCCGGCCCCCGCCGGCCCTCGACGGCGCTGAACTGCACGGCGTGCACTGGGTGGAGGGCCGCCAGATCAGCTTCGGTCAGCGCGAAGGTCTCCGGCGGCAGGCCGAGAATGTCGGCCGGATCAGGTCGGAGACTGGCGCCGGGTTCGGCCGGCTCGTGTTTGAGCAGCAGGTTGCTCGGGCCGGCCCACACCAACCTCGTACCGGGCAGCGCTGACCGGATGCGAACGGTCAGCGCCCGTGGGTTGATGTCGGGCGGGTCCGGATAACAGAGGTCGACTGCAAGATGCGATGCAGGCTCCGGGGGGTGGGCCACCCTGCACATAGTGGCACGAGATCAAGTCGCTGCGAAGCCGGCCGCCGGGTTTTTCGGTGGACCCGCGCGGTCAGCGGCCCTTCGGATGCCAGACCGTCTTGGTCTCCAGGAACGGCGTGATCCTGGACAGGCCCGGATCGGCGTGCCAGTCCGTCGTGTCCGAAGCCGGCCGGAGCACCCGTTTGAGGTTCTCCGCGGCTAGTTTCTCCAGCTCCACCACGGCGGCCGGGTCGGCGACGCCGGTCAGGTCGATGGCGTTGACATCGGCGTGCCCGGCTAGCCACGGTGCGGTCTCGGCGGGCCGCCCGGTCAGGATGTTGACCACACCGCCCGGCAGATCGGAGGTGGCCAGCACCTCGGTCATGCTGATCGCCGGCAGCGGGTGCGCCTCGGCGGCCAGTACGACGACGGTGTTGCCGGCCACGATCGCCGGCGCGATCACCGACACCAGACCGAGCAGCGAGGCGTCCGGCGGGGCGACGACCCCGACTACACCGGTCGGTTCCGGCGCGGACAGGTTGAAGTACGGGCCGGCCACAGGGTTGGCGTTGCCGCACACCTGGGCGATCTTGTCGGCCCAGCCCGCGTACCAGACCCAGCGGTCGATCGCGGCGTCCACCGTCGGCAGCGCATCCGCGGCCGAGATACCCTCGCTCGCGGCGACCTCGGCGGCGAACTGGTCCCGGCGGCCCTCCAGCATCTCGGCGATCCGGTACAGGATCTGGCCCCGGTTGTACGCGGTCGCGCCGGCCCAGCCGCTGAAGGCCTTGCGGGCGGCCTGTACGGCGTCCCGGACGTCCTTGCGGGAGGCGAGTGCGGCGTTGGCCAGGAAGGCACCGTCCGAGCCGTGTACGGGGTAGCTGCGGCCCGATTCACTGCGCGGGAACTTGCCGCCGATGAACAGCTTGTATGTCTTGCGCACGGTGATCCGGCCCCGCCCGCTCGTCGGACGCGGCGCGGAGTCCGCGGTGGAGGTGTCGGCCGGTGCGGTCTTCGACCGCCTACCCGACCGCTTCCCGGCGCCTGCCCGGGTGGAGTCTGACTTCTCAGGCAAGGTAGGCCTCCAAACCGTGGCGGCCGCCTTCACGGCCGTAGCCGGACTCCTGGTAGCCCCCGAACGGGCTGGTCGGGTCGAACTTGTTGAACGTGTTGGCCCAGATCACGCCGGCCCGCAGCTGGTCGGCCATCCACAGGATCCGGGAACCCTTCTCGGTCCAGATACCGGCGGACAGACCGTAAGGCGTGTTGTTGGCCTTCTCGACCGCCTCGGCAGGGGTGCGGAAGGTCAGTACGGACAGCACTGGCCCGAAGATCTCCTCGCGGGCGATCCGGTGCGCCTGTGACACTCCGGTGAACAGGGTCGGCGCGAACCAGAAGCCACGCTCGGGCAGCGCGCACGGTGCCGTCCAGCGTTCCGCGCCCTCCTCGTCGCCGATCTGCGACAGGGTACGGATCCGGTCCAGTTGCTCGGCCGAGTTGATCGCGCCGACGTCGGTGTTCTTGTCCAGCGGGTCACCGACCCGCAGCAACGCCATCCGCCGCTTCAGCCGGGCCAGTACCTCCTCGGCCACCGACTCCTGCACCAGCAGCCGGGAGCCGGCGCAGCACACGTGTCCCTGGTTGAAGAAGATGCCGTTGACGATGCCCTCGACCGCCTGGTCCAGGGCGGCGTCCTCGAACACCACGTTGGCGGCCTTGCCGCCCAGTTCCAGGGTGAGACGCTTGCGGGTGCCGGCGATCGACTTCGCGATCTGGCGGCCCACGTCGGTCGAACCGGTGAACGCGACCTTGTCGATGTCGCCGTGTTCGACCAGCGCGCGGCCGGTGTCCCCGGCGCCGGTGATGATGTTGACCACACCGGCCGGCAGCTCGGCCTGCTGGCAGATCTCCGCGAACACCAGCGCGGTCAGGGGGGTGGTCTCGGCGGGCTTGAGCACCACGGTGTTGCCGGCGGCCAGCGCCGGCGCGATCTTCCAGGCCAGCATCAGCAGCGGGAAATTCCACGGGATGACCTGGCCGGCAACCCCCAGCGGACGTGGATCCGCGCCGAACCCGGCGTGTCCGAGCTTGTCGGCCCACCCGGCGTAGTAGAAGAAGTGCGCCGCGACGAGCGGGATGTCCACGTCGCGGGACTCCCGGATCGGCTTGCCGTTGTCGATCGACTCCAGCACCGCCAGTTCGCGGGAACGTTCCTGGATCAGCCGGGCGATGCGGTACAGGTACTTGGACCGTTCCGCCCCCGGCATCGGGCCCCACACCTGCTCGTACGCCCGTCGGGCGGCGGCCACCGCGCGGTCCACGTCGGCGGTGCCCGCGCAGGCGACCTCGGCCAGTACCTGTTCGCTGGCCGGGTCGACCGTCTTCATCGGGGTGCCGTCCAGCGAGTCGGTGAACTCGCCGTCGATGAACAGGCCGTACTCCGACCGGATGTCCACGATCGCGCGGGACTCGGGCGCCGGCGCGTACTCGAAGGCCGTCATCGCGACACCTGCCCAGCCTGGTCGAACGCCGGAACGGTGCCGGCGGATCGGACGGTGATCATGCTCAGCTTCTCCTTGATCAACGCGTCAGTCGAGGGTGAAGTAGTTTGGCCCGGAGTAGCGGCCGGTGGCCATCTTGGTCCGCTGCATCAGCAGGTCGTTGAGCAGCGACGAGGCGCCGAACCGGAACCGGTCCGGGTCCAGCCACGCTTCGCCGGCCGTTTCGTTGATCAGCACCAGGTAACGGATCGCGTCCTTCGCGGTGCGGATCCCGCCGGCCGGTTTGACCCCGATCTGCCGGCCGGTCAGCTCCTGGAAGTCGCGGACGGCCTCCAGCATCACCAGCGTCACCGGCAGAGTCGCGGCCGGCGCCACCTTACCGGTGGAGGTCTTGATGAAGTCGCCGCCGGCCAGCATCGCCAGCCAGGAGGCGCGCCGTACGTTGTCGTAGGTGGCCAGTTCGCCGGTCTCCAGGATGACCTTCAGATGGGCCGGGCCGCACGCCTGCTTCACGGCCACGATCTGCTCGAAGACCTCGCTGTAGCGGCCGGACAGGAACGCGCCGCGGTCGATCACCATGTCGATCTCGTCCGCGCCGGCCGCCACCGCGGCCCGCACGTCGTCGAGCTTGACCGACAGCGGCAGCTGGCCGGACGGGAACGCCGTCGCCACGCTCGCCACACGCACCCCGGAGCCCTGCAGCTCGGCGACCGCGGTGGGTACCAGGCTCGGGTACACGCAGATCGCGGCCACCGACGGGCAGTCCGGGTCGGCCGGGTCCGGCCGGCGGGCCTTCGCGCACAGTGCGCGTACCTTCCCGGGGGTGTCCGCGCCCTCCAGGGTGGTCAGGTCGACCATCCGGACCGCGAGGTCCAGCGCCCACTTCTTGGCCGTGGTCTTGATCGACCGGCTGGCCAGCATCGCGGCCCGTTGCTCCGCGCCGACCTGGTCGACTCCCGGCAGTCCGTGCAGAAAGGTCCGCAGCGCACCCTGCGAACCCGCCACCTCGCGGACGAGTTCCCTGGTGCGGTCCACTGGCGCTGTTGCCGTCATGCGGCCGAGTCTACGGCTCCGCCCGGGCGCGTCGCGGGGCCCGCACCCGCCGCCCGGATGGTCCGGAAACCGGTCGTACGGGCACCGGGTCGCGACCTGTGGGTGGTTGGCGGGTATCGGCCCAGGACAGGCTAGGTTGTGGCGGTGGACATCAGCGTGGTTGATCACCCCCTGGCCGGCGCCCGACTCACCGTGATGCGGGATGCGAGGACCGAGCCGGGCACGTTCCGGGCGGCGCTGCGTGAGCTGACCACGATGCTGGTCTACGAGGCGACCCGGCGGCTCCCGGTCGAACGGTTCGCCGTCGACACCCCGGTCGCGCAGACCCAGGGCGTACGGGTGGCGACCCCGCCGCTGCTGGTCCCGGTGCTGCGGGCCGGCTTGGGCATGGCGGAGGCGGCGCTCGGCCTGCTGCCCGAGTCGTCCATGGGGTTCGTCGGGCTGGCCCGCGACGAGAAGACCTTCCAGCCGCGCGCCTACCTGGAGTCGCTGCCGGCCGATCTGACCGGACGGCCGGTGATCGTGCTCGACCCGATGGTGGCCACCGGCGGCTCGTTGGAGCACTGCTGCCGGGTCATCGCCGAGCGCGGCTGCCCGGACATCACCGTGGTGTGTGTGCTGGCCGCGCCGGAGGGCGTGGACCGGCTCCGGGACTCCGGCCTGGGCCTGCGGCTGGTCACCGCATCCATCGACGACCAGCTCAACGACAGCGCCTTCATCGTTCCCGGGCTCGGCGACGCCGGGGACCGCCAGTTCGGCGGCATGCCCCGGTTCTGACCCCGGCTACCGCGGGGCGCCGGGTCGTGGGTACCCCGGGCGGCCGGTCAGCGCGACGGTATGCGGTAGCCGGTCAGCTCGGCGGTACGCCCAGCGCGGCGGCGATGTCCGCCCGGACGCCGAGCAGCGCGCTGCCCGGGTCGGTGTCCGCCGGCACGCAGACCTCCAAGTAGGCCTTGAGCTTCGGCTCGGTACCGGACGGGCGTACCACCACCCGCAGGCCCTCCGCGGTCAACGTCAGCACGTCGGCCTCGGGCAGCCGGTCAGTGACCGTGACCGGGCGGTCCAGCAGCGTCTGCGGCGGCGCCGCGCGCAGCCGTGCCATCAGCTCGCCGATCTGCGCGAGGTCGGTGACCCGTACGGAGAGCTGGTCGGTGCCGTAGCGGCCGAACTCGGCGGCCAGCTCGGCCAACCGGTCGGTCAGCGTACGGCCCTCGGCGCGTAGTTCCGCGGCCAGCTCGGCGACCAGCAGCGCGGCGGTGATGCCATCCTTGTCGCGGACCAGGTCCGGGGCGACCGCGTAACCCAGTGCCTCCTCGTAACCGAAGACCAGGCCGGGGGCGTCGCCCGAGGCGACGCCGTCGTCGGCCCGGACGATCCACTTGAACCCGGTCAGCGTCTCGGCGTAGCGCACCCCCCGGGCGGTGGCCAGGGCGCGCAGCAGCGTGCTGGACACGATGGTGGTGGCGTACAGGCCGCGTACACCGCGGCGCATCAGATGGTCGGCGAGCAGTACGCCGACCTCGTCGCCGCGCAGCATCCGCCAGCCGGCGGGTTGGTCGGCGGGTGCGCCCAGGGCCGGATCGGGCACCGCGACGGCGCAGCGGTCGGCGTCCGGGTCGTTGGCGATCACCAGGTCGGCGCCCTGGCTGGCACCCAGCGCCACGGCCAGGTCGATCGCGCCCGGCTCCTCCGGGTTCGGGAACGCCACCGTGGGGAAATCCGGGTCGGGGTCGGCCTGCTCGGCCACCGCTGCCGGTGCCGCGAACCCGGCCAACCGGAACGCCTCGGCCAGCACCCGGCCACCCACCCCGTGCAGTGGGGTGTACGCGGCGGCGAGCCGGCGCGGGCCGTCCGGCCGGACCACCCTGACCGCACCGGCCAGGTAGTCGTCCAGCACCGAGTCGTCCAGCACTTCGCCGTCCGGCCCGAGTGGCACCGCGGACAACGGTCCGACCGCCCGGATCTCCGCCTCGATGCCGGCATCGGCAGGCGACACGATCTGTGCGCCGGCGCCGAGCGGCCCGCCGAACTGGGCGCCCAGATAGACCTTGTAGCCGTTGTCCCGGGGCGGATTGTGGCTGGCGGTGACCATCACACCGGCGGCGGCGCCCAGCGCCCGTACCGCGTAGGCGAGCACCGGGGTGGGCAGCGGCCCTGGCAGCAGCAGCGCCCGCCGGCCGGTGCCGGTGGCGACCCGGGCGGTCTCGGCGGCGAACTCGGCCGAGCGGTACCGGGCGTCGTACCCGATGACCAGTGGGCCGTCCGCGCCCTCCGCGTCCAGCCAGCCGGCCAGGCCGGCGGCGGCGGCCCGGACCACGGCGAGGTTCATCCCGTTGGGCCCGGCCCGCAGCGGCCCGCGCAGCCCGGCAGTTCCGAAGGTGAGCGGACCGGCGAACCGGTCGGCAAGCTCGGCGGCGCTGTCGGGCAGCGCGTCCAGTACGGCCCGCAGTTCGTCCCGGTCGGCCGGGTCGGGGTCGTCGGCGAGCCAGTTCTCGGCCCGGGTACGCAGGGCGGGCAGCGTGGTGGTGGTCTCGGCGGTCACCGCACCATCCTGCCTCACCCGCTCTGCGGCGTCGCCGGTCAGCCGAGCTTGTAGGACTTCACCGACTGCTCGAAGACCGGTTTCTCCTTGCCGAACAGCTTGTCCGGTACCGACATGTAGATCTCGTACGATTTGCTGTCCACCACGACTACCCGCCAGATGGCGTGCCGTACTTGGCCGGACTTGGCGTCGGTGAGCCGGTACTCCAGCTCGGCGGCGTGCTGGCCGGCCATGGACACGTTGGTACGCAGCGCGATCTGCTGGTAGTCGCGGTAGCTGCGGTTGCCGCGCAGCCCGTGCCCGGCACCGCGCAGGAACCCGGCCGCGCTGGAGTTGAGCTTCCGGTGGCTGAACCGGATCCAGGCGGTCCGGTCGGCCGGATCGTCGTACTGGCGGTCCGCGGAGTTGGTGTCGCGGGCCCAGTCCTTGGGCACCGAGGCGGCGAAACCGTTCCGGGTGTCGTGGAAGGACTTGACGTCGCCGGGATTCTCCGCGCCGGTCGGGGTGGTCCGGGTGTCTGCCGGTGAGTCGCTGAACCAGCCGCTGCCGGCCCCGATCGCGACGACCACCAGCAGAATGGCCACGGCCGCCGCGCCGGCGGCCACCAGCCAGGGGCCGAATCGGTGGCGCCGGGAGGGACGGTCGGTCGAGCCGTAGCCCAAGGTGTGGTCCGGCGGCGGGCCGTAGTCGGAGCCGTAGTGCGGCTCGGCGGGTTGGCTGGGTGTGCTGGACACCTGCACGCTGGAGCGACCGGGCTGGTACGCCCCGCCGGCTCCCATCGGCTGCCCTGACACCGGGGGCCCGGAGACCGGCGGCGCGGACATCGGCTGACCCGGCATCGGCTGACCCGACATGGGTGGCCCGGACATGGGTGGCCCGGACATGGGTGGCCCGGACATGGGTGGCCCGGACATGGGTGGCCCGGACATCGGCGGCCCGGACGTCGGCGGCCCGGACGTCGGCGGACCGGACATGGGTGGTCCTGACATGGGACTACCACCGGACATCGGGTTACCGCCGGACGGGCCGCCGGCCGAGGCCGGGAAGCCGGACGGGCCGTTGCCCGCCGGTGAGGTCAACGGCCCGGACAGCACCGCGCGCAGTTGCGCGCGGGTACGCGAGACGTCCCAACGCTGCTTCGGTTCCTTGGCCAGCAGGCCGAGCAGGACGGGCGTGAGCGGCCCGGCCCGGCGGGGCGGCTCAGGATCCTCGTAGACGACCGCGTGCATGGTGGCGAGGGGATCACCGCGGTCGAACGGCGGCTTGCCCTCGGCGGCGGTGTAGAGCGTGACCCCGAGCGAGAACAGGTCGCTGGGTGGGCCGAACGCGGCGCCCATGGCCCGTTCCGGGGAGATGTACTGCGGTGACCCGAGCACCATGCCGGGCGAGGTGAGCGCGGCGTTGTCGGTCATGATCCGGGCCACGCCGAAGTCGGTGAGTACGCACCGGCCGTCCGAGCAGATCAGTACGTTCGCCGGTTTGACGTCCCGGTGCAGTACGCCGGCGGAGTGCGCGGCCTCCAGCGCGCCCAGCACGGACAGGCCGATCTTGGCGATGGCCCGGGGGGGCAGGGTGCCGTCCTGGGAGATCATGTCGGCCACACTGCGTGCCTGCAGCAGCTCCATGACGATCCAGGGCCGGTGGTTGTCGGTGATGACGTCGTAGACCCGGACCACGGAGGGGTGCGACAGCCCGGCCGCGGCCCGCGCCTCGCGCAGCGTGCGTTCGTACATCGCGGTCTGCTCGTCGGCGGGGATGCCTGGCGGGAGCAGCACCTCTTTGACCGCGACGTCCCGGCGCAGCAGATCGTCATGGGCGCGCCACACCGCACCCATGCCACCCGAGCCGATCGGGTCGCGCAGGGTGTACCGGCCGCCGACGACGGCGCCAGGCACGCTCCGGCTGGAGCTGGGTGCCTGGCCGGCGGAGGCGCCGCCGGTGGGTGCCTGGCCGGCGGAGGCGCCGCCGGGCGGGGTTGGGGTGGTCACGACGCGAGTCCTCCGGGAGTCAACCACTCCAGTGTGCTCAATCGGGTCCCGCGTCGCGAGCTGGGGGGCCCAGCGGCCATCGTGCTCTCACCCTCTGTCATTGCGGTGCTGCGCTGTGGTTGGCTGTGCTGATCTTCGTGCCGGCCCGTACCGGTGCGGTGCACCGTGTCCGCTGGGCGCCTACGATCGGCCCATGAACGCACCCGAGCAAGCTCCGGGCGGTCCGGTGTTGATCGGCCCACACAGTACGTGGCACGGGCGACAGGATGGCCCGCTACGAAGCATCGGGAAGCGCCGGTGAACACTCCGTACCGGTCCGAATCGGGCATTCCGTTGCACGCGGTGAGCAAGCCCGACGACGTACGACCCGGCCTGGACACGCGGTTGGGTGAACCTGGGGAATATCCGTTCACCCGGGGTGTATACCCCACGATGTACACCTCCCGCCCATGGACCATGCGCCAGTATGCAGGCTTCGGAACCGCCCGGGAATCCAATGCCCGTTACCGGCAGTTACTCGCTGCGGGTGGGCATGGCCTGTCGGTCGCCTTCGACCTGCCAACCCAGATGGGATACGACTCCGACGAGTCGATCGCACACGGTGAGGTCGGCAAGGTCGGTGTGGCGATCGACTCCCTCTCCGACATGCGCACACTGTTCGGCGGCATTCCGCTCGGCGAGGTGTCCACCTCGATGACCATCAACGCGCCGGCGGCGGTCCTTCTGCTGCTCTACCAACTGGTTGCCGAAGAACAGGGCGTGCCCGGCGACAAGCTCACCGGCACCATCCAGAACGACGTGCTCAAGGAGTACATCGCCCGCGGCACCTACATCTTCCCGCCGCGGCCGTCGCTACGGCTGGTAGCCGACACCTTCGCGTACTGCCGCACCGAACTGCCACGCTGGAACACCATCTCCATCTCCGGCTACCACATGGCCGAGGCCGGTGCCACCGCCGTCCAGGAGATCGCCTTCACGCTGGCCGACGGCATCGAGTACGTGCGCACCGCGATCGCCGCGGGCCTGGCGGTGGACGAGTTCGCGCCGCGCCTCAGCTTCTTCTTCGTGGCCCGCACCACACTGCTGGAGGAGGTCGCGAAATTCCGCGCGGCCCGGCGGATCTGGGCCCGGGTGATGCGCGACGAGTTCGGCGCCCGTAACCCCAAGTCACAGATGCTGCGCTTCCACACCCAGACCGCGGGTGTGCAACTCACCGCGCAGCAACCCGAGGTCAACCTCGTACGGGTCGCCGTGCAGGGGCTCGGCGCGGTGCTCGGCGGCACCCAGTCGCTGCACACCAACTCCTACGACGAGGCGATCGCGCTACCCACCGAGAAGGCCGCTCGGCTCGCGCTGCGAACCCAGCAGGTACTGGCGTACGAGACGGACCTGACCGGCACCGTGGACCCGTTCGCCGGCTCGTACCTGATCGAGTCGTTGACCGACCAGATCGAGGACGCCGCGGTGGCGTTGATGGACCGGGTCTTCGAGTATGGCTCCGCGGTGGACGCGATCGAGGCCGGCTTCCAGAAGCGGGAAATCGAACTGTCCGCGTACGGGGTGGCGCAGCGGATCGAGGCCGGCGAGCAGACCGTGGTCGGGGTGAACCGCTTCGCGGTGGACACCGACGAGCCGTACGAGCCCCTGCGGGTCGATCCGTCGATCGAGGCCGACCAGGTACGCCGCCTGGCCGACCTACGCTCCGGCCGGGACACCGGCGCGGTCGAGACGGCGTTGGCTCAGGTACGTGCGGCGGCAGCGGGCACGGACAACGTACTCCCGCCGCTGAAAGAGGCGCTGCGGGCGCAGGCCACGGTCGGTGAGGTCTGCCACGCTCTGCGCAAGATATGGGGCGCCTACCAACCGAACGAACAGTTCTGATCCGGGTAGTTCCCAGGCCCGCGTCCCTCCTGGCGCCCGCCCCCGCTCGGCGGACGCCCCCGTGCGCCCCGCACGCCCCGTGTGAGCATTTTTCCCGAATGGTCGTTAAGTCCATTTCGCTAAAGGTACGTTCGGGGAAAATGCAGCGGCGTGCGGTGCGTGCGGTCCCGGCGTGCGGTGCGGGGTGTCGACCTCCGGGCCGCTCTGGGGTCATGAGCGCTGCGCCGGGATCCATGGCCAACGTCGGCTGGTCATGGTCAACCTGAAGGGACCCGCGCACCGGGGCTGCGGGCAGATGCGGTAACACTGCGTATGAAGAATACGAGGTGCTAGCTACGTTGAGTGCTTATAGCATGACGTAATGGTGTGACTTTCGCGTGACCGGCTCTCGCGTCCGGCGTTGTAGGAGAAGTGCGGTCAACGCTTGGAGCGGCGTCCGTCGGGCGACCGGATGTGCCGATCGGGAAGGCAGGAGCAGTGTCGAGCTGTACGTACAGTGACCAAGGCTGCACGCCTCTGTGTACCCGCCTGGCCTTCTTTTTCCCGCTAGGATGCCTGGATTCGCTGGCAGGCCCGCTACCGCGGCGGCAGCTCTGGCCGTCGCAGCGCCTGGTCGACCGGTGACTACGCGTACAGTCAACCCCCCTTCGACACGAGATCGAGACAATCCGACCGTGAGTAGCTCATCAACGTTGTCCGCCGATGTCGGCACCCTCGACGACTTCCTCGCCCCGTCTCCGACCGGGCCCGGTCGGAGCATCCCGGGTCTCGCCGGCTCATCACCCCGCGTGCTCGACAGCTGGCTGGCAGGCCACAACGCCGAGTTGATCGGGATCCGTCGGCACCTGCACGCCCATCCGGACCTGTCCGGTCAGGAGCGCCCGACGGCCCGCTACCTCGCTGGCATCCTGGAGAGTGCCGGCCTGGCACCCCGGATGTTGCCGGCGGGTAACGGTGTCATCTGTGACGTCGGTCCAGACCGCGGTGACGGTCGGACCATTGCCCTGCGCGGCGACATCGACGCGCTGCCCATTGTGGACACCAAAGACGTGCCGTACCGGTCCACTGTGGATGGTGCCTGCCACGCCTGTGGCCACGATGTACATGCCACCATCGTCGCCGGCGCCGGTATGGCGCTGGCCGAACTGGCTGCCGCCGGCGCCCTGCCCGGTCGGGTACGCCTGCTGCTGCAACCCTGTGAGGAACGCTTCCCGTCCGGCGCGCCCGAGGTCGTCGCAGCCGGGGGACTGGACGACGTTCGGGCCATCTTCGCGTTCCACTGCGACCCGAAGCTGTCGGCCGGCCTGGTCGGGTTGCGGTCCGGTCCGCTGACCGCCGCCGCCGACATGTTAGAGATCCGGCTGACCGGCTCAGGCGGGCATACCGCCCGCCCGCACTTGACCACGGACCTGGTCAACGCGCTGGCCCGGGTCGTGGTGGATCTGCCGGCGCTGCTGTCACGCCGGGTCGACCCCCGGGCCGGCGTCTCGGTGGTGTTCGGCGCGATGCACTCCGGGCAGGCTGCGAACGCGATCCCGCAGGAGGGCGTGGCCCGGGGCACCGTACGGGTACTGGACCACGCCGCCTGGCGCATCGTGCCCGAACTGCTCGACCAGCTGATCCGGGACGTGGCCGCCGGTACAGGTGCGGAGGTCGAGGTCCGCTACACCCGTGGGGTACCGCCGGTGGTCAACGACCGTTCCGCGGTCGCCGTGTTCGGTGCCGCGGCGGCCACCGCCCTGGGCGCCGACAAGGTGGTGGAGACGCCGGTCAGCATGGGCGGCGAGGACTTCGCCTGGTACCTGGAGCAGGTGCCGGGCGCGATGGGGCGCCTCGGAGTCGGCCGGCCGGGCGAACAGCTCGACCTGCACCAGGCGAGTTTCGACGTGGACGAACGGGCCATCGAACACGGTGTACGCGTGCTGGTCCACACCGCGCTCGCGGCACTCGCCGACCCGACCCTCTGAACCGATCTGAGCCGACCTGACGTCGACCTGCCCTGACGTCGACCTGCCCTGACGCTGACGCCGACCTGACCTCGAACAGCCCGGCACTGAGCCGGGCCCGGCCGATGCCGGGCCGACCCTGAACCGGGCTGTACGGGTCAGTCGGTCTGGTCGAACGGTCGCTTCCGCAGCTCAGACACGTAGTCGTCCGGCGCGCCGGCCTTCTCCGCCGCGTCGGCGACCATCTGCACGTGCAGGCCGCTGGGCAGCCCACCCTCGTACGCGTTGAGTACGTGCACCCGCGCGATCACGTCACCGTCCAGCGACGCGACCCGGATCCGCAGCTTGCGGTACAGCCCGCTGGTCACACCCTCCCACCGGTCCAGCGACTCCTCGTCGAACCGGTGCAGGTCGTACAGGGCGACGAAGACCCGGCTGCCGGGGTCCTCGACGACAGTGGCCAGCGGCCCGTCCTGCCAGCCGAGTTCGGCGCCGCCGAAGGTCAACCGCCAGCCCTCCAGCCAGCCGGTGCCGATCAGCGGTGAGTGCGGACAACGCTCCCGCATCAGGGCGGGATCGAGGTTCGAGCCGTACGCGGCATAGAGCAACACGGAAATGCACGATAGTCGTGCGCGGGGCCCGCTGGGGTCCAGCTGGCCACAATCACACCCGGCTGTCCCACCCTTCGGTACGCCTCCCGGCACCCGGCGCCCGGCGGCAGCTCGGGGATGGAGCACAATGCGAGGGCGGGAGCGCAGGTACCGGGTGTGCTGGCGGCAGGTGGCGCAGACACGACACTGCG
The DNA here is from genome assembly GCA_963805605.1 of uncultured Actinomycetota bacterium. Lineage (GTDB taxonomy): Bacteria > Actinomycetota > Actinomycetes > Mycobacteriales > Micromonosporaceae > Actinocatenispora. Next base: position 3,224,062 of record CAWDUX010000002.1, read on the forward strand.
GTCTGGACCGGATGTCGACCTGATCGCCGAGCGTGGGAGCCAAGCATGTCAATGAGCCGCATCGTCATCATCGGGGGCGGGCCGGCCGGGTACGAGGCCGCGCTGGTCGCCGCCCAGCTCGGCGCGGCGGTCACCCTGGTGGAACGGGACGGGGCGGGCGGCGCGTGCGTACTGTCCGACTGCGTACCGAGCAAGACCTTCATCGCCTCCTCCGACGTGGTGACCGCCTTCCGGGGAGCTGAGGCGCTGGGCATCCGGGTCAACGGCGGTGCCGGTGGGGCACGCGTCGCGGTCGTGGACGCCCCGGCCGTACACAGCCGGGTCAAGCGGCTGGCCCGCCGCCAGTCGGAGGACATCCACGACAAGCTCATCCGGGCGGGCGTCGAAGTGGTGGCCGGCGCCGCCCGGCTCGCCGAGGACACCCTCGGGCACACCCACCGGGTCACCATCAGCCCGACCGACGTCACCCCGTACTCCGTCGACGCCGACGTGGTGCTGCTGGCCACCGGCGCCACCCCACGGGTGCTGCCGGACGCCCGGCCGGACGGCGAACGCATCCTCACCTGGCGGCAGGTGTACGACCTGGACGAACTGCCGGAGAGGCTGGTCGTGGTCGGTTCCGGCGTCACCGGCGCCGAATTCGCCAGCGCGTACCTGGCGATGGGCGTGGACGTGACGTTGGTCTCCAGCCGCGAGAGGGTTCTGCCCTCCGAGGACCAGTCGGCCGCCAGCGTGGTCGAAGACGTGTTCCGGGACCGGGGAATGACCGTACTCAACCGCTCCCGGGCCGCGAGCGTCCGCCGCGACGGCGACGGCGTCCGGGTGGAGCTCACCGACGGCCGGGTCGTACACGGCAGCCATGCGCTGATGACCGTCGGCTCGGTACCCAACACCACCGGCCTCGGGCTGGAGGAGTACGGCGTCGAACTCGGCCAGGGCGGGTTCGTCACCGTGGACCGGGTGTCACGCACCAACGTGCCCGGAATCTACGCCGCCGGCGACTGCACCGGCCTGCTGATGCTCGCCTCCGTGGCCGGGATGCAGGGCCGCATCGCGATGTGGCACGCGCTCGGGGAGGCGGTACAGCCGCTGCGGCTGTCCACGGTGTCGGCCAACGTGTTCACCGACCCGGAGATCGCCACCGTCGGTGCCTCCCAGGCGGCCGTGGAATCCGGCAAGGTACCGGCCCGTACCGTGATGCTGCCGCTCGCCGGCAACCCGCGCGCCAAGATGGCCGGCATCCGCGACGGGTTCGTCAAACTGTTCTGCCGACCGGCATCCGGGCTGGTCGTCGGCGGCGTGGTGGTCGCGCCGAAGGCCAGCGAACTGATCCTCCCGATCGGGATGGCGATCGAACACCATCTGTCGGTACAGCAGCTCGCCCAGACCATCACCATCTACCCGTCGCTGTCCGGCTCACTCGCCGAAGCGGCCCGCCAACTCATGCAACGCGAGTTTGATTGAGGCGACGGGTCACATCAGTGGGCCGCCCGGCTGGGTGAGGCAGTGCCGCGGCCCGTTTCAGCCTGCGGGTCAGCAGGTACGCGTATGGCGACTCGCCGAACGTACGGCGGAACTCCCGGATGAAGTGTGCCCGGGACAAACCCGCCGCATGGGCCAGATCGGTCACCGTCGGAGGTTCGGAGCAGCGGCTGTCCGCCAGATCCCTGGCGCGCAGCAGATGCCGTGCGGGCGGTACGGACCCCATGCTTACAGTATGGCCTTCCGCTAGCGGTAGCCATCGTCACCAGCGGGTTTCCCGGCCCACTGCACCTCGCGAATGTAGCGCCAGCAGTCCGGTCGGGTCCCGTCCTCGTCGGTGAATCCGTATTCCTGGGCGAGCTGTCCGCTGGACAGTGATCGGCCCGCGAACCGTGTCACCTCCGGATCGGCGGCGAGTGCGGCGACCGCCCGGCCGACGTAACGAGGTGACTCGGAGATGCAGAAGTGCGGCTCCCCGCCGGTCGCGTCCCGCCAGGTGTCCTCGGTGACCCCGTAGTGCTCCAGCATCGCCTCGGACCTCAACCATCCCGGCGTCAGCGCGACCGCCGTGGCCGCATGCTCGCGCAGCTCGTACGTCTGGGCGACGGCCAGTCGCTGCACCGCGACCTTGGCCAGGTCGTAGTAGAGCGAGGTGCCCCTGCGGAACTCGGCGTTGGATTCGGCGGTCCCGCAACGGGCGGTCCGGGCCGGTCGACGACCGATTGTCCTGTAACGGTTCTGGCATGGGTGCCCCCGGCGTGTCGACTGCGTTGCGGGCAGGATGCCAGACACCCCCGACAGAACGGCCGTCGTGCCGACCGGGCGATCTGCGCCGCGGTCAGCCCAGCAGTTCCGACAACGCGGCGCGCTCGGCGGCGATCTGATCCCTGGCCCGCTGCTCATGGTCCAGGTGGGTCTGGAACTTCGCCACCTGCTCGGTCACCGAGCGATCCAGACCGGATCGTTCTAACTCCAGGGACGCGGCCCGCTCACTGGTGGTCTTCACAGCGTTGACGGTCACTCCCACGCCGACCAGGAGCGCCATGATGCCGAGCACGCCGACTCCGGGACTGGCGGCGGCGAAACCGCCGACGGTGATCAGCAGTCCGAGTACGGCCACTGCCGCGCCGACGTACAGGCTGGTGCGGCTCGACTTGTAGCGCTGGTCTATCCGCCGGCGCAGGACCGCCACATCGGTGGGGCTGGCGCCGTTGCGGGTGATCGTCAGGTCGCCGCCGTGGGTGCGTACGGTGCGCTGACCGGACGGCGCCTGCCCGGACTGCTCCACGATCCGGTCGACGGCGGCGCGCAGCCATGGTGCGGCGGCCCGTACCGCGACGAGGCGGGTCGGAAGTGGACCGTCCGGGTGGTTGAAGATGTCGGCGCGGACCAGGTCGGCGGTCTCGCCGACGGGCGCGTCCCAGGGCTTGTGCTCCTCGGGGGCGGCACCGGTCTCCACGACCCCGCGCAGTTTCCGGGCGCGGCGTAGCAGTTCCCGTTCCGGTGGGCAGCCCTCGTCGACCAGTGCGCGCAGTACGTCCACCAGCGGCATCAGCGCGGCCGGGACGGCATCGGGCGCCCCGTCGGCGGCGCCGACCGTCGTTGCCCCGTCGGCGGAGCCGCTGTCGGTGGTGCCGACGGTCGTGGTGATGACAGAACCGACCGCTGCACCGGCGCTGACCGCCGTGCCGGTGGGTGCTGTTGCCGCGTCCGTGGTGGTGGCAGGGGAGCACCGGGTGCGCAGCGCCGCCAGACTGCCCGCGATCGCGCTCGGACCGACCGTCCCGGACGCCGTGCCGACCACCTTCAGTACCCACTGGGACAGCTCGGCCGGCTCACCGCCGTCGGCGGAACCGACCGCATCGGGCCGGCCCAGCGCGTGACTCAGCGAGGTGGTCAGCACCGCCCGACCGGGGGCGCCGAACGCGTCGTCCGCGGCGGCCAGCCAGAAGGCCCGTGCCGCATGGTGTACCGGGGCCGGCCCTGCAGCGGGCAGCAGCGCCGCCAGTTCGACCGCGCTCAGATCCACCGGTCCGGCCAACCGCAGTGCGGCGGTCAGGAAGTACCGGGTCCGTTCGGCGTCGAGTTCGGTGGCCGCCTCGATGTACTTCGCCGCGGCGGCCGGGTCGTCCTCCAGCCGCGCATACAGGGCGCGTGCCGCCGGAACCAGCCAGTAGCCGGGAACCTCCGGCAGGTCGGGGGGTTCCGGGGTGCGGTTGGCGGTGATCGCGGCCAGCATCAGCTGCACCTTGTGCCGCACGATCGTCGCGTCGTTGAACACGGCGAGCTCGGCCCGTACGTCGGAGAGTTCGACGAACGCGTCGAACGCCGTGGCCAGCCGGTCCAGCTTGGCCTGCAGACTGCCCTGTACCCGGGAGAGCTGGCTGCGCAGTCGGGACGCCTGGCTGTAGGCCCCGCTGACCGACTCCTGCAACTCCTCGATCTGACGGCGCTGCCGCCGGTCGTAGGCGTCACCGTCGCCCCACCACCATGCGAAGTCCTCGCTGCTCATCCGGGCTACCCCTCCACTGATCGGTCGCCCTGCATGGTGCCCGACCGGCGCCACTGCCGCCGCCCCGCCCGCACCGGCGGGTAAGGCCGGGCGGATGGGGCGGCGATGAGTGGAACTCGCGGAGCTGGTCAGTCGGTGATCTCGCAGATCACCGAACCGGCGGTGAGGACCGCGCCGACCTCGCTGGACAGGCCGGAGACCGTACCCGCCCGGTGCGCGTTGATCGGCTGCTCCATCTTCATCGCCTCCAGCACTAGTACCAGGTCGCCTTCCGAGACCTGGTCGCCGTCGGCGACCGCGAGCTTGACCACGGTGCCCTGCATCGGGCTGGTCAACGCGTTGCCGCCGGCGGCCGGCGCATGCTTGGCGCGCCCCCGCTTCGGCGCGCTCCGGCGGTTGCCGGCGGGTGCGGCGGCGGTGGCGCCGAAGCCGGCAGGCAGGCTGACCTCCAGCCGTTTGCCGCCCACTTCGACCACCACGGTCTCCCGTTCGTCGGCAGCCGCGGCGGGTTCGCCGCCCGCGTACGGCTCGACGGTGTTGTTCCACTCGGTCTCGATCCAGCGGGTGTGCACGCTGAACGGCTCGTCCTCGCCGGCCGGCCGGAACGCAGGGTCCCGTACGACCGCCCGGTGGAACGGCAGCGCGGTGGCCATCCCCTCGACCGCCATCTCGTCCAGTGCGCGGGCCGCGCGCTCCAGCGCCTCGGTACGGTTCTCCCCGGTGACGATCAGTTTCGCCAGCAGCGAGTCGAAGTTGCCGCCCACCACCGAACCGGACTCCACCCCGGAGTCCAGCCGGACGCCCGGCCCGGACGGGGCGACGAAGCGGGTGACGGTGCCCGGGGCGGGCAGGAAGTTGCGGCCCGGGTCCTCGCCGTTGATCCGGAACTCGAACGAGTGTCCGCGCGGGGTCGGGTCGGCCTGCCAGCGTAGCTTCGCGCCGTCGGCGATCCGGAACTGTTCGCGTACCAGGTCGACCCCGGCGGTCTCCTCGGTGACCGGGTGCTCGACCTGCAGTCGGGTGTTGACCTCCAGGAACGAGATGCTGCCGTCCTGGCCGACCAGGAACTCCACCGTGCCGGCGCCGTGGTAGCCGGCTTCCCGGCAGATCGCCTTCGCCGCCTCGTGCAGGGTGGCGCGCTGCTCGTCGGTGAGGAACGGCGCCGGCGCCTCCTCGACCAGCTTCTGGTGCCGGCGCTGCAACGAGCAGTCCCGCAGGCCGACGACGATCACGTTGCCGTGGGTGTCTGCCAGTACCTGCGCCTCGACGTGCCGGGGGCGGTCCAGGTAGCGCTCCACGAAGCATTCGCCGCGGCCGAAGGCGGCCTGCGCCTCGCGTACGGCGCTGGCGTACAGCTCGGGGATCTCGTCGAGGTCGCGGGCCACCTTCAGGCCACGCCCGCCGCCGCCGAACGCGGCCTTGATCGCGACCGGCAGCCCGTGCTCGCGGGCGAACGCGACCACTTCGTCGGGGCCGGGCACCGGTTCGGGGGTGCCGGGGGTCATCGGTGCGCCGGCGCGCGCGGCGATGTGCCGGGCGGTGACCTTGTCGCCGAGGTCGCGGATGGACTGCGGGCTGGGCCCGATCCAGGTCAGGTCGGCGTCCAGGACGGCCTGCGCGAAGTCGGCGTTCTCGGACAGGAACCCGTAGCCGGGATGTACCGCGTCGGCGCCCGCGCGACCGGCGATGTCGATGATCTTCGCGATGTCCAGGTAGGTCTCGGCGGCGGTGTCACCACCCAGTGCGTACGCCTCGTCGGCCAGTCGGGCGTGTGGCGCGTCCCGGTCGGAGTCGGCGTAGATGGCGACGCTGGCCAGGCCGGCGTCCTGGCAGGCCCGGATGACCCGGACGGCGATCTCGCCCCGGTTGGTGATCAGTACCTTGCGCACGCTGTGACTCCCCTCCCGGACTGTCACCGGGGAGTCTATGACCTCTGCCGGAATGCGCCCGTCCCATGGCCCTCACGCGAGGTCCGTCCGCACCCGGGTCGCTGATCTGCGCAAACCAGCCGACCGCGCCATTTGCTCGTTGTGGCCTTCCGGTGACTTTGAGTCAATATTCGGAAGGCATACCTCATGCGTCTGCGTCCGTTCCACCCCACGGCCAGAGCCGGTCGAGTGCGAGCCGCTGATGGTCAGCGCGGCCAGGTTCCTCGCCGGCCGGTTGCGGCCGTCCTGCTGGGCACGTCGTCCGGCCCCGGTCGACAGGCACCGACGGGCGGTCAGGGGCGTACGAGATCGGTGGCGGGGTTGATCCGCCAGTGGTTGGACCGGATCGGGTGGCCGGCGAACTCACTGTCGCGCTGGCCGACCAGAGTGAAGCCGACGCTGCGGCAGATGCCGTTGGAGGCGGCGTTGGTGGTGCCGGGGAAGGCGTGCACCAGCCCCCACCGACGTTCGCTGCGGGCCCGTTCCAGCAGCAGCCGTACCGCCTGTTTGCCCAGGCCGTGGCCCTGGAACCCGGGCAGGATCATCCAGCCGATCTCCGACAGCGGCCCGCCCTCGTCCTCGTGCGACCACAGGGCCACGGTGCCGGCCACCACCTCCGGCTCGGCCTCGTCGGGCACGACCATGGTGATCCACTCGACGTCTGCGGCGCTCTGCCGTACGTCGCGCTCGACCTTCGCGGCCATCCCGTCGCGCGGCAGCGGTCCGCCGAGCTCGGCCATCATCGCCGGATCGCAGCGCATCCGGATGTAGGACTCCACATCCCCTGGCTGCACCTTGCGCAGTAGCACCGGCCCGCCCCCGATCCGTACGCCGCTCCCGGCCCATCATGCCCGCGCCGTGCGGCTGCGGGGGTTTGATCATGGCCTCAGTGGTGCTGCTGTGGGGCGTTGATGATGGCCTGCTCAACCTGCTCGCCGGTCGCGCCGGTGGGCTGCTCGTTCCCGGCACGCTGGCGGGGCAGGCAGGCATTCCGCGTACGACGCTGGTCCGCTATCTGGAACTGCTGTCCTCGGTGTTTCTGATCAGGAGCATTCCCGCGTGGACGTCCGGAGGTACACGGCGTGCCGTCAGCGCGCCGAAGCTCGCATTCGTGGACACCGGTATCGCCTGCCATCTGCTCGGGCAGGACGTCGCGCGGCTGGCCAGCCCCACCGGCGAATCGGGAGCCATGGTGGAGAACCTGGTCCTGATGGAACTGGCCCGGCAACTGACCTGGTCACAGCAGCGCGGCACGCTCCACCACTACCGCAGCAAGGACAAGGTCGAGGTGGATGCGGTCATCGAGACCCCGGACGGCCGGATCATCGGGATCGAGGTGAAGGCGGGCGCGACCGTACGGGCCGAGGATCTTGCCGGCCTGCGCCATCTTGCGCAGCGTGTCGGCGACCGGTTCGTCGCGGGTTATGTGTCTGTACGCAGGCCAGCAGACCTTGCCGTTCGGGGAGAAGCTGCACGCCCTGCCACTGGACGCGCTGTGGCGCCTCGCGCCCTGATCATCACGACGCAGCGCTCGGAAGGTGGGGATCTGGTCGGGTAGAGAGCGGGTAGGTCGGCTTTGCGGTCGGTGTATTCGTCCCGCCCGAGCGTGGTGTACTGTTCCGCCGTTCCGATCCCCGCGCCGAACGGTTCACGTGCGGTGACCCTGTGTCCCCCTAATGGAGGCTTTGCCCCATGCGTCAGCGTGCCGTCCTGCGCCATTTCTGTGTCCCTGCATTCCTCGCGACGATGCTCGGTCTCGCGCTGACCGCCGGCTGCGGGACGTCGAGCGCCGCTGAGGCGACGGTGACGCCGGCACAGTTCGACAAGAACCCGTGCGTGATCGCGACCGACAAGGAACTGGCTGCCGGAGCCTCGTCCGAATACAAGAAGTGGCACCTGGCGCCCACCGGGCACCCGACCCGCGACGACAACGCCTGCCAGTTCCCGATCCGTTCCGCCAAGATCGGCTCGGACTACATCTCCATCGCCCACCTGCCAGCCGGCCGTAACGCGGCAACGACCCTGCAGACCTGCAAGAAGGCCGCCAAGCCCGGTACGGCCGACCACATGGTCAAGGTCGGTGACGAGGGTTGCGTCGATGACTTCGCGTTCGTGAACTTCCGGGTCGGCCACGACTACTTCGTCGTGATGACCATGCTGCCCGACAGCGTCGACAAGCCGATGACGTTCGAGCCGCTGATGATCGCTGCGGCGAAGTACCTGTCCGGTCGGGTGAAGGCATCCTCGTGATGGGCCGCGCACCGCGCCAGCGACGGAAGCCGTCAGGCTGACCGCCGAAACTCAGGGTCGCTGAGCGGGAGGGCAGGCTTGTCGCGAACTGTACGGGTGAAGCGACGGCAGCGGTGCACCCGGGTGAAGGCGGCGCGCAGGTCCGCTTCCCGGTCGGAATCCAGGACGTGTACGAACGCCCGCTGCGCGAGTGAGCCGTCCACCGGGCCGAGCAGCGCCCGGCACTCGTCCGTACCGTCCGCGTAGACGTGCAGGTACTGGAACGTCTCGCGGAAGCCGTTGCGCCGGTACCAGCGGTTCGCCGCCTCGTCGTCGCGGGTCCAGGCGTCCACGGTCTGCGCTCCGCTGTCGGCCAGGCGCGGCAGCAGCTCGCGCAGCAGCGCCATACCGATACCGCGGTGCTGATGGTCGGGATGTACGGCGACGGTCTCGATGGTGGCGTCCGTACCGTCCACTGTGGCGTCCAGCAGACCGACGATGTCACCGCCGCGCTCCGCGACCAGTTCCACCGCCTGGCTCTCGTAGTGCGGCTTGGCCTGCAGCACGTCGTCGAAGTACGCCGTGTGCAGGAACCCGAGCACCCGGCACCGCAACCACGCCTCGTCGTCGCCGGAGCGGTACCGCCGAATCGCCAGTGCAGCATCCGTCATGCCGACATGCTCCGTGCACCCGTCGGCCGGGTCAAACCGGAGCGGCAAGGGTGGCCGGCGCGTCCCAGTCGATGCGGTACCCGTACTGCCAGGCCATCTTCTCCGGCTTGGCGAGCGCCCGCATGGCGACGGGCAGCACGAGGTCGCGGATCACCCGGGCGATCGGACCCGCCGCCTTGTCGATGTTGGTCCTCGCCGCGGCGGCGATGATCCGTTCCACCCGGGCCCGGCGCAGCCGCTCGTACGCGACGAATGCGCGGTCCGGCGGTAGGTCGCGCAGGCAGCGGGCGAGCTGTACGGCCGATTCGATGGCGAGCGACGCGCCCTGACCCGAACTGGGCGAGGTGGCGTGCGCGGCGTCGCCGACGAGCACCACCCGGCCGCGGTGCCACGTCGGCACCGTCGGTACGTCCTCGACCGGGCCGACCACCAGAAGCTCGTCGGGGTCGGTACGGGCCAGCAGCTCCGGCACGAGCGTCCGGTCGCCGTCGAACGCGGCGCGCAGTCTGGCCAGCCACGTCCCGTTCGGTACGGCGCGCTGCTCGGCGACGGTCATCGGCGCCGCGTGCGGCAGGTTGACGAACCAGCCGCCGGTCGCGTCGTCGTACACCTGGTATCCGGCGAAGGCGCGCCGACCGAACACCATGTGCATCTTGCCGTGCGTGGACGGGCCGAGGTCGGTGAGCATCGCGCCGAAGTTCATCAGCCCGCCGTAGCGCGGTCCGGGCGCGGCCGGGTCGATCAGCGTACGGGTGGCCGAGCGGATGCCGTCGGCGCCGACGAGGATGTCCGCGGTCGCGCTCGTACCGTCGGAGAACGTTGCGGTGACGGCGTTCCCGTGGTCGGTGAGCCCGACGAGGCGTTTGCCGTGCTCGGTCCGGATACCCCGGGCGGCGGCCTCGTCGTGCAGTGCCCGGTGCAGATCGGCGCGCTGCACGACACGCTGGTCGGGTAGCCCGGGCGGGGTCGTCAGTTCGGCGAGCTGCTTGCCGGTCCAGCTGCGCAGCACCATCGCGGTCATCGGTGTGCCGATGCGGTCGAGGAGGTGTCCGGCGTCGAGCACGTCGAGCGCGTGGCGTCCGTTGGGGGCGATGCTGAGCATCGCGCCGACGCCGTCGGCGGTCGAGTCGTACGCCTCGTACACGGTGGCGGCGATGCCGGCGCGGGCCAGCGCCATGGCGGCCACCGGCCCGGCGATGCCGCCGCCGATCACGAGGGCGGTGGAGGTCTGGGTCATGTCGGGTGTCCTTCGGGTTCCGGGGCGGGCTCCTGGTGGAACTCCGCCCACATCCGGCCCCATCCGGTGGCCGGGTCGGTGATCCGGGCGCGCAACGACTCGACGAACGACACCTCCGCGTCGAGCAGGGCCAGCCGGTACTGCTCCTCGACGAGGAACAGTTCCGGGACCCCCTGCGCGAGGGCGTCGTCGATGAGGCCGCGAATCTCGTCACGTTGTTCGGCGAGCCGGTCCAGCCGCTGCGGCAGCAGCGACAGGACCTCACTCGGGGGCAGTGCGCCGATCAGCGACAGCGCCGCGACGAACTGCGGGTACTCGTGTTTGGGGTCGCCGACCAGGTCACGCAGCCAGTCGCGCAGTTCGGCGCGACCGGCGTCGGTCAGCGCGTACACGGTGCGTTCGGGGCGCTGGCCTTCGCGGTGGGTCTCCTGCGGCGCGATGAAGCCGGCCCTGGCCAGCTGCCCGACCACCATGTACAGCGACCCGTGGTTGTAGCGGATGCTCCGCGCGTCGTCGTTGTCGCGCAGCGTGCGGCTCAGCTCGTACGGATGCATGGGTCGCTGTACCAGGTAGGACAGCACCGCCAGGGCGAGCAGGTTGCCGACCTTGCGTTTGGTGGCCATGGATGGTCTTCCCCTCGGACGCGCCGTTCGCTTGCGTCAGAAGGTACGGCGGTTGCGCCGGGGCGGGTCGTCGACGGTCATCTCTGCGGTCTCCTCAGTCGTAGCAGGTAGTTGTCCTCAACTATCCATAGCCAACTAGTCGATGTCAACTATTAATAAAAACCGGCTGCGCCCGACAGTGCGCAAGGCTAGGTTTACCGCCGTGACCTCGACATATGTCCGGATGCGGACCGAGCGGCTGGATCTCGTCGCGGTGTCGCTCGACGACCTCGACGCGCTGTACGAGCTGCACGCCGACCCCGACGGCTGGCGCCACTTCCCGCAGGGGCGACACGCGAACATCGACACCACACGTGCGTTCGTGGAGACGGTCGCCCGCAGCTGGTCGACCGACGGGCTGGGCTACTGGACGGTCCGCCTGCCGGAATCGCCCACGGTCATCGGTCTCGGCGGCGTACGTCGACTGACTGACGGCAGCTGGAACCTCGCGTACCGGTTCGCCTCGGCGGCGCGCGGTCACGGATACGCGCAGGAGGTGGCGCGCGCCGGGCTTACGGCTGCCCGTGCCGTCGACGCCGCCCGGCCGGTGGTCGCCTGGATCGACGAGACGAACCCCGGCTCGGTACGGGTCGCCGAGCGGGTCGGCCTGACCTACCAGGGAAAGCGCCACCACCCGGACGGCACGCTCATGCTGGTCTATGCAGACCGCGTACTGCCGCCACCGTCAGAAGCTGGGTAGAAGTCCCGCTACGGCAGGCAAATTGCGGTGACAGTTTCCCGTTGGGAACGCAGCTTTTCGAGCGTGAGCTGCCCGACGAATCTGGATCTTGAGCGATGTGGCGGTGAGTGGCGCACCGGTAGGCTTCGCAGTGTGTCGCATACGTTCTCTGCTATCCAGCCGTACGATCAGGGTCTGCTCGAGGTCGGTGACGGCAACCGGATGCACTGGCAGGTGCGGGGAAATCCGACCGGGCGTGCGGTGGCGATCGTGCACGGTGGCCCCGGCGTCGGCAGCCCGAACGGGACACCGAAGCTCTTCGACCCGCAACGCTGGCGGATCATCCTGTTCGATCAGCGCGGCTGCGGCCGCAGCACCCCGCACGCCGCTGACCCGGCCACCGACCTGTCGGCCAACACCACCGAGCATCTGCTGCAGGACATGGAACTGCTGCGGGAACAGCTGGGTGTACGGGAATGGCTGATGTTCGGCGGCTCGTGGGGCTCGACGCTGTCACTGGCGTACGCCCAGCGCCATCCTGAACGGGTGTTGGGGCTGATCCTGCCCGCGTTGTGGACGATGGGCCGCGCCGATGTCGACTGGCTGTACCGGGGTGGTGTGGCCCGCCTGTTCCCGGAGCAGTGGCACCGGTTCGTGCAGCCGCTGCCTGCCGATCTGCGCGACGATCCGCCGGCCGGTTACGCCCGGCTCCTCGACGACCCTGACCAGCGGATCCGGGAACGGGCCGCTCGGGAGTGGTCCACCTGGGAGGACACCGCCCTGTCGCTGGAACCACATGGCAGAGCCCAGCACTACGGTGGCAGGGCAACCGACGCCGAGGTCGCGTTCGCGCGGATCTGCGCTCACTACGCCGCGCACCACGGCTTCCTGGAAGACGGTGCCCTGCTGCGCGACGCAACCCGGCTCGCCGGCATCCCCGGCGTCATCCTGCACGGTCGCCATGATGTGAGCTGTCCGCCAGACAACGCCTGGGCGCTGGCCAGAGCCTGGTCCGACGCGCAGTTGGTCATGATCGACGACGCAGGTCATCAGGGCAGCCCGGCGATGAACGACGAACTCCACCGCGCGATCGCCGAACTCAGTTGAATGCCGGAGCCGGAGCATCGGGTCGACTGTGCGGGCAGACGTGGCGCCTGCCCGCACAAGTCGTAGTTAGTCGAGCGTGCCGGCTCGTACGGCGTCCACAAAGGACCGCCACTGGATGGCGCTGGCAGCGAGCATGCCGCCGTCGGGGTCCTTGCTGTCGCGCACGTACCAGGTCGCTTCAGCAGCGGCCACCTCGACGCAGTTGCCACCCTGACTGTCGCTGCGGCTGGTCTTCCACCAGCTCAGGCCAGTCGTTTCGGTGGTGGCTACCTCGACGCAAGCGCCGCCCTGGCTGTCGCTGCGGCTGCTCTTCCACCAAAGCAATGTCGTCATAATCTGCCGCCCTTGACGGTCGTAAGAAAGGACCGCCACTGCGTGGCGCTGGCGGCGAGCATTCCGCCGTCGGGATCCTTGCTGTCACGCACGTACCAGGTCGCCTCAGCCGCGGCTACCTCGACGCAGTTCCCGCCCTCGCTGCCACTGTGACTGCTCTTCTGCCAGTTCAGACCGGTCGTTTCGGTGGTTGAGACTTCGACGCATGCGCCACCCTGGCTGCCGCTCCGGCTGCTCTTCCACCATTGAAGACGACCGATAGTCATAGCTGGCCCTCCTTGACCGACTGAAGGAAGGACCGCCACTGCGTGGCGCTGGCGGCGAGCATCCCGCCGTCGGGGTTTTTGCTGTCGCGGATGAGCCACCTCGCCTCGTCGGTGGCCACTTCGACACAGTTCCCGCCCTGCGTTCCACTGCGAGTGCTCTTCCACCACCGGAGATCGTGGGTGCTAGGCGTGCGCATAGAACTCCTCCCTCAGCTGGGTGATCATGGCGACCGAGTCCGTAACGGAGAGCGCTTCGCAGCGCATCGCATCGATCGCCCGACTGCATTTTTCCACATCTTCCGGGGCCGGCATAACATGTCCGCGGCCAAGGCCCTCGACATAGACAAGCCGTTCATGATTTTGAAGTTCGAGGAGAACGACAGAGCCGTCCAACGGAGCTCGAAATGCTCGGTCGTAGGTGAGTACCTGCAATTTGATGTTGGAGCGGCCAGCAAGTTCGAGCAGGTAGGCGAGCTGATCCGCCATGATTTCTGCACTGCCGACGAGCCTGCGAAGCACGCTCTCGTCAAGGATCATCCACACGAGAGGCGGTTGATCCCTGGACAGGATCTGTTGTCGTTCCAGTCGTGCTTTGAGCCGCCGGTCCATCTCGTCCGAGGTCATCGGCGGCCAGGCAGGACTGAACACAGCACGCGCATACTCCTCGGTTTGGAAGAGCCCGGGGACCACTTGGATCTCGAATTCCTCAATGGAGACCGCTTCGGCCTCCAGCGCGACATAGGAGCGGAACCAGGTGGGGTACGCCTCGCGGGCGAGCATGGGCAGTAGGCGGGACAGGGTGCCGCCGGTGCTCAACGCGTCATCACACCGTTTTGTGAAGTCGGGTGTTGGATGGCGTTGCAGGGTCTCGACCATGCTGACGAGACCGGCGGAGTATTTGATGCGCTCGGCGAGCTGCGTCTGGCTCAGGCCGCTGCCGCGGCGCAGTCGGCGCAGTTCGAGTACGAAGTATTCCTGCAGCGTTTCCGGGGGTTTGCCACCCACGGACGGGTCGGCGGGTTCCGGTTCTGCGGCCAATGGATTCACATCCTCAGCGCGGTACGGATGATGGGATGGGGAGATCGCCACACGTTACTCGTTGGCGTTGGAATCGTACAGACCGTGGTCAAGTGGCGGCATGCTGAGGGACATGACGAACACGATGCCGATGGACCTGGCTACCCGGATCGACCGCGAGCTGCCGGGGCTGGCCCTGCCGACGGTGCCGCGCCGCTTCGCGATCTGCCGGTACGACGAACATGCCGAACCATCGCTGTACCTGTGGGGTGCGCAGGTGCCCGACGGCGCCATCGGCTTCCTGCCGGACGGCAAGCCGCTGATCGAATCCAGTTCCGCCGAACGGATGCTGCGACTGCTCGGCCGGATCTACGATGTGGACCTGTTGTGGCTGGACAAGCCCGCGGGCAGCTGACCGGCTTTACCTGGCTCTGATCCTCGCCACACCCGGCCACGACACTGGGCGGGCACCCTGACACGCATGACAGCCAGCTGGAGAAGACGAAGTCGGGTGAATGGACGACGACGGTGGCTACCGGCGGTGGCGTTAGCGGTAGTGGCGGCGGTGGCGTTCGCCGGATGTAGTGCGGGCGCCACGGCCGACCCGTCGTCCAGTTCGAGTACGAAGCCGAACTTCGTGTTCGTACTCACCGACGACCTGTCCTGGAATCTGGTGCGGTACATGCCGCACGTGCAGGCCATGCAGAAGGCCGGCAGTACGTTGACGAACTACTACGTGGTCGACTCGTTGTGCTGCCCGTCGCGTTCGGCGATCTTCACCGGGGAGTACCCGCACGACAACGGCGTCTATCACCAACGGCGGCAAGGACGGCGGCTACCGCACCTACCAGCGGCACGGCAACGAGCAGAACTCGTTCAGCGTGTCGATGCACGAGGCCGGCTACCACACCGGGTTCATGGGCAAGTACCTCAACGGCTACCAGCCGAGGAACAAGCCGGCGCCGGGCTGGGACGAGTGGGACGTGGCCGGTAACGGCTATCCCGAATACCACTACAAGCTCAACGAGAACGGCAGGATCCACAAATATGGCAGGCAGCCGAAGGACTACCTGACCGACGTACTGTCCAACAAGGCCAGTTCGTTCATCGACGGCTCCACCAGCAGGTCGAAGCCGTTCATGCTGGAGGTCGCGACGTTCGCGCCGCACGGTCCGTCCACCCCGGCACCCCGCGACAAGAACACCTTCAAGGGGCTGAAGGCACCGCACGCCCCGTCGTACGGCACGCGCCCCGCCGACGCACCCGCGTGGCTCGCAGCGATCCCGCCGCTGACAGACAAGGACAAGGCCACCATCGACAGGAAGTTCCGGCTGCGGGTGCAGTCCGTACAGGCCGTCGACGACATGGTCGGCCGGTTGCAGAAACAGTTGCGGGACAAGGGACTGGACAAGAACACGTACTTCGTGTTCAGCTCCGACAACGGCTTCCACCTGGGTGACTACAACCTGCGCGCCGGTAAGCAGACCGCGTTCGACACCGACATCAAGGTTCCGCTGATGGTCACCGGGCCGAAGGTGCCGGCCGGCCGCACCGTCACGCAGCTGACCTCCAGCATCGACCTCGCGCCGACCTTCGAAAGACTCGGCGGGTCGAGGGTGCCACCGCCCTGCGACGGTACGAGCATGGCGCAGCTGTGGCAGGGCCGGACGCCGAAGACCTGGCAGCAGGCCGTACTGATCGAGCACCACGGCCCGGACACCACGAAGAACGACCCGGACAAGCCGGGGAAGGCCAGCGGGAATCCGCCGAGCTACGAGGCGATCCGCACCGCCGACGCGCTGTACGTACGCTATGCCAACGGTCAGTCGGAGTACTACGACACCGCGCACGACCCGTACGAGCTGAAGAACCTGGCGCTGTCGGCACCGGCCACCACGGTACAGCCGTTGACCAGAGCGCTGGCCGCCATGGCCGGCTGCCACGGCGCGAAGAGCTGCCAGGCGGCAGCGCAACTGAAGTGACACCGACTGTCCGGGTCGGCCGTGGCCGGCCCGGACAGCCCCGTGTGGAGGATCAGGCGGTCAGGAACCGTTCGATCTCGCCGGCCAGCGCGACCGGCGTCTCGTCCATCGCGTAGTGGCCGGCGTTGGCCAGTACGGACAGCTCGCAGTTCGGGTACCACTGCAGGAACGTGCCGCGCATCGCGTCCGCGCCCAGCGCCGGATCGTGCTCACCGACAATGACCTTCACCGGTACGGCACTGCCCTCGATGTCGGCGTGGAAGTCGCTGCGGGCCCAGGAGCCCAGGTACGTACCGAACGCCTCGGTGTCGGAGGTCTCGATCGAACGACGCACCATGGCGTCCAACCAGACCCCGGTCAGCCGGTTGCCGGTGGTGAAGTCGATGATCTGCCGACGGTTGTCCGGGTTGCCGGCGGCGCCGCTGAACAGGCCCCAGGACTGCTCGTCGAACGGCACCCCGGCGGCCGGAACCGGTGACACGCCGACGATCCGGCGTACCCGGTCCGGGGCCAGCGCGTACACCTTCTGCGCGGCCATGCCGCCCATCGAGTGGCCGAGCACGGAGAACTCCGTCCAGCCCAGTTCGTCGGCGGCGGCCAGCGCGTCCTTGGCGATCTCGGTGACCGTGTACTCGCCCAGCTCGCCGAGCCGCTCGCCGTAACCGCGGTAGTCCAGGAACGCGTAGCTGAACGCCGCCGTGTCCAGGTGCGGCCACAGCGGACGCCACGACTCGCCCGGGCCGAACCAGCCGTGCAGCGCGATCACCCGGTGCGGGCCCTCGCCGATCAGATGGGTGACGGTCATGGAGCTTCCCCTTTCGTACCGGCGACGGTGGTGACGGATCGTATCGCAGCAACCGCCCCGAGCCCGGTCGCCATGATCCGCCACGCCGTCGGGGGGACTACTCTCCGAGGGCGGTACGCAGGGCGGTGAGGGTGCGGGTCAGCAGGCGGGACACCTGCACCTGGGAGATACCCAGTTCGGCGGCGATCTCCGACTGGGTCCGGTGGGCGAAGAAACGCAGCACGATGATGCGCTTGTCGCGCGGGTCCAGCCGGTCCAGCAGCGGACGCAGCGACGCGCGGTATTCCACCCCGTCCAGCGCGTCGGCGCTGGCCTGCGCCGCGTGCGCGGGCGGGTCGGCGGACTCCAACGGCACCATCGTGTACGCCTGCGCGCTCTCCAGCGCCTCCAGCACCTCCTCGTCGGTACTGCCGATCTCCACGGCGAGTTCGTGCACCGTGGGGGAGCGCCCGAGGCGCTGGTACAGCGACACCGAGGCGCGGGACACCGCGGCGTGGCGTTCCTGCAGCCGCCGGGGCACCCGTACGGTGCCGGCCCGGTCCCGCAGGTGACGTTTGAGTTCCCCGACGATCGTCGGGGTGGCGAAGGTGGTGAACTCGGCGCCCTTTGCGGCGTCGAAACGGTCGATGGCACCGAGCAGGCCGAGGTTGCCGACCTGTACCAGGTCGTCCAGATCTTCGCCGCGGCCGCGGAAACGCCAGGCCAGTGCCCGTACCAGGGACAGGTGCCGGCGTACGAGCTCGGCGCGCAGCGCGGCCCAGTGACCTTCGCCTTCCTGGTAGGCGGCGAGCCGGGCGAACAGCTCCCGGGTGGGTGCCTGCTCCGCGTACGCCGGGGACGGCCGCGGAATCCCGGCCGATCGTGACCGGCCGGCGACGGGGCGATGTCGTCGCTGCTGGTCGGCCGAGCTCACCCGGCACCGTCCCGCTGCTTGGCCAGCCAGATGGTGGCCCGCCCGCTCGAGACGTCGGCGGTGACCTGGCCGGCGAGCGCGGTCAGCACCATCCAGGAGAAGGTGTCGGTTCCGGGCAGTCGCTGGCCGATGTCCGGCACGCTCACCGCGACCACCAGGGCATCCAGCGCGACCTGGAAACGGCAGGTCAGCTCGGTGTCGGCGGTGGCGCCGGCGAGCAGCATCGCGCACGCTTCGTCGACCGCGATGCGCAGGTCCTCGATCTCGTCGAGGGTGAAGTGCAGCCGGGCGGCGAGCCCGGCCGTCGCGGTGCGTAGCACCGACAGGTAGGCGCCGTCAGCGGGCACGGTGAGGACAACCAGGTCCTCGTCTGTCGTCTGCTCCGGAAGCACCTGTACCACGTCTGCACTCTAAGCGGTGGACGGCGTTCCTGCCCATGTGCTGCCGGTTACTCACCACCGATCCTTACCTTTCGGTAACCTGTCGATCTTCGTGGGCGGCGAGTCGGGCGAGTCCCGGGCCGGTCAGCCGGTACGGCAGCCAGCCGTACTGCGCCTCCGCGCCGATCGTGTGGTAGAAGTCGCGGGCCGGGTTCCAGTCCAGTACCGACCAGTCGAGCCTGGAGTAGCCGCGTTCGACGCAGATGCCGGCGAGGGTGGCGAGCAGCCGCCGGCCCAGCCCGGTGCCGCGCGCGGCGGGCCGTATGTACAGGTCCTCCAGGTAGATGCCGTGGGTGCCCTCCCAGGTGGAGAAGTTCAGAAACCACAGAATGAACCCGACGGGGGTCGGCCGGCCGTCGCCGTCGGGCAGCAGTGCGACATGTCCGTACAGGGCCGGTTGCGCGGCGAACAGCGCCCGGTGCAGCTGCGGCACGCTCAGCCGGCAGGAGCCGGGCGCCTTCTCGTACGCGGCGAGTTCGTGCACCATCTCGACCACGGCGGTCAGGTCGTCGGGCTCGGCGGGTCGGATCGTCAGCTCGGACACGCGTTCACCTCGGGGAAGTCGACAGTACGAACGCCGCGGCGCCGACACACCGACCCGGGTGGGCCGGCGCGGGCGTCGCGGCGTTCGAAGAGTAACGGCTGAACCGATCAGGCCCGCGCCGAGTGAGGCCATCAGCCTCGGCGGAGATCAGGCCTTCTTGGTCTCCCAGAAGATCTTGGCGATCTCGTCGATCTTGTCCAGCATCTGCTGGGCCACCGCCGGGTCCGTCGACGCCTTGGAGCCGCCGCCGCCACCGGCCAGCTTGGTGGCCTCATTGACCAGCTGGTGCAGCTGCGGGTACTTCTCGAAGTGCGGCGGCTTGAAGTAGTCGGTCCACAGCACCCACAGGTGGTGCTTGACCAGCTCGGCCCGCTGCTCCTTGATCATCAGCGCCCGGGTACGGAACTCCGGGTCCTCGTTCGCCTGGTACTTCTCGCAGATCGCCTTCACCGATTCGGCTTCGATCCGGGCCTGTGCCGGGTCGTACACACCGCAGGGAAGGTCGCAGTGTGCCCGGGCCACAAGTTTGGGAGCGAGAAAACGCGGCAGTCGCATTCGGTCCTCCGTCAACGCAACGTATTCGTGAAGGGGGCGGATCGTCAGATCCGCGCACCCGGGGAGATCCCCGTCCAGGCATGCCGTACAGCGCACATGCCCATTCGATCTCCAACACCGGACCCTACCCTTGCGCGAGGAGCTGAAACCGGCGAAGCCCCCGAGTGAGACTTGTCGCCACTGAGCGTCACACAGATCGGGCGGCCCCTGCTCAGGCGCCGGGCCGCCCGGCCGGTACGGTCCGGGCGTGATCATCGGACGTCGGGTGGCGGTCGGGCTGGCCGTGGCCGCCCTGGGTGCGACGGCGGGCTGGACGCTGGCCCGGGTACGCGCCGTGGGTGTGTCCGGCCCGTCGATGGTGCCGACCCTGCGGGACGGCGACGCCCTGCTGGTCTACCCGACCCGGCGGATCCGGCCCGGCGACGTGGTCATCGCCCGGTTCCGGTACCGGCCGGACCTGCTGGTGGTCAAGCGTGCGGTACGGCCGGCGCAGGGCGGTTGGTGGGTCGAAGGCGACAACCCCGCGGTGACCGACGATTCCCGCCGGTACGGCCCCGCCGACGTGCTCGGCCGCGTGGTCGTGCGCTACTGGCCGCATTTTCGCGCATCATTCTGCGCGGACAACTGAGCTTACCGGCCGGCTGTCGGGGCACTGTCTATCGAGGTCAGAACGCTGTGGCCGGCGCTGGTCCGGTGGGTTCGGCACGGTAGAGGCCGCCGGAGGGTCGATGCTGGGACAGATCGTGCATGACTGGTGCGCGATACTTGGGTACACTTGCGCCGCTGGGTCACCCACACCCTCCTGCGCACGTCCGGCCGATCGCCGTGGCGCCTCTGCCTCACGTCCGAAAGTCCGCTCGGCAAGGAGTCGTCCGTGACCGCACTGTCCACCCGCACCGATGATCCCGTCTTCACGCTGCATGAGGGCGGCAAGCTCGCCGTCGCCGCCACCACGCCACTGACCAGCGCGGATGACCTGTCCCGCGCGTACACGCCGGGGGTGGCCGAGGTGTCGAAGGCCATCGCCGCCGACGAGTCGCTCTACTACCGGTACACCTGGGTCGGTAACACCGTCGCCGTCGTCACCGACGGCACCGCCGTGCTCGGCCTGGGCGACATCGGCCCGCGCGGTGCGATGCCGGTGATGGAAGGCAAAGCCGTGCTGTTCAAGCAGTTCGGCGGCGTGAACGCGGTGCCGATCTGTCTGGACACCACCGACCCGGACCAGATCGTGGCGACCGTGGCTGCGCTGGCACCCTCGTTCGGCGGCATCAACCTGGAGGACATCAGCGCGCCGCGCTGCTTCGAGATCGAACGCCGGCTCGACGAACTGCTCGACATCCCGGTCTTCCACGACGACCAGCACGGCACCGCGATCGTCGTACTGGCCGCGCTGCGCAACGCCGCCCGGCTGCTGGAACGTGACCTCTCCGGACTGCGGGTCGTCATCTCCGGCGCCGGTGCCGCTGGCGTCGCGGTCAGCCGCATGCTGGCCACCGCCGGGGTCAAGGACCTGGTCGTCTGCGACTCGCGGGGCATCCTGCACGCCGGCCGTGGCGACCTGACCGCAGTCAAGGCGGCACTCGCCGAGGAGACGAACCCGCGCGCGGTGACCGGCGGGATCGCCGATGCACTGCGCGGTGCCGACGTGCTCATCGGGGTCTCCGGTGGCCAGATCGAGGAGGCCGCCGTCGCCCAGATGGCACCCGAACCGATCGTGTTCGCGCTGGCCAACCCGACGCCCGAGGTGCACCCGGAAATCGCCCACCGGTACGCCTCGGTGGTCGCCACCGGCCGTAGCGACTTCCCGAACCAGATCAACAACGTACTGGCGTTCCCGGGGATCTTCCGCGGTGCACTGGACGCGGGCGCCTCCCGGATCAGCGACGCGATGAAGCTGGCCGCGGCCGAGGCGATCGCCGCGGTGGCCAGCGACAAGCTGGCCCCGGACTACATCGTGCCCAGCGCGCTGGACCCCCGGGTGGGTGCAGCGGTGGCCAGTGCCGTCGCGGCGGCGGCCCGCGACTGACGGCTGATCCGGCTCAGCCCAGCGAGCGGTACCGGCCCCGGTGGAACAGCAGCGGCGAGTGCGCCGGGTCGGTACCCATGTCGCGTACCCGGCCGAGGGCGAAGTCGTGGTCGCCGGCCGGCGTGATGGCCTCGATGGTGCAGTCGATCCAGGCCACCGCGCCGGCCAGTACCGGCGAACCGGTGCACGGTGACGGGGCCATCGGCAGGTCCCGGAACCGGTCGGTGCCCGGCGAGGCGAACGTACGGGCCAACGCCTCCTGGTGCGCACCCAGGATGTTCACGCAGAACGCGCCCGAGCGCCGGATCACCGGCCAGGAGCCGGACGTGTGCGCGGGAAAGAACGCCACCAGCGGAGGACGCAACGACACCGAGGTGAACGAGTTCACCGCCAGGCCGACCGGGCCGTCCGGTCCGGACGCCGTCACGATCGTCACCCCGGTGGGGAAGTGCCCCAGCACACGGCGGTACTCCAACGGGTCGGGTCCGTCAGGGGTAAGGGTGGGCTCACTATCCTCGGGCACGCCTGCCATTAGACAGCATCACCGCACCGGGCTCACGTGATCATGAGCACTGTGCAGCCGTGCTCGCGCGCCCGCGCGGGCAGTGCGCGGGCCGGGCGGCGTTGCTAGCGTGCAGGGATGCGAGCTGTCTACGCCGAACGTACCGATCCCGACAATCCACTCTCGGCTCTCGCGGTCGGAGACAGGCCCGAGCCGGCGGTGCCCGACGGCTGGGTGGTGGTCGACGTGGCCGCCAGCTCGCTCAACCACCACGACCTGTGGTCGCTGCGCGGCGTCGGGCTGCCCGACGAGCAGCTGCCGATGATCCTCGGCTGCGACGCGGCCGGTACCGACCCGGACGGCAACCCGGTGGTCGTCCACGCCGTGGTCGCCGACCCGGCCCGCGGCAACGGTGACGAGACCCTCGACCCGAAGCGCAGCCTGCTGTCCGAGCGCCACCCCGGCACGCTGGCCGAACGGGTCGCCGTACCGGCAGGCAACCTGGTGCCCCGGCCCGCCGAACTGACCGCAGCCGAGGCTGCGTGCCTGCCGACCTCCTGGCTCACCGCGTACCGGATGCTGACCACCCGGGGCCGGCTGCCTTCCGACGGCAGCGTGCTGGTCCAAGGTGCAGGTGGCGGGGTCGCCACCGCGGCGGTGATCCTGGCCCGAGCGCTCGGTGCCCGGGTGTACGCGACCAGCCGGGACGCCACCAAGCGGGAGCGGATCGCCGCGCTCGGCGCCGAGCCGGTCGAGCCTGGTGGCCGGCTGCCCGAACGGGTCGACGTGGTGATCGAGACTGTCGGCGAGGCGACCATCGAACATTCGCTGAAGTGCGCGAAGCCCGGCGCCCGGATCGTGGTGGCCGGCGCCACCAGCGGCCACCTGGCCCGCATCGACCTACGCCGGGTCTTCTTCCTGCAGTTGGAGATCCTGGGCGCCACCATGGGTACCCGCGACGAGCTTGCCGCGCTGCTGCGGCTGTGCGCCGATCGCGGGATCCGTCCGGTCATCGACTCGGAGTTCGGCCTGTCCGAGGCGCCAGCCGCCTTCGCCAAACTCGAATCCGGCAACCTCTTCGGCAAGATCGTCCTGGACCACACCCGCTGACCTGGCCCAATCCAGGCCCTGACCGTCACCAATCTGGACATCGACTTCCCACACGCCACCCAGGCCGCCCAGGCCACCAAGATCGCCCGGCATCGCACCCCCCGCGCCATCGGCAACGCTCCCGCGAAACGGTCTACCTACTCACCGACCTGACCAGCCGCTGGGAACGGACGAGTTCGGCGAGGCATTGCGGGATGCATGGTGGCCACTCTCCGCAACTTCGCCATCAACCAACTCCGCGCCCCGGCCACACCAACATCACCGCCGCCCTCCGCGACATGCGGCCCTTGGACCTCCTCGGCATCACCTGAACAGCACCAACTCAAGATCAAGAGCCCTGGCAACGCCATCGCACGCGCCACGACCACTGCCGGTTTATCGAGTATTGAGTCACCGAGAATCCAGCCAAAAAGTTTCGGGCAATGTCTACTACTTTTGATTTATAAATATTTGAATATCGCTAAGTGCATCCTCCGCCCGTCCTGCCGTAAGTGGGTCCGATAACAGGCCTCTTAGAGCCGGCACGACTAAGTCAGAATCGATCTGCCCATGGATCCGCGCCAGATGAGCCAGAGCTGTAGCGGCAGTACACCGCACTTTCGGGTCATCATGTTTTATAAGCCGCAATGCCTCCCGTTCCACCCACTTGCGGTCTGGATCATACAAGGCAAGGCTAATTGTAACTGGTCAGCTGGCCGAGGACGGTTGATGCGGTGTCAGGCTGTTTCGGGCAGCCAGGGGCGGCCCTCGGCGAGTTGGGTGAGGACGTCGAAGAGTTTCTTGCCGTGTTTGGCTGCTGTGGAGATGTAGCTGCGGATGGCGCAGAAGCCTCTGGCTCCGGGCAGGGTGCGTAGGCAGCCGGAGACTTTCTGCCGGAGTTTGATCATGCGGATGTCGCGTTCGGAGCCGTTGTTGTCGGGCGGGACGCGCCAGTCGGTGGTGAAGCGTAGGTAGTCGGGTTCGCGGTCGGCGAGCCGGCGGGCCAGGGCGTGGTGTTTGCGCATCAGCGGGGTGGATCGGGCCGTGGTGGAGGCCAGCCCGGTCTGCACCGCTGAGCGGAACAGGTGAACCTGGGTGGCGAGGGCATCGGGGTTGAGGGTGTCGGCGGCCTCAGCGATCGCGTCGGCCACAAGCTTCTGCATCGCGACCAGCGTGTCGGCGGCTTGGGTGGCCCAGCACCACAACCCGGCCGGGGTGGCCTCGGTGACCGCCTGCAACTCGCGGAGGGCGTGCGCACAGCAGAGTTGGTGTTCCACGCCCGGGTAGGTGTCATACGGTGCCCACGCGTCATGCACCGCGACACCGCGGAAGTGTTGCAGGACACCGGCATTGTCGATGCCGTCGCGGCCGCGTCTGGGATGGCAGGTGATCAGCGTGTGCTTGTCGGTGCGGGCACAGTGCACCCAGTGCAGGCTGCCCGCTACCCGCAGCCCGGTCTCGTCGAACCCGGCCACCTCGGCCTGCGCGATCCGGTCTTTGACCGCAGCGAGGAAGCCGGCCAGCCCGTCGGCGGCGCGGGTGGCTACCGCCGCAACAGTGCCTTCGGCCACCGGAGTGCCGAACAACTCGGCCAGCGCCTGCGCGGTGCGTTTCTTCGACAGGAACTGCCCGACATACAAGTAGAGGATGATCGCGGTGACCCGGGGACCGTACTGCACCGGCCCGGTC
Organism: uncultured Actinomycetota bacterium; assembly: GCA_963805605.1. GTDB lineage: Bacteria > Actinomycetota > Actinomycetes > Mycobacteriales > Micromonosporaceae > Actinocatenispora. Next base: position 3,248,733 of record CAWDUX010000002.1, read on the forward strand.
ACGCCCTCAGGCGCCGTGCCGCAAGTGGTGATCCCACATACGCAACGCCGCGCGATCAGTTGGTGCTCGGTCACCCGCACCGTCATCGGAGGCAGATCGAACACCTGCCTCCGCTGCACCCCCACCTCCGGCGCGCCGGCCAGGTCCACGCCGCAGCCGGCGCACGGGCCAGGCTCATGCCGCAGCGTCTCGTGCGGATCGCCAACCTGCGCCAGCGTCGCCCCAGCATGCCCCGGCTGCCCACCCGATCTCTTGCCGCTGGCGCGCCGCAACGAGCGCGGCGCCGGTTTCACAAACGGCGAGTCCGACGACGGTGGCCTTGAAGAGTTGGTCGAATCCATACCCAACCGGCGCTTCAGATCGGCGTTCTCGGCTTCCAACACGGCGACCCGCTGGCGAAGCTCGGTGATCACCCGCGCCTGCTCGACGACCAGGGCGGCAAGCTCGTCATACGACGGACGCCCATCCCCGGCCTGCACACCAAGATCATCCCACCCGAGACGATCACACCAAGATCAGGGGTGCTGACCAGTTACGATCCACATACCAACAAGAAAGATCAACTCACCACGCAGACCCGACAAGCTGACCAGTCACGATCGCACATGGCCATGAAAAATTCCAGAACCAGGATATGTCTCATCGAATATCGAGAACTCATCGTTAGTCGCGTCGGCACTTACTCGCCTAGTCGTGTTAGGGCCGATTGAAACAGACCTGTTCAGTGAACCTTGCGGATCGGACGGTTCAGGCGCTGCATTCCCCCGCTGGGTCCTGCCGTGTTTCGGTGACGGCTCAAAAATGAAACATCCATTCGAATTATGGACAAGTACGGGCGCCTGCCCGGCTACATTCGCGTCGTGGTTCGCGATCGAAGGTTGATAACGGCATTCCCGTCCGACGGGCCTGAGTAGTGCGTAGCTGTGGCATCGGGCTCTTCTTAAGGAGGCGTTGTGGGCGTAGATGTTTCTCTAGTGCGTATAGAAGGGCTGAGTGCGGGTCCGAAGCGGCGCCGTACGATCCATGTGGATGCCGTGCTCGATCCTCACGACAAATTTGCCAACCTCTGTCGATCGAGCAGGCTCCCCATGTTGAGTCGAGTTGATTCCTATGGGACTCTAATTCTGAGTTCAAGTGAGATGAATCAGTTCATCTCAGAAATCGAGATCGAATCAGTGCGAGTCGAAGATATGGCGATGAAGGATTTTCTACAAAGCGCTCTCGGTCTGGCTCGAGAATGCCTTGAAAACAGAGATATGCAGTTGCGTCTCGACGGAGATTGAAATCTACTGTAGCTACGGGAGCTTGATGCAAGCTGACCCGGATTTGTTCTGCCTCATCTACCTCACGACTTGTTGCGGGGGATGTGACTTGCACATGGAGAAACCGGTAGAGCGCGCACCGGACAGATATGCATATATGAGTGGCATTTCGGCGTTCCCATTATAGTCGAATAACGGCGAACTGAGGAATTATTCGTGATTCACTTTTCTTTCGAGGTGCCGAACTGGGCGGTCTCAAGTGGTCTGGCCGGTGAAGTGACTGTGGCTGAGGCTGCTCGGCGGGCGAAGGTGCTCGGCGTTCTCAGCACGCAGCCGCTTCAACTCCTCGATGTCACCACGTGACAGGCCCTGCGTGCCCTCACGAGCCTCCCGGGCACGCGCCACCCAGTTACCCAACGTCCCCTCGTTGACCCCCAGGTCACGAGCGACCTGCGCCACCGGCTTCCCGGTCTCCTCGACGATCCGGACCGCGCCCTCGCGAAACTCCCGGTCGTACTTCTTCCGCTTCTCTGGCATCGCTACCCCTTATAGCTGATGCCTCCACGGTCCCGGGGGAACCTCAGTCGGAACGTCGTGAATATTGCGACAGGCGCAGTCGAGAGATCGCCCTGTTGGGACAGATGGAAGATTACCTCCGTTCGGCGGATGTCGGCCGCTCGGTGGATGAGTGGTCTGATTGGTTGCAGCTCCGCGTCGCTTCCAGTTCTAGGTATGTAGAGGTGCTCAACGTGATGTGTGGGCATGGTCGGACAAGGCGAATCCGGAACCTGTCTCGTGAGCGGCTGAGGCAGTTGTCGAAGAGGTGAGCATGTGGCGATGCGTTATGGCTCAACTGGAGCCGTTCGGTTGAGCCTCGACGCGTTCCGGCTGGCTAGTATCACGACGCGATCTGGCATGTACTGAAACAGGGAGTGAGATTGAGGCGGCTCAGGTTTGCGGCGGTGGGGATTGTGGCTTCGGGGCTGCTGGTAGCAGGGTGCGGTACGGGTACGACGGCGAAGGCAGACGGCGAAGGTCGACGCGTTGCGGCACCATCACCGGCGGCGCAGAGCAGGAAGTTGAGCTTCGCGGAGTTCGACAAGAAGCATTGTTCCATCGCGACCGCGGCCGAGCTGGCCACTGCGCTGAAGGCGGAGTACGCGAAGTGGGACCTGCGCCCCACCATGAAACCGACGGCAGACACCAATTCCTGCAGCTACCCGGTGAAGGGAAACGTTCGCTACGGCGGTGGCGCGATCATGATTCGGCACGGGAGGGGCGCGGGAGCGCTCGTGTTCCTGCACGTGTGCGAGCAGGAGATCAACGACGGGAAGCCGGAGTCCTACGCGAAGCGGGTGGACTTCGGTGATGAGGCGTGCGAGGACGGATTCGCCGCCATCTACACGCGGATCGGTTCGGATCTCATCATGGTCTCTGCTGATCTCGTCGCTGAAGGGGCGCTCGGCCCGGACGAGCGCTACCTTCCGGTGACCCGGGCCGCTATGCGGTACTTCCTGAGCAGGTTCTCGACCACCTGACACACCAGGGCCGCTGGGGCGAGGAGCCCCTCAGGGAGTGGCGGCCGGGTCAAGGCCGTCCGGGACCTGCGTCGGTTCGCCATGAGCAGGCTCGTCGTGAGCCTGCTCTAGGCCCTCCTGGGCCGGGGTGAGGTTGCGGCGCAGGGCGGTGAAGGCCACCGCGCCCAGCAGGCAGCCGCCGACGCACAGGCCCATCCAGTAGCGGCCACCGGCGCGGGTGACCAGCAGGCCGGCCAGCGCGGGGCCGGCGATGCTGGACACCGTCCAGGTCACGCCGGCCAGCGCGTTGTACCGTCCGCGTACGCGTTCGTCGGCCAGGCCGTTGACCAGGGCGGGCATCACCGGGGCCCAGATCGTCTCGGCCGCGCCGAACACGGCCAGGCCCACGACCACGCACGTCACCGCGAGCCAGCGGTCCACGCCCATGCCGGCGACCGCGACGATCACCCAGGCCAGCGCCCAGATCAGCCCGCACAGGCCGAGCGCGGCGCTGCGCCGACGCCCGGCGATGAAACGCAACGTGACCAGCTGACCAGCCACGATGATCGCGGTGTTGGCGGCGAACGCCCAGCCCAGCACCTGGGCCGGTACGTGCGCCTGGTTGACCGCGAACGAGGTGAAGCCCGAGTCGACCTGCGCGTACGAGCAGGTCAGCAGCAGTGTGCCGACCCCGACGATGAGCAGCAGGGTGCGGTCGCGCAGTACGACCCGCCAACCGGGCGGTCGCCCGGTCCCGTCGTCCGGGCCGGTGGCGTCGGCGGGCAGCAGGCCGGTGCGGCGCGGCATGGTCAGCAGCACCACCAGGTAGCCGAGGTAAGTGGCCGCGTCGATCAGGTACAGCCGCTCGAACGTGACCGGACGCGCCAGGTCGACCAGCACCGAGGCGGCCAGCCCGCCAACCCCGAAACCGGCGTTCATCAACATGAACTGCATCCCGTACGCCCGCTGCCGGGTCCGCTCCGGCACCAGCCGGGTGATCAGGGCGCCGCTCGCCGGGAAGGTGGCGGAGCCGAACACGGCCGTCCAGGTCGCCACCAGCCAGGCACCCGGCAGCGTGTGGATGGTCGCCACCAGGGCCATCCCGGCGGCCTCCCCGACCAGGCCGACCATCAGCACCATGCGCGGACCGACCTTGTCGACCATCGTGCCGACCAGCGGCGAGACGGCCAGACTCACCACACCCATCCAGGACAGCACCAGGCCGATGCTGGTGGTGGACAGGCCACGGACCTGGGTGAGGTAGATGAACAGGTACGGCATGGACATACCGCTGCCGAGGGCGGAGAACGCGATGCCCACGAACAGCCGACGGGCCAGCGGTGGCATGCCGGAGCTGACCGGGGTGTCAGGGATGAGGGGCGTGGTGGCCATTACCGGGAATCCTCGCAGCCGCGTACGACAACCGGTCAAGCGATATGGCGACGGTCACCGGGACCGGGCGCCCACCGGCGGGGGATAACCGACGGCGGGCGCCCACCGCGCCGGATACCATCGGCGATCTATGAGCGCGACACTGATTGCCAGAGATCTGACCGCAGGACACGGCGACCGCGTACTGTTCTCCGGCCTCGACCTGATCGTCGCGCCCGGTGACGTGGTCGGGCTCGTCGGGGTCAACGGCGCGGGCAAGTCGACCCTGCTGCGGCTGCTCGCCGGCGCCGACCTCGCCGCCGTCACCGCGGGTGCGGCCGGGACCCCGACCGGCCCCGCCCCGGCAGAGCTTCCCCTGGAACCGGAGCAGGGCGCCGTCACCCGCAACCCGCCGACCGCCACCGTGGGCTACCTGCCGCAGGAACCCGCGCCGCGGCCCGGCGAGACGGTGGCCGACTTCCTCGCCCGGCGTACCGGGGTGGCCGCCGCGCAGAGTGAACTCGACGCCGCCACCGCGGACCTGACCGACCAGCAACCCGGCGCCGACGACCGGTACGCCGCCGCGCTGGACCGGTGGCTGGCACTCGGCGGCGCCGACCTGCCCGACCGCGCCGCGCAGGTCACCGCCGAGTACGGACTCGACCTCGGTCAACAGATGACCGGACTGTCCGGTGGCCAGGCCGCCCGCGCCGGGATGGCGTCACTGCTGCTCAGCCGGTACGACGTGTTCCTGCTCGACGAGCCGACCAACAACCTCGACCTGGCCGGGCTGGCGCGGCTGGAGGAGTTCGTCACCGGGCTGCGGGCCGGCGCGGTCATCGTCAGCCACGACCGCGAGTTCCTGGCCCGTACCGTCACCCGGGTGCTGGAACTGGACCTGGCCCAGCAGCAGATCCGCGCCTACGGCGGTGGCTACGCCGCGTACCTGGCCGAACGTGAACGGGCCCGGGATCAAGCGCGCGCGGCGTACGAGGAGTACGACGACCGCCGTTCGTCGCTGCTGGACCGGGCCCGGATGCAGCGGTCCTGGTCGGACAAGGGCGTGGCGAAGGCGAAGAAGAAGCCCGACGACCCGGACAAGAGCGTCCGCGCCTACCGGATCGAGGGTGGCGAGAAGCTGGCCGCGAAGGCCAAAGCCACGGAGCGCGCGATGGAGCGGCTGGAGGTGGTGGAGGAGCCGCGCAAGGAATGGGAGCTGCGGATGGAGATCGCCGCCGCGCCCCGTTCCGGCAGCGTGGTGGCCACCATGCGTGACGCGCAGGTTCGCCGCGGCCAGTTCCGCCTGGGGCCGGTGCATCTGCAGATCGACTGGGCCGACCGGGTCGCCATCACCGGCGCGAACGGTGCCGGCAAGTCGACGCTGCTGGCCCTGCTGCTGGGTCGGCTCGAACCCGAGGAGGGTTACGCCGCGCTCGGTTCCGGTGTCGTGGTCGGCGAGATCGACCAGGCCCGGGAACTGTTCGACTCCGACGAGCCGCTGGTGGATGCGTTCCGGGCGGCCGTACCGGAACTGCTGCCGGCCGACATCCGTACCCTGCTGGCGAAGTTCGGGCTGCGCGCCGAGCACGTACTGCGCTCGGCGGTGACCCTGTCGCCGGGCGAGCGGACCCGGGCCGCACTGGCCCTGCTGCAGGCCCGGGGCGTCAACCTGCTCGTACTGGACGAGCCGACCAACCACCTGGACCTGCCGGCGATCGAGCAGCTCGAATCGGCTCTGGCCAGCTATCCGGGGACGCTGCTGCTGGTCAGCCACGACCGGCGGCTGCTGGACGCGGTGCACACCACCCGCCGCTTCGAGGTCGCCGACGGCAAGGTCACCGAGCTCTGAGACAAACTGTCGGAGGGCCGGGCTAGATTGCGCGCCATGAGCGGAGCGGGTGGCGAGGTTGCGCTGCGGCCGATCGAGGACGCCGATCTGGACCGGCTGTTCGAGCTGATGCGCGACCCGGCGTCGGTCCGGATGGCGGCGTTCACCGCCGCCGATCCCGACGACCGGGCCGCGTTCGACGCGCACATGGCGCGGATCCGTTCGCGGCCGGACGTCACCAACCGGGCCGTGACCCTGGACGGTGAACTGGTCGGCAGCATCGCCAGCTTCGTGCTCGATGGCGACACCGAGATCACCTACTGGATCGACCGACGCGTCTGGGGCCAGGGCGTCGCCACCCGCGCGCTCGCACTGCTGCTCGCGGAAGTGAAGGTCCGCCCGCTGCACGCCCGCGCGGTCAGCGACAACGCCGGATCGCTGCGGGTCCTGCAGAAGGCGGGCTTCACGGTCGTCGGCCGGGACACCGGGTACGCCGCCGGCCGCCGAGCCGACGTCGAGGAGACCATCCTGCGCCTCGACTGAGTTCAGTCCGGTCGGCCGCCGAAGTCCCAGTGGTGCACCTCGATGTCGGGGTCCACCTCGATCCTCGCCGGGCGGGTCAGGTGGCGTCGTGGCGGCCGACGTCGGTGACGCGGATGACCGCCGCGCCGGCCTCGTCGGAGGCGGCCAGGTCGACCTCGGCGCTGATGCCCCAGTCGTGGTCGCCGGCCGGGTCGTCGAAGACCTGCCGGACCAGCCACTGGTCCGGCTGCTGCTCGATCAGCAGTAGCTTCGGGCCGCGGGCGTCCGGGCCGGTACCGACCTGATCGTGCTCGTCGTAGTAGTCGGCGAGCGCGTCGGCCCAGTCGTCGGCACCGAACCCGGCGTCGGCGTCGAGTTCCCCGAGCTCGTCGTAGCGGCGGAGCGCGGCCAGCTCGACCCGACGGAACAGTGCGTTGCGGACCAGTACCCGGAATGCCCGGACGTTGGCGGTGACCGCCGGCGGGCGTTCGTCCACGGGAGCGGCCGGCTCGTCGGTGGGGTTGCGCAGTTTCTCCCACTCGTCCAGCAGGCTGGAGTCGACCTGCCGGACCAGTTCGCCCAGCCATTCGATCAGGTCGGTCAGTTCCTCGGTACGGGCGGAGTCCGGCACCGTCTGCCGCAGCGCCTTGTACGCGTCGGCCAGGTAGCGCAGCACCAGCCCCTCGGAGCGGGCCAGTTTGTAGTAGCCGACGTACTCGGTGAAGGTCATGGCCCGCTCGTACATGTCGCGGACCACCGACTTGGGGGACAGTTCGTGCTCGGACACCCACGGGTGACCCTTGGCGTACGACTCGAACGCCACGTCCAGCAGTTCGGCCAGCGGCTTGGGCCAGGTGACCTCGTCGAGCAGTTCGAGGCGCTGCTCGTACTCGATGCCTTCGGCCTTCATCGCGCCGACCGCCTCGCCGCGGGCCCGGAACTGTTGCGCGGACAGCACCTGACGCGGATTGTCCAAAGTGGACTCGATAATGGACACGACATCGAGCGGGTAGCCGGGGTCCTCACGGTCCAGCAGTTCCAGTGCGGCCAACGCGAACGGCGACAGCGGCTGGTTCAGGGCGAAGTCGTACTGCAGGTCCACGGTGACCCGTACGGTGTCGCCGTACTCGTCCGGCTCGTCGAGTTCCTCGATCACCCCACCGTTGCGCAGCCCCCGGTACATGCCCAGCGCCCGACGGATGTGCTTGAGCTGCGCGGCCCGTGGCTCATGGTTGTCGGTCAGCAGGTGGCGCATCGCGGCGAACGGATCGCCACCCCGGTCGATCACGTTGAGCAGCATCGCGTGGCTGACCCGGAAACTGGAGGTCAGCGGCTCCGGTTCGGCATCCACCAACCGCTCGAAGGTGGCCTTGGTCCACGACACGGTGCCGGGCGGCGGCTTCTTGCGTACCACCTTGCGGCGTTTCTTCGGATCGTCGCCGGCCTTCGTCAGCGCCTTCTCGTTCTCGATCACGTGGTCGGGTGCCTCGACCACGACGGTGCCGACCGTGTCGTACCCGGCACGCCCGGCCCGGCCGGCGATCTGGTGGAACTCCCGCGCCTTCAACTGCCGGGTGCGTACCCCGTCGTACTTGGTCAGCCCGGTGAACACGACCGTACGGATCGGTACGTTGATGCCCACGCCGAGCGTGTCGGTACCGCAGATGACCTTCAGCAGCCCGTGTTGGGCGAGCAGTTCGACCAGCCGCCGGTACTTGGGCAGCATGCCGGCGTGGTGCACGCCGATGCCGTGCCGTACCAGTCGGGTCAGGGTACGGCCGAAGCCTGCGGTGAACCGGAAGTTGCCGATCAGTTCGGCGATCGCGTCCTTCTCCGCGCGGGTGCACATGTTGGTGCTCATCAACGCCTGGGCCCGTTCCAGCGCGGCGGCCTGGGTGAAGTGCACCACGTAGATCGGCGCCTGATGGGTTTCCAGCAACAGTTCCAGCGTGTCGTGCAGCGGGGTCGTCACGTACTCGAAGAACAGCGGTACGGGCCGCTCCGCCGAGGCCACCACGGTGGTGGGTCGGCCGGTGCGGCGGCTCAGGTCGGCCTCGAACCGGCTGACATCGCCGAGCGTCGCCGACATCAGCAGGAACTGGGCGCGCCGCAGTTCCAGCAGCGGTACCTGCCAGGCCCAGCCGCGGTCGGGGTCGGCGTAGAAGTGGAACTCGTCCATCACGACCTGGTCGACGTCGGCCTCGTCGCCGTCCCGCAACGCCAGGTTGGCCAGGATCTCGGCGGTACAGCAGATGATCGGCGCACCGTCGTTGACGCTCGCGTCGCCGGTCATCATGCCCACGTTGGCGGCGCCGAACGTGGCGCACAGGGCGAAGAACTTCTCGCTCACCAGGGCCTTGATCGGCGCAGTGTAGAAGGTGCGCCCTTTGCCCGCCAGTGCGGCGAAGTGCGCGCCCACCGCGACGAGGCTCTTGCCGGAACCGGTCGGCGTGTTGAGGATGACGTTGGCCCCGGACACCAGCTCGATCAGGGCTTCCTCCTGCGCCGGGTACAGGGTCAGGCCCTGCTCGCCGGTCCACGCCTCGAACGCCTCGTAGACGGCGTCCGGCCCGGCGTCGGTCGGTACCCGGTCGGTCAGTGTCACCGTTGCCCCTCTATCTCCTGGAATGGACGCCCGGACGACAAAGAGACCCCGCCCGCCCGGCCAGGGCCTCGTACACGGCAATCGTCAACTGTCGGGACGCCCGTTCCTGCCCGCGCCGAGGTACGCCGCGAGCGCCGCCTCACGCAGATGGTCCCACAGGCGACGTACCCTGCCCAACGCAGCTTCGCCCACCAGGCACATCTCGTCACCGAATGGTCGCTGATCTCTTCTTACCCGATGTCTCGCGCCGCCGACCGACGTAGGGTCTGCGAATCTGGACGAGCGCGGTGGTCGCTCGGGTGTTCCGGCGAAGAGGAGAGTCCATGGGCGAGTACGTGGTCAGGCCGCTCGGTTCGGAAACCTGGAACGGATTCGCCGACATGGTGGATCGGCACAACGGTGTGTTCGGTGGCTGTTGGTGCACCTGGTTCCACACCATGAACACCGACAAGGAACGCACCTTCGCGGCGAACCGGTCCCTCAAACGACGCTTGGTCGACGAGGGGCGCGCGCACGCGGCGCTGGTGTGCCACGGTGAGGAGACGATCGCGTGGTGTGAGTACGGCAGCCCGGAGGAACTGCCGAACATCTACCACCGCAAGCAGTACGAGGCTGAACTCGACTTCCGCCCCGACTACCGGATCACCTGCATCTTCGTGGACAAGCGCTACCGGCGCAGCGGACTGTCGTCGGTCGCTCTGCGTGGCGCCCTCGATCTGATTGCGGGGTCCGGGGGCGGTGTCGTCGAAGGATATCCGCACGACACCGGAGGCAAGAAGAAGTCGGTGCTGTACAACGGCACCCGGGCACTGTTTGAGCAGGCGGGCTTCCAGTTCGTGCGTAGCAAGGGCATCGGAAACTGCGTCATGCGCCGCACCGTGCCCTGACCGCTGGCCCGCACTCTGGCTGTGGTGCGGTGGCCGGGGTCCACGGCGTCGGTGCCCGTGATGCCCTGGCCTTCCCGCTATGCCACGTTGAGGTGCCGGGCCAGGTCCGCCAGCTGCTCGGAGCGTACCCGGGAGCGTTCCAGCAGGTCGCGTACGAGGGCGTGGCCGAGCGGATGCAGCCCGATCCAGGCCGGCGCCGCGTCCCGGGCCCGGCCCAGCAGGTCGATGGACTCGCTGTCGTGGCCCAGTTCGCAGTGCGCGTACGACATGTTGAGCAGGTACCGGGCCTCCCAGGTCGCCGGCAGCGCACCGCCGGCCGCCTCCGGTACCTCGCTGCCTGCGCGGACCGCCGAGTCGAAGTCGTGCAGCTCCACCGCGTTGCACGCGCTGTACATGGCCACCACCCGGGGCCCGAACACGGCCCACTGGGCGACGCCGTCCACGCCGTAGCGGCCGGCCGCCGCCCGGGCGACCGAGAGATGGTCGGCGGCCCGTTCACCGGCGCCGGTGCGTACTGCCGCGCAGGCCGCGTTGACCAGCAGGTTGCCGAAGGTGGCCAGTTCGATCCGGCTGCCCCGGGTGATGGAGGGTTCGGCCTGGTCAGCGGCGCGCAGCGCGGCGCTCTCCGCATCGGCGTACCGGCCCTGTTTGAGTAGGATCCAGGAGGCGAAGATGCTGGCCGCGGTCGCGGCCAACGGTGAGCCGGTGTGCCGGGCCGCCGCGACGGCACGTTCCACCGCCGTCCAGGCCAGGTCCTGGTGGCCGCGCATCACGGTGACCCCGGCGGCGGCGCTGTAACAGGTGGACAGCAGCCGGTTGGCCCGGTCGGCGTGTACGCCGTCGGTCAGCCGGCGCGCGTCGCCGATCAGCCCCGGCAGCATCTCGGTGACCAGGGCGAAATCACCTTGCTGGTAGGTGTCCCAGATGCGCCTGACCTGCTCGCTGAGCGCAGCCGGGTCGGCCAGTTCGGCGTTCTCGGCCAGCGCGTCGTCGGTGAACAGGTCCCCGGTGGTGGTCAGCGCCCGGCGCAGGGCGAACAGGTCCCCGCCGGCTGCCGGCCCACGTGGGCCGAGTAGCGCCGGCGGGGTGATCAGTACGGGCAGCTGTACGCCCAGCGCGTTGGCCAGCAGGATCAGCGTGGACCACCGGGCACCGTGCTTGCGGTGCTGTTCAAGTCGGGCGATGACGTCGACCGATACCCCGGACGCCGCCGCGAGTTCGGTCTGGGTCAGGCCCCGCGCCTTGCGGAGCCGGACGATGTTGTCCCCGATCGGGGACTCGGCCGCTGACATTGCGCGCACGACCCTTCTGACTGCCGACAGGGCTTCGGAGGTCGTCACAGACCTCCCAGAGCTTCACGGTAGCGACTGAAACGGTCGTAGTCACCCGATGACATCGCTACCAGTCAGTTACTGGGACGTATCAGCCTAGTTGCGGACAGTTATGGTACGTGGCTCGGCGCTGACAACCCCAGTACCGGGCAGGACCCGTACAGACCGGTGATTTTCGCCCCTTCGATCCCTCGATGTGCGAATCGACAATGGATAGGCAGGAGGTGCCCGGTGCAGGGGCGCCGCATCCCGTCAGGAGGTGGGGATGACCGTCCTGGTGCTCGCCGCAGACCTCGACCCGACCGCGGACGTCGTGGCCGACGAACTCAACCGGCGCCGCGTGCCGGTCTTCCGGTGCGACCCCGCCCGGTTCCCCGACCAGCTCGGCCTCCGGGCCGAACTGGACGAAGGCTCCTGGTCGGGCATCCTGCGCGCGCGTCACCGGGTGATCGACCTCGCCGACCTGCGGGCCGCCTGGTACCGGGGTTCCGCGCTGGCGCGCACGACCCCGGGCAGCGGTCGTACCGCAACCTGGGCGGACCGGCTGGGACCCGGCGGCATCCTGGCCGATCTGCCGTTGCTGTGGGTCAACCACCCCGCCGCCGAGGCGGACGCGGCGTACCGGCCGGTGCAGCTCTCCGTCGCGGCGCGTTGCGGGCTGGCGGTGCCACCCACCCTGGTCACCAACTGCCCCGACGCGGTACGGCGTTTCGTCCACGAGCAACAGCAGATCACCGTCGAACCGCTGCCGGACGGTTCGATCGTTGACGATGACGTGACCACGCCACCCCGACCCCCCGCCGACGCCGACGCCGACTCCACCGACCGCGGCGTCGGGTCGGGCGGACAGATCTTCCAGCGCCGCATCACCGACCAGGCGTGCGCGGCGCGGGTCACCGTGGTCGGCCGCCGCTCGTTCGGTGCGCAGGCCTGTGCCGGCCCCGCCGCCGACCCCGGCGCACCCGACCTGCGGCCGGTCGAGGTCCCCCGACCCGTCCTCGCCTCCATCGGCCGGGCCATGTCCGCACTGGGCCTCGTGTACGCCGCCTTCGACTTCGGCGTCGACGCCGACGGCACCTGGTGGCTGCACCACATCGACCCCACCGGCGAATTCCGGTTCATCGAGGACGCCACCGCCCTACCGATCACCGCCGCCATCACCGACCTGCTGGAAAGGGGAAGACCGTGACCGGTCCCGACTGGCGAACCCGTGCTGCCGGCTACGCCCAGCACCTCACCGAACTCGGCGCCATCCGCGACCCGCGATGGCGGGAGGTGTTCGCGGCCGTACCCCGCCACCTGTTCGTGCCCCGGTTCTGGGCGATGGACACCAACCACGCGCCCTCGATCCTGATCGACGGCACCACGCCGGTGCGGCGTACCGAATGGCTCGACGCGGTCTACAGTGACCAGTTGCTGGTCACCCAGTGGACCGGGGCGGTCGGCGACGACGGTGTCGAGGCGCGGGTCGCCACCAGCTCGGCATCCCAGCCGTACGTGGTGGCCGTCATGCTCGACCGTCTCGGGCTGCGTACCGGCGCACGGGTGCTGGAGATCGGCACCGGCAGCGGCTACAACACCGCGCTGCTGTGCGAACGGGTCGGGCCGGGTGGGCAGGTGTACAGCGTCGACATCCACGACGAACTGGTCGCCGACGCAGGCCAGCGGCTCGGCCGCGCCGGGTACCAGCCGGTGCTGCGCACCGGTGACGGCGCGACGGGCGTACCGACCGCCGCCCCGTTCGACGCGATCATCGCCACCTGCGCCGTACCGCTGATCCCGGACGCCTGGATCGAGCAGCTCGTCCCCGGCGGCCGGCTGGTGACGCCGCTGACGTTCGGCGCGATCCTCGCCGTACTGACCAGGACCGGCGACCACCACGTGGTTGGCGGCGTGGACCGCGAGGCCATGAGCTTCATGCCGCTGCGCTCAGCCGTCGACGCGCCGCTGGACAGCGGGCGACTGCCCGCCCTGCCGCGTCGCGGCGCCTGCTACCGCCGCCTGACCGACGTCGACCCGCGGGTGGTCGAGGACCCCGACTTCGCGCTGTGGCTCACCCTGCACGTGCCCGGCGTGCAGCTCGCCTGGGACTGTGCCGACGACGACCCGGTCCTGACGAAGACCCGCGCCATCGTGTACACCGCGGACGACCGGGCCACCGCCGACTACCGTCCCGCGCAGGATGGACTGTGGCCGGTCGTGCAGTGCCGGCACCGGCTGTGGGACACCGTGGAGGTCGCCTGGCGCGGCTACCGGCGCCACGGCTCACCCGGCCGCGAACGGCTCGGCATCAGGGCCGGTACGGGCGGCGACCAGCGGCTGTTCCTGGACGGCGCCGGAGCGTCGGACAGTTGGCCGTTCCCGACCGTCCGTGACAGGTGAGGCCGGGTGCTGCCCCGTCACCCCGGCGACACCCGATGCTCACCTCAAGCGTGTATACGTACTGGAATGAGCATGAAGTCCCGCTGGGTGGCCCTGTCGGCGATGTCCGCAGCGATCGTGCTGACCGGTGTGTTCGCCCCGGCCGGTGCATCCGGCGCGAACCTGACCCGCGACCCGGTCGAGCTCATCTACCAGCGGGACCATGCCCTGCACGTACTCAACGCCGGCGCCACCGACGACGACCTGCGGGCACGGACGGCGAAACTGGCCGCCAGCCCGTGGGCATTCTTCCGCGGAACCTCGCCGCTGTACTACCACGACCTCGGTGAGCTGCCGCCCTCCGCGTACGCCACCGGTGGTGGTGACGTGTGGATCACCGGTGACGCGCACCTGGAGAACACCGGTGCCGACCGCGGCGCCGACGGCGCCGAACAGTACGCGCTCACCGACACCGACGACGCGTGGCGCGGCTCCTGGACCTGGGAGCTGCGCCGCGAAGCGGTGGCCGTCGTCCTTGCCGGGCGGGCGGACGGCCGCAGCACCAACCAGATCGACACCGACGTGGACACGCTCGTGTCGGAGTACGCGCAGTGGATCGGCAAGTTCCACGGCACCGGGAAGGAGGCCGACTGGCGCCTCACCTCGGACAACACCTCGGACCTGACCCAGTCGCTGATCGACAGGGCCGCCGGGGACAGTCGGGCGGATCTGCTGGACAAGTGGACCACGGTCACCGGCGGTGCGCGTACCTTCGCCGACGATCCCCGGCTCGCACCGGTGCCCGCCGGCACCCGCGCCGATCTGGTCGCCGCCGTCGCGCAGTACCGGGGCACCGCGTCCCAGCCGCTGTCCGCCGGCGCGGCCGTGGTCAAGGACGTACGGCGCAGGCTGGGCGCGGGTACCGGAAGTCTCGGCCGCTACCGCTGGTACGTGCTGGTCGAAGGCGACTCCATGGACGTGTCCGACGACCGGATCCTGCAGCTGAAGCAGGAGGTCGATCCCGCTCCCGCGCAGCTCGCGCCGGGCGCCACGACACTGGTCGGTGGTCAGCGGCCGGCCCTGGCCCTGCGCTGGCTGGTTGCCGGGTCCGATCCGCTCGCCGGCTGGGCCGATGTGGGCAGCGTGCCGGTACTGATCACGGAGAAGTCCCCGTACGCCGAGGACCTCTCCATCGACGACCTGACGACGTCGTCGGTGTGGGACGACTCGGTACGCGACGTCGGCCGGTTGCTGGCCGCCGCGCACTCCCGCGCCGACCAGGACATCGCCGGTACCGGCGTGGACTACTCGGCCGATGCGGCGATCGATGCTGCGATCAGCTCAGTACCCGGATTGCAGGATGAGACCCGCACGTTCGCGACCAGCTACGCCGATCAGGTGGACAGCGACTGGCAGGCGTACGTCACCGCCCGCGACAACGGGCGGCCACTGTTCTAGCGCTGTGCACCCTTCCGGTCACAGCACCAGCCGCAGCGGATCATCGCGACAGTGCGCAGCGCTGTGCCCCGGACCGCACGCCTCGGCGTGGGGGCGAGGTTCGGGTTTTCAGCTCTGCGGTGAGGTGATGTCGACCATCCATGGGATGCCGAACCTGTCGGTGCACATGCCGAAGATATCGCCCCACATCTGCTTCTCGAACGGCATGGTGACGGTGCCGTCGGCCGACAGCTTGTCCCAGTAGTCTCGGAGCTTGTCGTCGTCACCGCTGATGCTGACGGTGATGTTGTTACCGGGCCTATGTTCCGTTCCAGAAGGCAGGTCCGAGGCCATCAGGGTGAAGCCGAGGTCGGTCTGCAGGCTGGCATGCATGATCTTGCTGGCGTCGTGCTCCGAGTGCTGCGCGCCGAATTCGCCGAAGGTGTTGATCGACAGCGTGCCGCCGAAGACGCCCTGGTAGAACTCCATCGCCTGACGGGCCGTGCCCGGGAAGCTGACGTACGGGTTGAGACGAGACCCCATCGGGCGCCCCCTTGCTCGTGACGGGTTCGACGACCGCAGGCTACGGCGCCGCAGGGACGGAAGCCGGGCGAACGCGGGAACTGGGCGGCGTCTGCAGGAGAGCGTCCCCGATCCGCCGTTGAACCGTGGTGCGGGACATCCCGGCCGATGTGGGCCAGGTGCGACCGGTGCCCGGTGCCCGGTGCCCGGTGCCCGGTGCCCGGTGCCCGGTGCCCGGTGTCCTGTGCCCGGTGTCCTGTGCCCGGTGTCAGCGGACGACTTTGATGTTGAACAGCGGTGTTTCCAGCGAACCCATCAGCCGCAGCCACAGCGGGAGGAACATCTCCGTGCCCCGTGCGGTGCTGATGTCGCCGAGATCGATCACGTCGGTGTGACCGAAGGATGTGAGCAGGTCGGTCACGGTCTTCTTCGCCCCGGCGTCGTTGCCCGACACGAACACGCTGTGCTGGCCATCGGCGAGTTGGCTCGGGTCGACCATCAGCGCCGCGGTCAGGGTGTTCAGTGCCTTGACGACCTTCAGGTCGGGGAACGCGGCCTGGATCTGCTCGCCGAGGCTGTCGGTGTCCTTGACGAACAGGCCGGGCGGGAAGCCCTGGGAGAAGTCCAGCGGGTTGGCGATGTCCAGCAGGATCCGGCCCGCGAGCCGGTCGGCGCCGGCGGCGGTCAGCGTCGGGATCGACACGTGTCCGGAGGTGGCGTTGACGAGCAGTTCGGCGTCAGCGACGGCATAGGCGAACGTCGCCAGGTTCACGGCGGGGTGGGTGGCGGCCCAGGCGGGGTAGGGCGGGTTGCCCATGGCGTCCGGTTCGGTCCGGGCCATGGTGCCGGCTACGTCGCGGGTGCCGACCGTGACGTCGTGGCCGAGCTCAGCCAGCCGCCCGGCCAGGGCCTGTCCCACCGAGCCGGTACCCAGAACTGCGATCTTCATCGTGTTGCTCCCTTGAGTTGGACGGGCCAGTGCCGCCTGCCAGAAGGCTAACAGACAGGTCTGTCTATTCACTAGATTTGGCGAAAGATCCTGCGAACGGAGTAGGCCAGGAAAGCGTGAGCTGCGAGAATTCGCGGAAAGACAGACCGTTCTGTAGGATGGCCGCATCAGCGGAGGGAGGAACGGATGAGCCAGGCGGAACCGCGTCAGCCCGCGCGTCAGCGCATCCTCGACACCGCGTTCCGGCTCTTCTATGCGCACGGCCCGCGCGGCGTCGGCGTCGACACCGTCATCGCCGAGTCCGGGGTGGCCAAAGCCACGCTCTACAAGCACTTCCCGCGCAAGGACGACCTTGTGCTGGCCTACCTCGACCGGGTCGACCAGGCCTGGTTCGGCCAGCTGCGCGCCGCCGCCCGAGTCGCCGGTGAAGAACCCCGGGCTCAACTCGTGGGCATGTTCGATGCCCTGAGCAGCGCCTGCCGCCGCGACGGATTCCACGGCTGCGCGTTCATCAACACCGCGGCGGAGAGCGTGCCAGGCACCGACGTGCACGCCCGTACCGTCGAACACAAGAACATCGTCCGCGCCTGGGTCACCGACCTCACGCGCCGTGCCGGAGCCGCCGATCCCGACCAGCTCGCCCGGCAGCTCACCCTGCTCATCGACGGCGGACTCGCCGCGGGCGTACTGGACGCCGAACCGACCGCACCCGAAGCGGCAAAGGGCGCCGCCCGGGCCCTCGTCGACGCCGCCTGCCCCTGACTGCCGCAGGATCTTCTTGCTGTGGGGTCACGGGCAGGCGGGACACGTACCGCGCGAACGCCGTGCTGGCGTTGCCTACGTACGGGAACATGTGCCCGGGGGACTATGCCTGCCGAACGCCGAACGCCGAACGCCGAACGCCGAACGCCGGGGCGGCTGCGGCCACCCCGGCGTTTCACGGCGCCGCGGCGGGCACAACCGGTGCCCGGCGCGGTACTGCTGCTACCGGCAACCGCCAGCTGCGTTGCTCCAGCTGCCCTGGACCGGGTAGCCGTTGCTGTCGACGTACATGTAGGTCCAGGCACACAGGTCGGCGTTCTCCTCGCCAGAGGAGTTGTCGACCCAGCCGCTGGACGGCTCCGGGTCGGTGGCGGCCTCCGCGTACTCGTGACCGCCCACGATGCTGAAGCCGTCATTGGCGCCGGACACCGAGTTCGCGCCACAGGACGACCCGGCGTCCCACACGTACGGCATGTTCGTGTAGGCGACGTGGCCGTTCCAGGAGTGCCATGCGCAGAAACCGGCGTTGGGGAAGTTGTCCGGGTGGGTGCCGGACGGGCTCACCACGAAGATGTCGGCGTTCGGGCCGGACACCCCGAAGTGCGAGGCCGCAGTGTTGGCCTCACTGGAGATCTGGCCCTGCGAAGCGTACGACGGAGCCGAAACGCTGTTGTGGAACCAGACACCAGCCAGCACGGGGTTACGCAGGGACACGTAGGCGCTGCTGTCGTAGTACTGCTTCAGCACGTTGGACATCGTGTCGTTGCCCGTGGCGCCGAAGAATCCCTGCAGGTAGTTCGCAGCGCCCGACGGGTCGTTGCTCCACTGGTTGCCCCAGAAGTCCAGGTAAACCGCTGCGGGGTGCTCGACGGGGCCGCCGTTCCAGCTCAGCGTCGTGGAGGCCAAGCGCTTGGCGTCCTGGGTGCCGCGCATTTTCATGATGTGCGCGTTGTCGTGCCGGATGTAGCTGGAGACGCTGCTGCCGTGGCTGGCGCCGTGGCTGGTGGCGGGCTGCGCGCTGGCCGGGCCGGTAAGGCCCATGGCGAGCGTCAGTCCGGCCGCCGCCGCAAGGGCGAGGCCAGCTCGGCGGATACGGGTATTCATGGAGGGGCTCCCTTCAAACGGATAGGACGACCCTCATCCCTGATCCGGGTGCCGTTGTCCCGTCGCGCGGGGTGGTCGCGTCCGAGATACCAGACATGGGTGGTACGAGGTTTAAGCAACCTTCATGGGGGTTGAGGGGTATTTGAAAGGTACGAATTTCCCGAAAGGGATGTCAATAAGTGTGACGATTTATCATCACTTAAGAGTTGATTCTTATCTTGCTCTCATGTACCGATCTGGGGCTGCGGGTGGAGAGCCACCTCGCTGACCTGCACGTTGCTGCGAAATCCGGGTAGCGCAACCACGGCGCGGACGACCCGACCGGCGTAGAAGGCAGCCTGCGGCGCCCAGCAGGCGGTACCCGGTGTCGGGTCGGTGGGCTGTGCCCGGGGCCTGGCGCTGGGCTGATGCTGGGCGGGCTGGGTCTCATGCTGGCCGCGCGGGGTCCTGATGCTTGGCGCTGGATCCTGATCCTGGCGCGCTGGGCGAGGCTGCTGGCCGCGCGGGGGACCCTGATGCCTTGTCCGCTGGTGATGGTGCTCTGACGTGGGAGCTGGTGCTGCTGCTGGAGCCTGGCGTGTTGATCAATGCCGTACGGCATTGACTCGGCCCGGTTGACGTTTTCGTCGGCGCGTCGTGACGCTGAGTTCATGATCATTACGCTCAGGTCGGCGTTGTTCGCTTAAGGGTCCAGCTTGATGCGAGCGAGGCTCTTGAGCGAAGCGGATCGTTCACCACTCCGGCATGGATATTTTCCCGTAATGATAGTTAAGTCCCTTTTGCTTAAAGGTGCATTTCGGGAAAATGCTTCCTGAAGGTAGGAGAAAGGTGCATTTTCCCCGAAAGTCCGACAGGCAATTCGGGACAAAACTACTTTTTCAGGGAAAAGGCGCGGTGGTGCGGATGGGATGGGGACAGGGCCGGTCAGTCCTCGTCCGGGTCGTCGAGGCGGGCCAGCCAGGTGGCGAGTCGCTCGATCGGGGTTTCGAACTCCGGGTTGACGTCCACGAAGTCGCGCAGCCGCTCGGCCAGCCAGTCGATCGAGACCGACTCCTCGCCCCGCCGGTCCGCCAGTTCTTCGATGCCCCGGTCCGTGAAGTACATGATTCGTTTCCTACTCGTAGCAAGAACGCCGATGCCCGCCGCCCCACGGTACGCGGGCGGCGGGCATCGGGATGGGTCAGGTTACTGCCGTGCAGGCAGTGCCGCCTCCAGCAGCGCCGCCTGCTCCCAGCCGTGCACCTTGGTCGAACCGGCGGACGGTGCCGCAGCGGACGGCCGGGAGATCCGGCGCAGCCGCACCCCGTCGAGGTGTTCCAGCAGGTTGAGTGCGATGTGCGACCAGGCACCCTGGTTCGCTGGCTCTTCCTGCACCCAGACGAAGTCCTCGGCGTTGCGGTACTGCCTGAGCGCGGCCCGGGTCTCCTCGACCGGCAGCGGGTAGAGCTGTTCGAGCCGCAGCAGGGCCACGTCGTCCAGCCCCCGGTCCGCCCGTGCCTGCAGCAGGTCGTAGTAGACCTTGCCGCTGCACAACAGCACCCGCTTGACCGCGTCCGGGTCCAGCGACTGCCCCTTCATCCCCGGGTCGCCCAGCACCGGCTGGAACGTACCGGTGGTGAAGGCGTCCACATCGGACACGCACAGTTTGTGCCGGAGCAGGGACTTGGGCGTGAACACGACCAGCGGTTTGCGCTTCGGCGACAGGGCCTGGCGGCGCAGCAGATGGAAGTAGTTCGCCGGGGTGGTCGGGATCGCCACCCGGATGTTGTCCTCGGCGCACAGCTGCAGGTAGCGCTCGGGCCGCCCGGACGTGTGGTCCGGGCCCTGGCCCTCGTGCCCGTGCGGTAGCAGCAGGGTCACGCTGGACTGCTGACCCCACTTCGCTTCACCGGAGGAGATGAACTCGTCGACGACGAGCTGGGCGCCGTTGCCGAAGTCGCCGAACTGCGCTTCCCAGGCGACCAGCAGGTCGGGGTTCTCCACCGAGTAGCCGTACTCGAAGCCCATCGCGGCGTACTCGCTGAGCAGTGAGTCGTACACCCAGAACCGGGCCTGCTCGTCGTCCAGATTGGACAGTGGGGTGTATTCGGCGCCGGTCTGCGAGTCGACCAGCACCGAATGCCGCTGTACGAAGGTGCCGCGCCGGGTGTCCTGACCGGACAGTCGGACCGAGACGTTCTGGGTGAGCAGCGAACCGAATGCGATGAGCTCGCCCATCGCCCAGTCGATGCCACCTTCGACCGCCATCTTGGCGCGCTTCTCCAGCAGTTTCGCCACCCGCGGGTGCGGTACGAAACCGTCCGGCAGTTGGGTGTGCGACTCGCCGATGCGCCGGATCGTGGCGTTGTCGGTGGCGGTCGCCACCTCCGGCTCGGGTTCGGGGTCGCGTTTGCGGGGCAGCTGCTTGGAGGTCTTCGCTGCCTCCTTGGTGGCCCGGAACACCCGGTCGAGCTGATCGTGGAAGTCCTTGAGGGCCTCCTCGGCCTCGGCCAGCGAGATGTCGCCGCGGCCGATCAGCTCCTCCGTGTACAGCTTGCGGACCGACCGCTTGTTGTCGATGATCTTGTACATCAGCGGCTGGGTCATCTGCGGGTCGTCGCCTTCGTTGTGACCCCGGCGCCGGTAGCAGACCATGTCGATGACGACGTCCTTGTTGAAGGACTGCCGGTACTCGAAGGCCAGCTGGGCGACCCGTACGCAGGCTTCCGGGTCGTCGCCATTGACGTGGAAGATCGGCGCCTGGATCATCCGTGCCACGTCGGTGGAGTAGAGGCTGGAGCGCGAGTAGTCGGGCGCGGTGGTGAAACCGACCTGGTTGTTGACCACCACGTGGATGGTGCCGCCGGTGCGGTAGCCGCGCAGCTGCGACAGGTTGAGGGTCTCGGCGACCACACCCTGTCCGGCGAACGCCGCGTCACCGTGCACCATCACCGGCAGGACCGTGTAGCCCTCGAGCTTGAGGTCGATCCGGTCCTGCTTGGCCCGGACGATGCCTTCCAGTACCGGGTCGACGGCCTCCAGGTGGCTGGGGTTCGCCGCGACCGAGACGGTGGTGGCGTGCTCGCCGTCCGGGGTGGTGAACTTGCCGACCATGCCGAGGTGGTATTTCACGTCGCCGGAGCCTTGCGCGGACTTCGGGTCGACGTTGCCCTCGAACTCGGAGAAGATCTTCTCGTACGGCTTGCCGATGATGTTGGCGAGCACGTTGAGCCGGCCGCGGTGCGCCATACCGATGACGACCTCGTCCAGGTTGGCGTTGGCCGAGTCGCGCAGGATCCCGTCCAGCAACGGGATCAGCGTCTCGCCGCCCTCCAGACTGAACCGCTTCTGACCCACGTATTTGGTGGCCAGGAACGTCTCGAACGCCTCGGCCACGTTGAGCCGGCCCAGGATGTGCTTCTGTTCCGCGGTGGGCGGCGGCGCACTGTGCTTGAGCTCGACCCGGTCCTGCAGCCAGCGCCGCTCCTCCGGATCCTGGATGTGCATGTACTCCACGCCGATGCGGCGGCAGTACGAGTCGCGCAGCACACCGAGGATGTCGCGCAGCTTCATCTTCTGCTTGCCGGCGAAACCGCCGATCGGGAAGCTGCGGTCCAGGTCCCACAGGGTCAGGCCGTGCTGCAGGATGTCCAGGTTGGCGTTCTTACGGATCCGGTATTCCAGCGGATCGGTGTCGGCCATCAGGTGGCCGTGCACCCGGTACGCCTCGATCAGTTCGATGACTCGGGCGTTCTTGTCGATCTGCCCTTCGGCGGTCCGCGCGGTGTCGCGTACCCAGCGGACCGGCTCGGTGGGCAGCCGCAGCGCGGTGAACACCTGGTCGTAGAAGCCGTGCGTGCCCAGCAGCAGTTCGTGTACCCGCTTGAGGAACTCGCCGGAGACCGCGCCCTGGATGATCCGGTGGTCGTACGTCGAGGTCAGGGTGATGATCTTGCTGATGGCCATCTTGGCCAGGTCCTCGTCGGACATGCCGGAGAACTCGGCCGGGTATTCCATCGCCCCGACACCGATGATGGTGCCCTGGCCGCTGGTCAGCCGCGGTACGGAATGGACCGTGCCGATGCCGCCCGGGTTGGTCAGCGAGATGGTCGCGCCCTGGTGGTCGGCCATGGTGAGTTCGTTCTTGCGTGCCCGACGGACCAGGTCCTCGTACGCGGTCCAGAACTGCCGGAAGTCCAGCTGCTCGCAGTTCTTGATGCTGGGCACGATGAGGGTGTGGCTGCCGTCCGGTTTGACCAGATCGATGGCCAGACCCATGTTGACGTGAGCGGGCGAGATCAGCGTCGGCTTGCCGTCGACGACGGCGTACGAGCTGTTCATCTCCGGGAACTCGGCGAGCGCACGGATGAGCGCGAAACCGATCAGGTGGGTGAAGCTGACCTTGCCGCCCCGGCCCCGGGCCAGGTGGTTGTTGATCACGATCCGGTTGTCGGCCAGCAATTTGGCCGGGACCGCGCGCACACTCGTGGCGGTCGGGATGGTCAGCGACGCGTCCATGTTGCTGACGATCTTGGCGGCGATACCCCGCAGCGGTGTGCTGGTCGCGCCCTCGGGAATTGCGCTGGGCTGCGACGCGGCCGGCTTACGGTCGGCGGCGGGCCGCTCTCGGGTGGCCGGGGCCGCGGCGGGTGCCGGCGTGGCGGCCTTCCCGTTCGAGCTCGCGGCAGCGGGTGGCTTCTCCCGGTCCGGCGGGCTGTCGGATCTCCCAGCAGTGCCGGACCCAGCAGTGCCGGACCCGGCCGGTGCGCTCCCGGCTGGTGCCGACCCGTTCGACCCGGCGGGCTGGTCCTTGGTCGAATCCTGGTTCACCGGCTTGTAGTCGGCAAAGAAGTCGTGCCATGCGGGATCGACGCTGTTGGGATCGGCGAGGTACTTCTGGTACATGTCCTCGACGATCCACTCGTTGGGACCGAATCCGGCGAGCAGACTGGTCTCCGACCCGCCCGTCGCGGTGGGGTTTGCTTCTCCGTTGTTCTGGCTCGACACGGCCGTTATCGCCTCTTCCGACGAAAATTCGCTGCTGGACGTCCGACGTTCCAGGCTACGCGCCCGCCGCGACCAAACGGTGTGGCGGGCGCAACCCGCCGGGCGGTATGTCCGATCGGGTGGCGCGTTTCACACGATGGGAAACGACGATTGTCAGCGTCCCGTTACTAAAGGTGATGCGACCCACCGTCGTGGTTCCCGACGGTGGGTCGCCTCGACACTTCGACTGTACGGTCAGCTGATGTCGCGCCGTTGGGCGATCGCCGTGCCCACGACCGCGGCCACCACCCCGTAGGCGAGCAGGATCAGCGCACCCGCCCACCAGGCGAAGCCGTTCGCGCCGTGCGGTGAGGTCATGATTCCGGACGCGCCGCTGGGCAGCCAGTACGCGATCTTGAGGATCCAGCCCTCATGGAAGTACTGGGAGAGCAGCGCCAGACCGACCTGCAGCACCGTCTGGCCCACCAGCATCGCCACCAGGCCGATGATCACCGCGAGGATCTGGCTACGCAGCAGCGCGCCGATACCCAGGCCGAACACCGCCCATATCGCGTACGCCAGCCAGTTGAGCCCGATCGTCTTCAGCACGTCGCCGTCACCCAGGTGCAGCGGGGCGCCCTGAGCGGACAGGAACGCGACCCCGGACGGTACCGACAGCACCGTGGTGAACACCGCGATGACCAGACCGACCAGGATCGCCACGATCAGCTTCCCGCCGATCACCACGGTCCGCTTCGGCGTGGCCAGGAACGTCGCCGTCGCGGTCTGATGGAAGAACTCGTTGGTGAAGATGAGAATGCCGAACACCATCGCCAGCAGGGTGCCGAAGTACTGGCCGGAGGTGTACAGCGACGAGGCGACATTCGCGACGATGTTCGGCGCCGTGGTGAGGGCGCCCTGCCCGCCGGGCGGATGCAGCCGGAAGTCGCCGCTGATCATGTTGACCGCCAGGGCCAGCGCGGTGAAGACCAGCACGCCGATCAGCATCAGCCACCACAGGTTGGTGGTGCGTACCTTGAGCAGTTCGCTACGGATGACCCGGTTCACCGGATGACCGCCTTTCCGCTGGTGAGTTCCAGGAACACCCGTTCCAGGTCAGCGCGCTGCGGTGCCAGCTCGTGCAGCTCGACGCCGGCGGTCAACGCGGCGTGCCCGATCTGCGGCGCGGTCGCGCCGGTCACCAGCAACGCGCCGTCCTCGTCGGTACGCACCGCGCTGCGCTCGATGCCGAGCTGGCTGAACAACTTCTCCGGGTCCGGGGTACGTACCCGTACCTGCTGTTGACCGTCCAGGCTGGTCAGTTCCTTGACCGGGCCCTGCCGGATCAGCTTACCGGCGGCGATGATCACCACGTCGTCGGCGAACAGCTGCACCTCCGACAGCAGGTGGCTGGAGACCAGTACGGTGCGGCCCTGTTCGGCGAACTTCGACAGCAGGTCGCGCATCCACCGGATGCCCTCGGGGTCCAGACCGTTCGCCGGCTCGTCGAAGATCAGCACCTTCGGGTCACCGAGCATGCCGGCGGCGATGCCGAGCCGCTGCTTCATGCCCAGCGAGTAGCCCTTGACCTTGCGCTTGGCCGCGGGGGTCAGCCCCACCATGTCCAGTGCCTCGGTCGCGCGGTCGGCCGGCAGCCCACCGGCGGCGCACAGCACCCGCAGGTGGTTGAGTCCGGTGCGGCCCTTATGGAAGCTGGACGCCTCCAGCCCGGCGCCCACCACCCGTAGCGGTTCGGTCAGATCCTGGTAGCGCCGGCCACCGATGGTGGCGTGCCCGGCGGTGGGGGCCACCAGCCCGAGCAGCATGCGCAGCGTGGTGGTCTTGCCCGCGCCGTTGGGTCCGAGGAACCCGGTGACCCGCCCGGGTTCCACCGTGAAAGAGAGATCGTCGACGGCTCTGACCTTGCGGAACTGCTTGGTCAGGCCAGAGACGACGATTTGGCCGTCAGCCATGCGGTCGGATGCCTCCAGCGAGAAGTGACAGATGTGCCGCGTGTCCTGTGTTGCGTGTGCCAGTGACCCAGAGTGTTTCATGGTGGTGCCAGCCATGCAGCTCAGGATGTGTCGAGCTCAGCGGGCCAGTACGCTGCGCACCTGCGCGGCGATCTCAGCGTCCTCACGCGCCCCGACCACCAGGGTCCGTACGGGCGCGCCGGCGCTGCCTACCTCGGCGTCCGGCACGGCGGCCGCGTTGCGGGCCCCGTCCACCGCCACCCCCAGGAAACCCAGGCCGTCGGCCGCGCCGGCCCGTACCGGCGCGGCGTGCTCGCCCACCCCGCCGGTGAACACCAGCGCGTCCAGACCATCCATCGCGGCGGCCATCGCCGCGATACCGGCCCGCAGCCGGTGCAGGTACACCGCCATCGCCCGCCGCGCGGTCCGGTCCCCGGCCGCGTCGCGGGCCAGGACCTCGCGCATGTCGGCGGTGCCGGCCAGGCCCAGCAGCCCGGACTCCCCCTCCAGTGCGTGGGAGACCTGCCCGGCGTCGAGCCCCGCGGTGGTCTGCAACCACAGCACCAGTCCCGGGTCGACGGTGCCGGACCGGGTGCCCATCACGATGCCCTCCAGCGGCGTGAAACCCATCGTGGTGTCCACCGAGCGGCCGCCGCGTACCGCGGCCAGCGACGCGCCGGAACCCAGATGACAGGTGACGATCCGGGCGGTGTGCGGGTCCAGCCCGGCCAACTGCACGGCACGCTGGGACGCGTACGCGTGCGACAGGCCATGGAAGCCGTACCGGCGTACCCCGTAGCGTTCCCGCCACTCCAGCGGAACCGGGTAGGTGGCCGCCGCGGCCGGCAGGTCGGCGTGGAAGGCGGTGTCGAAGCAGGCCACGGCCGGCAGGTCGGGTCGGGCCTCGGCGACCGTACGGATCCCGACCAGCCCGGCGGCCTGGTGCAGCGGCGCCAGTTCCCGCAGGTTCGTGATCTTGTACTGAACCTCCTCGTCGAGCCGTACCGGGCCACGGAACTCCCGGCCGCCGTGCACCACCCGGTGCCCCACCGCCTCCGCGCCGGCCATCTCGTCCAGCGCCCGGCACAGCTCGTCGGCTGGGAACCTGTCGGCGTCGGCGCTCAGGTCCCGGCCGCGCAGCACCGTGGAGTCCGGGCCGACCAGCCGGAGTTTCACGCTGGAGGACCCGGCATTGACCACCAGTACCCGCATCCCGCGACCTTTCAGTACGGCCAGGCCCAGTCGCGTACCTCGGGATCGTCGAGCCCGTACTCCCGGGTGTACGCGCGCGCCCGCTGCCGGGCGTCCACCATCCGCTGGCGCAGCCCCGCGGCCCGCGAACCCAGCCCCGGTACCCGGTCGATCACGTCCATCACCAGGTGGAACCGGTCCAGGTTGTTGAGCATCACCATGTCGAACGGAGTGGTCGTGGTGCCCTCCTCGATGTACCCGCGGACATGGATGTTGTGGTGGTTGGTGCGCCGGTAGGTCAACCGGTGGATCAGCCACGGATAACCGTGGTAGGCGAAGAGCACCGGCCGGTCCGGGGTGAACAGCGCGTCGAACTGCACGTCGTCCAGGCCGTGCGGGTGTTCCCGGCGGTCCTGCAGCCGCATCAGGTCCACCACGTTGACCAGCCGTACCTTCAGCTGCGGCAGGTGGGTACGCAGCAGGTCCACCGCGGCGAGCGCCTCCAGGGTCGGTACGTCACCGGCGCAGGCCAGTACGACGTCCGGGTCCCCGGCCTCGTGCGACGCCCACTCCCAGATGCCCAGGCCGCGGGCGCAGTGTGTCAGCGCCTCGTCCATCGTCAGGTACTGCAACGCTGGCTGCTTGCCGGCAACCACCACGTTGACGTAGTTGCGGCTGGCCAGGCAGTGGTCCATGGTGCACAGCAGGGTGTTGGCGTCCGGCGGCAGGTACACCCGGATGATCTCGGCCTTCTTGTTGACCACATGGTCGATGAACCCGGGGTCCTGGTGCGAGAAGCCGTTGTGGTCCTGGCGCCACACATGGCTGGACAGCAGATAGTTGAGCGAGGCGAGGGGGCCGCGCCAGGTGATGTCCCGGCTGGCCTTGAGCCACTTGGCGTGCTGGTTGAACATCGAGTCGACGATGTGGATGAACGCCTCGTAGCAGTTGAACAGCCCGTGCCGGCCGGTCAGCAGGTAGCCCTCCAGGAACCCCTGGCACTGGTGTTCGGACAGCACCTCGACGACCCGGCCGTCGGGCGCCAACGTGTCGTCGGTCGGGTACAGCTCGGCGTTCCACACCTTGTCGGTGACCTCGTACACCTTCTGCAGCCGGTTGGACGCCGTCTCGTCCGGACCGAACAGTCGGAAGTTGTCCCGGTTGGCGGCGATCACGTCGCGCAGCCAGCCACCCAGTACGGCGGTCGCTTCGGCGACGGTGGCCCCGGGCCGGGGTACCGGCACCGCGTAGGTACGGAAGTCGGGCAGGGCAAGGGTGCGCAGCAGCTCGCCGTTGGTGTGCGGGCTGGCGCTCATCCGCAGCTCGCCGCGCGGCGCCAGCGCCGCCAGTTCCGGCCGCAGCGCCCCGGTCGCGTCGAACAGTTCCATCGGGCGGTACGACTGCAGCCAGTCCTGCAACTGGGCGCGGTGCGTGTCGTTGCCCCGGCAGTCGGGGATCGGTACCTGGTGTGCCCGGTAGGTGCCCTCGACCTGATGGCCGTCCACCTCGCGGGGCCCGGTCCAGCCCTTCGGCGTACGCAGCACGATCATCGGCCACGGGACGCGTTCGCTGCCCGCGCCCTGCCTGGCGTCGCGCTGGATGGTGTCGATCTCGTCGAACACCGCGTCGAGGGTGGCGGCCATCAGTTGGTGCATGGTCTCCGGTTCGTCCCCGGCCACCAGGTACGGGTGGTAGCCGTACCCGGTGAGCAGGGCGGTCAGTTCCTCGTCGGGGATCCGGGCCAGGATCGCCGGGTTGGCGATCTTGTACCCGTTGAGGTGCAGGATGGGCAGCACCGCGCCGTCGGTCGCCGGATTGAGGAACTTGTTGCCGTGCCAGCCGGTGGCCAACGGGCCCGTCTCGGCCTCACCGTCGCCGACCACCGCGACGCAGACCAGGTCCGGGTTGTCGAACGCGGCCCCGTAGGCGTGTGACAGTACGTAGCCCAGCTCGCCGCCCTCGTGGATCGAGCCCGGCACCTCCGGCGAGGCGTGGCTGGGTACCCCGCCGGGGAAGGAGAACTGTCGGAACAGTTCCCGCAGCCCGGCCTCGTCGCGCCCGACCCGGGTGACCAGTTCGGAGTAGGTGCCTTCCAGGTACGCCTGGGCGAGTACGGCCGGGCCGCCGTGCCCCGGGCCGGCCAGGAAGATCATCGGCCGGTCCCGGCTGGTGATGATCCGGTTGAGGTGGGTGTAGCAGAAGTTCAGGCCGGGGGTGGTGCCCCAGTGCCCGAGCAGCCGCGCCTTGACGTGCTCGGCGACCAGCGGCCGGTGCAGCAACGGATTGTCCATCAGGTAGATCTGCCCGACGGCGAGGTAGTTCGCGGCACGCCAGTAGCCGTCCAGCAGACGCAGCTCGGTCTCCCCGAGTGGTCCGGCCCGTCGGTCGGTCCGGCGCGGGTGATCTGTCCGGTTCTGGCGGTACGTGCGGGTCACGGGTACCTCCGCCTGCGCGTCGTGGTCCTCTGCCGAGACCCTAGGCTGAGCGGGGTCCTCCCGTGCCCTGTTCACGGGTTCCACGGCGGACCGGCGTGGGCTGCCGGTCCGCCCACGCCGGTCCTTCCGCTCAGGAGCCGGTGGACCGGCCCAGGTCGGCGAGAATGGCCTCGGCGGCGTTGTGGCCGGCGCAGCCGATCACGCTGCCGGCCGGGAAGCAGCCCGCGGCGCCGGCGTACACCCCGTCCACCCCGGTCCGGTACGGCATCCGGTCGGTGAAGCTGATCCTGTTGTCGACGTGGAAGATGTTGCCGCCGGTGATGCCGAACCGGGCCTCGATGTCGGCCGGGGACAGCGCGAACGTGTCCACCACCAGGCTGCTGAGCCCGGGTACGAACTGCTCGATGAAGGCCAGCAGCCGCTTGACGTAGCCGTCCTTCTCGGCCGCCCAGGTGGAACCGGCCGGCTCGTGCGGCACACCCTGGACGAACAGCGCGCTGGAGTGCCGGCCCTCGGCGTCCGACAGCGTCGGATCCAGGGTGGAGTGCAGGTACCACTCGATCGGCGGCAGCAGGTCGGTGCGCCCGGCGGCGGCGCCGTCGAACGCGGCCCGGATCGCGGTCAGTACGCTGCCGTCCGCGGCCGGCTGCGGCAGCAGGTGCACGGTCGTACCGTGCTGGCCCCGCTGCTCGGGCAGTGCGGCGAACCGGGGCAGGTCCGACAGGGCCAGGTTGACCTTCATCGTCTGGCCGGGGGACTCGCGGGCGTACTCGTCGATCCGTTCGCGCAGCGGCGCCGGGCAGGCGTCACCGAGCAGACCGGGCAGCCGGTACGGGTCGGTGGAGGCGAGCACCGTGCTGGCGGCGTGTTCGGTCCCGTCGGCGCAGACCACCCCGGTGACGGTGCCGCCGGTGGTGGTGATCGACTCGACGGTGACCCCGGTACGGATCTTCGCGCCGGCGTCGGTCGCCGCCTTGGCCAGCGTCCGGGTCACGGTACCCATCCCGCCGCGTACCACCATCCAGGTGCCGCCCGCGCCGGGCAGCCGGCACATGTTGTGCACCAGCAGGTTGTGGCCGCTGCCCGCAGACCACGGTGAGCCGTTGAGGCCGGGGGTTCCGTCGGTCACCGCGTACATCGCGGTGACCAGTTCGCTGGCGAAACCGAACTTGGACAGGTAGTCCATGGCCGAGCCGCGTACCAGCTCGACGAACCGTTCCCGCAGCTCGGGACGGATGTAGCGCTCCGCGGTCTGCTCCACCGGCAGCGGCTCGGCCAGCCACGCCGGCGCCAGGTCGCCGGCCATCGCCGAAAGCTCGGTACGCAGCGCCTGGTCGGCACGCGCGTCGGCCTCGGTGAAGAACTCCGCGAACTGCCGGCGGGACTCCTGCTCGTCGGCGCCGAGCAGCAGGTACCGGCCGTCCAGGGTGGGCAGGAAGTAGTGCGGGTCGCGACGGATCAGCGGCAGGTCCACACCGAGCTTGCTGATCAGCTCCGGTGGCATCAGCCCCAGCAGGTACGCGGCTGCGGAGACCTGCAGATCGGGCGCCTCGGTGAACGGTTTCTCGGTGCGGCAGGCACCGCCCACCACATCGGCCCGTTCCAGTACTTCGACCGAAAGACCGGCCCTGGCCAGCAGGATCGCGGCCACCAGCCCGTTGTGCCCAGCACCGATTACCACAACATCCGTCATGCCGTACTGCCTACCACGTAGGCGCGGCGTTCCGCCGCCCGTCGGACCTTCGGGTGCGGCCCGTGCCGCACCCGAAGCGGATCAGGACCGCAGGTTGGCGGCGGCCAGCGCGGACCCGGTGGCCAGCAGGAAGCACAGGAACGTGGCGGCGAGCAGGACGAGGGTCGGTACCGGGACGAACAGCCCCGCCAGTGCACCCGAGGCGCCGATCAGGTCGACCAGGGCGGATCCGGCGACCGTGGCCAGTACGGAGCGGGGCACCCAACCGAACCTGCGGCGGTGCACCGCACTCAGCCCGGCCAGCGCGGCGTCCTGTACGCCGGTCACGAAGATCAGCGCGACCACGACCAGTACGGCCAGCAGCTGGAACGCGCCGGCCGGTAGGACCGCGCTCAGCAGCGCCAGCACGATGTACCCGACGGCGTGCAGCAGGTTTCCCAGTGCCAGGCCGAAGAACGCGCCGGACCGCATCCGCTCGGCCTGCCGGTCGTCGGCGATGGGGCTGCCGGCCCGGTCGGCGAACCTGGCGGTCATGTGCCCGGCCGCGTAACCGGCCAGGGCCAGACACAGCGCCACCCGCAATGCGCCGACCGTGAGCAGGCAACCGAGTTCCAGGGCGATGATCGCGGCGCCGAGGCCCAGCGCGCTGACCAGCAGCCCGGACCGGTACCGGGCGCCGCCGGGCAGGTGGTCGACCAGTTTGCGGCTCCCGGTGATCAGTGCCAGGGCGACCAGCAGCAGACCACCGGAGGCGACCAGGCCGATACCGGAGAACCATCCGGTCACCTCGTCCGGTGCCAGGACCATGAGCATGCCGGTGACCAGGGCGGTCAGCACGGACAGGGAGGCCAGGCCGTTACCGATCAGCCGGGCGGCCTGGTGGTCGGCCCCGGTACGTGGGCCGGTGTCCGGCGGGGTGTCGTCGAGCTGGCCGTGCAGTTCGGCGAGTTTGCGAGTGGCCAGCGCGTTGCCCGGGTCACGGTCCAGCGCGTCGGAGTATCCCGCGGCGGCGTACCCGACGTCACCGGCCCGTAAGGCGAGGTCGCCGAGCATCAGGTGCGGTTCCGGCCGGTCCGGCGCCAGTTTCGCGGCCCGGCGGGCGATCCGCCACGCCTCACGTCCGCCACCGGGCTGCTTGACCACCGCGGCCGCGAGGTCGAGGTGCGCGACCCAGCTGTCCGGTGCAGCCTGTACAGCGGCCCGCATGGTGGCGAGCGCCGCGTCCTCGTCACCGAGTCGCAGCGCCGCCTCGCTGAGCATCCGATACCCGATCGCGCTGGACGGGTCGAGGGTGACGCCCCGTTCGGCGGCGTCCCGCGCCTGGGCGTCGTACGCTTCCCCGCCGTTGACGGCGAGCAGCGCGGCAGCCAGTCGCTGCCACGCCCACGGGTCCTCGGGATGCTGCCGGGTCAGGGTCCGCAGGATCTCTGCGGCCTCGTCCGCGCGCCCTGCGGCGAGCAGCTGATCGGCCCGGTCACGCGCATCCCGAGCATCGCCCTGTCCTCTGACGGTCGTGTCCGCCGTTCCGGTCGTCACGATCGCTGTGAATACCACAGATCGGGTTCGAAAACCGAATCCGGCTCAGGACAGAGGCAAGGATTACACGTACGTCCGGCCCCGGATCGTCCATCCGCCGCCCCCCGAAACCCCGCCCCACCTGCCCGCCCGTACTGTGCAGTCACTCGTACTGTGCATTTTTCCTGAAAGAGTGTTAAGTCGCTTTTTGCGACCGGTACATTCGGGAAAATGCGCGCAGCGGGTGGTAGCGCTGCGTGGTGTGCGAGGTGTGCGTGGTGCCTGGTGGGACGTGGAACGGCCCGCACCCTGGCGGGGTGCGGGCCGTTCCACGAGGCGGGGGCGGGGCTAGGCGGTCAGCCAGGTGGCCAGGGCCTGTCCGATGATTGCGCCGTCGGGACCGTAGATGGTGGTTGCGACGTACGTCTTGCGGCCGTCGGAGCCGAGTCGGCGGCCCATGATCACGTAGCGCTGGCCCGGTCTGGGTACGTCCCGGACGCGGCCGGCGATGCGGCCGAGTACCCGCGCCTCCCGTTCGATCTCGGCGGTCCACCCGCCGGGGCAGTCCAGTGCTGCCCAGACGATCTCCTCCGGCACCTGGCCGGTGCCGGCGGTGGCCGATTCGTCCGGTACCCAGGGGCAGGCGGTACGGCCGGTCCCGTCGTCCAACCGGCCCGGGAACAGCCGTAGGCCGTCGCCCTTGTCGCGTCGCGGACCGCAGACGAAACAGGTCGGGAACGGGTGGGTACTGAAGCCCGGGTAGCCGGCCGAGGCGAGTTCGGCGACCTCGAAACCGACCGGTGGGACCAGCGCGTCGAACGGTTCGGCCGGTCGGGCGCTGGCGACCAGCCGAGCGCCGTCGTACAGGTGCGCGTCGCCGGTCTGGGAGGAGTCGAGGTCGATCTGTAGTGCCTTGTCCAGTGGTGGCGGACTGTGCAGCGTCACCACGGTGCCGCTGGGTCCGGGCCGGTAGCTGGCCAGGTTTCCGGCGACGAATCCGCCGTTGGCGCTGTCCGGGGGCCCGCAGTAGCGAGAAGGTACGGTCAGTTCTGTCATTACGTCGCCGTCCAAGTTCACCAGGTAGCCTTCACCGTGCCTGCCGGGTGTGTGCGGTGCGGGGCGCTGGGTGGTAGCACAATGCTGGCTGGGCCTAACGCGTTCTGTGTCCTGAAATGGGACGTTTGGTGACCATGAGGGTTCCCCATCATGACTCCACGGTCTCACATTCGACGGATCTGGTCACCCGCGTACTCTCCTCATTTCCAGCCAACTCACAGGTTTTCGCCAGTGCCGGCTCAGCGCCCATGGGCATCATGAAGGCATGGCCACAGGTGTATCCGCGGGAACGAGTGATCTGACGCAGGGCCGGGGCGGTGCGGGTTCCGCCGGCCAGTCGGCCGAGGCCCGACTGCTGGTCGTCGAGGACGATCCGAACATCCTGGAACTGTTGTCCGCCAGCCTCCGGTACGCCGGATTCGACGTCAGCACCGCGACCCGGGGCCAGGAGGCCACCGCCGCCGTGCAGCGACGCCGGCCGGACCTGGTGGTGCTCGATGTCATGCTGCCCGACCTGGACGGATTCGAGGTGGCCCGCCGGATGCGTTCCGGCGGCGACCGTACGCCGGTGGTGTTCCTCACCGCGCGCGACGGCACCGAGGACAAGGTGCGCGGACTGACCCTCGGTGGCGACGACTACGTCACCAAGCCGTTCAGCCTGGAAGAAGTGATCGCCCGGATTCGGGCGGTACTGCGCCGTACCGGCGGGGAGTTCGAACCACCCGCCCGCCTCACCTTCGCCGACATCGAACTCGACGAGGAGACGCACGAGGTGTACCGGGGAGGCCGGCTGATCAAGCTGTCGCCCACCGAGTTCAAGCTGCTGCGCTACTTCATGACCAATGCCGGCCGGGTGCTGTCCAAGGCGCAGATACTCGACCATGTCTGGAACTACGACTTCCGGGGCGACGATTCCATCGTCGAGTCGTACGTGTCGTACCTGCGACGCAAGGTGGACACCGCCGAACCGCGGCTGATCCACACGCTGCGCGGGGTCGGTTACGTACTCCGGATGCCGAGCTGACCGGGCAACCGAGCTGACCCGGAGGGCCGGGCCGATCTCAGGGATGAGCTGACCACCGTGACCGCTACCGACGAGGCTGGACCGCCGCCACCGTGGGGGCGCTTCGCACGCCGTCCCCGGGCGCTCACCGTCCTCGCCGGGCGGCTGCCGCTGGCCACCCGGATGGTGGCGGCCACGCTGGTACTGGTGCTGATCGCGCTGCTGCTGATCGGTGCCGCCAGCGTGATGTTCATGCGCGGCTACCTCACCACCCGGGTCGACGACCAGCTCTCCACACTGGACCGGCAGGCGCGCGAACAGATCAGCCAGCAGTCCTCGCAGCCCGGCTCCGGTGACATCAACATCTACCTGCCCGGCCTCATCCCGGTCAGCACCAGCAGCGCCGTGCATCTGGAGAACGTGGCGTACGTGTTCGAGGTGCGCAACGCCGACGGCTCGTTGGTCCAGCGGATCGACTCGTACGGCAATAAGAAGCCGAAGGTCTGGCCGACGTACCCGCATGGCACCAACAAGCTGAGCGGTTCGGACCGGCACGCGTTCACGGTCGGATCCAACACCGGCAACACCCGCTGGCGGGTGCAGGTCGACCCGATCAAACTGGGCACCAACCAGCAGTACCTGGTGATCTCCGGCTCGATGAACTCGGTGGACGGCTCGATCAACCGGCTGATCCGGATCGAACTCGGGGTGGGCATCGCGGTGCTGATCCTGATGGCCGTGGTGGGTGCCGCGGTGGTCACCTTCAGCCTGCGGCCGCTGCGCGACATCGAACGCACCGCCGGTGCCATCGCCAACGGCAACCTGGGGCTGCGGGTACCCGAGCGCGATCCTCGTACCGAACTGGGTCGACTGGGGCGGGCTCTCAACGCAATGCTCGGCCAGATCGAGGCGGCGTTCGCGGCGCAGGCCGGCTCGGAGTACGCGGCCCGACGCTCCGCCGACGCGGCCCGGCGTGCCGCCGATGCGGCACGGCAGTCGGCCGACGCCGCGCACCGCTCCGAGGGCAAGATGCGCCGGTTCATCGCCGACGCCAGTCACGAACTCCGTACCCCGCTGACCACCATCCGAGGCTTCGCGGAGCTGTACCGTCAGCGCGCCGACGCCGGACCGGCGGAGGCGAACCGGCTGATGGGTCGCATCGAGGCCGAGGCTTCCCGGATGGGTCTGCTGGTGGAGGACCTGCTCATGCTGGCCCGGCTGGACCAGCAGCGGCCGGTGGCGCACGAACCGGTGGATCTGCTGGCGATCGCCGCCGACACGGTACAGGCCGCGCGCGCCGTGGACCCGGACCGCGACATCGGGCTGCAGATCGGCGCGGGCTCGTCGGATGCCGGGCCGCCGGTGGTGCTCGGCGACGAGCCCCGGCTGCGACAGGTGGTCCGTAACCTGGTCGACAACGCGATGGCGCACACCCCGGCTGGTACCCCGGTGGAGATCCGGGTTCGCACCGAGCACGGTTGCGCCGTGGTCGAGGTCGCCGACCAGGGACCCGGGTTGACCGCCGAACAGCGCGACCGGGTGTTCGAACGTTTCTACCGGGTGGACAAGGCACGGTCCCGGGAAGCCGGCGGTACCGGTCTGGGGTTGGCGATCGTGGCCTCACTGGTCGCCGCGCACCACGGCACGGTCGAGGTGGACACCGAACCGGGGGAGGGCGCGACCTTCCGGGTACGGCTGCCGCTGGCCCCCGACACCGACGACAACGCATCGCCGCCGCCGTTCATGACGCGGCCGGCTCCGGCGGAGGAGCATGTGATCGACCTCGGCGAGCTCGACGCGCCCAGCGACATCCGGCGCTGACCGCCGCGCCTCATTCCGGCAACCTGACCTGTACCGGCGCACCGTCCGGCCAGTGCGTGGTCACCGTCCCCGCGCCGACCCTCGCCTCCGGGGCACCGGCCAGCCGGGCGGCATCCACCGGTACGCCGCTGAGTAGTACCAGGCTCACCAGGACCTGCCGGTCGCTGTCCGAGCCGGGCGCGGTGAGGTACGGGGTGCCCGAGTGGGGGCCGAACGCGCTGGCCCCGGTCGCGTACCGGACCGCCGCGCCGGTGTAGCCGTACAGCCCGAACACCGCACTGGTCAGCCCTGCGCCGGTGGTGACCGCGGCCCAACGGGGGCCGGTCGCGGCAGCCGGTCCGGTACTGTCGGCCAGCGGGTAGCCGCCGTCGCGCACCGTGTGCGGTACGCCGGCCGCCCCGCCGAGCGGTCCGATGATCACGTGCACCCGCAGCTGCCACGGGCCGTGCGCCACCGCGACAGTGGCCAGCCGGTACCGGGCGCCGGCCACCTCGGCGACGTACGCGGACGCGGCTCTGTCCGCGACGGCGGGCAGTCGTTCGATCCGTCGGCGTCGTGAGGCGGTCCCGTCCGCGGTGTCGACCAGTGCGACATGAGCATCCACGTTCTCGTACCAGGCACGTTCGGACAGTTCCGGGCCGCTGTGGCTGCTGTAGCAGAGCTTGGCGTAGTGCGGGTCGTCCTGGGCAGGTGCCGGCGGCGGCGAATTGCGGTCGCTGCCGTGGTTGAGCAGCCGTACGATGCCGTCCCCGGCGGTGGAGTGCAGTACGAAGCCGGGCGCGCGCATCGCCACGGTGGTGTCGGTGAGGTCGTTGGGTGCCGGCTGTTCCGGCTCGGTCCACACTGGATGGTCGGCCGGTAGTAGCAGTCCGAGGAACGCCTTGCTCGCCCAGTACGGCGATCCGGGACCGGAGTAGCTCTGGGTGCTGGGTAGGAACTCCTGATACCAGCCGAGGGTGAGCAGTCCGTGTCCGTCCGGGGCGCCGTGCTCGACGAAGTGTCGCGCCACGCCGGAGGCGAGCCGTCGGGTCCGGCCCGGCGGAAGCGATGTGGCGTCGCACAGCGCCCCCAGCCACAGCGGTGCGGCGGTGGCGAACCGGTAGGTCAGCGACCGACCCTGGTGCACCGGTGCGCCGCCGGAGCCGAAGAAGTACTGGTACTGGTCCAGGAATTCGCGCAGCCGGGCCCGGTAGACCACACCCCGGCCGCTGTCGTCCCCGCCGGTGGCGCCCATCATCCGGCTCCACAGCACCGGATAGAGATGCATCGCCCAACCGATGTAGTAGTCGAAGTGGGCGCCGGCGCCGTCGGAGTACCAGCCTTCGCCCCGGTACCATGCTTCGATGCGGTCCAGACCGCGGGTAATCTCCACCCGGTCGGCCGGTCCATCCACACTGGACAGGAACTCTTCGGTGACGACCTGGAAGAGTACCCAGTTGTTCGGCCAGGTCTGCTTGCCGACGAAGCCGCCGAGCCAGCGTCGGACGTTGTCGCGGGTGCCTGGGTCGAACCGGTCGAAGATCCATTGCCGGGTCTCGTGCAGGGCCAGCGCCACCGACGCGGCCTCGACCATCTGCTGTGAGCGGTGCACGATGACCGGCCAGCCGTTGGGGTTGTCCGGGTCGGTGCCGGACCGTACGCCGCGGGCGTACCGCTCGATCAGAGCGTCGCAGCCGACCCCGCGCGCACCGGCGATGCGGAACGCGGCCAGCAGGAACGTACGGGCGAAGCCTTCCAGCCCGTCGGAGCGTTCCCCGGAGATGCTCGTACGGCCCGGCAGCCGCAGCTGGGCGCCGTCCGGGGTGGCGTAGCGGGCCGCCGAGGCCAGCAGGTGGTCTGCCAGCGCCTCCCAGTGTCCGCGGGTCCAGCCGGTACGGTCGGACAGCCGGTGGTCGGGTGCGGGCAGCCGGAGCGGTGTCAGGTCGGGCATCGGGCCATCCTGCGCCCGGTGCCCCCGTCGCCGTCAACCGCCACCCGGCCGGGTGCGGTCTCCGGGATGCTGGGACGACCCTGGCGGTACGGCGGCCGAGCGGGCAGTATCGCGACAGGACAGCGACCTGGTGGGCCGGCCGGGTGGAGAAGACGGGGAGGGCGTGCACCGTGGAGGACGTACGGCTCGGGGTCATCGGGTTCGGGTT
Organism: uncultured Actinomycetota bacterium; assembly: GCA_963805605.1. Classification (GTDB taxonomy): domain Bacteria; phylum Actinomycetota; class Actinomycetes; order Mycobacteriales; family Micromonosporaceae; genus Actinocatenispora. Next base: position 3,286,981 of record CAWDUX010000002.1, read on the forward strand.
GCGGCGCAGTCTCGCAGTGGCCGGGCACCGGCCCGGTGCGGGATCGCGTGTGGTCGCGGTGTGCGACCTGGACGAGCAGATCCGGGCCCGGGAGGCGGCCACCTTCGACGCGAAGCTGGTGACTGCCGACTATCGGGATCTGCTCGACTCGCCGGATGTGGACGCGGTCATCGTGAACACGCCGGACCACACGCACGCCGACATCGCGTTGGACGTGCTGCGCGCCGGTAAGCCGGTGTACGTGGAGAAGCCGCTGGCGATCACGATCGAGGACTGTGACGCGCTGCTGGCCGCCGCCCGGCAGACCGGTACGAAACTGTACGTCGGGCACAACATGCGGCACATGGGTGTGGTGCGGTTGATGCGCGACATCGTGGCGCGCGTCGAGATCGGTACGCCGCAGACGGTCTGGGTCCGGCACTTCGTCGGGCACGGCGGCGACTTCTACTTCAAGGACTGGCACGCCGACCGGCGCAACACCACCGGACTGTTGCTGCAGAAGGCCGCGCACGACCTGGACGTACTGCACTGGATCGCCGGCGGCTACGCGCAGCGGGTCTCCGCGCTCGGCGACCTGATGGTGTACGGGGACCTGCCGCGCCGTGCGCCGGGTGAGCCGAAGACCGACGACTGGTACGCTCCGGCCGCCAACTGGCCACCGCGTGCCCAACGTGACCTCAACGACGTGGTGGACGTGGAGGACGTCTCGATGGTGACGATGCGGCTGGACAACGGCGTACTCGCGTCCTACCAGCAGTGCCACTTCACCCCGGACTATTGGCGCAACTACACGGTGATCGGTGACGCGGGCCGGCTGGAGAACTTCGGCGACGGGCCGGGCGATGTGGTCAAGGTGTGGAACGCACAACGCTCCGGCTACCGGGAGTCCGCTGATGTCACCTATCGGGTGCCGGATGTCGCGGGCACGCACGGTGGTGCCGATCCGCAGATCGTCGCGGAGTTCTGCCGTTTCGTACGCGACGGCGGCGTGACGGACACGTCGCCGGTGGCCGCGCGGATGAGTGTGGCGGCAGGGGTGCAGGCGACCCGTTCGCTGCGGGACAACGGCACGCCCTACGACGTACCGGCGCTGGATCCGGAGCTGGTGGACTACTTCGAGCGGGGCCAGCGGTGACGTGGGAGGAGCCCCGTGGCACGGGAACGGCGATGACGCGGGAACGGCGATGACGCGGGAACGGCGATGACGCGGGAACGGCGATAGCACTGAAAGCGATGTCGGAGTAGCTGTCCGTCGTTTTGTTGGGCGGCGGACGGGAAGCCGTTCCGTCGCCGGCATTCTCGGCCATCATCAGGTCACTGTCTATCAGCGTTCCCAGCTGATGTCCGCCGCTCCCAGACTATTCTCAGCGACACTCCAGGCCGGCCGCAGACAGCGGCGTCAGGCTAGGGGTCATGAAGGACGAGGATCGCGAGAACATCCACCCGGGCCGGGATTCGGGTCCGGGCGAGGAAGACCCGACGCGCCAACTGGACGCCCGGCCGGGAACGTCCGAGCAGCACGTCGCCGCCCCCAATACCGCCGCCCCTGATGTGGCCGCCCAGCACAGCGGGACGGGCGCAGGCGAGGCGACCGCACCGCCATCCTCGGCCGGTCCGGCACCCGCCGTCGACCCGGCACCCGCCGTCGATTCCGGTGCGGCCCAACACGCCCCGCCGGCTGGGTACGACCAGTCGGCGGCTCCGGCCGCTGGTGCCGCTGGACCGTCCACTTCGGACGGTTCGGCCTGGTCCGCGGAGACGCCGGCCGGGCATGCGGAGCAGTACGCTGCGGCGGCCGGTCACGCGACCCAGCAGCTCCCGGGCTCCGGATACCAGCAGATGCCCGGATACGGCGTACCCGGCAGCACACCCCCTCCGTACCCGCCGGGGCCCGGTGGCGCAGGGTGGCCGCAGCCCGGACCGTACGGCCCTCAGCAGCCCGGCCAGCCACGACGGGGTCGACGGTGGCTGGCCGCCGGAGCGGTGGCGGTGATCCTGGTGCTGGGCGGCGGTCTGGTCGGCGGCGTGACCGTACACGCGCTGGAAAGCGGAGCGCCGGTCGAGAGCACCGTGGTGTCCGATCCGGTGTCGAGCAGGACCGGTTCGCTGGCGACGATGGTCTCCCATGTGCAGCCGAGCGTGGTATCGCTGAAGGTGCAGCCGGACGGCAGTCAGTCCGGCGACGAGGGATCCGGGGTCATCATCCGCTCCGACGGGATGATCCTGACCAACAACCACGTGGTCGCCTCCGTGGCCGACGGCAGCGGCTCGATCACCGTGGCGTTCTCCGACGGCAGGCAGACCTCCGCGAAGGTCGTCGGTACCGACCCGGCCGGTGACCTGGCCGTGGTGAAGGCCGACGGCCGGTCCGACCTGAAGCCAGCGACGCTGGGCGACAGCAGCAAGCTGCGGGTCGGCGACGGGGTCGCCGCGATCGGCAGCCCGCTGGGCCTGGAAGGCTCGGTCACCGAGGGCATCGTCAGCGCGATGAACCGCAGCTACACGGTCGCCGGGGAAGAGCAGCAGCAGCAACCGCAGCAGCAGAATCCGTTCCCGTTCGGCCGGGGTCAGCAGCAACAACAGCAACAGCAACAGCAACAGCAACAGCAGGGCGGCGGCCAGGCGATCACGATCCCGAACGCGATCCAGACCGACGCGGCGATCAACCCAGGTAACTCCGGCGGCCCGCTGCTCAACATGTCCGGCCAGGTCATCGGCATCAACAGCGCGATCCGTGCGGCCGACAACAGCAGCGGCCAGGGCGGCAACATCGGCATCGGCTTCGCGATCCCGATCAACACCGCGAAATCCAGCGCAGACCAGCTGATCAAGGGCAAGAAGGTGCAGCACGCCCTGCTCGGGGTGAAGGTCGGCGACGCGCTGAGCAGCGGGGCCGGCAGCAACGGCGCCCCGCAGGGTGCGTTGGTGGCCGACGTGACCAAGGGCGGCCCGGCTGCCAAGGCAGGACTGACCAAGGGCGATGTGATCACCAAGGTCGACGCGATGCGGGTGACCGACTCCGAGTCGCTGGTCTCGGCGATCAGCCGGCACAAGCCGGGCGACAAGGTCCTGGTGACCTACACCCGGAACGGTGCGCAGAAGACCGCCACCGTCACGCTGGCGAAGGCGCCCAACTGAGCCTTACCCGAGGCACCCGCCGGAACACCGCCCTCTCCGCCCACCCGGGGAGGGCGGCGTTCTGCCTGTACGACCCCGTCGGGGCTGCGGCGCCGTCCGCAGGGCCGCCCCGCGGCGCCCGCACTCGTCGTGCCTGCCGTCCCCTGTGCCGGCCGTCCCCCGTGCCTGCCGCCCGCCGCGCCCGCGCCCGCCGCGCTTGCCGTCCGTTGTGCATGCCGGCTCCGGTGCCCGCCGGTGCTGCGGATGTCACAGGCGCCGGGCAGGATCACCTCGTGCGGTGGGCGGTACACGACGAGCGGACCGGCGCGGGTGAGCTGGTCGAGCTGGATGCTGCCGGCGGACCGGCCGGCCCGACCCGCTGCGTACCGTCGCTCGCTGCGGAGATCGCCGCCCGGGAGCCGTCCGGTCCGCGCTGGGTGTGGGCGGACACCGCCGCCTGCTACCCGGCGCTGCTGCGGTCCGGCAGCCGGGTCGCGCGCTGCCACGACCTGGCGCTGACCGAGACGCTGCTGCTCGGCCACGCCGGCCGGTACGGTGAGCCGCGGTCGCTGGCCGCCGCCTGGGCCCGGCTGCGGGGCCTTCCAGTACCAGCGGACGCACCGCTGGCCGCCGCGGTGCAGCCCGGCCGACCCAGCCAGCCCGCCCTGTTCGACCCAGCGTCGTTCGGGGCACAGGACCAGTTGCCCGGTGCCGCGTCGCCGGTCGACGCCGTCGCCCGGGTACACGCCGACCAGCAGGTCCGGATCGCCGAGCTGGCAGACCCGGACCGGTTCCGGCTGCTGGTTGCGGTCGAGTCTGCCGGTGCGCTGGCCGCCGTCGAGATGGGCGCGGTCGGCCTGCCGTGGCGTACCGACGTGCACGACCGGCTGCTGACCGGGGCGCTCGGGGCCCGGCCGGTGGGCGGCGGTCGACCGCCTGTACTGGCGGACCTGGCCGCGCAGATCGCCGCAGCGTTCGGCCGGCAGGTCAACCCCGACTCGCCGGCCGACCTGGTCCGCGCGTTCGCTCGCGCCGGCATACCGGTCACCTCCAGCCGGGCGCACGTACTGCGCCAGGTGGACCATCCGGCGGTGGCGCCGCTGCTGCGGTACAAGGAACTGGCCCGGCTGCACGCCGCGAACGGCTGGCAGTTCCTGTCCGACTGGGTGACCGGTGGCCGGTTCCGACCCGAGTACGTTGCCGGCTGCGTGGTCACCGGCCGGTGGGGAACCCGGGGCGGCGGCGCGTTGCAGATCCCCAAGCAGGTACGCCGCGCCGTGGTGGCCGACCCGGGCTGGCGGCTGGTGGTCGCCGACGCCGGGCAGCTTGAACCCCGGATACTGGCCGCGCTGTCCGGTGACCGGCGGATGGCCGAGGCTGCCGGCCCGGGCGACATGTACGCGGCGCTGGCCGCCGACGCGTTCGACGGTGACCGGGCCAAGGCCAAGATCGCGCTGTTGTCGGCGATGTACGGCGGCACGACCGGTACCGGCGGGGCGTTGCTGCACGTACTGCGTCGGCGTTTCCCGGCCGCGGTCGACTATGTCGAGGTCGCGGCGCGGGCCGGGGAGCAGGGCCGGCTGGTCCGTTCCCGGCTGGGCCGTACCTGCCCGCCGCCCGGCGCCGGCTGGGCCATCGAGGGTGAACCGGCCGGCGACGAACCGCCGCACAGCGCCGCCTCGGCCCGGGCTCGGGGCCGCTTCACCCGCAACTTCGTCATCCAGGGCACCGCCGCGGAGTGGGCTCTGCTGCTGCTCGCCGACCTGCGGAACCGGCTGCACCGGCTCGACGACGCTGAGCTGGTGTTCTTCCAGCACGACGAGGTGATGGTGCACTGTCGCGCCGAACTGTCCGACCAGGTCACGACGCACGTGTCGGCCGCCGCGAAGGAGGCGACCCGGCTGCTGTTCGGCAGTACCCGGGTGCACTTCCCGCTGGATCTGGCTACAGTCGACTGCTACGCCGACGCGAAGTGACCGCATCTCGCCGGGTCTCGCCCCTGCGCTGCCTTCACCTTCCCCCGCCCGCGGCGCATTTTCACCGAATGTCCCTTCCGGCAACTGGAGATAACGGTAATTCGGGGAAAATGCCTTCAAGTGCGGTGCGATGCGATGCCGCGAGGTTCTACAAGGTGGGGTAGAGCGGGTATTTGCTGGCCAGAGCGGAGGTGCGTTCCCGCAGGTCGGTGGCGCGGGTGTCGTCGAAGCCGGGGGTGAGTGCGCCGGCGATGATGTCGGCGACCTCGGTGAAGGCGTCGGTGTCGAAGCCGCGGGTGGCCAGGGCCGGGGTGCCGATCCGCAGGCCGGAGGTGACCATTGGGGGGCGCGGGTCGAACGGTACGGCGTTGCGGTTGACCGTGATGCCCAGCTCGTGCAGCCGGTCCTCGGCCTGCCGGCCGTCGAGTTCGGAGTTGCGCAGGTCGACCAGGACGAGGTGGACATCGGTGCCGCCGGTCAGTACCTGTACGCCGGCGGCGGCAAGGTCCGCGCTGGTCAGCCGCTCGGCCAGCAACTTCGCGCCGGACAGCGTACGGCGCTGCCGGTCGGCGAACTCCTCGCCCGCGGCGACCTTGAACGACACCGCCTTGGCGGCGATCACGTGCTCCAGCGGGCCGCCCTGCTGGCCGGGGAACACCGCGGAGTTGATCTTCTTGGCCAGTTCGGGCGTGTTGGTCATGATGACCCCGCCGCGCGGCCCGCCGAGCGTCTTGTGTGTGGTGGTGGTGACGATGTCGGCGTGCGGCACGGGGCTGGGGTGCAGGCCGGTCGCGACGAGTCCGGCGAAGTGTGCCATGTCGACCAGCAGCAGTGCGCCGACCTCGTCGGCGATGGCCCGGAATTCGGCGAAGTCGAGGTGCCGGGGGTACGCCGACCAGCCGGCGACGATCATCTTCGGCCGGTGCTCGGTGGCTAGAGCGCGTACTTCGGCCATGTCGACGCGGTGGTCGGACTCGCTGACGTGGTAGGCGACCACGTTGTACAGCTTGCCGGAGAAATTGATCTTCATGCCATGTGTGAGGTGACCGCCATGCGCCAGGTCCAGACCCAGGATGGTGTCACCGGGGGTGAGGGTGGCGAACATGGCGGCGGCGTTGGCCTGCGCGCCGGAGTGCGGCTGCACGTTCGCGTACCCGGCGTCGAACAAGCCCTTGACCCGTTCGATGGCGAGCCGCTCGATCACGTCGACGTGTTCGCAGCCGCCGTAGTAGCGGCGGCCCGGATAGCCCTCGGCGTACTTGTTGGTCAGCACCGACCCCTGCGCCGACAGCACCGACACCGGTGCGAAGTTCTCCGAGGCGATCATCTCCAGCGTCGACTGCTGGCGGTGCAGTTCAGCGTCGATGGCTGCCGCGACCTCGGGGTCGGTGTCGGCGAGGGAACGATTCAGCACGTCGGTCATGTCCTCATCCTCTCCGGACTCCTACGCCAGCCGGCCGCCGGGGGTACCGCTCCGCCGGGTCAGCGCACGGGCCGCGGGTACCACCGGTTCCGGGCAGCGGCCAGAACTGGGCGGGGTCAGTCGTCGTAGTCGTCGTCGCCGAGTTCCCGCCCGGGCGGTTCACTCCCGGTGATGGAACGCCAGGTGGCGGCAGCGGTACGGTAGGCGATCAGTTCGGCGGCGGCGAGCGCCACCCCGGACAGCGCGGCCCAGGCCAGTGTCTCGCCCCAGCCGGAGTCACGTTCGTCGCCGGTGATGGGCGGTTCGTCCTGGCGCACGGCGCGCCACCCTGCGGCAACGGCCCGGCGCGCCGCGTACCCCAGGGGCACGGTGAACGCCAGTGCGGTCAGCTTCCAGCCCAGCTTGCTCATGGCGGCCACGGTGTGGCCCACCCCCTCGTGCGTCAGGTGTCTGTCGAACCTGTCCGGTACCCGGCTGTCCGGCCGTTCAACCTGTCCGGCCCGGCCGGCCGGGTACTGCAGGGTGTTCACCACCCTGTGTGCATCGTGCCATGCTCCGGCCGACCGGACGTGGCGGCGGGCCGGTTCCCGGCCGATGTCACCGGCCGGTTTCCGGAACATGTCGTACCGGAGGATTTCCGGTGATCTCCCGATCACGCTAGCCTGGGAACGATGCACCCTCTCGGGGCGGGAGGTCGGATCGGTTGGTGGACTGGCGCGCGGTACCGGGCGACCCCTTGCGGGGCATCGCCCTGTTCGCCGCGCTCGAACCGGCGACCCGCCGGCAGTTGGCCGCCACGGCCGTGCGCCGCTCGTTCCGGGAGGGGCAGGTGCTGTTCCGGGAGGGCGACCCGGGTGACGCGTTGCTGGTGATCCGTACCGGCGCGGTGGCCGTGTTCCGGTCCGGCCCGTCCGGCGACAAGGCGGTACTCACGCTCGTCCGGGCGCCCGGTGTGCTCGGCGAGGTGGCGCTGCTGGACGGTGCGCCCCGCTCGGCGTCGGTGGAGGCGGTACTGCCGACGGAGGTACTGGCGCTGTCGCGGACCGCGTTCCTGAACGTGGTGCACACCGACCATCGGCTGCTCGACGAGGTGTTCCGGGCGCTGGGGCTGATGGTGCGTCGGCTGACCGAGCAGAAGACCGACTACATTTTCCTGGATCTGCCGGGCCGGGTGGCGAAGACGCTGGTACGGCTCCTGGACATCGACGACACCGAGGACACGGTCAACCTGAGCCAGAGCCGGGTCGCCGAGCTGGTCGGCGGGTCCCGGCAGAGTGTCAACCAGGTGATCCGTACGTTCGCGCACCGGGGCTGGCTGCGCACCGAGGGCCGGTGCATCGTGCTGACCGACCTGGCGGCGCTGCGCCACCGGGCCGGTCTGACCGGCAACTGAGCCACCGGCCTGTCCGACGTGCGCCGTCGATGACTGGATTCCGGCACCTGATCCCTGCATTTCAGATGCTGGCAAATCGCGCCGTCGGTGTGGCCTTCGGCGATGTGTACGTCCGTTGGTGAAACGGCCGTGACATCCGGCTGTGCCCCGCTTGTCGCGCTGTCCCGGCAGGACACTACACTCCATCGACCGTCGTCTATATATCCCGGCGCGGGCCGGACGACGCCAACGACCGCGTACCGGCAGGAGGGCCGTAATGACCCAGCACGACCGCAACTCCGAAGAGAAGACCGACTACGACCGGATCGGGGGCGGACCCGCCGTTCGGCAGGTGGTGGAGCGCTTCTACGCACTGGTTCTGGCCGACCCCGCACTGTCCCCGTTCTTTGAGAACGCCGACCTGGCCCGACTCAAGCGCCACCAGGCGTTGCTGATCTCGCAGGTACTCGGCGGCCCGGCGGAGTACGAGGGCCGGGCGCTCGCCCAGGCACACAGCGGCATGGGCATCACCAAGGACGACTTCGGTCGGGTCGTGCTGCACCTGGTCGTGGCGCTGCGGGAGGCCAGGGTCCCGCAGGAGATCATCGGCCGGGTCGGCGAGGTGCTCGGCGGCACCGAAGCCGACGTCGTCGACGTCGGAACCGTCTAGTCGGATGGACCCGCAGGCACTGAAGGACAGCTGGGCCGCCCTCGCCCGGCACGGGGACGAGGTGCCGCTGTTCTTCTATTCGCACCTCTTTCTGTCCCATCCGGAGACCCGGGACATGTTCCCGATGTCGATGGCCGGGCAGCGGGACAAGCTGGTGGCTGCACTCGGTCGGGTGGTCAGCAACGTCGACCAACTCGACAGCGTGGTGCCCTTCATCCAACAGCTCGGTCGTGACCACCGCCGGTTCGCGGTCGTCGCCGAGCACTACCCGGCGGTCGGCGCATCGCTGCTGGCCACCCTGGCGCATTTCCTCGGCCCGGCCTGGACCGAGCAGCTCGCCGCACAGTGGGCAGAGGCGTACGGGCTGGTCGCCCACGTGATGACCGAGGCCGCCGAGGAGTCCGCGACGACCAGCCCGGCCTGGTGGAACGGTGAACTCGTGTCCGTGGAGCGGCGCGGCCTGGACATCGCGGTGCTGCAGGTCCGTATCGACCAGCCGTACGACTTCCGGCCCGGCCAGTCCACCGCTGTCGAGTTCAGCCGGCTGCCCCGGCAGTGGCGTTACTACACCCCGGCCAACGCGCCACGGTCGGACGACTCACTGGAACTGCACATCAAGGTGGTGGACGGTGGCGCGGTCAGCACGACGGTGGTGCAGTCCGCCGCGGTCGGTGACACGCTGCGGCTCGGCGCGCCGCTCGGTGACCGGCTGGTACTGCCCGAGCAGGGACACGACCTGCTGTTGCTGGCCGGTGCCACCGGGCTGGCGCCGCTGCGTGCGGTACTGGAGCAGATCGACCGGGAATGGCGTACCGCCGGGTCCGGCCGGCAGGTGCAGCTGTTCCACGGTGTACGTACCGGCGGGGACCTGTACGAGGACCAGCTGCTGTCCGAACTGGCGGACGCCCGACCCTGGTTCCACTACACTCCGGTAATCTCCGACGACCCGTTCTACCGGGGCGCGAAGGGCCTGGTTGGTGACGTTGCGGTACAGACCGGACGGTGGAATGACCGGGACTGTCTGGTGTGCGGCTCGCCGGCGATGGTGGAGTACACGGTCTCCCGACTGATGTCGGCGGGTGTGCCTGCCGAGCTCATCCGGTACGACGAGTTCACTCCCGGGGCGGCGGCGGAACCGGCGTACACCGGCATGATCGGAGACAGGTGAGTGCGGTGAGCACCGACAACCGGATGCCCAGACGACCTCCGCTGAGTGCGGACAAGGTCCGGACCACGACCTTCTCCCGGCCGCCGTTCGGGCGGCGGGGTTTCCATGAGGACGAGGTACGGATGTTCCTGTCCCGGGTGGCCGACGACATCCAGGCCGCCGACGCGGACAAGGCGGCGCTGCGGGCGGAGATCTCCCGCCTGGTCAACTACTACCGCGAACATGGCCAGGACCCGGACGCGGGGGCCACCCGGGCCCGGGTCGACGTCGACGCGGTCAACCTGATGAGCAAGGCGCAGCAGGCCGCCGACAGCCATGTCGCACAGGCCGAGGAGTACGCGCGACGGCTGGTCGGACAGGCCCGGCAGCGCTACGAGGAGCTGCTCCGGCATGCCCAGGAACAGGCACAGCAGGCGGCGGAGGAGGCGAGTCGGGCGTCCGAGCAACTGTCCGAGGGTGCCACCGACGCTGAACGGCACGCATTGGAACACAAGATCGCCTACTTGCGCACCTTCGCCGAGGTGACCGAAGTGCAGCTGCGTTCGGTACTGGAGGCGCTGACCAAGGAGGTCGACAAGCTCGGCGAGGTGCCGCGCCGGCTGTGATGCCGGCCCCGGTCGGGTGGCGGTCCGGCGACCTTGGGTCCGGCCGTCACCAACTGGACCCCGCCCGCCGGCACGCGGCCATCGGTCGGCGGGCGGGGCCATCCACAGCGGACAGATTGTGGCCGGGTGAGGCCGGTCGGCCGACCAGCCTCGTCGGTCAGGCCAGTCGGCCGACCACGGCTTCGATCTCGCTGCGCAGGTCCGGGCCGACGACCAGGGCCCGGGCCTGCTCCAGCACCGGCGCCAGGAAACGGTCCGGCCCCGGCTCGCCGGCGAACTCGGCGACCCGCCGGACTGCGACCGCGCCGGCCGGGGACGGGGTCAGCGGCGCGCGCAGCTGCAGGCCCGCGTACGGCGGCCAGCAGCTCGACGCGCGAGCAGGCTGGTCAGGTTGTCCAGCACCGTCCGCAGCTTCTTGGCCGGCCGCCCAGCCCATCGAGACGTGGTCCTCCTGCATGCCGCTGGTCGGGCAGCGAGTCGACCGAGGCGGGCGCGGCCAGCCGGCGGTTCTCCGCGACGATGCCGGCCGCGGTGTACTGGGCGATCATCAGCCCGGAGTTGACGCCCGGCGTCGGGGGAGAGGAACGCCGGCAGGTCCCGGGAGCGGGTGACGTCGAGCAGCCGGTCCACCCGGCGCTCGGCGATCGCGCCCACCTCGGCGGCGGCGATGGCCAGGAAGTCGGCGGCGAAGCCGAGCGGCGCGCCGTGGAAGTTGCCGGTCGACTCGACCCGGCCGTCCGGCAGCACCACCGGGTTGTCCACCACGGACACCAGCTCCCGGCCGGCGACCGTGTCGGACGAAGTCCAGGGTGTCCCGGGCCGCGCCGGCCACCTGCGGCGCGCAGCGCATCGAGTACGCGTCCTGCACGGCGTGCGCCAGGTCGTCGCGGTGCGAGTCCATGATCTGCGGAGTCCTGCAGCAGCCGGTGGATGTTGGCCGCCGACGCGGCCTGCCCCGGGTGCGGCCGGATCGCGTGCAGCTCGGGCAGGAACGGCCGGTCCGAGCCGAGCATCGCCTCGATCGCCAGCGCGGCGGTCACGTCGGCCATGGTGAACAGGTGCGCGGGCGTCGGCGATGGCCAGCAGCAGCATGCCGAGCATGCCGTCGGTGCCGTTGATCAGCGCCAGCCCCTCCTTGGCGGCCAGCTCGATCGGGTTCAGCCCGGCGGCGCGCAGCGCGTCGGCCGGCGTCGCGCCGGCTGCCGTCCTGGCCGAGCACCCAGCCCTCGCCGAGCAGCACCAGCGCGCAGTGCGCCAGCGGCGCCAGGTCGCCGGACGCGCCGAGCGAGCCGTGCTCGGGCACCCACGGGGTGATGTCGTGCGTTGAGCAGGTCGACCAGGCGCCTGCGCGACCAGCGGGCGGACCCCGGAGCGGCCCAGCGCCAGCGAACGGACCCGCAGCAGCATCATGGCCCGGACCACCTCGCGCGGCATCGGCGCGCCGATGCCGGCGGCGTGCGAGCGGATCAGCGCGTGCTGCAGCTCGGCCCGCCGCTCCGGGGCGATCGAACGTGTTGGCCAGCGCGCCGAAGCCGGTGGAGACGCCGTACACCGGCCGGCCGGCCGCCTCGATGCCGTCCACGATGGCGCGGCTGGTCGGCCATCGCGTCGAGCGCGGTGGCCGGGGCGAGCTCGACCCGGGCGTCGCCGCGGGCGACCGCGAGCACGTCGGCGGGCGGATGACTTCCGGTGGGCTGGACGGTCATCAGATCTCGTGCCATATGCGGCATCTCCGTTGTGCAGGACCTGCGGACAGGGGGACACCGGGCCGGTAGGCCAGGTGCAGGTAGCGACGGCGCGTCCAGGACGACCAGGTCGGCGCGGGCGCCGGCGGTGAGGACGCCGACGTCGTCGCGGCGCAGCGCGCGCGCGCCGCCGGCGGTCGCCGCCCACAGCGCCTCCGCCGGGGTCATCCGCATCTCCCGTACCGCCAGCGCGACGCAGAACGGCATCGACGAGGTGTACGACGAGCCGGGGTTGCAGTCGGTGGCCAGCGCCACGGTCACACCGGCGTCGAGCAGCCGACGGGCGTCCGGGTACGGCGAGCGGGTGGAGAACTCGGCCCCGGGCAGCAGCGTCGCCACGGTGGCGCCGACCGGCGAGCGCGTCGACGTCGGCGTCGGACAGGTGGGTGCAGTGGTCGGCGCTGGCCGCGCCCAGCTCGACCGCCGAGCCGCACTCCCGGGCCGGGGCCGAGCTGGTTGGCGTGCACCCGCAGGCCGCAGCCCGGCGGCCTGCTCCGGCGGTCAGGATCGGCCCGGGCCTGGTCGGCGTCGAACGCGCCCCGCTCGCAGAACACGTCGATCCAGCCGGGCGTACGGCGCGGCGGCGGCCAGCATCGGGCCGCAGACCAGGCCGACGTAGTCGTCGGCCCGGTCGGCGTACTCCGGCGGCACCACGTGCGCGCCGAGGAACGTCGTCTCGGTCGGTGACGCTCGCGCGGCGATCCGCAGCGAGCGGGCCTCGTCGGCGACGGTCAGGCCGTACCCGCTCTTGATCTCGATGGTGGTGGTGCCCTGCCGCAGCGCCTCCCGGCGCAGCCGGCGCACGGTGGCGCGCAGCTCGTCGTCGGCGGCGGCCCGGGTCGCGGCCGACGGTGGTCCGGATGCCGCCGCCGGTGTAGGGCTCGCCGGCCATCCGGGCGGCGAACTCGGCGGCCCGGTCACCGGCGAAGACCAGGTGGGCGTGGCTGTCCACGAAGCCGGGCAGCACGGCCGCGCCACCGGCGTCGATCCGCCGGTCGGCGGCCGGGCGCGTACGCGGCCGGCCCGACCCAGGCGACCCGGCCCGTCCTCGACGAGCACGGCGGCCGTCGCGGCGGATGCCCAGCGGGTCGGCGTCCGCCCGGCTCGTTGGTGACCAGCTCGCCGATGTTGTCGACGAGCAGCGCTGGCCACTCGTCGAGGTCACCGCCTCGTACGGCGCGGCCCAGCGCAGCTCGGTACGGCACGTCGACGAGTCAGGTGCCGGCCGTCGCGCACCACCGGCCGGCCGTCCACCACGCACCTGCTCGACGTCGGCGGCGGTGGCCGCGAAGACGACGCGCGCGCACCGGTGTCGCACGCCCGGCGGTACGCGGCCGCTGTCCAGCCGTGACCGTGACCAGGTCGGCGCGCGCGCCGACGGCGATCCGGCCGGCGTCGGCCCAGCCCAGCGCGGCGTGGCCGGCGACGGTCGCCGCGTCAGCAGCTCGGCCGGCGGTCGAAGTGGCCCCGGCGTGCGGGTGCGCAGCCGCTCGTCCAGCTCGACCGCGCGGGCCTCCTCGAACAGGTCGATCACGGCGTGGCTGTCGCTGCCCAGGCTACAGCGCGGGCGCCCGGCGTCGGCCAGTCCGCCGGGCCGGCCCGATGCCGTCGGCCAGGTCGCGTTCGGTGGTCGGGCAGAGGCAGACACCGTGTGCCGGCTGTCGCCGAGCAGGTCCAGGTCGTCGTCGGTCAGGTGGGTGGCGTGCACGGCGGTGGTCGCCGGGCCGAGCACGCCGTGCTCGGTCCAGCAGCGCGGTCGGCGTGCAGCCGTGCGCGGCGCGGCAGGCGTCGTTCTCGGCCGGCTGCTCGGACAGGTGCACGTGCAGCGGCGTGCGTGCTGACCGGGCCAGCCGGCGACGGTGAGCGATCGCGTCCGGCGGCACCGCCCGTACCGAGTGGATCGCCGCGCCGACGGTCGCGTGCGCGCCGGCCGGGCGGAACGTCGGCGACCCGCTGCGCCCAGCGCGTCGCGTCGCCGTCGCCGAAGCGGCGCTGCGGCCCGGTCAGCGGCGCGCCGTCCACGAGTCCGGCCGGTCAGGTAGCAGGTGTCCAGCAGCGGTGATGCCGGATCCCGGCGTCGCGCGGCCGCCGTCGACCAGCGCCGCGCCCATCGCGTTCGGGTCGTCGTAGCGGGCGCCGCCGGGGCCGTGGTGCAGGTAGTGGAACTCGCCGACGCAGGTGATCCCGGCCAGCGCCATCTCGGCGTACACCGCGCGGGCCAGCGCCAGGTAGGAGTCCGGGTCGAGGCGGTCGGCGACCGCGTACATCTGGTCCCGCCAGGTCCAGAAGTCGCCCCGGCCGCCGTGGGTACGCCCGCGCAGCGCCCGGTGGAAGGCGTGCGAGTGGGCGTTGGCCAGGCCGGGCAGCGTGAGCCCGGCCAGCCGTACCGCGTCGGCCGGCGGTGTCGCGATGCCCGGGGTCGACGGTGTCGTAGCGGCCGCTGCGCTCGTCGACGGTGAGCAGCACGTCGCGCAGCGACCGCCGTACGGCCCGGCGCGGCCGGTCCAGCAGCAGCTGGGCACCAGTCACCGGCTCAGCAGCAGCTCCTCCAACACGTCGGGCCAGGGCGCGTACCCCGGCCGCGCAGTCGTCGTCCTCGGCGGACTCGGCCGGGGAGTGCGACACACCCGGTCGGGTTGCGCACGAACAGCATCGCGGTCGGCACGGTGCGCGGCGAGCACGCCGGCGTCGTGCCCGGCCCCGGTGGGCAGCAGCGGCGCCCGGCCCATGCCAGCCGATCCGGCGCTGCCGGCCGATGGGCGCGCCGGGTCACCGGCGCCGATCCGGTCGGCCAGCCGGGCCGCCAGCACCGCGTCGAAGGCGACCAGCGCGCTGACCGACTCGGCCGTCACCTGCACCGCCGTACCGTCCCGGGCGGCCCGGTCGCGGGCCTGCCGTTCGACGGTCGACCAGCAGCGCCCGCAGGGTGTCCTGGTCGGCGGCCCGGGCGTCCAGCCAGCCGGTCACCGACGACGGGATCGCGTTGGTGGCGTTCGGGGTCGACCGCGACCCGGCCCGAACGTGGCGTGCGCGCCGTGCAGCCGGGCCTCCTTGTTGGCGGCCAGCACGGTGATCGCGTAGGTGAGCATCGGGTCGTGCCGGTCGGCCATCCGGGTGGTGCCGGCGTGGTTGCCCTCGCCGGTGAAGTCGAACCGCCAGCGGCCGTGCGGCCAGATCGCGCTGGCCACCCCGACCGGCGCGTCCAGGTCGACCAGCGCGCGGCCCTGCTCGACGTGCAGCTCCACGAAGCCGCCGATGCGCCGCAGCCGGTCCGGGTCGGCGCCCGACCGGCCGGGGTCGCGCCGGCGGCGCGGACCGCCGCACCGAGCCCGCGGCCGTCGGCGTCGGTCAGCCAGCGCGCGTCTCGGCCGGCAGCGCGCCGGTGAGCAGCCGGGAACCCAGGCAGGCCACCCCGAAGCGGGCGCCCTCCTCCTCGACGAACGCGGCGACTGCCAGCGGCCGGCCCGGGGTGACGCCCCGGGCCCGCAGCTCGTCCACGGCGAGGAACGCGCTGCACGATGCCGAGCGGCCCGTCGTACGCGCCGCCGTGCGGCACCGAGTCGAAGTGGCTGCCGG
The DNA here is from genome assembly GCA_963805605.1 of uncultured Actinomycetota bacterium. GTDB lineage: Bacteria > Actinomycetota > Actinomycetes > Mycobacteriales > Micromonosporaceae > Actinocatenispora. The sequence continues at coordinate 3,302,633 of CAWDUX010000002.1, forward strand.
TGACCACGGTGTCGCCGTCGGCAGGATCACCCCAGTAGGCGAACAGGTTGCCGTTGCCGTCGGTCTCCACCGGCATGTCCCGGCGCGCCGCCTGGGCGCGGAACCAGTCCCGCAGGCCAGGTCCGGCGTCCGACCAGCCGTACCGCAGGTAGCCGCTGCGCCCGTCGGCGCCGGCCCGGCCGATCGGCAGCAGCGTCTCCCACAGCGTCCGGAACTGCTCCCGCGCGGTGGCGTCCTCGCGTGTCGCGGTCACTGCGGGTCGCTCTCGCGCATCGGTACCCGGACGCCCTGCTCGGCGGCGACGTGCTCGGCGAGGTCGTAGCCGGCGTCGACGTGCCGGATCACGCCCATGCCCGGGTCGTTGGTGAGCACCCGCTCGATCTTCTGCGCGGCCAGCGGCGGTGCCGTCGGCGACGCAGACCTGCCCGGCGTGGATCGACCGGCCGATGCCCGACGCCGCCGCCGTGGTGGATGGACACCCAGGTGCGCCCCGGACGCGGTGTTGACCAGCGCGTTGAGCAGCGGCCAGTCGGCGATCGCGTCGGAGCCGTCGGCCATCGACTCGGTCTCCCGGTAGGGCGAGGCGACGCTGCCGGAGTCCAGGTGGTCGCGGCCGATGACCACCGGCGCGGACAGCTCGCCGTCGGCGACCATCTCGTTGAACCGGACGCCGGCGGCGGTCCCGCTCGCCGTAGCCGAGCCAGCAGATCCGGGCCGGCAGGCCCTGGAACGCGACCCGTTCGCCGGCCAGCCGGATCCACCGGGCCAGCGACTCGTTCTCCGGGAACAGGTCGAGGATCGCCGCGGTCGGTGGCGTGCGATGTCGGCCGGGTCGCCGGACAGCGCCGCCCACCGGAACGGGCCCTTGCCCTCGCAGAACAGCGGCCGGATGTAGGCCGGCACGAAGCCGGGGAAGTCGAACGCCCGCTCGTAGCCGCCGAGCTTGCGCCTCGCCGCGGATCGAGTTGCCGTAGTCGAACACCTCGGCGCCGGCGTCCAGGAACCCGACCATCGCCTCGACGTGCTTGGCCATCGAGGCGCGGGCCCGGTCGGTGAACTCGTCCGGCTTCTTCGCCGCGTAGTCGGGGGCGTCGTCGGAGCTCGATGCCCTCCGGCAGGTACGACAGCGGGTCGTGCGCGGAGGTCTGGTCGGTGACGATGTCGACCGGCACGCCGCGGCGCAGGAGCTCCGGGAAGCACGGCGGCGGCGTTGCCGACCACGCCGACCGACAGCGCCCGGCGTTCCGGTTCGCGGCCCGTACCCGGTCTCGACCGCGTCGTCCAGGTCGGCCGCGACCGCGTCCAGGTAGCGGGTGTCGACCCGGCGGCGCAGCCGGCGCTGGTCGACGTCGACGATCAGGCAGACGCCGCCGTTCATGGTGACCGCGAGCGGCTGCGCGCCGCCCATCCCGCCGCAGCCGGCGGTCAGCGTCAGCGTGCCGGCAAGCGTGCCGCCGAACCGCTTGGCGGCCACCGCGGCGAACGTCTCGTACGTGCCCTGCAGGATGCCCTGGGTGCCGATGTAGATCCACGACCCGGCGGTCATCTGCCCGTACATGGTCAGTCCGAGGTGCTCCAGCCGGCGGAACTCCGGCCAGGTGGCCCAGTCGCCGACCAGGTTGGAGTTGGCGAGCAGCACCCGGGGCGCCCACTCGTGGGTGCGCAGCACCCCGACCGGCCGGCCGGACTGCACCAGCATCGTCTCGTCCGTGGCCGAGGGTCGCAGGGTCCGGACGATCGCGTGGTACGACGGCCAGTCGCGGGCGGCCTTCCGGTGCCGCCGTAGACGACCAGGTCCTCGGGCCGTTCGGCCACGTCCGGGTCGAGGTTGTTCATCAGCATCCGCATCGGCGGCCTCGTGCTGCCAGCTGCGGGCGGACAGGGTGGTGCCGCGCGGCGCGCGGATCGGCTGCGACGGTGCGGTCACGGTGTCTGCCTTTCGGTCACGATCGGTTCGGTACTCGCTGGCTGGTCGGCGCGGACGGATTGGTCGGCGCTCAGGAGTGCGGATGGTGCGGAAACGGTGGTCATGGCACGAACAGCTCTCGTCGGGCGGCGGAGCGTTCGAACTCCTCCAGCCGGTTCTGCGTCTCGGTCGGCGCGGCGTCGCAGATCGCCTGCAGCAGCACCATGGCCAGCGCCATCGGCGCGGTGTGCAGGTCGAACACCAGCTGGGCGCCGACCGCCGCGGGCAGCACCAGATCGGAGCGTTCGGCGGCCGGGCTCACCGGGGAGTCGGTGATCGCCACGATGCGCAGACCCAGCGCGCGGGCCGCGCGCAGCGCGTCGAGCGACTCCGCGGGGTAGCGGGGCAGCACGACGCTGAGCAACGCGGTGGCGCCGGCGGCGCGTACCTGCTCGATGCGGTCGGTGAGCAGGCTGCCGCCGGCGGACAGTACCCGTACGTCGGGGTGCACCTTGGCGGCGAAGTAGCCGAAGTACTCGGCGAGCGGCGCGGCGGCGCGCAGCCCCAGCACCGGCAGCGGCCGGCTGGCCGACAGCAGCCGCGCCGCCGCGGTGACGGCCCGGGTGTCGGCCAGTGTGTCGGCGAGTTGGGTGAGGTTGTCGCGTTCGGCGGTGACCGCACGCTGCCATTCGTTGCGCCGCGCCTCATCCCGGGTCTCGGGGGTGGCGCGGTCTCCGGGGGCGACGAGTTCCCGGATGCGTTGCCGCAGGGCCTGGTAGCCGTCGTAGCCGATGGCGATGGCGAACCGGGTGACCGAGGGTTGGCTGACCCCGGCAAGCTCGGCGACCTGGCCGCGGACAGGTATCCGGCCCGGGGTGCGTGTTCCACCAGGCACTGGGCGATGCGCCGCTGGGTGGGGGTGAGCCGCTGCCCGGCGAACAGGCCGAGCAGCCGCGACGAGGGGCTGTGGGCCTGTTCGGTCTGCGGCGGGGTCACCATGGCCGGACTGTATGCAGCGTTTGATTCACAAGTCAAGGCTGTGAATCGCGCTTATTCAGCCGGTGTGAGCGACGACATGACCATCGCCATCGATGTCCTGACTTAGACTGCTTCCACTGCATCACCCATCCGCGCGGCCCATGCGACGCTTCCTGGAAATCCTCTGGGATGTCTGCATGAATCACCGCCCTACCGGGTAAGCGGGTCGCGATGGACAACGACCGGGAGCTGCGAATCGAGCCGTACCGCGGCGCGGCCCGCGCTGCGCGACGGTTCGTCGAGGACACCCTGCGGGACTGGCGGCGCGCCGCCCGCGCCCGCGAGATCCTGCTCGTCTGTCACGAGCTGGTCGCCAATGCCGTGGTACACGCGAAATCCTCAGTGCGTGTGCGGCTGTTCCGGCGTCCGGGCCGGGTGATCGTCGAGGTGATCGACTCCGACCCGCGCATGCCGCAACGGCTGACCATCGACAACCTAAGCAGCGTGTCCGGTCGGGGAATGATGATCGTCGACCAGCTCGCCGTCTGCTGGGGAGTCCAGCCGCTGCCCGACGGCAAGATCGTCTGGGCCGAACTGGTCTGCGACACCGACCAGCCCCTCATCCCCGCCAAGCTGATCCAGCTCGGCCTCGATGTCCCCGGGGCTGAACCGACTGTGGTCGAGCATCCCGGGGACTATCAGTGGAACGCGACCCCACCCGATGCCGGGCAGCGGGCCACCGAAGTGCCCGACCGGAAGCGGCGGCACAGTGGATCCGACCGCGACGACCCGGCCGGCCGGGAGCAGCTCGCGACCGCCTGAACCGGTCCGGCTCGACGGTGGTCAGAATGACCACCGTCACCCCGCTCAGCCGCTCAGCCGCGCAGATCCGGGCGGTCGCGGCACCGCGGTGTCCGCTTCGGGTGGTCCGGCCGGTACGGGCGGCGCGTTCGGTTCGCCCCGCTGCCCGCCCGGGGGTGCCCCGGAACCTGGCCTGTGGAGGCTGCTAGGCTTCTGTCGTCCCGAGCCCCCGTAGCTCAGGGGATAGAGCATCGGCCTCCGGAGCCGTGTGCGGGCGTTCGAATCGCCCCGGGGGCACTCAGTGCATCGCCACACCAAACCCGCACATAGCCACATTAGGCCCCGGCTGACCAGCGTAAACGCTGGGTGCCGGGGTTTCGTCGTCTCGTCACCTCGCGCTGCCCGTCGCCGTCCGCCAGCGAGCAGGCCACCTGTCCGCACCGTCACCGACACTGGTGCCATGCGTTGGTCCTGGCGAAAGTGGTTTGTTCGTTTTCCTTGCGTGAAGCTGAGCAACCTACGCTGAATTTGCTACGTTAAATTACTTGGCGCTGAAGTGAGCAACTTTGAAGTACCTATGCCGCGGGGACGTCCCAGACGAGCAGATGTCTATCAGCGTTGGACGACGCGATCCTAGACCTGCGGGAACGCTTCGGTGGTCTGCCCAGCCCTACTGAGGCTGAGGACATCTGGACCGACCTGTGAGAGGAGGAGGCTCACAACAGCACCGCGCTGGAACGACGGTTCGCTGATCACCATGCAAGAGGTCCGCCGTGTGCATCACATCCTGATGACACCCGTCTGGACAGTCGAACCGCACCCTGACGCCACAGACTACGAAGGGCCCGGAAGCTTCCGGCGGCACGAGATCGCGGACTTTTCCGCCGGGATGAGTCCACCCGCCTGGACCGAGGTCGACTCCCGGGTCCGCGCATGGGTCGACGCAGCTTCAGGACTCCGTCGACGGGCCGGCGAGCTGTGCCTGCCAGCGGAGCTTGCCCGGCTGCACAGCGAATTCGGGCAGATCCATCCGTTTCTGGACGGCGACGGGCGGGCGGGCCGCCTCCTACTGAACCTGCTGCTGGGACGGTTGGGCTACCCTCCTGCGATTGTCCACAAGCGAGACCGAGAGCGATACCTGAAGGCTCTTCAGCGCGCCGATCGCGGGAGCCCGGCCCGCTCGCCGAGATGATCGCCCGCAGCGTGACGGCCAACCTGTACCGGTTCGTGGTTCCCGCCGTTGCGGGACCGGTGAAGCTGGTGCCTCTGGCCGCTCTCGCTTCCGCGGAGATCTCCGCGATCGCGCTGCGCACGGCTGCGTCGAGGGCCCGGCTCCGCGCCGTTCGGGGCGAGGGCGGTCAGTGGCGTAGCAGCCGCAACTGGGTGGATCAGTACCTGATGGGCCGCTACAAGCGTCAGCATTGAGCATCGGCACCCGGAGCCGTGTGCGCAGGCTCGAATCCTGCGAGGGACACCCAGCCGGGGACGGAGGTCCGCCGCACTAGCTGGCGCAGTCCTGGTTCTTCATCATGGCGACGGTGAACACCCTGCCGTTGTCGAAGGCGAAGCGGTACTGCGCGGCCGCGTTACCGGGTACCGGCGCCACCTTGGTGCCGTTGGAGGAGCCGGTCAACTGCGGGTACGCGGCCTGTACCGCGGCGAGCGTCGAGCCGGCGCCGATGTGCTGCGGAGTATGCACGGCGCGCGGCGGCTCGATCACCACCACCCCGCGGTCCGGCGAGACCAGCGCGTACGCATCCTGGACGGTGCCGCCGACAAGCGGATACTGGGTGCAGCGATTGGCGTCCGGGCGGCGCGAGGCCGGGACGCCCACCATGCCGGTGGCGGTGGCCTGCGGGCCGGTCATGCCGAAGTGCAGCGGTCCCAGCCCGGTCGGGCCGAGTACCAGGCCCGTCGGCAGCGTGGTCGCCGACGGGGCGCTCGATGCGCTGGCTGCGTGGGAGGTACTCGACGGGGGCTGAGTGGCGGTGCGGTCGGCCTTCGCGTCGCTGGGTCCGCAGGCCGTCACGGTCAGGAGCGGCAGAGTCAGTAGCAGACCGGCCAACAGTCTTCGTCGCACCGACACACCTTTCTGCATGACAGGCGGACGATCCCGCCAAGGGCGATCACCGTATCACTGTCGGAACTGAATTCCTCCGACGGCAGAATTGGGGCAACAGCACCGATTGGGTGCCCCACCGTGGCCGGCGCCCCCGGACCGGCCGTACGGCCGACGCCCAGCCGCTACAACGACCCGGAGTTTCGCTGCCCGATGTCGCCGCGGTCCGGACGGTCCTGTGCGGACGCGGTCTGTCCACACAGGACGCCAGTGGTTCGGCCGCCAGGTTTGAGCCCCCGATGACAGTGATCCAGCGCGGTGCCCTGGTGTGGGCGCGGGTTCGCTGAGCGAGGGCGCGTCCCCCGTCACCCACCGCTCGGCGAAGGCCGGCGTCGCTGCGGTCAGTCGGCGGTCAGTTCGTCGAGCAGCGTACGGACGCGCTGGTCGATGTCCTCGCGGATGGGGCGTACGTCATCGACGGATCGGCCGGCGGGGTCGGCGAGTTCCCAGGTGAGGTAGCGCTTGCCGGGGTAGACGGGGCAGGCGTCGCCGCAGCCCATGCTGATCACCACGTCGGCGGCCCGTACCGCGTCGTCGGTCAGTGGCTTGGGGAACTCGCGGGTCAGGTCGAGCCCGATCTCGGCCATGGCCTGTACGACGGCGGGGTTGATGCCGTCGGCGGGGGCGGAGCCGGCGGAGCGTACGGTGACGCGGCCGGCGGCGTGGTGGTGCAGCAGGGCGGCGGCCATCTGGGACCGGCCGGCGTTGTGCACGCAGACGAACAGCACCTCGGGTGTGGCGGTCATCGTTGCTCCGTTCGGGTCAGGCGGGCGCGGGCGGCGAGGGACACGTAGACGAGCGCGACAAGGACAGGGACTTCGATCAGCGGGCCGACGACGCCGGCGAGGGCCTGGCCGGAGGTGACGCCGAAGGTGGCGATGGCGACGGCGATGGCCAGTTCGAAGTTGTTGCCGGCGGCGGTGAACGCCAGCGTCGCGGTCCGTTCGTACGGCAGCTTGACGGCACGGCCGATCGCGTACGAGCCGAACCACATGACCGCGAAGTATGCCAGCAGCGGCAGTGCGATGCGGGCGACGTCGCCGGGGTGCGCGGTGATCTGGCGGCCCTGCAGCGCGAACAGGATGACGATGGTGAACAGCAGCCCGTACAGGGCGATCGGCCCGACCTTCGGCAGGTAGCGCGACTCGTACCAGGTGCGGCCTCGCAGGTGTTCGCCGACGCGGCGGGACGCGTAGCCCAGGGCGAGCGGGACGCCGAGGAAGATCAGTACGTTGGCCACGATGGCCCAGGGGGAGACGTGCAGGTCGGCGGTGGGCAGGCCGAGCCAGCCGGGCAGTACGGACAGGTAGAACCAGCCGAGCGCACCGAACGCGACGACCTGGAACACCGAGTTGAGTGCGACCAGTACGGCGGCGGCTTCACGGTCACCGCAGGCCAGATCGTTCCAGATGATCACCATGGCGATGCAGCGGGCGAGACCGACGATGATCAGGCCGGTGCGGTAGGCGGGCAGGTCCGGCAGGAAGAGCCAGGCCAGGGTGAACATCACGGCCGGGCCGACGATCCAGTTGAGTACCAGGGACGGGACAAGCAGGCGCCGGTCGCGGGTGACCGCGTCGAGCCGGTCGTAGCGGACCTTGGCCAGTACCGGGTACATCATCGCCAGCAGCCCGACCGCGATCGGCAGGGAAACGTGGTCGACCTGTACGGCCTGCACCGCGTCGCCCAGTCCGGGGACCAGCCGGCCGGCGCCGAGCCCGACGGCCATGGCGGCCAGGATCCACGCGGGCAGCCACCGGTCGAGCGTGGACAGTCGGCCTGCGACCCCCCGCGCCGCGCCCTGCGACGCGGTGTCGGTCGCGGTCACGCTTCCGCCCCGTTCAGGGCGCCGGCCGGGACGGCCAGCAGGCCGGCGAGGCGGGTCAGCATCGCGGGGATGACCCAGTAGTGGACCCAGGTGCCGCGGCGCTGGCAGTCGATCAGCCCGGCCTGCCGCAGCACTTTCAGGTGATGGGAGATGGTCGGGCCGGTCAGCGCGAACCGCGGGGTCAGCTCGCAGACGCAGACCTCGCCACCGTCGTGCGAGGCGATCAGGGACAGCAGTTGCAGCCGTACCGGATCGCCGAGCGCCTTGAACGCCGTTGCCAGTTCGGTCGCGTCCGGCGCTCCGATGGGCTCGCGGGTCAGGGGTGCGCAGCATCCGGCGGTCGTGGTGCCGGACACCATGGGGAGCTGTTTCGACATGGCTCTATCTTGACGGACATCTATTCAGCGTGCAAGGCTCTATCTAGACGTTCATCAATACAGGGAGATCCGTCATGAGCAGCGAGCAGACCACCGGCAACGCCCTACGCGACGAGGTACGCGACCGCTACGCCGCAGCGGCCCGTACGGTCAGCGCCACCGAGCCGGGCGGACGTGGCGGGCCGGCGGACAACAGCACGGTGCTGGCGAGTATCGAGGCGAACGCCGACTGCTGCGGCGGCGGAACGTCCGGTTCCGACCCGTTCGGCGCCACCCTCTACGCGCAGGCCGACCGCGACCAGCTCCCCTCCGACGCGGTGACCGCCTCGCTCGGCTGCGGCAACCCGCTGGCCGTCGCCGAGCTCAACGAAGGTGAGACCGTCCTCGACCTCGGTTCCGGCGGCGGCATCGACGTACTGCTGTCGGCGAAGCGGGTCGGCCCGAGCGGTAAGGCGTACGGGCTGGACATGACCGACGACATGCTGGAGCTGGCCCGCCGCAACGCCGAGAAGGCCGGCGCCACGAACGTCGAGTTCCTCAAGGGCGAGATCGAGGCCGTTCCGCTGCCCGACGCCAGCGTCGACGTGATCATCTCCAACTGCGTGATCAACCTGTCCACCGACAAACCCGCCGTACTGGCCGAGGCGTTCCGGGTGCTGCGGCCCGGCGGGACGCATCGGCGTCTCCGACGTCGTCGCCGAGGACCACCTCAGTTCCGCCGAGCGCGCCGAACGCGGTCAGTGGGTCGGCTGCATCGCCGGCGCGCTGTCGTTCTCCGAGTACCGGGACGGGCTCACCGCGGTCGGGTTCACCGACATCGACATCACGCCCACCCAGCAGGCTGCCGACGGCATGCACTCCGCGATCATCAGGGCCACCAGGCCGGCCTGACCGGTCCGCTGCCTCACGCGCCGGGGCCGAGCCCGAGCCGCTGCGCGACGGCCAGCCCGGCAGGGATGTCCGGATCGACGACACAGTCCAGGAAATCCGCGAGCGCCGGACCTGTCCAGCCGGCGCCCGGCCGCGGCGGTCAGCAGCCGTTCGGCCTTCCGGCGCAGGCGGGGCAGGTCCTCGCTGTCGGCGAACTCCTCGTCCTCGGGATCGTTACCCGGCTCCATGTCGAAAGTCTCGACATAGTCGTCCAGATCGAAGTCGAGCTGGCGAAGCCGCTCATCGTCGCCGGCCATGCCGAGGATGACCAGCAGAGCAGCCACCGAGTGTGCCCGGTCCTCCATCGGTCCCGGGACGTACGCCACGTCCGTCGTGTCGGTGGACTGCACGCCATGCCAGGAACCGCCGTCATACCAGAAGATGAAGTCGACGAACAGCTCCGGCTGATCCGGTGTCCCGTCGTCGCTCTGCCGCATCCACAGACCGGGTTGCAGCGCGGCCTCCTGTACCCACTCCGGTGTCTGGGCCGTGAGCGCGGTCGTGGCGCTCAGGCCATCGCGGTCGAAGCCGACCAGTACGGCCTGATCCGTGCCGGTCGGAACAAGCTCGCACCAGGAGCCACCCCAGTCATGCCGCCACAGACCTGTGCCGTCGAAACCGAAACCCGCATCCGAGTCGCCGACGATCGCCCTGGCCGTCGTCGCGAGCGCACCCCATCGGGCCCACAGCTCGGGTAATGGATCGATCACTGGCCGCGCCACTGTCATCGACGTGAACTCCTCATTGCCGCCCTGCTTCGCCAGGCGCTCAGGCTAGCCAGGCGGTGCAACGGTCACGTCTTTTGCCAAACAACCTGCACGTCTGCGCCGTAGTGAGCACCTCGAGTACGCCGAGGCAGGCGCGGTTGCAGACTGAACAGACGTACAGTAGACTAAACGCAAGTTCAGTCAACTGGAGGTGATGGGCGTGCAGACGACCGCTCCGGCCCGGCCACCCCGCGGCGTCAGACGGTGGATGTTCCGACTACCGATCCATCTGTACGGCCTGGGTCTGGGCACTCTGGTGGCTCGACGCTTCCTTGTGCTGCACCACAAGGGCAGGGTGTCCGGGACCTGGCGTCAGGTGGCGTTGGAGATCGACGGGCGCGACGCGCAGACCGGCGCGTACGTGGTGGCGTCCGGTTTCGGCTCGCGGTCGGACTGGTACCGCAATCTACGGGCGCACCCGACGGCGCGGATCCAGGTCGGCCGGCGCACGGTTCCGGTACGGGCCGAGTTCGCCACCGCGGCCGACGGTGCGGAGCTGATGGCCACCTATGCGGGCCGCAATCCGCGTGCGGCCGCCGGCCTCGCGCGCCTGATGGGCTACCGGGTGGACGGCAGCGCAGAGGATTTCCGCGAATTCGGGCGGGTGATCCCGTTCGTCCGTCTGGTGCCGGTGGTCGATCCGGATCCACCGGAGCACTGAACGCGCCGGGCCCGGGCCAGTAGGGTCGCGCTGTGTCTGATCGAGGAGACCTCACCGGGCGGGCGTCGATCCGCAACGAAGCGCTGCAGTTGTTCGCCGAGCACGGCCCGGACGCGGTGACGATCCGCCGGATCGCGGCGGCGGCCGAGGTGTCACCGGCCCTGGTGATCCACCATTTCGGCTCGAAGCAGGGGCTGCGCGAGGAGGTGGACAGCTATGTCGCGGGCGTCTTCGACGAGGCGTTCGCACTGTTCGACACCGACGATCCGCAGGCAATGGCCGAACTGCTGTCGCAGGGCAGCGGCGGCTCACTGGCCGAGCTGCTGCTGGCCCACACATCGGCGGGTCCGCCGGTGTTCGGCTACCTGCGCAGGCTGCTGCTGTCCGGGGACGAGACCGGCACCCGGCTGTTCCGGCGGTGGTTCGCCGCCACCGGGCGGATGACCGAGGCGATGGTACGTGCCGGGGTGATGCGCCCGGGCGCCGACCCGGCGGTGCGTACGGCGTTTCTGATGGTCAACGACCTGGCCGCGTTGCTGCTACGGGAACAGATCGCCGATGTGCTGGACACCGATCTGCTGTCCGAACAGGGCATGGCGCGCTGGTTCGAGGAGGTCCTGACCGTCTACCGCGAAGGCTTGTTCGCGATCAGAGAGGAATGAGTGGTGACAACGGTGATCAGCACCACCGGGCTGACCAAGAGGTTCGGCCAGGTGGTGGCGGTGTCCGAGCTGGACCTGACGGTCGAGCGAGGTCAGGTGGTCGGTTTTCTCGGCCCTAACGGGGCGGGCAAGACGACCACCATCCGGATGCTGCTGGGGTTCCTCCGGCCCTCGGCCGGTGCGTGTTCCGTGCTGGGCGGGTCCCTGCGACAGCAACCGCAGCTGCGGTCCCGGATCGGGTATCTGCCCGGTGACCTGCGCGTCGACCCGGCCATGACCGGGGAACACCTTTTCGCCTGGTACGGACGGCTGCGCGGCAGCTACGACCGGGACCGGGTGCGAGGGCTGACCGAACGCCTGGATCTGGACCCCACCCGGCGGTTCGGGACCCTGTCCAAGGGCAACCGGCAGAAGATCGGCCTGGTACAGGCATTCCAGCACGATCCTGACGTGCTGATCCTGGACGAACCGACCACGGGACTCGATCCGTTGGTACAGCGGGAGTTCCTGAGCATGGTCAGCGAGGCGGCCCAGCGCGGTGCGGCGGTGCTGTTCTCCTCGCACGTACTCTCCGAAGTGGAACGGGTCGCCGACCGGATCGCGATCATCCGCGCTGGCGAACTTGTCTCTCTGTCCACTGTGGATGAGCTGGCCGACCAGGCCCGGCACCGCTACGAACTGCGCTACGACCATCCACTGCCGGACGACTTCCTGCGCGGCGCACCAGGTGTGGCCGCCGTGGAGATCGACGGCGACACCGCCATCTGCACCGTCGACGGGCCGCTGGGCCCGACGATGGCCGCAGCCGGTACGACCGGACTGGTACGCGTCGCACCGGTCGGCGACGACCTGGAGAACATGTTCATTTCGCTCTACAGCAAGGGCGGAGCCGACCGTACGGAGGTGGCCGGGAGATGATCGCGGTACTGACCCACGCGCTGTGGCGGCGCAGACTGTCCACCCTGTGGTGGCTGATCGGGATCGTCGCGGTGGCCGCCCTCATCGCGGTGGCCTACCCCACGGTGCGGGACAACTCCGAACTGGACTCCACGTTCGCCCACCTGTCCCCTGGGGTGCAGGCGATACTCGGCATGAACGGCAACCCGCTGAGCTCCCCGGCCGGGTACCTCAACAGCCAGTTCTTCGCCAACGTACTGCCGATCATGCTGATGATCCAGGCCATCGGTGTTGCGGCGTGGGCGATCGCCGGCACCGAGGCGGCCGGCACCCTGGAACTGCTGCTGGCCAACCCGATCAGCCGCGCCCGCGTCGCGCTGGCCCGTGCTGCCGCGATCATCATCCTGCTGGCCGTGACGACCGCGGGATGCGCCGCGGCACTCATGGCCCTCGCCCCCGGTTTCGGGCTCGACCACGGGCTGCCGGTCGGTCGGCTCGCGGCGGCCTGCGCCACCTGTGCCTGCCTCGCCCTGGCCTACGGCGCGGTCACCTTCGCCGTCGGCGCCGCCACCGGCAGCCGGCCCGTGGCGCTGGCCACCGGCGCGGCGCTGGCCGTCGCCGGGTACGTGATCGAAGGGCTCGCCCAGCAGGTCACGATCCTGCGCCCGCTGCGTGCGATCAGCCCATGGCACTGGCTGCTGTCCGCCGACCCGCTCAACCACGGGCTGACCGCACAGGACGCGGCGCTGCCACTGGCGGTGTCCCTGGTCCTGATCGGCCTGGGCACCCTCGCGTTCACCCGCCGCGACCTGCGCTGACCCCTCGCCGGGACCCGGCGGCGTACTCAGGCCGGGTTGTCGGCGAAGGCGTCCCAGCTGGACGCCTCAGGGCCCGGCCGGGTACGGCGCGCTCAGTCACCGGCCGCCGCCGCGATCACCCGGGCCAGCTCGGTCGGTTTCGTGACCATCGGCCAGTGCCCGGAGTCGATGTCGACCAGGTCGAGGTGCTTGACCCGGGGCAGTTCCGGCAGCTCCCCGCTGTCGATCCACTCCCGCGCCTGGGCGGGGCTGAACTCCGGGCAGATCAGCACGGTCGGCACGTCGAAACGCCGCTCGTCGCTCAGCCGCACCACGCCCTTGCTCACCTGCTCCGGCACCGGGATCATCGCCCCGGCCATCCGCTGCCGGGTCGCCTCGTCCAGGTCGGCGGAGTCCGGGCCCTCGAACGCCGCCCAGCCGGGGAAGGGCATGACGCCGTCGGTCGGTTCGAAGAAGTCGGCGTACGCGGTGCCGTCGGCGGACGGGAACCCGCCGATGAGCCCGACCTTGGCGACCTTGCCCGGGCGCGCGTCGGCGGCCAGCCAGGCCAGCGTGCAGGCCGCCGAATGCCCGACCACCATGGGTTTCCCGTCCGCGGCGTCCACGGCGGCGAGGACCGCGGCGACCTGGTCGTCGAGCGTGGCGTCGGCGGCGCCGTCGCCCTGACCCGGCAGGGTGAGCGGAACCGGCCGGTGCCCGAGCGATTCCAGCGCCGGAACCACGTCGCCCCAGGCGGAGCCGTCGAGCCACAGGCCGGCGATGAGCAGGATGTCCACAGATCAGTTCTCTTTCTCCAGTACGGTCAGGTCACGTTCGGCGTAGAGCCGGTGTTCCCATTCCTCGTTGAGTACGATGCGCAGGCACTGCTTGACCGGGACGTTCGTCGCTCCTGCGGCCAGCCGGGCCCGGTACGGCTCACCTCGGCGGCGAGCTGCTCGTCGGTGAGGCTGTCCAGCACGCCGCGTACCATCGCCTGGCGTTCGCTGCCGGATGGCGAGCACCTCGTCGAGCGAGGGCTGCGCGTCGCGGTCCAGGGGATGCCGTCCCAGTCCGGGGCCTCCTCCCAGGGCAGGTCCAGCGGATGCCACGGCGACGGGTTGCCGAGGATCATCCGGTCCACCCAGCAGCCGGTGGCGAAGTTGAGGTGCCGCAGGGTCTGGATGAACGACCACTCGTCGTCGACCCTGCGGTGCAGCATCGGCTCGGGCAGGCTCCGCGCACGCGCGACGGTGTCGGCCCACAGCCGCTCCAGGATCGCCCACGCGGTACGGAATCCGTCCGCGTCGTCGGGGCGCATCTTGGCCCGCTCCGGCATCCGGCGGTTCAGTTCGGCGTCGACCAGCGGCGCGATGTCGACGCCGTTGACCGTGACGTTCTGCAGCTCGCCGTAGATCGACACGTCGATCAGTTCGACGCCGCGCATCCGGGTGCCGCGCAGCAGGGCGTCGCGGATGTCCACCCCGCTGAGGTCGACGGTACGCAGCTGCGCGTCGTCGAGGTCGACCCGGTGGAAACGGGCACCGGTGAGCTTCACGTGCTCGAAGGTGGCGCCGGTGAGGTCCCGGTCGCGGAACTCGGTCATGGCCTCACCCTAGGGCCGGTTCCGGACGGTCCGCTTCCTGTTCTCGGTTACTCTGCTCGAATGAGCACCGAGCCGAGCCCCACCGCGCGGGCGCTGCGCGCGATGGCGATCCTGCAGGCGCGCCCCGGCGCGACGGCCGGCGACCTCGCCGCCGGGCTCGGGCGTCACCGAACGCGCCGCCCGCCGGTACGTGCAGATCCTGCGCGAGGCCGGCATTCCGGTGCAGTCGACCCGGGGCCCGTACGGCGGCTACCGGCTCGGGCGCGGTACGAAACTGCCGCCGGTCATGTTCACCGAGCCGGAGGCGCTCGGCCTGGCCATGGCGGTACTCGACGGGCACCCGGCCGCGGCCCGCGCCGACGACCTGGTCGGTGCCGCCCTGGACAAGGTGATCCGGGCGCTGCCGGAGAGCATCGGCCGGCAGGCGGCGGCGCTGCGCGAACACGCCTCCGCCGCGCCGGACCGCTCCTCGGCCCGGCCGGACCCGGCCACCACCAGCGCACTCGTCGCGGCCATCGCCGCCCGGCGCCGGGTACGGCTGAGCTACCGCAGCGAGTCGGGCAACGAGTGGGAGACCGAGGTCGACCCGTGGGCGGTCGTGGTACGCCACGGGCGCTGGTACCTGCTGTGCCATTCGCTGCGCTCGGACGCGGTGCGTACCTACCGGATCGACCGGATCGGTACCGTCGCGCAGACCGCGCACGCGTCGACGCCGCCGGCCGGCCTGGATCCGGTGGCGACGGTGGAGGCGAACCTCGGTACGGGCTGGGAGTACAGCACCCGGGTGGTGTTCGACGCCCCGCTGGCCGAGGTCGCGCCGTGGATCCGCCCGCCGATGGGACAGCTTGACCGCAGCGGAGCGACGGCTGCGTACTGGTCGGCAGCACCAGCAACCCGATCATGTACGCGCAGGAGTGGCTGGCGCGGATGCCGTTCGCGTTCCGGATCGAGGGCGGCCCGGAACTGCGCGCCGTGATGGCGAAGCTCGCGGCACGCTTCACCGCCGCCGTCACCGAACCCACCACCTGACCGACACGGGCACAGAGAGGACAGAAAGGGTGGCGCCGCGCCCAGTTCCTGGACACGGCGCCACCCGTTCGTGGATCAGGCGAGGTTGGTGATGTCCTCCCAGCTGATGGTGTCGTCGACGGTGTTGTGGCCGGCGAGATCGGGTGACTGGCTGCCGATCGATTCGCCCATGTTGGCCCAGAGCTGTTGGTGGCTGCTGATGCTGGGGGCGACGTTGACCGTGGTGTAGACATCCGGCTTGCCGTCACCGTCGACATCGCCGGGGCTGGTGATCAGCGGCCGTTGACCGCTGTCGAAGTTGGGGTCGGTGTCGGTGTAGGTGGTCAGCGTGATGCTGGTCGCGTCCCCGGGGGTGCCTTGGTTCATGTACATGGTGATGGTGTGGTTGTCGTCGAATCCCCACAGATCTGGCTTGCCGTCACCGGAGGCGTCGCCGGGAGCGACGAGACGCACGGTCGCGTAGCCGCTGCCGAGTGAATTGTGCACCAATGTGGTCGCTCACCGTGCTGCCCGGATACAGCCACAGGGTGCCGTCCTCGACGGTGAGTAGATCGGGGATACCGTCACCGTCCATGTCACCGGGGGCGATCAGCTGGGTGACGTGGGACCAGTCGGTACTGACGTAGCCGGTGCAGTCAGCGTCGGCGCAGGTGCCGGGTCGGGTGACGGGCGATCGGTTGGCCAGAGTGTAGTAGCGGTTGTCGTTGCCAGCGAGACCGCCGACGTTGTTCATGTTGTTGCTGTACAGGAACAGCGAGCCACTGCCGGGCTTGTGCGCCCACAGGTCGTCGACGCGGTTGCCGGTACTGGACTGGTGAGCCGAGGAGCGGTGACTGATCAGCGTGTTTGCCCAGCTGGTGCCGTCGGGACTGTCAGTAGCATCGGAGGCGGTCACAACGGGGGTCGGGGCTCGGTTCAGGGTCGGGTACAGCTCCAGATTGTTGGAGACCTTGTTGGTGGCCAACAGATCGGGCCGGCCATCGCCGTCGACGTCACCGGGATGGACCTGTGCGGTCGGGTCGTCGTTGACGTAGAAGGTGTAGGTCAGAGTGGCGGACTGATTGCCTGCCTTGTCGACCGCGGCCACGTACAGATACGTGACGCCCCATACGGTCGGGGTCAGAGAGATGTCCGCGCTGCCGGTGCCGGTGGAGGCAGCATGGGTGCCGCCGTCGCCATCGAGCGCGCGGCTGCCGAGGACAGCGAGTAGTCGAAATGGTCCAGGCCGCTGGCCTGGCCGTCAGCTGGCGTCGGGTCGGTGGCGGCGAGGTGGATGACGCCGGCCTGTCCGACCTGGTGCGTCGCCGGACCGTTCGCGGGAAAGTCTGTGGAGGTGACAGCGACACCGTTCGGTGCGGTGGCGTCGTACCAGAAGTAGTGGTAGTCGGTTACGGGGGAGTTGTCGATGCTGTCGGTGGTGAGGGCGTCGGTGCCGTATTTGTGGCCGTCGGTGAGTGTGGTGGTGGGGACTGTGATGTTGACGGTGCCGCCGGTTCCGGAGATTTTGCTGGTGTGGCCGCTGCTGTTGGTCCAGGCGATGATGTCGGTGGGGTCGGCGGTGCCGTTGCCGCCTTTGTCCCAGAGGTGGAATTCTCCGTTGATGTTCTGTTTTGATCCGTCGGGGTCGGAGATGTGGGCGGCGAGGGAGATGTTGCTGGTGGCGCCGATCCAGCCGGTGTCGGTGTAGGTGCTGGAGGCTGGGTTTTGTGGTGGTGGGGAGAAGGTGAAGTTGGTGGGCGTGTTGGGGATCTTGTTGTAGTTGAGGGTCAGTGAGGCTGCGTGGTTGAACCGCATGTAGTCGTTTTTGTTGCTTTCGTCGTTGGCGCGGACGCGGTAGGTGAGGGTTCCTTGTCCGTTGTCGGCTTGGGCGGATGAGGTTCCCCCGTGGCCGTGGAGGCATCAGCTATAAGGGGTAGCGATGCCAGAGAAGCGGAAGAAGTACGACCGGGAGTTTCGCGAGGGTGCGGTCCGGATCGTCGAGGAGACCGGAAAGCCGGTCGCGCAGGTCGCTCGTGACCTCGGGGTCAACGAGGGCACGTTGGGCAACTGGGTCGCTCGCGCCCGCGAGGCCCGTGAGGGCACGCAGGGTCTGTCACGCGGCGACATCGAGGAGTTGAAGCGGCTGCGCGCCGAGAACGCCGAGCTGCGCATGGAGCGTGATGTGCTCAAGCGATCGGTGGTCCTGTGGGTGAAGGAGGCGACGAAGTGAGCGTGGCGCGCTTCATCGCCGACCAGAGGACCATGTATCGGGTGCCGCACACGCTGACCTGCCGGCTGCTGGGCGTCTCGGCGTCCTGGTTCTACAAGTGGGCTGCTCGTGCCGCCCGGCCGGGCTCATCGACGCCCGCCCAACGCCGCCGGGTCGAGCTTGACCAGGCGGTCGCCGAGGCGTTCACCGCCGCCCGCGGCCTGCACGGCTCGCCGCGGCTGTTCGACGATCTACGCGAGGCAGGCTGGGTGGTCGGCGAGAAGACCGTGGCTTGCTCGATGCGTCGGCAGCATCTGGTGGCACGCCAGATCCGGCGGCGTGGCGGTCTGACCCGCCAAGACAGGGCCGCGCCGAAGTTCCCTGACCTGATCAGGCGTGACTTCAGCTCGGCGCGGCCGAACGTGCGGTGGGTCGGCGACATGACCGAGATTCCCACCGGTGTCGACGGTCGCGGCGCCAAGCTGTATCTGGCCACCGTGATCGACCTGTACTCCCGCCGGCTGCTCGGCGCGGCGACCGGACTGCATCCCGACGCCGAGCTTGCCTGTGAGGCGATCAAGATGGCCGTCGCTGCCCGCGGCGGCGCCCCCGCGATCGAGGGCGTGGTCTTTCACACCGACCGCGGCTCGACCTACACCGCGCACGCGTTCACCGGACTGTGTCGCCGGCTGGGTATCCGCCAGTCGATGGGCCGCGTGGGGTCGTGTTTCGATAACGCCGCCGCCGAGGCGTTCTTCTCCTCGCTGGAGTGGGAAGTGCTGTCCCGCAACAACTTCACCTCGACACGACAGGCTCAGGCGGTCGTGTTGGACTGGTGCTACGGTTTCTACAACACCACCCGCCGACACAGCGCTGCGGGCAGGCAGTCACCCATCAACTACGAGATCCACACAGCTGCCTCCGACCAGGACGCAGCATAGAGGAACCCTCCACGATCTTGGGGGAACCACATTCCACCGGCCTGCCGAAGACCGTCGACGACAAGGGAGAGATCGACGGGGGCGGGAAACCGGTCGGCGGTACCACGCCGGAAAAGTGCACCAGCACCAGTTATGCGACCGACACCGGTCGCAATATCCGCAGTCTTCCTGCGCAGGTCATCACGAACCAAGGCGCATGCAGCAGCACTGCTGGTGCCAATACCCTGTCGGCCACCCGTACCTACTACGACGGTTCCACCAGCCTCGGCGCCGTTGACGGCGCCGGCGACGCCACCACCAGCCAGTCCCTCAGAACCGCGTCCCCCAGCGTGACCTGGGCTGCGGCGTCCACCTCCACCTACGACTCCTACGGACGGGTCACCAACGCGGTCGATCCGTTGGGCCGTAGCACTGGGACGAGCTACGGCGACAGTGCCACCGCACGCCAGTATCTTCCGGTCACTGAAACGGTCACCAATCCGAAGGGCTGGACGTCCAGCACCACCTACGATCCCGGCCGGCAACTGCCGCTGGTCAGCACCGACGTCAACAACCGGACCACAACCGAAACCTACGACGGGCTCGGGCGTGTGACGCAGGTCTGGCTGCCCAGTCATCCCAAGGGGTCCTATGCGTCGACCCCGTCGATGAAGTTCGGCTACACCATCGCCAACGACTCGTTCGTCGCAGTCACGTCCCAGACGCTGCGTGACAGCGGAGCCTATGACACCGACATCAAGATCTACGACGCACTGCTGCGGGAGCGGCAGGAACAGTCGATGCCACGAAACGGCGCCGCGAATGCACGGTTGATCGCCGCCACCGGCTACGACTCGCATGGCTGGACAACCAGCTCCGTCCAGGCCTTCTACAACGACGAGTCCGGTCCGACAGCTAGCCCTGCGACGGTTGCGTCGGTGCAGGTACCTGCGGAGACCCGTACCGACTTCGATGGGCAAGGCCGCTCAGTCTCGTCCAGTCTGTACTCCAACGGAACTCAGCAATGGAGCACCAGCACCGCCTACCCCGGTGGTGAGGAAACCGACGTCGTTCCACCTTCCGGTGGCACACCGACAGCCACGATCACCGACGTTCGCGGTCAGAAGACCCAGCTGCGTCAGTTCCACGGAGCGACGGCGTCCGGCTCATACGATGTTGCCTACTACTCCTATGACGCCGCCGGCCGGCAGACCAAACTGGTCGGACCGCTGGCCCAGGACGTGGACCCGTCGTCGTCGAAGCTGACGTGGACCAGCAGTTATGACGCCGCCGGCAACCTGGTGAAGGCCACCGACCCCGACACGGGTACGACGACCGGCAGCTTTGATGACGACAATGAACCTGTGTCCGTTACCGACAACGCCGGGCAGACGTTGAGTACCGACTACGACGTGCTCGGCCGAAAGCTCACGGTGCACGATGGCGACACATCGGGCCCGGTCATCAACGCCTGGAGCTACGACACCGCCAGTGGTGGTAAGGGTCAGCTCGCAACTGCCACCAGCTATGCCACCGGCGGCACCACACCGACGTGGACGCACACCATCGCCGGTTACAACGCCTTCGGTAAGCCCACCGGCGAGGCGGCCACCATCCCGGCCGGGACCTACGGCAACACCGCCGCGATCTCCTACACGACGACAACCACGTATACGCCGGTGATGGGAAACGTCGATACCACGATCATCAAAGAGACCGGTACCAACAACCTGATCGGCACCGAGTCCTACGGGATCGGCTACAACGAAACCGGTCTTCCCGTGGCCACCGGCGGCCTCAACACCTACGTCGCCTGGTCCAACTACGATCCGCATGGTCGGCTGATCCGCGCAACCAGCGGCATCATGCCCGGGCAGGTGGTGGTGACAGACAACTGGGATGAACCCACCGGACGGCTGTTGAACGCCACCGTCAGCAAGGAAGACGGCACTGCCGCGGTCGACTCCACCGACTACACCTACGACCCTGCCGGCCAGATCACCTCGACCACCGACACCCAGGACGCCGGTGGCGCGGGCTCGACCGATCGGCAGTGCTTCGGATACGACTACCTTGGCCGACTCACCAACGCGTGGACCGACGCCGGTGCTGTACACACAGCGCCGACCCCCAGCGTGCAGGGTGTTGGCGGCTGCGATACGACTGACCCGTCGAAGGCATCGTTGTCCGGACCGGCACCGTACTGGCACAGCTACGCCTACGACCTGACCGGTAATCGGCTCTCACGCACCGACCACGCGACCACGGTCGGCGGCACCGACAGCACCACTACCGAAACCTACGACGGCCTCGACACTCAGCACGCCGTTCACACCGTGACGACCGGCGACGCCACCACCAGCTGGGACTACGACGCCGACGGCCGTCCCGTCAGCACCACTGCCAGCACAAGCGGCACCGTCAACCCTGATGCCGCCCAGTCGCTGACGTGGAACCCCGCCGGGAAACTCGCGACCCTCATCACTGGAACACCCGACAAGCCCAAGCACTCCACCGGTTACGGCTATGACATCGACGGCAACCTGATTGCCCGCACTGTCGATGGAGAAACCACGATCTATGTCGGTGGTGATGCCATCCACCTTTCCGGCGGTTCAGTCTCCGAGGTCGACCGTACGTACAGTTTCCCGAACGGCCCCACCGCCGTACGTGTCGTCACGGCCAGCGGCAGCAACCTGCATTGGCAGGCGGGGGACCCCCACGGCACCGGTACCGTCGACATCACCGCCACCGACCTCACCGTCACCCGCCGCCTCTACACGCCTTTTGGAGAAGACCGCACCGTGACCAGTGCCGAAGCCTGGGCCGGTGACAAGGGCTTTGTCGGAGGCACCCGAGACGACACCAACCATCTCACCAACCTCGGTGCTCGCGAATATGATCCGAGCGCAGGTAGGTTCCTGGCGCCTGATCCCGACCTAGACAAAACCGATCCGCAGGCGCTCAACAACTACGGTTATGCAGACAACAATCCAGTCGAAAAAAACGACCCTAATGGCAGGCGGCTGGCCTGCAGTGTGGATACTCCGTGCGGACCCACTGACGACAGCCATCCCCGCGGAGTCCAGGAGGGAAATTCCAATTATACCGGCCCTAACCCCACCATTGGCTACAACAAGAAGGGTCAGCTTATAAACATACATCGTGGTCCTTCCACCTGCCATGGGTGGCGAAAGACTGCTAACAGTGCATGTCAAACCTCGGTCTCCCTCCCTCGGCTCTGTATCGGCGGGGGTCAGACGGGAGTACCCGGCCTGTACCCCTGTGGCCCGAAGAAGGTAAGCATCAACAAAGTAAACTTCCAAGGCGTTCTCGATGCCTATCTGGAGGGCCTAGGTGGTACGTTCTATTTCGCAGATGGCGACTATTTCGCTGAGCAGATGAAGAAGGACCCGTACCTAAGGAATGTAATTATGCGAGAGATTGCCGCAAAGATTGCTGCTGGCGAATCCTCCTCTGGGGCTAAAAAAAGTTATTATAATGGTCTAGCAGGCATAAGGCAAGGCATAAAGGATGCTAATCCTGCGAACATGGAAGTATTTGAAATAGGATCCTATAAAGTTACCTGGGCGGAGTCTGGCCAGACTGCAAACGGGCACACCAGAGTAACATTAAACATAACAAATCAGCTTTCAAATGAATCGATTGCCCATCTCGCAAGCCTCGTGCCTGATGGCGGCCTAGCCTACGCAGGGTCGGTGAGGGCACTCAAAACTATCAACGACGTGCCCAACGTTGGAACGAAGTTTACGATTACGATGACGGTGCCATAGATTTGGGTGCGCCAGTCCTCCTCTAGATGAGATGCAGCAAGGAGTTTTCTGCGATTGCAATGGGCCGGCATTTGAGTGCCTAACATCTCTGCAGGCGCAAGGTTCAAGCCTTAGGTCAATAGGTGAGTATGAGATCGAGTTCTCGGAGTCGACGGGCGCTGCGTTTGTGGTCAGTCCACCTTGCGGTGACTGTTGCCTTATTGACAGGATGTTCAAATATCTTTCAACCAAGGCTTTCCCAAAAGGACATAGTTGGCACGTGGGAAGGAGCTGGCGGTGCGCGGCTGTCTTTGATGAAGGATAATGCAATGAAAGGTAAGAACATTCCATTTCAGATAGAGTATCCTGACCATTTCTCGAGGCCATGGACGGGCGAGGGGGAGTGGAACATCGAACCCGGCTCGAATGAAATAGCCCTCACTCTCGGTACCACCTGGTCTGATGACAATATTCCGATGTTGTACGAAGACGGGAATTGGACCATCGTGTTCATCATTGGAGATCCGGACGAAGGCAGACGGTACAACTTCCACAAAGTCAGCCACAGGTCGTGACCTGGTCGCCGTGCTCTACCGGGTGGGTTTAGCCGGCGTGTCAGGCGGTGAGGAATGGTATGACGTGGGCGAGGAACTGTTTCGGTGCGTCGAGGTCGATGTTGTGGCCGACCGCGCGTCCCGTGTCGAGGGCAGCCTGGAATTGTGGCCGATGTGGTCGTGGCGAAGTGCCGTCGTTGCGGCATTCGTCAGCGTGGTTTTGCTGGCCGGTGCTGGATGTTCATACCTGTTTCAGCCGACGTTGACCGAAAAGGATGTGATTGGAACGTGGGCTGGGCGAGGCGGTGCGCGGTTGACGCTTGCTAAAGACGGGACGATGAAAGGTGTCCGTGTCCCCCTGAGCTTATTGGATTCCGAGGTTTTTCCTCGGCCTTGGACGGGAAAGGGCATTTGGAATCTAGAGAATAAGCCGAATGAAATTTCATTTGGCATTGGCGACTGGTTTGCCGACGACGTATGGCCCTAATTAAACAAAATCGATCTTCGGCTAATTGACTGTTCCTGTATGATCATCGCGTGATCGTCACCGTCGAGTCTTCCGAGTGGAATGTTCTTCAGCACTGGAAGCGGGATCGTAGCTCGTTTGTCCTGGTTCGGTTGAAGGTCGAGGCGGTGATGCTCGCCTCGAAAGATGTTCCCATTGATGTGATTGCCAGTTTTGTCGATCGTTGTGAGTCGACGGTGCGTGGGTGGTTGCGCGGTTGGCATGATTCCCGTTTGGCGTCGGTGGTGACCGGCCATGCGGGGAATGAGAACGCGGCGAAGCTGACGAGTGTGCAGAAAGAGGAAGTGCGCAGGGCTTTGGCTGCACCGCCATCTGAGTCGGGTGTCCCTGCCAAGTTTTGGGATGTGCCAGCGCTCAGGCAGTTGGTGTCGGTGCGTTTCGGTGTGGAGTATGAGTCGGAGTCCTCGGCGCATCTGTTGATGCGGTTTTGTGGGATGTCGTTCAAGTACTCGGATCCGTTCGACAGGCGCCGGGACGAACAGGGCATCGCGAAGCGGATGGCGGAGGTCAAAGACGAGGTCAGAGCCTTGCTGGAGGACGGCTACGAGGTGTTCGCAGCCGATGAGGTTCGGGTCGAGCACGAGGCGGAGACGCGCAGGATGTGGCTGCCGATCGGTGTCCGAACGAAGATCCATGTGGATCGTGAGAAGGCGGCCCAATCCTACTTCGGTGCGCTGAATCTGAGAAGTGGGAAAGTGCATCTGGAACGTATCGAAGGGCAGCAGAACGCGGAGCAGATGATTCATGTCCTGGCACGTTTCCAACGCGCGTATGAAGGTAAGAAGCTCGCGGTGGTGTGGGATAACGCGCCATGGCACAGGGCCAAGGAACTCAGGAAGCTCTTCAGGCAGGGAGAGGCGTTGGAGAACATCAAGACGATATGGATGCCTCCCTACGCTCCAGACCACAATCCGATCGAGCACGTGTGGAGTCAAGGTAAGGGTGCTATCGCTAACCTACAGCGTGAAACGCCCACGCTGACCTTCAGCGCGTTCGAGCAGTACATCAACAGCCGGGACTTTCTCTACGATTTTGAACATCTGCCAATCGATCACACGTAGAAGTGATCTTGTTTAATTACGGCCATATCTGTGCTCTATGGCAGCGGCAAATGGACTATAGTGTTTTTTGTGGGCGATGCGGACGCGGATAAGAGATGTAACTTTTACAGAATAAATTCAATCCATAAGTAGTACGTGGGCGGTTTCAAGCGGTCGATGCGCCAGTAGATTCCAGAAGAATAGCATTCAACTTCTCTGACGGCTTCAACCAGTCCAGGGTCTGCCGGGGCCGCCCGTTCATCTCGAACGCCACCGCATCCAAGTAGTCCTGACTGTATTCCGACAGGTCCGTCCCCTTCGGAAAGTACTGACGCAGCAGACCGTTGGTGTTCTCATTCGTGCCACGCTGCCACGGTGAATGCGGGTCACAGAAGAACACCGGTATATCGGTGATCATCGTGAACGTCGCGTGTCGAGCCATTTCCCGGCCCTGATCCCACGTCAACGACCGCTTCAACAGCGCCGGAAGCCGCCGCATCGCCACCGCCAGGCAGTACGCCGTCCGCTCCGCGGAATGATCATACGGAAGCCGCGCAAGAATCACATACCGGCTGGTGCGTTCGACCAGCGTGGCGATCGCCGAGGCGTTCCCTTTCCCCATGATCAGATCGCCCTCCCAGTGGCCGGGCACCGCCCGGTCCGCCACCTCGGCGGGCCTCTCGGTGATCATCACCATGTCAGGGATGACCTGCCGGTCCACCGTGACGGCTCGACGCTCGGCACAGCTGACCCGACGGGTCCGCCCGGTCCGCAGACGACCGACCAGCCGAGCCTTCAACTGTCCCTTCGCCTGGACAAACAGCGCTTGATAGATGGATTCATGCGACACCCGCATCGCCTCATCGTCAGGGAAATCGAACTTCAACCTCGTTGCGATCTGCTGCGGCGACCACTTCGCCGCCAAGCCCGCATTCACATGAGCGGCAAGAACCGGATCGGCCTCCACCTTACGGTCCTTCGGACGACTCGCCTCCACCACAGCGCGGGCATCAGCCTCAACCGCCCGGTAACGACCCCGCCCACCGTTTCTTCTGATCTCACGATTCACCACAGAATGATGCCGACCCAGCAGAACCGCGATATCACGACCCGACATCCCCGCGACGATCCCACGCGATATTTCCTCACGCTCACCCAGAACAAGCCCTATACCCCGAGCCACACCATCCCCCAGCACACCAGTCGACCAGCGATTATCTCACTCTGGCGCACTGACCGCTTGAGACCGCCCTTCTGCGCCATCCGCAGCTACATCTCCACAGCAGCCAAACACGGCAAGAAACTCTTCGACGTCCTCACCCGACTCGCCGAGGGCCGCCCCTGGCTGCCCGAAACAGCCTGACACCGCATCAACCGTCCTCGGCCAGCTGACCAGTTACGGCGTCAGTACGGGCGACGGTCCGATGAACAGGGATGAATTTCTCGCCTACGTGCCTGTCTTCGATGACTTTGTCAACGAGCAGCTCAGCTGATGCCGAGCTTTTGTTTGTGTTGCCGTCATTGGGTGGACTGACGCTGACGCGAGCACAGGTTATTTTTCACAAGCGAGGCAGGCATCGATGATGGGTTCTGAGAGTCGCTGCGGTTGCCCGGCGCGGTCCTGGCGTAGCGCCGTTTTTGCAGTGTTCGTCAGCGTGATCTTGCTGGCCAGTGCTGGATGTTCATACCTGTTCCAGCCGACGCTGACTGAAAAGGACGTGATCGGGACGTGGGTGGGGTCTGGTGGCGCGCGACTGACGTTGGCTCAGGGCGAAACGATGACAGGCGTCCGGGTTCCCTTTGAGATAGAGGACCCCGACCATTTCTCACGACCATGGACGGGTAGAGGAGGTTGGCATATCGAAACCGGCTCGAATGCAATAGTGCTCATTGTCGATACCTGGGCTGATGCCAATGTTCCGGTGCTGTACGAAAACGGGAATTGGACCATCGTGTTTTTCATTGGAGACCCGGACAAAGACAGGCGGTACAACTTCCACAAGGTCAGCCACAGGTCGTGACCTGGTCGCCGTGCTCTACTGGGTGGGCTCAGTTGGCGGGTCAGTCGGTGAGGAACGGTACGACGTGGGCGAGGAACTCCTGTGACGCGTCCAGGTGGATGTTGTGGCCGACCGGGATCTCCGCCAGCCGACCGTCCGGCAGCAACGCCAGCGCCTCGGTGAGCATCGGCTGCAGTACGTGGCTGCCGGCGCCGCCGGCCAGCAGGAGCGTCGGCGCCGTGACCGTGGTGATCCGGTCCCACCAGCGCTCGTCAGGGTCGTTGAGGTCGCGGATGACCGCCACCAGCGCGTCCCAGTCGAAGGCCGGTTCCTGCTCGGGCCGCGGACCCAGCTCGAACGGTTCGAGGGCCCGCTTCGGCGGCGGGGAGTCCTCGATCACCAGCCGCCGGATGCGCGCGGGCGCCTGCTGCGCCACCAGCCAGGCCACCGTACCGCCCATCGAGTGACCGATCAGGTCGATGCGTTCGGCGCCGATCACGTCGAGCACACCCAGCACGTCGTCGCGCATCAGCTCGAACGAGTACTTGCCGGGCCGGTTGCTGTCGCCGAATCCCCGCAGGTCCAGCGCGTACACCCGGTGGGTGGTGGCGAGAGCGGGGATCACGTTGTCCCAGCTCCTGCGGTCCCGGCCGGCGCCGTGCAGCAGCACCACCGGCGTAGCGCCGGACGACCCCGCGACGGTCGCCGCGATGCGTACGCCGTCGATGTCGAAGAATTCCATCGGTCCCCCATGCGTTGTAGCGCCCGCGATCACCGGGCACGGGCAGGGTATCGGGCCGCCGCACCCGCAACCGTCGATGATCGAAGGCGGTCCACGGCACCGGATATGTCAGCGCGGGTACGCGACAGGCATGATCAACCGACCAGGTACCGGCGTGACGATTGCGGCGAGGCGGAGTACGAGGTGTGGCGAGCATGAACGAGGCGACCCTGGCCGGGTTCCGTACGGCAGCCGAACGGTCGTTGCCGCCGGCCACCTGGGATTTCGTGGGCGCGGGCGCCGGCCGGGAGACCACGGTGACCGGCAACGAGGCAGCCTGGGACCGCTGGTGGCTGCGGCCCCGGATGATGGTCGACGTCGGTACGGTCAGCACCGCCACCACACTGCTCGGCGGCCCGCTCGACACACCCGTACTGCTGGGCCCGGCCGGTCGCCAGCGCGCGCTGCACTCCGACGGCGAGGAGGCGGTGGCCGCCGCGGCCGGCGCCGCCGGAACCGTGTTCTGCCTGGCCACCAGCGCCACCACCGACCTGCACGAGCTGGCCGACCTGCCCGGCCGGCGCTGGCTGCAGCTGTACGTCAGCGAGGACCGTGACCACACCCGCCGCGTGGTCGCGAACGCCGCCGCGGCCGGCTACGAACGCATCGTGCTCACCCTCGACCGGCCCGTGGAGGGTCACCGTCCCCGTTCCCGGCGGCACGGCACGCTCGGTCCGCTGCCCGCCGGCGCCGCCGTCACCACCCACCTCGGCGACGGCTCGACCCGCGCGCATGTGGCGAGCCGCTGGGACCGGTCGCTGACCTGGGCGGACCTGGACTGGCTGACCGCGCTGGGGTTGCCGTTGACGGTCAAGGGTGTGCTGCGCGCCGACGACGCGGCCCGCGCCGTCAACCACGGCGCGGACAGCGTCATCGTGTCCAACCACGGCGGACGCCAGCTTGAGGGCACCGTACCGACCGCGGTCGCGTTGCCCGAGGTGGTCGCCGCCGTCGACGTGCCGGTACTCGTCGACGGCGGGATCCGTACCGGCGGCGCGGTGTTCCGCGCGCTGGCGCTCGGCGCGACCGCCGTACTGGTGGGCCGGCCGTACCTGTGGGCCCTGGCCGCCGCCGGCGAGTCCGGTGTCCGCGCCGTACTGGACATCCTCACCCGCGAGCTGCGCGACACGATGACCCTGGCCGGCTGCCCGACGATCGCCGACATCACCCGCGACCTGGTCACCCCCGCCACGATGTGACGGTCAGGTCAGCGTGGGCCGCCGACCCACACCAGCCCACGCACCGCGCATTTTCCCCGAAAGTGCGATTATGTCCGTATTGCGAAAACGGACTTTCGGGGAAAATGCACCTCTGGCTGCCTGGGAAGGAGCCTTTTCCCGTAAAGTCCTTTTCGACAAAACGTACATTACGTTTATTCGGGGAAAATGCTCAGTGGCCTGACGGTCTGGTCGCCCCGGCCGCCGGGTGAGGTCGGTCAGCGGGGTCCGCCGGTGCCGCTGTCGGTGACCCCGACCTGGTTGTTCTCGGTGATGACGCTTCGCTCGGGTGGCGTGCCGGGGATCGCGTACACGGTGACCTGCTGTTTGGCCACCGACCCGCTCTCCTTGCAGCCGAGCAGTTCGGCCTGACCGAGTGGCTTGCCGGTGTGTTGGCTGTGCCGGTCCGGCCGCTTCGGCGGGTAGTACGTGCGGTGCTGGAACACCAGCACCCAGGCGCACTGCCCGGCCATCCCGGGTTCCCCGGCGTGGTGGGACGGCGCGCTGGGTGAGGTGCTGGCCGGAGCACTGGCGGAAGCGCCGGCGGACGGGCCGTGCCCGGCCGTGACCGGGTGGGTGGGCTTGTCGCCGCCGCATCCGGCCAGCGCCAGCATCGCCCCGGTGGCCAGCAGTATCGCCGCAGTTCTTCCGCGCATCATGACCTCGGTTCGTCCGTAGTGCCCGATGGGGTACATATTCGTTGGACGTGTCCCGATGGTCAATGGTTCCCGCCGGCGTCAGCGGTCAGGAGCGGGTGGCGAACTCGTGCGCGATGTGGTCGGCGTCCGCGCCGACGGCCAGCAGCATCCGCAGCAGCACCCGGGCCCGGTACGGGTGCAGCAGCCCGCCGTTGATCAGCCCGCGCCCGAGCAGGTCGCGCTCGGAGCCGATCGCGCCGTACGTGTGCGCCAGTACCGATCCGGCGCCGGTACGCGAGGTCAGCACCACCGGGATGCGTTCGGCGAGCGCGCCGAGCACCGGGGACAGCCGGCCCGGTACGTGACCCACCCCGTACCCGGCGACGACGAGACCCTGGTGGGTGTCGGCGAGCCCGTCGAGCAGCGCGCCGTCGTCGTCGAAGGTGACGGTGTACAGCGCGACCCGGGTGCTGCCCAGCGTCGCGGGATCCGGTACGGACAGCGGCGCGGGCCGCGCGCCGGCGTGCAGGATGCGTACCCGGCCCTCGATGACGTGCCCGAGCGGCCCGGTGTCGGGGGAGGCGAAGGCGGCGGTGCTCGTACTGTGCGTCTTGCGTACCCACCGTCCGGAGTGGATCTCGTCGCCGAACACCACCAGCGCGCCCAGGTCGCGGGAGTCGTCGGCGGCCGCGACGGACAGCGCGGCGAGCAGGTTGGCCGGCCCGTCCGCGCCGGCCAGGGTCGGGTTGCGCATCGCGCCGGTGAACACCAGCGGCTGGGGGTGCGGCCAGACCAGGTCGGCCAGGTACGCGGTCTCTTCGACGGTGTCGGTGCCCTGGGTGACGACCACCCCGGCGGCGCCGTCGGCGACCGCCTCGGACGCGGCGGCGACCAGGTCGAGGATCTGACCGAAGGTCAGGTCGGCGCTGGGCCCGGCGCGCAGGTCGCGTACGTCCAGGTCCAGGCCGAGTTCGGCCAGCCCCGGTACTGCGGCGGTCAGCTCGGCGCCGCTGAGCCGGGCGACGACACCGGCCCCGGTCCCGCCGGCCATGGCGATGGTGCCGCCGAGGGTGAACAACGCGAGCTTCATCCGGGTTCCGTTCGTCGCAGCGGCTGCGGGGCCGGATCTGTCTACCACGCGACAGACCGATGGCCGCGGGAGTAGGTCCCCGCGGCCATCGGTCCTGGTCGTGCGTGTGCGTTACGGCAGGGTCAGGCCGTAGTCGCTGAACTCCTTCTGCGCCGGGTAGAAGTAGGTGGTGGAGGTGTTGCCACCGGTCAGGGTGCCCAGCCCGGTCGAGCCCGCGTAGCCCGGGCCACCGCTGTCGCCGTGGTCGGAGTAGACGTTGGTCTCGAACAGGTTGTAGATGACGCCGACGTCGAAGTTGACCGTCATGTTGACGCCGGAGATGGTGCCGGAGGTGACGCCGGTGGTCGAGCCGCTCTTGTTCAGCGACTGGCCGACGGTCGGGGAGCCGATGTTGCTGATCGTCTGGCCGGTGTTGACCTGGCTCGGTCCGCTGCCGGACGGGTTGGTGATCAGACCTTCGTCGCCACCGGGGGAGTTGCTGGCCGCGACGGTGCCACCCATCGGCGACCAGGTGCCGCCCAGCGCGGTGCAGTGCCCGGCGGTGAGGACCATCAGCTGGCCGTTGCGCCGTACGTTGAAGCCGTCGGAGCAGCGTCCCTGCGAGTTCTGGATCGCGTCGCCGCCGCGGACGAAGGTCTCCATGTGGCCGGTGGTGTGCTTGACGACCACCTTGTCGCCGTAGCTCTTCGCCGCGGCGATCAGCTTGGCGGCGCCGGCCTTCGGGGTGGTGTCGGAGATCTTCACCACGACCTGGTCGTGCGCGGTGTCGATGCCCCACGCGGTGTCCGGGATACCGGCCATCGTGTCGAGGTTGTTCTTGGTGCTGGTCAGGGCAGCGAAGCTGTACTTGACCGTGTGCGTACGCAGACCCGCGGCGCGGGCGGTCTTGGCGTCGGCGGCGTTGGTCACGTTGACCACGGCGTGGCCGTTGCTGTCGAGGTAGACACCGCCGGTGTCGCTGCCGAGCTGGTGGGAGACCGTGGTGGCCTGCGGAACGGCGGCAGTCTGTACCGCCGTCGACAGTGGCGCGGTCGCCTGCGCCGGACTGGCCAGGCCGAGCGACACCAGGGCGCCGGCGCCGAGTACGGCCACACCGACAGTTCTGATCCTGCGGGGGGTCATGGGCTGCTCCTCTTGTGAGGGACCGGAACGTCGTACTGGCCGGTACGCTATTGGCGTTATTAAGAATTTGCAATGCTTAGGCCGATTTAAGCCTGATTAGGTCTGATTTGACAGTAAAAACACACATAACGCATCTCTGTCGTGGCGGAGAGTGGCGCGGCAGGCGGTCCGCCGGCCCGCTGCGGCGGCATCAGACCGGTCCGATGCCGGGTCAGTCGGCCGGGCCGTCCTGACGGATCACGTCATGCGGGTCCGGCGGCACCCGCAGCTGCGCAGGCCAGGCCAGCGAGACGCCCAACCGGTCGGTGAGCAACCGCTGCAGCTCGGCCAGCCGCCGCCTCGAGCGGTACACCGCCTCCGGGGCGCAGCGTTCCTGCGCGCAGTACGACCGACAGCGCGCCGACCGCCTCACCGATCGACCACTCCACCGGATGCAGCCGGTACGCGCCGTTGGTGATGTGGGTGGTGCCGATGTTCTTGTTCGCGGCCAACACGTTGCCGGTGTCCCGTGGGATCAGCGCGCCCAGCGGGATCTGGAACGGGAAGCAGTCGATGTCGACGTAGCTGCGTCCGGACGTGCTCGGATGCAGATCGATGCGGTACGAACCGATGCCCACCGCATCCTCGAAGTGCGCCGCCCCGGCCTGCGCACCGCGCATCTCCCGGCCGATGTGCGCCTCGGTCACGGTGAACAGCGCCCGGATGCGGCGGGACTCCCGTACGTAGACCTCCCGGGCCAGGCCGTCGTCGGTGCCGAGCACGTCGCCGCGTAACCGCAGCTCCGGATAGCCCTTCCCGCCGCCGGTACGCGGCGCCTCGGTCTGCATCCAGTGCACCAGCGACAGCGTCAGGCTGCGCGCGCCGGCCAGCGCCCGCTCGCCGGGTGGCGTCGTCCACGCCGAGCAGCGGCAGTTCCCAGTAGTCGATCTGCGGCCAGTTGACCAGCGTGATCTCCCCGCCTTCGGCGTCCGGCCGCAGGGTGCGCCGGGCCCGGATGCGGCGGAAGTGCCACAGGTCGTCCACCGAACCGCCGGTACCGTCCGGGTCTGCCAGCAGCAGCGGCCGGGTCCGTTCGGCGAGGGTGTCGGGCACCACGTCGGTCCAGGACAGCTGCGGTCCCGGCCAGCGCGGGTCGACGGTGTCGCGCCAGTGCTCGTACCCGGCCGGCCGCTCGATGGTGTGGTCCTCGCCGGGACGGCCCAGTTCCAGCGCGCAGCACCAGCTGACGGCCTGCTGGTCGAGCGGGTCGGCGACCTCGGGGGCGTGCAGCTCGCCGGTCTCGGCGCTGCTCTCCGCCCCGGTCACGTACCCGACGCCGCCCAGCTCCAGTACCTCGCCCAGCTCGGTGGCATCTACGATCAGCGGCGCGGACAGTTCGGTCTCTTGACCGCCGGCGGCATCGCGTACCAGCACACCGCTGAGCCGGTCGCCGTCGCGCCGCACGGCCAGCAGTTCGTGCCCGCGCAGTACGGTCAACCGCCCGGCCGCGACCGGTTCGGCCAGCAGCCCGTCGATCACCCGCGCGGCGACCCTGGGTTCGTGGCAGAGCCGGGACACGTTGCCCAGCCCCGGATTGAGCTGCGGCCACGCCATCGCCTCGGCGCTCAGCGGGTAGCGCGCGCGGTAGTACGCCCGGATGCCCTCGCGCAGCTCCCGGTAGCTGGGTGAGGCGACCGCGGTCTCGATCCACGGGTGCTCGTCCGGCGGTACGGCCTGGCTGGTCAGCTGACCGCCGAGCCAGCCGCCGTCGGTGACCAGCACGACCCGCTGGCCGAGCCGGGTGGCGGTCAGCGCGGCGGCGACCCCGCCGAGCCCACCGCCGACGATGAGCAGATCGGCATCGTACGAATGGGGCATTGTGCTTCTCCTCCGATGGGTGTCCGGTAGCACGCTACGACTGGCGTATCGTCCGGAGGGCTCCACAGCTGTGGGGTTCTGCAGCTCAGGAGCTCTACCCGGAAAGGTGGTCATGGTGGTGGACCGGCAGACGGTGCTGGCCGAGGCGGCGCGCCGCAGGACCTTCGCGGTGATCAGTCATCCCGACGCCGGAAAGTCCACCCTGACCGAGGCGCTGGCACTGCACGCGGCGGCGATCACCCAGGCGGGTGCCGTACACGGCAAGGGCGCCCGGCGCGGCGTCACCTCCGACTGGCTGGCGATGGAACGCGAACGCGGCATCTCCATCACCTCCGCGGCGCTGCGCTTCGAGTACGACGACGTGGTGTTCAACCTGCTCGACACCCCCGGGCACGCGGACTTCTCCGAGGACACCTACCGGGTACTGGCCGCCGTCGACGGCGTGGTCATGCTGCTGGACGCGGCGAAGGGCCTGGAACCGCAGACGTTGAAGCTGTTCGACGTGTGCCGCTACCGCCGCATCCCGGTCATCACCTTCGTCAACAAGTGGGACCGGCCCGGCCGCGAGCCGCTGGAACTGCTGGACGAGATCGAGCAGCGGATCGGCCTGCGTCCCACCCCGCTGACCTGGCCGGTCGGCATCGCCGGCGACTTCCACGGCGTACTGGACCGGCGCACCGGACAGTTCATCCGGTTCACCCGCACCCCCGGTGGCGCGACCCGGGCCGCGGAGGAGATCGTGTCCGCCGAAAAGGCCGCCGCCGAGCACGGCGCCGAGTTCGACACCGCCCGCGACGAGTTGGACCTGGTCGCCGCCACCTGCGGGGAGTACGACGCCGAGTCGTACGCGGCCGGCACCTCCACCCCGGTGCTGTTCGGCGCGGCACTGCCCAACTTCGGCGTACGGCAGCTGCTGGACACCGTGGTCGAACTGGCGCCGCCGCCCGCGCCCCGGCCCGACGTGGCCGGTGTGGACCGGCCGCTGGACGCGCCGTTCGCCGGCATGGTGTTCAAGGTGCAGGCCAACATGGACCCCTCGCACCGGGACCGGATCGCGTTCCTGCGGGTCTGTTCGGGCATGTTCGAACGCGGCATGGTCGTCACGCACGGCGCGTCCGGCCGGCCGTTCGCCACCAAGTACGCGCAGCAGATCTTCGGCCAGGAACGTACGTCGATGGAACTGGCCTACCCGGGCGACATCGTCGGCCTGGTCAACGCCGGGTCGCTGCGGGTCGGTGACGCGCTCTACGAGGCGAAGAAGATCGAGTACCCGCCGATCCCCAGCTTCGCGCCGGAACACTTCGCCACCGTGGAGGCCCGCGACTCCTCGCGCTACAAGCAGTTCCGGCGCGGCGTCGAGCAGCTCGACTCCGAGGGCGTGGTGCAGGTACTGCGCTCCGAACAGCGCGGCGACCACTCGCCGGTGCTGGCCGCGGTGGGGCCGATGCAGTTCGAGGTCGCCGTGCACCGGCTGGAGAACGAGTTCCGCGCACCGGTACGGCTCGACCACCTCGGCTACAGCCTGGCCCGCGGTACGGACGCGGCCAGTGCCGAACTGCTGCGCCGGGAGCCGGGGGTGGAGGTACTGACCCGCGGCAGCGATGGCACCCTGCTGGCGATCTTCCCCGACAAGTGGCGGTTGATGACCGTACGGCGGCATCTGCCCGATGTTCGACTGGACCCGTTGGTGGCCGCCGCAGAGTGAAATACGCCACCGGCCCGTAATGGCGTTCCCGCTGGTCAGCGCCCTAATTTGGGGCTTGATCGGCAGTCAGGCGGACCTTTTGGTGGGGCGTCGGGGCCATCGGCCGGCGGCCGAGCCGATGCTTCCCGTACGATAGGGCGCGGGTTTAGGTCGTAGTTTTCTGTGTACGTGGTTGATGGTCACGCTCGCGGACTTCTTCACGGGCGTGGCTCCTTGTTCCCAGCGATGGTGCGCAAGCCGCCGGCCCGCGGCCCGGGACCCGCACGGTGTGGGTCCAACGTCCCATCAGAACAAGGAGTAACACCATGGCACAGGGAACAGTGAAGTGGTTCAACGCTGACAAGGGCTTCGGCTTCATCAACGTCGACGGTGGCGGCGAGGACGTGTTCGTCCACTTCTCCGCCATCCAGTCCGGCGGCTTCCGTAGCCTCGAAGAGAACCAGCGCGTCGAGTTCGACGTCACGCAGGGCCCGAAGGGCCCGCAGGCCGAGCAGGTACGCGCGCTCTAAGGTCACCAGCACTTCCCACATCGGGGGCGGTCCGTCCGGACCGCCCCCGATGTGCGTCCCGTACCCGATCCGCCACACCCCCGACGACCTGCGGCGTTTTCCCGCAGAACGGTACGGGTACCGGTAACGATGAGGTTGGCCCCGCATTGGATGCCGCGTACCGAACACTGAACAGGGGACGTCATGCCAGCAGTCCGTCCGCTCCTCCCACCGGCCGACCCGCGCCCCGCACCCGGCCCGGTGCGTCGGTGAGTGCGTCGCCGAACGGATCCGAGCCCGAAGTCGTCGTCCAGGTGTCGGTGCGACTACCGCCCGAGCTGAGCCCGCCGGACGGTACGACGTTGAGCCGGGAGATCACCGCCACCACATCGAACGTACGGGCTGCCAGTGTGGACCTGATCGACGAGATCCTGCAGGAGGCCGTACTCGACGTCCGGGACCAGCTGTCCCGGGCCCAGGACCCGGACCTGGGTAGCGGGGCGGAAAGCGAACTCGCCGAGGCCGCGGAAGAGTCGGGGGAGTGACTGCTCCGCGGCCCCGGCGACCGGCCCCTCTGCGGCCGGACACCCGGTGGAGGACGGACCGGGTAGCTCAGGGCGCCGAGATCCGTGCGGTGAGTTGGGCGCGGATCCGGGACGGGATCAACGGGGCGAACCGTT
This sequence comes from uncultured Actinomycetota bacterium, assembly GCA_963805605.1. Lineage (GTDB taxonomy): Bacteria > Actinomycetota > Actinomycetes > Mycobacteriales > Micromonosporaceae > Actinocatenispora. The sequence goes on from CAWDUX010000002.1 coordinate 3,338,567, forward strand.
CCAGGTAGGCGTCGAGATGGCTGCCGGACTCGATCAGGAACGGCAGGTCGAAGGCGAGCATCCGGCGCATCGCGAGGAGCGGGATCGGGGCCCGCAACGGCCGGAACTGCTTGTTCCACAGGCCGGGTTCCTCGCAGTGCGGATGGAACTGACCGATCATCAGCCCGTCGCGGACGAAGTCGTCCTTGATCCGGTGCTGCAACGCGTCGAGCTGGGTGGAGTCGGCGTGATCGAAGTCGGGCAGCACGATGACGAAGGTGAGCAGTTCACCGTCCTCTTCGGACAGTTCGGCGGCCATCTCCTGGTAGCGCAACCGGAACGTGTCGAGCAGCGCGGCCAGCTGGTCGACCTCGGTGGCCCCGGTCGGCGCCGCCAGGTAGAACAGGTTGCGGCGCAGCGACGGCGACGTGTACGGGCAGACCGGTCCGGTGCGGCCCAGTTCCGGGTGCCGGGCGACGAGGAAGTCGCGGCTCCAGTCCAGGATGACCTGCAGCCGGTCGTCGCCGGGAAGGCCGGCGTCGATGTCGGCCGCCGACCACAGTCGGGGCAGGTCGGTCGCCGGCCCCGGTTCCGCAGCCGGCCCCGATGAGGGCTCAGTAGGGAAGCTCACGCGGTTCCCGCCACATCGGGCGCAGGGTCGGCCCGCCCGGCATCCGGATCTCCGGGCCGATCGGGGCGAAGCCGTACTGGCCGGAGACCGTACGGCCGCCCGGGGAACTGGCCTCCAGGTAGCCGGGGATCTCCAGTTCGTCGCAGCGCCGCAGTACGGTCTCGAAGATCCGGCCGCCGATACCGGAACCGCGCCGGTGTTCGGCGACCGTACCGAAGCTGAAGTAGTGGTGCGGGTAGCGCGGCTTGTGCGCGTCCTGCAGGTGCGTGACGGTCAGCAACTTCTCGGCGTACTCGCCGGCGACCCGGCCGAGCCGGTCCTCGAACTCCGGGCCGGGGTCGCCCGCCTCCGGCGGCAGGGACAGCAGCACCCCGTCCCGGTCGGCGGTGATCCAGGCGCCGCCGGCGTCGATGGACAGTTCGACGAAGGCGCGGAAGAAGTCCGGCAGGATCTCCCGCCGCCGGTCCGGGTCGGAGAAGATCCAGACGGCAACGGCATCGTCGTGGAAGCCTGCGGACAACAGGGCGACCAGGGCGTCGACGTCGGCCGTCAGCGCCGGTCGGATGCCAAGGTCAGTGGCTACCGGGGTGCCGGAGTCAGGCACGGGGTGCTCCTTTCGCCGACCAGCGACTCGATGCGGGAATGCAGCGCATCCAGGTGCGTGTCGGCCTCGGGTTTGATGAGTACGCTGCGCAGCACGCTGGCGTGGTCGCGGTCGGCGAGAAGGTCCGGGTGCCGACGACCGAACGCCGCGGCGTCGATGCGTAACGCGCTCAGGTACACGGGATCGGACTCGTCCGCCATGCCGTCGCGCAGCATCCGTTCGGTGCCCTCGTCGATGGCGGACAGCGAGGACTCGGCGGGGAAGTAGGTGACGATGTCCAGCTCGGGCTGCTGGAACAGGCGCAGTACCGGTGACTCGTCGATCAGCTGCGCCCAGCGCAGCGCGGCCCGGCGACTCGCTTCCAGGACACGGCCCAGACCGGTACGGGTCGGCGGCAGCAGCCGGAACGTCAGCCACAGTGCGGCGGCGGCCGCGCCGGACCGGGAGCATTCCAGGCTGATCTCGCCCAGGTGCAGGTCAGCGGGGGTGAAGTAGGTGTACGGGGAATCGTGCAGGAAGTGCCGGGCGACCGTCGGGTCGGAGAACAGTACGGCTCCGCACCCGTACGGCTGGAGCCCGTGCTTGTGCGGGTCGACGACGACCGAGGCGCACCGGGAGATCGCCTTCCACGGCCCAGGGTCGATGGTGCCGTCGCTGGCGAGCAGGGCAAAGAAGCCACCGTACGCGGCGTCCACGTGGATCCGTACGCCGTAGCTGCGTACCAGGTCGAGGGCCTGGTCGATGGGGTCGATCGCGCCGGTGCCGGTGGTGCCGGCGGTCATCACCACGGTGCCGACCTTGCCGTCGCGCAGTACGTCCTCCAGCGCGTCCAGGTCCATCCGGCCCCGCTCGTCCACCGCCACCGGATAGCCGGTCATGCCGAGTACCTGACACATCCGCGCGTGGGTGAAGTGGCTGTCGGCGGAGTACGCGATGCCCTTGCCGGGGTGCGTCTCGCGGGCCACGTACAGCGCTTCGAGGTTGGCGATGGTGCCGCTGGTGGTGAGGTGGCCGAGGTGGCTGGTCATGCCGAACATGTCGGCGAGCTGCGCGACGACCTCGCGCTCCATGTCGGAGGTGGCCGGGCCGCCCTCCCGCGCATGGTTGTTCGGGTTCAGCAGCATCGTGGTCAGGTAGCCCACGATCGAGGCCGGGTGCGGGGGCTTGACCATCTGCCCGGCGTAGCGCGGATGGAAGAACGGATAGTTGTCCCGCAGGCGTTTGGTGAAGTCGCCGAACGCCTCGCGGAACTCGTCGTCGCTGATCTGGTGGGACGGGTGCGGCGTGTACGGACCGAACTGCTCGGACCATTCGTCGATCGCCGTGACCGCTTGGGGGAGCCAGTACTGAAGATCCACGATTCCTCCAGTGCGTTCGGCGGCGGAAACCGGTGCACAGTCTGGCATCGCATGACGTTCCCGGCACCGAAGGATTAACCGAGATCTTGCAGGATGCGCGGTGTTTCCGCAGGTCAGTGGGCAGTGCTGTAACGGCGCTGGTACTGGGGTGTTGAGCAGAGCTTGAGCCTGGGCGTTGGTGGTCGGCTGGGGGCGGCGCTGGCTCCGCGGCACCCTGCCGGCCGACGCGTCGCCACCCACACCCACTGCGCATTTTCCCCGAATGGACAGTTATGCCCGTAATTTTGAAGCGGACTTTCGGGGAAAATGCACCTTTGGGTGTCTCAGATAGAGCATTTTCCCCGAATGTACGTTTTACGAAAAGGGACTTAGTGGCCATTCGGGGAAAATGCTCAGGCGCGGCGGGGCGGGGCGGGGCGGGGCGGGGTGGGGCGGGTCGGCGGTACCCGGCAGTGCGTGGGTACGGGAGACGGTGCGGCCGGCACCGGCAAGGGGCGCCCGGTGCCGGCCGCAGGTCAGGCGGGTGGGTCGGTCAGCAGGACTGGCCGCCGGTGCCGCCGATGCGTACCGAACTGAAGTAGTTGCGGTAGGCGGAGAAGAAGTTGCCCTGCGAGCCGGGGGAGGTGACCGCGTCGCAGCCGGCGTAGTTGTAGTCGGAGTTGAGCCAGACGTTGGACGAGGTGCGGTTCCAGTCGGACTGGCCGCGCTTGTCCATGCCGACGGTGCGCAGGTCGGGGTTGCTGGCTGTGAACGCGACCATGTCACCGCTGCCGTCGAGGCCGGAGAACATGCAGTAGTTGTTCACCGGGCAGCGGTCGTACCCGGTGGCGGCGGCGTGCGCCGGGGCGGCCATGGCCAGGCCGGCCGCGGAGGCCAGTACCACCATGCCGATACGAAACTTCTTGGCCATTTCTTCTCCCTCGTGTGAAAACTACTGCCGAGGTGAATATAGAGGAGCGTTCATGCCGAGACCAGGACTTCTCGGCACGAACCAGCTATGACGCAGGTCGCACGGTACGTATCGCCCACCAGGGCGGGCCTGAGCTGGGAAGATGTGCCCATGAGGCGCTGGGAAGACGTCAAGGCTGAGGCTCACCGCAGGCATCCTGAACTTGCTGATCCGACGATGCAGGCACAGGCTCGCGCCGAGTTGGACCGGTACATCGCCGAGGCGCGCTCGCAGGACGGCTCTGGTGAGGACCAGCGGTGGACCGTCGACCCCATGGTTTGGCCCCGGATCGTGGGGCTGAGCGTCCATTGCTGCGGATCTTGACCGCTCGCGGCCGGCGACGGGCGGTGGGGCAGCGGTGCGATCGCGTGGTGGGTCGGAGCGGGCGCATCGTCACAGGATGGTCGTGGTGTACGGGCCGTTGGGGTAGCCGTCGTCGGTCTCCCACGGGAAGCCCAGCTGGTGGGCGATGTGGGCGCGGCGGCCGGTGGCTGTGCAGACCGGGTCGCCCCAGATCCAGGCGAGCAGCTGCGCGACCGTGGTGTCGGCGACCTCACGTACCGCGTCGGGTTGGGCGTTGAGGTGCAGGTCGCCGAGTACCTGGATGATGTCGCGGGCATCGACGCCGGGGCGGGCGTGGGTGCGGTGCATCCAGGCGAGTACGGCCTGCAGAGCGTGATGTACGCCGAGGGTGTTGGTGCGGTCGGCGGGCAGGCGGAGTTTGTCGAGCGCGGCGTACGTGAGGTCGACGGGATGCGCGGAGTACGACTTGAGTACGTGGCTGAGCATTCCCGCAGGTGAGGCGAGCGTGAGCGTGTCATTGTCCACTGTGGTCGGTTCCTCATGGGGTCAGGCTGCGAGCGTGAGGGCGGCGAGACGTTGCCGGCTGTGCTCCCGGGTCGGTCGGCGGCGGAGCAGCTGGCGCAGGCTGCGGCGCGGCGGGTCGAGCGGCTGATCGGCGTGAGCGGGCCCGCCGGCACGCTTCGGTACGGACCGCAGCGCGACGACCGGATCGGGAACCGGCCGCGACGACCGGATCGGCGCCGGTACGACCGGCTGTCGGCGCAGCGCGACGAGTGACCTGGCCAGCGGCGGATCAGCAGGTACGACGGCTGCCGGTGCCGGTCGGGAGCGTGGCGCGGTGACCGGCGCCAGCCGGGGACCGGGGTGCCGCATGGGCGGCGGGGCAGCAGGCGAGCCAGCTGCCGACACCGAGCGGGGGACCGGTGCGGGTGATGCGACGGCCGCGGGCCGGGACGGCGGCAACGGTGCAGGTCGGGGAGCTGAAGCGACCGGTGCGGTGGCTGCAGGCCGAGGCGACGGAGCCGGTACAGGTCGGGGATCCGGTGTTGTGGCCGCGGGTCGGAGGTGCCGGCGTCGGTGCAGGTCGGGGAACTGGGGCGGCGGCTGCGGGCTGGAACGGGCGGCGCGGTGCGGGTACCGGAACTGTCGGGCGCGGGTAGCGGCGTCTGGTCGCGGCGGTGGGGAAGTGGTGTCTCCCGGTGGCGCGCGGCGCAGCGGGCGCGGGCGTGTCGCCGGCCTCGGGTACAGGTGCGGCCTGGGTCGGTAAGCACATGCCGCAGTGCGGATCGCGGCAGGGGAACGCGCCGCCGGGGCCGGCGTGTACCCAGGTGGTGCGGTTGTCGAGGGTGACCTGGCGGATGGGCTGGCCGCACCAGCGGCAGCCGGTACGGGGCGGTGCGAGCGTGTTCATGTGGCCTCCCGATGGATGAGTTCGATGGAGTCGACGGGGAGCTGCAGGGTCTGTTCGGTGAGCCAGTCGGTGTCGAGGTACCAGCCGGTGAGCTGGAGGTGTCCCGGCCCGGCCGGTTCGCGCGTCGATGACGCGGAAGCGGCCGGGCGTGTCGCGGTCGGGGCCGCGCACCAGGACGATGTCGCCCAGGCGCGGCAGGCTCACGTGGGTTCGCTGGGTGCGATGAGCCGTAGACCTTCCAGCCGTACGGTCAGCGTGACCTCGCGGCTGTCGGTCGGTGGCCACCAGCGTCCGGTGATGCGCGCTTCACCCGGTCGGGCAGGTGAGTACGCGACGTGGAAGATCTGGAACCGGTCGGTGGTGGTGTAGACGGCGCCGCAGCCGGGGCCGAGTTCGACCAGGTCCCCGGCGCTCACCATGTCGGCGCCTTCGGTTGCCGCGCAAGCTCTTGCGCGTCGCGGGCGAGTTGGTAGGGCTGGCACGGCCAGGTTGGTGGCAGTGCGCGCAGCGCTGCGACTTCGGTGGTCAGCTCGGCCCGGTGGTGGTGCAGTACGGCCTGCGCGGAACGCCACAGCAGCACGTCGTGCACCGGGCCGGCATCGGTCGGCTGGGTCACCGCCACCACTCCAACCGCTGGCAGATCCGCGTGTCGGGCGACGGTTCGTCGAGCGCGACGATGGTGCCGTCGGGACGGCGTACCAGCGTCGGGTGGTCGGTGTCGTGGCACTGTCGGTGCTGGTCAGCGATGTGCAGGGCGTCGGCGTACGGATCGCTCGGCGGGTCGGTCTGTAATGACCGCAGCCGCGTGTCCAGTACCCGACACCATCTCCGGATACGATGAACGAGCCTCACTGGATACCTCCAAGGTCGGTGAGGCGGGGACGCGGCGCTGGTTTCCTAGGCCCCGCTGCGTCCCCTCTTCTTTTATTGAGTTACATCACACTCTGTGGCTGCCTGCGCAACCTCCGTGACGATCCCGCCATTACACACTGTGGTACGTGCAGTTGCAAGAACTTTGCGAGAATTCGTCTCGAGAAGTTCTTGCTCGTACCTCGGCGCGTAATTCGTCTATGGTGTGCGCTACTCAACGAAATCACGGAGGTACCCATGGCAACCGACGAGAGTCCAACGGTGAAGCGTCGGCGGCTCGGGATGCTGCTCAAGCAGTTCCGCGCCGAGGCAGGGATGATCGGCGAGGACGTGTCGGCGCACATGGACCGCAACGATCCTGGGTGAGCCGGCTCGAAGCGGGTCGTTCCGGCATCCGCCGGCTCGACCTGGAACGGCTCCTCGACCTGTACAAGGTCGGACCTGAGCTGCGGGACGAACTGTTCAGCCTGGCGCAGGGCGGTCGCGAGCGCGGCTGGTGGTCCAAGTACGCCGGCGTGCTGAGCAAGCAGTACTCGACTTACATCGGCTTCGAGTCCGAGGCCAGCAAGCTGCTCATCTACGAGAGCATGGTCGTCAACGGCCTGCTCCAGACCGAGGAGTACGCCCGCACGGTCTTCCCGCGTCGGTGCGCCGGACGAGGACCCGGAGGTCATCGACCGGAAGATCGAAGTACGGATGAACCGTCAGAATCGACTGACGGCAGAGGAACCGCTCCGCCTGTGGGCAGTGTTCGACGAAGCAGTTTTACGGCGCGTCTTCGGCGGCGACATCAAGGTCCACCTCGGCCAGCTCGACAAGCTGATCGAGACTGCGGAGAGCTCCAACGTCCGGCTCCAGGTGGTCCCGTTCCAGGATGCGAGTCAGCCCGGCATGGTCGCGTCGTTCACGATCATGGAGTTCCCGAACGACCCGGAGATCGTCTACATCGAGGGCCTGACCGGCGATCTCTACGAGGGTCCGCCCGAGTCTGAGCGGTATAAGGTGGTTTTCGACAACCTGCGAGCAGCCGCTCTCAGCGAGGCATCGACGGTCGACCTGATCAAGAAGGTGCGCGCCGAGCTGGCGGCGTGACACCAAGGAGGCACGGCCGTGCCACTCACCCCCGCTTGGCGCAAGAGCAGCAGGAGCAACACCAACGGCGCCTGCGTTGAGGTCCGCCTGACCGACGACACGGTCCAGGTACGCGACACCAAGCTCGGCGAGGCATCGCCGATCCTCCCGTTCACCCCGACCCAGTGGGCCAGCTTCACCCGCGCCATCGAAGCCGGCCACTTCACCACCTGACCCATCGCACGGTTGTGGGGACGGCTAAGCCGTCCCCACAACTACCTGCCGCGGTCGATCCGAGTTTCAGGCGTCATCCTCGGCCAGCCAGGAGTCCGCCAGCTTGCGTGCCTGGTTGACGAACTCCTCCAGTCCAGCCGTGCCCAGGTGCTCGTCAGCGATCAGCGCGGGGGTCAGTACGGTCTCGACCTTCAACACGGTGCGGTCGTCGAGATCGTCAACTTCGCCGTCCCCGAGCGCGGACCTGACAAGGCGCTCGGCCGCTACTGGGTCTATGTCTGTGCCGGTCTGTTCGAACCGTGCGCGGGCATCCCCAACGAAGCGGATGATGTCGGCAAGCGTGTAGCCCTTGCTGAACCGGCGATCGACAGCCTCGAAGAAGGCAGCGCCCAGGAGCGTGGCGTAGCCGGGCCATCCCTGCCCATCTTGCAGCGCAGCTACCAGCCGCTCGTACTCCTCGAAATCCCGCGCCAGGTACGCGCGCAGCGCGGCCACCTGCTCACTGCTCACTGGCATCCGTGTGCTCCTTCGTCTTCAGTTCACGTGATCGGTTCAACGACCAGCGAATCACCTCACCGATCATCGCGCCGGCTGCGGTGAGTCCAATGGCGATATCAGGGGCGGACGGCGTGGACTGTGCTGGGCTGTGGACACTACCGCCAACTCCAACGACGGGATGACCGGTAGGTGGATGGCCCCCGACGGAGAAGCCGTCCTTGACGAGGTTCGCGCCGTCGCTGATCGAGTCGCTGACGTCAGGAACCTCACGCACACCGGTTGCGCGGAACCGGCGCCCACGCGACTTCTTCGCGCTCTCCTCCGAGCCGGAGCGGATGCGAGCCCCGGTCTGGTCGTCAGGATCTGGAACCTGGTCACCGATGATCGGTTCGAGCTGCGCTGGTGGTGACAGGTCGAGACTGCTACTCCCACCGAGGCCGAGTTCACCGGCCCTGCGGGCTTCTGCCACCGCGGCTTGGGCGCCGGCTCTGACCGCCTGCAACTTTTTGCGCGCAGGGTCGAGCAGCGTCTCGACCACGTCGCCGACCAGCGCGAGCAGCTTCTCCGGCCTCCCGCCATCGAGAGCAGCCGCGATCTTCTTACTGATCGCCGCGAACTCGTCAATGACACCCGCGGTGGCAGCAACGGCAGCCTCGGCAGTGGTCACGACGCTGGACAGCTGCGTGATCACGTCCTTGGGAGTGCTGTCCTCACCGATGATGCTGACCGGCCCCGCACAGGTACGCGCCTTGTCTGCCACGCTCGCCTGCTCACCCTGCACGGCGGTAAGGCTCTGACGTATCGCGGCGAGCCCCTTGGCGATGCCGTTGAGACCGATCCCGAGCATCTGCGCTTGGACCAGGGCGACCTTCGACTCGATGTTCGCGGTGGCAAGCTGCGCATTGTCCAGTCCTTCCAACGCCGCGCGCAGGTCACGCCCGAGCTGTCTCGTCTCCACCACGGTCCGCACGCTACCGTGTTGATCTTGCGAGGCAAGCCACACTGTCGCCCGTCAGACACTCCGACCGGGCCCATGCACCACCCGGTGAGACTTCCTCGACGGGTTTGATGCATGACTGCGGAACACCGGGAAGCCTATGGTCCGGTTCGGGCGTTGCGCGCAACTGTCAGGTTGTCCCGCACGCCAATGGTGTGCGGGTGGTCGTCGCCCAGCACCCGCTTGGAGTCGGTGAAGAGCTGCTCGTACAGGGTGATCGCCTCGTCCAGCCGGCCCGCCGACTGGTAGGCGCTGGCGAGGTTGTTGCGGGAGGACAGGGTATGCGGGTGGTCGTCGCCCAGCACCCGCTCGCGGTCGGTGAGGGTCTGCTCGTACAGGTCGATCGCCTCGTCCAGCCGGCCCGCCGAGGCGTAGGCGTAGGCGAGGTTGTTGCGGGAGGTCAGCGTGTCCGGGTGGTCGTCGCCCAGCACCCGTCGCCGGTCGGTGAGGGTCTGCTCGAACAGGGTGATCGCCTCGTCCAGCCGGCCCGCCGACTGCGTAGGCGCTAGGCGAGGTTGTTGCGGGAGGATCAGGGTAGTGCGGGTGGTCGTCGCCCAGCACCCGTCGCCGGTCGGTGAGGGTCTGCTCGAACAGGGCGATCGCCTCGTCCAGCCGGCCCGCCGAGGCGTAGGCGTCGGCGAGGTTGTGGCGGGAGGTCAGCGTGTCCGGGTGGTCGTCGCCCAGCACCCGCTCGCCGGTCGGTGAGGGTCTGCTCGTACAGGTCGATCGCCTCGTCCAGCCGGCCCGCCGAGGCGTAGGCGTAGGCGAGGTTGTTGCGGGAGGACAGCGTGTCCGGGTGGTCGTCGCCCAGCACCCGCTCGCCGGTCGGTGAGGGTCTGCTCGTACAGGTCGATCGCCTCGTCCAGCCGGCCCGCCGAGGCGTAGGCGCCGGCGAGGTTGTTGCGGGAGGTCAGCGTGTCCGGGTGGTCGTCGCCCAGCACCCGCTCGCAGTCGGTGAGGGTCTGCTCGTACAGGTCGATCGCCTCGTCCAGCCGGCCCGCCGAGGCGTAGGCGTAGGCGAGGTTGTTGCGGGAGGACAGCGTCTGCGGGTGGTCGTCGCCCAGCACCCGCTCGGAGTCGGTGAGGGTCTGCTCGTACAGGTCGATCGCCTCGTCCAGCCGGCCCGCCGACTCGTAGGCGCCGGCGAGGTTGTTGCGGGAGGTCAGCGTCTCCGGGTGGTCGTCGCCCAGCACCCGCTCGCGGTCGGTGAGGGTCTGCTCGTACAGGTCGATCGCCTCGTCCAGCCGGCCCGCCGAGGCGTAGGCGTAGGCGAGGTTGTTGCGGGAGGACAGCGTGTCCGGGTGGTCGTCGCCCAGCACCCGCTCGCAGTCGGTGAGGGTCTGCTCGAACAGGTCGATCGCCTCGTCCAGCCGGCCCGCCGACTCGTAGGCGCCGGCGAGGTTGTTGCGGGAGGACAGGGTATGCGGGTGGTCGTCGCCCAGTACCCGCTGCCGGTCGGTGAGGGTGGCTTCGAGTAGGGGTACGGCCCGGGTGAGGTCGCCCGCCTCCCTCAGCGCTCGGCCGGCCCAAGCGGTCTGGGCCAGCAGGAGCGGCTGGCGGGTCGGTGGTGTGGCCGCGCAGGGTCTGGATGTGGGCGACGAGTTCGTCGAGTTCAGCGCGCCGGTGGGCCACCTGCTCGTAGGGGAGGTTGTCGGTGAGCAGGTCCAGCAGCCCGGTCGCGACCTCGATCGCGTCCGGCAGCGGCAGGGGCGCATCGGGTTTGGTGGCGTGGTGGCGGATGACCCGGGCGGTCAACCGGTGGACCGCGACCACCACGGCGTCGCGGCCGTGCTGGTCTTCGGCGGTTCCGTTCAGGGTGATCAGTGACGCGGCGGCCAGCACGCGCAGCGCGTTCCCGAGACTGCCGGCGAGGCCCAGCGCGGGGTGCGCATGGTCCAGTAGTGCCCGGCTGACCCCGTCCGGGGACAGCACCGCCAGCATGGTGAGCAGCCGCGCGGCGTCGCCGGACGGGTCGTCGCGGGACAGTCCTTCCACACTCAGCGAGGTCGCTTTCAGTACGCCGGGATGATCGGTGCCCGCGTCCTGGCGGAGCGTCTCGTCCAGGTCCTGGCCGGCCAGCGCCTTCAGATACTGCCGGTAGGACATCAGGTTGGCGGCGATATAGGCGCCGGCCTGCGCCAACCCGAGCGGCAACCAGCCCAACTCGACACCCAGCTCGTCCGCGCCCGCCCCTCCGGCCAGCCCGGTCACCTTGTGCAGGTAGGTCTGGCCCTGCTCGCGGGTGAACATGCCCACCGGCACGACCTGGAAGCCTGCTACGGCGGCGAACTCACGCCGGTTCGTCGTGACGATGACCTTCGTGGCCCCGCCGCTAGGCAGGTACGGAGTCACCGCATCGGGGTCCTCGACGTTGTCGAACACCAGCAGGCGCCGCCCGCGATCCTGATTCTGCAGCCAGGAACACACCCTCCTGGCAAGGTCCTCCGGCGACTCTGCTGCTCCGCCGCCCAGGCCCAGTTCCGTCGCGAGTCGGGCCAGGCCAGCCACCGGCCCGGACTCGGCGTTGACCCACGCCACCAGATCGAAGCCATCGTCGGCGCATTTCCACGCGTACGCGGCGGCCAGCTGGGACTTCCCCGCACCCCGCTGCCCCGGCAACGCCACCAGCGCCGCCCGGCTTCGCCCCTTCAACAACCCGCTCAACGCCCTGGCCTCCGCCTCACGGGGCTGCCAATGCGACGCCAGCCGAGGGATCGCCCCAGACCGCCGTACCGTGGGCGCCGGCCCGGACGAGCCTGCCTCGGACGATCCGGCGAATCGCTGCTGCACCATGACCAGCGCGATCACTGCGACGGTCAGCACAACTACTGCGGACCACATCAGCGCCGCGTTCTGGGTCAGCGCCCAGCTCTTCGGGAGCAGGCTGGTGGCAATGTTCGTCGCCGCACTCAACGCCTCACCCAGCAACGCCAGCACCGCGGCCAGCGCCACCAGTAGCCACCCTCGGATCGCTCGCCGCCGACGCGTACCTGTACCGCTCATCCGGACATCGTGTCAGCCCGCCACCACATCACCTGTTCGGACGTGGTGTCGGCCCGTGGGCTCAGGCGAGGGCGGCGGCCAGTAGGGCGAAGGCGGCGATGAGGATGCCGACGCGGACGTAGTGGTAGCGGTTCCAGCGGTTCAGCTGCTCCTTCCAGTCGGCTGGCCGGTTCTCGGGGGTCCAGGTCTTGCCCCGGTTGTTGATCGGGACGAGCAGCAGGATCGACATGAGCACGCTGACGACGAGCAGCGCGGCGGCGATGACGACGAGGCCGGTGCCGTGGTGGTGCCATCCGGCGACGGCCCAGACCGCACTGAGGATGAGCGAGCCGATGTACCAGAACGGCATGACGGCGCCGAGCATCCGGCCCCCGTGGCTCCGGCCGCGTTGGTTGCTGTCGTCGGGGAGTCCGTTGAAGATCGGGTTGAGGACGAAGGCGACGGAGAACTCCACCCCCACCATCACGCCGACGACCACGATGGTGCAGACCTCAAGTGCGCTGAGCATGGTGACCTTCCCGGAATCTAGCGACGCTAGCTGATAAGGCGACGCTAGCACTGCTGCCGCTCGAATGTCTAGCGGTGCTAGACTCGGCCCATGTCGGTACAGGAACGCAAGCGGCGCGAGCTGGCGGACCGCGAGCGCCTCATCGTGGCGACGGCCCGCGAACTCGCCGAGCAGCAGGGCTGGGACGCGGTCACCACCCGCCAGCTCGCCGAGCGCATCGAATACAGCCAGCCCGTCCTCTACAGCCATTTCCGCGGCAAGCGCGAGATCATCGGCGCCGTCGCCCTGGACGGCGCCACCGAGATGGCCGCGGCGCTGCGGGCCGCGGCCTCCGCCGCGGACGGCCCGCGAGCCCGGGTCACCGCCCTCGCCCGCGCCTACCTCGACTTCGCCGAGCACAACCCGGCGGTCTACGACGCCATGTTCCAGCTCGACGGCGGCCTGGCGTTCGCGGACAAGGACACCCCGGAGCCGTTGAAGGACGCCTTCGCCGCCCTGCTGGACACTCTCGGGGACGTCGCCGGGAAAGGCGTCCACCCTGGACTGTTCACCGAGGTGTTCTGGGCATCCCTGCACGGACTGGCGACCCTGACCCGGGCCGGACGACTGCCCACAGGAGACGCCGAGCGCAGAGCGGAACTCCTGGTGGACCGGCTCGCCGTGCTCTGACACGTCGTACGGGCCCGGCAGCACGAGCGAGCGGACCTCTCGGGCGCGGCGCCGTACCGGATGTCGCTGCCCGTGCGCTGTTAGCATCCGCGCATGTCCGACTACCGGGAAGAGAAGCTGGCGCTGACCTCGGAGCGCGCTGCGCTGGCGAGCTTCCTCGACGCCCAGCGCGAACAGCTGATCCGCAAGATCGAAGGACTCGACGACGAGACGGCGCGCCGTACGCCGACTGCAAGTTCGTTGTCGCTGCTGGGGCTGATCAAGCATGCCGCGACCTGGGAACGGCGCTGGTTCCAGGTCATCATGGAAGGACGCGTCTTCCCCGGCGAGTGGCCCACCGTCTCCGACGACCCGCGCGACGCCGACCTGATCGTCGACGAGACCGACACGGTGGAGCACTGGGTCGCGTACTACCGGGAGCAGATCGAGCGGTCCCGCGTCGTCGCGGCGTCGCTGGAGCTGGACGATCCCTGCGCGCAGCCGGACATCATCGACTGCAACGTGCGCTACGTGCTCTACCACATGATCGAGGAGACCGCCCGCCACGCCGGCCACGCCGACATCATCCGCGAGACCCTCGACGGCTCCCGCGGCATGTTCTAGCTGGTCAGGCCGCTGGGTTGAAGATGAACAGGGTGCAGCCGGTCGTGGTCGAGGGCACGTGCCACGAGCCGGCCGGGGCGTGCAGGAACGTACCGGCCGGGTAGTCGCGGGCGCCGTCGTTCATCGTGCCGGAGATCACGTACACCTCTTCCGGGCCCGGTCCGTGTACGTCGCGGCGCGGCCAGCCCGTGCCCGGGTCCATCTCCAGGATGTGCGCCTCCGAACCGTCCTCGCCTGTCCACAGTGGATATGCGCGGATGCCGGGGAACACCTCGCGTGCGACGGAATCCTTGACAGAGGCGGAAGCGTAGCCCTTCTGGGCAAGAATCTCTGCGTTCATGCATCCCACAATGCCGTGCACGGCGGCGGCAAAGACAGTGTCGACAACGACACCATGAGGTACTTTTCTGCCATGCATCGCGTGGCGGCTCTCGTCCGTCCGGTGCAGTCGACGTTCGAACTCGGCTGCGCCGCCGAGGTCTTCGGCACGATCCGGGTCGGCGTGCCGCAGTACTACGAGTTCGAGGTGTGCGCCGAGACGCCCGGCCCGGTGCCGACCACCGCCGGCTACAGCATGGCGGTGACCCGCGGCCTGTCCGCACTCGCGTCCGCCGACACCATCATCATCCCCGGCTGGTCACCGGTCGAGGCGCCGCTGCCCGCCCGCGTACGCCGCGCCCTGCTGCGCGCCCACGCCCGCGGCGCGCGCCTGGTCACCATCTGCTCCGGGGTGTTCGCGCTGGCCCGCACCGGACTGCTCGACGGCCGCACCGCCACCACCCACTGGGCCCGCGCCGAACAGCTACGGCAGGAGTTCCCGCAGGTACGCGTCGAAGCCGACGTGCTGTACGTCGACCACGGCGACGTCGCCACCAGCGCCGGCGCGGGCGCCGGCATCGACCTGTGCCTGCACCTCGTACGCCGCGACCACGGCGCCGCGCACGCCGCCCTGCTCGCCCGGCACATGGTGATGCCGCCGCAGCGCGACGGCGGCCAACTGCAGTACGCGCCGCCCCCGCCACCCGCCGACGCACTCGACGGCCTGCTCGACTGGGCCGCCGCGCGACTCGCCACCCCGCTGTCGGTGGACGATCTCGCGGCGTACCTCAACGTATCGACCCGTACGCTGGCCCGCCGGTTCGCCGAGCAGCTCGGCATGAGCCCCGGCGCGTGGCTGCTGTCGCGCCGGGTGACCGAGGCGCGCACCCTGCTGGAGGAGACCGACCTGCCGGTCGAGGCGGTCGCCACCCGGGTCGGCCTCACTTCTGCGGTCAACCTGCGTCGCCGGTTCCGTACCCAGGTCGGCACCACCCCTGGCGCCTACCGCCGCGCCTTCCGCGTCCCGTGAGACAAGCCGGGTAGCCGTGGTGAGTCCGGGACAGTTCTACGCAACGGTCGGGTGAACATCCTGGTGTGCCGGTAGCGACAGCGCTTTATTCGTCGCGTGGAGCGGTGCGCCCCGTGATGAGGGGGTGTGACGGGGCGAGCTCCGGCGTCACGTGACAGATACCGGACAGCACGCGACAGGAGCCATAGGAGACGACAGATAGAGTGATATAACCAGACTCGGCATTCCGGCCAGACCGGCCTGGATGCCGAGAAGCACACGCCGTTGCCTCAGGTGGATACCGGAGTATCAGTGATTCGCCACGGTGCCAGGAGGTATTGCATTCGTTAGTCGCCGAGTGAGTCCAGCCTGGTCAAAGCCTGAAGCTGGTTTGAGCATGGCGTGGCATACGCAATTGATCAGGTCGTCAGACATTGCCGGATTGTGGTAGAAGTCGGCGCAGCGCCATATTGAGGCTTAGTAGGTGGGTATGGGAGATCTCGAAGATCGATTGAACGGCATGATCATACGGCAGACATCCCCGGATGGCCAGATTATGGCGACTCAGAAGAACAGAACGAGAGTAACGCTCGCGTTCGCCCCAGGCGCGTACCGAAGGTACGACGAGCAAATGCTTGCGAGTGAACTAACGGAGCTCGCACGAGCAATGCGTGTTGAATGCCGTAAAGGTTTCTACGGGGCAATGAGTGCAGTAGCCGGCGACGGCGCATTAATTGATGGGCGGGACATCAGTCCGCGTCGTCGAGAATTTCAGAAGGCGCAACAGGAGATCCAGGCACAAGCTGTTTCTCCCGGTGGCTGGATATCTGCGGCGACAATCGGTCTCAACCGCTGGCGGATTTCCATGAAAAGCGGAACGGTGCGGACATTGTCCGAGGATGAGTTCGTTGCTGAGGCAACGCAGTTATTGAACCAGTTGCGGCGTGACTATTCCACCCGTGTGCACGGGTTGCGTGATGAATTCTTCAACCTGAGACTGGGAAGGAAGAAGTAGGATGACGGATCCCAATCAGAAATTCGGCGCAAATCTCGCGGATATGTGGTTATGTGCTCGGTCTTATCTTCCCAGCATCGCGGGAGCATTCGTCAATGCGAACAAGATTCTCGGTGGTACAGCTGGTAGTAGCGCTGCGTTCAGTCGGTATGGATTAAATGGAAGTATGGCAGGTAGTGTCGCGGGGCCGGTGAACCGGGCTTGGGCAGGCGCTCGAGACGAGCTAGAGAGAGTGACAGGTGAGTCAGCGGAAAATCTCTACAAGATATCTGATGCACTCGAGCGCGTCGTGAATCTTTACCTCGAAGCTGACGCAGCCTCGGCCGCAGAATTTAGCCGCGAAACCGAGGGTTACAAGAACTACAATTCGAAGTTGAAGTCGAGTGACCCCGATTACATACCGATTCAGGATCCAAGTCAGCGTCCGAAGCCAGAAATCCCGGAGTAAGTTATGAGTTCACTGCCTCATTACCCCAGCGTCGACAAGATCGAGAAGGAAGCAAAGAAGGCCTTTGATGCTGCAGTAAAAACCCGAGGCGAGTACGAGCTGCACTACATTCCGTTGGACATACCAGAAGACCGCAGATTTGCTGGTCGGTCGAATAGGGTCCATCAGGACTTGAACAACCCAAGGACGGGCATGAATTATGCCGTCGACTCGAACGGGAACTACCGCGGGACAGAAGCGGATTGGGCAGCGCTGCGCTCGGAGTACGCATGGATTCGTGATCCATTCGAGCGCCGGGTCGACTCGGACCCCGCCGAATTTCAGCCCATAATCGATAGTCTCGAACGAGCCGCGCTCGCTCTCCACGACGATGGCAAACATCTTTCGAGCAGTCCGATCGCGCAGTACGTCAGCGACGCGTCGGGAGCGCTTTCAAGCTGGACGTCAGGTGGGGCTCAGGCATTCAAGAGAAACTATTTGAACAGAATCAAGTCGGCAGCGAAAAATCAAGCGTTCATTGTTGGGGCTCTCTACAATGCGATTGTCGCCGAAAGGGACGTCTTTGTGAAGGTGCGCCAAGACCTGTTCAACTTGGCAAAGAACACAACTACGGCCATTGAAGCTTCCACAAACGACAAGGACTCCGGTGATGTCGCCGAGGCGCTCGGAGTCGTGGCGGCCGCGACCGGCTTAATTACCACCATCGCGGGATTGCCGGTTGCTGGGCTGGTCCTCATGCCTGAGGAAGGGATGCTGCTGAAAGTCATAACAGGGTTCACCACGGTCGGCAGTAAGATCCCGGCACCGAAGAAGGACCATGCTCCTACCAGCTTGGGTGCATACACGGTAGACGGAGTGCTGTCTAATATGACAGATGTGTTCGGTCGGATAGACAAATGGATCGATACTCATGAAACAAATGTTGCGGAGAGTCTGGACAGTTGTCGCGATACCATGACTGGAAAATCGAGGAACCAGATTCTGCTGCCTCCACCGGGTATGGTCAACGATTCAGATGCTAAGCTCCTTAGCGATTTTGTCGCGAAATAACGAAAGTCAGGTTCCGCTAACGTAAGCATCGGTACGGTCATCGACCGTGCCCTCGGGCAATGGGTATGATGTTCCGGTAAGGCAGGTGCTGTGTCCTGGCGGAACAGAATCACAGAGCTGCGTAAGGTCGCCGCCGGCACCACCAATCACATGGCCGGTTTTATCGCGGAATATGATGTTCACATCATCACCTGTGACGGAACGAGTATAAGCCGAACTTAGTTTCAATTTAAATGCAGCGTTCCATGAGTCGAAATTGCGACGCGTGCTTACGCTGCTGACGGTTATCCTCGAGTACATGGCGTTGCCGTCCTGGGGAATCCAGGTCGATGTGCCGACGTCAACCTTGATACGGCTCGCGCCGGATCGGGCGACATGAATCTGTGCGCCAAGCGCTGCGTGGCGACCAGGAAATGTATCGTAGATCTTGTACTTCCCATTATCTACGGTGTCTTTGATCTCATCTCCCGAATCGTTCATGATCGTAATGCGAAGCTCAGTGTCGACTGCAACCCATTTCTTGCTTGTGCTTTCTACTGCCACGCCAAGACTCACCATGGGCATGCCGTGGCTATCCGTGATCTGCGAAATCCCTTTTTCCTCGACGCGCACCTTGCCGCCGTCTGGTGAACCTGTGCTGTGAACCGGGTTGAGATCACGTGTAGGACTGACTGACTTTGCATGGGGACGGTTCCCATTATCGCTGGTGCTTGTACACCCGGCCAGCAACACCGAGAGCAGGATTGAAGCGAGAAAAATCCATCGAACACTGGTGGAATGCAACACGTGGCCTCCGAGGTCGGCATGCTGCTGAGAAAATAGCAGGTGAGGGCAACCGGGCGAACCGTCACTGCTGTTCTCGTGAAGACATACGGTTTGCGGTCGGCTCTATCCTGTGTGGACTATACGAAGCGCCTTCCGTGTCGCGAGAGTGTGACCTGTTCCCGTGTGCCCGGAGGAACGAACAGAAGCGCGACAGCGCACGGTCAAAGGTTCGCCGTGTTCGGCCGGGCGTGCAGGAACGTACCGGCCGGGGAGTTGCGGGCGCCGATGCCGTGCGTTGATCATGGCCTGAGCGGTGTTGACCATGGCCTGAGCGCCACGACACGCCTATAGAGGTTCCGGTGAGGCCATGGTCAACGCGGTGAGGCCATGATCAACGCGAAAGTGGCCCGAGGAGACCGGTCGATCTCCCCGAGGCCCTCCGCGCCATAACCTGCCGGTTCCAGATGATCAGGCGAGCAATGCGCCCGAGGCGAGTTCGGCGTTCATGTCGGCGTATCGCCCAGATGCCGACAGAGAACACCACGATGGGGGTGGCGAACAGTGCGATCCACTGCGGCGTGACCAGGTAGGTGGGGATCGCTGATCGTGGTGATGACGCCAGGAAGCCGCCGAAGGTTGTCGCTACCAGCAGCGCCGAGGCGATAGATGGCGCGGCGAGCAGGACGACCCGGCGACGTACGCTCGGTGCCAGCCGCAGCACCGGTACTGCCAACGGGAGGCTGAGCGGGACAGCCAGGCCCGACATCATCGACGGGCCGGCAAGGCCGGTCAGCATCAGTCCGGCGTAGTCCAGGGCGAGCGCGACTGCGGCTGCGATCAGCAGGTGCCAGCCGGAGAGGGTTCGGCGGGGTGGCGCCGGCTGCGCCGGATCGGTGTCGGCCTCTGGTTCGTCAGTCGAGCCAGCTCGCGCACCGAGGGACCAGGCAACCCGCCGCGGAGACGACGAGGATCGTACGCCACCACGATTCCACGAAGAGGTTCGGCGCGAAGCTGTAGCCGAGTGCGGCGTGGGTGGCCTCCCCGATGGCGCCGAGCATCGCGCCGACGGCCGCGATCCGCCGCAGCCGTACCGTCGCGCAGACCGCAACAGCGGTCCATCCGAGGCGCCGTCGCCGTCCCGAAGAGTGACGAGCCGCCAGGGATGCCTGCCAGCGGAATCAGCACCGCCGCCAACTGCGCGTACGAGAACACTGCGGCGAGGGTCGCGGCCAGCATGCCGAACGCGCCGAGGGCGGACCGGGATGCCGGCGTGAACTCGCCCTTCGTCGTCGTACGCAGCCGGGCGCGCACACCGGAGAGTGCGAGGTCGGCCGTGTCGCGCAGTCCGGGTCTGCGCTGTCCCTCAACAGAGTCAGCCATCAGCACGGTGATCATCTCCTCGCCGTAGCGTCGTACATGGATGGGCGACCAGGTTGCGGTCAGCAGCCGCCGGTAGCGGGCTTCGAGCCGGTTCGCGCTCATGCCTGCCCCGCAAGGGGTGTGATGCCGAGGCCACGCAGTCGGGCGGTCGCCACCTCGACGTGGCGCCGGGCCGCCTCGGTCTCCTCGGCTAGGCGGGCGACACCGGCCCCGGTCAGCCGGTAGTAGCGGCGGAGCCGGGACTCCACCACCTCTTCGCGGTCCACCTCGATGAGACCGGCGTCGCGCAGCCGGTCGAGGATCGCGTACAGGGAGCCGGTATGCAGCCGCAGTCTGCCCTCCGAGATGCGCAGTACGTCCTGGATCACCGCGTACCCGTGCTGCGGCTCGGCAGCCAGCGCGGTGAGGACGAACAGCGCCGGAGGGCGCAGAGTCGTCGATGCCATGACAGAACTATATACGCGTTACGCGACTATGCAAGCCCGGTCAATTTTATGCTTGCTTGTCATTTTCGGCATGCTCTGCTATACCAAACATCTTAAGATCACGTATATAACTGAATGACCGTGTAGCCGCGCATCTTTCAGGGAGGGCAGTGGGGCGCTGCCCATGGCCGCTCGCTTGTATCGCAGCTCAGCGTGAAGAGCCGTTCGCTTCACAAGGCCGGTACGAAGGCGAGCTACCCACGAGAGGGAACCGCCGAGTATGGGTAGGCGAAAGCGTAGGAGACGTCAGCAGTCAATACGCAGGTCACCACGCTCAATGGGAGCGTCGCCAGGCCGAGCAGGGAAGACCCGCCGACCGGCGGCTCAGAAACCCATGGCCCCAACCGGTGAGAAGCCACCCATGAGGAGGTGGAGACCGTCACCGGTGACGGTCTCCCTTCTGGCCATTGCGTTGTCTTTGGTGGCAAACCTGGCCACCAACACTGTGAAGGTGGAATGGCGCTGGTGGCCGGTGACGGTATGGGCGGCGTTGGTAGTGCTGGTGGTAGTGGCAGCAGTTGTCGAGGTCTTCCGGGCGGACACTGCTGACACCTCTGCTGCCGGGCCACCGCCGGCGCCCGGTGGTCGCATCCCGTCAGTCCGAGCCGTCATGACGTTGCTGGCCGGGTTCCTGGTCGTGGGCCTCGTGCTGGTGGTGGTAATGGCACGTGCGGAAGGTGCCTCCGGTGACGTGTGGACACTGGTACTTGTCCTGGTCGGCGTGGCGAGCATCGCCACTCTCGTGGTCATACCTGTGGTGGTGGGAGTGGGACGGCAATCCGGTGAACGGTTCGGTGACGAGAATCTGGCCGAGCACAAGGCGAACCTTGCGCTACGTGTCAGGGAGGTGTGGAGTCCCGAGTGGAACACTCGGATGCCATTTCCTCCACTGACGGTTAGGTGGGCCACAGCCTCGGACTCCTTGGGATCTGTGTCGGCAATGCCCGTTACAAGGTCTCAACGGACAGGTAGGGCAGCTGACCTGGTAGCGAGTTTCGCGAAGCTGCCGCCGGACGCACAGCGGTTGGTGGTGATCGGCCATGGCGGATCGGGCAAGACGATCCTGGCGCTACAGGTGATTCTCGAAACGATCCGTAAGACCACCGACTGGGGCGGCCCGAACCCGGTACCTGTCTATGTGCCGGCAGGCGAGTGGAATCCGAACTCGCAAAAGCTCCGCACCTGGCTCATTGAGCAGATCACCCAGAACTACGAAGGCTTCGACACCGTCGTCGTCGATGACAGGGATGATCAGCCTAAGACGATCGCGGGGTTTCTTTTTGATCATGGCGCGATCCTGCCCGTACTCGACGGCCTCGACGAGATGGGTCCGCAGAAGCTGGCGGTCGACGCGCTGATCGCGATCGGCAGGCCGTTCGTACTGACCAGCCGCGTCGCTGAGTTCGAGAACGTCGTCGAGTGGCTGAGGACGAAGGCACGTCATCTCGGCAGTACCCCGATCGTCGAGCTGCAGCCGTTGACACCTGATGATGGGGTCATCGACTACATCAAGGCCGGCGCATCTTCCGAACCCGGGGATGATTGGGACAAGGTCAAGGACCTGCTACGGCGTGCACCGGATGGCCCGCTGGCCCGAGCACTGAGCACACCGCTGATGGTGGCGCTGGCGCGTACCGTCTACGGCTCCTCCTCGCGGAAGCCCAAATCACTCCTCAAAGCGACCGATGTCGAGTCATACCTGCTGGACTCTTTCTTCGACACCGTGTACGACGAGGAGCTTCGCTCTGAAGACAGACAGCAGCGTGAACGAAAGCCGCCGTACCATCTCGGAAAGAAGCCGCTCAAGTGGCTGGAGTTCATGGCCGCACACATCACAGCTGACCCCACAGAGCCGCAGGGGCCGAGGTCTCCCAGCACCCTGACGTGGTGGGAGTTGAGATGGTTCGCCCGGCCCTTTGTCCTCGAAGCGATGTGGGGAGCTTTCGGAGGGCTGCTGTTGTCGTTACTTGTCGCTCTGCTGGGC
The DNA here is from genome assembly GCA_963805605.1 of uncultured Actinomycetota bacterium. Classification (GTDB taxonomy): domain Bacteria; phylum Actinomycetota; class Actinomycetes; order Mycobacteriales; family Micromonosporaceae; genus Actinocatenispora. The sequence continues at coordinate 3,360,709 of CAWDUX010000002.1, forward strand.
TGGCATGGCCTGGGTCTGGTGGCAGGTCCGATCCTCGGTCTGTTGTTCGGGGCTGGGTTTGATCTCGTGTACGCCGCTCTCCGTCGAGCGCAGTCCGCTGACCGGGCGGTTGGAGGCTTCCGCGGTGTACCCGACCTCTTGACGATCGGGCGACGGCTGGCTGATGGGCTGTCGGTCATTGTTGTCGCGCTGACTACTGCGGCTGGGCTGTTGACACTTCTCCACGCGACGGGTTGGTGGACTGTGCCCGTCGCGCCTGCGGTACGGGCGGGCCAGGCCATCATGGGCCTAGTCATCGCTGTCTTCGTCACGAGCATTGCCGGCATCGTGATCGGCTCGATCGCCGGGGCTTCGCTCAGACAGACGACGGTGGAGAAGAGGTTCGCAACAATCCGGGTCGCCACACCACAGGGCACTCTGTCCACCGACCGTCGCACGAGCTTCGCCCTCATGCTGATGTTCGGGGTGGCGGTCGCGCTCATTTCAGGCGCCAGCGCGACGGTGGCGTTTTCTCGAAACTTTCCAATGGGTGGGTGGATTGCAGGAACCGCCCTGGTCCCTGGCGGGATCGCGGCAACGATGATGTTCACCGCATGGGCACCCTACGTTCCGGTCCGCTTGAGTCTCGCCGTTGCTGGAAAGCTGCCCTTCCGGCTGAGTACGTTCCTCGTCGATGCGCGCCGGTGGGAGGTGCTACGGCAGTTCGGAGCGCACTATCAGTTCCGGCACGACGCTCTCCAGCGGCACCTCAAAGGCCGCTACGAAGCTGCCAAGAGCCATGGACAAGGTGGACAGGACACCGCCACCGGCCCCACAAGTGGCCCGAAGCTGCCCGACCCAGGTGGACGTGCAGCTGCGCAGCTCAGCGCCGAATAGCGTCAGCCGGGGCTTGTGACGAATCCCTGTCAGGCCGCCGAAGGGCGACGCTTTCGGGCTATGACCGATCCGTGCCGGGGGTGGGTGGCGGTGGGGCGGCGGTCGTGGCGGGGCTGGTGTGCAGGATCTCGCGGGCCTGTTCGGCCGCGCGGGCGATGCTCTCGCCGATGAAGTCCAGGAAGCGGGCGATGTTCTCCAGCCGGATGGCGGCGGGGGTGTCGGCGCCGAGGATGGCGGCGCCCTGGCGCGCGGTCGCCACGAGCTGGTCGTTGGACCGGGCACCGGCGACCGTCGCCTGGTAGAACAGCTCGTCGTCGACGATGTAGCGGTCGCGGCGGCCCTCGTCGCGCTGCCGTCGCACCAGGGTCTGGCTCTCCAGGAAGGTGATCGCCTTGGAGATCGACGCCGGGCTCACCTGCAGGCGCGCCGCGAGCTGGGACGCGGTGAGGCTGCCCTCGTCGTTGGTGAACAGGCAGGTCAGTACCCGGGCCGTCATCTTGTTCAGGCCCGAGGTCATCAGCGCGGTGGTGAGCGACTCCTCGTACTCGGTGACAGCCCGGGCATCGCGGCCGTACGGCTCGGGACCGGAGGCCACGCGGGCGGCGGCCGGCCGGCGTCGGTGCGTACGGCGTTCCGTGGCGCGGTGGGCCAGGTCGGCGTGGTAGTCGTTGGGGCCGCCGTTGCGCATCACCTCGCGGGTGATGGTCGAGGTCGGCCGGTTCAGCCGCCGGGCGATCTCGGCGTACGAGCGGCTGTCGGCAAGCCCTGAAGCGATCTGCTGGCGTTCCTGCTGGGTGAGCCTGCCTCCCGGCATCGCGATCTCCTTGTCGGTTGTCCGCCCTGGTCCGGTCACCATAGCGTTCACCGTTCATTCATTGCAACGAACGGACCCGCATCTGTTGCGTTATCTGTCCGCCCATTGCAACACTTTACTGCCTTTTAACTGCACTGATGCTGTGACCATGCAACAGATGTGTTGCCTAAAGTTGGAAAGCAACGTAGCGTTTCCGTTATCGGAAACATCGAGCACTGGAGTGTGTATGCAGAAGTACGACACCCCCGCCCCCATCTCCGCCGTCCTCGACGTCCCCGCCGGACGCCTCCAGTTCATCGCCGCGGACCGCGCCGACACCACCGTCGACGTACGGCCCGCCAACCCCACCAGGAACCGCGACGCCCGGACCGCCGAGCAGACCACCGTCGCCTACACCGACGGCGTACTGCGCATCCACACCCCCGAACCGAAGAACCAGCTCATCGGCCCCTCCGAGTCGGTGGAGATCACCGTCCAACTGCCCGCCGGGTCCCGCATCGAGGCCAGGACCGCCGCCTGCGAGCTGCGCGGCGTCGGCCGCCTCGGCGAGGTCACCTTCGAGGGCGCGTACCGACAGATCAAGCTCGACGAGGCCGCAGGCGTACGCCTCACCGCCATCGACGGTGACGTCGAGATCGGCCGGCTCACCGGGCCGGCGGAGATCAGTACGACCCGGGGCGACATCCGGATCGCCGAAGCCGTACGCGGCACCGTCGTACTGCGCACCCAGTCCGGCGACATCTCGATCGCCGCCACCAGCGGGACCTCGGCCGCCCTGGACGCCGGCACCCACTACGGCCGCATCAGCAACACCCTCACCAACGACGGCACCACCGCACTCGACATCCGCGCCACGACCTCCCGTGGCGACATCACCGCCCGCAGCCTCTGACCACGACATCACGCCCGCAGCCTCTGACCAGAAGGTGGAACCCATGACCAGCAACAGCACCAGTTCGAACGCCACGACCTGGACCGGCACGGTGCCGGTCGACGACACGGCCCTGGCCGTCAGCGACACCGGCGGCACCGGCGTACCCGTTGTCTACCTCAACGGCCAGTTCGCCACCCAGGGCTACTGGCGGCCCGTCACCGCCGACCTGGGCGCGGAATGGCGGCACATCACCTACGACGAACGGGGTCGGGGCCGGAAGTCGCAGCGGTCGTCGGACTACTCCTTCGAAGCGGCCGTACGCGACGTCGACGCCGTACTCGCCGCCCGGGGCGTCGAGCGCGCGGTGCTGGTCGGCTGGTCGTACGGGGCCGTCGTCGCCGCGCACTGGGCCCGCCGCAACCCGGCCCGCACCGTCGGCGCGGTCCTTGTCGACGGCGCGTTCCCGTATGACTGGCTAAACGAGGCCATGGCGCAGCGGATCCGCAAACTGTTCCGGCGGTTGCGCTGGCTCGCACCGCTGCTGCGTCCGACCGGCCTGATGCCGCGGATCAGCGCCGCACAGCAGGCGAAGATCAACATCGAACTCGGCACGCTGTCCCGCGAGCGCGAACTGGCCCCGGTACTGGACGCCATCACCGTACCGGTGCGCTACGTCGTCGCCTCGGGGACGTCGTTCGGCAGCCGCGGCGACGAGCAGGAACGCATCCGTACCGGCCTCGACGCGGTGACCGCCCGCAACCCGAACATCCAGATCGGCGCGAAGGTCACCAGCAACCACGGTGCGATCCTCAAGAAGGACCACGCGGCCATCACCCGGGCCGTACGCGAGCTCGCCGCCCTCGACCAGGCCCGACGCTGAACGCCGTCAGGTTCGGCGCAGCAGCAGATGACCCCGGCGGAACCGTTCGCCCTCGCCCGGCTCCCGCAGCATCCGCCCCACCTCCGTGAACCCGACCTCGCCTGCCAGCCCGGCGAGGTCGTCCACCGGCCACCGGTACGCGGTCGTCACCTTGTGGTCGAACGCCACGATCGGCCCGCCTTCGGATTCGAAGAACGCGAGCAGCAGGTGGCCGCCCGGCGCGAGTACCCGGTGGAACTCGGCGAAGTACGAGGGCATGTCCGCCGGCTGGGTGTGGATGACCGAGTACCAGGACACGACGCCGTGCAGGATGCCGTCGGCGATGTCCAGGGCGTGCATGGAACCGACCTCGAACCGCAGGTCCGGGTACGCGCTGCGGGCCAGGTCGATCATCACCGGCGACAGGTCGACACCGGACACGTCCAACCCCAGGCGCTGCAGGTACGCGGTCGTCTGCCCGGGACCGCATCCCAGCTCCGCCACCGGTCCGCCGGTGGTCCGTACGAGTTCTGCGAACGCGGCGAACAGGGCCCGGTCCAGCGGCCGGGCGTCCAGGTCGTCGCGGGCCAGATCGGCATACAGCACGGCGACGGCACCGTAGGCGTCCGCGGTCGCGTCCAGGTACGTGGAGGCGTCAGTCACGCGGGGACCCTAGAGTGCTGGTGCTGCCGGCGGACCGGTCGGGTGGTCTGCGTGGGTGCAGGCGCGGCGCTGCGGTCGTTGATCATGGCCTCAGTGGTGTTGACCATGGCCTGAGTGCCACGACACGCCGATACGGGTTCCGATAAAGCCATGATCAACGCGACAAGGCCATGATCAACGCACCCAGACGCGGACCATGCGTCGACCAGTTCGTACCTGTTCCGTCCAGGTTTCCTTCCGCCTCCGCTGCGCGCGTGGAAGCGAGCGTACCGACCGGCCATGCCGGCCACGATGGCCTTCGGTAGCTCAGAAGTTGAAGTCGCGGATGGCGGCGCTGCCCGAGGCAGCCGCCGCCGTGAAGAACTTGACCAGATCCTCGTGGTACGAACGCAGGTAGTCGAGATCGTCGTCACCCCAGACATGCGGATATGTCTTCCGCTCGTTCATCTTCTCCGGGTCGTAGTGCTCGGCCAGCTTCTCGAACGGCGTCGCGTTCAGCTTCTGCGCCGCGTCGGCCACCATCTCGGCATCCCAGCCCAGCAGAATGCATTCCTCGTCGATGGGGTCGCCGTCCTCGTACAGGTCGATCCACACCTCGGCGGCGCTCAACAGGAACCGGATCCCGTCCCACGCCTTGTCGAGGTAGCAGCTCTCCAACTCCTCGTCATGTTCAGCCAGGTATTCCTCGGCTCGTTCCGGATCCGCGAACGCCTTGTCCAGCTGCTCGGGAGTGACCTGAAAGAACGTGATGACCATGCTCATGGTTGCGCTGCTTTCGTACGGGTTCTGTCGAATGGCGCTCACTGTGACACGCCCGTACGACACCGGGCTCAGCCGATGAACGACCAGGGCCCGAACCGGCCGACCGCCACGAAGGCGATCAACGCCAGGTAGGTCAGGTTCACCAGCACGTGCGCGTACTCGCGGCGACGGAACTCCACGACCGCCGCGCCGATCATGATGATCCCCAGCCCGACGGCGGCCAGCGGTACGAGTACCGGCGCGATCCCGGTCAGGGCGGGCAGGATCAGCCCGAGTGCGCCCAGCATCTCGACCACGCCGAGCACCTTGACGAATCCGGGGCTGAAGTCCAGTACCCAGCCCCCGCCGGGCGCCTTCGCCAGCTTCTGCGCCGGTATGAGCACCTTGTTGAATCCGGCGAACAGAAAGGCCGCGGCCAGCAGCCCGGCGACGATCCACAGCGCGACGTTCATGAAGGCTTCCCGTCAGTCTCGTGAGCTTCCCTCTCGTTGAACGGGACAGCACCCCGGAATGTGACAGCGCGGGCCGGCATCTTTCGTTCACAGGCACCGATGAGTTCCGGCCCGCCGGGCGGTCACTATCCACGACACTGGAACGAAGGGGGAGCCTGATGGGCAGAGCGGTGTGGCACCTGGCGATGTCGCTGGACGGGTTCGCGGCCGGCCCCGACCATTCGATGGGTTGGATGGCCGGCATGAAGGTCGACCCGCGCGTACAAGAGGAGTCGGTCGCGAGAGTGGGCGCCATCCTGGGTGGCCGTCGCGGCTACGACGCGATCGCACGGCAACATCCCGGCCAGGCGGCACGGCAGCCGTACGGGGGCGCCTGGAGTGGTCCGGTCCTCGTCCTCACACACCATCCCGAGGATGCGGTCCCCGATCCCGGGGTCACGTTTCTCAACTGCGACGTGGCCGAGGCCGTCGAGATCGGATTGGCGGCGGCGGAGGGTAAGGACCTGGAGATCCACGGTCAGGACGTCGCCCGGCAGTGTGTCGAGCGCGGACTGATCGACGAGTTCTCCGTACACCTGGCGCCCGTCATGCTCGGCTCGGGCGTACGGCTGTTCGACTGCCCCGGTATCGAGCCGGTGCGGTGGGCCCGGATCCACGACGGCGATCCGGCACAGTCCGTGGACCTGCGGTACCGGCCAGCCTGACGGCCAGCAGCGGGCATCGACCGGTAGGAGATCAGGTCGGGTTGTGCACCGTGACGTTCATGAAGACTCGGCCGCTGGGATGGGCGTTGAAGTACGCCTGAAGGGTGGCGCTGTAGGCGACACAGTCTGCCCGGGACACGTCGTTGTGCGCCGCGCCCGGGATGACGACGGAGCAGTAGGCCAGGTAGTGCTGGGTGTCGCCGGCGGGCATGACGTAGAACGTGGCGGTCGCGGTGCCGTCCTCGCCGCCCAGGTTGCGGAACATGGCGGTCATCGAGCAACTGGGGTTGCACGGTCCGACCCATTCCTTGGATTCCATCGAGAACAACGCCGTGTCCTCGGTGGGACTCGGACTCGGGCTGTCGCTCGACGGCTCGTCCTCGGGCGGGTCGCTCTCGTCCTGACCGGGCGGTTCGGTGACCGGCGGATCGTACGGCGGCTGGTACGGGGTATCCGTGGTCGCCGCGGCGCTCGGAATGGCCGACGGCGAGGGTGAGGAATCCGAGACCAGGCTGACCGGGTTGAAACCCGTCAGGGTGTTGAGACCCACCAGGATGGAGACGATGGTGGCGATGACACCCAGGACGATCTTGGCCTTTTCGCCGTCGGACTTCGCCTCCCAGCCCGACTTGTCGCCGGAGCTACTGGTTTCGTCGCCCACAGGATGATGGTACGCAGGCGGCACCATATGCGAGGAAAATGGATCTTGATGACCGGGGCTCCCGGTGGATTTCGCTGGCCAGGACCCTGACCGTACCGCGATACTGCCCGGGTGTTCACCGACGCGGACGCCGCCGCCCTGTACGACCTGCTGAACCCCTGGGATCCCGGGCGCTGGCCCGCCGACGCGTTCTACACCGACCTGGTGATGGCCGCGGACACCGTACTCGACGTCGGCTGCGGTACCGGCGCCATGCTGCACACCGCCCGTGCACAGGGCCACACCGGTCGACTGGTCGGCATCGACCCGGACCGCGCCGCGCTCGCGCGGGCCCGGCGGCGTACCGACATCGAGTGGATCGAGGGCAGCGCGGCCGATGCGCCCGCCGACGCCGGGTTCGCGCTGGCCACCATGGTCAGTCACGCGTTCCAGTGCCTGCTCACCGACGACGAACTGCGCACCTCCCTGGCGGCGGTACACGCAGCACTGCGTCCCGGCGGCCGGTTCGCTTTCGAGACACGCCACCCGCAGGCCCGGGCCTGGCAGGACTGGAACCCGTCGAACGCCACCGACATCGACGGTCCCGACGGCAACCCGCTGCGAGTCTGGCACCGGGTCGACTCGGTCGTCGGGGACCTGGTCACCTTCACCACCACGACCGCCGCACAGGGCGGCTGCCGTACTGCGCGAGGACCGTTCGACCCTGCGCTTCCTCGACGTCGGAACCCTCGACACCTTTCTCGCCGACGCCGGCTTCGACATCGAGGCCCGGTACGGAGACTGGCAGCGCGGACCGCTCACCACCACCAGCCGCGAGATCATCACCATCGCCCGCCGGCCGGAGATCGCCGCATGAGCGCGATCGAAGCGGGCACGGTCCGTACCGCGCGGCTGGAACTGCTGCCGCTGCGGGCGGAGCATGCCGACGAGATGGCCGAGGTGCTGTCCGACCCGCAACTGCACAGCTTCATCGGCGGCGAGCCGGCGAACGCCGACGCACTGCGCTCCCGGTACGAACGGATGCTCGCCGGGCCCGACGAGGAGGCCGTGTCCTGGTGCAACTGGGTGGTACGACTGTCCGCCGAGGACCGCCTGACCGGTACGGTCCAGGCGACCATCGGCCCGTCCGGTGACCGGCTCGTCGCCGAGCTCGCCTGGGTGATCGGGACGCCGTGGCAGGGCCGGGGCATAGCCAAGGAATCGGGTGCGGCGCTGGTCGACTGGCTGGCCTGGCGGTACCCGGTGCACATCGTCATCGCGCACGTCCACCCCGACCATCACGCCTCGGCCGCAGTGGCTGCCGCCGCCGGGCTGCACCGAACCGACCAGGTCCACGACGGTGAGATCCGCTGGCAGCGGACACTGCCGCGCTGAGACGTCAGTGCGGTACCGGATCCTGTTCGGCCGCTGACCGGGTCGGCAACGGTTCGAGCTTTCCGATCAGGCCGCTATCGTGCAGCCGCAGGAACGCGTCGACCACGTCCGGGTCGAACTGGCTGCCCCGGGCCCGGCGCAGCTCCGCGACGGCCCCCTGTGGCGTGCGGGTCTTCTGGTAAGGCCGGTCCGACAGCATCGTTGCCCACGAATCGCAGACCGCCAGGATCCTTGCCTCACGGTGGATCGAGGTGCGGGCCAGCCCTTCCGGGTAGCCGCCACCGTCGTAACGCTCATGATGCTGACGGATCACCTGGGCGGTCTCCTCAAGTCCCGGCACCGCCCGGGCCAGCCGGTAGCCGTGGTCGGGATGTTCGTGCATGAGTTTCCATTCGGCATCCGACAGCGACGACGGCTTACCCAGGATGGCCTTCGGGATCACGATCTTGCCTATGTCGTGTAGCCGCCCGGCCAGCGCGGCGCGCCGTACGGCACTCTGCTCGAAACCCATTTCGGCCGCGACCAGGGCCGCCCACCGTCCGATGGCCCTGCTGTGCTCGCGGGTGGACAGGTCGCCGTCGACCTCGTCGGCGAGCCGGCACAGGTATTCGACCATGGCGTGCTGTTCGGTCTCCGGCGCCGCCACCTCGCGTTCATGGACACCACCGACCACGATGGTGTCGCGACCGAGTGATTTCGCCGAATAGAGTGCCCGGTCGGCGACCTCCACCAACTGGTCGGAGGTCGCCCCGTGCATCGGATAGTTCGCCGTACCGACCGAGACGGTGACCTCGACCGTACTGCGTCCGGACACCGTGATGGGGCGGCTGCTCACACAGCGACGCAGCCGTACGGCCAGTCCGGACACCTCCGTCGTTCTGATGTTCGGGGCCAGCAGGGCGAATTCCTCGCCGCCGTAGCGGGCCAGCACATCACCCGGCCGGGTCTCGGCGCGCAGCCGGCGCGCGATCTCCCGCAATGCCTCATCACCGGCCGGATGCCCGTACCGGTCGTTGATGGCCTTGAAGTGGTCGATGTCCAGGATGAACACCGCCAGGGACGTACCGGTGCGCCGCGCCCGCGCGAGTTCCAGCGACAGTTGGGTCTCCAGGAACCGGCGGGTGTAGAGGCCGGTCAGCGGGTCGGTCACGGCGAGCCGGCGCTGGTCTGCGACCAGACCCGCCATCCGCAGGATGACCAGTACGAACAGCACGGCACAGAACGCGGCGATCGGGAGGACCTCGGTGAGCTGCCCACGCAGGTACTCGCCCAGCATGGCCGCCGGCGCGATCAGCGCGGCACCGCACAGCACCACGATGCGCGCCGGTCTCAGACTGGTGTCGTGTTCCTCGGCCGCCTTGCCCACCTGGGCCACTGTCGGATGCAGCGCCGCCGCGCCGAGCAGCAGATTGGCGACCAGCCAGAACGCGTCCAGGAAATTCCCGGACTGATAGGTGCCGGTCAGCTGCTGATCTGCGTAGATGGTGTCGGCCAACAGAACCAGCGCCAGGTTGCCGATGAGAAGGAAGAATGCTGCCGGCCGTCGGCCGGTGCCGAGAACGAGACGCAGTCCGACGGCCAACAGCGCCAGATCCATCACCGGGTAAGCCGAGGAAGCGATAGTCGCAAGAGCCGGCGAAGCCACGTGTGTCATGGGCGAGATCAGATACAGCCAGGACAGCATGCCGGCCACCACGGCGAAGATCGCCGCGTCGACGGCCGCGGCGAAGTCCCGGCGTCGGGCCCGGTGATGGATGAGCACCAGCAGACCCGCAACATAGAGCGGATAGTGCGTGATGTAGAGGATGTCAGCTATCGACGGAAAACTGAGATCCCGCAGAAGATAGTGGTTGATGTAGAAGGTGCAGTCTGCTGCCACGTAAACCAGCTGGCTGGCGCCGATCAGCAACCACGGCAACCGGGGGCGGGCCCAGCCGCGCCACACCGCAAAGCCGATTGCGACTGCCGCCGAACCGCTTGCCAGGCAGTAGAGGGAGACGCGTGTCGCCAGTCCACCATCATGGGCCGGCACCAGGAAATAGCAGACAACGGCAACCAACCCCGCCAGCAGGTAGCCCAGCCACTGCCGTCCGCCGTCTCTTCGGCCCGTCATAACGGAATCCTACGCGGTCGGCAGCTCTTCGACCGCTCCGGAGGAGGCGCTGGCGCAGTCGGCGGGCACCACCTGCCATCGACGCTCGATACGGCCGATTCCTGACTGTTGCTCCGATCGCGAGGTGGCAGTGCTGGACGGCGCCGACCGGGTGACGCCGCCATTGGAAGGACCGCAGCCGTCGGGCTATACCGGACGCCGGTGCCGGGGCGTGCGCCCGGCGGCATCTACGGGATGGTCACCGGTACCTGGCATCCGGACGGCGCGAACGCTGCCCCCACTGCCGTCGGATGCCTGGCCGTAGTGAGGATCCCGGGCCGGCATGACTGGCTGCCGCCGTCGCCGGACTGGGACCCACCGGCACCACGACGGCGAAGCCCGCTGGCTGCGCCACGTCCAGCCATGACCGGGCCGGTCCCGACCGGTCAGGACGAGATCGTGTTTCCGACAGGCATCGACGGTGCCAACGACCGGGGCTGCAAGGGTTCGAGGTCGCCGAGAAGTCCCCGGGTGTGCAGCCGCAGGAACGCGTCGACCATCTCCGGGTCGAACCGTCTGCCTCGGGCCCGGCGTAGCTCGGCGACCGCCTCCTCCGGTGTGCGTAGCTTCTGGTAGCGCCGGTGTGAGAGCATGGTGGCCCAGGAGTCGCAGACTGCCAGGATCCTTGCCTCGGGCCGGATCTCGGTGCGGGCCAGACCGTCGGGGTAGCCGCTGCCGTCGTAGCGTTCGTGGTGTTGTCGGATCACCTTCGCGGTCTCCTCCAGCCCGGGTACCGCGCGGGCCAGCCGGTAGCCGTGGTCGGGATGTTCGTGCATGAGCTTCCACTCGGCGGCGGACAGCGCCGACGGCTTTCTCAGGACAGCTTTCGGAATGACGATCTTGCCGATGTCGTGCAGCCGTCCGGCCAGTGCCGCGCGTCGGATGGCCTGCTGCTCCAGGCCCATCTCGGCGGCGACCATGGCCGCCCATCGCCCGGTGGCTCTGCCGTGTTCGCTACTCGACAGGTTGGCGTCGACCTCGTCGGCGAGTCGGCACAGGTATTCCACCATGGCGTGCTGCTCGCTTTCGGGCGCCGCCAACTCGGGCTCATAGATGCCGCCGGCCACGATGGTGTCGCGGCCGAGTGACTTCGCGGAGTAGAGTGCCCGGTCGGCGACCTCCACCAGCTTACCGGGCATGTCTCCCTGTACCGGATAGCTTGCCGTGCCGACCGAGACGGTGACCGTGACCGTGCTGTCTTCGGACACCGTGATGGGGTACTTGCTCACGCTCCGGCGTAGACGTTCAGCCAGGCTGGACACTTCGGTCGTACCGATGTTCGGGGCCAGCACGGCGAACTCCTCGCCACCGTAGCGGGCCAGTACGTCGCCCGCCCGGGTCTCCGTGCGCAGGCGTCGGGCGATCTCCTGCAACGCCCGGTCACCGGCCGGATGGCCGTACCGGTCGTTGACAGCCTTGAAGTGGTCGACGTCCACGATCAGTACCGCCAAGGGTGTGCCGACGCGGCGGGCCCGGGAGAGTTCCACTGGCAAGCGGTTCTCCAGGAACCGGCGGGTGTGGAGGCCGGTCAGCAAGTCGGTGACGGCCAACCGACGCTGGTCCGCGACCAGTCCGGTCATCCGCGTGATGACCAGGATGAACAACGCCCCGCAGACCGCCGCTATGAGTGGGGTGTCCTGGGTCCGGCCGAGCAGGTACTCATCCAGCAGTACCGCGGGGGCCACCAGCCCGGCGGCGCACAGCACCACGATCCGGGCTGGTCGCACACCGATACCGGTGCTGGTATTCGGTTCACCGATCCGGGCCACCCTCGGGTGCAGCGCGGTCGTGCCGAGCAGTAGATAGGACCCCAACCAGATGGCGTCCAGGAAGTTGCCGTTCTGGTAGACACCGGCCAGCTGCTGCCACGCGTAGAGAGTGTCCGCAAGCAGTAGTAGCCCTAGGCTGCCTGTCAGCATCAGGAAGGCCGCCGGTCGCCGACCGGTGCCCAGCACCAGACGCAATCCCACCGCCAGCAGAGCCAGGTCCATGACCGGGTACGCGGTAGATGTGAGGGTCGCCAGGATCGGTGAGTCCGTGTGCGTCAGCGGCGCGATCAGGTACAGCCAGGACAGCATTCCGGCGACCACGGCCACGATCGCCGCGTCGACGAGGGTCGCAAGATCCCGCCTCCGGACCCGATGGTGGATGAGTGTGAGGAGACCTGCGATATAGGCAGGATAGGTCGCGAGATAGAAGATGTCGGCTAGCGCGGGGAAGCTGGTATCGCCCAGTACGTCGTATTCGAAGTAGAAGGTGCAGTCCGCCACCGCATAGATGACCTGGGCTGCGCCGATGAGCAACCACGGCAGCCGGGGACGGGCCCAGCCGCGGTGCACCGAATAGCCGACCGCGACAGCCGCCGAGGCGCTCACCGCGCAGTAGATGAAACCCTGCACCAGGGTGCCGTGACCATGGCCGGGCACCACGAAATAGCCGATGATCGCCACGAGGCCTACCAGCAGGTACGCTCCCCACTGCCGTCCGCTACCCCGTTGGCCGGCCATAACGGAATTCTACGCGGCCGTTAGCACTCTGAACGCCCCTGACCGGGTGGTGGATCAAACTTGTGCAGTCGTCCGCGTGACGTCCGGTACGGCGGGAATCCGTGCTGGTGTACCGATCGAGAAGCGGCAACGCCCGCAGGTGCCCCGACCGGGCGCCCATTCCGGCCCGCCCGGTCAGGACCGTAAAGTGTCCTGAATGGACATCGACGGCGGCACCCTCCGGGGCCGCAGCGATTCGAGTTCGCCGATCAAGCCACTGTCACGCAGCCGCAGGAACGCCTCGACCACGGCCGGGTCGAACTGGCGGCCCTGGAACCGGCGCAGTTCCGCTCCCGCTTCCTGCGCGGTACGGGTCTCCTGGTACGGCCGGTCGGAGAGCATCGTGGCCCAGGAGTCGCAGACCGTCAGGATCCTTGCCTCGGGGCAGATCTCGGTGCGGGCCAGGCCTTCCGGGTAGCCGCTGCCGTCGTAGCGTTCGTGGTGTTGTCGGATCACCTTCGCGGTCTCCTCCAGCCCGGGTACCGCCCGGGCCAGCCGGTAGCCGTGGTCGGGATGTTCGTGCATGAGCTTCCACTCGGCGCCGGACAGCGCCGACGGTTTGCCCAGGACAGCTTTCGGAATGACGATCTTGCCGATGTCGTGCAGCCGTCCGGCCAGTGCCGCGCGTCGGATGGCCTGCTGCTCCAGGCCCATCTCGGCGGCGACGAGGGCCGCCCACCGCCCGATGGCTCTGCTGTGCTCGCGGGTCGACAGGTCGCCGTCGACCTCGTCGGCGAGTCGGCACAGGTACTCGACCATGGCACCCTGCTCGGTGTCCGGCGGCGCCAACTCGGGCTCATAGATGCCGCCGACCACGATCGTGTCGCGGCCGAGCGACTTCGCCGAGTACAGTGCCCGGTCGGCGACCTCCACCAGCGCGCCAGGACTCCCACCGTGTACCGGATAGCTCGCCGTGCCGGCCGAGACGGTGACCGTGACCGTGCTGTCTCCGGACACCGTGACAGGGTGGCTGCTCACGCAACGCCGCAGACGTACGGCCAGGCCCGACACTTCGGTCGTACCGATATTCGGGGCCAGCACGGCGAACTCCTCGCCACCGTAGCGGGCCAGCACGTCACCCGCCCGGGTCTCCGTGCGCAGGCGTCGGGCGATCTCCTGCAACGCCCGGTCACCGGCAGGATGGCCGTACCGGTCGTTGACAGCCTTGAAGTGGTCGACGTCCACGATCAGTACCGCCAAGGGTGTGCCGACGCGGCGGGCCCTGGCGAGCTCCAACGGCAGCTGGTTCTCCAGGAACCGGCGGGTGTGCAGGCCGGTCAACGGGTCGGTGACGGCCAACCGACGCTGATCCGCGACCAGACCCGCCATCCGCAGGATGACCAGGACGAACAGCACCGCGCAGAACACCGCGATCGGCAGGACCTCGCCGAGCTGACCGCGGAGATACTCGCCCAGCATGGCCGCCGGCGCAATCAGTGCGGCCCCGCACAGCACCACGATGCGCGCCGGTCTCAGACTGGTGTCGTGGTCCTGGGCCGGCCTACCGAGCTGGCCCAGAGTCGGATGCAGGGCGGCCGCGCCGAGCAGCAGATCGGCGACCAACCAGAACCCGTCCAGAAAATTGCCCGAGTGGTAGGTGCCGGTCAGCTGTTGATCCGCGTAGATGGTATCGGCCACCAGAACCAGCGTCAGGTTACCGAGGAGCAGGAAGAAGGCCACCGGTCGCCGGCCGGTTCCGAGAACCAGGCGCAGCCCGACCGCCAGCACCGCCAGATCCAGCACCGGGTAGGCCGACGACGCCAGAGTGGCCAGCACCGACGAACCCAGCTGCGTCATCGGCGAGATCAGGTACAGCCAGGACAGCATTCCGGCCACCACAGCGATGATCGCCGCATCGGTGACCGCCGCGAGATCCCGGCGTCGGGCCCGATGGCGGATGAGAACCAGCAGGCCCGCTACGTAGATCGGATACGTCGCGACGTAGAAGATGTCCGCTACCGAGGGAAAGCTGGCACTACGCAGGATGTATTGCTCGAAATAGAAGGTGCAGTCCCCTACCGCGTAGACGAGCTGGCTGGCCCCTAGCAGCAGCCACGGCAACCGGGGGCGGGCCCAACCGCGCCGCACCGCGTACCCGATCGCCACCGCCGCCGAGATGCTCACCGCGCAGTAGAGGATGACCCGAACCGCCTGACCGCCGGCATGGGCCGGCACCAGGTAGTAGCAGACTATGGCCGCCAGCCCCACCAGCAGGTAGCCCAGCCATCGCCGTCCGCCGTCCCCTCGGCCGGTCATAGGGAAATCCTACGCGGGCAGCGGCCCTTCGACCGTCGCCGAGAGGATGGCGGCTCAGTGCGGGCGGTGACTCAGTCCTTCGCCATCACCTGCACGTCGACGTCCGGTACGACCGGATTCCGCGCTGTTGCCCCGATCGCGAAGTAGAACTGGTCGACGGCATCCCGGTTGTACTGGGCGTAGTCGAACACCGGGCTCGGCACCGCCCCGCGCAGCAGTTCGCGCATCCCGTTCGCCAATCCGTCGGCGGTACGGGTCACGACCCTCCCGACGCCGTCGGGCAACGATCCGCGTACCGAGGCGAAATCGGTGGAGATGACGGGAAGGCCCAGTACCCGCGCCTCCAGGATCACCATCGGCTGGCCCTCGTAGTCGCTGGACAGTACGAAGCACTGCGCCTTCTTCATCAGCGCGTACGGGTTGTTCTGCTGACCCGCCAGGATCACCGGACCCGCCAGGCCCAACGAGTCGATCAGCGCCTCCAGGTCCTCACGCAGCGGTCCGCTGCCGATCAGTACCAGCCGGGTGTCCGGGTTCTCCCGGTGCACCACCGCGAACGCCTCGATCAGCCGGGCGTAGTTCTTCTCCGTGGACAGCCGGCCCACCGCCACGAACGTCGTCACGTTCGCCGGCGGCTCCATCAGCCGTTGCAGGATCTCGTACCGCTGGGCCCGGTCGGCCGCCGCCTCGGCCCGGCGCTGCACCAGCTCCGGTGCCGGCGGTTCCTCGTCCTGCTCCACCGCGGCGAGCGCGGCGGCCTCCTCCGCGTGGATCTCCGCACGCGGGTCCTCTTCGGCCATCCGCAGGATCCGCTGGTAGTTGATGGTGTTCGCGGCCGCTACGAACTTGCTGTCCTCCGTGGTGTACGAGGCGAGCGAGGCCCGGTTGATGTCCGACAGCACCGGCGACACCGACACCAGCCGGTCGAAATGCCGGTAGGTGGAGAACACCGCGCCCAGACCACGCTTGAGTGGCTGGCGGGTACCGACCCGGCGCATCCGGTCCGCGGCCATGTCGGAGTGCAGCCAGATGGAGTGGGTCTTCGCCCGACCCTCCCGCAGCAGGTACGGCCAGAACGGCCCGTACCCGCTGAAGTCGACGATGTGGTCGAACTGGCTCATTCCGAAGACCCGGTTCCACTCCTCCTGGAACAGCAGCCGGTGCCTGTCCACGTCGATCCGCGGCGTGTCCAGGCCCTCGGCCAGCAGCTTGCGACGCCCCAACGTGAAACGCTTGCTGCCGTTGATGCCGCCGGCATACGGGATGAGCCGCACCCGCGGGTGGATCGCCGCCTCGTTCTTCAGCCGGTCCCGGTTGCGGCTGCGGTAGCCGTAGAACGCGGACACGTCGTACCGGTCGTGGTCGATGTTGTCCAGCAGGTTCAGCGCCGCCGAGGTGATGCCGTTGGTGCGCATGCCACCCAGGTAGATCAGGATCGACTCGCGCCCGCCGGCCAGGTCGTCGAGCACCCGGTAGCCCTCGGTGCGGTCCCGGAAGACCACGTCCACCAGCCGCTGCGTGACCGACCCGTTCTCGTACGGGCAGTACTGCGCGGCGATCGCGGCGTACCGCTCGGCGTAGGTGACCGTGACGTCGTTTTCGCCGCCGGAGTGTAGGTCGTTCACGTACGAGGCCAGGGTGGAGATGCTGTCGGTGACCGGCCCCGGCCACTGTTCCGGCGGGGAGTACAGCCCGCGGCCGCTGGTGTAGGTGGCGAGTTCGGGTACGAAGAACAGTACCGGCCGCCCGGTGGCCAGGAAGTCGTAGAAGATGCTGGAGTAGTCGGTGACCAGCACGTCGCTGACACCCAGCGCCACGTTCGCCGGGATGTCGTTGGGCACCAGCATGTCCCGCAGTTCGGGGTCCTCGATCGCGTACTGGTAGACCTGCTGGTGCACCCGCAGCAGCACCCGCCAGCGCGGATCGATGCGCAGGGTCAGTTCGCGTACCCGGGTACGCAGTTCCTCCACGTCGTTGTCCGGCCGGTGGAAGGAGTCGCCCTTCCAGGTCGGCGCGTACAGGATGATCTGCTGCGCGTCGTCGACGACCACCCCGCGCTGCTGCAGCAGATGCCGTACGGCCAGCGCGTCCTCGGCGTCGACGTGCTGCCGGTCGGTACGCGGGAAGCCTTCCTGGATGATCTGGCCGCGGTAGATGCCGCGCAGCTTGTAGCCGGTCTCGTACATCTGCTGGGTCATGAAGTCACTGCCGGACACCAGGTAGTCGGCGGCGAGGAAGTTGCGGATGACGTTGTAGGTGTGCGGCCCGCCGTTCTCCACGTCGTACCCCATCTTCTTCAACGGGGTGCCGTGCCAGGTGTTGATGTAGATCTGCCCGGGGCGCTTGCCGAACTGCAGCGGGAAGGTGGCGTTGTTGATCAGGTAGCCGGCGGTGGCCAGCGCGCGGTAGTAGCTCATCGTGCCGTACTCGACGAAGCTGACCCGGGGATCATCGGCGAACTCGTCGATGGTGTGGCGGTAGCGGCCGAAGTCCGACAGCACCCAGACGTGCCGCAGGTGCTGTTGGTCGGGTGCGGCGAGCAGGCAGCGGAAGATGGCCTCCGGATTGCACAGCATCCCGTTGCCGGCGAACGATTCGTACACGACGGTGTCCGGTCGGATCTGCTGGTTGCGCCAATAGGCGTGCGATTCGAACTGCTTGACCACGCCGATCCGGTGACGGATGCGCCGGATCTTTCTCACTACCGTGGAGTCTGCCATTCCCGTTGCCCCCGTGTTTCTGCTCCGGGCGCTGCGCGATGGTCGGAGAAAGGGTCACGACGGGCGCAGGCCGAACATCAAATGCCCGGTCATCGTAGTGACGACGTATCGGACGGTGTCAATTTTCCGACAGCAGTCCGGCACGCGATGAGGTCATGTCCTTGCACTGTGCAATGAATCATCCGGCCGGTACCAGGTGCTTCGCCGGTCGGTAGCCGTACGAGCTGCCACGTCGGTTCGGTCAGGGAAATCCGCAGTCCACCGAGTCTAAGTGGTGCACATCATAGTTTTGCGGTAATCACCCGAGTTGCCGTCCAAATTCCGGAGTAATGCAGCACACAGTACGCAACCCTTACGGCGTATCAGTCGTGTTACCAGTCTGACGGCGCCGTGCCGGATGACGTGAAAGGTGAAGAGATTGAAGGTTCTGATCACGGGTGGAGCCGGTTTCATCGGCAGCACCATCGGTTCGGCGATGCTCGACCGTGGCATCACCCCGGTCATACTCGACAACCTGGTGACCGGCCGGCGGGAATTCGCCGAAGGACGCGACTTCTACCACGGTGACATCGCCGACGGCGCAATGGTTGACCGGATCTTCCACGAGCACCCGGACATTGCCGCGACCGTACATTGTGCGGCACTGATCGTGGTTCCCGAATCGGTGGCCGAACCGGTCCGCTACTACCGGGAGAACGTCGGCAAGACGATCGACCTCGTCGGCCACCTGACCCGCAACGGCTGCCGTCGGCTGCTGTTCAGCTCGTCCGCGTCGATCTACCAGCCGGGCACCGACCACTCCGTCGACGAGACCTCGCCGGTCGAAGCGAGTAGCCCGTACGCCCGTACCAAGGCGATGATCGAGCAGATCCTCCAGGACACCGCGGCGACCGGTGATCTGCACACCCTGTCGCTGCGCTACTTCAACCCCATCGGCGCCGACCCGAAGATGCGCACCGGCCTGCAGATCCGCAACCCGAGCCACGCGCTCGGCAAGATGATCGAGGCATGGGAGAGCGGGCAGACCTTCACCGTCACCGGCGTCGACTGGCCCACCCGCGACGGCAGCGGCATCCGCGACTACATCCACGTGTGGGACCTGGCCGCCGCGCACGTCGACGCCGTCGAACGGTTCGACGAGGTGGTGGCCGCCGGCACGGACCCCGGATACCAGGTCATCAACCTCGGTACCGGCGACGGCACCACCGTGCGCGAACTGCTCGCCGCGTACGCCGAGGTGGTCGGCGCCGAACTGCCGCACGTGGACGCGCCGCCCCGGCCCGGCGACGTGGTCGGTGCCTACACCCGTACCGAGCGTTCCGCCGAACTGCTCGGCTGGCAGGCGCAGTACAGCATCGCCGACGGCATCCGGGACGCGCTGGAGTGGCGGGCCCGCGACAACGTACGGACCGCCGGCGCCTGAGCCGGTGCCCGGCTGTCAGGCTGCCGCGGGGCGCCTTGACAGCCGGGTCCGGCAGGGCCAAATATGAGGCGCGCACCCTGGTCTCGGCCAGAACCTGCCGGGCGCAGTGGCGGCCGGGATCCTGGAGGTGGACGATGACTGAACCAGCCACAGTGGATGGTGAGCTGGCCGGGCGCACCGCGCTGGTCACCGGTGCCGCGTCCGGGATCGGCGCCGCGTGCGCCCGCGCCCTGCGCGCCGACGGAGCCCGGGTGCTGCTGCTCGACCGTGACCCCGAGGTCCGCGCGCTGGCCACCGAACTCGACGGCGAGGCTCTGGTGCTCGACCTGACCGACACCGCGCGGCTGACCGAACTGACCCTGGACGTCGACATCCTGGTCAACAACGCAGGCATCCAGCACGTCGCGCCGGTCGAGGATTTCCCGCCGGAGAAGTTCCACCAGATCCTCACGCTGATGCTGGAGGCACCGTTCCTGCTGGTCCGAGCCGTACTGCCGGGCATGTACGAGCGCGGCTGGGGGCGCATCGTGCACATCTCCTCGGTACACGGGCTGCGCGCCTCGGCGTACAAGAGCGCCTACGTCACCGCCAAGCACGGCACCGAAGGACTGTCCAAGACGCTGGCGCTGGAGGGCGGCCCGCGCGGTGTCACCTCCAACACCGTGTGCCCGGCCTACGTACGTACCCCGCTGGTGGAGAAGCAGATCGCCGCGCAGGCCGCCGCGCACGACATCAGTGCGGACGAGGTGGTGGAGCAGATCATGCTGACCGAACCGTCCATCAAGCGGCTGATCGAACCCGACGAGGTCGCCGCCGCGGTGAGCTACCTGTGCTCGGCGCAGGCGTCGTTCGTCAACGGCAGTTCCTTCGTACTCGACGGTGGATGGAGCGCACGATGAGCTACCGCACGATGCGGGTACCGGTCGATGGCGGCGAACTCACCGCCGGCATCTGGGGCGACGACGGACCGATGGTGCTGGCCGTGCACGGGGTCACCGCCTCGCACCTGGCCTGGGCCGCGGTCGCCGAACACGTCACCGGCTACCAGCTGGTCGCGGTCGACCTGCGCGGACGCGGCGACTCCGGCACCCTGCCCGGCCCGTACGGGCTGGCACAGCACGCCGCCGACTGCGTTGCCGCGCTCGACGCCCTCGGCGCCACCGGGCCGGTCCCGGTCACCGGGCACTCGATGGGCGGCTACGTGTCGGTGGTGCTCGCCGACCGCTACCCCGACCGGGTGTCCCGTCTGGTCCTGGTGGACGGCGGACCACCGCTGCCGAAACCTGACGGCGACCCGATGGAGACCCTGAAAGCCATCATCGGGCCGGCCGCCGAACGGCTGGAGATGAGCTTCGTCAGCCGCGAGGCATACCTGGACTACTGGCGGCCGCACCCGGCGCTGGCGGACTGGACCCCGGCCATGGACACCTACTTCGGCTACGACATCACCGGCACCGAACCCGAACTGCACAGCAAGGTCTCGCTGGCGGCCGTACGGGCGGACTCCATCGACATCCTCACCGGTGACGCCCTGCCCGGCGGCTGGCAGCGGCTGCGCCACGACGCGGTACTGATCCGCGCCGAACGCGGCCTGCTCAACCAGCCGACCCCGCTGTACCCCGACGTCGACGCGCTGGCCGCGCGACTGCCGGTGCAGACCGTACCCGACACCAACCACTACACGATTCTGCTCAGCGAACCCGGCGCCGGCGTGATCGCCGCCGCGCTGCATCCCCCCTGCTGAAGGAGAACAGCGATGCCCCGCCCCCTCCGAGCCCTCGCCGCCGTGGTGGGTGCCGCACTCGGCGCCACCCTCATCCTCACCGCGTCCCCCGCGTCCCCCGCGTCCCCCGCGCCCCCCGCGCACGCTGCCGCACCCTCGTACCTGACCAAGGAGGCCACCTTCTCCTCGGTGGCCAACGGCTGGGCGAAGGCCGAACGCTACCTCGACACCACCCCCGGCTTCACCCAGGAGGACTATCCGCCGGACGGCCGCGGCGACCAGGACGGCCAGCGGCTCACCTTCTTCGGCGGGGTGAAGCAGCCGTTCTCCGGCCGGTTCCTGCTCTACTACGCGCCCGGCTGGAACACCGGTGCGAAGACCACGCCCGTACTGCTCGTGCACGGCGCCAACGACAACCCGGACCGGGCCTGGGCCAACCCGAACGAGTCCGGCGGCTTCGGCTGCGGCGCGGCCAGCTGCCCCTCCACCGGGCTGATGCAGTACCTGGCCGACCGGGGGCACCGGGTCTTCGCCATCGGGTTCGCGCACAAGGAGGGCGACAACCTGATGCAGGCCCAGCAGGTCGGCGACGCGATCGCGCTGATCCGGGCGCAGCTCGGGGTGTCCAGCGTGGATGTCGTCGGCTGGAGCAAGGGCGAGATGGCGGCCCGGATGTACGTTTCCTCGGTCAAGCCGAGCTGGGGCCGCTCCTACGCCGGTGACGTCCGCCGGCTGATCACCCTCGGCGGGCCCAACGGCGGTTACGACTACCCGTTCGCGCACGGCTGGGCGCACGACCTATCCATCTGGCCCGAATGCGGCGGCAGCATCAACTCACCCGCCCCGCACGACCACATGACCTGCTACGGCCAGTACGTCTACCACCCGGAGTTCTCGTTCATCCCGACCGGCGGCTACGACTGCTATCCCGGTCAGCGGCAGATGCTGGCCCGCTTCGACGGCACGTACGGCATCGACCAGACCCAGCAGGACTGGTACACCACCTACTACGGCGGCGACGGTTTCTACACCTCCGGCCCCGGCATCCAGGCCGCGATCGACGCCGGTTCGCTGATCGGCCGGATCCAGCAGGCCGGCGTACCCGCCGCCGTGCACACCTACCTGCTGGCCGGCGGGACGCCCAACGTGGTCGGCATCGTCAACGAGAACCGTGGACCCAGCGACGGGGTGGTGTTCGAGACCAGCGCGCTGGACACCACCGGCATCGCCACGGTGTCGGCCACCACCCTGGTGGCCACCGCCAACCATCTCGAACTGGGCTGGTACCCGGCGGTCGAGTCGCAGGTCGACAGCTGGCTGAACTGACGGTGCCCCGGCACCGGAACGGAGAACACATGGACAACCTGCTCCCCGGCGTCGTCGCCCGGCGGGTGCCGACCGAACGGTTGACGGTCAACGTACTGGAGGTGCCCGACCGGGACGGCCCACCCGTACTGTTCGTGCACGGCAACGTGTCCTCGGCGCTGTTCTGGCAGCCGACGATGCTGGACGTGCCGGCCCCGTACCGGCCGCTGGCGCTGGACCTGCGCGGGTTCGGCGACACCGAACCGGAGCCGGTGGACGCCACCCGCGGCCTGCGTGACTACTCCGACGACCTGGCCGCCACCATCGACGCGCTGGACCTGGACGCGGTGCACCTGGTCGGATGGAGCATGGGCGGCGGGGTGGTGCTGCAGTACCTGGTGGACACCGCCGGCGCCAAGGTCGCCTCGGTGACCCTGGTCGACCCGGTCTCACCGTTCGGGTTCGGTGGCACCAAGGGGCCGGACGGCGAACTGTGCGACCCGCACGCCGCCGGTAGCGGTGCCGGCGGCGCCAATCCGGACTTCATCACACGGCTCACCGACGCCGACCGCAGTGACGAATCCCCGCTGTCGCCACGTAACATCCTGCTCGCCCACTACGTCAAGCCGCCGTTCGTGCCCGAGCACGCGGACATCTTCGTGGAGTCGATGCTGTCCACCCGCACCGGCGACGACCACTACCCGGGCACCACGGTGGTCACCGACGTCTGGCCCGGGGTGGCCGCCGGCACCCGCGGGGTGCTCAACACGATGGCACCGACGTACTTCCGGATCGAAGACTTGTCCTGTGTGGACACCCGCCCGCCGGTGCTGTGGATCCGCGGCGCCGACGACGTGATCGTCTCCGACACCTCCCTGTACGACCTGGCCCACCTCGGCGCGCTCGGCGCCGTACCGGACTGGCCGGGGGAGGAGCAGTGGCCGGCGCAGCCGATGGTCACCCAGATGCGTACCGTGCTGGACCGCTACGCCAACGCGGGAGGGAAGTACCGCGAGGTTGTGGTCGCCGACGCCGGCCACGGCCCGCACCTGGACAGACCGGCCGAGTTCCGGGCCGCCCTGCTCGACCACCTGACCGGCGCCACCAGCTGAGCGCTCCGGTCCCCGGCCGATGGGCCGGGGACCGGAGGACCGGTCGTCACATGTTGATCATGTGCCCGGCCAGGCCGTGGACCGCCTCCTTGACCGCCTCGCCGAGCGTCGGGTGCGCGTGCACGTTGCGGGCCACCTCGTGCACGGTCAGGTCCCACTGCTGGGCCAGGGTGAGCTCCGGCAGCAGTTCGGTGACCTCCGGGCCGATCAGGTGCGCACCCAGCAGTTCGCCGTGCGTGCCGTCGCTGAGGATCTTGACGAACCCGGCTGTCTCGCCCAGCCCGTGCGCCTTGCCGTTCGCGGTGAACGGGAACTTCGACACCCGCACGTCGAAGCCACGTTCCCGGGCCTGCGCCTCGGTCCACCCGAAGCTGGCGACCTGCGGCTGACAGTAGGTGGCGCGCGGGATCATCACGTAGTCCAGTTCCATCGTCTCGGCGTCCGCGATGGTCTCCGCCGCCACCACACCCATCGACTCGGCCGCGTGCGCCAACATCAGCTTCGCGGTGACGTCACCGATTGCGAAGATGTGCGGCACGTTCGTCCGGCAGCGGCCGTCGATCTCGATGGCGCCCCGCTCGGTCAACCGCACGCCGGTCTGCTCCAGGCCGTAGCCCTCCACCCGCGGCTGGAACCCGATGGCCTGCAGCACCTTGTCGGCCTCCAAGGTCTCCTGCTTGCCGCCGGAGGAGACCGTCACCCGTACCGCGTCGCCCGACTCGTCGATGGACTCCACCCGGGTGCCGGTACGCACCTCGATGCCCAGCCGCTTGTAGCGCTTGCCCAGCTCGGCGGAGACCTCCTCGTCCTCCAGCGGTACCAACCGGTCCAGGAACTCCACGATGGTGACCTTGACGCCGAAGTTGTGCAGCACGTAGGCGAACTCCACGCCGATCGCGCCGGCACCCGCGATGATGATCCGCTCCGGCAGCTCGTCGGCCAGGATCTGCTCCTCGTAGGTGACAACCCGGTCGCTGAGCGAGGTCCCGGGCAGCAGTTTCGTACTGGCGCCCGCGGCGATGATGCAGTGCTCGAAGGTCACCGTCTCCGAACCGCCGTCGCTCAGCGCGACCTGCATGGTGTGCGGGTCGGTGAACGTACCGCGACCGTCGTACTGTTTGATCTTGTTCTTCTTCATCAGGTAGTGCACGCCCTTGACGCGGCCGTCGGCCACCTTGCGGCTACGCCGGAACGCCTCCCCGTAGTCCAGGGTGATCGTGCCGTCCACCGTGATTCCGAAGGTCTTCGCCTGCTGGGTGAGGATATGTACCAGTTCGGCGTTGCGCAGCAGGGCCTTCGACGGGATGCAACCGACGTTGAGGCAGACACCGCCCCAGTAGCGTTCCTCCACGACCGCGGCGGTCATTCCGAGCTGGGTGGCGCGGACCGCGGCGGTGTACCCGCCCGGCCCGGCGCCGAGGACTACGACATCAAAGTGCGAGCTCATGCGTCGAATCATATGCTCCGGCCCGGGAGCGCCATGCTTTCGAAGCGTGCCCGCCCGGTAGCTGCCTACAACCGGCCGGTGGACTTGAGCGTCAGGTAGGTGTCGGCCACCTCCGCCGGGAACGCGTCCGCCGGCGCATCCACCACCAGCACACCGAACCGGCCCAGCGCCTCGCGGATCCGGGCACGTTCGGCAAGGGAGCGTTCCGCCGCGGCGGCGGCGTACAGCGCGGCGGTGTCCGACCGGCCCGCCGCCATCTCGTCCAGCGCCGGATCGTGCAGCGCGGCGACGACCACCTGGTGACGGGCCGTCAGCAGCGGCAGCACCGGCACCAGCCCCTCGGCCAGCGCACCCGCCTCCAACGCGGTGAACAGCACCACCAGAGACCGCTTCCGTTCGGTGCGCAGGATCTCCCCGGTCATCAGCTCGAAGTCGGTCTCCACCAGCGACGGTTGCAGCGGCGCCAGGGTGCTGGCCAACCGTGGCAACAGTGCGGCCCGGCTCACACCCCGCAGCACCGCCCGTACCGATGTGTCCACGGCCAGCAGATCCACCCGGTCATTGGCCCGCGACGCCAGCGCCGCCAACAGCAGACAGGCGTCCATCGCCGCGTCCAGCCGCGGTTCGTCACCCACCCGGGCCGCCGAGGTACGGCCGGTGTCCAACACGCACAGCACCCGGCGGTCGCGTTCCGGCCGCCACGTCCGCACCACCACCCCGCCGCGCCGGGCGGTGCCACGCCAGTCGATGGACCGTACGTCGTCGCCCGGCACATACTCGCGCAGCGCGTCGAACTCGGTGCCCTGACCACGGCCCCGGGTCACCACCGCACCGTCCAGCACCCGCAGCCGGGCCAGCCGCTCCGGCAGATACCGGCGCGAGGCGAACCGGGGCAGCACCCGCACCGTCCACGGCGGAGTGGCCCGCTCCGCCCGGCGCCCCAACGACTGACGGAACCCGAAGCGCAGCGGACCGTACGAGCGGACCGTCACCCGCACCGCCGGCCGGTCGCCGCGCCGGGTCGGGGTCAACGTGCAGGTCATGGCGCGTGACCCGGCTGGTGCGTACGGTCAGCCGCCGCTGCGTACCGGCCGCACCGGCCGCACCGGCCGACGGCACCCAGGCGTCCCGGACCTCCGCGCGCAGCGGGCGCGTCGCATCGTTGCCGACCGTCAGGGTAACCTCCGCGGACTCGCCGAGCCGCACCTGGCGGGCACCCGAGCGACGCAGCCGTACGGCCCGGACCGGTGCCGCGGCCACGGCGTCCACGCCCACCAGCGCGAGCACCGCGACCAGGTAACAGACCAGGCCCAGCAGGGGCCTCGGCCACAACGGCAGGGTCAACGCCAACCCGGCCAGCAGCGCGACCGGCCGCCAGGTCGGCATCAGCGCGGTGTGGGTACGGCGGCCAGGACCGAATCCAGCACCGCATCGGCCGTGACACCCTCCAGCTCGGCCTCCGGGCGTACCCGGATCCGGTGCCGCAGAACCGGTCTGGCCAGCGCCTTCACATCGTCCGGGGTGACGTAGCCGCGGCCGGACAGCCATGCCCACGCCTTCGCCGCATGCAGCAGCGCGGTCGCCCCGCGCGGCGAGGCGCCCAGCGACAGCGACGGCGAACTGCGGGTCGCCCGGCACACGTCCACCATGTAGCTGAGCACCACATCTGCCACCTGCACGGTGCCCACCTCCCGTCGGGCCACCGCCAGGTCCTGCGGCCCGGCCACCGCGGTGACACCCGCCGCAGCCAGGTTCTGCGGGTCGAACCCGCCGTGATGCGCGCGCAGTACCGAGATCTCCGCGTCCCTGGACGGCAGCGGTACGGTCAGCTTCAGCAGGAACCGGTCCAGCTGCGCCTCCGGCAGCGGGTAGGTGCCCTCGTACTCCACCGGGTTCTGGGTGGCCGCCACCACGAACGGGTCGGGCAGTGGCCGCGGACTGCCGTCCACCGACACCTGCCGCTCCTCCATCGCCTCCAGCAGCGCCGACTGCGTCTTCGGCGGGGTGCGGTTGATCTCGTCGGCGAGCAGCAGGTTGGTGAACACCGGGCCGTCCCGGAACACGAACTCGGTGGTGTGCGCGTCGTACACCAGCGAGCCGGTCACGTCACCGGGCATCAGGTCCGGAGTGAACTGGATCCGCCGAGTGGACAGCGACAGCGCCTGCGACAGGGTCCGTACCAGCAGCGTCTTCGCCACCCCGGGCACGCCCTCCAGCAGCACGTGCCCCCGGCACAGCAACGCGATCACCACCCCGGTGACCACCGCGTCCTGCCCGACGACGACCTTCGCCACCTCGGTACGCAGCCGCGCCAGCGCCGCGCGTGCCTGTTCCGCGGGGCCATCCGTACCGGTGGTCGGCGCGAAGTCGACACCGTGGTGTGGCGGGGGTGTATCGGCCGGGCCGGGGGTCGGCTGCTCAGACAGTTCCTGCACCGGTGGTGCCCTCCCTCGTGTCGTAGGCCCGTCGGACCAGTTCATCCAGCTCCGCGGCCAGTGCGTGCAGCCCGTCGTCGTCGCTCGGAACCGGACCGTACAGGGCGGCCCGGACCCGTTCGACCGGCCAGCCCGACCGGGTCGCCAGGTTTGCCAGCAGTCCCTCGGCCCCTGCGTTTCCCGGGCCGGCAGAGCCCGTACCAGCCGTCGACCCTGCGCTGGCAGACCCTGCGCTGGCAGACCCTGCGCCGGCCGACCCTGTGCCGAAGGTCGACGCGGTGCCTGTCCCCGCGAGCGGTGTCAGCCGGCGTAGCGCACCAGCCCGCAACGCGTCCGCCGCCGAGTCCCGCGCCCTTGCCCGGTGGTAGAGCCGTCCCCGGCCGGTCACCGTCTCCGTCGCATGTACCAGCACCGGCAGCGGTTCGCTGACCGGTGCGCCCAATCGGCGTGCCTTCCACACCGCGAGCAGCACCACGGCCAGCAGCAATTGCGTCAGCACCGCCCACAGCCACAGCGGGAACGTCGTCCACAATGGATTTGCCTGCTCGCCGTCGGCCGATCCATGGCCCGATCCGTTGCCGGAACCCGAATCGGAGCCCCCGACCGGTGGACGACCCCCGGACGCCGGATCGCCCGACCGGTAGTCGTCCGGTGCCGGCGAGCGGGCGCCCGGGTTCCCGGTCCCCGTCGGGTCGGGCCGCTCATCGGTACGGCCCTGATCCGGCAGCGTCTCCGCATGGTGCAGATTCAGCCACACCACCCCGGACCGGCTGGACAGCAGCGTCGTGGCCAGCGCCTCGTTGTCGTGCTCGGCTACCCGGTCGTTACGGAAGACGTCCGCGGCGCCGAGCAGTACCAGCTCCGGCCGCCCGTCCACACCCACCCGGACCAGGCCGCCGGAATAGCAGCGGGTTCCCGCACCGGCCGGCACCGGCCGGTACCGGGTACCCAGCACCGCGGCGCGACCCGCCGCCGGCGCCCGGCACCCCGCCGGCACCGCGCCGGTGGTCCACCGGCTGCCCGCCGCGCGTACCGGCAGCCGCTGATCGACCAGCACTGTCGCCGACGGGGCGACCAGCACCACCCGGTCGCTGGCCGGCAGCCGCAACAACTGCGTCAGGTACGTCGGTGCCACGAAGTCAGGCGCGGTGACCAGCACCGTACGGCCACCGGCCGCGGCCGCCGCCAGCGCCGTGGGCGTATCGGTGTAGCGGTGCACCGCCACCCCGTGCCGACCCAACCGGTCCACCAGGGTCCGCGACCCGATCGCCGCACCCGAACCCGGCTCCAGGAAGTCGTCCTCGTCCGGTGTCACGCTCACCACCGCCCCGGCCACCCCGGTGACGGTGAACAGCACGACCACCACCAGCGCAGGCACCGCCCAGCGCAGAAAGCGACGGTCTGCCGGCAGCGCGCGGCGTGCCCGCAGCCAGGCGCGCGACCAGGCGCTCACCGCACACCACCCGGCGCGGACAACACCCGTGGCGCGGCGACCCGGTCGGCCAGTACCCGCATCCGCGCGTCGTCCGCCGCGGTCGCCGGCAGCCGGCCGTACCAGATCCCGGAGAACAGATCGGCCGCCTCCCGCACCGGTGCCGCCAGTCCCGGGTCGGTGCCGGCCGCGGCGGCGGCCAGCTCGGTCACCGTCCAGCCCGGACGGTGTACCAGCACCTGCCGGTCGACCAGGTCACGCACCATCGCGCGGAGCCGTTCCCGGACCGCCTCGGCATAGCGTCCGGCCGCGGCGTACCGGTCGGCCAACGAACGCAGCTCGGCCGGCGGACGGTCCGGCAGCCCATCCGGCCCGGCCACGTCGGGATCCTCCAACTGGTCGGACTCCGGGGCCACGTCCGGCTCCCCGCCGACCCGCTTCCGCCACCCGAGCCGGTGCCGGTGCGGCCACCCGTACAACCCCGCGACCACGGCACCCGCCAGCATCAGCAGAAGCACGGCGAGACCCGCCACCCCACCCGGTACATGATCGGCCAGGTCGGCGACCAGCTCGGTCCACCAGCGCGCGGCACTACCGTCGGTC
Source organism: uncultured Actinomycetota bacterium (assembly GCA_963805605.1). Classification (GTDB taxonomy): domain Bacteria; phylum Actinomycetota; class Actinomycetes; order Mycobacteriales; family Micromonosporaceae; genus Actinocatenispora. The sequence goes on from CAWDUX010000002.1 coordinate 3,389,902, forward strand.
CGCGCCGACAGCAGCAGCGCCTGCGGTCGCACTCAACCCACCTCCACGACCGAGCGGGCCGAACCCCGGTCGGCGCCCGCCAGGCCGAGTTCCAGGTCCAGACCCTCGGTACGCATCCTGTTCTCCAGATGCACGCAGGCGTCCAGGCAGGCCAGCGTCGGGTAGGCGAGCGCGTCCACCAGCACCCAGGGCGCCGCCGTCAGCAGCCGCAGCAACATCGGATCGGCGCTGAGCGACAGCCGGTCCAGCAGCAGCCCGGCGGCGATCCCGACGGCCAGCCGTACGGCCAGCCAGCCCAGGTAGGCCAGCAGCCGCAGACCGCCGGCCCGCCCGCCGCCGGTGAAGACCAGCCGCAGCGGCCGGGTCAGCACCCCGGCACCGGACGTCCGGTCCGCGACCAGGGTGGGCACCACCAGCCCGGTCAGCGCGTACACCACGATCCAGCCGACCCCGCACACCAGTACGCCGCCGCTGGCCAGTACACCGACCACCCCGGCGGCGAGCAGTACGGCCGGCCAGCGCCGGCCCGGCGCGGCCAACGTCGCCACCGCGCCCGCCGCACCCCGCCCGGCCGGTACGCCGAGCAGTACGTCCACCGCCCGGGCGCTCGCCGGGGCGGCCAGTACACAGATCGCGACGCTCTCCAACCCCAGCCAGCACGACAGCCACAACCAGCCGCCGGCGGAGGGGCCCACCGCCTCGGCCAGCCCGACCCGTGCGACGCTGGCCAGGGCGTACTGCCCGGCGGAGCACAGCAGCCCGAGCCCCAGCAGCGGCCAACCACAACGGCGCAGTAACGCGACGGAGGCGTCCAGCAGTTCACCGACGGTCAACGGACGCAGGGGGAGCACCGCGCCCCGCGCTGCGTCCATCGATCTCTCCCGGGCCGCTCGAAGGGTCATGGTGGCCAACATCGTCATCCTGGCACGGCGTGCCCAGCCCGCTGCGGGGCTGGCGTACCCCGCCCGTCGAGGACTCCGGCTACAGTGGCCGTCGCAGCACCTGTACGTCACTCTTCGTACTCGGTACGTTCGGTGGAGGCACGCCCGGCCGAACGTACCGAGTCCAGGCCACGGGCCATGGGAGGGTTTCCTACCGGGTGGGTGCTGGATGAAACGATAGGGGCATGAGCGATACGCAGCGAAGCGGAGCGCGGCCCGTCACCGCCCGGAAACACGTCCGGAAGGTGACGGCATGAGGGCACGCGTACTGGTTGTCGACGACGACCCCGCCCTGGCCGAGATGCTCGGAATCGTGCTGCGCAGCGAGGGCTTCATGCCCTCGTTCGTGGCCGACGGTGAGCGCGCGATGGCCGCCTTCCGGGACACCAGGCCGGACATAGTCCTGCTAGACCTGATGCTGCCCGGGATGAGTGGACTTGACGTGTGCCGGGCGATCCGGTCCGAGTCCGGGGTACCTATCGTCATGTTGACCGCCAAGAGCGACACCGTCGACGTCGTCCTGGGACTGGAGTCCGGCGCCGACGACTACGTGATCAAGCCGTTCAAGCCGAAGGAACTGGTGGCCCGGATGCGGGCCCGGCTGCGGCGCGGCGAGGACACCGCGCCGGAGATGCTGACCATCGGCCCGGCCGGCCGGCAGATCACCATCGACGTACCGGCGCACACCGCGACCCGCAACGGCGACGAGGTCAAACTGACCCCGCTGGAGTTCGACCTGCTCGTCGCGCTGGCCCGCAAGCCGCGCCAGGTCTTCACCCGTGAGGTCCTGCTGGAGCAGGTCTGGGGCTACCGGCACGCCGCCGACACCCGGCTGGTCAACGTGCACGTACAGCGGCTGCGCGCGAAGATCGAACCGGACCCGGAGCGGCCGGAGATCATCCTCACCGTCCGCGGCGTCGGCTACAAGGCAGGTACGGGCTAGCCGGTGCGGGTGGACGGGGCGACGGGAGACGGGGAGCGGCAGAAGCCGGTGCCCGGCTCGGCCGTCGCCCGTTACTGGCGCAGCACGCGCCGGCGCGGCGCGTACCGGCTGGCCAGGGCCCGGCGGACACTACGCCGGCGAGGCCCGGAATGGCTGGCCCGGGCCTCCTGGGCGCTACGACCCTGGCGCCGCTCCCTGCAACTGCGCGTCGTGTCGATCACCCTGGTGGTGTCGTCGCTGCTGGTCCTCGCGTTCGGCTACTTCGTCGCCAAGCAGATCACCGCCGGACTGGTGATCGCCAAACGGCAGGCTGCGGTACGTCAGGTGACCACTGGTGCCAGCAAGGTGCAGCAGCAGCTCTCCACCCTGTCCGGTGCCGAGGACCCGGAACTGGGCAGCACCGTACGGGAGGTGGTCGTCGGGTTGGCGAACGCGCCGACCCCGGCCGGTACGTACGAGGTCAAGCTGGTGTCCGAGGCGCCCGTCACGGTCACCCCGTACGGCGGGCCGGACGACACCGGCCGGATCGTGGTGCCGCCGCAACTGGCCCGTACCGTCGCCCAGCAGGGCGCCCTCGCCTACCAGTTCATCACCGCGAACCCGGACGGCGGTGGCCAACGCCCGTACCTCGCGGTCGGCACCCACGTCGACGTCGGCTGGGCGATCTTCGACCTCTACTACCTGTTCCCGCTCGACGACGAGGTCTCCGCGGCCAACATGATCCGCAACACGATGGTGGTGGCCGGGGTCGCGCTGGTACTGCTGTTGGCGCTGATCGCCGCGATCGTCACCAGGATGGTGGTGCTCCCGGTACGGGTCGCCGCCCGTACCGCGCAGCGGCTGTCGGCCGGGCTGCTGCACGAACGGATGGACGTGCACGGTGAGGACGACCTTGCCCGCCTCGCCGCGTCGTTCAACCAGATGGCCAGCAACCTGCAGAGCCAGATCGTCCGGCTGGAGGAACTGTCACGGCTGCAACGCCGTTTCACCTCGGACGTCTCGCACGAGCTACGCACCCCGCTGACCACGGTGCGGATGGCCGCGGACATGCTCTACGCCGGCCGGGAGGACTTCTCACCCACCGCCGCGCGGTCGGCCGAACTGCTCGCCGACGAACTGGACCGGTTCGAGTCCCTGCTCACCGACCTGCTGGAGATCAGCCGTTTCGACGCCGGTTTCGCCGTACTGGACTCCGAGGCGGTCGACCTCGTACCCATCGTGCGCCGGGTCGCCGACGGCTTCGGGGTGCTGTCCGAGCGGCTCGACTGCCCGCTGGACCTGGTACTGCCGGACAGCCCGGTCATCGCCGAGGTCGATCCGCGCCGGGTGGAACGGGTACTGCGCAACCTGATCGGCAACGCGGTCGAACACGGCGAACACCGGCCGGTGCAGATCCAGCTGGCCGCCGACGAACGGGCGGTGGCCATCGTGGTACGCGACCGTGGCATCGGGCTGCGCTCCGGCGAGGAGAAACTGGTCTTCAACCGGTTCTGGCGGGCCGACCCGTCCCGTGCCAGGCAGACCGGCGGCACCGGCCTGGGCCTGTCGATCAGCCTGGAGGACGCCCGGCTGCACGGCGGCTGGCTGGAGGCATGGGGCGCACCTGGGCAGGGTTCGCAGTTCCGGCTGACCGTACCGGCCCGGGCCCGGGACCGGATCGTGTCCTCGCCGCTGCCGCTGGTACCCGACGAGGTGGCAGAGCCGCGGCTGGTCGTACGCAGCGTCCCGTTGATCACCACCGCAGTCGCCCTCGCCACACCCGGGCGTACCGACCCGGCCGACAGCACACCCGCGCCCGACGGGCCGGTCTCGCCGGAACGCGACCGCAGCGAGGACCTTGCCGGGAGCAGCCGCAACGGGAAGGGCGGAGCGGATGACTGAGCACCCGCCGGCGATCCGGCACCGGCGGGCCGCCGTACTGGCCGGCGCGCTGCTGTCGCTGTCCGGCCTCATGATGGCGGGGTGCGGGGTGCCCAGTTCCGGCCCGCCGGTGGTGCTGTCCACCGTGCCGGTCAACGGATCCGACGACGACCCGCAGGGCACCCGGGACCAGCCACCGGCGCCCAGCAGCGCGACCGATCCGCGTGACCTGGTCAGCCTGTTCTTCACCGCGGCGGGTGCCGACACCACCCCGGACCAGCTCCGGCAGAACGTGTCGCAGTTCTTCACCCCTGGCAGCCGGCGCAACTGGCGCCCCGACCCGGCCGGCATGACGGTGGTGCGGATCGCCGGTTACACCGTGCAGGACCAGAAGGACGGCGGCGGATCCACCGCCACCCCGAACGTCGGCACCGGCGGGAACATCCAGGCCAGTGCCTCGGTACAGGTGGTCGGGCAGATCGTCGGCATCCTCAACAGCGTCGGTGCGGTGGCGCCGCTGCCGGTCGGCCGTTCCGACCGCTTCGACCTGACACTGCACCTGGTGAAGGTCGACAAGGTCTGGCTCATCACCGATCCGCCGGCACAGACGTTGCTCAGTACCGACGCGGTGAGCAACGAGTTCGACGCCACGACGGTCTACTTCGCCAACCCGGAACACTCCGCGCTGGTACCGGATCTGCGCTACGTGCCGCACAGCATGCGGCCGGAGAAGCGGCGCACCGTGCTGGTGGACTGGTTACTGGACGGGCCGTCCGGATGGCTCGGCCAGGCGGCGGTCAGCGAGATCCCGGGCAACACCAAACGGCGCGGCAACGTGGTCGGCACGCACAACGTGGTGGTCGTCAACCTGACCAGCGATGCCGGCGACGCGAAGAACCCGGCGCTGATGGCCGCACAACTGGCCTGGACGTTGCGCCCGCTGATGAACAAGATGCAGATCCGTATCGAGGACCGGCCGCTGAAGGTGCCCGGCAGGTCAGGCACCATCTACAACTGGAACGACTGGCGCAACTTCGACGTGGCCACGCTCGGGGCGGGTTCCGGCGGCTACTACATCGCCGGTGGGCGGTTCGTCGCCGCCAGGTCCAGCGACAAGTTGCCGGGGGTGCTGGCCGATCCGGCCGCCGACCGGGTCGACAGCAAGGTACTGCGGGCCGGTCTGTCGGTGGATGCCAGTCGGGCGGCGGTCGTACGGACCGGGGCGAAGGGCCGGCCCGAGCTGTGGCTGGGCCGTACCGTCGGCCAGAGCGTCCCGCGGGTCTCCTACAGCAGAGCCAGAATCGGTACGGTGGCATCGATCGGTCGCCCCAGCTTCCTGGCCGGTACGGGCACCGTCCTGGTGCCGGTGGACGGTGAGCTGGTCGCGGTGTCCAGCAGCGGAACCAGAAGCGCACCGGACTTCCTGGAGAACCGGGTGAGCCGGCAGGTCACCGCCGTGTCCGTGGCGCCGGACGGTTGCCGGATCGCCCTGGTCGCCGGCGGTCGGCTGTACGTCGCGCCGCTGCTGGATTCCGGCGACGGGCGGTTGACCATCGGCCGGGCCCGGCGACTCGCGGCCAGCTTCACCGAGATCTCCGGCGTGGCCTGGACCGAGGAGAGCCGGGTGGTGTTCGGTGGCCGGGGGCTGACCGGGCCAGACGGGCCGTTGTCCGACGGTCCCCGGGGCGGCGCCTGGGAACTGAGCATCGACGACGTGTACTCCGACCTGCTGACCGGCGCCGGTGACAGCGCGGTACCCGACCAGATCGCTTCGTCCACCACCGATCCGGCGAAGAGCGGCTCGCACGGCACCATCCTGTTGGCGGCGCACGACCGGATCCTGCAGGTGACCGGGAACGAGGTGGGGCCGCCGGTCGGTGCCGCCCAACCGCCGCGCGGTAACGAACCGTTCTTCCCCGAATAGCCTGCGCCATAGCACATCGCGCGATTCCAGGAGCCGGTTGTCCACAGCGTCCGCCCGGTTGTCCACAGGCGGCGTTCCGGCACTGGGCAACCGCCGGCAGCCGGGGCACTGTGGTCCGGTGCGCAGAATGCTGGCCGAACTGACCGAACTCGTCTTCCCCGCGGACTGCCCGGGTTGCGGGCGACCTGGGCCGGCGAGCCCGCTGTGCGACGGGTGCGCCGGGTTATTGCTCGCCGCCCGCCCGGGCGCGGTTCGACCCGACCCGGCGCCTCCCGGGCTGCCGCCGTGCATCGCGCTCGGCGCATACCAGGGACTGCTGCGTGAGCTGCTGCTCGAATACAAGGAACGCGGCCAGTGGGGTCTGGCCGCGCCGCTTGGTGCCGGACTGGCAGCGGCGCTGGCCGTCGCGATGGCCACACTGGCCCCGAGAGCGGACCGGGTGCTGCTCGTACCTGTACCGGCGACCGCCGCGGCGGCGCGCGCCCGGCACGGCGACCACATCGTACGGCTGGCCCGGCGTGCGATGGTGGGGTTGCGTGGTCCGGGATCGCACGGTTCGGGATCGCGTGGTCCGGGATCGCCTGGTCCGGGATCGCACGGTTCGGGATACCGGGCGGAGCTGTGTCCGGTGCTGGTGGCGATGCCCCGATTGGCGGACTCCGCGGGGCTGAGCGCATCGGCCCGGGCAGATCGGGCCGATGACGCGTTTCGGCTGCGGCCCGCTGCCAGGGCTCTGCTGTCGGGTGCCGGCCCCGGCACGGTGCTGTCTGGTGCCAACCCCGGCACGGTGCTGTCGGGTGCCGGCCCCGGCACGGTGCTGTCGGGTGCCAACCCCGGCACGGTGCTGCTGATCGTCGACGACATCGTGACCACCGGCGCGACCCTGGCCGCCGTGGCGCGCCGGCTGGCCGACTGCGGTGCTCCCGCCACCGGCGCGGTAGTACTGGCCGCGACGAAGCGGCGGCGGTGACGGACCTTTCCGGTGTTTGCGTTCGTTGTTCGGAGGATATCAATTGGTCCTACCTGTTGAGTCACCTCGGACGTTCGGCACCGTTGGACATGACAACCCGATGTGAACGGGCTAACGTCGGGGGTTATCGAAAGGCTAGTCGGGAAAGGGGATCTGACCAGCACAGTTGATACCGGCTGCCGCGATACAGGGGGCTGTCGTCGCTCAGCCGGCAGGCGGACCGCACGGTCCGCCACGACCCACCATTTACCAACCGTGGGAGGTAAGGCGTGGACGTAGTCGTCAAGGGCCGTAACGTGGAGGTGCCCGACCACTTCCGCCAGCACGTCACCGAGAAGCTGCACAAGGTCGAACGCTACGACCAGAAGCTGATCAGGATCGACGTCGAGTTGTCCCACGAGCGCAACAAGCGCCAAGCGGAACGCAGCCAACGGGTGGAGATCACCTGCGTGTCCCGGGGGCCGGCCGTGCGCGCGGAAGCGTGTGCGAAGGACTTCCTCAGTGCGCTGGACACCGCGCTCGGCAAACTCGACCGCCGGTTGTCCAAGGCGTCGGACCGTCGTCGGGTCCACCACGGCAGACACGCCCCGGTATCGGTGGCCGCAGCGACCGCCGCCCTGGTGGACGAGGCCGCACAGGCGCAGAATTCCGCCGGCCAGCACTCCGCCGGCCAGCACTCCGTCGAGCAGCCGACCAGCGTGGCCACACTGCCCCGGTCCGCGGACCCGGGAGCCGATGACGAATACCTGGAGGACGACGGCCCGGGTCGCATCGTCCGGGAGAAGGAACACCCGGCCGACCCGATGACCGTCGACGATGCCCTGTTCCAGATGGAACTGGTCGGGCACGACTTCTACCTCTTCGTCGACAAGGATTCCGGGCGGCCCAGCGTTGTCTACCGCCGCAAGGGATTCCACTACGGAATGATCCGACTCGCCATGTGACAGCACCTGTCGAGTGAGCGCACCCGCCAGGTGACAGCACCTGCTTGTGTGGCCGTGTCACGGTGCACGTGTCGCGCGCCCGGTCCGGTGGTCGCCCAGTCGGCTCCGCCGGACCGGCGGTGGCATGCATGTCACGCCGGCCGGACCGCACCGGCAGCGGTTAGTGCGCCGGAACCAGTTCGTACAGGAAGTCGTCCACCCGACCGTGCGGCCCGCCGCGCCGACGGAGCTGACGACCGACCCTACGGAACCCGGCCCGCTCCAGCACGGCCTGCGAGGCGGTGTTGAGTACGTGTGCGCCCGCCTCCAGTCGAGCCAGTCCGGCGTGCTGCAACGCCCAGTCGGCCAGCAGCTGTACCGCCCGGGTGGCGAAACCGCGACCGCGCCAGCCCGGCGCGAGGTGGTAACCGATCATGCCGCTACCGGTAGGTGGTTCGGTGTACATCAGCGAGATCTCGCCCGCGTAGCGGTCGCTGGGTGCGTCCCGAATGGTCAGGCTCGCGGTCGCGCCGGCCAGCCACCGGCTGTCCGCCCGGGCGCACAGCTCCGCGACCTGCTGCCGGTCCCGGGCGCCGGGCGGTACCAGTTCCTCGGCGATGTCCGGCCGACTCAGCGCCGCATAAGCGTCGTCGGTGTCCTCAGGCCCGAGCGGATGCAGCGATACCACGCCGTCGGACAGTTCGCCGCCGGGCAGGTCGGGCAGCAGCCGCGGTGTCGGTCCGGGCGGATCGCTGCCCAGCCTGGCCCACAGCACCGCGTCGTAGCGGGTGCCGTCGGAGCGGCGCCCGGCTCCGCGCATGATGCCCTCCCGGCGGAAACCGGCGGCGAGGCCGACCCGCTGACCAGCCGGGTTGTCGGGTGCGGCGAGCAGTTCCAGCCGCGCGATGCCGTGGCGTAGCGCCCATCCGGTGACCGCGCCGACGGCCTCGCTGGCGAAACCCTGACCGCGGGCCCACGGCGCCGACCAATACACGATCTCGCTGGAGGTCCGGCGGGAACAGACCTCCGGCAGACAGACGCTGCCCACGAGTCGTCCGGTCCGCTGGTCGACGACCACGAAGCAGGCCCCGCCGGCCGCCCACTGCGCCGGCGCCCGCTGCTCGACCCAACCGTCGGCGTCCGGCGGGCCGTAGTCCGGCGGACAGGGCAGGAACCGGCGGATGTCCGGATCTGTCGCGGCACGCAGCACGTCCGGAACGTCCCCGGTACGGGGTTCGCGAAGGAGCAGTCGCGCGGTGCGCAGCTCCTCACGTGGTAGCCCGCCCATGGTGCCTCCCCAACTGTGTCTCCGCTGTAATATGCCGCACTCGAGCAGGTACCGCACTCTCCCTGGTGCACTTCGTGCGCTGGTGCGGCAGGCTTGGTGGCATGAGTACTGCCGAAGCCCAGCCCGCGCCGTCGGACCGGACCGTGCCCGACGGGAGCGTGCCGGACGGAACCGTGCCGGACGAGACCGCGCAGTTTGCCCAGGAGACCGCGTCCAGCGGCGCATTCGTCCGTCAGGCCAACCGGTTTACCGGGCGGGTGACCAGGAATTCGCAGGCCGACCCCGGTGCCGGCCCGGACGACGAGGGTCGGTGGCCGGTCGAGCCCGGACGTTACCGGCTGGTCGTGTCGCTCGCCTGTCCCTGGGCACATCGTTCGGTCATCGTGCGGGAACTGCTCGGCCTCAACGAGGCCATCTCACTGGCCATCGTGGACCCACTGCGCGACGAGCGTGGCTGGCGCTTCACCCTCGACGCGGGAGACCGCGACCCGGTCCTGGGCATCGAGTTCCTCTCCGAGGCCTACCTGGCGACCGATCCGGACTACCAGGGCCGGGTCACGGTACCGGCGCTGGTCGACACGGTCAGCGGGAAGGTCGTCACCAACGACTACCCGCAGCTGTCGTTGGACCTGTCCACCGAGTGGGTCGACCACCACGCACCGGGTGTGCCGGCGCTGTACCCGCCGGAGCTGCGGGCCGAGATGGATCCGCTGATGGACGAGATCTACCAGGACGTCAACAACGGCGTGTACAAATGCGGCTTCGCCACCGGTCAGCAGGCGTACGAGGAGGCCTACGACGCGCTGTTCGCCCGCCTGGACCAGTTGGACGACCGGCTTGCCGACCGGCGCTACCTGATGGGCGACTCGATCACCGAGGCGGACGTACGGCTGTTCACCACCCTGGTGCGGTTCGACGCGGTCTACCACAACCATTTCCGGTGCAACCGGCAGAAGCTCACCGAGTACAGCAACCTGTGGCCCTACGCCCGGGACCTGTACCAGACCCGTGGGTTCGGCAGCACCGTGGACTTCGGCCACATCAAGCGCCACTACTACCTGACCCACGAGAAGATCAACCCCGCCGGCATCGTGCCGAAGGGGCCCGACGCGCTGCGGTGGCTCACCCCGCACGCCAGGTCCTGACCGGGACGACGGTTGCCGCAGGTGGCGGTTCGGTTCGGCGCCGGGCCGAACCGCCACGTCACCTGCGGCAGGGCCAGGGGACCGGGCATCCGGACCCGATCAGTTCTCTGGTTGTCCCGGCGCGGTGCCGACCAGTCCTGCGGTGGCTCCGGCGTCCCGCAGATTTCTGATCACGGCGGAGGACTTGCCGCCGACGATCGCGGCGACGTAGCGGTTGACGACGGGCAGCCGCATCAGGCGTAGCGCGGTACGGCGGAGCCGGAGCTGCATCGCCGTCTCGGGGAGGAACCATCGGGCGCCATCGCGTCCGACCTTCTGCTTCTCCTCGGCCAGCGGGCGCCACATCTGTTCGTAGCGCGACAGAGCCTCTTCGATCGACGGCGCCCGGTGCAGTTGTTCAGCCAGGATGTAGGAACCGGCCACGCCGAGGGACGCGCCGAGGCCGGCGAGCAGTGACACGGCGTAACACGCGTCCCCGACCAATGCGACCCGTCCCTTGCTCCAGGTGGGCATGACGATCTGTGCAACCTGGTCGTAGTACATCTGCTCGGGTGGCGGGCATTTGTCGAGCGCGTCGGGTACCACCCAGCCCAGCCCGCCGTACAGGGTGCGTACGGCCTCCCGCGGGTCACCGGGCAGGGTCGGATCCGCCGCACGGTGTACCGCGTAGGCGGCGACACGTCCGTCGCGCAGCCCGTAGAAGCCCATCTGCCGGCCGATGGTGTCGGTCAGGCAGAAGCGTCCCCGCGTCTCCCGATGGATGTCCGGGGAGTCGAATACGTACGCTGCGGTCTGGAACCCGAGGTAGCGCAGGAACCGCTGCTCCGGCCCGAATACCAGCCGTCGCACGGTCGAGTGGACCCCGTCGGCGCCCACCAGCAGGTCGGCGGTCACTTCCGTGCCGTCGTCAAGGGTGACCCGGACGCTGTCGCCGAGATCGTCCACGCCGACCAGGGTCGCGCCGTAGCGCACCTGCACCTCAGATGGCAGATGTTCGCGCAGGACACGCTCGAGGTCGGGCCGCATGAAGTCGAGTTGGGGACCGTTGGCGAACTGCGCGGGGTCCAGACCGGCTCGACGACGGCCGTTCTCGTCGAGCAGCACCGCCTCATCCAGGGTGTATGCGACCGCCTCAGCTGCGGACAGCAGGCCCATCGCCTCGATGGCGTCGTAGCCGGGCCCGAAGAAGTCGATCATGTATCCCTGGCCGCGCGGCGCACGAGCCCGTTCCAGCACCACCACCTCGATACCGTGCGCGGCCAACTGATTGGCCAGAGCCAGGCCGGCGATCCCGGCCCCACATATCGCGACCTTCATCGCTGCTCCCTTTCTGGGGTAACGAGCCTGCGGAGGACGGCGGCGGTCGCCGCCGGGTCCGGGTCGGGGGCCAGCCCGCGATGCAGCAGCAGGCCGTCGATCGCGGCGACCAGGACGGCAGCGGTCTCGTCGGGTGCATCCACTCCCCGTGCGGCCAGCCAGCGGCCGAACCGCTGCCGGAACTGCTCGACCACGGTTCTGATCTGTTCGCGGAGCTGCTCGTCCCGGCTGGCTGCCAGATAACCCTCGATGGCCGCCAGCGACAGTGGATCGGTCCCGTCGTACTGGTCCATGGACGCGAACATCGCCTCGATCGCGTCAGCGGGGCTGCCCGCGGTGTCCAGTAGCGGTTCCATCGCGGCCAGCGCCTGTCGCATGAGGCTGACCACGGCCTCGTTCAGTAGCGCCGTCAGTGAGGGGAAGTGGTAATGCACCACGCTCGGCGTCACCCCGGCACGTTCAGCCAGGACCCGGGTGCTCACTGCCGTCCAACCACGTTCGGGGATGAGTCCGATCGCAGCTGTCAGCAGTCGCTGCCGCACCTCGCGCCCGCGCTCCGCCGCTGGAGAAACCGCCATCGCCCCGCTCCTCACAGGGCAGTCGCCCCGGTCGATCGTACTGTACGACTGCCCTAACGGTAGGGCACGGCAGGTACAGGCCGCAACCGGGAAGTCGGATGCGCTGCCGTCACCGGCAGGGCGACTCGGGCCCGGGTCCCCCGGTGGGCTGTGTATCGCCCGCGAGCAGGGCGCCGTACCAGCTGTCCCGGGGAACGCCACGCTGCATCAGCAGGCCCCGCTCGGTGCCCTCGATGGTGAAGCCGACCTTCTCCACGATCCGGCGGGACGCCTGGTTGCCCACGAAGGCGCGCCACTCGATGCGGGACAACCCGAGCGCCTCGAACCCCCAGTCACACAGCAGCCGCAGCGCCGCGGTGCCCAGACCGCGGCCGCGAGCCCACGGCGCCACGGAGAAGCCGAGGCTGCCGATGCGTGCCGGCCACCCTTCCAACCGCAGGTCGAAGGTGCCGAGGTAGCGACCGTCCGGGTCGGTGACCGCGAAGATGCCGGTCTCGCCGGCCAGCCAGGCCGAGCGGGACAGCCGGAGGTAGAAGTCCGCGTCGGCCGGCCGGTACGGGTCCGGCACCGTGGTGTAGCGCACCATGTCGGCGTCCTGGCAGGCCCGCACGAGGTCTGGCCGGTCGCTGTCGGCAAGTGGGCGCAGCCGGACATCACCGTCGCCGAGGGTCGGCTGCGGCTGGCCGAACACCTTGGCCTGCCGGGCCGCCAGCGCCAACTGCGGGTCGGTGTGGTCGAGGGTCTCCCGCAGCTCGCCGGGCAGCATTCCGGCGATCCACGCGTCGACCCGCCCGTCGGAGATGTTGCTGCTCAATCCGTCGCGCAGGGTTCCCTCCAGGCGGAATCCGAGCCGCTGGGCGACCAGTCGGGACGCGTGGTTGCCGATCTCCGCCCGCCAGGCCAGCCGGCGGACCCCCAGGGTTGCGAACGCCCACCGGGCGATCAGTCGGCCGGCGCGCTCGGACACCGACCGGCCGCGCGCGCTGGGCGCGGACCAGAAGCCGATCTCCGCGGTACCGGCCGTCCGGTCCAGCGTGATCAGCGAGGCCGAGCCGAGCAGTTCGCCGGTGCCGGCGTCGAAGACACCGAACTGGGTGCTGGTTGCGTCCTGCCAGCCGCGCGCGGCGAACCCGGTGATGAACCCGTGTGCGTGCTCGGCGACGTACGGCCGGGGCATGGACGTCCAGCGCAGGATGTCGGGGTCCTGGCAGGCCCTGGTGACCGCCGGTACGTCAGCCAGTCGCCAGGGGCGCAGCAGGAGGTCGCCGTCGGTGAGTTCGACTGGTTCCATGCGCAGATCCTGCCGCCCGGACGCGCTGGACCGGTACCGGATTTCGCCGCCGGGGCGGGGTGCCGAAAAGTAGGCCGACAGGGCAGACTCGTACCGAATGGTAACCAGGACCCGACGGATGGTTGCCGGCGTGGCCGGGGCGTACGGCGGGTAGTTGTCGAGCAGATGGAAGTGCAGTGGTCAGACACGGTAACGACGCGGCGGACGGCGGGACCCCGCCGACGGCTCCGGCAGGGGACCCGGCTCTCGCAGGAGACCCGGCCCCGCCGGGTCGGGCCCAGGCCCCGGCGCAGCCAGCACCGGCGCAGGCAGCGCCGGAACGGCCGGCGAGCGGATCGCGGACGGGGGCGGCGGTACGCCGCGGCGCCCGGCTCGGCCGGCAGGGCGTCAACCGCGCGCGTACCTACCTGGCCAGGATCATCTCCCTGGTCACGTTGGTGGCGGCGCTGCTGCTCGGGCTGGGCGCCGTACTGGTCGGTTTCGGTGCCAACCCGCACAACGTGCTGGTCGACTGGGTGGTGTCGGCGGCGGGCCGGCTGGACGGTCCGTTCGGGGATCTGTTTACCTTCCCCAACCACGTGAAGCAGGTGCTGGTCGACTGGGTGATCGCGGCGGTGGCGTATCTCGCGGCGGGCGGAATCCTCACCCGACTGATTCGCCCGTGACGCTGTGGAATCATCTAGTGTCGTGAAGTCACTACGAGCCGTGATTCCGTGATCAACCGGATGGGTTCGTTAAAATTGTCCGGTTCAGTTGGCGTTCTACCGGCGTGGGTGTGCCGCTGCGGGCACACCCTGCCTACGATGGTCGCCTGAGTGCAGGTGCGCGCGGCGTCCGGCAGGCCAGGGACACCGACGGGCGCCGACACCACAGCGAACGATGTCGCCTGAGAACAGCCCCCAGGGAGCGTTGAGCAGTGTCGGTACTGGAAAGAGTCCTGCGCGCCGGCGAGGGCCGGATGCTGCGCCGGCTCAAGGCGATCGCGGCCGCCGTCAACGATCGAGGACGACTACACCGACCTCACCGACGACGAGCTGCGCGAGCTCACCGACCAGTACAGGAAGCGGTACGCCGACGGCGAGACGCTCGACGACCTGCTGCCGGAGGCGTTCGCCACGGCCCGCGAGGCGGCCGCGCGGGTGCTCGGCCAGCGGCCGTACGACGTCCAGATCATGGGCGGCGCGGCGCTGCACTTCGGCAACATCGCCGAGATGAAGACCGGTGAGGGCAAGACCCTGACCTCGGTCATGCCGGCCTACCTCAACGCGCTGTCCGGCAAGGGCGTGCACATCATCACGGTCAACGACTACCTGGCCCAGCGCGACGCCGAGTGGATGGGCCGGGTGCACCGGTTCCTCGGCCTGACCGTCGGGCGTGGTCCTGCCCAACCGGCCGTCCGCCGAGCACCGCGCCGCGTACGAGTGCGACATCACCTACGGCACGAACAACGAGTTCGGCTTCGACTACCTGCGCGACAACATGGCCTGGTCGAAGCGACGAGCTGGTCCAGCGCGGCCACAACTTCGCGATCGTCGACGAGGTCGACTCGATCCTCATCGACGAGGCCCGGACCCCGCTGATCATCTCCGGCCCGGCCGAGCACTCGGCCCGCTGGTACGGCGAGTTCGCCGCGCGTGGTGGGCCGGCTGCAGCGCGGCACCGACGGCGAGGGCGACTACGAGGTCGACGAGTCCAAGCGCACCATCGCGGTCACCGAGCGCGGCGTCGGCCAAGGTCGAGGACCGGCTCGGCATCGACAACCTCTACGAGTCGGTGAACACCCCGCTGGTCGGCTACCTGAACAACGCCATCAAGGCCAAGGAGCTCTACAAGCGCGACAAGGACTACATCGTCAACGACGGCGAGGTCCTGATCGTCGACGAGTTCACCGGCCGCATCCTGCACGGCCGCCGCTACAACGAGGGCATGCACCAGGCCATCGAGGCCAAGGAGGGCGTGGAGATCAAGCAGGAGAACCAGACCCTGGCCACCATCACCCTGCAGAACTACTTCCGCCTCTACGAGAAGCTCTCCGGCATGACCGGTACGGCGCAGACCGAGGCGGCCGAGTTCAACAAGGTCTACAAGGTCGGCGTGGTGACCATCCCGACGCACCGGCCGATGGTCCGCGATGGACCGCCCGGACGTCATCTACAAGACCGAGAAGGCCAAGTTCAACGCCGTCGTCGAGGACATCGTCGAGCGGCACGCAGACCGGCCAGCCGGTGCTGGTCGGCACGGTCAGCGTGGAGAACTCCGAGATCCTCTCGCAGCTGCTGCGCCGCCGGGGCATCCCGCACTCGGTGCTGAACGCGAAGTTCCACGCCCAGGAGGCCGAGATCGTCGCGCAGGCCGGCCGCAAGGGCGCGGTCACCGTGGCCACCAACATGGCCGGCCGCGGCACCGACATCCTGCTCGGCGGCAACCCCGAGTTCCTCGCCGCCGCCGAGCTGCGCCAGCGCGGGCTCGACCCGGAGGAGACGCCGGAGGAGTACGCAAGGCGCCTGCGAGGAGGTCCTGCCCGACGCTGGAAGAAGGCAGTGCGACGCGGAGGCCGAGGAGGTCGTCGACGCCGGTGGCCTCTACGTGCTGGGCACCGAGCGGCACGAGTCCCGCCGCATCGACAACCAGCTGCGCGGTCGCTCCGGCCGGCAGGGCGACCCCGGCGAGTCCCGGTTCTACCTGTCGCTGCAGGACGAGCTGATGCAGCGGTTCCGGGCCGGCGCGGTCGAGGCGGTCATGGAGCGCTTCAACATCCCGGAGGACGTGCCGATCGAGTCCAAGATGGTCACCCGCCAGATCAAGAGCGCGCAGACCCAGATCGAGGCGCCAGAACGCCGAGATCCGCAAGAACGTCCTCAAGTACGACGAGGTGCTCAACAAGCAGCGCCAGGTCATCTACGCCGAGCGCCAGCGGGTGCTCAACGGCGAGGACCTGCACGACCAGGTCCGCAACATGATCGACGACGTGGTCGGCGCCTACGTCGCTGGGCGCCACCTCGCGAGGGCTACGCCGAGGACTGGGACCTCGACCAGCTCTGGACCAGCCTCAAGCAGCTCTACCCGGTCGGCGTGACCGATCGAGGACCTCGAGGAGGAGGCCGGCGGCGCGCGACGGCGCTGGACGCCGACTTCCTCGCCGACGCAGCTCAAGCGAGGACGCGCACGCCGCGTACGAGCGGCGCGAGGAGGAGCTCGGCGCCGAGGCGCTGCGCGAGCTCGAGCGGCAGGTGCTGCTCGCAGGTCATCGACCGCAAGTGGCGCGAGCACCTCTACGAGATGGACTACCTGCAGGAGGGCATCGGCCTGCGGGCGTACGCCCAGCGCGACCCGGTGGTGGAGTACCAGCGCGAGGGCTTCGACATGTTCCAGCCAGATGCTGGACGGCATCAAGGAGGAGGCGGTCGGCTTCCTCTTCAACCTGGAGGTCCAGGTCGAGGAGGGCGCCGAGGAGGAAGCCGGCGGGGTGACCGAGGCCGGCTCGTCCGGCGCGGTTGGGCAGCCTGCCGAGGAGCTGACGGCCGAGGAGTTCGCCGCCCAGGTCGACCGGGCGGCCGCCGCGGTGGCCACCCCGGAGGCCGGTGGCCACATCGGGATCAGGGCCAAGGGTCTCGGCGGCAGCCACACTCCGCAGAACCTGCAGTACTCCCAGCCGGTGATCGACGGCGAGGCCGGCAGCGGTGGGGTGGAGATCGGCCGCGACTCCAGCGCCGGTGGGTCCGCTCTGCGCGCCGGGCCGGCCTCTGCGATCGCGGCGGGGGAGAAGCGGCCGGCCGCGGGGCAGAAGGTGGGCTCCGGGCCGTCACGTAACGCGCCCTGCCCGTGCGGCTCCGGCCGCAAGTACAAGCGGTGCCACGGGGCGCCGGATGCTGGACCGCTCCCGGGCTGAGAGACGCCCGGGCGGTAGCCCGTTCAGACGAAGGCCACGGCGTGGTGGGTACGCGCCGTGGCCTTCGTCGTGTGCGCCGGGTCGCCGGATGCCGCCGGCGTGGTGTTCGACCGACCAGTGTCGGTGTCGGATGGCTGTCACTGGGCATGCTTGCTTGTGGACAACCGCTCCACCTCGTTGACCAGCAAGTTTAGTGACCGACGCGACAAAGGAGGGTCATTTCGGTGTCGAAGATCAACAAGTCGGGTACCCCGTAACGGTGCGGCGCGGCTCGCGTGTGCCGAAAATGGGGTTAGCCTGGGATCACTCTTGGAATAAGAGTGTCGCGAATACTTGCACCATGGTGCGACACTCCATTGTGGAACACGAAGACGCAGCGACAGGTGGGAGCTTCCAGCGGTAGCGACGTGGGAGGAGGTGTCCGCGATGGCGGCAGTGCACAGGTCACGGTCCTGGCTGGGACTCAACGAGGACGACGAGTCGGGCGAGCCCCGGCTTGCTCCGGTGGAGTCACTGCCGACGGCGGAGGCCGCCGCACCGGTCGACCGGCGGATTGCCACGATCCACCTGACCAGCTTCCATCAGGCCCGCACCGTTGGTGAGCGGTTCCGCGAAGGCATCCCCGTCGTGATGGATCTCTCCGGTATGGACGAGGCCGGTGCCAAGCGGGTGGTCGACTTCGCCTCGGGCCTGGTCTTCGGACTGCGCGGTGGAATGGACCGGATCGCACCCCGGGTCTTCCTGGTGATGCCGGCGGGCACCGAACTGACCCGCGCCACCCGGAGCTGACCGCTCGCATCGCAGGCCCGCTGTGAGCGCCCGTGGGCCGGTCGGTGTTGTCAGCTACCTCGACTCTGCCCACCCCACCCAGCTTCGGCCGGGAGGGGGCGGGCAGGACCGTGTCCGGGTCGGGAGTCGTGGTCATCAGGGCGGCCCCGACCCGGCGGATTTCGGTACCTTTCCCGCCGTGTCCGGCATGTGGCAGTGTCGCGGTTCCCTCACTGGGTGTACGCAATCTTGATGGCCTGTCACGCGGATTGATATTTCTGCTCGATCGATGGTCAGCACACTGACGTACTGCCCAATGGGTTCGGCCGATCAAGAT
The DNA here is from genome assembly GCA_963805605.1 of uncultured Actinomycetota bacterium. Classification (GTDB taxonomy): domain Bacteria; phylum Actinomycetota; class Actinomycetes; order Mycobacteriales; family Micromonosporaceae; genus Actinocatenispora. Next base: position 3,408,076 of record CAWDUX010000002.1, read on the forward strand.
CCTTGCGCGCTCAACCAGTTGTCACTACGTTTTGTAGCTGCCGATTCACCTACAACCGTCAATAAAAGGACAAGCCGACGGGGTAAAAATACCGACTCGACAGGCTGATCTCGACTTGACGACCTGTGAACTCATCGTCAAACTGGGCCGATCGGGCGCCCGATTTATGGATACGTAGGGCAATTAGAGGAGCGCACACACATGGACCTTGGTGGAATCCTGCCGCTTGACAACCTGAGCAACGCGGGTGCGGGCTCCGTCCACATCGACGGCCCCATCACCGGTGGCGCCGGGCTCGACCTGTCGCAGGGCACCGCTGCCGGCGGCCTGCACGTCGGCAACGTGACCGGCGGCGGCGACCTGTCGCTGGCCGACCACAGCGCGCACCTGGGCATCGACCCGGGCACCGGTTCCCCGATCGGGCTGGGCCTTCCCGGCTCCAACGGGGCCCCCGCGGACCTGAGCCTCGGGCTCTAACTGAGCGGTACGCACAACGTCGGACCGGTGGTCCGGCAGAACCTCGGCGCAATGCCGCCGGCTGGGGTTCCGGATCGTGTGTAGTGACTGCAACCGCGATCCGGAACCTCCGCACCAGCAGGACCCGGCACGTACGGGTCCGGCGCCGGCGGCGTGGACCGCGGCTCACGCCGGTCACGGATCGATCAGTGCGGTTGTCTGACACCCAGTGCACAACGGCTGCCACCACGGGGGCGGGTGCCATCTTCGAACACGGCGTCCGCCGGTACACCCGGGGGCACGGTGGTCGGGTGGCGGTGTCGTGGCATGGCCCGGTTCTCTACGCCGGGCCAGGTCGCCGCCGACCACTCGTTACTTTGACGAAAGTGACGGCTTGATGCGGGACGCACCGGCGATCGAGGTACGCAATCTCTGCAAGGTGTTCGGGCGGAAGTACGCGGTCAACAGACTGAATTTCGCCGTACAGCCGGGCGAGATCTTCGCGCTGCTCGGACGTAACGGCGCCGGCAAGTCCACCACGATGAAGATGCTCAGCACGCTGATGCTGCCCAGCGGCGGCCAGGCGCTGGTGGCCGGGTTCGACACGGTCCGCGAGCCGCGTGAGGTCCGCTACCGCATCGGCGTGGTGTTCCAGGACAGCACCCTCGACACCCAGCTCACCGTCGAGGAGAATCTGCGGTTCCACGCCACCCTGTACGGCACCCCGCAGCGCCAGCTGGCCGAACGCATCGACTACGCCCTGCGCCTGCTGGGCCTGGTACCGCACCGCAAGGCGCTGGTGGCCAAGCTGTCCGGTGGCCTGGCCCGCCGCCTGGAGATCGTCCGGGCGCTGCTGCACAAACCCAAGATCCTGTTCCTGGACGAGCCGAGCCTCGGCCTTGACCCGCCAACCCGTACCCGCCTGTGGCAGGAGATCCGGCACCTGCGGGAACGTGACGGCCTCACGGTGCTGATGACCACCCACTACATGGACGAGGTCGAGCACGTCGACCGGCTGGCCATCGTCAACGCCGGTGAACTCGTCGCCATCGACACCCCGGCCCGGTTGAAGGCCGCCGTCGGACTGGACCGCATCCGGCTCAGCACCACCAACAACCAGCTGGCCCTGCGTCAGCTGGTCGCCGCGGACATCCCGGCGTGGGCGGAGAACGACATCCTGGTCTGCTGTGTGCCCGACGCCGAACGTGGGGTCGGGCGCCTGCTGAGCCTCATCGACGTACCGGCCACCATGATCACGGTGCAGCGTCCCAGTCTCGACGACGTGTTCGTGCACTTCACCGAACAGGCGATGGCGCGCGAGATGGCCGAGGCGATGGAATCGGCGGGCAACGGCGGCGCGCACCGCAACCGGCGACAGGCCCGTACGTGAGCGACGACGGCTCGAACGGCTACTCGTCCCGGACGACCCGGCGCGACAGCACCCAGTCCGGCGGTACGGCCATCCGCCGGTCGCTGTTCGGCCAGGGGAGCGCCGAGGACCCCGACCCGCCCACCGCCAGGCTCCGGGCGGACAACCCGGTCAGTTCGCCGCCGGCCCGTCCGGTGAGTGCGGCGCCGGCCCGTCCCATGAGTGGCCCTCCGGCCCGTCCGGTCAGCGCGGCGCCGGCCCGTCCATCGTCCCGGAGCCGGCACAGCGCGCCGGACACCGAGCCGCCCCGAGAGGTGGACAGTTCCCGTGGTGCCGAGCGTTCCCGTGGTGCCGAGCGTTCCCGTGGTGCCGAGCGTTCCCGTGGTGCCGAGCGTTCCCGTGGTGCCGAGCGTTCCCGCGGTGCCGAGCCGCCGCGCAGCCGGGCGGCCGCGCGGGCCGGCGCCAGTTCCGGCTCCGTCTACACGACGTCGAGCCAGTCCTCGGTGCAACGGACCACCTCGACCCACACCGCGTCGCTGCGTACACCGTCGGGCCGAGGGACCGCGGAGCGTACGCCGGCGAACCGCGGCGTCTCTGCTCCGCCCGACACGACCCGCACCGCCCGTGCCGCGACCAGGGAACGCGCCGAGCCGGACGCGGCAGCGACCGGGGTGGTGCAGGGCTCACACCGGCGGGAACTGCGGGTGCTGCTGGAGCTGCGGGTCATCGGCATGGTGGTACGGCGGGAACTGAAGCGGTACTTCCGCTCCCGCGCGAAGATCCTGTCCAGCTTCGTACAACCGTTCTTCTTCCTGCTGATCTTCGGTTACGGGATGCGCACCCTGGTACGCACCACCGGCGGGGTCAGCTTCGAGCAGTTCGTCTTCCCGGGCGTGGTCGCGATGACCGTGCTCGGTCGGGCGCTGCTCAGTGCGGTGACCATCGTGCAGGACCGTGAGTTCGGGTTCCTGCGGGAGATGCTGGTGTCACCGGCGAACCGGATCTCCATCGTGATCGGTGCGATCATCGGCGGCGCCACCATCTCCACCATCCAGGCGGTACTGCTGTTCCTCGGCGCGCCGTTGATGGGACTGTTCCCCGGGCCGGGCACCATCGTCGCGGTCCTCACCGTGACCGCTCTGATGGCCGTCGAGGTGACCGCGCTCGGCGTGGCACTGGCGACGTTCATCCAACGCCCGCACAGTTTCCAGGCTGTCACGCAGGCGATCACGTACCCGATGCTGGTGCTGTCCGGCGCGCTGGTGCCGTTGGCCGGACTGCCGTCCTGGGTCGGCACCATCGCGAAGTTCAACATCTTCAGCTACCCGGTGGACGCCACCCGCCGCCTGCTGCTCGGTTCGTCCGCAGCCGCGGACCAGGGGCCGCTGACGGGGCTGACGGTGCTCGGCCACCAGATGTCCATCACCGACGAGCTCGGGTTGTCGGTGGTCTGTACCTGCCTGTTCGTGATCATCGCCGCCTGGCGCTTCGCCAAGGTCACCTGAGCCCGCTGCGTGGGCCGGTCACACGGTCTCGAAGTGATCGCACCGCCAGGTGCCGTCCCGGTGCAGCAGATGCAGCGCCAGCGCCCAGACCCCGCGGTGGTCGGCGAGCACCACCACGACCTCCGCCGAGCCGGGCGTGGGCTCGGCGACGTGCAGGCTCTGCATCCGTACCCGCCGGGTCGGTTGCGGTGGCCCGGCCAGCTCACGGCGTAACCATTCCGCTCCGTCGGGGGTGCTCGTGGGTAGGAGCTGTTCCCACGGTCGTCGACCGTGCAGGACGTCCAGGTAGGCGTTGACCAGGCGCCAGGCGGCGCGCCGTGCCCCGGGCGGGCCGCTGGGAGGCTCGGGCTGCGCGCCCCCGGGCGCATCGCCGGCACCGCCGGTCCAGTCGAGGGGCAGTTCCCGTACGGCGCGCAGCCGCGGGCGGTCCCAGCACGGATCGGGATCGAACGGCGGCTCGGTCTCGGGCACCGGCAGTATCCGTAGCGCCGGGCGGTCGGCCGGTACGGGCCAGAGCGTACGGGCTCCGGTATCGAGGGGTACTGCTTCCGGGGGTACTGCTTCCGGGGGCACGGCGGGGAGCGGGGCGGTCATCGGTTCTCCGTTGAGGGCGAAGGGGATCGTTTCGCTGCGTTTACCTTCGTTTGCTTTCTTTACCCTCAGCTAGCTTTACACACGGTGGCCCCGCTACGGGGTACCCGAGAAGTGACCGGAATGCGACAAACTCAGCGGTTGGTGTCGTCGACCGGTGGGCTGTCCCGACCGATCAGCGGATTCTCCGCCACCCAGGCGGCCGTCTCGCTGTACTTGCGCTCGATGTACTCCTCGAGCCGGGTCCGTTCGACCCGCCACTGGCCACGGCCACCGATCTTGATGGCCGGCAGGTCGCCGCTGCGTACCAGGTGGTAGACCTGCGACTCGGTGACGTTCAGTTCCTCGGCCACCTCGGCCAACGGCAGGAACCGGGGCGGCATAACGGTGACTCCCGTCGGTCGGTCCTCCGGCAGCGGCCCGGTCCGCCCACACAGCGTCGGTACACCGCAGTCTGCTTGTACCGTAGCCCTACAGTCGATCGGCCGCGATGCTGCGGCCGGCGCCGACCACCGGTCACGTTTCTGGAGGATGTACGAGTGGCGACTGCGACCCAGCCGGTGGTCCGGGTGTACCTGCCGGCCACTTGGGCGACCCTGACCGAGCTGCGCCGCACCGGTCGGCTCGACGCCGACTCCGAAGCCGGCCCGGCGGTGGGTCCGGGCACCGGTCATGCCGTCACGGCGAACCTGCGGGAGTGGTACACCGAAGGTGACGACGAGGAGCTGGAGTACGCGGCGTTCACCCGGGCCGCGCAGGCCGCGCTGGAACTGCTGCGGGCGGACGACGCGGTGCCCCGCCGACGGGTGGTGATCTCGGTCGACCTGCCGGCGGCCCAGGTGAGCGCGGCCGGCACCGAGCTGGGCGACAGCACGGTACGGATCAGCGCCCTGGTGGACCTGTCCGTGGTGGCCGCCCTGCACTGCGACGGTGAGGAGGCCGTACCGGCGGTGGGCGCGGCCGTCGCGGTGGTCGCCGAGGCCGCCGCCGGCGACCAGGACGCCCAGTTCACGGTGGACTCCGCCGAGGACTACGAACTGGAGTGGTACGACACCACCGAACTCGACCAGCTCGTAGCCGGCTGACGCACCCGCTCCGGCGCAGTCAGGACGTGGCGTCCTCCGTCGCCTTCTTCGCGCCGCCTTCCGGGGCACCGTCCTCAGCCGCGTCGCCCTTCGTGGCACCCTTGGCCGCGCCGGCCTTCGTGACACTGCTAGTCGGCGTACTGGCCTTCGTGCGGGCGGCGCTGTCCAGTTCGGCGGCCCGGCGCTCTTCGCGTACCGCCCATTCCGCCTTGGCCGGCGCGGTGCGCGGTGTGCGCGGCTTGCGCGGCGTACGCGGCCCCCGGGTGCGCCCGTAGAGCAGCACGGCGACCAGCGCCCCGGCGAACAGCAGGGCGAGCGAGCCGTTGATCTGGTACGAGCCGGCCACCTGGAAGGCCCAGTTGTCGCCCAGGTCCAGGCCGCCGGCGCTGCTGATCAACCGGGAGTTGCCGATCCAGGTGAGTACCTGCGCGGCCAGGGCGAGAATGCCCGGTGCGGCGCCCGCGGCGATGTTGGCGGCGGTGCCGAGCCGGTTGCCGGCGCGCCGGATGTACAGGTGTACGGCCAGTCCGGCGACGGCGCCGGCCACGATGAAGCTGACCAGCGCGAGCCGGTCCTGTGCCTGCACGTACGCCGGGCCGATGCCCTCGCCGCCGAACAGCCGGGTGAGCGGGGTGAGGAAGATGCTGCGCAGCGCGAGTACGGCGATGACCAGCACGGTGCCCAGCAGCCCGGCCAGCACCATCACCCCGGGCCGCAGTGCCGCCACCGCGCCTCCCAGCAGCGCGGCGCCCGCGATGCTGGTGCCGATGATGAGCCCCTCGGTGTTGGACAGGTCGCCTTCCAACAGGAACGCGGCCCCGCCGGCGATCACACCGGCGACCAGTCCGCCGAGCATGGCCAGTACGGCCCGGCGGCCGGACCTGCCGGTCAACCGGTCACCGTCGCGGCCGGCGAGTATCCGTACGGCGCCGGTGCCGGCCGCAGCGCCGAGCAGCATGCTGGCCAGCAGGATCGAGGACAGGAAGGTCGCCACCTGGATCGCGGCGACCGCCGGGTCGCCGGCGTTGGAGACCAGGATGCGCGCTCCGCGCAGCATCATCGCGAACAGCAGCACGGCCAGCAGCAGCACCACCGCGACGGTCCGCGACCCGGGTTCGGCCAGTGCCGTGGCCGCTTTCGCGCCCTTCCCGGCGCTGACGGCCCTGGTGTTCCCGGTGCGGCTGGTGCTCGTTCTGGTGGAACGGGTCCGGTCCGTGGACTTCCCGTGCCCGCTCACCCGATCTGGCATTCTCGGTTCCCTCCGGTGGACCCTGTCAGCTGACCAGCCTAGCCGGGTGCCGGACGATCATGCGCCGGCCAGGAGCGGGGTGACCGGCCGCACAGGGCCGAGCCACGGCTGGTGACGAGGTACGCGCGTGCGTGCGAGTATCTAGGTATGCGCCCCGGAACGATTCGGGTGCCGGTGGTCGCAGCCTTCGTCAGTGTCGCCGAGTGGCAGGGGATTTGTCAGATGGACTCGCTCTTCGAGGTGCCTGAGCCGGCAAACGAGCCGGTGCGCACGTACCTTCCGGGCAGCGCCGAGCGGGAGCGACTGCAGTCCCGGCTGGCAGATCTCGCTGCGGACAAGGCCGAGCTCACCATGACCATCGACGGTGCGCAGCGGATGGCTGGTGGCGAGCGGTTCCCCGTCGTCGCGCCGCACCGTCACTCGCACGTACTGGGCGAGAGCGCCCAGGCCACCGGCAAGGACGTGGCGGACGCCGTCGCGGCGGCGAAGAAGGCGGCGCCGGGCTGGCAGGCCATGCCCTATGCGGAGCGCGCCGCGGTGTTCGTCCGGGCGGCGGAACTGCTCGCCGGGCCGTGGCGGGAGACCATCAACGCCGCGACCATGCTGGGCCAGTCCAAGTCCATACAGCAGGCCGAGGTGGACGCGGCCTGCGAGCTGATCGACTTCCTGCGCTTCAACGCCCACCTCGGCGCCAAGCTGTTGACCAGCCAGCCGCGCAGTATCGCGGGGGAATGGAACCGGTTCGACCACCGTCCGCTGGACGGTTTCGTACTGGCCATCACGCCGTTCAACTTCACCGCGATCGCCGGCAACCTGCCGTCGGCGCCGGCCCTGATGGGCAACACCGTGGTGTGGAAGCCGACGCCGACCCAGCAGCTGGCCGCGCACCTGACCATGCAGCTGTTCGAGGCCGCCGGGCTGCCCGAGGGCGTGATCAACATGGTCACCGGCGATGGCCGGGCGGTCAGCGAGGTGGCGCTGACGGACCCCGATCTGGGCGGCGTGCACTTCACCGGCTCCACCCGTACGTTCCAGCATCTGTGGCGCACCGTCGGCAACAACATCGAGCGCTACCGCGCCTACCCGCGGCTGATCGGTGAGACCGGCGGTAAGGACTTCGTGCTCGTACACCCGAGCTGGACCGACCTGACCACGTTGAACGTGGCGTTGATCCGGGGTGCGTTCGAGTACCAGGGGCAGAAGTGTTCGGCGGCCTCCCGGGCGTACGTGCCGCGCTCGCTGTGGGACGCCGGGCTGCGTGACCAGATGGTGGCCACGGCCGGTGAGATCCGCTTCGGCGACGTCGCGGACTTCAGCAACTTCGGCGGCGCGGTGATCGACCGGCGGGCGTACGACAAGCTCTCCGGTGCGATCGAGGTGGCCCGCAACTCCGACAGCTGCACGATCATCGCGGGCGGCACGGTCGATGACAGCGAGGGCTTCTTCGTCGCCCCCACCGTGGTGGAGTGCACCGATCCGACCCACGAGATCTTCCGGGACGAGTACTTCGGCCCGTTCCTGGCCGTGCACGTCTACGACGATGCCGACTTCGAGCAGGTCACCCGGCAGGCTGCGGACATCTCCCCGTACGCGCTGACCGGCGGCATCTTCGCCAATGATCGCCAGGCGATCGTCTGGGCCAGCGAGGCGCTGCGGTTCTCCGCCGGCAACCTCTACATCAACGACAAGCCGACCGGTTCGATCGTCTCGCGGCAGCCGTTCGGCGGGTCGCGGGCGTCGGGCACCAACGACAAGGCCGGATCCTGGCAGAACCTGGTCCGGTGGATCTCGCCGCGCGCGATCAAGGAGACGTTCGTGGCGCCGACGGACTGGCGTTACCCGAACATGCACTGACGTCCGGACATCGTTCAGCGGAGGGGCGCGCCTCGTGGCGTGCCCCTCCGGCGTGCTCAGGGCTGCCCGACGATCCGGGCCAGGAATCTCAGGTAGGCGGGGCGTTCGTCGTCGGTCAGCAGCGTTCCGCCGGAGGCGCGCTGGGCCTGCGGGAGCCGGCTGACCCCGGGCGGTGTCGGTACGGGCGCCCGCCGCGCTGACCTACCGCTGGGCGTGTCAGATCGCGATCGCCCCGTACTCTTACGACTGGCTGGACAACTGGGGTCGGCGCAGCCCACGCGAACTGGTCCCGGGTGCCGACGAACTGCGCGTCGAGCAGCGGATGATGGTCTGGGACCCGTGCGAGGTGCAACCCGGACGCCAGTTCTCCGGCCGGTCGTTTCCGGCATCGGAACGGCCGTTGGGCCCACCGCGGCGACCTACGCCGTGGAACCTGACGGTGCGGGCTGCCGGCTGCTCTGCCGGCTGATGGTCGGACCGCGCTGGCCGTTCGCAATGGTCTGGGCGACCGCGCTGGCCTGTGGCGACCTGATCATGATGCGTAGGAACTGCTGACGCTGAAGACGCTCGCCGAGCGGGACGCGGCGCGAGGGTGACGTCGGACGATGGTGATCGATGGAAAGCGGTAGCGTCCGGTGTGTGACCCAGAACCTCTATCAGGAACGCCGCTTCGGTGAAGAGGGCGCGCTGCTGACCTACGGTAGCTACCTGCACCTCCCTGAACTGCTGGACCAGCAGCGTCCACAGGCCGATCCGGCTGCGCACGACGAACTGCTGTTCATCACCATCCATCAGGCGTACGAGCTGTGGTTCAAGCTTGTGCTGCACGAGCTGACCGATGCCCGCGACCTGCTGCTGGCCGGTGAGACCTACCTGCCCCGGGTGCGGCTGGAACGATGCCGGGCAATCGGCCGGCTCGCGGTCTCCCAGGTCGACATCATCGACACGATGACGCCGCAGGACTTCCTGAAGTTCCGTACCGTGCTGTCGCCGGCCTCGGGTTTCCAGTCGGTCCAGTTCCGGGAGATCGAGTTCCTGTCCGGGTTGAAGGACCCGGGCTACGTGCGGCGCTTCCGCGGTCTGACCGTCGACGAGCGGGCCGGTCTGCTGCGTCGGCTGGACGAGCCGAGCCTGTGGGACGGGTTCCTCAGCGTGCTCGGCGCGGCGGGCTTCCGGGTGGGCACCGCCGACGAGCGCCACCGGGCGTACACGATCATCGCGCACGACCGCAGCCGGTACGGGCCGCTGTGGGACCTGGCCGAGGCGCTGGTCGACCACGATCAGGTCTGGGCGCTGTGGCGGGCCCGGCACGTGCTGATGGTCGAGCGGCAGATCGGCACCAAGACCGGTACGGGCGGTAGTTCCGGGTCGGAGTACCTGCGCTCCCGCGTCGGCCTGCGCTTCTATCCCGAGTTGTGGGACCTGCGCTGCAGTCTGTGAGGCGCGGTGCGGTGGCCCGCCGCCACCTCCCCGAGTATAGTTAGCTATCAAACGGTACGACGTCGATCGGTGAGGAGCGGGGCGCTGACCACCCATCCAGGCATGCGGCAACCGCACCCGACGCCGATCGGCATGGAACTGGCGCGCACCGCCAAGGCCGTCACCCGGGCCTTCGACGATGCGCTGGCCAGCGCCTCAGGCTCCCGGCCCAGCTGGCTCATCCTGCTCGCCCTCAAGACCCGGCAGCTGACCAACCAACGGGAGCTGGCGGAGGCGGTCGGCATCCAGGGCGCGACCCTGACCCACCACCTCAACGCCATGGAGACCGACGGACTGCTCACCCGTCGTCGCGACCCGGACAACCGGCGGATCCACCTGGTCGAGCTGACCGCCGCCGGTGAGGCCGCGTTCCATCGGCTGCGCGGCGCGGCGATGACCCACGACCAGCGGTTGCGCGCCGGCCTGACGGAAGACCAGCTGAGGACCCTCAGCCAGTTGCTCGGTCAGGTGCGCGACAACGTGGTGGCCGACCTCGCGAACTGACCTGACATCGCTCTGCTCCGGCCGGTCCATCCCCCCTGGTCGTACCGCTCCCGCGGTCGTCCGTCGCGGACAGGTCCCCGGTTCGTGCCAAGCTCCCGTCCTTCACCGACGCACCCCGCTCCGGCGCCCTACCGTCGGATCAGGGACGTACGGGAGGGGCCATGGGCAACACGCTGGAACAGCGCTACGCCCTGCGCGAGACGATCGCGGCGGGGTCCGTCGGCACGGTCTGGCGGGCAGACGACAAGGTCACCGGGCAGTCGGTGGCCGTCAAGATCCTGCGGCACGAGGTCGCCGAGCAGACCGACGTGGTGGCCGCGTTCCGCGAGGAGGGCCACGTACTGGCCGAACTGGACCATCCGGGTGTGGTCCGACCCCGCGACTTCGTCTCCGCGGACGGCGAACTCGCCCTGGTGATGGACCTGGTCGAAGGGACCGACCTGCGCCGACTCCTGATCGGCGGCGGGCCACTCGCGCCGGTGGTCGCCGCCCGGGTGCTCGCCCAGGTGTGCGAGGCGCTCGCCGCCGTACACGCCGCCGGGATCGTGCACGGCGACATCAAGCCCGGCAACATCCTGGTACCCGACCCGGCTGGCTCGCCCGGCGTACGACTCATCGACTTCGGTGTGGCACAACGGATCCAGCGACCCATGGGAGTCACCCACGCCACCCCCGAGTACGTCGCGCCCGAGGTCGTGGACGGTGCGCCGGCGATACCGGCCAGCGACGTGTACGCGGTCGGCATCGTGCTCTACGAGGTGCTGGTCGGTCGCGGTCCCTTCCGCGGTGGTTCGATCGATGACGTACTGCGCCGGCACGGCAGCTGCGAAGCGGTGCGGCTGGCCGGCATGCCCGATCGGCTGTGGCAGTTGATCGTCCGTTGCCTGCAGGCCGACACCCGCTCCCGGCCGACGGCCGGCCAGCTGGGCGCTGACCTGCGGGCCGCCATACCGGCGCTGACCGGCCTGACTCCTCTGCCGGACGATCCGGCCGCAGTGACGTTCCGTCCCCGGCCCGCGGCCCGGCGCACACCGACGGTCCGGTCCGGCCGCTTGGTGACACCCCTTGTCCTGCCGCTGCCGGACACGGCCGGCACCCCCCAGGAGGCACCGGTGACATCGGACGGCAACGGCTTCGTCAGCCTGGACGACCTGCTCGGCAGGAAAGGCTCGACCGCAGCGGACACCGGGCAGTCGTCCCCGGCCAGCCCGGATGCGCGGCCGTCGTCCACGCTCGGTCCGGGCACCGGGCAGCCGCCCCCGGCCGGGGGTGGCCGGGTCACCGCGGCGCCAGCGGACCCGGACGAGCCGACCGAGGTCCGTACGGCGAGCTGGACGGTGCCGGCGCCCGACGGATCCGCGTCGACGGATGGCAGCGCCCAGCCGTTGCCGATCTGGGCGCCCAGCGAGGACCGTGCGGACCACGAGGGGAACCGGCGTACGCCGCTGCTGCTGGGCCTCGCGGCCGGGTTGGTGCTGCTGGCCGTGCTCACCCTGGGTGGTTGGATGCTGGTCGGGCCCGACGGTGGCGGCAGGCCGGCCACGGTGGCCGACCGGCAACGGCCGTCGGCCAGTTCCTCGCCGACCCGCCGGGCGCAGGCGCCCGATGGTCGGAGCTCTGCGGCGCCGTCCCGTACGCCGTCCCCGAGCCCGACCGGCCAGCCCGGTTCGGACGGTGCTGGTTCGGACGGTGCTGGTTCGGACGGTGCTGGTTCGGACGGTGCCGGGCAGGGTGACCCGGGGCAGGCCGGTTCGGGCGGTCCGACCATTGGCGATCCTGGCGGTGGCTTTCCGGGCAGCGGTGGCCCCGGGATCGGTGATCCAATGCCGACCATGCCGGGCGGCCGGGGACAGTGACGTACCGGCCCGCTCGTAGCAGGTGAGTGGGAGCGCTGGCGGCGCCGTGGTCGGGCGGGCCGCCTGCGGTGGCCTGCGCCCCTAGCGGCCATGATCGACGACCGTGCGTGGGACGGCATTCGGCAACGGGACAGCACCTGGTGACGGCACAGCGACCCGGCCCGGCGAGTGGCAACTGGCCACCGGCCGGACGACAAGTCCAGTAAGAGTATCCGGCCACCGTCGGTACCGGCCACTCTCCGGGCGGCACGCCGCTGCAACGGGACCAGGCTCACCTGAGGACTGTCCTGTTCAGACCGTCCGGCCGGGACAGTACACAATGGATCGACGAAAACCCTGGATTTCAACGCGACGAGGTGGCAGCGTTATGGGCATGGCGGATTCTGGAGTCAACGCGACGGCGGCGGCCCTGCTCGGGACTGCTGCACGAAGGTCCGATGACCGGCGGTCAGCTGATGGCCGCCGCCGAGCGCCGGCTCGGCGCCGTACTGGTCGATGACCCGCAGCCAGGTCTACCGGGAGTTGCCGGCCCTGGCCGACGCCGGTTACGTGCGGCTCGGCAAGCCCGGACCCCGGGCCAGCCAGCCCTACGCGCATCACGGCAGCCGGCAAACGCGCGTTCGCCCGCTGGCTGTCCGAGCCGGTCGGCCGTGACCAGCTGCGCAACCCGGTCGCGCTGCGGGTGGCGTTCGGCGCGCTGCATCGGCCAGCAGCAGCTGACAGAGTCTGTACGCAGACCGCCGAGCGAGTACCACACCGAGGCCCTGGCGCAGGCGCGTGAGCAGGCCAAAGAGTCCGCCAAGGACGGCGACGAGTACGCTGCGGCGGCGCTGGAGTTCGCTGTCGCCTACCACAGGGCCGCGCTGACCTGGCTGAAGAGCGCACCTCGCGACTGAATTGTCGCGTACTATCACTTTGTGCCTGATTCGCCCGATGTCAGGCACCGTCGTGCCCGCCGAGCGCGGCGCCGCGTAGTCTTGGTGCCTGTGACGATGCAGGATTTCGCCGACGAGCTCGCCGCCTCGACGCCACCCTGCGCAACATCGAGAACGTGCTCGACCTCGACAAGCTGCAGGCGGGAGAAGGCCGAGCTGGAGGCAGCAGGCCTCCGCTCCCGACCTGTGGGACGACCAGGCCAAGGCGCAGCAGGTCACCTCGCGGCTGTCCTACGTCCAGGGCGAGATCAACCGGCTGGAGCGGCTGCGCGGTCGCACTCGACGACGCCCGGGTGCTGCTGGAGCTCGGCCGAGGCCGAGGCGGACGCCGGCACGTCGCTGACGAGGTCGAGGCCGGAGGTCACCGGCGCTGCGCAAGGCCGTCGAGGAGCTGGAGGTCCGCACCCTGCTGTCCGGCGAGTACGACTCCCGCGAGGCGCTGGTGAGCCATCCGGTCCGGTGCCGGCGGCGTGGACGCGGCCGACTTCGCCGAGATGCTGCTGCGGATGTACCTGCGCTGGGCCGAGCGGCACGGCTACCCGACCGAGGTCTACGACACCTCGTACGCCGAGGAGGCGGGCCTCAAGTCGGCGACCTTCGCGGTCAAGGCGCCGTACGCGTACGGCACGCTGTCGCGTCGAGGCGCGGCACCCACCGGCTGGTCCGGATCAGCCCGTTCGACAACCAGGGCCGGCGGCAGACCAGTTTCGCCGCGGTCGAGGTCGTGCCGGTGGTCGAGCAGACCGACGAGATCGACATCCCGGAGGACGACATCCGGGTCGACGTCTACCGCTCGTCCGGCCCGGGTGGCCAGGGCGTCAACACCACCGACTCGGCGGTGCGGCTCACCCACATCCCGACCGGCATCGTGGTCACCTGCCAGAACGAGCGGTCGCCAGCTGCAGAACAAGGCGTCCGCGATGACGGTGCTTCAGGCCAAGCTGCTGGCGCTCAAGCAGGCCGAGGAGCGCGCCGAAGATGGACGCGTTGCGCGGCGACGTGGCCGGCTCCTGGGGCGACCAGATGCGCTCCTACGTGCTGCACCCGTACCAGATGGTCAAGGATCTGCGCACCGAGCACGAGACCGGCAACCCGCCGTCGGTCTTCGACGGCGAGATCGACGGCTTCATCGAGGCCGGGATCCGGTGGCGCAAGCAGCAGGCAGCTCGCCGAGTGCTCAGTAGTCGTGACGTTTGACGGCGACGAGTGTGACGCGTACGTCGACCTCGTCAGGTTAGATTGCTAGCGACTCGACGGCACTGTCGTCGCCTGAACTGGATAGGCAATTGCGGCAAACCGGCGCGCGCCGCGCTTGGCTGCTTGGCGAGCAGTTACACCGCGTAGACTCGCTGACCCGTGATTCAGCTCGAGCAACGTGACGAAGACCTACCCAAGGCGTCCCGGCCGTCGCTGGACGACGTGTACGTGCGCGATCGAGAAGGGCGAGTTCGTCTTCTTCATCGGCCCATCCGGTCCGGCAAGTCGACGATCATCAAGCTGCTGCTGCACGAGGTGACCCCCACCAAGGGTCGGGTCGTCGTCAACGGCAAGGACGTGACCGCCATGCGCTCCTGGAAGTGCCCGCACTTCCGGCGCTCCATCGGCTGCGTGTTCCAGGACTTCCGGCTGCTGCCCAACCGCACCGCGTACGAGAACGTGGCGTTCGCCCTGGAGGTGATCGGCAAGTCCAAGGCCGTCGCCCGCCGGGTCGTGCCCGAGGTGCTGGAGCTGGTCGGCCTCGGCGGCAAGGAGCACCGCTACCCGCACGAGCTCTCCGGTGGTGAGCAGCAGCGCGTCGCGGTGGCCCGGGCGTTCGTCAACCGTCCGCTGATCCTGCTGGCCGACGAGCCGACCGGAAACCTCGACCCGGACACCTCGCATCGAGATCATGCGCCTGCTCGACCGGATCAACCGCACCGGCACGACCGTCGTGATGGTCACCCACGACTCCAACATCGTGAACCAGATGCGTCGCCGGGTCGATCGAGATCGAGAGCGGCCGGATCGTGCGTGACCAGCCCCGCGGCGTCTACGGCTGAGCCGCACCCGCCGCCCCGATCGCCGCCGACGCGCAGCTCAGCCGGAGACCCGGAAGGAAACCCGATGCGCGCGAAGTACGTCCTGTCCGAGGTCTTGGTCGGACTGTGGCGCAACGTCACGATGACGATCGCCATGATCATCACGATGGCGGTGTCGCTGACCATGCTGGGCGCCAGCCTTCTGCTGTACTGGCAGGTCGACGACATGAAGGACTTCTACTACGACAAGGTCGAGGTCTCGATCTTCCTGAAGGCCGACGTCACCGACGAGCAGCGGACCGAGCTGCAGGACGCAGCTGAAGAACGACCCCCTGGTCCAGGAGCGTCCACTACGAGGACAAGGAACAGGCGTACAAGAGGTTCCAGCGAGCAGTTCCAGGACGCGCCGGACCTGGTCGACGCCATCAAGTCCGGACTCGCCTGCCCGCGTCGTTCCGGGTCAAGCTGAAGGACCCGGAGCAGTACAGCCAGATGCATCTACGACCACGTCACAAGGCACCAGGGCGTCGACGAGATCATCGACCAGCAGCAGACTGCTGGACAAGGTCTTCGACGTCCTCGGCGGCGTCCAGAACCTCGCGCTGGCGCGTCGCGATCGTCAAGGGCATCGCCGCGCTGCTGCTGGTGGCCAACACCATCCAGGTCGCCGCGTACAGCAAGCGGCGTGAGGTCGCGGTCATGAAACTGGTCGGCGCGTCCAACTGGTTCATCCAGTTGCCGTTCGTGCTGGAGGCGGTGTTCGCCGGCATCATCGGCGCGATCCTGTCGTTCGTCGTGTTGCTGGTCACCAAGGGATTCGTGCTGGACGGTCCGCTGTCCGGGCTGTTCACCGCGAACTTCATCTCGCCGATCTCGTGGAACGACGTACTGCTCACCTTGCCCCTCCTGCTCGGGGTGGCGGCGGTGATCAGCGCCGCCACCGCTTGGGTCACGCTCCGCTTCCGGCTGAAGACCTGACCTCTCGACGTTCCAGTGGCCGGATCGCGTCCGCGACCCGGCCACTGCCGTCTTCCGTCCGGGGCGGCGAGGACGTCGCTGTGTCAGGGCCTCAGCGGGCCGACGGGCTGTCCGGGCCCCGGCCGGGCCTCGGCCGGACCCCGGCCGGGCCGACGGTGCCGCACAAACGCGTGGACGCCGACCCGGGCGGTCCGCGTACGATGGGTCGTCCCGTGATGATCAGCAGTCGATAGGAAAGTGCCACGGGAGAAAGGGCGCAAGGTGGTCGTGTCCAACCGGAGGGCGCGGCACGACTACGCCATCCTCGACACGCTACGAGGCGGGCATGGCGCTCACCGGCACCGAGGTCAAGTCGCTGCGGGCCGGCCGAGCGTCGCTCGTCGACGCGTTCGCCCAGGAGCGACGACCGCGAGGTCTACCTGCACGGCATGCACATCCCGGAGTACACCCAGGGCACCTGGACCAACCACGAGCCGCGGCGTACCCGCAAGCTGCTGCTCAGTCGGCACGAGATCGACCGGCTCGTCGGCAAGGTGCAGGAGAGCGGCCTGACCCTGGTGCCGTTGCCGGTCTACTTCTCCGACGGCTGGGCCAAGGTCGAGATCGGGCTGGCCCGGGGCAAGAAGTCGTACGACAAGCGTCAGGACCTGGCCAAGCGCGACGCCGAGCGGGAGATCGGCCGCGCCATGGGCCGCCAACGTAAAGGCATGGCCGACTGACCGGGCGCATTCGTACCGGACCTGCCCGAGCGCTCCGTCCGTCGCAGCATGCGCGTGAAACGGGTCATATCGCCCCGGCTGGATACTGGGATGAGAACCCGGACGCCAGGCGTTAGACTGGGTGCATAACTCAAGAGGGGGTGACTGGTTTCGACTTCGTACGTCGAGACAGGGGAAGCGAGCCGAGGAAGCCGACGTCGTCTCGAGAATCGGTCGTCGGAAAATGATAAGCGCCAAGAACAATCGCGCTGACTTCGCTCTCGCCGCCTGAGGCGAGTAGCGGGTCTGTCGGCCCGGGGTTGCTTTCGACCCGGATCCCGGCATCAGCTAGAGGGCTTGCTGTCCGAGTTCGGCCGCGGGACTCGGATGGCGAGATCAATCAGCGACTGGGCCCGTCACATCAACTTGCTCGCGTGATCGATGGGGCCAAGTAGAGGCCTAGCGAGCTGCGCTCGGAGAAGCCCTGGCAAACCGGCGAAGGACCCGGGTTCGATTCCCGGCACCTCCACAAGTTGATGGGTTGACTGTGCTCGCGGAAAGCGCGAGCGCAGTCAACTTGTTTGTTTTCCGGGGGCGCGGCCCCCGGGCCCCGCGCCGGCGGGCTTCGCCCCCGGCACCCCGTGCCGGGGCTTTGCCCGGCACCAACCAGGAACCCAGGAACCCAGAACCCCAGAACCACGGGACCCCAGGAACCCAGAACCCAGAACCCCAGAACCACGGGACCCCAGGAACCCAGAACCCAGAACCCCAGAACCACGGGACCCCAGGAACCCAGAACCCAGAACCCAGAACCCCAGAACCACGGGACCCCAGGAACCCAGAACCCAGAACCACGGGACCCCAGGAACCCAGAACCCAGAACCACGGGATTGCAGGACCGCAGGGTTGGGAGGTCAGGGGGGTGGGGTCGTGGGGGCGGGGGGTTGGTCGGTGGCGCAGTGGCGGCATTTGGTGGCGGCGACGGGCAGGTCCTCGGACAGGCAGGCCGGGCATGTCTTGGTCGGCGCCGGATCGCCGAAGACGTTCACGCCACGCTGCGCCTGGATCGTCTTGTAGGGAAGTACGACGAAGAAGTACACGGCGGCGACCAGGATCACGAAGTACAGCACTGCGGCGATGAACGAGCCGAAGTCCATGAAGGTGTTGCGGTTTCCGGTCGCGCCGAGCTGTACGCCCAGGCCGATCGACTGGTTGCCCTGCACGGCGGCCACCAGCGGGTTGATCAGGTAGGTCGTGAAGGCCTGTACGAGGGTGCTGAATGCCAGCGCGATGACGAGCCCGATCGCGATGACGATGACGTCGCCGCGCATCAGGAAGCCCTTGAAGTCGTGGAAGCTCTTGGAGTCCTTCAGGTCCTTGAGCACGCCGTGGTCCCCCCTTGCGGCCGGCCGCCACCGGTCGTCCCGGGTGGGGCTGCGTCAGGCACGTCCAGAAGGAACAATATCGCTCTCTGTGAATCTGCCGTAGCGATCTGGCGGGTTTGGGGCGCCCTCGCCGTGCCGGTACGGGCGCCGCCCGCTCAGCGGTGGGCGGAGGTGAGGCCCGCTTCGCTGGTCTCGGCGGTCAGCAGTTCCAGGGCGGCGAGACGGCGGGCGCGACGGCGTACGAACAGGGCGGTGCCGATCCCGCCGAGTATCACGGCGGCGAGCAGTACCCAGGAGAAGCCGCTCAGCCAGCGTTCGGCCGCCCGTCCCAGCGAGTAGATGACCAGCGTCGTACCGGTGGCCCAGAAGATGCCGCCACTGGCGTTGGCGAGCAGGAACTTCCAGTACGGCATCCGCAGTGAGCCGGCGATCGGGCCGGCCAGGATGCGCAGCAGGGCGACGAACCGGCCGAAGAACACCGTCCAGATGCCCCACCGGAGGAATGTCTGTTCGGCGCGGGCGATCTTGCTGGGCCCCAGATGTCTGGGAAAGCGTTTTCCGAGCCGGAGGAACAGCGCTTCGCCGCCCCGTCTGCCGATCAGGTAACCGCAGGAGTCCCCGATGATCGCGCCGAGACTGGCCGCGACGGCCACCCCCCACACCGACACGCTGCCGGTACTGGCCAGCAGGGCGGCGCTGACCAGCGCGATCTCCCCCGGCAGCGGGATGCCCATGCTCTCGATCCCGATGACCAGCAACAGCAGTGCGTACACCGCGAATGGCGGAATCGTGCTGAGCCATGTCTCCACGCCGTGCACCACTACCTCCACCTGGCTGGTCAGCTGCTGACCGGGACGGCCACTGTGCCGACGCTATTCGGCCGCGTCCGTCCTGTCATCCCGGGATACCCGGAGTCGACCCCGAGTGGTTGGTTCAGCGTCGCTCACGCGCGACCCCGGACACCAGGCTGCCACCCGACACCTGAGCCGGCCACGATCGGGTGTCTGAGGTCACCGGCGCCGGTGCAGCACCCGCAGTGCCACCAGGACGGCGGTACCCAGCCAGACCCCGGCCAGGGTGATCAGCAGGCCGTGCCAGTACGGCAACGGCAACGCGGAGGGATTGCTGGCCCGGTGTCCGAATCCGAGCGCCAACGGCACCCCGAACACCAGCAGTACGCCGCTGACCAGCAGCCCGCCGCGCAGCACACCCCGCAGGTGGGCCGGTGCGAATCGGCCGAGTAGGACACCGATGAACAGCGACACGGGCGCGAGGACCAGGTCGTGGCCGAACACACCCGCCAGCGCGAACAGCGGATAGCCCACGGTCCGGGGCCCGGCCGGGTCACCGACCAGCCCGGACACCCCGTACCCGGCCATCATGACACCGGCGAGGACGAGCAGTACCCGTACCGTACGCAGCGCCCGTCCCGGCGTGCGGAGCTCCGCAGGCGGAGCCTCGCCCGGTGCCGGACCCCCCGAGGACGATCTCATGTCAGCACCCGCAGCCGTTGCACCCATTTCGTCTGCATCACGCCCGGCAGGTTCGGCGCGATCAGCCGGCACGGGTAGCCGTGGTCGAGGTCCAGTACGGCGCCGCCGAGACGCAGCGCCAGCAGGGTCAGCGGGTCCCGGGCGTGCCCGGCGGGCAGGATCGACACGCGGTACAGCCCGTGCTGTTGCAGCGACTCCAACTGCACCCGGCTGCCCGCCGGTGCCCCCACCAGGGCCAGCAGGTCACGCATCCGTACCCCGGTCCAGTGTGCGGTGGCACTCCAGCCCTCCACACAGCTGATCGGCAGCTCGACGGTGTGCTGCGGCATCGCGGCCAGTTCGGTCAGGGTGAGCAGCCGGGTCCGCCGCCCCTCGATACGCAGTTGGAAGCCGGGATGCCGGGCCAGCGTGAGCACGTCGGCCTCGACCGCAGATTTGTTCACCGGCAGGTGCTGCGGGCCGATGTCCGGGCGGCGTGGACCCAGCAGTGCCAGTGGGGCCAGCGGGCGTACCGTCTCGCCCACGGTGACCACCGTGAGGGTGCCGGCCGCGACAGCCACGGCCGCGAGGAAACCCCGCCGGGCGCCGACCAGCTCCCGGTCCGCGACGTCCGGCTGCCCGGTCTCGGTCCTGCCCGCATGCTGCTGGGTCGTTGCCTCCCCGGCGGCGGCTGAGGGCCCGGGGCGGGTCCGGCGACGCAGCGCCCGTACGATCACCGGCGCCTTGACCCCCAGATGGACCAGCAGCGCGCCGATGGTGATCCAGCCGGTCCAGTAGTGCGCGACGGTGAAGAAGAACGGCATCGGGCGGTACCAGCGCAGTGTGTTGAGGATGCCGGTGACCAGCTCGAACACCCCGCCGGCGACCAGTACGACGATGCTCGCGCGGGCCAGCAGGTGCGGCAGGTCGCGTACCGGGGGCCACTCGAACAGCCTCGGGTACACCGCCCACAGCTTGGCCAGCAGCAGCGGCACCGCCACCAGGCCGGTCGCCACGTGCAGTCCCTGGGTGATGCGGTAGAGCTGCACCGGTCGGGACGGCCAGTCGAACCACCAGGTCGGATGCTGGATCAGGTGGCTGATCAGGCCGGTCGCGAAGCAGATCACGAACGCCACTCCCAGTACGACACCGAGCTGGCTGGTCAGTCGTTCGGAGCGCAGCGGCGAGTCGAATACGCCGTCGCGGAACGGCCCATGCCGGAACCGTTCCGGTGGCACCGGGAACGGCCGGTTGATCAGTTCCTTGCCAGGGCGGCGAACCATCGGCCTGCCTCCGTCCAGCTCTCGGCGACCTGTAGCGCCGCGGCGCCGGCCACCGCGGCGATCTCGGTGGCGGTGACGTACGCCCACCGGAACGGTGCGCTCTGCGTACCGGCGTGCCGGAGCCGTACGGTGACCGCGCCCCCGGTACGGCCCGGTGCGCTGAGTTCGACCAGTACGGTGCCCGTGGCGGCCAGCAGGTCCCGGCACCTGGCCAGTAGCCGGACCGGATCGCCGCCGATGCCGATGTTGCCGTCGGCGAGCAGTACGTGCTGCCAGCGGCCCTCGGCGGGCAGGCGTTGGAACACCGATCGGGGCAGCGCCACCCCGCCGCGGGCCCGGGTCAACCGGACTGCGGCCGGTGACACGTCCACCCCCAGCGCGGCGACGCCGGTGGCTGCGACCGCGGCGGTGAAGCGCCCCGGGCCGCAGCCGACGTCCAGGGTCGGCCCGGTACACCGGGACAGCAGGGACACATCGGCGCCGCGCGGCTCCCCGGACCAGCTGGCGAGATCCACAGTGGACCACAGCTGGTCGTCCGTGCCGACCGTCAGTTCGGGTCGGCAGCCGGCGGCGGTGGCATGCAGGGCCGCATCGTAGAGGTCCAACGCCGTGCGCTGCCCGTCATCGGGTCCGAGCGGTGTGCCGATGGTGGCGAGTCCTGCCGCAACCCCGTTCATGCCGCCACTTCCAGCCCGAACACGTCGCGGACGGCGGCGACGAACCGGCTGCCCGGCCGGTCGGCCATCGCCGCCGCGACCAGCTGTGCGTCGATGGCGGTGTCCACATCGCGCAGCTCCGGCAGCATCGCCACCCGCAGGCCGCACCCGCGCAGCGCCGCGAGGGTGCGTTTCCCGGTGTCGGGCCGCGACATCGGTACGCCGCGCAGCGCCGCGCCGTGTGCGGGGTCCCGTAGCCCCAGCGTCCACCAGCCGCCGTCGGCGGCGGGGCCGAGTACCGCGTCGGCGTCCTGCAGCCGGGACAACGCCGCGCTCAGCAGAGTGCCGGTCAGCTGCGGGGTGTCCATGCCCACCAGCAGGCTCGCGGTGCCGGGCCGGGCGGTGTCGCCGTAGGCGTTGGCCAACCGTTCGGCGAGCCCGGCACCGCGCTGCGGCACCGTCCCGATTCCCGCCGGGCACGGTATGGGCCGCCCGGACAGCACCAGACTCCGCCGGTCGACCGCCGTACCGGCCACCGTGTCGAGGGTGTCGGCCAGAGCCGCGGCGGCCACCCTGGCGGCCTGCTCGGCGGTGGCCGGTGGGCACAGCCTGGTCTTGACCCGGCCGGGCACCGGTTCCTTCGCCATCACCAGCAGCTGGGTCCTCATCGCGGCACCCGATTCCCATCCACAGTGGACACTACGGGATCCGTTGTGGAGGCCCGGACGGTACGCAGGATGCGCCCCATATCGCGGGTCGCGCGCAAGGTGCCGGCGACCGTACCGGTCACCTTCGACCGGGTGCCCGCCGCCCGCGGCCGGTACGCCACCTCCACCTCCAGCACCCGCCAGTGCCGGTGCGCGGCCCGTACCAGCATCTCCAGCGGGTAGCCGAACCGCCGGTCGGTCAGCCCGAGCCCCAGCAGGTCGGCGCGACGCGCGGCGCGCATCGGCCCCAGATCGTGTACCGGCAGCCCGGCCCGGTGCCGCAGCAGCGTCGCCAGCCCGGCGTTGGCCAGCCGGGCGTGCGGCGGCCAGGCGTTCCGGGTGGTGGGCCGCCGCCGGCCCACCACGAGATCCGCGCTGCCATGCACGACCGGACTGGCTACGGTCGGCAGCTCCACCGGGTCGAACGACCCGTCGGCGTCCAGGAAACACACCACCTCGGCGGTCGCGGCGCACAGGCCGGCGTGCGCGGCGGCACCGAAACCGCGCTGCGGCACCGTCACCACCTGCGCGCCGTGCGCCTCGGCGACCTGCGCAGAACCGTCCGTCGAGCCGTTGTCCGCCACGATCGCCCGGTAGCCGCCCGGCAGACGGTCCAGCACCCAGGGCAGCGCGGCCGCCTCGTCCAGACAGGGGAGCACCACATCGATCATGCGGTCGAATCTAGGCAGTACAGCGGATCGCCGTCCCTTACAAACCGCGAACGTCGCCGGTACGGGGACGGATGTTACGAACCGCGAACGTGCCGGGTCCGCGGGCGCCGGCCCGGTTAGGGTGCCGTTGTGTCCCGCAGTGTCGCCGTGCCCAATGTCGCTCGTACCGACCCGCCGCACCGATCCGCCGCTCGTACCGGCCTGCGACTCGGGCTCGGTCTGGGCGTGGCCGCCGCGCTGGTGGTGGGCAGCCGGATCGCCGGGCTGCTGCTGGCCGATCCGGACGGAACTCTCCACCTGGGACAGACGTACCCGATCGCCGGCGCCTGGCGGCAGGCATTCACTCCCTGGCTGCTGGTGCCGGTGCTCGCCGCCGGCCTGCTGTGGTGGGGCTGGCCCCGGCTGGCGGCCCGGTTGTCCTGGCGCGTGCTGCTGCTCGGCTCGACGCTGACCGCCGCGGCGTGGTCGGTGGCCCTGGCGCTCGCGGACGGGCCGCGCGGGCTGACCGCCCCGCTGGCGCCGTACCAGCAGTACCCGCACGACGTGCCCCGGGTACATGACCTCGGCAGCTTCCTGTCCACTTTCCACCGGCACGTGGTCGATCCGGCGAACGGCCCGGTGTGGGCGGTACACGTGGGCGGCCACCCGCCCGGGGCGCTGGCCGTGTTCGTCCTGCTCGACAGGGCCGGGTTGAGCGGTCTCGGCTGGGCGGCGGCGTTGTGTGTGGCCGGCGGCGCCGTCGCGGTGCCCAGCGTGCTGGCCGTGGTACGGCTGCTGGGTGACGACGGTGTCGCCCGGCGCGCCGCGCTGTTCGTACCGCTGGCGCCGGCCGCACTGTGGATCGCCAGCAGCGCCGACGCGCTGTTCGCCGGGATCGCCGCGGCCGGTCTCTGCGCGCTGGCGTACGCGGCGGCGCGGCGGGACCGGCGCGGTGACCTGCTGGCGGCCCTCGGCGGCCTGGCCCTGGGCGGCTGCCTGTTGCTGTCCTACGGGCTGAGTCTGCTGGTGCTGCCCGCTGTCGCGGTGGTCCTGATCCAACGCCGGGTACGACCACTTCTGGTCGGCGGGCTCGTGGTGCTCGCCGTGCTCGGCGCGGTGTATGCGGCCGGCTTCGACTGGTGGCAGGGCCTCGCGCTGGCCGCCGAACGCACCCGCACCGGGGCACGCGACGCGCACCCGCCGACCGTCTGGCAGGACCGGCCGACCTGGTACTTCCTGTTCGCCAACCCGGCCGCGGTGGCGGTCTGTGTCGGCCCGGCGACCGTCGCTGGTCTGGCCATGCTGCGCCGTGGCAGGCTGGCGGTGATACCCGCGGCACTCGCCGCCGTCCTGACCGGCGCGCTGCTGTCCAATCTGTCCAAGGGTGAGGTGGAACGCATCTATCTGCCGTTCGCCGTGTGGCTGCTGCCGTTCGCCGCACTGCTACCGGACCGCTGGCCGGCCACCGGTCGCCGCCGGGTGCCGGTCCGGCCGGTCGCGCTCGCCGCGCAGCTCGGCTGGGCGGTGCTGATCGCGACCACCGTACGGACCTGGTGGTGAGCCCGGTGCCCACGCAGCGCCCGGCGCGGGTCCTGGTCGTCGACGACGACCCGACCGTGTCCGACGTGGTCCGCCGCTACCTGCAGCGCGACGGGATCGACGTACGGCTCGCCGCCGACGGCACGGACGCCCTGGCACAGTTCCACCGCTACCGCCCCGATCTGGTGGTACTGGACCTGATGCTGCCCGGCATGGACGGTATCGAGGTGTGCCGGCAGATCCGGGCCGACGGGGACGTCGCGGTGATCATGCTGACCGCGTTCGGCGAGGAGTCCGACCGGGTACTGGGCCTGTCCACCGGCGCCGACGACTACGTCACCAAGCCGTTCAGCCCACGCGAACTGGTGCTGCGGGTGCACTCGGTGCTGCGCCGCTCGTACCGGCCGGAGGCCGCCGACCAGGACCCGGTGCTCGCCGACGGCGGGCTGGTGGTCGACACCGCCGCGCGGATCGCCACCCTGGACGGCGCCGAGCTGGCGCTGACCGTACGGGAATTCGACCTGCTGGCCTTCCTGATGCGCCACCCGGGCCGGGCCTACCGCCGGGCCGAACTGCTGGAAGCGGTGTGGGGCTGGACATTCGGCGACCAGTCGACCGTGACCGTGCACGTACGACGGCTGCGGGAGAAGATCGAGCCGGAGACCACCGCACCGGCCCGGATCGTCACGGTATGGGGTGTGGGCTACCGCTACGAGCCAGCGGGGGGATGACATGACCGACCGGATCCTGGTGGTACTGATCGCGCTGGCCTGCTCGCTGGCGGTCGCCGCGCCCGGCGCGCTGTGGCTGCGCGCCCGGCGACACCGCTCGGTCACCACCCACGTCGCCGTACTCCTCGCCGTGGCGGTGCTGTCCGTCGTGGCCGGCGTGGTCGGCACCGCGCTGGCCATGTTCATCTCCCCGCACGACCTGACCGTGCTGCTGACGGTGATCGTGGTGGCCGGTGCGGTGAGCCTCGGCATGGCCCTGTGGCTGGGGCGCGGACTGGCCGCGCGCAGCATGTGGGCCGCGGAGGCACGCGAACGGGAACGCCGGTTGGAGGCCAGCCGCCGGGAACTCGTCGCGTGGGTCAGCCACGATCTGCGCACCCCGCTGGCCGGGCTCCGGGCGATGGCCGAGGCGCTGGAGGACCGTGTGGTCAGCGACCCGGAGACGGTCGCGGAGTACCACCGGCTCATCCGGGTCGAGACCGACCGGATGGCCGGGCTGGTCGACGACCTGTTCGAGCTGTCCCGGATCAACGCCGGCGCGCTGCGGCTGTCCCTGTCGGCGGTCCCGCTGGCCGAACTGGTCTCCGACGCGATCGCCTCGGCCGAGCCGCTGGCGGCGGCGAAACGGATCCAGCTCGTCGCCGCCGACGCCGGCTGGCCGGTGGTACGTGGCAGCGAACCGGAACTGTCCCGGGTGCTGGCCAACCTGCTGCGCAACGCCATCCGGCACACCCCGTCGGACGGCACGGTCACCGTGACCGGTGGCAGCGACGGCACGCTCGCCTGGTTCTCGGTCACCGACGCGTGCGGCGGCATCCCCGAACCGGACCTTCCCCGCGTCTTCGACGTGGCGTTCCGGGGCGAGAGCGCCCGCACCCCCCGCCCCGCCGGTGGCGGCGGTGGGTTGGGGCTGGCGATCGTACGCGGCCTGGTCGAGGCGCACGCCGGCAAGGTCGCGGTGAGCAACGTGAACTCGGGCTGCCGGTTCCTGGTCCAGCTCCCGGCCTGAGCCGGCGTCAGTCCCGCAGCGCGGCAGTGGCGAACTCCTCGACGCCGACGGCGAAGTCGACCCGGGCGTGGAAGCCCAGCTGGCTTGCGGCCCGCTCGGGCGAGGCCACCACGTGGCGTACGTCGCCCAGCCGGTACTCGCCGGTCACCACCGGCGCCGGACCGCCGCACGCGGCGGCCAACGCGGCGGCCATCTCGCCGACCGTGTGCGGAGACCCGGACGCCACGTTGTACGCGGCGAACTCCGGTCCGCCCGCCGTCGCGGTCACCGCCGCCAGGTTCGCCGCGGCCACGTCACGTACGTGCACGAAGTCGCGGCGCTGCCCGCCGTCCTCGAACACCCGGGGCGCCTCGCCGCGCTCCAGCCACGACCGGAACAGCGCGGCCACCCCGGCGTACGGGGTGTCGCGCGGCATCCTGGGCCCGTACACGTTGTGGTAGCGCAGCGCGGTCACCCGCCCGCCGGTGGACCGGGCCCAGGCGGCGGACAGGTGCTCCTGGGCGAGCTTGGTGGCCGCGTAGGTGTTGCGCGGATCCATCGGCGCATGCTCGTCGACCAGCGCCGGGGTCAGCTCGGCCCCGCAGCGCGGGCACGGCGGCTCGAACCGGCCGGCGTCCAGGTCCTGCGCGGCGGCGCGGACCGGGCCGGGTCGGCCCGTGCGTCGGGCACCGGTAGCTGCCCTCCCCGTACACCACCATCGAACTGGCCAGCACCAGCCGCTCGACGCCCGGCCTCGGCCATCCCGGCCAGCAGCACCGCGGTGCCCAGGTCGTTGCAGCCGACGTAGTCGGGCAGGTCGGCCGCGCTGACGCCCAGTCCGACCATCGCGGCCTGGTGGCACACGACGTCCACGCCGGCCAGCGCGGCGCGTACCGCGTCGGCGTCGCGTACGTCGCCGATCAGGGTGTCCTGCTCGTCGAGGTAGCCGGGCCTGCCGCGGTGCGCGGCGGGCAGCAGGCAGTCCAGGATCCGTACCTGGTGGCCGGCGTCGCGCAGCGCGTCGACGACATGCGAGCCGATGAAGCCGGCACCGCCGGTGACCAGCACGCGCAGGCCGGTCACGGCAGTTCGCGGTGCAGTGTCGATGCCGTCCAGCGCGTGCGGGCAGGGGCACTTCCGGTCGCCCGGCAGCGGGCGGCGACCCGCAGCAGCAGCGCCCGCAGCCGTTCGGTGTTCTCGCCGAAGACCCGGAACACCTCCTCCTGGCTGACCCCGCCGCCGGACTCCACCCCGGCGTCCAGGTCGGTGACCAGCGCGATCGGCGGTGTAGCAGAGGGCCAGTTCGCGGGCCAGTACCGCCTCCGGGTGACCGGTCATGTTGACCACCGACCAGCCCTGTCGCGGTGAACCAGCGCGACTCCGCGCGGGTGGAGAACCGCGGCCCCTCGACCACCACCATGGTGCCGCCGTCCACGATGTCCACCCCGGTACGCCCGGCGACCTCGGCGACAGAGCCTGCGGCCCGTCGGGCAGTACGGGTCGGCGAACGACACGTGCACCGCGCCGGTGTCGTAGTAGGTCTGCGCCCGTCCGCTGGTGCGGTCGACGAGCTGGTCGGGCAGCACGAACGTGCCCGGCCCCAGCTCCGGCCGCAGGCCGCCGACCGCGCACGGCGCGAGCACCTGCCGCACCCCGAGCGAACGCAGCGCCCACAGGTTCGCCCGGTACGGGATCCGGTGCGGCGGAAAGCGATGGTCCCGGCCGTGCCGGGGCAGGAACGCCACCCGACGTGGCGCGGCGCCGTCGGCGCCCGGTACCTCACCGACCACGACCGGGTCGCTGGGCGGGCCGTACGGCGTGTCCACCCGGTGCTCGGTGACATCGTCGAGCAGCGCGTACATCCCTGAACCACCGATCACGCCCACCTCGGCGATCGGTTCGCCCATTGCGTCCTCCGTCCGGCTCCGCGCAGTGTCCGGCGCCGACCCTACCGGCCGGACCATCGGCCACCGGTTCGCGTTCGTGTTCTGTAAGGACGTCGCTCGGAGCGTGCCGCCCGGTCGGACTACGCCGCGCGGTATGGCGCACGCCGGTGCCGTCGGGCGGAATGGGTCGACCGCACCGGGTACGTCGTACGGTTCATCGCGACGGGGATCTGCGGCTTTCCGACACTGGCCGTGACAGCGATCTCAACAATCTTGTTAGCTGAGGTTCGACGCTGCGCCTTCCCCGCGGAGGGTGGGCGTCGATAGGTTTCATGCGGGAGGTCACCGGGCGGGCCGGTTGCCGCCCGCGAGGTGGGGAGGTCGCGGAGTGCGGCACGAAGCTGGAGGGATCGGGCATATGGCGATCGAGTCGATGACCGGGCGACTTCTCGTCGCAACCCCGACATTGCGCGATCCGAACTTCGAGCGGACCGTGGTCCTGATGCTCGCGCACGAACGCGGCGGTGCCCTCGGCGTCGTACTCAACCGGGCTACCGAAGTCCCCGTCACCGACATCGACGCGCTCGGCCCCTGGGCGGAGCGGGCCAGCGAACCGGCGGTCGTCTTCGAGGGCGGTCCGGTACAGCCGGAGGCCGCGATCTGCCTGGCCCGGCTGCGCCCCGGCGGCGAGACCAGGGGCGTGACGCGCGTCGCCGGGCCCGTCTGCTCGGTCAACCTGCCGGCCGAACCCGACCACGTCAACGACTCGATCGAAGGCGTACGGGTGTTCTCCGGCTACGCCGGCTGGGACGCCAGTCAACTGGAGACTGAGATCGACTCCGGTTCGTGGCTGGTGTTCGACGGCCTGCCCGGGGATACGTTCTTCGCCCGCCCGGACGACCTGTGGTCGATGGTGCTGCGCCGGCAGGGTGGCCTGCTCCCGGCGGTCGCGCTGTACCCCTCGGACCCGACCCTGAACTGAGCGCCCGCGCGCGCTGGTCGGAGGGGGACGGGGACCCCGCCGGCGCCGGTACGGGCACTGTGTACACTTGCGGAGCGCACCGCACAGGCGGGGCGCATGGGGCTGTGGCGCAGCTGGTAGCGCACCACACTGGCAGTGTGGGGGTCAGGGGTTCGAGTCCCCTCAGCTCCACCCCAACCCAAGGGCTCGTCACCGGGAAGGTTTCCAGGTGGCGGGCTTTTTTACTGACATCAGTGGACGTCCGCTGTGGACTAAAGATTCAAGATCATCGATCCCTTGGGGGAATCCTGGAGGATCGCGCTCTGACCCTGTTTGAACAGGGTCAGAAATCCCTCCAGGATTCCTGCTGCTGGGTGGATCTTTCCGTGATGATCCAGCGGCAGTGCTGAGCAGCGAGGCGTCCTGGACTGTCGCGAGCCGTGTCGGCAGAGCTATGGGGTCGGCGGGTCACGTGCGGTCAGTGGCGCTGTGTAGACGTGGAGGAGCGACAGTATCCAACAAGAACCGCAACAGCTACCATTGCCCTGTAGCGGTTTCTGTTGATGGAGGACGATCGATGAGCGATCCAGAAATGGACGATCTGATTGGATATCGCCATAATCCGACCAAGTTGACTCGGCATCAGCTGGATCGTCTCGTTGCTTCGGGCGAATACGAGCGGATCGCTCCGGGGCTGTTCCTGCGCGCCGGGGCCACCGACGACACCACGGCAGCGTGGATGGCCGTGGCCGCCCGGAAGCCGCAGGCGACACTGTGCCTGCTCACCGCGTTGTCGCTGCACGATCTCACCGACGAGATTCCCACCAGCAGCGACATTGCCCTCCCCCGTGGCGCTCATCCGGTGAAGGTGTTGTACGCGCCGATCACCTGGCATGGGTTCGCCGCTGACACCTTCGCGCTCGGCCGGGGCGAGCACGCCCTGCTGGGCGGCGTGTCGATCGGCCTGTACTCGCCGGAACGCACGATCATCGACGTGTTCCGGCTCCGCCACGACCACGGCGCCGATCTTGCCATCGGCGCGTTGAAACGGTGGTTGCGCGGCCGGGGCCACAGCCCGTCGAGGTTGCTGGCGATGGCGGCGAAGTTCCCCGACGCGGCGCCCAGCCTTCGCAGCGCCCTGGAGGTCTTGCTGTGAGCCCCGCTGCCCAGCGCGGAACCCCGGCCGGTGATGCCACCCTCGCGATCCAGCGGCTGGCTCGGCAGACCGGCGGCGACGTGCAAGAGCTGCAGACCCTGTACGTCCTGGAGGCGCTGCTGACGAGGATCGCCGCCTCCCCATACCGGGACGACTTCGTCCTCAAGGGCGGGGTGCTGCTGGCCGCGTTCGCTGCGCGGCGTCCCACCAAGGACATCGATCTGCGGGCCAGTCGTCTGCCCAACGAAGCCGACGCCGTCGCCGAGCGGGTCCGGCAGATCGCCACGCTCGATGTGCCGGACGGCGTCACCTTCGACGCGGACACCATCACCGCGAACGAGATCCGCGAGGAGGACCAGTACCCGGGCACCAGAGTGAAGCTCGTGGGCATGGTTGGGCGCGCACGCATCACGGTCGGGGTGGACGTGAACTTCGGTGACCCGATCTGGCCAGAACCCGAACTGATCGACCTGCCCCGGGTCGTTGACACCGGCCAGCCGCCCGTGCAGGTCCTGGGCTATCCGTTGAGCATGGTGATCGCGGAGAAAGTGGTCACCGCGATCGCCCGCGGTGAGGCGAACACACGGTGGCGCGACTTCGCCGATGTCTGGACGCTCATCCGCGCCCACACATTGTTCGCTATGGAGGTGCGGGCCTCCGTGCAGACGGTCGCCAAATACCGCCAGGTTGAGCTCGTGCCGTTGCTGCCCGAGCTTGCCGCGATGCCCCCACGGGTGCAGCCGACGTGGCAGAGGTGGCGTAACCGGTCCGGTAGGGCCACCGACCTCCCGTCAGAATTCGCAGACGTCCTCACCCAGCTTGCCGGTTTCATCGATCCAGTTCTGCGCGGCGCCGGGAGCCAAACCTGGGACCCGTACACCGCTGCATGGATGTGACGGGTCGTCAGTGAAACGTGGATCAGCCCATAGTTTCATTTAGCCATCTTCTGAGCGTATGACTGCTTGCCGCCGGGCAACGCAAATGGCCGGGATGTCCATGCAAGAATTCCGCAGACATGAGCGGGAGATCGCTGGG
Organism: uncultured Actinomycetota bacterium; assembly: GCA_963805605.1. GTDB lineage: Bacteria > Actinomycetota > Actinomycetes > Mycobacteriales > Micromonosporaceae > Actinocatenispora. Next base: position 3,439,102 of record CAWDUX010000002.1, read on the forward strand.
CCGGCAGTTCGGCTGGCTGTGGACGGCGTACGCGATCAGTGCCTACGGCTCCGGGCTGGGCTTCGGTGCGCTGCCGCTGATCGCCGTACTGGTGCTGCACGCCGGCCCCGGCCAGGTCGCCGCGCTGTCGGCGGTGGGGCCGGCGGTGGGTGCGCTGATCGCAGTACCGCTCGGGCCGTGGGTGGAGTTCCGCCGCAAGCGCCCGGTGATGATTGCGATGGACCTGGCGCGGTTCGCGGTGATGGCGTCGGTGCCGGTCGCGTACGCCTTCGGCCGGCTCAGCTTCGCGCAGTTGCTCATCGTCTCGGCCGTGGTCGCCGCCGCCAAGATCGCCTTCAACGCGGCCAGCGGTGCCTTCCTCAAACTCCTCGTACCGCCGGAGAACCTGCTGGTGGCCAGCGCCCGGTTCGAGTCGACCACCTGGAGTTCCATCGCCGTCGGCCCGCCGCTGGGCGGCGCGGCCATCGGCGTGTTCGGCCCGGTCACCACCGTGCTGGCCGACGCGGCGAGCTACCTGCTCTCGGCGCTGAGCATCACCGCGATCCGGCACCGGGAGCAACGCCCGCCGCGCGCCGACCGCAGCCGGCTGCGACCCGGCGACCTGCTCGACGGTTGGCGGTACCTGTTCACCCACCCGGTGCTGCGGCCGCTGTATCTCAACCAGCTGCTGGTCAACGGTCTGATCATGGCCACGGAACCGCTGCTGGCCGTACTCCTGCTCCGCCAGCTCGGGTTCCCACCCTGGCAGTACGGCCTCGCCTTCGCCGCACCCTGCCTCGGTGGGCTCGTCGGCTCCCGGCTGGCCCGCCGGGTACAGGCGCGGTACGGCCGCCGCCGGGTCCTGCGCGTCGTCGGCGCGCTGCGAGCGGTGTGGCTCATCGGCCTCGCCTTCATCCGGCCCGGCACCGTCGGCCTGGTCACGGTGATCGCCGTCGAGTTCGCGATCATCGTCAACATGAGCCTGTACAACCCGGTGCTCGCCACCTACCGGCTCGAACAGACACCCACTGACCGGGTCGCGCGCACCCTGACGGCCTGGTCGATCGGCACCAGCGCCGCGATCGCGATCCTCAGCGCGCTCGGCGGCCTGCTGGCCGACGCCACCAGTCCGCGTACCGCCATCACGGTCGCGGGGTTGCTGATCCTCGCCAGCCCGCTGCTGCTGCCTCGCCGAGTACCGGCAGCTGACCAGGAGATGACAGCGACCCGTGCCCCGGAGACCGGCGCGGTGGCCCAGGACGTAGGTCGGTGAAGCTGCGGCCTCTGGTCCGGTCGGCTGGGAAGATGGGGCTTCCACCGGTAGCTGCAGATGGAAGGGCTGCTCTGCGTTTCCGCGGCCCGGTGGCAGCGGTGCCGCTGGCGGGTCAGAACGGGGTGCCGTTGGCGAAGTCGGTGTCGAAGGTGGACTCGACGCCGGTGAGTACACCGGCGTCGTTGACGATCAGGCCGAGTTCGCGGTTGTTGTTCAGCGAGTTGTCGGAGAAGTTCTCCGAACCCGCGAACACCTTCGCGGTGGCGGTGCCGTTGTCGGCGACGATGGCCTTGGCGTGCACGTACAGGCCGGTGCTGCTGCTGTAGGTGACCACCGTGCCGCCGGCGTCGACGACCTGCTGGAAGTTGCTCTGGTAGCTGCTCGGGTTCATGCCGACCACGCGGACGGCGACGCCGCGGTTCTCGGCCGCCACGACCGCGTCGACCAGCGCCGTGTCACCGAACTCCAGTTCCTGCACGTCGAGAGAGTGCTGCGCGCCGTTGATCAGGCTGATCAGCTCGCTCTGCGAGTCGGTCGGCGACCACACCAGGTTGTCGCCATCGGTCGGGGTGATCGAGGTCTTGGCATAGTCGGCGTCGAAGACCCGGTCGATCGCGGCGATGTCGGCGGCGTCGTTGTCGAAGACCCCGTAGTCGCGGTCGCTGGAGTAGTAGGTGGAGTCCAGGTTGCCGGTCATGATCAGCGACTTCGCGCCGTCCACGGTGATGCTCTTCTGATGGGTGTACACGAACGTCGAGGACGAGTACGTGACGCCGACACCGCCCGACTGCAGCGCCGAGTACGCGGAACTGTTGACCGACTTGCGCGCCCCGTCGAGGATTACCCGTACGTCGACGCCGGCCTGCTCCCGGGCGACCAGGTCGTCGACGGCCGTGCTGTCACGCAGCTCGTACATGGTCATGTCGAGCGAGGTGGTCGCCGAGTTGATGAAGTCGTAGACGGCGGTGTGGCCCTGGTCGGGGAAGACCTGCAGGGAGTACGTTCCGGCGGCCTGCGCGGGGCTGGCCGCGAACGTGCAGGTCACTGCCGTGGCGCAGGCGGCGAGAGTGAGCAGGGACCGGCGGGGGGTGGCGAGGGGCATACAGGACTCCTGACAGGCGGACGCGACATCGAGCAGCCGAATATCCACCGATGTCGGGTCAAGGGGGAGTTAACGCCGAAAGTATGCCCGACTTCGCAGGCTATGGATAGCGGTGCCGAGCTGAACAGAACCTGTACCGTCGGCGGAATTACGCCGACCGGCAGGAAGCCCCGCCATGGCGCTGGCCCCGCTCGACAGTGAACGGCGCAGGACATGTCGCGGGCAGGTGCGGCCGCCGAGGGGCGGGTGTCTCGACCGGCCTACGGGCCTCCCGCCGGAGATGATGTCGGGGCTCAGCCAAGCTAGGCGTCGATTGTCTTCACGCTGTTGGCGAACGCTGCCCATGCGGCCGGCTCGACGACCAGGGCCGGTCCTGCGGGGTCCTTGCTGTCGCGGACCGCGACGATGCCTGGCAGGTTGCGCGCCACCTCGACACAGGCGCCACCGTTGCCGCCAGAGCGGGTGGACTTGACCCACCGTGCGCCCTGCAGCAGCGCACTACTCTCTGAGTACATCGCTTACTCCTTCAGCATCCGGGTGACCAGCGCGACCGACGCTTCCGGGTCGCGTGCAGCGGCCCGGAGCCGGTCGTATGCCCGAGCGTACTGCGCTACCTGGCGACGCTTCTCCAGGTACAAGCCGCCGTGCTCGTGCTCGATGTACACCACCGACGGGTCGTCGGGCAGAGGAAACTCAAGGCAGTGGAACGATCCCACGATGTTCGCTTTGGCATCGGCCGGCAGGATCTGGAACGAGACGTTGCGCAGTTCGGCCACGGTCAACAGGTGTTCCAGTTGTGTGCGGACCACCTCCGGATCGCCGTAGGTGCGCCGTAGCGCCAGCTCGTCGAGGATCATCCGGACGCTCAAGTCGCCGCTGAACAGTTTTTGTTGTCGGCTCATCCGCAGCTCGATCTGTCGATCGATGCCAGCCGTGGGGGTCTCAGGGCGGCTGCCGAGAAAGAGCGCCCGCGCGTAGTCCTCGGTCTGGACCAGGCCGTTGATGAACTGGTCGCGTATCGCGCCCTACCCGCAGACCCGTACGCGCAGTCGCTGGCGACCGCATCGCACCTGGCCATGCTGCGCCGCTCGATGACCGGCGAGCACACCCCGGCCCGATGGTACCGGTGAGCGCCGCCATGACCGGCATGATTCCCCGGGCCGGCGACATCGTACGCATCAGCGAACACGCCGCGACCCGCTTCGCCGACGCACCCGTCGAGGAGTTCCGCGTCATCGCCGCCGCACCGATCCCCGACCGGCCCGGCTGGTGCACCCTCGACGGCTGGGACCTCGCCACCGACCCCCAGGCGTACGAACGCGGCGTCGCCGTCATCGTCGCCGCACTGACCATCCGCCCCGGCGAAGCCTGGGGGCCACGGTGAACGACATCGACACCTGGCTGTGGCTGTTCATGCTCGCCCGTTCCTGACCGGCGCGATCATCGGCGGCACCGCCGCCTATGTGCTACGCGCCGAGCGCGCCGACCGCAACCTGTGGGCCGCCGACCAGCGCGAGGCACAGTGGCGCCGCGAACTCGCCCGGCATCTTCTACGCTGAGCGGATGGGGGTGCCGGCACAACAGTTGCATCCGGCGCTGCGCGGGTACGTCGCGTCGATGGAGCACTACGACGTCGCCGGGTTCCCGCCCGGTGAGCACCTGGGGCTGCCCTCGGCCACGGTGACGCTGGTGATCCCGCTGGACGAGCCGCTCGACCTGACAATGCCCGGCAGGCCCCGCCACCGGCTGCGCAGCTGCCTCGCCGGAATGCACGACGCACCGGCGATCATCCACCACGACGGCACCCAGTGCGGCCTGCAACTGAGCCTCACCCCGCTGGGGCTGTACCGGCTGTTCGGCCTGCCCGCCGGCGAGATCGGTCGGCAGGCGGTCGAGTTGGCCGATGTCGTCGGCAGCCGCGCCGCAGCCGCGTTGGCGGCCACCGCGTCCGCCGCACCGGACTGGCCGGCATGCGTACGGGCGCTGCAGAACCAGCTGGTACGCCGGCTGCAGCGCACCGACGAGCACCGCCGTGCCGTACGCCCGGAACTGGCCTGGGCGTGGAACCTGCTCGCCGGGTCCGGCGGCACGGCCCGCATCTGCCGGCTGGCCGCCGACGTGGGCTGGTCGAGCCGGTACCTCACCCAACAGTTCACCGCTGCGGTCGGTGTCACGCCGAAGACGGCCGGCAGGATCATGCGCTTCCAGCGCTCCGCCGCGCTGGTCGGGCGCGGCCACGACCTGGCCGGTGTCGCGGCCCGCTGCCGGTACGCCGACCAGGCACACATGACCCGGGAATGGCGCCGGCTGGCCGGCACCACCCCGACCCGCTGGCCGTACGACGACGTGTTCGCAAATGTTCAAGACGCCCGCCGCCGGGGCGGGCAGGATCGGTGACATGACGCAGCGCACCGATCACAACATCTGGACCGGCCTCAGCTACGACGACGCGCTGGCCGCCCGTACCTGGCTGGCGGACCTCGGCTTCGCCGAAGGGATCCTGGTGATGGCCGAGGACGGCAGCAGCGTCCGGCACAGCGAGATGTACTGGCCGGAAGGGGGCCGGGTGACCGTCTCCAGCCGGTCGCGCAACGACGAGTTCGTGGTGCCCCGCGGCGGGGCATCGGTGTACGTGGTGGTCGACGACCCGGACGCGGTGTACAAGCGGGCGAAGAAGCTCGGCGCCGAGATCATCCGGGACATGGAGGACACCGGCTACGGCTCGCGCGGGTTCAGCATCACCGACCCCGAGGGCAACCGGTGGAGCTTCGGCACCTACGCCGGCAGCTGACGATCCCGGCCGGTCAGGGGCCGTACCGGTGCAGGAACAGCGATGGCAGCAGCGGCCCGACGCTCTTGAGGTAGAACAGCTCCAGCCGGCCCGGGCCGGTGGAGGTCACGCACGGCGACGTCCCGGCGAAGTCGGCACCCAGGTCGATCTCCGGGCTCCACCGACCACGGTCCCAGGAGCGCTGGAAGAGCCGGTGGGAGCTGCCCCCGCCCACGTAGAACACGTCGGTACGGTCCGCATCCCACGAGACCGCCGTCAGCCCCGCGACGAAGTCCGGTCGGGTACTGCTCGTCGGACCCAGATCGATCTCCCCGCTCCAGGTAGTGCCGAGGAAGGACCGGTGGATCAGCTGGTCGGCCGGACTGCGGTAGAGCACATCCAGCGCGTACGGGACCCGGGAGGCCACGGCGGGATCGCCGGCCAGCCTCCCACCCAGGTCGATCTCGCCGCTGAAGGCCCGCCCCGGCTGCTGGAAGCGGTGGATCAGCTGGCCGTCGCCGCCCCGGTAGAACACGTCGACCCGGCCCGGCGCCCAGGACACCGCGTCCGGTCGACCGGCCATCGCCCCACCGAGATCGGCCTCCGCCGACCAGCCGGCCGTGGACGTCCAGAACCGTTGCCGCAGGCGGTGCTGCGCGCTGCGGTAGAACACGTCGATGCGGTCCGGGCCGGACCGCGCCGCCGTCACCTGGCCGAGGCCGCCGGTCATCGGGCCCAGCTCGGCCAGCTGCCACTCCTCGCTGTCGGTACCGTTCAGCGTGCCCTGGAACAGCGAGCCCCTGGTCGGGTGCCGCCAGAACACATCGATGCGGTCGGTTCCCCGGGTCGTGGCGCCGCCGACCTGACCGACCTTCGGCGCGGGGATGACCCGGTACGCGTCGTGCCACTTCGGCAGGACCAGCTCAGTCGGTACCGGCGGGTCGGTCCCGGCGCGGTCCGTCCCGTCCCGAGGACCCGGAACCTGTTGCGGTACCAGCACTGCCGACGCGGACGAACCCGACGTGGTGGCGGAAAGGGTGTTGCGCTTGATGTCGCCGTCGGAGTACACGCAGGCGACGTGCAAGTCGTACCGGGTGCCGCTGCGCAGACCGGTCCAGGTCCAGCTGACCGTGCGCCACGGTTCGTCGTCCAGGAAGTCCTCGTACGCGTCGTTCGGGGTGCGGAAGACGCGGACCTTCGTCGGTGGTGTCACCGTTGATCCCCCACGCCACGGTGAGGGAACTGTCCGTCGGCGACACCGCGCCGAAGGTCGGGCAGACATGCATGGCGCCCCCCGGAGACCGGCCGTACGGCTACTGTACGCAGCTTAGCCGTGACAACCAGTCATTGCGGCCGCTTCGCGTGGTCAGTGCCGGTCGGCGAGTTCGATGCCGCCGCGGGCCACAGCCAGCGCCGCGACACCGATGGCGGCCTCGTCCAGGGGCTGATGCGGGTCGCTGAGCAGCACACTGGACACCAGCGCCCGGCCGTCGGGAGTACCGGCCAGGTAGTTGAGGGTCAGTACACCCGGCTCGCTGCCGCCCTTGGACCAGACCTCGGGATAGTCGTGCCGGTCGAAGCCGATGCCGCTGTCGTTGAGCGACAGCGCGGTGCCCAGCGGCGCCATACCCGCCTGGCGGGAGCGCCGCCACAGACCGGCGAAGGCGTGGCAGATGTCGGTGGGGGAGCCGAACCACTCCACCCGGTCGATCAGGCGCGGCTGCTGCCACGGCGTCAGATCGCTGCGCGGCACCCGGTCCAGCGCCGGCAGCGCGGCCCGGCGCAGCGGTCGAGGAAGCGCCAGGTAGCGGTTCGCGCCGTGCGGATAGTCGTGGCCCTTGAGCGCGAAAACTTCCCGGGTGGTCAGGAACGGGTACGAGGCCCACGGGTCGCTGTTGCCGAGCCGGACCACCTCGGCCTCCACCGCCGCCCGACCCAGCCGGTGGATCAGATGGTCGGCGGCGGTGTTGTCGCTGATCGAGATCATGTAGTCGGCGTACTGCCGCAGGGTCAGTTCGGTCCCCGCCGGCCGGTCCTGCAGTTCGCCGCTGGGCAGGCTCTTCCAGTCGTCCCGGATCGCCAGCGTCTCGTCCCACCGGGCGCTGCCGGTGGCCACGGCGCGGCCGAGGGCGCTCAGTACGTACAGCTTGAAAGCCGAACCGAGCGGCCGCTGGGTGGTGTGGTCGACCCCGTGCACCAGCCGGCAGTGGCCGTTGCGGCCGATCTCGGCGGCGACGAAGTTCACCCGTGGAGCCAGCTGCCGCAGCGTGCTGTCCAGTTCGGCCCAGGTGGTGGGTGACGGCTGGTACGGGCCGAACCGCAGCAGCTGGAGCAGCCCGGACCCGTCGACCGCCAGGGTGGCCAGGTAGGTCGTGGTACCGCCGGTGACCAGCGCCTGCACCTGGGTAGGTGTGGTGCTGAGGGTGCGCTGCGGCGTCAACGCGCCGAACCTGGTCATCGTCGTGTTGAACCCGTCCGTACCGCCGATCGCGGCGAGCAGGTCCGCCGACAGATGCCGGGTCACTTCCGTGGCCGGTACGGGCGCGCGGTGCGAGGCGTCGATCAGCCAGTCCAGCTGGCCGGTCGCCGTCGTCGCCGCCGGTGCGGCGGTCACCGACGGTGCGTCGATACCCACGGCCAGCGGTACGGCCGCCCCGGTCAACGCCAGTGCCCGTCGCCTGCTGATACCCATGCTGATCTCCCGTGTCGTTGTCGCACTGTTTCCGGTGCGCCCGGCGGGGGTCAGCTCGGCGGCAGCAGGCGCAGTCCGGCGACCCGGCCGGCACGTTCATAGCTGACCCGGCCGACGGTCTCGCCGGCCTCGAACCGCAGCACGACGTCGACCACCGTGTAGGCGCCGATCTGCCGGGTGAACGGCGCGTCCATCCGCTCGTACCGGCCGACCGTGGCGACCAACTGGGTCCACACCTCGCTGATCGCGTCCGCGTCGAACATCCCGGCCATCGTGTCGTCGAAGTCGCGTCGGACCGCCTCCCAGCGGCCCTGCACGAGCGCGGCCAGCAGGTCGACCGCACGCTCCCCGGCGTCGGTGACCACCGCGGTCATCGGCTGGCCGGTACGTGGGTCGACCGGCCGGCCGAACCGCTGGAACGCCGCCTGCCTGGTGGTGCCCAGTACCTCCCCGATGTCCGCCCAGGTCTCGCCGGCCGCGCGGGCGGTCTCGACGGCCTGTCGGAGCCGTTCCTCGGCGGACCGCAGCGCGTCCCGGGCCACCGCGACAGCGCGCAACTGGCCCCGGTCCACACCGGGGTCCGCCCCCCCGTCCGGAACGTTGTCAAGCATCTCCTGACGTGCCTGATCTGTCAAGTCAGGCTTCACGTTGGTTGCGTTCGCGTCTCGTTGCCGGCGCGCCGCGCTGCGGCACCTTGCGTCGCAGAACCGTTTCGCTCGACCGGATCCCTGCTGTGGAGGGAGTCTTCGGCCGCAGTACTGGCAGGTTGCCGCCTCGATGTTCGCCACGGTGCCTCGATTCCGTGCGATTCCGTTCCGTACGTGATCCTAGCCTGTGCCGCACGAAATCGCGTGCCGTGATCGGCGCCCGCTCGCCGCCTTGGTGCGTCTGGTGCGTCTGGTGTGTCTGGTGCGGCGCCGTGTCAGCGAGCGTGGCTGGTCGCGGTGGGTCAGCAGCTGCAGTCGCACCCGCCGCAGCAGTCACAGTCGCCACAACCACAGTCGCAGCCACTGCAGTCACAGCCGCTGCAGTCACAACCGCTGCCCCCGTCACACGCCCGGCTGCACCAGCAACGATCGCCGCAGCCCAGGCGATGCAGGCCGGTCCACTCCGGCTGCCACACGCCGCAGGTGCAGGCGGTCAACGCGCACGCCCCGCCGATGAGGGCCGGGGCAGCACAACCCTCCGGCCTGCCGGTCGGTGGTGGCAGCGTCTCGTATGCGGCGAAGGTGCGGGCGATCGCGTACCGGACCTCCCGGTCCAGCAACGTCCTGGCCAGCGCCGGCCGTCGGAAGGTGGCGTCGTCGAGGGCGAGCAGCAGCCCGTGGTGCGCATCGTCGCAGAGCCGCCGGGTTTCGGTCAGGTCGGTACCGGTGGCGTGCAGCGGGTTGAACGCGCCGCGTGCGGTGTCGGCGGCGAGGTCCTCGACCGCGTCCAGCAGGTGCGCGATCCGGCCGAAGTAGCGGCCCACCTCGGCCAACGGCTCGGCGTTGGCGGGAATGCCTGCCAGTACGGCAGTGTGGGCGAACGCGGCAGCGACGGCGGTCTCGGTCGGTTCGGTGGCGGTCAGTACCGACGAGGCGGGGCCGATGGTGTCCTCCAGCGCGCACTGCCAGGCCACCGCGTCGACCAGTACGGTCACGTCGAAGTCGAGGGCGGTGCCGGTACGGGCGCCGTCGGCCTGCCACCGGTCCGCGAGCCGGGTCGCCGCGCCGGCCAGCGTCTTCACCCGCAGGGCGCCGTCCCGGTCGGCGACGTGGTCGCGGGCCTTGCCGGCGGCAAGCACCAACGACACCGCCGCGGCCAGCCGGGCACCGGGATCGGTGGAGGTCAGTACGGATGCCGTACGCATCCCGCGCAGCGCGCACGGCGCTGCCCTGCGGCGGGTGACCGGCTCCGGGTTCTGCGCCTCGACCAGTACCGAGATCAGCAGGCTGTCGAAGTTGGTGGCCAGGCGGGCGCGGTGACCGTGCTCGTCGCGCAACGTCAGGCACAGGCCGCACAGGTGCGACAGCCACGCGCCGTGCAGCGAGTCGCACATCCGGTGCCGGCAGGGCCGTACGATCCCGAACACCGCGCCTCCCAGCACCGACCATCAGTCCCCGCAGCCTAGAAACCCCAGGCAAGTACGGCATCCGACCTGTATCGCAGCTCGGTAACGCCGTACGCGTCTGCCGCGATCCGGATACAACTCCGTCCAGACGCCTGACCACTCAGGGCTTGCTCAAGTTCCGTAGTGGCGTAGAGAGCCTGGTTCAGACGGGTTGGGGTGCAGAGCAAAGCAGACACGGGGTTCGTGATCATTGTGGTGTCTAAGAGCTCGCGCAGATAGGTCAAGGTGGGTGGCGTTGGGGCGGACAAGCAGGCACAGGACCGGTGATCATGAAGTTGCTGACGCTTCGTGATCACGGGAGGTCCTGTGCCTGCGCTTCCAGGATGGCTTATCGAGCCGCTGTGGGTCCAGTTCGCCGCGCTGCTGCCCGAGCGGCCGCAGGTGGATCCGGGCCATCCGCTGGGCTGCCACCGGCCGCGTATCGGCGACCGGATCGTATTCGACAAGCTGATCCAGGTGCTGCGATTCGGCTGCTCGTATCAGGCCATCGCCGATACGACCTGCTCGGCCACCACCATCCGAAACCGGCGGGACGAGTGGATCACGGCCGGTGTTTTCGTTGCCCTCAAACGGATCGCGTTGGAGGTCTACGACCGCATGGTCGGGCTGCTGTTGGACAACATCGCGGTGGACGGCTGTATCACCAAGGCACCCGGCGGCGGCCAGTGCGCCGGCCGGTCCCCGGTCGACCGCGGTAAGCAAGGCATGAAACGCTCGTCGATGGTGGATGGCTATGGCATCCCGCTGGGCCGAGTCCTGGCCGGCGCCAACCGCCACGACTCGCCTCTGCTGGCGCCCACCCTCGACCAGCTCGACGACCTCGGGCCGCTGCCCGACACGATCACCGTGCATCTCGACGCCGGCTACGATTCCGGCGCCACCCGCACCGAGCTGGCCGGCCGTGGCCTACACGGCCAGATCGCGCACAAGGGCGACAAGGCACCCATCCAGGCCAGTCAACGCTGGCATGCCGAACGCACCAACGCCTGGCACAACGCGTTCAACCGGCTGCAACGCTGCTACGAACGTCGCGAGTCTGTCATCGCCGCGCTCCTCGATTTCGCCGACTCGATCATCACTGTGCGTAGCATGATCCGGCAAGCGTGGATCAGCTACCGATGGGACACCCGACCCCCACGCCGGCCATAAACATCACCTATCTGCGCGAGCTCTAAGCCCGATGATCACGAAAGCTTCCCGTGTCTGCCACTTCATCTTCCCCGATCGCTGCCGTCCTCGCGAAGCTGGGTCCCCTTGACACCGATCGGATCGCTGACCTGCGGCCCTATCTCGACTCGGTGCCCGACCCCCGTTCGCGGCAGGGCCGCTGGTACTGCCTGACCGCGATCCTGCTCGTCTGCGCCTGCGCGACCGTAGCGGGCGCCACAAGCATCGACGAACTCGCCGAATGGGGCCAGAGAGCCGACAAGGCCGTGCTCGAAACGATCGGCATCCGCCGCCACCTGCTCGGCTGGCGACGTTGTCCCTCACGAGCGACCATCGGACGCGTCCTGGCACGCCTCGACGGCGACGCCCTCGACGCCGCGATCGGCGCCTACCTCGCCGACCGGCACCACGCCTCGACCCAGACCGCCACCGCCCCACCGGCCCCGATAACCCGGCCCCGGCGCGCGATCGCGGTGGACGGCAAAGCGCTCAAAGGTTCCGCCCGTCTCGACACCAAGCGCCGTCACCTGCTCTCGGCGGTCACCCACAGCACCGTCGTCACCCTCGCCCAGACCGAGGTCGGCGCCAAGACCAACGAGACGAAACACTTCCAACCGCTGCTGGCACCACTGGATCTAGCCGGCGATGTGGTCACCTTCGACGCCCTCCACTCGGTCAAGGCCAACATCACCTGGCTGGTCGAGACCAAAAAGCGCACTACATCGCTGTCATCAAGACCAATCAACCGATCGGATACGACCAGGTCAGCAGCCTGCCATGGAACAGCGTCCGCATCGGACACACCGCCAGCCAGACCGGGCACGGGCGTATCGAATCACGATCACTCAAGACCATGGGCATCGCCGACAACCTCGGCGGCATCGCCTTCCCCCACGCCAAACTCGCCATCCGGATACACCGTCGCCGCACCGAATCCGGGAAGAAGGAGACCCGCCGGACCGACTACGCCGTCACCAGCCTCGACGCTCACCAGACCACACCCGCCCAGATCGCCGCGTTCATCCGCGGACAGTGGTCGATCGAAAACAGCTCACACCACATCAGAGACGTCACCTTCGCCGAGGACGCCTCGACCGTCCATACCGGGACCGCGCCCCGCGCCATGGCCACCTTCAGAAACCTCGCCATCGGCGCCCTCAAAACCCTCGCCGCCACCAACATCGCCAAAACCACCAGAGCAATCAGAGCCGATCCAGCACGAGCACTCCCGATCCTGGGCATCACCAACAACCCACACAACCCAGGAACTTGATCAAGCCCTGCTGACCACTTCAAGCATGATTGTTATGACCCGCTGATTTTCTTGATAGCGCCTGAGGCGAGCAACTGTCGTCGAGGACAGGATCGGCCGATCTCCTCGCGAAAGTCGCCGTCGGAATTCTGACAACTATGCGCACATCATCCGCGCTGATGATCTTTTCCTACCTGAAGCTCCTTCATGAGGTCCAGCCATTTCTTCGGAAGTCCAAGACTAAAGTATTCCGCTTTCAACAGGATCGTTTTCATCTCTCGGTCACTGAGGAGCGCGTCAATAGCCGAATTAATTTCGTCGAGAAATTTCTCCTCTCCAAGCTCCCGTATCGCGCCTGGCCCAACCCGCACGCTCCACTGGTTCATTGCTTGTGTGTGAATCTGTACTGAGCGGCCGGACGACGTTCCACTGAGTTCCAGTTGGCTGAGCGCTCGCTGGTAGCGGCGAGATTGAAGATCGTCAGCGAAATTATCACTATCGGGAAATTCGGCCTCGCTGAGCCCATATGCTCTTCGAACCGCTTGCAACTTCCCTTGTTGATAGGCGCTCCACGTCATGGATGCCAATTTAGTGAGCTGAAAGGCAAGCTGATCTTCGCCATAGCGTGGAAAAGTTTGGGGAGCGAACCGGAGCTCCACCTTGAGAGGCATTGTGAGGCGAATGCCGATATTTCCGTCCGGGGATACCGTAGAAATTTTCATACGGCCGAGGTAGTCACTGACAGAACCCACCGAAACCTCCTTTAGTACCAGCGCGGCCACTATAGCAACGAACTGGATAAACCGTGGTTTGCTCCCATGTGGTACACACTGTTCCGTGTCCAGGACTCAGTTGATCACTGCAGGTGTCACGGCCCTGTTCGTCGCGTCCGTCGGATTGCTCGTGCCGGTGGGGCCGGCCCGAGGATCTACCGGCACGAGCATCGTTGCTGGTTCCGGAAAGAGAGGGTCGTCGGGCGACGGAGGCCCAGCGGTCGAGGCGGGGTTGAACTCCCCCCTGGGTGTCGCGGTCACCTCGGGCGGCGCCGTCTACATCAGTGATACAGGTGGACACAGAGTGCGGAAAGTGGCGCGGAACGGGACCATCAGCACGGTTGCTGGCACGGGCAGTATGGGTCACCGTGAGGACCGACCACCGGTCAACCAGTCGGCCAGCAAGGTAGCCCTATCTGCGCCGGCGGCACTTGCCCTTGGTGGCGACGGCACGCTCTACATCGCAGACCCACGCATGCATCGCGTGTACAGGATGTCTGCTGATGAACGTCTGTCGGTGCTTGCTGGTGATGGCTCGAATGTCAGCAGTGGTGACGGTGGTCCAGCGATCCGCGCGGGTCTCGACCAAGTTTCGAGCTTGGCAGTCGCCGCGGATGGAACTGTCTACATTGCAGACACCGGCTCACACGTGGTGCGCGCGGTGTCATCATCGGGAACCATTACGACCATCGCTGGCGATGGTGGGTCTCAGCTGACCGCAGCTGGCGGCGCAGCGCGTCATTTCTCGCTGCCTTACCCCACCGGCCTCGCTGTCGACAGGCACGGCAGGGTCTGGGTGGCAGATCAGGTGCTCGTTCGCCTCGATGATGGACAAGCGTCAACGGTTGTCGTGGCTGACCAACGAGGCGGTCGAAGGTCCGGAAGCTGGCGATTGTCGAAAGATCCCACATCAGGTCCGCAAAGCCCCGGCTTATACAACGTCCAGTCGGTCGCGGTTGGTCAATACGGAACGGTGTATGTGGCTGAGGAACGCAGCGACACGGTTGTCCAATTAGCGAGCAATCATCAAATGCAAGCGGTCGCCGACCTCAGCAGGTTCGCTCCACTGATCGGTCAGCTGGCCGTGGCGCCATCCGGGGATATCTATCTTGTCGATTCCGAACACAATCGTGTAATCAAATTCCGACCGTCGCGGCCTCAGCGAACCGTCACAACACAGGCGGCCCCGATCTCATGGTGGCCCTTCGTAACTGTCCTCGGGACATTGTTGCTAGTCGTGGTCGTAGCGCTGATTTTGGTAAAGCGTCGCCGTAGGGTTTCGCGAGAATCAATCAGTTAGCAGATTTGCTTGATGAAAGGATTGGAATGGAGAATATTACGGGCGGAGATCTCTACCATCTATGGCGCGTCTCTGATGTGCACCTTCCTCGTATTGCGGACGTCTATTACGACGCAAATATGAAAATTGCCGGTGCTGCTAGATCTACGCAAGGTAGGTCGGCCTTCGAGTCCGATGTCGCCGGTGGGCCCGGTGGGACGGTGATGTCGAGTTCTATCGGTGCTGCCTGGACGGAGCTACGGGACGAGATGCAGCGGATGTATGCCCAGATCGAGGAATCCGTTCTTCTAGCAGCCGAAGGGATTCGGAAAGCATCAGAAGACTTCGTCGAAGCTGATCTCGTTAGCGCAGATGCGCTCAAGAATTATCGGGATGATCCAAAGAACCATGACAAGAAGGACCCGCTTTCGAATCCTCCTAAATCGGGCAACGAAGACTATCCGGGTCGACCAATTAAACCTTGAACCTTTTTGGGATCCTAGCTACTAGGGAAAGACGTAAGGAGAGTTAATGGGCGGGATCGAAACGCCAGATGGTCTGGCTGGCTCTGTATTTACGTCAACAATTCAAAAAAAGGCTAAGAGTTTGAAAAAAGCTCTTATTGAACAAACGTTGAACGAGGCAAAATCCTGGGCAAAGGCGGTGAATGTGCAGTGGGCTCAGACTCATCCGGGCCAGGCACACACGGCGCCAATTTCTGATGGAGACATGAGGAGGTTCGAGCACCAAATCGCTCATGAAGACTATGAGTGGGTTGTTCCCGCGTTTGAAAAATACTTCACCCCGGATCCAGATGCTTTGAATCCGGTCATTTCCGGTCTACGGTCAATCGAAGGCATGTTTCAGGGTGCTAGAGAGTCGGATGGAAGATTTTCCGCCGCCAATCCATCGTTGGGCCGAATTAATGATGTTCGAGCCGACATGAATAAGTGGGAGGGGGCGCTTCAGGAAAACTTCATCGACAATTTTGTGACCCCGCTTGGTTCTGTTTCTCAGAATCAAGCGCCGTTTGCGACTCTCGTGAGGGAACAGCTCGAATGCAATAAGGTCCTCTACGTCAGGCTGCGGCAGTCTGTTCTCGACCTCGTCGAGGATTCGGTTGATGCTGTAAATGCGCTGAGCAGTGGTACTACGGATGGTCCTTACTGGGGAACCGTAGCAGCTCTGGTGCTTGGTGCCGCCCTCGCCGTGGAATTCCCCGTTGTCGGCGCCGTCTTGACTGTGGCGGGAACTATGGGCGGGGGACTTTTCTCAAAGGGCGCGGAGAAGACAAAAATGAGGCTCGCTGCTCCGACGGCTCAAGAAATCGCCATCAAAATATCGAATGCGATGTCAAAGTTGGATGCTGATGTTGACGAGGAGGAGCAAAAAGTACGAAAAGGCCTAGAGAGTCTATATGGCTCACTTGCGGGCCCTCGTGGAAAGGCAATTGCCGCGAACAAGCCAGGTGATTTTGCCATGGCTATCCCCGACGTCGTCAGGGCCAAGTCAGCAAAAATTACGGATGGGTCATTGCGTCCGGCTTCATAATCCCAAGTAAACTCGTTGATTAGGCACCTACTAATCAGAAACTGTCTTAGCGAACTTCTGGTATTGATGGTAGAATTCGTGCGTGAAGCAGACGCGTATCCCGAGAAGGGTACTGCAGGATGTTCGTGGGCGGTTCGCCGACATGATCGATGCTGGTGTGTCGAAATCTGAGATCATGGCGTCGTTGGGGTTGAAGAAGACGACCTATTTTGCGTGGAAGAAGGCTTACGCGCGGGGTGGGCGTGGGGCGCTGGAGGTTCGGCCTGCGCCGGGTGGCCCGCGTCGGCTTAGTGAGGAGCAGCATCGCCGGCTCTACGATCTGATCGTCGGGAAGGATCCGCGGCAGTTGTCGCTCGACTTCGGGTTGTGGACCCGCAAGATCGTCCGGCAGGTGTTGATCAATGAATTCGGCGTCGAGATGACGCTGCAGGGCGTGGGCAAACTGTTGGCTCGGCTCGGTCTGTCTCCTCAGCGTCCGCTGTATCGTGCCTGGCAGCAAAACGCTGAGTCGGTGCGCGAGTGGAAGGAAGAAACGTTTCCCGACATTCAACGGCGTGCCGGTGAGGTCGGCGCTGAGCTGTACTTTTGCGACGAGGCGTCGATCCGTAGTGACCACCACGCGGGCACCACGTGGGCTCCGGTCGGTTGTACACCGACGGTGGTGGCCACCGGCGAACGCGTCACGGTGAATATGATCTCCGCGGTCACACCGAAGGGTGCGATGTGTTTTGACGCGTTCGTCGGAAGCTGCAACGGTAAGGTGTTCATCGAGTTTCTGAAGAAGCTGTCTGGTGATACCGATGCTCCGGTGTTCGTCATTGTGGACAACTCGCCGATCCATCGCGCCAAGGAAGTCACCACATACGTGGCCTCTACCGGCGGCAAGGTCACTCTGTTTTTCCTGCCGGGCTACTCGCCCCAGCTCAACCCCGACGAGTGGGTGTGGAAGAACGTCAAGCATGACCAGATCAAACGCCAACCTGTCTCGCGTGGAACCGACCTCTACCACCGGGCGGTGCGGGCGCTATCCCGACTCCAGGGATTGCCGGAAATCATCATGGGTTTCTTCGGGGATCCAGAGCTCGCCTACATCCAGAGTGCGTAAAGACAGTTTCTGATTAGTATTTCGGTATGACTCTCTTTAGGGGCTTGCGGAAAACTACTTCAGGCCGCGGAGTTCCGATTTGAAGTGTGTT
This sequence comes from uncultured Actinomycetota bacterium, assembly GCA_963805605.1. Lineage (GTDB taxonomy): Bacteria > Actinomycetota > Actinomycetes > Mycobacteriales > Micromonosporaceae > Actinocatenispora. The sequence goes on from CAWDUX010000002.1 coordinate 3,456,249, forward strand.
GCGAATCAAACGACTGCCCTCGCCATCATCGAAATCTGTTGCATGCGCCCCGGTAGCGATTCAGGTCGCCTGTTGTTTTTGTGAGATGATCACCGCTATCCCTATAGGCTCGACAGTGAGTATGCGACGGACTTTGCGGCTGTCAGTGCGAGTTTTTCACTTACATTCGCAGAGTGATTTCCGTCAGAGATGGACGCCACGCCTCGAGCTATAGAATGAGCCAATCAAGGACACGGTAGCTTCCGTGACGGAATCCGCGACGGGCTGTGAACACTCGTATCCATTACGGGTGCCATCGTTGAACCAGCGTGGTCCGGTGTCGCACGCCAGGTCGAAGCCCTGTCGGGCAAGTTCTCGGAGCCAACTGCTACGGGTAGATCCGTGACCTTCGCCGGGTTGGGGTTTGTAGAGAGAAAAGCTGGTGTCGGCTATCTGACCACCGCGCAGGGTTCCCACCGTGTGACAGTCAGAGCTTGAGTGGGATGGAGGCTCCCCGTCGTTGGGAGTGGGTGTAACGGATTCGGAAGTGGTCGAGGTGAATACGTCCGGGGTGAGGGCGCGGAGCATGGTGGCGCAGTCGGGGAGCGTGCTGCGTGGCCAGCCGGTTGCGGTCGGGGCCGGCGTGTGGTCGGGGAGCGCGTGAGGATCGGTGTGCAGTCGCGGGGCGCTCGTACATCCGGCGAGCAGGAGTAGGCCGAGCGCAGCCGTCACAAGGCCACACGATGTGATGGGGCGTCGAGCGTTCACTGCGGGTCGTCCGGCTCTTGGGCCTGCAGGTTCGCCTGTTGAAAAGCCGCCACTGCCACCCGGGCGGCTGCGCTGACCTGACGTGCCAGGGATTCTTCGGTATGACGCCGGATTGCACCCGGCGCCAGCGTGACACCGACGTCGCCGTTCCAGTTCGTGGTGATGGTGACGGACCGGTCCGGGGACTGGGCCGTGACCTTGACCTTCTCCATCCGGTCGACGTATCTGCCCATCGGGACTCCGGTCCGTGGCGAGGGGCGGTCAGTCGAAGGAGATTGTGGCGTTGGCGCCGTCGTCGTTTTCGACGGTGGTCCAGGAGGTGGGTGCGTTCGTTGGAGCTTCGAGATCGGTTGGCTCCTGGTAGGACATGATCGGTTCGCCGGTCTCCTCGCTGACCCAGCCGATCACCGGGGCCACCCGGTGACGGGTGACTCCCCACACCGAATCGGTGGGGGAGTCGTCGTCGGAGGGCGGGTACGGGCTATGGATGTCGGCCATCGGGCCCTCCGCTTCCGGGCGGTACATCCGGCCGCCAGCCCGGGGGACCATGCAACCCGGGCGGTGATGTCAGAGCGTTCGGTGGGCCGAACTGGCCGGGAGATGGCCCAGCGGCGTCGGTATGGCGGTGGGCGGAGCGGCGTCCTGACCTGATGACCAGGCCACCAGCGACCAGCAGGGCGAGTACGAGGATGCCGGCACCGACCAGGGCCACGGTCTTCAAGCCGGTCATGCCGACGTTCTTGGCTGCCGAGTTGGAAGACGGGTTGGATGCCGCAGGGGTGGACAGGTACGACGGCACGGGTTTCACCGAAGCTGCGGCCCGCAGGGCTTTCACCGGGTCGACCACGCCGTAGCCGTATTTCTTGTCCCGACCCTTCGGGCCCTTGTCCGTGGCCGTGGACTCCAGGACCTGTACGACCTGCCCCTGAGAGAGCTTCGGGTACTTCGACCGGATCAGCGCCGCCACACCACTGACGATCGCCGTCGCGTTACTGCTTCCGGTGCCCGATTCATAACCATGCCCGAAGGAGGTAGACATGATGTCTACGCCAGGGGCGGCAAGACCAAGATCTAAGTCCTCGCTTGATGTCGTGGAAAAATTTCCAGCCTGGTCAACCGATGACACCCCTAGGATCCCTGGTATTGCGACTAGGCTACTGCCGATCCACATGTTCTGGGTTGTGTTCCCAACGCCGGCGACGACGATAACATCATGTTTAAGCGCGTACTCTATTTCTTTCTTGTCGACGGTTGAGCTTCCACCGCCGACCGAAAGATTGATGACGGTAGCGCCGTGATCGACAGCCCAGCGAATGCCGTACCCAACTCCATCGATGACGGTCTTGTCTTTTCCTGGCGCGAAGACACTTACGGACAATAGTCGTGCCTTCGGCGCAACCCCTATAATTCCATCATTGTCCCCGTGTCCATGTCCTGCGATGAGGCCTGCCATTGCGGTGCCGTGAGAACCAGCGCCTCCCGAGGTGGGATGCTGGCCATTTCCTTTCCAGTTGTTCCATACATCGGTCCCGCCAGTTACCGTCCCAGCGAGATCCGGATGGCTGGAGTTGATTCCCGAATCAATGACGCCCACGGTGACGCCCTCGCCCTGTGACATTTTGTGGGCGCGATCCAGATGGAGGAAGCGATACCACCACTCCGATGACCGTGCGGCGTCAGCGTGAACTGGGGTGGGGGAGACCATGATCGCAGGAAGGGTGGGCACAATGACCAGGACCATTGCTGTGATGATCCTGGTCAGATGGTGCGAGCGCTTCACCCGCGACCGTGCCAGTCGGTGAAGGGCTGCTCTATCGTCGTGCGGCCGATTGCCGGACCTGAGTCAGTCGGTGTCTCGGAACTATCCTCAATGGCGAGCACCCCATCGCCTTCGTGGTCGATAGTCCACATTTCGTCGCCGTCGACGTTATTCCCGTGCTCGCGCTGGGGGCGTCGCCTGCCCGGTGCCGGCTCGATATCGCCACGCTGGCTATCGCGGCCGAGCACTCGCCCCCCGCCTGCTTCGTCAGGCTTACTATCTCGTACAGCGGGTCGGGCAGGAGGTCGTGTGCGTGCCGCCGGCGAGGTACGTTCCTCAGCCCCGAGCACGCTGGATCGTGGCTCTGGCTTGGAGATCGGCTCACCCGGTTCGATCACCCGGCGAGACACCGGCTCCGAGCGCTCCTTCGGGGCAAATTTGTTTGTCCGTTGACCGAGTACACGACCTGACGCGGATCGGCCTGAGGTGCCACTGGGTTCCTCACGGGGAAGGCCGTAGCGTTCCCGCGCGGTCCGGTCGACGCTGAACTTGCTGCCGTTGCGGCCCAGAACCGAGGGGCTGCTGCTGCGTCCCCGGGGCAGGAACTCGTTCTCCGACGGCACACCGTCACGCAACCCACCAGGCAGCCGGCCTCCGGTGGGTAGACGCCCACCGCCCAACCCTCCCGGCGGGATCGGTGCGCCGATCGGCAGCCCGGACGTCGGGTACCCACCACCGCCGCTTGGGGACAGGGGCGGTGAGATGACGGGACCGTTGTTCGGCAGCACTGGTGCGGACGGGCCGCCTGCCAGCACGGGACCGGGATCGCCAAGAGGCGGCACCTGCGTCGGGGAGGTCGCCCCGCTGCCGGTATGAGGGGGGTCCGATGCGATAAAAGGCGCCGTCGCAGCCGCAGCGAACCCCCCGACGACCAGTGCATTAGCGCTAGAAGCCGGTGGATCGGGCTTGATGTTGCCTTCAGGTCCCTTGTACTTCGGGGGGTACGCCAAGAGTAGGGAGTTGTTGGAGGCGTAGTCGTTGGAGAGGGTGTTGGCGGCCTTGCGGGCCCTCTCGAGGTAGGGCTTGGTGATCTCGCCCATGTCCGGTTCCTTGGGCGGACGCATGGCCCCGTCCGGCCTGACCAGGGCGGTGCTCCTCGCCCTGTCGTAGCGCTGCTTCTTCTTGGTGTAGTCGGAGAGCTGCTGCTGGAAGTCCTTCTGGTAGTCCTCGAACGCCTGCTTGATGATCGGGTAGTGCTTGTCCAGCGACTGCTTCATGTTGGACAGCGCGACCATGTTGCCGTAGGAGATCCCGGCGGCCGACGACAGCGTCGTGATGACGTTGTCGACCTGCTCCAGGTAGGCCGCGCCGCCGCCGGAGGACCACTTGGCGGCCAGCGCCTTCCGATGGTTGGTCAGGTTCTGGTGCTGCCAGGTGAACAGGTCCTGCATCTTGGACCAGGCTTCGATCTGGGCCTGCATGGCGCCGCCGCCATCGGCGCCCGAGGCGGTCCGGTATTCGGTGTCGACCGCCTGGAAGATCTCGGTCAGATCCTTGTTGTTCCAACTCATCGTGGTCTCCGGATCGAGAGGTGGCCAGGGGGCGGGCTCAGCGCGGCGCTGTGGCGGTGTCGCCCGGGCGCCCCCGGAAGACCGCGTCGACGTCGGCCTTGCTCACCTGCAGCGCGGACAGGTCGTCGGCGCCGCCGTAGTCGTGGGCCAGCTGCGTGGCGGCGTCGCTGAGCGCGCTCAACCCGTTGGCGTACTGGCTGATGAGCATCTTCGCGTCGGTCAGGATCTGGTCGTGCCGGCGCGCGACGAAGAACGCCTCCTCGAAACCCACCGACTGGCCGAACTGGGACCGGTCCAGGTGCGGCGCGATCTTCTGCCAGTTGGGCGCCAGGTTGTGCTGGTATTCGGCGAGGAGATGGTCGGCGAAGTCGGCCAGCCCGGTGACGTCGACGTCGACGTTGGTGTGCTCGGCCCACTGTGGCGGCTTGCTGCCGTCGTAGCCGCCGCCGTCGCGCTGGAGTCCCATCGCCGTCCCCGTTCCGTCGCTATGCCAGCCGATATCCCATCCGGGCAGTTCGTGGTGCTCGTGCCGGATTGGGATACACCCTATCGACCGTCCGCTACTTCTGCGTCGCTGCGCGATGTCGGAACCCAGTCACCTGACTGTCCGTCACCGATCGACCCGCCCACCTCGTGAAGCCCGCCGAAAGCGCGACAGCGGGTCACGACGGCTGGTCCAGCCAGGCGGTCTGGACCAGCCGTTTTCCGGTACGCCGCTGCACCAGCCAGCCCCGCCCGGCCGGCAACGTCTGCGGCCGTACGTCGCCGATCAGCACACCCTCGTCGCGCGGGCAGGACAGTACGAGACCGGGCGAGGCGATCTGCCGCAGCCCGGCGATCGCCGGCTCGTACAGCGCCCGGCTCGCGCCGCCCGCCCGGTGCGCCAGGATCAGGTGCAGACCGATGTCGCGCGCCTGCGGCAGATATTCCAGCAGCGCCGACAGCGGGTTGACCGACCCGCCGGCCACTAGGTCGTAGTCGTCGACGACCACGAAGATCTCCGGACCGCGCCACCACCGGGTACGCAACTGCTCCGCGGTCATGTCCGCGGTCGGCAGCCGTTCGGCGAGCACCTCGACCACCCCGGCGACCAGCGGGACCGAGGTCTTCGCAGTCGCGCCGCTGCCCGCCGCATGACTGTCCGGGACCGCGCCGAGCAGACCGCGCCGGTAGTCCAGGCACAGGATGCGCGCCTGCTTCGGCGAATACCGGTCGGTGATGCCCCGCACGATGGTGCGCAGCACCGAGGTCTTACCGCTCTCCACGTCCCCGAACAGCAGGAAGTGCGGCTCGGCCGCGAAGTCGAGGTAGACCGGACCGAGGTCGGTCTCGGCGAGCCCGACCGGTACGCCCCGCTGCTGCTGGTCGGCCGGTGCCGGCAGCCGGTCGTAGGTGACCAGCTCGGGCAGCAGCCGTACCGGCGGAGCGGCCGGCCCGCCCCAGGCGTCGCGTACGGCGGTGACCAGCTGCGCCGCACCGTCCGCGGCCGTGTCCACATCGGAACTGTCGTCGAGGCGCGGCAGCGCGGCGATGAACTGCCGCCCCTCGTCGGTGATGCCGCGCCCCGGCGTGTCCTCCGGGATGTTGGCTGCCGGTCGGCGGCCGATCCCCGAGTCCGACGGGTCGCCGAGCCGCAGCTCCACCTTGGTGCCGAACAGGTCGCGGATGTTCATCCGCAGATCCATCCACCGGGTGGCGGCGGCGACCACGTGGATGCCGTAGCCGAGACCGCGGTTGGTCAGATCGGCGACCGCATCCGACAGGTCCTCGAACTCGTTGCGGAACACCAGCCAGTTGTCGATCACCAGGAACACGTCGCCGTAGGGATCTGTCTGGTGCTGGCCGCGCGCCCGGGCCCGGCGGTAGGTGTCCATGCCGTCCACCGACTGCGCGGCGAAGTACTGCTCGCGCTGGTCCAGCAGCGCGGTGAGCTCGGCGACGGTACGGCGCACCCGGTCGGTGTCGCGGCGGGTGGCCACCCCACCCACGTGCGGCAGGTCCCGCAGCGTGGTCAGGGTGCCGCCACCGAAGTCCAGGCAGTAGAACTGCACCTGCCGCGGGGTGTGGGTGAGCGCCAGACTGGTGATCAGGGTGCGCAGCAGGCTGCTCTTGCCGCTCTGTGGCCCACCGATCAGCGCGAGGTGCCCGCCGGAGCCGGACAGCTCCAGCGCCAACGGGTCGCGCCGCTGTTCGAACGGCAGGTCCACCAGCCCGACCAGCGCGGTGAGCTTCCCGTCGAGCCGCTCGTCGGTGACGCCCAGACCCTTGCCCTGTATGGCGGTCAGCGGCGGCAGCAGGTGGCTGAGCGCCGGTGGTTCGGCCAGCGGCGGCAACCATACCGGGTGCGCCGCCGGGCCTCGGCCCTCGATCCGCTCCACCAGCAGGTCCAGCAGGGTGTCGCCGAGTACGCCGTCCTCCTCGGGATCGACCGCGGGCTTCGCCGGCTCCGGCGGCGGGTCGACCCGACCGCTGGTGAAGTCCAGGGCGTAGCGGCTGCGGGTCTGTCCGGGCGCACTCTGCGGCCGTTCGGAACGGTGGTACACCCCCGAGACGTACGCGGCCTTGAACCGGACCAGGTCCTCGGTGCCGGCGCGCAGAAACCCGTGACCGGGGGAGCGGGGCAGCTCGTACGCGTCCGGGGCACCCAGCACGACGCGGCTCTCCATCGCCGAGAAGGTCCGCAGCCCGATCCGGTACGACAGGTGTGTCTCCAGCCCGCGTAGTCGTCCCTCGTCGAGTCGCTGCGAGGCCAGCAGCAGATGTACGCCCAGCGACCGGCCCACCCGGCCGATCTGTACGAACATGTCGATGAACTCGGGTTTGGCGGTGAGCAGCTCGCTGAACTCGTCGCAGATGATCAGCAGGCTGGGCAGCGGGTCCAACGCCACGCCCGCCGCCCGTGCCTTCTCGTAGTCGCGCTGGGAGGCGTAGTTGCCGGCGGCGCGCAGCAGTTCCTGGCGGCGGACCAGTTCACCGCCGATCGCGTCGAGCATCCGGTCGACCAGGGGCAGTTCGTCGGACAGGTTGGTGATCACGGCGCTGGTGTGCGGCAGCCGGTCCATCGTGGTGAAGGTCGCGCCGCCCTTGAAGTCGACCAGGACGAAATTGAGCGTCTCCGAGCTGTGCGTCACGGCCAGCGACAGCACCAGGGTGCGCAGCAGCTCCGACTTGCCGGATCCGGTGGCGCCGACGAGCAGGCCGTGCGGGCCCATACCGTCCTGCGCGGACTCCTTGATGTCCAACTCGACCGGGATGCCGTCGGGGCCGAGGCCGAGCGGCACCCTCAGCCGGTCCCGGTCGGGACGGGGCTGCCAGGTGCGGTTCACGTCCACCTGGAACGGGTCACCGAGGCCGAGCAGCTCCGCGAGCCCGAGTTCGGAGGTGAGCGGCTGGTCGCCGACGGTCCGGGCCGACGGCCGGGACGGGGCGAGCCGGCGGGCGACGACGGACGCCTCGACTGTGCTCAGCTGGTCCGGTACGCCCACGTGCTGGCGCTGCTCGGTGGTGGTCGACACCAGCCGGCCCTTGCCGTCCACGTCGAGCACCAGCGTGGCGCGGTCGATGGCGCGCGGCGGCGGGCTGGACAGGTCGAGCAGGGTGACGCCCTCGACACCACCTTCGGTCATCAGATGGTGCGAACCGGCAGTGGCCGCACCGTCCAGTACGACGACCAGGTGGGCTCCGTCGACCGGCGGCGCCACCGGGCTGAACCGGGGCCGCGAACCGATCAGCGTGTCGAGCGTCGACTCCAGCTCGACCACGGACGGCGCGACCAGGCGGGCCGGGCCGAGCGCGTCGACGTCGTCGGGATGCAGGTTGTGCGGCAGCCACTTGACCCAGTCCCACCCGGCCCCGTTGCCCGCGTCGGTGCACACGGCGATCATCAGGTCGTCCGGCGAATGGAACACGGCCAGCTGCGCGAGCATCGCGCGCACCAGGCTGCGGGCACGGTCTCCGTCACCGCGCAGGTACACGCGGGAGAAGCCGCGCAGGGCCAACGCGACGGGCAGTTCCGGCACCACCGCGTAGCTGTCGATGAAGCGCCGCAGGGCCGCCGCGCAGGTCGGTTCGAGCTGTTCCAACGGGCCGCTGTCCGGGATCACCAGCGGGGTCGCCACGTCCTGCGGGCCGAGGCCGATGCGCACCACACCGAAGTCACCGTCGGATCCTCGCCGCTCCCACAGCCGGGGACTGGACGCAGTGGACCACAGCCGGTTCGGGTCCGGGTGCCGGTAGAACAGGGCGCTGCGCTGGTCGCCGATCGTCGCCCGGACCGCGCGGCGCTGCTCGGACAGGTGCCGCATGTACTCGCGGCGCAGGCCCTGCAGCTCGCGTTTGCCCGGCTGGCCGCCCTGGGTCAGTACCTGCGCGCCGACCGTACCGAGCATCGAGGCGGCGAACATGCCGCCGGTGACGTAGGTCAGCACCCCGCCGCCGTTGCCGCCCATCATCAGCGCCATCGCGCCCGACCCGGCGATCATCGGCAGGATCGTCATGATCTGCGCCCAGCTGCGCCCGCCCGCGGCGGGCAGCACCGGTGGCGGCTGGAGTACCAGGTCACCGCTCGGCACCTTGGGTGGTTTGCGACGCGGTGCGCGCTGGACGATCTGCGTGGTCACCGCGTGGTCCTCCCGATGCCGGTTGCGATCCGGTTGGCGACTGTATCCGACCACCGCACCCCATCGGCAACGGTCTACGACTGTATGAGCATGATTCTGCTACCGTGCGCTGCTGCGGACCCGGTCGGCCGGCTCGGGTGCCAGGACATGAAGGGGTACACGGGTGTCGATGCAGAGCGGCGGCGCGGGACTGGCGAAGGTGACGGTGGTGGCACCGACCCGCCGGATGGATGTCGCGGTACCGGCGTACCTGCCGGTCGCCGAGCTGCTCCCGGACCTGCTCGACCGGGCCGGGGAGCATCTCGCGGAGGACGGTGAGCAGCACGGCGGCTGGGTGTTGCGTCGGGCCGACGGTGGTGAACTGGACGTGACCCGGCCGCTGGTCGCGCAGTCGGTACGCGACGGCGAAGTGCTGCACATGTCGCCGGCCCGGCACGAGTGGCCGGAACTGGAGTACGACGACGTGTTCGAGGCCGTGGCCGCGGGCAGCCGCCGCCACGGCCGGTCCTGGAGTTCCCTGGCCACCCGGGTGTTCGCGTTGTCGGTGGCCGGCGCCGTCGCGCTGGCCGGGCTGGCGATGCTGACCACCGTCGGGCCGCCCTGGTCAGGCCCCGGGATCGGTGGTCTCGGCGTGGGCGTGGTACTGCTGGCCGGCGGGATCGCACTGTCCCGGGCGTTCGGTGACCCGGTGTCCGGTGCGGTGGTGGCCGGCCTGGGACTGCTCTACGCCTTCGTCGGCGGCTGCCTGCTGACCGGACCCGGGTACGCCCCGCTCGCCGGGTTCGGTGGGGCGCAGGTGCTGCTCGGTGCAGTGTGGCTGCTGCTGTTCGGCATCGTCGGGTACGTCGCGGTCGGCGCGTACGCCCGGCTGTTCGCCGCCGGGATCTTCACCGGACTGTTCGGTGCCATCGGAGCCGTCTTCAGCCTGCTGTCGATGTCGGTGGCGTCCTCCGCGGCCCTGATCCTGAGCGTCGTGGTCACCATCTTCGGTGGTTTTCCGTTGCTGGCATTGCGTTTCGGCAAGCTGCCGGTACCGGTCGTGCCGCAGACCCCCGACGACATCCGGCGCGCGGCGAAGGCACCGGCCAGCGCGGAGGTACTCGACGCCGTCTCCCGCTCCGACGAGGTACTCACCGGCCTGCTGCTGGGTGCCGCGTCGATCTGCGCCGCCGCCGCGGTGCCGCTGCTGGCCGACGGCGGTGGATTCGGCGCCGGACTGGCCGCCACGATCGGCGCCGTGCTGCTGCTGCGTGCCCGGCTCTTTCCCACCGTGCGGCACCGGATCCCGCTGCTGTGCGTGGGTCTGGCGATGGTACTCGGACCGATGGTGGCGGGCATCCTGCTGCTGCCCGGCGGGGCGCGGACCGCGGTGGCCCTGGCGGCCGTACTGGTCCTGGTCGGCCTCGCCGTCTCGGCCGGTGTGGTCTACAGCCAGACCCGCCCCACCCCGTACCTGGGCCGGGTCGCCGACATCCTCGACACGTTGCTGATCGTCGCCGTACTACCGCAGGCGGCGGCAGTCATGGGCCTGTACGGATTCGCCCGCGGTCTGGCCGGATGAAGGGGCGCTGCTGATGGCTTCGCGACGCGACCAACTGCACTCGTACCAGTTCAGCGTCCAGCGGCTGGTCTCCGCGCTGGTGATGCGGGACCCGTACGCCGAGGCGTCCCCGTTCCGGCGGGTGGCGGGCTCGGCGTTCGGCGGGATCATGATAACCCTGCTGGTGATCTCCGGGTTCGGTATCTACGGGCTGTTCCGGCCGGGCGGCAACCAGAGCTGGCAGCATGAGAACACCGTGGTGGTGGAGGAGGAGTCCGGCGCGGTCTACGTGTACCGCCAGCACCTGCTCTACCCGGCGGTCAACCTCACCTCGGCGCTGCTGATCGCCGGTGGCACCGGGTCCGACACGGTCGCGACCGTGTCGCGCGGCTCGCTCGCGCACACACCGCGGGGCAACACGTTGGGCATTCCCAACGCCCCCGCCTCACTGCCGGACGCGTCGGACGTCGTCGGCGCACCGTGGACGCTGTGCTCCCAACTCCATCGCAACGCGGCCGGCTACCAGGAGAACCGTACGGTGCTGGTGGTGGGCCGCAAACCGGCCGGCGGTCGTACGTTGGTCGGTGATTCCGGTCTGCTGGTGAAGGACGCGAAGTCCGGCGTCCCCTACCTGATCTGGCATCAGCACCGGTACGCCATCGACAAGCCGGACACGGTGCTGCCCGCACTGGGGTGGAAACTGAAGAACAAGCTCACGGTGGGCCCGGCCTGGTTGACCGCGCTGCCGGCCGGCGGCAACATCGGGCCGATCCCGGTGGGTTCCCGGGGCCGGACCTCCACGGCGGTACGCGACGCGCTGATCGGCGAGGTCTACCAGGTGCACGCCGCCGGTTCGACCCAGTACTACGTGGCCGAAGCCGATGCGCTCGCACCGATCACCGCCCTGCAGGCGGCGATCCTGCTGGGCGACCCGGACACCAACAGCGCCTACCGGAATGCCGACCCGACCGCGGTGGACCTCGCCCCTTCCGTGGCCAACGCGGCGCACCAGGACCAGTCGCTACTGGCCGGCGGCGCCACCGCACCGCCACGGAGCCCACCGCACCACCTGGTCGACCCGGGAACCGACGCCGCCGTGTGCGCCGCGTACCGGGCGGCGAAGGGTCCGCCGCAGGTGCTCTACGACGCCACGGTTCCCGTTCCAGACAACGGATCGAACACCCGCCGTAGAACCGAGGACGGCACCGCGCTGGCGGACCGGGTGGTGGTGCCACCAGGCCACCTGGCCATCGTCGAGGCGGTAGCGGGGCCCCGCGCCCACGACGGCGGCCTGAACCTGGTCACCGACCTCGGCTACCGCTATCCGGTTCCCAGCCGCGACGTGCTCTCCGCGTTGGGCTACCCGAAGGCCGAAGTGCTGACCCTGCCGGGCAGCCTGGTCGCCCGGATACCGGCGGGCCCGGCGCTGGATCCGGCGGCGGCCAGGAAACCGGTCCAGGTAGGTGACCGGTGAACCCGCAGCAGGTTCTTCCGGCAGTGGCCGGCCGGCAGCCCGCCGTCGGTCCGTCGCAGCAGCGGGTCAGCATGGTGCCGCGGCGCGCACCACACGGCCGGCCGGGTATCGCGCCGGCCACCCAGATCGTGCTGGCCGAAGCCGCTCTGTTCGGTGTCGTCGCGGTGATCGGCCGGCCCGCTTGGGCGCTCCTGGTCGTCGCGGCGGTCGCGCTCGCGGTGCTGGTACTGGTCCTCGGCCGCAGCGGCGGGCACTGGTGGGTCGACCTGGTGACGCTGCGCTGGAGTTACCGTCGGCGCCGCTTGTCCCGTCGCCCGGACAGCGGAGAGCCGCGACTCGCGGCGCTGGGCGCGCTCGCCCCCGGCCTGACCGTCACCACGGTCGAGCATCACGGGCGCAGCATCGGCATCGCGCACGACGACGCGGGCTGGTTCGCCGGCATCGCGCTGCCCCCGATGGCCGGGGTACGCGGCGACGCCCGGCCCGCGCTCCGGCTGGGTACGCTGCTGCCCCGGCTCGCCGACAGCGCCGCCTCGCTGTCCGCGGTGCAGATCGTCATCCACACCGTGCCGGCCCTGGGACGCGGCCTGTCGGAGGACGGACAACCCGCCACGGCCTCGTACGCCGCGCTGGCCGCGGGGCTGCCGGGCCTGCCCGCGGTGGAACGCACCAGCTGGATCGTCGTACGCATCGACCCGCAGACCGCCGCGGACATCCTCACCGGCCGCGCCGACCTCGACGCACTGCACCGGACGCTGAGCACTGCGGTCACCCGGATCGGGCGTACCGCGGAACGGGCCGGGCTCTCCCATCAGATCCTCGACGGCGGCGGCCTGCTCACCGCGATCCTGCGGTCCTGGGGGACCGACCCCACGGCGCCGTCGGACCCGACGGCCACGGTGGCGCGGGAGCAGTGGAACTCCTGCCAGGTCGGCGGGCTGGCACACGCCTGCTTCTGGGTACGTGACCTGCCCGCTACCGCGAACCTGGGGTTGCTGATCGACGCGTGCGCCGGCACCCCCGCCGCGCTCACCAGCGTGTCGCTCGGTACCGAACCGGTGCCCGGTGACCAGGACGAGCTGCGGCTGCGGTTGCTGGTCCGGGTGGCGGTGGAGCCGGCCGCACTGTCCCGCACCTGCCAGATCCTCACGGCCACGGCCGGCAACCACGGCGCGCGGCTGACCAGGCTCGACGGTGAGCAGGGCCCCGCCATCTACGCCACGGCCCCGACAGGAGGGCTGACCCTGTGAGCGCACCCCGACCCGGTGTGCCGGACGATGCCCCCGCGGGCAGGGAGCAGTTCGACGCCGCACCCCGCCACTCCTCCGCACCCCGCCCCCAGCAGTACCCGCCGAGCGTGGGGCAGACCCCACCACCGGCTGGGCGGCCGCCCACAGGCGGGGTTCCGGCCGCCCCGGGGCAGCCGGGACCACCGCCGTCTCCGTTCGGGCAGGCGCCGCCTCCCGGTGGGTGGTCGGCGTCGGCACCTCCCGTACCGGGCGGCCCGCAGCCGGTACTCGGCTATCCGCCGCCCCGGGGAATCGCACGGGTCTCGCCGCCCGCCGCGGCCGTGCCGGTCTCCGCTCCGCCGGTGTCGTCGGTACCGGTGTCCGGGACGCCGGTGTCCGGGACCCCGAGCATCGGCGGTCGGCCGACAGCCCCGCCCGTCGTGCCGCCGGTGTCAGGATCCGCGGGCATGCCACCGCCGGCCATCGGCATGCCGCCGTCGACCCTGCCCGTCTCCGCCGGCACACCGGGCCCGGTCGCTCAGGTACCGGCTCTCGTCGTGCCGGCACCCTCGCTGCGCGGGGAGGCGCAGTCCGTCGAACTGGTACGGCCGGACACCGCGCCCGCGCCGCGGGCACGCCGGACCCGGCTACGGCTACGTACCGGTGCGCACCAGGCCCGGCGGGTCGCGCTCGACGACGTGGAGATCGGCAACCCGGCCACCGGACTGCTGCTCGGACACGACCGGGAACGACTGCCGGTGACCGTACGGCTCTTCCGGGAGGAAGCCACCCGCGTCGCGCTCGTCGGTGGGCTCTGGGCGGCGCGCATGCTCGCCTTCCGGGCGCTGTGCCTGGGATCCAGGATCGTCGTGTTCACCAGTACGCCCGGCTTCTGGCAGGGATTCGGTCGCTGGGCCACCGGTCGCGACGACCGGGTCGCGGTCATGGGCCGTGAGCAGCCCGTCGCGGTGACGGCCAGCGCCGGACAGCCGACCCTGCTGATCTACGACGTCGGGCTGTCCGGTCCGGTCGCCGCGCCGGTCGGACCGTGGCAGGCGCAGGTCACGGTGCTGCGGCAGCTCACCGCGTACGGGTTCCCGGTGCTGCAGGCCGCCAACCTGGTGATGATGCAACGCCTCACCCCAGCGGAGAGCACCCCGGCGGCGTCCCTGCTGCGGCTGACCGGCCAGACGCTGTCCCTGCTCCAGCAGTTGCAGCCGGACATGCTCGCGCTGCTGGGCGGTGGCGCCGACCGGTATCTGTGGCTCGCTCCCACCGGGGTCGAACGCCAGCATCTCGGGGCGCCGAGCCGATGAGAGCTGCCCGCCCGACCGTGGCCGCCCTCCTCACCGCGCTGTTCCTCGTGCCGGCAACGCCCGCCCGCGCCGACCCCGCCAGCGGGTCGTCGTCGGACTGCGCGCCCGCCGGCCGCAGCATCGTCGCCGAACCCTGGCCGCAGACCATGCTCGACCCGCAACGGGCCTGGCCGTTCGCCACCGGCAGGGGCGTCACCGTCGCGGTCCTCGACTCAGGTGTGGACGCCCACCAGCCAGGCCTGCACGGCCGGGTGGGCGCCGGCGCGGACTTCCTGCACGGGAAGGGCAACCGGTCGGGTGACAGCGACTGCGTCGGCCACGGCACCGAGGTCGGCGGCATCATCGCGGCCCAGCGCGCCGACTCGATCGGCTTCGCCGGCATCGCCCCCGGAGCGAAGCTGCTTCCGGTGACGGTCAGCGAGAAGGAGGTCATGTCCGACGGCGACACCAGTGGGGACACCGTGGACGCGGCGGGCCTGGCAGCCGCCGTACGGTGGGCGGTGGACGCCGGGGCCGATGTACTGAACATGTCCCTGGTGCTCTACGACGACGACCCGCGGCTGAGGGCCGCGATCGGGTACGCGCAGGGTAAAGGCGTCGTCGTGGTGGCCGCGGTCGGCAACGAAGGGGCAAGGGACGCCAAGAACCGGGAGCCGTACCCGGCCTCGTACGACGGGGTGATCGGTGTCGGTGCCGTGGACAGCAACGGTTTCCGGGCGGACAGTTCGCAGCACGGCTCGTACGTCGATGTCGTCGCGCCCGGCGTGCAGGTCGTCACCACGGCCCGGCACAGTGGCCAGGTCCGGGTGGACGGTACGAGCTTCGCCACCCCGTTCGTGTCCGGGGTCGCCGCACTGGTCCGGCAGCGTTATCCGCGGCTGACCCCCGCGCAGGTCGCGACCCGCATCATGGCCACCGCCAACCCGGCCAGCGGGGGTACCGACTCGTACGGTCACGGCATCGTCGACCCGTACCGTGCGGTCACCGAACCGCTGAGCACCACCTCGCCGCAGGCGCTGCCGGCGCTGGCGAAGAATTCGTCGCGGCCACTCGCCGCCGCCAACGCGACGCAACGGCACCGGGCCACCCGACTGGCGGTGACCCTGTCCGTGGTCGTACTGCTGGTTGCCGCAGGGATGCTGCTGGTCGCTGCGGTGGCCCGGCAGGGTCGCCGTCGTGGTTGGTCGCCGCTGCTGCCGGCGCCGTCGCTGCGGGGCGACGCCCCGGCACCCTCGCCGACGGGCGTCTCGCCGTTCGCGCTGCCCGCCGCCAGCGAACCTGGACCAGCGGAGCCGTCCGCGTCGCCCTGACAGGTATCCGCCGTGTGCGGCACGACGCCGGGAGCTGGGCGGCTCCCGGCGTCGGGTGGTGCGGGTTCGACCGGTCAGCCGGGGAACAGCTGCTTGGCGCGCTGGTCGGCCTGTGACATCCGGTCGCTGGCACCCACCAGGGCCATCTTGAGCCGCAGCAGGGTGTCCGCGATCTCCCGGGCGCCGTCCTCCCAACGCTTCCGGCAGTCGTCGAACTGCCGGGCGGAGTCGGAGTCCCAGTTGCCGCGCAGCCGGTTGAAGTCGCCGTTGACGTCCTCCAACTTGCCGTGCATCAGCCCGACGAAGCTGTCGATGTCGCCGGCCGCGCCCTGGATCGTGCCGTGGTTGTACAGCAGGTGGCTGTTGTCGCCCACCGGTTTCTCCTCTCAACGGATGGTTGAAGCCGGGCGGTCAGCCCCGCAGCAACCCGGCGACGGCCTTCTGTACTTCCTGCGCCGAGTCCTGGTCGCTGGCGTCGAAGTCACGGCCGGCGGTCTCGATGCCGCTGGACACGTCGTTCAACGCATCGACGACCTTGGTCAGGCTCTGCCGCATGGTCTCCTGCGCCCTGCCGAACTCGACCGCCGCGGCGCCCTTGAAACCGCCGGGCAGCGTTTCCAGTTCACGCAGCAGCTTGGCCAGCCCGCTGGCGATGTCCGATCCGTTGTCCCTGGCCTTCTTGGCCGCGGCCTGCATCTCGGGCGTCTGGGTGTTGAGGACAGTCAAGGTGGTGTCACCCCCGTTCCAGATGGGTCCTCCCGGATGTGGGGAGGACGTGGCTCGACGGCACGAATGCCTCTGTCAGGGATGAACAGTATCGGCCCACACCAAACTTTGCACCCGTCGAGCGCCGATGTGATCACGTCGAGTAGCCGACTGCTGATCCAACTTCCGGAAAGTTCCGGTCGCCGACGGCGACGGGCCGTACGGCAGGTGGTCCGGGCGCCACGAGGGCGCCCGGACCACGCCGCGGGGCGGCCCGGAGCTCAACCCACCGGGCCGACATCCCGTGGTGTCAGGCTCTCAGCATACGGTTCGGCCTGCGGCCACAGCGTTCCGGAAGCTCAGTGCACGGCGGCCGGTCGTAGGCCGGGTGCGGTTGGCGACCGGTACAGGGTCCGGGCGCGGTGCCGCCGCAGCTCCGCCCCGGTGTAGCGGGCGCACCGGCGGTGCCATTCCAGGATCCCGGACATCCAGTCCTTCAGGTCGTCGGCGTGCCGCAGCAGCACCCGGCGGGTCGGTTCGGCCAGGTCGTACTCGTCGAACAGCGCGGGCAGGTCGTGGGCGAGGAGGTACTCGAACTCCCGCATCCGCGCGGTCATCAGCCCGGCCACGATGTCGCGCGCCGTCCACCGGTCCACGGTCAGGAAGTTCTGCACCACCAGCACCATGTTGTGCACCTCGCCCTCGTACTCGATCTCCTTCTGATACGAGTACAGGTCGTTGGTGAAGCAGGCGTAGTCCTGCGCCGCGGTGTCCAGCTCGTGCAGGACCCGGGTGCCGTACAGCTCCGGTGGCACCTGGTCGGAGTGCGCGAGCCGGGCCAGGCTCATGGTCATGTCGGAGCCGAACGTACGGCGGCGCATCTCCACGTAGTCGACCGGATCGGGTACCCGGTGCTGGGCCTGGTTGGCCAGTTCCCACAGCCAGCTGGCGGTCATCTCCCGCACCGCGGTACGGAACTGCCGCCGGGCCGGCATGCTCATTCCGCCGGCGGTACGGCGCCACAGGTCGCCCAGTCCGCGTTCCACCGGGTTGGTCGGTTCGGGTGTGTCACCGGCGTCCAGTGGCATGAACTCCGACAGCCGCTGGTCGCACAGCTTGGCCGCGGCCAGCTCGCGGGTCGCGCCGAACACGACCGGGAAGTAGTCGTCGCCGTAGGTGCCCCAGGCCAGCCAGTCGGCGGACAGGTCGAGCTGCCCGGGTTCGGCGTCGGGGTGGATCATCGCGGCGCAGTGCGCGAAGTCGAAGCCGAGGAACCGGCGTTCGTCCCACAGCCCGTCGCGTTCGACCCCGGCTACCGCGTCGAACATGCCCATCCGCCGGGCCCAGCCGACCGCGTACCGGCGGGTCGCGTCGAGGTGCGGGCTGATGCGTACCGGGTAGGGCATGTACAGCTCGGGCAGGGTGAGGTGACCGACCGGCTGGTACGGCCGGTGCGCGTGCTGTCGGGTGCGTCCGCGCAGGCCGGGAGACAGCGACAGCCGGCTGCCGGAGGTGCCCAGCCCGGTCGGGCCGCCGAGTACGGCGGTGCGGGTGGTGGCGGCGCCGTCGTTCATGTACCGGCTGGACCGGGCGTGCCATTCGTGCCCGCCGGCCTGCCAGTCCTGCAGACCCTTGATGTACGCGGCGACGGCGAGCTGCTCGCTCGGCGGCGCCGCATGCTCGGTGAGCACCTCGGGTATCTCGGTGAGCGCGGTGTTCTCGAACTGCTGTACCCGGGAGGTGAGCAGGTCGTTGACCAGTTCCGCGGCCTGTTGGGTGGGGCAGTCGAGAAAGCGTTCGAAGACCAGTACGGCGTTGGAGTTCTCGCCTTCCTCCTGCACTTCGCGCTGGTAGGAGAACAGGTCGTTGCGCAGGTGTACGGCGTCGGCGAAGGTGTCGGCCAGCACCCGTACGGGTCGGGTCGCGGCGAGGCGGTCGGGCAGCTCTGCGCCGGCGGCGTACTCGACCAGGTTGGCCGACCAGGGTGCACCACCGACCCGGCGCCGCATCTGGATGTACTCGATCGGGTTGGCGATCCGCCCGCGGTCGATGTTGTCCAGTTCCCACATGGACTCGACCATCAGGTTGTGGGTGGCGGTGCGGAACCTGCGCCGCCAGGCTTCCGACATGGCCGGTACGGTGCGTGCCCACAGGTCGGCCAGTCCGGCCTCGGTCGGGTTGGTCGGCTCTGGCGGGGTCTGCCCGGTGCAGGTCATGAACCGTTCGAGACTGTCCAGATAGGACCTGGCGCCGGGCAGGTCGCGGGAGTACTTGTACTGCTCCAGGAAATGGTCGTCGAAGAAGAACACCCAGACGTACCAGTCGGTGATCAGGTCGAGGGTCTGCCCGTCGCAGTCGGGGTGGGTGTAGGCGCACATCAGGGCGTAGTCCATGCGGGCCAGCGCGGCACCGTCCCAGACGAGGCCGCCGCCGGGGGTGGCCGCGTCGAGCATGCCCATCTGCCGGGCCCACGTCGCGCTGTGTTCCCGGGTACGTTCCTGGTGCGGGTTGATCCGGGCCGGGTACGGCAGGTAGAAGTCGGGCAGCGCGAAAGCCTGCATGGGCGTTCATCCTCACACGACCAGTGATGCACTCTCTGCTTGTCTGAAGTCACCGACAGTACAACAGGCGATGCGTTGCCGTTTCGTGCCGTCCAGGTCCCGGCACTGGTCAGGGGCGTACCGGCGCGGGGATCGGCGTGCTGACGGGCACCGGGCGTCGTCGCGGCGTGGTCTACTGGGCGACCATTTCGCCGCGCGACGCCCGAGTGGCCCCGCCCTTCCGACGGGATGTCGCGCCGACATCCGAGGAGAGCCGTGACCACAGCCGCCACGGACCAGTGGAAGCCCCCGCCGGTCGGAGCGTTCCGGTTGGTCAACCGCGTCGTCCGACCGTTGCTCCGCTCGCCGTTGCACCCGTTGCTGAGCCGCCGGTTGATGCTGTTGAGCTACACCGGCCGCAGGTCGGGTCGGACCTTCACCATCCCGGTCGGGTACTTCCCCGCCGGCGACGGCGACCTGCTGGCCACCAGTACCCAGCCGACCTGGGCGGTCAACCTGCGGGACGGTCGTACGGTGCGACTACGCATCCGCGGCCAGTGGCATGAGGCGACCCCGACTGTGATCGAGGATCCGGCGGCGGTCGCTGATCTGCTCGAACAGTTGGGGCAGCGGCTCGGCCCGGCGGCGCTGGCCAGCATGCGGCTCGGTATGCCCGCCGACCGGCAACCCACTCCCGATGAACTGTCGACCGCGGCGTCCCGGATCCGGGCGGTCACCTTCGCACTGCGATCGGATTCACCGCGGCCGGAGTCGTCGACCTCGGATACCTCGCAGCCGGGCACCTGACCAGCGGGAATTTGCAGTCGTCGATATTCGCACCATGGCCGTGAGGTTCCCGGAGACTGTGGGCGTCACCGTCCTGAGTCTCCGGAGGTACCTGTGCGGATTCGTCGTCTCGGTGCCGTGGCGCTGCTCGCCGCGGCGTTGGCCGCTCCGGTTCCGGCGGCCGCCGCTGCGGCGCCGTTCGGCGACGGCAGGGGATCGGTGGCGCCGTCCGGCGACGGCAGGGGATCGGCGGCGCTGCCCCGGGACGCTGCCGCGCGGGGTGCGGCGTCCAGACACGCCACGGCAGCCTCGTGTCGGCCCGGTACGCCGGCGAACGCGATGCCGACCGGCCAGTTCTTCGAAGGCCGAGCGTTCCTCGGTCCGGCGGTGCTGCCGACCGATTCGCCGGTCACGCCGCTGCTGCGGCACTACCTACGGCTCGGCTACCTGCGCGCCGACACCTTCATCCGGCGCTACCGCGACGGCGACCAGTGGCGCTATCCACCGGCCGACGGCTTCCTGACCTGGCGTGGACGGCCGATCAAGCATGCGGTGGCGCTGCGCCCGGGCAGCCTGGTGGACCGGTTCGGCTACCCCGGCGGCGCGTACCTGTCGCCGGCCGGTACCCCGTTCGCGGCCCGGGCTCTGCCGCCGCAGAACCTCGACACGCCAGTTGCCGCACCGCTGAGTAACTACCACGAGTACTGCGTGCTCCGCCGGTTCAGGGTGGACAGCGGCCCGATCGCACCGTGGTTCGCCCAGCCAGGTCTGGGGATCCAGTTCAAGCTCAACGGGGACTACCTGCCGACGGCCGGCACCGCGCTGAACCTGACCTGGCTGCTCGGCCACGGCTTTCTGGTCGAGGAGAACCCGGCCGACCAGAACCCGGCCGACCAGAACCCGGCCGACCAGAACCCGGCCGAGGGGAATCCGACGACGCGCTGAGTGGAGCGTCGATGGACCGTACGGATCTGCGGGTGGCACTGCTGGGGTGACGGTGCGGTTACCGAGTGTGCTAGCTTTCCACGGAGCGCACGTTATACGTCACGATATGCGGCATTCATCGCGCGCGTGCGCAACGGCCAGTAGCAGGACCGGAGCGGAATCGACCGGGGTCAGGCGAGGATGGCCGCCCGCCTCCGACCCCGCTGCCGGATCCGTGACCGACCTGTGTGTTCTCCGCTGAGCGAGGATTGGTGGTAGGCCCATGACCGAGTTGCTGGAGCCGGCGGTGGAGACTGCCGACGCGCAGTCGCAGCTGAGCCTGAGTACCGCGGCCGCCCGCACGTTGGCGACCACGACGAAGACCGCGCCGCAGATGCAGGAGATCACCTCCCGCTGGCTGCTGCGGGTACTGCCCTGGGTCCAGGTGAGCGGCGGCGCCTACCGGGTGAACCGGCGGATGAGCTACACCCTCGGGGACAACCGGGTGAGCTTCGTCAGTACCGGCTCCCGGGTCCGGGTCATCGCCCCGGAACTTCGTGAACTCCCGCCGCTGCACGGATACGACGACACCGAGGTGCTGGCCGCGCTGGCGGAGCAGTTCGAACAGCGCGAGTACGAACCCGGCGACACGATCGTCGAGTTCGGTCACCAGGCCGACCAGGTGTTCCTGATCGCGCACGGCAAGGTCGACCGGATCGGCACCGGAAAGCTACGGCGACCAGACGGTGCTCGGCGTACTGGCCGACGGCACTACTTCGGCCACCAGGCATGACCGAGCCGGAACAATCTGGGAGTTCACCGTCCGCGCGATGACTCCGTGCATCGTGCTCGCGCTGTCACCAGCGGGCCTTCCGTGAACTGGACGGCCGGGTACGGGCGCCTGCGCGCACATCTGGAGGCGGCCGCGAGGCAGGACGCCGGCGCCAGAACGAAGCATGGTGAAGCGGCGATCGAGTTGGCTGCGGGTCATGTGGGTGAGCCGGTGTTGCCGGGGACGTTCGTGGATTATGAGGTGTCGCCGCGGGAGTACGAGTTGTCGGTGGCGCAGACGGTGTTGCGGGTGCACAGTCGGGTTGCTGATCTGTTCAGTGAGCCGATGGATCAGGTTGGTCAGCAGTTGCGGTTGACGGTGGAGGCGTTGCGGGAGCGGCAGGAGTTCGAGTTGGTGAACAATCCGGAGTTCGGGTTGTTGCACAGTGCGGATCTTCGGCAGCGGGCGCAGACGCGGAGTGGTCCGCCGACGCCCGACGACCTGGACGAACTGCTGTCCCGGCGGCGCCGTACCCGGTTCCTGCTCGCCCATCCGCGGGCCATCGCCGCGTTCGGCCGGGAATGCAACCGCCGCGGTATCTGTCCGGCCGAGACGGCGTGCGACGGCCGTACCGCCCGGGCCTGGCGCGGCGTACCGATCCTGCCGTGCAACAAGATCCCGGTCACCCGCTACGGCACCACGTCGGTGCTCGCGATGCGTACCGGGCACGACGACCAGGGAGTGGTCGGGCTGCACCGGACCGGCCTGCCGGACGAGTACGAGCCCGGACTGTCGGTGCGGTTCATGAACATCAGCGAACAGGCGATCATCTCGTACCTGGTCAGCGCATACTACTCGGCCGCGGTGCTGGTGCCCGACGCGCTCGGCATCCTGGAGAACGTCGAAGTGGACCGCTGAACCCGGCGGCCGACACGCCACCGCCACGGTACGGCACGGTGATCACCGTGCTTGCGCCACGTCCCGCCGGCCGGTGAACGCCACGACCGTCGCGGCCACCAACGCGACCGCGCCGACCACGACGAGCGGCAGGGCCGCACCCACCGGTACCAGCGCCACGGCGGCCAGTACGCAGACCGCCGCCAGTACGGTCAGCGCCACGCCACCCCGGCGCCGCCACCAGCTGCGCAGCCCCGGCCACGCCATCTCCAGCGCCTCAGTGCTCAGCAGGTAGCCGGTCGACGCCGCCGCCAGAACCACCGACAGCAGTACGCCGGTCGCGCCTCCGGCCGCCTGCAGGCTCAGCGCCGCGAGAGCCACCCCGTGCACGGCCGCCACGGTGATCAGTGCGTGGTGGCGCCGCAGGAGCCCCAGCACCAGGGTGAGCACCCCTGTGGGCAGCAGCAGGAACGTCGCCGGTGGCCCGGCCGCGACCGGTACCCCGAGCATCAGCAGACCGAACGCCGCCGATGCGGCGGGAGCCAGCAGCCGGGCCCGTACCGAACTCATCGTGTCCTCCCTGCCGGCCGGTACCGCCGTACCGGCGCCAATGAAGCGTCCAAAGTGGACAGATCATGCGCCGGCAGGACCATAGCGCCCAGCGCGGCGAGCTGCTCCAGCAGGTCGGCGCGCTCGCGGCGCCACACCCGCAGCGCGAGCGGCCCGGGGAACCCCGAATCCACCACCGGTTCTGCCGTCAAAGTGTCCAGCACCAGGGTCGACATGCCGCGCTCGGAGAGCCGGGCGATCACCCGGATGATGGAGGGGTCCAGCAGCGGAGTAAACACCACCACAAGCGCGCCCGGCGGCAGTGCGGCGGGCGGTACCCGGGATAGACCGGCGCCGGCCACGGTGGCCGCGTCCCGACGTACCTCCACCACCGCGTCGGTGATCCGGTACAGGTAGCGGGCACCGAGCCCGACCGGCAGCCAACGCAGCGAACCACCCAGTGCCACCACTCCGACCCTGTCCCCGGCCGCCAGCGAACTGGACGCCAGGCTGCACGCGGCGCGTACCGCGACGTCCAGACTGCTGTTGCCGGGCGGCCCGACGTCGAGAGCCGCATCGATCAGCAGCACTACGTCGGCGAGCCGTTCGACGTGCCGTTCCACCACGTACGGCCGGCCGTGCCGGGCGGTCGCCGCCCAGTGCACCGTACGGACCGGGTCGCCCGGCACGTACGGTCGGATGTCGGCGAACTCCACCCCGGAACCCTTGCTCGCGACCACGTGTTCGCCGACCAGCTGGGGTAGCCGGGCCGGCCGCGGCGCGCTGCGCAACGGCACGGTACGTGGATAGACCACCAGATCGCCGAGCGACGCGTACAGGTCCGCCCGGTCCAGTCCGCCCTCGGACAGCAGAGCGAGCCGGGCGGTGCCGACGCTCCAGCGTCCCCACCGGTCGGGCCGTACGGTGAACGTGGCGACGAACCGGTCGGTGCCGCCGTCGGTACGCACCAGCGGGTCGTCCGGGTCCGTCGGCAACGCGGTACGCAGCCGCACCTCGGCGCCGATGGTTGGCCGGGACAGCCGTACCTCGACATGCACCCGTACCTCGTCGCCCTCGACGGCGCGCGGCGGATCGAGCCGTACGCTCAGCGCCGCCGTGCCCGCCGTGCCCGCCGTGCCGGAGGTGCTCCGGCGCTGGCCCAGCGCCAGCAGGAGCAGCGGCGGCGCACACAGCACCAGCATCGTCGGCCGGCCCACGACCAGTGCGGCGATGACGGTGGCCACCGCAAGCACGGCCAGCCTCGCCGCGCCGGCGGTGCGGACCAAGCGCAGCGGCGTACTCATCCCAGCGTGCCGGTCCGCGGCACCGGCACGGTCCGCAGAATCTCGTCCAGCACGTCCTCGGCACTGATGCGGCGGGCCCACATATCCGGGTGCAGGCTCAACCGGTGTGCCAGCGCTGCCGGCGCCAACCGCTTGATGTCCTCGGGCTGGACGAAGTCACGTCCGTCGAGCAGCGCCCAGGCCCGCGCCGCCTGCATCAGTGCCAGGCCGCCCCGTGGGCTCGCGCCCACCTGCACCGACGGGTGCTCGCGGGTCGCGGTGATCAGGGCGACCAGGTATTCGAGCAGGTCGCGCTGTACCTCGACGCGTTCCACCGCGGCCCGCAGCTGCCGCAGGATGTCCGCGGACAACACCGGTGCCAGGGTGATTTCCGGGGTGTCGCGGCGCAGCCGCTGTTCCAGCAGGTCGGTTTCCCGGACCGGTTCCAGGTAGCCGACCCGGATGCGCAGCAGGAACCGGTCCAGCTGCGCCTCGGGCAGCGGGTAGGTGCCCTCGTACTCGATCGGGTTGTCGGTGGCCAGCACCAGGAACGGGTCCGGCAGCGGCCGGCTCTCGCCGTCGACGCTCACCTGCCCCTCCGCCATCGCCTCCAACAGCGCGGCCTGTGTCTTCGGTGGGGTCCGGTTGATCTCGTCGGCCAGCAGCACCTGGGTGAAGATTGGGCCGGGCCGGAACGTCAGGTCCCCGGTACGGGGGTGGTAGACGGTCGCCCCGATCAGGTCCGAGGGCAGCAGGTCCGGGGTGAACTGGACGCGGGTGAAGTCCAGCCCGGTGACGGTGGCGAGGGACCGCGCGATCAGCGTCTTGCCGAGCCCGGGCAGGTCCTCGAACAGCAGGTGCCCACCGGCCAGCACACCCACCATCACCATCTCCAGAACGTCGCGCTTGCCCACCACAGCGCGTTCCATCTCGTCCACAGCCGCACTGACCTGGCTGCCGGCCCCGTTCAGGGTGGTGGTCACAACTGCTCCAGACGGTCGACGAGTCGGGTGAGGACAGCCGGGCCGGGCGCGGTGTGCGCCGCGTACGGGGAGTCCTCTGGACAGACATAGGGCCACAGGTCTGCGCCGACCAGATCCCGGGCGGCCTCTTCCGGGAGAACGGAACTACGATGTGACCGGGCCACGGCAGCGATGTACAGGTCGGCGATCATCCGGCGGACGGCCGGCTCGTACCGGTGGCCGGGCAGCGCTGCCCAGGCCAGCTCAGATTCAATCCGGTGCAGCCGGGAGAACGTGGGTCCCGCCGCTGCCAATCTCGTGGTGGACGGGGCCGGGGCGAACGGATCCGTTCCTGCCGGCCGGTTCGTCAGCTGGTAGCTGGCCAGTACGAGGCATCCGGCTGCCAGCGACATCGTCGCGACAAGCCCTGCGGGTCCGGCGATCAGGTAGCCGAGGATGGCGAACACCGTGCCGGCCATCGCACTGAAACCGAGTACGAGTTTCACCGGCGTGCCTCCAGATCGTTCCGGATCTCGGCGAGTGCCCGCTCGGCGGCCCGACGGTGCTGGTCGCCGAACGGATGACGGGAATATCGCGCCTCGGCGAACAGCCGTACCAGAATGCTGCCGCCCGGACCGTGCAGCACGCCGGCACGCACGGCCCGGTCCAGAACCTCGGTGGGGGTGTCGGAGTACGTGGGCCGCGCGGTGCCCGCCCGCAGCGCGTCCTCCATCGCCTGGTAGCAGGCCAGCACGGCCTCGCGGGCGTCGTCGGTGCCGTGCAGCGCGCTGGTACCGGCGTCGGTGGCGCTGCGCAGCGTGGCCGCGTGGTCCGGCGGCGGGACGACGGTGGCCGGTGTCGACGGACGCCGCGAGGACCGTCGGGTCCACGCGACGACCAGGATGCACAGCACCGCCACGGCGACGATGGCCAGCGGGACGATCAGCGGTACGTGTAGGGAGGCGTCGGTCTGGAAATGGTGCGCAGGCGGGGGCGTTCCGGATTGTCGAGGCACCCGGGCGGATGAGGCGAGGCGCCTGCTGAACACTAGGGCCAATCCCGCGAACGCGGTGAGTGTGACCAGCATGAGCAGCAGCATCGGCACCCCGGTCCGGGGTGCGGCCAGGATCCGCCCACGTACCAGCGTGGTGACCAGCAAGGGTGCCAGTGCAGCGCAGATCAGGTAGCTGATGACGAAGCTGTGCAGCGCGGTCGTGTCGTAGCCGAGCGGGCTCGTCATGTCCGTCCGGGCCAGCCGGGCGGCGCCGAGACCGACCGATGCGATGGTCAGCAGGGCGAGGACCAGCACTGCCCTTGGTGTGCCGGACCGGTTGCCGGACCTGGCTTTGTCGGTCACGTGTCCCCCGTCCCGTCGACCTGCCACCTGGATAGACACCGGCAGGGTACGGCCCGTTGCCTCCCGGCCAGTCACGGTTGTCTAACGGCTGCCGGCACGGGTGGGGTCAAGGTGATCGGTGGCCAGGACCGCAGAGATCCGACCACTGTGCGGTGTACCAGCAGACCCACCATCGCCATCTCCCGGCGTCCGGCCCACCGGCGACGGCACACGCCCCGGCCGGTGGACAGAGCTGCATGCCCGCTGTCACTCCTCGCCCCTGTCCCAGAAAGACACGTCGAGGAGGCTCAACCGTTGCGTCTGAACCGGTTACGGTTGCGTGACGCATCCTGTTGCGCACCGGAAAGGCTCCGATGGTCACCACACGTTCGTCGCGGATCGCTGCCGGGGACCTGCTCCCCGGCCGGAAACTGCTCACCGTCGACGGTGGGCCGGTTGCCGTCCCCGACCCGGACCGGCTGGTCCACCTGCAGTTCCGGCGGTTCGCCGGCTGCCCGGTGTGCAACCTGCACCTGCGGTCGGTGGCGCAACGCCACGACGAGATCCTGGCCGCCGGCATCCGCGAGGTGGTGCTGTTCCACTCACCCGCCGAGGATCTGCGCACCTACGTTGCCGACCTGCCGTTCGCCGCCGTCGCCGACCCGGACAAGCTGCTGTACATCGAGTTCGGCGTCGAGACGTCGCCCCGGGCGCTGCTGGACCCCCGGGCCTGGCCGACGCTGCTGCGGGCGGTCGCCGCCAGCCTGCCCGCGGCGCTGCGTAAGCAGAAGGTGGCGCCCGCGGACCCGCCGGGTGGGCGGCTCGGACTACCGGCCGACTTCCTCATCGGTTGTGACGGCCGGATCCTTGCCACCCACCACGGCAGCCACATCGGCGACCAGTGGTCGGTGGACGAGCTGCTGGCGCTGGCCGGTAAGGGCTAACGCAGCAGCGCGAACGTGGTCCAGGTGGGTGCGGCCGGAGCGAACCGCAGCGGCATCGCCGCTTCGGTCGGGGTCCGGTCGCCCTTGCGCTGGTTGCAGTCCCGGCAGGCTGCGACGGTGTTGCGCCAGGAGTTGCGACCGCCCCGGGACCGGGGCTGCACGTGGTCGATGGTGTCGGCCGCCGTGCCGCAGTAGCCGCAGTGGTGCCGGTCACGGACCAGTACGCCACGTCGCGACCAGGCCGGGGCCACGCTGTAGCGCCAGCGGGTCACCACGTAGCGCACCAGGCGGACCACCCGGGGGCGGGGGAAGATGCCGAGGAACAGGTCGGGTTCGGCCTCGTGCACCACCGCCACCTGGCGGCAGAGCATCCGGATGGCGTGCCGGAGGCTCACCCGGTGCAGTGGGCCCAGGTCGGCGTTGAGTACCAGTACCGCGTCCACTCCAGTCACCTCCCTACCTCCGGTCGGCAGGCCGACCTCTATCCACTGTAGACGGAAGAACCGGTGGGGATTCCGGTTTTCGCGCCGATCGCGTTGTCTGTGATGGAGGGTATGTGCCGCTCGCCCCTTGCGGCAACGGTCTTTCGGGCGTACGCGCGGGCGCCCGATCTCCCGTATACTGCGGGAGCCTCCGGCGCCCGGGTGGATTCCATACCCGACCGGCCCGGGATCCCCGGTGTCACGGCAGGTTGATGATCAGCGGTACGTCCGCGTGGCCTGAGCGGCGTCGCCGGCATCGCCGGCGCCGACAACCGCTCGCCCGCATAACCACGTACGGTGCCGAACCGGTTCCCGCTCGCCCATTGCGCCCGCGCGGCGAGGGTGCTCGCCGCTGGATCGTACGGCCATACAGGCCGGTCATGGTCGGAGTCGTCCGGTTGTGCGCCGGCCCGGCGCCGGTTGGCGTTGTGCGCGGGCCCGGCGCCGGTTGGCGTTGTGCGCGGGCCCGGCGCCGGTTGGCGTTGTGCGCCGGCCCGGCGCCGGTCGGCGCTCAGTCGTCGAGCCAGCCGCGCTGTCGGGCCGCGCCGGTCAGCCGCTCCCGGATCTTGACGATCTGTGCGGCGGTCATCTCGGGGCAGAAGGCGATCAGCGCGTCGGTGATCTCCCGGGCGTACTCGTCGGCCGGGATGACCTCGGTGAGCTCGTCGTCGTCCGGGTCGACACCGCTGGAGCGGGTGGGCGCCGCGCCGGACGGCGAGCGTGGCGCGGACAGCACCCGTACGTCGAAGGCCTTGCCGCCGCGTTGCCCCTCGACGACCTCGAACTCGACCCGCATGCCGACCCGCACCGGATCGGGGTAGGCCTTCAGCTCCTCGGCGTGCAGGAAGACGTCCTCCCCACCGCCGTCGGGGGCGACGAACCCGTACCCCCGCGTCTGGTTGAACTGCACCACTCGCCCTGTAACCACACCAACCACCTGCCGCCAGCCGCGCTCCCGTTGAGCCTTGTGGGCGCACCATACACGCGGTGGGTGAGCGTGCCGGCGGCCGAGGGGCCCGGCCCCGGCCCGTCGACGGTCACACCGGCCGGGCCACCAGCAGATTCATGTCCACCGGGAGCGGCCGGATGCCGTCCAACTGGAAGTTCGCGCCGGCCAGCAGCTTCTCGTACTCCGCCCGGGTGCGTTCCCGTCCACCGGTGACAGCGAGCATCTGCATGTCCCAGGGCAGCGCCAACGAGGCCCCGTCCGGTACGCCGGTGCTACCGCTGTCGGGCAGCAGCCGTTCCAGTACGAGCAGGGTGGCGTCCGGCGGGCAGGCCTCCCGGCACACCCGCAGGATCCGCCCGCAGTCCTCGTCGTTCCAATCGTGCAGGATCCGGGACAACAGATAGATGTCGCATTCACCGGGTACCTCGGCGAAGAAGTCACCGGAAAGGGTGGCGAGCTGGGCGACGATGTCAGCGTCCGCCGGATCGGTGGAAATGTCCGAGCCGACGTGCGCGCGGTCCAGCACGATTCCGGTGATGGTCGGATTCTCCCGCAGGATCGTGCGCAACAGAGTGCCGTTCCCGCCGCCGACGTCGACCACCGTGGCGTCCTCGGGGAAGTCGAAGGCCGAACAGATCTTCCCGGCCACCAGATTGGTCACCGCGGCCATCGAACGGTCGAATGTACGGGAGGTCTCCGGGTGCTCCGCGAAATAGTCGAAATGCTCGACGCCATAGCGGTGGCCGAACGCGCTGCCGCCGGTGCGTACCGCCGGCAGCAGATCGCCCCACGCTTCGTAGAACTCGTTTCCGTACATCCGGACCAGGTCATGGAACGGATTTTCGGTACGCAGCAGACTGCCCATCGACGACAGCGAATAACGCGAGCCGTGGTCGACGGAGACCACGCCGAGATGGCCGAGATAGCGCAGCAGGCGGGCCAGTGCGTCCGGTCGGCAGTCGAGGCGCTCGGCGATCTCGGCGGCGTTCAGTGCTTGCTCGTGCAGTACGTCGGCCAGTCCCAGCTCGGTGGCGACGTGTACCGCCCGCGCCGCCCAGTGCCCGGTGAGCAACGACAGCAGCGCGTCGTGCTCGTCCGGCGCGTTCCCGCCGGTGCTGCGCTGGTGGGCGGCGATGACCTCCGGGTGGTGGCCGGAGCAGGTGATCTCCAGCCGGTGCGGCCGGTACGGCTGGCCGAGGACCGGTGGCGCGCTGAAGTAGAGCACTGAGCGGCCGCCGTTCGCGGCGTCGTCGTGCGGGTTGTACCCGCCGCCGTCCGGCCACATCGACAGATGGTCGTGGAACAGTCGGCGCATCAGTTCGTAGTTGCCGGTCTCCGGCGCGCCGACCTTGAAGGCGAGGTGGCCTTCGGTGTTGCGTTCGCGTTCCTGTTCGATGAGCTGGGTCGAAGCCTTCTCGGCGCCGGCCCGGGGGAGCGCGAAGACCTCGACGCCGCGTATTCCGCCCGACGCGTGTTGCACGGATCCACGGATGATGCTGACGTCGAGAATGTCGTCCGGAACGCTGTAACGATCCGCGAGCCGTTGACGAACGACAACACTCGGAACCGGGGCCGAAACCTCGAATCCAGCCTGCCGTAGCAGTTCGGCGACATCGTCGTCGCCGTCCGGGAACACGAGTATGGCGGCGTGGTCGAAGACCAGGACGCGCTGTACCTCGTCGGCGTCCCAACGGCCCGCGAACTGCGCTGATACTTCGGTGAACGTGCTCTCCATGGCGAACGCCTGGACATCGTCGATGAGACGCCGGAGTCGGGCGGAGTCCTGATCGTTCAGCATGGAAGCATTCCCCTGTGGTCATTCGGAAACAGTGTGAGGTCGTGTGGTCTGCCCGGTGGAATAGGGAGCGTACGGCGCGTGGCCGGATTGAACAAGACAGGAATCGGTGAATGGCATCGTAACTCGCGCCGGTAGTGAACCGGTCCAGTATTTGTCATCTCCGGTGAGTGCGGGAAACGTGCAGCGCACAGGGTTGCGCCGAGGTGCGTGCGATGCCCGGACGGGCGGGCCGGAAGCGGTGCGGGCCTGCCGGGCCGATCTTCGCGACCCACCGTGAAGGTGACTGCATGCAACAGATCATAGGGTTTGTCCCCAACGTGGCTGTGAGTTCGACAGATGGTCGTGGACGGGTGCCGGCCGCTCCCGCACTCCATGCGGGGGTGGAGCGGCACCCGTCGCGTACGACGGCGCGGCGGTGTCGGAGCGTGCAGGAGGGCGTTCGGCCCGTTCTGGCGGGTGGCCGCCGGGGGGTGTGGAGGCACGGCCGGCCGGGTACGCCGTACGTCGCGCAGGGCGGCGTGTCGACGAGTGACGAACCTGCACTGGATCCGGGGCGGGCGGTACTCGTAGGCTGGACGTCCGGCCACGTTGTGGTTGACGTACTGGAGTGTGTCGACTGCGGGCGGCTACCAGCGGTCTTCGGATGGCACGGGCTCGCGCCGAACGCGATATGTACCACTGTCGGCGTGGTGTCGCCGTCCGGACGACCGCACGCAGTGTTGTCTATGATGGCGTTGATGGCGCTTGGCCATAAGGAGAGTGATCATGGGGCGCCGAGGTAAAGAGCGGGCGAAGCAGGCAAAGGCGGCACGGGAAATCAAGTACCACTCCCTGGCCACCGACTTCAATGAGTTGCAGCGCGAGCTGGGAGGCGGCTCGTCTCAGCACGAGGCGGACGCAGACTACGACGAGTCCGAATCGGACGAGGACTCCGCGTCATCGCGGAGTGACTCGGGGCATTCGCGTCGCGTCTCGTCCTGAGTGGTGCGTCTGGCGGTAGAGCGCGCGTGCCGTGTCAATCACAGTTGATGGGGATCATGGACATTGCCGTTCGGCACGCCGAGGAGTCGGACCTCGATGCGTTGGCCGCGTACGAGGTGACCATCGCCGAGATCTCGTTCGGCGACGATGCGGTCGTGGACCCGGCGGTACACCGCAAGAAGCTGACCAAGGCCCTTGAGCGGGACCGCGCGGGAATGCTGGTGGCGACGGCGGGACGAAAGGGTGCTGCCGGCGACGGCGGGACGTACGGCGGTACGTCCGGTGACGCGGTCGTCGGCTGGCTGTGGCTGGCGGTGAACACCAACTTCCTGACCGGTCAACGGTATGCGAACTTCCGTTCGTTGGCCGTGTCCGAGGGTCCCGGCAGCGACCGGGTGGGTGAGGTCCTGCTCGAGCGGGCGCTCGAATATGCCAGGTCCGAGCAGTTGACCGAGATCGTGGGCAAGGTGCACGTTGGCAACGACTCGATGCGGGTGCTCTACCGGAAATATGGTTTCGCGCCGACCTCGTTGACGATGAAACGGCGTCTGGACGTCGATTCCTGAACGTCCGGAAACCGTGCGACCTTTCGTTTCCGGTGAGTCGTTCAATGATGTGGAACACGGGCCGTCGGGGTGTACGACACGCTCCGGTATGATTGGCAGGTTCATAATTTTCTCGGTGAGCGGTAGCTGACGTGGATTCCCCTTTTATCGGCGAGATGTGCTCCTACGCGATGGATGTCTGGTTGTCCGATGGCGACATCCTGATCGACGAGGAGGGGCTGCTCGGCCATCTCCGCGCCGCCGCCCGTGCCGGTGGCGCGCAGGTACTCGGGGAAACCTCGACGGTCTTTCCGAACGGCGCGGTCACCGCCGTGCTGCTGCTCTCCCAGTCGCATCTCAGCGTGCACACCTGGCCGGAGTACGGCATGGCCAACTTCGACCTGCTGACCTGCGGTCGGCTCAACGGTGAGCAGATGCTCGACGAGTTGAAGTCCGCCCTGTTGCCGGACCGCGCCAACGTGGTGCGGGTCATCCGCGACGTGCAGTAGGGGAGGACCACCATCAACGGATCCGACGGCGAACTGCTCACCCTCGCCTCGACGGTCGCCGACGCGGTCGGCCTGCAGGAGGGTGAGGCCGGGGTGGTCAGCGTGCTACGTGCGTTGCGCGACCTCGCCGTACTGTCCACCAAGGCGGTCAGCCGGCAGACCGGGCTCCCGGTGCCGGTGGTCGCGGCGGTCAACAACGAGCTGCGCGCGCTGGGTGTGGTGACCAGCGACAAGCCCAGTCGACTGACACCGCGGGGCCGTACGCTGCTCGACGAGTACGGTCCCGACCTGAAGCAGAATGCCGTCTGCCCGGACTGCCACGGCCATGGTGTGGTCATCCCCGGCAAGCTGACCCCGGTGGTACGCCGGCTCGCCGACTACCTGGACCGCGCCCCCGACGTCGACCTCAGCCTGGACCAGTCGTTCGCCACCGCGGAGACCAAGGTCCGCCGGGTGCTGCTGATGATGCGGTACGCGCTGCTGCCCACCCGGTCGCTGCTGGTGGTCGGCGACGACGACCTGATGTCACTGACCATCGCCGCGACCGGTGCCGCGCTGGGACACCGGCTGGTCGCGCGACTCGGTGTGGTCGACGTCTCGGCCAGCCTGCTCGACTTCATCGCCGACGGCCTGGTCGCCGAGGACACCCGCGCCGAACTGGTCGAACACGACCTGCGTCAGCCGTTGCCGGCCTCCCTGCGCGCCGGCTTCGACGTTGCCATGACCGATCCGCCGTACACCCCGGAGGGCGCCCGGCTGTTCCTGTCCCGCGCCGTGGAGGGCCTGCGTCCGGGTCCGGGCCGGGGCATCGCGTTCTCGTTCGGCCCGAAGGGTCCCGACGACACCCTGCTGGTGCAGCGGGCGGTCACCGACCTGGGGTTGACCGTGCAGGCGATGCACCGCAACTTCAACGAATACCTGGGCGCGGGCGTCATCGGCGGGACCAGCCACCTGCAGTACCTGTCCACCACCGGTGCCACCGCCCCGGTCATCGACGGAGCGCACGCCGGGCCGCTGTACACGGCCGAATGGCGTAACGCCGACCGCGAGTACGAGTGCATGCAGTGCGCCACCCGCTACACCGTCGGCCGGACCGGGCAGTACCCGATGATCGGCGCGTTGAAGGAGTCCGGCTGTCCGCGCTGCGGCGGGCAACGGTTCCGTCCGCTGCAACTGGTCCGCACCGCGAGCACCGGCAGCCCGGCCGGCACCGACGCACCGGCCGGTACGGACTGACCACCATGGGCACCGTCAAGTGCGTGGTGTGGGACCTGGACGACACGGTCTGGCCCGGCGTCGCGATCGAGTCGACCGCAGACACCCTGCCCACCCCGCACCCGCAGGCACTGCGGGCGATGAGCGTACTGGCCGAGCGGGGCATCGCCAGCAGCGTGGCCAGCCGCACCGATCCGAGCCTGGCGGACGCGGTACGCGAGCATCCCGATCTGTCCGACCGGATCCTGGCGCCGCAGCTGGGCTGGGGCGACAAGAGCGAGGCGATCGCGAGGATCGCCGACGAACTGGGCATCGCCACCAGTTCGATGGCGTTCGTGGACGACAGCGCGTACGAACGCGCCGAGGTCGCCGCGCTGCTACCCGACGTGCTGGTACTGCGGCCCGATGAGCTGTACGCGCGGCTGGACACACCGCAGTTCCGCCCCGAGGTCATCACCCGGGAGGCGCGCAACCGGGTCGCCGGCTACCGACAGGAGTCGGTACGCCGCGCCGCGGAGCGTGACTTCACCGGGCCGCGGGAGGAGTTCCTGCACTCCACCGGGCTGACCTTGACGATCGGCCCAGCCCGGCCCGGTGACGTCGAGCGGGTCGCGGAGCTGGCCGAACGGACCCACCGGTTCAACACCACCGGCGAACGCTGGTCGGCGGAACGCATCGGCGAACTGATCGCCGACGAGAACTGGCTCGTGCCGGTGGCCCGGCTGACCGACCGGTTCGGCGACTACGGGCTGATCAGTACGGCGCTGATCGAGCGGCATCCGGGTGGGCGTGCGGTGTGGCAGCCCCGGCTGCTGATGGTGTCCTGCCGGGCCGTCGGCCGCGACGTCCCCGTCGCGGTGCTGCGCTGGATCCTGCGCCGTGCCCGCGCCGACGGGGCGCAGCACCTGCTGGTCGACGTACGGCCGGTGGCTGCGAACCTGGAACTGCGGATGCTGCTGCGGCGGGTCGGGTTCGCCGCCGCGGCACCGGAGTTCGGCCCGCCGGTCGAGGGAACCCTGCTGCTCGCCCGGTCGGTGCACGATGATCTGCCCGAGGTGCCGTGGCTGCGTGTGGTCGAGGAAGGAAACTGATGACCGACGAGGTTGCCGCGGGTGTCCGGGCGCTGCTGGCCGAGGTGCTGGAATGGGACGCGGCGAAGGTCGCCGATCTACCCGGCGACACCGGCCTGTTCGGCGGCACGCTGGGGCTGACCTCGCTGACCGGTACCCGGCTGCTGGCCCGCATCCAGCAGGAGTACGGCGTGGACGTGGCAGCTGAGGACCTGACCCTGGACTCGATGGAGTCCATCGACACGCTCGCTGCCTTCGTCGCCGCCCACCGCTCCGGCTGACGACCAGGTCAAGGTCAGGAGCAGCCGGCACTGCTCAGTCGACGGTGACCGGATCGCCGGTGCGGATCGTGCCGGTGCCGGTGGGGACCAGGCGGACGCCGAACCAGACATGACCGTCCCAGTGCCGATGCCGGGCCAGCGTACGGACCGGTTCGGGGCCGCGTTCGCGGGTGTCCGGGTCGATCATGGTCAGTACGCAACGGTCGCACGGTTCGGTGACCCGGAAGCCGACCTCGCCGATCGTCAGCCGCTTCCAGCCGTCCTCGACGAACGCGGTGTCCGCGCCGTCGACCACCACGTTGGGCCGGAACCGGGCCATCGGCAGCGGCGCGGCCTCCGGCTCGCCCAGCTCGGCCCGGGTCGCGGCGATCCAGTCCTGCAACTGGTGCAGCGACGCGGTACTGGTCAGCAGCAGCGGGCCGGCGTCGGCCAGGTTCAGCGGATCGCCGGGCCGGCCGCCGTGCGCCGGGTCCACCGGTCGCCGGTGCGGGTCGTCCAGCCAGCCGAGGCGTACCGGTTCGCCGAGAACGCCGGCCAGCCAGCGGTCCGTGGCCGACCCGCAGGAACGCACACCGTCGAGACGGGACAGCGTGGTGGGGACGGTCGCGGCGGTGCCGGGTGGCCGGGGCACCACCAGGGTGCCGGCGGACGGTGCGGCCAGGGTGAGCCCGTCGCCGGTGCCCGGTGTCGCGGTGACCGTGAGCAGCCGGGAGTTCTCCCGGGCGGTGAGCCGCTGCCCGTCGGGGCGCAGTACGACCCAGCGCCGATCGTGCCGCAGCCCCCAGGGTTCGACGACCGCTTCGGCCAGGGTGCTGCCGCGGGTCGACTTCACCGGATAGATATGGATACTCGCCAACCGCATCAACCGAATCTACTGTGTGCTGCGGTGCGCTCCGCCGTGGGCGGCACCCTAGTGCCGGTCGGCCGGTGCCAGTGCGGCGCAGTCGTCGATGGCGCCTGCGAGCAGGTCGTACAGCCGCTCGTCGGAGTCCGGTCGATGCAGTCGTCGCTCCGGCATTCGAAGGGATTTTGTGCCTCTCCGATCTCCCGCTCCCCTCTTCGCCGTTGATCATGGGGAGCCGAGAGCAGGCCGCCCGGGTATGGGTCTACTGTCGGGGCCTTGAGTGCGCCGAAGTGGCTGCGAACGAGATGGATCCTGCGTGCATGTGGCAGCGACTCTTGAAGCAGTTTCAGGACGACCGCCATGCCGTACCCCGCCGGTACGGTGAGCTGCTGGAAAGCCTTGCCAGCGGGATCCCGCCGGTGACCGGTACCGGTATCGGTCTGTCCCGGCTCCTAGGCGCGAGGGCCGGCACCGAAAGCTTCGGTTGCCACATCGTCTGACATGGGTGGCGGTGGAGGGCCCGGGGTGACGGTAAGCTTCTTGCAAGTATGTCCGGCATGCGATCGTGTGCGGTCGCATATTCACTTGGGGTTTGTTGTGGGGATGTCCGCGCTGTCGGACCGGGGCGCCACGGGTCCCGCTGGTCGCTACGATGTCACGTCGCTCGACACCGCAGCCGCTGCCGAGCCGGACGGTACGAAGGTCCGCCTCGCTGGGCGACTCATGCTGTGGCGTCGATTCGGTGGTATCGTCTTCGGTCACCTGCAGGACCGGTCCGGCCGTATTCAGATCGCCATCCGGCGGGACACGGTCGAACGCGATCGGTTTGCCGCGTGGACGAAGGGGCTGCGCGTCGGTGACTTCGTCGGGGTGGACGGTGTCCTGTGGACCACCGACAAGGGTGAGCGCACCGTGGACGTCGCCGATCTTACCCCGCTCAACCGGTCGCACCGGGCGCTGCCCGACAAGTGGCTCGGCCTGTCCAATCCGGAGGCCAGGGCACGCAAGCGGTATTTCGACCTGCTGGTCAACGAGGAGTCGCGTCGCCGGTTCCAGGTGCGTACAGCCGTCGTACGTTTCCTGCGCTCTTTTCTTGACGGTCGGGACTTCATGGAGGTGGAGACCCCGATCCTGCAGGCTGCCGCCGCCGGGGCGGCGGCCCGCCCGTTCGTCACGCATCACCACGCCCTCGACGAGGACCTCTATCTGCGCATCTCCCCGGAGACCTACCTCAAACGGCTGGTCGCCGGTGGTTTCGACCGGGTGTACGAGCTCGCCAAGTGCTTCCGCAACGAGGGGATCGACTCCTCGCACCTGCAGGAGTTCACTCTTCTCGAGTGGTATGCGGCCTACTGGGACTACCGCGACAACATGGCGGTCGTCCGGGAACTACTACAGAGCCTGCTCAGTGATGTACTCGGATCCCAGACGATCGAGTACGAGGGGGTCACGCTCGATTTCGGTGGTGAGTGGCCGGTAATCGACTTCCGCGACGAGGTGCACCGGGCGACCGGCGTCGACCTGCGGGAGGTACGTGACCTGCCGACGCTTCGCGCACGGCTGGCCGACAACTCGTTCGGTGTTGATCTCACTGCACCGTCGTACGCGTCGCTGGTCGATCAGCTCTACAAGAAGACGGTCCGGCCCCGCCTCATCCAGCCCTGCTTCCTGGTGAACCATCCGGTGGAGCTGGTGCCGCTCGCCCGCCGGTCGGACGAAGACCCGAGCCAGCTCGACATGTTCCAGGTCGTGGTCAACTGCTGGGAGATCGTCAAGGCGTACTCCGAGCTGGTGGACCCGGTCGACCAGCGGGGGCGCTTGGAGGAGCAGGCACGAGCTGCGTGCCAGTGGCGACGACGAGACCATGATGATGGAGGACGACTTCATCGAGGCGATGGAGTACGGCATGCCGCCGATGTCCGGCCTCGGTCTCGGCATCGACCGCCTGGTAGCGCTGTTGACCGACTCCACCACGCTGCGCGACGTGGTCCTCTTCCCGTCATTGCGTGCGCACGAGCGTGGTGGGGAGTCCACCGAACAAGAGTGAGAACGTCCACTGCGTGGCCGCGCCTTCGTGGAGTCGAGACGTTGGCCTACGGCGTAGCCGCTCAAGGATCGGTTGAGCTGGGATTTCGAGTCTGGCCTCATGTCACTAGCTCATCGGACTGTCTTCCATCTTGAGCGTTGCAGGGCATACGGCACAATGTGTTCGCGGCTCCGGCTGTAGTGGCCGACCCGCGGAACCCTTGTACACAGGCGTCGCCCGCTGTGCGCTTCCGCTGGGCGGCCGGTACGTGCTGGGCCAACACCGGTTCGCGCAAATGCTCGTCGTCCAGCTGCTCGTCGGTGCTGCACCGTGGGCCGCCGGGGTCGTATGGCGCGGTGGCGTCGAGTTCGGCGAGGATGCGGTTGCCGGACAGTACGGACACGGCCAGCGAGCGTTGCTGTCCGAGCGGGACCACCGGCAGTGCGCTGGTCGCGCAGTGCAGGGCGATGCGGGCGTCGAGGCGTAGGTCGTCGCTGGTCAGGCCGATGACCGAGGGGATGAGCTCGACGAGTCGTTGCCGGCTGTGGGCCGACAGTTCGTCGTTGACCAGTCTGGCGAGGGTGGCCAGCAGCGGGTGTGTGCAGCTCGGATGGTCGCTCCAGCGTTCGCCAGCGAGGTAGGAGGCGTCCATGAAACACGCACCGCGGCGAGGGCTGCGGTGCCGGCCGGTGGACAGCACCGGCAGCAGCTCGGGCAACCGGTCGGACCTGCGGTGCACGTGCATCCCCTCGTGCCGTGCCCCGGCACGGACCTCAGCGCCGTACCGAGGTGTCCTGCCCTCAGTGTGCCGCGGGTGCCGGTCGGCGACGAGTGCACGGTCACCCGTCGGTTGGGCTCACTCGTCGGGGATGTCAGAGCAGGAACCGGACGGTCAGGTCGGGACAGATCTTGACGTGCGGACACTCGCAGGCCATCCTCATCAGGACGGTATTCCGAAAGCGTTTTGCATAAGTGGTTCCGGACGCCGCATCCCAGAGCGAAGGTGAGCCGGCAATGGTGGCAGAACGAAGGCGGGTACCGGGACCGCAACGGTGGCGCCGTCGCGCCGGCACGGTGGCCGCGCTGGCCGCCGTACTCCTGATCGGCAGCACCGCGCCCGCGGACGCACTCCCCGCCGCCGCACCCCAGCACGACGCGGGAGCCTTCGACACCCGGCCGGCCACCGCCGCGCTGCACCGGTTGATCGGCGACCGGGCCGACCAGGTCACGCTGCGCGCCGAGCCGAAGGGCAGCGGCCAGGACCGGTTTCGGATCGCCACCGAACACCGTCGACTGGTCGTCACCGGCACCACGCCCGCGGTGCTGCTGACCGGGTTCGGTTGGTACCTCAAGTACGTGGCACACGCCGACATCTCGTTGGAGGGCGAACAGCTCCCCGGCCGGCTGCCACTACCGGCCGCCGCGATCGAGCACACCTCGTCGGTGACGCACCGCTTCGCGCTCAACGACACCAACGAGGGCTACGCCGGGCCGTACCTCTCCTGGCACGACTGGCAGCACCGCATCGACGTACTGGCCCTGCGCGGCATCAACGAGGTCCTGGTCTACGAAGGCCAGGAAGCGGTGTACGAACGGGCATTCCAGCAGTACGGCTACTCCGCGCAGGAGATGCGCAACTGGATCCCGCAACCCGGTCACCAGTCCTGGTGGCTGCTGCAGAACATCTGCTGCACCGGATCCCCGGTCACCCAGCAACTGATCGACAAGCATGCCGCGCTGGGTCGGCAGATCGCCGACCAGCTGCGCTCGCTCGGCATGACCCCGGTACTGCCCGGCTACTACGGCACCGTTCCGCCCGGGTTCGCCGACCGCAACCCGGGTGCCAACACCGTCCCGCAGGGCACCTGGGACGGCCTGCCCCGGCCGGACTGGCTGGACCCGACCAACGCGTACTTCGCCCGGGTGGCGAAGACGTTCTACCAGGTGCAGTCGCAGCTGTTCGGTGACTCCACGATGTACAAGATGGATCTGCTGCACGAGGGCGGCCGGGCCGGCAGCGTGGACGTACCGGCTGCGTCGAAGGCCGTACAGGACGCGCTGGAGGCCGCGCACCCCGACGCCATCTGGGCGATCCTCGGTTGGCAGCACAACCCGCTACCGGCCACCCTGCAGAACGTGGACCGGTCCAAGGTCCTGGTACTGGACGGCATCTCCGAGTCGCCGTCGATCACCGACCGGGACGCCGACTTCTTCGGCACGCCGTACGCGTTCGGCACGATCTGGAACTTCGGCGGCCACCAGAACATGGGCGCCAGCCTGGCGGAGTGGAACCAGAAGTTCCACGCCTGGCGGGCGAAGGCGGGCACCGCGCTGGACGGGATCGCGCTGATGCCCGAGGCGATCGACAACAACCCGGCCGCGGTGCAGTTCTTCAGCGAACTGCCCTGGCAGGACGGGCCGGTGGACATGGGCCGCTGGTTCGACGACTACGCCACCGCCCGCTACGGTGCGGCCGATCCGCACGCGCTGGCGGCCTGGCGGGTCCTGGCCGCGACGGTGTACGACTGGCCGGCGAACGTGGACACCAAGCACCCGACGGCGCTGTACGACAACCAGCCGAGCTTATCCACCTCCTCCAGTGCGCTGCCGTACGACATCGGCACCTTCGACGCCGCGCTCGGTGACCTGCTGGCGGTCGATTCGCGTCTGCGGCACAGCACCGCGTACCGCTACGACCTGGTGGACGTGGGCCGGCAGGTGCTCGCCAACCACAGCCGTACCATGCTGCCGGAGGTCGCCGACGCCTACCACGCCAAGGATCTGGCCCGGTTCAGTCGGCTGGCCGGGCAGTGGATGAGCCAGCTGCACCTGATGGACCGGTTGTTGGGCACCGACGACCATCTGCTGTTCGGTTCCTGGCAGGCCGAGGCGCAACGGCAGGCGTCCTCACCTGCCGGGGCCGAGGCGTTGCGCTACGACGTACGGTCCCTGGTGACCTTGTGGGCGACCGGCACCACGTTGCAGGACTACGCGCGTCGGGAGTTCAACGGACTGGTCGGTGACTACTACGGCGACCGGTGGCAGCGCTACTTCGACAGCCTCGCCACCGCGCTGCGGACCGGGCAGCAGCCGGTCGCGATCGATTGGGCGGCGGTCGCGTCGGACTGGGCGCACGCCGACACCAGCTACCCGCAGCGGGCGCACGGCGACGCCTACGCGCTGGCCGAACAGGTGGCCGAGGTGCCGGCGGGCGACCTGACGCTGAGTACCGTCCACAAGGGAGTGAAGCCTGGTATGAGCACCGAGCTGACCGCCACCTTCGGCAACCGCAACCTGTTGCGGGCGACGGGAACGGTGCAGCTGACCCTGTCCGCGCCGGACGGCTACCAGGTGAAGGCCACGACGCCAACCAGCACCCGGCAGGTGGCCGCCGCCGGTACGTTCAGCGCAACCTGGACACTCACCGTCCCGGCCGGCGCCGGCCCCGGTACGGTCGCCGACGTGCACGCCACCGCACGCTGGAGTTCCGGCCGGGTGACCGATCAGGCCGACGCCGACACCAGCGTGCTGGTCACCGGGGACGTGGCGGAGCCGTACCGCACGTTCACCAACAGCGACGCGATGTTCGCCCAGGACGGTACGCAGTTCGGTATCGCCGGCGGCGGCTCGGACCTGTGGAAGGACCGCAACGAGTACGGCACCATCTACCGGCCCGGTGCGCTGGACGACGGCCGCTCGGTGACCACGACGGTGCCGCGCATCGATGCGGGGTCCCCGTACGCCCGCGCCGGGCTGATCGCCAGCAGTGACCTGTCCACCCCGCGCAGCGGCGGCTACGTCAGCGTGGCGCTCACCCCGGGCAGCGGGTGCATGTTCAGCTGGGATTCCGACGGCGACGGGCTCTTGGACACCTACAGCAGGGCGGACGGGTTCGGTCCCGGCGACCAGGTGCGGCTGGGTCGCACCGGCGACCGGTTCACCGGATGGTGCTCCAGCGACGGGAAGAACTGGACCCGGGCCGGTAGCGCCACGGTGCCCGGCGCGAGCAGCCAGGAGGATGTCGGGTTGGTGTTCAGCGCGGTCAACGGCGGGGACGGGCAGGCCGGACTGGCCACCTTCCACGGCTTCGACACGGCCGCCTACGCCGAACGGGACACCTCGGCGGACACCCTGCGCAGCCTGCACCAGCCGGTAACCGCGCTGGACTCGGAGCCGGGTCATCCGGCCGAGGCCGCCAACGACGGCAGCCGGGGCAACTCGCCGTACTGGGGTGGGCCGCTGACCGGGGACAGCACCTGGTGGCAGGTGGACCTGGGCGGCGTGACCGACGTGTCGAAGGTGAACGTCCGCAACTACGTGGACGGCACCCGGCACTACACCTATCGCCTGGTCGGCAGCCTGGACGGTACGCACTGGTTCACCCTCGGTGGCCGGTACGGCACCGGCCCGGCGACCGACGCCGGCGACACCGTCAGTACCGAGGCCAGTGCCCGTTACATCCGGGTGATCGGGCTCAGCAACTCGGCGAACGCCACATTCCACCTGACGGAGGTGAGCGTGTACGGTTCCCCATCCTGACCCCGGCCGGACCCAGCGGCCCGCTGGCGGCGTGGTCGCCGCGCCCGAGCGCAACCCGAACATATGGACGCGGCACCTGGCTGCCAGCGAACGCCTGGCCCTCGCCGACCCCTTTTTGTCACAGGGCTGCTTCTAGGATGCGGAGCAGGCGTCGAAGAGGGGTGACGGGTGGCGAAGAAGCCGGATTCCGCGGAACCGGTGGGCAGTTCCGCGCTGCTCCGCGAGATCAACTGTGCCAAGGTGCTGGCCGCGTTACGTGGTCGGCCGGAGGCGCGGCTCACCCAGCTCAGCTCCCTGACCGGGCTGTCCCGGCCGACCGTCGCACAGGCGGTGGCGCAGCTGGTGTCGGCGGGCTGGGCGGAGTACGGCGAGCAGGCCGACACCGGTCGGCCGCGGCTGGGCCGCCCGGCCCGACTGGTGCGGTTCCGCAGCCACGCAGGGTACGTACTGGGCATCGACATCGGACCGCACAAGATCCTCGCCGTACTGGCCGACCTGTCCGGTGCGGTGGTGGCCAAGCGGCGTCGGGAGGACCGGTTCGCCGACTCCGGCCCGCATGTGCTCGCCGCGGTGGAGCAGACGGTATCGGCGCTGCTGGACGATGCCGGGGTGCAGCGCGACGAGGTGTGGTCGGTCGCGGTCGGTACGCCCGGCCTGGTGGACGAGCGCACCGGGGCGGTACGGATGGCACCGAGCCTGCCCGGCTGGCACCAGGTCCGACTGACCGCCGCGCTGGGCCGCTCGTTCGACTGCCCGGTGCTGGTGGAGAACGACGTGAACCTCGCGGTCATCGCCGAGCGGTGGCGTGGTGTCGCGGTCGACGTGCACACCGTGGTGTTCGTCCAGTGGGGTGCACGGATCGGCGCCGGGTTGATCATCGGGGACCGGCTGCACCGGGGCGCCGGCGGGATGGCCGGTGAGATCGGCTATCTCAGCATGTTCGGCGAGCCGGACATCGGTTCCGACGAGTCCGGTCTCGGTCCGCTGGAGCGCCGGGTCGGTGCCAACGCGATCATCGCGGCGTTCGACGAGGCCGCCGGGCGCTCCGGTGCGCCGGCGGTGGCGCCCCTCGGCGGTTCCGGGCCGGCCGAACTGGACGCTGCGGCGGTGTTCGCCGCCGCCCGGCAGGGTGATCCGGTGGCCTCGGCGGCGGTGGACACCGTGGCGGAACGTCTCGCCCGGGGATTGTCGGCGTTGTTGCTGCTGCTCGACCCGGAGATGGTGGTGCTCGGCGGCGGTGTGTCGGCCGCCGGGGAGCCGCTGCTGGCCGCGATCCGCCGCCACCTGCGTCCGTTGAGCATGACCGAGCCGGTACTGGCGTTGTCGGCGTTGGGCGACGAGGCCACCGCACTGGGCGCGGTGCGTACCGCGCTGACCGACGTGGAGCAGCGCATCCTGCCCCGTACGCCGGAGTTCGCGGTCGAATGAGGCCGCGGTCAACCCTGGTCGGACGGTCCGGGCAGTACGTCGTGGGCCAGGCTGATGAGCGCCCGTGCGGCGGGACCGACCGGTCCGGTCGCGCGCCAGGCGAGCGCGAGCCGGCCCTGCAGCCGTGGTCGGGTGAGGGTGACGGCATGCAGCTGTGCCTGATGCGCGTCGGCCACCGAGCGGGGCAGTACGCCGACCCCGAGGCCGCGCACCGCGAGCTGCGCGACGATCTCCGGATTGCTGGCCTCGAAGGCGATCCGTGGGCTGAACCCGGCCAGCGCGCAGCCCTCGTCCAGGCAGGTCCGCAGCCCGGTGCCGCGCGGCAGGCTGATCAGGGACCGGTGCCGTAGCG
The DNA here is from genome assembly GCA_963805605.1 of uncultured Actinomycetota bacterium. Classification (GTDB taxonomy): domain Bacteria; phylum Actinomycetota; class Actinomycetes; order Mycobacteriales; family Micromonosporaceae; genus Actinocatenispora. The sequence continues at coordinate 3,500,531 of CAWDUX010000002.1, forward strand.
CGCCCAGGGTGGCGCCGGAGCGGCCGGCCAGCGGATCGTCGGGCGGCACCGCGGCGACCAGTTCCTCGTCCACGATGACCCGGAGGTCGATACCGTCCGGTGTGTCGGTGGTGAGGCCGACGACCGCGACGTCGAGCTGTCCGGAGCGCAGCGAGGCGATCAGCTGGTCGGAGTTCGCCTCGCTCAGCGTCATCTCGACGCCGGGATGCCGGGTGTGGAAGGTGGCGAGCAGGTCGGCCAGGTCGAGGGAGGAGCACGCGGTCACCATGCCGACCGCGACCCGACCACCGATCAGTCCGGCGAGTTCGTCGACGGCGAGGCGGGCACCGGCCACGGCGGCGAGTGCGTCGCGGGCATGCGCGAGTACGACGTCGCCGGCTCCGGTGGTGCGTACCGTGCGACCGGAACGGTCCAGCAACGGTTGGCCGAGTTCGCGTTCCAGCTGCCGGATCTGCGCGCTCACGCCGGGTTGGGCGACCCGCATCCGGGCCGCCGCACGGGTGAAGCTGGCCTCCTCCACCACCGCCACGAAGTACTCCAGCTGACGCAGCTCCATAAGTATTGATTCTAGGACGCAGAAATAACTGGTCTTGGACTTATGGATCCGAGGAGCCCAGGGTAGGAGGTGACCCCATGGACCCGGGCGCTGCCCGGTCCGTTCAGACACCGGAAGGACACCGACCATGCGGCAATCCGCAGACACCCCCGAGGACCTGGCACGACTGTTCGTGGCGCGGGCCAACGCCGGGGACGCCGAAGGGCTCAGCGAGTTGTACGAGCCCGACGCGGTGCTCGGTTTCCCACCCGGCGCCGAGACGGTCGGCCGTTCGGCCATCCGCGCGGTGTTCGAGACGATGCTCGCCGACCCGCCGACGTTCAAGATCGAGGAACCGCTGCCCACCCTGCGGCACGGTGACCTCGCGCTGACCGCGACCCGGTCGGCCGACGGCACCGGTGGCCGGGCACAGGTAGCCCGCCGCCAATCCGACGGCAGTTGGCTGCGCATCTTGGACCGGCCGGAGACCCGTGCGGCCGGAATGCCCACAACGAAGCCGCCCGCGGGTGGGTAGTTGTGCCGTACCCGGTTACCTGCCCGTCGGCGAAGACTTGACCCGGGCGTCGTCGAGGAGAGGAGCCGTCGCGGTGACTACCGGGAGCTTCCAGATCAATCCCACTGCGGTACGTTCCGTCACCTCGGACGTCACCGGCCTGACCGGCAACCTCGGCGAGGTGATCAGCGGGCTGGAGAGCACCGTACTTGAGGCGTCGGCCTTCGCCACCCTCGGCGGCGCGGTCGCCGGCGCCAACAGCACGTGGCAGTCCCAGCTGGTCGGCGCGCTGCGTAGCGCGATGCACCTGCTGCAGTCGATCAACCAGCACGTGCAGACCGCGTCCGACGACTACGCCGGTACCGACACGGCGGTCGCGCAGGGCTACGGCGCTGACCAGAACGCCACGACCCAGCCGGCGCAACCAGCTCAGCCCGCGCAGCCGGCCCAGAACCCGGACGCGCTGGACGACCGGGTGGTCACCTCGATCATGAACTCCGAGGGCGCTGGCGGCGAGCAGGGCGGCGTACGGGAGATGTACGGCTTCCGGCAGAGCGAGCACAACGGCTACGACCAGATCATGGCCGCCCGCAACCAGTACGGTCAGGGCAGCCCGCAGGAACACGCCGTGGTGGCCGGCCTGCTGTCCGACCACGCTCGTGCGGCCGGCGCGCTGAACTTCACCGACCCCGGCGTACAGGCCGCGGTCGTCTCGGCCGCGCACATGCGTGGTGCCGGCGGCGCCCAGGCCATCCTCAACTCCATGACGACCGGGCAGATCCACCGCTCCGGGACGCTGACACCGCAGGCGATCCAGCACATCCAGCAGATGACCCCGGACCAGTTCCAGACGGCGTTCCACGACGCGCGGATCGACTACGACCAGACGATCTACGGCAACACCACGACCCATCAGGGTGGGCACACCGACAACTGGTGGCACCGGTACGGCAACGGTCTGACCCAGCGCTACGACCGGGAGCAGCAGCAGTTCCTCGGTATGTCGCCGGGCAACTGAACCCGGTCGCGACCGCCGTCCGGGGCGGTGCGACGCGATCCGGGCGGTGCTGTCCGGGGCGGTGTGGTCCGGGCGGTGCGACGGCGGCGGATCAGGGCCAGTCGTTGCCCGCATCCAGCCGCAACTGCAGCAGCGTACGCAGCGGCACCGACTCCCCGTCCCGGGCGCCCTCGCCGATGGTCAGCCCCGGACGCTCCGGGCTCAGCCGGGCGCCGCGCAGCCGGGCCGTCAGGTTGGCCGGTACGGCCAGGATGTAGAAGTCACCGGCCAGGCTGACCGCCACCGAACGGTCCGGTTTGAGATACCAGCCCCGCAGCCCTGTCCGGTAGCGGGACCGGCCGTTGAAGGTTCGGGCGGTCAGCGCGGTCGGGCGCAGCCCCGCGGCGCTCGCGTCCCGGGCGAACCGGGCGATCAGGGTCGCCGCCTGACCTGCCTCCGTTTCGACCCGCCGCTGCTGTGCCTCGGCGTGCACCGAGATGGCGTGCCGTCGCTGCCGTTCCCAGCTGGACCGGCTGTCCCCGCCGCGCTCCGTGGCGCCCGGGTCGGCGGCCTTCCCGCCGCGCTCCGTGGCGCCCGGCCCCTCTGCGCGCCGTGTCCCACCCGGGTCCTGGTCCATCCTCCGGACGGTACGCCAGCGGCCCGCCCGGGTGCCGGGCAGCTGCCCTGATGGGAAAATGCCGCATGGGCGTACGCATCGCGGTACTGGGCAGCGCGAACATGGACCTGACCGTCTACGTACCGGTTGCGCCCCGTCGCGGGGAGACCGTCACCGGACGCGAGTTTCGTACCGTGCCCGGCGGCAAGGGCGCCAACCAGGCGATAGCCGCTGCCCGGGCCGGTGCTGCGGTGCGCTTCATCGGCGCGGTCGGCGACGACGCATACGGCCCGCGACTGGCCGCCGCGCTCGACTCGGCGGGCTGCGACGTGACCCGGCTGCGTACGGTGCCCGGACCGTCCGGCGTCGCGCACATCGTGGTCGACGACTCCGGCGGTAACTCGATCGTCGTGGTACCGGGCGCCAACGGTACGGTCACCGATCTCGACACCGCCGACGTCGCGGCCCTGCGCGGCTGCGATGCGCTGCTGCTGCAACTGGAGCTGCCGATGGCCGGGGTACTGGCCGGTGCGCGGGCCGCCCGGCAGCTCGGCGTGCCGGTGGTACTGACGCCGGCGCCGGCCGTACCGCTGCCGGGCGAGCTGCTCGACGCGGTCGACCTGCTGGTCGCCAACGAGTCCGAGGCGATGGCGCTGACCGGCGGGGGCGATCCGGATGAGGCGGCCCGGGCACTGCTCGCAGCGGTCCCGGAGGTGGTGGTGACGCTCGGCGCGGACGGCAGCCCCTACCACTGCCGGGGTACGGAAGCGTTGCGGATCCCGGCCGTGGAGGTCGAGGCGGTCGACACCACCGCGGCCGGCGACACCTTTCTGGGCGCCCTGGTGGTGGCCCGCGCGGAGGGGCACCGGATGCCCGACGCGTTACGGTTCGCGGCCACCGCGGCGGCGTTGTCGGTGACCCGACCGGGCGCGAGTTCCTCGATGCCGTCCCGGGCGCAGATCGACCGGGCGCTGCGCGGCTGAGCGTGCCGTCGGCTCCACCACCGTCGGTTCCGACGGCGGTCGGACCGCCGCACCCCACCGCTCAGCGGTGCCGGGCGTGCGCCAACGGATGCGGGCCCCGGCGGTCGTCGATGGCGTGCTGCACGATCGCGGTGAGCGGCTGCTTCGCGCGGGTGCGTTCGACCCGGTCGACGACCCGGTGCGCCATACCCACGCTGTGCATGCTGACCCGGCCGATGGCCCGGACACCGGCCGCGACCGGGGCCGGGTCCTCGGGCGTGACCAGCCAGGGCAGCGCGGCCATGCCCAGCTCGGCGATCCGGGTGATCTCCTCGGCGCCCCGCTCGGCGCCCAGGTAGATCGTGCCGATCGCGTTGTGTAGCAGCTCCGACAGCACATCCGAACCGGCCGGCCGGGTCGTGCCGAACACGTACAGCAGCAGGTCGGAGGCCAGCGGCAGGCGGGCGACCAGGATCGGTGCCGGCGGTACGGGCGCCGCGTGCCGGCCGGTCGGGCGCAGCCGTACCGCCCGGACCGGCTCGTCGGACAGCGGTTCGAGCACCGCACGCAGGGCGGCATGCGAATCACCCAGCAGGATGATCTTGGCGGCGTCGACGTTGCCGTGCTGATCCGGCAGCATCGTGTCGTTACAGCTTGTGCAGTCCACTCAGCACCCTTTCCAACAACGCGACGTACAGTTCGCCGCCCCTCGCATCGAGCGCCTCGTGGATGTCGAGCAGTCCGAGATCGGCCAGTTCGACGATGAGAACCCGGGTGATGTCCAACGGGCGGCCGAGCTGGGCGGCCAGCTCGGCCAGAGACTGGAGCCGTTCGGTACACAACGCGACGATGAGACGTCGGTCCCGGCCGGACGCCACCACTCCTGGCGGACCCGGTTGTACGGCCTGGACAAGGGTCTCCACCGCAAGGACTGGGCCCGATCCGGAACGCTGCGCGATGACGGCGTACGGCCGGACCAGGTGCCCACGCGGGTCTGGCCGCGGAGTGCCTGCTCTGGACACCTCGGGCTCCCGCTACTCAACGGCTCTGCCGGGACTCGGGCACCAGCACGGTGCCGACCCGATCGACGAGCAACATCATCTCGTAGCCGATCTTGCCGACATCGCACCCCCGCGGGGCCAGTACGGCCAGGCTGGACCCGTCACCGATGCTCATCAGGAACAGCACCCCCACGGTCATCTCGATCACCGTCTGGACCACCTGCCCGCCGTCCATCAGGGTGGCACCACCCTCGGCGAGGCTGGTGGTTCCCGCCGCTATCGCGGCCAACTGCTCGGCCCGGTCCTCCGGCAGTTCACCGGAGGCGGCGAGCAGCAGCCCGTCCGAGGAGACCGCGATCGCATGCGCGACGCCGGCATCTTCGGCGAACTGGGCGAGCAGCCAGCTGAGGTCGCTCGTATCCGCTCTGGCAATCATTGGCTGGCAGACTCCCCCGTATGGTTCGGGCGGCTGGACTGGTGTGCTGCCGCAGAACGGGAGGCCGTCGCGCGACGGTCCCGTCCGGTGCTGACTCCGCGCTGGTACTCGGTCAGGAAGCTGCGTACCGCACCGGCGGTGCGGGGCATGTACTCAGCTTCCGGTCGTTCTGTTCCTGGGCGCGCGGCCCCTGGGTGCCCTGCTTCAGAGTGCACTGCTTCAGGCTGCGGACGGCGCAGCCCCGGTGCCAGGTGGCTCATCGGATCGCGTACCGGCATTCCCTGGTGGGTCCGTGCCCGGTCCGCGGGCGTCTGTCGTACCGGCAGCGCGGGCTTCTCCACCAACGATCGTGGCCTGGGCTTCGGCCTCGTTCGGTGCTGGTCATTGGCGGTGCCGGCCGGCCGGGCCGCGGCGTCGGTCACCCGGACGGTGGAACTGGAGAACCAGTCCGCCCCGGGCCGGGAAACCGGCTGGCTGCGCGGGCGTGCGCTGCCCCGGCGGCCGGGCATCCCGCTACGGCCGGGTGTCGCGCTACGGCCGGGTGTCGCGGTGTGGCCGGGCGTGATCCGACCGGGAGCATGCGGTGCCAGCGCAGCGGTACGGTCCCGTGCCGCGTGGTGCGGTACGACCGGCGTCCGGCGCGCGGGTGTGGGAGTCGCCCGGCTCACCGAGACCAACTGAGCGGGCAGAGTCACGTGTACGACCGTACCGCCGGTGCCCACGGCGCCCAGATGTACCCGGATGCGATGCCGGTGGGCGAGTTTGTGTACAACCGCGAAGCCCATCATCCGTACCGAGCCGACGGTGGTGTCCCCGGGCTCGGCCAGCCGGGCGTTCAGTACGTCGAGCCGGTCCTGCTTCATCCCGATTCCGTGGTCCTCGATCTCGACCAGCACCCGGTCGGACAGTCGCCGGGCGCAGACCCGTACCCGCCGGCTCGGCGGTGAGAAGGCAGCGGCGTTCTCCAGCAGTTCGGCGAACAGCCGTACGACGTCGTTGACAGCCGCGGCACCGATCGCGACCAGTTCGTCCGGCGCGCCGTCGATGTTGAGCGGGCCGATCTCGATCCGTTCGTAGCGTGCGATCTCCGACTGGGCGGCGGCGAGCACATCGGACAGCGCGGCGTCCTCCGAACGCGGGCTGGCCGCGTCGGAGCCGGCGAGGATCAGCAGGTTCTCGTCGTTGCGGCGCATCTGGGTGGCCAGGTGGTCGAGTTCGAACAGCTGGGCGAGCCGCTGTGGTTGCTGCTCCTCGCGTTCGACCTGGTCGAGCCGGGCGATCATCTGGTCCACCAGCTTCTGGCTGCGCCGGGCCAGGCTGACGAACATGGCCGACACGTTGATCCGCAGCATCGCCTGTTCCAGCGCGATCCGCAGCGCCTCACGATGTACGCCGTTGAACGACTGGGCGAGTCGGCCGATCTCGTCGTCGCTGACGACCCGGATCGGATCGTAGGCGTCGGCCACCAGCGCGGGCAGCGACGACGGGCTGGCCCGGCCGGGCGCCTGCAACCGGGCCACCGCCCGGGGCAGGTCGCGTCGGGCGATCGTGTCGGCCGCGGCGCCGAGCCGGCGCAGGGACCGCGACATGACCCGGGCCAGCATGAGGGTGACCAGTACGGCGAGGCCGATCGCCAGGAGCACGCCCAGGCTCTCTCCGGTGACCTGGCGGATCACCTGGTCGTGGTAGCTGGCGACCTGTTGGGCGACCCCGGCGTCGAGCTGCTCCTCCACCCAGCGCATCAGGTCCGCCATCGAACCGAGCGCCCGGCGTACCTCGTCGGCCCGCCTGGCCGATCTGCTCCCGGTTCCCCGGCTCAGCCCGGTGATCAGCGTGTCGGCCAGGTGCACGGCGTCGCCGGACACGGTGGTGGAGACCAGCTTGCGTTGGGACACCGTGGCGGTACGCATGAACCGCAGCAGGCTCTGTTCCTGTGCGTGCAGTGCGGCGACGAACGTGGCCTGTTCATCGGACCCGAACTGGCCGGTGCGCAGCCCCACGTAGCCCAGTGTCTGTTCGTATCCGACGTCGGCCTTGGCCTCGGAGAACAGCGCGCTGGCACGGATCGGGTTGCTCTTGTCGGAGTTCCCGGCGTGCTGCGCGACGCTGTTGCGGTAGGTGTTCAGCGCGCTGATGACGACCTCGTAGCGCAGCGCGACAGCGGAGCCGACGGTGTGTCGAGCGCTGACCTGTTTCCGCAGGGCCGGCAGCGTGGCCAGGTAGTTGTGCACCTCACGCAGGTCGGCGCCGACATCCGACGGTACGTCGCCGAGCCGGGTGACCAGTTGCCGGAATCGGCGCGCGGAACGGTCGGTGGCGCGACAGCGGTCGGCCAGGGCGGCGCGGGCGTGGCCGGTCAGTACGACCTGCGCGGCGGTGATCCGTTCGTGCGAAAGGTCGTCGGACAGTGCGGCGGCGGCGCGTGAGAGTGTGGTCAGGTCCCGCAACGCGGTCGCGGATGACGCTTCGCGGACGTTGCTGGATATCCGCAGCGTCGCCAGCGCGAGTACGGTCGCGAGCGGAATGACGATGATCATCGCGAGCTTGCGCCGGATCGAGGCGTTGCGCAGCCAGGACATCGGCGCGCGGCGGGCCGTGTGACCGCCTGCCGCCGGGCCGGCCTGCTGCGCACTCACACAATGCTCCCATGCCGAGCGGTTCTTCAGGAAAATTGGTTTTTATAACGCCATGAGGCAATGCGACAAAGATAGCAGTGTTTTTCCGTTCGCCCGGACAGGCCCTAGGATACGTCTGCGGGCGTCCCCGACCCGGTTCGAGCGGACGCCCGGACCTGCCGTGATGCGGCGAGATCCGTTCTGTACCAACGAAAGGCGACCTCGATGGCAATCTGTCCCGGCCGCCCGGACGGCGCTGGCGGCCCGCCGGGGGCAGATCGTCCATCGTTGCTGGTGGGACGGCATGATCGAGGCATGTTCGGGGTCCGGCTGGGGTCTGTACAACGCCGGTCGGCGTTCACCGTCGTACTGGCGTTGGCAGCGACCGCGCTGATCGGTTGTGCGTCGTTCACCACATCCGCTCCGCCGACCCGGACCGTACTGGTCGGCGCTGACCTGTCGCTGCACGGTGCCGGTGCCGCGACCGGCCGGGCCCTGGACGGCGCCCTTCAACTCCAGGTGCGTTCCCTCAACGACCAGGGTGCCGTGCCGCATGTGCGGTTCGCGCTGACCGTCCGGGACAACAGGTCCGACCCGGATACCAGTTCCGCGAACATCAGGGCTTTCCAACAGGACCGTACGGTCGTCGCCGCGGTCACCGGCGGCTGCGACGACTGCCTGTCCACCACCGCGCCGCTGATCGACGACGGCCGGCTGCCGGTCATCTCGTTGTCCCCGGTGGACCTGCCGGTCGGTAGCGCGGGCCCAGGCTCCCCGTTGTTCAAGCTGGCGCCGAACGCCGCCGACGACGCGGCGGCCCTGGTCCGGCTGCTGCTCGGTGGGCACGCCCGACGGGCAGCGCTGGTGGCCGGGCCCGGCCGCTACGCCGGGCAGGCCACCGCGGCGATCCGGCAGGAGGCACGGTCGCGGCACCTGTCGCTGGCCGACACCGTCACGTCGACCGGTACGAGCAGCGAGGTGGCCGGGCACGTCCTGGGCGACGACGGGTCCCGACCCGACGCGGTGATGGTGGTCGCGACGCCTGACCGCGCCGCGGTTCTGGTGGGCTCCCTGCGCCAGCAGGGCTTCCGCGGTACGGTCGCGCTGGATGCCGCCGCGGTGTCCGGGCTGTTCCTGTCCGACGACCGGCTCAACGGCTGCTACCTGGTCTTTCCGGCGATCCTGGCGATGGACGACCAGGTGGCCTCCACCCCGGCGAAAGCGGTGCAGCGGCAGTGGTTCGACGACTACACCAGCCGCTACGGGGGCTATTCGGCCGCCAGTGGCTTCGCCGGTGACGCGCTGTCGGTGGTCGCCGACGCGGCGATGGCGGCCGGCACCACCGACCGCGGGAAGCTGCAGGCGGCGATCGAGACCGTCCAGTTCGACGGCCTGAGCGGACCGGTCCGGTTCACCCCGGACACCCATTCGGCGCTGACCCCGCAGGCACTGGCGACCCTGCGGGTGGCCAACCGGCGGTGGCATCTGAGTACGACGTTGCGCTGAGTTCACCGCCGGCTGCGCTGCCGCTCCCACGGGACCAGCAGCCATTCAAACCCGACCAACAGGTAGAACAGCACGATGCTGAGCACGCCCAGTAGTACCAGCGCGGCGAAGACCAGCGGGGTGTTGAAGTTCGCGCCGGCCTGCACGATGACGAAGCCGAGCCCACGGTCCCCGCCGGAGAACTCGCCGATCACCGCCCCGATGACGGCCAACGTGACCGCCACCTTCAGCCCGACGAAGATCTCCCGCAACGCGCCGGGGAACCGGATCTTGATGAACGTCCGGGTACGGGACGCGTCGAGGGACCGGGCCAGTTCCAACAGTTCCGTCGGCGTGGAGAGCAGTCCGTTGGCGGTGGAGAGCACGATCGGGAAGAAGCAGACCAGGAAGACCATCACCACCTTGGGCAGCTGACCGAAACCCAACCAGACGACCAGCAGCGGGGCCAGGGCCAGTTTCGGCACCGCGTTGATGCCGACCAGCAGCGGGTAGATGGTCCGTTCGACCATCCGCCACGCGGCGATCCCGGCGCCGATCCCGATGCCGACCACGGCCGCCAGCAGGAAGCCCTCGGCCACCTCCAGTACGGTCACGCCGGTCTGGTGCAGCAGGTAGCCGGGCAGCTGACGGTAGGTGTCGAGGACCGCGGGTGGTGAGGGCAGCAGGAACGGGTCGAGCCGCAGCAGCCAGGTCGCCGCCCACCACAGCCCGACCACGCCGAGGGCGCCGGCCAGTGGTGGTGCGACCAGCCGCAGGACCCCCGGCCAGTTGGCTCTGCCGGCCACATTCCGTTCGGGGTGCGGGGAGTCAGGGTGCAAGGCTGAACGTCGCCACCTTCGACGGGGTCAGACCGGCCTCGATGGCGCCGGCACCCTGGAGGATGGCGATGGAGCGGGTGACCCGGTGCTCGTCCAGCGCCCCGACCGGCACCTTGGCCGAGTCGGACCGTACGTAGGGCGCCATCAGCCGGAGCTCGGCGGCCGACTCCTTGACGTTCTGGGTGGGCTGGTGCTTGACGAAGATCCGGGCCGCGTCATCGGGGTGTGAGATGGCGTAGTCGAGCCCCTTCAACAGTGCGCCGGTGAACCTGCGTACCAGGTCGGGCTTTTTCTTGGCGAGGGTGGTGGAGGTGAACACCGCGTTGCTGTAGAGGTCGCGCAGGTAGGTGGAGTAGGGCAGAACGACGGCGTGGCGGCCCTTGGCGGCCTGCTCGATCAGCGGTTGACCGACGGCGAACTGTCCGATGGCGTCGACCTTCCCGGCGGCCAGCACGGTCGGCAGCTGCGGCGCGGGGAAGTTGATCCACCTGACCTTGTGGGCATCGATCCCGGCCAGCTTCGCGTACACCGGGAACAGCAGCTGCACGGTGGATCCGGCCTGGTCGGCTACCGTACGGCCGGCCAGGTCGTGGGGGCCGTGGATCGGACTGTCGTCCAGCGCCATGATGGTGGACAGGGACCGCTGGTGGATCGCGGCGACCGCGGTGACCGGCAGGTGCTCCCGGGAGATCTCGATGAGCGTTCCGGTGAAGTCGCACGGCGCGAAGTCGACCTTGCCGGTGGCGATGAGTTTGAGGTTGTTGCCGGTCCCGGTGCCGGGCTTCACCGACACGTCGAGTCCGGCAGCATGGAAGTAGCCACGGTCGAGTGCGACGTACGCGTACGCCTCCCGGCCCAGCGCGCCGAATGAAGTGAGGTAAGTCACTTTTTCTAAGTCGCCGGTCCGGGTCGAATTCTTGCCCCCGCAGCCGGCCAGTGCCGCCGCCGTCAGTGTCGCAGCCGATCCGCTCAGTAGTGCACGGCGCGTGATGTCCATCGGTGGCGGCGTCCCTTCGTTGTCGATGCCGGGCTGAAGATGCGCTCCGAAACCGATTCCCTACAGGGAGTCAGAGTCGTGCGAGCGTTGAATGTATCGAACAACGCCGTAGGTGATCGGGTCGGCCAATAGCCGCAAAAGAGTACCGCTGCTCGTGTCGCCTGCTACGGCACGCTAGTGGACGTTCACCCCGATGCACGGAAATATGTCCTACCACGTACTGATCCGGGCCGTCCCGGAGCGGAAGTCAGAAGGAGACAACGTGTTGCTCGGGATGGAGTCGGTCTCCCGGAGCTTCCCGGGCCGCACCGGCGCCGTACCGGCCCTGGCCGATATTTCGCTGCAGATCGGCAACGGCGAATTCGTGGCCGTCATCGGCCGGTCCGGCTGTGGGAAGTCCACCCTGTTGCGGCTGCTCGCCGGCCTGCTCGCACCGACCCGGGGCCATGCGACCCTCGCCGGGCGACTGATCCGTCGGCCCAGCCGCGAGGTGGCCGTGATGTTCCAGCACCCGGCGCTGCTGGCCTGGCGGACGGTGCTGGACAACGTGCTGCTGCCGGCCGAGGTGTTCGGCTGGCCCAGGACCGGCCAACTGGACCGGGCCCACGAACTGCTCGACATGGTCGGCCTGGCCGACGCGGCCGCCCGGCTGCCACACGAACTCTCCGGCGGAATGCAGCAGCGCGTCGCGCTCTGCCGGGCACTGCTGCAAGATCCCCGTGTGCTGCTGATGGACGAGCCCTTCTCGGCTCTCGACGCGCTGACCCGGGAGGAACTGGCTGTCGAGTTGCAACGCATCCATCTCGCCCGGGACATCACCACCGTGCTGGTGACCCACTCCATCGACGAGGCGCTCCTGCTGGCCGACCGGGTGGTGGTACTGCACTCCCGACCCGGCCGGATCCACCGGATCGTGCCGGTCGACCTGCCCCGACCCCGCTCCCTGGGTCGCGACGCACACACCGCCGAGGTGGCCGAGTACCGCGCGACCCTGCATGATCTGCTACTCGGACCGGACTGAACCGTCGACCCATCGTTATCGGGTCGCAACCATCCATCACTTCAGGAGCCGTGAGTGCCGGAACAGGCTACCGACCACACGCTGGGACCCGTCGGTCAACGGGTGATGTTGGAGAACGAGCACATCCGGGTCTGGCAGGTTTGTCTGCCGCCCGGGGGTACTCAACGGCTGCACCGGCACGACCACCCGTACGTTGTCGTGGCTGTGACCAGCGGTATCAATGTCATCGAGACGATCGATGGGGAGCTGATCGATGCGCCGGAACCGACCGGGAACGTGGTCTACCGGCCGTCCGGCGCGGTGCACAGCCTCACCAACGTGGGCGAGACCGAGTACGTCGGTAGGATCATCGAACTGCTCGATCTGGGCTGAGAGTCCGATACTTCCCGCCCCGGTGATCTTCTCACCGCAGGCGACATCTCTTATGCTTTGTCCAGGTAGACATCCACCACCGGGCGGTCGCACATGTCCCAGCTGATACCCGGGGAGAGCCCCGACTCTGCGCCGACGCCGGCCCAGTTGTTCGACGCTCTGGTCGAGTCCTCACCGCACGCGATCGCGCTGTATGCCCTGAGGAGCGGTCAAGTCACCTACGTCAACCTCGGCATGGTCGCGTTGACCGGGCAGAGCCGCAGCCACCTGGTCGGTGCCAGGATCAACACGCTGTTCGGCCGAGTCAGCCCCGAGCCGTCGGGATTCAACGACGGCCGGCTGGACGGCCAGTTCAGCCTCCGCCAGCCCACCGGCCGGTGCCGCACCATCGACGTGCGCACCCAGCTGATCTCGCTGGGCGGGGTCAGCTACGGGCAGCTGATCGCCTGGGACGTCACCATCGAGGCCGGCCGGCAGCAGGAACTCGCCTACCGGGCCACTCACGACCTGCTCACCGGTCTGTCCAATGAGGCGGCGGCGCTGGCCTACCTGTCCAGTTCACTGCGCCACCTCAAGAGCGATCGGGTACGCAGCGTAGCGGTGATCTACCTGGACCTCAACGGGTTCAAGCAGATCAACGACACTCATGGTCACCAGATCGGCGACGTGATCCTCGCGCAGGCCGCAGCACGGCTGGACGCGGTCACCCGGACCGGGGACATGGCCGCCCGATTACACGGCGACGAGTTCCTGGTGATCTGCACGGTCCGCAACACCATTCACGCCGCGCACATCGTGGGCCGGATCCGGGCGACCCTGGCGGAGCCGTACCGGCTCGGGGATGGTGAACTGTGCGCGCCCGCGAGCATCGGGGTGGCGGTCGCGGTCGACCCGGCGGTGAACGCCGATGCGTTGGTTCGCTGCGCTGATCAACGCATGTACATCGACAAGCGACAGAGTGTACGGATCGCCTGAGATCTGCGAAGGGACCGTAACCACTCGATACCTGAATGTGTTAGTTCCCGTGAATGGGTGGGTTGGGCTGTTCTTTCGGCCCGAGGTGGGTAAAGATACGAAGCGCATTTTTCTCTTCTCAGCTTTCGAGTAACATTCGGTACTGCTGTGAGGAAAGCGTTGTGACTGACTCTCTTGCGATGCTGAGGCGGTGAAGCTGTGCAATCGGCATATATGTGGGCATCGCTGACTATTGCCGTGGTGCTGATTGTGCTGGTCATCGCCCTTGTGGTGGTGCTGCGGTGGCGTTCGCCGCAGGTGCCTGCCAGTCGACATGCCCGCACCGGACCCGCGGCGCCGCCGGCCGAGCCGAGCCTCGGCCGGCCCCCTGCTGCCGCCGGGACATTCAACCCTGCGTCATCGGCTGCCCCTCCACGGGAGGGCCGCACCTTCGTCACTCACCGTGAGGCGGTCGGGCATTCCCTGCCGGAGACCGGCTCGGAGCTGCCCCGCCGGATGCCCGGTCGTCCCTGGCCGGCCGTCGGCGCGGCCGTCGGGGTGCGGGAACTTGCCGCGAACGCGCGCCCGCCGGAGCCCGCGCGGCCGGTCCCGCCCACCCCGGTGCTGCACGGCACGGTACGGGGCGACGACGGTGCGCTGCTCGCCAACGCCGTACTGACCGTCATCAACGTGACCGGTGGCCAGGCAGGCACCGCACGTACCGGTCCGGACGGCAGCTACCAGCTCAGCATCCCCGGCGAGGGCGCGTACGTGCTGATCGCCCGCGGGGTGAACCACGAGCCGCACGCCTCCACCGTGGAGGTACGCGGCTCGCACACGACCTTCGACATCCGGCTCACCAGCGCCGCAGGGCTGCTGGGTGTCGTCAGCGACACCGCCGGCGCGCCCGTCCCGGACGCCACGGTGATCCTCACCAACACCACCGGCGTGGTGGTCTCCGCGCAGCGCACCAACAGCCAGGGCGGGTACGGCATCAGTGACCTGGCCCCCGGCCTGTACACGGTGACCACGGCCGCCGAGGGTTTCGACCCGATCGCCACCCTGGTGGACGTGCCGCCGACCGGTGTGGTCCGGCAGAACGTCACGTTCGCGCCCCGGCGGGTCTCGCTGTGGGGCACCGCGGTGCACGAGGCCGACGGTCGCCCGCTCAGCGATGTCCGGGTACGGCTGCTCGACGAGGCCGGCAGGGAGGTGGCTACCGTACATACGGGGCCGGACGGCCGGTACGAGTTCGGTGGCCTCGGCGTCGGGCAGTACACGGTCGTTGCGAGCGGCTACCCGAAGGTCAGCAGTTCGGTGGAACTCACCGAGCAGCAGACCGCCGAGCACCAGGTGCGGATGGGCTATCGGCCCGAGGCACTGGAGCCGGCGGGTACTCCGGCAGGTGCCGGGACGCTGGCCCCCTACGGCGGCGAGAACAGCGGATACTTGGGTGAGGAGCGCGGGCGATGAGTGTCTCGGGTGTGTCGGTCTCCATCGAGACACAGGATGGTTGGCCGCTGAACGGCGCCATCCTGACGCTCACCGACCTGACCGGTCAGCAGGCGGGTATCGCGGTGGCCAACGAGCACGGTGAGGCGTTACTGGAGGGAACCCCGTCCGGGCAGTACACGGCGATCTTCACGGCGCCGGGTTTCACCCCGTCGGCCACGGTGGCGTTCGTGTCGGCCGGCCGGATCACCTCGATGGGCTCCGTCCGGCTGGATCGGGCCGCGTCCGCGCTGGACCTGCCGACTGCCGGCATCTGGACGATCGACCCGGTCCACACCATGATCAACCTGTCGGCCCGGCATGCCGGCATCTCCTCGGTACGGGGGCGGCTCACCGCCTTCGAGGGCCAGGCCATGATCATGAGCCCGGTGGAGAACTCCACGCTGCGGGTGTCGATCCAGGCGGACAGCGTCGACACCGCCAACAAGATGCGCGACGACCATCTCCGGTCGGCGGACTTCCTCAACGTAGGCGAGTACCCGACCATCGACTACGAGGGCACCGGACTCACCCCGGCCGGCCCGGACCGCTGGACCGTGCACGGCAACCTGACCATGTGCGGCGAGGTCCGACGCGTCGACCTGGACCTCAACTACCTCGGCACCGACGTCGACCCTTGGGGGTTGACCAGGGCCGGTTTCCGGGCCACCGCGCAGCTGCGCCGGGAGGACTTCCGGATGCGTTTCGCCACCCGGCTGGCCACCGGGATCGCGCTGGTCGGCAGCACCCTGCGGCTGGACCTGGACGTCGAGATGGTGCAGGGCGACAAGGCGCCCGAGTTCTGACCGGGGCCCGCACCTGGCGGTGATCTACCAACATCCGCCGCCAGGTGCGCGCAGACTGGAAGAATGCTCGCGGTACCGGTTCCGCATCCCGGCGGTGGGTCGGGCGGGCTGATCCACCTGCTCGTCCGCCTGGTGGCGGTGCACGCGCTGTTCCGCCTGATGCGGGGTTTCCTGATCCGGTACACCCACGTGCCGTGGCTGGCCTCAATCGTTGTCATCGTGCTGATCGTGGTGCTGGTCCGGATTCTCGTCCGCGCCTGGCAGCGGCGCCGCTGAACGGTGCTGTGCAGCGGCGCACGCAGAAGGTCGGTCAGGGACCGACGAACAGTGCTGCGGCCCGCCAGTTGCGACCGTCCAGGGCCGGGCCGGACATCGTGGTGCCGGTGGTTCCCGGCAGGCCGCTGGCGTCCGGGTACCGCACCAGGTTACCGGCCGTGTCCACCCGGTACCACCAGCCGCTCGCGCTGAACAGCCCGTACGTGCCCGAGAACGAGCCGCCGACGACGACGCGGTCCGCGCCGATCGCACCGCTGTCCGGGTCGAACCAGCGCCAGTACAGGCTGGAACTGCCGGACCGCGTGTAGTACAGCCGGCCGTTCGCGTACGTCATGGCGCTGATCGAGGGCAGCTCACCGAAGAATGCCGACGGCACGCCGCGATAGGTCTGGCCACTTCCGGTGGAGACGGTGTCCCAGTAGGTGTCGTGGTACGGGTCGAGGGTCACCGATGTGCCGAGCGCGTCTCCGTCGAAGCTCCGCCGGGACAGTACGCCCGACGAGTCCACTGTGTACAGATCGCCATCGATCCAGAACGCGCCGCGTGTCCGGTGCCAGGCCGTACCGTCCGCGGGCACTGCGGTGTCCGCGCCGACGGTACCGGCGCCGTCGTAGCCGCGGGCCACGAGCGTGTCCGCGGATCCACCCGGTGAGGCCAGGTAGACGGTGCCGGGCAGACCCGCGACGGCGTTGCCGTGCACCGGGTGCCCGCCACGCAGCGGGTAGAAGCCGATGCGTTCCCGCCGGTACTGGAAGTTGCCCAGGTAGTCGGTGTCGTAGCCCAGCCACAGACCGTCCGGTGTGGGGTAGAAGACGGTGATGCCGAAGCCTCGCGGGTTACGGCCACCGTTCCAGGCGTCGGGCAGGCCACTGGCCGGGTCGAGTACGCCGATGCTGGCCCGGCCGATCGCACCGGCACCGGCCGAATCGCTGCCCTGGGTGTTGTTCAGCCAGCGGAAATGCCCACCCGCGTACACGGCCTGGTCGGTGATGGCGACGGACAGGAACGTGTCCCCGCCGGAATGGTCCACCCAGGTCGGCGCGACATTGCTGCCGGTCGCGTGGGTCTCCCACCGGCTCACCGAGTCGCACAGCTGGGTGCCGGCCGGCCCGCCGGTCCCGGCGACCACGAAGTACGTGCCGTCCGGGGAGACGGCGACGTCGCGCACCCACGAGTCGAAGGCGTACCGGTTGCAGGTGGCGGCGAACGACGAGGTGTTGAAGCTGGCATCGACCTGCGCGGCGGATCCCAGCGTGAGCCGGACGATCTGGTCGTGGGCCGCGCCGTCGGCCAGCCGGAAGTTGCCGATCACGATCATCGTGGCGCCGTCCGGGGTGATCGCCCAGGACTCGGTGCCCACGGCGCCCTTCGCGCCGGTGCCGTTGTAGTTGTGGTGCCCGGTCAGCTGGACCGTCAGGTAGCCGTCGAGGGCACCGGTGTCCGGGTCGAGACTGACCAGCCCGGAGCGTTGCTGCCCGCCGACGGTGTCGAACGTTCCGCCGAGCAGCAGATGGCCGTGCGACAGCTCGGCCCGGTGCACGATTCCGTTGAGGTACGGCGGATCGAAGGAGTTCACCAGGCTGCCGTCGGAGAGCCGTACCAGCGCCACGCCTTTCTGTGCGACGCCGTCGACGGTGTTGAACTTGCCGGCGAGGTAGACGGTGTCGCTGGTGGGCCCGGGCAGCAACGCGTCGATCTCGTCGTTGACCGCCGGCCGGAAGGCCGACGACAGCTGCCCGCTGTCGTGGTCGAAGGCGAGAATGTACGGCCGGCTCTGCACGGTGTCGTCTTTGGGGTTGCTGGCCTGGGTGAAGGTGCCGCCGGCGAGCATCGTGCTGCCGATCTGCAGGATGGCGTGCACCTCCCCGTCGTGGATGTCGGGGGTATCGGGTACGGGCCAGTCGCGTACTAGCGAGCCGTGCACGGCCGAGCCGCCGAGCGGGGAGACGGTGGCGGGCGGTGGCGTTGGGGTGGCGAGCGCGGGCGCGGGCGCGCTGAGTATCGCCGAGACTGCGATGAGGGGGATGGAGAGCAGGCGGAATCGCAAGGACGGTCGCACGGGGTCCTCCGGCGGACGGGGGGAGTACTGCCGGTCTGTGCCTGAATACGACTCACTGACTGTTTGTGAGCCGCCAGTCGCAGACTGGCGTCCTCAGCTCCGCCTGTCCAGAGGGCAAAGGGGCAGAATGTCGCCGTGGGGTGTCTGATGCACCACAGTGCGCAGTTTCTGCGGTGTGAAGGCGGGCGGTTCGCTCAGCTGGCGGCGCGCAGATGGTCCAGCAGGTGCTGAACCGGCGCGGAGACGTCCGGCTCGCGGACCGTGAACTGCCAGCGCCGCCCGTCGCGTTCGACCGTGAACCGGTAGGTGAACCCGTCGGGCATCGGTCGGCCGGTCAGCTGCCGCGCGGCCAGCGCGTCGAGATCGAGCGCGGCGATCAGGGCCCGCAGGCGGGCCGCCTGGACCGGCGGCATCGTCGCGGTGTCCAGGTCGCGGCGCGCCTGGATCCCGGTGAAGCCACCGCTGCGGTGCATCTGGACGCGGATGGCGCACCCCCTCGGTAGGACCTGCCTCCAGCATCCGACGCTCAGCTCATCGAGGCAAGCCCCACGCCCGACAGCCACATCCCGGAGGCAGCGGTCGGCGCCCACCCGCGTACAGCGGCATGCCGGCTACCTCGGCGTACCGCTGTACGCGTGGCGGCGTGCGGTGGGACGCCGCGACAACGCAGGTGACTACTTGGTCTCGATGTCGCGGCGACGGAAGCCGTACAGTCCGACGGCGGTGAGCGCGGCCGCGATCGCGGTCAGGACCAGCAGCGGCGTCCAGCTGAAGTCCTCGACGGGAAGCCGTGGCACGTATCCGAACGGCGACAGGTCGTTCATCCACTGCGGGAACCGCAGGATCGTGCCGAAGTAGCCGACCACGCCGGCGTACACCACGACCAGCCACGCCAGCCCAGCGAACCGGGGGAACCATCCCACCAGCGCGACGGTCACCCCCGCCGTCACCCACAGGGCCGGAACATAGGCCACGGAGGCCTCCATGATCTTTGCGAAGAGGCCGCTCTCGTCCACGGTCGGCGCACCGGTCACGGCGAGCGCCAGGCCTGCCAGCAGCATCATCAGCGGCCCCCCGATGAGCGCCACGGCCAGGTGGCTGCCGAGCCAGCCGGTACGCGACAACCCGGTCGCCAGGACCGGTTCAGCCCGTCCCGCGTTCTCCTCGGCCCGGGGCCGCAGCGTCGTGATCACCACGTAGATGGACGCGACGATCGCGATCACCGTCATGATCACCACGAGGAACGTGTCCACGAACGTGGCGCCACCCAGCTGCGCCATCATCTTGTTGAGTACATCGATGTCCTGGAACATCTCTTCGACGTTGCCGAGGAACGGCCCGTAGGACATCCCGAGGACCAGCATGCCGATCGCAAAGCCGATCAGCATGCCGCGGTGCAGCCGCAGAGCGAACCCCCAGGGTGTGGTGAGGGCGCGGGAGGCGTGCGGCCGTCCCCGCCGGGCCGCCCGTAGCCCCGCGCCGACGTCGCGGCGCACACTGAGCGCGAACCCGACCGCCGCGAGTGTCCCGCCGGCCGCGACGTTGAGCAGCAGCGGCCACCACCGGTTGTCGAGGAAGGCGAAGGTCTGCTGGGCCCAGCCGATCGGTGAGGCCCACGACAGTCCGCTGCCCGCCGAGTCCCCGGCCGCCCGTATGAGGTACGCGGCACCCACCAGCGCGAGACCCATCCCGGAGGCGCCTCGGGAGTGTTCGGTGATCTGCACGGTCACCGCGGCAGCCCCGGCGAAGGTGATACCCACCGCCGCGTGCGCCGCCCCGTAGAGCAGGGCACCCGGCCAGCTGACCCCATCCAGCCCGAGTGAACCCAGGCCGAGCGTCAGCAGCAGCGCGAGTGCGAGGTTCACCGCGACCGTCAGGATCAGCGCTGCGGCGAGGTGCGCGTGTCGCCCCACGACGGCGGCCCGGACCAGCTCGGCGCGGCCGGTCTCCTCCTCGGTCCGGATGTGCCGGGCCACCATCAGCACGCTCATGATGGCGACCAGGATCACCATGAAGCCCAGCATCTGGTGACTCAACATCGAGCCGTACGTGTAGTTGCTCAGGTAGTGCTCCGGCCCGGTGAACGCGAGCCCGGCGGGGGTGCTCATCGTCTGGCCGGCGGCCCGGCGCTCGGCGGCGGTGGCGTACAGCTGGGGGAAGGCGGTGGCCGGCCACAGTGTGCCGACGGTCAGCGCCGCGAGCCACACCGGGATGCGGACCCGGTCGCGCCGAAAGTTGAACCGCAGGAGGGAGCCGGTGCCGGTCAGGACGCTGCCGCCGACCCGCTCCGTCGTACGACCGAGGGCCGGCGTGGCGGTGGCGGTCATGCCGTGACTCCGTTGTGAGCGCCGTTGCGCTCGGCGGCCAGTTCGTCGCCGTAGTGGCGGAGCATCAGTTCCTCCAGCGTGGGCGGATGACTGGTGAGGGTACGGATGCCGAAACCGCTCAGATGTCTGATCGCGCCGTCGAGGTGGTGGCCGTCCACCGCGAAGCGCACCCGGCCGTCGCTGACCTGCACGCCGTGCACCCCAGGCAGCTGCTCGATGCCGGTCACCGGAGTGCTGGTGTCGGCCTCGATGGTCGTGCGGGTGAGGTGCCGCATCTCGACCAGCGTTCCGGTCTGCACGATCCGGCCGAGCCGGATGATGCTGATGGTGTCGGCGAGCTTCTCGACCTGGGCGAGGACGTGGCTGGACAACAGAACTGTGCGGCCGGCCGCCTTCACCTCGCCGATGATGTCCTGGAACACCACCTCCATCAGCGGGTCGAGCCCGGCTGTCGGCTCGTCGAGCAGCAGTAGTTCGGCGTCGGACGCCAGCGCGGCGACGATGGCGACCTTCTGCCGGTTGCCCTTGGAGTACGTCCGGCCCTTCTTCGACGGATCGAGGTCGAACCGCTCGATCAGCTCGGCGCGCCGCCGCCGGTTGAGGCCGCCACGCAGCGTGCCGAGCAGGTCGATGGCCTCGCCTCCGGTGAGGTTGGGCCACAACTCGACGTCACCCGGTACGTACGCCATGCGTCGGTGCAGCGCGACCGCGTCGGCCCACGGGTCGCCGCCCAGCATCGTGACCGTGCCCGCATCGGGCCGCAGGATGCCCAGTAGGACCCGGATGGTGGTGGACTTGCCGGCGCCGTTGGGGCCCAGGAAGCCGTGGATCTCGCCGGTACGCACGCTGAGATCGAGTTCGTCGAGGGCTCGCGTCGATCCGAAGGTCTTGACGAGTCCAGAGGTCGCGATGGCAGTGGTCATGTCGTTTCCTGGTCTCTCGCCGTTGGGGTGTCGGGGTGTGGTCCGGCCTGCTGTTCGGCGGCCTTCATCTCGTCGCGCCACCTGTCGTAGAACTCCTCGTTGATGACGCCCTTGGCGAGGATCTCGGAGTTGAGCCGCGCCCACTTCAGCGCGGAGTTGGCGGTGTTGTCGATCAGATCGACGTCCAGAAGCCGCTTGACCTGCTCGTGCAGGACGAGTGCGCCGGCCTGCCACAGGCACAGGATGGTGGCCCGTTCCCGGGGGTTCTCGGCCGGTTTGAGAAGGCCGCTGTCGACTCCTTCGGCCATGTAGACCAGCGCGTCCTCGATCATCGCGTCGAACAGGTCGTCGACGTGGGATGAGCCGTCTGCGATCGTGCGCGCGAAGTATCTGATGATCGGCATCCCGTCGTACGCGTCGCGGACCGCCTGGAACGGATCGAGTCCCTTGCCCGCCTTCATCGCGGTGGACTTCTGCTCCTTGATCACTGCGGCGACGTGCTCGTCGCAGGCGATCCGGAGCCCTTCCTTGGAGCCGAAGTGGTGGAGGACCAGCGGTGTCGACACTCCGGCGTCGGCGGCGATGTCCTTCAGGTTGGTCGCCGCCACCCCGTCGGTGGCGAAGCGTTCGATCGCGGCATCGCGGATCCGTGCTCGTGCCGTGCGGTCGGGATGCTCGCGCTTGTGTCGGGTGGGCTGGGGCTCTGCGCTCATGGTCTGGTCCTGAGTCTCGTACAGGATGCTGAACTTGATTCAGTCTGAATCGTGTTCAGCATCCTGTCAAGGATTCAGTACCTCACACCCGGCCCGGTGGTGTGGCGCTCTGGCGGTCTCGGCGCGGTTGCGCGCCGCGGCGGTACGGCATGCCATCGCCACCGGCTGGACGTCGACCTGACCCGTCAGCGTGACCTCATCTCCATCTCCGGGTCGGGCATGAACATGCGGACATCCTGCGCACACCGACAGGCCACCGCGAACTTCGTCGCCCACTCCAGGGCTGCTTCCGGGTTGGCTACATCGACCACGGTGAAGCCCCCGAGCGGCTTCCTGCTCTCCGGGCGCGGGCCGCCGATGACCGTGCCGTCGGCGGCCACCGCGCCGACCCACGCCTGTATCGCTTCGCGGCCGGGACCCGGGTCGTAGTCCAGTCCGCCGCTGAAGACGAACACGCCCGCGTCCATGGCCTCGTAGATGACGGCGTGGGCGGCCTCGCCCACGGCGGGGAAGTCCTCCTCGGGGAAGGTCATGTCCCCGTTGTCGAACGAGATCAGGTACTGCGTCGCAGAATCGCGCCCCCGTTGTGGGAGGAACACGCGGACCTTCTGCGCGCAACGGCAGGCCCGCGCGATCTTTCCGGCCCACTCCAGTGCCGCGTCCCGGGTGGGTACGTCGACGATGGCGACGCCGCCGAGCAGTTCCTTGCTCTCCGGGTACGGGCCGTCGACGACCATCCCGTCGGTGGTCACCGAGACGGTCCGTACGTCCGGGTCCAGCCCGCCGAGAAAGACGAACACGCCGGCGTCCCGGGCCTCCTGCTGGACCGCGCGGGCGGCCCGGGCCACCGCGGGCATGTCCTCCTCGGGAAAGTCCATCGCCCCGTTCTCGAAAGAGACCAGATACTGCGCCATCTCACGACTCCTTGTCCCGGCAGCCTCCTGCGGCCGCGCCTCACCCCAACTACGAACGCCCCGCCCCGGATCCGACAGCCTGCGCCGAAAACTCCTGTGAGATTTCCGCCGGCTCGATCAGTATGAGGCGCAGACCTGCGGTGATGATCCGCAACGCGGCGAATGTACGTTCTGGTGCCACTCCGACAATGAGGCCGAGGAGCACCATGCAGCCCGTGACCGATGTCACGGAGTTGTGGCGGCCCGTCGGACCTGACGAGTTGGAACTGCTCGGCCGCACCGACTGGCGCAGGTGGCCGCCGCGGCTGCCCGACCAGCCGATCTTCTACCCCGTCCTGAACGAGGAGTACGCGATCATGATCGCGCGGGACTGGAACGTGCGCGCGCACGGCTCAGGCTTCGTGACCCGCTTTGCGGTGGACTGCCTTCCTCGCCCGCTATCCCGAGCGCCAGGTCGGTGGCCGTACCATCCGCGAGCTGTGGGTCCCGGCCGAGGAACTGGAGGAGTTCAACGACCACATCGTCGGCCAGATCCAGCTCGTCCACGAGTTCTTCGACGAGACCTCGCTCGGGCAATGATGCGGAGTCGTTCGCATCTGCCCGTACCACGGAAGCGGCAGGCGGGTCGCTGCCCGGGAAGACAGGATGACTGCGTGGCCGATCTGCGATGGGAAGACGTCGCTTCGATCAGGAAATGATGGGGTCGCTGCCAGATGTCTGTGTTCCGGATACCCCGGTGGAAGACTGGCAGGCGGTCCTTGATCTTGTGGTAGAGCGTGGTTGGCGGTTCCAGTTCTCCGAGGGCGACTCTGTGCTGCCACTGCCTCGGGCGGAGGAGGCGCTGTGTCGCCCAGTCGACGCAGAGATTCAGGTGCTGCGGGTCTGGCCGACAGAGGACGTACTGATGATCTTCCGGTTCATGGCTGTGGATGAGATCGACTTCGATGTGGATCTGCGGCAGCTGCAGGGGCAGGAACGACTCGACACGTTCTGCAGCCTCCTCACCGCGATCGGGCGACGCTTGGGAAAGTCGGTGCTGATGGACAGCGAGGGCGGCGACGGGACCAAGCCGGTGCTCGGGTTCGATGTTGCAGCAGATCGCGTGGCCGTGATGGCAGACCCACTCGCCAGCTGACCGGTGCCATCACTCACCTCCCGATCGGAGATGTCTCCTTGAGCCAGTAACGGTGGACTGCTGTCCCCTCATCGAGGGGATACTCGGCGGGTGCGGATTCCGAGGGCAGTTGCGGTCGTCGTCGACGGTGGTCGGGTGCTGGTGATCAAGCGGTACCTGCGGCACGAGAAGGCGTCGGAGTGTGTGATGTGCGAGGACAGTGGTCACTCGGGATCTGCGTGCCCCGGTCACCGGTACGCGGTGCTGCCCGGCGGGGGCGTCGAAGCCGGCGAGAGCGCCGAGCAGGCGGCGCTGCGCGAACTGACCGAGGAGACCACGCTGCGGGCCAGGATCGACCGCCTGCTGTGGTCCGGGAAACACAACGGCCGACCTGCCTCGTACTTCCTGATGGCCGATGTCGTGGGCACGCCGGTGCTGTCCGGGCCGGAGGCCGCCGCGCGCTGCGCCACCAACAGTTTCGACCTGCTGTGGGCCACCAGCGGGTCGTTCGAGACCCTTGGGCTGCATCCGGCGGGTATCCGCCAGCCGCTGGCGGCGCTGCTCGACAACGGCTGATTCGGGCGACCGTCGGCGGGGAGTGACGTTGTGACGGCGAGTATGAGGTCTGGGTATATCGCCGGCGTATGCAGAAACGGATACGTGCTGACAACACCGCATGGGCTTTACTGGGCGGCATCGTGACGGACGGCGGGGGTGTGTGATCTTCAGGAACTGGCACCACCTGGTCGGTACGTTCACCGGCGTGGCGTTCCTGACGCTGGCCGCACTGCCGTTGGCGGTGCTGGCCGTGTGGGCGCTGGCACGCTACCGGGGCGGCGGCACTCCGGCGTGGCGGGCATCGCTGGCCGAGGTCGGCCTCGTCTACGGGACGGTGCCGTGGGTGTGGCTGACCCTGTTGCCGGGCGGCTCGGTCGGTGCCGTCCCGGGCCGGGTGAGCCTGGTGCCGCTGCGGGACCTGTTCACGCTGCTCGCCGGCGATCCGGTGACGGCGACGGTCCAGATCGTCGGCAACCTGCTGGTGTTCGCGGCGTTGGGATTCTTCGCCCCGCTACGGTTCGCGGCGCTGGCGTCGGTACCGCGGATCCTGGCGCTGGCGGCGGGCTGTTCGATCCTGATCGAGACCCTGCAGCACCTGCTGCCGTTGGATCGGGTGTCCTCTGTGGACGATGTGCTGCTCAACGCCGCCGGCGCCGGGCTGGCCGCGCTGGCGTCCCGCCACTGGTGGCGGTCCGGCCGGCCGACCAGGGTGGGACCGCGGTCCGCACCGGGGTGACGACCTGTCACTCCCAGCGGGCGGATGCCGCGTCGACGCCGTGAGCTGCGGCGTTGGCCGTGTCGCTGCCGGCGGTGACACCGGAGCGGCACGCGGCGGCGAGGTCTGCGTGCAGCGCGTCGGTGGCGTCGACCACCTGCTGCCAGTCCTCGGGCGACAGGCCGGCGGTGCGCTGCTCGTACTGCGCCCAGCAGATGCTGGCGCGCGTCGGTGTCCGGGTCGTCGAGGATGCGGCCGATCTCGGCGAGCGGAAAGCCCAGCTCCCGGTACACCAGCACGCGGTGCAGCCGGGCGATGTCGTCGCCGGAGTACACCCGGTACCCGGCCCAGGTACGCCCGCTGGGGCGTACCAGACCGATCGTGTCCCAGTGGTGCAGCGTCCTGATGCTGACCCCCACGAGCGCGGCCGTACGCCCGACGGTCAGGCCGGGATTGTCGCTGTCCCCGCCGCTCATCGGATCCGCCCTCCTATGCGCCGGGGATGTCGAAGCCCCCCGCCCGCAGATAGTCGACCTGCGGGCCGTCCGGATCCGGTGGACGGGCCGCGGTCAGCACGACACGGGCATTCTCCGGCGTACGGACCGTCAGCTCCACGGAGTTCCACGGCTTGTCCACCGGGCCGCTGGTGCAACCCGGTACGAGCTTCTCGCAGCGGGCCGCGACCTGGTCGAGCTGGCTGAGTACATAGGCGAAGCTGACGCTCAGCGCCGCAGGCTCACCGGCCTGGTCTGCAGGTACCAGCAGAACATCCTGGAAGGCCCACCGCCGCAGGTGGGTCACCTGACCCGGGATGGAGAACAGGTCGACGAAACCGAGCCCGCCGATCCAGAACTCCTTCGACGCCGCGAGGTCGGGGCTGGGAACGGTGATGAACATGGGCATGCCGTAGATGCCCCGGTAGATCTCGGCCGGCGCCGCGTCGAGGGCCGGCACTGGAACAGGGCTGATGTACTCGCTCATGCCCCGATCGTCATGCCTCCCCCAACGTCAGGGTCAACCGTGATCGCTACTGCTGCCAGCCGCGCGGGTCTGATCCCAATGCGTAGCGACGACGAAATGCGCCTGACGGAAGTCCAGAGTCAGCAAGCCAATCTCCTCAGCCATCACCTGAAACGGCACTTCCCACGATGCTGGTGGTGCCTCCACAGTCCCGGGTACTGCATGGGTCCGGCGAAGGGCGAAGACACGCAACACCCGTTCTAACAGTGTGGTGCTCGGGGCCACGCCATCCTCAACGAGGAGATAGAGGTCGACAAGATCCTTGACTCGGCTCGATTCTCCCGTCAGATAGGTATGATACGTGTCAGTGCATGCAGTTTTTCCGCATACTGCTGGTTGAGGTCAGCGACGAGAATCGCCCGGGTCGGGAAGCCGGCGAATTCCAGTACATCTGGCAGCTCACGACGTTCCACGCCACCTTCGACCTCTTCCGGCCTCGCCACCACGTCCAGCTTGAACGACGAGAACGATCGCCCTGCGAGCATGGCTGTGACGGGAAAACGCCAGGCAGGGCGGCCGTATGCATCATCGCGCAGTCGTGCTGGTGCGCGAACGGTGAAGCGGAAACCGTCGTCGTCGATGTCGTGAAGCAGCGTCTCCGCAATGGCTTCGTGTAGTTCGGCAGCGTCGCTGCTGTCGGTGACCAGCCCTGGGCGGAGGATCAGATCGACATCGGTGGTGGATCGTGCCAGACCGGGTCGCCGTGCCTCCACCGCCATGCCGCCCTTGAGTACCCAGATATCTGGCTGTTGGGCAGCCAACCTGCACGGCACCGAGCGAAGGCGATGCGGCGACGCAGCCAGTTCGGGTTCCGTCCGCTCTGCTCGGCTGTTACGCGGAGACGGGTGTCGAGTGCCGCGCGAAGGGCGTTCGCGTCCCGGTACCGCCGGGTCATGTGGCCACCGCCGCGAGGGCGCGTTCGATGCCGAGTTCGGCCTGTGGGCCCAGTTCGGCTGCTGTGCGGCGGAGTGCTCGTGCCGTGGCCACACCACGTTCCAGAGCTTCGTGTACGGCTCCGGTCACGTACTCCTGGGAGGTTCCGTCGGCGGCGCACTCGGCGATGGCCCGTACCGGGATGCTCAGCCGGTAACCGGACCGCGCCTCGACCTCGGCTTCGGGCAGCGATCGGCGATGCAGTACCACTCCCGAACGCTGTTGTTTGCTGAAGTGGTCAGGAACGGTCAGGTGTACGCGTGACGGGTCCACATCGCCCAGGTCGTGGACCGACAGCGCCGACTCGTGGCTGACGACGGCGACCCCTCCGCTCCACAGTGACCAGCGGGCGAGATGGTCGTCCTCGTCGACCGGCCATTCCGGCAGTCGGAAGAGCCCCCGGTCGACGCGCTCCCAGTTGCCGTGGTCCACATGCCACTTCTGCGCCTGATAGCTGTACCCAGCGGAGAGCGCCTGGCTCGCGGTGAAGTAGCCGTGTTGGCTCGACGCCGTCGCGAGGAGCGCGCGGCGGAGATCCTGCCGGCTGGCGCGCATAGTGGAGATCATACTCAATTAAAATTGTAGTTTGCCGGCTCTGCTGTCGACAAAACTACAGTTACAGTTACTGTCCGGCCCGGATGAGCGTTTCGTCGCTGCCCGGCTGATCAGGTGGTGAGGGTGGAGGTGAAGGCGGTCCAGGCGGCGGGGGAGACCGACAGGATCGCGCCGTCGCGATCCTTGCTGTCGCGCACCAGTACCCGGGAGCCATCCGTACGGGCGCCTACCTCGACACAGTTGCCGCCACCTGTACTGCCGCTGCGGCTGCTCTTGCGCCACAGCACGCCGACTTCGACGCAGTTACTGCCGGCGGTGTTCCCACTTCGCGAACTCTTGCGCCAGGTGACCGTCGCTAGCTCGTCCACTGTGAACAGGTCGCCTGTCGCCATCGCGTATCACTCCAGGTCTTTGAGTACCGACTTGATCAGAGCGACGGATCGACGCTCGTCGAGTGCCGCCCTCAGTAGATGATCGTACGCAGCGTGTAGCCGGTCAACCTCTGGCCCTTCGACGAAGATCGATCCCACCTGGGTTTCCACATATCCAACCGTGGGGAATGGTGCCACCAGCTCCATCAGCTCGAACGCACCAGGCATACCAGGGTGAGGCCCGACGCTGTAGGGAAGCACACGCAAATCGACGTTCGGCATGGCACTCGTGGCGACCAGTCGCTGCAACTGCTCTCGTCGCTCGTAGCGGGTGCCAACCGGTCGGTGGAGAACGCCTTCATCGATGATCGCGTGCAACTCAATCGGATGGTCGGCGGCGAGTACGTCCTGGCGATCCAGCCGGAGCTGGACCCAGCGGGCTACCTGCTCGTCGCCGTCATCAGGTTCAACTGAACGTATCGTGGCTTCGGCGTAAGCGCGGGTCTGGAGCAGTCCTGGTACGACGATCTGGTACGAGTAGATGAGTTCGGTGCGGGACTCGACCCAAAGGCGGTCGATGAGGACGGCGGCGGCGTCGCCCGCGTAGCCGTCCCACCAGCCGTTACGCCAGATCTCCTGCGCCAACTGCACGAGCATCTCGCGCTTGTTGACGTCGTCCACTCGCGCCAGATCCAGGTACGCGAGCACGTCCGGTACCCGGATCGGGATGATCGCCTTCTCCATCCGGCTGATCGTGGACTGGTCGCGCTGGATGAACGTACCGACGTCGGCCAGGCTCAGCCCGGCGTTCTCGCGCAGCGTGCGTAACTCCGTTGCCAGCCACTGGGTGCGTAACCCCGGCTCCAACTTCGTGCGCCCGCCCTTGGCGGTCTTGTCGCGCTTCTTCGACTCGATTGCCTGCGTGGTGGGGGTGACGCGACCGGGCATTGACTGTCCTCCATGGGGCGAATCGATCCGCGCAGATGCTGCACCCGACGGCTAAGGTGCCGAATCCATCTAATGCATGTGCAAGGCTTGCGCTGCGGATCAAAGTACGCCATGCTGGCGGAGCGCGCAACAGGCGTCACGCTCGGTGGAGGATGAATCGGGTGGGCGCGATCTTAGGGCGCGAAAAAGTAAAGGGCCGGAGCGGGTGATGGTTGGCGCCTACCCACTCCGGCCGTGCAGTCAGACCCAGCGGTGCGGTGCACGGCGGGCCGACGAGGATTGTCTACCACGCCGCGCGCGTGGCCGGCATCCGCGTCGCCCGGCACGGCGCCCGCCGCGTACCCGCGACGGAGGAAGACCATGTCCGAACAGACCCTCGACTCGATGCTGGCCGAGTCACCGCACCGGCTCGTCGAGCACCTGGGCAGCGTGGCGCTGCCGGAGATCCCGCTGACCCTCGCCCTGTACGACGCCGGCGATCCCGAGGACGACGCCTCGCCCGAGGTCGTCGGCTGGGTACTGCTGCTGCCCGGCCACGCGCCGCTGATCGTCGACGCCGACAACCCGCATCAGCTGGTGCACGCGAGCGACCTGGAGTCGGTGGACGCCCGCTGGGCCGGCCAGCTCGGCGGCGCACTGACCGCCGTCACCGCCAGCTGACCCAGCAACGGCGTACGTGGCGCCGACGCGTCACGTACGCCGTTGGCGTCAGGGGCGGGTGAGGAGGGCGACCGGGTAGGTGGCGAGCAGGTCGGCCAGGTCGACCCGACCCGACCAGGCCCGTGCGGTCAGCGCGTCGGTCCAGTCGCCGGGCGGCAGGGTCAGTACGGTGTCCGCCGACCACCCGCCGCGCCGTAGCAGCCCGACCGGCAGTCGGGTCGCCACGCTCACCGCGCCACCGCGGTCGAACGCCACCGCGTGTTCGGCCGCCGCACCGGTCACCGGCAGCGGGTGGTAGTCGGTGAACAGTGAGGAACGGTCCCGCCGCAGCCGCATAGCCCGCGAAGTGAGCAGCAGCTTGACCGCCCCGCTCGCGTCCACCGGCGGCAGCCAGCCTGAGTCGATCCGGGCCAGCAGTTCGCGGCGCGCGGCGAAGTCGACCGGCCGCCGGTTGTCCGGGTCGACCAGCGAGTAGTCCCACAGCTCGCAGCCCTGATAGACGTCCGGTATCCCGGGCATGGTGAGTTGCACCAGCTTCTGGCCGAGCGAGTTGCTCCAGCCGGCCGGGGTGATCCGGTCGACGAAACGGGTCACCCGACCGGCGAGGTCATCGTCGGCGGAGAGCCGGTCGATGATGGCATGCAGCGACGCCTCGAATTGCTCGTCCGGGTCGTTCCAGGAGGTGGCGGTGCGCGCCTCACGCGCCGACTTCTCCAGCACCGCGTGCAGCCGCTCGGCGGTGATCGGCCAGGCACCGACCACGGTCTGCCACAGCAGGTCCGTCACCGCCGGATCGTTCAGCGGCGCGTCGGCCTGCCACCCGGAGACCGTCTCCTGCCACTCGTCGGGCAGTTCGGCCAGTACAGCCAGCCGGGCCCGTACGTCCTCGCTGCGCTTGGTGTCGTGGGTGGACAGCGTGGTCATGCCGGCCGGGTGGGCCGCCTGCCGACGCAGCATCGCCTGATGGAAGGCGGGGACGTCGAGGGCGATGCCCGGTCCAGCGCCGACCTCGTTGGCGGCCAGGAAGGAGGTGTACCGGTAGAACGCGGTGTCCTCCACCCCCTTGGCCATCACCGCGCCGGAGGTCTGCTGGAAGCGCCGGGCCAGCTCGTCGTCCGGATCGGACAGCCGGCCCAGCAGCGCGTCCACGATCGGCGCCAGATCCGGATGCTGCGCCACCGCGCCGGTGGCGGCGGCGGCCAGATCGGTGAGTCCGTCGGGCAGATACGAGCGGTACACCGGGAAACAGGCCAGCATTTCGCCGAGCGCGGCGGCGGCCAGTGCCGGATCCAGGTCGGGTACGAGACGTACCAGCCGGTCCAGCTCGGCGCGCAGCATGCCGGTGGCCACGTCGAGCTTGCAGTCGTGCACCAGTTGGGCGTAGTCGCCGTCCCGGGAGGTCAGGGCCTTCTCGCCGGCAGCGGAGACGAACAGCCCGGACACCTCGGCGAGCGCGTCGTAGCCGGAGGTACCGGCCACCGGCCAGCTGGCCGGCAGCGTCTCGCCGTGCTCCAGGATCTTCTCCACCACCAGCCAGGCGTCCGGCGCGGCGTCGCGCAGCCAGGCCAGATAGCCGGCCGGGTCGACCAGGCCGTCCGGGTGGTCGATGCGGATGCCGTCCAGGTCGCCCTTGGCGTACCAGCGCAGCAGCTCGGCGTGGGTGGCGTCGAAGACGCTGCGGTCCTCCACCCGCAGCCCGGCCAGCTCACTGACGGCGAAGAAGCGTCGGTAGTTGAGCTCGTCGGAGCGCCGCCAGGACACCAGCCGGTAGTGCTGCCGGTCGTGCACCTGCGTGGGGGTGCCGGTACCGGTTCCCTCGGCGATCGGGAACCGGTGCTCGAAGTAGCGCAACTCATCGTCCATAACGGACAGTTGGTCGAGCGCGTCCGGCTCGTCGCCGAGGACCGGCAGTACGAGCCGGCCGCGGCTCCAGTCGATGTCGAACCAGTGCGCGTACCGGGATCCGGCCCCGTGGCGCAGCACATCCCACCACGCCGGGTTGGCGGCCGGTACGGCGACACCCATGTGGTTGGGCACGATGTCCACCACCAGGCCCAGCTTGTGCGCCTTCAGCGCCTCGACCAGTCGACGGCGGCCGGCCTCCCCGCCGAGTTCGTCATTGGCGTGGCTGTGATCGACCACGTCGTAGCCGTGCGCGGAGCCGGGGGCGGCCTGCAGGATGGGCGCCGCGTACAGATGACTGACGCCAAGGTCGGCCAGGTAGTCGGCGAGGGCGGCGGTGTCGTCGAAACCGAAACCGGGCCGGACCTGTACCCGGTACGTGCTGCGCGGCGTCATCTCAGGCTGCCCGGATCAGCACGACCATGGACCGCGCCTCGACGGTGACCGTACCGCCCGATTCGGTGATCTGTTCGTTGTCCCAGCCGTCCCCGGTGGGTTCCGCGGTGTCCACCACGGCACGCCACTTCTCGCCGTACTCGCTGGACGGGATGCTGAAGGTGACCGACTCCCAGTAGGAGTTGAAGCACAGGATGAACGAGTCGTCGGTGATCCGTTCGCCGCGCGGGCCGCGTTCCCTGATCCCGTCACCGTTGAGGAACAGCGCGACGGCGCGGCCCAGCCCGCTCTCCCAGTCGTCCTCGGTCATCTCCTGAGCGTCGGTGGTGAACCATTCGACGTCCGGTACGGGGGTGCCTGCCGCGCGACGTACCGGCCGGCCGTCGAAGAACCGGCGGCGCCGGAAGATCGGGTGCGCCGCGCGCAGACCGGCCAGCCGGGAGGTGAACTCGATCAGCTGCTCGTCGGCGTTGTCCCAGTCGATCCAGGACAGCTCCGAGTCCTGGCAGTAGGCATTGTTGTTGCCGCCCTGGGTGCGGCCCAGTTCGTCGCCGTGCCCGAGCATCGGGGTGCCCTGCGACAGCAGCAGGGTGGTCAGGTAGTTGCGGCGCTGCCGGGCCCGCAGGGCCAGTACGGTCTCGTCGTCGGTGGGGCCTTCGGCGCCACAGTTCCAGGACCGGTTGTGGCTCTCGCCGTCCCGGTTGTCCTCACCGTTGGCCTCGTTGTGCTTGTCGTTGTAGGACACCAGGTCGTGCAGGGTGAAGCCGTCGTGGCAGGTGACGAAGTTGATACTGGCCACCGGTCGGCGGCCGTCCTCCTGGTAGAGGTCGGAGGAGCCGGAGATGCGGGAGGCGAACTCGCCCAGCGTGCCCGGCTCGCCGCGCCAGAAGTCCCGTACGCTGTCGCGGTACCGGCCGTTCCATTCGGTCCACAGTGGAGGGAAGTTGCCCACCTGGTAGCCACCGGGGCCGACGTCCCACGGCTCGGCGATCAGCTTCACCTGGCTGACCACCGGGTCCTGCTGCACCAGTTCGAAGAACGTGGCCAGCCGGTCCACGTCGTAGAACTCCCGGGCCAGCGTGGCGGCCAGATCGAAGCGGAAGCCGTCCACGTGCATCTCGGTGACCCAGTAGCGCAGCGAGTCCATGATCAGTTGCAGTGACTGCGGACTGCGTACGTTGAGGCTGTTCCCGGTGCCGGTGTAGTCCATGTAGTACTCCGGCTGATCCTCGATCACCCGGTAGTACGCCTGGTTGTCGATGCCCCGGAAGCACAGTGTCGGCCCGAGGTGGTTGCCCTCCGCGGTGTGGTTGTACACCACGTCGAGGATGACCTCGATGCCTGCGGCGTGCAGCTCGCGCACCATCGCCTTGAACTCGGAGACCTGCTGGCCGCGCCCGCCCTGCGAGGCGTACGTGTTGTGCGGGGCGAGGAAGCTGATGGTGTTGTAGCCCCAGTAGTTGTGCAGTCCCCGTTCGGTCAACGCGTGGTCGCGGACGAACTGGTGTACCGGCATCAGCTCGATCGCGGTCATGCCCAGCCGGGTCAGATGCGACACCACGGCCGGATGGCCGATGCCGGCGTACGTGCCGCGCAATTCCTCCGGAACCCCGGGGTGGCGCATGGTCATGCCGCGTACGTGCGCCTCGTAGATCACCGTCTCGTGGTACGGACGCCGCGGCGCGCGGTCGTCGGCCCAGTCGAAGTACGGGTTGATCACCACGGACTTGGGCATGTGCGGCGCCGAGTCGACGTCGGACCGCTTCGCCGGATCGCCCAGTGTGTAGGCGAACAGGGACGGGTCCCAGTCGATCTCACCGTCCACCGCCTTCGCGTACGGGTCGAGCAGCAGCTTCTCCGGATTGCAGCGCAGGCCGGCGCGGGGCTCGTAAGGCCCGTGTATCCGGAAACCGTAGCGTTGCCCGGGGGAGATGCCGGGCAGGTAGCCGTGCCAGACGAACCCGTCGCTCTCCGGCAGTTTGACGCGGGTCTCGGTGCCGGCGTCGTCGAAGAGGCAGACCTCCACCGTGCTGGCGACCTCGGAGAAGACCGCGAAGTTGGTGCCGACGCCGTCGTAGCTGGCCCCCAACGGATAGGCGGTGCCAGGCCAAACCTGCATCGGTGTCCTCCGGGTGCGCAACTGTTGCTCGAGGTAAAGGAACTGTTGTTCGATGGAAAGAACCTAGCTCACCCGGGCCATCGGGCCAGCTCTGCCATCCATGCCGTATCCAGGGCATGCCACCATAAGTGTTCATATGCTAACAACCAGGCATCGGGCATTTCGGTGGTAGAAGCTTTGTGGGCACCGATGGACAACGTGCCCGGTGGGTACCGGAATCCGGTACCCACCGGGCACGTCGGCGGACGTTCCGTTCGGTCAGCCGCGGAGGTGATGGGCCAGCGAACCGACCGGGCAGAGCATGAACGGGCGGCCACAGGAGCACTGCTCGGCACCCGCGCCGGGCACCTGTACCTGGTGATGTGCCTCGATGATCTGCAGAACGAAACGTCGCCACTGTCGCGGGTCCTCGACGACCGGCCACAAGCCGCCGTCCGGCATCTCCTCGGCGGGTACGGCCCGGACGCCGGGCACCTTCACCTCAACGGGAACGGTGCTGGTGTCGGCGACGTCGTCGGGCGCTGCTGCTGGGACTGTGGGTACGAGACGAGTGAGCATCCTGTGGCCCCCTGTTCAGGTGCGTCGTCGCCGGAGCGGCGCGGCGCGGCGGGTGGCCCGGTGCGGCCGGAGGCGGAGGGCGGCGACCAGCAACGGAGTGATGTCAAACAGTATCTGTACAGATACATATTGTGAGATTTTGTGCGGGTCGTCAACCCGGCTCGCCAAAAACCACCTGGTCACCGCACTGCGGAATACCAGCCCAGGACGATCCGGGCGATATCGCGCAGGGAACCCGTACCCGGGCTGAAGTACTGGTCGTGTGCCGACACGCCGGACACCCCGAAGACCCGGGCGCCGAAGGACGGGTCGACCGGCTCGGTGCCGTGCCCCACACCCAGCATCCGAACGTCCGGCACATCCCGGATCCAGTCATTGGCCGCACACCCGGCCCAGACGCGCGCGCTGGAGTGCAGATCGGCCACCCGGTCGGTACCCATCCCCGGGCTGCCCACCGCCACCAGATCCGAGACCCGCCGGGGCAGCCGGTGCGCGGCCAGACCCATCACCACCGAACCGTAGCTGTGGCCCACAATGCTAATCCGGGCCGCCGGCCGGGCGGCCACCAGACCGGAGACGAAGTGCGCCAGCGCGCCCGCCCCGGCCCTCGCCAGCTCCTCCCGCGCAGCGGCCCGACCCAGGTCGGGTGGGGTGCGGTAGCCGAGCCAGGCCACCACCGCGACATGGCCACCCGGCGACAACGAATGGACCTTCGCGTACAGCGACTCGCCGGCCGAGCGCGGCGACCGGTACGGGTGCCGCGCACTGACCCGGCCGAAGTCGCCCAGGGTCGTACCGACCCCCGGCACCAGCACCGCGATCCGGTCGGCGTGGCTCAGATCGCCGTAAACCTCAGCCACCCGCCCGGCGCCGCGCGGATCGAACGCCAGCAACTGACGGCCGGACCGCGCCCAGTCCGCGTACGCCCCACCCGTCGCGATCGCGTTACGGGCGTTCGCGGCGTACCGCAGCCCCGCCGGTACCCCGTCGAGATTGCCTACCACAGAAGGGAACCGGACGACCAGACCGTCCTTGGAGCCGGCCGGTAGGTGCCGGAAGAACCGCGCCACCGTACGCGGGGACACACTGCGCGGATCCGGAAGCCGCTGACCGTCCAACCGGGTATGCAGCCACTGCCGCTCCTGCGCGGAGACGGGCAGCGCCGCGGTCGCCGATCCGGGCGTGAACAACGCCACCACCACGCCGGGTAGCGGCACCATCAACACGATCATCAGCGCCAGGACGGACTGCCGGACACCCGGTAACCATCGGGTACGCGTCTGCGCGCAGTGGGCAAGGACCTGTCGGGGGAGACTCATCACTCGGCCGGCCATCGCCGCCCCAT
This sequence comes from uncultured Actinomycetota bacterium, assembly GCA_963805605.1. Taxonomy (GTDB): domain Bacteria; phylum Actinomycetota; class Actinomycetes; order Mycobacteriales; family Micromonosporaceae; genus Actinocatenispora. The sequence goes on from CAWDUX010000002.1 coordinate 3,536,578, forward strand.
GCTGCCCTACCCACACCCCCCGGCGGCCCCCACCCCTAGCAGGTGTGGCCCACCCCGCTTTGGCTCCCGGCCCCGCCTGTCTTGTGACCGGGGCTCTGCATGGTTGTGCGGCGGTTGGGGCGTGACGAATCCGCTCCGATGCTACTGGGCTGATCCTCGCGCCCACTGCTGATGGTCTGGATGCCATGTGCCGGCGCCGACCTGGTTCTGGAGGACAGGATCGAGCATGGTCGCGGCGATGGTGTAGGCGGCGTTGAGATCCCGTCCACTCCGACGGCCGATGCCATCTCGCGGAACGGGGTCCGCCACAGAGCGGGAGGCGCTGGCAGCGATGGTGGCCGGACGTGGGCGGTGCGGCCCTCGAAGGTTGTCTCGATCGCCGAGCACAGCGCGGCTGCGTCGAGCGAGAACAGGCATGCGATCAGGACAAGATCGACCAAGTCCTTGGTGCGGCTGCTCATGCGTCCGCCTTCGTAGACGCGGGTGTAGGCATGCAGTTTCTCGGAGACTTGGAGCTCAAGCGGCAATGCTGGGACCGCGATCGGTTCTATCCCCGCGAAGCTGAGAAGGCTGGGGGTGGTCAGCAGGTCGGCGTCGCCAGCGGGGTTGTGATCATGGCCGACATCGAGCATGAAGGTTTCGAATGGACGTCCGGCCAGAGACGCGGCGATCCGGAAGCGATGAGTTCCACCGAGCCGATCGGGTGGGTCGTTCGTACGTCCGGCACTGAAGACGAAGAAGTTGTCGAGATCACAGGTCGTCGCGTCGAGAAGGGTCTCAAGGAAAGCGTCCTGCGGTGCGCGCCACGCCAGGTCGATGTCCTTGGTAGTTCGGGCTCGCTCGGCCAGCCGCAGGTCCAGGGCGAAGCCGCCCTTGAGTAGCCACATGGTCGGAGCGACTGTCACAAGCCGAGCGAGCAGCCGGTCGAATGCCACTCGTTTTCTGTCCCGGGCGATCCGTGCACCATCACCGCCGGCGTGTGCCTTCAGATGTTCCTCGAGCGCCCGACGGAATCCTGGGGCGCTGGTGTCTTCATGTCTGCACCTGCCTTATCATGTCGTCGATGAACCCGCGCACCCGGCTCGACCGGGAGTCCGCAGCCGCCGTTGCATGGTGAGCCCTCGACGGGGTGCCTGCTGGATGGCCAACTCGATCTGCTCCGGTGGAGTTCCGCCGGCCAACGCATCGACGAGGCGGCTAGTCGATAGAGGTGATCATGATCGACGTCCGACATACGGGGGATGATACCCCTCAAATGTCGGACGGCGAGCGTCAGTGCTCGTCGACGCGGGGTCCGGGGGCTCGGCCCTCGGGGCAAAATGCGAGCGACCCGGTCCGCATTCTGCGGACACGGGTCGCTCATCGTGGAGCGGACGACGGGATTCGAACCCGCGACCCTCACCTTGGCAAGGTGATGCGCTACCAGCTGCGCTACGTCCGCGTGATGCGTTGACGATGTTATCGCACGATGGGGCCGGAGCCGTAGTGAGGGCGGCGCCGTCCGGCGGGAGTGGGAGCGAGCCCCGGCACGGCGACCGGGCGCGGCGCTCAGCGGCAGCGTGGCAGTGGGGGCAGGTCGCGTACCCGGATCACGGTCGGCGGCCGACCGGTGCTGCCCGTGCCCGGCGGGTAGCCCACGGCGAGCCCGCCGTCGGAGGCGACCGTGTAGCCGTAGCGTTCGGTGAGCCGGGTGTAGGCGCCGGTACGCAGGTCGGCCGCGAACTGCGCGGTGCCGTCGTCCCAGCTGACGAGGTTGCCGGCGACGTGCACCCATTGGACGTTGTGGCCCTCGCGCATCCGCGCTGCGCGCACCGGTGCCGGCCAGCCGGGCCGCCACGTCCACAGGGCCTGTACGTCGGGGCTGGCCCAGGCGACGGCGTCGGGCGATCCGGCGACGTACGCCGGGCCGCGCAGTGCCCGCAGCGGTGCGGGCAGCGCGACCCGGGTACCGCGGCGCATGGACACGGCGTGCAGCGCGGTGAGCGCGTCGGGGGCGGGGGATTCGGTCCAGGCGAGGGCGTGGCCGAGCAGGAACGGCGTGCCGGGGTGGCCGACCCGTACGACCTGGTCGGTTGCGGTGTGCAGGTCGTAGCGGTGCAATCGGGTGGTGCCGTCGACTCCGGCGGTGACCCAGGCGGCGTGTCCGTCGGCGATCACCGGGTACAGCATCGGCCCGTCGATACCCCGACTGGGCGGCCAAGCACATGCGCGATGCCGTCCTCGAGCGCCTGTCGGCGCTGCTCCGCCTTCTCGCGCAGGAATGGCTGGTTCTCCGGGAACCGAGGATGACGACACCATCCCGGACCTCGACCGGCCTGCAGTTCGCGACCAGTGGCTTGTTCGCGGGTTGCGACCGATCCAGGCGACGATCTCCGGCCAGCGGTCCTGGAGGTCGTGCAGCAGGTCGCCGCCGGACGATCCGGCCGCGGTGACGACGGGCGCCAGGGCGGGCACAGGCGGCGCTGGGGTGGATGCTCGCGCCGCGGATGCGACCGGCACCCTGGCGGACGCATGCGCCTCGACCGGCGGCGCGGGCCGAGTGGCGGCGGGCGGTGCAGCCGCATCGGGGGGTGCGGGCGCGGAGAGCGAGGTGCCACGCGGCGATCCGCGTTCGGGTCGGGGTCGGAGTCGGGCGCCCAGGGGCCGTGGGGTTCGTTGCGAGGACAGCGGGGCCGGTCGTGCGCCCGAGCCATCGGGCGGTGCGCCGTCCAGGAGCGCCAGCTCCAGTTGCCAACGGTAGCCGCCCAGGCCGCTGCGGCTGGCATCGATGCCCGTCAGCCGCCGGGCGGCTCCGGCGAGCATCGCTGGTCGACGCGGCCTCGCCGCGAGCTGGTCATGGCCGCCACGAGCCGCTCGCGAAGACGCGCCGACGACCTGCTCCGAGAAGGCGATGAGGTCCCTCCCCTCGCCCTCCAGCTGGTCGAGCACATCGATGCCGGCGAGCGCATCCCCACGCGCGAGCGCATCGACGAACCGCTCGATGGCGTCCTCCGGGGCGAGACCCAGCAGGTCCCGGACCCCATCCGCGTCGACGACCTCATCGGAGGTCGCCAGGACCTGGTCGAGCAGCGACTCGGCGTCGCGCATCCCGCCGGCCGCCAGCGCGGGCGATGAGCTCGAGCGCGTCCTGGTCGCGACCCGCCCTTCCGACGTCGAGGATGCGAGAGAGCTTGCCCTCGATCTCGTCGGTCGTGAGCGGCCGGAAGGTGAAGCGCTGGAGTCTGGAGACCACCGCTGGGCGGATCTGGCTCGGGTCGGTGGTGCAGAAGATGAACAGCACCCCGTCGGGCGGCTCCTCCAGCGTCTTGAGCAGGACGTCCCAGCCCTCCTTGATGCGCTGGACCTCGTCGATGATGAACACCTTGCGCCGCAGGTCCGCCGCCGCGGTGTACACCCGCGGCACCAGCTCGCGCATGTCATCGACCCGGTTGTTGGAGGCAGCGTCCAGCTCCACGACGTCCATCGCCCGGCCGTCACGGATGGAGACGCAGGACGGGCACGCGTCGCAGGGCTCGCCGTCGTGCAGGTCGGTGCAGTTGACGGCCTTGGCCAGGATGCGCGCGGTCGAGGTCTTGCCAGTGCCGCGCGGGCCGACGAACAACAGGCCATGCGACAGCCGGTCGAGGCGGACGGCGTTCCGGAGGGTCTCGACGACCGCGTGCTGCCCGACCATCTGGGCGAAGGTCTGGGCGCGGAAGCGACGGTAGATCGCCGTGTGGGTCGCGGCTGCTTGGGTCGAGGGCACCCGATGAGTCTAGGCCAGACGGTCGGTGCCGACCGCCGTGGCACGGACGGCACGCCGATGGAAGGGTTTGCCGTGCACCCTCTGTCGACCGAAGACGTCCGTGGGCCCACCGGAGCGATCGGCTCGGACCAGGCCGATCCGCGGCACCCGGCGAACAGCGCTTAACGCTGCTTCCTTCCGGACCTGACGTGGTTCACGCGTCGCCGCTGCGCGGGACCCGATCCTCAACGCCGCTCGCTCCGTCGGCTTCCGCGAACGCGGGCCTCGAGAGGGGATTCAGCCCTGCTGGAGCGGATTGCAGGTACAGGGCACCGCTAGTTCCCCGCCTAGCACGGCCCCGGGATGATAGCCGGTCCGGTCGAGGGGCGATGCGGTCGACCATGATGCCGCCTCGCTCAGACGATGACCCGGGGATAGAGCCGGGCGGTCAGCAGCGTCAGGCCGACGGCGCAAGCGGCGAGGATGGCGATCTCCGACCGCGAGCAGCAGCGGGTCGAGGTCGGGCTCGATCATCAGGCTGCGCGAGCGCGCCGACCATGTAGGTGAGTGGATTGAGCACGGCGACGACCTTGAGCCAGCTCGGGCATCGCGGAGATGGGGTAGATGGCGTTGGAGGCGAAGAACAGGGGCATCGTGAGCAGCTGGCCGATGCCCATCAGCCGCTCGCGGGTCTTGACCAGGCAGGCGATGGTCAGCGAGAACAGGGAGAAGACCGCCGAGCCCAGGATGACCACGAGCCCGATGCCCAGCAGCCGCGCAGGGTCGAGGATGATGTGGACGCCTAGCGACGAGCGCCAGCACGATGACGATGACCGCCTGGGACAGTGACGCGGATGCCCGACGCGACGCCGCGCCCGGCGACCAGCGCGATGCGCGACGCGGGGCTCACGAGGTACTTGTGGACGACCCCCAGGTCGCGCTCCCAGATGATGGTGATGCCATAGAAGATGGCCGCGAACAGCGCGCTCTGGGCCAGGATGCCCGGGCGTCAGGAAGTCGAGGTAGGCCACCTGACCCGTGGGCAGCACCCGGGTCGAGGCGAGGACCTGACCGAAGATGACCAGCCACAGGACCGGGCTGCACCGCGCGTGTCAGCAGCTCCACGGGGTCGTGCCGGACCTTGCGCAGCTCGACCTCGGTGACCGCGTAGGTGTCGCTCAGGAATGCCCACAGGCGATGACGGCTCAGCCCATGCGGCTGGCGGTGCGCCGGGTACGACCGACTTCACTCCACGATACCTCCGGTCTGGATGTCGTGGCCCGCGTGGGCCGCGAAGACGTCATCGAGGGTCGCGTCCGGACCCAGTGCGGCCCGCAGCACGGCGGGTGAGTCGACGACGGCAAGCCGGCCGCGGACCATGATCCCGATCCGGTCGCACAGCTCCTCGGCCTCGTCCATGTGATGGGTCGTGAGCACGATGGTGGTGCCCATCTCGTCCCGTCGGTGGCGCAGGTGGTCCCAGATCGAGGCGCGTGCCACGGGATCGAGGCCGACCGTCGGCTCGTCGAGGAACAGGACCATCGGCCGATGGAGCATCGATGCGGCCAGCTCGAGCCGCCGGATCATGCCCCCCGAGAAGCTGCGCACGAGCCGGTCGCGAGCGTCCGTGAGGCCGACCGACGCGAGCGCATCGGCGATCCGCGGCGTCCGCAGCTCGCGGGGCAGGTGATACAGCCGGGCCGAGATGAGCAGGTTCTCGTACGCCGTGAGCGTCCCGTCCGCTGACAGCAGCTGGGGCACGTAGCCGATGGACCGGCGCACGAGCTGCGCCTCCCGGACGATGTCCGCGCCCGCCACGCGTGGCGCTGCCGGACGTCGGTGCCAGGAGGGTCGTGAGCATCCGGATGGTCGTGGACTTGCCGGCCCCGTTCGAGCCCAGGAGGCCGAACACCTCGCCCGGCTCCACGGTCAGATCGATGTGGTCGACCGCCAGGAGGTCGCCGAAGTCGCGGGTCAGCGACTGCGTCCGGACGGCTGCCGCCGACCGCGTGCGTGGTCATGCGCTCCTGCCGTCGAGCGTCCACCGGGTCGATGCCGGTCACGCTGGCCATCAGCAGGTCCAGCGCCTGGGCGATGAGCGCGAGCTCCGCCGGCGACCGGTCCCGCAGGGCGCGGGCCATCGCCCGACGGGTGCCCAGGTTGACGGTCCGCAGTCGGTCGTGCACCTGCGTCAGTGAGCGTGAGCCGGACCCGTCGTCGCTCGGCGGGGTCCTGGACCCGCTCCACGAGCCTTGGCGGACGAGCCGCTCGACGAGCGCGGATGCGCTCGGAAGGCTCACGCCCTGGTGCTCCGCGACGGCCGAGACACCGCTCCCGGGCGCGCGGCGCAGCAGCATCATCGCCCGCAGCTGGGGCACGGTCAGTCCGGGTGCGGCGTCCGCCCGGGTGCCGGTACGGACCCAGCGCATGAGCCGGGGCACGCTGTCGACGACGAGCGCGGCGACATCCTCCACGGCGCGCCTGTCGGCGACGCGGATCCGTGCGGCATACGACGGGAGGGACGGGGGTGGAAGTGCGGCATGACAGCTTCGTGTCTCTGATGGTTCGAGACACGAAGCTATATCGCGAGTGGGTCAGGCGCGTGCATCAGGAACGGGAGCCGCGGCCGGTGCCGCAGCTCCCGTTGGTCGTGATGCCGACGCGCGTCGGCAGCTGGCTACTTGTACTGGAACTGGATGAGCATGCCGCCCGTGGAGGAATCGGATGTCGTGAACGAGCCGCCGGGAACGAGCGGCGGGTCGAACACGCAGCGCATCACCGCTGCTGGAGTTATGCAGGAAGCCGATGGCCGGAGCCTTGACGGCGATGTAGTCGCCCTTGCTGACCTTCAGGCTGACGCTGAAGCTCTGGATCTTGTAGTTGTCGCCGTTGATGCCGCCGCAGCCTCCCGGCTGGGTGTCCTGGACGTAGGTCAGCTTGGGGCCGTTGCGGACGACCTTGGCCTTGTGCTGGCTCTGCCTCGCGCGAGCCACCTGGACGACGAAACTGCCGCCCTGGCAGGAGATGAGGCGGACCTTGCCGATGGTGCCGTCCTTCGGGGCCCGCTCATGGCCGCCGTTCTCGAAGGCCTCCACCGCGACCCAGGTGCAGGTCGCGTTGTTGTGGACGCCGGCGTAGTCGTCACAGCTCTCCTTGCCGGTCGGCTGCGTGGAGTGGGTGAGCTTGGCACCGAAGCGCACGGGCGTCGAGGCGCTCACCGAGAGTGGAGCGATGCTGACGAGCATGAGGAGGGCCAGCAGCCCGCTGATGCCCAACCGTCTGGGATGACGCATGAACAATCGACCTCGCCAATATCCCCGGGGTCCAGGGTTGACGAGAATGTAGCGCGCCCTGCCAAGGGCCCTCATCCGGGCCCAGGGTGAAGAGTGGCGGAGAGGGAGGGATTCGAACCCTCGATGGGTTGCCCCATACCGCATTTCCAGTGCGGCGCCCTCGGCCACTAGGCGACCTCTCCGTGGGGCGGGAACAGCTGTGCTCGATCGTGTCCGAGTCGAAGGGCGATGGCGGAGAGGGCGGGATTCGAACCCGCGGTGCTTTCGCACACCGCTTTTCGAGAGCGGCACCATCAACCACTCGGACACCTCTCCGCCGAGAGCATAGCAAAGGCGCCCGGGGCGGCAGGATCGTGCGTGACCGCCCGGCACCCGCGGCCTGGCGCCAGACGTCCCTGGACACGATCTCACCACCAGCGAACGAAAGCCGGTCTGACGGGCCCACGGACGCCCACGGACGCCCACGACGTGGCGATGGCGCCATCAGATAGCCGTCCACGGCTATCGCCGGACGCCTCAGTGCCAGGTGAGACGCCACAAGCAAGGGATGGCTGCGATCCGGGCGTCTGCCGTTCGCGCATCGTGAGGATTCGGTCGGGGCACTCCCGTTGGTCGACCCGCTCGCGGGGCATCGAGTGGTCCGGCGACACGGACGGTGGTTGGCGACGACGTCGGCGACCCGCCGAAGCCTCAGGCACGACCCGCCGAGGGTCCCGGCGAGGTCCGGCCGAAGGTCCGCGGCCTCCTGGGCGAGGATGCCGGACACGACCCGCAGTCGACGCGTGCCGCTGACCGCTCGCGGCCAGCTGGACGACGGAGCCACAGGCGCCCTGGATCGGGATCGGCGAGGGCGAACACGACGCCGTCGGCATCCGCCTCCAGCAGCGCGCCGACACACATCGTGCAGGGCTCCACGACGCAGAACAGCGGTGACGCCCGCGAGCGACGGTCGGCCCAGGCGCCGGGCGGCCTCCCGGATGGCACTCACCACGGCATGGGACGGTGGGATCGCCGGTGGCCTGAAGACCGGGCCGCCCGCGCGCGACCATCGCCTCGTCCACGACCGCGACCGCGCCATCCGCGCGCTCGCCGCCGGCAGCGGCTGCCGCAGCCTCGGCCAAGGCGGCGCCCATGTACAGCTCGTAGTTCACGGATGCCGATGCTACATGCCGGCGAGGCCCGCGGTGGGCTGCCGACGCCCCTCGGCCCATGCTTTCGCGCGCTGCGCGCTACGATCACGATGCCTCGCGGCCAGTGACCGCGACGACCCTGCTACACCCAACCCGAAGAGGACCACCATGGCCCGCACCAGACGCATCGGCATCCTCACCGGAGGCGGCGACGTCCCCGGTCTCAACAGCGTCATCAAGAGCGTCACCTATCGCGCCACGCGAGCTCGGCTACGAGGTCGTGGGCATCCGTCGCGGCTGGGAGGGCCTGACCCACCAGCGACCCGGAGCCGACCCCGACGCGCGCTACGTCGATCCCGCTGGACCGCGTCAACACCCGCGCCATCGACCGGACCGGCGGCACGATGCTGCACACGTCGCGCACGAACCCCGCAAGATGCAAGGCGGCAGCGCTGCCCGCGCACATCCCGCACGAGCGCGCCTGGACACGATGACCACGGACGGCGAGACGTACGACCTGACGCCCGTCGTGCTGCGAGAACATCGAGCGCCTGGGCCTCGACTACCTCGTGCCCATCGGCGGCGACGACACGCTGAGCTTCTCGCAGACGCTCGCACGACAATGGCGTGCCGCTCATCGCCATCCCCAAGACGATGGACAACGACGTCCAGGGCACCGAGTACTGCATCGGCTTCTCGACCGCCATCACGCGCGCCAAGGAGCTCATCAACCGCCAGCGCACGACCCTCGGCTCGCACGAGCGCATCGGCGTGTTCCGCATCTTCGGCCGCGACTGCGGCTTCACCGCGCTCTACACGGCGTACGTCACGTCCGGCCGCTGCCTCATCCCGGAAGTCGCCCTTCGACCTGGACCACCTCGTGCCGGCTGCTGGCCGAGGACCACGCCTCAATCCCAGCCACTACGCCTTCGTCATCGCCGCCGAGGGCGCCATGTGGGAGGGCGGCAGCATCGAGGAGGTCGGCGAGGCGGATGCCTTCGGCCATCGCCACAAGGCCAACATCGCCGAGGTGCTGGCCGCGGAGATCAAGCGCCGCGTCGGGCATCGAGACGCGTCTTCTCGGAGCTGACCTACGACCTGCGCTCGGGCGAGCCGGACGCGGTCGACCAGATGGTCGCGATCACCTTCGCGAACGTGGCGATGGACCTCATCGCCGACGGCGTGAGCGGCCGGATGATGGCCATCCGGGACGGCAAGTACGCCCACTCGCCGCTGCCCGACCCAGCCCTGGGCGCCGCCGCGTGGACGTCGACGACGATGTACAACGCCGAGCGCTACCGGCCGCGCTACACCGGGCTGCTGGGCCACCCGCTGCTGCTGGGCCAGTCGCTGGGCGACGCACCGGGGGCCTGAGCCGCTCCGGTGGGCCCCGACGGGGTGCGGCCGACCTGCGGCGGGTGCTCGTCATCTGCGGGCATCTGCCTGGCCGTCGGCCTGGTGGTCGTCATGGTGCTGACGGCGGAGCCGTTCCAGCCGGACAGCTACGGGCCTGGACAGGACGCGCGCGCCTACTGGGCGGTGCCGCTCGACGCGCCCTACGTGCCCGGCTCGGTGGGCCACGAGAGCGCCTACCTCTACTCGCCCGCGTTCCTCGAGGCGCTGGCGCCCATCCGGCTGCTGCCGTGGCCGCTGTTCCTGGGCATCTGGACGACGCCTGCTGCTGCTCGTGCTGCTGCTGGATGCGCGGCCCGCTGCTGTTCGGGCCGCTCATCGTGCTCGCGTTCCCCGAGCTGTGGGGCGGCAACATCACCATCCTGCTCGCGGCGATGATCGTGGTCGGCTTCCGGTCGCCCGGGGGTCTGGGCGTTCGCGGTGCTGACCAAGGTGACGCCCGCCCTGGGCGTGCTCTGGTTCGTGGTTCGCCGGGAGTGGCGCGCCCTGCTGGAGCATCGCCGTCGTGACGGCGGCCATCGTCGGCGTCTCGCTGCTCATCGCGCCCGAGCTGTGGCGGCGACTGGGTCGAGCTGCTCGACCAGCAGCACCAACTCCAGCACGGTGCCCGGGTCCGTGCCCATCCCCCTGCTCGTCCGGCTGCCGCTCGCGGTGGTCGTCATCGTCTGGGCCGCCTGGGGACCGGCGCTGGGCTGCTGCCCATCGGGGTGCTGCTGGCGATGCCCGTGATCTGGTGGGGCAGCTTGGCCATCCTGACCGCCTGCGTCGCGTTGCGGCGAGCGGGACATCGAGGCGCGTCTCTTCCGGGCTGACGTCGCCGACGCCGCCGCTGCGGCATGCCCGAGGTGGTCCTGCCGGGCGCGCCCACGAGTTGACGCCCGGGGACGGGTGGCGCACGATCGGCCGATGCGGTGGGTGCTGCTCCGGGAGACGTCGGTCGGCCAGCACCGACCCCGGGGCCGCGCGTCGTGGAGGCCATGACCGAGACCCGGCGCGCGACGACGACCTTCCTGTTCACCGATATCCAGGGCTCCACCCGACTCGAGACGCAGGTCGGCACCGCCCGTTACGGCCAGCTTCGGGAGCGCCACCGGCGTGCTGCTGCGTGGCGCGTTCGAGCCACTGGGCGGGGAGGAGCAGGGCACCGAAGGTGACTCCTTCTTCGTGACCTTCGGGAGCGCCCGGGACGCGCTGGCGGCGGCCGTCGACCGCCCAACGTGCGCTCGCCGAGGAGACCTGGCCCGAGGGCGTGACGTTGCGCGTCCGGATGGGCATCCACTCCGGGGAGTCGGAGATGGCCGGCGGCAGCCTGGTCGGCCTGGACATCAACCGCGCATCCCGCGTGGCGGGTATCGCGCACGGCGGCCAGATCGTGGTCTCGGCCGCGACCCAGGCGCTCGTCGGGTCGGCGCTGCCCGACGGCGTGACGCTGGCGCGACCTGGGCGAGCATCGGCTGCGGGACATCGAGGGCACCGAGCGGCTGTGGCAGGTGGTCATCGACGGGTCTCCCGTCCGACTTCCCGCCGCTGCGTTCGGCCGCGATCGCCTGCGGGCAACCTGCCGACACGCTTGACGACCTTCGTGGGTCGCGACGAAGAGCTCGCCGAGGTGCTCGAGCTGGCGGCGGCGGGTCGTCTGCTGACGCTCACCGGGCCTGGCGGTACGGGCAAGACGCGCCTCTCGCTGGAGGTCGGTGCGCGGAGCGCCGAGCGATATCCCGACGGCGTCTACTTCGTGCCGCTGGAGCCCATCACGGAACCCGGCCTCGTCGCGGCCACCATCGCCCAGCGGCTGGACCTGCCCGACCGAGGCGGTCGTACGCCCGTCGACCGCCTGCGGGAGCACCTGCGCGACCGGCGGCTGCTCATCATCCTCGACAACTTCGAGCAGGTCATCGAGGCCGCACCGCTGGTCGCGGAGCTGCTCGCGGACGCCCCGGGCTGGGCATCCTGGCCACCAGCCGCGAGGCGCTCCGGGTCTATGGCGAGCGGGAGTACCCGGTGCCGCCGCTGGCGGTGCCGGAGCCCCACTCGGCCACCGACATCCGGCTGGCCAGCCAGTACGGCGCGGTGGCCCTGTTCGTGGAGCGGGCGCCGCGCGGTCCTGCCCAGCTTCGGCCTGACCGACGAGAACGCGCCGCGGTCGTCGAGATCTGCTATCGACTCGATGGCCTGCCGCTGGCCATCGAGCTGGCCGCGGCGCGCATCAAGCTGCTGTCCCCGGCCGCGATGCTCGGCTCGTCTCCAGCACCGGCTGTCGCTCCTGGGCAGCGGCTCCCGGGACCTGCCGGCACGCCAGCAGACGCTGCGGGGCGCGATCGGCTGGAGCTACGACCTGCTCGACGCCGCTGACCGCGACCTGTTCGGCTGCTTCTCGGTGTTCGCGGGGCCGACCGACCTGGGCTCCGTGGAGGCAGGTCTGCGGGCCCGGCCGTGTCGACGTCCTCGAGAGCCTCTCCTCGCTGGTCGACAAGAGCCTCGTCCGTCGGCGGGACGCGGCCGGTGGCGAGTCACGCTACCGGATGCTGGAGACCATCCGTGAATACGCCGCGGAGCGGCTCGAGGAGGCCGGCAGAACGGCCGAGATGCGCGCCCGGCATGCCGCCCACTACCTCGCCCGTGTCAGCGCGGCGGCCGCCGGCGCGGCAGGCGGCGATCGCGCGACGCTCGACGGACTGGAGGCCGACCACGACGACCTGCGAGCGGCCATCACCTGGTCGGTGGAATCGGGCGATGCGACGACCGCACTGGGCCTCACCGCCGGGCTGTGGCGGTTCTGGCAGATGCGCGGCTACATCACGCGAGGGCCTGGAGCGCCTGGATGCGGCCCTCGCGCTGCCGGGCTGCGACGACGAGGACCTGCGCCTGCGAGCGCTCGATGCTGCGGGTGGGCTCGCCTACTGGAACAACGACCAGCCGCGGGCTCGAGAGCGGTACGAGGAGCGCTCGCGATCAAGCGCTCCCGGGGCGCACCGGGGCGGCATCGCGCGAGGCGCTCTACAACCTCTCGTTCACATACCTGTTCCAAGAGGACAACGAGTCCGGGGAGCGGTTCGTGCGCGAGGCCATCGAGCTGTACCAGGAGGCGGGCGACAAGATGGGCCTGGCCCGTGCGCGCTGGGGGCTCGCCAATATCGAGTACGCCAAGGGGCGTGGTGGCGCCACGGAGGCGTACGACCTCGCGACCGCGGCGCTGGCCACGTTCCAGGAGGTCGGCGACAAGTTCATGACCGGCTGGGCGACGTTCACCGTGGGCGTGTCGGAGTTCCTCAGGGACAACCTTGACGAGGCGCGGACGCGACTGATCGCGGCGTTGCGGCTGTTCCAGGAGGCCATCGATGTATCCGGATATACGCTCGTGCTCGACTCCCTCGCGGGCCTGACGCTGCGCCAGGGTGACCCGATCTCGGCGGCGACCATCGCCGGGGCGGTGGCCACCCTGGAGCGGACCACGGGCACCGGCCTCAACCGGACGAACCGGACGTTCTTCGATTGGGACCCCGCGCCATTGCTCGCCGAGCCCGCGAACGCGGAAGCCTTCGCCCGGGGGGCGGCGATGGACACCCGGACCGCCATCGAGTTCGCGCTCGCGGTCCGCCCGTCCTGAGCGCAGGTCACTCGACCGCGACCTACGGCAGCGCGAACCCGGTCGGCACGATGCGCTCGTAGGGCGGACCCGACCACGTGGCGCAGTAGAGGATGGGTGGGCCCTCGATGCGCAACCCGGCCGCCAGCAGGTGCCGGAACGCAGCGCTGTTCCCCGGCAGCCCGACGTTCCAGACCGTCGCAGGGTCGACGCTGCGCACGAGATGGCCGACGACACCCGGCAGCAGCGCAAGGTCATCCACGACGGTGGGCGCCAGCCGACCGTTGGTGGACACGTAGCCGTAGCCGCGCACCCGGCCCTGTCGGTCCATGAACAGGGAACCGGCACGACCCATCCCACGGGCCATCGCGTGGTCGCCGGGTCGCGCGAAGCCATAGATGGCGAGGTCGATGGCCGCGACCGCCGCGGTGAAGGTGGCCGAGTCGCGCCCCTCCCTCGCCATCGATGCCAGGGAGCGGACCATGAGGCCCGGGTCGACGGCCGGCAGGTGGTGCCGCGGATGGTGCCCACGAGCGTATGGACCGAGACCCGGGGCAGCATGCCGTACTGGCGCATAGAGGGCCGTCGACACCGGCTGGATGGCCTCGACCGCGGTGCTCATGCGCGCGACGCCGGGACGCCGGCGAGCGCGGCGGCATCGGGCAGGCACCTCCAGAAGCCCTCGACCCACACCCCGACCCTGGGACGCGGGGTCGACGAACAGGAACGCCAGATGCTGCAGGTCGCCCCGCAGGACGCCCTGGCCAAAGCCCACGACACGGCCGCGCTCGGTGGCGACCCAGCTCACCGATGGGTCGGTCGTGCGGAGCACGCGATCGAGCTGTCCCATCAGGTCCGGGTGTCGGTCCTCCGTGGGCTGGCCGACCCGCAGGTGGAGCTCATCGAGTGACGCGTACCGGACGTCGACGCATGCGGGGATGTCGGCCGCGGTCATCGGCCGGACCTCGAGCTCGTGCCGAGGTGCCGGCCGGGCTGGGTGCCTGGCTCGATCGTCTGGATGGCGCATCGCCGAGGAGCGTAGCGGGCTACGCTCCCCGATGCTGGTCATCGAACCCATCATCCGGACCGAACGGCTGCTGCTGCGGCCATTCCGACCCGACGACCTGGATGCGTTCCACGCCTTCGATCGGCTGCCCGATGTGGCCCGCTACCTCTACTCCGAGCCACGCGACCTGAGGGGACCCGCAGGGCGCTCGACCAGAAGGTGGCGGCACGGACCATCCGGGGGCCGGGCGACCACCTGAGCCTCGCGGTCGTGCTGCCCGACGCAGGATCGGCTCATCGGGGATGTGATCCTGGAGTGGCTGGGCAACGACCACCGGCAGGGGGAGATCGGCTACGTGTTCCATCCCGACCACCAGGGCAAGGGGTACGCGACAGAGGCGGCCCGGGCACTGCTCCAGATGGGCTTCGAGACGCTCCGGCTGCATCGGATCGCGGCTCGCTGCGATGCTCGCAACCCGGGTCGGCAGGGGTGATGGAGCGCCTCGGGATGCGGCGGGAGGCACACCTGCGTGGAGAACGAGCTGGTCAAGGGCGAATGGACCGACGAGCTCGTGTACGCGATGCTCGACCGGGAGTGGCGACAGGCGGAGCGAGCCGCCGTCCCCTGACCGGTGGCCACGCGCTGGGCGGCCGCACGCGCGGGCCGCTCGGCCACTGACCGGTGGCCACGCGCTGGGCGGCCGGTGCGGACACGCGTCGGGAACCCCGGTCGTCCGGAACCGGGCCTGCAGGCGATACGTCATCGGTCGCGCGCCCCGGCGTCGTTCGCCCGTTGGACGCCCATCAGCGGGACCAGCGACGGGCTGAACGACACCCCGCACGGCAAGCCTCACCGTGTGAGTCAAGGGACCGGCGGGATGTACGGCCGCCGTGCCGTCAGCCCGTCGACGACCTGACAAGGCGTGTTCCATGGCGGTTTGGCGGTTGATCGGCGCACCCGATGAGCCACGCGACCGACCAGGGGCACATTCCACGCCCCCTGAAACCGGTCATCGAGCGGTGTCGCAGGTTCGACGGTCCGTTGACTCATCACACGAGCCATATGGAATGGTGTCAGGGCCGCTGGCGCAGGTATGACGACCAAGGTCTGCCGGGGCACATATGTCAGGCCCGGTGACGATGCCCGGCTCCCGCACTGGCCTCGTGCCGCACGGCCTCGTGCCGCACGGTCTCGTGCCGCACGGCCTCGGATGTGCCGAGCGACCGCGGTGACGAGGCCACGGTCTGCCGACGCATCGGACTTGGGCTATCGTCGGCGGCCATGCAGCGGATCAACGTCACCATCTGGAACGAGTACGTCCATGAGCGTTCGGACGGGCACGTGGCAGCCATCTACCCCGAGGGTATCCACGGCGCCATCGCGGCCGGCATCGCGCCGCTCGGCCCGTTCGATGTCCGGACCGCGACGCTCGAGGAGCCCGAGCACGGCCTGACCCAGTCGGTGCTCGACACGACGGACGTGCTGTTCTGGTGGGGCCACGTCCGCCACGACCAGGTGAGCGACGAGGTCGTGGACCGGGTCCAGCACGCGGTGCTCGAGGGCATGGGTCTCGTGGTGCTCCATTCGGGGCACTTCTCGAAGCCGTTCCGGCGGCTCATGGGCACCTCCTGCAGCCTCAAGTGGCGCGAGGCGGGTGAGCACGAGCGTCTCTGGAACCTGCGACCCGATCACCCGCTCATGGCCGGCCTGCCCGACCACATCGAGCTGGCCGAGGAGGAGATGTACGGCGAGCGCTTCGACATCCCCGACCCCGATGAGCTGCTGATGATCGGCTGGTTCCCGGGAGGCGAGGTGTTCCGGAGCGTGTGCGCCTGGTCACGCGGCCTGGGTCGGGTGCTGTACATCCAGCCGGGGCACGAGACACACCCCACCTATCACGACCCGAACATCACGCGCCTGTTGGCCAACGGCGCGCGGCTGGGCGGCCCGGCGCATCCGCCGGGATATGACCCAGGCACTCCAGAGTCCGGCGCTCGAACCCTGGCCCCGCGCGTGACCCTGGCTGCCGACGGTCCTGTGGCCGAGGTGCGACCGCTGCGGGTGGGCATCATCGGCGCAGGCAACATCGCTCGGAACCACGTCAAGGGGTACGTCGCGGCGGGTGCCCAGGTGGTGGCCATCGCGGACACCAACGCTGCGACCCTGGAGACCCGCTCCGCGGAATGGTCCGTGCGTCACGCCTTCCGGGATTTCCGTGACCTGCTGGCGCTGCCGGGGCTCGACGCCGTCTCCATCTGTACCCCCAACGCCGCCCACCACGCGCCCACCCTCGCGGCTGCCGCGGCAGGCATCCACGTCCTGTGCGAGAAGCCGATCTCACTCTCGCTGACCGAGGCGGACGAGATCGATCGGCGCCTGTCGCGAGGCGGGCGTCGTGCTCCAGGTCGACCACCACCTGCGCTCCAACCGGGCGGTCGAACGAGCGCGGGCGATGATCGCGGCCGGGGAGCTCGGACGGCTGACGTTCATCCGCTTGCGCCAGGCCCACGACTGGTCGGGCCGGGCGGACGTGCCGCCCGGGATTCCGGTCGCGCGCCATGGCCGGCGGCGGGACGCTGCTCGACAACGGCTGCCACCTGTTCGACCTGGCGCGCCACCTCGGTGGGCCGGTGCAGGAGGTCTACTGCCGGACGCCACGCTGAAGTACGACATCGAGCTGGAGGACACTGCCGCCGTCAGTCTCCTGTTCGAGAGCGGAGCGCTGGGCCAGATCGAGACCGCCTGGACCGCGACCGGCTGGGACCAGGGCTTCTGGGTGGATGGCACCCGTGGCGCGCTGGAATACAGCGAGCGGTCGGGCCGACCGATCCTGCGCCACGTCTATCGCGACCCGGCAAACATCACCTGGGATGACGCAAGCGCCAATTCCTGGCAGACGCCCAGCGGTGCCGACCACTCCCGGCCATCGCGGCCTTCCTGGCCGCCATCCGGGGTGACGCAACGGTCATCTGTAGCCGGTGAGGACGGGCGCGATGCCGTCCGGCTGGCCCTCGCCAGCTACCAGAGCGCGAGCCTGGGTCAGCCGGTGTCGCTGGGCCGCTGAACCGGGGCGGCGCGGCGGCCGTCGCGGGTCAAGGGACCCGCGGGACTGCCTCAGCCGAGCCAGCCCACGAGGTCGTCGACGACCGCTCGCGCGTCATCGTCTGCGCCCAGGATCAGGCCCGACTTGCGGTTGCGCATCCAGGGGATGCCCGTGTACCAGAGACCCGGGAATGGTGGCGCGCCCGCCGTCGTGCGCCGGCATGCCAACCGGGTCCCGCGATGGGCGGTGCACCCACGACAGGTCGGGTCCGAAGCCCGTTGCCCAGATGACGGTCGGATGCCCTCCGCGGCTAGGTCCAGGGTCGCGGGTGCAGCGAACCGGTCGGGTCGGCCGCGGGCTCGTCCGCCACATCGGGTTCAGCGGCCGGTGCCGTGAGCCCTCGGGTCTCGATCGTCCGGTCGATCGACTGGCGGATCTCCGCCGATGCCCGGTCGCCGAAGCGGATGCTGTCGGCCAGGTCGTCCGCGAACCGGAGTCGGTCTCCTTCGATGGCGACGAGGCGACCCAGGAGGCGGATGCCCGCAGCCGCCAGCCACTGGAGGCTGACCGAGTGGCCGAAGCGACCGACACCCGAGACCATCGGCTGCTTCGCGACACGCATCCGTGGGTCCGGCACAGCGTCCGGGGTCAGGTCCATCATGCCCGACACGACCAGCCACTCGATGATGTCCCGACCGCGGTATCGGCGCGGGCAGCGGGGCACCGCGCTCGCGGAGAGCAGCACCTCGCGGCCCGCTGCGAGGAGGTCCTCCGCGATCTGGGCACCCGACTGGGCACTTCCGACGATCAGCACGGCGCCCGGCGGCAGTGCGTCCGGTCGGTGATAGCCGCCGGCATGGATGGACAGCACCGTTGGCGGGAGCGCCTGGGCCAGGGCCGGCATGCGGCCAACCCGCTGGAAGCCGGCCGCGATGACCACGCTGCGCGCCGCGATCGGGTCGCGCCCGCCATCGAGCAGCACGGAGAAGGGGAGGTCATCGCCGGAGCGGCCGAGGCACGCAGACGCGGCTGCCGCTCCGCACCGGCAGGTCGTGGCGACGGGCATACGCCTCCAGCGTCGCGACCCAGGCGTCGCGCGACAGGAACCCGTCGGCGGGCTCCAGGGGCGCGTCACCCCCCGGCAGCGGAGGCTCCAGTTGGGGGTGTTGATGGCGAACGAGTCCCAGCGGCCGGAACGCCACGACTCGCCGACCCTGCCGGCCTCGAGCAGCACATGCTCGATACCCCGAGCGGCCAGATGCCAGCTGACGGACAGGCCGGCGTGCCCGCCACCGATGACGGCCGCGGTGTGCGCCTCGCCGAGGGCGCGGACGGTCAGGCGGCGATGTCGCTGGGGGCTGGCGATGCCGGACGCTCGACACGTGCCTTGAGCCCGACGAGCTGCTTGCGGGTCATGAGGAAGACACCCATGCCGAACATCGGCAGGGCCAGCTTGTGGGCCGCTGACGGCTTCGGCGTCCAGGCGCGCAGGCGCTCGATGACCCGGGTCTGGCGCCCGTCGTCGACCGGCTCGAGCACGAACGTCCAGCTCGCCTTGAAGTCGGGCATCGCCGCGCCACCCATGCCACCGGCGACCTTGATACCGGCGGTCGAGGCGGCGGTGTCGGTCGTGTCGGCCGCAGCCTGCTGCGTCTTGACCATGTCGCTGTCGAGATACAGCGAGAGTGAGCGACCCGCATCGAGGGCCGCGACCTTGAAGCCCCCACCCGGCCAGGTGGGCATGATGTCGCCAACCGCAGCTCCTGGAGCTCGGGCATGACCCGGTCGGCGCTCCTGGCGGAGTTGTCCATCTGGTCGTAGCTGTACCAGCCGCCGCGGCCGTAGCCCATCTGCACCAGCCACGGCCAGACCTGCTCGGTGGCGCGGCCACCGTGATGCCCCGGGTCTCGACGAGCGCCGCCCCGGGCACCAGGTCATCGCCCGGCAGGTGCGATCGGTCTCCTCGGGGTCCACCCCCCAGCTGTCGTGCAGCGGTCGGAGGAATGCGAACCAGGTCACCGCCGCGGAGACCAGCGCGAGACCACGAGCGATACCAGGAGGAAGAGCAGTCGTCGGAACATCGGGGATCTCCTCGGAGGCGCACGGAACGACATGACGGCTCGACCGGGTGGAGCCAGAGCACAGCCTACCCCGACGGGCAGGATGTCCGGCCGGGCCGTTCGGGTCTGTTGACCCTGCCGTCGGTCGCTCATCACGGGACGGCGGTACGCGCGGGCCGTTGACCCCTCCCATGGGGCTATGGTCCACTGTCGACCGAGGGTTGACGGCGACAAGACCGACGATGGTGGGGTCGCTGTGAGCCCGGAAAGGAGGCCCTGCATGGACATGAAGCTCGAGGTGATCGATCCTGCCGGTCGCCGACGTGGACCGGGCCAAGGCCTTCTATGAGGCCCTGGGCTTCCGGATGGACATCGACTACGTGGGGGATGCCGGCTTCCGGGTCGTCCAGTTCACGCCACCCGGCTCGGGCGTGTCGGTCACGGTGGGCAGCGGCATCAGCGATGCTGCTCCCGGGTCGGTGGAGGGCCTGCACCTGGTCGTCACCGACATCAAGGCGGCGCGTGCGGAGCTCGTCGGTCGGGGCATCGAGGTCAGCGAGGTATTCCATGACGCGGGTGGCGTCTTCCACCACGCGGGCACCGTGGGTCGCGTCGCGGGACCCGATCCCAAGCGCCGCTCGTACGGCTCCTTCGCCTCGTTCCGGGACCCCGACGGCAACGGCTGGGTGCTCCAGGAGATCACGCAGCGCCTGCCGGGTCGGTGACGAGTCGCCCGGATCGCCACTGGATGCCGAGGAACGGGGAGGAACGGCGATGACCGACGACCGGGTGGCCTCGATCGATGCCCTGCTGGTCCAGACGATGGAGGCACACGGCAGGTTCGAGGAGTCGGAGCTGCAGGGTGTCTACGACCAGGAGTGGCCGCGCTGGTACGCCACCTATGCCGTCGAGCACGGCATGGGTGCGCTGGTCGGGCACGACCTCACCAGCGACCAGCTGGCAGCGTTCCTGTCCAGCAGCAACAGCCAGTTCGAGCACGCCGACCCGAAGCCCACCGATCCGTGGGCGACCTACACCGCCCGGCGTATCGCGGCGGAGCTCTGATGGTCGACTGCCACGGAGGCCCACCATAGGCTGGTACAGCACCCGACTCCTGCCGCGGCTCCTCGACATCGGCTGTGGCCAGCGGTCCGCGGAGCCACTTCGCCGCCGGGCATGTGCGGGACTGAGCGGCGAGGTCCTGGAGCTGGGATTCGGCTCCGGGCACAACGTGACGCTGTATCCACCGGCGGTCCAGCGTGTCGACGCCGTCGAGCCCTCCGATGTCGCCTGGCAGCTCGCGTCCCGGCGCCTGGCCGCGACCTCGACGCCCGTGGAGCGGTCCGCCCTCGACGCCCAGGCGCTGCCGTTCGCCGACGGTACCTTCGATACCTGCCTGACCACCTGGACCCTGTGCAGCATCCCCGATATCGCAGCGGCCCTGCACGAGGTTCGACGGGTGCTCCGACCCGACGGCACGCTCCACTTCGTCGAGCACGGCCTCGCACCTGACGAGTCAGTGCGACGCTGGCAGCACCGCCTGGAACCGCTCCAGCGGCGCCTGTTCGGGGGCTGCCATCTCACCCGCCCCATGGGCGACCTCATCGCCGCGGCCGGCTTCGAGCTGACGCTGCTCGATACCTTCTACATGGATGGGTCGCCACGCTTCGCGGGTGCGACCTATCTGGGCGTCGCCCGACCCCGGGAGGCTGCGTCTCCCACCTGATCGAGCACCCGGGGTCGGTGCGACGAGTACCCTTGGTGCCGATGCCCCTCATCTCGCTGGTCGCCCTCACCAAGCATTACGGCGACGTCGTGGCGCTCGACGACCTCAGCCTTGACCTGGAGCCGGGCATCATCGGGCTCGTGGGCGCCAACGGCGCCGGCAAGAGCACCCTCATCAAGATCCTGCTGGGGCTCCTGGACGCGACCTCCGGAACGGCCCGGGTCATGGACCTCGACGTGCGCACCCACGGCCCGGACATCGGACGCGCCGTCGGCTACATGCCCGAGCACGACTGCCTGCCACCCGACCTGACCGCCACGGACCTGGTGAGCCATCTGGGCCAGATGTCCGGGCTGCCGCGGGCGGCCGCCCGCGAGCGCACCGCCGAGGTGCTGCGTCATGTGGGCCTCTACGAGGAGCGCTACCGGCCCATCGGGACCTACTCCACGGGCATGAAGCAGCGGGTCAAGCTGGCCCAGGCCCTGGTGCACGACCCGCGACTGCTGCTGCTCGACGAGCCGACCAACGGCCTTGACCCGGCTCGGTCGGGACGAGATGCTGGAGCTGGTGCTGCGGACCGGCACCGAGTTCGGCATCGCCGTCATCCTCGCCAGCCATCTCCTGGGCGAGATCGAGCGGGTGTGCGACTTCCTGGTGGCGCTCGACGCCGGTCACCTGCTGCGGGCCGCGCCCCTGGGCTCGTTCACCGAGCGGACCGGCGTGCTGGCGGTGGAGGTGGAAGAGGGTCGCGACGAGCTGGCGGCGGCGCTCCGCGCCCAGGGCCTGACGGTCGTCGCGGACGGCCACCTGCTGCTGGTGGCCCTGACCGACCAGCGCGGCTATGACCTGGTCCGCGATGCGGTCGTCGACCTGGGCCTGCCCCTGGTGCGCATCGAGCCCCGACGACACAGCCTGGAGGACCTGTTCCGCGACCAGGTGCCTGCCGCATGAGCGACCCGACGGGCACCCAGACCACGCGTGGCCACGGGCCCCGGCGGCAGCATCTATGACCTGGGCTACCAGGGCTATCACGGCCATCGGCTGGGCCGGCGACAGGTGGTCGCCGCGCTGCTGCGGCAGACGCTGCGGGCGTGCTACGGCATCGGTCGAGGGGCCCGGCGCCGAAGATCGTGCCCTTCACGCTGGCAGGCCTGGCCCTCATCCCGGCCATCGTGGCCATCGGCATCGCCGCGCTCATCGCCCAGGCGGGCCCTGGTGGGTCGCGCCTCTCCTCGTTCTCGCCCATCCAGCACAACACGTACGCCAACGTCATCGCCGTGTTCGTGATGCTGTTCTGCGCCGCGCAGGCGCCCGAGCTGTTCGGGCGGGACCAGCGCTTCGGGTGCTGCCGCTGTACTTCTCGCGGGCCCTGGCGAGGACGGACTACGCCATCGCGCGCACCGGCGGGCTGGTCGCCGGCCTGCTGTTGATGGTCCTGGCGCCGCAGCTGCTGCTGTTCGCGGGGCGCGTCCTGACGGCCGCGGACCCGGGTGCCGGCTGGACCACCGAGTCCCCCAACCTGCTGCCGATCGTGCTCCAGTCCCTGCTCACGGTGCTGGTGCTGGGTGGCATCGCCGCAGCGATCGCATCGCACACCCCACGCCGTGCGTACGCGACCGCGGCCATCATCGCGGTGCTCATCATCCCGCCGGTCATCGCGGCGCTGGTCACGAACATCGGTCGAGGGGGCCTGGGTCGATACGTCATCCTGCTCAGCCCGGGTGACGTGCTGGAGCACACCAACGAGGTGCTGTTCCGGACGTTCGCGGTGGGTCCCGCGGTCCTGCGCCGGGAGCTGCCCGACGCGGCCTACTTCAGCGCCGCGATCATCTGCATCGTGGTCACGTTCGGGCTCACCATCCGACGCTATCGCCGGATCGCGGTATGAGCCTCGCAGGCGATCCCATCCCGGCGCCCGTCGCGGTGCTGGCGGACACACCGCCCACTGCCGGCACACCGCCTGCCATCGTGGTCGACCGCGTCTCGCGCTGGTACGGCAATGTCGTCGCGGTCAACGACATCAGCTGCTCCCGTCCGCCGGTGTCACGGGATTGCTCATGCTGGTCGGCGGCACGATGCTCTATTACAAGGCTTTGGTTGAAGGGTTGGCGGATATGCCGGCAGCGGATCCTGAAGTTCACCGCGCAACTGGAAGAAGAGCTACGCCTTTTTGGCTGGCAGACCCTGCACGATGTCGATTGGCGATGATTGATCCGGTGTCTGCGGCGCGTATTCATCCGAACGATCCGCAACGCTTGAGTGGCGCTGGAAACTGGGTAGTCGTAGAGCAGCAGCTGCCCTTCGCCAGCAACAATCTGTGCAAAGTACTGAAGCATCAGCTTCTGGGAGCAGCAATTCCCCTATATCAAAACTTGGCCATTGCCCGGCAAAATCGGCAGCTTGTATTGCATGAGCGTATTGAACAAAGATTCACAAATATGTTGGAACAGGGGTTCATTGGCGAGGTCGTAGCCCTGCGTAAAAGAAGTGACCTGCATTCAGTCTCCGTTTATACGTTGCGGTAGGCTACCGCCAGAGTCTGGGATTATCTGGATGGCAAGCTGGTCCCGTTGGCCGAAATGCGAGAACGCCGGTGTCATCGCCACGCGCCAGTTGGCCAAGCGCCAGTTCACCTGGCTGCGCAGCTGGAAGGTCCCGCTGGCTGATTCTCCTGGAGATCAGCCGCGCCGCCATGCCGTCGGTGAGCATGCCCGGCCCCACGCAGTTGACCCGGACGCCGAACCGCCCCTCTTCGGCGGCCAGCGCGCGCACCATCGCCTCGACCGCGCCCTTGGGCACCGACGACAGACCGTCGCGCACGGGGTAGCGCAGGTCGCGGCCGTGGTGACGGCGAGGATCGAGCCCTCGGTCTCGCGCAGGTACGGCAGCGCGGGCAGGGCGAGGTTGAAGAGCCCGCCGAGTCTGCGCTGAGCTGCTCGGCCATCTGCGCCGCGCTCACCGCCGACAGGTGGACCATCGGCACGTGCGGACCGGCTGCGTGCACGAGCGTGTGCAGGCCGTCGTACGTCGTCGCGACCTCGGCCACCACCGCGGCCGCCTGCTCGGCGTCAGTCACGTCGAGCTGGAAGGCCGCGCCGCGCACACCCCACCCGCGGACCGAGTCCACCACCGCGTCGGCGGCGTCCGAGCGAGACCGGTAGGTGATGGCGACGTCGCACCCCCGGCTGGCCAGCATCCGGGCGACGGCGAGCCCGATGCCGCCGCTGCCGCCCACGACCAGCGCGCCACCGACGCGCCCCGCGAAGTCCTTGGTGGTCATGACCCCACCCAATCAGGCGCTAGGACGCGGAGAAGTCCCGGACGTGCAGACCGGTCGACCCGTCGGGCAGGACGTCCTGCTCGACACTGGTCTGCACGAGACCGTCGTTGTCGACGGCGCGGACCCGCACGAGGTGGTCGCCCGGCTCGACGTGGCCTTCCCCGACCACTGCACCCAGCTGTCGTCGCTCGGCACGGCGCCCAGCTCGGCAGGCTGCCAGTCGCCGCCGTCGATGCTGAACTCCACGGCCGAGATCCCGGTGTGCTGCGACCACGCGACCCCGCCGAAACGCACGGCGCCCGCCGCGACCTCCTCGCCGGACCGCGGCACGTCGACGCGTGACGACATCTTCACCGGGCCGAGCTCGCCCCAGCCGCGCTCGGTCCAGTACGACGTGATGTCGGCGAACGTCGAGACCTCCATCTCGACGACCCACTTCGTCGCCGAGACGTAGCCGTAGAGGCCGGGCACCACCGTGCGGACCGGGAACCCGTGGTCGATCGGCAGCGGGCGCCGTTCATCGCCACCGCGAGCATCGCGTCGCGGTCGTCGGTCAGCGCGGCGAGCGGGGTGCCGCAGGTCCAGCCGTCGTCGGAGGTCTGCAGCACGGCGTCCGCGCCGGGCAGCGGGCGGGCCGCGGCGAGGAGTCGGCGCCAGCGGACGCCGCTCCACCAGGCGTTGCCGATCAGCTCGCCGCCGACCTCGTTGGAGACGCAGTTGAGGGTGATCCAGGCCTCGGTGAACTCCATGTCGAGCAGGTCCTTGTAGGTCAGCGTGATCTCGTTCTCGACCATGCCGTGGATGCGCAGGCTCCAGTCGTTGGGCTCGATGGCCGGCTTCACGAAGGACGTGTCGATCAGGTAGAAGTCGTCGGCCGGCGTCATCCACCGGCTGATCCCCTGGACCCCGAGGCTGGCGCCCTCCGGGATCGTGGGGCTGGTCACCTGCGGGAGACGAAGCAGGTTGCGGACCTCCTCCACGTGGCGGCGCCCGCGACCCACCACGCGTCCGGCGATCCCCAGGACCCCGGCAGCCGCGACGACGAGCCCGGCCCGCACCAGGAACGTCCGGCGGGTGTGCTCGCCCACCTCGGCGTCGCCGGACGCCTCCACGGCCGCCTCGCCGATGCGCAGCGGCTCGGTCAGGAGCGAGAGCGTGACCAGCCAGGTGACGAAGCCGACCGCGACCGGCAGCGCGTCGGTCGCCGTGCTGCCGCGCTGGGTCGAGACCGCGACGGCCCCGACGCCGGAGAGCGCGGCGTACACGATCGCCGGCGCCCACCACGTGCGGCGGGCCAGGCGACCGGCCCAGGCGAACACGAACCCCAGGAAGGCCAGGATGCCGACGAGGAGCAGCGGCTTGTCGAGCCGGCCGACCACCCCGATGAGGTACTCCGCGACCGGGCCCGGGGTCTTGCGGATGATCAGCTCGGCGACCGCGACCACCGGCGACTCGCGGATGGTCAGCGCCATCGCGGCGAAGTAGGACGTGGCCAGGCCGGCGATACCCGCGGCGATGCCCGCCACCGACCAGGCACCCCGGAACGACTTCATGGCTCGATTCTCTCCCAGTCCGCCCGCCAAACCCCGCGTCAGGTCTTACGAAGCCCTGACGTGCTGTCTACGGAACTGTGTTCGGAGTTGCGGCATGATCGGGCGGGTGGACGCGCGCGTGGGAATCGGCACCGACGTTCACCGCCTCGCGAACGGCGTCCCCATGCACCTGGCCGGGCTCGCCTGGCCCGACGAGCCGCAGGGCCTCGACGGTCACTCCGACGGCGACGTCGCCGCGCACGCGGTGTGTGACGCGCTCCTGTCCGCCGCTGGTCTGGGTGACCTCGGTGAGCAGTTCGGCACCTCCGACCCCGCCTGGGCCGGCGCCGCCGGCGTGGCCCTGCTGGAGGAGACCGCCCGCCGGGTCCGCGCCGCCGGCTACGAGATCGGCAACGCCGCCGTCCAGGTCGTGGGCAACCGGCCCAAGCTCGGACCGCGCCGCGCCGAGGCCCAGGCGGCGCTCTCGGCCGCGATCGGCGCGCCCGTCACCGTCTCCGCCACGACCACCGACGGGCTCGGGCTGACGGGCCGCGGGGACGGGGTGGCCGCGGTGGCGACCGCGCTCGTCCACCTGACCTGGGCGGCTCAGGCGGCCGCGGTCTTGCGGTGTCCGATGAGGACGACGCCCTCGACGATCTTCACGTCGTACGCCGCGACCGAGACATGGGTGTCGTCGAGGCACTGGCCGGTGCGCAGGTCGAAGGCGTGCTTGTGCACGGGTGAGGCCACGAACGGCACCCCGCTGCGCTGCCCGACGATGCCGCGGGCCAGCACCGACTGCTTGGCGAACGGGTCGTGGTTGGCCAAGGCGTAGACGGTGTCCTCGTCGACCCGGAAGATCGCCACGGCCTGCCCGTGCACGAGGGCGGTGACCCCGCGCTCCACCTCGAGCTCCGCGACGCGGCACACCGGCTGCCAGTCGTCGGCACCCTCCGAGAGTCGAGGCGTCACGCAGGCGAACGTAAGTGCGGCAGGTTTCGACTCGACGCTGCTGTGTAACGACCGTGTGAATCCGCCCACGCGTGGATCCGCCCTAACCTCAGGGGGTGAGCGCCGCTGTGGTCATCCTCGGGGCCGGGTCCGGGACCCGCGTGGGCGCCGGGACCAACAAGGTCCTGCTGCCACTCGGGGAAGCACCGGTCCTCGCCTGGTCGGTGCGGGCAGCGCTCTCGGTGGCCGACGTCGGCCGGCTCGTCCTCGTCGCCCGCGCGGGTGAGGAGGACGCCGTCCGCGAGGCCCTCGCCCCCCACCTCGGCAACCGCGACGCGCTGCTGGTCAGCGGTGGTGCGACGCGGCACGCGTCGGAGTGGCAGGCCCTACAGGTGCTGGCCGCCGACATCGACGACGGCTCGATCGACGTCGTCGCGATCCACGACGGCGCGCGGCCGCTCGCCGCCCCCGCCCTCTTCG
The DNA here is from genome assembly GCA_963805605.1 of uncultured Actinomycetota bacterium. GTDB lineage: Bacteria > Actinomycetota > Actinomycetes > Mycobacteriales > Micromonosporaceae > Actinocatenispora. Next base: position 3,563,802 of record CAWDUX010000002.1, read on the forward strand.
CCGCGGTGCTGGCCGCGGCGCGCGAGCACGGCGGGGCGATCCCTGCGGCGCCGCAGTCGGGACTGCTCACCAGCGCCCTGCGGCCGGTGCCGGGCGGGCTCGTCGGGGTCCAGACCCCCCAGGCCTTCCGCGCAGCGCCGCTCCTGGCGGCATACCGCGAGGCCGAGGCCGACGGGTTCGAGGGCACCGACACCGCGGCGACGTTCGCGCGCTACGCGGACGGACGGGTCGCGGCGGTGCTGAGCGGGCCGCTGAACCTGAAGATCACGTTCCCGGACGACGTGGGTCTGGCCGCTCGGCTGTGAGCGCCTCGAGCAGCCGCAGGTCGTCCGCACCGCTCACCCGACGGGCACTGGGCGGCGCCTCGAGCGTCACGACCGGGTAGGTCTCGGCCAGCAGGGCCACCAGGCCGGCGAGGTCGGACGTCGGCAGCCCGTCCAGCGCCGCGACGACGGCCGGTGGCAGGACCACCGGCGACACCACCTGGAGGAGGCCGTCGCGGTCGAGCGTGCGGCCGACGTACCCGTCCTCGACGACCTTGATGGTGTCGGTGACCGGACGGACTGCGACCACGACGGCGCCATCGCTCGCCGCGGCGACGCACGCCGCGACGAAGTCGGGCGGGGTGAGCGGGCAGAGGGGGTCGTGCAGCACGACCGGCTCCTCCGCGACGCGGAGCGATGACCACTGCGTCCCCGCGTCGACCAGGGTCACCCCGGCCTCGCCCAGCGCCCAGGCCGCGCAGGCCACGAGCGGCTCACCGTGGACGAGCGCGAACGGAAGCGACCCTCGGTCCTGGTCGAGGACCAGACCCAGCGACGGGCCCGAGAGACGGGACAAGGCCCCCGGGACTCTCGTCCCAGGGGCCTTGTTCACGCGGAATCAGGAGGCGAGCACCTCGTCGAGGATGGCCTCGGCCTTGTCCTCGTTGGTGTGCTCGGCCAGGGCCAGCTCGGAGACCAGGATCTGGCGCGCCTTGGCCAGCATCCGCTTCTCGCCGGCGGACAGGCCGCGGTCACGCTCGCGGCGCCACAGGTCGCGGA
>CAWDUX010000003.1:0-1295197 GCA_963805605.1 uncultured Actinomycetota bacterium
AGATGTCGGCCAGAAAACGGCCGTTGGAGACATCGATCAGGTGGTCGCCGCGACGGTGCATGACGAGCGTCGGGACCCGGATCGCGGGCAGCACCGCGCGGACGTCCATCGCATTGATCGTCTCGAAGATCGGCTGCACCATCCCGGGGCGCACCGAGTGGCGCTGAACCGTCCCCACCACTGCCGGAAGTTCTCGTCGCGCGCCAGGCTCGGCCGAGCACATGGGCCGACGTACCGGTGCCCCACCCGTCGATCCATAGCTGGCCACCCGCCCGGACAACCTCCTCCGGGCGCCCGATTGGATAGTCCTCGGACTGCAACCACCGCGCGCAGGCGCCGTAAATGATCAGGCTCACGCAGCGCTCGGATACGTGGCCGCGAACAGCGCGGCCATCGGACCGCCCTCGGACGGTCCGAACAGGACTCCTCGCTCAGAGCCGACCGCGTCCATGACCGCGAGCACGTCGTCCATTCGCTCCTCAAGCGTTTGGGTCGTCGGCACCGCGTCGGACAGGCCCGTGCCGCGCTTGTCGAACATGATCAGGCGGCTGAATGAGGCGATCCGGCGCAGGAAGTACGACGCCGCGTTGCTGTCCCAGTACTGCTCGATGTTGGACAGCCACTGCGGCACCAAGAGCACGTCGATGTCCCCGTCGCCGATGACCTGGTAGGCGATACTCAGATCGCCGGACCTGGCAAAACGTGTCTGGGGCATCGCGATCAGGGCACTCCACCTCCGTTTGGTGCGATGAGAGCTTACATCGAGGACGGGGTCCGCAACGGATTCCGCCGCTCAGCGGATCTGCACGCGGATCCGGCTCACCGGACCGTTCGGATGCTTCACGTACCGCTTGCTCGTATCGACCTGGAGCGTCCACGTCCCGACCGACGGTGAGAACGGGAACACGCGCCGGGCGCGCGTGCGCAGGTGGCCACACTGCCCGGCGGCCGTCCCGAGTGCGTAGCTGCGGCCGGCTCGCCGGGACGGGCCGACGTAGTGCACGTAGACCGCACGCCGCACCCCGCTCAGCGAGAAGCCCCACACCTCAAATGGCGCCCGCAGAGTGTGCGGATTGCCACCGCGGGAGAGAAAGCGCGCGCCTGCGCCCCGGGTCACCGTGAAACGCGCATCGGCGCTGATCGTTCCGTCGGTGGCGTCGAGGGTGTGGACGTACTCGGCGAGGCCGGCACCGAGGCCTCCCGGGATGAGCGAGCTCGAGAAGGCCCCGGACGCATCCGTCGTGCTCTGTCCAAAGTCGATTCCGTCGACCGCGACATCGAACGTCCGCAACGCGGCGAAGCCGTTACCGATGACCTTCACCTTCTGCCCGACGAGGTAGCAACCGCGGTCGGTACGGATCACGGGAGCGGAGGCGCCGGTGGCAGCCGTGACCGGCAGCGCTCCAGCGGTCAGCAAAGCCGCCGTCATCAGCGCCCGGATCACCTCCCGTCTCGAAGGGCACAGGACCGACAAGGCGCGCCATGGTACAAGTGCCGCTTCACGACGTCGAATAGGAGGCGAGCTGTGCCGACCTACATCATGCTGACCACGCTGACCCCTGATGGCGTGCAGACGATCAAGAACAACCCGTCACGGATCCGAGAGGTGAACCGGGAGATCGAGCAGCTCGGCGCGACAGTCAAAGCGCAATGGGCGACCCTCGGTCAGTTCGACTTCGTCAACGTCGTTGAGGCGCCCGATGAGAAGGTCATCGCTCGGGTATCCCTGGAGCTCGGGTCGCGGGGGACCGGCAAGTACGAGACGCTGAGCGCGATCCCAATCGACGATTTCATTGGTTCCATCTGAGTCGCGGCGCATCCTCGTTCTTGGCGGGGGGGCGCGCGAGCACGCGATCATCCAGGCGCTCCGGCGCTCCCCTCAGTCTCCGGAGGTGCTGTGTGCGCCGGGGAACGCAGGCATTGCTGCCGACGCACGGATCCTTGATGGCGTGTCGGCGGAGGATGGCGCGGCCGTGGCCGACGCCGCGCGTGCCGAGGGCGTGTCGCTCGTCGTCGTCGGACCCGAGGCTCCACTGGTCGCGGGTGTCGCCGACGCGCTCGCCGGTGCCGGGATCGCCTGCTTTGGTCCGGGCGCGGCGGGGGCAGAACTCGAGGGCTCGAAGGCGTTCTGCAAGGAGATCATGGAGGCCGCCGGAGTCCCCACCGCGTCGTACGCGGTCGTTCGTGACGTCGATGCCGGGATGGCGGCGATCGGCGGCCGCTACCCGACGGTGATCAAGGCCGATGGGCTCGCGGCCGGAAAGGGCGTGATCATCGCTGCCTCCGAGTCGGAGGCCGCCGTGGCGCTGCACGCGCTGCTCGTGGAGCGGCGGTTCGGGACCGAGCAGGTCGTCGTGGAGGAGTTCCTGGACGGAGAGGAGCTCTCGCTGCTCGCGCTGTGCGACGGCGAGACCGCGCTGCCGCTCGCCTCGGCCCAGGATTACAAGCGGATCTTCGACGGCGATCTCGGACCCAACACGGGCGGCATGGGTTCGTACTCACCGGTCCCGGCTGTCGATGCGGCCGAGGCCGCTGCGATGTGTTCGTCCGTACATCAGCCGGTGCTCGACGAGCTTCGCCGCCGCGGAATCGAGTTCCACGGGGTCCTGTATGCGGGCCTGATGATGACCGCCGGCGGGCCGAAGGTGCTCGAGTTCAACGTCCGCTTCGGTGACCCGGAGACCCAGGCGATCCTGCCCCGGCTACGGACGGATCTCTTGGGGTTGTTCGACGCCGCCGTCGTCCGCGGCGGGTTGTCCGGGGTGACGTTGGAGTGGGCGCCCGATTTTGCGGTCACCGTCGCGCTCGCGAGCCGCGGGTATCCGGAGAGCTCGTCGTCCGGCGACGTGATCACCGGGTTGGACGGCGTTCCTGTGACGTGTTCGTGACCCACGCCGGCACGGCGCTCGATGCCGCCGGCGCGATCGTCACCGCGGGCGGCCGAGTGCTGAGTGTCACGGCGCTCGGCTCGGATGCCGCGCCGCCCGCGCCGGTGCCTATGCTGCCGCGGACATGATCGACTTCGACGGTAAGCAACTGCGGCGCGACATCGCGCTCCGCGCCGTCCGACAGGGAGAAACGCAATCGTGACCGAGCAGCCCGCCGCCCCCGCCGACGCACCGCTCGCCGACTCGCCGCCCGCCGACGCTCCGCCCTACGCCGAGCCCGCCGTCGAGTTCGAGGGCCTCGAGGTCGATGGGCCCTCTGTCGGGATCGTGATGGGCTCCAAGAGCGACCTGCCCGCGATGGAGAAGGCGGAGACGGAGCTGGGCGAGCGCGGCATCAGCTGCGAGGTCCGCGTCATGTCGGCTCACCGCGAGCCGGACACGGTCGCCGACTACGCCCGCAACGCCCGCCCGCGCGGACTGCGCGTGATCATCGCCGGCGCCGGATTGTCGGCAGCCTTGCCGGGAGTCGTCGCGGCGCACACCGACCTGCCCGTCATCGGGGTGCCGTTGACGAGCCGCACCTCGGTCGCCGGCGGCCTCGACGCACTGTTGTCGATCTCGCAGATGCCGCCGGGTGTTCCCGTGGCGTGCGTCGGGGTGGATAACGCCCGCAACGCCGCGGTGCTCGCGGCGCGGATCCTCTCGATCTGACCCAGCGCTGCAAGGTTTCGTCCGCTATGCGGTCAAAACCTTGCGCCCCTCGTGAGCGCCCGACCTCGGGTCGCAAAACAATTCGGATCGGGGGACCTAGCCTGCTGAACCGCTTGGGTCGCCGTCGAGGTCGAGCGTGAAGCGCGGCGCCGGCCCGAACTGAGTCTCGGTCATGCTCGTCTGCCGGAACCCGTGACGCCTGTAGAACGGGACCGCGCACGGATTCGCGACGACCTCGATCCGGCGCGCCCCCGCCTCCCGGGCCCGCGCGACGACGTCCGCGACGAGCGCGGCGCCGAGCCCGCGGCGCATCCGTTCGGGGGCGACGAACAGTCCGTCGAGCTCAACCGCGTCACCTCGATCGATCACCGCGGAGAACCCGACTGGGACGTCGTGCTCGTTCGTCACCACCCGGACGCTGCCGGAGCGAACCTGCTCGATCGGGACGTCGATCACCTCCGGATGGGCGGTCAGCGCATCCCGGTACGGCTCCCAGATGAGCGACGCGCGCAACTGCACGTCGATCAACAGCGGGATGTCAGCGGTGCGCGCGGTGCGCACGCGGGGAGCGTCGGCGTTAGTCATGATCGATTGACAGTCAGAGAAACATGGATATCGCGTCGGGGCGGTATCGGCTCTCGGTGTCCCCCCGGGCGTTACTCTCACGCGGTGGGTCGCGCCCGGTCGTTAGTCGTCCTCTCCGTCGCCGTTCTCGCTGCACTCGTCTGCATTCCCGCAGCTGCGTCCGCCGCGAGCTTCACGTGGGACCTGACGCACGATTTCACGACCACCTCGCCGGGTGCCAACCCGGACAAGGACAGCTACGGCGGCCATCCTGGAGCTACGAGAGAGAGCGGTCAGGAGCCGGCTCGACACGTTCGATACGAGCATCAGCGGCGGCCTCATCGGGTGGCGGGACTCGGCGGATCTCCGTTCGTCGCGATCAACGGCGGCATCGGACAGGCGGTGCTCCAGCCGACAACCTCGAGCCCGGCCGTCGTCGCCTGGACGTCGCCGGTGTCGGGCACGGTGAGCGTGTCCGGATCGGTGACGGCCGACCAGGCCGGCGGGCTCCTGTGTCCAACCGCGACCTGGAGCGTGGCTCGCGGCGGGACGACGCTCGCAGCCGGCATCGCGAGCACGACTCCTGCGTCCTTCTCCAGGCCGGTCGCGGTGACCGCAGGCGAACGCATCGTGCTTGCGGTCTCGGTTCCGACCCTGCTGCCCTTGCAGACGCCGAACTGCACCGACACGGGCGCGACGTTCACGATCACGCAGACCTCGACAGCTCCCGGGGTCACTCTCTCAACCCCGGCGAACGGCGCGACGATCACCGGTGGCCAGCCGACGTTCTCCGGTGCGGCCAGCAGCGGCTTCGGCGACAGCAACTGGTCACGGTCCGGGTGCTACGGGGGTCCACCGCGGCCGGCACCCCGGCCGAGACGCTGACCGCGACAGCCTCCGGCGGGTCCTACCGCGTCACGGCCTCACCGGCGCTCCCCGACGGGACCTACACCGCCCAGGCCGAGCAGGACAGCGGCTCCGGCGCGCAGGGACTGAGCGCCAAGAACACGTTCCTGCTCCAGACCGCCGCGCCAACGATCACCCTGAATTCTCCCGGTGCCGCTCCGCTCCACACCGCGACCCCGATCCTGACCGGCGTTGCCGCCCACAGCACGTCGGTGCGGATCATCGTCTACCCCGGCGATACGACGAACAGCACGCCGACGGCGACCGCCACCGGCAACTCCGCCGCGGACGGCGGGTTCTCGATCAGGCTCCCAACCCTCGCCGACGGGAGGTACACGGTCATCGCCGCCGACGGCACGGGTGGTCTCAGCCACCCGGTGACGTTCCGGGTCAAGGTTCACGCGCCCGCGCTGACGCTCACCGACCCGCTCTCCGGCGGCCATCTCAGCGAGGCCGCGCCGGTCTTCATGGGCGCCGGTGGGAATGCGCTGGGCGACGGTCCGCAGGTATCGCTGCAGCTGTTCCACGGCTCGAGCACGAAGGCCAAGAGCCTCGGCTCGAAGCGCGTCAACCTGGCGAACGGCAGCTGGGTTCTGGAGTGGGGAAGTCATCTCGCGCTCGGCACCTACACGGCCCGCGTCTCGCAGGGTGACGACGCCGGTCACACCGCGACGATCACCCGGACCTTCCTCGTCGTCCCCGCGAACAGCGCGATCGGCTCCACGGTCAGCATCTCCGGCACCGGCGAGGCGACGGTCCCGGTCTGGTGCACCGCACCCTCCACCCAGACGTGCACGGGCACCATCCTGATCCTCACCAAGAAGACGTACCGGACATCGGGCGGGGCGCTCGCCGGGCGGCTCCGGGTCATGTTCGCCTACGTCTCGATCACCGGCGGCAGGACGATCACAGTCAAGCGCCGGGTTCAGGCCGATGCGTTCCACGCCCTGCGCCGCGCCAGCAAGGTGCCGGTGGTCGTCGTCGCGACGCTGCGATCGGCGAACGGGCAGCCGCGCAGCCTCGGCGTCACCCGCGTGATCACGGTCCGAAGGGCGCGTCGCCGATAATCCGCCGCGATGATCGCGCGCTACACACGGCCGCAGATGGCCGAGATTTGGTCGGACCACGCTCGCTTCGAGGCGATGCGGCGGGTCGAGGTCGCCGCCTGCGAGGAGATGGACGGCCCGACGGAGGCCGAGCTCGAGGCGATCCGCAAGGCCACCTTCACGGTCGAGGCGATCGACGAGCGCGAGAAGGTCACCGACCATGACACGGCGGCCTTCGTCGACGTGCTCGCCGAATCCGCCGGTCCGGCCGGCCGGTGGATCCACTACGGACTGACCTCCAGCGATGTCCTTGACACCGGCCTCGCGCTGCAGCTGCGAGCGGTCGCCGACGTCGTCCTCCCGGAGGCGAACCGCCTCGTCGAAGCGCTCGCCGCGCAGGCGCGCGCCCACGTCCACACGCTGTGCGTCGGGCGCACCCACGGGATCCATGCCGAGCCGACAACGTTCGGGATCAAGCTCGCGGGGTTCGCCTTCGAGGCGGCCCGCAATGAGCAGCGGCTGCGAGAGGCGTTCGCTGGGGCGACCGTCGGTGCCCTGTCCGGCGCCGTCGGCACCTACAGCGCCACGTCGCCCGACTTCGAGCGGCGCGTCCTGGGGCGCCTCGACCTCGCCGCCGAGCCGGTGTCGACCCAGGTCGTCGCGCGCGATCGACATGCCCAGCTGCTCCAGGCGATCGCGCTCGCCGGGGCCGGGCTTGAGCGGTTCACGACCGAGCTCCGGCACCTCGCCCGTACCGAGGTCGCCGAGGTCCGCGAACCGTTCGGCGCCGGGCAGAAGGGATCAAGCGCGATGCCCCACAAGCGCAACCCGATCAAGTCCGAGCAGGTCACGGGGCTCGCCCGGGTGCTCCGCGGTAACGCTCAGGCCGGCGTCGAGGACGTCGCGCTGTGGCACGAGCGCGACATCTCGCACTCCTCCGTCGAGCGCGTCATCCTGCCCGACTCGACGATCCTCCTCGACCACATGCAGCGCCGCGTGATCGCGCTCGTCGAGGGGATGGTCGTCGACACCGCACGGATGCGGGAGAACCTCGAGATCACCCACGGCGCACTGTTCTCCCAGCGCGTCCTGCTCGCGCTCGTGGAGCGCGGCCTGTCCCGTGATGACGCGTATCGCCTCGTCCAGCGTCTCGCCCAGCAGGCGCTCGACGAACGCACCCCGATGCGCGAGCTGCTCGCCGCCGACCCGGCCGGCGAGGGCCTCGACCTCGACGCGATCTTCGACTACGCGCCGTTCGTCCGGCACGCGGACGAGATCGTCGATCGGCTTGACGTCATCGCCTGACTCTGCGGATCCCCGCAGATTCCGCTGAAAACGGGTTCGGCGGCCCCGAAAACCCGCCGCACCCATTGCTACAGTCGGCCCGGTGAGCGCCATCGCCGACCTCCCCCTCATCGCCTCGGGGAAGGTCCGTGAAATCTACGCGCTGGGCGACGAACTGCTGCTCGTCGCCTCTGACCGGATCTCGACGTACGACGTCGTCCATCCGACGCCGATCCCCGACAAGGGCAGCGTGCTCACGGGCCTCTCGACGTTCTGGTTCGAGCTGACCGGGACATCGTCCGCAACCACTTCATCTCGGTCGCCGACGGCGTGCCCGCCGAGGTTCGCGGCCGCGGGATGGTCGTGCGCAAGCTCGAAGATGTGCCCGTCGAGTGCGTCGTCCGCGGCTACCTGAGCGGCTCCGGCTGGAAGGACTACCAGGCCACGGGCGCCGTCTCCGGCATCTCCCTGCCGGACGGTCTGCAGGAATCAAGCCAGCTCCCCGAGCCGATCTTCACCCCGAGCACGAAGGCCGAGGTCGGCCACGACGAGGCGATCGACTTCGAGGGCGCCGTCGAGCTCGTCGGTGATCGGGCGCTCGCCGAGCGCCTCCGTGACGTGTCGCTCGCCGTCTACCGGGCGGGTGCCGACCACGCCCGGGAGCGCGGGATCATCCTCGCCGACACGAAGTTCGAGTTCGGCCTCGACGCCGACGGCGAGCTGGTGCTCGGCGACGAGGTGCTGACGCCGGACTCCTCCCGCTTCTGGCCGGCCGATGAGTACGCGCCGGGCCGCGGTCAGCCGAGCTTCGACAAGCAGTTCGTCCGCGACTGGGCCTCCTCGACGGGCTGGGATCGCAACCCGCCGGCCCCGCCGATCCCCGACGATGTCGTGGCCAAGACCCACGAGAAGTACGTCGAGGCATACGAGCGGATCACGGGCAGCGCGTTCGCCGACTGGCAGGAGAGGACGCGGGCGTGAGGGCCCGCGTGCTCGTCAAGCCGAAGGCCGGCATCCTCGATCCGCAGGGCCAGGCCGTGGAGCGGGCGCTGCCCGCGCTTGGCTTCACCGGCGTGCGCAACGTCCACGTCGGGCGCATGATCGAGCTCGACGTCGAGGATCCCGAGCGGCTGCCCGAGATGTGCGAGCGGCTGCTGTCGAATCCGCTGATCGAGGATTACGAGATCGTCGAGGCCTAGTGGTCGAATCCACTGATGAAGTTCGGCGTCGTCCGTTTCCCGGGCACGTGCGACGACATCGATGCGCTGCAGGCCGCGGTGCGCGTGGGGGACGCGACCCTGCTGTGGCATGCCGAACGTGACCTCAAGGGCGTCGACGCGGTCGTCGTCCCCGGTGGCTTCTCCTACGGCGACTATCTGCGCGCCGGAGCGATCGCGCGGTTCGCGCCGGTGATGGAGGAGGTCGCCGAGTTCGCGCGCGCCGGCGGTCTCGTGCTCGGGATCTGCAACGGCTTTCAGGTCCTATGCGAGGCTGGGCTGCTCCCCGGCGCGCTGCTCCCGAACACGAGCCTGAAGTTCATCTTCCGCCAGGTCGAGCTCGAGGTCGTCGACGCTGCGACCGCGTTCTCGCGCGCGTGTACACAAGGCGAGCGGCTCTCGATTCCGGTCAAGCACACGACCGGCCGGTTCTACTCCCCCGATCCGGTCCACGTCGTCCTGCGCTACGCGGCCGGCGAGAACCCGAACGGATCCCAGGACGACATCGCCGGCGTCTGCAACGAGGCCGGCAACGTGTTCGGGTTGATGCCCCACCCCGAGCACGCCGTCGACCCGCTCACGGGTTCGGTCGACGGGCTGAAGATCTTCGAGTCGATGCGAGTCCATGTCGCCGACCGCGTCGCCGCTGTCTGAGGTGGCGCCCGTGGCGACCAGCACCCGTCATCGCGAGCTCGGTCTCACCGACGACGAGTACGCGCAGATCGTCGAGCGACTCGGCCGCGAGCCCAACGGCGTTGAGCTCGCGATGTTCAGCCTCATGTGGTCCGAGCACTGCGCCTACAAGCACAGCCGCAAGCTGCTTCGCCGCCTTCCCACCGAAGGTCCCCACGTCGTCATGGGCCCGGGCGAGAACGCCGGCGCGGTCGATGTCGGCGACGGGCTCGCGGTCGCGTTCAAGGTCGAGTCCCACAACCACCCGAGCGCGGTCGAGCCGTTCCAGGGCGCGGCGACCGGCGTCGGCGGGATCCTCCGCGACGTGTTCGCGGTCGGCGCGCGGCCGATCGCGGTGCTCGACTCGCTGCGCTTCGGCGAGCCCGCGCAGTCCGAGCGCAGCCGCTACCTGCTCGAGCACGCGGTCGGCGGCATCGGGCACTACGGCAACTCGATCGGCGTGCCGACGGTCGGCGGCGAGATCTACTTCGAGCCCACGCTACGAGCAGAACTGCCTGATCAACGCGATGTGCCTGGGGCTCGCTCCGCAGGAGCGTCTCATCCGCGCCGCCGCTGCCGGACCGGGCAACGTCGTGATGCTGCTCGGAGCGCTCACCGGCCGTGATGGGATCGGCGGCGCTTCGGTGCTCGCGAGCGCCGAGCTCGGCGAGGGCGACGCCGCCAAACGCCCGTCGGTCCAGATCGGCGACCCGTTCGCCGAGAAGAAGCTGCTCGAGTGCTGTCTTGAGCTGCTTGATCGCGAGCTCCTCACCTCGCTCCAGGATCTCGGCGCGGCCGGTCTCACCTCGTCGTCGTCGGAGATGGCGAGCAAGGGCGGCGTGGGCCTTGATCTCGAGGTCTAGCCAGGTGCCACTGCGCGAGCCGGGGATGGAGCCGTTCGAGGTCATGATCTCTGAGTCCCAGGAGCGGATGCTGTGCGTCGTCGAGCCCGAGCGCGTCCACCAGGTGCTCTCGGTGTGCGAGCACTGGGAGGTGCTCGCGACGCCGATCGGGACGGTCACGAGCGAACCACGCCTGCGGGTGCTGCAGCGCGGCGCGGTCGTCGCCGACATCCCGGTCGACGTGCTCGTCGACGACTGCCCGCTGTATGACCTCGAACCGGCGCCGCCGGACGCCGGGCTTTACCCGGGCGCGCCGCCGCTGCTCGGCGGGACGGAGTCGGCCGGGCGAGACGCTGCTTGCGCTCCTGCGCTCGTCGAACATCGCCTCCCGGCGCCCCGTGTTCGAGCAATACGACCCGGTCGTCCAGTCGCGGACCGTCCGCCGGCCGGATGAGGCGGACGCGGCTGTGCTCCAGCTGCCCGATGGCTCAGCGATCGCTGTCTCGATCGATGGCAATGGACGGCGGGTCGCATGCGACCCGCACGCGGGCGCGGTCGAAGCGGTTTTTGAGTGCGCGGCGAACCTTGCCTGCGTCGGGGCGGCCCCGCTGGGGCTCACCAACTGCCTGAACTTTGGCAATCCGGAAAAGCCGCATGTCGCATGGCAGCTCACGCGGGCGGTCGAGGGGCTCGCCGAGGCGTGCGAGGCGCTCGAGGTCCCGGTCGTCGGCGGCAACGTGTCGCTGTACAACGAGGCGCCGACCGGGCCGATCTATCCCACGCCGGTCGTCGGGATCGTCGGCCAGTTGCCGGATGCGGCCGCGGCCGGCCGGCTCGGGTTTGCCGACGAGGGTGACGTGATCGCGATCACCGGCTACTTCACCCACGGGCTCGCCGGGTCCGAGCTGGCAAAGCTTCGCGGGGAGGCGCCGGCCGGGCCGTTGCCCTGGCTCGATGCCGCCGGCGTCCGCGAGGCCCATGACCGAGTCCGCGAGGCGGTCCGCTCAGGTGCGCTGAAGAACGCCCATGACGTCGCCGAGGGCGGGCTCGCGGTGGCGATCGCGGAGTGCTGCGTCGCCGGCGGCGGTCGGCGCCGAGATCACGCTCGCCGACGTCGGGGAGGCGGGCCTGTTCGGCGAGGCGCCTGGCGTGTGTTTCGTCGTCTCGGCTGAGTCGGAGGCAGCGCTCGAGGCCGCCGGACTGGTGCGGATGCACGTCATCGGCCGCGTCGGCGGCGATGCGCTGACGCTCGGTGCCGGGGCGCTTGAGCTGAATCTTCCAGTTTCCGAACTCGAGTCGGCGCGCGAGCGCGGCCTGGCCGATCTCATCTAGCACCGCTGCTAGCCTAGGGATGAGGCCTCTCGCGTATGGCTCACGTCCCTGATCATCGCGACGGTCCTCGGGACGAATGTGGGGTTTTCGGCATCTTTGCGCCGGAGCACGACGTCGCGAGGCTCGCCTATTTCGCTCTCTTCGCGCTTCAACACCGCGGCCAGGAGTCTGCGGGCATTGCGGCTGCCCCGCGCGGCGGCAGCCTGATGGCGATCCGCGACCAGGGCCTCGTCAACCAGGTGTTCGACGAGCATAAGCTCCGCTCGCTCGTCGGCGACATGGCGATCGGTCACGTCCGGTATTCGACGACCGGCTCCTCGGAGTGGGAGAACGCCCAGCCGATCGTCCGTGACGACCGCCGCACGCTCGCGCTCGCGCACAACGGCAATTTGATCAACGCGGTCGAACTTCATGCCGAGCTGCGCGGCCGGGACGTGCCGTTCCGCTCGACCTCGGACTCGGAAATCATCGCTGCGCTGCTCGCCACTCACCCGGCGGAGCGGATCGAGGATGCGGCCGCCGACGTCCTGCCGAAGCTGCGCGGCGCGTTCTCGACGGTCGTGATGACGGACGACGCCGTCGTCGCGTTCCGGGACCCGGCCGGCCTGCGCCCGCTCGCGATCGGCGTCATCGAGGACGAGGCGACCGGGCGGGGCGCCTACTGCGTCGCCTCGGAGTCGTGCGCATTTGACCTGATCGGCGCCCGCTACCTGCGCGACGTTCAGCCCGGCGAGGTCGTGACGCTTGTCGACGGCGGGCTGCGGACACGGATGGCCGTCGAGTCAGAGCGCCACGCGTTCTGCGTGTTTGAGTACATCTATTTCGCACGACCGGACTCGCGCATGTCCGGCACGGTGCTTCAGGTGGCGCGCGCGAAGATGGGGGAGATCCTCTGGCGCGAGTCGCCGGTTGAGGCCGACGTCGTCATCCCGGTGCCGGACTCCGGCAACGCCGCCGCCCGCGGCCTCGCCCGCGCCTCCGGCCTGCCCCAGGACGACGGCTTCATCAAGAACCGCTACGTCGCGCGGACGTTCATCCAGCCCGGCCAGGAGCTCCGTCGCCACGGTCTGCGCCTCAAGTTCAACCCGCTGCCCGAGGTCGTCGCCGGCCAGCGGCTGGTGGTCGTTGACGACTCGATCGTTCGTGGTAACACGACCCGCCAGATCGTCAAGATGCTCCGAGAGGCGGGCGCGGCCGAGGTCCACCTCCGCATCTCGGCGCCCCCGATCAAGCATCCGTGCCATTACGGGATCGACATGTCGACCCGTGAGGAGATGATCGCCCACGGGCGCACGCCGGAGGAGATCGCCGCCGAGCTCGGCGCCGACTCGCTGCACTATCTGTCGTTGGCCGGGGTGTACGAGGCGGTCCGCACCACACGCGACACGCACTGCGACGCGTGCTTCAGTGGCGAGTACCCGCTCGCTGGGACCGAGGAGGCGGGCGGTAAGTTCGCACTCGAGTCGCAGCTCCCGCTCGTGCGCGCCTAGAGAGGCCGTCTCCGGCGGGCGGCGGCCGGCGCGTCAAGCTGTCTCCCCCGGATTGGCTTTTGAGGAACAGGGGGTGTTCCCGAGAAGCCAATCCCCGGGTACAGCACCACCACACCGCCGCCGCGACCGCCCCCGGCCGCCACCACCGGGACGCGAGCCGCACGACGGTGACTAGGCCCGGCCGTCCGGGCGCAGCATGAGCGCGTGGCGGAGCGCGAACCGTCCGATCCGGCGGCCAAGCCGCGCACCGGCGAGGTGATCGACGCGGACGTGATCGCCCCGGTAGATCCGGCTGAGGCCAGCCTCACGGGCGGCTGCCGCAAACGTGGTGAAATGCCGCTCCATGTCGGGTCGCACGATCGACGTGACGTCGAAATGCATGCGTCGGCTGAACTGATCGCTGAGGATCTCAGCCGCGGCGAAACTCACGGCACTGTGGGCGCTCGGATACGTTCGGTCGCCCGGGGTGGAGCGGTATCTGTCCCGAGCGTCGTGGGCCGCAATCACGGCGTCGGCGAGGCTCGCGTTGAGGGCCGCGAACAGGCGCGCGTCTGTGCTCGCCGAGTGGCCTCGCGCGCGCGAGGCGGTCTGAGCGATCTCATTCCAGTAGTCGTGGATCGGGGCGCTCCAGAACTGCGCGATCGCCGCCTCTTCGCGGGTTCGTGCGGGGGTCGCGGGCCTCGCCGCCGACCGCGGGGCGGGCCGGGCCGGAACTGATCGGCGGCCGCGGAGGACGAACGGCGACGATGTCACTGAGGGGCGGTCCTTCCATCGCAGCGTCAGGATCGCCTGCGCCGCCTCGGCCCCGACGCCGATGCCGCTGGTCTCTGTTGAGGCCGTCGCGGACCGTGTGCAGCGCGGCCGCAAGGTTCGCATCGAGCGACGGGGTCAGGCTCGGGTACAGCGCGACGAGCACGTCGTGCGCCGCCTGCGCCGCCGCGGCAGTGTGGGATGCGTTCGGCGCGACGGGCAGCTTGGCGCCGTACGGCTCAAAGCGGCGGCTGATCGCACTGACCGCGTCGGCGATCGCGAGGTGCATCATCGCCAGGACGCGCGTGGGATGCGCGGTGGGGTGCGGCGCGTCGGCGGTGCGCAGGATCGAGTGGAGGATCCGGTTCCACAGGATGACCTGATTGGGGGTCGGCGGTGCCGCCGTCCTCGGTCCGCGGGCGGTGACCAACGTGTCGTCGGCCGCTGCGGTGCCAGCGAGGACGAGCGCACCGGTGCCGGTGAGCGATGGGGCGATCTTCCATTTCCGTCGCATCGGACTTACTCCAGCTCTTTCAAGTAGTGGACAAGACAGCTTCTACAGCAGCGTCAGACATGCCTAACGAGCGCGAGAGCATCCCGAGCGGCTGTCGCAACGCGTCGCGCAACGGATGACCAGTACGGAGGGTCGTATCTGGTTCAACGTATCAAGGGGAGCAGATGGCTACTACGCATGGTAGTGGCTGCGTCCGGCATTCGCACCAGACACGTCCTGGAGACACCATGAAGAAGCCCGCCCTCCTCTCCCTCGGACCCAGTCGCCGCTGCCCTCGTCATCGCCGGCTGTGGCGGTGGCGGTGGCGGTGGCGGTGGCGGTGGGTCGGCGTACGGCGCGACCGCCCAGCAAAAGCCCGCGACCACGGCGGCACCGTCCGTCGACCTCGGTCACTCCAAGCTCGGCACGTTCCTCGTCGACAGCTCCGGCCGGACGTTGTATCTGTTCGAGGCCGACCGTCCGAACAGCAGCAGCTGCTATTCGACATGCGCCAGTGTGTGGCCGCCGTTGACGACCACCAGCACGGCGAATGCCGGGACTTCCGTGACGGCATCGGCCCTGGGCACGACCCAGCGCAAGGACGGCGTGACCGAGGTGACCTATCACGGCCACCCGCTGTACTACTACGCCGGCGACGGCAAGCCCGGCCAGACGACCGGCCAAGACCTCAACCAGTTCGGCGCCAAGTGGTACGTCGTGTCACGCGCGGGCGACAAGGTGGATCACGATGGCCATTGATCGATCCTCGGCCGATCTCGGCGATCGGTCTCGTGCGCGCCGCGGGCGGTCTCGCTCTGCTCGTGGTCGGTGGCATTCACCTCGAGCAGTACACGGCCGGACATTTCTCGGTCGTGCCGACGATCGGATCGCTGTTCCTCGTCAACTTCGTGGCGGCGACGGTGCTCGGCCTATGGCTGCTCATGCCCGTCCGGGGCGGATATCGGCCACTGCGCCTGGCCATCGACTCCGCGGTGTCGCTGGCGGGGATCGGCGTCGCGGGCTGGCGCGCTCGTCGCCCTGCTGATCAGCGAGGCGCAGCCGCTGTTCGGCTTCATGGAGCAGGGCTACCGGCTCGAGATCGTGATCGCGCTCGCATCAGAGGCGACTGCGCTCGTGCTGCTCGGCGTGTTCGTCGCGCTGGCGGTCCGCAGGGCACGCGAGCTCAGGCACGCGACCGGCGCCGAGACGCCGGCCGGAGCCGCTGTCTGAGTGGTCGGTCGCGGCCAAGCGGCCATGCGGCCAACGCGGCCGACGCAGTCGACGCGTCCGACGTTCGGCTCGGTCAGTCCGACCAGGCGCCGGGCGCGTCGCCGTACGGGTTGCGGTAGGGATGCCGGCTGATCCCGCCGTCCCGCCGCACGTAAAGCGAGTACCCGATCACGAACAGATAGAGGAGAACGATCGCCCCAACGAAGAGGTCCATGCGCGCACTATGCGCCCGGGGCGGCCCGGGCTGTGTGCGGTCCGACACAGAGCGGGCCGGGCATTTGTCACACCTTCGTCAATGCCGCCGAACACGGCGCTAATGTCGCCCGCCCATGGATCCGCACGCGGCTTTGAGGGAGACCTTCGGCTTCGACGCGTTCCGGCGCGGCCAGGAGGTCGCGGTCCGGGGGGCGCTCGAGGACCGCGACGAGCTCGTGGTCATGCCCACCGGATCGGGCAAGTCGCTCTGCTACCAGCTGCCGGCACTGATGCGCGACGACCTGACGATCGTCGTCTCGCCGCTGGTTTCGCTCATGCAGGATCAGGCCCGCGCGCTGTGGCGGATCGCACCCGGGAAGGTCGAGCTGATCAACGCTCAGCGGGGGAGTGCCGGGAACGCCGAGGCGTTGGCGCGGGTCGGGCGGGGCGAGGTGCGGGTCCTGTACGTCGCGCCCGAGCGGTTCGCGCTGCCCCGCTTCGTCGATGCGGTCTCACGCGCGCGCGTCGGGTTGTTCGTCGTCGACGAGGCGCACTGCGTGTCCCAGTGGGGCCACGACTTCCGGCCGGACTATTTCGCGTTGGCCGAGGCGGCCCAGGCGGTCGGCGCGCGGGCCACCCTCGCCCTGACAGCGACCGCCACGCCGGCGGTCGCGACCGACATCGTCCGCCGGCTCGAGCTGCGGGATCCCTTGCGGGTGACGACCGGATTCGACCGACCGAACCTGGGTCTGTCCGTCGTGTCGTGTCGGAACGCCGTCGACAAGCGCCGTCGCCTCGCCGCCGCGCTCGGCGAGGCCGACGCCCTGCCGGCGATCGTTTACGCCGGAACCCGATCGGCGAGCGAGGAGGCCGCGGCGGAGCTCCGGGCTTCGCTCGGGGTCGAGGCGCTTGCCTACCACGCGGGTCTTGACCGAGGCGTGCGGCACCAGACGCAGGAGCGGTTCATGTCCGGAGAGGTCCCGGTGATTGTCGCCACGAATGCGTTCGGCATGGGGATCGACAAGTCCGACGTGCGGACCGTCGCCCACGCCGCGGTGCCGGCGTCGCTCGAGGCCTACTACCAAGAGGTCGGTCGCGCGGGCCGGGACGGCCGACCTGCGCGCGGCCTCTTGTTCGCCGAGCAGAAGGACAAGGCGCTCCACGTGTTCTTCATCCAGCGCTCGCGGGTCGAGGACGGGGTCTTTGAGCGGGTCGGAGAGCGCCTGCGGTGGGCCGGACTTGACGGCCGCTACGACGTGGCCGTGTCCGAGCTCGCGGGGCTCACCGGCGCGCGTGACGCCGAGGAGGCCACGCGGTCGATCATCGGCCATCTCGCGCGGGCGGGAATGATCCGGCCCGAGCCGGCGCCGCCCGATCGGATTGCCGGGCAGATCGTCCGCGACTGGGACGCGACGAGGCTCGCGGTCTGCCGCTCGTCGGCGCGCGACGGCGAGCGCGCCCGCTGGGCCCAGTACCGCTCGATCTGGGACTACGTCGAGCGTCAGCAGTGTCGGCGGCGGGCGCTGCTCACCCACTTCGGTGACCGCTCCGACCCGTCGCCGCTGGGCCGCTGCTGCGATGCGTGCGACGGTTTGCCTGGCGAGTGGGCGAGCCCGGCATTCGGCCGGACGAACTGCTCCGGTCGTTCGCGCGGGTCGTCGCGCCGGAGACGACGCCGCGAGCGTACCCGGCGATCTCGACGATGCGATTGTCGTCTGTCGTCCGCACCGCGCGACCGTCGGTTGGGCGCACGCGCGCGGTCGAGATCCTCCGCGGTGGCCGCTCGAAGGTCATCGCCGAGCATGCCTACGACGAACTGCCCGAGTACGGCTCCTTCGCTCACCTGCGGACCGACGACGTGCTCGGCCGGGTCGATGAGATGCTCGCGGCCGGCACGCTCGCCTCGAGCGGCGGGCGGTTCCCAAAGCTCCGCGCCTCGCAGCCGTCGCTCACATGAACGTCGGCGTCCTTGCGTCGGGGTCGGGCACGAACCTCCAGGCACTGCTCGATCGGGTCCATGGCCGGGGCGGGGTCGCGATCGTCGCGGTTGCCTCCGACCAGCCGGACGCCTATGCGCTCGCCCGCGCGACCGCGGCCGACGTCCCGACCCGCGTATTTCCGATCGCCGACTACGCGGACGGCGGGCGCGCGAGCGCGTGACCGAGCGATTGGCGACTGGCTCGTCGGAGCAGCGTGTCGAACTCGTCGTCCTCGCCGGCTACATGCAGCTGCTCAGCCCTGCCTTCCTGAGCCGGTTTCCCGAGCGGGTCATCAACGTCCATCCGGCGCTGCTGCCCGCGTTCCCCGGCCTCGCCGCCGTCCAGCAGGCAATCGACTACGGGGTCAAGGTGTTTGGGGTCACGGTCCACTTCGTCGACGACGGGGTCGATTCCGGCGCCGTCATCTTCCAGCGGGCGATCGAGTTCCCGGACGCGCCCGATGCCGAGGCCGTGCTCGAGCGTCTGCACCCGATCGAGCACGAGCTTCTCCCCGAGGCGGTCCGCCTGATCGCACGGGGCGCCGTCAGGCTCGATCCCGATCACCCACGGCGGGTCCTCGTCGACTCCGGTATCGGCCCGGATCGCTAGAGTCGCGGGTGCATGCCCCGGGGCACCGAGCCCGTTTCTTCGATTTCACCCGTCGCCCCTGGCGAGGTTCAGGTCACGCGCGCTCTCTTGTCGGTCTCGGACAAGACCGGGATCGTCGAGTTCGCCCGCGGGCTGGCCGATCTCGGGATAGAGATCATCTCCACGGGCGGCACCGCCCGCGAGCTGGAGAACGCCGGCATCGCCGTCCGCTCGATCAGTGATCTGACCGGCTTTCCGGAGATCATGGACGGTCGGGTCAAGACGCTGCACCCCAAGCTCTACGCTGGCCTGCTCGCCGTCCGCGACAACCCAGAGCACCTCGTCGCCGCGCAGGAGCACGAGGTCGAATTCGTCGACCTCGTGTGCGTGAATCTGTATCCGTTTGAGCGGACGGCCGGAACGCGCGGCGTGACCGACGACGAGGTCGTCGAGAACATCGACATCGGCGGTCCGACGATGATCCGCGCCGCGGCCAAGAACTGCGCGTTCGCCGCGCCGATCGTAAGCCCGGCCAGCTACGACGCGGTGCTTGACGAGCTGCGCGAGTCCGACTGTCGCATCTCACCGACGACGCGGGAGAGCCTCGCCGCCGAGGCGTTCGCCTACACCGCGCGATACGACACTGCGATCGCGCGCTGGTTCCAGGAGAAGCGCGAGGACTTCCCGCCGCTCATGGTCCGCGCGTTCGAGAAGGTGCTCGAGCTGCCCTATGGCGAGAACCCGCATCAGCGCGCCGCCTACTACGCCCAGGTGGGCACGCGAACGCACGTCCTCTCGATGGTCTCCCAGCTCGGCGGCAAGGCGCTGTCGTTCAACAACCTGCTCGATCTCGACTCGGCGCGTCTGCTCCTGTCCGAGTTCAAGGTCCCGGGCTGCGTAATCGTCAAGCACAACAACCCGTGCGGCGTCGCCGTCGCCCCGAACGCGCTCGAGTCCTATCAGAAGGCGTTTGCGTGCGACCCGATGTCCGCGTTCGGCGGCGTGATCGCGATCAACCGCAACGTCGACAAGGCCCTCGCCGAGGCGCTCATCAACCAGTTCGTGGAGGTCATCTTCGCCCGCGGCTACGACGAGGACGCGCTCGACGTCCTCGCGACTAAGCCGAACATGCGCATCCTCGACGACCGCGAGCGCCGCACTCCGAACATGGTCGAGCCGCATCTGCGCCAGGTCGTCGGCGGCATGCTCGTTCAGGACCGCGACGCTGATCTCGAGGACCGCACCGAGATGCAGGTCGTCTCCGAGCGCCGTCCGACCGACGAGGAGTGGCAGGAGCTGCTGTTCGCCTGGCGCGTCTGCAAGCACGTCCGCTCCAACGCGATCGTCCTCGCACGGGACCTGGCGTCCGTCGGCATCGGCGCCGGCCAGATGAGCCGCGTCGACTCGGTCCGCCTCGCCCTGGAGAAGGCCCAGTCCGGGGTCGAAGGCTGCGTGATGGCGTCCGACGCGTACTTCCCGTTCGCCGACGGCCCCCAGCTCGCGCTCGAGGCGGGCGTGACGCGGTCATCCAGCCCGGTGGATCGATGCGCGACCCGCAGGTCGTCGAGGCGATCGACGCGGCCGGCGCCACGATGGTATTCACCAGCCGCCGCCACTTCCGCCATTGAGTCCGGACCGCCTGAAGCGCCTCGGCGGTGACCCGCCGTCGCCGTATGAGGGCAAGTACGGCTTCAGCCGCGTCGCGGTTGTCGGAGGGTTCGTAATCGTCGGTGGCATGACGTCAGTCAACCCCGATGGCGTCGTCATCGGGATCTCGCCCTACGACCAGACGATCGAGATCCTCCGCAAGGTCGAGCATGAGCTCAGCCGCGTCGGCGCCTCGTTGGAGGACGTCATTCAGACCCGCATCTACGTCACCGATATGTCTCGCTCCGAGGAGGTCGGCCGCGCCCACGGCGACGTCTTCGGCGAGATCCGCCCGCTGATGACGATGGTCGGGATCGAGGCCCTCGTCGACCCGCGGATGCTCGTTGAGGTCGAGACGGTCGCGCTGTCCTACGCGCTCGGGCTGAGCTCGTCCTCAAGCTCCGCGAGCTGGGCGCTGAGCCGAGTGACCTCCGCGGTGTCGCCGCGGCGGACCGCCTGGCGGAGGCTCACCTGGAGAATCCCGACGCGCGGATCGACCGTCGAGGTGTCGACGGGCGCATTCAGCGGTGGCGTGCCGACCGGCTGACTGGCGAGCTCCGCCAGGTTGCCGCGCTCTGCGTTCTTGGTCGCCTGGGCGCGCTCGTGGAGCGGGCGGCGGTCGAACGCGACCTCGTGGTCCTTGTCAAACGTTACCGCGACGGTGTCCCCCGCGATCGGGCGGTACTCCTCGTCGCTCTCGAACATCTCGGTGAACATGGCACGGAACGGACTTTCGGCACCGGCGGGCGTGACGTCGGCGACGTAGTCATAGACGTGGTGATACTGCGCGGTGGGCGCGTAGAAGTTCACCCCGCGCCGGTACATCCCTTCGTGCGTCTCCCGCGCGACGATCACCGCCTGCGCGTGCTGCCGTCCCCGTCCGAACACTCATGACTCCTCTGCCAATTGACGCGACATGATCGCAGCGCGCCGTCCCCGGCGCCACGGCGGACGCACCGGAGCGCGTTCACCTGATTCGCGGATCGACATCCGAGTCGCGGGCGGAGGCGGCGAGCGCACGATGAGCGACGGCTCGACGAGGTGCTCGATGCTGTCCCGACGGTGGTCGGCAGGATTCGCGGCAGGCGGGCGATGTGGCTGTCGTCGTAACCGACGATCGAGACATCCCTGGGGACGTCGACGCCGGCAATCGCCTCGCCCGCAACGCCGACCTCGTGATCGGGATCGGCGCACGCTGGAGCGACTTCACGACCGCGTCGATGTCGGCCGTCCAGGATCCCTCCGTGCGGTTGGTTCACGCTCATCGGCGACGGCACGTGTTGATGCTCTCCAGCGAACTCGCCACCCCGGTCGCCGAGGGGATCCCGCCGACCGTGATCCTCGTCGACAACCAGGGCTACATGTCGATCGGCGCGCTGTCACGGTCGCTCGGCCAGGCGGGTTTCGGCACCCATTTCAAAGGGGCTGTCAATGGCGGGCCGATCCTCGACACGCCCGGTGGCGATGGTCTCGCCACGGCGGCCGAGCGGCTGCCCGTCGATTTCGCCGGCAGCGCGGCGAGCCTCGGCGCCGAGGTGATCCGCGCCGGGACGATTGCGCAATTGCGCGCGGCGCTGTCGGACACTGCCGAAGCTGCGGGACCGGTCGTAATCTGCATTGAGACCGATCGGTATGACGGCGTGCCCGCCTACGAGGGTTGGTGGGACGTGCCGGTTGCCGAGGTCTCCGAGGACCCGATCGTGCAGGACGCCCGCGACACCTACACCGAGAACCGCCAGGCCCAGCGACAGTATCTGGAGGCACCATGACCAGCCTGATCGTCACACCCGCGCCCGCGCCCGCTGCCGACGGCTCGCTGCTGACGGTGACACCGGAGTCGGCCGGGTGGACGTACGTCGGCCTTGAGGTGCTGCGGCTCGCTCCGGGCGTGCGCGCCGAGCGCTCGACGGGCGAGCGTGAGGTGTGCATCGTCGTGCTCGGCGGCACGGTGGACATCAGCTCGGCGCACGGGGAGTGGCGTTCGGTGGGTCGGCGTCCGGATCCGTTCAGCGGCCTTCCCGAGGCGGCCTACCTGCCACCGGGGACCGAGTTCTCCGTGTCAGGTGCCTCGGAGGCTCCCGCCGAGGTTGCGCTCTGCTTCGCCCCGGCCCGGTCGGGCGCGGACGCGCGGCTGCTTCCGGGGTCGGCAATCGAGCCCGAGACCCGCGGGAGCGGTCCGTCCGAGCGCGTCGTTCACCCGATCCTGATGGGGACGGCCGACGACGAGGCCGAGTCGCTGCTGGTGACGGAGGTCCGCACGCCGGCGGGCAACTGGTCGAGCTACCCGCCGCACAAGCACGATCGCGACGCCCTCCCCGAGGAGTCCTACCTGGAGGAGACGTACTACCACCGGATCGACCCGCCGCAGGGGTTCGTCGTCCAGCGCGTCTACACCGATGACCGGAGTCTCGACGAGACGCTCGCGGTGAGCGACGGCCAGGTCGTCCTCGTGCCGCGCGGCTATCACCCGGTGGGGGCACCGGCGGGGTACCGCTCGTATTACCTCAACGTGATGGCGGGCCCGACGCGGACGTGGGTCTTCCACAACGATCCCGACCACGAATGGCTGCTGGCGGCATCACTGCCGGCGCGCTGACACCCGAAGGGGAGTACCTGACATGACTGCAACCGCCACGGCCACCCTGCGCAACTACATCGGCGGCGACTGGAGCGCGACCGAGCCGGGCCGCGACACGCTTGAAGTCACCAATCCCGCGACGGGCGCCGTGCTGGCGAACGTCCCGCTGTCGGGGGCCGCCGAGCTCGACGCCGCCGTCACCGCCGCGCGGGCGGCGCTGCCCGCCTGGCGTGCCGTCTCGACGATCGGGCGCGCCCGCAAGCTGTTCGAGCTGCGCGAGGGTCTCGAGGCGCGCAAGGAGGACCTCGCCCGCTCGGTGACCACCGAGATGGGCAAGACGATCGATGACGCCCGGGCCGAGGTGGCACGGATGATCGAGATGGTCGAGTGCGCGTGCGCGATCCCGACGACGATGCAGGGCCGGATCCTGGAGGACGTCGCCCGCGGCGTCGACTGCGAGACGGTCCGCCAACCGGTCGGCGTGTGCGCCGCGATCGTGCCGTTCAACTTCCCGGCGATGGTCCCGTTCTGGTTCTTGCCGTTCGCGATCGGCTGCGGCAACGCGTTCATCCTCAAGCCGTCCGAGCAGGTTCCGTTGACCCAGCAGATTGCCTTCGAGGTGTTGGACTCGATCGGCCTGCCTCCGGGCGTCGTGAACTTGGTGAACGGCAGCCGCGAGATCGTCGAGGGGATCCTCCCCCACCCAGGGATCGACGCCGTGTCGTTCGTCGGTTCGGCGCCGGTTGCGAAGATCGTCTACGAAGGCGCGGCCAAGGCGGGCAAGCGCGTCCAGGCGCTCGGCGGCGCCAAGAACCACATGGTGATCATGCCCGACGCGGTCATCGAGCAAGACCGTCGACGGGATCATCGGGTCGGCTTTCGGAGCCGCTGGGCAGCGCTGCATGGCCGGGTCGGTCATCGTCACCGTCGGCGAGGCGCACGACCGGTTGATGCCGTCGCTGATCGAGAAGACCCGCGGGCTGCAGGTCGGCGACGGCCTGCAGGACGACACGGACGTCGGGCCGGTGGTCTCGTGCGCGGCCCGCGACCGGATCGCCGACTGGATCGATCGGGGTGTCGCCGATGGCGCGTCGCTCGCCGTCGATGGCAGTGCCGCAACCGGTGGCCTTGATCCGAGCGGAGCGTATGTCGGCCCGACGATCCTTGACGACGTCACCGCGGACATGGCGATCGCGCAGGAGGAGGTGTTCGGGCCCGTGCTCTGTGTCGTGAACGCGGACACGCTCGACGAGGCGATCGAGATCGTCAACGCGAGCCGCTTTGGCAACGGCACCTCGATCTTCACCGAGTCCGCCGCCGCGGTCAGGCGCTATCGCCATGACGTGGAGGCGGGGATGGTCGGGGTGAACATCGGCGTCGCCGCGCCGGTGGCGTTCTTCCCGTTCTCCGGCTGGAAGGACAGCTTCCTCGGCGACCTCCATGCCCACGGCGGCGACGCGGTCGAGTTCTTCACGCGCAAGAAGACCGTCACTAGCCGCTACTACTCCGACGGTCAGGGCCACGGCGCCTACTTCGTCGAGAAGTAGTGATGAGTCAACGACGAGCGAAAGGGATCTGCTGATGACCACGTCCACCGAAGCGGCTGCTCGGGTCGATGCGCCCGGTCAGGGCCCACTCTGGGAGACCGCGCTCACCGCGACTGACTACTGGAACGACTCCTGCTCGATCGCCGAACTCACCTACGCGATCGAGCGCGGCGCCGTCGGCGCCACCAGCAACCCGACAATCGTCGGCGAGGTGCTGAAGAAGGAGATGGACCTCTGGCGCGAGCGGATCGGCGAGATCATCACCGAGAACCCGACCGCGACCGAGGACGAGGTCGCCTGGCAGCTGATCGAGGAGATGGCGGTCAAGGCGTCCGAGCTGTTGCTGCCGGTGTACGAGCGCGAGGCCGGGCTCAAGGGTCGCCTCTCGATCCAGACCAATCCGAAGTTCTACCGCGACGCCTCGCGGCTGGCGGAGCAGGGCCTGCACTTCGCGGGGCTCGCGCCCAACATGCAGATCAAGGTCCCCGCGACCGCCGCCGGCATCACCGCGATCGAGGAGGTCACCGCCGCCGGTGCCTCGATCAATGCGACCGTGTGCTTCACCGTGCCCCAGTCGTTGGCCGTCGCCGAGGCGGTCGGCCGGGGTCTGGCGCGCCGCGAGGCCGCCGGCGAGGACACGTCATCGATGTCGCCTGTGTGCACGATCATGGTCGGCCGACTCGATGACTGGATGGCAGCCGCTCGTCAAGCGCGACGCGGTTGTCCTTGACCCCGGCGCCGTCCACTGGGCCGGCGTCGCCGCGTTCAAGCACGCGTACTCGATCTACCAGGAGCGCGGTTACCGCTGCCGGCTGCTCGCCGCCGCGTATCGCCACCATCTCCACTGGTCAGAGCTGATCGGCGGCGACATCGTCCTGACGATCCCACACGCGTGGCAGAAGCAGTTCAACGCCTCCGAGATCGAGGTCGCCGAGCGGATCGACAACCCGGTTCCGGATGGCATCGTCGAGCAGTTGCACGGGCGCCTGCCCGACTTCCGCCGCGCGTACGACGCCGACGGCATGACCGTCCCCGAGTTCGACAGCTACGGCGCCACCGCGCGCACCCTGCGCGGCTTCATCGCCTCCTACCAGGATCTCGTCGCCGTCATCCGCGACTTCATGCTGCCCAACCCAGACATCAAGCGGTAGGACCCCGCTCTCCCGCCGGCGTCGCCTGATTCGCCCGCGATCATAACTGCACGGCTCGGCACATCCGCCATCATGGGTCATGCGCCGCCGTAGCTCAGCTGGCAGAGCAGCGGACTTTTAATCCGAAGGTCGTGGGTTCGATCCCCACCGGCGGCATCGGGAAAGCGCTGGTAATCGGTTGGTCTGGTTGGTCAGCGATCAGACCGTAGGCGAAATATGTCCGGAATGTGTCCCGAGCAAGTGCTACGTCCGGGCGGCTGTGGCGTCTCTCCAGCCACCCTCCGGGCATGTCTTCCGCGTCGAGCGGGCGCGGGGTCCGGTCTGGTACGCCAAGTACCAATTGCCCGATGGCCGGCAGGTCCAAAGAAGATCGGGCCAGCGTGGTCTGAGAGCGGCCGGCCACCAGCCGGCTACTTCACCCGGCGCCGGGCCGAGGCATGGCTGGAAGACGTGCTCCACGCTGCGCGGCGTGGGACCTTGCCAGCGATGGTCCGGAGCGGGGTGGGGTTCTCGGAGGCGGCCGAGGCATGGCTGCACTTCATCAGCGAGGACCGCCAGCGCAAGCCGTCGACGCTCGTCGACTATCAGTCCGCGTTGCGCGGCCATCTGCTGCCCGCATTCGGCGACCGGGAGCTCGAGTCGATCACGCCGGAGGAGATCGAGCTCTGGCGGCGGTCGCTGAAGGGGTTGTCGAACCGCAGCCAGAGCTCGCACGATCGATCGACGGCACATGAGCGCAGCGTCCGACGGAGGTCTTGCGTCCCAGGGGGATCCGGTCTGTGACGCGGCCGCACACGTTCGTCCGGAAGGCGAACGAACGTTTGCGCGCCTACGAGGTCCCGTTGCTGAGTGCCGTACTCGTCGCCTTCGCGCTCACGATGTCATTGACGAGCTTGGTCGTGGCGTCCTTGGCAGCGGTGGCGTTGTGGCTCTGCGCTGCCGAAACAATCGCCGCCAGGTCCGCGGTGACTCTGCTTACCCCGCTCTTCAATCGGTTGTAGGCAGCCGTGAACTGCGGCGGAGGCTGCAGTGTCTCGAGCTTCCCCAGCGCGGACGTCCACTTTGCCGCCAGCTGCTGGAACGCCGCGGTCACCCGCGCATCGCTTTGGGAACTCGCCTGCTGAAGCGCAGCTCCCGTCGCCTGCGATGCGCTCTTGAACTCGTTCAGTACGAGCGCGATGGCCGCTTTGAACTGACCGGCGCTCTGACTCGTCTCGCTCGTCTGGCTGGTCGATGACGAACTGGCCAGCGGGCTCGAGGATGAGCTGGTGGAGGAGCTGCCTCCGCAGCCGGAAATCAGCAGAAGTGTCGCGGCGATCGCCGCGCTGCCGGTGATCCACGATGTCGGTCTTGCCCGAGAGAGCCTCACGGCGCGACTCTAACGGCCTCGCGCGGCTGTGGGGATGCGGTTCACATCCGCGCCGGCCGCCTCGCGAAGTCCGGGACCGGCTGCTGGTCGTGGCGCGAGACAGACCCAGCGCCGCCGCCGTTCAGCTTGTCGCCCGACGGGCCGCCGGTCAGCGCGTCATCGCCGGGGCCGCCGTCGGCGACGATGGGCCCGGAGTCCCTCGTCGTCAGGCGGTCGTTGCCGGAGCCGAGAAGGACCGTGAAAAGACGAAACCCGACCGCTGCTCGCACTTGACGGCGTGGGGGTCAAGGGCCTCGCACAGAGGTTCGATGTCCGGATCGGGCTCGGGATTGAACGGCCCGAGCAACGCCGTCGTGTCGCGCACAACGACGCCCTTCTGGATCTCGATCGAGTTGCTCTCGCCCGCGCCCGCTGTGACCCTGTAATGGTCCTGGTCCTCGTCGGTCACGACCTCGGTGCGAGCGCTCATCTGGCCTGCGGCCGCGGTCGCCGGTACAGCGAGCAGCATGCGGAGGACGGCGAGGAGAAGGTGGCATCGGGTGATGAGTTGCCGGCAGCACAAACGCCCCCTTGCAGTACCGGCCCGGAGTAGCCGATTTGTCACGTTCTTACAGGCCGGCGCGGTCTTAGCCGGCTCCGAGACGTGGCGGTTCCGACCGTCGAGCGCGCTGTTGAGGCCTCAAGTCATCCGTCCTCGTTCTCGCCGATCGCAGGTGGACTCGAACCTGGCGACGAGCAGGTCGGCAGGGATCTGCGCGACTACTTCCGCTGCGTCGGTGGCGGTACGCCACCCTCGCGCTCGCCGGCGCGCTTGTATCCGTGCCAACCGAAGCGGGGATGTCGATGCTGCGAAGAGGGAATGTGTTAGTCGAACCCGAGGGCTGGCAGTTAGCCTTGGCGGCGTGGTCCCGTCGCTCGAGCGCTCCGGCTGCGACGCACGCCGCGGCCGTGATCAGCGGATGCCGATCTGATGAGTGAGTCTGGGCAAAACGTCGAGGGCGTACCGGTGCTGTGGCAGCTTCAGATCTCGCACTACGTGGAGAAGGTGCGCTGGGCACTCGACTACAAGCGCGTCCCGCACATCCGCCGCTCGTTGCTTCCCGGGGTTCACATCCGGGAGACGAAGCGCATGACTGGTGATACATCGACGGTGCCCGTGCTTACGATCGACGGACAGTCGATCGGCGACTCGACGCGAATCATCGCGGCGATCGAGCAGCGCTGGTCGCAGCCGCCGCTGTATCCGGATGATCCGGCGCTGCGGCGTCGCGCGCTCGAGTTGGAAGAATTTCTCGACGAGGAGCTGGGACCGCACGTCCGCCGTGCGTTCTACCACGAGGTGCTCCCGCATCCGGAGCTGTTGGTGCCGCTGTTTACGCACGGCGATCCGGTTGCAGCGCAGGCCCTGCGTCAGGCACTGCCCGCGCTGTGTGCGGGCATCGAGCAGAGATTCGCGATCACCGCCGAGACTGCCGCAGAGAGCCGCGCGAAGACGGCTGCGGCGATGGATCGGCTCGAGCGAGAGCTCTCCGCGAGCGAGTTTCTCGTCGGCGATTTCTTCACCGTCGCTGATCTCACGGCTGCCGCCTTGTTCTATCCGGTGCTCCGCCCTGTCGAGTTCCCGTACCCGATGGTCGCCGACGATGACCTGTCGGACTCATGGCGGGCGTTTCACGACTCGTTGGCACAGCGTCCAGGCGGTCGGTGGGTCGCCGCCATCTACCGTCGGCACCGCGGACGCTCGGCCGAGGTCCGGCCCGATGGGGCAGCGATGCTCGGCTCCGACTAGAGCTTGCACGCGGCCGGTAGCTCGTCGCGGCCTGAGCCAAACGCGGCAGAGATCGACGCTGCCCGACGCCCAAGCAGCAGCACGGGGTCGACGGCGATCACCTCGTCGTCAAAGGAGGAGTCATGCCGACCGCCGTGTTTCACGCCGGCAACGTGGCCTTCACCAACGCGAGCGGGGCGTGGCGCGCGCCACGGATTCGCAACGAGGTCGACCTCGGACGCGAGTGGGCGTTATGAGCGCTGGCGCAGCAGGAAGTCAAGCGTCGCGCGGTTGAAGGTCTCGGGGTCCTCGTGCAGCCCAGCGTGCGACAGGTGCTCGAAGACCACCAGCTCGCTTTCGCCGATCCTGGTCTTGAGCCGCTCGGCGAAGCGCGTGGAACAGACGAGGTCGTGCGCCCCGACGGTGATCAGGCTCGGAACGCCGATCTCGCCAAGCACCGCGCTCGCGTCGTGCGCGATGGCCGCCTCGGTCTGGGCCAGGAACGCGTCCAGCGGCTGGGCCGGGCGGCTGCGCACGAAGCCCATCAGCGTGTCCACGAACTCCGGCCGGCTGCCATACATCTCCGGCGTGAAGCAAAAGGGGAAAATGCCCTGGATGACCACGTCCGCGGCGGTCGGCAGCGACGACGCGAGCGTGCGCCACAGCTCAACGACGGTCTTCAGATAGAGATCGCTGGTGTCCCAGGCGCTGTGCAACGAGAGCGACCGCACGCGGCCCGGATGGCGGACGGCGAGGTGCATGCCGACGGCAGCGCCGAGCGACACGCCCGCGACGTGGGCCTGCTCGATCCCGATAGCGCCCAGGAACGCGGCGACCTGGTCGGCGTAGCCCTCCGTCGAGTACGGGCCGGCGGGCTTGTCGCTCTCGCCCGTGCCGGGAAGATCGATCGCGATGCAGCTGAAGTGCTCGGTGTAGGCCGGGAGCTGGAACGCATAGCAGGCATGGTCGGCGGACAGGTAAGGGATCAGCAGCAGCGGCTCGCCCTCCCCCTGGACGTCGTAGTTGATCGCAAGCCCGTCTACCTGGACCTTTGGCATGCTTGCTCCCTCCTAGCTGGTGGTGGCAGAGCGCACACCTCACACAGCGCGGCGGGCTGGCGAGCCGCTTGGGCGCCGGAGCAGGTGCCACCCCAATCCACCGACATGATCGCGGGCGTCACCTCACATCGCAACCTCCCGATCGTGACGGACGGAACGCAGCCGCGCCGCGGCCGTTGGCAGCTGACATCGCGGCGCTGGCGAGCTCCGCTGGGACGAGGTCCACCAGGCGTCTGGCGCGCGTTGCGAGGCCTGGCCGCTCGTGCATCGGCGCAAACGCGACAGGGACGGGGCTGATTGCTCCTACGAAGCATGCGAGAAGTCTTGACTGGTCATCACATTGAGCCTCTCGACACTTCCCCTGGGGAACGCACGCGACAACCTGGGCAATGTGGCCGACCTCGGCGGCGCACAGGCATGTCGGGTCGAGGGCGACGGTGAGAAACGCTGGCGGTCGCTGGCGCTTCATGCGTTGAGGAGCCCCGGAACGCGTTCAGGCTGGAGTCGACCGCAGCACGTCCCTGTCCGGGATGCGGCGTCTGCCTTGCAGCCCGAGCATTCCGAGACCGCCAGCACCGGGCAAAGATGCCCGTACGACAACGAAAGCAGGGTGCGCGCTCGGGATCCAGACGCGTTCACGCCCGCTATTCGTGAATCGCCCGTAGAACGGGCGAAAGAAGAGCCCCGGAGACCCGGGGCTCTTGTCATTTCGAGGCCGTCTCAAACGGATCGGGGCACGGAGCATCGCACGCTTGCCACGATGCTCGGGCCACATGTCTCGATTCGTCAGGGGTGCCTTCGGGCTGCGTCGGCCTGGCGAGCCAAAGTCGTCATCGTGGCGAAGAATGCCGGCGACTGTCCGCGGAAGAGTCCCATTGCGGTCAGGAATTGGACTACCCCCGTGGCAATCCCCTTGGTCTCGGTCGGGCGGATGATCGAGCAGACCGGAAACCTGCGGCTGAGGAAATTCGTCGGCTCGGGCATGATCAGATTGGTCTGGAAGTTCTCACCATCGAACGGTTTCTTATTGAGGTCGGGGAAGGTGAGGCCGTTCGTGGGGTCGGTCAGCGGCGGCGCATTGCCAGCCTTATCGCTCCAGGTTTGGAAGTGCATCGCCTCGGTCGGCCCGATGCTGAGCACCACCCGGAGTGCCTCGGGGTCGTTGACCCTTTGGGCCACTGCGGGGTACAAGCTGGTGCCGCCCTGCTCGATTGTTCCGAAGTGGAAGCCGGCGGTGTTGGCGATTGCCTGCAGGTGCTTTGCTGGCTTCAGATCGGCGTCGCTGCGCGGGATCGCCGGGAACCGGCCGTGCACCAGCCCTGGCACTGCCTGCCGGAAGGTGTCGCCGAGATCTGGATTCCCGTGGCGTGACCGATACCGCGTCCACCAGCTGGTGTCGACGGTCAGCTCCATCAGGTTGGTTAGGCGCTTCCGGTTCGCCGCGCCCGTTGCTGTGCTGCCTGGCAGCGTGCGGAACCGATCCAGGTTGACCGGGTCGGCTCCGCGGGATTTCAGGTAAGCGTTGAGGAACGTGAAATGCGTGAACTCGTCCTCGGTGTTGTCATGGACGTACTGGTCCATGTCTTCGTCGAGCTCTGCCAGTGCCTGCGTGAACGCCTTGTTGCCACTGCCTCCCGGCACCTCGCGATCCTGAATCCCGCACAGCTCGTTGTACTGCTGCCACAGGTCGGTCTCGAGGATCTCCGCCGCCGATAGGAATCGCAGGATGGCCGCATCTCCGT
Organism: uncultured Actinomycetota bacterium; assembly: GCA_963805605.1. Taxonomy (GTDB): domain Bacteria; phylum Actinomycetota; class Actinomycetes; order Mycobacteriales; family Micromonosporaceae; genus Actinocatenispora. The sequence continues at coordinate 31,048 of CAWDUX010000003.1, forward strand.
GGCCGAGGCTCCCCTTAGCCTTAGCGAACGCGGCCGGCGCATTCGCCAGCGCGCCGGCGCCGAGCATGCTGGCTCCGAGGACCCCCGCACCGGTGCCGGCGATGAACGAGCGCCGGCTGGTCTCCTGCTCTGACGATTGGCTCTTCATATCCCGTCCTCCGATCTGCTGTCGTTGCGCGTGTGCTGCCGCAGCGTCGGCTCAGGGAATAGACCATCGACCCACGCCCGGGCGTTTCCGCACGCATGCAGGCTGATGACCAGCGAGCCGTTACTCGGCAGTCAGCGATAAAGCCTTTGCTGCTTAAGACGCTCGTGGACGGTTAGTCTTCCCGCGGCCTCGGAAATCTTCCCTCCCGCTCCCGCGGACGAACAACGGGTCCGTCATGGCTGCGACGCTTAGTCAGATCCTGGCGGATGCCGGGGTTGGAGTTCGGGGTTCAGCCGCCTCACTCATGGCCACCAGTGCATATCCGCTCCGCGACCACGGGGATGCGCTCGTGAACGGAAAGCCAGAAGCTCGCAGGTGCCATCCGATCCAGCGCGGGCGTGGAGCGGTGACGAATCTCGAGCCGTTGGGCGTGAGAGCTTGAGCTCGAGCCGCGCGCCCTACCGAGAAGGCGCGACGCCTACGACGCCCGGCCTTCCATCGCCTACAGAGCTACGGGGTCGCGCATGCAGGTGCACGCGCGGGGACAGATCTCGGTTCGCCACGGCCTGCTGTAGCGTGGGTCCATGCTGGCACGTTGGGATGGTGACAACCGTGGTCACGGCGTTGGTGACGCCGGTCAGCTCGTCGGGGGCGCCAGCGAGTTGGTGGCGGCGTTCAGCGAATCTGCGTGGGTGGCTGAGCAGCCCGAACGCCATCTCCGACCACATATCGAGGCGTGGTGTCAGCGTGACCAGCGACTTGCGTTGACCGACGCCCAAATTGACGATACGCACGCTTACATCCTTGAGCTCGAATGGCGCGGAGCACCCGCAAGCGTGGGGGAGGCACGGGCCACCGTCTTCTCCCTCATCGGATCCTTCGCCGAGAGTGCGACCTATGTGCGTCAGCGACGTGTTAGCCATGGCGATGGCTCGCCGGTCTTGCGATTCGAGGTCGGTACGGGTGAGCTGGCCCGCGAGACCCGATTCGCCCCTCATGGCCACGTCGTGGTCCTCAACGTGTCGGGCGTGCTCGAGGCCGAGCAGGCGGCGACATAACGATCACCTGCCCGACCTGAGCCGGTTATGCTCGGCCGGGCTCTTCCTTGACGATCCTCTGTTCGAGGAATTCACGTCAAGTTTGGCGCTTGGGCTGGCTCCGCACGGGGGCGGCGTGCTGGGCGAGGTTCAGGCCACGTGCGGGCTCATCGAGGACGGTATCCTGGTTTGTCGCCTGGCGCGACCTGGCTGACCGCCGAGCGCAGGCCGGCGACGCCTCAGTGGCGCGCGGTCACCGAGTCAGCGCGCGCAAGGCGTACCTGCGCGCCTGTCTATATCACTCGCTCTCGTGTCACCCGCTGCTCGAGCCCGCGGGCCAGGCGATCGAGATCGCGCTGGAGGGAGCGCGAATGCCCGAGTATCTCTTCCGAGCCGCGGCGGACGGGCCGCGGCCCCTTCTGATCGCGCTCAGCGGCTACGACTCGACGATCTATGAGTCGTTCCTCACCGCCGCGGTGCCGGCGCTGCGGCGCGGGTACCACTGCCTGGCGTTCGACGGCCCGGGCCAGGGTGCGGTGCTGATCGAGCACGGCTCCCGATCCGCCCGGATTGGGAGACGGTGCTCCGCCCAGTCGTCGACTGCGCCCTCGAATTCGAGGATGTCGATCCGGACCGCATCGCCCTGACCGGCTGGAGCCTGGCCGGTCACCTCGCGATTCAAGCCGCGTCCGGCGAGTCCGGCTCGCGGCCTGCATCGCCGACCCCGCCCTCCACAGCATCGGCGCGGGCATGATCGGCCGCCTGCGGGCCGCGGGGATCCCGGAGTCGGTGATCGTGCGCTATCCGGACATCGACGATGCTGTGTTGGCGCCTGTCGCCGAGACATCCACAACGACCGGGCGCTGCGCTGGGCGGTCGAGCGGCGGGGTTTCTGGGTGCACGGGGTCGGCACGCTCGGCGAGTGCATCCGAGCCACCGTCCCGTTCACGATGGAGGGGCGGCTCGAATCCATCCGGTGCTCCGCACTACTTACCCGCGCGGAAGATGATCCGCTCGCGCGCAGCGCCGCACAGGTCTACGAGGCGCTGACGTGTCCAAAGACACTTCTGCGCTTCACGGTGGCCGAGGGTGCCGGCGACCACTGCGAGATGGGCAACCGGCCGTTGCTCGACCAACGCGTGTTCGACTGGCTCGACGAGACCCCTCGCGGCATACGCACGGCTGCCGCTGCACGGGCCGGCTCGAGGCAGCTGGGCGCCGCTCTGACGTCAGTGCCGCGGGAGGACGGACGACCGGCCGTAGTGCGCTTACGCCTCGCTGGCCTCCACGAACGGCCCGCCGTCCCGATGCAATCACGAAATGCGGTCGCCATCCTCGTCAGGAGACGGCGCCGCGGCGCGCGAGCACAATGCCGACGGGTGGATCGCCGGACGAGGTAGGGTCGCGGGATGGATCCCGAACTGCTTCGCCGTACTGCTGAGATCGCGGCCGAGTACCTGACGGCGCTCCCGGAGCGCCCCGTCCGCGCGAGTGCGTCGCTTGAGGAGTTGCGCACCGCGCTACGGGTTGACCTTGAGGACAGGTCGCGACCAGCGCTGCAGGTGATCGAGGAGCTGGTGGCGGCGGCCGATTCCGGCCTCGTCGGGACGCAGAGTCCCCGGTACTTCGGCTTCGTCATCGGCGGTGCTCTCGACGCGGCGATCGCGGCCGACTGGCTGACATCGGTCTGGGACCAGAACGCGGCCGGCTACCCGGGTGGCCCGTCGGCCGCGGTGGCGGAGGAGGTCGCCTGCGAATGGCTTCTGGACCTCCTGGGATTGCCGAATGACGCAGGGGTGGGCCTGACGACCGGCTGTCAGATGGCCCACTTCACATGTCTGGCCGCGGCACGTCATCGCGTGCTCGCCGATGCGGGCTGGGACGTCGAGGCCGACGGCCTGTTCGGCGCTCCGCCGATTCGTGTGTTGGTTGGCGCCACGGCGCACACGACGGTCTTCGCCGCGTTGCGGATGCTCGGGCTGGGCAGCCGTCGTGTGGAGCTCGTGGCGGCCGACGACCAGGGTCGCATGCGCGTGTCCGAGCTTGCGCGCCTGCTGTCTTGCGGCGAGGGGCCGGCGATCGTCGTCGCCCAGGTGGGCGAGGTCAACACCGGCGCGATCGACGCCGTGCCAGCGATCGTGCGGCTCGCGCGCGATCACAATGCCTGGTGTCACGTGGACGGCGCGTTCGGGCTGTGGGCGGCGGCGAGCCCGACGTTGCGTGGACTCGTCGAGGGCGCTGCCGATGCCGACTCCTGGGCCACCGACGCGCACAAGTGGCTCAATGTGCCGTACGACTGTGGTGTCGCGATCGTCCGCGACCGGACCGCTCACGCCGCCGCGATGAACTCGTTCGTCGGCGCGGAGTACATACCGCAGCCGCTGCACGACGAGCGCTATGACGCCGAATGGGTGCCCGAGTTCTCGCGTCGAGCTCGCGGCTTCGCTGTCTACGCCGCGCTGCGCCAGCTGGGGCGCGGCGGGGTTGCCGCGCTGGTGGAGCGCTGCTGTGGCTGCGCGCGGCTCATGGCCGGGGAACTGGCCGTCGATCCCCGGGTCACGGTGCTCAATGACGTAGTCCTCAACCAGGTGCTGGTCCGCTTCGTGTGCGATGGCGCGAACGTCACCGAAGAGGTCATCGATGGCGTCCAGCGCGAGGGGACGTGCTGGATGAGCGGCACGCAATGGGAGGGGGAGCCTGCGATGCGGATTTCGGTGTGCAACTGGCGCACGACAGAAGAGGACATCCGCCGGTCCGCAAGGGCGATCCTGGCGCAGGTTGGAATCGCGGCGGGGGCCTCTGCTTAGAGTCCGCGGACTGCCGCGGCCCGAGCTAGCCGTCGAGCCGCCGGCCGCCAGCGACCGCACGATTGCTCTGCTCACGTGGCGGTCTCGGCTGCGGACGATGGCGTTAGCGAGAGGCTGTCGGAATATCGGTGCTGTCTACCGGGTTTTAGACACTTCTGCGATGGCTGGAGATTTCGTGTCGTGTGAGCGGGGTCAGTTGTTGTTGATGCCGCCGTCGCTGGTGGAGTGGCTGCCGGAGAACCACTTGGTGTGGACGATCCTCGGCGCGGTGGATGTGATGGATCTGGATCGTTTCTGTGAGGGGTATCGGCTGGGTGGTGCGGGCCGTCCGGCGTATGACCCGGCGATCGCCGAGTTCCGTCGCCGGCACGAGGCGGACATCAAGGAGCTGTTCGATGACGTGCTCGGCCTGTGTCGCGAGGCGGGGTTGGTGTCGGTGGGGGTGATCACGATCGATGGGACGAAGATCAAGGCGAACGCGTGGGTGGATCAAAACCGCTCCTACCGCGAGATCGTCACTCAGATCCTCCGCGAGGCGGAGGAGATCGATCGTCGCGAGGATGAGCTCTATGGCGAGAAGCGCGGTGATGAGCTGCCCGAGCAGCTGTATACGCCGGAGGGCCGCCACCAAGCGCTCGCTGACACGAAGATGAGGATCGAGGAACGCAAACGTCGCGCGGTCGACGATGGGAAGGTGGCGGAGCTGGAGATCGATCTTGAGGCGGCGGTGCTGGGTCGTCGGGTGCTGCGGCGCGGTGGCCGGCGTGACTGGTTGCGGGTCGCGCGCCGCGGACTCGAAAACTATCGTGCGCGTCAAGCGCAGCCGGTTCCGCGTGATCGGGAGGACCGTCTGTTCTAGGCGCTCGGCCGGCTCGAGGAGAACCACCAGATGGATCTGGGGACTAACGCGGTCTATGAGCGGTGGCGGGCGACGGCACGGGACACGAAGGGCCGCGTCGCTGAAGGGCAACAGCAAACCATGGGTCGCGCCCGCGTTGCCGGAGGGGACGATTAACCTCTCCGATCCCGACTCGCGGATGATGCGCACGCACGGCACCCCGCCCCGGCAGGCCTACAACGCGCAAACCGCAGTCAACGACAACAGATCATTCTGGCCGCCGAGATCACGGTCGACGCGCCCGACTTTGGGCATCTGGAACCGATGCTCGACACCACCCTCGGCCTGGTCGAGCGCCACGGCGTGAGCGAGCGGCCCGAGGCGGTGATCGCGGATGCTGGTTACTGGCAGACCGCTCAGATGCGGTCGATCACCGAGCCGGTGATGGGGTTGGCGACGACGCGCGAGTCCGCGACCGGGCGGTGCTAGCCGCTCGCCCGATGGCCAGCAAGCAGCCGCAGGCGTGAAAGCAGAAGACTCGATCGCCTCGGGAATCTGTGATGCTCCTGGGGACCAGCGACAGCGCTGACGAGGCCCTCGCTGAGTGCTCTCCAGGGCGCGGTCTCCGGCCACTTGGTTGCCGGCGCCGCACGCGTCGCGGACCACGATGGGGATGTAGCCGAGGTCGGCAGAATGGCGGACGGTCGGCTCGATGCCGACCTCGGTCGCGACCCCGGCGATGAGGTATGCGCGCACGCCGCAGTCGCGTAGCACGATGTCGAGCGGTGTGCCTTCGAAGGCCGACATCGTGATCTTGTCGAGGATCGCCTCGCCGGGCTGCGGCTCGAGTTGGTCCACGAGCTGGAAGCCCGGCGACTCATGGGGGATCAGCGGGCGAGTGTCCGCGGCGCGGTCCTTGCCCTGCCAGATCTTTGCCTGACGGAGCTGATAGACGCCGGCGAGCTCGATGGGCATGAAGTAGTGACGCGTAAAGACGGTGCGCACGCCGCGTTCGCGGGTGGCTGCCAGGAGCTTCAGGACGTTGCCGAGCACCCGGTCGCGATCGGCGACCTGGGCGAGGATCCCGGCCTGCATGTCGTAGACAACGAACGCCAGCGTTGCGGGATCCACAGCGTCGGCAAGTGCCTCCGGGACGTCGAGCCCGTTGAAGCGGTCCATGTGCACACGCTACCGCCAGGCATCGTTGCGGGGCCGACCCCCCCATTCGGTTCGGTGAGCGTTGCCCGATTGCGACGAGACCCGGCGTCCGCGCAAACCGAGATGCGTCGTGAGCGGCATCGAGATGCCCGTCGAAGCGGGAGCAGGTCCGGGCTACTCGAGCGTCTCGTACCGGGATCGGGCTTGCGTGGTCCCCGCGTCGCGGCCCAAACCGGGCCCATACCCGACCGGAACTGACGTCGCCGGGGTCAACAGCGAAGACTGGAAAGCGAGCCTCGAACCGGAATGCAAGCTACACCGGTGTTCGTGCAGCAAGTAACGCCGTAACGGTCAGGCGTAGGGCGCATAGCGATGGTGGAGCATGAGGTCGTTGCCGTCTGGGTCCGAGAAGAAGGCCATGTGGCAGACCCCGGTGTCGAAGGTGTCGCCGGCGAACTCGACGCCCTTGGCCTCGAGCTCGGCGCGGGTGGCGGCGACGTCGTCGCACCCTAGCGCCCATGGGTTGCCCTTCTGGGCGACGAACGGCATCCCCATCTTCTTGGGTTCCCAGATGCCGAAGCACGTATCGCCGGCCCACTGCTCATAGTCAGCGTGCTCGTCGGGGCGAAGGCCGAGCGTGTCGCGGTAGAAGCTGCGGGCGCGGTCGGGGTCCTGCGAGGGGATGCCGATGAGGTCGAGTCGGGTAATCATGGTTGAGGTATACCTCAACCATGCGGTCAACAGCCGTCCTAATGGCCATCAGCGACGCGTGCTGAGAGCCGAACCAGCGCCGGCCACTGGAGAGCCCGTGATCCGTCCCGGGGACGGGGCGCGAGATCGGGACATCGCGACTGCAAGCAGACGCCGTCCCCGGACTAGCGCAGGAGTAGGTCTCCCGCGCCAGCGACTCAAGACTTCTGCTCGTCGCCACGAGCGGGGCCGCACCGAGCTCGGCCGACCGTTCGCTAGTGGTTGGGTATTGAGACGGACCGGCGAGACTCTGCGGCACCCAGCGAGACGTCGCCGAGGACCCCAACGCGCCCTCCCCAAGGACGAGCCGTTTTACACGCAGCGTAGGATCACCTCCGATGGCGACCAAACCGCTCCCGAGATACCTAAGGCCCGGGCGGCTTCCACATCGCCCGCGGCAGTTCATGCTCTATCGAATCGGGCGCGTTGGCCTGGCTGGGCTCGCGCTCGTCGGCGCGCTCGCGATGGTGTTGCTTGTCCTTGGGCTCCTGGGCGTGCACGCCGTCACCGAACACTTCCGGATTCACTAGCCGTCGTCCGTGCGCTCAGGCGGTGCAAGCGCCGGCGTCGGCAAAACCGGCTGGTGGAGCGCACACTGTGCCCGATGCACAACATCGGGTTCGCTCGCAACCACGGCATAGCTGTCCGCGGAGCGTTGGTTGCTGAGACGTGGTCGGGCCTGCGCTAAACGTGATCGAGAGAGCCCGGCTCAGCGTCCGGTAGTCGATGCTCGGCTGAGACTCACCGGCCCGGCATGTACCGGAGAGGGTATTGGTCTCGGCTAGATTCTCGGGTGTGGCTCTCGTCCTGGCCGAGCAGACGTTGATGATGGCGTTTGACGATGAGAAGGGCCGTGACACTACCGACTGGGGAAGCGACGCCGGGCTGGCTGCGGCGCTGTTGCTCGACCTCGCTCGACTCGAGCTTCTCGAGGTCGACGCCGATGGCAAGCTCGTGGCGCTCGATGGTGTCTCGCCCGGCCATGATTTGGTACGCGACGCGTACGCGACGATCCGCGGTTCGACTAAGCGACGCAATGCCAAGGGCTGGGTGAATCGCCTCCCGCGCGAGCTCAAGCCGCTGCGGCTCCGCGTGGCGCGTGGGCTCGTGCAAGTGGGCATCCTCTCCGAGGAGCGCTCCAAGAGACTCGGCGTCCTGCCGACGACTCGCTTCCCCACAATCGACGACTCCCGAGCGGGAGCTGCGCGAGCGGCTGCAAGACGTCCTCGTTACTGGCCGGGAAACCACCGAGGAGGAGGCGCTGCTGATCGGACTGCTCGAGCCGCTTGGGCTGATCGATTCGGTCGTGACCAAGGATCAGCTGCCCGCGGCGCGTAAGCGTGCCAAGGTCGTCGCGGAGCACGGCCTCGCCGGTAGCGCGGTGCGCGACTCAGTGCGTGCAGTGCAGGCCGCCGTGATCGCTGCCGCGATCGTTCCTACGGTCACGACATCGAACTGAGCGGCCCGTAGCGCCTGCTGATCGCGGGCACCACGGACGCGGCGGCCTGCCTGCTCGATCGCGAGGACCTCGGAGAAGTCGACGCGCAACACTTCGTGCCATCCTCGGCTGAGACGCCCGGGTCGACGTCATCGGACGCCACAGGCAGGGCTTCGGAGCGTACGGTTGTCAATCGGCTCACGGACGCGCAGCTGCCCGCCGAGGTCGCGCTTCCGCGCCCGTTACGGGCGGACAGCGCCAGCACTGAGATCCGCGCGCTGATGACAGCTTGTGGGCTGACAATCTTGCGAGCATTTTTGGCGCTCGCAGAGCCGTGCTCAGTTGCAGACGAGCCACGCTGGTCGGTGCGCTACTCGCGGGCCGGTGCGGCTGGCGCGGTTCTGGTAGGAGGTGAGTCTCGGACCGTTTCGCCCCAGGCCCTGCTTCGTCGCGTCGCGACTGGTGCGCGGCGTGGGCCGGTCGCGAGGGAGCTGGTGGGATCGGTTGTCTCGGCGTTTGTCGGTCAGCAGGCTGCTCAGGTTCCGCTTACGTGCGTCGGCCCAGCTCGGTGTCCGGGCGGGACTTTCGACGTTGACCGTCGCCGTTTTGCCGGTCTGACGGCCTACGGTGAGCGCTGTGACTCGGCGGGCGGCGCGACCGGCCGCGTGGCGTGCATCGCCGGCGTCGGCCGACGATGCCCGTTGTCGCCTTATCCTCGGTTGATGGCTGGGCTGACGCGTCGCTTTCATGTTCGGTCGGCATTGCGCCGTTCATCGCTGCGGATCGAGTACACCGAGGCGCTGCATCTGGTCGCTGACGGGGCCCTGCTGATCGATGTGCGCCGCGGTGACGATGGGCTCGACTCGCCCGGTCGCGCGCTACGGATCACGCCGGATGCGATTCCCGAGCGCCTTGGAGCGTTCTCGCGGGACGTGCCGATCGTTCTCGGTTGCACCTGACTACGCGAGGCGACGAGCGTCCGTGTGGCGCACTGGCTGAAGGATCGGGGATTCGAGGCGTACGCGATCGTCGGCGGCGTGGCGGCACTCGAGAACGGGCACACGGCGCCCGCTCTACTCGACGCTCCGGGGGCACAGGTGAGCGCACGTGTGGCGCGCCGCGGGCCGTTGGCTGCGCTGCGTCATCGGCGTTTCCGAGTTTTCTCGGCGGGCGTGTTGCTGTCGCTGACGGGCAATTGGGTCGAGGCGGCCGCGTTCGGCTACGTGGTGCTGCTGCTTGGCGGGTCGCCGGCGGCGCTCGGAATCATCGGGTTCTTGAACACGATCCCGAACCTGGTGTGGGGGCTTCCGGCTGGAGTTCTCGCCGACCGCTATGACCGCCGCCGCCTGCTGATGGCCTTCCAGGGGGCGAACATGGCCGTGGCAGTCCTGCTCGCGGTGCTGTGGCAGACCGGCACGCTGAGCGTCCCGCTGCTCGGGGGGATTGCGTTGATCGGAGGGAGCCTCGGCACGCTGAGCTATCCGGCGTTTCAGGGGGTGCTCGCCTCAACGGTCCCGGGGGAGGATCTGGAGAGCGCGGTCGCGATCAACAGTCTTTTCCTGCAGGTCGCGCGGTTTGTCGGCCCGGCGATCGCGGGCGTGCTGCTGGCTCAGGCCGGTCCGACGTGGGTGTTCGCGGTCAACGCGGTTAGCTTCCTCGGCGTCCTGATCGCCGTCCTGCTGCTACCGGGCTCGGGCCACATCGCCGGTCGGGTGGTTGGAAAGCTCGGCGGCTCGATGCGCGAGGCCGTGAAGTACGTCTTCGGGCAACGGAGCATCTCATCGCTGCTGCTCCTGACCGCGCTTGCGGGCGTGTTCGGCACCCCGCCGATCGCGTTCATGCTGCCGGCGATCGCGCGGGTCCAACTCCACGGCGGGGCCGGCACGCTCGGCGCGCTGACGGCCTCCATTGGGCTGGGCTCGCTGCTCGGCTCGGGGCTTCTGTTGCGCCTGGCGCTCCGCGCCAACAAGGGCGAACCGGTGCTGGCCAGCTTCCTACTCACCGCTCTGGCGGTCGCTGCCGTCGGCGCTTCGCAGAGCATCGCGCTGTCGCTCGCTCTGGGTGTGCTCGGCGGCTTCTCCGGGGTCATCTTCGTGGGCCTCTCGACGGTTGTGGTGCAGTCAGCCGCCTCCGGTGCGATGCGCGCCCGCGTCAGCGCGATCTGGGCCGCGTGCTTCGTTGGACTGCTGCCGCTCGGAGGGCTGATCACGGCAGCGCTGACAGCGGGACTGGGACCGGGAGGCGCCGTGTTGATCGACGGGCTGGCCATGCTGGTCGGTGGCACGGCCGTGATCGCGCGCCGTCCCGAGGTCGCATGGCTGGGGTGCGCAGCGCTGCCCGAGGCGTGCATCGCCGCGACCGACCCAGCCTCGGTCGCGCTCCAGACCGCGCCTCGGCGGCCGCCGGTGAATGCGGGGACGCGCGCGTGAGTGGAGCGATGTGCACGGAGCGATCAGCCGCCGCGACCGTACTCCTAAACCGATCTCACAGACCGACCGTCCGAGGGCCGGCGCCGTCAGCGGCAACTACACGCGCGAGCACGAAGGCAAGCCTTGACCTTACCCTTCACCAGCGTCGCGCTTGCCGCTGATCTCGAGGCTATGCGCGCTGTTCGCTCAGCCTTGCTCGATTGAGAGGGTCTGTCCGAGACCAGGTGCGCGCAGGCGTCCGTTGTTGGGAGTCTCGGTTGCGCCGGGCGTCACCTTGAGCTTGTCGTGCTGGACCTTTGGGCGAGTTGACGGCCGCGGGCACCAGTGTCTGATAGGTCCCACGCTGACGCCGGACGATTAGTGTTCACTGATAGAGAGCTACTACTGGAAGGGGCGGGTCGATGGCGACGACGGTTGGGCAGCAGGCGAACGGCCAGACGGCGGCGGACTCGATCGTGGTCGAGAACCCGGCAACCGGGGTCCCGATCGCGACACTGCGGGCGGCGGGTGACAGCGACGTGGCTGCGATGGTCGAGCGGGCGCGAGCGGCTCAGACGGGCTGGCAGGCGCTCGGGTTCGTGGGCCGAGCGAAAGTCTTGCGCCGGGCGCAAAAGTGGGTGCTCGACAACTCCGACCGGTTCCTCGACACGATTGTGGCGGAGACCGGTAAGACGCGCGAGGACGCGGTACTCGCCGAGCTTGGCTACGCCGCGGGCGCGTTCGGGTTCTGGGCCAAGAATGCGTCAAAGTACATGACCGACGAGAAGATTAAGCCGAGCAGCCCGTTCCTGCTCGGTCGCAAGGTGTTCGTGCGTTACGAGGCGATCGGCGTGGTCGGCGTGATCGGACCGTGGAACTATCCGTTCACGAATGGCGTCGGCGACGCGATCCCTGCGCTGGCAGCGGGCAATGCGGTGATCCACAAGCCGTCGAGCGTAACTCCAATGACGGCCCTGTTAATGGATGAGGCGTTGCGCGAGTGCGGGCTTCCGGATGACATCTTCCAGGTGCTGGTCGGTCGCGGTCCGATCGGGCTGACGCTGATCGACCAGGTCGACATGGTGATGTTTACAGGCTCCACGGAGACCGGCAAGACGGTGATGGAGCGTGCGGCGAAGACGCTGACGCCCGTGTCGCTCGAGCTGGGCGGCAAGGATCCGATGATCGTGCTGGCCGACGCCGACGTCGAGCGGTCCGCCAACGCGGCGGCGTTCTGGTCGATGCAGAACGGCGGCCAGACCTGCATTTCGGTCGAGCGCGTGTACGTCGAGGAGCCGATTTACGAAGAGTTCGTGGCGATGGTGGCCGAGCGCGTAGGGGCGCTCCGGCAGGGCGTGCCCGGCGACTTCGGGTCGGTCGAGGTAGGCTCGTTCATCAATCCTCCGCAGATCGAGGTCGTCCAGGCGCACGTCGCGGACGCGGTCGCGAAAGGCGCGCGCGTGCTCGCTGGCGGACACCGGCTCCAGACCGACGGGACGTTCTTCGAGCCAACTGTGCTCGCCGACGTCGATCACACGATGGCGTGCATGACCGAAGAGACGTTCGGACCGACTCTGCCGATCATGAAGGTCCGCGACGCCGATGAGGCGATCAAGCTGGCGAATGACACGCCGTACGGCCTGCAAGCCTCCGTCTTCACCAAGGACATGGCCAAAGGCGAGGCGGTGGCGCGCCGCATCCAGGCCGGCGCGGTTGTTGTCAACGACGCAAACGCCAACTACATTGCGCTCGAGGCGCCGATGGGCGGATGGAAGCAGTCGGGCCTCGGTGTCCGTCATGGCGCCGAAGGGATCCGCAAGTACTGCCGACGACAGACGATTGTGCTCACCCGCTTCGCGATGAAGAAGGACCTCTACTTCTTCCCGTACGGCAAAGGGAAGAGCGAGTTTCTCGTGCGGTTGCTGAAGCTCATCTACGGACGTGGCGCCCGAGACTAGTTTCCACGCCATTGCCAAAGATATTTGTTTGGTGATCTGCGCCGGCCTAGCGACGTTGTTCCCGTCGAGTCGCGTTGGTAGTCGACCGAACCGGGAGCGCTTCGGATCTCAACCGGACAGCTGCACGGGAACGAGCCGAGCAGCGTCGGTCGCTTTCGCGCTGAGTTTCTGTCGCGTCTGACAGCGGTCACGCCTGGCACCGCCGCTTCCCCCTGTCGTCGCGGCCAGGTCTGAAGGGCTGGCGCGCTATAAGCGCCGGCCGATCGCCCGCTCGACCTTCCCGCTGCGCGACGCAGCCCCGCCATCAAGCAACGTCCTCAGGGGACGCACGCGACCGTCCGTTGATCGATCCTCAAACGAGGACAGGTCGAAGGTCGCGGCCTGCGGCAACCCGGCGGGCAGGAAGTTGGCGTTTGTCAGTCGGCTGCTGGTCCAGGGTCTGCGCCGCTCGCTCGGTCCGCTCGCCGATCACGGGGAGGCTCCAAGCACCGAGAGCTGCGGCGGTCAACAGCCGCTCGTGGTGAGCGTTTGCGGAAAGGCAATCAACAGACAAACCCGTTGTCACGCAAACCGGGGGAGGTCCATCGCGGGACGTTCCGCTTTCGGACGCGGTGATGCGGCTTGACATCCTGGTGTCGCGGTGCCGTGCGTCCTGAGTCCCTCGCAAATGCGGATGGCCGGCACGGCGGAGCTTTCGCCGCCGCGCCGACACCGCTCCAGGCGCACGGTCAGTCGCCCAACGCGTCGATCTGCTGCCACGTGTGCGGGCCGACGATCCCGTCGACGGTCACGCCCGTCGCCTGCTGAAGCGCGCGTACGCCTGACTCCGTCTGCGGACCGAATACTCCATCCACGCCGCCCGTGTCGAATCCGGCGGCGGTCAGGCGGCTCTGTGCCCGTCGTACGGGAAGCCCAGTGGAGCGTTCGCGCAGGACAGGCTCGTCGAACTCAGCGAACTCATCGATGTTGCGCCAGGTGATCGGACCGACAATCCCGTCAACCGTGATGCCGCGTTCCGCCTGGAAGGCCTTCACCGCCGCCTCGGTTTGGGACCCGAACACGCCGTCGATCGGGCCTGGGTCGTTGCCTGTCTGCTGTAGCGCTATCTGAAGCTCGCGCACAGCCCCGCCGGTCGATCCACTCTGCAGGGTCGGTTCTGCCATTGGTCCCCCACCTCGTTGGTTACACAGCCCCTTCAGCCCGGCGTTACCGCGTCGATGGTTGCGAGCACCCGGCGAAGATCGTCACTCGTCCGCACGGTATCCGCCACGCCGAGCGACGCACGTGACCTTCGTCACATCGCGAGTCGCGAATCGCCAATTCCGCGCTCGGCGCAGTGTTCGCTGGTCCTTCCCAGCTGAGACGCCGACGCCGCCGAGCTCGAACCCAACATGACGTCCAGAATCTGTCTCGCTGATCGATCGCCTTGCGGACGTCGTGTAGAGGCCTGTGGTCCTGGGCTTCCGCTTCATGATCGGCGAGCAGCAGCGACCTCGCGGCACGGATGGGTTCGTGGTGCTGCTCAACCTGATGAGTCTCCGGGGTCAAGCCGAGGGCTTGCCAACGCCTGGCTGAGCAGTAGCGCCCCCGCTAGGCGGTCGGTCCCGGACCGAGCGTCAGTCCAGAAATCGGTCCAGGATGGGGAGGAGCAGATCGGCGCGCCGCGTCACCTCCATGTGCGTAGTGTCCGGGAGGACAGCGAGCTGCGACCCTGGGATCAGCTCGAGCATGAGCGCGCCATGCTCGACGGTCGTGAAGTCGCGGTCGCCGATCACGAGCAGGACCGGTGCGCTGATCCCGGCAAGCTGCTCATTAGCCCACCCCTGTGTGTCAGCAGTCGATGCTGACAGAGACGCGAGGAACTTCTCGAAGTGGTCAGGATGCGGCGAGAGCCGCTGGTAGGCGTCCCGAAACTCCTGGAAGTCCTGCGGCGTAGGCATCCGGGTAGACGTCGCCTGCTTCGCCGGGTCGGTGAGGTCCTCGTGCAGCCCGTCCGGTCGCACCGTGACCGATGCGGCCACCACGCTGCGAACACGGTCGGCGTGGCTGATCGCCAGCTCCATCGCAACAGCCCCGCCCATGCTGTGGCCACAGATATGGGCGCTTGCGATGTCGAGTTGCTCCAGCAGAGCCACGACGTCGCCCGCCAGTAGCGCTGGCGTGATCGCTCTGTCGATGTCAGCGGTCCGGCCGTGGCCCTGCAGCTCCACGCCGATCACTTGGTGAGCGAAGGCCAGCGTTGCGATCAGCGATCCGAAATTCAGATCGATCGTCAGCATGCCGCCGTGGAGCAGGCCCAGCGGCGAGCCCGAGCCATACAGCTCGTAATACATGTGCAGGCCGTTCACATCGGCGTATCCGGTCTGGTTGGGTCGCGTCGCTTCAGTCGGCATCTACATCTCCTTGGACCCTGGGTTGAGTTGCACTCACTGTGGTTCTCTTTCTTCTAGTGCCCCAACAGCTATCACTCTTCAGGCGCGGGTCAAAGGAATCGCTTCCCCGCAGCAGCAGCCGGGGCGAGAACCAAACGCCACGCTCGCAGCGGGCGTCGCAGGCTGTGCATTATCCGCACCGGCGACGCTTGCGCTCGGAACAACGCGACCGCTCCGCTGATGCCAGGCGGGCTCTGCGCAGGCATGGGATCCAGTCCTGCAATGGAACGAAGCCGCTCGTCCATGCCCGGTCGGTCGCGGTAGCGTCGGCGGGAGGCGCCTCGTGAGGCTGCACGCCCGCTCCCGCAGGCAAAAACGGCAGCCGCGGCACGCGCGGGAGCTGCGGCCAGAGCGCTGTGCGCTGAGCGTTGGGGATTGAGACGGCCCGATGAGGCTTGCGTACGGCTGCAACGGCCGCTGCTCGGCGTGCCCGGGCGCGTCTCATTGTTGGTGCGTCGTGATGGGCGCTCGCGTCCGAACGTGGGGCTGGTGAGGTGGTTCGGGTCGCATTCTTGCGTCTGCTCATCGCCGCCGGCGGATATGCCGCGGTGGCGGGGGCCGGGCGGGTGCGGCGGTGGGTGGTGCTGACCGGCCCGCCCGCAGCTCACAGCGGCTGGACGCTGAGGTCCGCAACTTGGCGTTCAAGTCCGCCGCAGGCGACCGCGCAGACGGCGCTGGCGCCGCCGCGGCCCGGTGGCGAACCGGTCCCCAAGACAGCTCCGGAGGCGGGCGTCCGGATCGGCTACGCCCGCTGCCCGACTGACAAGCAGGATCTGACCGCCCAGCGCCAGGGACTCGGCGTCAGCGATGACCGGCTGTACCTTGACCGCGGCATGACCGACCGCAACCGCCGCCGCCCGGGCTCGCAGCAAGCGCTCGCCGCCGTGCGCCGGGGCGACACGCGCGTCGTGCCCAAGCTTGACCGGCTGGCGCGCTCGGTGCCCGACGCCCGCGCGATTGGCGACTCGCTGGCCGCCGGCGGAGTGCGGCTGTCGATCGGCGGGGCGGTCTATGACCCCGCCGACCCGATAGGCAAGATGTTCTTCAACATCCTGGCCACGTTCGCCGAGTTCGAGGTCGACCTCTTGCGAATGCGCACGCGCGAGGGGATGACGATCGCGCGGGCCAACGGCAGGCTCAAGGGCAAGGCACCCAAGCTCAACGCCCGCCAGCGCGCCCACGTCCTCGGCCTGGCACGGACTGGCGATCACACAATCGCCGAGCGTGCAGAGTTGTTCTCGGTCAGCCGCGCGACGATCTACCGCGAGATCGCCCGAGCGCGCGACGACCCGACCTGACCTGACGCGACCCGCGACGTTCGCACGCCGGTTCGGTCCCACGCCAGATCTCGGGCGCCAGAGAAGCACCGCCCGGCAGCGAGCGCGTGCGAAGTGACGGGGTGTGTGCGAAGCCGAACGCGGCCGGCCGGTGTGAGCGTCCACTGGCGGCCGGTTGCGTGCCGGTGCGTGAGCACCAGGCCCTGCCATTCGCAGTGGCGGAGGATTTGGTGCAGGAGATACTCGCCGGCTGGCTCGTCGCGCAACCCGACGAGCTGAACGGCCGAGCACCGCGAGCGAAGCGCACCGCCGTGAAGCGCACGCATCAAGGACCGCGATCTCGATCGCCCCCGGGTGGATCATCGCCGGGCATCGGCTGAGTCTCTGCGTGTGGTGCGGCGAGGCAACTCGCCGTAGCATTCCATTCGTGCCTGGCTGACGCTGACCGGCTCTTGTATCGAACCCGGCGCTGACCGCTTCCGCTCGCGTCCCACAGCGAGCCGGCTGCTCGCAGCCCGAGCCCGAGCCCGAGCGGCTGGGCGGCGGCGTCCGCGCACCGCCTCGCTGGCAACGAGTCAGGCAGCTCAATGCGTGTTATGTTACATCTTGCTTGGTTCAGTCTCGCCTTGCGCACGCCGCGGGCGCGTTGCTGGCGGTGGACAACACCACCGCGACACCGCTCGGTCAGCTGCCCCTGGAACTCGGCGCGGACCTGGTGGTGGCCAGCGGTACGAAGGCCCTGACCGGCCACTCCGACCTGCTGCTCGGCTACGCGGCCGGGACCGACAGCGAACTGGTGGGCCAGCTACGGGACTGGCGGGCGATGACCGGTGCGCTGCCCGGTCCGTTCGAGGCATGGCTGGCCCACCGCTCACTGGGTACCCTGGATCTACGGCTGGCCAGGCAGGAGACCAACGCGGCGGCCGTGGTGGAGTTGCTCGCCTCCCGTCCGGAGGTCACCGGGCTGCGCTGGCCCGGTCATCCCGGTGATCCCGGATACCGCCTGGCTACCCGGACATTGCGCCGGATTCCGGGTGTGGTCACCTTCGAACTGGCCTCCGCGCAGCAGGCAGTGGCCTTCCTGCGGGCCACCACGCTGGTGGCGGCGGCGACCAGCTTCGGCGGCCTGCACACCTGCGCAGACCGCCGGGCCCAGTGGGGCGACGATGTGGCGCCCGGATTGATCCGACTCTCCGTGGGTTGCGAGGATGCCGCCGATCTGCTCGCTGATCTTCGGGCGGCGCTGGAGCAGTCGGTGGCAGACTGATAGCGGAGGGTCATGAGCGGTGAGCAGGGCGCTGCCGGTGCTGGGCAGCCGGGCGGTGCTGAGGCGCGGATGCGCCGGATACGGGAGGCGCAGCGGCGGTACGCGCAGCTGCTCACCGGCACGGTCGGTACCGTCGACCTGCGTACCGGACTGCAGCAGGTGGTCGACCAGGTTGCTGATCTGGTCCAGGTCCGCTTCGCCATGCTGAGCGTGTTCACCGCCGCCGGCACGGTGGAATTCTTCCTCTACACCGGACTGTCCGGTGAGCATGCCCGGCAGATCGGCAGGCATCCGTCCTTCCGGGGGCTGCTGGGCGAGGTGCTGCAGCACGGCGGCCCGGTCCGGGTCGCCCGGGTCGACCAGCATCCGGCCACGGTCGGTTTCCCGGCCCACCATCCCGCCATGACCAGTCTGCTGGCGGCACCGATATCGGAGGACGGCACCGTACTGGGTGGTCTGTACCTGGCCGACCGTACCGATGGCAGGCCCTTCGACGCGCAGGACGAGACCTTCGCCGAGGTATTCGCCGGCGCGGCCACGGTCGTACTGACCTCCGGCCGACGTTTCCAGGCGGTCCGGGAGCGCGAACAGGTGCTGGGCGCCAACGACGAACTCCTCCAGCAACTACTCGCCGGTACCGATCCGGACGAGCAACTGACCGGGATCATCCGCACTGCCCGGCGTTTCTCCGGTGCCGACTACGCCGCGCTGCTGGTCCCCGACGAGCTTTGTCAGCACATCACCGTCCAGACCGCGGACGGGGCCGCCGCCGCGAACACCATTGGACGGGTCATGCCGAAGGAGGTGTCGCTGGCCGGTGAGGTACTCGCCAGCGGCGCACCGGTGGTCGTCACCGAGCTGCGGCGCGATCCTCGACGGGCCCGGTCGATGGACGGGGTCGTACCGCCGCTCGGTCCAGCGACGCTGGTGCCGTTGGGACTGGCGGACCGCGCGATCGGGGTGGTGCTGGTGGCCCGATTGGCTGGTCGTCCGATCTTCCCGGACACCACGATCCGGATGCTGGAATCCTTCGCCGGCCAGGCCGCAGTCGCCCTGCACCTGGCCCGTGAGCGGAGCTGGCGTGAGCAGCTGAGCTTCTACGCCGATCGGGAACGGATCGCCCACGACCTGCACGATCATGTGATCCAGCAGCTGTTCGCAACCGGCATGCTGTTGAAGAGCACGATCCGGGGGGTGCAGGACCACTCAGTCGTGGAACGGCTCGACCGGGCGCTCCAGGATCTCGATGAGACGGTCCGACAGATCCGCGCCACGATCTACCAGCTGGAATCGCCGGTAGCGCATCTCGGCGAGGATGTGCGTAGCGCGGTGCTGGCCGTCACCGACCATGCGGCGGACGCGTTGGGGTTCGCTCCCACCGTCCAGTTCGTGCTTCCAGGGCAGGAGACAGTGTCGGCGAAGGTGCGGGAACATCTGGTCGCTGCGCTGCGTGAACTGGTGACCAATATCGCCCGGCACGCCCGGGCCAGCCGGGTCGAGGTGGAGGTGAAGGTCGGCAACGGCATGATGCTGTTGCGGGTATGTGACAACGGGATCGGCATGGGCGGTGGCGGTGGCCGGAGCAGTGGACTGCGCAACCTGACCGACCGGGCGCATGCTCTGGGGGGCGAGCTGGTGGTCGGTCCGGCGCGGCAGGGAGGTACCGAGGCACTCTGGCGAGTGCCGTTGTCCTGACCGCAGATCTGCGACGTTTTTCCGGTCTGTTCTCGGGCGTCCCGGATCGGATGTCGGTACCACCTGAGGTGATGACGCCGCCGGCCACACTCCGCGAGCGGACGGTTCCGGTCGGGTGTCTGGTGACGATGCGGAGCAGGTGCGGTCGAGCGGTCGAGTAGTGTGCCGGAGCGTGACTACGCCGCGAAAACCCCGAGTCGCCGTCGTCTTCGGTGGCCGCAGCACCGAGCACGCGATCTCCGCGGTCAGCGCCGGTAGCGTGCTGTCTGCCATCGACCGGGACGAATTCGAGGTGATCCCGGTGGGCATCACCCGCGAAGGCCGTTGGATGCTGACCGACGGTGACCCCGGTCAACTGTCCATCGAGGCACGCCGGTTCCCCGAGATCACCGATGCCGCCGGTACCAGCGTGGTGCTGCCCGCCGGCCCAGGTGGTCGGCTGGTCTCCCTGGAACCGGGCCAGGGCGCCGCTGCCCTCTCCGACGTCGACGTGGTGCTGCCGCTGCTGCACGGCGCCTACGGCGAGGACGGCACCATCCAGGGTCTGCTGGAGATGGCCGGACTGCCTTACGTGGGCGCCGGGGTACTGTCGTCGGCTGCCTGCATGGACAAGGAGTTCACCAAGAAGCTGCTGGCCGCCGATGGCATGGGCTCCGGCCCGTACGCGGTCCTGCGGCCTGGCCAGTCGCTGTCCGAGCCCGAACTGGAACGTCTCGGGTTGCCGGTGTTCGTCAAACCGGCCCGGGCCGGCTCCTCGATGGGCATCTCCCGGGTCGAGCACCCCGACCAGTTGCCCGAGGCGGTCGCCACGGCCCGCGCGGTGGACCCGAAGGTCCTCGTCGAGGCTGCCTTCGTCGGTGCCCGGGAGATCGAGTGCGGTGTGCTGGCCGGCGAGTACGACGGCGGTCCGGAGGCCAGCCTGCCGGCCGAGGTGCACATCGACAGCCGGCACAGCTGGTACGACCTTGAGGCGAAGTACCTCGACGTGCCGGAACTCGATATCCCGCCGAAACTGCCCGAGCACGTGGTGGCAGAGATCCGGTCGATCGCGTGCCGGGCGTTCACCGCACTCGACTGCGCCGGGCTGGCCCGGGTCGACTTCTTCGTCACACCCGAGCTGGATGTGTATGTCAACGAGATCAACACGATGCCCGGCTTCACCGCGGCGTCGGCGTTCCCGAAGATGTGGGCGGCGAGCGGCCTGGAATATCCGAAGCTGATCTCCCGGCTGATCCGTACCGCCCTGCACCGGGGCACCGGCCTGCGCTGAGCGGTCTGCGCCGAGTGGGATGCCGCCGCCCCGCCGGTAGCCGAGCAGCCGGAGTGCCGCCGCCGGCAGCCGCGGCGGGTCCAGGATGCTGTCGGCAGGTCAGGAACACCCGATCGGAGTGTGGCTGGCGGACGGTACGGAGCCGGCGATGGCGTCGGAGAACTCGGCGACCCACTGTCCCGGGCCGGAGTAGGAGTCCGGCACCGTGATCGCCACCGGCACCTCGCGGTCCAGCGTGGTCCAGACGCTGTGGCCGGCGGCGGTGCTGGCGTAGAAACACACCCCCGACAGGGGGTACACGGTGGCGGTCGGTGGGAAGCTCGGCCTCGGTGCCCCACACCCGACCCGTAGAGCGGGGTCGCCGTAGGCGGCGTTCTGTTCGGCGCCGGCGGACACCGGACGGCGGTGCCGGTCGCGGATCTTCCCGGGCAGTTGCGCGATGAAGGCGCGGCAGACCGTCGCGGCCCTGTCGCTCAGCTGCGGCGCGGTGGCGCTGACCGTACTGGACGGCTGCGCCGTGGGCGTCGCGCCGGTCTTCGGTCCACCGTGGTGGAACCCGCCCAGCAACGAGAAGATCAGCACACCCACGAGCGCGGCGACCGGTAGCGCAACCAACGTGGCGGTCCGTGCCGCACCGCGCGAGACCGGATCGGGCACCGGCACACCTCCGTACAGATCGGCGGGTCGGTGCCGATTCTGCCGGAGCCGCGATGCCTGGTCACAGCCGCCCGTCGGCGGTCAGAGATGCACCACCGAACACGTCACGGTACGGGTGATGCCAATCACCGACTGGACTTTGCTGACCACCATCTTGCCGAGCTCGTCGACGTTGTGCGCCTCGGTGAGTACCACCACGTCGTAGGGGCCGGTGACTGCGTCCACCCGTACGACGCCGGTGAGCCCGGCGATCGAGGTGGCAACCTCACGTGCCTTGGCGACCTCGGTCTGGATGAGGATGTACGCCTGGACCACGACCAGACTCCTTTACCGTCGGTGCGCGGGGGCGGTGCGGGAACGGGTGCAGGAACCGAACGTACCGTACGGTGGCCGCGCGGCACTCGGCTTGTGCGCCACCGGATGGCAGGATGCCAATCGAGCCGACGCACCAGATCTGGTGCTCGGACGGGGGACCGGGTGCCGGCAACGGGCTTGCCGACCCCCGCACGGCGGCAGGGGAGGCAACGTGACGGTCGGCGAGGTGGGCGAATTTGGCCTGATCGGCAGGATCACCGCGCGGATGGGGCTCGGGCCCACCTGCCTGCTCGGTCCCGGTGACGACGGTGCGGTGGTGACCGCGTCGGACAACCGGGTGGTGGTCAGTACCGATGTGCTGGTCGATGGACGCCACTTCCGCCGGGACTGGTCCAGCGCCGCCGACGTGGGGCACCGGGCAGCGGCCGCGAACCTGGCGGACATCGCTGCGATGGGCGCGTCACCGACAGCGCTGGTCATGGGTCTGGGCTGCCCACCCGACCTGCCGGTGGACTGGGCGGAGCAGTTGGCCGACGGCATGGCAGACGAGGCGACACTGGCCGGTGCCTGTGTGGTCGGCGGTGATGTGGTGGCGAGCCCCACGCTGACGGTCGCGGTCACGGCGCTGGGTGATCTGCGCGGCGCCGACCCGGTCACCCGGTCCGGCGCCCGCCCAGGTGACCAGGTGGCGCTCGCGGGCCGGTTGGGCTGGGCCGCAGCCGGATACACGGTGCTGTCGCGCGGATTCCGGTCGCCCCGGGCGCTGGTCGATGCGCACCGCCGCCCGGTTGTGCCATACCGGTGCGGACCGGCCGCGGCACGGCAGGGCGCCACTGCCATGATCGACATCTCCGATGGGCTGGTCGGCGATCTCGGCCATCTGGTGACCGCCAGCGGGGTGTCGATCAACCTGCGGCAGAGCGCGTTCGTGGTGCCACCGCAGATGACGGACGCCGCGACTGCGCTCGGGGTCAACCCCTACCAGTGGGTGTTCGGTGGTGGCGACGACCACGCTCTGGTGGCGACCTTCCCACCCGATGTCGTGCTGAACGCGGACTGGACGGTGATCGGCGAGGTCGGCAAGGGACGGGGCGTGACCATCGACCGCCGACCCTTCACCAGCGGCCCGGGTGGCTGGGACCATTTCCGATAGATCTTGCTCACAGCCGCACCCGGTAGCCTGCCGCATCCTGTTCTGATTGCTGGGTGAGCAGTGAACCCACCGTCAGCGAAGGCACGCGGGACCCGCAGCATGCGGCACCGGCACTGCGGATAGTGCCCTCGCCCTACTCCGACCCGGCGGCCCGCCAGTTGATTCGGGCAGCGTTGGCGGACCTCGGCCAGCGTTACGGCGGCGAGGGCGACGAGACCCCGGTCGAGCCGGCCGAGTTCGAACCACCCGCTGGGGTGTTCCTGGTGGCCTGGCAGGGCGAGGTGGCGGTCGGTTGCGGCGGCTGGCGCTCGCACGGCGACGGGATCGCCGAGATGAAACGGATGTACACGGCGCCATGGGCTCGCCGGAGCGGGGTGGCGCGGGCGCTGTTGGCGGCCATCGAGCAGGACGCGTGGCGGGCCGGACGGCACAGGGTCATCCTGGAGTGCG
Source organism: uncultured Actinomycetota bacterium (assembly GCA_963805605.1). Lineage (GTDB taxonomy): Bacteria > Actinomycetota > Actinomycetes > Mycobacteriales > Micromonosporaceae > Actinocatenispora. Next base: position 54,106 of record CAWDUX010000003.1, read on the forward strand.
GTGACCGCCAGCCAGAGGCGTTGTCCCTGTACGAGAAGTACGGCTACCAGCGGATCCCCAACTACGGGTTCTATGCCGCGGAGCCGGACTGCGTCTCGTACGGGCGCAGCCTGGCGCTGGGTGGCCCGACACAGGGCGGCCCAGCATCGGGAGGCCCAGCAGCGGGCGGTCCGGTACAGGGCGCCTGACTCGTGGACCCCTGGGGCCTCGGGCCGCCAGTGGAAGCAGTCTGACCGGTAGACAATGACCGCCAGCGTACGAAACGACCGTCAGTGTACGAAAGATTCAGGGTGCGCAAAAACCGCCGACCTCCCGGACTCTGCCGGAACGGTCGACGGTCACGCGAAACCTGCTGACTGGCGGTCGGCGCTCAGGCGCGGGCGACCTTACCGGCCTTCAGGCACGAGGTGCACACGTTGAGTCGACGCCGCGAGCCGCCGACAGCGGTCCGCACCGTCTGGATGTTGGGGTTCCATCGACGGTTCGTCCGCCGGTGCGAATGGGACACGTTGTGGCCGAAGCCGGGTCCCTTGCCGCAGACGTCGCACACGCTAGCCACGGGTTGCTCTCCTGGGTCGAAAGTCGAAGGCCCGAGCACTGCCGGGCAACCTGGCAAGCCTACCTGACCCGCTGTCGCGGTCGGCACCGAGGTGCGTTGCGATGGCCCCGTCGCATTTTCCGGGACCTCTGCGGGTTCAGCCTTGGCCGCCGCAGCTTACCCTGCCTACTGTGAGCTACCCCCCGCAGCCGCCCGGACCTGGTTGGCCGCCACCGCAGCCAACGCCGGGCCAGCCCCCCGAGCAGTCGCCGTTCTCCGACCCGAACGGCCCCGGTCAGCAGTCGTCCGGCTACGAGCAGTACACCCTCGAACCGCGGTCCGGCACGGGCCAGCAGAACTGGGGCCAGCCCGTACAGCCGTACGGGCAGCCAGGCCAGGAGTTCCAGCAGACGCCGATGAGCGGCCCGCCGGCCAGCGGTGCACCGATGAGCGGGCCGCCGCCGTACCAACCGGGCAACAGGTTCGCCGCCCCGCCGAAGAAGCGCTCGGCCCTGCCGTTCCTGCTCGGTGGCGTGGCGCTGCTGGTCGTGGTGGCGGTGGTGGTCGGTGTCGTGGTGTTCGTCAGCCGGTCGAACAACGACGACAACCATCGCGCGTCCTCCCCGACCAGTAGCTCGCCCGGTACGAGCCGCAGTCCGTCGGCATCCAGCGCACCATCGGCCGCAACGTCCGGTGACGGCATACAGGGTGACCGCATCGTGGACACCGCGACCGGCTGGTTCTTCAAGAAGCGGGGCGGTTCCTGGGAGAACACCGTGAACCCCGCCGCGACCGAACTCCGCAACCCGGTCGGTCAGTCGACGAGCGTCGGCGGCGGCCTGTCGGCCTGCCTCGAGATCGGCCAGTTGAACTCGGCCTTTCACTACAGCGGACCGGGTGACCTCAAGGACGTCAAGAGCGCGCTGGCGACCTCGATCCTGAGGAACTACTACGGTCACGGCGCGAAGGTCGACCCCAAACAGAAACACACCGATCAGCAGCTCACCCAGTACGGCCGCAAGGCCTGGCTGTGGGCCTTCCACGTCAACTACACCAGTAGCGCAGGCAAGGCCACCGGTGAGTACGTGGTCATCGCGGTGCTGGATGCGGGGAACGGCAAGGCCGCCGGGTTCTGGGGTTCGGTACCCAACGGTCACGACACCCTCAGGAAGGACATGACGGCGGCGGCCGGGACCCTCAACGTCGCGTCCTGAGTGGACTCGGCAGGCAACCGTCGCCGTCCTGGACAACGGCAACGGGGCATACTGGCGCGTTCTGGGGCACCGTTCCGGACGGCCACAACGACCAGATCGACGCCATGACCAGCGCGGCCGCGTCACTGAACACCCGGGCCTGATAGCTCGGGTGGGGAGCGGATGGCCGCTCTCCGCCCGCCTGTCGGAGCGTCTCGCTACGCTCTGGTCATGGCTTCCGGCCCACTGACGTTGATCTCCCCGCTGCGTGCCGCGGTCGGTGACAAGACCGCCAAGGCACTGCACGAGACCCTCGACCTGGACACGGTCGGTGACCTGCTCTACCACTTCCCTCGGCGGTACGCCGAACGGGGCGAGCACACCGACCTGGCACAGCTGCAGGTCGGCGAGCAGGTCACGGTGATGGCGCAGGTCCAGCGGGTCAACGTACGGCCGATGCGCCAGCGCCGCGGCACCCTACTTGAAGTCACTGTCGGCGATGGTCGCAACACTGTGAGCCTGACCTTCTTCAACCAGGCGTGGCGGCAGAAGGACCTGACCGTCGGGCGCTGGGGACTGTTCGCCGGGAAGGTCACCGAGTTCCGCGGCAGGCGCCAGCTCAACGGCCCGGACTACCAACTGCTCGCCGATCCCGGCGCGGCCGAGGACTCCGGTGAGATCGAGGAGTTCCTGGGCGCCCTCATCCCGGTGTACCCGGCGGCCCAGTCGGTGCCCACCTGGGTCATCGCCCGCTGCGTCCGGGTGGCGCTGGAGATGCTCCAGGAACCACCAGAACCGCTGCCCGGGCCCCTGCGTCGGTCCCGCAAACTGGTTGCGCTGGGCACCGCGCTGCGCGACATCCACCGACCGGAGAGCCAACAGGCGCTCGCGATCGCCCGGCACCGACTGAAGTGGGACGAAGCGTTCGCGGTGCAGCTGTCCCTGGTGCAGCGCAAGGCGCGCGCCGCGGACTGGCCGGCCGTACGCCGGGAGCCCCGCGACGACGGGCTGCTCTCCGCGTTCGACAAGAGCCTGCCCTACGAGCTCACCGACGGGCAGCGCCAGGTGGGCGAGGAGATCGCCGCGGACCTGGCTGGGGCGCACCCCATGCACCGGCTGCTGCAGGGCGAGGTCGGCAGCGGCAAGACGGTGTGCGCGCTGCGGGCGATGCTGCAGGTGGTGGACGCGCGGGGGCAGGCGGTACTGCTGGCCCCGACCGAAGTGCTCGCCGCCCAGCACTACCGGGGACTGGCCGACCTGCTGGGGCCGCTGGGGCGGGGCGGGCAGCTGGACGGTGCGCCGGACGCCACCAGCCTGGCGCTGGTGACCGGCTCACTCGGCGCCGCTGCCCGTCGGGAGGCGCTGACCGCGCTGTCCACCGGTGCGGCCGGCATCGTGATCGGCACGCACGCTCTGCTCTACGAGGGGATCGAATTCCACGACCTCGGGCTGGTCGTGGTCGACGAGCAGCACCGGTTCGGAGTCGAGCAGCGGGACGCGTTGCGGACCAAGGCCGACCAGCCGCCGCATGTGCTGGTGATGACGGCGACCCCGATCCCGCGCACGGTGGCGATGACGGTGTTCGGTGACCTGAGCGTCTCGTCGCTGACCGAACTGCCGCGCGGACGGTCCCCGATCGCCAGTCATGTGGTGCCCGGCGCCCGGGACCGTTGGATGGACCGCACCTGGGCCAGGGTCCGGGAGGAGGTCGAGGCCGGTCACCAGGCGTACGTGGTGTGCCCACGGATCGGTGCCGGCCCCGAGGACGAGGCCGGCACCACCGCCGGGGACGAGGACTCGCGTCGCCCGCCACTGGCGGTCACCGAGGTGGCGCCGGAACTCGCGGACGGACCGCTGGCCGGAGTGCGTACGGGCGTGCTGCACGGCCGTCTACCGGCCGACGAGAAGGACACCGTGATGCGCCGGTTCGCGGCCGGTGAGCTGGACGTACTGGTAGCCACCACGGTCGTGGAGGTTGGCGTCGACGTACCCAACGCCACCGCGATGGTGATCCTGGACGCCGACCGGTTCGGTGTCTCCCAGCTGCACCAGTTGCGTGGACGGGTTGGCCGGGGTCGGGCGCCCGGGTTGTGTCTGCTGGTCAGCGAGGCGGAGCCGGACAGCCCGGCGCACGAGCGGTTGACCGCGGTGGCGTCCACTCTGGACGGGTTCCGGCTCGCCGAACTGGACCTGGAACAGCGCCGGGAAGGTGACGTACTGGGCGCCACCCAGTCCGGCCGACGCTCCAGTCTTCGACTGCTGTCGTTGCTGCGCGACGCCGAGCTGATCACCCAGGCACGGGCCGAGGCGATCACGATGATCGAGCAGGACCGGGAACTGGCCCGGCATCCGCTGCTCGCCGACACGGTGGCGGCGCTGGTCAGCGAGGACCGGGCGGAGTTCCTGGAGAAGGGCTGAGCGGTCAGCGTGGCCCACGGCGCAGCGCCGGGTGCTGCGGGTCGTCGTAACGCAGCACCAGGTCGGCGATCTCCCGTGGCCCGACCTCCGCGTCGTAGCGCTGGTAGGCAGGCAAGGTCCAGTGCTGGTCCGGGGCGGTCTGGCGGCGTAGGGCGCCCTCGGACATGTCCAGGTGCACGGTCAGTTCGGCCGGCAGTCCCTGGCCCAGCAGCAGCGGCCCGTCCAGCAGCAGCACCGCCGGGTCCGTTGCCTGCCGGTAGGTGGCCCTGGTGGCGCGGTCGGTACCGGCGTCCCACAGGCTCGGCAGGTAACGGCCGGATCCGCCCGGCCCCAACGGGTCGAGTACCTCGCGGCGCAGGGCTGCGACGTCCAGCCAACCCTGGTAGTAGGTGTCCGGATCGTGGCGGCCGTGTTCCAGCCGGAGCGACGCGGGTCGCAGGAAGTCCTCGGCCGTTACCCGCAGTACGGCCCGACCCAATGTACGCAGCGGATCCACCAGCCGCTCCGCCAGCTCCGCAGGCCGCGCCGGCGGCGCGCCATCGAGCAGCACCCGTACCGGATGCGGTCGGCTGATGGCGTGCATGTGCTCGACCAACAGCCCGGTGAGTCGTTCGGGGTCCACCGGCTCGTAGCGCACCAGGCCATTCTGCGTGGAAACCGGACCCGTGGCGCGACCGGGTTCCTCGGCAGGCAGACGGCCGGACGCACGGTAGTCTCGGCACGGTGACACCAGTGACGGGACCCGCCGACGGAGCAGGCCGGTGACCCGGATCGTGGCGGGGGAGCTGGGTGGGCGGCGGCTGGTCGTGCCGGCCGGCCGGGGCACCCGACCCACCTCCGACCGGGTGCGGGAGGCGCTGTTCAACTCGCTCAGCACCCTGGTCGAGCTGGCCGGGGCGCGGATGGCCGACCTGTACGCGGGTTCGGGCGCGATCGGCTTCGAGGCACTGTCGCGGGGCTGCGCACATGCCCTGCTGGTCGAGTCCGATGCGCGCGCGGTCACGGCACTGCGACGCAACATCACCGCCCTGGGGGTGGCAGCCAACGTACGGCTGGCCGCCAGCCCGGTCGAGCGGGTGCTGACCGAGCCGCCGGAGCAGCCGTACGACCTGGTCTTCTGCGATCCGCCGTACGCGGTGAGCGAGGACCGGCTGGCCGCGGTACTGACCGGCCTGGTTGATGGCGGCTGGTTGGCCGATGAGGCCCTACTGGTGGTGGAGCGGGCCACCCGCTCAGGCGAGTTGCGGTGGGTGCCCGGCACCGTCGCCATCCGTTCGCGCCGCTACGGCGAGACCACCCTTTGGTACGGTCGCCGTTCATGAGGCGTGCGATCTGCCCAGGATCCTTCGATCCGGTCACCAACGGACATCTGGACATCATCGGTCGGGTGGCCGGGCTGTACGACGATGTCGTCGTGGCGGTGTTTGTCAATCAGAGCAAGGTCGGCTGGTTTCCGATCCAGGAACGTATCGAGATGCTCCGTGAGGTGACGGCCGAGTACCCGAACGTCTCGGTCGACTCGTTCGAGGGGCTGACCGTGGACTACTGCCGGGCCAACGACATCTCGGTGATTGTCAAGGGCCTGCGCGCGGTCACCGACTTCGACTACGAGTTGCAGCAGTCTCAGATGAACCTGGGACTGGCCGGCGTGGAAACCCTCTTCATGGCCACGAACCCGCTTTACTCATTCCTGTCGTCAAGTCTGATCAAAGATGTCGCGAAGTGGGGCGGCGACGTTTCGCCGCACGTACCCGACATCGTCGCGCGCCGGCTCACCGAGCGGCTGGCCGGACAGGATGGCTGACCGCCCGGATCGGGCGGTGTACCGGGGCTGGGGCGCCCGGGTGCGCTTGGCAGGAGGGGAAGGGACACAGGTTGGATCCGCTTGAACGCATCGACGAGATCATGTCCTTCATCGAGGGGGCCCGTTCGGTTCCCATGTCGTCGCGCAACTGCATGGTCGACCGGGGCGAGATGATCGCCATGCTCGACGACCTGCGCGGTGAGCTGCCCGGGGAGCTGCGGCGGGCACAGGCCCTGCTGGAGGAGCGGGACAAGATCATCGCCGCCGGCCAGCGCGAGGCGGAACGGATCATCACTGAGGGCGAGGCCGAGCACGCCCGTCTGGTCTCGGCGAACGAGGTCACGGTCTCCGCCGAGCATGAGGCGAACCGGATCGTCGGGGAGGCCCGGGACGAGACGCAGCGGTTGCGGGAGGAGTGCGAGGAGTATGTCGACACCACCCTGGGCAACTTCGAACGGCTGCTGCACAAGTCGCTGACCACGATCGAACGCGGTCGCGACAAGATGCACGCCTTGCGCGAGATCGGGTCGTTCGCCCCCGATGAGGACGACGAGGTGCGCGCGTTCCCGTCCTGACCGCAACGACGACCGCGGGTACGCTGCGCGCGGTTCGACGCTGCCCGTACGGCTCGGGTAGTCTGGCACGTCGGCCCTCCGGGCCATATCTGATCACCCTGAGCACCATCATCTGAATCAAGGGGCCAGTCGAGCGACGATGTCCGACCGCACATCACAGACCCATCTGGATCCGCGGGCACCGCTGGTGCTGTCCACCCGGGAGCTGCCGCGACGGCCGGGTGAGATGCGCCCGGTGGCCCGGGAGGTTCCCGCCCCGGCTGACCTGGGGCTTCCTCTGATCGGGGTGCCGGAGGGTGCCGAGCTGGAACTTGACCTGCGGATGGAGTCGGCTTCCGAAGGGGTCTTCATCTCCGGCACGGTGACCGCACCGGTGCACGGTGAGTGTGGCCGGTGTCTGCGACCGATCTCCGACACGGTGGTCGCGCGGATCCAGGAGCTGTTCGCCTATCCGGGCAGCACCACCGAGGAAACCACGGACGCGGACGAGGTCAGCCGGTTGCAGGACGAACTGGCAGATCTCGAACCAGCGGTCCGGGACGCGGTCGTCCTGGATCTGCCCAGCACGCCATTGTGTCGCCCTGACTGCCCCGGGCTGTGCCCCGAATGCGGGGTCGCCCTGGACGAACTGCCGGTAGACCATGCACACGAGCGCACAGACACGCGCTGGGCTGCGCTGGAGGGCCTGCTGGAGAGGCCCGACGAACACGGTTCCCGATCATCCGGGGAACCGCCGGCCCGGTCCTGACCAGGCCGCCGGTGGCCCGTCTGCCGGTATGCGCCACAATAGCCCGGGTAGCTCGTGCGACCCGAGCATGCGCGTGCGCGAAGCGTGGCGCGTTCCCACCATCGAGTAGATCATCAGGAGTGAGTGACGTGGCTGTTCCGAAGCGCCGGATGTCGCGGAGCAACACGCGGTCCCGCCGCAGTCAGTGGAAGACCAGCGCGGTGGCGACCCAGCCCTGCCCGCAGTGCAAGTCACCGAAGCTTCCGCACGCTGCGTGCGGCGTGTGCGGCACGTACAACGGCCGCCAGGTCGTGGAGGTCTGACCCTCCCAGGGACATGACGCGATCCGAGCGGCCTGCCGCGCGGATCGCCGTCGACCTCCTCGGCGGGGACAATGCCCCCGACGTGGTGGTTGACGGCGCTCTGCTGGCCTTGAGTGCCGATTCCATGCTCCGGCTGGTGCCGGTCGGGCCACCCGAGGTCATCGAGGACCTGCTGGCCCGGCTGCCGGCTGCGCTGCGCAGCCAGGTCGCGCCCGAACGACTCCAGCCCGACGGAGTTCCCCCGGTACGGGTGGCGGCCAAACTGCTGTCCGCCGATCGGGCCGATGCCCTGGTCTCGGCCGGTGCGACCGGTCTGACGGTGACTGCGGCGGTGGCCGGGTGCGGGCGTTACCCCGAACTCTCCCGGCCCGTCCTGGCGGTGACCATCCCCGCTCTGCGCGGCCCGTTGGTCCTGCTCGATGTCGGAGCCTCACCCAATCCGTCGCCGGCCGACCTTGCCCGGCACGCGGTCCTGGGCGCCGGTTACGCCTCGGCGACCCTGGGGCTGCCGGCTCCACGCATCGGGCTGCTGTCGATCGGCACCGAGACAGGTAGCGGCGACACGCTACGCCGCGCCACCGATGAACTGCTGGCGGCCTGCAACCTGCCCGGGAACGCACACTATGTCGGCCCGGTCGAAGGTTACGACGTGCCGCTGGGGGGGACCGCCGATGTCGTGGTGACCGACGGGTTCACCGGAAACGTACTGTTGAAGGGCATCGAGGGTGCGTTGCGGATGCGCGGCGTCCCGGCGTCGGGTGGTCCGGCGTCCGATGCGGGTGGAGCGGACGCGACGGTTGCCCGTGCGGCGGCTCTGCTCGGGGTGGCCGGCACCGTGGTGGTCTGTCACGGCGCGGCGAACGGCGCGGATCTCGCCTCCGGAATCGCGCTGGCCAATCAGTTGGCGACCTGCTCAGTATCGTCCCGGGTTGCGCGGATGGATCAAGCTTTCCGGGAGAACCCGACCCGGTCACCTGGAGGTGTTCACACGTGATGGTTCGATCGGCGGACCCGTCCGCGGATGGTGGAGATGAGTAGCCTCACCCGACAGGTACCGCCGGCGCAGCTGATCGCCGCGCTGGGGGTCGAGTTGGAACCCGGGCTGCTGGAACGCGCCCTGACCCACCGTTCGTACGCCTATGAGCATGGTGGCCTGCCCACCAACGAACGGTTGGAGTTTCTCGGCGACGCGGTTCTCGGCCTGGTCATCACCGACTCGCTGTACTGCACCCACCCGGATCTACCCGAGGGGCAGTTGGCGAAGCTGCGGGCCAGTGTGGTCAACATGCGCGCGCTGGCCGAGGTCGCACGCGCGATGGGCCCTCGCGGGCTCGGCGCGTACGTGCGCCTGGGTAAGGGCGAGGAGACGACCGGCGGTCGGGACAAGTCCAGCATCCTGGCCGACACGACCGAAGCCCTGCTCGGCGCCGTCTATCTGGAACATGGTCTGGAGGTCGCGGCCCAGGTGGTGCACCGGTTGTTCGATCCGATGATGGCCGACGCGTCGCGCCGGGGCGCGGGCCTGGACTGGAAGACCAGTCTGCAGGAGCTGACGGCCACGCACGGACTCGGCGTACCCGAGTACCGGGTCACCGAGGACGGCCCGGACCATGCCAAGACCTTCACCGCATGGGCGCTGGTCGCCGGCGAGCAGTTCGGTACCGGTACCGGCCACAGCAAGAAGGAAGCTGAGCAGCGGGCCGCCGAGCTGGCCTGGGGGCAGTTGTCCGAGCGGATGACCAGCAGCGGCGGCGCCGGCACCGATCCGACATGAGCGTCGGGCGTGTGCTGGCCGGTGCCGTCCGGTCGCTCCGATGAGCGTTCCCGGTCCGGTACGCGAGCACGGTCCCGACACCCGGCCAGCGCCGGGTCGTCGTGCCGTGCTGCTCGCGCAGCTCGGGCTGCCGGCGGCGATCTATGCGGCCAACCGGGTCGTGCAGTGGGTGCTGGTGGCGCTGATGGCCAGGTCCGACACCACTGTAGGGCAGCGGCTGACCAGCTGGGACGCCAATTTCTTCCTCCGCATCGCCAGGCACGGCTACGACCACGGCTACACCTACGATGCGTCCGGCCATTTCGTGGGCAATACGTTGGCGTTCTTTCCCGGCTATCCGGCGTGTGTGCGGGCAATGTCGGTACTCGGCCTGTCCGATGCCGCGGCCGGGATAGTGGTCTCGCTGGTGGCTGGTGCGGCCGGCACGGTACTGATCCATCTGCTGGGTACCGAACTGGTGGACAGACGGTTCGGCTATGTGCTGGCGGTGCTGTTCTGTGCCCAGCCGATGTCGGTGGTGTTCTCCATGGCCTACAGCGAGGCGTTGTTCTGCGCTCTCGTACTGGCCATGCTGCTGGCTCTGCGGCGGCGATGCTGGCTGGTCGCCGGGATGTTCGGGATGCTGGCCGGGCTCACCCGCACGACCGGGGTGGCGGCGGCGGTCGCCCTGGCCTGCTACGCCGTACACCGCCTGTGGTCGGACCGTGATGTTGCCGGCAGTCCGCGACTGCGGCCGCTGTTGGCGGCCCTCGGGGCGCTGCTGGCCGTACCGGCCTTCTGGTTGTGGGTCGGGCTGCGGGTGGGGCATCTGGACGGCTGGTTCGTCGAGCAGCGTGCGGGCTGGGGGACTGGCATCGACTGGGGCGTGGCGAATACGAGCTTCGTGCTGAACACGTTGCGGTCCTCCGACGGGTTCATCCCCGTCGCCGCGGCGTTCGTGATTCTCATCACCGGAATTCTGGTTCTGGCCGCACTGCTGGACCGGCAGTGGTGGCCGCTCTCGCTCTACGGCCTGCTCGCGTACGGCACGGTGATCGGCTCATCTGGCTACTACAATTCCCGGCCGCGACTGCTGGTGCCGGTGCTGTCTGCGCTGATCCCGGTGGCCCGGGCGCTGTCGATGGCCCGTACCAGCGTTCTGGTGCCGGCGCTGGTGGGGCTGAGCCTGACCGGTTGCTGGTTCGGCGCCTACATGATCACCATCTGGCCGTACTCGATCTGACGGCAGCGGATCCGGGCGCCCGGCGGCTGGACGGTACGGTTCCGATGTGCCAGAGCTGCCCGAGGTGGAGACCGTCCGGTCCGGACTGGACCGGTGGATCACCGGCCGGACCATCGCTTCGGTGCAGGTGCACCACCCGCGGGCGGTTCGACGACACGCGCCGGGGGCAGAACACTTCGCCGCCGGGCTGGTGGGTCGCACGATCGTCGGGGTACGCCGCCGGGGCAAGTACCTCTGGCTGCCGCTGGACGGCCCCGGGGTACCGGGCGACGCGGTACTGGCCCATCTGGGCATGTCCGGCCAGCTGGTGATGCGCTCACCGCAGGCACCGCAGGAACGGCATCTACGGGTCCGCATCGAGTTCACCGACGGCGGGCCGGGACTGCGTTTCGTCGACCAGCGGACGTTCGGTGGGCTGTCGTTGTCGGCGGGTGGAGCCGACCTGCCCGCCGAGATCGTGCACATCGCCCGCGACCCGGTCGACCCCGACTTCGACGACGCGCAGTTCGTGGCCGGGGTCCGCCGGCGTCGGACCGGTCTCAAGCGGGCGCTGCTGGATCAGCGCCTCATCTCCGGGGTCGGCAACATCTATGCCGACGAAGCGTTGTGGCGGGCCGGGCTGCACTGGGCTCGGCCGACCGAGAAGACGACCCGTCCGGTACTGCTGGGACTGCTGGGCAGGATTCGCGAGGTCCTGGCGGAAGCGTTGCGTGCGGGCGGTACCAGCTTCGATGCGCTGTATGTCAATGTCAACGGGGAGAGCGGCTACTTCGACCGGTCCTTGGCGGTGTATGGACGGGCCGGCGAACCCTGCCGGCGGTGCGGCTCGGTGATCCGACGGGAGCCGTTCATGAACCGTTCGTCGTACCGCTGTCCCCGCTGCCAGCCGGTACCTCGCCAGCCACGGTGGTGACAAACCTGGCGGCAGAGCGCGTATCATTCCCCGGCTCTTGCGTCCGGCGTTAGAGTAGTGGTGATGGGTGAACACCGAGAGATCTCGGGCATGGAGCAGATCACCAGTCATGGGTGGAGCCGAACGGACCGTGACCATCCGACTGGTGGCACTGGTGCGTGGTCGGGTCCAGGGTGTCGGTTTCCGGGTCTGGGTCCGCTCCCACGCGCTAGACCTGGGACTGCGCGGATCGGCCCGGAATCTGGCGGACGGCTCGGTCGAGGTGGTGGCCGAAGGACCTGCCGTCCGGTGTGGGGTTCTGCTCGACGCGCTGCACGGCTCCGGGGTTCCGGGGCGGGTGGACGAGGTCGACGAACGGTTCGAGATCCCACGCAACGATATGAACGGCTTTATAGCAGGATGAAGTGATTGAGTCGACGAGACTCACGTCATCTTGACGATGTTGGGCTGTCGGGCACACTATATGGACGTCGCCTCGTGCACCCGACCGAGGTGCCCACCAGGTAACGGGGTGTGCTTCCTGGCCACCCGGCGACGCATTCGCGCAAGGAGACACCATGGCGAAGGCCCTCTACGGCCACGTCGGCAGCGCGCCAGACCGGCGCATGCTGGACGAGGTCACCCGTCTACGCGCCCGCACTCGGGCGCTGGAGTTCGAGATCGCACGGCTGCAAGCCGAGAATGATCGGCTGACTGCTGCGGCTCAGGCCTCCGACGAGCTGCTCAGGATTTCCGAGCCGGCGCTCACCTGACAGCCGCGGAGCCTGCACCATCGCGCGCCGACACTGGTGACAGCGTCGGCGCGCTGATTTCTGTCGAGCGCCGAGGATAAGGCCGGGTTCGTCCCCGCTGTCGGCATGCTAGGCCGGGTAGCGTCGGGGAGAGTGCATCGCGGCTGGTCCGTGAAGGCACGCCCGGCCAGGTGTGGGGTGCCCAGCCCATCGGGGACCGCGCGGTAGCCTGCCGGAAGGTACATATCCGGGCGCCGCGGGAAGGGCAGCTCCCGGTACGTGACGTCTGCGGTCGACAGCACACCGCGCGTTCCGTATCAGCCTCCATGGGGAGATCGACAGGCCAGTGCATCTCAAGAGCCTTACGCTGAAGGGCTTCAAGTCGTTCGCCACGGCCACGACGCTGAAGCTCGAACCGGGCATCACCTGTGTGGTCGGACCAAACGGCTCCGGTAAGTCCAACGTGGTGGACGCGATCGCCTGGGTACTCGGCGAGCAGGGCGCGAAGGCCCTGCGTGGCGGGAAGATGGACGACGTCATCTTCGCCGGCACATCGGGTCGGGCCCCACTCGGCCGCGCCGAGGTCACCCTGACCATCGACAACACCGATGGCGCGCTGCCGATCGAGTACACCGAGGTGTCGATCACCCGTCGGCTGTTCCGTTCCGGTGACGGCGAGTACGAGATCAACGGTGACCGGTGCCGCCTGCTGGACATCCAGGAACTGCTGTCGGACTCCGGCATCGGCCGGGAGATGCACGTCATCGTCGGGCAGGGCCAGCTCGATGCGGTGCTGCACGCCAAGCCGGAGGACCGCCGGGCCTTCATCGAGGAGGCCGCTGGTGTCCTGAAACACCGCAAGCGCAAAGAGAAGGCGCTGCGCAAGCTCGACGCGATGCAGGCCAACCTCAACCGCGTACAGGACCTGACCGCGGAACTGCGCCGCCAGCTCAAGCCACTGGGCAAACAGGCCGAGATCGCCCGCCGCGCCGCCGGCATCCAGTCCGACCTGCGTGACGCCCGGCTGCGGTTACTGGCCGACGACCTGACCGGGCTGCGTGGTTCGCTGCAGAAGGACGTCGCCGACGAGGAGTCGGTCCGGATCAGCCGACAACGCAGCGAGATCGCCCACCAGAGCGCCCAGCGCCGGCTCAACGAGCTGGAAGCCGAACTGGCCGCGGACGCCCCGGTGCTGGCCCGCGCCCAGGAGACCTGGTACCGACTGTCCGCCCTGCAGGAACGGTTCCGCTCGACCGGGCAGCTCGCCGCCGAACGGCTCCGCTTCCTGTCCGCCGAACGCGAGGACGAACGTCCCGGGCGTGACCCCGCACAACTGGAGAACGAGGCACAGCGGGTCCGTGAGCAGGAGGCCGAACTGCGGGAAGCCCTGCAGGAGGAGCATGCCCGGCTCGCCGAGACGGTCGAGTACCGCCAGCAGGTGGAGGCCGACCTGCAGCAGGCCGAGCGGGAACTGGTCGCCGCGGTCAAGGCGGTCGCCGACCGGCGCGAGGGGTTGGCGACCCTGACCGGCCAGGTCAATGCGCTGCGTACCCGCTCGCAGGCCGCCTCCGACGAGATCGCCCGGGTGTCGACGGCGCTCGCCGAGGCGCGGGAACGTGCGGCGGTGGCCCAGGAGGAACTGGCCGTCACCCAGGAGAACGTCGACGGGCTGGACTCCGGTGACAGCGATCTGGAGAATCGGCTGACCGCCGCCCGTCAGGAGCAGCAGGACGCCGAGGCGCGGGTCAAGGAGCTGACCGACGCGGAGCGGGCCGCCGAACGGGAGGCGGCACAGTGGAAGGCCCGCGAGGAGGCCCTGTCGATGGGCCTGCGTCGCAAGGACGGTGCGGGTGCGCTGCTGGCCGCCGGTGACCGACTGCCGGGCGTACTGGGCAGCGTCGCTGCGCTGCTGGCGGTGGAGCCCGGCTGCGAGGTGGCGCTGGCCGCCGCACTCGGCCCGTACGCCGACGCGGTCGCGGTCCGTACCGTGGATCAGGCTGTGGCCGCGGTACAACTTCTGAAGGCCGACGATGCCGGCCGGGCGACCCTGCTGGTCGGTGCCACCGATCCGACCGACACGACCGGATCCCCGGCGTTGCCCGACGGTGCCCGGTGGGCGCTGGACGTGGTCAAGACTCCGGCGGAGCTGCGTCCCGCCCTGGCCGGGATACTCGGCCGCACGGCGTTGGTGACCGATCTCGCCGCGGCCCGGCGCCTGATCGACGCCGACCCGACGCTGCGCGCCGTCACCGTGGAAGGTGACGTGCTGGGCGTCGATCTGGTCGCCGGCGGTTCGGCATCGTCGCCCAGTTTCATCGAGGTACAGGCCGCGATGGACGAGGCGCGCGAGCACCGGGTCGAGTTCGAACAGCGGGTGGATCTGCTCGGTGCCCAGTTGTCCGGTGCCAGGCAGGACGTGGCCGTGCGTAAGGAGGCCACCCAGGAGGTGACCCGGCTGCGGCGTGAGGCCGAGCAGCGTCATCACGCGGAGTCGCGTCGGCTGGCCGAACTGGGTGCCGCGGCCCGGTCCGCGCAGGGCGAGGCGGACCGGTTGGCCACTTCCCGGGAGAAGGCCGAACGTGCCCGCGACGCGGATCTGGCCGGCCTGGCGGATCTGGAGGAACGGCTGCGGCTGGTGGAGTCCTCGCCGGTCGACGACGAACCGGACTCCACCGTGCGCGACGAGTTGTCGGCAGCGGTCGGTCCGTCCCGGCAGGCGGAGATGGAAGCCCGGCTGGCGGTCCGTACCGCCGAGGAACGGGCCCGGGCACTGTCCGGTCGGGCGGACGGTCTGGCGCGGCAGGCAGCGCAGGAACGCGCGGCCCGGGAACGTGCCGCCGCCCGTCGGGAGCGCCGCGCCCGGGGCGCGTCGGTGGCCCGGGCGGTGTCGCTGGCCGCTCAGGCCACCCTGCACCGCATCGGTGAGTCGTTGGTCGCAGCCGCCGCCGAGCGCGACGCGGTAGCGGCGGCCCGGGACAACCGCGAGGCCGAGCTGCGTGAGGTACGAGGCCAGGTCCGGGAACTGTCCGCCGAGCTGGAGAGGCTGACCGACGCCCTGCACCGGGACGAGGTGGCACGCGCCGAGCAGCGGTTGCGGATCGAGCAACTGGAGGCCAAGGCCGCCGAGGGGTACGGCCTGGACCTGGACACGCTGCTCACCGAGTACGGGCCGCAGCAGCCGGTACCGCCGTCGGCGGCCGAACTCGCCGCGGCCGAGGCGGACGACAGACCGGTACCGGAACCTCGGCCGTACGACCGCCCGGTGCAGGAGAAGCGGGCGGCCCGGGCGGAACGGGAACTGACCCTGCTGGGCAAGGTGAACCCGCTGGCTCTGGAGGAGTTCGCCGCCCTGGAGGAACGCTTCAAGTTCCTGTCCGAACAGCTGGAGGACCTCAAGGCGACCCGCCGGGACCTGCTGACCGTGGTCAAGGAGGTCGACGACCGGATCTTGGAGGTCTTCCGCAGCGCCTACGAGGACACCGCCCGGGAGTTCGAGATCGTCTTCGGCGTACTGTTCCCCGGCGGCGAGGGCCGGCTGATACTCACCGACCCGGACGACCTGCTGACCACCGGCATCGAGGTGGAGGCCCGCCCCCCGAACAAGAAGGTCAAGCGGCTGTCCCTGCTCTCGGGTGGGGAACGGTCGCTGACCGCGGTCGCGCTGCTCTGCGCGATCTTCCGGGCCCGTCCCAGTCCGTTCTATGTGATGGACGAGGTGGAGGCGGCCCTGGACGACGTCAACCTGGGCCGGCTGCTGGATGTCATGAAGCTGCTGCAGGAGGAGAGCCAGCTGATCGTCGTCACCCACCAGAAACGGACCATGGAGATCGCCGACGCGCTGTACGGCGTCACCATGCGTGGCGGCATCACCCAGGTGATCAGCCAACGACTCAAGGACACGGAACCGGCATGATGTTGCGCTCACCCTGCCAGGCCCTGCTACTGGATCTCGACGGCGTGCTCCGCCGGTTCGATCCGGCACACGCGGCCCGTGTCGAGGCGACCTACGAGCTGCCGGACGGGCTGCTGGCCCGTACCCTGTTCGACCCGGACCGGCTGCGTCCGGCAGTTCTCGGTCAGGTCAGCCACGCCGGGTGGACCGATGGTGCGATCACCGCACTCGCCGCACAGATCGGGGACCCGGACCGGGCCCGGGGCGCGGTCGAGGAGTGGAACGGCTACCGGGGGGAGGTGGACGACGAGGTACTGGCCGCGGTCCGTGAACTACGTGCGACGGGTATCCCGGTGGCGCTGACCACCAACGCGACCGATCTACTCGACTCCGACCTGCGTCAGCTGGGCCTGGTCGGCGAGGTGGACGTGGTGGTCAACTCCGCTGTACTGGGACACGCCAAACCTTCCGGTGAGTTCTTCCGCGCGGCCTGTGACCTGCTGGGCGTACCGGCGAAGCTCTGCCTGTGCTGCGACGACAGCGAACGTCATGTGCGCGGCGCCCGCGCCGCCGGGTTGGCCGCGATCCGCTACACCGGCCCGGCCGATCTGCGCTACGTACGGGCCACCCTGGCCGCCGCGGCCTGACCGGAACGGCCGGTCGAGGGCACGCCGCGTCCCGGCGGCCGGGCTGCCGTCCGGGCATCCGGCGGCCACCAGGCCCTTCGGTGGCCGGGCCGCCACCTGCGCATTACGGTGGCCGCATGGACACCGGGCTGGCAGGCAAACGGGTACTGGTCACCGGCGCTGCCGGCGGTATCGGTGGTGATCTGGTCGCCGCGTTCGCGGCCGAGGGTGCCCGGGTCGCGGTGCACTACCGGACCGGCGCGGCCCGGGCCGAGGTGCTGGCCGGGCAGCACGGTGGTATCGCGGTACCCGCCGACCTGACTGTCGAGTCCGATGTGGACGCTCTACTCGCGGCCACCGTGTCCGGTCTCGGTGGGCTGGAGATACTGGTCGCGAACGCCGGCAGTTTCCCGGTGTCCGCGCTGCCGCTGTGGCAGATGGACCATGCGCGGTGGCGGGACACGATGGCGGCGAACCTGGATGCGGTGTTCCTGACCTGCCGGGCGTTCCTACGGCACGTGTCCGGCACCGGGGTGGGCACGATCGTGCTGATCGGCTCTACCGCCGGTCGCTTCGGCGAGGCCGACCACGCCGACTATGCAACCGCCAAGGCGGGCCTGCACGGGCTGGCCCGCAGCCTGAAGAACGAGATCGTCCGGATCGCCCCGGCGGGTCGGGTGAACGTGGTGGCGCCCGGTTGGACGGCCACCACGCGCAACGCCGATCGGCTGACCGACGAGAGCTTCGTACGCCGCCGTACTGCCACCATGGCCCTGGCCAAGCTGGGGCGTCCGGTCGACGTGGCCCGTACCGCCGTGGTGCTGGCCTCCGACGAGCTGTCCGGGCACATCACCGGGGAGATCGTCACGGTCGCCGGTGGCATGGAAGGTCGGCTGCTGCGGGACCCGGAACAGCCCTCGGGTCCGGCCTGAGTCGTGCCGGTCAGCGCCCCGGTCCGGCGGATGGGTGTCCGGGCGGGTCGATGCGTGCCCTGTCCCAGTTGGCCAGGACCGCTGCGGCGGTCTGCGTCGGTGTCTGCGCCGAGGTGTCCAGCCAGTAGCCCAGTTGTGGACCGGCGCGCAGCTCACGGTCCAACTGCTGCGGGGTCCATCCGTCGACGTACCCGGTCTTGGCCCGGCCATTATCGCGCTCGGCGACCGACTCCGGGTCGGGCGCCAGCACCACCAGATGACGTGGCCTGACAACGAGCAGAGACAGATACCAGGGCAGGTCGTCGCCCAGGATGATGTCCTGCACGACGACGGTGAAGCCTGCCGTGGCGTACGCGTCGGCCGTCTGTGCGGACAGCCGGTAACGCAGTTCGAGCTGCGCGCGGGCCTCGTCGGGGAATCCGGGTCGGGGCTCGGCTCGACCGGAGACTACCATGCGCCGGAACACGTCCCCCCGTACGTGGACGGACCTGGGTAGACGTTCTGCGACGAGCTGCGCCACCGTCGACTTGCCGGCGGCCATGATGCCGGTCAGGACGAGTACTCCGGTCGCCGAGGTCATCGGGCCAGTGTGACAGTGATCATCGAACCTGCTGTTGCGGCGTAGCTCTGGTCGTGGGAGGCACCGGTCACAGCACCTGGTGCGCGATGATCGTGGTCGCGGTCACCGGGTAGACTTCCGGCGTACCCGCTTATCGGCGCACCGTGCGCCGGGCTCGTCTTGTTCATGCCGGTGGTTCTACCGCCCGGTGATCTGTTCCTCCTGGTGGCCTGAGGGTCGGCCGTGGAGCCTGCGGAGAGACGTGCCCCTTTCCGAAAGGCCTGCTTTGACGAGCCCTGTTGTGCCCAGTCTGCCCGAGAACGCCACACTGTCCGATTCTGTGGACGCCGAATCCGAGACCGAACGCGCCGCGAGTTTCTCCGACTTCGGCGTACCGGACAACCTTGTGTCGCTGCTGCACCGCCGCGGCATGCCCACCCCCTTCCCGATCCAGGCAGCCACCCTGCCGGATGCACTCGCCGGACGCGACGTGCTCGGACGGGGCCGGACCGGTTCCGGCAAGACGCTGGCCTTCGGCCTGCCCGCCGTGATCCGGCTGGCCGGTGAGCCGGCCGCGCCCCGCCGCCCCCGTGGCCTGGTGCTGGTGCCGACCCGGGAACTGGCCACGCAGGTCCGTGACGCCCTGGAACCGCTCGGCCGTGCGATGGGCGTACGGCTCGCCGTGGTGGTCGGCGGCGCACCGTTCAGCAAGCAGATCAGCCAGCTGCGTCGGGGCGCCGAACTGGTCGTCGCCACGCCCGGCCGGTTGACCGACCTGATCGAGCAGCGTGCCTGCGACCTGTCCGACGTCGAGCTCACCGTGCTCGACGAGGCCGACCAGATGTGCGACATGGGCTTCCTACCCGCGGTGACCGCACTGCTGGACCAGGTGCGTCCCGGTGGCCAGCGGATGCTGTTCTCCGCGACCCTCGACGGTGACGTCGACAGCTTGGTCGCCAAGTACCTGACCGACCCGGTGACCCACTCCACCGACCCGGGCACGGCGTCGGTGTCCACCATGGAGCACCACCTGGTCTTCCTGGCCCCCCGCGACAAGGCGGCCATCACCGCGCAGATCGCCGGGCGGGAGGGACGGACCCTGCTGTTCGTCCGGACCCGTACCTTCGCCGATCGGCTGGAGGAGGAACTGCGCGCCGTCGGTGTGCGTGCCCGGGCACTGCACGGCGGCAAGACACAGGCGGTCCGTACCCGGACCCTCGGCGACTTCAAGGAGGGCCGGGTCACCGCGCTGGTCGCCACCGACGTGGCGGCCCGCGGCATCCACGTCGACGACGTGAGTCTGGTGCTGCACGTCGACCCGGCGGGTGACTCCAAGGACTACCTGCACCGGGCCGGCCGTACCGCTCGCGCCGGGGGTTCCGGCACGGTGGTGACGCTGGTGACGCCCAGGCAGCGCCGCTCGACCGAGCAGATCACCCGGCAGGCCGGGGTCAATGCCGGCAAGCTGCGGGTACGTCTCGACGATCGGGACGTCACGGTGGACTCGCTGCTCGCCGAGGTCACCGGGGCACAACAGCCCAGCGGGGTTCCGGTACCGGTGGAGCCGGTCCGTACCCCGGGCCGCGCTGGAGGTCGGCCGCGCCGGTTCGGTGACCGCCCGGAGTCGGGCCATCGACCCAGTTACCGTGGCCCGCGCCGCGAGGACGGCGGGTCTGGTGATTCCGCGGCCCGTCGGGACCGGGACGGGTTCCGGGGCGGCCGCCGGCCGCGCCGGGAGGACGGCGAGCACCGCGGCGCCCGTCGGGACGGCGTGGACAGTCGCGCACACGACCGCTCGTCGCGATTCAACGACCGCGCGCCGCGTTTTGACGACCGCCCGCCGCGCCGCGACGAGCCGTCGCAGCGCACCGATCGGTACCGCTCGGACCGGGACGGTGGGGAGCGCAGTCCGCGCGCCGACTGGAAGCCCCGCGGCGAGCGTAAGCCGCGATGGAACTCGCGGCACTCTGCCTGACCGGAGCTGCGCGGCCTGACCGGAGCTGCGCGGCCCGCAGCGACGGCAGCCGGAAGATGATGTCAGCTTGACATGACGCCCGTCGCGCCAAGTGGCGCGGCGGGCGTCACCAGGTCCGCGGGGATACCAGGTCTGCGGAGATCTCTGCGAGTCGCGTCAGGCCGCTGAGTGCCAGTGCCTCCATCAGGTCGGTACGGATCGCCTCCAGCGCCGAGGTGACGCCGGCAGCGCCGTCGGCGGCCAGCGCCCACAGCACGGGTCGGCCGAGAAGTACCGCGTCCGCGCCGAGCGCGAGCGCTGTCAGTACATCGCGCCCGGAGCGGATGCCGCCGTCCACCAGTACCGGGCAGCGGCCGGCGAGCCGAGCGGACACCTCGGCCAGTGCGCTGGCGGTGTCCACGGCCCGGTCCAGTTGCCGGCCGCCGTGGTTGGACACCACGATCCCGGCCGCGCCGGCGGCCAGGCACGCCTCCGCGTCGTCGGCCCGCAGTACACCCTTGACCAGTACCGGTACCCCCAGCTCGGTCAGTTCGCGCACCGTGTCGAAGGTGGCGCCGGGGTGTTGCGCGGTGGCGGTGTCGACCACCGCGTCGGGTGCCAGATGCGCGGCCATGTTGACCAGATACATCTTGTCGTCGACCGGCGGCATCGCGGTGCGCTTCTTGACCCCGGTGTACGGGGTGTCGGCGGTCAGTACCATGGCTGCGGCGCCTGCGGCGACCGCGCGGCGGGTCATCTGCCGGCTCAGTTCCGGATCGCCCAGCATGTACACCTGGAACCACCACGGGCCGGTGGCTGCCGCGCCGACGTCCTCGATCCGGCGCGAGCAGCGGGAGGACAGCACCAGCAGCGATCCGGCCGCACCGATACCGGTCGCCGTCGCGCATTCGCCGTCCGGGTGTGCCAGGCCGTGGTACGCGGTCGGTGCCGCCAGTACCGGTGTGCGCAGTGACGTACCGAACAACGACGTCGATGTGTCCACAGTGGATACGTCGCGCAGCACGTGCGGATGGAACCGGTACCGGGACCAGGCCCGTGCCGCCTCGTCGAGGGTGATCTCGTCACCCGAGCCGGTCGCGTAGTAGTCGTGTACGGCGCTGGGCAGCAGGTCCCGCGCGGTCCGCTGCTGGTCGGCCAACAGTGCGAGCATTCGTCCTCCCTGGTACCGGCAGCACACGCTACCTGCTGTACCAGGGAGGCGATGTCAGGTTGTGGCCGCTGCCCGGTCGGGCCGCTCCGCGGTGCTCCAGGCCAACGGCACCTGGGCGAGCGGGCGGAGCCGTGGGTGCTCGTCCCCGCTGCGTTCGGTGCCGTCCAACCGGACGCGTGCGGCCCGGCCGGTCAGCTCCAGGGTGCCGATCGCGTTACTGAAGAACGGGCCGGTGCGTCGTTCCCAACTCGGCTGCGGTCGTGGCACCCCGGCCAACCGCGCCAGCCCGGCCCCGATCGCCGCCGCGCCACGGTTCCAGCCCAGCCGGAAACCGATCTTCATCTCCGGCGGCGCCTGGTTGTGGGTAGGGGAGCAGGTCAACTGGTAGACGCGGCTGCCCGTTTCCGGACCGAACAACGCCTCGGCGACATAACTATGGTGTACATCACCGGACAGTACGGAGATGCTGGCCGGTGGTCGGCCGCTGCCGTAGCCGCCCCGGGCGACCTTCTCCAGCATCCGACCGAGCCGCTCGAACGACGACCGGAACGCGGCCCAGTGTTCCATGTCGGAGAACTGCCGCAACCATTCCGCCCAGGCCGCGACCGGGCGGTGCGGAGAGTCGCAAAGCCGCTCGTTCCAGGTCTCCAACTCGTGGATCGCCGGCGGCAGCAGCCAGGGTAGGGAGGCGCCGATCACCAGATGGTCGTAGTCACCGCGCAACTGCTGCTCGAACCAGTCCCAGTCCGTGCGGGAGAGCATCTGTCGCTCGCCGGGCGTCAGTACCCGTCCGGCCCGGTTGTCCAGCACGACCACCCGGGTCCCGGCCAGGTCGAGGCGGTAACTCCAGCGTGGTGCCGGTGCCGGATCGCGTGTTGTGGGGCCGGTGACGGCCGGCGTCGGGATCCGATCCTGCTCGGCACGGGTTCCCTGGTCCGCGGACCGGTCGGTGGCCACCGCGATCTCGACCAGCAGGTCGGTCGCGTCCTCGGCGGCCAGAACCGCCGTGACGCCCGGATCACTGCCGATCTCCTCCGGAGTCAGATTGCCCAGGTGCTGATAGACCCAGTACGAGGCGATGCCGCCGGTGATGCGTCGATGCCACCACGGCTGCCTGCCGATCGTCTCCCGCCACGGTGCCGAGGTGTTCCAGTCGTCGACGATCTCGTGGTCGTCGAAGATCATCGCGGTCGGGACGGTGGACAGCAGCCACCGGATCTCCGGATCCTGCCACGACTCGTAGTAGAGGCGGGTGTACTCCTCGAAGTCGCCGACCTCGTTCTGCGGGGGCACCGCGGTGCCCCCGCCGCTGTCCTCCCGGCGCTGCTCGAGAAACTCCTGCGTCGCCGGGGAGGTCTCGTCGGCGTACACCTGGTCGCCGAGCATCAACAGCAGGTCGGGCCGATCGACGGGACTCCGGTCGGAGTCGATGAGCGTCCGGGCGTAGGTGTCCAGCGCGTCCGGCGGGTAGCTGTCGTCGGTGAGCGGTGACCCCTCGCGGCAGGAACCGAAGATCACCCGTACCGGTGTGTCCCGGTCGGTGCGCACGGTCCGGATCCGGCTCGGTGGGAAGGTCGAATCCGCCGGTGGCCAGACCTTCTGCTCGTCCACCAGAACCTCGTACGACACGTCTGCACCGGGCTGCAGCCCGGTGAGCAGCACCAGCGCGTAATGGTGCGAGAAGGCGGTGAAGGTACGTGCCGTGGCGTTGCGGCCACCGGCCCGTACCTCGACCTGGGCTGGCCCGCTGGTCTCCAGCCAGATGCTGGCCGTGGTCTCGGTCACCCGACGTAGCACAGGCCCGAGTAGTAGTGGTCCCTGGGACGCATTCCGCGCAGATCCGTTCACGAGCGCTACCTTCCCCGATCCGCCCGGTCTGACACATCAGCCTGCAGTCGACACCGCTCTGTAACGGCGTCGTCTGGTGAGGCGCGCCACGCGGAGCAACGGAGTGCGCGCAAGGCCGCGGCACGCGTCTGTCAGGATTCTGCACATGGAGTATGTGCTCATCGCCGTCGGGCTCGTCGTGCTGCTGGCGCTCGCCGGCCTGCTGGCCTTCGTGGTGCCCAGGGCGCGGCGAACCCGTACCGGGTCCGCGGACGGGGCCGGTGACAGCACCGGGGGGTCCACCGGTACGGCTACCGCAACCGCGCCGCCCGCCGAGGTGGCGCCGGCGCCGCCGGTCGAACAGACCGCCGAGCCGACCGCGCCACCCGCCCCGGACGTCGTGGCGGCTCCCGAGGTCGAGACACCGGAGCCGGTCGCCGGCCGGATGGTACGGCTGCGTGGTCGGCTCGCAAGGTCGCAGAACCTGCTCGGTCGTGGCCTGCTGACCCTGTTGTCCCGGGAGAAGTTGGACGACGACACCTGGGAGGACATCGAGGACTCGCTGCTGACCGCGGACGTCGGGGTCGCGGCGACCACCGAGATCGTCGGGCGGTTGCGGGAGCGTACCCGGGTATTGGGCACCCGTTCGGTCGCCGAGCTGCGGGAACTGCTGGTCGAGGAACTGGTCGGCGCGCTCGGCCCCGACCTGGACCGTTCGTTGGCAACCCTGCCGCACCCGGACCGGCCGGCGGTGGCGCTCGTGGTCGGGGTCAACGGTTCCGGCAAAACCACCACCTGTGGCAAGATCGCCCGCGTGCTGGTGGCCGATGGACGCAGTGTGCTGCTCGGTGCGGCGGACACCTTCCGGGCCGCCGCGGTCGACCAGCTTGCCACCTGGGGCGAACGAGTCGGCGCCGAGGTGGTCCGCGCGCCGGAGGGCCGGGACCCGGCGTCGGTGGCCTATGACTCGGTGCAGCGCGGTATCGAGACCAAGGTGGACACCGTACTGATCGACACGGCCGGGCGGCTGCAGAACAAGGTCGGCCTGATGGACGAGCTCCGCAAGGTCAAGCGGGTGGTGGAGAAACACGGACCGGTGGACGAGACGCTCCTGGTACTGGACGCCACCACCGGCCAGAACGGCCTGGCCCAGGCGCAGGTGTTCACCGAGGTGGTGAATGTCACCGGGGTGGTGCTGACCAAGCTCGACGGCACCGCCAAGGGCGGCATCGTGATCGCCGTGCAGCGCAAGCTCGGCATTCCGGTCAAACTTGTCGGACTGGGCGAAGGTAAGGATGACCTGGCGCCCTTCGATCCGCGGCAGTTCGTCGAGGCACTGCTCGGCGAACCGGCCGGGCAGAGTTGACGTTGAACCCGTCGACGTTGAACCCCCGGGGTGGTCGGTGACGCAGCACGAGGTCCAACTGCACGGCGGCAACACCAGCACGGTGGTGCGAGTCGGTGACACCGTACGACGCAACGCCGGTCCCTGGACGCCGGCCGTCCACGCACTGCTCCGGCACCTGGAGACGGTGGGATTCACCGGCGCTCCCCGTGCCCTGGGAATCGACGAACAGGGCCGGGAGGTCCTGTCCTACCTGGAAGGCGAGTGCGGCGAGTACCCGATCGCCGAACACTGGGCCACCGACGAGGCGCTCGTCACAGTGGCCAAGATGCTGCGGATGTTCCACGACGCGCAGTACGGGTTCCGGCTGCCGCCCAACGCCGTGTGGCGCTCGTTCGGCCCGCCACCACCCGACACCGAGGTGGTCTGCCACCACGACGCGGCGCCGCACAACGTCATCTGGCGTCCGGACGGGACCCTCGCACTGATCGACTTCGACCTGTCCAGCCCGGGATCACGGATCTACGACGTGGCGTACGCGGCGTGGACCTGGGTCCCGCTGTTCAGCGACCGGGACTCCTTCACCCTGGGCTGGAAACGGCCGAACCGGCCGCGCAGGCTGCGGATGTTCGCCGACGCGTACGGGCTCACCCCCCGCGACCGGCACCGGCTGATCCGGGTCATCCGCAAGCGGATCGTGGACCACGTGGAGGGCATCCGTCGGATGGCGGCGGCCGGCGAGCCCGCGTTCGTCCGGATCGTGCACAAGGGCCATCTCCGTCGCCCGATGCGTGACCTGCGGCTGATCGACCACGAGCGGCAGGTCCTGGAGTACGCGATGCGCTGAGTGCCCGGCCCGGGTGACACCGCACCATTCATCGGCCTGAAACATCTGGGCACAGCCTCGTAACGCGAGGTGTGCGCTCGAGGAAACACCCCACCGTCAGGGTGGTGCTGTCCGGTCAGGGGCAGCGCCGCCCGGGCCAGGCCGGACCTGGTACGGAAGGGGAGGGGACTCGGGTGATCAACTCGGGTGACACCGCCTGGGTGCTCGCGAGCAGTGCGTTGGTACTGCTCATGACGCCAGGGCTGGCGTTCTTCTACGGCGGTATGGTGCGCGCCCGCAGCGTGCTGAACATGCTCATGATGAGCTTCGCGACCATCGCGGTGGTCAGCGTCCTGTGGGTGCTGTACGGCTTCTCGCTAGCCTTCGGTCCCGATTCGTTCCATGGACTGATCGGCAACTTCGACTACGTCGGGCTCTCCGGCACCCTGAGCGCGGTCACCGGCGCCAAGGATGATTCGATCCCGCTGCTGGCGTTCTCCGCGTTCCAGTTGATGTTCGCGGTGATCACCCCGGCACTGATCACCGGCGCCATCGCCGATCGGGCGAAGTTCGGCGCCTGGTTGCTGTTCTCGGCCATCTGGGTGACCGTCGTGTACTTCCCGGTGGCGCACTGGGTCTTCATGTTCGACGGTGGCCACGGCGGCTGGATCGGTGACCGGCTGGGCGCGCTGGACTTCGCCGGCGGTACCGCGGTGCACGTCAACGCCGGCGCGGCCGGTCTGGCCCTGGCGTTGGTGCTCGGCAAACGGCACGGCTGGCCGAAGGAACGGTTCAAGCCGCACAACCTGCCGCTGGTGGTGCTGGGCGCGGGCCTGCTGTGGTTCGGTTGGTTCGGCTTCAACGCCGGTTCGGCGGTGGCCGCGAACGGTCTGTCCTCGACCGCCTTCATGAACACCCAGGTTGCCACCGCTGCGGCGGTACTCGGGTGGCTGCTGGTGGAGCGGATCCGCGACGGCCGTGCCACCACGTTGGGTGCGGCATCGGGTGCCGTCGCCGGGCTGGTGGGTATCACGCCGGCGTGCGCGGCGCTCAACCCACTGATGTCGGTGGTGCTCGGCGTGGTCTGCGGGGCGGTCTGCGCGATGGCGGTCGGGCTGAAGTACCGGCTGGGCTTCGACGACTCGTTGGATGTGGTCGGGGTGCACCTGGTCGGCGGCGCGCTCGGTTCGCTGCTGATCGGTCTGCTGGCCACCGCGACCGTGACCGGTGGCGCGGAGGGCCTGTTCTACGGCGGCGGGCTGGGGCAACTGGGCAAGCAGGCGATCGCCGTACTGGCGGTGGGCGTTTACTCCTTCGTTCTGAGCTGGGTGATCGGCAAGATCATCGACCGCACGATCGGGTTCCGGTTGTCCGCGGAGGCCGAGATCGCCGGTATCGACGGCGCCGAGCACGCCGAGAGCGGGTACGACTGGGGCGCGTTGATCAGCGGCCGGGCCGCGCGGGTTGGCGCCCCGGTGGGGCGTGTCGGCTCCCGTGATGCAGGTCTGTCCGCGGCCACGGTGGGGAAGGAGTAGGCGATGCGACTGGTGACAGCGGTGGTGAAGCCGTTCCAACTGGATGCGGTGAAGGATGCGCTGCAAGCGCTCGGGGTGGCCGGCCTGACGGTCAGCGAGGTCTCCGGCTATGGCCGGCAGAAGGGGCACGTGGAGGTCTACCGGGGTGCGGAGTACTCGGTCGATTTTGTGCCCAAGGCCCGGATCGAGGTACTGGTCGACGACTTCGATACCGACAAGGTGCTCGCCGCGATCGTCGCGGCGGCCCGGACCGGACGGATCGGTGACGGCAAGGTCTGGGTCACCGAGGTCGAGGAGGTGATCCGGGTCCGCACCGGAGAGCGTGGCGTGGATGCGCTCTGAGTACGGGACCGCGGCGCCGGGGCTGGTGCCACCTCCGCTGGTGGACGGTATCGGCCCGGCGGCGCGGTCCGCTCGGGCCGCTGCCCTGGACGACTGGTTGTCACGGCTGTTGCCGCCGGTCAGTGAGGTGACGCTGCTGGCTGTCGGTGGGCTGGGCCGTCAGGAGTGCCTGCCATACGGCGATCTCGATCTGGTCATCGTCCACAATGGACGTCCGGACGTGTACCGGGTGGCGGACGCGGTCTGGTACCCGATCTGGGACGCAGGGCTGTCGCTGGACCACGCGGTACGCACCGTGCCCGAGGTGCTGTCGGTGGGGCGCGACGATGTGAAGGCCGCTCTCGGCCTGCTCGACGCCCGCTACGTGGCGGGTGACCGCGGCATGGCCGAACGCATCCGGGCCGCTGTACGGGTCGACTGGCGCCGACAGGCCGGTACCCGGCTGGCCGCACTGCACGAGCTGACCGTGGACCGTTGGGAACGCTTCGGCGAACTGGCCTTCGAACCGGAGGGCGACATCAAGGAGGCGCGCGGTGGACTGCGGGATGGCGCGGTACTGCGTGGCACCGCGCTGGCGCAACTGGTGCCCGGCCCCAGGGCGGCGGTACTGGAGGCCTACCGCAGGCTGCTGACCATCCGTGAGGCCCTACACCTGTGCGCCGGGCGCCGGTTGGACCGGCTCGTCACCGAACTGACCGGGCCGGTCGCCGAACTCGTCGCCGTCGCCGGTGCCGACCTGGCCCCTGCCGACCGGGTACTGCCCGGCCAGGTCGGGGCGGTCGCCGAGCCGCAGGACTGGCGGCAGACCGATCCGGGGCTGGCGCTGCGGGCCCGGCTGGCCGACGACGCACGCACCATCTCCTACGCGGCGGCCGACACCTGGCGGGCGCTGCGTCGGTTGCGAACAGGTCGGCCGCTGCTCGGCGGACGGCTGCACCGGCCACCCCGGCGCCCACTGGACGACGGGGTGGTCGAACACGACGGTGAGGTGGTGCTGGCCCGCGCGGCACTGGGACCGGAACGTGCCGACGCCGCGTTGCCGGTCCGTGCGGTGGCCGCGGCGGCGCGCTCCGGCCTGCCGGTCGCCTCGGCGACGCTGGAATGGCTGGCCGCGGCCTCCCCAGCGCCGCAGCAACCGTGGCCGCCGGCGGTACGGGAGGCGTTCCTGCGGTTGTTGGGCGCGGGTCCGGGACTGGTGGCCGCGTGGGAGGCGGCCGACCGGTACGGGCTGATCACCCGCTGGCTACCGGAATGGGAGGCGGTTCGCAACCTGCCACAGCCGGGCCCGGTGCACCGCCACACGGTGGACCGGCACCTGGTGCAGACGGTGGTATGCGCCGCCGCGGACGTACACACCGTGGCCCGGCCGGACCTGCTGCTGCTGGCCGCGCTGCTGCACGACATCGGTAAGGGCACCGGCACCGACCATGCCGTCGCCGGCGCGGAACTGGCCGCCACGATCACCCGTCGGATGGGCTTGTCGGAGGCAGACGTCCTGCTGGTCGCCCGGCTGGTACGCCGGCACCTGCTGCTGCCCGACACCGCGACCCGCCGGGACCTCAGCGACCCGGTCACCGTCGGTAGTGTGGCCGAGGCCGTCGTGGACCTCAACACCCTGGAACTGCTGGCCGTACTGGCGCGGGCGGACGCCACCGCCGCCGGGACGCTCGCCTCGTCCAGCTGGCGGCTGAGACTCATCGACGAACTGGTCGAGCGGGCGGGCGCGGTGCTGCGGACCGGTGAACTGCCCGAGGCATCGGCGCCGCCGGCCGCGGTACGGGAGCTGGCCGGTGGCCCGCTACCCGCGGTACGGGTCGGGCACGACGAGGTGAGCGTGGTGGCGGCCGGTACCGACACCGGTCTGCTCGCCGCCGTGGCCGGCTGCCTGGCCGCCCACCAGCTGACCGTACTGAGCGCCGACATCACCGCACTGCCCGCCGACGACACCGACGGACAGGCGGCCGGCCCGGTGGCGGTGATGTGCGCGGTACGTCCCGAGTTCGGTAGCGGTCCGGACGCCGGCCGGCTCACCGCCGACCTGCGCCGCGCCGCCCGCGGCGAGCTGCCGGTGGCGCAGCGGCTGCGCACCAGGGAACGGGCGTATGCCGGCAACCTGCCCTCCGCCGCACCACGGGTGGTCTGGCACGACGGAGCCGCCACCGGCGCGGTCGTCATGGAACTGCGTGCCGCCGACCGGATCGGGCTGCTGTTCGAGGTGGCCAGGGCACTGGCGGGGGCGGACGTGGCGGTCCGGGCGGCCCGTATCAGCACCCTGGGTGGCGCCGCGGTGGACAGTTTCTATCTGGTCGGTGACTGGTCCGACGGCGCCCGCCGGAGGGAGGTGTCCGAGGCGGTCCTGACCGCTGCGGCCGGGCCTGGTCAGCTCCCGGCGGGCGCCCGGTAGGCTCGGTGGGGATACCGCTGCCGACCATGCGACAAAGAGGGACCTTCCGACGTGTTCGATTCGCTGACCGAACGGCTCTCCGGCATCTTCACCCAGCTGCGCGGGAAGGGTCGACTGTCCGATGCTGACATCGATGCCACCGCCCGGGAGATCCGGCTGGCGCTGCTGGAGGCGGATGTCGCGCTGCCGGTGGTCAAGGAGTTCATCCGCAACGTCAAGGAGCGGGCCCGCGGCGCCGATGTGTCGCAGGCGCTGAACCCCGCCCAGCAGGTCATCAAGATCGTGCACGAGGAGCTGGTCGCCACCCTCGGTGGCGAGGAACGTCGCCTCGCGTACGCCAAGCAGCCGCCGACGGTGATCATGCTGGCCGGTCTGCAGGGCGCCGGTAAGACCACCCTGGCCGGCAAGCTGGCCCGGTGGCTGCGCAGCCAGGGGCACCAGCCGCTGCTCGTCGCGGCCGACCTGCAGCGTCCGAACGCGGTCAACCAGCTGCAGGTGGTGGGTGAGCGCGCCGGCGCCGAGGTGTACGCGCCGCAGCCCGGCAACGGGGTCGGTGACCCGGTCGCGGTGGCCCGCGAGTCCATCGACTACGCGCGTCGCGTACAGCGTGACGTGGTGATCGTGGACACCGCCGGGCGGTTGGGTGTCGACGCGGAGATGATGGCCCAGGCGGCCTTGATCCGCGACGTGACCAGCCCGGACGAGGTGCTGTTCGTCATCGACGCGATGATCGGTCAGGACGCCGTCGCCACCGCGGAGGCGTTCCGTGACGGTGTCGGGATCACCGGTGTGGTGCTCTCCAAGCTCGACGGCGACGCACGCGGTGGTGCCGCGCTGTCGGTACGTCAGGTGACCGGTCAGCCGATCATGTTCGCCTCGACCGGGGAGAAACTGGAGGACTTCGACGTCTTCTACCCGGAGCGGATGGCCTCCCGCATCCTGGGCATGGGTGACGTGCTCACCCTGATCGAGCAGGCCGAGAAGGTCTTCGAGGCC
Source organism: uncultured Actinomycetota bacterium (assembly GCA_963805605.1). Classification (GTDB taxonomy): domain Bacteria; phylum Actinomycetota; class Actinomycetes; order Mycobacteriales; family Micromonosporaceae; genus Actinocatenispora. Next base: position 84,733 of record CAWDUX010000003.1, read on the forward strand.
GACCAGCAGGAGCGGATGACCGCCAAGCTGGTCGGCGGCGAGCGCTTCACTCTGGACGACTTCCTGGAGCAGCTGATCGCCATCCGGCGGATGGGGCCGATCAGCAACATCCTGTCCATGATGCCGGGCATGGGGCAGATGAAGGACCAGCTCGCCGAGGTCGACGACAAGCACCTCGACCGGGTCACCGCGATCATCCGATCGATGACCCCGCAGGAGCGCGACACCCCGAAGGTGATCAACGGTTCGCGCCGGGTACGTATCGCCAACGGCTCGGGCACCACCGTGACCGACGTGAACCAGTTGCTGGAACGGTTCACCGAGGCGCAGAAGATGATGAAGCAGATGGGCGGCATGATGGGCATGCCGGGTCGTCGCAAGGCGACCAAATCGCCCAAGAACAAGCGCAAGGGCAAGAAGGGCAAGCAGCAGAACCGGCAACATGGTGGTGCACCCGGGATGCCGGCCGGCCTGCCGCCGGGATTCGGCGGTCTGCCCGCCGGCGGCAAGGACGACAGCGGCTCCGACCAGGGACTGCCCGCCGGCTTCGAGATGCCCAAGATCGACCTGTCGAAGTTCGGCAAGGGCAAGGGCTGACCGCAGCGGGGCGGATCGGGTGACGGGCAGTATCCCATCCAGGGCGGTCGATCCGCACCCGAATGGCTCGGAGTCCGGGGACGCTCCGGGTAGGTGTCCGACTCGCGAAGGATCAGTGGATCCATTGACTCATCGGTATGGCTGACTGAACTGTCGCCGACCGGATGATTCGTTGCCTGCCGAGTTCTTCGTACGGTAGGACGGTGATCCGAAGAACGGTGATCCGAAGACTGCTCCGGGCGTGCGCGGCCACGACGCTGTGTCTCGCCGTGGCCGCGGCCGTCGCGTTCGCCACGCCCGCCGACGCAGGCTTCACCGGCACGTACTACCTGGCGCTCGGCGACTCGCTGTCGGTCGGTGTGCAACCCCGGGTCGGTGCTATCGCCGGAGGTGGCCACACCACCCGCGACGGATACCCCAATCAGCTCGCCGCCGCGATCGACCGGCACGATCACCGGGTCCGGCTGACCCGCCTCGGCTGCTCCGGCGCCACCAGTACCGAACTGCTCCACGGCGGCCGCTGCTCGTACCCGGGGGTGGACTCGCAGCTGGACGCGGCACTGTGGGACATCGCCCGGCGGCACGCGCCGACCAGCCTGATCACCCTCGACATCGGCATCAACGACATCATGCACTGCATGTACGGTCCGCAGGTCGACCACCGGTGCGTACGTCACGGGCTGGCCCAGGTACGGCGTAACCTGCCGATCATCCTGAGCCGGTTACGCGCCGCGGCGCCCGACGCCCAGATCGCCGCGATGACCTTCTACGACCCTCAACTGGCGCGTTATCCGCAGCGTTCCGCCCGGCCGGCCGTACGGCAGAGCGTGGCCGCGTTCGACGCACTGAACCGCATCATCGTCGCCAGCTGCCGGCGTACCCGGACCACCGTGGCCGACGTGGCCCGCACCTACCGGACCGACGACATGACGAGGTCGGCGTCGCTGACCGGAGACCAGCTGCCCGTGGCGGTGGCCCGGATCTGCCAGTGGACCTGGATGTGCGCGCCGCCGCCGACCGGACCGAACCTGCACGCCAACCGGGCCGGCTACCGGGCGATGGCGCAGACCTTCGCTCTCGCCCTGCACCTGCAGAGTTCCTGGCCCCCCACCGCCGAGACGGCCTGAGCGCTCCGACCGGTTACCGTGCCGGTGGGAGGTGCCCAACATGGCATTGCACGTACGTGGCGTGGTTCTGCCCGACGACGAGGTCCGTGACCTCTACCTGGTCGGTGACCGGGTCACCTGGGAACCTGTGCCGGACGCCGAGACGATCGCCACCGGTGGGTACGTGCTGCCGGGGCTGGTCGACGCGCACTGCCACCTGGGCATCGCCCTTGGCGCGAAACCCGTCACCGACCTGGACACCGCCCGGGAACTGGCGCGCATCGACCGGGACGCCGGTGTGCTGGCCATCCGCGACGCCGGTTCGCCGCTGCACTACCCCGAACTGGCCGACGAACCCGACCTGCCCCGGCTGGTACGCGCCGGCCGGCACCTCGCGCCGCACCGGCGCTACCTGCGCGGCGTCGCGGCCGAGGTGACCGCCGCCGAACTGCCTGCCGCCGCCGTCGAACAGGCCAAGCGGGGCAGCGGCTGGATCAAACTGGTCGGCGACTGGATCGACCGGGAGCGCGGCGACCTCAGCCCCACCTACGACGAGGCGTCGGTGACCGCAGCGATCGCCGCCGCGCACGCCGCCGGCGCGAAGGTGGCGGTGCACACCTTCAGCGAGGAGGCGGTCGCCTTCCTGGTCCGGGCGGGTGTCGACTCGGTCGAACACGGCACCGGGTTGTCGCTCGACCTGCTGGACGAGATGGCCCGCCGGGGAACGGCACTGGTCCCAACCATGATCAATATCGACACGTTCGACGGGATCGCCGCACAGGCCGAGCCGAAGTTCCCGGGATACGCCGAGCACATGCGACAGCTGAAGCAGAACTTCCCGCGGCTGGTGGGCGCAGCGGTGGAGGCCGGCGTGCCGGTGTACGTCGGCACCGACGCCGGTGGCGGCATCGAGCACGGACTCGCCGCCGAGGAGATGCTGCTGCTGCGCGAGAGGGCTGGCATGCCGGTGTCCGAGGTCCTGGCGGCCGCGTCCTGGCGAGGCCGCGAATGGCTGGGCCTGACCGGACTGGTCGAGGGCGGCCTGGCCGACCTGGTGGTCTACGACCGGGATCCACGTACCGACCTGGCGGTGGTGCGCGAGCCGTCCCGCATCGTCCTGCGCGGCCGGATCGTCAAATGACCGGTGGCCAGCTGGTCGTACTGGTCAACGGCCTGTCCGGTGCCGGCAAGTCGACCCTGGCCCGTGCCCTGTCACGCGAGTTGCGGCTGCCGCTGCTCAGCAAGGACGTGATCAAGGAGACCCTCGCCGACCACCTCGGTGGCGACTTCCTGCGCGATAGCGCCGCAGCAAGCAGACTGGGCGCGGCCGCCTCGGAGACGATGTGGTCGTTACTCGCCGACGCGCCCGCCGGCGCGGTACTGGAGAACGCCTGGATCGGGGTGGCGGAGCTGGCTGCCGCCGGCCTGGCCCGGGCCGGCGTGGGTAGGACGCTGGAGGTGTGGTGCGAGGTACCCGTGGAGGTGGCGCGTCGTCGGGTGGTCGAGCGCTCGCCGCGCCATCCGGTCCATGTGGGCGAACCGCACGACGACGAACGCTGGTCGTACTGGGCGCGGATCGCTGCCCCGCTCGGGCTGGGGCCGGTGCATCGCGTGGACACCACCGGGCCCGTCGATGTCGCCGCGCTCGCGGCCTGGTGCCGGGACCCGGCACCGCGCCAGTTGCTCTGAGCGGACCATCGGGCGGTCCGGTGCGCGGCATGCCGGTACCGCGCTGTCGGTACGTCGCTGCCCGCCGCCTAAGATGACCGGTCATGGCGCGAGTGCTGACCCCGCAGGCGGAGGATTTTCCCCGCTGGTACCAGGACGTGATCAACAAGGCCGAGCTGGCCGACAATGGGCCGGTACGCGGCACGATGGTGATCCGACCGACCGGCTACGCCCTGTGGGAGCGGATGCAGTCGGAGATGGACGACCGGATCAAGGCGGCCGGCGCGCAGAACGCGTACTTCCCGCTGTTCATCCCGGAGAGCTACCTCAAGCGTGAGGCCGAGCACGTCGAGGGTTTCTCGCCGGAGCTGGCCGTGGTCACGCACGCCGGCGGCAAGCAGCTCGACGAGCCGATCGTGGTACGCCCCACCTCCGAGACCGTCATCGGCGAGTTCATGGCCAAGTGGGTGCAGAGCTACCGGGACCTGCCGCTGCTGCTCAACCAGTGGGCCAACGTGGTGCGCTGGGAGCTGCGGCCGCGCATCTTCCTGCGTACCTCGGAGTTCCTGTGGCAGGAGGGGCACACCGCGCACGCCACCGAGGCCGACGCGCGTGCCTATGCCCGGCGCATCCTGCACGAGGCGTACGAGGACCTGATGGTCAACGTCCTGGGCATCCCGGTGATCGTGGGCCGCAAGACCGCTGCCGAACGTTTCGCCGGCGCCACCAGCACATACACGCTGGAGGCGATGATGCGCGATGGTAAGGCCCTGCAGATGGGCACCTCGCACGAACTGGGCCAGAATTTCGCCCGGGCATTCGACATCGACTACTCGTCGCAGGCCGGCTCCCGCGAGCACGCCTGGACCACCTCCTGGGGCACCTCGACCCGGATGGTCGGTGGGCTGATCATGTGCCACGGCGACGACAACGGCCTGCGCATCCCGCCGAAGCTGGCCCCGGTGCAGGCGCGGGTGATGGTGGTCAAGGCCGGCGACGGGGTCGGTGAGGCCGCAGGGAAGCTGCGCGACGCGCTGCGTGACGCCGGCGTTCGGGCCGACCTGGACGACCGTACCGACACCCCGTTCGGTCGCCGGGCCGTGGATGCGGAGCTGAAGGGTTTCCCGGTCCGGGTCGAGGTCGGACCGCGCGACCTGGCCACCGGCAACGTGGTGATCGCGCGGCGTGCCGCCGGAACCAAGACCCCGGTGCCGTTGGACCGGGCAGTCGAGGAGATCCGGGCCGCGCTGGAGGCCGACCAGCAGTCGCTGTACGACGAGGCGCTGGCACTGCGTGAGTCGCGTACCGCCGATGTGTCCACTCTCGACGATGCGATCGCCGCCGCGGCCACCGGTTTCGCTCGACTGCCCTGGTCGCAGGTCGGGTTGGCGGGTGAGGCGGCGCTCAACAAGCAGGCGCTGACCGTACGCTGCCTGGTCCGCTCCGACGGCTCGGTACCGGAGTCCGACGACGAACCGGAGCTCACCGCCTACGTCGCCCGCGCCTACTGACGACCATCACCTTGTCTCAGGCCACCTCGCCGTGGCCGCGGAGCGTGCCGATGCCGCGCGAACCGAGCATCGGCACGCGGACTCTAGAGTGGCCGACATGACAGTCAGCGTGGCCCCTGATGCCGTACTGGTCCTGATCGACATCCAGCGCGCCTTCGACGACGAAGGGTACTGGGGACGCCGCAACAATCCCGGTGCCGAGGCCAACATCGCCCGGCTGGCGGAGCACTGGATGAGTACCGCCCGACCGGTTGTACTGGTCCGGCACGTGTCGGTCCAGCCCGGCTCACCGCTGGCGGCGGACGCGCCGGGGCAGGCCTACAAACCCGAGGTCGCCGACCTGGCGCCCGATCTGGAGATCGCCAAGAGCGTCCACTCGGCCTTCTACGGTGCACCCGACCTGCACCACTGGTTGTCCGCCCGTGGCGTCGGGCAGATCGTGGTGGCCGGCATCCAGACCAACTTCTGTGTGGAGACCACCAGCCGGGTCGGTAGTGATCTTGGTTACCAGGTGCTGCTGCCCATCGATGCGACCTTCACTTTCGACCGCACCAGCCCGCAGGGCGAACCGGTCAGCGCCGATGAACTGGCTCGGGCGACCGCGACCAACCTGCATGAGGAGTTCGCGACCGTCTGCCGTACCGCGGATCTGGTGGGCTCGGCGACGGCGGGTTCGTCCGCCCCCCAGGGGTCTGGCACAATGGCTGGTTGAACCGGCGCGTGTCCGGCGCCCTCTACCCGGTGCGTCGCCAGTCAACAAGCATCCGGCAGTACGCCGCCTGCTGGCCATGTCCCCACGTGGTCCGCGGCGCCGTATTCCGGAGCTATCCGACACAGGAGCGAACACAACCGTGGCAGTACGCATCCGGCTCAAGCGGCTGGGGAAGATCCGTAACCCGCAGTACCGCATCGTGGTGGCAGACGCCCGCAGCAAGCGGGACGGTCGGGTCATCGAAGAGGTCGGCAAGTACCACCCGAAGGAGGACCCCTCGTTCATCGAGGTCAACTCCGAGCGGGTGCAGCACTGGCTGACAGTCGGCGCGCAGCCGAGCGACCCGGTACGGGTGATCCTGTCCCGGACCGGCGACTGGCAGAAGTTCAAGGGCGAGCCCGCCCCGGAACCGCTGAAGGTCGCCGCGCCGAAGCAGGACCGGCAGGCCCGGTACGAGGAGGAGGCCAAGGCGGCCGGCGGTCTGACCGACGGCAAGCCGGAGGCCAAGACCGAGAAGAAGAAGCCGGCCAAGAAGACCGAGGCCAAGGCCGATTCGGGCAAGGCTGCCGGCAAGGCTGAGGCCGGCAAGGCTGAGGCGAAGGCCGACAAGCCCAAGGCTGAGAAGACCGAGGCCGAGAAGACCGAGGGGAAGCCCGGTACGGATGCCGGCGCAGAGTCCTGACACGCTTCGCCCCGCCCTCGACCACCTGGTGCGGGGAATCGTCGAACATCCCGACGACGTACGGGTGCGCATGGTCAACTCCCGCCGTGGCAAGCGGCTGGAGGTGCGGGTGCACCCCGATGACCTGGGTACCGTGATCGGTCGCGGTGGCCGTACCGCCAAGGCACTGCGCCAGGTGGTCGGTTCCGTCGGCGGTCGCGGGGTCCGTGTCGAGATCGTCGACAGTTACTGATGTGCTGCTGACCGTCGGACGGATCGCCAAGCCGCATGGCGTACGGGGCGAGGTCCTGGTCGCTGTGCGTACCGACGATCCGATGGACCGTTTCTCCGCCGGTTCGGTGCTGGTCACCGAACCGGCGGAGGCGGGCCCGCTCACCGTGGAGTACGCCCGCGGGCATATCGTCAAGGCCGGGTCGGGCGGTGCCGCATTGATCGTCGGTTTCGCGGAGATCATGGACCGTAATGCGGCCGAGGCCGCCCGGGGCACCATTCTGCTGGTCGACAGCGCGGGGCTGCCGGCACCGGATGATCCGGACGAGTTCCTTGACCATCAGCTGGTCGGGCTCGCAGCCGTCGACGCCGCGGGTGAATCGCTCGGTGAGCTTGTCCGGGTGGAACACATACCCGCCTCCGACCTGCTGGTGATTCTGCGACCCGACGGCCGGGAGGCCCTGGTGCCGTTCGTTGCCGCGATGGTTCCGGAGGTCGATCTGCGGGCTGGCCGGATTGTGCTGACCCCGCCAGAGGGCCTGCTGGATCTCTGAACATCATCATCGCCGGCGTCGGCTGCAGTAGCCGGGGCCGGGTCGGACGCTGCCCGTGGAGCGGGTGCAGGAGGGAAGAGCTGGTGCGCATCGACATCGTCTCCATCTTTCCCGACTATCTGGCTCCGTTGGAACTGTCGCTGATCGGACGGGCAAGGCGCGCCGGGCTGCTCCAGATCGACGTGCACGATCTGCGTACCTGGACCTCCGATGTGCATCGGACGGTCGATGACACGCCCTACGGTGGCGGTCCGGGCATGGTCATGCGCCCGGAGCCGTGGGGCGCCGCGTTGGATGCCCTGGCGCCCGCGGACCTGCCGCCCCCCCGGCTGCTCGTACCGAGCCCGGCCGGTGCACCGCTCACCCAGCGGATGGCACAGGAGTTCGCGGCCGAGCCCTGGCTGCTGTTCGCCTGCGGCCGGTACGAGGGCATCGACCAGCGGGTGCTGGACGGGGCTGCGGAGCGGATGCCGGTCACCGAGGTCTCCCTGGGTGATTTCGTGGTCTTCGGCGGTGAGGTTGCCACGCTCGCCGTGGTCGAGGCGGTGACCCGTCTGCTGCCCGGTGTGCTCGGCAACGCCGACTCCCTGGTCGAGGAGTCCCATACCGACGGGCTGCTGGAGGCGCCGCTGTACACCAAGCCGGCGGTCTGGCGTGAGCGTGCCGTCCCCGAGGTGCTCCGGTCCGGTGACCATGGCCGGATCGCCCGGTGGCGTCGCGACCAGGCCCTGCTACGGACCGCCATCCGACGCCCCGATCTGTTCCACTCTCTGCCACCCGGTACGCTGGACAGGACGGACCGTGCCGTACTCGCCGAGGGTGGTTACCCATCCGACGGAACGGGTGTGGCAGAGTGATGGGGTTGCCGCGGGCATCAGATGTCCCGGGGAGCCTGGGTCGCTGCTCTGGTACGGCCCGCACCTCGAAGTAATCTTCCACCGGCGCTCACGCGCGCCCTTGAGTTTGAGGAAGCAGTCGCGATGAACACGCTGGACACTCTCGATGCTCAGTCCCAGCGGGTAGACATCCCGGACTTTCGTCCGGGTGACACGCTGAAGGTCTCGGTCCGCGTCGTTGAGGGCAGCCGGTCCCGTATCCAGGTCTTCCAGGGCGTGGTGATCCGCCGCCAGGGCGCCGGTCTGCGCGAGACGTTCACCGTCCGCAAGGTCAGCTTCGGTGTGGGTGTGGAGCGGACCTTCCCGGTCAACACCCCGGTCATCGACAAGATCGAGGTCGCGGTCCGTGGTGACGTTCGCCGGGCGAAGCTCTACTACCTGCGCAACCTCCGCGGCAAGGCCGCCAAGATCAAGGAGAAGCGCGCGCCGAGCGCCAGCTGACCGCTGTCGCACGGACCGGGTGAGTGAGATGATCGCCCGCCCGGCCAGCCGCTCGTCCACACGGCCGACGCACATACCATGCGTCGGCCGTCGTTCATGACGGCCGACGGCCCGGCCGTGCGGCGGTCGGGTTCAGCGTTGCGCCGCTGGTTGCGTGGCCTGCGCTGGTGGCAGGAGAGTCTGCTGCTGGTACTGGTCGCGGTCGTGGTGGCGCTGCTGCTGCGGACCTTCCTGGTGGCGCTGTTCCTGGTGCCGTCGGGATCGATGGAACAGACTCTGCGGGTCGGCGACCGAATCCTGGTCGATCGGACGGCGTACGAGTTCCGATCGCCGCGACGCGGTGAGGTCGTGGTGTTCCGGGGCACCGATGGTTGGGCGTCCGAGACCGGCACGGCTGGCACCAACCCGGTCGACCGCCTGCTCGGTGCTCCACCGGACGGCCAGGAGGACTACGTCAAGCGCGTGGTGGGGCTGCCCGGCGATGTGGTCGAGTGCTGTGATCGCCAGGGCCGGGTGACGGTGAACGGTCATCCCCTGGACGAGTCGTACGTGTTCGACGACCCGCCGATCGACACCCCGCCCAGCCCGGGGGAGTGCCGGGCCCGCAGGTTCGGCCCCTACCGGGTCGCCGAGGGTGCCCTGTTCGTACTGGGCGATCATCGCGCGGTGTCGCAGGACTCGCGATGCCGGGGTGTGGTGCCCAGGGCCGACGTCATCGGTCGGGCTGTCGCGGTCGCGTGGCCACCCGGCCACTGGCGCAGCCTCGGTGCTCCTGACACGTACAGTCAGGTGCCGCACCGTACCTGACTGACCATTAATGTGACCTTAGGTATCGGTGCGGTGTCCGTGCGGCATGATTCCGGTGGACGTCGTACGCTTCGCGGGTGACCGAAACGCACGAACGGAATGAGCCGGCCGACGCGCAGCAACCCAAGCGTCGCAGTTCCTTCTGGCGCGAGCTCCCGATTCTTGTCGTGGTGGCCGTCCTGGTGGCCGTGGTCGTACGGGTCTTCGTCCTGCAGACCTTCTGGATCCCGTCCGGGTCGATGGAACACACGCTCAATATCCAGGACCGGGTCCTGGTCAACAAGCTCGTGTACGACTTCCGCGACCCGCATCGCGGCGAGATCATCGTGTTCACTTCCCCGGTGTCCTGGCGTACCGACCCGGCGGAGAAGGATTTCATCAAACGGGTCATCGCGCTGGGTGGTGACCATGTGGTGTGTTGCGACCGGTCCAGCCGGATCACGGTGAATGGGCATGCCCTGGACGAATCGGCCTACCTCTACCGGGACCTGCGCGGTGTGCCGAATCCGCCCAGCGAGGCGCCGTTCGATGTGACCGTGCCGGCAGGTCGACTCTGGGTGATGGGTGATCACCGGTCGGCGTCCGGTGACTCCCGGGAGCACTACCTGCAGGACCGGGACATCGCCAACGCGACGATTCCCGCCAGTTCGGTGATCGGGCACGCGTTCGCCCTGTACTGGCAGCCCAACGGTGACGACGGCCGGGGCCAGTGGCCGCTGCGCCCGGAGTGGCTGGGGGTGCCGGACGTCTTCGACACTGTGCCGGATCCGTGAGCGGTGCTGCTGCGGTGTCCGCCGGGAGTGGGCCGGCCGTACGCTGGAGGCCGCCAGTAGACGATGGGTGGCGCGCCAGGTTGGGTTGGCAATGACGGAGGTGGCCAGGTCGTGTTGGCGCCGCAACGGACCGTGATTCGTCGCGATGCTGGTATGTACGCCTTGGAGCAGGCGCTGCGCCGTCGGGGTTTCCGGCATATCGCCGGTGCCGATGAGGCGGGTCGCGGTGCGTGCGCAGGTCCGCTGGTGGTCGCCGCGGCCATCCTGCCGGCCGGACGCCGGGGTGAGGTGCCCGGGCTCGCTGATTCCAAGCTGCTCACCCCGGCAGCGCGGGAACGGGTGTACGCGGAGGTGGTGGCCCGGGCCGCCGCCTATTCGGTAGTGGTCATCCCGCCGGCCGAGGTCGACGGTCGTGGCCTGCAGGTGTGCAATCTCGCCGGCATGCGCCGGTCCCTGGCCCGGCTGGGCCAGCGGCCCGACTACGTGTTGACCGACGGGTTCAGCGTGGACGGGGTGGGGGTGCCCGGCCTGGCGGTGTGGAAGGGCGACCAGATCGCCGCCTGCGTCGCCGCAGCCAGTGTGCTGGCCAAGGTCACCCGCGATCGGATGATGACCGAACTGGACGCAGGCTGGCCGCGGTACGGATTCGCCGAACACAAGGGATATGCGACGCCGGTGCACACGGCTGCCCTGCAGCGCTACGGGCCGTGTCCGGAGCACCGTTGGTCCTATGCCAATGTGGCGGCCGCGGCGCAGGGTGCGGCTCCGACCCACGGGGGGGGTCGACCCGCTCCCACCGCCGGGACGTCGGGGCGATTGCGGGGGGAATGACCGATGCGTGATCTGGTCGGGGTGTCGGTGCGTCCCGACGATGACCAGGGCTGCGGCGTGGGCGACAATATCGGCATGGAGGACAGGACGAGATGAGCGCCGAGGATCTCGAGAAGTACGAGACGGAGATGGAGCTTCAGCTCTATCGGGAGTACCGGGACATCGTTCGCCAGTTCTCCTACGTGGTCGAGACCGAGCGACGCTTCTACCTGGCCAACGCGGTGGACCTGTCGGTGCGCAACACCGACGGCGAGGTGTACTTCGAAGTGGAGATGACCGACGCCTGGGTGTGGGACATGTATCGTCCCGCACGTTTCGTCAAGCATGTGCGGGTGATGACGTTCAAGGACGTCAACATCGAAGAGCTGGACAAGCCGGACATCTCCCTGCCCAACGACGCGAGCTTCGGGACCTGACCGGCAGATCCACGGTGGCGGGGATTGTGGCCCGGCGCCGTGGGTAGTAGCCCGATATGACTGAAGACGACGAAACCTCACGGGATCGCGCCGGACGCCATGAGGCACCCACCGACCGTGACAGGCAGGGGCATGTCCGGATGCCCGCCGACACCGGACCGAATCCGGAAGCCATGCCCGGCACCTCCGAGCAGGCCGAACCGGTCCAGGGCGTGTACCGGCCCGACGTAGGGCCCGGAGGTCGCGACATCGACACCGGCGATCGTCCGGTACCGGGCCGGGACCGGGCCGCTCGCGGACCACACTCGGACGACGCGGAGCGTTAGCGGAGCGGGTGGGCGCCGCGACAGGCATCCGGTTATTTTCTTCACATCACTGTGCGTCGGGCTTCATCCACCGTTCCGATGGCGCGGTAACCGGCGCCTCCACCTGTATGTACACCCGCAGAATCGGCCCCTGCCGGCGTGAAACCCGGCCATTGTCGAGTTGTCAAGCCTGTCCACAGCCCCCTCCCGTCGTCCACAGGCGGCGCCGTGGGGCCGCAAATGCCGGCCACGGACAGCAACGGTTGCCTTCGACACGGGAGGTGACCGATGCTCATCCACGACAGCCAGTCGGACGAGATCATTCCGCCGACGGCCCGTCCGCCGGTAGAACCACACAACGACCGTCCGGCCCGGCCCGGCGGTCGGTCCGGATACCAGGACAGGGTGACCCTGGGCGCGTACGGGGAGCGGCTCGCCGCCGCACACCTCATCGCCGACGGAATGGTGCTGCTGGACCATAACTGGCGCTGCCGCCACGGCGAGCTGGACCTGATCGCCAGGGACCCGCTCCCTCGGCCCGGAACGCTGGTGTTCTGCGAGGTCAAGACGCGCCGCTCGGCCCGTTTCGGGCCGCCCGCCCAAGCCGTGGTCGGGGTGAAGGCCGCACGGATCCGTCGACTCGCGGTCCAGTGGATGAACGACACCGGCATCCACCTTGCCCAGATCCGGTTCGACGTGATCACAGTGATGTCCCGCGGCGCGGACATCGAGGACGAGCTCGAACACCTGCGCGGGGCGTTCTGAGATGGGCTATGCGCGCGTGCTGTGCGTAGGGCTGACCGGGCTCACCGGCCATCTCGTCGAGGTGGAGGCCGACCTCTCGGACGGGCTGCCCGGGCTGACGCTGTCCGGCCTGCCGGACGCGGCGCTGCACGAGGCCCGGGAGCGTATCCGGGCGGCCACCATCAACTCCGGAGTCAGCTGGCCCAACCGGCGGATCACGGTCAACCTCCTGCCCGCCTCGGTACCCAAGCGCGGGTCGATGTTCGACCTGGCGCTCGCCGCGGCGATCCTCTGCGCCGCAGGTGTCGTACCGGCCCGGCGGTTGGGTTGTGCCGTGCTGATCGGCGAACTCGGCCTCGACGGGCAGGTCCGGCCGGTACGCGGCGTACTGCCGTGCGTCCTGACCGCGGTGCGGGCCGGCATCAGCCAGATCCTGGTGCCGGTGGCCAACAGCCAGGAAGCGGCATTGGTTCCCGACGCGACCGTCGGGGCGGTAGGAAGCCTGCGCGGCCTGCTGGAATACCTGCGCGGGACCGACCCGCTGGCCGCACCCGACGCCGTCGTACCCGGGCGCTCGATGCCGAACATGCCCGACCTGAGCGAGGTGGTGGGTCAGGAGCGCGGCCGGCGCGGTGTGGAGATCGCGGCGGCGGGTGGACACAACCTTGCACTGTTCGGGCCGCCAGGAGCGGGAAAGACCATGCTCGCCGAACGTCTTCCGTCGGTCCTCCCGCTGCTCGACGATGAGGCCGCGTTGGAGGTCACCGCGGTGCACTCGGTCGCCGGCGTCCTACCTCCCGGCAGCGGTCTGCTCCGTCGACCGCCCTACCAGGCGCCACACCACACCTCCACCTCGGCGGCGATCGTCGGAGGGGGGGCCGGCATACCTCGGCCGGGCGCGGTGTCCTTGGCACACCGGGGAGTGCTGTTCATGGACGAAGCTCCGGAATATCGACCGGCCGTACTCAACGCGTTGCGCGAACCCCTGGAAAGCGGCGAGATCCGCCTCGCCAGGGCCGCCGCCAGTACCTGCTACCCGGCCCGCGTGCAACTGGTGCTCGCGGCAAACCCCTGTCCCTGCGGGGAACGGGGTGGTAACTGCGTCTGCACCCCGCTCGCCCGTCGTCGCTACCTTGGCCGGCTGTCCGGGCCGTTGCTCGACCGGGTCGATCTGCAGATCGATCTGTTACCCGTCCGTGCGGCCCAGTTGTTGGCCGATGTGGCGATGCCGGACTCCTCAGATGTGGTGGCGGCCCGGGTCCGGTCGGCCCGCGCCATCGCGGCCCAACGCTGGGCGCGTTCGAACAATCCGCTCAACGCCGCCATCCCCGGCACCGTGCTGCGCACCTCCACCTGGCGGCTACCGCATCCGATCACCCGGATCGCCGAACGGTTGGTGGACCGGGGGAGCCTGTCGGCCCGCGGCTACGACCGGATCCTGCGGGTCGCCTGGACGATCTCCGACCTCTCCGGCCGGGACCGGCCGGACCAGGGCGATGTCGCCGAGGCGATCGAACTTCGGACCAGGGCGGCGGCATGAGCGACGAGTTGGAGGAGATCCGTACCGCCAGGCTTGCGCTGAGTTGGTTGTGTGAGCCGGGGCACCGGGTGCTGGGACAACTGGTCCGGGCGCTGGGCGCGGTGGAGACGCTGCGGCAGGTGCTCGCCGGCGAGGTGCCCGAACGGGTCCGTGGCGCCGTGTCGGCCCGCCTTGATGCCGAGGACCCTCGCCGGGCGGCGGAGCGGCTGGCCCAGGACGGACGCCGCCTCGGGTGCCGGCTGGTCATCCCGGAGGACGAGGAGTGGCCCTGGCAGGTCGAGGCGTTGGAGCGGATCAGCAGCGAAGGTGACCGTTCGCTCGGCCCGCACTCCGACCCGCCGACCTGTCTGTGGGTACGTGGGGAACACTCGCTCGCCGCCACGATGGAGCGCAGCGTCGCCGTGGTCGGATCCCGGGCCGCCTCCGGTTACGGCAACCACGTCGCGGGCGATGTCGCCTACGGTCTGGCGGAGGCCGGATGGACCGTGGTGTCCGGTGGGGCGTACGGCATCGACGCGGCCGCGCACCGCGGCGCCCTCGGAGCGGGCCAGCCCACCGCGGCGGTACTTGCCTGTGGCGTCGACGTGGTCTACCCGCTGGGGCATGCCAGCCTGTTCGAGCGGATCGGGCAGGAAGGACTACTCATCAGTGAATGGCCGCCGGGGGCCACCCCGCAGCGGCACCGTTTCCTGATCCGGAACCGGGTCATCGCGGCGCTGTGCCGGGGCACCGTGGTGGTGGAGGCATCGGCACGCAGCGGCGCGCGCAACACCGCCCGTCGTACCCGACAACTGGGCAGATATCTGATGGCGGTGCCCGGCCCGGTGACCTCGGCGATGAGCGTCGGGCCCCACGTGCTGATCCGTGAGGAGGACGCCCGGCTGGTTACCTCGGCCGCCGAGGTACTGGAGGAGATCGGCCGGATCGGCACCGACCTGGCGCCCGTTCCGCGGGGCCCGGTCACGGCGCGCGACGAGCTGGAGACCGCGTCGAGACGGGTACTGGACGCTGTGCCACGGCACCGCCCCGCCACCGTGGAGCAGATCGCGGTGGAGGCGGGACTGCCCCCGGTGGCGGTACGCCGAGCGCTCCCGGTGTTGGCGTTGCTGGGGTTCGTGGAGGAGACGGCAACCGGATACCGGATTGCAGCGCCTGCTGGCACGGCCCGGTCGGCCAGTGCGTAGTGGCATCGGCTGGCGGTGGTGCGGGACGGTGAGCGGGCTGGCGCCACCGCCCGAAGCCGCTGCGCTCGGGCGCGCACCGCCCCATACTCGGGGGCATCTGGTGGTAAAAGCTGCCTGGCCCGGCGCGTCGGCTTGACCTGGGCCGGTCCGCCGCCGACGGTCGTGGCAATGGCTCGGCCCCGTCCCTCCACCGGATCCCGCTACGACGCCCTACCGGAGTCTCTCCGGGACGCCGTGGACGAGTTCGCGCGCCATCTCGCCCGGGAGCGGGACCGTTCGCCGCACACCATCCGTGCCTACGTCAGCGATGTGGTGGCGCTGTTGGAGCACGCCACACGGATGCAGGTCACCACCTTGTCGGCGGCCCTGGAGTTGACCGTACTGCGCAGCTGGCTCGGCCGGATGCGTGGCACCGGCGCGGCCCGCAGCACCGTGGCGCGCCGGGCCGCCGCGGTCCGTACGTTCTGCACCTGGGCGTACCGCAACGGCCTGGTGGCAGAGGATTCCGCCCAGCAGTTGGGGGTCCCCAGGTCACGAAATGGGCTGCCCGTGGTGTTGCGGGCGGACCAGGCGGCGGCACTTGTCGAGGCGCCCAGCCGGAAGTCGAATGTGCCGGCGCCCGACGCCCTCCGACCGTCCGGTGCCGCCATCGATGCCGGTCAGCTACCGGGTGGGATGGACCCGGCGGCCCTGCGCGATGCCCTGGTGCTGGAACTGCTCTACGCCACCGGGGTGCGGGTGGGTGAGCTCTGCGGGCTGGACATTGACGATGTGGACCGTGACCGGCGGCTGATCCGGGTACTCGGCAAGGGGCGGAAGGAACGTTCCGTGCCCTTCGGCGTACCCGCTGAGCGGGCACTGGACCGCTATCTGGATGTCGCACGGCGGTCCCTGCTCACCCCACACAGCGGCGCGGCGCTGCTGCTGGGTGTGCGAGGTGGTCGGCTGGACCCGCGGTCGGTTCGGCGGATCGTGTCACGTCAGGCACAATCGGCCGGGTTGCCCGATATCTCGCCGCACTCGCTGCGACACTCCGCTGCCACCCATCTGCTCGACAACGGAGCTGATCTGCGTTCGGTGCAGGAACTGCTGGGGCATGCATCGTTGGCCACGACGCAGATCTACACGCACGTCTCGGTGGAGCGGCTGCGCACCGCGTACCGTCAGGCGCATCCCCGCGCATGAGAGGCGGACCTGGTGAGTCCGGATCCCACCGTCAGACCACCGGAGTCGTTCCCCGGTGTCCGGCTGCTGTTCTCCCTCGACTTCTTCTACTCCCACCTCAACCACGGCTCGTACGGCGCGGTGCCCCTCCCCGCCCAGCGGGCCGCGGACCGCCTGCGTACCGAGCAGGAGTCGGACCCGATGCGCTTCTTCACCGAGGGTCTGGTCGAGCGCATTGCGCACACCCGTCGCCATCTGGCCAGGTTCGTCGGTGCGGATCCGGACGGCACCGCGCTGGTGGCCAATGTGACGACCGGGGTGGCGATCGCGCTGAACTCCATCCGACTGCGCGCAGGGGACCAGGTACTACTGACCGACCACACGTACGGCGCGGTGGCTTTCGAGGTGGCTCGTCGGTGCGCGGAGACCGGCGCGCTGCCGCTCCGGGTCCCGGTCGCACTCGACGCGACCGATGACGAGATCGTGCGGGTGGTCTGCGATGCGGTGACTCCCCGTACCCGGATCGCGGTGGTGGACCAGGTCACTTCGCCGACCGCCCGGCTCTTCCCGGCCCGGCGGCTGGTCTCGGAGCTGCAACGTCGGGGTGTCGTGGTGGTGGTGGACGCCGCCCACGTTCCTGGCGTGCTGGACACCAGGGTGGCCGCTCAGGCGGACTTCTGGTGCGGGAACCTGCACAAGTGGTGTTTCGCCCCCCGGGGCACCGGTCTGCTGGCCGTCGCGCCGGCGCACCGGGCCCGGGTCCGGCCACCAGCGGTGTCCTGGCAGCGTGACGCGGGCTTTCCGGCAAATGTCGAGTACCAGGGCACCGTCGACCACTCGGGCTGGCTGGCCGCGCCGGCGGGGGTCTTCGTACTCGACAGTCTGGGACTGCGCGCTGCACGGGAGCATAATGCGCAGCTGGCCTGCTACGGTCACGGGCTGCTCACCGACGCGCTCGGCACCGAACCGGTGGCGGCGACGGGCAACCTTCCCATGCAGGTGGTCAGGTTGCCCGCCGGTGTCGCGGTCACCGAAGCGGCCGCGGTGTCGCTACGACGCAAGATCGCCCAGCATCTGCGGGCACATGTGGCGGTGGGGTCCTGGAACGGTGTAGGTCTGCTGCGCATCTGTGCCCAGGTCTACAACCGGGCCGAGGAGTACGAGCGGTTGGCCGAGAAGCTGCCCGCTCTGTTGCGCGCAGGCTGACTCACTGATCAAGGTCGTCACTGGGCAGTAGTCGTACCCGGCCGAGTCCGAGCAGCGCCAGCGGGTCCAGGTAGGTGTCGCCTTGCCGCAGCCCCCAGTGCAGGCAGGCGCTGGACGGGCATCCCGGGTGGCCGGCAAGCAGAATCCCGATCTGGTCACCGGCATCGACCTGTGCGCCGACCCGTACGGTGGCGCGGACCGGTTGGTAGGTAGTGCGCAGCCCGCCGGGATGCCGGATGCTGATCACTGCCGTGCCGGCCACCGGGCCGGCGAAACTGACCCGTCCCGGCCCGGCCGCGAGTACCGGTTCTCCTGGTGTGCCTGCGAGATCCACGCCGCGATGACCGGGCAGCCACGGTTGCGGAGGCGGGTCGAACCGGCGGACCACCGTGGGATCGCCGGGCAGCGGCCAGCGGTAGCCGGCGCGTGGTGCGGTGGGCGTGGTCGCCGACCGATCGCCGGCCGGATGCCCGTGCGCGGGGTTCCCTGTCACGGCCACCATGGCCAGCGCCAGTACGCCCACGCCCAGCGCGGCGAGCAGGACACGTCGGACGCTGCCCGCTCGCAGCCCCGCGCCACCCGGTTTCGGCCGCTCAGGCGGTGGTGCGGCCAGCATCAGCCGTGGCCTGCCGGGCAGCGCTTCGTACTCGCCGACCGCCGGGCCGGTGCACGCCCGCTGGGCAGAGCATGTACAGCAGTGGTGCGGTCCGGCCGCGCCCGGTGCACGGTGCACGGTGACCTGTCGGCGACGTCGCCACCGGGCCGCCCATGGTCGGTCGGGGCGCAGCGGTCTGTTCAAGGTGATGATGGTTCCCACCGGCGCAGCATCGCCCGGTAGGGCGCCACCGCCAAACCCAGTGACGGCGTTCTGTGGACAGCCGCCGGGGGGCTGTGGAAAACCCTGACCCGCGGCACTGTCGTGTGTTATGGGCGGGGCGGGACCGTCAGACCGGTGCGCCGAGCCGGCGTAGCCGGTCCGCGGCGTCGGCGAGTACCTCGGGGCGCTTGCAGCAGGCGAACCGGACCAGTCGCCGGCCTGCCTCCACCGAGTCGTAGAAGACCTGGGTGGGCACGGCGACCACACCGCAGCGTTCGGGTAGCGCGCGACAGAACTCGATGCCGTCCTTGCCGCCCAGATTGGTGATGTCAGCGGTGACGAAGTAGGTGGCCTCGGGTTGGTACACCCGGAACCCGGCGTCGGCGAGCCCGGCGCTGAGCAGATCCCGACCGGTCTGTAGACGGTCCCGTAGTCCGGTCAGGTAGTCCGCCGGAAGCCCGAGCGCGACGGCCACGGCCGGCTGGAGCGGCCCGGCATTGACGAAGGTCAGGAACTGCTTGACCCGCAGTACGGCGGACACCAGCCGGGCCGGGCCGCTGGCCCAGCCGACCTTCCATCCGGTACACGAGAAGCTCTTGCCCGCCGAGGAGATCCGGATGGTGCGTTCCCGCATCTCCGGTACGCCGGCCAGTGGCAGGTGCGGACCGCTGGCGTCGGTGAACACCAGATGCTCGTAGACCTCGTCGGTCACCGCGTAGACGTCGTGTTCGATGCACAGCTCGGCGATCAGGTTCAGCTCGTCCCGGCTGAAGACCTTACCGGTGGGGTTGTGCGGGGAGTTGAGCAGCATCAGTCGGGTCCGCGGGCCGAAGGCGGCACGAAGTTCGTCCGGGTCGAAGCCGTACCGGTCACCGTCCGGCCGCAGGGTGACCGGCCGGCGCCGGGCGCCAGCGAGGGCGATGGATGCGGCATAGGAGTCGTAGTACGGCTCGAAGCAGACGACTTCGTCGTCGGTTTCACACAGTCCCAGGATCGCGGCGGCCACGGCCTCGGTCGCGCCGGCTGTCACCACGATCTCCGAGCCCGGGTCGTAGCTCAGGCCCCAGTCACGTTGCTGTTGCTCGGCGATGGCCGCCCGCAGCGCGGGGATGCCGGGGCCGGGCGGGTACTGGTTGTGCCCGGTCCGTAGCGCGGCCGCAGCCGCGTCGAGCATCTCTTCCGGTCCGTCGGTGTCCGGGAAGCCCTGACCGAGGTTGATCGCGCCGGTACGCGCTGCGAGCGCCGACATCTCAGCGAACACGGTGGTACCGAACTCGCGCATCCGGGCCACCAGCGGATCGGATCCCGTTGTTGTCATGTCCGTCACCCTACGACCGGTCGATGGTCGGCCCGGCCCGACCCGGACGGAAGATGATCATATAGACATCAGTCGATACATGGACATGTCGTACGGAATTCCGGTGAGCCTCGATACGCGTGCGGGGCAGCTCTGGCGTGGCGCGCTCTGGTGGCCTAGCGTCGCCCCACGTGGCCCCACACAGACACGACCATTCCGGCACGCCCGCCGATCCCGGTTACCCGGGTCCGGCCTATTCGCGTGTGGACTATCCGGGCAGAAGCGTCGACTACCCGCTGCAGTCGGACAGCAGTGATTCCGCCGGTGAGGCGACCGATCACGGGCAGCGACGCTATGCCGAGCGGATTCCCCGCTATCCCGAGGCCGACCACGGTCCCGAGGACACCGCCACGGATCCGGTACGTGGTCGGTCCGCTGACGCGGCCGTACCGCAGTTCGAGCCGTTCGGCCCTCGGGAGCCAACGGCGGAACGTCATCCGCAAGTGGATCCGGAGCTGCGGTTGGTGGATGCCGACCTGTCGGGGATGCGGCCTGTGGCGGGACCGGACCAGACGACGGCCGCCTACCCGCTGACCCCCGGACGACCCCATCCCGGGCAGCTCGATCCCGGACGACCTCATCCGGGGCAACCTGGCGTCGGGGGACCCGGTCCAGGCTACCCGCCTCCGCCGATGCCGGAGGCGCCAACAGCGCCCGGTTCGAACGGCCCGACCCCTCGACCCGCGGTCCCACCGGATGCGGGACCCCCGCGGTCCGAAAGCCCGTACCGGATGGATCAGGGCACCGGAGCCCAGCTCCCGTCAGGACCACAGGCCGGGCCGTACACCGTTGGCCAGACCACCGAGCAGGTGGAGATCGCGATCGGTGGCGGCGCACCGGCCCGCTCCGACGGACATGCGCAACTCGCCTGGGTACTGGCACTTGCGGCCATCCTGTTCGAGGTGCCGGTGGCGGTCGTGCTGGTGCGGTCGTTGCTCGGCGCGACGATATCGGTGTCCGGGGTCGTGGCCAGCCTCTTCCTGCTTCCCGGACTGCCCCTGTTCGCCGGTGGCCTCTACCAGTTGTTCTCCGGTCAGATCGTGGTACGCCAGGACGAGGGGGTGGCCGCGTTGCTGCGCCGCCCGACGGCGCTGCTGCTGGTCGGGCTCGTGCTCCTGCTGGCGGCGGGACTGGCGGCCGGGTAAGAGACGCCATGGCGGGTCGGGTGCCGCTGCCCGCCCGCTGGCGGTACGGCTGACCCCGTACACTTGACAATTGGCGACCACTGCGGTGGTCGACCTCGCGTGCCCCACCATCGGCTTCCGATGGATACCGGTTCCCTGGTCCCGCTCCTGGCGGGCGCCATCCGGTGATTCGGGCACCAGGGCGGTGATCACCGGATCACCGCGACAACCAGGGACGTGCGGGCCTGTCCGCACCCAATGTGAGGAGATTTCAGTGGCCGTCGTCACAATGCGGCAGCTCCTGGAGAGCGGAGTCCACTTCGGGCACCAGACCCGTCGCTGGAACCCGAAGATGAAGCGGTACATCTTCACCGACCGCAACGGCATCTACATCATCGACCTGCGGCAGACCCTCGACTACATCGAGAAGGCCTACCACTTCATCAAGGACACCGTCGCCACCGGCGGCAACATCCTTTTCGTCGGCACGAAGAAGCAGGCGCAGGAAGCGATCGCCGAGCAGGCGACGCGGGTCGGGATGCCCTATGTCAACCACCGCTGGCTGGGCGGCATGCTCACCAACTTCAACACGGTGCACAAGCGCCTGCAGCGGATGAAGGAACTGGAGTCGATCGAACAGATCGGCGCCGACCAGGGCCTGACCAAGAAGGAGCGCCTGTCGCTCCAGCGTGAGAAGACCAAGCTCGACCGCACCCTCGGCGGCCTGCGCGACATGTCCAAGTTGCCCGCAGCCATCTGGGTGGTGGACACCAAGAAGGAGCACATCGCGGTCGACGAGGCTCGCAAGCTGGGCATCCCGGTCATCGCGATCCTGGACACCAACTGCGACCCGGACGAGGTCGACTACCCGATCCCGGGCAACGACGACGCCATCCGTTCGGCGACGCTGCTGACCCAGGTGGTCGCCACGGCCGCCGCGGACGGTCAGATCGCGCGCGCCGGTGCCGCCATGGGCGACACCGAGAAGCCGTCCGGTTCTGGTGTGTCGGCCGAGCCGCTCGCCGAGTGGGAGCGTGAGCTGCTGGAGAACGGGTCGGCCAAGGAGTCAGCCACCGCGGCTGCGGAGAAGCCGGCCGACGAGAAGCCAGTGGATGAGAAGCCGGCCGAGGAATCCGCCGACACCGCCAAGGCTGGCGCTGAGTCCTGAGCGCATCCGCGTGTGGCGGTGGGGCTGCAGTCGCCGCCCCACCGCCACGCGCGGGCCGGTCTGCCACGCGGCGCCGACGTCGGGAACACGTCGACCGCGGTGCCGCCCGGCCCGGTCGGCACCGCCGTCCCGGCGTTGCGTGGCCCTCCGTCTTTCCGACGGTCCGATCTGAACTGCACAGACTCCCGGGGAACTAGAGAGAGAACCATGGCTGACTTCACCGCCGCGGATGTCAAGCGACTCCGTGACCTGACCGGTTCCGGCATGATGGACTGCAAGAAGGCCCTGACCGAGGCCGACGGTGACTTCGACAAGTCCGTCGAACTGCTGCGCATCAAGGGCGCCAAGGACGTGGGCAAGCGCGCCGGTCGTACCGCCGCCAACGGTCTGGTCGCGCAGTCCGGCAACGCGATGCTGGAACTCAACTGCGAGACCGACTTCGTCGCCAAGAACGCGGCGTTCATCGAGTTCGCCCAGGCTCTGGTCGAGCATGCTGACGCTGCTCGTCCCGCAGACCTGGACGCCCTGCTCGCCTCCACCCTGGCCGACGGCCGGGCTGTGTCGCTGGCGATCGAGGAGGAGGCTGCGAAGATCGGCGAGAAGCTGGTCCTCGGCCGCTACGCTGTGTTGGACGATCCGGTCGCCATCTACCTGCACCGCAAGAGCCCCGATCTGCCGCCGGCAGTGGGCGTGATGGCCACCTACACCGGTTCGGACACCGATGCGGTACGCGCGGCGGCGATGCAGGTCGCCGCGATGCGTCCGAAGTACCTGAGCCGTGACGAGGTACCGGCCGACATCGTAGAGAACGAGCGTCGGGTGGCCGAGGAGACCGCGCGCGAGGCGGGCAAGCCGGAGCAGGCGCTGCCGAAGATCATCGAAGGTCGGGTGAACGCCTACTTCAAGGACTTCGTCCTGTTGGAGCAGGCCTCAGTGACCGACAACAAGAAGACGGTCAAGCAGCTGCTGGATGCTGCTGGCGTGTCCATCACCAAGTTTGTCCGCTTCGAGGTCGGCCAGTCCTGACCTGGCGCATCGCCGGCGCCCCGGCTGACGGCTACCGTCGGCAGGGGCGCCGGACTGTTCTGTTCCCTGCGTCGTGGCGTGCGTCGCGTCCGGAGGGCATCGGACAGGTAGGGGCCGGCCGGGTCGGTACCGTGCATACCGCATCATGAGACCTGGACAGCGACAGCGGAGGCGAGTGCAATGGCGGCAGGGACCCCGGCGACGACAGCGGTGCCGGAGAGTACGGCGGACGTACCCCCGCCAGCCGGCCGGTACCGCCGTGTGGTTCTGAAGCTGTCCGGTGAGGTGTTCGGTGGCGGCCGGGTCGGGGTCGATCCCGATGTGGTCGCCGCGCTGGCCCGGCAGATCGCCGAGGTGGTACGCCGTGGCGTGCAGGTCGCGGTGGTGGTCGGCGGGGGCAACTTCTTTCGTGGCGCGGAGCTGAATCAGCGGGGCATAGACCGGGCCCGCGGTGACTACATGGGCATGCTCGGCACGGTGATGAACTGTCTCGCGCTGCAGGACTTCCTGGAGAAGCTGGGCGTCGAGACGCGGGTGCAGACCGCGATCACCATGGGCCAGGTCGCGGAGCCCTACATTCCCCGGCGGGCGATCCGGCACCTGGAGAAGGGCCGGGTGGTGATCTTCGGCGCCGGTGCCGGTATGCCGTACTTCACCACCGACACGGTTGCCGCGCAGCGGGCCCTGGAGATCAAGGCCGATGTCGTACTGATGAGCAAGAACGGCGTGGACGGTGTGTACACGGCCGATCCGCGGGTCGACCCGACCGCGACGAAACTCGACACCATGACCTTGGTGGAGGCGTTGCAGCGGGGCCTGACCGTCGCGGACGCCGCCGCGTTCAGCATGTGCGACCAGAACAATCTGCCGATGCTGGTTTTCGGGGCGGAGGGCGCAGACAACGTGGTGCAGGCCATCCTGGGTGAGAAGATCGGTACTCTGCTGACCCCGGGTCAGTCGGGTTGACAAGTTGACCCCGGGTGGCTGACAGCACTTTGGGTGGGCCGGCCCACGCCTGGTTCCCGCGGTTGGCGACGTACGGCTGCGGTGTCGGTGATCGTGCATGGTCGGCGACAATCTTCTGAAGACGGCGCCTAAGGAGACGACAAGGTGATCGACGACACACTCCTCGAAGCAGAGGAGAAGATGGAACGGGCGATCGAACACGCCAAGGAAGATTTCGCCACAGTCCGCACCGGGCGAGCGACTCCGGCAATGTTCTCTAAGATCATGGTGGAGTACTACGGCGAGGTCACGCCGCTACCGCAGCTGGCCTCCATCGCCATCCCGGAAGCGCGAATGGCGATCATCAAGCCCTACGACCCCTCGCAGATCGGCACGATGGAACGCGCGATCCGCGACTCCGATCTGGGTGTGAACCCCAACAACGAGGGCACCCAGATCCGGATCATGCTGCCTCCGTTGACCGAGGAGCGCCGCCGCGAAATGGCCAAGGTAGTGCGCGGCAAGGGCGAGGAGGCCAAGGTGGCCATCCGTAACGTGCGGCGCAAGGCCAAGGACGAACTGGACCGCATCATGCGCGACGGCGAGGCCGGCGAGGACGAGGTACGCCGTGCCGAGAAGGATCTCGAAGACGTGACCCACACTCACATCAGCAGCGTCGACGAGATCCTGAAGCACAAGGAAGCCGAGCTGCTCGAGGTCTGATGGCCAACACCGGACCGTACTCTTCCTTCGAGGCATCCGCGGACCACTCGGCGCGAGGTCGGCACCGGGCTCCCGACGGCGACGACGAGTCGAACCGCCAGGAGCCCCCGGTACATCCCGGCCCTGAGCCGGGCCGGCCGGCCCCGCCGCCTGCTGCGGCACCCGGTTGGTCGACCACCCCGGGCGGGTATCCGCCGCCCGCAACGGACGTTCCCGCACCGTACGGTGCCCGGGGGCGGCCGGCAGAACCTCCGACCGGTCCGGTACCGCCGGACGATCAGACCGCGCGGCATCCGGTCGTGCCCGACCGCTCCGGCCACTGGGACGAGCCCGATGCACAGCGGGCTACAGGGCCGGATCAGAACTCCCCGGACCGCAACTCGCCGGACTGGGGCCCGCAGCAGCCGGCGGCACCTGCCGGCGCGCCGAGCAAGCGGCAGGCGGGCCGTAATCTGCCGGCTGCTATCGGGGTGGGGGTCGGACTTGGCGCGCTGGTCCTGGCCTCGCTGTTCGTCTGGCGTCCGGCGTTCCTTCTCGTACTCGCCGCAGGTGTGGTGCTCGGCACCTGGGAAATGGTGCGGGCACTCGACCGCGCCGCGGAACCAGCGAAGCGGGCCCGCCCGCCGCTGGCTCCGTTGCTGGTCGGTGCCCTTGCGATGGAGGGGCTGGCCTGGTTCGGCGGCGAGGAGGCGCTCACCCTCGGCCTGGTGTTCACCGTGGCCGCTGTGTTGATCTGGCGGTTGGCCGACGGACCGGCCGGTTACCGGCGGGATGTGACGGCCGCGACACTGGTTGCGGCGTACGTCGCCTTTCTGGCCGGTTTCGGGGTGCTGCTTGCCCGTACGGAGGACGGGGCCTGGCGGGTGGTGCTCGCGCTGGCCATGGTGGTGTGCAGCGACACCGGTGGCTACATCGTCGGGGTGCTGCTGGGTCGACACCGGATGGCGCCGAAGGTGAGCCCGGGGAAGTCCTGGGAGGGTTTCGGCGGCTCGGTTGTGGTCGCTGCGCTGGTCGGCGCACCGCTGCTGCACATCGTCTTCGACTGCCCCTGGTGGTACGGCGCGGTGTTCGGAATGTCGATCAGTCTGGTCTCGGTGCTCGGTGATCTGGCCGAGTCGCTGCTCAAACGCGATCTCGGGATCAAGGACATGGGACACCTGCTGCCCGGTCACGGTGGCGTGATGGACCGATTGGACTCCATCCTCTTCGCCATGCCGGTGGCTTTTGCGCTACTGAGTGTGATGGCGCCGCCGGGATGACCTCAGGAGATCGGGCGCCTGCCGGGGCGGGCGGACAAGCGCGGGCGTGGGACACTGGCAGGGATATGACAGCTCTGCCACTGATCGCCGAGTCCCGCGACCGGCGCCGCCCCCCTACACCCCGACACCTGGCCGATCTCGACATGGCCGCACGTCGGGCTGCGGTCGCCGCGCTCGGTGAGCCTGCCTTCCGCGCCAACCAGCTCTCCCAGCACTACTTCAGCCGGCTCGTCGACCCGGTCGCCCCCGACCTGCTCGCTGGGTTGACCGACGTCCCGGCAGCATCCCGGCAACGACTCGTCGATGCCCTGCTTCCGACGTTGGCCCAGCCTGTACGACAGCTGACCGCTGACGGTGGTGCGACTCACAAGACGCTGTGGCGTCTGCACGACGGGGCTCTGGTGGAGAGCGTGTTGATGGGATACCCGGACCGCGCCACGGTCTGCGTCTCCTCTCAGGCCGGGTGTGGGATGGCCTGTCCGTTCTGTGCCACCGGCCAGGGCGGGTTGACCCGCAACCTGTCCACCGGCGAGATCGTCGAGCAGGTTGTCGCAGCCGCTCGGAAGGCGGCGTCGGGCGCTCTGGCGGCATCTCCCGACCGGCTGTCCCGGGTGGTCTTCATGGGCATGGGGGAGCCCCTGGCCAACTATGCGCGGGTGATCGCCGCAGTGCGGCGGATCACCGATCCAGCCCCCGACGGGCTGGGGCTTTCCCAACGGCATGTCACCATCTCGACGGTGGGGCTGGTACCAGCGATCCGGAAGCTCACCGACGAGGAGATGAACGTCACTCTGGCGGTCTCACTACATGCGCCCGATGATGAGCTCCGCGATGAGCTGGTACCGGTCAACAACCGGTGGAAGGTCGCGGAAGTATTGGACTCGGCATGGGACTATGCGTCGCGTACCGGACGGCGAGTGTCGATCGAGTACGCAATGATTCGGGATGTGAATGACCAGCCATGGCGGGCGGACCTTTTGGGCCGCCTGCTGTCCCAGCGGCTGGCACACGTCAACCTCATCCCGTTGAACCCGACACCGGGCAGTCGATGGGACGCAAGTCCCAAGCCTGTCGAGCGGGAGTTCGTCCGGCGGTTGCGGGTTGCGGGTGTGCCGACCACTGTGCGGGATACGCGAGGTCGTGAGATTGACGGTGCGTGTGGACAGCTTGCGGCTGCGGAGGTGGACGAGTGAGTCAGCAGGGTCAGCGGTTCCGCCGACGGGCGCTGCGTCGCGGCTACAAGGTCGACGAGGTCGACGAGTTCCTCGACCGCGTCGAGGCGACCCTGGCCGGTGACCCGATCGGTTCGCCGGTCGGATCCCGCGACGTCCATGACTTCGTCTTCCGTGTCCGGTTCGGCGGCTACGACGAGTGGCAGGTCGACATGCACCTGGACCGCGTGGAACGCCAGCTCGCCGTGCTGGAGGAGGGCGGCGGGATGCAGCCCGCGGAACCGGCACAGCTGTCGTCGGGCCGGGACCCGTACGGCGCTGCCATCGAGCCGGGCTACCCACAGCACCACGGTGATTTTCCGCAGCGCCACGGTGACTTTCCGCAGCCGCACGCCGATCCGATGCGCTCGTCCCGGGAGGAGATGCGCTCGTCCCGGGAGGACGAGCCGACCATGGTACGGCCAGCCCGCGCAGCCGCCTCGGTACCGTCGCCGGAGCCCAGCCGTCCGCACCCCGGGCCAACGGCCCGTCCGACCTCCGGTGCCCCGGTCTCCGGTGCCGCGCCGTCCCCTGGTCGGGCCGCACCACCCGAGTCGTCCCGTCACCCGGCGCCGGAAGGTGACGACTTCACCCAGAAGCTTCCGCCGGTGAACGAAGGCTACGAGACCTCGGACTTCCCGCCGGCGGCGAGCCGTCGGTTCGAGCGGGAAGGTTTCCGGTACGAAGCGGAGCCCAACCGGCACGAGTCCAGCAGACACGAGCATCCCCGCTACGAGCCGGAGCCCAGTCGGCACGAGTCCCGCTACGAGCCGGAGCCGGCTCGTTATGAGCCCGAGCCGTCCCGCTACGATCCGCAGCCGCAGCGCTATGAGTCCGAACCGACGGGCCGCTTCGAGTCAGGGTCGCCACGGTTCGACGCGCCTCGTGGATCCGGCTACGACACCGGGCGGCCCGCGTACGGGGCCGAACCCCGGCGTTATGAGCCGGAGCCGAGCCGTTACGAACCTGAGCCGCCCCGTTACGACCCGCCGGGAGCCGACCCGCGAGGTCGAGGTGAGCCGGTCGACCAGCGGCAGGGCTACGACCAGCACCAGGAGAGCACCGGTCGTTTCGAGACGGGTTTCGAACCGGGTCGGCATGGCAAGGTGGACATGACGCGGGAGATTCCGGCGCCCGATTCGCCGTTCACTCCAGATGATCTGCACCATCTCGACCAGGCGCGACGTACCTTCCAGGTCCGCCGCTTCGGTAGTGGTTACGACCCGACCCAGGTGAACCGGCTGTTCGACGCGATCGCTGCGACGATGTCGGGTCGGGCGACGGTCCAGGTGTCCGACGGGGAACTGGATCCCGGTCAGTTCAGTCTCGTCCAGGGTGGACTGTTTGAAGCGGAGGTGGACGGGGCGCTACGTGAGGTCCGCGATCTGTTCGCCCGGCGTGGTATCGCCCGCTGACTTCGTCGTGCCCGGCTGCGCGCTGGCCGGTCGGGCACCTCCGGCCGGGCCGAACCATCCTCAGGCTTTCCCTGGAGTGGTCGGTCGGACCGCTTTCTCCAGGGCCGGCGGACACACACTCAGGGGCCCACTCCGCTCGTTTCCGGACTGGACCCCTGTAGTACGCCACCACGTCAGAACGTCAGCGGATCTGGACGTCAGCGGCTCTGGACCTCAGCGACGTAGGCCGTTCTTGCGCAGCAGCGAGTCGAGTACCACCGCGAGCACCAGGATGCCCGCGGTGACGACGAGGAAGACGTCCTCGACGTGACCCTGCTGGTTGCCGATCAGCATCAGAAGCAGGATCGCCGCGCACACGATCGCGCCGGCCCGGGCGGCCTTGCGGCTGATCGGCTTGCGCTGATCGGGTGAAGTGATCTGATCGGACACGGTTGCGGCCTCCTCCAGACGCATGGACACGCACAGTCTGGCACGGTGTCCGACACCGGGTGACGTAGCCCCTCCCAGGTGACCTGGCCGGCCGGGCCGGTATCGCGCGGGTGGTCCCGGTGTGGTCGGTGGACTGCGGTACGGTCGGCGGCAATAGAGTGGATGCCGCCGGGTCCTGTCCGGTCGACCGCTCGTTTCCGAACGGGGCCGACCCGACCGGGACCGCCATCGCGGGTCCGGCACCCTCGGACCGTAGTCAGGCTGGCGACCAGCACGGACTGACGGTCAGCAAGCAAGCCGCCAGCACAATCGGCCAGTACAACGGAGGACCACGCGGTGCGAGTGACGGGTACCGGTCACGCCAGCATGTTCATCGAGACTTCCGCCGGTAGCATTCTGACCGATCCGTGGGTGAATCCCGCGTATTTCGCTTCCTGGTTCCCGTTCCCGGACAATTCCGGCCTGGACTGGGACCGGTTGGGCCAGTGCGACTATCTGTACGTCTCCCACCTGCACCGGGACCACTTCGACGCGAAGAACCTGGCGGAGCGGATCTCCAAGAAGACCACGGTACTGCTGCCGGCGTTCCCGACCAGCCAGCTGCGTGACGAGTTGGAAGCGCTGGGTTTCCGAAACTTCATCGAGACGGTCAACAACGAGGTGACCGAACTCGACGGCGGACTCAACGTCATGATCCAGTCGCTCACCTCACCGACCGACGGCCCGATCGGCGACTCGGCGCTGTGGGTCGAACACGACGGGGTACGGCTGCTCAACCAGAACGATGCCCGTCCGACGGATCTGTCGGTCTTCCGCGATCTCGGGCATGTGCACGCACATCTGCTGCAGTTCTCCGGTGCCATCTGGTATCCGATGGTGTACGAGTTGCCGCAGGCGGCGAAGACTGCCTTCGGTAAGCAGAAGCGGGCCCGGCAGTTCGACCGGACCGTGCGCTACATCGACGATCTGCAGGCCAGCTGGGTGTTCCCGATCGCGGGTCCGCCGTGCTTCCTGGACGACGAACTGTGGCAGCTCAACGACATCTTCGGCGACGAAGGCAACATCTTTCCCGACCAGCAGGTGTTCGCTGACCACATGGCCGAACTCGGCTACCGCAACACGGTCGTGCCGCTGCCGGGCACTGTCGCGGAGATCACCGCCGACGGGTGCCAGGTCACCCATCCGGTGCCGGACGTGCGGGAGTTCTTCGCGCACAAGGAGCGGCACCTGCGCGAGTACCGGGACCGGCAGCGTCCGGTGATCGAAGCGGCGAAGCGGTCCTGGTCGCATCCGGAGATCGACGTGCTCGCGGGGATGAAGCAGCTGATCGAGCCGCTGCTGGCCGAGGCGGAGCAGATGTCGCGCGGTATCGCCGGTCCGGTGCGCTTCGATCTGGTCGGGGTGAAGACCGACGACGACGCCGTCTCTGAGCAGGTCGAGAGCATCGTGGTCGACTTCACCGACCGTGAGGTCCGGCCGTACGCGGGGGAGAAGGTCCGCTACCGGTTCCGTACCGAGCGTCGACTGGTCGAGCACCTGCTGCACACCGGAGAGATCGACTGGGTCAACAGTCTGTTCCTGTCCTGCCGGTTCTCCGCAGCCCGGATCGGCCAGTACAACGAGTTCGTGTACACGTTCTTCAAGTGCCTGTCAGAGGAGCGGATCAACTACGCGGAAGGCTGGTACGCAGAGCAGAAGCCGGACGCCGAGGACATCGTCTTGGACGACTGGGTCGTACAGCGCCGCTGCCCGCACCTGAAGGCGGACCTGTCCCGGTTCGGCAAGATCGAGGACGGCGTACTGACCTGCCAGATGCACGGTTGGAAGTTCGATCTGGGTTCCGGTCGCTGCATCACCAGTGTGGGGCATGAGATCCGGTCCCGGCGCAGGGACGAACCGGCCCCCGTGCCGCAGGACTGACTGCCGACCGATCAGCGGTCAGTCCGACATCTGGATCCCCGGGTTGAGTGACAACAGGTGATCGCGCACTGCCTCGGGGTCGGCAAACCCGACCGGCAGCGGGAACCCGACCGTGCGGTGGTGCAGATCCACCCACACGGAGCTCAGGAACCACCGGTTCATACCACCCGTCCAGCGGCCGGTCACCGAGGCGATGTCGCTCGCCGCGATGGTGGTATGCCGCAGTGGCCCGAGCAGCGTGACGGTGGCCGGCGCTGTCGGGGTCGGCTCTGCCAGACGGACGGCCCAGGGCAACCGTAGCCACAGCGCGGTCCAGCCGACCCCGATGCTCAGCAGTACCCAGGCCAGCGCGCCGCCGGCCCGCAGCACCGCGTCCAGGCCGACGACGGTGAGCAGTAGGCCCGGTAGCGCTGGGAGGAGCACGCCGATGGTCCCGGTGGGCCGTAGTCGGTAGGTCTGCACCTGCCCAGCGTGCCGTATCGAGCAGCCTGGCGACATCCCGGTGCGCCCGGTCCGGCGTCGGGTCATGGACAACCCCGGTGCGACGTTCATAGCGAGGTGGCCGGGGTGAAACCGGTGGTCGGGTCCTGTGCCCGGGCGAGGGCCGCCAGGGCCGCCGGCCGGGCGGCCTCGGACCAGCCGGTCGCGAGGTCGCACCGGGTACGTCGGGACAGCAGGTCGTCGAGGTCGGTGGCGCCTTCCGCCAGGGCCCCGAACAGTAGTTCGACCCCGAGCACCGGTACCCCGTCGGCGACCGGCCGGAGCAGACCCGGATCCTGCGCGGCGAGCCCCGCGACGACAGGTGCCTCGGTGCCGTAGCGGTGGACCAGTCGCAGGGGCGCGTCGATGCGACCTAGCCGCGCGAGCGGGGCGGCACCCACCAGCGGCAGCCGGGCCGTACGGGATCCGCCGGCAGGCAGGTGATAGGCGCGTACGGCCCGGTTCACCGCGTCGGCGGCCATCCGCCGGTAGGTGGTGAGCTTGCCGCCAACGACGGTGATCAACTGGTCTCCGTTGTCGGTCACCACGTGTCTGCGGGACAGGTCGGCGGTGCCGCCACCGGTGTGGTGCGGATCGGCGACCAGGGGTCGCATACCGGCGTAGCCGCCGACCACGTCAGTGGACCGTACCGGCAGTTCCAGTGCGGTGCTCAGGACTCCGAGCAGGAAGTCGACGTCGGCGGGTGCCACCTCGCACCGGTCCGGGACCTCACCGTCCACCGGATCGTCGGTCAGTCCCACGTAGACCGTGCCGTCCAGGTTGGGCAGCACGATCACGTACCGGTTGTGCTCGCCGGGCACGGCGACGTTGAGCCCGGCCCGGGGTGAGCCGAGCAGCGCGGCGGGCACCACCAGGTGCGCGCCCTTGCTGGGACGTAGCCGGATGGTGGGGTCGATGCGTCCGGCCCAGACACCGGTGGCGTTGATCACTGCGGATGCCCGAAGCTCGAAGGACCCGCCGGTGATGGTGTCCCGCCCGCTGACCAGGCCGCCTGAGACCCGGTCGACCAGGCAGCGGGTCAGGATCCGGGCACCGTACGAGGCTGCGGTGCGGGCCAGTGCCACCACCAGCCGGGCGTCGTCGATGAGTTGGCCGTCCCAGTGCTCGACGGCGCCGGCAAGCCCTGCTGCGCGCAGGGCCGGGGTCAGGATCCGCGCCTCGGCCGCGGTGACCCGACGGGGTGGGGGGAGTTGCACGCGGCGGCTGCCGGCGGCTCTTCGGAGCACGTCGGCCAGGTGGGTGCCGAATGTGGCCAGGCTGCCGTGCGGGCTGGCGTATCCGGGACCGTACGGTGTGAGGAAGGGCAGACCCCGCACCAGGTGCGGAGCGACCCGGTCCATCAGGATCTCCCGCTCCCGGGCGGATTCCCAGGCCATCGCCAGGTCACCGCGGGCCAGGTAGCGCAGACCACCGTGGATGAGTTTGCTGGACGCGGAGCTGGTGCCTGCCGCCAGGTCGGTGCGTTCCACCAGTATCACGGAGAGTCCGCGGGACGCGGCGTCCAGCGCGGCGCCGGCACCAACGACGCCGCCGCCGATGACGACGACGTCGACGGCCCCGCCGTGGCTGGCAGCGGCGAGGTCACGGGTACGGCGCTGGGCCGACAGCCAGCTGGGGTTGGTCGTCATGGTCTGAGGTATCCGTCCAGGAGGCGGCGCAGTTCGGTGCGGACCGAGGCCGGGTCGGTCTCGGCGCCGAGCATCCGTGCGGCGAACACGAAACCTTGCAGGACGACGACGAGGACCCAGCTGGTGGCGTTGTCGTCGAGTGGGCGGATGGAACCGTCGGCCTGGCCTTCGGCGAGCACCTGGGTCAGGGTCGTCCGGGTCAGGTGGTGGCTGCTGCCCGCCCGGTCCAGCAGGTAGGGAAGCAGCAGTTCTGGGTCGAGGTCGATGACCCGGGTCAGCAGTGGGTCCGCGGCGAGCCGGTCGATGCCCAGCAGCGCGGTCTCGACGAGGCGTTGGCGTCCGGTCTCCAGTCCGATGGTCTGCGCGGCGAGGTCGGTGAGCAGCGTCTCGACTTCCCGGGTGAGCAGGGTGACGATCAGGTGTTCGACGTCGCCGAAGCGCCGGTAGAGCGTCATCCGGCTGACCCCGGCCCGCCGGGCCACTTCGGTGGCGGTGGTGCGCCGGACGCCGACCTGCAGCACCGACTCGCGGGCAGCGGTGAGGATCACCTCGTCGGGGTCGGCGCCGCGCGGCGCGGGTGTGGTCGTGTTACGAAGCGACGACATGTGTAACACTGTATCGCATGACAGTGGACCCGGCGATGCGTACTCCCCTCTGGAACGGCTGGGGTCACGGCCCGCGCCCCGAACTGCCTGCGGCGGCCGAGCGGGAACTGGCCCGACGGCTCGGACGGCCGTTGATCGAAAGAACGCCGTCGGTGTCGATCGACGAAGTCTCGCTACCGGCGTCCGCTCTGGCAGATGATGTCGCCGGCCAGCTACGCACAGTGCTTGGCGACGAACGGGTCCGTACCGGCACGTTTGACCGGATCCGGCACGCGGCCGGACGTAGCTACCTCGATCTGCTCCGGCTGCGCTCCGGCGATGCCGCCGATGCCCCGGACGCCGTGCTCTGCCCGGCTGACGACGAGCAGATCCGTGCGGTGCTGGAGATCTGCGCAGCTGAGAGTGTCGCGGTGGTGCCGTTCGGGGGCGGCACCAGCGTGGTGGGTGGCGTCTCCGGCGTGCGCGGCCCGCACCACGCGGTGATCGCACTCGATCTCGGCCGTCTGTCCCGGCTGGTACGCATCGACCGGGTCGCGCACACTGCCACGCTGCAGGCGGGGATGCGGGGTCCTGAGGTGGAGGCGGCGCTGGCCCGGCACGGTGCGACGCTGGGCCACTTCCCGCAGAGCTACGAGTTTGCCACCGTGGGTGGCTGGGTGGCGACCCGGTCGGCCGGTCAGGCCTCCACCGGGTACGGCCGGGTGGACGAGCTGGTGCACGCGGTGCGCTGCCAGACACCTGTGGGCGAGCTCAACCTGGGCCGGGGCCCCGCCTCGGCGGCCGGACCTCAGTTGCTGGAGCTGGTCGTCGGTTCCGAGGGCAGCCTCGGGGTGATCACCGAAGCGACCATGGCGGTACGCAAGCTGCCCGCGGTGCGCCGCTACGAGGGTTGGTCGCTGCCCGACCTGCCGGCCGCCCTGGCCGCGTTCCGGTCATTTGCGCAGCGACTGGGGCCGGGGCTGGCGCCGGACGTGTGTCGGCTCTCCGACCCCGATGAGACGCAGGTGACCTTCCTGCTTTCCGGTTCGCCGGCGAGCAGGCTGGCCCGGGGCTATCTGTCACTGCGCGGCCAGTCCGGTGGTTGTCTGGTCATCCTGGGCTGGGAAGGGGAGGCAGACCAGGTGCGGTTCCGGCACCGGGCGGCCGCCCGCCTGCTGCGTGCGCACGGTGCGGTGACGCTGGGAGCCGCGCCGGGTGCGTCCTGGCGGCATGGCCGATTCTCCGCGCCTGGCCTGCGTGACTCGTTGCTCGATCATGGACTGCTGGTGGAGACGTTGGAGACGGCGGCCGACTGGTCTGCGCTGCCGGCGTTGTACGAGTCGATCCGCGGCACCCTGTGCGAGCAGCTCGGGCGGGCGCTGGTGATGACGCACGTGTCGCACCTGTACCGGACCGGAGCCTCGTTGTATGTGACGGTGCTCGCCGCCCGGGACCAGGTCGATCCGGTCGGGCAGTGGAAGCGGGCGAAGCGGGCTGTCACGGCGGCCATCGTGGCCGGTGGTGGCACCATCACCCACCATCACGCAGTAGGCACGGACCATCGGCCTTTCCTGCCGGACGAGATCGGTCCGGGTGGGATGTCGATCCTGCGGGCAGTCAAGTCCACTGTGGACCCCCAGGGCATAATGAATCCGGGCAAACTGCTTCCATCGGACTGATCACCCAGTCGGCCGGTCGGAGACTGCATGCTCTGGTGGCCGCCCGGCCCGGCTGCCGAGCCCGTGCGGAACAATGATGGTCATGACGCCACGTGAGGTCGTGCTGCTCGGGTCCACCGGTTCGATCGGTACCCAGGCCATCGACGTGATCCGCCGCAACGCCGACCGGTTCCGGGTGGTGGGGCTCGCGGGCGGCGGCGGCAACGTCGAACTGCTGGCGAGCCAGGCACTGGAACTGGCCGTCGATGTGGTGGCCGTCGCCAAGGGCAGCGCCGCACAGGACCTGCAGCTCGCCTTCTACACCGAGGCACAGCGCCGTGGCTGGGCCACCGGGGAGTACCGGATCCCGAAGATCCTGGCCGGTCCGCAGGCCGCCACCGAACTCGCCGGCTGGCCGTGCGACCTGGTCCTCAACGGCATCACCGGCTCGGTGGGCCTTCGCCCCACCATGGCCGCGCTGTCGGCGGGCCGTACGGTGGCCCTGGCCAACAAGGAGTCGCTGGTCGCCGGCGGTGAGTTGGTCCGCCAGGTGGCCCGCCCCGGCCAACTCGTACCAGTGGACTCCGAGCACAGCGCGCTGGCGCAGTGCCTGCGTGGAGGTAGGGCCGCCGAGGTTCGCCGGCTCGTGGTCACCGCCAGCGGCGGGCCGTTCCGCGGCCGGTCCCGCGCCGAACTGGCCGAGGTCACCCCGCAGCAGGCGCTGGCCCATCCCACCTGGGACATGGGGCCGGTGGTCACGATCAACTGCGCCAACCTGGTCAACAAGGGCCTGGAGATCATCGAGGCGCACGAGCTGTTCGACATTCCCTACGACCGGATCGATGCTGTGGTGCATCCCCAGTCGATCGTGCATTCGATGGTGGAGTTCTTCGACGGATCGACCCTGGCGCAGGTGAGCCCGCCGGACATGCGGTTGCCGATCGCTCTTGCGCTGGGTTGGCCGGACCGGGTGGCCGATGCCGCGCCTGCGATGGACTGGTCCGCCAGCCAGCAGTGGGAGTTCCTACCGCTGGACGACGAGGCGTTCCCGGCGGTACGGCTCGCGCGGGAGGTCGGGGCCGCCGGCCGGTGTCGGCCCGCGGTGTTCAACGCCGCCAACGAGGAGTGCGTCGCGGCGTTCATCGCCGGCGAGCTGGCGTTCGTCGCGATCGTGGACACCATTGCCCAGGTTCTGGACGAGGCACCGGATTTCGGGGTACCGGGTAACGTCGATGACGTGCTGACCGCCGAGAGTTGGGCCCGACAGCGTGCGCGGCAACTGTGCTCGGCATTCCGGAAAGGACATTGATGGCGTACGCGATCGGGGTGGTTCTGTTCGCCCTGGGCATCCTGGTGTCGGTCTGTCTGCATGAGGCCGGGCACATGTTCACCGCCAAGGGCTTCGGGATGAAGGTGAGCAGGTATTTTGTCGGCTTCGGGCCGACGTTGTTCTCCTTCCGCCGGGGCGAGACCGAATACGGCGTCAAAGCGATCCCGGCCGGCGGTTTCTGCAAGATCGACGGGATGACTCCGCTGGAGGAGGCCGAGGAGGTCCCACCGCAGGATCGCGACCGGGTGTTCTGGCGTAAGCCGGTGTGGCAGCGCACCATCGTGCTCGTCGCGGGTTCTGTGACGCACTTCATCCTGGCGTTCGTGGTGTTCTGGATCGCCGCCGCGTTCGTCGGGGTGCCGAACCCCAAGCTGAGCGACTACGCCACGCTCAAGGTCCCTGCGGTGATCGGCCCGGTCAGCAAGTGTGTACCGCGCACCTTCGACGCCAAGGCTCCGAACAAGTGCCGTCCGAGTGACCCGGGCGGCCCGGCGAAGGCGGCCGGACTGAAGTCCGGCGACCGGATCACCTCGATCGCCGGCAAGCCCACCCCGACGTACAAGGATCTGGTCACCCGTATCCAGCACACACCGCCGGGACGGGTGTCGCTGCACTACCTACGCGCCGGGCACCCGCACTCCACGACAGTGACGCTGGTGAAGGCGCAGCGACCCACCGGCGGTTCGGTGGACAAGCCGGTGCTGTCCGACGTATCGGTGCTCGGGGTGACGCTGGCCAGTCAGGCCCAGCTGGGTATTCCGACGACCGTCACCTACGGCGCGGTCCGGGGCGTGCCCGAGGCCGGCAAGGTGTACGGGCGGACCTTCACAGCGATGGGGCACGCGGTGACGCGCATCCCGTCCAAGATCCCGAACCTGGTCACCGCCCTGGCGGGGGAGAAGCGCAGCGCCGACACCCCGATCAGCGTGGTCGGCGCGAGCCGGTTGGGCGGCGAGACCGTAGAGTTGCACGCTTGGTGGTTCTTCCTGATGCTGATGGCGCAGCTGAACCTGTTTGTCGGGGTCTTCAACCTGGTGCCGCTGCTGCCGCTGGACGGTGGACATGTGGCGATCGCCTGGTTCGAGAAGCTCCGCTCCTGGTGGGCGGCCCGTCGTGGGCGCCCCGATCCGGGTCGGGTCGACTACCTGAAACTCATGCCGATCACCTATGCGGTCGTGATCGTGTTCGGCGGGTTGAGCCTGCTGACCGTCGCCGCGGACATCATCAATCCGATCACTCTGAATTGAGGCGCTCACAATGACCACCGTCAGTCTGGGCATGCCCGTGCTCCCTCCGCCGCCGTTGGCCGACCGCCGGCAGTCGCGGCAGATCATGGTGGGCAACGTGCCGGTCGGTGGCGGCGCACCGGTCAGCGTGCAGTCGATGACCACCACCCTCACCGCTGACGTGAACTC
Source organism: uncultured Actinomycetota bacterium (assembly GCA_963805605.1). Lineage (GTDB taxonomy): Bacteria > Actinomycetota > Actinomycetes > Mycobacteriales > Micromonosporaceae > Actinocatenispora. Next base: position 122,590 of record CAWDUX010000003.1, read on the forward strand.
GACGTTGCAGCAGATCGCCGAACTCACCGCGTCGGGTTGCCAGATCGTCCGGGTCGCGGTGCCCTCCCAGGACGACGCCGAGGCACTGCCGGCCATCGCGAAGAAGTCGCAGATCCCCGTGATCGCCGACATCCACTTCCAGCCGAAGTACGTGTTCGCCGCGATCGACGCCGGCTGTGCCGCGGTACGGGTCAACCCTGGCAACATCCTCAAGTTCGACGACAAGGTCCGGGAGATCGCGAAGGCGGCCGGCGCCGCCGGCACACCGATCCGGATCGGCGTCAACGCCGGATCGCTGGACAAGCGGTTGCTGGAGAAGTACGGCAAGGCCACCGCGGAAGCGCTGGTGGAGTCGGCTCTCTGGGAGTGCTCGCTGTTCGAGGAGCACGGTTTCCGGGACATCAAGATCTCGGTCAAGCACCACGATCCGGTGGTGATGATCCGCGCCTACCGACTGCTCGCGCAGCAGTGCGACTACCCGCTGCACCTCGGAGTCACCGAGGCCGGTCCCGCGTTCCAGGGCACCATCAAGTCCGCGACCGCGTTCGGGGCGCTGCTGGCCGAGGGCATCGGCGACACCATCCGGGTATCGCTGTCCGCGCCGCCGGTCGAGGAGGTCAAGGTCGGCATCGGCATCCTGGAGTCGCTGGGGCTTCGGGAACGCGGTCTGGAGATCGTGTCCTGCCCCTCCTGCGGGCGCGCCCAGGTGGATGTGTACAAGCTGGCTGAAGAGGTACACGCCGGCCTGGACGGCCTGCCAGTGCCGCTGCGTGTGGCGGTGATGGGTTGCGTCGTCAACGGGCCCGGTGAGGCGCGTGAGGCAGACCTCGGTGTGGCGTCGGGTAACGGTAAGGGGCAGATCTTCGTCCGGGGCAAGGTGATCAAGACCGTGCCGGAAGCCCAGATCGTGGAGACGTTGATCGAGGAGGCGCTGCGGATCGCGGAGGAGTCCGGGGCGGAGCTTCCGGAGGAACTGCGCGGTATGGGTGTCACCGTCGAGGTGCACTGAGGACCGGGCCGCACGGCGAGTGTGCTCGGTGTCCACGCCGGATGGGGCCGGTAGTGCGGCCAGCGCAACAGCATCGGACCCACCCGACCGGGTTCGCGGTCTGGCACGCTGGAAGGGTGCAGGACGGGGTGCCCGGAGGCGGGCTGTGTTGACGGTTCCGGCCCGGTTGCTGAGCGATGCCGACCGGGCGGAGGCGCAGCGACTTCTGGATCAGGAGCCGATCGCTGCCGCGCAGGTCGCGGAGCGTGTCGCGGCGGGCGGTCTGACCTGGTGGCGGGCCGGCGCGCGGGTGTTCGGCTATGGGCCGCCCGGGCAGTTGGAGTCACTGTGCTGGCTCGGTGCCAACCTGGTCCCGGTACATGCCGGTCCAGAGGCGATCGCCGGATTCGCCGAACTCGCCCGCCGTGAGGGTCGGCGGTGTTCCTCCATCGTCGGCCCGGCCGAGGCGGTACTGGACCTGTGGTCCCGGCTGGAGGACGAATGGGCGCCGGCCCGGGAGATCCGCTCCAGTCAGCCGCTGATGCTGGCAGACCGGCCGGCAGCCGTGACTCCGGACCCGGAGGTGCGGCTTGTGCGCAACAGTGAGGTCAGCGCGCTGTTCCCAGCGGCGGTGGCGATGTACACCGAGGAGGTCGGCGTGTCGCCGATCGCTGAGGCGGGGGGCCGGATCTACCGGCAACGGGTGAGCGAGCTGGTCCGGGCACGTCGCGCGTACGCGAAGTTCGACCATGGTGAGGTCGTGTTCAAGGCCGAGCTGGCGGTGGTGACCCGACACACCGCGCAGGTGCAGGGCGTCTGGGTGGCGCCCCGCTGGCGGGGCCGGGGACTGGCGACCGCCGGGATGGCGGCGGTGCTCGCCGATGCGCTGAGCCGGGTCGCTCCCTCAGTGAGCCTGTACGTCAACGACTACAACGATGCGGCGCGCAGGGTGTATGAGCGGTGCGGTTTCCGTACTGTCGGCACCTTCGCCACGGTCCTGTTCTGACCCATCCATGCGACGCCGTGGGCACCCGTACGGCTGCGTCGATCTTGTACGTTCCGTTGCCTCGCCGGGTGGCTCATTTCCAGGTAGCTGGATACGGCGGGATTGCCACTCTAGGCGGTTATATCCCTTTTCTCCCGATTCGTCTGTCGGATATTTGCGCATGACAGGCCCGGCAGATGACACTCTCTGCGCACGTTGAGATAATTGTCTATATACAGAGAGTGATGAGCAACGTATTTTCGTTGGTCGAGAACAGACAGGGTGGTCGCGATGGGGAGGATCGTCAAGACTCGGGGCGAGGGCGTCACCAAATACTACTGGTACCCGGGCGAGAAGGCGGACTGGATCAAGGCCGCGATCTCGCTGGGCAGTGGTCTGGTCGTACTCGCTCTGGTCGCGCTACTCACCCACAGCGGGTTGTGGGCCTCGGTTCTGGGCACCTCGGTGACCGCGGGAGTGGCCGGTCTCAACTTCGGTCGTCGTGATGCCCGTGCCCTGCACAAGTTTCCGGAGGTCGCGGCGGCGCGTAAGGCGGCGATCGTGGACACCGGCCGCGCGTTGTGGCGCGCGATGGTGATGGGTTGCGGCGCTGCGGGTGCCGCGGTGCTTGTGGTCAACATGTCCGCGCACGGGTTCGTCGCCGACTGGCTACTGCCGGTGGTGCCGGCCGTGGTCGGTGCGCTGGCCCATCAGGTCGGCATGCTCTACGAGCGGATGGTCGAGGACGCCGCCCAGAAGGCGAAAGCTGCGACGGCTGCCCCGCTGCACAGCGCCTCCGCCAGTAAGGTGGCGGCCTGAGCGCTGCCCGGACCTCCCCGCGGTACGGGGCCCCGGCCCCGCGCCGTGAAAGACGCCCGATGGCTACGACCAGCAGTCCCTCGGGACCGCTGGTCGTCTGGCTGTCGTGGGTGTGTCGGTAGGCGCCTCATCCGGGCCGGACGGATCAGCAACTGCCACCTGGATGCAGGGCGCGATGGCGGGAGTGCGGTGTACTCTCGCTTCCGTGGATAGGAATGCACGATCATGCATAGCCATTCCTTCATTCGTGCTCCGGCGTGCCCGCACCGCCGATGCCCGCGGCATCATCGAGCTGATCGACACCTATGCGGCCGACCGCCGCCTGCTGGTCAAGCCGGCCGTCACGGTGTACGAGGACATCCAGGAGTTCCGGGTCGCCGAACTCGACGGCGAGATCGTCGGCTGCGGCGCACTGCACGTCTTCTGGGAGGACCTGGCCGAGATCCGTACCGTCGCGGTCCGGCCGGACCGACGAGGCCACCGGATCGGTCAGCAGATCGTCACGGCCCTGCTGGATGCCGCCCGCGAACTGGGCATCACCCGGGTCTTCGTGCTCACCTTCGAAGTGGACTTCTTCGGCCGGCACGGCTTCCAGATCCTCGACGACCCGGCCGTGGACGACGCCACGTACCAGGAACTGCTGCGCTCCGCGGACGAAGGTGTCGCGGAATTCCTCGACCTGGCGCGGGTCAAACCCAACACGTTGGGCAATACCCGGATGCTCTGCCGCCTGTGACGGCGCCGACCGGCCCGTAGACTCACCGGCGCGCCATGCTGCCAGGTCAGGACATGGCCGGGAAGGAGCCCCGTCATGGGTGGTCAGGACACGCCGGTGGGCCGGGACGCACCGCTGTCGGTACCGGCACTGCGGGCCGGCGTCGCCGCCGGTGAGATCGACACCGTCGTACTGGCCGCGGTCGACATGCAGGGCCGACTGGTCGGCAAGCGGCTGGACGCCACCTTCTTCCTCAACGAGGTGCTGCGGCACGGCAGCGAGGCGTGCGGTTACCTGCTCGCGGTCGATGTCGAGATGAACACCGTGGACGGCTACGCCAACTCCGGCTGGTCCACCGGTTACGGCGACCTGGCCATGTCGCCGGACCTGAACACCCTGCGGTCACTACCATGGCAGCCCGGCACCGCACTCGTGCTGGCCGACCTGCACACCGTGCAGGGCACCCCGATCGCCGCCGGCCCCCGGCAGATCCTGCGCGACCAGCTGGCCACGCTCGCGCAGCACGGCTACGCCGCCTACGTCGGCACCGAGCTGGAGTTCTGCGTCTACCAGGACAGTTACGCCGACGCCTGGCAGCGCGGGTACCGCGACCTCACGCCGACCAGCCACTACAACGTGGACTACTCGGTACTGGGCACCAGCGCGGTGGAGCCGCTGCTACGGGCCATCCGTACTGGTATGACCGGCGCCGGGATGACGGTAGAGAGCGCCAAAGGGGAGTGCAACCTCGGCCAGTACGAGATCGCCTTCCGCTACACCGACGCGCTGTCCACCTGCGACAACCACAGCATCTACAAGACCGGTGCGAAGGAGATCGCCGGCGAGCAGGGCCGGTCGCTGACCTTCATGGCCAAGCCGAACGCGCGGGAGGGCAACTCCTGCCACATCCACTGCTCGCTGCGATCGCTGGCCGGGGAGCCGGTCATGGCCGGGGACCGGAAGTACGGCTTCTCGGCAGTGATGGAGCACTTCATCGCCGGCCAGTTGCACTGCCTGCCCGACTTCACGCTGCTCTATGCGCCGAACATCAACTCCTACAAGCGGTACCAGGAGGGCTCCTTCGCGCCGACCGCGGTCCGTTGGGGCGTGGACAACCGCACCTGCGCACTGCGTGCCGTCGGGCACGGTGAGTCGCTGCGGGTGGAGAACCGGGTGCCGGGTGGGGACGTCAACCCCTACCTCGCGGTGGCGGGCATCCTCGCCGCCGGCCGCTACGGCATCGAACACGAACTCGAACTGCCCGCGCCATCGACCGGCAACGCCTATGCCGAGGACGGGAAACGGGTGCCCGGTAGGCTGCGCGACGCGCTGGCCCGGTGGCAGGACAGCGAACTGGCGCACGCTGCGTTCGGTGCCGAGGTGGTGGCGCACTATGCCAACGCCGCCCGCATCGAACTGGCCGCCTACGACGCCGCGGTCACCGACTGGGAGCTGTACCGCGGGTTCGAGCGACTCTGACGACCGGACCGAGGAGTGCGGACATGACGCAAGTGCAACTGGTCGACCCCTCGACCGGAAATCCCTTCGCCACGGTCGAGATGACGAGTCTCGCGCAGACGGACACGGCGATCGAGCGTGCCGCGGAGGCGTACCGCACGTGGCGGCGGGTTACGCCGGCCGACCGTGGCCGGTTGCTGCGTCGTTTCGCCGACGTGGTCGACCGGCACGCTACGGAACTCGCCGACCTGGAGGTACGCAACGCAGGCCACCCCGTCGGCAACGCCCGGTGGGAGGCCGGGCAGGTCCGTGACGTCCTGACCTACTATTCGGCGGCGCCGGAGCGTCCCGCCGGTCGCCAGATCCCCGTCGCCGGCGGGATCGACCTGACCTTCGCCGAACCGCTCGGCGTGGTCGGCATCATCGTTCCGTGGAACTTCCCGATGCCGATCGCGTCCTGGGGGTTCGCTCCGGCGCTGGCCGCCGGCAACACCGTGGTGGTCAAACCGGCGGAGCTGACCCCGCTGACCGCTCTGCGGCTCGCCGAACTGGCGCTGGAGGCCGGCCTACCACCGGACGTACTGACCGTACTGCCCGGTGCCGGTGACGTCGTCGGTGCTCGGCTGGTCAGTCATCCCGCGGTACGCAAGATCTGCTTCACCGGCTCCATTCGGGTCGGCCGCGGCGTCATGGCCGGCTGCGCCGAACAGGTCAAGCGGGTCACCCTGGAGATGGGCGGCAAGAACGCCAACATCATCTTCGCCGATGCGGATCTGGCCGCGGCCGCCGCGGCCGCACCCCTGTCGTTCTGCGACAACGCCGGTCAGGATTGCTGCGCGCGCACCCGGATCCTGGTGCAGCGCCAGGTGTACGAGCCGTTCCTGGTCGCATTGGAGAAGGCGCTGCGCGAGGTGCGGGTCGGCGACCCGGCCGACGAGCAGACCCAGGTCGGCCCGCTGATCTCCGCGGCGCACCGCGACCGGGTCGACGCCTACGTGTCCGGGGCGCAGGTGGCGTTCCGTGGCAGCGCCCCCGAGGGCGACGGGTTCTGGTACCCGCCGACGGTCCTTGATGCCCGCTCCACACAGGAGCCGGCCTGGCGGGAGGAGATCTTCGGTCCGGTCGCCTCGGTACTGCCCTTCGACGACGAAGCCGACGCGATAGCCCTGGCCAACGACAGCGACCACGGCCTGTCCGGGTCGATCTGGACCTCCGACGTCGGCTGCGCTCTGCGGGTCAGCCGGGAGGTGCGGGCCGGCAACCTGTCGGTCAACTCGCACGCCTCCGTGCGCTACTCCACCCCGTTCGGCGGGTTCGGCCAGTCGGGGCTCGGCCGGGAGCTGGGACCCGATGCGTTGAGCAGCTTCACCGAGACCAAGAACGTGTTCCTGGCCCACTGAGCCACCTACCGGTCCGGGCACTGCCACCAGCGGGCGGAGTTCACAGACGACAGAGGAGAGTGCAGATGTCAGGTCGGTTGGACGGGCGGGTCGCGGTGATCACCGGAGCGGGCAGCGGGATCGGGCTGGCCACCGCGCGCCGGTTCGCCTCCGAGGGTGCCCAGGTGGTAGCGGTCGACATCGACGAGGAGTCCGGCGGCGCGGCGGCCGACGAGGTGTCCGGCACCTTCATCGCCGCTGACGTCACCGACGAGGACGCGGTACGCGAGCTCTACCAGCGGGTCGCCCGAGATCTCGGCGCGGTGGACATCGCGTTCAACAACGCCGGGATCTCCCCACCCGAGGACGACTCGATCCTCACCACCGGGTTGGCGGCCTGGGAACGGGTGCAGCGGGTCAACCTCACCTCGGTGTACCTGTGCAGCAAGTACGCGATCGAGCAGATGCGCCGCAAGGGCCGCGGCTCGGTGATCAACACCGCCTCGTTCGTGGCGGTGATGGGCGCGGCGACCTCGCAGATCTCGTACACCGCCAGCAAGGGTGGTGTACTGGCGCTGTCGCGGGAACTGGGCGTGCAGTTCGCCCGGGAGGGTATCCGGGTCAACGCGTTGTGCCCTGGACCGGTGAACACTCCGCTGCTGCAGGAACTGTTCGCCGCCGATCCGGAACGGGCCGCCCGCCGGCTGGTGCACGTACCGCTCGGCCGGTTCGCCGAGGCGTCCGAGATCGCCGCCGCGGTGGCTTTCCTGGCCTCCGACGACGCGTCGTTCATCACCGCGTCGACCTTCCTGGTCGACGGCGGGATCAGTGGCGCGTACGTGACGCCGCTGTGACAACGCCGCCGGTAACCGGACACGACGTACCGGTGGGCCAGGGGGAGCGGTGGGGCGGCGGGCCGGTGCCCCGCACCGGCGGGTACAAACGGGGGATGACGCAGACCGGCACGGGTGTCGAGGGTGGACTCGCGGTCGACCGTGACTGGGCCGAGGAGGTGCTGCGCCGACTCGCCGGGCCCGACGCGGTCCTGCGCGACGACCAGTGGCGGGCGATCGAGGCACTGGTCGGCGCCCGCCGGCGGGTGCTGTTGGTGCAGCGCACAGGGTTCGGTAAGTCCGCGGTCTATTTCGTGGCCACCGCCCTGCTGCGGGAACGGGGTGCCGGACCCACCGTGATCGTGTCCCCGCTGCTGGCACTGATGCGTAACCAGGTCGAGGCGGCGGCCGGTGCCGGTATCCGGGCGGCGACCATCAACTCGGCGAACGTCACCGAGTGGCAGGCCGTCGAGGCCGACATCGCCGCCGGCGCGGTGGACGTGCTGCTGGTCAGCCCCGAACGACTCAACAACCCCGACTTCCGGGACCGGGTGCTGCCCACGCTGGCCGCCACGACCGGTCTACTGGTCGTCGACGAGGCGCACTGCGTGTCGGACTGGGGGCACGACTTCCGCCCCGACTACCGGCGGATCGCGAGCTTCCTGGCCGGGCTGCGGCCCGGCGTCCCCGTCCTGGCGACCACGGCCACCGCCAACGCGCGGGTCACCGCCGACGTCGCCGAACAACTCGGGGTCGGTGACGGTGTCGAGGAATCGGCCCTGGTACTGCGTGGTCCGCTGGACCGGCGCAGCCTGCGACTCGGCGTACTGACGTTACCGAGCGCCGCGCAGCGGCTCGGCTGGCTCGCCGAACACCTGGACAGCCTGCCCGGCTCGGGCATCATCTACACCCTCACGGTGGCGGCCGCCGACGAGGTGGCCGGGTTCCTGCGGGAGCGCGGGCACCCGGTGGTCGCGTACTCCGGCCGTACGGACACCGCAGAACGCACCGCGGCCGAGGCGGACCTGCTGGCAAACCGGGTGAAGGCCCTGGTGGCGACCTCGGCGCTGGGTATGGGCTTCGACAAGCCGGACCTCGGGTTCGTCGTCCACCTCGGTGCGCCGCCCTCGCCCATCGCCTACTACCAGCAGGTGGGTCGCGCGGGGCGGGCGGTCGAGCACGCCGATGTTCTGCTGCTGCCCGGCAGGGAGGACGAGGCGATCTGGCGCTACTTCGCCTCGCTGGCGTTCCCGCCCGAGGAGCAGGTACGTGCCGCGGTGGCCGCGTTGGAGGCGGCGGACCGGCCGCTGTCGACCCCGGCGTTGGAGGCCCGGGTGGAGCTACGTCGTACCCGGTTGGAGCTGATGCTGAAGGTTCTGGACGTCGACGGGGTGGTGCGCCGGGTGAAGGGCGGTTGGCTGGCCACCGGTACGCCGTGGCGCTATGACGCGCAGCGTTACCAACGGATCGCCGAGGCCCGTAGCCGCGAGCAGCAGTCCATGCGCGACTACCTGACCACCGGCGTGTGTCGGCTGCGTTTCCTGCGGGAGGCGCTGGACGATCCGTACGCGCAGGACTGTGGCCGCTGCGACGTCTGCGAAGGGGCCGAGTGGTTCCCCACCGCGGTTTCCGCGACCGCGCTCGGTGCGGCCGAACGACGGTTGGGTCGCCCTGGTGTGGTGGTGGAGCCGCGGAAGTTGTGGCCGACGGGCGGCGCCGCGCTGGGTATCGCGCGGTCGGGGAAGATCGCCGCGGACGAGGTCGCGGAATCGGGCCGGGCGCTGGGCCGGTTGTCCGACATCGGCTGGGGTACCCGACTGCGCGAGTTGCTTCGGCCCGGTGTCGCGGACACGCCGCTGCCCGACGAGGTGTTCCGCGGGGTGGTGACGCTGCTGGCCGACTGGGACTGGGAACAGCGGCCCGGTGCCGTGGTGTCCGTACCGTCCCGTACCAGGCCGACCCTGGTGCGTTCGCTGGCCGAACGGATCGCCACGGTAGGTCGGCTGCCCTATCTGGGTGAGCTGGCCCGGGTCGGTGACGCCCTGGCCGGGGCCGGGAGCGCCAGCAACGCCGTTCAGCGCCTCGCCGCGGTGCACGACGCCTTCGCGCTACCCGATCTCCTCGCTCAGCAGATCGCCGAGCTGGCCGGGGCGCCGGTGCTGCTGGTCGACGATGTCAGTGACTCTCGCTGGACCCTGACCGTGGTCGCCCGTGAACTTCGTCGGGCCGGTGCAACCGCGGTGCTGCCCCTGGTACTCGCCGTCGACGGGTGACCAGCCGTCGCAGCCGCAGCGGTACGCGTGCTCGATCACCGGCCCGACCGCGTGCCGCATCACGCCGGGTAGTTCCCGCAGGTAGGCGAGGGTCCGGTCCTGCTGCCAGCCGTGCGCCTCGTACAGGCCCCGGGCGAGGATGCCCAGGTAACGCTCGGACGGTGGGCTCCACTGCACCTCGTGGGCACGCCACGGTGCGCTGAACGTCAGCATCGGCAGCCCGTCGGTGGTGCCGGCGTGGATGATCGTGTCGTACCGGCCGGGACCGAGTTTGGCCCGGCCATGGGTGAGTGCCCGGGTGAAGTCGAGGTCCTGGCCCGGTTTCCGGCGCATCTCCTGGGCGGCGATGTCGCTGAACTGCCCGGCGGTCATCAGGTACGCCCGGGCGGCGGCGCGGCCGGGCAGGTCCGGGTCGAACAATGCCAGGCCGCCGGTCCAGGTCGGGCTCTCCAGGGCGAAGTACACCCCACCGTCGAGCATGACGGGGCGATGGTCGCGTGGTGGCCGTGGGTCACGGGCGCCAGGATAGGTACGCCGGGCACCGGGTGGCTGTCCGCCTGCCAGGTAGTAGCTGAGCCGACGGGCGAGCAGATTCGAGCCGTAGGCGACATACCAGACGAGCTGCTCGGACGGTGTGTCCGCGGCGCCGGGAGTGGCCGCAGCGGGTGCTGTGGTGGGAGGTGCCGGGGGGCGTCTCATTGCCTACCAGCATAGGAGCGCTGCCGGCGGTATGCGCGATGTCCTTCGACGCCCGCGGGTGCCGGGCTGTTCCCGTGTACCGCTGGTCCGGTGTGTCGTAGCGGGCGGATACGCTTGGCTCATGGCAGATCGTGCGCCCCTTGCTCCCGGCACCATGTCCCCGCCGCGTGACGTTCCCACGTCGATTCCGCGCCCGGAATATGTCGGCAAGAGTGCCCCTGCTCCCTATCTCGGCTCCGAGGTCAAGCCGCCGGAGCTGATCGAGCGGATGCGGATCGCCAGCCGGATCGCTGCGCAGGCGTTGGAGGAGGGCGGCCGAGCGGTCAAGCCGGGGGTCACCACCGACGAGATCGACCGCGTCGTGCACGAGTTCATCTGCGACCATCACGCCTATCCCTCGACCCTGGGATACCGGGGATTCCCGAAGTCGTGCTGCACCTCGCTCAATGAGGTCATCTGTCACGGCATCCCGGACTCGACGGTGGTCGAGGACGGCGACATCGTCAACATCGATGTGACGGCCTACATCAACGGTGTACACGGCGACACCAACGCCACGTTCCTGGCCGGTGACGTCGACGAGGAAGCACGGCTGCTGGTCGAACGCACCCGCGAGGCCACCATGCGCGGGATCAGGGCGGTCAAGCCCGGGCGGGCGCTCAATGTGGTGGGTCGGGTGATCGAGTCGTACGCGAAGCGCTTCGGCTACGGGGTGGTCCGGGACTTCACCGGCCACGGCATCGGCGAGACGTTCCACTCCGGCCTCTACGTGCCGCACTACGACCGGCCGGACCTGGACGTGATGATCGAACCGGGGATGACCTTCACCATCGAGCCGATGATCACGCTCGGCGACTACCAGCATGATTCCTGGGCCGACGGCTGGACGGCCGTCACCCGGGACGGCAGCTGGACGGCTCAGTTCGAGCACACCCTCGTCGTCACCGACGAGGGCTCCGAGATCCTGACCCTGGTCTAGCGGGTGTCCACTGTGTCTGGTGTATCGCAAGCTGCGGACGGTCCGGCTGCCGAGCAGCACGACCACCACGCCGACGTGTCGGGCGGGTGGCTGCGGCCCGCGGTGTTCGGTGCCATGGACGGCCTGGTCACGAATATCTCCCTGATCGCCGGGGTTGGCGGCGGCGGAGTGTCGCGGGACGCGATCGTGCTGACCGGGGTGGCCGGGCTGGTGGCCGGCGCGATCTCGATGGGACTGGGCGAGTACACCTCTGTACGCACCCAGAACGAGCAGGTCGCGCACGAGGTGGCCAAGGAACGTCGGGAGTTGGAGCGTCATCCCGAGGAGGAGGCCGCCGAACTGGCCGCTGCCTGGGAGCGCCGGGGGCTGTCGCCGGCGCTGGCCCGTGAGGTGGCGACCGCTGTGGGCCGAGACCTCGACGAGGCGGTCCGGGTGCACGCGCGCGAGGAGATGGGCGTCGACCCTGAGGAGGTGCCCAGTCCGTGGCTGGCCGCCGTCTCGTCGTTCGTCTGCTTCTCGGTGGGCGCGCTGTTCCCGCTGTTGACCTTCCTGCTCGGGTTCGGTCAGCTCTGGCTCGGCCTGGCCGTGGGTGGGGTCGGGCTGTTCGTGGCCGGGGCACTGGTGGCCCGGTTCACCGCCCGACGCTGGCTCACCAACGGCGTACGGCAACTGGTGCTCGGCGGACTGGCCGCCGGCGCCACCTTCCTGATCGGTCATCTCATCGGGGTCGCTGCGGCCTGACGGTCCAGTTCGCCCACCGGTCGGGACATGCGGTGCAGCAGAACGCTGGTACGTCCTCACCGCCGCGGCGGGCGCAGTACGGCGAACGGATCGGTGACGCGTAGCCGTCGTTCGGCGAACCGGAAGAGGGCTGCCGGTCGTCCGCCGGCCCGACCAGAGGGTGCTGCGGACCCGGTGGGGGCCAGTACGTTGCGGCGGGCCAGCACCCGCTGCATGTTGGTCGCCGAGACCTGGTAGCCCAACGCCGCCGAGTAGATCTCCCGCAGCCTGGAGATGGTGAATTCTTCCGGCGCGATGGCGAAGCCAAGGTTGGTGTAGCAGAGCTTGGCGCGCAGTCGTTCGCGTCCGTGCTGGGTGATGGTGCCGTGGTCGAAGGCCATGGCGGGGAGCTGGTCGGCCGGATGCCATCGGGTGTCCGGCGGCACCGCCGGATCCTGGTCGGCAGGTACCAGCCCGAGGAACGCTGTGGCGATCACCCGGCGCCAGGGGAAGCGGTGCGGGTCTGAGAAGACCGCGAGCTGCTCCAGATGGGCCAGTCGAGCGACATCCACCTTTTCGGCCAGTTGGCGGCGGATCGAGGCGTCGACATCCTCGGTGTCACCGAGCCGCCCGCCGGGAAGTGCCCAATGTCCGCCTTCCGGTTGGCGGGCGCGCTGCCACAGCAGGACCTGGAGTGATCCGCCTCGCACCGACAGCACTGCGGCGAGGGCTTCATGTTCCGTTCCGACGCCGTCCCTGGTAGTGTTGGCCATGGTTTTTGACTATAAGGCGAAAACCGATCGCGGGTCAATCGAACCGCCGGTCGGTACCGGGAGGGTCCGAAGATGAGCACCGCATCCGACACTGTGACCACCGCGCGGACACGCTGGGCGCAGGAGGTGCGTGCGCTGGCCCGAGAGCGGGATGCGGTCATCCTGGCGCACAACTACCAGCTGCCCGAGATCCAGGACATCGCCGATCACACCGGAGACTCGCTGGCCCTGAGCCGCATCGCGGCGAGCAGCTCGGCCAGCACGATCGTGTTCTGCGGCGTGCACTTCATGGCCGAGACCGCGAAGATCCTCAGCCCGGGCAAGACGGTACTGATCCCCGACGCCCGGGCAGGCTGTTCGCTCGCCGACTCGATCACCGCCGAACAGCTACGGTCCTGGAAGGCCGAGTATCCCGGTGCGGTCGTCGTGTCCTACGTCAACACCACCGCCGAGGTGAAGGCCGAGACCGACATCTGCTGCACCTCCTCCAACGCCGTCGAGGTGGTCGCCGCCATCCCGGCCGAACGCGAGGTGCTGTTCTGCCCGGATCAGTTCCTCGGCGCGCACGTCCGGCGCATCACCGGCCGCACCAACATGCACATCTGGGCCGGTGAATGCCACGTGCACGCCGGCATCAACGGTGACCAGCTGGCCGAGCGGGTGGCCGCGGTGCCGGACGCGGAGCTGTTCATCCATCCCGAATGCGGTTGTGCCACCTCGGCGCTCTATCTGGCCGGCGAGGGTGTCGTTCCTGCGGACCGGGTCAAGGTGCTGTCCACCGGTGACATGCAGAAGGCCGCCCGGCGTACCACGTCGGCCAGCGTCCTGGTCGCCACCGAGGTCGGTATGCTGCACCAGCTGCGGCAGGCTGCGCCCGGGGTGGACTTCCAGCCGGTCAACGAGCGCGCCTCCTGTCGCTACATGAAGATGATCACCCCGGAGGCGCTGCTGCGTTCGGTCCGTGAGGGCACCGACGAGGTACGGGTGGAGGCGCAGATCGCGGAACGTGCTCGAGCCGCCGTACAGCGCATGATCGAGATCGGCCGGCCCGGCGGAGCTGAGTGACCCGGACGGCGGAGCCGCGGACACCTGCTGCTCCCGCCGTCGGGCAGTTGACTGGTCAACCCGCCGATCTGTGCGCCGGCGTGGCGGCACGGTCAGCGACCAGTTCGCCGACCGTCGATTCACCGCAGTTCTCGGCCGCTGTCCGGAAGGACTCGGCCAGCAGCGCGACGAGCGCCTGGGTCAGGTTGCCCGAACCGGTGTCGCATGGCAGTTCGGAGGTTGCGTCGCAGTCCGGCGAGAGCGCCAGTACCCGTGCACCCGCCTCCCGGATCAGCCCGTGCGCGAGTGGTTGGATGCGGTCGAGTACCTCGCTGAGCAGCTGAAGGGATTCCAGAGCTGGTACGCCAGCCTGCTGCAGCGCGAGAGCTGCGCGCACCGTCCGGGGGCGGGTGGCATGTACGGTGTCGTCGCCGTCGCGGCTCACCACCCCGTGCCGGGTCAACGCGCACACCAGCGGTGGGTGCTCGGCCTGGAGCTGGTGCAGTACCCGGGCCAGGGTGTCGCTGCGCGGTTCGGCGGCATGTACGCCGAGGATCGCCTCGATGGACACCAGGTTGAAGCCCTGGCGTTGCAGCGATCGGACCGCCTCCAGTCGGCGCAGGTGCCGATCGTCGTAGTAGACCTGGCGTCCGCTTCTGGCCGGTGGAGGCAGCAACTTCCGGCTCTGGTAGGCGCGGATGTTGCGGGGCGACATGCCCACCTTGTTCGCGAGCTGGTCGACCGTGTACCGCCCCGCCGGTGAGTCGTTGATCATGGGGAGGCTGGTGGCGGTGACGGTCATGTCTTCTTCCTGTCCTCATCGCGCGCGATCGTGGGACCGATGTCGGTGTTGGCTGTCCAGCCAACCTACGGTCGCTCGCACGGCCATGGAATGCGGAAAACACCGTCTTCCGGTGGTACGCCCCCGCGGCATATGATCAACGGTTGGTGTACCGGTCAGCTTCCGCTCCGCGGGCCGACAGACAGACGAGGGTGCGACCCTTTCATCCGGGTCGCACCCTCGTCTCACCTCATCGGTCTACCAGCTGCCTCCGCCGCCTCCGCCGCCGCCGTCACCGACACCTTGCTGGATGACCCAGCCGCCTCCGCCGCCTCCGCCGCCGCCGTCACCGGCGCCCTGTTGGACGACCCAGCTGCCGCCGCCTCCACCGCCGCCACCGCCGGCGAGCCAGCTGCCACCGCCACCACCCGAGCCATCGCCCTGCCAGTTGCCACCGGCCAACGAGGCTGCGCCGAGTGCAAGACCGAACGCCGCGGTCAGTACTACCGCCGTGCCGCCGATCCGGCGGCGCCATGACGGGCCACGTGTCGGGTGCGGCGCGGATGCGTGCTGTAGTTCGTCCATCCGGAGACCTCCTCACCGGTCCGGCGTTTCCGCTGGACCGTGCCGGGTGTGCGGGCGCCCTCGGGTGATGCCCGCGTGGTCTGGTCCGGACCACGGGCAGGCCCGGAACCGGGTGTTCTGATCGCTCGGCAATGCCGGCAGCCGATAACAGAACAGGACGATTCTAACCAACCCTGCTGCCTTATGATGTCCCTGATGGATTGGAGAAGCGCCGACAGACGAGTACCGACCGCAGAACTGGTGGTTTCGGATATCGGCCGCCGTGCCTGACCGCATCTCCGGGTCCAGCCATCGGCGGCGTTGTTTGCGCAGGTCACGCCCGGACCGATATCGACAGGAACTGAGCTGGATGAGCCGAAAGTCGAGCCTGCGTGGTCCCTTCGGCCAAGGGTAATTTCACCCTGCCACGCTCGTAGAACGCCTCGTACAGTCACTCTCGGCCGGTCAGCGGGGGCAACTGGGGGACATCGAGGGAAGTGCAGGCGACGCTGGTGAGGCGACACGGTGGCACATTGATCGGTCGGGCTAATGAGTTCCGATCGCTCTGCCAGGCGGTGGACGATCTCGCCGGTGGCGGTCAGCGACTGGTGGAGATCGTCGCCCCGGCCGGGCTCGGTAAGACGCATCTGCTCGGCAAGGTAGGCGGATACGCCGAGCGTCGCGGCGTGTCCGCAGTACTCGGCACCGCAAGCGACGCCGAGCGGGATGTGCCGCTGCACCCGCTGCTGCACGCGTTCGGGCGCCCGCGCGGCACCGGATCGTGGGAACAGGCACTGCGTTCGGTTGCGCTGCGCGGCGCGGTGCCCGGCTTCGCCGAGTACGAGGAGCTCAGCGCCCTGCTCGCGGATCGGGTCCGTGGCGGCCTGGTACTCGCGCTGGACGACGTGCACCAGGCGGACGAGGCGAGCCTTCGACTGCTGACCCATCTGGCGCGCTATCCGGTTCCCGCACCGCTGCTGGTCATCCTCGTCAGCCGGCCCCGCCAGTTCGCTGCCCGGCTGGCCGAGGCCGAGCTGAGCTGGCCGGTACTGCCGGCAGCGGACCGCCTGAGCCTGGCGCCGCTGAACATCGAGGACGGCGCCCGACTGCTGCGGATGAAGGACTCCGATCCGGTCTACCGGCACTGGTACCGGGAGTGTGGCGGCAGTCCGTTGGGCCTGCTGGCGGCCCGAGAACTTGCCGCCACCGGCGGTGGCCCCGCCGTCGAGCAGTTGCTGCAGGACTATTTGCGGCTGCCCGCAGCGGAAGCGGTGGTGATCGCTGCGGCGGTGGTACTCGACGCAGAGGCCGACACCGACCTGCTCGGTTCGGTGGCTCAACTGTCCGCCACCGAGACACAGGAATCGGTACGTCGCCTGATCGGTCGCGACATGTTGCGGCCCGGAATGCGTGGCACGCTGTTCGTACCTCGGGACGAGACGCTGCGTCGGGCGGTCTACCAGCAGCTGGATCCACTGTGGAGGCTCGATGCGCACCGCCGGGCGGGTCGGGCGCTGCATCGTCGGTGCGCTCCCGTCGCGCAGCGGGCCGAACAGCTCGCCCGCTGCCTCTCCTGGCCCGGTGCGGTCCATGCGGATGGAGATCTCACGGTACTGCTGGCAGCAGTCGACTGCCTGGAGTCGACCGCGCCGCTGTCCGCGGTCCGCTATCTGGAGGTGGCGCTGCGCCTGGTGGGGCACGATCCGGCGAACCGCGCGCGACGACTGGAGCTGATGATGCGCCGGGCCCGCATCCTGGGCACCGCCGGCCGGTTGGGCGACAGCCGG
This sequence comes from uncultured Actinomycetota bacterium, assembly GCA_963805605.1. Lineage (GTDB taxonomy): Bacteria > Actinomycetota > Actinomycetes > Mycobacteriales > Micromonosporaceae > Actinocatenispora. The sequence continues at coordinate 139,387 of CAWDUX010000003.1, forward strand.
GACGTGCTGCACGAGATCCTGCACGCCCTGGCACCGGATGATGAGGCTCGGATCCCTGCGGTTGTCGCGTGTGCGCAGATGGAACGGCTGCTCGGGCACTATCCCGAGGCGTTGGCGCTACTGCGGCCCTGGCTGCCGGAGGACACCGGCTCGGGCCCGTCGCCATCAAGGTTGCGGGTCGCCACCGAGTACGCCGCGGTCGCCCTGCAATTGCGTGACTACGGCGCGGTCCGGGACGCCCTCGCCTCAGCCGACCGGGTTCTGCTCGTGGACAGCTCGCCGGTGCAGGTGGAGCTGTCCGGACTGGCCGCGCTGGCCTCGGCGAGTGAGGGCCGGGTTACGGCGGCCCGGGAAGCGGCGGCCCGCGGTGGCCGGGTCGTCGACGCGCTGCCGGATTCGGCGCTGCTGGACCGGTCCGAAGCGCTCTATCAGCTTGCCTGGGCAGAGGTCTTCGTGGAGCATCACCGCGACGCCGAACGACATCTGGACCGCGGGCTCCGGCTGGCCCGCCGGGCCGGGCAGCGCCACACCCTGCCGCACGTGCTGCTCGGCCTCGGCCAGTTGGCCTGCTGGTCGGGGCGGCTGCCGTGGGCGGCGATCCTGATCGAGGAGGCCATTCGGACCGCGGAGGATACCGGCAGCCGGGACATCGTGGCGCTGGCGCTGTCCCTGGACGCGCTGCGAACCTTGTGGGCCGGCGGGAAAGGATCGGCGGCGGCGGCGATCAGCCAGGCCGAACAGGCACTGGTGCGCGCGCCGGTACCGGACGGCTGGTGGGCCAAGACCGCGGCCTGCATCCTCGCTCAGGCGCTGTGGGCGGACGGCGACGCGGAGCGTTGCATCCTGGTCCTGCTGGAGGCCGGGGGAGGACCGGAGCTGGCTGAACTCCAGGCTTCGCTACGCCCGACCTGGCTTCACCAGCTCTGTACCGCGGCGCTGTGCCTCGGCGACATCGGACGGGCCCGGGACTGGGCCGCGCGGGCACAGCTCGTGGCCGACCAGTTGGGTCTGCAGGGGCAGCGGGGTCACGCGGAGGCAGCCTGCGGCGAGGTCCTGCTCGCCGCCGGCGACCCGATCGCCGCCGGCAAACATTTCCGGTTGGCCGGGACGCTGTTCCGGCAGGCCGGGTTCGCCTTGCAACAGACCGGATCGTTGGTTCTCGCGGCCCGGGCGGTGACCGCAGCCGGACGGCCGGCGGCGGCCGGTCCGCTGTTGCGTAGGGCCCGGGTCCTGGCCGAACGGTGCGGCTCCGCGCGGCTCGCCGAGATGGTCGTCGACACCGCGGCGTCGTCGGCGCCGTCGACCGGACCGGACAGCACCGCGCTGGATCTGTTGACCCGGCGGGAACTGGAGGTCGCCCGGCTGACTGCCACCGGTGGAACGAACCGGGCGATCGCCCGTAGTCTCGGGGTCAGCCCACGTACCGTGGACGCCCACCTTTCGCGGATATACCAGAAGCTGGATGTGACCTCACGGGCCGGCCTCGCCGCGATCGTGGTACGCACCGGTACGGCCCCGGCGCGCTGAGCGCGTGCCGCGGCATTCAGCAACGCTGGGACGCTCGGCGTCGCTCAGCCGAGCAGGTCGTCGACGGAGCCGTCGACCGGTCGACCACGACAGGCGAGCTCATCGGCCTGCGAGGCCAACCGGTCGGCCACGGCGGTGATCCCGGCATCACCGAGGCTGGCCCGCCGCACGGCGTCGGCGCTGCCGCGGAAGTACGTACGATGCAGCAGACCTTCCACCACGGCGACCGCGGTGCGTGCCTCGCCGAGAACCAGTACGGCACCGTCGGTGTCGTACCACTCGGCGAGCCGGGCGGACTCGTCGTATCGGGTCCGGGCGGTCAGCCACGCTTCCCGGGCCAGGGTGGCGAACTCCCGGCCGCTGGCCTCGGCCAGCCGCGCGAGATGGGTGTCCCGCAACTCCCGGTGCCAGCCGTTCGGGTCGTAGATCGGGGTGGTGGTGAGGTACTGGTCGGCAGTCAACGGCCATGAGGTGGACAGCGTCCGTGCGTGCTGCAGGTACTCGTGGGAGCCGATCACTCCCAGGTCCACCACCACACCGTCGATGCGTCGTCGTCCCGGCCGTGGTCCGGAACTGTGCTGGTAGGTCACCACGACGATGTTGACGTCGCTGTATTCGCTGTCGTCGCCGTGTGCGAGTGCACCGTGTACGCCCACGGCCAGTACCTGTGCCCGGTATCTGCCTCGTATCGCATCACTGATCGCTTCCGCCACCCGCCAGCGACGGCTCGCGGGGGGCGGATGGTCCGGTTGATTGCTCACCACACCATTCTTGTCCCTGCCATCGGCTGATGTGTGTCAGGTCGGCCGGGCCTGGTGGGTCAGGTCGGTACCGGCAGGTCGAGATCGATCAGCGCCACTCCGGCATCGGGGTAGTCACGCTTGGTCAGTGTGGTGGACAGGTCGGTGACCACTACCTCCAGCGTCGGCCACACCGTGGCTGCGAGCAGATGTCCACCCCGGGTGGTGCCGTCCGGCCGGCCCAGTACCGCATGGGCGTGCAGGACCGGCTCGCCCTCGTGCCAGGCCACGTCGCCGAGGAAGGACACCACTTCCGACTGGCCGGGGACCGGGATCGGCCGGTAGTCACGCAGTTCCGGCTCGAAGTAGCCGAGCGTTGCGTCGCTGAACCCACCGACGCCGATGACCTGCGCGGAACGGATGTCGTGGTCGCGTACGGCGCGGGTGATCGCCTCTACGGCCTCATCGCCCGAATGCAGCACGATGACAAGCATTCGGCTCAGTGCGGACGGTATCTCTCGGCTCTGCACCAATCACCTCCGTTATCGGAATGATTGGTAGCGGCAAACGAGGGCAGAATGCAACTCATAAGTTGGCATAGTGTGAAAACGGGATGAAAGGGCTGGCTGATCGTTCAGCGACGCCCGGGGAACGGCACGGTGGCTGGCTTGTCGCCAGCCAGCTGTCGCCAGCCCGTTGCTCGTACCGCACAGTCGGTCAGCGCATCCAGGGCCAGCTTGCGGTCCCGGCCGTGCAGGTCGGGCAGCCCGGTGCCCCACACCACGGCGGTCCGCTCCTCCAAGGTGACGGCGAGCCGCAGCGCACCGCTCGCATCGGACACGTCGATCGGCAGCGCGTACGCCGGTGCGGCCGGTTGCGGAGTGCGATGACGCCGGCTCAGTAGCAGGGTGAGCGCGTCCCGACGGTCGCGGTGAGCCTGCCCAGCCGTCCGCGCCCGTTCCTGGGGCGCACCGGTCAGATGGGAGCCAACCATGTCGTAGCCGTACACGGCCGCGTGCTCGGCGGCGAGTGCGGCCTGGAGGCGCTGTTGGGTCAGGCTCATGCCAGCACCGCCAGATGGGTCGCCCGACAGGCCGCGATCGAACCGAGCAGGGACGCGTGCCGGTCGGGCGCATGCAGGCAGGCCCCGGCGGCGGACTGCTGGGCCCGACGCTCGGCTGCGACGAGTGCTTGGAGGGCCTCGTGCGGGTCGTCAGGTACGGGCGAGCTCGGTGCGTTGCCATGCGGAGAGCCGGCCGATGCCGACGGAGCCGCACTGCCCAACTCGTGTACGAGCTGGTCGACATGCTGCTGGTGGTCCTCGCGCAACGACGTCAACCGCCCGGCCAGGTCCGGATGACTGATCAGGGTGGCGTCGAAGTCGGCAAGCAGCGCGGTGGTGGCCGACAGCGCGGAGATCAACGGGTTCGGCGCAGCGCTGCGGGAATCATCCGATCGACAGGCCGACAATCCGGCCAGGGCGGCCGTGACGGCGACCCCACCGGTCAGTGCCGCACGACGCGTCAGTCTCGCTGAACCCATCCATCCGTCCTTGCCGCATGTGTCACCCACGATGGTCGACCGGCACGACAACGGGCACGCCGGGATGCCTGCCGTCGCTGCGTGCGCTGCGTGATGAAACACTACGCGACGCGGTGGCGGGGTGATGGCGGGCCACCGCCACTGCGGCCACCGGCCGGGTCGCCCCGGGCGGGTGGCTGGGCGCAGTTTCTCGCTACGTGGGGTTACGATTTCCGCCAAGCCGCGTTGGATCTTCCGACGTGGCTGGTACCGGCTGACGGTTCCCGCGGCCGGTGAGTGGCGGCGGGATGCCAGAGCCGTGGATGACGGAGGGGGGAGGTACGGCATGGTTTCGCGAAGTGAACGGCCGGGCGCCGTGGGGCAGACCCGGTCCGGCCGTGCCACGCCTGGTCAGCGGGGCGAGCGGCGTGGTGCCGCGGCGAGCGGCGAGCCCGGAGCGGGCGCAGCGGCGGCCGGTGCGCCTCGCGCGGGCACCATGGCCGAGCACACCGAGCGGCTACGGGGAACGATCCGCCCGGTGATCGAGGAACTCGGCTACGACCTGGAGGACCTGACGGTGGCCCGGGCCGGTCGACGCAGTGTGCTGCGCATCGTGGTGGACTCCGACGACGGGGTCAACCTGGACGCGGTCGCGGACATCTCCCGTGCGGTGTCCGCCGTGCTGGACGGCGCGGAGTCCGAGAGCGGTTCGTTCGGCATGGAGGCGTACACGTTGGAGGTCACGTCGCCGGGGGTGGACCGGCCGCTGACCGAACCCCGGCACTGGCGACGCAACGTCGGGCGCTTGGTGCAGGTAGAGGCCGATGGCAGGACCCTGGCTGGCCGGATCCGGGTAGCGGATCCGGCGGAGGATCCCGGCGAACCCGGCATCGAGCTGGATGTCGAGGGCACGCCGCAGCGCCTCCGGTATGCAAGCCTGGGGCCGGGGAAGGTGCAGATCGAGTTCGGTCGGCTGGATAGTGGTAAGAGTGACGACGATCTGGAGCCAGGGAAGGAGGAGGCATGAACATCGACCTGGCCGCCCTCCGCGCGCTCGAGCGCGAGCGCGACATTCCCTACGAGACGATCCTCAACGCGATCGAGACCGCCCTGCTGACTGCGTACCGCCACACTGAGGGCGCGCACTCACACGCACGGGTGGAGATCGACCGGCGCAGCGGTATCGCCGGGGTGTACGCGCAGGAGCTCGACGCCGAGGGCACGGTGGTCCGCGAGTGGGACGACACCCCGGCTGATTTCGGCCGGATCGCGGCGATGACCGCCAAGCAGGTCATCCTGCAGCGGCTGCGGGAGGCCACCGACGAGGTCACCTACGGCGAGTACGTGGGCAAGGAAGGCGACATCGTCACCGGCGTGATCCAGGCGCACGAGGCCCGCGCGGAGAAGGGCATCGTGGTGGTCGACCTCGGCAAGATCGAGGCGCTGCTGCCGCCGCCCGAGCAGGTGCCCGGTGAGCCGTACGAGCACGGGCAGCGGATCAAGTGCGTGATCGTGCACGTGGTCAAGAGCCTGCGTGGTCCGCAGATCACGCTGTCGCGCTCGCATCCCAACCTGGTCAAACGACTGTTCGGGCTGGAGGTGCCGGAGATCGGGGACGGCACTGTCGAGATCTGTGCGATCGCCCGTGAAGCGGGGCACCGTACCAAGATCGCTGTCCGGTCCAGTGTTCCGGGAGTCAATCCGAAGGGCGCGTGCATCGGTCCGATGGGTGCCCGGGTCCGCTCGGTGATGAGCGAGCTGGCCGGCGAGAAGATCGACATCATCGACTGGTCGGAGAACCCGGCGGACTTCGTCGGCAACGCGTTGTCCCCGGCCAAGGCGCTGCGGGTCGAGGTCGTCGACGCGACTGCACGGGCGGCGCGGGTCGTGGTCCCTGACTATCAGCTGTCCCTCGCGATCGGTCGGGAAGGGCAGAACGCCCGACTTGCTGCCCGATTGACTGGGTGGCGGATAGATATCCGGTCGGATGCCGCGCAGGCCGGTCCGGTACCGCCCGATCTGCCTGGTGATGCGGTCACAGCTCACCCGGTGCGCTGACCGCGCGTACCGTGCCCGATCGACAGTGGTGTGTCCGATCACGCTGATCGACACACCGGCCGCTGCCTGTCCTGGACCTGAGGGGTAAACTGCTCGGTGGTAGGTCGTTTGTTTCCGGTCCGCACCTGTGTGGGCTGCCGGCAGCGTGCGCCTGCCTCCGCGTTATTGCGTATTGTCGGGGTCAGGGAACCCGTCGTGGTTCGACTGGTCCCCGATCCGACACGCAGCCGGCCGGGTCGTGGTGTGCATCTGCATCCTGATCCGGCATGCCTCGCGCTTGCGCAGCGGCGCCGCGCCTTCGGGCGGGCGCTCCGGCTCGGAGCGGGAACGGATCTCGATCCGGACCTGGTGCGGGTCTATGTGAGTGAGCATGCAGTGAGCGGAACAGCCGAAGGAACGGGTCGCAAGACCCGGCCCGAGACGAACTAGGTAGGTCGACCGACATGAGCGCACGATGAAGTCACTGTGATGAACAGGCTTCTGGTGTTGCACGAGTGAGGTCGAGCGGGTCTGCCCGCCCGGCCTCGAGATGAGGAGTGCAGTGGCAGGCAAGGCCCGCGTACACGAACTCGCCAAGGAGTTCGGTACCGACAGTAAGAGCGTGCTCGCCAAACTGAAAGATATGGGCGAGTTCGTCAAGTCCGCGTCCAGTACCGTCGAAGCGCCGGTGGCGCGCCGGCTGCGTGACGTCCTCGCCGCGGAGCAGCAGAAGTCGGCTGCTCCCGCTGAGAGCGCCGCGCCCAAGCCCGCGGCGCGCAAGACCGCGCCGGCACCGAAGGCAGCCGCCGAGCAGGCGGTGGACCGCGCCACCGAACCAGCGGTGGACAAGAAGCCGGCAGACCGTCCGCTGCCCAAGCCGGGTCCCCGACCCAAACCGGGCCCGCGTCCCGGTGTGCCGACGGCCAGCAAGCCGGCAAGCGCACACGACATCGAGGTTGCGGCGGCCGAGGCGCGTGCGACCCAGCTGAAGAAGGACCAGGAAGCGGCCGTACGGGCGGCGCAGGAGGCACGCCAGCGCGCTGCCTCCGCACCGGCCGAACCACAGCAGCAGCCGGCCGCCGCGTCCGATGGTGGCGACGGCACCGGCGCCGCGCCGCGTCCGGGGCCCCGTCCCGGTCCGCGCCCCGCGCCGCAGCAGGCGACGCCGACCGGTCGCCCGGGCCAGCGCCCGCCGCGTCCGGGTGGTCGGGGCACCCCACGGCCGGGTAACAACCCGTTCGGCATCGGCCAGGGCAACGCGCAGCGCCCGGCCGCCGGTCCAGGCGGCCCGCGTTCGGGTGGCGGTGGCCAGATGCCGCCGCGGCCCAGCCCTGCTTCCATGCCGCCACGGCCCAGTCCCTCCCAGATGCCCACCCAGCGTCCGGCTCGCCCCGGTGGCGGGCCAGGTGGCCGTGGCGGTGGCGCCGGTGGCGGTCGTCCCGGTGGTGGCGGTGGTGGCTTCCGCGGTGGCGGTGGCGGTGGCGGTGGCTTCCGCGGTGGCGGTGGCGGTGGCTTCCGCGGTGGCGGTGGCGGCGGCGGCGCTGCTGGTGGCTTCCGTGGCGGCGGCGCGCCGGCCGGTGGTGGCTTCCGTGGTGGCGGTCGTCCCGGCGGTGGAGGTCGTGGCCGTGGCGGCACCAGCGGTGCGTTCGGACGCCCCGGTGGTCGGCCGAGTCGTGGCCGCAAGTCGAAGAAGCAGCGCAGGCAGGAATTCGACAACCTGTCGGCTCCGACCATGAGTTCGGGTGCGCCGCGCGGGCAGGGCCAGGCGGTCCGGCTAGCGCGGGGCGCCTCGCTCTCCGACTTCGCCGACAAGATCAACGCCAACCCGGGTTCGCTTGTCCAGGAGATGTTCAACCTGGGCGAGATGGTCACCGCGACGCAGTCCTGCACCGACGACACGCTGCTGCTGCTCGGTGAGCACCTCGGCTACGACGTACAGATCGTCAGCCCCGAGGACGAGGACCGTGAGCTGCTCGCGCAGTTCCACATCGACCTGGAAGCCGATGTGGACGAGTCGCGACTGGTCAGCCGGCCGCCGGTGGTGACCGTGATGGGTCACGTCGACCACGGTAAGACCAAGTTGCTGGACGCGATCCGGTCCACTCACGTGGTCGAGGCCGAGGCTGGTGGGATCACCCAGCACATCGGTGCCTACCAGGTCGAGGTCGAGCACGAGGGCCAGGAACGTAAGGTCACCTTCATTGACACCCCTGGTCACGAGGCGTTCACCGCCATGCGTGCTCGGGGTGCGCAGGTCACCGACATCGTGGTCCTGGTGGTCGCGGCCGACGACGGTGTGATGCCGCAGACGATCGAGGCGTTGAACCACGCCAAGGCGGCCGAGGTGCCGATCGTGGTCGCGGTCAACAAGATCGACGTCGAGGGCGCCAACCCGGCGAAGGTACGCCAGCAGTTGACCGAGTATGGCCTCGTCGCCGAGGAGTACGGCGGCGACACCATGTTCGTGGACATCTCGGCCAAGTCCCGACTCAACATCGACAGTGTGCTGGAAGCGGTGCTGTTGACCGCGGACGCCTCGCTGAACCTGAAGGCCCCGGTGGATGGTTCGGCGCACGGTGTGGCCATCGAAGGTCACCTCGACAAGGGTCGCGGTCCCGTCGCCACCGTGCTGGTCCAGCAGGGCACGTTGCGGGTCGGCGAGTCGATCGTGGCGGGCTCCGGCTACGGTCGGGTGCGGGCCATGCTCGACGAGTACGGCCGGCAGGTCGACGAGGCCGGTCCGTCGCGTCCGGTCCTGGTGCTCGGTCTGACTGCGGTACCTGGCGCCGGGGACACCTTCCTGGTGGCCGCGGACGACCGGACCGCGCGTCAGATCGCCGAGCAGCGACAGGCCCGCAAGCGTGCCGCGCAGAACGCGTACTCGCGTGGTCGGGCGACGCTGGAGACCCTGATGGAGCAGGTCAAGGAGGGCCAGAAGGCCACTCTTGCCCTCATCCTCAAGGGCGATGTGTCCGGTTCGGTCGAGGCGCTGGAAGACGCCCTGGTCAAGCTGGACATTCCGGAAGAGGTCCAGCTGCGGATCATCCACCGCGGCGTCGGTGCGATCACCGAGAACGACGTCAACCTGGCCAGCGCCACCTCGGACTCGACGGCGACGATCATCGGTTTCAACGTGCGGGCCGAGGGCAAGGTCCGCGACCTGGCCGACCGCGAGGGTGTGGAGATCCGGTACTACACGGTCATCTACCAGGCCATCGAGGAGATCGAGGCGGCCCTCAAGGGCATGCTCAAGCCGGAGTACGAAGAGGTCGAGCTGGGCACGGCGGAGATCCGTGCGATCTTCAAGTCCAGCCGTATCGGCAACATCGCCGGCTGCATGATCCGTTCCGGTCTGGTTCGACGCAACTCCAAGGCCCGTCTGCTGCGTGACGGTGCCGTGGTCGCCGAGAACCTGACTGTGGCGTCGCTGCGGCGGGAGAAGGAGGACGCGACCGAGGTCCGCGAGGGCTTCGAGTGCGGTATCACCCTCTCCGGCTACAACGACATCAAGGAAGGCGACATGATCGAGACCTTCGAGATGCGGGAAAAGCCGCGCGCCTGATCGAGCGGTGACGAAGCGGCGGCCGGGCCAGGTGCCCGGCCGCCGTTCCGTCCTCCGGGCAGCACTGAGGGTTCCTGGCGGACTCAGGTTCCCTGAAGGACGATGAACGACACGATCAGCGCCAGTACTAGTACCCCGCCGGCCACGACCGGAGCCAACCCGCTACCGGTGGGCAGGTCACCGATCATGATGGCGTGGCGGACCTGCCGGTACCGGACGGCGCTGAAGGCGAGTCCGGCGACTGCCACTGTGGACAGTACGATCCCGGCGACCAGACCCCCGCCGCCACCGAACTTGGCGATGGCGAGCCCCAGCACCAGTACCCCCAGCGCGGAGCGGAGCCACGCAAGGTAGGTACGTTCGTTGGCCAGGTGGTCCCGCCACGCGGCTGACTGCTGTGGCATAGCGACTCCCTCCGATGCTGTGATCATGCTGTCATCGCAGGTCCGGGGGTTCCTCGCCACTCGGCACATTGACAGAATCATGCGCTGTTGCCCGGCGGGCCCCGGCGCGGGCGAGAAATGGAGCGGTACCCACCGTCATGGCCGATTACGCGATCCTGATCCTGCCGTCGCTCAACCGCGTGTACTCCGGTACCGCGGTGACGTTGACCCAGCGGGAACTGGCTGTGTTCAACACGACCGTGCTCGGCGGTCGGTTGGGTGAGACCACCGAGACCGAGATCGGTGGCGTGCCGTATGTCACGTTCACCGCCGACAATCTGACCGATGATGATCTTGCCTATCTGGCGAACCTGTCGGCGCGGTACGCGATGTTCGAGCGGGTCGGCGAGCTGTTGCGACCGGTGGGTGCCAAACCGTTGGACCTGTTCGCCTCGGACCTGTTGACCATCCAGAAGTACCCGGGAAAGACCAACGAGCAGTTCACCAAGCTGTTGTTGAACGTGACGGCGTTGTCCACCGACCGGCCGGGTGACCTGCTGGAACGCAAGTTGCGGGTGCTCGATCCGCTGTGCGGGCGCGGCACCACGCTCAACCAGGCCATGATGTACGGGCTGTCGGTGTCCGGGATGGACATCGACAGCAAGGACATCGACGCCTACGCCGCGTTCGTCAAGACGTGGTTGCGCAACAACCGGGTCAAACACCAGGCGCAGACCGTACCGATCCGGCGGAACCGGGCTGTGCTGGGCCGCCGCTTCGAAGTGGAGCTGGCGCCGACGAAGGAGCAGTACAAGGCCGGCGAGCTGATCAAGCTGGCCGCGGTCGGTGGCGACACCGTCCACATCGGACAATTCTTCCGGCACCGGTCGTTCGATGCGGTGGTCACGGACGCGCCGTACGGGGTGGCGCACGGCAGCTACGGCAAGTCGGTGTCGCGGAGCCCGGTCGAGCTCATCCGGGCCGCCGCGCCGAGCTGGGTGGATCTGCTGCGTTCCGGTGGCGCCCTCGGTCTGTCGTTCAACCGGCACGTCTCGCGTCGCGCCGAACTGGCCGAGATCCTGACCGAGGCGGGGCTCACCGTACTGGACGGTCCCGCGTACCAGGGTTTCGAGCACCGGGTGGATCAGGCGATTCTGCGGGACGTGCTGGTGGCCACGAAGCCGTAGTCTTGATCTTGTGTATACCGGTACCGCGCTGTTTGACGTCCGGTGGCCCGAGGACGTCAACTCGCTGAAGGCGAAACGTTCCTATGTCCGTCCGGTGGTGGCCGCCCTGCGCAAGCTGGATGTGGCCGTCGCCGAGGTGGGTGACCAGGATGTGCACCGGCGCAGCCAGCTCGGGGTGGCCGCGGTGGCCGGTGACAGCGGGCACATCGCGGAGATCCTGCAACGCTGCGAGCGGCTGGTCGCCGGGCGCCCGGAGCTGGAACTGTTGTCGGTGCACCACCGCCGTTACGGCGAGGACGACTAACGCCGGTCGGCGCCTTCTGCGGCCGGTTCAGGGTGACGACGGCGCCAGCGCAGGCTCCTCCGGGGTGACCGGTAGGTCCCGCATCCGTCGTACCGGGCTGGGCAGCAGCCACAGCACCCCCGCCAGTGCCCCGACCGTAGCGATCCACAGGGTGGGTCGCAACCCGAGGACCGTTCCGAGCGCCCCGCCCAGCAGCGAGCCGATCGGGCGGACCCCGTAGTTGACCGTCTGGTAGGCGCCGGACACCCGGGCTCGCATCCGGGCCGGCACGGTCGCTGCCATGATCGAACCGATCGCGATGTCCAGCAGCATCACGCCCAGCCCGGAACCGAACTCCGATCCGAGTACCAGGACGAGCGCAGCGCTTCCGGGGCCGCTGGCCAGCGGAACGAGGATGAGCGGCGCGGGGAACAGCGCGGTGCCGAGGACCAGCGTGGGCCCGACGCCGATGAGCCTGGCGAGCGGGCCGGCCAGCACCGAGCCGAGTACACCCCCGATCGCGCCGACGCCCAGAACCAGGCCGAGGGTGCCGGGCCGCAGACCCAGGGTGCGGGTGGCGTACAGGGTGAACAGCGCGGCGAACATGAAATTGAACAGGTTGACGGTGGCGGTCGCGCCGAGCAGGGCGCGCATGGTCTGCGACCGGCGCAGATAGGTCAGTCCGGCGGTGAGCCCGCCCCGGCGGGCTGGTTCGGTGGGCGGCTCGGGCGTGCGGATGCCGCCCAGCGACAGCGCCGAGAGCAGGAACGACCCCGCGTCCACCAGGACCGCGAACGGTGCGCTGAGGACCTGTACGAGCACTCCGCCGAGACTGGGCCCGAGCAGGTAGGAGAACGCGCGGCTGCCGTGGATGAGCGACTGGGCGCCGACGTAGCGCTCGGCCGGGACGACCGCGACGAACAGGCTGGCGTTGGCGACCGAGAACCAGACGTTGAGTGTGCCAACGGCGAAGGCGACCGCGTACAGCTGGGGAAGGCTCAGTACGTCGAGGGCGGCGGCGGCCGGCACGCTGCACAGCAGTACGGCGCGCGCCAGGTCGGCGAGCACCATGGTGAGCCGGCGGTGGCCGTACCGGTCGCTCCACGAGCCGGCGTACAGCGAGAACAGCAGGCTGGGCAGCATGCCGGCAGCGGACAGCAACCCCATCGCGGCGGGGCCGGCGTCGAGCACCAGGACGGCGGTGAGCGGTAGTGCCAGTACGGAGATCTGGTCACCGAACAGCGAGATGGAGTGGCTGGTCCACAGCCGACGGAAGTCCCGGCCGGCGAGGGGGCCGGTGCGCAGCGTCATCGCTGTTCGGGCAGGGGATAGGAGACCTGGAGGAACACTACCGGTCGGGCGCCGTCGGGTCGGTGACCCGGATCCTCACCGCGGTCGGCGTACTCGGCGAGCAGCGTGTCCACCGTGGCATTGAGCCTGGCCAGTTCCTCTCCGGTCAGGTACACCATCGCGTCGCCGAGCGTTGCGGCGTTCTGCCAGGCGACCGGCTCGCTGTCACGGCTGGTGATCCAGCCGAGCATGCCGTGCAGCCAATGGTCGGCGAGCACCGCGTTCAGCTCGCTCGTGGCCTCGGCGAGGTCCGGGTTGTCGGCCAGGTGTGGCCATCGGGTGGCCCGTGCGGTGGCCTGCCAGGGTCGTTGCCGGCCGGTGCCGCCGCCGGCCTCCTCGACCAGCCCGTACTTGGCGAGCTGGCGCAGGTGGAAGGAGCAGCTTGCGGAGGATTCGTCCAGGATCTGGCCCGCTCGGGTCGCGGTGAGCGGCCCCTGCCGGCGCAGCAGGCCGACGAGTGCGAGACGCAGTGGATGGGCGAGCGCGCGCAGGGCGCGGGGATCGGTGAGTTCGACGACGGGTCGTTCCATGATGCCAAGATAGCTTTCCAAAGATAGCTTTGGAAAGCTATCTTGGCATCGACATTCCGCGCTGTGAAACCGACCACCCGTACGGGTTGGCCGTCGGTGGTGGCCATGGGCCACTCCAGTACTGTCGAAGAGGTCAAACGAGCGCAGGAGGAGTCATGACGGACCCAGCCCGGGTGCGCCGGCACGCCGAACGGATCAAGGAGCTGGTGGCGTCCGCCCTCCGCAAGCAGGTCAAGGATCCGCGGTTGGGCATGGTGACCATCACCGATGCCCGGCTCACCAACGATCTGCACGAGGCAACCCTCTACTACACGGTGCTCGGTGATCCGGCCGAGCAGGCAGCCACGTCCGCAGCCCTGGCCAGCGCCAACGGCCTGCTGCGCAGCATCGTCGGGAAGCGGTTGGGTCTGCGGTTCGCGCCGACCCTAGCGTTCGTCACCGACGCGGTGCCGGAGCAGGCCAAGAACATCGAGGAGCTGCTCGCCGCCGCCCGTGCCGCGGACGCTGAGGTGCAGCGGCGGGCCGCAGCCGCGGACTATGCCGGCGACGCCCAGCCGTACAAGCTCGACGAGGATGAAGACGACGACGACCTGGACGAGGAGGAGCCGGAAGCGGTCGCAGACCCGTCACGTGCAGGCGGATCCGACCGGGGCGTCCGGTGACCGGAGTCCAGCCGTCACATGCGGGTGACACCGCCGACGCAGAGGTGATCTCTGCGGGCGAATGGGATGCGGCGCTACAGGCGATCGACGGGGCCGGCAGCATCCTGCTGGTCTGTCATCTCAACCCGGACGGCGATGCGCTGGGCAGCATGCTCGCCGCCGGACTGGGGCTGCGTCAGCTGGGCCACCAGGTCCAGGCGAGTTTTCCGGGCCCGCTCGAGCTGCCGGGGCCGTTGGCCGAACTGCCCGGCCGGGACCTGCTGGTCCCCGCCGGGCAGGCCGAACCGGCGCCGGATCTGCTGATCACCTTCGATGCAGGCAGCGTCGACCGGCTGGGTGAGCTGTCCGGCCGGTTGGGCAGCGCAGGCGAGACCCTGGTGATCGACCACCACGCGTCGAACACCCGGTTCGGCACGAAACATCTGGTCGACCAGACCGCGGCGGCCACCGGTGTGCTGGTCGACGGATTGTTGAACCGTCTCGAGGTCCCGTTGACCGCGCAGATCGCGGAATGCCTCTATGTCGCGGTGTCCACGGACACCGGCTCGTTCCGCTATGAGGCCACCACGCCGGCGGTACACGAGTTGGCGGCACGGCTGCTGGCCACCGGCATTCGGCAGGACCAGATCAGCCGCCGGCTCTACGACAGTCGACCGTTCGGTGCGGTCCAGCTGCTCGGTGCTGCGTTGTCGCGCGCCGTATTGGAACCCGCTGCGGCGGGCGGAGCCGGATTGATCTGGAGCTACGCCACCCGCGCCGACCTGGCGCGCTTCAAGCAGCGTCCCGAGGCGCTGGAGAGCCTGATCACAGTGGTTGCCAGCGCGCAGGAGGCCGAGGTGGCCTGCGTGGCCAAACAGCTTGACGAGTTGCGCTGGGCCGTCTCGCTGCGCAGCAAGGGCGCGGTGGACGTCAGCGCGGTCGCGGTCGCGTTGGGTGGTGGCGGTCACCGCTTCGCCGCCGGGTTCACCGGACGGGGCACGGTGGAGCAGGTTCTCGATCTGTTGCGCGGGCAACTGGATCGACCCAGGTGGTCGGCGGATCGCCGCTGACCCGCTCGACAGGGTGGAGGATGTCGTATTGTCGGCCCGCGGTCGATAATCGGAAGGCGTGGACCAACAGACGCAGGTCGTCCAGGATGCGGCCGTACCGTGGTGGCATCGGCCCGTGCGCCTCGCCGGACTCATCGCTGCCGCACTGATCGTCGCCGCGTTCCCGTCGTTCTCGTGGCGCTCGGCGCTCGCCGTGACCGGTTTGGGCGTGGCGCTGTGCTGGTGGGGCCTGACCCACCGCCCGCAGCGCCGTCCGGAACCCGTGAATGGTCACGCGGCACTGTGGTGGCTGTTGCCCGCCGTGCTGTTCGGCGGGGTGGAACTGGCCAGTTTCGTGCTCGGCTCGACTCCGGCCCATCCGACTTTGTCCGCACTGGCTGATCCGGTACTGGAGCACTACTGGCCACGTGCGGCGGTGTGCGCGGGTTGGCTGGCCGCGTTCTGGGCACTGGTCCGACGGTGAGTAGCAGCCGGGTGGTGACACTGGTCGCCTATGCCGTGGCGCTGGCTCTGGTCACCGTGCTGGAGTTCGCAGGCCGCCGTCCGGGCGCCCGGATACCCACGCTCGGTCGGGTCTGTGCTGCGGTGATGCGCTACCGGGTGGGGCGCGTACCGCTCGGTCGGCTTGCGTTGATCGGCTTCTGGTGGTGGGTGGGGTTTCATTTCTTCGCCCGCTGACCAGCGTTGACGATAGGCCCATCCTGCATGCTGGGATTTGCTGCGCAGATTCCGGAACGAACGTTAACTTGGGTATAGCTGTACACCACAGGTTTCGCATCGGGGTCGACGCTGATCCGCTGACTCCTTCCGTATCGCGAGGCCGCACGGACCCGCACGGGCGACCCCCGTCACCGGGCACCGGACGGCGCATCAGTCGAGACCACCGGTTCCGCAGCAGACGGGGCCGTACCGGAAGGATCCACAATGGAGCGCGAACAGGACCGTAGCCGGCAGCAGGAGCAAGAGGACGCGCGACGCGAGGCGCAGCAGGCGCTGCAGCGCTCGCTGGAGAGCCGCTGGTAGCAGCCACAGGAATGCCTCGAAACAGCGACCCGGGTGCCCTTGCCGGGTCGCTGTTTCGTTGTTCGCCGCCGGCCCGACCCGTGTTGCAGAACCGGTACGGCGATCGCGGCCAGAGCTTCGCGAGGTAGGTTCCGCAGTAATGGGTAAGGTGCAATTGGCCAGTTACCTCGGCATGTCACCATGAGCGGGTGACCACCACGATCCCGGTTCGCCCGGCCAGCGCACGCCGGATCGCCCGCCTGGCACTCCCGGCCCTGGTGGTGCTGGCCGCGGAGCCCTTGTACGTCCTCGTCGACACCGCCGTGGTCGGTCATCTCGGTCGGATCCCGTTGGCGGCGCTGGCACTGGGTGGCAACCTGCTGTCGGCGGCTGCCATCGTCGGCAACTTCCTGGCCTACGGCACCACCGGCCGCGCCGCCCGCCGCTACGGGGCAGGTGACCGGGCCGGGGCGCTGGTCGAAGGAGTGCAGGCATCCTGGCTCGCGCTGGTCGGCGGACTGCTGTTCATCCTCCTTGCCCAGCTGTTCGCCGCGCCGCTGGCCACCGCGCTGGCCGGTAACGGCCCGGAGGGTGCGGCGGTGGCCGCGAGTGCGGCACAGTGGTTGCGCGTCGCCATGTGGGGCGCGCCCGGGATTCTGCTGGCGCTGGCCGGCAACGGCTGGATGCGCGGCGTACAGGACAGCCGACGCCCGCTGCTGTTCGTGCTGGGCGCCAACGTGATGTCCGGCGTGCTGTGTCCGGTCCTGGTGTATGGCGCGGGCCTGGGGCTGATCGGGTCCGCCGTGGCCAA
This sequence comes from uncultured Actinomycetota bacterium, assembly GCA_963805605.1. Taxonomy (GTDB): domain Bacteria; phylum Actinomycetota; class Actinomycetes; order Mycobacteriales; family Micromonosporaceae; genus Actinocatenispora. Next base: position 156,031 of record CAWDUX010000003.1, read on the forward strand.
CGTGACCGCGCAGACATTGTCGGGTGCCCTGTTCCTCGCTGCCCTGCTCCGTACCCGGGTGCCGTTGCGGCCCCGGCCGGCGGTGCTGGTCGCTCAGCTCGCTGTCGGTCGTGACCTGGTGGTACGCACCTTGTCGATGCAGTTGTGCTTCACCTCGGCGGCGGCGGTGGCCTCCCGCTTCGGTGCCGCGTCGTTGGGCGCCCACCAGATCGCCCTGCAACTGTGGAATTTCTGCGGGTTGTTGTTGGATTCGGTGGCGGTGGCGGCCCAGTCGTTGGTGGGCGCGGATCTGGGCGGCGGTCGGGTGGCCGACGCCCGGCGTACCGCGCGTCGGGTGGCGTTCGCCGGAGGTGTGTGTGGTGTCGGGCTCGCGGTACTGATCGGCATCGGTGCGCCGGTTCTGCCCGCCGTGTTCAGCAGTGATCCCCAGGTGTACGGCCAGGCGATGCTCGCCTGGCCGTGGCTGGTCGGGTTGCTGCCGCTGGCAGGTGTCGTGTTCGCGCTGGACGGGGTGCTGATCGGGGCTGGCGACGTGGGCCATCTGCGCAATCTGACCCTGCTCGCCACCGTGTGCGGGTTCCTGCCGGCGATCTGGCTCGCCTACGGACTGCGGCTCGGGCTCGGCGGGGTGTGGGCGGGGTTGGCGGTGTTCATCGGTGTCCGGCTGGTCACGATGCTCGCACGGGCGGCCGGCGGGGGATGGGCACTGCCCGGGGCTGGCGACCGACATGACTGACCGTGCCGGCCGAGCACCGCGGCGATAGCACCGCGGCCATCGGCGGCGCTCCAGTATTCCCGTCCGGGTGGTGCGCGGCAGCCGGTGGCGTGCCGATCATGGGGAGCGGTTACCCTGCTGTAATCGTACGAGATATCCGTCTTGGGTAATTAGCGTTTCTTATGGCTTTTCGGCGGATGATGAGCTCTAATAGGCGGGCGGATAGCTACCCCCATGTGGAGGCGTCATGAAACTTACTGCCGTTAACGGTGCTGCGCCCGGACGACGCTGGTGGCAGAGCCTGCTGTCGGCCGCTGCGGTCCTGCTCGCCACCGCCGGAGCCGCGGTGGCTGCGGCGCAACCCGCGCAAGCGGCACCCGCCGGCCTGCCTGGAGTCGACGTCTCGCACTACCAGGGCAGCATCAACTGGGGCTCGGTGCACAACGCCGGAATCAAGTTCGCCTACATCAAGGCGACCGAGGGCACCACGGTCATCGACTCCGCCTTCGGCACCAACTACACCGGGGCCTACAACGCCAACGTGATCCGCGGCGCGTACCACTTCGCCCGACCCGCCAGCTCCGGCGGTGCCGCCCAGGCGACGTACTTCGTCGCGCACGGTGGCGCCTGGTCTGCCGACAACCTGACCCTGCCGGGTGCGCTGGACCTGGAGGCCAGTTGCAGCGGGATCTCGCAGGCCTCGATGGTGAGCTGGATCCACGACTTCGCGAACACCTACAAGTCCAAGACCGGTCGTGACGTCGTGCTGTACACCACGCGTTCCTGGTGGTCGACCTGTACCGGTGGCAGCACCGCCTTCGGCTCCAGCAACCCGATGTGGGTGGCGAACTGGGGTGTCAGCAGCCCGGCCATGCCGGCAGGCTGGGGTACCTACACCTTCTGGCAGTACGCGGACAACGGTTCGGTCTCCGGTATCTCGGGTGCGGTGGACCGCGATGTGTTCAACGGCTCGGACGCTCGCCTGCTGGCCTTGGCGAACAACACCGCCTGATTCGCGGGACGCCTGACCGATATCACCACAAGTAGTCGAGTTGCAGCCCAGCGGCGATGGCCGGACCGGTCATCGCCGCTGGTCTGTCAAATTTCTCAATCCGTCGGGTCGAGGAGGTTAGCAATCCACGCGCAGCGGGAAGGGCACCTCTGCACATTTTGCTCACTGGCCTTCCCGGCGCAGCCGGACGGTCAGCAGGGCTTCGGAGTGTCACCGTAGCGGTGCACCGGGCGAAGGAGCGTGGCGCGAGCATGACCGAGGCGCAGGTAAGTAGGACCGAGGTAGATCCGAGAACCGTGCGCAGAGCGGTCATCGCCTCAGCGATGGGCAACGCCACCGAATGGTACGACTACGGTGTGTTCACCTCGGGTGCGATCGCGGCCGCCATCGGCACAGTGTTCTTTCCCGGCCACGGCAACGCGGTACTCAAGTCGTTGGCTCTGGTCGCGGTCGGTTTCATCGTGCGCCCCATCGGGGGTGCGTTCTTCGGCCCGCTGGGCGACAAGCTCGGCCGGCAGAGGGTACTGGCCATCACGATCCTGCTGATGTCGGGCTGCACCTTCCTGGTCGGCTGCCTGCCCACCTACAGCGGTTCCTCGTACAGCATCGGACTGGCGGCACCCCTTCTCATCCTGCTGCTACGGCTGATCCAGGGGTTCTCGACCGGCGGTGAGTACGGCGGCGCGGCCACCTTCATCGCCGAGTACGCGCCGACGAAGCGCCGGGGATTCCTCGGCAGCTTCCTGGAGCTGGGTACCCTGTCCGGCTACATTCTGGGCAACGTGGTGGTACTGACGGTCACGTTGTCGCTCAGTGCGGACCAGGTCACGTCCTGGGGCTGGCGGATCCCGTTCTTCGTAGCCCTGCCGCTCGGCCTGGTCGGTCTGTACCTGCGGAACAAGCTCGAGGACACGCCGGAGTTCAAGCGGCTCGAGAGCGTCGGCGAGAAGCCCAGGAAGGCCCCACTGCTCGAGACGCTGGCCCGCAACTGGCGGATGATCCTGAACCTGATCGGCATCGTGCTGCTGCTCAACATCGCCGACTACATGCTGCTCACCACCATGCCGACCTACTTCACCAACACGCTGAAGATCGACGACAACACCTCTACGTTGATCATCATCGGGGTCGAGCTGATGCAGATGGCGCTGATCACCCCGCTGGGTGCACTGTCCGACCGGATCGGACGCAAGCCGCTGCTGATCACCGCGGCCGTTGGGTTCATCGTGCTGAGCTGGCCGTCGATCAAGCTGATGCAGAGCCACAGCCTGCTGTTGCTGGTGCTGGGCTTCACGATCGTGGCGATCCTGCTAGTGCTGATGCTGGCGGTGATCGGGTCGACGTTCCCCGCGATGTTCCCCACCCGGGTGCGCTACGGTTCGTTCGCCATCGGCTACAACCTGTCCACCTCGCTGTTCGGCGGGACCTGCGGGTTCGTCGTCACCGCGCTGATCTCCCGTACCGGGAACCCGGACTGGCCGGCGTACTACCTGATCGCCGCAGCGGTGATCGCGCTGGTACCGATCCTGCGCATCCCAGAGACCGCTCGGGTCCCGATCGCCCGGATCAACGCCCGTACCAGCACCAACGACGCTCTGATCACGACCGCCTGAACCGACCGGGGCAAGGAACGGGCCGGCACCGGGCACCGCCCGGCCGCCGGCCCCCGCGCCGGATCCGGACATGCGGCGGGCCCATTCGGGCCGGGGACTAAGCTGGCTCGTCGTGGAAACGCCCGGATTCGTGGTGGTCGACAAGCCGCCCGGTATGACCTCGCACGACGTGGTTTCGCGGCTGCGCCGGCTGGCGCACACCCGGCGGGTCGGCCATGCCGGCACCCTGGACCCGATGGCCACCGGGGTACTGGTCCTGGCGGTGGGCCGGGCGACCCGACTGCTCACCTATGTGACCGGGTGCGACAAGAGCTATCAGGCGACGATCCGGTTGGGTCGTTCGACGCTCACCGACGACGCCGAAGGCGAGCCGACCGGCGGCAGTTGCGCCGACGGCGTCGACGAGGCCTCGGTACTCGCCGGGCTGGCCGCGCAGAGCGGCGACATTCAGCAGGTCCCCAGTTCGGTCAGCGCGATCAAGATCAATGGACAGCGGGCCTACAAGCGGGTACGGGCCGGGGATGACGTCGTGCTGCCGGCCCGCCCGGTGACCGTGTCCCGGCTGGAGGCCACCGGACTGCGCCGGGAACCGGACGGGATGCTGGACGTGGACGTCACCGTAGACTGCTCGTCCGGTACCTACATCCGGGCCATTGCCCGTGATCTCGGCGCCGGGTTGGGCGTCGGCGGCCACCTCACCGCGCTGCGTCGCACCCGGGTCGGCGGCTTCACCCTTGCCGAGTCGAGCACGCTGGAGCAGCTGGCCGAGCTGGCAGATCCGGTGACGCTGGCGATGCCGGCAGCGGCCGAGCGGGTACTGCCCGGTCGTCAGGTGGACGCGGAGCTGGCGCGCCGGCTGGTGCACGGTGCGCCGCTGTCGGCGGAGGGCCGGACCGGGCCGTACGCGGTGTACGCGCCGGGCGGGATACTGCTGGGCGTGTTCGCCGAGCGGGACCGGCTGGCCCGGCCGGAGATCGTCCTGGCCGCGCCCGAGGACCTGCCCGCACCCTGAGCTTAAGTACCGTGGAGTCGATGTCGGTCCGCCGCCCGGTCGGCGGGGGCCGCCGGTGGCCCGTCGGCCGCCGGGGAAGAGGACCGTGGGAGGTCTTGAGTGCAGCGGTGGCGGGGAGTCGATGCGGCGCCGAACGGCTGGGTTCGTTCAGTGGTGACCATCGGGGTGTTCGACGGTGTGCACCGGGGGCATCAGCAGATCATCGAGCACACTGTCGGGATGGCCCGCCGGCTCGGCATGGCCAGCGTGGTGATCAGTTTCGACCCGCACCCCTCCGAGGTGGTCCGGCCCGGAAGCCATCCCAGCGTACTGACCGATCCGGACCGTAAGGCCGCGCTGGTCGAGCAGCTCGGCGCGGACGTGTTCTGCCTGTTGCCGTTCACCGCCGAGTTCAGCCGGCTCGCACCGGAGTCGTTCGTACACGACGTGCTGGTCGAACATCTGCACGCGGCGGCCGTGGTGGTCGGGGACAACTTCCGGTTCGGGCACCGGGCGGCGGGTGATGTCGCGCTGCTGGCGGAACTGGGGCAGAAGTTCGGGTTCACCGTGGAGGGCGCGCCGCTGGTCTCCGAGCACGGCACGGTGTTCAGCTCGACCTACATCCGGTCCTGCATCGATGCCGGTGATGTGGTGGCCGCGGCGGACGCGCTCGGTCGGCCGCACCGGTTGCGGGGCGTGGTGGTACGCGGTGACCAGCGCGGTCGGCTGCTCGGCTTCCCGACGGCGAATCTGCTCTGCGCGCCGCGCGCGGCGATCCCGGCGGACGGGGTGTACGCGGGTTGGCTGCTGCGCGATACCGCAGGTGACCGATCCTCGCGGGACGGTGGGAGCGACCCGGGGCAGCGGTTGCCGGCTGCGGTCAGTATCGGCACGAACCCGCAGTTCTCCGGCAAGGACCGTCGGGTCGAGGCGTTCGTACTCGACTTCGACGGTGACCTGTACGGTGCCCGGATGGAGATGGACTTCATCGCCCGGCTCCGTGAGATGCGACGTTTCGATGCGGTTGAGGACCTGGTGGCCCAGATCGGCACCGATGTACGGGACACCCGCGCCGCGCTGGCCGTCCCGCCGCGGTCCTGACCGGCCGGGTGATCCACTGGGCGGCCCGGGGCCAGCGGGCCCTCGAATTGGCCGGTGGCCTGGCTGGTACCGTTGGTTAGCGCACCGTGTCAACGGTGTGGCCCCGCCTGCCTGCACGGCGCCGTGGGTGTGGGGCCGGTTTCCATGGCCGACAACAACTGAGGGAGATCATGGCGCTCGACGTCGAAACCCGCCAGACCATCATCAGCGACTACGCCACCGAGCAGGGCGACACTGGTTCGCCCGAGGTGCAGGTCGCGCTGCTGACCCGGCGGATCCAGGACCTGACCGAACACCTGAAGATGCACAAGCACGACCACCACAGCCGTCGTGGTCTGCTGCAGCTGGTCGGCCGTCGCCGCAAGCTGCTCAAGTACCTGCAGCGCAAAGACATCAGCCGCTACCGTTCGCTCATCGAGCGACTCGGCCTGCGGCGTTGAGGTCCCGGGCGGGAGAAGCGACCGATGTCGCATCTCCCGCCCGGTTCTTCGTGCCACGTGCAGTCGTTGGCCGGAGAAACCCGATGCGGAGGGCACGGTGTCCCCGCATCTCCCGACAGCTGGACCATCGGCCCGGAACGGGAGCGGGTCGCACCGGTCCTCGGTAGTGGCCTCCGAGCGTCACCCAGAACACCACGGTGACTCCCCGGGAGCTTCGATCGAAGACCGGACGCGGACAAGTTCCTGACGCCGCCCAAGCGGCGACCGGAGTGGCCCTGTCGGGAAACCGATAGAGCTAGGAGCATTTCCAAGATGAGCGAAACCACCGGTTCCGCCAGTGGTACCGGGCACGAGCCCGAGATCGTCAACCTGGGGACCCATTCGTCCCGCGCGGTGATCGACAACGGGTCCTTCGGTACCCGCGAGATCACCTTCTCCACCGGCCGGCTCGCGCAGCAGGCCGCCGGAAGCGTGCTGGCACAGCTCGGCGACACTGTCGTGCTGTCCGCCACCACGGCCGGTAAGCATCCGAAGGAGCAGTTCGACTTCTTCCCGCTGACGGTGGACGTCGAGGAGAAGATGTACGCGGCCGGCCGGATCCCCGGCTCGTTCTTCCGCCGCGAAGGCCGGCCCTCCGAGGACGCGATCCTCACCTGCCGGCTGATCGACCGGCCACTGCGCCCCAGCTTCGTCAAGGGGCTGCGTAACGAGGTCCAGGTGGTGGAGACCGTACTGGCGCTCGACCCGGCACACCCGTACGACGTGGTGGCCATCAACGCGGCGTCGGCGTCCACCCAGCTGTCCGGCCTGCCGTTCTCCGGCCCGGTGGGTGCGACCCGGATCGCGCACCTCGACGGCCAGTGGGTCGCGTTCCCGACCCACGAGGAACTGGAGCGGGCCACCTTCGACATGGTCATCGCCGGTCGGGTCGTCGGCGACGACGTGGCCGTGATGATGGTCGAGGCCGAGGCCACCACCCACACCGTCGACCTGGTCCGGGGCGGCGCCGCCGCACCGACCGAGGAGATCGTCGCGCAGGGCCTGGAGGCGGCCAAGCCGCACCTGGCCGAGCTGTGCCGGGCGCAGGCCGAGCTGGCCGACGCGGCCGGCAAGGCCACCGTGGAGTTCCCGCTGTACCTGGACTACCAGGACGACGTCTTCGCCGCGGTGGAGACCGCGGTCGCCGCGGAGCTGTCGGATGCCCTCCGGATCGGCCCCAAGCAGGAGCGCGAGAGCGAACTCGACCGCGTCAAGGAACTGGTGTTCGAGCGCGTCGGTGGACAGTTCGAGGGCCGGGAAAAGGAGATCGGCGCGGCCCTGAAGTCGGTCACCAAGAAGCTGGTCCGCCAGCGCGTGCTGCGTGACCAGGTTCGTATCGATGGGCGCGGGCCGCGCGACATCCGGCCGTTGTCGGCCGAGACGCACATCCTGCCCCGGGTGCACGGCTCAGCGCTGTTCGAGCGCGGCGAGACCCAGATCATGGGGGTCACCACGCTCAACATGCTCCGGATGGAGCAGAGCCTGGACACGCTCTCGCCGGAGAAGCACAAGCGCTACATGCACAACTACAACTTTCCGCCGTTCTCCACCGGCGAGACGGGCCGGGTCGGCTCGCCCAAGCGTCGGGAGATCGGGCACGGCCGGCTCGCCGAGCGTGCTCTGGTGCCGGTGCTTCCCAAGCGCGAGGACTTCCCGTATGCGATCCGCCAGGTGTCCGAGGCACTGGGCTCCAACGGGTCGACCTCAATGGGCTCGGTGTGTGCCAGCACGATGAGCCTGATGTCCGCCGGTGTGCCGATCGCCGCGCCAGTTGCCGGTATCGCCATGGGTCTGGTGTCGGACACGATCGATGGCGAGACCTCGTACGTGGCGCTGACCGACATCCTGGGCGCCGAGGACGCGTTCGGTGACATGGACTTCAAGGTCGCCGGCACCAGCGAGTTCGTTACCGCCCTGCAGTTGGACACCAAGCTCGACGGCATCCCGTCAGAGGTGCTCGCCCGGGCGTTGCAGCAGGCCAGGGAGGCCCGCAGTGCGATCCTCGAGGTGATGGGTGCCGCGATCGCGCAGCCGGCCGAGATGTCCGACTACGCCCCGCGGGTCACCACGGTGAAGATCCCGGTCGACAAGATCGGCATGGTGATCGGGCCGAAGGGCCAGACCATCAACGCGATCCAGGACGAGACCGGCGCCGAGTTGTCCATCGAGGACGACGGCACCATCTACATCGGTGCCTCAGACGGGCCGTCGGCACAGGCCGCCGTCGAGCGGGTGAACGCGATCGCCAACCCGACGCTGCCCAAGGCGGGCGACCGCTACCTGGGCACCGTGGTCAAGACCGCCGCGTTCGGCGCGTTCATCTCGTTGGTACCGGGCCGCGACGGATTGCTGCACATCTCCAAGCTCGGCGGCGGCAAGCGGGTCGACCGGGTCGAGGACCATCTCAACGTCGGCGACAAGGTCGAGGTCGAGATCGTCGACGTCGACGGTCGCGGCAAGGTCTACCTCGACCTGGTACGCCCGGAGGGTGAAGCGGCTCCGGCCGCGGACGGCCCGTCCGACGCCGAGGCTCCGGCCGCCGAGAAGTCCGACGACGACGCGGGAAAGCGTCGTGAGGGCGGCTCCGACGGTGACCGGCGGCGTCGCCGTAGCCGGCACTGACAGCCACCGGCCGCAGACATGAGCTGTGTCGGTGGCCGGACAACGAACGGCAGTTCATCCGGGGCGTCGGGTCCCAACCGGGATCCGGCGCCCCGTTGTATGTCGACTTCCGCCGCGAAGGCGGCTGCACAGGAGGTGCGGTGAGCGAGCGAACCGGCAAGCAGGGTGGCGGGCGGGAGACCTCTGCCACCCGCGCACACACCACGACGCTGGCGGTCGATCCGCTGGGCGGAGTGGTCCGGCGTACCGTACTGCCCGGCGGGCTGCGGGTGATCACCGAAGCGGTACCGGCGATGCGCAGTGCCTCGATCGGTGTCTGGGTAGCGGTGGGGTCCCGGGACGAGTCGCTCCGGCAGGCAGGCGCTTCGCATTTCCTGGAGCACCTGCTGTTCAAGGGGACCGAACGCCGCAGCGCACTGGACATCTCCGCGGAGATCGAAGCGGTCGGTGGTGAGACGAACGCGTTCACCACCAAGGAGTACACCTGCTACTACGCGCGGGTACTCGACGACGACCTGCCGCTCGCCGTGGACGTACTGGGTGACCTGGTGACCAGTTCGGTACTGGAGCCTGCGGACGTGGAAACCGAGCGTGGCGTGATCCTCGAGGAGATCGCCATGACCGACGATGAGCCGGGCGACGCGGTGCACGACCTGTTCTGCGAGGCGGTCTTCGGCCAGCATCCGTTGGGGCGGCTGGTGTCCGGCACGGTGGACAGCGTCTCGGCGATGACCCGTCGGCAGGTACGCGACTTCTATCGCCGGCATTACACCGCACCGTCCATTGTGGTCGCGGCGGCCGGGAACCTGGACCATGCCAAGGTGACCCGTTGGGTCCGTAGGGCGTTCGGGGAATCGGCCCTGTCGGCTGAGGGCGCTGCGGCCAAGGCGGCGCCGCACCGGTCGGCCCGTACCGCTGCGACCCGGCAGCGTCGTATCACGGTGGACGCGAAGGACACCGAGCAGGCCCATCTGATCCTCGGTTGTGCGGGCTATCCGCGCTCCGACGAGCGCCGGTTCGCGCTGGGCGTGTTGAACAACAGCCTGGGCGGCGGTATGTCCAGCCGGCTGTTCCAGGAGATCCGGGAGAAGCGTGGCCTGGCCTACTCGGTGTACTCCTTCCACACCCATTTCTCCGATGCCGGCCTGTTCGGCGTGTACGCCGGTTGTGCCCCGGGCAAGGCCGACGAGGTGCTGACCCTGGTGGCCGACGAACTCGCCACGGTGGCCCGGGACGGCCTGTCGGCCGTCGAGGTGGCCCGGGGCAAGGGGATGATGAAGGGCTCCCTGGTGCTGGGGTTGGAGGACACCGGTTCGCGGATGACCCGGCTGGGCAAGAGTGAGCTGCTGTTCGGTGACCTGATGACGGTCGACGAGATGCTCACCCGCATCGATGCGGTGACCTTGGACGAGGTCCGGGAGGTGGCTGCCGATCTGCTGTCGCGCACGATGTCACTCGCGGTGGTCGGGCCCTTCGGTGATCATGACTTCGGTACCGTGCTCGGCTGGACCTGACGGGCGCCGGCCGGGTCGACATGGTCGGGCCGGCCGGGTTGTCTACCATCACCTCCAACCAGGCAGGATGCCAACCGGTACGGTGCCAGCGGACCGGTGGTCAGGGGACGCGTGCCCGCGGTGACGACGACAGGTGGGGGAACAGGTGAGCGAGGCGGCAGCGCAGGGCACGTCCGAGCAACCGGTCCGGGTGGGGGTGCTCGGGGCCGCCGGTCGGATGGGAACCGAGGTGTGCCGCGCCGTGGACGGCGCGGCGGACATGGAACTCGTCGCGATGGTGGATTCGGGCGAGTGGCTGTTCAACGTCTCCGATGCCGCCGCCCAGGTGGTGGTGGATTTCACCAACCCCGACGTGGTGATGGACAACCTGCACTGGTGCATCGACCAGGGCATCAACGCGGTCATCGGCACCTCCGGGTTCACCAGTGAACGGATCGACCAGGTACGGGAATGGCTGTCGGTCAAGCCCGAGGTGGGCGTCGTCATCGCGCCGAACTTCGCGATCGGCGCGGTCCTGATGATGGAACTGGCCGAGCGGGCCGCACGGTATTTCGAGTCGGCGGAGATCGTCGAACTGCATCATCCGGAGAAAATCGACGCGCCCAGCGGTACGGCCATCCGGACCGCTGAGATGATCGCCGCGGCACGTCGACGGGCGGGGCTGGGTGCGGTACCGGACGCCACGGAGACGACGATGCCCGGTGCCCGTGGCGCCGACGTGGCCGGCATCCGGGTGCACTCGGTACGTTCCGCCGGCCTCGTCGCCCACCAGGAGATTCTGCTGGGCACCGCGGGGGAGACGCTGACCGTCCGGCATGACTCGTACGATCGACGGTCGTTCATGCCGGGTGTGCTGATGGCGGTGCGTGGCGTACCGCAACACCCGGGTCTGACTCTCGGCCTCGGATCGCTGCTCGACGCCTGAGTGGACCGCATCGAACCGGCCGCACCGACCCGGTGGTCGGAGCCGCTAACTCAGCCCGCCGGATGCTCGGTCCGGTGGGCCGGTGGCTCAGTCCGCAGGGTCGAGGCGTACGTGCAGCCGGACCTGGCGTACCAGGGTGGCATCCATGTCCAGGGCTCGCGCCGCGCCATCGGGTTCCCAACCGGAACTCTGCAACAGTGCCCGGGTCGCGCGGTCGCGCTCGAACAGCCAGGCGACGGCGTGGTGATGACCGTCCGTGCGCCACAGGTCCACCGCGGCGGCCAGCAGCCTGCTGCCGTGCCCGCGCCGTCCCCACCGGGGCTCGACCAGTAGGTCGGTGATGGCGGCCGTGGTCGAGGAGTCCAGCGCGTCGACGGGTTCCTCCGGTGCCCGGGCGGTCTCGTCTGCCGGGCCGATGGCGGCGAAGCCGACCAGATTGCTGTCGGTCGCCTGTTCCACCGCCACCAGAACGTGGTGGCGGGCCGACGGCGGGTCGTTGATCGCGTCGTCCCACCGTTGGGCCAGCTTCGACTCGTCGAGTTGATCGAGTATCTGTGCGGGCACGATCCGGGCGTAGGCGGCACGCCAGGTGGTCAGTTGGATCCGGGCGATCTCCGCAGCTTCTCCGGCCCGCGCGGTCCGGACGTATCCCAGCGCCATGAGCTTCACGATATGGCCGGCGGGCGGGCCCGGGTGCGCCGGGTGCGGGTGCGGCGGCGCGACGACCGGACTGTCCCAGCCGCGCGGTAGCGTGCGGACCGTGAAGGCGCTCGCAGGATCCAGAAAGCCGGCGAACCGTACCGCTCCGGTCGCGGCGGCCCGGTTGCCCCGTCTGTCGCTGCCGGCGGCCCGCCGGATCGCGCTGGCCGCGCAGGGGTTCGCCGACCCGCGCCCCACCGGTCGACCCGATGTCCGGCACCTGCGCCGGGTGCTCCGGCGGATCGGGCTGATCCAGATGGACTCGGTCAACGTGCTGCAGCGTGCGCACTATCTGCCCGCGTACTCCCGGCTCGGCCCGTACCCCACCCGGTTGCTGGATCGGGCCGCGCATGTCGCGCCGCGTGAGCTGTTCGAGTACTGGGGGCATGAGGCGTCGCTGCTGCCGGTGGAGCTGCAGCCGGCGCTGCGCTGGCGGATGGCCGCTGCTGAACGTAACGCCTGGGGTGGGATGCGGCGGTTGGCGGCCGAGCGTCCAGGGTTCGTACGGTGGGTACGTGACGAGGTCGCCGACCGCGGCCCGTTGACGGCCCGGGAGATTCAGAGCGACGCACCGCGCGGCACCGAGAACTGGGGCTGGAACTGGAGTGACGTCAAGACGGCGCTGGAGTGGCTGTTCTGGTCCGGTGAGGTCACCTCGGCGGCCCGGCTGCCCAGTTTCGAGCGGCGCTACGACCTGACCGAACGGGTACTGCCGGCGCACGTCGTGGCGACCGCGACGCCGGCACCCGAGGACGCGTACCGGCAACTGGTGCGGGTGGCCGCCGGTGCGCTCGGTGTGGCCACCGAGTCCGACCTGCGTGACTACTTCCGCCTGCCGGGCGCGGCCGCCAGACGGGCGGTGGCTGAGCTGGTCGAGGCGCAGGAACTGACCGCAGTACAGGTCTCCGGCTGGCGACAGTCCGGATACCTGGATCCGGCCGCCCGTCGGCCGCACCGGATCCAGGCCCGCACTCTGGTTAGTCCGTTCGACCCGCTGATCTGGGAGCGCTCCCGGGCGGAACGGCTGTTCGGTTTCACCTACCGGATCGAGATCTACGTACCGGCTCCGCAACGCGTCTACGGCTACTACGTCCTACCGTTCCTGCTGGACGACCAGTTGGTGGCGCGGATCGATCTCAAGGCCGACCGGTCCGCAGGGGTGTTGCGGATACCGGCGGTGTGGGGCGAGCCGGACAACACGGTCGCCGGTGGTAGCGCCCGGATCGTGGCCGAGCTCGCCGAGGAGCTGCGTACGGTTGCCCAGTGGCTTGGCCTGAGCTGTGTCGGGACACCCGAGCGGGGCGATCTCGCGCCCGCGTTAGCCAGCGAGTTGCGCTGATCCGGACGTGCGGCACCGGTCGGGTACGGTGGGGTGGTTATCCGGTACGAGAGGTTGAGTGGCAGATGACGGTGCTCCAGCCGCAGCCCGGGCCGACGGTCCCGTCGGCCGTACCCGCTGCGCCCTATCCGGCCTACCCCGCCAATCCGGTGAAGCCGCCCGGTCGGCTGGCCCGGCTGATGCACACGGTGGCGACGAGGCCCGCCTGGCTGGCGCCCATGGCGTTGCTGGCCTGTTTCGGGATGACCGTCGCCTATGTGGAGAAGTTCAATCCGACCACTGGCGAGTCGGGCCTGACCGGTGGGTGCATCTTCCGCGCGCTGACCGGGATGGACTGTCCGGGTTGCGGTGGCACGCGGGCGTTCTGGTACCTGCTGCACGGCAACCTGCCCGAGGCGGCGCGCAACCACATGATCGCGGTGTTCGCCGCCCCGTTCCTGGTCTACCTGTACGTCGCCTGGTCGCTGAATCGGGTCTTCGGCACCAGGCTGCCCATGCCCAGCGCCTCGCCCACGGCGCTGGGGCTGTTCATGGGCGGCTGGCTGCTCTTCGCCGTACTGCGCAACCTGCCGTGGGCTCCGTTCACGTACCTGTTCGTCTGAGCGCCGCCTGTCGGGCTGAATCCTGGGCGGTGCGGATCAGACCACAGATGCCGCGACCCGATGCACCTCGATGTCGCCGCTGACCGTACTGACCCGCAGCTCCAGGTCGTGACCGCTGAGCGGAGTCTGGGCCCCGACGGCGAGATCGCTGGTGGTGGTGCCGCTCGCGGTGTTGAGATCCAACCAGACCCCGGTGCCGGCCGGTACCCCGATGGTCACGTCGCCGGACGCGGTACCCGCCTTGATCTTGCCGGACCGGGCGTTGCCGATCCGCACGTCACCGGAGGCGCTGCGGATATCCACCACCCCGTGGACACTGCCCAGCGAGGTGTCCCCACTGGCCGAGTGGTTGATGACGTCGCCGCCGGCGGAGTCGACCGTCAGGTCACCGGACGCCGCGTTGACCTTGATGTCGCCGTCGACCTGTCCGAGCCGGATGTCGCCGGAGGCGCTGGTGGCCGACACGTCGCCGGTGACGTGCTCGGCGTAGACGTTGCCGGAGGCGTTGTTGATGTTGAGTCGGGAGACCCGGCCGACGCAGTTGAGGTCGGCGGAGGCGACCTTGACCTCGAGGCTGGAGTCCGTAGGTAGGTGGACGGTGACCCGCACCTGGGTGCCGCGGCGGCCTAAGGACCAGCCCCCTCCGCTGGTATCGGGGGTCCTGATCAGCAACTTGTCGCCGCTGAACTCGACGACCGTGTCGGTGGCCATCTGCCGTGACCGTTCGTCGTTGGCGTCGACCGGATCCACCTGCACGGTAACATCGGCGCGGTCCTCGGCGGTGACGTCACAGCGGCCGGCGGAGATCCGGATGTCGGTGGACACGGCGCTGTCGCAGGGGAACTCGTACATGGCTGCTCCTGTTCGGGCACCGGATGCTCCGGTGCCGTGCTGCTCGACCTGGTGTGGGGTCTGTTCAGGCTTGGGCGTAGCCGGTCAGCCGGCGACCGAAGCGGGCCCGGCTCCCACTGCTGCCCGGGGGGGTGGCGTTGCCGTGTACGGCGGCGCCGATTGCCCGGACCAGCCAGGCGTTGACGGAAATGCCCTCGGTGGAGGCGGCGCGCTCGACGTAGCCCTTGAGCTGCTCGGGCAGTCGTAGCGTGATGCGGGCCACGTCGCCGGAGTCGGTCTCGGCTGGCGGCGGGGTCACCGGGACGTTCGGCGCCAGGTCGCTGACGACGAGATCCGCCGCGCGGCCCCGGAGCCGTACCTCGACCGAGGTATTGTCCAGTTTGGTGGTGATCTCGGCCGCCGCGTCGGACAGCGCCTCCATGAGGCACAGCCGTACCGAGGCTTCCAACGAGCCGGCCAACAGGCTGGCGGCGCGGCTGACGTCCTCGCCGCCGGGAGCGGCGCTCGCCTCAAGATCATGGCGGAGATTGTCCAGATAGGGGTTCAGGTCCATGGCACTATCCTGACAGCACGGATGACGTCAACGAATCGGGCGGGTTGTCGGCCGCTGCGGCGGTGGTGCGGTGTCGGCAATCGGTTTGAGCGGCTCTGGCGAAGTAGCTCCATATGCAGTTCCGCGGTATTCATGACGTCACTATGACATCTAACGTGGCGTCAGTCAATGTCAAGATGGCGTCGATCTCGATGTCTCGCCAGCCGGTGAAGAGTCGCCCGGTACCGTCGGATCCACGGCGGTGACCTGTGTGTGGGTCCGGTGCCGCCCGCGCAATCACAAGGGGGAGCCTGTGCCCGAGATCGTGCCGCTGACCGTGCGGCCCATCGCCTGGACGCAGTTCGCGCCGCCGGCAGAGGTCGCCTGGTCGACCGACGCCGATGGGGGAGAGGCGCTCGCGGAGTTCGCCGGGCGGGCCTGCTATCAGTCCTGGAAGAAGCCCAACCCGGCGACCGCCACCAATGCCGGATACCTTCGCCACATCCTGGAGGTAGGCCACCTGTCGGTCCTGGAACACGGCAGCGTGACCTTCTACCTCACCGGCATCTCCAGGTCGCTGACCCACGAGCTGATCCGGCACCGGCACTTCTCCTACAGCCAGCTCTCCCAGCGCTACGTACCCGAACGCGACGCCGGCATGGTCGAACCGGACGTGATCGCCGACGACCCTGAGCTGCACGCCAAGTTCCTGGCCGGCACCGAGGCCGCGGTACGCCTCTATACCGAACTGTTGGAAGGGCTGGACAAGCGGTTCGCCGACCTGCCCAACGCCACGCTGCGGCGAAAGCAGGCCCGGCAGGCCGCCCGTGCGGTACTGCCGAACGCCACCGAGACGCGCATCGTGGTCACCGGCAACTATCGGGCCTGGCGGCACTTCATCGGGATGCGGGCCACCGAACACGCCGACGTGGAGATCCGCGGTCTCGCGGTCACCTGCCTGCGGGAACTGCAGAAGGTGGCACCGAACGTGTTCGGCGACTTCGTCATCTCGACCCTCGCCGACAGGACCGAGATCGCCGCCAGCCCGTTCGTCAACGAAGGCTGACCCGGACCGCCGCATTGCTGCCGGTCGCGCCGGTACGGGACGGACCGCGACGTCGGTAGCGTGCGGTCCAGGGTGTGGACCGGTCCGCTCCACCGCCCGGCAGGCAGTATGCGGCCTGTCCGCGATGCCCGACACACTCACGCCGCCGATCGGCCGACCGCCGATCCGAGGGACGATAGGTTGGTGGTATGACGCTCGATCCGCGCCGCCCATTCGGTCGGCTGCTGACCGCGATGGTGACCCCGTTCCAGTCGGACGGGTCGCTGGACGTTGCCGGTGCCCAGCGCCTCGCTGAATACCTGATCGACGAACAGGGCAACGACGCACTGGTGATCAGTGGGACCACCGGCGAGGCCCCGACCACGACGGATGCGGAGAAGGAAACTCTGCTGCGCGCGGTGGTCGAAGCCGTCGGGGACCGGGCGCAGATCGTGGCAGGTGTCGGCACCAACGACACCGCGCACACCCTGGAACTCGCCCGCAGCGCGGAGAAGGCCGGTGCGCACGGGCTGCTGGTGGTGACGCCGTACTACTCACGGCCACCCCAGGCCGGACTCTTCGCCCACTTCCGGCAGGTCGCCGACGCCAGCGGACTGCCGGTGATCCTGTACGACATCCCGTCCCGCACCGCCACCCCGATCCCCACCGAGATGCTGCTGCGGCTGGCCGAACATCCGCGGATCGTGGCGGTCAAGGACGCCAAGGGCGATCTGGCCGCGACATCGCTGCTCACCCGGCACGGTGGCCTCGCCTACTACTCAGGTGAGGACAGACTGACCCTCCCACTGCTCGCAGTCGGCGCGGTCGGTGTCGTCGGTACCCCCACCCATCTGATCGGCCGGGAGACCCGGCAGATGCTGACCGCGTTCGAAGCCGGCGACAACGCCGGCGCGCTGGCGCTGCACCACCGCCTGCTGCCCATCTTCACCGGCTTCTTCCGCACCCAGGGCGTGATCCTGGTCAAGGCGGCGCTACGGCGACGTGGGCTGCCCGGTGGGTCGGTACGGCTGCCTCTGGTGGACGCCTCCGATGCCGAGATCGAGCAGCTGACCGCGGACTGCGCGGAGGCCGGCGTCGCCCTGTGACAACACCGGCGCAGAGCCGGTACGCGAAGTGAATAGGAGATACCTGTGAGCCAGGCACATCCGGAGCTGGCCCCGCCCCCACCGCTGCTCTCGAACACATTGCGGATCACTCCATTGGGCGGGCTCGGTGCGATCGGCCGCAACATGACGGTCTACGAGTACGAGGGCCGTCTGCTGGTCGTCGATTGTGGAGTGCTGTTCCCGGATGTGGATCAACCCGGGGTCGATGTCATTCTGCCGGACTTCACCTCGCTGGTGGACCGGCTCGACGACGTCGAGGCGATCGTGCTGACCCATGGTCATGAGGACCACATTGGTGCGGTGCCGTACCTGCTCGCCCGCAAACCGGACATTCCATTGGTCGGATCGCAGTTCACCCTTGCCTTGGTGGAGGCGAAGCTCGCCGAGCGGCGGATCACCCCGTACTCGTTGACCGTCCAGGAGGGCGGGGTGGAGAACCTCGGACCGTTCCGGTGCGAGTTCTTCGCGGTGAACCACTCGATCCCGGACGCCATGGCGGTCGCGGTCCGCACCGGTGCGGGCACCGTACTGCACACCGGTGACTTCAAGATGGATCAGCTTCCATTGGATGGCCGCGTCACCGACCTGGCCGGATTCGCGCGGCTCGGCGGCGAAGGCGTCGATCTGCTGATGTCGGACTCCACTAACGCCGAGATCCCCGGATTCGTCACCTCCGAGCAGGAGATCCGCCCGGTCATCGACGGCATTTTCCGGGCGGCGAAGGGCCGCATCATCGTCGCGTCGTTCGCCTCCCACGTACACCGGGTCCAACAGATCCTCGACTCGGCAGCCGAGCACGGTCGCAAGGTGACCCTGATCGGCCGGTCCATGGTGCGCAACATGGGCATCGCGCGTGACCTCGGGCTGCTGCGCATCCAGGGCGGACTGGTGGTCTCGTTGGAGGAGGCGACCGCGCTGCCCGCCGACGAGATCGTGTTCATGTCCACCGGTTCGCAGGGCGAGCCGATGAGCGCTCTGGGCCGGATGGCCTCCGGTGACCACCGGCACGTCAAGATCGAACCCGGCGACACCGTGGTACTGGCGTCCTCGCTGGTACCTGGCAACGAGACCTCCGTCTATCGGGTGATCAACGCACTGTCCAGAGCCGGCGCGACGGTCATTCACAAGGACGTCGCGCGAGTACATGTGTCCGGCCACGCGCCCGCCGGTGAGCTGCTCTACCTGCTCAACGTGGTACGGCCGAGCAACTTCATCCCACTGCACGGGGAATGGCGGCACCTGCGCGCCCACGCCCGGCTGGCGATCCAGAGCGGCGTACCGGCAGACCGGGTCGTACTGTGCGAAGACGGCGACGTGGTCGACATGGTCGATGGCGCGGCCCGTCTGGTCGGTCACGTCACCTCCCGCTACGTCTACGTCGACGGTCTGACCGTCGGCGACGTGGGGGAGAACCTGCTGACTGAGCGTCGGATCCTCGGAGACGGCGGCTTCATCGCCGCGACCGTGGTGGTGGATTCGGTGACCGGCAAGGTGGTCGGTGGCCCGACCGTGTCGGCAAAGGGCTTCTCCGAGGACCCGACGGCGTTCGACCCGGTCATTGCGCTGATCACCGACGTGCTGGACCGGGCGGCCAAGGACGGCATCAGCGACCCGCACCAGCTGCAGCAACTGGTGCGCCGCTCGGTGGGCCGATGGGTGAACGACACCTACCGCCGTCGGCCGATGATCGTGCCCAACGTCGTCGAGGTGTAGTCCTCGACCGCGGACACCCGCACGTCCGTACGGCGAATCCGTCGTACGGACGTGATCGGGGACGGGGGTCAGGACCCTTCGGCGGCGACCAGCTCGGCGAGCTGGACGGCGTTGAGCGCGGCACCCTTGCGCAGGTTGTCGTTGGACATGAACAGCGCCAGTCCGTTGTCGGTGGTCTCGTCGAGGCGGATCCGGCCCACGTACGTCGGGTCCTGGCCGGCGGCCTGCAACGGTGTCGGGATCTCCGACAGCGCCACCCCTGGCGCCGAAGCCAGCAACTCCTGCGCCCGCGCGACGCTCAGTGGCGCCGCGAACCTGGCGTTGACCTGCAGGGAGTGCCCGGTGAACACCGGTACCCGCACACAGGTACCGGACACCTTCAGTCCGCTGATGCCGAGGATCTTGCGGCTCTCGTTGCGCAGCTTCTGTTCCTCGTCGGTCTCCAACGAGTCGTCGTCGACCAGCGCGCCGGCGAAGGGCAGCACATTGAACGCGATCGGTCGGGCGAACTTCGCCGCCGGCGGGAACTGTACGGCGTTGCCGTCGAAGGCCAGCGCGGCCGCTCCATCGGCGACCTTGCGGGTCTGTTCGTCGAGTTCCGCGACGCCGGCGAGGCCGCTGCCCGACACCGCCTGATAGGTCGACACCACCATGCTGACCAGCTCCGCTTCCGCGTGCAGCGGAGCGAGTACCGGCATCGCGGCCATCGTGGTGCAGTTGGGGTTGGCCACGATGCCGCGCGGGCGGTCGTGTAGTGCCCTCGGGTTGACCTCGGCGACCACCAACGGCACCTCAGGGTCCATCCGCCACGCGGAGGAGTTGTCGATCACCACCGCACCGGTGGCGGCGACCTTGGGGGCGAGCGTGCGGGAGGCCTGCTTGCCGGCGGAGAACAGCACGACGTCGAGTCCGCTGAAGTCCGCCGACTCGGCCTCCTCGATGCGTACCTCGGTGTCCCGCCACGGCACCACCCGGCCCGCCGAACGGGCCGAGGCGAACAGCCGCAGCTCGTCGATGGGGAAGTCACGTTCCGCGAGGATACGGCGCATGACACCGCCGACCTGACCAGTGGCTCCGACAATCCCGATTCGCATGCTCGGAGATTACCGTCAGCCACTGCCACGGTGTCCGATGGTCCCGCCAGATGAACTCTCCGCAGCGTCGATTCAAGCATCTGACCAGCGCAAACTCCACCCGGGTGACGAGCGTGACTGCTCACCGCCGACGATCCGTTCCGTACCCGGCCGTGTCGAGCGCGGCTTACCGGCCGTTTCCCGCTACGGTGGTGAACTATGGCTGGCCGTACGTCTGCTGCGAGCCGTGCCCGGAGCTCCCAGAAAAAGAAGCCCGGCGCGTCCAGCCGGACGGCATCCCGTCGTCCGGCTCCTCGCCAACCCGCGCGTAAGCCGAACTCGCCGACGACCCGGGCGGCCGGTGGGGCATTCAACGGGGTGGCCCGGGGCGTCGGATTCCTGGCCCGGGCCGTCGGTCGGCAGGCCGCCAGCGCCCGGGCCCTGGACCCGGCGCACCGGCGGGACGGGCTCGGCCTGGCGCTGCTGGGCGGCGGCATCATCCTGGCCGTCGCAGTCTGGTTCCAGGCTGCCGGCCCGGTCGGCCGCTACGTCGGTTTCGCGGTCCGCTGGTGTGTCGGTGCCCTCGCCGCGGCGCTGCCGCTGCTGCTGCTGGTGGCCGCGATCCGGGTGATGCGTCAGGCGCCGGACCCGGCGCACCGGGGACGGCACCTGGTGGGCTGGACCTCGCTGTTGCTGGCCGCACTCGGCCTGTTGCACCTGTTCCGGGGCCAGCCCCGGTCTGTGAACGGTCGGGGGTACGCCGGCGGCATCATCGGTGATCTGGTCGGTGGCCTGCTAGCACGTGCCGTCACCCCCTGGGTAGCGGTACCGCTGCTGCTTCTGCTGCTGGTCTTCGGGGTCCTGGTGGTGACGGCGACGCCGGTGAACCGGATACCTGCCCGACTGCGCCACATCCGGGACCTGGCGTTGGGCCGGGCGACCCTGTCCGGCCCGTCGGCCGAGGAACAGGCCGCCGATGTCGACGACGAGGGGTCGTCGGCGGGTCGCCGCCGCCCGACGCGCCGCAGACAGAGCAGCCTGCCCGACCTCGGCGGCACCGACGACGAGGAGCTGTTCGAGGAAATTCCCTCGCCGCCGCCGCTGGACACCGACGACGAGTTCCCGGTACGCAGCCGGCGTACCCGCAGGACGCCTCCGCCGCCGAAGCACAGTCCGCTGCCCCCATCGCGTACCGAGCAGTTGGAACTGGACCCGGACGCCGGAGACTACCGGCTGCCGTCGCCGGACCTGCTGCGCAAGGGTGGCCCGGCGAAGGCCCGCAGCCGGGCCAACGACGAGGTGATCGTCGCGCTCAGCGGGGTGTTCGAGCAGTTCAAGGTGGATGCCGCGGTCACCGGGTTCACCCGCGGCCCGACCGTCACCCGCTACGAGGTGGAGCTCGGCCCGGGTGTCAAGGTGGAGCGGATCATCCAGTTGTCCCGCAACATCGCCTACGCGGTGAAGAGCCCCGACGTACGGATCATCAGTCCGATCCCGGGCAAGAGCGCGATCGGGGTGGAGATCCCGAACACCGATCGTGAGGACGTCATCCTCGGTGATGTGCTACGCAGCCGCTCCGCGGCCAACGACCAGCACCCGATGACGGTCGGGCTCGGCAAGGACATCGAAGGTGGCTTCGTCCTGGCCAACCTGGCGAAGATGCCGCACATCCTGGTCGCCGGGGCCACCGGTTCCGGAAAGTCCAGCTGCATCAACTCGCTGTTGGTCTCGATCCTGTCCCGGGCCACCCCGGATCAGATCCGCCTGCTGCTGATCGACCCGAAACGGGTCGAGCTGACCAGCTACGAGGGCATCCCGCACCTGGTGACGCCGATCGTGACCAGCCCCAAGAAGGCAGCGGACGCGCTGCAGTGGGTGGTACGCGAGATGGACATGCGCTACGAGGACCTGGCGGCGTCCGGGGTGCGCCATGTCGACGATTTCAACCGTAAGGTCCGCAACGGCGAGATCACCGCGCCGCCCGGCAGTGAACGGGTCTACCGGCCCTACCCCTACCTACTCGTCATCGTCGACGAACTGGCAGACCTGATGATGGTGGCGCCGCGTGATGTGGAGGACGCGATCGTCCGGATCACCCAGCTGGCCCGGGCCGCCGGCATCCATCTCGTACTGGCCACCCAGCGCCCGAGCGTCGACGTGGTCACCGGGTTGATCAAGGCCAACGTTCCCTCCCGGTTGGCGTTCGCCACCTCGTCGTTGGCCGACTCCCGGGTCATCCTCGACCAGCCGGGCGCGGAGAAGCTGATCGGCCGGGGCGATGCGCTGTTCCTGCCCATGGGGGCCAGCAAACCGGTCCGGTTGCAGGGCGCCTGGGTGACCGAGCCGGAGATCAGCGCACTGGTGAAGTTCAGCACAAGTCAACGGGAACCGGAGTTTCGCGACGACGTGCTGACCATCGCTCAGGAGAGCAAGAAGAAGGTCGACGAGGACATCGGCGATGATCTGGACCTGTTGCTGCAGGCCGCCGAACTGGTGGTTACCTCGCAGTTCGGGTCCACCTCGATGCTGCAGCGCAAGCTGCGGGTCGGATTCGCCAAGGCCGGCCGGTTGATGGATCTGATGGAGACCCGTGGGGTGGTCGGCCCGAGCGAAGGGTCCAAGGCCCGCGACGTGCTGATCAAGCCCGACGAGTTGGACGACATGCTTTCCAGCATCCGCGGCGAGGGTGCGTGACCGGGCGGCCTTTGCGGTGCGTTCGCGGCGCTGCGTCCCGGCACCTGGTGGTGCCCAACTTCACGGCTGGTACGCAGGCCGGGCGGTGTGTTGTGCCGGGTCCGGGCGGGCTCGGTAGGCTCGGTGCGTGTCCGCTGCTGATTCCCCCCGCCGTGTGTCCATGCTCACGCTCGGATGTGCCCGCAATGAGGTCGACTCTGAGGAGCTTGCCGCCCGGCTTGCTGCCGACGGTTGGCAACTGACCGACGACGGCGCCGAGGCCGATGTTGTGCTGGTCAACACCTGCGGTTTTGTCGAGCAGGCCAAGCAGGACTCCATCGACACGCTGCTCGCCGCCGGTGGCGGAGGCGCCAAGGTCGTGGCGGCGGGTTGCATGGCCGAGCGGTACGGCAGGGAGCTGGCGGACAATCTCCCCGAAGCCGACGCGGTACTCGGGTTCGACGACTACCCGCAGATCTCGGCCCGGCTGAACTCGGTACTTGCCGGCGAGCAGCTGTCCGCGCACACTCCGCGGGACCGTCGTACGTTGCTGCCGATCACGCCGGTCGAGCGACACGTCAACCCGGCAGCGGTACCCGGGCACGGGGACAACCGCGGCATTGAGGTCGACGAGCGCACCCCGGCCCACCTCAAGGTGCTGAGATACCGGCTGGACAGTGGTCCGGTCGCCTCACTGAAGCTGGCCAGCGGGTGCGACCGCCGCTGCTCCTTCTGCGCCATCCCGTCTTTTCGGGGCGCCTATCTGTCCCGGCCGGCGGCCGACATCCTCGCCGAGGCGCGGTGGCTGGCCGACCAAGGGGTCCGGGAACTGGTCCTGGTCAGCGAGAACTCATCGTCCTATGGCAAGGATCTGGGTGACCCACGGTTGCTGGAGAAGCTACTGCCGCGGCTCGCCGCCGTGCCCGGGATCGTCCGGGTACGGGTCAGCTACCTGCAGCCCGCGGAGATGCGCCCGGAGCTGATCAAGGTGATCGCTGACACTCCTGGCCTCGCGCCGTACTTCGATCTGTCCTTCCAACACTCCAGCGAGTCGGTGCTGCGCAGGATGCGCCGGTTCGGATCCACCGAAAGGTTCTGGCAGCTGCTGGAGACCGCCCGTGGGTACACGCCTGAGCTGGGCGCACGCACGAACGTGATCGTCGGCTTCCCGGGTGAGACCGCGGAGGACTTCGCCGAACTGGAGCGGTTCCTGACCGGCGCCGAGCTGGATGCGATCGGCGTCTTCGGCTACAGCGACGAGGACGGTACCGAGGCGGTCGGACTGCCGGACAAGGTGCCGGCCGAGCAGGTTGAGGCGCGGGTCGCCCGGCTCAGCTCCCTGGTCGACGAGTTGGTGGCGCAGCGGGCCGAGGACCGGGTCGGCAGTACGGTCGAGGTGCTGGTCGACTCCGTGGACGGCGACGTCGTCGAGGGGCGGGCCGCCCACCAGGCCCCTGAGGTCGACGGTTCGACCACGCTGATCGCCGGTGGCGCGCTGGATCTCACCGCCCTGCAGCCCGGTGATCTGGTCCTCGCCCGGGTGGACGATTCGGTGGGGGTGGATCTGGTGGCGGTGCCGGAGCAGATGATCGATGCGGCGCCCCGGCAGAAGTCGCAGCTCACCGGAGCGGCCCGGGGCGGTCCCCGGTGACCGAGGCGGCCTCGTCGACACCGCGAGGTAGCGCCGGTGCCGCTCGGGTGGAGGCACCCCGGCGTGAGCCGGTCCCGGTGGCCCCGCTGGTCAATCCGGCGAACGCGCTCACCGTGCTGCGCCTGGTACTTATTCCGGTGTTCGTCTGGCTGGCCATCACCTCGCAGTTCGAGCTGGCAAACTGGCGGATCGCGGCATGCGTGGTGTTCTGCGCGGCTTCCGCGACCGACTTCGCCGACGGCTGGCTGGCCCGGGCACGCAACCTGGTCACACCGTTCGGCAAGGTCGCGGACCCGATCGCGGACAAGGCTCTCACCGGCACCGCGTTGTTGCTGTTGTCGATCTACGGTGGTCTGCCCTGGTGGATGACCGGACTGATCCTGGGGCGTGAGATCGGTGTCACCGCGTTGCGGTTCTGGGTGCTGCGTCATGGGGTGATCGCCGCGAGCCGTGGCGGGAAGCTGAAGACCGTACTGCAGGTCGTGTCGATCGCCTGGTACCTCTGGCCGTGGCCGGCACCGTTTGCCGGCTTCGGCATCTGGTTGATGTCGGCGGCGCTGGTGGCGACGGTGCTCACCGGCTTCGACTATGTGGCGAGGGCCTTTGCGTTGCGCAGGCACCGGCCACGGGACTCAGGGTGACAGGTGTGGATGCGGCCGCGCTCGTCGCATCGTTGCATGGACGAGGAGAGACCCTCGCGACGGCCGAGTCGCTCACCGGGGGGCAACTGGCGGCCACGGTGGTGGACGTCGCGGGCGCGAGCGCCGTCCTGCGCGGCGGCCTGATCGTCTACGCGGTGGATCTGAAGGCATCACTGGCCGGGGTGTCGGACCGGCTGCTGGCCGAACGCGGACCTGTCGATCCGGACGTGGCGATGGCCCTGGCCCGCGGTGCGCGGGAGCGCTGCGCGGCGACCTGGGGGCTGTCGAGTACCGGTGTCGCCGGGCCGGAGCCACACGGTGGCCAGCCGGCCGGGACGGTGTACATCGGGGTGTCCGGGCCCGAAGTCGAGCGGGCCGTGCGACTGGAGCTGCCCGGTGACCGGGCAGCGGTGCGGGCCGCAGCGGTGCTCGCGGCGATCACTCTCCTCTCGGAGGCACTCGCCGAGCGGGCGTAGAGATCTCGGCTTTCCCGCCCGATGGGGAAGATCATTTCCCGCTCGTGTGTTGAACGACCCGGTGGGGTGGCGTGCCAGGGTCGCCTCGGCGCGGTACCGTGGCGAGCATCCCGGTACGTGCGGGACGTGAGCGTCCGACGATGCTCGCGGCTCGGCTGGCCGGTTGGCATGGAGTGGTGGTCGCCGGAGGAGGTGTGCGATGGTCCTGTTGCGCCGGGTCCTGGGCGATACGCTGCGAGAACGTCGACTCGACCAGCAACGTACCCTTCGTGACGTGTCGACCGAGGCGAAGGTGAGCCTGGGTTACCTGTCCGAGCTGGAGCGCGGTCAGAAGGAAGCCTCAAGTGAGCTGCTGTCCTCGATCTGCGATGCGCTCGGAGTGCAGCTGTCCGATGTGTTGCGTGACGTCAGCGATACCTTGGCACTCGCCGAGGAGATGGCCGGGGTGCTGCAGCCCGTTGGCAGCGATTCCGAAACCTCGGCTCCGGCAGCGACGACGGTGACCAATTCGGTGGCGATGAGCCCTGGTTCGCGGGCCACGGCCACTCTTCAGCGCTCGGTTCGCCCGTCCGCCCAGCATTCCGGCGCCGATCACCGGGGCGAGGTCGTCTGCGCGGCCTGACCGGTTTGTGCGCCGACCTCTGCCGATGTGCTGCCCGCGGACATGATGCCGCTAGCTCTGTCGTTGTCGCAGCACGGTTCGCGCAAAGGTCACATTTAGTTATCTTCTGCTCTCGGCTCGCCGTGGAACCCGACCTGGCCCGGAGTAGAGGTCAGGGCTACCCGGGCTCGGCCCGGAAACGCGGTCAGGGGCTCTCATCGCCCGGCGCTGTCAGGCACACTTGAATGACGTGCTCGGCGACTGGGGGTGGCTGCGACAGACCTGGGTCGATGGCCGGGAGGCCGGGTGGGCGACACGGCCGGGAGTCTCCGCCGCCTTTCCTGCCACTTGCGCGGTTGACGCCGTCATAACTACCCGGGGGTGGCGTGACGATGCTCGCATTGGCCTGACACGATGGGATGAACGCGTCGACGTCGGCGCTTGCAGAGCCGCAGAGAGGACCGCGAACAATGGCGAACCCGTTCGTCAAGGGCTGGCGATACCTGATGGCGCTGTTCGGCGCCAAGATCGACGAGTACGCCGATCCGAAGGTGCAGATCCAGCAGGCGATCGAAGACGCGCAACGCCAGCACCAGGCGTTGACGCAGCAGGCTGCCGCGGTCATCGGGAACCAGCGGCAGCTGGAGATGAAACTTTCCCGGCAGATGTCCCAGGTGGAGCAGTTGCAGGGCCAGGCCAAGCAGGCGCTGGTGATGGCGGACAAGGTCCGTTCCGAGGGCGATGAGGCGAAGGCGCAGCAGTTCGAGCAGACCGCGCAGGTCTTCGCCACCCAGCTGGTCTCCGCAGAGCAGTCGATGGAAGACCTGAAGACCCTGCATGACCAGTCGATCGGGGCAGCGCAACAGGCCCGCAAGGCGGTCGACGACAACGCGATGATGCTCAAGCAGAAGTTGGCCGAACGCACCAAGCTGCTCAGTCAGCTCGAGCAGGCCAAGATGCAGGAGCAGGTCGCCAACTCGCTGCAGAGCATGTCGGAACTTGCCGCGCCGGGCAACACCCCGTCGTTGGACGAGGTCCGGGAGAAGATCGAGCGCCGGTACGCCAACGCGATGGGACGCGCCGAACTCGCCAACAACTCTGTCGAGGGTCGGATGCTGGAAGTTCAGAAGTCCAGCCTCGACATGGCGGGAAATGCCCGGCTCGAGCAGATCCGGGCGAGCATGGCCGGCGAGCAGTTGACCGCCGCGCCGGCGCAGCAGTCCGTGTCGTCCGGCCCGGCCGGCGCTGCGGGCAACGGTGCCGACACTCCCGGCGTTGCCCGGTTGGAGCAGCTGCGCGCGAACATGAAGAAGGACGGAAACACCGACGCATCCGCGGGCTGACGTCCGCGTTGCTGAGATGACGGGCCGTGGCCGGAGATCCCCGGTCGCGGCCTGAAGGGGCTTCCTGGAGGCGGTATGGCGGAGACGCGCGACCAGCGGTTCCGACGACTGCGCCGGGCTCGCCGGGCATTTCGCCGATGGACCGTGCTGGGCGCCGGCCTGACCGGTGCGACAGCGGTCCTCACCCCGTACGCGGGGCTGGGGTTGCCGGACGCTGCATGGGCCGGCGCGGCGGGCGTGTCTGTCGCGTTGGCGGTCTTCCGGTGGCGTGACTACCGTGCACTGGCCGCTGCGCCGCTGCCGGCGGCCCGACCTCCACAGGCCTCGGGGGAGTCCGCGCGGGCGGCTATCCGCGCCGCGCTCGGCGTCAGTCCGACGGCGCGCGCCGCCCTCGACGAAATGGGGCGGCGTGCCTCACGGCGCCGGTTCCGGGACTCTTCGGCCGCACCGGCATGGGCTCGCCTGGATGCGGCCGCCGCTGCCCTCACCGATCTGCACGGCCCGCTGGGGGAGCAGGTCAGCGACGCGTTGCAGGAGGCGAGCGCAGGTGAACGATCCCTGCGGGAACTTGCCGGTCGTATCCTCACCGTCGAACGCGCGCTACGCTTCGCCGGCCCCGACACCCGTCAGCCGCTCGCCGAGTCGCACGCGTTGCTAATGGTGCGCCTGGAGGACGGGGTGAGCACCTTCGAGCGACTGGTTGCCGCTGCCGCGGCGAGCGTCGCGGAGAACGGGGTCACCGACGACGAGATCGCCGGCATCCGACTGGCCGATGCGGCCGATCGGATGGCGGCGTTCGCCCAGGGCCTGTCGGAGCTGCGCGATCCGACCATGCCGATCAGCTGAGTCGCGGTGGCACGCCGGTCACGTCGCGACCGGTGGGCCCGGCCCGGGTTGGCACTGCGGGCACCAGTACGTGACACGTCCACCGTCAGGACGTTCGGCCTGTTCCGCCCGTCGGATCCGGGTGCCGCAGCGCTGGCACGGCCGACCGGCCCTGCCGTAGACGAAGGTCTGCTCGCCCCGGCGCAACGAACCCGTGGTGACCTGGTCCCAGCGTTGCCTGTTCGCGTACAGCAACCGGTGCGCGAGCCGCACCACCGCGGCCGGTTCGCGTACCGCACCTACAGGCGTCCACGGCGACACGCCGGACAGGAAAGCCAGCTCACATTTGTACAGATTGCCGATCCCGGCCAGATTGCGCTGGTCGAGCAGCGCGCTGCCGAACTCCTGGCTTTCATCGGCGGTCAACCGGCGTACGGCTTCGTCCGGATCCCAGTCCGGGCCGAGCAGGTCGGGACCGAGGTGGCCGGTTAGCCGGCCCTCGTCCGCGGTGGCGATCAGCGCGACGTCGTGCAGCTGGTAACCGACGGCGCGAACGGCCGTGGTGCTCAGCACGACCCGGATGGTGTGTGCCGGTGGCGAGGCCCGCTGCCGGCCCTGGACCGGATGGATGCGCCAGGTCCCGTCCATCCGCAGGTGTGAGTGCAGAGTGCGGCGTTCATCGCCCGGGGCGCCGAGCCGGACCAGCAGGTGCTTGCCGCGGCTGACCACCTCCAGGACGCGCCAACCGGTCAGCTCGACGGTGGCCAGCGCCGGTAGCCGGAAGTCGCTGGCGACGAGCCGTTCACCGTACAGCGCGTGGTGCAGTCGCTGGGCGTGCAACCAGACGGTGTCACCTTCGGGCATCTGTCCATCCTTGCTCGACACCTGGTGTCGTGCGGGCCGGCCGGGACCTGTCAGAGCTGGATCAGCTGGAACTGGTGGCGGCCGAGGTTCTGCCGCACGTGTCCCGTTGACCGGCAGTGCCAGTCGGCAGACCGGCACTGCGGCCAGATGTCTGCGGTGCGTAACCGGGTGCGACGATCAGTCCCAGCAGAGGCAGAACGGGTGGCCGGCCGGGTCGAGGAACACCCGGAACTGGTTGCCGGGCTGGGTGTCGGCCCGCTTTGCTCCGAGGGCGAGCACCCGCTGCTCGGCCTCGTCCACCTGGTCCTCGGCGATGGCCAGATCCAGGTGGAACTGCTGTGGACGGTCGGATCCGGGCCAGTTCGGTGGTTGATGGTCCGGGGCGCGCTGGAAGGCGAGCCGGACCCCTTCGCCGTTGCGGAGATCCACCCAGTCGCCGTCATCGTCGAGTTGCTGCCACCCGGTCAGTTCACGGTAGAACTCCGCGAGGCTCTGTGGGTCAGGGCAGTCGAGTACGACGGTGGTCAGGCGGGAGATGCCAGTCATGATGACGTCCTTTCGTAACCGGTGAAAAAAGTATGGTGGTTACTCGCTGGGTATGCAACCGGTACAGGCCAGACGGCGGTGTCGTACGGTCAGCCCCTGAGCCGCAGGCCCCGCGGAGTGACCCGGAAACCGGCGGTGGTGAGCGCCTCGGACAGCGGTGTGGACTGCACCGGTACGCCGTCGGCACGCTCCACCGCGAGGGTCCCCAGCGCGCCGGATCGCACCGCCGCGGCCAACGCGCCGGCCGCAGCGGCCAGTACGGCCGAATCCTCCACATAGGATAAAATGGTCCGGCCACCGCGCTCCACGTACAGCACGAGCGCGCCGTCCAGCAGCACCACCAGCGCGCCCGCCTTCCGGCCGGGCCGGTGCCCGGGAGCAGGATCACCAGCACCGGTCGGCCGCTCCGGCCAGGACAGGGCGGCGCCGTAGGGGTTGGCCGGGTCGGTGGCCGCCAGAACCATCGGGGGACGGCGGTCCACCCCGGCCCGTCTGCCGGTCGGAGGCGGTGCTGACCAACCAGCACGGTCGGTATCCGAGGAGCGGTCCGCCAACGCCCGCAGCCGGTCCACCGCACCCGGCATCGCGAACTGGGCGGCCCCCAGCGACTCGACGAAGTACCCACGGCGGGCCGCGCCGCGCTCCTCCAACGCGGCGAGCACCCGGTAGACCGCGGCGAACCCGCCCGGCACCTGCTCGGCGACCACCGCTCCCCGGGTCAGTACACCGTGCCGCTCCAGCAGCGCCTCGGCGCGCGCGGCGGTCCGTCTGGTCGGATCGCCATCCCGCTCGGGTAGCCGGTACCAGCGGCCGGCGGCGCTCGGTGGCCCGACCCGGGCCGGCATCATGCCGCGGCGAAGCGCCGTACCGGAACGGCCCGGCCGGGCGTACCGGGACCGGGCGGGTGCCGGGCGGGAACGGTGCGCACCGGCGCCGGCCAGCAACGCCCGTACCGGCGCCAGGGTGTCGTTGGACAGGTAGCCGGCCCACACCAGCTCCCACAGCACACCGGTGAGTTCCTCGTCGGCCACCAGGTTGCGCGGGGCGGGAGCCTGCGCCGCGGTTCCGGCGGACGTCGTGTCGGTGGCCCGACCGACCCGGTCGGCCAGGTCGCGGAAGAACAGCGCCTGGCCGCCGTCCAGCGCATCCAGCACGGCGGCGTGCAGCTCGCCGGTCGCCAGCTGCGGGTCAGGCGGCGGCAGTAACAGCTCCGCGGTGTCGGCGAAGGCCAGTGCCAGGTATCCGTCCGAGCCGGGCAGCGCACCGCTGCCCGCCCAGACCACCTCACCGGAGGCGCACAGCTGGTCCAGATAGGCGGGCGTGTAGTCGGCGACCCGGGCCGGCAGGACCAGCCGTTCCCACGCCGAGGCCGGTACGGCCACCCCGGCTAACTGCTCGATGGCGCCGGCCACCGCATCCAGACCCCGGTTGCCCTCACCGATGCGCTGCCACAGTGGCAGGAACGCGGCCAGCGCCCGCGGCGGGGACGGTTCGATCTCCCGTCGTAGCGCGGCTAGCGACCGGCGACGCAGGATGCGCAGTACTTCCGCGTCACACCATTCGGTGCCCGTCCCGCCTGGCGTGAACTCGCCGGTGACCAGCCTGCCGCCGGAGCGCAGCCGCCGCAGGGTCTCCTCGACCACCGCCGTGCCGAGCCCGAAGCGGGCGGCACAGTCGGCCGTGGTGAACGGCCCGTGGCTGCGCCCGTAACGCAGCATCAGATCGCCCAGCGGGTCGGTGACCGGCTCGGTGAACGCCTCGGGTACACCCACCGGCAACGCCACCCCGAGCGCGTCGCGTACCCGGCCGGCGTCCTCGATCGCCAGATGACGTTCGGTACCGGCAATGCGCACGGTGATCGCGCGGTGGGCGTGCCGCAGCTCGGTGAGCCAGTCGGCGGCGATACCGCGCTGGTTGGCCTCCGGTCCGGAGAGATCGCCGACCAGCCGGAGTATCTCCGCCGCGTCCTCCATGTCGCGCGCCCGTCGGTCCGGGGTCAGCCACTGCAACC
Source organism: uncultured Actinomycetota bacterium (assembly GCA_963805605.1). Lineage (GTDB taxonomy): Bacteria > Actinomycetota > Actinomycetes > Mycobacteriales > Micromonosporaceae > Actinocatenispora. Next base: position 187,616 of record CAWDUX010000003.1, read on the forward strand.
GGAGTTCGGTCTCGGTGACCACCTCCGGGTCCAACAACTCGCGCAGTTCGGCTGCACCGAGCAGCTCTGCCAGCAGGGTGGCGTCCAGTTCCAGGGCGGCTGCCCGGCGCTCCGCCAGCGGCGCATCCCCGTCGTGGAGGAAGGCGCCGACATAACCGAACAGCAGTGAACGGGCGAACGGTGACGGGCGTTGCGACTCGACCTCCACCAGCCGTACCGAACGGGATGTGATGGCGCGCATCAAGTCGGCCAGCGCGGGCAGGTCGAACACGTCCCGCAGGCATTCCCGGGCCGCCTCCAGGGTGATCGGGAAGTCGGCGAAGTCCCTGGCCACGTCCAGCAACTGGGCCGCCCGTTGGCGTTGCTGCCACAGCGGGCTACGGCGCCGTGGATCGCGGCGCGGTAGCAGCAGAGCACGCGCCGCACACTCCCGGAACCGGGACGCGAACAGCGCGGAAGTGCCCACCGTGTCGCGTACCAGCTGGGTCAGCTCGTCGGCGTCGAAGGTAACCAGGTCTGCGCCCGGCGGCTCGTCCGCAGTGTCCGGCAGCCGTACGACGATTCCGTCGTCGGCCGGCTGCGCCTGCGCGTCCAGGCCGTAGCGCTCCCGCAACCGACCGGCGATCGCCAGCGCCCACGGTGCGTTCACCCGCTGACCGAACACCGAATGCACCACCAGCCGCCAGTCACCCAGTTCGTCGCGGAACCGTTCGATCAGCACGGTCCGGTCGTCGGGCACCTGACCGGTCGCCGCGCGCTGCTCACCGACGTAGCGGATCAGGTTGCTGGCGGCGTTGTCGTCCAGACCGGCGTCGCGCAGCAGGGTGCCGGCCCGTGCAGTGCCGGTGCCGGCCAGTTCGCGCAGCAACGAGCCGATGGCGCGCCCCAGCTCGACCGGCCGGCCGACCGTGTCGCCCTTCCAGAACGGCATCCGGGCGGCGGCGCCCGGCGCCGGGGAGACCAGTACCCGGTCGGGGGTGATGTCCTCGATCCGCCAACTGGTGGAGCCGAGCAGGAACACATCACCCACCCGCGACTCGTACACCATCTCCTCGTCGAGTTCGCCGACCCGGGCCGCCTTCTGCGCTCCGGTCAGGTACACCCCGAACAGGCCGCGGTCCGGGATGGTGCCGCCGGAGACCACCGCGAGTCGTTGCGCTCCGGGCCGCCCGGACAGTCGGTCGGTGGTGCGGTCCCACACCAGCCGGGGTCGCAGCTCGGCGAAGACCTGCGAGGGGTAGCGGCCGCTGAGCATGTCCAGCACCGCGTGCAGCGCAGAATCGGGAAGCTCGGCGAACGGTGCGGCGCGCCGTACCAGCACCGCCAGTTCGTCCACCGACCATTCGTCCAGCGCGACCATCGCCACGATCTGCTGGGCCAGTACGTCGAGCGGATTGCGCGGGTAGTGCAGTTCCTCGATGGCGCCGGCCCGCATCCGGGTGGCGACCACCGTGCACGGTGCCAGGTCGCCACGGTGCTTGGGGAACACCACCCCGAACGACGCGGCACCGACCTGGTGCCCGGCCCGGCCGACCCGCTGCAGACCGGACGCGACGCTCGGCGGGGCCTCCACCTGTACGACCAGGTCCACCGCGCCCATGTCGATGCCCAGCTCCAGGCTGCTGGTGGCCACCACCGCGGGTAGTTGCCCGGACTTCAGCGCCTCCTCGATGTGTTTGCGTTCCTCCCGCGACACCGAGCCGTGGTGGGCGCGGGCGATCACCGCCGCCGCGCCGGCCGCCATCCCAGATCCGGCGATGGCCTCCGCCGGGAAGCGGTCCGGTTCGGGCAGCGGGGCACCGGCCAGCCGCTCGGCGTGCAGTTCGTTGAGCCGGGCACAGAGCCGTTCGGCGAGCCGCCGGGAGTTGGCGAACACGATCGTGGAACGGTGCGCCAGGATCAGGTCGAGTACCCGGCTCTCCACTGCCGGCCAGATCGACGGCCGGTGGGTGGGTGTCGCCGCCGGATCGTGCTCCTCCGCGTCGGCTCCGTCGTCGGGCTGCTCGTCGAGCGCGGTCATGTTCTCGACCGGTACCTGTACCGACAGCTCCACGGTCTTTCCGCTGGGTGGCGCCACTACCTGTACCGGTCGGCTGCCGGCCAGGAACCGGGCCGTCTCGTCGACCGGCCGTACGGTGGCTGACAGGCCGATACGCTGCGCCGGCCGCTTCAGCAGGGCGTCCAGGCGTTCCAGGGACAGGGCCAGGTGCGCGCCCCGTTTGGTGGCGCAGACCGCGTGCACCTCGTCCACGATCACCGTCTCCACGCCCGCCAGTGCCTCCCGTGCGGCCGAGGTGAGCAGTAGGAACAGCGACTCCGGTGTGGTGATCAGGATGTCCGGCGGGGTCCGGGCGAAGCTGCGACGTTCGCCGGCCGGCGTGTCCCCGGTACGCATCCCGACGGTGATGTCCGGGCGGGGCAGACCGAATCGGTCGGCGGCCTGCCGGATGCCGGTCAACGGCGCCCGCAGGTTTCGTTCGATGTCGACGGCGAGTGCCTTCAGCGGACTGATGTAGAGCACCCGGCAGCGGCGGGCCGGTTCTGCTGCCGGGCTGATGGCCAGCCGGTCCAGCGACCAGAGGAACGCCGCGAGGGTCTTACCCGAGCCGGTGGGCGCCACCACGAGTGTGTTGGCGCCGGAGCTGATCGAGTGCCAGGCGCCGTCCTGGGCCAGGGTCGGGCCCGCGAAGGCACCGTCGAACCAGGCCCGGGTGGCCGGGCCGAACCCGTTCAGGGAACCCTGCGTGCTGTTCACGCCATCCATCCTGCCGCGCCGGTCCGACAAGCACCGTCGGTGTGTGCCGGCCCGGTGTCACCGTCAGGCGCTCACGTGCTCCAGCCGGGCGGCGAGCCGGGCCCGGGCGGCCGGCCACTCCCGGTCGGTCATGGAGTAGACGACACTGTCGCGTTGGCTGCCGTCCGCCCGTTTCATGTGGTTACGTAGTACACCGTCGCGGGAGGCGCCGAGACGTTCGATGGCACGCTGGGAGCGTTCGTTGCGGATGTCGGTGCGCCAGCTGACCCGTAGCGCACCCAGTTCGTCGAACGCCCGCCCCATCAACAGCAGCTTGGCCTCGGTGTTGATCCCCGTGCGCCACCAGGGTCGGCCCAGCCAGGTGTAGCCGATCTCGACCCGGCGGTGCACCGGCTCGATGTCGTAGAAGGAGGTCATGCCGACGGCCCGGCCGGTGGCCAGTTCGATCTGTGCCCAGTCGGCCCGCAGGCCGGCGGTGCCGGCCTGGATCGCGTCCGCCAGCGTGCGGGCGAGGGCGGCCCGCTCTGTGGGCTGCGGAGCGCCGAGCCAGCGCCACACCTCGGGGTCGGACCCTGCCTCGTGCAGATCGTCCACGTGGGCCAGGCGCAGCGGCTCCAGCCGTACCAGCCGGCCGGCCATCGGTGCTGCCGTCAACCAGGGCGAACGGGCCGGGCGCGGTCCCCGCTGCCAGTCCAGCAGATAGTCCGGCACCGGTCGGGAGGGGTCGTCGGACTCGGGTGCCCCGGCGATCGTGCGCAGCGGCAACACGCCGGACCAGTGCGGCAGGTCCAGATCGGCTTCGTCCTCGTTGATGCCGCCGTCGCGGACCTTCACCGAGGCCTCGGCCAGCGGAACGGCCAGGACGGTGGTCGCGGCCAGCTCTCTGCCGGTGGGTGGCCGGCTGTCCGCCGCGCGCCCCGGCGCCAACTGGTCCACCAGCGCGGTGAGGACCTTGCCCTTGACGACCGGGTCGGTCACCGAGGTGGCGTGGGCGTGTATCACCGCGGACCGGTAGTTGGCGGAGTGGTGGAACTGGGATCGGGCGAAGGCGAGCCCGTCGAGCAGGGTGACGGCCACACACACGTCCAGACCGTCGCGGGCGGCGAGCATGGGGCCGCTCCCGGTGGATCCGTGCAGGTAGAGCGTGTCGCCGAGCCGCACGTGCAGGGTGGGCAGGACGCGTGGGCCACCGTCGGACACGTATGTCAGGTGGCAGTAGAGCGCCTCGTCGAGCACTTGGTGGAGGGTCGCCCGGTCGCGCATCCGGTCCGGATAGCGGTGCGGGGTGGTCCGTGCGGTGACGGGAAGTGGCTCCGATTCGGCTGGTTGCGACCTGGCTGGCTCCGACATGGCGCGGCTCCGTGTGATCGTTTCGGCTTGTTCACCGACTTATGTTCTAGTACAATGTGTAAACTGTGTTGGAACATTATCACGGCTCCACTGCGGTGGAGATCGCCGCGAGTATCGAACAGGCGGTCCGGGCCGGCGTGCCCGCGCCGGGGGACCCGCTCCCGCCGATCCGCCGACTCGCCAACCACCTGGGAGTCAGCGCGGCAACCGTGGCCGCTGCCTACCGTGACCTGCGCCAGCGCGCCATCATCGAGACCGCCGGGCGGGCCGGCACCAGGGTGCGGGCCCGGCCGGCCCTGGCCGGGCGGCTCTCACACCGCCTGGAGATCCCGGACGGCGCCCGCGACCTCGCCGAAGGTGGTCCGGACCCGCGTCTGCTGCCCCCGCTCGGGCCCCGCCTGCACCGTCTCGCTCAGGACCCCGCCTGGCTGACCCCCGCCAGCTACGGCACCGCCGGGCCCCTGCCCGAACTGCTCGAACACGCCCGGCAACGGCTGGCCGCCGACGCGGTGGCGGCCGACGCGCTCACCATCACCAGCGGAGCGCTGGACGGCATCGAGCGCACCCTGGCCGCGCACCTCGCTCCCGGTGACCGGGTCGCGGTCGAGGATCCCGGCTGGGCAAACCTGCTCGACCTGCTCGCCGCACTTCAATTGACCCCTCTACCGGTGCCGGTCGATCAGGACGGCCCGAGTGCCGCCGGCCTGCGCGGTGCCCTGGCCGCCGGTGCGCGCGCGGTGATCATCACCAGCCGCGCGCAGAACCCCACCGGCGCGGCGATCGGGCCGGCGCGGGCTGCGCAACTACGCGACGTACTGTCCGAAGGTCCGGACGTGCTGGTCATCGAGGACGACCATGCGGCGGAATTGTCCGAACGGCCTCTCGCGCCGGTGGTCGGCGACACCCGGGCCTGGGTGTTCCTGCGTTCGGTGTCCAAGCCGTACGGGCCGGACCTGCGGCTGGCCGTGCTGGCCGGGGATCCGACCACGGTGGCCAGGGTGTCCGGCCGGCAGCGTCTGGGCGCCGGCTGGGTGTCCGGCGTGCTGCAGCGTCTGGTACTGGAACTCTGGCGGGACCCTGAGGTCAGCGCACTGGTCGGGACGGCACGGCGGCACTACGACGCCCGTCGCGACGGGCTGCGTCAGGCGCTCGCTGTCCGCGGCGTGTCCGGGTACGGCCGCACCGGTATCAACGTGTGGGTACCAGTGGCCGACGAGACGACCGCACTCACCAGGCTCCGGGACGCCGGGTGGGTCGTGGCGCCCGGGGCCGGCCACCGGATCAGCAGCCCTCCGGGGTTGCGCATCACGGTCAGTACGCTGGCTGCCGACGAGATCGACCCGTTGGCCGAAGCGGTGGCTGCCGCCCTGCTGGATCCGCCACCACGGTACGGCGCCTGAGACGCACGATCGTGTGCGGTCGACGCTCGTGGGCCGGACCGTCGGCTGCTGGTACGGATGCCGACCGGCTACCGTCGTCGGCGGTGCCGAGGACAAGTACAGCGGAGGATGCCAGGTGCGACGGACCGACTTCTGGAGCCGGATGGAACAGGTCTTCGGGCCCGCGTACGCCCGCAGCGTGGCGGCTGACCAGGTGCTCGCACAGCTTGACGGACGTACCGTCGAGCAGGCGCTGGCAGGAGGCGAGGAGACCGTCGAGGTGTGGCGGGCGATCTGCCAGGCCTACTCCGATCGGGTGCCATCGCGGCTACGTTGAGCCGCCGTGCGCGTGTCTGATGCCTTCTACCACGTATTCGAACAGACGTTCGGGTACTGTCCACAGCGACAAGTCGTTGTCCACAGGCGCGGAGAGCCGACTCGTTTCTGTCGGACCCGACGCCTAGCGTGTCAGCTGTGACCAAGCGATCGAACGCCAAGGCAGCAGTAGGGGTGGCAGGCATGGCATCAGGGGGAGCGAACCCCGACCGGGCGAAAGCGCTGGACATAGCGCTCGCCCAGATCGACAAACAGTTCGGCAAGGGTTCGGTGATGCGACTCGGTGATCGTGCCACGGTGCCCATCTCCGCGATCCCCACCGGGTCGATCGCGTTGGACGTCGCGTTGGGCATCGGCGGTTACCCGCGCGGTCGGGTGGTGGAGATCTACGGCCCGGAGAGCAGCGGTAAGACCACTGTGTCACTGCATGCCGTCGCCAGTGCGCAGGCTGCGGGCGGAATCGCGGCGTTCATCGATGCGGAGCACGCCCTGGACCCCGACTACGCCAAGGCGCTCGGGGTCGACACCGACGCGCTGCTGGTCTCCCAGCCCGACACCGGTGAACAGGCGCTGGAGATCATGGACATGTTGATCCGCTCCGGCGCGATCGACATCGTGGTCATCGACTCGGTGGCGGCACTGGTGCCGCGGGCCGAGATCGAGGGTGAGATGGGTGACAGTCACGTCGGTCTGCAGGCCCGGCTGATGAGTCAGGCCCTGCGGAAGGTCACCAGCGCGCTCAACAACGCGGGGACGACCGCGATCTTCATCAACCAGCTCCGCGAGAAGATCGGCGTGATGTTCGGTTCCCCGGAGACCACGACGGGCGGAAAGGCGTTGAAGTTCTACGCGTCGGTTCGCCTCGACGTCCGGCGGATCGAGAGCCTGAAGGACGGCGGGGACGTCGTCGGTAACCGGACGCGGGTCAAGGTCGTCAAGAACAAGGTGGCGAGCCCGTTCAAGCAGGCGGAGTTCGACATCATGTACGGAAAGGGCATCAGCCGGGAGGGTTCGCTGATCGACGTGGGTGTCGAGCAGGGAATCATCCGTAAGTCCGGCGCCTGGTACACCTACGAAGGCGACCAGTTGGGGCAGGGCAAGGAGAATGCCCGGCAGTTCATGAAGGACAACCCCGATGTGGCCAACGAGGTGGAGAAGCGCATCAAGGAGAAGATGAACATCGGCCCGTCGCTGGAGACCGAAACGGTCGAGGCGGCAGCCGAGACGGTGGACTTCTGAGCCGATGACCGAGCGGCGACGACCGGGGCGCCCGCACCGTCCGGATCGGTCGGCAGGGGCGTCGACACCACCGGCCGATCCGCGCCAGCACGCCCGGAACATCTGCCTGCGCCTTCTGGCGGTACGTCCACGTACCCGTGCCGAACTGGCGACCGCGCTGCGTCGCCGGGGAGTGCCGGACGAGGATGCAGCCGCGGTGCTGGAACGCTACAGCGAGGTCGGCATGATCGACGACGAGGCGTTCGCCCGGGCCTGGGTGAGCTCCCGGCACCGTGGTCGCGGTCTGGCCCGCGGTGCGCTGGCCCGGGAGCTCCGGCAGCGCGGGGTGGACGGGTCCGCCATCGGAGAGGCACTGACCGAACTGGATCAGGACACCGAGGCGACCACCGCGCGGGCTTTGGTGGACCGGCGGCTGCGATCGATGTCGGGGGTGCCGCCGGAGGTGGCCTTCCGCAGGCTGATGGGGATGCTCGCCCGTAAGGGATACTCCGCCGGTCTGTCGGTCCGGACCGTGCGGGAAGCGTTGGCCACCATGCCGGGCGGTGATGAGTTCGTGGAAGGAGTTGACGTCGACGCGCTCACGGAGAGTGTCGGTGGCTCGGACTCCCACACGGAGGACGGTAACCACCCGATCGGGTGATCACCGGCGTGCCGTCGATCGGGTGTCCGCAGTCGCCGAGTTGATCGAGGGCGGCGTTGAAGTGGGTGGGGACCATCCAGCGGGGTGCGCCGGAGTGGCGCGCCGGGCCGACCCCGATCGATGATCCTTGACCGGACCGGCAACGGGATTTAGCCTCAGCCCTACCAAGGAGCAGTCCTCACCATGCGGGCAACGGGCCCCGCGCCATAAAGTAACGACACAACGTCATACGTCCGGAAGGGCAAGTAAGCACCGACAATTGTCGGTGCGTGCTGGCTACCCCAGATCGCCGATGGCATCGTGCGGTGTCTTGGCGCTGCCCGCGCATGGCCGGACTCTCCTTTCACGGGCCGCGCTGTGCCGCGGTGTCGAAAGAGAGGAGGCGGTCATGACCGCGAGCGAGTTGCTGGTGCTGGTGGCGCTGGTTCTCGTCGTCGTTTCGGTTGTCGCGGTCGTGGTCGCTGTCGTGCTGGTACGACGGTTCACGAACTCGTCGGCAACACCTGCCGTGCTGCCTGAGGAGGACCCTGCGGTCCTCGCGGAGCGCAAAAGGCATGAGGCGGCGTTGACCGCGGCCCGCAGTGCCGCGGCCGAAGCGGCGACGGCACTGGAGCAGGCCCGATCACAGACAGTGGCTGTGCAGGCAGACGGGGCGGCCGCCCGGGCGGAACTGAAGTCGGCGCGAGCGGAGAGCACTCGGGTGATCGAGGCTGCCCGTACCGAGGCCGCCGGGCTGTTGGACCGGGCCCGTCGGCAGACGCAGCAGGAGACGGCACAACTGCTGGCACAGGCCCGTCGCTCCGGCGAGCAGGAGCACAACCAGATCGTCGCGTCCGCCCGCGACCGGATCACCGATCTGGAGAGGCGCGAGCAGCGCGCCGACGAACGCGAGCAACGCCTCACCGAGGAGACGGAACGGCTCGCCGAACGGGACCGTCGGCTGGTGCTCGCCGAGGACGAGCTGGCCGAGCGCACGGTGGCGCTGGAGCAGGCCGTCGCCGACCGGTACCGGGAACTGGAACGGGTGGCGGGCCTGACCGCGGACGCGGCGAAGAGCGAGCTGGTGGAGTCCATCGAGACCCAGGCCAAGCGGGAAGCTGCGCTGCTGGTCCGCGACATCGAGGCCGATGCCCGGCAGACCGGAGAGCAACGGGCGCGCTCCCTCGTGGTGGACGCGATCCAACGGGTGGCCAGCGAGCAGACCGCCGAGAGCGTGGTCAGCGTGCTGCACCTGCCCACCGATGAGATGAAGGGCCGGATCATCGGCCGGGAGGGCCGCAACATCCGGGCCTTCGAATCGGTCACCGGCGTGAACCTGATCATCGACGACACACCCGAGGCGGTGCTGCTCTCCTGCTTCGATCCGGTGCGTCGCGAGATCGGCCGGTTGACCCTGGAGAAGCTGGTACTCGACGGTCGGATCCACCCGCACCGGATCGAGGAAATCCACCAGTCCGCGCGCCAGGAGGTCGAACGGCTCTGCGTACGGGCGGCGGAGGACGCGCTGGTGGAAGTCGGTATCACCGACATCCATCCGGAGCTGGTGAGTCATCTGGGCCGGTTGCGCTACCGCACCAGCTACGGGCAGAACGTGCTCAAGCATCTGGTGGAGACCGCGCACATCGCCGGGACAATGGCCGCGGAGCTGAGGTTGGATTCCGCTCTGATCAAGCGGTGCGCGTTCCTGCACGACATCGGCAAGGCGCTGACCCATGAGGTCGAGGGCAGTCACGCCCTGATCGGCGCCGACCTGGCGCGCAAGTACGGCGAGAGCGAGGCCGTCGTGCACGCCATCGAGGCGCATCACAACGAGGTGGCCCCGCAGACCATCGAGGCTGTACTGACCCAGGCTTCGGACGCCTGTTCCGGCGGCCGGCCCGGTGCCCGGCGGGAGAGCCTGGAAGCCTACGTCAAGCGTCTGGAACGGATCGAGGAGATCGCTGGCGGTAAGCCCGGGGTGGACAAGGTCTTCGCGATGCAGGCCGGCCGGGAGATCCGGGTGATGGTGCGGCCAGACGACGTCGACGAGATCGGTGCCGCGGTGCTTGCCCGCGATGTGGCCAAGCAGATCGAGGAGGAGCTGACCTATCCGGGTCAGATCCGGGTCACCGTGGTGCGGGAGTCCCGCTCCACCGAGATCGCCCGCTGACGCCGCCCCGGCGGCCGTGGCCGGCACCGCCGGTGTCGTGGGGTGCCCCGGTCACCCGACCCGACCCGGTATCGGTCGCCCGACGGTTGTGCACTGTGGACTGATCCGGGAAGGCCCCTAGGTCGGTGGCCTGTCCGGAAACCGGGTTCGATCAGGGCAACGTCCCGATGCGTCGGGTCTCCGCGGCCGGCAGGCTCAGCTGCATGCCAGCCAACCCCGCAGCGAGACCGATCAGCGCCGACCCGATGCCCGTCCGGGTCGAATGGTGGACCGCCCGCCGGTCGGCGGCCGGATGCCTGATCCTGGTGGGTGCAGCGGTGGCCTGCATCGGCTACCTGCACCTGACGGTCGGTCTCAGCCCGGTACGCACCATGGTCAGCGACTACGTGTTCACGGTTCTCGGTGGTGTTTTGCTACCGGCCGGGATGCTGGCGATGGCCGGTGCGCTGGTCCTGCTCGGTGCCGGGCTGCACCGGGTTGGTCTGGCCGGCCGCACGGTGAGCGCACTGCTCGGTACGGCCGGCCTCGGGCTGGTGCTGATGGCCATTTTCCGGGCGGATGCCACCGGTGCGCTGCCCAGTGTCCCGGGGGTGATCCACAAGATCGCCGGCTGCCTGCTGTTCGTCGCGATCCCGGTGGCCGGCTGGCTGATGTCGTACGCCTTCCGGCCCTCTGCCGCGCGGCTGGTTCCCATTCTGCGGCGGCTGGCTGGCTGTGCCGCGCTGTGCTTCGCCGCATTCCTGGTCAGCTACGTACCCGCGGCCGGAATTGCCCTGCCTGGTGGTAGATCGCTGCTGGGAGTCCAGGGGCTTCTCGAACGAGGTGCGCTGGTGTCCGACGTCGCGTTGGTGGTACTGGTCGCGGTTCGGCTCGCCGTGCCGGCGACGGTCCGGGTCTCACCGCGGATCGCGGTGAGACCCGGACCGCATGCCTGGACCGACCCGTCGCGTTCAGCCGCGGGGCTCCGCGGGCCCGTCTGCGGCACCGGTCAGCGGGCCGGCGGCCGCGACCTCCTCACCGGTCTGCTGCGTGGTCAGCGGCGCGGCGGCAAGCTTGGTCGAGCGCGACATCCGGCGCTCCAGCCAGCCGGCGAACCAGGACAGCATCAGGTTGATGAGGATGTAGATGGTGCCGATGACCACCAGCGTGGTGACCACCGGGGGCTGGGACAACTGCCAGATGTCCGCCCCGCCCTGGTAGATGCGCTTACCGAAACTGAGCAGCTCCTGGTAGCCGACGATGAAGCCGAGTGCGGAGTCCTTCAATGCCACCACGCACTGCGCGATGATGGCCGGCAGCATCATCCGGATCGCCTGCGGGGCGAGGATCATGCGCATCACCTGGGTCTTGCGCATCCCCAGGGCGTAGGCCGCCTCCGACTGTCCGCGCGCTACCGCGTTGATGCCGGCCCGGAACACCTCGGCGAGGACCGAACCGTTGTACAGCGCCAATCCCACCACCAGCGCGGCGAATGCGTCCGGCGGGTCAGCGCCGATGGCCTCGCCGATGAACGACAGCGGTTGGCCCCAGGTGAACAGACCGAACAGGATGAGCAGCAGCAGCGGTACGGCCCGGAAGAACTCGGTGATGACGAAAGCCGGCACGCGCAGCCAGGGGCGTACCGACAGCCGGGCGACGGTCAGCAACGCACCCATCACCAGCGCCGCGACGATCGCCAGCAGCGCTGCCTTGATGGTGGCAAACAGCGCCTGGAACAGCTGCTGCCACAGGCCGGAGTCGGCGAACGGGCTCCACATGGCGGCCGAGATCTGGCCCTTGCTGGCGACCTGCCAGATGACGAAGACGACCAGCAGCGCCAGGGCGAGAATGCTGACCGCCGTCCACAGTCTGATCCGCCGCTGCGCCCGGGGGCCGGGGTTGTCGTACAGCACGCTTGTCATCGGGCCACCGCCAGTCGCCGTTCGGCCAGGTTGAATGCGCCCGACACCAGAAGGGTCAGCACGATGTAGCCGATCGCCACGGCGATGAACTCGGCGTAAAGATGGATCGGGTGGTCGCGGACCGTGTCGTCGAAGAACTTGGTGAGCTCACCGACACTGAAGAACTCCGCGATCGCGGAGTTCTTCACCATGGCGATGTACATGCTGGCCAGCGGTGGCAGCACGGTACGCAACGCCTGTGGCAGGACGACCAGCCGCAGCGTCTGGCCGAAGGTCATGCCGACCGCTCGGGCGGCCTCGGCCTGGCCGACCGGTACGGCGTTGAAACCGGAGCGGATCGCGTCGGCCACGAAGCACGAGGTGTAGGCGGACAGTGCGATCATCGCGAAGATGAAGAAGGTGTCCACGCCAAGGCTGTCGGCCCAGGCGAAGCGGATCCCGATCACCGGCAGGATCACCGAGGTGCCAAGAAATACCATGGTCAGCGGCATGTTGCGGAAGAACCCCGACCATGCGGTCCCGGCCACCCGCAGCGCCGGGATCGGGGATACCCGCATCGCGGCCACGATCAGCCCGAGCACGGTCGCCAGGATGCCCGCGATCACCGACAGCTTGACGGTACCGAGAAATCCGGTCAGGAACGCGTCGCGTTCGTGCCACAGGAACTGCAGTCCGCCAACCAGGGGGTTGGCGGATTCGGCAAGTGCCACGTCTCCTCCACAGGACGCCGGCCTGGCAGGACGAGTGGGACTGCCGGAGCCGGTCTGGATCCGATGAAACATCCGGCGGCGGGTGCCGCCGGATGACGATCAGGCGCCGGCCCGTACCACAGGTCACGCGGTACGGGCCGGCGCGCCTCAGTAGCGGTCCAGCGCCGGCGGCTGCGGGGCGGCGGATCCGGACTTGCCCAGAGTCAGGTCGTACGCCTTCTTCCAGGAGCCGTCCTTGAACGACTTCGCCAGCGAGTCGTTGACGAACTTCCGCAGGTCGTTGGACTTCTTGTTCATGCCGATGCCGTACTTCTCGGTGGAGAACGGCTTACCCACGACCGCCAGGTGCGAGGGGTCCTGCGCGGCGTAGCCGAGCAGGATCGCCCCGTCGGTGGTCAGTACGTCGACGGTGGAGTTCTGCAGCTGCGTAACGCAGTCGGAGTACTGGGCCAGCGCGACGGTCTTGGCCTTCGAGTAGTTCTTCTCGATGTTGGCCAGCGGCGTGGAGCCGGTGACCGAGCAGACCTTCTTGCCGGCCAGGTTCTCCGGGCCCTTGATGGTGGCCTTGTCGGCCTTACGGATCAGCAGGTCCTGACCGGTGAGATAGTAGGGACCGGCGAACCCGACGAGCTGCTTGCGCTCAGGGGTGATGGAGTACGAGGCGGCCACCAGGTCGACGGTGCCGTTCTCCAGGAAGGTCTCCCGGTTCTTGGAGACGGTCTCGACGAACTCGACCTGCTTGCTGTCGTTGTAGTCCAGGCCGAGCTGCCCGGCGATCAGCTTCGCGATCTCGATGTCGTAGCCCTCGACCTTGCCGGTGGTCGGGTTCTTGTATCCGATACCGGGTTGGTCGAACTTGACGCCGATCTTGAGGTGCTTGGCCTTGTAGATCTTCGCCATCGTCGAACCGGCGGGGAACTTCGGGTCCTTGACGATGGTGTAGGCGCCGCTCGCCGCCTTGTCCTGCTGGTTCTTCTCGTCGAGCTTGCTCTTGCCGCAGGCACCCGCCGCGCCCAGGGCGAGCGCGCCGACCGCGGCGACCGCAAGGAGTCGCTGGAATTTCATGCCGTCCTCTTTCGTTGCTGGTTCCCGTCCGGGGGCAGGGATCCGTCCGAACGCCGTACGACAGGGGAGCGACGCCGATACCGGAGTGCCCGCCGTGCGGGCGTTCCGGTGTACCGCGAAAGACTCCCCGTGGTGCAAGAGCCAAGGATGACTGGGCCGGTCAAGCCGCGAGCGACACAAAGGCGCGGTGCCGGGTGCGCATCGACCATCGCGGGCCGGCTCGTGCCGGCTCGCGGACGGAGTGCGTCTCCCGATCGGTGTCGCGCCCCCGTGTCAGTGGGTGAGGATCTTGGACAGGAAGTCGCGAGCGCGTTCGGACTGCGGGTTGGTGAAGAACTCCTCCGGGGTGGCCTGCTCGACCACCTGTCCGTCCGCCATGAACACGACCCGGTTGGCGGCCCTGCGGGCGAAGCCCATCTCGTGGGTCACCACGACCATGGTCATCCCGTCGCGCGCCAGCGAGGTCATCACGTCCAGTACCTCGTTGATCATTTCCGGGTCCAGCGCGCTGGTCGGCTCGTCGAACAGCATGACCTTGGGCTGCATGGCCAGTGCCCGCGCGATCGCGACCCGCTGTTGCTGTCCACCGGACAGCTGCGCCGGGTACTTGTCGGCCTGGTTGGCCACGCCGACCCGGTCGAGCAGCGACATGGCCCGCTCGCGTACGATGCTGGACTTCTCCCGCCGGACCTTGACCGGTCCGATCGTCACGTTCTCCAGGATTGTCTTGTGCGCGAAGAGGTTGAAGGACTGGAAGACCATCCCGACTTCGCTGCGCAGCCGGGCCAGCGCCCGGCCCTCCTCGGGCAGTACCTGCCCGGAGACCAGGATCCGGCCTTTGTCGATCGGCTCCAGGCGGTTGATGGCCCTACACAGCGTCGACTTGCCGGAACCGGAAGGCCCGATCACCACGACCACCTCGCCGGTGGCGACGGACAGGTTGATGTCCTGGAGGACGTGCAGAGGGCCGAACCACTTGTTGACGCCTTCGAGTACGACCAGGGGTTCGCCGGTGCCGGAAGCCGGGCTCGTCGGTTCCGGGACGGCGGGCTCGGTGTCGGTGTCCACTACTCGCGTTCCTCGCTCCCAGGGGGTCGGCGCTGTTGTCGCGCACCGTGGCGGCCACTGTATAGGTACCTGTCACGATAGTGGGCAGCGAGTTACATCACGGGGAGGTAACGGACATCGATCTGCCTGAGTGGAAGTCGGCAAATGCCGCGAGACGCCCGTACTGGTGCCGCCTCTGCGCCGGGGAGTCAGCAGAGCGTTACCGATCATCCGTGCAGCCTGTGCCATCGACCCGCCCAGCCGGTGGTGCGGCCGGGGGCGACAGCTACCCTGGGCAGTTGAGATGAACGTATCGCTGACCAACACCCCAGCCCCCGACGGCCGCACCTACCAGGTCCGTACCTACGGCTGCCAGATGAACGTGCACGACTCCGAGCGGATCTCCGGACTGCTGGAATCGGCCGGCTACGTACCGGTCGGTGCCGAGGAATCCCCGGACCTGGTCGTGTTCAACACCTGTGCAGTCCGGGAGAACGCCGACAACCGGCTGTACGGCAACCTCGGGCACCTACGGCCGACCAAGCAGCAGCACCCCGACATGCAGATCGCGGTCGGTGGCTGCCTGGCGCAGAAGGACCGGGGCGAGATCGTACGCCGCGCCCCCTGGGTGGACGTGGTCTTCGGCACCCACAACCTCGCCTCCCTGCCGGCGTTGCTGGAACGTGCCCGGCACAATGGCGAGGCCGAAGTGGAGATCCGCGAGTCGCTGGAGGTCTTCCCGTCGACCCTGCCGGCGAAGCGGGAATCGAGCTACGCGGGCTGGGTGTCGATCTCGGTCGGCTGCAACAACACCTGCACTTTCTGCATCGTGCCCGCGTTGCGGGGCAAGGAGACCGACCGCCGTTCCGGCGACATCCTCGCCGAGGTCAGAGCACTGGTCGCGGAGGGCGTCCTGGAGGTGACGCTGCTCGGTCAGAACGTCAACTCCTACGGTGTGGAGTTCGGCGACCGGTTCGCCTTCGGCAAACTGTTGCGCGCCTGCGGTGGGATCGAAGGGCTGGAGCGGATCCGGTTCACCAGTCCGCACCCCCGTGACTTCACCGACGATGTGATCACCGCGATGGCCGAGACCCCCAACGTCTGCCATCAACTGCACATGCCGCTGCAGTCCGGCTCCGACCAGGTACTCAAGGCGATGCGCAGGTCCTACCGGTCTGCCCGCTACCTGGAGATCCTGCGTAAGGTCCGGGAGGCGATGCCGGACGCGGCGATCACCACCGACATCATCGTCGGTTTTCCCGGCGAGACCGAAGAGGACTTCCAGCAGACCCTCGACGTGGTCCGGTCCGCCCGCTTCTCCAGCGCCTTCACCTTCCAGTACTCCATCCGTCCCGGCACCCCGGCCGCCGGGCTGCCCGACCAGATACCCAAGCCGGTCGTCCAGGAACGCTACGAGCGACTCGTCGCATTGCAGGACGAGATCTCCTGGGCGGAGAACCGGGCACAGGAGGGACGCCTGGTGGAGGTGCTGGTCGCGGTCGGCGAGGGCCGTAAGGACAGCGCCACCGGCCGGTTGTCGGGTCGGGCCCGCGACGGCCGGTTGGTGCACTTCGTCGGCTCCGAGCAGGTACGGCCCGGTGACGTGGTGGAGACGGAGGTGACCTACGGCGCGCCGCACCACCTGGTGGCCGACGGGCCGCTGCGTTCACATCGTCGCACCCGGGCCGGCGACGCCTTTGAGGCCGGCCGCACCCCGACCACGCCAGGTGTACTGCTCGGTATGCCCGGCATCGGCGCCCCGACGACCGGCTGAGCAGACGACCGGCCGAGCAGACGACCGGCCGAGCAGACGACCGGTCAGCGGGGCGCGTAGCGGCCGCCGCGCCGGGTCGCAACACCGGACGCGGTCGCCCGGCCCGGATCAGAACACCCGGACCGTGACAGTGGTGGCCAGTTCGCGCAGCACCTGGTCTGCCGCCGGCTCGATCGGCGCGCCGTTCAGAGCATCCAGTGCGGTCGCGGTCAGGGCGGTGATCCGCTGCTCGGTCTCGGCCAGCGCGCCGCTGTCCACGATCAGGTTGCGCAGCCGCGCGATACCCGCGTCGTCGAGGTTCCGGTCGCCGAGCAGCCGGTCCAGTGTGTTCCGGCCGGAGCCGGGGGCTGCTTCGTGAGCGGCGGCCACCAGGTAGGTCCGCTTACCTTCCCGTAGATCGTCGCCGGCCGGCTTGCCGGTCGCCGCCGGATCGCCGAACACCCCGAGGATGTCGTCCCGCAGTTGGAACGCGACGCCCAGGGGCAGACCGTAGCCGGTATAGGCGGCGGTCAGCTCGGCCGACGCGTCGGCCAGACCGGCACCGAGCAGCAGCGGGCGTTCGACGGTGTACTTCGCGCTCTTGTACCGGGCGACCTTGTCGGCCCGCTCACGGGAGGAACCACGGATGTCCGCCTGGGCCAGCAGGTCGAGGTATTGGCCGGCCATCACCTCGGTACACATCTCGTCGTAGGCGAGTCTGGCCGCGTGCAACTGCCCGGCGGGCAGCCCACAGTGCGCGTACATCTCCTCCGACCAGCCCAGGCACAGGTCGCCGAGCAGGATGGCGGCACCCTGCCCGAACGCCACCGGATCGCCGGTCCACCGGTTGGCGGTGTGCAACTCGCTGAACCGACGGTGTACGGCCGGCTCACCCCGCCGGGTGTCGGAGGAGTCCATGACGTCGTCGTGGATCAGCGCGCAGGCGTGTAACAGTTCCAGTGACGCCAGCGCGGTGACCACCTGATCGGAGTCGGCGCCGCCGGCCCCCCGGTACCCCCAGTAGCCGAATGTCGGCCGGAGACGCTTGCCGCCGCCGAGTACGAAACTACGCAGCGCTTCGGATACCGGCCCCAGACTGGCGTCAAGGGCGGTCAACCGGTCATGTTGGCGGTCGAGGAACTCGGCGAGTGCCGCCTCCACCCGGTCGCGTAACGGTGACGTCTCGTCGGGGGTGTCGGTGGGCACGGTGGGCACCTGCGGGGTTCTCCCTGATCTCTCGTCCGGCCGCCGGGCGCGGACCGCTCCCTGAACGGTAGTCGGCGCCCGACCGGCGCCGCTGAGTGGCCGCCGTACCGCCATCGCGCTACGTTGCGTGACTGTCGTGGTGCCGATGGCGCGTCGGTCCCGGCAGGCGGGCGCCGCATGTCGGGCTGACCGGCGGCCGCTGTCGGCCGGTAGAGTGGCCGGGTGGCTTTCGGTACCCCTTCGGTGATGCCCGGTGGTGATCCCGCCATCGGGCAACTGGTGCGCGGGTCGACCCCGACATTCTCCTTCGAGTTCATGCCCCCGAAGACCGAGCGCGGTGAACAGCTGCTGTGGCAGGCGGTGCGCGAGTTGGAGGTGCTGCACCCCTCGTTCGTCTCGGTCACCTACGGTGCCGGTGGATCCACCCGGGACCGCACCGTCGAGGTGACCGAACGTATCGCCACCGAGACGACCCTGACTCCGCTGGCGCACATCACCGCGGTGAACCACTCGATCGCCGAGCTGCGTAACCTGGTCGGCCGGTTCGCCGACGCCGGGGTGCGCAACCTGCTCGCAGTGCGTGGCGACCCGCCCGGCGACCCGACCGGCGAGTGGATCTGTCATCCCGACGGCGTCGAGTACGCCGCCGACCTGGTGCGGCTCATCCGGGAGGCGGGTGACTTCACGGTGGGTGTCGCGGCCTTCCCGTACAAGCATCCACGGTCCTCCGATGTGGACAGTGACACCGAACACTTCGTACGGAAGTGCCGGGCCGGCGCCGACTTCGCCATCACCCAGATGTTCTTCGACGCCGACGACTACCTCCGGCTCCGTGACAGGGTGGCTGCCCAGGGCTGTGACGTGCCGATCCTGGCCGGCATCATGCCGGTCACCAAGCTCAGCACGCTGGAGCGTTCCGAGCAGCTGTCCGGTGCGCCCTTCCCGCCCGCGCTGGCGGCCCAGTTCGAACGGGTCGGCGACGACCCGGAGGCGGTCCGTGAACTCGGCATCGAACAGGCCAGCATGCTGTGCCAGAAGCTGCTGGACGGCGGCGCGCCCGGCATCCACTTCATCACCTTCAACCGGTCGACCGCCACCCACGAGGTGTGGCGCAACCTGACGCTGCCGGTGGCCACCTCGCCGACCGTGGGCTGACCGGTAGGCGGCCACAAGGTGTCGGTAGGGGTGGCGACGCGCCGGGCACCGGTCGACTGGGTCGGGTACGCGACCCGGTGGAAGGCCCTGCACGGTGGGTACGACCCGCGTACCGCCGGACTACCGGTGCGTGCCTGGCTGAAGCTGTCGTACCGGATCGCCAAAGGCCTGTCCCGGGCACATGTCACTCCGGGCCAGGTGACCCTGCTCGGATTGCTCGTCTGTCTGTCCGTACCGCTGGTGGCCAGCCAGCGGGGGCTCTGGGCGGTGGCCGCCGGCGTCCTGGTGGTACTGGCCGGGCTGCTGGACACGCTGGACGGTGCGCTCGCCGTGGTGACCCGGCGGGTCACCCGGTTCGGCTACGTCTACGACTCGGTGGTCGACCGGCTGGGTGAGGCCGCCTGGCTGGTGGCCTTCTGGCTGGTTGGCGTACCGGGTTGGCTGGTGGCGCTCACCGCCTGCCTGGTCTTCCTGCACGAATACCTGCGGGCACGTTCGATCGCGGCCGGCCTGTCCGGGCTGGCCGCGATCACCGTCGGGGAACGGCCCGTACGGGCGTTGCTCTGCGCGCTGGGGTTGACGTTCGTGGGCCTGGGCAGCCTGCTGTCGCCGACATTGGCGGCCGGTACGGGCACCCTCACGGTGGCGATCTGGTTGTTGCTGGGCCTGGTCGGCTTCCTGCAACTGTTCGCCGCCGTGCAGCGGGAGCTGAGCTGAGCGCATGTCCGCGCGTCAATAGATGATCTCGGTCGCGATCCGGTAGGTGTTCCCGGACCTGCTGAGATGGAACGACACGGAGTGTGGTTCGAACTTGTCGGCGGCGATGAACTGTGGGGTACCGGAGCCCTTGTAGTACCGGCTTGTCAGTGTGTTGATGTCCGGTGGGTTGTCCATCATCGAGGCCAGCCAGTCATGGGTTGCGCTGGCAGCGTTCTGATCGGTACTGCTCGCCCGGACCGTCAACCAGGTGTTGCTCTTCATCTGCGGCTCGGCGGTCTCGGCGAAGCCGTCCGGCAGGCCGACCTTCTCGTAGAGCGCCCGGGTGTCCTTGCTCTGGCCGTAGTGATGGAAAGTGACCGCGCCGACGGTGCCGCCGATGATCAGCAGCACCCCGACCAGGCCGCCGATCAGGATGTTGCGGATCTGCCGCTGTTTCTTGAGCATGACGGGCGATGGGGCTGGCCGCGCCGACCATCCGTCGAGAGACGTCGACATCGACGGCCCGGACATCGGGGCTATCTGGCCGGGCGGTGCCGACATCGGGGCCGGCGGTCCGGAGGGGCCGGACCGGTGGCTCATCGGGACCGGTGCTGTCGGCGCTCCGGCCGGAGACTGGGCGTCGACCGCCCGCAGGGCACCCTCGGCGACCACCAGTTCGGGTTGTTCCAGGACCACCGGCGGGCGCCCGGTGGCGTGGTGCAACAGGGTGGCGATCATCGGTACCCGGGTCGCGCCGCCGACCAGGAAGACGCCCACGACATCCGTGGGTTGCACCCGGGCCTGCCGGATCGTGTCCATCGTGACATCCACGGTGCGGCCCAGTGCAGGTCGGGCAGATTGCTCGAACTCTTCCCGGGTGACCCGAACGTCGCGGTCGACCAGCGGTACGAAGAGGGTGACGTCGGGTTGGCGGGACAGCGTCTCCTTGGCGGCGCGGGCGTCGTCCCACAGCGCCCGGAAGTGCCGGCGGTCCGCATGCTCGGTCGGCCGGGTGATCCGGCTCCACAGCTCCGGCGCGATCCGGCCGGCGCGGTGACCCACCTGCGCGACGACCAGGTCGTCGAGGTCGACACCGCCGACGTCGTCCAGGCCGCGGTAGGCCAGTGGTTCGAAGCCGGCCGGGGTACGGCGTACCACGCAGGCGTCGAACGTTCCGCCACCCAGGTCGTAGACGACGACGCTGCGACCCGGCGGAACCTGGTGGCCGAGGGCGGTGACGAAATAGGTCGCGGCGGCGACCGGCTCCGGTACCAGCGTGGGTCTGGGCAGGCCGGCACGCTGCGCGGCCTCGGGCAGCATGCCGCGTCGCCGCGGACCCCATTCGACCGGGTAGGTCATGACCAGCTCACCGATCGGCCCACCAGCCATCCGGGCCGCTTCAGCGGCCACTCTGCGCAATGTGGTGGCGGCCAGCTCGACCACCGGCACGCCGCGGTCACCGAGCAGGATCTCCCCGTCGTCGATGTGGCGTTTCGGATGCGGTTCGTACCGGGTCGGATCGAGCCTGGCGCTACGCTGCGCGTCCCGACCGGTGATGATGCGGCCGTCAGGATCGGCGTAGATCGCGGACGGCAGCAGTGGTGCACCGTCGAACGCCAGTACGCCGGTCCGGCCGTCGGGGTCGCGCAGTACCGCGACGGTGTTGGAGGTGCCGTAGTCCACGGCGAGGAGGAAACCTGTCACGGCTGCTGAGACTACAAACCGGAAACCACCCACCGGGCAGGTACTCCGCGCACTACCTGGCGCTCAGCTGCGCCGGCCGGGCAGTGCCCCGGTACCGCGCTGTTGGTGTTCCGGTGTCGCGACATGTTCCGGCCCGGTGTGCTCCGGTGGCCCGGCGGGATGGTCCGGCCGGGCGAGGAGGGCCGGTGTCGGGAGTCGGGATGCTCGTGGCGGTTCGTCGGGCAGATCGTGCTTACCGGACACCAGTTCCTGGAAGGCGATCTTGACCCGGATCAGTGGGCGACGAACCCGGGCCTCGCGCCGCTGCGCGCGAGCCGTACTGCGCGGCCGGTTACGGTAGCGCCAGCGGGCCCACGGCGCGCCGGGCCGGCTCAGCCGGACCGCGCCGACGACGGCGAGACCTGGTACGAAGATTCCCACCAGTCCCGTCCAGATCTTGCCTTTCAACAGCGTGACCACGACGAACACCAGGTTGCCGACCGCGTACCCGGTACCCAGCAGCCAGCCGAGCACCCCGGGGTAGAGGTTGCGTACGGCGTGCAGGTCGCTGACCCCCACCGGGCTGACGCGCAGCAGGATCAGACCGGTGATCGCGATCGCGGCGAACACCGCGTCGATGGAGGTACGGCCGGCCTCCTTCCAGTACACGTCGTCGAGGTGCAGGATCACCGCGAACTCGTCGAGTACCAGGGCCGATCCGATCCCGAACACCGCGGCGGCGGTGGACAGCCAGCCCATCCGGCCCGGCGGGATCGCCAGCCCGCCGACCCCGCCGATCAGCATCAGCAGTACTCCCGGCACCACGTGGTGTACGTGGACCCCACCGGGTTGGACGTTGCCGGGCCACCACCGCACCTGAGCCCGGATGGCCCGGACGCTGAACCGGATGAACAGGAACGCCGCGACGAAACCGCAGAAGAAACAGAACAACGGCAACCGGCCGGTACGCACGATCGCTTCCTGGAACCAGTCGCCCATCGTCAGCCACCGGGTGGTACGGCTGGTGGATGCATGTCTGGCCGCTCCTGGTTCCTCGTTCGGTCTGGGCGGTGCCGGTGCCCGTCCCGCGCACGGCGGGATGAACGAAACCTACCGGCTCCGGTGCGGCGCTGCGGACATCCACGCAGGTGTGGTCATCGCCACGTGAGCGCAGGGGAGAGGAGGGCCGTGGCGTTCCGGTTCGGTGTCAACGGTCGCTGCCGTGGGCTGGGCCGGCACGGTGCTGGCCGTTGCGGGGTGGGCTGTCGATCTGGTCGCCTCCGGTCGATGGGTCCGGATCGGAAGCAGAAGGTTCGTGCTTACCGGACACCAGCTCCTGGAGGGCGATCTTGACGCGGATGGTCGGCCGTCGCCACCGTATCTCGCGTCGCTCGGCGCGCGCCTGTTTGCGGGGACGGCGCTGGTAGCGCCAGCGTGCCCAGGGCGCATGCGGTCGGCTCAACCGGACCGCGCCGATCAGTGCCAGCAGCGGGACGAAGACCCCGAGCATCCCGGTCCAGATCTTGCCCTTCAGAAGAGTGACCAGCACGAATGCCAGATTGACCAGGGTGTAGCCGGTACCCACCAGCCAGCCGGCTACGCCGGGGTAGAGGTGCCGCGCGGACGTGACATCGCTGACCCCGATCGGGGCGACCCGCAGCAGGATCAGGCCGGTGAGGGCGATCGCGGCGAACACCGCATCGATGGAGGTACGGCCGACTTCCTTCCAGTACACGTCGTCGAGGTGCAGGATCAGTGCGAACTCGTCGAACACCAGGGCGGCGCCGATCCCGAACAAGGTCGCGGCCCCCGAGCGCCAGCCCACCAGATGATCGGGTATCGCCAACCCGATCACGCCGCCGACCAGCATGAAGATCGCACCGAAGACGGCGTGATGGATGTGCAGACCGCCTGGTGTCACGTTGCCGGGCCACCACCGCACCTGAGCCCGGATGGCCCGGACGCTGAACCGGATGAACAGGAACGCCGCGACGAAACCGCAGAAGAAACAGAACAGGGGCAACCGGCCGGTCACGATGATCGCGTCATGGAACCAGCGGCCCATGCCGGCTCACCGGCCGTGCGCGGGGTGCGTCGGGCGGTACCGCATGCCGCGTCCGATCGTCGACGTAGGTGCGTGGTCCCTCTGTTCTTACCGTCGGGTCGCGCCGTGGCCGGTCGGTTTCCCGGAATCGCCGTTGCGTGGGGCGCCGGGTGTCAGGGGTTCCGTTGCCCGATGTTCAGTTGGCCGGGGGTGTGAACGGCAGACCACGACCGAGTACCGCGAACGGTCGGTCGTCGCCGGGGAAGCGGAAGTGTCGCAGCACGTCCTCGAATCCGCTGCGCCGGTACAGCCGCCATGCCCGGGACTCCTCCACCGGCGCCTCCGGCGTGGACAGCAGCACAGTAGCCTCGGTCGCGCCGTCGAGTAGGGCATCCAACTGCGCGCGGCCCAGCCCACGTCCCTGTGCCTCGGGGCGCACATGCAGTTCGACCAGTTCGAAGCAGTCCGGCAGCCAGTGCCGGGCCTGGCGGGTGGACAGCCCACCCCGTACCTGCTCATGCCACCACTGCCCGGCCGTGGACCGGTAGCCGTAGGCGAAGCCGAGCAGGCGGTCGTCGTTGGCCAGTGTGGCGACCGCCCGGAACCCGTGGTAGTGGGTGTGCGCCGCGACGAATCCACGTCGGGCCGCGACCAGATCGCCGGGGTAGTCCATCGCCTCCGCGTACACCGCGAGCACGTCGTCGATGCGGGTCAGTAGATCTTCCGGCGCCCAGTGCACGAGTGTCATGTGGCGGCGGTCCTTCCGATGGCGCGACGGGTCGAGACGACGGTACGCGAACCGGTCGATCCGTCGCGCTGGTTGGGGCGGCGCGGCGTACGCCGGTCGTTGTGTGCCGTACGGCCGGGCGAAGTCACCTGGTCCGGGCGCTCACCTCGAGTTCGATGAGACCCAGCGCGGCGCGTACGTAACCCAGGGCCTGGTCGGTGGACAGCCCCAGCCGCCGCGTCTCGCCGACGTAATGGTCGGCGAGTTCCCGGGCACGCTGGGCAGTGTGGTCCGCGCCGGCGGAGATGAACGTGCCGGCCCGGCCACGGGTCTCCAGCAGGCCCGAGGATTCCAGTTCCCGGTACGCCCGGGCGACGGTGTTGGCCGCCAGGTGCAGCTGTCCGGCCAGCTCCCGGACGGTGGGTAGGCGGGTGCCGGCGGGTAGTTCACCGCTGGCCGCGAGCTGGGCCAGTTGGCGGCGTAGCTGCTCATAGGGGGGTACGGATGAATCGGACTCCACAGTCAGCCGCATCGTGTCTCCTGACTCGTCGACCTGGCGTGGGGCGTGCCGTCATTCTGGCAGCAACCGGCACGCACGGCGATCCACTGAACTAAACGGGTGGCCGGCCCCATCGACTCGTCGCTGGGCGCCAAGAGCAACATCCGGTACGCGCGGCCCCGAGAAAGTCTGCGACGGCCCGTGGTCGTGTCATGGCTCACCTCACTTCCGGCCCGGCCAGCCTACGGTGACCCGATCGCGACGGAAAGTACCGATCTTAGGCAACGGCGGAACCGTTCAGGCGGCCTGGTCGCGGGCTCGCTGCCGGTAGCGGCTCCCGATGGTCGTCGGCCGGGCCGGGAGTCTGCTGTTGCGTTCGGCCGGAAAACGCGCTTTACTGAACAGGCGTTCGAACGTATGTTCGAATCGCTCTTGGGGAAGCGAATCGCGGCGCTGACCCGAGGAGCCGCGGCCTCCGCCCATCTGCCGGTTGACCCCCGGGCAGGTGGGCGGAGGTCCGGCCGGCCAGTCGGCCGGACGAGGCGAGGGGAAGCGCCCTCGTTCGGCCGGCTGGCGCCCGTCGCTGTTCTTCCCCCACAGCGCGGCCGGTGGTCCGACGCCACCGTGGCCATCCAGGTGTGAGGCGACCGCGTGTCGCTGACCGTCGCAGTAGAGGGGATGACCGAAATGGCGAGCGTACTGACGCCCGGGCCGGCGCGGCCGACCGGCAGCGCGCAGGTGTCGGGGCCGGCGCAGGTGTCCGGCCGGGTCCCGTTGCCGGGGCCGACAAAGATCGGCCGGGCCGACCGTGACGAACTGCCCACCGTACCGGCACATGCTCTCCCACACCGGTCGCCCCGTGAACTGCTCGCGATGGCCCGGCACGGCTTGGCCGAGGCCGCCGAGACCCGGCCAGATGGCCAGCGCTACGCCACTGCCCATCTGGCGGCGTTGCGGGCTGCCGCTGCCGTACTGGTAGCGAGGTCCCGTCCGACCGCGGCCCGGCGCGGCCGACCGACCAGCGTATGGGCGCTGTTGGCCATGGTGGCGCCGGAAATGGCCGAATGGGCTGCCCGGTTCGCTGCAGGCGCGTCGAAGCGGTCCGCGGCCGAGGCGGGCATCCTGCGGGTGGTGACCACGGGCCAGGCCGACGATCTGTGCCGGGACGCCGAACGGTTCGTCGCTGTGGTGGAGCTCTCGCTCGGTCTTCCGCACCAGCCGCTGCTCACCACCAGAGCCAGCTGATCCTTCAGTAGCACCGCTGTCCGATGGCAGTGCTGCTCAGCGGCTCTGGCGCTGCTGTTCAGGAGCGCGGCGCTGCCGACCAGCGGGAGAGGGGTCCAGGCACAGCGGGGGGAACAGGTGGACATCGGGGGAACAGCCGTGCGGTTGTCCCGGTCGGATCGACCGGGGACACCGGACGGCGGCAGCAGACTGGCCGCGGCCGACGATCTGGGTGCCCCGGCAGGGGCGGTGGCCGGGGCACAGTTCTCGGCATCTGGTACGCCACCAGACGCCGGGACGGTACCGGCCGCGCTGGTCCGGGCCCATGGCATCCGGTCCGCGTCGACGTTGCGTGGCGGTGCCGAGCACCTGCTGCCGGTACATTCCGCGCTGCGGGAGCTGCTGCCCGATGGCGGTCTGCGCCGGGGCAGCACGCTGGCCGTCGCCGCGGCGACCGGCGGCACCTCGTTGCTGTTCGCGCTACTGGCCACCGCGTCCCGGGCCGGTGCGTGGTGCGCGATGGTGGGGGTCCCCGAGGCGGGCGCGGTGTCGGCCACTGAGTTCGGGATGGTCTGCGAACGGCTGGCGCTGGTCCCCGACCCTGGTCCGGACTGGTTGACCGTCACCGCGGCATTGCTCGATGGATTCGATCTGGTGGTGGTCCGGCCGGCCGGACCGATCCCGGTCAGCCATGCGCGTCGGCTGGCCGGCCGGGTCCGGCACCGCCGCGCTGTCCTGCTGGCGCATGGTGACTGGCCGGGTGCGGAGGTACTGCTACGGCCCGAGGACCCGGTGTGGCAGGGATTGGGCGATGGCCGTGGTCGGCTACGTCAGCGCAGCATGACCGTCGCGGTGGCCGGACGGGGTGTGGCGGCCCGGCCCCGTACGGCGCAGCTGCTGCTGCCCACCGGGGCGATCGGGACGGCCGCGATCGCCCCGGCACCGTCCACCGGTGCGGCGGCAGCGCCGTCGGTACCGACATCGCGCCCTGCCGTGGTGACCGGTCGGCCCGACGACGCGGTCGTGGTGGCGGTGAGCTGAATGGACCCGGTACGCACTCTGGTGGTGTGGTGCCCGGACTGGTCGGTCACCGCGGCGCTGCGGGACGATGCTCACCTACCCGACGGCACCGACGAGGATGCCGGGCAGGTCGAACACCGGCCGGTCGCGGTACTCGCCGCCGGGCAGGTGTACGCCTGCTCACCGCGGGCCCGGGCCGACGGGGTCCGGCGCGGGCAGCGCCAACGAGACGCCCAGGCACACTGCCCGGACCTGGTGGTCGTGGCGCACGACCCGGTCCGTGACGTGCGCATGTTCGAACCGGTGGTGGCCACGGTCGATGATCTGGCACCCGGGGTCGAGGTGCTGCAGGCCGGGACCTGCGCTCTCGCCGCTCGCGGGCCGGTCGGCTACTTCGGCGGCGAGGAGGCCGCCGCCGAACTGCTCGTGGACCGCATCGCGGAAACCTGCGATGCCGAGGCACAGGTCGGTATCGCGGACGGGATCTTCACCGCGGTTCTGGCCGCCCGGGCCGGGGTACTCGTCGCCCCAGGGCACTCCGCGGAGTTCCTCGCCGAGGTGGACGTACGGGTCCTGGGCCGACCGGAACTTGTCGGGTTGCTCCGCCGTCTCGGTATCCGTACCCTCGGCGCGTTCGCCGCGCTGCCGGCCGGTGACGTACTGGCCCGGTTCGGCTTCGACGCGGCGTTGGCTCACCGCCTGGCCGGCGGTGGGGAACAGCGGCTGCTGGCGCCCCGCGCGGCAGCACCTGACCTGGTGGTAACCGAGGAGTTCGAGCCGCCGGTGGAACGGGTGGATACCGCTGCGTTCACCGCCCGGGCACTGGCCGAACGACTGCACGAACGGCTTGCGGGGCAGGCGCTGGCCGCCACCCGGCTGAGCATCGAGGCCACCACCGGGAATGCCGAACAGCTGTCCCGAACCTGGCGGCACGACGGTGTCCTTGCCGCCAGCGACGTCGCCGACCGGGTGCGGTGGCAGTTGGAGGGCTGGCTGACCAGCACCCTGCGCCCCACCGCCGGGATCGTCCGGCTCCGGCTGATCCCGGACGGACTGGTCGGGCACGCCGGTCTGCAACTCGGCCTGTGGGGTGAGATGGGCGCCGACCGGGACCGGGCGTACCGGTCGGTGACCCGGGTGCAGGGCCTGCTCGGCCCGCAGGCGGTGGTGACCGCGGTACTGGGCGGTGGCCGTTCGCCGGCCGACCGGGTCCGGTTCGTGCCGTGGGGTGACGAACGGAGCCCGGCGCGGCCGCCCGACCCGCCGTGGCCGGGTCGACTCCCGGCGCCCGCACCGGCGGCGGTGCCCGACAAACCCACCCCGGTGGTGGTGCAGGCCGCGGATGGCACACCGGTAGGGGTGACCGGACGGCACGTCGTCACCGCAGCGCCGGCCACAGTGGTCGTCGGCGGGTCAGGGCCGGTCGAGGTACTGGGCTGGGCCGGGCCGTGGCCGGTCGAGGAACGCTGGTGGGTGCCCGGTCAGGCCCGAAGGTCGGCGCGGGTGCAGGTCCGGCTGGCCGACGGCCGGGCCCTGCTACTGGCCGTCGAGTCCGGCCGGTGGTGGCTTGAGGCCAGCTATGACTGAGCTGCGGGTGCCGTGATGGGTTGGCACAATCCGCCGATCCCATGGTCGGAGTACCAACGCCGGCTGGCCGGCCCGGCCTCCGGTGCAGGTGGTGGCCGTCCGGTGACTGCCCCGGCGTCGATGTCGGCGGAGCCGCTGGCCGGATCCGGTAGCGCCCCGGTGCCCTACGCCGAACTGCACTGCCACAGCAACTTCAGTTTCCTGGATGGGGCCAGTGCACCGGAAGCCCTGGTGACCCGGGCCGTCCAGCTCGGCCTGACCGGGCTCGCGATCACCGACCACGACGGGTTCTACGGGGTGGTCAAGTTCGCCGAGACGGCCCGTCAGGTCGGGCTGCCAACGGTGTTCGGCGCCGAGCTGAGTCTCGGGCTGCCTGGGCCGCAGACCGGTACGGCCGATCCCCTCGGGCAGCATCTGGTGGTCCTGGCCCGGGGTGCGGAAGGCTACCGCCGGCTGTCCGCGGCGATCAGCGAGGCGCAGCTCCGCGGCGGCCAGAAGGGGCGGCCGGTGTACGAGATGGCCGAGTTGTCGCAGTGGGGGAGAGGGCATTGGTGGATACTCACCGGCTGTCGTAAGGGCACGGTGCCGGCGGCGTTGGCCGAGGGCGGGCCGGAGGCGGCGGCCGGTGTCCTGGCGCAGCTGGTCTCCCTGTTCGGTGCGGACCGGGTGGCGGTGGAGCTGACCGACCACGGCCAGCCGGACGACGAGGAACGCAACGACGCCCTCGCCGAACTGGCCGGGCAGTTCGGGCTGCCGGTGGTGGCCACCAACAATGTGCACTACGACGGGCCCGGCCGACGACGGCTGGCCACCGCGTTGGCCGCGGTCCGGTCCCGGTGCCCGCTCGACGAACTCGACGGCTGGTTGCCGGCCGCGGGCACCGCGTACCTGCGTACCGGTGCGGAGATGGCGGCCCGGTTCGCCGCCTATCCGGGCGCGGTGGCCCGGTCGGTCGAGATCGCCGCGGACTGCGCGTTCGACCTGCGGCTGGTGGCACCGACACTGCCGGACTTCCCGCTGCCCGCGCCGTACCGGACCGAGATGCAGTATCTGCGGGCGCTCACCGAGCAGGGTGCTCGTCGCCGCTACGGGCCGCCGGAGCAGGCGCCGGAGGCGTACCGGCAGATCGAACACGAACTGGCCATCGTCGACCAGCTCGGCTTCCCCGGGTACTTCCTGGTGGTGTGGGACATCGTCCGGTTCTGCGTGGAGCGTGGCATCCTGTGCCAGGGCCGGGGTTCGGCGGCCAACTCGGCGGTCTGCTACTCCCTGGGCATCACCAACGCAGACCCGGTGTTCCATCGGCTGCTGTTCGAACGGTTCCTCGCACCGGAGCGGGACGGGCCACCCGACATCGACGTGGACATCCAGTCCGACCGGCGTGAGGAGGTCATCCAGTACGTCTACGAACGGCACGGTCGCCGGCACGCCGCGCAGGTGGCCAACGTCATCTCCTACCGGCCCCGCTCCGCGGTCCGTGACATGGCCCGCGCACTCGGCCATTCGCCGGGGCAGCAGGATGCCTGGAGCAGGCAACTGGACCGGTGGGGCGATGTCACGGCGGCCGAGGGTGTCCCCGAGCTGGTGGTCGAGCTGGCAGCTCAGGTCATGGAGTTCCCCCGGCATCTGGGCGTGCACTCCGGTGGCATGGTGATCTGCGACCGGCCGGTGAGCGAGGTCTGCCCGGTCGAGTATGCCCGGATGCCCGGCCGCACCGTACTGCAGTGGGACAAGGACGACTGTGCGGCCGTCAACCTGGTCAAGTTCGATCTGCTCGGGCTGGGCATGCTCACCGCGCTGCGCAACGCCCTGACCCTGCTGGCCGACCATCACGGCAGGCAGTACACATTGGACACTCTGCCGAAGGAGGATCCGGGGGTGTACGAGATGCTGTGCGCCGCAGACTCGGTCGGTGTGTTCCAGGTGGAGAGCCGGGCCCAGATGGCCACCCTGCCCAGGCTGCGGCCGAGGCGGTTCTACGACCTGGTGGTCGAGGTGGCGCTGATCCGACCCGGCCCGATCCAGGGCGGCTCGGTGCACCCGTACATCCAACGGGCCAACGGCCGCCAGCCGGCCACCGTCGCGCATCCGCTGATGCGCCGGGCGCTGGACAAGACGCTGGGCATCCCGCTGTTCCAGGAGCAGCTCATGCAGCTGGCCATCGACGTGGCCGGCTTCGACGCCAGCGAGGCCGACCAGTTGCGCCGGGCCATGGGCGCCAAACGCTCCACCCGGCGGATGGCCGAGCTACGGGACCGGATGTACGCCGGGATGGCCGGTAACGGCATCACCGGCGACCTGGCCGACGAGGTGTACGACAAGCTGGCCGCGTTCGCCAATTTCGGGTTCCCGGAGAGCCATGCGATCAGCTTCGCCTACCTCGTGTACGCCAGCTCGTACCTGAAGCGCTACTACCCGGCGGCGTTCTGCGCGGCGCTGTTGGCCGCCCAGCCGATGGGGTTCTACTCACCGCACTCGCTGGTCGCCGATGCCCGCCGGCACGGCGTACGGGTGCTGCGGCCCGACATCGACCGCAGCGACACCCAGGCGGTCCTGGAGGGCTACCCCGGCGCCGGGCCGGCGCCCGCCGACGCCCTACCGCGGGACTGGGGTACACACGGGCCTGCCGTACGGCTGGGGCTGTCGGGTATCCGGCAGGTCTCCGCCCCGCTGGCCGACCGGATCGTGGCCGAGCGCCGGGCTCACGGCCAGTACCGTGACCTGGTCGATCTGGCCAGGCGTACGCAACTGCCCGCCGCCTCGCTGGAGGCGCTGGCCACCGCCGGGACCTTCGACACGTGGGGGATGACCCGCCGGCAGGCGCTGTGGGCCGCGGGGGCCGCCGCCACCGAGCGCGCCGACCGGCTACCCGGTACGGGTAGCGGTGCGCACACCCCCACCCTGCCCGGGATGGATGCGCTGGAACGGATCGCCGCCGATGTGTGGGCCACCGGGCTGTCCACCGACAGCCACCCGACCGAGTTCGCCCGGGACCGGCTGGACGGTCTCGGCGCGGTCCGGATCGCCGAGCTGCCGCAGCTGGCCGACGGCACCCGGGTGCTGGTCGGCGGTGTGGTCACCCATCGGCAACGGCCGGGGACCGCTGGTGGCGTCACCTTCGTCAACCTGGAGGACGAGACCGGCATGCTCAACGTGATCTGCTCGGTGGGGGTGTGGCAGCGTTACCGCCGGGCGGCCCGCAGCGCGCCGGCCCTCCTGGTACGCGGGCGGCTGGAACGCGCCGACGGGGTCACCAATCTGGTCGCCGACCGGCTCGGGTGGCTGGACCTGGCCGTCCGCACGACGTCGCGTGACTTCCACTGAGCCGTAGTTCCGATGTGCGCCGCGTACGCCGGGCGCGCCGGGCGCGAGGGGCAGTGCGGTGGCCGACATCGGCGCAACGCCGGCCGGCAATGATGCGTTGGCTAGGCTCGTCACCAGTCGAACCCTAAGGAGACCGGTGGCCGTGGAGCGCAGTCGGGCGCAGATCGCGCCGCGTACCGCCGTGGTGTGGCAGGTGCTGCGGGCCGAGCTGGATCGTCGCACGGGTGAACAACTCGACATCGTCGACGTCGGCGGCGGTACCGGCGGTTTCGCCGTACCGCTGGCCCAGTCCGGGCACCGGGTGACGGTCGTCGACGCCAGCCCGGACGCCCTGGCCGCGCTGAGCCGGCGGGCCGCCGACGCGGGCGTGGCCGAACGGGTCCATGGTCGGCAGGGTTACGCCGACGAGCTGGCCGGCCTGGCACCCGCGGGCAGCGCGGACCTGGTGCTGTGTCACAGCCTGCTGGAAGTGGTGGACGACCCGGCGGCGGTCGCGGCGGCGTTGGCCGCCTCGCTGCGGCCGGGTGGCACGGCCAGCGTGCTGGTCGCCAACCGGGCGGCGGCGGTACTGTCCCGGGCGTTCGGGGGGCATCTGGCGGCGGCGACCGGCCTGCTGTCGGACCCGGAGGGCAGCACCGGGTCCAGGGACACCCTGCGACGGCGATTCGACACCGGCAGCGCCAGCGACCTGCTGAGCGCGGCCGGGCTGCTGGTGGAGCAGGTACACGGGGTACGGGTGGTGGCCGATCTGATGCCGCGCGCCGTACTGGACGCCGAGGCGGTCTCCCCGGAGGCGCTGGTGGATTTCGAACTCGCGGTGGCGGCGCAGCCGCCCTACCGGGACATCGCGACCCAGTTGCACCTGTTCGCCCGCAGACCACGCGCGACATGAGCGTGCCGGTGGAGCCGCCGCGACCGGATGATTTCAGTCTGCCGAGCTACGGCACCGCCAGCCTCGCCGAACTGTTGCCGTCGGTGCTCGTGGCGCTGGGCGTACCCGGGCCGGATCCGCTGGGACTGGCCGACGGCCCGCTCGCGGGGGTACGTCGGGTAGCGGTACTGCTCGTTGACGGGCTCGGCTACCACCTGCTCCCGGCCGCTTCGCCGAACGCTCCCGCACTGGCCGCAGTACGCGCCGGCCACTGCGGCACGCTGTCGATGTTGACCAGCGGATTCCCCTCCACGACGCCGACCAGCCTGGTCACCCTCGGTACCGGCGCGCCGCCCGGGCAGCACGGTGTGGTGGGCTTCACGGTCCTCATCCCGGGCACCGAGCGCACCCTCACCCACATCACCTGGGACGACAGCGTCGACCCGTGGCGTTGGCAGCCACTGGACACCGTGTTCGACCGGGCCACCGCGGCCGGGTTACCCAACTTCGTGACCGGCTCACCGAAGTTCGCCGGCTCGGGACTGACGGTGGCCGCGTACCGGGGCGCGACCTACCGTCCGGTGCTGGCGGAGTCGGACACCGCCGCGACGGTGCTGGCTGCGCTCACCGGCACCGACCGGGCTCTCGTCTACGCCTACCACCCGGACGTGGACCGGGCCGCCCACCTGCACGGACCCGGTTCTCCGCAGTGGCGGGACGCCGTGGCCGGAGCGGACCGGCTGATCGCCGGGATCGCCGCCCGATTGCCCGGGGACGCGGCGCTGGTGGTCACCGCGGACCACGGCATGGTGGCGGTGGACGAACCGGACCGGGTGGACATCGACACGACGCCGGGGCTGCTCGAGGGCATCCAGGTGATCACCGGCGAGCCGCGGGCACGCTACGTACACGCCCGGGCGGGTGCGGTGGGGGATGTGCTGGCGGCCTGGCGGGAGATTCTCGGGTCGCGTGCTCTGGTGGTCACCCGCGAGGAGGCCATCGACGCCGGTTGGTACGGGCCGGTCAGCGCGGCTGCCGCTGCCCGGATCGGCGACGTGGTGGCCGTGGCGAGCGGACGGTACGCACTGGTCCGCAGGATTGCGGAACCTTTCGAGTCCGGTCTGCTCGGCTACCACGGGTCACTCACGGCGGCGGAACTGGCGGTGCCGCTGGTGCTGCTGCGTGCCGGCGACGTACCGGTCGGGGAGCCGTGGCCAGGGCGAGGTGTCGGACCCGGCCGCTAACCTGCAGCGCGGGGACCGGTGAACGGGGGACGGCGGCTGAGCGGGGGATGCGGTGGGACGCCAGCAGTTGCAGCCGGGTGAGGGGCCGGGCGGTGCCGACGGTTTCGGACCGGACGGCGACGACACCGGTTGCCCGATCCTGCATGTCGACATGGACGCCTTCTTCGCCTCGGTGGAGGTACGTGACCGTCCGGAACTGCGAGGCCGTCCGGTCATCGTGGGCGGTATCGGGCCTCGCGGTGTGGTCAGTTCGGCCAGCTACGAGGCACGTCGTTTCGGCGTGCACAGCGCCATGCCGACCAGCCGTGCCCGTCGGCTGTGCCCTCAGGCGGTCTACCTGCCACCCAGGTTCGAGCAGTACTCGGCGGCGTCGCACGCGGTGATGGAGATCTTCCGGGAGATCACTCCGCTGGTGGAGCCGTTGTCGCTGGACGAGGCGTTCCTCGATGTGGCTGGCGCCGGCCGCCGGATCGGCGCGCCGGCGGCGATCGGTCGGCTGATCCGGTCGCGGGTGGTCTGCGACCTGGGTCTGACCTGCTCGGTTGGTGTCGCGCCGACCAAGTTCGTGGCCAAACTGGCCTCGTCCCGGGCGAAGCCGGACGGTCTGCTGGTCGTACCGGCAGACAGTGTGCTCGCCTATCTGCACCGGTTGCCGGTGTCGGCGCTGTGGGGGGTGGGGGAGCGCACCGCCGCACTGCTGCACCGACTGGGTCTGGTGAGCGTGGCCGACATCGCGCGCAGCCGGCCCGCGGCTCTGCGCAGCGCTCTCGGCGAGTCTGTGGGGCGCCACATCTACGAGCTTGCTCATGGCCGTGATCCGCGACCGGTTAGTCCGCAGGTGGCGGAGAAGTCGGTCGGTGCGGAGACCACCTTCGACACCGATGTCGCCGATCGGGACACGATCCGTCGTACGCTGTTGGCCCTGGCTGGTCGCTGTGCGGCGCGGGCGAGGCGTGCCGGGGTGGTCGGTCGGACGATCACGATCAAGGTCCGCTACGCCGACTTCCGGACGATCAACCGTTCCCGCACCCTGGCGGGTAGCACGGATGTGGCGCGCGAGATGTTCGAGACCGGGTGGTCGTTGTTCACCACCTCAGCCGGTGAGGAGCCGGTCCGGCTGGTCGGGCTGCGCCTGGAAGGGCTTGTCACCGACGGCTGTGCGCCCCGCCAGCTGATGCTGGGCGAACGCGAGCACGGGTGGCGGGACGCCGAACGGGCGGTGGACGCGGCGGCGGCCCGTTTCGGCACGTCCGCAGTCCAACCTGCGAGTCTGCTACGGCGGGATCCCGCCGGTCGTCGTCGACGAGGCGGCGGGACGCCGGGGAAAGAGCAGTTGCACTGAGGACGAATCGGTCAACGGTGCCGGTGGGTGGGCAGGGTCAGCCCACCAGTGAGAGCATGGGGGTTGGAAAGGGTCGACAGTCCTCACCCTACTGGGTCCAACTCCGCCTTTCCGTAAAGTTGACCCGCTCGTAGACTGGTCAGTAGGCAGCCGGTTGGCTGCGCGGTTTGCCGGTTTTGCCGGCCGTGTCGCCCGGGAGGAGTGCCGTGCCGCTCTCCGAGCACGAGCAACGACTGTTCGATGAGATCGAGCGGTCGCTCGCTGACGATCCCAAATTCGCTTCCGTGGTGCGCGCGAACGACCCACGGCACCATGCCCGGCGCAGGTTGCTGATCGCCGGGATCATCCTCGTTGTCGGCTTGGGCGTGCTGGTGGCAGGCGCCATGCGGCACAGCACCGTGCTGGGCGTGATCGGCTTCGTGATCATGCTGGGCGGGCCGGCCTTCGCGCTGCAGTCCCGGCGCCGGGGCTCCCGGCAGACCTCGCACCTGAGAGTGGTCGGCGGGTCGAGCGCCAAGCAGCCCCGCCGGACGCGCCGCACCAAGGGCAGAGCGACCGGCAGCGGTTCGCTGCTCGACCGGCTGGACGAACGCTGGCGCAACCGCCCGGAGGGCCGTCGCTGAGCGCTGGGTACTGCGCGCCGGTACCTGCATTCAGAGACGCTCGGAACGGCTGGCGAACAAGCGGCGTGGCACTCGCGACTGGAGTACGCGCTGCCGCCAGAGCCCGACCCCGGCGACGCTGCCGGCGGCGGTCTCCACGATCCCGGTACGCCAGCGGCGAAGGACCGACAGGGGCAGGAGTACCGCGAGGAGACGCCGGCCACGGGTGACCTGGGTACGCAGCGCGTCCTGCGCCTGACGGGAGGCGACCCTCAACTGGGCCGGGTCCACCGGCTGCGGTGCGTAGCGCGCCCGTTCCTCGGCGTGCCCCAACAGCTGCAGCGCCGAACTGGCATCCGTACCGATACCGGGCAACCCGGCCAGCCGCGCCGCGGTCGCTCTGGGGGTCCGGGTGAGATCCTCGTCGATCCGATGGTCCACCACGGTGTCCATCAGCTCGTCCCAGACCGCGTGCGCGGCCCGTCGAGCAGGGGCGTGTCCGATTCCCTCTCCGTCCCTCGTCAGCTGCGGTTCCGTACTGATCGAGGCGTCCACCGATGGTGTCCGCGCAGCGACCCGGCTGCGGCGGCTGCGTACCAGCTCACGGCGGGCCGCCGGGATCGCGGCAATGGCGATCAGCGCGAGCAGGGTGCCCACCAGCCAATACGGCCACCGGGTCGGAGCGTGGGCACGCTGGCCGGCGCTATTGTTCACCGAGCCGGCGCCGTGCTGTGCCTTGTCGGCGGAGTTTCCGGCCCCCGGGTCCCTCGGCTTGTTCTGCTGGGCGGCGTTCGACCCGTTGCCGCCGCTGGCGGCCGCCGGGTTCGGCGCCCAACTGAAACTCGCAGACCCGGTCACGTCACCGCCCGGGGTCGGGTCGAACGGAACCCAGCCGAAGGTCGGGAAGTACACCTCCACCCAGGCGTGCGCCTCATGGCTGGTCACCTGGTAGAGGCTGCTGTTACCGACCTTGGAGCCGTGCGTGTAGCCGACGACCACCCGGGCCGGTATGTGCGCCTGACGCACCATCCAGGTCATCGCTGAGGCGTACTGCTCGCAGTAGCCCTGCCGCTTGGTCAGGAAGTCGACGATGGCGCTGCCGCTGGTACCGGCCTTCGTCGACAGGCTGTACTTGAACCCGTTGGACGGTGCGAAGAAGTCGAGGATCGCCCGTACCCGGTCGTACTCGGTTGTCTTGCCACGTACCAGCCGGCCGACCTGGGTGCTGATCGAGCCGATCGTGCGTACCTTGGTGTTGTCGTGCACTGCCGGATCGCCGGTGTCCAGTCGAGGTGCTCGGCGCAGGTCGGCGGGCCGGTAGTCGAACCGGTCGTAGCTCAGCTGCCAGATGGCGTTCCTGGTGGCGGGACGGTCGGTGGACACCACGCCGGTGTCCGGGTCGTAGCGCCAGGTGACCCCGCGCGGGGCCTGGATCGAGGTCGGTGCCCCGAACAGCGGCAGATACCGGTCGTCGAGCTGCTGCGCCTCGATCTGCGCCCGGTAGCCGTGGCGGGCGGTCGAGGACACCGCCACGTTCGGCTGATCCGGACCGTTGGCCAGCGGTCGGCTCCGCCGCACCGGTCCTGGAGAGAAGCCGCGGTCGCTGATCTGGTCGGCCACTGCGGTGCGCAGGTAGCCGGGATCAGGATCGTCGGTCCGCAACTGGAACAGGTTGATCGGGTCACCCTCGGTGAGGCTGCCGCGCAGAGTGGTGATCGGGTTGATGCTGGTGCCCAGGCGGGAGCCGTTGCCGGGGCCACTTCCGGTGCCATTGTTGTACGCGGCGATCCTGTCGAGAAGCCCACTGGAGAGCCCGGGCACCGCCGCGGGCAGCGCGATCGCCAGAACCAGCCCGAGCAACCCCAGCCGCCGGCCCGCAGAAGCCAGCGGGGATGGTTCCCACGCGTCGATGTCGCGGCCGTCACCGGTGAACCGGCGCCCCCAGCGACGGACCTGGTCCACGTGATCGGTCATCAGCAGCCACAGGTAGCCGGCCCCCCCGAGGACGAACGGCAACCAGGACACGCTGCCGGTGTTGATCGCCACCGGCACCGAGTACAACGCCAGCAACGGCAGTCCGGCCAGTGCCGGTTGCCGGAGACCCACCGCGAGCAGGTCCACCGCGATCGCCACTAGGCCCATGCCGACCGCCACGAGGAAACTGAGCCCTGCCGGTTCCGGTACCGGGATCGAGAGCTCCTTGACGTCCTTGCCGGCCTCCCGCCACAGGGCATGGAAGTGGCTGAACGTGTGCCCGTCGGGGATGAACCCGAGAACCTCGTGTCCGGACGGGAACGTCCAGGTGATCAGCATCAGCAGCCCGGCCAGCATGGCCAGCAGCTGTCCCCACACCGGGACCCGTAGCGTTCGGGCGATCATCGCGACGCCGACCACCACCGCGATGGACAGGAAGGACTCCATCACCCAGCCGAACAGCTCGAACACCGTCGAGAAGACGCTGGAGGCGAGGAATGTGGCGGCGCCGGCGACCAGCGCGACCGATCGTCGCTGGTTCATGGCCGGACACCCCCGGTGACCGTGTCGGCGAGGGCCGCGTGTACCGCGAACCCGCGGGCCCCGCGCGCGGTCTGCGGCCACAGCGTCGCCAGGTTCGACCCGTACGGAACGCTGACCACTCGCCAGCCGCCCCGCAGCAAGGTCAGTGCGCTCGCCTGGTAGCGCTGGTCGTGTTCGGCGCGTTGGTGTGCCGGCAGATGCAGCCAGCCGGCGGTGTTCAGCAGGAAGCCCACGCAGGTGGTGCCCGAGGTGCGCAGGGCCGAGACAGCCACCGCCTCCTGCGGGGTGAGGATACCCAGCAGGGCGATGACCAGGCCGCCGTCGTCACGGCTGCGGACCTGCCGCACCATGCTGGTCAGATCCCCCCGCTGGCTCAGTTTCACCTCGGCGAGATGATCGAGCAGCGCACCGACCGAGCTGCCGTCCCCCTCGCCGGTGTCGATGTCGATGCCCGCCTCGGTTACCAGCCGCAGCCGGTAGCCGGCCTGCCGCAGATGCACCGCCATGCTCGCGGCGGCCGACACCGCCCACTCGAAGCTCGCGGTCGGCCCCTCACCCCGGTGCGCACGCAACCGGGTGTCCAGCACCATCGTGGCCCGGCTCTCCCAGGGCTGCTCCTCGCGGCGCACCATGAGCTCACCGACCCGGGCGGTGGAACGCCAGTGCACTCGGCGAAGGTCGTCACCGTGGCGGTATTCGCGGGTGGCGGCGTCGTCCTCGCCGTGCACCGCCACCGACCGGGCGTGGCTCTCCCCGGAACCGGTGTACTCGCCGGCCAGACGCACCGGTTGCAGCGCCACCACCTGCGGTACCACCGTCAGCCGGTCGACCGCCGGGAAGGACCGGGTCATCTCACACATCCCGAACGGGTCGGTGAGCCGTACGATCAGCGGACCCACTTCGTAGCGTCCGCGTACGTCGGCCCGGACCGTGTAGGCCACCGAGCTGGCCTTGTGCCCGGGCAGGCGTTCCAGTACCAGGCGGGGACGGCTGCCCAGGGCGTAGGGCAACTGATCCTCCAGCAGCAGGGTGCCGGTCGGCAGCCGGGACACGTTCCTGAGCCGGAGCACCACCCGGGCGGTCGCACCCACCGAGACCCGGTGCGGTTCCAGTACCCGCGAGCAGTGCAACTGGTAGCGGGTGCGGGCCACCGTCGCGGCGGACAGTAGCGGCAGGACCGCCAACAGGACCGCTACCCGTAGCAGGTCCTTCTCTCCGAGGATGAGTGCGGACAGTGCGGCGGCCGCGCCGGCGGCCAGGAAGCACCGCCCCCGGGTGGTCAGTCCTTGCAACGCGGTCCTCATCGCGTACCTCTCCGCGGGGCGCGGTCTGCCATGGCACGGGCATCGCCGGGCGCGCGCATGGTCAGTCCCGCCAGTGTGTCCGCCCACCCTGCCGGTCACCCGGCACGGGGATGCGGTGTACGAGATCGGCCACGATGGCGTCCGTGGTCCGGTGCGCCAGCTGGGCCTCCGCGGTGGGGATCACCCGATGCGCCAGCACCGGAACGATCAGGGCCTGCAGGTCGTCGGGCGTCACATAGTCCCGGCCCTCCAACGCGGCGACCGCGCGGGCCGTGCGTAGAAGTTGCAGCCCCGCCCGCGGGCTGGCGCCGAGCCGCAGGTCGTTCGCTTCCCGGGTGGTGCCGACGATGTTCACCGCGTACTGCTTCAGCGCGCCAGCCACATGTACCCGTCGTACGGTGGCGATCAGGCGCCGGATCGTGTCGGCGTCCGACACCGGCATGAGCCGCTCCAGCGGATCGCTGGCACCGTGCAGGTCGAGCATCGCCAGCTCGGCGGCCGGGTCGGGGTATCCCATCGCGATCCGGGCGGTGAACCGGTCCCGCTGCGCCTCCGGCAGCGGGTAGGTGCCCTCCATCTCGATCGGGTTCTGGGTGGCCATCACCATGAAGGGGGTCTGCAGCCCGTACGTGGTGCCGTCGACCGTGACCTGCCGTTCCTCCATGCATTCCAGCAGCGCCGACTGGGTTTTCGGGGACGCCCGGTTGATCTCGTCCCCGACCACCAGATTGGCGAACACCGCACCCGGTTTGAACTCGAAGTCGCGGGTCTCCTGGTTGTAGACACTGACCCCGGTCACGTCGGAGGGCAGCAGGTCCGGGGTGAACTGGATCCGGCGCACCGTGCAGTCGATGGACCGGGCCAGCGCCTTGGCGAGCTTGGTCTTGCCGACACCCGGCACATCCTCGATCAGCAGGTGACCTTCGGCCAGCAGCACCGCGAGGGCCAGCCGTACGATGGCGGTCTTGCCCTCGATGACCTGCTCGATGTTGCCGACTATCTGCTCGGCCGAGGCCTGGAGTTGCGCGGAAGGCATCGGGGTCACCGAATCCTCCCACGTGTGCTGCGCGGTCACCGGCCTCCTCCTTGTCCGGGCGCGCGTCGGCGCACACCGTGGCTTCCCGGGGCGAAGTCATGCCTCCCCGCGCGGTCGGGAGTTCGGGTGGAATGTTCGATCAGCCACCCCGCCCGCCCTCGTGACTGCATCCTCTCAGGCTATACGCCCCATCCAGGCGTGCGGAGCGATCATCTTTCGGCAACGGTTGGGTCACCGTTGATCATCGCGCCCGTTCTGACGCCTACTGGGCGCAGCGGACCGCGCCGGGTCACAGTGGGTGACTTGGGCGCCCGGCCAGCCTCGACCCCGAGCGCGCTACACTCCCGGGTAATGAGTACGTACGGCCTGCTTCTTACCGGGCCGTGCTGAGCACCGGCCGCCCCTGACGGCCGACCAGCACGGCGAACCCCTCCTGCGCGAGGGGTTTTTTCGTGTACCGGGCCGGTTCATGCCGGCGCGGTCACGGGGCGGCGTACCCGATGGTCGCGGCAGCCAGCGACGACAGACACGACAGATAGCGGTGGTGGACACGATGACCGAGAGCGTGCAGCAGACCGGCGGCAGCGGGCCGGCGCCCGCATCACCCGCCGGTGGCCCCGGGACCGTCGAGAGTGCGGTGCCACCGCATCGATACACCGCCGAGCTCGCCGCCGCCATCGAGCGACGTTGGCAGGACCGGTGGGAGCGCGACGGTGCCTTCCGTACGCCGAACCCGACCGGGCCGCTGGCCGAGCCCGCCGATGCGGGCATGCTGGAGCGGCCGAAGAGCTTCGTCATCGACATGTTCCCCTACCCGTCGGGTGCGGGCCTGCACGTGGGCCACCCGTTGGGCTACATCGCAACCGACTGCCTGGCCCGCTACCAGCGGATGGCCGGCTACAACGTGCTGCACGCGATGGGTTTCGACGCCTTCGGTCTGCCGGCCGAACAGTACGCCGTACAGACCGGGCAGCACCCCCGAAAGACCACCGAGGAGAACATCGGCCGTTACCGGGGTCAGATGCGTCGGCTGGGGTTGGGCTACGACGACCGCCGTACGTTCGCCACGACCGACCCGGGCTTCTACCGGTGGACCCAGTGGATCTTCCTGCGGATCTACAATTCCTGGTACGACCGGGACCTGCGGAAGGCGCGTCCCATCGACGAGCTGGTCGAGCAGTTCGCGTCCGGCGCTCGGGCCACCCCGGACGCTCGCGCCTGGGAGCAGCTGACCGCACTGGAGCGTGAGCAGGTATTGGCCGGCCACCGGCTGGCCTACCGCTCCGAGGAACCGGTCAACTGGTGCCCCGGGCTGGGCACCGTACTGGCCAACGAGGAGGTCACCCCGGAGGGCCGGTCCGAGCGCGGCGACTTCCCGGTCTTCCGGCGCAGCCTGTCCCAGTGGATGATGCGCATCACCGAATACTCCGACCGGCTGCTCGACGACCTGGACTCACTGGACTGGCCGGAGCCGGTGAAGTTGATGCAGCGCAACTGGATCGGCCGCTCGTACGGTGCGCAGGTCTCGTTCGCGCTGGAAGACCGGCCCGGGGCCGGTCCGGTCAGTGTCTTCACCACCCGTCCCGACACCCTGTTCGGTGCCACCTACCTGGTGCTGGCTCCCGAACACGAGCTGGTCGACCAGATCGTGCCGGACAGCTGGGAGTCCCCGACACCTGCCGTCTGGACCGGCGGCGCCGCGGATCCGTCGGCCGCGGTGGTGGCCTACCGCCGCAGGACCGCGGCCAAGAGCGACATCGAACGGCAGGAGAACAAGGAGAAGACCGGTGTCTTCACCGGTGCCTACGCGCGCAACCCGGTCAACGGTGAACGGCTGCCGGTCTTCATCGCCGACTACGTACTGGCCGGGTACGGCACCGGCGCGATCATGGCCGTACCAGCACACGACACCCGTGACTTCGCCTTCGCGCGTGCCCTGGACCTGCCGATGCGTTGCGTCATCGAGCCCTCCGACGGACGCTCGACCGACCCGGCCGAATGGGACGACGCGTTCTCCGCGTCGGAGGCGATGGTGATCAACTCCACCGGCGTCGGGGTGAGCCTGGACGGACTGCCGGTTCCCGAGGCCAAGAAACGGATCGCCGAATGGCTGGCCGAGC
Source organism: uncultured Actinomycetota bacterium (assembly GCA_963805605.1). Lineage (GTDB taxonomy): Bacteria > Actinomycetota > Actinomycetes > Mycobacteriales > Micromonosporaceae > Actinocatenispora. The sequence goes on from CAWDUX010000003.1 coordinate 230,144, forward strand.
AGGACGCCGGATCCGGGACCGTCACCTACAAGCTGCGGGACTGGTTGTTCAGCCGGCAGCGCTACTGGGGCGAACCGTTCCCGGTCGTGTACGACAGCGACGGTCGGGCCGTCGCACTGCCGGAGGAGATGCTGCCGGTCGAACTGCCCGACGTGCCGGACTTCGCCCCGGTCACCTTCGACGCCGATGACGCGAACTCCAGCCCGATGCCACCGCTGGCCAAGGCACAGGACTGGGTCAACGTCACGCTGGACCTGGGCGACGGGCCGAAACAGTACCGTCGGGAGACCAACACCATGCCCAACTGGGCGGGCTCCTGCTGGTACCAGCTGCGATACCTGGACCCGACGAACTCCGAGGCGTTGGTCGACCCGGCCAATGAGCAGTACTGGATGGGTTCGCGGGCCGCGGGTGACCCGGGCGGTGTCGATCTGTACGTCGGCGGGGTGGAGCACGCCGTCCTGCACCTGCTGTACGCCCGCTTCTGGCACAAGGTCCTGTACGACCTGGGATTCGTGTCGAGTCCCGAACCGTACCGTCGCCTGATCAACCAGGGCTACGTGCAGGCCTACGCCTACCGGGACGAGCGCGGTGTACACGTACCTGCCGAGCAGGTCGTCGAGACCGCTGAGGGCTACCTGTACGAGAGCCGACCGGTGTGCCGCGAGTACGGCAAGATGGGCAAGTCGCTGAAGAACGTGGTGACGCCGGACGACATGTGCGAGGCCTACGGCGCCGACACCTTCCGGGTGTACGAGATGTCGATGGGGCCGCTGGAGGTGTCCCGGCCCTGGGAGACCCGCGCGGTGGTCGGCTCGTTCCGGTTCCTGCAACGGTTGTGGCGCAGCCTGGTCGATGAGCAGACCGGCCTGCCCCGGGTGGTGGAGACGCCGGTGGATGACGAGACCCGCCGGTTGCTGCACCGCACCATCGACGGTGCGGCCGCCGAGACGGCGCAATTGCGGCTGAACACGGTGATCGCGAAGCTCATCGAGCTGAACAACCGGCTGGTACAGATCTCTGCCGACGGTGCGCCCCGGGAGGTCGCCGAACCGCTGGTGCTGATGGTCGCTCCGTTCGCGCCGCACCTGGCCGAGGAACTGTGGCAGCTGCTGGGCCACTCCGAGTCGCTGGCCCATGCGCCGTACCCGGTGGCCGACCCGCAGTGGCTGCGTTCCGCCGCGCTCGTCTACCCGGTGCAGGTGAACGGCAAGGTGCGTGGCCGCATCGAGCTGCCGGCGGAGGCCGATGACGCAACGGTACGCGCCGCCGCGCTGGCCGACGAGAAGGTCGCCGCGTTCCTGGACGGTCGGGAACCGCGGAAGGTGATTGTGGTGCACGGTCGGATGGTCAGCGTCGTGCTCTGATCCTCACGGCCCGGGCACCGCAGTCTGGGTGGCTGGTGAACCGGACGGTGGCTAACGCCCGGTGCGCCAGCTGTCCGACGGCGGCCGGGTCAGTCGGGAAGCTGGCAACGATGTCTCGGGCCGGTGCAGCGGGGTCGGCCGGCTGTGGGCCGGCCCCGGCTCGCCAGCGGAGAGCCGGGACGTGGCGGCGGCGCGCTGCTGAGCCAGTCGATCTTCGAACTGTGCATAGTCCATGAGTTCCTCCGGTGATGCGGAGAACGCCACCACCAGCAGCATGATCACGGTGATGATGCCCACCAGCAGAAGCAGTGGGAGCAGCAGGGTGGTGAACGCCGCGCCGCCGACCGCCACGCTGTCGTCCGGGGTCATCGTCATCGCCAGCATGGCGGTGTAGTGCATCGCGCAGAACACCGCGGCTGTCAGCGCCGCGGCGGACATGGTGGCGATCCGCCGGGTGAGGGTCTGGGTGAACCACAGTGTCATCGCGGAGCCGCTGACCGCGATGGTGACCCACAGAGCGAGCGGCGCGGTCTGGTAGCTCATCATCGCGGGGATCACCAGCGCGGCTGTACCCACGTGGTGCATCCCGGCGGCTCCGGCCGTCACGATCAGCGCACCCGCGATGACCCGGTGCACCTTTCGTGGATCGGCGCCGGCGACGGCCAGCCCGGCACCGATGCCGACCATCGCGATCACCGCGCTCAGCACGGTGGGTAGCACCCGGTAACGGATCTGTCCGGTGTCCATGGAGAATCCGAGCATTGCGATGAAGTGCATGACCCACAACCCCGTACCGCCGAACGAGACGGCTGCGAGGGTGAGCCACCCGGCGCGGCCCACACCGGCCAGCACCCGGGCGCGACTGGAGCACATCAGACCCAGCAGACAGCCGACGTACGATGCGGCGAACGCCAACGCCGGAGTGAACGGTCCGTAGCTGAACTGGTTCATGTGCACGGCGCCAGATGCCTTTCACCGCCCTGATGGTTGCGTTGGGCAGTACTGAGCTGCTCCTCCGGCCATGGCGGAAATGATCACGAACGGGTGATCAAGACCATAGTTGCTCGGCTGAACCTCTGCAACGATGCCGGGAACCCGGCATACCCGACGTCCCCTGTGCCGACCTGTGAGCCGGGCCGAAGTCCGGTCATGCGATCGGGCCCGGACCCCTGCCAGGGGTCCGGGCCCGATCGCGTTCAGCCCGGCGGTGCCGGTTCCTGCCAGGTATGTCAGCGTGGCATGACGGCAGCGAGTCGCTCGGCCCGCAACTTCTCCGGCCAGACGTCCGGTACCGGAGGCAGCGTGCTCAGCGGTACGTCCAGTGCCCAGGAGAGCACCAGGTCACCCAGCGCCGGGTTACGGGACAATGCAGGTCCGTGCAGGTAGGTGCCGACGACCTTGCCCTGCCAGGCGCCCTCGGTCTTGCCGTCGTTGCCGGTGCCGACCAGCACCTTCGCCAATGGCTGGGCGTTGGGCCCGAGATGGCAGCGTCCGCCGTGGTTCTCGAAGCCGGTGAGCAGCGGTAGCCCGAGAGACGGGTGCACCTCGCCGACCAGCTCACCGACTGCCCGGGTGTCACCCCGGTCGCTGTCGAGGTCCAGCAGCCCGGCACCGGCGATCTTCTTGCCGTCGATGTGGAAGGACTCGCCGATGAGCTGGATACCTGCGCAGACCGCCAGTACGGCGGCACCGTGCGCGACGGCGGCGTGCAGCCCGCCGTCCTCCCGCATCCGGGTGGCGGCCAGGACCTGTGGCCGGTCCTCCCCGCCGCCGACCAGGTAGATGTCGGCTTGACGGGGGATCGCCTCGTCGTAGGCGATCGGGATGGTCTCCACGTCGATGCCGCGGGCCTGTGCCCGGCGGGCGAGGATCAGCAGGTTGCCGCGGTCACCGTAGGTGGACAGCAGATCTGGGTAGACCCAGACGATGCGCAGGTGGCTGTCGGTGGACTGGTTAGTTGGCACGGCCCAGCTCCGCTCGGATGTCCTGGAATGCGGTGTAGTTGGCGATCACCTCAAGGCGACCCGGCGGGACCATCTTGAGGACGTCGGTGAAGCCGTTGACGACCTCGAAGGGCACCTCGTTGACCTCCAGCCGGACCGCGAGGTCGAAACGTCGGTCCCCGGTGACCAGTACCCGGTGGCCGCGTAGCGAGGAATAGTCCACGTCGTACAGCCATGAGGTGTCCAGCCCGTCCACCACCCGCGCGTTGATCGACAGCAGCACTGGTGGTGGTTCGGCACTCGACGGCGAGACCCGGTCGACCATGTCGAAGGCTTCCAACCAGCCGGCCGGATTCTTGGCCAGCAACAGGCGGATCCGCCGTCCATCGCGTTCCACCGTGGCATAGCGCCCGGCGATCGAGGCCACCTCGGTGAGTCTGGGCGCCGCATCGGCGGGTCGCACCCCGAACAGTGCGGCGGCCGCAAGCGCGGTGACTGCGTTGGACCGGTTGACCCGACCCGGTAGTTGCAGGCTGATGGGCTGGCGGAGTCCGTCCGGGCCGGCCACCGTGTCGTCGTCGGCCAGCCACCAGGACGGCTCCGGCCGGCGGAGCTGGCAGCCGGGGCAGGCCCAGTCGACGCCCTCGCGCTTGAGGTGTGCTCCGCAGGCCGGGCAGACCCAGGAGTCCTCCTGCCAGCGCTGTCCGGCCGCCACCCAGGTCACCCGCGGTGCCGCGCTGGCTGCCCAGGTCACCAGGGGATCGTCGGCGTTGGCCACCACATGTGTCTGCTCGTCGGGTGCGATGCCCGGCTCGCCCAGCACACCGAGGACCTCACGCCACCGGTCGGCGAGCATGCCGACCTCCATGGCCCGGTCGAGCTGGTCCCGGCTCAGGTTGAGTAGCGCGACCACCCGGGGTCGGGTCTCGGCGAGCACCGTACGCAGGTAGTGCTCGTCGACCTCCAGCACCGCGAGCTCGGCATGGGGTGCCTGAGCCAGGGCGGTGGTGTGCCCGGTCGGCATGTTCGCGCCGTAGCTGTTGGAGGCGACCGGCCCGAGGGTGCCGAGGGCGGCGGCCAGCAGCCTGGTCGTCGTGGTCTTTCCGTTCGTGCCGGACACCAGGGCGACCTGACGCCCCCGGGCCAGCACGGTGAGCAGGCGTGGTTCGACGGCGAGTCCGATGCGACCGCCGATCACCGCGCCGTCGCCGCGCCCGGTCATCCGGGACAGTCGGGCCGCGGTCCTTACCAGGGCCGTCGCGAGCTGGGCGCGCACCATGGCTCCTCGCGGGTGAGTACCGGTGTCGTTGCACCGGTGGACTGATGGTTTCCGCCCGGTCCAACCGGGCGCGGCCGCTACAAACAGGTGGCCGCTGGTCGAAGTCTGGCACAGCCACCCTGATGGTCCGCCGGCCGGTACACCCACTCCACTTCACTCCACATCGGCGAGTGTGCTGCCTCACCGGGAGAGTTCACGGCTGAATGGTCAGATTCAGCCTACTGGTGGAAAGGGCATCAGTTGAGCGGGCCCAAGCGCACCGCACCACACCAGCTATATCCTCCTGACCTGCGTAAATAGTCATTCGGCTAGAACCGACTACGGCGTTTGTCGATTGACGGTGGGGGGAAGTGGAGTACAGTGGAGGACGTTGGGGGATCGATGTGCTGGGACGACTGTCGGAAGCGACAGCTGATCCGGTTCATCGGATCCGCCGGGTTCTGCGCCAGTTCCGGGGGGAAGGGGCGGCCGTGTTTCTGGGCACCCACACCCCGCGCCTGGACGACAAGGGCCGGCTGATTCTTCCGGCGAAGTTTCGGGACGAGCTTGCGGAGGGCCTGGTGATCACGAAAGGGCAGGAGCGCTGCCTGTACGTGTTTCCGATGGTTGAATTCCGTCGCCTCGCGGAACAGCTGCAGGCCGCGCCGGTGACGCACAAAGCGGCTCGTGCCTACAGCAGGGTCTTCTTCGCCAGCGCGTTCGATCAGGCGCCGGACAAGCAGGGGCGCATCACGGTGCCGCCCGCACTCCGCGAATACGCCGGACTGCGTCGCGACTGCGCCGTGATCGGCGCGAGCAGCCGCGTCGAGGTGTGGGACCTGGAGGCGTGGCAGAGCTACCTCGCAGAAAGCGAGGAGTCCTTCGCGGACATCGAGGAAGGGGTGCTGCCTGGGTTCTAGCCGGCGCGCGCGGCAGATCGACAGGGGGGCGGTCGCGGGCGGAATGTGTCTGGCGTTCGTGTCACGAGGTCTCCAGCCGCTCAACGACTCCTGGTACTACTTCCCCGGTGCCAGGCGTGAGCGAGCGGATGGGGACCTGGTGGCATGCCGCATCGGAGTCCATCGCGTGAAGGCCCGGACTGCAGCGCCGGGCCTTCGGTGTACCGGTGGGTCCGTCCGCTGGGGGGTGGACGCAGCCGTCACGCATCGAGGGGGTCGTCATGGGGGATGAGCGCGCACGGCGCGGCGGTAGACGTCGGCCGAGCGAGCCGGGAATCGTGGTGCCCGCGGGCACCCACGTCCCGGTCTTCGCCGCGCGGGTGTTGGCTCTGCTCGCCCCGGCGCTGGAGGACCGGGACGCGACGCTGGTCGACGCGACCCTTGGCCTGGGCGGGCACGCGGAGCAGTTCCTCACCCGGTTTCCCCGGCTCACCTTGGTCGGACTCGACCGTGACCCGGATGCGCTCGGCCGTAGCGCCGCCCGGTTGGCCCCCTTCGCCGACCGGTTCCGACCGGTGCACACCGTGTACGACCAACTGCCGGACGCCATTGCCGGCCTCGGCCTGACCACTGTGGACGGTGTCTTCTTCGATCTCGGGGTCTCCTCGCTGCAGCTCGACGAACCAACCCGTGGCTTCGCCTACAGCCGGTCGGCACCCCTGGACATGCGCATGGACCAGACGTCCGGCCAGACCGCCGCGGACGTGGTCAACACCGCGTCCGCCGGTGAGCTGACCCGGATCCTCCGCGACTTCGGTGAGGAACGTTTCGCCTCCCGGATCGCCGCCAACATCGTGCGGGAACGCCAGAGCGAGCCGATCATCACCAGCGACCGACTCGCCGACCTGGTCCGGGACAGCATTCCGGCGCCGGCCCGGCGCACCGGCGGCAACCCGGCCAAACGAACGTTCCAGGCGTTGCGTATCCACGTCAACAGCGAGCTGCCGGTACTGACCGCGGCAGTGCCAGCGGCCCTGGACAGCCTGCGGGTCGGCGGCCGCATCGTGGTGCTGTCCTACCACTCGCTGGAGGACCGGATCGTCAAACGTGCGCTGGCCGGGCGGGTGCGTTCGCTCGCACCACCGGACCTGCCGGTGGTGCCGGACGAACTCCAACCCGAGTTCCGGTTGCTCACCCGGGGTTCGGAGGTTCCCGACGACGCGGAGTCCGCCGACAACCCGCGCGCTACCTCGGCCCGGCTCCGCGCCGCCGAACGTATTCGGGACACCCGCAGCCACAACTCAGGGCGCAAGAGGGAGGGGTCATGACCGCAGAACCGGCACGAAGCTTCGACGATGCCCGTTACCCGTCGGCGGCACGCCCGGCGCCGGATGTACAGGGAAGCCGGGGGGCCGGGCGCGGCACCGTACGGACGCCTGAACGCAGCACGCCGCCCCGGCAGCGGTCGATGCCCAGTGAGGTCCGGCCACGGCAGCGCACCGTCACCCGGGCCGGCCGGTCCGGTCGATCCCCTTCGGCGCCGCCGGTGCCGGTCGCTGCCCCCCGCGCGCCGTTCGTGGCGCTGTTGTTGGGGCTGGTCGTGGCAGGCATCGTCGGGCTACTGGTACTCAACACGGCCATCAACACCAGGTCGTTGACGGTGCAGCAGCTGCGCGACAAGCAGGCCACCCTCGACGCCCGTGAGCAGCAGCTCAACCGTGAGCTGGCGGACCGTGGGTCGCCGGGCAATCTGCAGGCCGCCGCTACCCGGATGGGTCTGGTACCGGCGGGCACCACCGCCTTCATCAGGTTGCCCGACGGCAAGGTGATCGGAGTGCCGCAGCCCGCACCGGCCCACCCTGCCGCCCGGTGACCGGGACGAGAGCCCACCGGTCGGTGTCGTCGCCGACCAGCGGATGACCGCCGCCCGAGGCTCGGGCCGCCGAAGGGATCGATGATGCCCACGCCACGTACACCGGGACCGGATCCGCGGCGCAGTCGCGGCGAGGCGGACCACGACCGGGTGGTCGTTCCGCTGCGGCGTAGTAGCGGAACCGGCGGCCTCTCCGATGCCAAGCGGTACCGCCCGCGCGGTCGGACCGTACGGGAGGCCGCCGATCCGGCCGACGCCGGCCGCCGGGCAGACGAGGCCCGTCGGGCGCAGCGCGACGGGACGGTGGGCGCGCCGCAGCACGACGGCCGGCGCGCCATTCCCGAGAACGGTCGGCACGCCGAGCCCGGGTCACCTGACGGGCCACCCGGTAACGGTCGTGAGGACCGGTCCCGTCGCGGTGATCGACCAGGATCGGTCGGTACCGGCCGACAGAGCGGGCGCGGCACCGCGCAGCCGGACGGTCGGCAGACCGGTACCGGCCGGCCGCGATCCCCGCGACAGAGCCCGGACCTGCGGGTGGTGCCTCCCACTCGCGCCACTGGTACGGCCCGGCGGGGCAGCGCCGAGCGGGTACGCCGCGACCGTACGGACCCACCGCCGAAGCGCCGCAGCGACACCGCACCGGCCGCGGCCCGCAGTGCGTCGGCGAGTTCGACCACCCGGCACGCCCGACGGGCCGAGCAGACCCGGCGCCGGCAGCGCGGTGGGTCGCCGCACCCCAACCGGGCCACGACGCCACGACGGTCTCCGCGCCGGCTCGGCATCCGCTGGCCGGGCGGTGGGCACGACACGCTCCGCCGGGGTCGTCCGGGTACCCGCGCACTGGCTGACCTGGGTAGCCCGGGTCGCCGTCTGCGCCTGGGTACGGTCGTGGTCCTGGTGCTGTTCACGGCGATCGCCGGTCGTCTGGTGCAATTGCAACTGACCGACGCGCACGCCTATGCGGCGAAAGCGCTGAACCAGCGGTTGATCACTGTGCCGCTCCCGGCCTCCCGCGGCCCGATCCTGGACCGCAACGGGGCGGTACTCGCGCATAGTGTCGAGGCCCGCTACGTTTTCGCCGACCCCACCATGATCACCAATCGGGCGAAGGTGGCCGGGCAGCTGTCACCGCTGCTCGGCGTGCCGCGGTCACGGCTGACCGCGGCGATGAGCCGGCAGAAGCTCAAGGACGGCAACCAGTTGCAGTTCGTGTACCTGGCGCGGGGCGTGGACATCCCGACCGGTGACCGGATCGCGGCACTGGACATTCCCGGGATCGGGGTACGCGCCGACGAGAAGCGTGATGTGCCCGGTCATGACCTGGCCGCCAACATCGTCGGTTTCACCGGCTACGACCTCGGCGGTCTGACCGGTATGGAAGCCAGCTACGACACGCTGCTGCGTGGCGTGGACGGCGAGCGCGAGTTCGAGACCGGCCGGGACGGTCAGGAGATCCCGGACGGCTTCCACCGGGAGCAGAAGGCCCGGCCGGGTGGCTCTGTACAGCTGACCCTGGACCGGGACATCCAGTACGAGGCTCAGCGCGTGCTCTACCAGAAGCTGCACCAGGTCCACTCCGACATGGGTGCGGCGGTGGTGCTCGACGTGCGTACCGGTGACGTGTTGGCCCAGGCCAGCTATCCGACCTTCGATGCGGCGGATCCAGCCGGATCCACGCAGGCACAACGTACCGACTATGCAAGCCAGGCGGTGGTGGAGCCCGGCTCGGTGCACAAGGCGATCACGGTGGCGGCCGGCCTGCAGGAGGGCGTGATCCGGCCCGACTCGGCGATCCCGATCAACTCGACCGTGACCAAGGGCGACACCACCTATCAGGACACCCACTGGCACGACAAGGTGCGGATCACCCTGCCCGGTCTGTTCGCCTACTCCTCCAACGTGGGCACCATCGCGGTGGCGGACAAGGTGGGGGCCGGCAAGCTGTACGACTACCAGCGCAGGTTCGGGCTGGGACGACCCACCGGTGAGGGCATGCCGGGGGAGGCGGACGGTATCGTCCGGCCGGCGAAGGACTGGCACGGCGCGGACTTCGGTTCCATCCCGATCGGGCTGGGCGTGGCGGTCACCCCGATCCAACTGGCCGCCGCGTACGGGGCGATCGCCAATGACGGCGAGTACGTGCAACCGCATCTGCTCGACGACACGGTGAGCCCGGACGGCCACCGGAGCGGGCATCCGACCGCGCAGCACCGGGTGCTCTCTCCGGCGGTGGCCGCGGCGGAGCGGAAGGCGATGGTGGCGGTCACCACAGTGGACGGTGCGACCGGTACCAGCGGTGCGGTGACCGGCTACCAGATCGCGGCCAAGACCGGTACCGGACAGCGCTATCTCCACGGCAAGCTGCAGAAGGGCAACATCGAGTCCTTCATCGGGATGGCTCCGGCGCAACATCCGCGCTACGTGGTGGCGGTCTTCGCGCACACCGCCAGTTACGGCGAGGGCGCCAACATGGGTCCGGTCTTCCAGCAGTTGATGAGTTTCACCCTCGGACACCAGAAGGTGCCGCCGAGCGATACAAAGGCACCGAAGTTCCGGGTGTACGGGTAGCAGCTGCGTCGTCCGCTCCCGCTCGGCGGACCGGTACCGGGGGGCCGGGCGGGAGCTCTGAGGGGGGCGGGTGGCCGCTATCGGCACGGTCCGGCACGATCCGGCTGCATACGGTCGGAAATCGGCTCCGGATCGTGTGTACCCACGCGATGGGGGTAAGCATGTCCGGGTAGGGTCATGGCCCGTGCCTGGCTATCCGCGACCACGGAACGTTTCCGCGACCCGGCTTGCGACTCTCGCCGACGTGCTGGCCGTCGAGCCGGAGCTGCCGGCCGCGTCGAGCCCCGGCGCGCCCGAGATCCTGGTCACCGGGGTGACCCATGCCAGCGACGCGGTACACGCCGGTGACCTGTACGCCGCCCTGCCCGGCTCACGTCGCCATGGCGCGGAGTTCGTCGCGAGTGCCGCGCAGGCCGGCGCCCGCGCGGTCCTCACCGATCGGGCCGGCGCGGCCGCCGCGTCCGCGGCGGGTCTACCCGCGCTGGTGGTGGCGGACCCACGGGCCGAACTGGGCCGGGTCGCCGCAGTCGTGTACGGCGACGCGTCCCGCCAGCTGTCCGTGCTGGGCATCACCGGTACCAACGGCAAGACCTCCACCGCGTACCTGGTGGAGGCCGGGCTGGCCGCGGCCGGCCGGACCACCGGCCTGATCGGCACGGTCGAGACCCGGCTGGGGACCGAGCGGCTGGACAGCGTACGGACGACCCCGGAGGCCACCGAACTGCAGGCACTGTTCGCGGTGGCGGTACAGAGCGGCGTGGACTCGGTCGTGATGGAGGTCTCCAGTCATGCCCTCCAACTGGGTCGGGTGACCGGCACCCGGTTCGCGGTCGGTGCGTTCACCAACTTCGGCGTGGACCATCTGGACTTCCACGGCAGCGTGTCGGCGTACTTCGCGGCCAAGGCGATGCTGTTCGATGGCCGGTGTGCCCTCGAGGTGGTCAACGTCGACGACGAGTCCGGCCGCATCCTGGTCAAGCCGGGTCGTACGGTCACCGTATCGGTTGCCGGCCGGCCGGACGCCGACTGGCGGGCCGGCCCGATCCACCGGGACGGCTACGGGCAGCGCTTCGAGGTCTGCGGCCCGGACGGCCTGCGGCTGTCGGCCAAGGTGGCCATGCCCGGTCGACACAACGTCGCCAACGCGCTGCTGGCCATCGCGATCCTGCATGCGGCCGGCATCGATGCCCAGATCGCGGCGGACGGCGTGGCCGGCTGCGGTGGGGTGCCGGGTCGGATGGAACGGGTCAGCGCGCCGGGACCGGTGGTGGGTGTGGTCGACTTCGCGCACACCCCCGGCGCGGTCCAGGCGGCGTTGGTGGCGCTGCGGGAGGCCGCAGAGCCTGATGGCGGCCGGGTGATCTGCGTGGTCGGGTCCGGTGGCGACCGGGATCGCTCGAAGCGGCCGTTGATCGGTGCGGCCGCGGCACAGGGCGCCGACGAGCTCATCGTCACCGACGACAATCCCCGCTACGAGGACGCCGCACAAGTGCGTGCCGGTGTGGTGGAGGGCGCTGCGGGGGTGTCGGATGCCCGGTGGAGCGAGATCGGCGGCCGCGCGGATGCGATCGCCGCCGCCGTGGCGCGCAGCCGCCCGGGCGACATCGTCGCGGTACTCGGACGAGGACATGAACACAGCCAGGAGGTGGCAGGCACAGTGGTTCCGTTCGACGATCGGATCGTGTTGCGCGATGCGCTGACCGACCGCTTCGGAGACAACAGGTGAGCGGCCCGGTGCCGGCCCGTACCCCGCGGCAGGGGGACCGGTCGTGATCGCACTGCGGTTGGCCGAGGTGGCCGAGGCGGTCGGCGGGCAGCTGATCGGTGGTGCCGATCCGGATGCCGTGGTGACCGGCACGGTGGAGTACGACTCCCGTCAGGTCGGTGCGGGCGGACTGTTCGTGGCACTACGCGGTGAGCACGCCGACGGCCACCGCTTCGCTGCCGATGCGGTCCGCGCCGGCGCGGTCGCCGCGCTGGTCGAGGAGCCGGTGGACGCGCCGGCCGTACTGGTGGACGACTCGCTGACCGCGCTGGGCCGGCTGGCCGCCGCAGTGGTGCGCCGGTTGCCGCGGGCAACCGTAGTGGGCATCACCGGTTCCTCCGGCAAGACCTCCACCAAGGACCTGATCGCGGCCCTCGCGACCCAGGTGGGTGACACGGTTTCGACCGAAGGCACCTGGAACAACGAGATGGGCCACCCGTACACGGCACTGAAGGCCGGTGAGGGCACCCGCAACCTGGTGCTGGAGTACGGCGCCCGGGGCATCGGGCACATCCGCTACCTGTGCGAGATCGCGCCACCCCGCATCGCGGTGGTACTCAACGTGGGTGCCGCCCACATCGGCGAGTTCGGTTCGGTCGAGGCGATCGCCACGGCCAAGGGCGAACTGGTGGAGGCGTTGCCGCCCGACGGGGTCGCCGTCCTCAACGCCGACGACCCCCGGGTACGGGCGATGGCGGAACGTAGCGCCGCCCGGGTGGTCCTGACCGGCACCGCCGCCGACGCCACGGTCCGGGCCGCGGACGTGGTCATCGATGAGCAGAGCCGGCCGAGCTACACGCTGTGCACGCCGGCCGGCGAGGTGGCGGTGCGTCTCGGCCTGCACGGTGAGCACCAGGTCGGCAACTCGCTGGCCGCGGCGGCTGTCGCGCTGGAACTGGGTATGCCGCTGGCGGACCTGGCCGACGCGCTCGGTGCGTTGCGGCCGGTGTCCGGGCGACGGATGGACGTGTTCACCCGGCCCGACGGTGTCACCGTGATCGACGATTCGTACAACGCGAACCTGGGGTCGATGAGTGCGGCGCTGCGGGCATTGGGCACGATCGGTACCGGTCGTCGCACCTGGGCGGTGCTGGGCTACATGGCCGAACTGGGCGATTTCGAGAAGTCAGCGCATGAGCAGGTCGGCGGGCTGGCGGTGGATCTGGGCGTGGACCGGATCGTCGTGGTGGAGCCCGAGGCCGGTGGTATTCAGGACGGTGCGCGAGCGCGCGCCGCGGACATCGGGTGGGAGGGACAGTCGGTGCAGGTACCTGATCAGCAGGCGGCTATGGCACTGCTGAACGACGAGCTGGAACCGGGTGATGTCGTCCTGGTCAAGGGCTCGCGGTACCGGACCTGGCAGGTCGTCGACGCCTTGCGTGAGGCCGCGGCTGTCGGGGAGGTGACGGCATGAGATCGGTTATCGTCGCACCCTTGGTGGCGTTCGTACTGACCCTGTTCGGCACCCCGCTGGCGATCCGGTACTTCAGCCGGCTCAAGGCGGACCAGCCGATCCGGGAAATCGGTCCACAGTCGCATCTGGCGAAGAAGGGCACCCCCACCATGGGCGGGGTGGTCTTCATCCTGGCCACGGTGATCGCCTATCTGGTCGGTCACCTGACCCTGCTGACCTTGCAGGGCCGCCCGCACAAGCCGACCGTCACCGGAATCGTGCTGCTCGGGCTGTTCGTGTTCATGGGCGCGGTCGGGTTCATCGACGATTTCCTGAAGGTTCGGAAGAAGAACAGCGCCGGGCTCAGCGCGAAGGGCAAACTGATCGGTCAGGCGATCGTCGGGGCGATCTTCGGTGTCATCGCGATCTTCTTCAACCCCGACAGCGTCGGACCGGGCAACGTGCACAACCCGACGGTGGGCAGCCAGTACGTGTCCTTCGTACGGGAGATCCCGTGGTTGGACATCACCCGGGTCGGCGCCGTCGTACTGTTCGTCTTCGTCGTACTGGCGGCCTCCAACGGGGTCAACCTGACCGACGGTCTGGACGGTCTGGCCACCGGCACCTCGGTGATGGTGCTGCTGGCGTACACCGTCGTCTCGTTCTGGCAGTACCGGCACTGGTGCTCCGACCCGCACCAGCTGACCCACTACTGCTACAACGTGCGTGACCCGCTGGACGCCGCGCTGATCGCCGGCGCGGCCGCCGGGGCACTGTTCGGATTCCTGTGGTGGAACGCCTCACCGGCCCGGATCTTCATGGGTGACTCCGGCGCGCTGGGACTGGGGGGCCTGATCGGTGGTCTGGCCATCTCGACCAAGACGATCCTGCTGCTGTTCATTCTCGGTGCGTTGTTCGTCATCGAGACGCTGTCGCTGATCATCCAGGTGGTGTCGTTCCGTTCGACGGGTCGACGGGTGTTCCGGATGGCGCCCATCCATCACCATTTCGAGCTGGCCGGCTGGAGCGAGGTCAACATCACCGTACGGTTCTGGATCATCTCCGGTATCGGCATCACCGCCGGCCTGGCGTTGTTCTACGCCGACTTCACCGCATCGGCCATCGGCAGCAACCTGTGACGAGCGGGCCCGGCGTCGAGCTGCCGGGACCGCGGGCCGAGGGATACCGGGGTCGCCCGGTCCTGGTCGCCGGTACCGGGGTGACCGGGTTGGCGTGTGCCCGGGCACTGGCCGATGCCGGTGCTGTGGTCAGCGTGATCAACCCGGTGGACGACGAGCGGATCGCCGGGCTCGCCGCGCAGGGCTTCCAGACGGTGGTGGCGCCGGTGCCACCGACCTGGCTGCTACGCCAGGTCACCGAGCTGGTCGTGTCGCCGTTCTTCGGGCCGAACCACCCACTGGTGCGCGGCGCGCAGGCAGCCGGGCTGGAGATCTACTCCGAACCGGAACTGGCCTGGCGGCTACGGCCGGCGGGGGCGCCGCCCTGGCTGGGGTTGACCGGTACCAACGGTAAGACGACGACGGTGACGATGTTGGCCGCGATCCTGGCCGCGGCGGGCTTGTCCACCCGCGCGGTCGGCAACATCGGTGAGCCGTTGATCACTGCGGCCAGCACCGTGGGCACCTACGACGTCCTGGCCGTGGAACTGTCCAGCTACCAGCTGCACTGGTCGTCGACGATGGCGCCGCAGGCCGGTGCGTATCTCAACCTGGCCGCCGATCACCTGGACTGGCACGGATCGCTGGACGCCTATCGGCAGGCCAAGACGGCGGTATGGCGTTCGGCCGTCTGTGGTCAGGACGATGCGACGGGTGCCGGTACGGCGATCGGCAACGCCGACGATGCGGTGGTCGCCGAACTGCTGTCCGCGGTGCCGGGGCGACGGGTCTCCTTCACTCTCGGTGAGCCGGGCCCTGGCCAGCTGGGGGTGTCCGGCGGGGCACTGGTGGACCACGCTTTCGGGCCGCAGGCCACCGAACTGTGCGCGGCGGAGTCGGTACGCCCGGCCGGCCCGCACAACGTCGCCAACGCGCTGGCGGCGGCGGCCCTGGCCCGCTCGTACGGGGTGCCGGCACGGGCCGTGGCCGACGGGTTGGCCGGTTACGTACCGGAACCGCACCGCAACGCCCCGGTGGCCACGGTCGGCGGGGTGGCGTATGTGGACGACAGCAAGGCCACCAATCCGCATGCCGCGTCGGCGTCCCTGTCATCCTATCCGCGGGTCGTCTGGATCGCCGGCGGCCAGCTCAAGGGCGTCGACCCGGATGAGCTGGTGGCCCGGGTGGCGGACAGGCTGACCGGTGCGGTGCTGCTGGGTGCCGACCGGGCGGCCGTCGCGGCGGCACTTTCCCGACACGCGCCGCAGATCCCGGTGATCGAGGTCGCCAGGTCCGATGATGGGGCGATGGTCGACGTGGTGGCGCAGGCCGCCACCCTGGCGCGGCCGGGTGACACCGTGCTGCTCGCGCCGGCAGCTGCCTCGTACGACATGTTCACCGGCTACGGCCAGCGCGGTGACCTGTTCGCCGCGGCGGTACGGGCACTGCCGCAGACCTGACCTGCTGTCGGGGCGACCATCGGTCGGGCGCCCGGTCAGTCGGCGGTACCGCAGTGGCAATGGACGGGAGTGGCAGTGGCTCCGACAGCGACCGACGCGCCTGCGGCACGGGCCGGGCGCAGTACGCTGCCTGGCTGGCAGAGCACGGGCGGGGTGTTCAACCGGGTCGTGGGGGAGCCGTTCGCCGCGTTGCGTGGTGTGCTGGCCCGCCCGCTCGCCTCGTACTACCTGCTGATCGCCAGCGCGGGTCTGCTGCTGGTGATCGGCCTGGTGATGGTCTTCTCGGCGACCAGCGTGCCGACAGCCGACTCGCCTCACGGGGTGTTCGCCGGTGTCCAGCAGCAGGGCCTGTGGGCAGGCCTGGGCATCGTGGCCTTCTGGGTGGCCCAGCGTCTACCGGTGCGCACGTACCGGTTTCTCGGCTATCCGCTGTTGGTGCTCTGTTTCCTGTTCGCCATCGTGCTGGCACTGTTCCCCAACGGACATTTCGGCCCGGTCAGCACCTATCTGAACTGGATCTCGGTGGGCCCACTGCAGTTCCAGCCGGCCGAGCTGGCGAAGCTGGCCCTCGTGTGGTGGGGCGCGGACCTGCTGGTGCGACGCGGCCCGTCGGTCGCCCGGTGGAAGCGGCTGGCGATGCCGCTGTTCCCCATCACCGGCCTGCTGTTCGTGCTGATCGGCAAGAGCGATCTGGGCAGCATGATCTGTCTGCTCCTGGTGTTCCTCGGCCTGCTGTGGGCGACCGGCGTACGGTTCCGGGTCTTCGCCGCACTGTTCGGCACGGCGATGGCCGGTGTGATGGTACTGATCGCCGACCAGAGCTACCGGTTGGAACGCATCGTCGCGTTCACCCAGATGGCAAAGTCCACCGGATGCCAGACCCGGGAGAGCATCCAGGCCACGGCCTGCTGGCAGTCGGTGCAGGGAATGTACGCACTGGCCGACGGCGGCTGGTTCGGTGTGGGACTCGGTCAGGGCCGGCAGAAGTGGAGCTGGCTGCCGGAGGCGCACAACGACTTCATCTTCGCCATCATCGGTGAGGAGCTGGGCGTCGTCGGGTGTGCGGTGGTGCTCGTACTGTTCGCCGTCCTCGCCTACGCCGGCCTGCGGATCGCCCGCCGGGTCGACGATGCGTTCCGGCGTACCGTGGCGGCCGCCTGCACGATGTGGATCGCCGGGCAGGCGGTGATCAACATCGGCGCGGTGGTCGGCCTGTTGCCCATCACCGGGGTGCCGCTGCCGTTCATCTCGGCCGGCGGCACCGCACTGGTCGTGACGCTGATCGCCGTCGGGATGCTCGCCTCGTTCGCCCGGGCGGAGCCCGAAGCTGCCCTGGCCCTGCACGCCAGGGCGCCCAGTCGTCTGATGCGGCTACTCTGGGCCCCGTTGCCGCCGCTGCCCACCGACCGGCGCGCGCCGCGGTCGGGCCCGGCGGGATCCGCCAGCAGAACGGTCCGGCGGGGCACGGCCAAACCCGGTGTGAACCGGGCGCGGAGACGTGCGGCAGGATCATCGGGGACGGATCCACGACGGCAGCGGTCCGGCACAAGGGCCGGATCTCCGCCAACGACCGGCAAGGACAAACGTTGACCGACCTGCGTTCCGTGGTACTGGCCGGGGGTGGCACCGGTGGACACATCTACCCGCTGCTCGCCTTCGCCGACTGCCTGCGTCGCCACGACCCGAACATCCGGATCACCTGCCTGGGCACCGCCAAGGGCCTGGAGAACGAGATCATCCCGGCCGCCGGGTACGACCTGCGTCATGTGCCCGCGCACCAGCTGCCCCGCTCGGTGAACATGGACCTGGTCATGACCGGTCCCCGGATGCTGCGTTCGATGCGCGCCTGTCGTTCGGTACTGGACGAGGTGAGCGCCGATGCGGTGGTCGGTTTCGGTGGTTACGTCGCAGTACCCGGATATCTGGCCGCATGGCGGCGCAAGACACCGATCGTCATCCACGAGGTGAACGTCCCCCCTGGGGTGGCCAACAAGCTCGGCATGCGCTTCACCGACCACGTCGCGGTCGGCTTCCCCCACCAACCCACGATGGCCCCGGCGCTCGCCGATGCCCGGGTGGTGGGGGTGCCACTGCGTCGCGCGCTGACCGCGGTGGACCGTGCGGCGCGCTGCGTGCAGGCCCGCCGACACTTCGGGCTGGACGAGAACCGGCCGACACTGTTCGTGTACGGCGGCTCACAGGGTGCCCGCCAGATCAACCTGGCGATGGCCGGTGCGGCCAAGGCGATCACCGCGGCCGGATTCCAGGTGTTGCACATCATGGGCGCCCGTAACGAGCCCGTGGAGATCCCCGCCGACCTGCCCGCGCCGTACGTCACGCTGCCCTTCCTGTCCGAGATGGAACTCGGGTACGCGGCTGCGGACCTGCTGCTGTCGCGGGGTGGCGCGATGACGGTCGCCGAGGCGACCGCATTGGGCGTACCGGCGATCTACGTACCGCTGCCCTACGGCAACGGTGAGCAGCGCCGGAACGCCCTGCCGGTGGTGGAGGCGGGCGGCGGCATGCTGGTCGACAACGCCGACCTGACCGCCGACTGGGTGGAAGGCAATGTGGTACCGCTGCTGGGTGACCGGTCACGGGTCGGGCTGATGAGTACCGCCGCGGCTGGCTACGGTCGCCGCGACGGGGATGAGGCGCTGCGCTCGTACATGCTGGAAGCCTGCGGCTTCTCGAACGGGGTGCGTGGATGAGTACCGACAGCGGATCTGCGGGTGCGCCGGCGACGGGCACCGCGCAGGTACCTGACAGCGGCCGGCAGGACGCGGACGGGCCGACCGCCGAACAACTGGGCCGGGTGCATCTGATCGGTATCGGTGGCGTGGGAATGAGCGGGCTGGCCCGCCTGCTGCTCAGCCGCGGTATCCCGACCACCGGCAGCGAACTGCGGGAATGGCCCACGCTGGCCGGCCTGCGCGCGTTGGGCGGGGTGATCCACGACCGGCACACCGCCGAGAACCTCGACGGGGTGGACACCGTGGTCTACTCGACCGCCATTCCCGAGGACCATGTCGAGATGCTCGAGGCCCGGCGTCGTGGTCTGCGGGTGCTGCACCGGTCCGAGGCGCTGGCCGCGGCGATGGTCGGCCGGCAGGGGATCGCGGTCGCCGGCACCCAGGGCAAGACCACCACCACCTCGATGACCACCCTGGTGCTGCAGCACTGCGGGGTCGATCCGTCCTTCGTGATCGGCGGGGAGATCTCCGAGGCCGGTTCGAACGCGCACCACGGTAGTGGTGACTACTTCGTCATCGAGGCCGACGAGAGTGACCGTTCGTTCCTGCGCTACCGCCCGCACGCTGCGATCGTGACCAACATTCGGGCCGACCACCTGAACACCTACGGTGACATGGCGGGTCTGCAGGAGGGCTTCGTCGAGTTCTGCCGAAACATCGCACCGGGCGGCTTCCTGGTCGCCTGCGCCGATGACGAGGGCAGTCGCGAACTGGCCGAACGGATGCGCAAGGAAGGTCTGACCGTACACACCTACGGTGAGGCCGAGGACGCCGATCTGCGGCTGCTGGACCTGAGCTCGGCACGTAGTGGTGTCCGCTACCGGGCCGAGCTGGCCGGTCGCGACCTGGGTGAGGTCCGGTTGCCCTACCCGGGTCGGCATATGGGACTCAACAGCGCCGCGGCGCTGCTCACCGCGGCCGAGCTGGGTCTGCCGGTGGACAAGGTGGTCGAGGCGCTGGCCGCCTTCCCCGGTGTTCGCCGCCGCTTCGAGCACAAGGGCACCGCGGACGGCGTACGGGTCTACGACGAGTACGCCTACCATCCGGTGTCGATGACCGCCGCGCTGAGCACGCTGCGCGAGGTGACCGGGGACGGACGGCTGGTCGTGGTGTTCCAGCCGCTGCGGCTGTACCGCACCCGGGAGCTGCAGACCGAGATCGCCGCAGCGCTGGTGTTGGCCGACGAGGTCATCGTGATGGAGGTGTTCGGGCCGGGGGAGACCCGGGCTCCGGGCGAGGGTGGTCGGGCGTTGCAGGAGGCTGTCGGCCTGCCGGACGAGCACAAGATCTTCGTGTCGTCCTGGTCGGACGTGCCGGCCGAGGTACTGCGCCGGTCCCGGCCGGGCGATCTGGTGGTCACCATGGGGGCCCCGCCGGTCTCGATGATGGGTGAGGAACTGTTGAGCGTTCTGCTCGAACGCGCCGGTGGCGGCGTCGGCGAGCGATGACGCAGCGGGGCCGTTGGCGGCTGGTCCTGGCCCGGCCGGAGGCGGTGCCGGCCTCCCTGCGCCATGTCATGGCGCGGGCACGCCGGCACCGGTTGCGTTCCTCGGTGCCGCTACTCGTCAGTGTCCTGGTGGTACTGGCCCTGGTCGTCGCGATGCTGGTGGTGTACCGGACCTCGGTACTGGCGGTGCGTGATGTACGGGTACTCGGCGCCGGTTCGGTGCCGGCGGAGGACATCCGTCGAGCCGCGGCGGTGCCGGCCGGTGTGCCCCTGGCCAGTGTGGACCTTACGGCCGTGGCGCGTCGCGTGGACCGGTTGCCGCAGGTCCGCAGCGCGCGGGTGACGCGGGACTGGCCGCACAGCGTACTGGTCACGGTCACGGCGCGCACCGCGGTCGCCGCGGTGCCGCTGGGCGCGCGGTACCAACTGGTCGATCGCGGCGGCGTGGTGTTCCGGACGATGTCGTCGCGGCCTGCGGGGCTGCCACTGCTCGTGGTGTCGCGGCCCGGGCCGGACAGTTCCGCGACCCGGTCCGCCCTGCAGGTATTGGCGAACCTGACCACGCAGCTGCGTACCCGCCTGGTTCGGCTGGAGGCGCCGAGGTCCACCCGCATCCGACTGGTGCTCCGGGCCGGTCGGACGGTGGTCTGGGGCGACTCTTCGCATAGCGCCCGTAAGGCCGCGGCCGCTACCGCGTTGCTCGGTCGGTCCGGGCACACGATCGATGTCAGTGCACCGGATCTGGTGACGGTGCGCTGAGCCCTGTTCGGCTGGCCGGCGTCCACATGACTTCCGTGCGGGTGGCGCTGCGTGACCTGTGACGGCCATCCGGCCAGGTCGATGTATGGGTGCATGGACCGTGAACGTCCATAGTGGACATGGAGCCCGGCCCTACCGCACCCGGGTCGTTACGGACGGATTGTGCCGCCCTGCCTATGCTGAAAGGCAGCACGACAGGGGAAGGTACGCGACACGCCGGTCCGGGTGCTTGGTCCGGTCGACCTCGGGCCGTACGTTCCGGAGCAAGTACAGGTTGACATAACTATAACCCTCTACTTGAGGGTGAGGGTTTGAATGCCTGCAGTCCGGGCCAACGGGGTGGTCCGGTCATACCGTACGGTCCGACCCGCCGGGGACGAGCAGCACAGCGAGGGGAAGGCAGACCGATGACACCTCCGCACAACTATCTGGCGGTCATCAAGGTCGTCGGTTGCGGTGGCGGCGGCGTCAACGCCGTCAACCGGATGATCGAGGTCGGACTCAAGGGCGTCGAGTTCATCGCGATCAACACCGATGCGCAGGCACTGCTGATGTCCGATGCGGACGTCAAGCTCGACGTGGGTCGGGAACTGACCCGTGGGCTCGGCGCCGGCGCCAATCCCGACGTCGGCCGCAAGGCCGCGGAGGACCACCGCGACGAGATCGAGGAGGTTCTCAAGGGAGCCGACATGGTCTTCGTCACCTGTGGTGAGGGTGGCGGTACGGGGACCGGCGCGTCTCCGGTCGTTGCCAGCATTGCCCGCAAGCTGGGTGCGCTCACCATCGGTGTGGTGACCCGTCCCTTCTCCTTCGAGGGCAAGCGGCGCCAGGTGCAGGCCGAGACCGGCATCGACGAACTGCGCAATGAGTGCGACACGCTGATCGTGATCCCCAACGACCGGCTGCTCCAGCTCGGCGACCGCACGATGAGCATGATGGACGCCTTCCGCCAGGCCGACCAGGTGCTGCTCTCCGGCGTACAGGGCATCACCGACCTGATCACCACGCCCGGGCTGATCAACCTCGACTTCGCCGACGTCAAGAGCGTGATGTCCAACGCCGGCTCGGCCCTGATGGGTATCGGTAGTGCCCGGGGCGACGATCGGGCGGTAGAGGCCGCGCAGAGCGCGATCTCCAGCCCCCTGCTGGAACAGAGCATGGACGGAGCCCGGGGTGTCCTGCTGTCCATTGCCGGCGGCTCGGATCTTGGCCTGTTCGAGATCAACGATGCGGCCCAGCTGGTCACCGATGCGGCGCATCCGGACGCGAACATCATCTTCGGTGCGGTCATCGACGACGCACTGGGTGATGAGGTGCGCATCACGGTCATCGCTGCGGGCTTCGACGGAGCTTCACCGTCCTACAAGTCGAAGGCCGAGGTGGGACGCAAGCTGACCTCGGACGGCGGACCGACCACGTCGGCGACCCCTCCGCAGGCGGCGGCCACCGGCAGCACGTCCACGCCCTCCCGGCCACAGCCGGCACCCGTCGAACGGGCGCCCCGCAAGGTGCTCTTCGACGATGTGGACGTACCGGACTTCCTGAAGAACGGCGCCTGAGCGTGGGCCCGCTCCGGGCGCCCCGGACCGGGGCGGGAGTCTCTCGTTCACCATGTCGGTGAGTACGTCGCGCACCGCGGAACTGGCCGCCAACCTGGCCGACGTGCGGGCCCGGATCGAGCGTGCCTGCGCCGCCGCTGACCGGCCGGTCTCCGATGTCACCCTGATCGCGGTGACGAAGACCTTTCCGGTCACCGACGTGCGGGCGCTGGTGGAACTCGGGGTGCCGGAGATCGGCGAGAACCGGGACGCTGAGGCTGCCCCGAAGGCGGCCGAGTTGACTGCTGCCGGTCTACGGGTGCGATGGCACTTCATCGGCCAGTTGCAGCGCAACAAGTGCCGTTCAGTGGTCCGCTACGCCGACCTGGTGCATTCGGTGGACAGGTTGTCTCTCGTGCGGGCGCTGGCAACAGCGGTTGACAGCCACCGTCACCGGCCGTTGGACGTACTCGTCCAGCTGAGTCTGGACGAGGACACCGGTCGTGGTGGGGTGTCACCGGTCGAACTGCCGGAGCTGGTCGCCGCGATCCGGGGCACTCCGCAGCTGCGCCTACGGGGACTGATGGCGGTGGCGCCACGCCAGGCCGATCCGGCGCGGGCCTTCCGTACGCTCGCTGAGCGCTTCGATTGGTTGCGTGGAACGCTACCCGGCGCGGACATCCTCTCTGCAGGTATGACCGGGGACTTCGAGCAGGCCATCCGATCCGGTGCGACACACGTGCGTGTCGGCAGCGCCTTGCTCGGTGGACGGGTCAAGCTGGGTTAGCCTGGGTACAAGACCGAACTACACCGTTGTCATTCAACTCCACCGATGCGTCCGCCCGTTTGCTCCGCGCCGCATCGCCGGGGACTGCCGTAGCGCACGGTGTGGCGAGGATTGGTGCACGGGAGGAGGTGCCCTATGAGCGCACTGCGCAAGGCGGGCGTCTGGCTCGGCCTGGTCGAGGACGAGGACGACCGTTACGACTCCGACGAGGAGAGTTACGAGACCTCGGACCGCTATGAGGGAGCGGCACGGCGCGAGAGCGCTGGTCGCTACGACGGTGCTACCCGGCACGACGGTGCTGCTCGGCACGACTCGAGCAGGTACGACAGCCGCCGGGGTCGGCGCGATGTCGACCATGATTCCGACGGCGCCGACTTCGACGACACCGAGGACACCCGGAACGCTACCGAGGACGCGTCGCAGCAGGGTTGGCCGAGGCTGGCTGACCGGGCCGAGCGCACTGACCGGGCCGAGCGCACCGAGCGGGCCAGCGTGCGGCCACTCAACCGGTCGTCAGTAACCTCCCTCACACAGGACAACCTGGCTCTTGCGCCACAGGTCCAGCTAAGAGAGCGTGCCGTGGTGTCCGACGACAGCCAGTATGATGGCTACCGCATTACTACCGTTCACCCCACGACATACAGTGAGGCGCGCACGATCGGAGAACACTTCCGGGACAGCACGCCGGTAATTATGAATCTGTCTGAAATGGATGAATCGGACGCGATGCGACTGGTGGACTTTGCCGCCGGACTGATCTTCGGGCTGCGCGGTAGCATCGAACGGGTGACCAACCGCGTGTTCCTGCTCTCACCGGCCAACGTCACGGTCACGGCGGAGGACAAGGCCAGGATCGCCGAGGGCGGGTTCTTCAATCAGAGCTGAACCGGGGGACCACAACTCGTGCCGCTCCTGTTCCAGGTCATCTACCTGGTCTTATACTTCTTTCTGCTGATTCTCATGGCCAGGCTGGTGCTGAGCTTCGTGCTGCAGTTTGCACGAAGGTGGCAACCTCGAAGAGGCGCGGCCGCCGCCATGGAGGTCGTGTGGAGCGTCACTGACCCTCCCTTGAAAGCCCTGAGGAGGGTCATTCCGCCGCTTCGGATTGGTAACGTGAGCCTGGATCTGGCTTTCGTGATACTGCTGGTTATCGTCTACGTACTGCTGAACGTCGTGCTGCAGCCACTGATCGACGGTTAGTCTTGCGGGCAACTCGGTGGCAACCCGCCACCGGTCGACCCGTGGCAGCACCAGGACAGCAGAACCGATGACCGGTAGGTCAGGGGAGTCTGAGCCCGGTCCTAACGACAGCGAGCCACGCGGTCGCAAGCTGAACCGAGGAGTTTCGATGCCGCTGACCCCGGCCGACGTGCACAACGTCGCGTTCAAGAAGCCCCCTATCGGCAAGCGGGGGTATGACGAGGATGAGGTGGACGCCTTCCTCGATGAGGTCGAGCGTGAACTCGTCCGCCTCGTAGAGGACAACAACGAGCTACGCGCTCAGCTTGAGCGGGTACAGCACGGTGCGCCGGCTGCGCCGGTCGGTGGCGGGGCTCCTGAGCACCTTGTCGCGGAGAACAACGACCTGAAGGACCAGCTCGAGCGTCTGCAGATGGACAAGTCCAGCGCAGAGCAGGCGGCCCGTGCAGCCCAGCAGGAGCTGGAGCAGCTGCACACGCAGGCCGGCGGCCCGTCGCTGGCTGCGGCCGCCGCCGCGAACGCCGCGGATGGCGGCGAGCAGCAGGCCCTCCGGGTGCTGATGATGGCGCAGCGCACCGCTGACGATCACGTCTCCGACGCTCGACGTGAGGCGGACAAGCTGCTGTCGGATGCGCGTGCGAAGGCTGACGAGGTCACGCAGAAGGCCCGGGGCAGCGCCGAGTCGCTGGAGCGTGACGCACGCCAACGTCACCAGGAAGCGATGGGTGGCCTGGAAGTCAAGCGTGCGGCGCTGCAGAAGCATATCGAAGAGCTGAAGGCGTTCGAGCGCGAATACCGGACCCGGTTGAAGGCCTACCTGGAGAGCCAGCTCCGTGATCTGGGTGCCCGTGGCCAGGGCATCGAGGAGGAGCTGAACCGCTCTGCCGATGGCGGCCGGGCAGCAAGTGCCAATGGTGGCCTCGCCGCTGCCGGACTGGGTGGTTCGTACAACCCGGGTCGGAATGGGCTGGGCCTGCCGCAGTCCGATGGAAGCGGCCGGTAGGATCCTGTTCCGCCCGGAATGGGATACCTGTCGGTAGAGGTGAGTCGTGATCATTGCCAGCTTGCTGCTGATCCTTGCTGCGGCAGTGCTGCTGGTGCTGGGGTTGCTGCGGAACATCGACCTGCTCCTGGTCGGGTCGATCGCGGTGAGCCTGGTTGCTGCTGTGGCGTTGTACGTCGGCGCCCGGCAGTCCAGGACCGCCGATGACGACGACTCGGAGTACGAGGGCGGTACCGGCCGGCCCAGGGAACGGGATCGGGGTGAACCGACCCGTTCCGGCCAGTCGGCCATGTCCGGACATGGCGTGGACCGCTCCGGTCCGATGAGCCGTCGCGCCGACCTGCTTTCCCGGGCTGAGGGCGAATCGCGGATCGCCGCAGCTCCGGGCTGGCCGCTGGAGCGCCGCCCGGCTCGGTCGGCGGACCGGACCTACCTTGATCGGGCGACCTCGGGCCGGACGTCGGAGTGGGCGTCCTCGGAGCGATCCGCCGCGGTCCCGGACGATTCCATGCGGCAATGGACCGAGCTGTTGCGCGACGGTGCCCAGACGTCGAA
Organism: uncultured Actinomycetota bacterium; assembly: GCA_963805605.1. Classification (GTDB taxonomy): domain Bacteria; phylum Actinomycetota; class Actinomycetes; order Mycobacteriales; family Micromonosporaceae; genus Actinocatenispora. The sequence continues at coordinate 255,833 of CAWDUX010000003.1, forward strand.
CACGCGTTCGGATCGCCCGGCGCTGGTCGAGCGGCAGACCGAGCCGTCGGATGATGCGCCCGCAGACGAGCCACCGGCTCAGCGGACACCCCGATCGGATGCGGAGCTGATCGCCCGGCTGCCTGCCGAGGTGTTCGTGGTGGACGGCAGGCCGCGCTACCACGTCACCGGATGCCACCATCTGCGTGGTCGGGACGGTGAGCCGCTGCCGGTGGCTGAGGCCGTCGAACTAGGTTTCACCCCCTGTGCCTGGTGTCAACCGGACACGGTCCTGCTGGGCGGCACGCCGGGAGTTTGAGTCAGATTCGGGGACGAAAACTCCGCCCCCGTACGATAACGGACAGTCATCGTCCTCACTCCGAGAAGCGCTCCGTTGACCGTCAGATATCCACAGATGTTTGTCGGAGGCCCGACTACTCCGTATCCTTAGTGGTTCCAAGCGCGTTGCGTCCGCGCCAGATGGCGGACGCAACGCCCGTTTTTGCATGTAGGAGCCGCGATGGCCGGTTCGTCCAGGCAGTCCACCGGGGCTGGGGCGCACCACGCCGTCCGGTTGTCGTTGGCGGCGCGGGAGTTGCGCCGGTCTGCCGGCCCTGCCCGCGAAACGATGGTGCGGTACCCGCTCTTGATCACCCCGGCCCGGTTCGACCGGTCCGGTAGTTGTGCTCCGCAAACAGACCGGTGGTCAGCCGGTCGGTCACCAGTCGCCGCCGGATGCTCCACCCGGAGTCCGGCCAGGCGGCAACCACGACGACCGCCGCGCAGACGCGGCCAAGGGGGCGACAATGACCACTAAATCAGGAGTGAAAGCCGCGCAATCTGCGGAACCCGACACCTCCAGCCCAGCTGGCGCCGAGGTCGACACCACGACGACCAAGCGCAGGCCCGCGCGCAAGCAGAGTGCGAAGACCGCCTCGGCCGGCGGGTCCACCAGTTCCCGCGGCAAGAGCACGGCCCGGGCGGGCAAGCCGGCGGCCGTGCCCCGCAAGACCCGGTCCGCGGACGAGACCGAGAAGATCCGGACCGCACTCAACGGCCGGCTCCTGGAACTCCGGACCGAATACGACAGCACGATGGCTGAGCTCACCGACCTGCAGCGTGACCGACTCACCGATTCGGCGGGCGACGATCAGGCCGACACCGGCACCAAGACCCTCGAGCGTGAGCAGGAGATCTCCCTGGCCAACGGCATCCGGGACCGGATGACCCAGGTCGAGCGGGCCCTCGAACGTCTCGACGGCGGGCATTACGGATACTGTGAGCGGTGCGGAAATCCGATTCCCGCAGAGAGGCTCGCGGCCTTCCCGTCGGCGACGCTCTGCGTGTCCTGTAAGCAGCTGGAGGAACGGCGCTGAAGCCAGACGACACCGAGCGGGAGCCCGCCGCCAGCGGGCCTCGTTCGGACAACACTGCCCGGTCCCGCGGAACCGTAGGTTGGTTGGCGACCGTGGCACTGATCATTCTTGCCGCCGATGTGCTCACCAAGGCACTTGCGGTCGCCAAGCTCAGCGACCAGGAACCGGTGCGTCTGCTCGGTGGTGCGGTCTACCTGACTCTGACCCGCAACACCGGTGCGGCCTTCAATCTCGGCGCCGGGTACACGGCGGTGCTGGCGATCGTCGCCGCAGTCGTCATCGTGGTGATCATCCGGTTCGCCAGTCGGCTGGGTTCCCGGCCGTGGGCGCTGGCGCTGGGCCTGGTGCTCGGAGGTGCCGCCGGCAATCTGACCGACCGGCTGTTCCGGGCGCCAGGACCGTTCCGGGGCGGCGTGATCGACTTCATCAGTCTGTTCGGACCGTACGGCCATCCGTGGCCGATCTTCAACGTCGCCGACTCCAGCCTGGTGGTGGGCGTGATCCTTGCCGTCACGCTGGAACTGACCGGACGACGGTTGGACGGGGGTCGGACCCGGCGCGGTGTCGAAGCGGACGCGGATGCGGACACGCCTTCCACCGGGGATGGCGCGCGGTCGAAGACCGGCGCTCCGGAAACGGGAGAGCGGGCGGGCTCGGCCACCACGCCGGTGGGAGAGGGTCCAGAACAGAATCCGATCACCGGACCGGACCGGGCCGGGCCGGCGCCGTGGAGCGACGGCCGGGCGGACAAGAGGACAGGCAGTTCCGCTGCCGGTGCGTCATGAGCAGGTCGCCGAAGACCGCCGCACCGCGCGGGGAGCACCGGTCCCTGCCCGTACCGGAAGGTCTGGCCGGGATGCGGGTGGACCAGGCCATCGCGCGGCTCTTCGGTCTGTCCAGGACGTTGGCCGCGACCCTGGTCGCAGATGGTTCGGTGCTGCTGGACGGTGCCGCGCCGGCAAAGTCCGAACGGGTTCATCCGGGTGCCTTCCTTGAGGTCACCCTGCCAGGGTCGGAGCCGGTCGAACCGGTCGAGGCACGGCCTGTCGCCGGCCTGCACGCCGTGTACACCGACGAGGACATCGTGGTGGTGGACAAGCCGGTGGGGGTCGCCGCCCATCCGAGCCCGGGGTGGAGTGGACCGACGGTCATCGGTGGTCTGGCCGCGATGGGCCATACCATCGCGACCAGCGGGGCCGCCGAACGCCAAGGGGTGGTGCACCGGCTCGACGTCGGTACGTCGGGGTTGATGGTGGTCGCCAAGAGTGAACTGGCCTACAGCGTGCTGAAACGTGCATTCAAGGTACGTGAGGTCGAGAAGCGATACCACGCGGTGGTACAGGGACATCTTGACCCTTTTCGGGGAACTATCGACGCGCCTATTGACCGTCACCCCGTTCACGACTACAAGTGGGCAGTGGTCTCAAACGGTAAGCGCAGCATCACACACTATGACACCGTCGAGGCGTTTCCGGCTGCCAGTCTGGTCGACGTGCGGCTGGAGACCGGTCGCACCCACCAGATCCGGGTACATTTCTCCGCGCTTCGGCATCCCTGCGTGGGTGATCTGACCTACGGGGCCGATCCGACGCTGGCCCAGCGGCTCGGACTTTCCCGACAGTGGCTGCACGCCCGGGAGTTGTCGTTCGATCATCCGTCCAGCGGCGACCGGGTCAGATTCGTCAGTGACTATCCGGACGACCTCACTCATGCCCTCGCCGTGTTGCGGGGCGAGGACTAGATGTGGGCCTCGTCCGGGCGCTGCGTGAGCTGGACCGGCGGCTGCTGCCGCCGGTCGCCGATCGACTGTTCCCGGCCGGCCGTCACCGGCGACGCCGGCCGCTCGGTGGCGGCAGCGTACTGCTGGCGGCTGTCGCCCTGTTGACCGCGACGCTGTGGTGGGTTCAGCACCCGGCCGCGCCACCGCCGCCGCATACCGTCGCCCGTGTTGGTATCGCCGACGGTGAGTCGCTACCGGGCTATGTGTCGGCGGCGCGGCAGCGACTGGACCGGTTGGCGGCCGCCCCGAAGGCGCACCGGCACGTCTACGCCCTGGTGTCGCTGACCGGCTACCTGTCTCCGTCCCGGTTGTCCGCGCTGATGGCGGGGGTTCGACCACACCGGGTGTACAGCCGGGTGCCCAGCGCCGGACTGGCCGTACAGGTCGCGGCGATCCCGGTCCGGCGGATACCGGCGGATGTCAACACGGGGATGGACCGGCTCGCCCGGGACCGGCAGCGGATCGCCGCGGACTTCGGTCGACTGGCCGGGTCCACGACCGAGCCGGTCGACCCGGGCCACGATCAGTACCGGGTCGAGCAGCACGGCTACCAGATCGAGGCGTCCGCCTACCGGAGGCACTGCTCGTGTGTGTTCGCCGCAGTGGTGTGGGCGAGCCCGGCCGCTCTGTCGACAGTTTCCCGCAGGCACTCGGTACGGGTGGTCGATCCGGCGTCGAACCTCACGTCTCTGTCCGGCGCGACCTTCACCGCGCCGCTGCCGGAACAGACCGGTTCGGCGGGGGACGCCGCCGCTGCCGGACCGGCCGAGTCCACGACGCCGGCTTCCACGCCGAGCGGTACGGATGCTCCTGTGCTGCCGGCGCCCGACCCGTCGGGGTCGGCCGGCGGACCGGCCCGGCCAGCTTCCCCCGACCCGTCGGGGTCGGCCGGCGGACCGGACCCGGCCCGGCCCGCTTCCCCCGGCCCGGAGCCGTCCGGAAGTGCATCGCCCAGTACCGTATCCACGGCCCCTGATCCGAGCGCCTCTGCCCCGGCGGATGTGCCCCGGCCGGAGGGTTCCACGCCGATCGACGATCCGAAGAGCGCGAATGTCGCATCACGGCGCAATGGCGGTGGATAGTCGATGTTGCGCCGAACGGCACCGGTACGCCGGTGGCCCCGGTACGGCCGGCCGCGCAGGTGTGGTGGTGCGCGGCGTACCTGCCTCGTGACAGCAGCGTGACCTGCGGAGCGCACTGATGTTGGTGCGATGGGCGAATGATCCGAATCATTGCGGTGAGCAGGAACGCAAACACGGCGCGCAGTCGGTGGTTGGATCGTTGAACCGGCGGGTGGGCCGACCGGGGGCTGGCAAAGCGTCGGCGGCTCCGTAGCCTGTGGAGAAGACAACGTCCGGGCAGGAGGCGAGCGTGGATCAGACCGGAGCCGGAGCGTACCGCGCCGGTGATTCGGGTTCGCGGTGGCGGAGCCTGTTGGGCAGAGGCCGTACGCGTGACCCGGACGCCCCGCCGGAGCGGCCGCAGACCGATCCTGACCTGCCTGTACCTGGTGGCCGGGTGACGCGGTCCCGGGTCGAGGCGCCGGTCGTACCCCGCCCGGCGCCACCGCCGGACCGACGGGCGAGCCGGATCGAGCGCACGCCACCGCGCTCGGCCCCGGTTCATGTCGCCGGGCACCGGCCGGCCGCCTTCGCGGACGGCTCGGTCGATGCCCTGCTCAGTGCGCTGCGGCGGGACTTCGGCCGATCCCGGGTGATTGCCTTCGTCAACCCGAAGGGCGGTGTACACAAGACCACCGCGACGGTACTGACCGCGGCGACGATGGGAAGCGCCCGGCGCGGCGGCGTGCTGGCGTGGGACGACAACGAGCTGCGCGGCACGCTGGGCCTGCGGGCCGGTACCGCCCGGCATGCCCGCACCATCCGGCACCTGGTCGACGACCTGATCCGGATCGAGTCCGGGTACGGCCAGCTCGCCGAGACGCTGGACGACTACCTGCGGCACACCCGGGACGGTTCGTTCGACGTGCTGGCCGGTGACGAGGATCCGCGGATCGCACGCAGACTGGACCCGGCCACGGTGCGCCGGGTGCTGGCCGTACTGGCCTCCACCCACGACGTGATCTGCGTGGACACCGGGAACAACGTGGAGAGCCCGAACTGGCAGACGGTGCTGCGCGCCGCAGACCAGGTGGTGGTGACCACGGTGCCCCGGGAGGACGCGGCCTTCACCGCGGACTGGATGCTGGATCTGCTCATCGAGGAGGGGCTGGGGGATCTGGTCGCCGGAGCGACCACGCTGATCAGCTGCCCCACTCCGAACCCGACGCCGTTGCTGGACGACCTGTTGAAGCACTTCGCGGGGCGTACCCGTACCGCGGTGATGGTGCCCTACGACCCGGCGCTGGAGGTGGGTTCGATGATCGAATACTCTGCGCTGCAGCCAGCCACCAGGATGGCCTGGCTCTACGCCGCAGTGGCGATCAGCGACCCGTTCGGTTGATCTGAGGCCCGTCCGCCCGACGGGTCGGGCACCGCGGCCGAGGGGTGACGGGCTCTGAGAGGATCGACGCGATGGACACGACGACCTCCCCCCTTCCGACACCGCCGGACGGCAACCGGGCTTCACCGGCTGGCGACACGACCGCGCATGATCTGCCCGCCCGGGGCGTCGAGGCGTTCGTACTCGTGGCGACCGCGCTGATGGTCGCGGCTGCGGGCGTACCGCTGGGCCTGCTCTGGTCCGTGATGTCGGGGCGGGTCGATCTCGTGATGACCCGCGACGGCGCGATGTACGGGCTGGAGACCGAGGTCTTCGCCGCGGCCGACGGCTGGTTCACCCTCCTGACGGCGGCGGCCGGGTTGGTGGCCGCGCTGTTGAGCTGGCTGGTGCTGCGCCGCTTCCGTGGGCCGTTGATGATGATCGCGGTGACCCTCGGTGCCGGCGGATCTGCCCTGCTGACCAGCCTGGTGGGCAGCCGGTCGGGCACGGACGACTACCGGTACCTGCTCGACCATGCCGCGATCGGTTGGCTGTTCCCGATGCCGCTGCATCTGGGCGCGAAGGGCGCGCTGGCAGTGGAGGCGCTGGTCTGCGTACTGGTCTACACCGTTCTGGCGGGTTGTTCCCGGTTTCCGGGGCTGCATCCGCAGCGGGTGCGGCTGCCCCGGTGGGGCCACGGGACATATCCCACCGCTGCCGCCCAGGATGGACCGATCCCGGTGGCGGGTGACGCGGACCCCGGGCCGGTGTCCCGCCCGCCCGCAACCGACCCCCCGGCACCGCTGCCCCACACGCCGGGTGAGTGGCCTGACGCGCCGGGTCGTACCGGGCACTGAACTGCCACCGAGCGCCGTGCTGCTCAGTTCGTCCCAGGGGCGATCTGGAATTCGGTGAGCGGTGCCGGCACCGCGTGCAGCGCGCCGAGCAGACCTGCCTCCCGCCGCAGCATCGTCAACTCGGCGTGCAGCCGGGTCGCGGTGTCCGGCGCGGCGAGCAACCGCTGCCGGTCCGCCACGGCCAGCGAGGCGCTCGCGGCGACCAGATGGGCCAGTACCGCCGGATCCTCGGGTAGCTGTTCGCTGCCCGGGTCCAGGTCGCCAACCACACCGTTGCTCTCCGCGTCCACCGTTGCGGTGTCCGACACCTCGGCCAGGACGCGCAGGTAATGCCGGAACGCCGCCAGCACATTGGGCGCCAGCCGTTGCGCGAGCCCAGGTGTGCCCACCTGGTCGGGCAGCCACTCGACCTCGGCCCGCGGGTAGGGCGCGGTGGCGTTGTCCAGGCCTCGCCGGCGGAATCGCCGGCGGCCGACCGTCACCACGTCGTATCTGCCGTCCGAGTAGCTCTTGACCTGCCGTAGCTCCGCGCTGCAGCCGATCCGGTAAAGGGAGGAGTCGTCATGTTCGCCGGTTTCTGTCCCGCGCCGGATGGCGACCACGCCGAATTCGCGGTCCGTAGCGGTCGGTCGCTGCGTCAGGTCCCGGATCAGCGCCCGGTACCGGGGCTCGAAGACGTGCAGCGGCAGTACGACACCCGGGAACAGCACCGTCCCGAGCGGGAAGAGCGGGATGGCATCAGTCACCTCTTCAGCGTAAGCGGCCGGCGACCGGCTGCGTACCCGTCGCGTTGGCTGCAACGTTTGTCGGGTTTGGTGATTGACAGGAAAGTTGCCGGACGTGTGCTGTGTCTCGGCTGCCTGCGGGCACGGGGTTCCCGCTGGTCGGAACGCCTAAGCTGGGTTGTGTGCTGAACCGTGTCGACCTGCGTGGCTCCACCACGGACCCACGTGACCTGCTGCCCCGTGCCGAACTCGACGTGGCGGCCGCGATCGAGCAGATCCGGCCCACGGTCGAGGCGGTCCATCAGCATGGCATCGACGCTGTGCTCGCGGCCAGCGAGCGGTTCGACAAGGTTCGCCCCGACCGCCTGAAGGTCGCCCCCGAGCAGTTGCGGGCGGCTGCCGCGCAGCTCGACCCCACGGTGCGCGCCGCCCTGGTGGAATCGACCGAGCGGGCCCGGCGGGTGCACGCGGACCAGCGCCGCGGTGAGGTACAGACCCAGGTCGTACCGGGTGGCACCGTCACCGAACGCTGGGTGCCGGTGTCCCGGGTGGGTCTCTACGTGCCGGGCGGGTTGACGCCGCTGCTGTCCAGCGTGGTGATGAACGTGGTGCCGGCCCAGGTGGCCGGGGTGGAGTCGATCGCGGTGGCGTCCCCGCCGCAACGTGACACCGGCCTGCCGGGCGCCGGCGTGCTGGCCGCCTGCGCGCTGCTCGGCGTGGACGAGGTGTACGCGATGGGTGGTTCGCAGGCCATCGCCGGGCTCGCCTACGGCCTGCGTGACGCCGACGGCGACTGGCTGTGCGAGCCGGTCGACATGGTGACTGGTCCGGGCAACGTCTACGTCACGGCCGCCAAGCGGCTGCTGCGCGGCGTGGTCGGCATCGACTCGGAGGCGGGTACCACCGAGATCGCGATCCTGGCCGACGACACAGCCGACCCGGCGCACATCGCGGCGGACCTGATCAGCCAGGCCGAGCACGACCCGGCTGCGGCGAGCGTACTGGTGACCGCCAGTGAACCACTGCTCGCCGCGGTGGAGGCCGAACTCTCCCGGCAGGTGCCGCAGGCCCGGCACCGGGAGCGCATCACCACCGCGCTGTCCGGTAAGCAGTCGGGCGTGGTGCTGGTCGACGATGTCGAGCACGGGTTGCGGGTGGTGAACCGTTACGCCGCTGAGCACCTGGAGATCCAGACCGCCGAGGCGGCACTGGTGGCCGCCCGGGTGCGCAGCGCGGGCGCGGTGTTCGTCGGCCCCTACTCGCCGGTGTCGCTCGGCGACTACTGCGCCGGCTCCAACCACGTACTGCCCACCGGTGGCTGCGCCCGGCACTCGTCGGGTCTGTCGGTGCAGTCCTTCCTGCGCGGTATCCACGTGGTGGACTACACCGCGTCGGCGCTGCGGGAGGTGGCCGGGCACGTACTGGCTCTGTCCGAGGCCGAGGATCTGCCGGCGCACGGTCAGGCCGTCAGCGTCCGGTTCGGGTCAGGGCAGTGAACGCAGAGCTAGGTGACCTGCCGCTGCGCGACGACCTGCGGGGTCGCCGACCGTACGGTGCTCCGCAGCTGGATGTGCCGGTACGGCTCAACACCAACGAGAACTCCTACCCGGTACCCGACGACGTCGTCGAGGCGCTGGGTAAGGCGCTGGGTGGCGAGTTGCGGTCACTCAACCGCTATCCGGACCGGGACGCGGTCGCCTTGCGTCGGGATCTGGCCGACTACCTGACCGGGCGGCACGGGCACCGGTTGACCGTCGAGCAGGTGTGGGCGGCGAACGGATCCAACGAGGTGCTGCAGCAGTTGCTGCAGGCGTTCGGCGGTGCTGGTCGGACCGCGCTCGGCTTCACCCCGGCGTACTCGATGCATCCGCTGATCGCGTCGGGCACCGGCACCAGTTGGGTGGACGGGCCGCGACGAGCCGACTTCGGTATCGACACCGGGGAGGCGCTCGCCGCGATCTCCGAGCACCAGCCGGACGTGGTGTTCGTCTGTTCACCCAACAACCCGACGGGTACCGCGGTCGACCTGGATGTGCTGGCCGCGGTCGCGACCGCGGCCCCCGGCATGGTGGTGGTGGACGAGGCGTACGCGGAGTTCGCCCGCCCGGGCACCCCCAGCGCTCTGGACCTGCTGGCGGAGTTTCCCCGGCTGGTGGTCACCCGGACGATGAGCAAGGCCTTCGCGTTGGCCGGCGCGCGGCTCGGCTACTTCGCCGCGACGCCCGCGGTGGTCGAGGCGGTGCAACTGGTACGGCTGCCCTACCACCTGTCGTCGCTGACCCAGGCCGCAGCGCGGGCCGCGCTCGGGCACGCGGACACGTTGCTGGCGACGGCGGACGCGATCAAGCTCGAACGGGACCGGATCGTCCGGGAGGTCCGGGCGATGGGTCTGCGGGTCGCCGACAGCGACGCCAACTTCGTGCTGTTCGGCGGTTTTCCCGATGAGGACCAGCAACGGCTGTGGCAGGAGATGCTGGAGCACGGGGTGCTGATCCGCGATGTCGGGCTTCCCGGCTGGCTGCGGGTGACCGCCGGCACCCCCGCGGAGACCGACGCGTTCCTCACTGCACTACGTTCGGTGCACCCGATGGATCCCGGTCGGCCCACCGGACACCGGGGGCAACCATGAGCACGCAGACGGGTCCGGATCAACGGCCGGTAGCAGCGGATCCGGTCATCGAACGGCGGAAGGGACCAGCGGGCGTGAGCAGGACCGCGCGGGTGGAGCGTTCCACCGGCGAGACCAAGGTACTGGTCGAGATCGACCTGGACGGCACCGGCGGAGCCGATGTCTCCACCGGGGTCGGTTTCTTCGACCACATGCTCAATCAGCTGGCCAGGCACGGCGGTTTCGGGCTCGCCGTGCACACCGTCGGCGATCTGGAGATCGACGCGCACCACACGTTGGAGGACACGGCGATCGCGTTGGGGCAGGCGTTCGGGGCCGCGCTCGGCGACAAGGCCGGGATCCAGCGTTACGGGGACGCGGTGGTGCCCTTGGACGAGGCTCTGGTGCAGGCAGTGGTGGATCTGTCCGGCCGGCCGTACGTGGTCCATGAGGAGCCGGCGGATCTCGCTCCGTACGTGGGGCCGCAGTATCCGACGAGCATGACTCGCCACATCTGGGAGTCTTTCGGCAATAATGCCAAGATCACGTTGCACGTCACTGTGTTGCGTGGGGCCCGGCCGGGCCAGCGGCCCGATGCGCACCACGTCATCGAGGCGCAGTTCAAGGCGGTCGCCCGGGCGCTGCGTCAGGCGGTGACCCGGGATCCGCGGGGCGGCGGGGTGCCCAGTACCAAGGGCCTGCTGTAGGGCGGGCAGGAAAGGACAGGACACCGGTGCAGAGCATCCTGCCCGTCGCGCTGTTCGCCGTGGCGGGGCTGCTGGTCGGCGGCGCGTACTCGGTCCGGCAGCAGGGCGGTTCACGGATCGTACTGATCGGACTCGTCGTACTGGCGGTCATAGCGTTGCTCGGCGGGATCGCCTGGCTGCTACCCAAGGGGACCTTGTGAGGAGGTGTGGGCCGCGATGACATGTCGGGTGGTGGTACTCGACTACGGCTCCGGCAACATCCACTCGGTGCACCGGGCCCTGCAACGGGCCGGTGCCGAGGTGACGGTGACCGACAGACCGGCCGACGGTCGGGACGCCGATGGTCTGGTGCTGCCCGGTGTCGGCGCGTACACGCACTGCGTGAACGCCCTGGACGCCATCGGGGGGCGGGCCGTGGTGGCCGATCGGGTCGCGGCCGGGCGACCGGTGCTGGGTATCTGCGTCGGACTGCAGATCCTGTTCGAGGTGGGTCGGGAGCACGGTATCCTGACCAAGGGACTCGGTCTGCTGCCCGGCGAGGTGAGCCGGCTGCTGGCGCCCCGGATCCCGCACATGGGTTGGAACACCGTGTCCTGGCAGCCGGACGATCCTCTGTTCGCCGGTATCGATCCGACGGCCCGTTGCTACTTCGTGCATTCCTATGTGGCGCGCCCGTCCCGGGAGCTGAGTGCCGCGGGTGCGCGAGTGGCCACCACGATGTACGGCGAGAGATTTGTCGCCGCTGTCTCGCTGGGGGCGCTGTCGGCCACCCAGTTCCATCCGGAGAAGTCCGGTGAGGTGGGCGCCACCCTGTTGACCAACTGGGTTTCCGGCCTCTGAGCGAAGAGGAGTACGTCAGCGATGTTGACTCTGCTGCCTGCCGTGGATGTCTCACAGGGCCGCGCCGTGCAGTTGGTACAGGGTAGGGCCGGGTCCGAGCGGGTGTTCGGTGAACCCCGGGAGGCGGCGATGCGCTGGCAGCAGCAGGGCGCCGAGTGGATCCATCTGGTCGATCTGGATGCCGCCTTCGGACGCGGCTCCAACGCGGAGCTGCTGGCGGAGGTGGTCGCCGCGGTGGACGTGCAGGTTGAACTGTCCGGCGGGATCCGCGACGATGAGTCGCTGCGGCGCGCGTTGGCGACCGGTGCCCGGCGGGTCAACATCGGTACCGCGGCGTTGGAGGACCCGCAGTGGTGCGACCGGGTCGTCGGCGAGTACGGCGACCGGGTCGCGATCGGTCTGGACGTACGGGGGCGCCAGCTCGCCGCCCGTGGCTGGACCCGGGACGGCGGTGCGCTGCACGAGGTGCTGGAACGGTTGGAGGCGGCCGGCTGCGCCCGATATGTGGTGACCGATGTGAAGTCCGACGGGATGCTGTCCGGGCCCAACCTCGATCTGCTGCGTGAGGTCTGCGGCCGGACGAAGGCACCGGTGATCGCCAGCGGCGGGGTGTCCACTCTGGAGGATCTCCGGGCGTTGTCCACTCTGGAGGATGACGGGTTGGAGGGTGCCATCGCCGGCACCGCGCTCTACACCGGGGCCTTCACGGTGACCGAGGCGTTGGCCACGCTGCGCGGGGAGGTACCGGCATGAGCCCGGCGCTGTCCCAGGACCTTGCCGTGCGGGTCATCCCGTGCCTGGACGTCGCGGACGGCCGGGTGGTCAAGGGCGTACGGTTCGCCGAACTGCGCGACGCCGGTGACCCGATCGAGCTTGCCGCGGCCTACGACGCTGCCGGCGCCGACGAACTGACCTTCCTGGATGTGACGGCCTCGGCGGAGGATCGAGCCACCACGTTCGAGGTGGTTCGGCGTACCGCGGAGAGCGTGTTCATTCCGCTCACGGTCGGCGGCGGGGTCCGCAGCGTGGCTGATGTGGACGCGCTGCTGCGGGCCGGTGCGGACAAGGTCGGGATGAACACCGCCGCGCTGGCCCGACCGGAGCTGATCGCCGAGGTGACCGAGCAGTTCGGTCGTCAGGTCCTGGTCATCTCGCTGGACGCGCGGCGCAACCGGGACCTGCCGAGCGGCTTCGAGGTGACCACGCACGGCGGGCGACGCAGCACCGGGGTGGACGCGGTCGAGTGGGCGGTGCGGGCCTCGGACCTGGGTGCCGGGGAGATCCTGCTCAACTCGATGGACGCGGACGGCACGAAGGACGGGTTCGACACGGTACTGATCCGAGCGGTGCGTGCGGTGGTCAACGTCCCGGTGGTGGCCAGTGGGGGAGCCGGCCGGCCGGAGCATTTTCCGCCCGCCGTCGACGCCGGCGCCGATGCGGTTCTGGCGGCCGGCATCTTCCACTTCGGTGAGGTCGGCATCGGTGAAGTGAAGCAGGCGCTGGCCGACGCCGGTCACCAGGTCCGCCGGGTCTGAGCGGCCGGAATCCAGCGGTCACGGGCGGTCGGTCACGGCCCTGATGTCGTCGGCCCGGGCCCGTGGTGTTGCTGCCGGACGGTGCACAGCGGGATGAAGCGGTGCGCCAGCGGCCCGATCGCCACCGCGTACAGCAGGGTGCCCCATCCGACCTGGCCGCCGAGCAGGTAGCCGGTGACGAGCACACTCACCTCGATGGCGGTGCGGACCAGCCGGATGGAATGGCCGCGGGCGGCCAGCCCGGTCATCAGGCCGTCGCGCGGCCCGGGACCGAACCGGGCACCGATGTACAGGCCGGTGGCGAGCCCGTTGACGGCGACCGAGCCAACCAGCAGCAACCAGCGCGCCCACAGGGGGCCGGGTGATCCGACCAGCCACAGCGTGGCGTCCACGGACAGGCCGACCACCACGACGTTGCTGACGGTGCCCAGGCCGGGTCGCTGGCGCAGCGGGATCCACAGCACCAGGACCAGGGCGCCGACCCCGATGACCATCCAGCCCAGCGGTACGCCGAGTCGGCGGGCGATGCCCTGGTGCAGCACGTCCCACGGGTCCAGGCCGAGCCGGGCCCGCACCATCAGCGCCGCACTGGCCCCGTAGCAGACGAGCCCGACGTAGAGCTGGACCAGCCGGCGGGGCAGCCGGCGGGAATGCGGTGGGCGGGCCGGTGCGGCAGGGGCCAGGGCGGAGGAAGCGGCGGGCATATGCCGACTATGCAGGCCAATCATCGGAGCGAACAGGGCCAATTTCGTACCAGTGGCCTGGTTGTGGTGTGCTGTTGGCATGAGTGTGGCACGACGGGCCAGCGCGACCCAACTGGTGCGGTTGCTGGCCGACTGGCGGCACACCGGGAGGACCTCCGCAGCGCCCCGGACCGCCGACTACCCGGCGCTGGCCGCGGCCGTACGGGGCCTGATCCGCGACGGTCGGCTCGGCCTGGGCGTCGGACTGCCGGCCGAACGGATGCTGGCCGGTGCACTGGGTATCAGCCGCACCACGGTGTCCGCGTCGTACCGGTTGCTCCGTGAACAGGGCTACCTGACCAGCCGGCGAGGTTCGGGCAGCTACACCGGCTTGCCCGAGGGCGCGCGGATGTCGACCGCCGGGCTGTGGGCGCCCGACGATCACGCGCTGGTGGATCTGGGGGTCGCCGCGCCGCCCGCACCGCCAGAGCTGCTCACCGCCGCCGCGTACGCGCTCGCGCAACTGCCCCGCTACGCTGCCGGGCACGGCTACCACCCGGCCGGCCTGCCCGAGCTACGGGCCGCGATCGCCGACGGCTTCACCCGCCGTGGTGCGCCGACCAGCCCGGCCGAGATCCTGGTCACCAGCGGCGCCCAGCAGGCATTCGACCTGCTCGTACGGTTGTTTGTGGCGCCCGGGGAACGGGTGCTGGTCGAATCGCCGAGCTATCCCAACGCGCTGACCGCGCTGAGTCAGGCGAGGGCCCGGGTGCAGACGGTCGGCGTCGGTCCGGCCGGATGGGATCCGGAAGAGCTGATGGCCGCACTTGCCGCGGACCGCTACCGACTGGCCTACCTGATCCCGGACTTCCAGAATCCGACCGGACAGCTGATGAGCGCCCAGCTGCGCGAACGACTGGTCGGCGCGGTCCGCGGCGCGATGACCACGGTGGTGGTGGACGAGACATTCGTGGAACTGGCGTACGACGACGTGGCGCAGCCGCCACCGATGGCCGCGGTGGACCGGCACCGTCGGGTCGTGACGATCGGCGGCATGAGCAAGGCGTACTGGGGTGGACTGCGGGTCGGCTGGCTACGGGCGTCCCCGGCGCTGGTACAGCGGCTCGCCGCGGTCCGGGGCGCCGTCGACATGGGTGGCGCGGTGCTCGACCAGCTCATCTCGGCCCAGCTGCTGAGCGCCGCGGCGGACATCCTGCCGCCCCGCCGGGTGATGCTGGCCGCGCAGCGTGACGTACTGGCCGAGGCGTTGCGTACCGGACTGCCGGACTGGCGGTTCACTCTGCCCGGTGGCGGGTTGAGCCTGTGGGTGGAGCTGGACGCGCCAGTGTCCAGCGCGTTGGCCCGCGCCGCGGAACTGTTCGGGGTACGGCTGGCGCCGGGGCCGAGGTTCGGTGTCGAAGGGACCCTGGAACGCTTCCTGCGGATCCCGTTCGCCCGTCCGGCGGCGGAACTGACCGAGGCGGTGCGCCGGATCGCGGTGGCGCGCACCGAGTTGGACACCGTACCGGTCGGCCGGCCGCCGACGCCGACCGTGGTGGCCTGACCCGCGCGGACGTTCAGAGCGCCAAATTGGCCTCGTGGACGGCCTGCACGATGTCCGCCGGGCCTTCCGCCTCGACGGTACTGGCCCGCTGACGACCGGCCACGAACAACATCAGTTCACTCGGCGCTCCGGTCAACTGCACGGCCGGGCCACGCCCGACGGTGCGCTCCCCGTGCCCGGGGGCGACCAGCGTGACCTGGGTGGGCAGGGTGCGCATCCGCAGGGCCGCGAGCACGCTGAGCCGCTTCCACAGTTGGCGTTGCTGATCTTCGGGCAGTTCACGGGCGACCCAGTCCGGTCGGGCCCGCCGGATGTCCTCGTGGTGCAGGAACATCTCCATCGAGTTGACCAGTTCGTCGGCGAGCGGGTTCGCCACCGGGCTCCACCACGGCGGTCGGGCGAATGTCCGGATCAGCTCCTGGTAGTCGCGGTTGCGGTAGCCGAGACGTACCCGCTCGGTGTAACCGGCGAGTGGGGGGACGAACAGCCCGACACCGGCGTCCGGGCGTCGTTCCCGGGCGATCAGGTGGGCGAGCAGATCTCTGGTGGTCCAGCCGTCGCACAGGGTGGGCGCATCGGGCCCGACCTCGTCGAGCAGGGTGACCATGGCCAGTCGTTCCCGGTGCGCGAATGCGGTCGTCACCATCCCATGCTAGTGCTGTGTCCAGGAAGGTTGCCGGGTGGAGCCGTCCGGTCCGGGCACGCACACACCCCGGGTACGTGATCTACGTCGCGAGCGTGCCGGGATTGTCGGACCGGTGGGACAGACTGAAACGACCGGTGCCCCGGGCGGGCCCGACAGTGTCGGTGTGAAGGGACGGGTGGGCGTGTACGGGGGCGGCGTGCTGGGCCGAGGGCTGCGGATGCTCGGCCGCTCGATCCGCGACGAACCGGTCACCTTCACCGTCGCGGCGGTGGGCAGTGTGCTGTTCGCACTGATGACGGTGGCCAGTGCCTACGTCATCGGCGCGGTGGTCGGTTCGGTGGCGGTGCCGGCGATCAGCCGGGGCCGGGTGTCGGTCGGCGGCCTGGTTCTCGGCGGTGCGGCGGTGCTGGCGGTGAGCCTGCTCAAGATCGCCGGCATCATCGGCCGCAAGCTCGGTGCCGGCGTCATGCAGTACCGGCTGCAGGCCCGCTACCGTCGCGCGGTCACCGGACGTTATCTCGACCTGCCGGTCTCCTGGCACCAACGTCACCAGACCGGCACCCTGCTGTCCAACGCCAACAACGACGTCGAGTCGGCCTTCATGCCGATCGCGCCGCTGCCCTTCGCGGTGGGCACGGTGACCATGCTGGTCGCCGCCGTGGTGTCGTTGCTGATCACCGACTGGGTACTCGCCCTGGTCGGGGTCGCCGTGTTCCCGACGGTGTTCCTGGTCAACGTGGTCTACTCGCGCCGCTCGGCGCCGCTGCAGGCACGGGCGCAGCAGTTGCGGGCGGAAGTGGCCGCCGTCGCGCATGAAAGCTTCGACGGTGCTCTGGTGGTCAAGACGGCGGGGCGCGAGGAGGACGAGGCACACCGGTTCGGTGAGGCCTCCGAACAGCTCCGGGACGCCTCGATCGCCGCAGGTCGAGTACGTGGACTGTTCGACCCGCTGATGGACGCACTGCCCAACGTGGGCATTCTGGCGGTGCTGGTGATCGGTGGGCTGCGGCTTGCCGGCGGGCAGATCAGTATTCCGGATCTGGTCAGCGCCGCCTTCCTGTTCAGTGTGCTGGCCTTCCCGGTGCGCGCCATCGGTTGGGTGCTGGGCGACCTGCCTCGTGCGGTGGCCGGGTGGGAGCGGGTAGCGAACGTCCTGGCGGCCACCGGTGACATGGGCTACGGCTCCGCGGCCACCCCGGGCACCGGCGCGGTCCAGCTCACCTTCGACGACGTCGGGTTCAGTCATTCCCCGGACCGGCCCGCGGCGCTACGCGGGGTCAGTTTCACCGTGCCGGCGGGCCGCACGGTGGCGCTGGTCGGGGCGACCGGTGCGGGCAAGTCCACGGTCACCAACCTGGCCGCCCGGCTCGTCGACCCCGACACCGGCACGATCCGTTTCAACGGCGTGGACGTACGTACGCTGTCCGCCGAGGCGCTGCACAGTACGGTCGCGCTGGTTCCGCAGTTGCCGTTCGTGTTCGACGACTCGGTGTCGGGCAATGTGGCGCTGGGCCGCCCGCAGGTCGGCGAGCAGGATGTGGCGGCGGCGCTGCGCCTGGCCCAGGCCGACCGCTTCGTGGCGTCGCTGCCCGACGGTGCACAGACGATGGTGGGGGAACGTGGCGCCACCCTCTCCGGCGGTCAGCGCCAGCGGGTCACCCTGGCCCGTGGGCTGGCCGGTCGGCCCGGCCTGCTCATCCTCGACGACGCCACCAGTGCGGTCGATCCACGGGTCGAATCGGCCATCCTGGCCGGCCTGCGCCGCGCCGCCGGCAGGGGCACCACCGTGCTCGTGGTGGCCTACCGGCGCGCCACGATCGCGCTGGCCGACGAGGTCATCTTCCTCGGCTCCGGCCAGGTACTGGCCCGGGGCACCCACCAGCAGCTGGTGGACACGGTGCCGGACTACGCCGCGTTGGTGACGGCGTACGAGACTGCGGAGAGCGAGCTGCACACACCGGTCGCCGAGGTGTCGGCATGAGCGTGGCGAACGCATCCGTCGAACCCGACCGGGACGCCGGGACCTGGCGCACCCTGCGGCAGGGCATCTCCCTGTCCCCGGAACTGCGGGCCGGGCTGCCCGGCACCCTGCTGTTGGCGCTCTTCTCCACACTGGGCAAGGTCGCGGTACCGGTCGCCGTGCAGCAGGCACTCGACAGCGGCATCCAGGGCGACGGCGGCCCGGACCTGTCGCGGGTCGCGTTGATCTGCGTGGTCACCACCGCGCTGCTGGCCGTCACCGTCAGCTGCACGTACCTGATGAACTACCGGTTGTACCGCAGCACCGAGACCGCGCTGGCCGCCCTGCGTACCCGCACCTTCCGGCACGTACACGACCTGTCGGTACTGCACCAGCAGGAGCAGCGGCGCGGCACCCTGGTCAGCCGGGTCACCTCCGACATCGACCAGATCAGCCGGTTCCTGCAGTACAGCGGAGTCAGCCTCGTGGTCAACGCCGGGCAGTTGCTGGTGGCCACGGTGGTCATGCTGGCCTACTCCTGGCAGCTGGCGGTTCTGGTCTATCTCGTCTTCACCCCGCTGGCGGTGGCGATGCCGCGGCTGCAGCGCTGGCAGCAGACCGCGTACCGGCAGGTCCGGGAGAAGGTCGGCACCCTCTATGGCGCGGTGGCCGAGAGTGTTGTCGGCGCACCGGTGATCCGGGCGTACGGCGTGGCCGGCCGCACCCGGGCGCGGCTGTCCACCGCGGTCGAGGACTACCGGCTCGGCCAGTACCGGGCGCAGAAACGCAGCGTCATCACCACCATCACCGGCGAGGGTGCGTCCGGTCTGGCCAACACGGCCGTCATCGTGGTGGGCATTCTGCTGGGGGCCGGTGCTGGTCGGGCGCTGGGCGTGACCGGCGGCCTGAGCGTCGGCGAGCTGACCGCCTTCCTCTTTCTGGTGGCGTTGTTCATCCAGCCGATCCAGGTGTTCACCGAGACTCTCAGCGAGGCGCAGAACGCGGTCGCGGGTTGGCGTAGGGTGCTGGACATCCTGGGCACCGCACCCGACGTCGCTGATCCCGGCCCGAATGGTGCGGTCCCACCGGTCGGGGCACTGTCGGTGTCCTTCACCGGGGTGGGTTTCGCCTATCCGGGCGGTCCGGACGTGCTGACCGGTATCGACGTGCAGCTCGCACCCGGCTCCGCGGTGGCGGTGGTGGGGGAGACTGGCAGCGGCAAGACCACCTTCGCGAAACTGTTGACCCGGCTGATGGACCCGGGCCGCGGCGCGGTGCTGCTGTCCGGGGTGGCCCTGGACACCGTGCCGTTCGTCGAGCTGCGACGGCGGGTGGTGCTGGTTCCGCAGGACGGCTTCCTGTTCGACAGCACAGTGGGGCGCAATGTCGCGTTCGCCCGACCTGACCTGACCGAAGCCGAGTTGATCCAGGCGTTCGACGAACTCGGTCTGGCTGACTGGTTGGCCAGCATGCCGCGTGGCCTGGACACCCCGGTGGGGGAGCGCGGTGACTACCTGTCGGTCGGTGAGCGGCAGTTGATCGCGCTGGTCCGGGCCGCAGTGACCGGGCCGGACCTGCTGGTTCTGGACGAGGCCACCAGCGCCGTCGACCCGGCGACCGAGCTGCGGCTGCAACGTGCACTGGACGTGGTGGCCCGTGGCCGCACCACGGTGACGATCGCACACCGGCTGTCCACCGCAGAGTCCGCCGACGAGGTGCTCGTCTTCGACGCCGGCCGGATCGTGCAGCGCGGCCCGCACACCCAACTGGTCAGCCAGGCCGACTCGGTGTACGCGCGGCTCTACGCATCCTGGTTGGAACAGACCCGCTGACCGCAGGGCCGGATCAGGGCGCGCCGTCGGGTGCCGGGTCCGGCAGGTCGGCGGTGAGGTACCGCTGGATTGTCGGCCCGATCAGCGCCACGACGCGGGCGGCCGGCAGGCTGGCCAACGGCTCCACCCGTACCACGTAGCGTGCCATCGCCAGCCCCATCAACTGGCTGGCGATCAGCGACCCCCGCAGCTCGCTCTCCGGGCGGTCCAGTTCGCGCAGCGCGCGCCGCAGTATCTGGCTGGTCAAGAACTCCCGGAACAGTCGTCTGCTCTGTTCGTGGCTGAGCGCGCTGCCCAGCAGCGCCACCGCGGCCGGCCCGGCGGGGCCGTCCCAGACCGACAGGAATGTCGCGACCAGCCGGGTTCCGAAGCCCTCCAGCCCTCCTGCCAGCAACCTGGGTAGCACCCGCGCCGGGTTGACCGGTACCCGTAGCGCGGCGACGAACAGCTCGTCCTTGGCGCCGAAGTAGTGGTGCACCAATGCCGGATCCACTCCGGCGGCGGCGGCGATGGCACGGACCGTGGCCCGGTCGAACCCCCGTTCGCCGAAGACGGTACGGGCCGCGGCCAGGATCGTCTCCCGGGTGTCCGGCTGCCCGGGGCGCCGGCCCCGGCGGGTGGTCACCGGGTCCGGCGCCGCAGGGTCGCGGCGCCGAGTATCAGGGCGGCCAGTGCGCAGCCCAGCACGACGGCCACGTCGCGCCAGGCACCCGTGGTCATCCGCGGATGTGCGCCGATGTCGATGAGCGCGTCGACCGCGTAGGTGAGTGGCAGTGCCCGGCTGACTGCCTGCAACCAGCCGACCATCTGGTCGCGGGGTACGAACAGACCGCAGAGCAGCAACTGTGGGAAGACCACCGCGGGCATGAACTGCACGGCCTGGAATTCGGTCGCGGCGAACGCGCTGACGAACAGGCCGAGGGCCATGCCCAGCACCGCGTCGGCGACCGCGATACCGACCACCGCCCAGCCACTGCCGGCGGTGTCGAGTCCGAGCAGCCAGTAGGCCAGTCCGACCGCGATGCCGGCCTGCAGCGCGGCGGCGAGCGCGAACGCCAGGCCGTAGCCGGCCAGCAGGTCCAGCTTGTGCACGGGGGTGGTGAGCAGGCGCTCCAGAGTGCCGCTGGTTCGTTCGCGCAGCATCGCGACGCTGGTCACCAGGAACATCAGCACGAACGGGAACACGCCCAGCAGGATGACGCCGATCCGGTCGAACACTGCCGGCTGCCCGTCGAAGACGAAGCGCAGCAGTACGAGCAGGCCGGTGGGTACGACGAGCAGGAGTGCGATGGTCCGCCGGTCGTGGCGGAGCTGGGCGAGGACCCGGACGGCGGTGTGCAGGGCGATGCGAACCGACATCAGGCGGCCTCCGTCCCGGCTTCGTCGACCAGCCGGAGGAAGGCTTCGTCGAGGTCGTCGGTGCCGGTGCGGGCTCGCAGACCGTCCGGAGTGTCGTCGGCCAGCAGGCGTCCGTCCCGCAGTAGCAGCACCCGACCGCAGCGGTTGGCCTCGTCCATCACGTGGCTGGACACCAGCAGGCTCACCCCGCCGGCGGCCAGGTCGGCGAAGCGTTGCCACAGGTCGCGGCGCAGCGCCGGATCCTGTCCGACGGTTGGTTCGTCGAGTACGAGCAGTTGGGGGTCGGACAGCAGCGCGCAGGCCAGTGAGGCACGTGCGCGCTGACCGCCGGACAGGGTGGCGACGAGCTGCCCGGCTGCGCCGCCGAGCCCGACATCGGTGACCGCCTGGTCGGCGGCCTGTCGTGACTGGCCCTGTACGGCGGCGAAGTAGCGGGCGTTTTCCCGGACGGTGAGGTCCGGGTAGACCGATGGAGCCTGGGTGACGTAGCCGACGCTGTGGCGCAGGTCGGGGCTGCCGGCGGGTCGGCCGAGCACCTGTACGGTGCCGGTGGTGACCCGCTGGACCCCCACGACGGATCGCATCAGGGTGGTCTTGCCGCTGCCGCTCGGTCCGATCAGTCCGGTGACGGTGCCGGTCGGCACGGTGAAGTGAAGGTCGTGCAGCACGATGCGTCGGCCGCGGGTGACCCGTAGCTCGGCGACGTCGATGGCCGGGTCCATCGGGCACCTCCCAGACGAATTCATCAACTGATGAATTCGTAGCATAGACGGCTCCCGGCGGGGACGACAGGCCCACCCGTACGCGGGCGGACAGAAGCCGGGGGCGGCAGGTGCTCCGAGCACCTGCCGCCCCCGGCGGGAGAGCTGTCAGAGACTACCGAGTGTGTCCAGCAGTTTCCGGTAGCGCCGCATCTGCTGACGGAGCTCCTCGGTGTCCCCGGAGTGCTCGCCGCCTGCATGCAACGTCTCGGTCACCGCCTGTAGGGCAGAGGTGGCCAGGCCGCGGCCGGTCGACACCGCCGCCGCTGGATCGTCCACAAAGGATACCTGGGCGTCCCGCCACCGCTGGTCGATGTCCGCCCGGTGCTCGGCCGGCCACAACTGTTGGGCAGTCGCAGAACCGTCCGCCGCACCGGACGCGGCGGCCACTTCGGCCCGGCCGTCGGCATCGGGTCTGGCCGTCGAGGACTGGTAGGTGGTCGATTCCGGCACCGCCGCGACACCGGGCGCTGTTGGCTCGCCCTCGTCCTGCCCGACCGCTCGTCCCGGCTCCGCCGGCTCACCGGGACGCTCTCCACCGACCACACCTTCCAGGGTGTGCTCCCGGTGCGGTGTTCCGTCGTCGAACAGCTCGTCCCGCTGTCCCTCCTGCGGTTCGGCGGCGGCGTGCTGACCCCCGGCGTGCCGGCCGGACGACTCCAGGTCGTGTTCGTCGCCGGGACTCCGATCGTCGTCGGCGCGCTCGGTGGCGCCGTCTTCTGCCAGAGTCCCGTCTGGCTGCGCGGGGTCCCCGGTTGGGCGCTCGGTCCGGGCCCCGTCAGTCGGGGCCACCCCGTCGTCGGTGGACCCGTCCCGGCCGCTACGGCTCCCGTCCTCGTCGAGACTGCGCTCGTCAAGGACCCGTTCGTCGCTGGATTCCTCGGCAGTGTGCTGATCTGCGTGATGCGCCGGCCGCGCACCTTCGTCGGGCGCGTCGTGGTCGTGATCATGCGGTGGTGAAACGTGGGTCACGGTAACTCCTTCGGTCAGCGCTGGTCGGTGGAGCGCGTGGCGGGTCCGGTGCCGTCACGCAACCCGGCGTCCGCGTGCTCGATCGCCGCTTCCCGGGGCGCCCTGTGCTCAGCGGCAGTGTCCGGGTCCGCCCGGCGCTCGCCGGTGGGTGCCGCCTCAGCGGCAGTGGTGCGGCCGTCCCCGCTGTGCGCGTCGTCGGTACGCGCCTTGTCGGTGTGTCCGTTGCCCGTGGGGTCGGCGTCGAGCAACTCGGCGAACAGTGCCCGGTAGTGCACGACGGCCTGCCGCAGATCCTCGGTACCAAGCTGTTCCTGGTCGTTGTGTAGCCGCAGATCGTGCGCGGTCCGGTAGTGATCGAGGGCGCCGGCGTGCTGCACCGACAGATCCGCCACCTGCTGGTCGAATCCCTCGGTCGGGTAGCCGCGCGCCGCCATCACCTCACTCACCAGGTTGTCGGCGTGGCTCACCGCCTCGGCTGGCGACTCGATGAACTGGGCCTGTACCTCCTGCCAGCGCGCCGCGTAGCGCTGCTGTTCGGCGGCGGGGATGGGTCGCAGCGAGAACTCCTGGTGCCGGCGCTCCCGACGACGGAGTTCCTTCTCCGCCGACCGCCGGTCACCGGCCTGCTCCACGGCCCGCGTGTACTCCGGGCCGAACCGTTGCTGCAACTGGCGCCGCCGTAGCAGATAGGCGCCGCTGGCCACGAGCGCCAACAGCACGACGACGATCACGATGAGCGTGATGGCTGTGGTCATCCTGCCCTCCATCCAGAGACGCCGAATTGACGCCTGTCGATCGTCGTGATTCCCACTGGACGATCACCGGAAACTTCGCCTCCGGCGGGTCGCGCAATCATGGCCGGGCCTGGCACAACGGGCCGGCACCCGTACCATCCACAGATATGCCAGGCATGTGGACGTGGGTGGCGCTCGGTCTGCTGACCGTGGTCGCGGCCGGCACGGTGGTGGTTCTCGTCGGCCGCAGACGGGCCGGTGTCGGAACCCGCCTGGCGGGCACGCTGATCCTGCTGGTGGCCGGAGCCGCAGCCGGGTTCGGCGCCGGTACCGGCCCGGCGCCGGTGCGGCTGGTCGCTGGTGCGCTGCTGGGCTACCTGCTCGGACACACCGTCGGCTGGCTGTTCGACCGGCAACGCCGACGCGCTCTGCGTGGCACCGCGTTGCCGCGCAAGACGCCTGCGGCGGCCAGGGAGTACCGGCTGCGCACCATACTGCTGCCCGGTGTCACGGTGGCCGGGCTGGCCACCGGAATCGCCGGGGCCGGTGGCGGGCTGGGCCTACTGGTCCTGGCCGCGCTGGTGGTGCTGCGGCGCGAGTTCGTCGGGGCCCCGTTGGTGGCGCTGGGCCTTGCCCTGGTGGTGGTCCTGGTGCCGTTGGGGATGCTGCGGGCCCGGGCGATGCGTGAGGTTCGCTTGTGGCTCGACGACGAGACCCTGGAGGTGCGCTACCGGGGTCGGGGACAGGACTGGCGGACCGTACGGCTCCCGCTGGCAGCCGTCCGCTCGGTGACCGTCTTCGCCGACCCGTACGGCCGGAGCAGGCTGCTGCGGGTACGGGCCGGTCGCAGCGGCCAGTTCGAACTCCGGGCGGCGCCCGGTCTGTCCGACCGTGGTGCCGCTGAGACGTTGCGCCGGGCGAGCCGGGATCTGCTCGGCCGGCCGGGCTGGCGGCCGGCCAGCGGGGTCCGTCCGTACCTCGCCCGGTGGGGCACGCGCCGCTACCGTACGGCGGCGCGCGACAATCAGTGACTGTGAGCAGTCACCAGCCAGCGCAGCCGGCCCCGCCGACCGGCCTGGATCCGGCGATCCGGGACCGACTCAAACGTGATCCGGACGGCCTGATCGCCGCCGTGGCCCAGCAGTACGACACCGGTGAGGTGTTGATGGTGGCCTGGATGGACGATGAGGCGTTGCGGCGGACCCTGAGTACCGGTCGGGCAACGTACTGGTCGCGTAGCCGTCAGGAATACTGGGCCAAGGGCGATACATCTGGACATGTGCAGCATGTCCGCTCGGTGGCGCTGGACTGTGACGGTGACGCCGTACTGGTCCGGGTGGACCAGATCGGCCCGGCCTGCCACACCGGTACCCGAAGCTGTTTCGACGGGCGTGGCCTGCCGGTGGATGCCCCGGTGGCGCAGGACGTGCAGAACATCGAGAGGGGCCGGTCGTGACCAGCGGAACCGTGACACCCGACCAGCGCGCGTTCGCCGAGCTGGCCCGCCGTCGGCGGGTGGTACCGGTGACCCGACGGCTGCTGGCCGACTGCGAGACCCCGGTGGGCATCTACCGGAAGCTGGCCGGCGGACCGGGCACCTTCCTGCTGGAGTCCGCGGAGGCGGCCGGCACCTGGTCGCGCTACTCGTTCATCGGCGTACGCAGCACCGCCACGTTGACCTGTGTGGACGGTCAGGCCCACTGGGTCGGGGAGCCACCACAGGGTGTTCCGGTGGACGGTGACCCGCTGGTGGCGCTGACCGCCACGGTCGAGGCGCTGTCCTCGCCGCCGGTACCGGGGCTGCCGCCGCTGACCGGCGGGCTGGTCGGTTTCGTCGGCTACGACGCGGTCCGTCGGTTCGAGAAGCTGCCCGAACTGGCCGCCGACGAACTGGGCTTCCCCGACCTGGGGTTCCTGCTGGCCACCGATCTGGCCGTACTGGACCACGTGGACGGTTCGGTGCTGCTGATCGCCAACGCGGTGCTGCCCCCGGCCGCCAACGAGGATGACCTGCACGCCGCCTACCACCACGCGGTAGGGCGGCTGGACGCGATGACCACGGCGTTGTCGCGACCGAATCCCCCGATGGTGTCGACTGTGGAGCGGATGCCGGCCGAGCACGTGGTCGGCCGTACCCCGCAGGGCGGCTACCAGAAGGCGGTGGAGGTGGCCAAGGATGCCATCCGGGCCGGTGAGTGCTTCCAGATCGTGCCGTCCCAACGCTTCGAGGTGCAGACCGACGTCGACTCGCTGGACGTCTACCGGGTGCTGCGGGCCACCAACCCCAGCCCGTACATGTATCTGCTGCGTTTCGGGGCACTGGACGGAGCCGGTGGCCATGCCTTCGACATCGTCGGCTCCAGCCCGGAGGTACACGTCAAGGTGACCGGGCGGCGCGCGTTGATGCACCCGATCGCCGGCACCCGTCCCCGCGGCACGACCCCGGAGGAGGAACGGCGGTTGGCCACCGACCTGCTCACCGACCCCAAGGAACGGGCCGAGCACGTGATGCTGGTCGACCTGTCCCGCAACGACCTCGGCCGGGTGTGCGTACCGGGCAGTGTGGACGTACCGGAGTTCATGACGATCGAGCGCTACAGTCACGTCATGCACATCGTGTCCACTGTGGTCGGTGAACTGGCCGAGGGATGTAGCGCGTTCGATGCGCTGCGCGCCACCTTCCCGGCCGGTACGTTGTCGGGCGCGCCGAAGGTCCGGGCGATGGAGATCATCGAGGAACTGGAGCCGGTACGCCGCGGCCTGTACGGCGGCACCGTCGGCTATCTGGATTTCGCCGGGGACCTGGACATGGCGATCGCCATCCGCACCGCGCTGATCCGGGACGGCCGGGCCTATGTACAGGCGGGCGCCGGTATCGTCGCTGATTCCGATCCCGACGCCGAGGATGCCGAGACCCGGACCAAGTCGGCCGCGGTGCTCTCGGCGATAGCGTCCGCCGAGACGATGCGGCAGGCACGCTGATGAGTGACGACCCGATGCCCGGGCCCGACACCGATTCCGGCGCCGACGCAGTCGGATCCGGGGCGCCGGAGGCCCGCCGCTCCACCCGCGGACAGCTCGTGGTGGCGGTACTGGCCTGCACCGTCGGCGCGGGACTGGCGCTGTACGCCTCGTCGAAGAACTGGGCGGTGGAGCTGACCCAGCGACCGGCGCCGTTGCCGCCGGTGCGGACCGCCCGCAGTGGTGGTGACTTCGTCCCCTGGGTGCCGGCCCTGGCACTGATCTCGCTCGCCGGCGCCGGAGCGCTGGTCGCGACCCGGCGCAAGGGCCGGCTACTGGTCGGAGTGCTGTTGGCACTGGCCGGTGGCGGTGTCGTGGCCGGTGCGGCCTACGGGCTCGCGGAGGCCAGCGGTGCGACCGGTTCCACCGGCCCCGGCTGGCCACTGGCGGCGCTGTTCGCCGGGCTGGTCATCGTCGCAGTCGGGATCCTGACACTGCGCCGCGGACGGGGATGGCCGACGATGGGTGCGCGTTACGAACGCACCACCAGTACAGCACCGGTCAGCGCGCAGGACGATTCCGCCAAGGTGTGGGACGCGCTGGACCGGGGTGACGATCCGACCATCCGCTGACCCTACGGCCGCAGTGCGGTGATGGGTCACGGATGCAACGTTCCGTAGCGATATACCCGCCGCGCTGTGAACGGTCCGATACCCCGCCTCGGTTGCCGACATCCATGGCGCATAACATCGGCTCCAGGACCTGCCGCGGTGCGTGCCGCCTTGCGGGTCCCGGCGGGATGGCGGTGTCCAGCAGAGCCGACGAGGGGAGTCCGCGGTGAACGCAGACGCGGAACAGCGGCCGATACCCCCGGAGGCCGTGATCGCTGAGCGTCGCGGTAGCCGGGCGGGCGGAAACGTGCTCGACGAGATTCTGGCCGGTGTCCGGGAGGACATCAGTGTTCGGGAACAACGTGCCCCACTGGACGAGGTACGGCGGCTCGCAGCCGCGGCACCGGTGCCGCGGGATGCGTACGCCTCGCTGCGGGCGCCCGGCGTTGGGGTGATCGCCGAGGTGAAGCGCTCTTCGCCGTCCCGAGGTCAACTCGCCGAGATCCCCGATCCGGCGGAACTGGCCATCGAGTACGCGGCCGGTGGCGCGCGCTGTGTCAGTGTGCTGACCGAGCAGCGCTACTTCGGTGGCAGCATCGACGATCTGGTCGCGGTACGTGCCGCGATCGACGTACCGGTGCTGCGTAAGGACTTCGTGGTTTCCAGCTACCAGGTGCACGAGGCGCGCGCACACGGCGCCGACCTGGTACTGCTGATAGTGGCCGCGTTGGAGCAGAATGCCCTGGTCGGACTGCTGGAACGGGTCGAGTCACTGGGCATGACCGCGCTGGTGGAGGTGCACGACGAGGCCGAGGCCGATCGTGCGCTGGAGGCCGGTGCCAAGGTGATCGGTGTCAACGCCCGCGATCTGCGCACGTTGGAGGTCGATCAGTCGGTCTTCGAACGGATCGCGCCGGGTCTGCCGTCCGCGGTGGTGAAGGTGGCCGAGTCCGGGGTGCGGGGCACCCACGACCTGATTCGGTACGCCTCGGCCGGCGCGGACGCGGTGCTGGTCGGCGAGGGCCTGGTCACCAAGAAGAGTCCTCGTGAGGCCGTCGCCGAGCTGGTCACCGCCGGTTCGCATCCGGCGACGCCGCGGCCCGCCCGTTAGGAGGCCGGCGATGAGCAGCCGCGCCGCTACGCCGGCCACACCCGACACGACAGCTTCCGGTCCGGACCTCGCTGCCCCGAGCCCGACCGGCCCCGATCTGGCCGGCCACTTCGGCCCGTACGGCGGCCGGTTCATGCCTGAGGCGCTGATCGCCGCGCTGGACGAGCTGGAGTCGGTACACCGCTCGGCCATGGCAGACGAACATTTCCGCGCCGAGTTCGACCGGATGCTGCGCGAGTATGCCGGCACCCCCAGCCTGCTCTACGACGCCACCCACCTGTCGGCCCACGCCGGTGCACGGATCCTGCTCAAGCGCGAGGATCTCCTGCACACCGGTGCGCACAAGGTCCGCAACGTGCTCGGCCAGGCGCTGCTCACCAAACGGATGGGCAAGCACCGGGTGATCGCCGAGACCGGCGCCGGGCAGCACGGCGTGGCGACCGCCACCGCATGCGCGTACCTGGACCTGGAATGCGTGGTCTACATGGGTGCCGAGGATATCCGTCGGCAAGCGCTCAACGTGGCCAGGATGCAACTGCTGGGTGCCACGGTGATTCCGGTGACCACCGGCAGCCGCACCCTCAAGGATGCGATCAACGAGGCGCTGCGCGACTGGGTGGCCAATGTCGAGGACACCCACTACATGCTCGGTACGGCCGCCGGTGCGCATCCCTTCCCGGCCCTGGTACGCGATTTCGCGAAGGGCATCGGCGAGGAGGCCCGGGCGCAGAGCCTGACCCGGCTCGACGGGCTACCCGACGCGGTGTGCGCCTGTGTGGGTGGCGGTTCCAACGCCATCGGCATCTTCCACGCCTTCGTACCCGACACCGGGGTCCGGCTCTACGGGTTCGAGGCCGGCGGCGACGGCATCTCCACGGGTCGGCACGCGGCCAGCATCACCGGCGGCTCGGTGGGTGTGCTGCACGGCGCCCGTACCTACCTGTTGCAGGACGCCGACGGGCAGACGATCGAGTCGCACTCGATCTCCGCGGGCCTGGACTACCCGGCGGTGGGGCCGGAACACGCGTGGCTGGCCGACACCGGTCGGGCGGTCTACGAGCCGGTCACCGACGCGGAGGCGATGGACGCCTTCCAGCTGCTGTGCCGTACCGAGGGGATCATCCCGGCGATCGAGAGCGCGCATGCTCTGGCCGGCGCGTTGCGGGTGATTGCGCAGCTGCGTACCGAACTGGATCGGGATCCGGTGGTCGTGGTGAACCTGTCGGGCCGCGGTGACAAGGACGTCTCCACCGCCGCGGACTGGTTCGGGTTGCTCGATGAGCAGAACACCGATGAGCCGAGCACGGAGGAGCCCCGGTGAGCGTGGCGGAGGCGTTCGAGACCGTACGGGCCGAGAACCGGGCCGCGTTGGTGGGCTACCTGCCGGCCGGGTTCCCCACGGTGGATGGCGCGGTCACGGCGTGCCGGGCGATGGTGGACGCCGGTGTCGACGTGGTGGAGATCGGTCTGCCCTACTCCGATCCGGTGATGGACGGTCCGGTGATCCAGCGGGCGTCGGAAATGGCGCTGCGGGCGGGGTTCCGGGTGGCGGACGTGTTCCGTACCGTCGCGGCGGTGGCTGGCACGGGCGTGCCGACGCTGGTGATGACGTATTGGAATCCGGTGGAGCGTTACGGGGTCCGGGCCTTCGCCCGTGACCTGGCCGCGGCCGGTGGCGCCGGGCTGATCACCCCGGATCTGATTCCCGACGAGGCCGACGAGTGGCTGTCCGCCGCCGAGGAGTACGACCTGGATCGGGTGTTCCTGGTCGCGCCGAGTTCGATCGACGAGCGGATCGCCGCAACGGTCGCGGCGTGCCGTGGCTTCGTCTACGCGACCAGTGTGATGGGGGTGACCGGTGCGCGGGCGAGGACCAGCGATGCGGCTCCCCGGCTGGTCGAGCGGGTACGCGCGGCGGGTGAGCTGCCGGTCGGCGTGGGGTTGGGGGTCAGTGACGGCCGTCAGGCCGCCGAGGTCGCCGGCTACGCCGACGGGGTGATCGTGGGCAGCGCCCTGGTTCGTTGTCTGGCGCCGGAGACCGAGCACCGTGGCCCCGAGGCGGTACGACGGCTGACCGAGGACCTGGCCGCCGGGGTGCGCGCGGGTAGGGCGTTGACCTCGACCCGCTGAGGTAACGGGCGGCGGGTCCGGTTTCCGTTGCGTACGGGTACCAACGCGTACGGTGCGATAACGAGTGGTATGTCCGACTCCCGGTGGTTGTCCGGAGGGCCTGGTGTGAGTCGTGCTACAGCAGCAGGTAACTTGGGCAGCTGTGAATCTCGCCGCGATACCCAGTCCGACCACCTCGGTGTGGCATCTGGGTCCGGTCCCGTTGCGCGCGTACGCGCTCTGCATCGTGATCGGCATTGTGCTTGCCTGCCTGATCACCGACCGCCGGCTGCGGGCGCGTGGCGCCCCGCCGTGGACCGTGCTGGATGTCGCGGTGTGGGCGGTGCCGTTCGGCATCATCGGTGCCCGGATCTACCACGTCATCACCGACCCGGAGCTGTACTTCGGCGCCGGCAAGGACTGGGTGGGCATCTTCAAGATCTGGAACGGTGGCCTGGGTATCTGGGGCGCGGTCGCCGGTGGCGCGCTCGGCGCCTGGATCGCCTGCCGTCGCCGCAACATCCCGCTCAGCATGATGGCCGACGCGCTGGCCCCGGGTCTGCCGGTCGCCCAGGCGGTCGGGCGCTGGGGTAACTATTTCAACCAGGAGCTCTTCGGCCGGCCGTCCACCCTGCCGTGGGCGGTACGGATCGACCCGCAGTTCCGGCCGGTCGGTTATGAGCAGTACGCCACCTACCACCCGACCTTCCTGTACGAGAGTGTCTGGGACCTCGGCGTCGCGCTCGTGGTGTGGCTGCTGGACCGAAAGTTCAAGTTCGGTCGTGGCCGGGCGTTCGCGCTGTACGTGATGCTCTATGTGGTGGGCCGGTTCTGGATCGAGGCCATGCGCATTGACCATGCCAACCATTTCCTGGGCATGAGGGTCAACGACTGGGTCAGCATCCTGGTGTTCGTCGGAGCACTGGCGTACTTCGTCCTGGTCCGCGGCCCGCGCCCGGGTCTGGTGCTCGACGACAACGGCCAGTTGCGTGTGGTGCCCGACGACGGGACGGACAGCGCCGACGCGACGGCGCCGGGCACCGACTCTGGGACCGCTGAGCCTGATCCGGACGGCGGTGATCCGGACGATGGTGATCTGGACGATGGTGCGGATGGCGGTGACCGCACGGTGGGAAGGTTGTCGTCGCAGGACGCCACGGATCCGGACGGGCCCGACCACGATGAGACCGTCGAGTCGACCCGCTCGATCCGCCGGGGTAGCGCCGGCTCCTAAGGGCTGGCCCGGACAGCCTGCCAGATCGCCGCGACCGCGCCCCGCAACTGGGCGCGGTCGCTTGTTCCCCGGCTCAGCTGGTCGATGACCAGCCCGTCGAGCAGGGCGACGAACAGCCGACCACGGCTGGCTGAGCCGAGCAGCTCGGCGGAGCGGGTGACGAATCCGTCTGCGGCGCGCTGTGCGGTCTCGCCGAGTTCTCGTCGCGCCTCCGGATCGAGGGTCATCACCAGTCGGGCCCGGGTACGGACGGGTTCGGCCAGCAGCCCGTCGGTGAGCAGTCTCGTCAGTGTGCCCACCGGATCATTCGTCAGCGCGGCCTGCAGGTAGGCCAGCGCGTCGGCGCTCGCCGCTTCGGGGGACGGCTGCTCCTGTGCCGAGCGGCCATCCTGCGCTGCTGCCGCCGCCATCAGCGCGGCGGTGGCGTCGTGCTGGTCGAGTTGCGCGACCCGGTTGAGCGCCGCGTCCAACAGCGTGCGCCGGTTCGGGTAGTGGTAGCTGCAGGTGCCGGCGGGAAGTCCGGCCGCCGCATCGACCGCGCGGTGGGTGAGTGCACGCAGCCCACGCTCACCGAGTACCTGGATGGCGGCGTCGGCGAGTGCCGTTCTGCGCCCTGTGCTCATGCCGCAACACTACAGGTGTAGCGTTATTGCTACAGATGTAGTGGATCGGAGGTCGTGATGGGCAGTGCGCTCGTCGTCGGAGCTGGGATCAGCGGGTTGGCCAGCGCGTTGGCGCTGCGGCAGACCGGCTGGGACGTCACCGTGCTCGAACGGGACGCGACGCCCCGCGCCGTGGGCGCAGGGCTCGTACTGTGGCCCAACGCCATCCGCGCCCTCCGACTCCTCGGCATCGCGGACCAGGTCGTGGCTGCGGCCACCCAGTACCGGACGGCGCTGGCCCGGCGCCCGGACGGCTGGGTCCTGACCCGGGTCGACATGGCCGGTGTGGCGCGGCGAATGGGCGAACCCGTGGTCACGGTGCTGCGCGCCGACCTGCACGAGATCCTGTTCGCGGCCCTCGGCGACGTGATGATCCACGCCGGTGCGCCGGTGACCAGGCTGGGCAGTGGCGCCGACGACCGGCCGGTGGTCTGGTCCGGGGACCGCTGCTGGGACGCTGACCTGGTGGTCGGCGCGGACGGCTTGCACAGCACGATCCGCTCCCAGCTCGATGCCGGCGGTGAGATCGTCCCAGCCGACTACGTCGCGTGGCGTGCGGTGGTACCGGCGTCCCGGGCCCTACGACTGGACTGCGGCGGCGAGACCCTTGGTGTCGGGCGCCGGTTCGGCTGTGCGCCGCTGGGCCGGCACGGGGTCTACTGGTACGCCACCGTGCCCGGCCCGCTGGATGACCGGCCGGCAGACCAGCAGCTCGCGTACCTGCGTGCGGCGCTGGCTGACTGGCATGCGCCGATTCCCGAGCTGCTGGCCGCCACCGACCCCGGCAACCTGCTGCAGCATCAGGTCACCGAGCTGTGGCCACTTCCGCGACGTTTCGACCACCGGATCGGTACCGGCGCCGCTGTGCTGGTCGGCGACGCCGCGCACGCGATGACCCCCAACCTCGGGCAGGGCGCCTGCCTGGCGTTGGAGGACGCGGTGACCCTGGGGGTGGTGCTGTCCGGGGGCACGGAACTGGCTTCGGCGCTGGCTCGATACCAGCACCTGAGACACCGCCGGGCCACCCGGCTGACCCGGCGGTCCCGCCAGACCGGGCTCGCACTGGAAATGCGCCGCGCCGTTTCGGTGCGGTTGCGCGACCTGTTGATTTCGGTGCTGCCTGACTCGCTCGCTGCCCGTAGCACCGTCGGCCCGGCCCGATGGGAGCCGCCGGGCACGGCAACCGGCGACTGAGCGGCCTGAGTCGCCGTCGATGCCGCGCGGCCGGGTCCGTACGGTGGCAGGTGTGCGGATGAGTGTGCTGATCCTGCCGGTCTACCGGTGGGAGCGGGCCCGGCAGTTGTGGCAACGGGCCGAGGAACTGGGCTGCCACGCTGGCTACACCTACGACCATCTGTCCTGGCGGCAGTTTCGGGACAGTACGTGGTTCGGTGCGCTACCCACGCTGACTGCCGCAGCGACCGTGACCCGGCGGCTGCGGCTGGGCACCCTGGTCACCTCGCCGAACTTCCGGCATCCGGTGACCCTGGCCAAGGACCTGATGTCGCTGGACGACATCTCCGCCGGTCGGGTGAGCGTGGGCATCGGCGCCGGTACGGCCGGTTTCGACGCCACGGTGCTGGGCCAGCAGGCCTGGTCGGCCACCGAACGCGCGGACCGCTTCGGTGAGTTCGTCGGGCTGCTCGACGAGCTGCTGAGCGAACCCGCTACCAGCTACGACGGTCAGTTCTACGCGGCGCACGAGGCGCGGATGGTTCCCGGTTGCGTGCAGCGGCCCCGGCTGCCGTTCCTGATCGCGGCGGCCGGGCGGCGTGGTCTCGCGCTGACCGCCCGGTACGGGCAGGGCTGGGTGACAACCGGCTCGCTGTCCGCGCCGCGCGGTGACGAGAACACGGCATCCGACGAAGGCGCCATCGCTGGCGTGGCCGACCAGCAGCGACGCCTCGCGGCGGCCTGCCAGGCGGTGGGCCGGGATCCGACGCAACTGCATCAGGTGCTGTTGACCGGGTTCCTGCCGGGTGACCCGGTGACCTCGTTCGATGCCGCGCTGGAGCGCGCGGCCCGATTCGCCGAGTTGGGCATCGATGAGATGGTGGTGCACTGGCCGGTGCCGGGCTCCCAGTTCGAGATGGATCAGGGGCTGTTCGAACGCATACTCACCGAGTTGCCGCGACACCTGCCGGCCCACGCCGAGTTGACCTGACCGCCGCCGCTGCGGCTGGTTGCCCCGGTCGCCGAGGCATTGACCAGCACCGGGCGCGCCATCTACGGTGTGCGCGATGCCCGTCCGCCGGTGAGACTGATTCGGCGCCCGGACGGTGCCGGTGGCCCGAACCACCGGCGGTCCGTGGAAAAATGTCCCTTTTGCACTGTGTCTGGGTCCTGCTCGTTGCTATGGTCGACAGAGCGGGACGGGTGAGATCCTTCACGACGACGTGACCCGAGGTGACTACCTGGGCGTCCCGTAGACTCGAATGACAAGTATCGGGCCGACGCCGTCCCACCTCACGAAATGATCCAGCCGGGGCGGCCCCCAGTGGCCCTCTGGCGCTCTCTAGCCTGGAGGCCCGATGACGCGTGATGCCACCGGTGTCCCCCCGACCGCCGCTCTGCCCGCCCGGACCTGCGCCGGTGATCCGACCCGGTCCGGCGACCTGTACGACCCGGCCAACGAGCACGACTCGTGCGGTGTCGCCTTCGTGGTGGACGCCCAGGGCCGCCGCTCCCACCAGGTGGTCCAGCAGGGACTGCAGGCACTGATCCGGATGGAGCACCGGGGCGCCCAGGGC
The DNA here is from genome assembly GCA_963805605.1 of uncultured Actinomycetota bacterium. Lineage (GTDB taxonomy): Bacteria > Actinomycetota > Actinomycetes > Mycobacteriales > Micromonosporaceae > Actinocatenispora. Next base: position 290,631 of record CAWDUX010000003.1, read on the forward strand.
GCCGAACCCAACACCGGGGACGGTGCCGGTGTACTGCTCCAGGTACCCGACGCGTTCTACCGGGTCACCGTGGATGCGGAGCTCCCACAGCCGGCACCCGACGGCAGCCCCCGCTACGCCACCGGCCTGGTCTTCCTGCCCGCCGACGCGCAGGATGCGGCCCGGGCCGAGCAGGTGCTCGCCAAATACGCGATCGCCGAGGGCGCGGAGATCCTCGCCTGGCGCGAGGTACCCACGGATCCGAGTGAGCTGGGCGCCGCCGCGCGCGCCGCCATGCCCCGGATCCGGCAGGTCTTCCTGGCCGCATACCGGCCAAGCGACCACACGCCGCTCGACGGGCTGGAACTGGAGCGGGTCGCCTACTGCGTGCGCCGCCAGACCGAACGGGAGAGCCGGGAACGTGGCGTCGCTGCCTATTTCCCGTCCCTGTCGGCCCGCACCATCGTCTACAAGGGGATGCTGACACCCGCGCAGTTGGGGCAGTTCTTCTGCGACCTGTCCGACAAGCGGGTCATCTCCTCGATCACGCTGGTACACAGCCGCTTCTCCACCAACACGTTCCCGTCCTGGCCGCTGGCGCACCCGTTCCGGCTGGTCGCGCACAACGGTGAGATCAACACGATCCGGGGTAACCGCAACTGGATGGCGGCCCGGGAGGCGCTGCTGTCCTCCTCCCTGCTGCCTGGCCGCATCAAGCGGTTGTTCCCGATCTGCACCCCCGGTGCCAGCGACTCGGCCACCTTCGACGAGGTGCTGGAGCTGCTCCACCTTTCGGGTCGCAGCCTGCCGCATTCGGTGCTGATGATGATCCCGGAGGCGTGGGAGAACGACCCGTCGATGGACCCCGCCCGGCGGGCCTTCTACCAGTTCCACGCCTGCCTGATGGAGCCGTGGGACGGCCCGGCCTGCGTCTCGTTCACCGACGGCACCCTCATCGGTGCCGTACTGGACCGCAACGGGCTGCGCCCGGCGCGCTGGTGGCGTACCGCCGACGACCTGGTCGTGTTCGCCTCCGAGGCCGGTGTACTGGACCTCGATCCGGCCGGGGTGGTGGCCAAGGGCCGGTTGCAGCCTGGTCGGATGTTCCTGGTGGACACCGCCGCGGGACGCATCGTCGACGACACCGAGATCAAGAGCGGGTTGGCCGGTGAGGCACCCTACGACGAATGGCTCACCGGTGGCCTGATGCGGCTGGAGGACCTGCCGCCCCGCGAACACATCGTGTACACCCACGACAGCGTGGCCCGCCGGCAGCAGACCTTCGGCTACACCCAGGAGGAACTGAAGATCCTGCTGGCGCCGATGGCGGCGACCGGGGCCGAACCGCTCGGCTCGATGGGTACGGACACGCCGGTCGCGGTGCTCTCCCAGCGTCCCCGGCTGCTCTACGACTACTTCACCCAACTGTTCGCGCAGGTGACCAACCCGCCGTTGGATGCCATCCGGGAGGAACTGGTGACCAGCGTGGTCACCACCATCGGCCCGGAGCACAACCTGCTGGAGCCCTCCCCGGCCAGCTGCCGGCAGATTGTGCTGTCACATCCGGTACTGGACAGCGACGAACTGGCCAAGATCCTCTCCGTCGACGAGGACGGGGACCTGCCCGGCTTCAAGGCGGTACGGGTGTCCGGGCTCTACCGGGTCGCCGACGGCGGTGCCGGCATCAAGGCGCGGATCACCGAGATCTGCCGGCACGTGTCGGAGGCGATCGAGGACGGTGTACGCATCCTGGTGCTGTCCGACCGGGACTCCACCGCAGACCTTGCGCCCATCCCGTCGCTGCTGCTGACCGCAGCGGCGCACCAGCATCTGGTGCGTGAGCAGACCCGTACCCAGGTCTCGCTGGTGGTGGAGTCCGGCGACTGCCGCGAGGTGCACCACGTCGCGTTGCTGCTGGGCTACGGCGCTTCGGCGGTCAACCCGTACCTGGCGTTCGAGTCGGTCGAGGACCTGATCGCCACCGGCACCCTGAGCGGGGTGGCGGCGCGCCAGGCGGTCGGCAACTACGCCAAGGCGCTCGGCAAGGGTGTCCTGAAGATCATGTCCAAGATGGGCATCTCCACGGTCGCCTCGTACACCGGCGCGCAGGTCTTCGAGGCGGTCGGGCTGGCCCGGGAGCTGGTGGCCCGCTACTTCACGGCGACTACCTCGCGCATCGACGGGGTGGGGCTGGACGAGATCGCCGCCGAGGTGGCCGCCCGGCACGCGCAGGCGTACCCGGTGAACCCGGCGGAGGCCTCGCACCGGGTGTTGAACGTCGGTGGCGAATACCAGTGGCGTCGCGAGGGTGAGGTCCACCTGTTCAACCCGGAGACGGTGTTCCTGCTCCAGCACGCGACCCGGACCCGGCAGTACGACATCTTCCGCAAGTACACATCCACTGTGGACAGTCTGGCCGCCGACTCCGGTTCGCTGCGAGGGCTGTTCGCGTTGCGTACCGGGGACCGCCCGGCCGTGCCACTGTCCGAAGTGGAGCCCGTGGAGGACATCGTCCGACGGTTCGCGACCGGTGCGATGAGCTACGGTTCGATCTCCGCCGAGGCGCACACCGATCTGGCCATCGCGATGAACCGGCTCGGCGGGCGCTCCAACACCGGCGAGGGCGGAGAGGACACCGACCGGCTGCACGACGCCTCCCGGCGCTCGGCGGTCAAGCAGGTCGCCAGCGGTCGGTTCGGGGTGACCAGCGAATACCTGGTCAACGCCGACGACATCCAGATCAAGATGGCGCAGGGCGCGAAGCCCGGCGAGGGTGGCCAGCTTCCCGGCAACAAGGTGTGGCCGTGGATCGCCCGTACCCGGCATTCCACCCCGGGGGTGGGGCTCATCTCGCCGCCGCCGCACCACGACATCTACTCCATCGAGGATCTCGCGCAGCTGATCTTCGACCTGAAGAACGCCAACCCGGCGGCACGTATCCACGTCAAGCTGGTCAGTGAGGTCGGTGTCGGTACGGTCGCCGCCGGGGTGGCGAAGGCGCACGCCGACGTGGTGCTCATCTCCGGCCACGACGGCGGGACCGGTGCCTCGCCGCTCAACTCGCTCAAGCACGCCGGCGCGCCGTGGGAGCTGGGGCTGGCCGAGGCACAGCAGACGTTGCTGCGCAACGGACTGCGTGACCGGGTCACGGTACAGGTCGACGGTCAGCTCAAGACCGGTCGTGATGTGGTGGTCGCCGCGCTGCTGGGTGCCGAGGAGTTCGGGTTCGCGACCGCCCCGCTGATCGTGCAGGGCTGCATCATGATGCGGGTCTGTCACCTGGACACCTGCCCGGTGGGTATCGCCACCCAGAACCCGAAGCTACGGGAGCGCTACACCGGCACACCGGAGTTCGTGGAGTACTTCTTCCGGTTCCTCGCCGAAGAGGTCCGCGAATACCTCGCCGAACTGGGTTTCCGGAGCTTGGACGAGGCGACCGGGCAGGTCGAGATGCTCGACGTGGCACCGGCGGTACGGCACTGGAAGTCGGCGGGGCTGGACCTGTCACCGATCCTGGTGGCTCCCGCACCGGACCCGCGGCTGGCTCGACGCCGGACCACCGACCAGGAACACGGGCTGGAATCGGTGCTGGACGTCAAGCTGATCGAACTGGCCCGTACGACCCTGGAGACCGCCGAACCGGTGTCCGAGCGGCTACCGATCCGTAACACGGACCGTTCGACGGGCACCATGCTCGGCTCGGAGATCACCCGCCGACACCGCGAGGGGCTGCCGGACGGCTCGATCGAGTTCACCTTCACCGGCACCGCCGGCCAGTCGTTCGGCGCGTTCCTGCCCCGCGGCGTCACGCTGCGGCTCTACGGCGACGCCAACGACTACGTGGGCAAGGGCCTGTCCGGCGGCCGGCTGGTGGTACGCCCCGACGAACAGGCGCCGTTCCGGGCGGCGGACAACATCATCGCCGGCAACACGGTGCTCTACGGCGCCACCACCGGCGAGCTGTACTGCGACGGTGTGGTCGGGGAGCGGTTCGCGGTACGCAACTCCGGTGCGGTGGCCGTCGTCGACGGCTGCGGTGACCACGGCTGCGAGTACATGACCGGCGGTCAGGTCGTCGTGCTCGGCCCGACCGGACGCAACTTCGCGGCCGGCATGTCCGGCGGCACCGCGTTCGTCTACGGGCTGGACCCGGCCCGGGTCAACCAGCAGATGGTCGAACTGCAGCCGGTCTCGACGGCCGACCAGCAGCGGCTGCGGGAACTGGTGGAGACCCACCACCGGGAGACCGGCTCGCAGCGGGCGGCCGAGCTGCTCGCCGACTGGCCGGCCTCGGTGCGGCGGTTCACCACGGTGATGCCGCTGGACTACAAGCGTGTACTGGAAGCTGTCCGACTCGCCGAGAGCGAGGGCCGGGACGTCGATGCGGCGGTGATGGAGGTGGCAGGTGCCTGACCCGAAGGGTTTTCTCAAGCACGGTCGGGCGCTGCCGGCCCGGCGGCCGGTCCCGGTACGCATCAGCGACTGGCGTGAGGTGTACACCAGTCACGACGACGATGCGCTGCGCGCGCAGGCGACCCGGTGCATGGACTGCGGGATCCCGTTCTGCCACAACGCCTGCCCGTTGGGCAACCGGATACCGGAATGGAACGACGCGACCCGCACGGGCGCGCACCACACCGCGGTGGAGCAGCTGCACGCCACCAACAACTTCCCGGAGTTCACCGGTCGGCTCTGCCCGGCGCCGTGCGAGGCGGCCTGTGTGCTGGCCATCGCCGACGACCCGGTCACGATCAAGCAGATCGAGGTGCAGATCATCGACCGGGCCTACGACGAGGGCTGGGTGACGCCGCAGCCGGCGCCGACGCCGTCGGGTAAGCGGGTCGCGGTCGTTGGTTCGGGGCCCGCTGGCCTGGCCGCTGCCCAGCAGCTGGCCCGGGCCGGTCACCAGGTCGTCGTGTACGAGCGGGACGAGCAACCGGGTGGCCTGCTGCGTTTCGGCATCCCGGACTTCAAGCTGGAGAAGGAGCACATCGACCGGCGGCTGGCGCAGCTGACCGCCGAGGGCGTCAGCTTCGTGACCAGCTGCGACGTCGGTCGTGACATCACCGCCGAGCACCTGCGCGCCGACTTCGACGCAGTGCTGCTGGCCACCGGTGCGCTCGCCGGTCGGGAGGTCGACACCCCGGGCCGTGGCCTGCGCGGGGTGCACCAGGCCATGGAGCATCTGGTCGCCTCGAACCGGGCGGTACGCCATGGCGCCACGTCGTCGATCGACGCCGCCGGCCGGCATGTGATCATCATCGGCGGTGGTGACACAGCCGCGGACTGCCTGGGTGTGGCGCACCGGCAGGGCGCGGCCAGCGTCACCCAGCTCGACCTGTACCCCGAGCCGCCGGTGAGCCGTAACGCGGCGAAGGACCCGTGGCCGACCTGGCCGACGGTGCTGCGGATGTACCCGGCGCACGAAGAGGGTGGTGACCGGGTGTTCGCGGTCGCCGCGCAGGAGTTCGTCGATGACGGTGACGGCGCGGTACGCGGTATCCGCATCCAGCAGGTCGACGTGGTGCGGCGGGACGGTCAGCGCGTGGTCACCCCGGTACCGGGTACTGAGCAGATTCTTCCCGCCGACATGATCCTGCTCGCTGTGGGCTTCGAGGGCACCGAGCCCTCACCGCTGCTCGACCAGCTGGGCGTACCGCGTTCGGCGCAGGGGCGGCTGGACTGCGCGGCGGACTGGCAGACCTCGACGGAGGGCGTGTTCACCGCCGGGGACGCACACCGCGGTGCGTCGCTGATCGTCTGGGCGATCGCCGAGGGCCGGGCCGCCGCCGCAGCCATCCACCGTTATCTCGGGGTACCGGGTGACCTGCCGGCACCGGTGGCGGCGGATGCGCAGCCGCTGGCCGTACCGCGCTGACTCGTCTGCGGCCCGGCCGCCCTGGATCTCCGGTCCGGGGCGGCCGGATCAGTACTTCACGCGGAAGTTGCCGACCAGGTGCAGCGTGTTGCCGTCCGGGTCGGTGAGGGCGGAAAGGCGCACGCCCTTGTTGGCGTCGATGATCTCGCCCGGTTCGAGCCCCAGCTCGCGCAGCTCGCGGACGCCCTCCTTGATGTCGGACACGGCCAGGTTGAGCATGCCGTGACCAGCTCGCCGGGAGTCCTCGGTCACCTGCACCCAGCCGCCATCGGTGACCTGCCATTCGACCAGGTTCGGCATGGGGTTGTTGTCGGGTTCGCGACCGAACAGGCTGGTGTACCAGGACCGACCCGCCGCGATGTCGCTCACCGCGACGACGGCCAGTACGTGATCGACATGTGCCATGGTCAGATCTCCTTCGTCTCTGCGGCCGAGGCGAACTCCGCGGCCAGGGTGTCGAGCTGCTGGGCGGTTCCCTGTTCGCGCCACCCGGGTTGCTCCTGGCCGGGCAGGTACATGCCGTGCTCGGTCAGCACGACCCGGGTTTCCTCCCCGTCCGGATAAAACTCCACGCTGGTGGCCGACACGGTGGACAGCTGATCCCCGGTGCGCAGCGTCGATGTGGTGAGAATCCGTTCGTTGGCGGCGATCTCGGCGTAGCGCGCCTCATAGGTCAGCGGGCGGCCCTCTCCGTCGAGACCCTTGACCGTCTCCAGACCGCCTACCACGAAGTCCTGCGAGTGTTCTGCTCCCTGAGCCATCCAGCGCTTCCGCGCCGCCGGCGTCGCCCATGCCGCGAACACCCGATGGACCGGGGCCGGGTACCGGCGTTCGAGGGTGAATGTCGAGTGCGTCACGTCCATGATCAGGTCTCCTTCAGGTAGTCGTCGAGCCGGTCGAGTTGCCGTTCCCACTGGGTGCGTTGAGCGTTGAGCCACTGTTCGGCTTCGCGCAGCGCCGCTGGTTCGATCCGGCAGCTGCGCACCCGGCCGACCTTCTCGGTCACGATGACGCCCGCCCCTTCCAGCACCTGCAGGTGCTGCATCACCGCAGGCAGGGACATCGTCAGCGGCTCGGCGAGCGCCTTGACGGTCGCCGGAGCGCGTACCAGCCGTTCGACGATCGCCCGCCGGGTCGGGTCGGCGAGTGCCTGGAACACGCGGCCGACCCGACCGGGGCCGGATTGGTTAGGCATGTACTTAACTATTGCATCAAGGCGACCGAAGGTCAAGAGATTGCTTAACTATTTGGATCGCTCGGCGGCGAGCCACGGACCTGTCCTACTGCGCCTGGCGTACGGCGGTGTCAGGCTGGCGCGCCACGGTATGCGGGTGCGCCGATCGGGGTCTTCAGCGCACCAGGAGACCGACGGCGACCGTCATCCGTTCGAGGTAGGACGTCCGTGATGCGACCTGGTGCTTGATGCCGATCGAGGCGCTGATCATCGTCTGGGCGACGGCGAGGGCACCCTCGCGTCCTGGCTCGACCGCGATCGCGGCTGTGAGCAGTTTCTCGAAACGTTGCGGCGTGGTCTCGATGATCTCTCCAAGGAGATCGGGATTGTCCTCGATGACCGTTGCGACATCGCGCGTCAGCGGGCCGAGGTAGCGACCGGTCCACTGCTCGAACGCTTCGACGAGGCGCTCTGGAAGGGGGCGGCCGCTGTCGGCCAGGATCCGTTCGACCGCAGTGATGTCGCGTTCCAGGGCCTGGGTGACCGCGGCGCGGAACAGAGCCTCCTTCGAGGAGAACAGGAAGTAGAGCCCGGGTCGGGAGATGCGCGCCGCCCGTGCCACCTCTTCCATCGAGGTCTTCCGGTAGCCGAATCGCGCGAACGTGGCCATGGCGGACTCCAGGACCATGGCTCGACGACCGGTCTCAGCGACGGTCGACGGCCGGCGGCCAGCGTCGGGACTGCTCATGGCGCGAGAGTACGAGCGATTGTCGAACTATACAAGTTGAGTCTAGTGCGTATAGTTGCATCATGCGCACCCGCAACCTCATCTCCACGCCCTTCACCTCCTCCAGCACCGCCGACGAGGTACTCCGGGACATCGATCTCACCGGCGTCCGCGCGATCGTGACGGGCGCTTCCTCCGGACTCGGAGCCGAGACGGCCCGTGCGCTGACCGCTGCCGGGGCGGAGGTGACCCTCGCCGTCCGGAACACGACAGCAGGTGCCGCCGTCGCCGAGACGATCGGGACGTCGGCCGGGGGGATCAGGCCCCGTGTTGTCCACCTCGACCTCGCTGACACGTCCACCGTCACACGGTTCGTCGACAGCTGGGAAGGCCCGCTTCACCTGCTCGTCAACAACGCCGGCGTGATCACCGGGGGTCTCGAACGGACGGCTGAGGGCTGGGAACTGCAATTCGCGACCAACCATCTCGGCCACTTCGCCCTGGCCACCGGCCTGCACCGCGCCCTGGCCCGAGGGGCGGCCGACCGAGAGGGAGCACGGATCGTCTCAGTCAGCTCGACTGCGCACATGCGATCCGGCATCGACTTCGACGACTTTCACTTCGAGCGCCGCAGCTACGACCCGCAGATCGCCTACGCCCAGTCCAAGACGGCCAACTCCCTCTTCGCCGTCGAGGCGAGCCGGCTGTGGGCGTCCGACGGCATCGTCGCCAACGCGGTGAACCCCGGCGGCATCGCGACGGGGCTGCAGCGGAACTTCACGCCGGAACAGCAGGCGTCGCTCGATGCCGCCGCGGCTGCCGGGGTCTTCACGTACAAGACGGTCGAGCAGGGGGCCGCTACCAGCATCGTCGCGGGAGTCGCTCCCGAATTCACTCACTCCGGAGGCCACTATCTCGACGATGCGCAAGAGGCCTACACCGTGCCGAACGACGCCGACCTTGCCCAGCACCCGCATGGCGTCAAGGCATGGGCGCTCGATCCCGCCATTGCCGAGCGCCTCTGGCGCGCCTCGACCGACCTGCTCGGTGTCTGAGCCGCCCACGATCGCACCGGGTCAGGACAGTGCGGCGGCCAAGGCGCGCCGGCCGATCCCACCCATCAGCGGATTGTCGGCAGAGTGGGCCAGAAACACCAGGGACAGTGCGATGGCCCAGCCGCGTGCCCGCTCCCAGGTGTCGGCGTCGGCTCGGCCGTACGCCTGCCGGAGGACGTCGCGCTGGTCGGCGGGGAACAGCATCCACGCCACGGACAGATCGGTGGCCGGATCACCGGAGGTGAGGTCACCGAAGTCGATCACCGCACTGATCCGACCCTCATCGACCAGAATGTTGGCCGGGTGCAGATCTGCGTGCAGCCATACCGGCGGACCGGCCCACGCCGGCACGGCGGTGACGGCCTCCCACTGCGCACGCACCGCGTCGTACTCGACCGAGTCGCCGAGCTGATCCAACTGGGTGACGACCCCCGAGGTCCGTTCGGCCAGCGGGATGCCGCGAAAGGCGTGCGCGGGTGCGTCCGGCGGTGCCGGGGTGTGCAGCGCGGCCAGGAACGCGCCCAGTTCGGCGGCGGCCGCATCCGGGTCGGCGGGAGGCGTGCGCGCGGCGACCTGGCCCGGCAGGTACGGCACCACACTCCACGGCCACGGGTAGCCCAGTGCCGGCCGGCCGACCCTGCTCGGCGTCGGTACGGGGAGTGGCAGGCGCTCGGCGTGCAGCGGAAGCCAGCGTTGCTCGTGGGCGATCAGTTCGGCGGCCATCGTGCGTCGGGGCAGTCGTACCAGCAACTGCGTGCCGAGCCGGCAGACCAGGTTGTCCCATCCGTTGGCCAGTACCTGGATGTCGAGCCCGGCGAGGTCCGGATGCTGGTCGAGCAGCAATCGGCGGACGAGCTCGACGGAGACCGGCATCTCGGAGGCCGGCATGCGGTGAACTGGCACAGCGTGACCATACGGAACCTGCGTGACTGCGCGGCGCCCCGCCTGCCGGCCCTCGAGTGAACGCAGCGCCCACCGGCCGTCGTTGCGGAAAGTGGCTACATATGCGCTTAAGGTGACTATGCTGACCGCTACTCGTTGTTGGTGGTGAACGGGGCGAGCAGCTCCCGTCACCGTCGGACTTCCGGAGGGCAGGACCATGACCGTGCTGTTGCGTCGCGCCGCTGTAGCAGGTGGCCTGATCCTGGCCGGACTGCTGGCCGGGGCACCGGCCGCACCGGCATCGCCGCCGACCAAGCCGGTAGCACCGATGCGACCCACCCCGATCGTCAGCCTCTACCCGCCCAGCGAACTGGTACTCACCCGCTCCAGCGGAACCGAGGCCACCCACGTGCAGCGGGCAGTGTCGCTGCGGTGTACGCCGCTGCTGGGCGGCGACCACCCGAACGGGGCCGCGGCCTGCAACGCGCTCAACGCCGTGTCCGGGCACTTCACCGAGCTGACCGGTCGGCAGCTGTTCTGCACCGACATCTACGACCCGGTCACCGTCACCGTGCAGGGCGTCTGGCGCGGCAGCCTGGTCACCTACATTCAGACCTTCCCGAGCAACTGCGCCATGCTGCGCGAACGCGGTGCCGTCTTCGACTTCTGACCGGCTCCGCCGCGGCAGTACCGCTCACCAGATGTCGGCTTTTCGTCGGGCCCGTCGGCGCAGCAGTACGACGATGATGATGGCCGCGAGGAGCAGGATGGCTGCCACGATGACGATGGCGGCGGTTCCGCTGTTGCGGTTTTTCGTTGTTGTGGTGCTGGCGGCTTCGGGGGTATGGCTGGTGGTCGGGGCCGCTTCGGGTTCGCCGAGCGGGTTGGCATTGACGTGGGGTACGTGTGCGGTCAGTGCCTTGACCGGGTCGACGATGCCGTAGCCGTACTGCGGGTTGCGTCCTGGGCTGCCGTGGTGGTCCGCGGTTGTGATGAGCCGGTTGATGACGTTCGCCGCGTCCAGGTCGGGGTACTTCGCGCGCACGAGCGCCGCAACCCCGGCCACGATGGCACTGGAGTCGCTGGTGCCGTTGCTGACGGTGTACGTCATCGTGGTGGCTACCGTGGGGTCGACGGTTGGACGAGATCGGTACGGTGATGTTCACTGGCCGGGGCGGCGAGAGCGACCTGCTTGCCCTGGGTGGCGTTGGCCCAAGCCTGTCCCGAGCGGTCGGTGCCGCTGACCGCGATGACACCGGGGACATTCGCGGGTTCTCCGACATGCTGTTGTCTGTGGCGCGTTGCCTGCGCCCGCAACCAGGACCACATCGTGGTCCAGCGCGTAGCGGATCGCTGATTCAGCGCAGTGATGTTCGTCCATCGGTGGTGTGCGGTGGAGCCGCGAGATGTTCACGACCTGGGCGCCATGGTCAGCGGCGTACCGGATGGCGGGGGCCATCGACTTGTACAGAGCACTGGCTGCCACGTGAGTTGCGGTGACGCACAGCGGCATGATCTTAGCGTCGGGGGCGACGCCCAGTGCGTGGTCTGCGCTTCCGCCGCGCGCGGCGATGATCCCGGCCATCTCGCGTGCCGTGACCAACAAAGTCATCTGAGGTCTCAAGATCGCGCGCGGACCCGAAGCAGTGGCCCTGGACGGTCTGGCCCTTCAGGTCGGCATGGGTGTCATCGACACCAGAGTCGATGACGGCAACGGTGACACCTTTGCCGACGCTGATCTGCTGTGCCTGTGGAATGTTGAGAGAGTCGAGGTACCACTGGTCGCCGCGGACCGTTCCGGCGAACGCGGGGGACGGAACACTCACCAGGGCGGCGAGGGCCGCAGCGCAGGCCGCGATCATGACTCGGAGCATGCGGCGTTTCGGTTGCGACGATCGCGCGGCGGTAGCGGAGCGGTTCATTCGATCCATCCTGTGGTGATGTCGTTCCGGCGGGTGCCCCAGATGTCGTCGTCATCCTCGGTCAACCAGGTCTGGTATTCCTCGCTCTCCCCGGACTTTCCGCCGGTGCTGCCGTGCGGCATCATGCCCATCCCACTGGTTGGGCCGCCGGGTTTCGCGGACGCGCCAGATGGATTTTCCAGAGCTCCGGGTGGGGAGACCCGCGGTCCCATCGGAGCTGAGCCGGGCCGACTGTTCCACCAGCTCCGCTGCGGTGCGGTCGTGGTGGCCGGCACGCCGACTCCGCCGCGCCCACCCTCCGCCACCGCCTACGAGCAGCACCACCACCACCTCCACCAGGTGCGTAACCGCCGATACCGCTGCTCGGAAGCCCAGGATCTGGTGGCTGGGGGAGTAGATGCCGGAACTGCTCGCCAGCGCACTCCCTGGATCGGTCGAGTAGCTTCCGGGGGTGCCCACCTTCGGCGGGCCGAGGACCTCGTGCGGCGCACGCGCGTCCGGCAACGTAGCAGACGAGCCGCTGCTGCCGTAGGTTGAGGAAGGCAACCCACCGATGGAAGGACTACCGCCTCCAGCCGCGCCGGGGCATACGCCGATTCCATCGCCGGAAGGTGTGTGCGAGGGCGCGTGCTCGTGAGTCTCGCAGCTCCGGATCCGGCAATGTCGCGTCTGCGTTGGACCTGGGAGGCGGAGTGGGTGTGCGAGTACTGGTTGAGGAGTTGTTCGCGGGCGCTGTGGGCGGTGGCCTGGTGCCCGGCGTACCAGCGTTTGATGGCGGCCGTCCTGACCAGGTCGTCCTGGTCGGTGATGGCATTGCGTTCGCCGGCTGAGGTGAGGTCGGTGCGGTAGCTGCCGTCGTGCCGGGTACGCACGCCGTTCGCGTAGCTGTCGCTGTCGGCGTTCAGCGCCTTGTGGAGGAACTCGTAGTCGCCGTAGGCGGAGCGATTTCCCTGGTAGTCCTGGTAGAGGCCGTCGCCGCCGCTATTACCCCGGGAGAGGTTGCCGGGCAGGTTGCCACCCTGGAACACCGGGATCGGAATGGTGCTGATCGCCTCGTGGATGCTGGCCGAGCAGTGTCGCAAGAGCCCAGGCATCTGCTCGTAGTTCCCGGCGATTTTCGTGATGCTCTGCGCACTCTTGCGCCACTGCTGGTGGCAGGCGTCGGCCGCGTCTCCGGTCCACCGGCCGTCGAGGCAGTCGTCCCAGATCTTGTTGAACCGGTCGTGGAAAGCTTCCAGGTTGTGGACGTACGAGCTCCAGACGCTGGCCATGTCGTCGAGTACGTCACCGCGTGCTGCCAGCGGGATCTGGCGGACCACCCGTTCCCACGGCTCGCCGGAGATGCCTGCGCCGCCGTCGCCGTGCGAGGCTGCCTGCTCCATAGTGGACTCCTCTCCGCTCAGTTCTTGGATGACGGCGCGGAACCGCCGGCGAGCAGCGAGGTCATCATCTTCTTCGACAGCTCGGTGTTGGAGTCCTCGTTGGTTTCGTAGAACTTCGCGGCAGCTTCCAGCGCACCGGCCATCCGCGTGATCAGCGCGACGGCACGCCCGCCGTCCTTGACTGCGTCCTGGTAGGCGTCGTCGGTGCGCATCTGTAGCCGGTCGGCCTCGGTGAAACGACCGTACGGGTTGAGCCAGTCGGTGGTCGCGCCGCTGGTCACGCCCTTGCTCTCGGCCACCGAGTGGTCGTAGCCCTTGTGGTCCATCCGCTTCTTACGCTCGGCGGCCACGTTGTGCAGCGTGTCGAGGGTGTGGTTCTTCATGTGGTTCTTGAATGCGCCGACGCAGTCCTTCTGCATGTCCTGGGCGAGCTGCCGCAGCTGGTGGGCGGCGTCGCGCAGATCGTACGGATCGTGCTGCTGCTTGGCGCCGGCGTGCTTCCGGTCTCCCACGATGTTCTCCCCGTCGGCCGATGCGTACGACGGGAATGAACTTAGCGCAATGGATCAAGTACACAGACGCGCAGTGGTCTTTCGATATGTGTGCTGCTCAGCCAGCGGTAACGTCGGTGCACCGGAGCCAGGAACGGCTCAACGGCCGTCGAGTTCCCCGCTCCGCACGCAACCCAGGAACGCGGCCCACGGCGTACCGGCGACGACGATCGTGCCACCGTCGCGGTCCTTGGTGTCGCGGATGGCCACCCGGTCTGTCCGGTCGATGAAGGGCCCCGCCTCGACGCAGTTGCCGCCCCCACTGGTACTGCGAGTGCTGACGTGCCACCGCACTTCGGTCAGATCGGCGCTGGCCTGGTTCATGACAGCTCCTTCAGCCTTGCCTCGATGAAGGCGCGGGACGAATTGGCATCGAGTGTAACGCTCAGAAGGTTGTCGAAGACGCTCCGGAACCGCTCTGCAGTATCGGCTTCGACATAGAGCGCGCCCGCCAGCGTGTCGACGTAGCCGATCTGCGGAAACGGATCGGCCATCTCGCAGATATAGAAAGAGCTGGTGGGGCTCGCGTGGGCGCCCTGCGAGAAGGGCAGCACGCGGATATCCACTGTGGACTCATTAGCGAATTCGAGTAGAGACCGGAGCTGGCCCTGCATGATCTCGGCGCCTCCTACCTCGCGTCGCAGACATGCCTCGTCGAGGATGACGGTGAACCGCAACGGTGGCTTTCGGGTGAGTGCCGACTGTCGATCGATGCGGAGGCGGACCCAGCGTTCCACGTGGTCATCGGATTCGTGCCAATCGGCGGCCCGGATGGTCGCGCGGGCATAGTCCTGGGTCTGGAGCAGGCCGGGGATGACGACCTGGTGGTACGTGTCGATCCTCAACGCACGAGCTTCGAGCCAGGCCATGTCGATCAGCGAGCTGTCCACGTCCGCGAGGTACTGGTCCCACCAGCCTGGCTCGACGATGTCGCGGCTGAGCTTGGTCAGGAACTGGCGCTGGGCTGTGTTATGGACGCCGTAGAGATCCAGCAGAGCGGCGACATCCGGCGTGCGAGCAGGGTAGATGCCGATCTCAAAACGGGTCACGGTCGATGCGTCGCGCTGCAGGTACCTGCCTGCCTCTTCCGCAGTGATGCCGCGTGCCTCGCGGAGCCGGCGGAGTCCCTGGCCGAGCCACTGTGCGCGCATGGTCGGCTTGGGCTTACCGGAACTGTCCTTGGCGACGGGGAACTTCCGCTTCGGCATGTCGATCCTCTCCAGCAGGCTGCGGGGTCCGACGCAGACTGACTGACAAGCTAGGAACTAGCACTAAAACTCTATGCACTCTTGCACAGAAGTCGAGAATAGTCCATGATGCGTATCTGTCCAGTTACGGTGCGCGCTTACGGGTGCGCGGAGTGAGTAGGGAGGCTCAGATGAGCGACGGGGCGCGGGACCGGACCACGGTGGTCAGCCGGGCGGCGATCGAGTTCGCGGTCGAGTCGGCGTACGAGAGTCGGATCGGTACGGTGGCGCGGCTGGCCGCCGAAGCAGCCGACGAGGACGGCTTCGTCGCCGTACTGCCGGCGGCCTCGGTGTTCGGCCCGGACTTCCGCGACCATCTCTACGGGGTGCGTGGGCTGCGACCCGACGCCGCCGGGCGACCCCTGCTGGAACAGCTGACCTACACCCACGACGCCGAACTGGTGGTGCACTTCCTGCGCCGCTCACCTGCGCACGAGTGGCTGGCCCTGTCCTGCGTACCGCGCAACGACGGCACCCGGTGCCGACGGCTGTTCACCACCGAGGACGGCACCAGCGGACGGCTGAAGTCGGCCCTGCTCACCTACGCCTTCCAAGGAAACCGGGAAGGCATCGGGGCGCTGGGCCGTACGCTCGCGCGCGGCGCGCTGCCCTGGTTCGCCGACGAGTTCACCGAAGCGGTGGCCGAGGGCATGTTCACCCCGCTGTGGTGGGGCAGCCTGCTCTACCCGGGCGGGCTTGACGACGACACCGACCATGTCGAGGTGGACGTGGCCGCCATCCGCCAGGTCACCGCGACCGTGCCGGTCGGCTGAACAGCAGATCTGCCTCCAGCGGGCGCCGACAGCAGCGTTCATGTCGCCCTGCGTCGACCGTCCTGTTCATGGACTACCGGCCTGTACTTTGCTAGAAGTACGAATGACGAGCGCGGACAGGGCCGCGGGGCCCCGCCACCCTGCCTCCAGCAGCTGACTGCCGGGTGGGACAGCGTGGCGAGGGAGAGGCATTGCGGTTCTTCGTACTCGGCCCGGTCGAAGCGCAGATGAACGACTGCCCCGTCCGGCTCACCGGCGGTCGGACCCGCGCCATGCTGGCGACACTGCTACTCAACGAGGGCAGGGTGTGTCCGGCCGCCCAGCTCATCGACGCGATCTGGGGCACCGAACCGCCGTCCAGCGCACCGACCCAGCTGCACATCGTGGCGTCCCGGCTGCGCGCGGCCATGCAGGCCACCGGCTGTCCCACCGAGCAGAACGTCATCACCCGCTCGCCCGGCTACCTGCTGCGCGCCAACCGGTGCGATTTGTACGACTTCCGGACCCTGGCGGTGCAGGCGGCGCAGGAGGCGGCCGCCGACCGGTGGCGCTCCGCACTGGCCAGCTACCGGGAGGCGCTGGCCCTGTGGCGTGGCCGCGCCTGCATGGACGTCACCGCACCAGGTGTCGTGGTCGCGGCCCAGGCACTGGACACCGAACGCACCGCGGTCACCGAACGCTACCTGGCCACCGCGCTGCTGGCCGGCGCGTACGACGACGTACTGGTCGAAGCGACCCGGCTGCTCGCGGCCGAGCCGCTGCGCGAACGGCTGCACTACCTGCTGATGGCCGCGCACGCGCTGGCCGGACGTGCCGCCGACGCGTTGGCCGTGTACCGGTCCGCCCGCGCCGCGCTGACCAGCGAACTGGGTCTGGAACCCGGCCCGGAGCTGTCCAACCTCGAACGTGCCGTACTGCGCGGCGAACGCGACTCCAGCGCCCCGATCCTGCGCCGGTGGGCAGCGAACAAGACCGCAGCCACCGACACCGGAAGCGGCGGGCACTGCGCGGCGCAGGCCGGCCCGGCATACACGCCGGGGCGACCGTGGGAACTGCCCGCCGACATCCCGGACTTCGTCGGACGACCCGACGAGCTGGCCCGCATCGGCGCGGCGTTGAGCGCGCAGCGGGGTGACGGTGCCGCGCCGGCGCTGGTGTCGATCTCCGGGCTCGGGGGAGTGGGCAAGACGGCGCTTGCGGTACGGGCCGCTCGACGGTTCCGGTCGCTGTACCCCGACGGTTGCCTGTTCGCCACCCTGGGCGGTGGACAGGACGCGCCGCGAGACGCCCCGGCCGTACTCGGCTCCCTGCTGCGGTCGCTGGGGATACCGGGCCCCGCGCTACCCGACGACCCGGACGCCCGCGTCGGGCTGTACCGCTCGATGCTCAGCGACCGTCGGCTGCTGGTGGTGCTCGACGACGCCCTGGACGAACAGCACGTACGGCCGCTGCTGCCGCCCTCCGGCGGATCGGCAGCGCTGATCACCAGCCGGCGTTCGTTGAGCGGGCTGGACGGTGTCACCGCCATCAGCCTGGACGTGCTGAGCCATGACGACGCGACCGAACTGCTGTCCCGACTCGTCGACCGGGACTGGCGGGCCGACGAACTGGACTCGGTGCACCAGCTGGTCGGCCTGTGCGGGCGGCTGCCCCTGGCGCTGCGGGTGGTGGGCGCCCGTCTGTCGCACCGCGCGGACCTGTCACCGGACCGACTGGCGCACCGGCTGGTCGACGAACGGAGCCGGTTGAGTGAACTCAGCTCCGGTGACCGCGACATCCGGGCCTGCCTGGCCGCCAGCTACCGCCGGCTGACCCCACCGGCCGCCCGACTGCTGCGTATCACCGCCGCCCTGCCCACCCCGACCTTCCCGCTCTGGATGGCAGCGGCCGTGACCGGCGTCGACCCGTGCGATGCCGAGCGTTACCTGGACCACCTGATCGAGGCGCAACTGGTGCAGGCGCCGCAGCTTGAGGTGGATGGCTCACCCCGATACACGGTGCACGACCTGGTCCGGCTGTTCGCGGCCGAACGGCTCGCGGCTGAAGACCAGCCCGCGGTCCGAGAACAGGCACTGCGGCAGGGGTACCGGGCGTTGCTGGTTCACCTGGATGCGATGGATGCCGCCCTGCCCAGCCGGATGTTCCCCGTGCCGGGCGAGTCGGGGCCCCGGCCGGTACCGGGCCCGCACCCGCTCGCCTGGTTCGAACAGGAACGGGCTCTGCTGACCGCCGCCATCGTCCACACCACCACAATGGGTTGGTGGGAGCTGGCCTGGCGACTCGCCGTCACCGTCACCAACGCGGCGGACCTGAGCGGCTGCGCCCGCGACTGGGACGACACCGTCAGCGGCGTCCTGGACGCGGTGAAGGACGCCCCGATCGAACCGGAAGCACTGCCCGCGCTGTTGCTCGGCCACGGGCTGCTGCTGCGCGCATCCGGCCAGGAAGAAACCGCGCTGCCGGTGCTACGGGAGGCCCGGTGGCGCTACCGGCGACTGGGTGACACCCACCGTGCTGCCGTCGCCGCCACCGGATACGGCAGCGCCGCCCGCACGCTCGGCCAGCGCCGGATCGCGCGGTGCGTGCTGCGCTGGGCCCTCGACCGGTTCGTCGACATCGGTGGCACCGACCAGCAGGGCTGGGCACACCTGGGGTTGGCGAACCTGTCGCTGGAACACGACACCGACCGGGACGCCGCGCTGCGCTCCTACCACCGGGCACTGGAACAGCTGCGCCGGGCCGGGGACCGCCGCGGTGAGGCGAACGCCCTGGGCTGCATCGCGCAGATGCAGGCGACACCGGCCGGGGCGGTCAGCTACCTGCAGGCCGCGATCAGCACCTTCTCCGCCATCGGCGACATCGGCAACCGGGCGGTCGCGGAGTACATGCTGGCCCGTGCGTGTATCCGGACCGGGCGGATGCAGCACGCCGAGGCGCTGATCAGCCGATCCGAGCAGACCCTGACCGGCATCCGGCACGAAGCCGGCATCGCCCAGGTACGGATCGTGCGCGCTGAACTGCTGCTGGCCCAGGGCGCTGCGCCGGAGGCGGTGCAGGTTCTGGAATCAGCCGTCGGTGCATTCCGCGGTCTGGGCGTCCCCACCGGAGTGGCGTACGCGCTCTACCAGCTCGCCCGGGCCCAGGTCCTCGCCGGCGACCCGCGCGCGGCGCGGCGCAGTGGCCAGGAGTCGGTGGAGCTGTACCACCAGCAGGGCGACGCGTTCGGCGCCACGGTACGGGACTGGCTGCGCACCCTGCCCTGAGCCGGTCGGTGGGCAGCGGGTGCCGACGATAGAGCGGTGATAGTCCAGCGCTCTAGCGTGACCGCGACCGACCCGCCGGTTCCGGCGCCGTTGCGGTCACCTCATCTTCTCGGGAGGAACGATGAAGGTACGTACCCTGTCCACGCTCGCCGCCGCGGCGGGTGTCGTTGCCGCTGGTCTGCTTGCCGGGCCCGCCGCCGCAGCACCGCACCAGACGACCTACTGCGCGGTCAACCTCGACACCCAGAAGCGCGCGTGCGCGCAGAGCCAGGACCAGGCCCGTCAGCACGTCGGCTCACTCGCGGTGGAGTGGGTGGTGAAGATGTACAACGGCACCGGCTTCAGCAACTACCTCGACACCTTCTACAAGAGCGGTAACTGCACGGCCACCTACTCCGACACCGAGATCGGCCTGACCGACCTCGGGCCGACGCTGGACAACAAGATCACCTCGCTGCACACCAACAACCAGTGCGATGTGAAGCTGTACGGCAAGACCGGCTACGGCGGCGCCTCGTCGACCTGGATCGACGAGTCCTCGAACCTCGCCAACATCGGTGACGGCTGGAGCAACCGGGCCAGTTCCATGAAGGTCTCCTGATCCATCACACGTTCCACAGGCCCGACCACGCTGGTGTCCACCGTGGTCGGCCCTGACCTCTGCGCGCTCCGCATCGGCCGGCGACCGACCCGAAGTGCCGGCGCACCGGACGATTTCCCGGCTCCCGCGGCCCGTACGTGAGTTTTTCCGGACATCCAGGTAGCCGTCAGGTAACGACGCGAAGGAGGTTTCCCGCTGGTCGGGCAGGCCCGGTCGACCGACACCGGCCGGGTATAGCCTGGCAAACGTGACACGTCGAGCGAAGATCGTCTGTACCATCGGCCCGGCCACGGCAACCCCGGAACGGATGCGAGGTCTGGTCGAGGCCGGCATGGATGTCGCCAGGCTGAACTTCAGCCACGGCACACACGCCGACCACGAGGCCGTGTACCACATGGTCCGGGAAGCGGCCGAGGTGACCGGACGCAACGTCGGCATCCTCGCCGACCTGCAGGGTCCCAAGATCAGGCTCGGGAACTTCGCCGAAGGTAAAGCCGAATGGCGCACCGGTGACACCGTCACCATCACCGCCGACGACGTAGCCGGCACCGCTGAGCGGGTCTCGGTCACCTACCGCAAACTGCCCGACGAGGTACATCCCGGAGACCGGCTGCTGGTCGACGACGGCAAGCTGTCCCTGGAGGTCACCGGCGTCGACGGAGCCGACATCCGCTGCCTGGTCGTCGAGGGCGGTCCGGTCTCCAACCACAAGGGGCTGTCCCTGCCCAACGTGGCGATCAGCGTGCCGGCCCTGTCCGACAAGGACGCCGAAGACCTGCGCTTCGCCCTCGGCCTCGGTGTCGACCTGGTCGCGTTGTCCTTCGTCCGGTCGGCCGAGGACATCAAACCGGCCCACATGATCATGGACGAGCTCGGCGGACGGGTCCCGGTCATCGCCAAGATCGAGAAGCCGGAAGCGGTGGACCGCCTCGACGCGATCGTCGAAGCCTTCGACGGGCTGATGGTCGCCCGCGGTGACCTGGGCGTGGAACTGCCGCTGGAACAGGTACCGATGGTGCAGAAGCACGCGGTACAGCTCTGCCGGGAGAACGCCAAGCCCGTCATCGTGGCCACCCAGATGCTCGACTCGATGGTGGACAACTCCCGGCCCACCCGCGCCGAGGTCTCCGACGTCGCCAACGCCGTACTCGACGGCGCCGACGCGGTCATGCTCTCCGCGGAGAGCAGCGTCGGCCGCTACCCGGTGCTGACCGTACGGACCATGGCGCGCATCGTCGAATACTCCGAACAGGGCCAGTTCAACTGCCCGACCCTTCAGCACGACCCGCGCACCCAGGGCGGCGCCATCACCGCCGCCGCCGCACACACCGCCGAGGTGATCGGCGCGAAGGCACTGGTCGCGTTCAGCCAGACCGGGGACACCGTACGGCGGCTGTCCCGACTGCACAGCGACCTGCCGCTGCTGGCCTTCACCCCGGAGGAGAAGGTACGCCGGCAGCTGGCGCTCAGCTGGGGAGTGCAGGTCCACCTGGTCCCG
Source organism: uncultured Actinomycetota bacterium (assembly GCA_963805605.1). GTDB lineage: Bacteria > Actinomycetota > Actinomycetes > Mycobacteriales > Micromonosporaceae > Actinocatenispora. Next base: position 311,563 of record CAWDUX010000003.1, read on the forward strand.
TTCGTACACCACACCGACGACATGTTCCGGCAGGTCGACCACGCGCTACAGGAACTCGGGCACGGCACCGCCGGCGACTCGGTGGTCGTGGTCGCCGGCACCCCGGCCGGGACCCCCGGCTCCACCAACACCCTGCGGGTACACCGGCTCGGTTCACTGGCGGAGGCCTGATGCCGGGAGCGGCAGGTGCCTGACGGGCCGGCCGAACCAGCGGACGCCGCCCCAGCCGGCGGCTCCCCGTTGACCGGCCAGGCGGCTGTGGACAAGCTGCTCGCCCTGCTGGACCTGGAATCCATCGAGGTCAACATCTTCCGCGGCAGCAGCCCCAAGGTGGGGCCGCAGCGGGTGTTCGGCGGGCAGGTCGCCGGCCAGGCCCTGGTGGCCGCCGGCCGCACCGTGCAGCCGGCCCGTTCCGTGCACTCCCTGCACGGCTACTTCGTCCGACCGGGCGACCCGAGCGTGCCGATCGTGTACTCGGTCGAGGTGATCCGTGACGGCGCCTCCTTCTCGGTCCGCCGGGTCACTGCCATCCAGCATGGCAAACCGATCTTCTTCATGTCCGCGTCCTTCCACCGGCCGGAAGAAGGACTGGACCATCAGACCGAGATGCCCGACGACGTACCGCCGCCCGAGCAGGTACCCACCATCGTCGAACGGATGGCCCGCTACCCCGAACGGCTCGGCATCTGGTCGCGGGTCCCGCAATCGGTGGACGTGCGCTACGTAGGGGAGCCCGGCTGGGTACGCAGCGGTGACCGACCCGCCTCGGCCCACCAGCGGGTCTGGATGCGCATCGCCGGCGCCCTGCCGGACAGCCCGCTGCTGCACGCCTGCGCCCTCACCTACGCCAGCGACCTGACCCTGCTGGACTCCGTGCTGTCCTGGCACGGCGAGGTGTGGGGACCCGACGGCTTCGCCGGCGCCAGCCTGGACCATGCCCTGTGGCTGCACCGCCCGTTCCGGGCCGACGAATGGTTCCTGTACGACTGCGCCAGCCCGTCGTCCTCCGGTGGCCGCGGACTGGCCACCGGGCGCATCTTCGCCGCCGACGGCCGACACGTGGCCACCGTGGTCCAGGAGGGCCTGCTGCGCCGCACCCGCGGCTGACCGGCCCTGCGGTCAGCTCTTCGGCCCGATGAAGCTGTCCAGCAGCGCGACGCTCTGTCTCCGGGCCACCGAGATGCTGTTGGCCCGGTTGTAGCGCCACCGCGCGCCCACCTGGTCGAGCGCCTGCCCACAGATCCGGAGAATGTCTGCTGACTCGTTGTAGAAGAAGTACCGGGGATAGGAGTATCGCTTTCCGCCGGCCCGGACCACGTTCGTTACCCGGGTGCCGTCAGCATGGATCAGACCGCGCAGGAATTGCTGGGCATGCCGGGCGGTTATCTCCTCCTGCCAGGACGGATCTCCCGGCAGTGTTTTCGGCCAGCCCCGTGTTGGGGCAGCAGACAGGGCCAGTGCTTCGAGTAGCTGGTCACCTTGAAACAGCCCGGCGAGGCGACTCGACAGACCGATCGAGCCAGGGTCTGTCGCATCGCACTGTCGACTTCATCCATTATGTCCGGGTAGCAAGCGGCGCAGGCCACCCGTAACACCGGGACCTTGGCATTGGTGACCAGATGTCCGTCGGCCAGGTACTGACCAAGAAGGTAGGCATACTGCGCAGGGGCATCGGGCGGTTTCGAAGGGACCTTGCAGCGGAAGCATCGACCGGCGCGGTGATCAGGATCGTCTGAGCGCAGCTGCCGGGTACACCACACTCGAGCGGTGTCGCGACTGATTCCCAGATTTCTCGCGATGCTGGCCATCGGCCAGCCCCGAGCGAACAGTTCCCGGGCCTGGGTTCGCATGTGCGGGGGATACATGGCGACAGATTGACACTCGGGTGTGTCAATTCCTGATGTGCCCCTGGTGGGATTCGAACCCACACTGGATGGATTTTGAGGCCATTTCCTCTGCCGGTTGGGATACAGGGGCCGCAACCGCAGACATCGTACCGGCTAGGCTGTGGCCTGGTCGACGCGGCCGGGTGTCCGGTGCGTCGGAAAGTGTACCGGGACCGGAGAAAGGCCGAGCCGTGACTGAGCGCGAGGCAGGTGTGCCCGACAAGCGTCGGGTACTGATCGCCGAGGACGAGGCGCTGATCCGGCTCGACCTGGCCGAGATGCTCGTCGAAGAAGGCTACGAGGTCGTCGGCGAAGCGGCGGACGGCGAGACCGCGGTCCGGCTCGCCCACGAGACTCGTCCGGATCTGGTCATCCTCGACGTGAAGATGCCGATCATGGACGGCATCGCGGCGGCCGAACAGATCGCCGGTGAGCGGCTCGCCCCGGTGGTCATTCTGACCGCGTTCAGCCAGCGGGATCTGGTCGAGCGGGCGCGCGCCGCTGGGGCGATGGCGTACCTGGTGAAACCGTTCCAGAAAAGTGACCTGGTACCGGCGATCGAGATAGCGATATCCCGTTACACGGAGCTGTCGGCGCTGGAGTCCGAAGTGGCCAGTCTGTCGGACCGGCTGGAGTCCCGGAAGGTCATCGACCGGGCGAAGGGCGTGCTGATGACCCGGTACGGCATGGCTGAGCCCGATTCCTTCCGCTGGATCCAGCGCGCGGCGATGGACCACCGGTTGACCATGCGTGACGTCGCTGAACGGATCGTCGCCGAGAGCGCCGGATCGACGACGACATCACCCTCCGCTGCGCCCTCTGAGTCGTAGCGAGGGTAACGTCTGGTTGCATACCGGTTGGGCGCGGCCGAAGCGTTCTGCTGCTGAGCATCCCCTTCGCGTCCGCTCCCTAGATAACGGTTTGGTACGAGGGCGGGCTGTGATCCCTACCATCGGCCACCGAACTGGGATACGTTTCCGCGCCACAGGCTCTATGCGAGTTCAGTGCCCTGTGCCGATCCCCGGTTCGCTCCGTGGGCCGGATCGGGCACCGACGGAGGAGGACAGGAAGCCTTGAAGACCAGGTTTGTACGACCGCTGCAGGTCGTGCCGGTGGCGCTGCTGATGCTGGGGGCATCCGCGGCGTGCACGAGCGCCAGTTCGGACTCGGGCAGCGGCAAGTGTGACTCCAAGATTGCATTCTTCGGTGCCCGGACGGGCCCGAACGCCAACCTCGGCATCAATATCTACAACGGCGTGAAGCTGGCGGTCGACCAGTACAACGCGAAGAACCCCAAGTGCAAGGTCACCCTGGAGAGCAAGGACTCCCAGGGCGACGAGAAGCAGGCGCCGGGTCTGGCGCAGCAGCTGGTACAGGACTCCAAGATGGTCGGGGTCGTCGGCCCGGCGTTCTCCGGTGAGTCGGAGGCCGCGGACGGCATCTTCGACAAGGGCGGCCTGCCGCTGATCTCCGCGTCGGCGACCAACCCCACCCTGTCGCAGAAGGGGTGGAAGGTCTTCCACCGGATGCTGGGTAACGACAACTCCCAGGGCCCGGCGGCGGCGACCTACATCAAGGACACCGTGAAGGCCAAGAAGGTCTTCGTCGTCGACGACACCACGGCTTATGGCAAGGGCCTGGCCGATGTGGTGAAGAGTTCGCTGGGCGGTCTGGTGGGCGGCAGTGACACGGTGCAGCCGAAGCAGACCGACTTCCAGGCGACCGTCGCCAAGGTCAAGTCCTCGAAGGCCGACGCGGTCTTCTACGGCGGTTACTACGCCGAGGCCGGGCCGTTCCTCAAGCAGCTGCGGGCCGCGAACGTGACGGCGAAGTTCGTCTCCGATGACGGTGTCAAGGACCCCGGTCTGATCGCCGGCGCGGGCAACAAGGCCGCTGCGGGCGCCGTGGTGACCTGCCCCTGCATCCCGGGCGACGAGGCGAAGGGCACTTTCTTCGCCGACTACAAGAAGGCGTTCGGCAAGGAGCCCGGCACCTACGGCCCGGAGGCGTTCGACTCGACGAACGTGTTCCTGGACGGGATCAAGGCCGGCAAGACCTCGCGTAAGGCGATGCTGGACTTTGTCAACTCCTACGACAAGGACGGCGTCACCAAGCACATCAAGTTCGACCAGACCGGGGAGATCGCCAAGTCGGAGATCGTGGTCTGGTCCTACAAGGTTTCTGGCGGAGCGATCGTCAAGGACCAGGAGATCAAGTCCACCACCAGCTGATTGCAGACGGGGCCGGCGGCGGTGAGTCGCCGGCCCTGGGCACAGTCTGTGCGTCCGCAGTCGTAGGCGGGTGCGTCGGCCGCCGCCGATCTGGTGCGGTCCGGTGCGGTGCCGGCCCCCGGTGGACGCCCCCTGTCACCATGGAGCGTCCTTGAATTTCCACTTCCTGTTCTCAGACTTCGGTGACCTGACCGTCACCGGACTGTCCCAGGGCGCGATCTACGCACTGATCGCACTGGGCTACACCCTCGTCTACGGACTGCTGAAGTTGATCAACTTCGCGCATTCCGAGGTGTTCATGATGGGCACCTTCGGCGCGATGCTCGGCTGGGACCTGGTCGGCCTGCACGAGAACAACGCGGTTCCGTCGCCGCTGGCCATGATCGGCTACCTGCTGGTGGGGCTGGTGTTCGCGGCCGTGTGGTCAGGGGTCACCGCGCTCGCGGTCGAGTTCGTGGCCTACCGGCCGTTGCGCCGCCGCAACGCACCACGGCTGGTCTTCCTGATCACCGCGATCGGTGCCTCTGTGGCAATCAGCGAGGCCGTCGGGGTGTTCACCGATCGCCAGCAGTTCGGCATGCCGGAACTGTTCCGCACCAGAACGCTGGTACACCTGGGCAATGTGCACATCACCAACCTGGATCTGGGTGTGGTGATCGCGGCGGTGGCGATGATGGTGCTGCTGGACCAGTTCATCAACCGGACCCGGTTGGGTCGCGGGATCCGCGCGGTGGCACAGGACCCGGACACCGCCGCGTTGATGGGCATCAACAAGAACCGGGTGATCGTGCTGACGTTCGCCGTGGGTGGGGTGATGGCCGGTGCTGCGGCGCTGCTGTACAACCTCAAGATCGGGGTCACTCGCGCGGACATCGGCTTCCTGCTCGGCATCAAGGCTTTCACCGCAGCGGTACTGGGCGGTATCGGTAACCTGCGCGGGGCGCTGCTGGGCGGCCTGGCGTTGGGGCTGGTGGAGAACTACGGTTCCGCGTTGTTCGGTACGTCCTGGCGGGACGTGGTGGCCTTCGTGGTGCTGGTGATCATCCTGATGTTCCGGCCCACCGGTCTGTTGGGTGAGTCGCTCGGAAAGGCGCGGGCATGACGACGGCAGGTCCGGACCAGGACGGCAGGCGCGGGCGCCGGGCCGGCGGCGGCAACCGAGTGCTCGGTGGCCTGCGGGCCGCCGATCGGCGCCGGCTAGCAGGGTTGGCGGGGATCGGGACGCGGTGGCGGGCCATTCCCCGGCCGGTCCGGGTGCTGGTCGGCCTGGCACTGGTGGGAGTCCTGTACGGGCTGCCCAACCTCAACATTCCGCTCATCCGCACCACCGAGACCGACTTCACCTCGACGCTGTTCCTGGTGGCGGTGTACGTACTGGTGGCGGTGGGTCTGAATGTGGTGATCGGCCTGGCCGGTCTGTTGGACCTCGGCTACATCGGGTTCTTCGCGGTCGGTGCGTACTCGGTTGCGGTGTTCGGCTCGCCGTCCTCACCGTTGGCGACGAAGTTTCCGTGGCTGACGCTGATCCCGATCGCCATCGCCCTCGCGATGGTGTCAGGTGTCATTCTGGGCGGCCCGACCCTGCGGCTGCGCGGCGACTATCTCGCGATCGTGACGTTGGGCTTCGGGGAGATCGTCCGGCTCATCGCGGTGAACTGGTCGGTGACCAACGGGCAGCGCGGGATCCCGGACGTGCCGGCGCCGCCGGGAACGTTGTCCAACGGTGACCCGCTGTTCGGGGTGATCGACACCCGGCCGTTCTACTGGCTGGCGTTGACTCTCGTGATCATCTGCATGTTCGGCGTCAAGTTGTTGGAACGTAGCCGGGTGGGCCGTTCCTGGCTGGCGATCCGCGAGGATGAGGACGCCGCTGAACTGATGGGCGTGCCGGCGTTCAAGTTCAAACTGTGGGCGTTCGCGATCGGCGCCGGCCTGGGGGGCTTGTCGGGCGCCCTGTTCGCCAGTCGGCAGGGTTTCGTGAACTCGAACTCCTTCGACGTGCTGACCTCGATCCTGTTCGTGGCCGCGGTGGTGCTGGGTGGTTCGGGAAACCTGGTGGGGGTGACGTTGGGTGCGGTGCTGATCTCGTACCTGCCGGACCGGTTCCGGAACTTCCAGGACTACCGGTTCCTGGCGTTCGGCGTCGCGTTGATCGCCATCATGGTGTTCCGGCCGCAGGGGCTGGTACCCAGCCGTAGACGGGCGGTGGAGCTGGCCGACCGGCGACAGGAAGCCGCGGAGGAGGCGACGGTGAATGTCTGATCCAGGAGAAACGACGCCGGCGGGTTCCGGTCCGATCGCGGTGGACGACGAGGCGTTGCTGCGAGTCGACGACGTCACCGTCCAGTTCGGTGGGGTCACCGCGCTCGACCAGATCAACTTCGAGGTCCGGCGCGGTGAGATCCTCGGCCTGATCGGTCCGAACGGTGCCGGGAAGACCACCTGCTTCAACGTGATGACCGGGGTGTTCAAGCCGACGTCGGGCACGGTGTATTTCGACGGGGCGCGGCTGGTCGGCCGTAGTCGGCACGGCATCACCCGTGCCGGCATCGCCCGTACGTTCCAGAACATCCGGCTCTTCCCGGAGATGACCGCGCTGGAGAACGTGATGGTCGGTGCGGACGCCCGGCATCGAAGCAGCGTGCCCGGTGCGCTGTTCCGGCTGCCGCGCCACCGTCAGGAGGAGCGGCACGGCCGGGAGCTGAGTTTCGAACTGCTCGACTTCGTCGGCATCCCGCGCGCTGCGAATTCGGTGGCGCACAACCTGCCGTACGGCGATCAGCGTCGGTTGGAGATCGCCCGGGCGTTGGCGACGCAGCCGAAGCTGCTGTGCCTGGACGAGCCGGCCGCCGGTTTCAACCCGGCGGAGAAGGAGAAGCTGCTGGAGCTGATCCGCCGGATCCGTGACCGCGGCCAGACCGTACTGCTGATCGAGCACGACATGCGCCTGGTGATGGGCGTGACCGACCGGGTGGTCGTACTGGAGTTCGGCCGCAAGATCGCCGATGCCGCGCCGGCCGAGGTGCGCGCGGATCCGAAGGTGATCGCGGCCTATCTGGGGGTGCCGGAAGATGCTGCTTGAGTTGGAGGATCTGGTCGTCGCGTACGGCCGGATCGAGGCGCTGCACGGTGTCAGCCTCGGCATCGACAAGGGTGAGATCGTCGCGCTGATCGGCGCCAACGGGGCCGGTAAGAGCACCACGATGCGGGCGGTGTCGGGGCTGCGGGCGGCGCAGCGGGGCCGGATCCTGTTGGAGGGCCGCGACATTACCCGGATGCGCGCGGACAAGCGGGTGTCCAGCGGGATCTCCCAGGCCCCGGAGGGCCGGGGCATCTTCCCCGGCATGACGGTGCTGGAGAACCTGGAACTGGGTTCCTACACGCGGCGTGACACCGCGGGCATCGCCGATGACCAGGAGCGGGTGTTCAGCCTGTTCCCTCGGTTGGCCGAGCGGCGTAAACAGTTGGGCGGCACGATGTCGGGCGGTGAGCAGCAGATGCTCACGATCGGTCGGGCGTTGATGGCGCGACCGAAGATCCTGCTGTTGGATGAGCCGTCGATGGGTCTGGCGCCGATGCTGATCCAGCAGATCTTCTCGATCATCGCGGAAATCAATTCACAGGGCACGACCGTCCTGCTGGTGGAGCAGAACGCGCAGCAGGCGCTGTCTCTGGCGCATCGGGCGTACGTGCTGGAGACGGGCAGTATCGTCACGGTCCGGGACCGGGGCGGAGCTGCTGGCCGATCCGTCGGTACGGGAGGCATACCTCGGGGTTGCCTAGTTGCGCGGCGATCGACGATGACGAACCTGGAGGGGATATGAGGGGGACGAGCGGGCGTACAGCCCGACTTGCCGTGGCCGGGATCGTGGTGCTCAGTGTGGCGCTGGCCGGGTGCGGCAAGGGTACGAGTACCGGCGGTGGGCCGAAGTCACCGGCGCCGAAGGTGTCGTCGGACCAGGACTTGGCGGCCAAGGTGCCGGCGGCGATCCGTAAGGCAGGTGTGGTGACGGTTGGGACGGACTCGTCGTACGCGCCGAGCGAGTTCCTGGCCGGGGACGGTAAGACGGTCGAGGGTTTCGACATCGACCTGTTCAACGCGGTGATGTCGAAGCTGGGGCTGACGGCGAAGTACCAGTCGGCCGACTTCGGCACGATCATCGCGGGCGTGGAGTCCGGGAAGTACACGGTGGGCGTCTCGTCGTTCACCGTCAACCCGGACCGGTTGAAGCAGGCCAACATGGTCACCTACTTCTCGGCGGGTATCTGGTGGGCGTCGAAGAAGGGCAACCCGAAGAACGTCTCGCCGGACAACGCGTGCGGTAAGAAGATCGCGGTGCAGACCAACACGGTCGAGGTCGACGACCTGAACGCGAAGAACAAGAAGTGCCCGGCAGGTAAGAAGATCACCATCGACCAGTACAAGGATCAGGACCAGGCCACCGCCGCGGTGGTCTCGGGCAAGGAGGACGCTATGTCGGCGGACTCCCCGGTGGTGGCGTACGCGATCAAGACGTCCAAGGGCAGTCTGCAGTCGCTGGGCAGCATCTACGAGGCGGCCCCGTACGGGTATGTGATCAAGAAGGACCAGTTGGGCTTCGCCCAGGCGATCCAGGCTGCGCTCAAGGCGCTGATCGTCCGAAGGCACGTACCTGACCATTCTGAAGAACTGGAACGTACAGCTCGGCAAGATCGACAACCCGACCGTCAATCCCTCGGTGAAGTAGGTACTGGTCCTGATGTCGGATCTGACGACACCCCGCCCGGATCGGGTCCGCCCGGACCCGATCCGGGCGGTGCCGGTACGCCACCCGGGCCGCTGGGTCACGGTGGCGGTGCTCGCGGTTCTCACCGCCATGTTCGTGAACATGCTGGTGACCAACCCGGCGTTCCACTGGACGGACATCGCCAACAACATTCTGCTGGCGCCGGTGGTACGCGGTGCGGTGACGTCGTTGGAACTGACGGTCCTGGCGATGGTGATCGGCGTCGCCGGGGGCACGGTTCTCGCGGTGATGCGGCTCTCGCCCAACCCGATCCTGACCGGGGCGGCCTGGCTGTACACGTGGTTCTTCCGGGGCGTGCCCCGGCTGGTGCTGTGCATCCTGTTCGGCAACCTGGGCATCCTGTACTCGCGGCTGGAGTTCGGGTTGCCGTTCGACCATCAGCTGGGTGCGCTTTTCGGCATCGACTTGCATGCCCGGTTGTTCGGTCTGGATGCGGCCACTGTGCTGACCGGTTTCATGGCCGGTCTGCTGGCGTTGGGGCTGTCCGAGGCCGCTTACATGTCCGAGATCGTGCGGGCCGGCATCCAGTCCATCGATCCGGGGCAGGCCGAGGCGGCACAGGCGCTGGGTATGCGCCGGCCGACGCTGCTGCGGCGCATCGTGCTGCCGCAGGCGATGCGGGTCATCGTGCCGCCGACCGGTAACGAGGTCATCGCGATGCTCAAGGACACCTCGCTGGTGGCCTACGTTCCGGTCACCAGTGAGCTGTTCTTCCAGTTGCAGCACATCGGTGCCCGTACCTATCTGATCTTCCCGATGTTGGTCGCTGCCTGTATCTGGTACCTGGTGATGACCAGTGTGCTGATGATCGGCCAGTACTTCCTGGAGAAGTACTTCGCCCGGGGCAGCGGATCGACCGGTGCGGCCCGGCTGCGGCTGCGTACCAGGGGGACCGGCGCGGCCGGAGAGGTGACGCAGTGACGGATCAGACGGCGGGTGGGGCGGACAGCGATACGGGGTCGGCTGGTGGGCTGGACCCGGCCCACTTCATGGTGTTGGCCGAGAACGTGCACAAGTCGTTCGGTCGGCTGGAGGTGCTGCAGGGTATCGATCTGGCGATCCCGCCGGGGGAGGTCTGTTGCGTGCTGGGCCCTTCCGGTTCGGGCAAGTCGACATTCCTGCGCTGCATCAACCATCTGGAGAAGATCGAGGCCGGTCGGATCTGGGTGGACGGCGAACTTGTCGGCTACCGGCAGCGCGGCGACAAGCTGCACGAGATGCGGGAGCGTGAGGTGGCCGTCCAGCGCAGCCGGATGGGCATGGTGTTCCAGCGGTTCAATCTGTTCCCGCATCATGACCGCCCGGCAGAACGTGATGGAGGCGCCCTGCCAGGTGAAGGGTCTGCGGCGGGCACACGCACGACAGCGCGCCGACGAGCTGTTGGACCGGGTCGGCCTGGCTGACAAGGGCGCTTCCTATCCGGCGCAGCTGTCCGGTGGGCAGCAGCAGCGGGTGGCGATCGCCCGGGCGCTGGCGATGGACCCGAAGCTGATGCTCTTCGACGAGCCGACCAGCGCGCTGGACCCTGAACTGGTCGGCGAGGTGCTGGACGTGATGAAGGAAGCTGGCCGAGACGGGCATGACGATGGTGGTGGTCACGCACGAGATCGGGTTCGCCCGGGAGGTGGCCGACCTCGTGGTGTTCATGGACGGCGGGGTCGTGGTGGAGACGGGCACACCGGACGAGGTGCTGGTCAACCCCCGGCACGAGCGGACTCAGGCGTTCCTGTCGAAGGTTCTCTGAGCACCCCTGGGTACCCGGGGGTTTTGTCGGGGCTCGAGGCTACAGTCACGGGGTGACTGCGCCAACCGAGAACTCTCCGGCAGCGACCGACCGGGCCACCGGCTCTGATGCCCTGATCGCCGGGCGAATCCGTCCAGCCGGGGGTTCGAGACCCCGGCTGCTGCTGATCGACGGTCATTCGGTCGCCTACCGGGCGTTCTTCGCCTTGCCGGTGGAGAACTTCTCCACCAGCACCGGGCAGCCGACCAACGCGGTCTACGGCTTCACCTCCATGCTGATCAACGTGCTGCGCGACGAGCAGCCCACGCCATGTCGCGGTGGCCTTCGACATCTCCCGGCGATCGTTTCGGACTGAGCGCTACGCCGAATACAAGGCCGGCCGGTCGGAGACCCCGACCGACTTCCACGGTCAGGTCAGCCTGATCGGTGAGGTGCTGGCCGCGCTGCGGATCCCGTCGGTAACCAAGGAGGGCTACGAGGCCGACGACGTGATCGCCACGCTGGCCACGCAGTCCGCCGCGGCCGGTTTCGACGTGCTCATCTGCAGTGGCGACCGCGACGCGTTCCAGCTGATTACCGACCGGGTCACGGTGCTGTACCCGAAGAAGGGCGTGTCGGAGCTGGCCCGGATGACTCCGGATGCGGTGACCGAAAAATACGGTGTGGCACCCGGGCGCTACCGGGATCTGGCCGCGCTGGTGGGCGAGACCAGCGACAACCTTCCGGGGGTGCCAGGGGTCGGTCCGAAGACGGCGGCGAAGTGGATCGGCCAGTACACCTCGGTCGAGGGCATCGTGGCGGCGGCGGACGAGATCAAGGGCAAGGCCGGGGAGAGTCGCTGCGCGTGCACCTGGCCGACGTGCTGCGCAACTACGAGCTGAACAAGCTGGTGGACGATCTCCCCCTTCCGGTCGGTCCGGACGACCTGGCCTGGCACGGCTGGGACCGCGAGCCAGGTCGCCCAGGTCTTCGACACCTTGCAGTTCCGGGTGTTGCGCGAGCGCCTCTACTCGTACCTGGCCGCACTCGAGCCGGAGGCGGAGGAGGGCATCGAGGTGACCGGCACGGTTCTGCCCACCGGCGGAGTGGCCGGCTGGCTGGAAACCCACACCGCTGCCGGGGTACCGGTGGGGGTCGCGGTCTCGGGCACGTTCGGCCGGGGCACCGGCACATTGACCGCGCTTTCCCTGGCGGTCGCCAAGGGCACGGCGGCCTGCCATCTCGATCCGGCGAAGCTGGACGCGACCGACGACGCGGCGCTGGGGGCGTTCCTGGCCGATGGGACCCGACCGAAGGTCCTGCACGACGCGAAGCCGGTGCTGCTGGCGTGCGCGGTCGCACGGCTGGCAGTTGGACGGCGTGGCCACCGACACCGCGCTGGCCGCCTACCTTGTCCGGCCCGACCAGCGCAGCTACGACCTGGCCGACCTGGCGGTGCGTTACCTGCACCGGGAGTTGCGTGCCGAGGAGCCTGACGACGGCCAGCTGACGCTCGACGGGCTGGGTGAGGCGTTGGGATGCCAGGCCGCCGAACAGCAGCTGATGCTGCGGGCCCGGGCGACCCTGGATCTCGCCGACGCGTTGCGTGCCGAGCTGGTCGGGCAGCACAAGCAGGCAAGTTCGGCGCCGGCGGCGGCCGGGGCGGACGCGGCGGGCGGTGGGCCGGACGGCGAGGGATCCGACCCGGTTGGCGGCGGGCAGCGCGGAATCGAACTGCTCACCGGGTTGGAGCAACCGTTGAGCCGGGTGCTCGCCGGTATTGAGTCGACCGGTATCGCCGCCGACACCGACTACCTGTCCGACCTGGAATCCCATTTCGCCGGCGAGGTGAAGACCGCCGCGCAGGGCGCGTACGACGTGGTCGGTCGGGAGTTCAACCTGGGCTCGCCCAAGCAGCGGCAACAGATGCTGTTCGAGCGAACTGGGACTGAAGAAGACCAAACGGACCAAGACCGGCTACACCACCGACGCGGATTCGCTGAAGAACCTGTACGCGGAGACCAGGCACGAGGTGCTGCCGCACCTGCTGCGGCTACGCCGACGTGTCGAAGCTGCGGTCCATGGTGGAGGGTCTACTCAAGTCCGTCAGCGACGACGGCCGTATTCACACCACGTTCAAGCAGACGGTCGCGGCGACCGGGCGGCTCTCCTCGACCGACCCGAATCTGCAGAACATCCCGATCCGCAGCGAGGAGGGCCGGCGGTTGCGGCGCGCCTTCGTGGTCGGTGCGCCGTACCAGGAGTTGCTGACCGCCGACTACAGCCAGATCGAGATGCGGATCATGGCGCACCTGTCCGGGGACGAGGCACTGATCGAATCGTTCGTGACCGGCGCGGACTTCCATGCGGCCACCGCCGCCCGGGTGTTCGCGGTGTCACCGGAACAGGTCAGCGCCGAGCAGCGCAGCAAGATCAAGGCGATGAACTACGGCCTGGCCTACGGCCTGTCGGCGTACGGGTTGTCCGGTCAACTCGGCATCAGCGCCGAGGAGGCCCGTGGGTTGATGGACGAATACTTCGAACGATTCGGCGGGGTACGTGACTACCTGCGTGGCCTGGTGGATCAGGCTCGCCGGGACGGCTACACGGAGACGATGTTGGGCCGGCGCCGCTACCTTCCGGACCTGACCAGCGACAACCGGCAGCGTCGGGAGATGGCCGAACGGATGGCGCTCAACGCCCCCATCCAGGGTTCGGCGGCCGACATCATCAAGATCGCGATGTTGCGGGTCGACGCACGGATCGCGGAGGCGGGACTGTCGTCGCGGATGCTGTTGCAGGTGCACGACGAACTCGTGTTCGAGGTGGCCGACGGGGAACGCGCCGCGCTGGAGGAACTGGTACGCGCGGAGATGGGTGACGCCCGCCGGCTGTCGGTCCCTCTCTCGGTGTCGGTGGGCGTCGGCGCGGACTGGTCCGGGGCCGGGCACTGAGCCTGCGATCGCGACCGCAGGCTGAAGGTGCCGCCACACCGGTCAACTCTCCACAAGGGACCGTGTCAGGAAGATCAGCGTGACGAAGGTACGGAACAGCCGCAGCGGCTCGTCGTCGACGAAACTCACCGTCCGGAGACCGCTGCGCCGCACCCCTGCGATCCAGGTCGCGGCTTCCGCCATGTCCGGGCTCAGAAAGTCGACCTCGATCGTCGCGGGCAGTTCGATCCGGGGCGCGGACAACTGGTCCAGATCCCGCAGCGCCCCGGTGACACCGTCCCGGATTCTGCTGCGGGCCCGCTCCGGATGCAGATTGGTGGCGGCGAAACGGTTGTGCGACTCCTTGACCACGATGCCGCGGATCCCGGGGCAGTAGGGCTCGGCCTCGGCGGTCACGTACTGGTCGCCGGTGATCACCGCTACCGGCACCCCGTGGTGCTGGGCGACCAGCGCGTTGAGACCCGACTCACCGGCCAGGGCGCCGTTGATCCGTACGTCGGTGACTGCCAGCGGGCTGTAGGTGTGCGACAGCACCCCGGGTGTGGGCATCGCGGCGTGGTAGCCGACGAACAGTGCGGCATCGAAACTGTCGTCCAGGCCCTGCATCATGTACAGCGGCTTGATCCGGCCGGACAGGTAGCTGGCCTGGCCGGCCAACTCGTCGGGTGCGAGGTTGCGCATCGCCGAATGCGCGTCGTTGACCAGGATCTCCGTGGCGCCGGCCGCCAGCGCGCCCTCGATCGCGGCGTTGACCTCGCCGAGCGCCAACCGTCGCCCCAGCGCGTAGTCCTCGCCTGCGCGGGTGCACTGCGCCCAGTCGACGATCCCGGCGACGCCTTCCAGATCCACCGACACGAACACCTTCATGTCCACTCCACTGTGTGTGGCTGTGCCGGGTAGGTCGGCTCAGCTTCCTGTCATGTCGGCCGGCGTCGGCCGGTCGTCGCGCTGGGCCACGAAGATCGCCGTACCGGGGAACATCCGGCCACGCAGCGGGCTCCATTGGCCCCAGACCTGGTCATGTCCGGGCGGCCATTCCGGCTCGATCAGATCACGCAGTACGAAGCCGGCGGCCAGCAGATCCCGGATGCGGTCGCCGAGGGTGCGGTGGTGTTCGACGTAGGCGGGGGCGCCGCGCTCGTCGTACTCCACGTACGGGGTCCGGTCGAAGTAGGAGTGCACTGCGATCAGTCCGCGTTCGCCCGGGTCGTCGAGGAAGATCCAGCGCATCGGATGGGTGACGGCGAACACCCACCGTCCGCCCGGCCGCAGTACCCGGTGCACCTCGCGCATCACCGCGCCGGGGTCGGCCACGAAGGGCACCGCACCGAACGCGGTGGCGGCCAGGTCGAAGCTTCCGTCCCGGAACGGTAGGCGCTCGGCGTCGGCCTGGACGAGCGGTACCGACAGGCCGGTACGTCGCGAACCGGCCTGCGCTTCGCGCAGCATGCCGTGGGACAGGTCGAAGGCGACCGGCTCGGCGCCCTGCGCGGCCAGCCACCGCGAGCAGGAGGCCGCACCGCAACCGACCTCCAGGACCTGCCTGCCGGCCAGGTCACCGAGCAGCCCGGCCTGTGACTCCCGCAGGCCCTCCGGGCACCAGACGAACTCGGCGTCGCCGAGGAACCGGCCGTGCTCGGCCTGGTACGCCCGCGCGTCTGAATCCCACCAGCGCCGACTGGCCCGACGTGACCCGGTGCTGTCCACCGGTTGCCGGCCGACCCTGCCGTCCGTTGCCATCCGCTCACGGTAGAGCCACCGGCAGGTCGGCGCCCGCCCAGGTGGGCTCGGCGGATGCATCCGGTTCGCCCCGGGGCTCTACGCTGGTGCCGTTTCTGTTTCCCGCCATCCCCTTCAGGAGCACCCGCGATGGGTTCACGCCGGGCGCTGAGCGCTGCCCTGGCCGCTGTGGTACTGGCCGCCACCCTCATCAGTTTCGCTCTGCTGACCTCCAGCGGGTCCGGCCCGATGGGTACCGCACCGGTCATTTCCGCGCCGGTGGCCCGTACCGCCGGCACCTGGGTGGGTAGTTGGGCGGCCGCGCCATCGTCGAGTAGTCGGCTGCGCTGCGTGGACTGCACCATCCGCAACGTGGTGCACAGCAGCGCGGGTGGTTCGGCGCTACGGGTCCGGTTGGCCAATCCGTTCGCCACGCTGCCGTTGGTGGTCGGGCACACCACGGTGGCTCTGCCGGCCGATGCGGGCTCTGCCGCGGCGACCCCGACCACGGTGCGTACGGCACGTTTCGGTGACCGTCGACAGGTGGTCGTGCCCGCGGGGGGCAGCGTGTGGAGCGACCCGGTGCACCTCACCCTGCCCGCGGACCACGACCTGCTGGTGAGCCTGTACCTGCCGGGCCTGCCCGAGGGGGTTGCCTGTCATCCGCTGGCCCGCCAGGTCTCCTACCTGGCCAGCGGCCCGGACGCGTCGGCGAGGCCAGATGCGTCCCGGTTCACCGGCCGGACGTCGCACTGGTACGTGCTGAGCGGGGTGGATGTCCGCGCGACCGGCTACCAGGGTGCGGTGGTGATGTTCGGCGACTCGATCACCGACGGTGCGGGGTCGACCCCGGGTACCGACCGGCGCTGGCCGGACCTGCTCGCCGACCGCCTGCTGGAGCGTTCGGCGGGTGCACGGATGGCCGTACTCAACGCGGGGATCTCCGGCAACCGACTGCTGCCGGTCGTGGGCCGCCGCCAGCACGGCCCGCCGGCGCTGTCCCGACTGGACCGCGATGTGCTGGATCAGACCGGGGTGCGCACGGTGGTCCTGTTGGAGGGCATCAACGACATTCAGGAGCTGCCGCACCAGTTCGACGCGAACCGGATCGCCGCTGCCCAACGGGAAATCGTCGCGCGCCTGCATGCCCGCGGTCTGCGTGTGGTGGGCGCCACACTGACTCCGTTCGGGGGCTCGGCAGCCTACCGCCCGACCCTGGAACGGGTCCGGGAACGGGTCAACCGGTGGATCCGGAGCAGCGCGCCGTTCGACGCGGTGCTGGACTTCGATGCGGCGGTACGGGATCCGGCGCACCCCCGCCGGCTGGCGGCCCGGTATGACTGCGGGGATCATCTGCACCCCGGTGATGCCGGTTATGCCGCGATGGATGCGGCCATCCCACTCGACCTGCTGTGACCGACGCCTCGTACAGGGACTGTCGGAAGGCCTGGCGGCGGCGTGTCCAGCGGGGACCATCCGTACCGGTCAGGCGTACCGAGCGCACCGGCGTGGAGCCGGCCTGGGGTTTTGGGGGACGGTTGGACCTTATGGTATGGCGCACGGTAGGCTGGTCGGTGCGCTCGGGGTCTGCGTGTCTCGGCAGGGAGCAGGCCCGCGTCATCCGGAGACCGGTCCGGTGGTCACATCAGGGGATCCCGCACGATGATCTCGACGTCGGCTGCTGATCGCGTAGGACGGGTGGAGTGACCCCACAGCGCGAAGACCGACCGAACACCCAATGACGGAGCAATCTCCCACATGACGAGCAGCGTCGAGGCCACCTCGAGCATCGCCGCGGCCAGCAAGGCCGCAGGCAACCAGATCGCCGTTGACGACATCGGGTCCGAGGAAGCGTTCCTCGCCGCAATCGACGAGACGATCAAGTACTTCAATGACGGCGACATCGTCGAAGGTACCGTCGTCAAGGTCGACCGGGACGAGGTCCTGCTCGACATCGGTTACAAGACCGAAGGCGTGATCCCCTCCCGCGAGCTGTCCATCAAGCACGATGTGGACCCGCATGAGGTCGTCTCGACCGGTGACCACATCGAGGCCCTGGTTCTCCAGAAGGAGGACAAGGAGGGCCGGCTGATCCTCTCGAAGAAGCGCGCCCAGTACGAACGTGCATGGGGCACCATCGAGAAGATCAAGGACGAGGACGGCGTCGTGCGTGGCACCGTCATCGAGGTGGTCAAGGGTGGTCTGATCCTCGACATCGGGCTGCGCGGCTTCCTGCCGGCCTCTCTGGTGGAGATGCGCCGGGTCCGCGACCTGCAGCCGTACGTGGGACGGGAACTCGAAGCCAAGATCATCGAGCTGGACAAGAACCGCAACAACGTGGTCCTGTCCCGCCGTGCCTGGCTGGAGCAGACACAGTCGGAGGTCCGCACCGAGTTCCTCAACAAGCTCGCCAAGGGCCAGGTCCGCAAGGGCGTCGTGTCGAGCATCGTCAACTTCGGTGCGTTCGTGGACCTCGGCGGCGTCGACGGTCTGGTGCACGTCTCCGAGCTGTCCTGGAAGCACATCGACCACCCGTCCGAGGTCGTCGAGGTCGGCCAGGAGGTCGAGGTCGAGGTGCTCGACGTCGACCTGGAGCGCGAGCGCGTGTCGCTGTCGCTGAAGGCGACCCAGGAAGACCCGTGGCGTCAGTTCGCCCGGACCCACCAGATCGGCCAGATCGTGCCCGGCAAGGTCACCAAGCTGGTTCCGTTCGGTGCGTTCGTGCGGGTGGACGACGGCATCGAGGGCCTGGTGCACATCTCCGAGCTGGCCGAGCGGCACGTCGAGATGCCCGAGCAGGTCGTGCAGGTCGGCTAGGAGGTCATGGTCAAGGTCATCGACATCGACCTTGAGCGTCGCCGGATCTCGCTGTCTCTCAAGCAGGCCAACGAGGGTTTCGTCGACACGGGCGAAGAGCACTTCGACCCCACCCTTTACGGCATGGCCGCCGAGTACGACTCCGAGGGCAACTACAACTACCCCGAGGGCTTCGACTCGGAGACCGGCGAGTGGCTGGACGGCTACGACTCGCAGCGCGAGACCTGGGAGCGGGAGTACGCCGAGGCGCACACCCGTTTCGAGCAGCACATGAAGCAGATCCAGGAGTCCCGCGAGGCGGAGGCGGCCGCAGCCGCCGAGGCCCCGGCCGCAGGCGCCAGCACCAGCAGCGCGAGCACCAGCTCGCCTGCCGGCCCGAGCGCCGCCCCGGCTGCCGGCGGTGTCGAGCCGGCCGGAACTCTGGCCACCGACGAGGCTCTGGCCGCGTTGCGCGAGAAGCTCGCGGGTGGCAAGGAGTAGCAGCACGACGATAGATCGACGAAGCCCCTGCCGGAACCCGGCGGGGGCTTCGCCGTGCCAAGGGGCCGTCCTGACAGACTGTCACGGTGCTGAGCGTGGGACTGACCGGCGGTATCGGCGCCGGCAAGAGCACTGTGGCCGCCCGGCTGGTGGAGCACGGTGCGGTGCTGGTGGACGCGGACCGGCTTGCCCGGCAGGTGGTGGAGCCCGGGTCGGCGGGTCTGGCCTCGGTGGTAGCGGAGTTCGGCACCGGGGTGCTGGGCGACGAGGGAGGGCTGGATCGTGCCCGGTTGGCTCAACTGGTGTTCGGCGATCCGTCGGCCCGGGTCCGGTTGGAGACGATCGTGCACCCGTTGGTACGGGCCGCAACCGAGCAGCTGACTGCCTCAGCACCGGCGGATGCCGTCGTGGTCAACGACGTACCGTTGCTGGTGGAGACCGGGCTGGCGGCCACGTACCACCTGGTGGTGGTCGTCGAGGCAGACGTCGGCCGACGCCGGGACCGGTTGGTATGCAGGGGATTGAGTGACGACGCCGCGCAGGCCCGGATCGCCGCGCAGGCAACCGACGCCCAGCGGCGCGCCGCGGCCGATGTCCTGCTCGACAATTCCGGTGACCGGGCCCGGTTGCTGGCCGCGGTGGACGAACTGTGGGCCGGTCGGCTGCTCGGTTACGAACGTCATCTGCGTCGGGGGGAGCCGGTACGCCCTGGGGCAGCGGAGCCGGTCGAGTGGGACGAGGACTGGCCGGCGCAGTACGAGCGGGTCGCGAACCGGATCCGTTACCGGTTGCGGGACCGGTTCCTGCGGGTGGATCACGTCGGTCCGGCAGCCGTACCTGGCCTGATGGCTGCGGATGTGCTGGACGTCCAGGTGGTGGTGGCGGATCTCGCGGCGGCCGACGAGCTGGCTGAACCGCTGGCCCGGATGGGTCTGCCCCGCTTCGCCGGTGACTGGTACGACGATCCGTTGCCGGGCGTCGAGCGGCCGGCCGGGCGGGTCGAGAGGTTGCACGGGAGTGCCGATCCTGGGCGGCCGCTGCGGGTGCATGTTCGGGAGGTCTCGTCACCGGGATGGCGGCGGGCGCTGCTGCTGCGGGACTGGCTGCGTGCGGTGCCCGTGGCTCGTACCGGCTGTTCCGCTGCGGAACGGGGGGCGACCGGTCGCGGGTCGCCTGCGGGGTGGCGGGGAGCGTGGCTGGCAGCGGCGCTACCGCAGGCGCAGGAGTGGGCAGCGGCGACGGACTGGGCTCCGCAATAGCCCTAGCATCCTAGGAAGGATTGCGGGATGTGATCCGGCCGGCCCGATGACAGATGTCATCACCGACCGCTGTGTCGCGGCACTACCGGCCACAAACGCCCACCGGCACGCTGGAAGCCATGAACGACAACCTGCCGGACGCCGTTGCGTTGTCCGGTATCCAGAAGCGCTACGGCGATGTCACCGCGGTCGCGGGCATCGACCTGAGCATCGCCGGCGGGGAAGTGGTGGCGCTGCTCGGACCCAACGGTGCGGGCAAGAGCACCACGGTGGACATCATGCTGGGCCTACGATCCGCCGACTCCGGTAGCGCCCGGCTGTTCGGCCGTACGCCCCGGCACGCCCTGGATGCCGGCATGGTCGGCGCCGTACTGCAGGCCGGCGAACTGATCAGCGGCGCCACCGTGGGCGAACTGCTGCGGGCGATCGCCGCCCTGCAACCGCATCCGCTGCCGATCGCCGACATCGCCGCCCGTACCGGTCTGACCGAGCTGCTGCGACGACGCACCGACCGGCTGTCCGGTGGCCAGGCCCAACGGGTCCGGTTCGCTCTGGCTCTGGTCGGCGATCCGCAACTGCTGGTCCTGGACGAGCCCACGGCAGGCCTGGATGTCGTGGCCCGTCGGGAGTTCTGGGCGTCGGCCCGTGACTACGCCGCACAGGGTCGTACCGTGCTGTTCAGTACGCACTACCTGGAGGAAGCCGACGAGATCGCGGACCGGATCGTGCTGATCGACCGGGGTCGAGTGGTGGCCGACGGGCCGACCACCGCGATCAGGGCGATGACCGCGGTCCGACAGGTGCGTTGCACCCTGCCCGACGTCGACGCCGCCACCCTGGCGCGACTTCCCGACGTGTCCGGTGTCGAGCGGCACGGCTCGTCGGTGCTGCTGCGCAGCCCGAACTCCGACCGCACCCTGCGCGCTCTGCTGGCCGAGTATCCCGCGGCCGTGGACATCGAGGTCAGCGCGGCCGGGTTGACCGACGCCTTCCTGACCCTCACCGGCGGCGATGGGCCAGGGGCACAACGTGCCACAGAGCCGGCCGGGAACAGATCTGAGCAGGCAATGCCGACGGGAGCCCACTGATGTCCACATATCTGCTGCTGGAAATCCGACGCACCCTGCGAAGCGTGCCGTTCCTGCTCTACACCGTCGGGTTCCCGGTAGGTTTCTACCTGCTGTTCACCCAGGTGTTCGGCGGCGCGGGCGGGGGACCGAGCTCGCACCGGTGGGCCGGGCAGTACATGGTGTCGATGGCGTTGTACGGCGCCATGGGTGCGGGCCTGACCGGGGTCGGTGCGCGGATCGCGCTGGAACGTACCCGGGGTTGGACCCGGACCCTCGCCCTCACGCCGTTGCGTCCGGCCGGCTACCTCGCGATCAAGTTCGGTTCCTCGATGATCCTGACCCTGCCGGTGATCGTACTGATCATGGTGTTGGGGGCGCTGGTCAATGACGTACGGCTACCCGCCGGCACCTGGCTCGCCCTGGTGCCGCTGCTGTGGCTGGCCACCCTGCCGTTCACGGCACTGGGCATCGCCATCGGGTACACACTGCGCGACGAGGTCGCCAACGGCGTGTCGATCGTGGTGCTGTTCGTCCTCTCGGTCGGCGGTGGACTCTGGATGCCGGTACAGATCTTTCCGCACTGGCTGGCATCGGTGGCCCGGACGATGCCCTCCTACCAGGGGGGTGCGCTGTGCTGGCGGATACTGGAGGGCCAGCAGCCGTTCGGGCCGGGCTCGCTGGTGTTCTTCGGTTGGCTGCTGGCCCTGCTGGCGCTGGCCGGATGGCGGTTCCGGCGTTCGTCCTGACTGCCCGGAGCCGACTGGGCGCCCCGGGTACGCCGAAAGCCGGGTACGCCGAAAGCCGAAAGGATCGGACACGATGACGGACCTCGACCGCGAGGATTTCGCCTGGACCCGGTCACGCCGCAGGGTGGCCACCGCCCTCGCCTGCTGCTGGCTCGGTTACCTGGTGCCGGTGGTGCTGTCGGTCGTAGGACATCCGCCGGTAGGCCCGCTGCTGATCCTGGCCGTGTTTGGTCTGGCCGGATTTGTCGTCTGCTATCTACGACTGGTCGCGGTCGGCATGCTGCGTCCGATGCAGCTCGCGGCGCCCTGGACGCTGCTGGGACTGATCGTCGCCGGGGCGCTGGTGCTGTGGCCGTTGGGTGAGGTGTGGCTGTACGCCCTGCCCTACTATCTGGTCGCCACCCTGCCGTGTCATCTGCCGTTCCGGTACTGGGTACCGACCGAGGGCGCGGTGGTGCTCGCCACCCTCACGTTGGCTGCGGTGTACGGCGAGACCGGTGGGCAGCTCGCCGAGCACGCCGCATCCGTGGCGGCCGTGGGGCTGCTGGTGTCGATGTTCTTCTGGATTCTGATGATCATGGTGCGGTTGCGTGCGGCCCGGGCCGAGCTCGCCCGGCTGGCTGTCGCCGACGAACGGCTGCGGATCGCCCGGGACCTGCACGACGTTCTGGGTCACCGGCTGGCTGCCGTGGCGCTCAAGTCGGATCTGGCCCGTCGGCTGCTGCCCGTCGATCCGCAGCGGGCGGCCGCGGAGATGAGCGAGGCAGGGCAGATAGCACGGGAGGCGCTGGACGAGGTGCGCAGCACCGTCGCCGGTTTCCGGGAAAGTTCGCTGCCCGGCGAACTGGCCACCGCGCGGGCGCTGCTGACCGCGGCTGGCATCGAGTGCACGGTACTGACCCCGGACGAGTCGCTGCCCGCGGCCATCGCGGACGTGGCCGGCTGGGTGGTACGCGAAGGCGTGACCAACGTGGTCCGGCACGCCCGGGCCCGGCGGGTGTGGATCTCGGTGCGGTCCCGTGAGCAGGTCAGCATCGAGGTGGCCGACGATGGGCGGGGCCCGGCGCGGCCGACCCATGGCAATGGCCTGACCGGACTTTCGGAGCGGGTGATCGCCGTGGGGGGCACCCTGCGGGTCGGTGCTGAGGACGACAGGTTCCGCGTACTGGCGCAGTTCCCGGTCTCTTCCGGCCCGGTTGGCTGCGGGGCCGTGCCGCTGGCCGGTGGTGCATGATCCGGGTACTGGTGGCTGAGGACCAGCATCTGGTGCGTGGTGCGCTGACCGCTCTGCTGGGTCTGGAACCGGACATCAGCGTGGTCGCGGAGGTCGCCGACGGCGCCGACGCGGTTGCCCGGGCCGTGCAGCATCGACCGGAGGTGGCGTTGCTGGACATAGAGATGCCCGTACTGTCCGGCATCGAGGCCGCTGAACAGATCCGCCGCCAAGCTCCGGAGGTGCGGGTACTGATCCTCACCACGTTCGGTCGGCCCGGCTATCTGCGGCGGGCGATGGATGCCGGTGCCCGGGGGTTCGTGGTGAAGGACGCGCCAGCCGGGGATCTGGCGGCAGCGGTCCGCCGGGTGTCGCGCGGTGAGATCGTCCTGGATCCGGCACTGGCGGTGGCCTCGTTGGGCAGTGGGCCCAGCCCGCTGACCGAGCGGGAGGGTGAGGTACTACGCGCCGGGCTGGACGGCAGTTCGGTGGCCGACATCGCCGGCAAACTGTCGCTGTCCGCGGGTACGGTGCGCAACTACCTGTCCCGGGCGATCGCGAAGACCGGCGCCCGCAATCGCGTTGAGGCCGGGCATATCGCCCGACAACATGGCTGGTTGTAGCCGATGGTGGTGTTTGCCGCGACGGGACCCCGGCCCGTGGGCCGGGGTCCCGTCGGGCAGGTCGCCTACGGTGGGCAAGCCGCCTCCGCGGCGACCTGCCTCGGGCGCGCTCACCGGACCGAGAGGACCGGGGCTGCGACCCCCGCGAAGATGCGGTACGGGACCGTGAGTGGATCGGCCCGCTCGTCTTCTTCGCTGGCGCCGCAAGCGGCCTGCTTTCCCGACGGTAGACCGGTGACTCGTGCCACACAAGCTGTTCGGAGACCTCCGCAGGGCGGGTTCGGTGCCCTGGCGACGTTACGGGCTGTTTCCGGGCTGGACGACGTACCCGGACGGGCGAAATCCTGCCGCCGGGTTCGGGGAGGTTCGGCCGGGTCCGGCGGGCATCCGGTCGGTGGACGGAAGCTGCCGACAGCTCGCTGACCAAACGTCGGACCCCCGTCGTACGGTGGTGGCATGACGCTGGAGATTCCCCGCCGGGACGGCCGTTTTGAGGTGGTCAGCGACTATCAGCCGGCTGGTGACCAGCCGGCCGCGATCGCTGAGCTGGAGCGTCGGGTGAAGGCCGGGGAGCGCGACGTGGTGCTGCTGGGTGCCACCGGCACCGGTAAGAGTGCCACCGCGGCGTGGCTGATCGAACGCGTACAGCGACCGACCCTGGTGCTCGCACCGAACAAGACGCTGTGCGCGCAGCTGGCCAAGGAGCTCGGTGAACTGCTTCCCGGCAATGCGGTCGGCTATTTCGTCAGCTACTACGACTACTACCAGCCTGAGGCATACCTCCCGCAGACCGACACCTACATCGAGAAGGATTCCTCGATCAACGAGGAGGTCGACCGGCTACGGCATGCCGCCACGATGAATCTGCTGACCAGGCGGGACACCGTGGTCGTCGCCACCGTCTCGGCGATCTACGGTCTGGGCACCCCGCAGGAGTACATCGAGCGGGCGGTGCGGGTCACGG
This sequence comes from uncultured Actinomycetota bacterium, assembly GCA_963805605.1. GTDB lineage: Bacteria > Actinomycetota > Actinomycetes > Mycobacteriales > Micromonosporaceae > Actinocatenispora. The sequence continues at coordinate 336,035 of CAWDUX010000003.1, forward strand.
TGGGCCGCGAGACCGACCGCGACAAGTTGCTGCGGCGACTGGTCGACGTCCAGTACACCCGCAATGACCTCGCCTTCCAGCGCGGCACGTTCCGGGTCCGGGGCGACACCGTCGAGATCATCCCGGCCTACGAGGAACTGGCCGTCCGGATCGAGTTCTTCGGTGACGAGGTCGAGAAGCTCTACTACCTGCATCCGCTGACCGGTGAGGTGATCCGGGAGGCCGACGATCTGATGATCTTCCCGGCCAGCCATTACGTGGCCGGTCCGGAGCGGATGGAACGCGCGATCCGGCAGATCGAGGCCGAGCTGGAGGAGCGGCTGGCCGCACTCGACCGGCAGGGCAAGCTGCTGGAGGCGCAGCGGCTGCGGATGCGCACCCAGTACGACATCGAGATGATGCGTCAGGTCGGCTTCTGCTCGGGCATCGAGAACTATTCGCTGCACATGGACGATCGGCCGGCCGGCAGCGCGCCGCACACCCTGCTCGACTACTTCCCCGATGACTTTCTGACCATCATCGACGAGTCGCACAACACCGTGCCGCAGATCGGCGGGATGTACGAGGGTGACGCCTCGCGCAAGCGGACACTGATCGAGCACGGCTTCCGCCTACCCTCGGCGGCCGACAACCGGCCGCTGCGTTTCGACGAGTTCACCGAGCGGGTCGGCCAGACTCTCTACATGTCGGCAACACCTGGCTCGTGGGAACTGGCGAGGACCGAGGGCGAGTTCGTGGAGCAGGTGATCCGGCCGACCGGGCTGATCGACCCGGAGGTGGTGATTCGCCCGACGAAGGGCCAGATCGATGACTTGATGGAGCAGATCCGGGCGCGCACCGGGCGCGACGAGCGCGTCCTGGTGACCACGTTGACCAAGAAGATGGCCGAGGACCTGACCGACTATCTGCTCGAGCACGGGATTCGGGTGCGCTACCTGCACTCCGAAGTGGACACGCTGCGCCGGGTCGAGCTGCTGCGTGAACTTCGGCAGGGCGAATACGACGTACTGGTCGGCATCAATCTGTTGCGGGAGGGCCTCGACCTGCCCGAGGTGTCCCTGGTGGCGATCCTCGACGCGGACAAGGAGGGGTTCCTGCGTTCGGGCACCAGCCTGATCCAGACGATCGGTCGGGCCGCTCGTAACGTCTCCGGTCAGGTCATCATGTACGCCGACCAGATCACCCCGTCGATGGGCCATGCCATCGACGAGACCGACCGACGCCGCGCCAAGCAGGTGGCCTACAACACCGAGCACGGCATCGATCCGCAGCCACTGCGTAAGAAGATCGGCGACATTCTCGACGACATCTACCGCGAGGCCGACGACGCCGCGTCGCTGGTCGGTGGGGCCGGGCGCCAACAGTCCCGGGGTAAGGCGCCGGTGCCGGAGGCCCGCAGCCGGGTGCGCAACGCGGCCCGTTCCGGTGGTGAGCCGGTACGGGCGGGGATGGCCCGCGCCGAACTGGCCGACCTGATCCAGCAGCTCAACGACCAGATGCTCGCGGCTGCCAGAGAACTGCAGTTCGAGCTGGCGGCGAGGATCCGCGACGAGATCGGTGACCTGAAGAAGGAACTTCGCGGCATGGACGCCGCCGGGGTGAAGTGAGGAGGATCGGGCAATGGTTGACCGGGGAATGACCCATGGCCCGCCGTTACCGGCCGACGCCGACCGGTTGTCGCTGCTCGGCGGTGGCCGGGTGTGGGGGCAGAACATCCAGCCGTTGCTGGAGATGCTCGCGCTCTATGCCGGCGGCGGGTTCAGCAGCACCGAATGGTCGCTCATGCGCCAGCGACTGTCCGGCACCGATGACAGCGTGGGGGACGGCTGGTACACCCATCCGCTCAGCGGGGGAGTGGCGCAACTGGTGGTAGTGATGGCCCGGGCGCACACCGAGGATGCCGTGTCGGTCCGGGTGTGGGGCAACGACGTACCGGGGTTGAACGAGCGCGTCGACACGCTGTTCGACATCTGTACGCTCTACCGGCTTGAGGGCCCCTGAGCCGGCCCGCGTGCCCGATGGTCAGTCCACGTCGGTGAAGTGCTCCACCGTTGGCGGGCCGGCGAAGAACGGACCGATCTGGGCCCGCCACTGGCCGAACCGTTCGCTGCCGCGGAAATTGACCTCGTGGGCCTGTACCGAGTCCCACTCCACCATCAGCACGAACCGCGACGTGCTCTCCACGCCACGGGTCATGCGCACCGAACGGCACCCCGGGGTTTCGGCGAGCACGGTCCTCGCATTGCGGTAGGCGGCGGTGAATTCATCCTCACGGCCGGCGGTCACGTCGATCAGCCCTACTTCCAGCACCATCCGGTCAGCTTGCCGCAGTCCGAAGGACGGGACACCGGCGGGGCGACAGTGTCCCCCGACGGTTGCGACCTGGGTCACCCAGGGTCGCGGGGCCGCCGGGCGGGGACGACAATGAGGGCAAGGAGGGGAGTACTCCCAACGCGTCGACTCCGTCAGCACGGTGCGCCCCGGCTCGGCCGGGACCCCCGGGGTCATCGGTCGTGGTCATCGACCACGGCGGAGGAGACCTCCGGTAGACAGTTGTCTCTACCGGAGGGTTTCTGACGTGGTGGTACATGGCTGGGTCTGGGCGGCGACGCTCGTCGTTCTGCTCGCGATCCTGCTCTTCGACCTTGCCGTGATCGGTCGCCGCCCGCATGAACCCTCACTGCGTGAGTGCACCCTGTGGGTCACGTTCTACGTGGCACTCGCAGGCATGTTCGGGCTCGGCCTGTACCTGCTGGCAGGCAGCAAATCGGCGACCGACTTCTTCACAGGCTGGATCACCGAGTACAGCCTGTCGGTGGACAACCTGTTCGTGTTCGTGATCATCATGTCCCGTTTCGCGGTACCGCGTGCGTTCCAACAGAAGGTGCTGCTGGTCGGGATCGTGATCGCGCTGGCGATGCGCGGCGCTTTCATCGCCGCCGGATCTGCTGCGATCGACCGGTTCTCCTGGGTGTTCTACATCTTCGGCGCTTTCCTGGTGTATACGGCGGTCAGGACGGCCCTGCACCGGGACCAGGACGAGGAAGCGGACTTCAAGGAGAACCCGGTGGTCCGGCTGGCGCGCAGGTTGCTGCCGATGACCCGGGACTTCGATTCCGGTCAGATCCTGATCCGGGAGGGGCGCCGGCGCCTTTTCACCCCGATGCTGATCGTGATGATCACCATCGGCACCACGGACCTGTTGTTCGCGCTGGACTCCATCCCGGCCATCTTCGGCTTGACCCAGGAGGCCTATCTGGTCTTCGCCGCGAACGTATTCGCGCTGATGGGGCTGCGTCAGTTGTACTTCCTGCTGGGTGGTCTGGTCGAGCGGTTGGTGTATCTGAACATCGGACTGGGCGTCATCCTCGCCTTCATCGGCGTCAAGCTGGTGCTGGACGCGATGCACAAGAACGAGTTGCCGTTCGTCAATTCCGGGCACCCGATCGACTGGGCGCCGCAGGTCTCCAGCCGGCTGTCCCTGGCGGTGATCGTGACCGCTCTGGTGGCGACGACCGTGGCCAGCCTGGTCAAGAGCGCACACGAGACCCGGAAGGCGGCCCGGACCGACCACGCACACCGTTGAGCGGGCCGCGAGCAGGCGTTGGCGTTCCGCGCGCAGTGCACCAGGCACCGGTGGAGTCGCCGCACCTCGGGCGCGCCGGGGCGGCCGAGGTCAGCTGAGGGTGCGCCGCGCCTCGCTCAACTGGGCGGTACGGTCCGCCGGCATCGGTTCGTTGACCACCCGGCCAGCAGCCTCCTGGCCTGAGGCGTGCAGCAGTTGCCGCGGGCCTTCGGCGCCGCTGGTGGGCTGGCCGGCGACGAAACCGACATGGTGGGCCGGCTTGCCGTCGCGGGTGAAGAAGTACAGGTCGCCCGGCTGCTCGGTGTCCAGCGGCGCAGGCTCGCCGACACCGGCCTGGTCATCGGCGTCGCGTGGCACCGTGACACCCAGCCGACGGTGGGCCAGATGGACCAGGCCCGAGCAGTCGATGCCGTAGGCGGACAACCCGCCCCACACGTACGGGACGTCCAGCAGCCGCTCGGCGACGCCGAGCAGTTCCTTGGCCTCGGGCCGTCCGCTCGGTGCGGTGGTCACGTCGACCTCACGGACCCACAGGGTGCCAGTGGCCTCGGGGACCGACACCGGCAGCCAGCCGCGGTCGATGTGCCCGGTCACCGGCAGCCTGGTACCGATGACCACACCGGGAAGCACGACATCGCCGTTGGGTTCGTCGCACAGCGCGGTGGCGGTCGCGTCGACGATCACGGTGCGGCGCGCGGCGGTGACCGGGGCGGCTCCGGTGAGCTGGCTGACCGGCACCATACCGGGGTAGCCGCGCGGGTCCAGCTTGTCTGCCGGCTGTTCGACCGCGATGACCCGGGCCCAGTCACCGGTCAGTTCCTCGACCAGGACCCGCTCACCGAGCAGTAGCTGGGTGAGCGTACGGCCGTTCAGGTCCATGAGGTCGGCGCGGTTCATGCCGGTCACCCAGGCCCGGATGTCCGGCGTGGCCGCGACAGCCGGGGCGTCCACAGCCCGTACCACATCGGGTGAGACCCATACGGTGGCGACCGACACTGCGACGAGTGCCTCCTGGCCGACGGTCGGTAGGATGCGTTCTGTCCGGTAACCGGTGCCTATGCCCTTGATGGTCACGACTATTCCTGCCCCCTCACGGCTCTGGCCCGGCACGCCGGCCCGGTAGCCCCTCCAGGCCGGCGCTCGCCGCCGCGGCTCGACCGGGGCACCGCCCCACGTCGTCCCCACCGGGGCGTGCGGATCCGGTGCCACCGTCAGCGGGAGGCGGGACGGTACCAATGACTGTCGACAATACGGCGCCGGGTGGCTCCGGGTGTCACCGGCCCTGTACCGGTCGCTCACCCCTGACCGGCAGTCGATCAGATGACCAGCGCATCGATGCCCAGACCGGGTGTATCGGGCAGCCGTACGGTTGCTCCGTCATAGCGGATGCCGCCGGTGACGGGCGCGCGGGACAACCACCAGGCAGCGTCCAGATCGCTGACCGCGGTGGTGCCGTACGCGGCGACCAGGCTGGCTGCCGCGCTGACACCGATGTGGGTCTCCATCATCGAACCGACCATGGTGCCCATTCCCGCCGCGGTGGCGAGTTCCAGCAGGGTACGGGCGGGGCCAAGCCCGGCACATTTGGCGAGCTTCACATTGACCATGTCCGCCGCCCGGCGCTCGATGACGGCCAGCAGGTCGCGCACCCCGTACACGGTCTCGTCTGCCAGGGTGGGCGTGTCGATGTGCGCGGTGACGTGGGCGAGTCCGGCGAGATCGTGGCCCTCGACCGGTTGCTCGACCAGCTCGACGTCGGCACCGGAGTCCTCGATCGCCCGCATGGTCCGCACCGCCTCGCGCGGTGTCCAACCCTGGTTGGCGTCCAGCCGGATCCGTACCTGCGGGCCCACCGCGGCGCGGATCGCGGTGACTCTGGCCACATCGCCGACCGGGTCGGTGCCCACCTTGATCTTGAGTACGTCGAAACCCTCACCGACCCGGGCGATTGCCGTACGGGCAAGTTCCTCCGGGCCCGCGACCGACAACGTGACATTGGTGGGCACCTGATCGACCGTTCCGCCCAGATAGCGTGCCAGCGGCACGCCCAGTCGACGTGCGGCCAGATCGTGCAGGGCGATGTCCGCCGCGGCCTTCGCGCCGTTGTTGGCCACCACCGCGCCGCGCACATCGCGAAGCAGCGACTGCAGGTCGTCGGGGTCCCGGCCGCTCAGGACATCCCGCAGCGGCCCGTCCAGGCAGGCACGCGCACCAGCAAGGGACTCCCCGGTGACCCGCCAGACCTGCGGGGCCTCCCCGAACCCGTGCAGGCCGCCATCGTCGACGATCTCGACGACCACCGTGTCGGTCGTGCCGGTACGCCGGAGCGCAGTCACGAACGGGGTGTGCAGCGGCGCGGAAACCAGATGGGTGCGTACTTCCAGGATCGACACACGCGGCACCCTACCGGCAGCCGCGCGGGTCGGTCAGCGAGCGTGCCGTTCATCCCATGCCGCCGCCGAGATCTCCGCGAGCAGGCGACACGCCTGGTCGTCCGGAAGATCGGAGGTGGTGCACACCGCGATGACGTACGGCGGTGCATCGTCGGGCAGCACCACGCCCACGCCGTGCCGGATGTGTTCCACCCAGCCGTTCTTGTGCGCGATCCGGGTGCCCGGCGGCAGGCCCGCGGCGATGTCGTCGTTGCATTCCTGGGCCAGCAGGATCTCCATCATCTGCCGGCAGGACGTCGGGCCGGCGACACGGTCGGCGGCGATCGCGCTCAGCAGCCGGGCCAGGTCCGCCGCGCTCACCTGGTTGGACATCCCCGCCTGTTCGGCCGCGTAGTCCTCGATACCGCGGACGACCACGCTGGCGGTGGCGCCCGCCGCCGCCCAGGCCTCGGCGACCGCGGCCGTACCCACGCGCTCCAGGACGAGATTGGTGGCCAGGTTGGAGGACCGGATGATCATCCGGCGGAGCAACCAGCGCAGCGGTGCTGTCTGCCCGAGCCGGGCCCACACTTCGCCGTCGTTGTCGTAGCTCTGCTTCATCGAGAAACGGGACTGCCCGGGTGCCGCCGAGCTGAACTCCTCGTGCACCGTCACCTGTGCGTCCAGATCCAGTTCGCCGGCTTCGGCGAGCCGGTACGCGGCGGCCAGTACCGCGGCCTTCATCGTGCTGGCCGCATAGTGCAGTTCGTCGGGTAGCCGGGAGTAGAACCCCGGTCCGGACAACGGTCCGCAGTACACCGAGACGGTGCCGGGGACAGCGGCCAGAGTGGCGTCCAGGGCGGTCAACTGTATCGGTTCGGTACTCATGCCGCGAGCCTACGGGTGAGTGGTGGCCGATCCGAGCGGCCGCCACTCACCCGTAGCGTGATCAGGTGCGCGAACTGCGTGCCCGGGACCGGCCACGCTGTTGTGCGGAGAGCACCACCTTGCGGATCCGGATCGTCTCCGGCGTGACCTCGACGCACTCGTCGCCGCGGCAGAACTCCAGTGCCTGCTCCAACGACAACTTCCGCGGCGGCACCAGCCGCTCCAGTTCGTCACCGGTGGAGGAGCGCATGTTGGTGAGCTTCTTCTCCTTGGTGATGTTGACGTCCATGTCGTCGGCTCGGGAGTTCTCCCCGACGATCATGCCCTCGTACACCTCGGTGGTCGGCTCGACGAACAGGGTGCCGCGTTCCTGCAGGTTGTACATCGCGAAGGCGACCGCGACGCCGGCCCGGTCGGCGACCAGGGAACCGCTGGGCCGGGTGCGCAGCTCACCGAACCACGGCTCGTAGGACTCGAACACGTGGTGGGCGATGCCGGTGCCGCGGGTCTCGGTGAGGAACTCGGTGCGGAAGCCGATCAGACCGCGCGAGGGCACGATCCATTCCATCCGGATCCATCCCGTTCCGTGGTTGACCAGGTTCTCCATCCGGCCACGGCGCAGGTTGAGCAGCTGGGTGATCGTACCGAGGTACTCTTCCGGGCAGTCCACGGTGAGTCGCTCGGTCGGTTCGTGGGTCTTGCCGTCGATGGTGCGGGTCACCACCTGTGGTTTGCCCACGGTCAGCTCGTAGCCCTCCCGACGCATGATCTCCACCAGGATCGCCAGTGCCAGCTCGCCGCGACCCTGCACCTCCCAGGCGTCCGGCCGTTCGGTGGGCAGTACCCGCAGCGACACGTTGCCGACGAGCTCACGGTCCAGCCGGTCCTTGACCAGCCGGGCAGTCACCTTCGAGCCCTTCACCCGACCCACCAACGGGGAGGTGTTGGTACCGATGACCATCGAGATTGCCGGCTCGTCCACGGTGATCAACGGCAACGGCCGGGGGTCGTCCTGATCGGCCAGGGTGTCACCGATCATGATTTCGGAGATACCCGCGATCGCGATGATGTCGCCCTGCCGGGCTTCCTCGGCGGGTTTACGCTCCAGCGCCTCGGTCATCAGCAGCTCGGAGATGCGTACCCGCTCGGTGGTGCCGTCGTGGCGGCACCAGGCCACAGCCTGGCCCTTGCGGATGGTGCCCTCGTGCACCCGGCACAGCGCGATCCGGCCCAGGAACGGCGATGCGTCCAGGTTCGTCACATGTGCCTGCAACGGCGCGCCCTCGGTGTAGGAGGGTGCCGGGATCGTCTCCAGGATGGTGCGGAACAGCGGCTCGAGGTTGGCCTCGTCGGGCTGACCACCATCGGCCGGGCGTTCCAGACTGGCGCGGCCGGACCGGGCGGAGGCGTACACGACCGGGAAGTCGATCTGGTCCTCGGTGGCGTCCAGATCGAAGAACAGCTCGTAGGTGGAGTCCAGGACTTCGGCGATCCGGGCGTCGGAACGGTCGACCTTGTTGATCACCAGAACCACCGGCAACTTGGCGGTCAGGGCCTTACGCAGGACGAACCGGGTCTGCGGGAGCGGCCCTTCGCTGGCATCGACCAGCAGCACGACGCCGTCCACCATCGACAGCCCGCGTTCGACCTCTCCGCCGAAATCGGCGTGGCCCGGAGTATCCACGATGTTGATCGTGATGGGAGCCGAATCGTCGGGTGGCGAATAGTGCACGGCGGTGTTCTTCGCCAGGATCGTGATGCCCTTTTCCCGTTCGAGGTCCATCGAGTCCATGACCCGGTCCTCGGCCTCGTGGGCGGACAGGTGCGCGCCGAACGCGCCGGACTGCCGGAGCATGGCGTCGACGAGAGTCGTCTTGCCGTGGTCGACGTGCGCGATGATCGCGACATTGCGGAGGTCGGTGCGAACTGCCATGACACCATCCTCCCGTGCCCGTCCCGGCTACCGTGCGGCGGGGACCTGCTGTGACCCCGGTCCCATCCGGCTGGCCCACCCGGGTTCGCGTACGGTGCCGGCGTGCTGACCGGCTGCGCCCGGAACGGACCTGGATCGGGTCCTCAGGCCGGGCAGCGTGCCGGTGGCCGGGTCACCGCCGGATCGACCCGCAGGAGCGACATGCCCTGCGGGCCGCAGGTGACCAGCCGGGCCCCCGGATATGGCCACTGCCGGGTGTGGGCGGTGGGGCGCCAGATGATCCATTGCACCCGGTAGTGCGCCAGCAGCTGGCTGCGCTGGCGGGCGGTGGTGCTACTCCAGCCCAGGATCCGGGCCTCGTCGGCGGTACGGCGCGCCTCGTCCGGTACGCCCGGGGAGGGCCACGGCGTCTGCACGGTGCGCAGTCCGTACACCGGGAACTGCCGGCGCACGAACCAGTAGTTGGCGACGCCCACCTCGCCGGTGGCGACATGTGCCGAGATCCAGGACATCGGCGGGTACGGCAGTTGTGCGTCGGTCGCCCGTTCGGCGTGGCTGCGACGTGCATCGCCCGGTACGGCGCGGGCGATCGCCCAGGCGTTGGCGTAACAGCCGACCAGCAGGGCGAGACAGGTCAGTGTCCCGAGGACGGTGCCACCGACCCGGACCGCCGTGCTATGTCGCTGCCGGCGGGCGGTCCATGCCTCGGCGAGCAGCACACCCAGCGCGAGCTGGCCGGGTAGCGCCACTCCCGGGCCGAGTCGGGCCAGCGACCAGGTTCGGGTGAGGTAGCCGACCGTCAGGCCGGCCGCGCACACCAGAGCCGTCCAGAACAACGGATCGCTGCGGTCGCGGCGCAGTCGCAGCAGCAGCGCGGGTGCGGTCAGCGCCAGCAGCAGGTAGTGCTGGGCCAGGTCCCGGTACAGCGGGTGGTGGATGGTGTCGAAGACCGCCTGATCGCCGAACATGGCCGGCAGGCTGATCCATGGCCACGCGGCGGCCAGCAGACCAGAGACGAGTGAGGCGACGGCGATGATGGCGATCCGCCTGGGGGCTGCCCGCAACCGGCCCAGCAGGGTGATGCCGACGGAGACCGCCGCGAGCACCGCGGTGAACGGGTGGATCAGCAGGATCAGGCCCGGGAGCAGGGTGAACAGCAACATCAGTCGGCGGGTGGGGAGAATGTCGAGACGTAGCGCGGCGCGCCACGTCTCGAACCAGCCGGCCGCGGCGAGAACGCTGGGCCAGGTGAAGCCGACCGTCAGGGTGCCCAGGGCAGGAAAACCTGACCAGAACCATGCGCCGGTGCCCCACAGCAGAAGCAGCAGCAGCAGGCAGTGGACGGGCGCCCACGGCGCGCTCGTCCAGGCCCGGACCAGCCGGTACCAGCTCGCCAGCAGCAGCCCCGTGCCGGCCAGGCCGGCACCGGTGAGCACCGTGAAGACCGGCAGCCCGGTCAGCCGCATGAGCCAGCCGAGCAGCATCGCCCACGGGGAGAAGTAGGCGAACGGTGCGTGTTCACCGGTCAACGGCTCCAGCGGATGCCACGGGTGCCGGGCGACCTCGGACACCGTGGCGGCGTGGATCCAACTGTCGGAAACCCACTCCCCGTGCTTGGCGGTGACAGCCAGTAGCAGCAGCAGGGCCGCGCCGAGGATCAGATAGCCGGCCAGCGCCGGGGTCGAACGGCGGGTGGACCGGCCATTCGAAGCGACCATGGGCGCGGCAGTGGGTGGTGGCGATGTCACGGCCGAGACCCTACGGCACGCCGTGCGCACCCCAACGCATATGGACGGTAAGTATTTCTTAGCTTATGTCCTGCTACTTCTACTCCGTTAACGCCATACTTGCCGTGGCTCGTATTAATTATCCCATTCCTCCTCGGACTCCCTCACCGAGGTGCCTTGATGCGGGTCGCCTCAGCGGGCGCGTCACCCCGGACGCACCCCCTCTACCCGGGAGGCTCCATGAGACTCACCAGGTTCTCGTTCCGTCGTGCGGGCATCGCGGCAGTGGCCCTCGCTGCCGGTGCGCTGGTGGCCGCCGCACCCGCACAGGCTGCGCCGAGCGTGCCGGCCGGCGCCCAGGCCGCCGTTGCGCACTCGCTGGCCGGTCAACTCGGTGACCGCACCGCAGGCAGTTACCTGGACAAGGCCACCGGCCACGTCGTGGTGACCGTCTCGGACGCGGACGCCGCGCGGACCGTACGGGCCGCTGGGCTGACCGCCAAGCTGGTCCGCCACAGCGCCACCGAACTGGGCGCCGCCACCACGGGGCTCAACACTTCGGCCCGCATCCCCGGCACGTCCTGGGCCGTGGACCCGGAGAGCAACCAGGTCGTCGTGTCCGCCGACCCCAGTGTCACCCCGGCCCAGCTGCGTCAGGTCACCTCGGTCGCGGCCCACTACGGTGACGCCGTACGGGTCCAGCGCATCGCCGGTGAACTGCACACCCGCATCGCCGGTGGCGATGCGATCTACGGCGGTCAGTACCGCTGCTCGCTCGGCTTCAACGTCCGCAGTGGCAGCACGTACTACTTCCTGACCGCCGGGCACTGCGGCAACATCGCCAGCACCTGGTACAGCAACAGTTCGCACACCTCGGTACTGGGCAACACCGCGGACTCCTACTTCCCGTACAACGACTTCGCCATCGTCCAGTACACCAACGGCAGCACGCCTCCCGGCACGGTCGACCTGTACAGCGGCTCGCAGGACATCACCGGAGCGGGCAACGCCTACGTCGGTGAGTCGGTCAAGCGCAGCGGCAGCACCACGCACGTGCACAGCGGCACGGTCACCGCGCTCAACGCCACGGTGAACTACTCCGAGGGCACCGTGTACGGCATGATCCAGACCACCGTCTGCGCCGAGGGTGGCGACAGCGGCGGCTCGCTGTTCGCCGGTAGTACCGCGCTGGGCCTGACCTCCGGTGGTAGCGGCAACTGCTCCTCCGGCGGCACCACGTTCTTCCAGCCGGTCACCGAGGCGCTCAGCTACTACGGCGTGAGCGTCTACTAGAACACCGCCTCCGGGATCACCGGAGGAACAACTGAATGATCCACACAGCGACAGGGCCTCATCCGGTCAGGATGGGGCCCTGCCCTGACTCCTACCAGCCGCGTTGGCGCCACTGCGCCAGCTGGGGACGCTCGCCACCGAGCGTGGTGTCGTCGCCATGCCCCGGGTACACCCAGGTGTCGTCCGGCAGGATGTCGAAGATCTTCGTCTCCAGATCGTGCATCAGACTGGCGAAGTCGGTGGGGCTGGTGGTGCGACCGGGGCCACCCGGGAACAGGGAGTCACCGGTAAACAGGTGCGGATGTCCGGTCGGATCGTTGTAGAGCAGGGCGATGGAGCCCGGTGTGTGGCCCACCAGTTGGATCACCTTCAGACCGCAGTCACCCACCGGCACCGATGCTCCGTCGTGCAGTCCCTCGGTGGCCACCGGCAGCTCCGGCGCGTCCACCCGGCCGGCGAGCGACCTGGCCCCGGTCGCCTTGACGAGAGCCACCAACGACTGCCAGTGGTCGCCGTGCCGATGGGTGGTCACCACCGTGTGCAGTTCGCCGTCGATGAGGTCCAGGAGCCGGTCGGTGTCGTTCGCCGCGTCGAGGAGCATCTGGTCCCCGGTGGCGCGACAACGCAGCAGGTAGGCGTTGTTGTCCATCGGTCCGACAGAGATCTTGGTGATGGACAGTCGGTCCAGCGAGCGGGTGGCTGGGGGTCCGCCCGGGCTGACCTTCCCGGTGTAGATCATGGTCCGGAGACTACTTCGGGGTACGGGCTGTGTGGGTGCACCATCTCCGATGGTCTCGCGGTAGCGCGTCGTTCGCCCTTGTCGATCGGGCCGCAGCGCGGACGATATTGACTGGTGCCGGGTCCGCTCGGATCGTAGTGTCTGCGGTGAGGCAGGTTCGCGAGTACGAGCGTCCGGGGAGGTGACGGTGCGAGACGGTCACTGCGGTCGGGCGCGCCGTTCGACCATAACCCCGCGGGGGTCCGCCTGAACCTTCCGCCGCTGGCCCACCTGCGGCCCGGCAGACGGACACCCGCTCGACAGGCAAGGGTGTCGTACTTCATGTCGATCGATCTCGGTGCCCTCGGATGGGACGCCGACCGCGCCGGACAGTTCGCTACGTACGGACGCTCCGGCTGCCGCCCCGGTCGGGTGAGTCGCGTGGACCGCGGCATCTACCCGGTACTGACCGCCGAGGGCACGGTACGGGCGAGCGCCGCGGGCCGGCTGCTCGGTGACGCGGCCCGCGATCTGCTGCGGCTACCGGTGGCCGGTGACTGGGTGGCGGTGCGCGACTGGCCGGATGGCCGCAGCACCGTGGAGACCGTGCTCCCGCGACGTACGGTGGTCATCCGGCAGGGCGCAGGGCGCGACTCGCTGGGCCAACTGCTGGCCGCGAACGTGGACACCGCCGCGGTGGTGGAGCCGCTGGATCCGGTACCGGACCCGGCGCGGGTGGAGCGGCTGCTCGCACTGGTGTGGGAGTCGGGCGCGACGCCGGTGCTGATCCTCACCAAAGCCGACATGGTGGCCGATCCGGCGGCCCTGGCCGAACAGTTCGCGGCGGTGGCTCCGGGTGTCGCGGTATTTGCGGTGTGCGGCACCGACCCGCAGTCCCTGCGACGGTTGGCCGGTTATGTCACGGCAGGGCAGACTCTCGGCCTGTTCGGTACCTCCGGAGTGGGGAAATCGACCTTGGTGAACACCCTGGTGGGCACGAGCGTGCTGGCCACCCGGGCGCTCCGGGCCGACGGTCGGGGCCGGCACACCACCACCTACCGGGCGCTGGTCCCGGTGCCGGGCGGTGGGGCCGTGCTCGACATTCCCGGGCTTCGCTCGGTTGGCCTGGACGACTCCGCCGAAGGACTCGACCGCACCTTCGCAGACGTACTGGAACTGGCCGGGCACTGCCGGTTCACCGACTGCCGGCACGACACCGAACCGGACTGCGCGGTACGGGCCGCACTCGAGGAGGGATCTCTGTCGCCGCGCCGGCTGGCGAGCTGGCACAAGCTGCAGGCGGAGCTGCGCTGGCAGGCTGGTCGGCGCCGGTCCCGTCTGGCTGCCACCGAACGGTCGGAGGGCCGGGGCGCCCGTTCGTGGGCACACCGGCGCGCCGACCGGCGGGGGCTCTCCGGTAGCTGACCGGCGGCCGCGGTGAGCGCCCGGGTAGCAGCGGCGTACAGCTCGAACATGTGTTTGAATGCACCAGGACGTCGACGACGTCGCCGGTGGCCACCGCACCGGCGACGTCGTCGTACCCGGACCTGGGCCGGGGAGAATGTCAGAGGGCGCGGATACAGTGGCGGCCTGGTGTGTCTACCCGGCCGCGACGGTGAACCGCGCTGCGACGGCGACGTGCGACCGCACAGAACTGGACGTGCGAGCGCACCGAACCGGTCACCGCACCATCAATCCGACCGTTGATACCTGTGCGGGGATCTCGCGTGGTGGAGCCGCGCCGGTCGACGGCGTGCGACGGGGTGGGCAGCGTAGTGGGGGCGTCGGGTGCCGGCCCGGCGGAAGCGGAGAGCGGGAGACAGTGGCCGATCGTCTGATCATCAGTGGTGCGCGCGAGCACAACCTGCGCGATGTGAGCCTCGACCTCCCCCGGGACGCCTTGATCGTCTTTACCGGGCTGTCCGGTTCGGGCAAGTCGAGTCTGGCGTTCGACACGATCTTCGCCGAGGGACAACGCCGCTACGTCGAGAGCCTGTCGGCGTACGCCCGCCAGTTCCTCGGCCAGATGGACAAGCCCGATGTCGACTTCATCGAGGGACTGTCCCCGGCCGTCTCCATCGACCAGAAGTCCACGTCGCGCAACCCCCGCTCCACGGTCGGCACGATCACCGAGGTGTACGACTACCTGCGGCTGCTCTACGCCCGTATCGGTGAGCCACACTGCCCGACCTGTGGTGAGCGGATCAGCAGGCAGACCCCGCAGCAGATCGTCGACCGGATCCTGGCGCTCGACGACGGCACCCGCTTCCAGGTCCTCGCCCCGGTGGTGCGCGGCCGTAAGGGCGAGTACCTCGACATGTTCGCCGAGCTTCAGGCCAAGGGCTACGCCCGGGTTCGGGTCGACGGGGTGGTGCATCCGCTGACCGAGCCGCCGAAGCTCAAGAAGCAGGAGAAGCACACCTTGGAGGTGGTGATCGACCGGTTGTCGGTCAAGTCCTCCAGCAAACAGCGGTTGACCGACTCGGTCGAGACCGCACTCGGCCTGGCCGACGGGCGCGTGGTGTTCGACTTCGTGGACCGGCCCGAGGACGATGCGGATCGCGAGCGCCGCTTCTCCGAGCACTTCGCCTGCCCCAACGATCATCCGTTGGGTATCGAGGAACTTGAGCCACGGTCGTTCTCCTTCAATGCGCCCTACGGTGCCTGCCCGACCTGCACCGGCCTGGGTACCCGCAAGGAGGTCGATCCGGAACTGGTCGTACCCGATCCGGAGCGGCCGTTGTCGGAGGGCGCGATCCAGCCGTGGTCCTCGGGTCACAACATCGAGTACTTCCAGCGTCTGCTGCAGGGGCTCGCTGACCAGCTCGGCTTCGACCTGGACACGCCGTGGCGCAAGCTGCCAGCCCGGGCGCAGAAGGCCGTACTGCACGGCTCCGACGCGCAGGTGCACGTCAAGTACCGCAACCGCTACGGCCGTGAACGTTCGTACTACGCCGCGTTCGAGGGCGTGGTGCCGTTCCTGGAACGTCGGCACAATGAAACCGAGAGTGAGTGGAGCCGCGACAAGTACGAGGGCTACATGCGCGACATCCCGTGCCCCGCCTGCGCCGGCACCAGGCTCAAGCCGGAGATCCTGGCCGTGACGATCTCCGGTAACAGCATCGCCGAGGTCTGCGGTCTGCCCATCGACCGGTGCGCCGAACTTCTCAACGGCCTGACACTGACCAAGCGGCAGAAGCTGATCGCCGAGGCGGTACTCAAGGAGATCCAGGCCAGGCTGAAGTTCCTGCTCGACGTGGGGTTGGACTACCTGTCGCTGGACCGCCCGTCGGCCACGTTGTCCGGTGGTGAGGCGCAACGCATCCGACTGGCCACCCAGATCGGGTCCGGCCTGGTGGGGGTGCTGTATGTGTTGGACGAGCCGTCCATCGGCCTGCACCAGCGCGACAACCACCGGCTGATCGAGACGCTGACCCGGCTGCGCGATCTGGGCAACACGTTGATCGTGGTGGAACACGACGAGGACACCATCCGGGCCTCGGACTGGGTGGTCGACATCGGTCCCGGTGCCGGCGAGCACGGCGGTTACATCGTCCACTCCGGTTCGGTGTCCGGGCTACTGAGCAGCAAGGAGTCGCTGACCGGTGGTTACCTGTCCGGACGGGTGAAGATCGAGGTGCCGGCGCTGCGCCGACCGCTCACCAAGGGGCGGGAACTGGTCGTCAAGGGCGCGCGGGAACACAACCTGCGCTCCATCGACGTACCGTTCCCGCTGGGCTGCATGATCTCCGTGACCGGGGTGTCCGGATCGGGCAAGTCCACGTTGGTCAACGACATCCTGTACGCGGTGCTGGCGAACCAGATCAACGGCGCCCGACTGGTGCCAGGCCGGCACACCCGCATCACCGGCCTGGACCACGTCGACAAGGTGGTCGGGGTGGACCAGTCGCCGATTGGGCGTACCCCGCGTTCCAACGCGGCGACCTACACCGGTGTGTTCGACCACATCCGTCGGTTGTTCGCCGAGACCACCGAGGCCAAGGTGCGCGGCTACACCCCGGGCCGGTTCTCGTTCAACGTCAAGGGCGGCCGCTGCGAGGCGTGCGCCGGCGACGGCACGATCAAGATCGAGATGCAGTTTCTGCCGGACGTGTACGTGCCCTGTGAGGTCTGTCAGGGTGCCCGCTACAACCGGGAGACGCTGGAGGTGCACTACAAGGGGCGCACCATCTCCCAGGTGCTGGACATGCCGATCGAAGAGGCGGCCGACTTCTTCGAACCGATCACCGCCATCCACCGGCATCTGCGGACACTGGTCGACGTCGGTCTGGGCTACGTGCGGCTGGGGCAGCCCGCCCCCACCCTGTCCGGCGGCGAGGCACAGCGGGTGAAGTTGGCCAGCGAGTTGCAGAAGCGCTCCACCGGACGCACCGTCTACGTACTGGACGAGCCGACCACCGGTCTGCATTTCGAGGACATCCGCAAGTTGCTGGATGTGTTGCAGAGTCTGGTCGACAAGGGCAACACGGTGGTCGTCATCGAGCACAACCTGGACGTGATCAAGACTTCCGACTGGGTCATCGACATGGGGCCCGAGGGCGGCTACAAGGGCGGCACGGTGGTGGCCGCCGGGACACCCGAGCAGTTGACCCAGGTGGAGGAGAGCCACACCGGCCGCTTCCTGCGCCACGTGCTGCCAGGTGGGTCGGAGGCCCCCGTAGCCTCCCGACCCGCGCGCAGGTCCGCCGGAGCCGCCAGCAAGCGTCGTGCGGTGAACAGCAGCAAATCCCGGTAGTTGCGCCGATCGCGCGCACCATCATCCGACGCTGCTGTCGGATAGCGTCGTCTGTTCCCTACCGGGAGCTCAGCTGCCTGCCCGGTACCTGCTCCCGGTAGGGAAGCCCAATGCGGAGAGTTTCATTATAAGAAACTTTTATCGACGCAGAGTGGTGAAGGGCACCGCGCTCCTCCCTTTACACGTGGCGGCACCCGGGCGAGACTTCGTATCGATCGGCGCCAATGCCTTGGGTTCCGGTCGGTCGTGCTCTGGTCCTCGTGGAGGTGATCGAAAGCGCAGGTTGCGCGCCACTCGGGCCGGCTGTTCGTGCCCCTGGGGGCTCGACGGCGCGGCCGAGATCAGTGTCCTTGTCCGGCTGGCCGAGAGGGCCGCCGGTGTGAGATCACGACCCCGAGGTCGCCCATGTCGTCCAGTCAGGGTCCGAGCAGCACTCCGGGTATGTCGGTGTGCATGGAGGCGCAGGAACATGGTGGGACCAGCGACCGAGCGACGACCTGGCGCCAGTGCCCCAGCCAGACGTAGCAGCCGCGGGTGGTTGCTGTTCGGGCCGCCGCTGCTTGCGGCAGCGCTCGTAAGCGGGATCGCCACATACATGACGACGGGCCGTGGGGCGCTGGCACTCGGTGCGGCCGATGAGTTCCTGGAGTACTACGCGGGTGTGTTCACCCTGGTCGGGCTGACCGGGACAGTGGTGTGGGGCCTGATCGCAACGGGTCGGACGTTCCTGGGTGTTCGTCAGCGGATCCTGGCGCAGACCCTGCACCGGGCCATCTCGACCGTTGCCGTCGGGTTCCTGGTAGTCCACATCGCGTTCAAGCTCATGGAAGGGCACACAACCTGGTTGGGCTTGCTTGTGCCGGCCTGGCGGGGCGAGGACCGCTTCGTGGGGCTCGGAAACATCGCCGCCGACCTGATGATCATCGTGATGGTCACCGGCGTCGCCCGTGGCCGGTTCGCCGGTACCAGGCATCCGTGGCGCTGGCGTCTGCTGCACAGCCTCGCCTACCTGTCCTGGCCGGCGGCGATGGTGCACGGTCTGGAATCAGGGCGCAGCGCCGCGGACTGGGTGACGGTGAGCTACGCCGTCTGCGCAATCGTTGTCGGTGCCGCCCTGTTCGTCCGGGTGTTCATGGCCTGGGCCCGGCAACTGGCCGGCTCCAGGGGTGGTGCCGGCAGGTCGCCTGTACGTGCTCTGGGCGTGCACGTCGCCACGCGGCCGTCCGGGCCGTCGGTCAGTAGCGACCTCACCCGTACCACTCGGGCGAGCACGTCACCGGCGCGATCGCCCGCCAGCGGCGAGACGGCCCCGGGTGTATCTGCTCGGAGCATCCCGTCGCAGTCGGTGCCACACCCGCCGCAGCAGTGGGCGCCGGCGCGCCCCGCTGTGGGTGCGCAGCCAACGGTCGACTTGGCCGCCGCTGCTGACGCGGTGCAACGTCGGCGATCACCATCTCCGGGGCGGCCCCGATCGAAGGACACCGGCCGGCGCTCGGTGCCCCGAAACCGACCGGCTCCCGCAGACCCACTGCTCGGGCTCGGCATGCCGGCCAGTGAAGTGCCCGATGAGCAGTTCTGGAGCCTGATCCGAGGGGAATCGTAGCGGTGCGTTGGGCGGAGGGTTCTGTCCTTGGTGGATGGTGGAGCGGTCGAGGAGCACAGCGGTGACGTATGCGAATCCCCGGGTGGCCGCGATCGGCCAGGCTCGTCTCACCTACGGCATGCACGGCTCGGCCAGAATGGATCTGCGTCGTCATCGTGCGCTGCACGGTCGCGCCCCGAACCTCGCTCTCGATGAGCTGGTCCGGGTCGTCGAGAATGTTCGGCTGCACGGCCGTGGCGGTGCTGCATTCCCTTTTGCGCGCAAGATCGCAGCTGTGGTGGAGGCCACACGAGCCAATGACGTCGCTCCGGTGGTGCTGGTCAACGGGACCGAGGGCGAGCCGGCCGCTGCCAAGGACAAACTGCTGCTCAGCCGCGTGCCGCACCTTGTCCTCGACGGTGCGGCCATCGCCGCCGGCGCGTTGGGGGCGCGGGAGATCGTGGTCGGGGTCGCCGGTGGGACCACGGGAGAGTCAGCGCTCCTGGCTGCGGTAGCGGAGCGGCAGGCCCGCGGCCCGATCCGGGTAGTGGGACTGCCGGAGCGTTTCATCACAGGTGAGGGTGGAGCGCTCGTACGCGGAGTGAACGGCCAGGTGCCGATCCCGCCGGGACAGAAGGTGTTGTCCGCGCACAGCGGGGTGGACGGGCTGCCGACCCTGCTGTCCAACGCCGAGACCTACGCCCAGTTGGCGCTGGCCGTACGGCTGGGGGCCGACAGGTACTGCGAAGTGGGAACCCCCGAAGAGCCAGGTACGGTGCTGCTGAGCGTCAGCGCCTCCGGTATGGCGCCGACCGTGGTGGAGACCCCGACGGGGGTGCCATTGCGGCAGGTGCTGGACATGTGCCGGATCTCGGTCGGACAGGGCGTTCTGATGGGCGGCTACCACGGTGGGTGGCTCACTCCGGACGCGGCCCGCGCCGCGGTGGTGTCCAGGGCCGGCATCACCGAGGCCGGGGCGTCGCTGGGCGCCGGCATCGTGGTGCCGTTGCCGGCCGGGACCTGTCCGCTGGGTGAGGTGGCCCGGGTCGCGCACTATCTTGCCGGTGAACTGGCCGGGCAGTGCGGCCCATGCCGGTTCGGTCTTCCCGAGATAGCCCGGGTGCTGGACACCGTCCTGCGTGGTATCGGTGGTCCGGAAGCGCTGGAGACAGTACGACGTGCCTCCGGCGTGGTGCGTGGCCGGGGGGCCTGCAGCCATCCCGACGGAACGGTCCGGTTCCTGTTGTCCGCGCTGGCCGTGTTCGACGAGGACGTGGCCGCACATGTCGGGTCCGGCGGTTGTGGTCGACCGGTGCGCGGGGTGCTGCCACTCCCCGTCGAGGCCAGCGCCGAGCATCGGTTGGCGGTGGATTGGACCAGGTGCGATGCGCACGGGTTGTGCGCAACGCTGGCGCCGGAGCTGATCAGCATGGACGCCAACGGATACCCGGTGTTCACCGATGCTCCGGTGCCCGACTATCTGCGGCGGGGGGCGCGCCGAGCGGTCCGCGGCTGCCCGGCCCTGGCGCTGAGGCTGTCCCGACGGCCCGCCGGCCGCTGAGTGACCGACTCGTCAGCGCCGGAACGTACCGCTGCGGCGTCGCTGCCCGGGTCGGTGACGCTCTGGTCGCGACGGCGTCGTGTCGGCATGGTGGCCGGCCGTCGGTAGGCTCGGAGCGTGCCGGATCCGTCGAGCTACCGTCCCGCGCCGGGGACCATTCCGACCGCCCCAGGCGTGTACCGGTTCCGTGACCCGACAGGTCGGGTGATCTACGTCGGGAAGGCGAAGAGCCTACGAAACCGGCTCAATTCCTACTTCGCGGACCCGCTCGGACTCCACCCGCGTACCTACCAGATGGTGACCACCGCGGCGAAGGTCGACTGGGTGGTGGTCAACACCGAGGTGGAGGCGCTGCAACTGGAGTACTCCTGGATCAAGGAGTACGACCCGCGGTTCAACGTGCGCTACCGCGACGACAAGAGCTATCCGTACCTGGCCGTGACCGTCGGGGAGGACTATCCGCGGCTCCAGGTCATGCGCGGGGCCAAGCGTAAAGGGGTGCGTTACTTCGGTCCGTACTCGCACGCCTGGGCGATCCGCGAGACGTTGGATCTGCTGTTGCGGGTGTTCCCGGCCCGTACCTGCTCCGCCGGGGTGTTCCGACGCTCCCATCAGATCGGCCGGCCCTGCCTGCTCGGCTACATCGGCAAGTGCTCGGCGCCGTGCGTGGGTCGGGTGTCGGCCGAGGAGCACCGCGCCATCGTCGACGACTTCTGCGAGTTCATGTCCGGGCAGACCGATCGGATGCAGCGTCGGCTGGAACGCGAGATGCGTGAGGCCTCCGGCGAGCTGGAGTTCGAGCGGGCGGCTCGCATCCGGGACAACCTGGCGGCGTTGCGGCGCGCGGTGGAGAAGCAGGCGGTGGTGCTGCCCGACGGCACCGACGCCGATGTGGTCGCCTTCGCCGAGGACGCGTTGGAGGCCGCCGTACAGGTCTTCCACGTACGCGACGGCCGGGTCCGCGGGCAGCGTGGCTGGGTGGTGGAGAAGGGCGTCGAGGACGACGCGCAGGACACCACCGAGGCGCTGGTGGAGCAGTTCTGCGCGCAGGTCTACGCCGGCGCCGAACTGCCCGGCGGAACCGCCGACATCCCCCGGGAGGTGCTTGTACCGGCGCTGCCACCGGACGCCGACGCGCTCACCGACTGGTTGTCGCAGCTGCGCGGCAGTCGGGTCAGTTTGCGGGTACCGCAGCGCGGCGACAAGCGGGCACTGGCCGAGACGGTGGCCCGCAACGCCGCTCAGGCGCTCACCCAGCACAAGCTGCGCCGCTCCGGTGATCTGACCGCCCGCAGTCAGGCGTTGCAGGAGATCGCCGACGTGCTGGGGATGCCGACGGTGCCACTGCGGATCGAGTGCTACGACATCTCTCACATCCAGGGCACCGATGTGGTGGCGAGCATGGTGGTGTTCGAGGACGGGCTGGCCCGCAAGAGTGAGTACCGCCGCTTCGCGGTGCGCGGTAACCCGGACGGTACCGGCACCGACGATGTCTCGGCGATGGCCGAGGTGCTGAGCCGACGGTTCTCGCGATACCTGGACGCACGGGTCGAGTCTGGGGATCCGATCTGCGGTGAGCCCGGTGAGCCCGGTGAGC
Organism: uncultured Actinomycetota bacterium; assembly: GCA_963805605.1. Taxonomy (GTDB): domain Bacteria; phylum Actinomycetota; class Actinomycetes; order Mycobacteriales; family Micromonosporaceae; genus Actinocatenispora. The sequence continues at coordinate 358,048 of CAWDUX010000003.1, forward strand.
CCGGTGAGCCCGGTGAGCCCGGTGAGCCCGACGGGACCCGGCCCGGCATCGATCCGACCACCGGGCGGCCCCGCAGGTTCGCCTACCCGCCCCAACTGGTGGTGGTCGACGGTGGACAGCCGCAGGCCGACGCCGCTGCCCGGGTACTTGCCGAACTGGGCATCGACGACGTGGCGGTGTGCGGTCTGGCCAAGCGGCTGGAGGAGGTGTGGCGTCCGAGCACGATGCCCGATGCGGACTACCCGGTGATCCTGCCGCGTACCAGCGAGGGCCTCTACCTTCTGCAGCGGGTACGTGACGAGGCGCACCGGTTCGCCATCACCTACCACCGACAGCGTCGGTCGAAGCGGATGACCAGCTCGGTCCTGGACGATGTACCGGGCCTCGGCGAGGTACGCCGTAAGGCACTGCTGCGGCGGTTCGGTTCGGTGAAGCGGTTGCGTTCGGTCGATGTCCAGGAGCTCTTGAGCGTGTCGGGCATCGGTCGACGCACCGCGGAGCTGATCTACGGCGCGCTGCATCCATCGGACGGTTCCCCGGTCCCCGAAGGTGAGGGTTCCGACGAACTGTCGCAATCTGGCCCGGCGGCGGACACCGGCGACGTAGTGTCGGCCAGTGCTCGGCAGGGTGAGGACCCGGCCAGCATCCGGCCGGACGGATCCGACGTCCAGGGCGAGCGTGACGCTACGCACAAGGGGTACCAGTGAACGACCACAGTCCGGGGCCGGTGGCCTCCCGTCCGGGTACCGACCTGGCCGGTCCGCAGGTCCGGCGCGCCGGATCGACGGACGCCGTGCCTGCTTCGGCCCGGTCCGCCGGTACCGGTGGACCGCCGGCAGTAGCCACGTCCGGTGCACAGGACCGGTCGAGACGTTCGGAGATGGAACTGGTCATCGTCACCGGCGTGTCCGGTGGTGGTCGCTCCACCGTGGCGCGCGCCCTGGAGAACGTCGAGTACTACGTGGTCGACAATCTGCCGCAGACGCTGATGGTGACGATGGCGGACCTGGCGTTCCGCTCCGGTGGCGCCACCCGCCGTACGGCCATGGTGCTGGATGTCCGCAGCCGGGCATTCTCCACCGATCTCGGCGGCGCGGTACGCGATCTGCGCGACCGGGGTTTCCGCCCGCATGTGGTGTTCGTGGACGCCGACGACGCGGTGCTGATCCGTCGGTTCGAGTCGGTACGCCGGTCTCATCCGTTGCAAGGCGGCGGGCGGCTTGCCGACGGCATCGCCGCCGAGCGTGAACTGCTGGTGCAGGCGCGGGGAGCGGCCGACGTACTCATCGACACCAGCCAGCTCAACGTCAATCAGCTGCGCGCCCGGGTCGAGGAACTGTTCGGTACGACAAACACCCGTACTCTGCGCATTACGGTGCTGTCATTCGGATTCAAGTACGGCCTGCCGCCGGATGCCGACTTCGTGCTGGACGCCCGCTTCCTACCCAATCCGTTCTGGGTGCCGGAGCTGCGCGACCATACTGGGATGCAGCCAGATGTGAGTAGCTACGTGCTGGGACAGCCCGGCGCGCAGGAGTTCGTGTCGGGGTACGCCACGCTGGTCGGCGCCACAGCCCCCGGTTTCCAGCGTGAAGGCAAGCGCTACCTGACGGTCGCGATCGGCTGCACCGGAGGGAAGCACCGCAGCGTGGCCATCGCGGAAGCCCTCGCGGGACAGTTGCGTGACACCGGGTTGGCCGCACACGCCCAGCACCGCGACCTGGGGCGCGAATGACGGGCTCCGATGGGTCCACGGGACGCCCGGAGATCAGCGGGGGATCGCCGGGTGGCCGGATGGTGGCGTTCGGCGGCGGACACGGGCTGGCGGTGACGCTCCGGGCGCTGCGGCGTCTCGGTTTCGCGCCCACCGCGGTGGTCACCGTCGCGGACAATGGTGGTTCCAGCGGCCGGCTGCGCCGGTACCGTCCGATCCTGCCGCCCGGCGATCTCCGGCAGGCGCTGGCGGCGCTGGCCGCCGAGGACGAGACCAGTGCGCTCAACGCCCGGCTGATGCAGCACCGTTTCTCCGGGCGGGACGAGCTGGACGGGCACCCGGTCGGCAACCTGCTGCTGCTCGGCCTGTTCGAGCTGCTCGGCGATCCGGTAGAGGCGCTGGACCATGCCGCGGAACTGGTACGGGCCACCGGGCGGGTGTTACCGATGTCACGTGTCCCGCTGTCGATCGAGGCCCGAATCCGGGGCACCGATGCCGATCACCCCACCCGGACCCGCACCGTACGGGGCCAGCACGAGGTGGCGGTCAGCGGCGGGGAGGTACGAGACGTCTGGCTGGTGCCCGCCTCGCCGCCGGCCTGCGCGGAGGCACTCCAGGCGATCAGCGAGGCGGACTGGCTGCTCTTCGGCCCCGGGTCCTGGTACACCAGTGTGATTCCGCACCTGCTGGTGCCGGAGCTGCGGGCGGCGATCGCGGCCAGCCCGGCCCAGCGGTTGGTGACTCTCAATCTGGCCGCCGAACCCGAGACCGTCGGGTTGTCTGCGGCCGACCACCTGGCCGCACTGGCCCGCTATCTTCCGGAACTACGACTGGATGTCGTCGTGGCGGACGCCATGGCAGCCGGCGAGTTGGGCCCTTTGCGGGCTGCGGCAGAATCGTTGAGTGCCCGCCTTGTCACCGCGTCCGTCGCGGTGACCGACGGAACCCCCCGACATGACCCTGCCGCGCTCGCCGTGGCATTGGAACAGATCCTCGGTGCAGCGGAGCCGATCCTCGGCGCGACGCTGGACCGGGCGGACGTGAGGTGAGCGACCCGATGGCCATGACGGCGGCGGTGAAGGACGAACTGAGTCGCGTCGACGTGCCCAAGCCCTGCTGCCGTAAGGCGGAGATGGCGGCCATGCTCCGGTTCTCCGGCGGCCTGCACATCATCGGTGGCCGGGTGGTCGTGGAGGCCGAACTCGACACCGGGGCGGTGGCGCGCCGGTTGCGCCGCGAGATCGCGGAGGTCTACGGCTACCCCTCCGAGATCCACGTGCTGGCCTCGGGTGGGTTACGTAAGGGCAGCCACTACATCGTCCGGGTGGTGCGTGACGGCGAGTCGCTGGCCCGCCAGACCGGTCTGCTGGACATGCGTGGCCGACCGGTGCGGGGCCTGCCGTCGCACGTGGTCTCCGCCAGCGTGTGCTGCGCCATCGCCGCCTGGCGCGGGGCGTTCCTGGCGCACGGGTCGCTGACCGAACCTGGTCGTTCCTGCGCGCTCGAGGTGAGCTGTCCAGGGCCGGAAGCCGCGTTGGCGCTGGTCGGCGCGGCCCGGCGGATGGGGATCCTGGCCAAGGCACGCGAGGTTCGCGGGGTGGACCGGGTGGTGGTCAAGGACGGCGACGCGATCGGCGCGGTGCTGACCAGGCTCGGTGCCCACGCCAGCGTACTGACCTGGGAGGAACGCCGCGTCCGGCGTGAGGTCCGGGCGACCGCCAACCGGTTGGCCAACTTCGACGACGCGAACCTGCGCCGCTCGGCGCGGGCGGCGGTGGCTGCCGCCGCACGGGTCACCAGGGCGCTGGAGATCCTCGGTGCGGACGCGCCGCACCATCTGGTGACGGCGGGGCAGCTTCGGCTGGAACACCGGCAGGCGTCGCTGGAGGAACTGGGTGCCTTGGCCGACCCGCCGTTGACGAAGGACGCGATCGCCGGGCGGATCCGCCGGTTGCTCGCCCTGGCGGACAAACGTGCGCATGATCACGCCATCCCGGACACCGAATCGGTGGTCACCGACGAGATGCTCGCCAGCGAGGTGTGAGCTGCCTGTGCGCTCGACCGACGGTGCCGTTACCGGTCGGTAGTGGCAGATCTGCGGAGCGGCGCGGTGCGCATCGTCAAGGTCCGTGCGTGCCGGGGATCTCGCTTCGATAAGGTCGGGGTTGTTGGCGACGGGGCCGACACCTCGGCCTCCTGCCGCCGGTATCGGCGGCGTCGAGTCGCTGCCGTCCCCGGTGGGCGGCCCGGCGCACCTGCCGACCGGTCCGGCGAGGCGGCTTTTTCCTGATGAATGACGAGCCGGCTCCGGCCGGCGCACTTCTGGCGAGGGGATGGGTCGCGTGACCATTCGCGTGGGCATCAACGGTTTTGGCCGCATCGGCCGCAACTTCTTCCGGGTCCTGCTCAAGCAGGGCGCCGATGTAGAGGTCGTCGGTTACAACGACCTGGGCGACACCGACACGATCGCGCACCTGTTGAAGTACGACTCGGTGCTGGGCACGCTGGACGCCGAGATCAGCCACGACGAGAAGTCGATCACGGTCGACGGCAAGCGGATCGCCGCGTTCGCCGAGCGGGGCGGGCCGGCCGCACTACCGTGGAAGGACCTGGGCGCCGACGTGGTCGTGGAGTCGACCGGCCGGTTCGTCAACGCCGACGACGCTCGGGGGCACCTGGAGGCGGGCGCGAAGAAGGTCATCATCTCGGCGCCGGCCAAGGGCGAGGACCTCACCGTGGTCCTGGGTGTCAACGGCGACAAGTACGACCCCGCTTCGCACCACATCATCTCCAACGCGTCCTGCACGACCAACTGCCTCGCACCGCTGGCCAAGGTCCTGCATGACACGTTCGGTATCGAGCGCGGACTGATGACCACGATCCACGCGTACACGCAGGACCAGAACCTGCAGGACGCCCCGCACAAGGACCTGCGTCGGGCCCGTGCGGCGGCACTGAACATCGTGCCGACCTCGACCGGTGCGGCCAAGGCGATCGGCCTGGTGCTGCCCGAACTCAAGGGCAAGCTCGACGGGTACGCGCTGCGGGTCCCGGTGCCGACCGGTTCGGCCACCGACCTGACCGTCACGCTGGCCCGCGACACCACGGTCGACGAGGTGAACGCCGCATACCGGGCGGCGGCGGACGGACCGTTGGCCGGCTACCTGCGCTACTCCGACGAGCCGATCGTGTCCTCGGACATCGTGTCCGACCCTGCCTCGTCGATCTACGACGCGCCGCTGACGAAGGTGATCGGTAACCAGGTCAAGGTCGTCGGCTGGTACGACAACGAGTGGGGTTACTCCAGCCGCCTGGTTGACCTCGTGCAGCTGGTCGGTTCGAGCCTGTAAGCAACGGACGGAGTCCACACGGATGCGAACCCTTGACGACCTGCTCGCCGAGGGCGTCGACGGTCGGCGCGTACTGGTACGTGCCGACCTGAACGTTCCTCTGAGCAGCGACGACGGTACGATCAGCACGGTTGCCGACGATGGTCGGATCCGGGCTGTCCTGCCCACCCTGACGGCGCTGCGTGACGCCGGTGCCCGAGTGGTGGTGTGCTCGCACCTGGGGCGCCCCAAGGGTGCGCCGGAAGACCGGTACACCCTGGCGCCGGTTGCGGTACGGCTGTCGGAGCTGCTCGACGCCCCGGTGGCGTTCGCCACCGACACGGTCGGCGAGTCCGCCGACGCGGTGACCGGGAAGCTGGCGGCGGGTGAGATCGCCCTGCTGGAGAACTTGCGTTTCAATCCCGGTGAGACCAGCAAGGACGACGCGCAGCGCGCCGAGTTCGCGGCCCGGTTGGCCAGCTACGGCGAGGCCTACGTGGATGACGCGTTCGGCGCGGTGCACCGCAAGCATGCCAGCGTCTACGACGTACCCGAGCTGTTGCCACACTTCGCCGGCGGTCTGGTGGTCCGTGAGCTGGCGGTGCTGTCCACCCTGACCGGGACCCCGGCCCGGCCGTACGTGGTGGTGCTGGGCGGTGCGAAGGTCTCCGACAAGCTCGCGGTGATCGGCAATCTGCTGGACAAGGTGGACCGACTGCTGATCGGTGGCGGAATGTGCTTCACGCTGCTGGCCGCGAACGGTCATCAGGTCGGTGACTCGCTGCTGGAGCCTGACCAGGTCGACACCTGCCGGCAGTTGTTGGAGCGGGCCGGCGACAAGATCGTGCTGCCGACCGACGTGGTGGTGGCACGGGAGTTGTCCTCGACTGCGGAGACCCGCGTGGTCGGCGTGGACGGCATCCAGGACGGCTGGAAGGGCCTGGACATCGGCCCGGAGACCAGCAAGAACTTCGCCGCCGAGCTGGCCGGTGCGGCCACGGTGTTCTGGAACGGTCCAATGGGGGTCTTCGAGTACGAGCCGTTCGAGGCAGGCACCCGTACCGTCGCCGACGCGGTGGCCGGAGTGTCTGGTCTGAGCGTGGTCGGCGGCGGCGACTCTGCGGCCGCCGTACGGCGGCTGGGTCTGGACGAGGACCGCTTCTCCCACATCTCCACCGGCGGGGGAGCCTCGCTGGAATACCTGGAAGGCAAGAGCCTGCCGGGTGTCACCGCCCTGGGGGCCTGACATGGCGAGTACGAAGAAGGACCGCGCGTCGCGTCGGCCGTTGATGGCGGGCAACTGGAAGATGAACCTCAACCACCTTGAGGGCATCGCGTTGACCCAGAAGCTGGCCTTCAGTCTGACCGAGAAGCAGCTGTCCGATGTGGAGGTTGCGGTTCTGCCTCCGTTCACCGACCTGCGCAGTGTGCAGACCCTGGTGGATGGCGACAAGCTGCTGCTGGTCTACGGAGGGCAGGACCTTTCCCCGTACGATTCGGGTGCGCACACCGGCGACATCTCCGGCGCCATGCTGGCGAAGTTGGGGTGCAGCTACGTCGTCGTGGGCCATTCGGAACGCCGCGCCGATCACCATGAGGACGACGCGGTGGTCAACGCGAAGGTGAAGGCCGCGGTCAAGCACGGCCTCGCGCCGATCCTGTGCGTCGGCGAAGGGCTGGATGTACGCGAGGCGGGCGGTCAGGTGAACCACTGCCTGGCGCAGCTGGATGCCGCGCTGCGCGGACTGAAGGCCGATCAGCTGGCCACGTTGGTGGTCGCGTACGAGCCGGTGTGGGCGATCGGCACCGGCAGGACAGCTACCCCGGAGGATGCCCAGGAGGTTGCCGCCGCGTTGCGTGGTCGGCTGGGCGAGCTGTTGGGCGCCGAACTGGCAGAGCAGACCCGCGTCCTCTACGGGGGTTCGGTCAAGTCGAAGAACGTCGCCGGCATCATGGCACAGCCGGATGTGGATGGTGCCCTGGTCGGTGGTGCCAGCCTGAACCTGGAGGAGTTCGTACTGATCTGCCGGTACCAGGATCTGTTCACCGCGCCCTGACGGGCACGCCGGGCCGGGTGGCCCGGTGAGAGGTACCGACGACGACCGGTGGGCGCTGTGCAGGTGGACAGCGCCCACCGGTCGTCGGTGTCGGTGGGTATGTTGGTAACTTCAACGCGTGCTGCCTGTATTCAACAGATTACTTTCCGTGCCGTCGTGGCGATGGCTGCTGGTGGGGACGATGCCCCTGTCGTTCGTATGCGTCCTGGCAACCGGCTGCGCCGGCACGCACCCGACCCGCACCTCTGACAGGCCACACCAGGGTGGCACCGTCTACCTGCTGACCGAGTCGAACGGATTCACCCACCTCGACCCGCAGCTGAACTACACCACCATGGCGCTCAACGTCGGCCGACTGATCTACCGCACGCTCACCGCATTCCGCACCAGCCCTCGGCACCCGGGAGGGGTGCTGCGACCAGATCTCGCAACCGACCTGGGTCGGGCCAGTGACGGCAACCGGACCTGGGAATTCACCCTGCGCGCCGGTGCGGCGTGGGAGGACGGCGGGCCGGTCACCTGCGACCAGCTGCGCTACGGGGTGGCCCGCAGTTTCACGTCGTACGCGCGCACCGGTCCCGTCTACCCCCGCGACCTGCTGGTCGGGGTCGCCGGGTACCGCGGCACCCGTGGCGGCCGACCCGTCCGCGGCCTGCCGTCGGTCACCTGCCTGTCCAGCCGCACCGTCCAGTTCCGGTTGAACCGGCCCTGCGGTGACTTCGACGAGGTGGTCGCCATGCCGGTGTTCGCGCCGGTCCGCCCGGACGTCGACGCGCGAGGAAACTACGACCGGTGGCCGATGTCGGACGGACCGTACCGGATCGTGGTGCACGATGGGCAGAAACTGGTGCTCGCCCGCAACCGGTACTGGCGTCGGGACACCGATCCGGTACGACCGGCCTACCCGGACCGGTACGTGGTGCGTTTCGGAACCGATCCGGTCGCCTCGACCGCGGCGCTGGTCAACGACACCGGCCGGGCACGTCGCTGGGTGCAACTGGACTTCGCGGTGCCGCCGAACTTCGTGCAGCAGGTCATCAACCAGCCGGTGCTGATGGCCCGGACCGTCTCCGGCCGTACCGGCGCAGTGCGTTTCCTGGCGGTCAACACCCGTACGGTCGCCGACCTGAGATGCCGCCGCGCGCTGTCCTACGCGCTGGACAAGCAGGCGTACCGGACCGTGGTGGGTGGCGCGGTGGTGGGTGACTACGCCAGCACCATGATCCCGCCGAGCATGCCGGCACATCGGACATTCGACCTGTACCGCACCCGGCAGGCCCCGCAGGGCGATGTGGACCGGGCGGTACGGCTCGTCGACGAGGCCGGCGACTGTCCCTCGGAGCTGACCCTGGATGTGCAGGACGTGCCCACCTACCGCCGGGCCGCGCAGAGTGTCGCGGTGTCCTACCAGCGGATCGGGATCCGGGTGGTGCTCAATCCGATCCCCAAGTCACGGTTCTACGACGTTGTCAGCGACCCGCGACTGGAACACGACCTGGTGCTGGCCGCCTGGGTGCCGGACTGGCCGAACGGTTCGTCGATCATCCCGGCGCTGTTCGACGGCGGCCTGCTGCGCGCACACGCCACGGCGGGCAACTACAACTTCTCGTTGCTGTCCGACCCGCGGATCGACCGCATGATCCGGCAGGCCCAGATCGCCGACGACGACCAGCGTCAGTACGTCCTGTGGGGTGCCATCGACCAGGCGGTCTCGCGGCAGGCCGCCACCGTACCGATCCTGTACGAGCGGGGTCTGTCGATGCGGGGTGGCCGGGTGGGCGGTGCGGTGATGCAGTCGTTGTACGGTGAGCCCGACGTGCTGAGCCTCTGGGTTTCCTGATCGTTATGGGGTTGCCGGCACACTCCCGCCCGTCGACCGCTAACTTACTGTTTGCGCTACTTGCGGTGGCTGGCTACCGGGCCGAATAATGTCGCGCAGCGGATCGGTCGGGTGTGCCCGTAGTGCTGGCACCATGGCCGGTTATGCTGGGAGGCCGGTTGTCCGGCACGCTGGCCGTGAAGTTGCGTCAGGCGTCTGGACCGCGCACGTCTGATCACACCCGGTGGATCGAGAGGATTAGCCCCGCATGAACTGGTTGGCCTACGTTCTGACCGGTCTGTTGATCGTGACCAGTGGCATCCTCACCCTCCTGATCCTGCTGCACCGCGGCAAGGGCGGTGGGCTGTCCAGCATGTTCGGCGGCGGAGTGTCGTCGAACCTGTCGGGATCTTCGATCGCCGAGAAGAACCTCGACCGCTTCACCGTCATCGTCGGAGTTCTGTGGTTTGCCTGCATTGTGGGCCTCGGCTTGCTACTGAAAGTGTTCCAAGCAAAGTCATAATGTGAAATTTGGCCCCAGGCAGGTGCCTGAACTGGGGATTCGCCCTAAACTCAGCGCGTGGCCCGGCAGGGGTCACGCGCTGAGTTCTGTGCGGCCGCCAGGCCGGGCAGACCAGCCACGTCTTGCGTCTCGCACCCCCCAGCGCGAAGACAGGAGCGAAGAACCGTGGTCAGTGGCAACGCCATCCGCGGTACACGAGTGGGCGCGGGCCCGATCCGATGGGCCGAGCGTGGCGAACCGGCACCCCGCCGCCACGTCACCTACTGGTGTGCCAACGATCATGAGACACAGCCGTTATTTTCCTCGGAAGCGGCGGTACCCGACGTCTGGGACTGTCCCCGGTGCGGTCTGCCGGCCGGTCAGGACCGGAAGAACCCACCGGAGCGTCCGCGCGTCGAACCGTACAAGACGCACCTGGCGTACGTGAAGGAACGGCGCAGCGAGACCGACGGTGCGGCCATCCTGGCCGAGGCACTCGACCGGCTCCGCAACCGCACCCGCGGATAGGTGGCCGACTTCAGCGCAGCGGGCTGCGGAACCGGGCGGGTAGCTGGGTAGCGGCGTCCTGATCGAGTAGCCAGAGGGTCCGGTCCGTACCGCGCGCGCCGGCCGCCGGCACCTGTACCGGCCCTGCGCCGGCCAGCGCCAGCCCGACCGCCTGGGCCTTACCGGCACCCGAGGCGATCAGCCACACCTCCTCCGCACCGTTGAGTACCGGGGGAGTGAGGCTCAGGCGCACCGGTGGCGGTTTCGGCGCACCGCGTACCGCGGTGACCGTCTGGTTCCGGTAGCCGTCCGGATGCGCCGCTGGCTGTTCCGGGAAGATCGAGGCGACGTGACCATCCTCGCCGATCCCGAGCATGAGCACATCGAAATGCGGAACCGCCTGATGGCCCGGGCGGTCCGCCCTCGACAGGGCCTCGGCATAGCGGGTCGCGGCGGCCTCAGGATCTGCGCCGTCCGGCCCGTCGCTGGCCGGCATCGGATGCACCCGGGCCGGATCCAGCGGCACCGCGGACAGCAGCGCCGCATGAGCCTGGCTCTCGTTGCGCTCCGGGTGGCCGGATGGCAGGAAACGCTCGTCACCCCACCAGATGTCCACCCGGCCCCAGTCGACCGCGTCGCGGGCCCGGCCGTCACGTACCGCACGGTGCACCGCATCGGCGATCCGGCCACCGGTCAGCACGATGCTCGCGAAACCCCGCGCGGCCTGGGCGTCGATCAGCCGGGTAGTCAACCGGGCGGCGACCGCCTCGGCGAGCAACCGGCTGTCCTGGTGCACGATCACGCTGGAGGTCATCGTCTCCCCATTCAGGTTCCCCGGCGGCGACAGGCGGACCACCTGCCGGACAGCGGGCGGGCGCGGGAGGGTGCCCCCCGCGCCCGTCGGTCAGCTGCTCTTCCCCTCGGGCCTGCTCGACGAGCGGGGCCGACGCCCCGTCGCCGGGGCAGCCTCGTCCGGCTCGGGTCGCTCCGCGACGGCCGGGTCGTGCCAGATGTGCACCCGTTTGGCTGGGCGCTCGTTGAGCCTGCGCTGCCCGGTGGCCGCGGCCAGCGCAGCGGCGTACGGCTCGTCCGGGTCCAGTCGGCGCAGCTCCTCGGCGAGCTCCTCACCCGCGGTCGGACTCAGCAGCGGCATGGTCCGGTCCGGGAAACCGGTCCGGGACAGGGTCGCGGTGCCCTGGTGCGCGCGTACCTTGAGCTTCGTACCGCTGGCCAGGGACAGCTCGACAGAGCTGAGTGCGCCGTCAGGATCGGAGATCTTCGGTGTGACGCCGAGTCGCGCCCGCAACCAACCGGCGAGCAGCCGGGCCCGCGGGTCCTGCGGATCGGCATTGATGCGTGCCGACTCGACCGGGCTGTCCGCGGTGTCGAACGCGCCAGCCAGGGTGGCCCGCCACGGGGTGAGCCGGGTCCAGGTGAGGTCCGTGTCGCCCGGGGCATAGTCGTCAGCCCGCAGCCGCAGGGCGTCCTCGGTGCCGGCCGCGGCCTGTGCCGAGTCGGTGATGCGTCGGTCGGCCACCACTCCCAGCGGGTCGTAGGCGATCCGCTCCGGCGGAACACCATGCCACCAGGTGACCACCGGTACGTCCGGAGCCAGCAGCGGAAGCGCCACCGACTCGGCGTGCAGCGCCAACCGTCCGTGCATCCGCATGACCACCGCCTCGCACGGGCCAAGTCGACCACCGACCATGATCTCGGCGTCGAGCCGGGAATCCTGGTCCAGTACGTTGCGGCGTACCACGATCAGCAGCCGGCACGGGTGCTGTTGCGCGGCGACGGTCGCGGCCTCCTCGGTGGCCCGGACGTTCTTCTCGTCCACCACCGCGACGAGAGTCAGAGCCAGGCCGCTGGTCACCCCGCCGGCGCTGCGTCGTTCGGCGGCCAGCGCCTTGACCACCTCACCGCCGGTGGTGTCCCACAGTGCGATCACGGCCGCCTCCAGACCCTGCCGTCGTTCACCAGCATCTCGTCGGCCTCCCGCGGCCCCCACTCCCCGGCCCGGTACGGGTAGGGCGTGGTGCTGCGCCAGTATTCCTCCAGCGGATCGACGATGTTCCAACTCGCCTCCACCTCAGCGGAGTTCGGGAACAGCGTCTTGTCGCCGAGCAGTACGTCCAGGATCAGTCGCTCGTACGCCTCTGGACTGGACTCGGTGAACGCCTCGCCGTACAGGAAGTCCATGGCGATGTCGCGCACCTCCATGGCGGTTCCGGGCACCTTCGAACCGAACTTGAGCGTCACGCCCTCGTCCGGCTGTACCCGGATGACGAGCTGGTTGTGGCCCAGTTCCTCGGTGTCGGTCTTGGCGAACGGCAGATGCGGTGCGGACTTGAACGACACCGCTATCTCGGTGACCCGGCGGGGAAGCCTCTTACCGGCCCGGATGTAGAACGGGACGCCGGCCCAGCGACGGTTCTGTACGCCGAACCGCACCGCCACGTAGGTCTCGGTGGTGGAGTCGGCGGGTACGTCCTTCTCCTGGTGGTAACCGAGTGCACGCTCACCGGCCACCCATCCCTGGGTGTACTGGCCGCGGATGGCATGCCGCTTCAGGTCCTCGGGCAACGTGATCGCACCCAGTACCTTGAGCTTCTCCACCCGCAGCGCCTCGGAGTCGAAGCTGACCGGCTCCTCCAGCGCCACCATGGCCAGCAGCTGCATCAGGTGGTTCTGCAGTACGTCGCGGGCCGCGCCGGCATGATCGTAGAACCCGGCCCGGGTTCCGATGCCGACATCCTCGGCCATGGTGATCTGTACCGAGTCGACGTAGTGGGAGTTCCAGATCGGCTCGAACAGGGTGTTGGCGAACCGCAGCGCCAGGATGTTCTGGACGGTCTCCTTGCCCAGATAGTGGTCGATACGGAAGACGTCCCCGGCGGTGAACACGTTGTCCACCAGGCCGTTGAGGTCCCGGGCCGAGGCCAGGTCGTGGCCGAACGGCTTCTCCACCACCACCCGGCGCCAGCCGCCCGAGTGCTCGTTGTCCGACATCCCGGTCCGCTGGAGTTGCTTGAGTACCAGGGGAAATGCGGTCGGTGGGATCGAGAAGTAGAACGCCGCATTGCCCCGGATACCGTGCGAGTCACGCAGCTCGTCCAGGGTCGCGGCGAGCTTGTCGAAGGCGGCGTCGTCGTCGAAGGAACCCGGTACGAACTTGATGTTGCCCTGCAGCCGCGCCCAGACCTCGTCGCGCCACGGGGTACGTGCGTGTTCCTGGGCCGCCTTGCGGGCGATCTCCTCGAACGTGTCGTGGTCCCATTCCCGTCGGGCGAAGCCGAGCATCACGAAACCCGGCGGAAGCAGACCCCGGTTGGCCAGGTCGTAGACCGCCGGGATCAGCTTCTTGCGGGCCAGGTCGCCGGTGACACCGAAGATCACCAGGGCGCACGGTTCCGGTACCCGCGGCAACCGTCGGTCTTGTGGATCGCGTAGCAGGTTCACCGACGGTTCGTCGGATGCGGTTGCCGGACCGCTCACTGATGTCCTCCCCGACTTCTGGCGCCCGGGTCCATCGACCCGGCCACCGTCCGGTCCGCGTCGTCCGCTGACAGGATCACCGCACGCTCCCGAGCTGGTCCTTCACCGTCTCCAGCAGTTCTGTCCAACTCTTCTCGAACTTCTGCACGCCCTCGCGCTCCAGCGTCAGCACCACATCGTCGTAGTCGACGCCGAGCTTGGCCAGCCCGTCCAGGACCTGCTGCGCGCCCTGGTAGTTGGTCGTCACGGTGTCACCGCGGGTCTCCCCATGGTCGCCGTAGGCCAGGATCGTCTTCTCCGGGGCGGTGTTGACCACCCCGGGCGCGACCAGTTCCTCGACGTAGAGCGTGTCGCGCAGGTTCGGGTCCTTGGTGCTGGTGGATGCCCACAGCGGACGCTGCGGGTGCGCGCCGGCGTCGGCGAGGGCCTGCCACCGCTCCGAGGCGAACCGCTTCTCGTACAGCTGGTAGGCCAGCCGTGCGTTGGCGATGGCGGCGCGGCCCTTGAGCTTCTCCGCCTGCTCACCGCCGATGGCCTCAAGCCTCTTGTCCACCTCGGTGTCCACCCGGGAGACGAAGAACGAGGCGACCGAGGCGAGCCGGGACAGGTCGTGGCCGTTGGCCTTCGCCTGCTCCAACCCGGCGAAGAACGCCTCGATGACCTCGTCGTAGCGGGTGAGGCTGAAGATCAGGGTCACATTGACGCTGATGCCCTCGGCCAGCGCCGCGGTGATGGCCGACAGGCCCTCGCGGGTCGCCGGGATCTTGATGAACAGATTGGGCCGGTCCACCAGCCACCACAACGCCGTCGCCTCCGCCGCGGTGGCGTCGGTGTTGTGCGCCAGCCGTGGGTCGACCTCCAGCGAGACACGGCCGTCGACGCCGCCGGTGCCGTCGTACACCGGACGCAGCACGTCGCAGGCCCAACGCACGTCGTACGCGGTGATCATGCGGGTCGCCTCGTCCAGCGACACGCCCCGCTTGGCCAGGTCGCCGACCTGCTGGCGGTACTCGTCGGCATCGGAGAGCGCCTTGGCGAAGATGGTCGGATTGCTGGTGACACCGACAACGTGGCGTTCCCGACGCAGTTGGTCGAGATTGCCCGATGAGAGCCGTTGCCGGGATATGTCGTCGAGCCAGACCGCCACCCCGGCTGAGGACAGTTCTGCGAGCCTGTCAGTCATGATCGCCGATCACCTCCTGCCGCCCGCCATGCCCGCCGGCCGGGCGCGCGGCGCTTCCTCGGATGTCTTCCTCTAACAGTTGGAACGGTGTGCTGCTCCGGAACCTTTCACCCGTCAACTGTTCGTTGCGGCACGTTCCCGGGTCCGGTGGGCCGCCGCGACGACGTTGTCGACGGTGAACCCGAACTGTTCGAACAGCACCGTGTCGGGTGCACTGGCACCGTAGTGTTCGATGCTCACCGATTCGCCGAGATCGCCGATCAGATCCCGCCAGGTAATCGCGATACCCGCCTCGACCGACACCCGGGCACGTACCGCGGGCGGGATGACCTGGTCCCGATAGGACTGCGGCTGGCTGTCGAACCATTCCCGGCAGGGCATCGAGACCAGCCGGGTCGGTACGCCCTCGGCCTCCAGCTGGGTACGGGCGGCGTCGGCCAGCGAGACCTCGCTGCCGGTGGCGATCAGTACGACCTGGGGCGCGCCACCTTCCGCGTCGGCGAGCACGTACCCGCCGCGGGCCGTGCCCTCCGCGGACGCGTACACCGAACGGTCGAGGGTCGGCAGGTTCTGCCGGCTCAGTACCAGGGCGGTGGGTCGGTCGGTGTGCTCCAGCGCACCCCGCCAGGCCCACACCGTCTCGTTCGCGTCGCCGGGGCGGACCACGTCCAGACCGGGGATCGCGCGCAGCGCGGCCAGGTGCTCGATCGGCTGGTGGGTCGGTCCGTCGCCGCCGAGGCCGATCGAGTCGTGGGTCCACACGTAGATGACCGGCAGTTGCATCAGCGCGGCCAGCCGTACCGCCGGGCGCATGTAGTCGCTGAATACCAGGAAGGTGCCGCCGAACGGGCGGGTGCCGCCGTGCAGCACGATGCCGTTGAGGATCGAGCCCATACCGTGTTCGCGGATGCCGAAGTGCAGCACCCGACCGTACGGGTCGCCGGGGAAGTCCTTGGTCGAGTACTCGGTCGGCAGGAACGACTGCGCCCCGCTGATCGCCGTGTTGTTGCTCTCCGCCAGGTCGGCCGAGCCACCCCACAGTTCTGGCAGCGCACCGGCGATGGAGTTGATGATCTTCCCGGACGCCTTGCGGCTGGCGAGCCCCTTCTCGTCGGCCTCGAAGACCGGCAGCTGGTCGACCCAGTCCGCGGGCAGATGACGTCGGGACATCCGTTCGTGCAGCGCCTTGCCGGTCGGGTTGGCCTCGGCCCAGGTCCGGTACGCGTTGAGCCACTCGGTGTGCGCCTCGGCGCCGCGTTGGCGTGCCGCGCGGGCATGCTGCAGCACCTCGTCGTCGACCACGAAGCTCTTCTCCGGGTCGAAGCCGAGGATCTTCTTGGTGGCGGCCAACTCCTCGCCGCCCAGCGCCGAGCCGTGGATCTTGCCGGTGTTCTGCTTGTTGGGTGCCGGCCAGCCGATGATCGTGCGCAGCGCGATGAACGAGGGGCGATCGGTCACCTCACGGGCGGCCTGCAGCGCGTGGAACAGCTGCTCGGGGTCTTCGTGATAATTGCCACCCGAGGTCCAGTCCACGGTCTGCACATGCCAGCCGTAGGCCTCGTACCGGGCGGCCACGTCCTCGGACTTCGCGACGTCGGTGTCGTCCTCGATGGAGATGTGGTTGTCGTCGTAGACGACGACCAGATTGCCGAGTTTCTGGTGCCCGGCAAGCGCGCTCACCTCGTGGGTGATGCCCTCCTCGATGTCACCGTCGGAGCAGATCGCGTACACGAAATGGTCGAACGGGCTCTGCCCGGCGGCGGGCTCGGGGTCGAACAGGCCGCGTTCCCGGCGGGCCGCCATCGCCATGCCGACCGCGTTGCCCAGCCCTTGCCCGAGTGGACCGGTGGTGGTCTCCACCCCGGCGGTGTGACCGTGCTCCGGATGCCCAGGGGTCCGCGATCCCCACTGTCGCAACTGTTTGAGGTCGTCGAGCTCCAAACCGTAGCCGGCAAGGTAGAGCTGGAGGTAGAGGGTCAGGCTGGAATGCCCGGCGGACAGGACGAAACGGTCCCGACCGGACCAGTTCGGGTCGGCGGGGTCATGTCGCATCAGGCGCTGGAACAACAGATATGCCGCCGGCGCCAGACTCATCGCGGTGCCCGGGTGGCCGTTTCCGGATTTCTCCACCGCGTCGGCGGCGAGGATCCGGATCGTGTCAACCGTGCGCCGGTCGAGATCAGACCATTCAAACGGTGTTTCGGTCACGGGGTGGTTCTCCTCGTCCTCAACGACGTCGCAACAGGCCGGCCGCACCAGGTCGGCGCGTGAACAGCCGCCTCGACCCTACTCACGCCGCGCACACAGCGTGGTCGGATCCCTCGCGTGCCGCCTGGTGGGCTGTGCGCCTATGGTGTATCGGGAAATACACTGCCGTCCGTCCGGACGGCAGGGCTCTTCTGGTCGGTAGGGCTCTCCCGGTACGCAGGCGTGGTGCTCTCTACCCGCTCGAGTGTCGTGTCATGCCCGGCACTATTCTGTTCTACGAGATGTAGTACGGCTCTGGTCGCGTACCGGAGTCGATCGTCCGTTCGTTCCCTGACGCTGGAAGGTGGCTGGATCCGCGTGCGTACGGTCACCGGCGCCGAAGTGCCTGCCGTTGTTCTGGACAACCCGGTCGCTGAGGCCGTGGAACCGGTGGACGCCCCGGCGTCGGACGCCCGGGACACCGGAACCTCGCATTCCTGGCGAGCCGTGATCGGCTCCTACGTTGCGCTCACCAAGCCCCGGATCGTCGAGCTGCTGCTCATCACGACGGTACCCACCATGTTCCTGGCCGCGCACGGGCTGCCGGCGCTGATGACCATGCTGGTCGTGGCGGTCGGCGGCGCGCTCGCCGCGGGCAGCGCCAATGCCCTGAACTGCTACATCGACCGCGACATCGATGTACTGATGCGCCGCACCTCGACCCGCCCGCTGGTACGGCATACCGTATCGCCCCGTGCGGCACTGGTGTTCGGCCTGGTCATCGGGGTGCTGTCGGTGGCCATGATGGCGGCGGCGACGAATCTGCTGGCGGCCGGCCTGACTCTGGGCGCGATCTTCTACTACGTGGTGATCTACACCCTGCTGCTCAAGCGGAGGACTGCGGCCAACACCTTCTGGGGCGGGGTCTGCGGTGCCGCACCCGTACTGATCGGGTGGGCGGCGGTGACCGGCTCGTTGGGCTGGGCGCCGTGGCTGCTGTTCGCCGTCGTGTTCTTCTGGCAGCCGCCGCACTTCTGGGCGCTGGCGATCAAGTTCCGCGACGACTATGCGGCCGCCGGGGTGCCGATGCTGCCGGTCGTCGCGTCGCTACGCCGCGTGCTGACCGAGAGCATCATCTACAGCTGGATCATGGTGGCGGCATCCATCGCGCTGTGGCCCTTGGCGACCACCCGGGTCTACGGCATCGCGTCGGTGGTGCTCGGAGCGCTGTTCCTGTTCGAGGTGCACCGGCTCTACGTCCGGCACCGGCGGGGCCTCGCGATCAAGCCGATGTACCTGTTCCACTGGTCCATCACCTATCTGACGCTGCTGTTCGTGGCGCTGGCGGTGGACGCTTTCCTCTGACCGGGGCCCCGGCCCTGGCGACGTGACCTTCCTCATGGGTGGTGTCGAGGATGCTGGCCGTCTTCCCGGCAATGCGGATGAACCGTATCGTTACGGTCCGGCTACCGGTAAGAACCGTCACAGCTGACTGGAATTCACGCGGCCGGCCTGGAAAGGCTGGCTTATCTTCGGGTCATGCCTGACAACCCTTCGGTTTCGCAGCCGGAACCCGCCTCGTCCTCTTCCGGGATCGTCGCGAACCTCAAGTCCTTCACCACCGAGCACGACGGCGCCACGGCCGTCATCGAACACGTGGGTCGGCGCGGTGCCCGCATCGTGCTGGTCGGCGAGGACGGCGTGTGGGCCGATCACCAGGCCCCTGCCACCGATGTGGCGCGGGAAGCATGCCGGGCCGCCGGCGTGCCGATCGAGAACGGCTGGGAACGCGAGCTGGCGGACATGCAGCCCCGCTCCGCCTGAGCGTCCACGCTGGTCCGTTCGAAAGCCCACCCCGGTCCGTTTGGGCGTGCACGACGGTGACTCGCCAAGGACACACGACGGCCCGGACCACGATGGTCCGGGCCGTCGCACAGCTCGAAGCGCTCAGCGACCGGGCCACACCGGCCGGGGACGCTCGTCGTCGAGCGGTCGGGTCGATTCCCAGATCCGCCGCCACCGCGCGCCGCTGCTGCGGTCCTTCACCGCCACCTCGGTAGCGGCCGGCGCCGACGGCTCGCCGGCCGCGGTGATCGCCTTAGGCCCGGTCGGGGCGGTCAGTTCGCCCGCCGCAGAGGCGCGGATGGCCTCGTACCAACCGAGGTCCTCCTCGTTCCACAGCCTGGTCACCTCGGACATCATCCGCAAACTGAAGTTACGGACCCCTTCGTCGGGCTCCGGGCGCAGCGGAGCGCCGTAGCGCACCACGACCTTCGGACGCCCCGGCCGCGGCCAGTTACGACCCCGCGGCATCGCACCGTAGCTGCCCCGTAGCGCGATCGGTACGCACGGAATGCCCTTGCCGACGCACAGAGCGGCGGCACCCAGCTTGAACGGGTTCATCCAGCCGTCCTGCGACCGGGTGCCCTCCGGGAACAGCAGCATGCTCCAGGCGTCGTCCACGAGCCTGCCGGCCAACCCACGGAGCCGGCGGGCGCCATGGCGCTCCACCGGGAAGGCGTTGAACACCAGCGCGGTGGTTAGCGCCCGCCAACGCGCGTCGAAGAAGTAGTCGGCGGCCGCGCCCACCGCCAGCCGGTCGGTGAACCGGCGGGGCAGCGAACCCAGGATCAGTGGGGTGTCCAGATGGCTGGAGTGGTTGGCGATGAACACCACCGGGCCCCGCAGCCCGTCGAGGTACTCCTGTCCCTCCACGGTGACCCGGGTCTGGCTCCAGGCGACTGGCTTGAGCAGACCACGTTGGATCGCACTACGCACAATGCCGGTGACCGGGGTCCTGGCCCAGGCGGTCGGGAACTCCTTCGCCTCGACCTTCTCGGCCCATTTCTCCGCCGTCCGTGGGGTGCGGGACCGGCCCCGCCAGTCCCGACCCCGGGTGAGCAGCTTGGCCTCACTGATCAGGCCCATGATCTCCTCCTCGCGCAGCACGGCCGTGTCGGGCCGCGATGCCACCAGTTAGGCGCATCAGCGCACGTCGGCCAGCGTCAACGGCGGCATGTGCAGGTAGCTGATCTCCGGGCTGGTGCCGACCGTGTGCTTGGCCATTTCCAGCGCGTCACCGAGGGTGGAGGCGGTACGGAAGCCCAGCCGGCCGGCGGTCCTGCGGTCCGCACCCACGAAGATCACATCACCCAGGTGCTCCATGGCGTGCGCGGCCCAGTACCACATGTAGAAGGGATGCACGCCGTGGTAGGCGTAGGAGTTGCGGTACAGGTGGATATACCACTCGTCGGTCGCGAACTGCTTCTCGAACTTCGCTTCCAATTGCGCCGGGTCGGTGGTCTCGGCCAGCACTTCCTCGAAGAAGTCGATGTAGCTGGGGTGGTGTACCGGATGGAACTCGTTGGGCATCGGGTGGTAGAAGATCCCGACGCCGCCCTTCCGGACGACCGGCTGGTTGAGGTACATGTTGAACTGGTAGCCCAGTCCCATGGAGGTCACCAGGATCGGGTTCATGATCGAGTTGACGTTGTAGGGGCAGATGAACGGCACGCCGAAGATGCCGATGTCGGACTGCCCGTTGACCTCGACCCGCTGTTGCTGGTGCACCTTCTCCAGAGTCAGCGGGTGCACCTGGCTGGGCGCGCCCGCGTTGATCCCGGTGACCTTGTAGGGCGCGTACGCGGACTGCCAGACCTTGCGCTTCATCTTGGTGGGCAGCATGTCGTTGGCCCGCTTCACCGCGAGGTAGGAAGCCTGGTCCTTGAGGCTCCACTCCCATTCGCGCTTGTTCAGAAAGCTCATCGCGGACGGGAACGACTCGTTGTTCAGGGTGGTCTCGATCGTGAAGATCTTGACGTGCCCGCCGAGCAGGTCGGCCATCCTGCTGTACGAGTGGTGCATCGCCGAGTTCGGTGGGTCGTTGAACGACCGGGAATGCCGCAGGGTGTGCGAGTTGTGGTGATGGCGCAGGCTGTTGTAGCTGGCCAGCCCCACCGACACCGACTTCGGGCCACCCGACATCGCGGTCAGGTTGATGTTGACGTAGATCAACAGGTCGGACTCGATCGCCCGCTTGTTGAGCTCGACGTCCTCGCCGTGGTCGGTCTTGCCCAGGTTGACCAGGTTCGCCCGGTCCTCGGCGTCGTGGTTGCGCAGATGCTCGGGGAAGAAGGCGCGGAACACCCGTTCGCCGACCGCGCGCTTGAGCTCCGACGGGGTCATCCGCCGGTGCAGCGCGTTCGCCGCGACCAGTTCCACGTCGTCGACACCCTTGCGGGCAGCCAGTTCCAGGACGTGCTCCAGGATGCGCTGCCGGATGTCCGGGGTCTGCATCTGCGGCAGCGGCAGGGAGATGTCATCGAAGGCGATGGTCAGCTTCATCCCCGGGCGTAGCAGCTCCGGCAACGGCTCCATACCCTGCGGGTTGAGCAGCGCGTGCCGGATCGCTGCGTTGGTGTCCGCGACGCCGGGCAGCGAATCCGGTGGATAGATCACCCGGGCGCCCAGCGGCAACTGCTCCAGCCGGAAACCCTCGCCCTCGTGGATCAGCAGCGGAGGGGTCCGCTCGTCGACCTCCAGTACGAAGCCTGGCCTACTCACGCCGAAGCCCTCCCGTTATCCACCACGAACACGTTCTGCATGTCTTCCTCGCCGCCGTCACTGCTGGTTCGGGTTGAACGCGACCTTGACCGTACCGAGCCTGCCTGCGGCGGACGCATGTCCGATCGCGTCCCGCCACCGACTCAGCGGATAGACCGCGTCCACGTAGCCGTCCAGCGGAGCGCCGCCGGCCAGCGAGATCGCCTCGGCGAAGTCGCCGGACCGGCCGTCGGCCCGGGCCGACTCCTCCGCCGCGTTGGGGACGTCGTCGGTCAGTTCCGCTGGGCCGCCGTGGTCGGACGCGTAAGCGCCGACCAGGTGCAGTTCCCGGTACCACAGGGGAGTCAGGTCGACGCCGGAATTCGGCATTCCGGACACCACCACGGTACCGCCGGCGCGTACCAGCCGCAGCGCGGTGGACAGCCCCGCGCCGCCGCCGGTGCATTCGAAGGCGACGTCCGCGCCGCCGAGCAGGAACTCCCCGCCGATCTGCGGATGCTGCAGCGAGCCGCCGGTGGCCCGGCGAAGCGCCCGCGGCGCCCGCTTCGGTTCGAAGACCTCGGTGGCGCCGAGCTGCATTGCCCGGGTGCGCTGATGCCCGTGCTTGGCGACCACGTAGATCGGCCCGGCCTGGGTGAACTCCCGTAGCGCCAGCAGGGTGAACAGTCCGACGGTGCCGGCGCCGATCAGCAGTACCGAGGCGCCGGCCGGGATCTGCACCCGCCGTACCGAGTGCACCGCACAGGCGATGGGCTCGACCAGTACGGCGCGTTCATCGCTCAACGAGTCCGGAACCGGGTGCAGCTGACTTGCGTGTGCGACCAGCTGCCGGCTCCAGCCACCGCCGGTGTCGGCGCAGAAGCCGGTCTGCAGACCGGCGGAGACCCCGCCCCCGGTGATGTGGTCGCAGCGGCTCTGCCGGCCGGTCTCGCACCACACGCAGGGACGTACTCCACGCGGACCGCAGGCCAGTACCGGGTCCATCACCACCCGGCTGCCCTTGGGTAGCTCCGGCAGTTCGTCGAGGGTCTCGGCGACGACCTCGTGCCCGGGTACGAACGGCATCGAGATCATCGGCGTCAGGTACGGGGAGTTGCGGCCGTTGAGTAGGCCCAGGTCGGAGCCGCAGATACCGGACAGCAGCGGCCGCAGCCGGGTCCAGTCGTCGCCGGGTCGGCGTGGCTCGGCGCGGTTGGTCAATCGCAGTGGCGCGACGTTACCGGCGATCAGACCGGCCATCCGGCCACCCAGCCGGGTGTTGGTGGCGGTCCGGCTCGCCAGGTAGCGGGCGGCGGAGCGGTGGTATTCCAGGGCCAGGATCATCGGGTCACCTCCGGCGCCCCTGCCACATCGGCCGCCGTGCCACCGATCGCCACCTGACCCCAGCTGCCAGCCAGCAGGCTGTCCTGGCTGGTCTCCATCAACGCCTCCACCGGGCCGCGGGTGTGCTGGCCCCACTGCTGGATGGTCCACTTCTTACGCTTGGCGTGCCGGTACAGCTTCGGGTCCGGGTTCACCGCGTTGGCGTTCCCGACCGCCTCCAGCAGAGGCCGGTCGGAGAAGCTGTCGCCGTACGCGTATGAGCGGCCGAGGTCGATGTCGCGCTGCTCGGCGTAGCGCCGCAGCCAGGCTGCCCGGGCCTCGCCGACCAGCGGGGGAGTGTCCAGATAGCCGCTGAACCGGCCGTCGGTGACATGCAGCCGGCTGGCGACGATGTCGTCGAAGAGCGCGGCCAGCGGTGCGACCAGGATGTCGACCGCGCCGGTGATCAGTACGGTCCGGTGACCGGCCGCCTTGTGCCGGCGGACCTGGCGGATCGCCTCCGGCAGCGCGCGGCGCAGCAGCGCGTCACCGAGCCGGTCGGCGACCAGCCGGCGCAGCTCGTCGGCGTCGGCACCCTCGTAGCGACGCAGGAACGTACGGACGAAGTCGCCACGGTCGCGTCGTTCGGCCCGCAGGTAGCGCGGCATCGCCGCACCCAGCTCCGCGAGTTCACCCCACCAGCCGGTCTTGGTGCGTCCCGCGAGCCGGGCCCACAGGTACGCCTCGATCATGTTGGAGGCGATGACTGTGCCCTCCAGGTCGAAGGCGGCCAGGACGTTGTCGGCGGCCGGCAGTTCGGCCGGCCGGCCGGACCGACGGGGCGTGGTCCGGGCTGCGGCCGCGCGCATCGTCGCGGTCACCGCGGGGAAGTGCACGTCCTGTAGGTAGTGCCGCCAGTCGATGCTGCGAGGGTCGAACCCGTCGCGCTCGCGTCGTTCGGCGGGCAACGTCTCGTGCAGGGTCAGCAGGCGGTCGTCGGTGTAGATGACCTCCGCCTCGGTGTACACGCCGTACAGGTCGGAGTACTTGCGCAGGAAGTCCAGCTCGCGCTGCTTGCGGTGGACCTTGGTCATCCAGTCGCGGGTCCGTTCCGAGGCGGGCATCCGCAGCAGTGCCTGCTCGGCGACCGAGGTGGCCCGCTCGCCGGTGCGCAGCAGCCGCTCCACCTGGCGACCGCCGGGGAATGTCCAGGTCGGTGCCTTGATCTCGCCGCGCCCGCCGTCGGGCATCGGATGCTTCTCGAAGTAGCTGCGCACGTTGTCGTACATGGTGCGGAAGTGCAGCGGATTGGAGTGCCCGGAGCCGACGTGGAAGTACTGGGTCGCGCCGGGCTCGGCCGGTGCGTCGGCGACCGCCAGGGTCGCGTTGACCACCAGGTCGCAGGGGATGACGTCGAGTACGCCGTCGGGCAGTCCGGGGAACTCCTGCAGGATGCCGCGACCGTAGGCCAGGATGATCGGGTCGGCCATCTTGAAGCCGTCGATCCAACCCGGGTAAGGGAAGTTCAGCGAGCTTTCCACGATGGCCGGTCGCACGATCGACAGCCGGTGCCCGACCCCGCCCCACATCTCCTCTGCGGCGCGTTCACCGAGCGCCTTGGTGAAGGTGTAGACGTCCGGCCAGCCGAGACTCTGTGCCCGCAACCGGCCGTAGTCGATCAGACGCTTGGCGACCCATTCCTTCCGGGCGTCCTCGGCGGCCAGTGCGGCGGACTGCGGGCCGGCCTTGCCGTGGTCGGATTTCGCCTCGGCCAGCGCCTTACGCAGTGCCTCCGGTCGGCGTGAGTCGCGCTCCACGTCGTCGCGCGCGGACATCGCGGCGTTCAGTTCGGTACGCCAGTCGACCGTGTGGTCCAGCGACGCCTCCGGCACGACACCCTTGCGGGCGCCGGCCACATAGGCGGTGGAGATGTGCACGACGTGCGGCGTGGTGCCGGTCGCGGCGATCGCCTCGTACAGGTTGACCACACCGGACACGTTGGTACTGAACGCGTCGTCGATCGGCGGGTCGAACGAGACGGTGGACGCGCAGTGGATGACCACGTCCAGGTCGGTGGGTAGTACCGGCGGGCTGGCCAGGTCACCCTCGACGACGTGTACCCGGTCTGCGACGAGCTGGCGGGCCGTGTCCTCGCCCACCCGCTCACGCCACCGGCCGAACACCGGCTTGCGCAGCATGCTGGTGAGTCGCCCCTGGGCCGAAGTGCTGCCACGGCGGCGGATGAGCACCGAGACCCGGGTGTCGGGATAGTCGTCGAGCAGCTTCTCCAGGGTGGCCTGGCCGAGGAAGCCGGTCGCGCCGGTGAGTAGCACGTGGGCACCGGTCAACCGAGTGCCCAGCACGCCACCCGGGTCGGACCTGTCCGTTGCTGGACCGTCGTGGTCGTCCGCCACCTACGCCCTCCCCGGCAGTGTTGTCTTGATCCGTCGCTTCCGCTGGGGTGCGGTAGCCATGGCCACGACACGGTATACGTTCGCTGACCGGCCACGGCATACCGGGTGAGCTGTCCTGGTGTCGGACCGCGACCTTCGCGTCACCAATGGTGGAAGTCCGGGTCGATTCTCACCCGACGGTGCGACGGTCGGTCCTGGCCGACGGTGCGCATCCTTCGGCGCATGGCGCAGCTCACGCCGCTCTTTCCGATACTCAGCGGGCCAGCGCGGGCTCTGCCGGGACCGGCGACGGTTGTTCGACCGGCAGCATCGCCCGGGTACGGGCGGAGAACATCAGCATCAGTGTGGCCACCCACACCAGTGCCGCGCCCGCCATGTGCAGTCCGACCAGCAGTACCGGCAGGTGGGTGAAGTACTGCACGAAGCCGATGACGCCCTGGCCGAGTTCGAGACCGACCAGGGTGAGTGCGGCGCGTCGTACCGGCAGCGGTGACCCGGTGGCCCGCAGGGCGAACCAGGCGGCCACCGACAGGCCGACGAGCAACATCACCACATCGGTGTGCAGCTGCGCGACCATGCCCGGGTCCAGCCCGGTGCGGCGTGCATGGCCGTCGCCGGAGTGTGGCCCGGAACCGGTGGTGACCGTGCCGATGGTGAGTACCGCGGCGGCGACGAGGGTGATCAGTACGGTGAGTGCCCGCAGGGCGCGGGGTATCTGGAGTTCGGCGGGTGCGTCGCCCTCCCGGGAGCGGTGCCACAACCAGACCGCGACGGCGATGATGCCGATGGTCAGCATGAAATGCGCGCCCACCACCCAGGGGTTGAGATGGGTCAGCACGGTGATCCCGCCGAGTGCCGCCTGCGCCGGGATGGTCGCTCCGTTGAGCAGTGCGAGCAGCACCAGTGACCGCCGACGGGGTCGGGCCAGTACCGCGGCGAGGAAAAGTGCGACGACCAGGATCACGATGGCGCCGGTGAGCAACCGGTTGCCGAACTCGATGTAGCCGTGGATGCCGTACTCCGGCGTGTTGTGGTACGAACCGTCGGTGCATTTCGGCCAGGTCGGGCAACCCAGTCCGGAACCGGTCAGACGCACCGCACCGCCTGTAACGACGAGAACGAGGTTGATCACCACGCAGGCGAGTGCCAAACGGCGGATCAGTGCAGCCGACGGGCGCAGTTGGTCCCAGTTCACCAGGTCATGGTAGGTGAGCGGTTTCTACCGTGCGTAGGAGGTCTGGTCGCGGCCTCAAGAGGGAAGGCTAGCCTCAGTGTCTTGTTTCACTACGGGGTGTGTTTGCGCGATCGAGCCGAAATACGTCACACTGATGTTGTGAAAAACGTCGTCCGGCAGTCCCCGACCCCGGGGACGACCGTGGCCAGCTCCGCCGGGGCCGGCCCGGAAGGGCGTGCCCGCGACGGGCGGACCAGGGACGCGGTAACCCGGTTGCTGTTGGAGCAGGGGTCGCTGACCGCTGCGGAACTGGCTACCGCGCTGGGTGTCAGTCCAGCCGCGGTACGGCGCCATCTGGACGCGATGTTGGTCGACGGGTTGGTGTCGGACCGTGACCGGACCGTACGGGGGCGGCGAGGACGCGGCCGCCCGGCGCGCGAGTTCGTCCTGACCGACGCCGGCCGGGTCAGCTGCGGCCCGCACACCTACGACGACCTGGCCGCCGCCGCGCTGCGTTGGATCTACCGGCAGGGTGGTGTCGAGGCCGTGGCGGCGTTCGTGGCCGACCAGGTGGCGGCGCTGGAGGAGCGTTGCCGGGTCGCAATGGAGGACGCCGGTGACGATCCGCTGGCGAGGGCGGAAGGTCTCGCCGGCGCGTTGTCCGCCGAAGGCTACGCCGCCAGTGCCTCCGCGCTGGCCGCCGGCGGCCAGCTTTGCCAGCACCACTGCCCGGTGGCCCATGTGGCGGCCGAATTTCCGCAGTTGTGCGAGGCTGAGACCCAGGTCATCAGCCGGCTGGTCGGCACACACGTACAGCGCCTGGCGACAATCGCCAACGGTGACGGCGTCTGCACCACCTACATACCCGGCCCACGGCGGGGCGCCGGAGTGCCGCCCGGCAGGGCGCATGAGAATACGGCGCACGGCCGTGCGCCGGACGCTCCTGAAGGTCCGGACAAACGGGCACGGTACGGGCAGTTGCCGGACCGGCGGCCGCCGAGAGCACAGCGCTCGACAGAACAGGGCCTGACGGGGCAGGGCCCGGCACACCATAACCACGATGATGCGAATCCGGTGAGGATGCGATGACGGCAGAGACGACCAACCACGCACCGACCGAGACCCTCGATCCGATGGCCGCGCAGGCCGAGGAACTCGAGCGGATCGGGCGCTACCAGTACGGCTGGGCCGACTCCGACGTCGCGGGTGCGGCGGCGAAGCGTGGCCTGTCCGAAGCGGTCGTACGCGACATCTCGGCCAAGAAGAGCGAACCCGACTGGATGCTGGCCCGCCGGCTGAAGGGCCTGAAGCTGTTCGGCCGCAAGCCCATGCCCAACTGGGGTGCGGACCTGTCGGACATCGACTTCGACAACATCAAGTACTTCGTCCGCTCCACCGAGAAGCAGGCGACGACCTGGGACGAGCTGCCCGCCGACATCAAGAACACCTACGACAAGCTGGGCATCCCGGAGGCCGAGAAGCAGCGGCTGATCGCCGGGGTGGCGGCCCAGTACGAGTCCGAGGTGGTGTACCACCAGATCCGCGAGGACCTGGAGGAGCAGGGCGTCATCTTCCAGGACACCGACACCGCGCTCAAGGAACACCCGGAGCTGTTCGAGGAGTACTTCGGCACGGTGATCCCGACCGGCGACAACAAGTTCGCCGCGCTCAACACCGCGGTATGGTCTGGCGGCTCGTTCATCTACGTGCCCAAGGGCGTGCGCGTGGAGATCCCGTTGCAGGCCTACTTCCGGATCAACACCGAGAACATGGGCCAGTTCGAGCGGACGCTGATCATCGTCGACGAGGACGCCTACGTGCACTACGTCGAGGGCTGCACGGCGCCGATCTACCAGTCCGACTCGCTGCACTCGGCGGTCGTGGAGATCATCGTCAAGAAGGGCGCCCGCTGCCGCTACACCACCATTCAGAACTGGTCGACCAACGTCTACAACCTGGTCACCAAGCGGGCCACCTGTGCCGAGGGTGCGACCATGGAATGGATCGACGGCAACCTCGGCTCCAAGGTCACCATGAAGTACCCGGCGGTGTACATGCTGGGCGAGCACGCCAAGGGTGAGGTGCTCAGCGTCGCCATGGCAGGCGAGGGCCAGCACCAGGACGCCGGGGCCAAGATGGTGCACCAGGCGCCCAACACCTCCTCGACGATCATCTCCAAGTCCATCGCCCGGGGCGGCGGCCGTACCTCCTACCGTGGTCTGGTGCAGGTCCTGGACGGAGCCGAACACTCCCGCAGCACCGTGAAGTGCGATGCGCTGCTGGTGGACGCCATCTCCCGGTCCGACACCTACCCGTACGTGGACGTGCGGGAGGACGACGTGCAGATGGGCCACGAGGCGACCGTCTCCAAGGTCAGCGACGACCAGCTCTTCTACCTGATGAGCCGGGGCATGAGCGAAGACGAGGCGATGGCCATGATCGTCCGCGGCTTCATCGAGCCGATCGCCAAGGAACTGCCGATGGAATACGCGCTGGAGCTCAACCGACTGATCGAGCTGCAGATGGAAGGCGCCGTCGGCTGACGCGTTGCGCCCACCAACGTCCGACAACCAAGATGGTCGATACAAGGAGCACGCTCGCACGATGACGACTGACGCACCTGTCGTGACCCGCCCGCACAGCCATGGGGGCGAGGCGGCGGCCGCAGCGGTGAAACCGGCGGCGACCAAGGCGCAGGCGCTGCGCTCCTACGACGTGGCTGACTTCCCCACGATCACCGGTCGTGAGGAGGAGTGGCGGTTCACGCCGCTCAAGCGGCTGCGAGGGCTGCACGACGGCAGCTTCGCCGACGGCGCTACAGCGCCCCAGCACATCTACGGCGACCTGCCGGCCGGCGTACACGTCGGGCAGGTCGACGCCGACCGCAAGGGCCACGTCATGGTGCCCTTCGACCGGGTCAGTGCACTTGCCTACGGCCGATCCATCGGCGCGCTGCTGGTCGAGGTGGACGCCGGTACGGCTCTCGCCGAGCCGGTGGGAATCACCGTGCAGGGGCAGGGCAGCGAAAAGGCGAGCTTCGGCCACACGGTCGTGGAGCTCGGTGCCTTGGCCGAGGCCACGGTCGTACTCGACCACGTCGGCAGCGCCACGCTGGCCGACAACGTCGAGGTACTGGTCGGCGACGGTGCCCATCTGACCCTGGTGACCGTTGCGGACTGGGACGCCGACGCGGTCCAGTTGCAGCACCAGCACATCCGGCTGGGTCGCGACGCCCGGGTCCGGCACATCGCGGTCAACCTGGGCGGCGACCTGGTCCGCCAGTACGTCTCGGTGGACTATGCGGGACGGGGCGGCGACTTCGAGGCCTACGGCGTCTACTTTGCCTCCGAACTGCCGCGCGTCGATGGTGCCGGCCGTGGCCAGCACCTGGAACACCGGCAGTTCGTCGACCACAACCAGCCCGACTGCCGCAGCCGGGTCACCTACCGGGGCGCGCTGCAGGGCGCGGACGCACACACCGTATGGGTGGGCGACGTACTGATCCGCGCGGAGTCGACCGGCACCGACACCTACGAGGTGAACCGCAACCTGCTGCTGTCCGACGGCGCCCGCGCCGACTCGGTACCCAACCTGGAGATCGAGACCGGCGA
The DNA here is from genome assembly GCA_963805605.1 of uncultured Actinomycetota bacterium. GTDB lineage: Bacteria > Actinomycetota > Actinomycetes > Mycobacteriales > Micromonosporaceae > Actinocatenispora. Next base: position 387,905 of record CAWDUX010000003.1, read on the forward strand.
GATCGTCGGCGCCGGGCACGCCAGTGCCACCGGCCGTTTCGAGGACGAGCACCTGTTCTACCTGATGTCGCGCGGAATCCCGGAGCTGGACGCCCGCCGCCTGGTGGTACGCGGCTTCTTCGTGGAACTGTTGGAGAAGATCCCGGCCATCGGCCTACGGGAGCGGCTGGAAGCAGCGATCGACGAGCGGCTCTCCCGGGTGGGTGCCTGAACGATGGCTGACTTTCTGCGTATCTGTGCGCTCGACGAGATCGAGAAGAGCACGGCGGTACACGTCGAGATCGACGACCTGCCCCTGGCGGTCGTACGTACCGATGACGGTGAGGTCTACGCCATCCGGGACGTGTGCTCGCACGCCGAGGTGCCGCTGTCGGAGGGCGACATCGAGGGCTGCACGCTGGAGTGCTGGCTGCACGGTTCGCGATTTGACCTGCGGACCGGGCACCCACCGGGCTGCCGGCAACCGAACCGGTGCCGGTGTACCCGGTGGAGATCCGCGACGAAGACATCTACGTACTGCCCGAACCGAAGAAGACGAAGGACTGACGTGAGCGTTCTGGAGATCCGCGACCTGCACGCATCGGTGCAGGTCTCCGAGGATGAGCTGAAGCCGATCCTGCACGGTGTGAACCTGACCATCAGGTCCGGTGAGACACACGCCATCATGGGTCCGAACGGCTCGGGGAAGTCCACGACCGCGTACGCGATCGCCGGCCACCCGAAATACAAGATCACCAGTGGCTCGGTGACGCTGGACGGCGAGGACGTGCTGTCCAAGTCCGTCGACGAGCGGGCCCGGGCCGGCCTGTTCCTGGCGATGCAGTACCCGGTGGAGGTGGCCGGGGTGAGCGTGGCCAACTTCCTGCGTACCGCGAAGACCGCGATCGACGGTGAGGCACCGAAGCTGCGCACCTGGGTCAAGGAGCTGCGCACCTCGATGGAGCGGCTCGGTATGGACCCGGCGTTCGCCGAGCGCAACGTCAACGAGGGTTTCTCCGGTGGTGAGAAGAAGCGGCACGAGATTGTGCAGCTGGAGCTGCTGAAGCCGAAGATGGCGATCCTGGACGAGACCGACTCCGGCCTGGACATCGACGCGCTGCGCGAGGTCAGCCAGGGCATCAACCGGGTCAAGGAGTCCGGGGACACCGGCCTGGTACTGATCACCCACTACACCCGGATCCTGCGCTACGTCGAGCCCGAGTTCGTGCACGTGTTCGTGGGTGGCCGGATCGTGGCCGAGGGTGGCAAGGAACTCGCCGACGACCTGGAGAGCTCGGGTTACGAGCGGTTCCTGTCGTCCGCGGGGAACAAGGTGGAGGCGTAGTAGGCGATGACTGAGGTGACCAGCGTGCGCCGGCCGACGGCCGGGCCGCCGCCCAACGACGTACCGCGGTTGGACGTGGCGAAGATCCGGGCGGACTTCCCGATCCTGTCCCGGGAGATCGACGGACATCCGCTGGTCTATCTCGACTCGGCGAACACGTCGCAGAAGCCGCGCCAGGTGATCGACACCCTGACGCACTACTACGAGCACTACAACGCCAACGTGGCCCGGGCCGTACACACACTCGGCACCGAGGCCACCGAGGCCTACGAGGGTGCCCGGGCCAGGGTCGCCACCTTCATCGGTGCGAACAACGCCGACGAGGTGGTCTTCACCAAGAACTCGTCCGAGGCGCTCAATCTGGTCGCGTACGCGTTCTCCAACTCCGGTCCGCGCGACGACCCGAGGTTCCGGCTGGGCCCCGGTGACGAGGTGGTGATCTCCGAGATGGAGCACCACTCCAACATCGTGCCGTGGCAGTTGCTGTGTCAGCGCACCGGCGCGACGCTGCGCTGGTTCGGCATCACCGACGATGGTCGGTTGGACACCTCCCAGCTGGACGAACTGGTCAACGAGCGTACGAAGATCGTCTCGTACGTGCTGCAGTCCAATGTGCTGGGCACGGTGAACCCGACCAGTTCGATCGTGGCACGGGCACATCAGGTCGGCGCGCTGGTGATGTTGGACGCCTCCCAGGCGGTACCGCACTCGCCGGTGGACGTCGCCGATCTCGACGTGGACTTCCTCGCCTTCACCGGGCACAAGATGTGCGGTCCGACCGGCATCGGGGTGCTGTGGGGCCGGGCGGAGCTGCTGGAGGCGATGCCGCCGTTCCTGGGCGGCGGCGAGATGATCGAGACCGTACGGATGGAGGGCTCGACGTTCGCCCCGCCGCCGGCCCGGTTCGAGGCGGGTACACCGCCCATCGCGCAGGCCATCGGGCTCGGCGCAGCGGTGGACTACCTCACCTCGGTGGGCATGGAATCGGTGCACCGGCACGAGAAGGAACTCACCGCGTACGCCCTGGACGCGCTCGAGGAGGTGCCCGGGTTGCGGATCTTCGGCCCCCGGGTGCCGGTGGGCCGGGGCGGCACCCTGTCCTTCGCGCTCGACGGCGTGCACCCGCACGATGTCGGGCAGGTACTGGACGCCGAGGGCGTCGCGGTACGGGTCGGGCATGGTTGCGCCCGCCCCACCTGCACCCGTTTCGGCGTGCCTGCGGTGACCCGTGCGTCGTTCTACCTCTATACGACCACCGGGGAGATCGACGCGCTGGTCCGTGGAATCGGCAGCGTGCGGAAGCTGTTCGGATAGTCGAGCCCCATGACCGACGCGAGGATCACGACCTGAGATGCAGCTTGATTCGCTCTACCAGGAGATCATCCTGGACCACTACAAGCATCCACACGGGCGTGGGTTGCGTGACGTCGAGCAGTCCGAAGGCGGGCCGGACCGCCGGGTGGCTGAGGCGCATCACGTCAATCCGACCTGTGGCGACGAGATGACCATCCGGGTACAGCTGTCCGGCGAGGGTGAACAGACCCGGGTCGAGGACGTGTCGTACGACGGGATGGGTTGTTCGATCAGCCAGGCCTCGGCCAGTGTGCTGCACGATCTGGTCTCGGGACGCACCCTCGTCGAGGCGTTCGCCCGGCATGAGGCGTTCAGTGAGCTGATGACCGGGCGCGGCCAGGTCACACCGGACGAGGAACTGCTGGAGGACGCGGTGGCGTTCGCCGGCGTCGCGCGCTACCCGGCCCGGGTCAAGTGCGCGCTGCTGTCCTGGATGGCGTTCAAGGACGCTGCGGCCCGGGCCACCGCGATGAGCGCAGGAGGCATCTCATGAGTGAGCAGAACACCCGTACCGCCGATCCGGCCGGGCTGGCCGGCGTGGCCGGACCGGTCGAGGACACCGTCGAGGCGGCGCCTGCGCTGCCGGCCGACCCGCCGGCCGACGCCGGTTCCGGGGGCAAGGTCAAGATCGAGGATCTCGAGGAGGCCCTGCGTGACGTCGTCGACCCCGAACTGGGCATCAACGTGGTCGACCTGGGACTGATCTACGGGTTGCACGTCGACGACGAGAACATCGCGACCGTGGACATGACGCTGACCTCGGCCGCCTGTCCACTGACCGACGTGATCGAGGACCAGGCGAACCAGGCTCTGTGCGGTGGGCCAGACGGTGGCCTGGTCGACGGGGTACGGATCAACTGGGTCTGGATTCCACCATGGGGCCCGGACAAGATCACCGATGACGGCCGCGAGCAGTTGCGTTCGCTCGGTTTCAACGTCTGAACTGCGTTCAGCTCCCGTCCGGTGCTCTGGAACGCCGTCCGGATCGACAGAGCTGACAGACCGACCCCGGTGCGCGCCGACGGCAGGGCGTACGCACCGGGGCCGGTTTCTGCCCATTCCCGTCGCAGCGCACCGGTCGCTGTTCGGGCCACCTGACTCGCGTCGCGTACGGTTCGGTGGCGGGTGTGCGGGATCGCGGATCGGACTGTGGGGTGTGGGGCCATGGCGGGCAGGTCGCGGCCGGCTGCGGGCGGCGGGCGCTGGGTGGATGTGGCGCCGGAGCGGATCGTACGGTGGCTGACCGGCTTCGCCGAGCGGCACGGTGGCTCGGCCGCGTCCGGTACGCCCGACGGACTGCGGCTGGTCGCGGCGGACGGCACGACCGCAGAATGCCATCTGCCGTTCGGTTGGCCGCTGGAGCCGGGGGAGGATGCTGCCGCCCTGAGCATCGCTGCGGCCCACGAGTGGCGGGTAGGCCTGTTGCTGGTCCGTCGGGGCGCGCACGCGGTCGGCACCGCGGTCGGGGACCGGCTGACCAGCTCCAAGGTCGACACCCGGTACGTGCAGTCCCGTACGGCGGCGGGAGGCTGGTCGCAGCAGCGGTTCGCCCGGCGCCGGGACAACCAGACCCGCGAGTCCGCGGAGTCCGCGGCCGGACACCTCGTCCGACTGCTGGAACCGGAACGCAACCGGCTGACCGGACTGGTCACCGGCGGTGACCGGGCACTGGCGGATGCGGTACTCGCCGACCGCCGGCTGACCTGGCTGTCCGATCTGCCGCACACCACCCTGCTGGAGGTACCCGAGCCGCGTCGGGCGACACTGCTCGCCGCCGTCCAGGAGTATCGGATGGTCAAGATCAGGGTCGTCGACAACATGTGACGGCTATGGCAACCATCCCGGCCGGGTAGCTGCCTGCACCGTGAGCTCACTGACGGATCGGGCGGGTGTCTGCGCGCCTGGCAACTCGCCCATATCTGTAGCCCCGGCTCTGCACCGGGGCGACAGGATGGGGTCAGGAGTCGAAGGTGCGGCAGGACTTCGGGTCGCCGGAAGAGAACCCGGTACTCAGCCAGTGCTGCCGCTGCTCGCCGGAACCGTGGGTCCAGGTGTCCTGGTTGATCGCGCCACCTGACCTGCGTTGGATGGTGTCGTCACCGACGGCTTGCGCGGCGCCCAGGGCCTCGTTCATGTCCTGCTGCGAGACGTTGGTGAACAGCTTGTTTCCCTGCTTGTCGGTGGTCTCGGCGGCGTGCTTGGCCCAGACGCCGGCGAAGCAGTCGGCCTGCAACTCCAGCGAGATGGAGTAGCGGCCGGCGTTGCCGGGGTCCTGCTGCTGAGCGCGCCGGACCTTGGCCTCGGTGCCGTTGAGGTCCTGGATGTGGTGGCCGTACTCGTGTGCCAGTACGTAGGCCTGTGCGAACTGGCCCGGGGCGCCGAACTGCTGGCCGGCGAGTTCGTCGTAGAAGCTCAGGTCGATGTAGACCGCCTTGTCGCCGGGGCAGTAGAAGGGGCCGACGCCGGAGTCGGCGGCACCGCAGGCGGTGTCGACCGACCGGGTGAAGAACCGGGTCGGTGCCTGCTGGTAGTCGCCGCCGAAGCTCTGCGGCATCGCGTCCTGCCAGTACGCCTGGATGGAGTTGACGTAGAGCACGTTGCGGCAGTCGGTGCGTTGGAGCCGGTCCGGGTTGTCGGCGGAGCAGTTGCGTTGCAGGTTGCCGTTGTCGGCCTGGCTGCTCGATCCGCTGCCACCGAGGCCGAGATGGCCCGTGCCGCCGAGTACTCCGAGCACGATGACGGCGATCAGACCGAGAATTCCGCCACCTGCGGTGAGGCCACCGCCCGGTAGCGCGCTGAAGCCGCCACCGCCACCCGAACCGCGCAGGTCCTCCACCTGGCTGGTGTCCAGGTCGGCGTCGTCGTTGATGCTCATGCTTCCTCCGGGATGTCCGAGATCGTCAGTTACCATATGTGCCTGCCCGGTCCGTCGCCCGCTGAGCCATGGGCGTCGGTATCTGGGGCTCTGGCCGTCGGTGCCGGTGGCATGCCGGAAATCACTGGCGGAGCCGCCGGGGGCCTCCGCTACACTGGCCGCGTGCTCCTCTGCGAAGACTGACCCGCCCCGCACCGGCTGCCCGCAGCCGGTGCGTCAGCGTGCCCGGTCAGTCCCCTTACCCCGAGAGTGAGCTTTCGACATGATCAGCGTTTCCGGCCTGGAGCTACGCGCGGGCCCACGGATCCTGTTGTCCGACACCACCCTGCGAGTACAGCCCGGCGATCGGATCGGCCTGGTCGGCCGCAATGGAGCGGGCAAGACGACCACGCTCAAGGTGCTCGCCGGTGAGGGCACCCCGTACACCGGTGAGGTCACCCGCCGCGGGCCGGTCGGCTACCTGCCCCAGGACCCACGTACCGGCGACCTGGACGTGTCCGGCCGTGACCGGGTCCTTTCCGCCCGTGGTCTGGACACTCTGCTGGCCGAGATGGGCAAGTTGCAGGCAGAACTGGCCGAGACCGCCGACGACGCGCACCGGGACCGGCTGGTACGCCGCTACGGCAACCTCGAGGACCGGTTCTCCGGGCTCGGCGGCTATGCGGCGGAAGCCGATGCGGCCCGGATCTGCGCCAACCTGTCGTTGCCCGACCGTGCGCTCGGCCAGCCGCTGCGCACCCTGTCCGGCGGGCAACGCCGCCGCATCGAACTGGCCCGCATCCTGTTCTCCGACGGCGCCGACTCCGGCGTCCTGCTGCTCGACGAGCCCACCAACCACCTGGATGCCGACTCCGTCACCTGGCTGCGCGGTTATCTGGCGGGCCACAAGGGTGGCCTGATCGTCATCAGCCACGACGTCGACCTGCTCGCCGACGTGGTCAACAAGGTCTGGTACCTGGACGCCAACCGGTCCGTGGTCGACATCTACAACATGGGTTGGAAGAAGTACCAGGAGCAGCGCGAGACCGATGAGCGGCGTCGTCGCCGGGAGCGGTCCAACGCCGAACGGAAGGCCGGTGCGCTGAAGGCGCAGGCCGCGAAGCTGGGGGCCAAGGCGACCAAGGCGACTGCCGCACAGAACATGGCCCGTCGCGCCGACAAGCTGCTGGCCGGACTCGACGAGGTCCGCGTCTCCGACAAGGTGGCGAAGGTTCGTTTCCCCGACCCGACGCCGTGCGGCAAGGTGCCGCTGACCGCGCGCGGCCTGTCGAAGTCCTACGGTTCGCTAGAAGTCTTCGTCGATGTCGACGTCAATGTCGACCGCGGCTCCCGGGTGGTCATCCTCGGCCTCAACGGTGCCGGCAAGACCACTCTGCTGCGGTTGTTGGGTGCCCGCGAGAAGCCGGACACCGGTGAGGTATCGGCTGGCCATGGCCTGCAGATCGGCTACTACGCGCAGGAACACGAGACCCTCGACACCGACCGCTCGGTGCTCGATCACATGCGCTCGGCTGACTCGGCCAACGGTGGGCGCCAGACCGACACGGATCTGCGCAAGATCCTCGGCGCGTTCCTGTTCTCCGGTGAGGACGTGGAGAAGCCGGCCGGGGTGCTCTCCGGCGGTGAGAAGACCCGGCTCGCGTTGGCCACCCTGGTCACCTCCGGGGCCAACGTGCTGCTGCTCGACGAGCCGACGAACAACCTTGATCCGGTCTCCCGGTCACAGGTGCTGGACGCGATCTCCCGGTTCCCCGGGGCTATCGTGCTGGTCACCCACGACCCGGGCGCGGTGGCGGCACTGCGTCCGGACCGGGCGATCCTGCTGCCCGATGGCGACGAGGACGCCTGGAGCGACGACCTGCTGGAACTCGTCGAACTCGCCTAGAGCGACAGCTTGAAGCCCACGTGGCTGGGAGCGAACCCGAGCCGGGTGTAGAAGCGGTGCGCGTCCTCGCGGCCGGCGTTCGAGGTGAGCTGGACCATCCGGCAGCCTCGCTCACGCGCCATCCCGATGGCCCAGTCGATCAGGTAGGTGCCGAGGCCATCACCGCGCCGCGCCGGCGCGACCCGTACGGCCTCGATCTGCGCCCGCCAGCTGCCCTGGTGTGACAGACCCGGTATGAACGTCAGTTGCAGGGTGCCGACGAGTGCACCACCGTCCTCGGCGACGGCCAGGTACTGGTTGGGGTCCGCGTCGAGCGCTGCGAACGCGGCGAGATACGGCTCCTGGTCGTCGATCGATTCCCGGGTCGCGCCGAGTGGGTCGTCGGCGAGCATCGCCACGATCGCCGCGACATCGGCCCGCCGTGCCCGGCGTACGGTAGCCCCGTTCATGGCTTCCTCTCTGGTGTGCTCGGTTGTGACGTGGTCGGTTCTGGTGTACGCGTTCGGTGACCCAACGCCCAACGGGTGACCGGCACCAGCGCCGCGCCGGCCACCGCGAAAAGGATGCCGAGTCCGATCCAACCGGGCAGCCCGAACCGGATGGCGGTACTGGTCGTCACCAGCGGTGCCAGCATGCTCGCCGCCGCGAAACCACTGTTGTACAGGCCCTGATAGGCGCCGGGCGCGGCCGGGTCGGCCAGCTCGTAGCTCAGAGCCCAACCGGCGGCGGACGAGAGCATCTCCGCGACCGCCTGCAGGATCGCCGCTGCCAGCAGTACCAGTACCGCCCATACCGGTCCGAGGCCGTGCGCCAGCCCGAAGCTCACGCAGGCGGCCGCGAGCAGCAGCCCCGAACGGCGGGCGACCCGAGCGGCGGTCGTCGGCCGATCGACATTGCCGGTGGCCCTGACCTGAAACAGCACGATGAGCACCGTGTTGAGTAGCAGCAGGGCCGAGACCATGGCCGCCGGGGCGTGGGTGTGGGAGACGACCCACAATGGCACGGTCACGTCGATCAGACTGAACTGGATCGCCAGTACCCCGTTGAGCGCGGTGATGGCGAGGAACGGGGTATCGGTGAGTGCGCCGAACCGTCGGACGTTACGGGTGACCTGCGGCTGGCCGACAGGTTCATCGGTCGGGATCCTGCGCACCAGCACTGCGGTGACCAGGAATGTGGCGGCGTCCACCGCGATCAGGCTGAGGTACCCGGCGCGGGTGTCGATCTGCAGCCCGATCGCGGCGATCGCGGAGCCGGCGCCGATGCCCACGTTCGTCACCGCTCGTAGATACGCTCTGCCCCGGACCCGCCCCTGCGGTGGCAGCGCACCGGCCAGCAGCGCGTTGCGTACCGCTCGGCTGCCCGCGTCCAGCGTTGTCACCAGGCATGCCACCAGCAGGAACGCCGGAAACGAGCCCACCGCCGCGTAGCAGAGCAGCGCGACCGCCTGGGTCAGGTACAGCATGGCCAGCAGCCGCCGCGTGCCGAACCGGTCCGCGAGTTGCCCGATGGGCATGCCGGCGGCGACTCCGCAACCGCCGGCGATGGTCAGTCCGAGCCCTACCTGTACGGCCGACAGACCGACCGAGCGGGTGAAGAACACCGCGCTGACAGTCATGAACATCCCGTTGCCGACGGTGTTGACCAGCGTCAGTACGGCCAGCCGGCGGGTGACTGGTTCGGACGGAAGGAGCCGGCCAATCCGCGTACGCGGCAGCGGGGCAGCTGGGATCTCGGGTGGTGCGGTGCTCATGTGTCCAGTGCACGGCTGGCCGGCCCGGCAGCCAAAGGATTTAGACTGATGCTTAATGTTGGAGCTTCGGCTGAGCGTGACCGACCTCGCGTCCACGTGGTTTGCCTACTCGCCGCTACAGGAGACGGTGTTCAGTCTTCGGATGCTGGCCCAGCCGGCTGTGTTCGGTGCCCACCTGCCCTGGCACACCAGTGTGGCCAGCCATCTTGACCCCGCTGACGCCCGGCTGCTGTACGCGTTGGTGTCTGAACGGCGCTGGATACCGGACTTCCTGACCCCTCGCCCGCCGGGGCCGACCCCCCGCTTCGCCGCTGAACTGGCCCTGCTGCGGGCCACTCCGGCGGCTCGGATCGGGCCCGACCTCGCCGCCGCCCATGCGCCAGACGATGTTCCCCGGATACTGGGCGATCGTCTCGGTGATCCGGCGAACCTGCGCGACATGATCGCCGCGACCCTGGAGCGGTACTGGCAGCGCTGCGTACGGCCCTGGTGGCCGCGGATGCAGGCGATCCTGTCAGCCGACATCACCTACCGGGCACGGCGGATGGCTGCCGGCGGCGCACTGTCTCTGTTCCATGACCTGGATCCGTGTCTGGCGTGGGACGACGGCGTCCTGACCGTGCAGCAGAAGAGCCGCCTGGACCGTCAGGTCGTGGCCGTGGACGGGCGGGGACTTCCCCTGCTGCCCAGTCTGTTCGCCCGCGCCGCAATGACGGCGATCGACCCGGCTGTTCCACCGGTGATCTCCTACCCGGCACGTGGCCGCGCCACGTTGTGGGAGGCGGTGGCGCCACCGACCGAGGCGGCGTTGGTCCGGTTGATCGGCGCGCCCCGGGCGAAGCTGCTCGCGTTGCTGGCGCATCCGTCCAGCACCACGGAGTTGTCGTACCGACTGGGTATCACCGCGGCAGCGGTCAGTCAGCAACTGGTCGTGCTGCACGCAGCGGGACTGTTGACCCGGGCGCGCAGCGGTCGTGTCGTTCTGTATGCCCGTAGTCCGCTGGGTGACCGTCTCGTCGCCCCGATCCTCAGCCCGGAACAAGTACCGCCGCGATGATGATGGCGCTGGCTGCGCCGACCGAGACCAGCAGCAGGGGAGCGGGTACGGGTGGGCCGGCCTGGCGTTCGGGTGCGGTCGCGGCGACCGTCAGCCAACCGAAGAAAGGTAGCCAGGCGGCCTCCGCGCCACCGCGGGCGAACCCGAGCAGTACCGAGAAGGTGACCGCCAGGCCTGCGCCGACCAGGCACGGCCAGCCAGGGGTGTTGCGCAGCTTGCGCAGGCTCGCCACCAACGGCGGACCCGCTGCGAGCAGCAGGGCGACCAGGCTGATCGGGCCCCACCACAGTTCCGGGGCCGGCCGTACCGTGTCGTCGATGTGCGCGGCGAGTAAACCGGCAGGCCAACTGAATCCGATGGCGGCGGCAGCGACCGGTACGGCGAGCGCGCCGAGCCCGGTCGCCACGTTGAGGAACGGCCGACGGCGGGCGAAGTAGAGCAGTACCACCGACACGCCCAGCCAGACGACGGCATAGCTGAACATCGCGCCCACCCCGACCAGCAGACCGCAGCATGCCGCCCAGCGGGTCGCCGGCCACCCGGACCGTCCGCGGTCGCTGGCCCTCGCGCCCGTCGCGAGCATTCCGGCGCCGATCGCGGCGACCACGCCGTCCATGCTGCCGCCCAGGAAGGCCCCGTACGGAGCGAGTGCCAGCACCGGCGCATACCGGCGTGCGGGTAGCTCACCGCAGATGTTGCGAACGGCGGCTAGGGCGACGGGCACGCTCAACGCACCCAGCGCGGTGACGCTCAGCGCCACCGGCGCGCCGAGCCGGTGCAGCGACCACAGCAGCAGCGCCGGTCCTGGTGGATGGCCGTGTGCGTCAGCGGCATGCCTGGCGACGAAGTCCCGCAGGTAGCGCAGCGGGTGCCCGGCGACCGCGCCGGTGTCGTCCAGCCGGTCGCTGAGCCCGGCGCCGACAGCCAGGGTCAGTGCCCAGGTCAGGGCTGCGAGGTAACTGACCACCTGTACCGCACCGAACGCGGGCCGCCGGCCGACCTGGTCGCTGTGGCGGGCGGCGACGACCACGCCGACGGCCACCGCCACCGCAACGAGTAGCCAAGGGCCGGGTGTGAGGTGGTAACGGCCGAGAAAGGGTGGAGCGTGCGTGCCAAGGGTGACGAAACGGGCACTGGACAGCACGGCGACCAGGCCGGTCGCGGCAAGTAGCAGCCAGCACAGAAGGTCGCGTACCTCCTGGCGTGGCCGAGTCAGTCGATCGGTGTCGGCCATGGCCTATCACGGTATCGGGTAGGCGACACCACCTGCGTGTTCGGTTGGCGCGCGGGCCCCTTGTGCCGCATGATCGTTCATGACGGCCCAACGGGGGTCGTCGGACCACTCACCGTGAAAACGTGAGGGATCGATATGGCTGCCACTGGCACCAGTACCAGCACGGAGAAGGGGCGGCGGATCGTCGGCGCCGAACGTCAGACGCTGGCCAAGGACCTGGTCAAGCGGTACAACGGCGGAGAGAGCATCCGTTCTCTCGCCTCGTCCACCGGCCGCTCGTACGGGTTCATCCACCGGGTCCTCACCGAGTCCGGCGTGCAACTGCGCCAGCGCGGCGGGGCCCGTCGTCGTAAGAAGGCCTGACCGCTCACCTGTCGGCTCGGTCAGCGGGGCTGGCCGGCCGGTAGGCCCGAGCGGGCGAGTCCGTCGGCGAGCGTGCCGCCGGGCTCCGGAACACCTACCGGACGGCGGGTGCCGGCCGGACGTGAGTGTGTCCGCGTAGCGGGACATAGGTCCGGGTAGCGTGGCAGGCCCCGTCGGTGCCCGTTCTCCGGAGGAACACCATGCCCGCTGATTCCGCTTCCTCGTCCGACGTCCGGTCTGCTGACGCCGACGTGCTGCTCAGCATCGAGGACGAGGTCGCCACCGTGACCCTGAACCGGCCTGCCGCGTACAACGCGCAGACCCCGGCGATGTGGGCGCGGCTGCGTGACATCGGTCGCGAACTGACCGGTGCGGTGCGGGTGGTGGTCGTACGGGGCGCCGGGCCGGGGTTCTCCGCGGGGCTGGACACCGCCGTACTGCGCGGTGAACCCGCTCCAGGTGGTCCCTCGTTTCCGGAGATGGCCGTCATGCCAGCGGCCGACTGCGATGGGGTGATCAGCCGCTACCAGCAGGCCTTCGACTGGCTTCGCCGCCCCGACCTGATCTCCGTCGCTGCCGTCGCCGGACACGCCATCGGCGCCGGATTTCAACTCGCGCTCGCCTGCGACCTGCGCATCCTGGCCGATGACGCGCAGCTGGCCATGGCCGAGACCACCCTGGGGCTGGTACCCGACCTGGGTGGTACGAAGCGCCTGGTGGAACTGGCGGGCTACAGCCATGCTCTGGAGATCTGCGTGACCGGCCGGCGGATCGGTGCCACCGAGGCCGACCGGCTCGGGCTGGCCAGTCTCCAGGTACCGCGGGAGGAACTGGACAACGCCACCCGGGATCTGGTCGCCGCCGTGCTCGCCGCTCCGCGCGCTGCGGTCATCGAGACCAAGGCGCTGCTCGCCGAGGCCGGCGGGCGTAGCTTCGGCGAGCAGGAGGCGGCGGAGCGGCAGGCCCAGATCCGGCGCATCGCGGACCTTGCCGGTAGGGGTGAATAGCCCGGCCGGTCATCTGATCGGGCCGGGCGTACCGGCGGCGCGGGTCACAGGCAACGCATCGCGCCGCCGTCCACGGTGATCAGGCTGCCGGTGACGTAGCCCGAGGCCGGGGAGAGCAGGAACGCCGCGACCCGGCCGAACTCGTCGGGGGTGCCGTAACGGCGCAGTGGTATCGCCTCGCGTTGCCGTTCGGCGGCCGACTCGTCGCCCTGGTCCAGTTCCAGGATGCGGTCCGTGGCGATCCGGCCGGGCAGCAGCCCGACCAGTCGCACCCCGGCCGGGCCGAACTGGTCGGCCATGTCCTTGGTGACCATCGCCAGGCCCGGGCGCAGACCGTTGGAGATGCCCAGGCCGCCGATCGGGGAGCGGGCCGAGGAGGACAACACCAGGGCGATCGCGCCGCCGTCGGTGAGCGCACCGGCAACCACCCGGGCGCAGCGCACGGCGCCGAGGAAGATGCTGTCGAAGGCGTGCCGCCAGGCCTCGTCGGTGGCGCCGGCGGCGGTGGCCGGCGGCGGTCCGCCACACGAGACGAGCGCCCCGTCCAGGCGGCCGAACTGCTGGGTCGCGGCGGCGACCAACCGCTGGGGTGTGTCCTGCGCTGCCAGGTCGGCCACCACGCCGGCAGCGTGCGTCTCGCCACCCAGCTTGTCGACGGCCGCGGCGACGCGGTTGGCATCGCGGGAGGACACCACCACCCTGGCGCCGTCGGCCACCAGCGCGCTCGCCGTTGCGTAGCCCAGGCCCTTGCTGGCGCCGGTGACCACGTACACCTTGTCCCTGAGTCCGAGATCCATGCCTGCGATCCTGCCGCACGCCCCCGGAGGTCATGCAGCTACCCGTTCGGGGGAATCGGGCGGACGACCCTCTCAGCCCGCACTGTCGGCCTGACGTCGGACGGTTTCCTCGACCAGGTCGAGTACCGGCTCGATGTCGCCGGCCGAGCGGCCCATCGTGAGGTAGAGCACCAGACCGTCGTGGGCCAGTTCGAGGAAACGCTGCAGGGTCTCGATGGGTACGTCGGAGCGCAGTACGCCGGCCTCGCGCTGACGTTCCAGCCGTTCCCGGGTGGCCCGGGAGATGGCGTCGGAGCGTTGTGCCCAGCGCTGCGCGAACAGTGCATCGGTACGCAACCGGCGGGAGACCTCCAGCTGGGTGCCCAGCCAGCCGGTGATGTCGGGCTGGTCCGCCCGGGCGGTCAGGTCCCGCATGACCTGTACCAGGCCGTGGCGGGCCACGGTGGCCACCAAGGTGGCCGCGTCGTCCTCGGCGACCGCCAGGAAAAGGGACTCCTTGTCGCGGAAGTGGTGGAAGATCGCACCTCGGGACAACCCGATGGCCTCTTCCAGGCGGCGCACCGTGGCGCCCTCATAGCCGTGCCGGGCGAAGCAGGCGCGGGCGCCGGCGAGGATCTCCCGGCGGCGCGAGTCGAGATGCTGCTGGCTGACCCGTGGCACCCGATGATCCTGACAGCCCGGGGCAGGGTTTGCAATCCGTACGTACGGATTGTGAGTGGTAGTGGGCCTGGCCGGGCCGGCCGTGGAGGGTTCAGGCCACCACTCCGGCGCTGTGCAGGTCCGCCAGGGCCACCGTGTCGTATCCGAGCTCGGCGAGCACGGAGTCGGTGTCCGCACCGATTGCGGGCGCCGGCGCAGGGAAGTCGGCCGGTGTGTCGGAGAAGCGGGGCGCCGGTGCCGGCTGCAGCAGACCGTCATCGTGCCGGTAGGTGCCCCGACTCGCCAGATGAGGATGTTGCGCTGCCTCGTCCGGATCCAGTACCGGAGCCACACAGGCGTCGGTGCCCTCGAACCGAGCCGCCCACTCGTCGCGGGTACGGGCTGCGAACGCCGCGCCGAGGCGTTCCCGGATCGCCGCCCACTGGGCCGGGTCGTCGCGTGACGGCAGCGTCGGATCGTCGTCCAGGCCAAGGCCGGTCAGCAGGGCCTGGTAGAACGGCTGCTCCAGCGCCCCGACCGCGATGTACCCGCCGTCGGAGCAGCGGTACGCGTCGTAGAACGGTGCACCGCCGTCCAACAGGTTGTTACCCCGTTCCTGCCACATGCCCGCCGCCCGCAGACCCAGCAACATCGACAGCAGGGTCGCGGTACCGTCCACCATCGCGGCGTCGACGACTTGGCCACGGCCGGTGGTCCGGGCACCGAGCAGGGCGGCCAGTACTCCGACTGCCATGAGCATCCCGCCCCCGCCGAAGTCGCCGATGAGGTTCAGCGGCACCGTCGGCGCCTCGCTGGAGCGACCGACCATACTCAACGCGCCGGCCACCGCGATGTAGTTGATGTCGTGCCCGGCCGCCTGCGCCAGTGGGCCGTCCTGGCCCCAGCCGGTCATCCGTCCGTATACCAGCCGCGGGTTGGCGGCCAGGCAGTGCTCGGGGCCGATACCCAGCCGCTCGGCCACCCCGGGGCGGTATCCCTCGATCAGTGCGTCGGCCGTGCCGGCGAGTCGCAGTACAACCTCGATCCCGGCCGGGTCCTTCAGGTTCACCGCCACCGAGCGCCGCCCCCGGCCCAGGATCCGGTGCCCCGCGTCCACCGGACTGGACCGGCCGCCGGGCCGGTCCACCCGGATCACCTCCGCGCCCAGGTCCGCCAGCAGCATCGCGGCGAACGGCGCGGGGCCGATACCGGCCAGTTCGACGATCCGGATCCCGGCCAGTGGCCCTGCCATCGGATGCCCCTTTCGTGTGCTCCCGGTGACATCCTGCCGTCGTCGGACAGTTGGTCTGTCCGCGCCCCACGCCAACTCTGCCCTCGGGTGACCCGGGCTGGCACCATGACGGGGTGAATTCAACGCAGTCCGGGCAGCCAGCGGCTGCCGAACAGTCAACGCCGTCCGAGCCGGTCATGCCTCAGCGGGCCCTTCGCGTCGCTGCCGCGCAGGCCGTCGCCGAGCCGGGTGAGCTGGTTCGCAACGCCGCCAGCGCGGCGCGTCTCGTCGGCCGGGCCGCCGCCGAAGGTTGCCGACTGGTGGTGCTGCCCGAACTGTTCCTGCCCGGCTACCATCCGCCCACGCTGGCCGCTGAGCCGACCCGTTGTGACCTGACGGCGGACGAAGCGGGTCTGATCACCGACCCGCGGCTGGATTCGTTGGTCACCGCGGCGTCCGCGAGCGGCACGGCGGTACTGGTCGGGGCGAGTGTGCGGGGTGCCGACGGCCGTCGCTACCTGGCCGCGGTACTTGCCGACCCGGACGGTACGGTCCGCGACGCCTACCACAAGCGGCATCTGTGCCGGGGCGATGAGCAGGCGCTGTTCTCGCCGGGGGAGTACGCCACCAGCGTGGAACTGGCCGGCTGGCGGCTCGGTGTGGGGATCTGTTACGACGGCTGCTTTCCCGAGCACGCCAGGTCGGCCGCGCTGGCGGCCGCGCACGGATATCTGTGCCCGGCCGCGTATCTGGTCGGCAGTGAGCACCGGCGCGACCTCTACTATCCGGCGCGGGCACTGGACAACACGATGTTCGTGGTGTTCGCCGACGCGGTCGGCGGACCTGCGCCGTGGACCCTCAACGGTGGCAGCGCGATCTACGATCCGGAAGGTCGTGCGCTGGTGCGGGCGCCGGACACCGGCGATGCAGTGATCGTGGCCGATCTGGACCCCGCACTGTTGGCCAGGACGCGTGTCGAGCAGCCGATGTTGGCCGACGTGCAGGTCGGCGAGCCGCTCGAGCGTCGGCTGCTGAGTATCTCGACCTGAGGGCGGAGCCACCCTGAGGGCGGAGCCACCCTGAGGGCGGAGCCACCCGATGGACGAGCACCGGGTGGCTCTGCCGGTCGCCGGAGTTCCCCGCGATGCGGAGGTGGCTCAGCGCTTCTCGACGCCCACGTAGTCGCGTTCCGTCGGGCCGGTGTAGATCTGCCGGGGACGGGTGATCTTGACACTGCCCTCGGACATCATCTCGCGCCACTGCGCGATCCAGCCGGGCAGCCGGCCGAGCGCGAACAGTACCGTGAACATCTGCTCGGGGAAGCCCAACGCCTTGTAGATCAGACCCGTGTAGAAGTCGACATTGGGGTAGAGCTTGCGTTCGACGAAGTACTCGTCGGACAGAGCGTGCTGTTCCAACTGCACGGCGATGTCCAGCAGCGGGTCGGACACACCCAGCTTGCTCAGTACGTCGTCGGTCATCTTCTTGACCAGGGCGGCCCGGGGGTCGTAGTTCTTGTAGACCCGGTGGCCGAAACCCATCAGCCGGACGCCGGCTTCCTTGTTCTTGACGCGCCGGACGAAGTCGTCGACGTTGCCACCGCTGCGGTGGATACCTTCCAGCATCTCCAGTACGGCCTGGTTGGCACCGCCGTGCGAGGGACCGGACAGCGCGTTGATGCCGGACGCGATCGAGACGAACAGATTGGCCTGCGCCGAACCGACCGTACGCACGGTCGCGGTGGAACAGTTCTGCTCGTGGTCGGCGTGCAGGATCAGCAGCAGATCCAGTGCGGCCCGGGCGGTCTCGTTGATCTCGAAGGACTCGGTCGGCAGCCCGAACATCATCCGCAACAGGTTGGAGACCAGGTCCAGGGAGTTGTCCGGGTACAGCGTCGGCTGGCCGACCGACCGCTTGTAGATGTGCGCGGCGATGGTGGGCAGCTTGGCCAGCAGCCGGATCGACGATGCCTCGACGCTGTCGGCATTGGCCGGGTTGAGATCCTCGGGGTAGTACGTGGACAGCGCGTTGACCGCGGAGGCCAGTACGGCCATCGGGTGGGCGTCGCGAGGGAAGGCGTCGAACAGCCGCGTCAGGTTCTCGTCCAGCAGGGTGTGTTGGCGCAACCGCGCGTCGAAGTCCGCGAGCTGTTCGCTGGTCGGCAGCGCGCCGTACAGCAGCAGGTAGCTGGTCTCCAGGAAGGTCGACTTCTCGGCGAGCTGGTCGATCGGGTAGCCGCGGTAGCGCAGGATCCCGGCGTCACCGTCGATGTAGGTGATCGTCGAGGTGCAGGAAGCGGTGTTGACGAACCCGGTGTCCAGGGTGACCAGCCCGGTCTTCGCAAGAAGTTTCGATGAGTCGATCCCGGAGTTGCCTTCAGCAGCCGGGATGATCGCCATCTCGAGCTCGCCGTCCGGATGGCGCAGGACGGTGCTGCTCTGCTCAGTCATGAAAGACCCTTCGTCCGGGTGGGGGGTGTCCAGATCGTGGGTCACGCTCCCCGAAAACAGCTACGTGCCGGTAACCTCGACGCTACTCGTATCTTCTACGCCACTGCCTGCGGGCCGGCCTAGTACCCGTGGTGTGATCTTTTCCCCAACCGGCCGATAGGCGGTAACTCGACCAGGCGCCGGTTGTGCAGTTGCCCGGCCACGGCTGAGGGTGGAAATCCTTCGCTGTGGCGCGGTACAGAGCGTACTAGATGCGGTTGACCTCGGCATTGACCGGAATCTGTACTGTCGAGGTGGGATGCAGATAGGATTATCCTATTTATCCGATCTGCCCCAGACATTGCCGAATTGAGCTCTCCGGTCGAAGGCGCGATGTAATAAGTCACATCTGCCCCGTGACGTATCGGCGGGCACCCATCCACATCGGACAGTCGCGCATCCGCGGCGCGTCCGGCCTCGCCGTCGCGGGTCCGGTGCCGGCGTCATGAACGCGACACCGGCGCCGGGCCGAGCATCACGGTGTGCAGTCGTCCGACCGCGCTGACGTGCCCATGGTCGATCGGATCCGCACCGACGGCGCGGATTCCACCGCGGCAGGGCGCTGCTGCGCGGCCCGGATCCGGTCCATGTCCAGCTTCGTCGTACGGTCGAACCGGTAGATACCGTTCTGCTCCTGGTACACGTCGGTGAGCTGGGTGTAGCAGTAGCCGAACATGTCCCTGTCCTCGAGCAACACGCCGACGAGCCCCTCGAACCGGGTGTGGAACTCCTCGGCATCCAGCGGTCGCCTCCCGTAACCCCAGGAGTACTCGCGTTCGCCGGCCTCCGGATTCCACCAGATCCCGCCGAACTCGCTGCAGAAGTACGGCTGGCCCCGATAGGGCAGCGACCACGTCTCGCTGTTCTCGCCGGTGTTGACGTACGGCTCGCCACCGGCGAGTCCGGCCATCTCGGCGCGGAACCGTTGCGGATCCTGTTCGTAATGGTGCGAGTCGTAGACGTCGGTCTCCGGCACCCGATGGGCATAACCGGACGCGTCCAGTACCGGTCGGGTCAGATCCATTGCCTTGGTGGCCAGGAACATCGCGCGGGTCACGTCGTCGAGCACGGTGATGCGGTCGGTGAGGTTCTGCTTCGTCTCGTTCAGCGGACACCAGCCGACGATCGCCGGGTGCGAATAGTCACGCTCCAGCGCCTCGAGCCATTGCGTCAGGTAGCTGGCGTCCGGGCGCTGGTTGTCCCCCGCCGGGCCGTAGCCGTTGCAGCCCCAGTCGCCGAACTCGCCCCACACCAGGTAGCCGAGCCGGTCGGCGTGGTACAGGAAGCGTTCCTCGAACACCTTCTGGTGCAGTCGGGCGCCGTTGAACCCGGCCTCGACCGCCAGTTCGATGTCGTGCCGCAGGGCGGTGTCATCGGGCGCGGTGAGTACGCCGCCGGGGTAGTAGCCCTGGTCCAGCACCAGCCGTTGGAAAACCGGCCGCCCGTTGATGCGTACCGCGGTACCGTCGATCGCCACCGACCGTAGCCCCGCGTAGCTGTCCGCGGCATCCAGCACGGCGCCGGCATCGTCCAACAGCTCCAGCCGCAACCCGTAGAGCTGGCCGTCGCCGGGTTGCCAGTACCGGCGACGCTCGGCCGGCACCGGCAGGCTCAACCGTGGTGCGAGGTCGACGTCCGCGGCGGCCTCGGCCACCGCGACCGTGCCCTCGTCGTCGGTGAGGGTGGCGCGTACCTGGTGGCCCGGGCGGTTGGCCGACAGCGGCAGCTCTAGGTGGAAGGCGCTGTGTGCGAGGTCCGGGGTGATCCGGGGACGACGAAGGTGCACGTCAGGTACCGGTTCCAGCCAGACGGTCTGCCAGATGCCGGTGGTGCGGGTGTAGTCGCAGTCATGGTTGGCGTACTCGGTGGACTGCTTGCCGCGCGCCTGTGGGCCGGTGCGCGGGTCACGCGCCCGTACCACGATGGTGGCCCGGCTGCCGGGCTCCGCGACACCGGCCAGCGCACAACTGAAACCGGTGAAGCCACCTCGGTGACGCCCCACCTCGACACCATTGACCCACACGGTGGTGTCGTAGTCGACGGCCTGGAAATGCAGAAGCACCTGTCGACCGGACCAGTCGACGGGCAGGTCGACCTCCCGGCGGTACCACACCGCGGTGAGGAAATCCGTGTCGCCGATCCCGGACAGCGGCGACTCGGGGCAGAACGGCACCAGGATCTGTCCGGTGAGTTCGGCCTCGACCAGGCCGCGCTCCCGGCCACTGTCGCCCCGGTCGGTCTCGAACTGCCAGGGGCCGTTGAGATTGAGCCAGTCGGCACGGACGAACTGCGGCCGCGGGTGCTCCGGCCGTGGGGTGCCCGACGGCGGGACGGTACTGATCGGCACGGTGGACACTCTCCTCGCCAACGGTTATCCCGGACGCCGGCAGTCTATTTCAGCGTTGTAAATCTGCTCGAGACTAATTGGTCACTCCGCCGCGACCACCCGATCGTCGACGCCGCGCCTCCGGGCGCCCGGCCGGCGGAGGGTTCGCACGCATCCCGAGCGCGCGGCCGGGCTGGCCCCTACGATGGCAAAGGTCCTGGTCCCAGCCCGACAGGGAGAGCGATTCGACATGACGGGTCAGAACGACAACTGGACCGCGACGCTGCCCGGGAAGATCGAAATGCCGTTACTGGGTTTCGGTACGTGGCAGGCACGCGGAGACGAGGCGTACCGCGCCACCAGGTACGCGCTGGAGACCGGGTACCGCCACCTTGACACGGCCACCGGGTACGGCAACGAGGCCGAGGTCGGCCGGGCGCTCGCCGACAGCGAAGTCCCCCGCGACGAGGTCTTCATCACCACGAAGGTGCCGCCAGATCATGTCGGGCGGGAGCGGCGGACCCTGGAGGAGAGCCTGTCGGCACTGGGCATCAGCCAGGTGGATCTCTGGCTGATCCATTGGCCGCCCGGCGGGGAGGCCAGCTCACAGATGTGGCGTGAACTGCTCGCCGCCCGAGACGATGGCCTCGCCCGAAGCGTCGGGGTCAGCAACTACAGCACGGCGCAGATCGACGAGTTGACCGGTGCCACCGGCATCACGCCGGCGGTCAACCAGATCAAGTGGGCGCCAGCGCTGTACGACTTCCAGGTACTGACCGAGCATCGGGAACGGGGAGTGGTGCTGGAGGGCTACAGCCCGTTCCGGGCCTCCGACCTCGCCGCGCCGACCCTCACCGAGGTGGCCGACGCCTGCCAGGTCACCCCCGCGCAGGTGGTGCTGCGCTGGCACCTGCAGCACGGTGTCGTGGTCATCCCCAAGTCGGTCACGCCGGAACGCATCAGCGCCAACGCCGACGTGTTCTCCTTCCAGCTCACCGCGGAACAGATGAGCCGCATCGACGCGCTGTCCGGCGGCTGAAAGTCGTCCGCGACAACCTTGCGCGCCAAGAGGCCGCGGGGCCGGTCACCCACAGCTGTGGGTGACCGGCGCCGGTTGTCTGTCGTCGGTCGTCGACTCAGGTCAGCCGAACATCAGGTCACCTCGACCGGGTCGCGGCCAGCTCAGATCAGGCCGAGCTGGCTGACCGCGTCGCGCTCCTCGGCCAGTTCGCGCACCGAGGCGTCGATACGCTCGCGGGAGAACTCGTCGATGTCCAGGCCCTGCACGATCTCGTACCGACCGCCACGCGAGACCACCGGGAACGACGAGATCAGGCCCTCCGGCACGCCGTACGAGCCGTCCGAGACGACACCCGCGGACGTCCAGTCGCCCTCGGGGGTGCCGTTGACCCAGTCGTACACGTGGTCGATCGCGGCGTTCGCGGCCGAGGCGGCAGACGAGGCACCACGTGCTTCGATGATCGCCGCGCCGCGCTTGGCCACGGTCGGGATGAAGGTGTCCGACAGCCAACCGCGGTCCACCTGCTCGGCGGCGACCGCACCGTTGACGTGGGCATGGAACAGGTCCGGGTACTGGGTGGCGGAGTGGTTGCCCCAGATCGTCATCCGCCGGATGTCGGCCAGCGGCACCGACAGCTTGGCGGACAGCTGTCCCAGCGCACGGTTGTGATCCAGCCGGGTCATCGCGGTGAACCGCTCGGCCGGTACGTCCGGTGCATGCCGCTGGGCGATCAGCGCGTTGGTGTTCGCCGGGTTGCCCACCACCAGGACCCGTACGTCGTCGGCAGCGCCGTCGTTGATCGCGGCACCCTGCGGCTTGAAGATGCCGCCGTTGGCCTCCAACAGATCGCCGCGCTCCATGCCCTTGCTGCGCGGGCGGGCACCGACCAGCAACGCGACGTTCACCCCGTCGAACGCCTGCTTCGCGTCGTCGGTGATGTCGATACCGGCCAGCAGCGGAAAGGCACAGTCGTCGAGTTCCATCGCGGTGCCCTCGGCGGCCTTGACCGCCTGCGGGATCTCCAGCAGCCGCAGCCGTACGGGGGTGTCACTGCCCAGCAGCTGGCCTGAGGCGATCCGGAAGAGCAGGGCGTACCCGATCTGACCGGCCGCGCCGGTGACCGCGACGTTGACAGGCGCCTGGGCCATGTGCTTTCACTCCCGTTCGATCGTCTGGTGTCTCAGCGCGGATGCTACCCGCCGGTCGGTGGCCGACCGCGACGTACCGCGCTGCGCGTCGAGAGGGTCACAGCGTGGCGCTGGTACCGTCGCTCAGCTGCTGAGTACGTCGGCAAGGTCGAACCTCACCGGTTCTTCGAGCTGCTCGTAGGTACAGCTGCGCGGTTCACGATCGAGCCGCCAGCGGGAGAACTGTGCGGTGTGCCGGAACCGGACACCCTCCATGTGTTCGTAGCGCACCTCGACGACCCGTTCGGGTCGGAGCGGGACGAACGACAGGTCCTTGCCCGCGGCCCAGCGACTGCCTTCCGCGTTACGCGGCGTACGTGTGCCCCCCTCCTGCTTCGCCCATGCCCACGGGTGGTCGTCGAAGGTGGTGACCAGTGGCTGCAACTCGTCGAACAGTTCTTTGCGCCGGACCATCGAAAACGCCCCGATGACACCGACCGAGAGGAGCTGACCGTCGTCTGCGTAGAGCCCGAGCAGCAGGGATCCGATCCGGTCCGACCCGCTCTTGTGCAGCCGGTAGCCGGCGACCACACAGTCCGCAGTCCGTTCATGCTTGATCTTGAACATGACCCGCTTGTCAGGCTGATACCGGATATCGATCGGCTTCGCGACGACTCCATCGAGGCCCGCGCCTTCAAACTCCTCGAACCACTGCTGCGCAACGGATCGATCGGTTGTGGCCGGCGTGAGGTGAATCGGCGGATGGGCGGGCTTCAACGCATCGACGAGTGCCGCGCGCCGCTCCGCGAAAGGCTGGCCGGTGCAGTCGGTGTCGCCCAGCGCCAGCAGGTCGAACGCGACGAACCTGACCGGCGTGGTCTCCGACAGCAGCTTGACCCGGCTCGCCGCCGGATGAATGCGCTGTTGCAACTGGTCGAAGTCGAGCCGGTCGCCGGACGCACCGACCAGGATGATCTCGCCGTCGACGACGCAGCGTTCCGGAAGATTGGCTCCGACCGCGTCGACCAGTTCGGGAAAGTACCGGGTCATCGGCTTCTCGTTCCGACTGCCGATCTCTACTTCGTCACCGTCACGGAAGATGATCGACCGGAAGCCGTCCCATTTCGGTTCGAAGGTCATGGCTCCGGTAGGGATGTCCTTGACCGACCTGGCGAGCATCGGCTTGACCGGCGGCATGATCGGCAGTCTCATCCCGCCATTGTCACCCAGAGTACCCGGACCATGGGCCACTACCATCTGTCGGCCCGTGGGCCGGGCTCGCACACCGGGGTCGTTCCCGCGGCGCCACGACAGTGGTGGACCACCGTCGGGCGGGGCCGGCCCGGTGTGTCCACCGGAACGGTGAGACACGCTACGTAGCGGAGCAACCTCGTCGGGCAGCGGTTCGTTGGTTTCGCCGAAGTCTCGACGAGAGGGGTGGCGCGCGTGACCGAGTTCGAACCGGTGAACGAGCTGGAGGTTCGGATGGCCGCGGCCCTGGCCGCCGGTGACCAGGAGGACTATCTGCGTGTGCTGGCGAACGCACACTTGGTCCTGCCGGCAGACCAGCACGGTATGGATCCGGTCTGGCCGACGATGATCAACGAGAATCGCACCTTCGTCGCCGCGTACACCTCCCCGGCGGCGATGATGGTCTCCACCACTGGTCAGTTCCTCCGCAGCCGGACAATCTCGTTTCACGAGCTGGTGGAACGCTGGCCGGACCCGCGATGGTCGCTGGTGGTAGACCCAGGGTTGCCGTTGGCCGCACACCTACCGGCCAGCCTGATCCACCAGATGGCCGGTGGAGAGTTCGGCGCACTGCGCACCCCCGCCGAGCTGCCCTCGTCCGGCGGTGTCGGGGAACTCGATCCGGTCCGGCCGCAGCCGCTGAGCGACTGGCAGCCGGCGCCGCCGGAAGGGGAGGACCCGGACAGCGACCTCATCCCCACCGTCATGCAGAAGGTGATCCCCCGCAGCCAGGTCCCCTTCTACCTGGACAAGGGCTACGACTGGGTGGCCGGCTACGTACACCGCTGGCAGGACACGGCCGAGTTGGAGACGGTGTCCGATATGGTGGCCAACCTCGGTCTCAACTATCCGGGGTCGCCGTTCGCCGAGACCGACGAATCGGTGTACGTGCTGCGCTGGACCGCCTACCGGGGTGAGCTGTACCGGTCCCCGATCGGCGGCGTCGACGAGACGTGGCTGCCGGAGGGCGGCTGGGTGGTGGAGTACCCGCCGTTCACCGGAACCGGTCATGTGCCCGACTCCCGGCTGGCGATTCCGGAGTACAAGATCGACAGTCTGCGGTTGCCGCACCAGGCGGAGATGTGGCGGATCAGCGCCGACGGCACGCACCACTTCGTCGGGCTCTACGACGCCGACGAGCAGCGGTGGATGGTCAACTGCGAGCTGGTCGGAGAGGCATGATGCGCGACGGTTACTACGCCCGCTGGCGGGGCGCCGAGTACGAGGCCGCACCCAGCAGTGCGGGTGCCCACCTGTACACCGAACGCTCCGACTGCCAGGGATTCGTGGAGGTGGCCCCCGGCCGGTACCGCCGGGTGGTGTCCTTCAGCGAACTCGACGAGTTCGGCTACCTGGTCACCGTCGGGGCGTTCCGCGGTGAGCCGGTCAAGGTGCTCGCCGAACACGAGCAGTGGTTGCGGGTCGAGTACACCGGTGGCCGTTCGCCCCGAGCGGTGCAACTGGGCCTGGACCGTTTCGACCGGGGTGTCTACCAGTCATGGGTGCCCCGTAACGAGGTCACCGGGCTGCGGGTGCAGCATCTGTGAGCGGCGCGGGTGGTGTCGAGCGGCGCGGGTGATCAGAACCGGGTGAACGAGCGCAACGCGACCCGGGGACCGCGACGGGGTTCGCGGACACCGCCGGCGACGATCAGCCGGACCACCCGTGCCCGGTGCCCGCGGAACGGGGCGAGCAGTTCCAGCAGCAGGGCGTCGTCGCCACGTGCTGCGCCCGTCAACGCGAATGCGACCTGGTGGGGCACGTGGTAGTCGCCGACGCTGACCGCGTCCGGATCGCCGAACGCCACCGCCGACACCTCGGCTGCGGTCCAGGGCCCGATCCCGGGCAGTGTGGTCAGCCGACGCTGAGCCTGCGCGGGGGTCAGCTCGACCAGTGCCTCCAGCCGCCCGGCCACCGCGGCCAGCTGGCGCAATGTGTCGGCACGTCGCCGCTCCACACCCAGCGGATGGAGAGCCCAGTACGGCGCCGCCGCGATCGATTCCGGGGCCGGCGGCATCCACAGCTCGACCGGTCCAGGCGCGCGTTCGCCGAAGCGGCGCACGAGCGCGGCGTAGGAGCGTACCGCCTCGATCGAGGTGACCTTCTGCGCCAGCACCGCCCGCAGCAGTTCTTCGAAGACCCGGTCGGTACGGGCCAGTCGCAGGCCGGGCATCGCGTCGGCCAGCACGGCGAGCACCGGATGCGTACGGGCCAACTCGGTGAAGCCGGTCGGGTCGTCGCGCAGCCCACCCAGCGCGTCGGCCCGCTCGACCAGCCATGCACCGCCAGGGCCGTATCCGGTGGCGGTGAGCTGGTCCCCGGCGTGCCGCAGCACGATCGTGCCAGGTCCCAGCGGGGTGCGACTGGCGCGCCACAGTTCGTCACGGGCGAGTCGGGTGCTCGGGTCGTAGCGTCCGCAGCGCAACACCCCGATGGTGCGACGGAAGTCGTAACGGTCCGGGACCGGCATGGTGCGTTCGACGCTCATCCGACACCCCGGGCGGCAGCCGTACGCAACCCGCGCAGCAGCAGGCGTGGATCACCGAGCAGGCCGCGCAGCCTCCGTTCCAGGCCGGCGATCGGTACCAGGTTCTGCGGTGCACGCGGATCCTTGTAGGCGGTGGAGGCGAACCGGGGCAGCGTGACCGCGGAGATGTCGGCGTAGCGCACCGCCTCCGTCAGCGGCCAGTCCGCCGGGCACTCCAGCCGTACGATGCCCGCCCACGGTGAACCGACCGGACCGGGCAGCCGCAGGTACCAGGAGTAGCGGTGCCACTGGTCGCCGAGTCCGAACAGCGGGGTGCGCTGACCTGGCGCCAGCGAGGTCACCACCCCGGTCAGCCTGGCATCCAGATACTGCTTGTGATGCGTCTTCGCGTACCCGAGGGCGCGCGGCAGGCCGGTGCGGCCCCGCAGCGGACCGTCCACAACCAGCAGGTCCGCCTCGTCGTCGGGGTCGCCGCTGGTACGGGCCTGCTGGGAGACCGCTGCCTCCAGTGCGGTCAGCCGGCGCTGTACCTCGGCGTCCACCTTGGCCGGATCATCGCCCTTCACCGGGTACGGGTGGTACTGCGCCTGGGCGTGGGCGCGCAGCGGCGCCACCATCGGGCCGGGCGCGAACAGGCCGTGCGCCACCCGGGCCAGACCCAACGCGGCCACCCCGGCGGCGAGGTCACAGCGCACCACCCCGGCTGCGTACGAGGCGCACACCCCGGGCCGAGCGACACCCTCGTCGTCCTCCACCCAGACCCTGGCGTCGATCCGGCGTACCCCGTCGACCAGCAGCACGATGCGTGGTGCGCGGGCGTCCGATGCGGGGGTCAGCGGGCTCCAGGACTCCAGTGGGCGCTCCACCCCGACATCCACTGGTGCGCTGCTGACCGCGCCCGGTCCGTTGCCGGCGGGCCCGGCCGCATCACCCTCGACGGAGCGCCCGTAGCTGGGGTCCCAGGCGTCGACGTGGACCCTCATCGGTGCCCTCCGGGCGGCAGGTTCACAGGTTCTCCCGGGTCACGTGGGCACCTCGGCTGTCCTTGAGTACGTCGTAGCGGACCGGGATCCGTTCGGCGAGTTCGGCCACATGGGTGACCACGCCCACCATCCGGTCGCCGCGGGCCGCGAGGTTCTCCAGGGTCGCGGCCACCGAGTCCAGGGTGCCGGGGTCCAGTGTGCCGAACCCCTCGTCCAGCATGATCGATTCCAGGCTGGTGGCGTTGCTGGACAGCCCGGCCAGCTGCTCGGACAGCGCCAACGCGAGAGCCAGCGATGCCTGGAAGGTCTCGCCACCGGACAGGGTGCGTACCGCCCGGCGCAGGTCGGCGTCGTGGTGGTCCACGACGAAGAAGTCACCGTTGTCGTAGGCCAGCGCGTACTGGCCGGAGGACAGTTCCCGCAGTATCTCCGACGCCCCGTCGACCAGCAGGTCCATCGCCTCGGTGAGCAGCCAGCGTTGGAACCTGTCGGCGGCCAGGTGCCCGGCGAGGGCCTTGGCCAGGTGACCGGACCGGGCGTGCCCGCTACGGCGGTTCCGCAGCGCGGCGGCCTGCTCGTGGCGTTCGGTCACCCGGGTGTGCGTGCTGTCCGCCCGTTCCACTGCCAGTGCCACCGCGAGGCGGTACGCCGCTGCGTCCGCGGCCTGGTCGTCGGGCCGGGCCACACCGTGTTCGTCGAGCATCGCGCCGAGCTTGCCGCGGACGGCATCGGCGGTGGTGGCACAGTCGCGGGCGGTTGCCAGCGTGTCGGCCCGAACGGTGCGGCGGGCCTGCGCACCGGCGGCCGCCCAGTCGACGAGCGCCTGCCAGGACGCGGCCAGGTCGTCGCGGTCGGTGGTGGGAGGTTCGAACCGGGACACTGCGTCGCGCGCCTCGTCGTAGCGCTTCCAGGCTGTGCGCAGCGTCCGGTCGGCCTCTTCGGCAGCGCGGTTGGCGTCTCGCTGGCGGCGGCGGGCGGCGGCCACCGCGGCTCTGGCCGCGGTGTGTTCGCGGCGCAGGGTCTCGATCCGCTCCAGCTGTCCGGTGATCGTGGTGGGGTCGGCTGCCCCGGCCAGCCGGTTGTCGATGTCGGTGCGCCGGGCGCGCAGCGTCTCGCGGTGCCGGTGCACCGCGCTCAGCGCGCCGTCCAGCTCGCGGGCGGTCCGGTCGGCGGCGTCCCGGCGTCGGCGGGCGATGTCGACGGCCGTCTTCGCCTCGGCCAGATGCGGGTCGGTGGGCCCGTCCGGAAGCACGGTGACCACCTGCTCGCACACCGGGCAGGCGCCGCCGAGAGTGAGTTCCGGCCGCAATGCGGCGGCGGTCTGTGCGGTCCGGGCCGCCGAGTGTGCGGCGTCAGCTGCGAGCAGCTCCTGCTCGGCCTGCTGCGCGGTGCGGCGGGCGACATCCAGTTCGGTGCCGGCGGCGGCCTCTCGTTCGGCGAGTTCGGCCTCCTCCGTGGTGAGCCGGTCGCGTTCGGAATGCTGGTCGAGCAACTGCCGCAGGGCGGCCGGGTCGCCGGCGGCCTCCAGCGCGGTGGCGGACTGCTCCTCATGTTGTTCGGTCCCGGTCACCGCCGCCCCGGCGCGTTGCGCTTCCGCCCGGGTCCGGCCGGCCTCGTCGGTGGCCGCGCCGACCCCGTCCGGGGCGGTCACCGACGCCAGCAACCGGCCGTCGGCGTCCAGGGCATCCAGTGCGGCCCGGGCCTCGGTGGCCCGCTGCTGCGCGGTGTTCAGGTCGGGGACGGCGGCGGCGACCGCCTCCGCAAGGCCGCGGAGCTGACCGACCCGTTCGGCGGCTTCGGTCACCGACTGGTCGGTGGCGTCGGGCATGTCGTCGAGCAGCGCGTCGATCGCCCGGACGTCGCTGTCGGCCTCCTTGGCCACCAGCCGCGCGCGTTCGGCGATGCGCTGGTAGACCCGCAGACCGAGCAGGTTGACCAGAATCTCCTGCCGTTTGGCCGGTTTGGCGTGCAGGAACTCGGCGAATTCCCCCTGCGGTAGCACCACGCAGGTGGTGAACTGCTCGTACGGCATGCCCACCGCGAGGGCCACCGCCTCGGTCATCTCCGACGGTGTGCCGGCCAGTACCTCGCCGAGTCCACTCTCGACCGCCTCAGTGTCCAGTGTGGATAAATCCACGTCTGCGGACAGTCGCTCCAGGCCGGCACGGGTGGTGGTCACCTTGCCGCGCGCGCTGCGTCGCAGCACCCGACTCGCCACGTAACGGGAACCACCGGACTCGAACACCAGCCGTACCCGTGCCTCGCTGGCCGACGGGGACAGCGCGTTCTCCACCGACCGTAGGTGGTCCCACCGGGGGACCGTGCCGTACAGCGCGAAGCAGATGGCGTCCAGTACGGTCGACTTCCCCGATCCGGTGGCGCCGAGCAGTACGAAGAAGTCGGCACCGGTGAAGTCGATCACCGTGTGCTCGCGGAACACCGTGAAGCCGGCCAGGTCGAGGCGGACCGGACGCATCAGCTGACCTCCTCGTGCAACCGGTCGAACAGCTCGGCCACCGCCGGATCCTGGTGGCCGGACTCGGCCAGGTAGTCGCCGAACAGCTGACGGGCGCCGCGTCCGGCCCGGCTGACTCTCTGGTCGTTTCCCGTGGTGGCGGCCAGCAGTTCGGGGTCGATGCGCACCTCCAGGGCGCCGGGCAGCAGAGCCTGTACCTCCTCACGCAACCCCGCGCGCGGATGTTCGCGGATGAACACCCGCAGCCATGCGTCGCCCACCGAGTCCGCCAGCGCGGTCAGTTCCTCCAACGTGCCGCGTATGGTGCGCAGCGTGCGGGCGGAGGCGACGGCGACCTCACGTACCCGGGCGGGTGCCCCGGCGCTGGCCTCGACGATCAGCACCCCGGGCGTGTTGTCCTGCTCGCCGAAGTCGACGGCGAGTGGGCTGCCGCTGTAGTGCACCGGGCAGGGGCCGGGTACCGATTGCCGGCGGTGCAGATGCCCGAGCGCCACATAGTGCGCGGAGGACGGGAACACCGTGGTGGGCACCGCGTACGCCTGGATGGTGTGCGCTTCGCGCTCCCCGCCGCCGGTCTTCGCGCCGACCACGGTAAGGTGCCCGGCGATCAGGTTGACCGCGCCGGGTCTGAACGAGGTGGTCAGGGCGTCGAGCATCCGGCGCAGATGGTCGGAGTAGGTCTGGTTGGCCTCGGCGCCGGTCAACGTGAACATCTCGGTGGCGCGTACCGCGTAACGCTGGGAGATGAACGGCAGTGCGACGAGCGTCCACTCCTCGCCGGCGCGGGTCTGTCCGGTGACCACCGGGTCGCCGGAGGTGCGTACGGTGCCGCGCAGGGTGATGCCCGCCGAGTCGGCCCAGTTACGCAGCGCGTCGAGCGCGGCGCCGTTGTCGTGGTTGCCGGCGATGGCGACTACCTCGGCGCCGCTGCGGCGCAGCGCGGTCAGCGCCCGTACGACCAGCCGGGTGGCGTCCGGTGTCGGGGCCGCGGTCTCGAACAGGTCGCCGGCCACGATGACCAGGTCGGGTTGTTCACGCGCGGCGATCTCGACCACCTCGCCGAGCACGTCGCGGTGCTCCTCGAAACGCGACCGACCTTTCAGTACTTTGCCCACGTGCCAGTCCGACGTGTGCAGGATCTTCACTTCACGCCCCCCTGCGTGCTGGCCGGACACTCACCGCTGACCGACTCTATGCGCCCGGTCCGACATCGTGACGTAGGCGGTCCGCTGTCACGTCGAGTATTGGTCTGTGACCTGCCCCCGCGCCCGCTGATCTGCAACGGCCATGGCCTGTACTGCGAGGGCGGAGGATTCTGCTGGTGGTGGCGGATCACACTGGCATCGGTAGGGGAGGCCAACGATGCCGACGTCGTCGACAGTCTGCTCCAAGAGCAGGAAGATCCCGTACCGGACGCTGAGCGGACCATCGTGCGCTTTCTCGCCCAGGTCCGGATCGGACAGGTCGAACCGGACGGGGTGACCGCTCTGCTCACCGCCGTCGGGGTCACCGCCGACGGCGCCCGCGCCGGGGCTGCCCGGCAGTCTGCGACGCGGGGCCCCCGTACGCGGCGACGGTTCGGCGTAGTCCGTGCTCCCGGCAGCCCGGCCCGGTGGTTCGGGCAAGTATCCTGTCGCGCGTTGTTTTCTGTTCTTGACGAGGAGTGGGCGTGAGCGATCAGGTGGAGACGCTGGAGTTCCAGGCGGAGACCCGTCAGCTGCTGCGGCTGATGGTGCATTCGATCTATTCCAACAAGGACATCTTCCTGCGTGAGCTGATCTCCAACTGCTCCGACGCGTTGGACAAGCTGCGGCTGGAGTCGCTGATCAACAAGGAGTTGCCGCTCGACGCGTCCGACCTGCACATCGACCTTGAGGTGGACACCGAGCAACGTACGCTGACCGTACGTGACAACGGTATCGGCATGTCCCGCGACGAGGTGGTCGAGCTGATCGGGACGATCGCCCGCTCAGGCACGGCCGAACTGCTCGCCAAGATCAAGGAGTCGAAGGACGCCGCGCAGTCGCAGGAGCTCATCGGCCAGTTCGGGGTCGGGTTCTACGCCAGCTTCATGGTGGCCGACCGGGTCAGCCTGCTGACCCGCCGCGCCGGACAGGAAGAGGGCACCCGCTGGGAGTCAACCGGCGAGGGCACCTACGTCATCGAGTCCGTCGACGACGCGCCGCAGGGCACCGCGGTGACCCTGCACCTCAAGCCGGAGGACAGCGAGGACCGGCTGTTCGACTACTCGGCGGAGTGGAAGATCCGCGAGCTGGTCAAGCGCTACTCCGACTTCATCGCCTGGCCGATCCGGATGTCGGTGCAGACCACTGGCGAGGACGGTACGGCCAGTCACGAGACGCAGACGTTGAATTCGATGAAGGCGCTGTGGGCGCGGGCCCGCAAGGACGTCGACGACAGCGAGTACCACGAGTTCTACAAGCACATCAGTCACGACTGGATGGACCCGCTCGAGATCGTGTCCATGAAGGCCGAGGGCACGTTCGAGTTCGAGGCGCTGCTGTTCATCCCCGGGCACGCCCCGTACGACCTGCACATGCGCGACGGCCAGCGCGGCGTGCAGCTGTACGTCAAGCGGGTGTTCATCATGGACGACTGCGAAGCGCTGATGCCCCGCTACCTGCGCTTCGTCAAGGGCGTTGTGGACGCGCACGACCTGTCGCTGAACATCTCCCGGGAGATCCTGCAGCAGGACCGCCAGATCCAGGCGGTACGCCGACGCCTGGTCAAGAAGGTGCTCGGCAGCGTCAAGAGCATGCAGTCCGAGTCGCCGGAACGGTACGCGACGTTCTGGAAGGAGTTCGGCCGGGCCGTCAAGGAAGGTCTGCTCGAGGACCACGACAACCGGGACCTCATCCTCGACATCATCTCGGTCGACTCCACCCACGACGCCGAGAAACCGACCACTCTGCGCCAGTACGTCGAGCGGATGCCCGAAGACCAGAAGAACATCTACTACATGACCGGTGAATCTCGGGCCACGGTGGAGAACTCGCCGCACATGGAGGCGTTCCGGGCCAAGGGACGGGAGGTGCTGGTCCTGACCGACCCGATCGACGAGGTGTGGGTCGAGCAGGTCGGCACATTCGACGGCACGCCACTGCAGTCGATCGCGAAGGGCCAGGTCGACCTTTCCGGCGAGGACGACAAGGCCGAGGACTCATCGGAGCGTGAGCAGCAGCAGAAGGACTTCGCCGGGCTGCTGTCCTGGCTGACCGAACGGCTGGCCGAGGATGTCAAGGAGGTACGGCTGTCCACCCGGCTGACCACCTCGCCGGCCTGCCTCGTCGGTGACGCCCAGGACATGACGCCGGCTCTGGAGAAGATGTACCGGGCGATGGGCCAGGAGATGCCGCACGCCAAGCGCATCCTGGAACTCAACCCCGGTCATCCGCTGGTCACCGGCATGCGCACGGCACAGGAACAGGGCAGCGGTCAGGCGTTGGAGCAGACCGCGGAACTGCTGTACGGCATGGCGTTGCTCGCTGAGGGCGGCGAACTGGGCGACCCGGCCCGGTTCACCCGCCTGCTCGCCGATCGGCTGGCCGACACGCTGTAGGCATATACACCTGGGTCGCTCGCGCCGGGTGGTGCGAGCGGCCCAGATGCTGCGGAGTGCGGCCGACGACGTGTCGAGGGTGCTCGACGCCTATTCCGGTGGTGTTGCGGGCTTGGCCGGAGAGTCGGTCGATGGCGTCTCCAGGCCAAGTGCCGCGGCGACCACAGCCGACACCGCGTCGGTCGCACGGACCAACGGGTTCGGCTCGGTCTGATCCTGCTGCTCAGCATCGACATCGGGGTCGCCGTCGCGCCGGGCGATCAGCCAGGTGACGCCGGCGGCCCCGCACGCCGCGCCTAGCCCGAGGCCCCAACCCACCGGGCCTAGCGGCCGGGAACCCAGCAGATGGCTCAGCCCCGGAGTCTGTACCGCGACCGCGAGCAGCGCCAGAGAGCCGACGCAGGCGGCGGTGACGGCCGGGTCGAACCGGCCGGCCACGATGGTCTGGGCCAGCTGCGCTGCCACCAACGCCACCAGCGCCACCGTGGACGCCCGTGCCTGCGTACCAGTGAACCGGGCCACGGTCCACGCCGCGCCCGCCGCGCCGGCCGTGGTGGCCGCGCGGATCCGGATGTCGCGGGTCAGGGCCGTGCCGAGTGAGGCGTCTGGCCCTTCCGCCAGAAGGGCCTGAGGCTGGGCGCTGTCGGGCGGCCGCGCCGCCAGGACCAGGGCGGGCACGACGTCGGTCAGCATGTTGACCAGCAACAGTTGGCGGGTGTTGATCCCGGTGCCGCCTGCGATACCGACACCGACCGTGAATGCCACTTCGCCCAGGTTGCCGCCCAGCAGGACCGATAGTGCGTCACGTACCGAGGCCCAGAGGATCCGGCCCTCCACTATGGCGTCGACGACGGTCTCGATGCGGTCATCGGTGACCACCATGTCGGCGGCCTGCCGGGCGGCCGGGGTGGCCCGCGAGCCCAGCGCGATGCCGACGTGCGCGGCCCGGATCGCCGGAGCGTCGTTGGCTCCGTCGCCGGTCACCGCGACCACCTCGCCGGCTCGGCGCAGCAGCCGGACCACCCGTACCTTCTGCGCCGGCGAGGTACGGGCGAACACCGTGACCCGGGGTAGTACGTCGACCAGCTTGTCGTCATCGAACTCGTCGAGCTGGGCACCGGTGAGGATCTCGCCGCCGTCCAGTACACCCAGCTCCGTGGCGACCGACTCGGCGGTGCTGGGGTGGTCCCCGGTGATCATCACGACGCGGATCCCGGCGCGTTGCAGAGTGGCGACCGCCTCAGCGGCGGCCGGCCGTACCCGGTCGGCCAGCGCCAGGAACCCGAGGAAGTTCAGTTGGTCCAGTGTGTCCCAGCTCAGTCGGTAGCCTGCCGGCACCGGGTTCTCTGCCACGGCCAGTACCCGGTAGCCACGTCGGGCCAGTCGCCCCGCAGCCGCGGACAGCTTGCGCCGACGCCGGTCGTCGAGTGGCTGCGTGCCGGCGTCGGCCAGTCGGCTGGTGCACCTGCCGATGAGCGTCTCCGGTGCGCCCTTGACGCTGAGGATCTTCTGGTCTTCGACCCGGCCGAGGGTTGCGTGCAGGCCGCGCCGGGGTTCGAACGGCAGCTCGCCGTCGCGCTGCCATCCCGACTGTCCATACTGGATGGAAGTAGCGGTCTCCTCGGCGCCGGCGAGTACGGCCCGGTCGGTCGGATGCGGCAGCCGTTGGCTGGCCCGCTGCTGGGGAGTTGCCCGCAGCGCCGCGGCTACCACCAGGCTCATCCGCTCCGGCAGCTGGGTTCCGCCGAACTCCTCGGTGCCATCACCGACGAGCCGCAGCCGCAGCCGGCCCTCGGTCAGCGTGCCGGTCTTGTCGAAGCACAGGCTCTGCACCCGACCCAGAGACTCCAAGGTGGACGGGTTACGGACCAGCACACCGCGAGCGGACAGTCGACGGGCGGCGGCCAGTTGCGCGACAGTGGCCACCGACGGCAGCCCCTCCGGCACCGACGCCACAGCCAGTGACACCGCAGGTGCGATCGCCTGGGTGATCGGTTGGCCCCGCAACAGGTTCACCGCGAGCAGTAGAGCCCCGGACCCGACCGACAGCGGCAGCGTCGACTTGGTCAGCTCCTCCAGCCGGCTGTGCACACCGCTGCTCTTCGGTATGGCGGCGCCATGTTCGGCGCGCCGTGCCTCGGTGTCCGCGCCGGCGGCCACCACGATCGCCAGCCCATGCCCGACGGCCACCGCCGTACCCTCGTACACCATGCTGATCCGGTCCGCCGGCACCCGAGCGGTACTCGGCTTCGCGGTCTTGGCCACCGGCAACGACTCGCCGGTCAGGTTCGCTTCGTCCATCTCCAGACCGACCGCCTCGACGATGCGACAGTCGGCGGGCACCGCATCACCGGCACGCAGCTCGACGACGTCACCAGGTACCAGTTCCTCGGCGGCGACGCTCACGTGCCTGCCACCGCGGATCAGCCGGACCGGAAC
Organism: uncultured Actinomycetota bacterium; assembly: GCA_963805605.1. Classification (GTDB taxonomy): domain Bacteria; phylum Actinomycetota; class Actinomycetes; order Mycobacteriales; family Micromonosporaceae; genus Actinocatenispora. The sequence goes on from CAWDUX010000003.1 coordinate 423,603, forward strand.
CGAGGCGTGCTCGGTCAGCCGCCGTACGGCCCGGTCGGCACGTACCCGTTGCACCCCACCCACCACAGAGTTGGCCAACACCACGCCACCGATGAGCGCCGCGTCCAACGGAGAGCCCACCGCGGCGGCCAGCCCGGCGCCGGCCGCAAGGACTGGCGTCAGTGGGTTGGCCAGTTCCTCGGCCACCGCGTGGGCCAGCCCGGTCACCACCGGTCCGGTGTCCTCGTCAGCCCTCCGGCGCTGCGACACCTGCGGAACGTCCAGGCCGCGGATCGAGGAACGGAGCCGGTGGAAGACCTCGGGTACCGGAATCGCGTGCCACGGGTTACGGTCCACCGGTCGTGGCGCACGCATCCGCACGACCGGCTCGGCGTGCCAGGCACCGGCGCCGATCCCCGCCAGCGCGGCGACGCTCGACCCGAGCAGCGCGTTGCGGCCCGCCCGCCGGGCCGGGCTGGCCAGCCCCAGTACGGCCGCTGCGAGCGCCTCATAGGAGGCGATCCGGACCCCGCTACGTGCCGCCCGTCGCGCCGCTGGCACCGCGGTCAGCAACTGCACCACATCCGGCATCGTGGCGATGAGGTGCCCGCTCTGCCGGCGCGGGTGCCGGCCCGGGTTCTTGGCGGGCACGGCGATGCCGACGTCAGCCGCAGACAGCCCGGGGCGCCCATGTTCGGCCACGAGCAGCACACCGTGGCCGGCCTCCTGCAGCGTTCGGACGGAGGTAGCCAGATGGGTTCCGCCCGCCACCAGCCCGGCGATCTTCACCCGCTGATCGAGCCGGCTGCCCCGGCCCGCGACCAGTACCTGACCGACAGGGGCGGCCGCGGTGAGCACACCCTCGGTGTACGGATCGAGCTCGGGCAACAACCACAGCAGCGCCACCGGTCTGTCGCGATGGAACAGGGCGATCCGACATGCCCCACGCTGTGCCAGCGCGGTCTCGTCGACCCCGGCTGCGGCCGCCTGCTCGGCGGCCACGCCCTCCAGCGGGCCAGCGGGTCCGGTCCGCCAGCCGCTGCGCCGGCGTTCCCGCTGCGGGTCAGCGGGGTCGAGCAGCCCGAGTGCCCGAGCGTGCAGCGCAGGCGGATCTGCGGCTCCAGCCAGTGGGACGACCTCCTCGATCGACCAGCGGCCGGTGGTCAGTATGCCGGCATCGATCACCACGGTGTCCACCCTGTCCAGGCGTCGCAGCGCCAGGGGGTCGTTGATCAGGACGTCGTGCTTGGCGACACAGCGACCCATCCGGGTGGCGAACGACTCCTTGGCCAGTCGCGCCGGCTTCGCGGTGGCCGCGGCCACCGCCGGGGCGGAAAGGTGCGTGCGGCCGAGAAGCAGCGAACCTCCGAGCCCGGCTGCGCCGATGGTGGCGGCCCGGGCGGCGTACTGCTCGACCGGGCCGTCGGGAAGAGGGCAGGGTCGAGCGGGGACGACATTCTCCGACACCGTCTCGGGCTCGTCGGGCTCGTGGTCCGCCAGCAGCCGGGGCGCTTGGCGCTGCCAGGCCAGCGTCCGGGCCTGTGCCTCGGCCAGCCGCTGCGCCCGGTGCACCGCGTCGACGAGCAGCCCGGCCGGCTCCCCGGCCAGCGCGTGGGTGAGCGATTCGGCGCCGGCCAGTACCGGTTCCGACCAGCGTGGCCCCAACCAGCTCCGGATCCCCGCGCGCAGGTGCGGGACGTTGGTCGCGACCGACAGCAGCGCGGGTACCACATCGGGCAGCCGGCCCACCCGGGTCAGTCCGCCGAACGCTGCCACGCCGGCACCGGCCAGGTTCGCGGCCAGCGCCAGGCGCTCGCCGGCCACCGTGATCTCGGGGTCGTCCGCTTCGGCCCGAGCCTCGGCGAGGCTGCCGACACGGGACAATGTCTGTGCGACCAGGTGGAACGGTGGCGTGTCGACCACACGTGCCGCGGCATGTTCCAGCGCTGACATCGCGGCTTGCAGTGACACGTCGGCCTGCTCTCTCGCCGGGGTCCGACGGCGCTCGTCGGCAGCCCGGGGGCCACCCGGGTCACGCCCCGGCACCGCCCGGGGCCACTCCGGTCGATGGGAACCTTCAGCGCGTGGGCGGGCGCGTGCGCTCGGCGCGACCACGTCGCGCGATCTCGGCCCCGGCCGCCACCGCGACCGCTACCGGCCAGTCGATCACGCTTGCCACCGCGGCGACTCCGAGGCCGGCATAGAACGCCAGGCGCTTACCCGGAATGTCGCCGGCCATCTGACGCACCGCACCCAGTGACCCGAGCGCTCGCTGTTCGGCGGCCTGCGCAATACCGATCACCGAACTGGACAGACGGTGCACGATCTGCGTACTGGCCGCCTCTGCGGACTCCCTCCGCGGTTCCGCGCTCTGCGTTCGTCCGGTGGCTTTGCGGGTCTGTCCGGTCTTGCGTGTCTGCCCAGTGCTCTTCTGCGTTCGTCCGGTGGCTTTGCGGGCCTGCCCGGTCTTGCGTGCTTGTCCCGTTGTGGCCCGTGTCATGACAGCCCCCGTCTCGGTACCATCCTGATCGTTGGCAGAGCGTGATGAATCCGCTACGTCTGCCGAAGTCCATCATTCATGCTCTGCTTTCTCTTGGTGGCTGAACGGGCTGACCGGCAGGGGATTGACGCACTGCCCACCGAGACTCGGATCAGGTTCGTGTGCGCTGGCGGGACAACGCCGAGTACCACCCGTCCTCGGACCGTCCCGCCGTCCGTCATCGTGATCGCACGTGCGGAAATAGACGCCAAAGGCCACGGACACCCCGACGCAGGCCAGAATCCTCCGGCGTACTCATGCCGCCGGTGCGCGCCGCATATCGGCGGAAGCTCGTTGCCGCAAGGTCGAGGTGGTGTGCCTGTCATGCCGTAGTGGAGTGCCGTTCATCTCGGCGTCCTAGCGTCGTCGGTGTCGACCGTAGAGACGGAGGAGGCGTCATGGGAGAGCTGATGTTCCAGGTCATGGTCCAGGTCCTCGGGGCCGCCCTGGTCGCTCTGGGCACGCTGATCGTGAAGCGGGTCGTTCAGCAGCGGACGGCCTGACCGGCGGCCGACACCCGGTCACTCCCGCCCGAGCCTGCTGCCCGGCGGGAACTCGCCGTGCGAGTACAGGCGGCCGGCGGTTCTGGCCCGGTCCGGCGGCAGCAACCGATAGGTGCCGACCGTCTCGCCGGTCGCTTCCTCGCGCACCAGCAGGTGGTCGCAGTACCGGTCGAAGAAGTCGATGTCGAGCGTGGAGTCCGGGCTGCTCAGCCGGGCGCCCATCTCGAGGGCGAACACGTCCCGCCGCAGACGCTGGGCATCCCGCACGTCCGCCTCGTCACGGGCGAGGGACACGATGTAGCGCGACGCGGTCCCCGTGCCACGCGACGGGGTGCGGGGCGGCGGGTGCGGGCGTCGGTGTTCGCAGAGCGGTCGAGGAGAGGGGGGCCATGGTGTCTGCCTCCTGGCCGGCCGGAGCCGTTTCGTCAGGGATCTACCTCCTTCTTTGTCGCGCGGGAGGCTGGCGGGGACGTGTCGACCGAGGAGCGCTGCGGTGTGCGGTGGTTGAAGAGTGTGCCCGTGACGTCGCGCTCGCCCCCGACCCGGTCGATTGTGGTGCCGAGCTCCGCGATCACCGCGTGAATGGCGGGGCTGGCATTGGCGCTGCGCCGCCACACGGCATGTACTTCGCGTTTCGGTGGCCGCTGCAGGGGCCGGGAGACGAGGCCCTCCGCCAAGGGCGGTCGAGCAAGGCGAGGGATCAGGGCGATGACGTCGCCGGAGGCGACCAACGACAGTTGGCTGGCGAAATCGTCGACCAGATGGCGTATGTCTGGCTCGTCAGGGACGTCGCCGACAAGTCGCCGGAACCACTGGTGGCATACCGTGCCCGGTGGGCTGGTCGCCCACGCGTGGCCGGCCAGGTCGGCGCTCGTGACCGGCCGGTCGAGCCGCGCGAGTGGCTGCGTCCGACGCATGACGACGTCGCCGATGTCGGTATGTAGGTGACGCTGGGTCAGATGGGACGGTAGCGGGGCCGGCAGCCCGTCGGCGTCGTGCACGAGGGCCAGATCGGCTGTTCCGGCATCGATGCTGTGGAGGGCCTGATCGGGGTCCTGTTCGGTGATGTGTACGCGGAGGTCCGGGCAGCGTGCCGACAGCTGCTGCATGGCGGGCGCGAACAGCCCGCGGATGGCAGTTGAGAACGCAACCACGCGGAGCACACCGCGCGGCGACCCCTCCCTGACGGAGCGTGCGGCAACAGCACAGCGTTCCAGCGCATGGAAGACCTCGGGTGCTGAGTCGACTATGGCCCGTCCGGCAGGCGTAAGCACCACCCCGCGTCCGGAGGGTGCGAGTACGGGTACGCCCACCTGACGTTCCAGTCTCTTGAGTTGCTGGGACACCGCCGATGCCGTGTATCCGAGTTCCTCAGCCGCCCGCGCCAGTGTTCCGAGAGCGGCCACCGACCGCAGTGCCCGCAGGGACCCAACTTCAATCATGAAGCCACACTAAGCAATATCGGCAAGAAACAGTCGTTGGACCCCCGTAAATAGCTGAGGCAGGATCGGGCCATGAACGAGTCACACCACCCTGCTGAGCTGGTCTTCGGATCCAATCTGGTCGCCATGGTGACCCCGATGAACCCTGACGGCACGCTCAGTGAGGCCGGGGTTGCCGCCCTCGTCGACCATCTGCTGGCCACGGGATGCGACGGCATCGTCGTCGGCGGGACCACCGGCGAGTCGCCCACCCTGACCGACGCCGAGGCGGTCCGGCTGGTGCGCGCCGTGGCGGCCCAGTCGAAGAACCGGGCGCGGGTGGTCGCCGGTGTCGGCACCTATGACACGGCCGTCAGCGTTCGCCGGGCACGCGAGGCCGAGGCCGCTGGCGCGGATGCGGTGCTGCTCGTCTGTCCCTACTACTCCAAGCCGACCCAGGCCGGGATCGTGGCTCATTGCCTGGCGGTGGCCGACGCCACCGAGCTACCCGTGATGCTCTACGACGTCCCCGCCCGCACCGGAACGGCCATGGAGGCGTCTACGCTGATCGCACTCGCCGATCATCCCCGGATCCGCGCGGTCAAGGACGCCAAGGGGGACCTGTTCGAAGCGATGTCCGTCATGGCCCGCACCTCGCTGGCCTACTACTGCGGCATCGACGAGCTCACCTTGCCCTACCTGGCGTGCGGTGCCACCGGCGTGGTCAGCGTGGTGGGCAACATCACCGCGGACCGCAACGCAGAGCTCCTACGGGCAGTCCGTCACGGCGACCTCGATTCGGCGAGGGCGATCCAGAACTCCCTGCTTCCGCTGGCGGACGCCATCATGCGCACCTCCCAGGGGGCCATCATGGCCAAAGCAGCTCTGGCCGAGCTCGGAGTCATCCCGCATGCGACGGTGCGTCTTCCGCTGACCGAGCCGCCGCCGCCCCACCTCCAGCGTCTGACGGATGCTCTGGCCACCGTGGCTGTGCCGGCCTGACCGAATGCGTCCGGAGAGAGTCGAACCCGCAATCTGCTGATCTGTGGTCAGAAGGGGATGTCGTCGTAGTCGTCGGACTTCGCGCCGACGACCGCGAAGGGGTCGGCGCGTTGGACTGCGGAGCGGGTCGCGCTGGCCGGTGGCGCGCCGGCCTCGGACGGCCGGGTGGCCCAGGCCGGGAACGGGAACTCCACCACCAGCGGCACCGGGATGTCGGGCTGGTTGACGAACATGGTGCCCGGCTTGGCCAGCAGCGGCCCGCTGGCGTTGCGCCGGGGGCAGGAAGCCGTACTCCGGCCGGGACGCCTCGGCCGCGTCGAGCCGGCCGACCACCCGGATCGCCGAGTTGGCCACGATCCGGCGCTCGACCTCGCTGGCGGTCTGCTGCGCGCCGATCAGGATCACGCCCAGCGAACGGCCGCGCTCGGCGATGTCGAGCAGCACCTCCTTGATCGGGCGAGGAGCCCTCGCGGGGCGCGTACTTGTTCAGCTCGTCGAGCACCACGAACAGCAGCGGCTTGCGCGGTGCCGGCCTTCTCCTTGCGCTCGAACTCGGTCTTGAGCGTCACGCCGACCACGAACCGCTGCGCCCGGTCCGGCAGGTTGTGCAGGTCGACCACGGTGACCTGGGCGCTCTCGGCGGTGTTGATCCGCGTGCGGGCGGCGGGCGGGCAGGTCGCCGCGGATCAGCCGGGCCAGGTCGCGTCTTGCTGGCCGATCAGCCGGCGGGCGAACGCGTTCACGGTGCCCAGGCCGACCGCGCTGCCGGCCCATTCGGCCCGGGTGTCGTCGTCGGTGAGCTGGTCGACGATGAGGTCGACCAGGTCGGCGTAGGAGCCGAGCCGCGGCGCCGTCGATGACTGACCCCGCCGTCGGCCGGCTCGACCGCGTACGCGGGCCAGGTGGGCGGTGACCGAGTGCACCACCATCGTGTACTGCTGGCGCTCGTCGTCGGCGTCGGCGAACACGTACGGCAGCAGCCGGTCGGCGCAGAACTCGGCGAGCGTCCAGTAGAAGGCGTCCACGCCGGTGCAGCCGGCTGCGCCACGTCCGGGGTGCCGGCCGGATCGCCCGACCCGGGGCGGGGCGTACACCCAGACGTCCGGCGAACGCGTCGGCCGGCAGCCCGAGCCGGGCGTAGGCCGCGCGCTGGTCGGTCGTCCAGCCGGGTGTTGCGGGTGGTCGAGGAAGCAGCAGGTCCTCGCCCTTGACGTTGAAGATCAGCGCCCGGGTGTTGCCGCGTCTCGGCGCCCAGCACGCCGGAGCGGAACACCGAGTAGAGCAGGAAGGTGGCGAAGCTGGTCTTGGTGGCCACCCCGGAGATGCCGGAGATCGACACGTGCGCGCCCCGGCTGCCGTCGAGGAAGTCGGCGTTGAGGTACAGCGGCTCGCCGTCGCGGCCGGTGCCGATCGGGATCCGGCGTTCCATCCGGTCGAAGTACAGCGCGCGCGGCCCGCTCGTCGCCGGCTGGCGCGGCGCACCAGCGCGCCGGGGGACGGCGGCACGTACATCTCCGGGTCGACCCGGGTCGTGGTGATCTCGGCCGCCTCCTGCACCTGGGCGGGCAGCGTGCCGTCGGCGATCGGCGAACACGTCGGAGTCGAACTGGGCGCCCTCGTGCCGGGCCCGCACCTGGGTCACCACGCCGGCGATCGTCACCGGGTCGCGGCCCGGGCAGCTCGCGCTGGGTCACCACCACGTCGTCGAGCTGCAGGTACGCGCCCGGCGCCGGACGGCCACCCAGAACTGCAGCGGCGTCGCGTCGGCGGTGCCCAGCACCCGCCCGACGGTGTCGCCCTGTCCGGCCGGAGCGTCCTCGGTGAACTCCTGCCAGGTCATGCCGAGCGTGTCGGCCTGCTCCGGATCGGCCTGCTCCGCACCGCCGGATGGGACCTGGGTCATGGCTGCCGTCACTTCCTTCATCGCGCGGGCGTACCGGCCCATCGTGCCTCACCGAGGGTTGCCTACCGTGCAGCACCGCCCGTGCGCCGTGCCGCCGGCCCTGCTACGCCGCGGTCAGCGGGTCGGCCGCGTGTAGCGCAGCAGGAGGTTGTCATCGGCGCAGAGCACCTGGGTCAGCTGGAGATGACGGACGGGTGCCGGCTCGCCCGCCGTGATCCTGGCCGCGCCCGGACCCGCAAGCAGCGGCGACACCGTCAGACACAACTCGTCCACCTCGTCGGCGGCGGACAGGCTGCCCAGCAGATGCGGCCCGCCCTCGCAGAGCACCTGACGCAGGCCCCGCTCGGCCAGCGCGGTCCGGGCGGCGCTCAGGTCCACTTCGGCCGTGCCGCAGACCAGGACGTCGGCCCGTTCACCCAGGATGCGTCGCTGCTCGATGGGGGATCCGCCGTGCGTGACCACGACCGGGCGGGTCGGTGCGTCTGCGAACATCGGGCTGTCCGGATCGAGATCGAGCCGACCGGACACCAGCACCAGGGGCGGGTGCTCCGGCAGTCCCGCCGCCCGCCGCCAGGCGCAGCGGCGTTCACCCAACCGCATCGCGCCGTAGCCTTCGTGGCGCAGCGTGCCGGCGCCGACCATCACCGCGTCGCAGAACATCCGCAACAGGCCGAACACCTTCTTGTCCGCCTGACCGGACAGCCCGGCGGAATAACCGCCCACGCTGACCGCGCCGTCGGTGCTGGCGACGAAGTTGACCCGCAGCCACGGCCGCTCCCGGTCCGCCGGCCGGTAACACTCGACCAGCTGTTCTTCGGTGAGTTCCGCCGCCGCGGGGTCCGGCCACAATCGGTACATGGCGGCCATGATCCCATCCTGCTGCGCGCTGCCGACGTGACCTCAGGGCCTGAAGGTTTGCCAGGTCACGGGCGGGGAAGTCCGGTCGCGAACCCGACGGCTGTGCGGAGGTGGCGGTGAGCAAGGTGAAGCTGTGGTACCGCCCGGTCAGCATCCTGATCCGGATCTCCGCCGGTGTGGTCACCGGCGTGCTCTTCCGGCAGGTCTGGAAACTGGTCACCCACGACGACGACTCCCCGGACCCGACCGACCCGGAGCGGGCCTGGCTGGAGATCCTGGTGGCGGCGGCCATCGAGGGCGCGATCTTCGCGGCGGTGCGGGCCACCCTGGACCGGGGAGCCGACCGGGGGGTACGCCGTCTGACCGGGGCATCGCCGGTCAGCTAAGTGCAGGTGACGGGCACTTCTGTCGTACATCATTCGCCGGGTGCTCCGGTGGCTGGTTCCTGCGGTCGACCGGCCCGGTGCTGGCAGTCGCACCAGGAGCCGCCACGGCACTCGTCGTGGCGCCTTTCCCGGCACGCCTGGCAGATCACGGCTCCAGTCAACCCCGGCAGGCCGTTCGGTCCGGCCTGAACGCAGAACCCGGTCTCCCGGGTCGGACGATCAGATCAGCGCGGGTCCAGCGCTCAGGCGGGTGTGGATCGGTCGCCCAGCGTCGACCCACGCCCGCATCCCACCGTCCAGGTTGACCGCGTCGAGCCCTTCCTGGCGCAGGTGGGCGGTGACCCGGGCGGACCGGTTGCCGGAGCGGCACACGACAACCAGCCGGGTGTCGTCGGGTAGTTCCGGTAGTCGCTCAGGGATGGCGCCCATCGGTATGTGCAGGGCGTCGAGGATGTGGCCGGCCTCGAACTCGTCGGGTTCTCGTACGTCCAGAATCGTGGATTCGTCGACGACGGCATCGACGTCGATGGTCGGTACGTGCGGGGGTTGAGGCATCACGGGCGTCACCGATCCAAAGTTGCAGGTGCAGGGCGGAATGTCCGGATTCTCGATCCTCTCTTGTTCCGTTCACGGTAACGCGGGCCGAGATTCACTGCCGAGGGAACTTTACGAGCAGATGAGCAAGTGATCTAATCACTTGACCACTCGCTGCTGCCGACGATCGCAGGAGGACACGGTGCCCCACTCCACGACCCCACCGCAGGGCTCCGTACCGCGCCGGGCGCTGCTCGCCGGTGTCGCCGCTCTCCCGCTCGGGGCGGCCCTCGGCGCTGGGCGCTCCGCCGCGCCGGCCCAGGCGGCCGGGCTACCGCCCGAAACCCCGACGGCCCGCCCGGACACCCGGCTGACCGGCCTGTTCAACGCCTACAGCGACAGCGGAGCAGGCTGGACCGGCGCCGACTCGACCTACTCGGTGCGGTTGCCGGACGGACGGATCGTCTGGATCTTCTCCGACACCTTTCTCGGCCCGGTAGATCCGGACGGTTTGCGACCGAAGGACACCCCGTTCATCAACAACTGCTTCGTCGTACAGCAGGGCAGTCGACTGTCCACTGTGCACGGAGGAACCGCCGGGGAACCGGCCGCCCTGCTACCGCCCGACGGCGACGCCTGGTACTGGGCCGGTGCCGGCATGCTGGGCGCGGGCACCCTGAACGTCACCTACCACCAGTTCCACCGCACCGGCGACGGTCCGCTCGACTTCGGTTGGCAGCGCAGTGTGCTGGCCCGGTTCAACATCCGTACGCTGGTCCTGCTGGATGTCACCGAACTGCCCAGCACGGTACCGAACCTGGAGAGCGCCTCCTGGCTGTCGCGCCGCGGCGCCCACACCTACATCTACCGGGTCGAGGACCTCGGCCCGGACAAGTACCTGCATGTCGCCCGGGTGCCCGGCGACGATCTACGGCAGGACTGGCAGTTCTGCAGCGGCGAAGGGTGGTCCGGCGACCAGACCGCGTCGGCGCGCCTGCTGCGTGGAGTCTCCAACGAGTACAGCGTCACCCCGTTCGGTGGCGGCTACCTGCTGGTCACCCAGGACACCACCGAACTGCTCAGTCCGAAGATCGTGGCCTACTGGGCGCCCACCCCGGTGGGCCCGTTCACCGACCGGACCCTGATCTACACCACACCCGAGACCGGCGCGGGGGGCACATATCACAACGGCAACATCTTCACCTACAACCCGCACGTGCATCCGGAACTGTCCCGCCGTGACCGGCTCGTGGTGTCCTACAACGTCAACAGCTTCGTCTCCGACGAGTTGTACGCCGACGTGAGCATCTACCGGCCCCGGTTCGTCGACGTACGCTTCGGCGCACGGCAGGGCGCCCGCCATGGTCGCTGAGCGCACCACGCCCCCGATGATGGCGCGCCGCAGCCTGTCCGACGACCTGACCGAACGGGTACTGGAGCTGATCCGGGCTGAACGGCTCGGCGCCGGTCAGCGGTTGCCGTCGGCGCGGGCCCTGGCAGAGCGGTTCTCGGTCGCCACACCGACGGTACGGGAGGCGCTGCGCCGGTTGCAGGCCACCGGTGCGGTCGAACTCCGGCACGGCTCCGGTGTCTATGTCAGTGCCAGCCTGGACCGGGTGCTGATACCCAACCCGAACCTGGACACGCTGGCCGGGGATCGACTGCTGGACCTGCTGGAGGCAAGGCTGGTCATCGAGCCCTACCTGGCCGGGCAGGCGGCCACCCGCCACGACGGGTCAGCGATCGAGCTGCTGCAGCACCGGCTGTCGACCGCGCAGCACGCCGTGCATTCCGACGACCTCGTGCTGCACGAGGCGAACATGGGATTCCACGCTGCGGTGGCCGCCGCCAGCGGGAACACCGTGCTGCACGAGGTACTGGACTCGCTGCTGGCCATCCACGGCCGTGAGCAGCGCGAGATCCTCAGCCTCTACGACGACCGGACCCGTGACCTCGAGGAACACCGCGAGATCATGGCCGCCATCGACGAGTCCCGCGCGGTGGACGCCGCGGAACTCATGCACTCCCACCTGTCCGATGTCCGTTCGGTGATCGCGGCCCGGCTGGCCGACACCGACGGTACCGACGGCAGGTACAGCAGCAACCCCTCCAAGGAAAGGTGACAGACCAGTGCGGCGACTACGTCTTGCCGTGGCGGTACTGGCCACGACAGCGCTCGGCCTGACCGCGTGCGGCGGAGCAGGTACCGAACACAAGAGCACCCTGAAGCTGTACAACGACAAGGGCGCCTGGAAGCCGTACTTCCAGGACCTCGGCAAACTGTCCAAGAAGCAGATCGGCTTGAACGTCGACCCGGTCGGCTACACCGACGAACCGACCTACCAGTCGTTCATCAAGGCGTCCTTCCGTACGAAGAACAAGCCGGACCTGTTCACCTGGCAGACCGGCTCCCAGCTCAACGAGATCGCGCAGACCGGGCAGGTCGCGGACACCTCGAAGATCTGGCAGAAGGGCATCGCCAGCGGCGACCTGAGCGCCGATGTCGAGAAGTACTACACGATCAAGGGCAAGCAGTACTGCGTGCCGCTCAACGTGTCGTACTGGGTGATGTTCTACAACAAGAAGGTGTTCGCCGACGCGGGTGTCGACGAGCCGAAGAGCTGGGCCGATCTGATGAGTGACGCCGCCACCCTGAAGAGCAAGGGTGTCACGCCCTTCTACCAGACCAACATCCTGTTCAGCTTCGTGTGGTTCCAGCAGCTGCTGCTCGGCACCGATCCCGGCCTCTACGACCGGCTCTCGCTCGGTAAGGCGAAGTACACCGATCCCGGCGTGGTCAAGGTGATGAAGCAGTGGAAAGGCCTGATCGACAAGGGTTATATGTCCGACGCTGGTGACAAGACCGACCCGGGGGCGCTACTGAAGTCCGGCAAGGTGGCCATGGTCCCGGACGGGACCTGGTTCAACACCACCATGACCCAGCAGGGCATGAAGCCCGGCAGCGACTACGGCACCTTCATCATCCCCAATGTCGTGCCCTCGTTGCCGAAGACCTCGATGGCCTTCGAGTCCGGGCCGCTGTGCTCACTGACCAAGGCGCCCGACCCGGCCGGCAGCAGGAAGTTCCTGCAGTGGTGGGTTGGGCCGACGGCGCAGAAGAAGTGGGCCAACTCGCGCAACGACGTCTCCGCCAACCCGAAGGTCACCCCGGCGGATCCGAACCTCGCGTCGCTGACCAAGGACGCCACCGGTGGCTCGGTGAAGCTCTACAACCGTTACTTCGAGGCCACCCCACCGCCGGTACTCACCGCAGCCCTGGACGCCTTCGGCGCGTTCCTGGCCGACCCCGGCAGCTATGCCAAGCAGTTGGCGAACATCCAGCGGGCCGCCGACGACTACTGGAGCAAGAACAAGTGACCGGCAGCGTCCTGGCCCCGCACGCACCGCCGGGACAGCAGCCACGTCCGCTCCGGCGGGGCTCCGGCCGCCGGAGCGGACGTCGTGCCGGGTACGGATTTGTCGCACCCGGCGTGCTGCTGATCGCCGTACTGCTGTACCTGCCGTTCCTGTACACGCTCTACCTGGGATTCACCGACTACGACGGGCTCAACCCGACACGATTCGCCGGGTTGGACAACTTCGTCGAGTTCGCGCAGGACCCCGCGCTGCTGACCTCGGTGCGCAACACGGTGCTGTGGGTGCTGGGCGCAACGGTGCTGCCGGTACTGCTGGGTCTGCTGGTCGCGGTGCTCAGCAACGGTCTGCGGCACGGTGTCTGGTACCGGCTGCCGTTCATGCTGCCGTACGCGTTGTCCGGTGCCGGGCTCGCGGTGATCTGGGGTTTCATCCTGCAGCACCACGGTGCGGCCAACCAGGTGCTCGGTGCGCTGCACATTCCCGGCGCGGACACCTCGTTCCTGCAACACGGCCCCGCCAACACGTTGGTGATGATCGTCGCGGTGACCTGGCAGCAGCTCGGGGTCAACGCGCTGCTGTTCATGGTGGGACTGCAGTCCATCCCGGCCGAACCGTTGGAGGCCGCTCGACTCGACGGCGCGAACGCCTGGCAGCTGTTCCGTACCATCACCTGGCCGTTGCTGCGCCCGCTGACCACCGTGGTGGTCGGGCTGTCGCTGGTGGCGAGCCTGAAGACGTTCGACATCGTGTGGGTGACCACGCAGGGCGGCCCGGGCCGCTCGTCGGAGACCCTCGCGGTGACCATGTACCGGGACGCGTTCGTCAGTGGACAGTACGGGCAGGGTGCCGCCGTGGCGGTGGCATTGACTGTGGTGACCGGCCTGGTGTCGTTCGTCTACCTGCGCCGGCAGCTGGTCGGACGTGAGGGGGTGAACTGATGCGCGGGCCCACCGTGGCCGGCGTGGTGCGCCGGGCGGTACTGGTCGTACTCGGCCTGATCTGGTTGGTGCCGGTGTATCTGCTTCTGGTCAACGCGTTCCGGCCGGCGCAGAGCTACGACGGCGGGAACGTCTGGCGGCCGTCCGGCAGCTTCGGGCTGCTGGACAACTTCGTCCGGGCCTGGCATGCCGCCGACCTGGGGCCCAGCATCGGCAGCACGGTCCTGTACGCGGTGCTGTCCCCGGCGCTGGGCGTCGTGGTCGGCGCGCTCGCCGCGTTCGCGGTGGTCGTACTGCGGCTGCGGCACGGGTTCTGGTGGTTCATGCTCATCTACGGTGGGACGATCTTCCCGACCCAGATGCTGCTGATCCCGCTGTTCCTGGGTTACAGCTCCGCTGATCTGTACGACAACCGGCTCGGCATGGTGCTGATCTACACCACCATCTCGGTGCCGCTGGCAGCGTTCGTACTGCGCAACTTCTTCACCGGCATCGCGTACTCGGTGTTCGAGGCGGCCCGCATCGACGGGGCTTCGGCCTGGACCGCGTTTCGGCGCATCTACCTGCCGTTGTCGTTCCCGGCTCTGGCGGCGGTGTACATCCTGGACTTCACCTTCGTCTGGAACGACCTGATGTTCGGGTTGACGCTGTCGCAGGACCAGTCGGTCCGGCCGATCCAGACCGCGCTGTCGGCGCTCAACAGTGCCTACGCGGGCACCGCGGTACCCACTGTGCTGGCCGCGGGGCTGATCGTCTCGCTGCCGACCGTGGTGTTGTTCCTGGCCACCCAGCGGCTGTTCGCTCGTGGCCTGATGCTCGGACAGTTCTAGTACCGCACGGAAGGAACCCCAATGACCAGCCGACTGCTGCGGGCCAGCCTCGGATCGCCCACCTACGACGGGATGCGCGAAACCTTGCGCGCCACCGGCTACCGACCGGTCCTTTCCGGTCGAGGGCTCGCCGTGCGGGCCGTGTGCCTGCCGCTGTTCCGGCACGCCGATGGCGGTCTGGCGCAGGTGGTCCGGCTCGTCGCCGACGAGGGGCCGACGGACCTTGCTCTGTCGCTGCACGTCGGCGAGCGACTGTTGGCCGAATCCGGGCCGGCCGGTCCGGGCGGCGTGGATCTGCTCGTACCGGAGGTGGACGCGCCCTGCACGGTCACCGTCGTGGCGACCGGCGAGGGAAGGGAACTGGCCTCCGGCGAGTTCGTGCTCACCCCGCAGCGCAAGTGGACGGTGCACCTGGTCCACCACTCCCACCTGGACATCGGCTACACCGATCCACAGGGTGACGTGCTGCGTAACCATCTGCGCTACCTCGACTCCGCGCTGGACCTGGCCGAGGCGACCGACGGGCATCCCGAGCAGAGCCGGTTCCGTTGGACGGTCGAGTCGGCCCTGCCGGTCCGGCGTTTCCTCGCCTCCCGACCGGCCCGGACCGTACGGCGGTTCGTGGACCTGACGCGCGCGGGCATCGTGGAGGTGACCGCGATGCCGTTCCAGATGCACACCGAAGCGGCGTCCACCGAGGAACTGCACCGACAGTTGTGGCTCACCCGCGACCTCGCCGAACGCTACGGTGTACCGGTGCGCTCGGCGATGCACACCGACGTACCGGGTGCGGTCGCGGGGTTCGTCGACGCGCTGGTCGCAGCCGGCGTACGGCACCTGTCCGCGGCGCACAACTGGGCTGGCCGGGCCGTACCGTACCGGCTGGGTGGGCAGTCCCTGGGTCGGCCGTTCTGGTGGCGTTCGGCCGCCGGTAACCGGGTACTGGTGTGGTTCACCGACACCGCGCACGGGATGGGCTACATGGAGGGCAACATCCTCGGACTGGGGCACAGCTACGCGCGCAGCCTGGAACTGCTCCCCGGCTACCTGCATTCCCTGGCGCACCAACCTTTCCCGTACGGCAGCGAGTCGTTCGGCTGGTCTGGGATGCCGGCCGATCAGGTGACCCGCCAGCCCTACCCGTACGACCTGCTGCACATCCGGGTGCAGGGCGCGGACGCCGACAATGCCGGACCGTCGGCGACGCCTGCCGTGGTGGCCCGGGACTGGAACGAGCAGTGGGCCTACCCGCGGCTACGTACCTCCAACAACGCCGACTTCCTGACCGCCGCGGAGCAGCAGATCGGCGACCAGCTGGATGAACACACAGGGGAGTGGACCGACTGGTGGGCCGACGGCCTGGGCTCGGGCGCCCGTCCGCTCGGGCATGCCCGTCGGGCGCAGAACGTGCTGCGCCAGGCCGAGACGCTGCACGCCCTGGCCGGTGCGGCGGAGTCCGCTGAGGTTGCCGGCAGGGTCACCGCCGGCTTCGACGAGCTTGGTCTGTTCGACGAGCACACCTGGGGCGCGGCCAATCCGTGGCACGACGCCGAGCACGGCTTCGACGCCGGCGGGCTGATGTGGGCGCGTAAGGCGGGTTTCGCCTACCACGCCGCCGACGAGGCCGCCGACCTGCGCGATCGCGGTTCGGCGGTGCTGGGTGACACGATGGCCGCACCGGGCGGGACACTGGCCTCCTACCTGGTGGTCAACACCGGCCCGGACATCCGTACGGACCGCATCGAGGCATTCCTGCCGGCCAGCCGCGTGCCGTTGGGACGGTCGGTGACGGTCCTGGACGCCGCCACCGGTGCGCCCGTACTGCATGCCGAGGAGATCCTGGATCCGGCGGTGTGGCCGACCCGTCCGGGCGGTCGGCTGCTGTGCTTCGTCGCCACCGACCTACCATCCCTCGGCCGGGCCCGTTTCGACGTGGTGGACGGCGACGGGCCGGCACCGGCCAAGCCGCTGACCGAACCGGTCATCGAGAACGAGTACTACCGGCTGCGCTACGACCTGTCGAGCGCCACCATCGGCTCGCTGGTCGACAAGCGTACGGGCCGGGAACTGGTCAACACCGGCGCCTACGCCGGGTTCAACCAGTACGTCTACGACCGGTACTCCACCGCCCCGGAGGTCAACCACCTGTCTGGGCACATCGAGGCCGCGGACCTGACCCTGCTGGCCAGCAGATCGTTGGGGCATCGTGCCACGCTGCTCGCGGCATACCAGGACGCGACCGGCGCGGTGCTGGAGGTGGAGCTGGCCGGTGCGGGTACGGACTGGATCCGCACCTCGATCCGGCTGTCCGCCGGGGTGGCCCGGGTGGATGTCACCAACCGGATGGCCAAGCGGTCCGCTGCCGGTAAGGAGGGTGCGTTCTTCGCGTTCCCGTTCGCGGTGGGCCGTGCGCCGGACAGTTGGGAGCTGACCGGAGCCGTGGGGGGCGCGGATGTGCCGCGGGTCCCGGGATCCCCCCGGCACCTGGCGCCGTTGCGACACTGGGTGTCCTATGTGGATGAGGGACTGACCGTTTCGTGGGCGACCCTGGAGGCGCCGTTGACGATGTTCGGTGACCTGTTCCTGCCGTACGTGCCCTACCCGCCGACGGTCGAGCCGACGCCCGCCGAGCCCGGCAGCCTGTACTCCTGGGTACTGAACAACATCTGGGACACCAACTTCCCCGCCCAGCAGCAGGGTGAACTGACCTTCCGGTACGCGATCTCCTCGGCCGAGGGCGCCGAGCCGCGACGTTTCGGCGCCGCCACAGCGGCTGGACTGACCGACCCGTTGATCGCGGTTGCGCTCACCGGCGGATGCGGTGAGCCGCCCGAGCGGGCGACTGCGATCTCGGTCCAGGTGCACGACGACCTGCCGGTGTTCATCTCCTCGGTGGGCGTCGCGCGGACCGGTACGGACCTGGTGGTGTATCTGCGTTCGCTGGCGGACCGGGAGGCGCAGGTCGAGGTACGGCTACCGGCCGGCGCGCGCTCCGCGCGGGTCGGTACCAGTCTGGGGCTGGAGTTGCAGGATGTACCGGTACATGACGGAGTGGCGACGGTGCCGGTGCCGGCCCAGGCGCTGGTGGCGCTTCAGGTGACGGTGGAACAGGAGAGTGCGTGAAGATCGTCGACGTGCGGGGCACCACGGTCACGGTGCCCCTTGAGGCCCCACTGCTGCATTCCAACGGGGCGCACTGGGGGCGGTTCGTCCGTACCGTGGTGGAGGTCGAGACAGACAACGGGTTGATCGGTCTCGGCGAGTTGGGCGGCGGCGGCGAGGGCGCCGAGATGGCGGTCCGTGGGCTGCGGGACTACCTGCTCGGCCATGATCCGTTCCAGTTGGAGTCGTTGCGTTTCGTGCTGGCGAACCCGACCGCGAGTCTCTACAACAACCGGACCCAGTTGCTGGCCGCCGTCGAGTTCGCCTGCCTCGACCTCGTCGGCAAGCACCTGGGTGTGCCGGTGTACGACCTGCTGGGTGGCAGGCTGCGCGACCGGGTGCCGTTCGCCTCGTATCTGTTCTTCCGGTACGCAGACCCGGTCACCGGCCGCGGTGAGCTACGTACCCCCGAGCAGCTGGCTCAGCACGCCAGGGAGCTGAAGCAGCGGCACGGTTTCCGTACGCACAAGCTCAAAGGTGGTGTCTTCGCGCCGGACCACGAACTGGAGTGCTACCGCGCGCTGGCCGCCGAGACCGGCGACGACCTGCTGCGCTACGACCCGAACTGTGCGCTGTCGGTGGCGCAGGCCCGCCGGTTCGGCCGGGCCATCGCCGAACTGCCCAACGAGTACTTCGAGGACCCGACCTGGGGACTCAACGGGATGCGGCAGCTGCGCGATCTCGGTCTGCCGCTGGCGACCAACACCGTGGTGGTCAACTTCGAGCAGCTGGCGACCAACGTACGGGATCCGGCGGTGGACGTGATCCTGCTGGACACCACGTTCTGGGGCGGCATCCGGCCGTGCGTGAAGGCGGCCGGGGTGTGTGAGACGTTCCAGCTCGGCGTGGCCGTGCATTCGTCGGGTGAGCTGGGTATCCAGTTGGCGACGATGCTGCACCTGGGTGCGGTGCTGCCCAACCTCGACCATGCCGCGGACGCGCACTACCACCACCTCACCGACGACATCATCACCGGCGGCAAGATGTCCTATGTGGATGGATCGATCGCGGTGCCGGACAGCCCGGGGCTGGGCGTGACACTGGACCGGACGAAACTCGACCGGTACGCGCAGCTCTACACCGAACTCGGCAGCTACCCCTACGACCGGGACCCGGGCCGCCCCGGCTGGTACCCGCTGATCCCCAACGACCGGTGGGCCGACCCGGCCGGACCACAGCCGGACCGGCTGTGAGCGGCGGGTCGGTGCGCCCCTGGCGTAACTGGGGCGCACGGCTACACGAGTACACGATGTCCGGGATGGCGGCGGTCACCCTGGAGAACGAGCGGCTGCGGGTCACCGTACTGCCCGGCAAGGGCTGCGACATCGTGGAGTTCCTGGACAAGCGGCGGGACCTGGACCTGGTCTGGTGGTCGCCGCGCGGACTGCGGCACCCGTCCGACACGCTCGCCGCCGCCGCCGACGACGCGGCCCTGTTCCACGACACCTACCAGGGCGGATGGCAGGACGTCTTCCCTTCCGGCGGCGCACCGTGCAGTTACCGGGGCGCGGCGCTCGGCCAGCACGCCGAGGTGTGCGGGCAGGCATGGCAATACCGCATCGTGACCGACACCGAGGACCTGGTCGAGGTCGAGTTCAGCGTCGCGACCAGACGGCTGCCCTACCAGCTGACCCGCACCCTGCGACTGGCGTCCGGCCAACGGCTGCTGACGGTGCACGAGCAGGCGGTGAACACCGCGCCGGTGGCGGTACACGCCATGTGGGGGCAGCATCTGGCCTTCGGCGCTCCGTTCCTGCGGCCAGGTCACCGGATCCGGTTGCCCGACGGCGTCCAGGTGCTGCCGCACCCGGAACCGATCGCGCCGTCCGGGCGGCGGGTGAGTCCCGGCGGTCCGTACCGGTGGCCGACCGTACCGGCCGACGGCGGTGGCACGGTGGACCTGTCGGTGGTGCCGGGTGCCGGCGAGTCGTCGGACCTGTGCTACCTGACCGGCTTCACCGACGGTTGGTACGAACTCCTCACCCCCCGACGCCGACGCCGACGCCGACGCCGACGCCGACGCCGACGCCGACGCCGACGCCGACGGCGGCTCCGGCGTGCGGGTCGAATGGGATGCCGCGATGCTGCCGTACCTGTGGCTGTGGCAGGAACTGGGCGCCAGCACCGACTACCCGTGGTGGGGTCAGGCGTACGTGGTCGGGCTGGAGCCGTTCTCCAGCTACCCGACGAACGGTCTGGCCGCCGCCGTGGACAACGGCACGGCGCTGCGCTTCGGTCCCGGCCAGCGGCGGGACCTGCAATGGTCGGTACGAGTGTGGGGGGAGCCCGACGATGGGTGAGTTCGACGGCCGGGTCGCGGTGGTGACCGGCGGTTCCGCCGGTATCGGGCAGGCGGTGGTGCACCACCTCGCCGCGGCCGGTGCCACCGTACTGTTCTGCGGCTTCGACGAGGCGGGGGTACGCGACACTCAAGCCGCGGAACGGGTGCAGGGCCACAGCGTGACCGGCCGGGTGGCCGACGTACGCGACGCGGACGCGATGCGTGCTCTGTCCGAAGCCGCCGTCGAAGCGCACGGTGGCCTGGACATCCTGGTCAACAGCGCCGGAATCCAGCGCTACGGCACGGTGGAGGACACCACCGTCGAGGGCTGGGACGAGGTACTGGACACCAACCTCAAGGGCATGTTCCTGGCCGCGAAGTACGCGGTGCCCGCGATGCGGGCACGGGGCGGCGGCACCATCGTCAACGTCTCCTCGGTGCAGGCGTACGCGGCGCAGAGCGCGGTCGCCGCCTACTCGGTCAGCAAGGCCGGCATCAACGCCCTGACCCGGTCGATGGCACTGGACCACGCGGTCGACCGGATCCGGGTCAACGCCGTCTGCCCGGGCTCGGTGGACACCCCGATGCTGCGGTGGGCGGCCGAGCAGTTCCGCGGCGACCGTACGGCCGCTGAGACCGTCGAGGCCTGGGGTCGGACCCATCCGCTGGGTCGGGTCGCACGCCCGGCGGAGGTCGCCGAGGTGGTCGCGTTCCTGGCCAGCGACCGCGCCTCGTTCGTGACCGGCTCGGAGTACCGGGTGGACGGTGGCCTGCTCGCGATCAACCCGGCCGGGTTGGACGCGACCTGAGCCTTGTTTGACCCACCACCACGAGCTGGTCAGACCACCAGGTCCAGGTGCTGCTCGTCCTGCACACTCAACGGCAGACCGGCGGCACTGGCCGCGGCCAGCACCCCGTCGAGGGTGCGCGGCAGCTGCGGTGCGCTCAGCAGTGCCCGGACCAGATGGCCCTTGTGTGACTTGTTGTGGTGGCTGACCACGCCGAGGCTGCCGTCGGCGAGCGGGGACAGTACCCGTACGGTCACCGCGTCCGGGACCGGGGCCAGCGCCTGGTAGGCCGTCGAGCGCAGGTCCAGTACCAGCCCGTGTCCGATCAGCTCGGGTACCAGTACCGGCCGCCACGCGTTCGCCAACGGCCCCACTCCCGGCAGGTTGGTGGCGCCCGATAGCCGGTAGGTGGGGATGGGGTCGCGCGGCCGTAGCGCGCCGAACAGGGCGGACACCACTATCAGGCTCCGGTCGGCACGGCCGCGCGCGGTGCGTTCCAGCGAGGGGTAGTCCAGCGCGTCGTACAACACGCCGGTGTAGCGACGCAACGCCGGTGCGGTGGGTGCCGCATGGATGGCCCGGTTGTCGGCCAGCTCGCCGTCCTGGCGCGCGGAGATCTTCAGAACCTTACGAGCCAGCGGCAGGTCGCCGGACAGTGTGTGCAGCGCGTCCAGGATCCGGGCACGTACCGGGTTCAGGGCGGGGAACGACAGTCGGTCGGGCTGCAGCGGTGCACCGCGTCCACCAGGGGCCTTGGTCTCGGAAGGCGGAAGCAGCACCAGCACGCCGGGAACACTACCGGCGCGAGTGGTCGATGGACCCACCGGCCGCCTGCCCGTACTGTGAGCACCCTGTGTTACCTGGGCTGATACTCGTCGGGGCTTCACATATGCACGTTCAGCCGATTGAATTGACGGTGGGAGCGGCCACAGTGAATGGGCGAAGGGTCGGTTTAGTGAGGACCCCGTTGTATGCCTGTGCGGCAGAGGAGGCCCGGTGACAGCTCTGACCCTGGCGTCGTTGACCAAGGTCTTCCCCGATGACACAGTGGCGGTCGATGCGGTCGACCTGGAGGTTGCCGACAGCGAGGTGATGGTCCTGCTCGGACCCTCCGGCTGTGGAAAGTCGACCATCCTTCGGATGGTGGCGGGACTGGAGCAGCCCACCGAGGGGGTGGTGTGCTTCGACGGCGAGATCGCCAACGGCTGGACGCCGCGGGAGCGCCGGGTGGCGATGGCCTTCCAGGACTTCGCCCTCTACCCGCACATGTCGGTACGGGACAATCTGAGCTTCCCGCTGCGGCTGGCCAAGGTCGCGCCGGGGCAGGCGGCGGAGCGGGTCACCGACCTGGCCATGGCGCTGGGGGTGGCTGAGACGCTCGGCCGGCGCCCCGGGCAGCTGTCCGGTGGGCAGCGGCAGCGGGTCGCGATGGGTCGGGCGATCATCCGGGAACCGCAGGTGTTCCTGCTCGACGAGCCGCTGTCCAACCTGGACAGCGCGCTGCGGCACGGTCTGCGCGCCGAGATTTCCAGCCTGGTGCGGGGCGTCGGGGTCACCACCGTCTATGTCACGCACGATCAGACCGAAGCTCTCACCATGGCCGACCGGATCACCATCCTGCGTGACGGCCGCATCCAGCAGATCGGCACGCCGGCAGAGGTCTACCGCACCCCGGAGACGGTGTTCGTCGCGGCCTTCCTCGGTACCCCGATGATGAACCTGCTGGAGGCCACGGTCTACGCCTACCTCGACGATCAGTTGATGTTCGATCTCGGCCAGCAGCACTTCTCCTTGCCGTGGTCAGATCATCGGGTCCGGGAACTGGTCCACTACCACGGGGAACGGGTGATCGTGGGGCTGCGGGCCGAGGCGATCAGCGCGGTGGCCGATCGTACGCCGGGTGCGGTGCGGGGCATCGTGCGTTACGCCGAACATCTCGGCCATGAGACGATCGCCTATCTGGACATCGGTGCGGCCGCCGCGCCGGGCTTGGACGAGTTGACCGGGACCGGTCACCGGCCGCCGCCGGCCGAGGTCGCGCAGTTGAAGCGGTGGCGTTTCCGTGGCCGGCGGGATCAGCCGCAACCGCGGCCGCAGCCCACCGAACCGGCGTCCGCCGCCGGGCGACATGTGCAGCGCAGCGCGGAGGTCGCGCTGCGGCTGCCGCCGCACGCGCACGTATCGCCGGGGACCACGATCAGCCTGCGTGCGGACCTGTCCCAACTGCATCTGTTCGATCGCCGTGGCCGTCGCATCCGTACCCGCTGAACGTTTCACGACGAAGGTTTCCGGTCGTCAACTGGCTGGCGCCAACGGTGAGAACGCGAGCGGCGAAGCGGCGAGCGGGCAGACCGTGGTCCGGCTCACCGGTCCCGGCGCACCGCACGGGCCCATCGGCCCAGCGCCTGACAACCCGGGCCGTCAGCCCGGGATCGCGGTCCGTCACCACAACGCCGGCGGTGACCCGTCGGCGAGAAAGTGAGCTGGTCACGGGTTTGACAGCACCGGTCGGTCAGGGTAGATCCGGAGAAACATCGCCAGGACCCATCCGACGGGGGAACAGCATGGCGCAACCGCGCATCGCGATCGGCGGCATCCACATCGAGTCGAGCACCTTCTCGCCGCACCGCACTGTTCTGGACGACTTCCAGCTACGCCGGGGCGCCGAACTGGCAGCCACCCGCTACCCGTTCTTGACCGAGCCGCAGTACACCGACGCCATCTGGTTCCCGGTGCTACACGCGGTGTCCCTGCCCGGCGGGCCCGTACGCACCGAGGTGTACGAGGACCTGCGCGACGAACTGCTCGACGGGCTGCGCGCCGCGGCGCCGCTGGATGGCGTGTACCTCGACCTGCACGGTGCGATGAGCGTGGACGGCTACACCGACGTGGAGTACGACCTGGTCCGCCGGGTCCGGGCGGTGGTGGGCCACGACTGTCTGCTGTCGGCCGGGATGGACCTGCACGGCAACATGTCCCGGGAGCTGATCGGCGAACTGGACCTCGCCACCGCGCACCGGATGGCCCCGCACGAGGACGCGCCGTTGACCGGCCGCCGGGCCGCGCAGCGGCTGCTGCACTGTCTGCGGGAAGACATCCGCCCGCTGCGGGCCTGGGTGAGCGTGCCGGTACTGCTGCCCGGTGAACGCACCAGCACCCGGCTGGAACCGGCCCGTTCGCTGTACGCCCGGCTACCGGAGATCGAGTCGCGGGCCGGGGTGATCGACGCCGCCATCTGGGTCGGGTACGCCTGGGCGGACGAGCCACGCTGCCGGGCCGCGGTCGTGGTCAGCGGTACCGACCGGGCCGAGATCACCGCGCAGGCCGGGCGGCTCGCCCGCGCCTACTGGCAGGCCCGCGACGACTTCTCGTTCGGGCTGCCCCACGGAACCGCGGCCGAGTGCATCGCCGCGGGGCTGGCTAGTACGGCGCGGCCGTTCATCATCTCCGATTCCGGCGACAACCCGACCGCGGGTGGCGCCGGCGACGTGCCGTACATGGTGCGCGAGCTGCTGTCGCACCCGGATCTGGCCACCGGCACCAGCACCGCGATCGCGGCGAGCATCCAGGACCCGACCGCGGTCGCGGCCTGCGTGGCGGCCGGCGTCGGCAACCCGGTACGGGTCAGTGCCGGCGGCCGGGTCGACACCGGGCACGGCGACCCGGTGGAGCTGTCGGGCACGGTGTACAGCATCCGGCGCGACGATGAGGTCGGCGGTGACATCGCGGTGCTGCGCTGCGGGGGCGTCCACGCGATCCTCACCAGCCGCCGCAAGCCGTACCATCACGTCGCCGACTTCACCTCGCTGGATCTGCGACCGGCGGAGTACGACCTGACCGTGGTGAAGATCGGCTACCTGGAGCCGGAGCTGCACGAACTTGCCGCCGACCGGATGCTGGCGCTGACCCCGGGCGGGGTGGACCAGGATCTGTGGCGGCTCGGCTATGAGCACCTGGAGCGCCCGATCAGTCCGCTGGATGCCGGGATGGTCGAGCCGGACCTGAACCCGGTGGTGTTTGCTTCCTGAGCTGCCGGGCCGCCCGGGTGGCGACCCGGCACGACGGTCAGGACGAGGTGCGCGGGAACCCGAGGTTGACCCCGCCGTGCGAGGGGTCCAGCCACCGGCTGGTCACCACCTTCGTACGGGTGAAGAACCGGATCCCGTCGGGGCCGTAGGCGTGCGTGTCGCCGAACAGCGAGTCCTTCCAACCGCCGAACGAGTAGGACGCCACCGGCACCGGGATCGGCACGTTGACCCCGACCATCCCGACGCTGATCTCGTTCTGGAACCGCCGGGCCGCCCCACCGTCATTGGTGAAGATCGCCGTGCCGTTGCCGTACGGGTTGTTGTTGACCATCTCGATCGCCGCGTCGTAGCTGGGCACCCGCAGCACCGACAGCACCGGCCCGAAGATCTCGTCGGTGTACAGCGACATGCCGGTATCGACCTCGTCGACCAGGGTGGGGCCGAGCCAGAAACCGTTCTCGTCGCCGTCGATCGTATGGTTGCGGCCGTCCACCACCACGGTGGCGCCCTCGGCGCCGGCACCCTCGACGTAGCCGGTCACCCGGTCGCGGTGCTCCCGGGAGATCAGCGGACCCATCTGGCAGCCGGGACGGCGTCCGTCACCGACATGCAGCCCGGCCATCCGCTCGGTGATCTTGGCAATCAGCTCGTCGCCGACCGGATCGACCGCGACCACCGCGGAGACGGCCATGCACCGTTCGCCGGCGGAGCCGAAGCCGGCGGACACCGCGGCGTCCGCGGCCAGGTCGAGGTCGGCGTCGGGCAGCACCACCATGTGGTTCTTCGCGCCGCCCAGGGCCTGTACCCGCTTGCCGTGGCTGCTGGCCGTCTGGTGGACGTAGCGGGCCACCGGGGTCGACCCGACGAACGAAACAGCCGCGACCTGCGGATGCGCCAACAGCCCGTCGACGGCGACCTTGTCGCCGTGCAGCACGTTGAGCACCCCGTCGGGCAGGCCCGCCTCGGCGAACAGTTCGGCCAGGAAGTTGGCCGCCGACGGGTCCTTCTCGCTGGGCTTGAGCACGACGGTGTTGCCGCACGCGATCGCGGTCGGTACGAACCACAGCGGCACCATCGCCGGGAAGTTGAACGGCGAGATCACCGCGACCACGCCGACCGGCTGGCGCAGCGAGTACACGTCTACCCTAGTCGAGGCGTTCTCGCTGAACTCACCCTTCAGCAGCTGCGGCAACCCGCAGGCAAATTCCACGTTCTCCAGCGCCCGCGCCACCTCGCCGGCCGCGTCGTCGTGGACCTTGCCGTGCTCGGCGGTGACGATCTCGGTCAGCTCGCCGCTGCGGGCGGCGAGCAGTTCGCGGAAGCGGAACATCAACTCGGCCCGGCGGGCGAGCGAAACGTTGCGCCAGCTGGTCAGCGCGCCGGCGGCGGCGGCCACGGCCTCGTCGACGTCCGCGCTCGAGGCGAGGTCCACCAGCCCGGTGACCGCACCGGTGGCCGGGTCGTGCACCTTACCGACCCGCTCGACCGGGCCGGCCCACGGCTTGCCGCCGATGTGATGGGTGATGCGGCGTGGGTTGTCACTGTGCATTGCTGGTCAGCTCCTGGTGTACGGCGGCGATCGACTCGGTCAGTACCGCGAGTGCCTCGTCCGCCTCGTCCTCGGTAAGCGTCATCGGCGGCGCGAGCCGGATGACATTGCTGTGCAGGCCGCCCTTGCCGACCAGCACACCGCGCCGGCGGGCGTGCTCCAGCAGGGCCGCGGCCGCCTCCGGGCATGGCTCGATGCCCCCGGGGCGGACGAACTCCAGCCCGATCATCAGACCCTTGCCCCGTACGTCGCCGAGCACGGGGTAGCGGGCCGCGGCGTTACGCAACCCGTCGAGCAGCTGACCGCCGACCTTGGCGGCGTTGGCCTGCAGGTCGTGATCCAGCAGGTAGCGTAGCGTCGCGTGAGCGCCGGACGTGGAGACCGGGTTGCCGCCGAAGGTGGAGATGGAGTTGGCGTTCAGGCAGTCCATCAGATCACCCCGGGCCACCAGGCCACCGATCGCCAGACCGTTGCCCAGACCCTTGGCGAAGGTCATCGCGTCCGGGACCACGTCGTGCGCCTGGATTCCCCAGAAGTACTCGCCGGTGCGGCCCCAGCCGGTCTGCACCTCGTCGGAGATGAACAGGATGCCGTGCTCGTCGAGCACCTCCTTCATCGCCGCGAACAGGCCGTCCGGTGGGGTGGCGAACCCGCCGACCCCCTGGATCGGTTCGGCGATCATGCAGGCCACGTCACCCGACGTGGTGGTCTGCAGGACGTCGCGCAGGTCCTCGACGCAGGAAGCGATGTAGTCGCGGTCGGACAGGTCGCGGAACGGGCTGCGGTAGCGGTAGCCGCCGTGCACGTAGCTGACGTTGACCGGGCTCAGCGAGCTGGCCGACCAGCCACGGTTGCCGGTGATGCCGATGGTGGCGAACGCCCGACCGTGGTAGGAGTTGCGCAGCGCGAGCACCTGGTTGCTGCGACGGTACTGGGTGGCGAGCATCAGGGCCGTCTCGTTGGCCTCGGTGCCGGAGTTGGTGAAGAACACCTTGGCGTCCGGTATGCCGGACAGTTCGGCGATCTTCTCGGCCAGTTCGACCTGCGCGCGGATCAGGTACAGCGTCGAGGTGTGCAGGATGCCGGTGTCCAGCTGGGAGCGCACCGCGTCGGAGATCTCGGCGATGTCGTAGCCGACCGCGTTGGTGAGGATGCCGGCGAACAGGTCCAGGTAGCTGCGGCCCTCGGCGTCGGTGACCCGCCGGCCGCTGCCGGACACGATCTCGATGGGCTCCTGGTAGTACAGCGCGAGCCAGTCCGGAAGCACCTTACGGTGGCGGGCCAGCAGATCCTCATGCGCCATCGGGACCTCCGGTGCGGACGGACGCGGGAATTCGGGAAGGCATGACTCCACCGAGTCTGGTCGCTGTCACCCGAGCCTGCCATGGACAACCTGTACCGGTTCTGGGTTTTCCGTATTACGCTCTGTCCAGTTTCCGGTGGCCTTCCGGCCGTGGCCGGAGCGACCGTCCTGGGGAGGCGCATGTACCCGACCGTGGAGCAGGCACTCGCCCTGCCAGTGGTCCGGGCCGGTGTGCCCCGGGTGGTGGCCGGCGCGGCCGGGCTCGGACAACGGGTGCGCTGGGTGCACGTGGCGGAGATCGCCGACATCGCCCACCTGTTGCGGGGCGGCGAACTGGTGCTCACCACCGGTATCGCGCTGCCAGCCGAGGATGCGGCGCTGCGCCGCTACGTCGACGACCTTGCCGCGGTCGGCGCCGCTGGCCTGGTGGTGGAGCTGGTACGCCGCTGGGACTCCTCGCTGCCCCGGGCGCTGAGCGACGCGGCGGAGCGGCACGGTCTGCCGTTGGTGACGCTGGAACGCGAGACCCGCTTCGTCGCGGTCACCGAGGCCGTGGTCGGCCTGATCATGGACGCCCAGGTCGCCGAGCTGCGGGCGGCCGAACGTATCCACCAGACCTTCACCGCGCTGACCGTTTCCGGCGCGGAGCCCGCCGAGGTGTTGCGCGAGGTCACCCGGATGTCCGGGCTGCCGGCTGTGCTGGAGAACCTGGCTCACGAGGTCCTCGGCTACCACAGCGTCGGACAGGACCCGGCCGGGCTGCTGGCCCGCTGGAGTGAGCGGTCCCGGTCGGTGGCGTGCGCGGACCGCACCTGCTACGACCGGGCGAGCGGCTGGCTGGTCACGCTGGTTGGCGCGCGAGGGGTGGACTGGGGTCGGCTGGTACTGATCAGCCCTCAGGAACCACCGCACCGGCACCTGGTGTTGGCCGAACGGGCCGCTTCTGCGCTGGCCGTGCAGCGTCTGGTGACCCGCGACCGGGACAGCCTGGAACGGCAGACCCACCGCAGTCTGCTCAGCGAGCTGCTGGCGCCGGCCGCGCCGCCGGCGGATCTGCCCGCCCGCAGCGACGCGCTGGGTGTCCCGTTGGAGCAACGGCGACTGGTGGGGCTCGCCGTACGGCCCCGTGCGGTGGTGCCGGCCCGCCCGGCGGCGGCGCTGGCCACCCAGGAGGTGCTGCGTGATCTGGCCGAGGCGACCGCGCTCGCGGCGGGCCGGGCGGGCCTGCCGGCACTGGTCGGGGTCGTCGACGACACCAGTGTCCGGGGTCTGCTCGCACTGCCCAGGGCCGTCGACGTGGATGCCGGCCTGGCCCGGCTGGCCGGTCAGATCCATCAGGCGGTGGCGGCGGCCGGGCACGCCCGACAGGTCGTGGTGGCCGCCGGTACGACGGTGGAGGTGCTGAGCGACGCGCGCCGAAGTCTCGGCGAGGCCGCTCACGTGGCGGGCGCGGCGCTGCGCTTGCCCGACGACCGGCCGTACCACCGGCTGGACGACGTACGGCTGCGCGGCCTGCTGCATCTGTTGCGTGACGACGAGCGGGTCAGCGCGTTCATCTCCCGTGAGTTGGGTCGGCTGCTGCGCCGGGACGCAGAGCAGGGTGGTCGGCTGTTGCCGTTGCTGCGTCACTACTGCGAGGCCGGCGGCAACAAGTCGGCTGCTGCGGTGGCCGCGCACCTGTCCCGGACCGCCTACTACCAGCAGCTGGCCCGGATCGAAAAGACCCTCGGGGTGTCGCTGGACGATCCGGAGTCGGTGCTGTCGCTGCATGTGGCGCTGCTGGCGATGGACGCGCAGGCCGCGGAGCGGGACCTGCCGGCGGCCGGTGGCAGGAATGCCACATGAAGAGTGGGAGGTAGGAGTCGCGCATGAGGCGCTCGCGCACCCGAACTCGTACACAGTGTTCAGTACGGCAGTCAGACGTTGACACTGTGCCGCTGTCTGGCAGGCCGGGCACCCACCAGGATTCCCGCATGGAACAGCGTGAAGTCGCCGATGCCGGTGGCCGGGTGGAGCTCGCTGACACCGCGGCCGTGACCCGCAGCCCCTACTACAACCCTGAGCTGGCCCCCGTACCGGTCGCCAGACGGACCTGGACCACGTACAACTTCACCGCGCTGTGGATGGGCATGGCGCACAACATCCCCAGCTACCTGCTCGCCGCCGGGCTGGTCGCGATCGGGATGAACTGGCTGCAGGCCTTCCTCACCATCACCGCCGGTAACCTGCTGGTGCTGATCCCGATGTTGCTCAACAGCCACGCCGGGACCAAGTACGGCATCCCGTTCCCGGTGTTCGCCCGCGCGTTCTACGGGCTGCGCGGCGCCAACCTGGCCGCGCTGCTACGGGCGTTCATCGCCTGCGGCTGGTTCGGAATCCAGACCTGGGTCGGCGGCCAGGCCATCTACGTCATCTTCGGCAAACTCGCCGGCGCCAGCTGGATGAACGCGCCGATGATCGGCGGCCAGCACTGGACCCTGTGGCTGAGCTTCGGGGTGTTCTGGCTGGTGCAGATGGCGCTGATCTGGCGCGGCATCGAGGCGCTGCGCCGGTTCGAGAACTGGGCCGCGCCGCTGGTCACCATCGCCTTCCTGGCCCTGATGATCTGGGTCCTGGTCCGGGCCGGCGGCTTCGGCCCGATCCTGACCCAGCCCTCGCAGCTGGGCTGGGGGGTCAAATTCTGGACCATCTTCCCGGCCTCGCTGATGGGGATGATCGCGTTCTGGGCGACCCTGTCGCTGAACATGCCCGACTTCACGAGGTTCGGTAAGGGTCAGCGCCAGCAGGCGCTGGGCCAGGTGCTGGGCCTGCCGACCACCATGTCGTTCATCTCGATGGTGTCCATCATCGTTACCTCCGGCACCGTGGTCATCTACGGCAAGGCGATCTGGGACCCGGTACAGCTGGCCGGCCGTTTCTCCAACCCGGTAGTCGTCATGATCGCCCTGGTCATGGTCGCGCTCGCGACGATCTCGGCCAACGCGGCGGCCAACGTGGTCAGCCCGTCGTACGACTTCTCCAACGCGGTGCCGCGCTTCGTCAGTTTCCGTACCGGCGGCCTGATCACCGGCGTGCTCGGCGTACTGATCCAGCCGTGGCGGCTGATCTCCGACCCGCACGTCTACATCTTCGGCTGGCTGGAGTTCTACGGCGGTGTACTGGCCTCGGTGGCCGGTGTGCTCATCGCCGGGTACTGGATCCTCGGCCGCACCCACCTGGAGCTGGGTGAGCTCTACGAGCGCTCCGGCCGGTACTGGTTCAGCGCCGGCTGGAACATCCGGGCCGTGGTGGCCACGGTGATCGGCGCGGTGCTCGCCGTCGGCGGGGCCAACTCCAAACCGGGTGCCGGGCCGTTCCCGACCGACGGCCTGGTGCCGTTCCTCAAGCCGCTGTACGACTACAGCTGGGCGGTCGGGCTGGTCGCCGCGATGCTGCTGTACCTGGCACTGTCCTGGCCGCAGGCGGCCCGCAGCCGCGTGTCCGGTGCCGGAACGGGCCTACAACCGGCCGCCGCGAACGACAATTGAGTGGCCTGGCAGGCCCCCGAGCACTGGGGGCGACCGGGCAGGCGCAACGACGAGAGGGAGCGTGACCGACGTGGCGGAGATCATCCGGGCGGGTCTGGTGCAGCAACGCTGGACCGGGGACAAGCAGTCCATGATCGACAATGCCGTACGGGCGATCGAACAGGCCGCCTCGCAGGGCGCCCAGGTGATCTGCCTGCAGGAGCTGTTCTACGGGCCGTACTTCTGCCAGATCCAGGACGCCGACTACTACTCCTACACCGAGGCGATCCCGGACGGGCCCACCACCCAGCTGATGTGCGAGATCGCCCGCCAGCACGGTGTGGTGCTCGTCGTCCCGATGTACGAGCAGGAGCAGCCCGGCGTCTACTACAACACCGCCGCGGTGATCGACGCGGACGGCTCCTACCTCGGTAAGCACCGCAAGAACCACATCCCGCAGGTGAAAGGGTTCTGGGAGAAGTTCTACTTCCGTCCCGGCAACCTCGGCTACCCGGTGTTCGACACGGCGGTCGGCCGGATCGGCGTGTACATCTGCTACGAACGGCACTTCCCGGAGGGCTGGCGGGCACTCGGCCTGGCCGGCGCGAAGATCGTGTTCAACCCGTCGGCCACCAGCCGTGGACTGTCGGAGTACCTGTGGCGGCTGGAGCAGCCGGCCGCAGCGGTGGCCAACGAGTACTTCGTCGGCGCGATCAACCGGGTCGGCGTCGAGCCGCTGGGCGACAACGACTTCTACGGCCAGTCGTACTTCGCCGACCCGCGGGGCCAGCTGATCGACGGGGCGGCCTCGGACTCCGAAGAGGAGATCGTGGTCCGTGACCTGGAC
Organism: uncultured Actinomycetota bacterium; assembly: GCA_963805605.1. GTDB lineage: Bacteria > Actinomycetota > Actinomycetes > Mycobacteriales > Micromonosporaceae > Actinocatenispora. The sequence continues at coordinate 455,338 of CAWDUX010000003.1, forward strand.
ATGGGTCAACTGGCTGAGGTACGCGACCTGTGGGCGTTCTACCGGGACCGCCGACCGGACAGCTACGACTCCCTGGTGACGCCCTGAGCCGATGCCGCCGCAGTACCGCCCCAGCCTGGCCCGATCATCCAAGGAGCAACTCCCATGACGATTCTGATCCGTAACGGCACCGTGGTCAACGCCACCGGCGCGCTGCCGGCCGACGTGCTCGTCGACGGCGAACGGATCGCTGGGCTGGCCGCGCCGGACAGTGCGGTGGCGCAGGCCTGGGCGCAGCAGGCCGACCAGGTGATCGATGCGACGGACCGCTACGTCATCCCGGGCGGTATCGACGGGCACACCCATATGGAAATGCCCTTCGGCGGCACCTCGTCCAACGACACCTTCGCCACCGGTACGACGGCCGCGGCCTGGGGCGGCACCACCACCATCGTGGACTTCGCCGTGCAGCCCAAGGGCTCGTCGTTGCAGTCCACACTGGACAAGTGGCATCAGAAGGCGGACGGCAACTGCGCCATCGACTACGGCTTCCACATGATCGTCTCCGACGTCAACGACGCCACTCTCAAGGAGATGGAGACGTGCGTGGACGCCGGTGTGAACAGTTTCAAGATGTTCATGGCCTACCCGGGCGTCTTCTACGCCACCGACGGCGAGATTCTGCGCGCGATGCAGAAGGCCCGCGAGATCGGCGGCACGATCATGATGCACGCGGAGAACGGCATCGCGATCGACGAACTGGTCGCCCAGGCGCTCGCCGCCGGGCACACCGACCCGGTGCAGCACGGGCTGACCCGACCACCTGAGCTGGAGGGCGAGGCCACCAGCCGGGCCATCCAACTGGCGAAGGTCACGGGCTCGCCGCTGTACATCGTGCACCTGTCCGCCGCGCAGGCACTGGAGGCGGTCACCGCGGCCCGCGACACCGGGCAGAACGTGTTCGCCGAGACCTGCCCGCAGTACCTCTACCTGTCCCTGGAGGACATGGCCGGGCCCGGCTTCGAGGGCGCGAAGTACGTGGCGTCGCCGCCGCTGCGGCCCAAGGAGCATCAGGTCTCGCTGTGGCGCGGGCTGCGCACCAACGACCTGTCCATCGTGTCCACCGACCACTGCCCGTTCTGCTTCGCCGACCAGAAGGAACTGGGTCGCGGTGACTTCTCCAAGATCCCCAACGGGATGCCCGGGGTGGAGCACCGGATGGACCTGATCTTCCAGGGGGTCGCGGCCGGGGAGCTGTCTGTACACCGCTGGGTCGAGGTCACCTCGACCACGCCGGCCCGGATGTTCGGGCTGTACCCGCGCAAGGGTGTCATCGCACCCGGCTCGGACGCCGACATCGTCATCTACGACCCGAACGCCACCCAGACCATCTCGGCCGAGACCCACCACATGAACGTGGACTACTCGGCGTACGAGGGGATGCAGCTGACCGGCGCGGTGCGCACCGTACTGTCCCGGGGCCGGGTCATTCTCGACGACGCGACGTTCACCGGTCAGGTCGGACACGGCAGGTTCCTGACCCGCGATCTCAACCAGTACCTGAACTGACCAGCCCGCCCATCCCCGCGCAAGATCAGGACGGTTCACTGTGGATTTTGGTGTCGTACTCCAGACCGACCCGCCGGCCCGCGACGTGGTCGAACGGATGCGGGTGGCCGAGCAGCAGGGGTTCAGCCACGGCTGGACCTTCGACTCGTGCGTGCTGTGGCAGGAACCGTTCGTCATCTACTCCCAGATCCTGGCCGCCACCTCCAACCTGGTCGTGGGGCCGATGGTGACCAACCCGAGCACCCGGGACTGGTCGGTGACGGCGTCGCTGTTCGCCACGCTCAACGACATGTTCGGCAACCGCACGGTGTGCGGGATCGGCCGGGGCGACTCGGCGCGCAGGGTGATCGGGCAGGCGCCGGCGAGCCTGGCCACGCTGGGCGAGGCGATGCACGTGATCCGGGAGCTGGCCGAAGGACGCGAGGTCGCCCACCACGGTGCCCCGGTACGCATCCCGTGGGTACGCGACGGCCGGCTGGAGATCTGGATGGCCGCGTACGGTCCCCGCGCGCTGAAGATGGTGGGGGAGCAGGCCGACGGGTTCATCCTGCAGACCGCCGACCCGGACATCGCCCGGTGGACCATCGGTTCGGTACGCGACGCGGCGAAGGCCGCCGGCCGCGACCCCTCGGCGGTACGCATCTGTGTGGCCGCGCCCGCCTACATCGGCACCGACCTGGCCCACCAGCGTGAGCAGTTGCGCTGGTTCGGGGGGATGGTCGGCAACCACGTCGCCGACCTGGTGGGCCGCTACGGCACCTCCGGCACGGTGGTGCCCACCGCACTGACCGACTACATCGCCGGCCGGGAGGGCTACGACTACGCCCACCACGGGCGGGCCGGCAACCGGTCCACCGACTTCGTACCGGACGAGATCGTGGACCGGTTCTGCCTGCTCGGGCCAGCCTCGGCGCACCGGGACCGGCTGGCCGAGATGGCCGAACTCGGTGTCGACCAGTTCGCCGTCTACCTGATGCACGACCAGCCCGAGCAGACCCTGACCGCCTACGGCAAGGAGATCATCGGCCACCAGTGAACGCTGCGGCCCCGGTCAGTAGAGGTTCGCGGCGTAACCAGGGCCGTAGTAGCGTTCCAGTTCCTCCACGCTGTCGTTCGGCCGTTCCAGTTCCTTGGCCAGTTGCGGACGGCCGACGACGGCGTCAGGGTTCCAGGTCTCCGGCTTCCAGGTGCCCGAGCGCAGGAACGCCTTGGAACAGTGGAAGAAGATCTGGTCGATCTCGACCAGGATCGCCAGCGCCGGCCGGTGCCCCCGCACCACCATCTGGTCCAGGAACGGGGCCTGTCGCACCAGCCGGGCCCGACCGTTGATGCGCAGCGTGTCTCCCCGTCCGGGAACCAGGAAGATCAGCCCGACGTGCGGGTTGAGAAGGATGTTGTGGAAGCCGTCGGCCCGCCGGTTGCCGGGCCGTTCCGGGATCGCCAGCGTGGTGTCGTCGAGCACCAGCGCCAGTCCTCCGGCCGGGTCGCCCTTGGGGGAGACGTCGCAGTTGCCCTCCGCGTCGGAGGTGGCGACCAGGCACAGCGGCGAGGCGGCCAGCCAGTCCCGGTCCCGCTGGTGCAGCCGGGTCCGTTCCTTGGTCAGGGCGGCCGGTTTGGGCTCGCCGAGTAGATCGCGCAGCTCGCTCGCGGTGCTGATCTCGACCAGTTCGCTGGCGTCGTACACGGTGGGCCTCCTGAGTCCGGATCCCACCGATTCTAGAAGCCCGGGTCAGCCCTTGATCCCGGACTCCGCGACGCCCTGCACCAGGTAGCGCTGCAGGAAGATGAACACCAGCAGCAGCGGCAGGATCGACACGGCGGCGGCGACGAACAGCTCGTGCAGGTTGACCGTCTGGGAGGTCAGGAACGTCGACAGCGCCACCTGCACGGTCCAGGACGACTCGTCCTGGCCGATCACCAGCGGCCACAGGAACGCGTTCCAACTGGCCAGGAATGTGATGACGCTGATCGCGGCGAAGAAGCCGAGCGAGTTGGGCACCACGATGCGCCAGTACGCGCCCCAGTGGCCCAGCCCGTCGACCCGGCCGGCCTCCTCCAGTTCCTTCGGGAAGCTCAGGAAGTACTGCCGGAACAGAAAGGCGGTGAACCCGCTGAACAGGCCGGGGATGATCAGGCCGCGCAGGCTGGAGACCCAGCCCAGCGAGGACACCACCACGAAGGTCGGTACGAACGTGACCGCGGCCGGGATCATCAATGTGGCCACCACGGCGTAGAACACCGCGTTGGCGTACCGGAACGGGACGCGGGCCAGCCCGTAGCCGGCCATCGAGGACAGCAGCACCTGCCCGGCGGTCTGCAGCACGCTGACCACCATCGAGTTGCCCAGCGCCCGCAGCATCGGTACGGCCGGGTCGCGGAACAGTTCGGTGACGTTCGACCAGTGCAGGGTGGTCGGGAAGAACGTCCAGTCCGGCGCGGTGATGTCGGCGTCGCTGGCCAGCCCGTTGCGCACGATCAGGTAGAACGGCAGCAGGAACAGAAGCGCGGCCACCAGCAGCGCGCTGTAGCGGACGAGCGCGCCGATCCGGCCCCGGAGGCTGCGCCGGTAGCCGACCAGATGCGGGGCCTCGCCTGCCTGCACGTCACTCTCCCTTGCGTCCGAAGCCGAACAGCCGGCCCTGCACCACCGTGACGATCCCGATGAGCAGGGCGAGGATCACCGCGCCGGCGCTGCCGTGGCCGAAGTCCTGACTGGAGCCCAGCGCGGTGAAGTACAGGTAGACCAGTGGTGGCCGGGCGAACGGTGGGTAGCCGCCTGCGCTGCCCATCAGGTTGTAGAACTCGTCGAACGCCTGGTACGCGGCGATCAGGTTGAGCAGCAGCACTGCCACCGTGGTGGCCCGCAGTTGGGGGAAGGTGATGTGCCGGAACACCTGCCAGCCGGGCCTGGCGCCGTCGACGTAGGCGGCCTCGTACTGCTCGGTGGGGATGCGCTGCAACCCGGCGAGGAAGAGGATCATGTAGAAGCCGAGCTGCAGCCACAGCCGTAGGGTCACCAGCGCCACCCAGTACCACGGCGGGCTGGCCGACGACAGCCACGGCACCTGATCGACGCTGAACAGCCCGAGGATGGTGTTGGCCAGCCCGAAACGTACGCCGTTGAAGATCGACAGCTTCCAGATCAGCGCGGCGACCACGTACGAGCAGGCCGCCGGCAGGAAGAACACCGACCGGAAGAACGCGCGGGCGAACCGTAGCCGGTGTACCAGCAGCGCCAGGCCCAACGACAGCGCCATGGTCAGCGGAACGATGAACACGGCGAACACGCTGAAGGTGCCCAGGCTCGACAGGAAGCCCGGGTCGGTCAGCATGTCGACGTAGTTGCCCAGCCCGACGAACGAGGTCGGGGTGACGGTGTTACGCGCCTGGAAGAAGCTGAGTACCGCGCTCCAGACGATCGGCAGCACGGTGAAGGCCAGCAGCCCGATCAGGAACGGGCCGACGAACAGCCAGAACGCCGGCCAGGTGCGCTGCCCACGGCGTCGCCGGCCCGACCCGCGCGGTGTGGCGGGTCGGGCGGCGGGAGTCCGGCCGCTCGGCGGTGTCCGGCTGTCCGCCGGGGTGCGGATGCTCACTTGTACAGGGTGCCCAGTTCCTTGTTGATCTTCGCGATGGCCGATTTCAGCTCGGCGGACGGGTTGGAGCCCTTGCGGATGATGTTGTTCATCGCGTCGGTGTACGCGGTACTCATCGTCGCCGTCCAACCGGGAGTGGACTGCACCCGGCCGTACTGCTGGGTGAGCTTGACCGCCGCCGCGCCGGCACCGGTGGACAGCTTGTCGGCCTTGGCCGAGAGGCTGTTGCGGGCCGGGATGTGGAAGCCGTAGCCCAGGTCGAAGTCCTGCTGGTACTTGGTCTGGTCGACCCACAGCCACTTGACGAAGTCCTTGGCGGCCGAAACCTGCTTGCTGTGCGCGTTGACGGTGGAGGCGTAGGCCCCGATCGGTACGGACAGCTTGCCGTGCGCGTCGCCCTTGGGCCAGGCGGCCACCCCGAAGTCGTCGCCGAGCGCCTTCTGCACCACCGGTACGGCCCACAGCCCGGACCACTGCATGGCGGTCAGGCCCTGGGTGAACGCCGACGGGTCGGACCAGTCGGCCGGTGCGCCCAGCAGCAGGCTCTTGGAGGTGTAGAGCGTGCGCAGCTTGCCCAGCACCTTCGCGGCGGCCGGGTCGTCGAAGGCGACCATGCTCTGGTCCTTGCTGAGGTAGTCCAGCCCCACCGACCACAGCGGTACGGCGCCGAGCACGGCCGCGCCGCCGTCGTTGCCCAGGAACAGACCCTTGACCTTCTTGTCGGTCAGCTTGTGCGCCGCGTCGATCAGCTCGTCGAGCGTGGTCGGTACGGACACGTTGGCCTTGCGCAGCATGCTCTTGCGGTAGAACAGCATCTGCATGTCGACCGACTGCGGTATGCCGTAGATCTTGCCGTCCACGGTCTGGGAGGCCAGCACGGCCGGCATGAAGTCGTCCTTGGCGCCGGCGATCACGTCGGTGAGGTCGACCAGTTGCTTGGCCCGAAGCTGGTCGATCCGTGCGACGGCCTGTTCGAACACGTCCGGCCTGCCCTTGCCGACCAGCGCGGTGGCCAGCTTGGTGTCGTAGTCGCCGGGGGTCCACTGGACCTGCACGTCAGCCTTGGTGTAGGCCTTGGCGTAGCGCTTCACGGCCTGTTCGACGCCGGCTTCGCCGTACTGGTGGTACCACTGGTGGATGCTCGGGCCGGAGCCGTCGGTGCCGCGCCCGGTGTTGGAGCCGCAGGCGGCGGTGACGGCGCCGGCCACCGCGATCCCGGCGGCGCCGCGCAGCACGCTGCGCCGGCTGTAGCCCTTCGACGGCTGCAGATTCGACATCGGTACTCACACCTCCGCGGATGCGGCGCTCCACCGTGGAACGCGCGCCAACCAGCGAACATTAAGCCACCGGGACAGCGGGGCGCACGCCGGCACGGCAGTGCACAAAAACCTCACTGAACGCTGTGACCAGGGTTACCGCCGGTTCTATAGCGGATGTCGGCTTTGCCGGGACCGGGGTCAATACCCTAGGGGGGTATCTACGGGAGGTGGTTGCGGTGACCGACCCGCACGCGCAGCACGGTGGTGTCCACGAGGCACCGACGGGCTGGCGCGGCACGAGCTGGCGCACCGCCGCGCAGGCGACCCTGCACTGCCTGACCGGCTGCGCCATCGGCGAGGTGCTGGGCATGGTGCTGGGCACCGCCTTCAGCCTGTCGAACCTGCCGACCGTGATCCTGTCCATCGTGCTGGCGTTCCTGTTCGGCTACACGCTGACCATGCGCGGTGTGCTGCGCTCCGGCCTGGGCGTACGGCAGGCGGTCACGGTGGCCCTCGCCGCCGACACCGTCTCCATCGCGGTCATGGAACTGATCGACAACGCGACCATCGTCGCGATCCCGGGTGCGCTGAACGCCGGCCTGATCGATGCGCTGTTCTGGCTGTCGCTGGCGTTCTCGCTGGTCCTGGCGTTCCTGGTGACCACCCCGGTAAACCGTTGGATGATCTCGCGAGGTCGCGGCCACGCCGTGGTCCACCAGTACCACCACTGAGCCGCCGAAATTGCCTGGATCGCCGCAGCACCGGGTACTACGGTCCGCGGCGTGACCTACCAGCACCCGTTGGCCTACCTGCTCGGCCTGGAAGGCATCGCGCTGCTGCGCGCCTACCACGGCGGCGCCGACCGCGAGTTCGTGCAGGCTCGGCTGGCCGAGGTACGTCGACTGCTCGACGCACCGGAGCTGGCCGGCCCCGGCGTCGAAGTCGGGGCGGTGGATACGGTCACCGGGTACCGCGAATGGTCGTCCACCTACGACCAGCCCGGCAACGGCCTGTTCGACCAGGACGCACCGATCATCGACGAGATCCTCGGCGCTGCACCGGCCGGGCTCGTGCTGGACGCCGCCTGCGGTACCGGCCGGCATGCCGAGCGTCTCGCCGCGCAGGGCCACCGCATCATCGGCGTCGACTCCTCACCCGACATGCTCGCGCTGGCCCGCGAACGGGTCCCTGACGGCGACTTCCGGACCGGTGACCTGCATAAGCTGCCGGTGTCCGACGGCGAGGTCGACGCCGTCGTGTGCACCCTGGCGCTGACGCACGTACCGTCGCTCGGTCCGGTGCTCGCCGAATTCGCCCGGGTACTGCGCCCCGGCGGGGACCTGGTGATCGCCGACGTGCATCCCGAACTGGTGCTGCGCGGCTCGGTGCCGAAGGCAACGGCACCGGGTGGCGGCCCTGGCCTGGTCCCTTCCTACATCCACCAGGTCGGCGACTACCTGCGCGCCGCCCTGCCGCTCGGTCTCCAGGTACGCCGCTGCGAGGAGGTACGGCCACCCGTCACCACCGATGAGCCCGCGCCGGTCACCAGCCTCGATCCCGGCGGTTGGGAACGCTGGCCGTGGTCACTCATCGATCTGGTACCCGAGGCGGCACGGGCATCCGCTGCACCGACCACGCTGGTCTGGCACTTCCAACTCGCAGACTCCTGACCGCGCCCGCACTACGCGGGCAGGTCGAAGCTGCCGGTACGCAGTGTCGAGGTGAAGCGGCCCCACTCGTCAGCCGAGAAGGCAAGGAAGCCCCCGTCGCGGTTCTTGCTGTCCCGTACCAGAACCTGCCCGCTCTCGTCCGCCGTAGCCCCAACCTCGACACAGTTACTGCCGCCGGCATTTCCGCTGCGACTGCTGGTTCGCCAGACGACAGCTACGGGTTCATGGGATGCGATAGGGCCGTGTGTCTTCATGCTGAATCACCCCAGGTCTTTGATCGCGGACTTGATCATGGCGGCGGAACGACGTGGGTCGAGCGCCGCTCTACGCAAATGATCGTACGCAGAACGTAAGCGGTCAACCTTGGCGCCTTCCACGAAAATCGCCCCGACCTGAGTCTCGATATATCCGACAGCGGGGAACGGAGCGATGAGCTCCAGCAGCTCAAATGCTCCGGCCATTCCAACATGAGCGGCTGACCGGAAGGGGAGAACGCGAAGCTCGACGTTCGGCCAGCTGAGAGCTTCGACCAGGTGTTCGAGCTGCTGCCGGTGGAAGGTGACCGTGCTGGCTGGTCGATGCAGGACTGCTTCGTCGATGATGGCTGACAGTTCGATGGGATTCTCGTTCGTCAGCAACTCCTGGCGTTTCATCCTGAGCTCCACCCAACGAGCTATCTGGTCGTCTGAGCTGTCTGGTTCGATCTCGCGCATGATCGCTTCGGCGTACGCGGGAGTTTGGAGAAGCCCGGGTACAAGCATCTGGTACGTACGGATGGCCTCGGTACGGGATTCGATCCAGAGGCGGTCGATGAGGACTGCGGCGGCGTCGCCGGCGTAGCCGTCCCACCATCCGTCGCGCCAGATCTCGTGGGCGAGTTGCTTGAGCATCTCGCGCTTGTTGGTGTCGTTGACCCGCGCCAGATCGAGGTAGGCGAGCACGTCGGTCACGCGCAGCGGAATGCTGCCGTTCTCCATCCGGCTGATCGTCGACTGGTTCCGCCGTATGAAGGCGCCGATGTCGGCGAGGCTGAGGCCCGCGCCCTCCCGTAGGGCGCGCAACTCCTGTGCCAGCCACTGCGTGCGCAGGCCAGGCTCCTGACGCTGCACCTTGGCCGCGGTCGTACGCGCAGGCTTCGCGCGCTCACCCGTGCCGGAAGGTTTGCGGCTGGACACCATCGACATCCTTCCCGGTCCCGCGCGGCCTGGCCCAGCACCGCACAAGCACCTGGGTACCCGAAATAAACCGTGTTTCAGCGCATGGCTTGCGCCGAAGAACAAAGTACGCGATGCTGTCGGTACGTGCAATGGCTGTCACGCTCGGTCGAGGAGATTTCGGGCGAGAGGGGAGTCGGAGCTCGAAAGAAGGACCGGGGCAGGTCTCATGGTTGGCCCCAGAACCCGCCCCGGTCGTAGGTCAGACCCAGCGGTGCTGTGCACCGGTACGGGCCGACAGGAACTGTCTACCACGCTCGCGCAGCGTTCGGCGGTTCTGTCGCCGTTGCCGGGGTACGTGCCGCGCGACGCGATGGGAGACACCCATGCCACAACACACGCTGGACGAGCTGCTCGCCGAGTCCCCGGCCCGGTTGGCCGAGCATCTCGGCACGGTGACCGTACCGGCGGTGCCGACCGTGCTGGCCCTGTACGACGCGGGCGACGGCACCGACGCCGAACCCGAGCAGGTCATCGGTTGGGTACTCGCCCTGCCCGGCCACGGCCCGCTGATCCTGCACGCCGACAACCCGTTGAACCAGGTCAGCGCCGCGTCCCTGACGCGGTCGAGGACCGCTGGTCGACCCGCCTCGGCGGCACCCTGACCGCCGTCGCCACGGCCTGAACCTCGCCGGGCGGGGGAGTACACGCCCGCCCGGCGAACCGATCAGACAGCGTAGACGGCGTGGGTGCCGGGCACATCGCCCGCCACCCACGCCGTACGGTGTCGATGCTCGGCCTACGCCACCGGGTTGGGCCGCCAGGTGTCCAGGTCGGTCGGCTTACCGAAGACATGCACCCGGTCGACCAGGGTGCGGGCCTGGCCGTGCGGGACGTTGACCTGGAGCAGGAAGCCGTGGAAGTTCGGATCCAGGTAGTTTCTGCCGTGTTCGGTGCTCGTCGGCTCACCCTTGTCCGGGCGGGACTGCAGTTCGACCGTCGACCAGGAGCTCATCTTCGGACCAGGTGAGAAGGTCACCAGCGCGTCGGTGTAGAACGGATCCCCGGGCAGGTGTTGGCGTCGCACCGAGGTCGCGATGACATGCTGGCCCTTCGGCAGTCGCAGACTGAACGGATACAGCAAGGGTGTCGCACCATCGATCCGCAGCTTGTCCGCGACCCTGCGGGCGACCGATTCGGTACGGTCTCCGAAGCCGGTGCCCGAACCCGTCCCGGCATTCGCCAGCGTCACCACCGCGTGCGCACCGCTCGGGTAGCGCCAGGCGAGGGTGTAACCGTTGACATCGTTGAGGAGCTCGGCGGGCATGCCCTGGACCGGGTCGGCCTTCTTGCCGCTGCCGAACCGAATCTTCTCCAGGGGGCCGTCCGACGCCGGTCCTACTCCAGGTGGGTACAGGTAGAGATTGACCGACCACTCCGGTTGGGACTTCTTCCCCGTAGCGACCCACTTTTCGAACCGCAGGGACTGGACAAGGTTCTCCGTGCCCTGCTCGGACAGGTTGTACCCGGCCGGCAACCAGCCGGGCTTGAGCCGCTGTACCAGCGGGTCGAAGCTGCCTGCCGGGCTCGCGGCGAGCTGCCCTGGTGACGCTGCTGTCGGCTGTGGAGTTGAGCCGAGTCGCTGCTGGATCATCACCCCGCTCAGTGCTAGCGCGGTGGCGACGGCGACCCCACCGACAACAGCGTTGCGTACCCGCCGTCGCCGTCGGGCCCCACGGGCCGCGGCCAGCGTCGACACCAGGTAGCCGGGACGCAGCGGCGGCTCGTCGGTTGGGGCACTGCCGGCGTAGAGCTCGTCGAGTTGGTCGTTCATGCTGTGCTCCTGTCTGTCCCAGCCGACCGGGAGCTGCTCACGTATCCGGGCAGTAGTCGGCGCAGTGTGGCGATGGCGGCGGAGGTCTGGCTCTTGACATTGCCCGTGGAGCAGCCGAGCAGCTCTGCGGTCTCGGCGACGTCGAGGCCGTCCCAGTACCGCAGGACCAGTACGGTGCGCCGCCCGGCAGGCAGTCGGGCGAGCGCGGCATGCAGGTCGAGCCGTCCGTCGTGGTCGGACTGTTGCTCCGGCCGCTCCGGCGGATCGGCGAAGGGCAGGATCCGCCGGAACCACGACTTCCGGGCCTGTGCCAGGTAGGTGTTGACGAGGATCCGTCGGGTGTACGCGTCGATCGAGCCGGCCCGGGCGGCCTTACCCCAGTGCAGGTAGAGCTTGATGAACGTCTCCTGCACGAGGTCCTCGGCCGAATTCCAGCTGCCCGTCAGCCGGTACGCGATGCGCCGGAAAGCCAGCACACGATGTCGGATGTACGCCTCATAGTCGTGCTGCTCCTGCATGTGTCCACCCTCCAGATACCCGTCACCCCCTCACGATGCGGTGCGGACCCGATCGGTTGGCTGCGGGTTCGCCGCGCTGCCGAGGAGGCTGGGTTCTGCGGCTGTGTCAGCCGGTCACCGGATGCCCAGCGCGTCGGGGAGCAGCCGCAACGGCAGCTGGCCGGTGTCGAGTACGGCGTTGTGGAAGCTCAGCGGGTCGGTGTCGCCGCGCAGCCGACGCAGGAACCAGTGGCCCAGGTGGTACCCGAGCGCCTGCCCTGGGTCGTCGACGGCGTAGCGGATCAGTTCGGTGCCGATCTCCACCTCGGACAGGAAGGCGTTGGTACGCAGGTAGTCTGCGGCGCGCCGCCGGCTCCAGCCCAACACGTTGAGGCCGGTGTCGACGACCAGCCGGGCGGCGTGGAAGCGTTCGGAACTGAGCCGTCCGTACCGGTCGAACGGGTCGGGATAGAGCCCCACCTCGTCGCAGAACCCGGCGGCGTACTCGGCCCAGCCTTCCAGGAACCCGTTGGTGGCGAAGGTACGCAGGTTGCTCAACTGACGGCGGATCGGGTGCAGCGTGTCGTTCTCCAGCTGCCGGCCGATCTGCAGATGATGACCCGGGATTCCCTCGTGACAGAGGACACTGGCTGCCTGCACCAGGGGCCGATCCGCCAGGTCCGAGCCGTTGTAGAAGTAGCAGCCGTATCCGTCCGCGCCGGGCGGCTGGTAGTAGCCGAAGGTCAGGCCACCTTCCAGCGCCGGATCCAGCCGCCGTAACACGAACGGTGCTGCCGGCAGCGCGCCGAACCAGCGGCCCAGTTCGTCTCCGGCCCGATCGACGTGAGCCCGCAGGATCCGGGCGAGGTCGGCCGGGTCGGTGGCATGGCAGCGTGGATCGGCGGCGAGCTGGCTCCGGTACGCGGCTTCATCAGCGACGTTCAGTTCGGACCGTATCTTGTCCGTCAATCTATCCACTTCGGACACACCGATCTGGTGGATCTGCTCGGCACTGAGATCCAGACCGGTGTGCAGCTCGATCAGACTGTCGTAGCAGGCGGCTCCGCCGGGGTACTGTCCGATGCCCACCCCGTCGGCCACACCGCCCTCGGCCAACTCGGTGAGCAGCGTGTCGAAAGCGGTGGCGAGCGGTCCCTGCACGGTGCGGGCGGCGCGCTCCCGCAGTTGTCCGGCCGCTCCCGCGCCGAGTCGACCGCACCGTGCCGGCGTCGGCAGTAGCTCTGTGGAGGCCGCGGCCTGACCACGGACGGCATCCAGAGCGGTGGGCAGCGCCCAACCGGGCAGCATGACGCCCCGCTGCCGCTGCTGTGCGACGGTGACCCGCAGCTGGACCACCACCTCGACGTAGTCGTCGAGCAGACGCAGGTACCGCTCGACGTCGGCGACGTCGGCCAGAGGCAACGCACCGAACACGTCACCGCGGTAGTCGCCCAGTACGGAGACATTGTAGGGCGTGACCGGTATCCGGTAGCAGAACCGCTGTTGTTCTGCCACCTGCTGGGTCAGGTGGTCCCGTACGAACGCGGCGGCGTGACGGTCCCCGCCGGTGGCCCGCGCGTCGTCGGTGCCGACGCCGGCCCAGCGGTCGAGATCGTGACGCGCCGCGGCGACGTCGTGCGCCATGGCATCGGGCCCGCCCGGGGGCAACGAATCCACCGGCCGGCCAAGCCGCATTGCCGTGACCGGGTCCCGTTCCAGTACCCGTGTCCAGGCCCGGCCGATCAACGCGTTCCGGTTGCCTCCCATATCGGCAGAGTAGATCAGCCGTTGCGGGAGGCGCCGGTCGTCTCACTCTGGGACGGTCCACAGCGCGGCAGGTTGCCGTTGCCCGGCACCTCGGTGTCCTGGTGGCCGCCCGCGCGACGCTGACCCGTCACCGTTCGCCGCACCAGGAGTAGCGGTGCTCCGGACGCCCGGTGGTGCCGTAGCGCAGACTCATCGTGGCCGTGCCCTGGTCGGCCAGCGCGGCAAGGTAGCGCTGCGCGGTCGCCCGGGCGATACCGAGCTGGGCGGCGATGTCCGCGGCGCTGCGCGGCTCGCCTGCGTCGCGCAGCGCCTCGGCCACCAGCCGGGCGGTGACCGGGGAGTGGCCCTTCGGAGCCGGGTTGCGGTCCCCGTCGTGCAGCAGCCGGACCGCGCGGTCGATGTCGGCCTGGGTGAGCGTCTCGCCGTCGGCAAGCGAGGCCCGGTAGCGGGCGTACCCCTGCAGCCGGTCCGCCAACTGTTCGGCGCTGAACGGCTTGATCAGGTAGTTGAGCGCGCCGTAGGCGAACGCGGTACGCACTGTGCGGGCATCGGCGGCTGCGGTGAGCACGATGGCATCGGTGTCCAGTTCGGCCAGCAGGTCCAGGCCCGAGCCGTCGGGCAGGTAGCGGTCCAGCAGCAGCAGATCCGGCCGGTGACTGGCCACCATGCTGCGTGCCTGCGCGGCCGTGCGGGCCGCGCCGACCACCTCGAATCCGGTGACCCGGGCGGTGAAGGCGACATGCACCTCGGCGACCCGGAAATCGTCCTCGACCACCAGTACCCGTAGCGGATTCACCGGTGGATCTCCGGTCGGACCAGCGCACCCGGCAGATGCGCGACGAACACCGCGCCCCGGTCTTCTCCACCGGCGTCGGCCAGGTCGGTGTCACCGCCGAGGCTGCGGGCCGCCTGCCGGGCCAGTGCCAGGCCCAGGCCGTGGCCGGCGGACAGCCGGGTGGTGAAGCCGTCGACGAAGATGCGCTGCCGCGCCTCGGTCGGGATACCGTCGCCGGAGTCGGCCACCGACAGGTGCAGGGTGTCGGCGTCGGCCAGTATGGTCACCTCGACCCGCCCCGGCATCCGGGCGCCCAGCCGGGCGGCCCGTACCGCGTTGTCGATCAGGTTGCCCAGCACTGTGGTGACCTCTACGGGCGCCACCACCCGACCGCGCAGCCAGCTGGTGTCGGCCACCTCCAGGATCACGTCCGACTCGGCCGCCTCCGCGGTCTTCGCGGCCAGGAACGCCTGCAGGTACGGGTCGTCGATCGCGTCCGGCACCGGGCCCACCTCGGTCGGTGATCTCTGCGTGAGCGCGTGCAGGTACTCCACCGCCTCGGCGTGATGGTCGGTCTGCAACAGCCCGGACAGGGTGTGCAGCCGGTTGGCGAACTCGTGACGCTGGGCGCGCAGCGCCCCGGACAGTGACCGTACCGTGTCCAGTTCCCGGGTCAGGGTCTCCAGGTCGGTACGGTCCCGCAAGGTCAGCACGGTACCCAGGTCCCGGTTGTCGCGGCGCACCTGCCGCCGGGTCACCAGCAGTACCCGCTCACCGGCCACCGCCATCAGCCGTTCGGCATCGGTCTGCCCGTTCAGCGCCGCCCGCAACCGGATCGGCAGCTCGACCTCGGCGACCGGAGTGCCCGGTGGGACGTGCAGATCCAGCAGCCGGGCGGCCTCGTCGTTGTACACCGAGACCCGTCCGTCGTCGTCGACGGCCAGCACGCCCTCTCCGATGCCGTGCAGCACCGCCTCCCGTTCCTGCACCAGTTCCGACAGTTCATGCGGTTCCAGCCCGAGGGTCTGGGTCTTGAGCCGGCGGGCCAGCAGCGCCGAACCGGCCACCCCGAGCAGCAGGGCGCCGACGGCGAACAGCGCGGCGTCGCCCAGTACCTGCAGCACGCTGGCCCGGATGTCGCTGACCGCGAAGCCGACACTGACCTCACCCACGATCCGGTTGCCCTGCTCGACCGGTACCTTGCCGCGGGCGGACAGGCCGAGGGTGCCGCGCTGGACGTTGACCACCTCGTGGCCGGACAACGCCTGGGACGGGTCGGTACTGACATGCTGGCCGATCTCCGCCGGATTCGGGTGCGCGAGCCTGATCCCGTTGCGGTCGGTGACCACGACGAACAGAGCGTGGGTGGCGCTGCGTACCCGCTCGGCCCGGGCCTGCACGACGCGCTGGTCCCCTGCGGCGGTGGCGGCGGCCACCGTCGGATCGGCGGCCACGGTACGGGCCACCGTGAGTGCCTGCTGCTCGTAGCGGTCCGTCAGCTGCTGATCAAGCAGCCAGCCGACCAGCGTGAACCCGACCCCGACGACGAGCGTGACCACGGCGATCTGCAGCGCCAGGATCTGCCGGGCGAACCGGATCCGGGGCCGGGTACGCCGCGCTGTCCGCCGCTCGTGTTCGCGGCTGCGCGTCCGCTGCGGCACCGTCGAGCGCGAAATGCGCAGAAGGCGGGTAACGCGCTTTGAACGAACAATTTCGAGAAGGTTTCCCACGTGAGCCAGTTCACCTAACGTCCTGCGCCGGAAGCAAGTCGCTCATCCGGGTCAGCCACACGCCGCAGGCGAGCCTGTCGCGGTCGACCTGCCGGACGGAAGGAAACCAGATGACCGACCCCGTGATCGAATTGCGGGGCGCCACCAAACGCTTCGCCAGCGGAAGCGGTGGCGTACACACCGCCGTACGTGACCTGACGATGCGCGTCGAGCCCGGACAGTTCGTGGCCGTGGTCGGCCCGACCGGCTGCGGCAAGTCGACCACCTTGTCACTGGTGTCCGGGCTGGAGCCGCCCTCGGCGGGCACCGTACTGGTGCGCGGCGAACCGGTCCGGGGCATCCCGCCCGGCGTCGGCTACATGTTCCAGAACGACGCGGTGCTGCCCTGGCGCTCGGTACTGGACAACGTGGCCGCCGGCCCCCGCTACCGGGGGATGGCGCGCGGTGAGGCCCGTGGAAAGGCCCGTACCTGGGTCGATCGGGTAGGGCTGGGCGGGTTCGAGCGCTACTACCCCCACCAGCTGTCGGGCGGCATGCGCAAACGGGTGGCGCTGGCGCAGACGCTGGTCAACGAACCGGAGATCATGCTGATGGACGAGCCGTTCAGCGCGCTGGACGTGCAGACCCGGGGCCTGATGCAGGACGAGTTGCTGCGGCTGTGGGCCGGCAGCGGTGCCGCGGTCGTGTTCGTCACCCACGACCTGGAGGAGGCCGTCGCGCTGGCCGACCAGGTGGTGGTGATGACAGCGAGTCCGGCCACCATCAAGGACACCTTCGCGGTGGAGCTGGAACGCCCGCGCGATGTCGAGGAGATCCGGCTGACCCCCGAGTTCCTGGAGATTTACCGGGAGGTCTGGGAGAGCCTGCGTACCGAGGTCGCCCGGGCACGACAGGAGGCGACCGGCCGTGTCGCATGAGCCGAACACCATCGTCCAGGAATCCACAGTGGGTACCGCTGGTACGCAGCAGCCGGCTCCGGAGGCCGCTCGGGCGATCGGCCGTCGCCGCCGGCACCGCAGCCTGGTGTGGACCGTACGGGTCGTCGCGGTCATCGTCTGGCTGTCCAGCTGGCAGCTGACCGCCACGTACTGGATCGACCCGTTCTACTACTCCAAGCCCTCGGCGATCTGGGGCCGGCTGGTCGACTGGTTCACCAAGGGCACCGCGTTCGGTTCGGTGTGGACGCAGATCGCGGTGACTCTGGAGGAGGCTGTCGCCGGATTCGTGATCGGCGCGATCGCCGGGGTGATCCTGGGCATCGTACTGGGCCGCAGCCGGTTCCTGGCCGACGTGTGCGCGCCGTTCATCAAGGCCGCCAACGCGGTGCCGCGCATCGTGCTGGCCTCGCTGTTCATCATCTGGTTCGGCCTGGGCCTGTCGTCGAAGGTGGCCACCGCGGTCGTGCTGGTGTTCTTCGCCGCGTTCTTCAACGCCTTCCAGGGCGCCCGGGAGGTGGACCGGAACCTGATCAACAATGCCCGCATCCTCGGTGCCAGCCGATTCGCGCTGCTGCGCACCATCGTGGTGCCCAGCGCCACGTCCTGGATCTTCGCCTCCCTGCACACCGCGTTCGGCTTCGCCCTGATCGGCGCGGTGGTCGGTGAGTTCACCGGTGCGGACAAGGGCATCGGCCTGCTCATCACCAACGCGCAGGGCACCTTCGACGCAGCCGGAATCTACGCCGGAATGATCATCATCACCGTCATCGCGCTGCTCGCCGAGTGGTTGATCTCCACCGCAGAGAAGCGCCTGCTGCGCTGGCGGCCCCCGGCCCCCGGCGCCGAAACACAGACCTGAGTATCCCTACCCCTTCCTGTGGAGTTGACCGATGCGTACTCGAAGTGTCCTGGCCGTCGCGCTGGCGGCTACCCTGCTCGCCGGTACGGCCGGCTGCCGTGACTCGCGCGGCTCCAACGGCGCCTCCGGCGGCGACGATGCCAACGTCAGCATCATGGTCGGCGGCATCGACAAGGTGATCTACCTGCCCGCCAAGCTCACCGACCAGCTCGGCTACTTCTCCGCCGAGGGACTGCATGTCAAGCTGCTGACCGAACCGGCCGGTGCGCAGGCGGAGAACGTGCTGATCTCCGGCGACGTGCAGGGCGTGGTGGGCTTCTACGACCACACCATCGACCTGCAGACCAAACACAAGTGCGTCGAGAGCGTCGTACAGCTCGCCGACGTGCCCGGTGAGGTGGAGATGGTCGCGGCCGACAAGGCGAAGACGATCCGCTCACCCGAGGACTTCAAGGGCCACAAGCTGGGCGTGACCAGTCCCGGATCCTCCACCGACTTCCTCACCCAGTATCTGGCCAGCAAGAACGGCATGACGACCGCGGACTACACCACGGTGAAGGCCGGTGCCGGGCAGACCTTCATCGCCGCGATGGAGAAGGGCGGTATCGATGCCGGGATGACCACCGACCCGACCGTCGCGCAACTTGTCAGCTCCGGCAAGGGCAAGGTCCTGCTGGACATGCGTACCGAGGCCGGCGCCCGCGCCGCGCTCGGTGGACTGTACCCGTCCAGCTCGCTGTACATGGACTGCTCGTACGTGGCCGCGCACAAGAAGACCGTGCAGAAGCTGGCGAACGCGTTCGTGAAGACGCTGAAGTGGATCAAGGCGCACAACGCCCAGCAGATCGCCGCGAAGATGCCGGCCGACTACGCCAAGGGCGGCAACCAGTTGTACGAGAAGTCCGTGCACGACACCATCGGCATGTTCAACGGCGACGGGAAGATGAAGGCGGAGGGCGCGAAGAACTCGCTGCACGTGCTGGGACAGTTCTCCCCGAACGTCAAGGGCAAGGAATCCACAGTGGACCTTTCGAAGACCTACACGACCCAGTTCGTCGACAACGCGAGCTGACCGTTGTCAGGCCGGGCCCCGCCACGGCGGGGCCCGCTCTGCTCAGTGCCCGCTCCCGGGGCCCTTCGAGATCAGTTCCGGGTGCTGGAGCAGGAAGTCGTCGACGGTGTCATTACGCAGCGCGGCGAACAACTGCTTATCGATCGGATTCACCAGTTGCTCGTAGCTTGTGCCCGGAACAGTCTCATGGGCAACCTGCAGGGTGATCAGCCTGTCCGTGGTGATCTGGTGCAGGGCCAGCGCCAGGTCGGTCACCTGGTAGCCGTTGAGGTCGACGGTGAGTGTCCCGCGTGTCGCCTCAAGTATGCGGTTGATCTTCGTCGGACTGGTCAGTACACCGGAACTGGTGGCCTCCTTCAGGATCTGCTTGATGAACTGCTGTTGCATCCGCTGTCGGCCGTAGTCGCCGTCGGGGTAGTCGTCCCGTTGCCGGACGAGAGCCAGTGCGCGGCCCGCATCGTAGTGGTGACAGCCGGCTGGGAACGGCGGCTCGTTGGTGAACCCTGGCTGGGAGGATCTGAAGCCCTTGTCCAGGCACAGGGTGACACCGCCGAGTTCGGCGGTGATGGCCTTGAACCCGTCCCAGTTGACCAGGGCGGCCATCTGGAAGTCTTCGTCGGTGACCTGCTTGAGGGTCTTCTTCAGCAGGGTCATGCCGCCGGCGACATCGGTGTAGTCCCTGGCGCCGAAATGGAACGCCGCGTTGATCTTGTCGGTCGCACCATCGAATCCTGCGTGCTTGTCAGCGGGAATGTCCGCCTTCAGGTCGCGCGGGATGGACAGCAGGTACGCACGGTCCAGTGAGCGCGGGATGTGCAGCCACATGATGGTGTCCGTACGTGGCTTCTCTCCGGTGTTCTTCCAGCTGTGCCGGAAGTCGCTGCCGGCCAGCAGGACGTCCAATGGTCCGGTGACGTTGCTGCCGTGCGGCTTTCCCTTGCCGTCGCCGAGCAGGTCGTCCTGGGTCACGGCGTGGTTGACCCGGCTGGCCAGTGCGGCCGTCCCGACGTAGGTGCCCGCGCTGGCCACGGCGAGTACGATGCCACCGATCAGGCACAGGCGTGCCCATAACGGACTACGCCTACCCTTATTGCCCATGGTGTCCCTTTCCCCGTGGTGTGCGTCCAGCATGACGCACACCACGGGCCCGGGCGAGTCGGGTCAGCGCACCGGTCGGGCGAGCGCCGGCTCGCTGCGTACCGAGGTGCGGCTGACCGCCACGACCGCGTAGGTGTAGTGACGTCCAGCGACCGCGGTCGCATCGGTGTACGACTCGTGGTGTCCGCTGGAGTGGACCGTGTCGATCAGGTGGGTCGCGTCGGCGAAGTCGTCGTGACCCGGCCGGGTGTCGAACCGGTAGATCGCGTAACTGGTCGGGGTGAGGCTGCCGGTGGCATGCCAGGACAGCGTCACTCCGGCGTCGCTGCGACGTACCCCGGTGACGGTCGGTCGGTGCGGCGCTCGCGGATCCAGGTGCGGCATGGCCGGGGTGAGGGCCCGGTGCTGGTAGTGCTCGGCGACCAGGGTGCTGATCGCGCCCAGCGGGTCGGCGCGGACCTCGACCGCGGAGAAGTACACGTTGCCGTCGACCTCCGGGTACTGCTGGTCGAGCGTGAGGTGACGGGACAGCTCGGCCGGATCCTGCCAGGCGGCCGGTTGCCCGGCGACGCCGACCTTGTATGCGGCCTCACCGAGATAGAGCTGTACGTGGGTGTCGCGTACCTGCTCGGCCCACCAGGGTGTCAGCTTGGCGTAGTCGGCGACCGGCAGGCCGATGTTCCAGTAGATCTGCGGGTTGATGTAGTCCAGCCAGCCCTGCTTGACCCACTTGCGGGTGTCGGCGTAGTTGGCGTTGTAGGACTCGGTGCCGCCGGTGTCCGAACCCGCCGGGTCGGAGCTGACGTTGCGCCAGATGCCGAACGGGCTGACGCCGAACTTCAGCCACGGCTTGCGGGCGTGGATCCGGTGGTTGATCTCGGAGATCAGCAGGTCGATGTTGTGCCGCCGCCAGTCGCCGATGTCGTCGAAGCCGGCGCCGTAGGTGGCGAAGGTGTCCGCGTCGGGCAGTTCCTTGCCGGCGACCGGGTAGGGGTAGAAGTAGTCGTCGAAGTGCACGCCGTCGATGTCGTAGCGGGTGGCGTCGAGGATGGCGTCCTGGACGAACCTGCGTACCTCCGGGATCCCGGGGTTGTAGTACAGCTTCGGCCCGTAGGCGAAGACCCATTCCGGGTGCTGGCGGGCGGGGTGCCAGGCCACCAGCTTGCTCGGGTCGGTCTGCATGCTGACACGGTAGGGATTGAACCAGGCGTGCAGCTCCAGGTTGCGCTTGTGCGCCTCCTCGACCGCGAAGGCCAGCGGGTCGTAGCCGGGGTCGGTGCCCTGGGTGCCGGTCAGATACTGCGACCAGGGTTCGTAGGGCGACGGCCAGAAGGCGTCCGCGGTGGGTCGGACCTGCAGCATGACCGCGTTGAGGTTGAGCCGGCGGGCCAGATCGAACCAGTCGGTGAGCTGCTTCTTCTGTGTCTCGACCGGTAGGCCGGTGGTCGATGGCCAGTCGATGTTGACCACGCTGGCGATCCACATCGCGCGCAGCTGCTCGATAGGCGCGTCCGGGTCTGCGCCGCCCGGAGCTGCCGCCGGGGCGCCCGGCAGGTCGGCTGGTGCGGCGAAGACCGGGCTACCGGGCAGCGCGGCGGCGGTGACGGTCGCGGCGGTGCCGACGGCGATCGCGCCGAACCGGCGCCGGGTCAGTGCGGTGGGCGTCGCGTCGTGCCTGCCTGGCTGGTCCATCCGTAGGTCCCTTCGAGGGTGCCGGGTGTATTGGTAAAGAAGTTTCAGCCTTGGATGCCATCGGGCGCAATAGGCTTCACAGCTTCGATCGGATCCGGTACGACCATCGTCCGGCTCAGCTCGGGGCGCCGCACCGCGTTTCCCCTGAAACCGGTCAGCGACCGCAGCTGGCACCTCGTACGCCGCCCGGTCTGCTCACCCGGTCGCGGGGCAGGCTGGCAGCGGGGAGCCGTTGCGGCACGCCGGTGGGATCACCTTGATCCTGGGGCAGCGCGGTGGGCATGCTCTGCGGGAACTGGTCGATTCTGTTGGGAGATGCGCGATGGTGTTGCCCTACTACGAGGACCACTCACCGGGAGCAGGCGCGCAGTCACCCCGTGCCTGGTTCGTCTCCGACGCGCCGGCGATGTCGCTCAACGGGACCTGGCGGTTCCGGCTCGCTCAACGCATCAGCGATGCGGTCGAGGGCTTCCACCAACCTGATTTCGACGACTCGGGCTGGTCGGAGCTGCCGGTACCGTCCAGCTGGCCGATGCACGGCCACGGCCGACCCGCGTACACCAACGTGCGCTATCCGTTCCCGGTGGATCCGCCGTACGTCCCGACCGACAATCCCACCGGTGAGCACCGGCGCACCTTCCAACTGTCCGAGGGCTGGCCGTCCGGGCCGGCGCTGCTGCGCTTCGACGGCGTCGACTCCTGTTTCCGCGCCTGGCTCAACGGTGTCGAGCTCGGCTTCGCCACCGGTAGCCGGCTGCCCACCGAGTTCGAGGTCGGTGCCCTGCTGCGGCCCGGTGACAACGTGCTCGCGGTCCGGGTGCACCAATGGTCGGCCGCCAGTTACCTGGAGGACCAGGACATGTGGTGGCTGCCCGGGATCTTCCGGGACGTCACTTTGCTCGCCCGGCCGGTCGGCGGCCCGGCCGACTTCTTCGTGCACGCAGACTTCCAGCCCGGTGCCGGTGGACGCACCGGACGCGGCACCCTGCGGGTGGACAGCGACGTACCGGCCCGCATCAGCGTCCCGGAACTGGGCATCGCCGATCACCCGGCCGACCAGCCGGTCACCGTGGCCGATGTCGTCGGCTGGAGCGCCGAGACTCCCCGCCGTTACGAGGCCGAACTGTGTACCGACACCGAACGGGTCCAGCTGCGGATCGGGTTTCGCACCGTCGCGATCCGCGACGGCGTGCTGACGGTCAACGGTCGTCGGATCCTGCTACGCGGGGTGAACCGGCACGAGTTCCACCCCGACCTTGGCCGGGTGGTGCCGCCCGAGGTGGTCCGCGAGGAACTGCTGATGATGAAACGCCACCACATCAACGCCGTACGCACCAGCCACTATCCGCCGCACCCCCAGGTACTGGAGCTGTGCGACGAACTCGGGCTGTGGGTGGTCGACGAATGCGACCTGGAGACCCACGGCTTCGAGCTGAATGGTTGGCGGCGCAACCCCAGCGACGATCCGCAGTGGCGGCCCGCGTACGCCGACCGGATGCGCCGGATGGTGGAACGCGACAAGAACCATCCGTGCGTGATCATGTGGTCACTGGGCAACGAGGCCGGTATCGGCGCCAACCACGGTGTCATGGCCGACTGGACCAGGGAACGCGACCCGTCGCGACCGATCCACTACGAGGGCGACCACGCCTGTCGCTACACCGATGTCTACTCCCGGATGTACGCCAGCCACGACGAGGTCGAGGCCATCGGCCGGCGCGAGGAGGAACGCCACCCCGACGCGGACGACGCCCTGGACGCCCGGCGCCGCGCGATGCCGTTCATCCAGTGCGAGTACGGGCACGCCATGGGCAACGGCCCGGGCGGGCTGACCGAGTACCAGGAGCTCTTCGAGCGCTACCCGCGCTGTCAGGGCGGCTTCATCTGGGAGTGGCTGGACCACGGCATCCGCCAGCACACCCCGGGCGGCCAGCAGTACTTCGGTTACGGCGGAGACTTCGGCGAGGAACTGCACGACGGCAACTTCGTCATCGACGGCCTGGTCTTCCCGGACCGTACGCCCTCACCCGGACTCTTGGAGTTCGCGAAGGTGATCGAGCCGGTCCGCATCACCGGCGACGCCCGGACGCTGCGGGTGACCAACCGCTACGACATCCTCGAACTGACCGGGGTGAGCTGGCGGTGGAGCGTGGAACGCGACGGCGAGCAGGTCGCCACGGGTGAGTTCGCGCTGCCGCCACTGGCCGCCGGGGCCAGCCTGGACGTGCCGCTGGCCGGGTTGGGCCTGCCGAGCCTCGGCGGCGCCGGTGAGATCTGGCTGACCGTGTCCGCGCACGCCCCGGTGGACAGGCCCTGGGCGCCGGCCGGACAGGTACTCGGCTGGGGGCAGGTCCGACTCGTCGACGCTGCCCCGGCCGAACTGTCCGGACCGGCCACCCCGCACGCCGACCCCGTCGGGATCCGGCTCGGCCCCGCGCTGTTCGGCGCTACCGACGGGATACTGCACCAGCTCGGTGAGCTGAGCCTGGACGGTCCCCGCCTCGACGTGTGGCGGGCGCCCATCGACAACGACAAGCCGGTGGAGGCGGCCTGGCGGGAACTGGGACTGGACCGGATGCACCATCGAATCATCGACGTGTCGAACACCTCGGAGTCGCTGGTGGTCAGCACCCGCGTCGCGCCCGCCGCCACCGATCTCGGCCTGGCTGTGACCTACCGGTGGAGTGCGCACGACGAACTGCTGCGGCTGGTGGTCGAGGTGCAGCCGGAGGGGCAGTGGTCGGTGCCGCTGCCCCGAATGGGACTGCGGCTGCTGCTGTCCCACAGCGTGGACTCGGTGCGCTGGTTCGGTGGCGGTCCGGGCGAGGCGTACCGCGACAGTCGGCAGGCCGCCCGGATCGGTCGCTGGTCGGCCAGCGTCGAGGAGATGCAGACCCCGTACGTGTTCCCGCAGGAGAACGGCAACCGAAGCGGGGTGCGATGGGCCGAGCTGACCGGCGCGGACGGTCGGGGTCTGCGGCTGTCCGGCGCGCCGAACGTCGAGCTCACCGTACGGCGCTGGACCAGCGAGGACCTCGACGCGGCCCGGCACACCACCGACCTGGTCGCATCCGACAGCGTGGTGGTCAACGTCGATCATGCCCAGCACGGTCTCGGTACCGGCTCGTGTGGCCCGTCGACCCTGCCGCAGCACCAGTTGCTCGCCGAGCCGACAACCTTCGAGGTGCGGTTCAAGGCGATCTGAGGTGCCCGGTACCGTGTCCGCCGGTGTGCGGACCCCGCCTTCTCGCCGCCGACCGCAGGTTCGTCGAGTACACGCTGAGCGGTGGGCGCCGTATCCCGACCGGGAGCGGCGCCCACCGGCGCTCAGGCAGCGAGCGTGGCGGCAGCGGTGCCGGACAGAGCCCAACCCAGTACGTCGGACACGCTGTCGGCCAGATGGATGGTCAGCTCGTCGAGCACCGCGGTCGGTACGTCGTCGAGATCCGGTTCGTTGCGCCGGGGCAGGACCATCTCGGTGAGGCCGGCCCGGTGGGCGGCGAGCAGCTTCTGCTTGACACCGCCGATCGGCAGTACGCGACCTGTCAACGACACCTCACCGGTCATGCCGACCTCCGCGCGTACCGGTCGACCGGTCAGCAGCGACGCCAACGCCGTGGTCATGGTGACCCCCGCGGACGGGCCGTCCTTGGGTACCGCGCCGGCCGGCACGTGTACGTGTACCCGGTGGTCGGCCAGCGCAGCGGCGGGCACGTCCAACTGGGCTGCGTTGGCCCGCAGGTAGGACAGCGCGATCTGGGCGGACTCCTTCATCACGTCCCCGAGCTGACCGGTCAGGGTCAGACCAGGTTCACCGTCCAGCAGCGCGGCCTCGACGAACAGCACGTCACCGCCGGCGCCGGTGACCGCCAGGCCGGTGGCCACCCCGGCGACCGCCGTGCGGTCCGCGACATCCGGGGTGAACCGGGGCCTGCCCAGGTAGTTGCGCAACTGCTCGGTACCGATGTGCAGAGGGGTGCTGTCCGGGTCGGTGGTCAGCTTCGTGGCCACCTTACGCAGTGCCCGGGCCAACGACTGGTCCAACTGGCGTACCCCCGGTTCACGGGTGTACTCACCGGCCACGCGCCGCAGCGCCTCGTCGGAGAACGACACGTCCTGCGAGGTCAGCGCCGCCCTCGACAACTGCCGGGGCAGCAGATGTTGCCGGGCGATGGTGAGTTTCTCGTCCTCGGTGTAACCGTCCAACCGGATGACCTCCATCCGGTCCAGCAGCGCCGGTGGGATCGTCTCGGCCACGTTCGCCGTGGCCAGGAACAACACGTCCGACAGGTCCAGCTCGACCTCCAGGTAGTGGTCGGTGAACGTGTGGTTCTGCGCCGGATCCAGCACCTCCAGCAGCGCCGCCGCCGGATCGCCGCGGAAGTCGGCGCCCAGCTTGTCCACCTCGTCGAGCAGCACGACCGGGTTCATCGAGCCGGCTTCGGAGATCGCCCGCACGATCCGGCCGGGCAACGCGCCCACGTAGGTGCGCCGGTGCCCCCGGATCTCCGCCTCGTCGCGTACACCGCCCAGGGAGACCCGGACGAACTGGCGGCCCAGTGCCCGGGCCACCGACTCGCCGAGCGAGGTCTTGCCGACGCCGGGCGGCCCCACCAGGGCCAGTACGGCGCCGGAGCCACGCCCACCGACGACCTGCAGGCCACGCTGCGCCCGGCGGGCGCGTACGGCCAGGTATTCCGCGATCCGGTCCTTGACGTCGGAGAGGCCGGCGTGGTCGGTGTCCAGTACGGTGCGGGCCGCAGACAC
This sequence comes from uncultured Actinomycetota bacterium, assembly GCA_963805605.1. Lineage (GTDB taxonomy): Bacteria > Actinomycetota > Actinomycetes > Mycobacteriales > Micromonosporaceae > Actinocatenispora. Next base: position 481,594 of record CAWDUX010000003.1, read on the forward strand.
ATCCGTGGAGTCCTCGGTGCGGGTGGTCCAGGGCAACTCCAGCACGGTATCCAGCCAGGTACGGATCCAGCCCGACTCGGGGGACTGGTCAGAGGCGCGTTCCAGCTTGCCCACCTCGCGCAGCGCGGCGGAGCGTACCTTCTCGGGCAGTTCGGCGGCCTCGACGCGGGACCGGTAGTCCTCGGCGCCGTCCGGCTCGCTGTCGCCGAGTTCCTTACGGATCGCTGCGAGCTGCTGACGCAGCAGGAACTCCCGCTGGGTGGACTCCATGTTCTGCTGGACGTCGTCGCGGATCTTCTCCGCCACCTCCGACTCGGCCAGGTGTCTGCGGGCCCAGTCGAGCAGCAGAGTCAACCGGTCGGCCGGATCGGCCGTCTCCAGGAGCTTCAGCTTCTGCCCGGTGTCCAGCCAGGACACGTATCCGGCGGTGTCGGCCAGCTCACCCGGGTCGGACAGCTGGCCGATGCGGTCGATGACCTCCCAGGCGCCGCGCTGCTGAAGGATCGAGGTCAGTACGGACTTGTACTCACCGGCGAGCCCGGTGCTGTGTTCGGTGGCGGGAGGGTCGACGACGCGCTCGGCCTGTACCCACAGGGCGGCGCCGGGTCCGTTGATGCCGGTGCCGATCCGGGCCCGGGTGGTGGCACGCACCACGACTGCGGGTTCGCCTCCTGGTAGCCGCCCGACCTTGACGATCTGCGCCACCACCCCGACTCCGGTGTAGTGGCCGTCGATGCGCGGCACCAGCAGCAGACCGGGGTTCGTGGTCTTCGACGTCGTGGTCTTCGGTGTCGCGGTCGTCGCGGCGTCCACCGCGGCCTGCGCCTCGGTGTCCAGCGTGACGGGTACCACCATTCCGGGCAGTACCACGGTGTCGGACAAGGGTAGGACCGGCAGTTCGTAGTCAGCCATGGGAGAGCTCCATTCCTCGTGCTCTCCCGCCCAACCTTGAGTCGGGTCGACTCATTCCTTGGTTCGGCCTTGTTTCACCGTGGGCGAACAAGGCCGTCCGTGGTCAGGCTGTCGAGGATCCCGGCGGTGGTCCGGCGACCGGTCAGGAACTCGCCGACTTGGCCTGCTCGGCCGCCACCGAGGCGCGGACCTCGTCCATGTCCAGTTCCCGGGCCTTGCCGATGAGCTCGGTGAGCGCGGCCTCGGGCAGCGCCCCCGGCTGCGAGAACACCACGATCCCGTCCCGCACGATCATCAGCGTCGGGATGGACTGGATCCCGAAGGCGCCGGCAAGCTCCTGCTGTGCCTCGGTGTCCACCTTGCCGAACACCATGTCCGGGTTGGCTTCGGAAGCCTTCTCGTATACCGGTGCGAACATCCGGCACGGCCCGCACCAACTTGCCCAGAAATCCACCAGCACGGTGTCGTTGCCCGACATCGTGCTGTCGAAGTTCTCCTTCGTCAGTTCGACCGTCGCCATGCCGAATCTCCTCTCCGGTAACCCCCTCTGCGGTAGGAACGTGGCGCCGGGGCGCCACATTCCCGGTGTCAGGGCAGCACGAGGACCTTCAGATGCCGCTCCGGTTCGGCCACCAGCGTGGCGAAACCGCGGGTTACCACGTCGGCCAGCGCGATGCGGTCGGAGATCAGCGGCCGCGGATCCACCGCGCCGGACTCCAACAGCCCTACCGCTTCCGGGAAGTCACCGTCGTGGCTGTGTGACAGCGAGGCGAGCACCTCCTTCTCGCCGCGCAGCAGGTCCAGCATGGCCACCGGTACGTCGGCGTCGAAGACGCTCAACAGCACCGTGCGCCCGCCCGGGCGACTCCAGCGCACCGCAGTCGAGGAGACCGCCGGTGTCCCGGCAGCGTCGAAGACCACGTCCAGGCCGTGCCCCTCGGTGAGTTCGTCGACTGCCTCCGGCGCGTGCTGAGGGCCCAGCGCCCGGTCCGCACCGAAATGCGTCGCCAGCTCCCGCCGGTCCGCGTGCGGCTCGACGACGAGTACTGTCGCGGCCCCGGCCAACCGGGCCACCTGCGCGATGAGCAGACCGATCGGGCCGCCGCCGAGCACACCGACCCGGTCACCGAGGCCTACCCGGCCCCTGGCCACCGCCCGTACCGCGACCGACAGCGGTTCGGCGAACACCGCCACCGTCGGGTCGATCCCGCGGTAGGGGACGCAACTGTAGGCCGGGGCCAGAACCAGCTCGGCCAGACCGCCGTCGGCCTGCAGTCCCAGCTGCGCCAGTTGCGGACACAGGGTGTACCGGCCGGCCAGACACCAGCTGCACTGCCCGCACCACATGTTGCCGTCCACCGCAACGGACGTGCCGACGGCGAGCTCCACCCCCGGCCCGACCCGGTCGACGACCCCCACGAACTCGTGCCCCAGCGTCAGTGGGGCGCACTGCCCGGTCAGCGGGTGCGGTGTGCGGGGGGCGAACACCGGGCCCGAGGTGAACTCCTCCACGTCGGTGCCGCACAGACCGCAGGCCTGTACCCGTAGCCGTACCCAACCGGCCGGTGGTTCTGCGGGGTCGGCGATCTCATGGACCCTTACATCGCGGCGCCCGTACCAGCGTGCCGCCTTCACTGCCCGGTACCCAGTCGTACCACGTTGCGCAGCTCCTGACCGGTGGCGAACCGGTGCAGTTGGTCGGCGATCAGCCGTCGTGCCCGCGGGTAGAAACTGGCCGACCCGCCGGCCACGTGCGGTGTGATGAGCACGCCCGGATTGGTCCATAGCGGATGGTCAGCGGGCAGTGGTTCCGGGTCGGTGACATCCAGAGCGGCGCGTAACCGTCCCGCACCTGTCTCGGCGCTCAACGCCCCGGTGTCCAGGGTGCTGCCCCGTCCTACGTTCACCACCAGCGCCTGATCGGGCAGCGCGGCCATCAGCTCGGCGTCGAGCAGCTGATAGGTCTGCTGGTGCTCCGGCAGGATCAGGACCACGATGTCGGCATCGGGCAGCAGCGTGGTCAGCTCGTCCGATCCGTGTACCCGTTCGTCGGGCCGGGCCTTGCTGGCCACCCGCACCACCTTCGCCTCCGCGGCGATCAGCCGGCGCTCCAGAGCCCTACCGATCGAGCCGTAGCCGACGATGACCACCCGGCTGTCGGTCAGTGACCGGGTGAAGTGTGCCTCCCATCGGTTCTGCTGCTGGTTGGCGCACCACACCGGCAGATCACGCTGCGCCGCCAGGATGAGGCCGAGAGCGTGTTCGGCGGTACTGGCGTCGTGCAACCCGCGCCCGTTGCACATGGTCACGCCGGGGCGGATCAGCGGAAGTACGGTCTCGTATCCGGCGGTCAGTACCTGCACCACACTCAGCTCGGGCATCCGCGCGATCAGCTCGCGCGCCGAGGGCACGGCGTAGGGCACCGCGTAGAAGCTCACATCGCGGATGTCGTCGGCCGGCTCGCCGTCACCGTCCCACACGGTCACCCGCAGCTCCGCGGGCCAGCCACCCATCGCGCCCTCGAGATCCCATGGCACCAGTACGTGATCGCCCATGCCCCGAGATCCTACTGACGCTGCAGCGTGCCGGCCTCTGGTGCCACTCGGTACGGACCACGAAGCTCACCATCGGTGACGTGTCAGTGCGCGCCGGCGGCTTGGTCGTCGGCCAGGATCCGGTCGATGTCCGCCGGCTCCGTCGGCGGGCTGAACAGCCAGCCCTGCCCCCATTCGCAGCCGAGCGTGTGCAACCGGTCGCGTTGCCGTCGGGTCTTCAGGCCGCCCGCCGTCACGGTCAGGCCGAGCGTGTGCGCCAGTGACACCAAAGTACGCACGATGACCAGATCGACCCGGTCCGGATGGTCGGGTGCGTCGAAGCTACTGGTGAAGGAGGGCGCGAGCTTGATGCCCTGTACCGGCGCGCGGCGCAGGTGCGCGAGGTTGGAGTAGCCCGTGCCGAAGTCGTCGATGACGACCCGTACCCCGAGAGCGACCAACGCGCGCAGGGCGGCGAGCGGATCGGCGTCCATCAGCGCGTGTTCGGTGAGTTCGAGTTGCAGGCGCTCGGCCGGCAGCCCGGTCTCGCGCAGCACGCGACAGACATCGTCGGCGAGCCCCTCGTCCCGCACCTGGCGCAGCGAGAGATTGACGCTGACCAACGGCGTTCGTCCGTACCTGTCGAGCCAGTCGCGGCCCTGCCGGCACGCTGCCCGCAGCACCCACCGGCCGAGAGGCACGGCCAGCCCGGTCTCCTCGGCGACGCCGAGGAACTCCTCCGGACCGAGCAGGCCGAAACGCGGATGCCGCCAGCGCACCTGGGCCTCGACCGCGCCCAACTGGTCGTCGGCGAGCGTCATCATCGGCTGGTAGGCGACTGTGAACTCCCCGTTGACCAGCGCCTCGGGCATCGCCTCGGACAGCTGGTAGCGTGCCGCCTCCTGAGCGTCGCGCTCCGCGTCGAAGGTCGCCCAGCGGCTCTTGCCAGCCGACTTCGCCCAGTAGAGGGTGATGTCCGCGGCCCGCATCACCTCGGCGGGATCCGAGCCGAAGATAGCCCGTTCCACGATGCCGATGCTGGCCGAGACCGACAGCTCGTGGCCGGCCAGGGCCACCGCTGGGGCCAGTGCGGCGAGGACCCGTTCGGCAAGTTCAATGAGCTGTCGCTCGCCAGTCGAGTCGGTGACCAGGATGACGAACTCGTCGCCACCGAGCCGGGCCACCACATGATCGGCGGTGACCGTGGTGGCGAGCCGTTCGGCGACCACCTGGAGCAGCCGGTCGCCGATGTCGTGCCCGAGACTGTCGTTGATGATCTTGAAGCCGTCCAGGTCCAGAAAGCACAGACCCAGTCGGGTGGTGGGGGTGGCTCGGGCGAACGCCTGATGCAGTCGATCGGTGAACAGGGTGCGGTTCGCCAGGCCGGTCAGCGAGTCGCGGGTCGCCCGGTAGGTCAACCGGTCCCGCAGTTCGTGTCGGCGGGTGTTGTCCTCGCCCATCGCGACCAGGTAACTCGGTCGCCCTTCGCTGTCACGTACCACCGAGACGGCCAGCAGGCCCCACAGCACCCGTCCGTCCCCGCGGACGAAACGCATCTCGGTGCGGACCCGTTCGGCCGTACCCTGCGCCACCCGCCGATAGATTTGTTCGCGTAGCTCCGCCACATCATCGGGATGCACCAGGTCGAAGACGTCTCGACCGCGCAGCTGCTCGGGCAGTTGGCCGAGCATGGTGGCCAGCGCCGCGTTGACCTCGATGATGTGGCCGGTCAGGTCGCCCAGCGCGATGCCGGTGGCCGCGCCGGTGAACACCGCATGGAACCGCGCCTCAGTATCCCGCAACGCCCGCTCGGCCCGGGCCTGCGCGGTCATCGCCGCCTTCCGGATTGCCTCCTGTTCGGCCAACGTACGGTCCCGCAACCCGCCTGCGTATCCGGTGGCCAGCGCGGAGAGCAGCGCGGTGCGTACCGCCCGGTCCGAGCCACCGGGATATTCGGGCAGGGCATTGCCGAGCAGCACCAGGGTGCGGCTGAGCGTCTCGGTACTGGTGAAATGCGCCGCGACCAGCGCCCGACCCACCTCGGCCGCCGTTCCGCCTACCGGATCGACTTCAGTTCCGGTACGCAGGGCAGCCAGGAGCCGGCCGACGAACGGCCGTAGATGCTCGGTCAGTTCGGCGATGTCCATCGGCACGTAGCTGGTCCCTGCCGCGACAGCCGCCCAGGAGCGGGCCAGCCGGTCCTGGGCGGTCGGCGGAACGCTGGGGTCGGGGGACCCGGTGCCGGTCATGCTTTGCGCCCGACCCCGCCGTAGGCACACAGGCGCTCCGGGTGCTCGGGTACGTCCTCCGCCTGGTCCGGCTGCCACTCCGGCAGGAACACCACGCCCGGCTCCAGCAGTTCGAACCCGTCGAACAATGCCGTGATCTGCTCGCGGGTACGCGCGGTGAGCGGATTGGCGGTGGTCTGGTAGAGCCCGACCATCCGCCGGGACTGTTCACTACGCCCGTCGCCGGTGCCGTGGGAGATCACCAACTGGCTGCCCGGAGCCAGGACGTGACAGTAGCGACGGACCAGTGCGGCGGGGTCGTCGCCGTCGGGGACGAAATGCAGCAGCGCCACCATCAGCAGCGCGATCGGCTGGTCGAGGTCGAGCAGTCCGCGCAGCGCCGGATCGACCAGGAGCGTGTCCGGGTCCCGGACATCGCACTGCACCATGACGGTCTGCTTGTCGTCGCCGAGCAGTGCCCGGCTGTGGACGACGGCCACCGGGTCGGAGTCCACGTAGGCCACCCGGGCGGTCGGCTCGATCGCCTGCGCCACCTCGTGCACGTTGCCGACAGTCGGTATCCCGGAACCGATGTCGAGGAACTGGCGGATGCCGATGGCCAGTGCGTGGCGTACCGCGCGCCGTAGGAACGCCCGGTTGGCCTGCATGACAGCCGGCAGCTCCGGAATGATCTCGATGGCGGCGCTTGCAGCCCTGCGGTCGGGCTCGAAGTTGTGCGAGCCGCCGAGAAAGTAGTCATACATGCGTGCCGCGCTCGGCCGGTTCATGTCGATCTGTTCCGGTGCCCAACTCGGCCGTTCCACGCACTGCCTCCACTGCTCGCCGATGAACAGTTACCTTCACATGATAGTGCCCCGGGTATCGGGCAGCGGACATGTGGCCGGCTGCGACAATGACAATGCGGGTGCTCAGGTGCGGATCAGGACGTGCGTGCCGGACGGTGTCCTACCGGGCATGTTCGCGCCGTTGCCGCGCGGCTTCGTAGAGCACCAGGGTGCCGGCCATCGCCGCGTTGAGTGAGCTGGCCGCCCCACCGATCGGGATGCGGACCATCGCGTCGCAGGATTCCCGCCAGGCCACGCTGAGGCCACTGGTCTCGTTACCCACCACCAGAGCGGTCGGTCCGGTCAGATCATGGGTGCCGACCTCCACCGCACCCGACTCGTCGGCGCCGACCGTACGCACCGCCAGGCCATCGACGCGCAGCTGCTCCAGCCAGTCCAGTACCTCCGGCTGCCCGGTCCGCACCACCGGCACGGCGAACAGCGAGCCGGTGCTGGCCCGTACGGCCTTGGGGTCGTAGGGGTCTGCGGCGTGTCCGGTGACGATCACGCCGGCCGCCCCGAACGCGTCCGCAGACCGCACCAGGGTGCCGATGTTACCGGGGCTGCTGGGCCGGTCCAGCACCAGTACCAGCAGGTCCGATCCAATCTTCACCCTACTGAGGGTGTCCGGCGGCCTGGCCGCCACCGCGATCAGCTCCGGTGCGCCGTCGGACCTTTCGCCCAGTTCCTCCAGCAGTTCCGGTGCCACCTCGACCACCGGGGCGCCGGACTGCGCAGCGGTCCGGGTGGCCCAGTCGGACAGCCGGCCGCCAGCCGGTCGCAGCAGGGTCTCGAACTGCCAACCGTGGCGTAGCGCGAGGGTGATCGGCCGTACCCCGTGTACCAGGAACTGCCCGGTGCGTTGCCGCTTGGTGCGATTGGTCAGCAGCGCCTGCCACTGCTGGAACCGGGCGTCGCGTGAGCGTACGGGCACTGCCGCCATGCTGTCCTCCACTGCCGGTACACCCACTGACCCAAGGACCGTACCGGGCGTCGATACTGGTCGGGTGGCAGAGGGGCGCGGGCGGCGGCGGGGCCGGGCGGTGCGGGCGTACCCGGTCGACAGTGGTTCGGCCGAACTGGTCCCCGATCCGGATTCCGACGCGGCCTTCACCCTGGTGCTGGACGGTGCGCCGCAGTCGCACGTGGACCTCGGTGACCCGACCCGGCTGGAGTTCGAGTACGTGCGGCGCATCGGCCACGTGCTGGACCGCGCGGCGCCGCCGGGGGAGCCGCTGAGTGCGCTGCACCTGGGTGGGGGCGGGCTGACTCTGCCGCGCTACCTGACGGCCACCCGGCCGGGTTCACCCCAGCGGGTGGTGGAACGCGACGGTGCGCTGGTGGAGCTCGTCCGTCGGGACCTGCCGCTGGGACGTGACTGCCGGCCCCGGATCAGGGTCGGCGATGCCCGGGAGGTGCTCGAAACCCTGCGGCCGGACAGCTTCGACGTGGTCGTCGTGGACGTGTACGCCGGCGCCCGGATACCAGTCTCCTGCGCCAGCGTGGAGTTCGTCACCGCGGCCGACCGGGTGCTGCGTTCCGGTGGCCTATACCTGGCGAACGTCGCCGATGGCGCCGGCTGCGCGTTCGCCCGCGCGCAGGTCGCCACGGTCCGGGCGGTGTTCGGAGAGGTACTGATGATCGCCGACGCCGCGGTGCTGCGCGGCCGACGCTTCGGCAACCTGGTACTGGTCGCCGGGCACTGGCCGCTGCCGGTTGCCCAGCTGACCAGGCTCGCGGCCGGCGACGCCTTCCCCGCCCGGGTGATGGACGGTGGTCAGTTGGACCGTTTCACCGGCGGCGCGCGTCCGGTTACCGATGCGGGCGCCGCCGCGTCCCCGCAGCCGCCGGCCGGTCCGCTCGGGCTGCGTGGCTGAGCGTGCTGGCCGGCGGAAGGCGCTCAGAACGGGGCCAGGGTCACGGTGAGGGCGCTCGGGGCATTGTCCTGGATGTAGGAGGCGAAACCGGCGACATCGTCGAACGGGAAGCCGTAGGCGCGGCCGTCCACGGTGTTGGCATGGATGACCCGGGAATAGTGGTTGGTCACTGCGTCGCGGTAGAAGTTGGCCGGGTCGTTGCCGGGTTGGTCGGCATCGGTGAGCAGGGTCGAGCGGTTGAATCCGGCGCCCAGCACGGCGGCCACCGGCCCGGTCCGTCCGTCGTTGGGTGCGCTGAGCGCACCGTTGCAGAAGAAGATGTCCCTGGTGGACGGTCGCTGGAACGGCGCCACGCCGCCGTCGAAGCTGAGGGTGTCACCCGAGACCTGACCGCTGTAGGTGGCACCACCGGTGTGTACGCGTAACTGCCGTCCGGTGTATGTGGACCAGATATTGTCCACATAGGAGTCATAATAGTCGGCCGGGAACAGCCCTGACTCGATTCCGTGTCCGGGGGCGATGACCCGGAGCCCCGGTACCACCAACGGGGCGAAGGGATCCTGCCCGGCCAGCGCGGAGAGGATCGCATCCCGACCGCCATCGCTCAGCGTACCGGTGGTCTGCTGGGAGGAGCCGCGCAGCGACAGCGCGAGCGGCACCGAGAACATGTCCACCATGGTGGTGTTGCAGTACATCCCGGTGTCGTTGAAGCTGAACTCGATGCAGTCGTGCAGGACCGGATAGTTGGGATCGCTGGTGACCCAGCCCGCCGGGTACTGCAGCGCGGGCCTTCCGTTGCCGTCGAGCACCGCTCTGAACTTCAGTGGCTCATCCAGGGCCAGGTAGATACGGCCGGACAGGTGCGGCAGGGGCAACGTGGTGTCGCCGTCGCCCGCCAGCGGGATCGAGTAGTCGGTGAAGCCGTCCGGTCCGTTGTCCGACAGCGACACGGGGTGCAGCGTGCCCTCGGCGGAGACATGGCACTGTGCTCCGGTGGCCGGGTTCACCCCCACGATGTAGACGCGGATGGCGGAGTTGGTATAGCGGTTGGTGTGGTTGACCACGGTCAGGGTGAGCGTGCCGGTTGCGTACGCCGGCGCGGCGCATGATGCCGACCGCGCCGGACAGCGGTGCGCCGATCACGGTGGCGGCGAGCCCGCGTAGTAGTGCTCTGCGGTGGATCATGGATGACCTCCCGGTCCGGGCGCCGGTCGCCCGGGGACGCCCCGGGCGGCCGGGCTGGTCGACGCCTGGTTCAGTGACCGAACGTGAACCAGTTGAGACTGACGAAGGGGGCGGGCTGACCGCTGTCGAAGGTGAGGTAGACAGTGTGCCGGCCGGTGATGCCCGTGATGTTCGCCGGTACCGTGCGCCAGGACTGCCATCCGCCGGTGTTGCCCACCGCGAAGCTGCCCACCGGTGCGGCGGTCGGCGAGTCGAGCCGGACCTGTACCAGGCCGCTGACCCCACCGCCGGCTCCGGAGGCGACCCGTCCCACGAACTGCGTGGCCGGGGTGCTACCGAACTGCATATTGTCGTAGCGCAGCCAGCCTCCGTCGGTCAGTTGCCCGACATCCTGGCCGCCGCCACTGTCCGCGGTGGACTCGGTGCTCACCGCCGAGGCGCCGTTGTGTGCCTCCGCCTGGACGGTCGAGTAGGCATCGGTGTCGCCGGTCGGCGGTGGCGAACTCGGTGTGCCCGAACCGGTCTGGTAGGCCGCCACGTAGTCCACGCTCATCCCGGCGCCGGAGGTGGTGTCGGTCGCCGGTGAGGTGCAGCCGCAGATCGCGTCCGGGAACGCGCCGCCGATGGCCACGTTGAGGATCAGGAAGAAACCGTGATCGACGGCGTTGTGCCAGGTGGTCGAGTCCATCTGGGACTGGTTGACGGTGAAGAAGTTGGTTCCGTCGAGATACCACCGGATCTGTTCGGCCGAGGTGTTGGTCCGGTCCACGACGACCGAGTAGGTGTGGTACCCGGTCTGGCAACCGGCGCAGGTCTGCAGACCGCTGCCGATACCGGTGGTCTCGTTGCACGGGCCGCCCGGGTCGACCCCGCAGTGCAGGGTCGAGGCGTGCTGGCTGGCGGCGTTGACATCCTCCATGATGTCGATCTCGCCGATCCCCGGCCAGTTCGTGGCGCCGGCCGGGCGGGCGTCGGCGCCGAGCATCCAGAACGCCGGCCAGTATCCCAGACCACTGGACGGATCTGGCTGCTTGATCGATGCGGTGACCTCCAACTGGCCGCCTGCGGGTGCGGCCAGGTCGGTGCGCTGCGACTCGACCCGCCCGGACGTCCAGGAGGACCCCGACCTGATGGGTTTGATCACCAGGTTGCCGTTGCCGTCGTGGTACACGTTGTCGGTGCTGTCAGTGACTGTTTCGACCTCGTTGGTGCCCCAGTGGGCTGCGCCGCCCGGGTAGCTGGTGCCCATGTCGTACAGCCAGTTCGCGGTGTTCAGACCGGTGCCGGCGGCGCCGGTGAAGTCGTCGCTCCACAGTGTGCTCCAACCGGCCGGCGGGGCCGGCACGTTCGACGGGGTGACCGCATGTCCGGTCGGACGGAGCTGGGTCGCGGCCATGGACGCGAGTGCTGTCAGCGCGAGGGCCGTCACGGCGGCGCCGGCCAGCAGCCGGTGGCCCGGTCGGGTCGTGCGGTGCGGGAAGATGGATCTCATCTGACCTCCTGGCTTCGGTACGGGAGTCCATTGCGGACAGTCCGGTACGGCGTCGGGGCGAACGGTGCCGGGCCGGCGCTGCGGGCACGAATCGGGGTCCTCCTTTCCGCTGCGGTCTCAGGTGTCCGGGTGTTCGGGGCGGAGGGCCCCGCATGAGCGGCGTACCACCAGATGGGTGGGCAGAACCATCGATTGCGTTGCAGGTTCGCGGGGCAGCCCGGCGTCGTCGGCCAGTCCGGCCAGGGTGTGCAGCGCGGCGGCACCGAACTTCCGGTAGTCCTGCGCGACTGTGCTCAGACCAGGGCGTATCAGCGCGGCGGCCTCGATGTTGTCGAACCCGACCACGGCGATGTCGTCCGGCACCTGCCTCCCGGCGTCGGTCGCCGCCTGGATCGCGGCGATGGCCATCGCATCCCCGGCCACGAAGACCGCCGTGGGTGGCTCGGCCGACGCGAGTAGCTGGCGCATCGCGGTGCCGCCGCTGTCGGGAAAGAAGTCACCGGTCAGTACGTGGTCATCCCGGTAGGGCAGGTTCAGCGCGGCCAGCTCGGCGCGATAGCCGACGAGTCGTTCGGCGCCCGGCAACAGGTCCAGCGGTCCGGTGATCGTGGCGATCCGCCGGTGGCCGAGCCTGTACAGGTGACGTACCGCGCTGGCTGCCCCGGCCCGGTTGTCCGACCCGACCGACCCGCACCGGGGGCCCTGCACGGCCAGGTCCAGTGCCACGCACGGCAAAGGGCTGGCCAGCAACGCGGCGACCTGCGGGGTGTGCTGGTCGACACCCATCAGCACGACGCCGTCCAGGTTGTATTGCCGGGCCAGCCGGACGTATCCGGTGGGGTCGTCAGGTCCGCTGATGGGCAGCAGGAGCAGGCCCTGCCCGTGCTCGCTGACGGCGTGCTTGAGTCCGACCAGGACGTCCTGCAGAAACGGATGCTGCTGTCCGCCGCTGCGGTAGTCGGTGTCCCACAGCAGCCCGACCAGTCCGGAGCGTCGGCTGGCCAGGGCGCGGGCCGAGGCGTTGGGTGCGTAGCCCAGTTCACCGGCCAGCGCCAGGATGCGCCGACGGGTTGCCGGGCTGACCTCGGGCCGGCCGTTGAGCGCCCGGGACACGGTGGCCACGGAGACTCCACCACGCCGGGCAAGCTCGTTGATGTCCACAGTTTCGTTGATGTCCACAGTGAAACCTCGTTCGGGACATAACAGACGGAAACGCTTACGGACAAGTAAACGCGGACGATTGCTCGTTGTCAAGGACACAACATCCGACGTGTACGTACACATCAACCGAGCGTTGAGCGGGTGCTTGCCCGCCCCTTACGTACCGCTACCTAGGTTGGACCCATGAGCGCGACCGGCCCCGTGCTGCCCGGCCCACCGAACCGTGCGGACGCCATGACGGCCACCGGTAGGGTGGCGGCCATGGCGCGGCTGCTCGTGGTGGAGGACGACGCCACGATCGGCGGTCTGCTGGAGCCGGGCCTGCGCACCCACGGCCACGACGTCCGATGGCTGCGCAGCGGCCGGGAGGCGCTGGACGCGGTCACCCGGACCGAGTACGACCTGGTCCTGCTCGACCTTGGTCTGCCCGACCTGGACGGGGTGGAGGTCTGCCGACGGATCCGGGCCGCCCAGCCTGGCTGCGTACTGGTCATCCTGACCGCACGACGCGAGGAGATGGACGTCGTGGTCGGTCTGGAGGCCGGCGCCGACGACTACCTGACCAAGCCGTTCCGGTTCGCCGAACTGCTCGCCCGCATCCGGGCACATCTACGGCGCGGTGTGCCAGCCGCCGCGCAGCCGGCACTGCTGGTCGGTGACCTGACGGTCGACACCGCGGCCCGACGCTGCACGCTGGCCGGGACCGAAGTGACGCTGCGGGCCAAGGAGTTCGATCTGCTGGCCAGGCTGTCCTCCGAGCCGGGCGTGGCGATCACCCGGGAGCGCTTGATGTCCGACGTGTGGGATGAAAACTGGTTCGGCTCGACCAAGACCCTGGACGTCCACATGGCGGCGGTACGGCGGAGACTCGCCGAGGCCGAACGGGCACATCCGGGAGACGCGGTCGCACCGCGCATCACCACGCTGCGCGGTCGCGGATACCGGATGGAGACCAGCTGAGGGCTCCGCCACCGGTCGGCCGGGTCCAGAACCTAGCGTAGGGAGGAGGAATCGGGATGCGGCAGCGGATTCTCGCGGTCGGCCTGCTGGCGGCGGTGCTGGCCACCGCGCTGTTCGGTATCCCGTTCGCCATCGTGGTCGGCCGACTGCAGATCGCCGACACCCGCAGCCAGCTCGAACGCCTCGCCGACCGCACCGCGGTGGACATCACCGCCGCGTACGCGACCCGGCGCACACCAGCACCGCTGCCCAGCGGCCCGCATGGCGTACGGGTCGGGCTCTACGACCGGGTGGGTAGGCTGACCCGCGGCGTGGGTCCTCCCGCGGACAGCGTGGTGCGTACGGCACTGGGCGACGGCCAGGTGACCAACGGGGACGATGGCGCCGACCTGGTGGTCGCGGTCCCGGTGGATCGTGGCAACCGGGTCGCCGGGGCGGTACGCGCGTCCACCGGCCGCAGTCAGGCATACGGGCGGGCAGTGCCGATCTGGCTGACCATGACGGTGCTGGCGCTGGTCGGGCTCACCGCCGCGGCCATGTTCGCCCGATGGCAGGCGGGACGGTTGGCCAAACCGCTGGAAAGGCTGGAGCACACCGCACACGAACTGGGTGACGGCGACTTCAGCGTGCGGGCCCGGACCAGCGGGATACCGGAGATCGACTCGGTGGCCACCTCCCTGAACTCCACCGCGGACCGGTTGGGTGGCCTGGTGGCCCGGGAACGGGCCTTCTCCGCCGACGCCTCGCACCAGCTGCGTACCCCGTTGACCGGACTGCGGCTCGGTCTGGAGATGGCCCTGGACCGCCCTGACGAGGACCTGCGGCCGGCCGTGTCGAGCGCGATCGAGCACGCTGACCGGCTGGAACGAACCGTCGACGACCTGCTCGATCTGGCCCGCGACCTGCCCCGCCGGGACGAGCCGTTGGACGTCGCCGCGGTGCTGGCACAGTTGCGTTCCGAGCGGCTGCCCGAACTTTCCGGCGCGGGTCGTGCCCTGCTGGTGGCAGTCGATCCTGATGTCCCGGAGACCTCCGGCTCGGCGGTGGCCGTACGCCAGATCCTGCAGGTGCTGCTGGACAACGCGGCGTTGCACGGCGGCGGGCAGATCACCGTGACCGCCCGCAGCGCCGGTGGTGCGCTGGCGATCGACGTCGCGGACGAAGGACCGGGCACCACCCGAAGCGAGTCGGAACTGTTCGCCCGCCGGACCGGACACGCGGTCGGGCACGGGATCGGTCTGGCGCTGGCCCGCAGTCTGGCTGAGGCGGAAGGCGGTCGGCTGAATCTGACCCGTCCGGTTCCGCCGGTGTTCACGCTGCTACTGCCGGAGCGGCGGGCAGACCAGCCGGAGCGGTAGTCATCGGATGTGAGTCATTGTCGGCGGGGAGGGCAACGTGGTACGACGCTGGTGGGCGCCCGGTGATCCGCGGTTGCCGTGGGAGCTGTCCGGTGGTGTCACGCTACTGGGCGGATTGCCGTTTGGCGTGGTGTGCGCGCTGGCCATCCCGCACCATCCGGCTATCTCGCTGGTCCTGTTCGCCATCCTGGTCACGCTGCTCGGCTGGTTCAGCACGCTCGGTGGGGGCCTGCTCGCCGGGCTGCTGGGCTGGTTGTGCCTGACCGGTTTCGTGGTGAACTCCGACGGCCAGCTGCACTGGCACGGACCGGCGGACGCGCTGCGTGCTGGTCTGCTGCTGGCGGCCGGGGTCGGGGCGGCCGGCGCGCATGCACTACAGCTCGGTCGCCGGGCCCGGTAGGCCGAGCGGTGTGCTGCAGAACTCGCCACCGACCCGTTCGTCGGGCAGCGGGTCGGCCTCCGATCCGCCGGTGATCTGCGCGGCATAGGCCTCGGCGTCGTCGGTCGGGGCGAAACCCAAGCGGGCGCCGAGTTCAGGCGACCACCAGGACCGGGAGTTCGCCGACACGCCCCAGACGAGCCGGAAGCCGGACTGGTCGGTGGTGAGCGCCGCCTCGACCAGACGACCCATGTCGTCGGGTGACAACCAGTTGCTCAGGTTGCGTCGGTCGAACGGACGGCCGGCGCACGCGCCGATCCGCAGGCAGACGACATCCATCCCGAACCGGTCGGTGTAGAGCCGGCCGAGCGACTCGATGGCCGCCTTGCTCCAGCCGTAGTAGGTGTCCGGGCGCGGCGGCAGATCACCGGGCAGACCGCCGGCCGGTGCGGCGGCCCGCTCGGCGAAACCGACCGCATGGTTGCTGGAGGCGAGCACCACCCGGGTGATCCCGGCCGCGCGGGCGGCCTCCAGTACGCACCAGGTGCCGTGCACATTGGTGTGCAGGATGTCCGACCACGCCGCCTCCCGGGGGATTCCGGCCAGGTGTACGACGGCATCCATCCCCGCGCAGGCGGTCCGCAGCACGTCAGGGTCGGTCACCGACCCGGTGTGGATCTCGACCGGCTCGTCGCCGCGCGGCGCAGCCGCGGGCACCACGTCGAGCAGCCGCAGGCTACGGCCGGGTCGGCCCAGCCGGTCGCGCAGCATGCCGCCGATGTCGCCGGCCGCGCCGGTGACGAGCACCCGTCGTAGTTTGGTCATCCTGGCCTCCGGTCGTGGTGGCGGTGTGGTGACCGGCACCGGCCGGGGCGGCGTCGGGCTGCACCTCATCGGGCAATCTGACCGTATCCCAATGGAAGAAGTTGTCCGCATGCTGGACGAAGAGGCCGAGTCGGCGTCACTCCGGTCGCCCTCGCGGGCCCGCCACTGCTCAACCGGCCGCGATGTGTGCCACCTTCAATCTCGGCCCGGCCATGCACTCCAATTCGCGCCTGGGCATTAGCCTGGCCGCCATGGTGCACCTGGCCGCCGCGACACCGACCCCGTCGTACGCGTGTGACACACATTTCCCGCCGGAGGGTGAGGATGTGGTCGTCGTCGATGCGCTGCCATTACGTTGCGGCGCGGTCGCCGTACCGGATGCGCCCGGGCCGGGGGTGACACCGGACCCGGCGGCGTCGGACCGGATGCACGGCCGCTACCTGGAATGTGGGATCGCCACCACCCGTGACGACGCCGCATACCTGCACGGTGTCCAGCCGAACTTCGTGCCGCGCCGGGTCACCTGGTGAGCGTGCGACTGGTCGGGTACGCCTACCCCTGGGACGTGCTCGGCGACCCCGCGTTCCCGGCCAGGGTGAAGGCGCTCGGGATCGCCGAGGTGTGCCTTGCGGCCAGCTACCACTCGGTGCGGGCAGCGACCCCGCTGCACCCCGGGCATCTGATCGTGGATGCCCGGGACGCGGCGCTCTACCGTCCGGTACGCCAGCGGGTCTGGGGCCAGCGCCGACTGGTGCCGGCGTCGGCGGACTGGGTGGCCGGTGACGACCCGTTCGGTGCCGCGGCCGCCCGTCTGCGGGCGGCCCGCATCGCTGTGTCGGCCTGGATCGTGCTGGCCCACAGCACCAGGTCCGGGACCGCCTGCCCGGAGCTGGCGGTACGCAACTGCGCCGGCGACCGGTACCCGTACGCGCTGTGTCCCAGCCATCCGGAGGTACGCGACCACGCCGCGACGCTGACCGCCGAGGTGTTGCGCGGCGTACCGGTCACCGGGGTGTCGCTGGAGGGTTGCGGGCAACTGGGTGTGGCGCACCAGGACCGGCATGACAAGACCCAGGGGGTCTTCCCGCCGGCGGCGCAACGGCTGCTGTCGGTCTGCTGCTGCCCGCGCTGCCTGGCCGGCTGGGCCGAGCGTGGTCAGGACCCGGAGCAGGTGATGTCGCGGCTCACCACCGGGGTGCGTGCGGTGCTGGACGGTGCGGTGCGCGCCGACGCGTCGGTACCGGAACTGTTGGGTGAGCGGATCGCCGAACTGGTGCTGGCGACCCGGCGCGACGCCGCCGACGCACTGCGCGGGGTGGTCCTCGACGCCGTCGCCGACACTGCCGGCGGCCTGCCGGTCACCCTGCACGCGGTACCCGACCGGTGGGCCACCGGCTCATCCGTGGCCTGCGTTACCGGCAGCGTGCCGGGGGTGCGGACCGTGCTCGTACCGGCCTGGCCGACGACCCCGGAGAGCGTCGAACTGGTCGCCCGGGCCCGAGCGATGCTGGACGAGTCGGTCACGGTGGGCGCGTACCTGACCGTACTGCCGCCGGCCGAACCCGACGCGGTCATCGACCATGCCGGCGCGCTCCTGGGTTCGGGCGCGGCGGAGCTGCACCTGTACCACCTCGGCCTCGCCCCACCCAGCGGCCAGCGGCTGCTGGCCGAGATCGTCCGTCGCTGCGGCACCGAGGACCTGTGAGCGGCCCGCCGAGCCGCGGCCGGTCAGGCTGTGCGACGCCAGCCACAGGCGAGTCGGAGGCCGGGGCCCCAGCAGTGTGCGCAGCACGAGCCGGGTGGCGGATGCCTGTGATGGCACTGGTTCTCGTGGTGACCGCCGACTACTACGGCCGGACGCTGCTGGCCTGAGCACCCGAGGGCATGCTCGTCACTGTTTCGCGGCGCTGAAATGGCGTACCGGCATCGCGACCCGGGCCCGGTGCCGCTCCACCAGCAGACCGGCCGCGACGATCGCGACCGAAGCGGCCAGCGCGATCGCCAGCCCTGGTACGCCGGTCACACTCGCAGCCAGTACTGCGGCGATCAGCAGTACACCCAGATGCAGTGACTGGTCGACCAGATACGGTCCTTCCACCCAGTCGTGGGCGCCCTTGACCGACAGGAACCAGCGGACCACCCAGCGGCGGTCGATCACAGCATGGGTCGAGGCCGAGACGGCGAGGGCGGCGATCGCGCCGACCGGGTGCAGCGGGGCGACGAGTGCGACCAGCGCGAGGCAGGCGGCCTGCGTGGCGGTGTACACAGCGACGTGTCGCGCGCACCAGGACCAGCCGCGCCACGGGTGCGCGCCGCGGGCCAGTTCCGCGGTCCCCGGGGCGCTCTTGCCGGTCGCCGCCGCAGTGCTCTGGAACGGATGATCACCCAGATGGTGGCCGGCGAACAGGGCCACGTACGCGACGGCCGCCACGGCTGCGGTCTCGACATTCGGCATGGTGGTGGTGCTCCTTCCCCCCGGTAGGCCCGCCCCGACTACTGTCTGCCGGCGGTGCTGACCAGAACCCACCGCCCTGAGTAAATGGTGCGGCCGATCGGGCGGTCATGGTGTCCTGAGGGGGACAGATGATGCGTGCCGTTCATCACCGATAGTGATCCATCGCTCACGTCATCGCTCGAGTGGGTGAACCGGAAGTCTTGTTGTACAACGCATCGGTCGGACCAACCGATATGAGGATGCCCGCGTTTATCATCACGATGAGTTGCGGCTGTGTCGTATGTCAGACCGTCGCCCGGCCTGCCCGTTGACCTGCCCTGCCCGGTTCGCGCGACCGGTACGCCGGATCGCTACCGCCCGCCGCTGGTCGCGAGGATCGCGCCGGTGACATAGGAAGCCTCCGCGGACAGCAGCCACAGCACCGCCGCCGCGATCTCCGCGGGTTGCCCCGGGCGGCCCAGCGGTATCCCATCGGCCATCCGCCGCAGCCGGTCCGGTACCCCGGCCTCGGCGTGCAGGCCGGTGTCGATCAGGCCGGGCGCGACCGCGTTGACCCGCACATCCTCGCGACCGACCTCCGCCGCGAGCCCTATCGTCAGGGTGTCCATCGCGCCCTTGGTCGCCGCATAGTGCACCCATTCACCAGGGCTGCCCAGTACCGCGGCCCGGGACGAGACATTGACGATGGCGCCACCGCTACCGCCGTGGCGGGTGGACATCCGGCGTACCGCTTCCCGGGCGCACAACAGCGCCCCGGTGACGTTGACATCGACGACTCGGCGCAGCGTGTCGGTGTCCAGTTCGTCGAGTCGGCCGTGGGATCCGACGATGCCGGCATTGTTGACCAGTGCGCTCACCGGACCGAGGCGCTGTGTAGCGGTGTCGTACAACCGCTGCACCGCATCGGCGTCGGAGACGTCCGCCCGTACCGCGACGGCACGACCGCCGCTGGCTTCCAGCTCGGCGACCAGCGACTCCGCCGTGGTGGCCCGGTCACGGTAGTTGACCACCACCGCGTACCCGGCGGTGACCGCCTGTCGGCAGACCTCGGCACCGATGCCTCGTCCGCCACCGGTCACCAGGAGCACTCTGCCGCTCATCGTCACGTTGCGCCTTCCGCTCGGGCCACCGGGAACGGCCGACCCGTTCGTCGGCCAGCCGGAGTGTACCGGTGGGCATCCGGCCGGACGGGACCCTGCCGTGCGCGGTCGGACGCGGTCGTGCGCCGGGAACCAGAGGCCCGGCGCACGACCGCGTAAACGTCAGGATGCCTGGGCGAGCCTGCCGTTGCGGTTGTTGAACTGTTCGGTCTCGGTCGAGCCGGCCAGTGCGGTGGTGGAGGACTGCGGCGAGATCGCGGTACTGACCAGATCGAAGTAGCCGGTCCCGACCTCCCGCTGATGCCGGGTGGCGGTGTAGCCCTCGGACTCCGCGGCGA
The DNA here is from genome assembly GCA_963805605.1 of uncultured Actinomycetota bacterium. Classification (GTDB taxonomy): domain Bacteria; phylum Actinomycetota; class Actinomycetes; order Mycobacteriales; family Micromonosporaceae; genus Actinocatenispora. The sequence goes on from CAWDUX010000003.1 coordinate 501,243, forward strand.
ACTCGGCCTCCTGCAGGTCGACGTAGGCGCTCATCCCGCGTTCGGCGTAACCGCGCGCCAGGTCGAACATGCCGTGGTTGAGGGCGTGGAAGCCGGCCAGCGTGATGAACTGGAAGGTGTATCCCATCGCCGCCAGCTCACGTTGGAAGCGGGCTATCGTCGCGTCGTCCAGGTGCGCCTTCCAGTTGAACGACGGTGAGCAGTTGTAGGCCAGCATCTGGTCGGGGTACTGCCGCTTGATCTTCTCGGCGAACTCGCGCGCGACCCCCAGATCGGGCTTGGAGGTCTCCATCCACAGCAGGTCGGAGTACGTGGCGTAGGCCAGACCGCGGGCCACGCAGGAGTCCAACCCGTTGCGCACCTTGTAGAAGCCTTCCGCGGTGCGTTCCCCGGTGAGGAACTGCTGGTCCCGTTCGTCGACATCGGAGGTGACCAGGGTGGCGGCCTGCGCGTCCGTGCGGGCCACCAGGATGCTCGGCACACCGGACACGTCCGCGGCCAGTCGGGCCGCATTGAGGGTACGGATGTGCTGTGAGGTCGGCACCAGCACCTTGCCGCCCAGATGCCCGCACTTCTTCTCCGAGGCCAACTGGTCCTCGAAGTGCACGCCGGCAGCGCCGGCCGCGATCATCGCCCGCATGAGTTCGTAGGCGTTGAGCGGGCCACCGAAACCGGCCTCGGCATCGGCCACGATCGGTGCGAGCCAGTGCAACTGCTCCTCGGCGTCCTCGCCCTTGCCGTCCTGGCGCTCGGCCCAGCTGATCTGGTCGGCGCGCAGCAGCGCGTTGTTGATCCGACGCACCACCTGCGGCACCGAGTTGACCGGGTAGAGGCTCTGGTCCGGGTAGGTCTGACCGGACTGGTTGGCGTCCGCGGCGACCTGCCAACCGGACAGGTAGATCGCCTGTAGGCCGGCACGCACCATCTGCACGGCCTGGCCGCCGGTGAGGGCACCCAGCGCGGGGATGAACCGTTCGCCGCGCAGCAACCGCCACAGCCGGCGGGCGCCCAGCCGGGCCAGCGTGTGCTCCTCCTGCACAGAGCCGCAGAGCCGCACCACGTCCTCGGCCGAGTAGTCGCGGGTCACCCCGTACCAGCGGGGGTCGGTCTGCCAGTGTCGGCGCAACTGGTCCGCCTTGTTGCGGGCGGTCGTCGGTGTCTGCGGCTGATCATCGTGGGTGATCGCGCTCTGGGTGCTGGTCGACATGGCGACTGCCTCCTTCGTGCCGGCCGGGGCACGGTCGGTTCTGCTGGTACCACCGAGTGTGTGAGCTGACGGTGCCGAACCCTAGAGCTTTCCGATATGAAGAACTGCAAAAGTTCAGCTAAGGTGAACTCATGGCGAAGTTGGCTCAGGAAGAAAATAAGAAATTTGCGGAAGAGCTTGATCTGGCTACTTTCGGGCAGCGACTACGACACCTGCGCAATCAGGCGGGACTGACCCTCGCCGAACTCGGCCGCCGGGTCGGACGGGCTCCCTCGCAACTGTCGATGCTGGAGAACGGCAAGGTAGAACCCCGGCTGTCGCTGCTCACCGCGCTGGCCACCGAACTCGGAGTCGGGCTCGACGAACTGCTCTCCCGGCAGCCCCCCACCCGCCGCGCGCAATTGGAACTCGCGCTCGACGCCGCCCAACGCGAGCCGTTGTACACCCGACTGGGCCTGCCCGCCCTGCGGGTCGGTAAACGGGTACCCACCGACGTACTGGAACATCTCGTCGGCCTCTACACGGAGTTGCAACGCCGGGAGTCCCGGCCCACCGGGACCCCCGAGGACGCCCGGATCGCCAACGCGCAACTGCGGACCGAAATGCGGGAACGCAGCAACTATTTCGCCGGTATCGAAGGGCTGGCCGACCAGCACCTGGAAGCCGTCGGCTACTCGGGTGGTCCGGTCTCCGAGGGCATGTTGCAGTCGCTGGTCACCCATTCCGGTTTCAGCTTGCGCTACGTCGCCGATCTCCCCCGATCGGTCCGATCGGTCACCGACCTGCGTCACCGCCGCATCTACCTGGCCAGGGCATCGTTCGGCATGCACACCCCGCGCACCGTGCTGTTGCAGACGCTCGGTCACTTCCTGCTCGGTCACAGCCAGCCCCGCGACTTCGCCGACTTTCTGCGCCAACGGGTCGAGGCGAACTACTTCGCCGCCGCCGTACTGGTACCGGAGAAATCGGCCGCACCGTTCCTCCGGCAGGCCAGGACTGCCCGGGATCTGTCCGTGGAGGATCTGCGGGACCTGTTCGCGGTCTCCTACGAGATGGCCGCGCACCGTTTCACCAATCTGGCCACCCGCCACCTCGACCTGCGGTGCCACTTCACCAAGAACGACGAATCCGGCGTCATCTACAAGGCCTACGCCAACGACGGGCTGGTCTTCCCGACCGACGCCACCGGCGCGATCGAGGGCCAACGGATGTGCCGGTACTGGAGCGGCCGGCAGGTGTTCGCCGCACCGGACCGCTTCTCGATCCACTACCAGTACACCGACAAGCCGAACGGCACCCACTGGTGCGCCGCGTATGTCGACCCGAGCCGGGAACGCAACTTCGCGATCACACTCGGCGTGCCGTACGAGGACTCCCGCTGGTTCCGCGGCCGGGAGACGACCAACACGGCCCGCTCCGCCTGCCCGGACGGGGAGTGCTGTCGGCGCCCGCCGGCGGAACTGGCCCGGCGCTGGGACCGGATGGCCTGGCCGTCGGCCCGGGCGCACTCGCACGTGCTGGCCGCACTGCCACCGGGGGTCTTCCCGGGCGTGGACGAAACCGACGTCTACACCTTCCTGGACCGGCATGCGCGCGGCTGATCGGGTCGCGGGTCAGACGTGGTCGAGTCGGGCCACCAACGTCTTCGGCGCGATCTGCCGGTACGCGTCGGTGACCAGTTCGCCGATCTCCGTCCAGTCGAGGGTATCGAGGTCCAGGTAGACCCCGAGCCATCCCCGGTGCCCCACGTACGGTGGCCGGAAGAAGCGGTCGGGCTCGTCGGCGACCAGTGCCTCCTGGGCACCCGGTGGCGCGGCACACCAGAACCCGAGCCGGTTGCTGTGGTGGTGGTCGGCGTAGTTGACGAAGACCTTGCGGTCACGTACGAACCAGGTGGGTTCGCCGTGGCTGGGTCGTTCGGTGGTCTCCGGAAGGGCCAGGCACAGGGCACGCAGCCGGGGCAGCGGATCGTCGTCCCTTGCCGCGTCCTGGGGGTCAGGGTGGATGTGCCGATCACGGTCCATGGCCGCATCATGCCCGGCGGTACCGACAGAACCGGCCGCGTTCACCGGAAGCGACGGGAACCGACGTACTCGTCGGCGTAGCGGTGCTCGTCGAGCTTGACGATCTCCACGGTGCTGACCTCGGTGGCGGTGTTGTTGGGCGCGTCGATCTCGTAACCGTCGCCGATGTACATGCCGACGTGGTGCACGTAGCCGTTGGAGTAGGCGTAGAAGATCAGGTCACCGGGCCGCATGGCGTCCTTGGCGACCGGTGTGCCTGCCGCGAACTGCGCGTCCGCGTCGCGGGGGATGCTGACGCCGTGCACGTGGTAGATGGTGTGGGTGAACCCGGAGCAGTCGAACCCCCAGGCGGAGGTACCGGCCCAGACGTAGGGCAGACCGGCGAAGTGCCGGGCGGTGGCGACAAGGTCGGCTCCGTCGGGCCGGGGGATTGCCGCCTCGTCGGCGTACACGTGGGTGTCGCGGGCCGACAGCCAGGCCGCGCCCCGGTCCGGGGTGGCGACGAGGATCGACCCGCCGGCCCGGGTGAGTACGGGTAGTCGGGTGTCCAGGGACAGCTCCATCAGCCGGTGTCGGCGCGCCGGACCCCGGTACAGACCTGCTGTGGTCGCGGTGACCAGCGCGAACGGTCGGCTGCTCAGCTTGGCGAAGACAGGATTCGTGGTGAGCTGGGCCGCGGGCAGCCAACCGGGGTAACCGCGCGGGTCACGTGGGGTGGGTTGACCGTCCACCACCACCTGCACCCAGTCACCGGACCGTTGCAAAATGGTGAGTCTGGTGCCGTACAGTGCCTGGGTCTCCAGCTTGCCGACCAGCCATCGGCGTTGTCCGAGAGTGAGGCCGTCGGTCCAGGCCCGCAGATCGACCGGGTTGCCGGTGGCGGGTGCGTCGACCGCGCGGGCAAGCCTCGGGGCGGTCCACAGCGTGGCCGCGGCGACGTCGACGTATCCGGTCTGTGGGGTGCCGGCATGCGCGGCCTGCTGAGTGGGCAGTGGCGCGCTCATCGTCACCAGGCTCAGGCCCAGCACACCCAGCAGGCCGCCGAGCAGGGTACGGGTCAGCGGACGTCGGGCCGGCAGACCGGGCATGGCAAGCTCCTCGCTCAGGCACGGATACGGTTCCATCCTTCAACCATTGGCCGCCGTGCGCAAGAAACCTCCCAGACCAGGTCGGGGCTGCGACGCCCGCCCGGTGGGGGTGCGCTTGAATGCACCCATGGCTTCCCGTCAAGGCGTCACCCGCCGTTACCGGACCCGCCCGCCGTCCCGGTTCCTGCGCCGCCTCACCATCGGCATCGACATCGGTGGCACGAAGGTGGCCGGTGGCGTGGTGGACGCGGCCGGCCGGGTGCTGCACCAGACCCGGCGGGAGACCCCGGGGCGCAGCAAGAGCCCTAGCGAGGTCGAGGCGACGATCGCCGATGTGGTGGAGGAGCTGACCGGCCGCTACGAGGTCGCCGCGGTGGGTATCGGCGCCGCCGGGTTCGTGGACGCGAGTGGGTCCTCGGTACTGTTCGCCCCCCATCTGTCCTGGCGGCACGAACCGCTGCGGGAGGCGTTGTCGTCCCGGTTGCGACTGCCGGTCGTGGTGGAGAACGACGCGAACGCCGCGGCATGGGCGGAATGGCGCTTCGGCGCCGGTCAGGGTGAGGAGCACCTGATCTGCATCACGCTGGGTACCGGTATCGGCGGTGGCATGATCATCGACGGGCAGGTGCACCGTGGCCGTTACGGGGTGGCCGGCGAGTTCGGGCACATGCAGGTGGTGCCGGGTGGGCACCGGTGCGAGTGCGGCAACCGGGGCTGCTGGGAGCAGTACGCCAGCGGCAACGCGTTGGTGCGGGAGGCCCGGGAACTCGCGGCGGCCGAGTCGCCGGTGGCCCAGACGCTGCTGGATCGGGCCGGTCGCGATGTCGCGGCGATCAGCGGCCCCCTGGTCACTGAGGCGGCGATGGCCGGGGACCCGACCGCCATCGAACTGTTTGCCGAGATCGGGCAGTGGCTGGGTACGGGCCTTGCCGGGTTGGCGTGCGCGTTGGATCCGGGCTGTTTCGTGATCGGTGGCGGCGTGTCCGACGCCGGTGACCTGTTGCTGAATCCGGCCCGGGAAACCTACCGGCGGACCTTGTCGGGTCGCGGGTTCCGCCCGGAGGCCAGGATCGTACGGGCCAGGTTGGGTAACGAGGCCGGTCTCATCGGCGCCGCTGATCTCGCCCGGGAGGAGATCCGGTTGTTCAGCCGGGACCCGCGCCGGGCCGCATACCGACGGACCCGGTCGTTGCTGCCACCCCGGTTGTCCGGGGACGAGCCGGCAGACTGATCGCCGACCCCACGACCCCGCGTAATCCTGGTAACGCATTCACGCAGGTAGGAGCACTGACGGCCAAAGTTCGGCAACGGTGCGTCGATCCTCCAGTCAGTGTGAGATTGGCCGCATGGTGTGATCGCCGACGCATTGGATAGCTTGGCCCCGGAGGCCCGTGGTGCGCGTCCTGGCAGGCGGGGTCCAGCGATTGTGGTCGCGGCCGTACCCGTACGAGTGGGGAGTCTGAACAGTGCATGACGATCGAGTGCTCGTCGAGCGGCGGCTCGACCGGGCGATGGCCCAGTGGATCCGGCCGGCCCTCTACACCGCGACGGTGCCCCTGAGCGTCGAGGTCTGGCACGTACCAGACGAACCGGTACCGGTTGCCGAGGCGCTGGCCGCCGCCTACGAGCCGGTCGCCCTGGGTACCGAATGGGGTGCGCCATGGTCCACCAGCTGGTTCCGGGTCACCGGTGAGGTACCGGCCGAGTTCGCCGGCCAGCACGTGGAAGCTGTGTTCGATCTGGGGTTCGGTGGCGGACCGGGCTTCTCCTGCGAGGCGATGGCCTACACCGCCGACGGCATACCGGTGAAGGCGCTGCACCCGCTCAACCGCTATGTCCCGATCGCCAACCCGGCCGCCGGTGGCGAGCAGGTGTCGCTGCTGCTGGAAGGTGCGGCGAACCCGGCGATACCGCACGGCATCGCCCCCACCGAGCTGGGCGACAAGAGCACCGCCGGCGACCAGCTGATCTACCAGTTGCGTCAGGCTGACGTGGCGGTACTCAACACCGAGGTGTTCGGGCTGATCGCCGACATCGAGGTCCTCGACGAACTGATGCGCGAACTGTCCGTGGACAACCCGCGCCGGCACGAGATCCTGCGTGCCCTGGAACGGATGCTCGACGCCCTGGACCTGCACGACGTGACCGCCACCGCGGCAGCAGCACGCGCTGAGCTGGTCGACGTGCTGTCCCGGCCGGCGCACGCCAGCGCGCACCAGATCTCCGCCGCCGGCCACGCACACATCGACTCGGCGTGGCTGTGGCCGCTGCGCGAGACCGTACGCAAGTCCTCGCGCACCTTCGCCAATGTGACTGCGCTGGCCAAGGAATACCCCGAACTTCTCTTCGCCGCCTCCCAGGCGCAGCAGTACGCGTGGGTACGCGACGCGCAGCCGAAGGTGTTTGAGCGGATCAAGGAGGCCGTCCAGGCGGGCAACTGGGCGCCGGTCGGATCGATGTGGGTCGAATCGGACGCCAACCTGCCCGGCGGTGAGGCACTGGTCCGCCAGGTCACCCACGGCAAGCGGTTCTTCGCCGAAGAGTTCGGGGTGGACACCCGCGGAATCTGGTTGCCCGACTCGTTCGGCTACACCGCCGCGTTCCCACAGATCGCCCGGCTGGCCGGGCTGGACTGGTTCCTGACCCAGAAGATCTCCTGGAACCAGACCAACAAGATGCCGCACCACACCTTCTGGTGGGAGGGCATCGACGGCACCCGGATCTTCACCCACTTCCCGCCGGCCGACACCTACAACGGGACCTTCTCCGGCGAGGAACTGCATCGGGCAGTGCGTAACTACGCCGAGAAGGGCGTCGGCACAATCTCGTTGCTGCCCTTCGGCCACGGCGACGGCGGTGGCGGCCCGACCCGGGAGATGATGGAGAAGGCCCGCAGACTGGCCGATCTGGAAGGCTCGCCCCGGGTACGGATCGAGCACCCGGACAAGTTCTTCGCCGCGGCACGCGCCGAGTACGAGGACGCTCCGGTGTGGTCCGGTGAGCTCTACCTCGAACTGCACCGCGCCACCTTCACCACCCAGGCCAAGACCAAGCAGGGCAATCGGCGCAGCGAGCACCTGCTGCGGACCGCCGAGCTGTGGGCCACCGCCGCGGCGGTGCAGGCCGGCGCCGAGTACCCGTACGAGGAACTGGACACGCTGTGGAAGACGGTGTTGCTGCACCAGTTCCACGACATCCTGCCCGGCTCGTCGATCGCCTGGGTGCACCGCGAGGCGCGGGCCACCTACGAACGGGTCCGCGGTGAGCTCGGTGGGCTGATCGACCGTTCGGTACATGCGCTGGGGGGCGACGGTGGTGGCGGCCTGAGGGTGTTCAACGCCGCGCCGCTGGCCCGCGCCGAGGTCACCACGATGCCGCTGGAGCAGGCGGCGGCGTCCGGTCTGGCCGCGGACGCGACCCAGAAGCTGTCCGATGGCCGGGTCGCGGCCTTCGCCACCGTGCCCGCGCTGGGCGTCGGCAGCGCCGAACCCGACCTGCCGGCCGGCGGCGGGATCGCCCCGGTCACTGTGGACGGACTGGTCCTGGACAACGGTCTGCTGCGGGTCGGTGTGGACGAACGCGGTCTGATCACCTCGGTGTACGACCTACCGGCCCAGCGCGAGGTGCTCGCCCCCGACACTTACGGCAACCTGCTCCAGGTGCACCCTGACCACCCGAACCAGTGGGACGCCTGGGACATCGACAAGCACTACCTGCACCGGCACATCGATCTCACCGAAGCAGACTCCGTCGAGGTGACCGAACGCGGACCGCTGTACAGTGCGATCCGCATCCGCCGCAGCTTCGGTGACTCCCGGCTGACCCAGACTCTGGTGCTGCGGGCCGGCAGCCGGCGGTTGGACGTGCAGACCGAGATCGACTGGCACGAGTCGGAGAAGGTGCTCAAGGCGGCCTTCCCCATCGACGTCCATGCCGAGCGTGAGTCGGCCGAGATCCAGTTCGGGCACGTACACCGGCCGACCCACACCAACACCAGTTGGGACGCGGCCCGCTTCGAGGTGTACGCGCACCGGTGGATCCACGTCGGTGAACCCGGTTACGGTGTCGCGCTGGTCACCGACTCGACCTACGGCCACGACGTACACCGCGACACCCGCCCGGCCGGGGGGACCACCACCACGGTCCGGTTGAGTCTGCTGCGCGCACCGCACAGTCCGGACCCGCGTACCGACCAGGACATCCACACGTTCACCTATGCGCTGGTGCCCGGTGCGCACATCGCCGACGCGGTGGCGGAGGGGTACGCGCTGAACCTGCCGCTGGCGGTCGTCGAGGCCAGCCAGACCCCGGCGCCGTTGGTGAGCGTGGACGATCCGGCCGTGGTCGTGGAGGCGGTGAAGCTGGCCGACGACCGGTCCGGCGACGTCATTGTCCGGCTCTACGAGTCGCTGGGTGGTCGGGCATCGACGTCGGTACGGGCCGGCTTCGAGTTTGACACGGTCACCGAGGTGGACCTGCTGGAACAACCATTGTCCGATGTGGACTTCGCGGACGGCGCGGCACGCCTGGCGTTCCGGCCGTTCCAGATCCGGACGCTGCGGCTGACCCGGCGCTGAGTTCGCGCCCACCGTCGTCACCGGCGCCGCTGACCGTACCGTGGGTGCGGGCAGCGGCGCCGGTCACCGCAGACAAGGACGGTCATGCGAGCGGGCAGTACCATCTCGGCACGTACCGCGGTATCCGTGGTGTTCCTCGTGCACGGCGCGGTGACCGGAACCTTCGCCACCCGGATACCGTGGCTGGCCGACCACATCGAGGTCGGTACCGGCCAGCTCGGGCTCGTGCTGCTGTTCCCCGCCGTCGGGGCGATGGGCTGCATGAGCATCGCTGGGCGGCTGATGCACCGCCACGATCCCCGTACGGTCACCCGCATCCTGCTGGCCTGCTGGTGTGGGGTACTGGTACTGCCCGCGCTGGCGCCCAACCTGCCGGTGCTGTGCGTGACCACACTGCTCTACGGCGCGGCCTCCGGCATGTCCGACGTGGCGATGAACGCCGAGGCCGTCGTGGTGGAGCAGCAACTTGAGCGGCCCATCATGTCCGGCCTGCACGGTCTGTGGAGCGTCGGGGGACTGCTCGCCTCCGGCATCGGGGTGGCCGCAGCCGCCTGGAACGTCGACGCCCGGCTGCATTTCGCGGTGATGGCCGTTCTGCTGATGGCGCTCGGTGGATGGGCCGGACGCGGTCTACCGGCCGGGCCTGGTACGGACGGTGCGCCGGTGCCACCGGCGTTCGCCCTCCCGCCGCGTCCGGTCCTGCTGATCGGGCTGGTCAGTTTCTGCGCCATCTTCGGCGAAGCGGCCGGGTCGGACTGGTCGGCGAAGTACCTGACCGATGTCGCCGATGCGGCGCCGGGCATCGCCGCCGGCGCCTACACCGGATTCGCCGCCGCGATAGCGGCAGGCCGGCTGGTCGGCAACACGGTGGTGGCCAGGCTCGGCGTGGTGGCGACCGTACGGCTGGCGGGCGCACTGGCGGCGGCGGGTGCGGTCCTCATCGCGATGGCCAGGATCCCGGTGCTGGCAATCGGTGGCTTCGCGCTGCTCGGTATCGGCGTGGCTGTCGTGGTGCCGCTGGCATTCACCGCAGCCGGGTCGACCACCGCGCATCCGGCCCAGGCGATCGCCGGGGTGGCCACCATCTCCTACGGTGCCGGCCTGGCCGCGCCAGCGCTGATCGGCTGGGTGGCGGCGGCGACCTCGCTGTCGGTGTCGTTCGGCGTGGTGGCCCTGTTGTCGGTGGTCGTCGCGGTCGCGGCTGCCGCGTTCCGGCCCGCCCGGCCCTCCCAGGATGAGCGGGTCTTCGAACAGCAGCCGGCGAGCCGACCGTCGTCACCGACCACCGGATACAGACGTTGCCGATGTCGGCGGTCCCGCCGCTGCACGTGCCCGGATGACAGAAAACTGCTCATGACCTCTGCGAGCGCGTCGGAGGCGGTCAGGGTCACCACGTCGTGGCTCATGACCTCGTGCACGGACATCACCTCCAGCGGGTCGATCGAGTACTCCCGGGTGAGGTGATGACCGCGACGGGCGATCTTCTCGGTGAGCACGGAACGCTTCAGCACCAGCGCGGAAAGCCCGTAGCCGGCTGCGGCGGCGATCGTGAGCGGCAGCAGTGCCGACCAGTCGTGTGTCAGTTCCAGGGAGAACACCACACCGGTCAGCGGGGAGCGCATCACGCCACCCACCACCGCGGCCAGCCCGACCAGCGCCCAGAAGCCGGGCGACACGTGCGGGAATACGTGTGACTCGAGTGCGCCGAGTGCGCCGCCGATCATGAAGACCGGGGCCAGCACACCACCGGAGGTGCCCGATCCCAGCGCCAGCGCCCAGATCAGCGTCTTGACCACCAGGATGCCGACGATGAGGGTCAGTCCGGCCCGGCCGAGCAGCAGCTGGTGGATGACGTCGTAGCCGACCCCCAGCGCCCGGGGCTGGATCAGCCCACCGAGACCGATGACCAGACCGCCGATCGCCGGCCACCACATCCAGTGCACCGGCAACCGGGCGAACATGTCCTCCGACAGATAGACCAGGCTGGTGGCCAGGACCGCGAGCAGTCCGCCGACGCAGCCGGCCACCACGCACAGCAGATACACCGTGGGGCCCAGCGATGGATGGGTATCGGCCACTGGGAAGGCCGGTGCGGAGCCCAACAGCGGAGCTCGCAGTACGGTGGCTGTGGTCACGGCCGCTGCGACCGGGAGGAAGCTTCGGGGCCGCCACTCGAACAGCAGCAGTTCCACCGCCAGCAGTACCGCCGCCAGCGGGGAGTTGAAGGTGGCCGCCATCCCGCCGGCCGCCCCCGCCACCAGCAGGATCTTGCGCTCGTCGGCGGTCAGCTTGAGGAACTGCGCGAGCACTGATCCGGCTGCACCGCCGGTCATGATGATGGGCCCCTCGGCCCCGAACGGGCCACCTGAACCGATCGAGATGGCGGCCGAGACGGGTTTGAGCAGCGCCACCCGCGGTTGTATCCTGACTGCCACCGGTCAGGATGGACTCGATCGCCTCCGGCATGCCGTGACCACGGATCTTCTCCGAGCCGAACCGCGCCATCAGACCCACGATCAGGCCACCGGCCACCGGTACAGCCACGATGACCAGTGGATGTGTCGACGTCGGCGCGACCAGCGCGGTGTCGAAGCGCCCATGGAAGAACAGGTTCGTGGCCAGCCCGATCAGGGCGAGCAGGATGTACGCCAGCAGCGCGCTCGCCGCGCCGATCGGTAGTGCCAGCGCGGTGATCCCCACCGTGCGACGGTTCAGGGTGAAGTCGGCAAGATGCCGGGCGCGGGGTGGCGCGGTGCTCGAGGCGGGCAGGACGGATCTCACGGGCGCCCCCGGACGTCTCGGCGGAGGGGACGGCCGACCGTACCGACCGGGCGGGAACTCCGGTACGGCTGTTCCCCCGCGGGTGACTGGGCGATCAGCAGGACAGGTGGACGCGATGGGAGGACCGACCTGCGCGATGATGGCCTGATACCTTCCCGGGCTCGGTTGCGCCCGACCCTGACCGTCGCGGGCCGCTTCTCCGGGAAAAGTCAGGTACCGACCCTGGTGACGCCACGGTGGGCCGCTGGCGAGCATGGGCACATGTCGAGTCATGTCGAGGTCCTGGCCACCGTAGCGGCGAGCGATCCGGAGCGCGAAGCGACGGTGGAGCGGCTGCGCGGCGCGGTGGGCCGGGGTCTGCTCGACCTCGATGAGTTCGACCGGCGTGCCGGTCTGGCGTATGCGGCACACACCCGCTCGCAGTTGCGTGCATTGACCCGGGACCTGGTGGCGGCTCCGCCGGCGGGCGCGGGGGAGCAGGTCGTAGCCCGCTTCGGTGATATCGAGGTGACCAGGTCGTGGGTGCGCTGCCCGACCGGGAGCTTCGCGCTGCAGGGTTCGGTATGGCGCTGTTTCGACTACTGGTACGTCACCCGGGTGACGCCGGGCTGGGCAGTCGCTCTAGCGGTACTCGGGTTCTTCGTCGTTCCGTTCGTCAGCCTGCTGTTCCTGCTGATCAAGGAACCGCGCACAACGGGCGTTCTGCAGGTGGCGGTATGGGACGGCGCCCGCCAGCATGTGGTCGATCTGCCGGTGGGCGACCCCGCACAGGCCCGGACGATCGAATGTCAGGTCGGGCGCGTCCGTGCCATGGCGTGAGGCTGAGCCCAGCTCGCAGCTCTTGCCGGTGCCGCAGCTGCAAAGTTGACACTGTCATCGTGACAGTGTCAGTATGGTCATATGGCCGACGAGGCGCTGTGGACCCTGGACCAGCTGGTGGAGCTGGTCGGTGGCGCACTGTCCACCGACTACGGCGGAGCCGCGAGCGGGCGGGTCCGCGACATGCCGGACCGTCGTACGGTGCGCTGGTACACCTCCATTGGTCTGGTCGACCGGCCCAGCGTGATGCGGGGACGAACCGCCCTCTACGGCGCCCGCCAGTTGCTGCAACTGGTGGCGGTCAAGCGCAGGCAGGCCGCTGGACGCAGCCTCGCGCAGATACAACAGGAACTCACCGGCACCACCGGGGCGAGGTTGCGTGAGATCGCCCAGGTTCCCGCAGCGATGCTGACCACTCAGGCTGGCGCCGGTCCGCAACCGCCGCTGCGCCAACGGTTCTGGTCGCAACCGGCCCCGACCGCGACCGCGCGCGAGCCGTCCGACACTGACACCCCCGTCACCGCTCCGGCCCGCCACCAAGCTGCCGGCAGGGCCGAGACCACCTCGGCCGCCGTGCCCGGCGATGCGCAGAGCGTGCCCGCGGTCCTGCACGGCGTGCAACTGGCCGAGGGGCTCACCCTGCTGTTGCCCGCCGATGCTCCGGCACCGACCGGCGCCGATCTGGCGGCCGTGCGCGCTGCCGCCCAACCGCTGGTCGACACGCTCGTCCAGCGCGGCCTCATCTCGATTCCACTCCTCGGAGGAGCGCAATGACTGTTTCGGTCACACCGATCAGCGAAGAGGAAATCCGTCGTCTGGCAGCTGTCGACGATGGAGCGGATGAGCACGCCGGCACCGGCGCGCTGTCCACCGTCCGGGGCAACCTGCCGCTCGATCGACTCGAGGTACGCGCCACGATCGCCGGACTGACCGCTCGTACCGTGCTCCATCAGGGGTTCCGGAACCCCTACGACGAACCGTTGGAAGCGACCTACATCTTTCCGCTGCCACCGCGGGCAGCGGTCACCGCGATGCGTATGCAGCTCGCCGATCGCCTCGTCGAAGGTCAGCTCAAGGAGCGGGGCCAGGCGCGGCAGGACTACGACGATGCCATTGCCGTCGGTCGCCGCGCGTCGATCGCCGAGGAGGAACGACCCGACGTGTTCACCATGCGGGTCGGCAACATCCCGCCCGGGGAACGGGTGAGTGTCGAACTCACCCTGGACGCCCCGTTACCGTTCGAGGACGAGGCGGCGACGTACCGCTTCCCCCTGATCGTGGCGCCCCGTTACATCCCGGGAGCACCGCTACCGGGCGGGTCGGTGGGCAGCGGAGCGGTACCGGACACCGACGCCGTGCCGGACGCCTCCCGGATCACCCCGCCGGTGCTGCTGCCCGGCTTCCCCAACCCGGTGCGGTTGTCGGTGACCGTCGATGTCGAGCCCGGAGGGTTTGCGCTGGAGGAGGTGCGCTCCAGTCTGCACACGGTCAGCACGGACGCATCCGGTCCTGGCCTGCGCCTGGAGCTCTCGCCCGGGGAGCGGGTGAACCGGGACTTCATCCTCCGCCTGGGCTACGGCGGGAAACAGGACCCGGCCACCGCGCTGACCCTGGTGTCCGATGAGGTCGCCGGGAACTGTCCGGCGACAGGAGGTCAGGACGGTCACGAACCGGACCCCGGCCGGTTCGGCACCGGCACCTTCCGGCTCACGCTGCTGCCGCCCCCTGCGACCACGGCCGCCCGCCCCCGCGACGTGGTGCTGCTGCTGGACCGTTCCGGCAGCATGACCGGATGGAAGATGGTGGCCGCCCGACGTGCGGCCGCGCGCATCGTGGACACTCTCACCGACACCGACCGGTTCGCGGTACTACTGTTCGACCACGTGGTCGAGCGGCCTCCGGGCCTGCCGGAGGGGCTCACCGCGGCCACTGACCGGCACCGCTACCGGGCGATCGAGGCGCTGGCCGCCACCCGGGCCCGGGGCGGCACCGAGATGCTGCGTCCGCTCGCCGACGGTGCGGGGCTGCTCACCGACGCCGACCGGGACCGGGTACTGGTCCTGGTGACCGACGGTCAGGTGGGCAATGAGGACCAGATCGTTTCGCAGATGGCAGGCCCGCTGGCAGGCCTGCGGTTCCATGCCGTCGGCATCGACCAGGCGGTCAACGCCGGGTTCCTCGGCCGACTGGCCACACTCGGCGGTGGTCGTTGTGAGCTGGTCGAGTCGGAGGAACGTCTGGACGAGGCGATGACACGTATCCACCGCCGGATCGGCGCGCCCGTCGTCCAGGCGCTGCGGCTGGACACCGAGGGGATCGAACTGGTGGACGGGTCGTTGGCGCCGGCCCGGCTGCCTGACCTGTTCACCGGCGCGCCTGTGGTGGTGTCGGGACGATTCCGGGGCAGCGGCGACGGCGCGGTCACGGTGCGCGGTCGGCGACCAGACGGCCAGCCCTGGAGCGCCCGGGTGCCTGCCAGCGGCGCCGCGGCCGGACAGACCACGGTCCTGTGGGCGCGCGAACACCTGGCGGACCTGACCGACCGTTATGCGGCCGGATCGACCGACTGGGCGGGGATGGCGGACCGGGAGGCACTGGAACAGCAGATCGTCGAGACCTCCCTGCGCTTCGGCGTGCTGTCCCGCTTCACCGCGTTCGTGGCGGTGGACACCCGGGTAGTGACGGACGGCGCGCAACCGCACCAGGTGATACAGCCGGTGGAACTGCCGGCGGGCTGGGAGCCTGCCCCGCCGCCCGGTGGGGGAGGCGGCATGGCGCCGATGGCCCGCCATGCCGCGGTTCCAATGGACCCGGGCGCCCCGGCGGCGCCGATGGGGCCGCCCCTGGGTGGGCCGCCGGCGCCCATGGCGCAGGCACCGGGCGCGCCCCCGGCGCCCGGTGATGCGGGCATGCACCCGTTCGCCGGGACACCCGGAGGGGGCTTCGCCCCCGCCAGCGGGCCGATGCGCGCTCGACGCGCCTCCGCACATAGGCACGCGCGGCCGGCCCCCGGTGGGTCGACGAACCTGACGCAGACCCGTACCCAGGTGGCCGAGGAACTGCGGCGGTTGCGTCAGGCCGCTCCGGATGGCGCGGCCGACCAGCTTTCCCTGCTCGGCGACCTGGGCAGCCGGCTGGCCGTAATGCTCGGCGTCCTCCCGGCGGATGCGCAGCTCACCCGGCTGACAGAGCTGGTGGCGGAGCTGAGTGCCTGTGACGGGTCGAACCCACCCCGGGGTGAGGCCCTGCGGAGCCTGTGGCAACGCACCATGGAGGTGCTTGCGGCGTTCACATCGGACACAGCACCCGCCGGCACGTACGCCACCGCACCCGCCGACAACCCGGAGCCGTCGGCCGGAGGTTCTGAGGGAGGGCCGAAGGCCACCGGTCGGCTTCGCTCTTTCTGGAAGCGCGGCTGACCCGTTCCTCGCAGGCGTCGCGGCCTCGGCGGGCCGCGACGCCGGGTGGTGGAGACCCACTGGATAGCATCGGAGGGTCCGGCTACGGGCCCGTAGCGGGTCCAGCATGCACCGAACCAGCACTGAGGAGAGCATCGTGCCCGCATCCAGTTCCGCTGCCCAGGAGATCACCTCCGTCCTGGTGCCGGCGCGAACGACGGCCGCCGACGCGATCGCCTCGGCCGGGCTGCCCACCACCGGACCCAAGGCTGTCGTGGTGGTCCGCGACCACAGCTCGGCGGATCCGACCCGGCTGCGCGACCTGGACTGGTCGCCAGAGACCGACACCGAGGTGCAGCCGGTCGCCCTGGACAGCGAGGACGGGCTCAACGTGCTGCGCCACTCCGCCGCGCACGTGCTGGCGCAGGCCGTGCAGGAGCTGTTCCCCGGCACCCTGCTGGGCATCGGGCCGCCCATCGAGAACGGCTTCTACTACGACTTCATGCCGGGCCGCCCGTTCACGCCCGAGGACCTGGCGAAGATCGAGAAGAAGATGCAGGAGATCATCAAGTCCGGCCAGCGTTTCAGCCGGCGGGAGATCTCCGACGACGCGGCCCGCAAGGAACTGGCCCAGGAACGCTTCAAGCTGGAACTCATCGAGCTCAAGGGCAGCGCCGCCGACGCAGCCGAAGGTGCCGGCGTAGAGGTCGGCGCCGGGACGCTCACCATGTACGACAACCTCGACGCCCGCAGCGGCGAGCGGGCCTGGAGCGACCTGTGCCGTGGCCCGCACCTGCCGACCACCCGGATCATTCCGGCGGTCAAGCTGATGCGCAGCGCCGCGGCGTACTGGCGGGGCAGTGAACGCAACCCGCAGCTGCAGCGGATCTACGGCACGGCCTGGCCGACCCGCGACGAGCTGAAGGAATACCTCAAGCTGCTGGAGGAGGCGGCGAAGCGGGACCACCGCAAGCTCGGCGCCGAACTGGACCTGTTCAGCTTCCCCGAGGAGATCGGGTCCGGGCTCGCGGTCTTCCACCCGAAGGGTGGCATCATCCGCCGGGAGATGGAGGCATACTCGCGGCAGCGCCATGAGCAGTCCGGGTACGAGTTCGTCAACACCCCGCACATCACCAAGGGTCAGCTGTTCGAGACCTCCGGACACCTGCCGTACTACGCCGACACCATGTACCCGCCGATGGAGGTGGAGGGTGCGGAGTACTACCTGAAGGCGATGAACTGCCCGATGCACAACCTGGTCTTCCGGTCCCGTGGGCGGTCCTACCGGGAACTGCCGCTGCGGATGTTCGAGTTCGGCACGGTCTACCGGTACGAGAAGTCGGGTGTGGTACACGGGCTCACCCGGGTCCGTGGCATGACCCAGGACGACTCGCACATCTACTGCACCCATGAGCAGATGCCGGGAGAGCTGCGTAACCTGCTGACGTTCGTACTGGATCTGCTGCGTGACTACGGCCTGGACGACTTCTACCTGGAACTGTCCACCCGCGACGACTCCGACAAGTTCATCGGTGACCCGCAGGAATGGGAGCAGGCCACCGAGGCGCTGCGGCAGGCCGCCGAGGACTCCGGGCTCAAGCTCGTACCGGATCCGGGTGGCGCGGCGTTCTACGGCCCGAAGATCTCGGTGCAGGTCAAGGACGCGATCGGGCGCAGCTGGCAGATGTCGACGATCCAGCTGGACTTCAACCAGCCGAAGCGCTTCGGTCTGGAATACCAGGCTGCGGACGGCTCGCGCCAGCAGCCGGTGATGATCCACCGGGCGTTGTTCGGTTCCATGGAGCGCTTCTTCGGCGTGCTGACCGAGCACTACGCGGGCGCCTTCCCGGCCTGGCTGGCACCGGTCCAGGTGGTCGGCATCCCGATCCGCGACGACCACGCGGCCTACCTGGGCGAGTTTGTCCAATCCCTGCGCGAGCAGGGCATCCGGGCCGAAGTCGACACCGCGGACGACCGGATGCAGAAGAAGATCCGCAACGCCCAGAAGCAGAAGATCCCGTTCATGGTGATCGCCGGCGACGACGATGTGACCGCGGGCACGGTCTCGTTCCGCTACCGGGACGGCTCCCAGCGCAACGCCGTGCCGCTGAGCGAGGCCGTGGCGCACGTGGTCGACGTGGTCGGCAGCCGCGCCAACGTCGGCCCGTCGGCGCAATGATCGTCCGGGCCGCCACCGCATGGTGGTGGCGGCCGGCGCCGGCTCAGTCCGGCCGGTAACGTGCCCGCCGGCCGGTGGGCACGAACCCGAGCGCCAGTGGGTGGGCCACCGCCAGTCATTTCGGCCAGTCGCGGCCCGTAGGATCGACTGCTGTGACGGGTGACGAGGTGCTGCGGCAGGACGGTGCCGGCGACGACGATGGGCTGGACCGGCTGTGGACGCCGTACCGGATGGCCTACATCCGGGGCGAGAACAAGCCGACCGGATCGGACTCCGACACCGAGGGTTGCCCGTTCTGCCGGGCGCCGGACATGCTGGACCCGGACGGGCTGATAGTGGCGCGCGGCCAGTTGGTCTACGCACTGCTCAACCTCTACCCGTACAACTCCGGGCACCTGATGGTGTGCCCCTACCGCCACGTGGCGGACTATTCGCTGCTCTCGACCGACGAGGTGGCCGAGTTCAGCGCGTTCACCCAGCTCGCGATGCGTGCGGTACGGCGCGCCAGCAACGCACAGGGGTTCAACATCGGGATGAACCAGGGTTCGGTGGCCGGCGCCGGTATCGCCGGGCACCTGCACCAGCACCTGGTGCCCAGGTGGGGCGGTGACACCAACTTCATGCCGGTGATCGGGCAGACCAAGGTGCTGCCGCAGCTGCTCACCGAGTCCCGGGACCTGATTGCCTCTGCCTGGCGGGAGGTGTCGGATGCCTGAGCGGATTCCCGGGCCGGAGGGCGGGCAGTTGCTGCGCTGTGCGGTGCTCGACGACTATCAGGACGCGGCACGTTCGGCGGCGGACTGGTCCGAGTTGGCCGGCATGATGGAGGTGACCTTCTTCTCCCGGCATCTCGATCCGGCCGAGATCGGCGCCGCGTTGGCCGGCTTCCAGGTGGTGGTGGCCATGCGGGAGCGGACCCGCTTCCCGGCCGAGGTCCTCGCGGTTCTGCCAGACCTGCGGTTGCTGGTCACCACCGGGATGCGCAACGCCTCGATCGATCTGACCGCGGCGGCGGCGCGCGGGGTGGTGGTGTGCGGCACGACCAGTCGGACCGAACCGACGGTCGAACTGACCTGGGCGTTGATCCTCGGCCTCGCCCGGCACCTGGCCGACGAGCACCACGCGCTGCGGACCGCCGGCCCGTGGCAGAGCACCCTGGGCGCTGACCTTGCCGGCCACACGTTGGGACTGCTCGGTTTCGGCAAGATCGGAACCCGGGTCGCGAAGGTTGGCCAGGCGTTCGGGATGGACGTACAGGCATGGAGCGAGAACCTCACCGATGAGCGTACCGGCCCGGTCGGGGTACGCCGCTGCGCCAGCAAGGAGCAGCTGATGTCCACTTCGGACATCGTGTCGGTACATCTGGTGCTCGATGAGCGTACCCGTGGGCTGGTGGACGAGGTCGCATTGAGGGCGATGCGCCCGGACGCGTACCTGGTGAACACCTCCCGGGCCGCGATCGTGGACCAGCCGGCGCTGCTGCGGGCGCTGCGGGAGGGCTGGATCGCCGGTGCGGGTCTGGACGTCTACGCCCACGAGCCGCTGCCGGCCGACGATCCACTGCGCTCCGCACCCCGGGTACTGACCACGCCGCACCTGGGCTATGTCACCCGGGACAACTACGCCGGTTACTACCAGCAGGCCGTACAGGACATTGTCGGCTGGGCGGCCGGTGAACCCGTCCGCCGGATCGCCTGATCTGCCTGCCTGCGGCAGCGGAATCAGACATCATGGTCGTCCTCGATGGCCCAGCGGAGGGGTGGCGCACCGGGTACCGCGGGCACCGTGCTCCCCCAGGGGCCATGATGGTGGTACAGCCGCTGGGGCGCGCGGCCCGGCTCCGGGGCCCGGGTACCGAGGGTAGGGACGAGACCGGGAGTGCACGTGCCTGACACAGCCAGGACGCCCGCGCCGCTACGGCAGGCCGGGGAGCGCGGCGCCGCCGAACACGACACGGGCCGTAGCGACGAGGACGCCGCCGGCCGACTGTTCGTGGCGATGTCGCGGCTCAACCGGATGCTCCGGCGCGAGGCGCCCGCCCTGCTGGGCCATTCCTCGGTGGCGGCGCTGGCGACCGTCGTCGGGTTCGGGCCGTTGCGTTCGGGGGACCTGGCCAGCCGGGAGGGGGTCAGTGCGCCGACCATGACCCGGGTCGTGGTCGGCCTGGAGGCCGCCGGCTACGTTCGCCGTGAACCCGACCCGGCCGACGGCCGGGCCAGCCTGATCCGGGCCACCCATGAGGGTGCGGAACTGATCAGGGGCA
Organism: uncultured Actinomycetota bacterium; assembly: GCA_963805605.1. GTDB lineage: Bacteria > Actinomycetota > Actinomycetes > Mycobacteriales > Micromonosporaceae > Actinocatenispora. The sequence continues at coordinate 521,579 of CAWDUX010000003.1, forward strand.
GCAGGTCGGCCCGGTCCCGGGTACTGCGTGACCGGCTGGCCGCACTCAGCCCCGGGCAGCGGGACGCTCTGATCGCCGCCCTGCCGGCCCTGGACGCGCTGACGGCCGAAGACTAGAACCGACCGGTTCCGCAGGCGACTGGGCCGGCGTACTCAGGTGCCCGACCCGTGCTCCCGGCGTACCTGCTCGGCCAACTGCGAGGGCATCGGTTCGTACCGGCCGAAGCCGCGGGTGAAACTGCCGGTACCGCTGGTCACCGACCGCAGTTCGATGGAGTACCGGGTCAGTTCGGTGGCCGGCACCTCGGCCCGGATCACCGTACGATCGCCCGGTTCCTGTTCGGTACCCAGCACCCGGCCGCGCCGCCCGGACAGGTCGCTGAGCACCGTCCCGACGTAACCGTCGGGCACCCATACGGTGACCTGGTCGACCGGTTCGAGCACGGTCATGCGGCCGTCGTGGGCGGCATCCCTGAGCGCCAGCGCACCCGCGGTCTGGAAGGCCGCGTCGGAGGAGTCCACCGAGTGGGCCTTGCCGTCGGTGAGCGTCACCCGTACGTCGACCACCGGGAAGCCGGCGATCAGTCCCTGCGCCAACTGGGCGGTGACGCCCTTCTGCACGCTCGGGATGTACTGGTGCGGTACCGCGCCACCCACCACCTTGTCCACGTACTCGAACCCGGCGCCGGCCGGAAGCGGCGTGACCTCGATGTCGCAGACGGCGTACTGGCCGTGGCCACCGGACTGTTTGACGTGCCGACCGTGCCCGGTGGCGCTCGCCACGAACGTCTCCCGCATCGCCACCCGGATCGGTTCGGTGTCGATCTCCGTACCGCCTGCCCGCAGTCGGTCCAGCACGACTTCGGCGTGCGCCTCACCCATGCACCACAGCACCAGTTGCCGGGTCTCGGCGTTGCGTTCCAGCCGAAGAGTCGGGTCCCCTGCGGTGAGCCGGGCCATGTTGCGGGCCAGAGCGTCCTCGTCGCTGCGGGTACGGGCGAGCACCGCGATCGGCAGCAGCGGCTCGGGCATCTGCCACGGCGCCACCAGCAGCGGATCGTCCCGGTCGGAGATCGTGTCGCCGGTCTCGGCGCTGCCCGACTTGGTCACCGCGCACAGGTCGCCGGCGATGCATGCTGATGTCTCCCGCAGACTCGCGCCCAGCGGTGTGTACAGGTGGGTGATGCGCTCGTCGGCGTCGTGGTCGGGGTGACCGCGCTCGGCCAGCCCATGCCCGCAGATATGTACGGCGGTCTCCGGGGTCAGCGTGCCGGAGAACACCCGGACCAGTGACACCCGTCCGACGTAGGCATCGACGGTCGTCTTGACCACCTCGGCGACCAGCGGCCCGTCCGGATCGCAGCGCAACAGGTCGTGTGGGGTGCCGTCGAGTCCGGTGACGGCCGGCAAGGTGTGTTCGGGGGGTGCGGGGAACCCCCGTACGATGCCGGACAGCACCGCGTCGAGACCGACCTGGGTGGGTGCGTCGACCGGAATGACCGGGTAGAAGGAGCCGCGGGCGACGGCCTGCTCCAGATCGGACACCAGGACCGATTCGTCGATCGGTTCGCCGTCGAGGTACCGGTCCATCAGGGTCTCGTCCTCGCTCTCGGCGATGATCCCCTCGATCAGCTCGTTGCGGGCGTCCGCGATCGCCTCGGCGTGGTCGGCCTGCGGCTCGTGCTCGACGGGCGGGAAGCCCTGCGTGTAGTCCAGCACCCGGCCGGTGAGCAGGCCGACCAGCCCGACGATCGGCTCGGCGCCCTCGGGTTCGGTGCCGCGCTCACCGTGCACCGGCAGATACAGCGGGAGGACACCGTCACCGAACACCCGTCGACACAGCGCGACGGTTTCGTCGAAGTCGGCTCGAGGATGGTCCAACCGGGTCACCACCACCGCCCGGGGCATACCGACTGCGGCGCATTCCTCCCACAGCGTGATGGTCGCAGCATCCATTCCGTCGACTGCCGAAACCACGAACAGGGCCGCGTCGGCCGCGCGCAGTCCGGCCCGTAGTTCGCCGACGAAGTCGGCGTAGCCCGGGGTGTCCAGCAGATTGATCTTGGCCCCGTCCACCAGGACCGGGGCCAGGGACAGATTGACCGACCGCTGCTGGCGTACCGCTGCCGGATCGTGGTCGCAGACGGTGGTGCCGTCCACGACGGTACCGGCCCGCGTGATTGTGCCGGTGGCCGCGAGCAGCGCCTCGACCAGGGTGGTCTTGCCGGTTCCGGAGTGTCCGACCAGCACCACGTTGCGTACCTCGTCGGGACGTGTCACCACCGGCGCGTCGCCGGCGACCCCTCTTTCGGTCCCTTTATGGGGACCCGTACCTTTTTGCGTCATTACCCGTACCTCCTGGTCAGGGTCTCCGCCCCGGAAGACCACACGCTGCCGCGACACACTGCCCTTCTGCGATCACACACCCGCTCGAATCCGCGCACAACCCGGCAACGCCCGCTTTCCGGAGTGCTCCCGCGATGGCCCCTCAGCCACCCGATATGGTGGTGGTTCGCGCCCGCTGACGGGCGATAGACCTGATGGTGGCAACTGCCGTTACCAGGGATCCCGAGTTCTGGCGGAGGCATGGCGAAGATCTTCAGCGTCCTGGGCCGGGCCCGGCTGTCGCGGTTGTTCAACCCGATGGGTGGCCGGCTGGTGCGCGCCGGTGTCTCGCCGGACGTGGTCACCGTCCTCGGCACCTGCGGCGTACTGGTGGGCGCACTGGTCTTCGTGACCCGTGGCTGGCTGCTGACCGGACTGATGATCATCACACTCAGCGTATGTACCGACATGCTCGACGGTGCGATGGCCCGGGCCCGCGGCTACTCGACCCCGTTCGGTGCGTTCCTCGACTCCACAATGGACCGGATCGCCGACGCGGCGGTCTTCGGTTCGGTGGCTTTCTGGCTGGCCACCTCCGGGCAGTCCGGTGCAGCTGCGGCCGCGCTGATCTGCCTCGCCGCCGGACAGGTCGTCTCCTATGCCAAGGCCCGCGCGCAGAGCGTCGGCATCGACTGCAACGTGGGGATCGCGGAGCGGGCCGAACGCCTGGTGCTGATCGGTGTGGGCGCTCTGCTGAGCATTCTCGGCGTACCGTACGTCTTCGCCGTGGCACTGTGGCTGCTCGCCGTGCTGACCGTGTTCACCGCCGGGCAGCGGATCGTGCATGTCTACCGACAGTCTGCCGGCAGCCGTACTCCGCTGCCCGCGCCGCCGGTGGCGGCCGACGCCCGGTCCGGTGGTGCAGCGTCCGGTGACGGACCGGCGGGGCCGCCCCGGTGACGGTTCGCGACCAGCCGTCCACAGTCCCGGTCCACGACCGGCCGGGCTGGTCGGGACGCGTCACCGAACTGAGCTACGCGGCGGGCTGGAAGCTGGTACGGATACTGCCCGCCGGCATGGCCCGGGCGCTGTTTCGGGCGGGTGCCGACCAGGCGACCCGACGTGGCGGCCGTGGGCCGTGGCAGCTGGGCCGCAATCTGCGCCGGGTGGTCGGGTCGGTCACCGACGACGAGCTCGCCGTGCTGGTACGCGCCGGTATGCGCTCCTACGCGCGCTACTGGATGGAGGCCTTCCGGCTACCGGACATGTCGGTCGAGACGATCGGCCGGTCCTTCCACATGACCACCCCGCAACTGTTCGAGGTGGCCCGGCAGGGCAGCGTGCTGGCACTGCCGCACTCGGCCAACTGGGAGCTCGCCGGCGTCTGGGCCACATCCCAGGGACTGCCGCTGACCAGCGTTGCCGAACGGTTGCGTCCCGAGGGCCTGTACCGACGTTTCCTGGCCTACCGGGAGGCGCTGGGCATGGAGATCCTGCCCACCCGGGGCGGCGCTCGACCGCCGATGGAGGTCCTCGCCGACCGGTTGCGCGACGGGCACCTGGTCGCTCTGCTGGCCGACCGGGACCTGTCCGCCCGGGGTGTCCCGGTGCAGTTCTTCGGGCATCCGACCCGGATGCCGGCCGGCCCGGCGCTACTGGCCCTGCAGACCGGCCGCCCGTTGTTCGCGGTCTCGCTGTGGTACGGCGAACAGGGCACCTACGCCAAGCTGACCGGGCCGTTGAGCACGTCGGTGACCGGCACGTTGGCGCAGCGGGCTGCTGATCTCACCCAGCAGCTGGCCGACGCGTTGGCGATCGGTATCGCCGAACACCCCACCGACTGGCACATGCTGTCCCGTCTCTGGTTGCACGATCAGCAGGACCGACCGGCCGCCGACAGTCTGGCTGCCGACACCAGCGGGCCGTCGGCGCTGGCCGACGGTGGCGCACCGGCGAACTGAGGACGCGATGCGCATCGGAATGGTCTGTCCGTTCTCTTTCGATACCCCGGGCGGCGTACAGGGCCACGTACGGGACCTGGCCGAGACTCTGATCGGGCTCGGTCACCAGGTGAGCGTGCTGGCGCCGGCGGAGGATGAGGCGGGCATGCCGCCGTACGCGGTGTCGGCCGGACGGGCGGTTGCGCTGCCCTACAACGGTTCGGTGGCCCGGGTGTCGTTCGGTCCGATCTCGGCGTCGCGGGTGCGTCGCTGGATGGCCAACGGTCGTTTCGACGTGCTGCACGTACACGAGCCGATGTCACCGAGCCTGTCACTGATGGCCTGCCTGGCGGCCCGCGGTCCGGTGGTGGCCACCTTCCACTTCGCCACCGGCGGCCGCTCGAAGGCACTGCTGGCCGCGCAGGGCGTGCTGCAGTTGGTGCTGGAGAAGATCACCGCGCGCATCGCGGTCAGCGCGCTCGCCCGCCGGGCCCAGGTCGAGCACCTGGGCGGCGGTGCGGTCGAGATACCCAACGGGGTGCTCGTAGAGCGCTATGCCGAGGCCGTGCCGCTCCCTGGTTGGCCGGGTCCGCAGGTCACCGGTAACGCCACCACGGTGGGTTTCCTGGGGCGTTTTACCGAGCCGCGTAAGGGCTTCGACATCCTGGTCGACGCGCTCGCCAGGCTGGCGCCCGAGCGTCGGGACCTGCGCCTGCTGGTCGCCGGGCCGGGGGAGCAGGCCGAACTGCTGGCGCGGGTGCCGGATCCGCTGCGTGGTCGGGTGACCTTCCTCGGCAAGGTATCCGAGCAGGACAAGGCGCGGATGCTGCGCTCGGTGGAGGTCTACTGCGCGCCGAACACCGGCGGTGAGTCCTTCGGGATGATCCTCACCGAGGCGATGGCGGCCCGCACCCCGATACTGGCCAGCGATCTGGACGCGTTCCGCCGCGTACTGGATGGGGGGCGGGCCGGCGCGCTGTTCCGCACCGGTGACGCGGGTCACCTGGCCACCGAGCTTGCCGCGCTGTTCAGCGATCCCACCCGGCGGGCCGCGCTGCGGGACCGGGCCGGTGAGGTCGTCGCCGCGTACGACTGGCCGGTGGTGGCACAGCGGGTCCTGGAGGTCTACACCAGCGCGATCGAGGCGAACAGCAACGTACCGGGGGTGCGGGCCGACGATCCGGCACTGGCGGAGCGGCTGCCCGCGGTGCTGCGGGACGCCTCGGCCCAGGAGGATGCCGGTACGGATGATCCTGACGGTGCGCTGGCTTCGGCCACCCGCCGGGCCCGGGACCTGTTCCGCTGGTCGGGCTCGCGGACCAGTTGAGTGACCCGGGGCAGTCGGGTGATCGCCCGGATTTTGGTCCGCCCTGTGCCCGGCGTGCGATGAGCGGGACCTGCCGGGTGTCGGAACCTGTCGGGCGCGGAGTCTGTCAGCCGTGGAGCCTGTCGACTGCAGGGTCCGGCGACGGGACGATCTACCCGCGAGCGTGCCGTACTAGGATACTTCCCGTGTGGTTGGTCGTCGGTGTGGTCGTGGTGGTCGTCGTGGTGGCCACTTATCTGACATGGCTGGCCGGTCGGGTCGACCGGCTGCATGCGCGTGCCGCGGGTGCGAGTTCCGCGCTGGACGCGCAGTTGCTACGGCGCGCGCTGCTCGCCGACAAGCTGGCCGACCAGCACATCCGGCACTGCGGTACGCAGGCGGTGGCGCTGCGTTCCGCGGCCCGCTCGGCGACCGAGGCCGCGCCGCCCGACCGGGAGAGCGCTGAGAACGATCTGACGCGCCTGCTCCGCGAGCTTCCGCCCCGGGCGCAAGGGGCCGGACCGGATGAGATCTGCGCACTGGGGCGGCGGGTGGCGCTGGCCCGGCAGGTACACACCGATCTGGTGCGAGATGCTCTCGCGGTACGGCAGCAGCGGGTCGTACGCCTGCTCCGGCTCGCGCGCAAACACCCCGTACCGCGCTATTTCGACATTGACGACCCGACCCTTCCGGAATTGCCCGGCGCCTCGACTCGCACCCCGGTGCTTCCTGCCGCAGGCTTGTGAGGCATACCTCTCGACCTGCGGCGACACGGGCCGCCGAGGGTAGGATGAAGAGTGGTTCGTGGGTCGGAACCACGCACTCCCTGTACTGAATCCGGACAACCGAAGGAGCGCCTCGGCCGTGACCGAATCCACCTCCACCGCCGCCACGGAAACCGCCGGCACCGGGACCGCGCGCGTCAAGCGGGGTATGGCCGAAATGCTCAAGGGCGGTGTGATCATGGATGTGGTCACCGCCGAGCAGGCCAAGATCGCCGAGGACGCAGGCGCCGTCGCGGTCATGGCCCTGGAACGCGTGCCGGCCGACATCCGCGCCCAGGGTGGGGTGGCCCGGATGAGCGACCCGGACCTGATCGAGGGCATCGTCGAGGCGGTCTCCATCCCGGTGATGGCCAAGGCGCGGATCGGGCACTTCGTCGAGGCCCAGGTCCTGCAGTCGTTGGGTGTGGACTACATCGACGAGTCCGAGGTGCTCACCCCGGCCGACTACACCAACCACATCGACAAGTGGCAGTTCACCGTGCCGTTCGTGTGCGGTGCCACCAACCTCGGTGAGGCGCTGCGTCGGCTCACCGAAGGCGCGGCGATGATCCGCTCCAAGGGCGAGGCCGGCACCGGTGACGTGTCCAACGCGACCACCCACATGCGCCGCATCCGCTCCGAGATCGCCCGGCTGACCTCGATGAGCACCGACGAACTGTTCGTCGCCGCGAAGGAACTGCAGGCCCCGTACGAACTCGTGGCCGAGATCGCTCGGACCGGCAAGCTGCCGGTGGTGCTGTTCACCGCCGGCGGCATCGCCACCCCGGCCGACGCGGCGATGATGATGCAGCTCGGTGCGGAAGGCGTGTTCGTCGGTTCCGGCATCTTCAAGTCCGGTGACCCGGCCACCCGGGCGGCGGCGATCGTGAAGGCCACCACCTTCCACGACGACCCGGACGTCATCGCCAAGGTGTCGCGTGGGCTCGGCGAGGCGATGGTCGGTATCAACGTCGCCGACATCCCCGAACCGCACCGGCTCGCCGAACGCGGCTGGTGAACGCGTCGCCGACCGGCATCCGCCGGCAGGCCGATCCGGCGGTGTCCACGGACACCGCCGGCCCGGCGAAGGTCGCGACCATCGGCGTACTCGCCCTGCAGGGCGATGTCCGGGAACATCTGCGGGCGATCGAGTCCGGCGGTGCCGTGGCCTGTCCGGTACGCCGCGCCGCCGAACTCGCTGCGGTGGACGCCCTGATACTGCCCGGGGGAGAGTCGACCACGATGAGCAAGCTGGCGATCGCGTTCGAGCTGATGGAGCCGATCCGGGATCGGATAGCTGCCGGCATGCCGGCGTACGGATCGTGCGCCGGCATGATCATGCTGGCCCGTGAGGTGCTCGATGGTCGGCCGGACCAGCGCAGTTTCGGTGGCATCGACATGGTGGTGCGGCGCAACGCGTTCGGTCGGCAGGTGGACTCGTTTGAGACCTCCCTGCAGTTCTCGGACATCGCGGGTGGCCCGTTCCACGCGGTGTTCATCCGTGCCCCGTGGGTCGAGTCGGTCGGCCCGGGAGTCGAGGTACTTGCCCGCGTTTCCGGCGGAGTGGCCGACGGTAAGATCGTCGCGGTACGGCAGGGCAATCTGCTTGCGACCGCGTTCCATCCTGAGCTGACCGGTGATCTTCGACTGCACCGCCATTTCGTGGAACTGGTCCGGGCACGGGTGGACCGGGAGAACTGACCGGCGGAGCGCTATACCACGGTGCCCGTCAGCTGCCCGGTCGTGGCCCCGCCGTGCTCATCGAAGCGTGTGGATCACGAGGGCAGAACGTCGCGCGGACAGCATGTGGCATGCTTGCCCGCGCATGACGGTGGGTGCCGTCGGGGACGGAGAGGTAGATGTCCGGTCACTCAAAGTGGGCTACGACCAAGCACAAGAAAGCGGTCATCGACGCCAAGCGCGGCAAGATGTTCGCCAAACTCATCAAGAACGTCGAGGTCGCGGCGCGCACCGGCGGTGGTGATCCGGCTGGTAATCCCACCCTCTACGACGCCATCCAGAAGGCCAAGAAGAGTTCTGTCCCCAACGACAACATCGACCGCGCTGTCAAGCGGGGATCCGGCCAGGAGGCCGGCGGGGCGGACTGGCAGACCATCATGTACGAGGGCTACGGCCCGAACGGGGTGGCACTGCTGATCGAGTGCCTCACCGACAACCGGAACCGGGCGGCCGGGGAGGTGCGTACCGCACTGACCCGCAACGGCGGCAGCCTCGCCGATGCCGGCAGCGTGTCGTACCTGTTCACCCGCAAGGGTGTGGTGATCGTCGGAAGTACGCCGGAGCTGGCCGAGGACGACGTGCTGACCGCGGTCCTGGACGCCGGCGCCGAGGAGGTCAACAACCTGGGTGAGTCGTTCGAGGTGGTCAGCGAGGCCACCGATCTGGTCGCGGTCCGCAGCGCGCTGCAGTCTGCGGGCATCGATTACGACTCGGCTGACGCCAGTTTCCTGCCCAGCGTGAACGTGCCGCTCGACGAGGAGGGCGCCCGCAAGGTGTTCCGCCTGATCGACGCGCTGGAGGACTGCGACGACGTGCAGAACGTCTACACCAACGCCGACATCTCCGACGACGTACTGGCCGCGATCGACTGACGTCGGTACGGGCGGGCGCCCGGCCGGCGTGTCGGCGAGGTCCGGTACCGACCGGGATCGATAGAGTTGCTACTCGAACAACCGTTCGAGTAAGGGGTCTGTGTGCGGGTACTCGGGGTCGATCCCGGTCTGACACGGTGTGGGGTCGGCGTGGTGGCCGGCCGTCCGGGTCGGCCCTGCGAACTGGTCGCGGTCGAGGTGGTACGCACCCCGGCGGAGGAGGAGCTGCCGGCGCGGCTGCTGCTGCTCGATCAGCAGCTCACCGAACTGGTGGGTTGGCACCGGCCGGACGCGGTGGCCGTGGAACGGGTGTTCAGCCAGCACAACACCCAGACGGTGATCGGGACGGCACAGGCAAGCGCGGTCGCCATCCTGGCCGGCGCGCGCGCTGGACTGCCGGTCACCACCTATACCCCGAGCGAGGTGAAGGCGGCCGTGACCGGTTCGGGCAGCGCGGACAAGGCCCAGGTCACCGCGATGGTGACCCGCCTACTGCGGTTGGCTGATCCGCCTCGCCCGGCGGACGCCGCGGATGCTCTGGCTCTGGCGATCTGCCACGTGTGGCGGGGCAGCAGCCAGGCGCGGCTCGCCGCGGCGCTCGGCGCGAGGTCCGGGGCCGCGAGGTCCGGGGCCGCGCGGCCGGCAGTGCGCCGACAACTACCCGGCAATGCGCGGGAAGGACGGCTGTGATCGCAAGTGTGCGGGGCCAGGTGACCGCATTGGGGCCGACCGAGGCGGTACTGGAGGTCGGTGGGCGCGGCGGCGGACTCGGTTTCCAGGTCCAGTGCGCGCCGGGCACGCTCGCCCGGCTCAGCTTGGGCGAGCAGGTCACGCTGCACACCAGCCTGGTGGTCCGGGAGGATTCGCTGACACTCTACGGCTTCGTCGACGAGCAGGAGCGCAGCCTGTTCCAGCTGTTGCAGACCGCCTCGGGGGTCGGCCCCCGGCTGGCCCAGGCGATACTCGCGGTCCTGGATCCGTTGAGTATCCGCCGGGCGTTGGCCACCGGGGACGTAGCGACGTTGGTCCGGGTGCCTGGAGTCGGCAAGAAGTCCGCCGAACGCCTCATTCTGGAACTCAAGGAACGGATCGGGCCCGTTGCCCTTCCGGCGACCGCTGGCCAACCGGCCGCGCCGCGCCCGATGGCCTGGCAGGAACAGGTGACCGAGGGCTTGCTGGCGCTGGGCTGGTCGAACCGGGATGCGAGCGGGGCGGTCGCGGCGGTGGCGGCGTCTCTACCCGACGCTGAACCGGAACCCGCCGTACCGGTCCTGCTCAAGCAGGCGATCCGGCAGCTCGGGCGGATCCGGTGAGTGCCCCGGACCCCGGGTCGAGCGCGGTCTCGGCCTTTGCCTCGCAGGAGGAACTGGTCGCGGAGGTCAATGTCCGTCCGCGACGGTTGGCCGAGTTCATCGCGCAGGACCGGGTACGCGAGCAGTTGGAACTGCTGCTGGCGGGCGCGACCCGTCGCGGCGACCCACCCGACCACATTCTGCTCGCCGGACCGCCGGGCCTGGGGAAGACGACCTTGGCGAACATCGTCGCCGCGGAGCTGGGTGCAGCACTGCGGGTGACCAGCGGGCCGGCCATCGAACGTTCCGGTGATCTGGCGGCCATCCTGACCAGTCTCGGGCCTGGTGATGTGCTGTTCATCGACGAGATCCACCGGATCGCCCGGCCGGCCGAGGAACTGCTCTACAGCGCCATGGAGGACTTCCGGGTTGATGTGGTCGTCGGCAAGGGGCCGGGCGCCACGGCCATCCCGCTGGATGTTGAACCCTTCACCCTGGTCGGCGCCACCACCCGGTCCGGTCTGCTGACCAGCCCGATGCGGGACCGGTTCGGCTTCGTCGCGCATCTGGACTTCTACACGGCGGCACAACTGGACGCATTGTTGACCCGGTCGGCACGCATCCTGGGTGTGGATCTGACCCCCGACGGTGCGGCGGAGATCGCCGGCCGCTCGCGGGGCACCCCCCGGATCGCCAACCGTCTGCTGCGCCGGGTACGTGACTACGCGGAGGTACGGGCCGATGGTGTGGTCAGCCTGCAGGTCGCCCGCGCGGCGCTCACGGTCTACGACGTCGATGGACTCGGCCTGGACCGCCTGGACCGGGCGGTCCTGACCGCCCTCGTGTCGTCGTTCGGTGGTGGTCCGGTGGGCCTGACGACACTGGCAGTGGCCGTCGGGGAGCAACCGGATACTGTCGAGGAGGTGTGCGAGCCTTATCTGGTCCGTGCTGGACTGTTGGCACGCACGTCACGCGGGCGGGTGGCGACATCCGCGGCGTGGCGGCATCTGGGACGCACACCGCCGCCGGGCACGTTCGGTTCGGGTCCGGATACGGCGAATGGCGGGGAACGGCCAGATACCTCGCCCGATTTGTTTAATATGTGAGCCGTGATGGGACCGTGACCCACGCCGCTCAGGGAAGACGAAGACTGACCGGCTAGACTCCGGCCGGTCTACACCAAAGAATATGGGAAGGTCACCAGTGCTTTTCGCACAGCCCTTGGCGGCAGCCAAAAGCGGCGGGGGCAGCAGCTGGACGATGATCCTGCTGTTTGTCCTGATGATCGTCGCGATGTATTTCCTGCTCATCCGTCCGCAGCAGAAGCGGAAGCGGGAACAGCAGCAGATGCAGTCCTCCGCCGGTATCGGCGCCGAAGTCATGACCCTCGGTGGCCTGTACGGCACCATCGTCGACACCGATGACGAGACCATCACCCTCGAGGTGTCGCCCGGCGTGACCAACCGGTACGCCAAGGGGGCCGTCGGCCGCGTGATCACCCCGGCCGATCAGGTCGCCGAGGACGATGATGAGGAAGAGCTCGTCGACGAGTACGACGAGGTCGAGGAGACCGACGAGCAGCCCGAGCACGAGATCGCAGAGGTCGCTGCGGACCGTCCGGTCGTCGATGAGTCGAGCGAGGACAGCGGCTCGGCCAAGGGTGTCAAGGTCAAGGAGCAGGTAGCGGCGAGCAACCAGGCGCTGCCGCGGGATCCGACCGCTAACTGAACAGCAGTCGTACCGGTTGACGGGGCCCGACGCCTCGATCGGATGTGCGGTGCCGCCGTGGGGCGGTGACCGGGCATGCGGGTCGGTACTGCACAATCACGTCGCAATCGTGTGCGCCTCCGCCCTCGGGCGGGGCCGTGCCGCTCTGTCCCCGACCGGGGTGCACGGGGGCCGGGAACCAGCTGGGACTTCGAGGCAGGAGACAACACGTCGTGGCACCACCTCCAAAGGGGCGGATGCATCCGTCCCGGTACCTGGCCGTGCTGGCCGGCATCTTCGTCCTGCTCTACGCCCTGGTGTTTCTCACCGGGTCCGGTGGGATAACCGACTGGCATCAGAAGCTCAAGCCACGACTCGGCCTCGACCTGGTGGGCGGGACCACGCTCACCCTGATCGCGCGGACGACGGACGGTAAGGCTCCGCCGAAGACCAGCCTCGAAGAGGCGCGCAACATCATCGAACAACGCGTCAACGGTCTGGGTATCGCCGAACCCGAGGTGGTGACCGAGGGCAACTCGAACATCGTCGTCTCGGTCGCCGGGCAGAACAGTGACGCGATCAAGCAGGTTGGCGAACCGGCTCAGTTGCGCTTCCGCAAGGTGCTCAACCAGGTGCAGGACACTAGCCAGCAGCCGAAGCCCAAGCCGACGCCGAGTAAGAAGTCCAGCTCCAAGCCGAGCGCGACACCGAAGGCCAGCGGCAAGGCGAGCGCGACACCGAAGTCCAGCGCGAAGTCAAGCCCGAAGACCAGCCCGAGTGGCAAGTCGAGTGCCTCGCCCACGCCGAGCGCTTCGGCCAGCAGTACCACCGACACCACCGTGCCGACCACAGCGGACCAGAAGCGCACGCTGGCCCGGGTCAAGGCGAAGCTCGGCATGGCGTACCAGGCCGCCGCGCAGGTGAAGAGCCCCGATCAGGTGACCCAGGCCGGCCCGCAGGCCGCGAAACTGCTGAAGGGGTTCACGAAGCTGAGCCGCGATGAGGTCGCGGTGCTACCCACCGCGATGCAGTTCAACATCCCGCAGATCACCTGCAAGCAGCTCAACAGCCGCTCCGCCGGCACCATCGACTCACCTGACAGGCAGGTGGTGGCCTGCGACAAGTCCGCCAAGTACCTGCTGGACAAGGCCAAGGTCGTCGGTACCGACGTCAAGAGCGCCAGTTACAGCTACGACCAGCAGCAGGGTGGTTGGAAGGTCGTCCTCTCCTTCAAAGGCAACGGGCAGTCCCATTGGACGAACCTGACCAAGGAGGCGTACGACAACTCCGGCAAGCCGACCTGTGAGCAGGCCTCGCTGGACCAGTCCGGACATTGCCGGGTCGCCATCGTGCTCGACACCCGGGTGGTGTCCGCGCCGGCCATCCAGAGCGTCATCGCTGGTGATGCCGAGATCAGCGGAAGCTTCACCCAGAACGATGCGCAGATCCTGGCCAACCAGCTCAAGTTCGGCGCTCTGCCGTTGACCTTCACGCAGGGCGAGGCGCAGCAGATCTCCGCGACCCTGGGTGTCGCTCAGCTCCAGGCCGGTCTGATCGCCGCTGCCATCGGTCTGCTGATCGTGGTGTTGTACTCGCTGTTCTACTACCGGCTGCTGGGCATCGTGATCTTCCTGAGCCTGGTCCTGTCCGGTCTGCTGGTCTTCGCCGCGCTGATTCTGCTCGGACGTAACCCTGGCCTGACCCTGACCCTGGCCGGTTTTGCCGGGTTCATCGTGTCGCTGGGAGTCGCGGCCGACTCGTTCGTGATCTACTTCGAACGACTCAAGGACGAGATCCGCGACGGTAGGAGCGCACGCAGTGCGGTTCCCAGAGCATGGGTCCGCGCGCGCCGCACGATCATCTCGGCCAACGCGATCACCATCATGGCTGCCGCGGTGCTGTACTTCCTCTCCGCCGGATCGGTACGGGGCTTCGCGTTCGCGCTGGGACTGGCCACGATTCTGGACCTGCTGGTGGTGTTCCTGTTCCGGCACCCGATCATGACCCTGTTCGCCCGAAGTCGGGCGTTCCTGTCGCCGAAGGTCTCCGGCCTCGGCCGGGTCCTGCAGCACGCTGGTCAGGATGACAACCCACGGCGTCGGCCAGGCCGCACCGCAGCGAAGGAGGCCTGAGATGAGCAGGCAGGGGCTCGCGCACCGGCTGTACAGCGGTGATGCCAACATCAACGTGATCGGCCGACGTAAGGTCTTCTACCTGGTCACCCTGGTCATCCTGGTACTCGGCCTGGCCAGCTTCCTGATCCGCGGCTTCACCCTGGGTATCGACTTCTCCGGCGGTGAGCAGTTCCAGGTCCCGGCTTCCTCGGCCAGTCTGGACCAGGCGGAGAAGTCGGTTACCCACGGCGGTGCCGTGGTGATCACCGGTCAGCGGGTCGGCGGAGTAGGTAGCAGTAAGAGTGCCAGCTACCTGATCAAGACCGAGTCGCTCTCTCCGCAGAAGGCCAGCCAGGTCAAGGCGCGGGTGAGCAAGGATCTGAAGATCCCGGTCAACCAGATCAGCGAGAGTTCGGTCAGCGGCGCCTGGGGATCTCAGATCACCCAGAAGGCCGCGGTCGCGCTGGCCGTGTTCCTCGGCCTTGTGGTGGCGTATCTGATCTTCCGGTTCGAGTGGCGGATGGCGGTGGCGGCGTTCGTTTCGGTGATCCACGACCTGTTCGTCGCGGCGGCGATCTATTCGCTGATCGGCTGGGAGGTCACCCCGAACACCGTGATCGGGCTGCTCACCATTCTGGGCTTCTCGCTCTACGACCTGGTCGTGGTGTTCGACAAGGTGCATGAGAACACCCGGGGTATCACCGCGACCAGCCGGATGACCTATGCCGAGGCCACCAACCTGGCGGTCAACCAGACGCTGATGCGATCGATCAACACCACGGTGATCGCCCTGCTGCCGGTGGCGGGCCTGTTGTTCATCGGGGCCGGGCTGCTGGGTGCGGGCACCCTGAAGGATCTCGGCCTGGTCCTGTTCGTCGGCATGCTCTCCGGTACCTATTCCTCGATCTTCCTGGCCGCACCGGTCCTGGTCGACCTGAAGAACCGGGATCCTCGGTACAAGGCGCACACCGCCCGGGTGCTAACGAAGCGGGCGAATCTCGCCGAGGCCCGCCGACAGAAGGCGGCCGAGCAGAGCGCGGCGGCTGACGCCGACGCGACGCCCGGCGATACGTCGTCGGGCACCCAGGCTGAAGGGTCGGATACCGACGACGACACCGCAGCCGAGCGGGTCATGGCTGGTTCGGCGCCGCGGCCCGGAGCTCGACCGACCTCGCGACCTGCGGCCCGGCGTCGCAGTAGCAAGGGCGGTCGGCCCGGCAACAAGCGTCGCAGCTGAGCAACGGGTCACCGGGGCCACCCGGCGACGGAACAGAGTGGGGGCGGAGCGAGCGTGACCCGGACAGATCCGGTCGCGGCACGTGGGGACAGCGGCAGCGATGTTGCTGCCGCTGTCGCCGAGCACGTCATCGACGTGTCGGACTTCCCGCAGCCGGGGGTCGTGTTCAAGGACCTGACTCCGTTGTTCGCCGATCCGTCCGGCTTCCGCCGGGCGATCGACGCGATCATCGAACACCACGGTGCGGACAGCTTCGACACCGTCGCTGGGATCGAGGCCCGGGGGTTTGTCATCGCGGCCGCCATCGCCTACGCGACGGGGACCGGGGTGGTGCCGGTCCGTAAGGCCGGCAAGCTGCCCAGGCCCACCCTGTCGGCCTCCTATGAGTTGGAGTACGGCACCGCTAGCCTGGAGGTGCATACCGATGCCTTCCGCCCAGGTGAACGGTTGCTGGTCGTCGATGACGTACTGGCAACCGGAGGTACGGCGGAGGCCGCGCTGGACCTGGTGCATCGGGCCGGCGGCGCGGTAGCCGGTTTCAGTGTTCTCCTGGAACTGTCTTTCCTCGCCGGCCGGACCCGGCTGGCACCCCGCCCGGTACACGCACTGCTCACCGTTTGAGACGGATCGTCCAGCCGACTGCCGCCCCACGTAGGGTGACGCTGTGGCGGGTGCGCTTCCGGTACGCGCCGGGGCGGTGGGGATACGATGGGCACCCGGATCCGCCTGGACCGGAAGTTGTGGATCTCCACCTGGCAGGGGTGAGCGTTGTCTGAGCGGAGCGTGCGGCCGGAGCAGAGCGCCGAGGCCGTGACCGATGCTGTCCGGACACAACCGGACGGCGCATCGGACGCGTCCCCGGACCAGATCGCCGGGGAGACGGCGGCTACCGATCCCGGTGCTGTCGGGTCCGCGGCGGCCCAAGCCGCGCCACCCGCCCCGTCGTCGGCGCTGTCCAGCGCGCCGACCGGGCGCCGCGTACGGGCTCGGCTGGCGCGGTTCAACGCGCCGTGGCAGACACCGCAGGTGTCCGAGGTACTGGAGCCTCTGGTGGCCACGCATCGGGCCAGCCACCCGAAGGTCGAGGTACGGGAACTGCAGCACGCCTACGACGTGGCCGCGCGGTTCCACACCGGACAGTTCCGTAAGTCCGGCGATCCGTACATCACCCATCCGCTGGCGGTCGCGCAGATCCTGTCCGAGCTCGGCATGGACACCACCACGTTGATCGCCGCGCTGCTGCACGACACGATCGAGGACACCAGTTACACACTGCCCGACATTCAGCGTGACTTCGGTGGTGAGGTGGCGCTGCTCGTCGACGGGGTGACCAAACTCGACAAGGTCAAGCTGGGCGACGCGGCCAAGGCCGAGACCATCCGCAAGATGGTGGTGGCGATGGCCAAGGATCCGCGGGTGCTGGTCATCAAGTTGGCCGACCGGTTGCACAACATGCGCACCCTGACCTTCCTGCCGCGACCCAAGCAGGAGCAGAAGGCCCGGGAGACGCTGGAGATCCTCGCTCCGCTGGCCCACAGGCTGGGCATGAACACCATCAAGTGGGAACTGGAGGACCTGGCCTTCGCCACCCTCTACCCGAAGCGGTACGAGGAGATCGCGCGGCTGGTTGCCGACCACACCCCGCAGCGTGACGCGTTGCTCAACGAGGTGACCGAGAAGGTCAAGACCGATCTGCGTGGCGCGAAGCTGAAGGCGCAGGTGTCCGGGCGACCCAAGCACCTGTACTCGGTATATCAGAAGATGATCGTGCGGGGCCGCGATTTCACCGACATCTACGACCTTGTCGGGGTACGGGTCCTGGTGGATTCCGTCCGGGACTGTTACGCGGCGCTCGGTGTGGTGCACGCGAACTGGCATCCCGTACCGGGCCGGTTCAAGGACTACATCGCGATGCCGAAGTTCAACATGTACCAGTCGCTGCACACCACGGTGATCGGGCCGACCGGCAAGCCGGTGGAGTTGCAGATCCGGACCTGGGCGATGCACCGCACCGCCGAATACGGCATTGCCGCGCACTGGAAGTACAAGGAGAAGGACGCCGCGATCGTCGGGCCGCCAGCACACATCGACGAGATGGCCTGGCTGCGTCAGTTGCTCGACTGGCAGCGCGAGGCGAGCGACCCGAGCGAGTTCCTGGACTCGTTGCGCTACGACCTGTCCAGCCAGGAGGTCTACGTCTTCACCCCGAAGGGCGACGTGATCGCCCTGCCGAAGGGGTCCACTCCGGTCGATTTCGCCTACGCGGTGCACACCGAGGTGGGACACAAGTGCATCGGTGCCAGGGTGAACGGCAAGCTGGTGCCGCTGGAGAGCCAACTGTCCAACGGCGACGTGGTGGAGATCTTCACCTCCAAGTCCGAGACGGCCGGACCGTCGCATGACTGGTTGGGCTTCGTGTCCAGCCCGCGGGCCCGTACGAAGATCCGGCAGCACTTCAACAAGGAGCGCCGCGAAGAGGCGATCGAGACCGGTAAGGACGCGATCGTACGGGCGATGCGTAAGCAGGGCCTGCCCTTGCAACGGATGCTCACGGCTGACGCGCTGACCGCCATCGCCCGTGACCTGCACCACACCGACGTCTCCAGTTTGTACGCGGCGGTGGGGGAGAGTCAGGTCTCCGCGCAGGCCGTCGTACAGCGTCTGGTCGCCGCGTACGGCGGCGAGGAGGGCGCGGTCGAGGACATCGCCGAGACTGCGGTGCCGACCCGTCCACCGCGTAACCGGGGCCGGTCGTATGACCCGGGGATCGTTGTCACCGGGGCCTCCGACGTGTGGGTGAAGCTGGCCCGCTGCTGTACTCCGGTGCCTGGCGACGACATCCTCGGTTTTGTCACCCATTCCGGTGGCATCAGCGTGCACCGCACCGACTGCACCAACGCTGCGGAGCTGCGCCGTCAGCCGCACCGGTTGGTGGAGGTGAACTGGAAGCCCAGCGCCGCGAGCACCTTCCTGGTGGCCATCCAGGTGGAGGCGCTCGACCGGCACCGGCTGCTGGCCGATGTCACGAAGGTCCTGAGCGAGGAGAAGGTGAACATCCTGTCCGCCACGGTCACCACGACCCGTGACCGGGTGGCGGTGAGTCGCTTCACTTTCGAGATGGCCGACCCGAAGCATCTGGGTCACCTCTTGCGGACCGTGCGCAAGGTGGACGGTGTGTACGACGCCTACCGGGTCACTTCCGGAGCCTGACGGGGAGCGGTCCTCTCCGCACTGCC
This sequence comes from uncultured Actinomycetota bacterium, assembly GCA_963805605.1. Taxonomy (GTDB): domain Bacteria; phylum Actinomycetota; class Actinomycetes; order Mycobacteriales; family Micromonosporaceae; genus Actinocatenispora. The sequence goes on from CAWDUX010000003.1 coordinate 540,111, forward strand.
GGGTGCGGTGCGGTGTGTACAGTGTCGTCCGCTGTGCGTGTCTTGTCGTATGCAGGTTGCAGATTGCCTTATGCTAAACAATCTGTGATTGTTCGCCGATGGGGAGGCGATGATGGCTGACGACATCGATCCACGGGCCGCCATGCCGCGGCGTGACCCGGGCTCTGGTGTCCCCACAACGGCAGGTACCGCGGCCCGGGCTGGTCGTCACCGTGCGCTCGACGTCGAGTTCAGCGACGTCGACGAGACACACCTGACTGCGATCCTGCAACGACTGAGCACCGAAGGCTGACCGTACGCGGAGCGGATGACCCCGGCTTCCCACCCAACGAAATGGGCCGGTACCTGTCCTGACAGGTACCGGCCCATTTCGTTGGGCCGTTAGGTCAGCTCTTGGCGCCGGAACTGGCCGTCGACTTCGCCGCCGCGCCGCTCGGTGCGCTCATCCGCAGCGTCTTGATGGTGACCTTCTCCTTCGGTGCTCCGTCACCCGGCTTGCTCGGATCGGCCGGCTTGACGCCCTTGCTGGCAACCTTCTTGACAGCGTCCAGGCCCTTGGTGATGGTGCCGATCACACTGTAGTTCGGCGGCAGTTCGGTATCGCCGTAGACGATGAAGAACTGGCTGCTGCCGCTGCCCTTGGCGCCGGTGTTGGCGACCGCCACGGTGCCAGCCGGGTAGCTCGGCTTCTTGCCAGCGGGCAGGTTCTCGTCCTTGACCGTGTAGGTCGGGCCACCGCTGCCGGTGCCGGACGGGTCGCCGCACTGCAGCACCTCAAGACCGGCTGCCTTGGTGGTCATCCGGTGGCAGGTGGACTTGTCGAAGAACTTCTTGCTCGCCAGGTAGCTGAAGCTCTGCGCGTTGCACGGTGCCTTTGCGGTATCCACCTTCACGACGATGTCGCCGATGTTCGCCTTGATCGTCATGGTCTGCGTGCCGGACTTGACGGTCTTGGCGGCATCCGGCATCCCGACGTCCTTCAGATTGGGATTGCCACCACTGGGAGCCTTCTTGAAACAGGCCTCCGCCGCGGGAGTCGCGGAGGCGGCCGCGTCCGCTGACTTCTTCTTGCCCTTGTCGTCGCCGGAGTTCGCCCAGACGATCAGGACGGCGGCACCAGCGACGACGATCACGGCGACGGCGATACCGAGTATCGCGAGCGCCTGGCGTCGTTTCCGCGCTGCCGTGGCGCGGCGGGCCATCTGCCGCTCCAGCTTTGCACGGGCCAGCGCGCGCTGGCGGTTCCTACTGGAAGCCACCGAGTGCTCCCTCCCGGGTTGGTGTGCACGAACTTATGACCCCGGCGTCACCTTTTACCGCGTCGTCGGGAAACCGGGGCGCGGCGGTGCCGCATATACCCAGCGACAAAGGTTAACCAACCGTGATCGCCAGGCGCGCGGCGCGGGTCGGAACAAATACGTAACAGATCTATCCGAACTCTCTGTGAAGCCGTCAGACATCCCGTGCCGATACCCGCTCGGTGAGTGTGGAGTACGCCGGTAGGCTTGCCGCCAGGCCAGTTTTCATCGCCAGGAAGGACGCCAGGTGTTCGTCGCCGGATTCCCCGCCGCCGCCTTCGGCACGAACTGCTACGTGGTCGCGCCGGCCCGGGGCGAGGAGTGCGTGATCATCGATCCTGGCGTCGGTGTGCTGGAGCCGCTCGCCGAGATGCTCACCCGACACCACCTCCGCCCGGTCGCGGCGATGCTCACGCACGGGCATCTGGACCACACCTTCTCCGTCGTCCCGGTCTGCGGCGCGCACGGGATCACCGCCTACATCCATCCCGAGGACCGTGCCATGCTGGCCGATCCGACCCTGGGGCTGTCCAGCGACCTGGCGGCCATGCTGGGGCAGCTCACCCCGGGACCGATCGACACCGAGCCCGACGACATCGCCGAACTCGCCGACGGCGGCACAGTACGGGTGGCGGGCCTGGAATTCCTGGTGGACCACGCTCCCGGGCACACCCGTGGGTCGGTGATGTTCCGTCTGCCCGGTGCACTGGACGGCGGACCTGCCGGTCTCGGCGACGCGGGCGAGCTGTGTTTCAGCGGGGACGTACTGTTCCGCAATTCGATCGGACGGGTCGATCTGCCCGGCGGTGACGCTCGGCAGATGGCCGACAGCCTGCGCCGCAAGGTGCTGCCCCTGGCAGACACCACCGGGGTGCTCCCCGGGCACGGTCCGCACACCACGATCGGTCGGGAGCGGCTGACCAATCCGTTCCTGACCGCGCTGGCACCGGACCTGGCGGCCTCGACCGCCGCTGGCGACGAGCATCCCGGGCGGGACGCCGACGGGCGTTGAGTGCCCGTACGTCGCCCGCGCACCACCGCTGTCCGTCCTGATCGACCGGCACCCGCAGCACCGCCGTAGCTGTGTGCACGATGCCGGGAAACGCTGAGGAGCGTCGTAGATGAGCCAAGGGAAGCCGAACCCGTTGAGCGGGTTCCCGGAATGGTTGCCGGCCGGGCAACTCGTGCAGCGTCAGGTCATCGAGACCCTCGCCCGAACCTTCGAACTGCACGGCTTCGCGCCGCTGCACACCCGCGCGGTCGAGCCGCTCGACCAGCTGCTCCGCAAGGGCGAGACCTCCAAGGAGGTGTACGTGCTGCGCCGGCTGCAGGCAGACAGCGACGACCCTTCGGACGCAGGGCTCGGGCTGCACTTCGACCTGACCGTGCCGTTCGCCCGCTACGTACTGGAGAACTCCGGCAAGCTGCAGTTCCCGTTCCGCCGCTACCAGATCCAGTCCTGCTGGCGGGGCGAACGCCCACAGGAAGGCAGGTACCGGGAGTTTCTGCAGGCAGACATCGACATAGTGGACCGCGACACGCTGCCGACGCACTACGAGGTCGAGCTGCCGCTGGTCATCGCGGACGCCCTGGGTGCCCTGCCGCTTCCGCCGGTCACCATGCACGTGAACAACCGCAAGCTGTGCCAGGGCTTCTACACAGGACTGGGCCTGTCGGATCCGATGGAGGCGATCCGAATCGTCGACAAGATCGACAAGATCGGGCCGGCCTCGGTCGCCGAGCAGCTCACCTCGACACTCGGCGCCACCGACGCGCAGGCCGCGGCCTGTTTGGCGTTGGCCGAGATCCGCACCGGGGACGCCTCCTTCGCCGACCGGGTCGCCGCGCTGGGGGTACGGGACCCACTGCTGGATGAGGGGGTCGAAGAGCTCGCCCAGGTGGTCGGCGCCGCCGTGGAGTACGCGCCCGGCCTGGTGGTCGCCGACCTGCGCATCGCGCGCGGCCTGGACTACTACACCGGCACGGTGTACGAGGCGTTCATGCAGGGCAGCGAGAAGCTGGGCTCGATCTGCTCGGGCGGCCGGTACGACAATCTGGCCACGGCGGGCGATGAGCGCTACCCGGGTGTCGGGCTGTCGATCGGGGTCTCCCGGATCCTCGGGCGACTGCTCGGCGGTGGCCGGCTGGACGCCTCCCGTACGGTGCCCACCTGCGTGTTGGTCGCCCTGCCCGGGGAGGATTGCCGCCCGGCCTGCAACCGGGTGGCGAGCGTGCTGCGCCGTCGGGGTATCGCCACCGAGGTCGCCCCGGCCGCACAGAAGTACGGTAAGCAGATCCGCTTCGCGCAGCGCCGAGGCATTCCGTTCGTCCTGTTCCCGGGGGCCGAGGGGGACGTGCCGGAGATTCGCGACATCCGCTCCGGCGACCAGGCTCCGGTCGACCCGGCGACCTGGCAGCCGCCGGCGGTCGATCTGCAGCCGACGATCGTCGCGGAGTACTGACCAGCCGGGCCGCGGCCACCTGTGCACGTGGTAGCCCGGCCCGGTGGCCCGGTGCAGCGCCGCACCGGGCGGCTGGGAGAATCGGAAAACCGACGCACCGACGAAGGAGAATCGCTCGTGATCCGCACCCACGCGGCCGGCACGCTTCGCGCCGAGCATGTCGGACAACAGGTCACGCTCGCCGGCTGGGTGGCCCGTCGCCGAGATCACGGTGGGGTCATCTTCGTCGACCTTCGGGACGCCTCGGGTGTCGTCCAGGTGGTTTTCCGGGGCGGCAGTGAGGCGGCCGACCGGGCCGCGGCGGCAGCGCACGTGCTACGTGCCGAGTTCTGCGTCCGGATCGAGGGCCGGGTGGAACGCCGACCCGAGGGCAACGACAACCCTGAGCTGCCCACCGGGATGGTGGAGCTGACCGTCACCGACCTGGAGGTGCTCAGCGCGGCCGCGGCACTGCCGTTCCCGATCGATGAGCACGTGGGCGTCGGCGAGGAGGCCCGGCTCAAGTACCGCTACCTCGACCTGCGCCGCAATGGCCCGGCCGCGGCCCTACGGTTGCGCAGTGACGCCAACCGGATCGCCCGCGGTGTGCTGGGCGAGCGGGACTTCGTCGAGATCGAGACACCGACCCTGACCCGGTCGACCCCGGAGGGGGCCCGAGACTTCCTGGTGCCGGTGCGGTTGCAGCCCGGCTCGTGGTACGCGCTGCCGCAGTCACCGCAGCTGTTCAAGCAGCTGCTGATGGTGGCCGGGATGGAGCGCTACTACCAGATCGCCCGCTGCTACCGCGACGAGGACTTCCGCGCCGACCGGCAGCCGGAGTTCACCCAGCTGGACATCGAGATGTCGTTCGTCGAGCAGGACGACGTGATCGACGTGGGTGAGGCGATCACCGCGGCACTGTGGAAGGAGCTGGCCGGTGTCGAGGTGCCGCTCCCGATGCCCCGGATCAGCTGGCATGACGCCATGGACTCCTACGGCTCGGACAAGCCCGACCTTCGCTACGAAGTACGGCTCACCGAACTGACCGACTATCTGCGCGGCACCGCCTTCCGGGTGTTCGCCCAGGCCATCGACTCCGGCGGCTACGTCGGGGCGGTGGTGATGCCCGGCGGCGCCGCACAGACGCGTAAGGAGCTCGACGGCTGGCAGGACTGGGCGAAGGCACGGGGGGCGAAGGGCCTGGCCTATGTCGTACTTGACGGGGAGTCGGGTGCGGCGAAGGGCCCGGTGGCCAAGAACCTGTCCGAGGAGCATCTGACCGGGCTGGCCGACATGGTGGGCGCCAAGCCGGGCGACGCGGTCTTCTTCGCGGCCGGCGAGCGGCGCAACGCACAGGAACTGCTCGGGGCCGCCCGGCAGGAGATCGCCCGGCGCACGGGTCTGATCGATCAGGATGCGTGGGCGTTTTGCTGGGTGGTCGACGCGCCGATGTTCGAGCCGGTGGACGCTACGGACGACGTGGCGGTCGGGTCGGGTCGCTGGACGGCGGTGCATCACCCGTTCACCTCGCCCAACACCGATTGGATCGAGCGCTTCGACGAGGCGCCCGAGCAGGCGCTCGCCTACGCCTACGACATCGTGTGCAACGGCAACGAGATCGGCGGCGGGTCGATCCGTATCCACTCCGGCGACGTCCAGCGGCGGGTGTTCGAGCTTCTCGGGATCACCGAGCAGGAGGCCGCGGACAAGTTCGGGTTCCTGTTGGAGGCGTTCAAGTTCGGGCCGCCGCCGCACGGCGGGATCGCGTTCGGCTGGGACCGCGTCTGCATGCTGCTGGCCGGCGCGGACAGCATCCGGGACGTGATCGCGTTCCCGAAGTCGGGTGGCGGTTTCGATCCGCTGACCGGCGCACCGACTCCGGTCACCGCCGCACAGCGCAAGGAGGCCGGAGTGGACGCGAAGCCGAAGGCCCTGGCGGCAACACCCGACAGCAGACGCTGACCGGCACGTCGTGCCCAGCATCCTGATCACCGGCGCGAGCGGGTACCTGGGGCAACGGGTGGCCCGCCGTGCGGTCTCGGCGGGCTGGAAGGTCACCGGCACGTACCACTCCCGACAGTCCACTGTCGACGGTGTGACCTGGCGGCGGCTCGACGTACGCGACCGGGCGGCGACCACGGACCTGATGCATCAGGTCCGCCCGGGTGTGGTGCTCAACGCCGCCACGGGTCGGGACCAGAACGACTGGGCGGTCATCGCGGACGGCGCGGCGGCAGTGACCGTTGCGGCGGTCGCGGTCGGTGCGCGGCTGGTGCACGTGTCCAGTGACGCGGTGCTCGGCGGTACCGCCGCGCCCTACGAGGAGTCCGCGTTGCCCGATCCGGTCAACCGCTACGGTGCGGCCAAGGCTGCGGCCGAGACAGTGGTGAAGGCCGTGGCCCCGGCCGCGGTCATCGCCCGGGTACCGTTGATCGTCGGGGACGGGCAGAGTAAACACGAGTGTCTGGTCTACAACCTGGCCAACGGTGCGCCGGGGGCGTTGTTCACCGACGTGTACCGCACCCCGGTGCATGTGGACGATCTCAGCGACGCGCTGCTGGAGGTCGCGGCCGGAGATTGTCGCGGCGTGCTCAACATCGCTGGCCCGGACGCTATCAGCTGGTACGAGTTCGGCCGGCTGGTGGCTGTCCGGGATGGCTTGGACCCCGACCGGCTTCCGGCTGGCCGGGCAGAGGGGTCCGGGATCGTGATGCCTGCCGACACCCGGTTGTGCACCGAGCGCGCCGGCCGCCTGCTGCGTACCCGGCTACGTGGCGTCCACGAATTCCTCGCACCTGCCGCCTCATAGGCTCGGTGGCATGCCCTGCCGGGGCGGGGACAGACTCGCGGCTGCCGTGCCACGCACGATCGCGGTGATGGCGATCCCGACGACCAGGTCGATCACCGCGGTCGGGATCACCTCGGACCAGTTCTGCCGGACCCCGAGCGGGAGCAGCACCAGGATCGCGGTGCACAGGGCGCCGATCCAGCCGAAGTAGAACAGCGGGCGGGGTGTGCCGAGCAGCAGCAGGTGCATCACCCCGGTGGCCAGCAACGCCGCGAGGGCGGCGCCGAGGGCGTACCCCACCATGCTGGGGGTGAAGACGGTGCCGCCCGGCCGGACGCCGAGCACCGGCATCCGCAGCACACCGCGTACCACCAGGAATCCGACGACGGTCAGGCCGGCGGCGATCACCGCGGTGACCACCCCGCCGGTCCACAGCCGGATCGCGCTGAAGGCGGTCTGGCGACGTGGCGGTTCACCGCGGTAGCCGCCCACTCTCGTGGGATCGGGGTCGTGGGGGTCGCGCCGTCCCGGGTCCGGACTGGCCGAGCCGTACCAGGTCACTGACTACCTCCGGCGGATGTGTCCACCGCGGTGCGGCCGCGGTGGAGATCGTCTGCCGCCATCATCGACCATGGACGGGCGACGCGCACACCTCCGGATGCGTGGGCAGGTCAGGACAGTGCGGCGTCCTTCGGGGTGTCCTGTGAACTCAGGTAGCCCCATGCCCGGCAGATGTCCTGCAACTGCTCGGGTACTTCGTCGGGCTCGGGGAGCGGGCGGCCGGGTTGCAGTTTGCCCGACTGGATCTTGCTGGACCAGTCGCCCAGGCCGCGTTTGAACCTACCGTGGTCCTTGTCTCCGTAGTTGAGCATCGATGCTTCCCAGGGCAGACCGAGGTATTCGCACATCCGGCGGCTCTCGGCCACCGGGTCGGCGGTGAGGTCCTCGTAACGTACGTCGATGCCGGTCAGTTCCCGGCGGGCCTCCTCGAGCTTGGTCACGTACTTCAGGGTGCTCTCGATCGCCTCCTCGCGGCCCATCTGGGGGCGTGCGTCGTGCCAGGACTGGCAGATGGAGGCGGGGTGGCGCAGCAGGAAGATGAACCGGGCGTCTCGCCAGTTCTGCGCGATCCTGGGGTAGATCAGCAAGTGGTTGGGGGTCTTCTCAACAAGGACGGCCCGGTCACTACGCTGCAGCGCCAGGTCCAGGATGCGGTCCCATAGAAGATCTGTGAGTTCCTTGTGGTCGAACCCGAGTTCGGCCATCGCCGATTCGGCGTACCAGCTGGTGAGTTCGACCCGTACGTCGTTGAGGTGTAGCTCGTGTGGTGCGTAGATCTGGGAGTGGCTGCCCAGCACCATCCGCAGCAGGGTGGACCCGCTGCGTACCGAGGACAGTACGAAGACCGGTTGCTGCACGAGTCGTTCGGGTCTCTCGGGTCTGCTGATTCGTCGACCGTCGGTCCGGTACCGGATCCGGACGAGTTCGAAGCCGAATGCCCGTCGTAGCGCGGAGTTGACCGCCTTCTTCATCTTCATCGCTGCGCAGGTTAGGCACAGACCATAGGAGTTTGCTGGGCGTTTGCCTGACTTGGCTCTCGTTTGTCGCCGTATCGAGGGTCATGTCCAGCAACCTAGGAAGCATTGCATGCAGCGTTCGAAGCCACATCGTGATCAACTGAGATGATAGCGGGCCACAGACGACGACAGAGCAGGTGAGTCGATGAAACGGCTGTACAACCAGCCCGACGCGGTGGTCAGCGAGGCACTGGAGGGCATGGCACTGATCCATCCCGACCTGATCCGGTACTGCGGCGACCCGGTGTATGTCCTGAGCGCGGGCGGCGTCCCAGCCGGGCAGGTCGCGCTCGTCTCCGGCGGTGGCTCTGGCCACGAGCCGATGCACGTCGGTTTCGTCGGCCCCGGGATGCTGACCGCGGCCTGTCCGGGTGAGGTGTTCACTTCACCGACCGCCGACCAGGTCGAGGCCGCGGCCCGCGCGGCAGACACCGGTGCGGGCGTGCTGATGATCGTCAAGAACTACTCCGGCGACGTGATGAACTTCGAGATGGCCGGGGAGCTGTTGGACGCGGACGGAATCGAGACGGCGACCGTACTCGTCGCCGACGATGTGGCGGTCGAGGACTCCACCTACACCAGCGGCCGGCGTGGGGTCGGCGCGACCGTCCTGGTCGAGAAGATCTGTGGTGCCGCCGCCGAACAGGGCGCCGGCCTGGCCGAACTCGCGGCCCTTGGCCGGCGGGTCTGCGCGGGTAGCCGGTCACTGGGTATCGCCCTGTCGGGCGGCACCGTACCGGCGACCGGCCGGCCAGGATTCGAGCTGGCCGCCGACGAGATCGAGTTCGGAGTGGGCATCCACGGCGAACCGGGGCGTCAGCGGCGCCCGATGGAGCCGGTGGACTCACTGGTCGAACAGGCGTTGGAGGCGATCCTGGCGGACTTCGGTGACGATGCGCTCGGCACGGACAGCCCGGTGCTGCTGTTCGTCAACGGGCTCGGTGGCACCACCGGCATGGAGTGTTCGATCGCCGCCCGTGCCGCTGTACGGGAGCTGTCTCGGCGTGGTCTGCGGGTGACTCGCAGTCTGGTCGGCGAGTACATGACCTCGCTGGACATGGTGGGAGTGTCGATCACGGTGCTGGTGCTCGACGACGAGCTGACCGCGCTGTGGGATGCTCCGGTACACACCGCAGCCCTGCGGTGGGGGAGATGAGCGCAATGACCACCAACGAGTTGACCAGCGAGAACACCACCGAGATCGTCCGTCGTTTCGCCCGGACGGTGGCCGAGCACCGTGACCTGTTGACCGAACTGGACACTGCGGTCGGCGATGGCGATCACGGCATCAACCTGGACCGGGGGTTGTGGGCCGCGGTCGAGGCGCTGTCCGCCGATCCACCCACTACCCCGGGAGCGGTGTTCAATCTGGTGGGGCGGCGGCTGGTCAGTACGGTCGGTGGCGCGTCCGGCGCCTTGTACGGCACCGCGTTCCTGCGTGCCGCGAAGGCCGCCGGTGACGCCACGGCCTGGGACATGACGATCTGTGCGGGTGCCTTCCGGGATGCGGCGGAGGGGATCGCGGCTCGGGGCAAGTGCGTGGCCGGTGACAAGACGATGTACGACGTCTGGGCGGCCGCGGTCGAGGCGCTCGGTTCGGCCCCAGCGGATGGGTCGTTGCCCGCCGCGCTGTCGTCCGCCGCGGTGGCCGCGCAGCAGACGGTGGACCGGATGACGCCCTGGCAGGCACGTCGAGGCAGGGCCAGTTACCTGGGGGAACGCAGCGTAGGGCAGCGCGATCCGGGTGCGGTGTCCAGCCAGATGTTCTTCGAATGCCTCGCTGCGCAGGCGGACGCGTGACTGCTCGCGCCGCGTCGGCCGGCGCTGATCCAGGCGTTGGGCTCGTACTGGTGTCGCACAGCGCCGATCTCGCTGCCGGGCTGCGCGATCTGGTGGTGCAGATGGCGCCGGAGGTTCCGGTCGCGCTGGCGGGCGGAACCGCCGATGGCGGCCTGGGTACCAGCGCCGACCTGGTCGTCGACGCGGTTCAGGCTGCGGAGTCCGGGGCGGGCGTCGTGGTGCTCTACGACCTGGGTAGCGCCCGGATGTCCGCCGAACTTGCCTGCGAGCTGCTGGACCCCGACGAGGCCGACCGGGTGCTGCTGGTGGCCGCGTCCTTCGTGGAGGGAGCGCTCGCCGCGGGTGTTGCTGCGGCCGGGGGGCAGTCGCTGGCCGAGGTCGCGGCGGCCGCCCGGGCGGCCGGGCGGGCGGAGGCCGAGGACACCGCACCGTCGCACAGCATGACATCGGACCTGGTAGCCGTGCCGGTGTGTCAGGAGGCGGTGCTGACCGACCCGGTCGGCTTGCACGCCAGGCCCGCCGCCCGGGTGGTGCGTGCGTTGCGTGGGCTGGCAGCGCAGGCGACGGTGGCGTTGCCGGACGGGCGCAGCGCGGCGGCGGCGAGCTTGACAGGGCTGCTGGGGCTCGGCGCGGCGGCCGGCTCCAGGCTGACCGTGACGGCGTCCGGTCGCGACGCGAAGCTTGCCGCCGAGCGGATCGTCCAGGTGCTGACCGACGCCTCGGTGGACTCGGCGGATGAGGCCCCGGTGGACGGGAAGGGGGCCGATGCGGTGCCGGCCGCCCCGGGCCGTGCGGTGGGTCCGCTCAACCGTTGCGTGCTCGCCGCCGTCGAGGTTCCGGTGGAGCCCTATGGCGGCGAGTCCTATGAACGGGGCCGGTTGGAGCGCGCCGTACGCGATGTGCGCGATGAACTGCCCGAGGGCGACATCGCCGCCGCGCACCGGGTGCTGCTCGAGGACCCGGCGCTGCTCGACGCGGCGTACCGACGCATCGCCGGTGGCGCGTGCGCGCCGATGGCCTGGTCGGATGCGGTGGCTCAACAGCACGATGCGCTGGAAGCGGTCCGTGATCCGCTGATCGCCGCGCGGGCGGTGGACATCTCCGACATCGGCCAGCGGGTACTGGGTGCGCTCACCGGTGATCCGGTGCAGGTGTCGGTACCGGCAGGTTCCGTGGTACTGGCCGACGACCTGCCGCCGTCGCATGTCATGTCGTTGGCCGAGCAGGGAGTGGTCGGGTTCGCATTGCGGGCGGGTGGTGCGCGCGCACACGCCGCGGTGCTGGCCCGTGCCGCGGGTGTGCCGATGGTGGTGGCTGCCGGCGGGGTGCTGGACGCGGTGCAGGACGGTACCCGGGTGTTCGTCGACGGTACGAGCGGTGAGGTCGGTACCACCACCGAGCCGCTGGCCGCGGCGCAGACGGCGGACCTGCCCGCCGCTCCCGTGGACGCGCTGCGACGGCCCGACGGTGGCCGGTTGCGGGTGGCGGCGAACGTGGGTTCCGCCGCGGATGCCCGGGCCGCTGCCGCTGCCGGCGCCGACGGGATCGGGCTGCTGCGTACCGAACTGCTGTTCACCGGGCGTACGAAGTTGCCCGACGAGGCGGAGCAGCTGGCGTGGTTGACCGGGATCCTGGCTGAGTGCCCACCAGGACCGGTGGCGGTACGCACCGTCGACCTCGGTGGTGACAAGCCGGTGCCTGGGCTTCGGTTGGATCCGGTGCTGCACGGTTTTCTGGGTGTACGGGGACTGCGGCTGTGCCTGGCTCGTCCGCAGCTGTTCGCCACCCATCTGCGTGCCGTGCTGCGGGCCGGGGCGGTACGCCCGGTGGAGCTGATGTTCCCGTTCGTCACCGAGCCCGCCGAGCTGCGGGCCGCCCGCGACGCGTTGGACCTGGCCGCGGCGTCCCTGCGCCGCGATGGTGTCGCGTTCGCGATGCCCACCGCGGTGGGCATGATGGTGGAGATACCGACCGCCGCGGTACAGGTTCGGCAGTTCCTGCCGTGGGTGGATTTCCTGAGCGTGGGCAGCAACGATCTGGCGCAGTATCTTGCCGCGAGCGACCGTACGGTCGGGGCGGTGGCTGGCACGTACCGGGCGGGGGAGCGGGCGATCCCGGGGCTGGTCGCGGGGCTGGTCGCGGCGGCCGACCAGGCCGGGGTACCGGTCGCGGTGTGTGGTGATCTGGCCGGTGACCCGCAGTACGCGCGGGAGCTCGTGTCGGCCGGTGTGTCGGAGCTGAGTGTCGCGGCGCCCCTGGTGCCCCGCCTGCGCGGCGAGCTGGGCCGGTTGCTCGCCGGTCAGGCAGGTTGAGGTGGTTCGCGGGGGATTGTTGGCGGTTCTGCGTCCGTTCGGTGTCTGCCACGCATAACGTCACCCGGGAGTGCAAACCTGTCGGGGGATGGTATGCGCAAATACGTGGCGGAGTTCGTGGGCACCCTGCTTTTGGTGTTCTTCGCCGTGGGCAGTGCCGTCGCCGGCCGCATCGAGATCGGTGTGGTCGGCGTGGCCTTCGCCTTCGGTCTGGTGTTGTTGGCGTTGATGTACGCGATCGGCCCGGTGTCGGGGTGCCATGTGAATCCTGCGGTGACGCTCGGGATGCTGTTGACCGGGCGGATCGAGATGATGCCCGCCCTGTTCTACGTGACGGCGCAACTGCTCGGCGGCATCGCCGGCGCTGCGCTGCTGAAGTTGATCACCTCGGTGGGTGACGTCGTCGACCAGACGGGGAACTTCGGCGCGGATGCCTACGGTGCGGGCGCCGGGATCAACGGCCCCGGGGCATTCCTGCTGGAGATCGTGCTGACTTTGCTGCTGGTTTTCGTGGTGCTGCTGATGACCGGGCGGGCGGCAGCGCCGGGTTTCGCGGGCCTGGCGATCGGGTTCACCCTTACCGTGGTGCACCTGATCGGCATCCCGTTGGACGGGACCTCGGTCAATCCGGCTCGCGCACTGGGGCCGGCGATCTTCTCCGGTTCGCGCGCGTTGAGTCAGGTGTGGTTGTTCATCCTGGCCCCGTTGGTTGGTGGTGTGCTGGCGGCGGCGCTCTGGCCGGTGCTGCGTGCCGCCGAGGACGCGCCGCGGACCGGGTTGGCCGCGGAGGTGTCGGTGACCGCCACCGAGCGCGCGGCGGCGGAAGCGGGTACGTCCGCCGAGCATGACGTCAAGGACTCGGCTGAAGCACCTGAACGCTCCGCGGGAGGCTCGGAAACCGGTCGTCGGGGTGATCAGCCGCCGGGTCGGTGACCCTGCGGGTGGCGCCGTGGGCCCGGGTAGGGTCACGGCGTGGATCCGGGCGGGCTGTTCGAGCTGAACGAGACCGGTGCGCCCGCACCCTCGAACACGCAGACGGGCGGGGGGCTGGCCGAGTCCGGGGCGGATGCGCCGCTGGCTGCGCGGATGCGCCCGGTCAGCGTCGACGAGCTCGTCGGGCAGGATCATCTGCGTGCCCCGGGTGCGCCGTTGCGTCGGCTGGTGGAGGGCGACGCGCCACTGTCGTTGATTCTCTGGGGGCCGCCGGGTAGTGGGAAGACCACGGTCGCGCACCTGGTGGCCCGCTCGACCACCCGACGGTTCGTGGCGCTCTCCGCACTCTCCTCGGGGGTGAAGGAGGTACGGGCGGTCATCGAGACGGCCCGGGCGGACCGGCGGCGTAGCGGGAACCAGACCGTACTGTTCATCGACGAGGTGCACCGGTTCACCAAGACCCAGCAGGATTCGCTGCTGGCCGCGGTGGAGGACCGGACGGTCACGCTGCTGGCGGCGACCACGGAGAATCCGTACTTCTCGATCGTTTCGCCGTTGCTGTCGCGGTGTGTGCTGTTGACCCTGGAGCAGCTGACCCCGGAGTCGGTACGGGTTCTGCTGCGTCGAGCTGTGCTCGACGAGCGTGGCCTGGCCGGTGCGGTGGAGCTCACCGACGAGGCGGAGGAGCATCTGGTCCAGTTGTCGGCTGGGGATGCGCGTAAGGCCCTGACGGCGTTGGAGGCGGCGGCGGGTTCGGCGCTGGCCACGGCTGGCGAGGGGTCCCGTGGCGGTCCGGTGCCGGTCGATCTGCCCACTGCGGAGGCGGCAGTGGACACCGCCGCGGTGCGCTACGACCGGGCCGGTGACGGGCACTACGACATCTCCAGCGCCCTGATCAAGAGTCTGCGGGGCTCCGATGTGGACGCCGCGCTGCACTGGTTCGCCCGGATGATCGTGGCGGGTGAGGATCCCCGGTTCATCGCCCGCCGGTTGGTGATCTTCGCCAGTGAGGATGTCGGGCTGGCCGATCCGACGGCGTTGGGTGTGGCTGTCGCGGCGATGCGCGCGCTGGAGCAGGTGGGTCTGCCGGAGGCCCGGCTGAATCTGGGGCAGGCGGTCATTCATCTGGCCACCGCGCCGAAGTCCAATGCGGTGATCACGGCGGTGGATGCCGCGATCGCCGACGTCCGGGCAGGCCGTACCGGCCTGGTGCCCCGCGCGCTCCGCGACGCGCACTATTCGGGCGCCCGGGGGTTGGGTCACGGCTCGGGCTACCGCTACCCGCACGACGATCCGCGCGGTGTGACACGCCAGCAGTATCCGCCGGACGCGGTGGTGGGCCGCGACTACTACCGGCCGAGCAGGCATGGCGCAGAGCGCGCGGTGGCCGAGAGGATCGGGCGGATCCGGCAGATCGTGCGGGGTTCTGCCGCCCCGCCGGCCGATAACGACTCGCCGGACCCGGACGCCGGTCCCGATACTGGTAGGGATGGACGGTAGGGTCGGTCAGATCACGGGGCGTGATGTTCGCCGGGGCGGATGTCCGTGACGGTGGACGTCGGTGAAGACCCAGCATGGCAACGAGGGGGACAGGTGTCCGGTACGGAGATCGCGGCGCTGATCGCGGCCCTGGCATTCCTGCTGTTGGTGGGTGTGCTGATGGTGCCGATCCTGAAGTTGCGGCACACCGTGGACGCGGCCACCAGGGCACTCACCCAGCTCACAGAGCAGGCGGGTCCGCTGCTGGTCGACGCCCATCAGGCCATCGACAGGGTCAATGCGGCGCTCGGTCAGGTGCAGGTCTCGTTGGACGGGGTGAACACCCAACTGGACCGCATCGACGTGATCAGCGGGCACGCCCAGCAGGTCAGCGGGAATGTGGCCCAGTTGTCCACGATCGTCTCGGGGGTCACCAGCAGTCCGTTGATGAAGGTTGCCGCATTCGGCTACGGCATCCGTAAGGCGGTCAGCAGCCGCCGGCACGTCGACGCGGGAGTGCACAGCACCGAGCGGTCCGTGGTGGAGCGTAAGAGGTCGCGGCGGGCCCGCAGTGGGCCGCGGGTCGGTCGGTTGTTCCGCCGTGCGGCGGGCCACCGGCGGACCGCCGGCGTGGGGGAGGGGAACGACTGATGCGACGGCTGTTCTGGGTCGGTGTCGGTGTGGCAGCAGGAGTCGTCGCTGTCCGTAAGATCGGCCGTGCTGCGGAGGCATTCAGCCCGCAGGGTGTGGCCGCGTCGTTGCAGTCCTCCGCTGTCGGGGCGCTGGACGAGGTCCGCTCGTTCGTCTCGGATGTCCGAGCTTCCATGGCCGTGCGCGAGGACCAGATCCAGCAGGCCGTCATCGACGGCCAGGATCTGCGCGCCGGCCGGCATTCGGACTGACGACCACGACGGCTACCGGTAAGGAAAGCGAGCCCGAGCTCATGCGGACTGCGGAGATCAAGCGGCGGTTCCTGGCGCATTTCGAGGCGAACGGTCACACCGTGGTGCCGAGCGCGCCGCTGCCCGCTATCGACGACCCGCACCTGCTGTTCATCAATGCCGGCATGGTGCAGTTCGTGCCGTACTTCCTCGGTCAGGTGACGCCGCCGTTCTCGCGCGCGGTGAGCGTGCAGAAGTGCGTGCGTACCCCGGACATCGACGAGGTCGGCAAGACCAGCCGGCACGGCACGTTCTTCCAGATGAACGGCAACTTCTCGTTCGGCGACTACTTCAAGGAAGGCGCCATCCGGCTGGCCTGGGAGTTGGTCACCAAGTCGGTTGCCGACGGCGGGTTCGGGATGGACCCGGAGGGGCTGTGGCCGACCGTCTACCTGGACGACGACGAGGCGTTCGACATCTGGCACCGGATCATCGGGGTGCCCGCCGAGCGGATCGTGCGCCGCGGGCAAGGCCGACAACTTCTGGTCGATGGGCATCCCCGGGCCGTGCGGGCCGTGCTGCGAGATCTTCTACGACCGTGGGCCGGAGTACGGCCGCGACGGCGGCCCGGAGGTCGACGAGGACCGGTTCATGGAGTTCTGGAACCTCGTCTTCATGCAGTACGTCCGGGGCCCGGGCGCCGGTAAGGAGGACTGCGCGATCCTCGGTGATCTGCCGGCCAAGAACATCGACACCGGCATGGGCCTGGAGCGGATCGCCGCGATCCTGCAGGGCGTGGACAACCTGTACGAGATCGACGAGGTGCGCCCGATCCTGGACCGTGCGGCGGAACTGACCGGCAAGCCGCTACGGCGTATCCGCCGGTCACGTCGCGTCGCAGTCACATCCCGACGACGTGCGGCTGCGGGTGATCGCCGACCACGTGCGGACCGCGCTGATGCTGATCGGTGACGGGGTGACCCCGTCCAACGAGGGCCGCGGCTACGTGCTGCGCCGGATCCTGCGCCGGGCGATCCGGTGCGATGCGGCTGCTGGGTTCGCAGGACCCGGCGCTGCCGGTGCTGCTGCCGGTCGCGCGGGACTGCATGGCGCCGTCGTACCCGGAGCTGGTCGAGCGACTTCGACCGGATCTCCCAGTACGCGTACGGCGAGGAGGAGGCGTTCCTGTCGACGCTGCGGGCAGGGCACGACGATCCTGGACACCGCGATCACCGAGACGAAGACGGCCGGGGAACGCAGCGCTGTCCGGGGCGCAGGCGTTCCAGCTGCACGACACGTACGGCTTCCCGATCGACCTGACCCTGGAGATCGCGGCCGAGCAGGGCCTGTCGGTCGACGAGGACGGCTTCCGCCGGCTGATGAGCCGAGCAGCGGACCCGGGCGAAGGCCGACGCGCAGGCCCGCAAGACCGGGCACGCGGACCTGTCGGCGTACCGGGCGGTGCTCGACGACGGCGGCCCGGTGCGAGTTCACCGGCTACGCGGAGGTCAACCGGGAGTCGCGGGTACGCGCGCTGCTGTCCGGCGGCAGCCCGCTGACCGGCGCCGGGCAGGGCGAGGACAGTCGAACTGGTGCTCGACGCCACCCCGTTCTACGCCGAGGGCGGCGGCCAGCAGGCCGGACCGGGGTCTGATCAAGGTCGGCGGCGGGCGAGGTCGAGGTCTTCGACGTGCAGCAGCCGGTGCCGGGCCTGATCGTGCACCGGGCGCGGGTGGTGCGCGGGCGAGGTGCGCGCCGGCGAGACCGGGTTTCGCGGAGATCGACGTACGCCGCCGGCGGGCGATCTCCCGCTCGCACACCGCGACCCACCTGGTGCACCAGACGATGCGGAACTTCCTCGGCGAGTCGGCGACCCAGGCCGGTTCGCTGAACGCGCCGGGCCGGCTGCGGTTCGACTTCAACACCCCGGTCGGCCGTGCCGCCGAGCGTGCTGCCGACGTGGAGCAGCAGGTCAACGAGGTGCTGCTGGCCGACCTGGAGGTGCACGCGTTCATCACCATCCAGGACGAGGCGCGCCGGCTCGGTGCGATGGCGCTGTTCGGCGAGAAGTACGGCGACGAGGTACGGGTCGTCGAGGTCGGCGACTACGCCCGCGAGCTGTGCGGTGGCACGCACGTTGCCCGCTCCGGCCAGCTCGGCCTGGTGAAGATCCTGTACGAGTCGTCGGTCGGTTCCGGGGTACGCCGGGTCGAGGCGCTGGTCGGCATCGACGCGTTCGGCTTCCTGGCCCGCGAGCACCTGCTGGTGTCCCGGCTGGCCGAGCTGTTCCGGGTGCCCGGCGAGCAGGTCGCCGACCGGGTCGAGCAGACCGTCGCCCAGTTGCGCGACGCGGAGAAGGAGCTGGAGAAGCTGCGCGCGCAGATGGTGCTGGCCAACGCGGGCGGCGCTGGCCGGCGCGGCGAAGGACGTACACGGCGTGGCGTACGTCGGCACCGAGGCGCCGGAGGGCGCGGCCGGCAACGACGTGCGGACCCTGGCCCAGGAGATCCGGGGCCGGATCGATCCGGGCCGGCCGGCGGTGGTCGCGGTCGGTGCCCGCTCCGGCGGCAAGGCGTCGCTGGTGGTGGCCGTCAACGCGGCCGCCCGTTCGGCCGGGATCTCGGCGACGGAACTGGTCAAGGGCGCGTTGTCCGGGCGGGGCGGCGGCAGCGCCGACCTGGCCCAGGGCGGTGGGCTGCCCGCCGACGCGGCGCCCGGTCTGCTGGTCGCGGTCGAGGATCTGGTGGCGAAGACCACCCATTCGGCCTGAGTGGCACGATGAGTGAGCAGCCGGCGCCGTTTCGCAGAGGAGTGCGGTTGGGGATCGACGTCGGTACGGTCCGGATCGGGGTGTCCTGTTCCGATCCGGACGGTCTGCTCGCCTCCCCGGTCCGTACCGTCGCCCGGGACCAGCGCGCCGATCGGGCCGACACCGAGCAGGCCACCGATCTGTCGGAGCTTGCCCAATTGGTCGTGGAGTACGACCCTGTGGAAGTGGTGGTTGGACTTCCACTGACCCTCAGCGGCCAGGAGAGCTACGCGGCGCGTGACGCGCGCCGTTACGCGCAGCGACTGGCGGCACGGATTCAGCCGGTTCCGGTCCAGTTTGTCGATGAACGGCTGTCGACCGCGGTAGCACACCGTAGGCTGTCCGATCGAGGCGTGCGTGGAAAACGGCGCCGCGCGGTGGTGGACCAGGCCGCTGCCGTAGAGATCCTGCAGTCCTGGCTCGACGCGCAGCGGAGGCGGACGGATGCTTGACGAGCTGGAACTCGCCTACGACGACAGTGACGCCGATCTACGCCCGGGTCGGCACCGACGTCGACGCAAAGGCGGACGTTCGGTGTTCGCCCTGCTGATGGTGGTGGCGCTGCTCGCAGTGCTCGGTCTCGGGGGCTACTGGGGAGTCAGCAAGGTCCGAGGGTTCTTCAGCGCCGACGATTACGCCGGCTCCGGGCAGGGCACCGTGCAGGTCCAGGTACGCACCGGCGAGGGGCTGGCCGAGATCGCCAACACCCTCTACAACAAGGGCGTGGTGAAGAGCGCCCAGGCGTTCGTGGACGCCTCCCAGAACAACCCGAACGCCACCAACATCCAGCCCGGCTTCTACCAGCTACACAAGCAGATGCAGGCGTCGCTGGCGTTGACGGCGCTGCTGGATCTGAAGAACCGGATCTCCACCAAGGTGACGATTCCGGAAGGCAAGGCCACGAACGCCACGTTGGCGCTGCTGGCCAAGGCGTTGAAGCTGCCGTTGGGTGACTTCCAGAAGGCGGTGAAGGACCCGGCGTCGCTGGGGGTGCCGAAGAACTGGTTTACCCGTGAGGACGACAAGTCCTCCGCCGGCACGATCGAGGGCTTCCTGTACCCGGACACCTACCAGTTCGATCCGGGTACCACGGCCAAGGACGCGTTGAGTGAGATGGTCAGCCGGTTCATGCAGAACGCCACCGCCAGCACTCTGGACAAGCCGGCCGGTATCACACCCTACGAGGCGTTGATCGTGGCGTCACTGGTGCAGGCGGAGGGCATCCCCAAGGACATGCCGAAGGTGGCCCGGGTCATCTACAACCGCCTGCAGGCACCTGACGAGTATCTGCACAAGTTGCAGTTCGACTCGACCACCAACTACTGGCTGGACATGACCGGCAAGGGCGCCAAGCAGTCGAGCAAGTTGCTGGAGAGCGAACTGCACAACCCGAAGAACACCTACAGCACGCACGTGTACGCGGGCCTGCCGCCGGGGCCGATCGACAGTCCGGGCGCGGAGGCGATGAAGGCCGCGACCCATCCTGCCCACGGCAACTGGCTGTACTTCGTGCGGATCCAGAAGGACGGGACCTCGGCGTTCACCAACGACTACGACCAGCATCAGCGCAACATTGCGAAAGCTCAGGAGAACGGGGCCGGCTAGGGGTGGACGGACCTTACCGGGCCGCGGTACTAGGCAGACCGGTCGGGCATTCGCTGTCCCCGGTGGTGCACCGCGCCGGCTTCGCGGCGGCCGGCCTGACGGGCTGGCGCTATGACGCCTACGACGTCGGCGAGAACGAACTCGCCGGCTTCGTGGCCGCTCTCGGACCCCAGTGGGCCGGCCTGTCGCTGACCATGCCGCTCAAACAGGTCGCGCTCACCGTCGCCGAGGAGGTCACCGAGACCGCACGGCTGCTCGGCGCGGCCAACACCCTGCTGCTGCGCGACGGTCAGCGCCGCGCGGACAACACCGACGCTCCCGGCCTGGTGGATGCGCTGGCCGGGGCGGGCATCACCCGGGCGCGTCATGTCGCTGTGCTCGGGGCCGGCGGCACCGCCCGGGGTGCGTTGTACGCCGCCGCCCAGCTGGGCGCCGAGCGGGTGAGCGTGTACGCCCGCCGGCCGGAGGCGGTGCGCCAACTCGACGACGTCGCCGCCGGGCTCGGTCTGCAGCTGGCCGGGGAACGGTGGCGCTCTCCCGCCGCGGCCGGGGACGCCGACGTGGTGATCTCGACGGTGCCGGCAGCGCCGGCCGGTGACTTCGCGGTTACCGTACGGTGGCGGCCGGACGCTACCGTCTTCGACGTGCTCTACACCCCGTGGCCCACCCGACTTGCGAAGGCGGCAACTGCCGCGGGCGCCCGCGTACTGGGCGGTCGTGACCTGCTGTTGGCTCAGGCCGTCCGCCAGTTCGAGCAGTTTACCGCGCTACCCGCGCCGCGTGCCGCGATGCGTTCGGCCCTGGCGGCCGCCGGGCACCCGGTCAGCGTCCGCTAGCGCCGCGCCATGACCTCAGGCGTGCTGCTGGCCTCTGTCGGTTGCGCGGGCGTCGGCGCGGCGGTGGGCCCGGCTCTGGCCGCCGCGGCCGGCCGGGTGCCAGGAGTGTCACGTCACCGGCGCCGCCGCATGTTGGTATCCGCGCTGACCGCAGGGGCGTTCGGGGTCGTGGCGGCGGGACTGCTGCCCGATCCGGCGCGCCGGTCGGCGTTGCCGGCGTTTCTGGTACTGACCGCGGTCGGGGTGGCGTTGAGCGTGATCGACCTGGATGTGCACCGGCTACCCGACAAGCTCACGCTGCCCAGCTATCCGGTGGTTGCGACGCTGCTGGTACCCGCCAGCCTGCTGGGTGCCGCCGCGGTCGGGTGGCCGGGCATGCTGCGCGCCGGCTGCGGCGCGCTCGTCGCCGCTGGTCTGTACGTGCTGTTGTGCCTCGCCCCGGGCGCCCGGCTGGGGTTCGGCGACGTGAAACTGGCCGGGTTGTTGGGGCTGGCGTTGGCCTGGCTGTCCTGGCGCACCCTGGTGGTCGGGTTGGTTCTGGGTTTCACTCTTGGTGGCGCCCACGCGCTGGTGCTGTTGTCGCTGCGCCGTACCGGCCTGCGCGGACAGTTGCCGTTCGGCCCGGCGATGCTGGCCGGAGCGCTGGTCGCGGTGCTGGTCGGTGACCGGATCGCGGCAGGTTACCTGTCGCTGTGAGCCCGCCGGGTGGGACCCGGCCGGCTGGCCGACGGCGCGCAGGCCGGTCGTGACAGACTTTCTCCTCGTGTTGCGTTGGTTGACTGCGGGAGAGTCGCACGGTCCCGCGCTGGTGGGCATCCTCGAGGGTGTGCCGGCCGGCGTTGAGGTGACCAGTGCTCAGATCAGCACCGAACTGGCCCGTCGCCGGCTGGGCTACGGCCGTGGTGCGCGGATGAAGTTCGAACAGGACTCGGTGGAGGTGATCGGCGGACTACGGCACGGCCGTACGCTCGGCGGCCCCTTCGCGGTGCGGGTGGCCAACACCGAGTGGCCCAAATGGGAGCAGGTGATGAATCCCGACCCGGTCGACGAGGACGAACTGGCCAGACAGGCACGCAACGCGCCGCTGAGTCGGCCCAGGCCCGGGCACGCCGACCTGGCCGGCATGCAGAAATACGCGCATACCGATGCCCGGCCCATCCTGGAACGTGCCAGCGCCCGGGAGACCGCGGCCCGGGTGGCACTGGGCACGGTCGCCAAGGCGCTACTGCAGCAGGCACTGTCGGTGCAGATCATCTCGCACGTCGTCGAGCTCGGCGCGGTACGCGCGCCGGCGGACCGGTTGCCGCTGCCCGCCGACGCCGAGGCCATCGACGCCGACCCGATGCGCTGCCTGGACCCGGACGCCAGCGCGCGGATGGTCGCCGAGGTGGACGCGGCCCGCAAGGATGCCGACACGCTCGGCGGGATCGTCGAGGTCGTCGCGTACGGGCTGCCTCCGGGGCTGGGCAGTCACGTGCAGTGGGACCGGCGGCTGGATGCCAGGTTGGCGGCCGCGCTCATGTCGATCCAGGCGATCAAGGGGGTGGAGTTCGGCGATGGGTTCACCCAGGCCCGCAGCCGCGGGTCGGTCGCGCACGACGAGATCGAACTGGTGCAGGGTAATGACCCGGTCCAGGTCCGGCGACGCACCGGCCGGGCCGGGGGCGTGGAGGGCGGCATGTCGATCGGTGAGCCGTTGCGGGTACGCGCCGCGATGAAGCCGATCTCGTCGCTGAACCGGGCGCTGGCCACGGTCGACGTGTCCACCGGTGAGCCGAGCACCGCGATCAACCAGCGTTCCGACGTGTGCGCGGTACCGGCCGGGGCGGTGGTGGCCGAGGCGATGGTGGCGCTGGTCCTGGCGGATGCGGCGGTGGAGAAGTTCGGTGGTGACTCGGTCGGCGAGCTGCGCCGTAACCTCACTGGATACCGGGACGCGCTGGTGATCGGATGAGTGTCCCGAGTTCCCCGGTTCCGGTCCGCCCCGGCGTGTCCGGTCCGTACTGCGTTCTGGTCGGCCCGCCGGGTGCGGGGAAGAGTACTGTCGGCGCCTTGGTCGCGAAGCGGTTGCAGGTGGACTTCCTGGACACCGACGGCATGATCGAACAGCTCACCGGCAGAACCATCCCCGATATCTTCATCGACGAGGGCGAGGAGCGTTTCCGGATGCTGGAACGGGACGCGGTGTCGCGTGCCCTGACCGAGCACCGCGGCGTCCTTGCCCTGGGCGGTGGGGCTGTACTGGACGCCGGTACCCGGCAGGCGCTGATGTCGCACCTGGTGGTCTTCCTGTCGGTGGAACTGCCCGACGCGGCCCGCCGGGTGGGCCTGGGGGTGGGTCGACCGCTGCTGTCGGTCAATCCCCGGGCCACGATGCGGCACATGTTGGCGCAGCGTCGGCCCTACTACGAGGAGGTTGCGGACGTGGTCGTACCCACCGACGGCATCGGTGCCGAACAGGTCGCCGAGACCGTACTGGCCGCACTTGCCGATCCGGAGGTGCAGGCGTGAGTACCGGACAGGTGCCCAGCCGGATCGAGGTGGCCGGCGCGGCACCGTACGAGGTGCTGGTCGGCCGCGGCGTACTGGAGCAGCTGCCGGCCCTGCTGCCCGATGTGCAGCGGGTCGCGGTGGTACACGCGCCGCCGCTGACCGCGCTGGCCGGCCGGGTGGCCGAGTTGCTGCGCGAGGCCGGTCTGCGTCCGTTGCTGCTGCCGGTGCCGGACGCGGAGAAGGGCAAGACCATCGCGGTGGCCGACCAGTGCTGGGCCGAGCTCGGCCGGGCCGGGTTCACCCGGTCCGACGCGGTCGTCGGTGTCGGTGGCGGCGCGGTGACCGATCTGGCCGGGTTCGTGGCGGCCTGCTGGTTGCGCGGGGTGCGGCTGGTCCAGATACCCACCAGCCTGCTGGGCATGGTGGACGCCGCGATCGGCGGCAAGACCGGGGTGAACACCATGGCCGGTAAGAACCTGGTCGGAGCGTTCCACCCGCCGTCGGGTGTGCTGTGCGACCTGGACGTGCTGGCCACCCTCAGCCCCGAGGAACTGGTGGGCGGTCTGGCCGAGGTGGTCAAGTGCGGTTTCATCGCCGACCCGCAGATCCTGACGCTGATCGAGGGCGACCCGGCGGCGGCCCTCGACCCGGCCGGTGAGCTACTACGGGAACTGGTCGAACGCTCGGTCCGGGTCAAGGCCGACGTGGTCGGCGAGGACCTCCGCGAGTCCGGGCGCCGGATCATCCTCAACTACGGGCACACCCTCGGCCACGCGATCGAACGGCACGAGTCGTACCGGTGGCGGCACGGCCACGCCATCTCCGTGGGACTGGTGTACGCGGCGGCCCTGGGTCACCGTCTCGGTGTGCTGGACGAGGAGACCGCGCAGCGGCATGCCCGGGTGCTGGGCTCGGTGGGACTGCCGACGAACTACCGGCCGGACGCCTTCGACGAGCTGCTGCCGGCCATGCGGGTGGACAAGAAGGCCCGCGGTGCCGCGCTGCGGTTCGTGCTGCTGCGTGGCCTGGCCGAACCCATGGTGTTCGACGATGTCGAGCCGGCCACCCTGCGCGCGGTCTACCTGGAGCTCTTCGTACCGCCGGGGCCGGCGGCGGTGGCGCCGTGACCGGGCCCAGTGTGCACGTGCTCAACGGACCGAATCTGGGTCGTCTCGGTCCGCGCGAGCCCGGCGTGTACGGCAGTGCCAGCTACGCCGACCTGGTGGCAGCCTGCGAGGAGACGGGCACGCGGCTGGACCTGTCGGTGATGATTCGCCAGACCGACGCCGAGCACGAGATGCTGGGATGGCTGCACGCGGCGGCCGATGCGGGGGACGCGGTGGTGCTCAACCCGGCGGCCTGGTCCCACTACTCGGTCGCGGTACGGGACGCCTGCGCGATGCTGAGCGGTCCACTGATCGAGGTGCACCTCTCCAACATCCACGCCCGCGAGCAGTTCCGGCACACTCGCTGATCTCACCGCTCGCGACCGGGGTGATCTGCGGCCTGGGCCTGGACGGCTACCGACTGGCGCTCAGCCACCTCTCAGTCCGCCTGAGCGCCCCGCAGACGGACTGAGAGCCTGGTCGGGTACCTCAGCCCCACCATGAGCGGCAGAGCGGAGCTCAGCGGGCCGCGACGGCCGCCAGCCAGTCCGGTAGCCGGTCGAGACAGTCGCGCCAGCTGCGGGACTGGGCATCCCGGTCCTCCTCGTCGACGAACTGGTCGTGTTCCACGGTCAGTTCGGTGCCGTCGTCGACCTCGGAGAACCGGACGGTGACCCGACTGGGGTTCTCGCCACCTTCCCAGCACCAGGTGAACGCGAGCATGTCCGGTTCGTCCACGGTCAGGTACTCGCCGCTGATCGCGCTGGCCATGCTGCGGGCCACCGCGCTGGCGATCTGGTAGCGCCCACCGACCTGCGGCTCGGTCTGTACCGGGGCGCCAGCCGGGCCGGCCAGAACCAGCTGGTCAGCGCGTTCGGGTCGGTGAATGCCCGCCAGACGACCGTCGGTGGGGCGGGCACAGTGCGCATGATGCGCACCGGCAGGATCTCGCCGGACCCGTCCTGGGCCCCCTCGGCCTGTGTCATGCGTCCTCCTCTTGCATCCACCGCCCGAGATCATCTCTCGTGCGGGCCGGTGCGGTCGAGTCGAGGCCTGCCCGAGGTCGGTAGACTTCCCGGCGTTTGTAACCTGCCTCATCCGCAGATCCGGTGGCGTCGGCGATTCCGGCGTCGGAGACGAGAGAGACACACAAGCGTATGGCCACCACGAACGACCTGAAAAACGGCCTGGTACTCAACCTGGACGGCGAGCTGTGGACCGTCGTGGAGTTCCAGCACGTCAAGCCCGGCAAGGGCGGCGCGTTCGTGCGGACCACGCTGAAGAACGTGCTGTCCGGCAAGGTCGTCGACAAGACCTTCAACGCGGGCACCAAGGTCGACACCGCGACCGTGGACAAGCGCACCATGCAGTACCTGTACGCCGACGGCGAGGACTACGTCTTCATGGACTCTGGAGACCTTCGACCAGATCCCGGTGCCAGGCGCACCGTCGGCGACGCGGCCAAGTACCTGCTGCCGAGAGGCCGAGGCGACCGTCGGCCACCCACGAGGGCGTGCCGCTGTACGTCGAGCTGCCGACCAGCGTCGTACTGGAGGTCACCTACACCGAGCCGGGCCTGCAGGGCGACCGCTCGACCGGCGGCACCAAGCCGGCCACCGTCGAGACCGGCGCCACCGTGCCAGGTGCCGCTGTTCATCACCACCGGCGAGAAGATCAAGGTCGACACCCGCGACGGCCGTTACCTCGGCCGGGCCTGAGTGGCCGAGAGTCGCGCCAGCCGTCAGATGCCGGCATGTCCGCCCGCCAAGGCGCGCAAGCGGGCGCTGGACGTGCTCTACGAGGCCGACCTGCGTGCCGAGCGTCCGCTCGAGGTGCTGCGCCGGCTACGTGGAGCGGATCGAGCCGCCGCGCCCGGAGCACCTGGCTACACGGTCGCCCTGGTCGAGGGGGTCGCAGCAGCAGCCGACCGGATCGACGAGCTGATCGCCAGCTACGCCGAGGGTTGGACGCTGGAGCCGGATGCCGGTGGTGGACCGCAACCTGCCCGGATCGCCGTCTACGAGCTGCTCTACGTCGACGAGATCGACGACGCGGTGGCGATCAGCGAGGCGGTCGAGCTGGCCACGGCAGATGTCCACCGACGAGTCGCCGCGGTTCCTCAACGGCATGCTCGGCCGGATCGCCGAGTACGCCACTCCGCGCCTGAGCGCCGGGCGTCGCAACACCACGGGATGGCATCGCAACAGAGGGACGGGGCCCACCAGTGACACGGTGGGTCCCGTCCCTCGTTCTGGCTCAGCTGGCCAACAGCTCAGCAGGCGAACAGCGCGCGCGGGTCGGCGACCAGCACGCCGTGCTCGGTGAGCCGCTCGACCAGGCCCGACGGCGAGGCGTCGTAGACGATCGCCAGCGCCCGCAGGTCGTCGGCGCGGATCGAGAGCACCCGGCCGTTGTAGTCACCGCGCTGCTGCTGGATGGCACGGGCGTACCGGGCGACGTAGGCGCAGGTCCTCGGCGGCGTGCGTCGTACAGCCGCTCCAGGTCCAGGACGATCTTGCTGGTGGGCTCGTGCCGGACGCCACTGCCATCGGGCAGCAGCTCCGCGACGGGGACCCGGTAGAAGTCGGCCAGCTCGGCAAGGCGGGACAACGGTGACCGCCCGGTCGCCGCGCTCGTACGAGCCGACCACTACGGCCTTCCATCGCCCGCCCGACTTCTCCTCCACCCCCTGCAGGGACAGGCCCTGCTGTTGGCGGATGGAGCGCAGGCGGGCGCCGAGGGACTTGGCGTACTCAGACGGCATGCGGACACTCCCAGTCACTGGCTCGGGGTCTCTCCCCAGCGATCGCTACGGAGCGTGACGGTAATCGGAGCGCGACGCGTCGGTCAAGTGGTGCTCACCCAAAAACTTGCACGAATCTGGGTCTTGATAGGCTGTGAAGCACGTATGGCGTCCTTTAAGGCCCGTCCAGTGAGGCGGGGAAGGAGTCTGTGAATGACAGCACCATCTTTTGGCGTGCCCGGCGACCAACAGTCCCGTGATCCTGGGGCTGACACTGGGAATCAGGGCAAGTCCGACAACGCTCTGACGATACCGGATGCCCGGCCGATCCTGACCGGATCCGATCTGGCCCGGATCATCGCCGTATCGCGCACCAGATCCTGGAAAAGACACATGGCGCCGAACACACCGTTCTGCTCGGGATACCGACCCGGGGTGTGCCGCTGGCGCACCGGCTGGCCGCCCGCATCGCCACCTTCGAGGACGTCGAGGTGCCGGTCGGCACTGCTGGACGTCACCCTCTACCGCGACGACCTGCGACTGCGTGGCACCCGCGCGCTCGGCCCGACCGAACTGCCACCTGCGGGGATCGACGGTCGCCGGGTCATCCTCGTCGACGACGTGCTCTTCTCCGGGCGCACCGTCCGGGCCGCCCTGGACGCGCTGAACGACCTGGGACGGCCCAGTTCGGTACAGCTCGCCGTGCTGGTCGACCGCGGCCACCGGGAACTGCCGATCCGAGCCGACTACGTCGGCAAGAACATCCCCACCTCGCTGGCGGAGAGCGTCCGGGTGCTGTTGCGTGAGGTCGACGGCGCGGACGCGATCCTGCTCGCCGACGGCGCCGAACGGACCGGCGAGACGGTTCGGGAGGCCATGACGGGGGAGGAGCACCAGTGATCCCGCACCTGCTGTCCGCCGAGGACCTGGACCATGGCACCGCCACCCTGATCCTCGACACCGCCGCGGAGATGGCCACGGTGGCCGGCCGCGAGGTCAAGAAGCTGCCGACGCTGCGCGGCCGTACCGTGGTCAACCTGTTCTACGAGGACTCCACCCGGACCCGGATCTCCTTCGAGGTCGCCGCCAAACGTCTGTCCGCCGACGTGATCAACTTCTCCGCAAGGGGCAGCAGCGTGTCCAAGGGCGAGAGTCTGAAGGACACCGCGCTCACGCTGCAGGCGATGGGCGCCGACGCGGTGGTCATCCGGCACTCGGCGTCCGGAGCCGCACACCGGCTGTCGGACTGGGTGGACGGCTGTGTGGTCAACGCCGGCGACGGCACCCACGAGCACCCCACCCAGGCGCTGCTGGACGCCTACACGATGCGCTCGCGTCTTGGCCGGCTTGCCGGGCTGAAGGTGGCGATTGTCGGTGACGTACTGCACAGCAGGGTCGCCCGGTCCAACGTGATGCTGCTGTCCACCCTGGGCGCCAAGGTGACCCTGGTGGGCCCGCCGACGCTGCTACCGGTCGGTGTGCAGAGCTGGCCGGCGACGGTCCGCTACGACCTGGACGGGGTACTGCCCGACGCCGATGTGGTGATGATGCTGCGGGTCCAGCGGGAACGGATGAACGACTCGTTCTTCCCCTCCGCCCGGGAGTACGCCCGTCGCTACGGGCTGGACGCCGCACGCCTGGCCGCCCTGCCCGAGCACGCGATCGTCATGCATCCGGGCCCGATGAACCGTGGCATGGAGATCACCCCGGAGGTCGCCGACTCGGTCCGGTCGACCATCGTCGAACAGGTCGCCAACGGTGTCAGCGTCCGGATGGCTGTGCTCTACCTGTTGCTGGGCGGAAAGGGCGTGTCGTGACCAGGCGTGCCGCGTTGCGCCAGCAGAGCGAACTCCACCGAGCAGAGGAACCCGAAGTGAGCACTTACCTGATCGCCGGCGCGCGCGTCCTCGGCAGAGAGCCCGCCGACATCCGGATCGACGACGGTGTGATCACCGAGATCGGCCGGGGGATCACCGCGACCGGCGCCACCCGCATCGACGCTGACGGCCTGGTGGCCCTGCCCGGCCTGGTCGACCTGCACACCCATCTGCGTGAGCCGGGCCGCGAGGATGCCGAGACGGTGGCCAGCGGGTCCCGGGCGGCTGCCCTGGGTGGCTACACGGCGGTGTGCGCGATGGCCAACACCGACCCGGTCGCCGACACCGCTGGTGTGGTCGAACAGGTCTACCGGCTGGGGCGGGACGCCGGCCTGGTGGACGTGCAGCCTGTCGGCGCAGTCACCGTCGGGCTGGCCGGTGAGCGCCTGGCCGAGCTGGGCGCGATGGCCGACTCCGCCGCCGGAGTCCGGATCTTCTCCGACGACGGGCACTGTGTCTCCGACCCCAGACTGATGCGGCGGGCGCTGGAGTACGTCGAAGGCGTTCGACGGGGTGATCGCGCAGCATGCCGAGGAGCCGCGGCTGACCGACGGGCGCCCAGATGCACGAGGGCGAGTGGTCGGCGCGGCTCGGGTTGACCGGCTGGCCCGCGGTAGCCGAGGAAGCGATGATCGCCCGCGACGCGCTGCTGGCCGGTCACGTGGGTGGTCGGCTGCACATCTGCCACGTCTCGACCGCCGGCAGTGTGGAGATCCTGCGCTGGGCCAAGAGCCGCGGAGTCCGGGTCACCGCCGAGGTGACCCCGCACCATCTGTTGCTCACCGACGACCTGGCCGCAGGCTACGACCCGGTCTTCAAGGTCAACCCGCCGCTGCGCACCGCTGCCGACGTCGCCGCGCTGCGCGCGGGGCTGGCCGAGGGCGTCGTCGACGCGGTAGCCACCGACCACGCCCCGCACACCGTGGAGGACAAGGAGTGCGAGTGGCCCTACGCCCGGCCCGGCATGCTCGGCCTGCAGACCGCCCTGTCGGTGGTCATACAGACCATGCTGGAACCTGGTCTGCTGGACTGGGACGGCGTCGCGCAACGGATGAGCCGTACCCCGGCACGCATCGCCGGCCTCGCCGACCACGGCCTGGACCCGGCACCTGGGGTACCTGCGAACCTCACCCTGGTCGATCCGGCCGCCCGGGTCAGCGTCGACCCGGCCGACCTGGCGTCCGGCAGTCGTAACACCCCCTACGCAGGGCGCACTCTGCCCGGCCGGGTGGTGGCCACCTTCCGTCGAGGCGAGGCGACGGTACTGGACGGAAAGGCGCAGAAGTGACAGCCAGAGCAACCGCGATCCTGGTACTGGAGGATGGCCGCAGCTTCACCGGGGAGGCGTACGGCAGCGTCGGTGAGACCATCGGCGAGGCCGTGTTCAACACCGGCATGACCGGCTATCAGGAGACGCTGACCGATCCCTCGTACCGGGGCCAGGTCGTCGTGATGACGGCTCCGCACATCGGCAACACCGGGGTCAACGACGAGGACGACGAGTCGCAACGGATCTGGCTCGCCGGCTACGTGGTACGTGACCCGGCCCGGATCGCCTCCAACTGGCGCTCGCGCGGTTCGCTGGAGGAGCGGCTGGCCACCCAGGGTGTGGTGGGCATCTGTGGGATCGACACCCGGGCGCTGACCAGACATCTGCGCGAGCGGGGTGCGATGCGGGTCGGCGTGTCCAGCGTGGACACCGATCCGGCCGCGCTGCGCAAGCGGGTCCTGGCCGCGCCGGGCATGCTCGGCGCGAATCTCGTGGACCAGGTGAGCACCACGGCCCCGTACTCGGTGCCGGCGCGGGCCCCGCAGCGGTTCACGGTGGCCGCGATCGATCTGGGCATCAAGCGCAGCACGCCGGCGCGGTTGGCCGAGCACGGTGTCACCACCCACGTGCTGCCCGCCGCATCCACTGTGGAGGACGTTCTCGCGGTCGACCCGGACGGGGTGTTCCTGTCCAACGGGCCCGGCGACCCGGCGACCGCCGACGCGCAGGTGGCCCTCACCCGGGAGCTGCTCCGCCGGAAGGTGCCCGTTTTCGGCATCTGCTTCGGCAACCAGGTTCTGGGTCGCGCGTTGGGTTTCGGTACCTACAAGCTCGCGTACGGCCACCACGGGATCAATCAACCCGTCGCCGACCGGGCCACCGGCAAGGTGGAGGTGACCGCGCACAACCACGGGTTCGCGGTGGACGCCGACATCGACTCGGTGACCGACACCGACTTCGGCCGGGTCGAGGTCAGCCACGTATGCCTCAACGACAACGTGGTGGAGGGGCTGCGGCTGCTGGACACACCGGCATTCTCGGTGCAGTACCACCCGGAGGCCGCGGCCGGTCCGCACGACGCCGAACACCTGTTCGACCGGTTCGTCCAGCTGATCGAAGGGGCTCGCTGATGCCACGCCGTACTGACATCCAGCATGTGCTGGTCATCGGCTCCGGCCCGATCGTGATCGGTCAGGCCTGTGAGTTCGACTACTCCGGTACCCAGGCCTGCCGGGTGCTGCGCGCCGAGGGCCTGCGGGTCAGCCTGGTCAACTCCAACCCGGCGACGATCATGACCGACCCGGAGTTCGCCGACGCGACCTACGTGGAACCCATCACCACCAGCTTCGTCGAACAGGTCATCGCGGCCGAACGCCCGGACGCGCTGCTGGCCACCCTCGGCGGGCAGACCGCCCTGAACACCGCGGTGGCGCTGTACGAGCAGGGCATCCTGGACAAGTACGGGGTGGAGCTGATCGGCGCGGACGTCGACGCGATCCGCCGCGGTGAGGACCGTGAGATGTTCAAGGAGGTGGTCCGCCGGGTCGGTGGTGACGTGCCCCGCAGCCGAGTCTGCCACTCCATGGACGAGGTACGCCAGACCGTGGCCGAGGTCGGGCTGCCGGTCGTGGTGCGGCCCAGTTTCACCATGGGCGGTCTGGGTTCGGGGATGGCGCACGACGACGCCCAGCTGACCCGCATCGCCGGCGCGGGTCTGGCGGCCAGCCCCACCCACGAGGTCCTGATCGAGGAGAGCGTGCTCGGCTGGAAGGAGTACGAGCTGGAGCTGATGCGCGACCGTAACGACAACGTGGTCGTGGTCTGCTCGATCGAGAACATCGACGCGATGGGTGTGCACACCGGCGACTCGGTGACCGTGGCGCCGGCGATGACCCTCACCGACCGCGAGTACCAGCAGATGCGTGACCTGGCCATCGCGGTGTTGCGTGAGGTCGGGGTGGACACCGGCGGTTGCAACATCCAGTTCGCGGTCGACCCGGTCGACGGCCGGCTGGTGGTCATCGAGATGAACCCCCGGGTGTCGCGCTCCAGCGCACTGGCGTCCAAGGCCACCGGCTTCCCGATCGCGAAGATCGCGGCGAAACTGGCCATCGGCTACACTCTGGACGAGATTCCCAACGACATCACCCGCGCCACTCCGGCCTGTTTCGAACCGACCCTCGACTACGTGGTGGTCAAGATCCCGAGGTTCGCGTTCGAGAAGTTCCCCGGCGCCGACACCGAGCTGACCACGACGATGAAGTCGGTCGGTGAGGCGATGTCGATGGGTCGCAGTTTCCCCGAGGCGCTCAACAAGGCGATGCGCTCGATGGAGACCCGGGCCGCGGGCTTCTGGACCGCTGCCGAGTCCGCCGCGGGCCCGGAGGAACTGCTCGAGGCCCTGCGTACCCCGCACGACGGCCGGCTCTACACGCTGGAGAGGGCGCTGCGGGCCGGTGCCGGTGTGACGGCGGTGTGCGCCGCCTCGGGCATCGACCGGTGGTTCGTCGACCAGGTCGCCGGGCTGATCGAGCTGCGCGACGAGATCAGCGACGCACCGGTACTCGACGCCGGCCTGCTGCGTCGCGCGAAGCGGTGCGGCCTGTCGGACCGTCAGCTGGCGGCACTGCGCGCCGAACTGGCCGGCGAGGACGGGATCCGTACGCTGCGCCACCGGCTCGGGGTCCGTCCGGTGTACAAGACCGTGGACACCTGCGCGGCCGAGTTCGCCGCGAGCACCCCGTACCACTACTCGTCCTATGAGACCGACTCCGCGGCGGAGAACGAGGTCAGCGAGTCCGACCGGCCGAAGGTGCTGATCCTCGGGTCGGGACCGAACCGGATCGGTCAGGGTATTGAGTTCGACTACTCGTGCGTGCACGCCGTGATGGCGTTGCGCGATGCGGGCTACGAGACCGTCATGGTCAACTGCAACCCCGAGACGGTCTCCACCGACTACGACACCGCCGACCGGCTCTACTTCGAACCGCTCACCTTCGAAGACGTGCTGGAGGTCGTGCACGTCGAGGACCGCACCGGCCGTGCGGCCGGTGGCCCCGGCGTGGTGGGGGTGATCGTGCAGCTGGGTGGGCAGACTCCGCTGGGGCTGGCCCAGCGGTTGGCTGACGCGGGCGTACCGATCGTCGGGACCAGCCCGCGCAGCATCGACAACGCCGAGGACCGGGGTGTGTTCGGGCGGGTGCTGGCCGATGCCGGCCTTCTCGCGCCCAAGCACGGCACGGCGACCTCGTTCGACGAGGCGAAGGCGATTGCCGACGAGATCGGCTACCCGGTCCTGGTCCGCCCGTCCTACGTACTGGGCGGCCGGGGTATGGAGATCGTCTACGACGAGCAGACCCTGCGCTCCTACATCGCCCGGGCCACCGAGGTGTCGCCGGAGCATCCGGTACTGGTGGACCGGTTCCTGGACGACGCGATCGAGATCGACGTGGATGCGCTGTGCGACGGGGAGCAGGTCTACCTCGGCGGGATCATGGAGCACATCGAGGAGGCCGGGGTGCACTCCGGCGACTCGTCGTGCTCGCTGCCGCCGATCACCCTGGGCGCCTCGGATTTGGAGCAGGTACGCCGCTACACGGAGGCGATCGCCGCCGGTGTCGGGGTGCGCGGACTGCTCAATGTGCAGTACGCGTTGAAGGACGACCAGCTGTATGTGCTGGAAGCCAATCCGCGGGCCAGCCGTACGGTGCCGTTCGTGTCCAAGGCCACCGCGGTGCCGCTGGCCAAGGCGGCAGCCCGGATCATGCTCGGTGACAGCATCGCCGTACTGCGCGCCGAGGGCATGCTCCCGGCCGAGGGCGACGGTGCCGTACTTCCGGCCGGTGCGCCGGTCGCGGTCAAGGAGGCCGTGCTGCCCTTCAAGCGGTTCCGCACGCTGGAGGGTCGGGGTGTGGATTCCCTGCTCGGGCCGGAGATGAAGTCGACCGGTGAGGTGATGGGCATCGACACCACCTTCGGTCACGCGTTCGCCAAGTCGCAGGCCGCGGTGTATGGCTCCCTGCCTACCGCCGGCAAGGTGTTCGTCTCGGCCGCCAACCGGGACAAGAGGGCGCTGATCTTCCCGGTCAAACGCCTGGCCGATCTGGGGTTCGAGATCGTGGCCACGGCCGGCACGGCGGAGGTGCTGCTGCGTCACGGCATCGCCGCGAGCGTGGTGCGCAAGCACTACGAGGATGCGGCCGACGACACCGGCCCGAACGCCGTGGAACTGATCGAGTCGGGGAATGTGGCGCTGGTCGTCAACACCCCGCACGGATCGGGGCCACGCGCCGACGGGTACGAGATCCGTAGTGCCGCGGTCGCCACCGACACCCCGTGCATCACCACGGTGCAGGGTGCCTCGGCGGCGGTGATGGGTATCGAGGCGCTGATCCGTGGTGAGATGACGGTGCGGCCGCTGCAGTCGCTGCACGCCGCGATGCGGGGCGTGTGATGTACACCCGGCTGGTCCGCCCGGCGCTGTTCCGGGTGGGCGGCGGGGACGCTGAGACCGCGCACGAGGTGACGCTGCGGGCGCTGGCCGCCGTCAGCGCCGACCCGGTGCGACTGGCCGCCTGGTGGGCACTCACCCGGCGGTTCCGGTTCCAGGCCCGGGCCGATCCCCGCACTGTGTTCGGTATCACGTTCCCCAACCCGGTCGGGCTGGCGGCCGGGCTGGACAAGGATGGCCGGGCACTGCCGGCGTGGCCGGCGCTGGGATTCGGGTTCGTCGAGGTGGGCACAGTGACCCGGGACGCCCAGCCGGGTAACCCCCGACCCCGGTTGTACCGGCTGCCGCGCTCCTCGGCGCTGATCAACCGGATGGGGTTCAACAACGCTGGTGCGGCGGCGTTGGCGGACCGGTTGCGTGGCCTGGCCGGCGGCGAGGCGCGCCGGCCATTGCCCGTTCCGCTGGGCATCAGTCTCGGCAAGTCGAAGCTGACCCCACTGCCGGACGCGGTCGAGGACTACATGACCTCACTGCGGACCCTGTACCGCTACGGCGACTACTTCGCGGTCAACGTGAGCTCGCCGAACACTCCGGGGCTACGTTCGTTGCAGGACGCCGGGCAGTTGGCGGAGCTGTTGGCGGCGCTGACCGGTGAGGCCCGGAGCCTGGCCGGTTCCGGTGCCCCGCGTCCGTTGCTGGTCAAGGTCGCCCCGGACCTGACCGATTCCGCTCTGTCGGAGCTGTTGGCGGTCTGCCTGCAGCACGGCGTGGCCGGGGTCATCGCGACCAACACGACTCTCGGCCGCAACGGCATCTCCGCGGCGGACCGCGAGACCGGGACACAGTCGGGTGGGTTGTCGGGTCGGCCGTTGCACAACCGGGCCGTCAACACGGTGCGTTTCGTGCACCGCGAGTGCGCGGGCCGGCTGCCGGTGATCGGCGTCGGCGGTATCGACGACGCGCGCGACGCGCTGCGGATGCTCGACGCCGGTGCGAGCCTGGTGCAGCTCTACACCGGCCTGATCTACCGGGGTCCGGAACTTGTCCGCCAGATCAACCGGGCACTGACGCAGACTGTCCACTGATCGGTGCCGCGCCCTGGGGGCGGTACCGGCCGAGATCGGCCCCGGTGGCCCGGGGCGGGAGGTAGCCGCATGGCTGGGGATACGTTCGGAACGCGCCTGTACGCCGCGATGGCGGCACGGGGTGCCCTGTGTGTCGGGTTGGACCCGCACGCCGCTCTGCTGAGCTCCTGGGGCCTGTCCGACGATGTTGCCGGGCTGGAGCGGTTCAGTCGTACCGTGGTGGAGGCGGTGGCCGACCGGGTTGCGGTCGTCAAACCGCAGTCGGCGTTCTTCGAGCGCTTCGGCTCCCGTGGGGTCGCGGTGCTGGAGAGCGTGATCAGTCAGGCCCGGCAGGCCGGTGCGCTGGTGCTGCTGGACGTCAAGCGCGGGGACATCGGCTCGACGGCGCAGGCGTACGCCGATGCGTACCTCGATCCGACCAGTCCGTTGGCGGTGGATGCGGTGACGGCGAGCCCATTTCTGGGGTTCGGCTCCCTGCAGCCGATGATCGATACCGCGCGGGCGCATGATCGCGGAGTGTTCGTACTGGCGCTGACCTCCAATCCGGCGGGGGCCCAGGTTCAGCGCGCCCGGGCCGACGATGGTCGTACGGTGGCCCAGACGGTGTTGGACGAGTTGTCGGCGCTGAACGCGGGTGCCCACCCTATGGGCTCGTTCGGGGCGGTGGTGGGCGCGACGGTGGCCGCAGCCGAGGGTGGCGCCGGTCACGATCTGGCGAATGTGAACGGACCTTTCCTGGTTCCGGGCCTCGGGGCGCAGGGCGGGTCCCCGGCAGATCTGCGGCGTCTTTTTGGTGAGGCGCCCGATCAGGTAATACCCTCATATTCCCGCGAAATACTACAAAAGGGACCGAGTGTTCAAGCTATACGTGACTGCGTTACGACGTTGAGTCATGAGTGCGCTAGCGCACTGGAACGTTCTTCATGACGCGATATGGTCGATGTGATATCGATTACACTAAGGTGGGATCGACACGCGAGCGTGCTGACGTTGCTTCCTGGTGCGATTGCCCGCTAGGTTTCCCGCGCTGGTAGTTCATCCGTTTCGTTAACAGTCGATACGCAACCCAAGGAGACCTTCGTGCCGCTCCCGTCGCTCACCCCTGAGCAGCGTGCCGCCGCGCTGGAGAAAGCGGCTGCCGCGCGCAAGGCCCGCGCTGAGCTGAAGGACAAGCTCAAGCGGGGGGACACGACACTTGCCGACGTCCTGAGCCTCGCCGACGCCAACGAGGTGGTCGGCAAGCTGAAGGTGTCGGCGGTGCTCGAGGCGCTGCCCGGCATCGGAAAGGTGCGCGCCGCTCAGATCATGGAGCGGTTGCACATCGCGGACAGTCGCCGGCTGCGTGGCCTCGGTGAGCATCAGCGTCGTTCGCTGCTCGCCGAGTTCAGCACAGCCGAGTAGGCGAGGACACACCGGACGGCCGACCCGGTCCGACCGGGCTGTCGCCGCTGTGCCCCGGAGCCGCCCGATCGTGCTGTTCGGACGGTTCCGACCCACCGGGTCGGCCGGTGAGCACCGGCCGACCCGCAACCCGGCGGGGGGAGTTCCCTACCCGCCGGGTTGCGCGGTTCGATAGAAACAAGCGGTGACCATTCGTAGTCCAGGTGCCGGCGACCCGGCCCGTACCGCACGTCTCACCGTTCTCTCCGGCCCGTCCGGAGTCGGAAAGGGCAGTGTGTTCGCCCTCGTCCGGCAGCGCTATCCCGACGTATGGCTGTCGGTGTCGGTGACGACACGCAGACCACGACCCGGCGAGCAGGACGGACGCCACTACCATTTCACCGACCGTGACGGCTTTGACCGGATGGTCGCCGCCGGCGAACTGCTCGAATGGGCCGAGTACGCCGGCAACTGCTACGGCACGCCGCGTCAGCCGGTGGAACACCGAATACGCGCCGGGCTGCCCGCGCTCCTGGAGATCGATCTCCAGGGGGCCCGTCAGGTGCGGGCCACGATGTCGGACGCCCAGCTGGTCTTCCTCGCTCCGCCAAGCTGGGAGGAACTGGTACGGCGCCTGGTCGGCCGCGGCACCGAGGACGAAGAGACCATCCGCCGGCGCTTGGAGCTCGCCCGCGCCGAACTGGCCGCCGAGCCGGAGTTCGACGCCACGATCGTCAACCGTTCCGTACCGCAGGCCGCGGCCGACCTCGTCGAACTGCTGGAGCAGACCGCAGCACCGGCCAACAGTCGGCAGCCCTGAGGAGCTGGCCGTACGCTGGGCTGTGCGTCCGATCACAAAATGTGAGCGCAAACAGGCCCTGGAATGGACCAACGTCGCCGGCGATCACAACCTGTTGCTAAGATCGGTCGTTCATACGGTGGCAGCCGCCGCCCTCGGGCAACGGCCAGCCGTCATCCATCCTCTGATCGCAGGCATTGAGGTCGATCCGCGTGTCCGGAACAGTGGCCAGTCCCGAAGGAATCACCAACCCACCGATCGACGAGTTGCTGGAAAAGACCCCGTCGAAGTACGCGCTCGTCATCTTCGGCGCGAAGCGGGCCCGTCAGATCAACGCCTACTACTCCCAATTGGGCGAGGGCCTGCTCGAATACGTCGGTCCGCTGGTGGAGACCACCCCGCAGGAGAAGGCACTGTCCATCTCGTTGCGGGAGATCAACGGTGGTCTGCTGACCGCCGAGCCCACCGGCGAAGAGTGATCAGCCGGGACCTTCCGGTCTTCCCGCGCCGCGCCGCGTGACGGCTTACCGCCACCGGGCGGTGCGGTGGGGTCTGCACCACGGCCATCCGTGCCCGCGGAAGTTGAGGTGGACATGACCCGACACATCGTGCTCGGCGTAGCCGGCGGGATCGCCGCCTACAAGGCCTGCGAACTGCTTCGCCTGTGTACCGAGGCGGGCCACAAGGTACGTGTGGTGCCCACTGCGAGCGCGCTGCGCTTCGTCGGTGCGCCGACCTGGGAGGCGCTCTCCGGCCAACCGGTCCGTACCGAAGTATGGATGGACGTTCCCGAGGTGGCTCACGTGCGGTTGGGGCAGAACGCCGATCTGGTCGCGGTGGTACCCGCCACCGCGGATCTGATGGCGCGGGCCGCACACGGGCAGGCCGACGACCTGCTCACAGCCACGCTGCTGACAGCCCGATGCCCGGTGCTCTTCGCGCCGGCCATGCACACCGAGATGTGGGAACATCCCGCGACGATCGACAACGTCGCCACCCTGCGCCGTCGGGGCGCCGTGGTGGTGGAACCGGCCTCCGGTCGCCTGACCGGACCCGACACCGGGAAAGGTCGACTGCCCGATCCGGCTGCCCTGTTCGAGGTTGCCGAGCACCTGCTCGCCGGCATCTCGGTGCGCCCCACCGATCTGACCGGGCGGCATCTGGTGGTCAGTGCCGGTGGCACCCGTGAATACCTCGACCCGGTCCGTTTCCTTGGTAACCGCTCCAGCGGCAAGCAGGGGTACGCGTTCGCCCGCGCAGCGGTCGCCAGGGGCGCCCGGGTCACGCTGGTGTCGGCGAACGTGGAGTTGCCCACCCCGGCCGGGGTGGAGCTGATCCGGGTCGATACCACCGCACAACTGCGGGACGCGCTCCGCTCGCACGCCGCAACCGCGGATGTGATGGTCTTCGCCGCTGCGCCGGTCGACTTCCGGCCGGCGTACTACCAGGAACAGAAGATCAAGAAGTCCGGCGACGGCGTCGTGGCGCCCTTGGAGCTCACCACCAACCCGGACATCGCCGCCGAACTGGGGGCGGCCAAACGTCCAGGTCAGATCCTGGTCGCATTCGCCGCGGAGACGACGGAACTGCTCGCCCACGCCCGCGCCAAACTTGCGCGCAAGCGGGCTGACCTTATAGTGGCTAACCAGGTGGGAGCTGGTCACGGGTTCGGGACCGACACGAACGCAGCCACGGTTCTGGGGGCCGACGGCAGCGAAACGGAGTTCTCGGAGATGGCCAAGGCAGACCTGGCGGACCGGGTACTCGACCTGGTAGTGAGCAGACTCACCGGGCGGCCCGGCGCACAGGTCGACGCCTCGACCGGCCATCGGCCGGAGCCTCGGGGCGGATCTACGAAGCGGTCTGTCTCATGACCCTTAACATGACTACACTCGCCGTACCTGTCAGCGCATCCAGGGGAGTAACGTGACACGCCGCTTGTTTACCTCGGAGTCGGTCACCGAAGGCCACCCCGACAAGATCGCCGATCAGATCAGCGACGGCATCCTCGATGCCCTCCTGACCCAGGACCCCCGCAGCCGGGTCGCCGTGGAAACTCTGATCGCCACCGGCCAGGTACACGTCGCCGGCGAGGTGACCACCGAGGCGTACGCG
Source organism: uncultured Actinomycetota bacterium (assembly GCA_963805605.1). Classification (GTDB taxonomy): domain Bacteria; phylum Actinomycetota; class Actinomycetes; order Mycobacteriales; family Micromonosporaceae; genus Actinocatenispora. The sequence continues at coordinate 580,188 of CAWDUX010000003.1, forward strand.
GACATTCCGAGCATCGTACGGGAGACGATCCTGCGGATCGGCTACGACTCGTCGAAGAAGGGCTTCGACGGCGGGTCGTGCGGTGTGAGCGTCTCGATCGGTTCGCAGTCACCCGACATCGCAGTCGGTGTCGACACCGCGTGGGAGGCACGTTCCGGCACCGCCGGCGACGAGCTGGACCACCAGGGTGCCGGCGACCAGGGCATGATGTTCGGTTTCGCGTGCACCGAGACACCGGAACTGATGCCGCTGCCGATTGCGCTGGCGCACCGGCTGTCCCGCCGGATGTCTACCGCCCGCAACGACGGCACCATCCCCTACCTGCGTCCCGACGGCAAGACCCAGGTGACCATCGAGTACGACGGGTTCCGGCCGGTCCGACTCGACACCGTGGTGGTGTCCAGCCAGCACGCTCCGGACATCTCGCTGGACTCCTTGCTCACCCCGGACATCCGCGAGCATGTGATCGCGCCGGAGATCGCGGCGTTGGACCTGGATACCAGCGACTACCGGCTGCTGGTCAACCCCACCGGTCGGTTCGAGATCGGTGGCCCGATGGGCGACGCCGGACTGACCGGACGCAAGATCATCGTTGACACCTACGGTGGATACGCCCGTCACGGTGGCGGCGCGTTCTCCGGCAAGGACCCGTCCAAGGTCGACCGCTCTGCGGCGTACGCGATGCGCTGGGTGGCGAAGAACGTGGTCGCCGCCGGCCTGGCCGAGCGTTGTGAAGTACAGGTCGCGTACGCCATCGGCAAGGCGCAGCCGGTCAGCCTGTTCGTCGAGGCGTTCGACACGGCCACCGTCCCGGTGGACCGGCTGGAGCGCGCCATCGCCGAGGTGTTCGATCTGCGTCCGGCGGCGATCATCCGGGATCTCGAGCTGGCCCGGCCGATCTATGCGAAGACCGCAGCCTACGGGCACTTCGGTCGCGAACTGCCCGAGTTCACCTGGGAGCGCACCGACCGGGTCGACGAGCTGAAGGCCGCCGCCACCAAGTGACCCGCATCGCGTGACGTCCTGATAGCCCGGCGCTGACTGATACCTGGCGCCGGCATGGTAGGACGGCACGGTGGAAACTGACGACGCGACCCTGCCGGTGGAACTGCCGGAGCCGGTGGCTGCGCCGTCCCGACCGGACCGACGTCGTATCCCGCGCCACCGCCAGCCCGCTGCGCAGCTGCCGGTGGCGCGGGTCTGTGTGGATGTGGGACTGGCCCACCTCGACCGGCCGTTCGACTACCTGGTCCCGGCGGAACTGGACGAGGCCGCACGGCCCGGGTGCCGGGTCCGGGTCCGTTTCGCCGGTAAGCTGGTCGACGGTTTCCTGCTCAGCCGGGTCGCTGACAGCGACTTCACCGGGCGCCTCGGTTTCCTTGACCGGGTGGTGTCCGCAGAACGGGTACTCACCAGCGAGGTCGCCGACCTCGCCCGGGAGGTGGCCGACCGCTACGCCGGTACGTTGGCTGACGTTCTGCGGTTGGCGGTCCCGCCACGCCATGCGCGGGCCGAGGGTGCGCCGGCGGAGCCGGTTGCGCCGGCACCCGCCCCGCTCACCGAATCCGGGCCATGGCGACAGTATCCCGCCGGTGCGGCCTACCTGCGGGCGCTGCGGGACGGTCGGGCGCCCCGGGCGGTATTCACCGCCGCGCCTGGCGAGGACTGGGCGGCCCGGCTTGCCGAGGCCCTGGGCACCGCGCTGGCCAGCGGCCGGGGAGGCCTTGCGGTGGTGCCTGACAGCCGTGACCTGGACCGGCTGGATGCCGCCCTGGTCCATCTGTTCGGGGACACCAGCCACCACGTTGCGCTCAGCGCCGCGCTGGGACCCCAGGAGCGCTACCGGCGCTTCCTGCGCGCCTCGCGGGGCCAGGTAAGGCTCGTCATCGGCACCCGGGCCGCGATGTTCGCGCCGGTCACCGGGCTGGGTCTGGTGGCGATCTGGGACGACGGCGACGACCTGCATGCCGAGGAACGCGCACCGTACCCGCATGCCCGTCAGGTCCTGCTGACCCGGGCGCGGTTGCATTCGACGGCGGTACTGGTGGCCGGACATGCCCGGAGCAGCGAGGCGCAGCTGCTGGTTTCCAGTGGCTGGGCCAAGGAGATCGTCGCCGACCGGGCAATGCTGCGTTCCCGTTCGCCGCGTGTGCTGCCGACCGGCGACGAGTTCCAACTGTCCCGCGATCCGGGTGCGGCTGCGGCCCGGTTGCCCAGTGTGGCCTGGGAAGCGGCCCAGTCGGCCCTACGCTCCGAGATGCCGGTACTGGTTCAGGTACCGCGGCGAGGGTACCTGCCGGTCGTGGTGTGCCAGCAGTGCCGGGCCAGGACACGTTGCCCGCATTGTGCGGGTCCGCTGGCGGTACCGGACGCGGGCGGCTTCCCGGTCTGCCGATGGTGTGCCCGTAGCGCCGGCGGCTACCGCTGCCCGGAGTGCGGTGGTCGGCGGCTACGGGCAGCGGTGATCGGCGCCCGTCGTACCGCCGAGGAACTCGGCCGCGCCTTTCCCGGGGTGCCCGTGCGGACCTCCGGACGCGACGGAGTGCTGGCCAAGGTTCCGCCTGGAGCCTCGGTCGTGGTCAGTACACCCGGTGCCGAGCCGGTCGCCGACCCCGGTTTCGGCGCTGTCCTGCTGCTCGACGCCTGGGCGCTGCTGACCCGGGCGGATCTTCGGGCCGCGGAGGAGACGCTGCGTCGTTGGCTGGCCGCCGCGGTACTCGCCCGGCCGGGGAGCGAGGGCGGCCGCGTGGTGGTGGTGGCCGACGCGTCGATCCCGGTCGTCCAGGCACTCGTTCGGTTCGACCCGGCGGGATTCGCCGCCCGCGAGCTGGCTGACCGGCGGGAGCTGGGATTCCCGCCGGTGGTTCGGATGGCGAGCCTGACCGGTACATCGACCGCGGTGGCTGGGCTGGTGCGGGAGGCACGGCTGCCAGCCGAGGTCGAGCAGTTGGGCCCGGTGGCGGTGTCGCGGCCGTCCCGCGGCCGGATGGTCGAACTGGAACGGCTGCTGCTGCGGGTGCCGCCGGCCAAGGGTCCGCAGCTAGCGGTATCGCTGCGGGAGGCAGCCGCGTTGCGTAGCGCGCGTAAGGACCCCGACGGTGTCCGTATCCAGATCGACCCTCTCGACCTGCTGTGACGGGCCCGGAAGGTGACCGGCCGCGTACGGGCCCCGATGCCCCTCCGTAGACTTGCCGGCAACGTGTCGGAGAGGGGACTGGCGTGGATACGCACCGGGACGCAACAGTCGACACGCCGCGCGATGCGGGGGCATCGGCCACGACCGGCGGGTCGCCAGCGGCGTCCGGTTCGTCCGTGGTCAGCGGTGAGGTGGCATCGATGCGGCCGAGCAGCGCGGTGGTGACCGGGTCTGTCGAGCTGTCCGACGCGGATGCGGATGGTGGAGTGGTCAGGGCGTTGCGGCTGTTCGGTGACCCGGTACTGCGTAGCACCTGTGCTCCGGTCGCCACCTTCGACGCTGAACTGCGACACCTGGTACGGGATCTGACCATGACACTGGCCGAGGCGCGTGGTGCGGGGCTGGCGGCGCCGCAGATCGGGATCTCGGCCCGGGTGTTCGTCTTCGACGTGCCTGGGCCTGACGGTCGCGTGTCCGGCCACCTGGTCAACGCGGGCCTCGACTTCCCGGACGAGGAAGAGCAGGACGGTCCGGAGGGCTGCCTGTCGGTACCCGGCGTCTATTTCGACACCCGTCGCCGACAGAACGTCGTCGCCCGCGGGGTCAATGCCTACGGCGACCCCGTGCAGGTGGTCGGCAGCGGCCTGATGGCCCGTTGCCTGCAGCACGAGACCGACCATCTGGACGGTGTGATGTTCATCGATCGTCTGGATGTGACGGCACGCCGGGAGGCCATGCGGGCGATCCGGGCGGCGCAGTGGTACGGCGAGACCGCCCCGCGGGTGCGGGTGAGTCCGCACCGCGTACACGGCAATCTGGGCTGATCAGGTCCGGTCGGTGGGTGGACAGGACCGGAGACGAGGGAAGGCAGGAACGTGCGACTGGTATTCGCCGGTACCCCTGAGGTGGCGGTGCCCGCTCTGCAGGCCGTCGCGGATTCGGGTCATGAGCTTCTGGCCGTGGTGACCCGGCCGGACGCGCCGTCTGGTCGTGGCCGGCGGGTGTCGCGGTCCCCGGTGGCTGAGTGGGCCGATCAGCACGACATACCGGTGCGCACTCCGCGGCGTCCTCGCGACGAGGATTTCCTGGCCTGGCTGCGTGCCACGGCACCGGACTGCGTACCGGTGGTGGCCTACGGGGCGTTGATTCCACCAGCGGCGCTGGCGCTACCAGCGTACGGCTGGTTGAACCTGCACTTCTCTCTACTGCCGGCGTGGCGTGGGGCCGCGCCCGTGCAGCATGCCGTACTGCACGGGGACGAGGTGACCGGCGCGAGTGTCTTCGCCCTGGAGGAGGGGTTGGACACCGGCCCGGTGTACGGCACCCTCACCGAACCGGTCCGCCGCGGCGATACCTCCGGTGACCTGCTTGACCGTCTTGCGGTCAGTGGCGCGGGCCTGCTGGTGGCCGTGCTGGACGCGATCGAGGCCGGTACCGCGCGTGCCGAGCCGCAACCGGCGGACGGGGTCAGTCTGGCCCCGAAGATCACCGTCGAGGATGCCCGGATCCGTTGGCATGAACCGGCCTTCGCGGTGGACCGGAGGATCCGCGCCTGTTCACCGGCGCCCGGTTCGTGGACCACGATCGGGGACGAGCGGGTGAAGGTCTTCCCGCTTCGGCCGGAGCAGGCTGAGTTGTCGTTCGGCCAGCCGCTGCCCGCGATCGGTGAACTGTTGGTGGAGCGCCGGCGGGTGCTGGTCGGTACGGGGGACCGGCCGGTGTTGCTGGACGAGGTGCAGCCGGCCGGTAAGAAGCGGATGCCGGCCACGGCCTGGGTGCGTGGTGCCCGGTTGACCACGGGGGACAGGTTCTCATGAGGCAGGATCGACGTCGGCTGTCGGCCGGGAAGGTGTCGTGGTGAGCGGTCCGGACCGCCGTGGGGGTGCCGGTGACGCGAACCGGCGGGACCGGCCGACCCGTCGGGGTGGCAGCGGGCAGCGTGGCGGCCGTCCGGACCCGGTACGTCCGGTCGCCGGTGGGCGACCGGTGGACCGGGCCCGTCGGGCGGCATTCGAGGTCGTCCGTAAGGTGCACGACCGGGGCGCGTACGCCAACCTCGCGCTGCCGGCGCTGTTGTCCGACTGGTCGCTGACGGGCCGGGATGCTGCCTTCGCCACCGAGTTGTGTTACGGCACGCTGCGGGCTACCGGAACTCTGGACGCGGTGCTCGCGACCGGCTCCCACCGGCCGCTGTCCAAAATGGACAAGGTGGTTCGGGATGCGCTCCGGCTCGGCGCCTACCAGCTGCTCTACACCAGGGTGCCGGCACATGCCGCAGTGTCCACGACGGTCGCGTTGGTGCGTTCCGCCGGTGGGGCGCGCGCGGCCAGTTTCGCCAACGCGGTGCTGCGCCGGGTGGCCGGCCACGATCTGGCCGACTGGGTGGAACTGATCGCCCCGGCCGAGCAGACCGATCCGACGACCCGCCTGGCGGTACGGCACGCGCACCCGGAATGGATCGTCCGGGCTCTGGCAGCCGTGCTCGGCGACGAGGCGGAGTTGGAGGCGGCGCTGGCGGCAGACAATGATCGTCCCGTCGTCCACCTCGCGGCTCGCCCGGGACGTATCGAGGGGGCTGAACTGGCGGCCCGGGTGGCCGGCACCCTTGGCCCCTGGTCGCCTTATGCGGTCCAGTTGCCCGGCGGGGCACCGGGGGAGCTGCCGGAGATCCGGGACGGGTCGGCCGGTGTGCAGGACGAGGGCAGCCAGCTGATGGCGTTGGCCCTCACCCGGGCGCCGCTGACCGGCACGGACACCCGTTGGCTGGATCTGTGTGCAGGTCCCGGCGGCAAGGCGGCACTGATGGCCGCGCTGGCCGCTACCCGCGGCGCGTCGGTAACTGCGGTGGAGGTTGCCGAGCACCGGTGCGCTCTGGTCGAACGCGCGGTGGCCGGGCTGCCGGCGACGGTGCTGCACGCCGATGGCCGGTCGGTCGGTCAGCACCCGGCCCTGCCCGAGGGGGAGTTCGACCGGGTACTCATCGACGCGCCCTGCACCGGTCTGGGCGCGTTGCGGCGGCGCCCGGAAGCGCGCTGGCGTCGCCAGGAGTCCGACCTCACCGATCTGCTGGCCCTGCAGCGGGAGCTGTTGGCGGCCGGGTGTCGGGCGGTTCGGCCGGGCGGTGTAGTCGGATACGTGACCTGCTCACCGCATCTGGCCGAGACCGTCGGTGTGCTCGACGCGGTGCTCGCCGACTCGCCGGTCGCGCTGCAGCGGCTGGACGCACGCGAGTTGTTGCCGGCCGACATGCCGGGTCTGGGGGCGGGCCCGAGCGTGCAGCTGTGGCCACACCGGCACGGTACCGATGCGATGTTCCTGGCGGTGCTACGCCGTACCGGATGAGTGCGGCGGGCTGTTCGTCTCGATCCACTGTCCTCGAGTTCGCCGGCCTTTCGCCGGTGCCGCCTGGGCGGGTTGCCCTTCGGGTAGCGCGAGCAGATCCAGGCTGCCCGGGATCGGGTTGTCGACATCACGTTGTCGCTGCGCAAAGAAAATAGATAGTCATATAAATATGAATTCGAGGAGGAATCTGCTCGCCGCTGAACTGGCCGGTCGGCTGGGCGTGCTGAGCTCACTGCTGCGCCGTTCCGCCGGTGTCGAAGGCGTCAGCCCCACCGTCGCGACCGTACTGAGCACCTTGGAACGCGACGGTGCGAAACGGGTCAGCGACCTGGCCGACATTGCCCAGGTCGCGCAACCGACCATGACCGCCCTGCTGCGCAAGCTCGCACAGGCCGGTCACGTGGCACGCGGTAGCGACACCCAGGACCAGCGCGTGGTCACCATCGCGATCACCGCTGAGGGCCGGGAACTGCTCGCCCACATCAGGGCAGTCCGGCAGGCGGCCCTCGATGCCCGACTGACGCTACTGGAACCGGCCGACCGGGACAGGCTTGCCGCGGCCGTACCGGCGCTGGACAAGTTGCTCGACAACTGGCGGAAGGTGTGACAGCTGTGAGCCATGGTGAAGGCGCCGGAATTCTGCGCCAACCCAAGTCGGTCTGGGCGGTGGCGTTCGCGTGCGTGATCGCGTTCATGGGCATCGGCCTGGTCGACCCGATCCTGCCGGCGATCTCCAGCGATCTGCATGCCAGTCCCAGCCAGGTGGAACTGCTGTTCACCAGCTACATGCTGGTGACCGGGGTGGCCATGCTGGTCACCGGGTTCGTGTCCAGCCGGATCGGTCCCAAGCGGACCCTGCTCGCCGGTCTGGCGCTCATCGTGACGTTCAGCGCATCGTGACGTTCAGCGCACTCGCCGATGCGGCCGACGGAGTCAACGGGATCATCGGATTCCGAGCTGGCTGGGGTCTGGGCAACGCACTGTTCATCGCCACCGCCCTTGCCGTGATTGTCGGCGCGGCCTCCGGCGGTGTCGCCGGTGCGATCATCCTGTACGAAGCCGCTCTGGGCTGCGGCATCGCGGTCGGGCCGTTGCTGGGTGGGATCAGTTGGCGCGGGCCGTTCTTCGGCGTCGCGGTACTCATGGCCATCGTGTTCGTTGCCGTGATCACCCTGCTGCCCACCTCCCCGAAGCCGGCACACCGCTCGTCGATCATCGACCCGCTGCGCGCTCTACGTCACCGCGGACTACTGACCACCGCGCTCACCGCGCTGTTCTACAACTACGGTTTCTTCACCCTGCTGGCCTGGACACCGTTCCCGATGGGACTGACCGCTCACCAGTTGGGCCTGGTGTTCTTCGGCTGGGGCCTGTGCCTGGCCGTCACCTCGGTCTTCGTCGCACCCCGGTTGCAGGCAAGGTTCGGCACCGTGCGCACCCTGTACGCCGTGCAGGGGGTGATCGCGCTCATCCTGGTGGTGATGGGGATCGGTACGCGCTCCACCCCGACCCTGATCGTCGCTGTGATCGTGGCTGGTCTGTTCCTGGGGATCAACAACACGCTGATCACCGCGGCGGTGATGAAGGTGTCCCCGGTCGAGCGGCCGGTGGCCAGTGCGGCGTACAGCTTCGTCCGCTTCATCGGTGGCGCGGTCGCGCCGTTCCTGGCCGGCAAGATGGGCGAGAACATCAGCCCCCAGCTGCCCTTCTACGTGGGAGCCGGCTGCGTGGCGGTCGGGATCGCGGTGCTGGCCAGCGGACATCGTCACCTGCAGGTGGTCGACGCGCCAGAGCAACTCGCCGGCACGCCCACACCCGGACCGGCACCGCGGTTGCTGGTCGCGGTCGATTCGTCTCCGACGGGTTCTGCGATGGTCGGCCATGTCGCCCGGGTGGCCCGGCAGCGTGATCTGCCGGTTCACCTGCTGCATGTACGGGAGATCGAGATCGTGGCCGAGACCGTCCAGGCGTTGGACAGCGAGCGGGATGCCCGCGAGTTGCTCGACAGCCGGGTTGCCCAGTTGTGCGGCGAAGGAGTGGAGGTCGACGGCGAGGTCGCCGACAGCGTCGGCCACCATCCGGAGGTGGCCCGCCTCGTCCTGGACCGGGCCGCCCGACTGGAGGTTCCCGCCATCGTGCTCGGCGCCTCTTCGCATCCCGGTCTGCAGGGGCTGCTGGGCGGCAGCGTGGTGCGCGAGGTGTCCCGGCACGCCGGGCGACCGGTGTTGGTCATCGATCCGGAGTCCGATCGGCTCAGCGCCGTGGAGCGAGCGGCAGGTGTGGCGTCTCGGACCTGCTGACCGACCGATGGGCCGCAACTGATGGGTGAGCCACAGCTTCGGTTCCTCGCCGCCTGATCCGCCCGCCCCGTGCACGTTCGGGGCATGAGTATGGATTCTGCTGGTACTGCGGTGTCGGCCCGTTATGCCGCGCGGAACAATATGAACTGTGGCGGGGGAGACGAAGCGTGGCCGGTCCGGACCGGGTGGTGCGCCGCCGCCCAGAGCGACCCGGCTGGTCACCGCGCGGTACCGGCCCTGGTGGGTCCGTGACCTCCCGGTCGTGCTCGCCTCGGCGCTTGTCGTCGTGTTACTGCTCGGGCATCGGCTGGTCCCCGATGTGGCCAGCCTCAGCGTCGTGGTTGAGAGCTTCCTACCCTGGTTGGGGTTGTTGGTCCTGCCGGTCGGCTTCGCCGCGTTGGTCAACCGGTCGCGGGCCGGCGGCATCGCTCTGGTGGCACCCGTGCTGGTCTGGGTACTGATGTTTGGCGCGGCGTTCCTGCCCGGCCCCAGCGCAACGGGCGAGTTCCGGGCCATCACCCAGAATCTCGATGCGGCGAATCCACGACCGGCCGCTACGGTCGCCGCGCTCGTGCGCACCCGCGCTGACCTGGTCGCAGTACAGGAACTGTCGGCGCCGGCCGCGACGCGGGCGCTCAACGGTGCCTACCCGCACCACCTGACCGTCGGGACGGTCGGGCTGTGGAGCCGCTTTCCGTTGTCGGGTGGCGGTCCCGTCGATCTGGACCTTGGTTGGAACCGGGCGCTGCGCGCGAACGTGGCGACGACCTGGGGTTCTGTCAAGGTGTACGTCGTTCATCTCGCCTCGGTGCGTCCAGGCGCGGACCGGGCCCGTGATCGCACTCTGGAGCGGCTGACCACGCAGGTACGCAGCGATCCGGCGGCGCACCTGCTGTTGCTCGGTGACCTGAACACAGCGAGCACCGACCGGCAGCTCGGCCGACTGGTCCCGCCGCTGCGTGACGCGCAGCGTGAGGCCGGTGTCGGATTCGGGTTCACCTGGCCGGCGGTCTTCCCGATCACCCGGCCGGACCAGTTGCTCTATCGCGGTCTGACCGCCACCAGCGCCACGGTCTCCCGTACCGGCGAGAGTGACCATCGTGCGGCATCTGCGGAGTTCCGGGTCACCCGGTAGTGCCCCGGGCCACCCTGTGTCGGACCGGTTGTTGGTTCGGATGGCATTGCTGCTGGGTATGGGTCCGTGCATACACTGACTGGCGCACCCGTGGCCGGGTGGACGTTCGGTGCGTACCATCCCTCGGTGCGCTGTGGCGCACTGCGCCAGACAAGGCAAAATGGAGCCATGCAGCCAGATACCGGGTCTGTGGACAAGCTCGCCGAAGCGGTGGAGCCGGCCATCCATGCCCTGGTCACGGTGTGGTCGCAGGCGGTGGACGGCGCGGGGGAGCGGATTTCGAGTACGCAACTGAGCGTGCTGCAGGCCGTGGAGGCAGGGGTCGAGCCGACGATCAGTGAGTTGGCCGTGAGCCTGGGCATCGGGGTGTCCTCCGTGAGCCGGTTGTGTGATCGGCTGGAAGCGGCGGGCCTGCTGGTACGTGAGACGGCGAAGCATGATCGTCGGGTGATCCATGTCCGGGTCTCCGGCCAGGGCTCGAGATTGTTGGCGGAGATACGGAGTCGTCGGCGTGCGGAACTGGCCAAGGTTCTCGCTGTGATGCCACCGGCGGCCCGCGCGGCTCTGCTCTCCGGGCTGACGGAGTTCCAGGTTGCAGCACATGGGGACACTGCCCGGGGCGTACGCCGGCTGGCCTGAGCGCGCCCTTTTCGGGCGGCCGCAAACGGGGCCATCGGTGGGCGACTGTGGCCGGGGGACCGAGTCGCAGAAGGGCCGCCGACCTCGCACGATGCGACTGTCAACGGCCCTTCTACATGGTCGGGACGGCGGGATTCGAACCCACGACCCCTTGACCCCCAGTCAAGTGCGCTACCAAGCTGCGCCACGTCCCGATGCCACCGAGGTTCCGACGGCGACAACAGCGTAGCGCAAGGGCAAGATCGCCGTCGCGGGGGTTCTTGCTCCCGATTTCCGTCAAGTACTAGCTTCCTAGGATGCATAACACGACGTAAGACATCCCACAGACCCGATCAGCATCAACCTCAACTAGCACGAGTCGGCGCCGATCGTGAAGTAGGCAGCGGTTACGATGACGACGATCGCCAGCTGGAGAATGCCCACCCGTGCCGGACGCCCACATTGCGTTCGGCACGCCACCGGGTCCGGGTGGCCGTGGAGGGGAGGCCAGATGGCGCGCCGATCGGTGCCCGTCACGGCCGGCAACGCGCAGATCGTCTCGCACCGGGTCTTCACCCTGCCGAACCTTGTGAGCCTTGTCCGGCTCGGTGGCGTACCCCTCTTCGTCTACCTGCTTCTGGTCACCCATCAGAACCTGGCCGCGCTGATCGTCCTGGCGGTGGGTGCGTCGACCGACTGGGTGGATGGTCAGCTCGCCCGGCGCCTCAACCAGGTGACCCGGCTGGGCCAGTTGCTTGATCCGGTGACTGACCGGGCGTACATCGTGGTGACCGTGCTCGCTCTGACCGCTCGGGGTGTCGTGCCTTGGCAGCTCACCGTGGTTCTGCTGCTGCGCGAAGTGGCCGTGGCATCGAGTTTTCCGGTGCTCTGGCATCACGGCTACCAGTCGTTGCAGGTGCACTACCTGGGCAAGACAGCAACATTCGTGTTGATGTTCGCGTTCCCTGTCCTGCTGTTCGCGACCCTCGGTGGGTGGATGCAGGCGGTCGGCCAGCCCGCGGGCTGGGCGCTGGCGTTATGGGGCGCCGCCCTGTACTGGTACGCCGCCGTGCTGTACCTGATCCAGGTCGTCCAGGTGGTGCGGGTGGCGAGAGCAGGCCGGCGGTGACCCGCCCGTCGTCGCCCGATCCGAGTGGGCCAGGGCCAACGGGTAAAACCTGGGGCAAGGCCTTCGGTGCGGACCTGCTCGCCAGACTTTACGAGTCCTCGCTGGAGCCCGGGTACGCGGCTGCAGCCGAGCGTCGTCGGGTGGACGGGCCCGAGCCGCGGTGGCAGCGCGGGCTGGGCAAGCTCGGTACGGCCGTGGTTCTGCTGGTGTTCGGAGTGTTGCTGGCAGTGGCATATCAGCACGCTGTGGCGGCGCAGCCAGAGGCGAACAGGGCCCGCGAGAAGTTGGTCCGGGAGGTCAAGAGCCAGCGTGCGGAGACCGACCGGTTGCAGCGTGCTGACGACGCGCTGCGCAGCACTGTGACCCGGGACCGGGACCGGGCGCTGTCGTCGGACAGCGCGGGCGCTCAGGATGCTGAGCGGCTGCGTGGCCTGGAGTCGGCGACCGGGTTGTCGAAGGTCGCTGGTCCCGGGGTGACGGTGACGTTGACTGACGCGCCTGTTCCGAAGGACCCGGTGACTGGCCAGGCGAGTTCGGAGAATCTTGGTCGGGTGCTGGATCTGGATCTGCAGTACGTGGTGAACGAGTTGTGGCGGGACGGGGCGGAGGCGATCGCGGTGGACAACCAGCGTCTGGGGGCGACGTCGACGATCCGTACCGCGGGGGAGGCGATCCTGGTGGATTTTCGGCCGGTGGCCAGCCCGTACCGGGTGACTGCGGTGGGTCCGCCGTCGTTGCGGTCGAGGTTCGGGTCGTCGGGTACGGCGGCGCGTTATCGTGACTTCTCGAAGCGTTACCACATGGGTTTCGCGATGAGTTCGTCTGATGAGCTGGTGCTGCCGGCGGCGCCGGATCCGCAGCTGCGGTACGCGCACCCGGCGCGGCGGCCGAGTTCATCGCCCTCTCCGTTGCGTCCGGGGCACACCCGATGATCGCTCTGGTGGCTCTGGTGGCCGGGCTGGTGCTCGGGTTGGTGCTGGAGCCGACTGTGCCGGCGGGGTTGCAAGCGTATCTGCCGATCGCTGTGGTGGCGGCGTTGGACGCGGTCACCGGTGGAGTGCGGGCGTGGCTGCGTAAGGAGTTCAACGACAAGCAGTTTGTGATTTCGTTTGTTTCCAACGTGCTGGTGGCGGCGCTGATCGTCTATCTAGGGGACAAGCTGGGGGTTGGCGGCCAGTTGTCCACGGGGGTGGTTGTCGTGCTGGGTATGCGGATCTTCGCGAATGTCGCGGCGATCAGGCAGACGGTGTTCAAGGCATGAGTGGATCTCGGGGACCGGCGGATTCGGATGGGTCGGACGGGGAGGAGGCTCGTGCCGCTGGCCCGGTGTCCACTGGGTCTGAATCTGCCGGTGATCGCGATGATGTCACCGATCGGGAAACTGAAGGCTCGACGGATGCTGAGCGGGACGGCTCTGTCGAGGGAGCGGCTGGGGATGCACCGCATGGCGGTGTGCGGTGGTGGACGCATCGGCTACCTACTCGGTCCGGTGCGTTGATCGGGGTGTTGATCGGGCTGTTGGGTTTCGCGCTGGCGGTGCAGTTGAAGGGCAGTACCAATCAGGACCAGGCGTTGTCTGGGGCGCGGCAGGAGGATCTGGTCCGGATTCTGGATGATCTGGATTCCCGGAAGGAACGGTTGCAGCGGGAGATTTCTTCGCTGAATTCGCAGAAGCAGCAGATCAGTTCGGGTGAGCAGGGCCGTCAGGCGGCTCTGGATGATGCGCGGCAGCGTGCGGACGAGTTGGGGATCCTGGCTGGGACGTTGCCGGCGGATGGTCCTGGTCTGTCGATCCGGTTCTCGGGTGGCCGGGATCCGGTGGCGGCGAGTGTGCTGTTGGATGCGGTCGAGGAGTTGCGGGGTGCGGGGGCGGAGGCCATGCAGATCGCCGGTACTGACGGTCACGGGGTACGGGTGGTGGCGTCAACGTCGTTCGTGGATGCGCGCTCTGGGGTGGTGGTGGGGTCGTCGTCGCTGGTCGGGCCGTACACGGTGGCGGTGATCGGGGATCCGGCGACGATGCAGGCGGCGCTGAACATTCCGGGTGGGGTTGTGGATACGGTGCGCCGGGCCGGCGGTAACGTCAGCGTCTCGGAGCCTGCTGTGGTGCATGTGTCGCTGCTGCGGCGGGTGAGCGCTCCGCGGTACGCCCGGCCGGTGTCGTAGGCGTTGGGCGTACATTGGCGTGGCGTTGCGTGGGTGCCAGCGATGGCGTGACGGCGAGAGGATTTTCGTGATTCCCGAGGGTCTGCGGTATACGGCGGAGCATGAGTGGGTGCGGGTTTCGGGCGGGACGGTGCGGATAGGTATCACGCACTTCGCTCAGGATTCGTTGGGTGACATTGTGTATGTGGAGTTGCCTGAGCCGGGTACTGAGGTGGCCGTGGGGCAGGCTGTCGGCGAGGTCGAGTCGACCAAGAGTGTGTCGGATCTGTTCGCGCCGGTAACGGGGACGGTGACGGCGCGCAATGAGGCTTTGTCGGATGCTCCGGATCTGGTCAACCGGGAGCCGTACGGCGAGGGTTGGATGGTGGAGATCGAGTTGTCGGATCCGGCGGCGGTGGACGGGTTGCTGGATGCGGCCGGGTACACGGAGTTGACCGGTAAGGACTGAGGTGTGGGTAACTGGATGTAGCGGCGTAGTGTGGTAGCTGCTGTTGCGGCCGGTTGGCCCTTTGCAGTCGTGGTCGCGGTGTCGGGTGTGCCCTGGGTCGCGGTGGCTGGTGAGGGTCGCTGGTCGCGTTGTCGACCGTGTTGGCCGGTCTGGTGTGCCAGGCTGGGTTCTGATCCTGTACCCGACCATGAGGTGGTCCGATGACCCGCCCTGACGACGAGTTTCCACCGCTCGACGTCACGTCGACGTTGAACCTCGGTGCGCTCGAGGACATGTTGGACAGTGGCGATGCTGATGTCCTACCGGCGCGGTTGGCTGGTTCGCTGCCTGCGGGTACGGCTTTGTTGGTGGTGCGGCGTGGCCCGAATGCGGGTGCGCGGTTCCTGCTGGATCACGATGTGACCACCAGTGGGCGGCATCCGGACAGCGACATTTTTCTTGATGATGTGACGGTGTCGCGCCGGCATGCGGAGTTCCACCGTGATGCGGGTGTCTTCGCGGTTCGCGATGTGGGCAGTTTGAACGGAACATATGTCAACCGTGAACGGGTGGAGACCGCTACCCTGAGCAATGGCGATGAGGTGCAGATCGGAAAGTTCCGGCTGGTGCTGATTGCCGGGCCCAAGGTGGACGACGCGTAGAGGGAGCAGAGGTGGCCGGGTCTGAGGGCACTTCGGCGCGGGCGACCAATGGGGCGCGGGCGTGCATGAGTATCGGCGAGGTGTTGGCTCATCTGCGTGTGGACTTTCCCGATACGACTATTTCCAAGCTGCGGTTCTTGGAGTCTGAGCGGCTGGTGGAGCCGGAGCGGACGGCTGCGGGCTACCGGAAGTATTCGTGGGACGATGTCGCGCGGTTGACCTATATCTTGACGGCGCAGCGGGATCATTATCTTCCGTTGCGGGTCATCCGTGACCATCTGGCGGCTATGGATGAGGGTGAGGTGCCGCCGGGTGCGGTGTCGGTGCGGCCTTCTCTGGTCGCGGTGGATGCGGTGTCGGCGGTGCCGGATACCGATTCGGGCCATGGGGATGTGCGGTTGTCCCGGGCGGAGCTGGCCGACGAGGTAGGTATTTCGGATGCTCAGTTGCGGGGTCTGGAGCAGTACGGGCTGGTGACGGCGCATCCGGCTGGGTATTTCGATGCTGATGCGGTGGAGATCGCCCGGGTGGTCGGGCAGTTGGCCGAGTTCGGGGTGGAGCCGCGGCATCTTCGGGTGTACCGGTCGTCGGCGGATCGTGAGATTGGCTTGTTCGAGCAGGTGGTGGCGCCGATGGCGCGGCAGCGTAATCCTGAGGCGCGGGCTCGGGCGGCGGAAACGGTCCGGGAGTTGGCGGCTTTGTCGTTGCGGCTGCATGCTGCGCTGGTGCAGGCGGGGTTGCGCGGTTCGTTGGGTGTCTGAGTGTTCTGGTGGGGCCGGCGTGGCCGGACGGTGGCTGTGCTGCGCGTGTACCGTGCTAGGAAGAAGCGGGAATCCATTGGTGACCGGTGGTTGCGCCCGGTCGATGCCGTGGTGTTCCGGGCAGTGTGCCGGGGCGGACCCGGGTTGGCGCGGGTCACGTCGGGGAGCGACGGAGGCAGCGGTGCAGGAGCTGAGCGTGGTCGGCGTCCGGGTGGAGTTGCCTGGCAACCAGCCGATCGTGTTGCTCAAGGAGGCGTCGGGGGATCGGTATCTGCCGATCTGGATCGGGGCGGTGGAGGCGACCGCGATCGCGTTCGAGCAGCAGGGTGTGAAGCCGGCCCGGCCGTTGACTCATGATCTGTTGCGGGATGTGTTGACCGCGTTGGGTTCGCCGTTGCAGTTGGTGGAGATCACCGAGTTGAAGGACAACGTGTTCTATGCCGAGCTGGTGATCGGTGACGGTGTGCGGGTGTCGGCGCGGCCTTCTGATGCGATTGCGTTGGCGTTGCGGGTGGGTGCCACGATCCGGTGTGCTGAGCAGGTGTTGGAGGATGCCGGCATTGTCATCCCGGATGAGCAGGAGGACGAGGTGGAGAAGTTCCGCGAGTTCCTCGATCAGGTGAGTCCGGAGGACTTCGCCGGGTGATCGGCGGGTTGGCGTTAGACTGCCGGCCGCGCGTGTCCTGACCTTCGGCGTGTCGTATGCGGGTGGGGCGCTGGGGTCTGCCGTGCAGGATAGGGTTTGGGCTGTCGCGGGGGTCCTTCGATCCGTTCATGGTTGACCCTGCGGCGCGGTCTTTCTACCGTCGAGGGTGACGCCACATGCTGCGTGTCGGCGTTGATGCGTGCCCGGCAGCGTGTTGCGGGGAGGTTGTCACAGTGGACGAGCAGCGGACCGGTCCGCCCGGTGGTTCGGGGCTGGGGTCGGGTGCGGGGCATCCGGCGCAGGATGTGCTGTTCGGCTCTGCGGGGGCCGGGCAGGGTGTTGCCGATGGGGAGGATGTCGGTTACCGGGGGGTGACGGCGTGCCATGCGGCGGGTATCACCTACCGGCAGTTGGATTATTGGGCGCGGACGGTGCTGGTGGTGCCGAGTGTGCGCCCGGCGGCGGGTTCGGGGAGCCAGCGGCTGTACTCGTTTCGCGACATTGTGGTGTTGAAGGTGGTCAAGAGGCTGCTGGATGCTGGTGTGTCGTTGCAGAACATCCGTAAGGCGATTGATCAGTTGCGTTCGCGTGGGGTGGCTGATCTGGCGCAGATCACGCTGATCTCGGATGGCACGACGGTGTATGAGTGTCGTTCGCCGGAGGAGGTCGTGGATCTTCTGCAGGGCGGGCAGGGTGTGTTCGGCATCGCGATCGGTGGGGCGTTCAAGGAGATTCGGGGTTCATTGGCTCAGTTGCCGGCGGAGCCTGCGGCGGGTGTGGATGTTGTGGCGTCGTCGTCGGGGGATGAGTTGGCGGCGCGGCGTACGCGACGCCACGTGGGTTGATGTACGCCGGAGCAGTTGGTCTGTGACTGTGTGTCATGTCCTTGCTGGGCGTTGGCCATTCGTGTGGTGGGATGCCGCGGGGTGGGCGGCTGCCGGGGGCTACGGGCTGTGCCGGCTGGTACGGTTTGGGGAAAGCTGACAATCCGAGCGGGAGAGTTCGACCGGTTTTGTGCCGGGCGACGCCGAAGGGGCAAATCCTCCCCGGAACCTCTCAGGCAAAAGGACCGCTCGGGTAGGCGTCTCTGGAGAGTAGGCGTGGGCTGTGGTGGCCCGGGTCTCACCGACGGGGCAAGTCCGCGTGGTCGCGGTTGAAGCTCTCAGGTTTGAGGACAGAGGGGGAGGGACCCTGGCGCGGGCGTTCCGTCCGCCCCCGAGGCGACCTCCTGGAGATCGTGATGAGCGACCGGGCACCGGTGGATTTCGACCCTGTCCGTACCGATGACGCGCGGCGTGGTCTTGCGCAGTTGCCGCCGGTTCCGTTTGCGCAGCGCCACATCGGGCCTGATGACGATGGGCAGCAGCGCATGCTGCGGGCTGTCGGGTACGGCTCGGTGCAGGAGTTGTTGGATGCGGCGATGCCGGAGGCGATTCGGGCTACGGCGGGGTTGCAGTTGCCGCCGGCGGCTACTGAGGCCGAGGTGAGCGCGGAGTTGCGTCGGTTGGCTGAGGCGAACTGTCCGATGGTGCAGATGATCGGGCTTGGCTATTACGGCACGCACACCCCTGCGGTGGTGTTGCGGAACGTGTTGGAGAATCCGGCGTGGTACACGGCGTACACGCCGTATCAGCCGGAGATCAGTCAGGGCCGGTTGGAGGCTCTGTTGAACTTCCAGACGGTGGTGCAGGATCTGACCGGGCTGGGGGTGGCGGGGGCGTCGCTGCTGGATGAGGCGAGCGCGGCGGCTGAGGCGATGACGTTGGCCCGGCGGGCGAACAAGCGCTCGTCCTCGTCGGTGTTCCTGGTGGATGAGCAGGTGCTGCCGCAGACTTTGGCGGTGCTTCGTACCCGGGCGTTGCCGTTGGGTATCGAGGTGCGTGTGGTGGATGTGGCGGACGGGTTGGGCGATGAGGAGTTCTTCGGGTTGCTGCTGCAGTACCCGGGTGCTTCGGGGGTGGTGGTTGATCATGAGCAGGTGGTTGCTGCTGCCGCGTCGCGTGGTGCGGTGGTTGCGGTGGCGGCGGATCTGCTGAGTTTGTGTCTGCTGCGTCCGCCGGGTGAGATCGGCGTGGATGTGGTGGTCGGTTCGGCGCAGCGGTTCGGGGTGCCAATGGGTTTCGGTGGTCCGCATGCCGGGTTCATGGCGGTACGCCAGGGGCTGGAGCGGATGTTGCCGGGCAGGTTGGTGGGTGTCAGTAGGGACGCTGATGGTGCGGGCGCGTACCGGTTGGCTTTGCAGACCCGTGAGCAGCACATCCGTCGGGAGAGGGCGACCAGCAACATCTGCACGGCGCAGGTTCTGTTGGCGGTGATGGCCAGCATGTATGCGGTGTATCACGGCCCGGACGGGTTGGCGCGTATCGCGGGTCGGGTGCACAGGCAGGCGAGCATCCTGGCTGAAGGTTTGCGGGTCGGCGGGGTGCAGGTGGTGCATGAGCGTTTCTTCGATACGGTGCTGGCGCGGGTGCCGGGTCGGGGTGCGGAGGTGTTGGCCGCGGCCCGGGACGCGGGTATCAATGTGCGGCTGGTCGACGAGGACACGGTCGGGGTCGCGTGCGATGAGACGACCACTGATGGTGATCTGCTCAGCGTGTGGCGGGCGTTCGGGGTGGCGGCGCCGGGTATCGGCGCGGTGGATGAGCTTGCTGCGGAGCCGTTGCCGGCCGGGTTGTTGCGGAGTAGTTGCTTCCTGACCCATCCGGTGTTCAGGGCGCACCGTTCGGAGACCGCGATGTTGCGGTATCTGCGGGATCTGGCGGACAAGGACTACGCGTTGGACCGGGGCATGATCCCGTTGGGGTCGTGCACCATGAAGTTGAACGCGACCACGGAGATGGAGCCGATCACGTGGCCGGGTTTCGCGTCGATCCATCCGTTCGCGCCGGCAGATCAGACCGGCGGCTACGCCCAGGTGATCGGTGATCTGGAGAGCTGGTTGGCGGAGGTGACCGGGTACGACGCGGTCAGTTTGCAGCCCAATGCCGGTAGTCAGGGTGAGTTGGCGGGGTTGTTGGCGATTCACGCCTACCACGCGCAGCGCGGTGAGGGTCACCGGGATGTGTGTCTGATTCCGTCGTCGGCGCATGGCACCAATGCGGCGTCGGCGGTGCTGGCGGGGATGCGGGTGGTGGTGGTGCGCTGTGACGAGCAGGGCGATGTGGATCTGGTGGACCTGGATCGCAAGATCGCGGAGCATGCCGAGAGGTTGGCGGCGATCATGGTCACCTATCCCTCCACCCACGGGGTGTATGAGACCGGCATCTCGCAGTTGTGCGCGAAGGTGCACGAGGCGGGTGGGCAGGTGTATGTGGATGGCGCGAACCTCAACGCGCTGCTCGGGTATGCGCGGCCGGGGCATTTCGGTGCGGACGTCTCGCATCTGAATCTGCACAAGACGTTCTGTATTCCGCATGGTGGTGGTGGTCCGGGGATCGGGCCGGTGGCGGCCAGGGCGCATCTGGCGCCGTATCTTCCGGGGCATCCGCTACGGCCGGGGGTGAACCCTGCCGCTCCGTCGACGGAGTTGACGGTGACGGCGGCGCCGTGGGGGTCGGCGGGGATCCTGCCGATCTCGTGGGCGTATCTGCGGTTGATGGGTCCGGACGGGTTGACGCAGGCGACTGGTGCGGCGGTGCTGGCGGCGAACTACCTGGCGGTGCGGTTGCGTGAGTTCTTCCCGGTGCTGTATGCGGGGAACAAGGGTCTGGTGGCTCATGAGTGCATCCTGGATCTGCGGCCGTTGACGAAGGCGTCGGGGGTGAGCGTGGATGATGTCGCGAAGCGGCTCATCGACTACGGTTTCCACGCTCCGACGATGTCGTTCCCGGTGGCGGGGACGTTGATGGTGGAGCCGACCGAGAGTGAGGATCTGGCCGAGCTGGACCGGTTCGTCGACGCGATGGTGGCGATCCGCGCCGAGATCGACCGGGTCGCGTCGGGTGAGTGGCCGGCCGCGGACAACCCGTTGGTGAACGCGCCGCACACTGCCCGTATGTTGACCGCCGACGAGTGGCCGCACCCGTATTCGCGGCAGGTGGCGGGCTATCCGTTGGAGGGTGGGCAGCGACGCAAGTACTGGCCGCCGGTGCGTCGGATCGACGGCGCGTACGGTGACCGGAACCTGGTGTGTTCCTGCCCGGCGCCGGAGGCGTTCGTGGAGTCCTGAGCGGCGGCCGGTGTCCGCGGCGGGTTCAGGCTGCGTGGCTGTGGTGGCGGGCCGGTCCGCGGTGTGGTGCGATGGGCCGGCCGTCGGGCAGTAGTTCGCCGGTGTCGTCGAAGCAGACGACACCGTTGCAGAGTAGGTTCCAGCCCTGTTCGGGGTGGGCGGACAGGATCCGGGCGGCTTCGCGGTCGGTGCTGTCCGCGGTCGGGCAGGGCGGTCGGTGCTGGCACATGGTGTGGTCTCCGGCGGCTGCTGGGATGAGAGGTACGGGACAGCAACCATGGTTGCGTGCCCCGTCAACTCGAACGAGCGGTCTGTCCGGTTGGTGACGGGTCGAGTCGCCCGGGAGGTGGCGCCGCCGGTGCGTTCAGTGCGGTGCGGGCGTGCCGCTGAACAGGGCGGTGAGTAGCAGTTTGCTGATCTCGGTGGGGCTGTCGGTGGCGTAGGCGCGTCCACCGCTGGCCTGCGAGAGTGTCTGCAGGGCGGGTAGGTCGACCGGTTTGCCGTACCCGACGGTCACCACGGGCAGTGGGTGGTTCTTGTCGCCTTTGGACAGTTCTGAGGTCGCGTCGGACAGGCCTTTGCCGTTGCCCGCGTCCTGGCCGCTGCCGGTGATGATGACGATCTGGTTGCTGGCGTCGGATACGTAGTGTTGGCGCATCCAGGCGTACGCGGCGGTCGCGGTGTTGAACAGCCCTGGCTGCCCGGAGGTCTGCAGGGCGCTCAGATCGTCGCGGATTGCTGTGCCGCGGGTGCCGCCGTCGAGTGGGTCGTTGATGTTGCCGACCGGTACGACCTGCTTGTAGTCCTTGCCGTCGGCGAGGTCGCTGGAGTAGGCCCAGAGACCGACCTTGGCTTTCGTGCCGAACAGTCTGATCGCCTCTGCTGCAGCCTCTCCGGCGATCTGGAGTTTGGTCTTGTCCGTGCCGGGCACCTGGTCAGCCATGTCGGTGGAGGTGTCCATCACGAGCAGGATGTTGGTGGTGCGGCTGATCGCGGTCCAGTTGGAGACGGCCTGGCTGATCGAGTCGGGTGTCATGACCGCGCGTGGCATGGTCGGTACGGTGCGGGCCACGCCGTTGTCGGCGGTCAGGTTGGCGCCGGGTTTGCGGTTGGGGTCGCGGTATCCGGCGTCGAGAAAGGCTTTGCGGGCAGTACTGTCGCGAAGTTGGCCGAGGAATTTGCGGGCCACGTCGTCGCGGTGGTGCTGCGCGGTGGGGTCGATGTGGGGGGTGCCGGTGGGCCAGCCGAGGACGAGGTAGGGGAAGTCGGCGTCGGCGCTGCCGTCGGAGGGGTACGCGGCGGTCAACCGCATCCGGGGGTTGCTCTCGTTGTAGGCGACGACGTCTTGTTCCAGTGCGGGGAACGCGGACACGACCTTCATCGCGGCCTGCGAACTGGTGGCGTCGGCTTCGCTGAGTTTCTGCAGGATCGAGTCGGTGTCGCTCTTGTAGTCGGCTTTGGCCTGCCAGAGCCGGTTGAGCGATTCGCGTTCGGTCTGGGTGATGTCGCCGTTGTCGTCGGAGTCGGCCATGGCGGCCAGCGCGTGCAGTCCGGCGGTGGACACGGTCGGGTCGGTGGGCACGAACCGGAAGCCGCCCCAGTCAGGGTGGCCGTGCTGGGACCACAGACTGCCCGCGTAGCTGGTGGCCAGGTCGTGCCAGGTCAGTCTGGTGCGCGGCGCGCCGATCGCTTTACCCATCGGCTCGGGCATCGCGATCACGGCGGGGCTACGGGCGAGGCGAGGCTGCTTGTCGGGCAGCATCCGGGCGGCGTCCTGGCGGGACGCGGCGAGCTGCATCCACAGGCTGGACTCGGGTACCCACACGTCGGGTCGGGGGCCGTCGACCCGCGGGTCCCAGCTGGGGGCCAGGGCGGCGGCGGCGCTGGCGGAGTCTTTCTGTACGACGCTCACGGCGGCGCACTGTCCGTTGACGCTCGGCTCAGTGGTGTTCCAGCTCTGCGCCTGCTTTTCCAGGATGCTGGCGATGCTGGGGTCGGCGACGACGGTGGCGGTGACCTTCTCGCCGTCGCAGCCGCGGGTGACCAGGTACACGTAGCCGGTGGACAGGCCGGCCAGGACCAGCGCACCGACCACGGTGATGATGATCCACGGCGCCAGGATGAGGTGTTTACCGATCCTGCGTCGGTGGGAGCGTAGGCCGCCCTTCGCGTGACTGCCGCGGGGCACATCGCCTCCCAGGTGTTGAGGAACCGTTCCGGGCCTTGACTGGGGAATCTGGCACAGTGTAGGACCCGGTGCGACGGCCGGTCGGCCCGGCGGCCCGGCAGGGTGAGCTGCGGGGCTGCCGGGGCCGGCTGGTCAGTCCAGTTCGGGTAGTTCGGCGAGCCTGGCCTCCACGTCGGCGAGTTCGCGGCGTAGTTGTTCGGCGCGGTCGGCTGCGGCGGTGCGGGCGGCGGTGACGATCTCGCCGACGGCGTCGGCGACGGCGGGCACGTCGAGCAGTCCGACCATGCGTAGCGCGTCGGCGGCGCGGACCGGCCCGGGCCTGGCGAGGACCTTGGTGCCGCGGTGGGCCTGTACGGTCCAGTCGCCGTCTTGCCAGGTGAGGGTGACCGACAGATCCGCGGGGCCTTTGCCGCGGCCGGTTCGGCGCGCGGCTGGCCGGGGCGCGGGGGGTTCTGCGCGGGGCGGTGCGGTCGGCTGGGTCGGGGTGCTGTGGGCGGCGATGTCGGTGGGCGCGGGCGCGGCGGCGGCCGGGGGCCGGGCCGTTTTCGCCGCGCGGCGCGGTGGGGCGGACTTGCCGGGTAGTTGCAGGTCGGTGGAGGCGAACTCCAGTTTGTCGCGGCCGAATTTGACGCTGATCCATTCGTCGCCGTCGGCGGGGGTGCCCAGCGCGGTCACCTGGCCGGTCTGGCCGGCCATCTGGCCGGCGGAGGCGGTGAACACCACCTTGGGGCGACGTCCCGCGCTGACGGCCGTCCGCAGTGTTTCGATGTCGTCGTCCGACAGTCCTCGCGGCGCAGCCATGGCACCTGACCTCCTGATCGTCTGTTGTGCGGTCGGTGGTGTTACTACCAGGCAGATACGACAGGATCCGCGCCGGTCGCCCCGTCACGGGGCGACCGGCGCGGATGCCGGTTGTGGTTCCGGTCTGGCCTGGGGCGGCACCGGCTGTCCGGTACCGCCCTACCCGGGGCGCTCTCCGGCGACATCGTAGGGGTTTCGCCGGGCGGTGGCGTGGCCGGGCGGGGTCAGATGATCAGGCTGGTGAGCATTACCAGGATGATCCCCACCACCGAGATGATGGTCTCCATCACAGACCAGCTCTTGAACGTGTCGGCGACGCTCATCCCGAAGAATTCCTTGACCAGCCAGAAACCGGCATCGTTGACGTGGGAGAAGAACAACGAGCCGGTACCGATCGCGAGCGCCACCAGCGGACGGTCCACGGTGTGGTCGGACAGCACCAGCGGGGCCATGATCCCGGCCGCGGTGACGGTGGCGACAGTGGCGGAACCGGTTGCCAGGCGGATCAGTACGGCGACCCCCCAGGCCAGCAGCAGCGGCGACAGGTCGCTGTTCTCGGCGGCTTTTTTGATGACGTCGGCGATCCCGGAGTCGATCAGGATCTGTTTGAAGCCGCCACCCGCGCCGATGATGAGCAGGATCCCGGCGGCGGGGGCAAGGCCGTCGCCGACGAATTCGGTGATCTTGCGGCCGCCGAAGCCGCGGAACACCCCGAAGGTGAACATCGCGACGACCAGGGCGATCAGCAGCGCCACGATCGGTTCACCGGTGAAGTTCGCCCAGCGCAGCACGGGGTTGTGTTCGGGTAGCACGATCTGGGCGAGGGTGCGCATCAGCATCAGCGCCACCGGTAGCAGGATCGTCACCAGGGTGGCGACGAAACTCGGCGGGTTGGGGTGCTCACTGCGTCGGGCCATCTGGTCCAACAGGCCGGAAGGCGGCTCGGGGTGGGCGAAACGTGCGCTGATCTTCGCGAACAGCGGGCCGGCGATGATCACGGTCGGTACGGCGATGATCAGGCCTATCAGCAGGGTCTGTCCGAGGTCGGCGTGGATGGCGGTGATCGCGGCCAGCGGGCCCGGGTGCGGCGGCACCAGGCCGTGCAGTACCGACAGTCCGGCCAGGGCGGGGATGCCGACCATGATGTAGACGTTGGCGCGGCGTACGGCGCTCTGCTGGGCGGTTCCTTCGGTCTGTACCTGCAGTTCCCGGCCCATCGTGAGGATCAGCGGTAGCAGCAGCACCAGGCCGATCTCGAAGAACATCGGGATGCCGAGGATGCTGGCGACCAGTGCCATGATCCAGGGCACCGCCCGGGGCGCGCATGTCGTAGCAGGGTGTCGGCGATCTGTTGGGCGCCACCAGATTCGGCGAGTAGTTTGCCGAGCATGGTGCCCAGCGCCACGACGATACCCACGTTGCCGAGTACGGCACCGACGCCGTCCTCGAACGACAGTGCGACCTTTTCCGGGCCCAGGCCCGAGGCCAGTCCCATGTACAGCGATCCGATCATCAGCGCCAGGAACGCGTGCATCTTGATCCTGGTGGTGATCAGTACGATCACCAGTGCGATGGCGGAAAGTGCGTACAGCATCAGCAGCGTGTCATGTGTTGTCCACACAGGGGTCAACCCCATCCCGATCGGCTGGGAATCCTTTCCTGGCGCGACATTGCGGCCATTGCGGACCTTTGTACACCTTGTGCTGGGTACGCGCCATCGCTGAGATCGGGCGTTCGGCCGGATCCGTTGCAGGTCAGTGCATGGGCGGGGTCAGGTCGCGCGGGTGGCGGCCAGTCGGGCCAGCGCTGCGGTCAGATCGCTGATCTGGCCGGTGAGTTGAGCGATCTGCGTGCGCGCCTGGTCACGTTCAGTGCGCACTGTGGACAGTTCGGTGCGGGTGGCGGCAAGTTCCTGGTCGCTGTGCTCGCGGCGACTGTCGGCCTGCTCGACCTCGTGGCGTGCGGTGACTGCGGCGGCCCTGGCGGCCTGGAGGTCGTTGTGGTGGCTGAGTGTCTCGGCGCGCGCGGCGCTGGCGTCGGCGGCGCTCCGTTGTGCGCGTTCCTCGGCTGACCGGGCGGCGTCGCGGTCGACGTTGGAGGCCTCGCGGGCGGCCTCGGCACGGTGCTCGGCGTGCTGACGTGCGGTCCGTGCGGCGTCCAGCTCCTCGGCCAACCGGTCCTGGTCCTTGGCCAACTGGGCGCACTGGTGGCGTAGCTGCTCGGCGTCGTGGCGAACCTGGGTGAACTGCTCGGTGAGCTTGTCGTGTGCCTGTGCTGCGGCACGGACGTCGAGCAACGCCCGGTCTCGTTGGGCGCTGGACTCGACGTGCAGTGCCTCGGCGGTGGCCGTCCGGGAACGGGCCTCGTCGCGGGCGGCGGTGGCCGCGTCGCGTGCGGTGCGGTCCTGCTCGGCCTGATGCTGCCAGCGTTCGGTGTCGGCGCGGGCGGTCTGCGCGTCGGTGTTTGCGGCGTGCGCCCGCGCCTGGGAGTGCTCTGCCTGCTGCTCGGCCCGTTGAGCTGCCCCCCGGGCGGTGTCGGCGTCGCTGCGGGCCTGGTCACGTTCGGCGTGCACAGCGGCCAGTTGGGCGGTGGTCTCCGCGCGGATCTGGGTGACCTGCCGTTCGACGCCGGCGGGGCTCAGTTCGGCGTGCAGCGACTCCGACAGGGTTTCGGTGAGCTGCTCGAGCCGGTCGACCAGCTCCCAGGAGCGGGCGATCTGCCCGGTCAGGCCAGGTGCGTTACGTTCCCGGGTGCGTGAGTTACGGGCGGAGCGCTGGCAGGCGCCGTCGTTGTCGCGGCAGTAGCGGAACGGGCGGCCGGCGCCGGGACGTTGCTGTACGGGTCGACCGCAGTGCCCGCAGGGTCGGGTGTTCGGCTCGGACCCGGGCTGCTCGGCGGGGTCGGGGCGGGTGTCGAGGGCAGGCTCGGCCATGAGTGTGGAGTCTAGTCAGCGCCGGTGCGCGTCGGGCCGGCCGGCGGCCACGCCACCCTGCGGCGACCTCTTATCGTCCGGTGGGTGAGCATGACCAGTTACCAGGCCCGACCGGCCGGTGCCGGCGCCCTGCTGCGCGGCTGGCGGGAACGCCGACGGCTCAGCCAACTGGAACTCGCCTCGCGGGCCGGAGTGTCGGCCCGGCACGTCAGTTTCATCGAGACGGGACGTTCCCAGCCCAGCCGCGCCATGATCGACAGGCTCGGTGAGCAGTTGGAGATTCCGCTGCGGGACCGTAACCAGGTGCTGGCCAGTGCGGGCTACGCGCCGGCCTACCCGCAGTACGGCATGGACGACGAGCAGATGCGTCCGGTTAAGAAATAACCCCCGGGTTCCTTGAGGCTCCTGCTGTCGCGATAGCTCCTGGACCTGGCGATTTTGGCCGAACCGGCACCTGTGGTCGCATCTGATGTGTCTTCAAGATTTCTGAAGGTCTATCGTCTTCGGTGTTCGTCTTGCGACGGAAGTGAAGGCGAGGGGGCCGGGGTTGTCGCTGGCGGTGGTGAAGGACCTTCGGGTGGCGCGCGCTCCGGCCACGGCCGAGGACCTGGAAGCGCTGGAGACCGACGTGTTGGCCGGGTTCGTGCTGGCTCGTGCGGCGGCTGGCTTGTCGGACGGGACCATCTCCTCCGACGTGATGCATCTGGAGCAGGTGCGGACCTGGCTGGGCCGACCGCTGTGGGATATGGAGCCAGCCGACGCGGACCGCTACTTCGGGAAAGTACTGCGCGGCACGGCGAAGGGCACCCGGCTGTCGCGGGCGCAGGCGTTGAAGACGTTCTTCTTGTTCCTGGAGTTGCGGCACAAGGTTGAGATCCATCAGATGACCGGCCGCGTCGTCGAGTGCCCGATCGACGAGATGAACCGGCCACGCGGCCGGCAGCAGGCCAGACTGCGGATCCCGCCCACCGCCGAGCAGGTCTCCCGGCTGTTCGGCGGGTGGCGGGAGGAGCTGGCATCCTGCCGGAAGTTCGCGCCGACCGCCCGCAACTACGCGGCCTGCCGGTTGATGGCCCAGGTCGGGCTGCGGGTGAACGAGGCAGTCCGGCTTGATCTGTCCGACATCAAGTGGAACCTCGGCCACTTCGGCAAACTTCATGTCCGCCACGGCAAAGGTGCCCGCGGATCGGGGCCGCGGGAGCGGATGGTCCCGCTGATCAACGACGCCGCAGGGACCCTGCGCTGGTTCGTCGAAGACGTGTGGGGCCAGTTCAACGATGATCACACCCGCCCCGGCGTCCCGCTGCTGCTGTCGGAACGCAACAACGCCGACGGGACGGCCGCCCGGGTCGGGGACGAGGCGATCCGGGCCGCGCTGGCCAGGGCCGCCACCACGCACCTGCCGGACTGGCCGGATGTGGTCACCCCGCATGTCCTGCGGCACTTCTGCGCCTCGCAGCTCTATCAGCAGGGCATGGACCTGGTCGCGATCCAGCAAGTACTCGGCCACGCCTGGATCGCCACGACCATGAACTACGTGCATGTCACCGGCACCCATGTCGAAGACGCCTGGATCGCCGGGCAACACCGTGCCGCGACCCGGCTGAAGGGAATGCTCCGATGAGGTGGAACCTGCGGCTCGCGGCCGCCAACCGCGGCATCTGGAAGGCCAGCGAGCTTCAGCGGATGCTCGCCGAGCAGGGCCTGACGATCAGCGCCGGGAAGATGTCCGGACTGTGGTCGGGCGATCCAGCCAGCATCAAACTCGACGACCTCGACGTCATCTGCACCGTCCTGGGATGCGGCGTCGCCGAACTGCTGATCCCCGAACCCGAGAAGGTCAAGCGCGTCGACGACCAACGCGGGCAACAGGCCGCGGTCGCCGCGGCCTGTTGCGGGCCTCCCGTGACGCCCAAGCGCCGGGACGGACGGTCTCTGCCACCCGCCTGACGATGCCGCCACGACGGAACCGCGCGGGCGCGGCGAGCTGCATCGACTGCATGGCATGGGGAATCCTGGACGGGCGGCGCTGCGCGGCCTGCACCCTCTGGCGGCACAACCACCGCGACGAGGAAGAACCCTGCGTCGGCTGCGGCCGCACGGCTCTGATCCGCAAGGGCTACTGCCGGCTGTGCTGGAACCAGGCCCGGGCCGAGGCCCGTGCGACCGGCCAGTTGCACGGCCGGGCCATCGCCTCCCGCTTCCTGGACCGGGTCGGTGCCTTCCACCAACTGTTCCTCGCCGGGATGCTCAACAGCCGAGGCGCCGCGACCAGCCCGCAGCGCAAGCACAACCGACGCGGAGCCCCGCGCAAGCCCGCCCCCGCACCAGCCCGACGCCCACGAGCCGGTTGGGTCCAACCGATTCTGGTCGACACGGCCCGGGACTTCACCAGGTTCGACGAGACCACCGACATCGACCTGGCGAACCCGTGGCTGACCTGGGCGATCTATCTCGCCCACCAGATCGGCGAGGCCCACGGCTGGCGACGCGGCACCCACTCCGACGTCCGGCGGGCGCTGACTATCGTGTTGTCCCACCACACCGCCGTCGACGTCGTCCGCTACTCCGAGCTGTTCGGCGCGATCCGGGCCCTGGACATCAGCGTCGAACGGGTCGCCGAGGTCCTGACCGCGATGGGCGTGCTCGCCGCCGATCGGCCCTCCTCCTTCGAGAACTGGCTGGGCCGAAAGCTCGACGGTCTGGCCGACGGCATCCGTGACGAGACCGAAGCCTGGCTACGGACCCTGCACGACGGTGGTCCGCGCAGCAAACCCCGACACCCGGCAACGGTCTGGACCCACATGGGCTACGTTCGCCCGACGCTGCTGGCCTGGTCGCAACGCTATGACCACCTGCGCGAGGTCACCCGCGACGACATCCTGGCCGTCCTGGACGATCTGGCCGGCTCCCGTCGCTCCAACCTGCTGATCTCCCTGCGCTCGCTGATGGGCTACTGCAAGAAGACCGGCAGGATCTTCCGCAACCCCACCCGCGGCATCCGAGTCGGTCAGCAGGCATACCGCCTCGCCCAGAGACTCGACCAACACGACGTCGACCAGGCCGCCGAGGCCGCTACCACCCCGTCCGCACGCCTTGTCCTCATGCTCGCCGCCGTTCACGCCGCCCGCACCGGCGCTATCCGCGCCCTGCGACTCGACGACGTCGACCTCGGCAACCGTCGGCTCACCATCGCCGGCCGCGCCCGCCCGATCGACGAACTCAGCCACCAGATTCTGCTGGAATGGCTCGACCACCGACGCACCCGCTGGCCCAACACCGCCAACCCCCACCTGCTCATCAACCAGATGAGCGCCCACGGAACCGCCCCGGTCAGCACCATCTACTTCGCCAAGACCGCACTGCGCGGCCAGGCCGCGACCCTCGAACGCCTGCGCGTCGACCGGCAACTCGAAGAAGCCCTCGCCCACGGCCCTGACCCGCTCCACCTGGCCACCGTGTTCGGCCTCGACCCCAAAACCGCCATCCGCTACGCCGAGAACGCCCGAGCCCTCCTCGCCACCATGGCCGAGGACAAGACCCCGCAACCCGCGACGAACCCAAGGACCAGAACAGCACATGAAACCCGAAGACCCTCTGGTTCACTCTGAGGAACCTTCAGTTCAGATGAACTCTGGGACTTCCCGGGGTTTGAGGAACATCCGTGTCAGATCGTGCGCTAAGGGTTGACCGCTGAGAAGGGCGCGTTGACCTGGACCGGCGGTGCAGCGGAGTCTTCGCAGGTCGATGTTGTCGATCTTGGGAGGCCGCGGTGTCGGTCGAGTTCCTGACGGACGAGCAGGCAGCCAGGTACGGGGCGTTCTCTGGGCCGCCGTCGCAGGCGGAGTTGGAGAGGTTCTTCTTCCTGGATGACGTGGACCTGGGGAAGGCGCAGGTCAAGCGTCGTGCGCACAACCGGCTTGGGTTCGCCGTCCAGTTGACGAGCGTGCGGTATCTGGGGCGGTTCATGGCCGACCCGCGGCAGGTACCGACGGAGGTGGTCGAGTACCTGGCCGAGCAGTTGGGCATCGCTGATCCCTCGGTGGTGAAGGAGTACGGCGAGAGAGACGGCACGGCTCGGACACACGCTGGCGAGATCCAGCGAGACGAAGGGTGGCGTGACTTCGCCGAGTTGCGAGACGAGTTGCGCGAGTGGGTGGACGCGCGGGCGTGGACGACTGGTGAGGGGCCGAAGGCGTTGTTCGACGCGTCGGTCGGGTGGCTGCGGGAGCGTCGGGTGCTGCTGCCGGGGGTCACCCGGTTGGCCCGGCTGGTGGCGTCGGTGCGGGAGGCGGCCAACCAGCGGTTGTGGGAGGGTCTGTCCGGGCTGCTGGACGCCGGGCAGCGCACGGTGCTCGACGCGCTGTTGAGCGTGCCGGCCGGTGCGCGGATCTCGGAGCTGGACCGGCTGCGCCGTGGGCCGGTACGGGTGTCGGGGTCGCAGATGAAGTGGTCGTTGGAACGGGCCGCCGAGATCGCCGCGTTGGGCATGGGCGAGTTGGACGTGTCGGGGGTCCCGCCGCGGCGGATGGCGGAGCTGTCCCGGTACGGGATGGACGGCAAAGCCACGCTGCTGCGCCGGCACAGCGACGCGCGCCGGTTGGCGACGTTGCTGGCCACCGCCATGTATCTGACCAGCCGGGCGGTCGACGACGCGGTGGACCTGCTGGAGGTGCTGATCGCCACGAAGCTGCTGGCCCGCGCGGAGCGGGAGACGGCGAAGGAGAAGCTCAAGACGCTGCCGCGGGTCGAGCGGGCGTCGGTGACGGTGGCGACCGCGTTCCAGGTGGTGTTCGACACGACGGCCGAGTCCGTCGACGCCGACACCGGGCAGGTCAGCCCGCCGAAGGTGGCCACCCTGGCGGCGATGTGGGAGCAGATCGAGGCGGTGGTGCCCCGCCGGGAGTTGGCGGCGGCGATCGAGGCGCTGTTCGAGCTGGCGCCGCCGTTGGACTCCGACGCAGACGAGGCGTGGCGGGCGATGCTGGTCGGCCGGTTCGGCGCGGTGCGGCCGTTCCTGAAGCTGTTGGTGGAGGTGGTCGAGTTCGGCACGACCCCGGAGGGTCTGCCGGTGCTGGCCGCGTTGAAGTCGCTGCCGGAGCTGATGGGCCGTAAGAAGGTCGGCCCGGCCGAGATCGACACCGGTCTGCTCGCCGGGTCGTGGCGGCGGCTGGTGCTGGCCGCGCCGCATCTGGAGCCGGGCACGGTGGACTGGAAGGCGTACGTGTTCTGTGTGCTGGAGGCGCTGCACCGGATGTTGCGCCGGCGGGAGGTGTTCGCGACCAACTCCTCGAAGTGGGGTGACCCGCGGGCCAAGCTGCTGGCCGGTGACGCCTGGGCGCAGGTGCGGCCCACCGTCCTGGCCTCGCTGGGTCTGCCCGGCGAGCCCGGCGAGCACTTGGCGGCCCGTGCCGGGCTGCTGCATGACACCTACCGGGAGGTCGCCGGCCGGCTGCCCGGCAACACGCAGGTCGTGGCCGACGACGCCGGGCGGCTGCACTTCGCCGCGCTGGAACCCGAACCCGAGCCTGCGTCGCTGACTGAGCTGCGCGCGGCGGTCAACGCGATGCTGCCCCGGGTGGACCTGCCCGAGGCGCTGTTGGAGGTGTTCTCCTGGACCGGCGCCGACCAGGCGTTCACCTCGATCACCGGCGGCGAGGCCCGGCTGGCGGATCTGCACGTGACGATCGCGGCGCTGTTGGTCGCGCACGGCTGCAACGTCGGGTACACGCCGGTCATCAGCGGCGCCGACGCACTCAAGTACGGGCGGCTGTCGCACGTCGACCAGACCTACCTGCGACTGGAGACCTACCGGGCGGCCAACGCCGCCCTGATCGACGCCCAGTCGGCGATCGGCCTGGCCCAGGCGTGGGGTGGCGGCCTGGTGGCCTCGGTCGACGGGATGCGGTTCGTGGTGCCGGTGAGTTCGGTGTACGCGCGGCACAACCCGCGCTACTTCGGCCGGCGCGGCGGCGCCACCTGGCTCAACATGATCAACGACCAGGCCGCCGGGCTCGGCGGCAAGGTCGTGGCCGGCACCCCGCGCGACTCCCTGTACGTGCTCGACGTGCTCTACGACCGCGACGGTGGCCGCCGCCCGGCCATGATCGTCACCGACACCGCCTCCTACTCCGACATCGTGTTCGGGCTGCTCACCCTCGCCGGGTTCGCCTACGCGCCGCAACTGGCCGACCTGCCTGACCAGAGGATGTGGCGGGTCGACACCCGCGCCGACTACGACGCGTTCCAGACCGCGGCCCGCGGCCGGCTGGACTTGGACCGCATCGAGAGACACTGGGAGGACATCCTGCGCATCATCGGATCGATCCACACCGGCGCGGTGCGCGCCCACGACGTGATCCGGATGCTGTCGCGCGACGGGCGGCCGACCCCGCTGGGCGACGCGATCGCCCACTACGGCCGGATCGCCAAGAGCCTGCACATCCTGCGCCTGGCCGACGAACCCGGCTACCGCCGGCAGATCAAGAAGCAGGCCAACCTCCAGGAAGGCCGCCACGCCCTGGCGCGCAAGATCTTCCACGGCCGGTCCGGGCAGCTCTACCAGCGCTACTCCGACGGCATGGAGGACCAGATCGGCGCGCTCGGCCTGGTGCTCAACGCGCTGGTGCTGTTCACCACCCGCTACATGGACGCCGCCGTGGCCCGACTGCGCGCTGATGGCTTCGACGTCCGCGACGAGGACGTGGCCCGACTTTCGCCGTTCGTGCGCCACCACATCAATATGCTGGGCCGTTACTCCTTCCGGCTGCCCGATCTGCCCGGCGGTATGAGGCCCCTGCGTGACCCAGACGCGGCCGACGAGTAGGGCGGAGAGGAGATAGCCGCCGAAGGGAGCCGTCATCTGGCGGCACACAGCCCGTCCGCCAGATGACGGCCCGCCGGCGAAATCAGACGTCTTCGCGCAGGTACAGATCGCGCAGCAGGCCGATCTCGCCGCCGTGATGCGCGGCCTCGTCGAGGGCGTGCAGCGCGAGTTTAAGGTAGGTCTCGCGGTCCCACCCGCCGGGGCCCAGGCCGATCGGCGCCAGCAGGCGCTTGTCGCCGAGGGCTGCGATGTGGGAGACGAAGCGCTCCCAGTCCTGGGCGAGCGCCTCGACGCCCTCCTTCGTGGTGCCCGGCCACGCTAGGCGGTCGCCGAGATCGGGGACGTCCTCGAAGAAATAGATCACGTAGCCGCGCAGGCAGGCGGCGCCGATGTGCATGATGCGCCAGGCGATCGTCGTGACGGGGTCCGGCACGCCTGGGACCGACTGCGGAAACAGCTCGTCGACGCGGAAGACGCCGTCGTCGTCGGGGCGGATGCTGAGGCTGTTATTGACCGGCTCCCACAGGTACTCGGCGTCGGTCAGGCCCTCAAGGCGGCCGAACAGCCGGTATCGCACGCCTTCGAAGATCGCGAGAAGGTCGCGGGTGACGGGGTCGGGCACGGTCATGTCAGCTCCAGGGCTCGGGGGTCTCGGCGGGTCGGTCGGGATGGTCGGGATCGGCGGGCCGGTTACGTACGGCCGCCGCGTCGTGTGTCGCCGGGTGCGAGCAGGCTGGTGAGTTCGGCGATGGCGTCCGGCGACGGCTTGAAGTAGCGGCGCAGGTTCTCCGGCTTGCGGTGCCGGGACTTGGCCATCAGCATCAGCAGCGACGCGCCGGCCTCGCCCAGGTGCGTCAGCGCGGAGTGGCGGTATTCGTGCAGGTCCCAGCCCGTCCCCGGTCCGCGCGTGGCGGTGTGGGCGTCCAGCAGGGCGCGGGACTGGCCGTAGGACAGGCGCGCCGCCTCGGTGTCCGGGCACACGTCCCGGGGGCCGACGACCTTTCCCGGACCCGGACGGCGGGCAGTGACGAACACCGGACCACGGGTGCGGCCCTTCAGCAGCCGGGGTAGCAGCCGGGCGGTGCCGGCGTCCCAGTACACGGTCTCCAGCACGAAGTCTTCGCGCGCCTGCCCGCGCCTCCGGGCCCGGGACCGGGCACCCTTAGCCTTCACCTGGGCGCGGCGCCCGGCGAAGTCGAGGTCTTCGATGTTCAGGTCCAGGATTTCCTCGGCCCGCGCGGCGGTCTCGTACAGCATCCGCCACAGCGTCTTCTCCCGCAGGCCGACATCCCGCCGCGCGATCAGCCGGTCGATCGTCATCCTCGACCGCACCGGGGTCTGCGAGTCCGGTGTCGCCAACCGCTTCGCCCACCCTGGTACCGCCGGCGCGTCGTGGCCGCGCTCGCGACACCAGACCAGCCACGACTGCACAGCCGCCCGGCGAACGTTCCAGGTGCCGACCGCCGAGGTACCCCACAGCGACTCCAACGCCTCGCCGACCTCGTCGTCGGCCATGGCCGCTAGCAGCCGGGATCCGCCGAGGCGTTCGGCGGTCTTGCCGACGCCGATGCCGTAGCTGCGGACGGTGTTCGGGTTGCCGAGCGAGTCCAAGAACGCATCGGCCGACGCTTGGACGGTGACGGCGTTGCCGACCGGCAACTGCGCGAGCACGGGCACCGCATCCCCCTTGCCACAGATAACAGGGGCGGCTCATGCAGCGCCTTCGGACCGTCGCCGCAGGCCGCAAGTCAGCCTTCCACAGATAATAGGGCGTTATCTGTAGAAGGACCTTCAACCGGGCCGGCCCCCGGTACCCCACAGGCCGCTCACCAGCGGCGCCGGAGGCTTAGCGCACGACCCGGCACAGATGTTCCTCAACCCCCGGTACGGGCGGCGTTGGAGACGTTGCTGGCGGCCCACGAACCGTTCCCGGCGCTGGTGTTGGACCGCAACTGGTATGTGGTGGCCGCCAACCGTGCGGTGGGGGTACTGCTTGACGGCGTCGACCCGGCGCTGCTGGAGGGGCCGATGAACGCGCTGCGGGTCACGTTGCATCCGCGGGGTCTGGCGCCGCGGATCCTCAATCTTGCCGGGTGGCGGGAACATCTGCTGTCGCGGCTCCGCCGCGAGGTGGCGGTGACCGGCGACCAGGTCAGCGCGCAGCTGTACGGGGAACTGGTCGGCTATCCGTGGCCCGCGCGGGCGGCGGAGCCGCCGGTGGCCGGGGAGGTGTTCGTGCCGTTGCGGCTTCGGCACGACGATCAGGTGCTGTCGTTGTTCAGTACGGTCGCGACGTTCGGTACAGCGCTGGATGTGACGTTGGCGGAGCTGTCGGTGGAGTCGTTCTTC
The DNA here is from genome assembly GCA_963805605.1 of uncultured Actinomycetota bacterium. Classification (GTDB taxonomy): domain Bacteria; phylum Actinomycetota; class Actinomycetes; order Mycobacteriales; family Micromonosporaceae; genus Actinocatenispora. The sequence continues at coordinate 615,774 of CAWDUX010000003.1, forward strand.
CCGGCAGACGAGGCGACCAGCCGGTTCCTGCGCCGACAGTACGGCTAGGTCGTCAGGTCGAGCAGCGTGGCCATCAGGGCGCGGCAGCGCGCCGGGTCGGTCAGCACCGCCGTGCTGTCCACGTACTGGTCGACGCCGCCGACGGGTGGCAGCCCACGCAGCTGCGGGTCGGTGATCGCGGCCCGTAGCGCGGCAGCGAAGCGGCCCGCGCCCAGCACCGGGTACGGGCGGTCGAAGAAGAAGCGGGGTTCGGGGTCGACGGCGGCGGCCAGCCCGGTGCTGTTCTGCCACCGGGCGGTACCCCGGTAGGCGTGGCACAGCGCGTCCTGGCGTGCGCGGGGGTCTTCGGCGGTCACCGCTGCGGCCAGGTCCAGGCCGATCTGGCGGGCCGGTGTCAGCCGCGCGAAGGCCGTACCCAACCATTTGCTGTACGGCGGGTAGCGCTGCGCCAGCAGCAGGCACAGCCGCATCACGTCACGGGCCAGGCGGGCGGTGATGACCCGGCCGCCCAACTCGTCGCCGGCTTCGGCGGCCCGACCGACGAACGGTTCCTCCTCACCCAGCCGTGCCCACTGACAGGCCAGCAGGTAGCGCAGTACGTCGGTGGGGTAGGCGCGCAGCCGTCTCCGCAACCCGCGCAGGGTGCCGGTGTCGTCGTGGTACACCTCGCCGCCGGTGGCTTCGGCGAGGCGCTGGCCGGGTGTCGCCAGCCAGTCCAGCGTCGTCAGCTCGGCGGTCGGTGCCACTCCCAGGTGTTCGGCGCACCAGGTCGGCAGGTCGCTGATGTGTACCCGGTGGGCGAGCGGGCCGTCGGCCTCCGCCATGGAACGGACGGGGCCCTCTGCGGGCAGGAAATGGGTCGACCAGCTGTCGAAGTGGCGGGGCAGCTGGTCGCTGAGTAGCTGGTGCAGCGCCGCGCCGTACCGGCTGCGGTCCTCGGGCGCCAGGAGCAGCTCCAGTCGCGGCCCCCAGTCGTGGTCGACCGACCGGGCGCTGTCGTAGCCGAGGACGTCCGAGCCGGGGCCGATACGCGCGGCGGCGTAGGGCAGGCTCGGGTAGGCCTCGGCGAGCAGCGGGGCCACGGCGTGGCGGTAGAAGTCCCGGCACAGTTCGACCCCGGGGCGGAAGCTGGGCGTCATCCGAGCGACCCTACGGCCGCCGTCCGCTGCGTGTCGCGTGGGTTTCGCTGGTGGCGCGGATGAACCGGGCACCCCAGTCCCGCAGATGTGCGGTGAGCTCGGCAGGTTCGAGGACTTCGAAATCGGCGCCGGTGGCGCCCAGTGCGAGGGCCGCCCAGTCCAGCGAGTCGGTGGTCATCTCCACCGTGCAGGAGTTCTGGTCGTGTTCCCGTACGGTCGCCCAGGTCCCAATGGCTGCCTGTACGTCAGCGGCGGGCGCGTGTACTAGTGCCCGTACCTGATAGGTGGTGGGCAACTTGTCGATACCGGCCCGTACGAACGCGGCGGCGTCGGTGGCGGGTAGCTCACGTGCCCGGAAGTGCGTCCCGGTGCTCGTCGGCGCGTCGATACGGTCGAGTCGGAAGCTGCGCCAGTCTGAGCGGGTGAGGTCGTAGGCGACGAGGTACCAGCGGCGGCCGAGGCTGACCAGGCGGTGCGGTTCGACGTGCCGGTCGCTGCGCTGCCCGCCGCGGGCGGTGTAGCCGAAGCGGATCCGTTCCCCGTCCCGGCAGGCCTGCGCGGTGGCGGCGAGGACCTCGACCTCCACGGTCGGTCCGCCGGTCCAGCTCATCGGTACGGTCACGGCCCGCAGCGCGTCGACCCGGCGGCGTAGCCGCGGCGGCATGACCTGCACGATCTTGGTCAGTGCCCGTACCGAGGAGGACTCGATACCGGCGATGGCGCCCTGCGCGGCGGTCTGCAGGCCGATGGCCAGCGCGACGGCTTCCTCGTCGTCGACGACCAGGGGTGGTAGGACCGCGCCGGCGGCGAGCTGGTAGCCGCCGTCCACGCCGCGGTGCGCGGTGACCGGGTAGCCGAGTTCGCGTAGCCGGTCGACGTCGCGGCGCAGGGTGCGTACCGACACGTCCAGACGGCCGGCCAGTTCGCTGCCCGGCCAGTACCGGTGGGTCTGCAGCAGCGACAGCAGTCGCAGGGTCCGGGAACTGGTGTTCGCCATACCGACAGAATGCTCGCTGTTGCGGCCAGAAACTGACCGGTGTCGGGTGGATGTGACCGACACCGGTCTCACTTCTTCTTCGGACGGCTCTTCTTCGGTAGCGCCGCGCTCAGTCGGGTACGCCGGATCCGGTACCAGAGCAACACGGCGAGCACAGCTGCGAGGGTCACGATGGCGCCGGGTAGCAGGACCGCCCCGAGCTGACCCGACCCGGCGTCGGCCTTGATCGTCACACCGGTCGGCTCGTCGAGGGTGATGACCTTGTTCACGGCGCGGTGTACGACTCCGCTGGACAGGTCGAGGTGGGCGAGCCACCGGCCGGCGGCCAGTGGCTCGTTGAGCACGGCACGGACCTGCCCGCTGTGGCGCGGCAGGATCGTCACGCCGTTCTGCACCTGGAAGGGGCCGACTGTGGTGGTGCCGTGCACCCGGGCCAGGCTCAGCTTGCCGGTCATGTCCAATGCACGTTCACCGGTGTTGTGTACCCGGGCGCTGAGGTAGGGCCACCTGCCGTGCGGGTGGCCGTGCCCGGGAGCGTGGTGCAGAGCGATCCCGTCGATGCGGAAGTGGGTCGGCGGCTCACCGCCACGCCCGATATCGAGGTAGATCCGGATACCGATCCGGTTGATCTCGACGACCTTGGTGGCCGGGTTCCTACGGCTGTGGTGCGTGGCGGCCAGAGAGGCGAATATCGCCGCGTAGCGCTCGCCGCGCGAGGCCCGCCTGGGCACCGTGATGGTGACCGGGACACGTTTGACCTGCCACGGTGCCAGATCCACGCTGGAGGTCGGCAGATGCGTCCAGCTGGTGAGCTCGTTGGGTGTGCGGCCGGCCGCGGGCGTGAAGGTGTTGTCGAGGACGGATGCTGCGGTGGTGTACAGGGCGATCCGGTGGCGGTGCGCCGAGGAGTTGGTCACCTTGACGCGTCGCCGGATCGTGGTACCGGGTTTGACATGGTCGACGATGTACATCCGGGCCCGGGGATCGTTGACCCGGCTGAGCGGAATGTCGAGCAGCCCGATACCGATGCTTCCGGGGTTCGGGCCATGGGGACCGGCGTTGGCCGGCGCCGCCGGCACCGCTGCCGTCACGAGGACAGCGGTTACCAGCAGCGTCAGCCAAGCGTGGCGGTGATCAGACAACGGTGTGAGTCACCGTGCCCGAGTAGCTGCCCGCCACCGCGGTGGACGGTACGTGCACGATCAGGGTCGGGTTCCAGGTGATGGAGTTGTTGCCGTCGGCGGCGGTCATGCTGAAAGCGGTCTGCGAGACGTCGATGGTGACCGCGTCGGCGGCGGTGGGCTGCCCGGGCGTGGAGGCGTTGACGTTGGTCGATGCGGTGGCGGGCCCGGACCAGTAGTCGACGTCGGCGACCGGGATGGCGGAGACCTGGGCAGCTGGTGGCGGTGGTGTCACGAAGTCGCTGCCGATGACGGAGGCGACCCAGCTCGCGCCGGCCTGGGAGCGCTGGTCTTCGATCGTGACCGGGCCGATCTGGCCAGAGACATCGTCTCCCGGGTTGACGGTGCCCGGATCGGTGCCGGAGCTGGTGCTGATGGCGACCGTGGTGGGGACGGTGATCTGAAAGTTGTCGGTGGCGGTGACGGTGAACGTGACGGTGGTGTCCGCCGCCCAGGCCAGCGAGGCAGGAACGGCGCCGACCGCCAGGGCTATGCCGGCGACGGTGGCGGCCAACAGTTTCTTACGCATGAGCTCTCCAAAGGGATCATTTGAGCGGATAGGTCTTCCATGCTTACGGGGCGCGATGCAGGTATCGACCCACTGCCTCCGGAGCGCTACCGAGGCAGCGGATGGCTGTTCACGGACGATGCCGAGCAGGAAGGCAGTGTCGCCGCGTAATCCGGCGCTGCCTCACCAAATGTGAACTTAGCGAACTCCGATCATTGCAGAGAGTTAATTCGCAGAATTCGTGCACGGTAAGGCCGCTCGTCCTGGCTGCGGGCGAGTCTTACGGCGCAGAAATGCGGACCGCTTTGCATGACCATGCGACATGATGCATACTTACTCTCATGTCCAAGGTTCTGACTTCCCTGCCCACCGGCGAGCGGGTCGGTATCGCCTTCTCGGGGGGCCTCGACACCTCCGTCGCCGTCGCCTGGATGCGCGACAAGGGCGCTGTGCCGTGCACCTACACCGCCGACATCGGCCAGTACGATGAATCTGACATCGCCTCGGTGCCCGGTCGCGCGATGGCCTACGGCGCTGAACTCGCCCGCCTGGTCGACTGCCGCGCGGCGCTGGTCGAGGAGGGTCTGGCCGCACTGACCTGCGGCGCGTTCCACATCCGCTCGGCGGGACGCCCGTACTTCAACACCACGCCGCTGGGCCGTGCGGTCACCGGAACCCTGCTGGTGCGGGCCATGATCGAAGACGACGTGCAGATCTGGGGCGACGGGTCGACATTCAAGGGCAACGACATCGAACGCTTCTACCGCTACGGCCTGCTGGCCAACCCGCACCTGCGCATCTACAAGCCCTGGCTGGACGCGGACTTCGTCGCCGAACTCGGCGGCCGCAAGGAGATGTCGGAGTGGCTGCTGGCCCACCAGCTGCCCTACCGCGACAGCACCGAGAAGGCCTACTCCACCGACGCCAACATCTGGGGCGCCACCCATGAGGCCAAGACCCTCGAGCACCTCGACACCGGCATCGAGACCGTCGATCCGATCATGGGCGTACGGTTCTGGGACCCTGCGGTGCACATCGACACCGAGGACGTGACGATCGGTTTCGAGCAGGGCCGGCCGGTGAGCATCGACGGCAAGCAGTTCTCCACCCCGGTGGATCTGGTCCTGGAGGCCAACGCCATCGGCGGCCGGCACGGCATGGGCATGTCCGACCAGATTGAGAACCGGGTGATCGAGGCCAAGAGCCGCGGCATCTACGAGGCGCCCGGGATGGCGCTGCTGCACGCCGCGTACGAGCGTCTGGTCAACGCCATCCACAACGAGGACACCCTGGCGCACTACCACAACGAGGGCCGGCGGCTGGGCCGGCTGATGTATGAGGGTCGGTGGCTCGACCCGCAGGCACTGATGGTGCGCGAGTCCCTGCAGCGGTGGGTCGGTGCGGCGGTCACCGGTGAGGTGACGCTGCGGCTGCGGCGCGGTGAGGACTACTCGATCCTGGACACTTCCGGCCCGGCGTTCAGCTACCACCCGGACAAGCTGTCGATGGAGCGTACCGAGGACTCGGCGTTCGGCCCGGTGGACCGCATCGGTCAGCTCACCATGCGCAACCTGGACATCGCCGACTCCCGGGCCAAACTCGAGCAGTACGCCGGCCTGGGCATGGTCGGCGCCACCCCTCGCACACTCGTCGGCGCCGCACAGGCTGCCTCGACCGGACTGATCGGCGCGATGCCACAGGGCGGCGCCGAGGCGATCGCCTCCCGCGGCGAGGTCTCCGACGACGAGCAGATCCTCGACCGCGCGGCCATGGAGTTCGGCACGGACTGACCGGCACCGGTCAGGACCTGGGTGCCCACAGCCGGTCGGCCTCGCCGGCGGCCACACTGCGCCGGTAGACGTCGATCTTGTGGTCGATAGTGGTCAGGTTCTGCTGGATCTCGCCGAGCTTGGCGAGCACGTGGGTGCGGTGGGATTCCAGCAGGGCCAGCCGCTGCTGCTCGTTGCCCGCTCCGGCGGCGACGAGTTCGGCGTAGCGGCGGATGGTGGCGATGGGCATGCCGGTGGCACGCAATTTGGTGCAGATGGTGATCCAGTGCAGGTCGCGCTGGCGGTAGCGGCGTCGGCCGCCGCCGGTACGGTCGATATCGGTGATCACCAGGCCGGCGCGTTCGTAGTAGCGCAGGGTGTGCGCGCTGACCCCGGTGCGGCGCGCAGCCTCGGCGATGCTCATACCCTCCGATTCGTCAGCTACACCGGACGCGACTGACGGATGCGGCTTGACTTCGAGCATGCTCTAAATCCTAGCGTCGTGGTCATGGATGCTTCCACGCTGTCGCCCGGCGCCGCCCGGCGCGGGCAACGGGACGAACCGGGCGGGCATCGCCGGCACCTCGTACTGGCGATCTGCTGCGCCAGCATGGTCGTGGTGGTGATGGACATTTCCATCGTCAACGTGGCTCTGCCGGCCATCCGCACACACCTGCACGTCGCGGAGACAGGCCTGCAGTGGACGGTCGACGCGTACACCCTGGTGCTGGCCAGTTTCCTGGTACTCGCCGGCTCGACCGCCGACCGGGTCGGCCGCAAGCGCGTACTGCACATCGGTCTGATCGTCTTCGGGATCGGCTCACTGCTGTGTGGCCTGGCACCGAACATCGGCTGGCTGATCGCGGCGCGGGTGGTGCAGGCACTCGGCGCCACGATGCTCAACCCGGTCGCTCTGGCGATCGTGGTGACCACGTTTCCCGACCCGGGGGAGCGGGCCCGGGCCATCGGTGTGTTCGGCTCGCTGTCGGGACTGTCGCTGGCAGCCGGACCCGTGCTCGGGGGTATTCTCGTCGACACTTTCGGCTGGCATGCCATCTTCTGGGTCAACGTACCGATCGTGGCGGTCGCGGTGGTGTGCGCCGCGCTGTTCGTGCCCGAGTCGCGCGCGGGCCGCGTGCGGCGCATCGACCCGGTGGGACAGGTGCTGATGGTGCTGGTACTGGGCAGCATCGTGTACGCGATCATCGAGTCGGCGCGGTGGGGTTGGGACTCGCCGGCCATTCTCGGTCTGCTCGCCCTCGCCACACTCAGCGGGTTGGCCCTGATCGGCTATGAAGGACGCCGGGTGGACCCGCTACTGGAGCTGCGGCTGTTTCGCAGCGTGCCGTTCACCTCGGCGATCGCGATGGCGTTGTTCGCGCTGTGCGGGTTCGGCGCATTCCTGTTCGCCAGCGCCCAGTACCTGCAGGATGTGCGCGGGATGTCGGCGCTGGGCACGGGACTGTGCCTGATGCCGGTGGGTGTGCTGGTGCTCGCGTTGTCTCCGCTGGTCGGTCGCGTGGTCGGCGCGTACGGGCCCCGGCTGCCGTTGCTGGTCGCGGGGGTGGCGCTGGCGCTGGGCGCTGCCGCATCGCACTGGCTCCGACCGGCAACCCCGCTGCCGGTTGTCCTCGCGATCTACCTGCTGTTCGGTGTGTTTCTCAGCGCGGTCAACCCACCGATCACCAACACCGCCGTGTCCGGGATGCCCCGTTCGATGGCCGGAGTAGCAGGCTCGCTGGCATCGACCGGCCGGCAGACCGGCACCACTCTGGGGGTCGCGATCTGCGGCACCCTTGTGGGCTCACCGGCTGCTGCCGGCGGGTCGGCGTTCACCGCCGCGGAGCACGGCGTGTGGTGGATGGTCTGCGCACTCGGTGTGGGCATCGTGCTGCTCGGGTTGGTCAGTACCGGGCGGTGGGCCCGGGCCACTGCCGGGCAGGCGGCCGCGTTGTTCGCGAAGGTGGAGAGTGGTGGCGACCCCCGCGTTTCCGCAACCGAGGGTCACTGACCGGTGGTCAGCCCGCGCCGGTCCCGGTCGTCGTGTCGCGTTTGCCGAGCCTGAGGTGCTCGATGTGGTAGATGGCCTCATCGAGCAGTTGCGCGACGTGGTTGTCGTAGAGGGTGTAGACGATGTGGCGGCCGGTGCGGGTGCCGGTGACCAGGCCCAGGGCGCGCAGTAGGCGCAGTTGGTGGGACACCGCAGACTGCTGCATGCCGATCGCTTCGGCCAGTTCCCCGACCGGGCACGGGCCTTGTCGCAGCCGGGTGAGGATACGAAGCCGGCTGGGGGTGGCCAGTGCCTGCAGCGTGGCCGCGACGGTGGCCGCCTGCTCGACGTCCAGCGCGCCCACCTCGCCCTGCGACCCATGCCCCATGCCCGTCACCTTACCCAGCGCCGCGTCATATGAAGACGTCTTCATATGTGCGCTAGGGTGACGGCGGACCACCCGATCCGCCGGAGGACATCAACCGTGAGCATCCTGACCGCGCCGCCAGCGTCGCGTACCCGACCGCCGGGCGTACCCGCACGACGTACCCGGCTGATCGCTCTGCCCGAGGTGCGCTGGGCGATGGCCGCGCTGGTGCTGTTTCTCGCCGGCCTGACGGTGCAGTTGCTCGGCGGTCCCGACTGGGCCTACTGGCTGCTGTACCTGGCCTGCTATGTGGCCGGCGGCTGGGAGCCGGGCCTGGTCGGGCTCAAGGCCCTGGCCGGCCGCAGCCTCGATGTGGACCTGCTGATGGTGCTCGCGGCCGTCGGCGCCGCCGCGATCGGCCAGGTACTCGACGGCGCGTTGCTGATCGTCATCTTCGCCACCTCCGGCGCGCTGGAGGCGCTGGCCACTGCTCGCACCGAGGACAGTGTGCGTGGGCTGCTGGACCTGACGCCCGAGACCGCCACCCGCCTGGACCCCGACGACACCGAAACCACCGTGCCGGTCACGGAGCTGCGCATCGGCGAGGTGATCCTCGTCCGGCCAGGAGAACGCATCAGCGCCGACGGGTCGGTCCTGGACGGGACCAGCGAGGTCGATCAGGCCACGATCACCGGTGAACCGCTGCCGGTGGACCGCTCGATCGGCGACGAGGTGTTCGCCGGCACTCTCAACGGCACCGGCGCGCTGCGGGTACGTGTCGACCGACCGGCCGGTGAATCGGTGGTGGCCCGTATCGCCGCGCTGGTCGAAGAGGCGTCCGGAACCAAGGCGAAGGCGCAGCTGTTCATCGAGAAGATCGAGCAGCGCTACTCGGTGGGTATGGTCGCCGCCACGCTCCTGCTGTTCGTCGTACCGCTGCTGTGGGGTGAGCCGGTGCAGAGTTCGCTGCTGCGGGCGATGACCTTCATGATCGTCGCCTCGCCGTGTGCGGTGGTGCTGGCCACGATGCCGCCCCTGCTGGCCGCGATCGCCAACGCCGGCCGGCACGGCGTCCTGGTCAAGTCCGCCGTGGTGATGGAGCAGCTCGGCACCACCACCTATGTCGCGTTCGACAAGACCGGCACCCTGACCCGGGGCACCCCCGTGGTGACCGAGGCAAGCGCCGTTGCGGGCGCCGCGATGTCCGACGACGAGGTACTGACCCTCGCCGCGGCGGTGGAGCGCCCCAGCGAGCATCCCCTCGGGCGGGCCATCGTGCGCGCCGCGCGCCAGCGTGGGGTGGACATCCGGCCGGTGCAGAACTTCCACGCCAACGCCGGGCGTGGCGTGTCCGCCCAGGTCGACGGGCAGAACGTGCAGGTCGGCGCTCCTGCCCGGTTGCTAGCCGACTGCATCACCGAGCCGAACTACGCCGCTGCCCGAACCAGCACCGGGGCCATCGAGGCCCGCGGGGACACCGCCGTGGTCGTGCTGATCGACCAGCATCCCGTCGGGGTCCTGGCCATCTCCGATCAGCTGCGCGCCGACGCGCCCGCCAGCGTGGCAGCCCTGCGTGCCCTGACCGGACGCAGACCGGTACTGCTCACCGGCGACAACCCGGCCACCGCCGCACGCCTGGCCGAACAGGTCGGCATCACCGACGTACGCGCCGGGCTGCTGCCCGAGGACAAGGTCGAGGCGATCCGGGTACTGCAGGCCCAAGGTGAGCGGGTCAGCGTGGTCGGTGACGGCATCAACGACGCCCCCGCGCTTGCTGCCGCGCACGCCGGTCTTGCCATGGGCGGCGCCGGTTCGGATCTGACGCTGCAGACCGCCGATGCGGTGATCGTACGAGACGAGCTGAGCACGGTGCCGGCGGTGATCGGACTGTCCCGCCGGGCGCGCCGGGTCGTGGTGGCCAACCTGGTCATCGCCGCCACCTTCATCGCGGGTCTGGTCGTCTGGGACCTGGCCGGGCACCTGCCGCTACCGTTGGGCGTGGCCGGGCACGAAGGTTCCACCGTCATCGTGGGGCTCAACGGTCTGCGGCTGCTCCGCACGGGGGCGTGGCGCCGGGCCAGCGCCCGTACCAGGCAGCCATAGCACGTCTGGGCAGCGCCTCAGAATGGGCAGATGAGCAACGAACCCATCTCCCTGAGTGAAGCCTTGGCTTCCTTTGACGCCCTGTGGAGCCCGCGCATCGTCACCCGCGTCAACGACTACGACGTGCGCGTCGCCAAGGTCGAGGGCGAACACATCTGGCACGTCCACGACGACACGGGGTAGCCGTAGCTTTCAGCGCAAAAACAACGATTCCGTTGATCTTGGCCGGTAACGGGTCGCGGGCCTGACAGCTCTCCTCGTACGGTTCGCGGGTGGCGACCAGGGATGTGTTCTCGGTTGAGGTGTTGGAGCAGCTTCGCCGGTTCCCGGAGATGGATCGGGCGGAGCTGATCCGGTACTTCACGCTGACCCCGGCGGATGAGGCGTTTGTCCGGCAGTTCCGCGGCCAGGTGAACGTGTTCGGCGCCGCGTCCAGCTCTGCGCGCTGCCGTGGCTGGGGTTCGTCCCCGACGACGTACCGGATGCGCCGGCGCGGGCGGTGGCCCGGCTGTCGGAGCGGCCTGGCCTGCCGGGATCTCGTCGCGGATCGTGCGGCCCGGCGTGGTCACCCTGTTGGAGCACGTCGCGACCGCGAGGGCCAGGGCGCGGGAGGAGACCTGGACCCGCACCGAGCCCCTGCTTACCGAGCAGCGCCGGACGGACCTGGATGGGCTGCTGGTGGCGGATGCGGAGCTGGGTCGTACCCGCCTGTCGTGGCTGGGTATCGGCCCGACGTCGGCGACGTCGGCCGCGGTGAAGGCGGAGCTTGCGAAACTGTCGTATCTGCGGCGCATCGACACGCGCACCCTGGGGGCACCGTTGCCTCACTGTCTGCGTACCGTGTCTATGAGGACATTCCGCAGGCGCAGGCTTACGCCCGCTGCTCCACCGACACCCAAGACCTCACCGCCCAACGCCAAGCCCTCGCCGGACTCGGCGTCGCCGCCGACCGCATCTACCTGGACAAGGGACTGACCGGCACCAACCGCCGCCGGCCCGGCCTCGACCAGGCCCTCGCCGCCGTGCGATCCGGCGACACCCTCGTCGTCCCGAAACTCGACCGGCTCGCCCGCTCGGTGCCCGACGCCGGCGACTCGCTGGTCGACCGCGGCGTCCGGCTCTCCCTCGGCGGCACGATCTACGACCCGGCCGACCCGATGGGCAAGATGTTCTTCAACATCCTCGCCACCTTCGCCGAGTTCGAGGTCGACCTGCTCCGCCTACTTACCCGCGAAGGGATGGCGGTGGCCCGCGCGAAGGGCAAGCTGCGAGGCAAGCAGCCCAAGCTCACCGCACGGCAGCAACGCGAGCTGGTCCGGATGCACGACACCGGCGAGTACTCCAAGGCCGACCTCGCCGAACTGTTCACCGTCTGCCGCGCCACCATCTATCGCGTCCTCGAACGCCACCGCGCCGCCGCCTGACTCGCGGACTCCTAAGCGTTGTTTTGCGCCGGAAGCTACGGCGACCCCGGCAGCGTCCGGCACAGCACAGATGTTACGGCAACACCGCACGCGCACGGCTCGCTTGACAAGGACGACCAACCTCGCGGCAGCTCGGCCATCTGCCTCGCTACCTCGATCTTCGTATTACTGGATAATCAATATTGATTATCCAGTAATACGAAGATCGAGGTCTACAACATAATTCCCGTTATGTAGTGCCAATCAAGGCGTTGTGCCTTAGAGGCTGTTGGGTATGCGGGTGATCACGCTGTGAGGTGAGCTTCGATGGTGGCCCGGCGGGCTGCCTCGCGTTCGGTGGCGTTGGACCATCGGATGCTCTGACCGGCCAGGCGGGTGGCCATCAGCCGGATCATCGCTATCTTGATCATGGCTTCGGAGTTGGTGGTCAGGCGTTCATAGTCACGGGCCAGGCGCCGGTGGCGGACCAGCCAGCCGAAGGTTCTCTCGACGACCCAGCGACGCGGTAGCACCTGAAAGCCCTTCACGTCGTCGGTTCGCTTGACGATCTGGAGCACCAGGCCCAGTTTCTGTCGAGCCCGGCCGATCAGGCTGTTGTCGATCGAGTTGGCGTAGCCGCCGTCGGCCCACACCAACGCGATCGAGCAGAATCGTTGCGCCAGAACGGAAAGCACTGTCCTGCCGCCGGGCCGGTCCTGGACGCTGGCGGCAGTGACGACCACGACCAGCAGCAGCCCCAACGTGTCGACCACGATGTGGCGTTTACGGCCCGTGGTGCGTTTACCGGCGTCGTAGCCGCGGTGCTGGCCGCCTTCACTGGACTTGATCGACTGGGCATCGATCACCGCCGCCGACGGGTTGCATTCACGCCCGGCACGCTGGCGGACCTGATCGCGTAGCGCGTCATGGACCCGGTCCCAGGTGCCGTCGGCGATCCACGCCCGATACCAGCGGTACGCGGCGTCCCAGGGCAGCAGATCGTGCGGGATCATCCGCCACTGGCAGCCTGAGCGCACCACGAACAAGATCGCGTCCAGCACCAGCCGATCACCGTACTTGCGCGCCGCGCCGCCCTTGCTGCGGTCTCGCACCGGCATCAACGGCTCGATCAGCGCCCACACCGCATCGGACAGGCTGGACGGATAGCATGAGCGGCGGTCATCCCCGCCAGTTGAACAGTTGCACACACAACGCGATCCTGGCGGGGATGATCTCGTTTTCCAGCCGACGCGCCGGCCGCCATCACACCACCACGCCCCGCAGCCAGCCGGCTACCCAACAGCCTCTAAGGCCTGCACGATCGATCGCCTTCAGCAGCTGTCGGCAGCGCGGGTCTTCGACTGTGTCCATCCGGACTCGCCGTGACTCGCTGCTGGCCCGCCAGCGCCACTCCGCATCTCGTTCGATTACCTCGCACAGTCCGTGTACGACCGCCTCCACGAAGAGGTTGCCGGAGGCGAGGCCGTTAGAGTTACGGGCAATGCGGGGACGGCCGAGCGAGGTGCTGCGGTAGTCCAACGACACCGCTTCGAAGGGTACCCATACCGGGACACGCGACCGCAGCCGCCGCCCGCAGATCCAGTCCCCGAGCTGGTCGTCTAGTTGACGCCCGACCGGCGCATCCAGCGCAGTTGGCAGGGTCGAGAGATCCACGACATCGGCGCAGGACAATTCGGGGGCGGCCCCCAGCGCTGTGGCGTTCAGACCGAGTACATCTGGCGCAGCAGTCTCGGCGTACCAGCACTCGAGGCTCTCCATCAATGCGCCAGTGCGCGCGGCCCACAGGTCCAGGCCCTTGCCAACGGCGATCACGAGCGATCGCGCCAGGGGCCGTACGCCGAGTGCAACCGGAACGCCAACCACGTCCAGGCCAGTGATGTCTGCGATCCGGGAGATCCCGGCAGGTTCGATGAGGTGCTGATACTGAGCGAAGGTGTCCATCGCCGATCGGCTCCGACCGCACAAGTCGGCACCGAGGCGGCGCATGGTGTCGGGCCGGTACAGGCGGATGCTGCCGATGTTCTTCAACCGGGGAAGCAGGCGGAAGTTGAGGAGCTCGGTGAAGGCGAATCCGACCACCGAGGCGCCGTGGGTGTCGACGTAGTTGGACTCGATCTCGGCGTCGGTGCAGTGCCGCAGCAGACCCTCGATCATCGCCGCGACCTCGGAGGATGAACAGGATTTGAGTTGGGAGTAGATGCAGACGTTTTTGCGCTCGACGTGCCAGTAGATCATCACGCCGTTGCCGCCGTAGCGTGCGTGGTACTCGGTCATGAAGTTCGAGGACCAGGAGCCGAACTTTTTGCTGTCGCTCGCGCATGCGGTGCCCTGCCCCCACCATGCGGTGTCGCGGGAGGCGAAGGTGGCGTTGACCAGCTTCGTTACGGCGGCGCGCAGGTTGTCCACGGTGATGAAGTGTCGACGCACGTGCCGCAGGGCGGCCTCGGTCTCGCCGTGCTCACCGGTAGCCACGATGGCGCGAATGCCCATGTTGGTGCCCAGCGCGAACAGCGCGAGCAGCAGCCGGCGCTGGAGGGTGGCCCGGTCGATGCGCTCATAGGCGGCCACCGAGCTGAACTCGTCGGTGAAACCGGTGAGGAAGTCCGCGTTCTTCAGCACGTCGAGCAGGTCGAGGACACCCCAGCGGCGCACGACCTCGTCCTTGAGTGTCTGCAGGCCGGTGGGCTCGTCCAGCTTCTCCAGCTTCGGCACGGTGATCCACGGGTCACCGTGCCGTGTGGTGACCTTCACCCCGCCCGCCGAACCGTCCGCGAGCGCGACGGAAAGCCGGTCCAGGGCCTCGGTCATCCGCCTTTGCAGCCCGTCGATGAACTCCTTCGGATCTAGAGGCTGGCGGATGGCGGTGTAGTGCACGGTCCGCGTGGTCTCGAAGTCGCCGGGCAAGTCGTTGTCCGGGTTGCGCCACCGCAGCCCGCCCTCGACATAGATCTCGCGGCGTCGGATCGCGTCGCGCAGCGCGATCAGCACGCACAGCTCGTAGGGGATGCGCTCGACCCTGCCCTTGTCGTCCACGACGGCCTCGCGCCAGTCGCTGCGAACCACGCCGGTCATCGGCGCCGCCTCGGCGGGATTGTAGAAACGGGTCTTGCCGTCGACTTCGGCGTACTTGTCCAGCAGCGCAAGCGCGTCCATCACCGGCCGGTAGGCGGTGTTGTTGCATTGGAAGCCCAAGGTCTTGATCAGTGGCGGCAGCATCTGCCGGTAGTAGGAGCTGTACGACGAGCGCAGTGTGGTGCGGGCCTTGGCCTTGAACACCTTCTCGTTCGCCTTCGCCTCGGCCACCAGATCCCGCAGCGTCTTCTCCCCAACGACCGGGTACAACGCCGTGCGGACGATCTCGTCCGGCTTGTCGACCGCGGCATCGGCGAGCTTGAACAAGATCCCCTCCTTGCCGCGAACCCTCTTCAACTCTGCGGTGAGCTGCCGCTCCACCCGCCGCTCGGCACGAGTGTTGATCTTCTGCACCAGGGCGATCAGCAGATCCACCAGCGCGTCGGTGATCTCCGACTGCCGGGAGCAGCACAACACGGCCAGCAGCGTGATCTGCACCTGTTCGGCGGTGTCGCGAGAGTCCGAGGGATACATCTTGATCGCCCGTGACCGCCACGCGGCCAGCAGCTTGTCCGAGCAGTCGTCGAACAGCCCTGCTGGCAGGCCGAGCTTGCGTACGTCGTTCAGCTTGTTGATCTCTGTCAGCAGCGAGTCCAGCCCGACCGCACCGGGATCGCGCTTGAGCGAGGCCAGCAGCGCGGCGCCGGCCTCGTTGCCCTCAGACACCAGCGCCAGCAGCCGGGACACCCCGACCTCGCCGAGCCGCTCAACAGCCCGAGCGCAGAACGCCTTCTCCCACCGGCGCCGGGCCGCCACCAGGACCCTCTCGATCCGCGACCGGCCCGGCGGTTCGATCTTCCTCGCCCGGCACTCCACCAGAAGAGCCTCGCGCTGGCGCTCCTCCACCAGCTCAACCGGGCACACCTCCGCGGCCCGCCACGCCGTCAGAAGCTCCTCGTCATCCAGCGTCGCCGGCCGAAACCCCAGCGCCTCCCGGATCTGCTTGCGGTGGTACTCGGCGGTCCGCCCAACGAGTGAGTACTTCGCGAAATCCTCGGCCGAGACTTTCACCAGCACCGCCATGTACTCCACGGCGACCCGTGGAACTTCCTCCAGCAGATCCGGGAAGCGGCCCTCCATCTCGAAGAACTTCAGTATCAGCGCGAAGCCGAGCCTCGTCGCCCCTGTCTTGTTGGCCACGAGCTTCCAGTCGCCGTCCACCAGCGTCCAACTCGCCAACAGCTCTTCCGGCGACCACTCCTGCCGCACGCCCGCCTCTTCCCTCGTCGTCTCGGGTTTTCAGTCGAAGAAGATAACGAAGCACTCAAGGCGGAGGGAATGGGATGTCAGGCAATACACGAGCTACCGACCGGTTACTTTGCGGCTGATGTTTGAGCTAGGACTCCGGGGCCATGATGCGGTGAATGGTGGAGCGACCGACGCGGTACTCCTCGGCGAGGTCGGCCAGCGACAGCTCGCCGTCGGCGTAGCGGGTGCGGATCGAGCGCTGCGCGGCGTCGGACAGCTTGGGCTGCTTGCCTTTGAGAGGAACAGCCGGCCGAACGGGTCGTTCCAGCCGTAGGTCGACCCGCCGAGCCCGGGCCTGGTCGAGACCGGCGCGGTTGCGGCGGCTGGTGCCGGAGAATCCGTGGTCGATGTAGATGCGTTCGGCGGGCACCCCGAGGCCGGCGAGCTGCTCGGTCTGCACAAGCACGTCCTGCTCGTCGGTGGAGCAGCGCGCGTAGCCGACCCGGGTGACGCCACGCGACCGGCGTCGTACGCGAACTGCCCTGCAGGCGGTGCAGCAGTGCGGTGGGTCTGGGGCGAAGGCGACCCGCAAGTGCTCTGAGAGCTGATCACCTACCTGGAGCGGCACGGGATCATGAATGTGCAGCCTTGATACGTCAGTGACGTAATCAGGGCCCACCCTCCAGCTAGGGGCTGCTGCGGCCCGGCGGCGTCGCCCCGCTACGGCTGGCGGCGGCCGTGACCTGTCCGCCGCGCTCCTCGAGCAGGGCGCGGACCTGTGGTGCGTGCGTGCCGTGGGTACGCCACGCCCACCGCGCAACGTGCCCGGGGTCGGTGAACATCGTCCGCAACGGTGGCTCGACGTTGCCGTTCCGCAGTTCCTCACGCCGAACCTTGCGCCGCAGGGTCCGTACGAGCAGCTGGCGCATCACCAGGCTGCGCGGATGATCCAGGGAAAGCTGGCAGCGGCCACGAAGGCGCCATCGGCGCAAAAACCAGGCGCGGATCCTGGCTCCGACTGACAGGCTCGGGCGCGTGAACGCTCAACCCGGCACCCTTGGCGAGCGTCAGATCACCACGCCCATCACCATCGAGCTGCTGCGCGGAGCACTCGAACTGGAGCGCACCGGACACGGGATGCTGCCGCACCGGCTTCCTGCCTGGGCTCGCGCGCAGGGCGCCGACGCCCAACTGGACATGGCCGAGTCGCAACCCTCCGGCGTGCGCCTGGTCTTCCGTACCCGGGCACAGTCCATCGAGCTGGACACGCTGCCCACGAAGGTCACCTACCGTGGTGCCCGCCCCCGCCCCGACGGCGTGTACGACCTGCTCGTCGACGGCCACCTGGCTGGGCAGGCCACCGCGAGCGGCGGCAACACCATGATCATCGACATGGCCAGTGGAACCCGGCAGGTCCGGCCCGGGGACGCCGACACCGTCCGGTTCACCGGCCTGGCCGCCGGCATGAAAGACGTCGAGGTCTGGCTGCCGTACAACGAGACCACCCAAGTGGTCGCCCTGCGCACCGACGCCGCCGTCGAACCGGTACCGGCCGCGGGTCGCAGGGTGTGGCTGCACCACGGCAGTTCCATCAGCCACGGTTCGAATGCGGCCAGCCCCACCACCACCTGGCCGGCCCTGGCTGCTCTACGCTGCGGCGTGGAGCTGGTCAATCTCGGCTTGGGCGGCAGCGCCCTGCTCGACGGGTTCACCGCCCGCACCATGCGCGACACCCCCGCGGATCTGATCAGCGTCAAGATCGGCATCAACGTGGTCAACGCCGACCTGATGCGGCTTCGTGCCTTCACCCCGGCCGTACACGGGTTCCTCGACACCATCCGCGACGGGCATCCCACCGCCCCGCTGCTGGTCATCTCACCCATCCTGTGTCCCATCCACGAGGACACCCCCGGTCCCTGCGCGGCGGATCTCAGCGACCCGGACCACCCCCGGTTCCGGGCCACCGGCGACCCCGCGCAGCGGGCCGCCGGGAAACTGACGCTGGGCGTCATCCGCGACGAGTTGGCCCGCATCGTCGGGCAGCGCTCCACCGACGATGTCAACCTGCACTACCGCGACGGTCGTGACCTCTACGGGGCCACGGACTTCGCCGAGTTGCCGCTGCCCGACCAGCTTCATCCCGATGCCGACACACATCGCCGCATCGGCGGGCGTTTCGCGGCCCTGGCCTTCGGCCCCGGCGGACCATTCGCACTCCGTCAGCCCAGCAGGCCCCGCTTGTAGGCCGCGCCGACCGCTGCCGCCCGGTCCCGGACCCCGAGCTTGGTGTAGATGTGCAGCAGGTGGGTCTTGATGGTGGTCTCGCTGACCAGTAACTGGCGGGCGGCCGACTGGTTGGTCGCGCCGTCGGCGACCAGTCGCAACACCTCCAGTTCCCGTGGGCTCAGCGCCTCGGACCGGTTACCGCCGACCATCCCGATCAGGGCACTGGCCACCGACGGGGCGAGCACCGACTGACCGGCGTGCGCGGCCCGTACCGCGCGGATGAGTTCCTCGCGGGGCGCGTCCTTGAGCAGGTACCCGGTGGCCCCGGCGTTGATCGCCGGCAGCACGTCGCGGTCAGCGTCGTACGTGGTCAGGATCAGTACCCTGGCCCGGTGGCGCAGCTGACGCAGCCGGGTGATGGCCTCCACGCCACCCATCGTGGGCATCCGCAGGTCCATCAGGATCACGTCCACATCGAGGCTTTGAGCCAGGCTCAGCGCCTCGACACCGTCGCCGGCCTCGCCCACGACCTCGAACTCGGTGTCGTCGGTGAACACCCCCCGCAGTCCGTCACGCATGATCGGGTGGTCGTCGACGATCAGTAGTCGGATCGGTGTCATCATCGCCCTTCGCCCATCGTCGTACCGAGTGGAACCGTGGCGTTGAGGGTGGTGCCGTGCCCGGATGAGGATTCGACCGTCAACGCGCCGTCCACCCGGCCCAGCCGGCGCCGCATTCCGGCCAGGCCGTAGCCGTCGGTACTGGCCGCCGGATCGAAGCCCGCCCCGTCATCGGCGACATCGAGCAGCAGCGTGTCTCCCAGATAGGTCAAGGTGAGCTGCACCTTGGACGCCCCGGCATGTTTGGCCACATTGGACAGTGCTTCCTGGGCAACCCGGAACAGGGTGGCTTCGACCTCACCGCCGACCCGGACCGGTCCACCTGTGGTGTGCAGGTCCGCTGCGATTCCACAGCGCTGCGACCAGTTCCGGCTCAGGGCAGCCACCGCCTCGGGCAGGCTGGCGTCCTCGAGCTGCTCGGGGCGCAGCGCCCGTACCGAACGCCGCGCCTCGGTCAAACTGTCGCGGGCCAGCGACTGCGCCTGCCCCAGGTGGCGGGCGAATTCATCGGGCCGGTGCCGGGTCTGCTCCGCGGCCTGCAGCTGCGCGATGATGCCGGTCAGGCCCTGGGCCAGGGTGTCGTGGATCTCGCCGGCCAAGCGTTGTCGTTCCTCGACGACACCCGCCTCCCGGGCCTGGATCAGCAACCGCACATGCAGGTCCGCGTTCTCCGCCATCGACTCCTCCAGCCGACGGTTCGCCTCGGCCAGCTCGTTGATGGTCCGCCCCCGCTGCTGGTTCTGCTCCAACGCCCGGTTGGTGATGCTGGCGGAATTCAACACCAACGCCAGTAGCACCGTAGCGACCAGAAGATAGGTCAGGTTGTGATCAAGGTCCGCCGACGGGTACCCGCCTGACAGCGCCGCGGACACCACCAGCGCAGTCACGGCGAACCCGAGCCTCCGCCACCGGGCCCCCAGCGGGTAGGCGAACAGGAAACCGGTGTAGGCGAACACCCCGTACAGCAGGTTGATCCACACCAGCGCAGCAGCCAGCGCCGTGTGCACGGCGAACGCCACCAGCCGCCACCGGCCGGACCTGTGCTGGCCCAGCCGCGCGGTGACCAGCACCGACCACGCAGCGGCCGCCGGCACGAGCAGCACCAGCAGCAGTTCAGATGAATGGGTCCGGGCCGGCACCAGGAACGTGCCCGCCGTGCACACGACCAGCAACGGAAGCGGCACCAACCGCCGAAGGCGATCCATCCGCGCCTGCCACGGGTCCTGCACGATGCCACCCCTCACCCTGCTGATGGTGCCATGCGAGAACCCCGCACCCGCCGCTCCGCTGGCCGCTCACGCGGCCGAGCTCACCCGCGCCCGCCGCGCCGCGAACACACCACGCAGATGCGGGCCGTTGGCGATCACCGCGACCGCGATCATGACCAACCCACAGACACCCTGCTCGACCTTCATCCACAGCGGGAACCCCCCCGGGACCGCGATGATCCCCGCGATGGCCACCGGCGTGACCACCGAGACGACCCGCAGCCGCCGGTACGCCCCGGCCGAGCCGCGCGCCGCCCGCGCCGTGAACATGACCAGCAGCACGGCGGTGACCACGACGATGCTGCCGCGCGTCCACACCGCCGAATTGACCTGCGCGGCATCGTTGCGCAACACCACGATCACCCCCAGAGTGATCACACCAAGGGCTAGGTAGCCGAACAGCAGCGCCCGGATGCTACGAAACGCCTTCCGGATCTGCGGATGTGTCATGTCCTCCACGACAACCACGTGGGGCCCAGCCCCGGCCTGCTGCGGTGCCTGTGGGTGTGACTGTCCGACGTTCATGGGGTCCTTCCGCTGCATGGCCGTTGGATCCGGTGTCCCGGCCCGAATCCAGTATTCGGGCCGCCCGGCGCCAGCGAATCGTCCAGCGGGGCGCGGTTTCCCCGCCTCCCCGGTCCATCGGCGTATCCACCGATCGGTGGATACGCCGATGGACCGGGGAGGCGCAACGTCTCCCGCCTGCGCCTCTGCCTGGCCCCAGGCGGCGGCCAGGGCCGCTGGATCAGCCGAGCGCGGCGAGGTCACCGGCGGACAACCGCAACCCGCTGGCCGCGACATTGTCCACCAGATGCTCCACCGAGCCCGTACCGGGAATGGCCAGAACATGCCGACCCTGATGCAACGTCCAGGCCAGCCGCACCTGATGTGGCGTACAGCCGTGCGCGGCCGCCACCGCGCACACGCCCTCGCTGTGCTCGCTGACCGCCCCCGCCTCCCGTCGCGCGCCGGCGAGCGGGAAATACGGTACGAACGCCACACCGCGCTGCCCGCAGACCCGCAGCACCTCATCGCTCACCCGGTTGTCGACCGCGTACGAGTTCTGCACACACACCACCGGCGCGATCGCCTGCGCCTCGTCGAGATGATCGACGCGCACGTTGGACAAGCCCAGATGGCGGATCAGCCCAGCATCACGCATCATCGCCAGCGCACCGAAGCTCTCGGCGACCGAGTCGCGACCCGGCCGTTTGATGATCCGCAGATTCACCACGTCGAGGTACTCGCGGCCGAGCCGACGCAGATTCTCCTCGACCTGGCGGCGCAACTGGGTCGGCCCGGCGGCCTCACCCAGCCCGGTCGAGGGATCCACCGCAAACCCCACCTTGGTGGCGATGACCAGTCCCTCCCGGTACGGCGCCAGCGCCTCGCGGATCAACTCGGTGGCGTAACGCACCGGCCCGGTACCGACATTCAAGGTGCCGCCGGGGGAGCGGTAGAACGCGGCGGTGTCGATATGGTTCACACCGAGCTCCACCGCCCGGCGCAACACCCGGATCGCACGCCCGCGGTCCGGATCGGCGGTGAGACGCATCGAACCGAACCCCATCCGGTGCACGGTGTCGCCGCCCAACGTCCAGCTACCCGCGGCGGCCGCGGTGATCTCATCTGTAGTCACCGCGGGGAATCTAGCCGCCGCCACCGGCCCGCGCAGTCGACCACTCACCCGATACCCAACCATCGTCCATCCTGCTAAATTCGTTGTACTGGAACGAACTGGCGCCCCCCAGCGCTGAAACCCCAGTGCCGAAACCCCGCCCGGACCGGGTCTCGCGCCCCACAACCTGAAAACCCGGCGTGATATCACTGACCAGTGCTGCTCCCGCTCGGTCTGCTCCCCGCAATCACGTATGTCCTGATCGCGTACGCACTGCGCCCCACCGGCGGCGTCGCCCCGCTACGGCTGGCGGCGGCCCGGGCCGGGCTGATCGTGGGCGCCGCCACCGCGACCTCGGTGGAACTGCTGTCGGCATTTCACGCACTGACCCGTACCGCGGTCATCCTCGCCTGGTCACTGGCCCTGCCCGCCGCCCTCATCGCAGCGGCCGTACGGCGCCGACACGACGGGCACGCCCCCGCCCCGCTGAATCGGCTCCGACGAATGTGGGCCGACACCACACGGGCAGAACGGACCGCGATCGGCGCACTCCTCGGCCTCATCCTCGCCGAACTGGTGATCGCGGTGATCTCGCCGCCCAACAACTACGACTCCTACACCTACCATCTCCCCAAGATCGAACACTGGGTCGCCCAGCACGACGTCGACTTCTTCCAGACCGCGATCCACCGGCAGCTGACACTCGCGCCCGGCGCGGAATACCTGCTGACGCACCTACGACTGATGACCGGAAACGACGGGCTGTACAACCTGCTGCAGTGGGCCGCCGGCGCCGGATGCGCCCTGCTCGCATCACGAATCGCCGCGCAGCTCGGCGCAGGGCGCAGGGCACAGATACTCACCGTGTTCCTGACCGGCACCACACCACTGGTCGCTCTGGAGGCCAGCAGCACCCAGACCGACCTCACCGTCGCCGCGTGGGTCGCGTGTGTGGCCACCGTCGCCCTCGACGGCCTGCACTGCCGCGCACCCCTCAGCGCAGCCACACTACTGGGCCTCGGCACCGGCCTGACCGCCCTGACCAAAGCCACCGGCCTCCTCGCCGTCGGCCCTCTACTGCTGCTGTGGGGACTCGCCCAACTCAGACAGGCACAGCGTCCCCGACACGTACTCACCGTCGCCGTCGCCACGCTGCTGATCCCAGCGCTGGCAACCATCATCTTCGGGCCCTACCTGCACCGGGCGGACACGACATACGGCCACCTGCTCGGCCCCGAATACCTGACCGGATCGATCTCGATGCAACGACACGACCCGGCCGCCATACTCATCAACGCCCTACGCATCGCCCACACCGCGCTGCAGACACCACTCCGGCCACTCAACGACGCGACCGCCACAGGCATCGAACAGTTCTCCCGCGCACTGGGCCTGGACCCCAACGGACGCGACATCACCTTCTGGGGCTCCCGCTTCCCGTTCGGGTCCTGGGCACCCGACGAAGACCGGGCCTCCTTCCCGATCACCGGCACGGCCGTACTGATCGGGGCAGCCCTTGCCCTGCTGCGACCACGCACACCACACCGCGCCACCCCCACATCGCCGGCAGAACCCGACCAGCAACCACCCGAAAGACAGACCCCAGCAGCAAGCAACCTCAGCCGGGCCTACGCCGCGGCATTCTGGGTCGCACTACTACTGCACACCGCCACCGTCAAATGGCAACCGTGGGGCAACCGGCTGCTGCTGTACCTGCTGATCCTCGGCGCCCCACTCGCAGGCCTGTGGCTGGACGCGGCGCTCACCCGCGCCCACGCGCCCGCATCCACAGCCCGCCGCCTCACCGCCCACACACTCACCGCCGCACTCGTACTGTCCGGCTGCGCCGGCTGGATCGCCGTCGGCTACGGCTGGCCCCGCCGCCTCATCGGCCACGACTCCGTACTCACCCTCGACGACATGCACACCCGGTTCGCCCGGCGACCACAATGGCTACCCGAATACCAGTGGGCGGCAGCCCACGTCCGCGCATCCGGCGCCCGTACCATAGGACTGGTACAGGGAAACGACTCCTGGGAGTACCCGTGGTGGCTGCTGCTGCGCGGCGACACCATCGTCTCGGTACAACACCAGCAACCACATCTACCAGCCGCACGGGCAGACCGCGTCGACGCGCTGCTGTGCGTGGCGCCCCATCCGACATGCGCCCGGTACGTGCCACGCGGCTGGCAGTTGCACATGCGCGGCACCGTCGGATACGCGCTACCGCCAACGCCAACGAGCCACCGGCCCGCCCGCTGACCGCACGACGCTCCCGCCCGTCAGCCGGCCGGCGGCCGGCGGGCCACCCGCTCCCGGGCCAGAATGCCGAGTGCCTTCACCCCGTCCACCCAGGTGATCTTCTTCCCGTCCGCACGGCTACGGGCCGCATAACTGATCGGCACCTCGAACGGCCGTATCCCGCGGCGCAACAGTTTACCGGTGACCTCAGCCTCCATACCGAAATCGCGGGAACGGATGTTCAACGACCGGTACAGTCCGGTGGGCATCAGCTTGAAACAGGTCTCCACATCGGACAGATAGCAGTTGTAGAGAATGTTCGCCACCGTGGTGATCGCCTTGTTGCCCATGACATACCAGAACGAGAATGCGGCGTGCCCACCGAAGCTGCGATTGCCGTAAACGACCTCACCGCGACCGTCCCGAACGGGTTCCAACAGCCGAGGAATGTCACGCGGGTCGTACTCCAGGTCGGCATCGAGCACCACCACGTAGTCCCCGCTGGCCCCCGCGACACCGGTACTGATGGCTGCGCCCTTGCCAAGATTGCGAGGGTGATGCAGCACCCGTACGCGGTCCTGCTCCAGACCCGCGAGCACCTCCTCGGTGCCGTCCCGGCTGCCGTCGTTGATCACCAGCAGCTCGTACTCGCATGGATACTCGACCTCAAGGGTCTGTTTGAGTGCCCTACCGATCCGGTAACGCTCGTTGTAGACGGGCATGAGGATAGACAGACGCACGCCGGAACACTCCACATCGGCCGCCGAGGAAGGAACACCACAGAGCTACTGTTCGCGCCATTGTAGAGGTGATCGTCGCGCAGACCGCGCTCAAAGCATCAATCCCGGTCCGGTCCTAGCCGCAAGCCTCGGTCCCATTGGCGCGGCGCATCTCCGCATTGAGCCGCAACGCCTCAGCCAACTGGTTCTCCAGGATGATGATCCGGCAGGCGGCATCCAACGCAGTGCCCTCGTCGACAAGCTGCCGCGCACGGGCGGCCAACCGCAACTGATACCGCGAGTAGCGGCGGTGACCACCGGGGGAGCGGTGCGGGGTGATGAGCTTCGCCTCGTCCAGGCTGCGCAGGAACGACTGGGTCGCGCCGAGCATGTCGGCTGCGGCACCCATCGTGTAGGCGGGATAGTCCTCGTCGTCGAAAGCGTGGTCCTGTCCAGGGTCCGGCGACTGCTCCACTGCACCTCCGCAGTTGAGGGCCCCGGTGCCGTAGCACCGGGGCCCAGGGTTATCGGGCTTCACTACCATCTACCGGCAGGACGCCGGTTTGTTGACCGCTCGGCCGCGTGACGCGGCCGATACGGTGATCGCATGAGCGTTGACCGGAGACCACCTTCCCTTCCGATGACGGGAACTGCGGCGTCCGCCCGGCGTCGTGGCGCCGTGGTCGGGCGATCTGACGGTAGGAAACCTTCCCTTCTGCCTGACAAGCTCCTCGCTGTCAACACCGGAAACGCTACTCAGATTGAGCGCAGATGTCTACACCATCGGCTACAGATTTCTCCTACCCGCAAGTAAAGGTCGGCTGGAACCCCAGCGGGCAGCACCAACCGGCATCCTGCCCGCCACGCATCAGCGCGGGAACGGCCACTGCACCTGGACAGCGTTCCGGGCCGGGGGAGACCGGCTTCGGCGCACTCGTACCGGCACGCGGGGGAGGGCGGCGCCGTTGCCGACCGGTACGCCCACGCCTCATGTGCAGGTCCGCGCGGTACGCGGCTCGGCGGCGACCCGGCATCGAAGAGAAGTCGACCTAAGACCGATTCCCCCATAAGGAATATTATGGGGGAAACAAGGACCTGGCCGGTCGCGTTTGTGTGGCCGCCGTAGTCTCGGAAGGCCTTCAATCGTCGAGCAGACAAGGTTCTGACCATGGTGGACACCAGCACCTACGCGGCCACGTTCGACATCGTCGACAGCAACAAGGACGGGCACATCTCCGCCGCCGAGCTCAAGCAGCTCATGCAGGCTCTGGGCGAGCAGATCACCGACGAGACCGCCGAGCAGGCCGTCCGTCAGATGGACGGCGACGGCGACGGGGAGATCACCCTCGCGGAATTCGCCGACCACATGTCCCGTACCTGACCCACCGCCACGTACCGGCGGCCACTCCTCACGGCCGCCGGTCCAACCTGGCAACACCGATCTTGGCGTCCGCCATGCCGTAGAAGACATACCGCACACCGTCCACCTGTTCGATCGCGGTCGGGAATACGACGTTGGCCACAGTGCCAGAACGCTCGTCCTCGGTCTCTGGGGACAGCAGCGGGACCGACGTACGGGCCAGCACCCGGGCCGGATCCGCGGGATCAAGCAGCATGGCCCCGACCGAGTAGCGCACCCGCTGGTCGGTGGGCTCCCACCCGAGAGGCTGGTAGCCGGTGACGCCGTGATGGATCAGCAGCCACCCTTCCGGAACCCGTACCGGTGCCGGGCCAGCGCCGATCTTCAGCGCCTCGAACTCGTACTGAGACATCGCCACGCAGCGGTGACCCACCGGTCGGACCAGCGCGCGCAGATCTGCCCGCACCGCGTCGGCCGCGACATAGGAGATCCAGATGCCGGGCCGCTCATCACGGATCCCCGCGGGCAGGTGCACCGTCTCCCCTGCCCGGATCGCACCCAGGTCCCACATCGGCCGGTGCAGCATCGCGTAGCAGAGCCGACCGTCCGGGCCAGGGACCGGTTCGGGGAAGAACACCGCGTCCTTGTTGGCGAACAGGTTCAGGTCGGTGTCCAGGTCCGGCTCGTAGCCGAACTGCACGGGCCCCAGCCGGCGCCAGGATCGCAGGTCGGCGGAGACCGCGAGGGCAAGCTTCGGGCCCAACGGCCCGTACGCGACGTAGGTCATCAGGTGCGTGCCGAGGTCCGGTACCCAGGTGACTCTCGGGTCCTCGACACCGGCGTTGCTCGCGCCGCGCTCCCAGCCCTGGTCGGGGGCCAGTACGACACCCTGTCGTCGCACAGCGGTGGGGACGCCATCACGCAGCTCGACCTCGGCGAGGCCGATGCGGGAGACATTGCCTTCGGCGACCAGTCGGGGCAGCAGGTGCAGCCGCCCGTCAGGGGTGTGTCCGCTGGCGGGGTTGAGTACACCTTCGGCCTCGAACTCCTCGGCCGGTGACGGGGACATGACCACGCCGAGTCGGGTCAGCGTGTACGGGACGGTGGTGGAGGTGGTCACTGTTCAGCCTTTGCATCGGTTCCGGTGGTGTCGTGGGGCGGCCCGGCTGGTGGCGGTGCGGTGGAGGCCCGGACGATCAGCTGCGCGGGTGGCATGTCGATGTCGGCGCTGTCGTGTCCGGCGATGAGCCCGAGCAGGGTGCGGGCGGCGGCCTGCCCCCAGCCGAACGGGTCGGTGCGCACGCTGGTCAGTGGTGGCCTGACGTGCGCGGCCAGTTCGGTGTCGTCGAACCCGGTGATCGACAGTGTGTCCGGTACATCGATGCCGAGTTCACGGGCCACCGTGAGCCCGGCGATGGCCATCACGTCGTTGGCGTAGACGATGGCAGTGGGCGGGGTGACCTCGGCGAGCAGTCGGCGGGTGGCGTGTGCGCCGCTCGCGGGCGAGAAGTCGGACAGGACGAAGCGGCCTGGCGGCAGACCGGCTGCGGTGAGGGCGTTCTGGAAGGTGTGGAGGCGGTTGGCGCCGTGCAGGAAGTGACCGGGGCCGGCGACGTGGGCGATGTGCTGGTGGCCCAGTTCGGCCAGGTGCGCCACGGTGGCGGCGACGGCTGGCTGGTCGTGGACGAGGATGGCGGGAAACGGGCTGGGAATGTCGGGTCGTCCGAGGGTGACGGCGGGCAGCTGGAGCTGTTCGAGCAACGCGATGCGGGGGTCGGCGGTGCGTAGGTCGAGCACGAACAGTCCGTCGAGTCGGCCGTCGGCGGCGAGCCGGCGGTAGCCGTCATGTTCGGCGCGTTGGTCGGGCACGACCTGCAGGACCAGTGCCTGACCATGGTCGGCCAGTACCCGTTCGACGCCGGCGATGAAGGCGGGGAAGAAGGGGTCGGCGCCGAGTAGTTCGGGTGGTCGGGCGATGATCAGTCCGACGGCGTACGCGCGTGAGGTGGACAGGGCGCGGGCCTGGTGGCTGGGTACCCAGCCCAGTGCTTCGGCGGCGGCGAGAATCCGGGCGCGGGTGGGTTCGGCGACTCCGGGTCGGCCGTTGAGGGCGAAGGACACCGCACCTTTGGAGACGCCGGCTGCGCGTGCCACGTCGGTGATGGTGGGGCGATCTGGTCTGCGCACAGCTCACCTCCTGTCTGGGGTCGGTGCGGTGTGGGGGTTCAGAACTGCGTGGTGCAGTACGGGTCCTGCGGGTGGGCGAGCAGTGTGTCGAGTTCGGTGAGGGCGTCGGGGTGTCGGGTGGTGATGTGTCCTGCGTGGGCGAGCAGCGTGGCCCGTGTGCCGCCGAGGTAGAGGGAGCTGAGGGTCGAGATGGTCATGGATGCGTCGGTGGTGGTGGGGTCGGCGTGTGTTCTGGTGACTGTGCCGGCGCCGTGTCGTACCTGGAGGTGGTAGGTGCCGGTGGTGATGTCGAGGGGGTCGGTGAGTGTGATGTGTGTCTGTCCGTCGGTGTCGTAGTGGCGGTGCTGCAGTGCCTGGGTCACATCGAGGATGCGTAGCCAGACTGCGTCCTCGATGCGGGTGACGTGGTAGCCCTGGCGGTCGTGGATCGCCCAGGCGAGGGGGTCGCTGGCGGGGGCCTGCCGGTATCGCACGAGTGTTGTCAGGTCGATGGAGGCGAGGTGTTGCCATAGGCCGAGGTAGGCGTTGGGGGTGGTGGCGAGGAGGTCGACGATGTCGAGTGCGCCGGGTTGGTGGTCGCGGGGGGTGAAGGTGTAGCTGACGTAGCCGTCGATGGTGCCGGTGGTGTCGTAGTGCAGGGCTGCGCGCACCCTGGTGTCGGGTTGTGGCCTGTCTTCGGCCCAGAGCCCGGCGATCTTGGAGGGGTAGAACGCTTGTCGTCGTAGTGATCCGAGGGTGTGTGCGTGGAACTGGTCGAACACCTGTGGTGCGATGGCCAGTAGGGCGCTGGGGTCTGCGATCTCGACGTGGCCGGTCGGGGTGTTGTGCAGGGTGAACTGGCTGCTGGTGTCGATGTCGGTGTGGCGGGTGAAGATTGCGGGGCCGAAGCCGTACCGGCCATAGATGGTGGCTTCACCGGCGCGGAGTGCGGCGAGGGGCAGTCCGTTGGTGGCGGCTTGTTTGAGGTCGTTGGTGAGGATGGTGCGTAGCAGCCCTTGGCGGCGGTGGGTGGCGCGTACGGTGACGTCGGCGATCAGGTGGGTGTCGAGTTCGGTGCCGGGCCCGACGTTCATGGGTTTGACGAAGGTGGCGTAGGTGGCGACGGGCCTGGTGGTGGGCCACGCCCCGGGCATGCTGTGGGGGGTGTAGGCGCCGGTGAGTGTCCGGTTCTCGGTCTGGAATGAGGCGGCGACTCGGTTGGCGTGTTCGGGTGTGGGGGCGGGTTGGTGGAAGGACAGGGCGGCCGCTTCGAGCCATCCGCTGGTGTCCTCGTCGGCGGCGCCGGTCGTGGTGGTGGCGGCGGGGAAGGAGCGGATCGTGACGTTGGCGGGTCGGGTCATCCTTTCACCGCGCCGACGACGCTGCCGACGAGGAAGCGTTGCAGGAAGACGTAGGCGATCATCAGGGGTGCGGCAACGATGATGGTGGCGGCGGCGAGCAGGCTCCATTGGCTGGTGTGTGAGCCCTGGAAGGCGAACAGGCCGAGGGTAAGGGGCGATTTTTCCGGGTCGGGTAGCAGGATGGTGGCCAGGATGATGTCGTTCCAGACGCCGATGGCCTGGAAGACGAAGACGGTGGCGAGGGCGGGTCTGATCAGCGGGGGCAGGATGCGCAGGACGAAGCGCCAGTAGCCGACGCCGTCGAGCGCTGCGGCTTCGTCCATTTCCTTCGGTACGGATTTGACGTAGCCGGTGATCAGCAGGGGGCCGACGCCGAGTCCGGAGGCCATGATCAGGATGTAGCCGAGGGCGGTGTCGTACAGGTTGAGTCGTAGGACCAGTTGGAACTGGGTCATCAGGGCGTTGGGTAGGAACAGCATGGCGATGAAGATGCCGTACCACAGCCCGGAGTAACGGATGTAGCGGCGGGAGACGGGGTATCCGACGATGAGGGACACGAGGGTGCTGAGGGTGGCGGCGACCGCGGTGTAGACGATGCTGTTGAGCAGGTATGCGCCGAAGTTGCCTTTCTGCCAGGCGACGAGGAAGTTGCCGAAGTGCAGAGAGCTGGTCAGGCCGGCGGGGTTGGCGAAGAATTCGGGGTTGCTCTTCAGGGCGGTGTTGACCAGGAAGCCGAGGGGGAACAGGTACAGCACCATGATGAGTAGTACGAAGAAGTAGTTGGGTGCTTTCCGTAGGTAGGTTGGTGGGTTCCAGCGCCGGTGTGCCGGCGGCGGTGTGGTGGTGGGGTTTCCGGGCGGGTGCAGGGTTGTGCTGGTGCTCACAGCTTCGCCTCCTTTCGGCGCAGGTAGGTCAGGACGATGAGGGTGATGACGCCGACGATGGCGAACTGGACCATGGAGATGGCGGCGGCGTAGCCTTGCGATTCGCTGGAGCCGCCAGCGGTTCCGCCACCGAAGGACTGGGTGAAGATCGCCAGTGACAGGACTTGGGTGGCGGCGTTGTTGGGTCCGGTGAGTACGTAGATGAGCTGGTAGCTCTGTAGTGAGCCTACGAGGCACAGCAGGACGTTCGCGGTGACTGACGGGGCGAGCAGCGGGACAGTGATGCGGCGTAGCCGCTGCCAGGCGCTCGCCCCGTCGATGGCGGCGGCTTCGTACAGTTCCTCGGGGATGGCTTGTATCCCGGCGATGAAGATGACGACTGCCAGGCCGATGCCGGCCCATACCTGCACTCCGACGACCAGTGGCATCGCCATGCCGGGGTCGCCGAAGAATGCGGAGCTGCCGCCGAACCAGGACCAGATCGTGGCGGCCGGGCCGGCGGACGGGTTGAAGATCAGTGACCAGATCAGGCCGACGACGGTGACGCCGAGGACGGTGGGCATGAACACGACGGCCCGGTAGAAGGTGCGTCCCCGTAGCCGGCCGGTGAACAGTACGGCGATCAGTAGTGCTATCGCGTTCTGCAGGACGGTGACTGCGGCCGCGAAGATCAGCGTGTTCTGCAGTGCGTGTGCGTTGTAGCCGATCTTCGCGGCGGAGAAGAACCGCAGGTAGTTGTCCGCGCCGACCCATTGCACCGGAAGGTAGGGGAGGCTGCGGATGTCGGTGAAGGAGATACCGAGGACCGCGGCGGCCGGCGCGATGGTGAAGATGAGGATGAAGGCCATTGCGAGCCCGAAGCTGATCCGCATTCCGGTGCGTCTGTGGAAGGGCATGAACGCAGCCATGTCGGTCCTCCTGTTTCTGCTGGGGGCAGCGGGTGTGGCCTTAGAAGCCTGCGGACCAGTCCTTCTGTGCTTGGGCGGCTGCCTGGTGTGGTCCGCCGCGGCCGAGCGGCGCCAGGTCCAGGTAGTTGAACGGGTAGGTGGCTTTGCTGCCTGCCTTGGGGTTGGTGACGAACACGGTGTCCCAGGCCGGTGAGAAGGTCTTGGTGTACTTGTTGATGGAGGTGAGGAAGGGGCTGGCGGGGATGTTCGGTTCGGCGGAGGCGAAGCCTGACAGGTGGACGAACTTCTGGTAGTTCTCGGGTTGGGTGAAGAAGTTCAGGTAGGCGACGGCCGCGTTCTTGTTGCGGGCGTGGGACGGGACGGCGAGTGTCAGTTCGACCTTGCCGCCGAGCAGTGCGTTGTCCGCGGCGTTGTCGGATGTGGGGATCGGCATGTAGCCGAAGTCGAATTTCTTGCCGACGGCGGCGGCGATGGTGGGTGAGCTCCAGGTGCCGTCCGGGACCATCGCGAACTGTTGTTTGGCGAATCCGGACGGGATCGCGCTGTAGGGAACGCCGGAGAAGTTCTTCTGCGCGTTGCCGTACATGGTGGAGACGCGGTCGAGGACGCTGACGGCTTGGGGGTCGGTGAGGCTGGCTTTGTGGGTCCACAGGGCCCGGTTGAGGTTTTCCTTGTCCTGGCCGGTCGGGTACAGGCCCTGTACCGCGGCGAGCATGGTGAGTCCGGCGGTGTCCTTGCCGCCGATACCCAGCGGTGTGACGCCTTTGCTCTTGAGGGTCTTACACAGGGCCAGGAACTGGGTCCAGGTGGTGGGCGGTGACAGGTGGTACTTGGCGAACAGTGACTTGTTGTAGTAGGCGCCGGTGTAGTAGCTCGCGCCGGTCGGTACGACGTACTGCTTGCCCTGGTATTTCGTCCTGGCCAGCATCGAGGGGGTGAGTCGTTTCATGAAGGGCTGGTTGGTCAGGTCGAGGTAGACGCCGGCGTCGGCGGCGCGGGCGTCGTCGCCTTTGGAGTCCTGGGGTGCGTAGGAGGGGACTTCTTTGGGGCCGGCGAGGGTGAGGTCGACGTTGCCGGCGGCCAGGCGTGATGCGCTGGTCGCGGCCCAGTTGTCGTTGGGGATGGCGCTGAAGCGGATCTTGACGTCCGGGTATTTCTTCATGAAGGCGGCGTTGACGGCCCGGAAACCGGCGTCGGAGGCGTCGGCGCTGGAGACGATGAAGGTCAGGGTTCCGGTGGGTTTGCCGCCGACCGATCCGGTGGCGTCGGTGCCGGAACTGCAGGCACTTGCGGCCAGGACAGCGCTCAGTAGCCCGGCGAGGCCGAGTGCGCGTGGGAGTGCTCGTGGTGCCATGTCGAAGTCCTCTCGTCGATCATCGCTGGGTTGGTTGGTGGTGCGCGTCGATGTGGTGGACCTTCCCGGTCCGTGCGGATGTCTGGGCGGCGGTCATCAGGGCGGTGGTTCTGACCCCGACCTCGACGTCGGGTTGTGGGCGTCGGCCTTCCCGGACGGCGGTGAGGAACTCGCCGATCATCAGCGCGTCGAGGTCTGCGCCATAGGACAGCCAGAGCGCGCCGTCTGGTCCGTGGCCGGCGACATGCGCGGCGAACGGCGCGATCTCCACGGTTCCTCTGGTGCCGATCATTTTCAGTGAAAGTCCACCCCAGGTGGGGGCGGTTCTCGGCTGGCTCCAGGAGCAGTCGATGGTGGCGATGACGCCGCTGCCGTAGGTTGCGGTCACCAGGCCACCGGTTTCGACCTGCGCGCCGGTGTCGGCGTACAGGGTGCGGTTGGCGACCGCGTACACCGAGCTGGCCTGTTCGTCGAGCAGGTTGTCGATCAGGTCGGCGCAGTGCACGACATGGTCGACGATCGAACCGCCGCCCGACAGCGCCGGGTCGGTGAACCAGGCCGCGTCGAGTGGGAGCATGCCGTTGTTGGTGCCGACGATGCCGAGCAGGGTGCCCAACCGGCCGGCCCGGTAGCTTTCACGCAGCGCCACGAACGACGGCGCGAAGCGGACCGGGAACGCGACCATCAATTCGACGCCGGCGGCCGCGGTGGCCTCCCGGATCGCCTCGGCGTCCGCGATGCTGGTGGCCAGCGGCTTTTCGCAGAGGATGTGCGCTCCGGCTGCGGCGGCGAGTTCGACCAGTTCCCGGTGGCGGGCGTTCTCGGAGCAGACGATCACGGCGTCGGGTTGCCAGCTGAGGGCCTGCTCGTAGGTGTCGAGGTAGCGCACCCCGAGTTCGTCGGCCGGGCCCCGGCCACGGCGGGGTTGTGGTGTTTGTGCGCCGTCCGGGTCTGCGGCGACCAGTTCAATGTCGTCGCGGCCGGCCAGGTAGCGCAGGTAGCCCAGGGCGTGGCCGTGCGCGAAGGACAGTACCGCCACTTTGAGTTTGGCCGCTGTCATGCGCCGACCTCCTGGGGTGCGAGCACTGCGGCGGTGTCGAAGTCGACCGGTTCGCCGGTGTCGATGGATCGGCGGGCCGCTTCGGCGAGCGCGACGGCGATCACCCCGTCGTCGAGCGATACGCGGGGCGGCGGGCCGCCCTGGAATGCGTGTGCCAGTTCGCGGATCTCGGTGAGGTAGGGGCTTTCCTCGGCGTTGGTGCGGGGAAGGTAGGAGATTTCGTCGTCGGGTCCCGGGGGGAAGTTCTCCACCAGGGTGCGCGTGGTACGGGAGTCGTAGCGTAGGGTCGCGGCCTGACCGGCGGCGTCGAAGGCGTTGGGGAACTCCATCCCGGGTGGTCCCCAGGCGCCGTGGATGTGGGATATGGCGCCGTTTTCGTGGACGAGGGTGACGTGCGCGGTCACGGCGCGGGGGATCTGCCCGGCCGTGGTTGGCGGGTTCTGCACCGCGAAGACCCGGGTGATCTCTCCGGCGACCCAGCGGGCCTGGTCGAGGTCGTGGATCATCAGGTCCATGACGATGCCACCGGACTGCTCGTCGTCGAAGAACCAGTCGCTGGTGGGGCCGGATCCGCCGCGGCTGAAGCGTAGTACCGCCGGTCTGCCGATCTGTCCCTGCTGGACCGCTGCGTGCAGGGCCGCGTATTCGGGGAAGTAGCGCACCACGTGAGCCGGGTACACCTGGACGTTCGCGGCGCGCGCCGCTGCCGCGACCGCCTGGGCGTCGGCGAGGGTGCGGCCCAACGGCTTCTCGCACACCACGTGCTTACCGGCCTCGATGGCCGTGACGGCGAGCGGCGCGTGGGTGACGGTGGGCGTGCAGATGTCCACGACGTCGACGGCGGCGAGTAATTCGTCCAGTCCGGCGGCGACGGGCAGACCGTACTGGGCGGCGAGTTCTTCCGCGCCGAGCAGCGAATGTAGGGTCACTTTCGCGCCGAGCGCGACCCAGTGCGGTACGTGGGAGCGGGAGATCGCTCCGGTGCCGACGACGCCGACTTTCAACTCTGACATCTGTGAGCCACCTTTCTTGTCCTGTTGTCGATGCGTGCGGTGGGTTCCCGCGCCGCCGGTCGGCCGGCGGCGCGGGAGGCGGTCAGTTCGTGGTCACGACGGTGAACCCGCCTGGTGCCAGTGGCGCGTCGACGCTGCCGTGTGTTCCGGTCGCGGTGGCGACGAGGTGGCCCTGGTTGTCGTAGCTGTGTGCGGTGAGTGCGTCGCCGCCGAGGTGGATGTTCTTGTGGCGGGTTCGGGTGGCGAAACTGCGCAGCAGGGCCTGGCCGCTGCCGCCGGGTCCGTTGAGCGTGACCCATTCGATCTCGGGTTGCAGTAGCACACCGTCGAGCCGGGCGGGACGTCCGTCACCGACGTAGGTGGCCCGGACCGTGGTGGGGCCGGCCGCCACGGGACCAGCGGTGCGTCGCTGCCCGACGTCGAGGTAGCCGGGGACGCTGCTGGTGCCCTGTGCGCCGGCGCCGCCCTGCTGCTGGACACCGGCGGGGACACCACCTACCGACAGTCGGGTGCCGACCGAGCCGGTGGGGGCGATCTGGCGATCGAACACCGGCATCACCAGGTAGCGGTCGTTGCTGGTGGCCTGTGCTGGGATGTCGACCTGGCCGCCGGCGCCAAGCCGCACGTACTTCTCGCCGCTCCACTGGCTTTCGCCGGTCCAGGCCTGATCGGGTTTGACGACGGTGGCCGCGCCGGACAGCTGCCCAGCCTCGGCTTCGGTGTATGTGCTGCTCACCCGGGTGGTGACGGTGGCCTGACGGGCCTGTGCGGCGACGTCGGGGGCGGCGTCGAGCGCCAGCATCGACAGCACCCCGTGGATGGTCGACTCGGCCCCGGAGTTGTGGTTGACCTGCCCGGTGGGGCTCACGCCGTCGAAGGTGACGCCGGTGGCCGGGTCGTAGACGGCGCTTGCGGCCGGGTTGTTGCCGAAGTACCAGCTGGCAGCGAGTCCGGCGAGTTGCCGGAACGACTGCTGGTGGGTGGCGTCCGCGGTGCGCAGCAGGTTGCGCAGCGTCGCGTCCGCGCCGTAGGCGATCTGGTCGCGGTAGATGGGCGCGGGCAGCCATTCGTTGTCCGGGCCGCCCTGTGCGATCAGGTGCGGGGTGAACTGGGCGGTTTCGCCTACCGCGGTGCGTATCCAGTCGGCGCGGCCGAGGGCGGCGCCTGCGGTGGCAAGGGATCCGGCCATCTCGTCGCCCCAGGAGTGCCACATCGATCGTGACCCGGTCCAGGGCAGCAGCGCACCGTGCGGCCAGCCGGGCGCGTGCATGGCGGCGACACCGTCGGCGAGTTGGGTGAGGTCGCGTCGTACCTGCTGGTCGCCGCTGGCGCGGACGTAGGCCACCAGGCCGTACATGGCTTCGGAGCTCACGTCGGCTCCGCCGGCGATCAGCCAGTTCGGCCAGCGCAGTCCGTCGGCGGTCTGCCAGCTGCCGTAGTCCTTCAGATCTTGGCGGTGCACTGCGCCGAGTGCCAGGGTGAGGCGGTCCCGCAGGAACGCGGCGAAGTCGGGGTTGGTGTTCTTGAACGCCGCGTAGCCGGTGCCCAGCGCCCAGATGGTGCGGCCGAGCCAGAACGACGAGTCGGTGTCGGACGGGTTCGGGTCGTCGGGTGGGGTGGGGGTGAGGTTGAGGGTGCCGTCGGGCTGCATCCACAGCACGACGTTGCCTTCGTTGGGGCCGGTGGCGGTCTGCAGGTAGGTCAAGCCGCGTAGTAGCTGGTAGGCGTGGTTCTTGGCTTTCGGGTCGTGGAACTGTTTCCACGCGGTCAGGTACGCCACGGCCGCGCGGCTGATGTCGTCGGCGTCGTAGGCGCCCTGCCCGTAGGTGTTCGTCGCCTGGTCGTAGGCGCCGCCACCGACTCTGTGGTAGGTGCCGTCGGGTTGGCTGTCGGCGTATACCCACAGAACCCCGACCGATGGGTCCTTGTCCAGCCGGTAGGTGGTGTGCCTGTCCTGCTGCGGTGGGCTGACGGGACTGGTCAGGAAGTCGAGGTGGGCGAGGTTGGTCAGGTGTGGATGTGCTGGTGTTGCTGGCGCACTGGTGCCGGGCCTGGACGCGGTGAGCAGGCTCCCGGTCATCAGCACGAGAGCGGCCAGGATGGTGGTGGTGGTTCTTGCTGCGCGCAGTGCTACCGACCGGCTGTTCACGACAGCGACCTCCAGGTGAGATCCGATGCTCCCGGCCCAGCTGGGCACTGCTTGATGGGCGGGGCCCCTGGGATTGGTTGGTCACGCTGCCACTAAACTGGTTTAGATTCAAGAGCTGCGAAAATGCCGGCCCGATATCGAGCGAAAAGTCACTTTGGTGGGTAACTGTTCGATGGGTGGCAACTCCAGCGCCCACCCCGTCGGGACATGTCGGTATGGCAGGCTTCTGTGTTCTGCCGGTCCGACGTCACACTCGATTGTCGATGGCCCCCATCGCGATGGGAGTGGACGGAAGGTGAGAGGTGACCGATACCGTAGTTGACATAATGTTGATTATCGGCTCGAGGCAATTGCGTTCGGTGCGAGCGGTGTCGGGTGTCAATTACCGGTGCTCCGACCTGGTCGCCGATGGTGGAGAAGACGAGTCCTCGCTGAAGGACGGGCCGGCTCCGGAAGCGGCTAAGACCGTGTCCGACACCGGTACGAGGTCCATCTCAGCGGCAGGGAGAAATGCTTCATATCAGTTGCACCGCAGACGATCGACCGCGCTGAGGGAGAACCATGGATCTGCCGCCGGTCCCTGCCAGGGTTAGCGCACTCGTCGCCTCAGGGAAGCTGCCGCCGGAGTTCGCTGGCCACTTCACCCCAGCCGGAGAGTTGTCCGACGGAACGCACTGGTTTGATGTCGCGGGTGCCGTGGATGAGTATCTGGCGGCCGGCGGGGTCCTGTGGCGCTACTCCGATCACCTGCGCGGCCTCGCAGCTGAGATCAGCGACGAGAACGCGGCAATGGACGCCTACGTCGCCGAGCACGGGGCGACCCCACGGGGGCGGCTGGAAGCAAGGTTGACGCAGGCACACGGCCTCTACGCGGCCGGCGACCATACGGCGGCGCTCGTACTGTTCCGCGAGGTCGCGGAGATCAGTCCGTGGGACAGCGAATTCAGCGGCTGCCTGGACCGCATCGACGTCGGCTGGTGCCGTCTGCTGCACGACACGGCCACCGTCGACGGGCCCGAGGCGGCCCGGAAGCTATGGCAGGAAGCCAGAGCTCACTACCGGGCAGCGAGGTTTCCCACCACCCACCACGCCTGGCCGCTGATCGAGATGCTGTTGGGCACAGGTGTACCGGACATCATCGAGGTGATGATCTACGGGTGGCTGGAGGCCGCCGATCAGGACGGGAGATCCGACATACCGGTGGACGAAGAGGTGCACCACATATTTCAGCTCGCCCTCGCCGAAATCGAAGGATCCGCACTCATGGCGACAAGGTGTTCGATGAGATCTGGTCCCGCCACCGTGAGCAGCTCCAACCCGACTTTGCAGAAACGGCACTCATCCCCCAGCCGGTCGACGATCATCCTCGGCCCTCGACGGTTGTCGAAACCCAGAGCAACGATGATCCGGCTGGCAGACTGCACGGTGTCATTGTCACCGACCACGGGCGAGTCGCCCCGACGACACCGACTGCCAGCTCACCGAAGCCGGTAACAGTGGCTTCGGTGAGCCTTGGGTCAGGTAGCGACGTAGGACGCGAGATGCTCACCGGTGAGGGTGGATCGGGCGGCGACGAGGTCGGCGGGGGTGCCGTCGAAGACGATCCGTCCACCGTCATGCCCGGCGCCCGGGCCGAGGTCGATGATCCAGTCGGCGTGCGCCATGACCGCCTGGTGGTGCTCGATGACGATGACCGACTTACCGGCGTCGACGAGCCGGTCGAGCAGGCCCAGTAGCTGCTCGACGTCGGCGAGGTGCAGGCCGGAGGTCGGCTCGTCGAGGACGTACACACCGCCCTCCTCCCCCATCCGGGTGGCCAGTTTGAGCCGCTGCCGTTCGCCGCCGGACAGGGTGGTCAGCGGTTGGCCGAGACGCAGGTAGCCGAGCCCGACGTCGGCGAGCCGGTCGAGGATCCGGCGTGCGGCCGGCAGTGCCGCTTCACCGGCGCCGAAGAAGGTTGTGGCTTGCTCCACCGGCATCGCGAGTACTTCGCTGATGTTCCTGCCGCCGAACGTGTAGTCCAGTACCTCGGCCTGGAACCGTTTGCCGCCGCACTGTTCGCAGGTGGTCGCCACCCCGGCCATCATTGCCAGGTCGGTGTAGATGACGCCGGCACCGTTGCAGGTGGGGCAGGCGCCCTCGGAGTTGGCGCTGAACAGCGCGGGCTTCACGCCGTTGGCTTTCGCGAACGCCTTGCGGATCGGGTCGAGCAGCCCCGTGTAGGTGGCTGGATTGCTGCGTCGTGAGCCGCGGATCGCGATCTGGTCGACGGTGACGACCCCGTCGCGTCCGGACACCGAGCCGCGGATCAGTGAACTTTTGCCCGAGCCCGCTACCCCGGTCACGACGGCCAGTACGCCGAGTGGGATGTCGACGTCGACGTTGCGCAGGTTGTGGGTGTCGGCGCCGCGGACTTCCAGGGCGCCCGAGGGTGTGCGTGGCTTCTGCTTGAGCGCGGTGCGGTCGTCAAGGTGGCGGCCTGTGACGGTGCCGCTTCGCCGCAGAGCGTCGACGGTGCCTTCGAAGACAACCTCGCCGCCGTCCGCGCCGGCACCGGGGCCGAGATCGACGACGTGGTCACCGATCGCGATGGCCTCCGGTTTGTGTTCCACGACGAGTACGGTGTTGCCTTTGTCGCGTAGCCGCAGCAGCAGTTCGTTCATCCGCTGGATGTCGTGTGGGTGCAGCCCAACTGTTGGCTCGTCGAAGACGTAGGTGACGTCGGTGAGCGATGAGCCGAGTTGGCGGATCATCTTGACGCGCTGCGCCTCGCCGCCGGACAGTGTGCCGGACGGGCGGTCGAGTGATAGGTAGCCCAGACCGATCTCCACGAATGACTCGAGGGTGTCGTGCAGCGCCTCCACCAGCGGCGCCGCGGTCGGTTCGGTGAGCTGCCCCACCCAGGTGGCCAGGTCGCTGATCTGCATCGCGCTGGCCTCGGCGATGTTGGTTCCGTCGATTTTCGAGGATCGTGGTTCGGGGCCAAGCCGGGTGCCGTCACAGTCGGGGCAGGTGGTGAACGTGACCGCGCGTTGTACGAAGGCCCGGATGTGCGGCTGCAGGGAGTCGATGTCCTTGGACAGCATCGACTTCTGCAGGCGTGGGACCAGCCCTTGGAAGGTCAGGTTGATGCCGTCGACCTTGATCTTGGTCGGGGGTTTGTACAGCAGGTCGTTGAGCTGCCTCTTGGTGAACTTGCTGATGGGGCGGTCCGGGTCGAAGAAGCCGCAGCCGGCGAAGATCCGGCCGTACCAGCCGTCCATGCTGTAGCCGGGGATCGTGAGCGCACCCTCGTTGAGTGATTTGCTGTCGTCGTAGAGCTGGGAAAGGTCGATGTCGTTGATCGACCCCCGGCCCTCGCAGCGGGCACACATGCCGCCGAGGATGCTGAAACTGCGCCGTTCCTTCGTGGTGGTGGTGCCGCGCGCGATGGTGACGGCACCCGCGCCCGATATCGAGGCGACGTTGAAGGAGAATGCCTGCGCTGAGCCGATATGCGGTGTGCCGAGGCGGCTGAACAGGATGCGTAGCATCGCGTTGGCGTCGGTGGCGGTACCGACCGTGGAGCGTGGGTCGGTGCCCATCCGTTCCTGGTCGACGATGATCGCGGTGGTCAGCCCGTCCAGTATGTCGACCTCGGGTCGCGCCAGGGTCGGCATGAACCCCTGCACGAACGCACTGTAGGTTTCGTTGATCAGTCGTTGCGACTCTGCCGCGATCGTGCCGAACACCAACGAGCTCTTACCTGAGCCGGAGACACCGGTGAACACGGTCAGTCGGCGTTTAGGCAGTTCGACGCTGACATCCTTGAGGTTGTTGACACGTGCGCCGTGTACCCGGATGAGGTCGTGGCGATCAGCTGCATGCACGGCCGTGGCCGCCTTTCGGTGTGTGGCCATGGTCAGAGTTTCTCTGCTGCCGTCGACTTCCACGCGAAGCCGTCCGGGTCGGTGAACGGGCCGGCGTCGCCTGCGATGACGATCCTGTGTGAGCCGGACCCCTGCGGGTCGACGCCGGCGTCCTTGGCGGCGGCCCCGCGGGTGTAGAGGGCCAGTTTGACGGTTGCGCCCAGGGTTTCGAACTCGATGTACTTGCTGCCGAAACTCTTTCCCACGGCCAGGCCGTGGTCGACGTAGAACTGCCTGGTCGTTTTCACGTCGTTGACACCCATCAGGATCACGACCTCGTCGACCGTACGGGTGGTGGGGCCGGTGTCCTTCTTCGACGACGACGCGATCTTCCAGATCGTGCCGTCGGGGGCTTGGATGACGCCGCAGTATCCCCAGAAACTCTTCGTGACCGGTTTGAGTGTGCTCGCGCCCGCCTTGAGGGCCGTATCGGCGAGTGCGTCGACGTTGCCGGGTTGGGACACGACGAGTGACAGGGTGAAGCCGCGGAAGCCGGACGTCGGTTCCTGCGATGCGCGTAGGCGCAGCCAGTCCCCGGGTTCGAAGGCGGCGTGGTAGAACGCCTCGGCGGTGTCGACGTCGTCGACCTCGAGAGTGATGGAGTCGATGGTGGCCATATCAGCGGACCTCGTTGATACGGACGGTGTTGCCGGCGGGGTCGCGAAACGCGCAGTCCCGTACGCCGTAGGGTTGTTCGGTCGGTTCCTGGATGACTTCGGCGTTGCTGGCCTGCAGCCGCTCGAAGGTGTCGTCGAGGTTGCGGGTGGCCAGGGTGATGATGCCGTAGGTGCCCTTGGCCATCATTTCGACGATGGTGCGGCGCTCGTCGTCGGTGATGCCGGGGTCGGCGCCCGGTGGGAACAGCACGATGGAGGTGCCGGGCTGGTCGGGCGGCCCGACCGTGAGCCAGCGCATGCCCTTGTAGCCGACGTCGTTGCGCAGTTCGAAACCAAGGCTGTCGCGGTAGAAGGTGAGTGCGGCGTCCGCGTCGTCGTGCGGGAGGAATGCTGAGTGGATGCTGATGTCCATGGCAGTCAGGCTAATTGCGCTGCGTGACCCGTGCTTCTTGATTCCTGATCGGTCTGGTGACCTGTCTGGAGACGCACGAGGGCATCTCCGCTGCCGTGGGTACCGCCTGGCGCCGGTAGGCGCTGGGTGGCATACCGACCAGTTCGGTGAAGCGGGTGCTGAAAGTGCCCAGGGATGAGCAGCCGACCGCGAAACAGACCTCGGTGACGCTCAGGTCGCCACGGCGCAGGAGCGTCATCGCGCGCTCGATCCGCCGGGTCATCAGATAGGAGTACGGCGACTCGCCGTAGGCGAGCCGGAATTCGCGGCTGAGGTGCCCGGCGGACATGTTCGCGCCCCGGGCGAGCGCCTCGACGTCGAGGGGCTGGGCGTATTCGCGGTCGATCCGGTCACGGACACGGCGCAGCCGGGCGAGATCGCGCAGCCGCTGTGTCGTGCCGGGTCTACTGGTCACCTACAGAATCGTGCCACAGTCGACGCGCGGGGAGGCGGGATGTGGCGCGGGTCAGGTGCCGGCGCGCTGCGTGTGTCGGCCGTCCGAGTTGGCCACCCTCGATGACCTGGTACGGGCTCGTGGGTGCGGTCAGCGCGCCCGGGGCGCCACCCAGATCCGGTCGAGTGCGCCGACACTGATGGTGAGGTTGTCGCTGACCTGGGCGAGTTCGGTACGGGGTGCGTCCTCGGCGATGGCGGTCTGGACGTCCTCGACGGCACAACGCAGCTGGAACAGCCGGTCCTGCAGGTCCTGCAGGTCCCGGGCGCTGACCACGATGGCGTCCGGGTCCAGACCGACGCGGGTGGTGAGTTGGCGGTGCTCGTAGGCGCGTTGGCGGCAGGCTTGTCCGCAGTAGCGTCGGGGCCGCCCGAGGCGGGTGTCGGGCAGCTCTCCCCCGCACCAGTGGCAGCGCTGTGATTGCGTCACACAACGAAAGTACGGTCTGCGGGCCGGTGCGCGGGACGGACACGCCGGTCGGGCGCGCGAGGCTCAGTCCTGGTTGCGGGCGCGCAGGAAGGTCAGGACCGCTTCGCGGGTGGTGCGTACGCCCAGCGCCTTCCGCGCTTCGGCGATGCGACGGTTGGCGGTGCGCAGCGACAGAAACTCCGACTCGGCGGCGGCTGCGATGGTCTCCCCGGCGGCGAGTCGGGTGAGCAGGGCCCGTTGTTCGTCGCTGAGGGGCAGTTCGTCCGACCGGGCGGCACCGGTGTCGGCATCGGGCGCCTGGTCTGCGCTGGCTCCCCGGGTGAGGGGCCCGATCCGGGCGAGGTCGGCGGCGACGGCACGACCGGCCTCACTCTGTTCGTCGGTGATGACCACGACGGCGGCACCGCGGGCCGCGGCGAGCACGGCGAGGGCCGCGGTGTCCATGTCGGGTACCCGGCCGAACAGTACGAGTCGTTGTTCGCTGACGTCCCAGCCGGCCTCGGGTAGGGCGAAACCGTCGCGGGTGTGCCAGCCGGAGCGGGCCAGCCGGCGCAGCACGGCGGTGGCGTCGTTGGCGTGCGCGACCAGGTAGCGGTGCGCCGGTGGTGGGGTGTGCCGGTCGTTCACCGCAGTAGCTCCAGAGCCAGTCCCGCGGCTTCGGTACGGGTACGGGCGCCGAGCTTACGCATTCCGGCACGGATGTGTGTCTCCACGGTTTCGCGGGAGATACCGAGCAGGCCGGCGATGCGGCGGGTCGGCTCGCCCTGGGCGACCAGGCGTAGCACGTCGCGTTCCCGTTCAGTCAGATCGGCGCCGGCTCGTGGCCCCCGGGTCTCCCTGCGTACGGCGTGGCGGCGCAGCGCGCGGCGGGCACGGCCGAGCAGGACGACAAGGCCAGCCTGCTCGGCGAGGGTTTCGGCGCGCAGCAGAGGCGGTACGGCGTCGGCGGCGTTGTCG
This sequence comes from uncultured Actinomycetota bacterium, assembly GCA_963805605.1. GTDB lineage: Bacteria > Actinomycetota > Actinomycetes > Mycobacteriales > Micromonosporaceae > Actinocatenispora. The sequence goes on from CAWDUX010000003.1 coordinate 659,335, forward strand.
GCGTATATGCCATGGGCGAGCAGGCAGCGCACTTCTTCGCGGCAGGCGACATCATGCCAGGCTGCGGCGGCCGGGTCGAAGTCGGTGACGCGGGCCGGGTTGGCGCCGACGGCCTGCCATGCCTGCAGGGTGGCCCGTACGGGCGGTGGGGTGTGCCCGTCGAGGGCCGGTTCAGCGGGCCGGGCGGTGGGTGTCCGGTCGTGCGCGGCCCATCGGCCGGTGATCTGGCGTAGCCCGGCGAGCAGTGGAAGGGCGTTGTCCGAATCGCCCGTGGGGCCGACGGCTTCGGGTTGACCGTCCAGCCAGGCGGCTTCGGCGGCCACCCAGTCGAGGAGGCCGGCGACGCTTGCCGGTGGCCGCGGACTGCTGCGGGCGGCCAGCCGTGCCCGGGCGGAGGCGAGCAGCCCACCGTCGGCTTCGGCGAGGCTTGCCGCGGCGGTGGCGTAGCCGTGGGCGACGGCGGGAAGCGCCCGGTCGACCAGGTTCACGGCGCGGCGTACGACGTCGTCGAGCTGGTCTCCGCGCAGCGCCGTGCACCAGAGCTCAGCGGCGAGGAAACGGGTCTGCCAACTGTAGGCGAGGTCGGCGGCGCAGGCGTCGGCGGCGAGCCGGGCGTTGTCGCCGGCTTCGGTGAGCCGGCTGTCAGCGGCGAGGGTCTCCACCAGCAACCATGCGCTCCACCGGGCGGCGAGGGTGTCTCCGGCAGCGCCGGCGGCGGCCGCGGCGGTGGCCAGGGTGCGTTCCCATCCGGCGGTGCGGGTACTGGCGTGGGCGGCGGCGAGCGCGGCGCGCAGGCCGGTGTGGGTGGGTGTCGGTCCGTGTCTGGTGGTCAGTTCCTCACTGAGCTCGGCGGCCTGCGGCAGGTCGGTGGTCAGCGCGGCGAGTAGCCGTACCCGGTCGCGGCCGGCGACCAGGTCGGGGCCGGCCGCGGCGGGGATGGGTGTGACAGCGGCCGCGGCCGCGGCCGCGTCGCCGAGCTGCAGGAGTGCCTCGCCGCGCAGTACGGCCGAGTGGGAGTCGGCGTCCTCGGCGAGAGCGCGGAGAGCGGCCCGGGGCCGGCCGGCGGTCAGAGCGGCGGCCGCGGCGCTACTGCGGGTCGCTGGGGGCGGTTCGACTCCGGACAGTTCGCAGGCGAGCAGTAGCAGGTCGGCGCGCTGACCGGTGGTGTCGACCTGCTCGGCGGCGGCGAGGGCCCGCTGGTAGGCGGCGTGATTGTCGCCGGCGGCGGCGAGATGTCGGGCCGCTTCCGCGTCGGGGACCAGTTCGGCCAGGCGACGGTGCAGGGCGGCGCGTTCGGTGTCGTTGAGCAGCCCGGCGGCGATTTCGGCGACGTACGGGGAGAGCGCGGCGACCTGACCGTCGTCGGTGGGGGCGGCGAGAAGGCCGGCGGCGGACAGTTCGTCGACTCCGGCGCCGAGCAGGGCGCGCGGGGCGGGTCGTCGCAGCATCCCCAGCGCGGCCATGGCGGTGCGAGCGGGCCGGGTGAGATCGGCGAGGGCGTCGGCGACAGCGTGGGCCACGGTGGCAGGTCCGGCTTCCCCGTCTGGCTGCGGCGCGGCGGCGAGAGCTTCGGGATGGGCGAGGGCGTGGCGGGCGAGTGCTTCGACGGCCAGCGGCACGCCGCCCGCGCGGGCCACGACCTCCGCGATCCCGGCGGGACCGAGCCCGGGTGCGCTACGCCAGGCCAGGGCGGTGGCCTGTTGGGGGGTCAGCGGCGGCAGCGCGGCCCAGTGCGCTGCGGTCTCGCGTAGCTCGGTGACGGGGCCGGTGGGCAGGCGGTGCGGGGTGCGCAGGGCGACCACGACCCGGCAGTGCTGGGCCAGAGCGGGAAGCACCGACAGGGACAGCGGGTCGACCCACTGCAGATCGTCGATGACCAGCAGCCCGCCGCGCACGCGGGAGCGTACGGCTTCGGTGGTGAGGGCCTGGTCGTCGACCGGTAGCCGGGCACGGACGGCACGCGACAACGCCAGCCCGGGGACGGTGCGTAAGATCGCCAGGCCGCCACCGGTGAAGGCGGTTCCCGGGAAGGAGTCGACGATGTCACGCAACGTGCTGCTGCGCCCCGATCCGGGGGCGCCGGTGAGCACGATGAGGCCCGGCTGTCGTAGCCGGGCCGCCAGGTGTTGTACCAGGCTGGCGGGTGGTGTGCGCCCGCCGGTTGACGGCTCGGTGTCCGCCCGTCCACCGGGCACGTCGGGCACGTGACTTCTCCCCCCGTGAGCTGGCACGAATCCGGGATCCTGCGCCGGTGACGATATGCCTAGTGTGGGAGCCGGAAGGCGCCGGCCACGCCACCAGACCTGTGTTCAGACTAGTTGGAGGTACCAGCGGCCATGACTGACGTGGGCAGCGACGGCGCGCCGTATGCGTCCAGTGACCCTTTCGCCACTGGAGGTAGTTTGGCGGGACGGTCATGAGCTCAGGCCCGCTCAGTTCTCGCGTCGCCGGCCTGTGCGCCGAGGCAGGCCCCAGGTTGGCGGGCAGTACTCAGGCGGCCGTCGCGGACGTGCAGCGGCGGTTGGGCGAGCCACTTCGGGTAGCGATCGCCGGTCGGTTGAAATCCGGTAAGTCCACTCTGGTGAACTCGCTGATCGGTCGTCGGGTCGCGCAGACCGAGGTGGGTGAGTGCACGCGTCTGGTCACCCAGTTCCGCTACGGCACCTCCGACCGGGTGGATGTGGTGCGCCGGGACGGTTCGCGGGCCAGTCTCCCGTTGGACGAGTCCGGCATGATCCCGCAGAAGTTGGGGGTCCCCCGCAACGACGTCGCATACGTGGACGTCACGCTGACCTCCGACCGGCTCAACGACCTGACCGTGGTCGACACCCCCGGCCTGTCGTCGACCAACACCAGCATCTCCGACGAGGCGCGGCGGTTCCTGTTCAACGAGGCGCCCATCGACGACGACATCGACGACGACTCGGCGGGTGCGCTGTCGGGCGCCGAAGCGATCGTGTACGTGTTCACCCAGTCGGTACGTGAGGACGACCTGCAGGCACTGGAGTCGTTCCGGTCGATGTCCTCGCGGCTGTCCAGCAACCCGATCAACTCGCTGGGCCTGTTCAACAAGGTGGACAAGCTGGCCGGGGCCGGCGACCCGTGGCCGGTGGCGGGCCCGCTGGCCCAGGCACAGGGCACGGTACTGCGGCGGGTGGTGTCGGATGTCGTGCCGGTCATCGGGCTGCTGGCCGAGACCACCGAGGCGGGCAGGTTGACCGCCGCGGATTGTGAGGCGCTGCGCGAGATCGCGCGCATGTCCGACACCGACCGGCAGGTGCTGCTGGCGTCGGTGGACCTGTTCGCCGGCCGGGACTGTCCGGTGCCCCGCGAGCAGCGGGAGCGGTTGCTGCGCCTACTGGATCTGTACGGGATCTCTTTCGCCGTCGCGCAGTTCGTCAACGAGCCGCACCTGGCAACCGGCGAACTGGTACGCCGGTTGTTCCTCGCGTCCGGCTTCCCGCGAGCGCGCAGCACCCTGGAGCAGGCGTTCCGTTGGCGCACCGATGCGATCAAGGCAGGCTGGGCGTTGTCGAGCCTGGAGAAGATCGCCGGGCACGCGGAGCGGCCAGCGGACCGGGAACTGCTCCGCGACGCGGTGGAGCGGGTACTGCAACAGCCCGAATACCACCGGTTGCGGATGCTCGACGTCGCCCAGCAGGTCACCACCGGTGCGGTCGATCTGCCTGACGAGATGGAGAATGAGCTGACCAGGCTGGCGTTGTCTGATGACCCGGCCTGGATTCTCGGTATGACGGGCGCACCCGGCGACCAGATGGCGCAGGCCGCGCTGCAGGCGGCGACCCGTTGGCGGGCCTTCGCGGTGGCCGGTGCCAGCCCCGCGCAGGCCCGGGTCGCGCACGTCGTCCACCGAGGCTTCTATCTGCTTTCCCAGCGGGTCAGAAACCAACCCGCCCGAGCCTGACCGCCGTCCGCGCGACGTACTCCGCATGAAGGAGCTTCGATGTCCTCAAACAATCTCCGCGTCATCGCAGCCGGGATCGCCGCGATAGTCGCGGTTCTCACCGGCATCGTCGCCGGGGTGGTCGGCGCGCAGACCGGGACCTGCGTACAACAGGTGCAGAGTGTGCCCACGGAGCAGCCCCCCGGGCAGGCTCTGGGGAAGGGCGACGGTGACAAGGGAAACGCCACCGTCGTGGCGGAGAGTGGCACCTGCGACAGCAGTTTCTCGGTACCGACCGCAGCGATCGGGTTCCTCGGCGCCGCGATCGCCGGCGGCGTCGCGGTGGGGTTGCTTTTCCTGAGCCGCGGCCCGGCGCAGCCCGGTGGGGCCGCCAGCTCCTCCGGCCCGGTGCCTGGGGCCGGGGGCGGCGATCCTGGCCAGGCGCGGCGCCTGGAACAGGCCGAGGCTGAGCGTTCCAGCCTGGTCCAGACGTGTGTGTATGTACGGGACCGGGCCACCAGTAAGGCAATCGCCGACGCCCTGGGCCGGGCGCTGCAGGACGTGGGTGTCGCCACCGTGGCGCCGGTGGGTGTGCGGTTCGACCCGGCGCACCACGAGGCCGGCGGCGCCACCCCGGCCAGAGACCCGGCGCAGGCTGGCACCATCGCCGCGGTCGAGGTACCCGGCTACCTGGACCGCGGCGTGGTGCTGCGGGCTCCGGTGGTCACCGTCTACCGTGAAGAAGGCACCAAGTGAGCGCACCGGCCAAGCCCAATGACGCAGCCGCGGCTGCCGCTCTGGAGAAGGCGCTGCGGGCGGCGGTGGACGCGGGTCTGGCCCACCTGCGCCGGATTGATCCGGATGCCGCGTCGGACCTGGACGTACTGCGACGCCGGGAACAGACCGTGCCCAGCATCGTGGTGGTCGGTGAGACCAAGCGGGGCAAGAGTTCGCTGACCAACGCGCTGATCGGGGTACCGAACCTGTCGCCGGTGGATGCCGCGGTGGCGACCAGTTCGTACCTGGAGTTCGTGCACGGCAGCCAACCGCAGGCCCGAGCCTACATCCCTGGGCGGGAGGATCCCGTCCCGCTGCGGATGAACGATGTCCGTGACTACGGCACGGTACTGGGCAACCTGCCCGAGGGTATCCGCCCGCCGCGCCGGCTGGAGATCTTCCATCCGGCGCCGATGCTGCAGTACGCGACGCTGATGGACACCCCCGGCGTGGGCGGACTGGACTCGTTGCACGCCGAGGTGGCGTTGGACGCGGTGGAGCGGGCCACGGCACTGCTGTTCGTGGTGGACGCGTCCGCACCGTTCTCCCAACCCGAGCTGAACTTCCTGATCGAGGCCAGCAAACGGGTCAACATGGTGATCTTCGCGTTGACCAAGGTCGACGCGTACCCAGGTTGGCGCACGATCATGGACGACAACCGGTCGCTGTTGCAGGCGCACGCGCCGCGCTTCGCCGCCGCGCCGTTCTTCCCGGTGTCGTCACGGCTGGCGGAGCTGGCGCTGCAGATGCCCAAGGAATCGGCGGCGGAGATCGTCAAGGAGTCCAGGGTCGCGGAACTGCAGCACGCACTGATCGGCCTGGCGGCGAAGGGCACCGCGCTGAAGACGGCGAACACGCTGCGCGCGGTGCGTACCGAGTTCGTCCGGATGGACATCGGTGTCGGTGACCGGATGAAGTCCGCCGACCCCGACCCGGCGCTGCTGGACCGGTTGAAGGAGGAACGCAACAAGGTCAACGCCCGCAAGCGCAGCGAGACCAAACAGTGGTCGTTGGCGCTCAACACCGAGACGCAGCGCGCCCGGGTCGAGGCACAGAGCCGGCTGCGGCAGTACATGACCCGCTTGCAGGAGGACTTCACCAAGTCCATCGAGAAGGGCGGCGGCACCAAGCAACTGCCCCACGAGGTGGACCGGGCGCTGTACGCGGTGTCGGTGCGGTTGTCCAACGAGCTGGAGCACCGGTTCCGAGTGATCGGTCAGCGGATCCTCGCCAGCGTGTTCTCCACGCAGGAACTCAACTATGTGCTGCGCCGACTCAACGCGCGGTTGCGGCACGCGTTGGCCAGCAAACCGCAGAAGGAGTCCGGTGGTGACTCCTCGATGGTGGTCGTCGCCTCGGTCGGTTCCGCGGTCAGTATGGGCCGGCTGGCGATGACCGGTGGTAGCGCCGCCGCGTCGGCGCTGGGCGCGGCCGCGGTAGGCGGTGTCGTGGTCCCGGTCATCGGCGTGGGGGTCGGGCTGGCCATCGGCGCGTTCATGATGTGGAAGCGCAAGGGGCAGGCCAGTAAGCAGCAGGCGAAGGTGTGGTTGCGGGAGGTGCTGGGTGAGGCGCGGGCCGCACTGTCCGACGACATCGCGACCCGCTTCACCGACCTGCAGTACGCGTTGACCCTGGCGTTGGACGAGGCGATCGAGCGTCGACTCAAGCAGCTCGACGGTCAGATCGCCGAGATCGACAAGACGATGGTGCAGGACAAGACGAGCCGGCAGAAGAAGAAGGCGGACCTGCAGAAGGAACGCGAGTCGCTGCGCGCCCGTATCAAGCAGCTTGACGAGGTGCTGATCAAGTCACGGCATATCGCCCCGTCCGCGCCGGCCGACGTCCAGGCTGGGGGGTAGGTCGTCATGGAGCACGACGGATCGGGTGACTGGGGGGCGGAGGAACCGTCCTTCGACGCCGGCGCGGACGACGACGGGTTGGACGGCCCCTTCTCCGACGCTACGGACGGCCCCGCCGGGCATGAGGCCGGCCAGGACGATCCCGACGGCGCCGATGATGTGTCCGCCGGGTCGCTGGACGACGACCAGTTCGACGATCCCGGCTTTGACACCGGCGATGGGCCGGGGCTGGAGTACACCGATCTGTCCGACGAGCCTGCCGACACCGGCCACGAGGTGGACTCGGGCCTGGACGACCCGACCGCGGGCTCGGAGCCGGTGATCGGTGCGGACCCGGACCTGGACCTGGTCGGCGACGACCCGCACTGGGTGCAGGACGATCCGTTCCCGCCGCAACTGGATGTCGTGGAGACACCGGAACCGGTGGACGGCTTCCCGTGGAGTGACCCGGCCGTGCTCGGAGAACAGCAGGACGTCGCGGGGCCCGGGGATCTCGTGGCGGAAAATCCGCCACCGGAGGACCTGGCCGACTACGACGCGCAGGACCTGCCGCCCGGCGCCGACCCGTGGCGTACGCTCGCCGGCGCGGAGGACCCGGCGACCAGCTCACTGGCCCGCTGGTGGGGCCCGGAAGACTAGCAGCGCACGTTGGCCGGCCCGGTGCGCCACGACCGGGCCTGCGGTGCGGCGGATTCCGCCGGTCAGCCACCCAGCGCGATGATCAGCAGACCTACGAACCCCAGGACCAGCAGCACCGCCACCATCAGGGTGACCACCACGGCCGGTTCCTGGTACCAGCGCTTGGAGCTCCCCGCGTCCCCGTGATCTAGAGGGGCGAGTTGCGCTGGCGGGGTCGACGCCACGGCCGCCATCGGGCGCGGAACCGGTGGGTTGGGCCGCATGACCGGGACCGGGCGCGGTGCGGCCGACACCGGCCGCTGTAGCTGCTGGACAGGTCGAGGTGGGCTGGGGATGACCGGCCGGACCGGCCGGTTGAGGCCCTGGGCCTGCTGCACGGGACCCTGACGCGGGGCGACGGGCCGCGGCATCCCGGAGACGGGACGCTGGGTCGGCGCGCCACCGACACACAAGGCGCCTTCGACCACGACTGTCTCAGGTTGTTCCAGCGCGGTCGGCGCGACACCCAGGGAGCTGTGTACCAGATTACCGGCCATCGGGATCCGGCTGGACCCGCCGACCAGGAAGATACCGACCAGGTCGCGGGGCGTCAGCCGGGCCTCGGAGATGGTGCGCTGCAGGCATTCCACGGTCCGCTCCAGGTACGGGCGGATCAGCCCTTCCATCTCCTCGCGGGTCACGTGGGCGTCGGTATCGAGCGTCGGCAGGTTGATGTCCGCGCTGGACTTGCGCGACAACATCTCCTTGGCTCCGCGCACATCCTCGTAGAGCATCCGGCGGTACCGCCGGTCCGTGGTCTCCTGCGAGTTGATCAGCCGGTTCCACACCTCGGCGTGTGACTGCGAGTAGGTGCGGCCGAGGTGTTCGATGATCGCGTGGTCGAAGTCCAGGCCACCGACATCAGGCAGACCTTCCTCGGCCAGTACCTCGAAGCCGGTCTGGGTGCGGCGCACGACGGTGGCATCGAAGGTGCCGCCGCCGAGGTCGTAGATGGCCAGCGAACGCCCGACCGGTACGGCCGTGCCCAGCACGGCGGTGAAGTACGACGCGGCGCCTACCGGTTCGGGGATCAGCTGTGGCCGGGGCAGACCGGCCCGTCGGGCGCCTTCCATCAGAAGGCTGCGGCGACGTTCGCCCCACCGCGCCGGGTGGGTCATCCGCAGTTGTTCGGGGTTGCCGCCGATCTGGCGGCGGGCCTCGGTCAGCACCTGCTCAAGGACGTACGCGATGACCTGAGGTACCTCGACCTCCTTGTCACCGAGGAACACGGCGCCGTCGTCGATGCGCCGCTTCGGGTTCGGCTCGAAGCGGGTGGGGTCGACCCGGGCGTTGCGCTCCGCGTCGCGCCCCACCATCATTTGCCCGTCGGTGTCCAGGTAGACCGAGGAGGGCAGCATCGGCGATCCGTCGAACAGTAGCGGCCTGACCCGTCCGTCGGGCATCCTCAGCATCGCTACCGTGTTCGACGTGCCGAAGTCGATTCCGAGCACGCGCATACAAGATCTCCTTCCCCGCCGACACGATACTGCCCGCATGCCCGTCGCCGCCCGACCGGCGGGGCGGGGCGGCGGAGCTGGATCTCGGCCAGGAATACTTCAACTGTGAGTAACCAGGGTGGGCCTTCCGACCGCAACCCCGACGACCCGCACACCGGGTATCCGTTCCTGAACACACCGTTGCCGCTGGCGTTCGCGCACCGTGGCGGGGCGGCCGATGGTGACGAGAACACCGTCGCCGCGTTTGAACGGGCCGTCACACTCGGATACCGGTATGTGGAAACCGATGTGCAGGCCACCGCGGACGGGGTACCGGTGATCTTCCACGACGCGGATCTTCGCCGGGTGGCCGGGTTGGACGCCAAGATCGGCGCGCTACGGGCAGTGGACCTGGCCAGTATCCGGGTCGGAGGTGCGCAGGCCGTACCGCAGCTGGCGGAGGTGCTGACCGCGTGGCCGACGCTGCGGTTCAACCTCGATGTGAAGTCGTGGGCCGCGGTGGGGCCGCTGATCGACACGCTGCGACGTACCGATGTGCTGGACCGGGTGCTGGTCGCGTCGTTCTCCGGCCGCCGACTGGTCGCTCTGCGGCGCGAGTTCGGTCCCCGGCTCGCCACCTCAATGGGGCCGGCGGAGGTAGCCCGGCTACGGCTGGCGGCGGTGGCCGGCCGCAGCATGCTGGGACTGGCCCCGGGGGTACCGGCCGTTCAGGTACCGGTCCGCTACGGGCCCGTCCCGGTGGTGGACCGGCGTTTCGTCGGCTACGCCCACCGGATGGGTGTCCAGGTGCACGTATGGACCATCGACGAACCCTCGGAGATCAACCGGTTACTGGATCTGGGGGTGGACGGGATCATGACCGACCGGATCGACGTACTGCGCGAGGTGTTACTCAGCCGTGGCCAGTGGGAGACCTGAGCGGCCAGCTGCGCTGGCAGCCTGACCGGACACGCCGCGTGTGACCAGGCAGGAGAACGCGATGAGCACCAGTAGTCCCGGTCGTGACGCCGTGACCGCGCCCGGGCCCGCCAGCACCCGTACCGAGCGGGTCGGCTGGTACTTCTACGACTGGGCGAACTCGGCGTTCTCGACCACGGTGATCACCGTGTTCCTGGGACCGTTCCTCACCGCGATCGCGAAGAACGCGGCGGGCTGTTCGACCGGTTCGTGTGCCGGGGTGCGGCTGCACCCGCTGGGGATCCCGGTCGCGCCGGGGGCGTACTACCCGTACCTGGTGTCGTTGTCGGTGATCCTGACCGTCGTGGTCCTGCCGGTGGTCGGAGCGGTCGCGGACCGCTCGGCGCGGAAGAAGCGGCTGCTCGCCGTGTTCGCCTACCTCGGTGCGGCCGCGACCGTGGGTATGGTGGCGGTCGGTGGCGGACGGTACCTGCTGGGTGGGGCCCTGTTCCTGGTGGCCAACATCAGCCTCGGCGCCAGTGTGGTGGTGTACAACTCGTTCCTGCCGCAGCTGGCCGGGCCGGACCGGCGGGACTCGGTGTCCAGCACCGGCTGGGCCGTCGGGTATCTGGGTGGTGGTCTGCTGTTGGCCGCGAACCTGGTGGCGGTGCTGGCGGCCGGTAGCAACCTGACCGTGGCCCGGTGGTGCATCGTGTCGGCCGGCGTGTGGTGGGCAGGGTTCACCACGCTGCCTGTGCTGCTGCTGCGGGAACGTCCCGGGACCGCGCACACCGCCGCTGCCGGTGGCCTGCTGGACGGGTTCCGGCAACTGGGCCACACCATCGTGCAGCTGCGCGCCTTTCCACTGACCTTGTTCTTCCTGATCGCGTACCTGATCTACAACGACGGCATCCAGACGGTGCTCAGCCAGGCCAGTGTGTACGCCACCGAGGAACTGAAGCTGGGCACCAACACGCTGACCGCGACGATCCTGGTGATCCAGTTCCTGGCGTTCGGCGGCGCGTTGGCTCTGGGTCGGCTGGCGCGGCTGATCGGTGCGTGGAAAGCGGTACTGGTCAGTCTCGCGCTGTGGATCGTGGTAGTGGCCGCGGCGTACTTCATGCCGGAGCGCAATGTGGGACTGTTCGTGGTGCTGGGTGCCGGCATCGGGCTGGTGATGGGCGGCAGTCAGGCGCTGTCCCGGTCACTGTTCAGTCAGCTGATCCCGGCCGGCCGGGAGGCGGAGTACTTCGGTCTGTACGAGATCGGCGACAAGGGCACCAGCTGGTTGGGGCCGTTGCTGTTCGGACTGGTGTTCCAGCTGACCGGCAGCTACCGCTACGGTGTGATCTCGTTGCTGGTGTTCTTCCTGGCCGGCATCATCACGCTGATGCTGGTACCGATGCGGCGGGCGATCACGGCTGCCGGTAACACCCCTCCCCGGTTGCTGTGAGCGGGGTGCGTGGTCGCTCGGCGCGGTGACCTGCTCTAGGCTGGTCGGTCGTGACTGCTGCCCCTTCCGCCGATGACAGCGCGCTGTCGGCGCCGGTGACCCGCCATGCCGGCATCCACGACCGTAACTGCCAACAGGCTCAGTTGAAGTTCTTCTACGGGCCGATGGACTGCGGTAAGTCCACCCTGGCGTTGCAGATGGACCACAATCATGCCCGGCAGGGCCGGCAGGGGCTGCTGTTGACCCGGCTGGACCGTTCCGGGCAGCCGCGTATCTCCAGCCGTATCGGCCTGGACCGCCGGGCGATCGAGGTCACCGACGAACTGGACCTGCGGGAACTTGTCCGCTCACGGTGGGCAGTCGGTGACCGGGTCGACTACCTGATCTGCGACGAGGCTCAGTTCTACACCATCGACCAGGTCGAGCAGCTGGCCGATCTGGTGGACGGAGCCGACGTCGACGTGTACGCGTTCGGGCTGGCCACGGATTTTCGCAGCGAGCTGTTCCCAGCGACCAAGCGGCTGCTGGAACTGGCTGACGGGGTGTACCGGTTGCAGGTGGAGGTGCTGTGCTGGTGTGGGCGGCGCGGCCAGCTCAACGCACGCATCCTGGGCAACGAGGTGGCCCGGCACGGCGCGCAGGTGATGACCGGTGACACCGTCCCGGGAGCCAGCGCGGAACCGGTGCGCTACCAGGTGCTGTGCCGGGCCCATTACCGGGCCGGTGACCTGGGCCCGGCAGCCCCGGTAGCGGGTCAGTTGTCACTGGGCTGATGGCCCCGGTCCGGCCAGGAAGTCGGCCGCTGCCCGCTGTCCGGACCGGTAGAGCTGTCGCTGAGTGTCCTGGTCGATGTCGAGGTCGAGGGTGGACACCTTGTCGGTGTCGACGAAGATGGTCCGTTCGGTGGTGTGTTTGTCGTCGAGGTGATATGCCTCGTGCGCATCGAGCAGGGTGTGCAGTGCCGCGAGCGCCAGGCCGACCGGCCCGTGGATGGCGTGTCTGACCTGTCGTGCGTCGCGCCGGGCGGACAGTTTGACCCCGTAGGTCGGCCAGCGGGCCGGCGCTGAGTCGGTGCGGTCGAACAGTTCGATCGGGAAGTTGGACAGCAGTCCACCGTCGACCAGGGTGCAGCTCTGCTGGCCGTGACCGGCGCGCAGGGCCACCGGCCGGAAGAAGAACGGGTAGGACATCGACGCCCGTACCGCCAGTGCCACAGACTGGGTGTCGGCGTGCAGGCCGTAGTGGTGGTAGTCCCAGGGCAGGCGGACCAGTTGTCCACGTGACAGGTCGGAGGCCACCACGACCAGCCGGTAACGCCGGCCCGGTGACAGCGACGTGCCCGTGTCGTGGTCGATGCGCAGGTCGGCCCAGGTGTGCACGCCCTGTTCGGCGAGTCTTGCGCGGATCCAGTCCAGCGCGAAGTCGCCCTTGTAGATACCGTCGTGGATCAGCAGTTCCAGCCCTTTGCCCACCGAACCGAACCGGTCGAGCAGGGTGGGGTCGGCGAACTGACGGTAGTCCAGCGACTGCATGACGCTGACCAGTTCGGCGACCGGGCGCCCTGCGCGCTGGTAGGCTGCGCTCAGCGCGCCGACGATGGCCCCGGCGGACGCGCCGGCTACCCGCGGAAACGACAGGCCGTGCCCGGCGAGTTCCACGATCGCGCCGAGCAGGCCGAGGCCCTTGACCCCGCCGCCTTCCAGGACCAGGTCGGCGTACCGCGGTCCTGGCATTGGCCAACTCCTTCCGGAGTGCTGCGGATCGTCTGGTGACGACCCTATTCGAAGTCGATGGTTTCTCGCTGCGTGATCGCCCGGTAACGGTGGCTGCCGGAGCGGGCGGGTGGGAATGGTGCGCGCGGCCACTCCCGATTGGCCTACTGGTCGGTAACGAAAGCTGGCAGACTGACGCCATGACCCGGTATGTGCAGACCCTGCCCGACCTGCCCGACCTGTACACGGCCGACACCGCACTGCGCAGTTGGCTGGACCGGCTCCTCGGCGACGACGGCCACGCCGCGGCCCGCGGTCGACTCAGCGCCCTGGCCGCCGACGCGGCCGGCCCGCTGCGGGCCGCCCACCAGGATGCCGAGAACCATCCGCCGGTGCTGTGCCGCTACGGGCCGTTCGGCGCCCGGCTGGACCGCCTCGACACGGCGCCCGGCTGGCAGACGCTCCGGGCAGCGGCCGCGCGACATGCGCTGGTGGCCCTGCCCTACCAGACCGGCGCCCGGGCGGTGTGGGGCGCCGGCGCCCGGGTCGTGCAGTACGCGCTGCTGTACCTGTACGGCCCGGAGTCGGCGACGTTCTCCTGCCCGGTCGCGATGGCCGACGGAGCGGCATCGCTGCTGTCGCTTCCAGACATCGACACGACCCTGCGGGATGCCTGGCTGCCCCGGCTGACCAGTACCGACCCGGCGACCGCGATCACCAGCGGGCAGTGGATGACCGAGGCGCAGGGTGGCTCGGATGTCTCCGGAAGTTCCACCACCGCGACCCGCGCGGCTGACGGCAGCTGGCGGCTGACCGGGGAGAAGTGGTTCTGCTCGGCGGCGGACTCGGCGATGGCGGTCGCGTTGGCCCGCCCGGATGGCTCGGGCGGCCTCACCCCGTTCCTGGTGCCCCGGTACGCCGCCGACTCCCCGCTGGTCGGCGGACTGGACCCGGCGGCCCCGGCGCCCGGTGTACGGGTACACCGGTTGAAGGACAAGCTCGGCACCCGCGCGCTGCCCACCGCGGAGATCGGGCTCGACGGCGCGTACGCCCTGACGGTCGGTGAGCCCAACGAACATGGACTCGCCCGGATGATGACGCTGCTGCGGGTGGCGCGGCTACACAACGCCGCCGCATCGGCCGCCGGGATGCGCCGGGGCCTGTGGCTGGCCCGCGGCTACGCCTCGGCCCGCACGGTGTTCGGCAGGCCGCTGGCCGCGCAGCCGTTGCACCGCGCGACGCTGGGCCGGCTCGCCGTGCACACCGAGGCCGCGCACGCGCTCGCGGCGCACGGCTTCAGCCTGCTGGGACGCGTCGAGGTCGACGGTGACAGTGACGCCGCCGACGAGTTGCGGCTGACCGGCACGTTGGCGAAGCTGGCCACCGGCAAGCTCGCGGTCGCCGCCACATCGGAGTACCTGGAATGTTTCGGGGGCGCCGGCTACGTGGAGGACACCGGCATACCCCGGTTGCTGCGCGACGCCCAGGTGCTGCCGATCTGGGAGGGCACCACCAACGTGCTGGCGCTGGACCTGCCCCGCGCGATCGCGGGTAGATCCGCGCAGCGTCCGCTGCTGGCACGCATCGACTCGGCTGCTGCGCTGGCCAAACAGGCCGGTGGCCGCTGGCTTGGTCCGGTCGCCGAGGAGCTGACCGCCCGGCACGCCGAACTTCTCGACGCGACCGACCGGGTCGCGGCAGACCCGGCGTCCCGGCTGGTCAGCTCCGGCGCCCGGGGGCTGGCGATCCGGCTTGCCGACGCGCTGATCGCGGCACTGCTGGTCGAGCAGGCGGTCTACGAACTCGACCGGGGCGACTCGCGTGCGGCGGCGGTCGCGGCGCTGTGGGTCGCCGACCGGTTGAGCGGCGCGGACATCTCCGGGGACGCCGACCGGCACTTCGAGTCGCTGGTGGACGGCGCGCCGTTGAGCTGAGCGGACGTTCAGTGCGCGGTATCCTCGTCGGCCAGCAGCAGTGCGAGCCGGTGCGACGGGGAACGGTCCAGGCTGTAGCGGGCGCGGTCGTAGCGTCGGGTGGTACGGCTGTCGGAGTGCCCCAGCAGGTCCTGCACGTCGCGCAGGGACGCCCCGGCGTCCAGCGACAGCGTGGCGCAGGCGTGCCGCAGGTCGTGCGGGTGCAGAGAGTGCGCGAGGTGCGGTAACGCCTCGGCTGCCAGTGCGCGCAGCAGTCGCCAGATCGCCTGCCGGTCCATCGGCCTCCCGCTGGCCGTGCCGACCAGGGCCCCGTCGGTACGGCCGGCCAGGTACTGCTCGAGTACATCCACGGCACGGGCCGGGACCACCATGCGTTGTCTCCGGCCGCCTTTGCGGGTCACCGTCAGCACCCGGTGGCCCCGTTCGTAGGACAGGTCTCCGACCTTGGCGCCGCACAGTTCGGAGACCCGAAGGCCGCAGAACAGCAGCAACGTGACGACCACCTCGGCGCGCAGCGAGTGCCGGTGCGCGGCAGCCAGCAGGATGCCGGCTTCGGCCGCGGACAGCCCGGTGGACTGTACGTTGTCGCCGACCTTGGGGCGCCGGACCCGGTGTACCGGGTTACGCGCCACGAGTTCCTCATCGACACCGTAGGCGTAGAAGCCGGAGAGCGCGGCGAGGCGTCGTACCACTGTGGACGGTGCGGCACCCTCTGCGGCGAGTTGTTCTACGTAGCCGTCGATATGGGCGCGGCGCGCCAGTAGTACGTCCACGCCGGTGTGGGCGCACCAGGCGCCGAAGTGGGCCAGGTCCCGGGCGTACGCCTCGCGGGTACGGCCACGGTGGGACAACAGGAACGCGGCGGCCAGCCGGTCGGCCGGTCCGGGTTCGACGGTGGGGGCGGCGACACCGGCCGCCTCGACGACGACGAGGTCGGTGCCGGGCTGCGACGACTCGGGCACCGGACCACCGTACCGGTCGGGGTGCGTGGCGCGATGTCTGGTGGACTGGTCGCATGCCTGAGTTGTGAAGTACCGACCTGCGGCGCCGGTGGGAACTCGGTGACCTCGACGACCTCGCCGTCATCCCGTTGGGCGCAGGGATGAACTCGGCGACCTGGCTGGTGCGTACCGGACCGGTGCGGCTGGTCGCCAAGTCGGTACCGTCCGGGCAACGGCTGGCGTTCACCGGCGGGCTGACCCTGGCCACCCTGGTCGACCGCTGCGGGGTCAGTACCGGCGCTCCGCTACCGACCCGGACCGGTGAGCTGGTTGTGCAGCACGGTGAGCAGATGCTGGCGCTACTGCGGTGGGTCGGTGGTCGTCCGCTCACCGCGGAGGTTGCCGACCACGCGATGATGGGCAGTACCTTGGGGCGCGTACATCTGGCCGCGGCCGCTGTACCGGTGGCGCCGTCACAGCCGTTTCCCTGGCTGGATGTGGATGCCGGACACCTGCTACTGGCCCGATGGCTACGGCCGGCCATCGCCGGGGCGTTGCAGCGCTATGAGGCTCTGGCACCCGATACGAGCCTGTCGTTCGGGATGCTGCACTCCGACCCCGCGCCGGAGGCATTCCGCTATCGGGAGGCCTCCGGCGCCTGCGGGTTGATCGACTGGGCCGCCGCGATCCGCGGCCCGTTGCTCTACGACGTGGCCTCCGCGGCCATGTATGTTGGTGGGTCTGAGCGGACTGGCGGGTTGCTGGATTCCTATGTGCGCACCGGCGCGCTGTGCGCTGTGGAGATTCAGCGAGGGCTGGGGACGCTGCTGCGGATGAGGTGGGCGGTGCAGGCCGACTACTTCGCCCGCCGGATCGCGCACGATGATCTGACCGGTGTCACCGGCCGGCAGGACAACGTGGCAGGGCTCGAGGACGCGCGGCGGGGCTGAGCGCCGGCTGACCGATCAGAGTGCGGTCAGCACGCGTGGACCGTCCGCAGTGATGGCCACGGTGTGCTCCCAGTGCGCGGCCCGGCTGCCGTCGATGGTGTGCAGCGCCCAGCCGTCGTCGGCGTGCCGGTAGCGGTCCTTGCCGCCGGCCATGAACATGGGTTCGATGGCGAGGACCAGGCCGGGACGCAGTCTCAGTCCCCGGCCCGCCCGGCCTTCGTTGGGCACACCGGGATCCTCGTGCATCCGTCGGCCGATGCCGTGCCCGCCGAAGTCGGCGGGGATCCCGTAGCCTGCGGCCCGGCCGATGCTGCCGATGGCGTGCCCGACGTCACCCAGGCGCGCGTCGGGCTGCGCGGCGTCGATTCCGGCGGCCAGGGCACGGCAGGTGGTGTCCACGAG
Source organism: uncultured Actinomycetota bacterium (assembly GCA_963805605.1). Taxonomy (GTDB): domain Bacteria; phylum Actinomycetota; class Actinomycetes; order Mycobacteriales; family Micromonosporaceae; genus Actinocatenispora. The sequence goes on from CAWDUX010000003.1 coordinate 676,299, forward strand.
TGCCTGATCCTGGGTGCGCGGCGTCCCGACGATGAAGCTGATCGCCGCGTCCCCCGCCCAACCGTCGAGCAGTGCCCCGCAGTCGATGCTGACCAGGTCACCGTCAGCGAGCTGGTAGTTGTCGGGGATGGCGTGCACCACAGCGTCGTTGACCGACGCACAGATCACCGCAGGGAACGGACTGGGCGCGAACCTCGGGTGGTAGTTCAGAAACGGCGAGTCGGCGCCGAAGCTGGCCAGTACCTTGCGTGCGGCCCGGTCGAGGTCGCAGAGCTCGACGCCCACCGCCGCGGCATCGTGTACTGCGGCGAGTGCATGGGCGACGACCCGGCCAGCCTTACGCATCGAATCGATCTCGGTGGCGCTCTTCAGTTCGACCACGGTGTACCTCTCGACAGCCTTGCCAATACTTATACCGGTATTACTATCACACCATGATCCGTCCACCATTGAGCGTGCCCGACCGCGACCGTGGTCGACGACTGGGCATACTGCTGCGTCGGGCCCGAGGCGAACGCAGCATGACCCAGGTCGCCGCCACCGCAAGGTTGTCCGCCGAGACGCTGCGTAAGATCGAAGCCGGGCGGGTGCCGACCCCGGCGTTCTTCACGGTCGCAGCGCTGGCCGACGCCCTCGGCGTCTCGCTCGACGAGATCGCCCGTCACTGCGAGGAACACGCGCCGGTCCGGCCGGAACAGGAGAGCGCATGAGCCAGCAACGCTGGTCTGCTGTCGACGACTACTTCAGCGATCGGCTGGTTCCGGCCGATCCGGTACTGCAGGCAGCACTCGACGACAGCGCCGCGGCCGGTCTGCCCCCGATCAGCGTCTCCCCCACCCAGGGACGCCTGCTGTATCTGCTGGCGCTGATGCAGGGCGCGCGCTCCATCCTGGAGATCGGGACCCTCGGCGGATACAGCACCATCTGGCTCGCCCGGGCGCTCGCGACCGGCGGTCGGTTGATCACCCTGGAGTCCGAAGCGCGACACGCCGAGGTCGCACGGACCAACCTGGCCCGCGCGGGGTTGGCCGACACCGTCGAGGTACGGCTCGGGCCAGCAGCCGAGACGCTGCCCACGCTCACCACCGATGCGCCGTTCGACCTGATCTTCATCGACGCGGACAAGCAGGGCTATCCCGGCTACCTGCGAGCATGCCGCGACCTGGTCCGGGTCGGCTCAGTCATCATCGCCGACAACGTGGTACGCGACGGCGCGGTGATCGATCCGGACGACCAGGACCCGAAGGTCGCGGGTGTCCGCGAGTTCACCGAACTTCTCGCCGCCGAGCCACGGCTGAGCGCCACCGCCATCCAGACCGTCGGATCCAAGGGCTACGACGGGTTCGCCCTGGCCGTGGTCACCTCCGCAGCTCAGGCGTAGGCCACCGACCAGGGTCGCTCAGGCCCTTGGCCGGCAGGAAGCCACGCACCGGCCCGCAGGCCGGTGCCGTGACCCCGCCGCGGCGCCACTCAGGTCAGCTGACCATCCCGGCGAACATGTCCGGCTGGTAGGAGCCACCCTGCAGCCCCGCCACCAGGCTGAGCCGGTTGGTCGCGTTGATCACCGCGATCAGGCAGACCAACGCGGCGATCTGATCGTCGTCGTAGTGCCCGCGCACCTGCGCCCAGATCTGGTCGGGCACGCCGTCCGCGTCGGTGAGCCGGGTCGCTTCCTCGGTGAGCGCCAGCGCGGCCCGCTCAGCGGCGGTGAACACGCCAGTATGGCGCCACGCGGTGAGCAGGTTGAGCCGCAACGGGGTCTCCCCGGCGGCAGCGGCCTCCTTGGTGTGGATGTCGACGCACCAGCCGCAGCCGTTGAGCTGACTGGCACGCAACGCCACCAGCCGCTGGGTGGTGGCGGGCAGCGACGCCTGCTCGATCACCAGGCTCAGGTTGTAGATCCGTTTGCCGACCTTGGCGCCGATCTCGGTGTTCATCAGGTCGATACGAGGTTTCATACCATCGTCCTCACGTGGGGCCTGCCGTCGCGCGGATCGTGCGCGGCGTGCTCTGCACCCATGTAGATGCCGACGGCGCTGCCGCTGTGACAGCTCTGAGCGGGATACGCGGTCCGAGTGACGCGCCGCGGCACGCTCGCCCACCTCGAAGGCGTGTCGCGCCGGCCCCCGGGGCCGCGGTGCCCGGCGCGACACGATGGGCGCAGACTGCTGGGCAGACGCAGGAAATGGGGATTGGAACATGGGTGTGCGTACCCGGGTGGGCGTGGGCACGGCCGGCCTGCTGCTGCTGGTGGCGTTCGTGCTGCTGGGGCTGTGGGTACGTGGCCCGACACCGGCAGTCGACCGGTCACTGTCACACACGGTCGAGGGGTTGCGCTCCCCCGCACTGACCGGGCTGGTGCAGGCACTCAACCTGGTCCTGACCCCCGCGCTGGCCTGGCTGGTGGCGCTCGTACTGGCCGCCCTCGCGGCATATCGCGGCTGGCAGCGGCGCTGGGGCTCACTACGATGCGCGCTGATCACCCTGTGCGGGTTCGTCCTGGTGTGGCGAGCAGTGGTCGCCGTGAAGATCGTCATAGACCGGCCACGACCACCGTCGGCAACCGCGCTGACTCCGGTGTCGGGCTTCAGTTACCCCAGCGGACACGTGTCCGCGGTGGTCGCGGTGGCCACGCTGGCGGTGCTGGCGGCGTGGTGGAAACACTGGCACCGGCGATGGGTTCTGCTGGGTGCGGTACTGGCCGCGGTCATCGCCAGTTTCGACCGGGTGTATCTGGGTGCGCACTACCCCACCGACGTGCTGGGTGCGGCGCTGGGCACGGTCGGTGGCGGACTGCTGCTGGCCGCGGCGGGGGCGGGCCGGTGGTGTCGTACCCCTACGCCAGCATGATCATGTGTGCGGGGACGGTGGATGGTGAACGGTGCTGCAGACGCGGTCCGGGTCTTCTTCGTGGCCCGGGCCCCGCGTAAGGACTCCCCGCACACCACAGCGGCCTACCAGCGGGACCTGACTGCCGTACTGCGGCTGGTCGAAAAGTCCCTCGGTCACCCGGCGCGAGTTGACGAGCTACGGGTTCCGGTGCTGCGGGAGGCGTTCGCGCATTTCGCCGCGGACCGTTCGGCGGCCTCCGTGGGGCGCGCCTGGTCAGTGTGGCACACGTTCTGCGATTTCCTGGTCGCCGAGGACCAGCTGACCGGCAACCCGATGAGCGGGGTCGCCAGGCCGCGCCCCCCGCAACGTATCCCGAAACCGTTGCAGGGTGAACAGACCCCGGAAGAGCTACTGCGGGCGGTGGCGGCCGGGTCGCGCCGGGCCCGCGACCCGTGGCCGGAGCGCGACGTGGCGGTACTGGCGGTGCTGCTGTTGACCGGGGTGCGTTCGGCTGAGCTGCTGGCGTTGCGGGTGTCGTCGGTGGCCGGGCGGGCCGGCGAGCGGCGGCTGGCGGTGCTGGGCAAGGGCGGGCAGTACCGCTCGGTGCCGGTGGAGGAATCCTTGTTCGCGCTCATCGGGGTGTTCCTCACCTCCCGCCGCGCCCGCTTCGGTGAGCGCAGCGTCACCGAAGCGGCGCCGCTGTTCGTCGACACCTCCGGCCGGGCGCTGAGCCGTGGGCAGCTGCGCTATCTGGTCGAACAGTGCTACCGGGCGGCTGGCGTACGCGACCGGGTGGCCCGCGGCGCGCTGGTGCACGCGCTGCGGCACACCTTCGCCACCCGCCTGGCCGAGGACGGTGCCTCGATCACCGAGATCGCCCACCTGCTCGGCCACTCCTCGGTCGTGGCCAGCCAGTGGTACATCGAGTCCACCGGCGGCGCGCAGCGCGAAGCGGCCCGCGCCAACCGCACCTACCGGGTCCTGGGCGAACTAGGCCCGTCATGATCCGCGAGGTCAGCGGGTGAGATCCACCACGACCTTCACATCGTCGTCGCGGCGGGTGAGCGCGTCGGTCCAGTCCGACAGCGCGACACGGCGGCTGATGAGCCGCTCCAACCAGCCGGCGTCGACGGCGGCCAGGGCCGCGGCGGCCTGCTCGTAGTGGCGCCGGGCGGCGTTGACGGAACCGAAGATGACCTCGTTGGACATCACCAGCCTGCGGTTGACCGGGTCTGCCGGAATCGAGATCTCCCGGGTGCCGGAGCTGATCCCGGTGAGGCAGACCACCGCGTTGGGTGCGGTCTGGTCGAGCAGATCGAACACCAGCTCACCCACCCCGGTGGCCTCCACCACCGCGTCCGGGCGGACCGGCAGCTCACCCACCGCACCGCAGTGGTACGTCGCGCCGAGCGCGGCGACCAGATCTGGTTTCGGGCCGCTGGTGACCCGGTCGTAGACGTGGGTGTCGTAGCCGCGTGCGACCGCCAGCATCGCGGCGAGCAGCCCGATCGGGCCGGCCCCGGTGATCAGCGCGACCTGACCGTCGTGGCAGGCGCGGCCGCGGATGATGTCGATCTGTTCCCAGGCCTTGGCCACGACACTGGTCGGTTCCAGCAGCACCCCGGTCTGCGTCAACGCCGGGTCCAGTGCGACCAGGAACCCGGGGTCGGCCCGCCACTGCTGACTGCCGTAGCCGTCAGCGCCCTTGATGCCGCGTTCGGTGAAGTTGCCGGTACGGCAGAAGTCCCACTGCCCGGCCCGGCAGCACGCACAGTCGTCGGGGCGGCGTACCACACCCACGACAAGCTGACCCGCTGTCAGGCCGCTGCCGGCGGGGGCGTCGAGGACCCGGCCGAGAGATTCGTGCCCGAGGGTCATGTCGGACCGCCCGGCAGGCGGGCTGCCGTGCCCGCCGTGCACGATCTCCAGGTCGGTGCCGCAGATACCGACAGCGAGGCCCTGCACGAGGACCTGACCGTCGCGCGGATCGGGGTCCGGCCGTTGGCTGATCGTTGCCATGTCGCGACGTCCGGGTACCACGGTCATGGCGCGCACTGCGTGACTCCTCCCAGTCGGGTGTGTCGTCCACTCAAGCACTGTCTGCCGGTCCGCGCCGGTCGTACTCGCCCACAACTGTGCACCCGCGTGGCGATCATCACGTACTGTTAGAGATGACGGCTGCGGTGCGTTGTTTGGTGACTCGGTGCGACCGTTGGGCGTTTCTGTGGTGCCGCTGCCGCTACGGTGTGGGGTCAACGGCGAGCTCCCGGGCCTCGCGGCGTGGCCGCCGCGGCGCCCTGGTGTCACGCTGGGAGTGTCGAGCGGTGCGCACCGGCGCAGCAGGGTGTCTTCACTAACACCCCGCTGCGGACGGGGCGCCGCAGACAGGGAATCATTCGACGTCTCCGGTCGTTACACCGGAGGATTGCCACCACCCGGAGGGAAGATCCGACCATGGGCGAGCGGATGTTGCGCGGTAGCCGCCTGGGCGCGGTCAGCTACGAATCAGATCGCAACACGGAATTGGCGCCTCGACAGAACCGTGACTACGTCTGTGCCAGGGGGCACCGTTTCACCGTGCCGTTCGCGGTGGACGCCGAGATCCCGATGACCTGGGAATGCAAGTTCGACGGCACCGTCGCGAAACTGCTCGACGGCGACGAGCCGGAGCAGAAGAAGGCAAAGCCGCCACGCACCCACTGGGACATGCTGCTGGAGCGCCGCAGCGTCGGTGAGTTGGAGGACATCCTGGCCGAGCGGCTGGAAGAACTCCGCAACCGGCGCGGCCGCAGCGCCTGAGCCACAGCAACCGCACAGACGTTTGCGGGCGGCCACATCCGGACCGGATGTGGCCGCCCGCAAACGTCTGTGCGCGCCCCCGGGTCAGCCGCGTGGCCCGGCTGGCTGACCCGGCTCCATGATCTCGCCCTCCAACGGCACACCAGGCTCTGCCGTGCCCGCCCCAGCCGGTGGCTGCGCGACCCGCACCCGCCGCGGCCCGAACATCTGCCCGACCACCTCCGGCGACAACCGGCGCCCCGCTGCCCGTTGCGCCATCGCACTGACCGCGGAACGCACCGGCGGAAGGAACAGCGCCGCCCCCGCCAGGTCGGTGACAAACCCGGGGAAGGCGATCAGCAGGCCAGCGGTGAGCGCGATCAGCCCATCGGTGGCCTCCTGGCCCGGTGCCCGACCCTCGTCGAGCGCGGCCCGGAACCGCCGCCACGCCCGCGCGCCGATCCGACGCACCAGCACCACCCCGACGACCGAGGTGACCAGCAGGAACAGCAGCGCCCAGCCCGGACCGACCAGCTGCGCGACACCCAACAGCGCCACGATCTCCACCAACACCGCCACCGGGGGCAGTATCAGGGCCAGTGCCACAAGCCGCACCGTATCCACCTCCCGCTCACCGCCGCCCGCGTGACGGGCGCTGTGTCCACCGTAGCCCGGCCGCGACACCCAGGCCGAGCAGCGCAACGGCGACCAGCACGACCTCCGGGACCGCCCCGAGCCGGGTGGCCAGGGTCGTCGCCGTACCCCGCCGCACCTGCCGCTCGATCACCGTCCGGGTGTTGAACCGGGTCGCCTGATGAACGTCGCCGTCAGCGTCGACGAACGCCGACACCCCCACAGTGGAAGCCATCAGCGCCGGCCGGCCATGTTCACGCGCCCGCAGCCGCACCATCGCCAACTGCTGGCGCGACTCGGCAGTGTTGAAATCGGCGTTGTTGGTCTGCACGGTGATCAGGTCCGCGCCATGGGTGACCGTATCGCGTACCAGATTGTCGTAGGCGACCTCGAAACAGATCACGTCACCGACAGTGGCCGGCCCCATGTCCAGCGCGCCGGTCCGGTGCCCCGGCACGAAATCCGACCGGACCAGGTCGACCTTGCTGGTGACCCGCCGCGCCAGTGAACGCAGCGGAATGTACTCCGCGAAGGGCACCGGGTGCTGCTTGACATACATCGGCCGCTGCGGCCCGCTGCCTGGCCGCCACACGATCCCAGCGTTACGGGCGTGCGTACCAGGACCAGCGAGGACCGCGCCGACCAGAATCGGCGCACCGATCGTGTCGGCGGCGTCCTGGATGCGCCGGTAGGCGTCGTAGTTTCGCAGCGGGTCGATGTCCGAGGAGTTCTCCGGCCACACCACCATGTCGGGTCGGCGAGCCTCACCCGCGGCGACCCTCGCCGCCAACGCCAACGTGGCGTCGACATGGTTGTCCAGCACAGCCCGGCGCTGTGCGTTGAACTCCAACCCGAGGCGGGGCACATTACCCTGCACGATGGCGACCGTCACCGTCCGTCCGGCAGGCTCCCCGACCGGCACCGTCACCCCGGCGAGGGCGACCAGCACGGCGGCGCCCAGCCACGCCCCGGCGCGTACCGCCCGCTGCCGCAACGCCGTACCACCAGCCGGCAGCGACCACACCGCGGCCGCCACCAACCCCCCGGCAAGCGCAACACCGAAAGTGAGCAGCGGCGCCCCGCCCAGCGCGGCCAGACCCGCCAGCGGCCCGTCCTGCTGACTGAACGCCAACCGCCCCCACGGGAACCCGCCCCACGGCAACCGGTCCCGCAACGCCTCCTGCGCCACCCACAAGCTGCCGGTCAACACCGGCCACACCCACCGGGCACGATCCACCAGCCGGCTGGCCGCCGCAGCACAGGCACCCAACAGCCCGACGTAGACAGCTTCGAACGCGGCCAGCACAACCGGCCACGGCCACTGCCCCACCACGATGCTCGTCCAGCTCAGCAGCGGCACGAACAATACGAGGCCACTCAGCGCACCCAGCGCCAGGCCGGTACGCGCCCGCCTACGGTGCACCGCGACAGCCAGCAACGCCACCCCCAGCGGCGCGCAGAACCACAGGCCGTACGGCGGGAACGCGACCAGCAGCGCCACGCCGGCCAGGGCCGCGGCACACAACGCCCACGGCAACGGAAACGGCCGCGCCACCGCGGTGACAGGCTCCGCGGCAACCGGCGACGGATCGGTGCTCTGCGCGCTGCCAGCGACATCGGGGGTGCTCACCGGTCGATTGTGCCGCACGCCGCGCGGGCACCCCGCAGCCGGCGTACGGGCCGCGCACCACAGATCCCACAATGTCGGGCACATCGGTTGTGCCCTGGGGAAGGAAAGGAAGAGGGGCGCGGCGTGACGCCGCGCCCCGCGCTCCCAGGTCCTTCCCGGCCGGTGTGCGCGCAGAACGCTCCGGACGACCTTCGGACCGACCCGGTGTGGACTGGATGCCCATCCGTGGCCGTTGTCTACTGGCCGTGCGTACCCCCTGCCCACACCGCTACGGCGACCGGTTCGCCCGCCCCGCCGACCCCCACCCACGTAACCTGGCCACCGTGGTGACGCGACCTGTCACCACTTGCCCGCGGTGGAGGGACGAAGCGAAGCCGAGCCGCCCCCCGAGGTAGGACGAACTGCACGGTACGCACCTGCCCCCCAGCGCTGTCAACCGGGACCGCCGGATCGGCCCCGACCCGGCCACAAAATCCACCCACAGGCGGCGTGTCGCGCAGCTGAGCGTGTCGCCCGCGCGTGCGTGGTCACCTCAGCGCGGCGGCGAGATCAGCAGGCAGATGACGGGCACCGAGCCGCGCGGCCGCCACCGGATGCTCCGCCGCCAGCAAACCCATCGCGACCAGCACATAGCGCTCGTCGACCACGCGCCGCGCCCGCCGCGGCAACGGGTAGCCGCCCGCATGATCATCCAGCGCGGCCGCCAACGGCACCCCGGCCGCGCCGGGCGCGGCGTGGCGCAGCACCCCGCCCGACCCGACCACCAACCGCACCTGTCGAAGGTCGCGGCCCCGGCCACGGCTACCGTCCGCGCGGCGCTCACCCCGGGCATGCCGACGCAACGCGACCGTCACCGCCAGCTGCGCGAGCTGCATGTCAACAGCACGTTCAGCCACGCTACCGGGCAACACGCCCGGATCCGCGGCACGCACCTGCGCCGCGTCAGCCAACGCCGCCGCCCGCCCATCGTCCAACAGCCGCTCGGCCAGCGCCGCAGCCACCACACCCGGCGCGTTCCACCGCATACCGAGATCACCTTCCACGGTCCGGGAACGCCACAGAGTCCCGGCGACCTCCCGGCGCGGACCAGCCAACTCGGCGTCGGGAACCAGCACCGAGTACACGTCGGTGGTGGCGCCGCCCACGTCGACGACGACCACCTCACCGTGACCGGCGATCTGCCCGGCACCGTCGGCGAGCAGCTCCACACCGGCCAGCACCACATCCGGCGTGGCGGCACGCACCAGCCCGGCGAACCGGGACCCGCGGGACAGTTTCTTACCACCGATCACATGCCGCAGGAACACCTCCCGGATCGCCGCGCGCGCCGACGCCGCAGCCAGCTCGCCGATACGGGGCAGCACGTTGTCCGCGCCCACAGCCGGCACCCCGGCACCCGACAGGGTCGCCAGCACCCGCTCCCGCGCCTCCACGTTGCCGGCGACAACCACCGGCACCCGCAGCCGGGTACCGGCCAGCCGCGCGGCGTTGTGGACCAGCACGTCGGCGTCGCCGCCGTCGGTACCGCCAACCAGCAGCACCACATCGGGCGCGGCTGCCCGCAACGCACCGACCTCCGCGCGGCCCAATCTGCCCGCGGCCACATGCACCACCCGGGCACCGGCCGACAATCCGACCCGCTGCCCGGCCTCCGCGGTGACCAGCGGCTCGTAGCCGACCACCGCCAGGCGCAGCCCACCACCGGCCGACGAACACACAATCTGATGGCTCAGATCCGCCCCCGGCAACTGCGCGGCCACCTGACCCACACACCGATCCAACCCCACCAGCACATCAGTGTCCACAGTGGAACGGTGGTCGGCGGTCGCCACCAACTCGCCGGCCTGCAGATCAACCACCAGCACCTTGGTGTATGTCGACCCCACATCCGCGCACACCGCCAGCTCGCGCCGCCGCCACCCCACGGCGTTCACGTACCAGGCTGCGGCACCACGACCGTGCCGGTCGCGGTGACCGCCACCACCGGCTCGGCGAGCAACTCGGCCGCCGACTCACCACGATCCGGCCGACCCCGGCAGATCACCACCGCACCGAACTCGATGCGCCGGCTCCGCCGCCCACGACCCACCAGCGTCGCGGTCACCTCCACCACATCCCCGGCCCGTACCGGCGCCCGGAACTGCACATCGTCGTAGGAGGCGAACAATCCCTCATCGCCGTCGGTACGGATACACAGCTCCGTGGCCACATCGCCGAACAACCCCAGGCAGTACGCGCCGTCGACCAGGTTCCCGGCATAGTGGGCATGACCGGCCGGCACATACCGGCGGTGGATGACCGTGACAGGCTCAGACATGGACCGGCTCCTGGCTGTGCGCGCCGCTACCAGCGCGGCGGGTGATCAACGCGTCGATCAGGTAACTCGCGACCTCACCCGGAGTCGTGGAACGGCCGAAGATCCGGTCCACGCCCAGCTCCGCGGCCATCAGCTCGTCGAAACGGGGACCACCGGCGACAAGCAGTGGACGCTTACCCGCCGGGAACGCCTCCCGGAACGCCGCCGCCGCCTCCCGCACATTATGCAGATGCGCGTCGCGCTGGGTGACGACCTGACTGACCAGCACCGCGTCCGCACGCTCCGCCCGGGCCTTCTCCACCAGATCGGCGACACCGACCTGGGCACCGAGATTGACCACCCGCATCTCCCGGTAGTACTCCAGCCCCTTGTGCCCGGCGGTGCCCTTCACATTGAGGATCGCGTCGATACCGACAGTGTGCGCGTCGGTCCCGATGCACGCACCGACCACCACCAACTTACGGCGCAGCCGTCTACGGATCGTCTGATTGACCGCCGAAGAACTCAGCTCCGGGTAGTCGCGCTCCGCCACCCGCACCGCCGAAGTGTCTACCAGATGCGACACCGGCCCGTAAACCACGAAAAACGTGAAATCCGGCCCCATCGCGCTGGCATGCACCACCATCGCCGGGTCAATGCCCATCTTCGCCGCCAACTGCGCGGCGGCACCCTCGGCACGCTTGTCATGCGGGATCGGCAGAGTGAACGACACCTGCACCATGCCGTCGCCGGTCATGTCCCCGTAGGGCCGGATGATGTGATGCTGGGAGCCGCTCACGGCTGTGCCTCCAGAATGTCGGTCGCCGGGTTGTAGTAGACCTCGCTCTTACCCGCCACACCCGACAGACCCTTACCCCCGGTCGGGGGGCGTTTCATGATCCCGAACGTGCCCTCCCCGATGGCATCCAACAGCCCCTGATCACCGATGCGTTCCAACAACGTGACCGCCTCATGCAGAACCTGCTCGGCGCGCCGCTGGATGAACCCACCAGACGCGGGCACGAAATCCTCATGCAGACCACCGCAGGCACCCAGCACGTACCGCACGTTCTGCAACGCGATGTCACGATCGGACAACCACGGCGTCACCACCGCCTCCGTCATCATCCCCACCAGCAGGATGCTCTGCCCGGTCAACGTACCGACCAGGTTGAAAAACCCGTCCAACAAGTTGCCCCGGAACACATCACCGGTCATGTGCTTGGTCGGCGGCATCCACTTCAACGGAGCGCGCGGAAACAGCTCCCGCGCCAGCAACGCATGCGCCAACTCCAGCCGGAACGACTCCGGGACCTGCGGGTTGATCTCAAACGCGTGCCCCAACCCCAGCTGCGCGTCGACCAGCCCCGCCTCCTTACCGAAATACTCGTTCAGCAACTGCGACACCGTCACCGTGTGCGCCTCGTCCACCGCGTCAGCGGTAGTCAGATAGTTGTCCTCACCGGTATTGATGATGATCCCCGCCCGCGCGTGCACCTGCCGGGAGAACCGCTGATCGACAAACGTCCGGACCGGGTTGATGTCACGAAACAGGATCCCGTACATCGAGTCGTTGAGCATCATGTCCAACCGCTGCATCCCGGCCAACGCCGCGATCTCCGGCATACACAACCCCGACGCGTAGTTGGTCAACCGCACATACCGGCCGACCTCCCTGCTCACCTCATCCAACGCCGCCCGCATCAACCGGAAGTTCTCCTGCGTGGCGTACGTGCCCGCGAACCCCTCCCGGGTCGCACCCTCAGGCACATAGTCCAGCAACGACTGGCCGGTGGAACGGATCACCGCGATCACATCCGCACCCGCCCGCGCCGCGGCCTGGGCCTGCGGAATGTCCTCGTAGATGTCCCCGGTCGCCACGATCAAATAGATCCACGGCCGCTGCGCCGGGTCACCGAACCGGCCCACCAACCGCTCACGCGTCACCCGCGCCTGATCCATCCGCCGGACCCCGACATTCGTCGCGCGCCGCGCGAACCGTCGCGCCGCCGCGGCCTGCTTACCCTCCGGCACCGTGAACCGCACCGAACCAGCAGCCGCCTTCTGCGCCAGCAACGTCACCGCATCACCGGCACCGGTCACACCACCAGTACTCAACCCCTCGGCGGTCAACGCATGAAACACCGGCAGAGCCACCCCGTGGGAAAGCCCCACATCAGCCACCACCGCATCGACCAGCCGGTTGACCCACGGGATCCCGTCCGGGTCTGCGCCACTGATACCCGCCAACCGCAGCACCGCCCGCTCCACCGACACGGTGGTGTGCTCACGGGCCAACCTGACCACCGGACGCCCAGCCCGACGAGCCAGTTGACGGGCCCGCCGCACCAGGGCCGGGTCAAGATCCAATTTCCCGCGGCGGGGACGGGTACGGGTCCCCCCGGTACGGGCCGGTGCGCTTGCCACGTGCTTCCTCCCGATGTTTCAGTCCTGCTCGAAGATGGTGAACCCATCACGCACGGTACGCAGACAGCGCGGCAATGGCGCGCCCTCACTCAGATCCGGCAACCCGTCCGCCAACCCCGCCGGACAGTCCCACACCGCCAACGTCGCCGGCGCACCAGGGGCCAGGAACCCACTGTCATCGACCCGCGCCGCCCGCCACCCACCCCGGGTATGCGCGGCGAACGCGGTCCGCACCGCTAACCGCTGCAACGGATTGTGATGGCTCAGCGCATCGCGCACCGACCCCCACGGATCCAACGGCGTCACCGGAGTATCCGAACCCAACGCCAACGCAACACCCACACCAGCCAGCGAAGCCAACGGATTGCTGTCCAAACTGCGCTGCAACCCCAGCCGCGTCTGATACATCTGCCCCGAACCACCCCACAACCGGTCGAACGCCGGCTGCACACTCGCCGTCAACCCGAACTCCACGAACCCGGCGATCAGATGCCTGTCGAGAATCTCCACATGCTCCATCCGATGCCGGGCAGCCCGGATACGCTCCAGCCCCAACCGCTGCGCGGCCCCACCGAACCCCGCCAACACCGTCGCGACCGCGGCATCACCGATGGCATGGAAACCGCCCTGCACACCGTGCGCGGTGCACTCCACGATGTGCGCCGCGACCTGCTCGGCGCTCAGATACGCGTGACCACAGTGCCCGGTATCGGCATACGGGGCCGACAGGTGCGCATCCTGCGAACCCAACGCCCCATCGGCGTACAGGTCACCCGCCGCACCCGCCGCACCCAACTCCCGGGCTTTACCCGCCGCACCCAACTCACCCCAGTACCCGATGACCTGCGGCCACGGCCCCTCCGCCGCCAACGCCAGCAGACCGGTGAAGTCCGCCTCACTGGACGTCGCCGGCCCCCCGCACTCATGGACACACGCCACCCCCGACGCCGCCGCCCGCGCCAACGCGGCCCGCTGCGCGGCGGTCCTCGCCGAAGTGTCCACCAACCCCAGCGCAGACGCCCGCAGCGCCTCATGCGCGTCGATCTTGTGCCAGCCACCGACATGGTCGTAACCCGGCAACTCATGCACACCCGGACTACCGGTCACCAGCTCCGGGGTACACAACGCGGAATGGCCACTGGTCTGCGCCAGATACGTCGGCCGACCCTCCGTGGCCCGCACCAACTCCGCCGGCGTCGGCAACGCCGGATCCGACCACGTGCTCTCATCCCAACCCTGCCCCACCAACAATGCACCCGCCGGCAGCGCCGCCGCATAGCTGGACACCGAATCCAGCAGCTCCCGGGCCGAGCGCACGCCCCCCAGATCCAAAGTCAGCAGACCCAGACCGGTATCGGTGACATGCACATGCGCGTCCACGAACGCCGGCGTCAGCAGCGCACCATCCAACTCGACGGTGCGGTCAGGGATACGCGGACAATCGCCGTCGGCACCCACCCAGGCGATCCGCTCGCCGTCGGTGAGCACAGCAGTGGCGTTCGGGTCGGCCGGGCTGTACACCCGGCCACCTCGGTAAAGGATCGCTGCCATGCCACCTAGTCTTCTGCCTGCCGCCTGCCGCCTGCCGCCTGCCGCCTGCCGCCCCGGCCGGATCCGACTCAACCCAACCGGGCGGTGAACAGCGCGCGTACCCCAGGTTCACCACGCAGCAGATCCAACGCCAGGTCAGCATGCCCAGGCACATATCCGTTACCCACCAGCATCGTGACATCAGCGGCCAGACCCTCGGCACCGAGGGCCGCCGCAGCGAACGAGGTGGCCATGGAGAAGAAGATCACCGTACCGCCAGGCGCGGTAGCCAGGATCGCACCATGCTCACAGCCTGGGACATCCACACACACGACCGTCACATCGGCCGGCTGCCCGACCGCCTGAGCCAGGGCCACCGGATCCCGGGCATCGGCGAGCACTACCACATCAGCAAGCCCCGCCTCCCGCAGCCTGGCCGCCTCCTGCTCGTTGGGTACGACCCCCACGGTGCTCGCGCCGGCCCGCCGCGCCGCAGCCAACGACAGACTGCCTGACTTGCCCGCACCACCGATGACCGCGACCCGCGGCCGTGTAGCGCCCGCGGCACGCTCAGCCACCACACGCTGGGTCAACGCAGGCGCCCCACACACGTCCAGTACCGCCAGGGACAGCTCGGGATCCTCATCCTCGGGCAACACCGCGGCGATGGACCGGGCGAACAGGATCGCGTGCCCACTGGCCGGAACCTGCTCATCGGTTCCCGACCAGCTGGCCAACTCGTCAGTGACCCGCAGCGGCGTGAGCGTCAACGACACCAGGGTCGCCACCCGCTGCCCGACCCGCAGACCCAGCGGCGAATCGGCACCGACCGCCTCGACCGTACCGATCAGCATCCCGCCCGACCCTGTGACCGGATTATGCATCTTGCCACGATTCGCAATGATATCGCGCACTTCGGCTCGGATAGCAGACCCATCACCCCGATGCGCGGTATACAACTGACGGAAACTCGCCGCATCCAGATTCAACCGCTCGACTGCCAACCGAACCTCCGACGGATGAATCTCCGGCCGGTCATCCAGACGCAACGCAGCCTGAGGCAGCACACCGACAGGTTCCAACACCCGGTGCAGACCTACCTGAAACCCCTCACCGGCACCATCACGCATGTCACGCCTCCGCACGAAACCTCACAGGCCAGGAAATCCTCCGGCAGGATAGTGTCCAGCCAACAAGAACTCCAGTTCACCTGCGATATGGTTCCGCCAAGACGACCCCGCGTGGCCCGCACCACCCACAGTCGGCGCACACGCCCCCACCCCACTGCCAGGGAGGACCCCGGTGACCGACGAGCGTCGTACCGCAAGCCCACTGCCAGACAGCGGCCAGCCCTACGAATACCGGCGCAACGCCCTCGTCGAACCGGACTGGACCCGGCTCCCAGGCTGGCGAACCGTCACCGAAACCCAATGGCGCTCCGCCCAATGGCAACGCGCGCACTGCGTCAAGAACCTCACCCAGCTGCGCGCCGTCATGGGCGACCTCATCGACGAACGCCTCTACGACGACATCGCCGCCGACCAGCGACAACACGCCACCATGTCGATGCTGCTGCCCCCCCAGATGCTCAACACCATCGTGCCCGACCGGGTCCCCGACACAGAGGCGTTCTACGCAGATCCCATCCGCCGCTACATGCTGCCAGTAGCCACAGACCGCCGCACCGACTGGCCAAGCCACCCCCACGCCACCCGCGACTCCCTCCACGAACACGACATGTGGGTCGCCGAAGGCCTCACCCACCGCTACCCCACCAAAGTCCTCGCCGAACTACTGTCCACCTGCCCCCAGTACTGCGGGCACTGCACCCGCATGGACCTCGTCGGCAACTCCACCCCCACCATCGACAAACTCAAACTCACCCTCAAACCCGTCGACCGCTACGACGCCATGATCGACTACCTCAAAGCCCACCACGAGGTACGCGACGTCGTCGTCTCCGGCGGCGACGTCGCCAACGTGCCATGGCGCAACCTGGAAACATTCCTGATGCGCGTACTGGACATCGACACCATCCGCGACATCAGACTGGCCACCAAAGCACTCATGGGCATGCCACAACACTGGCTCCAGCCCAACGTCGTCGAAGGACTCGAACGCGTCGCCCGCACCGCCCACCGCCGCGGCGTCAACCTCGCCATCCACACCCACGTCAACCACGCCAACTCCGTCACACCACTGGTCGCCGAAGCCGCCCGCACCGCACTGGAAGTCGGCGTACGCGACGTACGAAATCAGGGCGTACTGATGCGCGGCGTCAACGCCACCACCCCCGACCTGCTGGACCTCTGCCTCGCGCTACAGGGCGAAGCGAACATCCTGCCCTACTACTTCTACATGTGCGACATGATCCCCAACGCCGAACACTGGCGAGTCTCAGTCAGCGAAGCCCAACACCTGCAGCACGCCATGATGGGCTACCTGCCCGGCTACGCCACCCCACGCATCGTCTGCGACGTACCGTTCGTCGGCAAACGCTGGGTACACATGCTCACCGAGTACGACACCGAACGCGGCATCTCCTACTGGACCAAGAACTACCGCACCGGCATCGAAGCCGACGACGCCGAGGCACTGTCGCGCCACTACCCGTTCTACGACCCGATCTACACCCTGCCCGAAGCCGGCCAGGACTGGTGGCGTCGCAACTACCCACCCGACGCCCACGCCGCAGCCGCCGCAGCCGCCGCATCCCGAGCCGCCGCCGAACGGGAAGTCACACTCAGCATCTGACCACGGCCGTCGCGGGTCGAGTGCACCCGACCCGCGACGGCCGTCACCCGCAACAGCCCGCACATCGGCAACACTGTCCCCATGGCCGACATCGTCCTCATCCGGCACGGCGAAACCCGGTGGAGCGCCACCGGACGACACACCTCCACCACCGACATCCCCCTCACCGACACCGGCGAACAACAAGCCCGCGCACTCACCCCGGCCCTCACCCGCCACCACTTCACCGCCGTCCTCTGCTCACCCCGCACCCGCGCCCGCCGCACCGCCCAACTCGCCGGCCTGACCATCACCGACACCGACCACGACCTGGCCGAATGGGACTACGGCCGCTACGAAGGACGCACCACCGCCGACATCCACACCGAAACCCCCGACTGGACGCTGTGGACCGAGGGCACGCCCGAAGGTGAAACACCCGCCCAGGTCGGCACCCGCCTCGACCGGATACTCGAGCGCGCCCGGGACCTGCTCACCAACGGCGACGTCGCCCTCGTCGGGCACGGCCACGCCCTACGCGTCGCCGGCGCCCGATGGATCGGGCTACCAGCCTCCGCAGGCGGACTGCTCCGCCTCGACACCGCCACCCTGTCCACCCTGGGGC
Organism: uncultured Actinomycetota bacterium; assembly: GCA_963805605.1. Taxonomy (GTDB): domain Bacteria; phylum Actinomycetota; class Actinomycetes; order Mycobacteriales; family Micromonosporaceae; genus Actinocatenispora. The sequence goes on from CAWDUX010000003.1 coordinate 693,783, forward strand.
ACGAACACGGCCGCCCCGTCATCAGCAGTTGGAACACGGCGGTTACCTGACGCACCGGCTACGCCTCAGGAACCTGGCTACCCGGCGGCCGACCCTCATACGGCGTCGACAACACGATCGTCGTACGGTGCGTCACACCGGCCACCGAACGGATCCGCTGCAACAAGCCCTCCAGATCCACAGGCGAGGCCACCCGCACCTTCAACAGATAGAAATCCTCACCGGCCACCGAGTAACACGACTCGATCTCCGGTAGGTGTGCCAGCCGCTCCGGCGCATCGTCCGGAGCCGCCGGATCCGTCGGCCGGATGGCGATGAACGCCGTCAACGGCAACCCTAGAGCGGCGTAGTCCACCACCGCCCCGTACCCACGGATGACCCCACGCTGCTCCAACCGCCGTACCCGTTGATGCACCGCGGACACCGACAGCCCCACCCGCTCAGCCAGATCGGTATAGGACAGCCGGCCATCCGATGTCAACGCCGAGACGATCGCCCGGTCGATCTCTTCCACGCCGAAACGCTACACCGTACGAAACCCGCGGCCGGGAAACCTCACGACGTCAACGCCCGGGAGATCACCACACGCTGGATCTGATTGGTGCCCTCCACGATCTGTAGGACCTTCGCCTCCCGCATGTAACGCTCCACCGGATGATCGGCCACATAGCCGTAACCGCCCAGCACCTGCACCATGTCGGTGGTCACCCGCATCGTCATGTCCGTCGCGAACAGCTTCGCCTTCGCCGCCTCCACCGAGAACCGCTCACCGGCATCCTTCAACCGGGCGGCAGACAGCACCAACGAACGCGCCGCGGCGATCTGCGTCGCCGCATCCGCCAACAGGAAACCCACACCCTGAAAATGCGCGATGGGCCGCCCGAACTGCTCACGCTCCCGCGCATAACCACACGCGTAGTCCAGGGCAGACTGGGCCAGCCCCACCGCACATGCCGCGATACCCAATCGACCGGTGTCCAACGCCTGCATGGCAATGCGGAAACCGATACCTTCCGCCCCGATGAGACGCTCCGCCGGCACCCGTACCTCGTCGAACGCCACCTGTGCCGTCCGCTCAGCGGTCAACCCCATCTTTCGTTCCGCTGCCTGCGGTACCAGCCCTTCGGTGCCCGGGTCGACCAGCAGGCATGAGATGCCCTCCGCACCGGGGCCACCGGTACGGACGAACACGTCGTAGAAGTCGGCCACCCCGGCGTGCGACACCCATGCCTTGGTGCCGTTCACCCGGTACGCGTCGCCTTCCGCCACCGCCCGGGTGGCCAGTGCCGCGGCGTCCGAGCCGCCCTGCGGTTCGGACAGGCAGTAGGCGCCGAGCTGTTCACCACCGAGCATGTCCGGCAGGAAGCGTTTGCGCTGCTGGTCGGACCCGAATGCGAACACCGGGAAGCAGGCAAGGGTGTGCACACTGACCCCCAGCGCCACCGACAGCCATCGCTGAGCCAGTAGCTCGACCACCTGGAGATAGACCTCGTAGGGTTGGCCGGCCCCGCCGTACTCCTCCGGGTAAGGCAGGCTCAGCAGGCCTGCCCTGCCCAGGGTCCGGAAGGCGTCCCGGGGGAACTCATCCCTGGCCTCGAAGTCAGCGGCCCGCGGCGCGAGTTCGCCGTCTGCGATCTCCTCCGCAAGGCCCAGCAGTTCCTTCGCCTCATCGGTAGGCAGCAGCCGCCGGACACCATCGCGCCGCGTACCGATGACTCTGGCCGGTGATCCACTTTGCCGCTCCACGGGCTCCTCCGCAATCTCCAGTACCCCGCGTACGTGGCTGAAGCTTAACGGTCGTTCGGGTCCGGTGGGTTGTAGTGGGCCGGGTTGTTACATAGTGACGGGCGCTATGTCCGGTATTGCTTCCTAGGAAGCTAGTTATAGTGCAAACGAGCGGTCGGCGAACGATCATCAGGTGTGCTCGCTGACGCCATGCGCTACCTCATCTGTCCGCACTGCGGTGCGAACCTCCGACTGGACAGCGACACTGCCCGCTGCACCGCCGGCCACACCTTCGATATCGCCCGCCAGGGGTATCTCAACCTGCTGGCCGGCGGTCGACGCCAAACCGCCGGCGACAGTGCCGCGATGATCTCCGCCCGGCACGATTTCCTGACAGCCGGCCACTACTCCCCCATCGCCGGTGCGCTCGCCGACGCAGCCGCGTCGGCACCCGATGTCGAAGGCTGCGTACTCGACCTGGGCGCCGGCACCGGCCACTACCTCGCCTCCGTACTCGACCGGCTACCAGAGAGAGCGGGACTGGCCCTGGACGTGTCCCGCTTCGCGCTACGTCGCGCGGCCCGGGCGCACCCGCGGATCGCCGCCATCGGCGCCGATGCCTGGGCCCCGCTACCGATCCGCAGCAGCAGCGTCGCCCTGATGCTCAACGTGTTCGCACCACGCAATGCCATCGAGATCCGCCGCGTCCTCGTACCGGGTGGGGAACTGGTCGTCGTCACCCCCACCAGCGAACATCTTCGCGAACTGGTCACCGCACTCGGCCTGATCCGGGTCGACCCCGACAAACAGGACAGGCTCGAACGCGCAATGAGCCCGCAACTGCGGCTGTCGCACAGCACCCGGCACGACTTCACCCTCCAGCTGAGCCCCGCCGAGGTGCGCACCGTCGTCGCCATGGGCCCCAGCGCACGCCATCTGGACCCGACCACACTCGACGAGCGGATCGCCGTACTCGCCAACCCGGCCCTGGTCACCGCCTCGGTCACCGTGTCGACCTACCGAAGCTGAAGCACCCCGCCGTATCCCACCAGAACGGGCAGACGGTAGACCGATGGCAGAAATTTGGCATGCTTGACGGCAGGAGCAGGCAGGCCCCAACCGGACGAGCGGAGACAGCGTGGGCATAGGCAGATGGAGACGGGAAGCGACGCAGCGCCCTACCGCCGGCAGAACCGCCGCCCAGGCGCCCATCAGGCAACCAACGCCAGCCCCGAGCGAGACCACTCCCTCCGAACAACCCGAACCGGTCACCCGACGCCGCACCGTGGTGCGCACCATGCGGCTCGGAGCAGTCGTCCTCGCCGTACTCATCGTGATCGTCATCGTTCTGACAGCCGTCCTACAGAACGGCCCACCGACCAAGGACCAGTTGATCGAACAGGCCGGACTGGTGGGCAAACGTGACCTCGTCGTCGGCGTTCTCGACGACCAGCCCGGCATCGCCGTCCTCGACCGGAAGACCGGCCGCTACACCGGCTTCGACATCGACATCGCGTACATGCTCGCCGCGGACCTCGGCTTCGACCGCCCATCGGTGCGATTCCTGCCCATGGACAGCAAGGACCGGGCCCGCATGCAGGCCCGTGAAGGCAACCAGTTCGTCACCGTTGACCTGGCCGTCGCCGCCTACAGCATCACCGCCCAGCGGGAAGCCATGCCCGGGGTCAACTTCAGTGCCCCCTATCTGCGCACCGCCCAGTCGGTACTGACCCGCCGCGACCACCCGTCCGTACAGTCCTTCAACGACCTGGCCGGCGAGAAGGTCTGCACCATCACGACATCCACCTCGGTCGCGCTCAAACAGGCCGACCAGGCCAACGTGGTGGGCAAGAACAAGATCAGCGAGTGCGTCGAGGACCTACTCTCCCACCGCGTCGACGCGGTCACCACCGATGCGGTGATCCTCGCCGGCTTCGTCCACCTCCACCCCCAGCAACTGCGACTACATGCACTGGGAACCGACGTCGACGAGCAATGGGGTATCAACACCGGCAGCAACACCGCGCTGCGGACCCTGGTCGACCTGTCGCTCTACCACTCCCGATACGACCCGGCCGACCATCGCTGGGAAGACGCCTTCGACCGCAACCTACGTCCCGAACAACCCGACAGCCTGCCGCAGGAGATCGCCAACGGCGAGCAGCCCGAGGTACCCGAGGTCAAGGTACGGGAATGGCCGTGGCAACGTAGCCGGGCGCTACCGGCGGCCTCCGGTCACCACCGATGACCGGGCCCGATGCGACCGGGACCGAGCAGAACCCAACCCCCCACCAACAGTGGCTGCTGACCCTGTTCCCGGCGTTTCCACTGCTGTTGCTGCTGCTGCGGCTGTGGTACCTCAGCCGACAGAACTTGCAGACGATGCTGCTGCTGGTGCAGAACGTCAACCCACTTGGCCTGGTCAGCACGCTGTTGATCACCCTGGTCTGGACCCTGCCGCTGGTCGTACTCGTCGGTCGGGTTCTCGGCACCCTGTTCGCGGTGAGTGTGCCCGAACCTGGGAACATCCGCGCCTCCGGTCTGGTCCGCGCCGGGCTGCGCATCCCGTACTGGGTCGCCGCTCTGGCCACCATGGTCGGGCTCCTGACCTGGCAGCTGCGGTTCCTCCCGTTGCTGGTGATGATGGCTGTGGCCGCGTTCGGACTGGAACTGCGTCGCCGTCACCACAACCGCCCCCGGCTGATCCGTACGATCTGCGTGGCGATCCCCGCATCGGTAGCTCTCACCGAGTACGCCATCACCTGGCCGGCCAGTCTGACCGCACTGCGTACCGGGCAGGCAGGCACCACCGCCCTGCTGCTGCTCCCCCCAGCCATGGCGCTCCTGCTCACCGGACCCGTACCGGCATGGGCGGCGGGGCGGCTCACCCGCTGGGTCGCCGTCGTCGCGATCTTCATCGCGCCACTCGTGGTGGGCGCGAACTTTCTCAGGGCACCGATCCTGCCCGCCGTAGCGCTGGAAACCAGCACCGGTCAAGGCGGCGCCACACAGGTGACCCTCGGCTACGTCATCGCCGTCAACGACCGGATGACCATCGTGCTGGACCGCCGCAGCACCGTCCACTTCTTCGTCAACGACGACGTCAGGTCCGAAGCGATCTGCCCCGATGACGGCCAGATACCGGTGATTCCGGTGACCGTGCACGGCTGGCAGGTCGAGCAGCCGATGCTCGCCTGGCTGGCACCCGCCCGCCGCGACACCACCACCGATCCACGCTGCCAGGGCCGGCCGTTACGACAGCGATGAACCACCCGCACCCGCCGTCGGGTGGTACATGGCAGGCTGGAACAGGTGAACCGACCGTTGCTGCTCGTAGACTCCGCGAGCCTGTACTTCCGCGCCTTCCACGGCATCCCGACCTCGATGACGGCACCCGACGGCACCCCGGTCAACGCCGTGCGGGGATTCCTGGACATGCTCGCCCAGCTCGTACGCACCCGCCGGCCGGACCGGATGGTCTGTTGCCTGGACGCCGACTGGCGACCAGACTGGCGGGTGTCGCTGATCGGCTCGTACAAGGCGCACCGGGTCGCTGTCGACGGCGGCGAGCAGGTACCCGACGAGCTGGGCCCACAGGTACCGATCATCCTCGACGCGCTCGCGGCGGTCGGTATCAGCGCGGTCGGCGTACCCGGCTACGAGGCTGACGACGTGATCGGCGCCCTCGCCGCCCGCGAACCCGGCCCGGTCGAAGCCGTCACCGGCGACCGGGACCTATTCCAGGTCATCGACGACGCCAAACCGGTGCGGGTGCTGTACTGCGGCCGCGGCATCGCCAAACTGGAGGTCTTCGACGACGCGGCGCTGCGGGCACGCTACGGAGTGGGCGCCGCCAGCTACGTCGACTTCGCCGTACTACGCGGTGACCCCTCCGATGGTCTGCCCGGCGTACCGGGTATCGGCGAGAAGACCGCCGCCGCGCTCCTGGAAACCCACGGCAACCTGGGCACACTGCGCGCCGCCGTGGATGCCGCAGACAGCAGACTGCGGCCCGCCCAGTCCCGCCGACTGCGCGACGCGGACAACTATCTGGCCGCCGCACCCACAGTGGTCCGGGTCGCGGTGGACGCCCCGGTGCCCAAGCTGGACACCACCTTGCCGACCGGGCCCGCCGACCCCGACGCGGTCCTGGCCCTGGCCGAGCAGTGGAATCTGGCCAGCCCACTGACCCGGCTCACCGACGCCCTCGCCGCGGCCGGCGACTGACCGGTCCTACGAGCACCAGACGCTGCACAGGACGGCGCTACGCTGCGGCGTAGCGCACGGTAACCACGAAAGGTTCGCCAATGCCGAACAGCACGCCGGCCGACCGACAGCATCCACTCGCCCTGTTCGGCATCGACGATGAGCTGAGCGACGCCGAACGCGACATCCGGGACACCGTACGCAGGTTTGTCGCGGACCGGATCCGCCCGCACCTGGCCGGCTGGTACGACACGGGCCGGATCCCCGCCCGCGACCTGGCCAGGGAACTCGGTGAACTGGGTGTGCTGGGCATGCACCTGCACGGCCACGGTTGCGCTGGCACCAGCGCGGTCAGCTACGGCCTGGCCTGCGCCGAACTGGAGGCCGCGGACTCCGGTCTACGCAGCCTGGTCTCGGTACAGGGATCCCTGGCGATGTACGCCATCCACCGTTACGGCAGCGAACAGCAGCGCGCAGACTGGCTGCCCGACATGGCCGCCGGCCGTGCCGTAGGCTGCTTCGGTCTCACCGAGCCAGACTTCGGCTCCAACCCGGCCGGCATGCGTACGAGCGCCCGGCGCGAGGGCAGCGACTGGATTCTCAACGGCAGCAAGATGTGGATCACCAACGGTTCCATCGCCGACGTGGCGGTGGTGTGGGCCCGGGCAGAGGAGGGCGTGCGCGGTTTCCTGATCCCCCGCGATACCCCGGGGTTCTCCACCCGCGACATCGCCGGCAAGTTGTCCCTGCGCGCGTCGGTGACCAGCGAACTGGTCCTGGCCGATGTCCGGCTACCGGCCGATGCGCAACTACCCGACGCGCGGGGGCTGGCCGGCCCGCTCGGTTGCCTGGACGAGGCACGGTTCGGCATCGTGTTCGGTAGTACCGGTGCGGCACGCGACTGCCTCGAATCGACCCTCGCCTACGCCCTGCAGCGCGAACAGTTCGGCCGGCCCATCGCCGGTTTCCAGCTCACCCAGGCCAAGCTGGTCGACATGAGTCTGGAGCTGGGCAAGGCAAGCCTGCTCGCGCTGCACCTGGGACGCCGTAAGGACGCCGGCACACTGCGACCGGAACAGGTCAGCGTCGGCAAACTCAACAACGTCCGGGAGGCCCTGGAGATCGCCCGGCAGTGCCGCACCATCCTCGGCGCAGCGGGCATCACCTTGGACTACCCGGCCCTACGACACGCCAACAACCTGGAGTCCGTACTCACCTACGAGGGCACCAGCGAGGTCCACACGCTCGTACTGGGTCAGGCGATCACCGGCCTGCCGGCATTCCACTGACCTACGCGCGCCAAGCAGGGCGACCTGTCAGCCGGCTCGCTGCGGCCCCTCGGCGAAATGCGCGACTTCTATCACGACATGGCCGTCGAGCTTCCCGCGCCGATCGACCGATGGCGAGAGCAGCGCGGGACAGCTTTACTCGGTGCCCCAGGGCTTGGCCTGCCACAGATCTGTCTGCAGTGCGTCGTGGCGATTGTCCGATTCTCTGTGAGTCGCGTGATCTGGACCACGTCATGCATGAGCTTTCTAGGTAGCTGGGTCTACGTTCTGTTGCGCCGATAACCGTTGATCACCAGGTCGGGCCGGGGGCTGCCAGCCCCCGGCATCGCGGCGCTCCCATGGCGGCGAACAGACGAATGCCCGGGGGTACCGCCACCGCTGGGTTCCGCCGCTACTATCGGGGCCGTGCTAGGGCTTCCAGACGGCATCCGTGCCTGCTTGTTCGACCTCGACGGGGTACTCACCAGTACTGCCGTCATCCATGCCGCCGCCTGGCGGGAGATGTTCGACAGTTATCTGTCGGCGAGAGCCGAATCCGAGCACGGCTCGTGGGAACCATTTACTCAGAGTGACTACGATAGTTACGTTGACGGTAAGCCGCGACAGGACGGCACCCGGTCGTTCCTGTCGTCGCGGGGCATCAGCCTGCCCGAGGGCTCCCCGGACGATCCGCCGGAGTACGAGACGATCCGTGGCCTGGGCAACCGGAAGAACGAGATCGTCACCCGACACATCCGTCAGAACGGCGTCGAGGCATACCCGGGCTCGATCCGCTACCTGGCGGCGGCACGGGCCGCCGGCCTACGCCGAGCGGTGGTGTCCTCCAGCGCGAACTGCCGCGACGTCCTCGCCGCGGCCGGCATCGCCGACGAGTTCGAAGTGATCGTGGACGGGGTTGTCGCCGCCCGCGACGGACTGGCCGGCAAACCCGCGCCGGACACCTTCCTCGCCGCCGCCCACACGCTCGGCCTGTCCCCCGACGCTGCCGCGGTGTTCGAGGACGCGCTGTCCGGGGTGGCGGCCGGTCGGGCCGGACAATTCGGTGTAGTGATCGGTGTGGACCGGGTCGGCCAGGCCGAGCAGTTACGCGCCCACGGAGCGGACCGGGTCGTCGAGGATCTCGCCGACCTGCTCGCCACCACCCCGGCCGCCAGAGGCACGGGGGACTAGCGCCAAGCACGCTACGGGCCAGCAGACCGGCGATCCCGGCCAGGCACGTCGTGCGGCACGAAACTGCCCCTGCGGGCACATCCGCCACGGCGCGGCCGGACACGGACGGCTGCCCCTCGCGGGCAGCATGCGCGGCGGTGTGACCCGACGCGTGACAGCAGCACAGGACAAGCCCCACTTCAGATCGGAAAGCCATGACGACAGGCCGGGCGTTCGCCGTTGAGCCGTGGTGCCTTCGGGAACAGAGCCTCAACCTGGACACCATCGCCCAGTCCGAGTCAGTCTTCGCACTGGCCAACGGACACATCGGGTTGCGCGCCAACCTCGACGAAGGTGAGCCGCACGGATTGCCGGGTAGCTACCTCAACGGCGTCTTCGAACTTCGGCCGCTGCCGTACGCCGAAGCCGGCTACGGCTATCCGGAGTCCGGCCAGACGGCCATCAACGTCACCAACGGCAAGCTGATCCGGCTGCTGGTCGACGACGAGCCGTTCGACCTGCGCTACGGCACCCTGCACACACACGAACGCAGCCTGGACTTCCGAGACGGCGTACTGCGCCGCGAGGCCACCTGGACCTCCCCCGCCGGTCGCACCATGAAGGTGACCTCGACCCGCCTGGTCTCGTTCACCCAACGGGCGATCGCCGCCATCTGCTACGAGGTGGAACCGGTCGACGGATCCGCCCGGGTGGTCCTGCAGTCGGAGCTGGTCACCAACGAACAGCTACCGGGGCACAATGGTGACCCCCGGGCGGCGGCTATCCTGGAGGCGCCGCTGCGGCCCGAGCACCATGGCGTGTCCGGTGAACGCGGGGCGGTACTGATCCACCAGACCGCGCGCAGCGGCCTGCGGGTCGCCGCCGGGATGGAACACAAGATCGACGGTCCGGAGAACGTACAGGTCACCACGGAGGCGTTCGATGACCTGGCGCGCACCACGGTCACCACCGTGCTGCAGCCCGGCCAGCGATTGCGGCTGGTGAAATACCTGGCCTACGGCTGGTCTGCGCACCGGTCCGTACCGGCGCTGCGCGACCAGGTCGCCGCCGGGCTGTCTGCCGCCAGGTTCACCGGCTGGGACGGTCTGCTGGCCGAACAGCGAAACTACCTCGACGAATTCTGGCAGGGCGCGGCCGTCGAGGTCGCTGGAGACGCGGAGCTGGAACAGGCGATCCGGTTCGCACTGTTCCATGTGCTGCAGGCCTCGGCCCGGGCGGAGGAGCGCGCCATTCCGGCCAAGGGCCTCACCGGTCCTGGCTACGACGGCCACTCGTTCTGGGACACCGAGGTCTTCGTACTACCGCTACTGACCTACAGCGTGCCCAGTGCGGTCGCACAGGCGTTGCGCTGGCGGCACAACACCCTACCGATGGCGCGGGACCGGGCGCAGCAGCTCGGACTGTCCGGCGCGGTGTTCCCATGGCGCACCATCCGCGGCGAGGAATGCTCGTCGTACTGGCCGGCGGGCACCGCCGCGTTCCACATCAGCGCCGACATCGCGCACGCCGTGATCCGCTACGTCCGGGCCACCGACGACCGCGACTTCGAGCGGGAGGTCGGGCTGGAGCTGTTGGTGGAGACGGCACGGATGTGGCGCTCGCTCGGCCACCACGACGCGCACGGCCGGTTCCGGATCGATGGCGTGACCGGGCCCGACGAGTACTCGGCGATCGCCGACAACAACGTCTACACCAACCTGATGGCGCGCCGGAACCTGCGCTCCGCGGCCGAGGTCGCCGAGCGGCACACCCAGCAGGCACGGACGCTGGGCGTCACCGACGAGGAAACGGCGAGCTGGCGCGACGCCGCCGACGCCATGCTGATCCCCTACGACGAGAAGCTCGGGGTGCATCCACAGGCCGAGGGATTCACTCACCACGAACAGTGGGACTTCGAGTCCACCGGCAAGCGCTACCCACTGATGATGCATTTCCCGTACTTCGACATCTACCGCAAGCAGGTGATCAAGCAGGCCGACCTTGTGCTGGCCATGCAGACCTGCGGGGATGCCTTCACCCCGGAGCAGAAGGCGCGCAACTTCGCCTACTACGAGTCGATCACGGTGCGTGACTCGTCGCTGTCGGCCAGCACCCAGGCCATCGTGGCAGCCGAGTGCGGTCATCTCGAGCTGGCCCTGGACTATCTGGCCGAGGCGGCGCTGACCGACCTTGACGACCTGCACAGCAACACCCGCGACGGGTTGCACATGGCATCGCTGGCCGGTGCGTGCCTGGCCCTGGTCGCCGGGTTCGGCGGGCTGCGTGACCACACCGACGGTCTGGCCTTCGCGCCGCGGCTGCCCCCTGGACTGACCCGGATCGCGTTCCGCCTGCTGGTACGGGGAAATCATCTGAGAGTCGAATTCACCGCAACCGAGGCGACGTACACCCTCGGCGACGGGGCCCCGATCCCGGTGCTGCACCACGGGGAACTACTCACCCTGCAGCCGGGTGAACCGGTGCGCCGGTCCATCCCACCGGCACCGGAATGGCCCCGACCCACACAGCCGCCGGGTCGGGAGCCACGTCGACGCGCGCATTCCGTGTCGTCCTAGCGCACCCGTCGGTGCCGGCCACAAGCTGTGGCCGGCACCGATCCTCCCTGCGCCGACATTCCAGGGATCCGGTTCATCGCGACGGGTCCACGCTCTACCTCCCTTCAGCCAGACCGCCACCCGCTACCGGTTGAACCGTTCGGGTCGGCGCCGCGTGTCCACACCTGACGGGCATGGCCGCAGGAGGTGGACGCAGTGACCGCATTGTCCAGATGGTTACCACCTGAACTGACCGCGCGGCAGGTGGGCACCGAGGTTCTGCGCGGCCTGACCGTGGCCGCCGTGCTACTGTCCGCGGACATCCACCTGGAACTGTGGGTACAGGGCTTCCGGCAGATGGCGATCGTCGGGCCGCTCTTCCTGCTCAACTCGATCGGCGGGTTGCTGATCGCGCTTGCCGTACTGGTGTGGCACCATCGGCTTCCCGCTCTGGCCGCGGCCGGATTCGGTACCGCGACCCTCCTCGCCTTCGCGCTGTCGACGACCGTCGGCCTGTTCGGTGTCACCGAAACCCTGTCCGGAACTCCACAACAGCTGGCTGGTGCCGCGGACATCGCGGCGATCTGCTGCGGCCTCGGACTCGCGACGATGCAATCGGTACGGCGCCGCTCGCGGCGATGAGGAGGTCAAGGGTGCCCGCGCGAGCCGACGAGCAGTTGTTACGTACGCTGCATGACGAACACGCCGCCGCGCTGTTCGGCTACGTACTACGGCTGACCAGCGGCGACCGGGGCTGGGCACAGGATGTCGTACAGGAGGTGCTGCTGCGGGCCTGGCAGCATCCCCGGGTGCTGGAGGGTGGGCCGGTGCGCGGTTGGCTGCACACCGTGGCCCGTAATCTGGTGATCGACCAGTGGCGGGCACGGCATGTCCGGCCCGAGGTGGTGTCGGCCGCACCACCGGAACATGGCGTGTCGGACGGTACCGACGAGGCGGTGCAGTCCTGGTTGGTCGCCGACGCGCTGCGACGGCTGTCCGGTCAGCATCGTGAAGTACTCATCGAGTGTTTCTACCTCGGCCGGTCCACGATGGAAGCAGCCGAGCGACTGGGTGTCCCGGCGGGCACGGTCAAGTCGCGCACCCACTACGCGCTACGGGCGCTACGGCTCGCGTTGGAGGAAATGGGGGTTCTCGGATGACCGGCCCAGTCGGCGACGACGCGTTCCGCAGCTACGACGCCGCGTACGTGCTGGGTGCCCTCAATCCGACGGAACGCCACGAGTACGAACAGCATCTCGCCGAGTGCCCGCACTGCCGGGAATCGGTCCGGGCGCTGGCCGGGCTGCCCGGCCTGATGTCACGGGTACGGCCGGAGGACTTCACCACGCCTGAGGAGGCACCACCACCGGACCTGCTGCCCGCCATGCTCAACGTGGTGGCCCGGCGGCGCCGACGGGCGCGCTGGTGCCTGGCCGCGGTCGGCGCGGCCGCCGCCGCGGTCGTACTGGTACTGGTCCTGCTGCTGGTCAACTCCCCCGGCCCGGCACCGGCACCGCCGGCCCGGCCGATGGCCGCGGTGGTCGCCTCGCCGGTGCACGCCACGGTGTCGCTGCGGGACCAGCCGTGGGGCACCGATGTCACCTTGCGCTGCCACTACGACGGCACAGCAAGCTATCCCGGTGGTTACACCCTGGTCGTGGTCGACGATGCCGGGCGCGCCGAGCAGATCGCCGCCTGGAAGGCCGTACCGGCCACCACGGCGGTACTGACCGGCACCACATCGGTTTCCCGCCATCAGATCCGCGCGATCCAGGTACGTACCCCGACCGGGACCGCGATACTCAACCTGACCGTGTGAACCGATCACGGCCATCGGCCGTGTCTCCTGCGACCACGCCGAGAGCAGAGTCGAGGAACAGGTGAGAACCGTGGACAGCGCCCGCAGGTCAGGTCGCCGGATGCTCATCGCGGCCGGAATGCTGCTCACCGCGTCCGTTGCGGTGACGGCATGCGGCGGCAGTGGCGGCGGTGGTGGTAGGAGCGGCAGTGCGTCACCAGCACCCACGGCCGGCTCCAGTTCGTCCAACCCGGGGGCCGCCGCACCGGTGTCGGTGCACGCCGTCGGCTCGGTCGGCCGGGTACTGGTGGACGCCAAGGGTGACGTGCTGTACAGCCCCGACCAGGAGAAGTCAGGCACCATCCGGTGCACCGCGGCATGTACCGCCGTCTGGCCGCCGGCCACCGTACCCGCCGGGACCACGGTGCCGCACACCGTGGCGGGCGCCAGCGGCACCTTGGGTACCGTCCACCGCCAGGACGGCAGCGTCCAGCTGACCTTCAACGGCCGGCCGCTGTACCGCTTCACCGTGGACAAGCAGCCCGGCAGGGCCGCCGGGGACGGCGCGAAGGACAACTTCGACCACGTCGCATTCAGCTGGCACGTGATCCGGGTCGGTGGCGGCGCGACACCGTCGAGCCCGTCCGCACCCGCGGGCGGCGGCAACAACGGCGGCTACTGAACCAGCTGGCGCGGCGACCCCGGGTGAAATGGCATGCCTGCGCCGTTCCATGTGGTCGGGCACGGCCGGAGGGCCTAGTGTGAGCGGGTCCGTACCCGTGCTGGAGGGAACATCCGATGGCAGAGTCGGTGACCCGCGTGCTCGCGCTGGACCTGGGTTCCAGTTCAGTGCGTGCGGTGGTGCTGACCACGGACGGCACCGGCCTCACCCCGGTGCCCGGTGCCGCGGTCCGTGAACACGCCCGGCTACGGCAGAGCGCCGACGGCGCTGCCGAACTGGACCTGGCGGCCTACCTGGGCGCCACGGTGAGCTGTCTGGACGAGCTGTCGGAGCGCGACCAGCTCACCGAGGTCGACACCATCGCGATCTCCACGCAGTGGCATTCGCTGCTGGGACTGGACCAGCACGACGAACCCACCGGGCCCTGTCTGTCCTGGATGGACCTTCGACCTACGCTACCCACTGACCGGACGCCGGAGGACAGTGCCGCCTTCCACGCCCGTACCGGCGCCTGGTGGCATCCGTTCTACTGGCCGGCGCGCATCGGCTGGTTGCGTTCCCGTGGCGTCGACGCGCATCGGTGGGTCGGCCTACCTGAATACCTGGGCCAGCAACTGTGGGGTGAGTCGACGGCATCGGTGTCCTCGGCATCGGGAACCGGTGCGCTGGACACCGCCGTCTGCCGATGGGATCCGGAAGCGCTCGAGCTGGCCGGGATCGACGAGTCCGCGGTGCCGGCACTGGCGCCCGACGACTGGCGGGCCAAGCTCACCGAGCGGTACCGGCGACGCTGGCCGGAACTTGCCGCGGCCCGGATCGCGCCGCCGCTGGGGGACGGCGCCGCCAGTGCTCTGGGCTCGGGTTGCTTCGCGCCGGACCGGTTGTCGGTGACGGTCGGTACCTCGGCAGCGGTCCGGCTCGTCGACACGCAGGCCACCGACCCGGCGCCCGGTGTCTGGCGCTACCGGGTGGATCACCGGCGGGTGGTGTTCGGCGTGGCGTACTCCGGCGGAGGGGTACTGGACGAGTGGCTGACGGGGCTGCTCGGCGCCGGGCAGGATGACCCGCGTATCGGGGAGGAGACGCTCAACACGCTGGCGCCCGGCGGCCACGGTCTGATCTGCCTTCCCGACCAGGCCGGTCATCGACCGCCGGCCACCGACCCGGTCGGCGCCGGCGGTACGGTGCACGGCCTGCGGCTGACCACCGGGCCGGCGGAACTTCTCGCCGGCACCCTGGAGGGTCTGTGCCACGAGCTAGCGGACGGTGCGCGGGCGGTGGATCCGAGCGGGCGGAGCCTGCCGATGCTGGGTGGCGGGGCGATCGCCGCGTCCGGTTGGCTGACCGGCCGGCTCACCGCCGCGCTGGGTGGGCACGCCCGCCGGTGCACCGACGCGGAGGTCGGTGCACGCGGCGCGGCGGCAGGCGCGCTGCAATTGGGCTATGAACCGGCCACCACCGAGGTACGGGTCGACCAGGGCGAGGTCAGCGCCATGGCCGGCGCCGCGCGCCGGCACCGGGCACTGCGCGAACGCCTGCGTGCACCGCTGACGGATCCGGAATCCGGCACCGGGCACGACATCAGCTGAGTCGCGCCCGTCGTCAGCAGATCCTGGGCAACTGCTCACCGATCGGCATGTCGACCACCCGGGAGGCGCCGAAACCGGTACGGGCGCTGACCATCCCCGGATGTCGGTCCACGACCTGACCGATCCGGACCGCGTCGCGACCGGCGGGATGCGCGCGCATCGCGGCCAGCACCGCGTCGGCGTCGGCGGCCGCGACGACAGCCAGTAGCTTGCCCTCGTTGGCGACGTACAACGGATCCAGTCCGAGTAATGCGCAGGCGTTCGCGACCACCGCAGGAACGGGAAGATCCCGCTCCGCCAGCTCGATACCGACCCCGGCGGCACCGGCGATCTCGTTCAACGCGGTCGCCACCCCACCGCGGGTCGGGTCACGCAGCGCGTGGATGTCCGGGCAGGCCGCCAACATCGCGGCGACCAGACTGTTGAGCGGCGCGCAGTCGCTCACCACCTCCGCACCGAACTCAAGCCCCTCCCGGACACTGAGGATCGCCACCCCGTGCACGCCGATGGTGCCCGACACCAGCACCACGTCGCCCGGTCGGGCACGCTGCGGACGGATGTCCACCCCGTCACAGACCACACCGATGCCCGCGGTGTTGATGTAGACGCCGTCACCATGGCCGGCGTCTACCACCTTGGTGTCCCCGGTGACGACCGTGACGCCGGCCCGCTCGGCGGCAGCGCCCAGTGCCTCAGCAATGCGGCCGACCACCGACAGTTCGGTGCCCTCCTCCAGGATGAAGCCGCAGGACAGGTACGCCGCCTGCGCGCCGCTCATGGCGAGGTCGTTGACCGTACCGTTGACCGCCAGGTCACCGATGCTGCCGCCGGGGAAGAACAACGGGCGCACCACGTACGAGTCGGTGGAGAAGGCGAGCCGTACACCGCCGAGTTCCAGTACCGCCGAGTCGGTCAGGCCGGCCAGGATCGGGTTACCGAACGCCGGTACGAACAGATGCTCGACGAGTTCGGCCGACATCGCGCCACCGCCCCCGTGTCCCATCACCACCCGCGGACTGTCCCGCAGCGGAAGCGGGCAGCTCCAGCCGCTGAAGTCAGGTGCGGCAGGTACGGACGGACCGATGTGGGTGATCAGCTCAGCCAACGTGGCTCGCCTCCCGTTGTGTCGGCGCGGGCGCGGAGCCGGCCGTGGGCGTCGGCTCGGCCAACCGGCGGTAGAGGTAGTAGGCGGCACACGCCCCTTCGCTGGAGACCATGGTGGCGCCCAGTGGCGTACGGGGTGTGCAGGTGGTACCGAACGCCGCGCATTCGTGTGGCCTGATCAACCCTTGCAGCACCTCGCCGCTGCGGCAGTCGGCGGATTCGCGGGTGGTGATGCCCTGCACCGAGAAGCGGTATTCGGCGTCGAAGTCACGGTAGCGTTCCGACAGTCGCCAGCCGCTGCCGGGGATCGTGCCGATACCCCGCCAGGCCCGGTCGGTCACCTCGAACACGTCGGCCAGCATCGCCCGGGCCGCCGGATTGCCTTCCGGGCGCACCGCCCTCGGGTACGCGTTCTCCACCCGGTACTCACCGTTCTCCAGCTGTCGTACGGTGCGCCGGATGCCTTCCAGGATGTCCAGCGGCTCGAACCCAGTCACCACGATCGGCACCTGATGGCGCTGCGCGAGGGCCGGATACTCCTCGATACCCATGACGCTGCACACGTGTCCGGCGGCCAGGAACGCCTGTACCCGGCAGTGCGGCGACTGCATGATCGCCTCGATGGCCGGTGGTACCCGCACATGTGAGACCAGCAGCGAGAAGTTCCCGATGCCCAGGCGCCGCGCCTGGTGGACGGTCATCGCGTTGGGCGGCGCGGTGGTCTCGAAGCCGATACCGAAGAAGACCACCTGGCGCTCGGGGTTCTGTCGGGCGATGGTCAACGCGTCCAGCGGAGAGTACACGACCCGAACGTCGCCGCCCTCGCTCTTGACCCGGAACAGATCCCGGTCGCTGCCCGGGACCCGGAGCATGTCACCGAAGGAGCAGAAGATCACGTCGGGGCGCGAGGCGATCTCCAACGCCTTGTCGATGGTTTCCAACGGGGTGACGCAGACCGGGCAGCCGGGGCCGTGAATGAGTTCGATGCCCTCCGGCAGCAACTGGTCGATGCCGTGCCGGATGATGGAATGGGTCTGTCCACCGCACACCTCCATCATCGCCCATGGCCGGGTGACGGTGGCTGCGATGTCGTCGAACAGTCGTTTCGCCAACTGCGGATCACTGAACTCGTCCAGGTACCTCATGTCGTGGCCTCCTGCGGTCCCGGGGTGGTGTCGGCCGGGCGTGGGGCGCCGGCCTCGGTGGCCGCCCGGTCCCATGCGTCGCCGAATTCCTTGTCCAGTTCGCCCAGATTCTCGAACAGGGAGAGAGTCTGTCGGGCGGACTCCTCGTCCAGGCGCTGCAACGCGAATCCGACATGCACGATGGTGTACTCACCGACCTGGAGATCAGGCAGATACTCCAGGCACACGTCTTTGACCACACCGCCGAAGTCCACTCTGGCCATCCGGGTGTCGTCGCGTTGCTCAATCTCCAGCACTTTGCCGGGCACCGCCAGGCACATGCTTGTCCCCTTCCCACAGGTACGTCATCGGTTGGTCAGCGGTACGGGTATCCGGGCATGCCGGAGCGTCGCCGCGTCGCGCGGCGACGACCAGTTGACCGAGCGCCAGTCCGGCGTCGTTGGGCGGTACCCGGTGGTGGCGCAGCACCTCATAACCCCGGCCGGCCAGATCCACCGCACAGCCCGAGCTGAGCAGTTCGTTGCAGAACACCCCACCGGACAGCGCGACCGTGCGGGTGGTACCGGCGACGATGTCGCAGACCTCGCCGACCATGTCGACCACGGCACGGTGGAACCGGGCGGCGATCAGGCCCACCGGCACCTGACGGCGCAGATCGGTGCAGATCGCGGCCAGTACCGGGCCCGGCCGTACCTGCAGCGCTGTTCCCGTCCGGGCTTCGGCCAGCGCGAAGCGGTAATCGGCGGGCTGATCCGACCAGTACGCTCGGGCGGCTCCCTCCAGTTCGATCGCCGCCTGCGCCTCGTAGCCGACCCGGTGACAGATACCCAGCAACGAGGCGACCGCGTCGAACAACCGGCCCATGCTGGAGGTCGGTACGCAGCCCAGCCCGGACCGCAGTTGCCGGTCCAGCACCCGCCGCTCGGTCTCCGGGCAGACCGCCGTGGGCGGCAGGTCGGGCTCCGCCGGCAGCCCTGCGGCGTGCAGGTGCGCCAGCGCCATCCGGTACGGATTGCGTACCGTGCTGTCCCCGCCGGGCAACGGCACGTACGCGAGTTGCGCGAGCCTGTCGTAGCCGTCGTAGTCGGCGTGCAGGAACTCACCGCCCCAGACCGCACCGTCGTCTCCGTACCCGGTGCCGTCGAAGGCGACACCGAGCACCCGGCTACGGCCGTCGTGGCGGTGCTCGGCGAGCGCCGCGGCGATGTGCGCATGGTGGTGCTGCACAGATATCACCGGACGTCCAGCGGCGTGGCGGCGTGCCCAGCCGGCGGACCGGTAACCCGGGTGACGGTCCACCACCAACATCGCGGGATCGGTACCGGTGACCGCGCGCAGGTGGCTCTCGGCGCGGCCGAAGGCGTCGAGGGTGGCCACGTCGTCCATGTCACCGACGTGGCCGGACAGCCAGGCGTAGCGACCCTCGCCCACGCAGAAGGTGTTCTTCAGATCGCCGCCGACGGCGAATGCCGGGATGACCGGGGTCCCCAGTTCGACCGGGAAGGGCGCGTAACCCCGGGACCGGCGCAGCGGTAGCTCCCGGCCATCCACCACCCGCAACACCGAATCGTCGCAGGGAACATGGATCGGCCGGTCGTGCATCAGCCACGCATCGGCCATGCCGGAGAGTCGTTGCAATGCCTGGTCGTCATCGGTGACGATCGGTTCGCCGGACAGATTGGCGCTGGTCATCACCACGATCCGTGGACCGGGCGGGTCACCGGGCAGACCAAGCAGCAGGTGATGCAGCGGGGTATAGGGCAGCAGTACGCCCACGTCGGGGTTTCCCGGCGCCACCGCCGCGGCAAGCTGCTCCCCCACATCGCCACGACGGTGCAGCAGTACGATGGGGCGGCGGGCACCGGTCAACAGGTCCGCCTCCACGGCGCCGATCCGCGCCACCGTCGAAGCGGTGGCCAGGTCAGCGGCCATCACGGCGAACGGCTTGTCTCCACGGTCCTTGCGCTTGCGCAGCGTACCCACCGCGCCGGCGTCGCCTGCCGCGCACGCCAGGTGGTAGCCGCCCAGACCCTTCACCGCGAGAACCGCGCCGGCAGCGATCATCCGTCGGGCCCCGGTGAGTGCCGCCTCCCCCAACTGGGTCGGCAGTCCGGGCCGGACGAGGCGCAGTACCGGGCCGCAGGCCGGACACGCGATGGGTTGGGCGTGGAAGCGCCGGTCGGTGGGATCGGCGTACTCCCGGGCACAGTCGCGGCACATCGGGAATCCGGCCATCGTGGTGTTCGCCCGGTCGTAGGGCAGTGCGGTGATGATGGTGAAGCGGGGACCGCAGTGCGTGCAGGTGATGAACGGGTGCCGGTAGCGTCGGTCCGTCGGGTCGGTGAGCTCATCAAGGCAGTCCCCGCAGGTCGCGACGTCCGGTGCGATCAACGTGCGCGCCGCGCCAGCGATGGAGGCCGAGATGGTGAAGCCGGCGCCGCCGCGTACCACGGTCCGCTCGACCGTCACGGCCTGCACCACGGCCAGCGGTGGCGCGTCATGGTCGACCCGGTCCCGGAAGGCGTCCAGCGCGCCTGTGGCGCCCTCGACCTCGATCACCACGCCATCGGCGGTGTTGCCGACGTTGCCGGTCAGTCCCAGTTCGGCGGCGAGCGCGTACACGAAGGGACGGAAACCGACGCCCTGAACCACGCCGCGCACCGTGATCCGCCACCGCTGCCGACACATCCCGTCCGTCCTTCTTCACTCCCCACGTGACTGTTTGCTGCGGAAATCTGCCCCACCGTAGTCTCATCGTGGCCGTACACGCGGCGAAAACAGCAGATCGGTCCATCAACCTGGCGCGGCCAACACTCCGGATCGCGACATCTGCGCGCTGGTGAACGCCAACTGACCGACCGTGTGCGCGCGCAGAGCGGCCACCTGCACGTCGTCGAGCCGGTCGCAGACCCAGTCCCAGTGCAGGGCGACGCGGTCACCGACCTGGATCCGCGGCGCCAACCGGTATCCGGTGGCACTGAGCTTTGCCGTTTCGTCTGCCGGCTCACCGAGCCGCAAGCTACCTCCGTCGAAGCGCAACGCCCGACTGCGCACCACCACCCGCTCACCGTCGAGCCGACGCACCCGACCCCACCGGATCCGGCACCGGTCCAGTACGTGCAGTGCGCGTACGCCCGCACCGGTGTGCAGCAGGCCCGCCCACGGATACACGGCGAAGACCTGGAAGCCGTGGTGCGGTGCCGTTCCGCTGTGTGCCCAGTCGACCAACGGGGTCCAGTGCCCGGCGGAGCGTGCTGCGGAGCGGTTCCGCAGCGACGCGGCGAAACGCGCGGGTTCGACCAGATCAAGGCAGTCGTTGCCGATCCAGTACGCCTCGACCACCTGACGGTCGAGCGGGTCGCCGATACCGGCACAATCCGCGATCAGCCGCAGATACGGCCACGCCCCCTCGAATCCGGCCGCCAGGCGTCTCAGGTCGCCGTCGACCCCGCCGGTGGCACCGTACTCCAGCAGCGCCTGATGATCCGCCGGGCCGCAGTAACCCAGTTCGTTGGGCGGATAGGCGTACCGGGCGAACACCATTGGTCCGGTGGCCGGGTGGCCATCGTGCTGGACAGCCATGCCGCGGCGTCAGCGGGCCGACGACGTCACGGCGGCCGGCATCCTGGCACGTAGCCAGCCGTACCAGTCCTGCAACCCGGTGCCGCTGGTCGCCGACACCCGCAACATCGGCACATCGGGACGGGCCCGGCGTGCGGCCGCAAGGCACTGCGCCACGTCGAAGTCCACATAGGGCAGCAGATCGACCTTGTTGAGCAGGACCAGATCCGCGGTACGGAACATGTGCGGATACTTCAACGGCTTGTCGGCCCCCTCGGTCACCGACATCACCACCACCCGCGCGCCTTCGCCGAGATCGAACAGGGCCGGGCAGACCAGGTTCCCCACGTTCTCCACGAACAGCATCGAGCGCGGCGGCGGGTCGAGCGTCCGCAACGCACTGTCCAGCATGCCGGCATCGAGATGACAGCCGGCACCGGTGTTGATCTGGACGGTACGCGCACCGGTAGCGGCCAATCGGCGCGCGTCCAGCAGCGTCTCCTGGTCCCCTTCGACCACCGAGATCGGCAGCGAGCCGACCAGATCGGTGACAGTACGTTCCAGCAGCGTGGTCTTGCCGGATCCGGGTGAACTCATCAGGTTCACCGCCACAATGGCCTGTGCGGCGAACCAGGCCCGGTTACGGTCGGCCAGCAGATCGTTCTTGGCCAGTACCTGCTGCTCCAACCGCACGGTGCGCCCCGATCCGACCGGTGGATGCGGGTGCGGATGTGGGTGGTCTGTCTCCACGGGAACCGTTGCCGGGTCGGTGACCCGTACCCCGGCACTGTCCGAGCAACCACAGGTATTACACATACTCGCCCACTTCCACGGATCGAATGCTCAGCTCCTGGCCCCCGGTCACCTCGACGTCGAGGCTCCCGCACGCGCAGACCGGAATCGGGTCACGGGTGTTCGCTTCTGTCCGGCAGTCCCGGCAACGTGCCCGACCGGGCGACTCCACGATGGACAGTTCGGCGCCCTCGAGTCCGGTACCAGCGGTGACGAGTTCGAAACAGAACCGCACCGAATCGGGCACCACTCCACAGAGGGCACCGATCTCGAGCTCGACCCGGGTGATCCGGGCGTCACCCAGCCGCTCGACGATCATGGTGACGATGCTCTCAGTGACGGCCAACTCGTGCATCGCCTACTCCCCCGGCAGTGGTACCGGACCGTCGGTGGGGTGCAGCATCTCCCGGTCGTAGGCCTCACCGATGCCGACCAGGAACTCCCACGCGTCCCGCGCTTCCAGTTCGGTCATCCGAGACAGGGCGAACCCCGTGTGGATCAGGATCCAGTCCCCCACCGCCGGTGGATCCTCACACAGCAGACCGATGTTGATGCTGCGTACCACTCCGGCCACCTCGACGTCGGCCAGGTCACCGTCGCCGGCCAGTCCGGTGATACGGCCCGGTATACCGATGCACATACTGTCTCGTCCCTGTCCTCGCCGCGGTCCGTCACATCCTGGAGATCCGTAGGTAGCGGGCTACGTCAGGGGCCACCGCGCGGGCCACTACGATCCCGATCGCCACCAGACCTGTCAGTACGATCAGCTGCTTCATCGTCATGTTCTCCGTTCCTGCTGTCCGGTACCCGCCCGTGCCCGGGTGGGGACGCATCCCTGTCCGTTGAGCAGTTCACCCACCACCGCGACCGCCTGGGGCACGGCAGCCGCCACCGGCGCGCTCAGCCCGATCCGCTCGCCGAGATCAGCCGGTTCACAGCCCACCAACAACACCTGTCCCGGCACGCCACCCAGGGTGCGCAGCAGCGCCAGTACCGCGTCGGGCTGCATTCCGTGCGCATCCACCGATGTGCTGCCGGTCGGCTCGTCCGGGTCGATCTCCAGCACATGGACGGTTCCGGGTGCGGCCCCCCGCGACACCGTGTCCACCAGGATCGTGGTGTGGTAAGCGGCCAGCAGGTCGTAGGCCAGGTGCATGCCACTGGTGCCGTAGTCACCGACCTCCACCCCGTCGGGCATGGGCAGTTCCCGCAGCCGGTGGGCCACCTCCACGCCGAAGCCGTCATCGCCGCGGAATATGTTGCCGATCCCGGCGACCAGGGTCCGGGGTGCGGGTAGGTCCATCATGTCTGCGCCCCAGCCCGGTCGGGCAGTGGCAGCACCTCGTCCAGACCGAAGTAGCGGTACCGGCCATGGGCGGCCTGAAGATCTGCGGCCGGATCACCGTCCAGGGTGACCGCTACATGGCAATTACCGTCCACATCGGACAGCACGGCCTGCACGGTGGCGTCCATCCCGTCCAGGAACATGTCCTGGGCATCGGCACCGGGCCGGGGCCGCAGCCTGACCCGGCCTCCTCGCGTCACCTCGGTCCCGTTCACCAGGACGCTGTCCGTCTCCGGGTCGACCGAGCTGTCCGCGGCCGGATCCCACCACGGCTGCGCCTCCCAGGGCGGTGCCTCCCAGGGTGTGGCGAGCGCCTGGTCCTTCGACGCCGCTGCGCCGGTCACATCCCGCAGGTAGCGCACCGTGCCGTGCAGGCGGTCCAGCAGCTCCGGCGGCATGCCGTCCACTGCGTCCAGCAGTTGCGCGGCCCGCGGGTCGGTGGCACGTACCTCACGCTTCTCGGCCTCGGTCAGCGCCATCGTGCGCAGTGTCAGGATCTCGTCGATCTCGGTTCCGTCGTAGAGCGCGGTCGGGCTCTCCGCAGCCACCGAGGGATGGTCGTAGAGGATGATCGGCGATGACAGCATCACCTCGCGACCGTCCTCCGCACCGACCAGTACCGGCCAGGTGCGTTCGTTGACACATGCGGCAGCTGCGGATGCAGCCCACTGCGGTGGATCGGTCAGCGACAGGAAGCCACCACCCGACAGCGCGAGCAGAGTGTGCGCCGAAATCATCGAATGGCGCAGCGCCAGTGGCCGACTCGGCGTCTCCAACCGCGGATCGGTGGTGTTGCGCACCTCGATACACAGCCGCATCCCACCGTAGGGCCCGGCCAGTGGCTGGGCTTCGACGAGCACTTCACCCCGCAGCGGCCACCGACGACGCAGCAAAGACGCGACCTCGCGGCCCGAACCATCCACCACCGCTTCGGATTCCTCGGCGCCGGGAACGGTGAAGGACACCGTGCATGGGCACGCGAGCGCGTCGCCCACCGGCACCGACACGTCGACATGTGCCGCCACGGCCTCATCCCAGGACCGGACCGCCTCGCCATCCACCAGCAGTGCGGCTACCGGCTCGGTACGGCCCCCGGCCGACACGAGTACGGTGCGCGCCTGCAGGTGCAGGAACCGTAGCCGGATCCGCAGCACCGCGTCATGGGTGGGCTCGGCGAGACACTCGGTACGCGACGAGGCGTACTCGCCGCGGTCCTTGTCGGTGAGCGACACGGGCACCAGTACGCCGAACTGCCAACGAATCTGGTTCTTGTCCGCGGAGGCCCGGTAGGGGTAGAGCAGGTAGCCCTCGTAGAGAACCGCGTCGGCCACCTCATGTACCCGACGCATCCCGGCACCGTCCCAGAACTGCTCGTCGGTTGCAGGTATCCCATCCGTTGCGCTCACCGACTGCCTACCTTCCGCTCGCCGGACATCAACGCACCAACGGTGTCGTCCCAGGTGGCGATGGCGTGTGCGCTCTTGTAGCGGAGCAGTTCGTCGATGGTGTCGCGTCGTAACCTGATCCATCCGGAGTCCGGGAAGTGCACATTCATCGCCGCGCGCCAGACAGCCACCGGCAGTGCGCATGCCGCCTCGGCATGCCACGGCACCTGCTCGACCCAGAAGCCGCGGCTCCCCTTGCCGAATACCGTGCCGCTGAACAACAGCAGCAGCGGCACATCACTGCCCGTCAGCGCGTGGAAGTAGCTGCCGGTCGCGACCTCCAGGTCGTAGCTGCATGCCACCGGTACATCGACCTCGGTGCTGCCGGTGAAACTGGGCACCAGCACCGACACTGTGCTCAGCTGCATCGGTTTGAGGGTGTCGGCCCAACGAGACCGCGCGCCGAACAGGTTGACCAGCAGCTCGGCCTCCGTCTCGGAGTAGCTCCGGCGCTGCGGCTCGATCCGGATCTGGCAGCGCAGCGCAACGGCGTGCACGCTGGCACCGTCCGGCTCGGTGATCCGTAGCCGCAAGACCATGGTGGGCGCGGCGCTGTAGCGTTCCGCACGTACACCCAGACATTCGAAACCGAGTTCAGGCACCGTCCACCCACTCACTCCGGTCCCGGAGTCCGGCAAAGAAGTCCTCGATTGCCTGCCACGTCTGGCTTCCGCCGTCAAACCCCTTCCAGTAGGTCCGCACCAGGCCGACCAACCGGTAGCACACGTCCACTGGGATCAGGAAGCATTCGAAGCGTTCCGTGAGTTTCCGGACCAGCAACGCCTCGGTGTCCTCTGCTGGAACGGCGCCGACCGGACTGTCCCGCAGAACCTCGGCCCAGGCTTCAATGGACAACAGCGACTCGGTCGCACCGGCAGGTCCCGGATAGAACGCGGTGGTGCGGTGGCTGATCGAGTTGGTCAGGAAGAACGCGGTCCGGACCGGGATAGCGACCGAATCCCATAGCCGTGCGCCGCCAGCGAACGCCGGCGTGTAGCGGTACCGGTCCGGTACCGCCCGATGCTGCCCGTGGCCAGCACCGGGCTGAGTGAACAGCAAGTAGCAGGCCCGACATGCGCATTCCAGTGCCCTGGTCCGGGTGTCCACCACGTGTGGATGTTCCTCACCGACCGGTTCGCCGCACAGTTCACAGACCGGGCTCTCGGCTGGCCGGTCCGGTGGAAGCCGGAATCGGCGCAGGCCCGTGGTCACCGGCCCACCGAACCGGGGACGGTGATCGCGCGGTCACCGGTATCGGTGAGCAGCGGTAGCAGCCTGCGGCCGGCCGTCAGTTCCGGCGGTGGCGCTGCGACCCCGTCCATCTCCAGTCCGGTGATCTCCGGGGCCAGGTCGTTGAGCGCTGCTTCGACCACCCGTCGCAGGTTGGCCGTAGTGGACGGACAGCCGTGCGCAGAGTCGGGCATCCGCAGCGACACCACCGTGTCCCGGATCTCCAGCAGCTGGACCGCGCCGATGCGTGACCTCAGCGATTCCAGCGCGGCATGCACCCGTTCGGCGGTGCTGGCTGGATGCAGGTCGTGCAGCACCAGCAGAGCCCGTACCAGTGGGTCCTCGGCCAGCCGGGAGATCAGTGCCTGGCCACCCTCCACACCGGACAACAGGGCCAGGATCCTGCCCAGGCCGTCGCCATAGAACTCCACCAGACAGCGCACCAGTTCCTCGGCCGTACGGTGCACAGCGGGTTCAGCGAGCTGTTCCAGTTCGGTCAGCAGGCCGTCCACCCGGGCGCCGACCGTACGCACGTCCATTGCCCTGCTCATCGCCGGGCCCCGTCCACGGTGGCTTGCGGACAGCACGTCATCGTGCCGGTCACGGCGCCGTCGGGGTGCCACCGAAGGCGTGCGGTGTGTGTGTCTGCCGCACGGTCTTGCCCCCGCCGACATACATGTGCACGCCGCAGGGCAGGCACGGGTCGAAGCTTCGTACCGCGCGCATGATGTCGATCCCCTTGAAGTTCTCCTTCGAGTTCTCCTCGAAGATCGGGGTGTTCTGCACCGCGTCCTCGTACGGGCCAGGGGTTCCGTAGGAGTCCCGGACGCTGCCGTTCCAGGGCGTCGGCGGGTACGGATGGTAGTTGGCGATCTTGCCGTCCCGGATCACCATGTGGTGCGACAGCACACCGCGCACCGCTTCGGTGAAGCCGACGCCGGCGCCTTCGGTCGGTACCTCGAACGGCTCCCAGGTCTTTGTGTGACCGGCCCGGACCTCGGCGAGTCCCTTCTCCACGAAGTGCAGCGCCGCGGCGGCGCAGTAGGCCTGGAAGTAGGTGCGAGCCCGGTTGCGTTCCAGCGCGTTGCTCCACTGTGGAATCTTCCACTCGAACGTCTTCTCCGGCAGAGTTGCGCTCTTCGGCAGGTTGATGACCACGCTGCGTCCGGTGGCCTTGACGTAACCGCCGATGTCCACCAGACCCGACAGAGCCGTGGACCACAACCGGGCGAGCGGTCCACCACCGGTGTCCAGGGCCAGGTGCGAGGTGCCGTCGAACCAGCGCGGTGACATCACCCAGGAGTACTTGTCGTCGAAGTCGCGCTTCTGTGGCCGAGGAATGGTGTGCTGATTCCAGGGGTGTCGGCGGTCCACCGGGTTGCCGAGCGGATCGCGGGTCACGAACATCTCCTGGTCCTCCCAGTCCTCGTAGAACGAGGAACCGAGCAGGATCCGGATACCCAGGTTGATGTCGACCAGATCGTTGGTGACGAGCTTGCCGTCCACCACCACACCAGGGGTGACGAACATCCGCCGGCCCCAGTCCGACATGTTCTGGTACTTGAAGTCGCAGTACTCCGGGTTGTTGAGACTGCCCCAGCAACCCAGCAGCACCCGCCGCTGGCCGACCTTCTCGTAGCCGGGCAGCGCCTGGTACATGAAGTCGAACAGGTCGTCATGCATCGGGACGCAGCGCTTCATGAACTCCACGTAGCGCATCAGTCGGGTGAGGTAGTCGGTGAACAGTTGCACCGTGGCCACGGTGCCGACCCCGCCCGGGTACAGCGTGGACGGGTGCACGTGACGCCCCTCCATCAGACAGAACATCTCCCGGGTACTGCGGCTGACCTGCAGTGCCTCCCGGTAGAAGTCACCTTCCAGCGGGTTGAGCGAACGCATGATGTCGCCGATGGTCTTGTACCCGTGATCCGCCGCGTGCGGAGACTCCGTGTGATTGGCCTGTTCGAGCACACCGGGATTGGTCTCGCGGACCATCTTTTCGCAGTAGTCGACGCCGACCAGGTTCTCCTGGAAGATGTTGTGGTCGAACATGTACTCGGCGGCCTCGCCGAGGTTGATGATCCACTCGGCCAGATGCGGCGGACGGACCCCGTAGGTCATGTTCTGCGCGTACACCGAGCAGGTCGCGTGGTTGTCACCGCAGATTCCGCAGATCCGACTGGTGATGAAGTGCGCGTCGCGGGGATCCTTGCCCTTCATGAAGATGCTGTACCCGCGGAAGATCGAGGACGTGCTGTAGCACTCCACGACCTCCTTGGCGGCCCAATCGATCTTCGTGTAGATACCCAGGCTGCCGACGATCCGAGTGATCGGGTCCCAGGACATCTCGACCAGGTTGCTACCGGAACGCTTGCTGGCACCAGTCTTGCGTGGTGCTGTGGTGGTCATCGGTTGACGCCTCTCCCTCGACGAACTGCCCGGTCTGGACTCACCGGCTGGAGTACATGACCTGCCGACGCCCGCGCCAACGC
The DNA here is from genome assembly GCA_963805605.1 of uncultured Actinomycetota bacterium. Lineage (GTDB taxonomy): Bacteria > Actinomycetota > Actinomycetes > Mycobacteriales > Micromonosporaceae > Actinocatenispora. The sequence goes on from CAWDUX010000003.1 coordinate 721,890, forward strand.
GGCTCGGTGTCCACGGTGTTCTCGGTGATCTTCCGCAATCGCCGGATCACCGATCCGTACACGCCACTGGCACCCGCCGACACCTTGCTACCGGGCGGCTCGTCCATGAAGGGCATGAACTTGTCCGGGAAGCCGGGCATCGTGCAGCCGATACAGATTCCGCCGACGTTGGGACAGCCGCCGATACCGTTCATCCAGCCACGTTTGGGCACGTTGCACTTGACGACCGGGCCCCAGCATCCGATCTTCACCAGGCACTTGGGCGAGCCGTACTCAGTGGTGAACTCGCCCTGCTCGTAGTAGCCTGCGCGATCACACCCCTCGTGCACGGTCTGCCCGAACAACCAGCGCGGACGCAGCTTGTCATCCAGCGGGATCATCGGCGCCTGGCCGGCCACCTGGTAGAGCAGGTAGACCAGTGTCTCTGACAGGTTGTCGGGCTGGATCGGGCAACCGGGTACACACACGATCGGCAGTCCAGCCTTGGACTTCCAGTCCCAGCCCAGATAGTCGGGCACACCCATGGCGCCGGTCGGGTTGCCGGCCATGGCGTGGATGCCGCCGTACGTCGCACACGTGCCGACTGCCACCACCGCGGTCGCCTTCGGGGTCAGCCTGTCCAGCCATTCGCTGGTGGTGATGGGCTGCCCAGTGGCGGGGTTGTTGCCAAACCCCGACCAGTAGCCCTGTTCCTTGTTGGTCTCGTCCGGGATAGAACCCTCCACCACCAGTACGAAGGGTTCAAGGTCTCCCCGGTCGGCCTTGTGGAACCACTCGATGAAGGTGTCGGCACCCTGATCGGGCCCGCACTCGAAGTCGATCAGTGGCCAGTGCACCTGGATCTTCGGCAGGCCCGGCAGCGCGCCGAGCACGATCTCCTCGATGCTCGGCTGGGTGGCTGCGGTCAGTGCCACGGAGTCGCCGTCACAGCTGAGTCCCGCGTTGATCCAGAGAATGTGCAGCGGAGCCTCTTCGGCCGCCTTGGCGCGCTTGCCTCGGTCGTGTGCTGTCGTGGTCGTCATGGACCGTCACCTCGGTCTCGTGTGCAGCCGGTTGTGGCGTGGTCCCCCGCTGGACCGTCCGCTCCCGGACAGCCACAACAGGACCGCAACGCAGTGCGACGGTGCGGACCTCGTCCGTACGGCGCGAGAACGCACGGGAGGACCACACCATCACATAGCGAACGGGCGCATTCACGCTACGTCCGGTAAGCGGCGACCCGCAGGGAAACGGGAAACTTGTCACATCCGCGGCGGCCTCGCCGGACCGGCGCCAGGAAGCGCCGACCACCAGGGGTTCTTGGGCGTGCGGAATATGCACCAGAGGTGGTGATCCCACGCACCCCGCACAGTCAGCCCAGAATGCCTCATGACTCGAACCGCCGCGCATCTACCGCGGCGAGGCCGGTGCGCACCAGCGCAGCGATCGGTCGAAGGTTTCGCCGGGGACAGCCCGGGCATGTGACCGGTGCCCGGCCATGCCATGGCCTGCTGCAGCACGCCATCGGAGTGCGGGCCGGCTCCGTCGGCGCGGGTAACGACACTGCTACCGAGCCCGCGCCGACGGGGCCTGCGACACAGTGCGCGCAAGGATCCCCGGACTGTTCACCCGGGCCGGCCGGAAGGACGATCAGGAGCGCATTGCCGCGGTCCGCAGCATCGTTTCGGCAATCCGGCGAGGTATGCACGGGAAGCACTGACCGCAAGCCGCACATCGGCTCTGATCGTCACAGGTGTGATGGGTCAGCAGATGCTCGGCGTTCTCCACGTCGGCATCGTTGGCCTCCACATCGGACAGCATTACCGACAGTGTGCTCTTCATCCTGGCCCTCCCCTGAGGCGACCACTTCCTGTCCGGCGCATACCCCGGACCGTTGGGATCATGCGTGACGGGGATTCCCGTCGCATCGACATGACGGCGGCGTTTCGCTCACGCCTGACGGTGATGTCGGTCCTGACATCCAGAACACCATCCGCCGACCATGAGGCGATGAGCCGGGCAGCGATACCCAGCGACACGGGTGGCCCCGCCGGGCAGGCTCGAAGCTGATCCGGCAACCGGCGATGCATCCGCCGAAGGCCGGCACACCAGGTAGCGTAATAGGTAACTATGCGTCACCTGAGTAATGGGCCGGGGGAACACCATGGCCGAGCGGACGCCGAAACGTACGACCCGCCGGGCGACCTCGTCGGCATCCGGCGCCCGGGAACCGAAGTCGCCGGCGGTGCGGGCATCCCGACGAGCGATGGCGCAACTGACCGAGCTGGTGGGGCATGAGGCAGAGTCCGTCTCGATGGTCGCCGGCGACGAGGACGGCTGGCGCCTGCACATCGAGATCGTAGAGCTGGAAAGGGTTCCGCAGACGACCAGTGTACTGGCCGCCGGCGAGGTACAGGCCGATCGTTCCGGCAATGTGCAGTCCTATCAGAGATTGCGTCGCTACACCCGCAACCAGGCGGGCGAGCTGTGAGAACGCTCGCCGCTGGGCCAGGCAGGCTACGGAGGTGAGGCCGGGATGAACACCGCAACCAAAGTCACCGTCGCGGTTGCTGGCGGGTACGTGCTCGGCCGGCGCCGTAAGGCCAGGATGGCCATCATCCTCGCCTCATGGCTGATCGGTAGACGGCTCAACCTCGACATCAAGCAACTCGGTCGGGATGCCGTCGAGCAGTTGGCCGCCAGTCCTGAGGTGGCCAAGCTGATCACCAGTCTGCGGGAGGGGCTCCTGCAGTCCGGCCGAGGCGCGGCCATGAGTGCCCTCAACCGGCAGATGGAGCAGCTGGCGGACCGGCTGCATGAACGGACCACCCTGCTGCAGAGCGGGGGACAGAAGCCGGAGCAGACCGGTGAGGAAGACGAGCAGCAGGCCGGTGAGGACGTGCAGCCCGACGACGAGGACACCGCGACCTCCGGTAAACGCCCCGCACCGCGCCGGACCACGAGGTCCGCGGCCAGCCGGAAGGCACCGCGAGGCCCCTCGGACTCCGGTACCGACGCTCAGGAGACCAAGCGCTCGTCCCGCTCATCCACCCGCAAGAGCACCACCCGGCGTCGGCGCGACTGACCGGCTGGAGAGGAGGAACGGTATGGCTGGCAGGGACACAGATCTCAGCGGGCTGATCGGAAAGGCCCGGGAAGCCGCGGCCAGGAACCCAGCAACCGAACGCCTGCTGCACGAAGCCGAGAGACTCGCCAGGGAGCATGGCAAACGCCTGCTCGACACGATCGGTACAAAACTTGGCGAGTTCACCGACAAACTCGGCGCCGTAGCCGACGGCAGTGCCGGGCCGGGAAGTCTGATCGGGCGGGTGGGTAAGGAGATGTCCGAAGGGGCCGGGCCGGGCAAGGCCGTTGCCAAGGGCGGGCTCAAGGCCGCGAAGGACAAGATCAAGCCCGGCGGCGGATCCAGTGGAGGTGGGAAATCGATGAACATCATCGAGGACATCGACATCGGTGTGCCGGTCCGGGTCGCTTACGGCCAGTGGACGGCGTACAAGGAGTTCCCCAAATGGTCCAAGGGCGCGCAGAGCGTCAACCAGGACGACGAGGTCTCCGCCAACTGGAAGGCCAAGGTCGCATTTTCCACCCGTAACTGGAACTCGAAGATCACCGAACAGATCCCGGACCAGAAGATCGCCTGGACCTCCGAGGGGCCCAAGGGTGTGGTGAACGGTGTCGTGACGTTCCACGAGATCGGCGACCGGTTGACCAAGGTGCTGCTGGTTCTGGAGTACATCCCGGGGGGGTTCTTCGAAAAGACCGCGAATCTGTGGCGTGCGCCGGGCCGCCGTGCCCGGCTGGACCTCAAGCTGTTCCGCCGTTTCGTGATGACCAACCCGGAGGCCGGCGAGAACGCCTGGCGCGGGGAGATCCGGGACGGCGAAGTGGTACGCGATCACGATGAGGTGATCGCTGATGAAGAACGGGACGACAGCGGAAACGGCTCGCCGGACGAGGAAGAGGACGACTACGACGAGGATTACGACGAAGAGGATGAGGATGACTACGACGAGGAGGACGAGGACAAAGAAGAAGAAGAGCGGCCCCCGCCGCATCGCAGGGCACCGGCCCGCCGTCCCGCCGCGCGCTCCCGTCGCCGCTGAGCGGCAACCGCGACGGTGTCGGTTACTCCTTCAACGCGCCGCTGAGCATGCCCTCGATGAAGCGTCGCTGCAACGCGAGGTAGACGAGCACGACCGGCAGCGCCACCAGTACCGCCGCCGCAGCCAGCAGCGACACATCCGAACGGTGTTGCCCCTGGAAGAAGGCCAGGCCGAGCGGTACGGTACGACGCTCATCGGAACTGACCATCACCAGCGCGAGCAGGAACTCGTTCCAGGTCCACATGAACGTGATGACGACCATCGTGGTGATCGCCGGTCGTCCCACGGGTACCAGGATCCGCCACAGAGCGGTCCAGCTCGATGCACCGTCCATTCTGGACGCTTCCAGCAGACTTCGTGGTGAACCACGGAAGTACGCACGCATCCAGAAGGTGCCGAACGCAATCGACTGCGCGGTCTGCGGCAGGATCAATGCCCAGTATGTGTCGGTCAGCCCCAGCCCCCGCAGCCCGTAGTACAGCGGCACGACCTGAGCCTCCTCCGGCAGGGTCAGGCCGAGTAGGAACAGGTAGAACAGCACGCTGGAGCCGGGAAAGCGCATCGTGCCGAAGGCGTACGCGGCCAGGGTGGACAGTACAGCGGCGGCGAGCACCACGCTGACCGTCACGATCAGCGAACTGCGCAGGTAGGCGCTGAAGTGTCCCCGGTCCCAGGCCTGTACGAAGTTGCCCCAGTGCAGTCCGTCCGGCAGCGCGAACCCGGCGTGCAGCGACCCGGGTCCGGACAGCGCGGTGGACAGGATACCGAGCATCGGGGTGAGGGCGATGACGCTGAACAGGATGAGGATCGCGTACCCGGACACCCGTTCGGCCCGACTAGTCACGACTGCCGCCCCCTACCAGTCTGGTCACCGTCACGGTGAGCACGAAGATGAGCAGCGCGAGGCTGACCCCGATCGCCGCAGCGGATCCGACCCGACCGATCTCGAACGCCCGGTGGTACACCTCGTAGGCCGGTACGGCCGTCGCCTCGCCGGGGCCGCCGCCGGTGGTGATGTAGATGAGGTCGAAGTTCCGCAGTCCCGCGACCACGGTCAGGGTCGCCGCCACCGCCAGCTCCGCGCGCAGACCCGGTAGCGTCACGGCGAAGAACTCGCGGACCGCTCCGGCACCGTCGAGCCGGGCCGCCTCGTACAGCTCTGTCGGGATCCGCTGGCAGCCGGCCAGTAGCAGCACCATGCACAGGCCGGTCTCCACCCAGGTGCCGATCACACCCACCGCGGGCAGGGCGAAGTGGAAGTCACCGAGCCAGGCGTGGGTGAACCCGTGCAGACCGAGAGCGTCGAGGATGCGGTTGACCAGACCGTCCGGGGCGTAGATCCATCGCCAGGCGAGTGCCACCACCACCATGGTCAGCACCTGGGGCAGGAACAGTACCGTCCGGAACGCGGTCATCCCGCGTACCCGTTGCCGCGCCAGGGTCGCGGCGAGCAGCAACCCGATGGCCACCGGCAGCGCCGAGTAGAAGACCAGCAGGAGCAGCGCGTGAGCGAACGGCGCGCGCAGCGCGGGATCGGTGAACAGCGACAGGTAGTTGCCCAGCCCCACCCAGCTGGCCCGCGACAGTCCGTCCCAGTCGAACAGCGAGTACCAGATCGCCTGACCGAAAGGGACGAGCACGAACAGCGCAAAGACGATCATGGCCGGGGCGATGTACAGGTAGCCCACCGCCCGCGGTTCACCGGGCGAGCGCCGTGTGTAGCGGGCCTCCAGGGCCGTCAGCCGGCCGCCGGAGCGTGCCGGTCCGGCAGCCTTGGGCGCGGTGGAGCCCTCCGGGGTACCGGTCAGCACGGCTAGCCCTGGTGGAACGAGTCGTAGTCCGCCTGCAGGGTCCGGGTGAACTGCGCTGGGGTGAGCCGCCCGGCCAGTAGTTTCTGCAGGGCCGCGGTGAGCGTGTCGTAGAAGGTCGGGGTGGAGTAGTCCAGGTACGGTGCGAGGCCGTCGGCGGCGCTGATGTTGGTCCACCCGGTGAGCATCTGTCCCTGCACGCTGGCCGGGTCCAGACGACGCGACGCGGCGGAGGGCACCGCCGGCAGGTTGCCGGTCTGGGTGAGCACGTCGGCGGCGTGTGCGTTGGTGAGGAAGTTCAGGTAGGCGCCGGCCACGTCGGCGTGCTTGGATTTGCTGGTGACCGCCCAGGCGAGGCTCTCCCCACCGGTGGTGACCGGCGCCGCGCCGGCCGCGGACGGTGGCGGTGTCATCAGCCCCAGTTTGCTGCCCATGGGGCCCTTGAGGTCGGCTGCCTCCCAGGTGCCGGTGATCAGGAACAGTCCCTTGCCCGCGGCGAACTGTTTGGCAGCGTCGTCATAGCCGACACCGTTGGCGTTGGCCGGCAGGTAGCCTTTCTTCACCCAGTCGCGCAGCGTCGTGGCCGCCCACTCGGTCACCGGCGCGGTCCACTTCGCGTTGCCGGTACCGAAGACCAGTTCGCGTACCTGCTGCTTGCCGGCGATCTGGTCCTGCAGGACACCGAAGGTGTGGATCGCCGGATACTTGTCCAGGTTGCCGAACTGGATGGGCAGCGAACCGGCCGCCCGGGCCTTGGCCAGCTCACCGGTGAACTGCGACCAGGTCTTCGGTGGGGCCAGGCCGAGCGTGTGCAGTTGCGCGGTGTTGTAGTAGATCCCGATGTACTCACCCATCTGGGAGATGCCGTAGAGCTTGCCGGTGCCGAAGTGTTTCGCATCGGCGCTGACCCTGTTGAGGTTCAGCAGTGACTTCGGGTAGCGCTTGTTCCAGCCGTAGACCGAGGCGTAGCCGTCCAGCGGAGCGAGCATGCCGGCCTTGACGAACGTAACCATGTCCGGGTAGCCCTGGTTGGCCTCGACCACGTCCGGTGGGGTATTGCCGGACAGCGCGAGTTTGAGAGTGGTCTTGAGGTCCGAGAAACTCTTCGACGTCCGGTGGATCGTCACATTCGGATACGTGTGGTGGAACTCCTTGTTGAGCCTGGTGATCTCGGCGTTCTGACCGCCACGGACCTCCTGGTCCCACACGTTGAGGGTGACCTTGCCGGCCCTGGCCGGATCGGTGGAGATGCTCGCGGCGGGCTTCGCACTGGATCCGCCACCGGAGCTGTCCGATCCGGGCACCGAACACCCGGCGGCGAGCAGGGCCGCCCCGGCGAGCAGGGCGGCGGCCCGACTCAGCTGTCGACGTCTGGACTGCGCCATGGGGGTTCTCCTTCAACTCGGTGTGGTTCTCTGCCGACGATCCGGGTGGTCGGGTGCGGTAAAGGTCAGGATGCCGGACCGACGTCGGCGGCGCGCGCGATGGTGGCCGCCGCGCGGCGTACCGCGTGGACCGGGACCACCGGGATCAGGTCGTCGAGGAAGCTGTAGCGCCGGATCAGTGACGTGTGGTAGGCGTCGGTGGTCCCGCAGCCACGGACCGCATGCCACCAGTCGGCGATGTCTCCCCAGCCGGGTGCGGCCAGGGACCCACCGAACTGCTGTACCGACAGTGCCGAACATGCCCCGGCGAAGGCCAACCGGTCCGCCAGTGGCCATCCGGCCAGGGTTCCCAGCACCATGCCAGCCCCGAACACGTCACCAGCACCGGTGGGGTCCAGTGCGGACACCCGCAGCGCAGGTACCTGCGCCTCTTCCCCGGTGGTGGCGTCGATCGCCATGGCACCCTCGGCTCCGTTGGTGACCACCGCGAGCGGTACCAGGTCGGCCAACGCGTACAGCGCGTCCCGAGCGGTGTCGGTGCGGGTGTAGGCCATCGCCTCTCCGGCGTTGGGCAGGAACGCATGGCAGGCGCTCAACTGCTCCAGTACCTCGGGTGACCAGGCTCCGGTGGCATCCCAGCCGACATCGGCGAAGACCAACGAACCAGCCGTGGCGGCCTGATCGGCCCAGGACACATGGTCGACCTGACCGATGTGTTCGGGCGCGGCGAGATCGACGATGATCGCACGCGAGCGGGGCGGCCGGCCGATCATGTCGGTCGCCGGCATCGGCGCCTCGTGGCCGTGGGTGACCATGCTGCGGTCCCCGCCACAGGCCATCGAGACGGTCACCGGCGAATGCCACTGCTCGAAGCGGCGGGAGCGCGACAGATCCACCCGCTCCTGCTCGGCCAGGGTGCGCCAGCAGAAGTCGGCGTAGTCGTCGGAGCCGAACGCAGCGGCCAGCGAGGTACGCAGACCGAGTCGGCTGGTGGCGATGGCCAGGTTGGCGATGCCGCCCGGGCAGGATCCCATTCCCTCGGCCCAGACCTCGGTACCGCCGACCGGCATACTGGCCAGCCCGGTGAAGACGATGTCGAGGAAGACGGTGCCGTAGACGAACACGTCGAACTCGGGCCCGTCCGGCATCCGCTGGGCGGTCAACGGGTCGTACGTGCTGTCAGGCATAACAGCGGTCCTTCACCTCGCCGATGCAATAAGGCGCAACAGTATCGGCGAGTAGGCAGGTGGGCAAGCCAAACATGCGCAAAGTCGCTCATCGATGCGCAGAATTGCGCGATGTCGCTGCTACTGTGGCGACATGATGGGCCATCAGCGGCGAGCCGAGATCATCCGGCGGCTGCGGGCCGAAGGCAGCACAGCCGTCGACGAACTCGCCAGATCCCTGTTGGTCAGCCCGTCCACCATCCGCCGCGACCTGGCCCGGTTGCACGGTGACGGCTCGCTGCACCGGGTGCACGGCGGTGCCTGCCGGGCCGAGGACCCGGACGGCAGACAATCGTTCGCACAGGTCGCGGCCGAGCACCCGGAGCAGAAACTGGCGTTGGCCCGACACGCGGCCCGACTGGTGGACGACGGCGATGTGCTGTTGCTCGACATCGGCACCACCACCATGGGTCTGGCAGCCCAGCTGCATGGGCGGCGGGTCACCGTGATCACCTCGAGTCTCGCCGTCTTCGACGTACTGCGCGACGACGCAGAAGTGGAGCTGATCCTGCTCGGCGGACTGGTCCGGCGCACGTACCACTCGATGGTCGGGGTGTTGACCGAGGACGCGCTGCGCCAGGTACGGGCCGACTGGGCGTTCCTGGGCGCCAGCGGAGTGCACCGCGACGGCCACGTCCTGGACACCACGCTGGTCGAGGTGCCGGTGAAGCGGACCATGATCGCCGCGGCCAGCAGGGTGGCGCTGCTGGCCGACCGGTACAAGTTCCCGGGCAGCGGAGCACTGCGGGTCTGCCACGCTTCGGCGCTCGACATTCTGGTGACCAACGACGGAGCCGACCCGGTCACCCTGCGGGTGTGCGCCGACGCCGGTGTGGAGGTTCAGACGACATGAGGCTCGCAATTCTCGGCGGCGGCGGATTCCGGGTGCCGCTGGTGTACCGGGCCCTACTGGCTGACACCGCGCCACGGCGGGTCGACGAGGTCGTCCTCTTCGACGTGGACCCGGCCCGGGTCAGCGCGATCAGCCACGTCCTGCACCAACTGGGCGAGGATCACGAGCATCCACCGACAGTACGGGCGAGCACAGTACTGGACGATGCGCTGGCCGGTGCCGACTTCGTGTTCTCCGCGATCCGGGTCGGTGGGCTCGCCGGCCGTACCGCCGACGAGCGGGTGGCCCTGCGACTGGGGCTGCTTGGACAGGAGACCACCGGGCCGGGCGGGTTGGCGTACGGGCTGCGCACCGTGCCGGTCGCCGTGCACATCGCCGAACGCATCGCCGCGGTCTGCCCGGACGCCTGGGTCATCAACTTCACCAACCCGGCCGGCATGATCACCGAGGCGATGCAGCAGATCCTCGGGGAACGGGTGGTGGGCATCTGCGACTCACCGGTGGGGCTGGCTCGGCGCGCGGCCCGAGCACTGGGCCTGGATCCAGCGCTGACCACCGTCGACTACCTCGGGCTCAACCATCTCGGCTGGCTGCGTGGCCTGCGCTATGAGGGCAGGGATGTGCTGCCGGAACTGCTCGCCGACGACCGGGCGCTCGCCGCCACCGAGGAGGGCAGGCTGTTCGGTTCGGAGTGGATCCGTGCGCTCGGCGCGATCCCCAACGAATACCTCTACTACTACGACTTCACCCGCGACGCCGTGGCGGCGATCCGTGGTGGCCCGGCAACCCGGGGTGAGTTCCTGCTACGCCAGCAGTCGGCCTTCTACCGGTCGGTCGCCCGGCAACCCGATACCGCCCTGGCGCAGTGGCAGCGGGTCCGCCAGGAGCGGGACGCCACGTACATGGCGGAGAATCGTGAGCATTCCGGCGCGGGTGAGCGCGACGACGCCGATGTTGCCGGCGGCGGATACGAGGGTGTGGCACTGGATCTGATGGCCGCCATCGCCCGGGGCGAGCAGGTCACCATGATCCTCAACGTACGCAACGGCCGCACCATCGACGGACTGCCGCCAGAGGCCGTCGTGGAGGTTGTCTGCGGGGTGGACGCCAACGGAGCGCGTCCACTGTCCACCGGGCCGGTGGCCGGCGCGCAGCTGGGGCTGATCCAGCAGGTGAAGGCGGTGGAACAATTGACCATCGAGGCCGCCCGGACCGGTTCGGCCGGCACCGCGCTGACCGCGTTCGCCCTGCATCCGCTGGTCGATTCGGTGTCCACCGCGCGCCTGCTGCTGGACGGCTACCGGTCCGCGATCCCTGAACTGGCCGCCGTTCTGCGCTGACCACTGCCGGACCGTTCGATGCGCCCGGTGCCAGTAACCCGTACGAGACGACGCTGGTCGGATGGCCGGTCGACCCGGCGCGCATATGCAACGATGTCGTCACCGGGCGCGGCTTCGGCACAGTGACCGAACCGGCCTGCCTGACCGGGGGTGCGCGCGGTGCGTGAAGTTCTCGACCAGCTACGGCAACTGTGGGACGCCGGCACCCCGGTGGGACTGGCCACCGTGGTCGGCACCTGGCACAGCGCACCGCGCGCACCGGGCGCGGCGATGCTGGTCGCCGCGGACGGCACGGTCTCCGGCTCGGTGTCCGGTGGGTGTGTCGAGAGCGCACTCTACGACCTCGCCAGCGAGGTCCGCGACAGCGGCACGCCCGTACTGCAACGCTACGGGGTGTCCGACGACGACGCCTTCGCCGTCGGCCTGACCTGCGGCGGTATCATCGACGTGTACGTCGAGCAGGTGACCAGACAGACCTACCCCCAGTTGCCCGAGGTCGCCGACACGGTGACCGCCGGGCGCCCGGTGGCCGTGGCAACGTGCGTGGCGGACCGCTGCGCGGGCGCCGGGCTACCTGTCGACCCGGGTGGCGCCGCGACCGTCGCCGGCGCGGGGCGGGTCGGTGGCCGGCTGGTGGTGTGGCCGAAGCATCGGGCCGGCACGCTGGGCAGCGAACGGCTCGACGACGCGGTCACCGACGACGCCCGCGGGCTGCTTGCCGCGGGGCGCACCGCGACACTGGGTTACGGCCACGACGGGCAGCGACGCGGTGACGACCTCGACGTGTTCGTCGCGACGTACGCGCCCAGGCCCCGAATGATCGTGTTCGGCGCGATCGACTTCGCCGCCGCCGTGGCGCGGACGGGCGGGTTCCTCGGGTACCGGGTGACCGTATGCGACGCGCGGCCGGTGTTCGCCACCCGTGCACGTTTCCCGGACGCCGACGAGGTAGTGGTCGACTGGCCACACCGCTACCTGGCAGCAGAGGCCGACGCCGGCCGGCTCGACTCGCGGACGGTGGTCTGTGTGCTCACCCACGACCCGAAGTTCGACGTACCGGTGCTGTTGGTGGCGCTGCGGTTGCCACTGGCCTATGTGGGCGCCATGGGTTCCCGCCGAACCCATGGCGACCGGCTGACGCGGCTCCGTGATGCCGGGCTCACCGAAGCCGAACTGTCCGCGCTGTCGTCCCCGATCGGGCTCGACATCGGTGCCCGTACGCCGGAGGAGACCGCGGTGAGTGTGGCAGCCGAGATCGTCTCGCGGCGTTGGGGCGGCACCGGCGCACCGTTGGGTCAACTCGTCGGCCGCATCCACCACGACGGATAGCAGAGGTGGCCGGTGCCGCTACGGCGCCCGGGAGTCGACGGTCCGACCGTCATGGCCGGCGTGGCGCTCGGTAGGGTTGCTGCGCAACCTGCGTAACCGTGCGGCTTGTGGGATGGGCGCACGCGCGCGACGATCTGTACACCGGGCGCCGAAGTGTCCGGGGAGAGGCGAGGAGGAGCCGTCGTGGTCGACGTATTGGGCGCGATCGTCGGGATCCTGGTCATCGCCGGCGCGATCGGCCTGTTCACCACCCGCGGTGCACGCCACCAACAGATCAAGGGCAAGCTGTGGAAACTGGTCGGCGTGTCGCTGCTGGTGCTGATCGTGATCGGCTACCTGCGCGCACACAGTAGCTGAAGGAGTCGACGAAACCAGGTCGGCATTCTGGACCCTGGGTCAGTCGACGACGATATTCCGACCATCTGTCCACTGGACTATAGTCGGCGGGTGGATCTTTCCCGGAATGCACGTCAACTCCCCGGATCGGGCATCCGTCGCATTTCCGCGGCCGCCGCCACGATTCCTGACGCGCTGCATCTGGAGATCGGTCAGCCGGACATCGCACCACCACCCGAGGTTCTTGCCGCGGCCGATCATGCGGCCCGGGCCGGGCACACCGGATACGCCGCGAATGGTGGTCTGCCCCGCCTGCGGCACGCTCTGGCCGCACCGCGGTGGCGTCAGTCGAGTGTCGACACGGACCAGGTGGTCATCACCAACGGCGGCACGCAGGGAATTCACCTCGCCCTGACCGCGCTACTGGATCCGGGGGACGAGGTCCTGATTCCGGATCCGGGCTGGCCGAACTACGCGATGATGGCCGGCCTGCTGGGTGCGCGCCCGGTGCGTTATCCGCTGCGTCATGACCTGGACTACCAGCCGCGGTTCACCGATCTCGCCGCGCTCGTCGGCACCCGGACCAAGGTACTGGTGCTCAATTCCCCTGGTAACCCGCTCGGTTGTGTGCTGGACGACGACACACTCCGCGCGCTGCTGGCGCTGGCCGAGGAACGGGGATTCTGGATACTCTCCGACGAATGCTACGACGCCATCGTCTTCGATTCGAATCGGCCCATCGGCGCCCGCGGACTGGGACACGACGACCGGCTGGTCACCGCACACAGTTTCTCCAAGGCCTATTCCATGACCGGCTTCCGGGTGGGTTTTGTCATCGCACCACCGAGAGTCGCGGCCGTCCTTGCCGATATGCAGGAAGCGCATCTTTCCTCGATCAACACCCCAGCACAGTTCGCCGCCCTGGCCGCATGGGAAAGGTCATCAGAATTCGTGCCGAAGATCGTCCAGGAATACCGTAACCGACGAGATCTCACGCTCGCTGAACTGACCGCCGTCGGCATCGCAGCGCACCGGCCCGACGGCGCGTTCTACCTGTGGTTGGACGTACGTGAACATGCCCGGCCAACCGTGGAGCTGGCTCACACCATTCTCCACCGTACCGGCGTCGCCCTGGCGCCCGGCTCGGCGTTCGGCCCGCTCGGCGAGGGGTTCCTGCGGCTGTCGCTGGTCGCCCCAGCGGAGCGGTTGTCGGCCGCGGTCGGCCGGATCGCCGATGTTCTGGACGATCCCGGTTGCTGACTCAGCCGTCCTGACGTTCGTAGAGCAGACCGGCACTCCAGATCCTCGCGACCTTCCCCCACTCCAGCGCCGAACGCACATCCGGGAAGAAGCCGTGGCCGCTGAGATTGGCACTGGTGTTGCACAGCACCGGGATCCCGCTGATCGCCTCGAACTGTTGCAGCACCTCGTACAGGAACGGATCGTCGGCACTGGCCACCGTCTGCAGCCGCGCCGTGCCGTCGAGGTGGACCACGGCCGGGATGCGCGGCACCCAGCCTGGCCGCACCACGTGGTCGAACAGCATGTGCGGGTCAGGGCTACCCGGATCGAACACCTCAGCAGCCCGCTCCACCAGGCAGATCGGCGCAACCGGCCGGTACCACTCGCGTCCCTTGACCTCGTTGAGGGTGTCCTTCATGCGCGCGTCAACCGGCGAGGCCAGGATGCTTCGACCGCCCAGGGCACGGGGACCCAGTTCGGCCCGCCCGTTGAGCACCACGACAGGTTCGCCGGTGTCATGCAGTATCCGTGCCAGTTCGGTCGGATCGCACGCCCTGCTCCGCCAGTCGGGCGGGCACTGGCTCATCGGGGTCAGTTCCGGTCCCAGCCGCGGATGCCAGCGCACCGGTCGGAGTCTGGAACCTGACGCCAGACCCAGTGCAGCGGCACCGATCGCGGAGCCGGAGTCGTTGGGGAACGGCGGCACCCACACCTCGTCGAAGATCGGCAGTGCTCGTAGGGCGCTGTTCCACTTGATGTTCAACGCGCAGCCGCCGACCAGGCACAGGTTCGTACCGCCGGTGCCGGGCCAGGATCCGATCTTGGCCGTGATCCGCGCCAGCAGCAGCTCCTCCAGGAAGGTGTGCACGCTGGCCAGTACATCCTCGTCGGAGAAGCCGGTGCCTTCCACCCGCTGGCGTACCGTGGCGTAGAAGTCGTGTACCGGACCTATCGAAGGCTCGAACAGGCTTCCGAAACCACCGATGCTCTGTCGGTAGCGCACCGCGCCCGGCGCATCGCTGTCGAATGCGGCGTGGAAGCTGTCACGCAGGATGGTGACCACCGACGGCCTGGGCTTGCCCAGGGCGATGTACGCCATCAACTTGCCGGCCACGGTCAGGTCGTCGACGGTCGCGCTCTGGCTGGTACGGCGGAACGGACCGAAGTGGTGCGCCGCCGTCGCGTAGGCGTGGCCGATGAGTGCGAACAACTCACCGCCGTTGTGGACGCGGCCAGCCGGATCGACCCAGTAGAGCCGGGGGAACATGCCACCGTCCCAGATGAGCACGTACGACGGCTCGCCGCGCGCCGCGAACGGGCTCGAACAGTACGCGCTCGCCAGATGCCCGGCCGCATGCGAGTGGCTGGTGTAAAGCAGCGTCTGGCCGCCCACGGTGAACTGCCCGGCGAAACTCGACCGCAGCAGGTCCGGGGAGCTCGCCGACTCCCGGTACGGGCCCACGGTCAGCCGTACCGGTTGACCCTCGTCGTACAACGACACGCTGCCCAGTTCGTCGCCGTCCCAACCGTCGATCACCCAACGGTCCACCGCGGCTGGCGTGTAACCGAAGCGGGCAAGCACCGCGCGGACCGCGGTCAGGTCCGAGACGGTGCTGTAGCGCCGGCCGTTGTCCAGCTTCTCCATCTCGACGCTGAAGACCAGCCGGTCGTCGTCGAGCAGTGCCACCGCACCGTCGTGCGTCAGCTTCAACCCGCAGATGATCACATGAACTCCTCAGGTGGGCCAGGACCTGGTCCGGTGGCGAGCTGACAGACGTGGATACGACGGGGCAGTGGCCGGGTGCCGGGAAGGTCGACCGTACTTGTCAACGGCGCAGGCCCAGCGACTGGTACAGCCCGACCATGCCGGCCGAGGAGTCCAGCAGCACGTCGACCTCGGTCAGTGCCAGGTCGATGTGGAACGGGGTGTAGCCGCCGAGGCCCAGGCCCAGGTGGATGCCGGGCCACCGCTCGTTGGGATGGAAGTTGCTGCGCAACCGGTCCGCGCAACCCGGGTGGGTGCCGAAGCCGAACTCGTGCACCTTGCGGTACCGGGGCTCGGCGTCCGCCAGCGCGCGGAAGGTGTCGCACAGCCGCTGCGCCTCCAGTACCGGCGCGCTGAAATCATGGATGTAGCCGTTGCGGATGTGCGCCACCACAGGCAGATCCTGCATCGGCGCCAACCGCGCGAAGGTGTCCGCCGTGTGTTCGACCGACACGCTGCGGTCACCGCGGTGGATGATCGGAGATCCCTTGAACACGACCTCACCGTTGAGCGGCAGCCGGCTCGCCGGGTCATATTCTCCGGAACCGTCGGCGAGCGTGGACATCTCGCCAGTCGGCAGTACCGTCTGGTCGCCGAAACGCAGCGGGCCGTGCAGGGAGAACCAGTGCTCGGTCTCCTGGTGCTGGAACACGCACGAGGTGTCCAGTGCCGGTGTCCTGAGTACCAGCGCCGCCGCATCCTCCAGCATCGACAGCATGCGGCGTTCGATGGCAAGTTCCGAGACGTAGTCGGTTCCGGTGATGATGCGCAGGTAGTGGCGCAACGACACGGCATTGAACCCGGACGAGAAGTAGGAGATGGCGCCCAGCTTCACACCCTCGGCCTGCTCGTCGGTCAGGTGGACGAACTCGTCGTCGGCGATCCACAGGGCCGAGGCCCGCTGCCCGCCGGCCCGCCAGTCCCGGAGCTGGTCGACGAAGGCCGACCTGGTCTGCGCTCCCCGCCAGCGCAGCTCATGTACCGGCTGCGCGATGTCGGACACCAGGTGGATACTGCGACGGACCTTCTCGGTGGTGACCAGCAGGAACTGGTCTCCGAAATCTCCGTCGTAGAGCGGCAGCAAAGACGACAGCCGTAGCTCCACCAACCCCTGCGAGCCCGCTGCCAGGTCTGCCGGAGCGTCGGTGTCCGGTGTCGGCATCGCCGCGATCAGCTCCGCCGGGCTGCAGTCCGACTCGTTCAGCGCGCACGTTGGGCCGTCCGCTCCGGTGGCGAGATCCTTGGGGTCCGCGCGCAGGCACGGGCAGTTTCCTCGGCTGACCACGATCTTGCTCATAGCTCTCCTCCACTGCAGCCCGGGCGCATCCGGCGTCCGAGGGGTCGGGCACGGCGAACTGATGCAAGCTCTCTCAGGGTGGTCCGAACTGGAAGCCGCCGAACGCCGGCGGCGCTCCGCGGGTGGATGTCGGCGCCGGGGCGGGGCCGCCGCGCCAGGGTCGTTCGGCGCCGGCCGCCAGTTCGCGCAGCGCCCCGACGACCCGTTCCAGCAGCAGCTCGGCTGTCTCCTGCTGGTACAGGTCCCGGTCGTACTGCAGTAGCAGGCTCAACCCGTCCGGATGTTCACAGCCCTGGAAGGACAGGTCGAACAGTCCGGTGTCCAGCGGCACCGGCGCCCCGGAGAGGGTAAGGCCACACGCCGAACCGGTATCGATGCGCGGGTAGCAGGTGACCCACACGTCGAACAACGGGTTGCGTAACGGCGGAACGGGCACCGACATCGCGTGGAGCAACCGGTCGAACGGGTAGCGTGCATGGTCCACTGCTTCATGGACGCGCTCGGCGACCTGGGTGAGCAACTGCCGCCAGGAGCCGTCCGTGAGTTCCAGTCGCAGCGCCACGGAGTTTGCGCAGCAGCTCACATGTTCGTTGAGGCCTAGTGCACCGGCGATGTTGACCGGAGTACCCATACACACGTCCCGGCGACCGGTGGCGTGCTGCAGTACGGCGGCGACCGCTCCGGTGAGTGCGGTGAGTAGCCCGCTGCGCAACCCCTGGACCAGCTGCCGCAACGCGGCCGTCGTGCCGGCCGGAAGCTGTGCACGGACCACGTCGGTGTGCCGGCCGGCCGCACCTCGACGCTCCGCGTCCACGGGAAGCGGCAGTGCCGCGGGTGGCGGGGTCAGGCGTGCCCGCCAGTAGTCCAGGTCGGCGTCGAACTCACCGGCCTCGAACCGATCGGACTCGGCGGCCGCCAACCGGAGCGGATCGTGTGGCAGCGCCGGTGGCCCGGCCGCGACGTCAGGTGCTGCCGCGACCTCGTAGAGCGCGGCAAGATCCCGGGCCAGGACCTCCAGTCCCGGCCCGTCACACACCGCGTGGTGCACCACGACCAGCAGCAGGTTCCTGTCGCCGGGCAGTCGCAGCAGACTGGCGCGCAGTAGCGGTCCCTGGGAGAGCTCGAAGGGCCGGTTCACCCGCTGGCCGACGGCGTCCGACAGTGCCCTGTCGGGGTCCTCGGCCGTGACCAGGTCCACCATCTCCAGCCGCACCTCGGTGTCGTCCGGTCGGACCTGCGGCAGACCGCGCTCAGCATGGATGGTGACCCGCAACAGGGCGTGCCGGCGCCGCAGCATCGCCAGCGCCTCCTGCAGGATGGCCGGGTCAACGGCCGCGGTACCGCAGTCGAAGAGTCCTGGCACGTTGTAGGCGGCGTCGCCGCCCGGGCGGGACTGCTGCAACAGCCACTGCCAGCGCTGTACCGGCAGTAGATCACGTCGGTCCGGCAGCGCCCGGTGGTGGACTCCGGCGGCCCCGGTAGAGGGCTGGCGAGCGGCCAGCGCCCCGGCCAGCGCCACCGCGCTGGGGGATTCGAACACATCCCGGACCCGTACCGTACGGGCACAGCGTGCGCTGAGCATCGCGGCCGCCTCGGTCGCGGCCAGGCTGTGGCCACCGGAGCCGAAGAAGTCGTCCCGGGCACCCATCCCGGGGCGGTGCAGGACACTGGCGAAAACCTCGAGAACCGTTCCGACCAGCGGATCGTCGATCGGTCTGCCCGGTTCCTCGACCGGCCGACCGGCGGGCGCCCGGGCCGCCAACGCGCGGCGGTCCACCTTGCCGTGCGGGGTGTAGGGCAAGGTGGGCAGCACCTCGATCTCGGACGGCACCATGTAGTACGGCAACGAGCCGGCGAGCGTATCGCGTAGTGCGGTGATGTCCGGGACCGGCTGATCGCGACCGATGGTCACATAGCCGACCAGGAAACGTTCCACATCGGCCTCGTGCACCACTACGGCTGCCGCATCGATCTCGGGGCGGGCCGCCAACGCGGTCTCCACCTCACCCAGCTCGATCCGGAAACCCCGCAGCTTGACCTGGTTGTCTGCGCGGCCACGGAACTCGATGGCGCCGTCCGCCCGGAAGCTCGCGAGATCGCCGGTGCGGTAGACGTGTCCGTCCGGGTCCAGCCGCGGGCGGGACAGGAACCGCTGTGCGGTGGCTTCCGCGAGCCCCACGTAGCCGGTGCCCGGGCCGGCCCCGCCGATGAAGAGTTCGCCGACCGCACCGGGGACGGCATAGCCACCCCACGGATCAAGCACGTAGTAACGGAGGTTGTCCATCGGGCGGCCGATGGTCGCGGGCGGTTCGCCGGCGCTGGCCACACATTGGTGCCAGGACTGGAAGACCGTCGCCTCGGTCGGCCCGTACACGTAGATGAGTTGACGTCCCGGCTGCCAGCGGGCGACCAGATCCCGGTTGAACAGTTCACCACCGGTCACGATCGTCCGGACATTCGCGAGGCAGTCGGGCGCAAGGTGGACCAGCAGAGACGACAGTGCGAAGACGACGTCGACGGCGAAGCGCGCGGTCCAGGCGGTCAGTTGGCTCGGCGAGACGGCCGCAGGCTCGTACGGCACGACAGTGGCGCCGGCATGGAGTGTGGCGAGGATCTCCCACACCGACACGTCGAAGCCAGGACTGGCCAGTTGCAGGCACCGCGCGCCGGGCAGCAGGCCAAACTCGTGCGAACTGGCCTGCAACAGGTTGACCAGGCCGCGGTGGCTGATGGCGGCACCCTTCGGAGTGCCGGTGGAGCCGGAGGTGTGCAGCACGTAGGCGGTGGAGTCGAGCGACCTGGTCACCGGCCACTGCGGCGGGTGTGGGTGTCGCCGGGCGCGCAACGCTGCCACATCGACCGTGATCTGGGCGGCACCGGGCACCAGCGCGGCGGTCGCTGGTACGCACAGTACCGTCGCCCCTTGCCCGACACCGACGATCCGGCCGATGCGCTCCGCCGGGTAAGCCGGGTCGACCGGTACACAGACCGCGCCCATTCCCAGTACCGCGACCCAGGCCAACACGAGTTCACTCGAACGGGGAAGGCAAAGATGGACCTGATCGCCTGGACGGACGCCGGCCGCGGCCAGCTCCGCCGCGAGCGTCGCCGCCAGCGACATCAACTCGCCGTAGCTGAGCACCCCGGCACTGTCCAGCACCGCGGGTGTCGCATCGCGCCCCGCCGCTGACCTGGCGAGCAGCTCACCGGCGGACAGGTCCGGCAACGGCACAGCGGTCTGATTGAGTTCCACCACCAGTCGACGATGCTCATCGTCGGTGAGTAACGGCAGCCCCGACAGCGGCCCGACCTGTGCCGAGCCGAGGTATGCAGCGGCGTGCGTCACCATCTGCGCCAGCCGTGACGGCGTCAACAGCTGCGGCCACTGCGCTGCGGTGTGCACCCGCCCCGGGGACGCGCCGTGCGCGACGCCCCACTCCACCAGCAGGTCCACTGCGTCGGGCGCAGGAAAGTCACCGTCCACGTCGAGTACCCGAGCCCCGCCCCAGTCCCGGTACGGGACGGCCGCGTCCAGGCCGCACCGGGTTGCGCGTCGCAGGTCGTCGGTGGTGGCGTCCTCGTCGGTGGTAACGGTGACCAGCAGTGCCGTACCGTCCTGCCAGAGCACCAGGTCGGGCGTCAGGGTGCCGTCGCAATGTCCGACCACCGCGGCGAAAGCAGCGACCCGCAGCAGCAGCGCGGGGTCCGGCGTGCTCGGAGTTTCCAGTGCCGTCCCGCACTCGCCGGCTGTGGTCTGCTCAGAGCCCATCCTGCGTACTCCCCATCCCGTTGCGCCACGACAACCTTCGCCCGGCACCATATGTTGCATCGTCAGGCGGGCAGTGTCCGCCTCGCCGGGGCACGTGTGACGCCGTTGCCGAAAAGGTGGGCTGAGTGCGCCGGACGGCTGCACCGTCACCTCGTTCGAACGGCACATGTGCCCGGGTCGGTCCGGCGTACGAGACGATGGAACTCACGGAATTTGGTGGGCGGCATCGCCGCTCCGGCGAATGCTACCTTGTTCATTCTTTCCGACCGGTCACAATGCGCAGTCGTCGATGGTTCTGCACGACTGTCGCCGTACGGCCGCGCGCTACGCCGGGTCTGCCACCAGCACACCGCGGATCCAGGTGGACGATGTCCACCTGGATCCGGGATATCAGCCCTGCAGCTTGTCGTAGGAGCCGTAGCGGGTGAGCTTGTCGCTGATCGACGACTTCTTCGCCGGCTGCTGGGTCTTCGACTTCGGTTCCTGCTTCCTGTCCATGCGCTGCCTCATTTCCAGAGAAGGAAACTCCACCGGGAATTGGTCCCGGCTGCGACCAGTATGCACAGTGGAGGGCCAGCGGTCTACCGTCGGCGGAACCGGACTCTGGGACTCCTCGAATGGGCGCAGCACAGCGTGAGCGCGCGCAGCCCCGAGGGCGCCGGTCGACTGGGAATTGCGCCCGGATCCGGTGCCTGACAAGGGCAATACCAAGATCAAGAGCTACGCGTTGTGATTTACGAATGCGCGTCGGGAAGTCGAAAGTTCCCCAGTCGAAGCGCTTCGACACTCCGATATCAATCAGCACAACGGAAGTCAAGTGGATATCCGAACCGCCGAAGGTCCGTGCCGCCCAGTCACCACCGATCCAACTCCCAGCGACTGCGCA
Organism: uncultured Actinomycetota bacterium; assembly: GCA_963805605.1. Classification (GTDB taxonomy): domain Bacteria; phylum Actinomycetota; class Actinomycetes; order Mycobacteriales; family Micromonosporaceae; genus Actinocatenispora. The sequence goes on from CAWDUX010000003.1 coordinate 743,229, forward strand.
CCGGCAACCGCGGGTCGCTCCGCCCGTACGGTGCATGGCGCGCAACCCGGGAAGGCGAACCGGCAGAATACCGCTACCGGTGACGACGGCCACCGACCCCTGTGGCCGGTCGGAGACCAGACCCGGCAGCCCGCAACCGTTCACGCACGGCTACCAAACGCGCTCACCGCGCAGGTGCAGCAGTTCAGCCGGCACAGACCGGGCGGCGCACCGGTCGAGCAGCAACTGGATCTGGCGGTACTGCTCGGACTCCGGATCGTAGTAGGAGCCGGTGAGATGCCGTAGCCATGGCTCGAAACCCATCGCGTACGCATAGACCTGTCGGGCACCGGTCACGGTCGCGATGCTGTCGGCCATCGCCCCATCCGAGCCGTTCAATCGCCGGTTCTGGTCGTGCTGGCGCTTCGGCCGGTGCTCCAGCAACGGCCCGTACAGCCAGGACATCGGCGCCCCGACACACTCCAGACCGATGAAGAGCGCGTCGATGTCGGTGATGAGATCACCGAGTCGGGCGAACAGTTCCGGCGCTACCAGGGTCGTGTCGGTGGCGAACAGAAAACGACGGCCGGCCATCTCGATCAACGGGATCATCTTGCTGCGGATGTTCAGGTCAGCGTGTTCACCGAGGAACGGCACCGCGGTGACCCGCAACCCCTCGCCCAGTTCCCGGGTCTCCAGCTCGCCCAGTTGGTCGACGACCGTGAAACCCATGGCCCGCAACATCACCGCCAGCCCCGGATCAACCAGGGAACCGCCGGAGTCGGACGGGACCACGACCCGCTCGACCCGGTGCCGCAACTGCAGAAGCGCCTCCAGCGACACGTGGTCGCAGTGCGCGTGCGACAACACCACGGCGTCCAGCCGGTCCGGTAGATCTGCCCAGGTGAAGTGCTCGTAGCCGTCTGCGGCGTAGCCGATCATCGGGTCGAGCAGGACGGCTGCGTCCGCGGATTCCAGTAGCACGCAGGCGTGTCCGAAGTAGCGCATCCGTACCGAGGCGGCGGCGAGCGGTTCCGGCCGCGTCGGCACCTCGCTGGTGAACAGGGCGGCGAACCGGGACGAGTCAGCCTCCGCGACTCCGAGCCGCTCAGCCAGATCCTGTACGTCGACCGGCCGGGTCCGCGCCGCGAACAGTTCGTCGAGCACCGCGGCATCGAACGGCAGGTCCAGATCCACCCGCCGATCGTCGGGCAGTAGCGGGCTGTTGAAGATGAAGGGCTGCGCCAGGTCCGGAGCGGGCAGCAGGGACAGTTGCTGTGCAGCCCGCTCGTAGCTCGCGGAGCGGTAGAGCATGGGCTCCAGGAAGCGCAACGACGGTTGGTCACACTCGTCGTAGACCAGCTCCACACAGCCGCGCAGGGATGCCGGAAGTTGATCGTAGAGACTGGTCAGCGGCCCACCGTCGGCCTGCGCGTGCAGCATCTTCGTCGCACCGGCGATGTCGTCGGCCAGGGCCAGCAGATTGGCGGCGTCCTTGACGAAACGGTCCCGGAACTCCCGCAGGTCCGCCGGCGCGAACCCGGCAGCGTCCAGGAACGGTCCGCTGAACATACCGAGATTGGCTGCCGCACCGTCGTGCACGCCGGGGTTGTCAAGATAGCTGTCGAGCACAACCAACTGGCGTCTGCTGAAGTTCAGTGCCGCCGTCTGCGGGCTCACCATGTGCGGCCACGCGTAGTAGCGGTGGATCAGCGGCTGCGGACTGACCGACGGGGAAAGGTACAGGTTGTCCACGGTCACCAGACTTCCTTCCGCACAGCGAATCTCGTCAGCGTACCTGCCGCCGAACTGGCCACGCGTGGGTTGCGGCCAGGTCTGGCCGGCGGGAGCCCGGCGAGCGGGCCCGCCGCAGGCGACGCCGCTCCAGCGTACTGCCGGCGTTCCCGGTGCTCGGGGAACTGTAGGATCTCGATTCGTGAAAACAGCACCCCGGCTGGGCATGAACTACGCCAAACTCTGGACGGCCAATGCGGTGTCCAACATCGGTGACGGCGTCAGCATGGCGGCAGGGCCTCTGCTGGTCGCGGCGCTGACCTCCAGCCCAGCGCTGGTGGGCGGCGCAGTGTTCGTACAGGAACTGCCGTACCTGCTGTTCTCGCTGATCAGCGGGGCATTCGTGGACCGCCTCGACCGCAAGCGGTTGATCGTGACGGTCAATGTGATCCGTGGTGCTGTGCTGGCCGTTCTGGCCCTGACCATCTGGTCGGACACCGCGAGCGTTCCAATACTCTACGCAGCGGTGTTCCTGCTGGGCACCGGGGAGACGTTGGCGGAGAATGCGGCCTTCTCCCTGCTGCCGGCGATCGTCTCCGACGATGCGTTGCCCCGCGCGAACGCCCGGATGACGGCGGCCGAGATCGTCGGCACCCGGCTCGCCGCGCCACCGTTCGGTGCGTTCCTGTTCGTCCTCGCGATGGCCCTGCCGTTCGGGTTCGACGCGGCGACGTTCCTGCTCGCAGCGCTGCTGATCAGCCGGCTCCGGCTCCCTGCGGCCAGTGTCGAACCGGCCGAGGAGCGCGGCTCGCTGCGAGCCGACATCGTCGAAGGTGTCCGCTGGCTTTGGGGCCACCAGGTGCTCCGCATGCTGGCCCTAGCCCTGGCCCTGATGAACGCCACGCTCAGCGGAGCGCTGGGAATCCTGGTGCTGTACGCACGGGACCGTCTCGGACTCAACAGCGTCGGCTACGGCGTACTGCTCACCGCCAGTGCGATCGGCGGGCTGCTGGGCACCGCGGCGGTGAGTCGTCTGCAGCTGAAGGTCCGGGTGGCGACACTGCTGCGGGTCGGGCTGATCGTGGAAGCGGCGACGCACCTGGTGCTCGCGCTGACGACCACACCGCTGGTCGCCGGCCTGACCTTCCTGATCTTCGGGGTGCACACCTCCATCTGGGGGGTGCTGACCACCTCGCTGCGCCAGCGGGTCGTACCGGAACGGCTGCGCGGCCGGGTGAACAGCGTCTACTTTCTGTTCAGCATGACCGGGTCAGCGCTCGGCGCACTCCTGGGCGGCGTCATCGCCCAGTTGATCAACATCACCGCACCGTTCTGGATCGCGTTCGGGGTGATGATCGTCATCACCATCGTGGTGTGGCGGCCGTTCGGGCGGGCCACGATGGACGGCCCGACAGCCGACCATGCGGCCGCGAACAGCAGCGACACCGCCGAAGCAACCCATTGAACGTGCCGCACCCACCGTCAACCCGCCGCGGTGCCGGACGCCTTGGCCAGCCCCGCGGCCAGGTCGTCGATGATGTCCCGGGCATCCTCCAGCCCGACGGACAACCGTAGCGTGTTGGCCGGGATCACGCCGAGAGACTCGTTGTCCGGCCCTCCCTGGGCATGTGACATCAGCGCCGGGGACTCGATGAGCGTCTTGGTGCCCCCCAGACTGACGGTCAGGGTGCACAGCGTCAGCGACTCCAGGAACAGCACGATCTGTTGCTGGTCGAACCGGGGTCCGAAGCTCAGCACTCCCCCGTAACCGGCCATCTGCCGTCGGGCCACCTGATGTCCCGGGTCGCTGTCCAACCCCGGGTAGGCGACGAACTCGACGGCAGGATGACCGGCGAGGAACGCAGCGACCTCCCCGGCTGTCCGGTTCTGGGCGTGCACCCGGACGTGCAAGGTCTGCAGTCCCTGCAGCAGCAACCAGGCGGCGTGCGGATCCAGGCAGTTCCCGGTGATAGTACGCATGTGGTGCAACCGCCTGATCGTGTCGGCGTCCGTGGCGATGACCCCGGCGACGACGTTGTAGTGCCCCGAAAGGTACTTGGTCGCACTGTGTACGACGATGTCGGCGCCACAGCGCAGCGGTCGCTGGTTGACCGGGGTGCCCAGTGTGCTGTCCACGACCAGGATGGCGTCCATGGCGTGCAGTTGTCGGGAGAGTTCGTCGATGTCGGCCACCCGTACCATCGGGTTGCTCGGCGACTCCAGGACGATCATCGTCGGCCGGATCCGGTCGAGCTGCTGACTGCGGTCCGGCGCGGACAAGTCGAGTACGCAGACCTCGAACCCGACCCTGGCGGAGAGCTCGCGTAGCACGCTGATCGTGTCGGCGTAACTGTGCGGCGAGGCGACGACCCGGTCCTGCGCGGACAGCAGGGTGAGAAACACCAGGGTGAGTGCGGCCATCCCGGACGGAGTGGCCAGCGCCCCATCGGCGCCCTCCAACTCGCTGACCGCGCGCTCGAACTGCTGGACCGTCGGATTGGCGACCCGGGTGTAGCTGCTGATCCCGGCGGTCATCTCCTCCAAGCCCACCGCGTCGGCGACACCGTGTGCCGCGTACACCGAGGACTGGTGCAGCGCCGGGCTCAGGTCCCGGCCAGCCCTCGCAGCAGCGTGTACGACCTGCGTACCGGTCAGTTCCGAAGTCACGGTGCCCTCCTGGAGGTGGCGGGCCGTACCGGCAACGGTGATACGGCCCGTGGTCGCGCGCGAACCGGCGCCGGATCGGGCGCCGCGGGAACCTGATCTGCCAGCGGACCCAACCGACCGCTGGTCTGTGCCCTGTCCACCCGACGCACCATGTCCTGGAACTGCCACAACAGGCCCCGGCCGGCGGGCGCCGCGGTCTCCACCGCCGCCCGGTACTCCGGGTCACGCAGGCGGATGCGGTGTGCCTCGGGCAGATTCCAGTACGGGATCCTGGTGGACAGGTGGTGGTCGAGGTGGTAGCCCTCGTTGTGGATACCGAGGAGATGCCGGGAGACCGGTCCGACCGCGCGCGGCCGGGTGACCCGGATGTCGGTGCGTTCCTGGCCCACCATCGGGAAATGTTCCAGCAGCTCGATGTACCAGTTGACCAGCGGAAACACTAGCAGCAGAGGAACCAGCCAGAAGCTCAGGAAGATCCGCCCGGCGCCCAACGCGATGAACGACAGACCGATCGCCGACAGATAGGCCACCACGCCCACCGCGCCGGACCTGCCCCGGGCTGACTCCAGCAGTCGACTGGTGACGAGCTCCTTCAGCAACATCGGGGTGCGCAACCCGAACAACGGTGCGATGAGGAACCGCAGTGCGAAGCCACGCCCCGAGCGCGGACGGTACACCCCGCTGGCTATATGGGCGCGCAGGTCAGGGTCGACGTACGGGTTGCCGAACGCCCCGTGATGGTCACGGAGATGGCTGCGCCGGTAGGCGCCGGCGGCCTGCAGGATCAGATAAGCCGACGGATACGTACCGAGCAGGGTGTTGAGGCGACGACTACGGGCGAGTACGCCGTGTGCAGACTCGTGCAGCAGGGTCGCAAGGGCGCGTTGTCTGGTGGCGATGACCGGCAACGCGACCAGCAGGTAGACCAGCCACCACAACCATCCCGAGCACAACTCGGTGAGGACGGCGACCCCGACGATCACCGCCCAGTCGGCGAGCAGGGCCAGTACGCCGTGCCAGTTGTCCAGCTGACGCAGCGTCGACAGATCGCGGACGACATCCGCCCCGAACCGGTGCCTGGTGATGGGCGGCGCGACCCATGGTTGCCGGGTCGGAGTGGGCATCGACGGGTCGAGCAGGTCCGAGGCCTCCGGGAGCGACATGACCACCTCTCCACCCACCTGCGGACCGGGCGGGACCACCTGTTCCTCCTACCGGGCCTGTCTGGCCGGCTGACCACGCCACACAAGGCGCACAGCCTCGATGCGAACCAGCATGCCGCCCGGAGCGGTGGTAATCAAGGTTCACCCGCCGCGGCACCGGGAAAGTCGCCTCGCACAGCGTCCGGCCTCTGCCCAGGCCACCTTTCCGGCTCGCTCGGGGCGTGCGGTCATCGAGGTTCTCGCAGCGCGACAGAGCCTCTATGCTTCGAAACAGCCATGGCACGATGTCACATGACGCAGCGGTCATCTGTCGAGACGTTCTTCGCCAGCTAGGAGTACACCAGTGACCAGTTCCCCGCCAGACGCCGAAGGCCAGCCACACGAATACGCCATCGTCGGGGCCGGGCCCGCTGGTCTGCAGATGGCGTACTTTCTCCAGCGGGCCGGCCTCGACTACGTGACACTGGAAGCGGAGCAGGCGGGCCACTTCTTCAGCACAATGCCCCGGCACCGGCGACTGATCTCCAACAACAAGGTCTACACCGGCTTCACAGATCCTGACAAGAATCTGCGCTGGGACTGGAATTCACTGCTCTCCGAGGACCTCAGCAAGGTCTTCACCACCTATACGGACGAGTACTTTCCCTCCGCCGACGTGCTGGTCGAATATCTCCAGGACTATGCCCGCCACTTCAACCTCAACATCCTGGAGAACGCCCGGGTCAGCTCGGTGTCCAGGGATGACAGCGGGATCTTCGAGCTCCGGCTGCAGGACGGACAGCTGATCCGGGCGCTGCGGGTGATCATCGCCGCCGGCCACAACGTGCCGCACTCCCCCGACGTCCCCGGGGTCGAGTTGTGTGAACAGTACGCCGAGGTTCACACCGATCCACGCGAGTACACCAACCAGCGGGTCATGATCGTCGGCAAGGGCAACTCCGGCCTGGAGACCGCCGAGAACCTGTTCGCCACGGCCGCCAGTCTGCATGTACTGAGCCCGAACCCGATCCGGATAGCCTGGAACACCCACCACGTCAGTGACGTGCGCGCGGTGTACAACAACACGCTGGACTCCTACCAGCTGAAGATGCAGAACACCATCATCGACGCCAACCTGACCCGCATCGAGAAACTGGACGATGGGCGGCTCAAGGTGACCTTCAAGTATTCGCACGCCCAGGGCCAGACCTGGGAACTGACCGTGGACCGGGTCATCCTGTGCTGCGGCTTCCGGTTCGACTTCAGTATCCTGGACGACAGCTGTGCCTGCAGTACCTGCCACGGCGGCAGATGGCCGGCGATGACGAGTTCCTGGGAGTCGGTCGACGTTCCTGGCCTCTACTTCGCCGGCACCCTCATGCAGGCGCGTGACTACAAGACCTCATTCTCAGGCTTCATCCACGGATTCCGTTACAACATCAAGTTTCTCAGCGAACTTCTCCAGGAGCGCTACCACGGCCGGCCGCGGAAAGCCGAACCGATCGGCACCGGCGCCGGCGAGCTCACCGCCGCGATCATCGACCGCGGCAACAACGCCTCCTCCATCTTCCAGCTCCCGGCCCTGCTCACCGACGTGTACCTGCTGGATGAACCGGACGGGCGCATCGTGCGCTACCGGGACACGACCAAGGACTACACGTTGGAGAACCAGGACTGGGCCGAGCGCAGCATGCTGCTGGTATCTATGGAGTACGGCCACCTGCCCGCCGGAGCGGACCCGTTCAACTTCCCGCGCGCGCCCCTGGACGGTAACGAGAGCCAGTTCATCCACCCGGTACTGCGGCTCTACCGACGCGGCGAGCTCATCGAGACCTACCACGTGCCAGAGGATCTGGAGAACGAGTGGGACAAGCCGATGTACACCGGCCCGTGTGAGAAGGCACTCGAACGGATGATCGACGGATCTGAGTCGCATGGTGGCCGGGAGCCGGTCTCGGCTGCAGACTAGGCACTACCACCGCCACTCGGCGACCACAGAGAGCAGGGGACGACCACGTGACGAGTGGCATCTACGAACAGTTCAGCCGCCTGTCGGCAGCCGATCGCGCCGTCTTCCTGAAGCGGCTCACCGAAGATCCGGCAGCCATGCGTCAGGTCGGTCTGTCGTATGCGCAGCGGCGGCTGTGGTTCCTCGAACAACTCGACGACACCAACAACGCCTACAGCGTCCCCGCCGCCTTCCACTGCCACGGCCCCCTCGACACCACCGCACTACACACCGCATACCAACAACTCTGCCAACGCCACGACATCCTCCGCATACGCCTCCTCGACGCAGCCGGCGAACCCGTCCAACTCCCCACCACCACCACACCACCATTCACCACCACCGACCTACGCCACCTCCCACCACACCAACGACACATCCCCACCCTCCTCAACACCGAAATCCAACAACCCTTCACCATCACCGACGCACCACTCACCCGCTGCCACGTCATCACCATCAACGACAACGAACACCTCATCATCATCAACATGCACCACACCGTCACCGACGGCTGGTCCTCCACCATCCTCTACCGCGAACTCACCCACCTCTACAACGCCGCCACCACCAACACCACACCCACACTCCCCGAACTACCCATCCAATACACCGACTACGCCGCCTGGCAGAACGACACCCTCACCGGCGAATGGCTCCACAACGAACTCACCCACTGGCGCACCACCCTCCACAACGCACCCACCACCCTCGACCTACCACTCGACCACCCACGACCACCCCGCCAAACCTTCCACGGCAACACCATCACCACCACCCTCCCACCACACCTCGCCCACCACATCCACCACACCAGCCAACAACACAGCATGACACCCTTCATGCTCCTACTCGCCGCCTACGCCGTCCTGCTCCACCACTACACCGGACAAGACGACATCCTCATCGGCGCCCCCGCCGCAGGCCGCACCAGACCAGAACTCGACAACCTCATCGGACTGTTCGTCAACACCATCGTCCTACGCGCCAACCTCACCAACAACCCCACCTTCCACCAACTCCTCACCCGCATCCACCGCACCGCACTCGACGCCTACGCCCACCAGGACCTACCCCTCGACAAAATCATCGAAGACCTCACCACCCACCGCACCCTCGACCGCAACCCACTCTTCCAAGCCTTCTTCTCCTACGAAAAAACCACCACCACACCCGACCTCCAACTCCACAACCTCACCACCACACCCCTCGAATCCCCCAACCACACCGCAAAATTCGACCTCGATCTCGGGGTGGACGAACAAGCCGACGGGAGTCTGCAACTCGCGTTGGGGTATGCCACCGACCTGTTCGAAACCCACACCGCCACCACCATGCTCCACCACCTCCAACACCTGCTCACCACCCTCACCACCAACCCCGACACCCCACTCGACGCCATCACCCCACCCAACGCGCGCCGAGCCCCCGCAAGCGACCACACGGCCCCCGTTGCGGATCCGCCGGCCGTGCCGCAGACCGGCCGGGCGCCGCAGAACGACACCGAGAAGGCGGTTGCCGGGATCTGGGAGGAGCTGCTCGGCCGGCCGGTGACGAGTGTGTCGGACAACTTCTTCAGCCTCGGTGGGCAGTCGCTGCTCGTACTTCGTCTGGTGGCGCGGATCCGCGAGGTGATGGAGCTGAAGCTCGATCCGGCAGTCGCGTTCGAGACCCCGACCGTCAGCGCACTCGCCGCCGTCATCGACCGGACCCGCGCCGATAAAAGCGCTGCCACACAGCAGATCCCGACGACTGACCACACCCGACCTGTGCCCCTGTCGTATGCGCAGCGGCGGCTGTGGTTCCTCGAACAACTCGACGACACCAACAACGCCTACAGCGTCCCCGCCGCCTTCCACTGCCACGGCCCCCTCGACACCACCGCACTACACACCGCATACCAACAACTCTGCCAACGCCACGACATCCTCCGCATACGCCTCCTCGACGCAGCCGGCGAACCCGTCCAACTCCCCACCACCACCACACCACCATTCACCACCACCGACCTACGCCACCTCCCACCACACCAACGACACATCCCCACCCTCCTCAACACCGAAATCCAACAACCCTTCACCATCACCGACGCACCACTCACCCGCTGCCACGTCATCACCATCAACGACAACGAACACCTCATCATCATCAACATGCACCACACCGTCACCGACGGCTGGTCCTCCACCATCCTCTACCGCGAACTCACCCACCTCTACAACGCCGCCACCACCAACACCACACCCACACTCCCCGAACTACCCATCCAATACACCGACTACGCCGCCTGGCAGAACGACACCCTCACCGGCGAATGGCTCCACAACGAACTCACCCACTGGCGCACCACCCTCCACAACGCACCCACCACCCTCGACCTACCACTCGACCACCCACGACCACCCCGCCAAACCTTCCACGGCAACACCATCACCACCACCCTCCCACCACACCTCGCCCACCACATCCACCACACCAGCCAACAACACAGCATGACACCCTTCATGCTCCTACTCGCCGCCTACGCCGTCCTGCTCCACCACTACACCGGACAAGACGACATCCTCATCGGCGCCCCCGCCGCAGGCCGCACCAGACCAGAACTCGACAACCTCATCGGACTGTTCGTCAACACCATCGTCCTACGCGCCAACCTCACCAACAACCCCACCTTCCACCAACTCCTCACCCGCATCCACCGCACCGCACTCGACGCCTACGCCCACCAGGACCTACCCCTCGACAAAATCATCGAAGACCTCACCACCCACCGCACCCTCGACCGCAACCCACTCTTCCAAGCCTTCTTCTCCTACGAAAAAACCACCACCACACCCGACCTCCAACTCCACAACCTCACCACCACACCCCTCGAATCCCCCAACCACACCGCAAAATTCGACCTCGATCTCGGGGTGGACGAACAAGCCGACGGGAGTCTGCAACTCGCGTTGGGGTATGCCACCGACCTGTTCGAAACCCACACCGCCACCACCATGCTCCACCACCTCCAACACCTGCTCACCACCCTCACCACCAACCCCGACACCCCACTCGACGCCATCACCCTGCTACCGGCCGACAAGCAGGGCGCGCTACTGCGACGCCACCACACCCCCGCTCCCGGCACCACCGCGCAGGGGCTGCAGGAACTGGTGCAGCAGCAGACAGCCCGTACCCCCGACGCCGACGCCGTGGTCCGCGGGTCGGACCGGCTGACCTACCGACAGCTCGATGAGCAGGCCGACTCTCTTGCCTGGCGACTGCGGGTGCACGGTGTCGGGCCGGACGTACCGGTCGGTATCTGTCTGCCCCGCACACCGAGACTGGTGGTGGCGATACTGGCCGTGCTGAAGGCGGGGGGCTGCTACCTGCCGCTGGATGTGAACTACCCGGCCGAACGGGTCGAGTTCATGCTTGCCGACTCCGCCGCCCGACTGGTACTCACCGACTCCGCGTTGCGGGAGCGGTTCGCCGGCCATTGCGGCGAAATCATCTGCGTCGACGACCCGGCGCCGAGCGACCTACCGACCGGAACGCCACCGCGCAGTAACGCCCCCGGCAATCTCGCCTACATCCTGTACACGTCGGGATCGACCGGGCGCCCCAAGGGTGTGGCGGTCGAGCACCGCAGCGTCATCACGCTGACCGAGTCGTACCGGCAGTTGTTTACCGCGGAGGAAGTGACCTGTGTACTGGGGGCGAGCTCGGTCTGCTTCGACGCCTCGATCCTGGAACTGTTCGGCACCCTCAGCCGGGGTGGTGCCCTGGTGCTGGTCGACACAGTCCTGGAGTTGTCCCACACCGGCTGTGCGATCACCATGTTCCAGACCGTGCCCAGCCTGATGGCCGAACTGCTGCGCGCCGGGAGCGTCCCGGACAGCGTCCGCACCCTGGGCATCGGCGGCGAACCGTTGCCACCGCACATGGTGGAGCGCATCTACGCGGCGGGTCGGATCCAGCGGATCATCAACATCTACGGCCCCACCGAGGATACCGTCGACTCCGCGTGGAGCGAGATCCGTCGCGGGTGCACGCACCCCACGATCGGGCGGCCGGTGCCCGGCACATACTGCTACCTGCTGGATGCTGAGGGCCGGCCGGTACCCGACGGGGTGCCGGGTGAGTTGTACCTCGGTGGCGACGGGCTTGCCCGTGGCTACCTCAACCGTCCCGCCCTGAGCGCCGAACGCTTCCTGCCCGATCCGTTCCGGGACGCGCCCGGCCAGCGCATGTACCGTACCGGCGACCTGGTCCGGTACCGGCCGGACGGTGATCTGGATTTTCTGGGCAGGGTGGACCGTCAGGTCAAACTGCGCGGACTGCGCATCGAGCCTGGCGAGATCGAGAAAGTCGTCGCCGGTCAGCCCGGTGTCACCGATGCCGCAGTGGTGGTGCGCGGTGACTCAGCCGCCGGGCGGCTCGTCGCGTACCTGGTGTGCGACAGCGGCTACGAGGAGACGGCGCTGCGTGGGGCGTTGCGCTCCGAGCTGCCCGACCACCTGATCCCGGCCGCCTTCGTCGAACTCGACGCACTACCTCTGACACCGAATGGCAAACTGGACACCGCCGCGCTCCCGGAGCCGCTGCAGCGCGCCGTCGAGCCGACACCCCCCAGCAATGCCGCGCAGCGCCGGGTGGCGACGATCTGGGAGAGCATCCTCGACCGGACCTCGATCGGCGTGCACGACGACTTCTTCGCACTGGGCGGACACTCACTGGCCGCGCTGCGCATCATCAGCCGACTCAACCAGGAGTTCGGTACCACCCTGACGGTGTCGGTACTGTTCGAAGCCCCCACGATCGCGGCCCTCACCCCTGCGCTGACCAGCGGCGACAACGGACCGGCGAGTCCTCTGGTGTCGATGCGCGCCCGAAGCGGAGCAGCTACTTCGGTCGTCGTCGTGCACGCGGTGGGCGGCAGTGTACTGGGCTACTCCGAACTGGTCCGGGGCCTAGCCCCCGACGTAGCCGTGTACGGCCTGGAGGCGCCGGGGCTGCACAGTGCGGAGACGCCAGTGGCCAGCATCCCGCAACTGGCCGCCCACTACATCGGCGCGCTGCGCGAGCGGGGCAGCACCGACGGGCTGATCCTGCTCGGCTGGTCGATGGGGGGCGCGGTCGCCTACGAGATGGCTGCGCAGCTTGCCGCCGCGGGTACCCAGCCCACGCCGCTGATCCTGCTGGACACGGTGCTGCCCACGGGTACACCGTCACCGGATCCGGTGGCGGTGCTGGAGGAGTACGCGCAGTTCCTGGCCGACGCCGGCGGCGCCCCGGACGAGTTGCGCCTGCCGCCCCGTTCACGGTTGGCCGATGCCCGGGGCGTGGAGCATCTGTGGCGCTGGGCACGTGACTGCGGCCTGCTCGGTGACGAGATCGATCTGACCAGGCTGCGCTGGAGCCTGGACGTGTTCCGCGCCAATGTCGCGGCGCTCGACGGCTACCGTCCGGCTCCGGCCGTTTCACCCGCGCTGTACCTGGCGTCCTCCCCGCAGGGCCGCACCATCGGTAGCGCCCGGTGGCGGGACCTGCTGGGGCCGGGCACGGTGGTGCGCGAGGTCGGCGGCGGCCACTACGGCATGCTGGCCGCACCGCATCACCGACAGGTGGCGGACGAGGTCAACCAGTGGATCGCGCAGCAGCGCTAGAAGGGACGGCGGATGGACAGGCAGCCTGCGCAGCGTGGCTCGTATCTGGTTCTGGAGTTCACCGGGGTCGATGACGAACGCACGTTCAACACGCTGTTGCCCGAGGTGCCGCCCGGTCAGGTGGTCAAGGTGGATCCGCTCGCCGCACATTTCCACCAGTCGGTTCCGGTGACCCGACAGGCGGAGATGATCTGTGACCAGCTGACCGGCCCGGCACAGTTGATCTTCGGCTACTGCAGCGGTGCCGCACTCGCCCTGCGGATCGCCGCCGAACTACATGACCGTGGCGTCGACGCACCGCACGTACTGCTGCTCAACCCTGACGTCATCGACGATGAGACGATGCGCCGCGAGTTCACGGGCATGTACACCGGCGTGGGCGGTGACCCAACCGAGGTGCTGGCGACCCTCGTCGGTCAGACCGGCGAAGAACTGGTCGACAACCTGCAGAAGGCGTTGTTCGACCGCCAGGACGCCCTGATCGAGGCGTACGGTGGGCCGGAAGCTGCGGAGCCGGTGCGCTACCTGTTCAACCGGTACCGGGCGTGGTTGGCCTTTCTCGCCGTCACCGGCCGCGCCCCGGTGGTGGACCCGCACTCACCTGTCTCGGTGATCACCGGGCAGGAGCACGGCGACGTCGACCTCGCCGCACTGCTCAGCGCCCCGGGAAGCGCGCGGATACACCGGTGCGCGGCCCCGGACCGCACGCTGCTGGCCAGCCCGGAGGCACGCGAAGCGGTCGCGGCCATCATCCGGATCGTCGGGTGAGCGGCCAACCTGCGCAGCGCTGCGCCGAGCCACACCGGCCCAGGGGCTGGAATTCGAGGAGGAACGGTCCGAGGTCGGCTGACCCAGGTGCTCCCGGGGTCTCGGTCCCCGCGTCGGTCACCGTGGTGGCACAACTACCCCGATCGCCCAGCGGCAAGGTCGACCGGGAACGGCTCGCCGGCGAGCCGGATGGACGGCACTGAGTTGCTTCTTGGTCCCGGCCCACCGGCCTCGGCGGGCCGGGACGCACCGCTCAGCTCTCCGGCGTGTGCACGTTGCCGCTGTTGCTTTCCCGCAGCAGGCGACCCAGCACATCCTCGTCGGCGACCCGGGTGACCGGGGTGCGTCGCGGTGACGCCGCCTTCGCCGGGGTGAGGGGTGTCCGCAGCGAGGTACGGACCAGTTCGGCGATGCGCCGGACAGTGGCCGCGTCCAGGAACTCGTCCAGATCGATGACCGCGCCAAACCGGCGTTCCAGCTTGCCGATGACCGACGCTGCGGCGAGGCTGTGTCCGCCCAGTACGAAGAAGTCGTCGTCACCGTGGGCGGTCGGGCCACCCAGTACCTCCGCGAATGCCTCCCCGACCGCAGTCTCGACCTCATCGGCCCCGCTGCTCGCGGGGGCACTGTCGGCGACCGATGCTGCGCGGTCGGCAATCAGCGCGTCCGCCCGGGCGGTGAGTTCCTGCCGGTCCGGCTTGCCACTCACCATCCTGGGCAGCTCGGTGAGGATCTCGATCCGCCCGGGCACCATGGACGGCGGCAGGCCCTCGCGTGCGGCCCGCTGCAGTGCCGTGGCGTCCAGGCCGGCCCCTTCCACGAAGGCCACCAGCCCGGCGTTGGGTTCACCGGCACAACCGACCACCACCACCGCGCTTCGCACCCCGCCCAGACCGGAGAGGATGTTCTCCACCTCACCGGTCTCCACCCGGTGGCCGCGCAGCTTGACCTGGTCGTCCAGCCTTCCGGCGAACTCCAGCATCCCGTCCGGCCGCCACCAGCCTTCATCACCACTGCGGTACGCCCGCTCGCCCGGTACGCCGGACTGGGTGACGAACACTTCGGCGGTCAGCTCCGGGCTGGCGTGGTAGCCGTCCGCAAGTCCGGGCCCGGACAACCTGATCTCCCCGATGAACCCGGGCGGCAGTGCCCGGCCGACCCGGTCCACCACGGAGATGACCGTGTTGCTCACGGGCCGGCCTATCGGCGTACCGGGCCCCGCGTCGGGGCCGTGGTCGAAGGCGGTCGAGCCGATCGAGTTCTCCGTCGGTCCGTACTCGTTGATCAGCCGAACACCGGGCAGCAGGGCATGGTGGCGGGCGACCAGTTCGGTGGGCGTCGCCTCGCCGGCCACGGTCACCACCCGCAGCGACGCGCCGGCCGGTGCGAGATCGTCGAGCAGTACCTGGTACAGGCTGGGTACGAGGGTGATGTGGGTGATCCTGTGCTCTGCCACCATGGCCGCGATTCGTCGCGGCTGCACCGGGCTGGGCTCCACCAGGACGATCCGACCGCCGGCCGACAGCACCGAGAACAGGTCGGAGACGGAACTGTCGAAGGCCAACGACGGCACCTGCAACAGGCACGTGTCGGGATCGAGGTCGTGGTAGGTCACCTTCCAGCGCAGGTAACTGGCGATCGCGCCGTGGCCTACCGCGACTCCCTTCGGCGTGCCGGTGGAACCGGAGGTGTAGATCAGGTAGGCAAGATCCGCCCCCGTGACCGGCGGGACGACGTTCTCGCTCGACGGCTCGGTCGACGCCGCGAGGTCGGCGAGGTCGATCTGCGGCACCGCACCGTCACCGGCCGGCAGCCGGTCAGCCAACCCACCGTCGAGGAGCACGACGCGGCTACCGGAGTCGGCCAGGATTCCCGCCAGCCGCTGGGGTGGCGACTGCAGGTCGAGAGGAACGTAGGCGGCACCGGCGAGCAACGTGCCGAGGATGGCGGGAACAGCGTGTGGTGACTTGCCGGTGAGGATCGCGACCCGCTCGCCGGCGCCGACGCCGTGCCGGGCAAGCGCCCCGGCAACCTGTTCGGTGGCTTGCCACAGCTGCTGGTAGGTCAGGACCGAGTGGCCACACTGGACTGCCACCCGGTCGGGATGCGCCGCGACCATCGTGGCGACTGGGTCGAGCAGCGTCGACTCCCGGTCCGGCGGATCGAAGGTGGCGCGCCCGAACTGGGTGCTGAGCGCGATGTCCTCCGGCGCGCCGAGCGGCAGCTGCGCCAGCGGCCGGTGCGGCTCCACGAAACCGGCGAGGACACCTGCCAACGACCGCAGCACCACCTCGACGAACCAGGGCGCCAGGCGGGTCGGGTCGGCGTCGGCACGCAGTACCCGTCCAACGCCGGGGTCCCCGTCGAGCATGACGATGAGGGCTGGATCCGACGGGCCGACCGCGCCCGCCGCCACCCTGCTCGAGCAGACCAGCATGACCCCTGCGGATTCCGGGGACCCAGCCACACCGGCGAACTGCGCCCGCAACGTGGCGTCCACCGCGACCACGAGATCGGCGACCGTCTCGACGGAGCTCAGCGCGACCGGACAGGCGAGCATTCCGGCGGGCCCGCGCACCAGGGTCACCGCCTCGTCGCAGCCGTCCATCGCCGCCAGTGTCACGGTCGCCGCGGCGACCAGCACGACGAGTTCCTCCACCGCCCGGCCCCCGGAGATCCGGGCCAGGCCGGCGGCGGCGTCCCCGGCGAGCGGCAAGGTCCTCGACGTACGTCCCGGGCGTACCGGCGCGGTCAGTCGCAGCCGCAGCCGGCCCGCGACAGCACCATCGTCAACTGTCATAACGCTGCATCGCTCCCTGTCTGAGTGGTGTCCTGTCGATCGTGGCCCGTTGCCCGAGCGGATCGCGGGTCAGGTCCGGCTGGGGTCCGCACCCGCGAGTTCAGTCAGGGTCCGGCCGTCGAAGACGTCCTGCAGGACGAAGTCGAGCCCGGACTGCCTGGCCCTGATGAACATCTGAACACAGGACAGCGAATCGCCGCCGAGCCCGAAGAACGTATCGCCCGCGACCGGACGGACCCCGAGGATCTCGGTCCAGATGTCGGCGAGTGCCGCCACCGGACCGGACAGCTGCGCCCCGGCCACGGGCTCAGCCGACGCGGCCTGCCACTGATCGAGCACCGCACCGATATCGAGCTTGCCGTTGGCGGTCAACGGAATCCGGTCGATGACCCGCACCTGCCGGGGGACCATGTGTCCGGGTAGCCGATCGCGCAGGAACCTGACGAGGTCCGGGCCGGCCGAAACGCCGCCCCGGATCACCACGACGGCGGCGAGACCGCCGCCGTGGCATTCCAGCGGCAGAGACAGCGCCACGGCCTGCTCGACGGCCGGATGCGCCCGCAACGCCGACTCGACATCACCCAGTTCGATGCGGTGGCCCCGGATCTTCACCTGGCGGTCGGTACGGCCCACGTAGCGCAGTTCACCGTCCGCACCGAGGCGCACCTGGTCGCCGGTGCGGTACCAGCGGACCCCGGCGTCGTCGGCACCGAACTTCTTGTCGGTGAAAGCCGGGTCGCCAAGGTAGCGACGGGCCAGGCCCGGTCCACGGATCTGCAGTTCACCCGGGATCTCGTACGGAGTCATCCGACCCGCGTCGTCGCGGATACGCAAACCCAGGTCGGCCAGCGGTCCGCCGATCGGGCTGCCAGCATCGTCGAGGTCGTCGACGGTCAGCACCCGCCAGGTGGCATGCACCGTGGTTTCGGTGGTGCCGTACATGTTGACCAAGACCGCGTTCCGGGCGACCGCGGAGCCGAACCAGGCCCCCATGGTGGCGGGTCGCGCCGGCTCACCACCGAGGATCATCCAGCGCACGGCGGCACCGTCGAGCGTGCCGAGGGCGGGGAGCAGCTGCTGAAAGGCCGAGGGTGTCTGGTTGACGATGGTGACGCCTTCGCTACGTAGCAGCGCGGCGAAGGCGTACGGGTCGCGCGAAACGTCCAGCGGCACCACCACTAGTCGGCCGCCGTAGCGCAGGGCACCCCAGATCTCCCACACGGAGAAGTCGAAGCCGTAGGAGTGGAACATGGTCCAGACGTCGTCGCTGCCGGGGCGCAGCTGATCCTGCGTGGCGTCGAAGAGACGTACGAGGTTGCGGTGGGTGATCTCCACGCCCTTGGGCTGCCCCGTCGACCCGGACGTGTAGATCACGTACGCCGGGTCCTCCGGTCCTGGAACCGGTAGCTCGACACCGCTCAGTGGGGCGTCCAGGTCGTCGATCACCAGTACCGGCGTGCCGGCGGCACCGGCCACCCGGCTGTCCCGGTCGACCAGCAGCAGTGCGGGTGCCGCATCCTTGATCAGCAGATCCCGACGGGCCGCCGGGTACGCCGGATCCACCGGGACGTAGGCGGCGCCACATGCCAGTACGGCGAGCACCCCGACCACGAGTTCGACGCTGCGGGCGGCCGCCAACGCCACCCTGCTACCGGGGCCGGCTCCCCGTTCGGCGAGCCGCTCCGCCAGGACCGTGCTGCGGTGCGCGAGCTGCCGGTAGGTCAGTTGGACCGTCCCGCAGGTAACCGCCACGGCATCCGGCCGTTGCTGGCAGTGCTGCCGGAACTGCGTGATCATGTCCCCGGACCACGGGCCGGGTGTTACTCGCGGGATGCCCAACGCCTGCCCGTCCTCCTTCTCCCCGGCAGTCAGGATGTCGGTGTCCAGCGCGTCGGTGTCCGGTCGGTCGATCGCGGCGCGCAGTGCCGAGCGCAGGTGCCCGGCCATCCGCCGGCACTCCTGGGAGTCCGCCACCTGGCTGGCCGCCGCGCAGCTCACCACGATCCGGTCGGTGCACCAGGTGACGGTGAACCGGACCGGCTCACCTGCTCCGGGCATCACCACATCGGCGCCGGACCGGTCGATGTCGGACGGGTCGGACGCTGCGGCGGGGTCGCAGACCAGCCGGAGGACGACGCCACCGGGCACCGGTGCCTCGGCGTCCACCCACCGCAGCCTCGCGAGCAACTCAGACCAGGGCCCTGGGCTCGGCTCGATCCCCAGCACCGACCGGATGACCGGGTTACCGGCGAGAACCGCGACGGTGATCTCCCCGCGCGCGCCGTACCGGTGCAGCAGCACGGCCAACGCCGCGCCGGCCAGCGCCGCTCGCTCGGCGTCAACGGATACCGTCGGTGCCCCCGGCAGTTCTACCGAGGCCGTACTGGTTCCCTGCGTCCGCACCGACTTCGGTGCCACCGGTAGCGGGCAGGTCGGCTCGACCAACGCCGCGCTGGGGCCATGATCGGTCGGCTGCGCCGCCGATTCCTGCGTCACGCTCATCAGATGACCGTAGTACGCGCGGCCCAGCACTGCGGAGCCGTGTCCCTACCGGGCGCTCACCTCTTCTGCAACTGCGGTCAGTGCCGCTCCGGCTCACCGATCACCTGGTGGCCTGCTGCCCGCAGCGCCTGTGTCGCCGCGTCCGGAGCGGTCACCAACAGGTAGTCGGTGTCGTAGGTCGCTACCGCGAAGACGCTCAGGCCCGCGTCCGCGATCGGCGTGACCACCGAGGCCAGAACACCCGGCTCATCGAGCCCGAACGGTCCCTCGATACGCAGACAACGCCAGCCCGTGTCGGCCTGCGCCGGGTCGGGTAGCGCCTCCACCGGGCAGATGATCGACAGTTCATCGGCGGTACGGGTGACCGACGTGAATGTGCAGGCACCGGCGAGCGCCCAAGACGGGACCGGTTGGTCGGCGGCGAACCGGCACATCGCGTACCTGCCCGGCAGATGCCGCAGGGTCCGACGAGGTCTGCACCGGCCGGCGATGCTCTCCAGCCGGACGATGTCCAGCACGTCGCGCAGCATCGCCGCCGATGCGGACACCGCACCGGGTTCCAGGGTCGCTGCGCAGAAGCGGTCCACCCGGTCCGCGTGGTACGCAACCCCCATCTCGTCCGGGGTGAGCACCGCGAGCGGATGGTCTGCTGGCAGGGCGGTCGGCCGGACCGAAAGGCGGTAACCGTCTCCGGTCCATTCCGCGAGGCACAGCAGTACCAGATGTCGTCCCTGCGCCGACGCCGCCGACACCGTGTCCGCCGAGATATCCCGGATCCCCTCCACCAGCACGTCGTCCAGGTTGGCCGGCTGGCCGAGTACCGCGTTGGCCGCGATGACCAGCTTGCAGGCCGAGTCGTGGCCGTCCACGTCGAGGGTCGGGTCGGCCTCGGCGATTCCACGGCGTTGCGCATCGGCCAATGCGTCAGCGAAGCTTCCACCGGCCTCCATGGCGCGCAGGATGCTGTGGCTGGTTCCGTTGAGTACGGCCTCCAGTCGGGTGATCCGGCAGCCGGCGAGGTCCCGGTGTCCAAGGTTGACCACCGGCAACGCACCGGCCACGGTGGCGCTGAAACGCAACCGGGGCCTGACGGTACGACCGGGCACCGCCGGTCGGGTCGGTGCCCAGCCGTCGGACGGGTCGCTGAGGTCGACGAGTTCCCGGTATGCCAGCGCCAGCGGAGCCTTGTTGGCCAGTACGACATGCCGGCCCGCGGTCAGCGCGGAGCGTACGGTGTCCAGGGCTGGTTGACCGTCGCGCAGGTTCACCGGTGTCGCCTCGAGCAGGATGTCCGCGCCGCTGAGTTCCAGCGCACGCGCCGAGGTCATCCCGGGTCGACCCACCTCGGGCACATCGCCGAGACAACCTCCGGATGCCAGCACCTTCAGCACCTGTGGAAGGTCCAGGCCGTCCGGGTCGAATGCGGCGCCGCCGAGTTCGGCGAGTGCGGTGACCCTGAACTCCACCCCGTAGCGGTCCCGGAGGTCGGCGGCGCGCTCCTGCAGCATCGCCAGCAGCCCGGCGCCCACATTACCGGCGCCGGCCAGGCACAGACGCCAGACGGTGGCAGTCGTGGTGCTCATCGGACACACCCGTTCCCGCGTTCAGCGGGCAGTGCAGACACACAACGCATCGTCGCAGCCTAGACCAGCCGCCGCAGTGGATTCAGACCAGCGACAACGGCGTTGCTTCCGGTCCGGGAAGTGCCCGACGGTCCAGTTTTCCGTTGGGCGAGTATGGCAGATGGTCCACTCGCCACCAACGCACCGGCACCATGTAGTCGGGCAACGTGCCGAGCAGTTCGCGACGCAGGGCCAGTGCCGACGGTGGGTCACCGACGAGCACGGCGTGCAGCTCGACCGCACCGTCGCGGCGTGCCCGGCCGAACACCGCGGCGGCCCGCACGCTCGGCAGGCCGATCAGCGCAGCCTCCACCTCGGCCGGCTCCACCGCGCTACCGCGGATCTTTACCATGTCGTCGATCCGGCCGAGTAACGCCAGCGTCCCGTCCGGCCGCCAGCACGCCCGGTCCCGGGTCCGGTACAGCCGCGCACCGGGACGGAACGGATCGTCGAGGAAGACCGCCGCGGTGAGGGCCGCATCGGTGTAGCCGCGCGCCACCCCGGCCCCACCGATGTACAGCTCTCCCTCGGCCCCGTCCCCGACCGGCTGGAGCTGCGCGTCCAGCAGGTGGATGTAGGTGTTCCAGACCAGCGATCCGACCGGCGGCAGCGGCTCGATGTTGCCCCGGTCGGCGCTGACGGTGTGGCTGGCGACCATGTGGTTCTCCGCCGGGCCGTAGTGGTTGTGCAGGCTCAGTTCCCGCCGCTCGGTCAGCAGCGCGGCCAGCTCGGGACCGACCCGTACGGTCTCGCCGGCGCTGATGATGTGCCGCAGCCGGGGGGCGTCGCGAAACGATACCGGCAGGCTCATGATCGCGTCGATCAGCGACTGGGGAAGGTCGACCACCTCGATGCCCTCGTCGATGACGAACTCGATGAGTTCCCGAGGGTCACGGCGCGCGTCGGGCGGCGGCACGACCAGGCATCCGCCGGAGGCCAGGGTGTAGAAGATCTCCTGCACGGAGACGTCGAAGCTCAGCGCGGCGGCCTGCAACACCTGCCGGCCGGTACCCAACCCTGCGGCGTTGACCTGCCAGGAGACGAAGTTGACCAGGCATCGGTGGGTCTGCACGATCCCCTTCGGCCGGCCCGTCGAGCCTGAGGTGAAGATCACGTACGCGGCGTCCGTAGCGGCCGGAGATGGACGGGGTGACAGGGCGTGCTTCCTCTGTCGTGCCGCTGCGACCAGATCGTCGAGCAGCACGGTCCGCTCGCCCGTACCGGCGGTCCGGGCATCGGACAGGACCCGAAGGGTCGCGCCGGACGCCGCCATGATGTGCTCGATACGGTGTGGTGGGTAGGTCGTGTCGACCGGAAGATACGCGGCCCCGGCGCTCAATGTGCCGAGTAGCACCGCGCAGAAGGCGATCCCCGCCTCCGCGGCGATCAGGACGACGTCCTCGGTTCCGACATCGAACTCCTCGCGCAGTACGCCAGCGATCTGATCGGCCAGCAGGTCGAGCTCCTGGTAGGTGATCCGATCCGGCCCCTGCCGTAGTGCGGGTGCATCCGGGCGGCGTCGCATCTGGTCAGCTACCAGGTCGAGAACCGTGTCGACACCCGGGTCGAGTGCTACGACCGGACCGTGATGACCGACGGCTCTTTGCGGTGCCGTGGTGTCGGCGTCGACCATGCCAGGTGCCTCCAGTGTCCAAACGCGGAGTCAGTCGAAATGGAATCCGCCGAAGGCCCCGCTCCCGGGACGGGCGCCGGCGGCGGCGGGGAGCTCAGTCAGCGGCTGCCGGCCGTCGGCCAGTCGGACCAGGTCGGCGGCGACCAGGTCGGTCAACCAGCGCGCGGTGGCACCGTCGTAGCGTTCGGTGTCGTACTGCAGGGTCAGATCGGCGCCCTGACCCGCGGGCCGCTCGATGAGCTGGAACGACAGCTCGAACAGCCCCTGCCGCAACGGTACCGGCCCCCCGTGCAGACCGATCGTGTCGCGGCCCGCACCGCCCGCGGCGATATACGGGTACACGGCGACCCAGACATCGAAGAACGGTGTACGCCATTGCTCGCGCGGCGGATCCAGCGCGGCGACGATCTCGTCGAAGGTCACATCGCTGTGGTCCACCGCGTCGACCACCCGGGCCGCCACCTGATCGAGCAGTTCGGCCCAATCCGCCTGAGGTGGCACCCTCAGCCGCAGCGGTACGGTCGAGACGTAGAAGCCGACCGCGCGGGGAGCGCCCAGCCTGTTCCGGCGGTCTACGGGGGTGCCGAGACAGATGTCGGCGCATCCGGTGACCATCCCCAGCGTATGCAGAAGGGCAGCTGTCAGCGCGACGAACCGGCCGGCGTGCGCCCGGCTACCGACCCCCGCCAGCTTGTCCAGGATGGACTGACTGACCGGCAGAGTGACCGCTGCGCAGTGGTGTGCCGTGGGGGCATCCCGCCGCCGGGACACCGGGAGCGGCAACGGTGGCGGCGGTGGGGACAGCGACTCGCGCCAGTACTGCAGGGCAGCGGCCGGCTGCGGGGCCGGCCGCTGCCCTGGCGACGGCCCTGCCCCGGCTGTAGCATTCTGCCCCGTCGTCGATACCGGTCGTTTCCCCGCAGCGTCCGGGTCGGTGTATGCCTCGACGAGGTCCTCGGCGAGGATCCGCAGCCCGCTGCCATCACACACGAGATGGTCGGCGACCAGCAGAAGCGACCACGCGCCAGCCGGGCGCAGGAACACCGTCACCCGGCACAGCGGCCCGGCGGACAGGTCGAAGGGCACCTCGGTACGCTCCTGCACCGCGGCGCTCAGTGCGCGCCCGGGCTCGCCCGATGCACGCAGGTCCACCACCGACAACGGCTCCACCTGATCGGTCACCGTCATCTGCGGGACACCCCGGTGCTCGCTGAAGACCGCCCGCAGGATGGGGTATCGGCGCAGCACCAGTTCCACCGCCCGGTCCAGTCTCGCCAGGTCCAGCTCACCGGTCCCGTCGAACAGGCAGGAAACCGTGTACGCCGACGCGCCGGCATCGCCGCGTTGCCGTTCCCGCCACAGCCACCGCGCCATCTCCGGAAGCTGCGTACCGTCATCGGGCCCGGGCAATCCCGCAGCGCCGGCGCCTGACTGGCAGGTGCTTGACTGCCCGTTGCCTGGTCGCTGCGCGACGCGCAGGGCCAGTGCCTGCGGTGTGGGGCACTCGAAGACGTCACGGACCCGCACCCGGGCTCCGCAGAGGCGTTCGACCGCGGTGGCCAGCGCCGATGCGGCGAGGCTGTGACCCCCGGCGAGAAAGAAGTCGGTGTCGGCGCTTACCGCCGGGACCTCCAGCACCAGAGCGAACTCCCGACACAGGGCAGCGGTCAGTATGCCGGCCGGGTCGGCGTCGTCTGTCGCGGGGCCACCATCCGGCGAGACCGCACAGGGGTCGGCGGGATCAGCGATGGACAACACATCTGAGCGCCCGTCCGGCCGGTCCACAGCCCATCACCCGCTCCACGATGGATCGTCTCGATCGCTCCGCAAGTGTAGCCATCCCGATTCCATCGCCGCTGACACGTCGGCGACGGTGTCCGCACAGATGGGTAGGATCGTAGCCCGGACGAGACGGCGACACAGTGACGGCGAGGTGTCATGCTCAGGTCACGAAGGCTCGGTTGCATAGCAGTCGAGGACTACGATCTCACCGACGAGCTCGCCCTGATCGACGGGCTGGAGGCCGGCGGCACCTACGATGCCTTCACCTTCGGGTCCTGGTCCAGCCATGTGCTGGCCAACGGCAGCGGCGCGGAACAGGACACCGAGTTCCGGCCGCATGCCGAGCATCTACGACCCACCGAACTGGGCCGACGCCTACCCGCCATCATGTCCCTGGTCCGCGACCATTTCGACGCGACCAACCTGCAGTGGGTGCGGATCTTCGCGCTGACCGATGGCATTCTCGCGCCGCACGTCGACTTCCTCGAGTTCGCCTCGCCGGGCACCCGGCTGCAGATCCCGCTGCGCACCACGCCCAGGTCCCGGCATTCCGAGGAACGCACCGTCTACCACCTCAGACGCGGCGAGGTCTGGGCCATCCACGCGACCGTGCCGCATTCGGCGATGAGTCCGGCCGGACCTGCCAGGCTCGCGTTGTGTCTGGACTTCGCCGGCACCCAGCAGACACCGTTCTCCACTGGTCATACCGATGCTCCGGCACCGGCGGAGATCCACCTGATCGACCGGCCCACGATCAGCGAAGAGGAGCTGGCCGCGCTGATCGCTACCGGCACGTCGATGACCCGGGAGAACATGCGCGAGCGCTTCCGCGACTTCGCCCAGGCCCACTTCGACCGCGACAGTCACGCGGTAGACGCGTTCGACTGGTTCATCGCCGCCGCCGCACGCAGCGCCGATCCGACGCTGGCGCGGCGCGCTGCGGCGTTTCGTACCTTCTGCGTACAGCAGCGTGGCTACCAGGAGCGATTCGACTGGTGAGCGCCAGCCACCGTCGGTAACCGGCCGCGCTCACAGGTCGAAACTGGTGGCCCCCCACGAATCTGCTGGCGGCCGGCCCGCTGTACCGTCGCCGAGCGCCTCCTGCGGCCGTTCGGTCACCTGGCGCACCAGTTCGACCAGCTGGTCGGCCAAGTCCGCGGCTTCCGGTCCGGTCAGCACGTTGTCATCGTAGGTCAGCGCGAGCAGCAGCTTCCCAGCCCGCTGCCGCGCGAACAGCCACAGGTCGCTGGTGGCCGTCAGACGTTCCGGCAACACATCCTCGATCTCGAAGGCGGCCGGCCCGAGGTCGGCATCCTCCCAGCTGACACCCAGGTCGAGCAGGACGCTGCGCCCGGCACCTGCGCGCAGTCCCAACCGCTCGACCAGTACGTCGAAGGGCAGCTTGGAATTCTCGTACGCCTCGAGCATCCGGTCCTGTACGTGGTCGGCAAGCTGCCCGAGGCGCATCGCCGGATCCAGGGTCAGGCGCAGCGGCACGGCGTTGACCAGGTTGCCGACCAGCCGATCCAGCTCAGGCCGGTCCCGCAGGCTGACCGGGAAACCCAACACCATGTCGGTGCTACCGGTACGGCGGTGCAGCAGAGCAGCGAACGCCGTCAGTGCCGTGGTGAACCCGGTACGGCCCACGGCCGGCTGCCGCACGCCGCCGGACGGCGGTTCTGCCACCACCGCAGCATCCAACCAGCGACGGGCCAGTCCGCTGGAGCCCCGACGGGCCCCGCGCCGCCCCACCTCCGGCCCGGCGGGCGGGTCGGCGAGGCGGTCCCGCCAGAACTTCTCCTGGCCACGGCTGTCGTCGGATTCCAGCCAGTCCCGCTCCTGGGCTGCCCAGTCGCGGTAGGTGCAGCCCAGCGCCGGTGGCTGCTGAGCGGCCGAGGAATCAGCGTCGTAGCAGGCGAACAGGTCACCGAGGAGAACCTCCACGCTGGCACCGTCGTAGATCAGGTGGTGTGCGGTCACGGTCAGCAGATCACCCCCGGCCGGCCCACGCAGCAGCCGGAGCTCGAACAATGGCGCCGCGGTCAGCGCGAAGCTTCGCGCGCGGGCATCTCGGAGCGCGGCGGCCACCTCGGGGCCGGTCGGCGCGCAGTTCTCCGGCAGGTCCACCACCACCAGGGGCGGTCCGTCAGGCAGCTCCGGCAGTACGACCAGGTTCGGCGGACTGCCTGCCCCGCTCAGCTGCGCCCGGAGCATCTCCTGGCGCGCCACCACGCTACCCAGGGCGCTGCGCAGCGCGGCCGGATCGATCCCACGGTGCATGTGCACCAGGTCGGAGATCAGGAAGGTCTCCGCCGAACCACGCGAGCCCAGCCAGATCCGACGCTGTGCGTGCGACAACGGCCACTCCGACGGCGCGGCCGTCGCGGTGGACGACGCCACGCACGACCGGCCCGGGCCGGCCGCGCCAGGCAGCACCTGGGCCAGTTCCCGTACCGTCTGGTGGGTGAACACGGTACGGACCGAAACGCCGAGCTGCTGACCGATGCGGGCCGCCGCGATGCTGTGCCCGCCCAGGTGGAACAGGTTGGCGTCCAGGTCGGTGACGGGACGATCCAGGATCCGCGACCAGACCTCCACCACCCGCCGTTGCGCGTCGGTCAGGACCGGATCGTCCTGGACCGACGACGCGATCGTCGTGGGTGCGGGCAGCGCCCGACGGTCCAGCTTGCCGTTGACGGTGACCGGTAGCTCCGGCATCGACACGTACGCCTCCGGGACCATCGCGGCGGGCAGCCGTCGCGCGGCGTACCCGCGCAACTGGTCCGGGTCCACCTCACCCACCAGGTAGGCCACCAGCCGTAGCTCGCCACCGGGCGCGGGTGTGGCGATCACCGCGCACTGCGCCACCCCGGGCGCCTCGGACAGCACCGCCGCGACCTCGCCTGGTTCCACCCGCTGGCCACGAATCTTGACCTGGTCGTCGATGCGGCCCAGGTACTGCAGGAGACCGGAAGGCAGCCGCCGCGCGAGGTCACCGGTGCGATACATCCGATGCCCGGGACGTACCGGATTTGCGGTGAACCGACGGGCTGTCAGTTCCGGATCGCCCAGATATCCCCGGGCCAGCCCGACACCACCGATGCAGAGCTCCCCGGCGACGCCGAGGGGTACCAGTTCCCCGGCGGGGTCGAGCAGGTCGACGACCTTGTTGGCGATGGGATGGCCGATCAGGACATCGCCGGTGTAGCCGGTGATGCGGTGCACCGTCGTCCAGACGCTGTCCTCGGTCGGGCCGTACTCGTTGTACAGTACGGTGTCTGGCAGTAGTTGAGCGTGCCGCGCGGCCAGCGCCCCGGTCAGCCGTTCCCCCACCAGCACGATCTGGCGTACCGAACGCAGCGCCGGCGCGCACCGTGCCAGCAGTACCTGGTAGAGGCTGGGCACCATCATCACGTGGGTCACCCGGTGACGCTCGATCTCCGCCGCCACGGCATCCGCGTCCAGCAGCTGCTCGCGTGACACCACCACCACCGGGGTACCGGCGACCAGTGCCGAAAAGACGTCGTTGATGCCGCTGTCGAAGTGGATCGGCGGTACCTGCAGCACGCAGGAATCCGCGTCGAAACCGTAGTATCCGGCCCGGTAGTGCACCGTGTTGACGATGCCGCGGTGTTCCACCATCACGCCCTTGGGCGTGCCGGTGGAACCCGAGGTGTAGATGACGTAGGCGAGCCCGTCGACAGCGGCGGTCGGGAATATGGTGGGCCGGGCAACCGGTGCGGCCCCGGGTCCGAGCACCGGGACCCCGGCGTCGTCGATCTTCGCCGCGTACGGGTCGTCGGCCAGCACCGCGACCGCGCCGCTGGCCGACAGCAGGGCCGCCAGCCGGGATGCCGGCTGCTCCGGATCCAGCGGCAGGAACGCGGCGCCGGTACGTAGCACCGCGAGCAGCGCCACAACCATCCATTCGGTCCGTGCACAGGCCACCGCGACGAGCCGGTCCGGACCGACCGGTGCGCGCGCCGCGAGCTGGGCCGCCAGCTCGTCGGCCCGTTCGCTGAGCTCAGCGAACGTGAGGGTCCGATCTGCGCAGATGACCGCCGCCGAGCCGGGCCGCAGCCGTACCTGCTCGTCGACCAGGTCGAGCAGGTTGCTGTCCGCCGGGAATGGCGCAGCGCTGTCGTTGGCCTCCTCCAGCAGGTAGTGGCGCTGTTCGTCGGGCAGTAGCGGTACCGACCGCACCGGTGCATCTGGCGTGGCCAGCAGGCCGGCCAGCAGATGACGCAGCTGCGCCGCCAGCCGGCGTACGGTGGCGCGGTCGAACACGTCGTCGCGGTAGCCGATCCACATCTCCACCGGCGTGTGCGCCGATGCCTCCGTGAAGCCGAAGGCGATGTCGAAGTCCGACACCAGTGGTTCGACGTCGAGCTGGTCCACCCGGGCATCTCCGATGCCGGAAAGGGGATCCAGACCGGAGATGATCGACTCGACGAGTACGTCGAACAGCGGGTTGCGGTTGGCTGCCCGGTCGACCTGGAGGTCGTCGAGCAGCGCCTCGAACGGATACTCGTCGTGCGCCCGTACATCCTGAGCGCTCTGCCGGACCGCGGTGACCAGATCGCGGAAGCCACTCTCCGGCCGCAGCAGCGTACGGTGCACCACGGTGTTGACGAACAGTCCGACAGAATCGGCCAACCCGGCACCGTCACGTCCGGAGACCACGGTGCCGACCGGGATGTCGACGGTGCCGCACAACCGGTGCAGCAGCACCCGGGTAGCGGCGATCAGGCCTGTGAACGGGGTCGCGCCGAGTTCCCGGCACAGCGCGACGAGTTGGCGCGTCGTGTCGTGTCCCAACGAGAGTCGGACCGCACCACCACTGGAGCTGCGCACCTGGGGCCGACGCCGGTCCAACGGCAGGTCGGTCTCCGGCAGGTCGGCCAGCACCCGACCCCAGTACGCCCGACTGTCCGCACCCGCGCTACCGGCCAGTCGCGCCGCGAGCGCGGCGCTGTGCTGCGCGTACTGGACGGGCTCGGCCGGCAGGTCGCGACCGCCGTCGTCCAGGTAGGCCAGCAGGTCGCGCAGGATCACCGCCATGGACCAGCCGTCGCACACCGAGTGGTGCACCGCGAGCACGAGGGTGCCCCGGCCGGACGGGTCCGGCAGCCAGGATGCGCGCAGCATCCGTCCTGAGGACAGGTCGAACCGGCGGGTCTGTTCGGCCTCGATCGCGGCGGACAGCTGCTCGGCGACCGGTGTGGTGTCGTCAGCGTGTACCCGTAGTTCCACCGCTACCTGTTCTGCGGGCAGGACCACCGCGTCGAGCAGGTCGCCGTCGGACACCAGGGCGGTACGTAGCGACTCGTGTCTGGCGACGACAAGCTCAAGTGCGCGCGACAGGGCATCCTTGTCGACCGGCTGCGTCAGGCGGTAGGCCTCGACCATGTTGTAGGGCCGCAGCGCACTGTCGTCGTAGTTCTCCAGAAACCACATGCGGCGTTGCGCGTTGCTCGCCGGCTGTCGCGGTGCCCCGGTTGACGCCGGGGTGTCTGTCCTGCCCCGGACCTTCGCGCCGGCCAGCGCGGCGGTCAGTGCCGTCGGGGTACGGGCCAGGAAGACCTGCCGGACGGTGACCGCGTCCCGGTCCACCTGCTCGCACAGCCGGTTGGCCAGCAGTGCCGCGGTCAGGCTGTGACCTCCGGCGGCGAAGAAGTCCTCGTCGGCGGCGCGCGGTGGCTGTCCGAGGACATCGGTCCAGGCAGCGACGACGGAGCGCCCGAGATCGTCGTTCGGTTCCCACCTCGCCTCGTCGAGTTCGTCGGCGCGGGCGAGCACCGCTGCACCGTCGACCTTGCCGTGCGCGGTGACCGGCAGCGCGGTGAGCGGGACGAGGCGGTGCGGCAGCATGTGCGGAGGAAGCAGCTCGGCGAGCGCGCCGCGTACCGTGTCCGGCGACAACGACGGATCGGCGACATAGCCCGCGATCAAGGTGACGGTCGCCGACGATTCACGCCGGGGTAGCACGGTTGCGGCCCGCACACCCGGCAACCCGACCAGGGCATGTTCGATCTCGCCGAGCTCCACCCGGTTGCCGTGCACCTTGACCTGGCTGTCCCGACGGCCCAGGAACTCCAGTTGGCCGTCCGGTCTCCACCGGGCGAAGTCACCGGTACGAAACGTCGACGTTTCCGGTAGCAGCGGCAACGGCGCGAATCGGGCCTGGGTGGCGTCCGGGTCGTCCAGGTAGCCATCGGCGACCCCGGCGCCCGCGATGTACACCTCGCCGGGGATTCCGACTGCGGCGAGGCTGCCCCGGTCGTCGACTACGACGACCCCGAATCCGGGGGACGGGTTGCCGATCGGGACCTCGTCGAGTTCGGCGAGCTGCTCGCCGGTGCAGCGGAAGTTCGCCGCCTCGATGGTGGTTTCGCAGGGCCCGTACAGGTTGACGAAGGTGTCCACCGCCAACCGCGCGGCCATCCGTGGGAGCAGGCCGCGCGGGATCGTGTCGCCGCCGAGCAGGCAGTGCCGTAGCGGGAAGCGGTCCGGCCCGGTCAGACCGTCCAACATGGCGGCCAGCAGGGCCGGTACGCAGTTGACGGCGGTGACGCCGAAGCTGCGCAGCCGCCCCCAGAACGTGGCCGGATCGAGGTCCTCGGGTGCGCCGAGTGCGACCAGGCAACCACCCGCCGCCAGCGTGGTGAAGATCTGGTAGACGGTGGCGTCCGAGGACAGGGCCGACAGCAGCGCGCAGCGGGTCTGCGCATCGAAACCGATCAGCTGACCCGAGCTGACCGCCTTGTACGCGAGCTGCCGGTGCCGCAGCATCACCGGCCGGGGAGCACCGGTGGAGCCGGAGGTGAAGAACACGACCGCATCGTCGTCGGCGCCGACCGTGGCCGGCTGCCCGGTCTGGTCGACCTCGGCTGCCGCCAGCAGCGTCGCGACCGGCAGTACGGTCAGTCCGCACGCGGGTAGCACGGTGGTGTCGGTCGT
This sequence comes from uncultured Actinomycetota bacterium, assembly GCA_963805605.1. GTDB lineage: Bacteria > Actinomycetota > Actinomycetes > Mycobacteriales > Micromonosporaceae > Actinocatenispora. The sequence continues at coordinate 774,477 of CAWDUX010000003.1, forward strand.
GACGACATGTCGCGCTCCGGAGAGCTGGAGCAGGCGGGACAGCCGTTCGGCCGGGTGGGCTGGGTCGAGTGGCACCACCGAGGCACCCGCACGCAGCACCGCGAGCAGCGCGAGCAGCAGTTCCGGTCCACGTGGCAGCAGCAATGCGACCCGGTCACCGGTACCGACGCGATAATGGTTTCGCAGCAGCCACGCGGCGTGACACGAACGGGTGTGCAACTCCCCATGGTTCCAGCTCGATGCGTCCGACACGATGGCCGGGCGGCCTGGCATCTGCCGGGCCGCGGTGTCGACGACATCGAGCAGTGACCGAGCCGGGAATTCTGTCGGGCAGGGCAGCCCGGACCAGCCACGCAGGACGTCGCGTTGCCCGGCGTCGAGGATCTCGATCTCCGCGCAGCGTCGCCGTGGGTCTGCCGCGATCGCGGTCAGGACCGTCGCGACACACGATGCGAGTGACCAGGCCGCGACCGGTATCCGGCCGAGGGTGCGGTCCAGCCTGACGGTCAGGCAGTCCTGGTCGGCCACGACGGTGACCACGACGGTGGTGGGTGCCAGCAGCCCGCCATGGTGGGCTCCCGCGCAGACCACCGCGATGTCCGACAGGGCGCCAACGGCAGGGGAACCGGTGATCTCCAGTCGATCGGCAACCACCGAGCGGTCCGACCATGCCTGGCCTGAGGTGGATTCCAGTTCCGAGTGCAGTGCTGTGAGCAGTTCCACGACGGAGGCTTGCGGGTCGTATGGCGTACAGAGCGCGATCTCGCCGCCGCCGGAGTTTCGTGGCGCCGGCGCCAGTACGGCGTGGTGGTGACCGCCGGTGAGGCTGGCCAGGGCAACCTTGGTTGCCGCGACCGCGACCAGATGCAGACCGACCGGATCGTCACCGGTGATGGCCGCCAGGGCGGCGGTGGCCGCCGCGTCGACATGTCCGCTGGCACATTCGGTGGTCACGGCGCCATGCATACGCAGCAACGGGTCGCTGCGCACCGCCGACAATCTGGCCAGCCAGGGCTCGACGGCATTCGTATCGGTCAGCATCGCAAACGGCCCTCTGGATCTCCGGCACGGTCAACGTCTCCAGCATGGATAGCATGACCGAACCCGTCGATCGATCGGATGGCGCGTGGGTCCGACGATCGTCGATCCGGCATGCTGCGACACGCCGGAACTGGTGTACCGATTGCTTTCCGCGGTTCGGCATCCGCCTCCACAACAAGCAAATGTGATGAGCGTCACAAATGATACATCGTCGTGTTCGGATCGCCTAGCCTGCGAATCGTCCACGGTGGGTGATCGAGCTGAATTCGTTTCCCGCTCCTGTGTCCGTGACGGGATACTGCGGCGAGCGATCGACAGCGCGATGACAGTAGCAGCACATCGCGGCATGAACTCGCATACAGGGAGATGGGTGTTGACATCACCGGTCGGGGTCATTGCCAACGGATCCGGGAACGACGACGCCAGTGCCGTACCCTGTCTGCACCTCACCGACACCGATGGCCGAGCCCTCGACACCCTGGCCCGACAGGCCACCCGGACCGAGGAACACATCAGACCCGAATGGCTGAGCCAACTAGCTCTGCTGGCTCATGAACTGCCCGTCGGGCTGCGCCAGCCGCTGACCGAGTTCCGCCTGACCGGCCGACCGTACGGTGGGTTTGTCATCTCGGGACTGCCGGTCACCGAATCAGCCATCGGACCGACGCCGATCTCGTACGCGCAGACACCGGACACCTCGGAGGCACGCCGACTCGATGCGCTGCTGCTGCTGATCGGATCTCTGCTCGGTGACCCTTTCTCCTTCGCCACCCAGCAGCGCGGCCGGCTCGTACTGGACGTCTTTCCGGTATCGGGACATGAGCACGACCAGCTCGGATCCAGTTCGACAACGGAACTGGAATGGCACAACGAGGATGCCTTCCATCCCTACCGGGCCGACTGGTTGATGCTGCTGTGCCTGCGCAATCCCTACGCCGCCCCAACGACTTTCGGGCCGGTACACCAACTGCCGCTCGATCCGGCAGACCTGGCCGTCCTGTTCCAGGACCGTTTCGTCATCCGGCCCGATGAGTCGCACACCGAAATCTTCAACGACCACACCACCGGATTCAACGACGCCATCCAGACCGCCGGGGCGTTCGATCACATCGCCGAAATGGTGAACCATCCGCAACGCATTCCGATCCTCTCCGGAGCGCCCCAGGCACCGTTCATTCGCATCGATCCGGCGTACATGGACCAGTGCCTCGACGATCCAGCCGCGGAACGTGCCCTGCGCAGCATCATCGGCTCCATCGACGAAACGATCCACGACGTCGCTCTGAGCCCCGGTCAACTGCTCGTGGTGGACAACCGGAGAGCGGTACACGGTCGGCGACCGTTCCGCGCTCGACACGACGGAACGGACCGATGGTTGAAGCGGATCAACATCACCGCCGACCTGCGCCGCTCCGACGGGTTCCGGACCGCGGAGCATGGCAGAGCCATCCAGCTCGGCCGTACTCAGATGTGACGGACATTGCTTCCTGACCAGCAGGCTGTTCAGCATCGCCAGCTCGGCGGATCATGACGGAGTGACGATCGGAGTCATTCCGCACGTCGGCCAGACGGTGTACCTCGGGCCGGAGGCCTCGCCGCAGTTCAGGACCCGGCCGATCCAACTACTGATCACGGCGCCACCGCAGCCATCGAGCGTCGACGCCGCCGAGCACCGTGTGGCCGAATACGCACGCTGGTTGCTGTTGACGGGCTGGGAGCTCGACCCCCGCGGCCATCGGGTCCTACACCGGACCGTGTCGGTCCGCACGACCGGCATCGCCGTGCTGCGCGACTGACCTCTCGCTCGGATGCGCGCGGCGGGGCACAACCTGCGAAACTCGCCGACCCGGACCGGTCCTGTGGTCTAGTGCCGGCGATGTCGCAGTCCCGATCGGCTCGGCCCAGCTCGACGACGAGTGCGGAGAGTTCCGCACCGCCGGCCATCAAGTGCGCCAACCGCGACTGGTCGATCTCGTCCCGGATGAACTCGCCGAGACTGCACCCACGGTTGAGCAGCAGGACCGGTCCCCGATGGGGTGGGCATAGTGCGGATTGTGGGTGATGAACACGATGGCCGGGCCACGCTCCCTGACCAGATAGCGCAGCACCACACCGGCCTGCTTGACGCCCAACACCGAGGTGGGCTCCTCATCCAGGATCAGCACGCGCGCCCCGAAATTCGCCGCGCTAGCCCCAAGGCCGTGAAGTTTGGGGGTTGTGGTGGTTTCAAGGGTCGGCTGGGGTGAGGATGTCGATGTTCACGGTGGCCTTGTAGCTGGTGCGGTCGATGTGGCCGCGTGCCTGGATTTGGAGATGGCGCGTTTGACGATGCGTGGACACACGCGTAGCCGTCGGGCGGGCAGCAGGTTGGCCAGGACATGGCGGCCGATCGTGCCGACCAGATCGATGACGGTGTCTGCGATGATGCCTGCTGCCTGGACGAGTTGGTCGCGGGCGGTCTGAGGCGATGGTAAACTGGCCCGGTCGGGTCGACGTCGTCTCGGGTGCTGGTGGCGTCGGCCATGGCGGTGCGCAGCAGGTGGTAGACCAGCAGCAGGGCGTAGACCTCCTGCTCGATGCCGGTGGGGGTGCGGGCGCGTAGTATCCGGCCGCCGAGGATGGAGGATTTCAGTTCCAGGTAGGCGGTTTCGATCTCCCATCGGCGGTGGTCCAGCGGTCGGTTCTGCCAGTCGGCCATGCCCTCCATCACCTTGTCGGTGATCGTGGTGATGGTGGTCTTGGACACCTGGGCCCCGTAGATCTCGGCCAGGTGCGCGGAGATCTCCCCGTGGGTCAGGCCCTTCGCGGACAGCGACAGCACCATCTCGTCGACACCGGACAGGCGCCGCTGCCGCTTCTTGACGATCTGCGGCTCGAAGGTGCCGGCCACGTCCCGCGGGACGCTGACCTCGACCGGGCCCACGTCGGTGAGCACGGTCTTGGACCGGTTGCCGTTGCGGCTGTTCCCGGAGTTCTTCCCGGCCGGATCGTGCTTGTCATAGCCGAGATGGTCGGTGATCTCCCCGTCCAGGGCCGACTCCAGGACCCGCTTGGTCAGCTGCTGCAGCAGTCCGCCCTCACCAGTCAACTGCAGCCCCTCACTGCGGGCCCGATCCACCAACATCTCCACCAGCTGGTCGTCCCCGACCACATGCGCAGCCGAGGACCGCTCGGCCTCCTTCACGGGCTCCAACTCGTCCTTGATCTCGTCCACTTGACGTCTCTCCCTTGACTGGCAGATCCGCCGTTAGTTTTACAGTCCCGACGGTGACGATCACGCGATGATCATACAGGAACAGTCAATTAGCCGAAGATCGATTTTGTTTAATTAGGGCCATAGGAGCCGTCGGGGTAGCGGGCCAGGATCGGCATTTTCCGGCTGTTTTTGAGTCTGATGAGGACGTCGGCTCCGGTGGCGGCGATGTCGCGGATCAGGTTTTGGGCGCCGAAGTTGCGGTCGCCCAGCAGGATCATTCCCGCGTGCAGGCTGCGTAGCAGTCGGGGCGTGTAGGTGGTCTCGCCGACGGTGGTGGGGCCGAACACCGCGTCGATGATGGTGCGGGTGCCGCAGGCCACCAGGGCCACCAGGGCCACCAGCCGGATCTGCGGGTAGCCGGTGCCGCCATGGTTGCCCCGCTGCTTGGTGAAGCGGGTGAGGATGCGCGGGCTGTCGGGCACGGTCATCGTGGTGCCGTCGATGGCGCATACCAGCAGACCCCGCCACCGGGTCGCACGCTGGGCGAGGATGGCTGCTGGGCCGCGGAGCAGGTCGAACAGCCACCGCAGCGGAGCGACCCCAACCCGGCGGCGGGCCTGGGACAAGCCGCTGTCGGTGGGTGTGGCGGTAGGCAGGTCCTCCAGCGCGGCGGTCAGCTTGCGCCACACACCCGAGTACCCGACTTCCGGGAACAGGCAGGCGGCCAGCAGCACATAGACCACGACCCGGGAAGGCAGATCCCGCAGACGAGACTGGGTGGTCCTGGTCGCTGTCAGGGCCTCATCGACCATCTCGAACGGGAGGTGCTGGGTGAGTTCACCGAGGTGGCCGGGAGCGTACCTGCCCTCGGCGACGGTGATAGCGCGGGTGATGACAGACTGTGTGTTCAACGGAGTTTCTGCTATCAGGTGATCTTGGTCGACACCGTTCTAGCAGGAACTCCGTTGCCCGTTTCAGGGGGGTTGACATACCGCCACTCGCGTTAACTACACGGCCTTGGCGCTAGCCCGGTAGATTTTCGGCGGTTACCGGCGAACGACGGACGGTCCCGGTAATCGACGCGTAGCATCCCAGGTCAGGTCGGGCAGGACTTGACGGAGATCACCGCGCCGGAATTTGCCCGACCCGGCACCAGTGTCCCTAGACTTTTTCATGTTCAGCGCGGCGGGTGCCGGTCCGCTGTGCGCATCGGGTGCTGGCCGAGACGAGCACCCAACTCATCAATTTCCTGCCCTGCCAACGGTCGGGCCGGTGTCAGACCCTGCCCGCGTGAGGATCCGATGTCTGCGACCATGCCGCGCTTCGACGTTCGGCAACTGCGCCGCGCCCGTAACGTCTGGGAGCGGGTACGCGAACGTGCCGCTGCCCACGCCGCGCAGGCCGAGCTCGAACCAGAGGAGGCGGCCAACGCCGCAACCTACCGGGCGATGGATCTGGCGCTGCGGGTGGGCGAGCTGCTGCTGGCCTCCGGGGAGGCCACCGAGAACGTCAGCGAGGCGATGCGCAGCCTCTCGGTCGCCTACGGTCTCCCGCGCAGTGAGGCGGCCGTCACCTTCACCGCGATCTCGCTGTCATGTGTACCGACCGACGGCGCACCGCCGGTCACCGGAGAACGCATGGTCCGCCGGCGACTGCCCGACTACGCCCGGCTGGTGGCCACCCACAAGCTGGTCGAGGACGCCGCGATCGGTCTGGTCGAACTCGACACCGCCTTCGAGCGGCTACGTGCCATCAAACGCAATCCTCCGCCGTACCCTGCCCTGCTGATCACTCTGTCGCTGCCGTTGATCTCGGCCTCAGCCAGTGTGCTGGCCGGTGGTGGGCCCCTGGTGGCCACGATCGCCTTCCTGGCCACTCTCATCGCCGACCGGGTCGCCGCGCTGCTCGGCCGGCGGGGAATCGCCGAGTTCTACCAGCAGGTCGCCGCAGCCGCGATCGGTTCGCTGATCGCGGTACTGCTGATCGCGACCGGGCTGCCGGTGCAGGGCTCCGCCGTGGTCACCGGTTCGATCATGGCGTTGCTTCCTGGCCGACCATTGGTGGCCAGCGTGCAGGACGGGATCTCCGGTGCCTTCGTCTCCTCCTCAGCCCGGCTGTTGGAGGTGTTCTTCATCGTGTCCGCGGTGGTCGCCGGGGTCGGAGTGACCGTGTACAGCGCGATCCGCCTCGGCCTTCCACTCAGCGTCGAGCAGCACACCGCGTCGCTCACCTCATTCTCGCCGCTGCAGATACTCGCCGCGGTGGCGATCTCGGTGACCTTCGCACTGTCGCTGGCAGTGCCGGTACGCGCGCTGCCCACCGCCGCAGTGGGCGGAGCGGTCATCTGGACGGGCTACGCCGCGCTGCGCACCGCCGCGGTGATGCCGGTACTCGCCGCCGGTGTCGCGGCGGCGGTGGTCGGGCTGGCCGCGCACCTGGTGGCGGCCCGGCACCGCTCGCCGGCTCTGCCGTACACAGTGCCGTTGATCGCTCCGCTGCTGCCCGGAACGGCCCTGTACCGCGGTCTGCTGGAGATCGGTCACAACGACCTCAACCAGGGGCTGGTGAGCCTGTCCACCGCGATCGCCACCGCGTTCGCACTGGCCGCGGGCATCAGCCTGGGCGGTGAACTGATGCGGGCACGCGGGCGTGGTGGTGCGGTGAGCACCAGCCCTCGGCGCCGGCCCGCGGCCCGACCGACCCGGGGTTACTGATCGATCCTCAACGCACCGGGCCGATGGCACCGGTGGCAATCCTCAGGCCACCATGCTGCGTACCGATGCGGCCAGTTCAACCAGGCCGGCCTTGGCGTCAGTGAACAGCATGCTGGTGGCCGGCGCGGTGTAGAGCTCATTGTCGATCCCGGCGTACCCGTGACCCATCGAACGTTTGATGACGATGATACTTCGGGCCCGGTCCACGTCCAGGATCGGCATACCCGAGACCGGATTGCCGGGACGGCGGGCGGCCGGGTTGGTCACATCGTTGGCGCCCACCACCAGCGCCACGTCGGCGAGCGGAAACTCCGGATTGATCTCCGCCATCTCCTTCAGCTGCGGATAGGGCACGTTGGCCTCGGCAAGCAGGACGTTCATATGACCGGGCATCCTGCCGGCGACCGGGTGGATCGCGTAGCTGATCTCCACCCCACGCCCCGCCAGCAGCTCAGCCAACGCGCTCATCTCATGCTGCGCCTGGGCGGCGGCCAGGCCGTAGCCGGGCACCACGATCACCTTGCGGGCGTAGCCGAGCTGGATCGCCGCATCCTCCACGGTGGTCCGGCGTACCGGTGCACCGGAGGCGACCGCCGCCGGCGCACTCTCCCCGGTACCGAAGCCACCGACCATGATCGAGACGACGGAGCGGTTCATCGCATCCGCCATCAGCTTGGTCAGGATCGTGCCCGACGCACCGACCAGGGCACCAGCGATGATCAGGGCGGTGGAATCCAGTACGAAACCGGCCATCGCCACCGCGGTGCCGGTAAAGGCGTTGAGCAGTGAGATCACCACCGGCATGTCTGCCCCGCCGATGGGCAGCACCATCGCCACGCCGAAACCGAGGGCGGCGAGGATGACCAGCACCAGCACCAGCACGCTGGGCCGCAGCAGGAGCACCACCGCGCCGATGAGTACCACCGCGGTCAGCGCCGCGCTGAACAACCGGCGGCCCGCGAACAGAACCGGGTTGCCGGTCACCCATCCCTGCAGTTTGCCTGCCGCCAGTAGCGACCCGGTGAACGTGACCCCACCGATCACCACGTCCAGCAGGGTGCTGGCGGTGATACGCGCCGGCACACTGCCGGTGCCCGCGAGACGCAGGTACTCGCTCACCGCCACCAGTGCCGCCGCGCCACCACCGACCGCGTTGAACAGGCTGACCAGCTGGGGCATCCCCGTCATCGGTACCCGCCGGGCCAGCAACGCGCCGCTCACACCGCCGCACAGTACGCCGACGACCAACAGCACCGGGCCGGCTGCGGAAGGGCGATCGAGGATCAGCCGGACCAGCGTGACCAGGACCGCCAGGGACATTCCGGCCGCGGACAGCAGATTGCCGCGTCGGGCGCCGGCCGGGGAGTTCATCAGGTGCAGGCCGAGTACGAAACTTGCCGAAGCGATCAGGTACCCGAGCCCGATCACCGTCTGCGTGACGCTCATGCCCGCTCCCCACGGCGGGGTTGCGGTGCTCTGGTCCGGAACATCTCCAGCATCCGGTCGGTGACCAGGTAGCCGCCGACGACGTTCGCGGTGGCGAACGCGGCCGCGACCGCGACCAGCAGGTACTGGGCGGTGCCCTGCGCGGACCCGGCGATGATCATGACGCCGATCAGGATGATGCCGTGGATGGAGTTGGCACCGGACATCAGCGGGGTGTGCAGGGTCGCTGGTACCTTGCTGATCACCTCGAAGCCCACCAGGACCGCGAGTACGAAGACCGTGAGATCTGTCAGCAGAGCCGCACTCACCGGGGCTCACCTCCACTCAGTCGCGGGTCCCGGCCGTCGAGCAGGGCGAGCACGCCGGCGGTGATCTCGTCCTCGGTGTCCAGTCGTAGTTCCCCGTCGCAGAGCTGGTGCTCGAGCAGCGCGACGACGTTACGGGCGTAGGCCGTGGAGGCCGCCGGCGCCATCGTCGAGGCGAGGTTCCCGGCACCGATGATCGACACCGAGTTGTCGGTCACCACGGTCTGGTCCGGTACGGAGAGCGCGACGTTGCCGCCCAACGGACCCGCCGCCAGGTCGACGATGACCGAACCTGGTCGCATCGCTTTCACCGCCTCTTCGCCGACCAGCAACGGCGGTGGGCGGCCCGGTACCTGGGCGGTGGTGATGACCACGTCGTGCCGGGCGATCTGACCGGCGAGCTGCTCCTGCTGTGCGTGTCGCTCCGCATCGGTCAACGCCCGGGCGTAGCCACCGCCGCCGGCACCGCTCTCGACCGCGTCGAGATCCAGGAAACTGGCCCCGACGGAGCGGACCTGGTCTCGGGTCTCTGGGCGCACGTCGTAGGCCCGGACCACCGCGCCCAGCCGCCGGGCCGTGCCGATCGCCTGGAGACCGGCGACCCCGGCGCCCAGCACCAGCACCTCGGCCGGCGGCGCCGTGCCGGCCGCGGTGATCAGCATCGGGAAGTAGCGGGGGTACGCCGCCGCAGCCACCAACGCCGCCTGGTAGCCGGCTACGTTGGCCTGCGAGGACAGCGCATCCATGCTCTGCGCCCGACTCAATGTGCGGGGCACTCCGGACAGGGTCAGCAGCGTGCCCCCGGCGGCCGCGAGATCCGCGACGATCTGCGGGTACGCCGCGGCCGGCCACAGCACCACCTGGACCTGACCGGACGGGGGTGGCTGTGGTGGCGGTTCACCGGGTGCACCCACCGTCAGCAGGATCTCGGCGGTGGCGTGCAGTTCGGTACGGGTCAGTACCCGGGCACCGGCCTCGGTGTAGTCGTCGTCGCTGAAGTGCGCGGCCACACCCGCACCCCGCTCGATGAGCACCTCGACTGCCAGGGCGGCCAGCCGTGGTACCGCTGCGGGAACGAGCGCCACGCGCCGTTCGCCCGGGGCCGTCTCTCGTACCACACCGATCCGCACGCCAGCCTCCGATCACCGGACGACACCCGGTCGGAGCGAGCCGTCCGGGCCACGAGGGCAGGAGCTGTCCCACCACCGGAGCAGTTGCACCCTCGGCAGGACCACGAATGCGTAACGCTTGTCACGCTATCGTCATCATGGGTGTTTGTGCGAGCCCCGACACGGATGTGCTCTGATCCGGCCACGGGCGCTCCGGCTGTCCCGGCCCTCGCGCCGCTACTCGACGAGGCCGGCGCGCAGCGCCATCGCCACCGCCTGGGTGCGTCGCCGGGCGCCGAGCTTCGCGTAGAGCCGGCGTACGTGTGTCTTGACCGTGTCCGGCCCGATGCCGAGCACACCGGCTATCTCCTCGTTGGTGGAGCCGTCGCACAGTTGCCGGAGTACCTGCTCCTCGCGTCCGGTGAGGCGCACCGGTAGGACGAGCCGGCGGACCGCCGGGCGCAGTTCGCCGGTGGCCGCCCCGGCTACTGCGGTGAGCAGCAGATCGCCGTCCCGGCCCACGTCGACGACCACGACGGTGGTGGACGGTCGGCGCCGCGCGCCCAGGACGCCGATCGGGTCGGCGGAGAACCGCCGGTCGACCAGCACCACATCGGCTGGCTGCCGCGCGTAGGAGAGCATCGCCTGGCGTGGCGTGGTGGCGAGCCGCACGAGGTGGCGGCGACCGAGGCAGCTCGCCTGCTCGGCGAGAAGTTGCGCCACGGGCCCGGGCGGCACGCAGGCGAGCACGGTACGGATCAGGCCCGGTACGAGTGGCTCGGGTCTGGCTGGGCTGGTGGTGCCCATGGTTGCCTCTCCTCTGGCGGCGCGGACAGCGTCCGGCAGCCGTTGAACGCTTCGCGCCACCACGCGGTGCGCGCCTGGTGGTGCCGGTGGTCGCCGCGTCTCGTTCCGGGCGTACGCGCGATGTTGGCCGGAGGCGGTCGAACCGGCCGTGGTGGGGGCCTCAGGTGGACGGCACCAGTGCAATTCCGGGCGGTGAATGCGTCACGGGGGCCGGGCGCCATGGCCCTCTGCAACATGCACAACGCAAATGGTTACACGCCAGTTACGGGTCAGATGCCTTACCTTCACCCCGCAGGGGAGTGACGTCGCAGGAATCACCCATCGGCACAGCGCGGCACACCGCGACCAACGACAGCCGAACAGGACAGACCCGCTGCCTCGACACGATGCGCGATCCCATGACATCCCCCGCAGGACACAGGAGCGATGGGCCGACAGACCGACAGCATGACACTCGCCAGTCGTTTCGGCAGGCTCCCCGACGACACAGAGAGTGCCACCGGTCGCAACACATGGCAAGGGACGAGATACTGTGAGCCGGCACAACCTAGACGAACAGTGACGACAGCCAGCAGGTGCGCACACCGGACCAGTCTGGCCATCATCTGACGTGGGGCGCCTTATGTGCCGACGGAAGCTGCCGCCTCACACACCGGCCCGGATTGGACGATCCCGTCACGGAGCCACGACACTGCGGACCACCGGCAGGAGGAGAACGCGATGAGTGAGGGCGCTTACATACCTCCGCCGTTGCGGGAGGCGACCGGCCCGGGCACCGTTGCGGTGCTCATCGAGGCCAACGATCGTCTTCAGCAGGTCCGCTCGCTGTTGGCAGCAGCGGTCTCACCGCAGCGGAGCCGCCCGGCGCGGCACCTGTCCCCCTGACCGGGTGCCGGGCGATCCATCGGATCAGCGGTCGACGGCAGGCCAGGGGCACCGGCAGAACAGTCGACGGTGCCATTCGAGGGTGAGCGGCGGGCCTGCAGCGCGCTGCTGGGGCTCGGGTCGACGGTGGCGGTCCTCTCGCCGGCCACACTGCGGTCCCGATCGCGGCGCAGGCCCGGGCCATCGCCGCGCAGGACGATCCGCGATGATTCCCGCCCTGTCGGAGCTTCGTCTGCTGGCCTGATCCACAGCCACCGCGCGCCGATCGGCGCATATCGGGGCACTCAGACCGGACGGTTCACCGGTACGTGGCCGCCACCTCCACCGTTCGGTCAGAACCTGCTCATGACGTTTGGGTTCCGCGCACAGATTGCGTACGATTCGACCACGTTGCGCTACAGATACCGGACGCTCCGTCTGTCCTAATACCCGGGCATAGCGGACAAGGAGACCATATGGTGGCGGAATTTGTGATCGCGGACTCGATCCGGGAACCTGCTCCCGTCCATACGCCGCGATCCGCCACTGCGCCGCCGTACCCGACCCGGTCGGCACACACCGCTGGACGCACCTGGCAAACCTGGTACGTCACCGGGCTCCTGCTGCTAGACGGACTGGCCGCGACAACGGCCGTACTGGCCGCACTGGCCGTGGTCTTCGGCGCGCCGGCACACGCCGACCCGTTGCACCTGGTCGCCAGTTGCGTGCTGCCACTGGGCTGGCTGCTCGTTCTCGCCGGGAACCAGTGCTACGACACCAGGCAGCTGTTCGTCGGCACCGCGGAGTACGAACGGGTCTTCCGGTCCGGCCTGGCATTCGCTGCGGTGGTGGCGCTGGTGGCCTACGTCGGCAAGCTCGGCCTGTCGCGAGGCTACGTCGTCAGCACCCTCGCGCTGACCGTCACCGGCACCGTCCTGGTCCGGTTCCTGCTGCGCCGCGGGCTGCACGCGGGTCGCGCACGGGGACGGTGGTTGCGCCGGGTCGTGGTAGTCGGACATGTCCGTGCCGTCGCCGACCTGTGCCGACAGCTGAGCCGCGAGCGTTTCCACGGAATGAGCGTGGTCGGCGCATGCGTACCGCTGACCGGTCTCAACAGCAAGGGCGGACTCACCATGGACGACGGACGGCTCGTCGTACCCGGCGGTACCGTCCCGGTCTACGGCAGCTTCGACGACGCCGCACTGGCGGTCGAGGCGGCCAACGCCGATGTGCTGATCGTGCTGTCCTGCCCGGAACTGGACGGACCAGCGCTACGCCGGCTGGCCTGGCACGTGGAGGACGACAAGGTCGAGATGATCGTGGCCAGCACGTTGATGGACGTGTCCGGTGACCGGATCACGGTACGGCCGGTCGACGGACTGCCCATGCTGCAGGTCACCCACCCCCGGCTACGAGGTACCCGGCGGGTGGCCAAGGCACTCGTCGACCGGTGCGTCGGCAGTCTACTCACGGTGCTCTTCCTGCCGTTGATGGTGGCGTTGGCGGTCTGGATCCGGAGCACCTCGGCGGGCCCGGCACTGTTCCGCCAACTGCGAGTCGGCCGCGACGGCCGGACATTCCACATCTACAAGCTGCGCACCATGTACACCGACGCCGAACAGCGACTCGCCGCCCTGCGCGACCAGGCCACCCAGCCAGACCACGTGCTGTTCAAGATGCACGACGATCCCCGTATCACCCGTGCCGGCCGGATCATCCGCCGGTTCTCCCTGGACGAACTTCCACAGCTGCTCAATGTCCTGGCCGGACACATGTCGCTGGTCGGGCCACGACCACCGTTGCCGGCAGAGGTGGCCCGCTACCCCGCCGACATGCGGCGGCGCCTGGTCGTCAAGCCCGGCATGACCGGACTGTGGCAAGTCTCCGGCCGCTCCGACCTGTCCTGGGAGGACGCCATCAGGCTGGACCTGCGATACGTGGAGAACTGGTCGCTGTCGCTGGATCTGGTGATCCTGCTGCGCACCGCTACCGCCGTGCTGCGCAGCGCCGGCGCCTACTGATGACCGTCGCCGGTACCGGCGCGCACAACCCGGTAGAGGAACCGTGGATTGCCCAGCACGTAACGGGTGAACAGCCGTCTGGGCTCCTGTGCGAGCCGGTAGGCCCACTCCAGGCCGAACCGGTAGATCCACCGGGGGCAGCTGCGCCGCTCCCCCGCAGTCCAGTCCAACCAACCACCACAGGTCAGAGCGACCGCCGGCGCGAGATCAGCGCGGTGCCGGGCCAGCCACACTTCCTGGCGTGGATTGCCCAGGCCGACCAGCAGGATCGCCGCCCCACTGCGGTTGATCTCGGCGATCAGCTCCCGCTCCCCGGACTCGTCGAAGTAGCCGTCATGTACGCCCACCACCCGCAACCCATGCTCGATGTGGAGCCGACCGGCCGCGCGAGCCGCCACCCCGGGCCGGGAACCGAGCAGATAGACCGGCAGATCCGCACCGGCCCACGCACCACACATCGCACCGGTCAGATGGGTCAACGGCACCCGACCTTGTGGCCGGTACCCGAGCAGCGCCGCCGCCCACACGACCGACTGGCCGTCCGGGAAGTTGAGGTCCGCGCCGGCGACCGCCGCGGCGAACGCGGCGTCCCGGGCGCACATGTTCACCACATGGGCATTGATACCCACCACCGTGGCACGACGGCCCTCACATGCCCAGTAGGTGATCAGATCGACGAATTCCTGCTGGCTGCACAGGTCGACGGGCGTACCGCCGATGTGGACGCGTTGCGGTGAGGCCATCGTGGTCTCCGGAGGGGATGAGGAGAGGGGTATGACGGTGCCGACAGCTGGGCGCGGTGACGCGAGGGACGATCCACGGCTGCGCGACGATGGCCTGGGTTGGGTGAGCCGCGCACTGTTCGACAGCGCGCAGATCCGGCTTTCCCTGGCCCATGGACGAGCACCGACGGACCATTGGCGTACGGTCGCCCGGTTCGCGGTACTGCCCGACGTGGCGCGGGCCCGATTCCTGCTGCCGTTGGGCTCGCCACGGGTCACGGCCGCGTCGGTACTGTCGTACAACGCACTGCGCGGGCTCGGCACCCGACTCACCCGCCAGGCGTTGGGTGTCCTGGCCCGGGCCGGGGTTGCGCAACTGCCGCTGTGCCCGGTGCTCACGGTGCAGGTAGCCGCCGATGTGGACACCCGGAACGTGTTCGTGGTCCACCATCTGGCCGAGGCGCTGGGCGACGGTGCGTTGCAGGCGGCGATCGGGGTACGGCCACCGGACCCGAACCACAAGCCGACCGTCCAGCTGTTCGACCGGACCGGCCGGCCCCGCGGCTATGCGAAGGTGGGATGGAACCCGGCGACCCGCGCACTGGTCCGGGCCGAGATGACCGCGCTGTCCACTGTGGCATACGAGGGATCCGGGGATCATCCGTTGGTGCCCCGACTGCGCCACGGCGGCGACTGGGCCGGTCGCAGTATCGCGGTGGTCGCCCCGCTGCCGGCTGACATCCGGCGGGTGCCGCGGTCTTCGTGGCCATACCCGGCCGCGATGCTCGCGGTTGCGCGACGCGACGCTGGGCCGGCCGACCGGGTGGCGTTGGGCGCCTCGAGCTTCCTCGCCGGCCTGACCGAGCGTGCCCGGCAGGCGGTCGAACAGGGCTGTCAGTCGGCGCACCGGGCCGTACGGGCCGTACGGGCGCTGCGCCTGGCCCACCCGGGCACGAACCTGGAGTTCGGGGCATGGCACGGTGACTGGGTGCCCTGGAACCTGGGCACCCACCAGGGGCGGCTCGTCGCCTGGGACTGGGAGCACAGCGGTACTGACGCGCCGCTCGGATTCGACCTGGCCCACCACGCCTTCCAGCGCGCACTGACCCTCGCCAGATCGCCGGTACCGGTGGCTGCCGACCGGGCCGCCGAGGCGTTGTCCCAGCACGGCCCCGCGCTCGGCCTCGACCCGGTCGCGCAGGAGGCGGTCCTGGACGCGTACCTGATCGAACTGTGGCTGCGTACCTGGCGGCTCGCCTCCGGTGACGCCGGGTGGAACGAGCAGCTGCATCCAGCCCTGTTGGACCTGCTGGACGACCGGCTGCGGGAACCGGGCGCGGCCTGACCGCGTACCGGCGGGCACCCGGCTGGCTGGCCGGCGGGTGCGCCACCGCAGCACAGGTCTCAGTCCTCGACGGCCCACGCGAACCGCATCCCCAGGCGCTGTTGCAGGGCCGCGTTGTGTGGGCGATAGTACCTGGTGAGCTCGGCCCGGACCGCAGGGTCCATCGGCGCCGAGCGCCGGTCGTTGAACACCTGGTAGCCAGCCAGCTGATGGTCCGGCAGATCGATGAACTCCAGTACCCGCCGGTACGTATCGGCAGGGTCCTGGTACAGCGATTCACTGGCCACGAAAAGGAACTGGCTGCGGTCGAAGAGCTCGAGCCAGGGCTCGAGATGCTCCAGGTAGCGGCCCCGGGCTCGGTAGCTGTGCCAGTCGTAGGCCTCGCTGAAGTAGTAGGGATCGGCGGTCAACCGGTCTCGCTCACCGGCGGTCCGGGCCGGCTCAGCGGCCAGCGCCGCTGCGAAGTCCAGCTCTTCCCTGCCCTCGGTCCGCCGTTCCTTCCAGTGCGAGTACGCGCGCTCCACCGGATCTCGCAGCAGCACGATGAGCCGGACGTCGGGCATCAGCTCCTGTACCCGGCCGGCGACCAGTGGATGGAACATGTACAACGGTGCCGCCTCGCCGACCCGGCACGGCGCGCCGTGACGTTGGGCCAACAATGCGCGCTGCCGTCGCGTCGGGAAATGCGATCGGTACCACCGCTCGCCTTTTGACCAGTGTTCCTCGAAGTAGTGCGAAGTCTTGGTGTTCCAGGCCGGGAACAGCCGGGGCACCAGCGGATGGCCGAGCAGATAGTTCCACAGTGAGGTGGTGCCTCCCCGCTTGGTTCCGATGATCAGGAAATTGGGAAGCGGGCGCCGCATCGCGGTGAACTCGCCGTAACGCATCAGGGCGTGCTTGACGCCGTTGCGGAACTGGTCGGGTATCAACAGATTGGCTCGGTCGCGCAACGCTGCCATGCGCGGTCACCGCCTTCGAGGGGTTGGCAGGGATGCGCCCCGTACGATGCCGAGGACGCTGGACAACTGGCGGCGGACCGACCCGACGGCGAGCAGACCCACCGCCACGACGGTCAACGCACCCAACGCGAACGCCAGACCTCCGGCGCCCTGGCCGGCCAGCAGTACGCCGGTGGCGCTGACCACCCCGGCCACAGCACCGGTCACCGCGGCGAGGCGGACCAGTGCCGGGGACTGCAACGGCTGGCCGACCACGCGACGGGCGCTGAGCGCGGCGATCACGTTCTCCGCAACGATGCCGCCTGCCCAGCAGCACGCTGCGCCGAGTGCACCGAACCGGGGAATCACCGCGACACCACCGACAACCGTCACCAGCAGGCCGGTCACCGTCACGGCCAGATGCCGACGACTGGCACCACTCATCAACAGCAGGGTCTGCACGTTGCCCAGCCCCACGTTGACCAGCATCGCCAGTGCCAGCACCGTCAAGGCGACCGAACCGGAGATGAAGTCGGCACCGAATACCCGCAGGAACCCGGGCGCGAAGAAGGCCAGCAGCAGATACACCGGCCAGGACAGGACGATCACCATCCCGGTGCTCTGCCGGTGCACCGCCGCGGCGTCGGCCCGGCGCCCGGCGCCAAGCAGCCGGGACAGTTGGGGTGCGACCGCGACCCGCAGCCCCTGCATGGCGAGCTGGCCGGCCAGTACGAAACGACCGACCGCGCCGAACACTCCTGCCTCGGACGGACCCGCCAACACCGCGGTGAGCAGTACCCCGACCCACATGCTGGCGCTGTCGATGACCGCAGACAGCGCGCGTGGTGCGGCAAACGCCCAGAACCGTCGCCAGTCCGCCCGCCCGGGACACGGCAGGCCGGCCCGCACTCCCAGCGGCCGTATCAGCAGGAGCCCGCAGACCACCGCGGCCAGCGCCACCGGTAGCAGCCAACCTACCAGCCCCGCCAGCAGCGAAGCTCCGGTCAGCGCCACCACGCCGACCAGGATCGGACGGGCGACAGGCAGCAGCAGGAACTGGACCGCGACGTAGTGGCCGATCGGTCGCAGTGCCCGGACCGCGGCCAACAGCAGTGTCATGACCACCACTACCGGCAGGGCCGCGCTGGCGCAGCGCACCAACCAGGAGCTGTCGGCCCCCGCTCCGGTGAGCAGCCGGGGCGCGATCCACCACGCGCCGATCGACCCGGCCAGCGCCACCAGCAGCGCCAACGTCACCGGCGGAACCAGAGCGACCACCAGAGTCCGGCCGACAGATCCAAGTGTGGCCCGGTCACGCGGAAGCGCCCAGATCAGCCCGGTGTCGGCACCCAGACAGCACAGCGCACCGGCGATGGTGACCAGACCGATGACGGTGAAGAACCCGCCCGCTCCGGCGGCGCCGAATCCGCGGGTGATCACGACCGTGAGCAGGAAGCCGAACAGTCCGCTGGCCGCCGCGCCGGACAGGCCGATCATGCCGTTACGGGCGCCGCGTAGCGTCTCGGCCCGGGCCGTGGACTCGCTGGAGCCCGCCGCACCGTCCGCGCTCAGCGCCGGAGCGTCGGGCTGGACCGGTGTGCCCGTCACGACGCGGCCCGCAGTACGCCGTGCCCGGTGCTGGCGGGAAGTACACCGTCCACCGCCCGGTCGGCCCAGCGCAGCCGGCCGAGCGACAGCCCGGCGGCGAAGAACAGCACCGAGAGGTTCTGGTAGGTCAGCCCGTAGAAGGGCAACTGGACCAGAGCGGCCAGTGGCACCGCGGCCAACCACATGCCGGTCGCCGACACGTCACGTGAGCCGGCCCGGACGACCACCAGGAACCAGAGCAGGAATACCAGCAGTGCCGGCACACCATGACTGAACAGCACCAACCACAGCTGCCCCTGGGTGCCCACCGGGGCCTGCGCCGTGATGGTGTCCACGTTGGCCGGTGCGCCGTAGCCGAGCAACGGCGAGTCGACGATCCGGCGCAGCACCTCGCTGTAGAGACTCATCCGGTCGGCTGTGCTGGCGCTCTGCGTGGTGCGTTGGGAGATCAACGTGCCGATCGGGATCAGCCGGCTCAGCAGAATCCCGGCTCCGGCCAACGCCGCGATGCTGACCAGCAGGCGTGGCCGGCCGTGCCACAGCGCGCGGACCGCGACACACAGCAGTGCCACCCCCAGGCTGACGAACATCCCCCGGTTCAGGGTGAGGAACGCCGGCGGCAACGAGAACGGCAACGACACCAGCAGCAGCCGCCGCAACCACCCACTGCGTACCGTGCTGAGGTAGGCCAGCACGCACGGCACCAGCAGCGCATAGCTGCTGCCCCAGTTGTTGGTGTACGGGAACGGCGCGGACGGACGTGCGGTGGAGGCTCCGCTGGACTTCAGCTCAGCGCCGTACAGGTGGACCAGGTCGTGCACGTACGAAACCGAGGACAGTCCCGATGGCAGCAGCCGCTCCACCGGAGTCTGCACCGAGAGGCCGGGCAACAGCACACCCACCCACCCCAGCGCCACCAACGCCAGCCAGAACAGCATGAGCGGCGTACTGACCCGACGCCACGACGCACCGTCGCGCAGCACGGTGAATACGTAGACACACACCACCAGGGCGGTGAGGTAGAAGATGAATCGGAGCGCGGAACTGGCAAGTTCGGTGGGCTGATGGATCCGTACCGCACTGAGCGCCACCAACGCCAGGAAGACCAACCAACACGCGCTGCCCGGCGGTAGCCGAACCGCACCACGGGTGGCCGCCAGTGCCAGCAGGATCAACCCGAACAGCGGCCACACGGCGTAGAAGGCACCGGCCAGCCACCACAGCGGCACCAGCCCGAACATCGCGTACAGCGGCCACAGCGGTAGCACCACACCGGTCGGGTGCCCGCGCAGATCGACGAACTCAGACACCACGGCCCCGGGACTGGGCCAACCGCAGGATCCGGTCTCCGGACGCCAGCCCCAACAGCACCGGCGCCGTGGCGGCAAGTCGCTTTTCCCCCGGGTTGAGACGCAGCACGGTACGCAGCTCACGCAGCGCTTCCCGACGCCGGCCGGCAGATGCGAGCGCGAACGCGATCTGTCCGTGGATCCGTGCCCGGCCCCGCCTGCTGCGGTCGAACTCGGGGTGCCGGGCGAGCAGATAACGCAACGCCTCGACGATGACGGCCCACCGCCCGAAGAAGAAGGAACCGCCGTGCCACTCGACCACGACCAGCGGTTCTGGCACGACCACCACCGGGCCCTGCGCGGCGATCCGCAACAGCCACTCGTAGTCCTCGGCGTAGCCGCCCGGGATCTGCTCGTCCACCGGACCCGCTGCCTGTACGGCCGAACGCCGGACCAACAGGGTGCTCGGATGCAGCTCCATGATCCGGTCGGCCAGCAGATCGTCCAGGGTGACCGGAACACTGCGGCCGGGGCGGTCGCGGACCATGTCGGGGCCCTCTACCCGGATACCGCAGGCCACGGCCGGGCTCTCCGGGGCGGCGAGCAGCGCGTCGACCTGCCGATGCAGCTTGTCGGGGTGCCAGCGATCGTCGTCGTCGCAGAATCCCAGCACCGGAGCGCTCGCGATGTCGCAGCCGCTGTTGCGTCCGCCCGGCAGGCCCGGGGTTCGGCTGTTGGCGGTCAGCAGCAGTTCCCGGTCCGCTGAGCACGCGACGTCCAACTGACGTACCGGTACTCCGTCGTAGACGACCAAACACTGTACCGGCGCCGGATAGTGTTGGCCGAGCACCGCGCGTACCGCGCGCTCCAGGGAACCCGGTCGGTCCCGGGTGGCGATGATGACACTGACCGGCGGGTAGTCGGCGCTGGTCGGCTGGTGAGCGTTCACGCGCTCAGCCATGCCGACCGCCGGTCAGTACGACACCGACGGGACGGCTTCCGGCAGCCCGGAGCCGTTGCGCGGTCCGGCGCAGTGCGTCGACGCGGGTCCGATCCCGGGCCGCGACGATCACCGCCAGGCCGTCGCCCAGGGCGCGCAGGCCACGGGAATCCAGTTCGGCGGGCGGCGCGTCCAGCAGTACCAGTGTGCCCGGTGGTGCGGTTGCGGCCGGACCTACCGAGACGCTGCCCTCGCCCACCACGACCTGCGGGATCGGCGCACGGTCCAGGGTGTCGTCGCCGGGTGACCCGGGTTCGGTGACGATGCGGCGGACCCTCTTGTCCGCAACCGCGACCGCTCCTCGGGCCGAGGCGTTGTCCGTACCCGCCGGCATGGTGATGACCGGCAGCTGCGCGGTGTCGGCGAGTTCGTCCAGACCGGAGTCCGGTCCTGTCCCGGTCGGCGCCGCAGTCCGAATGGTTGAGGGCGCCACCGAACCCAATCTGGCAGCTGCGTTGGCCAGGACCCGGGCATGCAACTGGTCGCCGGCGCCGAGCACGGCGCCGAGGTGGACACGTTCCCCTTGCTGCGCCAGAGCCACGGCCAGGTCGGCGCTCAGCTCGGCCCGGCCCTCGTCCGGACCTGCGGACAGCAGCATGAGCCGCGGGTGGGGCGATCTCGCGGTGAGCTGTGTCACCGCCAACGCCAGGTAGGCGACGTCGGCGCGCTGGGCCCGGCCCGGTAGCCGTCCGCCCCGGCGCACCGTACCCAGCAGGGGTGCCCCCACCGCCTCGACCGCGTCGGCGGCGCGGCGGACCCGCCGGTCAGCCGATTCACGCGCATGACCAGCGACCGCACCCAGCAGGACGCCACCCAGCGCGCCGGCCACCAGGTAGAGCGGCGCCTGGTCGCGGTCGGAGGGAACCGGCCGGGTCGCCGGATTGGTGAGAGTGCCCGGTGTCATGTCCACGGCGGCGATCCGGGCCCGGTCCTGACCTAGTTGGGAAATCTGGTTGTTGAGCGCGAGAACCCTACCGTCAGCGGGACTGTTGCCGCTGGTGCCGGCGTCGCTGCGCTCCCGCGCGGCACGGTCCTCGGCCGCGGACTCCTTCTTCTCCAACGCGTGCAGGGTCGCGTCGTAGGAGTGCAGTTGGCTGTCCTGCTGGCCGACGTAGTCGGCGTGCCGGGCACTCAGGTACGCCTTCGCCGCGGTGTTCGCGCCGGCAAGTGCGTGTGCCTCGGTGTCCGCCCGGTAGCCGAACCGCAGCAGTTGCCCACCGACCGGGACCTCGACCGACAGGTCGTCTCCCACCTGGGAGACATCCTGGCCGGTGGCCGCGGCGACCGCACGCAGCACCCGGGCGCTGGTGGCCACGCCATGCTCGGCGTTCATGTTCACCACCCGGTCGGCGCCGGGACCCGGGTAGGAGAACGGATCGGTGACTACCGGCCGGACGGTGACCAGCGCCGTGGCGGTGTACCGGGCAGGCAGCAGAGTCAGATATCCGACCACACCTGCGGTGCCCAGGATGCCGAATGCCGTCAGCCAGCGCCATCTTCTGCGTGGCACGGCCAGCACGTCGGTCAGGGTGAGCTGCCGCCCGGATGATGCCTCGTCGTTACCGCCAGGGTGCGGCGTTCGTTGCTCACTCATCGAACCTCTTGACCACCTGTTGTGGGTTACCAATGACCACGCAGCCGGCGGGCACGTCACGACGTACCACGGTGGCCGCGCCGATGACGCTGTCGGTGCCGATATGGACGCCCTTGAGTACCAGGGCGCCGGTCCCGATCCAGACGTTGTCGTCGACCGCGATGGGCGCACAGGTGTCCGGGCCGGGCGGATCGTGGCGATGCTGGGGGGAGACGCGGTGAAAGTCGTTGTCCACCAGCTGGCAGTCCGACAGCAGACACCGGTTCCCGATCCGGATCTCGCTCCAGCATCCGATCCAGCTGTCGTTGAGCAGCCCGTCGGCACCGACCACGATGCGGCCAGGGCCGGCGAACCGGACGTACTTGTTGACCCTGCACCGGTCGCCGATCGTCACCCGCACACCACGTCGCAGCCTGATCCGACCACGGATCTGCACATCCGCGCCGAGCGTCAGACGTCGGTAGCGCAGCCGGTAGTACGCCCGTTTGGCCGCATAGACCGCCCGCACCGGCCATCCGGTGCGGGCGGAGGAGCTCCACCGTTTCGATGTGCCGGTGGTGACCGGAACGCTGCCCGGGTCCGCCGGCACGTCCGCGGCGCGGTTCACATTTCTCATTGGGTCGCGAAGAACAGGGTCGTGTCAGACCAGTCGAGTGCTGTCGTGGGGTTCGCAATCAGGGTGCTGGACGCACCGTCCACCGCGAAACCATTGGTTGCGGTCGGATCGAACGCCACTGACCGCAAGGATCCGTTGGTGGAGCCGTAGACGATGTGCCCGGCCACGTAGGCCATTCCGCGTACCTGTCCCAGGGACAGATTCCTGATGGGAAGGGTGAACTCGGTACAACCCACGACGTAGCTGTCGGGCTCCAGATAACGGAAGTAGAGCTGGCTGCTGCCGGAGCGGGTGTAGTAGAGCCGCCCGTCGAGCACGAATCCGCCGCTGAGAGAACTCGCCCCGAACCAGTCGTTGTAGTCGCTGACCCAGGGTGCCCCAGCGGTGCCGTTGAACGTGGAGACCTGCAGTTCGTTGGCGACCCAGTAGCGGGCCCAGTAGAGCTTGTCGCCGACCACGAACGCCACACCGGTCTGGACCATGTTGGGTTGAGTGCTTGTCACGGGCGCGCCGAGGCTTCCGTTGGTGTAACTGACCTTGAGCATTTTGTGGTCGCCGTCGCCAAGGTAGAGGTATCCGGTGCTACCGGTCGGGGCGTTGCCCCTGCTGATGGCGCGGCCCCCGGCGAGCGGGAACATGCCCAGCCTGCCGTGGTACTCCCCGCCCATGCCGTCGGAGTTCTGTCCGAAGTACAGCCCGTCGCTACCGCGCCACAGGACTGCGACATCGGAGTCCCACGCGGTGGCACCAGGCGGCAGGTTGCTGCCGGCGCTGCGCCGAGGGTTCCAGTTCAGCGGCATTCCGTTGACCGGATCCATCGCACCGATTCCGAGCCGGTCGACCGCGCCGGCCTCCGGATTGTCGTTGCCGTTGGCGTTGTCGAGCCAACGGAAGTGCCCGGCGGCGTAGATGATCCCGTCGGCGGCCTCGATCGAGGTGACCGAGTCGGTGCCGGTGTAGTCGACCCAGGTGTGGTCCAGCCCCGATCCCCTGGCGTTCGTCTCCCATCGGGTGATCGAGTCGCAGTCGGCACCGGTCCCCCGGCCACCGTTGGCGCTGATGACGAAGTAGCTGCCGTCGTCGGAGAAATCGATGTCGGTGACGTAGGAGACGAAGGAGCTGGAGTAGCAGCCTGGTACGTAGCGCTGGGTGCTCCAGTCCGCCACGTTGGGGGTGCCGGTCAGGTCGACCAGTACCACCTGGTTCCGGTCCAGTCCGTTGACCTGGGTGAAGTTGCCGCCCGCGACCAACGTGCCGCCGTCCGGCGAGACGGCGAGGGTCCACACGTATTCCGAGGAGGCCCGGGGCACCCCGGCGTCGATCTGGAAGCTCGGGTCGATCGCGCCGGTGGTGGCGTCCAGTCGTGCCAGCAGCGCGTGCGCTACGCCGTCCATCCAGTGGAACGAACCGCCGACATAGAGCCGGTTGCCCTGGATGGCCATGGTGCGTACGGTGCCGCCGTCGGAGCGGCCCGTCCACGTCGCGACCGTGCCGCCGGTGCCAGGATCGAGTTCGACGAGATTCTTGCGCGAGGTGCCGTTGACGCTGCGGAACGCACCGCCGGCGATCAGCTTGCCGTTCGGACTGACCGCGAGGGTGTTCACCGCGCCGTCGAGTTGTGGAGCGAAGCTGGTGGACAGTGCCCCGGTGCCAGCGTCGTAGGCGAACAGGTAGGCGTGCGAGGCCCAACTGGTCGCCCCGTTGGCTTTGACCTGGGTGAAGGTGCCGCCCACGTAGACGGTGCTGCCGATCCTGGCGAACGCGCGGGCTTCGCCGTCGCGGGCGTGTGGCGTGAGGTCGGCCGGGTTGGCCGAGACGAGGGTGCCGGGACCGGGCGTGGGTACGGTCTGCGCCCCGGCGCTGGTGGGTGAGAGGACGACGGTCGCGGCGACGACGGCACCGAGGAGGGCACCGACGGTGCGGTACTGGCGCCTGTTCTGGCGCACTGGCTGGGCGTGCTGGGAGTGTCTCACGAGGGGCCCTTCTGACCGGACACTGGACAACGGCAGCCTCCCGCCTCATGCCCGTACCTGTGAATCGGCCTTTCGGTTATTAACTGCCCACCGTCCGTAAGATGACAGTGTCTGGCAGGACAGCCCCGGAAGGCAATTGACAGACAGAAAGTGACGGCTGGATCACAGTAGGACGTTCGGTCGGGGTAGTCGGACACGCCGGTGCGGCCCACCGGTTCCGGCGGGCCGCACCGACCGGATCTCAGCTGCGCGGAACTCGCTGCTGGAAGTAAGGGTCCGCGGCGATCGAAGCAAAGCCGCGCCAGTTGTCCGCCGAAGCGGTCACCCGGGTGTCGCACCCACCGGCGCGCGAGTTGAACGACACGATCGCCCTGATCCGCGGAGCGGCGCGGACCACCGCACCCAGCTGCTGGTACCACTCACCCCGCGCGGATCCGTTCGAGCCGAACTCCGAGAGCATCACCGGCTTGCCGGCACCCGGGCCGCTGCGCGCCAGCCAGTCGAGGAACGGCCGTACCGATTGCCGGGCACTGCGCACACCGGTGCGATGACAGGTGTTGAAGTCATAGGGGTCGTAGCTGATCCAGTCCACGTACCGGTCACCCGGGTACAGGTCCGGGTACCAGCCCAGATGTCCCATCGAACCCATCACCCACCACACCCAGCGCACGTTGTCGGCGCCTGCTGCCTCGGTCAGGTCGTGGATGTGCCGGTACGCCGCGGCGAAGTCCGCCGCGCTGCCGGCCACCCCGGTTCCCTGTTCCAGTTCCTGCTCCGGCTCCTGGTTGAACGACAGGAACACCGGCGAGCCGAACTGTCGCAACCGGTACGCCACCTGCCGCAGATACCGGTCGTGAGCGCCAGCGGCGATCGACCGCCAGGACACGTACCGGTTGGTGCGGAAGTCTCGGGCACGCAGGTCGATGAGCAGAAGGTGATGCTGATCACGCCAGTGGACGTCGGTACCATCCGGCGGCAGTTCACCCCAGCCGTAGTAGCGGCTGACCAGATCGACCTGCCGACCGAGTCGGTGTTCCAGACTGGTCAGATTGCCGCGCAGGTCCGTAGTCAGGTTGCCCCGAGCGGTCGTCCGGGGCCAGATACCCAGCCACACCCCACACGAGGGCACCAGGTTCACCGACACGGTGCATCCGGCCTTCGCGCTCGGCGATTCGGCGCTCTCGGGCCGCCGTCGGATGCCGGCGGACGGGCTGTCAGGATGACCGGTGCTATCACGAGGTTGAGCGGAACTTGCGGGGCCGGCGGACCGGGCACCAGGCCCCGAGGCCGGCGGCGCTCCACAGCCCACCGCGCCCAGACCCACCGCCAGCAGCGCGATGAGGACCCGGATCCGTACGACGCAGCTCCGCAAACCCAGCACACCGACCTCCGTCACCTCATGTCTGTGCCGTACCGGCCGGCGACAGCACGCCGGGCGGGCACCGGTCACCTTCCTACCGATCAGAGTGCACCCCGGTGACTCCCCCGTTCGGTTACTTCGCCATCTGCGTTGGCCGGAGCGCCGGGATCAGCCCAGATGTTCGGTGAGACACTGCCGGTGCTGCATCCGAAACGGTCCAGCAACCGACCCAGCAACTTGTCCTGTCGCAGCGTCACAAGCCGCGCGGTGATCCTCAGCTGCGGGTGCTCACGGGTCAGGCATGCCTCTATGCGAGGGATGTCGGCGACCGAATGCAGCCAGACCTGCAACAGCAGGTTCTCCGGTCCACTGACCGCGGCACAGTTGCGGATCTCCGGACGGGCTGTGAGCGCCTGACCGACGGCGGTGAGCTGGTCCGGGGCGACCTGACCCCAGAACGTGACCGGGACCGGCCAACCGGCCAACGGTCGGGCGAAGTCACAGCGCAGGACGGCCACACGCAGTCGCAGGAGGCGGTCCAACCGGCGACGAACGGTGACGGCACTGACATCCAGTGCCCCGGCGAGCGCCCGGTAGGGGGCCCTGGCATCTGCTGCCAACAGGCGCAACAGGGCGCGATCGTCCAGACTCAGTACCAGTTCCGGCTGCTCCACCCAGCCGTCCGGTGACCCACTCTGCAACCCGCACCGCTCGGCGGGTGCCAGTGCGTCCAGTCGCCACCGCCCGCCCTCCACGAAGAACCTGGTCACGAGCCGGGTCCGGACCGCCGTGACAGCTGGTAGGGCGGCGACCCGCTCCAGCACGTAGCGCGACATCGCCGCCAGATCCTCGGTTCCGACGGTCAACAGCAGGTCATATTCGCCGGTGATGTGTTCGATGGTCACCGCGTGCGGATCGCCGGACAGTGCCTGTGCGGTGGCCACCGATCGGCCCGGTGCGCAGCGCACCTCCACGAAGGCGGCGCAGATCTGCTCCAACAACCGTGCACCCGGCGACACCGTGCTCCAGGCCCGGCCCGCCTCGGTGAGCCGCTCCCATCGGCGGGCGACGGTCACCGC
Organism: uncultured Actinomycetota bacterium; assembly: GCA_963805605.1. Taxonomy (GTDB): domain Bacteria; phylum Actinomycetota; class Actinomycetes; order Mycobacteriales; family Micromonosporaceae; genus Actinocatenispora. Next base: position 801,504 of record CAWDUX010000003.1, read on the forward strand.
ATCGAGCCCCAACGCACTGCCCAGCCGGCTCCAGGACGCCCGCGGCGCGTACTGCACCGCGTTGATGATCCGCAGCTCGACCTCGTCCAGAGCGGTGTCATTTTCCTGCAAATGGCGCTCCTCACCGGCAGTTTCCCGCAATTCGACCCGAGGAGACCACGGGCGGAGCCATCATCGCCCATCGCCGCCGATCGCAAGGAGGACGCCGTGCATCCGGCGCCAGACCCGCCGTACTCGTCGTTCCAGAACGAGATCTACCTGCAGGGGGCCGTCGCCGGACGGCTGCCGGCGCTACCCACCGACGGCGATCGGTTGGCCGAACTCGCCTGCGAGCGGCTCGCCCCGGAGGCGTACGGGTATGTCGCCGGCGGTGCGGGCAGCGGTGCGAGCATGCGGGCCAACCGGGAGGCCTTCGATCGGCGTCGCATCGTGCCCCGGATGCTGCGGGATGTCGGTACCCGCGACCTGTCGTGCACCGTGCTGGGCACCCGGCTACCGGCGCCGCTGCTGCTCGCCCCGGTGGGCGTGCTGTCCATCGTGCATCCCGACGGCGAGCTGGCGGTCAGTCGTGCGGCGGCGCAGGCCGGTGTGGCGATGGTGCACAGTACCGCGGCGTCCTACACCCTCGAGGAGGTTGCCGAGCACAATGGCGAGAGCCCGCGCTGGTTCCAGCTGTACTGGCCGGCCGACCATGACGTCACCCTGAGCCTGCTGCAGCGGGCCGCCGCGGCCGGCTACCACACCTTGGTGATCACCCTGGACACCTGGCTGCTGGGCTGGCGACCCACCGACCTGGACCACGCCTACCTGCCCTTCCTGCGCCGCGTCGGCATCGCCAACTACCTGTCCGATCCGGCGTTCCGAGCTGGTCTCGCCACGCCCGTCGAGGCCGATCCGCTGGCCGCGGTGGAGCACTGGGCAAAGATGTTCGCCGACCCCACCAAGACCTGGTCGGATCTGGCGTTCATCCGCCGTAACTGGTCCGGCCCGATCGCGCTGAAGGGCATCCTGCACCCCGACGACGCCCGCCGGGCACGGGACGCGGGCATGGACGCCGTCGTGGTGTCCAACCACGGCGGACGTCAGCTCGACGGCGCGATCGGCGCGCTGGACGCGCTGCCCGCGGTGGTGGCGGCGGTCGGCGAAGAGGTGACGGTGCTGTTCGACAGCGGCATCCGTACCGGCGCGGACATCGTCAAGGCACTCGCGCTGGGTGCCCGTTCGGTGCTCGTCGGCCGACCATACGTGTACGGCCTCGCCGTGGCCGGGGAGGCCGGGGTCAGCCACGTACTGCGTTGCCTGCTGGCCGAACTCGACCTCACCCTCGCGCTGTCCGGTCATCACGACCTCGACGGGCTGGGTCCGGAAACCCTGGCCGGCGACTACTGAACCGCCGAGGCGTACCGGATCAGACGTTGGTCAGGCCGCCGGCCCGGTCCACCGGGTCCAACGACCGGGCCCGACGGACCGGGCCACGACGTTTCGCGCCCGAACGGGAGGTCAGCAGTCCGCGGGGTGGTACCGACCAGATGGGCTCCACCGGAAGCCCGTGCGCGGACAGGATGCGGTTGGCTGCCAACATTCCGGTAGTTGCGGCGCGTTCCATCAGTGCGCTGGGTACCGGCACGCCGACCCAGTCACCGGCCAGGGTGAGCCCGGGCAGCGCGGTGCGGACCCCGGGGCGGGCCAGGTGACCGCCCGCCGGGAAGCCGGCCGCATCGTGCCCGACCCGACAGCGCTGATCGACCACGCTCAGACGGCGTAGCTCCGGCCAGAGTTCCGTGAGCTCCGCACGCATCGTCGCACCGAGCATTTCGGCTGGTACACCGTCCGGGCAGGCGTAGGCGTGCAGTTCCAGTACGGCACCGCCGCTACGTCGGTGCCAGCCCATCGACTGCTGCTCCAGCCGGTGGTAGAGGGTCACCGAGTCCAGCACCTGCGGGTCGCCGATGCTGGTGAACGGCGCACGGGCGGCGTCCACATCGCCGGACAGCCAGAACCGGGCAACCGCGTACGGCGGCCCAACGAAGGGGCGATGCGCCGTGGCACCGAGCCGCTCGTCGCGGGCGATCAGCTGCGGCGAGTTGGCCAGTACCGTTCCGGCGGAGGCCGCGTCGAGTGCCAGGACGACATGCTCAGCCGCGAGGGAGCTGGTGGCGGTGTGAACCCGCCAGGAACCCCGGACGTCCTGGCTGATCGCGCTGACCGGTGTCCGGTAGCGCAGGTGGGCACCGAGACTGGTCAGTCGCGCCTGCATCGGGGCCCAGATCCCGGTCTGATAGTCCACCCGGGGTGCGTCCATCCCGAGTCCTTCGGGATTGGCCAGGAAGTAGAAGTGGAACATGGCGATCAGGTCCGCGGCCGACATGGACCCGGCGTCGTTGAAGAACGAATGGGCGAAGACGTTGAACAGCATGCTGCGGGCGCGTTCGGGCAGTTGCAGCGAGGCCAGCAGATCCTCGGCCGTGACATGATCGAACGACCGGTAGGTCTGCCTTCCGTCGAAACCGAGCAGGCACCGGGCGGCGTCCGGGTCGACCCTGCGCAGATCGCGCAGCCGCAGGCTCGGCGAACGGGCGAGCAATGCGAGCATGCTGACCGGCGGGGTGGGCGGCAGCCCGTCGAACTCCTCTGCCGGCCACCGGTGTGAGATGACCGGGTAGCTGCCGAGCGGATGCAGGGGTGCAACGCCGTTGCCGGTACGCGCGAGGATCGCACGCCAGTTGTAGTACTGGCGGAAGAAGCCGTGGAAGCCGTGGTCGACCCACTGGGTCGTGCCGTCGGACAGTTGATGGGGTTCGGCGCTGAGGCGTCCACCGGCACGCTCGGCAGCCTCGCAGACAGTGACTGTCGCACCGCGCTCGGCCAGGATCGTGGCGGCGGTCATGCCGGCGATGCCGGCACCGATCACGACCACCCGGGGGACCGGAAGATCAGGGTTCGGTCGCAGATGGCCGGCGGCCGGCGCGATCTGCAGGTGGGGGGTGATCTGCCATAGGCGGCCGACCAGACGGGACAAGGCGGGCATCGGCTTCCTCTCCTGCGCTCATTCCAGCACGACTACTCAGTAGGTGTCCGGCTGACCGAGGTGTTCAGTGGCTGCGGTGTGACGCCGCGGTCGCCAGTGCGCAGAGCGCGTCCCGGGCCGGGGCCGGCAGGCCGGCCACACAGACCAGCCCCCGCGCGGTGCGCAGATTCGACTCGATCGACTGCTCCACCCGGGCGCGGGCGCCGGAACTGTCGATCAGCGCGGTGACCGACGCGACCTCGGCATCGGTGAGATCAACCGCGCCTATCCGCTCCAGCGGGCTCGTGTCGCGACCAGCGAGGTGCCGGACGGTATAGGCGACCAGCAGGGTCGGCTTGCCCGATCGCAGATCCTCACCGACCGGCTTGCCGGTCAGCTCCGGATCACCGAACACTCCCAACAGATCGTCGCGCAGTTGGAATGCCTCCCCCACCAGATCACCGAACTGCGCCAGAGGAGGCGTCAGTTCCTGCCCGGCCAACGCCGCGCCCACCCGCAGCGGCCCGGTCACGGTGTAGCGACCGGACTTGAGGCGGGCGATCGTCGCGGCCAGCTCCGCGGAGCGGTCCCGCCGTGCCGAGCCGGCCAGGTCGAGAAACTGTCCGGCGGTCATCTCCGCGACCAACCGGCTCCACACCGGCTTGACCTGATCTGGTAGCTCGCCAGCGAGCCGGCCGGCCAGCGCGAAAGCCAGGTCGCCGGTGAGCAGCGCGGCGGCCGGACCGTACCGGCCCGGCTCGCCGGCCCAGCTGCGCCGCCGGTGCTCGGCGGTGAACGCCTCGTGCAGGGCCGGTCGCCCCCGACGGGTGGGTGAGGAGTCCATCAGGTCGTCGTGGATCAGCGCGAAGGCGTGCAGCAGTTCCAGTGCGGCAGCGGCCGCCACCAGATCTGCTCCCGGGGCGGTGGCGGTGCTGGCCACGTATCCCCAGTAGCAGAACCGGGGCCGCAGAGCCTTGCCACCGTCCAGGAATGCGCCCAGTGCGTGCACGGCGTCCCACCACGGCGCGCCGTACTCCTTCCAGCTCGACTGCTCAGCGGCGACCAGGTTGGCCAGGAACGGACGCAGCTGTCCGTTCACGAACGCTAGATCCGACGGCATCGGCGGTCGTTCCCTTCGGTCAGCGACCAGCGGTGGAGGTATCGGGTGGCGCGATCAGTGGCGGCGGGTAGCGGGAAGCGAGGCGCAGTTGCCACGGCTCGTGTACCTCGGCACCGGGCACGCCCGCCAGCTCCGGTACGTAGCGGCGGACATAGTCGCCGTTCGGGTCGAACCGGTGCGCCTGGCGCAGCGGATTGAACTGCCGGTTCGGGCGGGTGTCGTTGCCGGTGCCGGCGACCCACTGCCAGTTGCCCGCGTTGTTGGCGATGTCCCCGTCCACCAGCAGGTCGAAGAAATGCGCCGCACCGAGGCTCCAGTGCAGGTCGAGTTGCCGGGTCAGGAAGGCGGCGACAAGCAGCCGTGCCCGGTTGTGCATGAAGCCTTCGGCGGCGAGTTGGCGCATGCCCGCGTCGATGATCGGATAGCCGGTCTGCCCGGCCCGCCAGGCCGCCAGCGCATCCGGGTCCTCGCGCCACCGCACCTCCCGGCGGGGTCGGTAGTCGCGGGTGGGCAGGTCAGGAAAGGCCGAGACGACCTGGGCGTGGAAGTCACGCCAGCACAACTGTCGGACGTAGGGCTCACCACCGTCGAGCTGCCCGGCCTTCGACGCGAGCTCCAGCGGTGAGAGGCAGCCAAAGTGCAGTGCGGCGGACAGCCGCGAGGTGGCGTCACCGGCGAGATCGTCGTGCCGCTGGTCATAGGTCGCCAGGCCGTCCGCCAGCCACCGCCGCATCCGCCGCCGCGCTGCCCGCTCCCCTCCGGCGGGCAGCGCGGCCCTCGGCCCGGAATCGGCGAGGTCAGGCAGTGTGCCAACGTCCACCCCAGCGGGCAACCGTAGCTGTTTCGGTGGCGCCACCTGGTCGCGCCACGATCGCGCCGACCATACTTTCCAGTAGGGAGCGAAGACCTTGTAGTGGTCGCCGTTCGTCGGCACCAGCGCGCCGGGCGCGACGACCGTGACCGAGTCGACGGTGCGCAGCGTCCGGCGGTCCTGTCGACAGGCTTCCTCGAGGCGTCGGTAGCGTCGCCGGGCGTAGTGGCTCACATCGTCGGCCAGCACGATCAGCTCGGCGTCGTGTTCCCGGGCCAGCCGGACGACCTCGGTGACCGGGTCGCCGATCCGTACGACCAGGTCACTTCCGCGCTCGCGGAGGCTCTCGCGCAGATCGGCGAGACAGTCGTGGAGGAAGCGGAGCCGGTTGGGGACCGCGAACCCGAGCCCACGCTCCAGTACGAAGACCGGCACGAGCCGCTCGGCCGACTGGCAGGCAAGATGCAGGGCCGGGTTGTCGTGCACCCGTAGATCCCGGGTGAACATCACCACGGCGGTACGTACCCGGTCGGTGGGTGTCATCGCGACGCACCCGGCCGGTGGGTGGAGCTCCGGGCACGGCCATGGCGCACCGTACGCTGTTGCGGCTCACGGCGACGTGCTCTCACCCGGTGTCCTCCATCCAGTTCAACCTGGTGGAAATTTCGACGCAGAAAACGATGCAGGGGCACAGCTTACGTTACGCTCGTCGAACCTGCCCATGAGACGAGACGGAGGCGGGCGCAGTGCGCACAGTCGTCGGACGTACCGACCGGATCGTGATCGTCGGAGCCGGGTTGGGTGGATTGGCCTGCGCGATCCGGCTGGCCGGCGCCGGCCGGCAGGTCACCGTGCTCGAGCGGGCAGACATGCCGGGCGGGCGGGCGGGACAGCTCAATGCTGACGGGTACCGCTTCGACACCGGGCCGACCGTACTCACCCTGCCGCACCTGATCGATCAGACTTTACAGGCGGTGGACGAGAAACTCGCCGACTGGCTGGAACTGACCCGACTCGATCCCGCCTACCGGGCACACTTCCTGGATGGCTCCACACTGGACATTCGCGCCGACACCGCCGACACCGCCGCACAGATATCCGCGCTCTGCGGACCTCGCGAAGCCGACGGCTACCTACGTTTCGTCGACTACGCCCGTTCCCTGTACCAGGTCGAGTGGCCCACCTTCATCGACCGCAACCTCGACACACCACTGGACCTGCTGGGCGGACCGCTGGCCCGGCTGACCGCGCTCGGCGGTTTCCGGCACCTGAGCACAAAGGTGAACCAGTTCCTCCGCGATCCACGTACCCGGCGGATCTTCTCGTTCCAATCCTTGTACGCCGGTCTGCCACCACACCGGGCACTGGCGTTGTACGCCGTGATCTCCTACATGGACACCGTTGCCGGGGTGTACTTCCCACAAGGAGGCATGCACGCACTGCCCAGTGCGATGGCCGCCGTGGCGACCAAGCACGGGGTGGACATCCGCTACGGCGCCACCGTCACCCGGGTCGAGGTGGCCGGTGGCCGAGCCCGCGCGGTCCGGACCGCCGACGGCGCACGGATCCCGGCCGACGTCGTGGTACTCAATCCGGACCTGCCGATCGCCTACCGCGATCTGCTCGACCGGCCGCTGCGCCGCCGACTGCGTTACTCACCCTCCTGCGTGGTCCTGCACCTGGGTGCGCGGCAGGCCTATCCGGGCGCCGCGCACCACAACATCCACTTCGGTCGGGCCTGGCGGGGAACCTTCGACGACATCACCCGGCGCGGCCGGCTCATGTCGGATCCCTCGCTGCTGGTCAGCAACCCGAGCCGGAGCGATCCGCAACTCGCCCCGCCGGGCGGGCACACCTACTACGTGCTGGCGCCGGTACCGAACCTGACAGCCGACATCGACTGGCGCAGCACCGGACCGCGCTACGCCGACGAGATCCTGGACGTACTGGACGGCAGAGGCTACCGGGGATTGTCCGCGGCCACCACGGTGCGCCGCCTGGTGACCCCGGCGGACTGGGCGGCCGAGGGCATGGCGGCCGGTACCCCGTTCGCGGCGGCACACACGCTCGGGCAGACCGGTCCGTTGAGGCCAGGCAACCTCGCACCCGGCCTGGAGAACGTCGTCTTCGTCGGTTCGGGCACCCAGCCCGGTGTAGGGGTGCCGATGGTACTGGTCTCCGCCCGGCTCGCGGCCGAACGCATCACCGGCCCGGACGTGCCAGTCAGATGACACGGGCGGAAGAACACGGACTCAGCGCGGGCGACGTTGCGCGCCGCCTCGGCGTGGCGGTCACGACCGTACGCAGCTGGCACCGCCGTTACGGTCTGGGCCCGGCCGCACGTGAACCGGGACGGCACCGTCGCTACAACGAGCGCGATGTCGCCCGACTCCAGCTGATGCGTCAGCTCACCAACAACGGGGTGGCAGCCGCCGAGGCAGCCAGGCTGGTCCGTGACATTCGCGATCCGGGCCAGCTCACCGAGCCCGTAGCACAGTCGCCGTCCCCGACCCCGGGGGCAGCCGCGCGGGCGGCCGGTCTACGACAGGCCGCCGTCGCGCTGGACATCCGCGAAGTGGACCGGCTGCTGCACGAAGCTCTCCTCGGCGGAGTGGTCGGCGGCTGGACCGAACTGATCTGCCCCGCTCTGCGTGACATCGGTCGCCGGCACGCTGCCACCGGACGGTTCGTGGAGGCGGAGCATCTGCTCTCCGCGGCGGTGTCCAGCGCCCTGGCCCGGACTCCCCGACCGACCGCAATGCCCCGGATCCTGCTCGCGTGCGCTCCGGAGGAACAGCACACGCTGCCGCTGGAGGCGCTCGCCGCCGCACTGGCCGAACAGGGGGTTGCGTGCCGGATGCTCGGCGCCCGAGTTCCGACCCGGGCACTGCACGACGCGCTGGCTCGCACCGCGCCGCACGCGGTACTGCTCTGGGCCCAGACCCCGGGCGCGGCAGACCGTCGACAACTGCGCACAGCGCTCAACGCCCATCCCCGCCCGCTAGTGGTCGCGGCCTGTGGACCCGGTTGGATCGCCGAGCGGCGCACCCCCGGGGCGCTGTCGGCCACCGATCTGCGGCAGGCCGTGGATCTGCTCACCCAATTGCGCTGACCGATCCCGACTCGGAGCGCGCGCGGCCGCTCCGCCGCAGCACCAGCGGGCCGTGTGGGCGCAGGGTGATTCCCACCCGGGTCCGCGGGTCACCCGACACCCGTTCCAGTTCTCCGGTACACAACTGCGCCAGTGCCGTGCTGAGCATCCGGCGTGCCAGCTGCGCGCCCAGACAGGTACGCGGGCCTGCCGCGAAGGGCAGATAACCCCAGGCCGGGCGGCCGTCGGCGAACCGCTGCGGCCGGAACGCCCCCGGGTGCGACCAGAGGTCCGGGTCCCGGTGGGTGAGGTAGGGCGAGTACATCACCAATGTGCCGGCCGGCACCGGCACCCCGACGGCCTCGGTGTCGTCGGCGGCGACCCGGCTGCCGAGCCAACCGGCCGGGTAGAGCCGCAGCACCTCGTCCAGAAACGGGGGCAACGAGGCGGTGTCGCGCCACTGCCGTTCGGCCGCAAGATGCCATACCGCCCAGGCCAGGGTATGCGCAGTGGTGTCATATCCGGCGGCGAGCGCGACCCGCAGTTCCTCCGCAGCACCCTGGTGTGCGCGCAGGTGTCCGGCGATGCCACCGGCGGCCGGTCGGGCCAGAGCAGCGGCCACGGCCTCGTCCAGCCGACGGAACAGTACCGGTCTGGGCAACATCGGTGCGGGGATCCGCCGGTGCAGGGGGGCAAGGTAGGACGCCAGCAACCGGTCGGGCAGTTGGCCGGCGAACAGCGCGGCATTGAGCATCCGCCGTACCACCCGGCCGGACCAGGCCAGCGCCTCGAACGTGCCGACCGGCCGGTTGGCCTCCACCACCACCCGCAGCCGCTCCTCGATGGAGCTCAACGCCCGGGCACTGAAATGACGGTTGAGCCGCCGCCGGCGGTCGGCGTGTTGCGGCGCGTCGGTGTGCACCACCCCGGCCGCGAGGTAGGGACTCAACGCGCTCAGGCTGCCCTGGCTACGGAAGGTGCTCAGGTCGTTGAGCACGGCCCGATTCCAGTCCGGTCGGAATCCCACCATCGCCGGCCGCCACAACCGCAGGCCGAACACCGGCCCGGCGGTGGCGCCGGCACGCAGCAGAGCCAACGGGTCGCTCGTCCACTGCCACAGGTGGCCCAGCAGCGGCAGACCGGGCGGTTGCGGCGGTGAGGTGTTCACCGGTACTGTCGCCCCTTCCACCGCACCACCCGACGCAGCGCCGTCGCGTATACCGGTAGCGCCGCGATCGCCGTGACCGGCACCAGGGCCGCCTCGCCTGGCGAGCGGCGGCCGGTCTTCGCGTTGACCAGGACCCGGTGCGCCAGGCTGAGCACAGCCGCGGCCCGCCACCCGGCGCCGTGTCGCCACCGCAACCACGGCAGAGTGTACGCGGTCAACTGCGAGCCCGCGCTGAGCAGCAGCAACAGGTCATTCCCGCCATGTGCTGCGCGCAGGCTCTTCCCGAACCCGCGAACGGTCTCGGCGTAGCCGTGATACATCCGGGCAGCAACGAGATCACCGCCGAGCGCCAGTCCGAGCTTGAGACCCCTGCGGCGGGTAAGGCGGGCCAGCGCGAGATCCTCCACCACCGCACCGGCCACAGCCGCGTGTCCGCCGACCACCCGGTACGCCTGCCGGCGGAAAGCCAGTAGTTGCCCGTTGGCGCTCGCCGCGGCGGGGATCGGCAGATCCAACAGAACGTGCGGCAGGAACGACAGCAGCACATCGTCGATCAGCGGCACCAGCATGCGCTCCCCCACTGTCACGGTGCACTGGCGGGGAAACACCGAGAACACCTCGGCATGCTGGGCGCGCAGCTGCGCCTGCAGCGCGTCGAGCGCACCCGGCGAGAGGCGTACGTCCGCGTCGCAGAACACCAGCAGTTCCCCACTGGCTGCCTCGGCAAGCTGGTGACAGGCCCAGTTCTTACCGGTCCAGCCGACCGGCGGCGGGGTACCGGCCAGCAGCCGTACCCGGTGGTCACGCGCGGCGGCCTGGTCCACCAGGTCGGCGGTACGGTCAGTGGAGTTGTCATCCAGGATCAGGATCTCGCTCGCTGGTTGCGCGAGCAGCCCGGGCAGTGCGGCGGGCAACCGCAGCGCCTCGTCCCGGGCCGGTACGAGGATCGAGGTGGGTATCCGGCGGCGGACCGGGGTCGGCCACAACGTCGGGAAGGCGACCAGATTGCCGAGAAGCCCGGCCAGCTTCAGCAGATGGAAGCTGGCAACGGCGGTGGCTAGCGGCGTGACCATGACACCCGGCCAGGTGCAGGGAGCCGCTGGTCCCAGCCCCGCCGCCCACGCAGCACCGCGTGGAAGCCCGGCAGCGGCCGCCGCGGCTCGGCAGTGGAGTTCAGCTCGTCCAGGTCGGCCAGATCCTGGGCGAGTTGTGCATGCAGCCGCGCGGTCACCGTATCGGCTGGCCCGTGCGTGTCGACCTCGGTGAGGGTCAGGTACGCCTCCGGGAACTGTTCGCCGCGCAGCAGCACCCGGACGGCGACCGCACACAGTCGGGCAGGTGCCCGGGTGGCGTACCAGGTTGCGCCCCCGGCCAGCGGGCCCGGCGGGCCGACCGGCAGTAGCTCGGCTTCCGGGTAGACCACGAGTACCAGACCGGCCCGCAGCCCCTCCAGCCCGCGACGGAACTGGCTGGTGCCGAAGACCCCGACGTGGTGCAGGAAGCAGAAACGGTCCAGGTTGTCCTGGCGCATCAGCAGCGCGGGGCGCCGGCCGGCGGTCGTCGTCACGGCGGCGGCCAGGAACGGGTCCCACCAACTGTGGTGGTTGGCGGCCCACACCACCGGCCCGGCTGGCAGCTTGCCGCGCATCCAGACGCCGGCGAGGCCGCGGCGCACCAGTCTGCGGAACGCGGCCAGCATCGGCGCACCCAGCAGCTCAGCCACGATCCACCTGCGCTTCCCGCTGCCGGTCTGTAGATCCGGCGCCGCGGGCCGCGCGTTGCCGGGCCCGCTGCCACAACAGCAGGGTGAGGGCGGTCATCGCGAAGCCGAAACCGAAGTCCTCGACCGGTATGTCCCAGGGCCAGCGGATCCCCGAGATGGCGCTCGGGGAGTAGCTGACGATCGGGTCGGGTAGCCGGGTCAGCCAGCCGTCCACCGGAACCTGGAATGCGAGGGTCACCAGTACTGCGGCCCAGAACCGGCCCCGGCGTAGCAGCCCGGTACGCAGTACCACCACCTCCAGTACGATCACGGCGAGCGGCGCGCACACCGCCGCCACGGTGTACTCACCTCTCATATAGCACCCGACGGCGTCCCAGTGTTTCGTAGGTCAGCACCGCGCAGACGGGGATGACAAGGAAGAACAGCCACTCCTCCACCGGCAGCCCGAGCAGCGTGACCCGCAGGGTGCGCTGCGCGTTGTACCACCAGTCACCGCGGTGGGCGGCGATCAGGTCCCAGCCGGCGAACACGACCAGGACCGGAAGCAGGGTGCGCAGCAGTACGCGCGGCCGGCGGTACACCCGTGCTCCCAGCACGAACTCCAGCGGCAGCGTCAATAGGACGCACAGCGCGAGCAGCAGTGCGTACTGCCACGAGTCCATGCCGATCCTTCCGACGAAACGACGCACAAATCGACGCACTTCGCTGAGTATACCGCGTGCCGGGCCAACCGGCAGTGTGCCGGCCGACGACGGCCGGTCGCTGTGACGTTCAGTCTGCGACACCCCGCGCCGCAGGGCATGATGCAGAAATGCGGTGTCTGGTACTGGGAGCGACCGGTTACATCGGGGGCCGGCTCGTCCCGGAACTGCTGCGCGCCGGACACACCGTGCGGGTAGTGGCCCGAAACCCCGACAAGCTGACCGACCTTCCCTGGCGCGACGAGGTCGAGGTGGCACGGGGCGACGTACTCGATGCCGGGTCGATCCGGCACGCCATGGCCGACCAGGAGGTCGTCTACTATCTCGTGCACGCCCTGCACTCCCGGGACTTCGCGGCGCTCGACCGGCGCGGCGCGTTCATCGTGTCCGATGCCGCCGCCAAGGCCGAGGTCTCCAGAATCGTGTACCTCGGCGGACTGCATCCGTCCGGGGAACTGCTGTCCGCCCACCTCGCGTCCCGCACCGAGGTCGGCCGCATCCTGCTGGAGGCGCCCGTACCGGCCGCCGTGCTGCAGGCCGCGGTGATCCTGGGGTCCGGCTCGGCGAGCTTCGAGATGCTGCGCTACCTGACTGAGCGGCTGCCCGCCATGGTGACCCCCCGGTGGGTGCACAACCGGATCCAACCCATCGCGATCCGCGATGTGTTGCGCTATCTGGTCGCCGCCGCGCGGTTTCCGACCGAGGTCGACCGGACGTTCGACATCGGCGGCCCGGACGTACTGACCTACCTGGACATGATGCGCCGCTACACAGCGGTGGCCCGACTGCCTCGACGCGCGGTGCTGCCGATGCCCGTACTGACCCCGTGGCTGTCTGCGCAGTGGGTCAACCTCGTCACCCCTGTGCCCCGCTCGATCGCGGTGCCACTGATCGAGTCACTCATCCATGAGGTCGTCTGCCAGGAACACGACATCGCCGAACTGGTACCCGATCCGCCGGAGGGGCTGCTGCACTTCGAGCAGGCGGTGGACCTGGCCCTCACCCGGATCCGGGAGGCCGAGGTGAGCACCCGTTGGTCGGACGCCGACTGGCCGGCTGACCCCTCCCAACCCTCGCCGGCCGACCCCGACTGGTCAGGCGGCACCGTCTACCAGGACGTGCGTCAACGGCGAAGTCCGGCCAGCCCGGACCGTTTGTGGCAGGTCGTCGAGGGCATCGGCGGGCAGAACGGCTGGTACTCGATGCCGATCGGCTGGGCGGTACGGGGCTGGGCGGACCGGTTGGTCGGCGGGGTCGGGCTACGCCGGGGCAGGCGCGACCCGCACCGGCTGCACACCGGTGAGGCGCTGGACTGGTGGCGGGTGGAGCGGTTGGACCGGGGGCGTCGGTTGCTGCTGCGTGCGGAGATGAAGTTGCCCGGTCTCGCCTGGCTGGAGCTCACCGTTCTACCGGACCCCGACAGCACCACCGGCGGCAGTCTCTATCGGCAGCGGGCCCTGTTCCAGCCGCACGGATTCGCCGGGCACCTCTACTGGAAGGCCATCGCTCCGTTCCACAGCCTGGTGTTCGGCGGGATGGCCGCCAACATCACCGACTCAGCGCAACAGCCCGCAGCCGAGTCCCCCGCCCTCTCCTGACCTCGCCGCGCCCGGAAGGGGTAGTGACGGCGGCGCATATCTGGACCGTGTCGGGGAAGGCCCGGGCATCGACGACAACGCGGCGCGCGGCGGCCCGGACGAGGGCGATACCGTGATCGATGCACCGGTCAGCCGTGGATGCCGGCAGACCCCAACGGTCCACCATGCAGCGTTCGGAGGCAACGACATGTACGTGATCCGGGAGCGCTTCTTCCATCTCGGCGACGACTTCGACATCACCGACGAGGCCGGAAACCGACTGTTGCATGTGGACGGCAAGGTACTGAGCCTGCACGACCGGCTGGTGCTGCAGGATCCGGCCGGACGGGAAGTAGCGCAGGTGAGCCGCAAGCTGGTGGCGCTTCGGCCGACGTACGAGATCTCGGTGGGCGGGCAACCCGCAGCACAGGTGCGCAAGCACTTCTTCACACCCTTCGGTGACAAGTTCACCATCGACATCCCCGGTCCGGACGACCTGGAGATGAAGGGCGACATCCTGGACCACGAGTTCACCATCGAGCAGGGCGGCAAGCTGGTAGCGACGGTGTCGAAGCGTTGGCTGAGCCTGCGCGACACCTACGCCGTGAAGATCGCCCCCGGCCAGGACGATCTCCTGATGCTGGCCAGCATCCTCGCACTCGACCTCGCCAAGGCCCGGGAACGCAACGACGACTAGGCCGGTCGCGTACACCTGTTCGAAACCGCTGGTAGAGTCCACGGAATGGCAACGGCACTGCAGCTCTCGCTGCTCGACGGGGTCGGCGGCACCGCGTGCCGGCCGCTGAGCTGCGCCAGACGCGTCGCGTTGAGTCACGGTGCGTGGCTCGACGTGCTGCCCGGTTGGTTGCCCGACGCCGACGCCCTCTTCGCCCGGCTCGGCACCCAGGTGCCGTGGCACGCGGAGCGTCGGCGGATGTACCAGCAGACCGTCGATGTGCCGCGTCTGCTGTGCTTCTACCGAGAACGCGACCAGTTGCCCGGCCGGGAACTGTCAGCTGCCCGGGCAGCGCTCAACGCCCACTACGCCCCTGAGCTCGGCGAACCGTTCCGCACTGCAGGCCTGTGCTATTACCGGGACGGGCGCGACAGCGTGGCCTGGCACGGCGACACCATCGGGCGGGGACGCACCGAGGACACCATGGTGGCGATAGTGTCGGTGGGTGCCCCACGGGCGTTGTGTCTGCGTCCACGGTCCGGTGGTGCGAGCATCCGGTATTCACTGGGTCACGGAGATCTGCTCGTCATGGGTGGCTCCTGCCAGCGCAGCTGGGAACATGCGGTACCCAAGACGACCCGGCCGGTCGGGCCGCGGATCAGCATCCAGTTCCGCCCGCGCGGTGTCCGCTGACGCCCCGCTCCGCACCTGCGCTCAGGGCGCCCCGGTGGCCACCGGTAGCTCCGGTCGCGCGCCGATCTGGCGCCACAGTTGCGACGCGTCCACGTGGCACGAAGAGGCTGCCCGGATGTCGTGACGGGTCAGGTGCAGCTTGCCGAGCAGTTCCGTTGCGGTCGCCTGGCCCCGGCGGTCGCCGGTGGTGCGGAAGATCGACAACGCCCGGTCCAACGACGACTGTGCCCGCAGCGGTCGGTCCAGCAACAGTTCGGCGCGGCCCATCGCCTCGAGGACATACCCGGCGCAGTGCTCGTCGTCCAACGCCTCGAACGTCACCATCGCCCGGTGCAGTGAGCGCAGCGCCTCATGCGGCCGGGCCTGGTCGACCTGCAACATGCCGATCTGCCCGCGGATACTGGCCTCCCGATGCCGGTCGCCGATACGCCGGGCAAGCCGCAACGCCCCGTCGAACCAGACCCGGGCCGCACCGAAATCACGTCGATGCCGGCAGATGATGCCCATGGCGTTGCGTACCTGCGCCTCGGAATGCTCATCACCGATGGCCGCGAGTTCGCGCAACGCGTCCTGGTAGCAGCGCACGGCCAGGTCATGCGCGCCCATGATCCGGTGTACCGAACCCAGTCCGGTGACCGCGATCGCGGCACCGCGTTGGTCACCGAGCTGACGGCTCAGTGAACGCGACCGGCGCATCATCGCCAGCGCGTCGACATAGCAGTCCTGGTAGAGCAGCACCTGGCCGAGGCCACGCAACAGAGCCGCCTCCCCGTGCCGGTTGCCGCTGGCCCGGACCACCGTCAGAGCGCTGCTGTGACTGCGCCGCCAATCCGGATAGCAGCTGCGCTGGTCGAAGTAGGGCACCAGGGCTACAGCGAGTTCCCAGGCCAACTCGTCAAGGCCGGTACCGGCGGCCAACTCGACCATGTCCACCAGATGCTGGCGCTCGGCGTCGAACCAGGCCAGCGGGGCTCGGACGATCCTGGCCGCGCCCGACGGATCCGGACACCAGCGGGGCGCCTGCCCCGGGGTTGGCCGGAACACGCACGGCGACAGCAACTGCCCGGCACGTTCGGCCAGTCCCAGCCAACCGGCAAGGACACGGGCCGTGGCCTGCCGGCGTAGTTCGGCGGGCTCCGCGGCCACCGCCTCGACCGCGTAACAGTGCAACAGGTCATGGAGCCGGTAGCGTGGCTGTCCGCTGGCATCGGGACCCAGCTGCTGCAACAGGTTCGCATCGACCAGGACGTCCAATACCTCGTCGGCGCGGTCCCGTCCCAGCAGCGCGGCGATCACCCAACCGGGTTGCGATCCGGTGTTCAGCAGGCCCAGCAGCCGGAACGCGGTCGCCGCGTCGGCAGGCAGTTGCCGGACGCTCAGCTCGAAGCTGGCACGCAGCCACATGTCGTCGGCGTGCAGTTCGCCCAACCGCCGTGATTCGTCGGCGAGCCGTTCGGCCAGGATGCGCAGCGACCAGAAGCGCCGCTCGGCGAGTTTGGCGCCGGCGATCCGGATCGCCAGCGGCAGGTACCCGCAGGCAGCACAGATCGCGGTGGCTTCCTGCGGTTCCCGTTCCACCCGCTCGGCACCGGCGATGCTGCAGAGGAGCTGACGTGCCTCGTGCGCGGCGAAGGCATCCAGATGGACCGCATGTGCGCCCGGTACCGTGGACAGTTGACGCCGACTAGTCACCAACATCGCGCAGGTTCCATTGGGCGGTAGGAGATCCCGTACGTGCTGGGCGTCTCCGGCATCGTCCAGGACGAGCAGCATCCGCCGCTGCGCGAGCATTGAGCGGTAGAGCGTGGCACGTTCGGCTGTCCGGCGCGGTATCGCCCGGCCGCTGACCCCCAGTGCCCGGAGCACCTCACGGAACACGTGCGTTGGTGAGCGCGTTCCGGTGGAGCCGCGCATGTCGATGTAGAGCTGCCCGTCAGGGAAGCTGGGGCAGGCGCGGCGGGCCGCGTGTACGGCCAGCGTCGTCTTACCGGTGCCGGGTGCACCCACGATGACCGCGACCGCCGGATGCTGTTGCGCTTCCCGCGGCGCCAACAGTTCATCCAAGGCACCGAGATGGTTCGCGCGCCCGATGAAGTCGGGGATGCCGGCGGGCAACTGACGTACGGGCATCCGCGGCTGCGCCGCCACGCCAGACCGCGCAGTGTCGGCTCCGCGGGCCGTGACCGGAACAGCTTCGAATGTGCCGCTGAGGATCTCCCGATGGATGCTCTGCAGCTGTCGCCCCGGTTCCACCCCGAGTTCGTCGACCAGCAGTTCCCTGATCTCGCCATAGGCCCGTAGGGCGTCGGCCCGCCGTCCGGTCGCGTGCAACGCGGTGAGTAGCAGTTCCCACAGGCTCTCCCGGAAAGGGTGTACCTCGGTGAGCGCGCGTAACCCACCGACAGCCGCAGCGTGCTGTCCGCGGCCGATCCGGTTGCGGGCCCGTTGCTCCGCGGCGGTGAGGCGCAGCTCCACGAGTCGGTCGACAGCGGTCCGCCAGGAACGGCAGTCCGGCAGGTCACCCAGCGGTTCCCCGCGCCAGAGTCGCAACGCCTCGTCGAGCAGATCCAGTGCCCGGTCCAATTGGCCATGGTCCTGCGCGTGCTGCGCCTCCAGCAGCAGGTCCTCGAACCGCGTCACGTCCAGCTCGTCGCGCGCCACCTCAAGGAGGTAGCCATTGCCGTACGTGGCGATGCGGGGACCGCACGGCCTGTCGGGCAGCCAGCGCCGAAGCGCCGAGACGTAGGTTTGGATGTTCGCCCGCGCGGAGCGCGGTGGGTCGGCCGGCCACATGACCTCCACGAGGTCGTCGGCCGGTACCACCTGGTTGGCGCGCAGGAGCAGGTGGGCCAGCAGCACCCGGCGCTTCGTCCCGGTGATCGCCAGCCGCGTCCCATCGGACCAGACGTCCAGTGGTCCGAGCAATCCGAACACCAGCCGGCCAGCCGCCATGAACGCTCCGCTCAGGTCCTCTGTGGGAAGCTCATGGTACGAGCAGAAGGTAGCGAAAACCAGTGAACTGTCCGGCGATCGTCTCGCTGGGCGCTCTGTTCGGTGATGCTACTCCGCTCCAATGGTCACAGCAGGCAACTCTGACTGGCTGCGTGCGTCGCCGTGGTGACGGTGTGCCCGTCGGCGGAGCGCACGGTGACCCACCACCGCACCGGCCGACCTCCCGGCAGAGCGGTGAACTCGGCGCGTAGCGGGCCGGCGTCCGCTGAGGTCATCGACTTGCGGTGAGTAGCTCCGTCGGCCGACCACCACGCCGTCGCGCCGGCGGCCGCGCCACCGGTCACCGCAGCGGCCACCGTACCGGTCCAGGTGGAGGGGCAGGTCACGGTCAGGGCGGTGGAGAAGTCCGTACTCACCCGCAGGTGCGTACCGCTGCCGGAGGAGCTGCTCGGCGAGGGGGTCGGAGCGGGCCGTGTGCCGGGACCGCTCCCCGCCGCAGGCGCCCCGCCGTCTGCCGGAGACGGGGTCGGGCTGCCGGTGGACGGGTCCGTGGGAGTCGCCCCGACAGACGGAGCCGGTAGGCTGCCCCGCGCGGCGCCGGGCCGGTCCGGCGCGTCCGCCACCGGTGTGGTCCTCTCCGGCGCCGGCATGGCCACACCGTCCGCGGACACCAGCAGCGGCAGCAGTATGGCGGCGCCCGCCACGACCACCACCCGGGCCCGGGGCGGCCGCACCGTGCGGCGGTCCCAGGGCCGGGGGAAGCCACCGGCCGTGGCCTTACCAGCGCGCAGGCCGTAGTGCAGCACCCGGGCGGGCACCCGACTGGAACCGAGGACGAACTCGCGCAGGAACGGTGGTGGCGCCACGAACTGCGCAGCGGTCAACGCCAGGGTGATGCGGTGACGCATCGCGGCGGAGTGCCCTTCGTGTGCCCGGCGGCCCTGGCCGTTGGCAACCGCCTTCTCCAACTGTTGATGGGCCCGGTTGGCCCGGCTGCGGGCACGCCCCGGCGAGACATCCAGGATGGCGCCGAGTTCCAGGTAGGAGAGCCGATGCCGCCCGGTGAGCAGGACGAGTTCACGGGCCGGCGGCCCTAGCCGGGACACCGCCTTCCAGACCTCGACGGCGAACGGGTCGTCATCGACGATGCCCATCGCCCAGTCCAGCGGCGCCCGGGTCTGCGGCTCGGTGGTGGCGGGCGCGATGCGGACGCACTCGTTGCGCGCGATGGCGTAGAGCCAGGCCTTTCCATCGGGCTCGGCGACCCGTTCCGGACGGCTGATCGCAACCATGACCGTGTCATGCACCGCTGTCGCGGCCAGTTCCGAATCCCGGGTGAGCACCAGGCAGTAGTCGAACAGGATACGTCCGTACTGGCGGAACATCTGATTACCGACCGCATCCATGGAAGCTGAGCGGTGAGGTAGCAGATCATTACTCACAGCAGTGTCCCTCCAGGGACTCTCGCGGACCCGGCATGAACACCGGCCGACCATCCCGTCGTCGCGCTCAACGACGGACACCCGGTGAGACTAACCACTCCGCGAACCAGTGCCCACCCCGGTCGGATCTACGGGCGGTAACGAAGCCGCTCGCCGAAGGGCCGCTCAGGTGCCAACTTCGCCGACCGCAACGCTGTGTGCCCTCCCCAGCAACGCCGGGGAGGGCACACAGAGTGGTGCTGACTGGTGTCAGTGGTTGTACTTGAACCAGGGCTGGGCCCAGCCGAGGTAGGGCTTGCCCCACTTGCTCTTGATCTCCGAGATGGTGGTCTCGGTAAGGGTGCCGTTGCCGTGGATGTCGTTGGAGACGAACTTCCCATTGCCGATGGAGATCATCACGTGACCTGCACCACCGGAGAAGAACGCCAGGCCACCCGCGGGCACCGTGGTGTCGCCGGCATGCTTGTAGCTGCCGGGAATCTGGGTCCAGTGCACGTACGCGGTGGTGGAACCGGACGCCGGGAACCCGTACGCCAGACCCATGATGTGGTCGCAGCGGTTGTAGTAGTCGGCGTGGTAGGTGGTGGTCTCGTGGTTCTTGGCCCAGGTTACGGCCTGCGCGCAGGTGTGGGGGTCACCGAGACCGCTGGTGGAGCATCCGCTGCTGACACCACACGCCGGGGCGACGGTGCCGTCCGAGCCCGTGTAGACGTAGGTATCGGTGATGTAGCCGCCTTTGGCGGGGATGTGGTCCCAGATGTCACTGGTGCCGTACTTGCCGGTGACCGTCGTGCCGTGCGTCTGGCAGTCGATGGTGACCGAGGCGCCGCTGGCGACGCTACCGACGACGGCGTCACCGGTGTGCGGGCCGGAGTGCACGTTGACCGAGGCGCCGCTGTCGGTGTGTACCGTGCCGGTCGCGGCGGACGCGCTGGCGGAGAAGGTCAGCACCGCGGCAGCGGCCATGATCGTCCCGCTGATCACAGCGCGCATCGTCTGCCCGCGGTGGGTTCTGGGGGTAAAGAACCTCAACGACATTGTTGCTCCTCTCTGGAGACTGCTGGATACCTGCCGGCGCGAGGTGGGTGTAGCCGGGAGGACGTACGGGTACCGGCGGGTATGTCCAGCGCAAGGATGCGTTCGAGGGCCACACGGCCACTACACGGCCACTACATTTCAACTCAGTTGTTGGATGCGATCACTGAGAAGGTCGCACCACCGTTGTCCTGCGCCGCCGCCATCCGACCGAACGGGGTGTCCATCGGCTGGTAGAGCATCCGACCGCCGAGCTCGACGATCTGCTGCGCGGCGCGGTCGGCATCGGCCACGGAGAAGTAGGTGTTCCACATCGGCGGCAGATCAGCCGTCGGCGCCGAGCCGAGCCCGGCCACCACGTCACCGTCGATCTTCATCGTCACGTAGTCCATGCTGGAGTCGGGAACCGAGTCGTACTCGTAGCCGAACACCCTGCGATAGAAGGTGCGGGCCTGCTCGGGGTCACCGGACAGGTTCTCGTTCCAGGTGAACGATCCGGGTTCGTTGGCCAGCCCGGCACCGCGGTGTGCCCTGCCCTGCCACACTCCGAAGATCGCCTCGTTGGGATCGGCGGCGATGACCATCCGGCCGAATTCCATCACGTCGATCGGTCCCATCAGGACCGTGCCGTTGACTTCGGCGATCTTCTGCGCGCAGCGGTCCGCGTCATCGGCCCACAGGTAGGTCGTCCAGGCGCTCGGGCCCGGCTGACCGGGTTGCCGTGGCCCGATGCCCGCCACCTGCACGCCGCGCAACGTGGCCAGTTGGTAGCCACCGGATTCCGGGCTGCCGTCCAGATACTGCCAGCCGAACAGTCCCGCGTAGAACTCCTGTGCCCGACCGACATCCGGGGCCGAAAGATCGATCCAGCACGGCACCCCATCGCGATATCCGCTGATCGACGGCATTCCATTCCTCCTTGACGGGCAACGGCGGCAGTCGGGGGCGTGCTGTCATTATCCGTGCGAGGTGATGTTGAGGGGCGCGGTCACGGAAAGTCGCCGCAGCTACGGTCCGGGGCACACCTCGCACGAGCGCTCCACCTCGACGGTGAAGTCCACGTGCCCAGGGGTATCGAGCAGTACGACGTCGTGGCCCTGCCGACCACAGGTGATCGCCGTCGCCGTGATGGTGATGCCACGGTCGTGTTCCTGTCTCCGCCAGTCCAGCACGGTGATGCCGTCGTGGGCCTCACCGATCTTGTCCGTCGCACCGGTGTAGACCAGGATCCGCTCCGAAACCGTGGTCTTTGCCGGCATCGACATGGGCCATGATGCCGATGTTGCGGATCACGGCGGGAGCGCTGACGGCATGTGTCATGACGGGCACTCCCTCTGGCTGACGGACTGGCGCGTATACCGGCCGCCGGCGTTTCTCCGCCGTTGACAGCGGCCGCGGTGTGTGCTAGACCGTTCAGAGCCAATCGCTAAACCGGTTTAAGGAGCTTCCATTGCCTGCCCGCCGCCCCACCATCGCCGACGTGGCACGCCGCGCCGGCGTGTCCAAGGGAGCGGTGTCCTTCGCTCTCAACGGGCGGCCAGGCCTGTCCGAGGAGACCCGCGCGCGAATCCTCGCCGCCGTCGAGGAACTCGGTTGGTCACCCAGCCAGCGGGCCCGCTCTCTGTCCTACTCGCGCGCCTTCTCGCTGGGTTTTGTGGTGGCCCGCGACCCGGCGCTGCTGCGCTCCGATCCGTTCTTCCCGGCCTTCATCGCCGGAGTCGAAGCTGTACTGTCCGAACAAGGCCAGGTTCTCGTGCTGCAGGTGGTCGGGTCCACGCAGGAGGAGACCGACGGCTACCGGCGGCTGGTCCGCGACTCCCGGGTGGACGGCTTCCTACTGTCGGACCTCCGTCACGACGATGCCCGCATCCCTCTGCTGCACGAACTCGGCCAACCGGCGGTCACGCTCAACCGGCCGGACGTCCCCTCACCGTTCCCGGCGGTCTGCGTGAGCGACAGCTGCGGCATCGCCGACGCCGTCGCACACCTGGTCGAACTCGGACACACCCACATCGCGCACGTCGCCGGCCCCGACAACTTCCTGCATGCCAGGGGCCGGCGTCAGGCCTTCCTGAGCGCCATGGACGCGGCCAAACTGCCCCCGGGGCCGGTACAGGTCGCCGACTTCACCGCCGCCGGCGGTACCGACGCCACCCGGCAACTGCTGGCACGCAGCGAGCCCCCGACGGCCATCGTGTACGCCAACGACCTGATGGCCATCGCCGGCGTCTCGGCCGCTACCGAGGCCGGTCTCGACGTACCCGGGGATCTGTCGGTCACCGGTTACGACGACACCGAACTCGCGGCGTTCGTCCACCCGGCACTCACCACCGTACGCACCGACCCGTTCGGCTGGGGCCAGAGCGCCGCCCGCACCCTCCTGCAACTGGTCGATGGCGCCCACCCGGCCGATGTCCACCTACCACCCGCGCGACTGCTCGTCCGCCGTTCTACCGCGGCACCCACTCCCACCACCAGACCCGGCGGTGCGCGTCCCACCGGACGCGAACACCACCGTGGCGCCCCGATCAACCAGGAGCACGGATGAAACGCGTCATGCTCGCTACAGCGCTGGCCACCACGATCGTGGCCGGCCTGGCAGGCTGCGGCCAGAGCGGCCCGTCAGCCAGTGACGCCGCGAAGGCCCACGGCCCGATCAAGATCTGGTACTCCAACAACGCCGACGAGATCGCCTGGGGGAAACAGGTGGTGTCGTCCTGGAACGCCAGCCACCCCAAGGAAAAGATCACCGCACAACAGATCCCGACCGGGAAGAGCTCCGAGGAGGTCATTGGGGCGGCCATCACCGCTGACAGCGAACCCTGCCTGATCTTCAACACCTCACCGGCCTCGGTACCGCAGTTCCAGAAGCAGGGTGGTCTGGTTTCCCTCGACGACTTCCCCGGCGCAGCCGACTACATCTCCGCCCGGAGCGGAAAGCTCGCCGGGCAGTACAAGTCTCCGGACGGCAAGTACTACCAGATGCCCTGGAAATCCAACCCGGTTCAGATCTTCTACAACAAGAAGATCTTCGCCAAAGCTGGGCTGGACGCCAAGCACCCGAAGCTGGCTACCTACCCGCAGTTCCTCACCACCGCCCGCAAGGTGGTCAGCAGCGGCGCCGCGAAGTTCGCGATCTGGCCGGCTCCGACCAGCGAGTTCTACCAATCCTGGTACGACTACTACCCGCTGTTCGCCGCGGCAACCAACGGTCAGCAACTACTCAAGGCAGACAAGGCGCAGTTCGCCTCCCCCACCGGGCTGCAGGTGGCGAAGTTCTGGCGCACCATCTACGCCGACAAGCTGGCATCCCAGGAGACCTACCAGGGCGACTCCTTCGCCGATGGCAAGGCCGCCATGGCCATTGTCGGCCCATGGGCGATCGCCGTGTACCAGAACAAGGTCGACTGGGGTGCCGTGCCGGTGCCGACCCCGCAGGGTATGCCGGCCGGCCAGGTGCACACCTTCTCCGACGCCAAGAACATCGGCATGTACGCCTCCTGCAAGAACCGCGGGACCGCCTGGGACGTGCTCAAGTACGCCACCAGCAAGGACCAGGACGGCAAGTGGCTGCAGCGCACCGGGCAGATGCCGCTGCGCTCGAACCTGGCCACGCTGTACCCGGACTACTTCCGGGCGCACCCGCAGTACACCGGATTCGCCGACGCCGCGAAACGCACCGTCGAGGTACCCAACACCGCCAACTCGATCGAGATCTGGCAGACCTTCCGCGACTCCTACAGCAAGTCCGTCATCTTCGGCCGGGCGGACGTCGACGCCACCTTCAGCGGCGCGGCCAAGAAGGTCGACGGCCTGGCCGGCGGGTCCTGAGGTCAGCCGATGACTGCCCTGCCGATCGACACAGCACGGGCGCGCAGGCGGGGCCGGGGGGCAGCACGGCTGCTCGGCCGGCACCCGCTCGGCGCGGCCTTCACGGCGCCGTACGCGATCTTCCTGACCGTCGTGTTCGCCTACCCGCTGGGCTTCGCCGTGTACATGTCGCTGCACGACTACTTCTTCACCGCGCCCGGTGTGACAGTGGAGCGACCCTTCGTCGGGCTGGCCAACTACCGGACGGTGCTCACCGATCCTGCGGTCGGCCGGTCGTTCCGCAACATCCTGGTGTTCCTGGTGATCAATGTGCCGTTAACGGTAGCGCTGTCACTGGTGCTGGCGGCCGCTCTCAATGCGGCAATCCGAGGGCGGATCTTCTTCCGGGTCAGCTACTACGTTCCCTACATCACCGCGAGTGTCGCGGTGGTCTCCGTGTGGTTGTTCCTGTTCCAGTCCGACGGGCTGGTCAACACGCTGCTGGGACCGCTGGCGCCCAGCCCGTCCTGGCTGGTCAGCTCAAGCCTGGCGATGCCAACGGTAGCTCTGTTCACCACCTGGAAACAGCTCGGCTACTTCATCCTGCTCTATCTGGCAGCGCTGCAGAACGTGCCCCGCGAGCTGTACGAGTCAGCGTCGGTCGACGGTGCCGGCCGGCTACGCCAGTTCTGGTCGGTCACCGTACCCAGCGTGCGGCCCGCCACCACGCTGGTGTTCATCCTCGCGCTGATCACCGGAGCCAACCTGTTCACCGAGCCGTACCTGCTCACCGGCGGTGGCGGACCGGGCGGCGCCTCCACCTCACCGGTGCTGCTGATGTACCAGCGTGGGATCGAGCAGGGGCATCCGGACACGGCGGCCGCGATTGGCGTGGTGCTAATCGTCGGAGTGTTGCTCGCTTCACTGCTCAGCCGGCGGATCCTGGAACGGAGCTAGCTGATGGACACGACCACCGAAGTATCCACACTGGACGATCCGGGGCCGCTGGCCGGCTCCGAACCAAGCCAGCGGCGGGCTCCTCGCACGGCGACGGTGGCACGGTTCGTCGCGCTGCTCATCGGCGCACTGATCTTCCTGTTCCCCTTCTATTACATGCTCATCGGCAGCCTGCAGGCAGCGCCGGACAGTTCACTGTCCGGCGCGTTCCCCCGGCCGGGCAACCTGAGCCTGCACAACTACCAGCAGATCAACAGCGCGATCGACCTGGGACGGTCACTGGTCAACTCGGGGGTGTTCACCGGCGGCGTGATCCTGTGCACCGTGGTGTTCGGCCTGCTGGCCGGCTATGCGTTGGCACAGTTGCAGTTCCGTGGGCGCGGCGTGCTGTTCGGTCTGGTACTGCTGGCCCAGGTCGTGCCCTTCCAACTGCTGCTGATTCCGCTGTACGTACTGATCGTGCGCAACTACGGGCTGGCCGACAGCTACCTGGGCATGATCCTGCCCTTCGCGATCAACTCCACCGCGGTGTTCATCTTCCGGCAGTACTTCCTGCAGATCCCGCGCGAACTGTTCGAGGCGGCCCGCATCGACGGTGCCAGCGAGCTGCGCATACTGCTGAGGGTCGCCGTGCCACTGGCCCGCCCGGCGCTGCTGACCGCTGTACTGGTCACCTTCATCGGACCGTGGAACGAGTTCCTCTGGCCGTTCCTGGTCACCAAACAGACCTCGATGCAGCCGCTGGCGGTCTCCCTGGCCAGCTACATCAGTACGGTCTCGGCGCGGGCGACCAACCCGTTCGGCGCGATCCTGGCCGGTGCGTGCGTACTGGCCGCGCCCGCCGTGACGCTGTTTCTTATCTTCCAACGCCATTTCGTGTCCACAGATGTCGGATCTGGAGTGAAAGGCTGATCGTGTCGATCAACATCGCGACAACCGTGCCCTATACATTGAAGCGGCTCGGCGTACTGATGGAACCCGACCCCAGTGAGGAATGGGAGGCTGAAGGCGTCCTCAACCCGGCCAGTGGACGGGCTCCGGACGGCACCCTCTACCTGCTGCCGCGGTTGGTCGCGGCCGGCAACGTCTCCCGGGTGGGGATCGCCGAGATCGAGGTACGCGACGGCGTGCCGGCCGCGGTGACCCGGCGGGGCCTGGCGTTGGCACCCGACGAAGGTTGGGAACGCGGCAAGGCCAACGCCGGGGTGGAGGATCCTCGCACCACCTGGCTGCCCGACCTCGGCGTGCACGTGATGACCTATGTCGCGTACGGTCCGCTCGGTCCACGACTCGCGCTCGCGGTGTCCGAGGACGTACGGCACTGGCGACGGCTGGGGCCTGTGCAGTTCGGCTACCAGCCTGACCTGGACACCGACCTCAACCTGTTCCCCAACAAGGACGCCGTCTTCTTCCCCGAGCCCGTCCCCGGGCCCGACGGGGAACCGGCGTACGCGATGCTGCACCGTCCGATGTGGGACCTGGGTTGGTTCCGGCCCGGCGAGGGGGTACACCTGCCCGCCGGGGTCACCGACGAACGGCCCGGCATCTGGGTGTCCTACGTTCCGGTCGCCGAGGTCGCACAGGATCTGGGCGCGCTGGTCCGGCTGTGCCACCACCGGCTGGTGGCACTCTCGCAGCATCCGTACGAGGAACTGAAGATCGGTGCCGGACCGGCACCGGTACGGGTGGACGAGGGCTGGCTGTTGCTGCACCACGGCGTCAGCGGGCACATACCGGACGGCTGGGACCCGACCACCCAGCAGGTCAGCTACGGGGCCGGGGCGATGATCCTGGATCCCACGGATGTCACCCGGGTACTTGCCCGCACGGCGGAACCGTTGCTGGTGCCGGAGACCGACGACGAGCGGACCGGGACGGTCTCCAATGTGGTCTTCCCGACCGCCATCGAGGAGATCGACGGTGAACGGTACGTCTTCTACGGGATGGCGGACGCCAAGATCGGGGTGGCGCGGCTGGCCCGTACCCGCTGACCCGGCGCTGTCCCGCCAGGTGTGACGGGACACAGCCTGCATGCTCGACACCGACACGGGTATGACAGAAGAGCTCACCTGCAGTCTTTGGAGGAGTACGCATGCAGCAGCGGACATTGGGCAGCCAGGGCCTCAGCGTGTCGAGCATGGGGCTGGGCTGCATGGGAATGACGTTCGCCTACGGGGGTCAGGACGACACGGAATCGCGGGCGACCATCGACCGGGCACTGGAACTCGGTGTGACCTTCCTGGACACCGCCGACATGTACGGGCCGCACACCAACGAGGAGCTCGTCGGCGCTGCGCTACGGGTTCGTCGGGACCAGGTGGTTCTCGCGACCAAGTTCGGCAACGAGATCGACGGGCACGGTCAGCTCACCGGCCGGGTCAACGGGCGGCCGGACTACCTGCGTCGCCAGCTCGACGGCTCCCTGCACCGGCTCGGCACCGACCACGTCGACCTGTACTACCAACACCGGGTGGACCCGACGGTACCCATCGAGGAGACCTGGGGTGCGCTCGGTGAGCTTGTGCAGGCCGGGAAGGTACGGTTCCTGGGCATCTCCGAGGCCGCGCCGGAGACCATCCGGCGGGCGCACGCCACCGCACCGCTCAGTGCCGTCCAGACCGAGTACTCGTTGTTCACCCGTGAGGTGGAGGACAACGGCGTGCTGGCCACCGTACGGGAACTGGGTATCGGTTTCGTGCCCTACAGCCCACTGGGTCGGGGCTTCCTGTCCGGCGCGATACGACGGCCGGAGGACCTGCCGGAGGACGACTGGCGGCGCAATTCCCCCCGATTCCAGGGCGACAACTTCGCCGCGAACCTCCGGGTGGTTGACGAGGTGCACCGCATCGCCGAGGTCAAGGGGACCAGTGCCGTGCAGTTGGCGCTGGCCTGGGTATTGGCGCAGGGCCAGGACCTGGTGCCCATTCCCGGTACGAAGCGCCGGTCGTATCTGGCCGAGAACGTGGGTGCGCTGGACGTCGAGCTCACACCGGCAGAGCTGGCAGCGATCGAGGCGGTCGCACCGCGTGGGGTCACCGCAGGTGACCGGTATCCCGAGGCCGCCATGTCCGCGCTGAACCACTGAACCACTCCGGCGCCACCACGACACCGGAGACGAGCGGGCGGCACCGGACCCCATCGTGTCGGCCGGTGCGGGCGTCTCGACGCCGACGCCTTCAGTCTTGTTTGCGTGCCTCGATCAGGAACCGCTGGCTGTATGCCACGAACGGACCGTCGCGTCGTATCTGTTCGTCCAGGGCAAGAAGTTGTGGACGGTAGTGCTCCACGGTGAAGCCCGGCACGATCCAGATGACCTTCCGCAGGAAGTGCACCACCGCGCCGATGTCGTGGAACTCCATCCGCAGCGCCTCGGCACACAGGTCGGTCACCACCAGCCCGGCAGCGCGCGCCTCCCTCGCCGCCCGATCCGGGCTCCGCTGGTCACCCACTGGCTGCGGGCCCATCATGAAGTCGGTGAGTTCGCGTACCGACCCGGCACCGACGTGCTGGGAGAAGTACGTTGCGCCCGACCGCAGTACCCGCGCGATCTCGTCCCATCGCACGAGGGTCGGGTGCCGGCTGACCACCAGATCGAACGACTCCGCCGGGAACGGCAGGTCCGCGTCGTCGGCGACCTCGTGCACCGTCGCGCCATGAACGGACAGGTTCCGCCTGGCCAGCTCGACGTTCGGCGGCCACCATTCGGTTGCCGTCAGGACCGGTGGCGGCTCGCCGATCTGGGCGATCACTTCGCCGCCAGCGGTCTGCACGTCCAGTGCGGCGGAGGCGCCGGCCATCCGGTGCGCCATCGCACCGGCGTAGCCCCAGGAGGGTCGCTGCTCGGTGGCCCGGCCGGCGAACCAGGAGAAGTCCCAGCCCTCCACGGGTACGGAACTGCCCTCGGCGAGCAGTTCGTCGAATGTCGCTGTGGTACTCATCGGGGCAGTGTCGGTTCTTCCTCCGGGGCAGACAAATCGTTTAGCAGCTGCTCTTCTACCGGCCCGTTCGACTTCCCCGTGTGCCGAGGATAGCCAGTTTCGTACCTGCCGTGTCCGTACCTGCCGCAACGTCGGTTGGCGGCGCACCGGATAGCAAGGTACGCGGCGGCGCGGGCGGTAGGTATGGTGTTGTACAGACGCCCAAGGCGTTTGCACAATCAAATTGCTGAGAAACGGCAACTGGGAGGACCGCCATGAAGGTCGTGATCTGCGGCGCCGGCATCGCCGGCCTGGCCTTGGCACACCGACTGGCCGCGCTGCACTGGGAGGTGACCGTGGTCGAGAAGGCACCCGGACCCCGGACCCAGGGATACATGATCGACTTCTTCGGGCCCGGGTACGAGGCCGCTGAGGCGATCGGCCTGCTCCCCCGCCTCGCTGAGCTGGGCTACGAGGTCGACGAGATGTGCTACCTCGACACCTCCGGCCGGCGGCGCTCCGGGCTGGACTACGCGCAGTTCGGTCAGGCGCTCGACGGTCGACTGCTGAGCATCATGCGACCGGACCTGGAGATGGCACTGCGCGAGGCGGTACAGGACGACGTCGACCTGCGCTTCGGCAGCGGCATCAGCCGGATCGACAACTCGTCCGACGGGGTGCGGGTGACCCTGTCGGACGGCGGCGAGATCGGCGCCGACCTGCTGGTCGGCGCCGACGGGATCCACTCGAGCGTACGCAGCACGGTCTTCGGCCCGGAGCCGCAGTTCCTGCGCTATCTCGGGTTCCACACTGCGGCCTTCCTGTTCGAGGCGCCGCACATCCACCAACAGATCGGCAACCGGTTCTGCCTCACCGACACCACCGGGCGCCAGATGGGCTTCTACGGGCTGCGTGACGGTCGCGTCGCCGCCTTCACCGTTCATCGGACCGACGATCCGGCAATGCCCACCGACCTGCGACAGGCCCTCCACGACCAGTACGGATCGCTGGGCTGGATTGTGCCGGAGGCACTGGAACGGTGCCCGCCGACCAGCGAGATCTACTATGACCAGGTCGCCCAGATCGAAATGCCCCATTGGAGCAGGCAGCGGGTGACCCTGCTGGGCGACGCCTGTCAGGCCGTCTCGCTGCTGGCCGGCCAGGGGGCATCACTGGCCGTAGCCGGCGCCTACGTGCTCGCCGGTCACCTGGCCGACGCGGATCCGAACGAGAGCGGTTCGGTGGATGCGGCGCTGTCTCGCTACCAGCGGTCCTGGCAACCGGTGGTGAGCGGTAAGCAGCAGGTCGCGCGTCGCGGCGCGGAATGGTTTCTGCCCTCCTCCGCGCTACGACTGCACCTGCGCCGGTCCGCGCTGCGACTGACCGGCCTGCCCGGCATGGCCAGGTTCTTCGGCACCGCGCTGGTCGGCAAGTCCACCGCCACCATCGAGGAGCTCAGCGGCCGGCGCGACCTCCACCAGCTCTCCTGACCGCGCCGACCCGTGCCGGCCGAGGTGACGCCGTCGCCGGGCGCACCGGCAACGCGCCACGAGCAGTACCAGTCTGGCTGTGCGCGGTGGTGATGTGTCATCGTGACCGCGTGAGTGACGACGAGCGTACCGGCGCAGCCCTGACCGGGACGGCCACTGCCAGGCCCACGGAGACCGGATCAGCACCCGATGAGCCGGTACAGCGCGACCCGCGCGACGGCTCGATGCCACGCCTGCGCCCGCCACGGCACCGGGTCAGCCCCCGGGCCAAGCGCTACTGGCTGGTGCGGGCCGCGATCGGCTGGGTGTTCCCGCTCGGCGCACAGGTGGTGGCGCTGGTGCTCAGCTTCGACTCACTGGTCCACTGGGCTGTGGTGACGCTGCCGGTCACCGTCGTGCTGATCGCCGCGCACCTGACGATCATGCCGCAGTGGCGCTACCGGGTACACCGCTGGGAGTCCACCGGGCAGGCCGTCTACACCCAGGCGGGCTGGTTCAACCAGGAGCGACGGATCGCGCCGGTGTCCCGGATCCAGACCGTCGACTCCTCCCGGGGCCCGTTGGAGCAGCTGTTCGGGCTCACCAACGTCACGGTCACGACCGCGTCCGCGGCCGGCCCGCTGAAGATCGACGGCCTGGACCGCGACACCGCACAACGCCTGGTGGATGAGCTGACCGCGGAGACGCAGGCCGAGCAGGGGGACGCGACATGACCGCGCCGGGCCCGGAGACCGTCCGGGCGCCCGCCGAAGAACCACACGTCGACCAGGTGACGCAGTGGCGGCGGCTCAGCCCACGGATGCTGATCATCCATCCGGTACAGCACCTCGTCCAGGCGCTGCCGGCCCTGTTGGGTCTGCTGGTCGCCGGCAGTACCAGCGGTCGAGGTCCACTGTGGAGCTTGCTGGGCGTCGGCGCGATGATCGGGCTCGGCCTGCTGCGTTGGGTCACCACGCAGTACCGGATCTCCGCCGAACAGGTACAGGTACGCCGCGGGCTGTTGCGCCGCCGGGTGCTGTCGGTACGGCGCGATCGGATCCGGACCGTCGACGTGACCGCACCGGCGATGCACCGCCTGCTCGGCATGGCCCGGGTCACCGTGGGTACCGGGCTGTCCAGTAACAACCACAACGACGGGCTGCGTCTGGACGCGATGAGCGCACCGGCAGCCGCGGCGCTGCGGGACGAGCTACTGCACCGCGACGCACAGGAACCTGCCCCGGTAGAAACCTCCGCCACGACGGCGGCGGGGACCGGCGCCGAGGTGGGCAGCCTGCTCACCCAACTGTCCCCCCGGTGGATCGGCTACGGCCCGTTCACGCTGTCCGGCCTGGTGACCGTCGGGGTCATCGGTACGTTCCTGTCACGTTTCGTCAACGAGTTCCAGGTCGACCCGAGCCGCTACGGCGCGACCCTGGCGCTCGGCGAGCGACTGCTGCACACCCCGCTACCGATGCTGGTCACCGAACTGGTGGTGGGCCTGCTGGTGATCGCCGGGGTGGCGTCCACCTGCGGGTACGTACTGGCCTTCTGGAACTTCCGGCTCCTCCGTCGGCCGGGCGGCACGCTGCACATCACCCGCGGCCTGTTGACCACCCGGGCGATCACCATCGAGGAACGCCGACTGCGCGGTGTCGAGGTCTCCGAACC
This sequence comes from uncultured Actinomycetota bacterium, assembly GCA_963805605.1. Classification (GTDB taxonomy): domain Bacteria; phylum Actinomycetota; class Actinomycetes; order Mycobacteriales; family Micromonosporaceae; genus Actinocatenispora. The sequence continues at coordinate 833,324 of CAWDUX010000003.1, forward strand.
GTTGCTGCTGCGGATGGTGCGTGGGGCCAGGTGCATCGCCATCGCCACCGGCCTACGGGTCGGTCGGGGCGCCGAACGCGGTGGCTCGCTGCTGCTGCCCTCGGCGCCCCGGGCAGAAGCCGTACGGGTGGCCTCAGTGGTGCTGCGCGATTCCGAGCCGGTCGTCACGCCGTTGACGCGGCACGGTGCGGGCGCGGCGCGACGCCGCTACACCAGGGCGCTGGTGCCCTGTGCGGTACTGATCGGGTTGCTCGTGCTGGTCCGGTGGGTGCTCGGGCTGCCTGCCTGGGTTGCGTTGGCCGCGCTGGCCCTGTTGCCGCTGGCCGCGCTGCTGGCCACCGACCGGTACCGCAATCTGGGGCACGCGAACGTCGGCCGGACCCTGGTCACCGGTCGTGGCTGTCTGGTTCGACGACGCTGCGCCGTTCCCGGCACAGGAATCATCGGCTGGAACATCCACCAGTCGTTCTTCCAGCGCAGAGCCGGGCTGGTCACCCTGACCGCCACCACGGCTGGCGGAGAACAGTCCTATCCGGTGACCGACCTACCCGCCGGCGCCGCAGTCACGTTGGCCGAGAAGGTGGTGCCGGGTCTTCTCGTACCGTTCCTGGCCGACGATGCCGAGCCAGGATTCCGGTAACCGCGGGACGGGGCGCCCTAGGTCAGCGGCTGGTCGCGACGCAGAAGCAACAACGCGTCCACCGCGTCCGGGCCTTCCGCAGCGACCGGCCGGCGCAGCGCGGCGGCCTCCTGCACGCTCCACCCGCCACCGGCGGTCGCATCGTCGAGTTCGGCCAGCAGGTCGGCCGCCGAGTACAGGATCGCGGGATCCTGCGGCCCGCCGGTACCTTCGGTGAGGTTCGCGCTGTCGTGACCGATGATCATCAGGATGCCGCCCTCGGAGACGGCGTCGGCGGCGCGGCACAGCACCCGACGGCGATCGGCCGCCGGCAGGTGCAGGTAGCTGACGAGGACCAGGTCGAACGCGCGAGCGTCGGGCAGGTAGTCGAGCAGATCAGCATGCTGCCAGTCGATCCGACCGGCCACGCTGGGCCGGCCCTCCGTACGTCGTACCGCCTTGTCCAGGGCCACCTGGGAGAAGTCCACGCCGACGACCCGCCAACCCAGTTCTGCCAGCCAGATCGCGTTGCGTCCCTCTCCACAGGCCAGGTCGAGGGCGCGCCCGCTCGGCAGCGGCCCGGCGTAGTCGGCTACCCACCGGTTCGGCTCCAGCGACCACAACGATTCTTCGGCCTGGTAACGGCGGTCCCAGTCCTGACTGTCCACGCGACCCGCGCTCCGTCCGGTGTGGGTGTGCGCCCGGCGTTGGGCTGGCTGCCGGGATCCTATCGCGCGCTGGAGACGGGTCCGGCCCGCTGCGGCCAGATTGGTCGTACCGGCCCCCCGCGTGTCCGCCCACGAACCTCGCGACGCGAGGGTTCCACCGATCTACGGCATGATGATCAGGTGATGCAATGGGAGTACGCCCGCCTCGAATACCGGTCGACCGGAACCTTCGGCAACGACAAGCTGATGGACTGGAAGGCCACGTTCCACCATCCAGGTGGGGCGGTGAGCTGGGGCACCGATGAGCGCTTCGACGACCTGCGTCATCTCAACCGTGCCGGCGCCGCCGGATGGGAGGTCTATGACCGACACACCCTGATGGTCGGGCAGCCGGCGCGTCTGCACGCCGTCACGCTTTCGATGCGGCGGCCGGTCGAGTAGTCGCAGACGCAGCGCCCGGTACCGCGCTATCGGCCCATCGGAAGGGAGTCGTGTGCGTCGTGCCGCTGCGTGGCGAGCTCGTCGAGGATCGAGGCCCACAGCGTCGCCAACGACACCCCGAGTCGTTCGGCGATCCGGTCGTAGGGCATGCCGTGGCTGCGTAGCTCGGTGACTGTCGGAAGAACCGGCCGGTTGGGCTCCATGGCCCGCTCCTGTCATCAATTTGTCGTTCGTCAAATAGCTTACCGTACTCACGTCATCCGTCCAGTCCGCCACGCAAGTTTCCCTTTCGAACAGGGCAGATATCGGATGGAGATTCAACTGCAGTTCAATCCCATTGCCGTGCGTAGTCTCTAGATGGAATTTGGACCAGATGCTCAGCCGGTAGGAGTACCGGAGCTACGGGCCAGCCAACAGTCACTCACCGTCACAGAATCGGTGCCGCAGAGTTTGCGACGTCACCGTTACGTACCGGCAATCTCACCCGAAACGTAGCTGCGGGCCGGCTCTCGCCATCGGACTCGCACTCGCGTAGGCACGGCCGGTACAGTGCGCTAACCCATCGGGCGGCCACGCGAGGTTGGTGGTGCTGGCCCCACCCCTGTTCCGGGTGCGGTCGCCAGTGCGCGCGATGCACCCGACGGGCACCCTCAGACAGAACGCCAGCGCACCACAGTCAGGAGCCGCGATGTCAGTTGAGCTTGCCTTGGCCGCAGCAGGACCGTCGCCCACCGCCAGCCCTGGCACCAGGACATCCACGGGCAGCGACTATGCGGAACTGTCGCGCCGGGTGGCTGCCGCCGGACTGCTGCGCCGGCGGCACGGATATCACGTGATAGCGCTCACAATAACTGGCCTGCTGTACGTGGCCGGTTGGGTCGGCTTCGGACTGCTCGGCGATTCCTGGTGGCAGTTGGGCGTCGCAGCGGTGCTGGCCGTACTGTTCACCCAGGTCGGCTTCGCCGGGCACGAGATCGGGCACCGGCAGGTGGTGAACTCCCGCCGCAGCGCCGACCGGATCGGCATGATCGCCGGCAATCTGATGATCGGACTCGGCCAGGGCTGGTGGGTCGACAAGCACAACCGTCACCACTCGCATCCCAACCAGATCGACCACGACCCCGACGTCGCCGCCGGCGTCGTGCGCTGGACCCACGACCAGGCGCTGGCCGCCACCGGGCTGCAACGTTTCGTGACCCGCTGGCAGGGTGTGCTGTTCCTGCCGATGCTGCTGCTGGAGGGCCTCAACCTGCATGTCTCCGGCTTCCGGTCGGTGTTCGGCCGACAGGTCCGCCGCCCGGTGCTGGAAGGCACACTGCTGATGCTGCACGTAGTCATCTACTTCGGGGCCGTCTTCACTGTGCTCTCCCCGGGCAAGGCCGTCGCGTTCATCGCCATCCATCAGGGCCTGTTCGGCGTCTACATGGGACTGTCCTTCGCGCCCAACCACAAGGGCATGCCGGTCCTCGGTCCCGACGACAACCTCGACTTCCTCCGCCGGCAGGTCCTGACCTCGCGCAACGTCCGGGGCAACGTGATCACCGACTGGGCGCTGGGTGGGCTGAACTACCAGATCGAGCACCACCTGTTCCCCAGCATGCCCCGTCCGGCGCTGCGCCGGGCACAGCCGATCGTCCGGGAATACTGCGCGCAACTGGGCATCAGTTACGAGGAGCAGTCACTACCCCGCTCGTACGCCCAGTCGCTGAAGGCTCTGCACGAGGTCGGCGCCCCGTTGCGTGCCCGGACTGCCTAGCCAGCATCCGGTCTGGCCAGTATCGGTCGAAGTCATCCGACCGACGTGCGTCGACGCGGCGGTCGGCCTCTGACGGTCCGGGACCGGGCCGCCCGCCGGGTGGCCCGGGTGCCACAGGCCACCCGGCCCGACGCAGTTGGGTGTGCCGCGGGAGAAGGCGCACCGGCTGGTGCGCTCGTGCCGTCCGCCGACAGCATGTTGCGCAACCGGGCCAGGGTACGGGCGAGCATGCCGGACACGTGCGCCTGCGAGATGCGCAACCTCCGGGCGATCTCCTGCTGGGTCAGCTCGTCGAGAAACCGCAGCCGGATGATGGTCCGTTCCCGCTCCGACAGGATGCCCAGTGCGGTGTTGAGGGCCAACCGGTCGATCACCATGTCGATGTCGGAACTGGGCTCCGGCAGAAGCTCGATCAGCGGGGTGGCGGATCCCGAAGCCGGGGCGCTGTCCAACGACACCGCCATGTAGGCCCGCAACGCGCCCAGTGCACGTCGCACCTCCTCCACCGGCGCGCAGACCAGTTCGGCCAGCTCACCGCTGGTCGGTGTCCGGCCGAGTTCGACGCACAACGAGGCCGACGCGTGGTGGACCCGTAGTGCCAGTTCCTGCAGACGCCGCGGCGGTCGTACCGCCCACGCCCGGTCCCGCAGGTAGCGTCGCAGTTCACCGGTGATGGTGGGCACCGCGTAGCTGATAAAGGCGCCACGCGCCGGTTGGTAGGCGTCCACGGACCTGATCAGTCCGGCGGCTGCGACCTGGCGGAGATCCTCCAACGGGATACCGAGACCGCGATAGCGACGGGCGAGCCGGTGGGCGAGCGGCAGCAGTGCCTCGATGACCTCGGCACGCAGGTTGTCACGTTCGACGCCGTTATCCGCTGCCACGAGGGTCCGCAGCCGCAGCGTGGGATCCCCGATCGGGCCGGTCTCCGGTCCAGCTGACGCGCGGCGGCCGGGCGCCGACCACCCGAACCGTACGGGCCGGCCCACCAGTTCCTCGGCACCCACCCCGCCACCACCGATCCTCTGTCGGCCCACGAGCACAGACCATCGCCACGATCAGGCCACCGAATCGTTCTTCACATCCGGCGAGCGTCTCCCGACCTGCCTCCAGACCTCGGGTCAGCTGCTCTCAACGGTCCGCAGCAGCCGACTCCATCACATCCTGTTGTCTTGCACTCACTGCAAACCTATCGAAATGGCACTGACGACGTCACGATATTGATGAAATGGCACTGGCCACGGGTCGGTGGAGGGAGTGGCATGGTGATCGTCGTAGGCGCTCGCGCGGACCGGAAGATGGCGACCCACGAGGCCCTGCAGGGCGCTGCGCTGCGCCTGGTCCGGGAACGCGGACCGGAGGCGGTCACCGTCGAGGACATCTGTGCACAGGCCGGTGTCTCGCCCCGGACATTCTTCAACTACTTCGCCAGCAAGGACGAAGCGTTGATCAACTGGGACGCCGAGATCGACGCGTTCGTGACCCGCGCCGTGGTCGAGCGACCAGCGTTGGAGACGCCTCTTCGGGCGATCAGGACGGTGCTCGGCGCCGCGGTGGCCGACGCCATGCGGATGGACCGGTGGCAGGACCGTCTCCAACTGGTCCGTGAGCAGCCTGGGCTGATCGGCCGGTTCGCGGCGGTGATGGGTTCGGTGCAGCGGGCACTGGCCGCAGGTGTGGCGGTCCGTACCGGGCTGCCCCGCACCGACCTGTACGTCGAGTTGACCGCGGCCGCCTCGGTGACCGCGATCCGTACGGCCATACACGCATGGACACATGCGCCGGCTGGCACCGATCCGGCGGATCTGATCGACGCCGCCTTCGGTCATCTGGAGTCGGGTCTTGCCGTCCCGGTGGAGTGACCGGCACTCCGCAAGAGTGACATACTGGCGTCAAAGTGCATGAAATATATTCATTCGCCCCATTGATGGGAAGGGAGCGGCGCCCATGCCGATCCGCGCGCTCCAGACCGTCCTCGCCACGAGCATCGTCGTCGGCCTGCTCGCCAGCTGCGGCCAGGCACCGCGGCCAGCAGGCGACCGCCGCGTCGCACAGTCGACCGGTCCGTCGGCGACGCCCTCCGCGTCACCGACCCCCTCGATCGATCCACGCAGCGTGCACGCCGATGAACTCGGTCAGATTCCGGTACTGATGATCCACCAGGTTGAGCGCCATCCCAGCGGCGACTACGCGCAGACACCCGCCCAGCTGAGCTCCACCCTGGAATACCTCGCCCGGCAGGACTACGTGGCCATCACCGCGGCGGACCTGGTCATCGGCAGGCTCGACCTGCCGGCCGGCGCCAGTCCGGTGGTACTCACCTTCGACGACGGCTATCCCGATCAGTTCAGGCTGCGTTCCGACGGCACCGTCGACCCGGGCTGCGCGGTCGGCGTCGTACGTGCCGTGGCCGCCGAACATCCCCGGTTCCGCGGCGTGGGCACGATGTATGTCAACCGCGTCCCGTTCGGCTCACACTGGCCGGCCCGAGAACTGACCTGGCTACGCGACCACGGATGGGAGATTGGCAACCACACCGAGACCCACGCGAACCTGAGCACCCTCAGTTCCGCGGACGTGCAACGAGAGATCGGCCGGGAACAGCAGGCGATCAGCCAGGCCATCCCCGGCTACCAGGTGAGCACGATGGCTCTGCCGTTCGGGTCGATGCCCAACAACGCCGCGCTGGCACACAGCGGCGCCTGGGGGCACGTGACGTACCGCTACCAAGGGGTCATGCTGGTCGGCGCGAACCCTGCACCGTCACCGTTCGGCGCCGACTGGGACCCGTACGCGATTCCGCGGATCCGGTCCTGGCACGGGCGCATCGACATGGACGAGCACTACTGGCTGCCACGCCTGGCCCACCACCGCTACGTTTCCGACGGGAACCCGCGGGTCATCTCCTACCCCCGCGCCAGCGCCGGCACCGTGGCACGCGCCTTCAGGCACGAGGCGAACCCGTACTAGCCGTGCTGTCACCTCGGCCTGGGCCGGGAACATGACCGGCAGCTCGACCTCCGGCGGGGTGCACACAGAACGCCGGTGCTGCTGGACCCGAACACCGGCGCGCTCGCCTCTGACCCTCGGGCACCGGTGACGGCATGCGGAAGGGGTGGGCCGGTGGCCCGCCCCTTCGACTGTCAGGTCGGTGTGCCGGCCAACCGGTCGATCTTCGGGCCCTGCGCCTCCCGCCGGGCGGTACGCGACCAGTCCCGCATTCCGATCACCACCAGCACCGCGAAGATCATGTACACCAGCGCACTGAAGTACAGCTGCGAGGCGATCTGCAGAGGCACACCGACCGCGCCGACAGCGAGCCAGACCAGCCAGAACTCGACCAGCCCGAGTCCCGGCCCGGTGAACGCCACCACCGTACCGACGAAGATCCAGGCGTCCGGCCACGGTGACCAGGAGGCGTTGAGCACGTCGAGCAGCAACGCGACCACGACCGTACCGGCGCCGAGCACCGCGGCGAGCACCGCACGTTCCCGCCACGTGGCGGTACGGACCACCACCCCGTGGTTCTGTCACCGTCGGTGCCGGAATTACACCGGTTCAATCGCCGACACTGGTCGACGAGTCGCGGACTACTACCGCCGGTTCGGAATTTCACCGAGCCCCGGAGCGCACGTTCTATTCGGTAACGCTTCCACAGTGCGCCGTGTTCCGCATCGGGGCTGTGACCGATTAGACCGTCTGTGCCGGTGCCCCCGTGGAGTCCGGCAGCGGCCCGCAGCCGTCCACGAGCGTCGCCTTTCCGACAGCTCGGAGCGGGGCTGGCAGATCACCCGCAACGGGTGAGGCCAGCGGAGGGGCCGGTGGGCAGCGTGGATCACGTCAGTCGGGTGCGAAGCGATTCCTACCCGGACACGACAGGGATTCATTCGCGGGAGGAAACAGTCATGAGCGAGCAGCGCACCACCCGTGCCTGGGCTCGCGGAGGCGCCGTATTCGCCGCCACCGTGATGCTCATCATCGGGGTCTTCCAGGTCTTCGAGGGGATTGCGGCGATCGCCAGGAGCGCCTTCTACGTCGTCGCCCCCAACTACGCCTTCAACCTCAGCACCACAACCTGGGGATGGATCCATCTCGTCATCGGCGCGGTGGTCTTCCTGACCGGTCTGGCACTGTTGGCGACCGGTTCACTGATGGCCCGAATCGTCGGGGTCGCCGTGGTGGCACTGTCCGCCATCGGGAACTTCTTCTTCGTGCCGTACTACCCGTTGTGGTCCCTACTGATCATCGCGGTGGACGTCTTCGTGATCTGGTCGTTGGCCAACATGGGCTCCCGCCAGCAGATGGAGCGCGACGCGATGGACTACCAGATGTCCAACCGCTACGAGACCGACGAGCGGTCCCGTTGGCCCGCGACGCAGGGATCGCGCACCAGGGAGCAGACCGCGGCAGCGGACCAGCCGGGTGTCGAGGCCCATTCCACGGCCGGCGGCACAGCGCGGACGTCGGAGTCGGGGATGTCCCGGCACCAGCAACCGCCCGAAGAGCACCAGTAACGCCGCACACCGGACCGGCTCAGCTGGGCGTCAAGCCCGCTGGGCCGGTTCAGCGCGATGGGCGCGTACGACCGGCCCGTAGAAATTCTCGCGATACCGATACCGATACTGTGGGTTACCTGCGCCGAGCTACCAGGTGCGGGACGATCGGGTCAGTGCCGTCCCTTTCCATCCTCGCGGCGCTTACGGGGGCGTACGGACAGTTGGATCGGGCTGCCCACGAACCCGAAGTCCTCGCGCAGCCGGCGCTCCACGTACCGGACGTAGCCCGGGTCAAGCGCCGCAGTGGTGAACAGCACGAACCGCGGCGGGCAGATGCCGGCCTGGGTGGCGAACAGGATGCGCGGCTGCCGGCCACCGCGTACCGGGTGCGGATGGGCCTGGACCAGGGCGGTGATCCACTGGTTGAGCCGCCCGGTCGGCACCCGGGTCTGCCAGCCCTGCAGCGCCGTACGCAATGCCGGCGCCAGCTTGTCCACCGCACGTCCGGTCTTGGCCGAGATGTTCACCCGGGGCGCCCAGGTGATCCGGCGCAGATCGCGCTCCAGTTCCCGCTTCAGGTAGTAACGGCGGTCCTCATCCACCAGATCCCACTTGTTGAACGCCACGATGAGCGCCCGCCCAGCTTCCACGACCTTGGTGAGGATCCGCTGGTCCTGCTCGCTGATCGGTTCGCTGGCATCCAGCAGCACCACGGCAACCTCGGCGGCATCGATCGCCGCATTGGTACGCAGGCTGGCGTAGTACTCGGTGCCGCTGGCCGTACCGACCCGTTTACGCAACCCGGCGGTGTCTACCAACCGCCAGACCTCGCCGCCGATCTCGGCCAACGAGTCCACCGGATCGACCGTGGTGCCCGCCACGTCGTCGACGACGGCGCGGTCCTCCTTCGACAGCTTGTTGAGCAGGCTGGACTTACCCACGTTGGGCCGGCCAACCAGTGCAACCCGGCGTGGCCCGCCGGCTGGTGGGGCGGACACACCGGTCTGCTCCGGCAGCGCGGCAAGGATCACGTCGAGCAGATCGCCGGAACCGCGGCCGTGCAGCGCGGACACCGGGTACGGCTCGCCCAGGCCCAACGACCACAGACTTGTCGCGTCGGACTCCTGCCGAGTGTTGTCGATCTTGTTTGCCACCAGGATCACGGGCTTGCCGCCCCGGTGGAGTACCCGGGCGGCGGCCTCGTCGGTGTCGGTGCTGCCGACGAGACCATCGACCACCAGCAGGACCACGTCCGCGGCCTGCATCGCCGACTCGGCCTGGGCGGCGATCGCCGCGGCCCGGCCCTTCGCGTCGGGCTCCCAGCCGCCGGTGTCCACCACTGTGAACATCCGACCGTTCCACACCGCGTCGTACGGGATGCGGTCCCGGGTCACTCCCGGGGTGTCCTGGACCACTGCCTGGCGTCGCCCGATGATCCGGTTGACCAGGGTCGACTTGCCCACGTTGGGTCGACCCACCACCGCCACCACCGGCACCGGGCCGGTGGGAGCGTCGGACATCGGCGATCCGGCGGCGCCGAATCCCGCGTCATCCAACCAGTCCACATCGGATGGTTCGAACTCCGCCAGTTGCTCGACCGACATCGCGGTGTCGTACCGGTCGTCGTCGGTACTCATGGCGTCTCGACCTGGGCTGGGTGCTGCTCGACGAGCAGCGAGACGAGCTGAGCGACGACCTCGCCGATCGAGTGCCCGGTGGTATCCAGGGTTACCGCACCATCGGCGGCCTGCAGCGGCTTGGTGACCTTGGAGTCGGCCTCGTCACGCCGGTGCAGGTCGGCCTCGGTCACGGCAAGGTCCGCGGTGTTCTCCGTGCTGCGGCGACGGGCCCGTTCGGCCGGATCCGCGGTCAGGAAGACCTTCAGGTCGGCGTCGGGGGCCACCACGGCGCCGATGTCGCGGCCCTCGACCACGATGCCGCTACGCTCGCGGGCCACGCCGATGATCCGTCGCTGTTCGGCGATCAGCGACTGCCGCACCTCCGGTACCGCCGCGACCGCCGAGACAGCAGCGGTGACCTCCGGGCCACGGATGTCGGTATCCACACCGACCCCGTCGACCTGCACGGTCACCGCGTCCGGGTCGGTGGTGATGGTCAACCGGACGGAGTCGACCGCGTCTCGCACCGCGGCGGGATCGGTGGTCCCGACACCCGCCCGCAGCACCGCCCAGGTCGCCGCCCGGTACATCGCGCCGGTGTCCAGGTAATCGGCGCCCAGGGCAGCCGCGAGTCGCCGGGAGACGGTGGACTTTCCGGAGCCGGAAGGACCATCGACGGCCACCACACCGTGGAACCCCGCATCTGCCTGTTCTGCTCGGGGTGCCTGTGAGCTGTCGGTCTGCACCGCTGTCCTCCCTGTGCCCTGCTGGTCGCGGTCCGAGCCGGCCGGGCAGGATCTTCAACCTGCCGGGTGATGCTCCCGGCCGCCGGAGACGAGTCTACGGAGCGGGCCCGCGTCACCCGCAGCCCGGCGGTCCCTCTGCGCCCGCTCGTGACTCAGGACACCTGAGGGTGTGTTCTGAGCTGCCCGATTACCGAGCAATCCCGAATACCCGACACGTCACTCAGTGCCCGGTGTCACAGCCGTCGCGCTCAGAGCTGCATCACGCGATACAGCGCGCCGACCTCGGCCGCGGACAGCGCCCGGGTGCGGCCCGGCCGCAGGTCACCCAACGGCACCGGCCCGATCCGAGTACGGATCAACCGCTGCACCGGATGCCCGACCTCGGCGAACATGCGCCGGACGATGTGCTTACGCCCCTCGTGCAGAACGACCTCGACCAGGGCCCGGCTCGCGACGGAATCGACAAGCTTGAAACGGTCGACCGCCGCGGGTCCGTCCTCCAGTTCGACGCCGGCCCGCAACCGACGACCGACGGCAGCCGACACCGGACCCGGCACCTCCGCCAGGTAGGTCTTGGCCACCTCGTACGACGGGTGCATCAGCCGATGCGCCAGGTCACCCTCGTTGGTCAGCAACAGCAGGCCCTCGGAGTCGGCGTCCAGCCTGCCCACGTGGAACAGCCGCGCCACGTCGTCGGGGACGTACTGCTGTAGCGTAGGCCGGCCCCGCTCGTCGGACATCGCGGACAGCACCCCGCGCGGCTTGTGCAACGCCAGCAAGACTGTCCGGTCGTCGGTGACCAGCCGCAGCCCGTCGAGATGCACCACCGAGGTTCGCGCGTCAGCCCGGTCCCCCAACTGCGCGACCTGACCGTCCACTGTGACCCGACCGGCCGCGATCAGTTCCTCACAGGCCCGCCGTGAGCCGACCCCGGCTGCGGCCAACACCTTCTGCAGACGTTGCGGTTCAGTGATCGGCTCAGTTTCGGACATCGGCGCGTCTCACGCTTCCTCAGGCAGGTCGTCGGGCAGGAACGGAGCAAGTTCGGGCAGTTCGGCGACCGAGTCGATACCCATCCGCTCCAGAAACAGCACGGTGGTGCGGTAGAGGTACGCACCGCTGTCGGGTTCCGCGCCGCACTCCTCGACCAGTCCCCGGGTCACCAGGGTACGGAAGACCCCGTCGCAGTTGACGCCGCGGATGGCGGACACCCGACCACGGGTGACCGGCTGCTTGTAGGCCACCACCGCCAGCGTCTCCAGCGCCGCCTGGGTCAGCCGTACCTGCTGGCCGTCCAACACGAAACGCTCCACGTACGGGGCGTACTCGGCGCGGGTGTAGATTCGCCAACCGCCCGCCGCACGACGCAGCTCGAAGCCCCGCTGTTGGCGGGTGTAGTCGTCGGCCAGTTCCTGTACGGCAGCGCGGATCCGCTCGACCGGCTGCTCCAGGGTCTGCGCCAGCAGGATGTCCGGTACGGGTTCGTCGACCACCATGAGGATGGCCTCCACGGCGGTACGCAACGTCACCGGATCCTGGAGCACCGGCACGTCGGTTTCGTTCGGTACCGGAGGGCCGCCGGTGGCCGCCACAGGTTCGGCGGATCCGGCGGCCGGCTCGGGTTCGGCAACCGGGCTCGGCGGCCCGGATCGACGATCCGCATCCACGATCTCCGGCTCCGGCTCCGGCTCCGGCTCCGGCCGATCATCGGGCTGTCCGGCTCCATCGGGTGTGCGTGCCCACGGCGGCGTCCAGGTTGCGAAGCTGCGCTCCAACGCGCCCGAGTCGCTGTCTGATCCGTGCTGCCCAGCGCCACTTGTCGCCTCGCCCATCGCCGCCCGGTCCCGACCAGCGCGGCCGTCCATCTCACCGGTCACCTGGGGTTCTCCTCTGTCCTGTCCGACTCGTCCGACGAGCGGTCCGCCGTCTCGACGCTGGGCCCTGCGGCATTGGATGTTGCGGCGCCTGGCGCTGCGTCGTCGGGGGCCCCGACGCCAGGCTTTGCCTCGGCCGGCGCGCCGGCGTACTCGTCCACGTCGATCTCCGCCGGCCTGTCTCCCCCCGTCCAGCGCACCGTCAGCTCGCCCAGCGCAGCCAACTGTTCGAAGCCCACCAGACTCTCCCGGTACAGCTCCAGCAGCGCTAGGAATCGCGCCACCGTCTCCAGGGTCGAGCCGCAGTCGGCGCACAGGGTACGGAAACTGGCCGTGCCGAGCCGCTGCAGACGATCGGCCAGGATCGCGGCATGTTCGCGTACGCTGACCCGGACCATGTGGATGTGATCCAACCCAACGGTGGGCGGCACCTTGGGTGTCATCGCCCGCGCCGCCAATCGGGCAAAACGTTCCAATCCCAGCCCGATCATGATCTCCGGCAGCAACTCGGTATACCGCGGCTCCAACCCCACGGCCCGCGGATAACGGCGGGACGCACCTGACTCCAGGCGCGACAGGAAGGCTGCGGCCTCCTTGAACGCCTTGTACTGCAGGAGCCGGGCGAACAGCAGATCCCGCGCCTCCAGCAGCGCCAGATCCTCCTCGTCCTCGACCTGCGCTGCTGGCAGTAGGCGGGCGGCCTTGAGATCCAGCAGCGTCGCGGCGATGACCAGGAACTCGCTCGCCTCGTCGAGGTCCCACTCCGTACCCATGGCCCGGATGTGCGCGATGAACTCGTCGGTGACCTTCGACAACGCCACCTCGGTGACGTCCAGTTTGTGCTTGCTGATCAGCTGCAGCAGCAGGTCGAACGGGCCTTCGAAGTTGTCCAGACGAACGCTGAAACCGCCGGACTGGGTGGTCTCGTCGGAGGATCCGGCGGGTACGTCGGGCTCCGAACGTCCCGCCGCCCCGCCGACCGACGTCGCGGCCGGCGGGGCCGGCTCCGCCGGCGGCACGGGCAACGCCGGGGCGTCCGATGGCCCGTCAGGGACCGATGGTGGGGACAGGGTCACCTGCTGAACGTAACTCAGCGCCCCCGAGCCTGGCCGCTCGGTCGGTGCATCGGTCACCAGAGCCGCGCCAACGGGGTGACCAGCGCGTCCAGTATGAAGAACGCCACCGGACCACCCAATCCCAGCGGAAACATCAGAACCAGCAGAATCACCACACCGATGTTGCGCTCCGCCAGCCAGTAACCAGCGCGACGGGCCCGCTCCCCTGGCCGGCGCCAGAACAGCCAGAGCAGCCCCCAGCCATCGCACGGCGGCAGCGGCAGGATGGCGACCACGCCGAAGCACAACAGGCCGAACCCGGCGGACAACAGCAGTTGTTCACCGGCGGGGCCGGGTATACCGCGCAGTACGTCGGAGGGCCGGTAGAGCGCGAGGCCCAGCGAGTGCGGGTAGGCGGCGCGGTACACCGCCAGCAGCACCTCGCCTGCCAGCACCGGCAGCACCGGCCCCGCCAGCAAGACCGCCGCCCGGTGCAGTATCGCGGAGCGGGTCACGAACACCATGTCGGGTACCGGAGCCGCACGCCCCCAGCCGGTGCCGCTCAACGCCGCGGCGACCGCACCGAAAGGATCGATGTCGCGGCGCGGCACGGGTCGTAACGGCCCGGTACGAGTACTTCCGGTCAACCGGACCGCCAGTACCTGCTGCCCGGTGGCCCGGATTGCGAGGGCAGCAAGGAACGCCATCAGCAGTCCCAGCGCGGAGAGCGGTTGGACGAGCGCGAAGAGCACCGGCGATCCCTGTCAGTCTCCCGCGCTGCGGAGCACTAGAAGCCCTGGCGCAGGGACTGCTGGCCGATGACCTCGCGGGCCAACTGCCGGTAGGCACGGGCACCCGAGGAGGACGGCGCCCAGGTGGTGATCGGCTCACCGGCCACGGTGGTCTCCGGGAACCGGACCGTACGGGTGATGACCGTCTGATAGACCCGGTCTCCGAACGCCTCCACGACGCGCTGCAGGACCTGCCGGCAGTGCGTGGTACGGGAGTCGTACATGGTGGCCAGGATGCCTTCCAGCTCCAGGTCGAAGTTGAGTCGTTCCCGCACCTTGTCGATGGTGTCCAACAGCAGCGCGACCCCGCGCAGGCTGAAGAACTCGCATTCCAGCGGGATGAGCACACCGTGGGCCGCGGTCAGCGCGTTGACCGTCAGCAGGCCCAACGACGGTTGACAGTCGATCAGGATGTAGTCGTACTCACGTAGCGCCGGGCGCAACACCCGGGTCAGGGTCTGTTCCCGGGCGACCTCGTTGACCAGCTGGATCTCCGCGGCCGACAGATCGATGTTGGCTGGCAGCAGGTGCAGGCCGTCCACGTTGGTCTTGAACAGCACCTCGTCGAGTGCGACGTCACGCTGCATCAGCAGGTTGTAGATGGTCAGGTCGAGATTGTGGGGATTGACCCCGAATCCGACCGACAACGCACCCTGCGGGTCGAAGTCGACCATCAGTACCCGCCGGCCGTACTCGGCGAGCGCGGCACCTAGATTGATGGTGGTGGTGGTCTTGCCCACGCCACCCTTCTGGTTGGCCATCGCGATGATGCGGGCCGGTCCATGGCGATCGATCGGCGGCGGCTGCAGGATCGGCCGCTTGATGGTGTAGGCCGACGGGTCGGCCGGACCCAGCTCCGCCTCAGCACCGAGGTCCATCGGGGGCGGCTCCTGACGGAGCCTGTCCCACGCGTCCCCGCTGAGACTGGTCATGTCAACACCCTTCCCGCCGGCTGCCCGGTTCCCGGCGCCACCCCGAACCACCGGGAAGAGGGGCGGTCGTGGCCCGACTGTACGCCACAGACGCATCCGCCGTCCGCCATCATTCCCGGCGTGTCGCGAGTGCGGCACGCTGTTGTCACACACCGGACACTGTGGACCCACGGGTCCGTGTCGCGGTACACCCCTGAAACGGTACGGGGCGACTCAACCTCTCGCGCGAGGATGCGTGGTGGTGTACACCTCACGCAGTCTGTCGACCGTCACCAGGGTATAGACCTGCGTGGTGGTGACCGAGGCATGCCCGAGCAGTTCCTGCACGACGCGCACGTCGGCACCGCCGTCCAGTAGGTGGGTGGCGAAGGAGTGACGCATCGTGTGCGGCGAGACCGACCCGGCCAGACCTGCCCGGTCCGCGGTGCGCCGCAGTATCGTCCAGGCACTCTGCCGGGACAGCGCACCGCCCCGGGCGTTGAGGAACAGCGCACCACCCACCGCGCCACGCCCGGCGGCCAACAGCACCGGACGGGAGCGCACCAGGTACGCGGACAGGGCCCGGCAGGCAATGCCGCCGACCGGAACCAGCCGGCTGCGCCCGCCCTTGCCGTGCAATATGACCACACCCTCGACGTGATCGAGGTCGTCGACGGCAGCGCCCACCGCTTCGCTGATCCGTGCCCCGGTGCCGTACAGGAACTCCAGCAACGCCCGGTCCCGCAGAGCGAGCACCGCACCGTC
This sequence comes from uncultured Actinomycetota bacterium, assembly GCA_963805605.1. Lineage (GTDB taxonomy): Bacteria > Actinomycetota > Actinomycetes > Mycobacteriales > Micromonosporaceae > Actinocatenispora. The sequence continues at coordinate 849,065 of CAWDUX010000003.1, forward strand.
ACCCTCACCGACGCCGGCCGTGGACAGCAGCCGCTCCACGTCCGCCACCGGCAGCGCCCTGGGCAGCCGCCGGGCCGGTACCGGCGGCCGGATCTCCCGCGACGGGTCGGTAGGTGTCACGCCCTCCCGGGTGGCGAAGCGGTGCAGCCCACGTACGGCGCTGACGGTGCGCGCCGCCGAGGCCGATGAGAGTGCCGGATGCCGCTGGTCGCCTTCGCACAGGCGGGCGAGGAAGCGGCTCACGTGAACTGGTCCGACCGAAGCCAGATCACCGATACCCACCTCGGACAGCCACTCGGTGTAGCGCCGCAGGTCCCGGCGGTAGGAGGTCAGGGTGTTGCGGGCAAGCCCCCGCTCGACCGCGAGGTGATCGAGATAGGCACGCACCGTACGGGCCAGCGGTCCCTGGATCTGCGCCGGACCGGACACATCGAACTCACCGGGTGTCACGACCGGCGCCCACCTCCAACCGTTCCCGGGCCGAGGGTTGGCCCAGGCCTGCCGCGATGCCATGAAGGAACACCGAGACCGATACAGACAGTGAACAGCGGGTTCCCGGTAGGTACCTCGCCGCACCTTCGAACCGAACCGGCCGCCGTTACGGTCCGTTTTCGACCCCGGCGATTGGCAGAGGTGCATCCATTAGATACCGTCGCCGCCATGACGTACGACCCCAACGGTCAGTATCCTCCGCCTTATCAGGACCCCCATGCTGGTGGTGTCCCTCCCATCAGCGGGCCCGGTTATCCGAGCAGCGGCGCGGGTTATCCGACCAGCGGCGCCGCCCAACCCAGCGGTGGACCGTATCCACCGCAGGGCGGCGACCCCTACCAGGCCGGCGGATATCAGGCCAGCAGCTATCCGACCAGTGGCTACTCCGGCGGGTACGACCCGGCCGCATACCCGGGTGGTGGCGGTGTCGACCCGGCTACAGGCCAGCCACTGTCCGACAAGACCAAACTGGTCGCCGGTCTGCTGGGCATCTTCCTCGGCTCATTCGGAGTGGGCCGGTTCTACACCGGGCACACCGGTCTCGGGGTCGCGCAACTGCTGGTCAGCGTGTTCACCTGTGGCCTCGGCGGGCTCTGGGGCTTCATCGACGGGATCATGATCCTGGTCAACGGAGGCACCGACGCGCAGGGCCGGATACTGCGGGACAGCTGAGCTTTCTCCACCCGAAGATGGCGGGTCGTGCTGGCGCGCGACCCGCCATCGGTGTCACTTCGCCGGGTCGTCCACCGGGCGCAGCGTGCTCCAGCCATCGTCCCGGGCACGTGCGGCGGCGAAAACCCCCGCCATGCAGGCCGCGTTGGTCAACTCACCGGTCATTGCCAGTTGTACGGCCTCGTCCAGCGGCATCCACCGGGTGGTCAGGCCAGCCTCCTCCGCGACCCGCTGGTGGCGCTGGTCGCTGGGTACCTCGGTGAGTTCCCGGGCCAGAAAGACCCGGATCAGCTCATCCGAGCAACCCGGTGTGGTGTGCATGTCGATCAGCAGATCCCAGCGCGCCGCCCTCAGATCCGCCTCCTCGGCGAGTTCCCGGCGTGCACCGTCCACCGGCGGCTCACCGGGCTCGTCGGTGAGGCCAGCCGGCAACTCCCACATCTCGCGTCCCACCGGGTGCCGGTACTGCCGGATCAACAGCACCCTGCCACCGGGCTGATCCGGCGGGAAATCCATCGCCACCGTCGCCACGGCACCGATATGCCGCAGATAGTCCCGCTGCGCCAGCTCACCGTCCGGCATTCGTACCTGGTCGGACACCAACCGGAAAAGCTTGTTGGAGAATTGTTCGGTACTGCCGAGCACCTGGTATCCGGTCGTGGTCACTGGCTCGCTCCGGACGCGACCGGCCGGCCGGCTGCCGCTCGCTCGGCACTGTCGGGAAGCTCCACCGGCAAGCGCTCAGCCTCCGCGTAGTCCACCGCGGCGGCCACGAATGCACCGAACAGCGGATGGGGGCGCGTAGGGCGGGACTTGAACTCCGGATGTGCCTGGGTGGCCACGAAGAAGGGATGGATCTCCGTGCGCATCTCGATGAACTCCACCAACCGACCGTCCGGTGAGGTGCCCGAGACCAGCACACCCGCCTCCGCCAGCTTGTCCCGGTAGGCGTTGTTCACCTCGTAGCGGTGCCGGTGGCGTTCGCTGATCTCGGTCGTGCCGTACGCCTCGGCCACCAGCGAGCCGGGCGTCAACCGCGCCGGGTAGGCGCCCAGACGCATCGTGCCGCCCATGTCCCGTTCGCCGGCGACCACGTCGCGTTGGTCGGCCATCGTCGCGATCACCGGATGCGCGGCATCCTGGTCGAACTCCGCCGAATCGGCCCCGTCCAACCCGCTGACGTGCCGCAACGCCTCGATCACCATGCATTGCAGGCCCAGGCACAGACCCAGTACGGGAATGGTGTTCTGCCGCGCGTAACGCACCGCACCGACCTTGCCCTCGATGCCGCGGACGCCGAACCCGCCCGGAATCAGGACTCCGTCCACCCCGCGAAGGGCGGTCGCGGCACCTGCCTCGGTCGCGCAGTCGTCACTGGGTACCCAGCGGATCTCGACCCGGGCCCGGTGGGCGAACCCACCGGCCCGCAGGGCCTCGGTCACCGACAGGTAGGCGTCCGGCAGGTCGATGTACTTGCCCACCAGCGCCACCGTCACGGTCTGACGGGGCCGATGGACCCGCTGCAGCAGGTCGTCCCACCGGGTCCAGTCAACATCCCGGAACGGCAGGTCCATCCGGCGCACCACATAGGCGTCCAGGCCCTCGCGGTGCAGCACCTTGGGAATGTCGTAGATACTCGGCGCGTCCGGGGTGCCGATCACGGCCTCCTCGTCCACATCGCAGTACAGGCCGATCTTGGCCTTCACTCCGGCCGGAATCTCCCGGTCAGACCGGCAGACGATCGCGTCCGGTTGGATACCGATGTTGCGCAGGGCCGCCACGGAGTGCTGAGTGGGCTTGGTCTTCAGCTCCCCTGAGGGTGCCAGGAACGGCACCAGGGACACATGCAGGTAGAAGCAGTTGTCCCGACCGATCTCGTGCCGGAGCTGGCGGATGGCCTCCAGGAACGGCAGCGACTCGATGTCACCGACGGTGCCACCCACCTCCGTGATCACCACGTCCGGTGACCGGCCGCGGGAATCGGGCCCGGCCATGGCCTGGATCCGTTCCTTGATCTCGTTGGTGATGTGCGGGATCACCTGCACGGTGTCCCCCAGGTACTCGCCCCGCCGCTCCTTGGCGATGACCGTGGAGTAGACCTGACCGGTGGTCACGTTCGCGGAACGCCCCAGTGGCGCGTCCAGGAAGCGCTCATAGTGCCCGACGTCCAGGTCGGTCTCCGCGCCGTCTTCGGTGACAAACACCTCACCATGCTGGAAGGGGTTCATCGTGCCCGGATCGACGTTGAGATACGGGTCGAGTTTCTGCATCACCACCCGCAGCCCGCGCGCGGTGAGCAGATTGCCCAGGCTGGAGGCCGTCAGACCCTTACCCAGCGACGAGGCGACGCCTCCGGTGACAAAGATATGTTTTGTCGTTCGCGCCGAAGCGGCCAAGACTGACTCCCGTGATGAGTGCATCGGATGCGGTGAAAGCAGCGGCCTGAGAATCTTGCCGCAGGTGGTCGGGCCACTGGCCGGACCCACTACCGGGCCGCCTACGATGCAGTGCCACTCGTTCCACGGGATTTCAGAGTAACAGCCGCTGTGACCGGTCGCGCGGAGCCGTCCGGAACAGGCCGCACGCTGCGCCCATGACCTCCTGGAACAACCCTTATGTAAGGTCGCTGGTCAATCCGCCCGACACGCCCGAGCCGACACCGGCTGGCACCACATCCGGCGTCCGGGCCCGGACCTGCAGGCAGTACAGGATCGCCAGCGGTACCGCCACTGAAGCCGCCGCGCCTGCCACGATCAGACCAGCGCCGTCGAACAGACCGGCCAACAACCCGGCCACCGCGGTGCCCACCAAGGCTCCCCGCAGAGCGGGAAACAACCCGTACACCCGGCGCAGGCCACCCGAGAGCAGCACCAGGCCCCAGAACAGAATCGCCGCCACCACCAGGACGGTCAGCAGGCTGCCCGCCGTGGCAGCCATGTTCGCCTCGGCGACACGGCTCATCGCCGGACGGGCGGTCCCACCGAAGATGTTGGTCAGGAACCGTCCCAGATGCCCCTGGCGCTCCGGTGCCCGGGTCAGATCCAGCAGCGCGAACCCGACCGTGACCAGCAGACCGGTGACGATCGCCCAGCCCAGCCTGGTAAGGGTCAACCAACCACCGGTGGCCAGCGCTCCGGCCACCGCCACCCCGGCGGTCACCGCGACCGCGGCGCCCGGATCGGACCCCAGGTAGGGGCTGCCCACGATGATCACCCCGATCGCACCGACCAGGGCCACCGCCACCGGTCGGTGACGGCGGGCCAGCCTGGTCGCCGCACACCCGGCCAACGCCAGGACACCCGCGGCGAACGCACCCAGCCCGACCATGCCGAGCCCGGTGTACCGGTCCCCGGTCACCACCGCGTACCCGACCACATTGTCCAGTTCCAGATTGGCTCCGGTCAGCGCGTCGACCCCGATCACCGCGACGACGACACCGGCGATCGCGGCGACCCGGCCCAAGCGGTAACGGCGCCACGGTCCGGTCAGGATCACGGTGGTCAGTACCGCCACCCAGCCCGCGACCACCCCGACGAGCGTCGACCCGGGACGCTCCGACCGCCACCAGGGAATCAGATCCGCCAGCAGCATCGCCGGTACCAGTACTGCGGCGGCGGTCGCCGCTGTCTCCAGCACCGGTCGCAGCCAACTGTCTCCCCGGCGCCGCTGCTGCCCAACCCCGCTGTGGGTGCCCAACCGGGCCAGCCCGAAGCCCGCCAGTACGAAGAGAGCCAGCTGCACGGCCACAAGAACAGCGACGAATCGTCCCGCGTTCCGGGCGGTCGCCACCGACATCCGGTCTGCCAGCACCAACCGCCGCTCGTCCGTGGCGAGATGGACGCTTCGCCGACCCGTAGGTTCCCAGTCCCGTCCGGCGAACGACGCCGGGCGCGGCAACCCCAGACAGGCGATCACGGTGGGCGCCACGTCGGTCAGCTGGACATATCCGGTACGTCTGGTGGTTCCGGACCGCAACCAGCCGCCCTGGAATCCTGACCCTTCCGCGATCGCCACGTGCAACCGAGCTGGTCTACCGGTGTCGGCAACGCCGAGCACCAGGACCGTGGACCCGGCCGGACGGGCATCCAGCACCCGGGCCACCATCTGGTCCACGGACCGGACCTGCGCGCTGCGGGCGTACCCGGAGCGTTGGGTCACCGTACCCGCGTCCACCACCGACAGTGGACATCGATCGAGCAGTGTGGCCGGTGCGCTCGGCAATTGCGGCAGGTACTGGTTGATCCGTCCGGCCGGGCGCGCGGCTGCGATCGCCGCGCCCGGCCCGATCGCGGTGGTACACCGCAGCGCCTCAGCCAGGGCACCGGGACGGGAGCGCGCCAGCAGATTGCGGGCCACCACCGCCGGCTGGTCGGACAGGTTCGCCGAACCGTCCTCGTGCGAGGTGAGCTGGACCCGTGCCCGGGGACAGCGGTCCGGAGCAGGTCGGTGCGGACCACGCTGGGCCCGGCTCCCCGCGCCCAGGGTCAACCAGCCGTCCTCCGCGCACGTCAACGACTGCGTCGAACGCGCGGTCACGGTGCCGATGCTGCCGCGCCCGGCCAACTGCCAGAGGGCCGGGCTGACCGACGGGGACAGATCATCCCACCGCAGCCCGGCGGCGCCGATGACCACGACCCTGTTCGTGGTCGCGGTACGGTCCCCCACGGCCGGGCCAGCTACCGCCGGGCCGATCGGTATCAGAGCAACCAGCACACCCAGTACGAACCCCACCACACCTCGCGACAACACGTCCGCAGCTCACTCCTGGGTCCCGACCAGCTCGGCGTACACCGCCACCAACTGGGCCACCGTGTCGGCCTCGGTAGGCCACCCCGCCGCGCGCATCGGCCCACGGGAGGCATAATCCAGCCGGCTCGCGCGGTCGGCGAGCAGACCGCGGACCGCTTCGTCCAGCGCGTCCACCGTCGTCCCAGTACCGTCCGGTTCCACCGGCACCAGCACCGCGGCATCACCAAGAAGGCCCGGCAGTCCACCCACCGCGGTACTGACCAGCGGCGCACCGGCACGTAACGCCTCCTGGGCGAACAGTTGGCGCGCCTCCCATCGACTGGACACCACCGCCAGGTCACAGGCGGCAAGCAGGTCACCAATGTCGTCGCGGTGCCCGAGCAGCCGTACCGGCGCACCCGACTCCGCGATCCGGGAAGCCAGGGCGTCGTGCTCGGGACCGGTCCCAGCGATCACCACCAGTGGTTGCGGCCGACGCTCACGCCACCGCGCCGCCGCGTCGATCAGCAGGTCGTAGCCCTTCTGCCGGTGCAACCGCCCCACCGAAAGCAGCAACGCCCCCGGACCGGCCCCGAGCTCGGTACGAACCTGAGCCCGGTCACGACTGGCGGGAGGCAGGCCGGGTGCGGCCACCGGCGCCGACCGTACGTCGCGACCGCCCAGCCGCAACACCCGGTCCACCAGGTCGTCGGAAGCGCAGAGTGCCACCGTCGCGGACCTCGCGACCCGCTGCTCCAGCCTGCCCAGCACTCGAGCCTTCAACCCGCCACCCATCAGTACGTTGTGCCAGGTGACGATCAGAGGAGCAGCGCGGGGACAGGCCAGTGCGGCGAGCAGTCCGGCCCGCATCCCATGCGCATGCACCACATCGGCCTCTCGCAACGCGGTGCGCAGCCTCAACACTGCCCGACCGTCGCGCAGCGGGTCCGGCCCGGCAGCGATCTCCACTGCCCGGAACCGTGCACCGGCCCGCGTGAAACCGAACTGGTCCTGGGTGGCTGCCGGCCCGAGAACGCTCACCGAGAAACCATGGGCGCTCAGACCGGCGGCAACGGACCGGACATGCCGACCGATCCCGCCTGTACTCGTGCCCAGTACCAGAGCGACCCGAACCGCTGCGGTCACGACTTCTGCCCCCGTCCGCCCGATGCTGGCCTTCAACTGTGACAGGTCACCGCACCGGTCCCGGCAGCGGCCCGTCCACCGCCGGGAGCTCAACTGATCGGCCGACGGCCCCACTGGTCCAGCCACCGCAATGCCGGGGTGGCCTCGATGACCCGGGTGAAACTGATCCGTTCACTGGCCAGGGTGAGTCCGGCGATACCCGCCAGGGCAACGCATCGACCGCACCGCCCGGTGGCCCGGACCACGGCGAGGCCGAGCAGCGCACCCATCGCGTTCGCACCCCCGTCACCGAGCATCACCTGTTCTGCGAGATCGGAGGGAAGCAGAGCGCCGGTGGCACCCACCACGCCGGCCGCCACCGGGCCGGAAGGTCCGAGCAGCAACGGCCCCCCCACCGCGAGTCCCACCTTCAGCGCCCGCCCGGGACGCAGATCGAACAGGTTCGCCAGGTTGGCCCCGCCGGCGATGACTCCCGTGGACAGTGCGATGTCCACGATCCGGCCCGCACCGCCACCCGGTCGAGCATCTGAACGCTCGAGCAACGTCGCTGCCAGCAGACCCGCCGCGCCAATACCCGCGATCTTCACCAGGCCAGTGGTGACCCGACCGGACCGCAGGGCACCGAGGTGCCCACGGAAACCCTTGACGTGGCGCTGCTCCGGGCGTTGGCCGACCATGTCGTCGTACAGACCGACTGCCCCGGCGGACAGTCCGACAGTCAGCGCCGCCGAAGCGGTGGCCCGGTCTTCGGCACCCAGGGCGGCCCAACCCGCCGCCGCCACCGCCATCGCCGGACCGGCCGCGAGGCTGACAATCGAGCCCCGGTGGTTCGTCCGTTCCAGGCTGCCCGCGATCGACGAGCGACGTACGGCGTTGAGCACCGTACGCGCTACCACCGCACCACCCGCCGCCAGGACAAGTCGACCGGCGCCCCGTCGCACCAGACCGCGCTCTCGGCCCTTCACAACTCCTCCTGGATGTGTACCCGACCGCAGATACCGCTGGTCAGCTGGTCTTGGGCACCAGATCGACCGCACCGTCACCCAGGCCGTACTGCCCGGTCTTGCCGGCCAGTTGCCCGGACAACGCCAGCACGGTGGTGATCTGCCCCTGCACCAGATTCAGCGTATCCACTGTAGACACCTTGGCGTTGATGGCGCTGTCGCCACGAACCGCGCCGATCAGGTTACCGTCACCGGAGGTACCCGGCCCTGACAGTACGGTCGTGCCGGCGTGGGCGAACTGGCGCACCACGGTCAACGCTGCCGCATTGCGTTTGGCCGCATCACGGTCGGTCGCCGGGGCCCCCGCCACGATCACGACCGCCTGCGCCGGTCCGTTGACGGTGGACCCGACCACGAGGTTCTGTCCGGTCGAATAGGCGGTCAGGACCGTGGTCCTGGAGTCGGCGGACACCGCCTCCTTCCGGGCCATCAGGACCGCGGCAAGCAGCGCTGACGAGGACTCCACCCCGTCGGCGTTGTTCGGCAGGCTGGTGTGGATGTCCACCGGCAGTTTCGCTGAGGCGAGATCACCCAACGAGTCGCTGTTGGCGGGGTCGGTGAAGGCGTTGCTCAGCCGCACCTCCCCGGTGAGCTTCGCCCCGCCGTAACCGAGCATCCGCTCGGTGCCGCTGACCGCCTTGTCGTCGGCGCCGGGCAGCGCGAGCAGCAGTACCTTTCGGCCCTTCACCGTGCCGGCGAGGATCCGTGGTGCCAGCTGCCGGTCAAAGTCTTCCTTGCGGTTGGCCTCGGTGGTCAGGTGCTGTACCTGCCCCCGGTACTGCTCGTTGGACTTTCGTAACGCGCCGACCTGGTCGTTGAGGTTGTCGGTAAGGGTGCCGTTGAGAGCAGCGGTACCCAGCACCAGGCCGAGGCCAGCGCAAGGAAGACCGCGGTCAGCGACACCACGTGGTAGCGGAAATTGATCACGAAAACAGCCTCTGCACCTGGAACAACAGGTTGTCCCACCACTCGGCGAGCACCTGGAGATAGGACCGGCTGATGGTGGACACGGCGACCGCGGCGGCCATCGCGGCGATGGCCGCGATGACGAGCAACAGCAGCGACGACGTTGAGATGTTCTGCCGGTACAGCCGGCTGACGCCCTTGGCGTCGACCAGCTTGCCGCCCACCTTCAGCCGGGTCAGGAAGGTGGAGGCCATGCCACCCCTGCCCTTGTCGAGGAACTCGACCAGGGTGGCATGCGTGCCGACCGCCACGATCAGCGACGACCCCTTCTCGTCGGCCAGCAGCATGGCCATGTCCTCGCTGGTCGCGGCGGCCGGGAAGGTCACGGCCGACACGCCGAGGTCCTCCACCCGGGCCAGGCCCGGCGCCCGACCGTCGGCGTAGGCGTGCACGACGATCTCGGCACCACAGCGCAGCACGTCGTCGGAGACCGAGTCCATGTCGCCGATGATCATGTCCGGCGTGTAGCCGGCCTCGACCAGCGCATCGGCACCACCGTCCACGCCGATCAGTACCGGTTTGAACTCACGGATGTAGGGCCGCAGGACATCGAGATCTGCCTTGTAGTCGTAACCCCGACCACGATCAGGCAGTGCCTGCCCGCGAGCGAGGTGCTGATCTCCGGTACCCCGACGCCATCGAGCAGCAGATCGCGTTCGCGCCGCAGATATTCCATCGTGTTACCGGCGAACGCCTCCAACTGCACCGAGAGGCCCTCGCGGGCATCGGCCATGGCGGCCGTGACGGTCTCGGCGTCCTGCCGTGCGCCGGTGCCGATCTTCTCGTCACCGACGAAGATCGTGGCGCCCTCGATCCGGAGCTGGTCGCCCTCCCGGATGGCGTGGAACACATCTTCACCGACATCGTCGACCAGCGGGATGCCCGCCTGTATCAGCACCTCCGGGCCGAGGTTCGGATAACGGCCGGAAATGGACGGTTTGGCGTTGATGACCGCGGTCACCCCTGAACTCACCAGGGAGTCCGCCGCGACCCGGTCGAGGTCGAGGTGGTCGATGATGGCGATGTCACCTGGTCTCAGCCGACCCGTCAGCCGTTTGGTACGCCGATCGAGTCGCGCTGGTCCGGTGACCGCGCCCGCTTCTGCCGTCCGGGTGCGACGGAGGGTAGGTAGCCGCATCGCCATCAATACTGACACCGATCCGTCGCCAACACTGCCGCGACATGCGCACAATTCCGGGCCTTCGCACGCCGCGGCCCCCACCACCCGGTTCGCCGAACCCTCGGAGCCGTCAGCACAACCCGTTCTGTACTGAATCGGGAGGTCGGTCCTCAGCTCGAGCGGCGGACGCCACGACCCGCTCGTTCCTTCTCCGAGCGCGCCACCGTCAACAGCTCCTCCGCGTGCGCGACGCCGAGATGCGAATCCGGGAGCCCTGCCAGCATCCTGGCCAGTTCGCGGGCGCGTTCGTTGTCCTCGACCACCCGCACCCCGCTCGTGGTCACCGCGCCCTCGGAACCCTTGTGCACGACCAGATGGCGGTCGGCGAAGGCCGCCACCTGCGGCAGATGTGTGACCACCAGCACCTGATGACCGCCAGCCAGTCGGGCCAGGCGACGACCGATCTCCACCGCTGCCTCACCACCGACCCCGGCATCGACCTCGTCGAAGACCAAGGTTGGCGGACCACCCGAACCGGCGAACACCACCTCGACGGCCAGCATCACGCGGGACAGCTCGCCACCCGACGCACCACGCTGAACCGGCAGGGATGGAGCACCGGGGTGCGGCGCGAGTCGCAGTTCCATCTCGTCAGCACCGTCCGGACCTATCCCGGCCAGGGTGCCGTCCACAGACACGCTGGGAACCCCGTCGGCGACAGCACGCAGACCCACCCGGGCCTCCACCCGCGCGTGCGGCATCGCCAACCCGGCCAACTCGGCCGAAACCGCGTCGCTGAAGCGTTGCGAGGCTTCCCGACGGGACGCGGCCAACCGACCGGCCAACTCACCGACCTCGACGAGGAGCCGGTCGCGCTCCGCTTCCAGGGCCGCCAGCGTCTCGTCGGATGAGTCGAGCTCGGAGAGCTGACGCTGCGCGTCCCGAGACCAGGCCAGCACCCCGTCGATGTCCTCGCCGTACTTGCGGGTCAGCGCACGCAGCGCCGCCCTGCGTTCATGGATACCGGCCAGCCGGCCTGGATCGGAGTCCAACGTGGCCAGATAGGCCGCCAGCTCGCCGGAGACATCGGCCACCACCCGGGCCACATCCTCGATCCGCCCAGCCAGCTCCACCAACAACTGGTCCAGCTCGCCCTGGGACTCCAGACCCCGGCGCGCGGCGCCCAGCAGGGTGGAGGCATCCGCGCCTGACGACGGGTCGTCGACGTCACCGGCCAACGCCTGCTGCGCGCCCAGTACTGCGGCGCGCAGCCCCTCGGTGTGCTCCAGACGCTGGGCCAGCGCGCGCAGCTCGACATCCTCGCCAGGCTGCGGGTCCACCGCACCGATCTCCGACAGACCCAACCGGAGCAGGTCCGCCCGTTGGTTGCGTTCCCTGGCATTGGCCCGCCGCTCCGTCAACTCTTCGTCACACTGCCGCCACGAACGGTGTAGCTGGCGGTAGCGCTCAAGCAACTTCTCATGATCGGCGCCGGCATATCGGTCGAGAGTGGCCAACTGCTCCACAGGCTGCAACAGGCGCATCTGATCGGACTGACCGTGCACCGCGAGGACCTGGCCACCAAGATCGGCGAGTACCCCGATCGGCACCGACCGACCGCCGACATGCGCCCGGGATCGTCCTTCGATACTGACCGTCCTGGTCAACAGGACGGCACCGTCCTCGTCCGATTCGGCCCCCGCCTCGGTGACCCGCGCCGCGACCGCCTTGCCCACCCGGCCCGCGCACCGCAGCCGGCCTTCGATGACGGCACGGCCGGCGGAGGCACGGACCCGACCGGCATCCGCCCGGCCGCCGAACAACAGGCCGAGGCCGGCGACCACCATCGTCTTACCCGCGCCGGTTTCCCCCGTGATCACCGTCAGACCGGCGTCCAGCGGCAGAGTCGCGTCGTCGATGACACCCAGTCCGGTGATGCGTAGCTCTTCCAGCACAGCACCGACCTTAGCCCGGTCCCCCGACACCCGCGCCCCTGCACGGCCGCCTGTGGCGGCCCCGGCACGCAGGGCCCACGGAAGCGACCGCAGCGGCAGCTCAGCGTGGTGCGCCCCGCCACCCGTCCACCGGCAGCTCGAACTTGGCGACCAACCGATCGGTGAACGGTTGCGGCCGCAGCCTCACCACCCGTACCGGAAGGCCACCACGCTCCACGACAATCCGGCTGCCCGGATCCAGCTCGAACATCCGACGCCCGTCGCAGGTCAGCAGCGCGAACGAGGCGTACGGCTCCACCGTGATCGCGAACGTCGAGGTGGGCGCCGCCACCAGCGGCTTACTGAACAACGCGTGCGCACTGACCGGCACCAGCAGCAACGCCTCCACTCCCGGCCACACGACCGGACCACCGGCGGAGAACGCGTACGCCGTCGAACCCGTAGGTGTCGCGCACACCACACCGTCGCACCCGTACCGGGAAAGCGGCCGACCATCCACCTCCAGTAGTACCTCCAGCATCCGCTCCCGGGTGCCCTTCTCCACGGTCGCCTCGTTGAGCGCCCAGGACCGGGCAACCACCTCCCCGTCACGGAACACCGTCACGTCGATGGTGAGCCGTTCCTCGACCGTGTACGTGCCGTTGCACACGTCACGTACCGCCTTGTCGAGGTCCACGAACTCGGCCTCGGCCAGGAACCCGACCCGCCCCAGATTGATACCCAGTAGTGGCGCCCGTACCGGCCGGGCCAGTTCGGCGGCGCGCAGCAGCGTACCGTCACCGCCGAGCGCGAAGACGATCTCGACGTCCTCGGCGGCTTCCTCGATCCCCACCGGAACCAGCCCGGGAACCTCCAGATCACCCGCCTCGTCAGCCAGTACCCGCACCCGGAAGCCCGCCGAGAGCAGGTCGCGGGCCACGGTCTGGGCGTGGCCGGTGCTGGCCGGCCGTCCCGTGTGCGTGATCAACAGCGCCTCGCGGGTCACGCGCCCTCCGCCGCCTCGATCTGCGCCGAGTCCACCATCTGGCGTACCTGCCCGGCATCCACCGGCCCAGCGCCGCGGCGCAACCAGAGAAAGAACTCGACGTTGCCCGACGGACCGGGCAACGGGCTCGCGACCACGCCGGCGGTGCCAAGCCCCAGTGTCGCGGCGACGTTGGCGACCGATACGACAGCCTCGGCACGCAGCGCGAGATCACGGACCACCCCACCGGCGCCGACCCGCTCCCGGCCCACCTCGAACTGCGGCTTGACCATGGGCACCAGGTCGCCGTCTGAGGTCAGGCAGGCCACGAGTGCGGGCAGGACCAGACGCAACGAGATGAAAGACAGGTCGGCGACACACAGTTGGGCCGCCCCCCCGATCATCTCCGGAGTGAGGCTGCGGACGTTCGTCCGCTCATACACCTGCACCCGTTCATCGGTACGCAGTCCCCATGCCAACTGGCCGTACCCCACGTCGACCGCCGCAACCTCGCGGGCACCCGTACGCAGCAGCACATCGGTGAAACCGCCGGTGGACGAGCCGGCATCCAGGCAACGGCGACCCTCCACAGTCAACCCCTGCGGTCGGAACGCAGCGAGCGCTCCGAGCAGCTTGTGCGCGCCGCGCGACACGTACTGCGGTCCGGGTCGGGTGATGTGGATGGCCGCAGCGGGATCCACGGCGGTCGCGGGTTTGCGTGCCACGCTTCCCGCCACCTGGACCAGTCCCGCGGCCACCAGTTCACCGGCCTGCTCCCGGGACCGGGCCAGGCCACGCCGCACAAGTTCAGCGTCGAGCCGTGCCCTACGCGCCATGCACCGCTCCGGCGGTCTGCCGTGGGTTCACGCGTCGTCCACCGTGGCGAGGGTGTCCTGCAGTGTCTGATGGATCTCACCGAACTCGGCCACCTGTTCGGCGACCGGTCTGCCGGCCAGCTCCGCGAGCCGCGCCATGCACTCGTCGACCCGGGGTTCTCCGGTCGGTGGGAGGTCTGCCAGCTGATGCGGAGACCCCGTCGGGTCAGCCGCGCCAGCCACCGTCCCGGGCTGTTCCGGTGCATTCGACCGGGCCGCGTGCGCCCGATCCCCCTCACTCTGCGCATAGGCCGAAACCGCGCTGGTAGCGGTGCCGGGACTGACGTGCTGACCGAACACATGTGGACCGGGACGGGGTGCCGAACCGGCCGGCGTCGTACTCACCTTCACTCCTCACAATGGGCCAGACCGCAGGTCGATGGGATGTCAACTGATGCCGATCACCTGCCGGCGCTGCCACCCGCCGGACCGGCGCCCGATTTCTTCGCTGCGGCCTTCTTCGCTGTTGCCTTCCTTGCCCCAGCCTTCTTGGCTGTCGGCTTGGGCTGCGCCTTCTTTCCCGCAGTTGCCGCCTTCTTCGCTGCGGGCCGGGAGGACGGAGCGGTCGCCGTTTTCCTGCCCGCCGGCGCGGCCTTCTTCGCCGCGGACTTTCCGGTCGTGGAACGTGGCGCGCCACCGGCGCCAGCCTCAACCCGCTCCAGGCGTTCCTCCAGGTCCCTGACCTCGGTGCGCAGAGCAACGAGCTGCTCGGCATTGGCAAGCCCCATCGCGCCCAGTGCTCGCTCCAGCTCGGCATGGACCAATTGCAGGATCGATTCCCGGTTGGACAGGCTCGTCTGTACCAGTTCCTCGGTCATCGACCGTAGCTGGTCGACGCTGGCCCCGCTCTGCGCCGCTACCGAGTCGATGACCTGCTTGGCCCGCTTCCTGGGCCGCTCAGTCAGGCCGAGTGCCAACTCGAGATAGGTACGCCAGGCGTCCTGTTGCATGCTGTGCCCCCTCATCATGCGCCACGGGTTGCCTCCGGCACCCTGAACGCTACCGGGCGGACCGGCGGATCCGTGCGGTACCGTGCCGATCTAGCAGTCCGCGGCCAGATGGAGGTGTCATGGCTACCGTGGAGGAGTGCCGGCAAGCCCTCGACGCGCTTTCCGCCAGGATGCAGGCGCACGCCGCCCAGCTGCACGGCAAGGTGTCCTTGGATCGACGGCTGGTCTGTCGACTGCGCGATCTACACACCGCCTTCCATGGGCGACTGCGTGACGGTGCCATCAGCGATATCGAGCCGGGCGACGACCGGGACGCGCGGATCGCCCTGGAACTCGACAGCGATGACCTGATCGCTCTGGTCGGCGGAAAACTCGACTTTGCCAGGGCCTGGGCGAGCGGTCGGGTATCGGTCAAGGCAAGCGTGCTGGACCTGGTGAAACTGCGCAAACTCCTCTGATCACCTGCGTGCCATGTGGACAACCGAGCCTTCGCAAGAGTATCGCGCAACGCGGTCAAACCTGCCGGGAGCAGGTCAGGACCAGTCCGCCACCAGTGTCTCCGCAGCCTCGGAAGCGGCCTGGATCTTCGGTGAACGACCCGTCGACCAGGCCACCGCGCAGCTGGCCCGAAGCGCATCCAGCGGCGTACCGCTGCCGGAGAGGCTGAGCGTGCCGCCGCTGCCGACTTCCACCTGCCAGCCGCCGCACCGGGCGCCGGCACCATCCGCAGCGGGGGCCGGGTGAGGCTCCAGCAGACCATGCAGGTCCTCGGACAGGTAGTCCGGCCGCATCTGCTCGGGCGCGGCCAGTAGACCCGCAGGAGTCGTCACACCGGTCAGCACCAGCAGACTGGGCATACCCGCCCGCACGGCACCCTCGATGTCAGTGTCCAGACGGTCCCCCACAACCAACGGATGGGATGCCTCCCGGACCCGCGCAGCCTGGTGAAACAGGTCCGGTTCCGGCTTGCCCACCACCAGGTCAGGTTGCCGACCCAACGCGGTGGCCAGTGCGCCAACCAGCGATCCGTTACCCGGCAACGGACCACGAGGCGACGGCAGGGTGGTGTCCAGGTTGGTGGCAACCCAGTGGGCACCACGCCGGATGGTCACCATTGCCTCAGCCAACTGTTCCCATCCCACATCCCGGGAGTACCCCTGGACCACGGCGACCGGACGGTCCTCGGCGGACCTGGTCGGACGCAGCCCCGCATCGGAGAGCTCCTGCGCCAGCGCATCCGATCCGACCACCAGGACGACCGTGCCGGGCGCCCAGCGACCGGCCATAATCGCACCCGCGCCCTGGGCAGACGTGGTCACCTCGGTGGTCTGTGCAGCGACGCCGAGATCCCGCAGCCGGCCCACCACCGCATCGGCCCGACGCGCAGCGTTGTTCGTCACAAAATGCACGCCCGTACCGTACGAGCGGACCTCGGACAACGCCGCGACGGCGCCGGGCACCGCTTCGTCACCGAGGTACACCACGCCGTCCAGGTCAAGCAGCAACAGGTCGTACTGCGCCACCAGCGGCTGCCGGCAGGCATGCAAGGATGGCCGCAGGTTGTCAGGGCGGGCCGTAGCCGCTGATGATTCACTCACTCCTGTCGCGACCTTCCTGTACGCCGCCGGAGGCCGTGTCCTGCGATGGCGACGCATGGCCTGTCTCGCCCTGCCGTTCAGCCGACGCGGGCACCTCGCCAGCCGGGCTCTCGTCGGCGGCATCGGTAGCGTCGTCGTCGTGATCGTCGCCCTCGATCACCACACCTTCGAGTTCGAGCAGCCGATCGACAGCGTCGGTCTCCGCCTGCGGGTCGAGCTCGATGGTACGGGCGAACCACCGGTACGCCTCCTCCGTCCGACCCGCAGCCGCCAGTGAGTCCGCGTACGCGTACCGCAGCCGGGCCCGCCACGGTTCAGTGCCGTTGACCTCCAGCGGCGGTATCTGCAGCATCGTCACCGCTGCTGCGGTCTGGCCGAGGTCACGCCGGGCACCGGCCGCGACGATGAGCAGTTCCACCCATTCCCCAGCACCGACCGAACGCTGTTCGGTGCGCCGCCACATGTCCACGGCCCGCTCCGGCCGGCCCAGGCCCCGCTCGCAGTCGGCCAACAGGGCGATGTGTGTCTGTCGACCGGTCATCCGGTGGTAGGCACGCAACTCGGAGATAGCTAGCTGCCACTGTGCGCACTGGTACGCCGCCAGCCCGACAGCCTCGCGGACAGCTGCAACGCGAGAGGCCGCCCGTCGGGCAGCTAGCGCGTGGCGAAGGGACAATTCCGCATCGACGTTGAGCAGTTCACCGGATGCCACAAGCCGACGGGCGACCGTGTCCGCCGCCGCCTTCGACAGTGAACGCAATTCGGCCCGGACATCGCGATCGAGCTCGTGCGCCGCAACGGCCTCGGGCAGTTCCGGCTCCGGACCGCTCGGATCACTCTGGCGCGCGGCGCGTGCCGGTGTGCTGGGCTGTTCGTCACGGGCCCGCGAAGCGGAACGTGGCTTCTCCGGGGGGCTACCGGCGCGGGATGGGCGACCGCTGCCGGCCCGCCTGTCCTGCGGTGCTCCGCGGCGCTCCCCGCCGGGCCGACCGGTGGCCCGATCCCGACTGCTGTGCCCCCCACCCCGGTTCGATGCGGCCCGTCCGAAACCGTCGGATGCCCGTCGCTGCGTGCAGTCTGCGGATCCGCCTTGCCCGCGGTTGTCCCGCTCACCATCCCTCGACCAGGTGTTCTGCCCCGATGAACGCCGCGGACCGGCGTCGCCTCGTCCGTGTTCGCGAGAGGAATCCGACGCGAAGGAGCGCTGAGGCCGGTCACCACCACCCGACCGGTACGAACGCTGCTCGCCGCTGTGCTGGGCACGGGAGGCTGGGCGCCCGTCCTGCCCGCGGAACCCACCTCGACGCTCCATTTGCCTCCCGCCACTGGACCCGGTCGGCGCCCCCTGAGCCGAGCGCGAGCCGTCACGCCGGACATCGCTGCCCCGGTCGGTACGGCGGTCGCCGGTGCCACGCTGATCGCGGTCACGCCCCCAGCTACCCCGTTCAGAACTCGGACGCGAGCCACCGTACGACCTGGCACCACCCGTGTTCGGGGAGCGGTCACGGTGCTCGCTGCCACTGGCATACCCGCGCGGACCGCCATCTCGGCCAGATCCACCGCGGCTCGACGGGTTGTGATCGGACCGGGCACCGGACCGGTAGGAAGATCCGGACCGCGGGCTGTCCGAGTGCCCGGTCTGCCTTCCCCACGCGCCTTCTCGACTCATCCGGTCACGTCCACCGCGATCGGCGGAGTTCTGCCCCTGGTACGACGAACCTCCGGTGCGGTCAGAGCCAGCCGGCCGCCTCGGTGAATGATCCTGGCGTGACGATCTCGCCGCGCCGTCCGATCGACCCGCAGCACCGTTCCGCCAGCTTGATTCCGGCCGCGACCCCTGACCACTTCGTCCACGATCCTGGCTGCCAGAACCTCGGTAGCCCCTAGGCCCACCCGATGACGACCTGTCGCTCCCGCCCCTGCGCGTCGGGTAGTCACCGGCAGAACGACCGCGCTGGGGGTCTGTGCCTCCCCGGTGACCTGACCCTGCCGCCCGCGCCGAACCCGAGGCTCCTGCGGATCGGGTATTGCGGTTCTCGCCACCGCTGCCGCGTGTCCGAGGGTCACCGGATCCAGTACCCCGGGCGGAATTTCGACCGGCCACGTTGTCGTGACGGCCCCGATCGTGACGGTGCTGGTCAAAATTGGATGAAGGCACGACAGTCAACTTCCTCTATTCAGTGAGCACCGAACGTTCAGGGACCAGGCGGACACATGAGGCAGGGCAACGACCTGCCAGCACCCCGGCCATCTGCGAGTAACCGCTCGCCACCGGCATGAAGCCATCCTGTTGAGGCCGCCCACCTTCAACAGGCGCACCATCCGGCGGACCTGCTGCTGTGGACAAGTATCAACGCAACCACCGACCTCTGGCCACGAGCCGGAGGATGTGTTCTGCCACAGAACTCATGACCATAGCCCACCACAGCCGTCATCAACCTGGACCATGGGTGCCTTCCCAGCTCGAACTGACGCCAACACCTATGCAACTGGTACGGACCACCCCACACTGTGGTGGCGACACAGTGCTTCGGCAAAGACTCGGAGCTTCGAAAAGGCACGGCGGCTTCAGAAAAGGTGTGCAAACGAGAAAGACGCCGAGCCGCCCAAGACCCGGAAAGGGTCTTCGACAACTCGACGTCTTCCATCAAGTAAGTCCGGCGGCGTCCTACTCTCCCACACCCTCCCGAGTGCAGTACCATCGGCGCTGAAGGGCTTAGCTACCGGGTTCGGAATGGGACCGGGCGTTTCCCCCTCGCTAAAACCACCGAAACACTACAGAACCAGCCAGCCACCACACCCACACACCCCCAACAACAGAGCATGTCAATGTCCTGACCGTGATTCGAGAACCACACAGTGGATGCAAACAGCATTTGTGGTCAAGCCCTCGGCCTATTAGTACCGGTCAGCTCAACACATTACTGTGCTTACACTTCCAGCCTATCAACCCAGTCATCTTCTGGGGGCCTTAACCCTGTTACAGGTGGGAGACCTCATCTTGAAGCAGGCTTCCCGCTTAGATGCTTTCAGCGGTTATCCCTTCCGAACGTAGCCAACCAGCCGTGCCCATGGCAAGACAACTGGCACACCAGAGGTTCGTCCGTCCCGGTCCTCTCGTACTAGGGACAGCCCTTCTCAAGTCTCCAACGCGCGCGGCGGATAGGGACCGAACTGTCTCACGACGTTCTAAACCCAGCTCGCGTACCGCTTTAATGGGCGAACAGCCCAACCCTTGGGACCTACTCCAGCCCCAGGATGCGACGAGCCGACATCGAGGTGCCAAACCATCCCGTCGATATGGACTCTTGGGGAAGATCAGCCTGTTATCCCCGGGGTACCTTTTATCCGTTGAGCGACACCGCTTCCACACGCAAGTGCCGGATCACTAGTCCCGACTTTCGTCCCTGCTCGACCCGTCAGTCTCACAGTCAAGCTCCCTTGTGCACTTACACTCACCACCTGATTGCCAACCAGGCTGAGGGAACCTTTGGGCGCCTCCGTTACTCTTTAGGAGGCAACCGCCCCAGTTAAACTACCCACCAGGCACTGTCCCTGAACCAGATCATGGCCCGAGGTTAGACATCCAGTACGACCAGAGTGGTATTTCAAGATTGCCTCCACCTGAACTAGCGTCCAAGCTTCACCGGCTCCCACCTATCCTACACAAGCCGAACCGAACACCAATACCAAGCTATAGTAAAGGTCCCGGGGTCTTTCCGTCCTGCCGCGCGTAACGAGCATCTTTACTCGTAATGCAATTTCGCCGGGCCTGTGGTTGAGACAGCGGGAAAGTCGTTACGCCATTCGTGCAGGTCGGAACTTACCCGACAAGGAATTTCGCTACCTTAGGATGGTTATAGTTACCACCGCCGTTTACTGGCGCTTAAGTTCTCCGCTTCGCCCCGAAAGACTAACAGGTCCCCTTAACGTTCCAGCACCGGGCAGGCGTCAGTCCGTATACATCGTCTTACAACTTCGCACGGACCTGTGTTTTTAGTAAACAGTCGCTTTCCCCTGGTCTCTGCGGCCTTACCACGCTCCCCCAGCAAGTGGGATCACGCGTCCGGCCCCCCTTCTCCCAAAGTTACGGGGGCAATTTGCCGAGTTCCTTAACCACAGTTCACCCGATCGCCTCGGTATTCTCTACCTGTCCACCTGTGTCGGTTTGGGGTACGGGCCGCTCGAAGCTCGCTAGAGGCTTTTCTCGGTAGCATGGGATCACTGACTTCACCAAAACGGCTCGGCATCACGTCTCAGGCACATGCGGTGCGGATTTACCTACACCACGCCCTACACGCTTACCCCGGCACAACCACCGGCCGGGATCAGCTACCCTCCTACGTCACCCCATCGCTTGACTACTCCACGCCGGGGTCCCACGCAGCCCCACCTTGACCCGAAGGTCGCCGCAGAACCGGATGGTTAGCACAAACATGTTTCATCAGGGACGCTTCTTCGCGGGTACGGGAATATCAACCCGTTGTCCATCGACTACGCCTCTCGGCCTCGCCTTAGGTCCCGACTTACCCAGGGCGGAAAAGCCTGGCCCTGGAACCCTTGGACATCCGGCGGCAGGGTTTCTCACCCTGCTTTCGCTACTCATGCCTGCATTCTCACTCGCACCACGTCCACAGCTCGGTCACCCGGCTGCTTCACCCGTGGCACGACGCTCCCCTACCCACCCACACACCTGCACCACAACCCGAAGGTCACGGCGAGATACACATGTGAGTGCCACAGCTTCGGCGGTGTGCTTGAGCCCCGCTACATTGTCGGCGCGGGATCACTTGACCAGTGAGCTATTACGCACTCTTTCAAGGATGGCTGCTTCTAAGCCAACCTCCTGGTTGTCTCGGCAACCCCACATCCTTTTCCACTTAGCACACGCTTAGGGGCCTTAGCTGGTGATCTGGGCTGTTTCCCTCTCGACTACGAAGCTTATCCCCCGCAGTCTCACTGCCACGCTCTCACTTACCGGCATTCGGAGTTTGGCTGACTTCAGTAAGCTGGTAAGCCCCCTAGGCCATCCAGTGCTCTACCTCCGGCAAGAAACACGTGACGCTGCACCTATATGCATTTCGGGGAGAACCAGCTATCACGGAGTTTGATTGGCCTTTCACCCCTACCCACAGGTCATCCCCCAGGTTTTCAACCCTGGTGGGTTCGGTCCTCCACACGGTCTTACCCGCGCTTCAACCTGCCCATGGGTAGATCACTCCGCTTCGGGTCTAGGACACGCGACTCAACGCCCTTATCGGACTCGCTTTCGCTACGGCTCCCCCACACGGGTTAACCTCGCCACGCACCACTAACTCGCAGGCTCATTCTTCAAAAGGCACGCCGTCACCACGCTCCAACGAACGCAGCTCCGACGGATTGTAGGCACATGGTTTCAGGTACTATTTCACTCCCCTCCCGGGGTACTTTTCACCTTTCCCTCACGGTACTAGTCCGCTATCGGTCACCAGGTAGTATTTAGGCTTACCAGGTGGTCCTGGCAGATTCACGGCAGATTTCAGGGGTCCGCCGCTACTCGGGAACTCGCAAAGACAGGCCACGCGCTTTCACCTACAGGACTCTCACCCTCTACGGTAGGCCTTTCCAGACCCTTCAGCTAGCACGCGACTTTCTTACTGTCCGGCCGTCCGGCAGAACGACCACAACAAGCCCCACAACCCCGAACACACAACGCCCGCCGGCTTGAACATGCGCCCGGTTTAGCCTCATCCGCTTTCGCTCGCCACTACTCACGGAATCACTGTTGTTTTCTCTTCCTACGGGTACTGAGATGTTTCACTTCCCCGCGTTACCTCCACACGCCCTATACATTCAGGCGCGGGTAACACCACATGACTGGTGCTGGGTTTCCCCATTCGGAAATCCTGGGATCACAGCTAGGTTGACAACTCCCCCAGGCATATCGCAGCCTCCCACGTCCTTCATCGGCTCCTGGTGCCAAGGCATTCACCATGTGCCCTTAATTACTTGACCACAAAGATGCTCGCATCCACTGTGTAGTTCTCAAACAACGGGCAGAACCCGACGCCACCACCAAGACACCCACCCCCACACCAGGGAGACGGTATGCCCGGCACGCCGAGCCGCAACCAACCCGAAGAACAAGCAATGCTCGTTTCTTCAGGACCCAACAGGGTGTCCACCACACCAGCCGCACCATGACACTTCCCTGAACAACCCCACCCCAAAAGGCAGGACAGCAGTACTCACATCACAGCCGTTGCCGGCACAGAACTAGCCAGTGCTCCACCAATGAGCAGCCACCAGAAGACATTCGCTCCTGGCTGACCCTGGACGACCCTTCGGCCGCCAGACGCTCCTTAGAAAGGAGGTGATCCAGCCGCACCTTCCGGTACGGCTACCTTGTTACGACTTCGTCCCAATCGCCAGTCCCACCTTCGACAGCTCCCTCCCACAAGGGGTTGGGCCACCGGCTTCGGGTGTTACCGACTTTCGTGACGTGACGGGCGGTGTGTACAAGGCCCGGGAACGTATTCACCGCAGCGTTGCTGATCTGCGATTACTAGCGACTCCGACTTCACGGGGTCGAGTTGCAGACCCCGATCCGAACTGAGACCGGCTTTTAGGGATTCGCTCCACCTTACGGTATCGCAGCCCTCTGTACCGGCCATTGTAGCATGCGTGAAGCCCTGGACATAAGGGGCATGATGACTTGACGTCATCCCCACCTTCCTCCGAGTTGACCCCGGCAGTCTCCGATGAGTCCCCGGCATAACCCGCTGGTAACATCGGACAAGGGTTGCGCTCGTTGCGGGACTTAACCCAACATCTCACGACACGAGCTGACGACAGCCATGCACCACCTGTCACCGGCCCCGAAGGACCCCCCATCTCTGGAGGATTTCCGGCGATGTCAAACCCAGGTAAGGTTCTTCGCGTTGCATCGAATTAATCCGCATGCTCCGCCGCTTGTGCGGGCCCCCGTCAATTCCTTTGAGTTTTAGCCTTGCGGCCGTACTCCCCAGGCGGGGCGCTTAATGCGTTAGCTACGGCACGGAGAACGTGGAGTGTTCCCCACACCTAGCGCCCAACGTTTACGGCGTGGACTACCAGGGTATCTAATCCTGTTCGCTCCCCACGCTTTCGCTCCTCAGCGTCAGAACAGGTCCAGAGAGCCGCCTTCGCCACCGGTGTTCCTCCTGATATCTGCGCATTTCACCGCTACACCAGGAATTCCACTCTCCCCTACCTGCCTCTAGCCCGCCCGTATCGGCTGCAAGCCCACAGTTAAGCTGCAGGTTTTCACAACCGACGTGACAAGCCACCTACGAGCTCTTTACGCCCAATAAATCCGGACAACGCTCGCCCCCTACGTCTTACCGCGGCTGCTGGCACGTAGTTAGCCGGAGCTTCTTCTGCAGGTACCGTCACTTTCGCTTCGTCCCTGCTGAAAGAGGTTTACAACCCGAAGGCCGTCATCCCCCACGCGGCGTCGCTGCGTCAGGCTTTCGCCCATTGCGCAAGATTCCCCACTGCTGCCTCCCGTAGGAGTCTGGGCCGTGTCTCAGTCCCAGTGTGGCCGGTCGCCCTCTCAGGCCGGCTACCCGTCGTCGCCTTGGTAGGCCATTACCCCACCAACAAGCTGATAGGCCGCGAGTCCATCCCTAGCCGGTAAAACCCTTTCCACACCCCCCCATGCGAGGAAGCGTGAATACCCGGTATTAGCCCCGATTTCTCGGGGTTATCCCGAAGCTAAAGGCAGGTTACTCACGTGTTACTCACCCGTTCGCCGCTCGAGTACCCCCGAAGGGGCCTTTCCGCTCGACTTGCATGTGTTAAGCACGCCGCCAGCGTTCGTCCTGAGCCAGGATCAAACTCTCCATCAAAAATCTTTGGAAAGAACATCCCAGCAATACCACACAACCTCGAAAGGCTGCATGTACTGCATTCAAAGGAACCTCCACCACAACCTGAAACCAGGCCATGGCACGAGGAAAAACAAATGCACTGGCTTTTAAACACCCTGTTGAGTTCTCAAGAAACAAACACACACCTAAAACAACCACTCGCGCGGCCGCCCTAGGGGCAACTGTTCCAGTTTACCCGCTCCTCCGCCGGAAGTCAAGATCTCATCCATTGGAGGATTTTGAATCTTCCCAGACAATACAAGGCCCAGATTCGGACCTAATGTCAGGGCTTCGCAGACCGGCCACTCTGTGTCGCGCTCACAGCCCTGATAGCTCAGAGTCAGTGCGGCGAACCACAGCCTGTCCGATGTCCTGCGAGGTTCTACGCTACCTGGTCGACTTCGCGAATTCAAATCCAGGTCACTCTCTCGAGTGCCATGACTTGTTCGCACCGCCCAGCTGGCCTCGGTGTCACCACTTCGGCCAATCTGCCGCGAGCCGTCCCCCCGGCTGCTTTCGCATCCGGCCTGTCCGGTTCCCCGCTGGCAAAGAGAAAGTTACGCGATGCCGGAACCGGACGTCAAACCGGGGTGCCGTGTCGCCGCTCACAGACTCGTGCGGCGAACCGACGGACAGCGGCAAAACCCGCTGTGGATTTCACCGCTGTCCGTCAGAGCTGTTGCGGCACAAGGCATCAGGCCGCGACTTCGACACCGGCTATGGTCCGCTTACCGCGACGTAGAACCAGGTACCGGCCGTGCAGCAGCTGCTCAGGTCCGATCTGCGCATCGGCCTGCGTGACCCGCTGATTGTTGACGTACGCGCCACCTTCAGCCACCGCCCGGCGGGCCTCGGAGAGGCTCGCGCACAGCCCGGACTCCTTGAGCAGGGTCGCGACATCCGGCAACTCCGGGATCGTGAGCAGACCGGCTTCCGACAGCGCTGCACGGAGAGTGCCGGCGTCCAGCTCGGCCAGTTCAGCCCGGCCGAACAGGGCACGGCTCGCCGTCACGACGTGACCTGTCTCCGCAGCACCATGTACCAGCGTGGTGAGTTCCTCGGCCAAGACACGTTGCGCCGCCCGCGCAGCTGGACGCTCTGCTGCCGCGCGTTCCAGTTCCTCGATCTCTGAGCGGCCGCGGAAACTGAAGTAACGCAGGTAGCGGCCGACATCCGAGTCCTCGACGTTGACCCAGAACTGGTAGAAGGCGTACGGGCTGGTCATCGCCGCGTCCAGCCACACGCTCTGGCCGTCGGCCGTCTTGCCGAACTTCGTCCCATCCGCGCGGGTCACCAACGGAGTGGTGAACGCCTGTGCGCCCGAGACTCCGCGACGGCGGCAGTAGTCGACGCCAGCGGTGATGTTCCCCCACTGGTCCGAGCCACCGAACTGCAGCGTGCAGCCGTACCGGCTGTTGAGTTCGAAGTAGTCGTTTGCCTGCAGGATCTGGTAGCTGAACTCGGTGAAGCTGATGCCGCCACCGGCGAGCCGGGTCCTGATCACCTCACGCGAGAGCATCTGATTGACCGGGAAGTGCTTACCGACGTCGCGCAGAAACTCCAGCACCGACATCGTGCCCGTCCAGTCAAGGTTGTCGACCGCCCGCGCCGCATGTTCACCGGAAAAGCCGACAAACGGCGCGAGTTGCCCCTGAAGTCGAGCCACCCAGCCAGCCACCACGTCAGGGGAGTTGAGCACCCGCTCGCCGGCTTCCTTCGGATCCCCGAGCAGTCCGGTCGCACCTCCGACCAGGACCAGCGGCCGATGCCCGGCGAGCTGGAGCCGACGGGCCGTGAGGATCTGCACCATGTGACCGATATGTAGGCTCGGGCCGGTCGGATCGAACCCGGCATAGAAGGTGACTGGCCCGTTAGCCAGATGTTTGGCCAGTTCATCCGGGTCGGTGCTGTCCTTGATGAGACCCCGCCACCGGAGGTCCTCGAAGATGTCGGTCACACCGGTGATTGTCGCGCAGTGCTGCGACGGACCCACAACCGCTTTTGCGGTCAGTGTGTCGGCCGCCCGGCGAAGGCCCGACGATCACCGGCGCCGGGGGCTTGCCCGCCGATAACGGCTGACTGTGGGCTCCGGCGCTCCGCGCTCGGTGACGAGCCAGTAACGCCACGCGGTCTCGGCTCCCCCCACGACGCCGACTCTGGGGCCACACGTGATCCGGTCCCGCAACGCCGGAGCACCCGGCACCAGCTGCACCGGGCCGGATCCGTCCAGCAGGAACGTGCCGTCCACGCACCGTTGGATGTCCAGGGCACGGGTCAGTCGAGCCGGGCCACGCGCCAGGTCGCGGTCGGTGGCCGTGACCCGGCGGCTCCGCGCCACCGCAAGGCCCGTGACGACTTCACCTGCCCGCAGCAGCACCGCGGCTGCCTCGCCCGGTGTTCCGCACACCACGTTGAGACACCAGTGCATGCCGTAGGTGAAGTAGACGTACGCATGACCTGCCGGCCCGAACATCACCGCGTTACGCGGTGTCCTCCCGCGGTGGGCGTGCGACGCGGGATCCGCACCGACACCCGCGTACGCCTCCACCTCGGTGAGACGCACACTGACCCCATTGGCCACCAGCAGGCAGCCCAGCAGCCCGGGTGCGGCGTACTGCGCCGGTCCCGCGAGCAGCTCGGCCAGCTCGTCGATGTCACGGGGGCTGCTGCCGAAGGCGGCTGGCGGCGCGGGTTCGTCACTGTCGGTCAGCGTGGCACCACCTGGTGTTCGGACCATTCCCGCCAACCGCTGAGCCGGCCGATGAGCGCGGTGAGCTGGTCCGTCACCGGACCCGGTCCTGTGGAGCCCGGCGTGGTGCGGGCAGCGAGAGCACCGGGCACCGACAGCACCTCCCGGACCTGAGGGGTCAGATGTGGGCTGACGCTGCTGAGATCCTCATCAGCGATCTCGTCGAGCTCGCAGTCCCGGGCGAGACACAGCGCGACCATTTCCCCGGAGATCTCGTGCGCATCCCGGAACGGCACGCCGCGCCGCACCAGCCAGTCGGCAACCTCAGTAGCCAGGGTGAAGCCGCGCGGTGCGGCAGCGGCCAGCACATCGACCCGTACGGTCATGGTCGAGATCATCCCGCTGACCGCGGGCAGCACCAGTTCCAGGGTGTCCATCGCGTCGAACACCGGTTCCTTGTCTTCCTGTAGGTCCCGGTCGTAGGCCAGCGGCAGACCCTTGAGCATGGCCAGCACACCGGTCAGATGACCGATCAGGCGTCCCGACTTGCCGCGGGCGAGTTCCCCGATGTCCGGGTTCTTCTTCTGCGGCATGATCGACGATCCGGTCGCGAACCCGTCGTCGAGCTCGACCCAACCGAACTCCTGGCTGGTCCACAACACGACCTCCTCGCCCAGCCGGGACAGATGTACCCCGATCATCGCGGCGACGAAGAGGAACTCCGCGACGAAGTCCCGATCGGCGACGGCGTCGATGGAGTTGTCGGTCGGCCTGTCGAAACCCAGATCGAGAGCGACCGACGCCGGGTCCAGTGGCAGCGAGGAACCAGCCAGCGCACCGGCACCCAGCGGACAGTAGGCGGCCCGCCGGTCCCAGTCGGCGAGCCGGTCCAGGTCACGACCCAGCGGCTGCACATGGGCCAGCAGCTGATGGGCGAACGAGATCGGCTGGGCATGTTGCAGATGGGTCATCCCGGGCGCGGGCGTGTCGATGTGGCGGCCTGCCTGATCGGTCAACGCCTCGATCAGTTCCACCAACCGACCGGCCAGCCCGCGGGCGTGATCGCGCAGGTAGAGACGCAGGTCGGTAGCAACCTGGTCGTTGCGGCTACGGCCGGCCCGCAGTTTGCCGCCCAGGCCACCGAGACGTT
Organism: uncultured Actinomycetota bacterium; assembly: GCA_963805605.1. Lineage (GTDB taxonomy): Bacteria > Actinomycetota > Actinomycetes > Mycobacteriales > Micromonosporaceae > Actinocatenispora. The sequence goes on from CAWDUX010000003.1 coordinate 877,263, forward strand.
CCAGCAGACCGCGCTCCAGCGCGGTGTGTACGTCCTCGTCCTCGATGGTCGGGGTGAACTCGCCAGCCGCGCACGCCGCCTGAAGGTCGTCGAGCGCCGCGAGCATCCTGCCGAGTTCCTCCGCGTCGAGGAGTCCGGCCCGCGCCAGCACCCGGGCGTGTGCCCGGGAAGCGGCCAGGTCGTAGGGCGCCAACCGCCAGTCGAACTGGACCGAGAGGCTCAGCCTGGCCAGGGCCTCCGCGGGTCCACCGGCGAACCGGCCGCCCCACAGCCGGGTCGGTTCCTGCGGGGTCTGCTGCTTGTCAGTCACGCTTCCCATCTTCCTGCACGATGTTCGGACCCCGACGCCGACGCTCCAGGTGCCCTCGACGCGGGACAGGTCGTACCGGGGCACCCGGTGACTACTGCACCGATTGTCAACGGGTGTCGTCGCGGCCGGCCCAGCTGCTGAGCAGGGCCGCGAGGTTCCCGCCACCGATGTCCTCACGGGCGATCACGACGATGGTGTCGTCACCGGCGATGGTGCCCACCACCTCGGGGAGCCCGGAACGGTCCAGTGCACTGGCAAGGAACTGGGCCGCACCGGGCGGGGTACGCAGGACGGCGAGATTGCCGCTGGAATCGGCTCCGGTCAGCAGCTCCCGCAGCAGGCGTTGCAGTCGGGCCGGCGCGTGCTCGGCGGGGCGCATCGGTGGGCGGCCCTCCTCGGGCAGCAGGTAGCTCGGCCCACCTCCGTCGGTACCTCGCACCTTCACCGCGCCCAGTTCCTCCAGATCGCGCGAGAGGGTGGCCTGGGTCACGGTGATGCCGCTGTCGGCGAGCAGTTCGGCGAGCTCCGTCTGGGAGCGCACCGAGCGGTCCCGGATGATCTCGGCGATCCGTGCATGCCGTGCGGTCTTGGTGACCGGGCGACCCGCCGAGTCACCGACCGGCGGGTCGAGCCGCACCCCGGATGCTGGAACGTCACCGCTGGTCATGGACTGCTCCCGCCGCCGGATCCAGTAGCCAGGTCAGTAGCGCCTTCTGGGCGTGCAGCCGGTTCTCCGCCTCATCGAACACCGCGCTGGTCGGTCCGTCGATGATCTCGTCGGTGATCTCCTCACCGCGGTGCGCCGGCAGGCAGTGCAGGGCGATCGCGTCGGGCGCGGCCAGGTCCAGCAGCCCGGTGTTGAGCTGGTAGGGCAGGAACGGACCGAGCCGGTCCCTACCGTCGCTCTCCTGGCCCATCGAGGTCCAGGTGTCCGTGGCCAGGACACCCGCTCCACGAGCTGCCGCCTGCGCGTCCTGCGTCACCTCGACCGACCCGCCGGTCTGTGCGGCGATCCTGGCACCGGCGGCGAGCACGGCCGCCTCCGGCCGGTATCCGGGCGGTGCGGCGATCCGCACGTGCATGCCGGCGGTGGCGCCGGCGAGGATGTAGGAATGGGCCATGTTGTTGGCGCCGTCGCCGAGGTAGGTCACCGTGGCGCCGCTCAGTCCTCCCCTGCGTTCCCGGATCGTCTGCAGATCGGCGAGCAACTGGCAGGGGTGGAACCCGTCGGACAGGGCGTTGACCACCGGTACCGAGGAGGCGCCGGCCAGATCCGCCAGCCGGTCGTCGCCGAAGGTGCGGATGATGATCGCGTCGACGTAGCGCGACAGCACCCGGGCCGCGTCGGTGACGCTCTCACCCCGACCGAAGTGCGTACTGCGGGCGTCAATGATCAGCGGCTGGCCACCCAGTTGCGCGATGCCGACCTCGAAGGAGGTACGGGTACGCAGGGACTGCTTCTCGAAGATGACCGCGATCGAGCGGTTGGCCAGCGGTCGGTGCGCGTACCGGTCGAGCTTGAGCCGGGCGGCCAGATCGAGGACCTCAGCCTGCTCGGTGGGTGACAGTGCGTCGTCGCGTAGGAAGTGTCGGGTCATTGGGACGCTCCAGCACCGTCGAGGGCGGCGGGCAGCGCGGACAGGAAGCTGTCCGCCTCATCGGTGGTCAGGTTGAGTGGCGGAGCCAGCCGCAGCACGTCCGGCTGGACCGGATTCACCAGGAAGCCAGCCGTACACAGTGCCGCCGCGGCGGCGAGGGCCACGGGCTCGGTGAGCACGATGCCCAGCAGCAGGCCGGCGCCCCTGGTTCCGGCGATCAGCGGATGGTCGAGTACCGAAACCCCGTCGCGTAGTCGTTCGCCGAGGTGTTTGACGTGTTCGAGCAGGCCCTCGTCGGCGATGGTGTCCAGGACGGCCAGGCCGGCCGCGCAACACACCGGGTTGCCTCCGAACGTACTGCCGTGTGTGCCGGGACCCAGCAGCGCCGCCACGTCTCCGTAACGGGTGTCCCGGAATGCCACGCAGGCGCCCAGGGGCAGGCCACCGCCCAGCCCCTTGGCCAGGGTCACCAGGTCCGGCCTTATTCCTTCGGCCTGATGGGCGAACCACTGTCCGGTACGTCCGACGCCGGTCTGCACCTCGTCGACGGCCAGGAGCGCACCGCGCCGTTCGGTGATCTCCCGGGCTGCGGCGAGGTAGCCCGCTGGCGGTGCCATCACTCCCGCTTCGCCCTGCAGCGGCTCCAGGATCACCATCGCGGTGTCGGCGTCGACCGCGGTGTCGAGGGCGGCGGTGTCACCGTACGGCACGTGGGTCACCTCACCTGGCAACGGAAGGAACGGGTCCCGTTTCCCGGGTTGCCCGGTCAGGGCCAGGGCACCCATGGTCCGACCGTGGAAGCCGTCCACGGTGGACACGATCCGGGTGCGGCCGGTGCCGCGCGAAGCTTTGAAGGCGGCCTCGTTGGCCTCGGCGCCCGAGTTGGCGAAGTAGACCGCGCCGGGGCGGTCGAACAGTCCGAGAAGCCGTTCGGCGAGCACGACCTGCGGTGGGTTGGCGAAGAAGTTGCCGACATGGCCGAGGGTGCCGATCTGGCGGGTGACCGCCGCGACGACCGCTGGATGCGCGTGGCCCAACGCATTGACCGCCAGCCCGGTGTACAGGTCCAGGTAGTCGTTGCCCTGTTCGTCGGTGACCACGGCGCCGCTGCCGCGTACGAGGGCCAGCGCAGGCGTGCCGTAGTTGTGCATCATCGTCTGGTCCCAGCGCGAGACCAGGCCGGGGCCCGTCGCCTGGATCGTCCCACTCATCGTGCGTCGTCCTCTCCGTCGGACGGTACGACCATCGTGCCGAACCCTTCCGAGGTGAACACCTCGAGCAGGATCGAGTGCGGCACCCGGCCGTCGATCACATGTGCCTGCGGCACCCCACCGCGTACCGCGCGAAGGCACGCCTCCATCTTGGGTACCATTCCGGCGGCCAGTTCCGGTATCAGTGCCGCCAGTTCGTCCACGGTCAGTCGCGAGATCAGGCTGCGGCGGTCCGGCCAGTCGGCGTACAGCCCCGGTACGTCTGTCAGTACCACCAGTTTCTGCGCGGCCAGGGCCACGGCCAGGGCCGATGCCGCGGTGTCGGCATTGAGGTTGTGCACCACCCCGTCGGCGTCCGGCGCCACGGTGGAGATCACCGGGATCCGGTCCCCGGCCAGCAGGTCGCCCAGTACACCGGGGTCCACGGTGGCCACGTCGCCCACCAGCCCGACGTCGACACGCTTCCCTGCCACCATGGCCGAGCGGCGCACCGCGGTGAACAGTTGGGCGTCCTCTCCCGAGATGCCCACCGCGAACGGCCCGTGCTGGTTGATCAGGCCGACCAGTTGCCTGCCGACCTGGCCGACGAGCACCATCCGCACCACATCCAGCGACTCGGGTGTGGTCACCCGCAGCCCGCCGCGGAACTCCGAGGGGATGTCGAGACGGTCCAGCATCGCCGAGATCTGCGGCCCCCCGCCGTGCACCACGACCGGGCGAAGTCCGGCACAGCGGAGAAAGACCATGTCCTCGGCAAACGACCTACGTAACTGCGGCTCGCTCATCGCGTGACCGCCGTACTTGATCACCACGGTGGCGCCGCGGAACCTGGCCAACCAGGGCAGCGCCTCGGTCAGTATCTGGGCCTTCGCCATCGCGGCGGTCAGGTCCGGGGACAGCGACGGAGTTCTGGCGGCAGCGCTCATGTCGAGTACGCCGAGTTCTCGTGGACGTATCCGGTGGACAGGTCGTTGGTCCACACCGTCGCGGATCGGGTACCGGCGGCGAGATCGATGGTGATCGCGACATCACGGCTGGTCAGATCGACCTCGCTCCGGTCGGCGGCAGCTGCGCCGTTGCGGCAGATCCAGACCCCGTTGACTGCCACGTCCAGTTTCTCCGGGTCGAACTGCGCACGGGTGGTGCCGATGGCGGCGAGGATCCGGCCCCAGTTGGGGTCGTTGCCGAACAGTGCGCACTTGACCAGGTTGTTGCGGGCGACGACCCGACCCACCTCGACCGCCTCGTCCTCGGTGGCCGCGCTGGTGACCTCGATCGCGATGTCCTTCGTCGCTCCTTCGGCATCGGCGAGCAGCTGACCCGCCAGATCCGCGCAGGCGGCGGTGAGGACGTCGGTCAGCTCCCGTTCGGTCGGGCTGACCCCGGAGGCACCGGAGGCGAGCAAGAGGATGGTGTCGTTGGTGGACAGACAGCCGTCGGAGTCGATGCGTTCGAAGGTGACCCTGCTGGCGGCGCGCAGCGCGGCACCGAGGACCTCGGCGTCGGCGAGCGCGTCGGTGGTCAGTACGCACAACATCGTCGCCAGGGACGGCGCCAACATGCCGGCGCCCTTTGCCATGCCGCCCACCACGAACCCGTCACCGCCCAGGCGTACCTGTTTGGCCCGGGTGTCGGTGGTGCGGATCGCCTCGGCTGCGGCCGGACCACCGACCGGACTGAGTTCCTGCGCCGCCTGCTCGACGCCGGCCAGTAACGCCTCGATCGGTAGCCGCTCACCGATCAGCCCGGTGGAGCAGACCGCGACGTCGGCGGCGCCAATTCCCAGCCGCGCCGCCACGTGTTCGACCGTCGCGTGGGTGTCGGCGAAGCCCGCCGACCCGGTACAGGCGTTGGCGTTGCCAGAGTTGAGGACGACCGCGCGGACGACCCCGGCGGCCAACACCTGCTCACTCCACAGCACCGGCGCGGCCTTCACCCGGTTGCGGGTGAAGACACCCGCGGCGGCGAACGCGGGGCCATCGTTGACCACCAGGGCCACATCGGGCGCACCGGACTGTTTGATCCCGGCAGCCACGCCAGCCGCACGGAAACCGGCCGGAGCGGTGACCCCCACTGCGGCCGGGGACCCGACACGGGTCGGTACACCATCGGATACCGCTCCGGCACCGGTGTTCATGGCGCCACCCCGTTCGTGCTCAGCCCAGTTGTCTCGGGCAGCTCCAGCATCAGGTTCGCGCACTGCAGGGCCTGGCCGGCGGCGCCCTTGCCCAGGTTGTCGATCGCGCTGAGGACCACTATCCGACCGCTGTCAGCGTCCACTGTGGCCTGTAGGTGGCAAGAGTTGCTGGCCAGGGTCGCGCCGGTGTGTGGCCAGCGGCCGTCTTCCAGCACGTGCACGAACGGCTCGTTCCGGTATGCCCCGGCGAGGAGCTGACGGATGTCGGCGCTGCTCTGGTTGCCGACCGGCAGGGCCGTCACGGTGGCCAGGATCCCCCGCGGCATCGGCGCGAGAACCGGGGTGAACGACACGCTCCGCGCGCCGGTCGCCTGCTTGATCTCCGGGGTGTGCTGGTGCGCGCCCACCTTGTAGGCCGACAGGTCACCCATGACCTCGCTACCGGTCAATCCTGCCGCGGTGGACCGGCCGGCACCCGAGGTGCCGGATGCGGCGACCACCACGACATCGTCAGAGCTGGCCACGCCGGCCGCGATCAGGGGGGCGAGCGCAAGGGTGCTGGCCACCGCGTAGCAGCCGGTGGCCGCGACCCGCTGTGCCGCCGCGATCCGGGCGCGCTGGCCGGGCAGCTCGGGAAGTCCGTAGACCCAGGCGCCGGCATGACTTCCGCCGTAGTAGCGGGCCCATCCGGCTGGGTCGACCAGTCGATGGTCGGCACCCAGATCGACGATCCTGGTGGTGGCGGGCAACTGGGCGGCCAGTGCCGCGGACCGACCGTGCGGCAGGGCCAGGAACACCAGGTCGACGTCGGCCAGTTCGTCCGGCCCGGTGGGTTGCAGCGTGAGCTGGCTCAACGAGGCCAGTTGAGGGTGCAGTTCGGTGACCGGTCGCCCCGCGCTGGCGCCCGCGGTGGCAGCCACCAGGTGCAACCCCGGGTGCGATTCGATCAGCCGGAGCAGCTCGCCTCCGGCGTAGCCACTCGCGCCGGCCACAGCGGTCCGTACGCCCATCTTACACTCCTTGCATGTCTATGCAGGAGACTGTATCACAATGCGCTCCTTGGCTATCTGTGACGACGCCTCCAACGCGACCATTGGAGAGATCCTGGACTTTGCCGACAACCCGCCGGCCCGGCCCTCTCTGCTCGCTACGATCAGGCAAGACAGTCCTGCCACGCGCCCAAGATGCCGAACACCGGGGCGATGAGGTCGCGGGAGGAGCCGACTGCGGTACCGAATCTGACAGCGGTCATTCCATAGTGCGGACGGGAGTGGTCCCAGTGCGCCTGTCTATCCTGATGCCGGTCTACAACGAGCAGGCCCGGGTCAGCACCGCGATCAAGCAGACCCTCGAGGTGGCCTATCCGTGCGAGATAGAGCTGCTGGTGATCGACGACGGAAGCACCGACGGCACCCGCCAGCTGCTCGCCAACGTCGATGACCCCCGGACCCGGACGATCCACCACGAGCTGAACCGGGGCAAGGGAGCAGCCATCCGTACCGGTGTCGAACACGCCACCGGCGATTACATGATCGTCCTCGACGCCGACCTGGAATACGATCCCCGCGACATCCCCCGGCTGCTCAAACCGGTTCAGGACGGCCGCAGCCAGGTCATCTACGGTAACCGGAACTTCGGTGGACACTCCGCCTTCTCGTTCTGGTACGTGATGGGCAACAAGGCCATCACCACCGCCGCGAACATCCTCTACAACTGTTACCTCTCCGACCTGGAGACCTGCTTCAAGCTCATGCCGACCGAGCTGTACCGTTCGCTGAACATCCGCTCCCAGGACTTCGGTATGGAAGCCGAGATCACCGGCAAGCTGCTGCGCCGGCGGATCCGGCCCTACGAGGTACCGGTCACCTACTCGGCCCGGAGCCGGGCCGAGGGCAAGAAGATCACCTGGCGCGACGGAGTCAAGGCACTGGGGATCCTGACCCGCCAACGCCTCTCCGCGGTGCGCGGCCCCCGGCCGCGGACCACTTGACCGGGGCCGCCCCGGCCCCGGAGCCACCCGTGACGGAGACGACGCCACCGCGGCTGCGGGCCGGCAGCCAACGACCGCTACCCGCCGCGCAGACCACACCGCGATGGCGCAAGAGCATCCGGACCTGCCGGCCGCACGTACTCGCGGTGGGCTGTTTCCTGCTGCTGGCGGTCTGGGTGACCGGCCGGCTCTGGATGGCCCCCGACACCCGGCTGCTCGCCGACAACGTCAACGACCAGCCGCTGCTGGAATGGATGTTGGCCAACGGCGCGCACGCCGTGACCCAGCTGAGCGACCCGTTCTACACCCATCAGGTCAATGCGCCCGAAGGCGCCAACCTGATGGCGAACTCGTCGGTGATACTGCCCGCCGTCATCCTCAGCCCCGTCACGCTGCTATTCGGTCCCGCCGTGTCGTTTCTGGTACTCGCCGTCGCGGCCTTGGCCGGCACCGCTACCGGCTGGTACCTGGTGTTCCGCCGGCATCTGGTGGGCTCCGCAGCCGCCGCGGCGCTCGGCGCCGGCCTGATCGGCTTCTCCCCCGGCATGATCTCGCTGTCCAACGCCCATCTACACCTCACCAGCCAGTTCTTCGTACCTTTCATCGTGCTCTGCGCACTGCCCGGTAGCACCCCCCACGTGGGCGCCGACCGACCCACGAGCATGCGCCGCAACGGCATACTGCGCGGTGTGCTGCTCGGCGTCCTGCTGGCCGCACAATGCTTGACCGGTACGGAGATCCTGCTGTTCACGGTGCTGGGGGTGGCGGTGTTCGGGACACTGCGGGCGGTGCTGTCCCCCCGCGACGCGCGCCGCGAACTACCCGCCTTCCTGGTACGGACCGGCACCGCCGCACTGGTGTCGCTGGTGCTGCTGGCCTATCCGCTCTGGATGCTGTTGGCCGGGCCGGGCAGCTACCACGGCACGCCGTGGCACATCAGCAGGTTCGGTACCGACGTGGTGTCCTGGGTGTGGTTCGGTACGTTCGCGGTGTTCGGTGGCCCCGCGCAGGCCGGACGGGTGTACGCCGGCAACGCCACCGAACAGACCAGCTTCCTAGGCCCCGGCCTGGTCGTCCTGCTGGTGGCTCTGGTGTGGTGGCTCCGGCGCAGCCGCCTGGTGCTGGCGTTGGCCGGGACCGGACTGCTGTTCGCGGTACTCAGCTTCGGCACCGGGATCGTGTACCTGCACCGCGACACCGGGCTCCCCGGGCCCTGGAGACTACTGGCCGGTCTGCCTCTGATCGAACAGGCGATGCCGGACCGACTGGCGTTGGTGAGCATCACCGCCGCCGGAGCGGTACTGGCTCTCGGCACCGACCACGCACTGCGCCAACGCCTGCCCCGACCGGTGTGTCTGGCGGCGCTCGCCGCGGCGCTGGTCCCGATCCTGCCCACCCAGTTGCCCGTGCTCCACCGCGACCCGGTACCGCAGTTCTTCACCAGTGGGCAGTGGCAGCGCCACGTGCGCCCCGGTCACGTGCTGCTGCCAGTGCCACAGCGATGGAAGGCCGACCGGATCGGGGTGCGCTGGTCGGCGGGCACCCTGGCCGGTCTACCGGTGGCGGGTGGGCCGGTGATGGTGCCCGACGCGCACGGCAGGGGGGAATGGGCCCGGCCGCGCAGCCGGCTGGCCACCACCATGGCCGGTATCTCGGCCACCGGCCACATTCCGGCCGTGACCCCGCAGGCCCGCGCCCGTGCCCGGGATGATCTGGCCGGGTACCGCGCCGACTGTGTGGCGCTCGACCCCCGTGCGCCGCACTCCACGCAGGTGCGTACCGCTCTGGACCGCCTGCTCGGGTTCCCCGGGCGCTACCGGTCCGGGGTCTGGATCTGGGACGTGCGCTGAGCCCGGTGGCGCACCGGGTATGGGCACGCCACCGACAGCAACTCACTGACCGCGCAGCACCGCGCCCAACCGGCTCTGCGCCTCGGCTACCGCGGCGTCGCGGGCCGCCACCGCCTCCTCAGCGGTGAGTGTCCGGTCCGCAGCCCGCAGACTCAACCGGTACGCCAGCGACTTGCGCCCCGCCTCCAGCTGTTCCCCGGCGAACACATCGAAGAGTCGGATCGACTCCAGCAACCCGCCGGCGCCGGCCGACAACGCCGCCTCGACGTCCCCGGCCGGGGTCTGCCCGTCGACGACCAGAGCCACGTCGATCAGCGCGGGCGGGAAGGTGGCGAGCTTCGGAACGACTCGTACGACCGCCTCGGGTAGCGCGTCGAGTTCCAGTTCCATGGCGCAGGTACGGGCCGGCAACTCCAGCGCCTGGCAGACCTCCGGGTGCAGTTCGCCGGCATGGCCGACCAGGTGCTGCGCACCGTCCGCGCCGATCGCCAGCAGCGCCGCGCACCGGCCGGGGTGCCACGGCGCGTGCTTGTCGGCCCGCACCACCAGCTCCACCCCGGCGGCCTGGGCGACCAGCCGCGCCGCCTCGACCGCGTCGCTCCACTGCGCCCGACGGCCGCTACCCCACCAGCCGGCGGGTTCGATCTCACCGGTCAGTACTGCCGCCACCCGGTAGGGCTGCTGCGGTACGACCGCCGTCGCGGCGGCGAGCTCGGCATCGGAGGGCCGCCGGTCGACCGGCAATGCCGGCGGCGGCGCGACCGGCTCCGCGGACGGCCGGAACACCAGTCCGATCTCGAACAGTGCCAGGTCGCGCTGCCCGCGCCCCAGGTTGCGGCGTACCGCCTGCAGCAGCGGGGTCAGCAACGTGGTTCGCAGCAACGGTTCCCGCTCGCTGAGCGGGTTGGCCAGCCGTACCGACCGGCGCCGGGCGTCGTCGTCGGGCAACCCGAGCGCGTCGAAGGACTCCGGCGCGACGAACGGGTAGCTGAGCACCTCGACGTATCCGGCATCGGCGAGCACCCGGGCCACCCGCCGCCGACGACGCTGGTCGTCGGTGAGACCCCGGCCCGGCCGCACCGGGGGCAGTACGGAGGGAAGGTGGTCGTAACCGTCCAGTCGCACCACTTCCTCGACCAGGTCGGCCGGGTCGGTGAGATCTGGCCGCCAGGTCGGCGGGGTGACCCGCAGGGTGCTCCCGTCGCTCAGCGGGCCGTCCACCACCACCGTGGCGCCCAGCTCGGTCAGCAGATCCACCACCCGTTGCGGCGGATAGTCGACCCCGGCGGTACGCGACGGCCTGCTCACTGCCAGCTCCACAGCGGATGGTTCTGCTACGTGGTCGACATCCACCACCGTCGGTGCGGCGATGCCACCGCCATGGGCGGTCAGCAGCTGTACCGCCCGTTCCAGCGCGACCAGAGTCAGCGCCGGGTCGACGTTGCGTTCGAAACGCTTCGACGCCTCGCTGAGCAGACGGTGCCGGCGCGCCGTGCGGCTGATGCTGGTCGGCTCCCAGTGCGCCGCCTCGAACAGCACCTCGGTAGTGGCCGACGAGACCTCGGTGGTGGCGCCGCCCATCACCGCCGCCAGCGACACCACCCCGGTGTCGTCGCAGATGACCAGATCCTCGACATGCAGTTCACGGTCCACATCGTCCAGCGTGGTGAGCCGTTCGGCGGTCCGCGCCCGACGGACCACCAGGTCCCCGGTGACCCGGGCAGCGTCGAATGCGTGCATCGGCTGGCCAAGATCCAGCATCAGGTAGTTGGTGATGTCCACAGCGAGCGAGATGGGCCGCATACCCGCGTGCACGAGCCGCCGGGTCAGCCACTGCGGGCTTGACCCGGACGGGTCGACGCCGGAGACCAGTCGCGCGCTGAACCGGTCGCAACCCACCGGATCCTCGATGAGGATCCGCGGTCCAGCTGGGTCGACAGGTAGCTGCGCGGAGCCGGCCGGTGCGGGCAGGTCGGCCGGGTCCCGGAACGTCACGCCGTACGCCTGGGCAAGTTCGCGGGCCAGCCCCCGGATCGACAGGCAGTACCCACGGTCCGGGGTGATCTCCAGATCGAAGACGACCTCGTCGAGACCGATGACCGTACGGGCATCGCTGCCCGGAGCCTCGGTGGTCGTGGCTGGCAGCACGATGATGCCGTCGTGGTCGTCGCCCAGCCCCAACTCCCGGGCCGAGCAGATCATGCCGGCAGACATCCGCCCGTACGTCCTACGGGCCGAGATGACGAAGTCGCCCGGTAGCACCCCGCCGGGAAGGATCACCACCACCAGGTCACCGACCGCGAAATTGCGCGCGCCGCACACGATGCTCTGCGGTTCTCCGGTGCCGTTGGCGGCGCCGACGTCCACCTGACAGTGTCGGATGGGCTTCTTGAACCCGGCCAGTTCCTCGATCTGAAGAACCCGGCCGACGACCAGGTCGCCACCGACGGCGGCGGCCAGGTCCTGGACCGCGTCGACCTCGAAACCGGTCCTCGCGAAGGTCTCCGCCAGCTCAGCCGGGGTAACGCCGGGCGGTAGGTCCACGTGGTCACGCAACCACGACAGGGGAACCAGCATGAATCAGACCTCCGTACCGAGCATGCGGCTGAAGCGCATGTCGCCTTCGATGATGTCGCGCATGTCGGTGATGCCATGGCGGAAGATCAGGCTGCGGTCGATCCCCATTCCGAAGGCGAAACCCGAATAGCGCTCCGGGTCGATCCCGCACGCGGTCAGGACCCGCGGGTTGACCATGCCGCAGCCGCCCCACTCGACCCAGCGGGGGCCGTCGCGGTGTTCGGGGAACCAGACGTCGAACTCGGCGGACGGCTCGGTGAACGGGAAGTAGTGTGGACGCCACCGTGTCTTCGCCTGCGGACCGAACATCGCCCGGGCAAAGTGGTCCAGGGTCCCGCGCAGATGCGCCATGGTGATCCCCTCGTCCACCACCAGACCCTCCACCTGATGGAAGACCGGGCTGTGGGTGGCGTCGAGTTCGTCGGTGCGGTACACCCGGCCGGGACAGATCAGTGAGAAGGGCGGCTGGCGCCGCAACATCTCCCGCGCCTGCACGGGTGAGGTGTGGGTACGCAGTACCAGCTCCGGCACGTCGGTGTAGAAGGTGTCCATCAGTCCTCGGACCGGATCGTCGGGGCCGATGTTGAGCGCGTCGAAGTTCAGCCAGCTGGCCTCAGCCTCCGGCCCCTCCGCCACCTCGTAGCCCATCCCCACAAACAGGTCACAGATCCGCTCGATCAGCAGTGACAACGGATGCCGGGCACCGACCGGCCGACGCCCGGTCGGCAGGGTGACATCCACCGTCTCCTCGGCGAGCACCCGGCGACGTTCGGCTGCCTCCAGCGCGCCGCGACGCGCGTCGTGCGCGGCCTGGATCGCCACCCGGGCCGCGTTGACCCGCTTACCTGCTTCCGATTTCGCCGCCGGAGGCAACGAGCCTATCTCCCGGCGGGCCAGCATGACCGGGCTCCGATCCCCCAGATGCGCGAGGCGTGCGGTGATCAGTTCGGTCAGGTTGTCGGCATCGGCGAACGCCTTCTCCGCCGCGGTCACCGACTCGTCGAGGGAGGCCGCGGTGAGCAGCGTTGCTTCCTTCGGATCGTAGGGATCATTGCGATAGGACATGACTCTCCCGGGTTGTTGGCCGCATCGGTCAACCGGTCGTACACGAGCGGCGGCAGGGCCACCGGGCCGCTGCCGGACGGTGGCGACGACAGGGCCACGTGGAGCTGGCCAGCGCCGAATTCTACGGACGGGATGCGTGCGACTGCGCCGCAGCCCACCGGTACGGGGAACGCTGACCGGGGCGGAGCCCTCAGCGCGTCAGCCCGCCGCCGGCGGGCCGGATAAAGGAGCGCCGCCCGGGCGGGGCGACCGGCAGGGACTGCTCAGCCATCGCCGTCTCCGTCCGCTCGGGTTCGCTCCGGGGTGCCCAGATGCACCACACGCGCCGAAGTGTACAGGCACACCGCCGCGGCGGCGGCCAGATTGAGGCTCTCCGCCCGGCCGTGCATGGGTACCCGCACCCGCTGGTCCGCCACAGCGGCCAGCTCGTCGGGAAGGCCACGTGCCTCGCTGCCGAACAACCACGCAGTCGGCCGGGCCAGCGCCCCGCGGTCTGCCAGCTCGTGCAGGTCGGCCGCGCCCCGCAGATCGGTCGCGAGGACCTGCAGGCCGGCCGCTCGCAGCTGGGACACCACCTGTTGGCCGGTGCCGCCACGGACCACGTCGAGATGGAACAGGCTGCCCGCCGAGGAGCGGACACACTTGCCGTTGTAGACGTCGACACTGTGGTCGGTGAAGACCACCGCACCGGCACCCGCCGCATCCGCGGTGCGCAGCACCGTACCGGCATTGCCCGGATCTGCGATCCCGGCCAGCACGACCACCAGCGCCGGACGCGTCCGCAACGCCGTCTCCAGCGCAACGTCCCGGTAGCCACACACCGCTACGAGTCCTTGCGGACGTTGGGTGTCGGCGAGACCAGCCAGGGCCCGGTCGGTGACCAGCGAGACACGCACCTGCACGGCCTGCGCGGCGGCCAGCAGTTCCGGATGCTGCTGGGCCGCCTGCACGGTGGCGAACAGGTCCTCCACCGGCCCGCCGTCGGGCGCGAGTGCCTCCCGTACCGCCTGCGGCCCCTCAGCGAGGAAGGCGCGCTCGGCGTCGCGCCGGGAGCGGCGCAACAGTGCCCGGGCGCGCACGACCCGGGGCGTCCGTTCGGTGTAAGGGGCCGTGTCCTGGCCCTTCACACCGGCGACATCCCCGGGTCGGTGGTGCGACATGCCTGCACTCAGGCGGCGTCCTCGGCGGGCACCGACTTGTGCGCCACCGCGACGAGAGCGGCGAAGGCCTTCTCGTCGGAGACCGCCAGCTCGGCCAGAACCTTACGGTCGACCTCCACACCGGCGATCTTCAGGCCCTGGATGAATCGGTTGTAGGTCATCCCGTTCGCGCGGGCCGCCGCGTTGATCCGGGTGATCCAGAGGCGACGGAAGTCGCCCTTGCGCGCCCGGCGGTCCCGGTACGCGTAGTTCATGGAATGGAGGACCTGCTCCTTGGCCTTGCGGTACAGCCGCGACCGCTGACCGCGGTAACCGCTGGCGGTCTCAAGGATGGTCCTGCGCTTCTTCTGGGCATTCACTGCCCGCTTGACGCGTGCCACGGGTCTCTCTCCTGCTCACATGCTCTGAGGGCCGCCGGCGCGTTCACCGACGGATGCGGGGACTGGACGCCTCAGCGACCCAGCAGGCGCTTGACCCGCTGCACGTCGGACTTCGCGAACGCCACGACACCGGCCAGCCGGCGGGTACGTCGGGAGGACTTGTGCTCCAGCAGGTGGCGGCGGTTGGCCTGCTCCTTGAGAAGCTTGCCCTTCCCGCTGACCTTGACCCGCTTGCCCATGCCCGAGTGGCTCTTCATCTTCGGCATCGAGGTTACGTCTCCTTGACAGCGCCCCCGCCTCACGGCGGGGACGGTTACTGGTCGGCTCCGGCGACAGGCTGTTCGATCTGCGATTCCGGGGAATCCGGCCTCACACCCTGGCGAGCGGCCTCCTTGGTGGCCCGGTGCGGGGCGACCACCATGATCATGTTTCGACCGTCCTGCTTGGGGGACGACTCCACGTACCCCAGTTCACCGATCTCGTCGGCGAGCTTGCGCAGCAGCCGGAACCCCAACTCCGGTCGGCTCTGCTCACGACCACGGAACATGATCGTGATCTTCACCTTGTCCCCGGCCTTCAGGAACCGCACGACGTGACCCTTCTTGGTCTCGTAGTCGTGCGCGTCGATCTTCGGCCGGAGTTTCATTTCCTTGATGACGGTCTGCTGCTGGTTCCGCCGCGCCTCGCGCGCCTTCAGTGCGCTCTCATATTTGAACTTGCCATAGTCCATGAGCTTGCACACCGGGGGGCGCGCCATCGGCGCGACCTCGACCAGATCCATGTCAACGTCCTGTGCCAGTTTGATCGCCTGGTCGAGCGGGACGATTCCGACCTGCTCACCCTCGGGGCCGACCAACCGGACCTCACGGGCACGGATCTGGTCGTTGATGCGTGGCTCGGCGCTGATGTGGCCTCCTCAAATCGGTGCATACAAACTACCGGGGGATCCGGTAGCCGCCCTCAGTCATCTGCTGACGGAACACCGAGTGTGACCCGACCACACGAAAAGGCCCCGGCATGCGCCGAGGCCCGCTCGAACCGGTCATGAGCGCAGAACAACCTGTTCTGCGCGACCATGTCGATCCCACGTGGCCGCTCCATGAAGCGGCAGTGCGACCGAAAACGGTCTGACCGGACCCGGCCGCCTGACGATCACTCGCCGGCAACTCGGGTGGGAGCGGGCTCCACTTGGTGTGTTTCCATCCTACTCACTGCAACCGCCCACCGGCACGTACGGGCCGGCAACGGAACTGAGCGCTCACTCTACCGGCGGGCCAGGGATCCCGACGACCGGGCTCATCCCCGCGGCGCGGAGCCGGCAGCGCCACCGTGCTCGGCGAGCAGGCGGCGCAGTGCACGGACCGCATCCAGGGCATACCCCTTGTCCACCGCCTGGATGGCCATGATGGTGACCTCGTCGTCATCGGCGAGCTCCAGACTCGCCCACGGCGAGTGTCGGCTGAAACGCACCGCCCGGACCACATCCCAGGGCAGTTCGTAGCCACCGATGATGTTGCGGACGCGGATACCCCGAGCATCGGCACGCACGCGCGGTCGGGCGAACGACATGATGCCGAGCCCGATGAGCCCGCCGAGGATCACCATCGCCACCTGGTCGCCGCGGTGGAACGCACCCCCGCCTTCGGTCTTTCCGGTCAGCGCGGTGGAGACCACGGCGAACACCGCGAAGACTGCGACCGCAGCGATACCGCACACCCAACGGACCCGGCGCGGCCGGAACTCCGTCACCCCGCCCGAATCCGACCGCCCTCCGCCGTCGGCACCCATACCCGTCGCCCCACTTCGCCCAGCACCGCCCGGTCCGCCATCACTCGCTGCATCGGACGGCGCCGAGGCTCGCCCCCCATCCGCACTCACACCTTCGAGTCTGCTCTCCGACGTCGCGGCCCCGGCCACCGGGTCCAGCCCGAATCGGCGGTGGACGCTCCGGACAAGAGGATCGCGAGGACGATCAGAGCCGCGCCGACCAGCAGCCAGCCCGATGGCCGCACCAGCCCGGGCACAAATGTGTCGAGCAGCAGCCCGCCGGTCAACTGGCCGGCGATGAAGGCCAGCCCGGTACGCAGCACCCCGAGCGAACGGACCCCGACCAGAGTGCCGCCGGTCACCACCGGCGAGAAGACCCCGCCCAGGTAGAGCCACCAGTCCGCGGGCAGATCGGCCACCGGCAGGTGACCGGTCACCGCGAACCCGGCGCCGGCCACGCTCAGTACGGTGGTCCCCACCAGAGCATTGACCAGCGAGGCGGAACCCACGTTGCGGGCCACCAGATTGACCCGACCGTTGAGTGCCGACTGCACCGACAACCCCAGGCCCAACAGCAGGACAAGCCCGACCAACCCGACAGCCCAGTGCCCCACGGGACGACCGAGCTGGGCGACACCGACCGCAGCGACCGCGAGCAGTGCGCTGAGTACCCGTACCGGGGTGACGGGCAGCCGGCCGGTGGGACCGAGGCCGGCCCGGTCGGTCAGCACCCCTCCGATGGAGGTACCGCAGACCTGCACCACCGTGACCAGCGCCACCCCCAGGACCGGTACGGTCAGCGCAGAACCGGCAACGAACAGCGCGCCACAGGTACCACCGAGGTAGTGCCACCAGCGCAGCCCCGAACCCGGCAGCCGCCGCAGTCCGGCCCGCACCTGCGGCAGCGCGCAGGCCGCCAGCGCCAGCAGCACCGTGGCCAGACCGTTGGAGATCAGCGCGGCGAGTACCGGGGTGCCGACCCGTTCGGCCAATCCACCGTTGACCGCCCCTTGGGCGGCCGCGAACGCTCCGGACAGCAGGGCCGCCAGAACCGCCACCGCGGCCGGCAGCGAGCGACCCGCCGCTGGGCTGGTCGCGGCCGCGCCAGCAGCAGGCACGGCCGGGCCGCTGGCGTCCGGCGGAGAATCGGGCCGCTGCGGAGGCATGGGCGGAGGCTACAGACGACAGGCGCTGATGTCGGTGGCCAGGATCGCGCGCGCGCCCAGTTCGTACAGCTCATCCATGATGCGATGCACCTCGGAGCGGGCGATCAACGCCTGCACCGCGACCCACCCCTCCCGGTGCAGCGGCGACACGGTCGGCGCCTCGATCCCCGGCGTCACCGCAGAGGCCCGGTCCAGATATTCCACCGAAACGTCGTAGGCGAGCATCACGTAGCTGCGGGCCACCAGCACGCCCTGCAGTCGCCGTGACAGTTGGGTGACCGCGCCATTGCCGTCCATCCCCGAGCGGCCGACCAGAACCGCCTCGGAACGCAGCAACGGCTCACCGAACGGTTCCAGGCCGGCCTGGCGCAACGTGGTTCCGGTCTCGACAACGTCGGCCACCACGTCGGCGACCCCGAGCGCCACCGCGTTCTCGACCGCACCGTCCAACCGGATCACGTGTGCCGTGACGCCCAGTTCCGCCAACTGGCGGTGCACCACCCCCGGGTAGGACGTCGCGATCCGCCGCCCGCCCAGTTCGCTGATGTCGTGGATCGTGTCCGGCCGGGCGGCGTAGCGGAAGACCGATCCACCGAATCCGAGCGTCATCACCTCGCTGGCGGCCGCTCCGGAATCGATCAGCAGGTCCCGGCCGGTGATGCCCAGGTCCAGGTCACCGGACCCGACGTAGGTGGCGATGTCACGCGGGCGCAGGTAGAAGAACTGGACCCCGTTCGCCTCATCGGTACAGGTCAGGTCCTTGTCGATGCGTCGTTGCCGGTACCCGGCCTCGCGCAGCATGTCGATCGCCGGTGCGGACAGCGACCCCTTGTTCGGTATGGCGATACGCAACAACGTCAGACACCCCTCGTACTGCCGCGCCATCGCGAGCGCGGGCCGTCAACTGGACGCGTGCGGCACCGCTCAGAGATGTCGGTAGACATCGTCGAGGGTGAGGCCTTTGGCCAGCATCAGTACCTGGGCGTGGTAGAGCAGTTGGGAGATCTCCTCGGCGGCCCGCTCGAGGCTCTCGTACTCGGCCGCCATCCAGGATTCCGCCGCCTCCTCCACGACCTTCTTGCCGATCGTATGGACCCCGGCGGACAGCGCAGCCACCGTACCGGAGTCGGGCGAGCCCACCGCTGCCTTGGTCGAGAGCTCGGCAAACAGTTGATCGAAGGTCTTCACGAGGCCCCATTGTGGCAGCACCAGGTGCCTGTACGTCGGGCAGTCCCACGTTGTACGACACCGTGGACATGATTGCCTTCCGCAGAAGGTCGACGACCCTCAGTAGCGAGGAACGTCAGTGATCCCCGTCAGAGTGGGCAACTGACCGTCTTCACGCGGCGAGGACGACGGATCGGTACGGGCGATGCCCGGGACGCTGTCACCGCAGGGTCGACCAGAGCTCGTGGGTTCCTGCCGAGGGCTGTACGTCGGCCGGGGCGTCGGCGAGGACCATGGCAGTCCGGGGGTGGAGCGCCTGGTGGGAAGCGGACGGCGGGTGGGTTGCGAGCGCCGGGTCGGTACCGGGCGGCGGGTGGCGAGAGGTCGCCTCGTCACGCCCGTCTGGTCGGCCCGGAGTCCGGTGGCGGACGGTTGGGTCGATGCGCAGGTGGGTGAGGCCGGCGCCGAGGGCGAGAACGACGGCGCCGTGGCGCGGGCGGTCGGTCGGGTCGCCCTCCCCTGGCAGCCGGTCAGCCCGATCATCATGGCCACCAGACCAGCGACGACACAGAGCCTACG
Source organism: uncultured Actinomycetota bacterium (assembly GCA_963805605.1). Taxonomy (GTDB): domain Bacteria; phylum Actinomycetota; class Actinomycetes; order Mycobacteriales; family Micromonosporaceae; genus Actinocatenispora. The sequence goes on from CAWDUX010000003.1 coordinate 896,220, forward strand.
CATGACGAACCCCTCCATAGTCTGCCGATCAGCACCGGAAGGGTACGAGCCGTCCACAAGTCGAGCGTCATGTCACCGGACGCTCACCGCCGCCGCGCAGAGACCGCAGGGTCGCGGCCGCGTCCAGTACCGCCACCGCGGAGTCCCAGCCCTTGTCCTCGGCCGAGTCCGGGAGCCCGGCGCGGGCCTGCGCCTGTGTCATGCTCTCCACCGCCAGCACCCCGTGCCCGACCGGGACACCGGCATCCAGCGCGATCCGGGTCAGGCCCTCGGTCACGGACTGGCACACGTAGTCGAAATGCGCCGTCTCGCCGCGGATCACCACGCCCAACGCCACCACCGCGTCGCAACTTCGGGCCAACTGCTGGACCACTACTGGAAGCTCCACCGCACCGGCGACCCGCACCTCCGTCAGCTCGGTCACCCCCTGTGCCTTCGCCGCCGCCGACGCGCGGTGCAGCATGTGGTCGGTCAGTTCGTGGTGCCACCGGCTCGCCACGATGCCCAGCCGGAGACCGGCACCGTCCACGGCGGGGATCTCGGGTGCCGCGTGACCCGCCATCAGGACCGCCCCTCTGTCATCTGGTCGAAGTCCGGCAGATCGTCGAGCAGATGCCCCAACCGGTCGCGTTTGGTGCGCAGGTAGCCGATGTTCTCCGGGTGGGCCCGCGCCGGCAACGCCACCCGGTCCACTACGGTCAGGCCGTAACCGGACAGTCCGGCCCGCTTGTCCGGATTGTTGGTCAACAGGCGCATACTGCGCACGCCCAGGTCAGCCAGGATCTGCGCGCCGGTGCCGTACTCCCGGGCATCGGCCGGCAGGCCCAGTTCAAGGTTCGCGTCGACTGTGTCCGCGCCTCCGTCCTGCAACTGATAGGCCTGCAGCTTGTGCAGCAGACCAATGCCTCGCCCCTCATGACCCCGGACATAGAGCACCACGCCACGCCCCTCCGCGGCGACCGCGCGCAGCGCGGCATGCAACTGCGGGCCGCAGTCACAGCGCACCGAGCCGAACACGTCGCCGGTCAGGCACTCGGAATGCACCCGCACCAGGACATCCTGCCCGTCGCCCAGATCCCCGGCGACCAGGGCGATCTGCTCGGAGTCGTCCACCAGAGAGCGGTAGCCGACGGCCTGGAACACGCCGTACTCGGTCGGTATCCGGGCAGTGACCACCCGTTCGACCTGCTTCTCGTGCCGGCGTCGGTAGGCGATCAGGTCGGCGATGCTGATCAGGGTCAGTTCGTGCTCGGCAGCGAAGACGCCCAGTTCATCGAGCCGGGCCATGTCGTCGTTCTTCTGGCTGACGACCTCGCACAGCACCCCGGCCGGCGGCAGCCCGGCCAGACGGGCCAGGTCGACCGCAGCCTCGGTGTGCCCCGGTCGGCGCAGCACGCCGCCTTCCCTGGCCCGCAGCGGTACCACGTGACCAGGCCGGTGGAAGTCGGTGGCCTGCGACGCGGGGTCTGCCAGCAACCGGATGGTGTGCGCCCGGTCCGGCGCCGAGATACCGGTACTGACGCCCTCGGCGGCGTCCACCGAGACCGTGTACGCGGTACCTCTGCGGTCCTGGTTGACGTGGTACATCGGCGGCAGGTTCAACCGGTCGCAGTCGGCCCCGGTCAACGGCACACAGATGTATCCCGAGGTGTAGCGGACCATGAAGGAGACCAGTTCCGGTGTCGCCTTCGCAGCGGCGAAGATCAGATCGCCTTCGTTCTCCCGGTCCGGATCGTCGACCACCAGCACCGGCCGGCCGGCCGCGATGTCGGCCACGGCCTGCTCGACCGTACCGAAGTCGGGCAGGTGTCCTGTCTGTATGGAGTCGGGCAGCCGGTCGGTCATGACGTACGCTCCGGCGCCCGCATGAGCCTCTCCAGATGTTTGCCGATCACGTCGACCTCCAGGTTGACCAGTTCGCCGACCTGACGCAGGCCGAGTGTGGTGGCGCGCAGCGTGGTCGGGATGAGGCTGACGGCAAAGGATGCGTCGTCCACGGCGGTGACGGTCAGCGAAACCCCGTCCACCGCGATGGAGCCCTTCAGGACCACGTAACGGTTCAGATCCTCAGGCAGCGCGACCCGTACGTCCTCCCATCGGGCGGCCGGGTCACGGGCCAGCACAGCGCCAACTCCGTCGACGTGGCCCTGCACCAGGTGCCCACCCAACCGGGTGGCCAGGGTCGCGGCACGCTCCAGGTTGACCGGGTCTCCCGGAGCCAGCGTCTCCAGGGCGGACAGGCTCAGGGTCTCGCGCATCACGTCGGCGACGAAGGTGCCAGCAGCGGGATCGACCGACACCACGGTCAGGCAGACCCCGTTGACCGCGATGGAATCGCCCAGCGCCGCGTCGGCGGCGACGGCGTGGCCGCGCACCGTCAGCAGCGCGGCATCGTCCAGCCGCTCCAGGGCGACCAGTTCGCCCAGTTCCTCGACAATCCCGGTGAACATCGTGCCCGTGCTCCTCCTCGTTCGACCGCGCGGGACGGGCAGGAGGGTACGCGGGCGGGGTGGCCGGCGCACGGCAGCAAACGCCGTGCGGCACCACCCGGGCCGGGTGCAGAGCACACCGGACCGCCCACGCGCTTGCTCCCTTCCGGACTCTCACCGTCGGCTCCGGATTCCCACCGGATCAACCGGTCAACGACCTGCCCTTCCGGACGGATCGTGACTGACCGGGTCGCGGGCTTCACGGCATCACCGTGTCACCGCCGGTTCGGAATTTCACCGAACCCCGCCAGCGCGCGTGCTGGTTTCGCTATCCCAGTGTGGCACGACAGGCCGAACCGTTGCTCGCCAGGCGGGCCGCCCGACTCCCGCGATCAGTCGCGGTTGCGCCTGCGGTCGAGCGCCACGTAGGAGCCCGGCTGGTTCTTGGCCACCTGCTTCATCTCGGTGGCAACCGCCACTACCTCGCGCGGGTCACTGAAGCGGCGGTACCGGCTGCTGGCCACCCCGATGGAGAGGGTGACCAACGGGTGGAGGTGCACCCGGCCCCGCCGATCCGGCAGTTCCAGGTGGCCTGCGGCGGCATGGTCCGGGTCGTAGAGGCCGGGAACCTGACCTTCGAACGTCGAGAGGGTCGCCGAGGTCACCGGATCCACCTGCGCGGGTCCGCACAGCACCAGGAAGTCGTCGCCTCCGACGTGGCCGAGGAACGGCACCGGGTCGCCGGCGGCGGTGACAGCGCCGTGCAGTGCGTGCGCCAGTACCGTGATGAATTCGTCACCCCGGACGAATCCGTACGCGTCGTTGACGCTCTTGAAACGGTCGATGTCCACGTAGCAGAGGGCAAAGTGCTCATCGCGGCGTACCCGGTCGGCGATCTCCCGCAGAATCCGGGCATTGCCTGGCAGACCGGTCAATGGCGATGATTCACGCATCTCCCGGTTACGGCGCAGTGTCGAACGCACCCGGGCCACCAGCTCGAGGGTGTCGAACGGTTTGATGATGTAGTCGTCGGCGCCCGCAGTGAGTCCGGCGACCCGGTCCGCGCCCAGTCCCTTGGCCGTCAGCATGATCACCGGTAGGCCTGCGGTCAACGGATCGGCACGGATCCGCCGGGTCACCTCCACCCCGTCGAGCTCCGGCATCATCACGTCCAGCAGCACGAGATCAGGTCGCCGTTGCCCGATCTCGGCGAGTGCCTGAGGCCCGTCACCCGCGACCACCACATCGAACCCCTCGAACCGCAGGTTCATCTCCACGAACCGGACTATGTCAGAGTCGTCGTCGACCACGAGGACCCGCTCCGGACGCTCCGGCTCACCGCTGGTCACGACTCGGGCGCTCCGGTCCCGGCAAGGCGGCGCAGCTCACGGGCCGCGGCCGCCGGATCCTGAGATCCGTAGACCGCGGTACCGGCCACGAAGATGTCCGCACCGGCCTCAGCAGCCTGCGCAATGGTGTCGGCGTTGATGCCGCCATCCACCTCGATACGGATCTTCAGATCACCCGCGGCTGCCCGAACGGCACGCACCTTGTCCAACAGTTCAGGCATGAACTTCTGTCCGCCGAAACCCGCCTTGATCGTCATGATCAGCAACGTGTCGAACTCGCCCAGCAGCTCGAGGTAGGGCCCGACGGCGGTGTCCCGGTCGATGGCCAACCCGGCGAGGCTACCGGCGGCGCGTAGATCGCGCGCCAGCGCCACCGGATCCTCGGTCGCCTCGGCGTGGAAACTCACATTGTGCGCACCGGCCTCCGCGTAGCCGGGCGCCCAGCGGTGCGGATCCTCGATCATCAGGTGACAGTCCAGCGGAATGTCGGTCGCCCGGCGCAGGCTCTGCACCACCGGCAACCCGATGGTCAGGTTGGGCACGAAATGGTTGTCCATCACGTCGATGTGCAGCCAGTCGACCGCGCCCGCTACGGCTGCGGCCTCGTCCGACAGCCGGGCAAAGTCGGCGGAAAGCATGCTCGGCGCGATCAACGGTGTCCTGTCCTGTTCCTCCACGAGCGGTGAGTCTACGGTGGACGGCAACCGGGCGCCGGATCGAGCCGGACGGCCCGGCATCAGGACCCGGTGATCCCGTCGATGCGCTCCCTGAGCAGGTCTGCGTGCCCGTTGTGGCGCGCGTACTCCTCGATCATGTGCACCACCACCCAGCGAAGCGATATGGCGCCGTGCTTCTTGTGCTGGAACGTCTGTTCGAGGTCCGCGCCGGCAATCGCCTTACGGGAGGCCGCACACTCGTCACGGAAGCGCGCCAGATCCTGTTCGGCATTCGCCGGGTCGGCGGCGTCGAAGTCCTCATCCGCGGCCGGGTACACCAGGGGAATGTCCTCGCCCAGGAACCTGCGGCGAAACCAGTTGCGTTCCACGTTGGCCATGTGCCGCACCAGCCCGAGCAGCGACAGGTTCGACGGCGGTACCGACCACTGGGCCAACTGCTCGCCGGTCAGGCCGCTGCACTTGCTCAGTAGCGTGCTGCGATGCCATTCGAGCCAGCCGGCCAGCATGGTCGGCTCGTCGGCGACGAACGGCTCATCGACGCGTTCGACTTCAGGTGCGATCCACGACATCCGGTCATCATGCCCGATCCTGGTGAGCATGTGATCACCCATCACCGGCTCGCATCGGCCGCGGGTCGCAGCGGCGGGCCGGCTCAGGTCAGCGAGGTGTACGCGACGACACCGCGCTTGATCGCGTCGATGGCCCGGCGGCAGGTCGTGTGCAGTGGGCTCTGCACCGCCGCCACGGACACCTGGTCCAGCAGGTCGACCACCTGCCGGGTCCACCGGACGAAGTCGCCGGCGGGCATCTCACCGTCCGTGCCCTGCGCGCTGGCCAGCACCTTGGCCAACGGCTCACCCCGCGCCCAGCGGTACATCGGCCAGGCAAAGCCCAGATCCGGTTCACGCGTCAACCGCAGTCCCAGCCGCTGCTCCTCCTCGGACAGCTCACCGAACAGCTCCAGGGTGGCGGTGACCGCCTCGGCGACCGGCCCGTGCGGGACCGCGACCCGATCTTCGGACTCCCGCCGCGCCTCGTACACCAGCATCGAGACGGCCGCTGCCAGCTCCGGTGCGCCCAGTTCCTCCCACACCCCGGTACGCAGACACTCGGCGACGAGCAGATCGGTCTCCGCCCAGATCCTGGACAGGGTCCGACCAGCCGCAGTGACCTGATAGTCGGTACTCGGGTGAGAGGTGCCCGCCGCCGCGGCGAGATAGCCACGCCCGGCCAGCATCGCGCACACGTCGTCGAACATCCGCACCAGAGAACCGGTTCGACCGGCCACCTTCTCCCGCAGCGCGGCGGTCTCCTGTTCCAGCCGGGCGTGCCGCTGCGCCCAGCGGGCGTGCTCCTCCCGGTCCGAACAGCCATGGCAGGGATGGCCACGCAGCTGCCTTCGCAGCTCGGTCAGCTCCGGGTCGTCTGCGGCGACGGCGCCCGCACCGCGTCGGCGTCGGGCCCGCCGCCCGGTAGGTTCGGCGATCTCCGCACGGCTCAGGGCGACGGCCAGATCCCGGCGGGCCTGTGGCGAACGGTGGTTGAAGTGCCGTGGTACCCGGATACGGCCCAATGCCTCGACCGGGCTGCGTAGATCCGACGCGGAGACGCGGCCGGCCCACCGGTCCTCGGTGAGTACGAGCAGCCGCGGCTCGCCCGCACCTGCGCCGGCCGGCTCGAGTACCACGGCCAGACCCGCCCGCCGTCCACCGGTCACCCTGATCACGTCGCCGGCCCGGAGCTGTTGCACGGCTTCGTAGGCCTGTGCGTGCCGGTTCGCCGCGCCCTGGCGGCCAAGTTCCTTTTCCCGGGAACTCATCGCGACCCGGAGGCCGAAGTAGTCACCGAAGTCACCGAGGTGGCAGGTCATCCGCTCGGCCAGCTGACCGGCGTTCTGCTCGTTGCGGCGCACTTGATGCGCCAGCCCGACCACCGACCGGTCGGCCTGGAACTGGGCGAAGCTACGGGACAGCAGTTGCCGGGACCGCTCGGAACCGAGCATCTCGATCAGGTTCACCGCCATGTTGTACGAGGGCCGGAAACTCGACCGCAGTGGATAGGTACGGGTCGACGCCAGGCCGGCCACATGCCGTGGGTCGGTCTCCGGCGACCAGAGCACCACCGCGTGGCCTTCGATGTCGATACCGCGCCGACCGGCCCGCCCGGTCAACTGCGTGTACTCACCGGGTGTGATGTCGACGTGCGCCTCGCCGTTGTACTTGACCAGGCGTTCCAGTACTACACAGCGGGCCGGCATGTTGATGCCCAGGGCCAGCGTCTCGGTGGCGAACACGGCCTTCACCAGGCCCCGCAGGAACAGTTCCTCGACCACCTCCTTGAACGCCGGCAGCATTCCGGCGTGATGGGAGGCCAGTCCGCGTTCCAACCCGTCCAGCCACTCCCAGTAGCCCAGCACGGTGAGGTCCTCGCTGGCGATGCTGGCCGTACGGGCCTCCACCACGTCGCGGATCTCGGCCCGCTCGTCGGGGGTGGTCAGCCGCAGCCCGGAACGCAGGCACTGGGTGACCGCCGCGTCGCAGCCGGCCCGGCTGAACACGAACAGGATCGCCGGCAGCAGTCCGGCACCGTCCAACCGCTCGATCACCTCGGGACGGGCCGGTGGCTGCCAGCGACGTGGCCGGCCACGTCGGCCGGAGCCGGCCCACTCCAGCCGGCGCAGCTGCTCCCGCGAGTAGCGCAGCAGTTCCGGATGGACCTCGTGCTTCTCGGCCGCCTCACGGTCGTGGAACAGGTCGAACATCCGACGACCGACCAGCATGTGCTGCCAGAGCGGTACCGGGCGATGCTCAGAGACCACCACCTCGGTGCGGCCCCGTACCGTCACCAGCCAGTCGGCGAACTCCTCGGCGTTGGACACCGTGGCCGACAGCGACACCAGTGCGACCGACGCGGGGAGGTGGATGATCACCTCCTCCCACACCGCGCCGCGGAAGCGGTCGGCCAGGTAGTGCACCTCGTCCATCACCACATAGCCGAGCCCCTCCAGGATGGACGAGCCGGCGTAGAGCATGTTGCGCAGCACCTCGGTGGTCATCACCACCACGGGCGCGTCCGGGTTGACCGCGTTGTCACCGGTCAGCAGGCCGACCTTGTCCGCGCCGTGCCTGGCGACCAGATCGTTGAACTTCTGGTTGGACAGCGCCTTGATCGGTGTGGTGTAGAAACATTTGCCGCCCTGCCGCAACGCCAGGTGTACGGCGAACTCACCGACCACGGTCTTGCCCGCGCCGGTCGGTGCGCACACCAGCACTCCCCCGCCGGTCTCCAGCGCATGGCAGGCCTCGATCTGAAAGGAGTCCGGCACGATGGTCAGGTCGGCCGCGAACTCGGTGAAGGCGGGCCAGGCCGCCCGATCCTTGGCCGCTATGTATCGCGCGGAAGGGCTGGTCATAGCGCAAGGCTATGCGGTCGAAGCCGCTGGCGTCTCCGGCATGCCCGGCTCACATCGGCCTTAACGGACTTTATGGCTGCAATCGGCACTGCACCGCACACCAGCGCGGACCACGATGAGCCGCTCGGTATCGTGCTGGCGTGCCGGATGTCACCCCCCATCACCGTGTTCCCAGCGGCGACCCCGCCTCGCCGGCTGTCCCAGCCGGGCTGCACCGACCTCGCGCCGTGCTGCTGGACTTCCACGGAACCATCGCCCAGGTCGAGCCCGCCGAGCGGTGGCTGCAGCTCGCCGCCCGCGCCTGCGGTCACGAACTCGACCGACCGCGGCAGGTGGCGCTGGCCGACGCGCTGCTCACCGCGGGACGCCCCGGCGGCCCCCGGCCAGGGCGCATACCGCCCGAACTGGCCGAGGTGTATGCCGACCGCGACCTGTCCGAGCAGTCCCACCGGGCCGCCTACACCGGGCTGGCCACGACCGTGGACAGCGGCATCGACGGGCTGCCGGATGCGCTGTACGAGCGCTTGCTGGACCCCGACGGGTGGCGCCTGTACCCCGACACCCTGCCGGTGCTGCGCGCCCTGCGAACGCTCGGAGTGCCGGTGGTGGTGGTCAGCAACATCGGATTCGACATCCTGCCGCTGGCCGAGGCGCACGGCCTCACCGAACTTGTGGACGGCTGGCTGCTGTCCTACCAATTGGGCACCTGCAAACCCGACCCGGCGATCTTCCTGCGGGGCTGTTCAGCGGTACGGACCGAGCCGGAACGCACACTGATGGTCGGCGATACCCAGGCTGATGCGGCGGCCAGCGCGATCGGCTGCCCGACGCTGATCCTGCCGGCCTCCGAACCGGACGCTGAACACGGCCTGTACTCGATCCTGGACCTGCTCGGCGCGGGAACGGACCGTTGACCGGGCCCCACCAGGTCCATCAGACCAGCACGCGCACGGCTCCGGCCACGCACTCGATGCTCACCGGCAGCGCAACGGCCCGTTCGCCGTCGGCGTAGGTGTGTGTCGTCGGCCCGTGGATCTCCACCGTCGCGACCCGGTGGTGGGACACCGCCGGGTGCCTCAGATGGATGCCCCGACGTACCAGTGACTTGAGCCGGACCGCCGCGGGTCGGCCGATGGGCCCGATCACGGTCAGTTCCAGCATCCCGTCGTGCAGGTCCGCGTCCGGGCAGATCCGCAGCCCACCGCCGTAGGTCGGGCCGTTGCCGACAGCGATGATCATGGCGGAGAGTTCCTGCGGCTCGCCACCGTCGAGCACGAGCTTGTAGTCCCGGGGCGCCAGCCTGGCGATCTCGACCAGAATCGACAGATCGTAGCGACGAGGCCCCTTGGGCCACCGCATCCGGTTGGCCCGTTCGTTGATGGACGAGTCCAGACCCGCCGACAACACCGTGCCATACCACATGTCCACCGCACCGAAGTGTGTCACCCGGGCAAGGTCGACCGCATTGCTACGTCCCGCCACGATCGCCTCGACCGTCGCCTTGATCGCCTCGTGCTCGCCGGTGGGCAGGCCGACGGCGCTGGCGAAATCGTTGCCGGTACCGACCGGGACCACCCCCAGCGGGACTGGGGTGCCCGCAACCGCCTGCAGCGCCAGGTGGACCGTGCCGTCCCCGCCGACCGCCACCAGTGCTTGCGGCTGCCCGGCCACAGCCTCCCGGCAGGCATCCAGTGCCTCCTGACGGGTGTCCGCCCGCAGCAGCCGTGGCGTCAGCCGGGCAGCCCGTAGCCGCCCGATGACGTCCGCCAGGATGCCGGCACGCCGGCCTCGACCCGCGATGGGGTTGGCCAGCACGGCCACGTCAGAACCTGCGATCACGCGATGACGGTACCGGTTGACCACCGCTTCGCGGAGGCCGGATCAACCCTGGCCAATCAGGTGCTGTCGTCGAACCGTCGGGAACGGCGGACCCGCTCGGACGGCTCGTCCAGGTCACTCGCAGCGATCGGCTCCGGTGCGCCGACCGGCTCCAGTTCGTCCACCGGGTCGGCGGTGTAGCTCAGCTCGGAGGCCTCGTCGTCGTCGACCTCGCCGTACTCGTTGCGTTGGCGACGGGCCTTGCGTCGGTCATTGAGGAAGGCGAAACCGACCGCACCGAAGTACAGCGCCACCATCGGCAGGGCGAGCGCACTCATCCCGAACGGGTCCGGGGTCGGCGTGATGACCGCCGCAGCGAGGAACATCAGAAAGACCGAGATACGCCACCAGCGCAACAGGCGCCGCCCACTGACCAGACCGGCCACGTTGAGCAGGACCAGGATCAGCGGAAACTCGAACGCGGCACCGAAGGTCAACATGATGCCGAGGACGAAGTTGACGTAGTTGGCGATCGGTAACGTGGTGAGGATGCCGGAGCCCTGGCTGGGCAGCAGGAACTCCAGTCCCCGCTGCACCACCAGATAGGCGAGGAACGCACCGCCGAGGAACAGCGGCGTCGCTACTGCGGCGAAGCCGTACGCCCAGCGACGTTCGTGCCGGTGCAGTCCGGGCGCGACGAAGGCCCACAGCTGATAGAGCCACCACGGAGCCGAACTCAGCAACGCCATGTAGAGCACCAGCTTGATCTGCAGGGTGAAAAACTCCGTCACCCCGAGCTGGGTGAACGAACAGTGGCGCAGCGACCCGTTCGCATGCAGTGCCTCGCAGTACGGCGCCTTCAGCACCGCTATGGCAGGGTGCAGCAGCAGATATCCCACGATGCAGCCGACCAGGATGCCCAGGCATGCCTTGAACAGGCGGCTGCGCAATTCCCGGAGGTGCTCCAACAGGGGCATGGAACCGTCGGAGGCACGCTCGAACTGGTCGGCCTGCCGACCGCGGAGGACTGGGCTCACAGCGCTGGGGTGCTCAGCGCTCGGCGGGCTTCTTGACCGGCTCCGGCTTCGGGTCCTCGATCGGCGACGCCTTGTCGTCCGGGACCTCCGGATCCAGTGGCCGGCGACTGTGCTGCGCGTCGGCCTTCTCTCGCACGTCGCGCTCGTCGTCGTCGCGCAGTGTCTTGGTCTCGGCCTTGATGATGCGCAGCGACCGTCCCAGGCCACGCGCGGCGTCCGGGAGCTTCTTCGCCCCGAACAGGAGGATCAGCACCACCACGAGAATCGCGATGTGCCATGGCCTCAGGGCGCCCATCTAACTCCACCTCCTGGTGCGAAGACCCACCCATCCTACGTTCCTCGGCTGGGAACGCCTTCGACCGGCATACCCGTTCACGGCCGGCGGGTGAAGTCTCGCCGGCCGAGGGCCTCACGTCAACCTTGTGCCCGGTGGCCGGGCACATCGAGCGGAACTCATCTGGGTCTGGCCCGGTTCCGCGCCACGGCAGCCAGATGCTCCTGTACCCGGACCAACCGGACCTGCACAGCCGTCAGCTCACCGTTCAGTGCCTGGACCCGAGGGGCCAGACCGCGTACCTCGCCCGCCCGCTGCTGGGAGTCCTGCGCCGCCAACACCAACGGCCGCAGGCCGCGCAGCACCGGCCACGCACCGAACACCAGGACAGCGAGGCCCAACAGGACCGCCACGATCACCACATACCAGACCACCGACACTTCGCGACCATAGCGCACCGGCACCGCCCACCGGCCGGCCACGGCTCAGCCCGACTCATCCCCGGTCTGGTACGCGGCCAGCGCATCCCGAGCCTCGGCGCCGACCAGGGCGACCAGCTCGGGCGGGCTGAGCACCTCAGCCTCCGAGCCCAGCCCCAGGATCAGACGGCACGCCCAGGACAGGTCCGAGGCACGAAGCCGTACCAGCCAGGCCCCGTCCGGCTGCTGGCTGACCTCCTCGCACCGGTAGTACTCCGCAACCCATCGTGCGCCACGCTGCACCCGCAGGGTCACCAGCGGCTGATCCGGGGTCGGTGTGAAGACCCCGCCGGTCAGATCCGACGGTTGGGCATCCGGTGGCGGCGACGCCGGCTCGTCGAGTTCGGTGAGCTCGTCGATACGATCGAGGCGGAACAACCGGACCGCGTCGGCCCGGCGGCACCACGCCTCCAGATACGACCAGGCGCCCACCGACAACAGCCGCATCGGGTCGACCGCCCGCTCGGTGCTTTCGTCCCGCCCCGCGGTGTAGTACCGGATCCTGAGCGCGTGCCGCCGGTCCAGAGCACCCCGCACACTGGTCAGCCTGTCCGCCGCATGGCCGTCGGCGGCAGGACCCCGTACGGTCACCCTACCGGCGGTGTCGGCTGCCTCCCCGGCCGCCGATTCGATCCTGGCCAGGGCACGCTCCACCGCGTCACGTTCGCTCAGCCCGGGCGTCTCGGCCAACGTACGAAGCGCCACCATCAGGGCCAGGCCCTCGTCGGGAGTCAGCCGTAACGGCCGGTCGATACCCGCGTCGTAGGTGATGGTCACGGTGTCGCCGTCCAGCGACATGTCGATCAGATCGCCCGGACCGTAGCCGGGCAGCCCGCACACCCACAGCAGCTGCAGGTCGTCGCGCAGCTCCGAGGCGGTGACCCCCAGGTCCGCCGCCGCGTGGGTGAGCAGGATGCCGGGTCGGGCCAGCAGATAGGGAACGAGGTTGAGGACCCGGCCCAGCCGGTCGGCCGCGGCGTTCACGAGCCCACCTCGCTGTGCCCCGGCACCAGCCGGGTGTCAGCCGGGGCCGGCAGCGGGTAGCGCGCGGCGAGCGGGCGCAGCAGCCGAACCACTGCCTCCCGCACCTCGGGTGGACCCAGCACCGTCACCGCTGCCCCGTAGCCGACCAGCCGGCTCGCCAGTGCTTCCGGATCGGAATAGCGAAGTCGTATCGTGTCGCCGTCGATCTCGGTCGCCATCCGCCGGATCCCGGCACCGCGGCCCACACATACCCGGACCGTGGCGGTGCGGGTGGCCTCCACCGGCCCGGACGCGCGGGCCACATGCTCGATGAGGTCGACGTCCTCCGGCGCCCGGTAGGCGCCCGCTGGGCCGACGGCCCGGACCGGACCGGCGAACCGCGACAACCGGAAACAGCGGGCCGCGTCACGGTCCAGATCGTGACCGACCACGTACCAGCGGCCCCGCCACGACACCACACCCCACGGCTGTAACCGGCGGCGCACCGACGCGTCCGCCTCCGGAGTCCGGTAGTCGAAGGTGACCACCCGGTGCTCGCGTACCGCGCGGGTCAACGGTTCGAACGCCGGTTCTGCCGTCACCACCGGTTCGACCCCCAGGGTGGCCTGCGGGTCGACGTCGACCCCCGCGGCGCGCAACTTGCGCAGTCCCGAGGATGCAGCCGAGGCCAGTCCCGCGTGCTGCCACAGCCTGGCGGCGAGACCAACCGCGGCGGCCTCGTCGGGCGCCAGCCTGATGTCGGGCAGCGCGTAGTCACGACGAGCGATGCGGTAGCCCGGCTCGATGTCGAAGACACTTGCCGTACCGGTCTCCAGGGGCACACCGAGTTCACGCAGGTCGGCCTTGTCCCGTTCGAACTTGCGCTGGAACGCTTCGTGCTCTCGCGGATCAGCAGCGTCGTGCTGATAGCCGGGTACGGTCGTGGCGATCTGCGCGGCGGTCAGGAACCGTCGAGTGGACAGCAGGCAGATCACCAGGTTGACCAGGCGTTCGGTACGGGTACGCGACACCTTGGCCAGGCTAGCGCATGCCCCCAGCGGCGCCGCAGCATGTCACCCTCAGGTATCAGGACCAACCGGCACCAGCATTCGGCAGATGCCCCGGCCACCCGCACCAGCCGGCGGCTGGCTACCGTGTGCGCGTGGTGCGGTGGCGGAGTGGCACGGTCCTGGCGGTCCGGCGGCGGTGGCGTGGCGCCGTGGAATACCACGTACGGCTCGATCGACGGTCCGACGACGACCCGGCCGAGGTGCACGCCCTCGGATACCCGGCACTGATCGGCGAACCGCAACCCGGCGACCGGGTGCTGCTGAACACGACTGCGCTGGCCCTGGGACTGGGCACCGGCGGGTATGCACTCATCGTCGCCGTACCGGACCGCCTTCCACCGGACCCGACGGGGCCGGGGCATGTGGTGAAGGCCCGGTACACACCGCTGCAGGCCACGGTGCAGGCCGCCGACGAGGACGACGCGCCCTACCGGACCCGGCTGGCCACCGCCGATCATCTCGACGGCATGCCGGTGGTGCTGGCAGATCTGCACTCCGCGCTACCCGCGATCCTCGCAGGAATCCCGGCGCAGCTGCGGGTGGCCTATCTGATGACCGATGGTGGCGCGCTACCCGCCTGGTTCTCCCGCAGCCTGTCACAGCTGGCAGATCGACTCGCCGGCACGGTCACTGTCGGTCAGGCGTTCGGCGGCGATCTGGAGGCGACCAACGTGCATGTGGGGCTGTTGGCCTGTCGGCACGCACTCGACGCCGACATCACTCTGGTGGCGCAGGGCCCCGGCAACCTCGGCACCGGAACCCGGTGGGGTTTCTCCGGCGTCGCGGTCGGCGAGGCGGTCAACGCCGTCGCCGTCCTGGGCGGCCGACCGATCGGCTCGTTGCGCATCTCCGATGCCGACCCGCGGCCACGCCACCGTGGCATCAGCCATCATTCACTCACCGCCTACGGGCGGGTCGCGCTCGCCCCGGCGGACCTAGTGGTGCCGGCCGGGCTGCCGCCCGATCTCGCAGCCGAGGTCGCACGCGCCCTACGCCCGCTGGCCGAGCGGCACCGGATCGTGACCGTAGCGACCGATGACCTGTGGGAATCGCTGACCGCCAGCCCGGTCCGGTTGTCCACCATGGGCCGATCGTTGACCGCGGATGCTGCCTACTTCCTGGCCGCCGCAGCGGCCGGTCGACACGCCTCCACGCTGGCGACCGGCCGACCGGATGACATTCCGGTGCCCGGCCCGGACCCGGTGGTCGGGCCACCGGACGCGCCGGCCGCTCCGAATCGCTGAGCTACCGACCGGTGGCTCCTGGTGCTGTGCTGTGCCGGCCCGGACCGCGACCATTCAGGACAGCACGATCACCAGCACCCAGGCGGTCACGAACGCGACCAGGATCACGGCCAGGACCCAGGTCGGCACCCGGTACTCGCCCCGCCGGTTGCGTTCGATCTCGTTCCGGATCTTCGACCGGCGCTTCTGTGCCCACTGACCGGCCGCACCGTACTGCGCCGCGGTGCGGATCTCATCCCGGATCCTGGGCAGCTCCCGGTCTGCGTAGTCGTCCTCGTCGCGCCCAGTGCCCGGTGCGCCATCGTGGCGTTGCGGGCCCTTCCCCTCGGCCATCCTCTGACTCACGTTCCCCGTCACATGCTCGCGATCAGCTTGTCGACCCGCTCGTCGGAGGAACGGAACGGGTCCTTGCACAGCACCGTGCGTTGGGCCTGGTCATTGAGCTTCAGATGCACCCAGTCCACGGTGAAGTCGCGACGCTTCTCCTGGGCCCGCCGGATGAACTCGCCACGCAGCTTCGCCCGGGTGGTCTGCGGCGGGGTCTCCTTCGCCTCGAAGATCCGTACGTCGTTGGCGACCCGGTCGACCTCACCGCGCCGTTCCATCAGCTGGTAGAGGCCGCGGCCACGGCGTAGATCGTGGTAGGCGAGGTCGAGTTGGGCCACGCGGGGGTGCGACAGCGGCAGGTCGTGGCGCTTGCGGTAACGCTCCACCAGGTGCAGCTTGCTCACCCAGTCGATCTCGCGTCGGACCGTCGACAGGTCCCCGGACTCCACCGCGGCCAGCACTCGGCCCCACAGTTCCAGGATGCGTTTGGTCTCGTCGTCGGAACCGCGCTGGGCGACGAAGTCGACCGCCTTGGTGTAGTACTCCTGCTGGATGTCCAGCGCGCTGGCCTCCCGGCCGGAGGCCAGCCGCACCTTGTGTCGGCCGGTGACGTCGTGGCTGACCTCGCGGATCGCCCGGATGGGGTTCTCCAGGGTCAGGTCCCGCATCACCATGCCCGCCTCGATCATCCGCAGCACCAGGTCCGCGGTGCCGACCTTCAGCAGCGTGGTGACCTCGTTCATGTTCGAGTCGCCGACGATCACATGCAGTCGGCGGTAGCGTTCGGCATCGGCATGCGGCTCGTCGCGGGTGTTGATGATCGGCCGCGACCGGGTCGTCGCCGAGGACACGCCCTCCCAGATGTGCTCGGCGCGCTGGGACAGGCAGTAGACCGCGCCACGCGGGGTCTGCAGCACCTTCCCTGCGCCGCAGATCAACTGCCGGGTCACCAGGAACGGGATCAGGATGTCGGCCAGCCGACCGAACTCACCGTGCCGGGACACCAGGTAGTTCTCGTGGCATCCGTACGAGTTGCCGGCCGAGTCGGTGTTGTTCTTGAACAGGTAGATCTCACCGGCGATGCCCTCGTCGTGCAACCGCCGCTCGGCGTCGATCAACAGCCCTTCCAGGGTCCGCTCACCGGCCCGGTCGTGCGCCACGAGATCGGGCACCGAGTCGCATTCCGGTGTCGCGTACTCCGGATGCGAACCGACATCCAGATAGAGCCGGGCCCCGTTTCGCAGGAAGACGTTGGAGGACCGTCCCCACGACACAACCCGACGGAACAGGTAACGGGCCACCTCGTCCGGGGACAGCCGCCGCTGCCCGCGGAAGGTGCACGTCACGCCGTATTCGGTCTCAAGCCCGAAGATGCGCCGATCCATGTACCGACATTAGCCGCACTGACCGTCTCCGCGCTGCCGTCGGACGGTCACGATCCGATGGTTTCCTGCGCCGGTTAGACTGCCGCGCGATGAAGGTCCTGGTCACCGGCGCCGCCGGATTTATCGGATCCCACCTGGTGAACAGGCTGCTGGCCGGCCACGAAGGCACCCGGGTGACCGTTCTGGACGCCTTCACCTATGCCGGCAACCCGGCGAACCTGGCCGGGGCCCGTCCCGATCCCGCTCTGCGTGTGGTCGCCGGCGACATCCGCGACGCGGAACTGGTCGATCGGCTGGTGCCCGGCCACGACGCGATCGTCAACCTGGCCGCCGAGACGCACGTCGACCGCTCCATCACCGGCTCGGCGCCATTCGTCACCACCAACGTGATGGGCACCCAGGTCCTGCTGGACGCCGCGCTTCGACACCGGGTGGGCCGGTTCCTCCAAGTGTCCACCGACGAGGTGTACGGCTCGCTGAGTACCGGAAGCTGGCGCGAGGACGCCCCGGTCGCGCCCCGCTCCCCGTATTCGGCCAGCAAGGCCGGCGCCGACCTGCTAGCCCTGGCGTACTGGCACACGCACTCGCTGCCGGTGCTGGTCACCCGCGCCAGTAACACCTTCGGGCCGAATCAGCACCCGGAGAAGTTCGTCCCGCGGTTCGTCTCCGGACTGCTCGACGGCCAGCCGGTGCCGTTGTACGGCGACGGCCTGCAGGTACGGGACTGGATGCATGTCGAGGACCACTGCCGCGGTCTGGAACTGGTGCTGCGGGACGGACGGCCCGGCCAGATCTACCACCTCGGTGCCGGACACGAGCTGACCAACGCCGCACTGGCCAGCCGACTGGTCGCGCTCACCGGCGCAGACCCCGGGCTGGTACGACCTGCCACGGACCGCAAGGGGCACGACCGGCGGTACGCGCTGGATACCAGCAGGGCCCGCACCGAGCTGGGGTTCGCCCCTCGGGTCGGCTTCGGGCCCGGGCTGGCCGCCACCGTCGAGTGGTACCGCAGCCATCGGGACTGGTAGGCGGCGGCCACCGGCCCGCCCGCCCGGCTGGCAGGCGGCGACCGGTGACCGGCGCTCAGATCACTGCTGGTCGTCGGACTCCGGCGTGGCGCCCTCGTCGGCGGCCGAGCCGCTGCCCTGCCGGCGCTTCTTTGCCGCGGGTGTCCCGCCGGCCGCCGTCGGGCCGCTCCCTGAGCGATCTGGCTGCGTCACGTCAGGTTCCGGGGCCTCTGATGAAACCGTACCGTCGGCCGGCTCGGATCCGCCGGTCACGGGACCCGCCTCCAGTTCAGCCGGCTGTGCCGCCGCAGCGGAACCGCCGTCCATCAGCTGGGTCAGCGCGCCGCCGGTGATCCGACGGAAGGTGCGGCCGCTGCGCCGGCGGTCCAGTACCGCAACCTCGAGCTGGGTCGCCGTCAGCTCACGGTGGTCGGCCCCGGTGCCGCTGAGCGCGTCCACCGCCAACTTCAACGCCTCGGCCAGCGTCATGTTCTCGCGGTGGCGTTCGCGCACCACGGTGGAAATGGCTTCGGCCTGGCCACCCATCGCCACGTAGCCCGGCTCATCACCGACCGAACCGTCGTAGGTCAGCCGGTAGAGCTGGTCGCGGGCCGGGCTGTCGCCGACCTCGGCCACGCAGACCTCGACCTCGAACGGTTTGGGCTGCTCGGTGAACAGGGTGCCCAGCGCCTGGGCGTACACGTTCGCCAGGCCCAGCCCGCGTACGTCGGTCCTGTTGTTGGCATAACCCTGCACGTCGGCGTAGCGGACACCGGCCTTACGCAGGTTCTCGAACTCGTTGTAGCGACCGACTGCGGCGAAACCGATCCGGTCGTAGATCTCGGCGACCTTGTGCAGCGCGGTGGAGACGTTCTCGGCCACGAACAGCACACCGTCGGCATAGGTCATCACCACCACGCTGCGACCCCGCGCGATGCCCTTTCGCGCGTACTCCGACTTGTCGCGCATCAGCTGCTCGGGCGAGGCGTAGAACGGCATCGTCACGGCTGCGGCTCTCCGGTTCTGTCGAAGGGATCCATCACTGTCCTCACCATCCGCCCTCAGCCGCCGGGACGAGTCATCCGCTCGTCCACCACGGCGCGTACCACGTCGGACAACGTCTCCTCCGACAGCCGTCGGAACCCTTCGGCGTCGACCACGGTGACCACCGGGTAGATGCCCCGCGCCAGGTCCGGGCCACCGGTGGCGGTGTCGTCCTCGGCCGCGTCGTACAGGGCCTCCACCGACAGCCGTACGGCTTCCTGCTCAGTGACGTCGGGCCGGTAGCGCTTCTTCAGCGCGGACTTGGCGAACAGTGAGCCCGAGCCCACAGCCTGGAAGTCGCGCTCCTCGTAGGGCCCACCGGTGACGTCGTAGGAGTAGATCCGGCCGGCGGTGACCGGGTCCGCCGCGGCCTGGTCGTAACCGGCGAACAACGGTACGACCGCCAGGCCCTGGATGGCCGCGCCCAAATTGTCCCGCACCATTGCGGCGAGGCGGTTCGCCTTGGCCGGCAGAGACAGCGTGGTGCCCTCGATCTTCTCGTAGTGCTCCAGCTCTACCCGGTAGAGCCGGATCAGCTCCAGCCCGATGCCCGCGGTGCCGGCGATACCGATCGTGGAGTACGCATCGGCCGGGAACACCTTCTCCATGTCACGTTGCGCGATGAGGTTGCCCATCGTGGCTCGCCGGTCGCCGGCCATCAGTACGCCACCGGCATAGGTCATCGCGATGATCGTCGTGCCGTGCGGTGCGAGGTCACCCAGCCCCGCCGACGGCGGCAACGCTCGCCGGCCGGGCAACAGGTCCGGCGAGGCGACCCGCAGGAAATCAGTGAACGACGAGCCGCCGGTATAGGCGAACTCGGCCGGGAGAAGCCCGGGGAGATCTCGACCCACGGAGTGGTTCCTCTCAGGTAGGTGATCGCCATGTCGTCCGCGCCACGTCGTCGGGGCAGTGCCCGATACCCGCGTTGCAGTTGAAGCACAGGATGCCACGAATCAGACGGTCAGTTGATCGTGGTCCACGAGCGCAGTCAGGTTCGTGAACCACACAGTCCACTCCGCGCGGCGGCAGGGGCCCGATATCGGGTACCTGCCTCCGCGCGGAGTATTGCCTGGACAGTGCATGAAGGTGGATTCCCCGGACGGTCCGGTCCGCGGCGCTACGGTATGCCCCGGCACGGTGATGCCGCCGTCAGAGGACTACTGGCCGCCCTTTTGCACGTAGCCCTTCACGAACTCCTCCGCGTTCTCCTCCAGCACACCGTCGATTTCGTCCAGCAGGTCGTCGACGTCCTCGGTGAGCTGCTCCTGGCGTTCGGCGACCTCCGGGTCCACGGCTGGAGCCTCATCGACCTCGTCGTCCTGACGGCTGCGGTTGGACTGGGACTGCCCGCCGGTGTCTCTTGTGGCCATCGGCCTCTCCCCTCGCTTGCAACCCACTCATACGTCCCAGCCCGCCCGAACCGGTCGGACTGAACGGTCCCTCAAAGTTACCTCGATCAGCCGGCCGGGAAGCCGACCCGGCGCCCGGTCAGTCGGCGGTGAGTTCGGCGAGCAGGTCCTTGGCGCTGACGCATCGGTCGAACAGCGCACCCACGTGGCTGCGGGTGCCCCGCAGGGGCTCCATCATGGGCACCCGGACCAGGGACTCCCGACCCACGTCGAAGATCACGGAGTCCCAACTGGCGGCCACCACCTCCGCCGGGTAGTTGCGCAGGCAACGACCACGGAAGTAGGCCCGGGTGTCGTCAGGTGGCTCGCCGACCGCGCGGATGACCTGCTCCTCGGTGAAGATCGTCCGCATGGCCCCCCGGGCCACCAACCGGTGGTAGAGGCCTTTACCCGGCCGTACGTCGGAATACTGCAGGTCCACCAGCGCCAGCTTCGGCGACCCCCAGTCGAGGTGCTCACGCTCCCGGTAACCGTTGAGCAGCCGCAGCTTCGCTACCCAGTCGAGCTGGTCGGCGCAGCTCATCGGGTCCTCACCCAGCTTGGTGAGCACTTCCTCCCACCGATCCAGTACGTCGGTGGTGACCTCGTCGACCTCGGCGCCGAACTCACGCTCGCAGAACGCGCGCGCCTGCTCCAGGTACGCCCACTGCAGGTCCAGCGCGGTCAGCCGCCGGCCGTCCCGTAGCCGGACACGATGCTGCAGGCTCGGGTCGTGGCTGATCTCCTTGAGCTCGGCCACCGGGTCGGCGATGCCCAAGTTCCCGGTCAGCGCACGTGCCTCGATCATCGCCAGAACCAGAGCCGTCGTGCCCACCTTGAGGTAGGTGGCGGTCTCGGACAGGTTGGCGTCACCGATGATCACGTGCAGCCGTCGGTACTTGTCGGCGTCGGAGTGCGGCTCATCCCGGGTGTTGATGATCGGGCGTTTCAGGGTGGTCTCGAGACCGACCTCGACCTCGAAGAAGTCCGCCCGCTGGGAAATCTGGAACCCGCTGCCGGAACCGTCCTGCCCGATGCCGACACGGCCGGCACCGCAGAAGATCTGCCGGGTGACAAAGAACGGAGTGAGATACGCGACGATGTCGGCGAACGGCGTGTCGCGACGCATCAGATAGTTCTCGTGGGTGCCGTAGCTGGCGCCCTTGTTGTCGGTGTTGTTCTTGTACAGGTTTATCGGCTGCGCACCGGGCACCGTGGAGGCGCGGCGTGCCGCCTCCGCCATCACCAACTCGCCGGCCTTGTCCCACAGCACGATGTCGCGCGGGTTGGTGCACTCCGGCGTGGAGTACTCCGGGTGCGCGTGGTCGACGTAGAGACGCGCACCGTTGGTGAGGATGACGTTGGCCAGGCCGAGGTCCTCATCGGCCATCGCCTCGGCAGGGTCGTACAGGGCGCCGGAGTAGGTGAAACCACGCGCATCCCGCAGCGGCGACTCCTCCTCGTAATCCCAGCGGGTCCGTCCACCACGGTCGAGTTCGGGACGGGCACCGTAGGCGTTGACGATCTGGGACGAGGTGACCATCGGGTTGGCGCTGGGCCGGCCCGGCACCGAGATCCCGTACTCGACCTCGGTGCCCATCACCCGCCAGGCACTGCGACCGGTCGGACCCGGTCGCCCGGGCGGGCCGCTGGTGTTGGGGGTGCCGGCACCTCCACCACGACGCTCGGCGTCCGCGGCGCCGGCCGGTCCGGGCCGTCGCCTCGCGTCTGCACTCATGCCATTCCTCGCTTCGCTGTGTCAGGCGGTGCGGGTGCCATGCCCTTGAGCGCGGCGCGGCGGCACCTGTGTCGAGCCTAGCCCCGCTCGGGATGCCGGGCCGGGCAGCTTGCCAGAGGCGGTTTCGGGGCGGCCCCGACGTCTGCGGGACCGCCCCGATGGGCTCAACTGCGATTCGTCAGAGGTACTGACCGGTGTTGCTCACGGTATCGATGGAGCGGCCCGACTCGGTGCCCTTACCGGACACAAGCGTACGAATGTAGACGATCCGCTCACCCTTCTTGCCGGAGATGCGGGCCCAATCGTCCGGGTTTGTCGTGTTGGGCAGATCCTCGTTCTCCTGGAACTCGTCGACCGTGGCGTCCAATAGATGCACCAGACGCAGGCCCTTGGTGCCGGTGGCCAGGAAATCCTTGATCGCCATCTTCTTGGACCGGTCGACGATGTTCTGGATCATGGCACCGGAGTTGAAGTCCTTGAAGTACAGGACCTCCTTGTCACCATTGGCGTAGGTGACCTCCAGGAAGCGGTTCTCCTCGGTCTCGGCGTACATCCGTTCGACGGCCGCCTGCACCATCGCATCGATGCACGCTTCCCGCGAACCGCCGTGCTCGGCCAGGTCGTCGGGATGCAGCGGCAACCCGGAGACCACATATTTGGTGAAGATGTCCTTGGCCGACTCGGCGTCCGGACGCTCGATCTTGATCTTGACATCGAGCCGGCCGGGCCGCAGGATCGCCGGGTCGATCATGTCCTCGCGGTTGGACGCCCCGATGACGATGACGTTCTCCAAGCCCTCCACGCCGTCGATCTCGCTCAGCAACTGCGGCACGATGGTGTTCTCCACGTCGGAGGACACCCCCGAACCACGGGTGCGGAAGATGGAGTCCATCTCGTCGAAGAAGACGATGACCGGCACACCCTCACCGGCCTTCTCCCTGGCCCGCTGGAAGATCAACCGGATGTGCCGCTCGGTCTCACCGACGTACTTGTTGAGCAGCTCAGGACCCTTGATGTTGAGGAAGAAGCTGCGGGCCTTCTCCCCCTCACGGTGTTCCAGTACCTGCTTGGCCAGCGAATTGGCGACGGCCTTGGCGATGAGCGTCTTACCGCAGCCGGGAGGCCCGTAGAGCAGGACACCCTTGGGTGGCCGCAGCTGATGCTCGCGGAACAGGTCGGCGTGCAGGAAGGGCAGCTCGACGGCATCCCGGATCATTTCGATCTGAGAGTCCAGACCACCGATGTCGCGGTAGTCGATGTCCGGCACCTCTTCGAGGACCAGCTCCTCGACCTCGCTGCGCGGGATTCGTTCGAACGCGTACGCGCTGCGCGGCTCGATGAGCAACGCGTCGCCGGCCCGCAGTGGCTGGTCGGCGAGCACCTCGGCGAGGTGGACGACACGTTCCTCGTCGGCGTGCGAGATCACCAGGGCGCGGTCGAAGACGCCCTCGGAGGTCTCCAGCAGCTCCTTGATCATGACGACCTCGCCGGCACGTTCGAAGCCGAGGCCCTCCACGACGTTGAGCGCATCGTTGAGCAGGACCTCCTGGCCCCGCTGGAGATCCTGCACACCGATATTCGGCGAAACGGCGACCCGCAGCTTGCGGCCACCGGTGAACACGTCGACGGTGCCGTCCTCGTAGCGCCCGAGAAAGACTCCGTAACCGCTGGGCGGCTGGGCCAGCCGGTCGATCTCCTCCTTGAGTGTGACGATCTGCTCGCGAGCGTCCTTGAGGGTTGTGACCAACCGTTCGTTCTGATCACCCAGACGCTGCATCTGGGCCTGAACTGCGGCCAGCCGCTCTTCGAGCATCCGGACCTGACGCGGGCTCTCGGTCAGCTTGCGCCGGACCAGAGCCAGCTCCTCCTGCAGGAATGCCACCTGCGTAGAGAGGTCGTGGGCTTCCTTTTCCCAGCGCGCGGCGCGGCTTTCGGCGTCTTCACTACGTGCCACGTGCCCACCTCCCCTGGCTCGAGGTTTCCGTCTTAAACCCTAACCGGTGATGCCCGGTTCCGGCTCGTCCCAGCAGTGCCGGGTTAATGTCGAGATCATGCACACATCGACCACCCGGCGTCGAGTGCTGCTGGAGATCATCCGCACCGATCACCGACAGTAGCCCTACGGCAAATGACGGGATCGTTACTCATTGTGCCCGGCATTGATGGCGGCGGGGCCCCTCCGGGTAGCCGCCCGTCCCGGTCGCCCGCGTCCCGGTCAGCTCTCCCCGGGTACCGGGGTCGGCGTCGTCGGCGCCGCCTCCGCGGCCGCCCGACGCCGCGCCGCGTAGGCCTCGGCGCCCTTGCTCGGCTTGCGTCGGCGTGCCGGCGCCACGACCCCCTCGGCCAGTCGTCTGGCACTGACCAGAAACGCTGTGTGGGCGATCATGCGATGGTCCGGCCGGACCGCCAGGCCATCGGCGTGCCAGTCGCGTACCAACGACTCCCAGGCCCTGGGCTCGGTGAAACCTCCGAGTGCCCGCAGGGCCTCTACCAGCTCAGACAGTTGTGTCGTGGTGGCAACGTAACCAATCAGCACACCACCGGGAAGCAGCGCCCGCTGCACCGTCGACAGCACTTCCCAGGGGGCCAGCATGTCCAGCACGATGCGGTCCACGCCAGTGTCGGCGGCGTCCGCGACATCGCCGACGGTCAGCCGCCAGGCCGGGTGTGGGCCGCCGAAGAAGGCCTCGACGTTGCGCTGGGCAACCTCGGCGAAGTCGGCCCGTTGCTCGTAGGAATGGACCTCCCCGGTAGAGCCGACCGCCCGCAGCAGCGAACAGGTCAGGGCACCCGACCCGGCACCGGCCTCAACCACACGAGCACCGGGAAAGATGTCACCCTGAGCGACAATCTGCGCGGCATCCTTCGGATAGATGACCTGCGCACCACGTGGCATCGACAGCACGTAGTCACTGAGCAGCGGTCGTAGCGCGAGATAGGTCGTACCACCAGTGGAAGTCACCACACTTCCCTCAGGCAGTCCGATCAGCGCGTCGTGCGCCAATCCGCCCCGATGAGTGTGGAAGGTCTTGCCCTCGACGAGCTCGATGGTGTGCAACCGACCCTTCGGATCGGTCAGTTGAACCCGGTCGCCGACGCGGAACGGACCGCTCCGCGTACCCGCGGGTACCTCTGGCGGTGCGGGATGGGTCTCGGTCGGAGCTGATGGCAGGGTCAACGGATCGTCCTCTTCGGGTCCAGCAGGTTGGCCAGATCATCGGCCACGAGCACACCGACGATATGTTCCGCGGCCAGTCGCTCTCCGGTCGGCCCGTCCACCACGAGGTACTCAGTGGCGGGCTGCGCGCGCACGGCACGCATCACGTCCTCATGCATCAGGTCAGCTGGCAGTACCAGACCGGACGCGAGGGTACGGGACACCGCATCGACGCTCACCCAGGGCTGGCGTTGCTCCGGTACCGCGGCGGCGGCATGTTCGTTGACCAGAGCCACCGCACTGCCCGCACCGTCGACGACCACCACCGCGCCCGCGCCGGTCTCCGCCACCCGGCGGGTGACCTCGCCCAGCGGCGTACCGGAAGGAACCTGCAGGGCCGGCCGGGCGAGCCGACCCGCGTGCACCAACTGGAAGCGGGCACCCAGCCGCCCACCACGGATCGCCTGACCTGCGGCCAGCCACAGGAAGACCCCGATCATGGCCCCGAACACGAGACTCAACGGCCCGAATGACCAGTGCAGGTACGCCCAAAGGCAGCCGAACAGTGTCGCCGCCGCCACCACCCGGCCGGTGTATCCGGCGATCCGGGTGCCGAGGTAGCGGTCCCCACCCACGGCCCACACGACCGCCCGCAACGCCCGTCCACCGTCCAACGGCAGGCCCGGCAGTACGTTGAACACCGCGACGATCAGGTTCGCCACCGTCACCTGGAAAGCCAGTTCGTGGGCCACGGTGTCGGACGGCAGCAGAACAAACAAGGCCCATCCGACCAGTCCGAGCACCGCGGACACGGCCGGCCCGGCCAACGCCACCGCCAGTTCCACCCGCGGGTTGGGCGCCTCCCGGTCCATTTCGGTGAAACCACCCAGCATCTCCAGGCTGATGGCGCGTACACCGATGCCGCAGCGGCGGCTGACCACCGCGTGGCCGAGCTCGTGCAGGAAGACCGACAGCAGCAGGGCCACCACGAAACCGAAGCCGACCAGGTAGGCGGCGCCGGTGGACAGGTCGGGCAGGTTGTTCTGCACCACACCGCCGTACAGGAACGTGATCAGCAGGCCCAGGATGAGCCAGGACGCGGACAGATATACCGGGATGCCCCATATCCGAGCGATCCGGATACCTCGTGGAGACGGTGCCGCGGGCAGGCTGCTGTTCTCCATCGAAGCCATGCTACGCAGACCCGGCCAGCGCGGAAGTCCCGTAGGCGGCGCACACACCCGGCGCCTCCGTCGTACCCCTGGCCTAGGCTGCGCCCCATGATGGTCGATACCACCCAGCCGGGCGAGCGGTCAGACCAACCGGCCAGCGCCGCTACGGCCGACACGACAGCGCGCCGGGACGCCACCCCCGGGCCGGACCGGTCCTCCGCGGACCGATCCACGGCAGACCCGGCCGCGGTCGAGGTGCGTGGCTCCGGCCATCCGCTGCGCCAGCATCGGGACGGTGCGCCGACCCGCGGCGCGCTCGCTGACGTACGCGGCTCGCTGTCACCCTCTCGCGCAGCGGACTTCAAGACCTGTCCCCTGCTCTACCGGTTCCGCACCATCGACCGCCTGCCCGACACGCCGACCCGTGACCAGGTCCGCGGCACCCTGGTGCACGCGGTGCTGGAACGGCTGTTCGAGCTGCCTGCGGCGCAGCGTACGCCGACCACGGCCAGCAGCCTGGTGGAACCGGAGTGGCAGCGCCTGCAGGAGTCCGAGCCGGCACTGGCCGCACTGTTCCAAACCGACCCCGCCAGCAGCACGGCAGCCACCGATCAGCCGCCGGAACCCGGACCGGAAGCCGCGGTACGTGACTGGCTGGACTCGGCCCGCAGCCTGCTGGACGGATACTTCACCGTGGAGGATCCGCAGCGGCTGGAGCCGGCGGAACGCGAAAGCCTCATCGAGGTCGTACTCGACTCCGGGCTACGGCTGCGCGGCTTCGTGGACCGACTGGACATCTCACCGGCCGGCGAGATGCGGGTAGTGGACTACAAGACCGGGGCCGCCCCCCGGGAAGCATTCGAGGCCAGAGCCCTGTTCCAGCTCAAGTTCTACGCGCTGGTGCTGTGGCGTACCCGCGGCACCGTCCCGCTGGCGCTGCGACTGCTCTACCTACGGGACCGGGAAGCCTGCGACTACCGGCCGGAGGCCGAGGAACTGGCCCGGTTCGAAAAGAACCTCGTCGCCCTGTGGACCGCCATCGACCGGGCCACCCGGGCCGGCGACTTCCCGGCCAAACGCAGCCGGCTGTGCGACTGGTGCGCCTACCAGCAGCTCTGCCCGGAGTTCGGCGGCACCCCACCCCCGTTTCCGGTGCCGACCGAATCCTGATACGCCTCCTCCACCAGGAGGAGGACCGGATCCGCCCAGGCGACGACCCGCCGGGCTGTCATCCCGATACGGTCAGGTGTGTGACGGCGTTCAGTGGCATTACCGGGCGACTACAACGCCGCCCGCTGTTGGCCGACGGGCTGCTGGCAGCCGGCATCGTCGTCGCCTTTCTGGCCCTGATGAGCGCCAGCCCGCAGCGAACCCTGCTACCGCAGCTGCCCGCCACCGTCTTCTGGACGGTGCTCGGGGTACTGCCGGTGGCGCTGCGGCGCCGCTGGTGGTGGGCATCCGTGGCCCTGGCCGTGGCACTGACCCTCGTGGTCCTGGTCGACCGTGGCGCCAGCCAGACCCAGGAGATCGCCCTGATCGTGCTGGCCTACACCGCCGCGAACCGGTTCGCGGCCAGGGTTGCCGCACTCACCGCGGTGCTGCTGTGGCTGCCAGCGATACTGGTGGCGCTGTTCACCAGGCGGTCAAGCGACCCGGAGGTCATGCCGGTCCTGCTGATCGATGCACTGCTGGCGCTCGTCTGCTTCTTCCTCGGCCGCTTCAACCAGACCAGACGTGCCTACACCGAGGCGTTGGAGGCCAGGGCCCGGGAAGCCGAACGCAGTCAACGTGCCCGCACCGACCGGGCCGTCGCCGAGGAACGTCGCCGCATCGCCCGGGAGCTGCACGATGTCGTCGCACACCACGTCAGCGTGATGGGTGTCCTGGCCACCGGGGCCCGCCGTAGCCTGCACCACGATCCCGACGCCGCCACCGACGCCCTGGGAAGTATCGAGCAGACCGGCCGAACCACGCTGCGGGAACTGCGCAGACTGCTCAACGTGCTGCGCGCCGACGACGAGGCTACCCCGGCCGGATCGGCGGAACTTGCCCCACAACCAGGGCTGACCGCGGTGCGCGGACTGATCGAACAGACCACGCGCACCGGGCTGCCGGTCACTGTGCAACTGGACGGTGAACCGTACCCGGTGGACGCCGGGATCGGACTGGTCGTGTACCGCCTGATCCAGGAGGCGTTGACCAACGCGGTCAAGCACGCCGGCCCGGCGCGGGCGCACGTCCGGCTCGACTTCGGGTCGGCGGCGCTCACGGTGGAGGTCTTCGACACCGGACGCGGCTACAACGGTCGGCGCGCGGACCGCGCAGACCCGGGGCACGGCCTGCTCGGCATGCGCGAACGGGTCGCGCTCTATGGAGGCGAACTGCGAACCGGCCCCCGGCCGGGCGGGGGCTTCCGGGTGTACGCGAGGATTCCCATGGACAATCTGGCGGAGCTGTCGCGACTGCCGGCAGGTACGGCGGAACCTCGGGGGTAGCGGTGAGCGGACACACCACACAGCACATGTCGGAGAAGTCCACCGGGGCAAGGCCGGTACGGGTGCTGCTCGTGGACGACCAGCCGCTGCTGCGCACCGGTTTCCGAATGGTGCTGGGCGTCGAACCCGACGTCGACGTGGTCGGTGAGGCCGGGGACGGTGCCGAGGGTGTGGAACTCGCCCGGCGGTTGCTTCCCGACGTGGTGTTGATGGACATCAGGATGCCCCGGATGGACGGGGTTGCGGCGACCCGGTCGATCGTGGCGGCCCGACTCCCGGTACGGGTCCTCATCCTGACCACCTTCGATCTGGACGAGTACGTGGTCGGCGCGCTGCGCGCGGGGGCCAGCGGGTTCCTGGCCAAGGACGTACCCGCCGAGGATCTGGTACAGGCGATCCGCACGGTGGCGGCCGGGGAGGCCGTGGTGGCCCCACGGATCCTGCGCCGGCTGCTGGATCAGTTCGGCACCTTCCTGCCCGACCCTTCGGCCACCCCGACCACCCGGATCGACGTACTGACCGAGCGGGAACGGGAGGTCCTAGTGCTGGTCGCGAGGGGCATGTCCAATGCCGAGGTCGCCCGCAAGCTGTCGGTCAGCGAAACCACGGTGAAAACCCATGTCGGGCACATGCTGACCAAGCTGGATCTGCGCGACCGGGTCCAGGCCGTCGTACTGGCCTACGAGACCGGGCTCGTACGACCCGGGATCTGATCTGTCGTAGCGACCGGGGCGGGGCACTCCTGGCGGGTCCCTTGGGTCAGGGGCGTCGTCATGCGCAGGTCGGAGTCGGGGTCATCCCCGAGAGCGGTCTCCGGGGTGATCCGGACGAGCGGCCGGGGCGGTTTTCGCCCGCAGGTCGTAGTACGGGACCGTCCCTTCGCACGACGCGGCCACTGACCACGGCCCGTAATCTCGATGCTGATACCGGCGGGCGTGGCCCGCTGCTTGTGATGATGGGGGAGGATCGTGACCACAGCGCTGACCACGGCCACGGGAGTAGCTGCCCGTGCGGTCAAGGTGTGGAAGGTGTACGGCAGCGGCGAGGCACAGATCGCTGCGTTGCGTGAGGTCAGCGTCGAGTTCGAGCGTGGTCGGTTCACGGCGATCATGGGACCGTCGGGTTCGGGCAAGTCGACGCTGATGCACTGTCTTGCGGGTTTGGACACGGTCAGCCGCGGTGAGGTGTTCGTCGGTGATCGCCAGGTCAACGGTCTCGGCGATCGCGGCCTGACCGAACTGCGCCGAGACAAGGTCGGCTTCATCTTCCAGCAGTTCAACCTGCTGCCGACGTTGACGGCCGAGGAGAACATCCTGTTGCCGCTGTCGATCGCCGGCCGCAAGCCGGACCGCGAATGGTTCGACACCGTCGTGGACACCGTGGGGTTGCGTGACCGGCTCGGGCACCGACCCACCCAGTTGTCCGGCGGCCAGCAGCAACGGGTGGCATGCGCACGGGCACTGGTGTCGCGGCCGGAGGTGGTGTTCGCCGACGAGCCGACCGGGAACCTGGACTCCCGGTCCAGTCAGGAGGTACTCGGCTTCCTGCGCGACTCCGTCCGCCAGTTCGGGCAGACCATCGTGATGGTCACCCACGACCCCAATGCGGCGTCCTACGCCGACCGGGTGATCTTCCTGGCCGATGGCGAGATCGTGGACGAACTGCACGACCCGAACGCCGACGCCGTACTGGAGAAGATGAAGACCCTCGACAAGGTCGGTGAGCACCCGGTCGGGGCGCGGCAGGCCGCGGTGGAGGACGAGCTCTGATGCTGCGCGCAGTATTGAAGAGTCTGCTGGCCCGCAAGCTCCGGCTGATGTTGTCCGGGCTGGCGGTCGTGCTCGGCGTCATGTTCGTCTCCGGTGCCCTGGTACTCACCACGTCGCTGGGCAAGTCGTTCGAGGGCCTGTTCGCCACCGTCTACCAGAACGTCGACGTCCAGGTCAGCCCGCAGCCGCAGGGCGACGGTGGCCAGACCGGTCCGCAGCTTGCCGGTAGCAAAGGTATACCGGCCAGCGTGGTCACCACGGTCGCCTCGGTCGACGGTGTCTCCAAGGCCACCGGGCAGGTGTTCTCCAATGGCGCCCGGGTGATCGGCCACAACGGCAAGGTGATCCCCAGCGTCAGCGGTCAGCAGTACGGCGCCAACTGGACCGGCACCTCCCAGACCCTGCAGCTACGGCACGGGCACGGCCCGCGGGCACCCGACGAGGTCGCCATCAACGCAGGGTTGGCCAAGGCCGGCAACTTCAAGCTCGGTGAACAGATCGGCGTACTCACCCTGCAGCCCAAGAAGTCGTTCACGGTGGTGGGCATCTTCGGCTACAGCGGGAACCGGGACACCCTCGGTGGCGAGAGCACCGTCTCGTTCACCACCCCGGTGGCCCAGCAGCTGATGCTCGGCCAGAAAGATGCCTTCAGCGACGTGTCCGTACGTGGCGACAGCGGCATCTCGCAGCAGACGCTGAGGCAGCGCATCGCCACCGCGGTCGGCTCGCACTACCAGGTCCAGACCGGTACGCAACTGGCCAAGAAGCAGTCCGATTCCATCAAGAGCGGGCTCAAGTACGTCAACTACATCCTGCTCGGTTTCGCCGGTGTGGCGTTGTTCGTCGGCGCCTTCCTCATCCTCAACACGTTTTCGATCATCGTCGCGCAACGCACCCGGGAACTGGCACTGATGCGAGCGATCGGCGCCAGTCGCAAACAGATGATCGGTTCGGTACTGCTGGAAGCGGTGGTGATCGGCACCCTGTCCGGCGCGCTCGGCCTGCTCGCCGGGATCGGGGTCGGCGCGCTGCTCGGCTACATCTTCGGCAAGGTCGGCGGCGGCAACCTGAGTCTGTCGCTGGCTGTACCGGCATCCGCGGTGGTCGCCTCGTTCGCGGTCGGCATCATCATCACCGTCTTCGCGGCACTGATGCCGTCGTTGCGGGCGTCCCGGATCCCACCGATCGCGGCGATGCGGGACGCGGCGACCCCGGATCGACCGTTGACCCGGATCACGGTCTTCGGCACAGTCGTCTTCGTGGTCGGCGCCGGTGTGCTGGCCCTCGGGTTGTTCGGCACCCTGGATGGCAGCGCCACCTTGTGGGCGATCCTGGCCGGGGTGTTGGTCGCGTTCATCGGGGTGGCTCTGCTCACTCCGGTGATCTCCAAGCCGGTGGTGAGTGTGATCGGCCGGTTGCTGTCCTTCTCGACGCCGGGCAAGCTAGGTCGGCGCAACTCCGGACGTAACCCGCGCCGGACCGCGATCACCGCAGCGGCTCTGATGGTAGGAATCGCGCTGATCACCGGTGTGAGTACCGTCCTGAGCTCGATGCAGACCAGCATCAACAAGGTGGTGGAGAAGCAGCTCAGCGCCGACCTGATCGTCGCCGGACAGCAGACCTCCCAGATGGCACCGACCTTCGATCCGAAGACGCTGAACCAGATGCGTCGTATCGATGGGGTGCAGACTGTGGCAGGTGTCTTCACCGATATGGCCCAGGTCGACGGCAAGCGCACCTATCTGGTGTCCACCGACGACCTTGGCGCGGTCCGGTCAGTGTTCAGGCTGACCAGCAGCTCGGGCAGCATCGACGCACAGACCGCCCGACAGATCATGGTGGACGCCAAGACTGCGGGCAGGGCGCATGTGAAGGTCGGTGACACCGTCCGGGTCCAACTGGCCCGCGGTGCGGCCACCTACACCGTGTCCGGCACGTACAAGTCCACCCAGGGCGGGGTGTCCGGGTGGATCCTGCCGAAGCAGTCCATTGCACAGTTCCGTAGTCCCAACCCGAGCCAGGCATATCTGAAGCTGGCCCCGGGGGCGTCCACGACGGCGGTGAAGAAGCAGATCGACACCCTGCTCGCGGACAGCCCGGAAGTGACCGTCACCGACCGCAGCGACTTCGTCAAGCAGCAGACTTCGGTGTTCAAGACGATCGAGACGATGATCCAGGTGCTGCTCACTCTGGCGATCATCATCGCGGCGCTGGGCGTGGTGAACACCCTGGCTCTGTCGGTGCTGGAACGCACCCGGGAACTGGGGCTGTTGCGGGCCATCGGGATGAAGCGACGGCAGATCATGGGAATGATCACCGTCGAATCGGTGGTGATATCGGTGTTCGGTGCGGTCCTCGGGCTCGCGGTCGGCGCCGGGCTGGGTGCCGCAGTGGTCCGGGCGCTGAAGGACCAGGGCATCAGGTACCTCAGCTTCTCCTGGGGTCTGATGGTCGCCTATCTGGTGCTGGCGGCGGTGATCGGGGTGCTCGCCGCGATCCTGCCGTCGCTGCGGGCGGCCCGGCTCAATGTGCTGGCGGCCATCTCGTACGAGTAACGCCCAGGGTGTGGGCCCGAGGCCCGCACCTCCTTTGGCCGGAAGAGGACTGCAGCCCCCGGACACCGGGCCGCAGTCCTCTTCCACTGTCCGTGGCCGGCACCGCGGCGTACGGTCAGGACCGCACGACCGCCTCGGCGGCCAGTCGACGCAGGTAGGGCACCGTGACAGTGGTCAGGCTGTCGGCCAGGGTGACACCCGGGGTGCCGGTCAGGTCGACCTCGCTGGGTACGCCGAGTACCACGCAACCGGCGGCGGTTGCGCTGGCCAGTCCGGTCGGCGAGTCCTCGATCGCCACACAGTGCGCCGGTGGCACGCCGAGCAGGGCCGCCGCGGTGCGATACGGCCCTGGATGCGGCTTGGTCTCGGTGATGTCGTCGCCGCATACGACCGCGGCGAAGTAGCGTCGGCCGATCGTCTCCAGTGCGGTCTCCACCAACCGTCGGCGGGTCGCGGTGACCAGTGCCGCCGGGATCCCAGCGGCGGAAACCGCGGCGAGCAGCTCCTGCGCGCCAGGCTTCCAGACGAGGCCGGCGGCGAACAGCTCTCCCATCCGGCACTCCAGCCAGGCCACGCTGGCGGACAGGTCCAGGTCGCCACGCCCGATGTCGCCATGCAGGATCGTCATCGACTCGGACATGTTCGTGCCGACCATCCGGGCCCGAGCGGCGTCGGAGAGCCGGCCACCGAGCTGGGTTGCCAGTTCTTGCAGGGCGACCGACCAGACCTTCTCGCTGTCCACCAGGGTCCCGTCCATGTCGAACAGGATGGCGGCCAGGTCACGTGGCGTGCTCTCGGTGGGCATGCGCCGATCCTGCCGTTGCGGTGCGAGCTGGCGTGAGGGTCGTTGCGTGGAGGTGTGCTGGGTCACGACACGCAATGCTTCCTAGGTAGCTGGGTCGGAAATAAATCCAGTCGATGCGCTGGCCGCCGGCAGGCCCGGTGGTCGCCGGAGGTCCGGCGACCACCGGATACTCAACGGGCGTTGAAGTAGCTGGCCTCCGGGTGGTGCACCACCAGCGCGTCCGTCGACTGCTCGGGCGCCAGCTGGTACTCCTCCGACAGCGTGACGTTGATCCGGTCCGGGCGCAGCAGCGGTACGACCTTGGCGCGATCCTCCAGCTCCGGACATGCCGCGTAGCCGAAGGAGTACCGGCAGCCCCGATAGTCCACCTTCAACATGCCCTCCAGGTCCGCCGGGTCGGCATCGGCGAGAGAGCCGCCGTCGTCCAGGACCAGCTCGGAACGGATCCGCCGGTGCCAGTACTCGGCAAGCGCCTCGGCCAGTTGCACGGAGAGCCCGTGCACCTCCAGGTAGTCGCGGTAGCTGTTGGCGGCAAACAGTTTCGCGGTGTACTCACTGATCGCCGCGCCCACCGTGACCAGCTGGAACGCCACCACGTCCAGAGTGCCGGAGTCCTTCGGCCGGAAGAAATCGGCAATGCACAACCGCCGGTCACGCCGCTGCCGCGGAAAGGTGAACCGGGTCTGCTCGGCATGCCCGTTCTCGTCCAGTACGACGAGGTCGTTGCCCTCCGAGTAGCACGGGAAGTAGCCGTACACCACGGCAGCCTCCAGCACCTGCTCGGCGGCCAGCCGGTCCAGCCAGTACCGCAACCGGGGCCGTCCCTCGGTCTCGGCAAGTTCCTCATAGGACGGCCCGGGCCCGCCACGGGCGGGCTTGAGACCCCACTGGCCGAGGAAGGTGGCACGTTCGTCGATCAGGGCGGCATAGTCGGCCAACAGGATGCCCTTGGCCACCCGGCTACCGAAGAACGGCGCCCTCGGTACCTGGACATCACTCGCCACATCCGAGCGGACACTGTCGTCGTACAGGTCAGGTGCCTGTTCGGCGACGATGGTGCGCTGACGTTCCCGGCGCTCGCGGCGCTGCGCGAGTTTGCGCTCCCGCTCCTCGTCGAGGACCGGCGCACCGCCACGCCTGGCGGTCATCACCCGGTCCATCAGGCTCAGGCCCTCGAAGGCGTCCTTGGCGTAGTGCACCTCGCCGTCGAACGCACCTCGCAGGTCATCCTCCACGTACGCGCGGGTCAACGCCGCACCGCCGAGCATCACCGGCCACCGGGAGTGCAGACCACGGGAGACCATCTCGGCCAGGTTGTCCTTCATGACCACGGTCGACTTGACCAGCAGACCGGACATTCCGATCACGTCGGCGCGGTTTTCCTCGGCGGCGTCCAGGATCGCGCTGATCGGCTGCTTGATCCCCAGGTTGACCACGGTGTAGCCGTTGTTGGACAGGATGATGTCGACGAGGTTCTTGCCGATGTCGTGCACGTCGCCCTTGACGGTGGCCAGCACGATGGTGCCCTTACCGTCCTCGTCGGTGGCCTCCATGTGCGGTTCCAGGTGCGCCACCGCGGCCTTCATCACCTCGGCGGACTGCAGTACGAACGGCAGCTGCATCTGGCCGGAACCGAACAGGTCGCCGACCACCTTCATGCCCTCGAGTAGCGTCTCGTTGACGATCGCCAGTGCTGACCGCTCGCGCAGCGCGGCGTCCAGGTCCTCGCCCAGTCCGCTGCGCTCACCGTCCACGATGCGCCGCTTCAGCCGTTCGTCCAGCGGCAGCGCGGCCAGTTCCTCGGCGCGGCTGGCACGCGCGGAGGCCATGTCGACGCCCTCGAACAGCTCGATGAGCTTCTGCAGCGGGTCATAACCCTCCCGCCGGCGGTCGTACACCAGGTCGAGCGCGACCTCGCGGTGCTCGTCCGGGATCTTCGACATCGGCAAGATCTTGCTGGCGTGCACGATCGCCGAGGTCAACCCGGCCTGTACGCACTCGTGCAGGAAGACCGAGTTGAGTACCTGACGGGCTGCCGGGTTGAGGCCGAAGGACACGTTGGAGACGCCGAGGGTGAAGTTCACCTCGGGGTAGCGCGCCCGGATCCGTCGGATCGCCTCGATGGTCTCCAGTGCGTCCCGGCGGGTCTCCTCCTGGCCGGTGGACACCGGAAAAGTCAGGCAATCGACCAGAATATCGGAGGTACGCAGCCCCCAGTTGCCGGTCAGGTCCTCGATCAGGCGGACCGCGACGCGTTCCTTCCACTCCGCGGTACGCGCCTGGCCTTCCTCGTCGATGGTCAACGCGACCACCGCAGCACCGTGCTCACGGATCAGCGGCATGGCACGGGCATAGCGCGACTGCGGGCCGTCGCCGTCCTCGAAGTTGACCGAGTTGACCACGCATCGGCCGCCGAGCATGTCCAGCCCTGCCTCGATGACCGCGGGCTCGGTGGAGTCGAGCATGATCGGCAGGGTGCTGGCGGTGGCGAACCGGCCAGCGATCTCCCGCATGTCCACCGCTCCGTCACGGCCCACGTAGTCCACGCACAGGTCCAGCAGGTGCGAACCGGAGCGCGACTGGTCCCGGGCGATCTCCACGCAGCCGCCGAAGTCGCCGTCGAGCATCTTGTCCCGGAACGCCTTGGATCCGTTGGCGTTGGTGCGCTCGGCGATCATCAGTACGCCGGCGTCCTGACGGAACGGCACGTGGTGGTACACCGACGCGGCGCCCGCCTCCGGTCGCGGCTCCCGCTGCGCCGGGGTCACGCCCTCCAGCCTGCGCTGGACCGCGACGATGTGCTCGGGTGTGGTGCCGCAGCAACCGCCGACCAGCGAGACGCCGAACCGGCCGGCGAAGTCGTACAGCGCCTCGGCGAGCTCGTCCGGGGTGAGGGGGTAACGCGCACCGTCGGGGGTCAGTTCAGGCAGGCCGGCGTTGGGCATCACCGACAACCGGGCGCGGGAGTGCTGTGAGAGGTAGCGCAGGTGCTCGGTCATCTCGGCCGGGCCGGTCGCGCAGTTGAGACCGATGAAGTCGACTCCGAGGGGCTCCAGGGCGGTCAACGCGGCGCCGATCTCGCTACCGACCAGCATGGTGCCGGTGGTCTCGACCGTGACGTGACACAACAGCGGTACCCGCAACCCTGCGGCGGACATGGCCCGGTTGGCACCGACGATCGCAGACTTTGCCTGCAGCAGGTCCTGGCAGGTCTCGACCAGGATGGCGTCCACCCCACCGGCGAGCATGCCCGTCGCACACGCCTGGTAGGCGTCGCGTAGCTGCGCGAACGGGGCGTGCCCGAGCGTCGGCAGCTTGGTGCCCGGGCCTACCGAGCCGAGTACGAATCGGGGGCGGTCGGGCGTGCTGTGCCCGTCCGCCACCTCGCGAGCGAGCCGAGCACCGGCCGCCGCCAGCTCTTCGGTACGCTCCGTGATTCCATACTCGCCCAAGTTTCCAAAATTTGCACCAAATGTATTGGTTTCAACACAATCGGCACCTGCCACGAAGTAGGCATCGTGAATCCCCCGGACCACGTCCGGTCGGGTCACGTTGAGCAGTTCGTTGCAGCCCTCATGACCCTCGAAGTCGTCGAGGGTCAGCTCAGCCGCCTGCAGCATCGTGCCCATGCCACCGTCGGCAATCAGTACCCGATCCTGGACAGTGTCCAGTAGCTTCGCAGAAGTCGCCACCCGCTCAGGCTATCCGGATGGCCCTAGGGCGCCAGTCGAGCATGCCACCAGTCACCGCAGTGCGGGACGAACGGTGACGCAGTGTGGCGTTCCGGCACGCCGACGGGCGGTCGGCCGGCCCGACCGGTCCGCGACGTAGGCTTGCCCGGTGACCGAGTTCGACGGACTTCCAGTGTTGCGTTCCCCCGTGCTCGTGGCCTCCTTCGAGGGCTGGAACGACGCCGCCGACGCGGCCACCGCCGCGGTGGACCATCTGCGTCTGGCATGGAACGCCCGCAAGATCGAAGAGCTCGACCCGGAGAGCTACTACGACTTCCAGGTGACCCGGCCCAACGTGTCGATGTCCGACGCCGGCCCGGGCGAGATCGAGTGGCCCACCAGCCGGTTCTACCTGTGCGACGTACCCGGGTCGCAGCGCGACGTGGTGCTGCTCCGTGGCATCGAGCCCAACATGCGTTGGAAGAGTTTCTGCGACGAGATCCTGGACGTCTGCCACCGGATGGAGGTCGACCAGGTCGTCCTGCTGGGCGCGCTGCTCGCCGACGTCCCCTACAGCCGGCCCTTGCCGATCACCGGCACCACCAGCGACCCCGGGTTGCTGTCGCGGCTCGCTCTGGCGCCCACGAAGTACGAGGGACCCACCGGTGTGGTGGGTGTGCTGCACGAAGCGGCCGCACACGCCGACCTGGACACCGTGTCGTTCTGGGCGCACGTACCGCACTACGCGAGCCAGCCACCGTGCCCGAAGGCCACCCTGGGCCTGCTGCACCGGGTCGAGGAAGTGCTCGACCTCCCGGTGCCCACCGGGGAACTGGCGGTCGACTCGGCGGACTGGGAGGAACAGGTCCGCGAGTTGATCGAGTCGGACTCCGAGATCGCCGAGTACGTGCAGTCCCTGGAGCAGCGCGACGGCGAGCCCGGGCTGGAGGCACTGTCCGGCGACGAGATCGCCAAGGAGTTCGAGAAGTACCTGCGTCGCCGCGGTGGCGGGGCATCTCCGTCCGGTCGCTGACCGGCGGCACGGCCCCCGATAGCTGAACCACGCACCGTGCTCTCTGGCATGTCGGGCATCCGTTCTAGGTAGCTAGGGCTACGATGCGGTGATCTTGCCGGAGGAGGCCCTGTGACGATCAATCCTGGTATCGCCGAGTCACCCAGCCGTCAGATCGCCGACCAGCTGCGCTCATCGATCCGCGGCGGGCACCTGCAGCCGGGCGAACGGTTGCCGTCCATCCCCTCGCTGGCCACCAGCTACGGGGTGGCCCGACAGACCGTGCAACGGGCCATCGACCAGCTACGGGTCGAGGGACTCGTACTGACCAAACCAGGCTCAGGCACCTTCGTACGCGGCAGCCGGCGTCAGATGCACCGCCTGTCCCGGTCGCGTTACGGCCGGGCGCGTGGCTACCACCGGGACATGCCGGTGCGTTACCGCCAGCATCTGATCTCCGCCGGCCGCGACCGGGCACCCGAGGAGGTCGCGCACGCGTTCGGGGTCGAGCCCGGCACCGAACTGGTGGTCCGGCGGCACGTGCTCTACCTCGCCGACCAGCCAGCGGAGGTGGGCGCCAGTTGGCTGCTGCCCGCCCAGGTGACCGGCAGCGTGCTGGAGACGCTGGATTCGGTACGGGGACCGCTGTATCTCACCGTCGAGCAGGTCACCGGCCGCCGGTACAGCCGGGCGAAGGACCACATCACCGCCCGCCAGCCCAGTCGCCAGGAGGCGGAACTGCTGCACATTCGCCCGGACACGCCGGTACTGGTGCTGCTGCACGTGGCCAGCGACGCGCACGGCGATCCGATCGAGGTCAGCCAGGCCACCTGGCCGGGTCCAGGCACCATGCTGGTCGACGAATATCCGGTACCGGCCCATCCCGACCGACCCGACCCGCAGGACGACACCAGCGGCTTCGACATCGTGCTCGCATGATGTCGTGACCGGCCCGGCAGCTGTGCGGCAGCGGGCGCCACTGCACCAACAGCACCGGGCCGGGACCGCAGGTCAGAGCCTGATGCCCAGCAGGGCGTCGGCCGCAGCGGCCATCAGGGCCGGCGCGTCCGGGTCGGAACCGTCGGCTGCGCTCCAGGCATCCAGTGCCGCAAGTGCCGTCGGCGAATCCAGGTCTTCGGCAAGATGCGTACGCAGCTGTCGGACCAGGCTCGCACCATCAGGCCCGGAGCGGCGTCGCGCGGCGGACCGCCAACGGGCCAGTCGCTCCTTCGAGGCACCCAACAGGTCCTCGGTCCACTCCCGGTCGCTCCGGTAGTGACCGGCGAGCAGGCTGACGCGCATCGCCGCCGGATCCTCGCCCCGCTCGCGCAGCGCGGACACCAGTACCAGGTTGCCCTTGGACTTGGACATCTTCTCGCCCTGCCAGCCGATCATGCCGGTGTGTACGTAGTGCTCGGCGAACGGCCATTCCCCGGTCAGCGTCTCGGCGTGCGCCGCGGACATCTCGTGGTGCGGGAAGATCAGATCGTTGCCGCCACCCTGCACGTCGATATGGTTGCCGAGGCGGCCCAACGCGATCGCCGCGCACTCGATGTGCCAGCCGGGCCGCCCGGCGCCCAGGCTGGAGGGCCAGCTCGGCTCACCGGGCCGGGCCGAGCGCCAGAGCAGCGGGTCGAGCTTGTCTCGCTTGCCGGAACGCTGCGGATCGCCACCGCGCTCCGCGGAGAGTTCCACCATGCTCAACCGGCCCAGGTTCGACTCGTAGCCGAATCGCTTGGCCGCACCCACGTCGAAGTACACATCGTCGGTGCCGTCGTCCAACCGGTAGGCGGCGTCAGTAGTGAACAACTGCTCGATCAGCGCGGCGATCTGTGGGATGGACTCCACCGCACCCACGTAGTGGTCCGGAGCCAGCACCTGCAGAGCGGCCATGTCGGTGCGGAACAGTTCGGTCTCGCGCTCGGCCAGTTCGGCCCAGTCGACCCCGTCGCGTTCGGCCCGCTCCAGCAGCGGATCATCCACATCCGTGACGTTCTGCGCGTAGTGCACCGTCAGACCCGCGTCCCGCCACGACCGGTTGATCAGGTCGAAGGTGATCATCGTCGCGGCATGACCGAGGTGGGTGGCGTCGTAGGGCGTGATGCCGCAGACGTACAGCTTCGCGTCGCCCTCCGGCGCCGAGGGCCGGACGGTCCGGCTGGCGGTATCGAAAAGGGTCAGCGGCACCGAGGCGCCGGGCAGACGGGAGGGTTCAGGCGCCGACCAGGTATCCATACCGCCAGCGTAACGACGCCCCGATCGAACCGGGCGGGGCCGACCTCGGACGGCCGCTGCACTGCACGACCGAGCGCCACCGGCCCGCAGCAACGTGCCAGCATCTTCGCTGGTGCCCAGTGAGTACGGGCACAACGCGCCGCCCGCCCGATCATGGTGGGCCACAATCGGCGACGGCGGGACCGGGACCTGAGAAGCGCCGAGGTGCCGGATATCACAGTAGATGAGCGATCGTGAGGAGGCCCGGATGACCGCCGACCCTCCCTTCGTCGATCTCACCAGCGACAACATCCGACGCTGGTTGGCCGACGATCAGGACACGGCGAACTGGCTGACCGAACTGGCCGGCACCGCGGCGGGCGCACCGACCCGGCTGCCGGAACCGGCAGAGGCCACCAGGATGATGACCCGGATGGAAGTACCCGCCGCCGACATCACCGAGGCCCTCGACGCGGTACCCGATGCCGACCGGCGCCCCGACCTGTGGTGGCTGCTGCACCACTGCCGGCTTCTGCTGGTCGAGCGGCTCGGCAGCACGGCGCCGATGGCTCGCTGGCCCGGGCTACCCGCTCGGCTCGGTGCCCTGGGGCGGTACTTCTATCTGTGGGTGTTCCTGGCAAGCGTGCCCGACCTGCTGCGCCACCATGCCGCTCTGGGCATCGCGGAGCAGGTGTCCTGGGAGACTCTCGCCGACATCGGGTCCAAGGCCGCGCTGCACCGCCGCACCCACGGCACCGGCGGGCTGGACAAGCAGGACTGGTTCACCCTGCACTTCCGGGGCCTGCTGTATTCGTTGGGCCGGCTGCAGTTCAACCTCGGCCGGACCCCCGCCGACAGCACCATGCCCCCACCGGGCACACCGTGTCTGGGCGTGCACATCCCCGAGACCGGGCCGATGACACCGCAGGCGTGCCAGGAATCACTGCGCCGGGCACCGGAGTTCTTCCACGAGCACTTCGCCGTCCGCTACCGGTACGCCAGTTGCACGTCCTGGCTACTGGACGACCAGCTCGCCGACTATCTTCCGGGCACATCCAACATCCTGCGGTTCCAGCAGCGCTTCCGCCTGACACCGGGCGGACGCGACAGCGACGCCGACATCCTGGAGTTCGTCTTCCGGCAGGTCCGGCCACAGCTGGCCGACCTGCCGCAGCAGACCACTCTGCAGCGTGCCGTGGTGCGACACCTACGGGCCGGCGGGCACTGGCAGGTGCGTACCGGGTGGCTGGAGCTGCCCGACTGACGCCCCACGGGCCGGCGGACAGCCATCGCCCGCCGGCCACGCCATCTCAGATCGGCGGCCAGGGCAGGGCCGGCCAGTCCTCCCCGGGCATCGGGTAACGGCCGGTCTCCAGCAGCCGTTCGATGCGGACCGCGGTGGCGCGCACCTCGCTGATGGTCAGGTGCTCGTCGAGCTGCTCGCCCAGAGCGTCGTCCAGGGCGGTGCGCAGGGTACGCAGCGTGTCGATCGTGTCCTCGGACAGTTGCTGGCCGGCCCACCCCCACAGCACCGTCCGCAGCTTCTCCTCGACATGGAACGACACACCGTGATCGACACCGAACACCCGCCCGCCGGTGCCGTGCAGCACGTGGGCACCCTTACGGTCGGCGTTGTTGATCACCGCGTCGAAGACCGCCATCCGGGCCAGTCGCTCGTCGGCGGCGTGGGCCAGTACGAACCGTTCGCCCTGTGGACCCTGCGCGGCGGCGATCGGGCACCAATCCGCGGCGATGTCGTCCGCGGGGACGAAACTGACCAGCTCGTCGGCCTCCTCGCCGTCGATCCACAGCTGGCAGGCACCGGTACCGGCCGGGCCGTCGCGTAGCACCGTCGGCGGGACGATGTCCCAACCCGCCCGAGCGGACAGCAGGTATGCGGCAACTTCACGACCGGCCAGGGTGCCGTCCGGGAAGTCCCACAACGGGCGTTCCCCACGTACCGGCTTGTACACGCACCGGGCCCGCCGACCGTCCAACGTGATGAACGCCCGCAGGGTCGTGTTCGATGCCTCCGCGAGCAGCCCCTCCGGTTCGATCACCCCGAGCCGCAGCAGTCGCAGAGCATCGGTTGTCGACAACTGCGCCGCACCGACCAGTTCGGTGGACGGCTCACTCACCCTGGGCTCCCCGGCGGGTCGCCGCGCACGGCACCATCGGTCTGTACACCGGGCCGCTCACGAATCCGGCAGCATCCGGTGATAGCCGTTCTGCCGGGGGCACAGGTGTCCCTCCGGGTCCAGCGGTAGACCGCACAGCGGGCAGGGAGGCCGACCGGCCGACACCACCCGCCGGGCCCGTTCGATGAAAGCACGGGTCTCCCGTGGCCCCAACCTGACCCGGAGCAGGTCGAGGTCGGGGTCGTCCAGTTCGGCGGCAGCGTCCGCCTCCTCATCGGGCTCCTCGGCACCGGGCAACGCGGGACTGACTTCACCAGCGGCCACAGCCTCGATCAGCACCGTGTTGTCCTCAGAGTCCCAGGCCAGGCCGAGAGTGCCGACCCGGAACTCCTCGTCGAGAGGGGTCTCCAACGGCTCGTTGTCAGTAGGCAGCGGATCGGGGCCGGCCGGAATGTCGGCACCGAACCGACGGACAGCCTCGGCCAGCAGCTCCTCGAGCTTGTCGGCGAGCAGCGTGACCTGCACCTTCTCCAGCGCAACACTGACCACGCGGCCTCCACCGCGGGCCTGGAGGAAGAATGTACGGTCGCCGGGCTCACCCACCGTACCGGCCACGAACCGCTCCGGCGGTTCGAAGTCATACACCTGGCGTGACATGGCTCGACCCTATCCGCCCGGCCTTGCGTCGTCCGCAGTGCCGGCATACGACACGGCCCGGTACGCCCCATCGGAGCGATCCGTACCGCTGTTCACAACAGAGCGACCGGTCATGCCCCCGGCTCCGTACGGCCGGTCGCGCCGCCCACGGTGGCGTCGGAGTCACGTACGGACGCTTTTCGGCGACGCCGTCGCCTGGGGGGCACCAGAGCACTCAGGTCGCTGCCCAGGTCGTTGAGCTTGAGTACGAACGGGCGCAGCGGCGTGTACCGGATGACCGTGACCGAGCAGGGCTCGACGACGATGCGCTGGAACTGGTCGAGGTGCAGGCCGAGCGCGTCCGCCACGATGGCCTTGATCACATCCCCATGGCTGCAGGCGAGCCAGAGTGCGTCGGACCCATGCTGCTCGGTGATCCGCGCATCCCATTCGCGGACCGCGGTCACCGCACGCCCGGCGGTGGCGGCAAGCGGCTCGCCACCGGGGAAGACCGCCGCGGACGGATGCGACTGGACGATCTTCCACATCGGCTCCTTGGCCAACTTCTTGAGC
Organism: uncultured Actinomycetota bacterium; assembly: GCA_963805605.1. Lineage (GTDB taxonomy): Bacteria > Actinomycetota > Actinomycetes > Mycobacteriales > Micromonosporaceae > Actinocatenispora. Next base: position 940,064 of record CAWDUX010000003.1, read on the forward strand.
GGCTGGCCCTCCCACTCGCCGTACCGGCACTCCCCGAGCCGGTCGTCGACCGCGGGGGCACCGTTGTCCGGCGATCCGTCGAACACCCGCTGGAGCGTCTCCTGACAGCGTTGCAGCGGGCTGACCACCACCCCCCGAAACGGCAACGGTCGCAGCCGCTGACCGACCGCATCAGCCTGGATACGGCCGGTGTCGTCCAGTCCGACACCGGGGGTCCAGCCAGCCAACACACCGTCAGCGTTCGCGGTGGTCCGACCATGTCGCAGCAGCACCAGGGTCGCCATGCCACCAACACTAACCAGCCACCGAGGCAGGGCGAACGGCGCGCCAGCTGGCGCTGACGGTGCCGGCCCGCAGATCAGCTGGCGCTGACGACACCGGTCAGCAGCAGTACGGCGATCAGCACGCCGAGCGGGATCCGGTACCAGATGAAGGTGGTCATGCTGTGCCGGCCGACGAACTTCAGGAACCAGGCGACCGCCGCGTACGCGACAAGGAAGCTGACCACGGTACCGACCAGCGTCGGCAGCCAGCCCACCCCACCGGAGAGGGCGTCCTTGAGTTCGAAGACCCCGGCCGCGGTCAGCGCCGGGATGCCCAGGAAGAATGACAGCCGGGTGGCGGTGACCCGGTCCAGGTCTCGGAGCAGGCCGGCGGAGATAGTGGCACCGGACCGCGACACCCCGGGCACCAGCGCGATGCACTGGGCGAGGCCGACGAACAGCATGTCCCGCCAGCCCACGTCACGTTCCCCACGGCACTGGGTGGCGGCCCGCTCCGCGAAGGCGATCACGACACTCCACAGGATCAGCCCGGCCACCACGAACCACAGGCTACGAAGCGTGGTCTCGATGACGTTCTTACCCAACAGCCCGATCACCCCGATCGGGATCGACCCGAGGATGACATACCAGCCGAACCGGTAGTCGAAGTCCTGCCGGTGTGCCGGCCGGAACACTCCGCGCACCCAGCCCACCACGATCCGGGCGATGTCACGACGGAAGTACACGATCGCCGCGATGATCGCGCCCACCTGGATCACTGCGGTGAACCCGGTCAGCGACGGGTCCTCGAGCCGCATCCCGAGCAGCTTCTCCACGATGGTCAGGTGCCCGGTCGAGGACACCGGCAGAAACTCCGTCAGCCCCTCGACCACCCCCAATACCACGGCCTGCCAGAGATGCATCACGCACCGAGCCCGGAGCGGTCGAGCGCCTCGGCGAGGCTACGCAACGTGCGCAAGGAATATTCCAGGATGTCCGGCGGGCTACTGATCCCCGGCGGCGGGTACGGCGCCACGGTCAGCGTGCCGACACCCGCCTCGGCGTAGGCGGCGAGCCGGTCGGTGATCCGCTCCACCGGACCCAGCAGCGACGTACGGTCGATGAACTCGGCTGGCACCGCGGCCATCGCGTCACGCGGCCGACGATCCAGGTACAGATCCTGTACCTCGGCAGCGGCCGCTGCGTAACCCATTCGCACGGCGAGCTGATTGTAGAAGTTCTGCTTACGGGAGCCCATGCCGCCGAGATAGAGCGCCGCGTAGCCACGGACCGGTTCGGCGCAGACCTCCGGGTCGTCGCCGATCACCACCGGAACGGTGGGCACCACGTCGAAGCCGGCCAAGTCGAGCCCGGTCCGCTGCCGACCGAGCGCGATGTGGGCCAGTTGCTCGCTGGCGTACTCCGGGGAGAAGAACACGGCCAACCAGCCGTCCGCGATCTCGCCGGCCAGTTCCAGGTTGCGGGGGCCGACCGCGGCCAGATACACCGGCACCCGCTCACGTACCGGATGCACAGTGAGCCGCAACGCCTTACCAGGCCCGTCAGGCAGCGGCAGCGTGTAGTACTCGCCGTCGTAGGCGACCGGTTTGCGGGCCAGGGCCAACCGGACGATGTCGACGTACTCGCGGGTGCGACGCAGCGGCCGGCCGAACGCAACCCCGTGCCAGCCCTCCGAGACCTGCGGCCCGGACACCCCGAGCCCCAGCCGGAACCGTCCGCCGGAGATGCCGTCGATGGTCGCCGCCGTCATCGCGGTCATCGCCGGGGTACGGGCCGGGATCTGCATCACCGCACTGCCCAGTTCGATGCTCTCGGTCTGCCCGGCCAGCCAGGCCAGCATGGACGGCGAGTCCGAGCCGTACGCCTCGGCCGCCCACACCACCGAGTAGCCCAGCCGGTCGGCCTCCTGCGCCAGGGCAAGGTGTGCCCGCGGGTCGTTTCCGCCGCCCCAGTAGCCGAGGTTGAGTCCGAGCCGCATGCCCATCCTGCCCCCTGATGTCACGCGGCAGAAGCCGCAGAATGTCTCCGCGGTCGACGGTGACCGCCTGCCCGTGCAGGGTAGCCGCCGGCCGGCGGGTCGCTACCAGGCGGCCGGAACACGCCGGTAGCGTCCGCGGTCATGGAGCAGCGCGCGCTCGGCCGTACCGGCCTGCGGGTGTCCCGGATCGCCCTGGGCAGCATGACCTGGGGCAGGGACACCGACCCTGACGATGCCGCGGCGCAGCTCACGACGTACACGCAGGCCGGCGGCACCCTCATCGACACCGCCGACGTGTACGCCGACGGGGACGCCGAGCGGATCCTGGGCAGTCTGCTCGACCGGGTCGTGGCCCGGACCGATCTCATCATCGCCACCAAGTCGGGCCTGCGACCCGACCATCCGCGCCGCCGCGACTCGTCCCGCCTGCATCTGCTGCGGGCGCTGGACGCGTCCCTGGGCCGACTCGGTACCGACTACGTCGACCTGTGGCAGTTGCACGGCTACGACCGGTCCACCCCACTGGAGGAGACGCTGGCGACTCTCGACCTCGCGGTGTCCAGCGGGCGGGCCCGTTACGTGGGGGTGTCGAACTTCGCGGCGTGGCAGACCGCCCGGGCAGCCACCTGGCAGCAGGCCTGGCCGGGGCGGGTCCCGGTGGTCTCCAGCCAGGTCGAGTACTCGCTGCTGGAGCGTGACGTCGAGCGGGAACTGGTGCCGGCCTGCCAGGACCTGGGGCTGGGGATCCTGCCCTGGTCACCGCTGGGCCGTGGCGTGTTGACCGGAAAATACCGCCAGGGCACCCCTGCCGACTCCCGGGCCGCATCGCCGCATTTCGAAAGGTTCGTGGAGCGCTACCTGGACAAGACCTCCAGCGGCATCGTCGAGGCGGTCGTCACCGCTGCCGACGGCCTCGGCGTCTCGCCGTTGTCGGTGGCACTGGCCTGGGTACGTGACCAGCCAGGGGTGGTCGCGCCGGTGGTCGGTGCACGTACGGTCGGCCAACTAGTCGGCTCGTTGGAGTCCGAGGAGCTGACCCTGCCGCCGGAGATCCGCTGCGCGCTGGACGACGTGTCCTCCCCCGACCCGGGGAATCTGGGTCCGGGATGACCCACGATCGGCTATTTGTCAACTGGACTGGCTTTACCCGCCCCACGTTGGGCAGGATCAAGGGGTGCCGCCCGACTACGAGTACGTCCCGCTCCGGATCCCGCCGGACGTCGACCGGTTGACCGCGCAGGCCAGGCTGTCCATCCAGGCCGAATTCGCCGGCTGGGAGCTGGCCACGGTGCGCCTGTACCGGGACGGCACCCGACACGTGGTGCTCCGGCGCCGGCGCGGCACCGAGCCCCCATTGCCCGACCTGTCGTACTGAACCGGACCTACCGGCCGGACAGGACACCGCCGAGCACAGCGGGTGCGGTGTCGCACCCGCTGTGCAACCGGCGGCCCATGCTCAGCGCTGCCGGGCCGGCCCGGCGGCCGTACCGGCGTCGTCCGCCGGGTCGGTCTCGGTCTCCAACTCCTCGTCGACCTGCTCGTCGAAGCGGTACAGGATGCTCTCGTCCGGGCCGATCACGAACGGGGCGCTGTCGTCCTCGTCGTCGAGTTCCTCCGGACCGAGCGGCGCGACGACCTCGGTGACGGTGACGACCCCGCCCAGCGGATCCAGTTCGGGTACGTCCAACGAACCCAGCGCGCCGTCCCCTGCCTGCATCAGCTCCGCCACCGCGGCACCCACCGTCGTGACGGTGTCGTCGGGAGCGCCGTCACTGCGCGCACCGGAACGCCGGGCCGCCTCGGCGGCGGCCAGCAACGCCGCCGTACTCGACACTGTGTAGTCGCGCCTCTGACGGACCGAGATCGTCACCGGCGACGGGTCGACGGGCATCCCGGCCTCCCCGGCGCCGCTCCACTGCGGGTCGGCGTCGGCCGGGTCGATCGGTTCGACGTCCCACGGTGTGACCTCACCGAACTCGTCGAGCAGCACCTCGTCGTAGGCGAACGAGGCGTTGTTGAGTTCGACGTAGCTCTGCCAGACGGTGTCGTCGTCACTGCGACCACCGGCGGCGCGGACCGCCGACAGATGGTTCCGGGCGGCTTCGACCACCCGCTGCAGTGCCGCGTCGAGATCGGTACGTTCGGTCATGGGATCCTCCGGGAATGAACCTGGCAGAGTACCGGTCACGGTCAGCTTCTAGGAGTCAGCAGCGGGACAGGAAGCGATCGAGAACCTGTACCCCGAAACGCAACGCATCCACCGGGACCCGCTCGTCCACCCCGTGGAACAGTCCGGAGAAGTCCAGGTCCGAGGGAAGCTTCAACGGCGCGAAGCCGAAGTGGCGGATACCCAGCCGGCGGAACGCCTTGCCGTCGGTTCCGCCGGAGAGCATGTAGGGCACCGGCAGGGCACCGTTGTCGAAGTGGCGCAGCGACTCGGCCATCGCATCGACCAGCGGTCCGGCGAACTCGCTCTCCATCGCCGGCTGGTGCTGTTCGTAGGAAATCTCGATGTCCGGCCCGGCCAGCCGCTGGATCTCGGCGAGGAAACCCTCTTCGTGGCCCGGCAGGGTCCGACCGTCCACCGCCGCCGTGGCCTCACCCGGCACCACATTGGTCTTGTACCCGGCGGACAGCATCGTCGGATTGGCGGTGTTGCGGATCGTCGCGCCGATCAGCCGGGCCATCGGACCCAGCTTGGCGATGACCTGCTCGGGCCTTTCGGGGTCGAGCTGCATCCCGAACGCCTCCGACACCTGGTCCAGGAAGGTCCGTACGGTCGGCGTCAGGGTCACCGGGAACTGGTGCTCGCCGATCCGGGCGACCGCCCGGCACAGCGCCGTCACGGCGTTGTCCTCGTGGATCATCGAACCGTGCCCGGCGTTGCCCCGGGCCCGCAGCCGCATCCAGTTGATGCCCTTCTCGGCGGTCTCGATGCAGTACAGCCGCAGGTCGTCGTCGACGGAGACGGAGAAACCGCCGACCTCACCGACCGCCTCGGTGCAGCCCTCGAACAGTTGCGGGTGGTGGTCGACCAGATGGTGCGCCCCGTAGGTGCTGCCGGCCTCCTCGTCGGCCACGAACGCCAGCACCAGGTCACGCGGCGGCACTCGGCCCTCCCGGCGCCACTGCCGGACCAACGCCAGGATCATGGCGTCGTAGTCCTTCATGTCGATCGCGCCGCGGCCCCACAGGTAGCCGTCGCGCAGCTCCCCGGAGAACGGATGCACCTGCCAGTCGGCCGAGTTGGCCGGCACCACGTCCAGATGACCGTGCAGCAGCAGCGGCGAACGGGAGGGGTCCGCCCCGGCGACCCGGGCCACCACCGACGCACGGCCCGGTTCACTCTCGGTGACGAACGGTTCCAGACCGGCCTCGGCCAGCTTCTCGGCGACGTACTCGGCCGCCGCCCGCTCCCCCGCGCTGGTGGTGGTGTCCCCGGTGTTGGTCGTGTCGATGCGCAGCAGGTCTCGGCAGATCTCGACGACCTCGTCGATCGCCTGCACCGGCGGGGAGTCCACCGATGATCGCTGCCGCACACCGTCCACGGGCCGCACTGGATCGCTCATGCGCCCTTCATACCAGCCGCCCACGTACTGCCGGGACGCCCCGCGCCCCGCCCGCACCGTCGGTCGGCGGGCCGGCACGCTGGTGTACAGTTAGCGCTCGCTACGCCCCCTCCCCGGCGTCCGGTCATCACCGGGACGCCAGGTATGGTGCACAGTGTAGGTCCGAGTGGCGGAATGGCAGACGCGCTAGCTTGAGGTGCTAGTGCCCTTTATCGGGCGTGGGGGTTCAAGTCCCCCCTCGGACACAATTTGTCACAGCTCTGCTTCGGCAGCGCACATCCTCATACCTGAAACACTGCACGACATCCCGCGAGTTCGGGTCAGGTCGACACACAGGTGGGCGGCACACCGGTAACGCGCGGGTCAGCCCGACGAGCCGGCGGCGTCTGGTTCCTGCGGATGGACCAGTACGAAGTACCAGACGTCGGCCCGATCATCCTGGGTGGCGGGGCCCCAGGTGTGACCGTCGGTTCTGTGCAGCAGTTCCCCGCAGGTGTAGCAGGGAACGCCGACCTCGTGCAGTACCTGCTCCGGCTGCGGGTCACCGGGCCAGCCGCCGTGCACCACGGCATCCTTCGCCCGCTGCTGGTCCCAGTCGATGAAACGACTACGGTAGCGGGCCTTGAGCAGATGCTCGCGCATGACCACCCCTGGACATCTCGACACCCCGGCGACCCCATTGTCCCCGCTACTGCCCTGCGTCAAGGGCGAATGAACGGAGTACGGGTGTCCGCACCGCCCCGTCGCAACGATGCGGACACCCGTACTCATACCGGCGTACCGACCACCACGATGCGTCCGAGGTCGTCGGCAGCCCGGCGGGCGCAGTCCGCCGCGTCCGGCCCGGTGGCGATCAGGTACGCGGCCCGGGTCATGTAGTCGCCCGGAGGTAACCGCAGTACATCGCCCGGCGCCACCAGCGGCGCGGCCAGCAACCCGTCGCCCTGAGCGAGTTCGGCGGGAATCTCTACCCGAGCCACCCTCATGTCGCGGTCCGGGTAGACGAACCGGATCGCCGCGGCCTCCCGACGCTGCGGCCGGCCGATGGGCGGTTGACCGGTGGCCAGCTGCGCCACCGCCCCCGCCACGTCCGCGCCGGTGGCCAGCAACCCCAGGTAGGGGATGAGGTCGCCACCGAGCCGGGCGTTGACCTCGATCAGCCGGAACCCGGCGGCGTCGCACTTGAACTCGGTGTGCGTGACCCCGTTACGGAAACCCAGCGCGGCGTGCACACCGGCCAGGAAGTCGGCCAGACCGGCGGGCGCTTGGGCACCACCGTCCACCACATGCCCGAGTTCCTCGAAGTAGGGCGCGATACCGACCGTCTTCGCGGCCAGGACCAGCGGTTCGACCACACCGTCGGACACGGCGGCGTCGACACTGAACTCCGGGCCCTCGACGTACTCCTCGACCAGTACACCTGGGTGGCCCAGCACCGCTCCGGGTGCCACGGCCGCCGCGGCGATCCGGTAGCCGCTGGCCACCTCATCCATCGTGTCCGCACGGATGACGCCGATACTGCCGCCCAGCGACCGCGGTTTGAGCACCACCGGCAGGCCCAGTTCGCCTGCCGCGGCCAACGCCTCCGCACCCGAGTGCACCAGCCGGGCGCGGATCACGCCGAGCCCAGCGGTAGCGAGCAGTTGCCGGGTCGTCCACTTGTCCTTGCAGGCCCGCACCGCGGTCCTACCGGACCCGGGCAGCCCGAACTCCTCTGCCAACTGGGCCACCGGTTCGACGAACCGTTCGTCGTAGGTGGCCACCCCGCCCAGCTCGTGCCGGGAGGCATAGTCGCGGGCAGCGTCGAGCAGGCCGGTCAGACCCGCCTGCTCGACCAGTTGGAAGTCGCGCAGGTGGCGTTGCTGCCAGGTCGGCTCACGCCGGTCCAACAGCACCAGCGGCGCGTGCGCCGCCATCGCCGCCATCGCGTACTCCCGGTAGCCGGCATCACCGCTACCCACCACCATCAGTGGTTTCACGGATCAGTCCTGGCCCGGCTGCGCCGCGTTCTCCCGCGACCTGTACGGCGGCGCGACGATCACGATCAGGGTGAGGTCCTCTGCGATGTCGACCCACTGGTGGCGTTCGTGCGCCGGAATGAACACCACCGAACCGGGCCCGACCTGCGCACTACCCGAATCGGTACGCATGGTGGCCCGACCGGTCTGCACCACGTAGATCTCGTCCTCGTGATGCGGCCGCTGGTCGTCCAGGCCGCCGGCCGGGATCGAGTACGTGCCGAGACTCAGGTCGTTGCTGACCAGCTGCTCGATCCAGTGGTTCGGCTCGTCGTCCTTGGGTGGGGTGTAGATTCCGGCGCCGTCGATGAGCTGCATGGTGTCCTCCTTGGACAGTGGGTGGGAATGGTTGAACAGTGTGGGTCAGTGCACCGGGGAGACCTGGCTGATGTTCGACACGCCCGTGGAGCCGGGGTCGCCGAAGCGCACCCACTCCTCGCGCAGGTCGACCCGGCCGTCGGGGTACAGCGTCGGGGTGCTCACGCAGCGTCCGGAGACGGTCTCGCCGTCGTCGAGCAGCTGGCAGTAGGACAGGGTGAGGGTGCCATCGGTCGCGCAGCTGCCGACCAGCATGCCGCGCCGGACCCGGCCGCCGGAGAACTCGGCCCACACCACGTCGCCGTCCTGGTGGTAGTGCCCGGTGGGGCCGGACCCGGTGCGGTCCGCGGTCTCTGTGGCACGGGAGCGAAAGACTCTGCCGTCATAGTTGATCACTGTGCCGCTCTTTCGGTCGTCGGGGTGTCCCAGTGGGTGGTGCCATGCTCGTCCTGCATCTCGAACACGGTTCGGCCGAACAGTCCGTTGATGATGGTGGCGCTGCGCGCCGGCAGCAGGCTCAGGTTGGAGTCGGGCAGGCCGAGGCTGAACCGGGCCCGGTTCTGCACGAAGATCTTGTGCCGCTCCGCGCCCTTCCAGGTCAGCGAGTAGTCGTCCTCGACGAACGGCTCACCGGCCTGGTCGACCTCGATCTGTTCACGCAACGTCTCGTCCAGCGGCAGGGGTGCTGGGGCCCGGCCGGCCGCGACCACCACCCGGCGAACCTCGTGCTGTTCGGTACCGGCCGGCACCGTGCAGGTCAGTACGATCTCGTCGTCGTCGGCGCGGGCCGCGATGATGCGCCGGCTCGGCAGCATCGTGACCGGCGCCCGGCCGGTGGCGAGCAGCTGTTCGTAGTTGAGTTGGAAGAGTCCACGAAGGGTGCCCGGGGAGATGCCGTCGCTGGTCAGCACCTGCCGTTCGATCAGCTCACGTCGGGCCTGGCGGGGTAGCCGGCGCAGGTAGTCCAGGTAGGCAGGCCGGTAGAAGTCGTTGGCCGACGGCGAGTCGTCCAGCGGCGCGAACCATGGCCGGGCACCGAACCAGCGGACGTCGTCGTAGCCGTGGGCGAGCAGTTCCAGTACGCACTCCGCACCGGTCTGGCCGCCTCCCACCACCGCCACCGGACCCGCGACCGGGAGGGCCAACAGGTCGGCGAGCCGGTCGGCGATCACGGCTCGGTCCCCACCGATCGCCGACACCCAACCCGGCACCTGTGCCGCGCTGCCCAATCCCAGCACCACGTGATCGCTGGAGGCTACCGGCCGTTCGGCGCTGTAGAGCACGAACCGTCCTGCACCCTCCTCGCAGAAGCTGATCCGGTCGATGCGGGTGTTGTAGTGCACGTGTGCTAGCTGGCCGCTGGCCCACTCCAGGTAGCGCACGTACTCCAGCCGGGGGATGGAGTCGTGCTGCGCCGACAGGAATGTGTAGACCCGACCGCTGGAGACCAGGTAGCTCAGGAAGGACAACCGGTGCCGTGGATCGACCAACGACACCAGGTCCTTCAGCCAGGAGGTCTGCATCCGGACACCGGAGTACAGCAGCCCGGAGTGCCAGGCCGCAGCCGGCTGGGCCTCGAACAGGGCCACCTCGTCGGGGGCGACGGCGTCGAACAGCGCGGCGAGGCTCAGGTTGGCCGGGCCCGCGCCCACCCCGGCGGTGTGGAAGTGCGGTAGCGGGTCACTGGACATGGTGCTCCCCAATCGTTGCTGCGTGGTCCCGGCCGGTGCGGCGACCGGCACGGTGGGCCGGCGGCGACCCGGTACTGTGCTGCCGCCGCGCGTGGCTGGTGCGCCGGCCGCGCTGGTCAGCGCCGCCGCTGCGGCGGCGCTGGCCGCCAGCGCGGTCTTCGCCGAGCCACCGCTGCCGGCCGTGAAGGTGCGTATGCCGGGCGCGTCGGGCACCGGCCGCAACCGCAACCCCGGCTCATCGCCGACCGGGTAGCAGTCGGCCCCGCCGACGGTGCGTACGAGCCGACCGGGTCGCAGACCGGGTAGCCGGCGGGCGGCGAGTTCGACGCTGCGCTCGACCAGTTGCGGGTCGGCGACCGGCCGGTCCGCGTCGATGTCGAAACGGTCGCTGGGCACGCCGAGCAGCATCCGGTCGGCACCGTCCGGCCGGCCGTAGAGACCGGTGGTGTCGTCCACGAACGCCGGCGGCCGGATCCCGGTGACCGTGAAGATCGCGTACTGGACGAGTTTGGTACGCAGCCGCCCAGTCAGGCCACTGGCCGCCAGCAGCCGCGGGGTCCACCGGCCGGCCGCCACCACGAGCTGGTCGTAGTGGCGCCGCCGCCCCTGCACCAGACAGCTCGCCGCGCCAGCCGGCTCGGCGCGCAGCTGGCTCGCGGTGCCGCGCAGCAGCGCCACGCCCGAGGTGCCCAGCGCGGCCAGTACGTTGCCGCGGAGGCGTTCCGGCGAGTAGTAGCCACCGAGTTCCTCCACCACCGCCCATGCGTCCGCGGGTAGCTCCGCCCAACCCTGCCTGGCCAGGTCGGCGGCGGGGACGGCGCGCACCGGGCCGGGGCCGAGTTCGGCGACCTCGGCGAGTGCCGCATCGTCGGGCCGGCCCACACACAGGTACACCGAGGCGACACCACGGTACCCCGACCAGTCCCTCGGCAGCGTTTCGACCAGGTTGGTCAGGCTCGCCGCGGCGTAGCGCCGCTGCAGCGGGTCGGTCTCGTAGCCTCGGACCAGGCCACCGGAGTCGAGCGTGGCGTCCCCGTCCAGCTCCCCGGTCACCAGTTCCACCTGCCAGTCCGGCCGGAGTCGGTGAACCTGCCAGGCCAGCAGCACGCCGGCCAGCCCGCAGCCGAGCACCCCCAACCGCGTCATGTCCCACTCCGACGGGGCGAGCGTCCCTCGAGGGCATCGAGTACCTGTGGTGCCTGGGAGGCACCGAGTTCGGGCAGCCCGAGCAGGATGCGGATCGCCAACGCCGGGTCGAACTGCCGCAGACCGAGTGCCCGTTCGGCCCTCGCCACGTCGAGCGTGTCCAGCGGCCCCGGCTGTCCGGCCGCGGCCCGTCGTGCCCCGATCCGGTCACCGAACGCCGCGAAGTTCGCCGGGGTGAAGTCGGTCTCCGCGGTGTCCGGGCGATCCCAACACAGGTAGAGGCGTACCAGCGCGGGATCAGACTTGGCGAGCAGCTCGTGCGCCCAGATCGCGTGATCGCGACTGGTGGAGAACTTCGCCCCGGTCAGCCGGTAGAACTCGTTGACCACCAGGCCGCGCAGCGGCGGATCGGACACCCCGGCGGCGGCGAACAGGGCCGGGAAGAGGACCGCGTAGTAGAAGGCGTTGTCGATGCCCAGGAAATGCCAGCAGCCGTCGATCCCGGCCGTGAAGGCGGCCGCGCAGCTGGCTGCGTCACCGACCGTCGGGTCGATCTCGCGGGAGAGCCGGTACAGATAGCCCAACCCCATCTCCACCCACACGTCGACCCGCGGGCCGTCCGGATGCAGCGGGATTCCCCAGTCGGTGGGGTAGGCCAGCGGGACGTCCGGCAGCCCGTGGGTCAGGTAGTGCTCGATGAGGGCACGGACCCGGGGTGGCAGGACGGCAACGCTCCAGATCCGCTGCAGCGTGTCGCGGTACTGCTCCAGCCGCAGTAGCGGTACCTCCACCTCCAGCGCCACCGGCGAGCCGCCGCACCCGCACCGGACGTCGAGCAGGGTGGCGGCGGTGGTGAAAGCGCCGCACCCCTCGCAGGTGCCACCGCCGGAACCGGTGCCGCAGACCGGGCACAGCCCACTGACGTACGCGTGGTGCAGGGTCCGTCCACAGCTGTCGCAGCCGTACAGGCCGGCCGGGGCGATCTCCGCAGCCTTCGTGGCGAGCAAGTCGGTGACCAGCCGTGCCACCGCGTCGCGGTAGTCCGGTTCCCTGCGCGGTTGGATGAACACGTCATGGTCGATGCGCGCGGCGGTGAGGGCGGCACGGACCAGTTCCTCGCACTGGTCGAGTACCTCATGCACCGGACGTTGCTGCAGCTGCGCCTTGGCCAGGGTGTAGTTCTGGTGCGGGTCGAACCCGCAGACGGTGAGGATGTTCTCGCCGCGGCCGCGGGCCGCCCGGGCGGCGACGTCGGCCGCCAGGTAGGGGCCGCTGAGGTGGCCGATGTGCAGTGGGCCGTTCGGCGTGGGCGCGGTGGCCGTGATGACCGTACGGCGACTCTCAGCGGGCATCGTCGCCCTCCCCGGCGGGCATCCAGTAGATGCTGAGCATCGTCGCGGGCCGCTCGCCCGGGTTGTGGATGACGTGCGGTTCGCGGCTGTCGGTCAGTACGGCTGAGCCGGCCGGCACCTCGTGTCGTTCCCCGCCGCTCTCGAAGACCGGCGCGCCGTCGAGCACGACCACGAGCTCCCGTTCCGGGTGCTGGTCGAGGTGGCTGCGGCCGCCGGCCGGTACGGTCAACCACATTGCCTCGAAGGGCACTTCACCCAGGTCGCGGTACTGGTCCCATCGGCCGGTGGAGATGCCGAACTCGGCCGCCATACGGGCCTGCATCCCTTGGATCAATCGCATTTCCTTCATACCTTTCCTCGACTGGCTACATGCGTCGGAAATTGCGTCAGGAAATCTTCAACTGGCCTTCCAGTTCTTTGACGGTCCGATAGTCGGAAACGATGTCATCGGCATTCTGGGCGACCAGGATGACGTGCCCGAGAGTGCTGAACAGGTCGTCGGTGCGGGATACCTGCGCGCCGGCCGGGAAACCGACCTCCAGGGTGTGCACGCAGCGCAGTTGCCGCAACGGTTCCAGTACCTCCGGGTTGACAAGGACACCGGCCCGCTCGGCCGACAGGAAGGCGATGCGGACGTGGCGGGCCAGCGTGTAGCCGGGTCGGAAGATGCCGTCGACGTGGTGGGCGACGATCCGGTCCAACTGCGAGTCGTCAGTCGCCAGCCGTGCCAGCTTCTGGTGCACCGCGCCGGCCAGCCGGGCACCGATCTCGATCAGCCGCGGTCCGACCGGGGTCGACATGACCTCGATGTGCGCCGCGCCGTTGCGTAGCCCGACGGCTTCCAGCACCCGGCGGGAGTGTTCGAACAGGCCGGCCACCACCGGATCGTCGGGCGCCAGGAAGTCCACGCAGTCGTAGATGCCGGTGCGGTCGGCCCGGGTCGCCTTGGTGTAACGGCAGACCTCGACCAGCCCGTGCCGGCCGTCCACCGAGTAGGTGTCGACCATGTACTCGGTGCCTTCGGCGTACTCCTGTACCAGCACCGCCTCGTTGCGCTGCGCGGCGATGTTCACCCGGTTCAGCACCCCGTCGAAGTACGGCCGCCAGTCCTCACCCGCGGTCACCAGGTGCACGTCGTCGGTGCCGAAGCTCTTCGGTGGCTTGACGATCAGCTGCGTACCGCGCAGGCCGGTCGCGGTCAGCCAGGCATCCACCTCGCCCGGATCGGCGGTACAGATCTGCCGCAGGGCCGGTATCCCGGCGTCGTGCTGCGCCCGGGCCATCGCCCACTTGTCCCGCCGGGCGGCAGCCCGGGCAGGATCGTTGGCCTGCTCCGGCAGGATGCGGGCGGCCAGGGCGTCGGCGAGCTCGACCCCGGTCTCGGCGCCGGCCACGACAGCACGCGGGCGGTACCCGGCGACCGTGGCGACCAGTTCGTCGAGGCCGAGCGGTTCGGTCAGTGCCTCGATCCGGTGGAAGTCGTCGGGCGCCCAGGTGGAACTCATCGCGGCCGGCGGGCCGGCGGAGCTGAGCACGGCGATCGGTTCCACACCCCGGGCCCGGAACTCGGCGGCCAGACCACGTCCCGCCGAATACGGATCGACGATCACTACCGGGTCTGCGGAAATCGAACTCATGGTTATTCCTCCGCGCTGGTACGACCATTCTCAGAAATGGCCGGTCGTGCGGTTGATGAGGGACGCCGGACAGCTTGGTCGGCGCCGGTGACGCACCGGTGACGCGGCTCTGACATATCAGTGATCCCGCTTTTGCCGGGGCTTTCGCGAAAACCCGCGGCATGTCAATATCTGGCGGTGTCAGAAACCGAGCACCAATGGGCAGCGGTGAATTCCGCCGAGAACCTGTACGAGCTGGGCCGGGGCCATGGCCGCTACTGGCACCGTGCGGACGGCTTCGTCCTGGTCGACATGGCCCGCCGTGGCTGCCGCATCGCCCCGCTGCGCCGGCCGGGTGATCCGGCCGCGGTCGCGAGCGCGATGCTGGCCCATGCCGATGCACGGATGCCGGGCGCCCGGATCGTGGTGGAGGACGCCTACGGGGTTCTGCCGATGGCCACAGCCGGCTTCGAGGAGATCGACCGGCTGCCGCTGATGGTGCGCCCGCCGGGACCGTTGGGCGCAGCCACCTCCGATCACCGCGCGGACATCGATGCCCGTGCCACCACGCTGGCTGTCCGACCTGGGATCGAGCTGACCGTACGGATCGCCGACACCGACCATCTCGCCGCCCACTCCGAACGCCTCACCGTGGACGGGATGCAGATGCGCGGCCTGCAACCGTGGCGACCCGGGGTGCTGTACCCACCGGGGCCGACCACCGTGCACGGCTGGCAGCTGTGGCTGGCAGAGCTCTCCGGCGAACCGGTGGGCACCTGCGCCACCCAGGACGACGGGACCACCGTCGGGATCTACGGGATGACGGTACTGCCCAGCCACCAGCGGCGCGGCGTGGCCCGCGGCATGCTCGCCGCGATCCTCGCGCGCTTCGCCGACCGGTGGACCTGCCTGGCCTCCTCGCCGGAGGGCAGAAGGCTCTACGACTCGGCGGGCTACCGCACGGTAGGCGAAGCCGTGTGGTGGCGGCGCGCCGCGGCGCCGGCCGCCGGTCGACCGCGATGATCCGGCCGACACGCTCCGGCGAGCTGACCAAACTGTGGACCGCGTCCACCGCATCGGGTGCCGGTGACGGTCTGGTACTGGTTGCGGCCCCGCTGCTGGCCGCGACACTGACCTCCGACCCCCGGTTGATAGCGGGCGTGACCTCGGCTCTGACCCTGCCGTATCTGCTGTTCGGGCTGCCCGCCGGAGTTCTGATCGACCGGGTGGACCGGCGCCGCGGAATGGTAACGGTGGACGCGATCCGGGCGGTACTGGTTGGTGTGTTCACCACGTTGGTGGTGACCCACCACGTCGGCCTGCCGGCCCTCTACGGCTGCATGTTCCTCATCGGTACCTGCGAGACGTTCTTCCGCGACGCGCAGCAGGCGCTGGTCCCCCGGGTCGCCGGCGGGCGGCTGCTGCATGCCAACGGGCTACTGGCGACCTCTGAGATCATCACCAAACAGTTCGTCGGTCCGCTGCTGGGCGGTGTGCTGTTCACTCTCGGTGCCGGCATTCCGTTCGGTGTCGACGCCGCGTCGTTCGCGCTGTCCTGCGTACTGCTGTCCTGGGTACGGCTCTCGCCGGGAAGACCTGCGCCGGTGGCCATCCAGCCACGGCCGGCCGCGCTGCTGACCGGACTGGGCCACGACCTGTTCGAGGGCATCGGATGGCTGCTGCGCCACCGGGTACTGCGTCGACTCGCCGTGATCGCCGGGCTGAGCAATCTGGTCAACTGGGCCGCGCTGGCACTGCTGGTCATCTACGCCCACGACCAGTTGCATCTGCCCCGGGCCTGGTACGGCGTGCTGCTGGTCGGTTCCGCGGGTGGTGGTCTGCTGGCCTCCCGGCTGGGCCCCCGACTGGCCGGCCGTACCGGCAGCGGCTGGGCGATGTGCCTGGCGCTCGGCGCCCAGACAGTGGCGCTGGTGCTGTTGGCGCTGGCAGAAGAGCCGGTACTGGCCGTGGCGGGTCTGGTGGTCAGCGGTGGCGGGGTCATCCTCTGGAACGTCGTGTCGGTGGCGCTGCGCCAGACTCTGGTTCCCGACCGGCTGCTCGGCCGGGTCAGCAGCATCTACCGCCTGGTTGCCTGGGGCAGCGTACCGGTCGGATCGGCCCTGGGCGGACTGTTCGCCCAGGCGGTCGGGCTCCGCTGGGTCTTTGTGGTCGGCGCGGCCCTTCTGCTGCCCGTCACGATCTCGTTGGCACGCCTGGCCCGCAGCGACGCGTTGGACCGTGCCCTGTCGAACGCCTCTGATTCCGCCGGCCCGCGAGGTGGAGCCGATGCCGCTCCCCCGGTGCCCGCGAGCAGACGGGCTCCGTCTGCCGCCACGATCACCGAACAGGACCCGCCCGACGTGGCGGACCGGAAGGGCCGTACCGATGAGCACTCGTAACACCCTCACCGAACGATTCCTCGCCGCGTGGGACCGGCACCATCCCAGCGACCGGGAACTGCTGGCCGCGGCCCGGGAATCCGAACTGCTGCAGACCGCGTACGGCGGCCGGTTCCTGACCCGCCCGGCCTTTCTGGACGGTCCGGAACACGGCCGGCTCGCCGCCGACATGCACGCGGTGCACGCGCTGCTGGTGTCGCTGCCGGACCGACTGTTCGACGGCGACCTCGCGGCCTTCGCCGCGGCCACCGGAGCGACCGGGCCGCAGGCCGACGCCGTACGCCGCAGCGTCACCGGCGCGCCGACCATGTTGGGCCGGGCCGACTTCTATGCCGACGGTGCCGGTTTCCGGCTGCTGGAGTTCAACCTCGGTAGCACCGTAGGCGGCCTGGACAATGCCGAACTCAACCGGGCGTTTCTGCGCCATCCACTGGTCTCGGAGTTCGTCTGGGCGCACCGGCTGGGATTCCGGGACACCCTGCACGACATGGTCGACACCATGCTCGCCGAGTGCGCGACGGGCGGTCTGCCGGAGCGACCGGTGGTGGCGCTCGCCGACTGGCCCACCAGTTTCCCGTCGCTGCGCCGCCGGCTGGGATTCCTGGCCGAACGGATGTCACCAATGGGTGTCGACGTCCGGCCCTGTCACGTCGGCCAGTTGACGGCCCGTCCTGACGGCGTGTTCCTGGACGGCACGCGGGTGGACATCGTGTACCGGCTGTTCATGATCGAGGACCTCGTCGACGCGGACTCGCTGGCTGTCGTCGAGCCGGTGTTACGGGCCGCCGAGGCCGGTACGGTCGCCCTGTTCACCGCGTTGGACGCGGAACTCTATGGCAGCAAGGGCGCGTTGGCGATGTTGTCCGACGACCGGTATCAGGAGGCGTTCGAACCGGCCGAGCGGGAACTGCTGGAACGCTTCCTGCCCTGGACCCGGCCGGTCCGGCCGGGCGAGGTGATGGCCGGGGGCGAGATGGTGTCGCTGGTCGGGTACGCCCGGGCACACCGCGACGAGCTGGTACTCAAACCGACCCTGCAACACGGTGGCAGCGGTGTGGTCTGCGGTTGGACCGTCGACGACCGGACCTGGCACAAGCAGCTCGACGGCGCCGCGGACGGTCCGTTCGTCCTACAGCGGCGCATCCGACCGGTACCGGAGCTGTTCCCGGCCGACGACGAGGCATCGCTTCGACCTTGGGTACTCAACTGGGGTGCCTTCCTGGTACGTGCCGGCTACGGCGGCGCTTTCCTGCGCGGGGTGAGCGACGCCGACGTCGGTGTGGTGGGGATGGGTGTCGGTGCGTCCGTCGCGTGCTGCTTCCAGCCGGGATGATTCAGTTTCATTCCTTCCGTAACGGACATCAGAACCTGGGCAACGCATCTGTATATGTCCGGCGATTCCGATAGTGTGTCGGACAAAGCGTCGACACTCTCGGCGGAGTTGCCTGTGGCGGACAGCGATTGGCAGTTCTCGATTCTGGGACCGCTGACGGTGCGGTCGGGCGGCCGGACACTGACTCCGGCCGCCGCGAAGCAACGGACCCTGCTGGCCACCCTGCTGCTGCACGACCGGCGGCTGGTCCCGCTCGACGTACTGGTCGAACGGCTCTGGGACCACCAGCCGCCGCACGGCGCGCGACGTACCGTCCAAGCCTACGTGATGCGGCTGCGTCGCAGCCTGGGCGGCTCCCGCGGGCCCGGGCAACTGATCCGTACCGCGCCCGGCGGTTACCTCATCGACCTGACACCCGGGCAGCTCGACCTGCACACCTTCCGCGCGCTGGCCGATGGGGCCGAACAGTCCACCAGTGCCGGCGCGCTGACCGAGGCGGCCGAACGGTTCGCTGCCGCACTGGCCCTCTGGCGTGGCCCGGCGCTGGCCGACGTGGAGTCCGAGTCGCTGCGCCACGGAGAGATCCTCGGGCTCACCGAACAGCGGCTACAGGTCATCGAACGCCGGGTCGACGTCGAGCTGCGGCTCGGTCACCATCGCGACCTGATCGGCGAGCTACGGACCCTCGTGGCCGACCACCCGCTCCGGGAGCGCTACTGGAGCCAGCTGATCCTCGCGCTGTACCGGTCCCGGCAACGGGCCGACGCGTTGGCCGCCTACCGCCGGATCGACCGGATCCTGGCCCGCGACCTCGGCATCGATCCCGGCCCCGAACTGCGCGAGCTGCACCGCGCGGTGCTGTGCGACGACGAGGTGCTGCGTCACCCGGGCACCGGTGGCGAACCGCTGGTGCTGCTGCGCACGGCACAATGTCGACCCTCGGCAGATCCGGGCGACCAGCCTGCCCCGTACGTACGCGAACGCGACTGGCCGGGGCCGCGTCAGCTCCCCCGCGACATCACCGACTTCGTCGGTCGCGAGGATGCGATGGCGCAGATCACCGAGGCACTCAACGCCGCGGCAACCGTGCCCGTGGTGGTGCTGTGCGGGCCACCCGGTGCGGGCAAGACCGCGCTCGCGGTACGGGTGGCGCATCAGATGCGCAGCCGGTTCCCGGACGGTCAGCTCTACGCCCGGCTGTCCGGGCCGGCAGACCCCGACCGGCGGTCCGCGGAGATACTCGCCGAACTGTTGCGGGGCACCGGTCTGGCTGGCGCGGCCATCCCACCGGGGGTGGAGGAACGCAGCACCGTACTGCGGGCCCGGCTGGCCGACCGACGGGTGCTGCTGCTGCTCGACGACGCGGCCTCCGCCGAGCAGGTCCGGCCCCTGCTGCCCGGCACCGCCGGTTGCGCGGTCCTGGTCACCAGCCGCAGCCAGTTGCGTGGGTTGTCCGCGCTGGACGGGGCGCGTCGGGTGCCGGTGGACGTACTGACCGAAGACGAAGCCGTACGGCTGCTCACCCGATGCCTGGGCGCGGAGGTGGCCAGGGTCGAGGCCAGTTCCGTCATCCAACTGGCAGAGCTGTGTGCCCGGCTGCCGCTGGCACTGCGGATAGCCGCGGCCAACGTGGCCGGGCAGGGTCCCGAACGGCTCCGCCCGCACATCGCTGCGCTGCTGCGTGGGGACCGGCTCACCTCCCTGGCCGTCGCCGGAGACGGCGGCGCGGCGGTGCGGGCCGCGTTCAACCGCTCCTACGCCGATTTGGATCCGGCCTGCCGGCGATTGTTCCGGCTGCTGGGCGTGCTGCCCGGCGAGGACGTCACGGTGCCCTACGTGGCGGCGCTGCTGGACACCGACCTTGAACAGGCCGGGCAGGCCCTGGACACCCTGCTGGTCAGTTGCCTGCTCCAGCAGTCCCCGGTGGAGGGGCGCTACCAGTTGCACAACCTGTTGCGGCTCTACGCGGCGGAGCTGGCCGAGTCCGAGGAGCCTGCGGAGCTCAGACGGGCTGCCTTCGGCCGCTACCTCGGGCATCTCTCGGCACAGGTGGATGCCGCTGCCCGGATGCTCTACCCGCAGCTGCGTCGCCTGCCGGTACCGGTGGAGCCGCCAGCGGGTACGCACACCGTCGATACGGCGATGGACTGGCTCAACGCCGAACGGGCCACCCTGGTGGCCACCATCGTGCGTACGGCGGCGTTGGGGCAGGTACGTACGGCGGCCAGCCTCGCCGACGCGGTCCGCGGCTACCTGCATTCACATCGCTACGACAACGACTGGTCCGTGGTCACCACCGCTGCCCTGGACGCCGCGACACGCGCCGAGGATCCGTACGCCATCGCGAGCATGCACCGCAGCCTGTGTGTACTGCACTGGAGCACCGCCGACTACGGTGGCGCGCTCGCCCACGGACGGCGGGCGCTGGCCGGCTTCCGACGACTCGCCGCACCCGACGACATGGCCAGCGCGCTGAACAACCTGGGCATGATCCACGACGAGCTGGGTGAGATGCCGGCGGCGGTGCGCTGCTACCAACTCGGGCTGACGCTGCGCCAGCACACCGGGCAGGTCACCCAACTACGGCTCGGCCCGGTCCTCAACAATCTCGGCTACGCCCACTACCAGTTGGGCGAGCTCGACCTGGCTCTGACCAGACTCACTGAGGCGCAGGAGGTCTGTCGACGCAGCCACTGCCGGGAAGGTGAAGCGAAGGCCCTGCTCAACCTCGCCATGGCCGGTTGCGAACGCGGCGAGCTGCAACTCGCCGAGGGCCGGACGGCCCGCGCATTGGAGATCTGCCGACAGACCGGAAACCGGCACGACGAGGCGGAGGCGCTGCGGACACTGGCCGTGGTCCGCCGGGAGGCGGGCAGGCACACAGTGGCGTTGCGGCACGCCCGGCAGGCCGCGATGCTGGCCCGCCGCACCACGAACCGCAAACAGGAGGTCGATGCGGTCAACACGGTAGGCAGCGTCCGCTGTCAGCTCGGCGCGCTGGCGCAGGCTTACCAGGAACACCTCCGGGCCCTGCGACTCGCCCGCGACATGTGCTACCGGTGGGGGGAGGTCGCCGCCCTGCTCGGGATGGCCGACATCGGGCGGCGGCAGGGACAGTGGGAACGCGCCGCAGGTCAGGCATCGAGTGCACTGGCCATCGCGAAGCGGCACTCCTTCCGGCTGCGATGCAGCGACGCACACGCACTGCTCGCCGACATCCTCACCGCGCAGGGCCGCCACGACCGCGCGGCGGCACACCACCGTCATGCCGTGAACATGCAACGGCCGCACGGCTATCGCCCTGGTCTTGCGCTGACGCAGCGGCTGAGCAGCGCCCCGCCTCTTCAATCGCCGCTTACCGGCGCTTCCCGGGGCCGGCGCCTCATCGACACCGGGTGAGCGCCTTCCGGCCAACCGCCGGAGACATCCAGGTGCGCTGTCAGGCCGGCTGGTCCGTACCTGACGAGCCTGGATGACAGCAGGTGCCGCCCTGAATGTCGCCAATCTTTCACATAGTACGAATTCTGAGTAATATGTTGCCCCGCAAGCGCCAGTACGAGCCGATCCCTGCAGAAGGGGGCACGTTGCCCATGCGCGACATCCGGATCAGTAGACGGAGCCTTTTCAGCACCACCGCGGTCGCGGCGGGCGCGGTCGCAGCCGCCGCGGCGACGACAACCCAACGGGCCGCGGGCGTGGTGCCGGTCAGCGCCGTCACCCCCAGCGCGCTGACACCGCAACAGCAGGCCGGTCAGCGGGTGATCTACTCCTACACCGGGCTCACCCCACCGAGCAGCCTGTTGCAGACCATCCGCAACGGCCAGGCGGCCGGGGTGATCTTCTTCGGCGGCAACATCAGTAGCGCCAGCCAGTTGAGTGGGGTCGCCCAACAGTTGCAGGATGCCGCCCTGAGCAGCCCGGTCCCCGCGCCGTTGCTGCTGATGACCGACCAGGAGGGCGGTCAGATCAGACGGCTGCCCGGAGCGCCGGTGAGTTCCGAGAAGCAGATCGGTTCATCCGCCGATCCGATCGCGGGGGCCACCGCCGCCGGTACCGGCGCAGGTCGCAATCTGCTCAGTGCCGGAGTGAACGTCAATCTCGGCCCGGTGCTCGGTGTCTACCGCGAGTCCGGCGACTTCCTCGACCGGTACGGCCGGTCCTACAGCACCGACCCCACGGTGTGCCGGGACGCGGGGAGGGCGTTCATCACCGCGCAACAGGCAACCGGTGTGGCCGCCACGGCAAAACACTTCCCTGGCCTGGGAGCTGCCGCCGCGGACGCGAACACCGATGCCGAGCCGGTCACTCTCGATGTCTCCCTGACCGACCTGCACGCGATCGATGAACTGCCCTACCCGGCGGCGATCTCGGCCGGGGTGAAGCTGGTGATGGCTTCCTGGGCGGTGTATCCGGCCCTGGACCCGAACCGGCCGGCCGGACTGTCCCCGACCGTCATCCAGCAGGAGCTGCGCGACCGGCTGGGCTTCACCGGCGTCACCGTGACCGACGCCATCGGAGCCGGGGCGCTCAGGTCCTTCGGCTCCACCGGACAACGTGCCGTGCTCGCCGCACAGGCAGGGATGGACCTGATCCTGGCCTCCGCCAACACGACGCAGGGCGATGACGCGGTTGTCGGGCTGGCCGACGCGCTGCAGTCGGGTGAACTCGACCAGGACAGCTTCACCGCTGCGATGATGCGGGTCACTGCACTGCGCGAAAGTCTCTGACGCTTCCGGGTGTTCCACCGTTCCGCCGGTGGAGCACCCGGTTGGCCCTCGTCGCCGCCACCGATCCGATTCCGGTGAACGGTGCAGACCCGCATGGGCGGAGAAACGAAATCGCCGCTCAGGTCGGCGAATAATTAAACCAGTGGGCCAGGCCGACCTCAAGATTGATGGCCTGTGACGCACACCCTATAGATACCGTTTACCGAAACTGTCTGTAACGGTATCTATGGCCATTGCGTGCTAATCTTCCGTCCGAGGCGGAGTCAGCAATTCGAGCGAGAAAGCGGCGGCGCTTATGAGTAAGCAATCACTCTACGAACACACGAGTGGTCAATTGCGTGAGCTTTGCGACGTGGTCGGCTTCCAGGATCCACAGGTCACCACGACCCTTCTACGGGAGATTCTCGACACCGCCGGACGACGCGGAATGTCCCAACCGCCCTTGTGGCCCTCGAATGTGGCCGACGACGCCACCCCAGTCGAATTCTCGATCGCTCAGGACCACGGTCGGCCACCGACCCTCCGATTACTGGGTGAGACCATTGCGTCACCAAGTGCTGGGGCAAATCTCGACGCCACCTGCGCCCTGCTGGAATCACTCTCCCGATACCACAATATAGATCTGAATCGATTTTACCAGGTCAAGGATCTATTCTGTCCGGAAAACCCGCAGGGCAAGTTCTCCCTATGGTGGTCGCTAGTCTTCCGGCCCGGGAACGCACCCGACTTCAAGATCTACTGCAATACCGACGTACGCGGAACCGAGAACGGGCCGAACGTCATGGCCGAAGCCCTGCAGCGCCTCGGCCTCGGCTGGGCGTACGAGACGGTCCTGTCCCATGCGGTCCGTCCCGGCCAGCTCAACAGCGCCGACCGCTTCTACTGCCTGGCCCTCGACCTGCACAACGGGCCGAAGTCCCGACTCAAGATCTACATGTCGCACGAGGGTGCCGAGGCCCATGACATGGTGCGGGCCGCGACCGCGGTGCCCGGCATCGACACATCCCAGGTCGAACGGTTCTGTTCACTCGTCGGCGGCGACACCGGCCGGTACGACCGCCTCCCCCTGGTTTCCAGCTACAACGTGGTGCAGGGCGACACCGATCGGCCGAGCACGTTCAGTCTCTACATCCCCGTCCGCGGCTACGTCAGCAACGACGAACAGGCGCGCCAACAGGTCCTGGCCGCCATCGACGCGTACGGATACGACACCTCACTGATCGACCGTGGCATCGCGGCCTGCACCGACCGGCCTCTGGCTGACGGTGTCGGCCTCATCGCACACACCTCACTGCGACTGGGTCCGGGTCGCCCGGGAGTGACCGTTTATCTGTCTTCCGAGGCGTATAGGGTGACGCCAGCGCTCGTCTCGAGCGGGTCTCACAACGATTCCAGGGTGTGAGTCACCCGCATAAGGCGCCGTTACCCCGCACACCCCTTGTAGTAGGAGAAGCTGTGCCGAACCCGCCGCCGTACCGGATCAGGGTGGTCGAGAACATCCCGCCCACCAACGCCGCCCAGCGCAAACAGGCGTTGGTCGAGGCCGGATACAACCCCTTCAACCTCAGCTTCGACGACATCGACGTCGACCTGCTCAGTGACTCGGGAACCGGGGCGACCTCCGCCGAGCAGGAGGCCACCGCCGCCATCTCCGACGAGACCTATGCTGGCTCGGGGATCTGGAAGAAGTTCGTCGCCGAGGTCCGCGACCTTACCGGCTATCCGTACATCCTGCCCGCGCACCAGGGTCGTGGCGCGGAGCGGGTGGTGTTCCCGAACCTGCTGAAGCAGGGCCAGATCTCGGTCAGCAACACCCACTTCGACACCACCACGGCCAATGTGATCCTGGCCGGCTGCGAGACCCGTAACCTGCCGTGCCACGAGGCAACGGATCTGGACTCCCAGTACCCGTTCAAGGGCAACATCGACCTCGCTGCGCTGCAACACCTCCTTGCCGGGCCGGATGGCGGTCGAGTGGGCATGGTCATCATGACCATCACCAACAACGGCGGCGGAGGTCAGCCGGTCTCCATGGCCAACCTGCAGGCAACCCGCGCACTGTGCCAGCACTTCGGTGTACCCATGTTGCTCGACGCGGCGCGGTTCGCCGAGAACGCCTGGCTGGTGACCCAGCGGGAGGCAGGGTATGAGAACCTCAGCCCCCGCGAGGTGGCCACCCGCGCGTTCCAGCTCGCCGACGGTTGCCTGGTGAGTCTGAAGAAGGACGGGATCAGCCCAGAAGGGGCGTTCATCGGGCTGAAGGACGAGGATCTCGCATCCCGTTGCGAGGCAATGCTCATCGCGACGAGCGGATTCAGCACCTACGGTGGGATGTCCGGCCGGGGAATGGGGTTCGCTACCCAGGGGCTGCGCGAGGTCGTTGACCCAGCATACCTACGCTCGCGGGCCGACGACGCGGCCTATCTTGCCGTGCGCCTCAAAGACTCCGGGGTGGATACCGTACAGCCGGCTGGGCTGCATGCTCTCTACGTCAACGCCGGACGGCTGCTGTCGCACCTTGGACCGCACCAGTTCCCAGGCCACTCGCTCGCCATGCAGATGTACCTGGACGGCGGGATCCGTAGCGCAGAACTGGGATCGCTCTACCTCGGCACCCTGGACGAGCAGCACAGGCTTGTCACCCCGGCGCCGTACGAGTTGGTACGTCTCGCCCTGCCCCGCCGGGTCTACACCCGGGCGCACCTGGACTACGTGGCGGCGGTACTGGCCGGCATCGCGAAGGATCCGTCCAGGGTCCCGGGATACCGCATCACCGAGACCCCCGACCTGTTGCGCCACTTCAAGGTCCGGTTGGAACCTCTCCCGACCAACTAGAGCAGATCCGCGGCCGCGGTCAGAAAGCTCTGGCTGCGGCCGTAGGCTGCCGGATCACGTACTTGACCAGTTCGATCAGGGCCTGCTTGCTCCGATCCGTCTTGCGGGCATCACAGAACACCACCGGGATCGTATCCACCAGCTTCAGCGCCGCACGGATCTCCTCGGATTCGTACAGATGCTCACCGTCGAACTCGTTCACCGCGATTACGAACGGGATGTCGCGACTCTCGAAGTAGTCGATCGCAGGAAAGCTGCCCGTCAACCTTCTGGTGTCCACCAGGACGATGGCGCCCATGGCCCCGTAGGACAGTTCGTCCCACATGAACCAGAACCGGTCCTGACCCGGTGTGCCAAAGAGGTAGAGCACCAGTTCAGAGTCGATCGTGATACGCCCGAAGTCGAAAGCGACGGTGGTCGAGCGCTTCTCCTCGACACCATCGACGTCATCGACTCCCACGCTGGCCTGAGTGAGAGCCTCCTCAGTCGTCAGCGGAGTGATCTCACTGACCGATGCCACCAGGGTCGTCTTACCGGCGCCGAAGCCGCCTGCCACCACAATCTTGACCGATTGAGTGTCCACGTTCTGTCCTTCCAGCCTACAGTGCGTGCAGACAGTCAAGAATTGTGTGCAATTTCTCGAGACTTACTGTCGACCTGTTGTTCACGGGACTCGTCACCCGGATCAGTTCGTGGTCGATGAGATCACTCAGCTGCACCCTGGCGACCATGAGCGGAACCTCAAGATGCGCGGCCACCTCTGCCACCGACAGCCAGCGCTCACACAGCTCCATGATTTTGAGCTGTTCCGGCTCCAGGTTCCGCCGGTAACCCAACTCGGAGCCGCTGCGAATGACCAACGTGGCCACATCGAGCCGATTCCGGGCAGTGGTCCGTCCCCGGGTCATGGAATAGAGACGACCGACTCTACCCGCGTCCTCGTCGAACCACTCATCCTCGGCCATTGATCACGCTCTCACCTGGTAATAGGGCGCCCCGAATGTGCCACGCTTCTCCGACCGGAAATTCGCGCCCACCCGCTTCACCATGGTGGTCATCTCAAACGCGACCTGACCCAGATCCACATCAGCGCCGGTGTACACGGCCAACGATGCGTTCGGCCCCGCCGCCATGACGATGAGGTATCCGTTCTGGTATTCGACCACCACCTGCTGCACGGCCCCGGTGTCGAGTATCTGGCCCGGGCTCTTCGCGACACCGTGCAGCGACGAGGCACTCGCGGCGAGGCTCTCCGCAAGCTCTTGGGGAAGACCCCTCGACTGGTGCCGCAACAGACCATCGTTGGCCAGGACCACCGCATGCAGAACATCGGCGACCCTGGCAACCAGATCGTTCAGGAGCCAGTCCAGATCTTGCCCGTCCGCAGAAACGCTGAATTCGTTCATGGTGTTTCCCTACTCACTATCCCGACGGCCATCGCGGGTGCCCCTCTGGAACGCACTGAACCTGGAACGCGTTTCCTCCGGAGTCCTCAGGTCCTCGGTGTCGGCCTCAGGACTACGGTCCTCATATCCGCCCCGCAACTGCGGCGCCATGTGCTTCTGTGGTTGCCGCTCCGGAAGTGGCGGGCGACCACTCCGCGCCTCAGTCTGCCGAGCCGGCGTGTGCTGGCTCTGGACACTCTGAGGTGCAGCTGGCGGCGGTCGCAACCCTCGTTCCTTCGACGTGAAGCTGCGGTCTACCTGCACGGCTGGCGTCGGTTCCGCCGCCGGCCGTACCGGCGCATAGCCCTGTTGGCCCGGATCGACCGGGGCAGTGGGGGGATGCGGCTGCGGCTGCCGACGGGCCGGACTGTAGCTCTCCGAGCCGCGCGCCTGGCTCTTCGCGGCACGAGGCCGGGCACCGACAGCCGCGAACTCCATCGTCATCTCGCCGTCGTTGGCGCTGGGTCGGTGCTGATCGATGGCGGCCTCCTCACGACGTGGCTCACCACTGCCCAGACGACGGGAGTTCTCCGGCGCGATGAGTTTCTCCGGGACCAGCACGATGGCTTTGATTCCGTTGTACGGAGTCGACACGAGCTCCACCCGGATGTCCAGGGTCCGGGCGAGCCGCGCAATGACGACGAACCCGAGCTGGGTGGTGTTCGGCAACTTGAGCAGGTCGAACTCCGGCGACTCCCGCAACGCATGGTTGTACCGTGCCCGGTCCTCGGGCGTCATGCCGAGGCCGCGGTCCTCGACCTCGACGACAAGCCCGGCAGGTACCTGTTCGCTGCTCACCGTGACCCGGCTCTTAGGCTTCTCCGGGTTGGAGTACTTGAGCGCGTTGTCGAGCAGTTCGGCGATCAGATGGCTGATCTCGCCCACCGCGCCGCCGATGATCTGCACGTCGGGTACCGGCTCCAGATCGACTCGCCGGTACTGGGTGGTCTCCGAGATTGCCTGGCGCAGGATCTTGCGCAGCGGAACCGGGTTGCGCCACCGTCGCCCCGGCCGGGCGTTAACCAGCAGCATCATGTTCTCGGTGTTCTTGCGAATCTGGTTGAGCCCGTGGTCGAGACTGAACAGCAGATCCAGCAGCTCAGGACTGGATTCCTTCTGCTCCCACTTCTCCAGCAGGCTCAGCTGCTGGTGCAGCGGGGTCTGGTTACGCCGGGCGATCCCGAGCAGAACGTCCTTCACATGCTCGCGTGCGCTGGCCATGTCGACCGAGCCGGCCACTGCGGCACGCAGGGCGCGGTGGAAGGACGCAGCGAGCTGTCCGATCTCGTCGTCGCCATGGTTGGTCTCCGGCAGTTCGTCGCCCAGGTCCACACGTTTACCGTCCCGGAGGGATCGGAGGATCCGCGGGAGCCGCTCGTCGACCAGGACGTGCGCTTCGTCGCTCAGGCGCGCCAACCGGGACGTCAGGGCCTCGCTGACCAGGACCAGTGCTCGCCGCCGCGCGAAGATGATCACTGCCGCGACCAGCAGGAAGATCGCCAGGACACCGCCGCTGACGAGTCCGAGCTGGGTGTTGCCACTGAACAGCGCATCGGCTGACACGTCCGTAGCCTGGGTGATGGTCATGTTGACCAGTCCGGAGGCCACCTGGTCGGTCAGCGACTGCCAGTCCGCTGCCGACGCGGGCAGGCCGGCCGGGATGCCGTGCGTCCAGCTGCCGTGGGCGAGGATGGCCTGCTCGGCGCTGACGAGCTTCTTCCATGCGTCACTGGCCTGCAGAGTCCGTGACTGGGTGCGTACCGCGGGCAGCAGGTTCGGGACGGTACTGCGCAACTGTGAGTGGTACGCGCCATCGAGGTCGGCGAACTCCAGGAAGTCTTTCTGACTCAGCTTGTGTGAGGCGTAGGCGCCGGTCATGATCGACTGGGCCCGGGACATCAGGTCACTGACGCGGAATATGTCGGTGGCCGCGATGCCGCCCTTCAGCGCGGTCGTGTCGGGCACGATCCGCGCCTGGGTGTCGAACAGGCTGGTAGCGGTGTCCAGCAGGTGGTTGTAGAACAGGTACACCGCATGTGGCGTCGTGGCCCCGGCGTCGACCTCGCTCCGGATCCTCGGCAGCTTGTCGAGGTTGTCGAACAGCGCGTTCATCTTGCTGTTGATCGACTCGGGGGCGAGTTTCGCGGCCAGTCCCTTGGCGGCCTGGCGCATCAGGTCCAACTGCTTGTCGGTGTTCTGACGCTGGCCGATCAGCGACTTCAAGCTCTTGTTGGACTTTGGCGACAGGAACTCCATGCTCAGCTGGCGCTCGCCCTGCAGGTCGGCCAGACCGGTGACCGCGGGAATGGACACCTCGCGGACGCCGACCGCCACTTCCCGGTCGCGGACACCGACGACCACCCCGTACGCGGCCACGCTCACTGAGAAGAGGACCAGGAGCACGCTCGGCGCGACCGCCACCCCTACTACCTGTCGCCGAAGCGACGAGGATCGTTTGTCGCGGGGCGCGGTGCCAGCCGGCTCCGACTTGTCACGCCGGAACAGTCCCACCAGACGCTGCCGCAGCGACGAGGATTGTCTGTCGCTGAGCACGGTGGTGGTCGGTTGAGACTGGTTGCCGGCGCCTGGGTCCGATTGCGTGTTCACGACGCTCCAGATGCTAGTCACCCAAGGTCGTGTCACCATACCCATCACGGTCTTCTGGTACCAGAGGACCCCTTGCCGTTTTTCCCGGCACAAATGGTGATGCCATGCACATCAATGGTGTCACGTGTTGAGGCAATTGAACATATCGCACAGGGCGGCTGTCCGTATACCTGGACCGTATCGGATGTGCCCTCAGTGCACAGTACGGACAAAGCCACCATGCTGTGGTTCCGTTCTCCCGCAAGCGATGGACGCGCCACACGCGTACGTTCGGCAGTAGGGACACAGTCGCCCAGATCACTGTCGGCCGGGCATCGTTACGAGTAGCCGTACGGAACATGTGGCTGGTATGAAGCTTCGAGCCAGGCCACTTCTTCAACACTGAGTCGCAATTCAACTGCGGCGAGTGCGTCGTCAAGGTGCTTGGGTCGGGTCGCACCGACGATCGCTGCGCTGACCGCAGGATTGCCCAGTACCCAGGCCAGTGCGAGTTGTGCGGGCGGCAGAGCACGCTCAGCCGCCAGTTCAGACAGAGCACGTAGCACATCGAGGTCGCCAGGACCGGTCGAAGCAGACCCCGGGGCGTGCTGCCCGGCACCACGCGCGGTGCGTGCCGTGGCCCGGCACCCGGCCCGGGCGAGCAGTCCACGGGCCAGCGGGCTGTAGGGCAGCACGCCCACACCCTGGTCGACGCAGCACGGGATAGTCTCGCGTTCCTCCTCGCGGTAGGCCAGGTTGTAGCGGGTCTGCATGGACACGAAACGGGTCAGCCCGGCCACCCGGGCGGCGTACTGTGCCTTCGCGAACTGCCACGCGTACATCAGCGAAGCACCGACGTAGCGCACCTTTCCGGCCCGTACCACATCGTGCAGCGCCGCCATCGTCTCCTCCACCGGCGTCCGGTCGTCCCACCGGTGGATCTGGTAGAGGTCGATGTAGTCGGTGTTCAACCGGCGCAGCGAAGCATCGATCGCGGTCATGATGTGCGCCCGCGACAGTCCCCGGTCATTGGGTCCCGCACCGGTCGGGTAATAGACCTTGGTGGCGAGTACATAGTCGCTGCGCCGGGAAAAGAGCCTGGCCAACAGGCGACCGGTCAGCACTTCGCTCGCACCGTTGGAGTACATGTCCGCCGTGTCGAAGAACGTGACACCACCCTCCACGGCGCGACGCACGATCGGCTCGGCGTCGCTCTCCCGTAGTAACCAGGACACCTCGGTGGGATCGCCGTAACTCATCATCCCCAGGGCGATCCTGGAGACCATCAGCCCGGAGCATCCCAGACGCCTGTACTGCACCGGAATTTCCTCTCCACGCAGTCGATGTACTGCGGGAGCAATACTGCCGAGTCGGCGCGCGGACCGGAAGCGCACTTTCCAGGCAGCAGCGGTCAGCTGCCTGGAAAGTGCAGGTCGATCGGCAGGTCGACCACTTCGTCATGGCGGCAGGCATCTGCCGCGATCCTTCCCGTCCGCAGGTGCGTACCTTTCAGGACCGGTGTGCTCGATCCCCTGCCCGGGTCGGATCCTCCGACACGGCCTCCTGATCCGGCCCGGTGGGTTGGACGGGTGTGGGCGGGCGCGGTGGGATCGCCGCGGGCATCGGCTCGTCCGGGCCCTGATCCAGCCGGAACGGCGGGTAGCGGTCGGTCATCAGGAACACGTACGCACCGACCCGGTACGCCCACCGCTCGATGCCGACAAGCAGGTTGAACATGCCCCGCGGATAGCGGCCAGTGAACAGCAGGGCGATACCGACGAACAGCACCAGGAACCCGAGCAGTCCGATGCTGGCCGTGGAGATGACCACGCTCGTGCCCGACCGGAAGGCCTCGTACGAGCTGCCCAACAGCACACCCAGCAACAGGTAGTGCGGGATCGCCAGCAGCCACCATTTGATCAGCGCCAGCCCCCGGGACAGCCGCTGCGGGTACTCCACCGACAGGTCGGCCGGGTACTCCGGCTCGGAGCGCAACGAGAAGGGTGGATAGCGATCGGTGCCCAACGCGGCGTACGCGTAGAAGCCGACCCGCCAGGACCACCGCATCACCCCAACGTTGAAATCGAACAGCGCGCGCGGATAGCGGGCGGTGAAGAGGATCGCGAAGAAGGCGATGACGGTGATCACCGCGAAGACGAACCACAGCACATACAGGATGATGAAGTGCGGGATGGCCAGCAGCCACTTGACCAGCCACAGTCCGCGACTGGGCTCTCGTTCCAGACGTGCCTGGAACCGGAGGGGCTCAGGTCCGCGCCCCGTACTGGCAGACTGCATAACGATGCTCCTGTCCTCGACGGTGGGCAGGCGGATGTCGCTGTCCAGCGCGTCTCTGACGCTAGGAAGACCGGCTGTCGGCGCGTAGGGCCGATGTGCCCCGCTCGGCGAGTACTCCGGTCACCCGGGTGCGGGCCGGAATGTCTGCTGGGCTAGCCCAGGCATCCCGGACGCCCTCATCGGCCCAGTACGCAGTCGCCGCAGAAGGTGGCCGAACCGGACGCCTGTGCCCGGTAGATCAGACAGCAGCTCCGGCGGCGGAACCGCCCGTCGGGGAGCACCGTTGCGTTGCCTGCCAACGGAGCCCGGGATCGCAGCGCCGCCCACAGATCGGTCACCTCACCCACGCGGTCCGGGCGGACAGCTGACAGCGCTTGCGCCGCACCGTGTACCGCGGAGGCGACATTGCCCCACAGCACCAGCGGCGACACCGACATCCGATGGCTGGCCGCCACCAGGTCGGCGACCGGTCCGGCGGCCAACCAGCCGGCCAGCCGCGCACCCAGTTCGCCAGGGGCGGGCCGCGTCGCCGATGCCGTACTGCGGACCGGTACCGACAGCGGGAACGCGCCACCCAGCTCCGGCTGCCACCACAGCCGCGTCAGTTGCACGCCGAGGAACCGGCCGTGCAGTACCGCTGCGCCCAGTACCGGGGAGATCACCCGGGCGACCAAGCCCAGCTGCGTTACCGACGCGGCCACCCGTAACGCCACACCGTCCGGCGGGTGCCCGGCACCGGCGAACAGGCGGTCGAGGACCGCCGCCACCCGGGCAGGCAACACATCCGGATCGTCGAGGAGTTCAGCCATCACCCGCCACGGCGCCGTCGCGGTGCGACCCGCCGGGTGGCTGGACAGCGCGAAGAAGGGGCCCAGCTCGGCCAGTTCCGCCACCTCGGACGGGCTCAAGCATTCCGACCGTCCACATTCCCGCACCGCGGCCACCTTGCCCTTCCGATCAGAGGTCCTCGTCGAAGGCGACCGTGCCTCCCACCGCAACCAGGCAGAAAAGGGGCCTGACGTTCTAAGGAGTTCGACAGCTCCGGTGAAACACCGATGGCGGGACGCTGGAGGCTTCAGCAGCGACCGGCGGCCATGTCCATCAGCCGAGCCAGTACCCGATGCGCGGAGGCGCGGATCCCGTCGTGCTCGTACTCGTTGGTCACCCAGGCGCGGGCGTTGCCCACGCGTCGGACAGTCTGCAGTTGCAGGTCCGCGTCCACGTACATGTCGTCGAAATAGACGGCGGCGGCCACCGGCACCTCATTGGCGGCGAGCCGGTCCGGATCATAGAGCGGGGGCCAGTCGTCGGCGGCGGCCAGCAGATCGGCCGCACCGGCGAACGGGATGAGCCCGGCGATCTCGGCGAACATCCAGGGGTACATCATCTCACCGGTGAACAGGAGCGGATCCCGGTCCGCGTCGAACTCCGGGTGGGCGCCCAGGGCGCGATCCGCCGCCCAGGCCGTCGGCCCGTGCCCCTGTGCATAGCAGTACTCCTGCAGCGCGAACAGCGGCGTGTCGATGAACCCGGTCGCCATCATGACGTCGTAGCGGAACCTGTCGGACAGTTGGGTGCCCTGCCACGCCCCTTCCAGCATCCAGTGCACCCGCTCAAAACCGTCACCCATGCCAAACGTGTTGCCCAGCACCCGCAACCGTGGCACGCTCAGCCGGTCACCGTCAGGCAGCCGTACATCGTTGCTGGCCAGATGATCAGCGAGGGTGCGGACAGCGGCGACATCGTCGGGGTAACGCCGGTAGTACGCCTCGTTCTTCGCCGCGACCCGGGGGTAGGTCCGGGCGTAGACCTCGTCGGCGCCTGCGGTGAGTCCGGGTAGCCCACCGGTGATGTAGCAGGCGCGTAGCCCCTCCGGCGCCCGGGACAGGTAGGTCATCGTGACGAAGCCGCCGTAGCTCTGTCCGAGAGTTTCCCAGCGCTGCCCGCCAGCCACCTGTCCCCGGATCAGCTCGGCGTCCGCGACGATACTGTCTGCCCGGAAGTGCCGCAGGTAGCCGGCCAGGTCTGCCGACTCCATGCCCTGCACCGTGCGGGCCGTGATCGGTGAACTGCGGCCCGTCCCGCGTTGGTCGAGCAGCAGCGCCCGGTGGGTGCGCAGCGCGTGGCCGAGCCAACCGTCCGGGGCATTGGGCCGCGGGGCACTGCCGCCCGGTCCGCCCTGCAGGAACAGCAGCCAGGGCAGATCCTCACCCGCCCGGTCGGCGGCCACGACCTCGCGGGCGAACACCTCGATCCCGGGACCACCGGGATCGGCATGATCCAGCGGCAGGGTGAACAGATGCTCGCTGATTGCCAGACCCGGAATCCTGACCATGCGACCCACCCTAGTCGCGGGCACGACACCGGCCGGGCGCGACGCGGCGAGCACTCCAGCACGCTGCAACGCAGCTGCGCCTCAGATGCTGAAAACTCCGGCGGCGCCGCGGCCAGAGGCTCACCCCAACCGCGCGGCCAACTCCCAGCCGCGCGCCAGCAGCTCGTCACAGGCCCGTACCGCGAGTGCCAGTCGCTGTTCGTGCCCGCCGGTGAGCACTACGGTCGGGCACGGACGCTCGGCCAGCAGTTCAGTGAACCGGCCGGTCATCTACGGGCGCAGGTGCTGCCCGTCGCGCAGCCCGTCGTCGTGGAACGCGACGTCGCGATGGTCGGTCAACAGGTACAGGTACAGGTCCGGTGTACGGGCCAGATCACGGACCTGCGGAGTGGCCGAGCCCAGATAGCGTCCTGCCACACCTCGGTGGCGAACGCGTCGGTGTCGCAGACCACCAAGGCGAACCCTGCCGTGCCGCGGCATCCTGCATGGCGTTCTGCCGCGTCGCGGCGGTGACGAAGTCCGCCTGCTCCCAGCTCAGGTCGAAGACCGTAGCGGCCGGGTCGTCGCTACGCAGCGCGGCGAGCTTGCGTTCGGTGAGTTCCCGGCCGTACTCGGCCACCCAGCGGGTGTCGGCCCACGCCCCGCCACGCCGGCGGTAGTGTTCGGCCAGCGCCGCGGCCATCGTGGTGGTGCCGGTGGACTCCGCGCCCACGAGCACGACCCGCCCCGCGAACCAGGCTCGTACGCAGGGAGCCAGCGAAGACCAGTACGCGACCGGGTCGGCCCGCACGGCCGTGCCCGAGACCGGTACGGTGCCGCGGGTCGGATCCACCGCCACGTGCACCGCGTCGAAGCGGCGGGCGAGCTCGGTGCCGTAGGCCTCGGAGCTGAACACCGCGTCGATCGCGAGGTCGGCTCCATCAGCTGCCGCGGCCTGCGCCAACAGCGCACGCGCACCGGCACAGTGGGCCGCCCAGATCTGCGGGTCGTCGTAGTCCACGGAGGTGTCGTCGTAACCGCCCACGATGCGCACCCAGGGCGTGTCCTGGTGCATCTCCCGCAGCCAGGCCAGCCGCAGCTCCAGCGAAATCGACTCCACCGAGGCGGGTGCGCAGAGGACACTGACCCGGTCACAGGACCGGGCGGCGGTCTCGATCAGGTGCTGGTGCCCGGCGTGCGGGGGTAGAACTTGCCCAGCACCATGCCGTACGCGAACCGCCGGCCGGTGCGAGCGGGGCCGCGCGAGGCGCCGGTAGTCACGACGTGCTCCGGGCCAGCTGCCGGGTGGCGGCGTCCCGCCGTAGATCGCCGTACCAGCTGCGCAGCCCGATCAGGCAGGGCCCGAGGAACAACAGGTACAGCACCGAGGTGAGGTGCAGGTGCTTGTAGACGTAAAGCGGAATGTAGATCAGGTCGGCGGTGATCCAGAACCACCAGCTCTCCCAACGCTTGCGGGACTGCCCGTAGGTGGCCACGAGCGAGAGCGCCGTGGTCAGCGCGTCGGCGAGGGCACCGTCGAGTCGGTGAACCGGGTCAGCACCAGCCACAGGAGCGCGGTACCGGCGATCAGGGCGGCCAGCAGCCAGTACCATTCCACCTTCGTGGTACGGGTGACTGTCGACTCGGCGGAACTCTGCTGAGTCCAGCGGATGGTGGCAGAGTGGCCGGTATGGAATACACCCATCTGGGTCGCACCGGCCTGTCGGTCTCCCGGCTGTGCCTGGGCACCATGAACTTCGGTCCGAAGACCACCGAACCTGACAGCCATCAGATCATGGACCGTGCGCTGGAAGTCGGAATCAATTTCTTCGATACCGCCGACGTCTACGGCTGGCAGCGCGGCGAGGGGATCACCGAGCAGATCATCGGGCGTTGGCTCGCCCAGGGCGACGGCCGACGAGACAAGGTCGTGCTGGCCACCAAGGTGTACGGCGACATGGGCGACTGGCCCACCGACCGGGGTCTGTCCGCACGACACATCATCGCCGCGTGCGACGCCTCGCTGCGCCGGTTGCAGACCGACTGGATCGACCTCTACCAGATGCACCACGTCGACCGGACCGCGCCGTGGGAGGAGATCTGGCAGGCGATGGAGATCCTGGTGGCGCAGGGCAAGGTGCGCTACGTCGGCTCCTCGAACTTCGCCGGCTGGCATCTGGCCATGGCCAACGAGGCCGCCCGGCGTCGCAACTTCCTCGGACTGGTTTCCGAACAGTGCCTTTACAACCTACTGAGCCGGCACGTCGAGCTGGAGGTGCTGCCCGCGGCGCAGGAGTACGGCATCGGAGTCATGCCCTGGTCGCCGCTGCACGGGGGTCTGCTGTCCGGGGCGCTACGCAAGCTGCGGGAGGGCCAGGCCGGTCGCTCCACCGAGGGCCGCGCCCGCGACGACCTGGAGGCGCACCGGGAATCGGTCGAGGAGTTCGAGAAGCTCGCCGCCGAACTGGGTGAGGAGCCCTCCAACGTGGCGCTGGCCTGGCTGCTGTCCCGGCCGACGGTCACCGCACCCATCGTCGGGCCACGCACTATGACCCAGCTCGACGGTGCGCTGCGGGCGGTTGAGATGACCCTCACCGACGAGACGCTCAGCCGCCTCGACGAGTTGTTCCCGCCGGTCGGCAAGGGCGGTCCGGGCCCCGAGGCCTGGGCCTGGTAGGTGGCCGGTACCGGGTCGAGCGCTGCTGTGACCCGGTACGGCCCCGAGCTGGCTGCTGCCCGTCAGGCCGCGCTCTCACAGAGCCGCTTGATTCCGTCCGCCTCGAGCTCCAGATAGCGGCGGATCTGCGCGCCTGCCAGCAGTCCGAGCACACCGGCCAGCGGGCCGGTCTGCTCGACGACGAGTTGCGCGCTGAGCGTGCCGTCCGGTCCGGGCGTCAGGATGTGGCTGGCCACCATCTTGCTGCCCAGCGTCCGGCTGGCCCAGTTGAAGGAACGGCCCGGCTGTGATTCGGTGACCGTCCACACCATCGCCCGTATTCCGGGCTGCTTGACTCGCGCCCTGCTGCCCACGGTGAACTCGCCGGTGTCCAGCCGGTGTACCGAGGTCATCGAGGCGGTCCAGTCAGGCCAGTGCTCGACATCGGTCCAGACGGCCCATACCGCGGCCGGGTCCGCCGCGATCTCGCGGGATGTTTCGAAGCGCATGTACAGCCTCCGGTCTACTTGATGTACCAGATGGTACATGTACCATCTGGTACATGCCTACCGCCCGTCCGGACGCCCGGCAACGACTGCTCGACCGGACCATCGAATACCTCGCCGTACATGGCAGCAGCGAACTGAGCCTGCGCCGGCTCGCCTCCGCGTTGGGCACCAGCCACCGGATGCTGATCTACCACTTCGGTTCCAAGGACGGCCTGCTCGTCGAGGTGGCCCGCACGATGGAACAGCGGGAACGCGACATCTTCACCGACCTCGGCCTCGCCCCGGGCACCGACCCGGGAGTGGCCATGCGGGCCATGCACCAGCAGCTGTCCGCGCCTCAGACCTGGCCCTACATGCGGCTGTTCTTCGAGCTCTACGGGCGCGGGCTGCAGGGAGATCCGACGGCCGGCCGGCTGCTCGACGGACTGGTCGAGCACTGGATCGACCTGCTCGCCGGTTTCATCCGCCAGCAGGGAGTGGACCAGCAGACCGCCCGTACCGACGCGCGGATCGCCCTCGCTCTAGCCCGCGGGCTGGCCCTGGACCTGTTGACCACCGGCGACCGGGCCGGGGTCGACCTGGCCGCCGAGCGATTTCTCAGCGGATTGGAGCAACGGTGGTCGACCGAGGTCCGGCCGTCACCCGGGCAGCGGGAAACGCGATGACCGGTTGACGGCGCGAACCACCGTCAACCGGCTACCTGCCAGAGCCCGATCACGTTTCCCTCGGTGTCGGCGAAGTACGCCGCGAAGCCCATTCCGCCCACGTCCTGGCGACCGGTCAGAGCCTTTCCGCCGAGCTGTTCGACCTTCTGCAGAGCTGCGCCGATATCCGGCACCTGGATGGTCACGACCGGGTGGGTGACCGGGCCCTGCCGGGCCAGCAT
The DNA here is from genome assembly GCA_963805605.1 of uncultured Actinomycetota bacterium. Lineage (GTDB taxonomy): Bacteria > Actinomycetota > Actinomycetes > Mycobacteriales > Micromonosporaceae > Actinocatenispora. The sequence continues at coordinate 978,024 of CAWDUX010000003.1, forward strand.
GCCGCCGTTGATGGTGCCCGGCTCGGTCGGCCTGCCCGTCTGGTCGGCCGCCGCCGTCTGCAACATCGTGTACTTCATCTCCGGCATCGAGGTGATCTTCCAGCCGAACGCCTCGCGGTAGAACGACTCCGCGCGGGGCAGATCGTCGGCGGGGATCTCGAAGTGCACGACCGGTCCGCTCATCTGTCCGCTCCCCACCGCTCATTAGGCCTTCTCCGAAGGATAGGACCGGTCGAGACGCCAGGGAGCCGTATTCCGGGTACTCCCGTGCCACCGGCACGCTCCGCGGCCGATGAGCCAACGCCGTCCATCCACTCAGCGAACGAGTTCGGCCTCCGCCGTCGGGGCGGTGTGCCGTTCCCGGGTCACCCCGGCCAGTACCGCCATCACGACGGCGAGCAGACCGATCAGCCACAACGCACGGTCCAGCCCGGTGTGCTGGGCGAGCAGACCGACCGCCGGCGGACCCACCAGGAAGCCGGTGTAGCCGATCGGGGTGACCAGCGCGATCGCCTCGGCCGAGCGCCCTGGCGTGTTCCCGGCGGCGCTGATCACCGCCGGGAACACGATGGCGATACCCAGACCCCACAGCGCGGCACCTGCGTACGCGCCCGCGGTCAGCGGGGACAGCAACACCACCGCCACCCCGGCGAATGCCAGCAGCGCGCTGAACCGTACCGCCCGGGCCCGACCCAGCCAGCCGATCGTCCAGGTGCCCGCGGCCCGGCTCGCCGCCATCGCCACCGCGAACGTGGTGTACGCGGCGGCGCTGGCCGCAGGGCTCGCATCGCGTACGTCGTTGAAGTAGATGCCCAGCCAGTCCGAGGCGGCACCCTCGACCAGGGTGGAGCATGCCATCACCAGACCCAGCAACAGGAACGGCAGGGTCAGGATGCGACGACGTACCCGCGGTGCCGCGGCTCCGGTCGGTTGCCCGCCGGCGGCACGGCCGTCCGGCAGGAACACCGTCAGCAGGGCGATCACCCCACCGGCCAGCAGTGCCGCCGCGACGCCGAAATGTGCCGGCAACGACAGATGTGCCCCAGCCGCGACCGAACCTGTACCCGCCGCCAGGAAACCGCCAACGCTCCAGACCGCGTGGTAGCGGGGCATCCAGGCCCGGCCGGCCGCCGACTCGACGGCATGGCCGTGGATGTTCATCGCGACGTCCCAGGAGCCGAAACCGAAGCCGAACAGCACCAGCGCCAGTCCGAGTTCGACAACTGATCCGACCAGGCTGAGCCAGACCAGCCCCGACAGGCAGATCAGGGTCGCCGCACCGACCACCACCCGGCTACCGAACCGCACCGCCAGCCGGCCGGTGAGTGGGGCGGAGGCGACCGAGCCGACCGCCGCGCCCAGCAGCGCGAACCCCAGCGCACCTGGTCCGGCGTGCACCGCATGCCGTACCTCGGGAAGACGCGAGACCCAGGTCGCCTGTACCGCGCCGGACAGCGCGAACACCCCGCCGGTGGCCAACGCCGCTCGACGTAGCCGGGAGTAGGGCACCGCCGCGATCGTTGGCTCAGTCACCCGTCCAGAGTTCAGCACCCTTCTCGGCTCGCGCAGTGCGAGTGGCCGATCTCACCGGCCCGTCGCGACGCACCGGGTTGCCCGGCAGCACGCCGGAAGGGTGGCGGGTGGCCGTACCGGCCGCGCTCCGGCAACGGCCGCACGTGGCACCATTCAGTCGTGACCGGACCCACCGAGGGGCTCGCCTCAGCAAGCGCGATCGGGCCACCCGACCAGGTGGTACTCGGCCTCATCGACCTCACCGAACCAGACCCGGACCTGGTGGAAGACATCCGGTCCCTGGCAGGTTGCGTGTTCGCGCTGACCGCCGGACGGTACCTGCTGATCACCTCCCGCAATATGCTGGAACGTGACACCGACGGCTTCCAGCACCTACCGCTGCTGTCCCAGCTGACCCACCGTCACCAGCGGGTGCACATCGGGCTCGGCATCGGTATGACCGCTGCGCATGCGGAGAGTCTCGCGCAACGGGCACTGACGCGCTGCCGGACGGTGGGGCCGTTTTCGGCGGTACTCGCGCTGGGCACCGGCGATGACATCGTCCTGGCCGAGGAGAATCCCGCACCCGCCGCCGACGGAGCAATGCCCCTGGCCCTGGTGGCCCGCCGGACCGGCCTGTCGCGGGGGCGCCTGGAACGGCTACAGGCCCTGGTGGAGGATGCCGAGGAGGACGGCGTCACGGTCAGCGCGGTGGCGGGGGCGCTGGAGATCGACGCACGGTCGGCGCGTCGCACCATCAAGCGGCTGGAACGAGCCGGTACGGCCTATCCGGTCGGCCGGATGCTCACCGGCACCACCGGCCGACCGCCGACCATCTACCGGATCCGGCTGGGCTGACCGCCGCGCTACGCGCTCTCCTCGTCGAGGGGGGCAGGTCGGTACTGGCGCGCATCATTCGCCAGCCGGGTGGCCGCATCGTGTGACTTGGCCGGAGCGCGTCCGTTCTCCGCTGCCTTCACCTGTGCAGGGCCGGGTCGGGACGCCCGCTGGCCGGCAGCAGCAACACCGGGCCGGGCGAGCGACACTATATGTTCGGCCTCCTGGCGCGCGGCGGCCAGCAACTCGTTGGCGGCCAGCTGGCTCTTCTGTCGTTCCCGTTCGGCGAGCAACTCGCAGTCCCGTTCCGAGCGCGCGGCCTGCTGCTTGGCCGCGGCGAGGATCTGTACCGCCTCCTGCCGGGCGGTGGACAGCACGCCCTCGGCGCTGGCCCTGATCTCCAGTGCCTGACGCTCCGCCGCGGCAAGGATCGTCTCGATCTCCGCGCCGACACGGTGCGCGGTCGGTACACCGGACGCCCTGGCCCGCAGTTCCAGGTTCTCGGTATGACACTTCTCCAACTCCGACACCAGTTGCACGGCGCGCCGCTGGTCGGCATACAGCAGCGTCAGCTGTGCCTCAAGATCTGCGATGCACCGGGTGACCTGCTGCCGGTCGTACCCCCACAGCACCACCTCGAACATGCTGGTGAGCGCTGGCCCACGCGACTCTCCGTCGACCCCCATAGGCCGAATGCTGTCATAACCGCTGAGCCATCGATGACCGTTTACCGATGTTCCAACGCATCGGTGACGGCCGATTCGGCAGGCGCGCGGACCGCGCGCAGGGCAGTGCCCGGTACGCCTGGTTCGCCGGGCACCGAGCCGGACAAATTCACCAGCGACCCCATATCGCCGTGCAGCGCAGTCCGGTCGGGTCGGCCGTGCCCACTATCTCCATTGTGGACAGTAGAGGTCCCGGCGCCGGTGACGTTCAGGTGGTCGATCACCATGACAGGTCAGGTCCCTATTGTGGCCTGCAGTACAGGATGGAACGGGCGAGCCTCGCTAAGCGGGCATTTGCCACCTCCGGCTATCGCATACCCATTACTCTCAAGACTCTTCACCATTCACGTCTTCCTGAGCCCAGCTCCAGCCACGAGCGGTCGCACCGCACGCCGACCCGACCTTCCGACCGTCCCCAGGCCCGCCGCGCACCCGCTCGCTGTCCCGCTACCCACGCCGTACTCCCAGGTCACGTGCCGTCCACTCCCCTGGCGGCGAAGGCGGCGGCGCTGGATGCGGCTGCCCCGCCGACGCAGCACCTTCCCGTCACCAGCGCCGCCGGGCCGGAGCCGACCGGTCCAGGCACCGAACCAGACGGCGCACGCTGCTAGGGTGGCCCGATGCAACGCGACGATGGGGCCAGGCCCGCCGCACCGGACGCCACCTCACTGCTGCACCTCGGTGACCTCACCGACGTCCTGGACGATCCCCGCACGAACATTGCCGCCGCCGAGCTGGCCCGCAACCTGCCGCCCGGCGCGAAGATGCTGGTCGTACGCAACGGCCCGAACGCTCCCGCGCAATTCCTGCTCGACCAGGACAGCACGGTCGCCGGTCGGCACGCCAACAGCGACATCCTGCTCGACGACGCCACAGTGTCTCGACGACACGTCGAGTTCGCCCGGCACGGTGACCGGATCATCGCCCGTGACCTCGGCAGCTTGAATGGCACCTACCTGAACAAGGAACGCATCGACACCGCGACCCTGACCAACGGTGACGATGTACAGATCGGCAAGTTCCGGTTGGTCTACGTCGCCTCCAACGTCCCGGCCGCGCCCGGTGCCCCACAGCCGGAGTCGCAGCTCAGTGAGCCCGCTCCGCCGCCCGCGATGCGCCGCGAGCCCGGCCCGTCCGGTCCGTTCGGCCGGTTCATCGCCCGGCTGCTGAGCCCGCTCCGCCACGACTAGCCGTCATCACGGGCCGGATGCGCGAACGATCCGGCCCCTGATGACCACCATCCGCGGTCCGATGTGGACGCAGTCGATCGGCGACCGTATCCGGCCGGACGCGTCGCGATGTCACTCGACGATGCAATTGGGTAATTGTGTCGTTGGGGTGATCACTGCTCCGGTCAATGATGGTGCCAGGCACCGCGACGACGGAGGAGCAGCGCGCTATGACCGCCGGGTTCTACCAGATCCAGCCGCAGGCCGTGGCCGCGACGACCAACAGCGTCAGTTCCATGCTGTCCCAGGCAGGTTCGCTGATCAGTGAGCTCGAATCCACCGTGCTCGACGGCTCCGCGTTCGCCGCGCTCGGTGGTGGGGTGGCCAGCGCCAACAAGGCGCTGCAGGGCAGTCAGGTCGGCTCGTTGCAGCAGCTGCACCAGCTGCTGCAACGGATCAACCAGCTGGTCGACGCGAGCAACTCCGGTTACCAACAGGCCGACCGGGCGGTCGCCACCGGCTACGGCGCACCGGAAGGTGACACCGCGACCGCTGACCCCGCGACCCCCCAGGGCGCCGACCTGACCACCGACCAGACCCTCCGCGACCAGCTCGGCCAGGACGAGGGCAACCGCACGCACGTCTACACCGACACCGCAGGACATCCCACCGTCGGCATCGGATTCAACCTGGACCGCGGCGATGCCCGTACCCAGCTCGCCGGGGTGGGCGCCGACTACGACGCGGTACGCGCCGGCCGCCAGGATCTCACCACCGACCAGATCAACCAGTTGTTCAGCCATGACGTGAGCGGCGCCGTGGACACCGCGCGCGGCTACTACACCGGCTTCGACCAACTCGACGTGACCCGGCAGCGGGTGTTGACCAACATGGCGTTCAACATGGGCGGCGACACCCTGGGGCAGTTCCACACCCTGCACGCAGCCCTGACAAACGGCAACTACAACGCCGCCGCCGACGCCATGCAGCACTCCGCCTGGGCGCGCCAGGTCGGCGACCGCGCGACCCGCCTGATCGACCACATGCGCACCGGGCAGTAGGCGCTCCGGCCCGTCGGGGTCCGGCCGCCAAGTGCACGCTGTGCCGGCAGTCAGCCGGGGCGGTTCGGGTCGGCGAGACCGAGTTCCTCGATGGCCCAGGTCCGCATCTGCACCTTGCGCACCTTGCCACTGACCGTCATCGGGAACGACTCCACCACCCGGACATACCTCGGGATCTTGAAGCGGGCCAGCTGACCGTCGCAGTGGTCGGTGATCTCCTCGGCGGTGGGCGGATCGGCCGGGTCCCGCGCTATCACGCAGGCCAGCACCGCCTCACCGTAGCGTTCGTCGGGCACCCCGATCACCTGGACGTCAGCCACCTTCGGATGGCGGTAGAGGAACTCCTCGATCTCGCGCGGGTAGACGTTCTCCCCACCCCTGATGATCATGTCCTTGATCCGGCCGACCACAGCCAGGTAACCGTCCGGTCGCATCACCGCGAGATCGCCAGTGTGCATCCAACGCGCCGTGTCCACCGCCTCGGCGGTCTTCGCCGGCTCGTCCCAGTAGCCCAGCATCACCGAATAGCCCCGGGTACACAGTTCGCCGGTGGCACCACGTGGCAGAGTCACCCCGGTCGCCGGATCGACGATCTTCACCTCGACATGCGGCAGCACCCGCCCCACCGTGGCGGTACGCCGCTCCAGGTCGTCATCGGCCCTGGTCTGGGTGGACACCGGCGCGGTCTCGGTCATCCCGTAGCAGATCGACACCTCGGACATGTGCATGTCCGCGATGACCCGCTTCATCACCTCCACCGGGCACGGCGAGCCGGCCATGATGCCGGTACGCAGACTGGACAGGTCGTAGTCGGCGAAGTCGTCCAGCCCAAGCTCGGCGATGAACATCGTCGGTACCCCGTAGAGCGAGGTGCAGCGTTCGGCCTGCACGGCACGCAGCGTGGCGGCCGGTTCGAACGCCGCAGCCGGAATGACAATGCAGGCGCCATGGCTGGTGGCACCAAGGTTTCCCATCACCATGCCGAAGCAGTGGTAGAACGGAACCGGCAGACAGATCCGATCCATCTCGGAATAGTTGACCAGCTCACCGACGAAGTAGCCGTTGTTCAGGATGTTGTGGTGTGACAGGGTCGCGCCCTTGGGGAAACCGGTCGTGCCGGAGGTGTACTGGATGTTGATCGGATCGTCGCAGGACAGCTGCGCGCCCCTGACCGCGAGCGCGTCCGCCGGCACCCCCACCGCGCCGTCGATCAGCTCCTGCCAGCTCGGATCGTCCAGGTAGCAGACCGCGCGCAGATCGGGGCAGTCCGGGCGGACCTGTTCGACCATCTGTTGGTAGTCGCTGCCGCGGTGGCTGGTCGCAGAGATCAGCAGGCTGACGCCGGACTGATTGAGTACGTAGGCCAGCTCATGCCGCCGGTACGCCGGGTTGATGTTGACCATGATCGCGCCGATACGGGCGGTGGCGTACTGCACGAACACCCATTCCGGGCAGTTCGGTGCCCAGATACCGACCCGGTCCCCCTTCCCGACATCCTGTGCGAGCAGGGCCCGGGCCAGCACATCCACCGCATCACCGAACTCCGCGTAGGTCCAACGTCGCCCACTCGGCAGATCGACCAGCGCCTCCCGGGTGGCGAATGCCGCGAGGGCCCGGTCCAGGTTCTGCCCGATCGTCTGGCCGAGCAGCCCGGTAGTGGAGGTGCCGCTGGCATAGGACGGGAGTTCGGAGGTCATCGCGGTCCCCTTCCGGCACACGGCAATCGTCCGCTGTTCCCATCCTGGAACATCGGGGCCGCCCACACCACCCCCAGCACGCGAACTGCATTCTCATACCGGCGCCCTCACCGCAACAAATGACCCGGTGTCGGGGCCAGCTGGCGGCCAGCGCAGATCAGAGCTGGGCGAGCAGGCTCTGTTCCTGCGCCGGGGTGAACCCGCGGCGCAGCGGCGGTTCACCCCGTCCGCGGTCCCAGGCCAGTACGTCAGCCACGGTCACCGCCAACGGGGTCGCGGGTAGCCCGGCGGCACGGGCCCGTGCCGTACTCCGCTGCTGTCCCGGCCATGCCGGTTCCGGCCGGACCAACGGAAACAGCGCCGGCATCGGATCGGGTGCCACCGGCACGATCTGGACCTGGCTGCCCGCCACCGCCGCGCAGGTCCCGATCAGCCCACCGAGGGTGGTCGCTTCGGCCGGCCCCATCGCGTGGAAAACGCCCGACCGACCGTCGGTCAGCAGCAGTACCACGAACCTGGCCAGGTCGCGCGAATCGAGTACCTGAACCGGCTGTTCGGGGTGACCGGGCAACGCAATCCGCCCGCCGCGCGCGGCCCGGCGTACCCAGTAGGTCAGACCGTCCTGCTGATCGTGGGGACCAGCGACCTTGCCGGGCCGTACGATCGTGGCCCGCGCACCGTAACGGGCGAGTACGGCGTCCTCACAGGCCACCTTGCACCGCCCGTAGGTGTCGTCGTCGAGTACCTCGGCGTGGCCCAGCGGCGCCCGGCGCGGGGCGTCCTCATCCGAACCCGGCCGCAGGCCGATGCGCGCGTACACCGCATGGCTGGAGATGAACAGATACCGGCCGGCCCGTCCGCCGAGCACCTCCATCGCCTGTTCGACGTGGCGCAGCAGGTACCCGCTGACATCCACCACCGCATCCCAGCTGCCTTCCCGCAACGTGGCGTAGTCACCGGTGTCCCGGTCCCCGACCCGGCGCAGCGTCTCCGGGAACAGGCCGGCGCCGGTCCGCCCCCGGTTGAACAGGGTCACTTCGGCTCCCGCCGTTACCGCGTCTGCCACGATCGCCCGCCCCACGAACGACGTGCCGCCCAGCACCAGGATCCGCATGGCCGTCGATGTACCGGTCGGGCGAGCGTCAGTCCCGCAGGTCGAACACGGTACGGGCCAGCCCGCGGCCGACGAGCACGGCGTCGAGGCGCTTGTTGATGTCCTCCAACTGGTACCTGCGGTGGATCACGGTGGTGCGGCCGGCAGCGTGCAGAGCGAACACGTCGGCCAGGTCGGCCCGGCTGCCCACGGTCGAACCGCGCACCGTGATGCCGTTCAGGACGGTGTCGAAGACGGGCAGGGACATGGTGTCGTCGGCCGGCAACGAGACGATGATCAGGCGTCCACCCGGACGCAGACAGGTATGCGCCTGCTCGATCACGGTACGGTCCGCCACGACCACCAGCGCGGTGTCCGCGCCACCCAACGACCGGATGATCCGTACCGGGTCGTCGTGCAGTGCGTTCACCACGTGCGCGGCGCCAAGATCGGTGGCCAGCCGCAGCTTGCCCTCGTCCACGTCCACCGCAACGGTTTCCGCACCGAAGATCTCCGCGTACTGCAACGCCAGGTGTCCCAGGCCACCCATGCCAAACACCGCTACCAGTTCACCCGGTCGCACGCCGGCCACCTTGACCGCCGTGTACGAGGTGAGGCCGGCACAGGTCAGCGGCGCGGCCTCCATCGGGTCGATGCCAGCCGGCACGGGGACGCAGTACGCCGCCGCGGCCACGGCCCATTCTGCGTGCGCACCTTCCAGTACCAGACCGGTGTTGCGTTGCCGCTGACACAGCGCCTCCCAGCCGGTCACGCACTGCCGGCAGGTGCCGCAGGCCCAGCCCAGCCAGCCGATCGCCACCCGGTCACCGACCCGGTGGTGTGTCACGCCCGGGCCCACCTGCCGCACGATGCCCACACCCTCGTGCCCGGGAATGAACGGCGGTTGGGCCCGGACCGGCCAGTCGCCCCGGGTGATGCGTACGTCGCTGCGACACAGCCCGCTCGCCTCGATTCGGACCAGAACCTCGCCCGGCCCCGGCGTCGGAACCGGACGGGACTCGATCACCAAGGGCTGGTCGAACGCCTTGACCACAGCGGCCTTCATGGGCTCCTCCGGACAGGGTCGGCTCACCTGCATCCTGACCGGTCCCCCGGCCGACCGGCAGGGCCGAAACTCCCTGAACGGACTTCCGTACGGCCCCGCCGGGGTCGGCAATCTGTTGTCCCGGACAGCAAGCCTCACCCCGCAGCACGCCGCACCCGCCGACCGGGGACCGGTCCGGCGCGGGCCCGGCGGGTAATCCAGCCTCCGGCTGCCGGGCTGGACGGCCCTACCCGAACATCTGCGATTCGGCGAGGCTTTCGGCGCGGACGGTGCACGGCCGACTGCCCGCCGCAGCGACAAGCCAGCGCATGGAGGGAGCCACCATGAAGGCACATACCGGAGACCGGCTCGTGCTGGAGGGTATCCACGTCGGCGAGCCTCGCCGCGTCGGGCTGATCCTGGAGGTACGGCATGCCGACGGGAACCCGCCGTATCTGGTCCGATGGTTGGACAACGGCCATGAGGCGCTCGTCTTCCCCGGTTCCGACGCACGGGTCGAACCACCTCTCGCCGCGCACCCGGCCGGCTCTGGCAGATCCGGCGGCTGATGCGTCGACGCCGTTCACCTCTCACCGGCGGGAGACGGCCGGCCTGACCTGGCGTGTCTCGGAGCGCAGCGTAGCGATGATCTCACCGGCCCATGCGTCGATCGCCGGCCAGTCCCGGAAATCACCGTAGCGACCGACCAGACGGTAGAGCAGCCGGGCGATGCCGTAGTGCTGGGCAGGACGGGAGACTCCGCTGAACAGTCGGTGCCCCTGGCACCGCGCGGGCTGCGGCAGGCCCGCACCGATCCGGTCCCGTTCCCGACGGGCCAGGCCGCGGGCCGGTAGGCGCAGAGCGGCCGGCATCCCGACGCTGAACAACCACACCGGGCGCGCATCGAGCAGCTCCCGGTTGTCGCGCAGGAACTGGACACCGTCGGGAAGCCACCGCTGGTCGTGCACGGCGCTGCCCACGATCACCGCAGCGTACGGCGCTACCGCGATGACGTCATTGACCGGTACCACGTGTGCGTGTACACCGCGTTCGACGCATCGCGCCGCGATCCGCTCGGCGATGTCCCTGGTTGACCCAAGTGCGCTCGCGTACGCGACCAGTACCAGCATGACTGCCCTCCGGCTCGACAGGACGGTGGCGCGGGGCGGGCACCAGCAACCACCAGAGGTGACTGTGGTGCGCTAACCCGCTCCCGACGCTGCAGGCGGGAGAAGGGACCCAGGGCCGAGCTTGGACGACAAGCCCGTTCCCGCACAGGGTCCAACGGCCTCGGAACCGGAGGCGTTGGGCCCGCCACCGCAATGCGGGCGCCGGTGGCAGGCTCGGTCGCTGGCACAGCCACCGTACCGACCGGTCGGGCGGTGGGGGTCCAAGGACCCTGCCGGGCGCCTTCCGGGCGCGGCACGCTGGAGACGCCACCGCCCCCGCGGGCCAGTGGTGGCGCGCTGACAGCACTCCGGGAGTCTGGCTATGGGCAAACTACGGCAGGACGGGCCGCCGGTGACACAGACGGCGTTGGCGGCGACCCTGGAGGCCGCAGTACAGGCACCATCGCTGCACAACAGCCAACCATGGCGTTTCCAGGTCGAACACGACACGATCGAGCTCCGGATACCGACCGAACAGGTCCTGCCGGTGGGCGATCCGAGCAGCCGGGCGGCCCGGATCGCCTGCGGCGCGGCCCTGTACAACTGGCAGCTCGCGTGCGCGGTGGAGCTCGGCCGCCAGCCTGAGGTACTGCTGCTTCCGGACGGTCGGCATGGCCGCACGCTCGCCACTCTCCGGCCGGGCGTTGCCAGGCCGGCGACGCCACGCGAACGCGCCCGGTACGCGGCGATCCCTCGGCGGCACATCAACCGCTACCCGTTCCGTACCGGGGCCGAGGTGGACCGTGCGCACCGTTGGGCGCTGACCGAGGCTGCCCGGTCGCAGCAATGCTGGTTGACCATTCTGGACCCCGGCACCCGACATGACCTCGTCTCCGGCCTGATCAACGATGCCGACGACACGCTGCGCGCCGACCCGTCCTATCAGGATGAGCAGCGGCAGTGGACCCATCCCTCGGTCACCCGGCCGGAAGGGATCCCGGCACCCGCCGCCGGTATCCGGCCCGAGCCGGACGACCTGCCCCGCGGCCGGGACTACGGCGGTCGCCCCCGGCACCGCGATTTCGACACCGACCTGCTCGCGGTACTGGGTGGCGAAGGCGAGACCGAAGGCGACCAGATCTGCGTCGGGCAGGCCCTGCAGGCGGTGCTGCTGGCCGCCACCGAGAGTGGTCTGGCGGTCTCGTTGTTCTCTCAACCTTTCGAGGTGCCGTCCATCATCCGCCAGCTACGCCAGGTCCTGGGTCGGCTCGGAACCCCCTATCTGGTGATGCGGATCGGATATCCATCCCGACCGTCACCGAGTACACCACGTCATCCGATCAAGGACGTCACCTGAACAGACGACGGGAGTGTCATGTCTGAGCTTTCCATCGACCACGACACCGTGCTCGTCGGTATCGACGGGACGACGGCCGGTTGGGCGGCGCTGAGCTGGGCTGCCCACCAGACCGCACGCCAGGCTGGCCGTCTGGCCGTCTGTCTGGTCCAGCCGGCCGACCCCGACCAGCGCGGCGACGGCCAGATCATCGAGGCCGAACAACTACTGGCCCGCGCAACCACCCTGGCCGAGCCTCAACTGTCCATAGAGGACATATTTCCGTTGTTGCGGCACGGCGACATCGTCGACGCACTCACCCGCACCGGAGCATCAGCGAGGATGCTGGTGATCGGGGCGGCAGGTCCGATCAGCTGGTCCGAACAGGTCACCGGGTCGGTGGTGGTCGGCGTCGCGGCCCGCGCCCGGTGCCCCGTGGTGGTGGTACGCCCACCGGACCCGAGCACAACCGGACCGTTCGCCGGACATGTGGTCGTCTGCGTGGACGACTCGACGGCGGTGACCTCCGCGCTGGAGTTCGCCTTCGAGTACGCGGCGGCCCACCGGATACCGCTCGCCGCGGTACACGCCGCGAGCGGTCGCCCGGACGACTACTGGTTCGACGAGAACATGCTCGACACCCGGTTCAGTACCGAGCCGCAACCGTTGGCCCTGCTGGCCGAACGGACCGAGTCCTGGCAGCACAAGTACCCCGGCGTCGCCGTCAAGCTCGCGGTGTTCGGTTCGCCTGCGGTGACCGGGCTGCTGCGCGCGGCCCGGGGTGCCCGGATCCTGGTGATCGGCAACCGTGACACCCACCCCGAGCACGATCCACTCGGGCCGGTCGCGCTGGGCATACTCACCCGGGCCGGTTGCCCGGTCGCGGTACTGCGCTGCGACGAATGAACTACTGCGGCGCGGAGGGCAAGGATGATCCCGGACGAAATGGGGCATTCGGTGCCAGGTGCCATCCGACCCACAGCACGGGGTTCGCTGGACCCTGCCCGCCCCACTGCCGGTACTGGAGGTTGAAAGACAGCGGGCGTGAACGCCTGCGCGGAGGTGAGCAGACGATGAAGGCACTGGTGTACCAGGGGCCCGACGAGAAAAGTTGGACCACGGTGCCCGACCCGGGCATCGAGGATCCCCGCGACGTGGTGATACGGGTCGACTCGGTGGCGATCTGCGGCACCGACCTGCACATCCTGAAAGGCGACGTACCCGAGGTCAAGGCCGGCCGTGTCCTCGGCCACGAGGCCGTCGGTACGGTCGTGGAGAAGGGCCCCGCGGTCGATACCACCAAGGTGGGCGACCGGGTGCTGGCGTCGTGCATCTCCGCGTGCGGGCGGTGCAGCTACTGTCGGCGGGGCCGGTACGGGCAGTGCCTCGGTGGCGGCGGCTGGATCCTGGGCCACCTGATCGACGGTGTACAGGCGGAGTACGCCCGGATCCCATTCTCCGACCTGTCCACCCATCCGTTGCCCGACGAGCTGTCCGACGACGTCGCGGTGCTGCTCGCCGATGTCCTGCCCACCTCCTACGAGGTGGGGGTACTCAACGCCGACATCCGGCCGGGCTGCGTGGTGGCGGTCGTGGGGTGCGGTCCGATCGGGCTGGCCGCGATGCTGACCGCACGGTTGTACTCCCCGGCCAACATCGTCGCGATCGACGTGACGAGTGACCGGCTGAACGCCGCGGCCCGGTTCGCCGGCATCACCGAGAACGCCCACGGGGATCCCGAGGGGGCGGTACGGGCGATCACCGGCGGGCTCGGCGCCGACGTGGCGATCGAAGCGGTCGGTACACCGGAGGCGTTCGAACTGTGCACCAGACTGGTACGGCCCGGTGGCCGGGTGGCCAACATCGGTGTGCACGGCGACCCAGCGGTGCTGCACCTGGAGACGCTGTGGGCCCGCGACATCACCATCACCACCGGCCTGGTGGACACCTACTCCATCCCGGAACTGATCTCCATGCTCACCGGTCACCTGATCGACCCCGGGGATCTGTTGACCCACCGGTATCCGATCGACTCGATGCTGGAGGCGTACGAGGCGTTCGCCGACCCCGCGGGCAGCAGGGCGTTGAAGATCGTGCTGGCCCGAGACTGACCACCACGCGTCGAGATCGAAGGAGGACCCGTGTTGCAGACCAAACGATGGACCGTCGAACTGTTCATCGACGAGAACGACGGCACGACGTACGCGCAGGCACGTCTCCATGGTGGAGCGTCAGGGACCGTTGTGGGGCACGGACGTGCCCGGCTGAGTCCCGATGACGACGACGTACCGGAGATCGGCGACGAGCTTGCGGCGGCGCGGGCGCTGGCCGATCTGGGGCACCGGATGCTCATCTCCGCCGCTGGCGACATCAGCGCCCGTACCCAGGAGGGGGTGCGGTTGAGCTACTGATCCGACGCCGCCCGGAGAAATCCGGCCTTGGGCGGACGGGCACTCCCCGGTCGGGGCCGGAGCCGGTTTTCGCGAACCACGGGGGTGAGGACAGTGAGGGGTGGCGGGCGCCGGCTCGGTCGCCGACTCGGCATCGGCCGCAACCGGCTACGGCGTGGCTGCGACCGGGTCGAAAGCGTCGTCCTCTGGCTGATTCTCGCCCTGCTACTGACGGCGGTGCCGCTCGGTGTCATGGTGGGTGCCCGGATCACCGGTGCGGAAAATGCCCAGGCCGCCCACTTCACCGCGACCCATCAACGCGCGGTCGCGGTGCTGCAGGCTGACACCCGGTCGGCCGGTGGACCGGACGGCGCGCCCACCACGACCTTCGTACCGGCCCGCTGGTCGGTTGATAGGCACCAGTACCAGGGCCGGGTGCCGGTCGGGCCCGGACTGGCCAAGGGCGCGCACGTCCAGATCTGGGTCGACGCCTCCGGACGGGTCGCACCGGACCCGCCGGACCGATCCCGTTCCACCCTGGATGGGGCCGGTGTCGGTATCGGTGTCGGAGTGGGTGTCACGCTGGCGGCCGGACTGGCCTGGTGGACGGTTCTGGCCCTGTTGAACCGGCGACGGCTGGCCCGGTGGGAGCGCGAATGGCAGCAGGTCGGTCCACGCTGGTCCCGGCCGAGGCGCTGACGGTCCACCGATCTACTGATCAGGTCGAAAGTCGGCGGCCGGCACCGGGGGGGTACCGCAGGCTGACAGCATGCCCGACCCGACAGACCTCACCGCGCCGGCCGGCGCATCGGGGTCCGGGCTGTCGACTGTGGAGGCGGGCCGGCGCCGGGCAGCGCACGGTCGCAACGAGATTCCCACGGCTGCACCGCCGCGCCTGTACCGCCGGGTCGGCTCGCAGCTCAGCGATCCGCTGATCCTGCTGTTGCTCGCGGCCATGCTCGTCACGATCGTGCTGCGCGACGTGACCGACACGTCGGTCATCGTGCTGGTCGTCGTGCTGAACACGACTGTCGGTCTCGTGCAGGAGACGCGGGCCGACCGGGCCGCCGCCGCGCTACGTCGACTCGCCGCACCCACCGCGCGGGTCGTTCGCGACGGCCGCCACCGCAACCTGCCGGCCGCCGAACTGGTCCCCGGCGACCTGGTACTGCTCAGCGCCGGTGACATCGTCCCGGCCGACGTGGAACTGACCCGTGCGGTGCGGCTGCACCTGGACGAGTCCGCGCTCAGCGGGGAGAGCGAGCCGGTGGTCAAGGTGGCGCCGCAGGCGGCGCTGGCCGGCACGGTGGTGGTGGACGGTACCGGTGCGGGACGGGTCGCGCGAACCGGGCCGGACAGTGCCCTGGGACGCATCAGTGCTCTGGTCACGGCCCAGCCACGCCGCCGCACGCCGCTGCAACGCCGCCTGGTGGGCCTGGGACGGGCGCTGGGTGTGGCGACCGTCGGACTGTCTGCCGTGGTGATGGTGGCCGGGCTGCTGCGCGGACTCCCGATCGGCGAGATGGTGCTCACCGGGGTGAGCCTGACCGTCGCCGCCATCCCGGAGTCGTTGCCGGCCGTCGTCACCGTCGCCCTGGCCCTCGGCGCGTACCGGATGGCGGGGCGACAGGCGATCGTGCGGCACCTGCCCGCGGTCGAGACCCTGGGCTCGGTGACCCTGATCGCCTCGGACAAGACCGGGACCCTCACCGAGGGCCGGATGACCTGTGACCGGGTGGTGCTCGCCGAAGGCCGGCTACAGATCGCCGGCACCGGCTACCAACCGTCCGGTCGGGTGATCGATGAGGTCGGCCGAGCAGATCCGGGCGAGGTCGCCCGGCTCGCCCGCGATCTGTTGCTCTGCAACGACGCGGACATTGCCGCGCCGAGCGATGACGGCACACAGTGGACACCGCTGGGCGACCCGATGGAGGCCGCTCTGGTCACCGCGGCGGTCCGGCTCGGCGCAGCGGTCGAGCGACGCGACGACTTTCCACGGCTCGGTGAGATCCCCTTCGACACCGCCCGGCGTCGGATGACCACCCTGCACCGGGATGGCGACAGTTTCCTGCTCGTCGGCAAGGGCGCGCCGGAGGTCATGCTGACCGCCGAGTGCCCCGGGATCGCGCGGCTGCGCTCCGATGCTGCACAGCTGGTCCGGGACGGCTACCGGGTACTCGCCGTCGCGGAAGCCACCAGCCAGCAGCGGCCGCCGCAGCACGACTGGGAGTCCCTACTGGTGCCGTTCGGCCTGGTCGCGCTGACCGATCCGTTGCGTACGGGCACCCGCGAGTTGATCGCGGCGTTCTACCGCGCCGGCATCCGGGTCGCGATGATCACCGGCGATCATCCGGACACCGCACTGGCGGTCGCGGGCCGGGCCGGCCTGCACGACCTGCGTCTGGTCACCGGTGGACAGCTGGCCGACAGGCCGACCGACGCGGCCCGGGCCGGGGTGTTCGCCCGAATCCGGCCCGAGCAGAAGATGGACCTGGTGTCGGCGTGGCAGCAGGACGGCCAGGTGGTCGCCATGACCGGTGACGGTGTCAACGACGCACCCGCGCTACGGCGGGCCGACATCGGTGTGGCCATGGGGCGCGACGGTACCGAGGTCGCCCGGCAGGCCGCCGATCTGATCCTGGCCGACGACAACCTGGCCACCCTGGGCACCGCGGTGCAGGAGGGTCGGCGCATCTATGCCAACATCCGCCGGTTCCTGCGCTACGGGTTGTCCGGCGGACTAGCCGAGGTGCTGGTGATGCTGACGGGTCCGTTCCTCGGTATGCCGGTGCCGCTGCTACCCGCCCAGATTCTGTGGATCAACATGCTGACCCACGGCCTGCCCGGGGTGGCGCTGGGCGCCGAGCCCCCGGAACGCGGCGCGCTCGACCAACCTCCCCGCCGGCCCGGTGAGGCGATCCTGGGCGCCGGTCTGTCCGTTCAGGTTGCTGTCACCGGCGCGCTGATCACCCTCGTGTCGCTGTGTGTCGGCTGGTGGGCCGGGCTCGCGCATCGTCCTTGGCAGACGATGCTGTTCCTGGTACTGGGTTTCGCGCAGCTCTGGGTGGCTCTGGCCGTACGGTCCCGGCGGATACCCGGCAGTCCTGGCAATCCGGCCCTGTACGCGGCGGTGGCCTCCTCCGCGCTGCTGCAACTGGCGGCGGTCGAGCTGGGACCGTTGCGCGCCCTGCTGGGCACCCGGCCGGTACGGCTCGCCGAGGTCGCAGGCTGCCTGGTGGTCGCGGCAATACCCGCGCTGGTGCTGGTAGCCGGCCGTCCTGTGGTCCGGTGGCGACGATCGAGAGGCAGGCACCAATGATGCTGGCAGCAGCAAGTGCCCCGGTGGTGGTCGGGGTGGACGCCTCCGCGGAGTCCGATCGTGCGGTGGCCTGGGGTGCCCGGGAAGCGATGCTGCGGCAGCGTCCGCTGCACCTGGTCCACGCCTTCGTGTGGCCGATGCTGCGCGCACCGCTCGGCCCGGGTCCCGGTGCACCGGTGGGCGCGGGTCTGCGGGCCGCGGCACAGGCCGTGGTGTCCGACGCGCTGGAGCGGGCCCGCCTCTGGGAACCGGACGTCGAGGTCAGCGGCGAGGTGGTCACCGGGATGCCCGCGCCGGTGCTGGTCGAGGCATCGCAGCGGGCGGTACTGGTGGTCGTGGGTAGCCGTGGGTTGAGTGGTCTGCCGGAACTGCTCCTCGGCTCGGTCGGCGCACAGCTGTCGGCGCACGCCGCCTGTCCGGTGGCGGTGGTCCGTCCCGGTGGATCCACCCCGGATCGGCCGGCCGGGCCGGTGGTGGTCGGCACGGACGGTTCGACGCATTCGACAGCCGCGCTGTGGCTCGCGTTCGAAGAGGCGGATCTGCGGCTATTACCGCTGATCGCGTTGCACACCTGGACGGCACCGGCGTCCCGCGCGCCCGGCGACATTCTGCCATTGGTCTACGACGTGGCGGAGGTCGCGGCCGAGGAGAGCAGACTACTCGCCGAGACGATCGCCGGCTGGCGTGGCAGGTACCCGGATGTGCCGGTCACCGAGCGGGTCGAGCACGCCCATGCCCGACGCACCCTGGTCGAAGCCTCCCGGGGGGCCACACTGCTGGTCGTCGGATCCAGGGGGTGGGGCGGATTTCCCGGTCTGCTGCTCGGATCGGTCAGCCATCACGTCCTGCACCATGCGTACTGCCCGACCGTGGTGGCCCGCCCGTCGGCGACGCACCCGCCGCACACCATGACAGAACAGGCATAGCGGGTGAGGCAGTCTCGCATTCCACCACAACGAGCCGATCGGCCCTGTTCGGGACGCGCGTCTTCGGCGAGACTGAGTTCGACGACCGAGTCCGTGGGGGGCGTGGACGATGTTCCAGAGTCGACCGGAAGGCGGCCGGATGCTCGCGCATCGGCTCAATGGTCTGCGTGTCGCTGAATCGGTGCTGCTGGGGGCCGCCCACGGTGGGATTCCGGTGGCCTTCGAGATCGCCCGCGCGCTGCTGGTCCCGATGGACGTGATCGCGGTGCGCCGGATCGTTCCCGCACAACGACCACAGCTGACTCTCGGCGCGCTGGCCGAGGATGGTGCCCGCACCCCACCGGCGGTGATGCTGCCCGGACTCACCCACTGCGGCGCGGAGGAGACCGCGGCGGCGCTCCGGACCGCCTCGACCCAGGTGGACCGGATGGCCCGGGTCTACCGGGCCCGGCAGCCGCAGTTGTCGTTGGCCGGCCGAACCGCGGTGATCGTGGATGACGGGGTGACGACCTCGGCGACCGCGTGGGCATGTTGTGCACTCGCCCGGGCCCGCGGCGCCGACCGGGTGGTCTTCGCGGCACCGGTGATCCCGGCCGACGCCGTGTCCGGACTGTACGAGGTCGCCGACGAGATCGTCAGTGTGGTGACCCCGCCGCAGATGTCCGCGGTGTCCCAGTGGTTCGAGCACTACCCGCGAGTCACCGATTCCGACGTACTGGAACTGTTGAGTGCTGCCGGTCTGCTGCCGACCGCTCAGGGCCCGGCCCGCGCGGGGGTGGCCCGGGCCAGCTGAGCGATCGCGGCGAGGATCCTGCCCGGGACCGGACCGTCCAGATGCATCGACCATTGCACGGCGCCGGCGGCGTCCAGCGCGGTGACGCGCACCGTGCCGTCGTCGTGCTCCGGGATCACGATCCGCAACGTTCCCGAGTCCAGTACAGCGGTGTAGACGAAAGCCCGCTCGGACGCCACCCCGTGCAGCAGCACCGACGACACCTCGAACCCGGCGGCGACCAGGTCCCGGTGGTAGGGCATGGACTGACGCCAGCGGGCCGATCCGGGCACGGGTATCGGTGCGGCGCCGGATTGCGCGGCGGGGTCGCCCCGCCGCCGCGAATCGTCCGATGTGGATGGGCCAGCCGGATCGGGCCTGTCGGCCGCGTCGCCCACCCTGGCGACCGCAGCCGCTCTGAGCTGCCGGCCGGTACGCTGACCGGCCATCAGCGCGAGCACGATGATCGCCAGCGCGACCGCGAACATGGCCGGCTGCAGTACGCTCCACGACCCGAGTACGACGACCTGGGTCACCAGCCAGCCCGCCAGCAGCACGCCAGCGACGATGGACAGGGTTCCGGCGTAACGCGACCCGGTCACCACGGCCACGCCGGCGACCAGCATCGGCAGGCCCACCAGGACGAGCAGCGCCAGGCCGGGCAGCAGCCAACTGGTGAACGGCGTACGCGCCAGCGCCGAACCGGGTAGTCCACCCACACCGGCGGCCAGCACCACTCCGCCGCACATGGCGATCAACCCGACGAAGAGTTCCAGTGCGGCAAGAACCTGCGGAATCACCCGTCGCGATCCGTTCTCCGGCATCCATGTGCGCATCTGTCCGCCTCACCTCTGCCAGCCTCCGCCGACGACCCGGACTCCAGGCTGCGCGATACCGACTGCACTCGACAGTGCGCTCCGTACTCCACCGGTGAGCCGTTCGACCCGCCTGG
Organism: uncultured Actinomycetota bacterium; assembly: GCA_963805605.1. Classification (GTDB taxonomy): domain Bacteria; phylum Actinomycetota; class Actinomycetes; order Mycobacteriales; family Micromonosporaceae; genus Actinocatenispora. Next base: position 997,967 of record CAWDUX010000003.1, read on the forward strand.
TCGGCCGCTGGGCACTCAGAAAGGGTCAGAGCTGGTCGTCGCGGACCACCAAGGTCCCCGCCGCACCATCGAGGATGTCCGCGGCGTCGGTGAGCGCACCGATTCCCGCGGTGCCGCCGCCACGGGCGAACCTGCTCGCGGCACGGATCTTCGGCGCCATCGAACCGGCGGCGAAGTGCAACCGGCCCAGTTCAGCGATACCCGCCCGGCGCAGCGGCCGGGCCTCGGGCGTGCCCCAGTCCGCCTGGACACAACTGACGTCAGTCAGCAGCAGAAGGGCATCGGCGCCCAGTTGCGATGCCAGCAGGGCCGCGGTGAGGTCCTTGTCCACTACCGCCTCGGCACCACCGAGTCTGCCGTCCCTGCCCCGTACGACCGGAATGCCACCACCGCCGGCGCAGACCGGCACGATCCCCCGCCCCACCAACAGCCGCACCACGTCCAGCTCCAGGATCTCCTGCGGCTGCGGGCTGGCCACCACCCGCCGCCAGCTCTGCCCGTCACGACGCACCGCCCAGCCGTACCGGGCAGCGAGCTGGCGCGCGGTCGGCTCGTCGTATTCGGTGCCGATGAACTTGGTCGGCGCGGTGAACGCCGGATCGGTCGGATCGACCAGGGTCTGGGTCAGTACGCAGGCCGCCTCGATTCCGGGGATCTCGTTGCGCAACTGCTGAACCAGCCAGTAGCCGATCATGCCGTCGCTCTGCGCGCCCAGCGCGTCGAGGGTGAACGGACCGGACAGACCGGCGTCGTTGGTCGATTCCACTGCCAGTACGCCGATCTGCGGGCCATTGCCGTGGGTCAGCACGATCCGGTGCCGGGCCACCAGCGGCGCGATCGCTCGCGCCGCGTCGGCCACCCGCCCCTCCTGTACCAACTCGTCCGGGCGCTCGTTGCGGCTCAACAGCGCGTTACCGCCCAACGCGATCACGACCAGCATGCTTCGACCCCCGGACACGCCCGGCGGCAGCGATGGGATACACCGTCCGCTCTGGCCCAGAGCCTATCCGTACGGGCAGCCCGCGACACGCGGGTCCGGGTGCCCGAGTGTGGTGTCCGACCAGGACCAACCGGCCCAGGGCGGTAGGGAGATCGGACCCTGGATCCACCGAACCGTGCCCAGCACGCTGGAGTGGGGAGGTGCGCCGATGAGCGCAACGACGAAACGTCCGGTGACGGTGGGGACCGATGGGTCGGCGGGAAGTCGGACCGCACTGGACTGGGCAGTGAACGAGGCCCGCCGCCGTGGCCTGCCGCTGCGCATCGTGCATGTACTGGAGTGGCCGCTCCAGGGCGGCATGGTGGTCTCCCAGACCGCGGCCCGCGTCATCGAGGAGCTCCGGGACAGCGCACGTACCATGCTGCAGGAGCAGTACGACCACGTGCGTTCCGTCGCCTCCGACGTCGCGGTCAGTGGTCACCTGTTCGACGGCAACACCGCACAGCAGCTCATCGAGGAGTCGGCCGAAGCCGAACTGCTGGTTCTCGGTCAGCGTGGCCTCGGCGGGTTCAACGGACTGCTGCTCGGCTCGAACAGCAGCACAGTCAGTGCGCACGCGCACTGCCCGGTACTGGTCGTGGCGGCAGCCGCGTCGCACGGGCCAGGCGCACCCGAACGCGTCGTGCTGGGTATGGACGGTTCCCAGGGCGCGCAGTTGGCCGCCGAGGTCGCCTTCGAGGAGGCGTCCCGTCGCCGGTTGCCGCTGCTGGCGGTGCTGGCCTGGACCACGCCCGGCCCGGTGGCCGCCTACGGGCCCACCCCGGTCTACGACGAGATGGACACCGGCGCCCAGTACCAGCTCGAGCAGTTGACCGGCTCCATCGCCGCCTGGCGGGAGAAGTACCCGCAGGTCGGTGTCGAGGAACGACTCGTACACGCCGCTCCGGCGGCCGGCCTGCTCGCCGCGCTGGAACCGACGAGCCTGCTGGTCGTCGGTTCCCGGGGCCGGGGCGGATTCCGAGGCCTGTTGCTCGGTTCCACCAGCCAGGCGATGCTGCACCACGCTCCCTGCCCGGTACTGGTGGTGCCCGACCCCAGCGCCCGCCGCCATCACCACCGCCGCCACCCCGCGCGGGCGGCAGGTACCAACCAACCGGTCTGACGGAAAGCTGCGCGTCACACGGCCCTGCCGGCGCACGTCGTCAGCGCGCGTCGGTCACCGGGCCGCACCGGCGGACCACCAGATCGGCATCGTCGGGGTCCTCGGTGACCGCGGCCGGGTCATCGGAGCACTGCACCGTACGACCGGCGCGCGCGGCGAGCTCGGCCGTAGCCACGATCAGCAGCTGGTGCCCCAGATCGGTCAGTGCGTTGGAGGCGGCCCAGGCGATGTCGAGATCGCTGTCTCCGCCCGCGCCGCCGTGACCGACCAGCGGGTATCCGGTCGCGGCGGCGCAGCGGGCCTCGACCTGCGCCGGGCCGGTCCGGCCCGACACCTGTATCTCGACGCTCCACCGGCGCATCAACGCCACCTCCGAGCTGTGTCTGCGGGCAGAACCCGCGCGGATGTAGCGCTCAGTCCAACGGACGTACCACTGCCACCGGGCACGCAGCGCGGTGCAGCACTGCCCTGCTGACCGATCCCAGCAGCGCCCCGCTGACGCTGCCGCGCCCCCGGGACCCGACCACCAGTAGCTGGCCCTCGGCAGCCTGGGTCAGCAGTTCATCGACGGAACGGCCGTGGGCCAGTACGGGGCGGACCGCCACGTCGGGGTACTTCGCCCGCCACCCGGCCAGCGATTCGGCGAGCATGCGCTCCTCCTCGTCGGCCACCTCGTCGAGGTCGTAGTACAACGCGATCCGGTCGTTGGGTACCTCCGAGCCCGGGGCCCGCCAGGCGTGTACCGCGGTCAGTCCGACTCCCCGCCAGGATGCCTCATCGAAGGCGAAACCGACCGCGGACTCTGATACCGGCGAACCGTCCACCCCGACCACGACCGGGCCGTCGACCGGTACCGGTCGTGAACGGGCCGCAATCACCACGACCGGGCCCGAGGCGTGCGCACTGACCTGTGCGCTGACAGAACCGAGCAGCAGTCCGGTGAACCCGCCACGGCCGCGCTGGCCGAGGACAGTGGCCGCAGCGTGTCGCGAACGGTCGACGAGGATGCCGGCCGCGGAACCTTCGTGGAACTCACCGGACACGACAAGCTCCGGATGCGCCTCACGCACCGCGGCGACCTGGAGGGCCAGGGCTCCACGCCCACGTTCCATGATGTCCGACATATCCGACAGAACCGCTTGCGGCTCGACCGGGTAGGTACCGATCGGCCAGTGGAACGCCATCACCATCAGCAGCGGGCGGTGGCGCAGCTCGGCCTCCGACGCCGCCCACTCGACGGCCCGGTCGCTGCCGGGCGAACCGTCCACGCCGACCACCACAGGGCCGTTCACCGTCTCACTCATGACAGCTACCTCCTCGCCGTCAGCCTTCCCGGCGCGGGCATCCGCCAGCAGTGCCGACCGGACCCTGGGGTAAGGACCCCTGACCCCCCATACCGCCGGGTACCCGACGTTGCGGGCGGATCGTCCGGTCGCCTGTCACGTGCCCGGCCACCGACGACCGGAGACCCGTACCGACCCTGCTGAACAGCCCTGCACAGTGGCTCTCCGACACGGCACGGTGGCAGTGACTGCCCTACCGGAGGTGGAATCGTGGCCATCGAACTCACCGACTCGACCAGCAGGAGCCGGCACCACACCGCCGCAAGTTCCACCGGCCAAGCCGTGCTCGCGGCGCTGCGGGCACCGTCGCTGTTCAACTCCCAGCCCTGGCGCTGGCGCCTGCACGACGACGCCGCCGAACTGTGGAGCGATCGGCGACGCCAACTGAGCGTAGTCGACCCGCAGGGTCGGCTACTGATACTCAGCTGCGGGATCGCGCTGCACCATGCCCGGCTCGCGTTGCGCGCCGACGGCCACCTGCCAGAAGTCGTCCGCTTCCCCGACCCGGACCAACCGGACCTGCTGGCGCTGCTGCGTAACGTGGGATCGCGACCGCCCACCCCCGCCGATCTACGGGCCTACCAGGCGATGGCGACCCGACGCACCGACCGACGCCCGTACAGCGGTCCCGACGACATTCCCGCCGAACAGCTCGCCGGGTTGCGGGATGCCGCCGAAGCCGAGGGCGCCCACCTGCACATCCTGCCCGACGATCAGGTGACCCTGTTCAATGTGGCCGCCACGCATGCCGCCGACGACGAGCGGGCCGATCCGGCGTACCAGGAGGAACTCGACCGCTGGACCCACCGTCCGGCCGCCGCCGGCGACGGGGTTCCGGTAGAAACCACGGTCGGCCCGGTGCCGCGCCGCATTCCGATCCGGGACTTCGCCCCCGGCGCCGCCGGGCAGCAGCAGCCCGGTACCGGCACCGACCGCAACGCCCGCTACGCGATCCTGTTCACCGAAACCGATACCGCGGCGGACTGGTTGGTCGCCGGGGAGGCGATGTCGTCGGTGCTGATCACCGCCAGCCGATGGGGCATCGCGACCAACCCGGTCAGCGATGTGGTGGAGACACCGGTGGCCCGACAGCAGCTGACCGCGCTGCTGGCCGGCCTCGGCTGTCCCCAGATGGCCGTCCGGATGGGGCTCACCGAACCGGTGTCAGCGGTCCCCCCCACACCACGACGCCCGCCGGAGGACACCATCGACGGCGCGGAACGTCACGACCTCTGACCGGCCACCACACATGTTCAGGTGGGTGCGTCGGTGAACTCGAAACGCACCATGGCGGTGATCTCGCGGTGCGCGGCGATCAGCTCCTCGTGGGTACCGAGCCCGGCCACCAGTACGGTCAGCGGGTGCGTCTCGTGGTCGTCGGAGACCAACTCGCCCGGGCTCACCAGTGGAACGACGGCGAGCACGTCCGGATGCTCGCGTACCTGGTCCAGACCGTGCATCGCCACCAGTCGGCCGCACGCGGCACCAGGGATGGTCAGAGTCGCCAGCGGCGACGGCATCCGTGCCCCGGCCCGCGCCGGTCCGGGCAGTTGCAACGCCAGGGACAGGTACTCGGCGCTCAGGTCGACGCCGGCGGCCACCTTGGCCAGCACACCCATCATCTGTCCACCCGGCCGCCCCGCGTTGATCTCGACAATAATCGGGCCGTAGCGTTCGTCGTCGATCAATGCCACGTTGGCGCTGGTGTTGTCCAGTTCCAGGGCCGACAACGCGGAATCGAACGCCTGCCGGAACTCCGCCTGCCGCGCACCGGACAGTTCCAGTGGCGGCCAGGCGAAGCCGAGTTCGAAGAACCGGTCGTCGGCCAGGAAATCCTCCATCAACAGCACGTGCTCGGTCCGGCCGGCGCGCACGATGCTCTCGGCGCTGTACTCCCGCCCGCACAGACGCCCCTCGACCAGGAACTCCCGTCCCGGGTCGATCGGCCGGTCACCGTGCGGGTCGTCCACCGGGTGGGCGAACAGGCCCGTCCAGCAGGTACGGCGCCCGGGCCGCCAGCTGCCGGTGGGTATCAGCGAGCTCGGACACGCTGTCCACCCGTCGTACCAGGCTGCTGCCGGTTCCGTTGACCGGTTTGACGATCGCCGGTAGGCCCACCGCTGCGGCAGCCCCCGGCTGGTGCCACGCGGCGGCGCTGAGCCTCCGCCAGCCCGGTCTGTGATCCGGTGTCCGGCGCTGTGGGACATGGTCGAACTTTTCGATCATGTTCGCACACGCCGGGCACCGAGCAATCGACTCGATAAGAGTTACTTATGTAGATTTATGGTATTAATGCTCTGATCCCCCAGCGGGACTCCGAAACCGGCACACCACTGATGCCGGGTCCACACCCCCCGATCGGAGACATTGATGCGAATGCGCTGGCTCACCGTGGGAATCGTCTCCGCACTGGCTGCGGCCACGATCACCACCGCCGCCGCCCAGGCCCTCCCGGCCGACGGTCAGATCGACGCCGCGGTACCCGCCGCGGCGCATGTCGTCGTGGTGATCGAGGAAAACCACTCCTACGCCGACGTCATCGGCAGTTCCGCCGCGCCATACATCAACTCACTGGCCGACAGCGGCGCCTCGTTCACCCAGTCGCACGGCGTCACCCACCCCAGCGAACCGAACTACCTGGCGATGTTCGCCGGCTCCACGTTCGGACTGGCCTCCGACGCGTGTCCGCTCAGCGAGTCCGGCGCCAACCTCGGCAGCGAACTCCTGGACGCCGGGCAGAGCTTCGCCGGATATTCCGAGGACCTGCCCTCCGTCGGCTACACCGGTTGCACATCCGGGGACTACGCACGCAAGCACGCGCCCTGGGTGGACTTCAGCAACGTTCCCGGGTCGGCCGGGCAACCCTTCAGCGCATTCCCGGCCAACTACGACTCGCTGCCCGCGGTCTCCTTCGTGGTGCCCAATCTCGCCAACGACATGCACGACGGCAGCGTGCAGACCGGCGACTCGTGGCTTCAGGCCAACCTCAGCGGGTACGCGACCTGGGCACAGAGCCACAACAGTCTGCTGATCGTCACCTGGGACGAGGATGACTTCAGCTCCGCCAACCAGATCCCCACCATCATCACCGGTCAGTCGGTCGCACCTGGCCAGTACTCCGAATCGGTCAACCACTACAACGTGCTTCGCACGATCGAGGACATGTACGGACTGCCGGCGGCCGGCTCCAGCGCAGATGCCAGTCCGATCACCGACGTCTGGAAGTGACCGGACCGGCACCGGGCCGGCGCCGAGATCCAGGCGTCGGACCCGGTGCCGGTGGCCGGCTGGCAGTCGTACGCCGCTCAACCAGCCATCCGGCTGGCCGCGACTCCACCAGCCATCCGGCTGGCCATGATCGAGCCGATGGTCGCGGAGGTCGCCGCGAGCAGCCCACTGGCCAACGCACTACGACGGTGACGGACATCGACCAGGGCCAGCACGACCATGCTCACCGCGTGTACCGCGTCCGTCGCCGCACCGAGCCGCAGCGTCGTACGCCCTGGCCGCGCGCACAGCAGCGTTCCCTGCGCGACTCCGCGCAGCCCGAGCAGGCCGACGATCCGCGGGCCGGGTGCCGGAGCACCCGGCCCGGCGACCAACCCGGCCACCGCGGCCGGCCGAGCCAGCAGTGCTCCTCCCACCAACCCGGTGGCGAGACCGAACCAGCGCACCACGATGGCCCGGGTCACCGCAACGCCCTACGCAGCAGGGTCACCGCACCCAAGGTGGCCAGCCCTGCCCCGAACGCTGCGAGCACCCCGTGATGGTGGGAGGCCCACACCTGCGGATCGCGGCTCTTGGCCTGTGCGTCGAATGCACCGTGGGCACCGAAATCGTGGCCGCTGCGACCATCTGCCGGCCGCCACAGGTTGGCCGGGTCGTCGGGTTCCCGCCGTTGCCCGGTCTGCTGCGCCGAGAAGCCGGTCCTGGCCAGGTAACGGTCCAACAGGCCGGGTGCCAGTGCATTGGCCGCCAGGGTGGCCATGGTGCTGGAACCCACCCAGTACTCCCGGCGGCGTGGATGTGCCGCGGCGAACAGCACCGCACGGGCTGCCAGCTCCGGCTGGTAGATCGGCGGTACGGGCTGCGCCCGGTTCGGTAGACGGGACAGGACCCAGGAGAACTGCGGGGTGTTGACGCCGGGCATCTGCACCATGGTGACCCGCACTTTGCTGCGTTCGTGCAACAGTTCGCAACGCAGTGCCTCGTGAAAGCCTTGGATGGCGTGCTTGGAGCCGCAGTACGCCGTCTGCAGCGGAATCCCCCGGTAGGCAAGCGCCGAGCCGACCTGCACGATGGTGCCCCGGTCACGCGGCTTCATCAGCTTGAGCGCGGCCATGGTCCCGTAGACGAAACCGAGGTAGTTCACCTCGGTGACCCGCTTGTACTCCGCCGGGGAGACCTCCTCGAAGGGCGCGAACACCGAGGTGAACGCCACATTGATCCAGGTGTCGATCGGGCCCAGCTCGGCCTCGACCCGGGTGGCGGCGGCCGACACCTGCTCCGGATCGGCCATGTCGGTGGGTACCGCCAGTGCCCGGCCCCCGGCCTGGCTCACCTCACTCTCGGCTGCGGCAAGTCCCTGCTCCCCCCTGGCCAGCAGCGCGACCGCATCACCACGTGCGGCGAGTGCACGCACCACCGCCCGGCCGATACCGCCGGTAGCCCCGGTCACCACCACCACATCCGACATGCGGTCCCCCTCATCACCTCGACCCCGGTGACGATGCTGCCACCGGTGCCGGACTCGCGCAGGTCGACAGCGGCCAGAGCCCGTCGCGGTGTGCTCACTTCCACTCGTGCGAGCGGTAGGCGTGCCGTAGTCGCAGCGCCAGCTGGATCTCCAGGGACTGCTCCGGCTGCTGCCAACGCGGCCCGAGCAGTTGGCCGACCCGCTCCAGCCGCTGGTTGACGGTGTTGGCGTGCACGTGCAGGGCGGTGCGGGCCCGGGTGGGGCTGCGGCCGGCAGCAAAGTAGGCGTCCAGCGTCTCGGCAAGCTGGGTGCCCCGGTCGTCGTCGTAGTCGAGTACCGCGCCGATGGTGGCGCGCAGGAACCTCCCGGGATCGCCGTGCTCCCCGAGTACGAGCCCGAGAAAACCCAGATCCGCCATGCACACTCCGGTACCGCGCCGCCCCAAGGCGAGTGCCGCGTCCAGACATCCGGTCGCTTCCCGGTGCGCCCGGGCGATCGCCTCCGTACCGTGGGCCGGACCGGCGGCGGCGACCGTGGCGGCCAGCCGCAGTTCGCCCGCCACCGCGTGGGCGGCGGTGGACGGGTCGGTGCCGGGCAGCAGTAGTACTTCGCGGCCGTCGTGGCGGGTGGCCAGCCCGTGCCTGTCGGCAGCGAGGCGGGGCAGCACAGCGAAGGACTGCTGCGGCCGCTCGGTCCAGGCCACGGTCAGCACAAGGTGGTCGCGGGTGAGGTCCACGCCGAGGCGCCGGGCCCGGTCGCGCAGCCCGGCCGGATCCCGGCGGGGCGCGAGCAGGATGTCGGCCAGGAGATCCGCGCCCACCCGCGCCTGCGCATCGGCGGTGGAGTGCCGGAACAGCAAGAGCAGGGCGGTGACCAGGGCGGCCCGTTCCAGGGTGCGTTGGTCCGCGTCGTCCAGCTCGCTGTCCGGCCGCAGCACGAGGGCACCGAGGTGCTCGGGGCCGGCGGCGACTGCGGCTGTCCAGTACGGCCCGCTGCGGCAGGCCCGCCCGGTCGAGCGGGATGTGGCGACCGCGGCGGACACTTCCGACGGCGCGGCGGAACCGGCGGTCAGGTCCGGCACAGTCCTGCCGGCGAGTACGACACCATCGGCGTCGAGTACCGACAGTGACCCGCTGATGACCTCGGTCACCGCCGTGGTGAGCTCGTCCAGGTCACCGCCGCGCAGCACCACCCGGGTGAGCCGGTCGTGTGCGGTGGCCGCACGCTCGGTCGCCGCGGCGCGGGCCCGGCCGAGTCGGCTGGCCTCGTCTAGCTCGGTGAGCGCGGCCCGCGTCTCCTGCAGCATCCGGGCGTTGTCCAGCGCGACCGCGGCATGGTCGGCGAGGGAGGCGAGCAGGGCAACCTCCTCGGCGATGAAGCGGCGTTCCTGGCGGTCCGCGGCGAACAGCACCCCGATCACCCGGCTACCCAGGCGCAGCGGGACGCCGAGGATGGCCACTAGGCCCTCGTCGTGTACGCCACCATCGATGTCGCCGGTGTGCCGGAACCGGGGGTCGGCCAGGTAGTGGTCGGTGGAGTACGGCGAATCGGTCTGTGCGACCAGTCCGCCCAAGCCCGCACCCATCGGCAGCCGCAGCCGTTGGAAGGTGGCGGCGACCGAGCCGTCGGTCACCCGCATGAACGTGTCCCCCCGGGCCGGATCCTCCAGCGTCAGGTACGCCACGTCGGTGTCCAGCAGGCGCCGGGCCCGCTGCACGATCGCCTGCAGTACGGCGTCCAGCTCACGCAGCCCGGCCAGGTCGTTGGCGGTCTGGAACAGCGCGGACAGCTCGTTCTCGCGCCGCCGGTGGCGGGCCAGCCGGCTACGTAGCCGCAGCGCCAGCATCCGGGCCCGTTCCCAGTCGGCCAGGATGTCCGGGGCCGCGCCGCCGTCGCGGGCCCGTCGCACCGCCGCGTCGTACTCCGTGCTGGGAGCGTCGTTGAGTAGCAACTCCAGGAAGACACCGTCCATGAGCGATCATTCTGCCGGTGACAGCTGGGTCAACGCCACATATGGCGGTGGCGGACTGTGTGCTGGCCGCACATGGGTTCCAGGTCACATTCTGTCTAGCGTGTGGCTTCATGGTGGACGCGGAAACGCCCGGCTGCCGAGCCGCTCCGTGACGCCGGGCGGCCCGACTGTCTTGGGCGACCCGGTGATGCCGTCGAATCTCGCGACCCGGAAGGACTCACGATGAGTACCGGCAGTCAGCCCCCGACAGACCCGACGTCCACGGCCCCGCCGCCCCGCGGCTACCTGGCCCGCGTCATGGCCGCAAGTGTGTCCGGCACGGTGGTGGAATGGTATGACTTCTTCCTGTACGGTTCGGCCGCGGCGCTGGTGTTCAACAAGGTGTTCTTCCCGACCAGCGATCCGCTGGTCGGCACGATGCTGGCGTTCCTGACCTACGCGTTGGGTTTCGTGGCCCGACCGCTCGGCGGCGTGGTGTTCGGGCATTTCGGCGACCGACTCGGCCGCAAGCGGCTGCTGATGATCAGCCTGCTGCTGATGGGTGGCGGAACGGTACTGATCGGTCTGCTGCCCACCTACCACACCCTTGGCCTCGGGGCCGCCGGCCTGCTGACCCTGCTGCGGCTGGTACAGGGCTTCGCGGTGGGAGGCGAATGGGGCGGTGCGGTACTGCTGGCCTCGGAGCACGGTTCCCCCCAGCGCCGGGGCCTGTGGGGCAGCATCCCGCAGGCCGGCGTACCGGCGGGCAACCTGCTGGCCACCGCGGTGCTGGCTATTCTCGCCGCGACGATGCCCGACGCCGCCTTCCTGGCCTGGGGTTGGCGCATCCCGTTCCTGCTCTCCGCGGTACTCATCGTGATCGGGTATTGGATCCGCGGCTCGATCGACGACGCACCGCTGTTCAAGCAGGCCCAGGAACGCGCCGCAACCCGCCCCGACCGGCAGCGCGCTCCGGTCTGGGAGGTGCTGCGCAACTACCCGCGACAGCTGCTCGTCTGCATCGCCGCCCGGTTCGCCGAGAATGTCGTGTACTACGTCATCACCGTGTTCGTACTGGTCTACGGCACGACCCGGGAAGGTCTGGACAAGGGTCTGCTGCTGGACGTGCTGCTGATCGCCAACGCGGTGCATCTGGCGGTCATTCCGCTGTTCGGCGCGCTGTCGGACCGTATCGGGCGCCGGCCGGTCTATCTGATCGGCACGATCGGCACGGGCATCTGGACCTTCGTGTTCTTCACGCTGATCAACACCCGCAGCACGCTGGCCGTCGCGGCGGCGGTGATCGTCGGTCTGATCGCGCACGCCGCCATGTACGGACCACAGGCGGCGTTCTTCTCCGAACAGTTCGACACCCGGGTCCGCTACACCGGTACGTCGATCGGGTACCAGGTCACCTCGATCGCCGCGGGATCGGTCGCCCCGATCATCGCGGTCGCGCTGCTGCGTGAGTTCGACACCGCGTACGCGGTCTCGGTGTACGTGGCGCTGATGGCGGTGATCTCCACGGTCGGCGTACTGCTGTCGATCGAGACCCGCAGCCGGGACCTGGCCACCGACATCTCGCCCAGCGCCGCGGCTGGTGCAGGAATGGTCGGCACGACCCCGGCACGCTGAGCAGGGACCGGCCCGGGGCGAGGCCCCGGGCCGGCGCTACTGCCGTCACCGATGCGTCGGTGACGGCTTTTTTCGTACCTGCCGGCCCGCAGCACCCGCTGCCCGCGCTTCCGGTGGCCCGGAACACATCTCTTTGACAGTCTGACGTTCTATGCAATTATTGTCAGCGTGTTGGACGACGAGCGACGTGACGCGATACTCGACGCGGCCTATGTCTGTTTCACCAGGCACGGTGTGCGGCGCAGCACGATGGAGGACATCGCCCGGCAGGCAGGCATCTCCCGCCCAGCGGTCTACCAGTACGTGCACAACAAGGAGGACGCCTTCCGACGGTTGGCGGCCCGGCTGCTGGAACACACGCTGACCCAGGCCCGGGAGGCGGCCAACGCCCCCGGCACCCCCACCGAACGACTGACCGCGGTCCTGACCGCGAAACTCGACCTCGCACTCACCGTCTGGCAGGACAGCCCCAGACATGCCGCCGAACTGCTCGGGCAGGACACCCGGATGTCCGCCGAACTGGTCGAGGCGTACAACACGACCCTGCGCGACCTGCTCGCCGACACCCTGCACCACACCGTCGCCCCGCCCCGCGCCGTCGAGTTCGCCGAACTGCTGATGGCCTTCACCCGCGGCCTCGAAACCGACCTGACCGACCCCGACATTCCCCGCAGCCGACTGCGGCAGGGAGTCGAACTGTTCGTGCTGGGCCTCGATCATCCATCCCTCACCACCCAGGAGCAACCATGAGTACCGCAGTACTGATCACCGGGACGTCGTCGGGAATCGGGCGCGCCGCGGCCCGGCGGCTGCTCGGCCGCACCGATATGACCGTCTACGCCACCGCACGCCGCACCGAGAGCATCGCCGATCTCGCCGAAGCCGGCGCCCGGATCCTCCCGCTCGACGTCACCGACGAGAAGTCGATGCGCGCGGCCGTCGAGGCGGTGGAGGCCCAGCACGGCGCGGTCGGTGTGCTGGTCAACAATGCCGGCTACGGCGAATACGGCACCATCGAGGAAACCGACCTCGACGCGGTACGCCGCCAGTTCGAGACCAACGTCTTCGGCCTCGCCCGGATGACCCAGCTGGTCCTGCCGGGTATGCGCGCCGCCGGCCAGGGTCGCATCGTCAACATCGGGTCGATGGGCGGTCGGTTCACCTTCCCGGTAGGCGGCTACTACCACGCGAGCAAGTACGCGGTCGAAGCGATCACCGACGCGCTGCGGTTCGAGGCCGCGCCGTTCGGCATCAAGGTCAGCCTCCTGGAACCCGGCTTGATCCGCACCGGGTTCGGTGACGTCGCCGCCGGCACCCTCGCCGGTGCGGCCACCCCGTCCGGCCCGTACGCCGCGCTCAACTCCGCCGTCGACAGGCGGATGGCCGACTCCTATGCCTCCAGACTGCTGTCCGCACCACCCGAGACGGTCGCCAAGGTGGTCGAGCGCGCGGTCACCGCTACGCGACCACGCACCCGTTACGTGATCACCCCGGCGGCCAAGACCATGGTGCATCTGCGCCGGCTGGGCGGTGACCGGGTGTTCGACGCCTACCTGCGGCCACAGTTTCGTCGACCGGTCCGCGTCAGCAGGCGGTGAGCGCCACCGGCAGGTGACGCAACCCGCTGATGAAGTTGGACGCCAACCATTCCACCGGCCCGGTGACCTCGATCCGTGCCACCGACCCGCGCAGGCAGGCGAGCAGCGCCTGGATCTCGGTACGGGCCAGTTGGGCGCCCAGGCAGAAGTGCGGACCGTGCCCGAAGGTGAGGGGCCGGTTCGGCCGACGGGCCAGCTCGAACGCAGTGACACCCCCGACCAGGCTGCCGCGCGATACACCCGTGCCGGCCAGGTGGCCGGCCAACCGGTCAGCTCTGCGTAGCAGTTGCCGCGGTACTGCGCACAGTGACAGCAGCACCACCTGGGTGACCTGACCACCGGAGGTCCAGGCGCGGACCACGAATGCGAAGCGCAACACTCCGTTGCCGACCAGCGTCACGACATGCCCGGACCACAGCACGCCGAACTGCCCCATGCCCGCGAATCTGGACCGCAGCGGTGCGCGTGACCGCTCGCGCGGCGCGACGTCGTCCACGAGCGCCCCCTTGGCGACCGTGGACGTACCCCGGGCGCCTGCCCTGTTCCCCCGTTGTTGGAGCAACTGTCACACGCGCTGTTCACGGCTTATCGCGCCGAGAGCCCGTTTCGTAACTATTGCGCGCGCGGCAGTCTGGTACCGACCCACGCAACGCACCGAACAGCGAAGAGGCACCCCTGCGTGATCATCGTTGGACTAAACGCCATAGCTGCAGGTCCTCCGCCTGACCTGGCTTGACGTGGTCGTTGCCGGCACTACTACACTCCCCGGTAGTAGCCGCTGGTGATGGGAGGGAAATGACCGAACGACGCAGACCCAACGGTGGGCTGACCGACCAGGTCCGGAAGGTACTGGCGGCCGCGGGCGGCCCACTGACACCGGGTCAGGTGCGCGAGGCGTTGGACCATAAATGGGCCTACACCACGGTGATGACCGCGCTCTCCCGGATGGTGGGCCAGGGCGTTGCCCGACGTCAACGGGTCGGCATCGCGTTCGCCTACACCATCGTCGACGACGCAGCTGAACGGACCGCGCGACGCATGAGCCGCCTGCTGGATGCCGGCGACGACCGCGCGGCGGTGCTATCCCGGTTCATCGACGTGCTCTCCGAGTCCGACGAGAAGCTCCTCGGCGAGTTGCTCGCAGCACCCGGCACGGCCCCTGGACCGCGGACGTGAGCATCCGGACCGCGACCGGAGAGGACCGGAAGCCGTCGCAACCGAGCGGCATCCGGCCGACGCGACGCAAGGTCTGGCCCGCCGGCTGGTGGTTCGACCTGGTGATGCTGGCGGTCTTCGGACTGATCACCGCAGCCCTGGTGGACAACAGGCTGTTGCGCTTCGACCTCGCGGCGATGAGTTGGAGCGACGCACACCGCACCGCGACCGCATGGTGGATCAGCTACACCCTCAGCTGCCTCGGGCAGGGCGGCCCGTTGACTATCGGCACCTTCGCCATCTCGGGATTCCTGGCCTGGTCACGTCGCAGTATCCGGCCGCTACTGCTACCGGCCACCGCGTTCGTCCTGACCTATATGCTCATCGGCCCCATCAAGCTGTGGAGTCAGCGCGCCGCACCGCACAAGGGGCCGGTAGAGATGTTCGCCCACCCCACCGTGGTGGACGGCAGCGGGATGGCCTACCCATCCGGCCATGTCGCGAACTCCATCGTGTGGTGGGGCATCCTGGCGCTGATCCTCGGCCCGTACCTACCCCCCGCGGTGCGGTGGTTCCTGCGGGTCGGTATGCCTGCCACCGTGGCCATCACCATGGTCTACTCCGACTACCATTGGCTCACCGACGTGGTGGCGTCGGTGCCCCTCGCGCTGGTACTGAGTCGCCTGTTGTACCGGATCCCGTGGGACGCGATCCCGCTGCGGCTGCCCCTGTGGCGTCGGGCCGACCCCCGCCCGCCCGACGAGACGGGCGGCGCCGCGGGTCGACCGGTGGCCGAACCGGCCCAGCGGCGCTCCGCCTGAACTTCGCAGGGCTCCGTCAGACCTCCAGGCAGCCTGCCCCGAACAGGCTCTTCAACTCGCCGAACAGACCCGAACCCGGAGTGACGCGCAGCTTGTCGTTGAGGGCGAGCAGATGACCCTGCTTGCCGAGCAGCCGGACCCGCACCGGTGTCTTGCCGGCGTTGTCGCGCAGGATCCGCTGGAACTCCGCGACCGTGTCCGGGGTGACCTTCACCGGGGCGACCGAGACGGTGATCGCCGGCTCGGCCTGCAGGTCGGCGTCGGTGATCTCCAGTGGCCGCATGTCCATCGCCACGACGCTGATCTCCTGGTCGCGGCGGTTGACCCGGCCCTTGACCGCGATGGTCAGGTCGGGGGCGAGATACTGGCCGACCAGTTCGTAGGTCTTGGGGAAGAACAGCACCTCGATGCCGGCGTCGAGGTCCTCCACGGTCGCCTTGGCCCAGGCGTTGCCCTGCTTGGTGACCCGGCGTTCCAGGTTGGAGATGATCCCGGCGATGGTGACCGGCATGCCGTCGGGTGTCTCCTCGCCGAGCAGGTCGGCGATGCGTTGTTCGCTGTTGCGGCGCAGCACCCGTTCGGCACCGTCGAGTGGATGTCCGGAGACGTACAGGCCGAGCATCTCGCGTTCGAACTCCAGTACGGTCTTGCGCGGCCAGTCGTCTCCGGTCAGGTCGACGTCCATGCCGATCACGGTGTCCGGGCCGGTGTCGGCCATCCCACCGAACAGGTCGAACTGGCCCTCGGCCTCCCGGCGCTTCACACCGGTCATCGCTTCGACCATGGTCTCGTGGTGTTCGATCATGGCCCGGCGCGGATGCCCGAGGGAGTCGAACGCGCCGGCCTTGATCAGCGATTCGACCACCCGTTTGTTGCAGGCCGCCAGCTCGATCTTCTGCATGAAGTCGGTGAACGAGGTGAAAGCGTCCTTGTCGTGGCGGGTCCGGACGATGGAGGCGACCACGTTCGCGCCGACGTTGCGGATCGCGCCCATCCCGAACCGGATGTCCTCGCCGACGGCGGTGAAGTAGTTGTCCGACTCGTTGACGTCGGGCGGCAGTACCCGGATTCCCATCTTGCGGCACTCCGCCAGGTAGACGGCCATCTTGTCTTTGGAGTCGCCCACCGAGGTCAGCAGCGCGGCCATGTACTCGGCCGGGTAGTTGGCCTTCAGATAGGCGGTCCAGAACGACACGATGCCGTAGCCGGCGGTGTGCGACTTGTTGAATGCGTAGCCTGCGAAGGGGAGCAGGATGTCCCAGAGTGTCTGGATGGCATCGTCGGAGTAACCCTTGGCGCGCATCCCGGCCTGGAAACCGACGAACTCCTTGTCCAGGATCTCCTTCTTCTTCTTGCCCATGGCCCGACGCAGCAGGTCGGCCTGGCCCAACGAGTAGCCGGCGACCTTACGGGCGATGGCCATGACCTGTTCCTGGAAGACGATCAGGCCGTAGGTCTCGTCCAGGATCTCGGCGAGCGGCTCCGCCAGGTCGGGGTGGATCGGCACCACCGGTTTGCGGCCGTTCTTGCGGTCGGCGTAGTCGATGTGCGCGTTCGCGGCCATCGGCCCGGGCCGGTACAGGGCCAGCACGGCGGCGATGTCGCCGAACTTGTTGGGTGCCATCGCCCGCAGCAACGAGCGCATCGGGCCACCGTCGAGCTGGAACACCCCGAGCGTGTCGCCCCGCGACAGCAGCTCGAAGGTCCTGTCGTCGGCCAGTTCCAGGCCTTCCATGTTCAGCTCGATACCGCGGTTGGCCTTGACGTTGTTGACCGCGTCGCCGATCACCGTGAGGTTACGCAGGCCGAGGAAGTCCATCTTCAGCAGACCCATGGACTCGCACGACGGGTAGTCGAACCCGGTGATGATCGCGCCGTCCTGGGACCGGGCCCACAGCGGGATCGCCTGGATGACCGGCTCGGAAGACATGATCACGGCACAGGCGTGTACGC
The DNA here is from genome assembly GCA_963805605.1 of uncultured Actinomycetota bacterium. Taxonomy (GTDB): domain Bacteria; phylum Actinomycetota; class Actinomycetes; order Mycobacteriales; family Micromonosporaceae; genus Actinocatenispora. Next base: position 1,015,221 of record CAWDUX010000003.1, read on the forward strand.
CCGCCTGGCGGATCAGTCCCTCCAGTCCCCGCGCGGTCTGGAAGATCTTATTGATCTGTGGGTCGTTCTCGATCAGCGCCCGGACCTCGGTGGCCTCGGCATAGCGTGGGTGCTGCGTGTCGACAATCCCGGACAACGGGATGTCCTTGCCCATCACGGCGGGCGGAAACGCCTTGGAGATCTTGTCCGCGACGGTGAACCCGGGCTGGCCGAGCGTGATTCGGGCCGCGTCCTTGATCGCGGCCTTCGCCTTGATCGTGCCGAAGGTGATGACCTGGCAGACGTTGTCGCTGCCCCACTTGGCGGTCGCGTAGTCCAACATCTCGCCCCGGCGACGGTCGTCGAAGTCGAGGTCGATGTCGGGCATCGAGATCCGCTCGATGTTGAGGAATCGCTCGAACAGCAGGCCGTGCTCGATCGGGTCGAGTTCGGTGATGCCGGTCGCCCAGGCGATGATCGAACCGGTCGCCGAACCGCGGCCCGGCCCGACGATGATCCCGACCTCTTTCGCGTGCCGGACCAGGTCGGCGACGACCAGGAAGTACGCCGGGAAACCCATCTCTGAGATCACGCCGAGCTCCATCTCGGCGCGCCTGCGGTAGTCCTCCGGAATGCCGCCCGGCATCCGCCGGGCCAGGCCCTCCCAGACCTCGTGGGCCAGCCAGGACGCCTGTGTCTCGCCCTCTGGTACGGGGAAGGCGGGCATCCGGTCGACATGGCCGAACACCTCGTCGTAGGAGGTGATGCGTTCGGCGATGGCCAAGGTGGTGTCGCAGGCGCCAGGCAGCTGGCTGTCCCATTGCTCGCGCATCTCGGCGGCGGATTTGATGTAGTAGCCGTCACCGTTGAACTTGAAGCGGGTCGGATCGTCGAGGGTCTTCTGCGACTGCACACACAGCAGGGCCTCGTGCGATCTGGAGTCCTCGCGTACGACGTAGTGCGAGTCGTTGGTGATCACCGGGGTCAGGTTGAGCCGTTTGCCGATGTCCAGCAGGCCGGCCCGTACCCGGGTCTCGATGTCCAGGCCGTGGTCCATCAGTTCCAGGAAGAAGTTGTCCCGGCCGAAGATGTCCTGGAATCTGGCCGCCGCCTTGAACGCCTCCTCGTCCTGGCCGAGCCGTAGCCGGGTCTGTACCTCCCCGGACGGGCAGCCGGTGGTGGCGATGATGCCCTCGGCGTGGCCGTCGAGCAGCTCGGTGTCCATCCGGGGCTTCTGGTAGAAACCTTCGATGGACGCCCGGCTGGACAGGGTGAACAGGTTACGAAGACCGGTCGGGTTCTGTGCCCACATCGTCATGTGGGTGTAGGCGCCGTTACCGGAGATGTCGTCGCCGCGCTGGTCCGGCCGGCCCCAGCGCAGCGGCTGTTTGTGGGACCGGTCACCGGGCGCCACATAGGCCTCGATACCGATGATCGGCTTGACGCCGACGGCCTTCGCCTCCTGGTAGAAGGTGTAGGCGCCGAACATGTTCCCGTGGTCGGTCATCGCGATCGCGTCCATGCCCAACCGGGTCACCTCGGCGAACATGGGCTTGAGCCGGGCGGCCCCGTCCAGCATCGAATACTCGGTGTGAACATGCAGATGCGCGAACGAGTCCGCCATGGTCAGGCATTCCCCCGGGTCAGTGATGGACGTGTACCGACACGCTAGTAGGTGACACCGACGGGCCGGGGAGCCGCACCGGTGGTCATGGCGAACAGCACCCGGTCAGGTGACGTACCCGGGTCTGTCGTCGGCGACAGGCGTGCTGTTACCGCAGGTGACGCGCCACGTACGGGAGAAACACCCAAAACTGGCGCGATCGGCCAGGGCCGGTGCGGGCGCAATGCTCCTACTATGCGGCGGTGTCCAGACGTCACCGCACCGACGCTCGCTCGACCCGTGCGGCACCGGTCACGCGTACGGTCCGCAGGCCGGTACGGTGCGCCGGATGTTTGCCGTCCGACGTGGCATCCACCTGGTTCTCGACTCAGCCGACCGCGGCGCGGTGTCGCCACGACCATCCGATGTCACGCCCGAACGACCATCCGAGCAGCAGTAGCGCCGCCCCGGCGAGAATGGTCGGCACCGCCCCGGGCAGGCCGCCGCTGGCCACAACGACCAGGACGCAGCCCTGCAGAGCACCCACCAGTTTGCGGACGTTGCTGACCGGTAGCTCCGTACGCAGCCATGGCGCGATCCTCGCCGCCAGTAGGAACACATAGCGCAGGAGCCCGATGGCGACGACCCATGCTCCGACGGATCCGGTGGCCCGCACGCTGAGCACCAGCACCAGGAATGCGTCGGTCTCCACATCGAAACGGGCGCCCAGGGCCGAGACGGTGCAGGTCCGGCGGGCCACCCGGCCGTCCACCGCGTCCAGCAGCAGGGCCACTACGGCGACCCCGACCAGCACGCCCGTCGCGGTGCCGGCGCTCGCGCCGTCGGCCACCAAGGCCGTCACCGTCCCGACCAGTACCGCCCGGAGCAGGGTGACCCGGTCTGCGGGGCCCAGCGACCGTCCTGGTGACCGGTTCACCGCAACCGTCAGGGTGATCCAGAGGGTGGCGGCGAACGCCGTCCCGGCGAGCCAGCCGGCTGGTCCCAGACCCACGGTGGCCCACAGGGCGCAAAGCAGCAACAGCTGACCGACCACGGCGACGGCGAGCTCGCCGGCCGCGGCGCTGCGCGGAGGACCGGCGGTACGGGTGCCAGACGCTCGCAGCGCGGGCGGTGGGGGCGGATGGTTCGTCGGTGTCAGCTCGCCTCCAGTTCACGTCGCAGCCGGGCCAGCGTGGTACGCATACCGGCCCGGTTGGCGCTGCCGCGGTCCGCCGCGACCCGACCGGTGAAGATCCGACCCAGGAGGTGCGCACCCCGGGTGCGCCGGTCCGACCAGAATTCCGTGACCTCGGTGCCGTCGCGCACCGCCCGCAGCCGGTAACCCCACCGGGACACCGGGAGACCGAAGGTCGTCACATCGAACGCGAACTCGGTGTCCGGTTCGGCGACCACCACCCGGCAGGTGGTGAACCAGACGAACAACCCGCGCCGGTTGAAGCCCACGAAGCGTGCCGCGGTGCCGTCCCGACCCGACCAGACCCAGGTGGCGAAGCATTCCGGGCTGTACCGGGTCATCCGCCGCACATCGCAGATGGCCCGGTACACCTGCGACACGGGCGCGCCGACGATGACCTGTTCGACAATCTCGGCTGACATGGACGCACGATAGTACGCCGCCGCCCCCGGCCCCCACCGCCGTGCGCTAGCGGCTCACCGCGTTCTTGTACCGCTGCACCGCAAGCGGTACGAACACAGCCAGGATCAGCGCGATCCAGCACAGCGATGCGATGTAGGGGTGACGTAGCGGCCATACGTCCGGCGGTGACACCTGCGGGCTGGTGTTGCCGAACAACTGCCGGGCGGCCTCGGTCACCGCCGAGACCGGGTTCCACTCCGCCACCCCCTTCAGCCCGGCGGGCAGGTTCGCGGTGCTGACGAAGGTGTTGGCGATGAAGGTGAGTGGGAAGATCGCGATGAAACTGGCGTTGTTGAACACCTCGGGACTACGTACCGACAGCCCCACCACCGCCATCACCCAGGAAAAGGCGTAGGCGAAGAGCAGCAGCAGTCCGTACCCGGCCAACGCTTCGACGAACGACGAGCGGATCCGCCAGCCGACGATCAGTCCGGTGACGGACATGACCACGATGACCAGCACGTTGTTCACCAGGTCGCTGGTGGTCCGTCCCACCAGTACCGCGGAACGCGACATCGGCAACGACCGGAACCGGTCCACGATCCCCTTCTGGATGTCCTCCGCCAGTCCCAGGCCGGTGATGGTGGAACCGAACAGTACGGTCTGGGTAAAGATGCCCGCCATCAGGAATTCCCGGTAGGGCACCCCGGGCACCTGGATGGCGCTGCCGAACACGTACGCGAACAGCAGGACGAACATGATCGGCGATAGGGTGGAGAAGACCAGCAGGTCAGGCACCCGTTTGATCCTGATCAGGTTCCGCTTGGCGATCACCAGACCGTCCCGGACAGCCTTCATCCGGCTCATTGGCCCTGCCCTCGTCGTCGACGACGTCGCCCGCGGTCCGCCTCGTCCGCCTCGTCCGCCGATTCCACCACGGCGCTGTGTCCGGTGAGGGTCAGGAACACATCGTCCAGGCTCGGTCGACGCAGCCCGATGTCCACCACCTCCACCGACGCGCCGTCCAGCCGGCGCAGACTCTCCATGAGCACCGCGGGCCCACCGGAGATCGGTACGGTGAGTGTCCCGGCCGAGCGGTCGATGCCCGGTTCACCCGAGGCCAGCGGAGCGAGCAGGGCCCGGACCGCCGACAACGAGGAACGGTCCGCCACCCGCACCTCCAGTCGCTCCCCACCGATCTGACCCTTCAGCTCGTCGGCGGTACCGATGGCGATCACGCCACCCGCGTCCATCACCGCGATCCGGTCCGCGAGCCGGTCGGCCTCCTCCAGGTACTGGGTGGTCAGCAACAGGGTGCTGCCAGCGGACACCAGGTCCGCGATCACCGACCACATGCCGATCCGGGCCCGCGGGTCCAGCCCGGTGGTCGGTTCGTCCAGGAACAGCACCGGCGGTCTCGCCACCAACGCGCCGGCCAGGTCGAGCCGCCGACGCATCCCGCCCGAGTAGGTCTTCAGCGGCCGGTCAGCGGACTCCACCAGGTCGAACTCGGTGAGCAGTTCGCGGGCCCGGGCTCGGCTGTCCCGGCGCCCCAGCCCGTACAGCCGGCCCACCATGTCGAGGTTCTCGAAGCCGGTGAGGTACTCGTCGACAGCGGCGTACTGGCCGGACAGGCCGATCCTGGCGCGCAGCGCGGCGGCGTCGCGTGCCACGTCGAGGCCGGCCACGCTGGCTCGCCCGCTGTCTGCCTCCAGCAAGGTGGTGAAGATCCGTACCGCCGTGGTCTTGCCCGCACCGTTGGGGCCGAGCAGACACATCACCGAGCCCTCCGGTACCCGGAGGTCGAACGCGTGCAGTGCCACGACGGAGCCGTACCGTTTGACCAGGTTCTCCGCCTCGATGGCGAACCGCATGCCGCTCCTCGCCGAGTTCCGTCGCGGTCGGTACCGCACGGGCCGACCTTCCGGGATCCATGGTGCCGGCTGGCATCGTGGAATATCGCGGTTCCACCCACTGCCGGCCCGACTCCGCCGTGCAGACCGGTGGTGGGCGTGCTGCACGATGTTCGACATGTCCGCGGAGCACATCAGCCTGGTCCTGCCCGCTGCCCTGCGCGCGCACCTCGCCGCCGCGGTGCCACCTGACCGGCAGGGAGTGATCTTCGTGGCGCTCATCGGGGGCTTCGCGCTGGTCATCCTCGCAATGATCGGACTCTCCCTCGCTGCGGCGGCCCGGAGACGACGGGCCGCACAGCAGGAGGTTGCCCGGCGCAGCGCCGCGCTGCGGGAATGGGCGGTCGGCCACGGGTGGCAGTACCACGACGGTGAACTCCGGGCCACGTGGCGGGACCGGTTGGCCGCCGGGAACGGGGAATTCATCGTGCACCGGCTGGTGCACCGGGATCTGCCCGGCGGCCCGGTCACCGTCGCGTCCTGCTCCTACCGGGTCAGGTTCACCCCGGTGGTGCCCGGGCCGGGTGAGTCCTATCGGCCCGGCCCGGTCAGGGCGCATCTGACCGTGGCACTGCTGAGCCTGACCGGCCACCGGCGGCCCGATATCTACGTCCGACGCTTCGAGCCTCTGCTGGGTCCGCAGGGCTGGCTGCCGGAGCGCTACGACGAGGTCCCAGCGGCGCACCTGGTCCGCCCGGTGCCCTCCGGGCACCCCGAGTTCGATGCGCGGGTACGGGTCGGTTCGCCGGATCCGGCAGCAGCCCGCGGGCCGCTCACCCCAGCGGTGATGGACGCCCACCTACGGCGGGAACTGGACACCTGGGCGCTGTGCGGTGACGAACTCACTCTGGTACAGGAGGCCGAGTTGCGACCGGAGACGGTCGAGCCGGCGGTGCGGCGCATCCACCGGCTCGCCCAGTTGTTGACGCAGAGCGGCTAGCGGGTCGCGCCAGCCGGCAGCCGCGACGCCCGATCATCGCGTACGGGTTGCGTCGACCGGCGTGCCGTGTACCGCGGCCGCGGTTCGTGCGCGGAGCCGTTCGAACAGGGCGATGACGGTGGCCGCCGCGGAGTGCAGCGCGGCCTCATCCGGTGGCTTGACGGGCCCGAAGGCCGCCCGGACCAGGTGTTCCAGCGTCGCGGCCCGAGCGCCCAGATCGAGGCGCAGCGCCCTGGGCAGCCAGGGTTCGAGCAGGAAGGCTCCGCTGCCGACGAGCTCCAGGACATACAGCTGGGCGTCACGTCCGAGTTCGGTGCGCACCAGGCCCCGCTCCCGCAGCAGGTCGAGATATTCCCAGGTCTCAGCCGGGCCGGTGTCGCCGCTGTGCACGTCCACCTCGACGATCCGGTCGAGAACATCGGAGTCCCTGGTCAGCAGCGCGACCAACAACGGCCGGCGCAGGCTCAGCGTGAAGGAGTGCCGGACCAGCCGGTGCGGCAGGATCTCCGTCGGGTCGGCGCGCATCAGGGCAAGCACCTCACCGGTCACGGCCGATGATTCACGCATCAGCACGGCGTGGAACAACTCGTCCCGTGCCTTCCAGTGCAGGTAGACGGTGCCTTTGCCAACGCCGGCCCGCTTGGCTACCTCATCGACCGTGACGCGCCGGCAGCCCCAGCTCAGGATCAGTTCCGCGGTCACGTCGAGGATGCGTTCGCCGCGCCGCCAACGGGAGGGGTCGTTGGGGTCCGCACTTCCAGACATGGGATGACTATTGACCAGATTTCAAAATTAGTCAAAGGTCATCGGTCAGGAGGGGATCCGACACGCCTCACAGAGGGTGATCGGGACCGGTCAGGTGGCGCCCGGCAGGACCCGGACGACCGGGCCGGCACCGGTAGCCCGGTAGCGCTCAGGCGACGCCGCCGCCCGCGCTCCGCGTCGGCGGCATCGGTCCGGGAGTCACCGGTTCGAGCGGCGGTGCGAAGCCGACCATTCACGGTGGCGTGCCGACAACCAACGCTTGGCGGCGCTGGTCCGGGTCAGTGCCATGATGCTCACCATCACCGTCACCGCGGTCAGCCAGAAGACAACATGGCGAAATCCATCGGCGTGTGGAACCGGAACGCACGCTTGGCCGCCCCGATCACCACAAGGATGGTGAACCCGGCGGCCATCTGCGCCTGCGTCGCAATACCGCGGCTCCACAGCCCGACCGCACCCAGCCCGTACACCAGGGACATGCCGCCGGCGATGATGATGGCCAGGATACTGACCAGCACGCCGGCCACACCGTAGCTGCCGGTGACCGAGTCGATGATGCCCTCGACCCCGTCCCCACACCGACCAGGGTGACCGCCACACCGAACCAGCACAGGATCGCCGCGATCGTCACCGACAGCGGTCTGGGCCCGGCGCCGGCCGGAACCGCCGGGCGCTGCTGGTACTGGTCTTGACATCCTCTCCGCCCTGAAGGACGGAGATTCCCTCCACGCTGCGTGTGGAACACGCGGCGTCCGGGTGGGTTACCGCTTCAGCACGCGGTGCCGGGACGGGTCCTGGTCTTACGTGTGCTCCACGGTCGTTGAAGTCCGCCTGTCCGGCGGCCTTGACGTTGATCGCGGCGTTGACGTCCCGGTCGTGGTGACTGCCGCAGGGGCAGGCCCACGCTCGGACGTTCAACGCCATCGTGTCGTTGACCCGGCCGCAGTCCGAGCACATTCTCGTGCTGGGGAACCAACGGTCGACCCGGGCGAACCTGCGCCCATATCTCGCGGCCTTGTACTCCACCACGGCCGTGAAGCTGGCCCAGCCCGCGTCGTGCACCGACTTGGCGAGCCGGGTCCGGCCGAGACCGGCCACGCACAAATCCTCGACGTACACCGCTTGGTTGTCGCGGATCAACGTCGTGGACAGCTTGTGCTGCCAGTCCCGCCGGGTGTCGGCCACCCGGGCGTGTGCCTTGGCGACCTTCACGACGGCCTTCTTGCGGTTCTGACTGCCCCGCTGCTTGCGGGACAGATCCTGCTGCAACCGCTTGAGCGTGCGGGCCGCCCGGCGCAGGAACTTCGGCGCGGACACCTTCGTGCCGTCGGACTTGACCGCGAAGTGGGTCAGCCCCAGATCGATACCGATCTGGGAGTCGACCGGCGGCAGCGTCTCGTCCTTGCCGGTCTGCACGACGAACGAGGCGAAGAAGTTACGGTACGCCGTGTTCAGGTCCGCGAGGGCCTGCTGCAACACCACGCTGGACACCTCGCCCAGCCACGCCCGCTCGGGCGTCAGTTTCGCTTCGGTGATCAGCCGCCGGGACAGTTCCCCGTCCGAGATGTATTTCTCGTCCGCCTCCCGCGCCGCCTGTCGCAGCCTGAGTCCGTCACTTGGTCTTCGTGACGAAGTTCCGGCACCGCGTGTTCGGGGACAACCACCTCGCCGGATGGGCGAGATCATGCGGGCGGTGTGCGCGGACTTCGAGACCGAGCTCGTCGAGTTCAACGCCGAGAACAACCACGTACACCTGCTCGTCAACTTCCCGCCCAAGGTCGCCCTCGCGAAGCTGGTCAACAGCCTCAAGGGCGTGTCCAGCCGCGGATGCGGCAGGAGTTCCCCGACCTCGTACGCCACTACTACCGGGCCAACAAACTCTGGTCCGGTTCATACTTCGCGGGCTCCGTCGGCGGGGCGCCACTGAGCGTCATGCGTCAGTACATCGAGCAGCAGAACCGCCCGGTTCAAGCCACTGCTCGGGCCTGACGGCCCTCCCAGCGCGGGCCTTCACCCCCGACCTGAAGACCGGACCACTGACCCGCATTCCAGGTAGCGCGGCGGCACCGCCCCATGCCGAGGCTGGTCGTACTGGGGAGGACCTCCTTGCGAGGGCTGGCCGTACTGGGGTTGGCCGTAGGGCGTGGGGCTAGCCGGGGCTAGCCGCAAGGCCGTGAAGTTTGGGGGTTGTGGTGGTTGTCAAGGGTCGGCTGGGGTGAGGATGTCGATGTTCACGGTGGCCTTGTAGCTGGTGCGGTCGATGTGGCCGCGTGCCTGGTATTTGGAGATGGCGCGTTTGACGATGCGTGGACACACGCGTAGCCGTCGGGCGGGCAGCAGGTTGGCCAGGACATGGCGGCCGATCGTGCCGACCAGATCGATGACGGTGTCTGCGATGATGCCTGCTGCCTGGACGAGTTGGTCGCGGGCGGTCTGCCAGGCGATGGTGAAACTGGCCCGGTCGGGGTCGACGTCGTCTCGGGTGCTGGTGGCGTCGGCCATGGCGGTGCGCAGCAGGTGGTAGACCAGCAGCAGGGCGTAGACCTCCTGCTCGATGCCGGTGGGGGTGCGGGCGCGTAGTATCCGGCCGCCGAGGATGGAGGATTTCAGTTCCAGGTAGGCGGTTTCGATCTCCCATCGGCGGTGGTACAGCCCGATCAGTTCTGCGCTGGGGTAGTGGTGGTGATTGGTGAGGGTGGTGGCCAGGCGGTAGATGCCGGTGTGTCGGCCGGTGGTGGTGGCGATGGTGATCTGGGCTTCGATGACCCGTATCCGCAGACCGCCCAGCATTGACAGGTAGGAGCCGTCGGGGTAGCGGGCCAGGATCGGCATTTTCCGGCTGTTTTTGAGTCTGATGAGGACGTCGGCTCCGGTGGCGGCGATGTCGCGGATCAGGTTTTGGGCGCCGAAGTTGCGGTCGCCCAGCAGGATCATTCCCGCGTGCAGGCTGCGTAGCAGTCGGGGCGTGTAGGTGGTCTCGCCGACGGTGGTGGGGCCGAACACCGCGTCGATGATGGTGCGGGTGCCGCAGGCCACCAGGGCCACCAGGGCCACCAGCCGGATCTGCGGGTAGCCGGTGCCGCCATGGTTGCCCCGCTGCTTGGTGAAGCGGGTGAGGATGCGCGGGCTGTCGGGCACGGTCATCGTGGTGCCGTCGATGGCGCATACCAGCAGACCCCGCCACCGGGTCGCACGCTGGGCGAGGATGGCTGCTGGGCCGCGGAGCAGGTCGAACAGCCACCGCAGCGGAGCGACCCCAACCCGGCGGCGGGCCTGGGACAAGCCGCTGTCGGTGGGTGTGGCGGTAGGCAGGTCCTCCAGCGCGGCGGTCAGCTTGCGCCACACACCCGAGTACCCGACTTCCGGGAACAGGCAGGCGGCCAGCAGCACATAGACCACGACCCGGGAAGGCAGATCCCGCAGACGAGACTGGGTGGTCCTGGTCGCTGTCAGGGCCTCATCGACCATCTCGAACGGGAGGTGCTGGGTGAGTTCACCGAGGTGGCCGGGAGCGTACCTGCCCTCGGCGACGGTGATAGCGCGGGTGATGACAGACTGTGTGTTCAACGGAGTTTCTGCTATCAGGTGATCTTGGTCGACACCGTTCTAGCAGGAACTCCGTTGCCCGTTTCAGAGGGGTTGACATACCGCCACTCGCGTTAACTACACGGCCTTGGGGCTAGCCGGGGCTAGCCGGCGCTAGCCGTGGGCTAGCCGAGGACGGCGGGCCGGAAGGCGGACCGGGAACGCTCATCGGACTCCTAGTGCTGTGTGCAGGCAGGTCGTCGGTGTCGGGGCGAGAGCCAGGTGTTCGTTGGCAAAGCGGAGCTGCGTCCGGGTGCCGGGTTGCACTCGGATGTGGCGACGACGCCGCCAGCGGACAGCTGAGGACGTCGGTCACCGGTGCATCACGTCCCCGGACCGGTCGACGCCTCCCGCCGGCCACGCAGGAAGTCCTGCTCGGTGGCGTTGTCGGTACGGGCGATCGCCTTCCCGTAGGCCGCGGCCGCGTCGGCGGTGCGGCCCAGCCGACGCAGCAGGTCGGCCCGGACGGCATGGAAGAGGTAGTACTCGTCGAGTTCCAGACCGTCCACGATGGTGAGCGCGGCGGCCGGTCCGGCCACCTCGGCCAGCGCCACCGCCCGGTGCAGCGCGACGACCGGACCCGGCGTGAACACCAGCAACTGGTCGTACAGCTGGAGGATCTGCCCCCAGTCGGTGTCCCCAGCGGGCGGCGCATCGCTGTGCACAGCGCTGATCGCTGCCTGGATCTGGTACGGGCCCGGCTGAGCACGGCGCAGGCAGCGCCGTACGATCGCCTGGCCCTCGCCGACCAGTTGCCGGTCCCAACGGCCACGGTCCTGGTCGGCCAGCAGCACCAGCGCGCCGTCCGGGCCGGTCCGGGCCGGACGGCGGGCCTCGGTCAGCAACATGAGTGCCAGCAGGCCCAGTACCTCCGGTTCGTCGGGCATCAGCTCAGCCAGCAGCCGGCTGAGCCGGATCGCCTCCGTGCAGAGTTCCGCACGCACCAGCTGCTCACCGGAGCTTGCGGTGTAGCCCTCGTTGAAGATGAGGTACAGCACCGCCAGTACGGCCCGCAACCGGTCCGGCAGGTCGGCTTCCTTCGGTACCCGGTACGGGATCCGGGCGTCCCGGATCTTGGCCTTGGCCCGGACCAGACGCTGCGCCAGGGTCGGCTCGGTGACCAGGAAGGCCCGGGCGATCTCCGCGGTACTGAGCCCGCCCAGCAACCGCAGGGTCAGTGCAACCTGCGCGTTGACGCCAAGAGCCGGATGGCAGCAGGTGAAGATGAGCCGGAGTCGGTCGTCGCGCACGGGTCCCTCCACCCTCGGGGTGTCATGGGCGTACAGGAGGGCGGCCTGGGCGTTGCGGTCGGCCCGGGAGGCGTCCCGGCGGAGCCGGTCGATGGCCCGGTTACGCGCGGTGATGATGATCCATCCCGCCGGGCTCGGTGGCAGCCCGGCGTCCGGCCAGCGCTGCAGGGCCGTGGCGAACGCGTCCTGGACCGCTTCCTCGGCGATGTCGATGTCTCCGAAGACCCGGACCAGGACTGCGACCGCCCGGCCGTATTCGGCCCGGAACAGCTGTCCGATCTGCGCGGGCCCGACGGCCGGCACGTCGGTCAGTCCTCGACCCGGTCGAACGGTCGTACCTCGATGGGCAGCGTGGTCGCCCGGGTGAGCTTGCGACCCCATTCCAGCGCCGCGTCCAGATCGGGCGCCGTAATGATGGTGAAGCCGCCGAGATACTCCTTGCCCTCGGTGAACGGACCGTCGGTGGTGAGCACCTCGGCGCCCTTGATCCTTATGACCGTCGCGCTGCTCGGCGAACACAGACCGCCGGCGAACACCCAGGCACCGGCCGTCTTCATCTCCTTGTTCAGCTCCTCGAGGTTACGGAAGATGCCTTCCAGTACCTCCGGTGGCGGAACCTGCCCGTTGTTGTCCGGCTGGTACACGCTGAGTAGATACTGCGTCATCGCCTGTCCTCTCCTCGTGGTCGCGGCTGGCCGGTGGCCCGCCTGTCACTGTCCATACGAACCGACCGGGCCCGGATCGACAGCGCGACCCACCAAGGTGGGGAACTTTTCTCTCCGACGACGCACGATGCCGGATCCGGTGGACCGGGTCGGTCGACCCGGCCCACCGGAAATCCTCAGGCCTGCGGGGTCAGTCGGATCCGCACCACACCGGGCATCGGGACCTCGAGGTCGAACACAGCGCTGCCTGCGTCCGGCTCGACGCCGCCGAGCGGCTCCTCGTCGAGTTTGTCCAGTGCCCGCAGCCGCGCCCATTCCTGCTCGTCCGGCCAGACCAGGTCCGGCGCGACGTGCCTGGCCAGGCTGGAGTGCGCATTGTCCACCCGGGCCAGCTGCGCGGTGTACTGCCCGGCCGGCAGGGCATCGAGCTGGATGCGTACCCGTCGACCCAGCTCCGCGACGCCCTCGAACAACGACGCGTCCGGAGCGGCGTTCCATACCAGCACGTCGATCCGGCCGTCGGCGGCCCGGGTGGCCCACGCGTCGACCAGGCCGCCCGCCCCGTCACCGGTCACCGTGGCGGCCAGCACGTCGTTACCGAGCTGCTCGGCCAACGCCACCGCCCACCAGCGGGGCTTGCGCAGATTGCCGACGGTCAGCAGGCCGAAACCACCGTGCAGCAGCCGGGGCGGTCGGCCGAGTTCCTCGAAGTGATCGCTGACCACCCAGTACGCCAGGGCGTCCACGGTCTGCTGCGCGGACTTGAACCCCCGCAGTACGAACGGCGCACCGTACGCGGTGTCGTGCACCGGCGCGAAGTGGGTGTGTCCGACCCCCCACTCGGTCCACCAGACCTGCGCCTGGTCGAATCCGTGCCGGCGCAACGTCGGATGTACGTCGACGGCGGCGTTGCCGTAGGTGTGGGTGGAGACGAAGTCCAGCGGGGTGCCGTTGCTCGCGCAGTACGCGCACAGGTCCTCAACCCACTCCGACGCCGCGGTGGCCGGCCCGCCCACCAGCAGGCGGGTGTCCACCGACTTCACCGCACGCGCGGCTTCGTCGTACAGTCGCAGGTAGTCGGCCTTCGTCGAGGACCAGAAGACCTCCAGGTTCGGCTCGTTCCAGACCTCGAAGCCCCATCCGGCGACCTCGTCGATGCCGTAACGCTCGACCAGGTGTGCGGCGAGCCGACGGTTCAGCTCCGCCCACACCGACCAGTCCTTCGGCGGGGAGATGATGCCCCGGTAGCGGAACGTGGTCTTACTGGGGTCGCTGGCCAGGTCACGGGGCAGGAAACCGAGCTCCAGCACCGGGCGGACACCCACTTCGAGCAGGGTGTCGACGATGCGGTCCACGCCGGCGAAGTCGTACTCGGGTGATCCGCCGTCGGGCCAGCGGAACACGGCGACGTCGTCGTGGAAGATGGCGTGTGCCCGGACGCGGCGTACACCGAGTTCGGTGTGCGCGCGGGCGAGCGCGGCGCGAAACTCCGCGCCGACCGGGTTACCTGCCTCGTCGTGTTCCAGCCACAGCTGGGACAGTCGCTCCGAGCCGACCATCTCCCAGACCCGACGTAGCGGCGCCACCACGGTGGCGGTGTCCACCGAGACCTGCAGCGGTGCGGTGAGTTCGTCGGCCGGCGCGGCGCTGACCGGACCGGCGGCGGCACCGGGTTCCACATCGGCGGCGACGGTGGCCTGTACGCGGTAGTGGTAGGTGACGCCGGAGCGTACCCGGGCGTCGGCGTAGTACGCCTCGGGCACCGGCAGCACGTCGCTGTTTCCGTGCTCCAGCGCGACGTACTCGCCGTCCGCGCTCTCGGCCCGGGAGATGATGTACCCACCGGCGCCCTCGACCGGTTCCCAGCGCAGCGCCACATGCCCAAGTCCTGGCACGGCGTTGAGCCCGCCCGGGGGTGGCAGGTGTAAGTCGATCTCACTGCCACTCTCGGTCCGTCGGTAGATGCGCTCTTCCCAGTCTTCCCGGGCGTCCCGTGCGGCGATGTCGGTCACGGTGAGCCTTCCTTCCTTGTGGATGGTCAGTGCAGCGTCACGGTCAACGGCCCGGGCGGCATCGCACTGCGGCGTGCGGTGATGCTGACCTGGTTGCCGTCGCGGTGCAGGCGCGCGCCGTCGGCACGCACCTCCCGGTCTGTCTCCAGCACCATCGTCTCCTCGTCCTGGTGCAGATCGAAACTGACGTCCGGCCCGGCGGCCCCGACCACTTCGGCGGTGCTCCAGACCAGGGTGGCGGCCGGCAGGCGCAGACCCACCGGGAGCATCCGGCCGGTACGTGGCGCCAGCGTCAGCGCCCGGCCGTCGAACAGTGGTTCGCCCTGCCAGTGCGGCCACAGCTGCGCAGGGTAGCCGGAGACGTTGAGTAGGTGCAGCAGTCGGCTGCCGTCGTCGGCGACGGTACTGGTGCTGAAGACCCCCGGTACGTCGGCGTCGTGGGTGAGTCCGGCGGTGGCGCCGAGCCGCTGCGCCGCGGCCCGGAACAGCCGCGGGTCGGAGGGCAGTTCCGCGGTGAACAGCACGGCACGGCCGGCACCCCGGACGATCTCCACCCCACACGTCGTTGCGTCGGACACGTCGGTGAGTACGGTCTCGCCGTCGGGGGCATCGATGCTCTGCACCCAGCCGACGCGGGTCTCCGGTGCTGGCGAGGCCCATGACTGTGCGAGTACCGAAGGGAAGTAGCGGTGGTCACCGCGCACCAGCCGGCCCGGGCGCACCCCGAGCGCGTCGGCGAGCACCGTACAGGGCTTCCCGTACAGGTCGCGGACCGGCAGTGGTCCGAGCAGCAGCAGGCCGCCGCCGTCATCGAGGTGGGCGATCAGCCGGCGTTGCACGGACCCGGCCAGGTGCGTGCCGGTGGCCAGGGCGAGCACCCGACTGTCCGGGCCGGCGCGCTGCAGATCGACCGCACCGAACCGGTAGCCGGCGAGCAGCAGTGACCGGGCCAGTGCCTTGCGCTGACCGGCACCGCGGTGCGCGGTCAGATCCTCGACGACGGAACTCATCACGGCGCTGTCCGGGTGGTGGTACTCGGTCAGGTAGGCGTCGGGCAGGAAGCCGAGGGTGAGGTCGTCGTGTTCCTCGTGCATCCGGGCCAGCCACGGCTCGTTGGCCCGCACCGCGGCCACGGCACGTGCGGTCGGACCGTAGGTGAGGCCGCGCTGGCCCTCGGGGCCGACCGGGGCGGCGGTACCGTGCCGTTCGCCGGTGAAGCTGATCCGGTCGTTTCCGTCGCCAACCGGTGTCTCCAGTGGCGGGTTGATGCCACCGGTGAAGAGGTAGTAGTTGATGATCCGGTTTCCCTGCGCCACGAACAGCCGGGTCTTCAGCTCCACTGTGGACGGGTCGTACTGCATGTCCAGTCCGCCGCCGTAGTCGCCGCTGCCCGCCTCGAACTCCAGTGAGGTGACCGGCTGGTCGGCGTCGTTGACAGCGGCCAGGAAGGCGTTGATGACGTACAGGTCGGTGGTGGTGCTCATGCTCATGTCGCCGACGTAGTGGTCGGAACCGCCGATCATGCCGGGGATGCCGGCGTAGCTCGCGGCGAGTTGGCTGATGCCGATGGGAAAGGGCGCTCCATCCCCGTCGGCAGTGCCATGGATGTTGACCAGGAAGGGCACCTCCCGTACGCCTGCAGCCTCGGCATACTCCCGCAGCACCGCCACGTAGCGGGCGAAGCGGTCACGCATGAACCGGCCGAGATCCATCCGCAGCGCGGCTGCCCAGGATTCCTGCGGCGAGCGTACGGCGCTGGCCAATGCCTTCGGGTCGGCCAGTTCGACCGGGTAGCGCTGCCGCAGGGTGTCGCCGTGCTCGGTGTGCAACCAGCGCAACAGATCGGCGAGCAGGTCGTCGGTGAGATCCGGGCTGTTGCTCACCCAGGCGAGCATCCCGACCTCGTTGTCGAGTTGGACGGCGATCACGTTGCCGCCGGCGGGCTGCAGGCGGGCGGCGATGACCGGCATGATCGCCTCGTACCATCGGCGGACCTCGTCGAGGTAGGCGGGCGCCAGGTAGTCGACAGTACGGGTGGGCGCCGGGCGGGCATCCCAGCCGACCGGCGAGATCTCGGGGTGTTCGGTGTAGATCCGGTAGGGCAGACCCTCGTTCTTCAGCTCCGCCATCACGAACGGCCCGGGCCGGGCCACGAACCACAGGTCTTCGTCGCGGCACAGGTCGATGAAGGCGGCGATGTCCCGCTCGGCCCGGCTGCGGCCGGTGATGTCGATACTGCCGTCCGGCAGCTCGTGGTAGAGCCACGGAATGTAGGACGCAACGGCGGTGCAGCCGGCATCCTTGAGCGCCCGTACCCGGTCGGCCCACTGCGACCGGTCGAGTCGGAAGTAGTGGACCTCACCGCACATGACGATGCGGGGCGTTCCGTCGATGAGGATCTGCCGGCGCTGCAGCTCGATCATTCCAATGACCTCGTCAAATATCGGGGGTTGCGACCAGGGGTTGCCAGCATTACAGTCCTGTAAACGCTTGCTGTAAACGCTTACAGCAACTGAAGATACTCAGGAGGTGATGAATGCACAAGAAGGGAGTAACTCTGGAGGAAGTGGCCGCTCACGCCGGCGTGTCCACGGCCACCGTCTCCCGAGTCGCCCGCGGGGTCGGCCAGGTGTCGGCGCGGACCCGCGAACGGGTCGTCGCTGCCATCACCGAACTCGGATTCCGACCCAGCCACTTCGGACGGGCACTGGTCGAACGCCGCCACAGCGCCATCGGCGTGGTCCTGCCCGGCCTGTCCGGGCCCTATCACTCCGCGGTCATCGCCGGCTTCGAGGAGGAAGCGGTCGCCTCCCGCCTATCGGTACTGATCCTCGGCACCCATCTGCTGCGCGAGTCCCACGATCTCGTCCTCGACATGGCCGACCGGGTCGACGGCATCGCCGTGCTGGGCGGCAGCGTGCCCGACGACGTGCTCGACGCACTGACCGGCCGGGGATGTCCGGTGGTCCAACTCGCCGGCACACACCGACCCGGCGCGGTCACGGTACGCACCGAAAGTGTCGAGGCAGTACGCGCCATGACCACCCACCTGCTCACCGGGCACGGCTACGACCAGCTCGCTTTCGTCGGCAGTCCCAGCGGCTCACCCGACGGTCAGGCACGGTGGGAAGGATTCCAGCAGGCCCACCGGGACGCCGGCCGGCCGGTGCCGCAGACACCCGTACGGGTCGGACACGACCAGCCCGCCGGCCTGCTCGCCGCCGAAGCCCTCTTCGACCACGGTCCACGACCCCGCGGCGTGGTCTGCGTCAACGACGAGACCGCACTCGGCGTACTGGTCGCCGCGCTCGGTCGCCGCATCGCGGTACCTGGCGAGGTCGCGATCACCGGCTTCGACGACCTGCCCGCGGCAGCGCTGACCGCGCCCGGGCTGACCACCATCAGACAGCCGATGCGTGAACTTGGCGCCCGCTGTGTACGGGCACTGCGCGAGATCATCGCGGACGGCACCGGCACCGGCATCGACGAGGTGCTACCGACCAGCCTGGTACTGCGCTCCAGCTGCGGTTGTCCACCACCGATCACCGGTCACGGCACCCGCCGGGACACCCGGAAACACCTCACACCCCACCTCCGGACGACAACGCCGTCGCCCTGACCTGACTCCCACCCCCCACAAGCCTGGAGGCGCCCGTGAACCGGCGAAGGCTGGTCACCACCCTGATGGCCGCACTGGCACTCGTTCCCGCGCTGGCCGCCTGCAACCCGGACAAGACCGGCAGCGGCAAGACAGTCAACGGCATGATCGCCAACATCAACATGGGAGGTTTCACCAGCAACCCCAACCCGCAGCAGATCTTCAACCCCTACCTGCCCGCCAGCACCCTGACCCCGAGCCACACGTTCGAACCGCTGTTCGTGGTCAACGGGTACAACTGCAAACCGACGCCGTGGTTGGGCACCTCCTACTCCTGGAGCGACCCGACCCACCTCACCGTGCGTACCCGACACGGGGTGACCTGGTCGGATGGAAAGCCCTTCAGCGCCAAGGATGTGGCGTTCAGCTTCAATCTGCTGCACAAGGTGCCGGCATTCGACACCACCGGTGTCTGGACCGCGCTGTCCTCGGTCGAGGCGAGCAACGACGACACGGTGAAGTTCAGCTTCTCCAGCACCCGCGGCGGAGACCTTCACCAAGATCGCAGCCGTCTACATCGTGCCCGAGCATGTCTGGTCGAAGGCAAAGGACCCAGCCAAGTTCACCAACCCCCAGGGCGTGGGCACCGGGCCGTTCATGCTGAAGAGCTTCAGCACCCAGAACCTGGTCCTGAAGCGCAACCCGCACTACTGGCAAGCCGACAAGGTCAAGGTCGCCCAGCTGACCTTCTCCAACAACAGCGGTGGTGGTGACACCGACAAGCTGCGCCTGGCTCAGGGCAAGTACGACTGGAACTCGATGTTCGTCGCCGACATCGACAAGACCTTCGTCAAGCGCGACCCCGCGCACAACAAGTACTGGTTCCCGGCCGGTGCGGACATCAGCCTGTATCTGAACCTGACCAAGGCGCCGTTCAACAACCTGAAGTTCCGCAAGGCGGTCGCCTACTCCATCGACCGTGCGGACATCTCGAAGAAGGCGGAGTACGGCTACGTCAAGCCGGCCAGCCAGACCGGACTGGTACTACCCGGCCAGAAGAGCTGGCTGTCACCGAAGTACGCCGACGGTGCCGTCTACTCCCACGACGTGGCCAAGGCCAAGCAACTGTTCCGCGCCGCCGGATACAAATACTCCGGTAGCAAGCTGCTGGGCAGCAACGGCAAGCCGATGCACTTCACCTTCAAGGTGGAAGCTGGTTACCTGGACTGGATCCAGGCGGCCAACATCGTCAAGAGCAACCTGGCACAGGTCGGTATCGACATCGACGTACGTACCTCGGCGCCGTCGGACGAGGAGAACGACCGCGCCATCGGCGACTACGACATGCTCTTCGGTGTGCACGGCGGCACCTGCAACATGTTCGCCAACTTTGACGACCCGCTGGGCAGTGACCGTACCGCGCCGATCGGCAAGCCGGCCGGGGCGAACTTCGTCCGCTGGCGTGACAAGCACACCGACGAACTGCTCAGCCAGCTGAAGAGCGCTACCTCGGTGACCCAGCAGAAGAAGATCCTGGCCAGGCTGCAGGACGTGTTCGTCGAACAGTTGCCGACGATCCCGATCTGGTACGGGGCGATCTGGTTCGAATACCGCACGAATGCGGCGACCGGATGGCCGTCGAAGGCCGATCCGTACGCCAGCCCGAACGATCCGCTGCTCATCGACACGCATCTGCGACCCGCGACCCACTGACCTCGGCGGCCGGTCCGGGGAGAGCTCTCCCGGACCGGCGAGGGAGCGACGTTCATGGCCTACTTCCTCCGGCGGATCGCGTTCTTCCTGGCTACCCTGTGGGCTGCGATCACGCTCAACTTCCTGCTTCCCCGGATGCAGCCCGGTGATCCGGCCCAGGCGATCGTCGGCCGGCTCGCCGGGCAGAACAAGTCCATCGATCCCGATCAGCTCCGGGCCATCCGGCTCATGCTGGGTCTACCGACGGGCAACCTGGCCTCCCAGTACCGGGACTATCTGGTGAGTCTGGCGCACGGCAACCTCGGCGTGTCCTATTCCAGCTTCCCGACCCCGGTCTCCACGCTGATCCTGGAACGTCTCCCGTGGACCCTGGTACTGGTCGGTGTCACCCAGATCATCGCGTTCGGGCTCGGTGTGGTGCTCGGGTCGTTCGCCGCGTGGAAGCGCAACCGGCCGTTCGATTCGATCGTCAGCCTCGGTTCGACCTTCATCGGCACGTTGCCGTTCTTCTGGATCGCTTTGCTGTTGCTGTACGTCTTCTCGTTCGTACTCGGCTGGCTGCCCAACTCCGGTGGGTACGGCGGGCCGCCCATCACTCCCGGGTTCACTCTCGACTTCTTCGAGTCCGCGCTCTACCACAGCACCCTGCCCGCGCTCGCCATCCTGATCACCGCGCCGATCGGTTGGATCATGGGGATGCGCAACACGATGGTGCAGACCCTCGGTGAGGACTACATCCGGCTCGCCTGGGCCAAGGGACTGCGACCCCGCCGGATCGCGCTGCGCTACGGCGCACGCAACGCGATCCTGCCCAGTGTCACCGGATTCGCCATCGCATTGGGCAGCATCCTGGGTGGGCAGGTACTGATCGAACAGATCTTCTCCTACCCGGGCCTGGGTAACCTGATGTTCACCGCACTGTCCAATCGGGACTATCCGCTGATCCAGGCGCTGTTTCTGTTCAGCACCGTGTGCGTACTGCTGGCGAACCTGATCGCCGACATGTTCTACGGCGTGCTCGACCCCCGTGCGCGCAGAGGAGGTGCCCGCTGATGGACTCCCAGCTCCCCCAGCCCGGTGCGGTGGCCACGGTCGTCCAGCCACCGCTGGATACGCCGGCGGTACGGATCCGGCGCCGCCACGCGCCGCTGTGGTTGTCGATCCTGTGGGCCAACCGCAAGGCCCGCGCCGGCCTCATCATTCTCACGGTGTTCGCGCTGGTCGCGGTGTTCGCTCCGCTGATCGCCCCGTACGATCCGCACAGTCAGGCGTTCGGGCAGTCGTTGCCGGTCGGTACGACCCACCTGCTCGGCACAACCGCACAGGGGCAGGACATCTTCTCCCAACTGGTCGTCGGCGCGCGTACCTCGTTGCTGGTCGGGCTACTGTCCGGAGTGTTCGCGACGCTGATCGCGCTGATCGTCGGGCTGGTCGCCGGCTACCTGCGTGGCATCGTCGACGAGGTGCTGTCGTTCGTGATCAACCTGGCTCTGGTGATCCCGGTACTGCCGCTGATGGTCACGCTCGCCGCGTACTCCCCGGTGCGTGGCGTACTGCTGATCGTGTTCATCATCAGTGTGACCGGATGGGCCTGGGGAGCCCGGGTCAAGCGCTCACAGATCATCACCCTGCGCACCCGTGACTACGTGACGGCTGCGAAGTTCGCCGGCGACGGTACGTTGCGGATCATCTTCCGGGAGATCCTGCCGAACATGACCTCGCTGGTGGTTGCCGGGTTCATGGGTGCGGCCACGGCGGCGATCGGGGCCGAGGCCGGGCTGGAGTTCCTCGGCCTGGGCGATCCGAACACGGTCAGCTGGGGAACGATGCTGTTCTGGTCCGAGCAGGGATCGGCGATGCTCACCGGCGCCTGGGTCTGGCTGTTCGCGCCGGGCCTGTGTCTGGCGATGCTGATCACCTCACTAACTCTGATCAACTTCGGTGTCGACGCGTTGAGCAACCCGCATCTGAGGGAGGGCTAGACATGGCGCTGCTCGAGGTCCGCGACCTGAGTGTCGACTACGCACCGAAGGATGCTCCGACGGTACACGCGGTACGCGGGGTCAGTTTCGACATCGAGGCCGGCCAGTTCGTCGGGCTGCTGGGCGAATCCGGTAGCGGGAAGTCCACGCTCGGTACCGCGATCCTCCGGCTGACCGAACGCCCCGGCCGGATCAGCTCTGGCAGCGTCCACTTCGATGACAGGGACATCACCCACGCCTCGCCGGCACAGCTGCGCCCGGTGCGGTGGCGCGACATCTCCACCGTCTTCCAGAGCAGCATGAACTCGCTCAACCCGGTAGCCACCATCGAGAACCAGTTCCGCGATGTGATCGTCGAGCACACCGACCTGCGGCCGGCAGCGGTCAACCGTCGCATCGACGAACTGCTGGACATGGTCGTCATCGATCCGTCGTTCCGGCGCTTCTACCCGCACGAGTTGTCCGGTGGGATGAAGCAGCGGGTCGCCCTGGCGATGGCGCTGGCGTTGGACCCGCGGCTGGTCGTCCTGGACGAGCCGACCACCGGTCTGGACGTGGTCGTACAACGCTCCATCCTGGACAATCTGCGTCGGCTGCAGCGCGACCGTGGTTTCGCGGTCCTGTTCATCAGTCACGACATCGGGACAGTTCTGGAGTCCGCAGACCGCGTGATGATCATGTACGCCGGGCAGCTGGTCGAACAGCAGCCGGCGCACTGGATGTTGCGTGACCCGATGCATCCCTACGCCAAGGGAATGCTCGGGTCCTACGCTGATCCGCGGGCCGAGACGGTCCGCATCACCTACATTCCGGGGCGTCCACCGAGCCTGGTGACACCTCCGGATGGATGCCCGTTCGCACCCCGCTGTCCGGAGGCGATCGAGCGTTGCACCAGCACTGCACCCGCGTTGCTGCCGCTGGCGCACGGCACGGTCGCCTGCCACGTGGCCCGTATCCACCGTGATCCGCAGCCCGGGGACGAGAAACGTGGTGCCGTGAGCCGGGAGTTCGCCGGCCCGGCCTTCGTCAAGTCCGCGCCCACCGGCGATGCCGACGCCGACAGTGAGATCCTGCTGCGCGTGCAGGGAGTCAGCAAGTCCTACACCCGACGCCGGGGCTTCACCCGCAGTCACGTGCAGGCGGTCAACGACACTTCGTTCACGTTGCGGCGGGGCCGGGTCACAGCGCTGGTCGGGCAGAGCGGCAGCGGCAAGACCACGTTGGCGCGGTTGATCACCGGGGTGGAGCGGCCGGACACCGGGCAGATCACGCTCGGCGAGCTGCGGGTGGACCAGCTCGGCAGACGCGCCGTGTCCCGGTACCGCAAGCATGTGCAGATGGTGTTCCAGGATCCGTTCGCCGCGCTGAACCCGAACCGCACGATCGGCTACGCGCTCAGCCGACCGCTGCGCAACCATCTGAAGGTGCCGGCCGGGCAGGTACGTCAGCAGGCCGCCGAACTGCTGGAGACGGTCGGCCTCTCGCCGGCCATCGACTATCTGGACAAGTTCCCGCACCAGTTGTCTGGTGGGCAGCGGCAGCGCATCGTGGTGGCCCGGGCGCTCGCCCCCCAGCCACGGGTGATCGTGGCCGACGAGCCGATCTCGATGCTGGACGTGTCCATCCGGGCGGAGGTGTTGGAACTGCTCGACACCCTCGTACGGACCCGCGATCTGGCCATCCTGTACATCACCCACGA
The DNA here is from genome assembly GCA_963805605.1 of uncultured Actinomycetota bacterium. Classification (GTDB taxonomy): domain Bacteria; phylum Actinomycetota; class Actinomycetes; order Mycobacteriales; family Micromonosporaceae; genus Actinocatenispora. Next base: position 1,038,522 of record CAWDUX010000003.1, read on the forward strand.
CCTGCTGTCGGCCCGGCTACTGGCCGACGACATCCTGGTGCTGCACAAGGGGCAGGTGGTCGAGACCGGTACGGCGACCACGGTCATCCGGCAGGCACGGCACGCCTACACGCAGAAGCTGCTCGCCGCGATACCCAACCCTTATGCTCTGGCCGAGGGCAACCTGGACGCCTCACCGGTCCGCACCGACTGACAGTCACCGGCGAGGCACAACGCCCGGTGACCCACCCCGGCGACCGCAGCTCACATCACGGTTCGGTCAACGTGGCAGATCCGGACGATCTGGGCGCGAACAGCACTAGCGCGTTGAGCTCATACAGCGGCAGAATGCACTAAATTGCGCAACTCGTGCCCCCGAATCATGACCTAAAGGTGGTTGCATGTCCCTCCGCCGTATCTCCGCGCTGCTCGCGGCGTCCCTCGCCTCGGCCCTGCTGATCCTCGGCTTCGCCGCACCGGCCCAGGCATCGGTCAGCACCGCGCAGAAGCTGCAGGTGATGTCCAACTGGACGCAGACCAGCGCCAGTTCCTACAACTCCTGGCTCAGCGCCCGCAACAACCAGGGTGCCTGGGCCGATTACGGCTTCGACTGGTCCACCGACTACTGCTCGGACAGCCCCGACAACCCGTTCGGTTTCCCCTTCAACACCGCCTGCGCGCACCACGACTGGGGATACCGCAACTACAAGGCGATGGGCCAGTTCTCCGCGAACAAGGACCGCATCGACAGCATGTTCTACGCCGACCTGAAGCGGGTCTGCGCGAACTACTCCGGCGCGCAGAAGACCTCCTGCGACGGCTTGGCCTGGACCTACTACCAAGCCGTGCATATCTTCGGCGTGACCCGGGTCAGCCAAACCGAGCTGCAGCACGCGGTGCGGGCCGGACGGTAGTAGAACTGATCTGTCAGCAAATCCAGGACGGTGGCCCGTCGGATCGACATGCGGGCCACCGTCGCGCCCGGACGTTTCCCGGTCAACGCACGTATGTCGCCAGCACCGCCAGGACCTGTCGCTCGGCGTTGTCCAGCGGCCCGGTCGACTGGTACGCCCGGCACAGCACCATGGCGCCTTCCAGGCTGGTGAGCACGAACGTCGCCAGGTTCCGAGCATCCGCCGCAGGAATGCCGTAGCCGGTGAGGCCGCTGGCCAACGCCGTGCTCCAGGCCTCGTACGCAGCCCTGCATGCCGAGGTCAGTGGCGCGGAGGCGGGCGCCGAGTCCAGTGCGACGGTGGCGACCGGGCAACCCTCCCGGAACCCGGTGTCCTCCAGCCTCGTGGCGAAATGCCGGCCCAGCCACCGGATGCACTCCGCAGCGCTGTCGGTGTGCTCGAACGCGGTGCCGATCAGCTGCTCGAATTCCCTGGTCGATGCCGTGATCGCGGCCACCGCGATCTCCTCCTTTCCACCGGGGAACAGGAAGTAGACCGAACCGCGGGGTGCGCCGCTGGTCACGATGATCTGCGCCAGCCCGGTGCCCTGGTAGCCCTGACGGTGCAGCAGGGTGCGCGCGGCGTCGACGATCTGGCGCCGGGACTCGGAACGCGGTCGTGGCATGGGTGTCCCCGGTGGTCAGTCGCGTAGCTCGGCGATGCCTTCCGCCCGGGTGCGCAGCGGTCGGTAGCCCAGCTCGGTGCGGGCCCTGGTGGTGTCGATCGTGCATTCCTGACTGGACAGCCACAGCGTCTGGCGGTCCAGTGGCGGCGCACCATCGAGGTGCAGAGCCCGCCAGATCGTCTCACCCATGCTGGTGGCCAGCTTCGCCACACCGGTGGGTAGCGAACGGGTGGGTGCTGGGACCGACCGGGTGGCCAGTAGCTCGGTGATGAAAGCACGGAAGACGACCGGTTCACCGTCGGTGACGAAGTAGGCATTACCGGGTCGACCCCGTCGGGCAGCCAGCAACAGTCCCTCGACGGCGTTGTCCACGTGGGTGGTGTCGGTCAGGTGGGTGCCACCACCGATCCAGGCGAATCTGCCGGCCCGGACGGCGGTGACGATCTCCGGAAGAACGGTGGTGTCACCGGCGCCCCAGACGAATCGTGGTCGCACCACGACGGTCTCCAAGCCCGTGCCGTTGGCGGCGAGCACGAGTCGTTCGGCCGCGGCCTTGGATGCCGCGTACGGCGCGGGCGAGTCAGGCCGCAGCGGCGCGGTCTCGTCGATGCCCACCAACGGCTGTCCGGCCATCAGCGCCGCCTCGGTGCCGACATGCACCAGTCGCCGCACTCCGGCCTCGCGTACCGCCCGTAGCACGTTCGCCGTCCCCTCGACGTTGTCCGCCCAGAACCTCGAGCGCGGACCACCCCTGGTGGTCCGCGCGGCGGCATGGAACGCCAGCGTGGTCCCGACGGCCGCGGTACGCAGCTCAGCCACGTCACCGATGTCGCCGCGTACGGGAAGCGCACCGATTTCACCGACCCGCCGCGCCGCGGAATCGCTGCGGGCCAGCGCGCGCACCGTGTGCCTCTCCTCCACCAGCCGGGCGATCAGTCGACCGCCGACGAAACCGGAGCCACCGGTCACGAAGACGTCGGTCATGGCGAACCTCCATAAGTATGCTGACCGACATAATAACAGTCCGCAGGACCCGACCCGGGCAAGTGGGCACAGGTCAGCCGAGGTAGGCCAGCACCGCCAGTACGCGCCGGTTGTCGTCGCCGGACGGCGGCAGGTCCAACTTGCCGAAGATGCTGTTGATGTTCTTGCTGACCGCCTTCTCCGTGATGAACAGGCGACCGGCGATCGCGTTGTTCGACCGCCCTTCCGCCATCAACCCGAGCACCTCCCGCTCCCGGGGCGTAAGCCGGGACAACGGTCGGTCCCTCGCATGCCGGGTCATCAACTGGGCCACCACCTCCGGGTCGAGCGCGGTTCCTCCCGCGGCCACCCGGCGTACCGCATCCAGAAACTCACTGACATGCGCGACCCGGTTCTTCAGCAGATACCCCACCCCACCGCTGCGGTCGGCCAACAGTTCACGCGCGTACATCTGCTCGACGTGCTGGGACAGGATGAGCACCGGCAGACCCGGCAACCGTGTCCGCGCGGCGAGTGCGGCCTGCAACCCTTCGTCACTGAAGGTCGGCGGCAGTCGGACATCGACGACGGCGACGTCGGGACGGTGCCGTTCCAACGACGGCAACACCGACGGCCCGTTGTCCACGGCGTCGACCACCTCGAAGCCGTAGGCATCCAGCAGTCGGGTCAGGCCGTCCCGGAGCAGGGCATGGTCCTCGGCGATGACCACCCGCACGGTACCTCCATAGTCAACACCGTGGGTCCACCCCGCGGACTGGTCACCACCAGAGTGCCGTCATGTGCGGCCAACCGGCGTTGCACGCCTCGCAGACCGGTGCCGGCAGCCGGATCGGCGCCACCGGCCCCATCGTCGGTGACGGTCAGCCGCAGTGTGCCCTCAGCATGCCGTACCCGTACCGCCGCTCTGCTGGCACCGCTGTGCCGGGCGACGTTTGCCAGTGCCTCGGCGACCGCGAAGTACGCGGCCGTCTCCACCGGAGCCGGTGGACCACCCGGCGGTTCGATGTCCACCTCCACCGGAAACGGCAGGTCCAGGGCCAGTGCCCGCAGGGCGCCAGCCAACCCACGCTCGGCGAGGACCGGAGGGTGGATCCCGTGCACCAGGTCCCGCAGATCCGCCAGTGCCTGGTCGCTGCTGTGTCGGGCCTCGGTCAGCAGACCTTGCGCGGTCACCGGATCCCGCAGCATCATCTCCTCGGCCATTCCCAGGCTCATACCCAGGGCGACCAGCCGGACCTGGGCACCGTCGTGCAGGTCCCGTTCGATCCGACGCAGCTCGGCCGCCTGCGCGTCGGTCGCCTCCGCCCTGGTGCGCGACAACTGCTCGACCCGTCGGGCCAGGGCGGCCTGCCGGGTCGGCGCGAGCAGGACGCGCTGCCAACGTGCCCGCCAGTGCAGCAGGGCCGGCCCGAACGCCAGCCCGAGCAAGACCAGTGCCGCGCCGAGCAGTACGGCGAGCGGAACCATCAACCCGACGGGCCCCGGCAGCACCCAGCCGAGCAGGTAGTCCTCGTCGCCCACCACCGGGGTCAGCACCGGCACCAGCAGCACACCCTCCAGACCGTGGAGCACCGCTGCTGCGGGCAACAACCCCAGCAGCAGGCCGACCGGCCCGGTGAGCAGCCAGAGCAGATCCCGCCACGTCGCCTGGTCGCCCAACAACCAGCGGCAACGCTGCCAGGCCGCACCCATCCCGTAGGACGTGGCTTCCGGTGCCGGCCGATAGGGCTCCCGGATCTGCACGCCGAACCAGGCACCGGCCAGTCGACGTTGGTCTGCGGCCAGCCCCCGTACCGCCAGCACCACCGGCGGCACCAGGAACACCCCCACCCCCAGCACCAGCGTGCCGAGCGCGACCACGGTCAGGACCAGCAGGACTAGGCCCGCGGCGAACGGGACCGTCGCCGCGACCAGGCCTCGACCGGCGGCCAGCAGACCCCGGCGCAGCCAACGGAGGCGATCCGGCCGGGTGCCGTTAACCAGCACCCGCAGCGCCGGTGAGATCGAAGCATCGAGGTCGGGCACCACGTCATTGTGCGTCATCCGGACCAGCGGACCAGTGGTGCTAGCACCACCACCGTTCGGGACGCAACACCCGTGCCTGCGGGCGGCAGGCAGGCCACGATCGGTTCATCCACAAGGGAGGAAACCTGATGAGCACACTGACGCACCGGTCGCCGCAGCACACCGCGCCGCCCCGGCGCAGGGCCCGTCGAGCATGGCCGATCGCCCTGCTGGCAGGGGCCACCGTGGGGATGATCTGGTTCCTACTGTCGGCCTACGTGCCGCCGGTGATGCACACCAGTCGCATCCCGCCACGCAGCGAACTGCACTACGTGCTGCTGGTGGCGCACATCTTCACCGCGGCGGTCGCCGCGCTCGCCGGCACCGTACAGTTCTGGCCCTGGTTGCGGCGCAGATACCCGGTGGCGCACCGGTGGACCGGGCGCGCCTACTTCTTCCTCGGAGTCTTCCCGTCGGCGGTACTCGCCGTACCGGTGACCGTACTGGCGCCCTTCGGCGCGGCGAACCAGGCCGCGCTGGCCACACTGGACCTGCTGTGGATCCTCACCGCGACCGCCGGTTACCGGGCGGTCCGGCAGCGTCGCTACGCTGACCACCGGCGCTGGATGATCCGCAACTTCGCGCTGATCTGGGGCTCTCTCGCCTCACGGTTCTTCACCCCGGTGATGCTGCTGGCCATCGCCCCGCAGGAGTCCTCGATGGTCTACCGGGGAGACCAGACGGCCATCATCCATGACATGGCCAGCGGCAGTGCCTGGCTCGGTCTGGTCGCTTCGTTGCTGATCGCCGAGTACTACCTGCAACGCCGCTACGGGGTCCCGACCCCGCGACGCGTCCCGGCGAGAACTGTCGAGGTGGCCGATCGCGGGGCCCCAACCGGTGCGCTCGACCGGTGAGCCGTGAGGTCCGAATTGCTCTCCCGGGCCACCTCCGCCATCACCACGATGGAGAGGACGTCCACGGACCGGCCGAACATAGGAGGGCGATCATGCGACGGAGCATCGGCGTTGTCGGCTCGGGAAACATCGCCCGCGCCCTCACCGCACACCTGGCCGCGGGCGGGCACGAGGTCCGGATGTACGCCCGCCGGCCGGAGGCCCTGGCCTCGGTACGGGAGGCCGGATCGCTCACCGCCGACGGGATGCTGACCGGGACGTTCCCGGTAGCGGAGGTCACCGGCGACCCGGGCCGGCTCACCGCCGAGTGCCCGGTCGTCTTCGTCGCGACCGTGACCACCGCGTACCGGGACGTGGCCGCCGTCCTCGCGCCGGTACTGCAACCGAACCAACTGATCGTCACGTTCTCCAGCAAGTTGTTCGGCAGCGTCGAGTTCGGTGGTGCACTGCGCGTGCACGGGGCGCCGGATAGCGTCGAGGTGGTCGAGACCGACTGCATCCTGGCCGCCCGGGTAATGCCCGACGGCACGGTACTGATGGCGCGCAAGAACTGGAACCTGCTGGGCGCGCCGCGCCGGCAGTCGGTCGAGGCTCATCTACCGCTGCTGGCGAAGCTGTTCCCCGGCCTGGAACCGGCCACCAATCTGGTACATCGCGGGGTTAGTGACTTCGGCGCGATGGCACACGTGGTGATCTCCTACGCCAATCTCAGCAAGATCGACCGGGCCGAGCCGGTGCTGTTCTACGAGGAGGGCCTATCCGAGCGCACGGTGCGGCTGTTGGCGGCGACCGAGCAGGAGTTCCGTACGGTCGCCGAGGCGTACGGGGCGTCCCTGCTGCCGATGCCGGAGATCCTGAACCGCTACTACGGTGCTGACAGCAGCGATCTGCTCAGCGCCATGCGCTCGGCCCGACCGTACCGCGGGGTGCTGGCACCGACCAGCGTCGACGACCGGCTGCTGCGTGAGGACGTGATCAACACGCTGGTGCCGTTGGAGCAGTTGGCCGAGCTCGCAGGTGTCCGTACCCCGATGGTCAGCGCGATGATCAGTCTGGCCGGCACCCTCGCAGGTGCGGACTACCGCACGACCGGGCGCACGTTGCTGCGGCTGGGGCTGGCCGACCTGGACCATGCGGCCCTGTTGGACTGGCTAGGCAACTGACGATGCCCGGAGAGGACGACCTGTGACTTCCACCGACACCACCCGTACCGACTGGTCCGGTCTGCTGGCCGGCTGGGACGCCCAGCAGACCGGCTATCTGCCGGAACGGGAAGCCCGCTTCACCGCCATGCTGGACGTACTCGCCGCGTTGCTGCCGGACAGCTTCCTCGCGGTCGACCTGGCCTGCGGTCCCGGTTCACTCAGTTGCCGGCTGCTGGAACGTTTCCCTGGCGCCCGTTGCGTGGCGGTCGATCTGGATCCGGTACTGGTGGAAGTCGGCCGGCAGACCACGGCGACCTTCGGTGAGCGGCTGCGCTGGGTCGAAGCAGACGTCGGCGCACCGGATCTGGCCGCCGCCCTCGAGGTGGACCGGGTCGACGCGGTACTGAGCAGTACCGCGCTGCACTGGTTGCCCGCCGACCGGCTCACCGCCCTGTACGGTCGACTGGGCGAGCTGGTGCGCCCCGGTGGGGTCTTCCTCAACGCCGACAACATCCCGTTCACCCGCGGCCAGAGCCCGTTCCAGACCATGGCCGAGACCCACCGGGCGGCAGCCGCCACGGCCGCCTTTGGCGAGGACATGTCCAGCGGTTTCCGGGACTGGTTCGCACGGGCCAGTGCCAGCCCTCAACTCGCGGACGCGTTCGCGGAACGGGAACGGCGCTTCGCCGCCATCGGCCGCGACCATCCCGAGCCACCCGTCGAACTGCATCTGGCCGCGCTACGGCAGGCCGGCTTCGCCGCCGTGGACGTGGTCTGGCAGCAGCTCGACGACCGGATCATCGCCGCGGTACGGTGAGCCCCGCTTCCGAGCTCATTGCGCTACCGGGCCGGGGAAGCCTCCATCGAGCTCCTCCATCGCCTGGGCGACCCGCAGGCACAGCGGGTCGGCGCCGCGGGCAGCGATGACCTGCATTCCGACCGGCAGACCGTTGACCAGGCCGGCCGGCACCGAGGTCGCCGGATGCCCGGTGACGTTGAACGGGCTGGTGTTGACGACCATGTCCAACGCCGAACCGATCCAGTCCTCTCGGCTGGTCGCGTCGTCCGGCAGGACCCGCGGCAGGTAGGGCACCGTCGGGGTGACCAGTACGTCCACCTCGGACAGCGCCCGGTCGTATGCGGCGGTGAGATGTGCGGCCAAGCGCATCGCGGCCGCCAGATGCCAGCCCGGTGCCCGGTCACCCGGGTGGGTGCCAGCGGCACTGGAGAACCGGACCGTGTCAGCCAGCCACTTCGGGTGCGCGGCGCGCCGGGTGGCGACGTGGGAGACCAGGTCCGGGTCGCCGTCCAGCGAACTCTGCGCCGAACCCAGGTTGCCGGCGAGCATGTCCCGTACACCGGCATGCGTGATGATCACCATCGCCAGTGCACCGCCCCGGGTATGCACCGGAACGCTCACCTCCCGGACGCTCGCACCGGCGGCGGCCAGCCGGTCACAGGCCGCCCGCACGGTGTCGTCCACCGCCGGTTCGGACAGCCCGGGCACGCCGAAGGACTCACGTACCAGACCGATGCGCAGGCCCCGCACCCCGTCGTGCAGGCCGGACAACCAGTCAGGTCCCGGTGCCGGTAGACACTGGCGAAGGTCCCGGCCGTCGGGCCGGTCCAGCTCGGCCATCACCCGCGCGGCCAGTTCGCTGGTCCGGGTCAGTGGACCCAGCCCGTCCTGCACGGCGGTGAACGCCATCGCTCCGGTGTAGGGAACCAGACCACGGCTCGGCTTGTGGCCGACCAGACCCGTGCCCGAGGCCGGCGCCCGTACGCTCCCGCCCTGGTCACCGCCGATTCCGAAGTCGACCAGACCGGCGCAGACCAGTGCCGCGCAGCCCGACGAGGAGCCGAAGGTCGCCCGGGCCGCGTCCCACGGGTTGGTCACCGGCCCCAGCGCACTGGTGTAGGAGGAGGCGGACACGCCCAGGTCCTCGGCGTTGGCGTTGCCCACCAGGGTGGCACCGGCAGCGAGCAGCAACCGAACCACGGCGGCGTCCTCGGCCGGGGTGTGTCCCTCTACCAGCAGCGAGCCGGCGCTCATCGGCCAGCCGGCCACCGAGATGCTCGACTTGGCCACCCAGCGCAGGTCGGCCAGCGGTCCGGCCGGCGCGCCCGCCACCTTTCCCTGCACGTACCAGGCGTTGTACGGGTTGTCGGCCGGAGCGGGGCGGGTCCAGCTGCGGGTCGGCAGCGGCGGCCGTACCTCCTCAAACCACGCAGCGATCTCATCGTGGGCCCCGGCCATGGCGGCGCCGAGCTCGCTGTAGAGCTTGACGTCCTCGTCACTCAGCCCTAGCCCGTACTGCGCTGACCGCGCCGCCACCTCGGTAACACTGGGTGCTGTCCACGCCATGCCGACCTCCAGGAAACGAGTCAGTCCTTCGTAACAACTGGTGACCAAACCCATGTGTCGAAGGGGGAATCTGCCGTACTCACTGAACGACTATGCGGCCTGTCCGGAGCCGGCTCGCGAGGCCGGCGGCCACCTGGGAAAGAGGTGCCGAAAAGGCTTGAAGAACTGCCCGGGATCGTACCGACGAATAGCACTGCGGGGATGTCCCGTGTCCGGTCCGAAACAATTTACCGTCGGCATCTTCCCGGCAAAACACCCGCATCAGGTGATCCAGGGCAGTGTCCCACGCTGCGAGGGACAGCCGCCGCGCGCACACCGGCGCTGCGCCGCCCGGGCGACAGTCCGGCCCATTTTGACGCACTGCGATGAGTACATTTCCCGGCGCGATCGGGCCGGCATTCCATGTCCTTGCCAGCTCAATGACATCGGATACAAGAATGACGGGTAACCATTCCGCGCACCGACCCGACCGCGCCGCGCACACGGCGTACGCAATGGCGATTCCGGAACCTGTCAAGCCGCATTACGCAATGAACCGGCCGATCTCCGGTCTCCGCGACCTCCACGGCATGTAACTACAGAAAGTAGCGTCACGCGATGCGCCCGCTCACCACGTCCCTGCGGACGCGACCCGTACCAGAACGTCGTTGCTGTCCGGCAGACCGATCGTGACCCGCACGCCCTCCCCGTCGAACGAATGCACCAGCAGCCCAGCCGCCTCCGCCGCCACGGCGAACGCTGAACTACCGGCTCCCAACGGCAGCCAGACGAAGTTGCCCGCACTGTCCGGCGCCTCGAGACCCGCAGCCCGCAGCTCGCGTACCACCCGGTCCCGCTCAGCGGCAATCGCCCGGTGCTGCTCGGCGAACGAGTCCGCGGCGTCCAACGCGGCGATCGCCGCTTCCTGCGCCACCTGCGGGACCAGGAACGGCATCGTCACCGCACGCAGCCCGGCGATCGGCCCCGGCTGCCCGATCGCGTACCCGATCCGCAGGCCGGCCAGTCCATAGGCCTTGGAGAAGCTGCGCAGCACCACTACGTTCGGATAACGCTGGTAGAGCCGCAGGCCGTCGGCGCTCGCCGGATCCGTACAGAACTCGCGGTAGACCTCGTCGAGAACCACGAAGACCCGGGGCGGTACCTGGTCGAGGAAATGTACGAGCTCGTCCTCGCCCACGCTGGTACCGGTCGGGTTGTTCGGATTGCAGATGAACACCAGCTTGCTGCGCCGCCGCCGGGCGGCACGGGCCATCGCCGGCAGGTCATGGCGGTGACCGTCCAGAGGTACCCGACGCACCGGGATCCGCATCCCCTCCGCGATCAACGGATAGCCCTCGAACGACCGCCAGGCGAACACCGCCTCACCGCGGGACCTGCCCACCAGATGCAGCATCTGCTGGATCAGTCCGGAGGCACCGGCGCCCACCGTGACATGCTCGGCCGGTATACCGTGGTGCTTGGCGATCGCGTCGACCAGAACCTGCGGATATACCTCCGGATAGCGGTTGGCGGTGCCGACCGCCTGCCGCATCGCAGCGAGCACCGACGGCGGCGGCGGGAAGGGACTCTCGTTCGCGTCCGCACGGTGCACTGTGGACGGTACTGGGGCCGGCTGCGGGACCATGACGTTCCTCCACGACTCGATGAGCGACCTCCCTCGACGCTAGGGTCGGGCGGGGTCGCACCGGAGCGCCGTCCGGCCCGGCCACGAGGCAGCCGGTGGCAGTGCCCGACCGGGCACCCCGGTCTTCTCGCCCGGCGTCGCCTTGGGCCGCCGGGTGCTCGGTGGCACCGTCAGGACGGTGCGCTCGGCACCATCGCGACGCGCAGCGCAAACCGAGGTTGATCCACCACAACAGCCGGGAGCCGCCGTGGTCGTCACCGTCCCCACTGTCCGTACCGCATCCCGGGTCGCCACCCTGATGGTGGTATGCCTGGCGCTGTTCATGGCGCTACTGGACAGTGTCGCGATCAGCGTCGCGCTCCCGGTGATCCGGGCCGACCTGCACACCGACGTCGCGGGACTGGTCTGGATCGCCGACGGCTATGTCCTGGTCTTCGCGGCGCTGCTGCTCACCTCCGGCAGCCTGGGTGACCGGTTCGGCCGCACCGGCATGTTCCAGGCCGGACTCGCGGTGTTCACCGCCGGGTCCGCGGTGTGCGCGGCCGCGCCCGGGCTCGGCGTACTGGTCACCGGACGGATCCTGCAGGGCCTCGGTGCCGCGCTGGTCACCCCGCAGACTCTGGCGATCCTGACCAGCGCATTTCCCGGCGACAAGCAACGGGCCAGGGCGTTCGGCATCTGGTCCGGGGTGTCCGGGCTGGCATTGCTGCTCGGCCCGGTGCTCGGGGGGATACTGGTCGGCACCTGGGGCTGGCAGGCGATCTTCCTGGTCAACGTGCCAGTGGGGATCCTTGCCCTCATCCTGGGCGGGCGGACACTGCCGACAGACCGGCCACAGCGCCCGGACCTGCCGCTCCACCGTGCGGTGGACCTACCCGGCCAGGTACTGACCGTACTGTGGCTGGGTAGCGTGACCTACGCGCTGATCGAGGGAAGCCGGCTCGGCTGGGGGTCCCCGGTCATCATCGGAACCCTGGTGGTGTCCGCATCCGCGTTCGTGGCCCTGCTCCTGGTGGAGCGCAACAGCGAACATCCGATGCTGCGACTGGGCCTGTTCCGCTCGCTCACCTTCTCGGCCAGTACCGTCGTGATCGCCCTGGTGGCGTTCGGCCTGTACGCCTCGTTCTTCCTGATCAGCCTGTTCCTGCAGCAGGTACAGCACTACCCGGCTGCGGCAACCGGCGTACGGTTCCTGCCCGCCATGCTCGCTGTGGTGGTGGCTTCCCCACTCGCCGGGCTGCTGGCCGGTCGGGTCGGCGCCCGGGTGCCGGTGGTACTGGGTTGTGTCCTGATCGGCGGGAGCCTGCTGATGCTGGCCCGGGTCGGCAGCACCCAGGCGTACGCGAGCTGGTGGCCGTGGCTGGTCTCCTTCGGCCTCGGGGTCGGCCTGGCGATACCGCCGGTCAACAGTGCCCTGATGGGCAGCGTGGCGCCGCAGCACGCCGGGCTCGCCTCCGCGACCGGTGAGAGCGGTCAGCAGGTCGGTGCGCTGGTCGGAATCGCTCTGCTCGGTGCGCTGGTCAGCAACAAGTTCGGGCAGGTGGTGTCCGACGGCGCGGCGGCCGCCGGGTTGTCCGCACACGACACGGCGGCTCTGGCCCGCAGCCTGTTCAGCGGTGGTGGCGGCCAACTCCACGCCGGCTCCCGGGTCGGCGCCCTGGTCTCGCGGGCACTCACCGGCGGCGTACACACCGCGCTGACCGCCGCCGGAGTGGCGGCACTGGTCGGTGCGGTGGTGGGAATGGCCATCCGGGCGCCCCATGGCGATCGGCAGGATGCACCGGCCGCCGCGTCCGACGCGGCGGCCGGTGACGTACCGGCCGCCGGTCCGGCACCCCTCAGCTGACCGCTGCCGAGTCGGCGAGCAGTTCCGGCGGGCGCTGGATCTCCCGCCACATCTTCGGTCCGCTCGCTGCGATCACCACCTTCGCCACCCGGTTCACCGCCCACCGCAGTGCCGGGTTACGGATCGGCTTGAAGCCGTTGACCCGCATCACCCGTTGGCGGATCCACTCCACCCGTGGCCGGCGGCGCTGCTCGTACGCCCGCAACCCGGAGACCACGTCGTCGGCTGCGGCCAGCGCATCGCCGAGCACCACGCCGTCCTCGATTGCCTGGCAGGCGCCCTGACCGAGGTCGGTTGGTAGGGTGTGTGCGGCATCGCCGAGCAACGTCACCGGCCCGTCACCCCAGGTGGGCAACCATTCGTGGTAGAAGACGTGGGTGCGGGTCGCCTTCTCCGGCGGGGTCCGGCCGACGAACTCGCGGGGCAGATCGCCGAGCATGTCAGCCAGTTCCGCGGCCCGCTTCCATGTCCCCTGCGGGTCGTCGCCCTCGGCGGGCCGGGCGCAGGACAGTGTCCACACCACCCGGTTGTGGCCGATCACCCAGGCGCCGCCGCCGATCCCGCTCTCCGGGTCTGAGAACAGGTGCACCACACCCCGGTGCAGACCGCACGTGCCGGTGGCGATGCCGCGGTAGGTGGAGCGTCCGGCGTCGAGCAGCGGCAACGACCCGTGCAACTGCTTGAGAATCGTGGAGCGGACCCCGTCGGCGCCGATCAGTGCGGCCCCAGCGACCGTGCCACCGCCAGATAGGCGCGCCGTGGCTCCAGCGCCGGGGGTGGTGTTGTAACCGTCGATACCCTGGCCGTAGTGCAGTTGCACCCCGCGCTGCGCACACTGCTCTCGCAGCATCGTGATCAGGTCACGCCGACCGATGCCCAGTGCCGGCATGGCGCCCGGCGAGATGCTGTCGGCGATCTCCATCTCGAACATCACCTGCTGGCTGGAGTTGCGGCTCTGCGAACGGCGGAGCAGTTCGCCGGCCTCCAGCAACCGGTCACCCAGTCCGAGAGTACTCAACGCGGTGGTGGCGTTGCTCCAGATGGTGTGGCCGAAGCCAGCGGAAGCGGTGATCTCGTCCAGTGAACGACGTTCGTACACAGTCACCGGAATGTTGTGCCGGCTCATCGCCAGGGCGGCGGTCAGGCCGCCGACCCCGGCACCGGCCACCACGATCGGTGCGGTCAGGTCCTTCACGCCGACCTCCTGGTCATCAGCAGCATCGCGCTGCGCGGGCGGGTGGGCAGGTACTCGATGTCAAACGTCTCGGCGAACAGCTCCTTCTCCTCCCCCGGCGCGATCATCGGTGTCATCCGGGCTGGCGCCGGTAACTCCGCCTTGTCTGCCTGGAAGCACCACAGCAGCACCTTGCCACCGGGCCGGGTGATCCGACGGATCAGCTCGGCCACCGCCACCCGCTGCGCACCGACGGTATCGTTGAGCGCACCGAAATCGCACACCAGGTCGTATTGGTCGGCCAGGCCGGGCACCGTGGCGGCGGTCAGGTCGGCGCGCAGGAACTGACACCGCTCGCCCACCCCGGCGGCACGAGCACGTGCCTGCCCCCGGCGCACCGCGACCGGCGAGAAGTCCACCCCGAGAACCGGACCGAATCCCTGTGCGGCCAGGTACACCGCCTCGGCGCCGGTACCGCAGCCAAGGTCCACCGCGGTGGGCAGTTCGGCCGGACTGAGTCGACCGGAACTCACCAGTTCCTTGAGTACCGGTCGCACCTCCTTGTCCCACGGGGCGAGGTTCATCCGGTACAGGGCGTTGTAGAACCAGGGACGCAGACGCATCAGCTCGTCCTTCCAGGTGTCAGCCGGGCGATACCGGCCCCGGCGAGGGTCAGGTCCTCCGCGACCCCGGACAGCAGCCTGCTCTGCTCGTGGTGCAGAAAGAAGTGGTTGCCGGGCAGGACCCGTACCTCGCAGCGGTCCGTGCTCTGCTGTGACCAGCCGGGCAGGCTGTCCGGCGGTGCCTCGGGATCGCCGCTGCCGCCGTACACGGTCAGCGGGCAGGTCAGGCGCGGCATCGGATGGTAGGCGTAAGTGTCGGCGGCCTCGAAGTCGGCCCGGATGATCGGAACGAACAGATCCAGCAGCTCCTCGTCGGCCAACACCTCCTCCGGAGTGCCGGCCAGTTCCCGCAGTCTCGCCCGGAACTGCTCGTCGGGTAGCTGGTAGTCGTCGTGCAGGTTCGCCGGGTCCTGCGGGGCACCATGCCCGGAGACGAACAGATGCACCGCCGGCCGGCCGTGGCGGTGCTCCAACCGACGGGCCAGCTCGAACGCCACCAGAGCGCCGAGACTGTGCCCGAACAGCGCGTACGGCCCATCCAGTCGGGACAGCACGGCTCTCAGGGCATCGTCGGCCAGCGCATCGACCCGGGTCAGCAGACTCTCGGCGAGCCGTGCGCCACGCCCCGGCAGTTCCACCGGCAGCACCCGGGCCGTACCCGACATCGGCTTCGCCCAGTCGCGGTAGATGCGGGCCGCCGATCCACCCGCGTAGGGCAGGCACAGCAGCTGGACCTCCGTCATGTCAGTCTCCTTTCTGCGGGCCGGAGCGCGGAAAGGTACCGGCGATGGTACGGAACTGCATGTTGGAGGTCCCTTCGTAGATCTTGCCGACCTTGGCGTCCCGGTAGAGCTTCTCGATCCGGAGACCAGGGACGAACCCGTTGCCGCCCAATGTCTCCACGGCCTGGCCGACGACCCGTTCGGCCACCTCCGAGGCGATGTACTTGGCCATCGCGCAGGCCCGCAGTCGCTCGGTGGCACTACCACCGTGCTGGAGGAGCCGGGTGGTGTTGTAGAGCAGCGTTCGGGCCGCCTCCAGCTCCGCAGCCAGGCGCGCCAACGGAAACGACACCCCCTGGTACGTGGCGATCGGCGCACCGAACTGCGTCCGCCGGCCGGCGTAGCCGACCGCCTCATCCAACGCGCCCTGTGCGAGACCCACCAGTTGCGCGGCGATGCCGACCTTGCCCACATTGAGGGTCTCGGCGACCAGCAGCTCACCCCGGCCGGGGCGGCCGAGGACGCCAGCGCGGCCGACCCGGACCCCGTCGAGGTTCACCTCGCAGGTCGAACTGGCCCGGATGCCCATCTTGGGCATCGCCTCGCCCACAGTCAGTCCGGGGGTGTCCCGCTCGACCAGGAATGCGGTCAGACCCACCTCTGCGCGGGCGAACACCAGGAACAGGCCCGCCTCGCGGGCGCTGCTGGTCCACTGCTTGGTACCGGTGAGCACGTAGTCGCCGCCGTCCGCCACGGCCTCTGTGCTCATCGCGAAGGCGTCGCTGCCGGCACCGGCCTCGGAAATCGCGTACGCGCCGACCGTGTCGTTGGCCAGCCGAGGTAGGTGACGGCGGCGGGCGGGCCCGTCCCCGTGGCGTAGCAGAGCGCTGGTCACCAGGGCGTTCTGTACATCCACCAGCACCGCCACGGACGGATCGGCGCGGGCGATCTCCTCGATGCTCAGCACGACCCGGAACAGGTCGCCGCCGGCACCACCGTAGGCCTCGGGCACCTCCACACCCATCAGGCCGGCGTCGAACAACTCCACGATCAAGTCCGGATCGATGCGGGCGGTCTCGTCCATGGCCGTCACCCGGGGTACGATCGACGACTCGGCGAACGCACGCACCTTCGAACGCCACGCCTCGTCACCCTCCGGCAGCCAGGTGAGCGGCATCGGCGCGCTCATCCCGTACCCCCTGCCACCGGTACCGGCAGGCCGGACAGCTCCGGTGGCCGCTGCATCTCCCGCCACATCTGTTTCTCCGACATCGCCAGGTAGAGCCGCACCAGCCCGGTCATCAGCCGGCGCACGACCCGGTTGGCCGGCTCCGGAGAGGTGGCGACCCGCACCGACTGCTCCCGGATCCACTTCACCCGGGCGTAGCGGCGTTGCTCGTAGGCACGCAGGCCGGCGGTCACGCTCACCGCGTCGGCCAGCGCGTCGGCCAGGACCAGTCCATCCTCCACCGCCTGGCAGGCACCCTGACCGAGGTCATTGGGCATCGCGTGGGCGGCGTCACCGAGCAATGTGACGTGGCCGCTGCCCCAGTGCTCGTGCCAGTCGTGGTACCAGATGTCGGTCCGGATCACTGCCTCCGCGGGCGTACGCGTCACCCGTTCGCGCAGCACCGCCGGCATCGTCCGGACCAGCCGGGTCAGGTGCGCCGGGATCTGTTCGGGCATCTCGCGTTCCCCGGCAGGCGCCTCGACCGACAGGGTCCAGGCGGCCCGGTCCCCGCCGATCGGGTACACACCACCGCCGATCCCGGTGTCCGGGTCGTGGTAGAGCTGGGGTATTCCGGCCACCAGGTCCTGGGATCCCGCAACCACGCCGCGGTAGACGGTACGTCCCAGGTAGACGGCCGG
This sequence comes from uncultured Actinomycetota bacterium, assembly GCA_963805605.1. GTDB lineage: Bacteria > Actinomycetota > Actinomycetes > Mycobacteriales > Micromonosporaceae > Actinocatenispora. Next base: position 1,055,352 of record CAWDUX010000003.1, read on the forward strand.
CACGCTGCCGTGCAGACGGGTAAGTACCGACGAGCGGATCCCGTCGGCGCCGAGCAAGGCGACCCCGTCGATCTGCTGCCCACCCGCCACGGTCACCTCGACACCGTCCGCGCAGTCCCGGAAGTCGGTCACCTCCTGGCCGTAATGGATGCTGATGCCCCGATCCGCGCAGGCGTTCATCAGCACCAGGAACAGGTCCATCCGCCCGATCGACAGCGATGGCAGCGCAGCCGGCCACAGATGCCGGTGCGAATGCATCCGGAACCGGACCCGGCCACGGGCGTCGTAGCTTTCGATACCGGTCACCTGTTCGGAGGCGGCCAGCAACTGCTCGGCCAGACCCAGCCAACCCAGCGAAGTGGACGCGTTGCTCCACAGCGTCAGGCCACTGCCCGACGCGGTCCGGATGGCCTCCTCGGTCCGGCGTTCATACAGCTCCACCGCGATGCCCCGCTGGTGCAGGGCGAGCGCCGCGGTCAACCCGCCGACACCGGCACCCGCGATGATCACCGGTCTATCGACTCCCATCGGTACTCCCTTCCACGATCGCCCCGTCTCTCGGCGCGGGCAGCACTCCAGCCTCGCGAAGCGCATCCACGTACCGGCCGAGTACCTCGGTGTCCACCACCGGTGGCGGCAGGTCAGTACCGAGCAGTCTCCGGGTGTTGCTGGTGTCGAAGACCGGCTCGCCGGGTCCGTCCCGGCGCCCCTCGGCCAGGCCCGCGTACATCGTCAGGACGGGGCCGAGTTCATCGTCACCGGCTTCCGCGGCGGCCAGCACAGCGCCGTACCAGTCCTGCACCGTGGCCCGCCGCACCTGATAACCCCGGGAACCGAGCGCATCCGCGAGCGCCACCAGCGGCACCTTCTCCGCCAACGCGAAGTGGAAGGTGGCGCCGAGCGCCTCCCGGTGTCGGGCCATTGCGGTGATCGCGGCGGCCAGATGGTCCACTGGAACCAGGTCGGTGGCCAGCCCGGCGTCGGGAACCAGACCGGTCACCGCGCAGGCCCGGATCACCTGACACACCAGGTCGGCACCCCGCCACATGCCGGTGCGCTGGTCACCGCCGATGCGGCCGGGTCGGTAGATCGCCACCGGAACGCCGGCGTCCCGGGCCAGCACGACGACCTGCTCGGCTACCCATTTACTGTGGTTGTAGCCGGTGTCTGCGGCCGGTGGCGGGACGTCGGGCAGCAGATCCTCGCGCAACACGGCGCCGTCCTGCTCGTCCCGGCTCAGCCCACCGAAGACCGACAGGGTCGAGACGTAGTGCACCGGGACCGGCCGGCCGAGAGTGGACAGTCGCAGGACCTCCACCGTGCCACCGACGTTACCGTCGCGCAGCATGGTGTACGGCTGCTGGAAGTGCACCACCGCACCCGAATGGTAGATCTCGTCGATCTCGCTGCCCAGCGCCGCGAAGCCGGCCTCGGACAACCCGAAGCGGGGAAGGGACAGATCCCCGGCCACCGCGCGGACCCGGCCGCTCCACTGTGGATCCCAGAGCCCGAACGCGGCCAGTTGCTGCTCCAGCCGCCGCTGTGCCTTCTCGTCGTCGCCGCCGCGGACCAGGCAGCGGACCTGCCGGCCGGCCACCGCCAGTTGCTCGACCAGGAAAGCGCCCAGGAATCCGGTACCGCCGGTGACCAGCACCGTGTCCGGCGACGCCGACCAGCGCGGCTCACCGGACGGCCGGACGTCCTCGGGTAGTTCGATGTCGGCCCGCAGCATCGCGGCGTGCTCGGCCTCCACCGTGGCCTGATCCACCTCACCCTGCTCGGCCAACAGGTCGGCCAGGTCACCGACCCGGGAGTGCTCGAACATCACCCGGATGGGCAGGTCGACGCCCCATACCCGGCGGATGGCGGCGTGCAGCCGGGCGGCCAGCAGCGAATGGCCACCCAGAGCGAAGAAGTCGTCGTCGAGCCCGACCCGCTCCACCCGCAGGGCGTCGGCCATCATCGCCGCGAGCCGCCGCTCGGTCGGCGTACGCGGTGCCACGTACCCGTCGGAACCGCTGGCCACGGGCGGGACCGGCAACGCCTGCCGATCCACCTTCCCGTTCGGCCCCAACGGAAGTGCCGGGAGCACCATGATCGCGGCGGGCACCATGTAGTGCGGCAACCGCTGCTGGGCAGATGCGAGCGCGGCGTGACGCAGTTGCGTCCGGTCCTGGCCGGCTTCCGCGGTCAGGTAGCCGACCAGTCGCCTGTCTCCCGGCGAATCCTCCCGCACCACCGCGACAGCCTCCACCGCCCCCGGCGTGGCGCGCAGGGCGGCACCGATCTCGCCCAGCTCAATCCGGAACCCGCGCAACTTGACCTGGTCATCGAGCCGGCCGAGGAACTCCAGCGTGCCGTCCGGCAGGAACCGCACCGCGTCACCGGTACGGTACAGCCGCTCGCCGGTGAGCGGATGGGTGATGAACGCCGCAGCGGTCTGTTCCGGCCTGCGCAGGTAACCCCGGGCCAGCCCGGCGCCACCGAGGTAGAGCTCGCCGGGTGTACCCGCGGGGCGTGGCCGCAGATCGGCGTCGAGTACCCGCACGACGGTGTTGACCACCGGCCGACCGATCGGCGGATGCCCGCCGCCGGAGATCTCGTCGGTCACGGTGGCGTACACGGTGGCCTCGGTCGGCCCGTAGCCGATCAGGAACCGCTTACGGCCACCCCACCGCTCGGCGACCTCCGCCGGGCAGTCCTCACCACCGGACCCCAGTACCTCCAGGGTGGGTACCTGCTCCGGCGACAGGTGAGCCAGCAGCGACGGCGGAATGAAGGTGAACGTGATCTGTTCGGTGTTGATCAGTTCCACCAGTTGCGCGCCACCGGCCATCTGCTGCGGTGTCGGGATCACCAGCGGTACACCACCCAGCAGCGACAGCACCATCTCGAACACCGACACGTCGAAGCTGAACGGGGCGAACTGCAGTACCCGGCTGCCCTCGTGCAGACCGGCCAGATAACGAGTCAGCTCAAGGTTGACCACCGAGCGGTGCTCCACGCACACACCCTTCGGTGTCCCGGTCGACCCGGAGGTGTAGATGACGTAGGCCAGATCGTCCGGACCGCAGTGCCGGGGAGGGTCGGGCAGCGGGTCGGCGTCAGCGAGCAACTCCGGGCTGTCCAGTACTACGACAGCGGCACTGGTAGCCGGCAGTGTGTCGACCAGGTGCTGCTGGGTCAGCAGTACGGTGGCCGCCGAGTCGGACAGCATGAAAACGACCCGCTCCGCCGGGTAGGACGGATCCACCGGTACGTAGCCACCGCCGGCCTTGTGTACCGCCAGCACCGCGACGACCATCTCCACCGAGCGTTCCGCCACCACCGCGACGAGAATTCCGGCCGTGACCCCGAGCGCCCGCAGCCGGTGCGCAAGCCGGTTGGCCCGGGCGTTGAGGTCGGCGTAGGTGTGATCACGACCATCATGGCGGACCGCCACCCGATCGGGACCGGCGGCCACCTGCGCCTCGAACAGGTCCGGCCAGGTCCCGCCCGGCAACTCGCGGACCGGGCCGTACGCCCACTCCTCCAGCTGGGCCTGCTCGGCGGCGGGCAGTGCCGGCACCTCACGCAGGGTCCGGCCGCAGTCTCCGGCGAACTCCTCGAACAGCATGTGCAGGTGCGCCAGCATCCGATCCACGGTGGTGGCGCTGAACAGGTCGGTGCTGTACTCGGCGAGCACTTGCCAGCCGCCTGTGTCGGTGGGGACCACTGTCACGGTCAGGTCGGTCTTGCTGGTGCCCGGGTCGAACGGCAGCGGCTGCACCCGGATCCCGGCCATCTCCCGGTCCGCCGCGGCGACCCGTTCGACCAGAGCGAATCCGGCCTGCGCGAGTGGAGTACGGGACACGTCGCGGGCCACCCCGAGTTGCTCCACCACCGCCTCGAACGGCACGTCAGCGTGTGCGTAGGCGTCCAGACAACTCTGCCGTACCCGGCCGAACAGCTCGGCGACGGTCGGGTCACCGGCCAGCTCGGCGCGCAGTACGAGGGTGCCGGCCAGGAAACCCACCAGACCGTCGAGTTCCGGTCGGCTGCGCCCGGCGACCGGAACCGCGACACCAAAGTCCTGCTGTCCGGCGTAGCGACCCAGCAACGTCTGGAACGCCGCCAGTCCGGCCATGAACGGTGTGACGTCGTGGGTCCGGGCGGCTGCCGCCAGTCCGGCAACCACCTCCGGTGCGACCGCGAGGCTGCGCTGCGCGCCCCGGTAGCTCTGCACCGGCGGCCGGGGACAGTCGGTGGGCAGTTCCAGTACCGGTAGGGCGGCGAGTCGAGCCGTCCAGTAGGTCAGGTCATCGGCGTACCCGCCGCTCGCCAACTGCTCCTGCTGCCAGGCCGCGACGTCAGCGTACTGAACCTCGACCGGCGGTAGTTCCACCGGCGTAGCCGACACCGCGCCGCGGTAGCCGGTCACCAGATCCCGCACGATCACCTGGGTGGAGCCCTGATCGCCGATGGCGTGGTGCATCGCCAGGGCCAGCAGATGTTCGGTGTCGCTTAGCCGGACCAGCGCGCAGCGCACCAGCGGCGCGGAGCCGAGATCGAACGGAGTGGTGAGCCGTTCGCGTACGAGTTCCGCGGCCGCACCGGGCGCATCCCGAGCACCCGAGACATCCAGCACCTCAACCGGCACATCCAGCCCCGGGTATACCCGTTGGAACGGCTCTCCGTCCCGCTCGACCAGGCAGGAGCGCAGCGGCTCGTGCCGGGCCACCGCGTGGGCGAGGGCACCACGCAGAGCGTCAAGGTCCAGCGCGCCGGTGAGTCGGGCCACGCTGCCGACCAGGTACGCCCCGGCGCTGGCCGAATCGAGCTGCCCGAGCAGCCACAGCCGGCGCTGGCCGGACGAGGCCGGCAACTCCGCCACCCCGTCCGGGCGGGGCAGTAGCGGGATCGGCTCCAGCGCGCTGGTCGGTCCACCCCGCAGTTCGGTGGCGAGGCCGGCCACGCTCGGATGGTCGAACAACGCCCGTACTCCGAGCGCCACCCCCATCGTGGCCCGGATCCGGCTGACCATCCGGGTCGCCAGCAGCGAGTGCCCGCCCAACTCGAAGAAGTCGTCGTGCACACCGACGGCCGGTACGGCAAGCACCTCCGACCACAGTTGCGCGAGCTGCCGTTCGGTGTCGTCGCGCGGTGCGACATGGCCGTGGGAACCGCCGGTACGGTCCGGAGCGGGCAGCGCCCGGCGGTCGACCTTCCCGCTGGAGGTACGGGGTAGTTCGGCGAGCACGGTGATGGTGGCGGGGGTCAGGTATTCGGGCAGCAGCCGACGGGCATGCGCGCGCAGTTCGGCCGGTCCGGGGCTGATGCCGTCGCGGCCCACCACGTACGCGGCGAGTTCGCTGTCGGTCGCCCGACCCGCGCGGGCCACGACCACCACATCGGCCACCGACGGGTGTTCCCGCAACACCGCCTCCACCTCACCGGGTTCGACCCGGAATCCCCGGATCTTCACCTGGTCGTCGACCCTGCCGAGGAACTCCAGGGTGCCGTCGGCCAGCCAGCGGGCCAGGTCCCCGGTGCGGTACCGCCGTGTTCCGTTCGTCGGGGTGTACGGGTCTGTGCCGAATCGTTCGGCGGTCAACTCCGGGCGGCCCGCGTAGCCGGCGGTCACCCCGGGACCGGCGATGCAGATCTCCCCTGCCGCGCTCAGCGGTACCGGCCGACCTCGTCGGTCCAGCAGGTAGATCCGCAGGTCCGGCAGCGGGCGGCCGATCAGGTTACGTACCGGCGGATCCAGTTGTGCCGCGCTGACCTCGTGGTAGGTCGCGTGCACCGTGGTCTCGGTGGTGCCGTACATGTTGACCAACCGGGGCGCGGTGTCGTCGTAACGGTCAAACCAACCGGCAAGACTGCGCACGTCCAGCGGCTCACCAGCCAGGATGATGTAGCGCAGCGCGCCGAGCCGGTCGTTCTCCCGGGCGTCGGCGGCGATCAGCTGACGAAGCGCGGTGGGTGTCTGGCTGAGCACACTCACCCGATGCTCAGCCAGCAACCGGTGCACCTCCTGCGGGTCCCGGGCGGCCAGGTAGCCGATGACCGCGAGACGGGCGCCGGTCAGCCAGGCACCCCACATCTCGAAGACCGAGACGTCGAAGGCGGCGGAGTGGAACAGGCTCCACACATCGTCGGCCGAGACGTCGAGCCTGGTACGGGCACCAGCGACGAGCCGCAGCACGTTGGTGTGGTTGACCATCACGCCCTTGGGGCGGCCGGTGGAACCCGAGGTGTAGATGATGTATGCCAGGTCCTGGGGTGATACCGCGACCGGAGGCTCGCTAACCGGGCTCCGGTCGGCCTCCAACGCCACGGTGATGCCACCGAAGCCGAGGCCGGCACCCCGGCCGGAACCCGCGAGCAGCACCTTCACTCCGGCGTCAGCGAGTACGAAGGACATCCGCTCCACCGGCCAGGACACATCCAGCGGCACGTAGGCAGCACCCGTGTACAGGGTGCCGAGGATGCCGGCCACCAGTTCGGCGCCCTGCTCGGCCAGTACCCCGACGCGTGAGCCCGGCCCGACGCCGTGCCGGCGCAGTTGCTCGGCGACCGCGGCTGCCCGACCGGCCAGTTGGGCGTAGGTCAGGCTGTCCGGCCCGCACTCCAGCGCCACCGCGTCCGGGGTGCGCGCCGTCTGGGCCGCGAACTCGACCGCGAGGCTGCTGTCGGCGGGCAGTTCGGTGGTCTGGACCCAGTGGTCCATCAGCAACCGGCGCTCGGCGGGGGTGAGCGGTTCGAGCTGGGAGACCCGCCGGTCCGGATCGTCGGCGATCAGCCGCAGGAGCAGCTGGTACTGGGCAATGATGCCCCTGACCGTGGATGAGTCGAACAGTTCGGTGTCGTACTCGACGCGCAGCCGCATCTCCCCGGTTGCCGGGTCCGGGATCAGCATCAGCGACAGGTCGAACTGCGCGGTGCCGGGCCGCAGGTCCACTGGCGTCGCTGTGGCGGCACCCATCTGTTGCGCCGCCGCCGGCGTGTTCTGCACGGCGAAGAGCACCGTGAACAGCGGGGTGCGGGCGCGGTCACGCCGTAGCCGCAGTCGCTCCACGATCCGCTCGAACGGCACCTCGGCGTGGCCGTAGGCGGCGAGGCAGGTGTCGCGTACCCGGTCCACCAGCTCCCCGACCGGCGGATCGTCGCCCAGGTCGGTCCGAATCACCAGGTTGTTGACGAAGAATCCGACCAGTTCCTCCAACTCCGGCCGGTTACGACCGGAAACCGGGGAGCCGACCGTCACGTCGTCCTGCCCGGTGTAGCGGGCCAGCAGCAGTTGACAGGCGGTCAAGGCGACCATGTAGAGGGTGGCACCGTGCTCCCGGCCCCGGGCAGTGAGCCGATCGACCAGTTCGGCCGGTACCCGGTCCCAGCACAGGTCACCGATGTAGCCGCGGATCTCGGGCCGGGGCCGGTCGGTCGGCAGTTCGGCCACCGGCAGGTCATTCAGCTGCTCCTCCCACCAGTCCAGTTGTCCGTCCGCGGCGGCCGAGTCCAGCCACTGTCGTTGCGCGGCGGCGTAGTCGCCGTACTGCACCGTCAGCTCAGCCGGCGTGGTACCCGGGTCGGCGTAGGCGGCGACCAGGTCACGCGCCAGGATCTGCACCGACCAGCGGTCACAGATCGCGTGGTGCAGCGCCAGGTGAAGGATGTGCTCATGCTCGCCGAGCCGAACCAGGGTGGCCCGCAGCAGTGGCCCGGCGGCCAGGTCGAACGGCTGACCGGACAGCTGCGCCAACTGATCGGCCACGGCGTGTCCGTCAGCACCGGTCAGGTCCATCAGCCGGACCGGCACCTCCGCGCCCGGCGACACCACCTGTACGGGTTCACCGTCGGTCTCCACGAACGAGGTACGCAGCGTCTCGTGCCGGGCCACCACGGCGTCCACCGCGCGCTGCAGAGTGGCCGTTTCGACCGGGCCGGTGAGCCGGACCGCACTGTCCACTGTGTAGGCACCGGCACTGGCCGGGTCGAGCTGGTCGAGGAACCACAGCCGTCGCTGCCCCGAGGAGGCGGGCAGCACGTAGCGGCCGGCCAGTTCGCCACCGACCTGCGGCATCCGGTACAACAACGGAATCGGCCCCTGCCTCGTCGGGGTCGGCTCCGTCTGCCGGTCCGGCAGCGTACTGGCCAGGCCGGCCACAGTCGGGTGGGTGAACATGGTCCGTACCGGGACATCCATGCCGAACGCCGCCCGGATCCGGGCCACCACCCGGGTGGCCAGCAGGGAATGGCCCCCGAGGGCAAAGAAGTCGTCGTGCACCCCGACTCGGTCCAGTCCCAGTACCTCACCGACGATCCCGGCCAACCGGCGTTCGTCGGCGGTCCGTGGCGCCTGGTAGTCGCCCAGGTCGGGGCGGGTGCCATCGGGCGCGGGCAGCTTCGCCCGATCCACCTTGTTGCGGTTCGCGGTGAGCGGCAGTGCATCCAGCACCACCAGCGCGCTGGGCATCATGTACTCCGGCAGCCGGTGCCGGCACTGCGCGTGCAGCTCGCCCACCAACGCCGAGCGGTCCGTACCGGCAGGGTCCATCAGGTCGACGTAGCCGGTGAGCCGCCGGTCGCCGGGTACATCCTCGCGCACCACCACGACCGCGTCGCGTACCGCGTCGTGTGCCCGCAGCGCGGACTCGATCTCACCCAGCTCGATCCGGTAACCGCGCACCTTGACCTGGAAGTCCGAACGACCGAGGAATTCCAGTACGCCGTCGGCGCGCCAGCGCACCACGTCACCGGTGCGGTAGACGAGCTGGTCGCCCAGTTCCGGATCGGCGACGAAGCGTTCCGCGGTCAGTTCGGGGCGCTGCCAGTAGCCGTCGGCGACACCGGCGCCGCCGATCAGCAACTCACCCGGTACACCGACCGGTACCCGCCGCAGGTTCTCGTCCACCACCAGGAGTCGGGTGTTGGCCACCGGCCCGCCCAACGGCAACGGGTCCTCGCTGCCGGCCACCTCGTGCACGGTGGACCACACAGCGGTCTCCGTCGGACCGTACAGGTGCCACACTCGGGCGCCGGCGTCGTGCAACCAGTGCGCCAGGTCGGCCGGTACCTTCTCGGCTCCGGCCAGCGCGGTGAAGCCGGCCGGTGGCCGCCAGCCGACCTCCTGCAGCAGCCGCCACGTGGTAGGGGTGCCCTGCAGGTAGGTGACGCCGGCCGTACCCAGCCGCTCGGCCAGCCGTTCTCCGTCGGTCACCAACGCACGCGGCACCATCTCGATCCGGGCGCCCCGCAGCAATGGCAGGTACAGGTCCAGTACCGGCATGTCACAGGCGATCGTGTTCGCTGCGCCGACCACATCGTCGGCCGCCATCCCGGGCCGCTCTGCCATGGTGAGCAGGAAGTTCACCACCGGCCGGTGCGGCAGCAGCACACCCTTGGGGCGCCCGGTCGAGCCCGAGGTGTAGATGACATAGGCCAGGTCGTCGGGGCTGGGACCATCAGGCAGCGGGGTCGCCGGCGAACCGGCAAGTAGTTCGGCGTCACGGTCCAGCCGGATCACCCGCCCGGTACCCGACATCGGCTCCGGCAGCGGTACGGGCAGCCGGTCGGCGAGCTCGTCGGTGGTGAGAGCGGCGAGCGCACCGGAGTCCGCCAGCAGCAGCGCGATCCGGTCGGCCGGGAAGTCCGGGTCGACCGGCACATACGCGGCACCCGCGCGCAGCACGCCCAACAACGCCACCGGCAGCAGCCGGGTCCGCTCGGCCAGCAACGCCACCCGGTCACCGTGGCCCACTCCGATCGACCGCAGGTGGTGTGCGAGCTGGTTGGCGCGCTGGTCCAGTTCCGCATAGGTCAACGCACCCGCGGCGTCGCTGACCGCGACCCGGTCGGAGTGCTGGGCCAGCAGCGGATCCAGCAGCCCGGTCAGGCTGACCTCCGGTACGGTCCGCCGAGTTCCGGTACCGTGCGAGATCAGCCAGGCGCCTTCGTGATCGGGCACCGCCGGCAGTGCGGAGAGGGGGCGCTCCAGGTCGTCGGCCAGTGCGTCCAGCACGAGTCGGTAGTGCGCCAGCATCCGGTCGATGGTGGCCGCGTCGAACAGATCGGTGTTGTACTCGGCCACCACCCGATGCGCCGGGCTACCGACCGCGGACGGGAAGACGGTGAAGGTGAGGTCGTACTTGGCACTGGTCGCCTCAGCACTGACCGGGGTGGCGCGTACCGGTCCCAGCCGCAGCGACGGGGCCGGCAGTTCGGTGGTGATGAACATGGCCGAGAACAGTGGGCTGTGCGCCAGGTCGCGGTCCGGATGCAGGTGCTCCACCAACCGTTCGAACGACACGTCGGCGTGTCCGAAGGCGTCCAGGCACGTCTGGCGTACCCGGTCGAGCAGCTCACCGACGCTCGGATCACCGGACAGGTCGGTACGCAGCACCAGGTTGTTAGTGAAGTAACCGATCAAGCGTTCGGTCTCCGGCCGGTAGCGACCCGAGACCGGGGAGCCCACCGCGATGTCGGTGCTGCGGGCATAGCGGGAGAGCAGCAGGGTGTACCCGGCCAGCAGTGCCATGAACCGGGTCGCGCCGTACCGGGCGGAACGCTCGGTGAGCACCTCGATCAGCGCGGCGGGCAGCTCGAACTCACGGGTGGCGCCCCGGTAGGTCTGGGTCGCCGGGCGGGGCCGGTCAGTCGGCAGGTCCAGCACCGGCAGGTTGGCCAGCTGACGCTGCCAGTACGCCAGTTGCCCGCGCTCGTCGTCGCTGCCGGTGAACTGCTGCTGGGCGACCGCGTAGTCGGCGTACTGCACCGTCAGCTCGGGTAGCCGTGGGACGTCCCCGGCCGCCAGTGCCGCGTAAGCGGCGGAGAGTTCGGTGGTGAACACGTCGATCGCGATCCGGTCCGCGATCGCGTGGTGCAGCACGACCCCGAGCATCGCGTCCTGCTCGCCGAGTACGGCCAGGGTGAGTCGCACCAGCGACTCCCCGGCGAGCTCGAGAGGCTGCCGCACGGCCTGCCGCAGGGTCTGCTCGGCCGCGGCCACCGGGTCCGCCGTCGCAGATACGTCCACTTCGGACAGTTCGGCGTCCACCGCGGGCCGAATCACCTGTACCGGCTCACCGTCGACCTCGACCAGACCGGTGCGCAGGATCTCGTGCCGGGCTACCACGGCGTCCAACGCCAGACGCAGCGCGCCGGTGTCCAACCGGCCGGTCAGCCGCAACGCGCCGTGCAGCACGTACGCCGCGGCGCTGGACGGGTCGAACCGGGTCAGGAACCACACCCGTCGTTGCTGGAACGACGCCGGCAAGCGGACCGATCCGTCCGGCGCCGATACACGCGGGGCCACCGGCAGCGGAGCGACGGCACTCACCGGCGTACCGGTGGGCAACCGTCCGGCCAGCCCGGCCACGGTCGGATGGCTGAACACGGTACGCACCGGCAGCTCGGCGCCCATCGTGGCGGCGATCCGACCCACCACCGAGGTCGCCAGCAGCGAATGTCCGCCCAGGGCGAAGAAGTCGTCATGTGCACCGACCCGGTCCACCCCGAGCACCTCGGACAGGATCGTGGCGATCCGCTCCTCGCTCGCGGTACGCGGCGCCACGTAGTCGCGCACGTCGTGGCGGGGGCCGGGGGCCGGCAGTGCGGCCCGGTCGAGCTTGCCGTTCGGGGTCAGCGGTAGCGCGTCGAGCACGACGAACGCGCTGGGCACCATGTACTCGGGCAGCCGCTCCCGGCATGCCTGCCGCAGTTCCTCCTCGCCGGGCGGCTGCGCGCTGTCGGCCACCAGGTAGGCCAGCACGCGGGGATCGGTACCGGCGAGCCGCAGCACGACCGCGGCCTCCGCCACGTCGGCCTGTTCCCGCAACACCGACTCGATCTCACCCAGTTCGATCCGGTAGCCGCGGACCTTGACCTGATGGTCGGTGCGGCCCAGGAACTCCAAGGTGCCGCCGGCCCGCCAGCGGGCCACGTCGCCTGTGCGGTAGCAGGCACCCAGCTCCGGATGGTGGACGAAGCGTTGCCCGGTCAGTTCCGGCCGGTCGTGGTAGCCGGCGGCGACCCCGGCGCCGGCGATCAACAGTTCACCGGGCACCCCGACCGGCACCGGCACCAGTGCGGTGTCGGTCACCAGCAGGCGCGTGTTGGCCACCGGCGCGCCGAGCGGTACGAACCCCTGCTCGTCACCCACTCGGTGCACTGCGGACCACACGGTGGTCTCTGTCGGCCCGTACATGTTCCACACCACCGCGCCGGTGCCGACCAGGTCGGCGGCCAGGTCCGGCGGGAACGCCTCGCCCCCGCACCAGATGGCGAACCCGGCCGGTGGCTGCCAGCCTGCCCGGCGCAGCAGCCGCCAGGTGGTCGGGGTGGCCTGTACGACGGTCGCACCGGCGGCGACGAGATGCTCGGCGAGGCGTCCACCGTCGGCCGCCACGTCGCGCGGTACCACCTCGACGGTACCGCCGACGGCGAGCGGGCCGAACAGCTCCACCACGGCGATGTCGAACGACAGCGTGGTGACCGCGGCGAGGGTGTCGGTGTCGGACAGGCCGGGCCGCTCGGCCAGCGCGGTCAGGATGTTGACCAGGGACCGGTGGGTCACCCGCACTCCCTTGGGGGTGCCGGTGGACCCGGAGGTGTAGATGACGTACGCGACGTCCTCCGGTGCCGGCCAGCCGGACCGCTCCGACGTACCGGGCTCGGCCAGCGCCTGCTCCAGCGGCAGTACCCGTACCCCGTCGGGCAGCGAGGCGGCGCTGGCCCGATCGGCGAGCACCAGGGTTGCCGCGCTGTCGGTCAGTACGAACCGCAACCGCTCCGCCGGCACCGCCGGATCCAGCGGCAGGTACGCCGCGCCGCAGCCGTGCACACCGAGCAGTACGGCCGGCAGGTCCACGTCGCGTTCCACCGCCACCCCGACCAGGTGGCCGGGTCGCACACCGGCGCCACGCAGGGCGGCGCGGACACGGCCGGCCCGTTCGAGCAGCCCGGCGTAGTCCAGCTGCCCGGAGCTGCCCCGCACCGCCACCCGGTCCCCGGCCTGCGCCGCACGCGCGGCGATCAGCTCCGGCAGAGTGCCGCAGGGCAGTTCGCGCTCCGGACCGGTCCCCCACGCTTCCAGTTGGGCCCGATCATCGTCGTCGAGCAGCGACAGTTCGGTCAACGGGCGGTCCGGCGACACCACCGCGTCGCTCAACAGCCGGTGCAGCTGGCGCAGCAGCCGCTCGACGGTACCGGTGTCGTACAGCGCCCGGTTGTATTCGGCGGTGACCCGCAGCGCATCGCCCTCCGGAACGCACGTGACGAACAGGTCGAACTTCGCGGTACGGGTGTCCACCCGGAACAGCTCCGCCGTCAGCCCGGTCGCCTCCAGGATCGGCATCGGTACGTTGCCGAACACGAACATCACCGTGAACAGCGGGCTGCGGGCCAGGTCTCTGGTGGGTCGCAGCCGCTCCACCACCCGTTCGAACGGCACGTCGGCATGCCCGTACGCGGCCAGGCAACGGGCCCGGGTCCGCTCCACCAGCTCGCCGAACGTCGGGTCGCCGGCGGTGTCGGTGCGGATCACCAGGTTGTTGACGAAGAAGCCGATCAGTCCCTCCAGCTCGGGACTGCGGCGACCGGCCACCGGGGTACCGACGGCCACGTCGCTCTGACCGCTCCACCGGCTCAGCAGCGAAGCGAACCCGGCCAGCGCGGCCATGAACGGGGTGGCCCGGTGCGCCCTGGCCACCTGGTCCAGGCCACCCACCAGCTCCGGCTCCAGCACGATCTCCGCGGTGGCGCCCTCGAAGGTCTGGCTCGCCGGGCGCGGCCGGTCGGCCGGCACCTCGAGCGGAGTGACTCCAGCCAGTTCCTCGACCCAGTAGTCGAGCTGCGCGCCTTCCTCCGCATCGCCAACCCGGTCGCGCTGCCAGGCGGCGAAGTCACCGTACTGGACGGTCAGTTCCGGCGCCGTCGACGCGCCTCCGGCCAGTTCGGCGTCATACCCGGCGAGCAGTTCGCGGACGAACTGTGCGCCGGACCACTGGTCGTAGATCGCGTGGTGAAAGGCGACGATGAAGACATGGTCGTCGGGCTGCAACCGGCACAGCCCGGCCCGGAACAGCGGCGGGGTGGACAGGTCGAACGGTTGGCAGACGTAGCCGCGTACCGTGTCGGCAAGTGCCTCGTGCACCGCGTCGGTATCCGCCCCGGGTGTCACCACCACGTCGGCGTCGACCTGCTCGATCGGTACCCGTAGCTGCGGGCTGACCGCCTGGACCGGCTCGTCGTCGAGCACCGCGAAGCCGGTACGCAACGTCTCGTGCCGGTCCACCACAGCATCCAGCGCACGTTGCAGCGCCGCGTTGTCCAACCGGCCGCGCAGCCGCAACGCGCCGTGTTCGACGTAGGCCGCATTGCTGGTGGGTTCCAGTTGATCGAGGAACCACAGCCTGCGCTGCCCGAACGACGTCGGCAGCAGGTACGCCTCACGGGTGGGCACCGGGGTCTCCTGGGCGGTCACACGCACTCCCCTTCCGACGTTACGGTGCTGCTCAGACCCGGTGGACGACCCGGGGCTGGCGAGTGATGGCGGCCGGTCCCGCCAGATCGGCACCGGACGCCTCGCCGCCGGCGGCCACCGCTCCGGCGAAGGCCTCCAGGGTCGGGCGGTCGAACAACACTCGTACCGCCACCTCGACTCCGAGCGTCCTACGCAGGGCGAACACCACCCGGGTGGCCAGCAGGGAATGCCCGCCCAGGGCGAAGAAGTCGTCCTGCACACCCACCTTGTCCACGGCCAGGATGTCGCGCCAGACCGCGGCGACGGCCTCCTCGGCCGGGGTCCTCGGCGCGATGTACTCCCGGCCCAGGTCGGGCCGGGAACCGTCGAACTCGGGCAGCGCGGCCCGGTCGATCTTGCCGTTGGGGGTGAGCGGGAACGCCTCCAGCAGCAGCACATGCGCCGGCACCATGTACTCCGGCAGGTCACGTGCCGCGACGGCGCGCACCGCACCGACCGACAGCGTCGCGTCGTCGGGCACCACCCAGGCGATCAGCCGGGTGTCACCGGCGACCTCACGGGTCTGTACCACCGCGTCCCGGACCCCGTCGCAGCGACGCAGCGTCGCCTCGATCTCGCCGGGCTCCACCCGGAAACCGCGGACCTTGACCTGCTGATCGATGCGCCCGAGGAACTCCAGCTCGCCGTCGTCGGTCCAGCGAGCCACGTCGCCGGAGCGGTACATCCGCTGCGCCGGGTCGTCGACGAACGGATCGGCGCGGAACCGTTCGCCGGTCAGCTCGGGCTTGGCGTGGTAGCCGAGCGTGACACCGGCGCCGGCGACGTGGATCTCGCCGGCCATGCCCGGCGGGACCGGCCGGCCCTGACCGTCCAGCAGGTAGATACGCAGGTCGGGCAGCGGGCGGCCAACGTTGCTGTGTACCGGTCCGGCCAGTTCGGTGGACCGGATCCGGTGGAAGGTGGAGTGCACCGTGGTCTCGGTGATGCCGTACATGTTGACCAGTTCCGGCTGCTCGTCGCCGAAGCGGTCCAGCCAGGGCTGAAGTGTGGCCACATCCAGGTACTCGCCGGCGAACACCACGTAACGCAGCTCCGGTCGGGGCCGCTGCTCGTCCAGCGCGACGGTGGCGAGCTGACGGAACGCCGAGGGTGTCTGGCTCAGTACGGTCACGCCGGTCCGGTGCAGCAGATCGCAGAACGCCTCCGGGTTGCGTACCGCCTCGTGCGGCACCACCACGAGGCAGGCTCCGTGGTAGAGCGCACCCCACATCTCGAAGACCGACACGTCGAAGGCGTAGGAGTGGAACATGCTCCACGCGTCGTCGGCGGTGAAGTCGAACAGGGTGCCCGCGCCGGCGACCAGCCGCAGCACGTTGGCGTGGCTGACCAGTACGCCCTTGGGGCGGCCGGTGGAGCCGGACGTGTAGATCAGGTACGCCACGTCCTGCGCGTCGGGGGTGACCTCCGGCGCGGAGTCCGGCTGCGCGCCGATGGCCTCGACGTCCTTGTCCAGATGGATGACCGGCCCGTCGAACTCCGGCGCGGAACCGGCGGCCGGGGTGTGCGTGACCAGCGCGGCGACCTGCGCGTCACCGAGCACGTACGCCATCCGGCTGGTGGGTTGACCCAGGTCCAGGGGCACGTACGCGGCGCCAGCGGCGACCGTGGCGACGATCGCCACGACCGTCTCCACCGAGCGTTGCAGGCACAGACCGACCCGGTCGCCGGGCTCGACGCCACGCTCCCGGAGGTGGTGGGCGAGCCGGTGGGCGCGGTCGACCAGTTCGCGGTAGCTGAGCTGTTCGTCCCCACAGACCACCGCGGTACGGTCGGGCTGTTCGGTGGCACGCTGCGCCAGCATCGCGGGAAGTGACGGACCATCCGGTTGTGGTGTGCTGTGGTTCCAGTCCTGCAGCACCTGCTGCCGCTCGGCGGCCGGCATGATCTCCACCTCGGCCAGCCGGGCCTGCGGGTGGGCCGACAGATACGCCAACGTGGCGCGGAACTGGCCGACCAGTCGGCGCATCGCGGACTCGGTGAATCGAGTCTGGTCGTACACCACCCGGGGCACCGGCATCGCCTCGCCAGGCATGATGATCATGGTGATCGGGAAGTGCGGCCGCCCGTCGTAGGTCGACCCGATGATCGACACTCCGTTGAGGTCCAGTTCCGGTACGGGGACGTTCTCGAATGCCAGGTCCACCTCGAACAGTGGACGGCTACCGGACAGGTCGGCCAACCGACGTAGTTCCGGCAACGAGATGTCGGCGTGCTCCCGGGCGCGCGCCATGCCGGTCTGCAGTTCGCGCAGCCACGTCACGAGCTCCGCGTCGGGGTCCACCCGGGCCCGTACCGGGGTGGTCGCGAGCATCGGCCCCATGATCCTCTCCGCGCCGGCCAGCGTCGCCGGGCGTTGGGTGCCGGTGGAGCCGATGAGCACATCCTCGCGGCCCAGATAGCGGGCGGCCAGCAGTGCCCAGGCGCCCTGCATCACCGTGTTGAGGGTGAGTCCGTGCTGGCGGGCGAACTCCGACAGCGGTGCGATCATCTCCAGCAGTTCCGGGGTGGGCAGTACCGCATGGCTCGGTTGATCGGCCGGCAGTGGGCCGGCCGGCGCGGAACCGACCTCCAACGCGTCCGGGGTTTCGTAGCCGGCGAGATACTCGCGCCAGAACTCCTCGGTCGCGGTCCGGTCCTGGCGTTTCCACCAGGCCAGGTACTCCCGGTAGGGTCTGGTGTCGGGCAGCTCCACCGCAGTGCCGGCGGCGTAGCCGGTGTACAGCTCGGCCAGTTCGGCGAACGCCAGACCGAACGACCAGCCGTCCATCAGCAGGTGTGAGAAGCTCCAGAAGAACTCCCACTCGTCGTCGGTGAACTGGATCAGCGAACCACGCATCACCGGCGCCTGGGCCAGGTCGAACCCGCGCATCCGGTCGGCGCGCGCGAACTGCTCGTAGCGTTGGGCCAGAGCATCGCCGGTGACGTCGCGCCAGTCCAGTACGTCGATGGCGAAGGTCGCTTCGCGCTGCACCACCTGCAGGGCGCGGTCCACGCCCTCCCAGTGGAAGCTGGTACGCAGCACGGTGTGCCGGTCCACGATGGACTGCCAGGCCCGTTGGTAGGCCACCACGTCCAACTGCCCGCGCATCCGCATCGTCACCTGCTCCAGGTAGATGCCCGAGCCTGGTGAGTAGAGGTTGTGGAACAGCAACCCCTCCTGGATGGGTGACAGCTCGTAGACGTCCTCAATGCCTTCCAGATCCATCCGTACTCCTCCCGACCGGTACGGCCGCGCCGCTCTACGCCACCGGCCCGACGAGAACAGGCCGATGGCGACACTGTCGATTGCGCAGGTCAGTCCGCGGGCGCGGCCTCCTGATTGTCCAGTTCAGTGCAGATGGTGGTGGCGAGCTGGCCGCAGCTGGCGCGCAGGAAGGTGGCCATCGGCAGGTCGACGCCGGTGTCGCCTTGCAGCGCGGCACGCAGTTCGATGGCCCGCAGCGACTCCATCCCGAGCCCGGCGAGTGGCAGGTCCACCGGGACCTCATCGATCGGGACACCCATCAGCTCGGACAGCCGGCGACGGATCTCCGCGGCCACCACCGTCGGCCGGATCGCGCCGTCGAGCGCCAGCAGCATGCCACGCAGCGGTGCCGCAGCTGCCGGCACGGGATGCGCCAGGCTACGCCTGCTGATCGCCAATGGGCTCAGTTCCCCACCGGTGTAACGACTCTGACACTGTCCTCGTTGGACCTTGCCACTCACCGTACGGGAGATCCCGTCCGGTTTGACTAGGACCACCTCATGCACCTCGACCTCGTGCTCGGCGGTCACCGCGGCGCCGATCCGGGCGGCCAACGTCTCCAGCGCGATGTCCACGGCGTCAGGGTCGGGTACCGACTGAACGATGACCAACCGCTCCCCCGCGTCGCTCTCCACGGAGAACGCGGCGGCCGGCGCACCGGTCAACGCCGGGTGGGTACGTTCACTGGTCAGCTCGACGTCCTGGGGGTACAGGTTACGGCCCCGGATGATGATCAGTTCCTTCACCCGGCCGCACAGCACCAGTTCACCGTCGTGCAGAAAGCCCAGGTCGCCGGTACGCAGGTAGGGCCCGGTGTCGTCGTCGAGGGTGGCGTGGAAGGTCTCGGCGGTCAGCTCGTCACGACGCCAGTAGCCCTGGCAGACGATCGGGCCGCTGATCCACACCTCGCCGACCTGGTCCGCGTCCAACCGGGCACGGGAGCTCGGATCGACCACGATGACCTCGCAGTGCGGGCCGGCGTTGCCGACGCCGACCAGACGCAGCCGCCGCTCGGCCGGGACAGTGCCCGCCTCTGCACGCTCCGCGACCGCCCGGCCGTGTTCCAGTTCGGCCGCGTCCACGTCCAGGACCGTTGGCCTGGGATCGGCGTGCCGACCGGTGATGAACAGCATCGTCTCGGTCTGGCCGAAACCGGGCTGCATCGTGGTCGGTTGGAAGCCGTACGGGGCGTAGGTCTCGGTGAAGCGTTCGATGGTCTGCGCCCGGATCCGTTCCGCCGCGTTGAGCGTGGTGTGCCAGCCCGACAGGTCCAGGCCGTCCCGGTCGGCCTCGTCCACATGCTCGACGCAACGGTCGAAGGCGAAGTTCGGCGCGCAGGACAGTACCGGGCCCGGGGTGTCGGAGATCGCCCGCAGCCAGCGCACCGGACGGGGAACGAAGTCCTCCGGGGACAGGAAGACCCCCTGCCCACCGACGTACTGCGACAGCAGCAGGTGCCCGGCGACGCCGAGGGCGTGGTACGGGGAGATCCAGGTGACGATATTGCCGCCGTCGGGCAGCCCGGAGATCTGCTGCATCTGCGCCAACTGGTGGGTCAGGTTTCCGTGCGAGACCATCACGCCCTTGGGCGCACCGGTGGACCCCGAGGTGTACTGCAGCAGTGCCAGATCCTCCGCGTCCACAGGCACCGGCCGGTACCCCTGCGCAAGCTGGTCGTCGAGCGTGTCCACGCTGATCCACGGCGCACCGGGCGCGAGCGAACCGCGTACCTCGGCCAGTTCGTCGGCGTAGCGGGCCAGCGTCACCACCGCCGACACCTCGGCGTTGCTGGCGATCTGGGCGGCGCGTTCGGTGCGCGGGTCGCCGGGGCCATCCACCGGCGGCGGGCAGGCCACCGCGACCGCACCGGCGTACAGCGTGCCGATCAGCCCGACCAGGAAGTCCAGCCCGGGCGGCAGCAGTACCAGCACCCGGTCGGCCTGGCGGCAGGCGCCGGCCAGGGTGGCCGCCAGTGCCCGGCACCGGGTGTCCAGTTCGCCCCGGGTGAGGCTGGCGCGCCGGCCACCATCCCCGGCATCGGCCGGAAAGCTCAGATGGGTGAACGCGGTCGCGTCGGGGTCACGTCCAGCGTTGCCCCGCAGCAGTTCCGGCACCGTGGTGACGGGGGTGACGACGTCGGTCATGGACGCTCCAACCTGTGCGCAGTCGTGCTCGGTGCCGGCGGCCCGGCCGGTTGCCGCGGTCGGTCCACTCCTACCTCCACGACGGTCCCAATTCCGCCGCCGGTGGGCCGCCCTCATGCGGGCGCTCCGGCCGGCCACCCCCCATGGGGCACCGGCCTGCTGGTCTGCCCGCCGGGAGTGACCGGTCGGGCACCACGTCACCGGCGGGTCCGTCCGACGCGGTCAACCGGGTACGCAGCTGCCATAGTTGGGGGAAGAACCGTTCGTCCCGACGGGAGTTGAGATAGTCCACCCCGCTGGAGCCGCCGGTGCCACCGTTGCGGCCGATCATCCGCTCCACCATCACGGCGTGCCGGTTGCGCCACAGCGCCCAGGTTTCGTCGTGGTCGAGCATCGCCTCGGCCAGCGCGAGCAGGTCGCTGTCAGGCCGGCCGGAGTGGTAGAGCGCCGTCGGATCCGGCACGCCACGATGGTGCAGCAGAGCCAGGAAGCCGTCCCAGACGCTCGGCTCACGCAACCGGCGCAACAGTCTTGAGCGCTCGGCACCGGTCCGGCCGGCGTAGTTGGAGAAGTCGCGTTCCCGCAGCCCGGACAGGTACTCGATCTCCCGGAAACGCACCGATTGAAGACCACTGGCGGTACCGAGATGGGTGCGCAGACCGGCGAAACCGGCCGGGCTGATGGTGTTGAGGGTGTCGATCTGAGCGAGCAGCAGACGGTCGATGCTGGCAACCCGGTGCAGCGCGTACATCGCATCGCCCCCGGCATCTGCGCGCATCGCGTCGCGCGCGGTCTCCAGTTCGTCGAGGACCACCTCGAACCACAGTTCATAGACCTGGTGCACGACGATGAAGAACCGGCCGTCCGGATGCTGGGGAATTCCGCCGTCGGCGGAGAGCAACGTGTCGAGCTGGAGCAGGTCGGCGTAGGTACGTCTGGTGGCCTCCCGCGGCGTTGCCGCGCGTACGACCACGTCGCTCTGCGGGATCGTCATGCGGTCTCCGCCGCCCTTCCGCCCCGGCCGGTGGCGCAGCGCACCACGGAGGCGGCCGGACCTGTGGCCACCCTCCCGGTACGACGCGCCGGGTGACAGCCGCGATCGCTCACCGCGATCGGGCGGCCGGGCGATGCACCCTTCGGGTAGTCCGAACTGGCACGTGGACAGTTCTGCCCAGCGGTACGAGACTGTGCCTGCCCACCGGGCCCCTGATAGGCCCGGTCAACGCCCGGGAGGCGACGATGACACACGTAGTCGAGCCGGACGGAGCAGGCGACGGCGCCCTCTCCGGCACCGTGATCAAGCTGCGTCAGGTGGTGGCCAAGCACCTCAAGCTCGATGATGATGTCCTGGAGCGAGGACTCACCCTCGGCGACGACCTTTGCCTGGACTCCCTGGCCGCGGCGGAACTGCTGGTCGCCATCGAGGAGGACATGGATCTGACCCTGCCGACCTCGGTGGTCGCCGGTCGAGAGGGTGTCACCTACGGGGAGCTGGAGGATGTCGTCCTGGAACAGGCCGACCCCGCCGGCACGGCGGTCTAGGGTCCGTTGATGGAGCCCTCTGAGGCCGATCTCGGGCCGGACGGCCCGGTGGTACGACAGTCGTGGTTGGGCGCACCGGCACTGAGCTACCCGAACCGTCCGGCCACCATCCTGGCCGTGCTGGAACGCGCCGTGCAGCGCTGGCCCGACAGCGTGGCGTTCGTCGACGAGGACGGCTCCACCGCGACCTACGCACAGTTCGCCGACCTGGCGCGCGGCGGCGCCGAGCAACTGCGGCGTTGGGGCCTGCGGCCCGGCGACCGGATCGCGGTGGCCGCACGCAACCGGCTGGACCTGGCGGTCGCCGTGTTCGCCTGTGCCATGGCACGCACCATCATGGTGGGGCTCAACGTACGGCTGGCCACCTCGGAGTGGGCGTACATGATCGACCGGGGTGGTGTCCGGTTCGCGGTGGGCCAGGCCGAGCTGCTCGAACCGCTGCGTACCGCGGCGGCCGAGGCCGGGCTGTCCGCCGACCGGGTGCGCCTCCTCGGACTGCCGGCACCGATGACGGCGGACAGCGTGCGGCTGCCGCCGGCTCCCACCGAGGACGAGACCTACCAGGTGGTGTGGACGTCCGGTAGCACCGGTCGGGCCAAGGCCAGCCAGGTGGTGCACCGCTGCAGCGTGCACAGTGGCATCTCCTATCAGCGCATCCTCGGGCTACGCGCGGGCGAGCGCACCGCGGTGCTGTTCCCGCTGTACTACATCAGCGCCATGCACGCGCACGTGCTGCCGGCGATGCTGGCCGGTGCTGCCTGCGTACTGGTCGCCACGAATGCCCCGGCCCGGTGGCTCGGTCTGCTCGCCGAACACGAGGTCGCCTGGGCGTACGCGGTCCCGTCCTGGTGGTCGCTGGCGTTGCGCGAGCAACGGTTGACCGCGGCGCACCTGCCCCGGTTACGGATGGCCGCGGCCGGCGGGGCACCGTTCCCGGCCGAGCTGGAGTCCGCGCTACGCGACCGCCTGCCGCACACCCGGCTGCTCAACGTGTACGGGTTGTCGGAGACCCACTCGCCCGGCACGATCCTGCTCGATCACGAGTTCGCCGACCATCCGGGTGCGGCGGGGCGGGCACTGCCGTGCATGGAGATCGAGATACGCGACGACGACGGCCGGGTGCTGGCCCCGGGCGGCGCCGGTGAGATCTGGATGCGCGGGTCGCTGGTCACCACCGGCTATCTGGACGACCCCGGGGCGACCGCTAGGTCGATCGTGGACGGCTGGTTCCGTACCGGTGACGTCGGCCGGCTGGATGACGAGGGATTCCTCTACCTGCTGGACCGCAAGAAGGACATGATCAACCGGGGTGGCTACAAGATCTTTTCCGCCGAGGTGGAGAGAGTCATCCGGCAACTACCCGGAATCGCCGACGTGGCAGTGGTCGCGGTGGCGGACCGGACCGCGGGCGAGGCGGTGGCAGCGGTGATCGTCGCCACCGACGACGCGCGCCGCCCGACGACGCTCGAGGTGAAGCGGTGGGTACGGCGGCAGCTCGCCGACTACGCCGCGCCCTCCGACGTCCGATTCGTCGATCAACTGCCCCGCAACGCGGTCGGCAAGACCGACAAACCGACGCTGCGCTGGTGGCTGTCGACCGGTGAGCGGGAACAGCCACGCGCCGCCCCCCAGCCGGCCGAACGCCGTTGACCGAGGACCGGTACCGCAGAACGCACCCGGCGCACAGGAGGTGCCAGTGATGACTGGTGACGAGACACTGAGCTATCCGTTCGGCCGGACCGATCCGTTGGTCACACCGCCGGAGTACGCGCAGCTGCGCTCGACCTGCCCGGTGGCCCGGGTGCAACTGCCGACCGGTTCCGGGGCGTACCTGGTAACCCGATACGACGACGTGAAGATGGTGCTGTCCGATCCGCGGTTCAGCCGGGCCGCGCTGACCCGCCCGGACGCACCGAAGATCACCTCGATACCGATGCCGCCGAACGCGCTGTTCACCACCGACCCGCCGCAGCACACCAGGATCCGCGCGCTGGTCGGTCGTGCCTTCACCGCGCGGGCCACCGAGAGGATGCGTGGCCGGGTCCGTGAACTGGTCTCCGGCCTGCTCGACGGGATCGCCACCGCCACGCAACCGGTGGACCTGATCCCCACCCTGGTGTTCCCGCTGCCGGTGGCGTTCATCTGCGAACTGCTGGGCGTACCGTTCGACGACCGGGAGGCGCTGCGGGGCTGGTCGGACCGGATCTTCACCATCGGCGGCGACTACACCGAGGACGAGGTGCTGAGCGCCTACCAGGGCATCTGGGCCTACCTGGACTCGCTGCTGGAGGCCAAACGCCGTGAGCCGGCCGAAGACCTGCTCAGCTCCCTGGTCGCGGTGGACGACGGGCAGGGTGGCATCGAGCAGAACGACCTGATCATCCTGACCATGACCTTGCTGATGGTCGGCTACCCCACCACGGTGGACATGATCTCCTGCAGCCTGCTGATGCTGTTGCGCGACCCGGACCAGTACGCCGCCCTGCACGCCGAGCCGGACCTGCTGGAGCCGGCGGTCGAGGAACTGTTGCGGCTCAACCCACCCAGCTCCAACCTGAGCAACGTACGGGTCGCCGTCGAGGACGTCGAGGTGGCCGGCACGACGATCCCGGCAGGCAGTGGGGTGATACCGTGCTTCACCTCCGCGAACCGCGATGAACGGCACTTCGACGAGCCGGAACGCTTCGATGTGCGTCGGCACGGCGAGAACCACATCGCGCTCGGCCACGGCCCGCACTACTGCCTCGGCGCGACCCTGGCCCGGGTGGAGATCCAGGAACTTGTCAGGGAACTGACCCGCCGCTTCCCCACCCTGCGGCTGGCCGTACCGGCGGAGAAGGTCGGCTGGCGGGAGTCGATGTTCGGGCTGGACATCACCGAACTTCCGGTGGTGTGGTGATGTCGGGGCGCAGCGTGGTGGTCACGGGGGCCACCAGCGGAATCGGCAGGGTCACCGCGTTGGAGCTGGCCCGCGCCGGCTTCACCGTGTTCGGCACCGCCCGCAGCGAGCAGAAGGCGGACGCGTTGCGCGCCGAAGCCTCGGCCACCGGTCTGACGGTACACACCGTGGTGTGCGAGATGACCGACATCGGGCAGACCGAGGCGGCCTTCGACACGATCGCGGCGGCCACCGACGGCGGCCCGTGGGCGCTGGTGAACAACGCAGGCTTCGCGCAGGGCGGCACCGTGGAGGACGTGGACGACGACCGGGCCCGCGAACAGATGGAGGTCAACCTACTCGCCCCGATACGTCTGGCGAAGCTGGTGCTGCCGGCCATGCGCCGTCGCGGGGAGGGCCGGATCGTCAACATGTCCTCGTTCGGCGGACTGATCTCCAGCCCGTACCTGGGCTGGTATTCGGCGAGCAAGTTCGCGTTGGAGGCGATCAGCGACGCGTTGCGTCTGGAGGTGGCGCAGTTCGGGGTGAAGGTCCTGCTGGTCGAGCCGGGCGGCTTCGCCAGTGACATCTGGCAACGTGGCGTCGACGAACTGCCCAGGCCGGAGGGTTCTCCCTACGCCCACCTGTACGGCTTCGCCGATAGCCTGCTCACCTACTCCCGCGGGCTGCCCGGTCCCGAACCGGTGGCCCGGGCCGTGCGCCGGGCACTGACCAGTCCTCGACCCCGGTCCCGCTACCTGGTCGGTGCCGACGTGCGGGTCGGCACGTTGATGGAGACGGTGCTGCCGGTGGCAGCGGTGGACTTCATCAAGGGCGTGCGCTACGGCCTGCACGTACCAAGGTCATGGGTGTCCCGGACCGGCGCGCGGTGGGCCAGCCGGTTGATGACGGCCCGCAGCTCGGAGGAAGGCTCGACCAGCAGCGGGTAGGGCCCCGCAACCGTGCCACCCGGCGCTGGCCGGGGGCACGGTTACGGTCCGCAGTGTCGGCCGGTTCAGAGCACCAGCGGGATCAGTGCGATGCCGAAGCCAGCGGCTCCACCGATGAGAATGACCTTGTCGCCGGAGCGCACCCGGCCCTCTTCTCGAGCCAGTCCCAGCGCGCACGGCACGCTGGCCGCGCCGGTGTTGCCGAGCCGATCGACGGTGATCATCACCTGCTCGGCCCGGAAACCGATCTTGTTGCGGATGGTCTCGATCGTCTGCACCGAAGTCTGGTGCGGTACGCACAGCGTGACGTCCTCGACGCGCCAGCCCACCCGTTCCAGGACCTCACCCGCCGCCGCCGGTACCCGTTCGACCGCCAGCTCGTGCAACCGCGCGCCGTCGCAGTCCATCGCGAAGTGCGTGTTGTCGTGCGGCATCATGGTGCCGCCGGACAGGATGGTGGACAGTCGCCACTCCCGGCCATCGGAGCGGAATAGGCCTGGACGCACGCCACGTCCGGTGTCCTCGGCGGCCTCCAGCAGGAAGGCGCCGCCGGCGTCGCCGATGGTCAGTGCGGGCAGCTTCAGCTCGTTGCCGCTGCCCTCCGGGATGTTCCATCCAATGTGGATGGAGGCAACCTCACCGGTGGTGACCAGAGCCCGCCTGGCCTGGCCCAACATGATCTTGCCGGCTGCGAAGTCGACGGCGTTGAGGAAACTGTTGCAGGCGTTCTTCACGTCGCACACGGCGGCATTCCAGCAACCCAGCCGCTCCTGCACGATATTGGAGGTAGCCGGCTCGATGACGTCCTGGGTCACCGCAGCGAACACCAGCAGGTCGACATCCTCCGGGCTTCGGCCGGCATCGGCCAGGGCCCGCTGCCCGGCCAGTGCGGCCAGTTCCGAGGAGGTGGTCCCCTCGGTGGCGTAGCGGCGTTCCTCCACCCCGCTGAACATCCGGATCAACCGACCGTTCAGTACGTTCCGCCCGCTCTCCGCGTTGACCCGGGCAACCACCTCGTCAGTGGTGACCACCCGCTCGGGAAGGTAGTGCCCGATCCCGGACACCACTGCTGCAACTTCGGTACCAGTCACCGTCATGCTTCCTCCCAATGCAGGGTCGGGTACGCAAAGAGCGTGGTACGTGGGCTGCTCGGAGCACAGACCCGACCGGGGTGACCGACAGGGGTGGCCGCACAGAGTCTGTGCCGCCACACCCTCGGATCAGACCCGGCCGAGCACCAGGGCCGCATTGTGTCCGCCGAAGCCGAAATTCACGTTCAACGCCGCCGACGCGTCCACCGGTCTGGCGCTACCGCACACCAGATCGATGCCGGCACAGTCGGGCGCGGGCCGCGCGCAGTTGCGGGTACCCGGCACGATTCCGGTACGCAGTGCCTGGATGCAGGCGACGGTCTCCACCGCACCGGAGGCGCCCATCAGATGGCCGGTCATGGACTTGATCGACGACACCGCGACGCTCTGCCCGACCAGATCGGCGAACAGACCGGCCTCCATCCGGTCGTTGAGGACCGTCCCGGTACCGTGCGCGCAGATGTAGCCGAGCGCCTCCGGGTCGAGCCCGGCGTCGCTGAGCGCGGCGCGCACGGCGACCAGCGCGGTGGCACCGTCGGGTGCCGGCGCGCTCAGGTGGTAAGCATCGTTGCTCGCGCCGTAGCCGAGGATCTCGGCCAGGGCGACAGCTCCCCGCCCGCGAGCATGCGAGGCGGATTCCAGTACCAGCACCGCGGCTCCCTCCCCCGGCACCAGTCCGGTCCGGTCGGCCGCGAAAGGCCGGCAGCCGGCGCCCGGATCCCCGTCAGCGACCGCCGCGGCGCCCATAGCCGCGAACGCCGAGAACATGGCCGGGCCCAGTGGCGCGTCCGCCGCCCCGGCCAGTACCAGATCGGCCCTGCCAGCCCTGATCAGGTCGGCGGCGACGCCGACCGCGTCGGTGCCGCTGGCGCAGGCGGTCGCGGGGGTCAGCGCCGGTCCGCGAGCACCGGATTCGATGGCGACCGCGGCACTCGCAGCACTGGGTACCATCGCCACCGCTGTGTAGGCACTGACCGACCGACGTCCGGCGCACAACGCGCGGACCGCGCGCTGATGGCTGCCGATGCCGCCCAGACCGGTCCCCACTACGGTGGCCGAGCGCACCGCCTCGACCTGCGCGTCACCACCTGTCTCGGCCAGACCCGCCATCACCCGGGCCTCCCGCGCGGCGACCAGTGCGAACTGGGTGAACCGGTCGTGCTGGCGGGCGGTGCGCCAGCCGAGGATCTCGTCGGCGTCGAAGTCGACGACCTGACCGGCGATGCGGGTCTGACCGGATTCATCGGTCGATGCGACGATCCCGCTGCGTCCCTCGACGAGTCCCGACCAGGTCGCCGGCACACCGGTGCCCAGCGGGCTGACCACGCCCATGCCGGTGACCACGACCCGCTGGCGTGCCGGTGTCCGTGTCATGACGCTGTCCTTTCCGGTGCCGACGGTTACCCGCCGGCACCGTGTGCGTTGCACACCCCGCTCAGCGGGCGAGCAGATACACCCCGGCCGCCACCAGCCCGGCGAACACCGGGGTGAGCGTCCAGGCGATCACGAAGTCCCGCAGGGTGCGCACGTTGAGCGTGCCGACCTGACGGCCGGCCGCGCCGGCGACTGCACCGGTCGACACATGCGTGGTGGACATCGGCAGTCCGTTGGCCGCGCCCAGCCCCACCAGTAACGAGGTGGTGAGGTTCGCGGTGAAGCCGCTGACGTCGGAGAGCCGGGTGATGCCCTCGCCCAGCTTGGCCGCGACGCGTACACCGACGACGATCGCACCGAGCGCCATCGCCCCGGCGACCACCAACAGCACCGATGTGTTCGTCATGCCGGCCGGTACGAGGGTGAACGCACCGACCGCCACAATCTTCGGTGTGTCGTTGAGTCCCCGGGCAAAACTGGTCGCTCCACTGGACAGCCAGTGCAGCCCGTTGAGTATCCGGGTGACTTTCAGGCCATCGCTATGCACCTGGCACTGCTGCACGGTCCCCGTGGATACCACCGGCAATGACGGGCCACCGCTGGCCTGGAACACCATCGCGCCCTCCGGGCCGATAGGGACGGCCCGCTGCGCCGCGCCCGCTGGACCTACACACACACATTCCGGAGTCCGCAGCGGAATCAGCGACAGCAGCCAGGAGATTCCGTACGCCACGAAGATACTCAGCAGCAGCGGCAGGGCGACCTTGGTGAGCAGTACGGCTACTCGTACTGAGCCGGGAGCCAGCAGCAGCCCCGCGCCGATCAGCGCGCCCACGATCGCATGGGTGGTCGACACCGGTAGCCGGGCGATGGTCGCCAAGATCACCCAGCTCGCCGCGCCGACCAGCACCGCCAGCGAGAACGAGTTGCTGGGCGGTGCACTCACGATGCCGGAGGAGAACAATTTCGTCATCGCACCGGCGAGGGTGAGCGAGGCAAGTGCCCCGGCCAGGGTGGTGGCGGTACCCCACAGCACGGCGGTGCGGTAGCGGGTCACGCCGGCGCCCGCCAGCGTCGCCACGCCCTTGGCGACATCGTTGCCGCCGTTCGCCGCGGCGAGCGCGACGAGCAGTATGAACACCGCAATAAGCATCGCTGCCACCCCCCTCAGCAGCAACCGGGCTGCGCGCAGTCCGAGCGCAGTCCGGTCACCTCACGCCGCATCGGACCGGTCGCGCCGAGAGCGGCCGGTGGAGCACAGGCGAACAGCGGTGCGGTCTGCGGGTCGACCGGCTCCGGTGGTTCCAGCAACTCGAACGAGTCCTGGTAGGGCTCCCTGCCGTAGAGCTCGAAGCTCTTCGCGCAGACCGCCGTGGGCACCCCGCGTTCAAACACGTGTTCGTCGTCGTCGAGCACCGAACGCCATGGCCCCTTGTAGATGACCGCCTGGCCGTGGTCGCGGCACTCCCCTTGCTTGCCCTTGTAGGCCACTACCGTGACCGACCGGAACTCGATGCCGTCCACCACCTGCCAGGGTGTACCGGCACGGCTGTCCAACCGCACGCCGTGGAAACCGGAGTCGGTGAATGCGGACAGGAACGCCTCCTCCTGCAACGCGCCGGAAATGCATCCACTCCACAGCTGCGGGTCCTCCCGCATCTGCGCCGGAACCTCGACCGAGCTGACGATGTCGGAGACCACGGCGCGCCCGCCGCGGCGCAGCACCCGGAAGATCTCGTCGAACAGCCGGATCTTGTCCTCGGCCGCAACCAGGTTCAGCACGCAGTTGGAGACCACCACATCGACCGAGCCGTCGGCGATCAGCGGTTGCTCGCGTCGTAGGCGGTCCAGCTCCTCCTGGAGCGCGGTGAGAGTCGCGATGTCGCCGACCGGCCGCTGTAGCAGCAACTGTTCCACCGCGTCGACGTCGAGGGCAAGGTCCTGGATGCGGCCACGATGGAACCGCACATTGTCGTATCCGAGCTCCCCGGCCACCGTCGGCGCCGCCGAGCGGGCCAACGCGAGCATCTCGTCGTTGATGTCCACTCCGATGACCCGGCCCTCGGCACCGACCACCTGCGAGGCGATGAAGGCGATCTTCCCGCCACCGGAACCCAGATCCAGTACGGTCTCGCCGGCGCGCAGGTGACGCGACGGGTCGCCGCATCCGTAGTCACGGTCCAGTACCTCGGGAGGGATCACCTTCAGATAGCGCGGATCATAGTCGACCGGACAGCACAGTTGCGGTTCGACGGCCTGCGCCGCCGCACTGTAACGCTCACCCACGGCAGCCTCAACAGCATTGCGCGTAGTGGTACCGGACATGGCGGCTCCTCGCATTTCTCGGCGATCCCCGGTCGGTACGGGCGGATGCAGTCCGCGCTTTGCCGCCGCACTGTCGGAGGTCGGAACGATCCGCGACGCGGCCAGCATGCCTGCCGGGCAACGGTGCCTACAGCCTCCAACGACGGGCAGCACGACGCCCCCGTTCGGTCACCCCGATCGGACACCCGCACCGGACGTGCGGCGACGTTGCCTGGACGGGCACCTCGAATTGGGCCACCGTCGTCCCATGGCCGGACCGGGAGGTGGTTCATAGCGTGACCGGTGGTGCCGCGCGCCGCGCGGGCCGGCAGATCCGGCGCAACGCGAGGGAGCTGGCGATGGACGAACGGGATGCCGTGCAACTCGTCATCGAGGTAGTCAGTCGGAGCCGCACGGTTGATCCGGCGTTGCTCGACGAGTCCACGAACTTCGTCGAGGACCTGGGTTTCGACTCGTTGGACGCCTCTGAACTGCTCGCCAGCCTGCACGGCCGGACCGGCCGTCGTCTCGCGGTCACCGATCTGTCCCAGTTGCAGACTGTCGGCCAGGTGGCCAAAGCCCTGGTGGCGCAGGAGGTTCCACAATGACAGATGTGAGCGCGACCCGCCTGGAAAGCGATCCGGACCGCCGGATCTGGCTGCTCAACCAGTATCGCGCGGCGGAGGTGCACGGCGCCGGTGCGATCATGCGGATGGGCAAACTCGCCGACAACAGCGAACTGCGTGCCTCGCTCAGCCGGCACCTGCGTGACGAGGCGGTACACGCCTGGCTGTGGACCCGCACGATCCAGGAGCTGGACGGCGAGGTCTTCTCCGTGCCGGAGGCGTACCAGACCCGGCTGTCCACCCACTACGGCATCCCGACCTCACTCAACGATCTGCTGGCCCTGACCCTGGTGTCGGAGAAGCGTGGCCTACAGCAGTACATCGACCATCTGGACATCCCCGAGGTGTCCGGTTCGATCCACCGCACGCTGCGCGGGATCCTCAAGGACGAGGAGTGGCACGTCCGCTACATCCGCGAGGAACTGGACGAACGGATGCGCCACGACCGTGAGGTGCTGAGCCTGATCGAACGGGCCGAGGAGGCGGACGAGCGCGCGGTGACCGAACTGCGCGAGGAGAGTACCGACCCGATCGGCTGGTAGCCGCAAGCGAAAAGGACGGTCATGGCCCGTACCGCGATCTCACCCCCTGTGCATGACTGGCCGTACAGCTACGCCACCGATCCGGGCCTCAGTCTCGAGGAGATCGTCCGGCCGTACGGCTCGGCCCAGTCGTTGGCGTTCCTGGACCCGGCGGGAGGACGCCGGAGCCTCACCTACGACCAGTTCGCCGCCCGGCTCGCCACGGCCGCGCACCGGCTCCGGCAGCAGGGCGTGCGACCAGGCTCGGTGGTGGCAACCACCATCACCACGTCGATGTCCTCGGTGATCGCCGCGCTGGGTGTCTGGGTGGCCGGGGGGACGCTGGTGTCCCTGCCGCCGCCCCCGCGTCGCGCGCTGCGTGAGCAGCATGCCCAGCGGATGGGCGTGGTCCTGGACTCGATGGGCTGCCGGCACCTGATCACCGACGATGACCCGGCGCCCGCACAGCAGAACATGCGGGTGGTGTCGCAGAGTTCCCTGGACGGCGAGGACAGCGTGCTGCCGGCGGACATCCAGCTCCCCGAGATCGCGCTGGTGCAGTTCACCTCGGGCAGTCTCGGTACGCCGAAGGGTGTGGCCATCCGCGGCGACACGCTGGCCCGGCACCTGACGATGATCGCCCGGTGCATGGGGCACGACCCGGGGTCCGACGTCGTCGCCACCTGGTTGCCGTTCTACCACGACTTCGGACTGATCTGTTTCTTCCTCGCCGCGTTGACCAGCAGGGTCGACCAGGTGCACATGAGCCCACGCAGCTTCGCCCTGGATCCGTCGTCGTGGTTGCGGATGCTCTCCACGGAGCGGGCCACGATCACCGGCGGCCCGCACTTCGGTTTCGCGCTCGCTGGCCGGGTGCCCTACCCCGACGACCTGGACCTGTCCAGAATGACGCAGGCCCTCAACGGTGGTGAACGGATCAACTGGGGCGATCTGGAGGACTTCCAGAAGGTCGCCGGGGCGTTCGGCTTTCCGTGGGAGGCGCAGATGCCGGTGTACGGCCTGGCCGAGAGCACCGTGGGAACCACCTGCACACTGCGCGGCAACGCCGGCCCGGTACGTGGTCCGGGCGGGCTGGTGTCGTCGGGCAGGTTCCTGCCGGGTGCCGTCATGCACTCCGACGGTACCCCGAACTCCCCTGCCGACCTGCGGATCAGCGGGCCATGGCTGTTCGAGGGCTACTACACCGCGACAGGTTTCCAGCGCCGCACCGGTGAGCAGTTCAGTACCGGCGATGCCGGGTTCCTGCACGACGGTGAGGCCTTTGTACTGGGTCGTACCGACGAGGTGATCTCCACCGGCGGACGCAACCTGTTCGCCGAGGATGTGGAGGCGGTGGCGCTTCAGGCCGGCAAGCCGTTGACGCACAGCTGCGCGGCGTTCAAGCTCAGTACGACCGACCAGCGGTTCGGGCTGTGTGTGGAGGCCAGCAGCCGCAGCATCGAGGATCCGGCCGCGTTGGCCCGTACGGTGCGCTCGGCGGTCAGCGCCACGCTCAACACCAGGGTGGAGCCGCTGCTGGTGGTCATTCCCGGCACGATCCCGCGGACGACCTCGGGCAAGGTACGGCGCGGCCAGTGCCGCGTCGACGTACGGGAGGGCCGAATCTCCGGCCGGAAGATACTGACCGAGTTGCACTGATCCGGACACGTCACGGGCGCCGTACCCTGGCCGGGTACGGCGCCCGCGGTCGTCTGCGCCGACGTGCCGCCCGGCGCAGTCGGGCGACGGAATCAGCCGATGCCAGGCCCGTCGCCGGGCGGCTGCGTCAATCGGGTGGTTGGGGGACGTCCAGGCTCTCCAGGGTGTCCAGCCATCGCTCCGCCGCAGGGTCGGGTCGGTCCAACTGGGAGGCGACGAGTTCGGCCATGACCTCCTCGGAGCCACCGCCGATGCGGGCCAGCCGGACGTCGCGCCAGATCCTTTCGAGCGGATAGTTCCGGGTGTAGCCGCGGGCACCGAAGATCTGCAGACATTCGTCGGTCACCGCCTCGACGATCCGGCTCGCCGAGAGCTTCAGGGCGGCCGTGTCACGGGCGACCCCGGCGCCGGAGCGGGTGCGGTGCACCAGATCCCGTAGCGCCGCGTCCAGCATCCACAGCTGTGCCTGGCAGTGCGACAACCGGTGCCGTACGGCCTGCTTGTCCAGCAGCCGCTCGGTGCCGATCAGCCGCCGCCGGGCGAATGCCGCGGCCAGTTCGAGGGTGGTGCGAGCACCGACGATCAGTTGCGCGCAGATCGACAACCGCTCGAACTGCAGCAGACGAGTCAGGTAGGCGAGTCCCATGCCGGAGGAGCCGAGCAGCGCGTCGTCGGGGACGACCGCGTCGATACTGAGCTGGCCGACGTCGCACGAGGCCAGACCGAGTACCGGGAAGTACCCGTCCACCACCACACCGGGGTTGTCCAGCGCGACGACGAACAGGCTGAGGTCGCGGGGATCCAGGCGTTGCTCCAGACCGGCCAGGATCAGGGCGTGGGTCGCACCGCCCAGATTGGAGATGTAGCGCTTGCGGCCGCGTAGCCGCCAGCCATCGCCGTCGCGGGTGGCCCGGGTATGGATCGCGGCCAGATCCGATCCGCCGGAGGGTTCAGTGGAGCCCAGGCACCCCACGATCCGGCCGGCCAGCGCGTCGGCGTACAGACCGCGCTGCCGGTCGGTCTCGGCCAGCCAGTTCAGCGCACCGCAGAAGACCTCGCAGTGCCCCATTGCGGCCAGGGCGAGTCCGCTGGACACCTCCGCGGTCGCGGTGGCCATCTCGGACACCAGGTGCGCGCCCTCGGCCGCGCCGGGTATCCAGCGCTCACGGAAGACTCCATCGGCGCCCAGCTGGGCCAGCGCGCTCGCCGGAAGGTGCCCGGACTGCTCCCATCCGCCCACCGTGTCCTCGTCGAATCCGGACAGGCTCTCCGCCAGCAGGGTCCGGAACTGCGATGCGTCGCTCATTCCACCAGGTCCCGCCATTCTGTGTGGGTGCCGTCGCGGCCCCGGGTGACATCGTCCAACCGGGCGGCCAGCTGCGTCGTAAGCGCACCGGTCCGGCCCTCGCCCACCGGGCGGCGGTCGACGCTGAGCAGTGCGGTGATACCGGCCGCCGTCCCGGTCAGGAAGCATTCCTCGGCGACGTAGAGATCGGTACGGGTGAGGTTGTCCTCCCGGACCACGACGCCGGCCTCGGCTGCCAGCACCCGTACGGTGTCGCGCACGATCCCGGCCAGCGCACCGGCGGACACCGGCGGAGTGACCAGCTCACCGTCCAGTACCGCGAAGACGTTGTGGGCCCAGCCGTCCGTCACGTGACCGGAGGCGTTGAGCAGCAACGCTTCGTCGAAACCGGAGGTGAGTGCCTCGGTCTGGGCCAGCATCGAGTTGAGGTACTGGCCGGTCGCTTTCGCGGCGGGCGGGATCGCGTTGGACGCCATCCGCTGGAAGCTGGAGATCTTCGCGTGCACCCCTCCGGTCCGGGGTGCACCGACCAGCGGGCCGTCCTCGGTGGCGATGATCGCGGTCCGGTAGGGCGCGGTCAGTGGGTTCTCACCCTCGCCGAGGAACACGATCGGCCGCAGGTAGCAGTCGTCGAGCCCGTTCTCTCGTACCACGTCGTGGCAGGCAACGGTCAGGGTGTGCACGTCGTAGGGCAGCGTGACCAGGTAGGTCGCGGCTGAGCGGGCCAGCCGGCGCAGGTGCTCGCCGAGCCGGAAGATCGCCGGCCCGAGGTCGGTCCGGTAGGACCGCACACCTTCGAAGAAGCCAATTCCGTAATGCAGGCCGAAACTGCTCACATGGACCTGGGCGGCGTCCCAGTCGACCAGCTCGCCGTCCAGCCAGATCCTCTTGGTAGCGGTCATGGTGCGCAACCTCCGGCGGGTTCAACGCGGGGAATGCCGGTCCGACGACCGGTGAAGTTGCATGATTTTCTGCCGTAGTTATCGTTCCGTTACCGTAGTACAACGTTAGAGAGCAGGCATGCCGGGGGTGCCGTCCGGACAGAGCAGACCATGCCGCAGCGCCAGCGCGACCGCCAATGTTCGATTCGGGCAGTTCAATTTGGCGAGAACATTCGCCACATGTCGCTTGGCACCGTGTTCAGAAATTCCAAGGCGCCGGGCTATCTGCTTGTTGCTCATTCCGTCGGCCAGCAGCACCAGCGCCTGCTGTTCACGGGGAGTCAACAGAAACGGCCTTTCGGCCTCGGCCCGCTCAAGTTTACGTACCTGGGCGAGCAGCCGTCGGGCCAACCGTCCCGGCATCGCCATCTCGCCCTTGGTCAGACTGTCCAACGCTTCCCGCAGGGAACGTTCGGTCAACTCGTCCTCCAGCAGGAACCCGTCCACCGACAGGCCACCCAGCGAGGACGTCGCGCCCTCGTCCAACGAGCGCAACAGTACGACTGTACGTACATGCTGCTGCGCAGCCTGGGCCGCGATCTTCTTCAGCCCCTCCAGGTCGGCGGCCATCGCGATGATGAGCACGTTGAACTGGTCGGAGTGGATCAGGTGGATGGTCTCCTGCAACTCCGAGCAGGTGACCACATCCGCAACCTGCGGAATGGGGTCGAGCATGGTCCGCATGCCTCGTCGCTCCATCTCCGAGCCGACCGAGACGAGTACGTGCAGTGAGCCTCGACTTTCCGTAGCGACTTTGGGAAAGTCCGGTTGCATCGTTTCTTCCATCTGGTTCAGCCCTTCCATACGGACCATCTCCGCCAGGCTTTCATCGGTACCAGTCCACTTCGCCAATTGAACGATCAAGTTTCGTCAGAACAACAAACGGACCAATAGACGGTTAAGGACGGGTCCATGCCTATCGGTAGGTTATAGCACAGCCGAGGAACTCACGACCATCTATGTTTGAAGTATCAAATTCCGCCTCGCCCGCTGGATCAATACTTTTCCAGTCGGGTATTGGAAGGCGGCACCCTGCCGGGCACGCCAGAGACGGGCACGGCTGCCCTGATCCCTGTCACGTACCGACACGGTGCCTCCCCAAGCTGCGGCCAACGGGCCCCGTGCGGTGCGGGCCCGACACGCGGACCCGCGAACCACGCTAAAGGGTGCGCATATGGATACAGCGCTCTCACGATAGACAGTGCCGGGTTGGTCCGCGCCAGTGCCAGATCGGAGTAGCCGATCGGGCCCGTCCCGGCGCACCAGGCAGGCCGGGCGCCCGGCCTGTCGGAGCGGAGCACGACGCCGCCATCCGGGGAGCGCACAACCGGCCCCCTCCGGCCGGCGGCAGCCGACGTGGCGTCCCATGACCTCTCACACCGGTCGAAAGAACGCCGGGTTGGCGCCCGTTCGTGGTAGTCGATCGGGCGGTGTCGAGCCGGACGAACCCTGACAGGGTGGTCCCATCCCACTGGCTTCGTCCTGTGTGCGCGGGGCACCGCGACGCCGGGCCGTGACGGAGGTGACCGATGACCCGACGTTGGCGGCTGGCGGACACAGACTGGAACCACTGGCCGGACGGCCTGCCCGACGAACGGCTCTGGCCCGTCGTGGCGGCGGACGGCCTGGCCGGAATCGAGATCGGCGTCTACTCCGTCGCCGACGAACTTTCCCCGGAACGTATGCAGCTGCGTAGCACCCTCGCCGCCGCGCACCGGCTTCCGGTCCTGGCGATCCTGCTGTCCCTGCCGAAGATCAGATGGCCGGGCGGTGCGCTGACCACACAGGTGAACCTGCTCTCCAAGCAGGTACTCGGCTGCGCGCGGGCCTGCCGCCGGCTGGGCCTGAGCACCCTCGGTGTGTGGCCCGGCGCCGACCTGCCCACCGCATCGTGGGACGCGCTGGTCTTCGGCGTCAGGCAGATCCGCGACATCGCCGACGCCAGCGGCATCCGCATCGCCATCGAGTACAAGCCGGGGACGCTGATCCCCGACGCGGACGCGGCCCTTGCCCTGTCCACGGCCGTACCCGGCACCGGCGTGCTGCTCGACACCGGACACGCCTATGCCGCCGGTGAGGACCCCGCGGAAGTGGTACACCGGCTCGGTGACCTGCTGTGGCACGTGCATCT
This sequence comes from uncultured Actinomycetota bacterium, assembly GCA_963805605.1. Classification (GTDB taxonomy): domain Bacteria; phylum Actinomycetota; class Actinomycetes; order Mycobacteriales; family Micromonosporaceae; genus Actinocatenispora. The sequence continues at coordinate 1,092,587 of CAWDUX010000003.1, forward strand.
GGGCGATGCGACCCCCGGCGAGGCCGACGACGACCTGCCGCTCGGTCACGTACACGACGCCCGGCCGATCATCCAGGCGCTCGACGACATCAACTACACCGGTGTCGCCGCCTTCGACCTGTACGGGGCGGCCTGCTCGGATGCGTGGAGTGGTCGCGGCGCCGTCCGGGAATCCCTACGACACCTGCAGGATCCGACATGAGAGCCGTTGTCGCGCACAGCCCGCGGAACTTCGAACTGACCGAACTACCCACCCCGGCCGGCAACGAGCACGCCCGGGTCCTCGCCGTCGAGGCCGTCGGGGTGTGCGCGGCGGACCGGATGCTGTGGAACGGGACCGGGCCGTGGACAGTACGCTGGCCGTTCGTGCCAGGACACGAGATCCTGGGCCGCGATATCGACACCGGGGAACGCTTCACCGTGGAGGTCAGCGTCGCCTGCGGCAGATGCGAACGGTGTGTCGCCGGGCGAACCAACCTCTGCCGGCACGGCCGGCATTTCGGTTCCGACCTCCCCGGCGGCTTCGCCGAGTTCGTCGAGGTGCCGGCCGAAGCACTGCTGCACCCGTTACCCGACGATCTGCCGGTCCGCGCCGCGGTACTCGCCGAGCCGATGGCCTGCGCCCTGCACGCGTTGCGCCGTGCCGAGGTGCGCTCGGGCGACACGGTGGGGGTGATCGGCCTCGGTGCGGTCGGTGCGCTCGCCGTACATGCCGCCGTGTCGTTGGGGGCGCGGCAGGTACTGGCGGTGGTACGCAGCGAGGAGCGGGCCGAACTCGCCCGCGCGCTGGGCGCGGTACCGGTACTGGCCGCAGCGGACGGGGCCGCCCCGGACGTCGACGAACAGGCCGACGCGGTCGTCGAATGCTCCGGCAACCCGGCCGCGGTGGCCACCGCGCTACGCATGGCGGTTCCCGGCGGCCGGCTCTGCCTCTACAGCGTCTACCCGACACTGTCCTGTCTGGACCTCAACCAGGTGGCCGAGTTCAAGGAGCTGACCGTGGCCGGCGCCCACCTGGCGCCCGGTTGCTTCCCCGCGGCGGTCACCCTGCTCAACCGCGTACCGGCAGACCTGGTGGTCACCGGGGTCCGGCCACTCGACGGCTACCCCGACGCGCTGGGCGCGGCGACAGGACTGCGAGTCAAGGAGGTACTGCTGCCATGAGTGACACACTCGAACAGGTTGCCGCCGAACTGATCGACTGCGGACAAGCTGCGGTCCGGGCCAACCTGGTCCGGGGGTCCGGGGGCAATCTGTCGGCCCGTGTCGAGGGCACCGGAAACTGTTGGGTCACCGCGTCCGGAACCTGGCTGGACCAGCTCACCCCGGACTCGCTGTCGTTGGTGGACGTGGACACCGGTGCCGTGGTCGGTGGCAACCCACGCCCCAGCAGCGAACTCCCGCTGCACCTGGCGAGCTACCGGGCGCGGCCCGACGCGAACGCCCTGATCCACCTGCATCCGCAGGTCAGTGTGCTGCTTGACGCGCTGGACGAACCGGTCCGACTGATCACCATCGACCACGCATACTACCTGCGGGAAGTGCGGCGTACGCCGTTCCGGCAGAGCGGTACCGCGCAACTGGCCGAGCTCGGCGCGGAGGCGGTACGGGATGGCTGCAACTGCGTCATCCTGGCCCACCATGGCTGCTCGGTCCTGGCGGACAGCATCGAGCTGGCGTTCAAACGTGCCCTCAACCTCGAGGAGGCGGCCACCGCCACCTACCGGGCTCTGCTGCTCGGCCGCCCGGTACCGCAGTGCCCGCCGGAATATCTGGAGCGGATCAGACAGGCCGAGTCGGCGGTCGGCGTATGACCCGCGACGCGGAGCACGTACTGGGTGTGGATGTCGGCGGTTCCAGCGTAAAGGTGTGGGACGCGGGCCCGGACGGGATCCGCACCCGCAGCATGGAACTACCGATTCTGCGACCCGGGCCGCACCGCGTCGAGTTCGATCCGGACGAGTGGTGGCGTCGGATCCGCACCGAGCTACGCGAACTGGTCGCCGGTACACGGTTCGGCCGCTACGCCGGCCTGGTGGTCAGTTCGATGCGGCAGGCCTTCGTCCTGCTCGGCCAGGACGGCGAACTCGGTACCGGGATACTCAACAGTGACCGGCGGGCAGCGGCCGCACTTCCCCGGCTACGTGAAGTACCTCAGCTCTACCAGCTGACCCGGCACTGGCCGGCGCCGGAGCTGACCCTGGGCAAACTTCTGGTGCTCGCGGACACCGAACCCGACCGGTGGGCTGCGCTACGCCGGGTGCTGTTCGTGCATGACTGGCTGGTGTGGCGGCTGACCGGCGAACAGGTCACCGAGGTCTCCTACGCGTGCGCCGGCCAACTCGCCGATGTCGCCCACCGCCGCTGGGCCACCGACCTGATCACCGGCCTCGGTCTGGACCCCGGGCGACTGGCGCCGCTGGTCGAACCCGGCACCCTGGTCGGTACGGTCACCGACCCGGACCTGCCGGCCGGTCTGGCCGTCTACGCCGGCTGCGGGGACACCCAGTTGGCCGCCGCCGGCGCCGGCGGTCTCCGCGACGGCGTGGTCACCGTCGTCGCCGGTTCCAGCACCCCGGTACAGGTCGCGACGGGCGAACCCGTACTCGACACACGGCAACGACCCTGGGTGTCCACCCACGCCGGGAAGGACCTGTGGGCGGCGGAGGCCAATGCCGGCTACCCCGGGATGATGGCGCACTGGCTGCGCCGGCTGACCGGACCGGTGCGACGTTCCGGTCGGCCGGGCGCCGGCAACCTCACCGCGGTGACCGCGACACCGCACTGGACCGAGCGGGACTGGGCGGTGAAGGCCCCGATGACTGTACTGGGCCTGACACCCGGCAGCACGCCGGAGGACCTGGCCCAGGCGATGGACGAGGCACACGCGTATGCGGTCCGATCCAATCTCAGCGACCTGCGGGACATCCTCGGCCGGGACTTCGCCGAGGTCGTGGTCACCGGCGGTGCCGCGGGAAGCCTCGCTCCCTTGCTGGCCGACGTGCTCGGGCGGCCGGTACGTCTGTGCCCCGGCGCCCACGGCACCGCCGCGGCCGGTCGCGCCCTGGTGACCGGTAGCCCTCCGGCCACCACCGACGTCCAGACGGTGCAGCCGGAGCTGGGGCCGCAACCCTACCGGGCCGCCTATCGGCGTTATCTCGACGCACACCGCGCGCTACGCGACCATCTGCCCGAGGAGGATCTGTGACTACACCGATCGCGTTCGTCGCCGCCGAGTGGCCCGAGTCCGGGCACACCGCGCTGCGCGAACTGGGTTACCAGGTCCGTACCGGTGGGTGGGGGGAGACCGGGCGGGCGCTGGACACCGCCGGACTCATCGACGCCGCCGCCGGCGCCGCCGTACTGGTGGTGGAGGTGGAGACCGTCGACGACGAGGTACTCGACGCGCTGCCCGACGTACAGGTCGTGTGCACCGCCCGGGGCACACCATCCAATGTAGACATCGAAGCGTGTACCCGGCGACGGATTCCGGTGCTGCATGCCCCCGGGCGCAACGCGGACTCGGTCGCCGACTTCACCCTCGGCCTGATCCTGTCCTGCTGCCGAGCCATCTCGGCCGGTGAGCGGCATCTTCGTGACTCGGGCTGGCTGGTCGACGGGCAGGTACCGTACCTGCACTTCCGGGGCCCGGAGCTGCGCGGGGCGACCCTCGGGTTGATCGGCTACGGAGCGGTCGGGCAACAGGTGGCGGCACGGGCCGCCCACGGCTTCGGAATGACGGTGATCCACCACGACCCGATGCGCGACGACGGGGTGACACTGCCCGCTCTGCTGCGGCAGGCCGACGTAGTGAGCCTGCACTGCACCCGCTCGACACAGACCCGACAGCTGATCGACGCGGCCGCGCTGGCACTGATGAAACCGACCTCCGTACTGGTCAACACGGCCGGTGGCGACATGGTCGACACCACGGCGCTGCTGGATGCGCTGGCCCACCGGCGCATCGCGGCGGCCGCACTGGACGTGTTTCCGGTCGAACCGTTGCCGGTGGACAGTCCGCTGCTGCGCGAGGGGCGTCTCGTCCTCACCCCGCACCTGGCCGGGGCAGCCGCCGACGTCGCCGCCCACCACGCGGCGCTGATCTGCCACGATCTCGGCCAGATCGCCGCCGGACACGATCCGGCGCACTGCGCCAACGGTGCCGATGTCCTGCCGATCACACCCCCGGGTGCCTTCGCCGAGATGCAGACCAGCGAGATCTTCCACGAAGGGATCGCCAGCCGGGAACTGACCGCGACCGGCCACTGACCTGTGCGGCCCGTCGCCCGCCCCTCCGGCGGGCCGCACACCCCTCGGACCGACCAACCCGCCGGCACCGGACTCAGCCGAACGCCGCGGACAGCGCCAGAGCGAACTGGACCTCCTCGGCCGCTCGGCGCCGCTGCGCCAGCCCGGGCGGCAGCGCCTCGGTCCAGGACCGGCCGGTCGGTACGTCGTCCCACACATGCAGCAGCGCCGCGCGGCCCATCCCGCACCACGCCGCGGCGCTGAACGTCGCCGAGGTCTCCATGTCCACCCCGAGCAGACCGGCGGCTGTCCAGCCCGTCACCAGTTCCGCCGGTTGGCGCAGCAGTACCTCGGTACTGACCGTCGGCCCGCGCCGCACGGTATGACCGGCCGCCACCGCGAGGGCAGCGAGCCGGTCCGCGAGCTGCACGGTGGCGCCCACCTCACCGGCGGCGCCGTAGTGCCCGGAAGCCCCCTCCCCGATCCGCACCGTGGTGGGGACCAGCAGATCTCCGGGCTCCAACCCCGGGGCCAGGCCGCCGCACGAACCGAGCTGCAGGACCGTGGGCGTGCCCAACTGCCCCAGGACATGGACCGGTTCCACGGTGCGGGCCGCACCGTAGACGCAGGCGTACACCACCGGATGGGATCGCCAGCGACCCCACCACCAGTCCGGCGCGGCCAACTCCCGTACGTCCTCCAGCAACGCCAGGCGCTGTCGTTCCCGGTCCCGGCGCCACCAGGAACCCTCCACGACCAGCAGTTCGGGCAGTTCAGCGGCGGTGAGCCCGACCACCGACCACCAGTCCTGGTCCATCGACCGGGGCGTGCTCACCGGGCCGCCGGCAGGTACGCCCCCGCCACCTCACCAACCTGCTCGTAACCGGTGCGGAGCAGGAACTGGCTGTTACGCCCGTACGACTTCGCGCCGAGCAGGAAGAAGTTCGGTTCCGGACTGCGCAGGATGTCCACCCCGTAGCTCTGGCTGGTCAGACAGTCCCCTGCCGCGTCTCCCAACAGTTGGGCGGACAGCTCGATCGGCGCAGCCGTCGCATAGCACTCGTGCACCTGCAGCTGCCGGTAGATCGAGGCGTCCGGAACGTAGCCGGTGAGCGAGAGGACCTTGTCCACCCGCACCTCCTTCTTGTCCGCACCGGCCAGCCGGACGACGACCTGCCCGCCGTCGGTGCTGAAGCCGTCGACCGCGACACCGGGAATCACCTGGATACCCGGCAGCGCACCGGTCGCGGCTCGGCGGGAGGAGTCCACCAGCGCCTGGCGTTGGGCGAGCGAGTCGTCGGTGACCTCGGACCAGTCCGGCTCGACCGAGCGCACCGCCCACACCACCCGAGTGCCGGGTGCCGACGCCGCCAGTGCCGCCAGGTCCCGGGCCGCGGTCTGGGCGGACTTCCCGGCGCCCAGCAGCAGTACGCTGTGGCCGGCCCAACTGTCCCGGTCCCGGTTCAGGTCGGGCACGCTACGCACGATCCGTTCGCCCAGCGCCTCCTCGCCGGGCGCCGCGATTCCGCCGTCGCCCGCACTGTTGGGGTTGCCGTAGGTCCCGGTACAGTCCAGTACCAGGCTCGCGGTGGTGACCTCGGTGCTGCCGTCGACACCTCGTACGACCAGCCGGAACGGTGCAGCGGCGCGTTGATCGGTACCGATCTCCTCGTGCTTGAGCAGACCGGATCGGCCGATGGCGAGCACCTGCGCCCCGTAGCGCACATGCCCGGCCAGTGCCGGCGATTTGGCCAGCGGCTGCAGCAGGTCGGTGACCAGTTCGTGGCCGGTCGGGCAGTCCGGGCCGGTCGGCACCGGGCAGCCGGTGGCGGTCAACTGGCGGGCCATCCGGTCCGAGACATTCATCGTCCACGGGGTGAACAGCCGCACGTGCCCCCACTGCCTGACGTTGCCGGCGACCGTCGGCGCCGCCTCGTACACGGTGAACGGCCAACCGGCCTCGGCGGCCGCCAGCGCCGCATCCAGACCGATCGGCCCGGCACCCAGGATCGCCACCCCGGACGGCGCCGGTGCCGGCCCGCTCGGCACCGGCGGTTGCTCGTCGTACTGCTGCTCGGCCATCCTGCCCCTCCACTCAGCCCGTCAGGTTCAGCGTCACACCGAACCCGCCACCGGTTCCACGACATCGTCGGACACCAGGTCCAGGGGACGGCCCGCGGCCTCGGTACCGCCGCGGACCAGGTAGCCGATCATGGCCCCGGCGCCCACCAGCCAGAACAGGATCACCAGCAGGTAGCCCGCCATCGGACTCAGTCCGTTGGCCACCGAAGTCACGATCACCACCGAGAACGCGGCGCCGATCCGGCCGGTGCCCACCGCGGCGCCGACGCCTGCGGCCCGCAGCCGGGTCGGGAACAGTTCGGTGAAGGTGGGGTACGCCGAGGTCCAGGCCGCGTTACCGAACGCGTTGGCCAGCAGGTAGGCGACCAGTACGGCGGTGGTGCCACCGGTGGCGGTGGCCGCGGCCAGCAGCCCTACTCCGGCAGCGGCCAGCAGATAGGTGATCAGCACGGTGCGACGGCGGCCCAGCCGGTCGAAGAACGCCGTCATCACCAGGCCACCGACCAGTGCGCCGGCGTTGCCGGCGATGAGGAAGAACGGAATGTCACGGTCGGCTATGCCGATGGCCGGCAGTACGATCAACGTCACCAACGCCGAGATCCCGTAGTACCCGAACGCCTCGGACAGATCCAGCAGGCAGCCCAGGGCCAACCGACCCGGATGCGCACGCACCAGTTCCCGCCACCGGGCCAGCCACTCGCGGCGCCCGGCGGATACCGGCCGGTCGGTGGGCAGCGGGACCGCCGACGACGGCGGTTCGTCCTCCAAGCGGGCCAGCACCGCTTCGGCCTCGACGTTGCGGCCACGGCTGGCCAGCCAGCGCGGCGACTCGGGAACCCCGCGTCGAAACAGCAGCACCAGCAGCGCCAGAATCCCGCCGGCGGCGAACCCGACCCGCCAGGACACCCCGTCGGTCAGCCCGAACGTGTTCAACAGCAGGTAGCTCAGGACGCCGCTGAGGACCGCGCCGACCGGCCAGAAGTTCATCACCGCAGCGCCGATCCGGCCCCGCTGCCGGGCCGGGATCAGTTCGATGATGGCAGCGTTGACGATCGGGTACTCCGCGCCGACCCCGAGCCCGGTGAGGAACCGCAGCACGATCACGAACCAGATGGTCGGTGACAGACCGGTCAGTACGGTCAGGCACGCGTACCACAGGAGCGTGACCAGGAACAACCTGCGGCGACCGAACCGGTCGGCGAGCTGACCGCCGACCACGGCACCCACCAGGATGCCCACCAGCCAGGAGAAGAACACGAACTGGCCGATCAGCGGACCCACGTGGAAGTGCCGCTCCATCGGATTGATCACGCCGCCGACCAGGTTCACCTCCAGCGAGTCGAACAACCAGCCGGCGCCCAGCGCCAGGACGATCCGGGTGTGTCGTGCCGACCACGCCATCCGGTCCAGCCGCTCCCCCAAAGGCGCGACGGTCTCCAACCCGACCATGACAGATCCCCCTACACCGCGCAGTGGTAGATGTGTGGCAGCGAGCCGTCCGACTGGCGCAGCAGCAGAAAACGCTCCACCGCACGGCGTTTCGCCTCCGCCATGCTGATGTCGGCCCCGAGGAACATGTCGGGGCTGGTCTGCAGATCCGCGCCGGCCGGATGCCAGTGCCAGCCGTCCGTCGTGACGGCCAGTTCCGGTACCGTGTTCGCGTCGTCGATCTCGACACCGGAGGTCGAATTACCGCGCTTCACCAGAGGTCGGACCGCGAAGTCGGCGCCGGTGATGCCATACTGCTCCAACAGGGTCCGCAGTTGCGGAACCTCCGCAGCGTTCTGCTTCGTCTCCGTCATTCCTACCCGGACCGGCAGTCCCAGCGCACGCGCGGTCCGGATCCCCTCCATCGCCCGTTCCCAGCTGCCCTGCCCGCGGTTGCGGTCGTGGGTCTCGGCGCACGCACCGTCGATCGAGGTCTGCAGAATCAGGTTGGTGCGACCGGCGAGACGCTTCAACTCGGCCTCCCGGCGCCCCCGGTACAACATCCCGTTGGTCAGTGCGACCGTGGCGATGCGGTCGCTGGCGTACTCCAACGCCGGCACAATGTAGGGCAACAGGAACGGTTCACCGCCGGTGACGTAGAGCTCCTCGAAGCCCTCCGCGACAGCCTCGTCGACCAGCTCACAGAACCGATCCAGCCCGATCTCGCGCTGCCGCGCCTTCGGATGGGAGGCGACCGAGCAGTACCAGCAGTGCAGGTTGCAGTGGAAGTTGGTGTAGAGCCACAACCGGGGCGGGAACAACGCGGTGGTGAACAACGGCACCACCGGCCGACCGTCATCCGGCGTCGCCGGCATGTCCGCCCAACTCACTTCCTGCACGTCGAACTCGTCGGGTAGCGCGGAACGGTAGAGCTGAAAGCGCCCCCGGCTGCGCTCGTACGGTGGCACGATCTCCAGGCAGGTTGTCCACCACCCGGTCTCCACCGTCTCCACGAACGGCTCTGGCAGGCCGGCCCGGCGCATCGATGCCGCGTGCGCGCGCCAGTCGTACTCCAAGGACACCAGGCTCGCCTCGGCCTGCCCATCCTCGATATCCAGCAGCGCGTACCACACCTCGCGTCGGCCGTCGTTGGCCGGCCGGCCCAGCACGCCCACATTGACCACCAGGGTGCCGTCGATGCGTCTGATCCACGGCATGCCGGAGTGCGTACAACAGATCACCCCCGCACCGCTGGCAGCGACCCGCTCGGCGTGCTCGTCGTCGCTCAGCGACTCCCACCAGAAATCGTTGAGCTGCAGAGTGGATCCGTGTACCTGATGGACCTCCAGTCCGGCCACGTTTTCCCTGCGTTCGATGGGCAGGGAGCGCATCCAGCTGGCGTAGGCTTCGCTCGTGTGTTCCCGGGTGTAGTCGTACATGAGCTGGGCGTACTCGTTGTCCCGGGGATCGCGGTAACCGCAGCCACAATCGGTGTCGCCACGCCCGATCGCCACCTCGTAGTTGCCGGCTATGCACTCGATCCCGTTGACGCGCAGCAGATCCCAGATCTCCTCGGGCTCCGCACCGTACCCGCCGAAGTCGCCCAGGCACCACAGACGCTCCGCACCTCGCTGTCTCGCATCGGCAACGAACGCTCGCAGGGCGTACGGATTGGAGTAGACCCCTCCGCATACGGCGATCCTGGGCATCGGCTCTCCTTTCCGTACCGGGTGCGGGGACCCGGACGGCTCATCGGTGGTCCATCGCCGTCATCACGTGTTTGAATCTCAGGTAGTCGGCCAGAGCGTGGCGGGACAGATCCGAGCCATAGCCGGAGTCGCGTACCCCACCATGTGGCATCTCCGTAGCTAGCACCGAATGGCAGTTGATCCAGACCGTGCCGTAGTCCAGCTCCCGGGCCATCCGTACCGCCCGGGAGTGGTCACCGGTCCACACGCTCGCGGCCAGGCCGTACCGGCTGCCGTTGGCCAGGGCGAGCACATCCTGCTCATCGTCGGCCGCCTCCACGGTGATGACCGGGCCGAAGATCTCCTGGGTGACCAGTTCGTCGGTGGCCCGGACCCCGGCCACCACGGTCGGAGCGAAGTAGTACCCATCCCGGTCCAGTCGGCAACCGCCGGTGACCAGGTCGGTGTGCCCGCACCTGCCGTCCACCAGCCCCGCGACCCGGGCCAGTTGGTCCGGGTTGTTCAGCGCGCCGTAGCTGCCGGCCGGCCCCACCGGGGTTTCCGCCGCGACCTCGGCCAGGCGCCGAACCACGCGCTCGTAGCCGGAACGCGGGGTGATCACGCGCGTCGCTGCGGTACAGGACTGCCCTGCGTTGTAGTAGGCGGCATCGACGATCGCGGACCACGATGATTCGCCGGCGTCGTCGAACACGATCACCGGGGCCTTGCCGCCGAGCTCCAGATGCACCCGCTTGAGCCCGAGCGCCGCGGTGGCGGCCACATCGCGACCGGCCGCAACCGAACCGGTCAACGCCACCAGGGCCGGAATTTCGTGTCGGACCAGCGCGCGACCGGTCTCCCGGTCACCGCACACCACGTTGAGCACACCGGCCGGTAGCACCTCGGCGGCAAGCTCGGCGAGCAGCAACGGGGTGGCCGGTGCGGTCTCCGCCGGCTTGAGTACCACCGTGTTGCCGGCCGCGAGGGCCGGCGCGATCTTCCAGATCGCCATCAACAACGGATAGTTCCAGGGAGTTATCGCGGCCACCACACCGACCGGTTCGCGCCGTAGCAGCGACGTGTGTCCCGCCACGTACTCCCCGGCCGCGCCGGCGTCGACGGTGCGGGCCGCGCCGGCGAAGAACCGTAGACAGTCCACAACGGACGGAAGCTCGCCCTCGGTCACCTGACTGGTCGGCTTGCCGGTGCTGCGAATCTCCACCTCAGCCAACCGATCGGCATGCTGCTCGACGAGGTCGGCGAGCCGAAGCAGGGCACGTTGGCGCAGGGCCGGGGTGGTGTCCCGCCACCCGCCGAACGCCTCCGCCGCGGCCACGCAGGCACGTCCCACCTCGGCCTCGCGTCCAACGGGAGCGGTGGCGTACTGCGCCCCGGTCGCCGGTTCGCGCAGCACACTCGCCGGCCCGACCCCGCCGTCGAAGCGCTGCCCTGCAGCGAAGTGGCCCAGCACCGGCATTCCCATGGCGGTCAACCTAGGCGTGCCACCATCCGCTCGACAATGACCGGGAGTCGGCCCCATCCGGCTACTCCGACGGACCGCGGTGTAGGGTCCCGCGGGCGGTCACGGTAGCCGTACCACCTGAGCGGCGTACAGCAGACCGGCGCCGAAGCCGACCAGCAGTGCCAGCCCACCACTGAGCTCGGCGTTCTCGGCCAGTAACCGGTCCAACGCCAACGGCACAGAGGCAGCCGAGGTGTTTCCCGTGTCCACCACCGTCCGGCTGATCCGTACCTCCGGCGGCAGTGCCAGCGATTCGGTCACCGCGTCGACGATGCGGATGTTCGCCTGGTGCAGCACGACAGCGGCCAGATCCGCCGCCCTCACCCCGGCGACGTCCAGCGCCTGTGCCGCCACCTTGGACATCTCGGTGACCGCCCAGCGGAACACCGTCGGACCTTCCATCCGCAGGTACGGCCAGGGCTCATCGGGCTCTTCACGCAGACTGGTCCAGCGGGCGGGCTGGGCGATCACCGAGCCACGGGCACTGTCCGATCCCCACACCACCGGGCCGATCCCCGGCACATCACCCGGCCCGATCACGACCGCTCCGGCACCGTCACCGAACAGGAAGGCCGCGCCCCGATCCATCGGATCGATGATGTCACTCATCCGCTCGGAACCCACCACCAGGATCCTTCGGGCGGATCCCGAGAGCACCATGTCCTTCGCCAGGTTGACCGAGTAGCAGAAGCCGGCACACCCGGCGCCCAGATCGAAGGCCGCGGCCACGTTGGCCCCGGCGCCGAGCAGGTTGGCGATCTCAGCGGCCGCCGCCGGCGCCTGGCTCAGTTGCGTCATGCTCGCGGCCACGATGCAGTCCACCTCGGCAGCCGCTACTCCAGCAGCAGCCAGCGCCTTGGTGGCAGCGACATGGCCCATCACCGCAATGGTCTCGTCCGGGCCGGCGAAGCGCCGTTGCCGGATCCCGGAACGCCGGACTATCCAATCCTCGCCGACTCCGAGGCGCGCACTGATCTCCGCATTGGGCACAACCCGTTCCGGCAGGTAGCCGCCCACCCCCAGAATCGTCGCGCGGGACAGCACACGGTTGTCAGGCTCGTTCATCGGGACCTCCGGCCCAGGCACCGCTGCCCGGCTGGTCGACGCGTCGAACAGTTCCAGACTGGCCGTTGCACGGCCGGACGGCCCAGCCTCGAACTGGTCCCCGATCCGACCCGGCGCCGGCCCCCCTCGGGGTAGCCGATCGGGCTCCCCACGCCGGCCGGGCTCACCAGCTCCCAGCGTTCTCCAGCAGCCCCCGCGCGGCGGTGAACGCGCCCAGGGCGGTTTGCACCTGGTCCGTCCGGTGGGTGGCCATCAACTCGACGGACAGCCCGGCCGGAGCGCGGTCGGTGCCAGTGAGCCGGACGTAGACTCCGCTGTCGTAGAGGCGGCGCCACAACCGTTGCGCCGCCGTCGCATCCGCCAACTCGACAGCAACCTCAGGCAGCGCCAGGTATCCGTGGCCGGGCAACCACGGCTGCGCCGCGACCTGGTAGCCCAGGTCGAGCAGCTCATCGCGCACCATCGTGGCCAGGGCAATGGCCCGACGGCGACGCGCGGCCCCGTCCGCCGATCGGGCGATGCGCACCGCCATCAGGGCCGCGCCGAGACTCGCCGGTGACAGCGGCACCGCGAACGGCAGCGCCGCCAACTGTTCCCGGGCACAGGCCACGAGGTCCTCCGCGCCAGCCACGAAGGCTGTGCCGGAGGCCAGCGCACGGGTGAGTGTCGCGGTCCTGGCGTTGGCCACGTGAGCGGTACCGGGCAGCGCGCACACCCCGGCGCCACCCGGACCGAGGAGCCCGAGTGCCCGGGACTCGTCCACCGCGGACAGTCGCCGTGCCCCGATGGACCAACCGGCCAGCAGACTGTCCGGAACGGTACGCGGCTGCGGACCTTCCTGCGTCGGGCCGCCGACGGCCAGTGCGGTTAGGCAGAGCGCGTTCGCGACGGCGACACCTGGGCACAGTACTGCGGCTGGCACGCCCAGCCAGTCGGCGACCTCGTGCTCCAGGACCAGCTGCAGCGAGTTGGTGCCCGCGACCGGATCGGCGGTTCCGTAGCGCTGGAGCGCACGCTGCGCGGCGGCCAGGACACGGGGATCGGAATCCAGACCAAGATGGTTGTGACCGCCCAGCATGATCACCTCCCGGCCGCCCACGATACTGACCGGCTCGGCCATGGTGTCCGCGGTCAACGACGCACCGCCGGCCACCGGTAGCTGGCCCATCACGGGAAGCAGGCCGGTCACCGTGCCGGCCTTCGTGCCGGCCAGCGGATACCTCGACACCCAGCCGCGGTGTTCGCGTCCATCAGTCACCCCCAGACTGGGCGGTCAGCGCAGGAACCGCCGTGGCACCCTGTTTCCGACATTCGTCAGGACCTCGTGAGCGATGGTGCCGGCCCAACCTGCCCACTCTGCCGCCGTGGGTTCACCACGGTCCCCGGGACCGAACACGACCACCGGATCACCCGGACGCACCGACGACCCGTCCACCCGCACCCGGATGTGGTCCGCGCCGATCCGCCCGATCAGCCGGTACCGAGACCGCCCGATGAGTACCTGCGCGCCACGAGTGGCCCGCAGCAACCCGTCCCGCAGGCCTACCGGCAGTGTCGCCACCCGGTGGTCCCGGCCCTCGCCGGCGACCTCCGCCACCGTCGTGACGAGGGTCATCGCCGGGCGTAGTCCGGACAGACCGTCACTGTCGGGGGGGACGCCGTACAACGCGATGCCGGGGCGCACCAGATCGAAGCGAGCAGCCGGGTAACGCAGCGTTGCCGCCGAGTTGGCCAGGTGCCGCAGTTGCGGCCGTAGCCCGTGGCACCGGGCCTGGCGCAGTGCCTGCCGGTAGGCCACGACCTGAGCGACCACCGAGCCGCGGTCTTCCTCGTCGGCACAGGCGAGGTGGCTCCAGATTCCCACCACCCGGGCATGCCCGGCCCGCTGCGCACGCGCCGCGGCCGACAGCAACTGGGGCCAGTCGGTCGGTGTGGCACCGGCCCGACCCAGTCCGGTGTCGACCTCAAGATGCAGTCTGGCCGGCAGGCCACAGTTCCGGGCATCAGAGATGAGCGCAGCCAGTGCGACCAGGCTGCCCACCGAGACGTCCACTCCGCACTCGATCGCCGGCCGCCAGGAGGTGCCTGGCCCGGTCAGCCAGGCCAGTACCGGTGCGGCGATACCGGCGGCACGAAGCTCCAGAGCCTCCTCGACATAGCAGACCCCGAGCCAGCTCGCACCCGCTTCCAGCGCCGCCCGGGCAATCTCGGCGGCACCGTGTCCGTACCCGGCGGCCTTGACCACGGCCATCAGCGCCGCCGACCCGGCCGCCCGGTGCAGAAGCCCGACGTTGGACCGGATGGCGGCGAGGTCGACCAGCACCTGCGCCTGCGGCATGCAGCCCATTGTGGGTACCTCCGGACGCACCGGGAATCCTCGAACGACGCGCCAAAGGGGTAGCCGATCGAGCACGGCCGTTATGATCTGTCGCGGCGGGTCGGCGCGACGCAGACTGATAGCCCTATGCCCCGCCACAGTCAGGAGGTCCCGTGTCCACGGATCCGAAACCGGTGTGTGTTGTCGGTGCCGGCGCCGCCGGCCTGTTCACCGCGCGCCGTCTGCTGGCTGCCGGCCACCCGGTACAGGTGCTCGAGCGTCGCCCCGGCCCCGGTGGGCTGTGGAGCCGGCATGAGCGCTTCGGCGGGGTGTACCGATCGGCCCACCTGATCTCCTCCAAGCACAGTACCGAACTGGCCGACTTCCCGATGCCGGCGGAATTCCCCGACTTCCCCGGGCACGCACAAGTACTGGACCATCTTCGCGCCTTCGCGGTGGAGTACGGAATCGAGCCGCACATCCGCTACGGCCGACAGGTCGAGCGAGCCGAGCCGCTGTCCGGCGACGGTTGGCAGGTGCGGCTCGACGACGGCTCCGAGCTGGACTGTTCCGCGCTGGTCATCGCGACCGGTCACCACTGGGATCCGGCACTGCCGGGCGTCGCCTCGGGCTCCTTCGACGGTCTGAGCATGCACTCGGCCGGCTACGACACCTCGGACGTGCTGGCCGGCCGCCGCGTGGTGGTGGTGGGACTGGGCAACACTGCCTGCGATGTCGCGGTGGACGCGGTCTATGCGGGTGCGACCGTCACGATGAGCGTGCGCAGCGGCAATCAGCTGATCCCGAAGTACCTGTTCGGCCAGCCGGTGGACCGGCTGGGTAAGGGCGGGCCGGGCGCGAAGATCACCGAGCGGCTACCCGCCGGTTTCCGCCGCGGGTTGGAGGAACGGCTGATCACCAAGATGGCCGGCAGCCCGGAGATGTTCGGTCTGCCGCGGCCCCGCCACCGGCTCTACGACCGGCAGCCGCTGGTCAACTCGCTGCTGCCCTATCATCTCGGCCACGGCGACATCCAGCTACGGCCGCCGGTCACCGAACTGCGCGGCCCGGTGGTGCGCTTCGCAGACGGCAGCGAGGACAAGGCCGACGTCGTGGTGTGGTGCACCGGTTACCGGGTCAGCCTGCCGTTCATCGACGTCCGTAGCCATCTTGGTGGCGAACAGGACGACCGGCCGCGACTGTGGCTCAACATGTTCCCGGCCGGCCGCGACGACCTCGCCGCAGTGGGCATGGTCGATCCGCTGGGGTCCTGGACCTCGCTGGATCTCCAGGCCCAGCTGGTTGCCCGGCATCTGCGCGCACCCCAGGTGCTGCGGGCGTCGGCCCCGCCGCTACCGCCGGCCCCAGGGTCCGGACCGGACCGGGAATGGCTGTTCCGTGGTCGCGCGTACAGCACCGAACTGCGTGGCCTGCTGCGGCGCTTCGACCGCCGCTGAGGCACCCGTGCCCGGCCGCGCCGCCGGGCAGGGCGGAAGGTGGCCCCGGGCAGCGCTCGGGGCCCCGGTCATTGCGACGTGTCCTGGCCCTCCGCGCCGCCGACCGCGGCGAGGAACGAAGCCAGTGTGTCCTGGTCGAGTCCGGCCAGCGGAAAGTCGGTCGGTCCGACCGACCCGGCGCCAGGACGGGCACAGTGTTCGGCGAGTGCGTCCAAAGCGGCCTGCCATCCGACGGCCAGCCGGTCGAGCGTCGCCCGGCCGGTCGGGCCGGCCTGCGGGCAGCTCAGCTCGGCGGCGAGCCCACCGTCCAGCAGGTAGGTCGTGGCCAGCACCCGGTGGCCGAGCGCGCCGTCGGTTTCAGGTACCGGATCGGTCAGTTCGCCTGCCGTGCCGGCAAGCTCGCCCAGATGGCGCAACAGCAGTTGCACCTCGCCCCGTTCATCGGGCTCAAGCCAGCCCGGCGCCCGGCAGTGGTCCTTGACCATGCCGATCAGCGCGTCCAGCGCGGTGTCGGCATCCGCACCACGCATCACATCGACCGGTACCACGCCGATCCCCGCGAACGGGCCCACCGCGGCCGGGTCAGCCACACCGGCCCGGTCCCGCAGGTCGTACTCGACGTCGAGCAGGACCCGACCGGCACCCTCCCGTCGCAGTGCCTCCACCAGTCCGACGGCCATCACCTCCGCCGGACTCAACCGGTACGCGCGTGACGCCGCGTCCAGCAGGATCCCGCTCTGCGCGGCCGGTAGCCGGACGGAGCTGCGGTGTACCGAGGCGGTCGGGTCCGGCCCGCCCAGCGCCAGTGGCGCCGGTTCATACCCGCTGCCGTCCACGGTGCCGGTACCGGAGTCGAGAGTGCCACAGGCGCTGAGCTGCTCGGCCCAGCCGCCGAGCGGTGTGGGTATCTCGGGCACCGGCCCGGTGTCGGTCACGACCCGCTCCAGTTCGTCGCGCAGCCCCCCGTACAGCGCCGGCCAGGACCGCGCGTCGACGGCGAGGTCGCTGACGAACCACGCCAGGCGCCGCTGCCCAGGTCCCAGATCGAACAGCACCGCGTTGTGCAGCGGGCTCTCCAACGGGGTCAGTTCGGCGCGGATGTCGGCGATCATCTGTTCCCGCGCCCGGTCACGTCGCCGCGCCGGGACCGAGCCGAGCTCGATCAGGGCGACCTCAGGATCAGCGACACCGCCCACGGTCTGTACGAACCCATCGTCGGTGCGCTCGATGCGTAGCCGCAGCGCTGGATGCGCCGCCAGTAGACGCTGTAGCGCCCGCCCGGCGGTAGCCGGGTCCATCGCCGGGTCGACAGGCAGTTCCACCACTTGGCTCGGTGCACCGGAACCGTCGCCCAGCAGCGCCCGCTGGTAGGGGGTGAGCGGGAACTGCCGGTCCCCGCCGCGCCGGGCCGGCCCGGTACGGGCGTCGGCAACTGCGGCAAGTTCGGCGATCACCTGATGGGCGAACAGGTCGGCCGGGGTCAGTTCGATGCCTTCGGCCGCCGCCCGGCTGACGATCTGGATTCCGGTGATGGAGTCACCGCCGATGGTGAAGAAGTTGTCCTGCGGCGCCACGTCAGGCTGGCCGATGATCTCGCCGACCAGCCGGGCGAGCAGCAGCGCGGTCTCCCCGACCTCCGCGCTCGGAGCGCCGGCCCCGGCGCTTCGGGCCGGGTCGGGCAACGCGGCCCGGTCCACCTTCCCGTTCGCCGACAACGGCAGCCGCTCCAGTACCTGCACCGCGGCCGGAACCATGTACGCGGGTAGCACCTCGGCGGCGTGTTCGCGGGCCGCGGCTACCAACTCGTCGTGGTCGCCGTCCGGATCGGCGGGTACCAGGTAGGCGGCGAGCCGACGGTGGTGCCGGTCGCCGACGGTGGTGGCCACGACGGCCGCGACCCCCGGGTAGCGGGCCAGTGCCGCCTCGACCTCGCCGAGCTCGATCCGGTAACCACCGACCTTGACCTGGCCGTCCTCCCGGCCGAGGAACTCCAACGTCACCGTCCGGCCGCCACCGACCCAGGTCGCCGGTCCGGTACAGCCGTTCGCCGGTGGTCGGGTGGGTCAGGAAACGGGCAGCGGTCTTCTCCTCGTCACGCCAGTAGCCGTCGGCCAGACCTGCACCGCCGATGTAGAGCTCGCCGGTGACCCACACCGGGCATTCCTGCCACCGGTCGTTGAGTACGTGCCAGGTCTGGTTGCGCAGCCCACGGCCGTACGGAATGGACTCCCACGACGGATCGACCTGGTGATCGTCGTACGCGACCGACCAGATCGCCGCCTCGGTCGCACCGCCGAGGCTGACCGGTCGGCAGTCCGGAGCCTGTTGCCGTAGCCGGTCCGGCAGGTCCACCGGGATCCAGTCTCCGGACATCAGGGCCAGCCGCAGCGACTCCAGCGTGCCGGGTGTCGTACCACCGGCGGCGTGGTCGACCAGCATCTGGGCCAGTGCCGGTACCGAGTTCCACACCGTGATGTGCTGCTGCGCGACCAGGTCCAGCCAGTGCCCGGGGTCGCGGTTGCTGCCGTGTCGGGGCAGCACGAGGCGCCCACCTGCCCCCAGCACCCCGAAGACGTCGTACACCGACAGGTCGAAACTGAGCGAGGATAGTCCGAGCACCGCGTCCTCGGCGGCCACCTGGTAGCGCTCGTTGATGTCGTCGACGGTGTTGCGTGCCGCACGATGGCAGACCATGACCCCCTTCGGGGTGCCGGTCGAGCCGGACGTGAAGATCACGTAGGCCAGGTCGTCGGGAACCGATATCGGTTCCAACGGCTCGTCGGCACCGATCGGATGGCTCCCGGACAGGTCCACGACCAGTTCGGTCACCCCGTCCGGCCAGTCTCGACGGCGTCCATCCACATGGGACAGTACGAACCGGCAGTGGCCGAAGGACACCAGATGGTCCTGCCGTTCGCCCGGCAGGTCCGGGTCCACCGGCAGGTACGCCGCGCCGGACAGCAGAACACCCAACGCGGCGACGATCTGCGCCGCGGACTTGTCCGCGGCGACCGCCACCAGCTCACCCGGGCGCACCCCGGCCGCGCGCAGTCGACGGCCCACCACGCAGGCGTGCCGGTACAGCTCGCCGTAGCTGACGGTGCGGCCCTGCGCCACCACCGCGGGACGGTCCGGTTCCCGCTGCGCCCACCCGACCAGCGGGGCGTGCAGCAGACCGGTGGCCGAACTAACGGCGGTGTCGTTGGCGGCTGCGACCAGTTCCTGCTGCGCGCTCGGCCGCAGATCACCGACCGGGCCCTCCCAGGCCGACTCGTCGTCGGCCAGTGCGGTGGTGAGGTGGGAGAACGCGTCGAACAGCGCTGCGAGCACGCCGTCGGGGAACAACTGACCGACACCGTGCCAGCTCATCCGTACGCCGTCGGCGGTCTCCAGCAACGCGAAGTCCAGCCACACCTGTGGGGTCTGGGCGACCTCGTGCACCATCTCGCCGAGCCAGCCGAACCAGGTCTCGTCACCCGGCTCGCTGTCCTGCACGACCGTACTGGTGAACACCACCGGCATCACCGCGCCGGCACCACCGCCGCGGGCCCGCGCCATCTCGCGCAGCACCTCGACCCCGCTGACGTACCGGTTCTCCAGGTCCTGCCAGCTCTGCTGCTGCAACCTGCGGGCCAGCGTCAGCACGCTGGGCGCGTCGGTCAGGTCCACCGGCAGCAGGTCGAACGAGGCGAACTCGCCGACCAGGTCGGCGACGTGGGGATGTACCGGCAGCCGGTTGGTGACCGTGACGTTCACGCTGAACGCACCTGAACGGCACCAGGTGCCCAGCGCGTGGGCGTACACCGCGAGCATCACCGCGGAGGTGGTGATGCCGTGGCGCCCGGCGCGTTCGATGATCCGATGCCAGGTGGCGCTGTCGAGTACCAGGTCGAAGGAGACCGGTTCGGGCCGTTGCACCGACGCCGGGTGCACCGCCAACGGCAGGTCCGGGCGCGGCGGCAGTTGGGCGATCCGGTCTCGCCAGTACGCCCGGGAACTGTCGTACAGCGGCGTGCTGCGCAGCTGTTCGGTGGCCAGCACGTAGTCGCGGTAGGTGACCTCCAGCGGAGCCAGCGCCGCCTCGTCGTCCTGGTAGATTCGCCGCCAGTCGCGGGAGATCAGCCGGATGCTGCCGATGTCGGCGATCATCAGGTCGAAGCCGAGGTGCAGCCGGGTACGGCCGCCGGGCAGCAGGGTCGCGCGGAGGTCGAACAGCGGCCACACGTCCGCCGGGCGCATCTGGTGCGACAGGCGCTCCCGCAGCTCCTCAAGTGCCTCGCCGACCTCGTCGGCGAGTCGCCCACGAAGGTCGGTCGCATCGATGCGGTAGGGCCCCGGGTCGGCCAGGATCCGTTGCCGGCCGTCGGGGTCGATGACTGCGCGCAGCATCGCGTGCCGCGCCATCACCCGCTGCCAGCTTTCGGTCAGCCTGTCCAGGTCGACCTCGCCCGTCTCGACCTCCCAGTACACGTGCGCGGCGACGTTGCCGCCCTCCATGCCGCCGAGCCGGCCGAGCCACTGCGCCTGCTGGATCTCGGCCAGCGGGAAGGGTTCGTGCTGCTCGTCGGGTGCGGCGAGCGCCTGCGGTAGGCCGGGTACGTCGCTCTCGTCCCCGGCACTCGGCGCGGTGTTCGGCGACGAGTGCGGCCACCCCCGCCACGGTCGGGGTTGGCGAGCATCTCCCGCAGCGTCAGCGGGGCCGAGAAGGCTTCGCTGACCCGTGCCACGACCCGGGTAGCCAGCAGTGAGTGCCCACCCAGTTCGATGAAGTTGTCGTCCACCCCGACCGCGGTGACACCGAGCAGTTCCTGCCAGATTCCGGCGATCAGCCGTTCCCGGTCGTCGCGGGGCGCGACATAGCTGGTGTGGATCCCGGACCGCTCGTCGAAGTCGGCGGCAAAGTCCTGCTCGTCGACCGGGTCAGCTTGCGTGAGCGTCTCGACGTCACCCAGCCCGACCCGCTCGGTGCGACCCGGCTCGATCCAGTACCGGCGCCGGGCGAACGGATAACCTGGCAGCGACACCCGTCGCCGGGGCTGGCCGTGCAGCCGGTCGAAGTCGACCTCGACACCGGCCGCCCAGAGCCTGCCGAGGGTACGCAGCACGAGATCCTGTTCCGCTTCCGGCTCCCCCGGGTGTGGCATCGTCTGTAGTACGGTCGCTGTCCGCTGCACCTGGCGGGCCAGCGTTCCGAGGGTGCGTCCCGGCCCGACCTCCACCAGGACTGGCGCATCGTGGTCGGTGAGCAGTTCGATGCCGGCGCCGAACCGTACGGTGTCACGTACGTGGCCCACCCAGTACGCGGGATCGGTCGTCTCGTCCCCGCTCGCCCAGGTGCCCGTGCGGTTGGACACGTAGGGCACGCCGGGCGCGGACAACCGCAGTCCGGCCAGCTCGGTACCGAACGGTTCCAGTACCGGCCCCATCATCGGTGAGTGGAAGGCGTGCGAGGTGTGCAGTCGCCGGCACTGTGCCCCATGTTCGGCGAGGACCTGCTCGACTGCCGCGATGTCGCCCTCAGGCCCGGAGACCACGCACAGTTCCGAACCGTTCACCGCGGCCAGCGCAACGGCCGGGCCGAGCAGCGGCCGCACCTCGTCCTCGGTCAGCGCGACGGACAGCATCGCCCCGGACGGTTGCTGCTGCATCAGCCGGCCCCGCACCGCGACGAGGCGTGCCGCGTCCGCCCGGTCGAGCACACCGGACAGGCAGGCGGCGGCAATCTCCCCGACGCTGTGACCGATCATCGCATCCGGAGCCACACCCCAGGAACGCAACAGTTCGGCGGTGGCGTACTCGACCGCGAACAGTGCCGGTTGGGCCAGGTCGGTGCGCTGCAACCGCTTCGCCGCGGTGTCCGGGTCGATCCCGTCGCCCGGGTAGAGCACGGAGAGCAGGTCGCTTCCCAGATGCGGGGCGAGATCGGCGCACACCCGGTCCAGCGCGGTACGGTACGCGGGTTCGCTCTCGTAGAGTTCCCGCCCCATGCCCGGGTACTGGCTGCCCTGGCCGGGAAACATGAAGACCACCCTGGGCTGCTGGAGCGCAGGCCCGCTGTGGACCCGGTCGGTAGCCGCACCGCCCAGCGCGGCCACCGCATCCGCGGTCTCGCCGGCCACCACCACCCGACGGTACCGTTGCGGGCTACGACCACGTTGCAGGGTGTACGCGACGTCGGCGAGCGCTGGGGCGTCCGGTTGGGCGAGCGCGCCGGCCAGGTCAGCGGCTGCGGTGTCCAGTGCCGCAGCGGTCGCGCCGGACAGCACGATCACCTGCCGCTCGCGTTGGGGCGGTGCGGCCGGCGTCGGTTCGGGCGCCTCCTCCAGTACCAGATGCGCGTTCGTACCGCCCATGCCGAACGAGCTGACCCCGATTCGACGCGGAGCGTCGGTGACGTTCCAGTCGCGCAGTTCGGTGTTGACGAAGAACGGCGAGTTGGTGAAATCGATCTCCGGGTTCGGCTTCTCGAAGTGCAGGCTGGGGACCAGCTGGCGGTGCCGCAGCTGCAGTACCGCCTTGATCAGCCCGCTGACGCCGGCTGCGGTGTCCAGGTGCCCGACATTGGACTTGACGGAGCCGAGTGCGCAGTAACCGCGGCGGTCGGTCCGGGCGCCGAACACCCGGTTCAGTGCCGTCACCTCGATCGGGTCGCCGAGCGGGGTACCGGTGCCGTGCGCCTCGACGGCGCTGACCGTCGCCGGGTCGACACCGGCCGCACCAAGCGCGGCGGCCATCGCCCGGACCTGACCGTCGACCCCGGGCGCGGTGTAGCCGACCTTGGCGCCGCCGTCGTTGGTAACCGCAGTGCCCCGGATCACCGCCTCGATGTGGTCGCCGTCGGCCAGCGCGTCCTCAAGGCGTTTGAGGACCACGGCACCGACCCCGCTACCGAACACTGTACCGGTGGCGCCCGCGTCGAACGGCCGGCAGTGACCGTCACGGGAGAAGATCAGACCTTCCTGCCAGAGGTAGCCGGTGGGCTGCGGAAGCCGTACGGCGCTGCCACCGGCGATCGCGATGTCGCACTCGCCCTCCAGCAGCGCCTGCCCGGCGACGTGCACGGCGACCAGCGAGGACGAGCACGCCGACTGCACCGCGACCGCCGGGCCGCCCAGGCCGAGCTTGAAACTGACCCGGTTTGCCAGATAGTCCTTGTCGTTGGTGATCAACAGGTCGAGGGTTTCGGCGATCGACCCCACGACCCGGCCGGCCAGCACGTTGTGCAGCAGGTAGGTCGACAGCGCACTACCGGCGTAGACACCGACGGTGCCGTTGGTGTCGCCCGGACCGTAGCCGGCATCCTCCAGGGCATGCCAGCAGGTCTGCAGGAACAACCGTTGCTGCGGGTCGATCAGCGCAGCCTCGCGGGCGCTGTAGCCGAAGAACGGGGCGTCGAAGTGCTCGACGCCATCGAGCACCGACGCGGCCCGGACGTAGCCGGGATCGGCCAGGGTGTCCTCAGCGATCCCCGCCGCACGCAGCGTCTCGTCGTCCCAGAAGGTGATCGACTCGACTCCGTCGCGCAGGTTACGCCAGAACGCGCCGATGTCCGGTGCGCCGGGGAAACGCCCCGCCATACCGACGATCGCCAGATCGCTGCCGGGTTCCACAGACGCCATCAGGATCGCTCCTCCGTCTCGGTGGGCAGGGTTGTGCGCCCGTGTCTGCGCGCCCGACGGCGGTTACCGCTGGCAAACGCCGCATCCACCGAGTCGGTGGTGGCGCCCGCGCCGTCCAGCCCGGCGGCCAGCCGCCGCACGGTCGGGTGTTCGAACATATGCATCAGCGGGAACCGGGTGTCCAGCGCGCTGCACAGCTGCCGGTACACCCGTACCAGCGCCACCGAGTCCGCGCCGAGGTCGAAGAACCGGTCGTCCAGGCCGATCCGGTCGATCTCCAGTACCCGGCCGACCACCTCGGCGATGGTGCGCTCCACAGTGGAGCCAGGCGTCACGTACGGTGTCGCGGCCGTGGCCCGGTCGGTGTCCGGCTGCGTGGCGGCAAGCCGCTCCAGGGCCCCCCGGTCCACCTTGCCCTGCCCACTGAGCGGCAGCTTGTCCAACATCACCAGTCCGCCGGGCACCATGTAGCCGGGCAGGGTGGTGGCCAGATGGGTGCGCAGCTGCCCGGTCAGCGGACCGCCGGTGTCCGTCGACCCGGCACCGCCGGCCGGCTCGTACACCCCACCGAGCAGGCTGTGCAGCAACACGTCGTCGTCGGCCAGGGCCAGCAGCCGACGCACCGGCGCCTCGTCGGCGAGCAGTCCCAGTTGCAGCAGGCCCAGCCGCAGTTCCGGCGCCGTGTCGTCGAGCAGCTGGCTGATCTGGCCGGCCTCCAGCAGGCAGAAATGCAGAGCACGGCTGCCGTACAGCGGCTCGATCGCCGACATCCGGCCGACCAGGAAGATCTCGAACGCGCTGCCGTCAAAGGCCGCGCCGTTGGTACTCATGTGCACCGAGGGATCCAGCCGCCCACCCACATCGACCGGTACGAGCCGGTGGCTCGCGGGGTCGTGGTAGTAGCTGCCTCCGTCCATACCCGTCACCCGGCCCGGCTTGACGTATACGTAGGTCTGCACCGGGTACAGGGCGCCGGCGGAGGCGTACCGGTACTTCGGCAGCACCGCCGCATCTACGCTACGCAACGGTTCCAGCAGTCCGCCGAGATCCTCCAGCGGCACCGGAACGTCCGCGAACGTACGCCGGCTGGCCCGTCGCTGCCAGCGCGCGGCGGTCTCCTCGGCCGGGCCGGCGGGCAAGGCCACCGGCCGGTCGGGCAGATCGGCGCGCAGTGCGTGCCGGGCCAGCGTGAATTCGATGCGTTGCACCGGATCGGCGACCACGTCGCCGAGCACCTTCTTCTCCGCCACCACAGGATCCAGGTCACTGGCAGCGCTGGCGGCGGTACCGTCGCTACCGCCATCGGTGGCCGGCACCACGAAACCGACCAGGCGACGCCGGTGCCGGTCCGGGCCGGCGGCCACGACCACCGCGTCGCGCACCGCCTCGTGCCGGGTGAGTGCGGCCTCGATCTCGCCCAGTTCGATCCGGTAGCCACCGATCTTGACCTGGAGGTCCTCCCGGCCCAGGAACTCGATCTCACCGTCGGGCCGCCAGCGGCCCAGATCACCGGTGCGGTACAGCCGCTGCCCGGTGGCCGGGTGGGTGACGAAACGGGCCGCGCTCCGTTCCTCGTCACGCCAGTAGCCGTCGGCCAGGCCCACGCCGCCGATGTACAGCTCGCCGGTCACCCACGCCGGGCACTCCTGCCACCGGTCGTCGAGTACGTGGAAGCTCTGGTTACGCAACGCCCGACCGTAGGGCACCGACTCCCAGCCGGCCGGATGTGCCCCGATGTCGTACGCGATGGACCAGATGGACGCCTCGGTGGCGCCGCCAAGGCTGACTGGCCGGCAGTCCGGGGCCAGTGCCCGCAGCCGGTCCGGAAGCTCCAGCGGGATCCAGTCACCAGACAACAGAACCAGACGCAGCGTGGTGAGCAGCTCCGCGGCGCTGCTGCCGATCACCTGCTCGACGAGCATCTGGGCGAGCGCCGGTACGGAGTTCCAGACCGTCACCCGGTGCCGGCCGACCAGTTCGGCCCAGTGTGCCGGATCCCGGTTGCTGCCGGGCCGGGGCAGCACCAGGCGGCCACCGGCGCCCAGTACCCCGAAGATGTCCCAGACCGACAGGTCGAAACTGAGCGAGGACAGTCCCAGTACCGCGTCGTGCGGGCCCACCCGGTAGCGCTCGTTGATGTCCTCGACGGTGTTGCGGGCCGCGGAGTGCCGGATCATCACCCCCTTCGGGGTGCCCGTCGAGCCGGAGGTGAAGATGACATAGGCCAGATCACCGGGATTACCGACCATTTCCCACGGCCCAGGGTCATCCCCCGGCGGGCCGGTGATGTCCACCGTCAGGCTCCTGACCCCGTCCGGCCAGCTCTGCTGCGCCGCGCCGGGACGTTCCAGCACCACCCGGCAGCCGCCGAAGGAAACCAGGTGCTGTTGCCGGGCCGCCGGCAGATCGGGATCGACCGGCAGGTACGCCGCTCCGGCGAACAGCACACCGAGTACCGCCACGATCTGCGCCGCGCCCTTGTCGACGGCGACCGCGACCAGTTCCTGCGGCCCGACCTCCAGGGCCTGCAACTGCCGACCCACCGTACGGGCCCGGTGGTAGAGCTCACCGTAGGTCAGGGTGGCGTCCGCGGCCACCACCGCGGTCGCATCCGGACGTGACAGGGCCTGCTCGACCACCGCGGAGTGCAGCATCCCGTCGGCAACCGGCAGGGTGGAGGAATTCGCGCTGTCCTGCAGGGCCCGCTGGCTGGCCGGCAACGTGTCCAGCGCTCCCGGTTCCCAGGCGACGTCGCTGTCGGCGAGCTGCTCAAGGAGCGAACAGTAGGTGGCGAACATGTCGTCCAGTACCCCGGCAGGGAAGGCGTCCTCGACCACGTCCCAGTTGAACGTCAGCCTGCCGCGGTCCTCGTACACCTGGTGGTCGAACAGCACCTGAGGGGTCTGCGAGACCGCGTAGGCGATCTCGCCGAGCCACGCCGAGCCGAGCGCACCCTTCTCGCCGGTCGCGTCGCGGCCCTGTTCCCGGGCGCTGGCGAACACCACCGTACTGAACAGGCCGGGGGACATGCCGCGTTGCCGGCCCAGCTCACGCATCACCTCGACACCAGAGAAGTACCGGTGTTCCATGTCCTGCCACAGTTGGTGTTGGATACGTTCGGCCAGCGCGGCGAGTCCGGCCGGCCCGGTGAGGTCGATCTCCAGCAGGGTGACCGCGGTGAAGTCACCGATGATGGTGTCCACGGCGGGATGCAGCGGCATCCGGTTGAACAGCGGCACGTTGAGGGTGAAGCGGCTGCGCCGGCTCCACCGACCGAGCACCTCGGCGAACGCCGCCAGTTGCAGCACTGACGGGGTCACTCCCCGGGCTGCGGCACGCTGCCGTAGCCCCGCCCAACGCTGTTCGTCCAGTACGTGTTCGCGGCGGGTCCGGCGGCGCGAGGCACCCGCACCGGCACCGATCACCGGCAGGTCGGGGCCCGGCGGCAGGTCGGCGATCCGGCGACGCCAGTAGTCGCGGGAACGTTGGTATGCCTGCGTGTCCGGCACCTGACCCAGCGCCAGTACGTAGTCGCGGAACGACACCGGCGCCCGGTGCGGCTGCGCCCGCGGGTCCGCGTACAGGTCACCCCATTCCAGGAAGAACAGTCGTACGCTGGCCACATCGGCGATCAGCAGGTCGAGGCTGACGTGCACCCGGGTGCCGCCTTCGGGCAGCCCGCTGGTCCGTACCTCGAACATCGGCCAGTGCTCGATCGGCAGAACCTGGTGGCTCAGTTGGTTACGCACCGCCGTCAGGTGCGCCCCCCGTTCCGCTGCCTGCAGCGTGGACAGATCGGTGTGGACGATGTCGACCCGGGGCAGGCCGGCTACCGGCTGGATACGTTGGGTGCCGTCGGCACAGACCACCGCGCGCAGCATCTCCTGTTGTACGACCAGCCGGCGCAGCGCCCCGGCCAACCGGTCCAGGTCCAGGTCGGGCGCGTCGATCTCCAGGTACAGGTGGATGGAGACCTCGCCGAGCTCGAAGCCACTGCTGCGTCCCACGAAGTAGGCGTACTGCTGCTCGGTGAGAGCGAACGGTTCGTGGCGGTGCCCCGGATCGGCGACAAGTGGACGCCAGCTGATCTCCTGGCCACCGGTGTCGGACTCCAGCCGTTGGCTCAGCGCCGACGACAGGCCCGTGAGGGAGGCCCGCATGAACTCCACCAGCGGCACCGTCGTGCCGAGATCCTCCGCCAGGTCGCGACGCAGTTCGATGGCCCGTAACGATTCCAGCCCCAGCCCGGCCAGCGGAGTGTCCACCGCCACGTCCGCAGTGGTGGTGGAGAGCAGGGCTGCGAGCCTACGCCGTAGTTCGGCCAGGAGCACCGGGGCGCGCAACGGCGCGTCCAGTGCCAGCAGCATGCCCCGTAGCGGGGCATGCTCGATCCCGGTCGGTGTGGCCGCCCGGCTGACCGCCACCGGGGTCAGCGCACCGGCCAGATAGCGTTCCCGACAGGCGTCACGACGTACTGAACCGTCCGGGTGGCAAGGGATCTCACCGGGTGCCACCAGCAGCACCTCGTGCGCCTCCACCTCGTGGTCGCCAGTGACGGCGGCGCGCAGCTTGCCGGCCAGTACCTCGGAGCCGACCGGATCGTCGTCCGCTACCGCCTGTACGACGATCAGCCGTTCCTCGTCGTCGGTGTCCACCGCGAACGCCGCAGCCGGAAGGTGCGCCGATGCCGGGTCGACGCGGGCGCAGGTCGCCTCCACGTCCTGTGGGAACAGGTTGCGGCCGCGGATGATGACCAGTTCCTTGCGCCGGCCGCAGAGCACCAGTTCGCCTTCGTACCAGCAGCCGAGATCGCCGGTACGAAGGTAGGGCCCGGTGCCGTCAGTGAGGGTCGCGCCGAACGTCTCGGCGGTCAATTCCGGTGCCTTCCAGTAGCCCTGGCACACCACCGGTCCCCGTACCCACACCTCGCCCACCCGGCCGGCGGGCATCGGAGTGCGATCGGTCGGATGCACGACCAGGATTTCGCAGTGCGGGCCGGCCGGCCCCAGGCCGACCAGCTCGGTGCCGGTCGCCGGAGCCGGCACCGGCGTCACTCGCCCCTGCGCCAGCTGCACCGGATCGACCCGCAGTACCAACGGAGCCGTTTCAGGATGCCTGCCGGTGAGAAACAGCATCGTCTCGGACATGCCGTAGCCGGGCGCCAGCACGGGGGCGGAGAAGCCGTACGGCCCGAACGCCTCGACGAAACGGGCGAGGGTACCGGGGCGGACGCGTTCGGCCGCGTTGAAGGCGGTGTGCCAGCCGGAGAGGTCCAGACCTTCCCGGCGGTCCGTACCGATGTACTCGACACAGCGCTCGAACGCGAAGTTGGGCGCACAGGAAAAGACCGGCCCCGGTGTGTCGGAGACAGCCCGCAGCCACCGCAGCGGGTCTGCCACGAAATCCTCCGGGGCCAGCAGGACCGCCCGGCCACCGAGGTACTGGGACAGCAGCAGGTGCCCGGCGATCCCGAGCGCGTGGTAGGGCGGGATCCAGCTGACCACGTTGGCGCCCTGGGGCAGCCCGGCCAGCGACACCGTCTGGCGGATCTGAGCGAGCAGGTTGGCGTGGCTGACCATGATCCCGCGCCCGGCACCTGTCGGGCCCGGGGAGAACTGCAGCAGAGCCAGGTCCTCGCCCCGGATCGCCGGAGCGACGAACGAGCGCACCAGCGCCGGGTCCACCGCCTCGTCCACCGCGAACCAGGGCAGTTCACCGAGCTGGTCGCGCAGCCCGCTCAGCCGGTCCCGCAGTGCGGCGGTGGTCACCACGGCGGCGATGTCGGCCTGCTCGACGATCCGCAGCACCCGCTCGGCGCGCAGGTCGGCGACGTCCGCCGAGGGCGGGGCGCATGCGGCGGCCACGGCGCCGGCATACAGCACCCCGGTCAACCCGACCAGCAGGTCCAGGCCCGGGTCGAGTAGTACAAGTACCCGGTCTGCGGGGCGTACTCGGGTTGCGAGTACCGACGCGACCTCGGCGGCCCGGCGGTGGTACTCGCCCCGGCTGAGCGTCTCGGGCACCCCGCGTCCATCGGGATCGGCGCCGGCCGGGAAGTTCAGCTGGATGAACGCCACGGCGTCTGGATCCCGGGACGCATTGTCGCGCAGGATGTCGGGCAGCGTGCCGGCAGGAACCTCGACGGGCCGGTCCAGGTCGATCATGGGGGCTCCCGATCTCAGGACGTTCGGTACTCGTGCCGGGCGCATCGGTCGCGGTGCCGGCCCACCTCCCACCCAGTTGGCCGTTGAGGGTCCCTGCTCACGGTGCCAAGGGTCAGCCTGCGAACCGACCCCCAACCGAGCGTCCGGCCGGCTAGCGCAGGACCTGACCGTCAGCGCTGCCCGGAGGGACTACCCGGACGACTACCGTTGCCGAAGGCGGGAGGTCGGTGGACCGGGCCGAGGACCGGGGCGCGCGCCGTCGGACACCACCCGGCATGCTGGAGACCATGAGGAGTGCACGACAGCGAGGTCCCAGCCGGTTACGTACCGGGATACTGCTGGTGCTTGCCCTGGGGGTGGGCTGCGTGACCGGTGCGGCCGCGCTGGTCGGGACCGCGGTGGTCAGTTCGGTCCCGGCGGTGTTCCTGGCTGCCGGGACACTGGTGACGTTGACGGTGACGCTGGCTGCCACCACCTGGGCGACCCGCCGGATGACTCGGCTACCCCGGCGGCGGACGGTGGCGGCCAGCACCGTGGGACTGACGGTGCTGTTCACCGCCGCCGCCCTGGTGCCGCTCAACGGCGCCGCCTCACCGCCGCCACGCACCCCCGGCGAACGCTTCGTGACCCTGTCCACCGGCTCACGCATCGCCTACACGAAGGTTCCGGCGCGGGGCGTGGCCAGGCCGGATCCTGTCGTGGTGGTGCACGGCGGGCCGGGCACCCCCGACATGCGCGGCGACAGCGCGTACTTCGGCCAGCTCGCCGCCGCCGGTTTCGCCGTGTACGTGTACGACCAGTTCGGCTCCGGCGCCTCAGCGCGCGCGAAGGACCCGGACGAGTACACGATGGCACGGACGGTCGCTGACCTGGAGGCGCTGCGCCGGCACATCGGCGCGGAGAAGATGCTGCTGATCGGGCACTCCTACGGCGGCCGGATCGCCGCAACCTACCTGGCCCGTCACCCCGGGAGGGTGAGCCGGATCGTGCTGTCCTCCCCGGCCGATCTGGCGCCGTCTGCGGGCGGGGCGAGCCTGCTCGGGCCGCTGACCGTCCGGCAGAAGCTGGGCGTGTTCGCCGCGATGGCCCGGCCCCGGATCCAGCTCGCGTACAGCCTGCTGCAGGTCAACCCGACCGCCGCGCACGCCCTGGTGGGCGACGGCGAGGTGGATGGTGACTTCGAGGCGGTGTACGACCGTTCCCGACCCGCGCTGCACTGCCCGGGCCAGGACCCGGGCCCACGGCTACGGGGGGTCGGGTTCTACGCCAACCAGTATCCGCAGTCACCCACGCGGGACCGGCCGGCAGATCCACGGCCCGCGCTGGCCCGTACCGCCACGCCCGCGCTGGTGATCAAGGGGTCCTGCGACTACCTGTCGTGGTCCTCGGCGCTCGGCTATCTGAAGGCTTTGCCGCGCAGCACACTGTTCTACCTGCCGGGCGCTGGCCACAACGCCTACCAGGACCGGCCGGCGCGCTACCTTGCCGAGGTTCGCGCCTTCCTCACCGGTCACCGGCTGCCCATCCCAGCCCACCGGGGCACCGCGGTCCCCACCGACTACCGGGGGCCGCACTGATACTGGTGTAGTTCCGGCCCGGTCTGGGTACCGGCAGGGCCATGAACACACTGGTAGTCGTGTTACTCATCGCCTCGGTCGGCTTCCTCGTCCTGGCCGGCGTCACCTACTCCCACCGCAGCGCCAAACGCATCCGGTGGGAGTGGCTCGGCATCGCCTGCTTCGTGGCGACCTTCCTCGTCGAGAAGCTCGCCGCGCTCACCTGACCCCCGTCGGCCTCTACCAGCCGGGTGACACGCGGATCCCTACCGCTTCGTGTCACCCGGTTCGCGGTGCTCGGGGTCGCACCACTCGCGCAGGGCGTCGGGCAGCGTGGGCAGTACGGCCTGTGCCTGGTCGGCCGGCAGCGCGGTGAACCACCTGCGGGTCAGCGCCGCCATGCCCGCCCCGGTCGGACTGCCGTACAGGCGCAGCCGTCCCAGGCCACCGTCGGGCAGGATGTCCACCCGTACCCGGCTGGTGGGACGTGCGTCGGGTATCCGGAACCGGTGCAGGGTCCCCGGCTGCAGCCTGGTGTCGGGCAGCAGGACGAACCCTGCGCCGGGTCCGTCGAAACCGGTCAGTCGCACCGCGCCGGGCGCGTTACCGAGGAAGTGCCGCGCGTCGATCTCCACCAGTTCCGGTACACCCTGGGCACCCAGTGCCAGTTCAGCCCAGTCGTTGCCGTCGCCCCGGCGCCGCCGGGTCTCCCACCCTTCGCCCATCACCCGGGCGGGGTCGGGCAGCAGCAGGTTCGCCGGGACTGAGAAGTAGCTGTCACTGCAGTCCAGTGCCCGGCCACCGAAGCCGACCGCGACCAGGTCGACCGGCCGCCCGGCGACCTCCCTCGGATCGGGCCGCACCTCGCCGTGGACCCGTAGGCGGGCCACTCCGCCGTCGGGGAAGATCCGCAGCCGGACATGGGTGTACCGGTGGTCGTCGGACACGATGAACTCGTGCCGGGTGTCACCGGTCAGCTCGCTCTGGCCGACCAGCGGCGTCCATCCGGTCAGTTCGGTGTGATCCGGATAGCCGTCGACGGCGGCGGCGTCGACCGCGCAACTCTGTGGATAGTTGCCGGTGAAGTGTGCGGTGTCGACCACCACACGACGAACGATGCCGGCCGAACCCAACTGCATGATGACCCAGTCGTGACCTGGTGTACGGCGCCGCCGGGTCTCCCATCCGTCGTAGACCTGGCCACGGGTGCCGAACGTGTAGGGCGCGAACGTCGGGGTGCTCGGTTTGACGAGGTTCTCCTTGGCTGCGAAGAACTCGTCGCTCGCGGCGATCACGGTAGCGTGCAGCGCGCTGGATGCCAGGTCGGGTAACGGTTCGCTCATGGCATGCTCCCTGGTCTGGTGAGTAGCCGGCCAGCCGGCGCGGTGTGCTGGGTGACCTCGGTGCCGTGCAGCCAGGTGTGGCGTACCACCCCGGTGAGGCGGCGGCCCGTGTACGGGCTGACCGGGTGCCGGTGGTGCAGTACGGCCGGGTCGACGACGAACTGTTCGTCCGGTGCGAACGCGACCAGGTCCGCCGCACAACCCACCGCGATACGCCCCTTGTCGCCCAGCCCGACCAGCTCGGCCGGCCCGGCGGCCATCCACCCGACCACCTCGGCGAGGGAGAATCCACGGGACCGGGCCTCGGTCCACACCAATGGCAGCCCGAGCTGGATCGAGGCGATGCCGCCCCAGGCGGTAGCGAAGTCGCCGCGTTTGAGTTGCGGGGTGGACGGCGAGTGGTCGGACACCACGCAGCCGATGGCGCCGGTGGACAGCCCGTGCCACAGCGCGTCCCGGTTGGCCGCGGAACGTACCGGCGGACAGCACTTGGCTTCGGTGGCACCGTCCGGGATGGTCTCGGCGGTGAGGGTCAGGTAGTGCGGGCAGGTCTCGGCGGTGATCGGCAGTCCGCTGCGGCGGGCGTCGGTGATGATCGGGATCACCGCGGCAGCCGAGACGTGCAGCACATGCATCCGTACGGCGGTGTCGCGGGCCACCTCCACCAGCCGGGCCACCGCCTGCAGTTCTGCGTCCGGGGGACGGGAGTCGAGAAATCCGGTGTACCTGCTGTCGGCGGGCGCCGCCCGGAGGCGGTCCGGATCCTCGGCGTGCACGATCAGCAGCCCGTCGAACGCGGCGAGCCGGCGCGCGGTCGAGGTCAGCTCCGGCCAGGACAGTGGCGGGAACTCGTCCACTCCGGATGGTGCGGTGAAACATTTGAACCCGAACACCCCCGCCTGGTGCAGCGCCTCCAACCGGTCCTGGTTTCCCGGCACCGCACCACCCCAGAAGCCGACATCGGTGCGGCACTGCCCGATGGCGACGGATCGCTTGAGTGTCAACGCATCCACATCCGTTGTCGGCGGGATGCTATTGAGCGGCATGTCGATCAGTGTGGTAACCCCACCGGCGGCGGCGGCCCGGGTCGCACTGGCGAAACCTTCCCACTCGGTACGCCCCGGCTCGTTGACATGCACGTGGCTGTCCACCAGTCCCGGCAGCAGCGCCACATCGTCGAGGTCGGTGTCGTTACGGGCCGGCCAGCGCGCCGTGTACTCGCCCACTACCGCGATCCGACCGTCGCGGATCCCCACCGCGGCCGGCTGTTCGGTTCCCGCGCTACCGGGCGGACCCGCCGGTAGCACCACCCGCCGGGACCGCAGCACCAGGTCCAACGGGGGCGTGCCGGCCGGGAGGTCGCCGCTCACGTACCGCTCCCCTGCCTCCGGTAGGCCCGCCAGTCCGCGATCTCGGAGATGTCCACCAGCTCGGCGACCTGCCGGTACTCCTGACGCAGCACGGTGGCCAGCGCCCAGGCGCCGTCGGCGAGTTCGACGGTGCCCAGCTCCAACTCACCCGGCTCGGCCGGCAGCAGATTCGCTCCGAGCGTGGCCAGCGGCAGATCGTAGAGCTCACCGAGCACCGCGACACCGCCGGCGGACACCCGTTGCACGGTCGGGAATCTGCCGTCCACCGAGAAGAACCGGTACGCCGGGGCGGTACGGGTCACCGCGACCAGCGGCGCACCGTGCAGCTGGCTGTGCAGTGGCCCGCCGCGCATCCCGCCGCCGGTGAGGAATATCAGTGCCATGTCGGCTCCCTTCGCCGCGAGCGCCCGGACCGGTGGTCGGCTGGAACGGTCGCGGTCAGTCGGTCATGATGTCCTGCGGGCGTACCGGCACCCGGGGAACCGGCCGTCCGGTCGCCGCCCGGATGGCGGCGATGACCGCCGGGGTCACCGAGATGGTGGGCGCCTCCGCGGCGCCGCGCACTCCGTACGGCGCGTGCGGGTCGGCGAGTTCGAGGACGTCGACCCGCATCGGCGGCATGTCCAGGATGGTCGGGATCAGGTAGTCGGTGAACGACGGGTTGCAGACCTTGCCTACCTCGACCTGGATCTCCTCCATCAGGGCCAGACCCATGCCCTGTGCGGTGCCACCGTGGATCTGGCCGCGTACCGCCTCCGGGTTCATCGCCCGGCCCACGTCCTGCGCGGCGGCCAGCTCCACCACCTTCACCAGCCCCAGTTCGGTGTCCACGTCCACCACCGCGCGGTGTGCGCAGAAGGAGAACTGCAGGTGGGCGAAGTCCTGTTGGCCGGTCAACAGATCCATCCGGTGGGTGGGCCGTGGCCGCCACTCGACGGTTTCCTCCAGTACGGTGTCGCCGAGCAGTTCGGCGATGCCCACCAGTGGGCCAGCCGACGCCGAGATCACCATGCTCCCGGCCAGGCTCAGATCTTCCCGGTCATGCCCGGTACGGCGGCGTACCAGCTCGGTGAGCCGGTCGCGCACCGCGATGCACGCTGCCCGAACCGCGCCACCGGTGATGTAGGTCTGCCTCGACGCCGAGGTGGATCCGGCGTTGCCGACCGTGGTGTCCGCCGGTGCGATCACCACCTGCTCCACTCCCAGTTCGGTACGGGCGATCTGCTGCTGCAGCGTCACCTGACCCTGCCCGACCTCGGCGGCGGCGGTGTGTACCACGGCCACCGGCGCGCCACCGGAGACGTGCAGCCGCACGGTGGCGGTGGAGTAGTCGTCGAAGCCCTCGGAGAAGCCCACGTTCTTGAACCCGACCGCGTACCCGACGCCACGGCGTACGCCCTCCCCGTGGGTGGTGTTGCCGGCCCCGCCCGGCAGGTTGAGCAGGTCACGTTCGATCCCCGGCTCCGGGGGCATCGGCATGTCCTGCAACGACAACAGGATCTCCCGTACGGCCGCCGCGCTGTCCACCACCTGGCCGGTCGGCAACGTCGAGCCCTCGTGCAGTGCGTTGCGCAACCGCAGCGCCACCGGGTCGATCCCGAGGGCGGCGGCCAGCTTGTCCATCTGGGACTCGTAGGCGAAACCGGCCTGTACCGAACCGAAGCCACGCATCGCGCCGCACGGCGGGTTGTTGGTGTACATCCCCCAGACGTCCATCGTCACGTTCGGCACCTCGTACGGCCCGGCTCCCAGGCTGGCCGCGTTACCCACCACCGCCGTGGTACTGGAGGCGTACGCGCCACCGTCGAGGACTATCTCCGCCCTTACATACACCAGGGCGCCGTCGTGGTTGGCGCCGGTCTCGTAGCGCAGCACGGCCGGATGCCGGTGCACATGGCCGAAGAACGACTCCTCCCTGGAGTAGACGAACTTGACCGGTCGGCCGGTCCGCAATGCCAACAGGCACGCGTGCACCTGCATGGACAGGTCTTCGCGGGCACCGAACGCGCCACCGACCCCGGCCAGGGTGAGTCGTACCTTGTCCTGCGGCAGGCCCAGACAGGGTGCGATCTGACGCTGGTCGGCGTGCAGCCACTGGGTCGCGATGTACAACTCGACACCGCCGTCCTCGGCGGGTACGGCCAGACCCGATTCCGGCCCAAGGAACGCCTGGTCCTGCATGCCGACCGTGTACTCGCCGCGCACCACCACGTCGGCGGTGGGGTTCTCTGCGCCGCGCCGGATCCGCGCGTGGCGCACCACGTTGCCGTCCGGATGGACCCGGGGCCCGTCGGGATCACGGGCCGCCACCGGATCGGTGACCGGCTCACGCATCTCGTAGTCGACCACGATCGCCGCCACGGCCCGACGCGCGGTCTCCGGATGATCGGCGGCGACGATGGCGACCGGCTCGCCCTGGCAGCGGACCTCGTCGATGGCCAGTACCGGCTGGTCGGTACGCTCCAGGCCGAAGTGCTTGCTGGGGCCGGGGATGTCCTCATGGGTCAGTACCGCCCACACGCCGGGCATCGCCACGGCCGCGGTCAGGTCGATGCCGCGGATCCGGGCACTCGGGTGCGGGCTGCGCAGCGTCGCGCCCCACAGCATGTCGTCGGTCCACAGGTCCGAGGAGTACGCGAACTCACCGCGCACCTTGAGGATGCCGTCGGGGCGGCGGGGGCTCTGGCCGACACCTCCGTCGATCGGCGCGGTCAGGTCCTGTGCCGTACGCGCCGGCCCGGTGGCGGTCACCGGGCGCCTCCGGTCGCAGCGGCGCCGCCCAGCATCCGATCCCCCAGCATCCGGTCGCGTTGCCGGCGGAGCTGCGCCGAGACGTCCTCGACCTGCACGGTACGCAGCTCACCCCGCTCGATCACCGGGCTCCCACCGACCAGCAGCGCCTCCACCGGTGGAGCGGCGGCCAGGACGAGCGCGGCGACCGGGTCGTCGATGTCGGCGTGCGCGAGTCCGTCGAGCCGCCACACGGCGATGTCGGCGAGTTTGCCGACCTCCAACGAACCCAGCTCGTCCTGGCGTCCCAGGCAGCGGGCGCCGCCCATGGTGCCCATCCGCAGCGCGGCGCGTACCGGCATCGCGGTCGGCCCGCCGCGCGATCGCGCGGACAGCACCGACTGGCGCAGCTCAGTAACCAAGCCACCGTCCTCATTGGACGCAGCGCCGTCCACACCCAGCCCGACCGGCATGCCGGCGTCCAGCAGGTCGCGTACCGGGCTGATGCCCGCACCGAGTCTGGCGTTGGAACTCGGGCAGTGCGCGGTCGCGGTCGCGGTGGCGGCCAGCCTGCGGATGTTGTCCGCGGACAGGTGCACCGTGTGCGCCAGCCAGACGTCGTCGCCGAGCCAGTCCACCGAGTCCAGGTACTCCGTGGGGGTGCACCCGTGCTCGGCCAGGCAGCGCTGCTCCTCGTCCAGGGTCTCCGCGAGGTGGGTGTGCAACCGGACACCGGTGTCGCGAGCCAACCGCGCGGCCCCGCGCAGCAGGTCGGTGCTTACCGAGAACGGCGAGCACGGTGCGATCCCCAGCCGCACCATGGCATCCGGGGCTGGGTCATGGAAACGCTCGACGGCCTCGGCGGTGGCCGCGAGGGCCACGTCGGTCTTCTCCACCACCTCGTCGGGCGGCAGCCCACCGGCCGACTGCCCCCGGTCCATCGAACCGCGGGTCGGGTGGAACCGCAGGCCGACCGCCCGGGCCGCGTCGATGCTCGCACCGAGCAGGTCTCCGCGCCCGGCAGGGAAGACGTAGTGGTGGTCCGACGACAGGGTGCAACCGCTGAGCGCCAGCCGGGCCAGCCCGGCTGCCGAGGCGGCACCGACCACGTCGGCGTCCATCCGAGCCCACGCCGGATAGAGGGTGGTGAGCCACTCGAACAGGGTGGAATCGGTGGCCAGACCCCGGTAGGCCCACTGGTAGAGATGGTGATGCACGTTGACCAGACCGGGAGTCACCAGGCAGCCGGTCGCGTCGATCCTACGCACCGGCGTGTCGTCGCCCGGCCCGTCCGTCGGCGCCGCACCGGCGCCGACGGCGACGATCCGACCGTCGTCGATGACGACATGACCGTCGGCGTACTCGGTGTCAGAACCGTCCACTGTGGCCACGGCGCCACCGGAGATGACCACCCGCCCGGTCATGAGCCCGCCTCCGCACGCATGCGGCCGGCCAACCGTACCGCGTCGAGGATCTTCTCGTAGCCAGTGCAGCGACACAGGTTGCCCGACAGAGCCTCCCGGATCGTCGAATCGTCCGGCGCCGGGTCGCGCTCCAGCAGATCATGCGCCGCGACGATCAGACCTGGGGTGCAGAAGCCGCACTGCACCGCACCGGCGTCATGGAACGCCTGTTGCACCGCGTCCAGCTGGGCACCGTCGGACAGGCCCTCCACCGTACGCACCACCCGCCCGGCCACCTGCCCGGCCGCGACCAGACAGGCGCACACCGGCAGACCGTCCAGATACACCGTGCAGGAACCGCACTCGCCCTGCTCGCAGGCGTTCTTCGAACCGGGCAGGCCGAGACGCTCCCGCAGCACGTACAGCAGGTTCTCGCCCTCCCACACGTCGTCGACGACCCGTTCGGATCCGTTCACCTCAACGATCACCCGCACTGCCGCCCCCGTTTCTGGTACTGCGCCCATACCCGACCCAGCAGCCGCCGGGCCAGCACCGCCAGCGCCCGACGGCGGTAGAGCGCGCTGCCACGTACGTCGTCGATGGGCGCCGCGGCACCGGCCACCAGTTCACCGAACCGGGCGATCAGACTGTCCGGCAGTGAATCCCCACGCGTCCACAGTCGACGCTCGGCCCATTCCTCGGCGACGAGCTGTTCGGCCTCGACACAGCGCCGCGGGGTCGGTGCCGCCGAACCGAGAGCGACGCGGACCCGGCCGACCTGCGGATCCAGAGCCACGGCCAGCGAGCACACCGCGATGACCATCGCGTTGCGGGTACCGATCTTGGCGAACTGCTGTGGCCCGGGAGCCACCGGTATCCACACTGCGGCGATCAGCTCGTCGGGCTCCAGGGCACTGCGTTTGACGCCACGGAAGAAGTCGGTGACCGGGACGCGTCGGATACCCCGCAGCGAGGCGACCTCGATCTGCGCGTCGGACACCAGCAGCGGTGGATGCGCATCACCGGCCGGCGAGGCGGATCCGAGGTTGCCGCCGACCGTACCGAGATTGCGGATCTGCGGCGAACCCACCGTACGCGAGGCGATCGCCAGCGCCGGCAGCCGGTCGGCCAGTTCGGTGATGATCCGGGCGTACGACACGCCGGCGCCCAGCCGTATCCCGTCGCCCTCGACGTCCCAGCTGTCCAGTTCCGTTACCCCGCTGAGGTCCAGCAGGGCGCCGGGCCGGCGCCGGTCGAAGTTCATCTCCACCATGATGTCGGTACCACCGCGGATGGCCACCGCATCCGGCCGCTCAGCCCGCAACGTCAACGCATCAGGCCAGTTGACCGGGCGCAGAAAGTCCATCTCCGGCTCCCCTACCAGTCCACGGTGGAGGGTTCGGCGTCGTCGCGCAGAACGGTCCCCTCTATCAGCCCGTATGGGCGATCGGCCGCGTAGTAGACCACGTCCGGGTTGTCGGTGCCGAACGGGCCCAGGTCGACCAGGAAGTGGTGCTTGTTGGGCAGCGACAGGCGTACCTCCACCAGTTCCGGCCGCTCGGACAGCACCCGGGTGCCCATCGCGTACAGGGTCTGTTGCAACGAATAGCTGTAGGTGTCGGCGAACGCCTCCAGCAGTGCCGTGCTCGCCCCGTCGTAGGACGCCGCGAAGTCGCTGTGTTCGTCCCGGTGGCGCCACTGCGCCTGCACTGCGGTGGCCAGGATCCGGTCGGTGGTCTCCGCCAGCGTGGTGTACCGGTCCTTGAGGTAGCCGCTGAACTCCGAGTCGGTGGTGTTGAGCACGGTCAGCCCCGATACCCCGGAGACGATCTCGCAATGGTCCTGTCCGTAGCCGACCAGCGCGGTACGCAGCTGTGTCGGGTTGCGCACGAACGAGTGCGGTGCGGCTCCGGCGGCCAGTCCGATCCGGTCCCAGACCGATTCGGTGAGCTGGACCCGGGCCCGGTGGATGGCCGGCTGGTCGTCGACGAAATGGCGGGCCAGCCGCAACCCGAACTCCTCGAGCTGACCGATGCCGTCCCGGGCGAAGGCGAACACCGTGTTCTTCTGCGTGTCGGTCGGCAGAACATGCGCGTTGTCGCCGGTCAGGTGTACGTCTGCCAGCTCACCGGCCAGCGCGATGCTGACCGTCAGGTCGGTGAGCCGGTGCGTCGGAGCGGACCGGTCCACCCGCACCAGGTGCACCTCCGCCTTGCCGTACCGGTTGTCGCCGAGCACGATGGCCATTCCTAGCTCCCTCGGTACGTGGAGTACGCGTACGGGCTGAGCAGCAGGGGCACGTGGTGATGCGCCCCGGTCTCGGTGACGGTGAAGCTGACGACCACCTCGGGGTAGAAGCCCTCGACACCGGTCGCCGCGAACCAGGCACCGGTGTCGAACACCAGCCGGTAGTCCCCGGGTTCGGTCGCGACGGCCAGCGACGACACCCGGCCGTCGGCATCGGTACGCTGTGCGGCCAGGCACCGGCCGTCGTACTCCAGCCGGACCGGCACGCCGACCGCGGGGCGGCCCCGCGCGGTGTCCAGTACGTGGGTCGACACGCTCACCCGGTGACCTCCCCGTTCGTGGTCACGCCGAGTTCGGTGAGCAACTTGCCGATCCGGAGGCGGACGATGCCGGCGAGTTCGGTACGCACCTCGGCGCGCTCGGCCCGCGGATCGTTGCCGGTACGGCGTTGCAGTTCCGCCCGCAGCTCGCTGGCCGATCGGCCGTTGGCGCAGATCAGAAAGACATGACCGAACCGGGCCTCGTACGCCGCGTTGGCCGCGGCCATCTCCGCCGGATCGGCGTCGCCGGCGGTCTGCTGTTCCTGGCGGGACCAGGCCGCCTCGGCACTGCCGCCGCTCGGCACCTGCCCGATCCGCGGATGCGCCGCCAGTGCGGCGGCCACGCCGGCCCAGTCCAGTGCGGTCAGTGCCTGCTCGGCGGCGCGGACGAGCGCCGGTCGGTCGGCGTACGGTCGCTGACCTGCCATCCTCGCCGCCCAGCCGGGTGCCGCGCAGCAGGCAGTCAGCGGGGACACCGCATCGGGTAGGGCGTTGAAACGGGCAAGGCCGGTGTCGACGGTCATCTCCTCCGGCCTCCTCATCGCCGCGGAACACCAGTAGAACCGGTCTGCGGGCCCCCATACCAGGCACCGAAGCTCCGAAACGGCGCCGAATGTGACAGCCTCGACTTGTACGATCCACCAAACCCACGATGATCGGTGTCCGTTGCGCCCGGAGGTTCACCCGTGCGGTTACGTGCTCTGCTCGATCTGCCGGACCTGCGCCTGCGGGTACTGGCCGGCGAACAACGGTTGGACCGCACCGTGCGCTGGGTGTACACCACGGACCTGCGCAACCCGGCCCGCTACCTGGACGGTGGTGAACTGGTGCTGACCGGGATGATGTGGCGGCGCCGGGCCGCCGACTCGGACAGTTTCGTGGCGACGTTGGCGGCCGGTGGGGTTGCCGCGCTGGCTGCCGGCTACGGCGACAGCGAACCGCAGCGGGTACCCGACGATCTGGTCGCCGCGTGCCGACGGCACGACGTGGTGCTGTTCGAGGTGCCGCCCGAGGTCTCGTTCGCCACCGTCACCGAACGGGTGGTGCGTTCGCTGGCCGCCGAACGCGACGACGCCCCGGGCGACAGTCGCTGGCGGGACCGGCTGCACTCCCTGGTCACCACCGGCGCCGACCCGGACGCGGTGTGCGCGCTGCTGGCCGCAGAGACCGGAGTGGACTGCTGGGTACTCTCCCCGGCAGGACGGTTGGTGGCCGGCCGGGCCTCGCTGAGCGGGACCGAGCGTACGGCGCTGGCCAAGCAGTACCTGCTCGCCGAGCGGCTTCCCCGGCTCACCCGGCCCGCCGGTCGGGTGTTCTCGCTGCTACCGGTCTCCCCGCGGCAGCCCCGGGTCGTCGGCTGGTACCTGGCGCTGGCCTGCGATTACGACGCCGCACCGGCGGAGGTCCGGGAACCGGTCATGGAGGTCTGCACACTGCTGGCCCTGGACCGGGCGCGCCAGGACGAGGCAGCAGAGCTCGCCGCCCGGCAGGGTGCGCAGCTGATCGAGCTGGCCGCCTCGGACACTGCGGCGCCGGCCGACGTGGCCTCCCGGCTGGCGGTGGCCGCCTTCGACCCGGATGAACCCGTCGCGGTGGTGGTGGCCGCCTCGACGGTGCCGCTGGCACCGATCCTCCAGGAGATCCTCACCGGGCACGCGGACCGGTGTCTGGTCACCAGCCACGGCGGGGAGACCGTGGCCCTCCTCGCCACCGACCTCGACCGGCTCAACCCGCTGGTCGGGCAGTTGCGGGACGGGATGGAGGCGGTCCGACCGGGCCTGGGCGGCGCCCGGATCAGCATCGGCGTGAGCTTCGCACCGGTCTCGGCAGCGGGGCTGCGGGGCGCGCTGGAGGAGGCCCGGCAGCTACGTCGGGCCGGCGAGCACCGCCCCGGGCAGATCCAGGTGGCCGACAGCGGTGAGCTCACCTCGCACGGTCTGCTGCTGTCCACCGTGCCCGACGAGCTGCGGCGGCTGTTCTACGGCCGACTGCTCGGCCCGGTACTCACCTACGACGCCAGCCACCGCACAGAGCTGCTGCCCACCCTGGAGACGTTCCTGGACTGCGACGGATCCTGGACCCGGTGCGCACAGAACCTGCACCTGCACGTCAATACGCTGCGCTACCGGATTCGGCGGATCGAGCAGTTGACCGGTCGCAATCTGGCATCCTTCACCGACCGGGTGGATCTCTACCTGGCCCTACGGCTGCGTTGATGTCCTGGAGGGCGGCATCGAGCATCCGGGCCCACTGCCGGACGACCCGGTGGCGCCGGCGCGCGTCGTTGGTCAACAGGTTCGCCAGCCCCAGTCCGCGGGCCAGGTCCAGGGTGGCCTGCACCGCTTCCCGTACGCCCGGGGCCGACTCGTCGGCGTCGAGCAGTTCCAGGGCAGCCCGGTGGGCGGCCCGACCGACCCGGGCCTCCAGCGGCAGCACCTGGTCACGCAGCGCCGGGTCCGCCGAGGCCGCCACCCACACCTGCAGCGCCGCCACGAACGGCGGCCCGGTATAGAGGCGTACCAGCATGTCCACTACCGCCTCGGTCCGGCTACCACCGGACGGCAGGTTTGCCGCCCGGCTGCGTACCTGCGCCAGCCGCAGCTCCGTGACGTGGTCCACGGCCGCGGTGAAGAGGGTTTCCCGGGTCGGGAAGTGGTGCTGCGCGGCGCCACGTGAGACCCCGGCACGGGTCGCCACCACCGCCAGCGACGTGGCAGCCCAGCCCTGCTCGGCGAGGCAGTCGATGGTGGCGGCGAGCAGCCGCTGCCGGGTGGCCCGGCTACGGTCCTGCTGCGGCGGCCGGTGGTCGCTCATCGCGGCGTCAGCACTCCAGATCGTCTTGGGGCGGTCAGTACGAGCGTGGCAGGCCGAGGGTGTGCTGCGCGACGAAGTTCAGGATCATCTCCCGACTCACCGGCGCGATACGACCGACCCGCGACAGCGCGATCAGCGGCGCCACCCCGTACTCGACGGTCAGCCCATTGCCGCCCAGCGACTGTACGGCGGCGTCGACGGTTCGCGCGCACGCCTCACCAGCCGCGTACTTTGCCATGTTCGCGGCCTCGCCGGCGCCCTGGTCGTCGCCCGCGTCGTAGCGGGACGCCGCCTTCTGGGTCATCAGCCTGGCCAGTTCCAGCTCGATCCGGCAGCGTGCCAACGGATGCGCGATGCCCTGGTGACCGGCGATCGGGGTGTCCCAGACGGCACGCTCCCGGGTATATGCGACCGCCTTGTCCAACGCGTGCCGGGCCAGCCCGGTCGCGAACGCGGCGGCCATGATCCGCTCCGGGTTGAGCCCGGCGAACAGTTGCATCAGACCCGCGTCGGGCGCACCGACCAGGGCGTCCGCCGGTAACCGTACGTCGTCGAGGAGCAGCTCGAACTGCCGTTCCGGTGACACCAGTTCCATCTCGATCGGCCGCCACTCGAAGCCGGCTGCGTCGGCGGGAACCACGAACAGGGCGGGCGCCAACCGACCGGTACGCCGATCCTCGGTACGCCCGACGATCAGCACCTCGTCCGCGGCGTCCATCCCGGAGATGAACACCTTGCGGCCGGACAGGATCCAGTCGTCGCCGTCCCGGCGGCCGATGGTGGCCAAGCGGTGGGAGTTGGAACCGGCGTCGGGTTCGGTGATGCCGAAGGCCATGATCCGCGAGCCGTCCGCGATCCCCGGCAGCCACTGGCTCTTCTGGTCCGCGGTGCCGAACCGGCTGATGATCGTGCCGCAGATCGCCGGCGAGACGATCATCATCAGCAACGGGCAGCCGGCCGCACCCAGTTCCTCGAGCACCAGGGCCAGTTCGTACACCCCGGCTCCCCCGCCGCCGTACTCCTCCGGCAGGCTCACCCCCAGGTAGCCCAATTTGCCCGCCTCCCGCCACATTTCCGTGACGTGTTCCTTGGCCCGGGCCTTCGCCAGGAAGTAGTCGTAGCCGTACCGTCGGCCCAGCGCCGCGACCGCCTGGCGCAGCGCGACCTGCTCCTCGGTGTCGGTGAAGGTCATGGTTCCTCCTCGGTGCGCCGGACGCGTCCGTCCGCTCAGGGGTTCGGTGGTGCGACCACCGCCAGTACGGTGCCGAGTTCGACCTGCTGCCCCGTGCCGACCGGCAGTTCGGTGACGGTGCCGACGCTCGACGCGGCGATGGTGTGCTGCATCTTCATCGCCTCCAGCACCAGCAGCGGATCACCGGCGGCGACCTGGTCACCGACCGCGACCACGATCCGGGCCACCGTCGCGGGCATCGGCGCGACCAACGATCCGGGCACGACCTCGGCGATGGGTGCCGGAAAGCGGGGCTCCGGGCGCAGCGTCACCGCGCCGAGCGCGGAGTCCACGCACACCAGGTCGGAGTAGCTGGACACCAG
The DNA here is from genome assembly GCA_963805605.1 of uncultured Actinomycetota bacterium. Lineage (GTDB taxonomy): Bacteria > Actinomycetota > Actinomycetes > Mycobacteriales > Micromonosporaceae > Actinocatenispora. Next base: position 1,137,514 of record CAWDUX010000003.1, read on the forward strand.
GAACTCCCGCCGGACACCGTCGATCTCCAGTACCACCCGGTCCGGTGCGGCCGCCAGCAGTGCCAGGCCCTGCTGCCCCGGCACCTGCAGACCGTCACGACCGAACCGGTACCGCACCTGGCAACTACCGGAAGCGGTGCGATAGCGCTTGACCTGCGGATGCGCTGGAACATTGCGCCAACCGGACGGCACGTACGGCGCCCGCCGACGGGCCGCCGCGCCGGCCAGCGCCGCCGCCAACGCCGACAGCTGCTCGGTGTCCTTGTCCGCCAACGGTTGCGCGAGCAGCGCCAGGCCGTGTCGGTCCAGGAACGCGGTGTCGGTCTCACCGGCCAGGAACGCCGGCTGGCGCAGTACGCGTACCAGTAGGTCCCGATTGGTGGTCAGACCGTGCAGCCGGGCGCGGGACAACACCCCGGCCAACCGTCGGGCCACCATGGTCCGCTCCGGCCCCCAGGCGATCACCTTGGCCAGCATCGGATCGTAGTGCACCGGTACCGCCGAGCCGTCCCGGACGCCGGAGTCCAACCGCACCCCGTCGGGGCCAGCGGCGGCGAACTCGACGGTGACGCCCGGCAGGTCGAACCTGCGCAGGGTGCCCGCCTGCGGCTGCCAGTCGCGGGCCGGATCCTCGGCGTAGAGCCGTACCTCGATCGCATGCCCGCCGGTCGCGGGGGCAGCGGCGGGCAGTCGGGCACCGTCGGCGACGCGTAGCTGCCAGCCGACCAGGTCCATCCCGGTGGTGCACTCGGTGACCGGATGCTCGACCTGCAGGCGGGTGTTCATCTCCAGGAAGAAGAAGTTGCCCTCTTCGTCGGCGAGGAACTCCACCGTACCGGCGCCGACGTAGCCGATCGCGGACGCTGCCCGTCGGGCGGCCTCGAACAACCGTTCCCGCATCCCGGGGGTCCGCTCCACCAGCGGGGACGGCGCCTCCTCGATGATCTTCTGGTGCCGGCGCTGGATGGAGCACTCACGTTCGCCGACCACCTGGATTCCGCCGTGGCGATCACCGAGAATCTGTACCTCGATGTGCCGGCCGGTGACCAGGTATGGCTCGGCGAGTACGGTGTCGTCACCGAACGCCGAACGCGCCTCGGCCCGCGCGGCGAGAAGCATCTCGTCCCGCTCGTCTATGGTCCGTACCACCCGCATGCCCCGACCGCCGCCACCTGCGGACGCCTTGAGTAGCGCCGGCAGATCGGCTTCGGTGAGCTGCTCGGGCTCAAGTTCGGCCAGCACCGGTACCTCCGCAGCGGCCATCAGCCGTTTGGCCTCGATCTTCGAGCCCATCGAGGCGATCGCCGCAGCCGGCGGCCCGATCCAGGTGAGCCCGGCCCTGGTCACCGCGGCAGCGAACGCGGCGTTCTCCGACAGGAACCCGTACCCGGGATGGACCGCGTCCGCACCGGCCCGCAGTGCCGCCTCGACCAGCAGATCCGCCCGCAGGTAGGTCTCAGCGGCCGCCCCGCCGGGCAACCGGACCGCAGCATCGGCCTCCGCCACATATGGGGCGTCCCGATCAGCGTCGGAGTAGACCGCCACGGTGGCGATGCCGGCGTCCCGGCAGGTGCGGAAGATCCGGCGGGCGATCTCGCCCCGGTTGGCGACCAGTACCGAAGAGATCATCGCGCTCACATCCGGAAGACGCCGAAGCCGCAGGCGCCCTCGATCGGTCCACTGTGGATGGCGGAGAGGCACAGGCCCAGTACGGTACGGGTGTCACGCGGATCGATCACGCCGTCGTCGTAGAGTCGCCCGGACAGGAACATCGGCAACGACTCCGACTCGACCTGCTGTTCCACTGCGGCCCGCATCGCCTGGTCGGCATCCTCGTCATAGGGGCGGCCGGCGTGCTCAGCGGCCTGCCGGGCCATGATGCCCAGCACTCCGGCCAGTTGCTGCGGACCCATCACCGCCGACTTCGCGCTCGGCCAGGCGAACAGGAACCTGGGATCGTACGCGCGGCCGCACATTCCGTAGTGGCCTGCCCCGTACGAGGCGCCGATCAGGACAGAGATGTGCGGCACGGTGGAGTTGGACACCGCGTTGAGCATCAACGCGCCGTGCTTGATGATGCCGCCCTGCTCGTAGTCGCGACCGACCATGTATCCGGTGGTGTTGTGCAGGAACACCAGCGGGGTGTCCGAGCGGTTCGCGAGCTGGATGAACTGGGCTGCCTTCTGGGACTCGGGGCTGAACAGCACACCGCGTGCGTTGGCGAGGATCCCGACCGGGTAGCCGTGCACCCGGGCCCAGCCGGTCGCCAGGCTGGTGCCGTACTCCGGCTTGAACTCGTCGAAGTCCGAGTCGTCCACCACCCGGGCGATCACCTCCCGCGGGTCGAACGGCACCCGCAGGTCGACCGGCGCGATGCCGAGCAGATCCTCCACCGCGTAATGGGGTTCCGGCACCGGCGCCAGTGGCGACGGGCCGTGCTTACGCCAGTTGAGCCGGGCCACGATGCGCCGGCCGATCCGGATCGCGTCGGGTTCGTCGACCGCGAGATGGTCGGCCAGCCCGGAAGTGCGAGCGTGCATCTGCGCGCCGCCCAGCGACTCGTCGTCGGACTCCTCACCGGTGGCGACCTTCACCAACGGTGGCCCACCGAGGAACACCTTCGACCGTCCGCGGATCATCACCACGTGGTCGGACATGCCAGGCAGGTACGCACCACCCGCGGTGGAGTTACCGAACACCAGCGAGACGGTGGGAATTCCGGCCGCCGACAGCTGGGTCAGGTCCCGGAAAGTCCGGCCACCCGGAATGAAGATCTCCTTCTGACTGGGTAGATCGGCACCGCCGGACTCGACCAGCAACAGCACCGGCAGCCGGTTGGTGCGGGCGATGTCCAGCGCACGCAGGATCTTGCGCATCGTCCACGGGTTGGTCGAACCACCGCGTACGGTCGGGTCGTTGGCGACTACGACGCACTCGACGCCCTCCACCACACCGATCCCGGTCACCGCGCTGGCGCCGACCGGGTAGTCGCTCCCCCAACCGGCCAGGGTGGACAGTTCCAGGAACGGCGAGTCCTCGTCGAGCAGCAGCTCGACCCGTTCCCGGGCGAGCAGCTTGCCGCGCTTCTGCTGCCGGCGGACATACTTGTCGCCGCCACCGGCCACCGCCTTCGCGTGCTCGGCATCGAGTGCGGACAGCTTCTCGAGCATCGCGTCCCGGTTCGCGGTGAAGTCCGGCGACCCACTGTCCACTGTCGAACCCAACGCGGTCACAGCAGCATCTCCGGTATCTCCAGGTGCCGGGCCCGCAACCATTCTCCGAGCGCCTTGGCCTGCGGATCGAACCGTTCCTGTGCGGCGACGCCGGCGCCGAGCAGGCCAGTCACCACGAAGTTGAGCGCGCGCAGGTTGGGCAGCACGTGCCGCACGATCGGCAGGTCCGCCGTCTCAGGAAGCAGCCGACGCAACTGCGCCATCGTCAACGTGTGCACCAACCAGCGCCAGGCCTGCTCATCGCGTACCCACACGCCGATGTTCGCGTCGCCGCCCTTGTCGCCGCTGCGGGCACCGACAAGGCTGCCCAGGGGCGCACGCCGGGTCGGACCGGGCGGTAGCGGCTCGGGCAACGCCGGTTCGTTCACCTCGGCCAGTTCCCGCGTGTCGCCAGCCGCGGGCAACACCACCTGACTGCCGTCCGGTTGCACGGCCAGGTGTCGCACCTGATCGGCAGGTAGGTAGGCGGGCAGGAACACGCCGTACGGGGACGCGTCGCCCGGTGGCGCCGACAGGTGGAAGCCTGGATAGCTGGCCAGTGCGAGTTCCACCGCGGCGCCGGAGAATCCACGACCGACCGGCCCCTTGTCCGTATCGCGCGCCACGCAGCGCAGTACCGCGCTGGCCTCCTCCTGCTGCTGCGCGTCGGGATGGTCGGTACGGGCCAGTGTCCACCGCAGTTCGGCGGGTCGGTCCGGCAGCATCGCCTCGAACTGCCGGCGGGCCAGTACGGCCTTGGCCTCGATGTCCAGGCCGGTCAGCAGGAACTCCACCTGGTTGCGGTAACCGCCGAGCACATTGCGGGAGACCTTCAGCTGCGGAGGTGGCGGCTCACCTTGCACCCCGGTGATGCGTACCCGGTCAGGTGCCACCTCGGCGACGCTGATGGTGTCGAAGCGCGCCGTGACATCCGGACCGGCGTAGCGGGCACCGGCGATCTCGTACAGCAGCTGTGCGGTGACCGTGCCGACGGTGACCGCGCCGCCGGTGTCGTGGTGCTTGGTGATCACGCTCGATCCGTCGGCGTACACCTCGGCGATCGGAAATCCGGGCCGCAGCAGATCCCCGATCTCGTCGAAGAATGCGTAGTTGCCGCCGGTTGCCTGGGTGCCGCACTCGATCACGTGACCGGCAACCACGGCGCCGGCGAGCGCATCGTGGTCGGCGGGCTGCCAACCGAAGTGCGCCGCCGCTGGTCCGACGACCAGTGAGGCATCGGTGACTCGACCGGTCACCACGACGTCCGCGCCGGAGCGCAGGCATTCGGCGATGCCCCACGCGCCCAGGTAGGCGTTGGCGGCCAACGGTGTGCCGAGCCCCAGTTCGGCGGCCCCCGCGGTGAGGTCGTCGCCGGCCACGTACCCGATCCGGGCCTTGATGCCGAGCCGGTCGGCGAGCCCGTCCAACGCGGCGGCCAGACCCGCCGGATTGAGCCCGCCTGCGTTGGTGACGATCCGCACGCCGCGTTCCATGGCGAGGCCGAGGCAGTCCTCCATCTGCCGCAGGAACGTCTTCGCATAGCCCAGGCCCGCGTCCCTGGCCCGATCCCGGGCCAGGATCAGCATCGTCAACTCGGCAAGATAGTCACCGGTCAGTATGTCCAGCGGGCCGCCGGTGAGCATCTCGCGCATCGCGCTGAACCGGTCGCCGTAGAAGCCGGAGGCGTTGCCGATCCGGATCGGTGCACTCATCGCTTCACCGCCGCACGGCCGGCGCCGGCCGGCCCGGCGAACGCCTGCGCGATCCGCAGCCAGGTACGGGCATCCTCACCGGTCGCGGCGAGCGTGGTGTCGTAGGGGTGCCGCCGCTGGGTGGCGACCAGGCACCAGTCGAGCGCCGTCCCGCGGATCCGCTGGGGGGCGTCCGGTGCTCCGAACGTCCACTCGCCGCCGTCCGGCGCGCTCAACTCGACCCGGAACCCGACACCCGGTACGGGCAGCCCGTGCACCGCGAAGGCGTAGTCGCGGGCGCGTACCCCGATCCGGGCGACGTGGTAGAGCCGGGAGCTCGGAGTGCGGGTGACGGCGAGTGCGTCGGCGACGTCCTGACCATGCGCCCAGGTCTCCATCAACCGGCCGGTGGCCATCGAGGCGGCGCTCATCCGGGTGCCGACCCAGGGCAGCTTCTGCCCCGGCGGCACCGCGAGCAACGAGGCACCCAGTGCGCCACGGCTGGCACGCCAGCGCGCCAATAGCGCTGCCGGCGGGTTCGCCGCACCGCGCAGCGCGCCGGCGTCGACAAGGGGCTGGATGCCCTCGGGGGCCGCGCCGACCTCGGTGCTGAATCCCTCCGGGTCGATTGCGGAGCGGTGAGCCAGCTCATCTGTCCAGGCCAGGTGCGCGATCTGGTGCGCGATGCTCCAGCCCGGGGCCGGTGTCGCCAGCCGCCATCGTTGCTCGGGCAGCTCCGCGACCAACTCGTCCAGCTCCTGCCCTTCGGCGGCAAGATCCGCCAGCAGCGCACCCAGCTCGACCACCCGATGCCTCCCGTCGCACGGTACCGCCCGTGTCAGGCTCGCACCGCAGCCGGCAAAAAACAAGCACCGGTGACTTTTTCTACGGCGGTACCCCGGCGGTCGTCCACTGCTCGGCACCCGGTCAGTCGCGGCCGGCCAGTACGAACAGCTGCGTCTCGGCCGGCGCGTCCGGCGTAGGTGGCAGGTAGGAGCGGTCGTCGAGGGTATGAACGGTGAAACCGGCGGTCTGGACCATCTCCCGCAGCTGATCGCGGGGCAGCCCGGTCAACCGCAGCGGGGCGCCGAGAAACGCTATCTCCACATCGTCGAGGTCGGCTTCCACCATGCTCAGCGCCAACCAGCCGCCGGGCAGCAGCAGTTCGTGCAGTCGGTCGAGAGCACGCACGATCTCCCGGCGCGGCAGCATCAGCAGGGAGAAGAAGGCGACCACCGCATGGAACCGGCCAAGATCACGACCAAGGTCGACCACGTCGCGGCATACGAAGGTGGCATCCGCCACGTTGCCCCGGGCCAGTTCCAGCATAACCGGCGAGATGTCGATGCCGGTCACCGCGCACCCACCGGCGGCAAGCTGTTTCGCGGTGGGCAGACCGGTGCCGCAACCGACGTCAAGTACCCGTGCGGCCACCGGAAGCCGCGCGAGCAGCAGCTCGCTGTGGTGCAGCTGCCCTTCCTTGTGCGGGAAGACCTCGTCATAGCGGGCACCGATCGCGTCGAACCCGGCCGCCTGCCGTTGCTGGCGGGCCGCCCAGTCCGCTGACTCGCTGTCAATCTCAGTCACCAGAGCATTCTGCACCAATGGGCACGGTGCACCTGTTCACGACGCGACGGCGGGATCCAGTCGGAACACGCCGTAGCCGAAACCTTCGACGGTGACCGTGTCGCCGTCGAAGCGCACGCCGTCGGACAGTTCCGGATGCGCCGTGCCGGTCACCGCGGTCAATCGCACGCTGGCCGAACTCCGGCGCGGATTGACCACCACCAGATGATCGCCACCGCGTAGGTAGGCGAACGGGTAACCATCGGACAGCACCTCCACCGTCGCCGCCGGGCCCAGCGCCGGCGTCCCGCGGCGCAGCGCGATCAGCTGCCGTACCAGATTGAGCAGCGAGGTTGGGTCGCAGCGCTGCGCCTCGACGTTCGGTCGTGCCGCCTCGGGATCCAGCGGCAGGTAGAGCTGATCGGCCGGCGCCGTGGAGAACCCGGCGTTGCTGCTGCCGTCCCACTGCATCGGGGTACGTGACCCGGCCCGGTTGTACCGCGATCCGAGCACACTGCCCTCGGTGTCGGGCAGTCCTGGTACGAAACGCATGCCGATCTCGTCGCCGTAGTAGATGGTCGGCAGGGTCGGCCAGGTCAGCAGAAAGGCGAACGCAGCGGCGAGTTGCTCGGCGCTACGCTCGCCACAGCGCAACCGGGCGAAGTCGTGGTTGGCGCTGGGTACTGCGATGTGACCACCACCTCGTACGGTGTCGGTAGCCTCCCGCCATGCCGTGACGAAGGTCTGCGGCGATCCGTTCCCGGCTGCGTCGAAGAAACAGTCGATCGGGTCCCAGTCGTCGTTGTCGGTGCCCTGCCGGTTGTTCCATAACGAACGGAACGGCCGTCCTTCTGTCTTACCACCGAACTGCAGGAAGAAGTCGGCATGGAAGCCCGCCGGTACGGAGGTGACCGGATCGCCCCACTCGGAGAACAGCACCGCCTCCGGATGGCTGGCGTCCAGCCAGTGCCGCATGTCGGCCCACAACCTGCCGGTCTCGATATGGCCCGGGTCATCCTTGACCAACGAACCGGCCATGTCGACGCGGAATCCGGCGATCCCGAGGCTCAGCCAGTGGTCCATGATTTCGCGTAGTGCGGCACGGTTGGCTCGTGGCCCCTCGGCGTCCACGCTCTGCCGCCAGGGTTCCGCCGGATCGCTGCGGGCGTAGCCGAAATTGAGAGCCGGCTGGAAGCTGAAGAAGTTCGGCAGGTAGGCGCCAGGTCGTGGGCCTGGTGAAGGGACGAAGCCGGCGGGAGGCTGTTCGCTGTCACACCAGACGAAACGGTGGTCGTCGGGGTCCTGCGCCGAGGCGAGGAACCAGGGATGCTGGTCGGAGGTGTGCCCCGGTACCAGGTCGAACAGGATGCGGATTCCCTGCCGGCGGGCCTGTTCGATGAGGCGGACCAGATCGGCCTCGGCCCCGTACCGGGGGGCGACACGCAGATGGTCGGCGACGTCGTAACCGGCGTCGCCGAACGGCGAGACGAAGCAGGGGTTGATCCAGACGGTGTTGACCCCCAGCCAGGACAGGTACTCGAGGCGCTCGGTGACACCGTTGAAGTCACCGATGCCATCGCCGTCGGAGTCGGCGAAGCTCTGCGGATAGAGCTGGTAGAGCACCGCATCGGACAGCCAGGTGGGTGCAGATCGGAACGCAGCCATGTGGGATGGACCTTTCGGAACGGGGGGACGGGGTCTGTCAGGAGATGGAGGCGCCGACCGCTTCGCGGATCACCAGGCAGGCCGCCCCCCGCGCCCACAGGTCGTCGTGCACCGGGTGGACATGGACGGCACAGTCGTCGGCGGCATCGGAGAACGCATACCAGGTCAACGCGCCCCGCATCGCCGGTCCGAACAGGTCATGGGCGACCGCACCCTCCCCGGCGATGATGATCTTCTGCAGATTGAGCAGGTTACACAGGCCGGCGAGCCCCCGACCCAGCGCGGCGCCGGCCTCGGCGAAGGCGGCGCGGGCGACCGTGCGTCCGGTCGCGCTGCCCGAGCGGGCCAGGTCGACGGCCGCGCCGATGCTGGTACAGCCGGCGACACCGGCGTCCCTGAGGTGACGCAGCACAGCCTGGTCTCCGGCCAGCGCCTCCAGACAGCCACGCCGGCCACAGCCGCACATCGGCCCGGCCGGGTCGACCGGCAGATGACCGAGCTCACCGGCCATACCGCTCGCACCGGAGTACAGCGTGCCGTCCAACAGCAGACCGCAGCCGATGCCCGGGCCGACCGTGACCACGGCGAAGGAGTCCACGTCGCGTCCCTCGCCGAACCACCGCTCCGCCACGACCAGAGTGTTGACGTCGTTGTTGGCCACTACCGGAAGCCCGGTCGCCCGGGCCAGTGGTCCGGCGATGTCCACCTTCTGCCAGTCCAGAATGGCGGAGTAGCGGCAGACACCCGCAGGATTGTCGACGTGTCCACTGACTCCCACACCGATGCCCAGTACCCGTTCGGGTGCCTGCGGTGCGGCGGCGAGCACCTGACCGGTGAGATGCGCGGCGGCGGCCAACGCCGTGTCAGGGGTGCAGTCGGCAATCTGCTGTTCTGCCCGGGCGAGTACCCGGGCGGCCATGTCGGTGACCACGGCCGCGACCTGGGAGGGACCGATCTTGATGCCGACCACGATGTGCTTGTCCGCGTTGACCCGCAACAGCCGCTGCGGACGGCCCCGTCCCTGTGGGGCCGCATCGGACTCCCGCAGGTAGTCCTGTTCCAGCAGCGGCGGCAGCATCCGGGTCACGCTGGAGGGTGCCAGGCCGAGCCGTTGGGCCAGTCCGGTACGGGAGATGGGCCCGGCCGTCAGCACGGTCGCGAAGATCTCCGCTCGGGTCTGTTCCCCGATCAGATCGGTGACCGGGAACCGGATCGGACCCATCGACACACCTCCAGTCGTGCGGTACCCGGGCTCAGTCCAGTTCTAGGTGATTGAGACCGACCGCGCCATGATCACCGTCGGTACGCATCAGCGTGATCAGGTTGGTGCCCTTGGCCAGACAGATCTTGCCGTTACTGGTGGCCCAGCCGCCACCGGTCGAGCGGAAGCTGACCTGTCGGGCCCGCGCTACCGGGCTGCGGTCGACCTTCTCGGCGCCCAGGGTGAGCGTGGCGTCGGAGGCTGCGGAATAACGCAGGGACATCGGGTACGAACCCGCCCGGTCCACCGCGACCGCGAAGGTGACCGAGGCGCCATCGGCGTCGATGCTGGCGTAGCCCATGCCGCTGTGCCCATCGATGCTGTTGGCAAATCCCGCGCCGCCACCCCAGGCGGCGAAGGCCGCGTGGTAACGCTTCGCCCGTCCGCGTGGGGTGATGCGGACCAACTGGCAGCCGTGGGCCGGCAGGTCAGCGCGCAGGCTCCGGGCCGAGGGCAGATCACTCTTGCGCCACAGGTCCCGGATCCGGACGGCACCGTCGATGCCCAGCGCGGAGCCGAAGTCCAGTTCGCGGGTGGCGGCTGCGTCGCTGCGGTTGAACAACGCCACGGCCCAGCTGCCGTCCGGGAGCTGACCTGCCCAGCGCTCGGAGTCACGGCTACCCATGTCCTCGGAATACGGTGTCGCAGAGTGGAAGTATGGTTTGCCGACCAGACCCGCCCGGTGCAGGGCGAGGACCTCGGGGTTGATGAACGCCCAACCGTGGTCGGCGATGTTGCTGTGCAGATCGGAGATCGTCAGCGGTGATCCGGCGATCGTCATCAGACTGATGCAGGTACGCCGTTCGTCGTCGTTGGCGAAGGTGTTCATCATCAGGAAGTCGCCGTCCAGGATCAACTGTCCGCGCCCGGACCGGTCGGCGAAACCGGTGAAACCCAGGAACGGGTTGAACCACTGGGACCAGTGCTCCTGCCAGGTCTGCCGACCACCGCTGAGCCGGTCCCAGCCACCCTTGTCGGCGTCGGCGTTGATCCGGATCAGATCGCCGTTGGCCAGTTCGTCGGCACCGTGCTCGATCAGCTCCGGCATCACGAGACTCAGTTCCATCTCGTCCCCGGCGGCCTCGTTCATCCAGCGCAGAGCGGTCTGGTAGTGCTCCCGACCGTGCGCGGTTCCGACACTACCGATGTTGGCGTCGTAGCCGGTCTCGTACCAGGCGAGGAAATCCACCCGCAGGTAGGGAACGCCGAGGTCCTTGAAGTACCGGACGTAGCCCTGGATGAACTCCTTGGCGCCCGGCTTGGTGACGTCGGCCCAGTAGAGCGTGTTGCCGCCGATCCCCGATCCCATGAAGTCGCCGTCGTTGACGATGTCGGCGAGCGGAATGTCGGTACCGGTCACGGTCTTGGAGCTGTCCGCGACCGCGGCGGCGTGCACCCACAGCGGGTTGTAGTACACCCCGAGTGTCATGCCCTTGGATTTCAGGTAGTCGACCCAGTAGGCCCAGTCGTGTTGCCAGTCGTCGTTGTAGCTGACGATGTAGCCGTCACCGGTGGTCTTCGTCGACGGCTCGATCCAGCCGTCGGTGCAGGCCATGGTGTAGCCGTGCGGGGCGAAGTCGGTGGCCAGCCAGTCGATGTTGGCCTGCCATTCGTCTTCCGGGATCGGAGCGTTGTGCGGAAAGGACCAGCCGTAGATGTTCCAGTACAGGGGGCCGGCGCCGCCACGGGTGTAGACGCTGTTGCGGCTGGCGGCGGGGAGTGCCGTGGCCGGGCCGGCCGTGCGCGGACGCGAAAGGGGCGCGGCATGACCTGCGGTGGGGGCGAGCGCTGCGGCGGCTGCGGCCGCGCCGGTGCCGGTGATCAGGGCGCGTCTGGAGATCGCCATGATGTCTCCGTCCGTGTGAGTGGCCGGGGCCGCGGACTCGGCTCCTGCCGGTGCGGAGAGTCTGTACTGCCGATTTTCGTGTGTCAAGCAAGTAAATAATCCGTCACTGAACCCTAACCTTACGTGCAGACCTCGCAATTAAAGTCAACTGCTTCACCAAGAGGTCCGATCAGAATCGGATTGCGGACTTTGGGAGAGCTACAAAGTTGCAGAGTGGAATTAATAGCGGCCGTAAACCCGGTACCCATCAGGCTCGGTAACCAGTCAGATCGCCCCGGCGCGCGCTACAGGCGAGCACGACCCGGACCCGATCACCGGTCCGGGTGCCCCTGCACCCCATCACCCGTGAGCACCACCAGCACCGAGCGGACCAGGATCACCAGATCGAGCCACAGGCTCTGGGCAGCGACATAGGCCAGGTCGAGTTCGGTACGTTCGGCCCAACTGAGCCGGTTACGACCGGATGTCTGAGCCAGCCCGGTCAGGCCGGGCGGCGTACTCAGACGATGCAGTTCCTGCTCGGTATAGCGTTGCGACCGGTGCGCGAAGGTCGGCCGCGGCCCCACCAGACTCATCTCGCCGCGCACCACGTTGATCAGCTGGGGCAACTCGTCGACCGACATTCTGCGCAACACCGCGCCGACCCGGGTCACATGAGCCGCTTCGGGAACCTCCGACTCCGGTTCCGCCTCGGTGCTCATCGTCCTGAGTTTGAACATCGTGAAGCTGACACCGCCCAGTCCGACCCGACGCTGCCGTAACAGCACCGGACGCCCGTCCGTACACAGGATCACCAGCGCGCAGAGCAGCGTCAGCAGTACCGCCGGCAGCGCGAGCATGCACACCACCAGCAGATCCAGCGCCCGTTTACCGCGGTACCCGCGACGGGAATCGCTATCGGACACCGCGATGGCGCTCGGCGGGACGCACGGGGTCGACGCCGGACCGTCCGCCACTGGACCGGCGGTCGGTACCGGAGTGAGTGTGCCCGGCTCGACAGACCCCACCAGGGCGGTGCGCCGTAGCGCGACGGTGTGCAGTACCGCGATGTTCGCGGCACTGCGCGAGCCAGCAGCCTGGGAGGTACGGACGTCGTCCATACACACCTCCTCCGGCACAACCGGCTGATACGACCAAACTCTAGAGATCCTGGCCTGTCCTAGTGGCGACATTGGCGAATTCCGTGACCAATCCCGGATGACGATGGCCGACGGGGATGACCCAGTACGGTCGAGCGCGCGCCATCCGTCGGGTATGCCAACGACCGGTGGACCACGACGAGATCGCCGGCGGGTGGCACGGACAGGTCGAGTCCACGCCATCTGGACTTCTGCCGCTTCGCCTACTTTTCCGACATAGCCGTTGTACTGTTCGATCGCTGCTGCATTGCCGGGCCGGTTCGGGACTACCCGCGCGACCGCAGCCGGACCGACGGTCGGGGGGGCTCATGTCGGGCAACATGTCGACGGCAACCGGACGCATCACCCGGACACCGTGGTACTCCCAGGGTCTACGCCTCGGAGTGGTCAGCCCCTGCTATGACCCGGAGAGCGGATCGGCTGCCGTCGCCGGAGCGATCTGCCGCTCACTAGCCGGGCTCGGACACGAGGTGCACGTGCTCACCGGCTTCCCGAACTATCCAACCGGCCGGATCTACCCCGGCTACCGCGTCCGGCCCTACCAGTACGAACTGCGCTCGGGCGTGCATGTGCACCGCGTACCGCTGGTGCCCAGCCACGATCGCTCCCCGTGGCGGCGCGCGACGACATACCTGTCGTTCGCAGCGTCAGCTTCAGCCCGCTGGCAGCTGCTGCGCCGGGTGGACGGCTGGCTGGTTCTGTCCTCTCAGGCCACTGCCGCGGTACCGGCGATGCTCGCGCATGCGCTGTTCCGGCGCCCGTATGTCTTGCATATTCAGGATCTCTGGCCGCAAACAGTAGTGGACAGTGGTTTCGTCCGACGTCCTGCCGTTCTTCGGTCAATGGTGCGATATCTGCATGCTTTCTGCGACCTGTCGTACCGGCGAGCCGCGGCGATCGCCGTGACCGCACCGGGAATGACCACGGCTCTGCAGGACCGGGGCGTGCCTGCGGACAAGTTGAGCGTGGTGCCGAACTGGGTCGAGGAGAGCATATTCAGTCCAGTGCCCCGAGATCCCGTACTCGCCGACCGGTTCGGGTTGACCGGCTTCATCGTGATGTACGCGGGAAGTCTCGGCGATCTCCAAGGTCTGGGGACGGCGATCGAGGCGATGGGCAAACTGTCGGACCTCCCCGATGTGAAGCTCGTCTTCGCCGGCGGCGGCGTCGCCGAGCAACGGCTACGCAGGGCGGCCCACGGCATGGGCAATGTTCTGTTCCTCGGCCAACAGCCGCTGGCACGGATGGCCCGGCTGATGGCCCTCGGCGATGTGCAACTCGTCAGCCTGCGGGACCTGCCGCTGTTCGATGCGACGCTGCCCAGCAAGGTCCAGGCGACCCTGGCCTCGGGCCGGCCGGTCATCGGCGCGGTACGTGGCGACGCCGCCCGGATGATCGAACGCTCCGGAGCGGGACCCGTCGTGCCACCAGAGGATGCAGCCTGCCTGGCCGACGCCATCCGTGCCCTGTACGAACTCAGTGACACCGCACGCGAGGCGCTGGGGCTGGCCGGTCGGCAGTTCTACCTGGATCACCTGTCCGGGCCCGTCGGTAGCACCGCTCTGTCGAATCTGGTCAGGAACGCTATCGGGGATGTGGGTCATGGCTGAGAATCTCTCCGCCGCCACGGTTCTGATCACCGGAGGTACCGGAACCTTCGGTACGACGATGACACGCAGGCTGCTGGCCAGCGAGTGTGGGCAGGTTCGGATCCTCAGCCGCGACGAATCAAAACAGGACGCTATGCGGCGGCGCTTTCCCGATGACCGGTTGCGGTTCTATCTGGGTGATGTCCGTGACCCGATGTCGGTAGAGCGGGCCATGCGTGGTGTCGACTACGTCTTCCATGCCGCGGCGCTCAAGCAGGTTCCCTCCTGTGAGTTCTTCCCGCTGGAAGCGGTGCGGACCAACGTGCTCGGCAGTGCCAACGTGATCGAGTCGGCCCGCACCAACGCGGTCCGTACGGTCGTGTGTCTCAGTACCGACAAGGCCGTCTACCCGATCAACGCGATGGGAATGTCCAAGGCGTTGATGGAGAAGGTCGCCCAGGCATTCGCGCGTAGCGTCACCCCCTCGGACACGGTGGTGTGCACGGTTCGATACGGCAACGTGCTGTGCTCGCGTGGTTCGGTGGTGCCGCTGTTCGTGGAACTGCTCAGGCAGGGCCTGCCGTTGACCATCACCAACCCCCGAATGACCCGATTCCTGATGTCCATAGAGGACGCTGTACGGCTGGTGGAGCACGCATTCACCCATGCTGTCTGCGGCGACCTCTTCGTATGGAAGGCGCCGGCGAGCAGCATTGCGACCATCGCGAAGGCTCTCGGCATCCTGTTCAGGGTCGATCCTGTCATCCAGATCATCGGTACCCGACATGGCGAGAAGCTCTACGAGACGCTGATGGCACGGGAAGAGGCGGGTCGGGCCGAGGACCAGGGCAACTACTTCCGGATCCCGGTCGACGACCGCGGCCTGAACTACCAGCTCTACTTCGAAAGGGGCGACCGGCACGCCGAGCAGGCCCGGGAATACTCCTCCCACAATGCGGAGCAACTGGACGAGGATGCGGTGGCGAAGATCCTCGAGCAGACCCCGGAGATCCGCGCCGAGTTGGATGCGATGCCGGGCGGTGCTGCGCAGTGAGGCTCGGAGTGACCGGGGCAGACGGGTTTCTCGGCTGGCATCTCCGTTGCCTGGCCTTCGCGCAGGGTATCCACACCGTGGCGATCCGACGACCGGTTCTGACCGATCCGGCCCAGCTGGCCGATGCTCTGGTCGGGCTCGACTCAGTGGTGCACTGCGCCGGCGCCAGCCGGGGTACCGATGCCACGGTCACGGAGGGAAACCTGGGGCCAGCTCAGTCGCTGGCCGAGGGGGTCGCACGGTCCGGGAATCCGGTCCGGATCATCTATGCGAACTCGATCCACTCGCGTCACGACACGGTGTACGGCCAGGCCAAGCGGAAAGCCGCCGCGGTCCTCGCCGGCAGCAGCCCGGCGCCAGAGTTCTCTGATGTCCTGCTGCCCAACCTGTTCGGCGAACACGGGCGACCCCACCACAACTCGTTCGTCGCCACCTTCTGCCACGAGATTGCGGCAGGCCGACGACCCGGCACCATACGCGACGCCGACATCGCTCTGCTGCACGCGCAGGACGCGGCGAGATTGCTGCTCGACGAAACAACCCAGGCCGGGCACCGTGTCGTGGTTCCGGACGCATCTGTGCATTCGGTCGGTGGTGTGCTGAAGGCGATCGGCTCCTTCGCCGATACCTACCGCCGTGGGGAGCTTCCTGATCTCGCGGATTGCTTTCATGCACGGCTGTTCAACACCTACCGCTCACATCTGTTCCCCACAGGGTCACCGTGTCCAGCACGGTCGCACAGCGATGCCCGGGGCATCCTCGTCGAGGGCGTCCGCGCCGGTTCCGGGGGCCAGTCGTTCGTGTCCACTACCAGCGCGGGCGCGATCCGAGGCGGCCATGTGCATCTGCGCAAGTTCGAGCGTTTCATGGTCCTGTCCGGTGAGGCCGAGGTCTCGCTTCGCCGACTGGGAAGCATGCAGGTGATGCGGTTCCGGCTGTCCGGTGAACGACCCGAGATCGTCGACATCCCCACGCTCTGGACGCACAATCTGATCGGCCGCTCCGAGCAGCCGGCCGTCGCATTCTTCTGGACCAACGAGATCCTCCGACCGGACGATTCCGACACCTTCCCGATCGCTGTTGAACCGACCCCCGACGCGGAGTAGCCCATGACCAAGGTGATGACAGTCGTCGGTACCCGTCCGGAACTGATCCGGCTGTCCCGGGTGATCGACCGGCTCAGCGATACGATGGAACACATCCTCGTCCACACCGGACAGAATTGGCACCGCAGCCTTCGCGACAACGTCCTCACCGACCTCGAACTGGCCGACCCCGAACACCAGAGGGAGATCGACACGTCCTCGCTGGGTCGCGCACTCGCCGATATCCTGGTCAGTTCGGAACAGGTGCTCACGGTCGAGGCACCCGACGCGCTGTTGGTGCTGGGCGACACCAACAGCTGTCTGGCCGCCCTGATGGCCCGCCGGATGAAGATCCCCGTGTACCACATGGAAGCGGGAAACCGCTGCTTCGATCTGAACGTACCGGAGGAGACCAACCGGCGGCTGATCGACCATGTCTCCGACTTCAACCTCGTCTACACCGAACACGCCCGGCGCAACCTGCTGGCAGAGGGCGTGCATCCGCGACGGATCCTGCTGACCGGCTCGCCCATGCGTGAGGTACTCGACCACTACCGCGAAGCCATCAGCCGCTCCAGTGTGCTCACCCGTACCGGAGTCGAGACCCACGGCTACTTCCTGGTCAGCGCGCATCGCGAGGAGACCGTCGACGATCCCGTACGGCTGGGCAGGCTGCTTGACTGTCTGCGTGCGGTACGCAGCCGCTGGGGCCTGCCGGTACTGGTGTCCACCCATCCTCGTACCCAGCGGCGCCTGCATGAACTCGCTGCGGAGTACCGCATCGACGGCGTGGTGTTCCATGAACCGTTCGGGTTTCTCGACTACGTGCGGCTCCAGACTGCGGCACGCTGCGTGCTGTCCGACAGCGGAACGTTGAGCGAGGAGTCTGCGATCTGCGGCTTCCCCGCTGTGACACTGCGGGATTCGATGGAACGACCCGAGTCCCTGGACGCGGGTTCGATCATCATGACCGGGCTCGACCCGGATGGTGTGCTGGAGGCCGTCGCGGTGACCCTGGACCAGGTGGCGCTCGATGGCGTGTCGTGCGCTCCGGAGTACCAGATCACCGACACCTCCCGCCGGGTCACCAACTTCATCCTCTCCACTGTCCGCCGTCACCACGAGTGGGCCGGTGTCCGCCGAGCAGGAAAGGAAACGCAACGATGACCGAGTCCGTGATCGTCGACACCGCGGGAAGCATCGTCGGTGGGGCCGCGCGGTGGGGCGAGGAACTGGACGCCTTCATGGCCGCACAGCGGCCGCCGGTGACCGTGATCGGTCGCCGTCGGCCACTCACCGCCGGATGGCTGGCCCGGCGGGAACGAAGCGCCCGTCATGCGGACCTGGCGGTGGCCGCCAACAATGTGTCCTTCGTACGGGCCGGCGCGCACCGCCGGGTCCTGCTACGCAATCCTCTGCACTTCGTCTATCCGCCGGAGAACCGTCTGCTGCAGAGGATGCCGCGGTCGCTGCGGGCCCAGGTTCCCGTGGTGCACCGATTGGCCCGGAGGGCCGAGACACTCATCGTGCCGACGTCCGCGATGGCTGAGCGGGTCTGCTGGCATCTGCCGGCGGTCCGTGACCGCATCGTGGTACGACCCCATCCGGTGATGCCGGTGGGGTCCCGGCACCCCGCCGAACGACCGTTCATCCTCGCTCCGGTACTACCCTCGCCTTTCAAGAACATCGTGACCCAGCTGCGGATCCTGCTGGCCGGCATCGAGCATGCCGGCTCCGCGATCGAGGTACGGATCACCGCCGATGCCGCCGACCTGCCCACCGATCTGGTCGGCCACCCGAGTCTGATCACCCTGGGTCGGTTACCCCACCGCGTACTCGTGGAATTCTGGCGTTCCGCCACTGCGGTCTTCTTCCCGTGCGCGCTGGAGTCGTTCGGCTATCCGTTGGCCGAGGCACGGGTGTACGGACTGCCCGTACTGGCACCGGACAGCGCACTCGCCCGCGAGGTTGCCGGACCCGCGCTGCGCCCCTACGATCCGGCCGACCTGGACAGTGTCGTGGCCGCGTTGCACGCGGCGGATCAGCCGGTTGCCCCGGATGGCGAAGCGTTCGACCGGGACGCGTACTTCCGCTGGCTGTTCGAGCTTCCCACCGAACAGCCGGCACCCACCGCGGAGGGACGGCATGGGCTCCCTACGTGAACGACTGTACGAGTCGTACGCCTTGACCACCCGGGCCGTCCACAGTCTCAGCGTCGCACCGGTCCTGGATCCCCCATCTCACTGCGGTGTGTGATGTGAACAAGGAAGCCGGCGTCGATCTGCGTGGGCTTGCCCGCGCTGTCGTCACCACCTCGGTGTGCAACGTGATCGGTGTCGCCGCATCAGGGTTCGCTGGACTGATCGTGGCTCGGGCGCTGGGTCCCACCGTGCGTGGGGAGTACGCCGCGATCTTCGCGTGGTTCGGCTTCGCGCTGATCCTCGGCGAGATCGGGCAGACCGCAGCGACAACCTACTTCGTGGCTGAGGATGTCGATCATGCGGCTGACTACCTGGCATCCTCGCGGCAGTTGATGGTGATGACAGGCTCGGTCATGCTCGTCGTAGGGATGCTGGTCACTCCCTTTCTCGCGGCCGGCGGGGCGGAGGTCGCTTCCGGGTACCGGCTCATGTTCGCAACCTGCATGCTCTGCTTCGTCGGGGCGAGTTACATATTCAGCCTACAAGCGGTGAACACCGCGCAATGGAATCTGGTGCGGCTGAGTCAACCTGTCATGTTCCTTCTCGCGGTGGTGCTCATCTTCGGGAGCGGGCACCTCGGGTTGCTGGCCGTACTCGGTGCTGCGGCCGGCACGATGGCCGCCCAGAGCGTGCTCGCGTATGCCTGCTGCCGGCGGCGGGGAATCACCGGCGGCAGACCACAGGGTGTCCTTCGACGGAGGCTCGTCCGGTACGGCCTCAGTCAGGTCGCTGCATCCGTTCCCGGCACCGTGATCCTCCGGCTGGATCAACTGGTGCTGTCCCTCACGGTTGCTCCTGCGGTCCTGGGCCATTACGCGGTAGCGACATCGGTCACCGCGCTGGCTCTCCCGGTCGTTGCCGCCGTCGGATACATCATCTTTCCGCGCTTCGCTTCCCGATCGCTGTCGCATGTCGGTGAGAGACGCGTGCAGCGCTGGGCGCTGCTGTGCACCTTCGGCGCCGGGGTGGGACTGCTACTTCCGATCTCCTGCCTGTCACCGTGGCTGATCCCTCGTGTCTTCGGGGCCGACTACCGCGACGCGGTGCTCCTGACTATGTTGCTCGCGCCGGCTGGTCTCTTCCAAGCGTGCGGGCAGGTCTGCGGCGACCTTCTCCGCGGTTACGGACGGCCGCTGAGTGTGGCGCGGGCCCAGATCGTCGGAGCCATCGTCACCATCGCGCTACTTTCCATTGTTGTGCCGCTGTTCGGGGCAGTGGGAGCCGCGATGGCTGCCAGTACAGCGCGAGCGGTTCCACTGTTGTTGATGCTCCGAGGACTCAGGAGGCAGGGCGGCGTGCGTACACATACGCCGCGGGTCGTATCGGCGTCGGGGTGAGGCCGTCGTCATCCGTCGTCATGACCTGGAAACCGTGCCTGAGTAGGGTCCTGCGGATCCGGTTGACATCACCGTGTTCGGGATGAACCTCGATGGCCAACTGGTCCACCTGAGACAGCCAGTCCAAGCGGTCAGCATCGTCCAGGACAGTGAATTCGCTACCTTCGATGTCCATCTTGAGCAGACCGATCCGTCCGATGTGATGGTGCGCCATCAGATCGGGAACCGAACGGCGTGCCGGTCGCACCGTTTCGGCGTGCGACGCCGTACGCCATCGATCATCATCGGCGATGACACCGCGTTGCGTCACTCGCCCGTCGACTGACGAAGCAGTGGCGATCTCCACCTTCACCCGTGATTCAGCAATGCCGTTGATTGCGACCAGGCGCTCGATCTCCGGGACGAAGCCTCGTTGCACCTCCACCGCGATGACGTTCGCGCCCTCTACCGCACACAGAACTGTGAAGAGTCCGCTGTTGGCACCCAGGTCGACTACCCAGCCGCGGGTCGGGATGCGCAGGCCCGTCCGTAGGTAGATATTGCGCCCGAACATTTCCCGGGCACCAGCGGTCAGCTCACCGGGGAGCACGACCGTGTGACCGCTGGGTGTCCGGAACCAGGCACCGCGCGACAACCAGGCAGCATCGGCCGGGCGGAGCGACCGTGACCGCAGGATCTCCGGACCTCGGGCAACCGCTCGGGTGAGCCACGGTAACGCGCTGGCGCCAGATGCCCGCCGCAGCACTCCGACTGCATCGGCTCCTGCTCGCCAGGCATCCGCCCGGATCTCGTGGACCCGGACTTGCAAATCTCCCATGGTCTGCTTGGACATCACCGTAGTCTACTTTCTGTACTTGCTCAACTACCTGAGGTTCAGCGATGTCCTGTGCTTCGATCAGCTATGAGCCCGCATATCGTGTCGCTACCGACCCGGGCCGCCCCGCTCACCCTGTCCATCCGCGATCAGCACGCGGAATGCGGCCAGCATGCCGGTGGCAGGGGGCCGGATGAACAGGCTCGCACGCCGCGCCGCGACCGCGGCGTTGAGTACCGTCTGCGATGTCGCGGGGCGACGCTGGGCTGTCCGGGCCGCCCGGTTCACGCTGAACAGCGCACGGCTCGACGGCCCCAATGATCCCGCACGCAACGGAGAGCATCTTCTGCAACGCTGGGTCCTCGCCGCGCTGTCGGCAACCAGTGAGGTGACCGTGTTCGATGTCGGAGCCAATGTCGGCGAATGGTCACAGGCGCTGCTGCGCGAGGCGAGCCGCACCAGGTCGGCCGGATCGCTGCACCTGCATGCGTTCGAGCCTGCCTCATTCACCTACCAGCTTCTGTCGCGCAGGCTGCGTGGACATGCCCAGCTTCAGCAGCTGGCCCTCTCTAGTACGGAGGGGGAAGCGGCTCTGCACGTCGCCGGCCCCGGAGCAGGAACGAATTCGCTGCACGAGACCGGCGGCGTCTGTCTGCCGACCGAAGTGGTCCACACGACAAGCATCGACAAGTATGTTCACGCACACGGCATAGGGCGGATAGATCTACTCAAGGTCGACACCGAGGGTCACGACCTGGAGGTGCTGAAGGGAGCCCATCAGTCATTGCGGGCCGGCCTGATCTCGGTCGCACAGTTCGAGTACAACCACCGCTGGATCTACGCCCGAAACTACCTCAGGGATGTCTTCGATCTGGTCGGGCCGCTGGGCTACCTGGTGGGAAAGCTGACCCCACGCGGGATGGAGTCCTATCCCTCCTGGGACCCAGATCTGGAGACCTTCATCGAAGGCAACTACCTGGTCGCTACCCGGGCGATGGCGCGATGCCTGCCGCAGATCCGCTGGTGGAAACAACCGTGCGGGACAGCTTCGAAGATCCCCCTGTCCAGGAAATGGGACGCACCGTGCACATCGGCCTGATCGGTCCGTCCGACCCGGACACCTTCGTCGACAACATCCGCGACTCATTGACCAGCATGGGTCATCAGGTGTCTCTGCTGGGCTCTACCCGGGTAGGTGCCGGAGGAACACTCGTACGCAGGGCCGGTGATCTCGTTCAACAGGCACTGCCGTGTGTGGAAGGACAACTGCATCAGCGCATCGTGCGGAAGGCACTTGAGCACGAATGTGATGCGGTGATCAACACGGTCGGAGACCTTGCGCCCGATGCCATCGGCGCCCTACGACGTGAACGGGTTCCGGTCGCGCTCTGGTTTCCTGATCCCGTGACCAGTATGGGGCGCCAGTGGATGGTGCTGGCTCCCTACACCGCGATGTTCTTCAAGGATCCGCTACTGGTCCAACGACTACGGGACGTCCTTGGCCTCCCGGTGCACTACCTGCCCGAAGCCTGCAACCCCCGTTGGCACCGTCCGCAGGGACAGCCAGCGCGTCGGCGCGTGATCGCGCTGGTCGGCAACACCTATCCGGGCCGACTGATGCTTCTCCGTCGTCTCCATGCCGCCGGTATCCCTCTCATGATCCGTGGTGCTGCGGCGCCACGATGGGCGACAGCACCGCTCCCGCCTGGCACGTACGCCGGTCGTGAGGTCACCAGGGAGAAGAAGGCGGCAATCTTCCGGAGCGCTGCCGGGGTGCTCAACAGTCTGCGCCCTGCGGAGATGTCCGGTGTGAACTGTCGCCTCTTCGAGGCGGCCGGCTCTGGTGGTGCGGTGCTGTGTGAACGACGTCCGGTACTCAGCGACCTGTTCGACTCCGATCGTGAGGTAGTGCCGTTCACCGACTTCGCGGAGCTCCGGGACCGGTGTAGACAACTACTGGGGAATCCCCGGCTGAGCGAGGAGATCGGCGACGCCGGCAGCAAGCGGGCGCACGCCGAACACACCTACGAGCTTCGGTTGACAACGCTTCTGGCGAGGATCCTGTGACCCTGGCTGACATCAGAGTCGCTGCGAGAGGGCGATCCCGAGACCCGGTGCGCGCCGCCCTGCTGGTCGATCATCCGATCCAGTATCTCGTACCTGGTCTGCGGTTGTTGGCCAGGCGACCGGAGCTGCGGGCACGCACGTACTACTGGCGATCGTCAGCTGAGAACACATTCGATCCTTCCTTCGGGCGACACATTCGATGGAACGTCGACATGGAGTCCGGGTACGACTGGTGGGCGCCTCCGACCGGGCGGCCCACATGTCGGCGACTGGCCAGCATTCTGGTGAAGCTCAGAAGTGACCACCCGGAGCTGGTCGTCTGCCACGGTTGGGCGAGCCCGGTGGCCCGACTTGGCATCCTGTACGCCCGACTTACCAGAACTCCACTGCTCTACTACGGGGATACGAACTACCTGGGCGACGCTCTCGGTGCTCATCCGTTTCTGCGCAGGGTGATCCTGCGTAGAATGTTCCGAAGTTCGGCCGGAGCAATCTCCACCGGCACCTTCAACGAACTCTTCTATCTCAGTCATGGCATGCCTTCCGGCCGCATCCACTCGGGTGTCCTCCCTGCGGATGTCGACCGCTTCTTCACCGTGTCCCAACGCAGCCGCAGCAGGCTGCCCGCACATGCCCGGTGCGGTCCGGTGATCGGGTTCGCCGGCAAATTCGTGATGATCAAGGGCATCGCCGATCTCATCGAGGCTGCCGCCATGTTCCCCCAGGACAGACCCTGGCAGTTGTGGCTGATCGGGGATGGCCCGCTTCGCGCAGATCTGGAGAGTCTCGTTACCCGGTGTGGTCTGGATGATCGGGTCCGATTCCTGGGGTTCCGCAACACCGATGAACTACCTGATCTGCTCAGTGCCGTCGACATCATGGTGCTGCCCTCCCACCGTGAGGCACGTGGCCTGATCGCGGTGGAGTCCATGGCGGCGGGTGCCGCGACCATCGTGAGCACCGCGACCGGGCTCTGGGGGGCAGGTGACATCGCTGAGCATGGTCGCAGCGCGCTGGTCTTCCCGGCAGGCGATGTCGAAGCACTGGCGCGTTCGGTGCGTCGGCTGATGGATGATGAAAGGTTGAGGATCCGGATGGCAGCAGAGGGACAACAACGGGCCATCAGGTTCGGCATGACGCAGTTCGCCGACAGCCTCGCGGCCGCTGTGCTGCATACAGCCCTGAGGCGCAGCCGTGTCGACAGGCATTGAACTGCCGGGCGAGCGGAGGGCCGCCGCCCGCGAAGGACGCGTCGCCACGGCGATACTGATCGGCTCTACTGCTGCGGTTCCATTGTTTCCGGCAGGTTTCACGCCGTTGGGTGAGCGGGCAGAGCTGGTATGCAGCGTCATGTCCGTACTGTTGCTGACCGTCGCCGGTCTGAGGCTCGTCTCTGCCCTGCCAGGGGGCGAGCGAGGGATCTCGTACTGGCGCGCCAGCCACTGGTTCCTGCTGTGGGGATCGGTCGCGTACGGGCTCGCATCGTTGACCTGGTTGGGTGTGCAGGTCGGTTCAGCGACACGGATCGAGCTGTCCAGTGTCATAGATGCACTGCACCTGTTCTGTCTCGGCCTCCTGGCCTGGATCGCAGGTTACGTACTCGGAGTGCCACGTTGGATCCAGCAGTGCGCACGCAATGGACTCGATCTGCTGCTGCACGGAACAGGTCCGGTGCTGCGAGGAGGCTCGATGCCGTGGGTGATGTACGGCATCGGCACCGCAGCGCGGCTGACCTCGGTCCTGCTCACCGGCCGGTTCGGTTATCTCGGCGATCCGGGTGTCATGACGAGCAACCCACCTGTGTACAGCCAGTTTCTGTCCATGTCCTCGAACCTTGCCGTGTTCGGCATCGCCCTGGCCGCCTTTCGGGCGCTGAGTGCCGCGACCCGGGGCAGCAAGCTGACGCTATGGATCCTGGTCGGGATCGAAGCCGTGGTCGGCGCGCTCGGCGGCGGCAAGGAATCGTTCATCGTCTCGGTCCTTGCCGTGCTCATCCCCTACGGTGCAGTCCGCCGGCGCTTGTCGCTACCGATTCTGCTGACCGGTGTAACGCTACTTCTGCTGATTGTGGTGCCGTTCAACGCCACCTACCGCCATGCTGTCCGCAGCGACAAGAACATGTTGTCACCCTCCTCGGCGGTCGCGACCGCGCCGGACATCCTGTCGGGTACGGTGCACGCCGGCTCACCGGGTGAGACGATCATCGATTCCGGCACCGCGCTGCTCTACCGCATCCGGGAGGTCGACAGTCTGGCCATCATCACCCAGATGACTCCATCCACAATTCCGTACCTGAGCCCCGGTGAGTTTGCCGCAGCGCCGCTCATCGGTGTCGTCCCGCGCGCGGTATGGCCAGGGAAACCGGTGCTGGATAACGGTTACCTGTTCAGCCAGAGGTACTACGGGCTATCCAGCTCGGTGCACACCTCAACGGGTATCACCCCTGTGGGCGATCTGTACCGGCATGGCGGATGGCTCGTGATGATCTGTGGCATGGTGCTGCTAGCCGGTGCGGTACGACTGTTCGACGCTCTCTTCCGCCCGGAGACCGATCCTAGGGCGATCTGTTTCGTGCTGGTGTTCCTGCCGATGCTCGTCAAGTCCGAACTGGATGTGTACAGCATGATCGCGAGCGTGCCCAGCGGCATCGCGACCGCGACCGTTGGTGCACATCTGATGTGCCGACGCAGAACTACGACCGGGATGGTGGCTTCATGACCAAGTCAGTACTGCTCCTGGCCCCGTCACGGGGTCTTGGTGGCGGCATCGAGCGCTATGTCTCGACCATCGAATCGGCATTCGCTCAACAGCAGGTGACCTGCCGGCGTCTGGACCTGCGCGAGCCGGACGCCTCCCACAACACGCAGACGAAGCTTCGGTATGTCTATCGGGTCAGAAAGGCGGTACGGGCCAGTGAGCAGCCCGTCCGGCTGGTGGTCGCGCACCGCAACCTGCTTCCAGTGGTTCGGTCGGTGGCACGACTGCCCTATTTCGACGGAGCGAGTGTGATCGTGCACGGCTCAGAATTGTGGTCGAGTGGTCGGATGCGGGGCCGTCGGAATCTGGCCCGGGACGATGTGCGGGCGGTGGCCGTGAGCAACTTCAGCGCCGGCGTCCTGGCACGTACCTGTCCCGCGAATGTGCTTCCGCCAGGGGTGTCGGCCGAATGGTACCGGACCCTGGTGAGTGCGGCCGACCGTCGGATCCGTAACGGCTCGGGACTGCTCAATGTGGTGACTGCGTTCCGGTTGGCCCAGTGGCGGGAGAAGGGGCTCCCCGCTGTCCTGCACGCGGTCGGCAGGTCCGTCGGCCGCGGTGTGCAACTCACCATCTGCGGCCATGGGCCGGCGCCGAAGAACCTGCTGGACACGGTCGCCTGCTACCCGTGGTGTCGGATCGCGCCCGATCTCAGCGACGAGGCCATGGCCGAGCAGCTGGCCGCCGCGGACGTGTTCATCCTCGGTACCCGGACCCGCCGTGGCTCCGGCCATTGCGGTGAGGGGTTCGGCCTGGTTCTGTTGGAAGCTCAACTGGCCGGCACGCCGGTCATCGCGCCGGCCTACGGTGGTAGCGGTGATGCGTTCCAGCCTGGAATCACCGGAGTGGCACCGATCGATGAAAGTGCGCAGGCCTTGGCCGTGGCGCTGGACTCCCTGCTACACGACGGCCCGCGCCGAATCGAGATGGGTCGGGCCGCAGCCGCATGGTCACGTTCCCAGTTCGAGCCCACCGACTACAGTCGCCGGGCCGTCCGGCTTCTACTCGGTAGTCACGACATCTGGTTGGATGGTTGCGATGCGGGCTGATGCCGCCCTACGCAGACGTGCCCGACAGGTGCCCTTGATTGGCACGGCGCTCGGCGAGGTAGCAGACATCGTCCGCCGCCGCAGCTTTCCCGGTTCCCAGCACTATTGGGAACGCCGCTACGCCCATGGCGGGGACTCCGGCGACGGATCGCGCGGGGCTCTCGCAACCTTCAAGGCCGGCATCGTGAACGATCTCGTTGCCACCCAGGAGATCGATTCGGTGATCGAGTTCGGCTGCGGGGATGGCAATCAGTTGTCACTCGCACACTATCCGCGCTATCTCGGGCTCGACGTATCCACCTCGGTCCTACGGCGAAGCATGCGGCGATTCGCCGAAGACCGTACCAAGAGTTTCCTCCACTACGACCCGATCTCGTTCGCCGATCCCGCTGGATATCTCCGTGCGCAGCTCGCCCTGTCGCTCGACGTTCTCTACCATCTTGTGGAGGACAAGATATACGAACTTCATCTCCGTCATCTGTTCGGTTCGGCACAACGGTTCGTGGTCCTGTACACCAGTGATGCGGACACGATATCGGCCGCCGGTCAGGCGGCAGCGCACATTTGTCACCGGCCGGTGGCCCGCGATGTGGCAACGAGATTCCCGCACTGGTCTTTGGCCAAGCGCGTACCGAACCCTTACCGGGTAGGCCCGGTCACATCCTGCGCTGAGTTCTTCATATATCGTCGCGAACACCCTGGGCTGATTCAGCCAAGCTGCCGGTCCGTTCGTTGACGTGGGTCCACCGGGTACCGACCGGGAGCGCGGCACGATCTGGGGCCAGGAGCCGTACCGGATTCTGGGCCATCCGTTCTCGCGCAAGCGCATCGATGGTGAGCTGGAACCACGCGTGGTAGAGGCAGAAGCGTAGACCCGTTCGACCGTCCAGGAACCCGGCCCGCAGCAGGTACATGTAGCAGAAGATCGCCAGTGGACGGGCCGGCACCACGGGGAAGAGCAGATCCTTGGCTACGGCCCGGGCAAGGGGACGGGTGTCGGTACGCCGGCGGGTCCGGAACTGCCGCCAGCGTACGGTCGGCGACGGGTCCACCGCGCGCCGGGTCGCTTCCAGTTGCGCGTAACCCACGTGCTTTCGCAGCCAGCTCGCCAGACCCTTGCGGTCCTCGTCCACCAGGTCGTGGCGTAGCCGCCCGATGCTGCCGGTCACCTGGGGACGCTCCCCGACCAGTGTGCTGTCGAAGCGGGTGGCGGATCGGCGGACCAGACGTACGATCCACGAGCCCCGGTACCAGCCGCAGTGCCGGATCCATCGGCCCTGGAACACCAGGCGGAAGCGTTGAGCGAAGGCATCGTGGCCCGGGTCGGTAAGGACCCGGGTCACCTCGGTGGCCAGCCCGTCGGACACCCATTCGTCGGCGTCGACGAAGTAGACCCAGTCGTGGCGCAGTTGGGGCAGCCGGAGGGCGAACTCACGCTGCGCCCCGTACCCGCGCCACGGCTCCATCACGACCTCGGCGCCCGCAGCGGTGGCACGCCGGATGGTGTCGTCGGTCGACCCGGAGTCCACGACCAACACCTGTCGTGCCCATCCCAGTGAGGTCAGGCACCGGTCGATGTTCACAGACTCGTCCTTGGCCAGGACGACCACCGAGACGGCAACCGACTCCGCTGGCAGCGCTCCGCCTGGCCGGTAGGGACGCAGTTCCAGTCGCGTCACAGGTCCTCCAACGTCTCACGAAGTGTGATGCGGACAAATCTAGTGGACTATCCGTCATTCCGTGACGAGTTCGCTACGGTGTGCGAGAGACTGTCGGCATCATCGGCCGTCTCCGGAGGTCCGTCAGCCGTGGAACTGCGCTCAAGCCTGCGCCTACTCGCCGAGCACTGGAAGTTGATCGCAGTAGTTGCGCTCCTCAGCGCGACGGTGACGGGACTGTTCACCTGGCGACAGACACCGCAGTACTCCGCGACAGTCACCCTGTTCGTCTCCGCGTCAGGGACCGCGGGCGACCCGGCGGCGGCCTACCAGGCGAGCCTGTTGTCCGCGCAGAAGGTGAAGTCGTACGCGATGTTGCTTCGCGGGCAGGAACTTCTGACCCGGGTGGACACGACGCTCGGACTGCATCTCGGCCCCCAGCAGTTGGCCGGCAAGGTCAGCACCGACACCATCCCGGACACCTCCCTGCTGACCGCGACGGTCACCGATCCGTCCCCGGCGCAGGCGCAGCGCATCGCCAACGCGGTCGGCAGCGAATTCGTCAAACTGGTACCCACTCTGGAAAGCACGCCGAAGCGGCAACGTCCAGCGGTACGGGTGAGTGTCGTCGGCACCGCGGAACTGCCCTCGGTACCGGTCTCACCGCGGCCGATCCGCAACATCGCTCTCGCCCTTGCCCTGGGCCTGGTCGCGGGCTGTGCGATCGCCACGGCCCGGCGCGCACTGGACACCACGGTGAAGACGCCGGAACAGCTACGCGAGCTGACCGGCGCGCCGCTGCTGGGTTCGGTGCCCTACGAACCGAACTGTCCGGCCCGACCGCTGATCACCCAGACACCGGCCGGGCCCCGCGCGGAGGCCCTGCGCAAGGTTCGTACCAGTTTGCAGTTTCTGAGCGCCGACCAGCCGCACAAGGTCATCCTGGTGACCAGCGCGATGCCCGGCGAAGGCAAGAGCGTCACCGCATGCAACCTGGCCATCGCGTTGGCCCAGGCCGAGAAGCGGGTGCTGCTCATCGACGCCGACCTGCGCCGGCCAAAGGTGGCGGAGTACCTGGGCCTGCCGAACATTCTCGGGCTGACCAGTGTGCTGTTCGGTGAGGCCAGCTTCGGACAGGCGGCCCAGGGGTGGGGCAAGGGGCTGCTCACGGTACTTGCCAGCGGACCCCTCCCGCCGGACCCGGCCAACCTGTTGGGCTCCCAGCGGCTACGGGGGCTGTTGGAGGGGTTCCGGTCCAGCTACGATGCCGTGATCCTGGACGCACCACCCACGCAACCGGTCGCCGACACCACGGCCACGGCCACGGCGTGCGACGGGGTGGTGCTGATCGCCCGGCCGGGCCGTACCAAACAGGAACAGATCCGCAACGCGGTCAACGGGCTGCGTACGGTCGAGGCGCCGATCCTCGGCACCGTACTGAACATGACGCCGCGGACAGCCGGTACCTCGGAGGAGTACTACTACCCGCGTACCGAGCAGAACCTGCTCGAGCACCAGTGGGCCCGGCAGCACGGATCGGGCGCCGGGGTCCCAGCAGGCGACCAAGCAGGGTAGGCAAACCGTCGTGGCACTCCGATCCGGGCGCACCACGCGTGAGCGCGGCAGCGGACGGCGTGCCACGATGGCCGCATGGTCAGAGTACGGCGACTCCCGCGTGTGGTGGCTGCCGAGCCGGGCAGACCGCGACGTGCCGGCGCGGCGGCCAGCCGGCGTTCGTCCTACGACATCGCTTCCGGTGCCGTCCGCTGGTCACCCGCGATGGCCTGGAGGGTCCGGTCCACCTACGCGCGACTCGCCGGGTCCTGGGACAGCGAGCGCGGCAGCTACCGCCCGGTCCCGGTGGCCGACGCACTCGCCCGGGGCGGAACTCTGCCATCAGGACGTTGTCTGGAGATCGGTTGCGGCACCGGCCTGCTCACTCCCCTGTTGGAGCAGGTGTGGCCGCAGATCGCCTGCCTCGATCTGACCCGGCAGATGCTGGCCCGCTCCGGCGCCCGGTGGCGGCTGGTCGCCGACGCCTCTCGGCTGCCGCTTCCGGACCGGATCGCTGTCGCTGTCGTACTGGCCGACGTACCGCTCTTCGCCTCCGAGGTGGCCCGGGTGCTGACCGATGAGGGCGTCGTGGTGTGGAGCAACGCACTGGGTCCGGCCGCACCGCACCACGTACCGGTCGACACCGTGCTGGACGCGCTGGACGCGGCCACTCCCGGCCGACTGTGGCGGGCGGTAGTCAGCGAGGCAGGATGGGGGTGCTGGGCGGTGCTACGTCGGCAGCCGGGACCACGGCGCGTCCGCACAGACGCATCACCCGGCCGGACGGTCGCTGTGGGCCCGGTCCAGACCCACCCGGGCTGATGCGGCGTCGGCCAGACTGATCATGGGGTGGGAGTGGATGTCCAGTAGTGCCCGGGCGAGCAGTTCGTCGCCTTCCGGACTGAACAGTTCGAGACCCATGCTGCGCGAGATGTGCTGATGCAGCACCGGGATGGCCAGTGCCATGGCGGTGATCACGGTGGCCCGGATCCTGGGTGCCAGGTCGGGAGGATCGGGCCTGGTCAGGTCAGCGGCGGCGAGCCGTTGGGCTCGTGGATCACCTTGGCCAGATATCGGTCACAGGCGTCCCGGAGCGCGTGTTTTGAGCCGAAGTGGTGGCGCACCAGGCCAGAGGATACCCCGGCGGCGCCGGCGATGTCCCGGATGGTCGCCCGATCGAACCCGTGCTCACCGAACTGCCGAGCGCGGCTTCCCTGATCCCGGCGCGGGCCGTCAGATCCTCGGGATCCGGTCCGTTGTTCGGCACGACGTTTCACCTGTTCGTCTGCGTATTCGACTGATCGCCTGAGAACGATCCTGCACAGGCGTGTAGTACTGGGACCGTGCACACAGTGTGACAACCCCCAGCGCTCGCCTCTGAGGTGTCATGCGCACCGCAGCGGGTACGCACCCCGCAGGACCGCTCGTCTGCACCAGACATCGCAGTCGATTGTGGTCGCCGCGAACAGGGAGGGGAAAAACCGTGAAGGGGCTGGTGTACCGGGGCGAGCGTGCTGTCGCAGTGGAGAACGTGGACGATCCTCAAATCAAGCACCCGGAGGACGCCATCATCCGGTTGACCACGACCAACATCTGCGGTTCCGACCTGCACATGTACGAGGGCCGGGCGGCCGTCCCGCCGGGAACGGTGCTCGGGCACGAGAACATGGGCATCGTCACCGAGGTCGGTCCGGGCACCACCCGGATCACGGTCGGCGAGCGGGTGTCGGTGCCCTTCAACGTCGCCTGCGGAACATGTCGCAACTGCCTGCACGGCTGGACGTCGTACTGTCTGCGCACCAACCCGACCGACGGCATGGACGGCGCCGCCTACGGCTACGCGAACATGGGCCCGTACCAGGGCGGGCAGGCGGAGTACCTGCGGGTCCCGTACGCCGATTTCAACCTGCTGACCCTGCCACCCGGCACGGACTTCGAGAACGACTTCGCGATGTTGTCGGACGTGTTCCCCACCGGCTACCACGGCACCGAACTGGCCGAGGTCGGCCCCGGCGACCGGGTCGCGGTCTTCGGCGCTGGGGCGGTCGGCCTGATGGCGGCGCACAGCGCCTTCCTCCGCGGCGCGAGTCAGGTCTTCGTGGTGGACAAGGAGCCCGATCGGCTGAAGCTGGCGGCTCAGATCGACGCCACACCGGTCGACATCTCCCAGGCGGACCCGGTCGAGCAGATCATGGATGCCACTCTCGGGCAGGGCGTGGACGCCGGGGTCGAGGCCGTCGGCTACCAGGCACACGATGCCTCCGGCCACGAGCATCCCGAACTGGTGCTGGACAACCTGGTTGCGGTCGTACGCAGTACCGGCGCGATCGGCGTGGTGGGCGTCTACGTCCCACAGGACCCCGGCGCGGTGTCCCGGGGTGCCGAACGCGGGCAGATCGGTTGGGACTACGGCAGTTTCTTCGCCAAGGGACAGCGGATGGGCACCGGCCAGGCGCCGGTCAAGCGCTACAACGAACAGTTGCGCGACCTGATCATGGCCGGCCGCGCCACTCCGGGCTGGATCGTCTCGCATGAACTGGCGCTGGATCAGGCACCGGAGGCCTACGACAAGTTCGACCGCCGGGTCGACGGCTACACCAAGGTGCTGCTGCGACCGACCGGCTGACCGCCGGCCCGCTTCCTGCGGCCGCCGCGACCGGCCGGGGGTCATCCTCCTGACCCTGCTCGGCTATCTCGGCTTCCGTCGCCATCTGCCGGCCCGGCTCACGCAGGACCATGGCGAAGAGATCGGCGACACGCCCCTGGCCTGCGGAGCCGACCGACCCACCGCGGCTGGGGACGTCGGACCGGACCGGCTGCGCACCTCGACCGGCTGGGCACGTCGACGGTCAGGGCTGCTGGGCGAGGAGGTAGCAGCGACGGCTCGGATACTCCACCGAGGCATCCGGCCGCCGTTGCAGCCGTGCGGTGACGATGAGTCCCGCTGCCTCCAGATCCGCTTCCACCGCGGCCGGGTCCAGAAAGAATCCGTCCAGGTCAACGGATTCACCGAACCAGTCGGTGAGGTGGTTGGCCTCGCCGACGGCGAACTCGGCGCTGTCGACGTGGAAGGCGACCAGCAGTGTCGCCCCAGGACGGAGCACCCGGGCCAGCTCGCGACAGGCCGTGGCTCGTTCGTCGGGACGCAGATGGATGATCGAGTACATCGCCACCGCGCCCGCCCAGGAGTCGTCCGGGAACGGCAGGTGCAGCATCGAACCAGCGACGAACGGCAGTTCGTGGGCCCGCTTCCGGGCGATCGACACCATGCCCGATGACAGGTCGACACCCAGTACGTCGTCGTGCCGGGTCGCCAGGTAGCGGGTGATGTGCCCGGGGCCGCAACCGACGTCGGCGAGGGTGCCATCCTCGGCGAGTTCGCAGCAGGCATCGAGCAACGCACGGTCCAGCGGCTTACCGTCGAGCTCCGCACCGAGCTCGGCGTCGTACGCGGCGGCGATCGCATCGTAGGTCGCCCGTACCCCGACCGCCACCCGCCGTGCCCCGGCAGCACCATCGACTGTCCGCATCAGGCCATTGCTGCATCCTCGGCAGCGCGCCGATCTGGAAGCCATAGTGCGGCGTGGCGTGGCACCCTACCGGCAGGTGCTACGGGCCCGGATCGTGCTGTTGGCCGCCGATGGGGCGGCCAACACGGCGATCGCGGCCTGGCTGGATGTGTGCGTGGACACGGTCCGCAAGTGGCGTCACAGGTTCGGCGAGCAGGGCATGGCCGGGCTTGCCGACCGGCCCCGGTCTGGTCGGCCCCGCCGGTTCGGTCCCGGTGTGGTGGCCCAACTCAAGGCGCTGGCCTGTGAACTACCGGCCAGGGCTGGCGTGCCGTTGTCGAGGTGGAGCTGCCAGGAACTGGCCCGCCACGCAGCTGATGCCGGCATCGTGCGGCAGGTGTCGGCTTCCAGTGTGCGGCGCTGGCTGGCCGATGATGCGCTCAAGCCCTGGCAGCACCGATCATGGATCTTCCCACGAGACCCGCATTTTGCGGCCAAGGCCAGCCGTGTGCTGGACTTGTATGCCCGGATCTTCGACAGCGAGCCGTTGGGCAGCAACGAGTTCGTACTCTCCGCCGACGAAAAACCCGGCATCCAGGCTCTGCGCCGCATCCACTCGACTCAACCACCAGGGCCCGGCCGGCGGATGCGAGTCGAGAATGAGTACCAGCGGGGCGGCACCATGGCCTACCTGGCCGCCTACGACGTCCACCACGCCCGGGTGATCGGCCGCTGCGAACCCACCACCGGCATCGCCCCCTTCACTCGCCTGGTCGACCAGGTCATGACCCAACAGCCCTACGCCACCGCCGACCGCGTGTTCTGGATCGTCGACAACGGCTCCTCCCACCGCAACTGGGCCGCCGCCGCCCGCCTGAGCAACGCCTACCCCAACGCGACCATGATCCACCTGCCCGTGCACGCCTCCTGGCTCAACCAGATCGAGATCTACTTCTCCATCCTGCAACGCAAAGCCCTCACCCCCAACAACTTCGACAGCCTCGACCACCTCGCGCAACGCATCACCACGTTCGAAACCCACTACAACCGCACCGCCACACCATTCGACTGGCGCTTCACCCGCACCGATCTCCACCACCTACTGACCCGACTGGCCGCATGAACACCCGACGAACTAACGGAGATGCTACTAGTCATGCTGATGGACACGCCATTCGTCCGCGAGCATCGCGTACACGACCTCGTCGGTCCACTCGCCCTTGACCAACTCGTTCTGCCGAAGACATGCCTCGCGACGCATCCGCAGATGCTCCAGAACCCGGGTCGAGGCGACGTTGCGACCGTCCACCCGGCCGGTGATCCGGTGCAGCCGGAGTTCCTCGAACCCCAGTCGGAGCATCACCTTCGCGGCCTCTGTGGCGTAGCCGTTGCCGGCATGGCGGGGGTGGATCAGGTAGCCGATCTCACCCTGCCGGTGCTCTCGGCTGGTCCAGTGCAGTTGGACGTCACCGACCTGCTCACCGGTCTCCGCCACGGTGACCAGTACGACCAGGTGCCGGCCCTCGGCGCTGAGCGTGCTCTGAGCGATCCGCTGCCCCAGCGCGGTACGCGACTGTTCCCGGGTACGCGGCGACCAATAGGTGTAGCGCGCCACCTCCGGGCACGACACGAGGGAGTGCAGGAAGTCGAAGTCCGTCTCGGCGTAGGGCCGCAGCAGCAGCCGTTCGGTATGCAGCGGGTACCGGGGAGTCAGCATCGCCGGCAACGTATCTCAACCGGGCAGCCGCCGCAGCTGAGTTTACGTGCGCCGGCAGTGTGCTCAGAAGGCCCGGTACATCACGTGCAGCCCCACCCGTCCCTGCGTCGGATGGGCGAAGGCACCGGGGACCGTACCTACCGTGCTGAACCCGAGCCGTCGATAGAGCGCAACAGCATGATGGTTGGACTCGGCCACAGCGTTGAACTGCATGCCGGCGTACCCGACCCCTTGTGCCCAGGCCAGCGCGAAACGGCACAGCGCGGCGCCCACACCGCGACCCGGGCATCGGCGGCCACCATGAAACTCGCTGTCGACACGTGGGATCCGGGGCCCGGACGATTCGGTCCCATCTTCGCCGTACCCAGCACCCGGCCGTCGTCGACCGCGACCACGGTGCGGCCCGGGGGCGCCTGGATCCAGACGCCGTGTGCCTCATCGGCGCTCATCGCCGGGTCGAATGCGAACGTGTCCGCCGCCCGGACGACCTCCCGGACGATCGGCCACACCTCGGACCAGTCAGCTGAACGGAAATCCCTGATCTGCACGGCCCGCACGCTAGCCGCGCACCGCGGCGGGCACAACCGGGCTGCCGGCCTCACCCGGGGTCCGCGGCGGAGCGGACAAATCAGTTGTCAGCCGACGAGCCTTCTGCTCTACTGCCGGTAACAGCGGCCTGACCGGGGAGAACACGATGCGAGCAGCGTTCATGTCCAACCAGAGAGGATCTTCCACCTACTCAAGGGGCATGACGCTTGACGCACACCGTGAACCTGGGAATCCTGGCGCATGTCGACGCCGGTAAGACAAGCCTGACCGAACGGCTGCTGCACACCGTCGGCGTCATCGACGAGCTCGGCAGCGTCGACACCGGCAGCACCACGACCGACACCCTGACGCTGGAACGACAACGCGGCATCACCATCCGTTCCGCGGTGGTGTCGTTCGTCGTCGACGGCGTCACCGTCAACCTGATCGACACGCCCGGACACCCCGACTTCATCGCCGAGGTCGAAAGGGTCCTGGGGGTACTGGACGGGGTCGTGCTGGTCGTCTCCGCGGTCGAGGGTGTACAGGCGCAGACCCGGATACTGATGCGCACGCTGCGGCGCCTCGAGATCCCGGTTCTGGTGTTCGTGAACAAGATCGACCGGGCCGGCGCCGACTGCGCGCGGGTGCTGGCCAGCATCCATGACACCTTGGCCCGGACAGCCGTCGCGATGGGGACCGTGCACGATCAGGGCACCCGCCGCGCCGGCTATCTCGACTACACCGCCGACAGCGCCCGCTTCACCACCAGGATGCTCGACGTACTCGCCGAACACGACGACGAGCTGCTCGACGCGTACGTCACCGACAGCGCATCGGTGGACTGTTCCCGGCTCCGTACGGCGCTGGCAGCCCAGACCCGCCGCGCGCTGGTGCATCCGGTGTACCTCGGCTCGGCCATCACCGGTGCCGGAGTCCACGCGCTGCTCGCCGGCGTCACCGGACTGTTGCCGGCCAGCGCCGGCCGCCCGGATGGGACCGCCACCGGCACGGTGTTCAAGATCGAACGGGGTGGTGCCGGTGAGAAGGTCGCCTACCTTCGGATGTTCTCCGGCACCGTGCGGGTCCGGGACCGGCTGGAGTTCCGGCCGGCCGACGGCACGGCGAGCAACGCGACGCGCACCGCGGAAAGGGTCACCGCGATCAGTGTCTGCGCCGACGGCACCACAGTGCGGCGTGACGCGGTCTCCGCCGGGCAGATCGGGCTGCTGCGCGGGCTGGCCGAGGTGCGGGTCGGCGACACCCTCGGGCCGGACAGTGACACCGGCCGTCAGCACTTCGCACCGCCGACGTTGGAGACGGTCGTCCTACCCGACCGGTCCGCCGACCGGGGTGCCCTGTACGCGGCGCTCACCCAGCTCGCCGAACAGGACCCACTGATCAACCTTCGCCGCGACGACGTACGGCAGGAGACCTCCGTCTCGCTGTACGGAGAGGTGCAGAAGGAGGTCATCCAGGCAACTCTGGCCGCCGAGTTCGGCATCGGGGCAAATTTCCGGGAGAGCACCACGATCTGCATCGAACGGCCTGTGGGCAGCGGCGCCGCCGTCGAGGTGATCGCCATCCCGCCCAATCCGTTCCTGGCGACCGTCGGGCTGCGGGTCGAGCCCGGACCGGTCGGCAGCGGGGTGCGGTTCCAACTGGAGGTCGAACTGGGTTCGATGCCGTACTCGTTCTTCCGCGCGGTCGAGGAGACCGTCCACGCGACCCTGCTGCAGGGGCTCAACGGCTGGCAGGTCACCGACTGCGTGGTGAGCATGACCCGGTCGGGCTACTGGGCCCGGCAGAGCCATTCCGGCGGCGTCTTCGACCGCAGCATGTCCAGTACCGCCGCGGACTTCCGCAACCTGACACCACTGGTCCTGATGGCGGCGTTGAAACAGGCCGGCACCACGGTGTACGAACCGGTGCACCGGTTCCACCTCGAGCTGCCGGCGGACACGGTCGGGCCGGTCCTGCCGGTACTGGCCGGGTTCGCCGCTGTGCCGGAGGTCCCGTCGTTACGGGACGGCAGGTGCACGATGGCGGGCGAGATCCCCGCTGCCCGGGTACATCAGCTGCAGCAGCGGCTGCCGGCACTGACCCGCGGGGAGGGCGTGCTGGAGTGTTGTTTCCAGAGCTATCGGAGGGCGGGCGTTCCGGTAGCGACCCGGCCCCGTACCGACCACGATCCGCTCAACCGGCGGGAGTATCTGCTGCATGTCGTTCGACGCGTCCAGCCCGGATGAGGGCCTGGGTCACGGCAGGCGGTCCCGTCCGGCCCGCCGAGGCGCGCCCAGCATGCTTCAATACCGGCCATGACCGAGGGATACCTGACCGTACTCGCATTGGCAGCAATGATCCTCGCGGTGGCCGCACTGAGCAGTCAGCACGCACGGGACTCCCGCCGACTCAGGGTGATCGAGCGCAGGCTCGCGCTGATCATGAACCAGCTCAACGTCACCGAGTTCGCCCCGGACACGGTCGCCAACCAGCTCGACGGCGCCACGCCCGCCTCCGTTGACGTGGTCCGGGAACTTGCGGCCGGAAACAAGTTCCGCGCGATCAAGATCTACCGCGAGCAGAGCGGTACGAGCCTCAAGGAGGCCAAGAACACCGTGGAGGCGATGGCCCGGCAGCATGGTCTGTGACCGATGGCGGTACCTGAGCCGCAGGCGTGCGGACACTCCTGCTGCCAGGATCGTCGATCAGTACGGTGCCAGCGCGATCCCGACGGCTCCCGGGCCGACGTGGACCGCGAGCACCGCACTGGCCGGCAGTACCAGCACCTCGCGCAGTTGCGGCAACCGGGCACGGAGAGCCGCCGCGAGCTGTTCGGCAAGTTCCGGTGCGTCGACGTGCTCGACCGCCGCATCCACCTTGCGGCCGGCCGCCCTCGTTCTACCGATCTCGACGAGCCGGGACAGCGCACGCTGCGCACCGCGTACCCGAGCCAGTGGCAGCACCTCCCCCTCGGCGATGGTGAGCAGCGGTTTGATCGACAGGGCGGTGCCCACCATCGCCGACGCCGCGCCTATGCGGCCACCGCGGCGCAGATGATCCAGCGTGTCAACGTAGATCAACTGCGCGTGATCCGGTCGGCGGCCGGTGATCGTCGCCACGATCTGCTCCACGGAGGTACCGGACCGGGCCGCCTGTGCCGCCGCGATCGCCAGGAACCCCAGGCTCATTCCGCTGGTGAGGGAATCGACGACATGGACCGGGATGCTGGCACGCGCGGCGGCGGCCCGCGCGGACTCGCAGGTCCCGGAGAGCCGACCGGAGATGTGCACGGACACGATCTGCTCGACACCGGCGTCCGCAAGCCCCTGGTAGCCCCAGAAGAATGCCGAGGAGTCCGGCTCCGAGGTGGACACGGTGGTCTCCCGGCGGAGCGCCGCGACCAGCTCGGCGTGCTCGATGCGGTCCTCGTTGTCGACGCGGTCGCCGATCCGGACCTGCAGCGGCACCACGTGGATGCCGAGTTCCCGGGCCACCCAGGGAGGCAACGAAGCCGTGGAGTCGGTGACGATCGCGACGCGTTGGCTCATGATCTGGAGGTTAGCGAGGAAAGGCAGGGCAAACCATCACTCGTCGGGCGGAGCACCGAGCCGATGTCGGAACGGTATCTGCCCGCACCGCACGTACCTCGACGGATACAGCTGTCACCGGGTGAGGCAGTCGGGTATTGGACACCCTGGGCAGAGACCCGCGCCACTCGGTCACGAACGGTACCCACGCCAACACCAGACACGGCCCAGCGGGGTCGGTGGAGAAGACATAGCAGCTGCAACACGGACAGGACGAACGTCGGGTGACCGCCCGATGATCGGGACGTGACCTCGATCGGGTGTTCTCCCGGTATGTACCCTGGTCGTCATGTTGGCGGCGACGATCTTCCGGGCCTTTCGCAGATGACCGCCGGACAGGCGATGCCCGGAATGGTCGTGGGTGGACGGTACGAACTGGTCGAAGTTCTCGGCGAAGGCGGCATGGGCACCGTGTGGCGGGCCAAGGATGGTGTACTGCGCCGCGATGTTGCGGTCAAGGAGGTCCGGTTGCCCGGCGTCCTCAACGCCCACGAGCGCGAGGTCGCAGTGGAGCGCAGCCTCCGCGAGGCCCGCGCCGCGGCCGGCATCAACCACCCCAACGTCATCACCGTCTACGACGTCGTCCGCCAGGACGAGCGGCCCTGGATCGTGATGGAGTACCTGCCGTGCCGCTCGTTGGAGCAGATCGTGGCCGAGGACGGACCGCTCTCCCCCGAACGGACCGCGCAGGTGGGGCTGGCCCTGGTGAAGGCGCTGCGCGCCGCCCACGAAACCGGCATCCAGCACCGGGATGTGAAGCCCAGCAACGTACTGATCCGCTCAGCGGACCGGGTCATCCTCACCGATTTCGGCATCGCGTCCGTCTCCGGTGACGCATCGTTGACCCGGTCGGGGATCCTGCTCGGCGCACCCGGCTACATCGCACCCGAACGGGCCCGGGGCGAGGCCGGCGGTCCGTCGGCGGATCTCTGGTCGTTGGGTGCCACCTTGTACGCCGCAGTCGAGGGCCGGGCGCTCTACGACCGTGGCTCGGCCCTGGCGACATTGACCGCCATCGTCACCGAGGAGGTCGATCCGCCGACCCGGGCCGGAGCGCTGACACCGGTGCTGGACGGACTGCTGCAGCGCGACCCGGACCAGCGGATCGACGCCGACCGTACGATCACCCTGCTGCGACAGGCGAGCCAGCGGACACGGCGGAGCGCGGCGGAACCCCCGGCGCAGCGCTCGGCGCCGGCCGGCGGCAGGTCGTCGGGCAGCACCACGTCCGGTCAGCACGTACGCCCCTCCGACGGTGGCTGGCCGACGCTGGTCGACCGCGCCTCCGGTACGACGCCGACGAAAAACACGCCGAACGACGCTGTAGCGACACCGCCGCCGACGCCGGCATCGACATCGGCGGAGCCGCCGGCTCAGCGCACGACCGCGGTGAAACCCGCCCCGCCCGGATCCTCCCGGGTCGCCGGCGCCCGCGCCGGCCGGGCCGGATCCACCGTCGACGGTCCGGGCAGCACCACCGCGCTGCGTGCCAGACCTGGTCGACGTCGTCGGCTGTGGTACGTGACCGCCGCCACCGCGCTGGTCCTGGTGGTCGGCGTCGTCCTCGTGGTCCGGGCGGTCCAGCAGGACGACAACACCGGCTCGGGTAGCAACCCGGCCGCCGGTGGAGCCGGTAGGAATTCCGCGGCTTCGACCCCCAGCGCGAAGGCCACCGGCACGAGCAGCGCCAGCCCGAGCGGTTCACCGTCGCGCACGTCCGATCCGTCGACCGCCGCAGGTATGCTGGCCGGCTTCCACCGTTACCGCGACCCGAGCGGCTTCACCATCGGTGTCCCGGACGGCTGGAACATCTCACACGATGGCAGGCTGCTCTACGTCCGGGACCCGGACAGTTCCCGCTATCTGATGGTCGACCAGACCGACCAGCCGAAATCAGATCCGGTCGCGGACTGGAAGCAGCAGGAGTCGCAGCGCAAGGGTGGCTGGTCCGACTACCGTCGCGTCACGATCCACCCGGTCGACTATTTCATCAAGGCCGCCGACTGGGAGTTCACCTATGCCGGCGACAACGGT
The DNA here is from genome assembly GCA_963805605.1 of uncultured Actinomycetota bacterium. Taxonomy (GTDB): domain Bacteria; phylum Actinomycetota; class Actinomycetes; order Mycobacteriales; family Micromonosporaceae; genus Actinocatenispora. Next base: position 1,178,437 of record CAWDUX010000003.1, read on the forward strand.
CGGGTGCACGTGGTCAACCGGGGCGTGGTCACCAGCAGCCACAAGGCCTACGGCCTCTACTGGACCACCCCGGACGCCCGTTGGCGGGGCGATCTGCACTACTGGAACACCTTCACCAGGACCCTGCATCCGGCCCCATGACACAAGGCCAAGACGTACGGGACCCGACGGCAGGTGGCGTGCGGCGAGGTCGCCGGCCACAGCGTGCTGCTGGTCGAGGACGTCATCATCACCCGAGGGGCGGTACGCGACGCGGCGGCCGTACTGCGCGCCGAGGGCGTAACGGTGCATTCGGTACACGTGAGGCAAGCGGCACCGTCGCGGCAGGGTGGACCGGCAGAATGGCCGGATGAGGGTTCTGTTCGTCGCCGCACCACTGATCGGGCATCTTCTTCCCTTGATGCCGCTGGCGGATGCGCTGCGGGCGCGGGGCCACGAGGTGCGGATCGCCAGCGCCGGCACCAGCGTGACCAGGGTAGGCCGTGAGGTCACCGACGTGGCGCCCGGTTTCCGCTTCAACCGGACCGCGCGGCGCGTCATGCTCCAGCATCCGTTGGTCGCGCGCGCGGAGCTGGCCGGTACGGCCGGCACCCGGGGTGTGTCGCTGCTGTTCGCCGCGATCAACCGGCAGCTCGAAGCCGGTCTGGCCGGGCTGGTCCGGGACTGGTCACCGCAGTTGGTGATCCACGAGCCGTTGGCCGCGGTCGCTGCGCTGATCGCCGCGAAGCACCAGATACCCGCGGTGCTCCAGGAGAACTCGCTGTACGACGGACCGACGTTGGTGTCCGCGGTGATCGGCCGGATGGTCGGCGAACCAGCGCCGACCGCCGCGCAGACCCTGACGATCGCTCCACCGAGCATCGTCGGTTCCCGTCACGGCGTCGCGATGCGCGCAGTGCCGTACGCCCCGCCCGGCGAGGTTCCGGACTGGTTGCGCGAACCGCCGAAGGACCGCCCGCGGATCGTGGTAAGCCGTAGCACCGTGGGCGGGCCAGGTCGCGACATGCTGATGAGTTCGGTGGTGGCCGCGGCGGGCCACAGTGATGTGGAGATCGTGCTGCTGCGCCCGGACCAGCGGGTCGCCGACCGGCCGCTGCCTGCCCACATCCGATCGGTGGGCTGGGTCCCGCTGCAGGATGCGCTGGCCACAGCGTCGGGTGTGATCCACCACGGGGGTGCTGGTTCCGTGCTGACCGCTCTGGCCACGGGGGTACCGCAGCTGGTGGTGATCGGCGCCGGCGACCGTCGACACAATGCCGAACTGGTGGCGCGGCGTGGGGCGGGGATCGCCGTACGCGCGGGCGGGATCAGATCACGGTTGCTCGAGCAGTTGGTGTCCGACCCTAGGCTGGCCACCGCGGCAACCGAGGTGCGAAAGGAGATCAGCACCATGCCGGCGCCCTCGACGATCGCGGTGCGGCTGGAGTCGCTCGGCTGAATCAGCGCTGTCCATTTTGGACCGGCACGGCATTGGGCGAATACCGTGGCGACGGTCAGATTTCTTCCAGCAAGCTCCGGCATTCCGGCCAGGTGACCCCTTTACCGGCACCCGGACTGGCGATGTATGCGGGAATTCAGCATACTGGCGCCGGTCGAATGATGACGACACGCCGCATCGCGCTCTGTGGTATCCGAAGCGCACGGGGTGCGGCGGTAGCAGACCGACCGCGGAGGCAATGCGTGCACCAGTCCGCCTACGATCAGATGGCGCTGTGCGTCGAGCGTTACATGAAGACCGATCGCAAGTACGATGTCCTCGATCTGGGTGCCCGGGTTTCGCCGGGACAGACACTCACCCACCGCCAGCTACTCACCGGCTACTCGGTGAACTACACCGGCATAGATCCGGTACCCAACGAGAACGTCGACGTCGTGATGGACCAGATGTACACGTTCCCGGTGAAATCTCGTAGCACCGACATCCTGATCAGTGGGCAGGTCTTCGAGCACATTCCGTTCGTCTGGGTCAGCATGCTGGAGATCGCCCGCGTGCTGCGCTACGGCGGGTACGCGTTCATCACCGCACCCTCGCGGGGCCACACCCACAGCTTCTACGACTGCTGGCGGTACTACCCCGACTCGTTCCGGGCGCTCGCCGCATGGTCGGGGCTGGAACTTCGCGAGGCGTACACGGACTTTCCGCCGGCCACCGCCCGTAAGCGCTTCGACTACAAGGGCATCGATGTCGACAACGCCTACTGGGGTGACAGCGTCGGAGTGTTCCAGAAGACCGGGCGTTACCCGCTGCGGCGGGTGGCGCTGGTACGACTGGTGACCAAGTGGTGGGCCAACCGGCTGCGCGACCTGGACGGGGTGCCCAAGCCCAAGCAGGTCAAGCAGCGCCAGCTGATCAACCACTGACCGTACGTTCGGGTGGCACCGCGCTGCGGAGCCGGGCGAGCAGCTCGCTGAGTGCCTGGCCGAGCGGCAGGTCCACCCGCACACTCGCGTACCCGTCGCCACGGGTCACACCACGGTTGACGATCAGTACCGGGATCCCACGCTTCGCAGCGTGTCGTACGAACCGCAGTCCGGACATCACCGCCAGCGACGAACCCAACACCAGCAGGGCGCTGGCCCCGTCGACGAGCTGGTAACAGCGGTCCACCCGGGGGCGCGGTACGTTCTCGCCGAAGAACACCACGTCCGGTTTGAGTACCCCGGACCCGCAGTCGCTGCAGCCGACCACCTGGAAGTCACGGACGAGTTCGTCGGCGAGTTCCACGTCGCCGTCCGGCTTGAGGACGGTGGGCGCGCCCGCGAACCCGGGATTGGCCGCCCGCAGCCGCCGGTCCAGGTCCTCGCGTGGACTGCTTCGGCGGCAGTCCAGGCAGACGACGCGGTCCAGACTGCCGTGCAGTTCGATCGCGTCGGATGTACCGGCCGCCCGGTGCAGGCCGTCGACGTTCTGGGTGATCACACCGGACAGGTAGCCCTCGTCGGCCAGTGCCGCCACCGCCCGATGACCGTCGTTGGGAGTGGCACGGGCGATGGTGCGCCACCCAAGGTGGCTGCGTGCCCAGTACCGCTGCCGACCGGACAGACCGCCGACGAACTCATCGTAGGTCATCGGGGTGTGTCGACGCAGCTGGCCACTCGCGCCCCGGTAGTCCGGGATCCCGGACTCGGTGGACAGCCCGGCGCCACTGAGCACGACGATCCGACGGTGGACAACGGCTTGGGCGATGTCGTCGACGTTGCCGGCCGCGGGGGATGCTTCCCCCGCGGCCGCCCAGCTGAGGATCGGTCGGGTCCGCACCATCGCAGCGTACGTCTGCCCGGGCGAGGCGGCCGGTGACCTCTCGCGGTCGCCGGTCAGCCGGTGTGGTTGAAGGTGTCGGGGTCCGGGCCGATCCGCTCATCCCTGTTGAGCTCACCGAGTTCCAGCATGTCCAGCGCCGGTAGTTCGAAGTCGAAGACCTCGAAGTTCTCCCGGACCCGCGACGGGGTGACCGACTTCGGAAAGACGATGTCACCTCGTTGGAGGTGCCAGCGCAGGGTGATCTGGGCCGGGGTCCGTTCGTGCGCCCTGGCGATGCGGGTGATCACCGGATCGTCGAGCACCTTGCCCTGCGCGATCGGCGACCAGGCCTCGGTCACGATGCCGTGCTCGGTGCCGAATGTCCGCAACGCGTCCTGGGTGAGGTAAGGGTGCACCTCGATCTGGTTCACCGCTGGCACCACCGTGCTGTCCTGCAGCAGCCGACGCAGGTGGTGTGGCTGGAAGTTGGAGACCCCGATGGACTTCGCCCGGCCTGACCGGTAGATCTCCTCCATCGCCCGCCACGTCTCGACGAAGTCGCCGACCTGCGGGAGTGGCCAGTGGATCAGGAACAGGTCCAGATAGTCGAAACCGAGGTCGGCAAGGCTGCGGTCGAACGCGGCCAGCGCGGCTTCCCGGGCGTGGAAACTGTTGTTGAGCTTGCTGGTCACGAAGACGTCGCCGCGGTCCAGGCCGGATGCCGCCACCGCTTCGCCGACCTGCTTCTCGTTGCCGTACATCTGCGCGGTGTCGATGTGGCGGTACCCAATCTCCAGGGCTGTGAGTGTCGCCTCTCTCGTCTGCTTCGGCGGGATCTGGAAGACGCCGAACCCAAGTTGCGGAATACCGCAACCGTTGTTCAAGGTCACGGTTGGGATGTCCGACATCTTCGCGGCTCCTCTGGCAGTTGTCCGTATGTGCTGGTGATCACGAGCCAGGTTGGGGTGCCTCGCGCTCCCAGACCGGGCGTGCAGGGGATCTACCCGGCAGGCGCCACCCGAAATCCCCTGTACATCAGGTCGTTACATACCTTTTTTCGGTTCTATCTTCCTATCCGCGCAGAAGAGACCGACGCCACCACCCGGCCGCGGACCAGGACCTGTGGCCTGCGCACCCAGGTCCCGTAGACTCACCGGCAAGACCCTTTGCCACTTCCGCCCCGGGTCGATCGAGCACCGGTCCGGACCAGACGGGTCCGCGTTGGGCGGAACCCCACTTCAGGTTCGGAGACTTCATGGCGGCACGCCGCCCTCGTACCCCACGTAACACCCAGCAGTCCGTGACCCCCCGTCCCGTCAGTGACCGGTCCGGCACCGAGGTCCCCGCGGCGACCGACGGCTTCACCCGACTCGGGGTGCCTACCGCACTGGCCGGAGCACTCGCCCGCAACGGCATCATCGAGCCGTTCCCGATCCAGACTGTGACCCTGCCCGACACTCTGGCCGGGCGCGACGTACTCGGTCGCGGACGTACCGGCTCAGGTAAGACCTACGCCTTCGTGCTGCCGATACTCGCCCGGCTCGCCGCCGGAGGTGCGCCGCGGCGGCCCGGCCGGCCACGCGCCCTGATCCTGGCGCCGACCCGCGAGCTCGCCACCCAGATCGAGACCTCGATCGCGCCGCTGGCCAGGGAGCTTTCCCTGCGGGTGCTCACCGTCTTCGGTGGGGTGGGCGCGTCACCGCAGATCGCCGGCCTACGGGCCGGGGTGGACATCCTGGTGGCCTGCCCCGGTCGGCTCACCGACCACGTCCAGTCCGGCCATGCCCGACTGGACGCGGTGGAGATCACCGTCCTCGACGAGGCCGACCACATGGCCGACCTGGGCTTCCTGCCCGCCGTCCGGCGGCTGCTCGACCTCACCCCTTCCGGAGGCCAGCGTCTGCTGTTCTCCGCCACTCTGGACGCCGGCATCGACGTCCTGGTCCGGCGCTACCTCACCGACCCGGTCACCCACAGCGTCGACTCGTCGCTGTCGCCGGTCACCACGATGGACCACCACCTTCTGCACGTACGACACGACGACCGCTTCCCGGTACTGGTCGACCTCACCGCCGCCGCGGGTCGCAAGCTCGTGTTCACCCGTACCAAGAGGGGTGCCAAGACACTCGCACGCAAGCTCGTGTCGGCCGGCGTACCCGCCGTGGAACTGCATGGCAACCTGGCCCAGAATGCGCGCAACCGCAACCTGCTCGCGTTCTCCGACGGCAGCGCCTCGACCCTGGTCGCCACCGACATCGCCGCGCGCGGTATCCACGTCGACGACGTCACCATGGTCATCCACGCCGATCCACCGGTGGATCACAAGGCATACCTGCACCGCTCCGGCCGCACTGCCCGTGCGGGTGCGGGTGGCACCGTGGTCACCCTGATGACCGACGACAACGTCCGGGAGGTACGCGACCTCGCGCGCCGGGCCGGCATCCGGCCGACCACCAGCCGACCTCAACCAGGCCACCCCGTCCTCACCGAACTCGCGCCGGGGCCCCGGACGTTCGTACCGCCACCGGCCGAGAGAGCGGCCGACGCCGATCCCGCACGGTCCGGGCGACCCGGTCGCCGGCAGACGGCGCGCTCGGGCAGCGGCGGCGGCCGGGGATCCTCGTCGTCGCGGGCCGGATCTCCCCAGTCCTCCGGCGGCGACTCGGCCGCTGGCCGCCGGTCCGGCAACGGCCGAGGTCGGCGTGGCGACGGTGCCGCGGCACCGGCCCGGCCGACGGGCGCGGCATCGTTCTCCTCGCAGAGCCGGGTGGGCGGTCGCCGCAGTCGCTGACCGCGCAGGCCTGGGCCGCCGGCGCGTCGGATGCTTGTCACCCGACGGCGGCCCACCTCCTTGCGGTGCCGACCACGCGGAGCGCCGGCCTTCGTTCCGGCCCGTGCGCAGGGCTGTCGGTACCTGTCCGTGGTACGACAGCCGGCCGGGCCGTACGGGCACCATCCGCGAGCGGTTCGACGGGCACAGTGGCGGCAGGGACCGTACCGCGTCCGCGACCGCTACGCCGAGGAGGACCCACGATGCGTCCGTTGCGACTGCTGACCGTGCTCTGCGCGGCTCTCGTCACGGGGCTCGCGTTCGCCCACGTGATGGAGATTCCGCAGAAGATGGCGTACGACAGCCACCGCTACGCCGAGGTGCAGCACAGCCTGTACGCGTACTTCGCCTTCGTCGGCGGTCCGTTGGAGGTGCTCAGCATCATTCTGGCCGCTGTGCTCGCCTGGCGTGCCCGCGGCACCGCCGCGTACGCCCTGACGTTGGCGAGCGCCCTGATCTTCGCCGCCGGTCTGGCGGAGTGGGCTGTCGTGGTGCAGGGTGCCAACAACGCCATGGCGCAGTGGCACCCGAATGCCATGCCCGGGAACTGGCAGGCGACCCGCGACCAGTGGGAGTTCGGCCACCTCGGCCACTTCGTACTGTTCGGCATCGGGCTGGTACTGCTGATGCTGCCGCGACGCATCGATGCCCGGCCGGCCAGGTGACCCCCAGGGCACCTGCCGTCCCCGATCGGGCATGACCGTCCTGGTGTCTGCTCCTCTTCCGGCGTAGCTGTCCGGCTGCTCTGCCGAGGCTGGAGGTCAGCGTCACGCGATGGTGACATAGCGACATGAGCACTGACGTATTCGCCAAGGTCGGCAGCTACGACAACCACGCGATCCGCAACGAGCTGGAATCGTTGAACCGGTTCCCGTACTTCCGGGTCATGCAGTCGCCGCCGACCCCGGTCGCGGTGTTCGACGGCGAGCGCCGGATCAACCTCGGCTCCAGCAACTACCTCGGACTGTCCGGTGATCCGAGGATCTGCGCCGCGGCTCAACAGGCCACCGAGCGCTACGGTACGTCGCTGAACGGGTCCAGGTTCATGAACGGCACCACGCCACTGCACCTCGATCTGGAGGCCGCCGTGGCGCAGTGGTTGGGTGAGGAGGACGCGCTGGTCTTCCCCAGCGGGTACAGCACGAACCTCGGGGTGATCTCCGCTCTGGTGGGCCGGGACGACGTGGCCCTGTGCGACGCCGGTGACCACGCCTCCATCCTGGACGGGGCGGCACTGGCCAGCGGGCGGATGCTGGCGTTCCGGCACAACCGGCTCGACCGGCTCGAATCGTTGCTGAGCCGGACCGGTCGGCAGGGCGGCGCGCTGGTCGTCGTGGACAGCGTGTACTCCATGCAGGGCGACGTCTCGGACATCGTGGGACTCGCCTGCCTGGCCCGCCGACACCGGGCCCGGCTGCTGGTCGACGAGGCACACGCGGTGGGCGTACTCGGCCCGGACGGGCAGGGCCTCGCCGCCCTTGCCGGCCTCGCCGACGCCGTCGATCTGCGGATGGGTACCTTCTCCAAGGCGCTCGCCGGTGGTGGCGGCTTCGTCGCCGGGCCGGCGGACGTCATCGACTTTCTGCGCATCCATGCACGGGCCTTCATGTTCACCGCGGCCAGTCCCCCGGCGGGGCTCGGCGCGGCCCGGGCCGCACTGCGGGTCGTACGGTCCGCCGAAGGCGAGGAACGCCGGGAACGGCTCGCCGCCAATGCCAGGTACCTGCGTGCCTGCCTGACCGAACTCGGCCTGCCCATGCCGACGACGCCCGTGCTCGCCGACGGAACCGAGGTACAGACACCGATCCTGCGCATCCCGGTGGACGACGACCAGCTGGCGATCCATCTGTGGAACACGATCTACGACGCGGGCGTGTACGTCAACGTGGCGCTGCACCCGGCCGTCCCCCGCGGCATGGCGCAGCTGCGGCTCAGTGTGCAGGCCGAGCACACCCGCCAGCATCTGGACGCCGTGGCGCAGGCGTTCGCCGTCGCGTACGGCCACGCCGAACGGACCGCGACGGACCGCGAACTCACTCCGCTCGGACACCTGCCGGCACGCTGATCGGGGCACGGGGGTCCACTCAGGACCAGAGTTCGAACGGTTCCTCGATCAGCTCACCCGTCAGGAATTCCGGCAGCAGTTCGGGAAGTCGACCCGGATAGAACCGCTCGCCGGTGGAACCGATGTCGGCCAGCGGCCACCATCGGAAACCGAAGTAGTCCTCCTGCTCGTAGTCGAGTCGACCGGACCCGTCGATGTCGGGGCCGACGTCGTCGAGATGCACACTCACCACCACCTCGTGCTGCAGGTGACGCCGCTGCCGGTGCCGGAAACTGGCCCGGCGGCGCCAGTTCGGCGCACCGATACGGTCCGAGCTGACCAGTATGCCGGCCTCCTCATGCAGTTCCCGTACGGCCGCGTCCAGATACGTCTCGCCTGGGTCGAGGCCACCGCCGGGCAGTTCCCACCAGCTGCCGAGGTCGGGATGGTCCTGGTCCCGGGTGTGGAACAACAGCACGTTGCGGTGCCGGTCGAGCACGACCAGCCGTACGGCGCTACGCTCCACCAGCGGCAGGTCCTGCGGAATATCCCCATTCACCGCCGGGCGTCCTGCGGATACCAGCGCAGCTCGACGGTATTTCCGTCGGGATCCTGGACGTAGATGGACTGGGCGTCGCCCCGGGCACCGAAACGCCCGACCGGTCCCTCCAGAACGGTGAACGTTCCCGAGTCGATGACCTGCTGCCAGTCCAACGGTTCGACGACCAGGCAGATATGGTCCACATTGGACTCATTACGTGGCCGGGCGAGCAGGTCGATGATCGTGGTCGGGCTGACCCGTACGGAGGGGAACGGGACCTTGCCGGCCCGCCATTGCTCTACCCGGACCGGCTCCAGACCGAGTGGGCCGCAGTAGAACGCCAATGCGCGCTCCACGTCCCGCACGTTGAGCACCAGGTGATCGAAGTCCTTGACCCGCATGAGCGTCCTTCCCGTTGGGCGCCGACCCGCTGTCGTACCGGACGGCAGAACCATTATCGACCGTCCCGCTGTTCGCTCCTTGATCTGACCCGAAACCTGTGGGAGTTTCGGAGCTGCACTGCTGCCGCCGCACACGATGTTGAGGAGCACGATGGCCGGTCAGTTACCTGACAGCATGCGCGCCGCGGTCCTGTACCGGGCCGGTGACCTGCGGATCGAGCAGCGACCGGTTCCTCTGCCAGCCCCCGACGAGGTACTGGTCGAGGTGAGCGCGGTCGGGGTGTGCGGTTCGGATGCCCACTACTACCAGCACGGCCGGATCGGCGAGTTCGTGCTACACCGCCCGCTGGTGCTGGGGCACGAGTCGGCTGGGCGGATCGTTGCGGTCGGCGACCGGGTCACGGCGGAGCGGATCGGCCAGCGGGTGTCGGTGGAGCCCGGCGTACCGTGCCGGCGCTGCCGGGAATGCCGGGAGGGCCGCTACAACCTGTGCCCCGACGTACGGTTCTTCGGTACCCCGCCGGTCGACGGCGCGTTCTGCCAGTACGTCACCGTACCGGCCGACTTCGCCCATCCGGTGCCGGACGGCATGTCCGATGAAGCGGCGGCGCTGGTGGAACCGTTGTCGGTGGGCATCTGGGCGGCCCGTAGAGCGGGCCTGTCACCGGGCGTACGGGTGCTGGTCGCCGGCGCCGGGCCGATCGGTCTGGTCACCGCGCAGGCAGCGAGAGCGTTCGGGGCACGCGAGGTGGTGGTGTCGGATCCGAGTGCTCCGCGCCGTCGGGCCGCACTGCGTTTCGGTGCCACCGCCACCCTCGACGGTTCAGGGGCCGGTGACGACACCGGTTTCGACGTGTTCGTGGACTGCTCCGGCGTGCCGGCGGCGACGGCTGCCGGCATCCGGTCGGTACGCCGCGCCGGCACCGTGGTGCTGGTCGGCATGGGCGCGGACGAGTGCGCCGTGCCCGTCGACGTACTGCAGCGTCGTGAGCTCACCCTGACCGGCACGTTCCGCTACGCCAACACTTGGCCGCTGGCGATCGGGCTGGTCACCGACGGCCGGGTGGAACTGGACGCCCTGGTCACCGACCGGTACCCGTTGGACCGGGCGGCCGAGCCGCTGACCGGTGGCGACCAGGGTGACCGGCTCAAGTGCGTGGTCCAGCCGCAACGGCTCACCGGGTAGACCACTGTTGGCCCCACCGGCCACGGGATGCCCGGCACGGCACCGTACTTCGTGCCGGGCCTCACCGTCGGGTGCACCGATCAGCAGATCAGCAGTGCGGCAGGGTCTCCCAGCCGACAGCCGTCATGTACTGCCCATAGGAATAGCCGCTCTTACCTGTGGTGTGGTCTACGATCTTCGCCCACGGATAGCTGTACCCGCTGCGGTATGCAAGACACGACGAGGTCACGTAGTTCGAGTGGTAGCAGAGGCCGACAGACGTGTAGCTGGTTCCCGGTCCGGTTCGGATGTTGGTACCGTCCGAGCACCACGCCCGGATCGAGGTGAGCGCGGTCACGGCATGGGGTGCGGTCACGCTGATCGGTGGGGTCCGGTGGGTGTCGAGTGCCGCCGAGGCCGGTGCCGCGGCACCGAACAGCGCGCCGAGACCGAGTGCCCCGGCCGTTGCGACTGCGGCCGCGACACGGTGGGTACGCATGGACTGAAGCCTCCCCGCGAGGTCCATGCCGGTCGGAGGTTTCCGGCCGACTCTCTTGTTGTACTCACCGGCGGAGCCTGATACCGGCGGTCTGTGACAATGCACCTGTCGGTTCACCGACACCGGTCAGTCCTCGTCGGACAACACGGTCTCCAAATATGCCCGTACGGCGGGGTAGTAGGTGGCGTTCGCCTCGTGCAGTGCCTCGTCCAGCGAGGGCATCGGCCAGTCGGCCGGTAGCAGTTCGGCCGGTAGGCGTGGACTGCGTAGCACATCGACCAGTACCGGATTCGTCAGGTCGTTGAAGGTACGCAACGCATCCGACCCGGACACCGGCCCCGATCCGCGCAGCGCCATGCGAAGTCGGTTCTCGTGTGCACGCAACCGTACGGTGAGCGCGGGAAGCTGCCATGCGGTGGCGGCGGCCCGGGCCGCGTCGGAGGTCTGCATCGTCACGGTGGCGAAGTAGACCTGCGCCCCGTCGGGGCACCGTTCGAGCAGTTCGGTGAGGGAGTCACGCCGGTCCCGGAGGGAGATCATCATGCCCTGCTGGAGGATGCCGAAGCCACGCAGGACCGCAGCGTTGCGTAACCAGTCCCGGTACGCGCGTTGACGTTCGGGCACCTGGTAGAGCAGTGCGTGGAACGAGCCGGACCATTCCACGGGTGTCGGGGCGGCGGCCAGTCGATGAAATCCGGCCGCCATCACACCGGACATCCGGTACCACACGACACGGCCTCGTCGATCACCGACGAGGTTGCCTGCGGTACGGAGCCGGTGCAGTGCAGCGCGGGCCGCGGTGGCGGACAGACCGAGGTCGCCGAGCAGCCGTACGAGAGCGGGCCCGGGCAGTTCTCCTCTGCCGGACGCACCGAAGAGGAACGGCACGAGCGACGCCGTACGCGCTCGGCCCGACTCGCGATCATCACGCTGAGATGTTACGGTCCTACTCACGTTCGTGATTCTAATAGTCATACAATTTGGATGGACGATGACCCAGTCGACCCCTGGCGCGAGCCGGACAACTCACCGACACCCTCTCGTGACGATCCTGCTCAACTGGGTGCCGACACTGCTGTGCAGTGTGCTGGCGCCGCTCGTGACCTACTCGCTGCTGACCTCGCATCACTGGTCACAGGTGCCGGCGCTGCTGATCTCCGGACTCTGGCCGCTCGCCGAGATGGTGGTCTTCTTCCTGATCCGTCACCACGTGGACGAGTTCACCATGATGGTGCTGATCTTCCTCGCTCTCGGGGTGATCTCCTACGCCGCGTTCAACAGCGCCCGGATGATCCTGGTCAAGGACTCAGCCATCACCGGTCTGTTCGGCATCGTGACGCTGCTGAGTCTGCTCGCGCCGCGACCGCTGATGTTCTACTACGGCCGTAGGTTCGGCACCAACGGCAGCAAGGACTCCGTCGCCGAGTGGAACGCCCTGTGGCGCTACGCCGGCTTCCGTCACACCCAGCGGGTGATCACCGTGGTCTGGGGCATCGCATTCCTCGCAGAGGCAGGTGTCCGGATCGCACTGGTCTATGTACTGTCCACCGGAACGATGGTCGCGGTCAACGGGATCCTGCCAATGATCCTGGTCGCCGGAATGATCGTCTGGACCATCAGCTACGCGAAGCGGGCACAGGCCCGTGGTGAGGCGGCTCGCGCCGCCGCACCCGCCGGTGCACCCGCGGTCCCGGCCTGACCGGGACGACACGGACAAGCGCCGTCCGTGCCTCGACGTTACGCTAGTTACGTATCGGTGGAACGTTGGCGGGCCGACCGGCGTAGCTCCGGTACCACCTCGGGTGACGTTGGACGGAGGGTCGTTTCTGATGCCGGGAGCCGGAGAGGACGCGCAGCCGCATGACCGCGCGCCGAACTCCGCGCGGATGTACGACTATCTGCTGGGCGGCGCGGCAAACTTCGGGCCGGACCGGGAGGCTGCCGATCGGGCAGCGGCCGCCTTCCCCAGCTTCAAGATCGGGGTCCGTGTCAACCGCTCTTATCTCGGCCGTGTCGTCGCGTGGCTGACCAGGCACGGCATCGACCAGTTCCTCGATCTCGGTTCCGGGATCCCCACCGTGGGCAACGTGCACGAGGTCGCGCACCGGATCAACCCGGCGGCGAAGGTGGCCTACGTGGACTATGAGCCGGTCGCCGCGACCCATGCCCGGACGCTGCTGAAAGGCATTCCGCAGGTCAGCATCACCCAGGCCGATATCCGTGAGCCGGCCAAGGTGCTGGCCGCCCCGCAGGTCACGGAGCTGCTGGACTTCTCCCGGCCGGTGGCCGTACTGGCGGTGGCGATCCTGCACTTCCTTCCTGATGCCGACGACCCATGGAAGATGCTCGCCGCCTATCGGGACGCGTGCGGTCCGGGCAGCGCCCTGGCCGTCTCGCACGGCTCGCAGGTCACCCTGACCGACGCGCAGATCGAGGAGTTCCTCGCCGCCTACGCCAAGACCTCGACACCGGCGCTGTTCCGTACCCCTGAACAGATCCGTGCCTTCCTCGCCGGATACCAGCTCGTCGATCCCGGACTGGTGCTGCTTCCGCAGTGGCGGGCGCCGCAGCCGGTCAGCGACAAGGAGGCCGCGGAGTCCAACATCTACGGCGCGGTCGGCCTGCTGACGGACTGACCTGGCTCCCCGAGGTGCTGTCACGTCCCGAGACCGCACCTCGTCCTCAGGGCGGAACGACCACCGCTTCGAGGAGACCGATGAACATCGCCCTGTGGATCGCGCAGATCCTGCTCGCCGCCACCTTCCTGACGTCCGGTGCGGTGAAGATCTCGCAGCCGAAGAAACGGCTCATCGCCACCGGACAGACTGGCGTGGCCCCCTTCCCGGTCCCCATCATCAGGATCGTGGCTGCCTGTGAGCTGCTGGCCGTGCCCGGGCTGATCCTTCCACGCCTCGCCGACGTCGCACCGGTGCTCACGCCCCTGGCCGCCGTCGGGCTCGCCATCTTCATGGTCGGCGCCGCCATCAGTCACAGCAGGCTGCTGCGCGCCGATCTCAGGGCCGGCCGGGGAGGGAAGGAGGCACGCAACGTCGCGGTGAACCTGAGCCTCCTCGCCCTGTCCGTCCTCGTCGCCGTCGGACGCTTCTGACGGTGCGCAACCGGCCGGCTGGTACGGGGTGCCAGCCGGCGGTAGTTACGAAAATCTTTGCCACCAGGTCTAGGAACGGCGGAAATGCCATGGCAAGGTGTGATCAAGTCTGCGTAGGTGGGTCATGTCGCTCTCCTCCCCCGAAAGGCCATGTTGATGCGTGCTCGACAGCTGACCGTAGCGTTGGCGACCCTGACGGTTGTCGGCCTTGGCGCGACGGGCTGCGTCAGTGCCCAGCACAGCGACCACAACAGCGACCCGCAACGCAACGCCAAGGCGAAAACCCTCACGCTGAGCATCTCCACCAACGCCATCTCCGGTGGCAAGAACTCCGCCGAGGCCGACTGGATCACCAAGACCCTGATCCCGGATTTTGAGAAGGCGGAGAAGGCCAAAGGGCTCGACGTCACGGTCAGGTACCAGCAGAACGGCATCGACGACGCCAAGTACGGGCAGAAGCTCGAACTGTCGTTGAAGGCCGGCGGCGGACCGGACATCTTCACCATCGGCGGCGACTCGATCAGCCAGTACGCCAAGGCCGGCTACATCGAGCCGCTGGAGAAGACCGTCGGGAAACGGGCCGTGGACTGGCCCGGCTGGAAGCAGATCGACAAGCAGGTGCAGCGCAACGTCTCGCTCGACGGCAAGTACTACGGCATCCCGACCGGCACCGACGGTCGGGTGCTCTACTTCAACAAGAAGCTGTTCGCCAAGGCCGGGCTGCCGATCAATTGGCAGCCGAAGAGCTGGGCGGAGATCCTGCGCGCAGCGCGCGCGCTCAAGAAGCTCCCCGGTGTCACGCCGATCCAGCTCAACGCCGGCACCCCGATGTCCGAGGCCACCACCATGCAGGGCTTCCTGCCGCTGTTGGCCGGAGCCGGAGCCGAGATCTACGACGCGAAGACCGGCAAGTACCAGGGCGACACGAAGGCGATGCGCGACGTGCTCGGCTTCTACCGTTCGCTGTACGGTGGCTCCGGGCTCGGTGACCCGAAACTCCAACAGGACCCCAACGGTCGCGACGAGTCGTTCAGCGAGTTCTCCGCCGGCAAGCTGGGCATCATCGCCGAGAGCGACTACCTGTGGCGCGCCATCGTCTGCCCGCAGAAGTCGGTCTGCAACGCCACCACGATGCCCGACCGCAACACCACGGTCGGCTACGCGATGATCCCCGCCGAACGACCCGGCGCCGGGGTCGGCGGCCAGGACTTCGTCAGCATGTCCGGTGGCGGCGGCTACGCCATCAACCCCAACACCAAATACCCCCAGCAGACCTGGGATCTGATGACGTACATGAGCTCGGTGCGCCAGATCAAGTCCAGTCTGGGCGACACCGTGCGGATCACCGCCAACACCACGGTGAACGCTGACATCCTGCGCAACGACCCGGCGCTGACCTTCATCGCCGACAAGGTCGTGCCGGTGACCCGGTTCCGGCCCTCGGAGGAGCACTACAACTCGGTCGCGGCGATGCTCGAGGAGGCCAGTGGCCAGATCGTCTCGGGCAGGTCAGTGGCCAGCGTGGCCAACACCTACCAGCGGGATGTGGTGAAGCTTGTCGGCAACGACCACGTCAGTTCCGACTGACCCCGACACCGACCCCGGGCCGGACGACGGCGGTCGGACCAGGGCCGGCCCTGCACGCGACGTGGCCGGGCTGGGCACTCCCCGGGCGGTCGCGTTCGTGCTGCCGGCGCTGACCCTGATCGGTGCGTTCCTGGTTTTCCCGGCGCTGTGGACGCTCTACCTCGGGGTACTCAAGTACGACCTGACCGGCACCAACGCGGCCGCACCGGAGTACGTCGGGCTCGGCAACTACCAGACCGCGCTCACCGATCCACGGTTCGCCAACTCGTTGGCGATCACCGTGGCGTTCGTACTGCTCTCCGCGGTCCTCGGGCAGAACATCCTGGGCTTCCTGCTCGCCGCGGTCATGCGGCGGGCACTGGCCTGGGTCCGTACGGTGGTCAACTCGTTGGTGCTGCTGGCGTGGATCCTGCCCGGCACCGTGGTGGTGTTTCTCTGGCAGGCGCTGCTGGACCGCAACGACGGCACGCTCAACGCGCTGCTGTCGACGCCCGGTGCCGCCTGGACACTCGACCATCCGCTGGCCACGATCGTGGTGTTCAACGTGTGGCGGGGCACCGCCTTCTCGATGCTGCTCTACTCCGCGGCACTCGGTGCGGTACCCGCCAGCCAGTTGGAGACCGCCCGGCTCTACGGGTCCGGGCCGCTGCGGATGCTACGCGACGTGGTGCTGCCGCACATCCGCGGCCACATACTGACCAACACCCTGCTGATCACACTGTGGACCTTCAACGACTTCTCGCCGTACATGCTGACCGGTGGCGGCCCGGACCACGCGTCGGAGACCCTGCCGGTGTACGTGTACCGCACCTCGGTGGAGGGCGGCCAGTTGGGCTACGGATCGGCGATCTCACTGATCATGCTGCTGATCAATCTGGTCATCGCAGGGTTCTACCTGCGTCTGCTGCGCCGCAGGTCGTCATGAGCACCCCGAGGGATGGCGCGGCCCCGGACCTCGACAGGGCGAGGTCTGCGGCCGACTCCCGCGCGGTGGTACGGCACGCGGTCGGCCGGCTCTGTCTGTACGTGTTCGCCTGCCTGGTGATGGTGTTCTTCGCGCTGCCGCTGCTGTGGCTGGTCTTCACTCCGTTCGCCCGAACCCCGTCGTACCGGATCCCGGCACCGAGCTTCACCCTGCGCAACTTCCGGGTGCTGCTGGACAGTCCGTACGCGCTGCACTCGATCGGCAATTCGTTGCTGCTGGCAGTCGGCGCGGCGATCCTCGCGGTGGCTTTCGCCGGCAGCGCCGCGTACGCGCTGTCCCGGGTCCGGATACCCGGCCGGGACGCATTGCTCTACGCCATTCTGCTGCTGTCCTCGATCGTCACCGGTACCGCGGCGATGGTTCCGCTGTTCCTGATGCTGTTCCAGCTGCACATGATCGACAACCGGTTGGCGCTGATCCTGGTACTGACCGGTGGTCTGCTGCCCTCCGCGATCTTCATCCTGAAGGACTTCATGGACGCCGTGCCGCGCTCCTACGAGGAATCGGCGCGGGTGTTCGGGGCCAGCCCGCTGCAGATTCTGCGGCACGTGGTCGCACCGATCGTACGGCCCGGCCTGGCCACCATCGGGGTGTGGGCGATCGTGCAGGTGTGGGGCAACTTCCTGCTTCCCTACATTCTGCTGCGCGACGCGGCCAACCAGCCGGCCGCGGTCATCATGTACACGTTCTACGACGAGGGCGGCCAGCCCAACTTCGCGCTGATCTCGACCTTCTCGCTGCTCTACTCGATACCGGTGGTGCTGCTGTACCTGCTGGTCAACAAGAGGTACGGGTTCCGCTTCCAGGGAGGGATCAAGGGCTGATGGCCAGCATCGAGATGTCCGGGCTGTCGAAGACCTATCCCGGCGGCGTAAGGGCGGTGGACGCACTGGACCTGACAGTCGAGGACGGCGAGTTCTTCGCCCTGCTCGGCCCGTCGGGCTGCGGCAAGACCACGCTGCTGCGCACCATCGCCGGGCTGGAGGAGGCAACCTCCGGCCGGCTGTCCATCGGTGCGCGCGATGTCACCCGGATGCAGCCCGGCCAACGCGACCTTGCCATGGTCTTCCAGGACTATGCCCTGTTCCCGCAC
The DNA here is from genome assembly GCA_963805605.1 of uncultured Actinomycetota bacterium. Lineage (GTDB taxonomy): Bacteria > Actinomycetota > Actinomycetes > Mycobacteriales > Micromonosporaceae > Actinocatenispora. The sequence continues at coordinate 1,195,932 of CAWDUX010000003.1, forward strand.
ATGAACGTGCAGGACAACATCGCCTACCCGCTGCGGATCAAACGCGTCCCGCGGGCTGAGCGGCACGAGCGGGCCCGGCAGACCGGTGAGGGGCTGGCGCTGGCCGAACTGATGGCCCGCCGGCCGGCCGAACTGTCCGGTGGCCAGCAGCAGCGGGTCGCCCTGGCCCGCGCGGTCATCGCCCACCCGCAGGCGTTCCTGTTCGACGAACCTCTGTCCAATCTGGATGCCCGGCTGCGTCTGTCAGCACGGACCTTCCTCAAACGGTTGCAGCGTGAACTGGGCATCACCACCATCTTCGTCACCCACGACCAGGCCGAGGCGCTCGCGCTGGCCGACCGGATCGCGGTGATGGACGCGGGACGCATCCGCCAGGTGGGCACGCCGCGGGAGGTCTTCCGCTCCCCCGCCAACATCTTCGTCGCCAACTTCATCGGAGCCACGCCGATGAACCTGCTCGACGCCACCGTCCGGGACGGCCGCCTGGCACTGGCCGCCGGAAGCCTGCCGTTGCCGAAGGGCACGGAGGTGGCGGAGGGTACTGCCCTGACCGTCGGCATCCGCCCCGAGTACCTGCGCTTCTCCACCGAACCATCGCCAGATGCGTTGAGTGGAACGGTGAGCATCGTGGAGAACCTCGGCACCACCTCACTGGTCACCCTGGAGACCACGGAGGACCAGCAGCTCGGCGTGGTCGTCGACGAGGATGCCGAACCGTCCCCCGGCACACCCGGGTGGGCACTACCGACGCCCGGCCGGGTGCTGCTCTACTCGGCCGACAGCGGCGAACGGCTCGTCGCCACAGAACCGGCGACGATATCGGCGGGCGCCGAGGTCTGATCCGCCGGGGTCACTGAGCGGCTTCCTCGACGCCGTCGAGAAAGATCGGGTTGGTCAGTGCCGCCATCGGACCGAAACGTGGATCGAGCGTGCCGTCGGTCTCCGGTCGGCGTACCTCCGCCCGTACGTACCCGGTGACCACCGCACGGGTCTGCCAGGACACCGCGTGGGCAGCGGTGTCCGGCAGTGCGTAGCGCATCGCCTCACCCTCGTCGGTGATCAGGCGGACCGTTGCACGCGGCACACCCCGTACCTCGAGGCGCACGGTGACCAGGTCGTCCGGGGCGACGGTCAGGCGTTCACCGACGCCGACGCACCGCCCGTCCGGCCCTTCCGCGGTCAGTGCGAGGTCGACGTCGGCGGAGGATGCGATCCAGCTCCGGCCGGCCCGAATCCCGGCCAGGATCGACTCGCGGTCCAGCCCCTCGGCGAACACCACGGTCTGCGGGTGCCCGACCCGGTCGTCGGCGTCGTGGCTGTCGCTGTTACCCATCGCCGGAAGCCAGGCACCGCCCGCCCCCGGCCGCAACGACGCCGTCAGGCCACGGTCCCATTCGGCCAACGCCACCTCGTCGTCCGGTGTCCACTCACCGTTCCAGACCTCGACCGCGTCGAAGTCGCGGTAGGAGAACTTGAACGAACACGCGAAACACGGCCCGTACGGGTGCGCCGCGACGCACAGACCACCGGAGTCGTGGACCTCCCGCTGGTAGCGACCGAGCTCGCCGTCCCGCGCCCGGTACCGCCAGTCGACGAACTGTCCAGGATGGACACCCAGAGCGAGCCAGTGGCCGTTGCGGGTGGTGACCTCCTCACCGAGCAGCACCAGCAGGTCAGGCCCGGCGTACGGTCCCCAGGCGCCATGCGCGGCCGGGGTGTTGTGCTCGGTGGAGGTGATGAAGTCCAGCCCGGCGGCACGCGCCTCGGCCGCCATCTCGGCCGGGGTACGACGCCCGTCGGAGTACACGGTGTGCAGATGGCAGTCGCCGCGGTACCACGCGCGATCCCGACCCACAACCGCGGACGGCGGGTACTGCGGCTCGTAGGGTTGACCGTCCGTACCGTGGGTCAGGGTCACCTCGACCCGGTAGTCCAGGCCCTGCGGGGCGACGGTGTACGGGGCGAGCGCGATGTGCCAGACGCCCGGCAGCACCGGTCCGGGCAGATATCCGGGTGTGGCGACGGAACTGCTGATCGCGAAACGGTCCCGTGCACCGCCGGACCAGCCCCGGAAACCCGCGCCGCCGGGGCCGGTGCCACGGGCGTCGAAGACACCCAGGTCGCAGGCGTTGCCCTGGGTGCCGTCCGGCACGCCGGGCCGCTCGTAGCGGTAGCGTGCCTCGATCTGCCGTACCCCGTCGGGCACCTCCACCGGCAGGTACACCAGATCCGGCGCGCCCGGGTCGAGGTGCCCGGTGAGCACGATCGTCGTGGTCCGCTCCGAACTTCCACTGCCCGTCGACACACCCGTCAGCCTAAATGATCAATTCCAAGGGATGCCTGCGGAGAGTGTGGGGTGGGCGGCGGACTGCCTGCCCTGGCTGTCGAGGTGGCAGCGGGCGGTCAGGCGGCGGGGTCGACTTCGGGGTGTGTGAACCGCACGGGCCTGCCCAGCGACCGGGCGTAGGCGATTTCGGCTCGGGTGCTGTCTCCGATGTAGTCGCCGACCACGAGCACCTCATCAGCGAGCCGGATCTTCGCCCGGTGCAGATCGTCGAGTCGAACCTTCAGCGCCTCGGCCTCGACAGGGTCGGACCAGAGTTCATGCGGCGACTTCATGTCACAGCCCGGTCTGACGACGATCCTTCCGGCTTTGGTCTCCCGCAGATCGGCCTCGGCCATCTCGGTCATGAAGCGGGTGGAGCCGCAGATCACCACGATATGCGGGAGGCTCAACAGCTTCTTCGCGTCGGCGAGCTTCTCCTCGGGAGTGAGCAGTTGCGGGTATGACACTGGTTCCTCCTGGTGGCGTGCCGCAATGCAGGCCGTACTCGGTTACAACTCCAAACCAAATGGCTCCATCATGCCCGTGCCACCTGCGCGATCTCCCCTCTACCTACCCCAGCAGTCCAGCTACCACAAAGGCTGAGCAAGGCCGCCTCCGCGGACCGCGCGGGTCAGCGACCCGCGGTGCCGGCCCGGGATTGCCGGACCAGCACCGTGCGCCGTCGTCGGTGGCGGCGCCACGGCCCACCGTCGCCGCCCGGTGGACCCGACGCGGCCCTGACCGTGATCGAAGGGTCTCGATACCTGGAGCCGGAGGCAGCATGATGACATACACCGGTTTCATCCGACATGTCGCCAGGAGGCGTCCATGCGAGACCCCCTCAGTCCTCGCCGAACCCGTAGCCGTGCGCTGGTCTCCGCCGCCGCGGTCGCCGGCATGGCGTGCGCCGCGATCGCCACCGCACCCGCAGCGCACGCCGCATCCGGGCTCACCCTCATCGCCGAGCATCACTCCCTGCTGGCCACGCACTACTGGTACGAGCAGACCTACGACGGCCACCCCGTCCTGGACGCCTACTACGCCAGGCACGTCAACTCCAGGACCGGAGCGGTCACCATCGACGACGGCCGGGCGAAGATCACCTCACTGGCCCGTACCGCGGCCGTGGTCAGCGCCGACAAGGCGGCCGCCACTGCCGTACGCCACTCGCCGGGCACCGTGCACAGCAAGGAACTGGCCGTCCTGCCGGCCGCGCACGGCGCCACCGCCAGCCTGGTCTGGTCCGTGGTCACCCGCACCGCGCACGGCTCGGTACGAACCGTGGTGGACGCCGGATCGGGCAAGGTCAGCGAGGTACGCGACCTGGTCAAGGCCGCCGACGGCACCGGGCAGGTGTTCAACCCCAATGCCGTGGTGACCCTGCAGGACGAGAGCCTGACCGACAACAACAACGCCGACTCCCCGGTCTTCGGGCCGGCCTACAAGCAGGTCACCCTGACCAATCTAGCGGGCAACGGCACGCTCAACGGCGACTATGCCGCGAACGTCAGCGCGAAACGCAAGAACGTACACGTCACGGCCGACCAGTTCGTCTACAACCGTTCACAGGACGGTTTCGAGCAGACCATGGCGTACTTCCACATCACCGAGGCGCAGAAGTACATCCAGGCGGCCGGCTTCACCGACGTCAACAACGAGGCCCAGGACTTCAGTACGACCGGCCTCACCGACGACAACTCGTTCTACGACCCGTCGTCCGACCAGATCACCTACGGCACCGGCGGGGTGGATGACGCGGAGGACGCCGAGGTCATCTGGCACGAGTACGGCCACGCCATCCAGGACGCGCAGGTACCCGGATTCGGTTCGTCGGAGGAGGCCGGTGCAATCGGTGAGGGCTTCGGTGACTACTGGGCCTACACCATGTCGGCCACGGTGAGCATCGACACCTCGGTCACTCCGCTGGCCTGCATCGCCGACTGGGATTCGGTCTCCTACACCAGCGGTACGCCACACTGCCTGCGCCGGGTCGACGGCACCAAGGTCTACCCCGGTGACCAGGACGGTGAAGTGCACGACGACGGGGAGATCTGGTCCCGCGCCCTGTTCGACGTACACGCCGCGCTGGGCCAGGACAAGGCCACCAAGGTGGTGCTGGAGTCGCAGTTCAACTACGCGCCGGACACCACCATGCCGGCCGCCGCGCAGAACGTCGTGGACGCCGCGAACTCCCTGTACGGCGCGACCGCTGCGCAGCAGTGCCACCAGGCCTTCGTGGACCGGGGCATTCTGAGCTGACCCGCAGCCGGACAGTGTCGCGGTGGCCCGTCGGTCCGACCGGCCACCGCGACACCGCTACCTGCCCACGGCCCGGCGCAGGCGCTACGGTGATGGCGTCCGAACCGCTCCGTCCCCCGGGAGCCAGCCATGCCCAGCGAGTTCAGCACCCGACTGTTCGCCATCGTGGACAGCACCGATGTGACGGCCTTCGCCGACCTGTGCACCGACGACGCCAGTCTCACCTTCGCCAACGCCGAGCCGCTCACCGGTCGCGCGGCGATCGTGGAGGGGCTGGGCGCGTTCTACACGACGATCGCCGGCCTGCGGCACGAGGTGGCCCGCGAACTGACGGTCGGTAGCGACACGCTCGTCGAAGCCACGGTGACGTACACCCGACTGGACGGTGCGCTGGTCACGATCCCCGCCGCCACCGTCATCCACCGCGACGACAGTGGCCTCATCGACCAGTACCGCGTCTACTTCGACACCACCCCGGTCTACGCCTGAGCGCCCTCGCTCCGAGATGTCGGAGGGACCGGCCGCCCATTGAGGATAGTAGCTGACCGTAATACTGCCTAGTGTCGAAGCATGGCCGAGCACTCCACCGATCAGCTGTCGCAGTCCCCGGCCCGGATCCCACGGATCCGGGCCGGACGTACCTCGTTGTCCTGGACCGAGGTCTGCGCCCGCCGGATGCACCGACATGCGTTGAGCAGCCCGATGCGGGACGGCCGCCCCGCCGACATCGTCAGCGCCATGGCCGGTGTACACGCCCAGGTACTCGCCTGCGCCGAACTGGCCGTCGGGCTCCGGATCGCCGGAGCCACCCGCCTCGACGTACGGCATGCCCTGTGGACCGACCACAGTCTGGTCAAGACGTACGGACCCCGTGGCACCGTCCATCTGCTACCCACTGCCGAACTACCGCTGTGGAGCGCGGCGCTGTCGGCCGTACCGACCGCAGCCGGCAACTTCCCGCCGGACATCCGGATGACCGCCACCCAGACCACAGAGGTACTCGCTGCCATCGCCGACGCGTTACGCGACGACGAACTCACCATCGACGAACTCAACGCCGAGGTCATCGCCCGTACCGGTGCCTGGGCCGGCGATCTGGTGATGCCTGCGTTCCAGGGCTGGTGGCCCCGGTGGCGGCAGGTCATGCATCTGGCCGGCATCCGGGGCACCCTGTGCTTCGCGCCGAACCGGGGACGCAAGGTCACCTACACCAGTCCGGCACGGTGGCTGCCCGGTCTGCGGCCGGCCGACCGGCAGGTCGCGCTGACCCACGTGGTACACCGCTACCTGCATGCGTACGGGCCCGCCACCCCGCGCCGCTTCGCGCACTGGCTCAACGCGCCGGTCCGTTGGGCCGAGGAGGTGTTCTCCTCGCTCGGCGCCGAACTTCACCAGGTCACGGTGGAAGGAACGCCGGTCTGGGTGAGCGCCGGTGACACCGCGGTGCCGCCGACCCGGGCGCAGGGCGTACGGCTGCTGCCGTACTTCGACGGGTACGCCTACCGTGTCGGCAACCAGCCGCCCGAGCTGCTCTACCCGGGCCGCGCGGCCGAACGGGTGCTGCCGGCGAACTTCCAGTTCCTCGTCGTCGACGGAATGGTCGCCGGACTGTGACAGCAGCGTCGATCGGGCCGCCGGATCGAGCTGACCGTCGAGCCGCTGGTACGGCTGAGCCGCACTCAACGCGATGAACTGGACAGTCAGGCGGCCCGCGTCGGCGAGGTCCTGGAGGCGACACCGCGGCTGACCATCGGCCCCGTCACCGTGGGCGGCCACGCCTGAGCGTGCATTCCGCCGGCAGCTGCGTTTTCACCGCGACGGATGGATCGGCGCCACGAAGATCGGCGTACCGCAGACCGCGAGGTGGAGACGACCGTCACGCACCTCGGTGGCGTGTGGCTGGCCCAGCGCGTCGATGGCCCGCGCGCTCGTGGCCGACCAGGGCAGCTCGACCTCGACCGACGGTTCGTGCTCACCGTCGAAGGTGTCACGCAGCTGCCAGAGCACCGTGAGGGGTGGCCGGTCGGCGCGTCGGACCTCGAACAGATACAGCGACGGCTGGTCGGCGAGCTCGATGCGCTGCACCGTTTCGACTTCCGCAAGCTGCTCGGTGAGCAGAGCGAACGTGTCCGCTGCCGGGTAGCGTCGGGTGAGCGCGCGGTCCTGATAGTCCAGCAACGGCAGCTTGCCGAACATCAGATGCATCATCTGGTACGGGTCGACCGGCCCGGGTACCTCAGGGGCGAGGTTCCAGTACGCGGTCCGTCGGACCCCGCCGGCCAGGGCCAACATGTTGCGCATGACGATCTGCCGACAATTGATCCGGTGCCGCGCATCGTCCAGGGCGGGCGGGCAGTCGGCCAGGAACATCTGCAGCTTCGCCGGCAGCTGGGCCATCCGGTCGTAGAGGGCGCGCATGGCGCGGCGCTCCGGAGTGTCCTGGCCGACCTGTTCGCGCAGTTCATCGGTGGCCATCTTCGTCGGTGGCCCGCTGAACGCCTCGGCGAGCACGCTCTGCACCACGGCACCGAGTTCGGGAAACTCGAACAGCACCGGACCGGCGTACTCACCGACCAGTACCGGCCTGAGATAGCCGTTGCGGCGCATGAACTCCCGGGCGGTCTCCAGATAGGCGGGTATGTCCACCGGGTCACCGTAGAGGTGGACGCTGAAGGCGTCGAACCAGTCCTTACCGGCGGATGCCAGATGTTCGAAGAAGCGTCGCGGTCCGCTGTCCGGCTCACTGCTGAACACGTCGTACCCGCAGCCACCGAGCACCACGGTCGCGACGGGATCGGCCTCCTTGACCGCCGCGTACATCACCTCCAGCTGCGCGACGTACTCGGCCGCGGTGCCGGCCCACAGCAGCGCGGTGTTGCTCGGCTCGTTGTCGCACTGCCAGAACTTCACCCGGCCCGCGCAGTGCCGTACGAGTCGGGAGACGAACTCCCGGTAGGTCGCGAGGTCGTGCGCGGGGGACGGCGGCAGGAAGTCCGTGGGCTGCCGGGTCGCCCATCGGGAGCTGGAACAGATGGTGATCCAGACCTCCTCGTCACCGTCCAGTTGTCCCAGCAGCGCGTCGACGGTGTCCCAGGTGTAGCTGCCGGGTTCGGGTTCGACCTGGCCCCAGTAGACGTACGCGCGGACCAGACCGGCGCCGAGAGCACGGACCGGCGGGGCGAACTCGTCGGGTTGCCCGAACAGCCCGTAGCTGATGCCCCGGACCACGCCGAGCCGGATCCCCGGCAGCTCGACTGCGTGCGGGTCCCCGGTGTGTTTCGGTCCGACCGTCCCGGCCGACTGCGCTCTGTGCGTCACAACACGACCCTCTCGCCAAAGTTTATGTGATACACGTGAGTGTATGCCGTAAACTCCAGTCATGGCGAGAAGGGTTGTCACCGGTCCGGCATCGTCGATCTGGACGCAGCCGCCACCACCCCCACGGCAGCGCTCACTGGGTCGGGAGGAGATCGTCGACGCGGCGATCTCGCTCGCCGACGAGTCGGGGGCCAGCGCGGTCACCATGAAGGCGGTGGCCCAACGGCTGGGGTCCTATTCGGCCATGGCGCTCTACCGTTACGTCTACAGCAAGGACGGCCTGGTCGACCTGATGCTCGATGCGGCGGCCGCCGAGGCAGCACTGCCGGCCGACCCCGGCCCGGACTGGCGGGCCGATCTGCGCGACGTGGCCTTCGCGACCCGGGCCATGATCGCCAGGCACCCCTGGTACGCGCGGCTGAGCCACACCCGCGCCCCCACCGGACCGCACCAGATGGGACGCATCGAGTTCACCCTTGCCGTACTGACCGGGCAGGGCGCACCGCTGCACGCGGCGATGTCGTACGCGGCGCTCATCGATCGGCACATCCTCGGTAGCGGGCTTCAGGAGGCGGAGGAGGACCGCGCCAGCCAGCGTGCCGGGTTGACCGACGGTGCAGCGCTGCTGGCCGCGTTCGCGCCGGTCCATGATCTGGCCGCGGCGGACGGCCGGTTCCCGCTGCTGGCGAGCTGGCTTGCGGCACCGTCCGGTCCGTCCCCCGACGAACAGTTCCGGCTCGGCCTGGAATTCCTGCTCGACGGCATCGCCACCCGCCTTCCGGCCGCTGGGACGCTCCCCCCAGTCCACCGCACCACCGCCGGGTGAGTACCCGGTCCACCGGTCTGCACGCCGGGGATCACGTCCCACCCGGAGGAGCAGCTGGTCCTGACCTGAGGTGACCGGCGCGCCGGTGTCCGGCGGCGGCGCGAAGAAGCGGTGGGTCGTGGCACGGTCGGTCGGCGTCTCCGCGAGGCCCTCGTAGATCGCCTCGAAGTTGAGGCTGATCCAGCCGAGCAGCCCGGCATCCAGGGAGTCGTCGACGCCGATGGCCCGGGCCAGAACCCACGTGTGCACGACACTGTCGGTGGTGCGTACCGCAAGAGCCTGGGCCGCGCCGACCCGACCTCCCTGGTAGTCGAGGACCCGTCCCAGCGCGCCGGGCTCGGAGAATGCCCCGGCACTCCGCCGTACAGACCTCGTGTAGCTACCGACCGGATCGGTCCCCAACGCATCCACGTCACGTAACCGCAGGAAATCCGAACGGTTCCCACCACGTACGAGCCGGAGGTAGTTCTCGTTCCCCCGGACCATGTGGTTGACCAGCTGGCGGATGCTCCACTCCGGACACGGGGTGGGCCAGTCCCACTGCCGTGGCCGGACCTGCCGCAGCCGCCGCTCGAACCCGGCACTGGCCAGGATGAAACGGCGGACAACTCCCTCGTGGACATCACTCACACCACCATGTTGACCGACGGTCGCGTCCAAATCCGGCGGGCATCGGACATCACGTTCTGACTCCGACATCCGTCGAGCCTGTGCTCGTTGTGGCCGTCGATCGACGGTTCCGTGGGACACAGTGGATGGTGATGAGGAAACCCCGTCGGGAATCGAACCCGAGTGTCACGCGCTTTGCAGGCGCGCCGCTCCGCCAGGGACGCCACAGGATCGTACGTGCCCCCGGCTGGGATCGAACCAGCGACCTCCGGGTTCGGAACCCGGCGCTCCATCCGCTGAGCTACGAGGGCAAGCGTGCGGCCGGAAGGCCGTAACACCAGTGGCGCGGGCCGGATTCGAACCGGCGATCTCAGCCTTATGAGGGCCGCGGGGACGTCCGGACTCCCCTACCGCGCTGCGTGACGACGTACGCCGTGCAGGGCTCGAACCTGCGACTCACCGAGCAAGAGTCGCCTGCTCCACCCGCTGGGCTGACGGCGCTGGCGCGGAGAGTGAAGGAGTCGAACCCTCGTCGTTACCGACGGCCCGGCTTTCGAAACCGGTTACCCGCCACTGGGTGCCACCCTCCTGGTCGGGTTGGGCGGATTTGAACCGCCGTCCTCTCGCTCCCGAAGCGAGCGCGCTGACCACACTGCGCCACAACCCGATGCGTACCCCCGGCGGGAGTCGAACCCGCGGCCTCCTGGTTCGTAGCCAGGCGCTCTGATCCACTGAGCTACAGGGGTGTGCTGCTTTCGTACCCGGCGGGGGATTCGAACCCCCAACCTCCGCGTCCTGAACGCGGCGCCTCTGCCAGTTGGGCTACCCGGGCATGTGTCGACCTCGCTACCGTGCCCTCGGCGCGATTCGAACGCGCACCGTCGACGTCCTCAACGTCGTGCCTCTGCCGTTGGGCCACGAGGGCATGAAGAGCGGCTGGCCGGGTTCGAACCGGCGACCTTCACCATGGCAAGGTGACGCGCTACCGACTGCGCTACAACCGCACGCGAGCCATCGCGGGGAGTCGAGCCCCGGACCTCTGTCGTACCAGGACAGTGCTCTGATCCACTGAGCTACGACGGCAACGCACATTCCATCCACTGTGGAGTTTTCAATTCACCCCGCTTCGGTGGCGTCCTCCGCAGCCGAGCACGGGCAGCAGGGATCGAACCCGCATCTTGCGACCCGTGGGCCGCTGCTCTGCCAGCTGAGCTACACCCGTCTGTTTCCGCATAACGAAAAGCCGCCCTGCCCCGGATCGGGTGGGCGACTGCCAGACGCTTCTTCGCCTCTGTTACCGCCACCGTCGCATCAGCATGCCGCCACCAACTCGTTCGTGGACCCCGAGGTATCGTGAGGTCGGCTCACCGCACAGCGCGGTGCGCCGCAGGCCGCGCTCGGACCTGGCGTTCATCGCGACTCCTTGAGGTTTCTCTTCCGGGTGACGTCAGCAACACTAGGGCGTGACGCGGACGGAGACAATCGACTTTTCGACCGGGAATCCAGCTCCGGAAGGGGGCGGTGAGGATCCTCGAACCGCGTCCCGGGTGGACTGATCGTGTCCACGCTGCGCTTCCAGGGCGGTGCCGGCGACCAGCCGGCGGGGATCGCCCGCAACACCGCTGCGGCGTATCTGCTGAGTTGCTGGGTACGGGCATTGTCCGTGCCGTCTCCCGGCCCGGCATTCCCGGAAGCCTGACCAATACGCCAGCAACCCGACATAACTCCCCGGACGGCGGCTGGCGCGGTGCCCGCCGGTAGCCTCTCAACAGATGGCCGGTGTCGTCTACATCGATGCAGGGCCGCCGCCGGCCCGGCGGCAGAGAGCGAGGGTGGTGTGCGGGCGACGCTGAAGGATGTCGCGAAGCTGGCGGGCGTGTCGACCAAGACCGTGTCCAATGTGATCAACGGATACGCCTACCTGCGACCGGAGACCCGCGCCAAGGTGGAGGACGCGATCGGACAACTCCACTATCGGCCCAATGTGACGGCCCGCAACCTGCGCCGTGGCACCTCGAGCCTGATCGCGCTCGCCCTGCCGGAGATCCGTAACCCGTACTTCTCCGAACTCGCCCAGCACGTCGTCGAGGAGGCCCAGCGGCACACGCTGACGGTGCTCATCGACTGTACGGAGGGTGTGGCAGAACGCGAACAGCTCGTCGCCGACGGCTTCCACGAGCGCATCATCGACGGATTGATCCTGCTTCCCCAGACATTGCGGGTCGAGGATCTGCGGCGCTCCGCCGACGATGTTCCACTCGTACTTCTGGGCGAGCGGTTCGCTAACCATGCCGACTGCATCGCGATCGACAGTCGGGCCGCCGCCCGGGCCGCCACCGGGCATCTGATCTCGTTGGGCCGACGCCGGATCGGGGTGATCGGTGGCGCGTCGCCGACCGGCAACACGATCCAGCGGCTGCGGATGGCCGGCTACCGGGAGGAGTTGGAATCCGCCGGGCTGGAGGCTGATCCGCGACTGCACGCGGTACCGGCGGAATACACCATGGCGGAGGGGGCGCTCGCGATGCAACGACTACTGGAGCACGGCGCCGGACCGGATGCGGTGTTCTGCCACAACGACCTGCTCGCGCTGGGCGCCATCCGTACGCTACGGACCCGGGGCCTGCGGGTTCCGCAGGACGTCGCGGTGATCGGCGTGGACGACATCGAGGCCGGGCGCTATGCCAGTCCGACACTGTCCACGATCTCGCCGGACAAGTCGTATATCGCGCGCACCGCAGTACGGATGCTGGTGGAACGCTTCCAACCGGACGGGCAGGGACCGCCGCGTCAGATCACCGCCGGGTTCACCCTGACGGTACGGGAGAGCACCGGCGGCGACACCGGGCACTGACCATCCCCGCGTGGCCGGCTCCGGTCAGATAACGACTGCTCCAGAGGCCTTTACAAGGTTTAGTACGACGATGTAGAACCGCCCGAGGAGCTGCTCGAGAACCGTCTGAGAGGCCGGGTCATCATGCATCTGAGTCGCCGTCACCTTTTCCGCGCCACCGGCCTCGTGGCCGGTGCCGCCGCCCTCAGTGCGTGCGACACCGCGCCCGGGTCCGGCGGCAAGGACACCAACCGACTGAAGTGGTGGGACCAGTTCCAGCCGTTGGCCGACGCGGAGAAGCAACTGTTCGCATCGTTCGCCAAGACCAAGGGTGGACTGCCGGTCGACTACACCGTCTACAACCCCAACGACCAGGGCAAGGCGCTGCAACTGGCCAAGCAGAGCGACCAGCTGCCCGACGTGTTCACCCTGGCCGGGGTCAGCATCCCGCCACCGACCCTGGTCAAGCAGGGCTGGTTCAGCCCGATCGAGCTGTCCGCGGCGACCCGGGACCGCCTGCCGCAGGGCACGCTGCTGGAGGGGATCAGCACCTTCGACCACAAGGTGTACAGCTTCCCGCAGTTCAACTTCCGCCAGCACAACACCCTGACCTGGTTCAACACCGAGCTGTTCGGCAAGGCCGGGCTCGACCCGGCCGCACCGCCGGCCACCTACGACGAGTTCCGGGCCGCCTGCCTGAAGATCCGTAAGAAGGCCGGCTCGGGTGCGTCCGGTCTGATCCTGCCGCTGAACTTCCCCGACCGGCTCTCCGCGATGCTGATCGAGCTCGCCCAGGCCGGCGGGTTCGGCGGTGGCCACGACCAGGACGAGCAGATCGACTTCCGCACCGGCGAGTACGCCCTGCACACCGACCCGTTCGTGCACGCCCTGGAGTTCCTGCTGTCGTTGAAGAAGGACAAGCTGCTGTTCCCCGCATCCTCGTCGCTGGACGCGCGTACCGGTCGCGCCCGCTGGTCGACCGGCACCACCGGATTCTTCTTCGACGGACCGTGGAATATCGGCGTGATCGTGGACAGCTTCAAATCCTTCGCCGGCAAGGTCGGGGTCGGCCCGATCCTGGTGCCGCAGAGCGGCACGAAGCCGACCGTCTACCAGTCACCGCAGCCGCCGACGTTCTGGGTGTCGAAGGACTGCAAGCATGTCGAGGCGGCGTCCCGGCTGTTGGCGATGATCGTGGAACCGGACTACCAGAAGAAGCTGGCCGAGAACATGGACCAGCCACCGCTGGATCTGACCGCGGCGGAGAAGGCCGACGTGCACCCGACCTACCGTGCGGCTCTGCGCCTGTTCCAGCAGGAGGTCTACCTGGCACCCAACCCGATCGTCCGGAACCCGGTGGTGGCCGACGTGCGGGCGGCGCGGGACACGGTCACCCCGAACCTGGGTGACATCGTCCAAGGTGCGTTCAGCGGCAAGATCACCAACATCCGGTCCACGCTCAAGCAGTTGTCGGACAAGAACGAGGCTGCCCGGGACAAGGCGATCTCGGCTGTCACCAAGAAGGGCAAGAAGGTCAGCCAGGACGACTGGCGGTTCGCCAACTGGCAGCCGGGCAAGGACTTCGACGCCGCTTCCTATCGATGAGGGTCGGGCACGCCACCATGTGTTGACCCTCCTGGCTCCGGGTGCCACGCCCATCCGGGACCGAAAGGGGCCGGCCCCGCCAGGGCCGGCCCGGTTCATTCGCCGCTGCTGATCCGGTTCGCCACCCGTCGGGACGCCTCGACCAGTTCCGCTGGAATGGCGCGGCTCGGCCGGGTCAGAGCCGCGTGCACCGCCTCCACCGGCAGCTTCGGCCTGCGGTGTTCGTCCAGTAGCCCGTTGCGCTCCTGCAGCGTGTCGGTGAGCTGGGTGTAGCAGAAGCCGGCCACCTCGGTGGAGTCCAGCAGCGCGGTGACCAGTTCGGTGAATCCAGCGAGCAGTTCTTCGGCGGAGCCGACCGTGCCGTAGCCGAACCATTTCTGGCCGGACTCGGGCGCGTAGGACAGTCCGCCGAACTCGGTGACGACGATGGGCTGACCCCGGTCGTACGCGGGATCGTCGACACCATGCAGCAGAACCTTGCGTCGGCCGGGGCCGGCACCACGCAGCATCTCCCGTACACCGTCGGGCTCACCCCACCGCTCCCGCAGGCTCTCCCCCTGCGGCGCGTAGTCGTGCACCCCGATGATGTCGGTCTCGGCCAGTTCCCATCCGTCGTTGGAGATCACCGGGCGATCCGGGTCCAGCGCCCTGGTCAGGTGGTACAACGCGGTGGCGTAGTGCTGGCTGTCGGCGCGGGTGGCGATGTCCGGGACACCCCAGCTCTCGTTGAGCGGCACCCAGGCCACGATGCAGGGGTGGCTACGGTCCCGGCGCAGCACCTCCAGCCACTCCGGCACGAAACGTTCCATGGCCCGGGCGGAGAACTCGAACGCATTGGCCATCTCGCCCCAGACCAGCAGGCCGAGCCGGTCACACCAGTACAGGAAACGGGGATCCTCGACCTTCTGATGGATTCGGGCACCGTTGAAACCCAGCTCCCTGATCAACTCGACCTCATTGCGCAGCGCGGCCGCGTCCGGGGCGGCCAGGTGCGACTCGGGCCAGTATCCCTGCTCCAGTACCAGGCGCAGATAGTACGGTTTGCCGTTGAGTAGGAACCGCCCGTCCCGGAAGCCCGTGCTGCGCAGGCCGAGATAGCTGCGCAGCCGGTCGTACTCCGGACCATCCTCACCGGACACCGTGACGTCGGCGTCGATGAGGTTGGGCTGCTCCGGCGACCACAGCAGAGAGTCCCGGGTCATCTGGTGACGCAGCGCGGGGATGGCCGCATCGAAGCAGCTGACCTGTTCGGTGACGGTCACCTGCTGGCAGGCCAGTTCCCGTCCATCGTGGCTGAGTCGTACCGTCAGCCGCACCGGATGCTGTGGTGACCGGTCCAGCCGCAGCTCCACCCCGACCCGGCAGGCCGCCAGGTCCGGCGTCCAGTGCAGGCTGCTGACGTAGAGCTCCCCGACCGGTTCCAACCACACCGGTTGCCAGATGCCGGTGGTGCGCTCATAGAAGATGCCGTGCGGCTCGGCCCGCCAGTCCTGCTTTCCGCGTGGCTGCGACACATCGGTTGGACGATCCTCAGCCCGGATCACGACCGTCTGCGAACCGGCTTCGGACAACGCCCCGGAGATCTCGAAGCTGAACGGTGTCTGACCGCCGGTGTGGGTACCCACCAGCGCGCCGTTGACCCAGACCGTCGCGTAGTAGTCGACCGCACCGAAATGCAGCAGTAGCCGACCATCCGGCGGCCCGGCCGGCAGCTCGAAGCTCCGGCGGTACCAGACCACCGGGTGGAAACCCGTGTCACCGATACCCGATGCAGCGGACTCCGGCGGAAACGGTACGACGATCCGCCGGCTGAACGCCGTCTCCGCCGTGTCGCCCGCGACGAACCAGCGTTCATCGAGGCCGTGTTCGCCGTCGTCGACGGCGAAGTCCCATTCGCCGCACAGGTCGGTCCAGGAGTCCCGGACCAGCTGCGGTCGTGGATGCAGGGTCGTCTGGTCGGTCACGGACTTCCTTTCGATGGGCGAGTACAGCCACCCGGACTGGTCGGCGGTGCGCCGACCAGCGGTGCACCGTCGGCGGACTGCGGGCTCCGGGACATGCCGAGGGTGCTGCGGTCCCGGACGTGCGCTACCAGTACGCGGGCCGCTCCTGGCTGCGGTCCTGGGTGGCCACCAGGACATCAAGCAGCATCTCCTGCAACTGCACGCGGGTATCCCGGGCGGCCGGCACCGACCAGAGGTTGTGCAGCTCGTCGGGATCGGCGACCAGGTCGTAGAGTTCACCACTACGTTCCCGTCGTGTCGCCGGCTCCCCATGATGGGCGATCAGCTTCCACCGGTCGTGGCGCAGCATCGTGGTGTGCACCGCGGGATCGTACGGGTGGCCGCTGTTTCGGTACTCGCACAGCGCCCAGTCCCTGCTCCATTCCCGCGCACCGTCGCGGGCCAGGCCGAGCAGGCTCGTACCCTGGCCCCGTCGCAGCGGCGGCAGGCCCGCAGCGGCCAGGAAGGTCGGCGCGAGATCGATCCACTGGACGAACTCGCCGCGGCGGGCACCGGCGGGCAGCACGCCGGGCCAGCGCATGATGAGCGGCACCCGGACCGAGCAGTCGTACATCATCGGGCCCTTGAGCATGAGCTGGTGATCGCCCAGCATCTCCCCGTGATCGCTGGTGAACACGACCAGTGTGTCCTCGGCGAGACCCTGTTCCTCCAGCGCCCGCAGGATGCGCGCCACCTCGTCGTCGACCAGTGTGACCATGGCGTAGTACGCGGCCCTGACCTCCTGCAGCTCCTGCTCGCTGTAGGTGGTGTAGCCAGGGGCATGCCCGGCATAGGACTCGTGCGAGGCCTCGGTGAGGATCGGTGGCTTGTCGTCCAGTTCCCCGTCCCGGGTGACGGGTCGTGACAGCGCCGCGGGATCGTAGCGGTCGGTGTACTCGGCCGGCGCCCCGAAACCGTGGTGCGGGTCGAAGAAGTTCGCCACGAAGAAGAACGGCCTGCCGTCCTCCCGCCCGGATTCCAGGAAGTCGACCGTCTCGCTGCCGATCCATCTGCTGTAGTGCGCCTCGGTCGGCATCGTGTCGAAGGTGACCGCAGATGCCGGGTCACGCGCAGCGTCGTAGAGCTCCGGTCGAGTCGCGCGAAGCCAACGGTGGTAGTGGTTCTCCGAAGAACCCGGATACGGGTCATGTGCCCAACGGAACACCCGGAACCCATCGTCACCGCGGCGTTCGGTGCGTCCGCCGAAACACGAGTCGAGATGGAACTTGCCGACCAGACCGCAGTCGTAGCCCGCGTCGGCCAGCTCGCGGCTGAACATCCGTTCGGAGTCCGGGAGTTGGACACCGTTTGCCCACAGCCCGTGTGAATGTACGTACCGGCCGGTCATCAGGCTGGCCCTGGACGGTGCGCAGACCGGGTTCTGCACGTAGCAGTTCTCGAACAGCACGCCTTCGGCGGCGAGCCGGTCCAGCGCCGGTGTCTGGATCTCGTCGTTGCCTGCCGCGTGCAGCGCGTTGAAGCGCTGCTGGTCGGTACAGATGAGCAGGATGTTCGGTGCGCGGTGAGCGGATTCTGTCATGATTTCACGGCTCCAGCGATTCCCTCGACGAAGTAGCGCTGCAGGAACACGAACAGCGCGACGACCGGCAGTAGTGAGATGACCGCGGCTGCCGCCATTCCGGACCAGTCGACCGAGTTCTCCCCGGTGAAGGCGAGCATGCCGACCGACAGGGTGCGCAGATCCGGGCGGCTGAACGTGAAGACCAGCGGCAGGAAGAACGCGTTCCAGGTCGCCAGGAAGGTCAGCAGTGTCACGGTGGCGGTGACGGGCATGGACAACGGCAGCATGACCCGGAAGAAGATCGAACCGAACCCGGCGCCGTCGAGTACCGCGGCCTCCTCCAGTTCCTTCGGCAGACCACGGAAGTAGCCGGCGTAGAGCAGGATCGCGGCCACGTTCGCGCCACCGGACAGTGCGATGACCATCCCGCTCAGCGAGTTCAGCAGACCCAACTGGTGGGAGATCTCCACCACCGGGATGATCGTGTACCCGGTGGGCACGAACAGCGTCACCACCAGTACGGCCATCACGGCCCGGCGGCCGAGGAAGCGGTAGCGGCCCAGCACGTACCCGGCCATCGCGCAGCGTACGACCACGATCACCACGGTCGCGACGGTCACGATGACGGTGTTGAGCAGGTAACGGCCGAAGCCCGCGTCGCTCCAAGCCCGGTGGTAGTTGCCCCAGACCGGGGAGGCGGGGATCAGCTTCAGCCCTGCCGCGAAGACCTCCATTTGGTCCTTCAGCGAGGCCGACACCATCCACAGGAAGGGGTAGATCCACAGTAGACAACCCACGGCCAGTACCGTGGCGGCGATCCACCAGGGCAGGCGACGCAGGACGTACGCCGTACTCCGGCGGTTACGCCGCGCCGGAGCGCCGGTACGCCCACCGACTGACCTACTCATGTCAGGTTCCCCGCCTTACGTGCCGCCCGGACACCGAACAGTTGCAGCAGACCAACCAGGCAGACGAACAGTCCGAAGATGACCGCTGCTGCGGAGGCGTAGCCGAGACGTGGCACCGTCGCGGCGAACGCCCACCGGTAGATGTAGATCTCCACCACCTCGGTGGAGTAGAAGGGTCCACCGTTGGTCATGGTGAGCATGAGGTCGAAGACCTTCAGCGTGCTCTCCAGCGTCAGCAACGTGATGATGATAGTGAACGGTTTGAGCAGTGGCAGCGTGATCCGGCGCATCAGGTTGAGGCTGGACGCGCCATCGATGCGTGCCGCCTCGTACACCTCGTCCGGGATGGTCTGCAACGCCGCCAGCCAGTAGATGACGGTGACCCCGAACCACTTCCAGACGTAGACCCCGACGACCGTCCACAGTGCACTCGATGACGAGCCGAGGAAGTTGACGCCCTCGTCGACGAGCCCGAGCTTGATCAGCGCGAGGTTTATCGGCCCACTCGCCGGGTCGAAGATGAACTGCATGACCACGCCGACGATCGCAGTCGTCGTGACCACCGGCAGGAACAGTGCGGTCCGGAACAGGCCACGGAACGGCATCTTCGGCGAGTTCAGCACGATGGCGACCAGCAGACTGGTGAACACCTTGATGGGGACGGCCACCACGGTGAACAGGATCGTGATCTTGAAGGTGTTCCAGAACAGCGGATCAGCGGTGACCTCGCGGTAGTTCTGCATGCCGACGAACGTCTTCGTGGAGTCGAAGCCGTCCCAGTCCAGCAACGAGTACCAGAAGCTCGCGAGGATCGGATAGATCGTGTACAGGCCGTAGAGCACGACGGTCGGGGTCAGGAAACCCCACACCCACAGCTGGGTACGACTGCGCCGGCGCGGTCCCCGGTGTCCGTCCACGTGCCCCGCCTTCTCCGACCACCAGTCAGCGCACCGCCACCGGGCGGTGCGCTGACCTTGCGGGCGTCACAGTACAACGATGTAGAGATCTCGTAAAGGAGGGTACGGCCGGCCTGCCGGTCAACCGAGCAGTGCCGCCGTGGCGGCCAGCGTGACGAGCGAGAGGACCGTGCTGACCAGTACGGCACGGGTGGCGAGCGTCTCGGCCACGCCATAGCGCTGGGCGAAGATGAAGGTGTTCTGCGCAGTCGGCAGCCCCGCACAGATCACCACGGCGAGCAGTTGCGGGGCGGACAGACCCAGGACGAACGCGCCGACGAGGAAGGCGGCCAGCGGCTGTACGAGCAGCTTCGCCGCCACGATGACCGACGCCTCGGCGCCCGAGCGTTCGACCGGCGCATCGTCCCGGTGCAGGGATGCACCCAACGCGATCAGCGCCGCCGGTACCGCCGCGGCGGCCAGCAGGGTCAACGACGTGGCCACCAGGCCGGTCGGCCGGTAACCGAGAGCGGACGCGACCACACCGCCGACGGAGCCGAGGATGACCGGGTTACGCAGCGGCAGCGTGAGGGTCCGCCGTAACCGACGACCCTCGATGTCCCCACCCCGATCCAGCACGGTCAGGATGATCGGCGTGAACACCACCGTCTGCAACAGCACCACCTCGGACAGAAAGGAGGCGCTACCCAGTACCTGCATCGCGATCGGGATGCCGAGATTCGCCGAGTTGACATAACCGGCGGCCATCCCCCAGATCACCCGCTCACCGCGCTTGCGGCCGAACCATCGGCCCGCGACCCACCAGCCGACCCCGAGTACGAGTACCCCGCTGACGCCGAAGGCGAGCAGGGAGCGTCCGGCGAACGCGGACAGCGGAGTGCGCGCCAGGGTCAGGAACAGCGCCGCCGGCATCGCGAGATGGAACACGAACCGGCCGAGGGCACCGGCGAGATCGTCGTCGAGGAGGCGGACGCGGCGGACACCGTACCCGAGCGCGGTGAGGATCCAGATCGGGCCGAACGCAGAGATCATTCCCACCGGGCAACTCCCCTGCCGACAGGTACGCCCTTCGGCGGGCCGGACGCTATCAGACCAGTTCGCTGCGGGCAGCCATCCCATGACCGTCGCACCGGCGACATGAGCATCATGCTGCGGCCCCGCAGTACCGGGGCGAGGAGATTCCGCAAGCGGCGGGAAGTCCGTCGGGACCGGGGGACAGATTACGCAGCGTAAACGGGACGAAAGGGGCTACGGCCAGCAGGTACCGGTCAGCACCCAACCCGCAACGGGACAGCTTGCGGCTACCGGTGATGTGCCACCCGTGCTGCCTGAGCAACGATTGGCCCTATGAGCACACGATGCCTCATCGTCGACGACAATGTCGGGTTCCAGGAATCGGCCCGCAAGCTGCTGGAGCGCGAGGGAATGCACGTCGTCGGAGTGGCCTCCCGGACCGAGGAGGCGCTGACCCGCATCGCCGAGCTCCAGCCCGAGGTCGTGCTGGTCGATATCGATCTGCTCGACGAGAGTGGCTTCGACCTGGCCCATACGCTCGGTGAACAGCGCACCGTCCAGGAGCAGTACACCGGCGGCCCGGCGGTCATCATGATCTCCAGTCACTTCGAGGCGGACTACCACGAACTCGTCGAGGCCAGTCCGGCGCTCGGCATGGTCGACAAGGCCGAGCTTTCCGCCACCGCGATCTGGAACCTGCTGCGCTCCTGACGATTCCGAACCGTCTTCTCAGGACTTCGGACGCCTGCTGACTCCCGTCACTCGGTGAAGTGTGCCGCCGGCAGGGGGTCCAGGACGGCGAGATGCAGTCGGCGCAGGCGAGCGGGCTCGGCGATCACGTCGTAGCTGGTGATCCGGTCGTCGTCGATGGTGAAGGTGAGTGCCAGCAGCAAGCGACCCCGCGGCGCCACCACCACACCCACGGTGCCATCGATGAGCACAGGTTCGGCGAAGCGTGACCGGTCGGCCAGCAGTACCGTGCCTTCGGCGACGCTGCGTGCCCCTCTCACCTCGGTGCCGGCGCCGGGCGGCACGGCGGCCGGATCGGCACGCCGTAGCACATCGGGGGCAAGTACGTCGAGAACCGCGGTCAGGTCACCGGCCCGTGCCGCGGCCAGAAAGGCGGACACGACCTGCCGATGGCGGGCGAGCGCAGCAGCCGGAAGCGCCGGAACACCCTTCAGCTTCCGGCGTGCGCGGCTGGCGAGTTTCTTCGTGGTGACCGGGCTGCGCGCCACGATCGGCGCGATCTGGTCGAACGGAACGGTGAACATGTCGTGCAGCACGAACGCGACCCGCTCGGCCGGGGACAGGGTGTCCAGTACGACCAGCAGCGCGCGGCCCACCGCGTCGGCCTGTACCGCCTCGTCCTGCGGATCGACCGCTCCGGTCGCGTCCGCGGCGGGGTCGTCCACCTGCTTGCCGGCCAGATGCTCCCGACGTGAGCTGCGGGAGCGCAGCATGTCCAGGCAGATGCGGGTCACCACGGTGCGCAGCCAGCCGCGCAGGTTGTCCAGGTCGTCGGCGCCGTTGCGGTCCAGTCGCAGCCAGGTCTCCTGTACCGCGTCGTCGGCCTCGCTCAGCGAGCCCAGCATCCGGTAGGCGACCGCGCGCAGATGGCCGCGCTGCGCCTCGAACCGTTCCGCCAACCCGTACCGTTCGTCCACCGGTCACCTTTCCACGTTGCCGTGCGTCACCCCTGATGACGGATGCAACGTAGCCAAAGTGACAGGAGTACCGGTGACGTCCCTGCTGCACCTGGATTCCAGCGCCAACTGTTGCGGTGAATCGGTCAGCAGGCAGCTGACCGCGTCGTTCGCCAAGACCTGGCGGGCGCTGCACGGCCCGGCCGGGTACCGCTACCGGGATCTGGCGGCCGACCCGGTGCCACCGCTCGGCACCGCGTACTGCACCCTCGGCCGCCGGCTGGAGCGTACCGGGCCGGTGGCGCCGGACCAGGTACAGACCCTGATCACGGACGCCGCGGAGCGCCGGGAATGGGCCCTGACGTATCCGCTGATCACCGAACTCCTGGCCGCCGACACCGTGCTGATCGGTGCTCCCCTGTACAACTACTCGATTCCCGCATCACTGAAGGCCTGGATCGACCGGGTGAGTTTCCCCGGTGCGTTCATCGAGCCCGACACCGGACGGAGTGCACTGGCCGGTACGAGGATCGTGGTGGTCACCACCCGCGGCGGCAGCTACGGCCCAGGCACCGCGCAGGAATCACGGGATTTCCTCACCCCGTACCTGCGCGCCTATTTCGGCCGCCACGGAGTGCCCGCCGGGCACATCTCACTCGTCACCGCCGAACTCACCCTGGCCTGGCTCGCTCCGCATCTCACGCACCTCCGGCCGGCCGCGGTGAGTTCGCTCGCGGCGGCACGCACCGAGGTGACGGTGCTGGCCGCAGCGACAGTACGGGCACCGGTCCGGACTGCGTCGACACGGGCGGCGGGCACCTGACCGCGGTACCCGATTGTGGGCCTGGCCGGTATGTCTTTGCTGTCATAGTATGGCGAGCTGTGCGCATAACACGCGGTATCACCATCGGTTGGCTGCTCGTTTCCGTCCTGGTCTTCCTCGGCTTCGGGATCTGGGGTGCGATCCAGGCCGACATCTACTTCAACGGTGAGCGGGCGAGCGCGCACATCGATTCCTGCGAAACCCACCGGGAGTACTCCCGGCGCGGCAGCTACACCCAGACCCGCTGCCGAGGCACCTGGCGGACCGCGAACGGTCGGAGCCACACCGCCGAGATAGAAGGCGCCGAGTATGCCGACCGCGACCATGCCGTCGCGGTCCGGGTGGACGGCGACCTCGCCATCGTGGACAGCCGGTGGGAGCTGTGGCCCCTCGGCGTCGCCGCCGGCGCCCTGGTCTCCATCGTGATCGCCGCGGCAGCCGTACGGGCCACCCGCCGCAGGACTCGACCCGCCGTGCCGAGTGGCTACCGGGCCGGCCCGTTCGGCTGACCGTGACCCGCTAGAAGCTGGTCGAGCCACCACCCGCCGATGCGCTGGTCGCGGCAGAGGATGCCGCGGCACTGGTCGCGACGGCGGTACCACCGACGAGCGCGCTGGAGTCGTGCCCGGGGCCCCCGCCGGGGCTGGAACGCTTGTGTCGCCGGATGGCCAGCACGATGAGCACGACAACCAACGCGACCGGGACCATGACCAGGATGATCACGAGCGCACCGCTGGAGGAACCGGATGATCCGGTGATGCGTTCGTGCACCGCCAGCACGCCCTGGTCGAGCCCACTGGCGTAGCGACCCCGCTTGAACTCGGGGTTCATCGACTTCTCCTGGATCTTCGTCCACTGGTCGTCGAGCTTGTCGGCGTAGGCGGAACCGTAGTAGAGGCCGGTACGGCGGTCCTGGCGGGACACCGTGAGTACGAGCAGCTTGTCCTTACGCTCACCTCCGGAACGCCAGGACGGGCAACTGTCCTCGGTCTTCTTCTCGGCCGCGTCCATGCCCCCGGAGGGCAGCGCACCGTACGTGCGTACCCGGACCATGGCGCCGTCGCGCGCGAGTGTGTCGACGTCGCAGCGGAGCATGGACGTGTCGGGGCCGAGGATGGCCGCGGTGTCATCGAGGCGTTGGGAGCAGCTGTCCGGTCCGGCGGAGGCAGGCACCGGCAGGATGATCCCCAGGCCGACGACCACGGCACACAGGCAGGTGAGGCGTCGAATCATGGCACCGGGGTACCCGTTCGGCCTTACGGACAATCCTGATCTGAGGGTCGTTACCGGCCGGGAGGACGTGACGGTGCGAGAGGTGGCGATCCGCCCGATCCGCTCAGGTGACCCGACAGCTCTCCGGTAGGCTTGGGAAGTCTGCCGGCAGCACCGGCAGCGGCGCGTACACGTCCACGGCGTGCAAGGCGCTCCCCGGCGGCACGCGGATCAGGCCGACAGCACGGTGAGGATGGCAGAAGTGGTCAACGACAAGTCCCTCGGCGTCGCGTACGTGCTGTGGTTCTTTCTTGGCCTGCTCGGGATCCACCAGTTCTATCTGGGCAAGCTCGGACGCGGCCTGCTGTACCTGCTGACCGGCGGAATTCTGGGAATCGGCTGGCTGGTGGACCTGTTCACGCTGCCGTCCCAGACACGGCGGGTCAACGCCGAACGCCGCGCGGGACTGTAGAAGTCCCCGCCAGGCCTTTCATCCTGCGGTACCTGACGAAACCACGTGATCGATCATGCGATGAAGCATGCCAATCTTCAGCGATCTCCGGGTTTTTACCAACCCCTTGCTCACTTATTCGTATGGAAGGGGATGCTGTGTCTAATTCGTCCAGGTCGCTGTGTCTTGTTCTGGCGGTATCTGGTCCCTACCTGGGGCCGTGAGTAGGAGACCCACCGACCCTTGAAGCACCTGGAGGTGCGATGGGTCTCCGACGAGGTCTGCGTGCCGGCGTCGTGGCGCTGGTACTGATCAGCTGCGCGCTGGTCACCGGAAGTGCCGCAAGCGGTGGCGGGAAGCAAAGTGTCCCACCGGATGAAGAAGAGACCGAAGCGGTGGTGGCCAATGAGAACGCGTCGACCGGCAGCTGCGGGGTCGAACGCTGGTCTGTCAAGACCGGTACCGACGCCGATGCCAGCAAGATCACGCTGCAGTCCACCACCCCGACCACCATCTCCTCGCTGACCTCACTACCGGCTCCCTCCAGCCTGCCGGCCGACAACCGGGTCCAGCCGACCGAGACCACGGTCTACCAGTTGAACGTGACCCTCACCGAATACAAGCTGGAGGACGACTCCGACTACCACCTGGTGCTGTCCGACGGCAGCGGGCACACCATGATCGCCGAAATTCCCGATCCGACCTGCGTGGGATCCGGTAGTCCGCTGCTGTCCAGCATCCAGAAGGCGCGCAGCGAATTCGACGCCAAATACACCCCCACCACGAGTTTCAAGACCGCCAACGTACCGGTCACCGTCACCGGAGTCGGCTTCTTCGACTTCCTGCACGGCCAGACCGGCGTCTCCCCCAACGGCATCGAGCTGCACTCGGTCCTCGACATCTCCTTCAGCGGTGGTGGCGGCACCGGCTGCACCGGAAGTGGGCAGTTGCTCGGCAACGCAGGCTTCGAGACCGGAACCTTGTCACCGTGGAGCGGTAGCAGCGGCGTTGTCTACAGCGGCACCAGCGAACCCGCGCACGCCGGCTCCTGGGATGCCTGGCTGGACGGGTACGGCGCGGCGCACACCGACACGCTCACCCAGGCGGTGACCCTGCCCTCGGGCTGCACCACCTACAGTCTCGGCTACTGGCTGCACGTCGACACCGCGGAGACCACCACATCGGGCAAGTACGACACGCTCTCGCTCCAGGTCCTCGACAGCTCGGGTGCGGTGCTGGCGACCCTCGCCACCTACTCCAACCTCAACCACAACACCGGCTACACGCACCACACCGCGAGCCTCGCGTCCTACGCCGGCAGAGCGGTCAGCATCAGGTTCACCGGGACCGAGGACTACACCATGCAGACCTCGTTCGTGATCGACGACACCACCCTCGCTGTCTCCTGAAACCAGGCCACCGGGCGCCCGACGGATTCCCGTCGGGCGCCCGGTCGGCTCCGGTGCACGTGCTGCGAAGGCACCACAGCGTGTTCAGGCAGTGAGTCCCCAGAACTGTGCGATGTAGTACGAGGAACAGATCGACTGCAGGTAGTAGGTGCCGGTGCTGCCGCACTGGGTCGCACCGCTACCCGGATCCACCGGTGTGCCGTGGCCGATGCCGGTCACCACGTAGCGTTCGACGACCGGGTTGCCGGCGCCGTCGGCGTACACCTCCCGGGTGGTGTTGCCGGGCAAGGATGTCGTACCGGTCGGTGTCTGCGGAATTCCCCATACATTCGTCCACTGGTCCCGGGACTCCGCCGCGTTGGCCGGGTTGACGGTGTAGTCGGCGGTCCCGTTCCAGATCGCCACCCGGGGCCACGGCCCGGCGTAGCCCGGGTACGCCGACCGGACCAGGTCACCCCACTGTGCCGGGGTCTTCGAGGTCGCCATGTACTGGCACATCGTCGCGCTGCTCAGGTCCTTGGCGCAGCCGTACGGCAGGCCCGCGACGATCGCGCCGCCGGCGAACACGTCAGGATAGGAGGCCAGCATCGCCGTGGTCATCGCGCCACCCGCCGACAGACCGGTGATGAACACCCGATGGCTGTCGACCCCGTACTGGGCGGTGGCGTAGTCGACCATCTGTTTGATCGACAGCGCCTCGCCCTGTCCGCGGGTGGTGTCGCCCGGCTGGAACCAGTTGAAGCAGCTGCTGGCGTTGTTGGCACTGGACTGTTGCGGGAGGACCAGCGCGAATCCGTTGAGGTCGGCGAATTTCTGCCAGCCGGCGTGGCCGAAGTAGTCGGTGGCGTTCTGGGTGCAGCCGTGCAACGCCACGACAAGCGGTGCACCGGCCGACAGGTTGCTGGGCAGGTAGCTGTAGTTGGCCAGGGCTCCGGGGTTGGAGCCGAATCCGGTGACCTGGGTGAGACCGCCGGCGGCGGTCGCCGGCAACGGCACCAGCAGCGCGGCCAGTACCGCCATCAGTACCGCCAGGCTCCATCGTGGACGCATCGGGGGACCTCCTTCGGATCAGGGCGACAGGGTGCAGGTGTTCACCAGGTCGCCACCGGCGGGCCGGGGCAGGGTGGCGCTGGGCGGGGGCCGGTGGCCCGCGTCCAGCCAGCCGCGCAGCGCACCGAGCGCCGCGCGGTAGCAGGGCAGGATGGGGCGCAGCTGGTCCGGATGGGCGTCGAAGAGCCCGTCGGTATGGTTGCCGTCCGCGATCCGGTAGTAGCGGAACATCCCGGTACGGCGGTGCTCGGCGACCATCCGGGCGTACACGTCGCTGTCGGTACTGATCGGCAGCAGCGTGTCGAGGGTTCCCTGCAAGGTGATCAGCGGCTTGCCGATCCGTCCGGTCAGGCCGATCGAGGCGACCGCCCGATGTACCGCCTCCGGCCGGCCCGGGTAGTCGTAGTCGGCGTCGCAGCCCGGTGTACCGGAGGCGCAGTACGGTGTCCCGTCGGGATCACCCGGACTGTAGTCCGGGTCGAACTCGGCCCGGTAGATGCGCTGGGTCAGATCCCAGTAGACCTGATAGTGGTACGCCCACAGGAATTCCGAGCCGGGAGCGAATCCGGCGGCGAGCATCGCGTCGTGCGCGGCCGGGTCGCCTGTCGCGGCATATGCCGGATACTCGCGCAGTGCGGTGGGCAGGTAGCTGAACATGGTCGGGCCGTCAGCCCGCCACAGCGTGCCCTCCCAGTCCACTCCCCCGTCGTAGAGCTCGGGATGGTGTTCCAACTGCCAGCGGGTCAGGTAGCCACCGTTGGAGATGCCGGTGACGAGGGTCTGGCGGACCGGACGCCGGTAGCGTTGCACGACGGTGGCCCGGGCGGCGATGGTCAGCTGGGTGAGTCGCCGGTTCCATTCGGCGATCGCGGCGCCGGCCCGGCGACCGTCGGTGTAGAACGCGGTGCCGGTGTTTCCCTTGTCCGTGGCGGCGAACGCGTATCCCTGGGCCAGTACCCAGTCCGAGATGGTGGCGTCCAACGAGTACTGGTGCCGGTTGCCCGGCGCGCCGGTCACCACCAGCCCGCCGTTCCAGTGGTCGGGCAGGCGGATCACGAACTGCGCGTCGTGGTTCCAACCGTGCTCGGTGTTGCTCGTGGAGGTATCCGGGAAGTAGCCGTCCAGCTGGGTGCCGGGCACCCCGGACGGGTTGCGGGTGCCGGACGCAGAAAGTCCGGCGTAGTCGGCCGGGTCGGTGTGGCCGGTACCGCTGGTACCGGCGGTGGTCAGGTCCGCGAGGCAGGAGCTCTGCTGCCGGGCCGCCCCCGGTACCACCGGCCGGCCGGCGCAGTGCCCTGCGGGGGTCGCGGCGGCCGGTACCGCCGGCAGCAGCGCGACCAGTGCGATCAGCGGGAGCGCGAGGCGTCGCCGTACGGGTGTCATAGGACAGCTCCTGCCATCACTGGGCGGTCCAGCCGCCGTCGAGGGTGAGGGACGCGCCGGTGAGATACGCGGCGGCCGGCGAGCACAGGTAGGCGACCAGTTCGGCTACCTCGTCGGGCTCGGCCAGCCGTTTCATCGGGGTGTGCCCGAGCATCACCTGGGCCGGCACCTCGGACTCGGGTATGCCGTGGTGGCGGGCCTGGTCGGCGATCTGTCGCTGCACCAACGGGGTACGGACATAGCCGGGGTTGACGCAGTTGGCCGTGACGCCGTGACCGGCGGCCTCCACGGCGACCACTTTGGACAGTCCTTCCAGGCCGTGTTTGGCGGCGACGTAGCCGGCCTTGAACGGTGAGGCGCGGAGCCCGTGTACGGAGGAGATGTTGACGATCCGTCCCCAGCCGCGTCGGTACATGTGTGGCAGTGCGGCCCGGACGAGCCGGAACGGTGCCTCCAGCATCAGCCGGAGCAGTGCGGCGAACTCCTCGGGCGGGAAGTCTTCGACCGGGGCGACGTGTTGGCGGCCGGCGTTGTTGACGATGATGTCGACATCGCAGTCCGGGCCGTTCGGTCCGGCGATCTGCTCCGGATCGGCCAGGTCGACCTGGCAGGCGACACCGCCCACCTCAGCCGCGATCTGGTGTGCGGCGTCGCCGTCCAGGTCGACCACGGTGACCGCGGCCCCGGCGGCGGCCAGCCGTCGCACGCAGGCCAGTCCGATACCGCTCGCGCCACCGGTGACGAGGGCACTGCGGCCGGCCAGGCCGGAATGTACGGGAAAGGCGTCATCAGGGGTGTTTGTACGTGCCATGCCGTATCACGGTATCGGCGCACCGACCCGGATCCCATGTGGCCGCCACACACATCAGGCGACCGGGACATGTGCTCCCGACCAGCTGATGGAGCGCGGGGTCGTGGCGACGGCGCGGTGGACCGGAGTGCTCAGCGTGAGCGCCGCACGGCCCACCCGACAGCGGCGCCCGAGTATGCGCGAGCATCGCTGGAACGACAAGCACCAGCAGTGTCGCGCGCCCTCGGAACTGGCGAGCCGGTCGGCCGCCGCCAGAGCAGCGACCGGTACGAGGATCGGATAGAGCGCGCCGGAGGCCAGGCCGGCCCTGCGAGCGACGGCCATGGCCAGAACGGATATTCCATACCAAGATCCATGTTCGTTTGATTCCGGACCTGGGTAGCAGGCGCCCAGAACTGCCATGAGCCTCGGAGGTGGGTACGTTGGCCAGTGATGCCCAGGCCGGATCGAGCGTCCTCGACAAGTTGGACCAGAAGGTACCGACGCCCTTCATCTGGTCGCTGACCGTACTGGCCACGATCGGCGGCTTCCTGTTCGGCTACGACACCTCCAACATCGGCGCCGCGCTGAACTTCGTACCCTTCCAGCTGTCCGGGTTCGCGCTGGGATATCTGGTCGCCGGTACGTCGGTGGGCGCCGCCGTCGGAGCGCTCGCCGCCGGACCACTCACCGACCGCTTCGGGCGCAAGTCGTTGCTGATCGCCGATGCGGCGATCTACGCGCTCGGATCGCTGCTGGCCGCGGTGTCCTGGCACGCCGCCGTTCTGATCGTGGCCAGGACCCTGATCGGGCTGGCGATCGGCGCCGACTCCGCAATCGCCACGGCCTACATCGCCGAGTACGCCCCGCGCAACAAGCGCGGCTCGTTGAGCCTGCTCCAGCAATGGATGATCACCGTGGGCATCCTGGCCTCGTACCTGGTCGCGCTGGTGATCCTGAAGGTGGCGCCGGGCAGCGCCGGTACCGTCGACTGGCGGCTGATCTTCGGGCTCGGCGCACTACCCGCCCTGGTGGGGCTGGCGTTCCGGACCAGGATGCCCGAGTCGCCACGCTGGCTGCTGCACAACGGACGCTTCGACAAGGCCCGGGAAGCGTTGGGGAGCCTGGGCATCGAGGCCAGCGAGGATCAGCTCCGGCAGAGCGCCAAGGAGCTTGAGGCGCGCGAGCAGGAACAACAGGGCAAGCGTCGGCGACGCTGGTCACCCGGGGTCCGGCGGGCGATGATCATCGTTGCGGTATTCTTCGTCTTCCAGCAGATCACCGGGATCAACGTGCCGCTGTACTACGGGCCGCATCTGCTCGCTCCCCTGATGGGCCACGCACACGGCGTGGTCGCGGCGCAGATCCAGGCCGTCGAGGTCACCTCGATCATGACCGTGGTCAATGTACTGGCCACCTACTTCGGCTTCCGCTACATCGACCGGCTGGGTCGGCGCAAGCTCGCGATCGGCGGGTTCACCGGCATGGCCCTGTCCGCCCTGATCGCCGCCGGCGGGCTGGCCCTGTTGTCCGGCACCGGCAAGATCGTACTGACCATGGTCGGGCTGTGCCTGTTCATCGCCTCCTTCGCCGTCGGCGTGGGCGGAACCGGCTGGCTGCTGCAGGGCGAATCGTTCCCGACCTCGGTACGCGGCCGGGCCGCCGCCCTCTGCGCCACCGCAGACTGGGTGGCCAACTTCGCCCTGATCGAGGTGTTCCCCAGCGCACAGGGTGGCATCGGACTGCCCTGGGTGCTGGTCTGCTTCTCCGGGTTATCGGTGCTGGCCATCGTGTTCGTGGCGGCCTTCCTACCCGAGACCAAGGGCCTGTCGGTGGAACAGATCGTCGGACGGTTCGAACGGCGTACCGCGCCGGGAGTCGCCGAACTGGAGACCAGCCACTGACATTCCGCTCCGTCGTCCGGCACCCCGTGGGGTGCCGGACGACGCATCACTCCGGCGGCAGCAGATGCTTCTGCACCTTGCCCATCGCGTTGCGGGGCAACGACTCCACCAGATGCACCAGACGGGGACGCTTGTGCGTGGAGAGTTGGTCGGCGACAAAGGCGACCAGTTGGTCCTCGGACACCGCCCCGGCGACCACGTACGCGACGATCTGTTCGCCCAGATCGTCGTGCGGGCGGCCGACCACGGCAGCCTCTCGTACCGCCGGATGGTTGAGCAGGGCGTTCTCCACCTCACCGGCGCCGACCCGGTAGCCGCCGGTCTTGATCAGGTCCGTGGCGGAGCGGCCAACGATGCGGTACCGGCCGGCCGCGTCCACCGACGCGATGTCGCCGGTACGGAACCAACCGTCGGCGGTGAATGCGGCCGCAGTGGCATCGCCGCGGTTGAGGTAGCCGGAGAACAGTGTCGCGCCGCGTACCTGGAGCTCGCCCGGCGACTCGCCGTCGGCAGGCACCGGCGTACCGGCCGGGTCCAGCAGTCGGGCCTGCACACCTTCGACAGGTGTGCCGACCTCGCCGGCCCGCCGCATCCCATCAGCGCGGGCGCTCAACGTGATCAGGGTTTCGGTCATGCCGTACCGCTCGACCGGCCGGTGACCGGTCAACCGGTGCAGCGATTCGAAGACCGGCACGGGAAGCGGAGCGCTGCCCGACACCAGCAGCCGGGCCGAGGACAGATCCCGCGCAAGGCTCGGCTCCCGGCACACCCGCGACCACACGGTGGGCACCCCGAAGTAGAGGCTGCCGCCGGCCGCGGCGTAGTGGGCCGGCGTCGGCCGTACGGTGTGCACCAGCCGCGACCCGACCCGTAACGCGCCGAGCAGCCCGAGTGCCAGACCGTGGACGTGGAACAGTGGCAGGCCGTGCACCAGTACGTCCTCGGCGGTCCACGACCAGGCGTCGGCCAGCGCGTCCAGATCCGCGGCGATCGCGGCGCGGCGCAATACCACGCCCTTCGGCGCGCCGGTCGTGCCGCTGGTGTAGAGGATCAGCGCGGTGCGCTCCCCGGCCGGTTCGGGATAGCTGGTCTGGGACCGTTCCGCGGGATCGACCGGTACGAACTCTGCCGGCCCGGCCCGGCCCCGATCATCCGGCCCACCCAGGATCACCGCGGCGCCGGAGTCGGTGAGCAGATGCCGACGTTCCGCCGGGCCCGAATCGGCCGGCACCGGCACCAGCGGTACGCCTGCCTGCAGGGCACCAACCACCGCGACCACGGTGGTCAGACTCGCCGTGGCGTGCACCGCCACCGCCGGCGCACCGACGATCCGGTCGGCCACCGCCGCGCCGGCCGCCCGCAATGCCTCCCACGACAGTGCCCGCCCACCCACCCGTACCGCGTCCGGGTGATCGGCGGACATCCCGTCCAACGCCGGTAGCAGCACGGGTGTACCTCCGTGGGTGTCGCGGTCGGTCGGCGGCTACCGAGCCTACGTCCGGACACCTTCCCACGCCGATGTGATGTGCCCGGAGCAGGCTGGAGGGGGCCGCTCACGCCCACTCGACGGTCACCGGGCAGTCTTCGGGTACGGGCGGCGCCGGGCCGCTCACCGACGTGCGAGAGGACGATCCCGATGACCTTCGCCGACCTGCACCACGCGCACCTGCCGATGCTGCTACCCAATGCCTGGGACGTGCCGTCCGCGCTGGCGTTCCTCGACGCCGGATTTCCGGCGATCGGCACCACCAGCTTCGGTGTCTCGTCGAGCATCGGACGCCCGGACGGCGGGCGGGCGAGCAGGGAGGCGAATCTCGTCCTGGCCTCCGCCCTGACCCGGTTGCCCTGCCACCTCAGCATGGACATCGAGGACGGCTACGCCGAGGCGCCGGACACCGTCGCCGGCTACGTCGCCCAGTTGGGCGTCGCCGGTGTCAACATCGAGGACAGTACCGCCGGCCAGCTCATCGCGCGGGAGATCCACGCCGCGAAGGTGGCCGCGGTCAAGGCCCGTACGCCCGAGGTGTTCGTCAATGCCCGGGTGGACACCTTCTGGCTGCACCAGGAGCAGAACGTGGCGCAGACGATCGAGCGGGCCCTCGCCTATGTCGAGGCCGGCGCGGACGGGGTGTTCGTGCCCGGTGTCAGCGCACCCGA
The DNA here is from genome assembly GCA_963805605.1 of uncultured Actinomycetota bacterium. Classification (GTDB taxonomy): domain Bacteria; phylum Actinomycetota; class Actinomycetes; order Mycobacteriales; family Micromonosporaceae; genus Actinocatenispora. The sequence continues at coordinate 1,228,897 of CAWDUX010000003.1, forward strand.
CCTGCTGCGGGAACTGACCGGCAGCATCCCGGTGCCGGTCAACGTCCTGGCGCTTCCCGGCATGTCCCTGGCGGAGATCGGAGCACTCGGTGTACGTCGGGTCAGCACCGGATCGCTGCCGTACCGGGCCGCGCTGCGTACCGCGATCGAGGTGGCCGACGCGGTACGGGACGGACGGCAGGTACCCGCGGCCACACCGTATCCCCAGTTGCAGGACCGGCTGGCGCGGTACCAGGAGAGTATCCGGTGACGACACCGGGCAGGCCGGGCGATCGGTACGTACCGGACGACGTCGAGGGCCGCTCGGTGGGCGGCAGACTGGGACTTGACCCTGACACCGTGTGAGACGCCAGGCTGGGGCGTGACATGTTCAGCATCGGAGAGTTCGCCAAGCTCGGCCGGGTATCGGTACGCATGCTGCGGCACTACGACGCGATCGGTCTGCTGATCCCGGCGGCCGTGGATGTCAGCAGCGGCTACCGCTTCTACCGCGCCGACCAGTTGCACCGTCTCAACCGCGTCGTCGCCCTGAAGGATCTGGGATTCACCCTGCAGCAGGTGCAGACGATCCTGGACGAACGGGTCGATGTCACCGAGTTACGGGGGATGCTGCGAATGCGGCGTGCCCAGTTGGCGGCGCAGCTGGCCGCGGACACCGCCCGGATGGCCGGCGTGCAGGCGAGACTCCGGATGATCGAGGAGGAGGGCCACATGGGTACCGAGGACGTCATCGTCAAGCAGGTCGCACCGGTGCGGCTGGCGGAGCTGACCGACACCGCGGCGAGCTACGCCAGCGAGTCGATCAGTCCCGTCATCCAGCCGCTCTACCCGCAGCTGCTGCACCGTCTCGACGCCGCCGGCGTCACCCCGGTCGGGCCCGGGGTCGCCTACTACGTACCGGTGGACGAGGAATCCACCGAGGCCGTCGTGATACACGCCGGAATGCCGGTCGCCCTCGACCCGCAACCCGGGTACGAATTCTCGGTCGTCGACCTGCCGGGACTACCGGAGGCGGCGACGATCATCCACCGCGGACCGATGGATGAGGTGGCTCGCAGCATGCAGATCCTGGCCCGCTGGATCGAGGACAACGGCTACCGTACGGACGGCTACGCCCGCGAGGTCTATCTGGACTACTGCGCCGACGAGACCGAGAAGGGCGTGACCGAACTCCAGCTCGCCATCGAACCGCGCTGAGTATGCGCGGGCGGGGGCCGGCCCCCGCCCGCACCAATCGCATCCCTATCCGGTCGGGCGCAGTACCAGGTGATGGCGCGCCGCGTGGTGCACCGCCGTCGAGCTGAACGGCCAGGCGGTGGTGCGCCCGGTGCGCCACAAGGGGGTCTGGTCGGCGTAGTTGTCGTCGAAGGCGTGCCCGGAGGCCCCGGTCTGGTTGACCCAGCGCGAGGAGTCCCAGTTCGACACATCGGTCACCAACCGCATCGACGGAGCCCAGTCCACCTGGTAGTCGACCGCCGCGTTCCAGCCGTTGGCGTCGACGATCGCGCTACCGCCACCCATCGGGGAGGGATCCTGGTTCAGCAGCCACTGCACCGGCGCCGGCCCCGCACTGCCCAGGGTCTGGTTGGTCAGGGTCAGCTGGTGCAGCGCCCCCCAGGTCCACTTCTTCGGATCCGGGCCGAGCGTGCCGGACAGTTCCTTGGCCGCGTCGTCCATCGCGGCGGTAAGCATCTGGCGCTGTCCGCTGATGTGCCGGTGATCCGACGGGTTGCTCCACCACTGGCTGGTCGGTTCGTCCAGCAGATGCCGGACCACCTCGAACCAGCGGTCCCCGCCGTCGGGGTAGGCGTACGCCGGGGTCCGGGACAACCTGGCGGTGAACATCAGCCGCAGCAGGTTCTTCCACACCGCGTTGAAGTACGCCGCCGGTGCCGAGCTGGTCGGCTGGTGGAAGTCCCAGCCGTGCAGCAGCCGCTGGGCCTCGGCGGTACGGCCGTGGGTGGGAACCGCCAGCAGGTGCGGCACCAGCGTCGCCGCGTTGCCGTTGTACGTGTCGGACTGGATGCGTTGCATCGCCGCGGCATCGAGCTTGCCCGCGCTGCTGATCAGGCTGCTGATCCGGTCACTGCGGTAGCCGTAGGACCAGTCCCTGGTCAGCAGGTGCGGGTAGTCCGGGCCGACCGCGGCATTGTTGGCGGTGACGATGAAGCCCAGCGGCGGGTTGTACTCGTGCGGCAGGTCGGCGAACTTCAGGTAGCCGGTCCAGTCCGCGGCGCCGGTCCAGCCGGGCTGCGGGTACGTGCCGTCACCGGAGCGTCGTACCGGTATCTGGCCCGGCGCTTGGTAACCGATGTTGCCCTCACGGTCGGCGTACACGAGGTTCTGCGACGGTACATCGAAGTCCGCTGCGGCGGCCCGGAACGAGGTCCAGTCGTGTGCCTGGTCGAGCTCGAACAGCGCGTCCATGGTGTTGCTGGGATGCAGCGCCGTCCAGTCGAGAGCAACCGCGTACGGCGCGTGCCCGGCCGGGATACCTGGACCCTTCGCCTTCACCCCGAGGCGCTTGTCCGCACCGAACAGGTCGGACAGCAGCGGCCCGTGCCGGGTAGCGCGCGCAGTGAACGTCACCGGGGAACCGCCGGCCACCCGGATGGTCTCCCGCCGCTGCTGCAGCGGAACCTGCTGGCCCTTGTACTCGTAGTGGTCGCCGTCGACCTTCTCCAGGAACAGGTCGGACACGTCGCCACCGAAGTTGGTGAAACCCCAGGCGATGTCATCGTTGTGCCCGATGATCACGCCGGGCATGCCGGCGAAACTGAACCCGGAGACGTCGAACGGGCAGGACGGCCGCAGCGTCGTACAGTGCAGACCGACCTGGTACCAGATGCCCGGCTGCTGGGGCGCCAGATGCGGATCGTTTGCCAACAGGGGCTTTCCGGTGGTGGTGTGGCTGCCCGCGACCACCCACGAGTTGGAACCGATGCCCGAGCCGTGCGGGCCCAGTACCCCGTCCAGGGTATTGAACACCGAGGTGACCGGGGCGAGCGCGGCCGCGGCGCGTACCGCGGGCAGTCCGCCACCACCGCCGACCCCGCCACCGGCGGCACCGGACCGGGAACCCGTCGCGACGATCGGCTGCTGGTAGCTGTAGTCGTACGGCGGGTAGAGCTCGGCGATCTGGTCGGTACTCAGGCTCGCAGACAACAGCCCGCGCTGGACCTCCTCATCCAGGTTCGCGATGAGGCTCCAGGCCATCGCCTTGAGCCAGGACACCGAGTCGGTGGGTGTCCACGCGGCCGGCCGGTAGCCGGAGTTGATGAACCCGAGCACGGTGTACTCGATCGAGATCTGGGTGCCGTGATGCTCGTGCAGGTAGGCGTTCACGCCGTCGGAGTAGGCCTGCAGGTAGGCCCGACTCGTCGGGGACAGCAACCGCAGTTCCTGGTGCGCGATCCGCCGCCAGCCGAGGGTACGTACGACCTTGTCGGTGTCGACCTGGCTGGCTCCGAACATCTCCGACAGGGTGCCGGCGGTGATGTGCCGGTCGGCGTCCATCTGCCAGAACCGGTCCTGCGCGTGCGTGTAGCCCTGGGCGAGGAACAGGTCGTGCGCGTCGTCGGCGTAGATCTGCGGTACGCCGTAGCCGTCGCGGTACACCTGCGCGGGGTGGTGCAGCCCGCTCACCCGCAGCATGCCGTTGACGTCCGGGAACGAGCGGTGCACCGCCCACGCCACGTACCCGCTGGCGCCACCCGTCGCGACGAGCAGCAGCACCAGGATCCCGATCAGCGTGAACCCGAGCCGGCGCGGCCAACGGCGGCGCCGACGCGGAGCCGGCTCAGCTGCCTCGTCGGAGGACTCGTCCGTCCCGGTACCGGCCTCCGGAGCGGTGTCGGGAGCCGGGGTGGTGCCGGCATCGTCCGCGTGCTGCATCGGGTGGTCCCTTCGCTACCGGCGCGCCGTGCGGCACCGTCGTGTGTGGTCTCGCCCGTCAGGGCCGTAGGCGCTCCTCGCGCAGCGACTGGTAGAGCGGCTCGTCCTGGGCTGCCAGTTCGGCCAGCAGGGTGTTGCTGTCCGCGGTGTGGGCGTACTGACTCTCGGTGCGCTGGATGCCGCTGGTGTCGCTGGCCCGTTCGTGCCATCGGCCGCTGCGATGCCATTCCGAGCGTGCGCCCGGCTGCCAGCTCAGCGCCTCCGGCAGGAATGGTAGACCGACCCGTTCGCAGTATGCTCCGATCGTCGCGTCCGGGTGATCCACCAGGTCATCGGAATCGATCACCAGCGGCGCGTGACCGGTACACCGGGTGACGGCAGCGAACAGTTCGGCCATGGCGCGGAAGCCCAGGTTCTCCTGGGTTATGTCCGGTTTGAGGGCGTAGTACGATGCGGCGACCTCGGCCGGCCGACGGATCAGGAACGTGTGCGTGGTCTCGGCCAGGAACTGCTCGTCGGCGAGCACCTCCGGTTGGCGATAGTCGGTGGTGTCCTTGAAGAACACCGGCCTGTCGGTACCGAGGCCGCGCAGCCGGGTGATCAGCGTGCCGGCCGTGCGTACCTGCTCGCCCACCACGGTCGTCTCTCCGTAGTCGACGATGTTGCAGAACGGCTCGTGCAGTGCGGTCAGATCACCGCGCTCCAGCATCGCCCGGAAGAACACGGTGGAACGCGAGCGGGGCACGCTCCACAGCGCGATCACCCGGGGCTTCACGGCGTTGTCGGGCATACGACTCCGTCCTGGTCGGTACGCTGCGATCCTGTCGTACCCGCCGGGGGCGCGGCAGTCCGGCGAAGCCCTGACACGCTCAGTCGGCGAGCAGCCGCTCGGCTTCCTCGTCGCTCAGTGACGCCAGCCGGGCCACCAACTCGTCGACCTGCGCCGGGTCGGCGGCGGCGAGCTGGCGGGACTGGACCGCCTCGGCCATCCGCCGTACGGTCGAGCGCCCGGACAGCAGGTCGGCGAGGGGCAGCTCCACCCCGAAGGTGGCCCGCACCCGGGTCAGTACCCGGGTGGCAAGCAGTGAGTGCCCGCCGAGCTCGTAGAAGTCGTCGTCCACTCCGACCCGTTCGACGCCGAGCAGTTCGACCCACATCTCGGCGAGGATGCGTTCCACCACGGTGCTGGGTGGCGCCGACTCCGGTAGCGTCGCCGCGCGCGGCGCGGGCAGCGCGGCGCGGTCCAGTTTGCCGCTCGGCGTGTACGGCAGCGCGGGGACCGGCACGAACGCGCTCGGCACGTTCGTCGTCGGCAACCGGTCCAGCAACTGCCGGCGAAGTTCGGCGACCGTGGGCATGCCCTGCGGGCAGACCAGGTACGCCACCAGGGTCGGCGCGCCGTCCGGGCCGGGTTTCGCGGCGACCGCGGCGGCGGTCACACCGGGGCAGTCGAGCAGCACCGCCTCCACCTCACCCAGCTCGATGCGCACGCCCCGGATCTTCACCTGGTCGTCGAGTCGACCGAGGTACTCGATCTGCCCGGTCGGCCCGACCCGGGCACGGTCGCCGGTGCGGTAGAGCCGGGCGCCGGGTAGCGCCGGGTCCGGTACGAACCGTGCCGCGGTCAGGGCCGGGCGCCGCCAGTACCCCCAGCCGACCGGGTCGCCGCCCAGGTACAGCTCGCCCGGCGCACCGTCGGGTACCGGGCGGCCGTGCCGGTCGAGCACGTGTACGCCGGCACCGTCGATGGGGCGGCCGATCGGGACCCGGGCACCGGGTGGCTCCCCCGGCAGGCACTGGTAGGCGGTCACGTCGATGGCCGCCTCGGTCGGCCCGTACAGGTTGTGCAGCTGCACGCCGGGCAGCAGCCGACCGAACCGGGTGACCAGGTCCACCGGCAGTTCCTCGCCACTGCACACCACCCGCCGCAGCGTGCCGGCAAGGTCGGTGACCTGCGGCAGGTCCAGGAAACCACGCAGCATGGACGGTACGAAGTGCGTGGTACCGACCCCGTGCCGGGAGACCAGTTCGGCCAGGTGACGCGGGTCGCGGTGGCCGTCCGGCGCGGCCAGGACCATCCGGCCGCCGGTGACCAACGGCCAGAACAGTTCCCAGCCGGACACGTCGAAACCCAGCGGCGTCTTGTGCAGTACGGCCTCGCCGGGACGCAACTGGTAGCGGCGCTGCATCCAGCGGATCCGGTTGGCGACCGCGGCGTGCGGGTTCATCGCGCCCTTCGGCCGGCCGGTCGATCCGGACGTGTAGATCACGTACGCCAGGTCGTCCGGGCTCACCGCGGCCCGGACCGGATCGGTGGACAGCTCGCTCACGCTGTCCACGTCGAGGACAGTTGCGCCGCTGCCGGTCAGTGCTGCCCCGTCGGCGGCGGTGCTCAGGACGATCCGGGCACGGGCGTCGTCGAGCATGAACGCGAGCCGGTCCGCCGGGTACGACGGGTCCAGCGGCACGTACGCCGCGCCCGTCTTCAGCACCGCAAGTACCGCGGCGACCATCGGGATGCCTCGCGCCAGGCACACACCCACCAGTTCACCGCGGCGCACACCGGCGGCCAGTAGACCGCGGGCGTACCGGTTCGCCAGGGCGTCCAGTTCGGCGAAGCTGACCTGGGACTCCCCCGCGAGCACCGCTACCGCATCGGGGGTTCGTGCCACCTGCTCTTCCACCAGGTTGTGCAGGCATTCCCGTTCGCACACCCGGTCGGCGGTGGTTCGCCGCCGGGCATGGCGGGCCGCCACGGCGTCCTGGAGCGGGATGGCGCCGACCGGCAGCTCCGGTACGGCGCTCGCCGCGGCCAGGAACGTCACGAACGAGTGGGCCAACCGCTGTGCAGTGGCAGGTGCGTAGCGCGGCTGTCGGTAGCTGAGACGGCCGTCCAGGCTGCCGTCGGATCCGGTCACGAAGGTGGCTGACAGGTCGAACTGGGCGTCGCCCGGCGGCACCTCGAACGCCTCCGCACCGACCCCGGGCGCGAACCCGTCGGGCAGCGCGGGCATCGGGTACACGCTCAGCGCGGCCTGCACCAGTCCGTCGGCCCGGTCCGGGTTGGTCACCTCCACGATGCGCTCGTAGCCGACACCCGAGTGCGCGTACGCGGCCAGGCAGGCGTCCCGTGCCCGCTGCACCAGGGTGCCGAACGGCAGGTCCGCCCCGGCGTATACCCGCAGCGGCACAGTGTTGACCAGGAAACCGACCGCGTCGTGCAGCTCGGGCCGGTCCCGGCCGGACACCGGGGTGCCGATCAGTACGTCCGGCTCGTCCGACCAGCGGGACAGCAGGGCCGCGTACGCGGCGGTGAGCACCATGAACGGGGTGGCGCGGTAGCGTGCGGCGAGTTCACCGACCGCTGCGGCGACCGATGCGGGTACCGCCATCGGCACAGTCCCCGCTGTCCCGCCGGGCGGCGCGGACGGCTGCGCCAGGCGGTCGACCGGTACGGCGAGCGGGGCGGCACCGTCCAGTGCCGTACGCCAGTACGCCAGGTCCGGGTGGTCGTCGCGGTCGTGCTGGCTGGCCGCCCAGTCCTGGTAGCGCACAGGTTCGGGCAGCCGCAACGGCGCGCCGGACAGCTCGGCCCGGTACCCGGCGGACAACTCGCGCAGCAGCACCCCCAGCGACAGGCCGTCCAGTGCGATGTGGTGGGCGTCCAACAGCAATCGGTGCCGGTCTGTACCGGTACGGACCAGCGCCACCCGCAGAACCGGTCCGCAGGCCAGGTCGAAGGCGGCGATCGGTGGGTCGGCGTCCAGTACTGGCAGGTCCAGTTCCCCGGCCGGGTGCACGACGGGCAGTACCCCGGTGTCGGCGAGCCGGTAGGTGGTGCGCAGCGTCTCGTGCCGGGCGAGCAGGACGGTCAGCGCGGCCCGCAGCGCCGGCAGGTCCAGCGGACCGTCCAGCCGTACGCCACCGCGTACGTGGTAGGCGGTGGATCCGGGGTCGGCCGCGTGCAGCATCCACAGTCGAAGCTGCCCCGGCGAGGCCACGGGGTGCTCTGCCGGTGGCTGCGGCGCTGGCCGGCCCGGGCTGGCGGAGAGCCCTCCGGCCAGCGCGGTCCGCAGGTCGGCGATGGTGGTCCGGCCGAGCAGCGCGGTAGCGTCGATGTGCAGGGCGTGTTCTGCCGCCAGGGCGGCCGACAGTTGCGCGGCGCGCAGCGAATCCAACCCGAGCGCGACCAACGGTTGGTCGGCGGGCAACGTGGACTCGCCGTCCAGAGCCAGCAACACTCCGGCGGTCAGGTCGGTGCCGGCGGGTACGGCGCTCACCGGCGATCCGTGCGTTGTCGGCGCGTGCCCGGCCAGGCGGGGCAGCCGATCGGTCAGGTAGGCGTCCCTGCAGGCGGCCCGGCGCACCTTGCCGCTGGAGGTCCGGGGGATCGTTGCGCTGCGCACCAGGACCACGTCGAGTACCCGGATCCCGTGTGCGGCGGCGACCGCTGCCCGTACCGCGGTGCCCACCGCATCGGCTCCCTCCCCGCCGTACCCGCGGACCGTCTCGTGCACCAGCACCACCCCGTCGCTGCCGGGCGGCTCGAACGCCACGGACCGGTGTGAGCGCAGCACCGGGTGGGCGTCCTCGGCGGTGCGTTCCACGTCGGCCGGATCGTGGTTGGCGCCGCGCAGGATGATCAGATCCTTGCGTCGGCCGGTCAGGAACAGTTGACCGTCCTGTTCGAAGCCGAGATCCCCGGTACGCAGCCAGGTGCCGTCCTCACCGTCGAGCCGGCCGCCGAACGTGTGCCCGCTGGCGTCCGGCGCGTTCCAGTAGCCGTGCGCGACGCTGGGCCCCGACACCCTGATCTCCCCGACGGTGCCGGCGCAGCAGATCCGGCCGGTGCCCGGATCGACGATACGCAGCCGGTCCGGCGCACCGACCGACCCGCAACCGACCAGTTCCACTCCCTGGGCGCCGGTACGTGCCGTACCGGCGGTCAGCGCCGCTCTGTCCACAGTGGTGAGTACGGGCGCCACACCGGCGCTGCCACCGGTGACGAACAGGGTCGACTCGGCCAGCCCGTAGCACGGGTAGAAGCTGTGCGGCGCGAACCCGCACGGTCCGAACGTCTCGGCGAAGGCCTCCAGGGTTGCTGGCCGTACCGGTTCGGCACCGACCAGCGCATGCTTCCAGCTGCTCAGGTCCAGTTCGGCGCGCTGCTGCTCGCTGATCCGGCGCACACACTCGGCATAGGCGAAGTCCGGGGCCGGGCTGCTCGTGGCACGATACCGGCTGATCGCCGCCAGCCACCGGTACGGATTGTGCAGGAACACCGCCGGTGCCATCAGCACACTGCGGAACCCGGTGTACAGCGGCTGCAGGATGCCGCCGATCAGCCCCATGTCATGGTACGGGGGAAGCCAGCTGACGCTCACGCAGTCGGAGTCGAAGCCGAGCTTGGTGGCGATGGCGGCCGAGTTGTGCAGCAGGTTGTCATGCCCGACCATCACCCCCTTGGGGTTGCCGGTGGAGCCGGAGGTGTACTGCAGGAACGCCAGCGGATGCGCCCGGGGATCGACCAGCTCGTCGTCGGCGACCTGGTCGACGGCGATCCACCGCAGGTCCGGCGACAGTGGCGTGGCGCCGAACTGCTCGCGTAGGGCGCTGAGGATCCAGCCGTCGGTGAGGGCGGCGGTCGGCGTGCAGTCGGCCAGTACGCCGGCCACCCGGGCCATGCCCTCCTTGCTGGTCGGCGGGTACACCGGTACGGCGATGACCCCGGCGTGCAGACACGCCAGAAAGCCGACCACATAGGACGGCCCGGGCGCGAACATCAACAGCGCGCGGTCGCCGCGGGCCACCCTGCGGGCCACCAGGGCGGCCGCCACGGTACGCACCCTGCGCTGCAGTTCGCGGTAGGACAGCGGGTCCTCGCTGCCGTCGGCGTCGAGGAACACGTAGCTGACCGCGTCCGGAGTGTCGGCGGCCCGGTGGGCCAGCAGCTCGGCCAGATCGGTGAAGGGGTGCGGCACGTCAGACCTCCGGCGGTTCAGCGGTACCGGCGCATGAGCTGGTACAGACAGTCGGCGCCGAAGCGCAGGGCGTCCACCGGTACGCGCTCGTCCGGTGCGTGCAACAGTTCGTGGTAGCGCGAACCGGGCGCCACCCGCAGCGGCAGCCAGCCGTAGCAGGCCATGCCGAGACCGGCGAAAAGCCGGGCGTCGGTGGACGCGGGGGTGATCATCGGCAACGCGACCGCATCCGGGTCCAGTTCCCGGGACAGCTCGGTCAACAGGTCGAAGAAGCCACCGAAGGTGGGTGCGGGCATCGCATCACCTTCCAGCAGCAGGTCCACCTCGACCTCCGCCCCGATCAGCGCCACCACCTCGGCGGTGAAGTCCTCGACGGTGTACCCGCCGGGCAGGATTCGCCCGTCGATGTCCACGGTGATCTCGGCCGGCTGCATGTTGATCTTGTCGCTGGTACGTACGACGGTCACGTTCGCCGTGTGCCGGGTGACCGAGTCGACATACACCGAGTCGGACTCCGGCAGCGCGGCGAGCAGCGGCTCGATCGCCCCACCGGCCCGGAAGCTGGCGATGTGGCCGGCTACGATGTCCGGCAGCACACGGCCCAGCTCGGACAGCATCCGGTCGGTGGCAGGGGTCAGATGGGTGGGCAACCGGTTGCTGTACAGCGCATCGAGCAGCTTCGCCAGCCGACCCATGGCGCTGTCGGGTCGACGCCGGGAGCCGTGCCCGCCGGGACCACGCAGGGTTGCCCGCAGCCAACCGGCACGCTTCTCGGCCACCACGATCGGCTGGTAGCGCAACCCGCCGGCAGTGAACCCGGCGCCACCGTCCTCACCGACGCAGTAGGCCGCGTCCGACACTAGTTCGGCGTGTTCGTGCACCAGGTGGTGCGCACCGACGGCACTTCCGGCCTCCTCGTCGGCGACCACCGCGAGGATCACGTCACCGGCGGGCTGCTCGCCAGTGTCGACGAACCGGTGCAGGGCAGCGAGCATCATCGCCAGGCCGCCCTTCATGTCGATGGCGCCACGTCCCCATACGTGGCCATCGCGGATCAGGCCCTCGAACGGCGGCACGCTCCACTGCTGGCCGGTGGTGGGCACCACATCGGAGTGGGCGTGCAGCAACATCGGTGGGGCCAGGCCGGCCCCGGGCAGCCGGACCACGAGGTTCGGGCGCTCGTCGTCGCAGCCCACCACCGTGGGCACCAGACCGATACCGCGCAGCAGCTTGTCCAACTCGTCGACCACGAGCCGCTCCCGGCCGGGAGGATTGGTGGTGTCGAGCCGGATCAGTCGCTGCAGCAACGCAACCGGGTCACGCAGCTCGTCGGTCATTGTCGTCCTCCAGCGGTCGGTGGATGTCGGCGAGCAGTCGCCCGGCCGTTGCGTGCAGCAGCATCGGAGCACCCCACAGGACCGCGTCGGCGGCCGCACGGCGGAAGTAGAGCTGCGCGTCGCACTCCTCGGTCATCCCGTACGCGCCGTGCAGTTGCACCGCGTCGGTGGTGACGTCCCGGGCAAGCTCGGCAGCGAGTGCGAGCGCCTGAACGGACACCAGTCGGGCATCGCCGCCCCGTTCGTGCTCGATGGCACCCTCGGCGACCAGGTCGCGGGCGGTGGTGATGCGGGCCGCCAACGCGGCGAGCCGGAACGCGACCGATTGCAGCCGGGCGATCGGCGCACCGAACTGTTCCCGCTGCCGGGTGTACGCGACGGTCAGGCGCAGCGCGGCGCAGCTGAGACCGACCAGCCAGGATGCGTGTCGCAGTCGGGCGCCGGCCACCGCGTGCGGCCACCGCTCGGCGGGCAGCACGGCGATGATCGGGGCGCGGTCGAGATCCACCGCACCGGTGTCGCCGCGGGTGATGTCGTCGTGGCGGCGTACGGTCACGCCGGGGCCGGCCCGGTCGACCACTGCCAGTACCTGCTGGCCGTCGTGGTGACCGGCCACCAGCAACCGGTCGACGTCGGCCGCGAACGCCACATGACGCCGCACTCCGGACAGCGTCCCGTCGGACACCGTGAGCGCACCGGGCCGGGCCGGATCGTCACCGCCGCACACGCGCAGCGCCAGGGCGAAGGTGAGCGTGCCGGCCCGGATATCGGCGCGCATCGGCGCGAACGGGTCCTCCGCTCCGGGCAGATCGGACCCGAGCAGGTCGGCCACCGTCATGGTGTCCGCCCAGGGGCTCTGGTACAGCGCCGCGCCGAGGATCTCCGCCCGGGCCACCACTCCCCGCGGACTCATCGCGTCGCTGTCGGCGAGCACCTGCCAGACCGCCTGTCGTGCGGCGTGTTCGTCCGCGTCCGGCTCCGCGTACGGACCGGCGCCGAGCGCCCGCTCCCCCAGCCGCCGGACGATCGGCGCCAGCTCTCCGGTGAACAGGTCCTCCAGTGGGTCTGTCACGAGAACATCTCCAACCCGGTCGAAGCGATGAGATAGAGCATGATCTCCGAGGTCCCGGACGCCAGGGTGAGCGTCGGGCTGACCCGGTATGCCGCCTCCAGCACGCCTTCCACCGGCCCATCACCATCCCATGTGGACAGAAGGGCGTCCGGGCCGAGCAGGTCGGCGGCGAGCCGGACCACGGCGCGCGCCTGTTCGGTCACGTACCACTTGGCCGCAGCCGAGTCCACCGGGTCCGGCTCACCGCGGTCGAGGTTGCCCACCATCCGCCAGGCTGTGGCACGACCGGCCCGCAGCCGGCCGTCCAGTTCGGCGATGCGGCCCGCAGCGACCGGATCGCGCAGCAGACCGCGCCGGGCGGACTCGGCTACGGTGAGGTCGAACCAGCGGCGGATCTTCGCGTGGAAGTCGATCCCGGTGCGTTCCAGCAGCAGCATCTGATTGATCAGCTGCCAACCCGCGTCCACCTCACCGACCACCGCATCGGCGGTGAGTCGGATCCCGTCCAACGTGACCTCGTTGAACCGGTTGTTCTCCATGCTCGGTACCGGTGTGATCCGCACGCCGGCGGAACGCAGCGGCACCAGGAACAGGGTGATGCCGTGGAAGCGTACGTCGGTGGCGGTGGTCCGGGCGGCACACAGGGCCACGTCACCGAACTGCGACTTCTGGTTGTAGCGCTTCCGCCCGTACAACCGCCAGGCACCGTCACCGTCCGGTTCGGCGCGGGTGGCCAGTGCCGACAGATCGGACCCGCAGTGCGGTTCGGTGTAGAGCACCGTGGCGATCGACTCGCCGTGCGCCAAAGCCGGCAGGTAGCGCTGCCGTTGCGCGGCGGTACCGACGGCGAGCAGGAAGGCCCCCACAATGTCCACCGACAGTACGTGCGCGTCGTCGGGCACACCGGCCAGTGCCATCTCCTCGGTGACGATCGCCGACTCGACCACACCCAGACCGAGACCGCCGTACTCGGTCGGCCAGTGCGGCGCCAGCCAGCCACGCTCACCGAGCCAGCGGTACACGTCCAGGTGCGCCGGCTCTTCCCGCGGTGCGTAGCGGGCGATCTCGCTGACGCTCTTGACGACGCGATCCTCGGCGAGGAACGCCCGTATGTCGCGGCGGAACTGCTCCTGTGTACCGGTCAGCATGACCTCAGCTCCCTGACTGGACGGTGGTGAGGATCCGGGCGATCCGATCGACGGCCGGTGCGGTCAGGATCGAGTAGTGGTCACCGGACAGGACGTGGCGGTTCGGTGGCCGCTGCGCGTAACGGGCCCAGGTGCCAGCGCGAGCCTCGACGTCACCGGTGCCGGCGGCCAGGATCAGGTCGAATCCGCCGGCGTAGCACTGCGGTCGCCAGATCGCAGCGGCGGCGGTGTTCGCCACGAACACCCGGAGGCGGGCCAGCAACTCGGCGCGCATGCCGGCCGGTACGAGTCCTGCCTCTTCCGCCGCGACCACGACGACCTCCCGCTGCGCTGTTTCAGGCAGACCGGCGAGTGCCCGGTGCGGCGGCACCGGCCGGCCGGCGAGACCCGCCAGGTCGGCGAGGAACAGCGACAGCAGCGCGGCGGTGTCGGGCGTACGGTCCAGCAGCGGCGGCGGCCCCGGATCGATCAGTACCAGCTGTGTGACCCGGCCCCCGGCGGCCTGCAACTGGCAGGCCATCTCGTGTGCCACCGCGCCACCCAGCGACCACCCGGCCAGCCGGTACGGTCCGGCCGGCTGCACCGAACGGATCTCGACCAGGTAGTCCGCTGCCATCTGTGGTAGCGAGCCGACCGGAACCGTGTCCGGGTCCAGGCCCGGTGACTGGATCCCGTACAAGGGCTGGCCGTCACCGAGCGCCGTGCCCAAGACCGCGTACGACAGCACCGAACCACCGCTGGGATGTACGCAGAACACCGGAACCTGGTCGCCGAGGGGGCGCAGAGCTACCAGCGCGCTACCCGAGCGGGTCGGAACCGCCGTCGCCGCGCCGGCCCCGGCCAGGTCCGGTTGCCTGGCACCGGGGCGGCTGTCGAGCACCGCTCCGAGCCGCGCCGGGGTAGCGGCCCGGAGCAGATCGGCGACGGTCAGGCGGACCTGGGTGTGTTCCCGCAGCCGGCTCAGGACCCGCAGGCAGCTGATCGAGTCTCCGCCGAGACTGAAGAAGTTGTCATCGGCGCCGATCCGATCGGCGTCGAGGATCTCCTGCCACACCGCGGCGATGAGCTTCTCGCTAGCGGTGCGTGGCGCGACGTAGCGGGTGCCGAGATCCGGTGAGGTGGCGGTCGACACCGGCACGGGCTGTCGGGGCGGCGCACTGTTGGCCTCGGCCGGTGCGGCGAGCAACCGCACCGCCCCGATCCGACTCGTCGGAGTCTGCGCCAACGCCCTCAGTACCCGCAGCAGGTCGGCGATGAACAGGTGCATCCGGTCGGCGTCGAACAGCTCGGTCGAGTACTCCAGGCTCAGCGCGAGGCAGCCGTCCGGTCCGGGGCCGGCGTACAGGGTCAGGTCGAAGCGGGAGGTGCCGAGCGTGAAGCCGACACTCTCCACCGACGGTCCCGAATCCTCCCCACCGGCCGTGTTCTGAGCGGCCGTGTTCTGGTACACCATGCACACGTCGAACAGCGGGTTGCGGGCCGGATCCCGCTGTCCTGCGACCGCGTCGACCACCCGGTCGAACGGCACGTCCTGATGGGCGTGTGCGGTCAGTACGGTCTCGTTGACCCGGTCCAATGCCTCCAACAAGGTCGGATCACCCGACAGGTCGGTACGCAGTGCCAGCGTGTTGGCCAAAAATCCGACCAGCGGCTCCAGCTCGGTACGGGTACGGCCGGAGAACACCGACCCGGTCACCACGTCACAGCCACCCGACCAACGGGCGACGAGCACCTGGAACGCGGCCAGCAGCACGGTGGGCAGTGTGCGGCCACGCCGATGCGCCAACCTCTGCAGTCCGGCATGCAGCTCGGCCGGGACCTGTGCGGGCAGTACGTCACCGGCCCAGCTGCGCTCCATCGGACGTGCCCGGTCCAATGGCAGATCCACTATCGGTAGATCGGTGAGGGTGCTGCGCCAGTGCACAAGCTGCGCGGCACCGTCGCCGAGGTGGGCGCGCTGCCAGGCCGCGAAGTCGGCGTACTGCACCGGCAGCGGCGGCAGCGGGTCGGGGTGGCCAGCGGCGGCGGCCCGGTACAAGGTCAGGAGTTCGGTGCCGATGATCTGATTGGACCAACCGTCGGTGGCGATGTGGTGCATGTCCAGCACGATCACCGACGCGGCCGCGGACTCACGGATCAGCAGCGCGCGCAGTACCGGACCGGTGGTCAGGTCGATGGGCGTCCGCGCCTGCCGTCCCACCAGATCCGCGGTGTCACCGTCGGCCTCCAGTACGGTCAACGTCACCTCGCCGGGCGGGTCGACCAGCTGTACCGGTACGCCATCGGTGGCCAGGTAACGGGTCCGCAGCACCTCGTGCCGGGCGACCAGCATGCGCAGTGCGGCAAGCAGTACATCCTCGTCGACCGTGGTACCCCGCACTCGTAGGGCGAGCGGTAGCTTGTAGGTCGGCAGCCCGGGGGTGAGCTGGTCCAGAAACCACATCCGCTGCTGCGCGAAGGACAGCGGCAGCCCACCCTCGCGGGCGGCCCGAGGGATCCGGTCCGGTTCTGGCCGCCCACCGCTCTGCCCGTCGGCCAGTTGCGCCAACCCGTCCGAGATCCCGCCGGACTCGTCTGCGGTCAGGGCCTGCTCGGGTACGGTGCCGGCCAGCGCGGCCACCGTCGGTGCGGCGAAGAAGCCGCGCAGATCGACGGTGGAGTCAAGGTTCTCGCGCAGCCGGGACACCACCCGGGTGGCCTGCAGCGAGTTGCCGCCCAAGGTGAAGAAACCGTCGTGTACGCCGACCCGTTCGACGCCGAGGACATCCCGCCAGATCCCTGCGATCCGGGTCTCCGCGTCGGTGCGCGGCTCCACGTACCCGGTGGCCAGACCGGCGCGGTGTGCACCGGGCGCGGGCAACGCGCCACGGTCCAACTTGCCGTTCGGGGTGACCGGCAGCTCGTCGAGCAGGACGAACGCGGATGGCTGCATGTAACCGGGAAGCCGACTGGACAGATGTGCGCGCAGGTCCTCGACGCTGGGCGCCGGATCACGCGCCACCACGTAGCCGACCAGTCGCCGGTTGCCGTCCGGGCCGGCCGGCGCGGTCACCACGGTGGCCTCGACCGCCGGGTGCGCGGCCAGCACGGACTCCACCTCACCGAGTTCGATCCGGTAGCCGCGTACCTTGACCTGGTTGTCGGCCCGCCCGACGAAGCGCAGCAGGCCGTCGCGGGTCCATTCGACCAGGTCGCCGGTACGGTACAGCCGCTCGCCCGGTACGTCACCGAACGGATCCGGTACGAAGCGCGCTGCGGTCAGTGCCGGCCGATCCAGGTATCCGCGTGCCACGCCCGGACCGCCGATCAGCAGTTCTCCCGCAACGCCGGCCGGTACCGGTCGGTCCGCCCGGTCCACAACGTACGCGCGGACCCCGGGCAGCGGGCGGCCCATGGCCACGGTCGGCTCGCCCGCACAGCAGCGGTGCTCGACGCACACCACGCTCGCCTCGGTTGGGCCGTAGCCGTTGCGGAACGTTCGGCCCGGCGCCCACCGGTCGGCCAGTTCGGCGGGGAACGGTTCACCGGCCGCCATCAGGTCACGCAGCGCCGGAAGACCATTTTCCTCGAGCAGGGCGAGCATGGCGGGTGCGATCGCCGCGACCGTCACCTGCTCGTCGGCCAGCAGGGCGGTCAACGCGTCGGGGTCGGTGAGCACGTCACGGGCGGCGCAGATCAGTGTGGCACCGGCTCCGAGTGCGCCGAAGATCTCGTGCACGCTGACGTCGAATGCCGGGTTGCAGAACTGCAGCACCCGCTCCCCGGGCGACATTCCGGTACGCCGGATGGTCTCCGCCGCGTACCCGGCCGCGTTAGCGTGACTGACTGCGACACCTTTGGGTGTCCCGGTGGAGCCGGAGGTGTAGATGACATACGCGAGGTTCCCAGGTGCCGGCGCCATCAGGCAATCCACTGTGGACTCTTCGTCGGTGAGCGGCAGATCGATCCGTAGGACCGGCGTACCAGGGTCCAGGGACCCGGCGAGCGCACCCGTCGAAAGGACCACCCGACATCGCGCGTCTGCTGCCGCGAACTGGATCCTGGCCGGTGGAAGCGTCGGATCCAACGGGACGTACGCGGCACCAGCACGTAGCACCGCGAGTACCGCGATGATCAGCTCCGGGCCGCGATCCAACAGCACGCCCACGCATTCGTCCGGCCCAGCGCCGTACCCGGCGAGCCGGTGGGCGAGTGCGTCGGCCGCGGCGTCCAGTTCCCGGTAGGTCAGCTCACGGGTACCGACGCGGACCGCGACCGAGTCCGGGGCGCGGCGTACCCGGTCGTCGAAGGCGTCGGTGAGCAGCGCAGGAACACCGGCCGGCACCGCCGCGCCGGACCACTGGTCCAGCACGGTGGCCCGCTCACCGGCGGGAAGCACGTCGATCCGGCCGACCGGTGCGTCCGGATCCAGTACCAGCGCCTCCAGCACTCGGCGGTAGTGCGCGACCAGTCGGCTCATCCGGTCGGCGTCGAACAGTTCGGTGGAGTACTCCAGGCCGACCGCGAGCCGACCGTCCGATGCGACCGACAGGTACACCGCGAGGTCGAAGCGCGATGTGCCGAGACTGATCGGCACCGCACGGGCCGTGATGGTGCCTGCGCTGCCCCCGGCAGCGATGTTCTGCATGATGACGCAGACACCGAACAGTGGGTTGCGTGCCGGGTCCCGGTCCGGCGCCACCGCCTCGACCAGCTTGTCGAACGGCACCTCCTGGTGGCCGTGCGCGGCGGTCACGGTCGCCTCGGTGCGATGGACGAGTTCACGCCCGCTCGGGTCACCGGACAGGTCGGTACGCAGCACCAGAGTGTTGGCGAAGAAACCGACCAACGGTTCCAGTTCAGCGCGGGTGCGACCGGAGAACACCGAACCGAGCACCACATCGTCGACCGCCGTGTAGCGGGCGACGAGCAGCTGGAATGCGCTCAGCAGCACGGTCATCAGGCTGACCTGCTCGGCGCGGGCCAGATCCTCCAGGCCGGCGCGCAGCGTGGCCGGCATCGTCACGCTCAGCGAGTCGCCGGCCCAGGTCCGCTGCACCGGGCGGGGCCGGTCGGCGGGGAGATCGGTGACAGGCAGGCCGGCGAGCTGCCGACGCCAGTACGCCAACTGGTCGGCCAGGTCCGCGTCGCTGAGCCGGGCCCGCTGCCAGGCGGCGAAGTCCGCGTACTGGACCGGCAGCGGGGCCAGGGAATCCGGCTGTTGCTCAGCCTGCGCCTGGTACAGCGCGAGCAGTTCGCTGCCCACGATGCCCAGCGACCATCCGTCGGTGGCGATGTGGTGCATGTCCACCATCACCACGTGATCGTCGCGACCCATCCGGATCACCAGACAGCTCACCACCGGGCCGGCGGCAAGATCGACGGGCCGGCGGGTACGCTCCTGCGCCAGCTCGCGCATTCGTTCCTCGCGCGGCCCGGACGCCAGTGCCGACAGGTCCACCACGTCGGTCGGGATCTGCTCCGGCGGCGGATCGATGATCTGGTACGGCACCCCGTCCGCGGCGGCGTAGCGGGTCCGCAGCACCTCGTGCCGGGCGACCAGCCGACACAG
This sequence comes from uncultured Actinomycetota bacterium, assembly GCA_963805605.1. Classification (GTDB taxonomy): domain Bacteria; phylum Actinomycetota; class Actinomycetes; order Mycobacteriales; family Micromonosporaceae; genus Actinocatenispora. The sequence goes on from CAWDUX010000003.1 coordinate 1,247,880, forward strand.
CGCGGCGTGCAGCACGTCGGTGTCCAACCGGCCGGCGATCCGTACCACCCAGGGGGACTTGTAGGTCGCCGCCGCCGGATTCAGCTGGTCCAGGAACCACATCCGCTGCTGCGCGTACGACAGCGGCAGCCGGCCACCGCGCGATGTGGTCGGGATCTGGTTGCGCTGCACGGCGGCGGCCCGCAGCCGACGTTCCAGCAACGCCCGGCGTTGCGGGGACAGCCCGGCCAGCCGCCGCTGGAACTCCGGATCCCACGCGGAGGTGTCGGTGACGGTCATGACGCGCCGCCCGGCGGATCGAGCAGGGAGCGGATCTCCTCGTCGGACAGTCCCTCGATCTCATCCAGCGCGGCCAGTGTGTCCACTGTGGCTGGTGGCGGCATCTCGTCGACCTGCCGAGCCAGCTGCGCAACCGTGGCCCCGGCGAAGAACACCCGCAGCGCGAGGCTCGCCCCGCTGATCGAGTTGATCCGCGACATCACCCGGGTGGCCTGCAGCGAGTTGCCGCCGAGCGCGAAGAAGTTGTCGTCGACCCCGATACGCTCGACCGCGAGGATCTCGTGCCAGATGCCGGCTACCATCCGCTCGGTGTCGGTGGAGGGCTCGACGAACCTGGTAGTCAGATCCGGGCGGGCGCCGCCGACTTTCGGCAACGCGAGCCGGTCAAGCTTGCCGTTGGCGTTGACCGGCAGCGCGTCCAGTACGACGAATGCGGCCGGAACCATCACCGTCGGCAGCCGCGCGCTGAGGTACGCGCGCAATTCGTCCACTGTCGGCGCCTGCCCGTCGGCCACCAGGTAAGCCACCAGAGCACCGTCGGAGACCACCGCCAGTGCCTGCCCGACGGCCGGGTGCTCGGCCAGTACGGCCCGCACCTCACCCAGCTCCACCCGCTGCCCCCGGATCTTCACCTGGTCGTCGAGGCGGCCGACGAACCACAGCGTCCCGTCCGACGACCAGCGCATCAGATCACCGGTCCGGTACAGCCTGGCACCCGGTATCCCGGAGAACGGATCCGGCACGAACCGCTGAGCGGTCAACCCCGGACGCCCCAGGTAACCGCGCGTCACCTGCGGGCCACCGATCCACGCCTCACCCGGCACCCCCGACGGAACCAGACCACCCCACCGGTCGACCAGATACACCCGTACACCCGGCAACGGCCGCCCGATCGGCGGTGTGGCGGTGGCCGCGCCGGCCACGCACCGGTGCTGCACGCAGACCACGCTGGCCTCGGTCGGCCCGTACCCGTTGTGGAATTCACGACCCGGCACCCAGGCGTCGGCCAGACCGGTACCGAACGACTCTCCTGCCGCCATCGCCTGACGCAGATCAGGAAAGTCCGAAGGCTCCAGCAGGGCGAGCATCGCCGGCGCGATCGCCGCCACCGTCACCTGCTCGGCCACCAGCAGTGCGGCCAGCCCTTCCGGATCGGTCACCACCTCACGGGGCGCACACACCAGCGTCGCACCCGCTGTCAGCGCACCGAAGATCTCGTGCACGCTCACATCGAACCCCGGGTTGCAGAACTGCACCATCCGGTCCGTTCCGGACAGTCCAAGCTGGACGGACTGGATCGCCAGATAGGTCGCCACGTTGTGGTGGCTGACACCGACCCCCTTCGGCGTTCCGGTCGATCCGGACGTGTAGATCACGTACGCCAGCTGTTGCGGGTCCACCGCACTCACGACGTCCGCGGTGGGCAGCCCGACCAGTTCATCGACGCAGACGGTGGTGGTGCCCGCCGGCAGCGCCGCACGCCACGTGGTGGAGGTCAGTACCAGTACGCAGTCGGCGTCGCGGGCGATGAACTCCAGCCGCGCCGAGGGCAGCGTCGGGTCCAGCGGCACGTACGCCCCGCCGGCGCGCCACACCGCCAGCAGCGCGGTGATCAGCGCAGGGCCCCGGTCGAGGAGTACGCCGACCCGGCGCTCCGGCCCGACCCCGTGCGCGGCGAGAACCCCGGCCATCCGGTCGGACTCGTCGACGAGCTGGCGGTAGGTCGTCGTGGCACCGTCGAAGCGCACCGCCACGGCATCGGGGGTGGCGGCGGCCCGCGCGAGGATCTGCTCCGGCACCATGGCGCCCGGCTCAGGCGCCTCGACTCCGGCACCGCTCCAGTCGGTCACCTGCCCGGTACCGGCACCACCGAGTTCCACGCTGGACACCCGGGCGGACGGGTCGGCCAGGACCGCGCCGAGCAGACCCCGGTAGTCGGTGACCAGACGTTCGATACGCTCCGCGTCGTACAGCTGCGAGGAGTACTCGACAGCCAGGGACAGGCCACCGTCAGCGGCCGGCCCCACGTTTACTGTCAGGTCGAAGCGCGAGGTTCCCAGGGACAGTCCGACCCCCGATACCCGCAGGCCCTCGGTACCCACCCCGGCGGTGATCGTGGCGTCCTGGTAGTTGAACGCCACGTCGAACAACGGATTACGACCCGGCTCCCGCTCCCCCGCGACCGCGTCCACGACCAGGTCGAAGGGCACCTCCTGGTGGGCGTGCGCGTTGAGCAGCATGTCGTCGACCCGGGCCAGCAGCTCGACGAAGGACGGATCACCCGATACGTCCGCGCGCAGTACCAGCGTGTTGACGAAGAAGCCGAGCAGCGGCTCGATCTCCGAGCGGGTACGGCCGGAGAACGCCGAACCGACCGCCACGTCGTCGGCCCCGGTCAGCCGGTGCAGCAGCGCCACGAATGCGGCGAGCAGTACGCCGAACGGCCGGGTGCCGGATCGTTCGGCCAGCACCCGAACCTCCCGGTGCAACGCCGGACCGCACGTGGCGACCAGGCTCGCCCCGGTGCTGGAGGCCACCGCCGGACGGGGCCGGTCCGCCGGCAGATCCAGTACCGGCAGATCGGTGAGCTGGCGGCGCCAGTACGCCAGGTGCTCCGCCAGCTCCGCACCGGACAGCCGTTCGCGCTGCCAGGCGGCGAAGTCCACGTACTGCACCGCCAGCCGCGGCAGCGGGTCGGCGACCCCGGCCACCGCCGCCTGGTAGAGGGTGAACAGTTCGCGTTGCAGTACCCCGACCGACCAGGCGTCGGTGGTGATGTGGTGCATGTCCAGCACCAGTACACGGTCCTCCGGCGACAGGCGTACCAGTTCCGGGCGCACCAGCGGGCCGACGGCCAGGTCCACCGGACGGCGGGCGATCGCGTCCATCAGCTCCCGCAACCGCTGCTCTCTTTCGGCCCCGGGCAGTCCGGTGAGGTCGGTGATGCGTACCGGCACCGACTCGGGCGCGGGATCGATCACGCAGTACGGGACGCCGTCGTCATCGGCGAACCGGGTACGCAGCGGCTCGTGCCGGCCGAACATGCCGGTCACCGCAATGCCCAGCGCCGCTTCATCGACCGGGCCGGCGATCCGGATCGCGTACGGCGCCTTGTACGTGGCCGCGCCCGGATCGAGCCGGTCGAGAAACCACAACCGTTGCTGGGCGAAGGATAGCGGCAACCGCCCGTCCCGTGGTAGCGGTGGGATCTGCGGGCCACGCCCAGCGCGGGCCGCCCGTAGCTCGCGAAGTACCTCAGCCCGCTGCTTCGGTGTCAGGCCGGCAAGTCGACTCGGCGCTGCCATCTCAGGACGCCTCGCCCTGCTCGGCCGGCAGCGACTCCAGCCGGTGACGTGCCTCGTCCTCGGTCATCTCCTCCACTGAGGACAGCAGCCCGACCAGTTCCTCGTCCGACACCCCCGCGAACTCCTGTTCCTCCACCAGTTCGGCCAGCGCCTCCACGGTCGCGTTGCCAAACAGCGCGCGCAGGTCGAGGGTCACGTCGAACTCGTCGCGGATCCGGGAGACCAGCTGGGTCGCCTGCAGCGAGTTGCCGCCCAACGCGAAGAAGCTGTCGTGTACACCGATCCGTTCGACCCGCAGCAGTTCCCGCCAGATGCTGGCGAGTGTCTGCTGCGTCGGGGTGGCGGGCTCCACGTAGTCGACGCTCGGCCCGGCGGTCGGCGCGGGCAGTTTGGCCCGGTCCAGCTTACCGCTGGCGGTCAGCGGCAACGACTCCAGCACCACGTAGGCCGCCGGCACCATCGACGGTGGCAGCTCACCGGACAGGTGTGCACGGACCTCCTCGACGCTGGGCGCCGAGCCCGGCACGACGGTCACGTACGCGACGAGCTGGATGTCCCCGCCGTCCGGGGTGTGGGTGAGCACCGCCGCCTGCTGGATGCCCGGATGTGCGGTGAGCGCGTGCTCGATCTCCGCGGGTTCGATCCGCAGGCCACGGATCTTGATCTGGTTGTCGACCCGGCCCAGGAACTCCAGGTTGCCGTCCTCGCGCCAGCGCACCAGGTCGCCGGTGCGGTACAGCCGACCACCCGGGCGCGACCCGAACGGATCGGGTACGAAGCGTTCCGCGGTCAGACCGGGCCGGTTCAGGTAGCCGCGGGCCACGCCGGTGCCACCGACGTACAGTTCGCCGCCCACCCCGACCGGCACCGGTTCACCCCGCCGGTCCAGCACGTACGCCTGGTAGTTGGCCAGCGGCACCCCGATCGGCGGGCTGTCGGTGAACGGCTCGTGCGGGCAGGTGTAGTTGATACAGGCGACGGTCGCCTCGGTCGGGCCGTAGCCGTTGCAGAACTGGCGGTACTCGGGATTCCAGCGGTTGACTGTCTCCCCGGGGTAGCGTTCCAGCCCGACGTAGAGCACCTTCAGGTCCGGCAGGCTGTCACCGTCGAGCAGCGCGAGGATGCTAGGCGGGATGTCGGCCATGGTGACGCGCTCGTCGCGGATCAGTCCGGCCAACGCGGTCGGGTCGTGCAGTGTTCCACGCGGCGCCTGGATCAGGGTCGCACCGCCGCACAGCGCGCTGAAGATCTCGAACACGCTCACGTCGAAGGCTGGATTGGCGAACTGCAGCACCCGGAACTGCGGGGTCACCTCGAACTCGTCGATGATCAGTTCGGTGAAGTTGACTACGCTGCGGTGTTCCACCAGCACGCCCTTGGGTCGGCCGGTGGAGCCGGAGGTGTAGATCAGGTACGCGAGGTTGTCGGGTCCACCCAGCCGCGACGGGTTGTCCTCGGGTAGCGCCGCCAGGCCGGCACGTACCTGCTCGTCGTCCAGGCAGATCGCGGTGGTGTCGGCGGGCAGCCGGGCGGCGAGCTCGCTGGTGGTCAGTACCGCCGGGCAGTGCGCGTCGGCGACCTGGAAGGCGATCCGGGAGTCCGGGTAGGTCGGGTCCAACGGCAGGTAGGCGCCACCGGCCTTCAGGATGCCCAGCTGCGCGGCGGGCAGGTCGGGTCCCCGTTCCAGCAGGATACCGACCACCGTGTCCGGTCCGACGTCGAGCGAACGCAACTGGTGGGCGATCCGGTTGGCCCGTACGTTGAGCTCGTGGTAGCTGACGTCCTCGCCGGCGAACCGCAACGCCGGATGCTGTGGCCGGGCAAGCACGTGCGCCTCGAACAGCTCGTGCAGCAGCGCGCCCGATCCGGGCCGGTCGGTGCGGTTGGCGGCCACCAGTACCGCGGCACGTTCCTCCGCACCCATCAGCGGCAATTGGGACAGCGGCAGCTCCGGATTGCCGATGACGGCGCGCAGCACGTTGCCGTAGTGTTCGATCAGTCGGTCCATCCTGGCCTGGTCGAACAGTTCGGTGGAGTACTCGATCCACACCTTGAAACCGTCCGGCGGCTGCTCGTTGAGCTGAAAGGCGAAGTCGAACCGGGACGTACCCGGTGCCAGCGGCAGGAACTCCACCTGCAGGTCACCCAGGTCCGCGCCATCGCCCTGTGCTGCCTGCAGGGTGAAGGAGATCTGGAACAACGGGTTGCGCGACGGGTCACGCTCCGGGCGCAACGCGTCGACTACCTTGCCGAACGGCAGATCCTGGTTCAGATGCGCGCCGAGGACCAGTTCATTGGTCCGGGCCAGCAGCTGGCGGAAGCTCGGATCGCCGGACAGGTCGCTGCGCATCACCAGTGAGTTGGAGAAGAAGCCGATCAACGGTTCGATCTCCGAACGGGTGCGCCCGGAGAACACCGAGCCGACGGTCACGTCGAACTGGTCGGTGTAGCGGGCCAGCACCGCGGTGAACGCGGTGAACAGCACGGTGAGCATGGTGACCTGCTCGGTACGCGCCATCGCCGTCACCCCGGACCGCAGCTCCTCCGGCAGTGTGGTGGAGAAGCTCGATCCGACCCAGCTCGGGTTGCTGGGCCGCGGCCGGTCGGTCGGGAAGTCCAGCACCGGCAGGTCGGCCAATTTGCTGGTCCAGAATTCCAGCTGCCGGTCCAGCTCCGCACCGGTCAACCGGTCCCGCTGCCAGGCGGCGTGATCCACGTACTGGATTGCCAGGTCCGGCAGCCGCGGTGCGGTGTGCGACAGCAGCGCGGCGTACAGCGCGACCAGTTCGCGCATCACGATGCCCGACGACCAGCCGTCGGTGGTGATGTGGTGCATGCACAACATCACCACGTGGTCGCGTTCGCCGAGGACGATGAGTACGGGCCGTAGGGCGGGATCGACGGCGAGGTCGAACAGCCGCCGACCGTGTTCGACGACCAGTTCCACCATCCGTTCCTCGCGGTCGGTGACCGGCAGCTCGGACAGGTCGGCGATCTCCATCGCCACCCGCTCCGGCGGCGGATCGATCACCTGGTACGGCACACCGTTCTCACTGAGATAGCGGGTACGCAGGATCTCGTGCCGCTCCACCAGCCGGGTCAGCGCGTGCCCGAGCACGTCGACGTCGAGTGGTCCGCGCAGCCGCAACGGCAACGGCGAGTTGTACACCGGCAGGTCCGGGGTGAACTGGTCCAGGAACCACAACCGCTGCTGCGCGAACGACAACGGCAGCACACCGTTGCGGTCGATGATCGGGATCCGGTCCGCCGCGGCCCGGTTCTCCCGGACCTGGCGCAGCTGCTTCTGCAGCAACGCACGGCGCGCCTCGGAGAGGCTGGAGATGCGACCCCCTGCAGGCTGCGTACGGTCACTGTGCTCGGTCACGGGTTACTCTCCCTGGCTCGTCACGTCAACTGCTTCTCATGCCCTCGTCGACACCACGGCGCCGGCCACCTCGGTACTGGGCACCGCGCGGGTGCCGCCGCCGGCGAGTGCGTGTCGGACCGGCGCTTCGCCCGCGCCGCTGGCGATCCGGACCTCGGTGACGCCGGCGGACAGTGCCTCGGCAGCGGCGGTGAGCTTGACCGCCATCCCCCCGCCGTACCCGCCGGCCGGTACCGCACATTCGGCGAGCAGGCTGGCCGGGTCGGTCGGATCGGCTAGCACCCCGGCGGTACCGGTGAGAAACACCAACCGGTCCGCGGACAGCCGTGCGGCCACCAGGCCGGCAACCCGGTCGGCGTCGACGTTGACCGCCGCACCGTCCGGGGTGCGTGCCGGTGGCGACAGCAGTGGTGTGATGCCGGCCGCGAGCAGCAGCTCCAGCAGGTCGGTACGGACCTCCCGGAGCCGGCCGGTGTGATCGTCGCGGACCACCCGGACCACTCCGTCGACGACGGCCCGGTGCGGCGCATGCCGGGTGGCGGTGAGGGTCCCGGCGTCCAGCCCGGTCAGGCCGACCGCCGTGACCCCGTGGCCGGCCAGCTCGGTCACCATCCGTGGGAGTACGACACCGGCCAGCGCGGTGGTGAACACCCGCAGGGTCGCCGGGTCGGTGTAGCGGCTGGAACCGCCGCCCGGGGTGGTGAGTCGTCGTTGCGGTACGCCGAGACTCTCGGCGAGCCTGTCCACCTCGCTGGAACCGCCGTTGACGCACACCACCCGTTCCCCACCGGCGACGAGTGCCGCGATGTCCGCGCACATCGCCACCGGGTCGGTACCGGCGTTGCCGCCACACTTGACCACCGTCAGCCCGGCCACCTCACACCACCCCGCTCATGCCGGATGCAGGCCGAGGAACTCCAACCCCAACCGTTCCGGCCAGTCCATCCGGATGTTCAGACACTGCACGGCGTTGCCGGCGCCGCCCTTCATCAGGTTGTCCAGTGCCGCGATGCAGACCACCTCGGTACCAACCGCGCCGATCGCGAACCCGACGTCGCAGTAGTTCGTGCCGGTCAGGATCTTCGGTTCTGGCAGCCGATAGCCGCCCCGGCTCGCCGCGACCACCCGGACGAACGGCTCGTCGGCATAGTGCCGCCGGTATGTCTGTCGCACCAACGGATCGGTCAACGGAGCATCGGCGGCCCGGGCCCGGCAGAGCACCTGAATGCCCCGCACCGCCTCCACTCCGGTCGCGGTCATCCGCGCGTTGAGCCCGGTCGCCTGCGCTACCTCGGCCTCATGCCGGTGGCCTGCCGGGGCGAACACCCGCATCGCGCCGCTGCGTTCGGCGTGGATGTTCAGTGCGCCTGCGGTAGCTCCGGAGCCACTGGAACCGGTCCGTGCGTCGATCGTGACGTCCGGGCCGATCAACCCGGCCTCAGCCAGCGGGTACAACGCGAGGATGGCGGCGGTGGCCATGCAGCCGGGAACACTGATCCGCTCGGCTGCACGCAGCGACTTGCGGTAGCGCTCCGGCCAGCCGCAGGTGAAACTGTCGATGAGTTCGGGCGCGGGGTGCTCGTCGTCGTAGTAGCGCCGGTACGCGTCCAGGTCACGCAGCCGGAAGTCGGCGGTCAGGTCGATCACACAGCCGGCACGCGCACCAAGCTGCGGCACCAGACCGGCCGCCGCCTTGTGCGCGGTGGCGAGGAAGACCACGTCACAGGAGTCAATGTCGTCCAACCCGCAGAATGCCAGGTCGGTGGCGCCACGCAGGTTGGGGTGCACCCCGTCCACCCGTTTGCCGGCCAGGCGCCGGGACACCGCGTACGCCACCTCGACTCGTGGATGGCCGGTGAGCAGCCGCAGCAGCTCACCGCCGATGTAGCCGGCCGCTCCGACGATCGCCACGCGTACCGGGGGTGCAGGTTTCACTCGCCCCAGTCCTCGCCGACCTCGGGTGCGACCGCGAGCATCACCGGGTTCGTGGCCATGACTTCCAGTTCGGCCCGGCAGTCGGCGCATTCCACGATCTCGGACACCACGGCGGTGGCCGCGATGTCGATCTTGCTCTCGCACTGTGGGCATGGGTGAAGGGACATGTCGTCTCCTGGGGATGGGCAACGCCGGTCACTGCTATGAGAATGCGGGTTCGCCGCCGCCGGGGGCAGTCGGGATAACCCCTGACGGCCCGGTACTAGACGGCAGCCATCCGGTCGAGGATGCGGGTCTGATCGGCCATGAGCTGTTCGGTACGCCGGGCCACCGACTCCGCCGCGGCCCCCGGGTCCTGGCGAGCAGTGGCCACTGCGATCCGCAGCGCGGTCCAGTGATGTGCCACCCGGTCGACCTCGCGGGACAGCTCACACCAGTCCGGTCGGTGGAACTGTCGGCCGGCCCGGTACAGCAGGTCGGCGTGCAGCCCGGTCATCGCCAGTACCGCACCGGCGACCACGAACAGCTCGTCCACCACGGCCGGATCCCGGTGCAGCCGCGCGACCGAGTCGGCCAGGAACCGGCGCTGTCCGTCCAGACCGTCCAACGCACCGTCATCGGAACTCCCGGCGAACCCAGCCATGTTGCCGCGCACCAGGTGCCGGACGAAGTCGGGGTCGAAAACCGGCCAGTCGGATCCGATGTGGACGCTCAACCAGCGGTTGCCTATCGGGTTGGCGGTGAAGAACAGGTCGCGCTCGTGCAGGACCGGGTTGGCCGAGTCGCGCGCCGCGGTCAGCTTGGCACGCGTGATGGCACCGCAGAAACGCGGCGGAACCGGGTCGTCGACGAAGACCTCGCCGGTGCCGTCGTCGAAACCGAAGACGGTGAGCAGATGGTTGGTGTGCACATCCCGGTACGCCGGCCGGAAAGGCAGGTGGAAGTTGTCCGCGGCGACCGCCACCGGGGACCCGGCGAGAAGCGCTGCGCGTACCTCGCTCCAGCCTTCGTCGGGGCCGCTCGGCTGGTGCCAGATGGAGCTGACCGGATGGTACGGCGCGAGACTGCCCAGCAGCGAGTCACCGCTACAGGGGAAGTAGTACTCTTCCCGCCGGATGTCCCCCGGACGGTAGTGGAAGTTCCAGGCGGCTCCCAGTACGACCAGTGGGTCCAGTCCGTGATGTCGCAGCAGCACCCCCATCGTGGTGTGCAGGCAGTGGGTCAGGTCGTGCCGCCAGCTGCCCGGCGTCGCCAGCTCCAGTTTCACCGGTCCCCCTCGTCGTCGGTCACCATGGTCAGCGCGAACAGGTGGATGGCCGGGTTGTCCGGCAGTTCCAGTACGGTCACCGGCGTGGCCGAACTGATCCCAGTTCGGCAGCACCAGATCGACGGATGCATGTTGGTCTGTACATGTCTCGGGTAGAGCAGTCGGTCGCACCGGTAGGCCAGAAGTTCGCCGAACCGGGCATCGGTCTGCGGCCAGAAGTCCGAGACCCGCAGCCACTGCCGGGTCCGGGTGCCGTCGGTGTGGTGCAGGACGATCTGGTCCTCGCTACGTCGTTCGGCGGCGGCCAGCAGATAGATCCAGTCGTAGCGTCCGGGCGTGACCTCGATGCGTTGACCCCGGCAGCGCAGGTTGTCGCCCGGTGCACTGATCGGAAACCTGAACGGGACCCCGGCCACCTGAACGGTTCCGCCGGCCGGCGGCAGACTGCCGGCCGGGAAGGTGTTGCTCCAGATGTTGAATCCGCCGGTGTCGCGCCGCTCATCGGGACGGATACCCGCATTGTCGGTCAGTCCGGTCAGTTCGACCGGCCGGGATCTGCGTACGAGAGTCTCGGTCACTTCCCCACCTCTTCCCCAGTTGCCTTGGCAGGCAATAGATTGGACTGATGACAGGCAACATTCGACTGACCCGCGTCGGCGGTTGGCTGGCGGCCGACCTGGCGTGCCGCCTTGCCGAGGTGACCCGGGCCGCCTTCGCCGTCGCCGATCCGGTACCTGGTCTGCCCATCGCTGACGGCGCCCGAGAATGCGCCGCGGTGATCCATGCGGACCTCGCCTCGGGTGCGCTGCTGTGGCTTGCCCGCGACGATGACGGTGAGGTGCGCGGCAGCGTACGCGCGGTGCGTCGGCCCGGCACCGACTGCTGGGAGGTACGCCGGCTCGCCGTCGACCCCCGTTGGCGTGGTAGCGGACTGGCCCGGGCACTGATGCGCCGGTTGGAGTCCGACGCGCACGATGCCGGGGTCCCGTTGGTACGACTGGATGCCGTGGTGGAACGCGGAAACCCGTCGTACTACGCCGCCCTGGGCTACCGCACCGTGCGGCACTTCCCCAGCCCGGACAAGCAGCTGTCCGAGGTGGCGATGGCCCGCGACCCTGGCCTCGCACCGGCGCCGGCTCCCTACCCGTGGCCGGATCGCGCACCGGTCGCCCACTCGGTCAGCTGGTTCACCGTCGCCGGGCGCACCGTCGCGGTGGCCGGTCGGGGCGGTTCGGCGGTCGGTGCACGTACCCGTGGGCACGCGCGGATGATCGCCGACCGGTTCGGGGCCGTGCCGGTACTGATCGGCACCGACGGCTGGTTCGGTGGCATCGGCGAGCCGGTGCCAGCGTTGCGGGTGTACCAGGCACCGCCCGCCCAGGTGCCGGCGTTCACCATGCCCCGCACGACCGATCGGCGCCTGCTCGCGCTGCATCGGTTGCCAATGCGCAGGACCGGCTGACATCGGCGGCGCTACGCCAGCAGTCGCAGCGCCGCAGCGACGATCCGCCCGGTCGTGACCCCGGCGGCGGTGAGCAGTTCGGTCTCACCGCCGACCTGGTCGCTGAACCGGTCCGGGGTGCCGATCCGGTGCACCGGGCACGGATGCTCCCCCGCCACCAACTCGCAGACCGCGCCGCCAAGTCCGCCCAGTACCACGTGGTCCTCGACCGTGACGATGCCGGCGGTGTCGCGGGCCGCGGCGAGTACCGCGGCACGGTCCAACGGCTTCACCGTGTGCATGTTCAGCACCCGGGCGCGAACCCCGTGCCCGGCCAGTTCGGTGGCCGCGTCCAGCGCGCGCAGCACCGGATGCGGTCCGGTCGCGATGAGCGTGACGTCACTGCCATCGCGAAGCAGCACTGCGCGGCCGATGCTGAACTCGTACGGAGCGTCGTACACCGCTGCGGTGGCCTTCCGGCCGAGCCGGACGAATGCCGGACCGGGCAGCCGCATGACGGCTCGGATCGCCTCGACGGTCTCGGCCACGTCCGCCGGTACCACCACGGTCATGTTCGGCAGTGTCCGCATGATGGCGATGTCCTCGACCGAGTGGTGGGTGGGGCCGTAGTGGCCCGCGGACAGCCCACCGTGGGTGACCACGATGCGTACCGGCAGATCGTTGTAGGCGATGTCGACCTTCACCTGTTCGCAGGCCCGGGCCGCGGCGAACCCGCTGATCGTGTTGACGAACGGGATCTGCCCGGCCGCCGCCATCCCGGCGGCCACGCCCATCAGGTTCGCCTCCGCGATGCCCACGTTGATGTACTGGTCCGGCAGTTGCGCACCGAACCCGTCCTCCAGTCCGCCCATGTCTGAGTCGAGGCAGACGATCCGGGAATCTGCGCGGGCCAGCTCCAGCAGGGTCTGGCGGTACGCCTCCCGGGTCGTCGTCGCGGCGGCGACCGCCGCCGGTGGCAGGGTCGCTTCGGTTGTCATCGGCTCGTCCTCGCTCGCAGACCCCGCACGGCACGGTCGTACAGCCGGGGGGTGAGGGTGATGTGATGGCTCTTCTTGGCGTTCTCGAACAGCGGAACGTCGCGGCCTTTGACGGTACGGGCGATCAGCACCCGCGGCCGGCCGGCTTCGGGCCGACGTTCCAGCTCCGTGGACAGCTCGGCCAGGTCATGGCCGTCCACATCGGACACCGACCAGCCGAAGCTGGCCCAACGCTGCCCGAGCGGTTCGAGCGCGATGGTGTCCTCGGTGCGGCCGGTGATCTGCAGTCCGTTGCGGTCCACGATCGCGGTCAGGTTGTCCAGGTCGAAGTGCGCGGCGCACATCACCGCCTCCCACACCGAACCTTCCTGCAACTCACCGTCGCCGAGCAGTACGAACACCTGGTTGTCCCGACCGTCGCGGCGCGCAGCCAGCGCCAGCCCGATACCCAGGGAGAGCCCGTGGCCGAGCGAGCCGGTGGGGAACTCCACCCCGGGGACCCGACGCAGCGGGTGCCCGGCAAGCCTGCCACCGGCCTGCCCGTACGTCGCGCACTCCTCGACCGGGAAGTGACCGGTGTCGGCCAGGATCGCGTAGAGGGCAGCGCTGGCGTGCCCCTTACTCAGGATGAAATGGTCGCGGCCCAGCCACTGCGGCTCGTCCGGCCGGTACCGCAGTACCCGGGTGTAGAGCACGGTCAGTACGTCGGTGGCGGAGAGGCTGCCCCCCACGTGTGCGCCGTCCGGGGTGGCGGCCATGTCCAGCACCCGGTGCCGGATGCGCGCCGCACGGTCGGTGAGCGTCTGCAGTTCCCGTACGTTCATGACGCCGTCGCCTCCCACGGTGCCCGGTACGTGCCGGAACCGGCGAGCCGGGCCAGTACGTCCCGGTGCTGCCACACCTTCTCGAACGCGTCGGCGATGCGCGAAAGCACCGGTCCGCTGTCCGGGTTCAGGTGCCAACGTTGCAGCGTCAGCGAATCCTCGATCAGTGCCAATGTCACCGGGTGGTCCTCGATGCGGTAGGTGGTGTCGGTATCGGACAACCGCCACGGATAGCCGTGGAAACCCTCCTTGGTACGGAAGGCGCCCTGACCCGACAGCGGCACCAGCTGGTACGGCTGTACCGGCACACCCTCGGCGCGCAGCACCCGTTGCACCGCGGCACGTAGCGGCCCTGCCGCCAGACCTTCCAGCCCCATCGCCGCCGGATCGAACCGCAACCGCAGGATGTGCCAGGAGTGCGTACGGTCCGGTGGACAGGTCGGTAGCACGATACCGGGGAGTTCGCCGAGTCTGGCCAGCAGCGCGGCCACGTTGCGTTCACGGGCCTGCATCGCGGCCGGTAGCCGGTCCAGCTGACAGCGGGCGAACGCGGCCTGCACCGCGGAGAGCTTCTCGTTGCCGGCCAGGATGTGCGAGATGTAGTCGCGGCCGCGGCCGCCGACGAGATCTTCGCCGAACTGCCGGTAGCGCACCACCTTGGCGTGCAGTTCCGCGTCGTCGGTGGTGACCAGTCCGCCCTCCCCGCAGGTGGGCAGGTTTTTCGTGGCGTTGAGGCTGACGGCGTTGATCCGGCCCATCGCACCGGCGCGCCGGCCCTTGTAGGTGGCACCCTGCGCCTGTGCGGCGTCCTCGACCAGGGCCAGGTTGTGCCGCCGCGCCAGCGCACCGAGCGCGTCCATGTCGCATGGCAGGCCGTGCAGGTGTACCGCGAGGATCGCCCGGGTGCGGGGGGTGATCGCCGCCTCGGCGGCGGCCGGGTCCATCGTGTACGTCACCGGGTCGATGTCCACGAACTTCGGCACCAGCATTCGCTGCACCGGGGCTATCGCGCTGGCCACGAACGTCAGCGCCGGGACGAGTACCTCCGCACCGGGATCCAGGTCCAGGGAGGCGAAGGCGAGCGCGATCGCTGCGGTGCCGTTGGAGACGGCCGCGCAGTGCGGCACGCCCACGAACGCCGCCCATTCGCGCTCCAGCCGCTGGACCTCACCGTCGCTGTTGTTGGAGGTGAACCGACCGCTGTCCAGGACCCCGAGCAGCGCTTGGCGCTCCGCGTCGGTCACCTGCGGCCAGCACACCCGGGACCGGTCATCGGCGTCCAGCGCGACGCTGCGGCTCCCGCCGAGCAACGCCAGCTGCCCGGTGGAACGGCTGGTAGTTGCGGTCATCCGGTCTTCTCCCATGCGGTTGAGGTGAACGCGGTCAGCAGCGAGACCCGGTCCACCCGGACACCCGGACGTAGCGGCAGCCGGACCGCGACAAGGTCGTCATGGCGGGCCACCGGCACGCGAATGTTCGTGCCGGTCGGTACGGTCTCCGGGTCCACACCGTCGCGGTAGTGCAGCCAGAGCGTGCTACCCGCGGCCGGACCTTCGATCTGCAGCACAACCCAGTCGTAGCGACCGGGCGGAACATCCAGTACTCCGGTGGAACCGACGTTCGGCACTCCACAATGGACGGATTCGCGGTGGCCGGGCAACGGCGCGGCGGGTTCGTTCACTGGAACTCCCCGAGCCGACGCAACAGGTAGTCGACGTAGGCACCGACCAGGTCGACATCCAGCACCTCCAACGCACCGTGGAACTCCGGGGTGTGGTTCACCTCGTTGACCAGCAGGTTGCCGTCCCGGTCCTCCAATACGTCGATGCCCAGCACCCCGTCGCCGATCGCCCCGGCCGCCGCCTCCAGCAGCTTCACCAGATCGTCGGTGAGCGGGCACACCGACGGCCAGCCGGAACGCGCGGTGTTGGTCCGCCACTCGGTGGAGTTCTTGTAGATCGCCCCGATCACTTCACCGCCGAACACGTACGCCTTGATGTCGCGGTCCGGCTTGTCCACGTACTCCTGCACGTAGGCGATCTGGTACTGCGGGCTGGGCAGGGCGGTCCGGTGTTCCAGTACAGCTGCCGCCCCGTCCCGGTCGGTCAGCCTGGCGCCGAGGTGCCCCCACGAACCGTTGACCGGCTTGATGACCGCCGGGTAGCCCAGATCGTCGAGATGGGCGAGCGCGGCCTGGGGTTCCAGAGTTACCAGTGCCCGCGGGGTGGGTAGGCCGGCGGCGCGCAGCGCGAGAGTGGTGAGCAGCTTGTCACCGCACAGTGTGATCGTGCTGGCGTCGTTGACCACCGGCACCCCGGCGAACTCCAGCAGTTCGGCGGCGTACCGGTTGCGGATGTGCGAGATCTCCCGGCTGATCGCACCGCGCCACGGCAGTTGTGGCCGGTCCACCCGGAACGCCCAGTGCCGGGTGTCGACCCGCTCGTAGTCCACCCCGCGCCGGGTCAGTTCGGCGAAGATCAGTTTCTCTTCGACCCGCACCCGCGAGGTCAGTACGGCCAGCGGACGTTGCGCCACGTGTCACTCCTTGTCGTCGGGACGGGGCACGGTGGTCGCGATGTCGACCAGCGCATCAGCAAGAATGTCGATCGAGGCGAGGTACTCGCGCAGGTCGATGTGTTCGTCCGCGGTGTGGTCGAGACGCGAGTCACCCGGCCCGTACGCGGCGATCGGTGCGGACCAGTGCGGCGTGACCACGTTCATGTCCGAGGTGCCGAGCTTGACCTTCGTGTCGACCCGACCGCGGTGCCGGCGGACCGCCCCGGTCAGCGCCCGTACCACCGGGTCGGTGCGGGACGAACGCACCGCCGGTACCTGCTCCAGCACGGTGATGCTCGCGTCCCCGGCCAGCTGGCGCAGCGCCGCGGAGAATCCGGCGGTGTCGAACCCGACGGGCAGCCGGCAGGACACCGTGGCACGGGCGGACTGCATGTCGCCGTCCATCCGTACGACGGTCGGCAGTGCCCGGTCGAAGTAGCGTTCCCCACCGGCATCGCGCAGCAGTGAGCGCACCCCGTCGACGAAGTCGAGGGTCCGTTCGGTGGCCTTGTCCTCGGCGCTGCTGGAGTGGGTCGGCGCGCAGTTCACCTCGTAGTCGAAGCGGAACACGCCCTTATAGCCGAGCACCACCGTGTCCACCCCGCTGGGCTCGCCGATGATGACCGCGTCCGGTCGGTAGCCGTCGATCAGGTGCCGGGCACCCCGCGACTCGCCCTCCTCGTCCACCGCACCGATCAGCACCAGGCGCGCCGGGATGTCCGCGGCGACCCGGGCCGCGGCCCAGATCATCGTGGCGAACGGGCCCTTGGCGTCGACGGTCCCCCGGCCGTACAGCAGGTCCTCCTCCCGCCGGACGGCTACCTCACCGTCGACCGTGTCGATGTGACCCAGCAGCATGATCAACGGGCCGTCGGCGGCGCCGGCTTCGCCGACGACGTTGCCTGCGGCGTCGACATGACTGTCGAAGCCGAGCCCGGCGAGTTCGGGGGCGAGCTGCGCGGCGAGTTCGGCCTCGGATCCGGAGAGCGAACACTGCTCCACCATCCGGCGCAGCAGCAGCGTCTCGACCGTCTCGTCCACCGGCACTAGTCCTGCCCGCCGGCCGGGTTCAGGTCGACCAGCAGCATGTCCCGGATCCCGTCGGCGCCGTCCGCACTGATCGGGGTGACCTCGTGGGTGATCGCGGCGTCGTCGACGATCAGCGCGTCCAGGGGGTCCCGCAACACCAGCCGGACGTCGGGCTGCCCGTCGCGGTACACGATCGACTCGCCGCCCTGGCATCGTTGCCGGCGCAGCAGGTGCATGCCGACGAAGGCGTGTCCGTCCCGGTGCCGGCCCTCCGGGGTGGGCAGGCCCGCACCGCCGGAGCGGGCCACGACCCGGATCTGGTGGATGTTGACCACCCAGCGGGTCGTTCCGGCCACGGCGCTCACGGTGCCCACGTCGTGGCCGATCAGCGCGGCGAGCACCGGGTCATTGGCCAGTTCCGGGCTGACCGGTGCGAACGTACGCTGCCGCCCTGCGAACAGCGGGATGTGCCGGGCATCCTGCTGGAAGGTGCCGTGCGGCAGCAGGGTGCCAGTCACCGTACTGCCGTCGACCTCGGCCAGGAAGCGGCCGAAGCGGCGCAGCCGGAACGCACCGCCGTCGGGCAGCCTGGCCAGTTCCTCGTCCAACGGCAGATCGTTCCAGTGGTCGGTGAACGCGGAGAACGGCAGGTCGTCGACCACCGCGACGGCCTCCTCGGCGGGCATCGTCACGAACCCGGCCACAGCCAGCTCCTTGGCCCGTCTCTCCATGTCCACCGTGCATTGTTGACTGTTCCAGCGGAAACTGCCGGACAACGTATCCACCGCCTTTCCGCGGCCGGAGAAAATCCGTGCACTTGCCAGCGAGGTGCATCAGAGCTACGGTGACGAACGATCAATTGACAATGCATTCACGATTGTCGGACGCGAGCATTATCAAGGTGATCCTAGTAGCGGTGCCGAGTTATTTCTGTCCGGACTTCACCTGACATTGAACGGTCGTTACGATGGCTATCTCAGAGCAAACCGAAATCGACAAGTCAGGCGTTACCCCGACACCCGGTCGTAGCCTGACCAGAGATCGCGCATTCATGACCTTCTGGGCGGGCGAGAGCGTGTCCGCGTTCGGCTCGCAGATCACCTGGTTCGCCCTGCCGGTGGTCGCGGTGCTCACCCTGCATGCCAGCGGCGGGCAGGTCGGACTGCTCAAGACCCTGTTCACCCTGCCGTACTTCGTCTTCCCGTTGGCCGTCGGTGTGTGGTTGGACCGTCGGCGCAGGCGACCGGCGATGCTCTTCGCCAACATGGGCAGGGCGCTGCTGGTCCTGTCGATCCCGGTCGCTTTCTGGTTCAGCGCCCTGTCGCTGTGGCAGCTGTACGTGGTCGCGGTGGCGGGTGGAGCGCTGAGCGTGGTCTTCGACGTGGCGATCGCCAGCTTCCTGCCCGGGATGGTCGGCCGCAACCGGCTGGCATCGGCCAACAGCCGCCTGCAGACCACCGGGTCGGTGGCCGGGTTGACCGGTCCGGGCCTGGCCGGCGGTCTGGCCAGCCTCGTCGGGGTGGCCTTCACGATGATCGCCGACGCGGTGTCCTACCTGGTGTCGTTTGGTACCATCCTGTCGGTGCGTGGCCGGGAGAAAGCACCCGATCCGACGGTCGGCAAGAATGGTTTCCTCGCCGACCTGAAAGGCGGCCTGATCGCGTTGTTCGGTAATCCACCGGTACGCCAGATCGCCCTGCACGCCACCATCTACAACGGTTCCGTGCAATGTGTCGAGGTTGCTTTTCTGGTCTATGCCGTGACCGACCGCGGTCTTTCCGCCGGCCTGTACGGTGTCGTACTCACGGTCGGCGGCCTCGGTGCACTGCTCGGTTCGGTGGTGTCCGCCCCACTGGCCCGCAGAATCGGTTTCGGACCGGCCCTGCTGACCGCGTTGATCTTCTCCACCGACATGTTCTTCCTGATTCCGGCCGCACCGAGCGGCGTGGTTGCCCTGACCGTGTTCGCCAGTGCCGCGTTCATGCTGGTCGGATTCGGTAACGGGATCGCCAACATCGTCACCGGGACGATCCGCCAGGCAGTCACCCCGGATGCCCTGCTGGCCCGGGTCGCGGCCGGATACCGGACGATGAACTTCGGGGTGATCCCGCTCGGTTCCGCCCTGGCCGGCCTGCTGGTCGCGACCCTCGGCGCACGCACCACGCTGATCATCGCACCGTTCGGGCTGATGGCCTCCGCTCTGCCGGTGCTCGCCCGTTCGGTCCGCGGGATCCGGGAGCTGCCCAGTGAGCCTCCGGAGCTTCCGGTCAGGTCCTGACGCCGCAACCGTGCCGCGCCGGCCAGCGAATGGTCGGCGCGGTGCCGGTTCACCTCAGTGCCACCGCGCTGGCAATGTCGACGATGGTGTGGTTGCCCAGCAGCACCGGCATCGGGACCACGAGCCCGTGCCGGCGTGCCCGGGCCAGTACCGTCATCGCCCGCAGCGAGTCGCCGCCGAGCTCGTAGAAGTCGTCCCTGACCCCGACCTCGGCTACCCCGAGCACCTCGGACCAGATACCCACGAAGATCAGTTCCAGCGGCGTACTGGCCGCCACGATGGTGCGTTGCCGGGCGGTCGCATCCGGTGCGGGCAGCCGGGAACGATCGAGTTTGCCGCTCGGGCCGAGCGGCAGTTCGGCCAGATGGGTGAGCGTGTCCGGCACCATCGCGGCCGGCAGCGCCGCGCGTAACGCATCGGTCAGCGCCGACAGCTGCGGGGTCTTGCCATCCACAGTGGTCAGATAGCCGGCGAGTCGCACGCTGTCCGGCGAGAGCACCACGGCCGCGTCCGACACTCCGGGAAGTCCACGAAGGACAGCGGCGACCTCACCGCACTCGATCCGTACCCCATGCACCTTCACCTGGTTGTCCAGCCGTTCCAACCAGGTGATCGCGCCGTCCTCGCCCAGCACCACCCGGTCGCCGGTACGGTACAGCCGCGCGCCGGGCACGGCCGGGTCCGGTACGAACCGTTCCGCGGTCAACTTCGGCCGCCGCCAGTACCCCCAGCCGACCGGTACGCCGCCCAGGTGCAGTTCCCCCGCGGCGCCCAGCGGCACAGGTTCACCGCGCGAGTCCAGTACCGCCACCCGGGCCCCGGCGATCGGTCGACCGATCGGTACCCGCGCCGAACCGGCCGGAAGCGGACCGGGCAGGCAACGGTGCGCGGTCACGTCGATGGCCGCCTCGGTCGGCCCGTACAGGTTGTGCAACTCGACCCCGGGCAGCGTCCGGGCGAAGCGGCGGACAAGGTCCGCGGGCAGTTCCTCACCGCTGCACAGCACCCGCCGCAGGGTGGCGGCCAGCGCCGGTACCCCGGGATGTTCCAGGAACTCCCGCAGCATCGATGGTACGAAGTGCAGGGTGCCCACCCGACGGTCGGTGACCAGTCCGATCAGATGGTCTGGGTCACGGTGCCCGTCCGGCGCGGCCAGCACCATCCGACCACCGACGATCAGCGGCCAGTGCAGCTCCCAACCGGACACGTCGAAACTCAGCGGCGTCTTCTGCAACACCCCCTCACCGGGCAGCAGCTGGTATTCCTGCTGTGCCCAGCAGATCCGGTTCACCACGGCCCGGTGCGGGTTCATCGCGCCCTTCGGCCGGCCGGTCGACCCGGAGGTGTAGAGCACGTACGCCAGGTCCTGTGGTCCCACCGCGATTCCCGGCCGGCACGCGGCAGCGACGGCCAACGCGTCGCGTACGGCGTCGTAGCGCACCACCTGGCCGACGTCGGGGAACAGCCCCGCGTGGGCGTCGTCGGTCAGCACGACCGCGAGGCGCGCGTCGCGGGCCATGAACATCAGCCGGTCGTCCGGGTACGACGGGTCCAACGGCACGTACGCCGCCCCGGCCTTGAGTACCGCCAGCAGCGCGACCACCATGCGCGCGGACCGGGGCAGACACACCCCGACCAGGTCGCCGCGCGCGACCCCCTGCGCCAGCAGGTGGTGGGCGAGCCGGTTGGCGTCGGCGTCCAGTTCTGCGTAACTCACCGACACGGCCCCGTCGTACACCGCGACTGCGTCGGGCGTACGGTCCGCCTGCAGCTCGAACAGGCTGTGCAGACAGCCCTCGGCGACCGGGGGCACGTCGGCACCGCTGAACGGTCCGTCCGACCCGGCCTGCTCGCCGGCCGGGGACAGAGCCAGTCGCCCCACCGCAGCCTCCGGTGCGGCGAGCGCCTGGTGCAGCACCAACGGCAGTCCGGCCAGGAACCGGGCCGCGATACGCCCACCGAACAGGCCGGGCCGAAGCAGTGCGTGACCCGACCAGTCGCCGGACGCTGTCCTGGCCACATGCACCGACAGGTCGAACTGCGCGTCGGTGTCCGGGGCCTCGAACAGTTCTCCGGACAGCCCCGGCCCGTCCGGCCACAACCGCGCGGGCATCTCACGCAGCGCGAACAGCACCCGTACCAGCGGTGCGCCGGCCCGCAGCGCACCGTTGACCTGCTCGAACGGCACGTCCTGGTGCCGGTAGCCGGCCAGGCAGACGTCCCGTACCCGCCGCAGCACCTGTCGGAACGGGCCGGACAGGTCGATCCTCGCCCGGATCGCCAGCGTGTTGACCAGGCAGCCCACCAGGTCGAGGGTCTCTGGCCGGCCACGCCCGGCGACCGGCACGCCGACCACGACGTCCTGCTCGTCGCTCCAGCGCGCCAGCACGATCATCAACGCGCTGAGCAGCACGATGTAGGGGGTGGCGCGCTCCCGTTCGGCGAGCTGGCGGACCGCCGTCATCAGCTCTGCGGGGAACACCACGGGAATCCGGCCGGTGTCGCCCGTGGTGGCCCCGGCCGGCAGCGGCGGCGCGGCGGCTCCGGCCAACTGCTCGCGCCAGTACGCCAACTCACCGCCGAAGGCGCCCGCGTCCGACTGGTCGCGTTGCCACACCGCCCAGTCCGGGTACTGGAGGGTCGGCTCGGGCAGATCGGGTGTCAGGCCGGCGGCGTAGGAGCGGTAGCGCTCACCGAGCTCGCGCAGCAGCAGCCCCAGCGACCATCCGTCCGCGACCGTGTGGTGCAGCACCACCACGAACCGGTGGTCGTCGTCAGCCACCCGGACCAGCAGGCAGCGCAGTAGCGGCGGTACGGCCAGGTCGAACGGCGCGCGTGCGGCCTCCGCGACCAGCGCGGTCACCTCGCCGGCCGGGCGAGCGGTCAGGTCCCGTACCGGCAGGTCGGCCGCCACCGCCGGGTGCACGATCTGGGCGAGGGTGCCGTCAGCGGTCAGTTCCAGGCTGGTCCGTAGCGCCTCGTGCCGGGCCAGTACGTCCAGTACGCAGCGGCGCAGCACCGCCGGGTCCAGTACGCCACGCAGGCGTAGTCCGCCAGCCATGTTGTAGGCGCTGGAGCTGGGATCGCGCTGCTGGGCGAGCCAGAGCCGCTGCTGACCGAACGACGCCGGGAAGACGTAGGTCTGATCCTGCGGGTCGGCGGTCACGGCCGGCTCCCGGTGCCGCCGGTGCGGTACGCGGAGCGGTCCAGTCGCCCGATCCCGGCCCGGGCCGCCGCTGCCGGTGTGCCGGCTCCACCTGCCAGCTCGTCCACGTCCAAGCCGCGTTCCCGACCCATCCCGCGCAGTGTTCCGGCGATCTCTCGCACTGTGGTGACCCCGAGGAACTCCTCCAACGGTACGTCCAACCCGAACTGGTCCCGGATCGCCGCCACCACCTGGAGCGCGAGCAGCGAGTGTCCACCGAGGACGAAGAAGTCGTCGGTCGCGCCGACCGACTGCACCCCCAGGACACGGGTCCAGAGTCCGGCCAACGCGTTCTCCAGTGGACCTTCCGGTGCTACGTGTGGCGCAGGCTCGGATCCCGACTGTCCGGTCGCGGGTTCCGCGGGTGCCGGGAGCATTCGGACGGTGCCGTCGGCAGCGATCCGGGCCCGCCGGCCACTACGCCGGAAGCCGGCAGTGCCGTCCTGGGCCGTCTCCCCCGCCGGGCCGGCTGGGTCGGCGGGGGAAACGGGGTCGATGGGGCCCGAGCCCAGGTACAGGTCGCCGGCGGCACCACGCGGGGTCGGCCGGCCGTCGGCCCCCCGGAGGCACACGGCACGACCTGCCAGCTCACCGGCGGGTTCGGGTCCGGTTGCGGCGAACGGCAAGGTCCACACCGGACGGTCCGGCCAGCGGGTAGCTGCCGCGAGGGTGGTACGCCAGCGCGCCACCAGTTCCACGACGCTGGCCTGGTCGAACAGGTCGGCCCGGTACTCGACGCTGCCGGTGAGGCCGCCCGCCGGGGTCGGCGCCAGTTCGACGCTCAGTGCGAACTTCGCTTCCCGGCGCGGAAGTTCCCGGACCTGTACGGCGAGTTCCGGCAACGTCAGTTCGGTCATCGGGGTGGTGCGCAGGACCAGCATCGCGCGTACCGGCTCGGCTCGCCTGACACCGGCGTAGCTACCGTAGGGCACGTCCTGCTGGTCGAGCATGGCCAGGCTGTGCGTCCGGACCCGGTCCAGCAGGTCGTGGAAGCTCGGCTCGCCGGACAGGTCGACCCGCAACGGCACGGTGTTGGCGAAGAACCCGACCAACGGTTCGAGTTGCTGGTCGGCACGGTTGGCCACGGCAGTGCCCAGCAGTACGTCACGTTGGTCACCGCAGCGTGCCAAGGTGAGGGCGAAGGCGGCCAACAGCGCCATGAACGGTGTCGCCCGGCGATGCAGTGCTGTCCTGGACAGCGCGGCGATCAGCTCCGCC
The DNA here is from genome assembly GCA_963805605.1 of uncultured Actinomycetota bacterium. Classification (GTDB taxonomy): domain Bacteria; phylum Actinomycetota; class Actinomycetes; order Mycobacteriales; family Micromonosporaceae; genus Actinocatenispora. The sequence goes on from CAWDUX010000003.1 coordinate 1,271,600, forward strand.
GACAGGTTGAGCGCCAGTGCGTCGGCCGGCCCCGCAACGGAGCCGGTGTCGGCCGGTGCCCGATCGCCGCCGTGGCCCGGTACGACGCCATGATCCGGGTCGTGGGCACGACCTGCGGGCGGGTGGTCGACCGGCAGCCAGAGCGGGGGCGCCCCGGACAGCAGTTCCCGCCACCCGGCCAGCCGTTGCTCCAGCACTCCGCCGGCGAACCGGTCACGCTGCGCACGGGCGTACTCGGGGTAGCTCGCGGTCAACGTCGGCAGGTCGAGGCGCTCGCCGGCCCGGAGCGCGGCGTACACCTCGGCAAGTTCGCGTACCAGCACTCCCAACGACCAGCCGTCGCACGCGATGTGGTGCAGCACCAGGATCAGCGCATGCTCCTGCTCGCCGGTACGTACCAACACGGCCCGCAGGGGCGGCTCGGTGCGCAGATCGAACGGGGTGGCGAGCTGTTCGGCCCGTAGTTGCGCGAGTCGTGCCTGCGCGTCGGATCCCCGCAGATCGGTGACCGGCAACCGGACCGGCTGCGCGGGCCGCAGTCGTTGGCGTACGATCCCGGCGCTCTCCACCAGGACGGTACGCAGGACCAGGTGCCGGTCGACCAGCACGCCGAGCGCATCGGCCAGGGCTACCGCATCCAGCCTGCCCCGCAGGCTGATCTCGACGGGCACCAGGTAGGCGCAGGACTCCGGGCGCAGCGCCGCGAGGTACCACAGGTGGCGCTGTTCGTACGAGGCTGGTGGGTCACCGTCCTCGTCGGGTCGCTCCGCTGCGGGGTTGGCCTGCCGCTGGGTGCGCGACAGTGCGAGCGCGAGCAGTGCCTGCTTACGCGGGCTCAGTGCCGCATAGCCTGCGTCGGCGTCGGGCTGGCCGGTCATCCGCTCTCCCTCGATCGGATCCGGGTACTCAACCGACCGGCACCCTCAGCTGCCGGGCCAGCGTGCTGAGCACCTCGTGTTCCTGCTGCTGGTAGAAGAAGTGCCCGCCGTCGAACAGATGCACCGTGCATGCCTGGTCGGTGGTCTGGTTCCACTCGGGCAGTCGGGCTGGGTCGACCATCGGGTCGGTGGTGCCGCTGTAGACCCGGACCGGGCAGTGCAACGTTGGCCGGGCGCGGTGGGCGAACCCGGCGAGGGCGGTCAGGTCCGCTCGCAACGCCGTGATGACCAACGCACGCAGACCCTCGTCGCGCAGCGCCCGCAGGTCGGTGCCACCGGCTGCGGTGAGGAATCTCAGCAGCTCGTGGTCCGAGCGGTCGACGAGCCTACCGGCGATGCGTCGGGATGCCGGGGATTCCGCCCCAGCCACGACCAGCGCCAGCGGCCCATCGGTGGCCCGCCGGCACACTTCCAGGCCCACGAAGGCACCCATGCTGTGGCCGAACACCGCCCACGGCGCCGCCGGCAACTGGCTGATCTCGCTGCAGATCGTGTCGATGACGGTGTCGAGATCGGTCACAGCGCGCTCGTGGCTGCGTTCGCCGTGTCCAGGCAGTTCCACGGCCACGACCTCGACGTCCAGCGGCAGCCGGTCCGCCCAGCGCCGGTACAGCCAGGCGCTGCCTCCGGCCGGCGGCAGACACAGCAGACGCAGCCGTCGGGCCGATGGCCGCGACCAGTGGCGCAGCCATCCAGCCATGAGATCTCCGCTCCTGTTCACCGCACCGGTCAGAGCGGTCCGCACCGTCGCACCGGTTCCCGGGCGACCTGCGTACAGGGTCGGCAGGCTCTGACCATCGGGGAAGTCCGGACAATCCCTGACGCCATTTTCGGCCTAGCGCAGCGTCACCGTGTTACCGGGTGGACATCAGCCGATCGACCAGTTGCCGAAATCGTCCGATCGTGCTGGATGAACGCTGTACAAAGCCACTGGTGTGGGTAATTGTGCCGCCGTCCGGGTCTGTATCGACATACCCGACCACCGTCACCCACCGCATTGAACAGGGCATTCATGTAGCGCCCGGGATCGACCGCGCGACGCCACGAAACGGGCACAACGGATGTTGTATCGAAAATATCGATAGTCACGGCCAATTGCCCGGCGGCGCGAACGGGAACTACGCAGAGTAAAGATGCGTGGCCGTTGTGCGCCTTCACGCCAGCTTGACAAGACCGTCAGTCACGGGGAGAGTTCGACACGGCGACAGGAATGCGTCAGGCAGGCCATTGTTGCAGCAATTTATGGCACTGTCACCCGACATTAATGAACACGGCCGCCGTATAGCAGGACACGGCGGTCCCCCATCGACGTGGGAACGTACGACGGAGGCTGGGAATGGCCGAGGAAAGCCACGACGAAAAAACCGCCTACAGCGTCGTCATGAATGACGAGGAACAATACTCGATCTGGCCTGTCGAACGGGCCGTACCGGCCGGATGGCGCGAGGTCGGAGTGTCGGGGAAAAAGCAGGAATGCCTCGACCACATCGAGCGAACCTGGACCGACATGCGGCCGGCCAGCGTCCGTCGGACCATGCAGGAGAGCGCCGGCTGAGCACCGGTGGCCACCTGGCGCACAACTGACCGGGTCCGCTCTCGCACCGCGTGAACATCTGGGGAGATCGCAGGGTGCACCATCGCACACCGCTGCGGTCAGGAAAGGCGAAGTCGATGACGCAGCGCATGGATCTCAGCTACCGGGTACGTGCACTGATCGGACGAGACCGGGAGCTCGCCGTCCTGGACGCGGTGTTACGTGACCCGCTCGAGCGCATCCGGGTCATCGAGGTCGTCGGTGATCCGGGCATCGGCAAGACCCGGCTGCTCGACGAGTTCGCCGATCGGGCCCGCAGCGCTGGGGTCCGGGTGCTGTCCTGTGCTGCCCCGGTCGACCGGCCGGGACAGCAACGGCCGTTCGGTGCGTTCGTGGACGCGATCGACGACCACGCCGCCGCGTCCAGCGACCCGGTCGCCAGCGACATGGCAGCCCGGCTGCACCGTCTGCTGGCGTCCGAAAGCACCGGGCACGAGATTCAGCAGACCATCCGGGCGGCCCTGGCGCGTCTGGTGGGCCCCGCCGGCCTGCTGATGCTCGACGGTGCCCACCACGCAGACCCGGCCACCTGCCAACTGATCGACAGCCTGCTGCGGCGGTCGCCCCAGACGCCCATCACCATCGTCGTGGCCTACCGACCCCGCCAGGCCGGCACCGCGCTGCTGGCGTCGCTTGCGCACCAGGAGACTCGGGGCAGCCTTCGTCGGATACGCCTCGCACCACTAACCCGTACCGAGGTCGACCAACTACTTACCGACCAGGTCGAACCGGCACGCCGACACGCGCTGTACCAGCACAGCAGCGGAAACCCCGGCTACCTCGAGGCGCTGGTTCCAGGCTGTTCGAACGAAGAACCTCTCGACCGGAACTGGGACACCGGTTCGCGGCTCGACCCGCCACTCGAACCGCATGCCGCGGCCATCCTGTTCGCCGACTTCCAGTCGCTGCCACCAAATGCCCGGCTGGTCGCCAATGCGGCGGCCGTACTTGAGGATCCGTTCGACCCGGAGCTGCTCGCCGCCGTCGCGGATCTCAGCGACACACAGACCCTCGACGGCATCGACGAACTGCTCAGCCACGACCTGCTGCGCACAACCGAGGAGTGCCGGCGGTTCCACTACCGCCATCCGCTGCTCCGCCAGGTCGCGTACCAGATGGCCAGGGTCGGCTGGGTGCTCGGGGCACACCGCCGGGCACGGCTGGCGCTGACCGCACGCAAAGCCACGCCGGCGGTCCTCGCCCCACACATCGAACGTACCGCGCCCTGCGGTGACCAGGAAGCGGTCGCGATCCTCGTCGAAGCGGGACGCAGCGCGCCCGCCGACTGCCCGGAACGCTCCGCCCGGTGGCTACGCACCGCTCTGCGGTTGCTACCCGACGACCTGGATACCGACGGCCGACAGGTGGCCCTCCGGCTGGAACTGGCCGGCGCACTGACGCGGGCCGGTGAGGTCGAGGACGCACGCTCCGTCTGGAGTGCCCTGCTGAGCAGACCGGAGAGACTCTCCACCGCCCAGCAACGCGCCGCTGTACTCGGCCAGGCGACCGCCGACCGGGTCACCGGTCGCTACGCCGCCGCGGCCGCCGCCCTGCGCGCCGAACTCGACCACGATCCTTACGACGCCGAGCTCTGCACACTGCTCGCCGCCGTCGTGCTGGAGGCCGGCGAGGAGTCGGCGACGACGATGGCGGTCGCCCCGGAGGGCGACGGCGGTGCCGATCCGACGCTGTGCGCGTACGGCCGCAGCCTGCGGGCCGCGCAGGCGGTCGCGGCCGGCGAGTTCGCTGCGGCTGTGCCCCTGACCGACGAGGTCGCCGAGTTCGTCGACAACGCCCCGGACCGCATGCTCATCGCACGGCTGGACCTGTTGCTGTGGCTGGGACGTAGCGAACTCGGCATCGAACGGTACGCGCAGGCCCGGGCGCACCTGACCCGGGGAACCGACCTGGCCATCGCCACCGGGCAGCGGCACATCCTGGCCCAGCTGATTCCATTGCTGGGTACCGTGCATCTGCACAACGGCCAGCTCACCGAAGCCCGGGCGCTGCTGGACGGCATGGAGGGCGCCACGTCACCGGCCTGCACCGTACCGGTACGCCGCTCCGTACTGTCCCTGCGCAGTCAGATCGCCTGCGCCAGAAGGGAAGTCGAAGAAGCACTGACTGCCGCCGATGAGGCGGCAGCGCTGGCTGTTGCGGACACCTGGCTACTGCCACCAACCTGGTTGCTACGTGCGCAGGCTCAACTGGCCGCCGACGATCCGGGCGCTGCGGCGACGACCATCAACCTGGCCAGCGGCCCTCAACTCTCCGGTACGCCGCTGCTGTGGCAGGTGCCCGCCTGCGTCACCGCGCTGCGTGCCGAACTCCGGCAGGGCAACCACGCGGCCGCCGCCGACTGGACACTGGCGGCGTCGCTCGCAGCGCGACGGTCTGGTCGACGCGGTGACGACGGCATGGCCATGACCGCTGTCGCACTCACCGCCGTGGCCTGCCGGTCCACCCTCGCCGCCGAGGCCGCCGAGGCGGCCCGCAACGCCACCACCGCGGCGACCTTGCTCACCGCCCTGGGACGCCCGGTCGACGCCGCCTGGGCAGAGGTGGTACGGGGTGTGTCCCTCGCCGCAGGCGGTCAGAGCGTGGCGGCGGGCCGTGCCTACGAGACTGCGCTCCGGCGGCTCACCCAGTGCCATGTCAGCGGCTTCGCCGCAGACATACACACCCTCATCGCAGGACGGGAGCAGCCGGCCGATGATCTGTCCACACTGTCCGAACGTGAGGCGGAGATCGCCGAACTGGTCAGCCTGGGGCACACCAACCGGCAGATCGCGCGGTCCCTGTCCATCAGTCAGAAGACGGTCGAGACATACCTGGCGCGAATCTTCGCGAAACTGGAGGTGTCGTCGCGGGCCGCGGTAGCCGCGCTGGTGGGACGCGCCGTCCGACCCGGGTCCCGGCTGAGGGAACTGCGACTCAACGCCCGTCGGAGCGCTCAGCCGGTGCACTGAGGCCAGTTCGTCGGGGCGGCGACACCCGGCGGTGCACTCACCGGGTTCAGCTCACCGCGTCGCTCCGCTCGTGCTCGCCGCGCTCCACACACAGTTCGTTCCCTTCCGGGTCAGCCATGACCACCCACCCGCGTCCGTCCGGCCTACGCCGGTCATCCACGACGGACGCGCCGAGCGCTCGCAACCGCTGCACCTCGTCCTCCCGCGTCGTACCGACCGCCGGCAGGACGTCCAGATGCAGACGGTTCTTCGTACGACGGTCTTCCGGAACACGGATGAACAGCAGCATCGGATGTCCGTCGGGCGGGGTGAGGCCCACTTCCTGATCGCCCGGCGCACCCTCCTCGTCCACCGCGAAACCGGTGACAGCGCTCCAGAACTGGGCCAGCGCGTGCGGATCGGCGCAGTCGAACGTGATGCTGCCGACGACACAGGTCATGGGACTCCTCGATCCGTTCGGATGGCTCTGCCACTGCGATGCGTCGGCCGTTCGACGCGATCGGGGCAGTCAGCTTAGCTCAGGCTCCCGGGGTGGTGCCGCATTCACCAGCAGCAGATTCCGGCGAACATGGAATACCGACCGCAGGTTCGGTGTTGACTGGTTCCATGCCGTTACAAGGAGAGTACGAGCCGAGCCCGACGAAGTGGGCCCGCGACCAGGTCGAGCTGTACGAGACGTCGGGCGGCACCCGGGGAACCACCATGCGCGACATGCCGGTGGTCATCCTCACCACGTTGGGTGCCCGGTCGGGAAAGATCCGCAAGACACCGTTGATGCGGGTCGAACACGACGGCCAGTACGCCGTGGTGGCGTCTCTCGGTGGCGCGCCGAAACATCCGGTGTGGTACCACAACGTGGTCGCCAACCCGCTGGTCGAGTTGCAGGACGGCCCGGTCAGGCAGGACATGAGGGCCCGGGAGGTCTTCGACGAGGAGAAGGCCACGTGGTGGCAGCGCGCGGTGGCGGCGTTCCCCGACTACGCGGACTATCAGCGCAAGACCGATCGCACCATCCCGGTCTTCGTCCTGGAACCCGTCGACTGACCACTGACCCGGTGTGTGCGGGTCGCAGGCATCCCGGGCAGCGCTTTCGGCGGCGTTCAGTCCACCGGGCCGCCGGCAACATAGATGACCTGACCGGACACGAAACCTGCGTCGGGACTCACCAGGTACGCCGCGGTGTGTGCGATGTCTGCGGGCTGACCGACCCGACCGACCGGAATGGACGCCGCAGCGCTGCGTTGGAACTCGTCGAAGTCACGGCCGAGACGCCGCGCCGATGCCCGGGTCATGTCACTGACCACGAAGCCGGGTGCGATGGCGTTGGCGGTGATTCCGTGCGGCCCGAGCTGCCGGGCGAGGGTCTTGGTGAAACCGATCAGCCCCGCCTTCGAGCTGGCGTAGTCGACCCGGGCGGCGTCGTTGACCGCAGAGATGCTCGACATGTTCACGATGCGTCCCCACCCGGCGTCGATCATGTACCGGCACGCGGCCCTGGTGACGAGGAACGGTCCGCGCAGGTTGGTACCGAGAACGAGATCCCACTGCTCGGTGGTCATGTCGACCAGTTCCGCCCGAGGACCGATACCGGCGTTGTTCACCACGACGGTCGGTGGCCCCAGCTCGGCCGCAACCTCCTCCACCGTCGCGCTCACCGCGGTCTCGTCCGCGACATCGGCACCGACCGCCATGGCACGGCCTCCGGCCGCTTCTATTGCCTTGACCGTGTCTGCGCAGTCGGCTTCGGACAGGTCGACAACCCCGATGGCAAGACCGTCGCGGGCCAGTCTGATCGCCACCGCCGCACCGATACCGCGGGCCGCGCCCGTGACGATCGCGGTGCGGCGGGTGCTGTTCTGCTCTGCCATGTGGGGTTCTGCCATGTCCATGGACCGCAGTGCACGGCAAGGGCCGGTGCCCGTCAAGTGAATTTACCCAGGCTCGGGGAACGCCGGCGTTCCCCGAGCCTGGGCGGCAGCGAACCTCAGGCGTGGGGGATCGTCAGCTGAGCGTAGAGCGCACGGTGGTCGGTGCCCGGCACATCGTGTACCGACACGTTCCGTACCCCGATGCGCGGGTCGACGAGCACATGGTCGAGCGTGATGACCGGGACCATGTCGTTGGGCCAGGTGGGCAACAGTCCCGCGCCGACGGTGTCGGCGGCGTCGTGGTAACCCGAACCGATCAGGTGACGCAGCTGCGGGTGGTCCAGGGTGGCGTTGAAGTCACCCATCAGCAGCCGGACCGGTCCGTGCCGATCGCCGTGCGGCTCGTGCGCGAGCCCCTGCTGCCAGCACCGTTGATGCTGCCGGGTGTACGGCGCGCACGGATGCACCGACCGTACCCGCAAGGATGTCGCGCCCGGCATCCGTAGCGTCGCCGAGGTCTCGGTGAATCCGCCCGGCCCGAGCGTCGTACGGCCATCGGTCAGAGCCGCCCCGGCATACAGTGCCGAACCGATGGCGAGCGGTTCCGCATCGCCGACCCGGTGCGGCAGCACCGTGTCCAGGCCGGCGCGGGTCAGGGCGATCCTCGCCTGCGGGGTGTACTCCTGCAACGCCAGCAGATCGACATGATGTGCGCGCACAAGCCCTACGATGGCGGCCGCCTCGGCGCCACCGACCCGCATGTTGACGGTCATGACCCGCAGAGCGGTGCCGCGCCGATGTTCGCCGGCCCCGGACGCGCGCGGCAGCACCACGACCGCCAGCACCGAGGCGATCGTGACAGCTGTCAACAGGGCGGCCCAGTGCCGGGTCAGCGCGGCCACGACCAGTGCCAGCAGCGTCGCGGGCAGGAGCCACCGTGTGAACGCCAGCAGTGCCGAACCCGGCCACGGCGGCGCGACACCGGCGAGCCGGGCCGCCGCCCACGCCGCCTCCACCACAAGAAGCGACCACAGCACGATCCGGATCAGTAGACGTAGCCGTCCCGTACGTGCCGTAGCTGGCGGTTCATCACGATCCACCGCGACAGAGTACTGGTCGCTGTCCATTCCTTACGGTCAGCGCGTGGCTCGGGGCATCGCGGCGGGGGCGGACGGGTATCAAGGGGGGTGATGGGCCAGCAGAGTCGAGGTGAGGTCATGGCGTACCGGCCGCCGAGTGTCGTGTCACTGTTCACCGCAATCGGGGTCACCGCCATCCTGGTCGTGGGCATCATCGCACTGCGCCGGGCGGCGGTCGGCTACCTGATCTTCTGGTGTCTCGCACTCGGTGCGGTCATCGCCTTCAACGTGTGGGCCTTCCTCGGCTCCCGCCGCAACCGGCCCTGACTCCCAGCTGGGGTGCTCGGTTCGTGGCCAGGTGTCCGCAATGGCAGACTCGATCCTGTGGAGGCACCAACCGCTTCCGTCCTGGTGGGATGCTGGAGAGGACTGACAGCACATGATCGAGCTGATCGGAGCCGGATACGGCCGGACTGGTACGGCGTCACTGAAGCGAGCGCTGGAATTGCTGGGTTTCCAGCCGTGTCATCACATGACGGAGGTCGTGACCCGTCCCGAGACCGCACCGCGTTGGGCAGCGGCGGTCAACGGCGACACCTCTCTGCTGGCCGACCTGCTCGCCGGGTACCGCGCGACCACCGACTTCCCGAGCTGCCTGTTGTGGCGCGAGCTGATGGAGCTCTACCCCGACGCGAAGGTCGTACTCACCGTCCGGGACGCCAAGAAGTGGTACGGCAGCGCACGGGCGACCATTCTCGATCCCGAGCTCCGGCGAGCGCGGGAGGAGGCTGCGCACTCCGCAGCTCCGTCGGACGGCCCGGGACCGGTGGTCGGGATACAGGTGCTCGGGCAGGCGCTGGCGGCCAAGGGTTTCGACGCCAGTCTGGGTGAGGATGAGCTGATCGCCGGCTTCCTTGCGCACAACGAGGCCGTGCGCACATCGGTGGATCCGGACAAGCTCCTGGTGTACGAGGTGTACCAGGGCTGGGCCCCGCTGTGCAGGTTCCTGGAGGTCGACATTCCCGATGAGCCGTTCCCCCGGGTCAACGACACCCTGTCGTTCCGGCAGAACGTCGAGCGGATGCTGGAGACCGGCGTCGCAGACTTCCACTGACAGCGACCTGAGAGGAGGAGGCCGGCGAGGCCGGCCCGGGCCGACGCACCCGGCGGTCTCGCAGGTGTCCGCGTCAGCTGCGTCCTCTGCGTCGGCGCAGGGTGAAGTTGAAATGCTCCGGCAGCATCCAGCAGTGGCTGACGTTGACCGCCTGACCGGAGCGACCGAGCGTGACCTCTTCGAGGTTGATCACCGGCGTACCGACCTTCACGGCCAGGCGTCGTGCGAGCTGCCGGTCTGCCGGCAGCGCGGTGAGGGTGGCGTCGGAGTATTCCACCTGAAGCTCGTCGTGGGCGAGCAGCACATCGAGTACGGACCCGGTGAATTCGCTGCGCAGTACGTCGAAGGGAAGGAAGCCGGCCGGCACGTAGTCGACGATCCAGGCGACCGGGGTACCACGGTGCAGCTTCAGCCGTCGGACAACGAGGGTGGCGATGCCCGCGTCGAGTCCCATCTGCTTGGCGATGGCCTCGTCGAGAGCGACCTCCTCGATGTCCACCTCGGCGGTGGTCAGCGAATTCTGGTCCGCGGCAAGGGAATCCAGCGAGCTGAGCTGGTCCAGTCCTTGCACCAGGGTCTCGGCCCGAGGCAGGACCGTGGATCCGAGCCCCTGGCGGATGTCGATGTATCCGGCGTCGCTGAGGCTGCGCAGAGCCGCCCGTACGGTGATCCGGGATACCGCGTAGCGCTCGCACAGGTCCGCTTCGGTCGGCATCCGCTCTCCGGGAGCGACCACTCCGCTGATGATCAGATCGGTGAGGATCTGCGCGCGGACGGTGTTGCTGAGGCTCTGGCGGCTGGGGCGACCGACGGCCGGTGTGGTCCGTGATGTCGCGTCGGCGGCGGCTCTCCCTCGTGCCATGGCAGCCCCTTGTCTCGTACGGATCGTCGCGAATCCTAACAGTTGTCGGCTCTGCCTCACCGGGGTGACCGCCTCCACCTGGTCCGGAAGCGGCCACCACTGCGGTGTTCAGACCGGCGCGGGTTCCGGTTCGGGAAGGATGCGCGGTTCGCTCGCCCGACGATGCGGGGCGAGGCGGGTCAGCGCCAGGTAGGCCAGGCCGCCCACGATGATGCCGACGAACCAGCCGTAGTCGTAGAGCGGCCGCAGGAACGGTACGAAGCCATGCGCCGGGAACGGGCCCTCACCAGGATTGGAGTACGCCCCGCCGATGGCCAGGAAGCCACCGATGGCGACGGCGGCCACAGCCCGCCAGTTCCACCCGCGCCGGTACTCGTACGTGCCGTCGCGCAGGTAGAGGTCGGGCAGGTCCAGGACCGTGCGCCGGACGACGAAGTAGTCGATGATCAGCACCCCGCAGATGGCGCCGAGCAGGCCACCGGTGGAGCCGAGCCACGTCATGACGTACGTGTGTGGGTTCTCCAGCAGTCGCCAGGGCTGGATGAGCACCGCGATGATCCCGGTGATCACGCCACCGGTCTTGAAGCTGATCTTCTTGGGGAAGACGTTGGAGAAGTCGTTGGCGGGACTGACGATGTTCGCCGCCACGTTGACCGACAGGGTGGCCACGATCAGACTCACCAACCCCGCCAGGATGACGATGGGGTTGGAGAACTTCCCCATCAGCTGCACCGGGTCCCAGATCGGCGTGCCGAAGACCACCACGCTGCCGGAGGTGATGATCACGGCGAGGAACGGGAAGAGCGTCATCGTGGTGGGCAGCGAGATCGTCTGACCGATCAGCTGCGAGCGCTGCGAACCGCCGTAGCGGGTGAAGTCGGGAATGTTGAGGCTCAAGGTGGCATTGAACGCGATCATGCCCATCAGGGACGGGAAGAAGACCTTCCAGAATCCGGGTCCCCAGCCGAGCTTGGAGCCCTCACTGACCAGCGGTCCGACCCCGTGCGCGCTGACCAGCATCCAGACCAGCAGGAACACCACGACCACCAGAACCGCTGGTGCGGCCCAGTTCTCGAAACGGCGTACCGCACCGATGCCACGCACGATGATGGCGATGTTCATGGTCCAGAAGATGGCGTAGCTGAGCCACATCGTCCACGGGTGGCCACCGAACGCGGTCGCGTCGGTCCAGCCACGACCGACCAGCTGCCCGGTGATCACATAGATGGCTTCTCCGCCGATCCAGGTCTGGATGCCGAACCAGCCGCAGGCGATGAGGCCGCGCAGGATGGCGGGGAGGTTGGCGCCGACCACACCGAACGAGGCTCTGGCGTAGACGGGGAACGGAATGCCGAACTTCGTACCGGCGTGGCTGTTGGCCAGGATGGGCAGCAGCACGATCGCGTTGCCGAGGAAGATCGTCAGGATCGCCTGCTGCCAGCCCATGCCGAGCGCGACCAGACTGGCGGCGAGCATGTACACGGGGATCGAGTGGGCCATGCCGACCCACAGGGCGGCGAAGTTGTACGTCGTCCAGCGTCGCTTCTCGATCGGGACCGGGGCGAGGTCGTCGTTGTAGAGCGGGCTGGGGGCGATGCGTGCTCGTCCCTCGTCGGTGAGGGTGGTACGGCCGTCGGCGTGACTGGTGACGAGGTTCATCCGCGGCTGCTCCCTTCGGGTGGGCGCCGGGAGACGGCGTCGTGTGGGGTGAGGACTGCCGAAGTTCGAGACGAACTCACTAGTTGACAGTTGTCATACAACTACTCTAACGTCGCTGGCACGTCAACCCCCTGACGTGCAGATCTTGATGGGACCAGCGGTTCCGCGACGACTGAAGGACGGTTCGCGATGGTCACGAGCCTGACGCGCAGCGGCGCCACCCTGGTACGCGGAGGCGACATCGTCACGGGCGGCCGCGTGTCACGCGCCGACCTGCGCCTCACTGACGGCCGGGTCGCCGAGATCGGACCGGCGCTGGCAGCGGCGACAGGCGAAGAGGTCGTCGACGCCGACGGACTGCTGGTGCTGCCCGGCCTGATCGACTGCCACACCCACTTCGGGATCAGTCGCGGCCACATGCGCTCACTGGACGATTTCACGGTCGGCTCCGGCTCCGCCGCGGCCGGCGGCATCACCACCTATGTGAACTTCGCGCCGCAGGACGCCGGAGAGTCGCTCGTCGACGCACTGGCCCGACACCGGGCCGAGGCCGACGGCCACACCCTGGTCGACTACGGCGTCCATCTGTCCTTCGGTACGCCATCGGCGGACTGGGCCCGCGAACTGCCCGTGCTCGTCGCGGAAGGTGTGACGAGTGTGAAGGTCTACACCACCTACCGCGACAGCGACTACTACACCCGTGACCACCACTGGCTCGCGCTGATGGCACAGGCTCGCGGTCTGGGCATGACCGTGATGGTGCACGCCGAGAACGACGACATCGTCGCCGGCCGGACCGAGCAACTGCTCGCAGCGGGCAAGCGTTCCTTCGCCTGGCACGGCGAGTCCCGGCCGGCGGTCGCCGAACTCGAAGGCGTCGCCCGTGGCCTGGTGTTCAGTCACGAGACCGGCTGTCCGATCTACTTCGTCCACCTGACCAGTCCCGATTCCGTCGCACTGGTCACGCAGGCCCGGCGCCGCGGCATCCGCGCGCTGGCCGAGACCTGTCCGCACTACCTGAGTCTGGACAGCGACAACTATCTCGGCGACGATCCGGCCCGGTACGTGATGACCCCACCATTGCGATCCCGTGAGCGGGTCGAGGAACTGGCGGTGCGGCTGGGTCGCGGTGAGATCGACACGGTCGGCTCCGACCACTGCGGCTACACCCTCGCCCAGCGCGGCGACTCCAGTGACTTCAGTGCCTCCTCCCCCGGCATTCCGGGCGTCGAGACGCTGTGGCCGGTGCTGTTCACCGAGATGGTGGCCCGCCGCGGCATGCCGGTGGCCGCCGCGGTCTCCCTGGTCACCGATCACCCCGCCCACGTCTTCGGCCTGCCGGGCAAGGGATCTCTCAGCCCGGGGATGGACGCCGACGTCGTACTGTTCGATCCCACCGCGGAGCGCACCCTGGACGAGGCTCAGCTGCACTCCGGTGCCGGGTTCTCGCCCTGGCACGGCAGGAGGATTGCAGGCCGGGTCGTACGGACCATCTCCCGTGGGGTGACCGTGTTCGACGGGGCGGACATCGTCGGCGACCCCGGACACGGCCGCTATCTCGCCCGCACCGCGAGCGGGGTCCACCATGCAGGCTGAGCTCGTCATCCGCGGCGCTGTGGTCGACGACGGTACCGGCACCCCGGTCACCGGTGATGTCGCCGTCACCGACGGGGTCATCCGCGCGGTCGGTCCCGACCTCCCGGTCGACAGCGCCGGCCACGAGATCTCCGGTGACGGACTGCTGCTGTGCCCCGGCTTCATCGACATGCACGCGCACTCCGCCCTGCGGTCATGCCACGACCCGGCGCTGACACCGAAACTGGCGCAGGGCTTCACCACCGAACTGATCTGCCCGGACGGGCTGGGACCAGCACCGGTCCGCCGGACCGCGGTCGCCGAACGACGCCGCTACCTCGCCGCGCTGGAGGGCAGCGGACCGGACGAGTGGGCCTGGGAGACGTTCGAGGAGTTTCTCGGCGCCGTACAGAATTGGCGGCCCTCGACCAACATGGTCGCCTGCGTACCGCACTCGGCCGTGCGCGACTACGTGATGGGCGGCGCGAACCGACGGCCTGACGCCCGTGAACTCAGCGCGATGCGCGACGAGGTCGGCGCGGCGTTCGCGGCCGGCGCCCGGGCCCTGTCCTTCGGGCTGATCTACGCGCCCGGCCTGTACGCCGAAACCGCCGAGCTGATCGCGCTGGCCGAGGTGGCCGCGCAGTACGGCGCCGCCCTCGTGCCGCATGTCCGTAACGAGTCCGCCGGGGTGCTGGAATCCATCGCCGAGTTCGTCCGGGTCGCCGAGACCACCGGAGCGCCCCTGCATGTGTCGCACCTGAAGCTGGTCGGGGCACCCCATCTGCTCGACGACCTGGTCGATCTGATGGTCCGGGCCGCCGACCGGATCGACCTGAGCTTCGACCACTACCCGTACGGGGCCGGCAGTACGCTGCTGTCCGCGCTGCTGCCGCCGTGGGCAAACGACGGCGGGCCCGGCGCCCTGTTGACCCGGCTCGACGACCACGCTTCCCGGCAGCAGCTGATGCGCGAGATGGACCGCGGCCTGCCCGGCTGGGAGAACCTCTACGGCGCCTGCGGACCGGACAACATCACCATCACCGACGCCGCCTCTCCCGGGACGACACCATCGGGCGCAGCATCGCCCAGATCGCCGAGGCGACCGGTGTCGACCCGGAGCAGGCGGTACTGGATCTGCTGCGGGACACCGACCTGGCGGTCGGGATGATCGACCACTACGCCAGCGAGCAGACCGTACGCAGGCTGTTCTCCGCGCCGCACGGCCTGGTCGGCTCCGACGGTATCTTCAACACCCATCCGCACCCGCGGTTGTACGGGACGGCACCCCGGGTCCTCGGTCGCTACGTCCGCGACGGTGTCGTCACCCGTACCGAGGCCATCGCCCGGCTGACCTGGCGCGCCGCCGACCGGCTCGGCCTGCACGACCGGGGCCGCATCGCGGTCGGCCAGCGTGCCGACCTCGTACTGCTGGCCCCCGACACGTTCATCGACACCGCCACCTACGACAGGCCGTGCCAGATCCCGCCGGGACTCGAGCACGTTCTCGTGGGCGGGGTCAGCGTCCTCGACGGGGGCCGCGCCACGGGGGCGCGCGTCGGCCGGGTCACCCGGTGCGCATCCGGCGCCGCGCTGCCGGGCGTGCAGACCAACTGAGCAGAGAGGACCCGACACATGGGACGCAAGAGGATCGTCACCAACCCGCTGCGGGACAGGTCGCGGCTACGCGACGCATCGACGGGTCCGCTGACCTACCACCGTTCGTTCCCCGGTTACGCGCCCACGCCGCTGCGGGCCGCACCCGCATCCGCCGACGCGCTGGGTGTGCGCGCGGTCTGGGTGAAGGATGAGGCCAGCCGCCTCGGCATGCCGTCGTTCAAGATCCTCGGCGCCTCCTGGGCCACCCACCTGTCGGTCTGCCGCCACTACGGCCTCGATCCGGCAGAAGTAACCACAGTGGACCTCCTACGTACGCGGATCGCCGGCACGGAGCCGATCGAGCTGGTCGCGGCCACGGACGGCAACCACGGCCGTGCGGTGGCCCGGATGGCCGGTCTGCTCGGCCTCACCAGCCACATTCTCGTACCGGCCGACATGGTGCCCGCCCGGATCGAGGCGCTGCAGGACGAAGGTGCCAGGGTCACCGTCATCGACGGCGGCTACGACGATGCGGTGGCCGCCAGCGCCGCGCTGGCCGATCACATCCACCTGGTCGTCTCCGACACCTCCTGGCCCGGCTACCTGGACGTCCCGGCCTGGGTCATCGACGGCTACAGCACCCTCACCGGGGAGATCCGCGAACAGTGCGCCGAACGCGGCGCCGGACTGCCCACGGTGGTGACCGTGCAGATCGGTGTCGGCGCCTTCGCCGCCGCGATGGTCCGCGAGTTCGCCGCCGACTGCCGGATGGTCGGGGTCGAACCGGTACGGGCCGACTGCGTCACCGCCGCTGTGGAGGCCGGCCATCTCGTCACCATCGACGGGCCGCAGGACTCGATCATGGCCGGGCTCAACTGCGGTACCGGCTCACCGATCGCCTGGCCGGACGTCAGCGGCGGCATCGACGATTTCGTGACCGTCGAGGACACCGACGCGGAGGAGGCGATGCGTCTGCTCGCCCGGGACGGGATCGTCGCGGGCGAGAGCGGCGCGGCCGGCCTCGCCGGGCTGCTCGCCTTCCGCGATCGTCTCGGTCTCGGAGCCGAGGATGTCGTGCTTGTCGTCTGCACCGAGAGCGCGACCGACCCGACCGGCTATGCCCGTGTCCTCGGCGCCACTGCTGTCTCCGCCCACTGACCTGCCCCCACCAGACCAAGGATCCACCATGACCGTCACCCACCCCGCCACCCGGGCCACCATCAACCAGAGCCGACTGTGGGACTCACTGATGCAACTGGCCCGGGTCGGCAGCTTCACCGACGAACGCACCGGCCTGCAGGGCGTCAACCGGCTCGCGCTCAGCGATGCGGAAGCCGCGGGCCGCCGCCTGGTCATGTCCTGGATGCGGGAAGCCGGCCTGCGGGTGCGCATCGACGAGTTCGGCAACGTGTACGGCCGCCGGGACGGTCGGCTCGCCGACGCCCCACCGGTGCTGGTCGGCTCACACATCGACAGCGTGGCCACCGCCGGCGCCTTCGACGGATGCCTCGGGGTGCTCGGCGGCATCGAGATGGTGCGCGCGATGAACGACCATGGCGTGGTCACCGACCATCCGGTGGAGGTTGCGTTTTTCACCGAGGAGGAAGGTGTCCGCTTCGGTACCGACATGCTCGGCAGTGCGGTGGCCGCCGGGCGCATCCCGATCGAGGAAGCGCTCGCCCGTACCGACGTCCACGGTGTCAGCGTCGGCGCCGAACTCGCCAGGCACGGTTTCCGCGGTACCGTACCGGCCCGGATCGCCGCACCGCACGCCTATGTCGAGGCGCACATCGAGCAGGGACCGGTACTGGCCGCCAAAGGACACGACCTCGGTGTGGTGACCGGGGTGCAGGCGATCAGCTGGCAGGAGATCACCCTGATCGGCAAGGCCGCGCACGCCGGTACGACGCCGATGGAGCTGCGCCACGACGCCGGTCTGGCCGCCGCGATGATCACCACCCGGCTGCATGAGATGTCCCGCTCAGTCCGGTACGGGGATCTGCGGGTGACCGTGGGTCGCGCGGACACCTACCCCAACCTGATCAACATCGTGCCGGCCCGGGTCATCTGCACCATCGACCTGCGCAACCCGAGCGAGATGAACATGCAGGCCGCGGAGAGGGATCTGCGTGACCACCTGGCCTACGTCAGCGCGCAGACCGGTGTGGACATCACCGCGAAGCAGACCGCCAAGACCCCGCTGGTCAGCTTCCACGGTGAGGTGGAGAACCTGATCGAGGAGAAGATCGCCGCCAACGAACTGTCACAGAGCCGGATCCTGTCCGGTGCCGGGCACGACGCCGGCGAGATCACCACCCTCTGCCCCACCGCGATGATCTTCGTGCCCGGCGAGTACGACGGGATCAGCCACAACCCCCGCGAGTATTCCACCCCGCAGGCCTGCGCCAACGGCATCCAGGTCCTGACCGACGTGGTGCTCACCGCCTGCACGCAGGGCGGACTGGCCGACTGAAGTTGCTGCGGGGCTCAGATCCTGCGACTGTAGGACAGTTCGGTGCCGCATGCGCGGTAGCCCAACCAGGCATTGACTGCCAGCATCGGCGCATTGGCCTTGTCGTTGCTGGTGTAGGCGGCGGTGATGCCGGCCGCGGCCGCCCGGCGCAGTGCGACGGACTTGGCGATCCTGGCCAGTCCCCGCCCGCGGTGCTCCAGCAGCGTCCCGGTCCCACCCGACCACATCCGGTGCGTGTCGTGGTCCGCCTCGACCAACGAGTACGCCGCCGGTGCACCGTCGACCAGCACGACCGTGCTGGCGTCGAGATCGGTCTCGGGGCCCTGCCAGATCTCGGCGAGCCACTCGTCGTAGGGCATCGCGTCGACCGGAACGTCGTTGGGTTCGTCGATGGTCGCGGCAGCGTCCACCTGGTGTACGCCAACCGGTCCGATCTCGGACCAGGACGCGATGTTTGCCCCGGCCGGTAGCGCTGGTGGCTCCGGCAGCGCGTGGAGGTCGGTGAGGTCGAGCTGTGCGTAGCGCATATCCCGGGTATGGGTCAGGCCCCGCCGCTGGCACCATCCGGCAGTCTTCGGATCGTCCACCGCCCAGCCCTGCACCTGGTGGGCGCCGTGGGCACTCAGGTGCGCCAGTAGCGCGTCGTAGAGGGCGCCGCCGATGCCACGGCCGGTCTGCGCGGGGTCGACCATGACGAACGCCGACGCAGCTCCCCGCTCCGAGGTCCAGGTGTTCAGGCTGACCTGCCCGGTACCGACGATCCGACCGTCGACTTCGGCTGCGAGTACGAGCAGCGCGGCCGCCTCGGTCGACGTGTCCCACCAGTGCCGCACCGCAGCCGGGGTGTTCACCCGGTACGGCGTGACCCGTCGGCGCAGCTTGACATAGGCCACCGCGTCCTCGGGACGTACCGGACGAAGAGAAATGTCCACACTGACGTTGTACCAGCGCGCACAACCGATTTCCCCGCTCAGGGTCCGGGTCGGTTCCCCGGCCGGGGCCGCGCGTGCCACACTGCACCGGTGGAGAGCGTGTACACGGCGGCAGGCGGCGGGACCGGGCTGCTCCGGTTGGCTGAGGCGTGGCATCGGCGGGTGCTGGCGGACGAGCTGGTCAGCCACGCGTTCGGTCACGGCGTGCATCCGCGGCACAGCGAACGGCTCGCCGCGTACTGGGGCGAGGCCCTCGGCGGCCCCGCCACGTACTCCAGCAGCTACGGCACCGAGACGTCCGTGGTGCGCATGCACAGCGGTAATGGCCCGCACGAGGAGATGGACCGGCGCGCCATCGCCTGCTTCGACGACGCTCTCGTCGATTCCGGGCTCACCGCGGAGCCGCTGCGCCAGGTGCTGCACGACTACTTCGCCTGGGCGACCACGACCACCATGGCGCGCTACCACGAGTCCGCCGCCGACGTTCCGGACGACCTGGGCATTCCGCACTGGTCCTGGGACGGCCCGACCTGATCCTGAGTACGGACAGGGCAGATACTGGCGCGATGAGCACGGAGCGGATGACGCAGGAGGAGGTCGCCGCGTTCCTCGCCGGACGGCCGGGCAGCGCCGAGGGCCTGGAGCCGCTGACGGGTGGGGCGTGGTCGTCTGCGTGGGCCTACCGCGTCGACGGCGAGGAGCTGGTGGTCCGTTTTGGCCCGGAGGCGGCCTGGTACGAGGCTGACCGGATGGCCATGGCCTTCCGCGGCCCGGAGCTGCCCGTGCCGGAGGTCCGGGAGGTGGGCACCACGGCGTCCGGACGGGCCTATGCCGTCTCGGTACGCCATCACGGGCGTTTCCTGGAGGACACCCCGGTGCAGCAGGCCGATGTCCTCGCCCCGACCCTCACCCGGCTGCTCGTCGCCCTGTACCGGGTACCGGCGGACCCGGATACCCCGGTGATCTGGCACCACGCCGGTGAACCTGCCGCGAGCTGGCGGGAGTTCCTGCTCAGCGGCCTGTCCGACGATGCCGGGAAAGTGGTGCACGGTTGGGGTGCCGCCCTGGCAGCAGACCGGAAGCTGGCCGCGCTGTGCACCGCGGTGACCGAACGCGTGTCGACCCTGGTGGATGCCTGCCCGGAACGCCGGGACCTGGTACACGGCGACCTGTTGCACGGCAACGTACTGGTCGCTCCGGATGCCGACCGGGTCGACGCGGTGCTGTCCTGGAAGTGTTCGGTACGCGGCGACTTCCTCTACGACGCCGCCTGGTGCAGTTTCTGGTCGCCGTGGCACCCGGGGATCGCGGCGGCCGATCCGCTGTCCGGACTATTGCGGGATCCGAGCGTGCGGGCCGAGCGCGGCGCGCTGCTGGACGCCGCGGCCCGCCACCACTGCTACGAGCTGCACATCGGCTTCACCCATCTGGGCTGGAACATCTGGATCGGCGACCAGGCCAATCTCGCCGCCACCGCCCGACGCCTGACCGAGGTCCTCGAACGTGGGCCACTGCCCTTGACCGGCGACTGACCCGACGGCCGGGCTGAACCATGGCGGCCAGGGGGTCATCCAGTCCATCCCGGCATCCACCGTGATCCAGCCCGGAGCGCCTGCCGTCCGGCCGCATGGCCACAGCCCATCGACCGTTTCCATCCGACATCGCCATCTGTCGGATGGTTTCTATGAACTTCCCGTGGGGTGGAAGGACCTTCTACCTGCGGTACGGCGAGGCAGTGCCTGCGGCGGCTAATAACGCAGCAGGGCGCCCTGGCCGCGGTGGTCGGAGTAGCGGGCCGGGGCTCCGCCCGGGCTGCCGGCCGACTGGTACGCGCGGGCGTAGTCGACGGTCACGGGCATGACCTTCTGATGCGGCTGGAAACGGACGCGCAACAGGCTGGAGCGTCCAGCATGTGGCTGGAGACTGGTGTCGGCAACGACCGCGCGCTACGCCTCTTCCACGCATCCGGGTACGTCTCCATACCGCCGTAGATGCCGGGACGCGATCCGGCTATCAACCGTGCGCTGGCCAAGGCGCTGCTCCAATGATCTGGCGAGACGGCGGCGGTTAGTGCTGATGCTGTGTTGTTGGGCCGTCAAGACCCAGCCACAGACTGGGCAACTTTGGCCCGACACCCCGGTAGCGCGTTGCCGGTTACGGCGTCTTGTGAATTGACGAGGTGATCTTGGAGCAGGGCGTGACGGAACTGGTAGACAGCGCCAGTCTGCCGCAGTATGTCGCGCTCATAGGCGTCATCCAGAAAGGTCATCACCGCCCATGGAAGCCGCCCAGTCAGCGGTAACCAGATGCGTGCGAGAACCACCCACTGAGCCTTTCCGCGTAACGGGCCGTGGCGTTCGGTGATCATGTTGTGCGGTTGTGCTCGACGTGTAGGAGTACGAGGGCTGCCGCGGTGATCCTGCCGATGTTCCAGGGGCACAGACTGACGTTGCGCAGTGCTTTGAAAGTGGTCTTGAGTAGGGAGTTTCCGCGTTCACCGATGGCGCGGACGCTGTTGTGGGCTTTTTGAACGTAACTGGTCAGCACCCCTGATCTTGGTGTGATCGTCTCGGGTGGGATGATCTTGGTGTGCAGGCCGGGGATGGGCGTCCGTCGTATGACGAGCTTGCCGCCCTGGTCGTCGAGCAGGCGCGGGTGATCACCGAGCTTCGCCAGCGGGTCGCCGTGTTGGAAGCCGAGAACGCCGATCTGAAGCGCCGGTTGGGTATGGATTCGACCAACTCTTCAAGGCCACCGTCGTCGGACTCGCCGTTTGTGAAACCGGCGCCGCGCTCGTTGCGGCGCGCCAGCGGCAAGAGATCGGGTGGGCAGCCGGGGCATGCTGGGGCGACGCTGGCGCAGGTTGGCGATCCGCACGAGACGCTGCGGCATGAGCCTGGCCCGTGCGCCGGCTGCGGCGTGGACCTGGCCGGCGCGCCGGAGGTGGGGGTGCAGCGGAGGCAGGTGTTCGATCTGCCTCCGATGACGGTGCGGGTGACCGAGCACCAACTGATCGCGCGGCGTTGCGTATGTGGGATCACCACTTGCGGCACGGCGCCTGAGGGCGTGACCGGGCCGGTGCAGTACGGTCCCCGGGTCACCGCGATCATCCTCTACTTGTATGTCGGGCAGTTCCTGTCGAAGAAACGCACCGCGCAGGCGCTGGCCGAGTTGTTCGGCACTCCGGTGGCCGAAGGCACTGTTGCGGCGGTAGCCACCCGCGCCGCCGACGGGCTGGCCGGCTTCCTCGCTGCGGTCAAAGACCGGATCGCGCAGGCCGAGGTGGCCGGGTTCGACGAGACCGGGCTGCGGGTAGCGGGCAGCCTGCACTGGGTGCACTGTGCCCGCACCGACAAGCACACGCTGATCACCTGCCATCCCAGACGCGGCCGCGACGGCATCGACAATGCCGGTGTCCTGCAACACTTCCGCGGTGTCGCGGTGCATGACGCGTGGGCACCGTATGACACCTACCCGGGCGTGGAACACCAACTCTGCTGTGCGCACGCCCTCCGCGAGTTGCAGGCGGTCACCGAGGCCACCCCGGCCGGGTTGTGGTGCTGGGCCACCCAAGCCGCCGACACGCTGGTCGCGATGCAGAAGCTTGTGGCCGACGCGATCGCTGAGGCCGCCGACACCCTCAACCCCGATGCCCTCGCCACCCAGGTTCACCTGTTCCGCTCAGCGGTGCAGACCGGGCTGGCCTCCACCACGGCCCGATCCACCCCGCTGATGCGCAAACACCACGCCCTGGCCCGCCGGCTCGCCGACCGCGAACCCGACTACCTACGCTTCACCACCGACTGGCGCGTCCCGCCCGACAACAACGGCTCCGAACGCGACATCCGCATGATCAAACTCCGGCAGAAAGTCTCCGGCTGCCTACGCACCCTGCCCGGAGCCAGAGGCTTCTGCGCCATCCGCAGCTACATCTCCACAGCAGCCAAACACGGCAAGAAACTCTTCGACGTCCTCACCCAACTCGCCGAGGGCCGCCCCTGGCTGCCCGAAACAGCCTGACACCGCATCAACCGTCCTCGGCCAGCTGACCAGTTACTGTTGAACATCTGCTGCACGTCGGTGCAGGCACCGCCGCGCGGTTTCTTGAACGCGATCGTGATCGTGCCGGCCTCGCCTTCGTAGCCGAGGTCGGCGAGTACCCGCCGGCCCTCGTCGGTCCAGGCGGCCAGCAGGGGCAGGATGTCGTGTTCACGCAGAGCGGTCGTGTCGTGTTCCCGGCCGGGCCGGACCGGCGAGGTCCACAGCGGCCACCCGTCCGGAGCGGTCACGACCTGCACGTTGCCACCATGGTTGTCATGTTTGCCCGACCACCACAGGTCCACTCCCGGTGTCGGCCCCGGCGTGCGGCACCGATCGGTCTCGATCAGGGTTCCGTCGATGTTCACATGGGCGTAGCCGGCTATCTTCGCTGCCAGCAGCACCGATTCCAGTCGCGGCGCGTGGGCGGCGAGGACCCGGATGCCCTCGTGTAGGTAGTCATAGCCGGTCGACGAACTGACCTGGTTGTCCCCAGCCAACTGCTTGATCCGAGTGCCGTCGAGGAACCAGCGGATCACCAGGACCGCCTGCTTGAAGCAGCCCAACGCACGGGTCCCGGTACGGGTCCCGAGCCGTTGCCGTTCAGCGCGCAGGAGCCCCGACAGGAACAACACGGTCTCCTCGCGCACCGACAATGTGGCCGTGTATGTGACACTCATAGCGACGCAGGACCCCTACTGAAGTTGATCTGTGAGAGGACCACTTCATACCGGGGTTCTGCGTCTTCTCGTTGCACCACCACGAGTTCCGGCGTGTCTACACCGACCACCACGACGGCCACCCGACGTACTCACACCGTTACGCGGAAAGGTTCACTGCCCCCACGCGGTCAGGCTCAGTACGATTCCGAGCCCACCCCCAACCGCGGTGAGTAACA
>CAWDUX010000004.1:0-14185 GCA_963805605.1 uncultured Actinomycetota bacterium
GGCAGCGGGGCGATATGGCCCAGCCGATGCGTGCGGACGATCGGCGCTCGGCGGACTAGTAGGCATCTCCGTTAGTTCGTCGGGTGTTCATGCGGCCAGTCGGGTCAGTAGGTGGTGGAGATCGGTGCGGGTGAAGCGCCAGTCGAATGGTGTGGCGGTGCGGTTGTAGTGGGTTTCGAACGTGGTGATGCGTTGCGCGAGGTGGTCGAGGCTGTCGAAGTTGTTGGGGGTGAGGGCTTTGCGTTGCAGGATGGAGAAGTAGATCTCGATCTGGTTGAGCCAGGAGGCGTGCACGGGCAGGTGGATCATGGTCGCGTTGGGGTAGGCGTTGCTCAGGCGGGCGGCGGCGGCCCAGTTGCGGTGGGAGGAGCCGTTGTCGACGATCCAGAACACGCGGTCGGCGGTGGCGTAGGGCTGTTGGGTCATGACCTGGTCGACCAGGCGAGTGAAGGGGGCGATGCCGGTGGTGGGTTCGCAGCGGCCGATCACCCGGGCGTGGTGGACGTCGTAGGCGGCCAGGTAGGCCATGGTGCCGCCCCGCTGGTACTCATTCTCGACTCGCATCCGCCGGCCGGGCCCTGGTGGTTGAGTCGAGTGGATGCGGCGCAGAGCCTGGATGCCGGGTTTTTCGTCGGCGGAGAGTACGAACTCGTTGCTGCCCAACGGCTCGCTGTCGAAGATCCGGGCATACAAGTCCAGCACACGGCTGGCCTTGGCCGCAAAATGCGGGTCTCGTGGGAAGATCCATGATCGGTGCTGCCAGGGCTTGAGCGCATCATCGGCCAGCCAGCGCCGCACACTGGAAGCCGACACCTGCCGCACGATGCCGGCATCAGCTGCGTGGCGGGCCAGTTCCTGGCAGCTCCACCTCGACAACGGCACGCCAGCCCTGGCCGGTAGTTCACAGGCCAGCGCCTTGAGTTGGGCCACCACACCGGGACCGAACCGGCGGGGCCGACCAGACCGGGGCCGGTCGGCAAGCCCGGCCATGCCCTGCTCGCCGAACCTGTGACGCCACTTGCGGACCGTGTCCACGCACACATCCAGCCAGGCCGCGATCGCCGTGTTGGCCGCCCCATCGGCGGCCAACAGCACGATCCGGGCCCGTAGCACCTGCCGGTAGGGTGCCACGCCACGCCGCACTATGGCTTCCAGATCGGCGCGCTGCCGAGGATGCAGCGTGATCGGGCGGGCAGCGCATCCAGCCACCGTAGGCTCCTGTCCATGATCACCGAACTAACAGAGATGATCATGGATGCCGCCACCGATCACGGCGACACCGGCCTACCCGTCATGCACGATGGTGGACATGGCCACACCACCCGAGTCGACCAAGACCTCACTACGTCAGCGGCTTACGGCGCACGCCGCGACCCGCTGGCCGCAACTGGCCCAGGTCCGAGTCCGCCACCACGGCGCGTTCGCCTACCTCGACGGGGTCCTAGCCGACGGCACCACACTGCGGCTATGCCGGCTGCGCTACACCGGATCAGCCACCATCTGGGGCTTCGCGATCTACCTGGCCAGCAACGACAGCTACCAAGACTCCTACCTACCCAACGGCATGCACGCCGGAAGCCCTCAAGACGCCCTCGACTGCGCCTGCGGCCTCTACCTCAACGACCCCACCGCCTGGCAAACACCCCCGACGAACTAACGGAGACGCCTACTAGCCTTTCCGGATGACAGGAATGCTGGCTCGTCCGGCGCTCTTCGTCGTGGACCCGGACGCCGGTGCACGGGGGCAGTTGGTGTCCGACCTGCCGCAGTGCCCCGTGGCGAGGATCAGTGGAGTACGGAGCGAGCGACGCGGAAGCCGACGTCGTCGACCTGGAAGCTCGGATGACTGCGGCGGCGTGCGGATGCCCGGCAACTCCACTGTTCATCGAACCAGCCACCGCCACGCAGCACCCGGTACGCGCCGTAGACCTCAGCATCGTAGATGTCCCAGCACCAGTCCCAGACGTTGCCGAGCATGTCGTGGAAGCCCCACGCGTTGGGAGACTTGCCGCCGACATCGTGGATGCGCTCGTCGGAGTTGCCGCGGTACCAGGCGATCTCGTCGAGCGGCCCGTACCGTGGTCCGGTCGTACCGGCGCGGCAGGCGTGCTCCCACTCCGCTTCGGTCGGCAGCCGGTACCCGTGGGCGCCGGCATCCCAGTCGATGCCCTCGCCGTCGGCGTGCAGGTGGTAGACGGGCGGGTGGCCGTCACGCTTCGACATCGCATTGCAGAAGCGGACCGCGTCCCACCAGGAAACCCCTTCGACGGGCAACCGGTCTCCGTGCGCGGCGCTCGGCCGCAGGCCGGTGACCTGCTCGTACAGAGCCTGCGTGACCGGGAACGCGCCGAGCTCGTACGCCGCGAGATCAACCGACCAGGTGCGCTGCGTACGCCGGTCCGACAGCGTCACCTGCCCCGACGGTACGGAGATCATCTTGAGGTGCGCTTCCATGATCAGCCGATCGTACCGTTGCTCCAGCGGGCGGCGGCCCATCAAGCGAAGCCGCCGTTGCTCATCAGGAGCTGGCCGTTGATCCACTGGCCCCGGGGCGAGCACAGGAAGTCCACCAGGTTCGCGGTGTCCTGTGCGGTGCCCAGCCGGCCGAGTGGTGTCTGGTTGATGCCACTGGCCCGAATCTCCTCGGTCATCCAACCGGTGTCGATGGGCCCGGGGTTGATGACGTTGGCGCTGACACCCAGGTGCCCGAGCTCATGGGCGGCGGCCAGGGTGATGCGGTCCAGGGCTCCCTTGCTGGCGCCGTACGGCAGGTTGCCGACGGTGTGGTCGCTGGTGAGGGCGATGATCCGGCCGGTACCCGGTGCGGCGCGGAAGCGGCGCCCGTACTCGCGGATCAGCAGCCAGGTGGCGCGTGCGTTGACGGCGAAGTGCCGGTCGAAGCTGTCCACGGTGGTGTCCAGCAGCCCGGAGTCGACCGACTCGCAGTGGCACATCACCAGGGCGGTCATCGGGCCCAGCTGACGTTCCGCCTCGTCGAAGATGCGTGCCGGGGCGTCGGGGTCGGTCAGGTCGGCCTCGATCGCGGCGGTGGCCGCGCCGTGCTCGGCCAGGACACTGTCGATCGCGTCGGTTGCGCCCGACTCGATGCCCCAGGGCATGCGCGTGTCGTACGAGGTCCAGTAGGTGAAGGCGATGTCCCAGCCCGAGGCGGCGAGCTGCTGGGCGATGCCCGCCCCGATGCCAGCGGTACGGCCGACGCCGGTGACCAGCGCGACCGGACGGGACGAGTCAGCGGCGTCATGGTTGCTCTGCTTCTGCGGCGTTGTCATCAGCGCGATTGTCTCGACCGGCTACCGGCCCGGCAACGGCTTTTCGTGGCCACGACCTAGTCTGCGCAGCATGAACACCGGAACCGATGCATACGTGGCCGTGCAGGCGGCGCAGGCGGGAGCCGCGGTCGTACGCAGCATGTACGGGGCGTCCCTGGCGCGTGTCGACAAGTCCGGCGGTGACTTCGCGACGGCGGCGGACGTGGATGCGGAGAAGGCCATCCTCGACGTGCTGCGCGCTGCACGGCCCGACGACGCGGTCACCGGGGAGGAGAGCGGGCACAGCGGCGAGGCCGGCGCGCGGCGCAGGTGGCTGGTCGATCCCTTGTGTGGCACGCTGAACTACGCCGCGCGCACCATGCTGGTGGCGGTGAACGTCGCGTTGCAGGCCGGTGCCGACACCACCGCAGCCGCAGCTGCGGACCCGTTCAGCAACGAGGTGTTCTGGACCGACGGCAGACGCGCCTACCTGCGCAGCGGCGGTACCGACGAGGAGTTGGTGCCCTCGCCCGGTACACAACTGGTGGACGTCAACCTCGATCCGCCGTTTCCCAACGCGCCGGGATTCCGGGCGGTTCGGCTGCTTGCCGACCCGGGCTTCACCGAACAGTTCCGGCCCCGCGTGGTGTCCACCACGCTGGCGCTGGCCTGGGTCGCTGCCGGCCGCCGCGCGGCGTACGTCACCGACGGCCACCTGCGCGACAGCGTACATTTCGCTGCCGGGATCGCCGTGTGTTTAGCGGCCGGCTGCGTGGTGAGCGGCATCCACGGCCAACCGTTGCACACCGGTGCCGGCGGCCTCGTCGTCGCAGCCGACCATGTCACGCACGCCGCGCTGGTCGAGCTGATCGGCCGTCAGACAGCGTAGGCAGCGTCCGTTCCGGCACCGCCGCTGTTCTGCCTAGTACGACTGAAGTTCGATGAGGTGCCCTTCGGGGTCCCGCAGGTGCGCGGTGCGCAGACCAGGGCCCCACTCGGGGCGGTCGGTCGCGTCGGAGACCAGCGTTCCGCCGTGCCGGAGACACAGTGCCAGGCCAGCGTCCACGTCGGTCACCCGGCACACGAACATGACGCGGTCCTGCACCGCCGGGGCAGGATGGGTCGTGGCAGGCGATCTACGGGCTGTTTCGCCGCTGGCAACGCGCTGGGGTGTGGGCCGCCATCCTGGCGCGGTTACAGGCCGATGCCGACGCCGCCGGGTTGATCACCTGGGACGTCAGCGTGGACTCGACCATCGCTCGGGCGCACCAGCACGCTGCTGGGGCGCGTAAAAAGGGGATGCGCAGGCCGAACCACCTGGTGGGGTGGGTGAGCCGGAGCCGGCTGATCATGGGCTGGGCCGGTCGCGGGGTGGCTGGACCACCAAGCTGCATCTGGCGACCGAGCAGGGGCAAAAGCCGTTGTCGCTGGTGATCACTGCAGGCCAGCGCGGGACTCGCCCCAGTTTCAGGTAGTGCTGGGCCGCATCCGGGTGGCCCGCTTGGCC
Organism: uncultured Actinomycetota bacterium; assembly: GCA_963805605.1. Classification (GTDB taxonomy): domain Bacteria; phylum Actinomycetota; class Actinomycetes; order Mycobacteriales; family Micromonosporaceae; genus Actinocatenispora. The sequence goes on from CAWDUX010000004.1 coordinate 4,777, forward strand.
GATGGCCGGCCCCGTACCAGGCCGCAGCGAGTGCTGGCCGACAAGGCATACGGGTCCCGGGCTAACCGGGCCTATCTGCGGCGGCGAGGCATCCGGTGCACGATCCCGGAGAAAGCCGACCAGATTCGCAACCGCAAGAACAAGGGCCGTGCTGGCGGCCGGCCGCCAGCGTTCGACCCGGAAATCTACAAGCAGCGGCATGCCGTGGAGTGCGGTATCAACCGGCTCAAACGCTACCGTGCCGTGGCTACCAGGTACGACAAGCTTGCCGTCCGCTACGAGGCCACGGTGGTCGTCGCGGCGATCAACGAGTGGCTATGACTTTGAAACACGCCCTAGGTCCCGCTGTCGAGGATTCGTTGGAGAACGTTCAACTGCAGGTGGGCGATCTCGACCCGGGCTATCCACGCCGCCGGATCGTGGTCATGGGCGTCGGCCTCGGCCTCGAAGTCCTGGGTGATGCGGTAGGAGAGGCCGTCGGCCGCGCGGTAGTCGATGGTCAGGCCGGCACGCTCGACGACCGAGGGCCATTCGACGTCGTTGGCGATGGTGTCCTCGCGGGCGTGCTCGACGACGACCGCCGCGGCCTGCGGCGTCATGGCGCGTACGGCGAACATCAGGTCCCAGTCCCGGCCCGTGGCCAGGCGGTAGATGTGGTTGACGATCGTCTCGGTGTCACGCAGCCGCCTGGGGCAGGCCTCCATCGCTTTGACGGTACGGCCGATCAGCACGAAATCGGCCGGCAACTGCGTGAGGTGGAGTCGCAGCTCGTCCGGGTCCGCCTCGATCCAGCGCAGTACGTGGTCGAGGTCTGCGTACAGCACGAGCGTCGGATCCAGCGTCGAAGCCAGCCGGACAGCCTGTCGTCGGTGTTTCCCGATGCTGGCCGGATCCGCGGCGTCCCGGCTGACCGTCGCACCCAGCTCGTGTTCCAGGAACGCCACCACCTGAGGCGACGTCTCGTCGGTCGCGAAGACACCGAACCCGACAAAGGTCCTGCGCAGCACGGCCGACAGACGGGCCAGGCCGGCGAGGTAGTGGCCGTGCGGGTCATGCACGGTGGCCGCGAGTACCGGCCGCTCGTCGACGCCATCGTTCACGTCACCCATCCTGGTACCGCTCGGTCGGGGCAGGCTGGGGCCGTGCCGGGACACCCGCTCAGTTTGCACGCGCGAACAGGACCGCACCGGGAACGCTCGTACCGGGGGCGAGCAGCAGCTGGGCCTCGACCGTCAACCCGGCCTCCCGTAGCCAGGCTGCCACCTGATCGGGCTGGCGGCGGTGTACGTGCACCTTCATCGGATGTCCGCCGTAGCCCTCCGTCTTCAGCCGGAAACTGTCGCCGACGTGGAACCCGAGCAGCAGCGGGCCGCCGGGCTGCAACACCCGCCGGAAATGGCCGAGGACCGTGGGAATCTCGTCGTCCGGGATGTGGATCAGCGACCACCAGGCGAGCAGGCCGGTCACCGAGTCGTCGGCGAGCTGCAGGTCCGTCATCGAACCCACCTCGAACCGCAGGTCCGGGTGGTCCCGCCGCGCCACGTCGATCATTCCGGGCGACAGGTCGATGCCGAAGGCGTCGACGCCCAACTCCCGCAGGTGGGCGGTGACGTGCCCGGGCCCGCAGCCCACGTCAGCCACCGGTCCGCCGCCGGCGGCATGCGCCATGTCGGCGAACAACGCCAGAGCCGTCCGCAGGTACCGGTCCCCGGCCAGGCTGTCGCGTACGAAGTCGGCGTAGCTGGCCGCGACCGTGTCGTACGAGGTGCGGGTGTCCGCCAGCCAACCGCCCGGCCCGCGTGCAGGTTCAAGATCGGGTTCCGACATCGCAACATTGTCCCTACCACCCGGCGACACGGTCACGCGGGCGGGTTCGCGTCGAGGTAGCTGCGCAGCTTCCGGGCGTACGACCGACGCTGCTCTGCGGGCGCCATCTGTTCCTCGATCGCCGAGTGGTAGAGCTCGTCGCCGTGGTAGCGGGGGAACACATGCTGGTGGAAGTGCCACACGTGCTGGTAGCCGGCCGGTTCATTGTGCTGCCGGGTCGAGACGCCGTCGCAGCCGTACGTGTGCCGCATCGCGATCGCGATCCGCCGGACCAGGTCGAAGATGGCGTGGCCGTCATTGTCGGGCAGGTCGTACAGGTTCTCGTGATGCGCGATCGGGATGACCAGTACGTGCCCGTGGTTGTTGGGCCACCACTGCGGGGAGATCAGCGCCGCGGCCCGGTCGGTACGCCAGACGATGTCGCCCTGGGTGTTGCGCGGGTTGTCGACTCCGGCCAGTACGCCGCAGAACCGGCACTGATAACCCTCAGGCGCGTGATTGAACATCAGGCTGTGGGTTCGATGGCGGGCAGGTGACGCGACAGGATCTGTGCCGTCGTTGCCACCAGGTCACGGTCGAACAGCTCGTCGCGGGGGATGAACAGCATGGCGCGTCCCTCGCCGCACACCACGTCGTCCTGCCGCGCGGTGGTGGCGCTGTGGAAGACGTGGATCGTCACCGTGTGCGGGAAGCCTTCCTCGTACGGCCGGGGACCGCTCCACAACGGCTGCAGCTTGTCGACCGTCAGCGCGGTCTCCTCCAGCAGTTCCCGGTGCGCGGCCTGCTCCGGCGTCTCCCCGGCCTCGATCCGGCCGCCCGGCAGACTCCACAGATTGGCCCCCACCGGCGCAAACTCGTCGCGATGCTGCATCAGCACCGCGCCCGAGGCGTCGACAAGGAGCACGATCGCAACTTCGTACGTCGCCATCCCGAGATCATTCCACGGGGCCGGGGCGGCGCAGGGTCAACGACTGGAACCAGCGGTCGCCGCGCACGTTGGCGGGGTGGAAGTCCACCACCTCGAACCCTGCGGTGGTGGCGAAGTCGAGCAGCTGCTCGTCGGTACGCAGCGAGAAGAAGCGCGGCGGTACGTGCTCGTCGTCCTCGACGGGACCTTCGGCGCTCTGCCGACCGCCGTGTACGCCGAGGAAGAACAACCCGCCCGGGCGCAGGATCGTACGGATCGCGGCCAGGACCGTCGGCAGGTCGCGGTTGGGCACGTGCAGCAGGCAGTTCATCGCGAACACCGCGTCGAACGAGCCGGCCGGGAAGTCCAGGTGCAGGAAGTCCATCGCGTGGGCCTCGATGCCCTTGGCCCGGCAGTGCTCCACCATCACCGGCGACAGGTCGACCGCGACGACGGCGAAGCGTTCCTGCTGGAAGTAGGCGCTGTCCTGCCCGGTGCCGGCACCGATCTCCAACACCCGCGCGCCCGGCGCCAGCCGCTCCCGGAACGCCTGCCGCTCCACCAGCTTCCACGGTTCCTTGACGACGCCGTCACGCCACGCGGCCCGCGCGTCGTACGCCTCCCGCAACGGACCGAGCACCTCGCTGTACCGCGTCATGCCGCCCATTATCGAGGAGATCGGAGCAGTGTCGGCTGAGATAGTTGTCATTCGCCCAGACGGCGCCGAAGTTCTTTCACTTCGTCCTCGAGCGGTCGCAGCTTGGCAATCTCGCGGGAAAGCTCCGCCAGCTCACCGTCGTAGCTGCGTCGACGAAAAGCGAGCCACGCCAGCCAGAGCATAGGAACGATCAACAGCGTCGACTCCGCGGTGTACCGCGTGCGCAGCCGATCACATTTGGCCTCGGTGGAGCTCTCTTCTTGCGGGCTCGCCGAGTAGCCGTCAGAGTCTGCGGTGAGGCCGTTCTCCCAGTCGGCGTCCCCACCGGTGAAGAGGTAACCACCAGTTGTCCATACCGATGAACAGATGGCATGCTCCGACGATGGTCCGCCAGATTCGTCGGAGACCGCCACTCTCGGCTTGAGCTGCAGCAGAACCAGCACCATGACCGCACAGACAACAGCCAGGCCGGCACAGATCACCCGGGAGGTCGGCACGCTCGGTACCTCGGCGGCCGGTGGTGGTGCTACGGCGTCGCTCATTCGGATCCCTCTGTCAGCGGTCGGCGGCTGCGGGCTGGCAACCACCGTAGGGCCTCCGTACAACCAGCTCTCGGCCGACGACGACGCTCCGGCTTGCGGAGGCTGACAAGCTGTCGGGTGGTGGAGCGTACGAACAGCTCGCGCTCAATCCGCAATCCCTCCTCGACCTTGTCGTCGACCCACAGCGCAACGTGTCCTGGAAGGACGAGGCGGAGTTCGTCGCCCGTACCGGACACCCGTGGTACTGGAACGCCGTCGAGGCAGCGGACATCCGCGCCACCACAGAACGCCTGGCCGAGTTAGCGCGCGCCGGTCGGTACCCGTTCGACGGCACCCACTGTGACTTCCGCCCCGACCCCGCCTGGGCCATCCCCCGCCTGCCGGACGGCTGGAACGACGACGCTACGGGGTACCTGTAAGGAGGTCCTTCGGATCGGCCTGTCGGACCAGCGCGTACATGTTCTGTCCAGGTTCTGACCGGGCTGCGCTGCGAGCGTAGGAGTCGCCGTACCGATCGGCCGCGGCCACTGGCCGTCGGTACGGCGCACTTTCCGATCATCTGGAGGGGAACGACATGCGGATCAGAAAGGCCGCGTTGGCGGCCGCCACTCTCGCGATCGCCTCGCTCGGCGGTACCGCCGCCATGTCCGCGCCGGCGAGCGCGACGTACGTCCCGCCGCCGCCCGGCGGCTGCAGCAACCAGGCCGTCGCCAGGTACTCGTACATCGGTGTCACGGTCGGCAGGGGCAGCAAGGAGGTCCTCACCTCCAAGGAGATCACCGGCGTCGGTTGCTATTTCCGCCAGAGTTCTCGTACGGCGAAGGTCGATTTCCAGTGGAGCGCCGTCGGTCGCCTCAACGAGGGACAGATGAGGGTGCAACTGCGGGACTGCACGGCAGGCACATGGGCCCACCAGACGATCTTCGCGTACACGCACGGCTCCCGCAGCAATCGGGGTGGCATGGCCACGAAGTCCTGGAGCCTGAACCCGCACCACAGGTACCGGCTGCGGATCTGGGGCACCGGCAGCTACAAGCGGGGAGTCCAGGGGAACTACGGCGGGATCGGTCGCTTCTACGCTGCCGCACAGAACCACAAGCACTGGCTGGCCTGGGGCGGCACCCGCTGCTCCTGAGGCCGTACCGCTCCTGAGGTCACGCTGTCGGAGGCCCGTCCCGTTCGGCGGGCGGGCCTCCTCGGTACATGTCCGGACATGAGCAGCTCTGTCTGAAGGGACGAGACCTCGATTAGTCGTCCATTCGAATGAATTGTCTTTTCGTACGAGTTGCCAACTCGTACGATGGAGGCATGAGTGCCGACGCGATCCATGACCCGCCCGTCCTGTCCAGCAGCGAGGCCCGCGCCCACTGGACCAACGTGCTCGGCCGCGCTCAGTTCGCCGGGGAGGTGACCCTCGTCTCCCGCCGCGGCCACGAGTCTCCGGTCGTCGCCGTCGTGCCCGCCGAACGGTGGAAGCTGGCCGAACGAGCCCTCGAAATCCTGGAGAACGCCAAGCTCGGTCAGTTGGCCCAGGAGGCGATCGACACTGACCGTGACCACGAACGTGTTTCCGCCGACGATCTGTACCGCGAGCTCGGCCTGTGACCTACCGGATTGAGTACGGCCGCACCGCAGCTAAACAGTTCCGCAAGATCGCCCAGTCGAACCGCGTCCTGGCACGACGGATCAGAGCCGCGATCGATGCGCTCGCCACCGACCCTCGCCCGTCGGGCTGCCTTCAGCTGGCTGGACATCCCGGCCTGTGGCGGATCCGGGTCGGGGACTGGCGCATCGTCTATGCGATCGAGGATGGCGTCCTGGTCGTGTACGTGGTCCTCATCGCCAAACGCGACGAGGTGTACCGCAACCTGCCCGACGTATCCACCATCACCGCCGTCCTCGCCGCCCTGGACCAGACGTAGGCCCCGCGATCAGCGGCCACCCTCTGCCAACCTCAGTTCCCTTTCACGCCGGTGGGATGACGGTGACCCCGGGCCAGCGATGTTCGGGCCGATGGCGGGCGAGTCTGGCCATGGACCGCTCGATGCTGACGCGTCGCGGGTTGCGCCGCCAGACTCCTTCGAGCAGGTCGGCCAAGCCGTACAGAGCGCAGATCTGCACCTCACCATCGGCGGAGAGCCGTACGGCGACGGCGGTGGCGGTTTCGGGCCAGGTCGCTATCGCGTCGGCGATGGAGGTCAGCGGCTCGACGGGGCCACCGCCGAACTTGCCCGGGTACCACGTGTGCACCGCCGCCTGGTTGCGCGCCTCCCACGGCACTTCCGGCCAGATTCTCTGCAGCCGCCCGGTGATCCGGTCGTCGTTGGCCCGGCTCAGATCGTGCGGGTCGAAGTACACCACGTCGACGTCACGTACCTGCTCAGGCGAGAAACCGGACCCGTACCGCTCGCCCCACACGAGGTCACGCAGCGCGCCCGCGCCGACCCAGGCGTCGGGCACCTGCGCGTCGCGTACCGTCGCCAGTACCCGCATCATCCACGCATTCGACCGGACCAGTTCCGCCAGAGCGTCTGTCACGTCGCGCCTCTCACATCACCGGACCCTGGCGGTACGGCCCGCGCCGGACACCGTTGCGGTGCTGCCGGCCACCGTACCGCCCCGCACCGACGGTTCAGCGGATCCGACCGTGACCTGGCCCGGGAACTGCGTTGCGGCGCCGGGCTCAGTCGAACGTGACCCCGTCGATGCGTTCACGGAGCAGGTCGGCGTGGCCCTTGTGGCCGGCGTACTCGCGGATCAGGTGGACGTACAACCAGCGCAGGGACATGGCGCCCCAGCGGGGGTGCTCGAATCTGTCGTCCAGGCTGGCTGCGGCCACCGCGGCGCGGCAGGCGTCCCACTCGGCGAGCAGCCGCTGATGGTCCGCCTCTGCGCGGTCCGGATCGACTTCGGTGAACGCAGCGTCCGGACAATCGTCGCGGGCGTACACGGGGGAGACGTCCTCGCCGGCGAACCGGCACCTGAACCAGGTCCGTTCCACCTCGGTCACGTGCCGGATCAGACCCAGCAGCGACAGAGCCGAGGGCGGCGCCGACCGCTGCGCCAACTGCTCGCCGGTCAGCCCGGCGCACCTGTACAGCAGCGTGCGCCGCTCCCACTCCAGGAACCCGACCAGCGTCGGCAGCTCGGCGCCGACGAACGGCTTGTCGACGCGCTCGACATCAGGCACGGTCCAAGGCACACAGTCAGAGTGCCCCGATGTCGCTACCGAGAGCGGCTGATTTCTGCGCCAGATCGTGCTCGCCGGTATGGGCAATACTGTGCCCGTGGAGTCCGGACCGGGCGGCCACCGGCACCGATTCCTCGCCGGAGAACCAGATCCCAACATGCTGTGGACGCAGTGTTCGTACAGGTGGCCACCCATGACACCGGGAGGGGACGGTACCGATGACGCCGGGAGGCTGGCCGGTCAGCCTGGTGACGGCGGTGATCGCCGCAGCGGTCGCGCTGGTCACCACGATCCTTGCCCAGCCGCTGCGTTTCCTCGCTGACCGCGCCCTGTACCGGGGGCAGATCCGGACCCAGTACCGGCAGGAGCGGCTGAAGGCCATCAAGGAGGTCATCGGCGAGCATCTCGGACCACTGCTGGAGGCCGCCGAGACTTTCGACCACCGCATGCGCAACATGTACCGGGGGCAGGAGAACCGCTCCTGGCTCGCTGTCGACGGACGCTACCGGAACGGTTCGCACTACATCGACACCACGGTTCAACGATTCCTGTACGTGATCAGGACGGTCCGCAAGTTCGAGGTACGGGCACTGCACGTGGACCCGCGGGTGGTGGAACCGTCGGACTTCAGGTTCGTCACCTACTGCAAACTCCTGCGGTGGGCCATGACCGACGTCTCGCTCTTCGACGGTCTGCCCGGGGATCACTACCACGCCAGGGACCACTTCTTCGCCGATGTGCTCCGGGCGATCGCGGACGAGGCGATCGCAGCCGAACAGGACGCGTTCCCCGCGTTCAGAGCAGGTCTGCCGGACAGGTCACCATGCTGGCAGGTGTGGCGATTCTTCGACGGTCTCGACCCGGACGAGCCGCGACTGCGATGGGACCGCCTGGTGGCCTTCCACCTGGTGATCCTGCTGTTCCTACGTATGTACGGCTACCCGATGCAACGGCCGATAGCTGCGGACTTCGCCGACCCGTTGAAGCAGTTGCGCCATCCGGAGACCCTGGCCAATCTGCGGACCTGTCTACGCCGGTATGGACTGGGCCGGTCCGAACTGCGGCTGCTGCGCCCCCGTTGATACGCAGGCAATCTGCGTCAGCCGATATACGGGCGGCTCCAGTGTCCGACTGATGCTCCCGTCAGGTGAGTGCCCGGCTCCAGGTCTGCTCATGCCGGGTGATGTACGCAGCGGTGTCGTGCCAGTGCTCGCCATGTCCCTCGACGTACATCGATGCCCACGGCTCCCGGCCCGTTTCGTGCGAACGGCGGAGCAGGTCGTACATGGCGCGTGCACGCCGCGCCATCGTCGTCGGCAGCGCGGAGCGGAGCAGGTCGTCGGCGTCGTAGCTGTCGAGGAACGCGGCAAGCCGGCCCGCCGCCTCCGCGGGGTCCTCGCCGGCGAACAGGTGACCGAACGAGACAGCGGCGTACGCGAGGTCCCACAGTCGCGTACTCGGCCCGGACCCGTCCCAGTCGATGAACACGAGCCGGTCGCCGTCGATGATGAGGTTCCAGGTCGCGAGGTCGTTGTGGCACAACAGGTCCGGTCGATCGGCAGGGATGAGCACCTGCCACGTCTCCGGTACAGGCAGCCCGACGCTCGCGTCGTGGACGGCGCGGACGAGGGCCCCGACTCGGTGCAGCAGCGGAGCGTCCAGGGGACCGCGGTGCATCGCGAGCTCGCCCGGGACGTACTCCAGTACGAGCCGCCCCTGCTCGTCCCGGCCCCGCGGCTCGGGCAGGTCGATGCCCCGACCGCGCAGCGCGCGCATGTACGCAACGGTGAGTTCCGTGGTCGGCAGCCACGGCTTGCGTACCGTGTCCCCGATACGCACCACACTCGCGGAGGCGTTCCCCCCGGTCAGGGCCTCCTCATCACGGTCCGCAGCGTCCACGCCGCCACCCTAACGACCCCCGTCCGCGGGCAGGGTGGCGAGCCAGTGCAGCAGGATCGGGTACTCCGCGACCCGCGCAGTGCATCACGAACTCCTTCGCCATGGTTGGCCCAGGGGACCTAGGCGCCGATAATCAGCGCGACTCTCCGACCTGCAGGTTTGTGCTGCTGCCAGTTGTAGTGTCGGTGGCCGGCCGGGGTTAGGGCGAGAGTTTGTCGAATGATGGTCGCTATAGCGACCACAATCGCACGAACTCTCGAGGTTTCCCGGCGCTGGAGCGCCGCCTCCCAAGCGCGGTCGACTGCTACGCGCCGGAAGCCTTCAGGCTGTCGGCGAACGCTGTCCACGCGACCGGATCCACCACCAGGGCTCGGCCCTCAGGATCT
>CAWDUX010000005.1:0-17715 GCA_963805605.1 uncultured Actinomycetota bacterium
GGCCGTCAGGATCGGTGGCGAGCCGCACACCCAGTGGCTACCCGACGAGATCACCCGCGATTCGCGCGGCTACATCCTCACCGGCCGCGACCTGCTGGAGGATCCGACGGCGCAGTGGTCGTACTTCCGAGCCGTTGGCGCTGGAGACCAGAATCCCTGGAGTGTTCGCCGCCGGCGACGTACGGCACGGCTCGATCAAGCGCGTCACCTCAGCGGTCGGCGCGGGCGCCACGATCGTCCGGCTGGTGCAGGAGCACCTCAGCGCGGTCGAGGCGGCGGCCCCTGCCGGTCGACGTACGGCCTGACAGCATCCGGTACGCACGCATCACGCGACGCTGCTCACGTGCGGGTTGTGGCGGCCCAGGCACCTGCCTGCGGGGCGTTGATCATGGCCTTGTTGCCAACGCCGTTCACTTAAGGACGGCTCCTGCGGCTGGATCCGCCGACGATCCAACCCCACTGCGCATTTTCCCCGAATAGACAGTTCTGCCCGAATTTTAGAAACGGACTTTCGGGGAATATGCACCTCTGAGCGCATGGATAAGAGCATTTTTCCCGAATGTACCTTTTAGAGAATCGGACCTAAGATCCATTCGGGGAAAATGCTCACCCCCGAGCGAAGGAAAATCGCTGCAGAGGCGCGACCTCACTCGCATCGCCGGAACCTTAAGTGAACGGCGTTGGCCGCTATTGCCATGATCAACGCGACCGGGAACGGTGCCGCAGACCTCCTGCGGCGCCCCGTACGCAGAGTGGTGGCCCAAGATCCGCAGCACTGGACACTCAACCGCGCTATCCCGCCGAATTCTGAGGGCTGACGGCCCACTGCCGCAGATCTTGACGCCCAAGACAGGACACGCTCCGTGACACTTGCCAAGATCCGCAGCAATGGCCACCCAGCGCCCCAGCTTCGCCGACACCAAGACGATTTTGCGAGACTGACGGCCCACTGCCGCAGATCTTGACGCCCGATCCGAAGCAGGCGGCGGCGAGGTGGTGCCACCCTGAACCGCAGGGTCAGGCGAAGCCGCCGTTGCTCATCAGCAGTTGACCGTTGATCCACCGGCCCTCGGGCGAGCAGAGGAACTCCACGAGGCGCGCGGTGTCCTGCGGGGTGCCCAGCCGCCCCAACGGGGTCTGCCGCAGCGCGAGGTCACGCACCTCGTCGGTCATCCAACCGGTGTCCACCGGCCCGGGGTTGATCACGTTGGCGCTCACTCCCAGGTGGGCGAGTTCGTGTGCGGCGGCGAGGACGATCCGGTCCAGGGCGCCCTTGCTCGCCCCGTAGGGCAGGTTGCCGACGGTGTGGTCGCTGGTGAGGGCGATGACGCGCCCGCCTTCCTCGTCGGCCACCAGTCGCCGGCCGAACTCCCGGACCAGCAGCCAGGTAGCCCGCGCGTTGACGGCGAAGTGCCGGTCGAAACTCGCGACGGAGGTGTCCAGCAACCCCGAGTCCACGGACTCGCAATGGCACATCACCAGAGCCGTGACCGGCCCCAGCCTGCGTTCGGCCTCGTCGAAGACGCGTGCCGCAGCATCCGGGTCGGTCAGGTCCGCGTCGACGGCCGCCCACCGCGCGCCGTGCCCGGCCAGCTCCTCCCCGATCGCCTCGGCCGCCCCCGTCTCGACACCCCAGGGCATCCGGGCGTCGTAGGACCGCCAGTAGGTGAAGGCGACGTCCCAGCCGGAGGCAGCCAGCCGGCGGGCGACCCCGGCGCCGAGGCCGACAGTGCGCCCCACCCCCGTGACCAGGGCGAGCGGGCGGGACGAGTCAGCGGCGTCATGGTTGCTCTGCTTCTGCGGCGTTGTCATCAGCGCGATTGTCTCGACCGGCTACCGGCCCGGCAACGGCTTTTCGTGGCCACGACCTAGTCTGCGCAGCATGAACACCGGAACCGATGCATACGTGGCCGTGCAGGCGGCGCAGGCGGGAGCCGCGGTCGTACGCAGCATGTACGGGGCGTCCCTGGCGCGTGTCGACAAGTCCGGCGGTGACTTCGCGACGGCGGCGGACGTGGATGCGGAGAAGGCCATCCTCGACGTGCTGCGCGCTGCACGAGCCCGACGACGCGGTCACCGGGGAGGAGAGCGGGCACAGCGGCGAGGCCGGCGCGCGGCGCAGGTGGCTGGTCGATCCCTTGTGTGGCACGCTGAACTACGCCGCGCGCACCATGCTGGTGGCGGTGAACGTCGCGTTGCAGGCCGGTGCCGACACCACCGCAGCCGCAGCTGGCGGACCCGTTCTGAGCTGCGACGGCGGTCTTGGACCGACGGCAGACGCGCCTACCTGCGCAGCGGCGGTACCGACGAGGAGTTGGACCCCGCCCTCGCCCGGTACACAACTGGTGGACGTCAACCTCGATCCGCCGTTTCCCAACGCGGGGGATTTAGGGGCGGTTCGGCTGCTTGCCGACCCGGGCTTCACCGAACAGTTCCGGCCCCGCGTGGTGTCCACCACGCTGGCGCTGGCCTGGGTCGCTGCCGGCCGCCGCGCGGCGTACGTCACCGACGGCCACCTGCGCGACAGCGTACATTTCGCTGCCGGGATCGCCGGGTGCTTAGCGGCCGGCTGCGTGGTGAGCGGCATCCACGGCCAACCGTTGCACACCGGTGCCGGCGGCCTCGTCGTCGCAGCCGACCATGTCACGCACGCCGCGCTGGTCGAGCTGATCGGCCGTCAGACAGCGTAGGCAGCGTCCGTTCCGGCACCGCCGCTGTTCTGCCTAGTACGACTGAAGTTCGATGAGGTGCCCTTCGGGGTCCCGCAGGTGCGCGGTGCGCAGACCAGGGCCCCACTCGGGGCGGTCGGTCGCGTCGGAGACCAGCGTTCCGCCGTGCCGGAGACACAGTGCCAGGCCAGCGTCCACGTCGGTCACCCGGCACACGAACATGACGCGGTCCTGCACCGCCGGGCGGAGGTCGGCAGGTCGGCGCTACCGATGGTCGCGGCCAGCGCGGCGCGGTCGAACAGTACGAGGATGCCCTGGCCGTCAACGTCCCAGTTGGCGTACGGACCGGCGGCCGTGCCGCGCATCAGCGTGGCGCCGAACAGCTCCGGCAGGACGGCGTCGTAGAACTCGAAGCTCTCGGCGAAGCGGTCCGCGAGCAGGCGGGGATGCAGTGCATCGTTGAAGTCCCTCCAACGTGACGGCCGTACCCCACGTCCGGCCGGCGCCTACGGTAATACCACGGCCGGCTCCGAAGCCTACGGCAGCACGCAGCTATGTCCGGTGATGCGGCCCGGACCTAGGTCCCGCTGTCGAGGATTCGTTGGAGAACGTTCAACTGCAGGTGGGCGATCTCGACCCGGGCTATCCACGCCGCCGGATCTGGTCATGGGCGTCGGCCTCGGCCTCGAAGTCCTGGGTGATGCGGTAGGAGAGGCCGTCGGCCGCGCGGTAGTCGATGGTCAGGCCGGCACGCTCGACGACCGAGGGCCATTCAACGTCGTTGGCGATGGTGTCCTCGCGGGCGTGCTGGACGACGACCGCCGCGGCCTGCGGCGTCATGGCGCGTACGGCGAACATCAGGTCCCAGTCCCGGCCCGTGGCCAGGCGGTAGATGTGGTTGACGATCGTCTCGGTGTCACGCGGCCGCTGGGCAGGCCTCCATCGCTTTGACGGTACGGCCGATCAGCACGAAATCGGCCGGCAACTGCGTGAGGTGGAGTAGCAGCTCGTCCGGGTCCGCCTCGATCCAGCGCAGTACGTGGTCGAGGTCTGCGTACAGCACGAGCGTCGGATCCAGCGTCGAAGCCAGCCGGACAGCCTGTCGTCGGTGTTTCCCGATGCTGGCCGGATCCGCGGCGTCCCGGCTGACCGTCGCACCCAGTTCATTTCCAGGAACGCCACCACCTGAGGCGACGTCTCGTCGGTCGCGAAGACACCGAACCCGACAAAGGTCCTGCGCAGCACGGCCGACAGACGGGCCAGGCCGGCGAGGTAGTGGCCGTGCGGGTCATGCACGGTGGCCGCGAGTCCCGGCCGCTCGTCGACGCCATCGTTCACGTCACCCATCCTGGTACCGCTCGGTCGGGGCAGGCTTGGGCCGTGCCGGGACACCCGCTCAGTTTGCACGCGCGAACAGGACCGCACCGGGAACGCTCGTACCGGGGGCGAGCAGCAGCTGGGCCTCGACCGTCAACCGGGCCTCCCGTAGCCAGGCTGCCACCTGATCGGGCTGGCGGCGGTGTACGTGCACCTTCATCGGATGTCCGCCGTAGCCCTCCGTCTTCAGCCGGAAACTGTCGCCGACGTGGAACCCGAGCAGCCGCGGGCCGCCGGGCTGCAACACCCGCCGGAAATGGCCGAGGACCGTGGGAATCTCGTCGTCCGGGATGTGGATCAGCGACCACCAGGCGAGCAGGCCGGTCACCGAGTCGTCGGCGAGTTGCCGGTCCGTCATCGAACCCACCTCGAACCGCAGGTCCGGGTGGTCCCGCCGCGCCACGTCGATCATTCCGGGCGACAGGTGGATGCCGAAGGCGTCGACGCCCAACTCCCGCAGGTGGGCGGTGACGTGCCCGGGCCCGCAGCCCACGTCGGCCACCGGTCCGCCGCCGGCGGCATGCGCCATGTCGGCGAACAACGCCAGAGCCGTCCGCAGGTACCGGTCCCCGGCCAGGCTGTCGCGTACGAAGTCGGCGTAGCTGGCCGCGACCGTGTCGTACGAGGTGCGGGTGTTCGCCAGCCAACCGCCCGGCCCGCGTGCAGGTTCAAGATCGGGTTCCGACATCGCAACATTGTCCCTACCACCCGGCGACACGGTCACGCGGGCGGGTTCGCGTCGAGGTAGCTGCGCAGCTTCCGGGCGTACGACCGACGCTGCTCTGCGGGCGCCACTGTTCCTCGATCGCCGAGTGGTAGAGCTCGTCGCCGTGGTAACGGGGGAACACATGCTGGTGGAAGTGCCACACGTGCTGGTAGCCGGCCGGTTCATTGTGCTGCCGGGTCGAGACGCCGTCGCAGCCGTACGTGTGCCGCATCGCGATCGCGATCCGCCGGACCAGGTCGAAGATGGCGTGGCCGTCATTGTCGGGCAGGTCGTACAGGTTCTCGTGATGAGAGGTCGGGATGACCAGCACGTGCCCGTGGTTGTTGGGCCACCACTGCGGCGAGATCAGCGCCGCGGCCCGGTCGGTACGCCAGACGACGTCGCCCTGCGTGTTCCGCGGATTGTCGACTCCGGCCAGTACGCCGCAGAACCGGCACTGATAACCCTCCGGCGCGTGATTGAACATCAGGCTGTGGGTTCGATGGCGGGCAGGTGACGCGACAGGATCTGTGCCGTCGTTGCCACCAGGTCACGGTCGAACAGCTCGTCGCGGGGGATGAACAGCATGGCGCGTCCCTCGCCGCACACCACGTCGTCCTGCCGCGCGGTGGTGGCGCTGTGGAAGACGTGGATCGTCACCGTGTGCGGGAAGCCTTCCTCGTACGGCCGGGGACCGCTCCACAACGGCTGCAGCTTGTCGACCGTCAGCGCGGTCTCCTCCAGCAGTTCCCGGTGCGCGGCCTGCTCCGGCGTCTCCCCGGCCTCGATCCGGCCGCCCGGCAGACTCCACAGATTGGCCCCCACCGGCGCAAACTCGTCGCGATGCTGCATCAGCACCGCGCCCGAGGCGTCGACAAGGAGCACGATCGCAACTTCGTACGTCGCCATCCCGAGATCATTCCACGGGGCCGGGGCGGCGCAGGGTCAACGACTGGAACCAGCGGTCGCCGCGGGCACGTTGGCGGGGTGGAAGTCCACCACCTCGAACCCTGCGGTGGTGGCGAAGTCGAGCAGCTGCTCGTCGGTACGCAGCGAGAAGAAGCGCGGCGGTACGTGCTCGTCGTCCTCGACGGGACCTTCGGCGCTCTGCCGACCGCCGTGTACGCCGAGGAAGAACAACCCGCCCGGGCGCAGGATCGTACGGATCGCGGCCAGGACCGTCGGCAGGTCGCGGTTGGGCACGTGCAGCAGGCAGTTCATCGCGAACACCGCGTCGAACGAGCCGGCCGGGAAGTCCAGGTGCAGGAAGTCCATCGCGTGGGCCTCGATGCCCTTGGCCCGGCAGTGCTCCACCATCACCGGCGACAGGTCGACCGCGACGACGGCGAAGCGTTCCTGCTGGAAGTAGGCGCTGTCCTGCCCGGTGCCGGCACCGATCTCCAACACCCGCGCGCCCGGCGCCAGTCGCTCCCGGAACGCCTGCCGCTCCACCAGCTTCCACGGTTCCTTGACGACGCCGTCACGCCACGCGGCCCGCGCGTCGTACGCCTCCCGCAACGGACCGAGCACCTCGCTGTACCGCGTCATGCCATCCACTATCCGGGCTCGACGAGCATGCCTCGGTGAGGCTTTTACATCGCCATTGTCAAGATCGTCATTGCATCGCCCTGATACAACCCCAACATCCGTTTAAAACGTGCATGGGGGTTTCGTGGACGTACAAACCAAGGGCGCTGAGCTGCGAAGACCGGGAAACGACCGTTCGTCGCCGGCGCACAGACTGACGCGTTTTCTGGCCATCCTCGTCGCGACGCTGTGCGCGGTACTGCTCGCGCCTGTCTCGCCGGCCGCCGCAGCCGACACCGACGGCGGCCCAGGCAAGTGGTACAACGCGGCAGACAAGACTGGTGGGCCGAAGCCAGGCTCCCAGGCGTGGAAGTACGAACAGCAGTTCAAGACGCCCGGCCATGAGGGCATGGGCTACTGGGTGCCGAAGCCGGAGACACGCAACAGGCCGGGTTTCGACATCGACACGTGGGTACCGACCCGCACCGGCAATACCTGGGACGGGGTCGAGTTCGACGGCTACAACCCGAACGCCGACAACGGTCCGGGCAAACCCCGGGGAGCCCTCATCGACGCGAAGGCTTCCCGGTACGCGTATCTGCTGGACTACCGGAACAAAAAGGGCGAGCCGATGAAGGTCCGGCGCGGCCTGGTGACCGAGGCCAAGCGGCAGGTCACGGTGGCTGAGCCGACGAAGACCCCGATCGACTGGCACTTCGCCGAAGAAGCGGCGCACGAGTCCATGAACAAGGAACTCAAGAATCTGGGCGTCCGGTCGAATTTCACCGATCCGAAGAGCCCATCGGTGTTCAGCGCGCCAGGTAGCCCGGCCGACCCGGAGGGTGCGAGCGCGCAGCGCGGCGCGATCCCGGGTATCAAGCCGGGCGGTATCGACCTGTCGTCGGTGCGGTTGAACTACCTGTCGGCCGACGACTCCCATGGGGCACGGGGGATCAGATACTCGTTCAATTCCGGTGACGCGCCGCTCAGCGGCAAGTCGCTGGAGCAGGCGCGGGAGGAGTCGGACGCATTCTTCGTCTGGTTGGAACTGCAGCCGTCGACGTTCTGGGTCAACCTGAACCCGGGCCAGCCCGACAAGATCATCGATCCCGAGCTCGCGCGTACCGATGTCGGTAAGACGCTGCTGACCTCCGATCTGGAGCTCAAGCGGGAGTTCACCAGGCTGCAGAACCCGGCGACGCCGCTCGGCGCCGAGTTCTTCCGCAAGATCAATCTTGCCGGCCCGGACTCGGACCACTGCCTGTCGTACCGGGTGTGGATCTCGCCGAAGACCGCCAGCGTGCGGGAGACCGACGGATCGCTGTACATCCTGGATGCGCCGCTGCAGATCCAGACCGCCACCCAGTACGTCACCGACCCGAAGACCGGTCACCGCACCTGCCCGGGACAGACCAAACAGCGCGCCGACTACAACCAGCAGATGCTGCGCCAGCTGCTGGTGCCGGCGGCGGAGAAGGCCGTCAACAGCGACAGCCGGTTCGCCGCGCTGCGGCGGGTGTACCTGAGCCGGGTCGCCGCCGAGTGGTACCGCCAGGTCAGTGCACAGCACGACACCATGTACCGGGGCCTGATCAACCAGGGCATTCTCGGGCCGTGGGTGTCGCGCACGCCGTGGAGTCCGCGGGACGTGTTCAACCAGTACCTGAAGGAGTACAACGCCACCACCGGGAGCATCGTCATCGGTAGCACCCGCTACACCTTCCGGTACGGCGGCGTGGACTTCTCCCGGGCGCCGTCGACGCCGGTGTCGCAGAAGCAGTTCACCGCGGATCATCCGCAGCTGCCGGCGACCGTCGACAGGTCCATCGACAAGCCGGCCCGGAACCCGGACGACAACACCACCTGGGCCGGCGGCGCCACCACGGTGGTACGCGACAGCGGTGGCGGCGCATCGCCGCCTCCCGAGGGTCAGGGCGGCGGTGGGCCGGTACTGCCGGTGACCGGTACCCCGTTGTGGTCGTCGATCCTGGTAGGGCTCGTACTGCTGGGCGCCGGGTGCACCCTGGTGTTCATGTTCCGCCGACGTCGACAAGGTCGGCACGCAGCCTGACCATCAACGTGCACGGCGCGGGCGCACCAGGCGCACCGTGCCGTGCACGCCGACCGGGAAACGAGAAGTGCATGAGCGAGAACCGGACCACCTGGCCCACGGGCGTCGACCTGGCCACCGACAGCTGGACACTCGACGGTCTGTGGCGCAACCGTGTCCTCGATCCACCGTCCTGCGCCGAACGGCTCGGTCGGCTTCTGCACGGCCTCGCGGCGCTCGACCCCACCCTCGCGGAATGGTACGACGAGGACGACGAACGGCTCGCCCTCGATCCGCAATCCCTCCTTGAGCTGCTGCAGCGGTGCCGTGGAGACGACGATCCGCACGGCGAGTACGGCTCCGTCGTCGGCCTGTACAACGGTCCCGTCGACGAGAACCGTTCCGCTCTGGTGAAGATGGTCTGCGGCACCCGGGTCAAGCCTCTTCGTGACACCATTCAGCTTGAGCTGCCACGGCCTGCCGGGGCGCCGGACCTGTACCGGACCGAGCAGATGATCGCCCTGTTCGACCTGGTCATCGACACGTGGCAGCCACACTGGTGCCGGGTACAGTCGAGAAGCCTGGAACGCGCGACGGAGCAGAAGTTCGGGCTAACGTGCTCGCGTCCTGGATGGTGTACCTCGACCGTGAGGTGTACACCCGTACCGCCGAACTGCCCGACGGCGTCCGGGCCATCGACCGCGAATCCGGGGAACTGCTCGTATCGCGGACACGCCCGAGCACCTGCGCCTACCCACCATCGACGCCCTGCGCGCCGACATCACCTTTACCGACGACTGGGAGGACCTCGCGTAGTTTCAGTGGCACCTGCCGACAGGTGACCATCTCAGGAGGCGATGTGCAGTTTCGTACGGGGCAGATGGTCGCGCGCCGGTACCGGCGGCGGCACATCACCACCTGGGCGCAGGCCGCGACCGTGGTCGCCGACGACGAGGACGGGCTGCTGTTGTGGCAGCCGATGGGCGCGCCGCTGGTGCTCTACCAGGATGCTGCCGGGCGCAGCCTCAAGGACGTGCCGATCGACGAGCTGACCGGCGCTTCGCTGGTACACTCCACGTTCCAGCACGTCAGCGTACTGATGTGGCATCCGCCGGGCGGCAACTATTCGCTCTGGTGGATGTTCGACGGCGACCGGTTCGACTGCTGGTATGTCAACCTCGAAGCGCCGTACCAGCGTCGGCCGACCGGTATCGACACCACCGATCACGCACTCGACCTCGTCATCGACCCGCAGCGCACCGTGTCCTGGAAGGACGAGCCGGAATTCGTCACCCGTACCGGACATCCGTGGTACTGGAACGCCGCCGAGGCAGCGGAGATCCGCGCCACCGCAGAACGCCTGGCGGAGTCAGCGCGCGCCGGGCGGTACCCGTTCGACGGCACCTACTGCGATTTCCGCCCCGACCCGCCTGGGCCATGCCCCGACTCCCCGACGGCTGGAACGACGACGCACAACCGTCCGGGTGACGCTCTCGGCGGGCGGGACTCCTCGGTACATGTCCGGACATGAGCAGTTCTGTCTGAAGGGGCAAGACCTCGATTAGTCGTCCACTCGAGTGAATTGTCTTTTCGTACGAGTTGTCAACTCGTACGATGGAGGCATGAGCGCCGACGCGATCCACGACCCACCCGTCCTGTCCAGCAGCGAGGCCCGCGCCCACTGGACCAACGTGCTCGGCCGCGCCCAGTTCGCCGGGGAGGTGACCTTGGTCTCCCGCCGCGGCCACGAGTCTCCGGTCGTCGCCGTCGTGCCCGCCGAACGGTGGAAGCTGGCCGAACGAGCCCTCGAAATCCTGGAGGACGCCAAGCTCGGCCAGTGGCCAGGATGCGGTTGAGACCGCTCGACCGGGACCACGAACGTGTTTCCGCCGACGACCTGTACCGCGAGCTCGGCCTGTGACCTACCGAATCGAGTACGGCCGCACCGCAGCACGACAGTTCCGCAGGATCGCGCAGTCGAACCGCGTCCTGGCACGACGAATCAGAGCCGCAATCGATGCGCTGGCCACCGACCCTCGCCCGGCGGGCTGCCTTCAGCTGGCTGGACATCCCGGCCTGTGGCGGATCCGGGTCGGGACTGGCCCATCGTCTATGCGATCGCGGATGGCGTCCTGGTCGTGTACATGGTCCTCATCGCCAAACGCGACGAGATGCCGCAACCTGCCCGACGTATCCACCATCACCGCCGTCCTCGCCGCCCTGGACCAGACGTAGGCCGGCGCTACCTGCAGGAACTCCCGACCGACTGCGCAGTCAGGCGTCTACTTCGAACGATCGCTGCGAAAGGCATGCCATCCGTTTTGTACTCAGAGCTGCCTCAGCCAGGCCGTGCTGGAATGGCGCTGTGACTGACGACAGGATCGCGGCCGGTCTCGGGCGTTCGATGCCGTACGCGGCGGGCGTCAGCGGTGCACTGTGGATCGGGTCGTGGTACCTCATGTATCTGGAGGTCACGCGCTGGCACCACGTCAAACCGTCGCTCGCCTTCAACTCCGACATAGCACCCGGTGCTCACCCCGGGCAGGCGTTGATCCTGCTGTACGCCGTGTGCGCGGCGGCCCCGCTGGCAGCCGCGGCGGACGATCCTCATGTGGCGTGGGAGAGCACGGAGAGCCCGCGAGTCCGCGATCAGCGGTGACCGGCTCGGTCACTGCCTCGCGACACGACCCGCGGTCGGTGGCGTCCTACGAGGGCAACCACCCGTACGGCAGCACCGACTGCTTGCCGTCGGTGATCTGGTGCAGCGCGGCCCGGACATAGTGGACGGTGTCCGTGGGTAGTTCGGTCGGTACGACCCAGCGCAACTCGCTGCACTTCGTCGGCTCACCGATCGCCGGGGTGCCCACCCAAGCGTCGACAGTGAAGAACAGGTCGAGACATTCGTGGTCGCCGGACGATTCCGGCGCCCGGTGCATCACCAGGCCCAGCTGGCACGATTCCCGATCCGCGTCGATGGTCAGTTCCTCGCGCAGCTCACGGAGCAGGCCGGTGAGTACGTCCTCGTTGCCGTCGAGGTGGCCGGCGGGCAGGCTCAACTTCCCGTCGTGGTAGCCGGAACCGGCACGCCGCACCAGCAGCACACGACCATCGACACGCAGGACGCCGTAGAGCCCAACTACCAGCCGGAACCGTTCGGTGGACACCACCGAACCCTACCGGCGCGCCTCCCACCCCCGGCGCACTTGTCAGCAGTGCCTACCACTCCCACTCCCGTAACCCGGTCAGCAAAAAACGGGGAGGTAGTCGGCGAAGTGGTCGCACACCTGGTCTGCGATCGCTTCCGCGTCGCGGGAGCCGTCGACGGTGATCACCTGGATTCCGTGCCGGCGCGCGGACTCCGATGCGTCGGAGGCCAACATCCGATCGCGGGCGAGGCGGTTGCGCTGAGCCCGTTCCGGGTCGCTGACCTGTGCTGACAATGTGCGGGCCCGATCCAGCGTGGCGACTTGGTGCTCGAGGAACTCGGCGCTGGGAACCATGACCACCATCCGGCGTGGCGAGTCGAGGATCGGCGCCACCAGTTCGGTACGCAGCCCCCACCCTTCCGCCAGCACCGGCCGGGGCGAGACCAGCGCGCGGAGGTCGTCCAGCGTGTACTCGAATCTGGCGACGAAGATCTCCTTTGCCTCAGTCACCATCCGCTCCGGCGTGGTGTTGACCCAGAACGCCTCCACATCGAGGTCGGCGTACGGCTCGCCGCGTCGAGCAGCGTCCGCGACGCGGCGGTCCCAGTGTCCGCGGGCGTCGTGAAAGTCGTAGTGGTAGGCGGTGATGCCGTACCGCTGGGCGATCAGGTTGGAGACGGTGGACTTCCCGGCCCACTGCGCGCCCCCGATCCAGAGCGCCTGTCGCAGCGTGCCGAACGGGTCGAATGTCATGTCGACAACTGTGAGCGCCGATCATTACAAGATCAAGTCTTGATCTTACTGTGCGTATCTGGTGAAGTAGTAATGAGAGGGATGCACTTCGATCGTGCTGGCCGCATTGACGATGCGTTCTGCGGCTCGTCGAGCCGGGTCAGCGGGTCTGGTCGGATCCCTCGGCCTGCCAGAGGGTGACGTCGAGTTCTGGGTAGCGTTCCGCCATTCCGGCGAGGGTCTCGTCGGTCCAGAACGGATGTCCGGGTGCCGGGACGCCGAAGAGTTCGAGTTGACGTGGCGTCGCGCGATGGACGAACTCGTACCAGGACGGTTGGTGGCTACGGTCAGCCCACGCCATGCGCTGACCCCAGTCGGCCTCCGCCGGTCGGTAGATGAGCTGCATCGAGTAGCGCGCGCCCCGATATTTCCGGAGTTCCGTACCCCGGTGGAACGTACGGGTGTTGAACGCGATCACCGTTCCTGCGGGCGCCGCGCCGGATTGCTCGGCGGCATAGAGATGGGCATTGTCGTCAGCGGAGATGAAGTCGCCGTTGCCGCCGTTCCTCGGGTAGAAGTTCGGGTTCATCGGCAGGTCGGCGGTGTGCTCGTACGGCACCAGGTGCGGCGGTCCGAGCTCTTCGGGAACGTCGACGAGGTAGACGAACAGTTCGAGATGCTGGTAGCGGTCGTCGGTGGACGGCACCAGGATCGTCTTGCCACGTCACCAGCCCACATACCTGCCACCCTGTCTGAGGCTCCGCCCCGACACGCAATGGGTTTTCGCTCAGCCGGGCGCCTACGAGGCGCCACGCGGTTTCCGCGTGACATCTTGTGGGTCATGCGGCTGGGGCTGGGCGGAGTCCGGCTCGTTGCAGGATCTCGACGATCGTTGCTGCCTTCTGCACGTTGTAGGCGGACATGGACCAGGGGTTGTCGAGCGGCGGCCTGACGTTTCGTGGCCTCGTAGCGGTCCCGATCGTCGGGGTGGGTACGCAGCCAGTCGCGGAAGATCAGGTGCCGTAGGTGTTCGTCGCAGTCCGGCCCGAACACGTGCAGGTTCACGGTGTGACCCTCGTTCCACAGGCAGCGGTGCTGGTACCAGTCCGGCTCGCGGGTCCGCAGCAGGTAGCCGACCGCCTCCAGCACCGGTACGTACGCCGCTTCGTCGGTCGGGTCGGCCACGATCAGGTCGATGTCGAGCCGGTTCTTGGCGGACAGTCCCGGTACCGCCGTCGACCCGACGTGCTCGACGGCCAGCGCGCCGGCGCCGACCGCGGCGAGGATCCGGTCCCGTTCGACGGCGTACGTCGCCGGCCAGGCCAGGTCGTACGCGTCGATCGTGATCTGCGCCAGTGGCTTGTCGATGGGCCGGTCTCCGACCGCTGCGGCGGCGATGCGCTCGGGACTGAGCTGTACCAACGGTGCTGGCAACGGTGGCAGACGCATACCGATGACCGTAGGGCATGTCGCTACGGTGAGTGGGAGCCGAGATGTGCGCCGAGCCCGCTGGAGGAACGTGATGGCCCTGACCGTCGGGCTGGAGCATGAATGGCAGGCCGATCGGCTCAGCTACTTCGAGGCGGTGCCCGACGGCGAAGAGCTGGGATGCGTGGTCGTCATGCACGGCGGCGGCCCTGGCGACAACAAGGGGCGCAATCTTTCGCTGGCCCAGGACCTTGTCGGGTACGGGTACCGCGTCCTGGGACTGGACTTCACCGGCAGCGGCGAGAGCGCCGGTGAATGGTCGGACCTGACGCTGAACCCTGGTTGGGGGTGGGGACCAGGCCGCCTCGCTGATCCAGGCCCGCGTTCCGGAATCGTCCTCGCTGGTACTCATCGGTTTCAGCATGAGCGGGCAGACGGCCGCCGACCTGGTTGAGGTGTTCGGTGAGCGGGTGAGTCACCTGGCCGTGTGTTGGCTGGGCGTGTACCCGCACGACCTGCGCGACACCCCGTTCGGCGACGGGTCGTTCACCAGCCGGGCGTTCACCGAGCCGGACCTGTGGCCCACCAGCCGCGCCCTGAACGTGTTCGCGACCTTCCCCGGCCGCACTCTGCTGGTCCTCCCGGAGCACGACGAGACGATCCCGCCGGGCATGGCCACTCTCATCGCCCGCAACCTTCAGGCGAACCCGCGGTCCGACACGCTGACCATCCCCGGCGCCGGCCACCTGCTCGACCAGTGGTTCGAGCAGCACCAGCACGACCGCACAGCCCTGATCGAAGCCCTCACCGCTGGATGAACCGGCGCTCTTGTTTGAAGAGGTGGGGCAGGTTCTGGGTATCTTCCGGCACCTCCAGGGCTGTGATGAGAGTGTCGAACTGTTCGGCTGCCATGACGGTCCGATCGGACGGCAGGATATGTACGGGGTCGTCTTCGGTCTCACTCATGACTCCACTATGTGGCAACTGCCTGCCGTCGGGGCTGAGACCGGTGGGACTGTCAGTTCTTTCCGGCCGGTAGCGATGCCAGCCAGTGCAGGATCACCGGGTACTCCGCGACCCGCGCCTTCTCGTCGCCCTCCGGGAACGGGTCCTTGCCCAGCGGCACGTACGGCAGTACGCCGTTGACGAAGTGGCCCGCATCGGGGTACTGCAACATCCGGTCCGGGTAGCTGTGGTGGTGGGACTTGAGCCGCTGCATGATCGCCGGCGCGTACCTGCAGGATTCAAAGATCTGGTCCAACTTGCCGCAGGCGACCAGCACCGGGCCGGCGATCCGCTCCACCGGGATCACCGCGTCCGGGTCGTCGGTCGGCGCCGGATTGTTGAACTGCTGGGTGAACGGCACCTGCCGACCGTGCCAGGTCCACGCGGAACTCTTCCCGTGCAGGCCGACGATCGCGACGTTCGCAGCGGTCAGCGCGACCACACCGTGTACCAGGTCCGGGTAGTGCACGCCGAGCAGCTCGGCCAGTTCCCCGCCGCGCGAGGCGCCCAGCACGACCACCCGGTGCGGGTCGACGCCGGGCCTCGCCAGTCGCCGCGCAGCGCTAGCCGCCAGTCGCTGCCGGTCCCCGACGCGTACTCGACCGGGATCTTGTCCAGGTACCGGGGGAGTCCCGGGGCGTCGAAGTAGGCGAGGCGCAGGGTGGGATAGCCGTGCACCGCGAGCATCTTCGCCAGCAGGGTCGGCTGGAGACCACCCTCCGAGCCGCCGAGCATGAGTACGGCAGGCTTGGGCCGATCGGTGTGTGGCGGCTGGAAGTACACGCCGACCATGCCGTCGCGGGCGACGGTCAGGCTCTTCTGCCGCAGCTCCGGCACGCTGCTCCGGCGTACCACCGTGCGCCGGGCGAGTTCGACACTGTGGTCGCTGACCGTCAGCGTGACCGATGTACGGTCGGCGAGGTCCGGCCAGACCCGGGCATCGCCCTTCGTTGCCATCGTCCAGAACGGACGCGATGGAGTCCGGCGTCAGTTTCCCGCTCGGGTCCTTCCCCGGTGCGGTCCGGTCCAGGTCGATCCGGCCCTCGTCGTCAGCGCGGTACGTCGCCGACGACGTCCACCGCCGATGCGCCCGGTCGGTGAGGCTGGCGCGGATCGTCACCGTCTCCCGGGGTGACAGCCGGGACACCTGGAGGTGCAACGGCTGGTCGACCAGATCACCACCGCGTACGGTCAGCTTCGGGCCCTGGTCGACTGCGCACGCGGCCATCGTCGCCAACAGAACCAGGACCATCGTCAACCGCGCACAGCGCTGCATGTGCTGAAGCTAGCGGCAATGCCCGTACCCGTAGGCCCCACATCGCCCTCCGTTACCCGGCGTTGACGTAGCTCCTGCACTATCGGGCTGGAAGGGGTCTCCTGCCGGAGCGTGGTGGGCGACGATGGCGGCATGAAGATCTCCGCAGCGGTGGCGCAGTTGCCGATCGGGTGGGACATCGACGCGAACCTGTCGGCGATCACCAGGGTGTTGGCGCAGTCGGAGCCGGATGACCTGGTCGTGCTGCCGGAGGGGGCCGTGTCCGGGTACGGTGCGGACCTTGCCGACCGGGTGGGCTCGCTCGACGCCGCGGAGATCGACCGGGCCGTTGCGAGAGTGGCGGACCTGGCCCGGCAGTACAGCGTCGATGTGTTCTGCGGATCGCTGCTGTGGGACCGGGGCGCCTGGTGGAACGCCGCGCTGTTCCTCTGTCGCCGCACGGCGAACGGTGGAGGTACCGGAAGATCAACCTCGGCGATGAACGAACGCGGCGCCTGTTGAGCGCGGGCAGCGATCTGCCGGTGCCGGTCCGTTCGGCGGAGACGCCGGCGAGATGCCGGTGGGCGTACAGCTCTGCCGGGAGATCCGCTTCCCCGAGCAGTGGCAGCAGCTGGCGCGTGCCGGAGCACAGGTCTTCGTGTACCCGACCAACGCGGCGAACACGCGGGAACCTGCCGGGGTCTGGCGCAGTCACCTGATCAGCCGGGCGGCGGAGAACCAGCGGTTCCTGCTCGCGGCGAACGTCGCGGACCCGGACCAGCACTGCCCCACCATGGCGATCTCACCCCGCGGCGAGGTACTCGGCGAACTCGCGCCCGGCGCCACCGGCGTACTGCGGGTCACGCTCGACCTGGACGAGGTCTCCAACTGGTACCTCGACCAACAACGCCGGGACGTCGTCGACCTGCACTACACCGCCCCGACGACTACTCCTGTACTTTCTGACTAGAAACACGTGCTGACTGTCGTGGGCAGTTCAGAAGTAGAGCCGAGGCTTCCTGGGGTATACCAGGCCCTCGGCTCCGCGCATCTCAGGCGCCGAGTGCGCCGGCCTTGACCGCTGCGGTGAAGGTGGACCAGTCGGCCGGGGTGGTTGCCAGTACTGGTCCTTCGGGGTCCTTGCTGTCGCGTACGGCGACGATGCCGGGCAGGTTCCGCGCCACTTCGACACACTGCCCGCCGTTGCTGCCGCTGCGCGTTGACTTGATCCACTGCGCGCCGTGCAGCATCGCCTCATCTTCTGGATGCATCACGAACTCCTTCGCCTTGGTTGGCCTACAGGACCCGGGCCCGGAATCGGCACGACTCTCTGACCTGCTGTTCCGTGTCGTCGTCAGCCGGTGCGTTGGCTGCAGATCGGGGGTTAGGGCGAGAGTTCGTGCGATTGTGGTCGCTATAGCGACCCTGAAGCGACGAACTCTCAGAGTTTCCCGGTGCCGGAGCACGCATCACGCGCGCAGTCGACTGCTACGCGCCGAAAGCCTTCACATTGTTGGCGAACGCGGTCCATGCGGCCGGGTCAACCACCAGCGCCGGACCTTCGGGATCCTTGCTGTCGCGTACGGCGACGATGCCGGCCAGATTCCGCGCCACCTCAATACAGGCGCCGCCGTTGGCGCCGGAGCGCGTCGACTTGACCCACACTGCGCCGACGAGAGGAGGAAGGTTGGTTGAGCGCATCGCGTTACGTCTCCTTGATCAGTTCGGCTGGACGGCGTCGAAAGCACCGGCTCTGACATATGCGGTGAAGGCAGCCCAGTCGGCCGGGTCGGTCGCCAGTGCCGGACCTTCGGGGTCCT
>CAWDUX010000006.1:0-6053 GCA_963805605.1 uncultured Actinomycetota bacterium
CGACCCGGCGCAGCGTAATATTCCGCCGGGCCGACCCGCTCACTGCGGGGTCTTCAGCCCGCAGACCTTCCAACCACTCTGGTTGCGCATATCGAAGGTCCACAGCTGGGGTGGATTGTCGATACTGGACTGACCAAAGGTGGTCTTGGCCCGGACCTCGGCCGCGATGACGGCCCGATCCTTGCTCTCGGACTTCTTCGTGATGTTCCAGTTGTAGGTGAGGAACGTATCCGGGTTGGCTTTCTGGAAGCTCTTGATCTTACCGATGATCGAACGGAACTTCGTACCGACATCGGAGCCCGAACACAGGTACTTGTCGACCGCGTCGGGATTTCTCTCGTTCAGGGTCGCGTCAAGGAGCGCATCCACAGCCTCCGTGGGACTGGCCTGATGGCCGGCCTTGTACGCGTCCTGGAAGATGTAGATGCCGGCGGCCAGGGCGAGTACGACAACCAGGCCGACCGCGCCGAGGCCGAGGAAGCCGGCCATGGCGCCGAAGGTACGGCGGATCGGTGGTTTGACCTTGGGCGGCTTCTTTCCCGCCGTGGTCGAGGGTCTGTCCAGGCCGATCGTGGGTGGGGTCATGGCAGCTCACTCCGCCCAGATCAGATAGACCGGAACTTCGGTGCCGCGGGCCGGCTGGCCGGTGAACGCCCAGCGGTACCAGTCGGGTTCGTCGCAGACCCGCACGCTGATCGTGCCGTCGTCGTTCTGGTACGGCTCGGTGGTGGCCCGCAGGTCGCGGCGTTCGTTGGTCGGCGAGACGACCACCACCCGGCGGCCGGCCAGCCCGATCACCTCGCGGGCCGGTACCGGTTCGCGGGTCGGTGGCGAGTCGAGGGTGACCAGCCGGGACAGCAGGTCGCGGGGCTTCCTGTCGCTCGACGGTGCATCCCGCGACGGGTCCACCTGCTCGACCCAGACCCGGTCCAGCGGTATCAGCGGCGCGAACACCTCGACCTGGTCGAGCTCGGCGCGGTAGTAGTCGGCTTCCGGCAGGACCGGTACGAGCCGCTGGCCCTCGGCGTCCACCGGGTCGTCGGCGCGCAGATCGTAGCGCCAGCCGTGGTCCGGGTGACCGGTCACCACCCGGCTGCCGCGCAACTGGTCGCGCTGGCGCGCCGGTGCCAGCACGATCCGGGCGGGATCGTCCGGGAACCAGAGATCCGGGTCGGCGGACTCGCTCATCGGCGCGCCGCCGGTCCCTCGCTGCCAGTGCTCACGGACCGATCGTAGTGGCGTCAACGCCCGATCGGCACCGTGGAGGTCACAGGTGTCGCATCCACAGGTTGCTCTCCTGGTAGACCCCGCGGTCGGCCTCGCGGTCGATCTCCACCGGATCCAGTGCCTGCGGCACCACGTACCGGCCGGTCTGCGGGAAGGCCATTTGCGTCCAGCTCTCCCATTCCGCGACGGTGCCGGTGATGACCATCGAGCGTTCCGCCGGGGCGAGAACCGCGGCACCGAGCCGCTGATGGGTGCGGATCCACGGGTCGAGGTGCAGGCCGTCGTCCCGGGTCCAGGTGGCGAAGTCCGCCATCGGGGTCAACGGGTAGCGGACCTTCAGCGTCGGCCGGACCGGACAGACAACGGCGGTCAGTCCCGCATCGGTGGCCCTGGTCTTCAGCGCGGTCAGGACCCGTCCGGCCAGCCCCGCGCCCTGCTTTCCGGCCGCCACGGCGGCGGCCATGATGCCCATGGTGTTGGGTTCGACGCCGCGCTCATGCTCCTCGACGCAGCGGACCAGGGCACCGTCGTAACCGTCCGGCAGATCGTCCACCGTGCCGTCCCAGCGGAACGGTACGCCCCAGCAGCCGGCCACCACGGCGCCGTCCTGCAGCAGTCGCAGGTCGTAGTCGGTGAAGAACTCCTGCACTCTTCCGATGTACTCCGTCGCGAGCGGATCGTGGAAGATGAACTCCGGCCACACCTCACGCAATGCGATGGTGGCCTGCTCGTTGAGGTGCGGAGTGTCGGAGGACCTGACCACCTCGAAAGCCATGACCGCAGCCTAGGGTGTTGCCGCGCAACAACTCCACCAGTTTCGGGCAGCGTCATGCCGGCTCCGTGCCGAGTGTGAAGCCTTCGATGGCGAGATACCTGCGGGCCGCCGTTTCCAGGTCGGCAGGCCAGGGGACTGCGGTGGCAGCGGCGATCGGCCTGGCCTCCCGGAGGAAGACGGCGACGGCAACGTCCCGCGCGTGGTCCAGGGAAACCGGATCGGCGGTGGGCACCGGCAGCGCAGCCAGCGTCGCGCACTGGGCCGCGGTGAGCTTGCTGCTCCACTGCTTCGGGCCCATGCCCGGCATGGGCTTGTTGGCCTCGGTGAAAAGTTCGTAGAGCATCAGGTGGACCGACTGCACACCGACCTGGCCGAGCAGCCAGTCCTGCCGGACGTGGACGACGGGCCAGTTTGCCTGCTGGCGCAGGGTCTCCTCGATCAGCCAGGCGATGCGTGCGGTGTCCGGGCCGGGATCGTCCGGGGCGGGGATCAGTGCATCCAGCCCGTCCTTGTCGAGCACCACGACACGGCGGCGCAGCGTGGTACCGGTGTCAGGTACGGCGCTGACCCGGCTGGAAATGACGTCGAGGCGTTCGCAGGTGGGGGTGAGGGAGTAGAAGGAACCGGGACCGATCGAACGGGCCACCACGGTGGGGGTGATGGCTGCGAGCCAGTCACGCCACCCCTCGGCGAACGCGTCGAAGTCGTCGTCGCGCACCGCGACGGACAGGTCGAGGTCGGAGCCGGCGTCGGCGGCGCCCCGCCCACAGGCACCGTGCAACCACACGGCACGGACCCGGTCGTCGGCGGCGAACACCTCGATCGCTTTGTCGAACAACGGAAGGTACCGGTCCGGAAGCCCGGACAACTGCGGCGGTCGCGTCACCATCCGCCCATTCTCCCGTTGGGGGCGACCCGGGTCAGGTACCGACCGGGGCGCCCTTCTCCCGCATGAACGGCACCGGGTCGATGTCACCGGTTCGTCGGTCGTGGCGCGTCCGCATGCACGCCATCGGCGTCGGCCTGGATGTGATCCGGGTCGTGCCACGGGTGACAACCCCACACCCCGCCCAGCTTCTCGGTCGCGGCGCGAAGTTCCCACAGGAAGGGGTTGAGCCGGGCGGTGTTGGCCCGGGACAGAGCGCGGTTGTCCAACGGAGGGCGGCCGGCCGGATCAGTGTTCCAGGGCAGCCAGAGGTCGGACGTGATCTGCACCGTGATCTCCACCCCTGGTTCGTCCGGCTGCACGCCACCCTCGGGGGCCGCGATAATTTCCATCGGCGGGTAATGATCCGGGTAGGGCACGCCGGCCAGCTCACACAGGTCGGCCATGTCCGAGACCACCGCCTCGGAGATCGACCCGTCCGGAGCGGCGTAGCTCAGTCGGGCGGTGGCCGGCACCTCCTGTGACACCCCGAACATGAATCCTGGCGGGTAGCGGTCGTAGTCGTCGACGATCGGAACCCGCTCCGGATGGGCGTGCAGAAAGTCGCCGATGTAGCCGTCGCGACTCCGCCGGTAGTCCAGCCAGTCCACCTGGTCGACCTGGTACACGCCGTGTCGCTCGCCCGCCGCCAGCGTGGCCTCCTGCCAGGCGATCGGCACCGTCGGGAACCGGTCCCAGGCGAAGAACGCCCACCACGTGAACGCCTGGCCGCTGAACAGGTGCCAGTTATTGTGTGCAGGTCGGGTCGAACGCACGGAATTGATCCTTCGTCCATCGGTGGACCCCGGTCCTGTTGGTGATGACGAGTTCATCGACCGCGGCCTTGCCTCCCGGACAGAGTTTCATGTCTCGCCAGGTTCGTTTGAGGAACTTGATCAGCTCGACGTTCGACTTGTCGTAGAGCCTCGTGCTCATCAGCTCGACGTTGACGTACACGACCTTCGCGTATCCCGGTGGAACGCACTCCTGTACCCCGTTCGCGGCGCCCCGCTTGCCGTTGAGTTGGTCCGCGGCCGTGTTGATCGGCCCGCCGATCTTGTTGGTGCTCACCGACTTGATCTGGTAGGCCTTCTTGTTGGTCACGTCGTACAGGTCGGCACGGCATCTGTTCTGGGTGCCGGGGTTGAGATAGGGGTTGCCGTCGTCGTCGCGGTACGTGCCGTCCAGGATGATCCTGGCGTTCGGATCCTGTTGGAGCACCGCCGCACCTCGTTCGAGTTCCCGGCGCATACCGATCCGGTCCGGATCGGGCTGGGTCGCCGAGCCGGGCACCGTGTCCCGTGTCGCCAGCAGCAGCTTGCCGGCAATGTCCTCCCAGTTGAGCACACGGTCTGCGTTGTCGACCAGAATCTTCAGCGTCGGGAGCAGACGCTTGTCGACGGCAGCCTCGACGGCCTTGACCGCCTTGTCGCTCTGCTCGCTGTCGGGTTCCGAGTTCTTGCCCGGGTCGGCGTCCGGGCCGCCGGTCATCAGATCCAGGGCGCTGTGCACGGTCTGCTGGTACCGGGGGTCGACCTTCGTGAGGATCGGGGACCTGGCGGGGTTGATACCTCGTTTCTTCAGCCGTTTGTCGACGGCTGGATCGGTCTTGACCTCGGCGACGCACGTCGCTGTGGCACTGAGGGAGACGTTCACCGTCTGACCGGCCGCCGCCGGATTCTTGAACGTGGCTGTGGCGTTCTTTGTCTGCCCAGGAGCGACCGAGCCGATCGGTTCTGTCTGGCTGCCTGCTGGGCTCGCGGTGATGGTGACCTCGGCGTCCTCACACGTCGCGTCGCCGGAGTTGGTGACCGACCCGTCGACCGAGCAGTAGTCGGCTTCACAGTCGTCGCCGCTGACCTTCGCCTCAAGTTCCGGCTTGGGCGCGGGTGTGTCCGCCTGGGCTGGTGGTCCGGAGTCGTCCGAGGTACCCGGGGATGCTGATGGCCCCGCTGGGAACACCTCTCCGACGTCCTCACGTGCCTTGGCCGCACCGCTGCTGTCGGCGGGCTCGGGCTCCATGGAGATGAATGGCTCGTTCGTGGTGTCCTGGACCAGTTGATACCCGGAGTCGCCGCCGAGTTGGGCCGGTACCACGTGGTTCGGTATGATGACTGCGCTGGCCGGCTTGACGAGCGCACCTCTGGTGACCGGGCCGGAGAGGGCGACCACCCGATGCGGTGAGGCGTCAGTGAGCAGCAGCGTCCAGCCGCCGCTGACGAGCGTGCGGACCTGCTTACCGGCGACCGTGTCGACGGTGCCGTCGGACGTGCCGTTGGCAGCGATGCCTCGTACCAGGCTCGCGATCGCGGCGGGGGTGAGCGCGGTAGCCACCGGTACCGGAAAGGCGACGCCGCTGTCGGGGCGGACCCATTTGTCGGCGAGGCCGCTCACGTTGTCCGGTGCCCGGGCGGCCCACCAGTCGGCCTGCCCGCGTACGGCGGCGGTGCTCGCGGTGGCGCGGTAGTCGGCCTTGCCCTTGACCGGATCGGTGATGGTTCCGGAGGCGACCCGGCCCGAGGTGACGGTGAACGTGCCGGCGACCGACGTACCGTCGGTGCCCAGGTAGTTGACGCTGAGCTTGACGGCAGACTCGTGGGAAAGGGCCTCGGCGGCGGTACGGGCCTGAGATTGGGTCGTGTCTGAGACCCACCGCCAGATCAGCGAGCCAGCCAGGGTCGGTGGGATCAGGTACAGCAGCAGGGCCGCGACCACGCAGACCGCGAGCCAGCCGCGGCGGGACCGTCGCGGCGGCGGGCTCCATGGCGGCCCACCGATCGCTGGAGGGGGGCCGGCCGGTGGCGGCGGACTGCCAAGGCGGCCGTAGGGGGCCGCGGGCGGTCCGAGGTGTGCAGGTGGGCTGCTCGGCTTGGCGTTGCCTGGTTCTTCGTGCCGCATGGCAACCTCCGCAGAAATGGGGGGCAGTGCTGGGGAGCGTGCGGGTCCTGCTGGTGAACTGGCGGACGAAGCGCGGTCAGGACGCGGCCATCAAGGAGAAGCTGGCCTTGGCGGTCCTGTAGCCATAGTACGAACAAGAAGCGACATCTGTCCGAAATAGATCACTGAATGCCTATTCGGACCGAGCATGAAGCTCTCGTCCGTGGTGGTACCTGAAGCAGGTCAGGT
>CAWDUX010000007.1:0-19048 GCA_963805605.1 uncultured Actinomycetota bacterium
CGCGGAACGCTCGCCGTACTCGTCCAGGTCCAACCGCCCCGCCGACAGATGCTCACCTAACGCCTGCAGGGCCGATTCACGCTCGGTGTCACCGATCCGTAGGCCCGCAGAGTGCTGGGCCTCCCCCGACATCCTGTCGCTTTCGCTCACCCGTCCATGCTACGACCAGCGCGCTCGCCGCCGCACCCGTGCATGATGGGGGTGCGAAGCCGACAGCAACCGCAACCGGGAGCGATCAGATGGCAGGCGACGAACGGGGCCGGACCGCGGGAACCCTGGTGTACACCGGTTCCTACACCCCGGACTCCAGCGGCAAGGGCCAGGGCACCGGGATCTCGCTGCACCGGCAGGACCCGGAGACCGGCGAACTGCGCCCGACCGGTCCGGTCACTCCGGTGTCCGGACCGTCCTTCCTCGCCCTGCACCCCACCGGCCGGTACCTGTACGCGACCAACGAACGTCCGGACGGCGCGGTCACCGCGTTCCGCCTCGACGAGCGCGGCCTGCCGCACGCGCTCAACAGCCAGCCGACCGGCGGCGCGGACCCGTGCCATCTCAGCGTCGACCCCACCGGCCGGTACCTGGTCACCGCGAACTACACCAGCGGTTCGGTGGCGGTACACCCGATCGGCCCGGACGGTGCGCTGGCCGAACGCAGCGACCTGGTCACCCACCATGGCAGCGGTCCGGTGTCCGACCGGCAAGAGGGTGCGCACTGTCATCAGGCCCGGTTCGACCCGTCGGGGCAGACCCTGCTGGTCAACGATCTCGGCACCGACCGGATCCACACGTACCGACTGTCCGACGGGGCGCTCAGCGAGGTGACGGTCACCGGGCTGGCGCCCGGTACGGGGCCGCGGCACCTGGTGTTCACCGGTACCCAGGTCCGACTCGCCGCCGAGCTGAGTTCCACCGTCAGCACCTTCGACTTCGCGTCCGACACCGCCGAGTTGACCCTGCGGCAGCGGCTCGACGCATCGAGCCGACGCAGTGGGGTTGCCAACTTCCCCAGCGAGATCGTCACGTCGGCCGACGGGACCTGGGTGTACGTGGCCAACCGGGGTGAGAACAGCGTCAGCGTGCTGCGCACCGGCGCCGACGGGCTGACCCCGGTCGGCGAGGTGGACTGCGCCGGTGACTGGCCCCGCCACCTGCTGATCCTCGGGGCCTACCTGTACGTCGCCAACCAGAACTCCAGCGGTATCGCCGTGTTCCATCTGGATTCCGTTACCGGGCAACCCACCTATCGGCACACGGTGCCGGTACCGAGCCCAGCCTGTCTGCTCGCCGCGCCCGCCTGAGCCTGCGGACGGCCGATCCGGCACGGACCAGGCCGGCAGACCTCCCGGGCCGGCAAGTGGGCGCATCGGCGGGAGTCAGTGGCTGGCGTCCGCGCCCAGGTAGCGGCTGATGCCCACGGCGAGCGCGGCGGCGATCTTCTTGCGGAACGCGGTGCTGGACAACCGCCGGGCGTCACCGCTGTTGCGCATGTTCCCGCATTCGACCAGCACCTTCGGCACCGCGGACAGGTTGAGTCCGGCCATGTCGGAGCGGGGGTTGATGCCATCTGTACCGATGTAGTCGGCCGGCGGCAGGCCGGTTCCGGAACGGTACGCGTCGCGTAGGGCCAGGGCGAGCTGATGGGACGGGGCGACGATCGAGTCGTGGTGCCCGCTGCCCAGGGTCGGCTGCATGATGTGGAAGCCGTGCCCGTCGGCGGGGCCGCCGTCGGCGTGGATGGACAGCGCGACATCGGCGTGTGCGTCGTTGCCGATCGCCGCGCGACGGTCCACGCAGGGCCCGACGCTGTGGTCGTCGGTACGGGTCATGACGACCTTGGCGCCCTTGTCCTCCAGCAGCGAACCCAACCACCGGGCGACGTCGATGGTGAAGGAAGCCTCGGTGTAGCCGGCATCGGTCTCGGTGCCGGTGGTGTCGCACGCCTTGCGGAAGCCGCCGGCGTTCACCTGCCGGTCGATCTCGTCGGTGTGCTGGAAGTTGCCGTCGTTGTGCCCGGGATCGATGACCACCACCCGGCCGGCCAGCGGACGGTGGGTGTCGGGCGTAGGCGACCCGGCTGACTGGTCCGGGGTCGGCGCCGGCCGCGTCGCGGCCGTACCGGAGGGTGCCGTGTCGGATGGTCCACCAGCAGCGTGGCCACCACCGTCGTGTACGGGGCCGCAGCCCGTGAGGACCGCGGCGGCCACCGCCGCCGCCAGCATTCCGAACCGCCGAGCGAGAATCACCGACCGACCGTACCGGATCGGAAAAGTGATATACTCCAAGTTTCTTTAAGGCTACGGATCGTAGACGGCTCGCGGTCCGGCGACCTCAGCGCCGAACCGTCGTACCCGGTCCCGTAACTCCCGGTCCGCAGTGATCACCAGACAGTGCGGTACGGGTGGCTGCGCGGACAGCCGCGCCGTCACCAGTTCGACGATCGCGTCGTCGCCGGAGCCGTTGGCCGCGACCACCGGGACCCCGGGGACGGCCTTGACCCTGCGTGCCGCGCCCTCGACCACCAGGACGATCTCCACCGGGCCGGCCGATGCCCAGTCCGGTACCCCGGCCGCCGCCGGCAGTCCCCGCGCGGTCAGCGGCGCGAGGCTGTCCCGTAGCCGGCCGGCGGCGCCGGCGCGGTCTCGCCACCAGCCGTCCGGCACCGAGCCGACCACGTTCGCCGCGTCCACCACCACCAAAGGGTCCATCCGCTCAGCCTGGCACAGCGGGCCCGCCCCAGCAGCCTGCCGTCCCGCCGGCCGGCGGCGAGCGGCGGGCGGCGGGCGGCGGGCGGCGGGCGGCGGGCGGCGGCCAACCTTCGGCGGCCGGGCGGCCGGGCGCGCGGGCGGCCGCGGTCAGTACGGCAGGACGGTCCGGTCGTGGATCAGGTTGACCGACAGCAGCAGGTCCCGACGGGACAGCACCTCGGCCGGCGTCCCCTCGGCGAGGACGGTGTGATCCTCGCCGAAGACCACGCATCGGTCCGCGATGCGGGGCAACGCGTCCAGGTCGTGGGTGGCATGTACGACGGTCTTGCCGGCGACGGCCAGTTGCTCGATCAGTTCGGTCAACCACAGCGAGGTGCGTGGGTCCAGCGCCGCGGTCGGCTCGTCGAACAGCAGCACCTCCGGGTTCATCGCCAGTACGCTGGCCAGCGCGACCTTCTTCTTCTGCCCGCCGGACAACTGGAACGGGGCGCGCTCGATAAGGTCCTCGATACCCAGCATGGCCAGCACGTCGCCGACCCGCCCGACCACCTCGCTGCGGTCCAGCCCGAGCTGCAGCGGGCCGAAGGCGACCTCCTCGCGTACGGTCGGGGAGAAGACCTGCGCGTCGGAGTTCTGGAACACGAAACCGACCCGGGACCGGAAACCGCGGGAGAACTGGTCGTCCTCCAGCGCGTCCTCGGTGATCGGCTGACCGAAGGCGGTGTAGCTCCCCTTGGTCGGGAAGATCAGCCCGTCCAGCACCTTCAGCAGGGTGGACTTGCCGCAGCCGTTGGCACCGAGCAGGGCGAGCCGTTCACCGCGCCGTACCGTGAGGTCCACACCGGACAGTGCCGGATACCTTTCCAGGTAGGCGAAGTGCAGGTCCGTGCAGCTCATCAACTCGTCGCCCGGTGCAGGCGATGTCGTGTCATCGGCCAAGGAGCCGATCCCCTCCCAGCATCAGTACGGTGAGCAGCGCGACGCCGACGGCGAAGGCGAGATCCACCGCACCGAACCGGAACCGGTCCAGTACCTTGGCGTCGCCCCGGAAGCTTCGCGCCACCATCGCCTGGTGCACCTCTTCGGACAGTTGGTGTGAGCGGCCGATCAGTACGCCGGCGCTGGCCGTCACGAACGCCCGCGCGGACGCGTCGTGCCGCTGCCGGCCGAGGGTACGTGCCTGCCGCGCCTGGTACATCTCGTCCACCACGGTCAGCAGGTGGAACACGTACCGGTAGGCCATGCCGATGACGAGGATGAACAGTGCCGGGACGCGCAGGATCCGCAGGCCTGCCAGCAGCCTGGTCCACGGCGTGGTGATGGTCAGCAGGACGACCAGCGAGATGGACACCGCGACCCGGCTGACGATCAGGCCGGCGCTGGTCAGTCCCTGTGCGGTGAACCCGACCGGCGCGCCGTGCCAGTGCCACAGGGTAGCGACGATGTGCCCGGGGGTCACCACGGACAGTGTCGCCGGCAGCACCACCAGACCTGTGAAGACCGGTACGAACAGCCAGACCCGCTTGACGAAGAATCCCAACGGGACCCGCGACGCGGCGGCCACCACCAGGACGACCAGGTACGCGGCCAGCAGGGTGGTGATGTGGCGCAGTAGTGCGGCGGCCACCAGGACCGTCAGTACTCCGAAGATCTTGGCGCGCGGGTCGAGCCGTTGCAGCAGTCCGCGCCGGGCGGACATCTCGTCGGCGAACATCACCTGGCGCAGCAGCCTGGCGGCACCGCTGAGTGTCTTCCGCAGGTACGAGCCGCGGCGGCGGACCCCGACGCACCCGCACGGGCAGAGTCCGATCTCGTTCTGCAGCAGCCATGTCGGCGTGCCGCCGGGTGTCGCGATGGTGCTGTCCGGTGTCCGGTCGATGCCGGCGTCGACGGCCATGGCCACTCAGCTCCGTACCGCGACGTCGTCGGGTTCGCTGAGGGCGGCGGCGTCATCGGACGGCCCGCGGCCGGCCGGACGGCGGCGGGCCAGCACCTGGACGATCTTCGCCACCAGGTAGCAGACCAGACCCACCACCAGTACGCCGACCAGCGCGGAGAACAGGTATCCGACGGCGCCGGAACCGTAACCGGGCAGCAGGGCGTGCTGCCAGAAGCTGCTGTAGCGGTGCAGGCCGGCCGGCACCGCCGACAGGTGCAGCGCGCCGAGGTCGAGGGCCTCGGGTGCGTCCTCACCGAACGCCCCACCGGGCGCGAGCAGGCCGATCGGGGTGATCAACACCATCGCCGCCATCGCGATTCCGGCGACCAGGCCGGGCCGCAGCCACCGTCGGGGCGGCGCGGCGCCGGTGCGGTCCGGGCCCGGGACATCCGGGTGGTTGAGTCGCAGCAGCGGCAGGTTGGCCCGTTGCAGGTAGGCCAGCACGCCGCCGGTGAGGATGGCCTCGGCGGCGCCGGCCAGGGTCAGGTGGGCCAGCATCATCGCCGGGATCGTCTGGGCCAGGTGGTACGGCGCGTACAGCGGGGTGCCGTCGGCGCGGCTGAACAGGTCGGGTTGCAGCCCGAACTCGACCGCTGCCGCCAGCGCCGCCGCGTTGATCCCGACATAGCCGGCCAGTACGGCGGCGGCCAGCCGCCGACCGCTGGCCAGTCCGGACCGCCCGGCGACCAGCCGGTACACCCCGTAGGCGACGAACGGCAGGACGATCGCCATGTTCACCACGTTGAACCCGTAGGAGAGCAGGCCGCCGTCACCGAACAGCAGCGCCTGGAAGGCCAGTGCCACGCTGACCGCGATCACCGCCGCCCACGGACCGAGTACGAGGGCGATGACCGCCGCGCCGACCGCGTGCGCGGTGGTGCCGTCGGGTATCGGGATGTTGAACATCATGACCAGGAAGGAGACCGCGGCGAACAGCGCGAGGGTCGGCGCGTGCCGGGTCCGGACGACCTTCTTCACCTTCCGTACGGCGACGGCCCAGACCGGCACCGCGATCGCGTAGCCGACTGCGCAGGTCTGCGGGCTGAGATACCCGTCCGGAATGTGCATGTCCACCGCCCTACCGCGTCCGACCTCGTTGATACCACTTCATGGTTAATGCCAGTCAACTGCAACAACAGTCTCATGGCAAGCGGAACCCCCTGGATGAGCCGCACGTCCCAGGACCGATCATGGGGGCACGACCGGCGACGAGCAGGGGTGGCAGATGGGTGGCGACTCGACCATTCCGGTGAGCCCGCTGCTCGCCGTCGTCCTCGTCGCACTGGTGCTGCTGGGTGCCGCTGTGGCCGCGCTGGGGCGCCTCGGGGTGAGCCGGCGGATCCTCACCGCCGCGGTCCGCGCCGCCGTACAGCTCGCCGTGGTTTCGACCGTCATCGCGGTGGTGTTCCGGTCCCTCCCGCTGACCGTCGGCTTCGTGTCGCTGATGTACCTGATCGCCTCGGGCACCTCGGCGCGCCGCCTCACCCGGTCCGTACGGGGTCTGTGGGCCGGCCTGTCGATCGCCGCCGGCGTGTTGCCGGCCCTCGCCCTCATCCTCGGTTCGGGGCTGGTCCCGTTCAAGGGCATCTCGATAGTGCCGATCGCCGGCATCCTGATCGGCGGCGCGATGACCGCGACGTCGCTGTCCGGGCGGCGGGCTCTGGACGAGTTGAAGACCCGGCACGGCGAGTACGAGGCCGCCCTTGCGCTGGGGTTTCCCGCGCGGGACGCGGCGCTGGAGGTGTGCCGGCCGTCGGCCGCGCAGGCGCTGGTCCCGGGTCTCGACCAGACCCGCACTGTCGGGCTGGTCACCCTGCCGGGCGCGTTCGTGGGGGTACTGCTCGGCGGCGCCAGCCCGGTCGCGGCGGGTGCCGCCCAGCTACTGGTGCTGCTGGCGCTGCTGACGGTGCAGGCGATCGCGGTCCTGGTCACGGTGGAACTGGTCGCCTCCGGACGACTCGCCCGGTCCGGCTGAACCTCTGCGCCCGCTGCCCCGGACACAGACCGGCCCCGGCCGGTGGGCGGCGGACGCCGCAGTCACCGACCGGAGCCGGTCAGGTTGGCCTACCTACCTCCGGCGCCGGTTGCCCGGCGCCGGACCGACCCTCAGGTCCGGGCGATCTGACGGGAGAACAGTGGCGAGCCCACCTTCACCACCGACCGTCCGGTCATCCCGTTGAGCACACCGGCGAACGAGGTGTACCAGGCGACCAGCGCGGTGATCACACCCACGATGCCGCCGAGTTTGGAGACCGTCTCGTTTCCGCTGAACTCACCGATGAACAGGATGATCTCGGTCAGTTCCAGGGTGAGGAACACCGCGAACACGGCGGCGTTCACCTGCGTGCTGCACAGCAACAGGTAGGTGTTGATGATCGCGAACCCGAGCAGGATCCACCCGAGGTCGTTGCTGAGCTGGGCCGGACTGGCCTTGCCGGATACCAGTTGGATGTACAGACCGAGGCCGATCCAGAACCCGCCGTAGGTCCCGAACGCTGTCGCACCGAAGACGTTGCGGTTGCGGAACTCCCACATCCCGGCGAGCAGCTGGACCAGGCCACCATAGGCGAAGGCGTAGCCCAGCCATGCGTCGGTGCCGTGGGTCCAGCCGGCGTTCTTCGCCGACAGCAGGAACGTGGTCAGTGCGAACGCGGCCAGGCCCAGCGGGGCTGGGTCGGCGATTCCGGACTGTGCCACCGGGGTACTGGGACCAACGGGATCTTTCTCGACGTCTGACATGGCGATTCCCCTCAATGGGCGGACTGGGGTCGGACACCCCCTCCACCGGGGATGGTAGTCCTCAAGGTGATAAACAACACCATTGTCATACCGTGTTTTTTCGGGAAAGCGGCATTAATTCTTTACCCGCGTGGTATATGCACGACGATCCGTCCATCACCTTTGATGCTGGCCGTCCAAGATGCGGTAACTGCCCGCACAGCGAAGGCCGCCGTCGTCGACAGGTTGTCGACGACGGCGGCCTTCATCCTCCGGATGTGGCGTCAGTGCAGCGCGGAGCCCTGCAGCCACTTGTCCCAGCTGAGGTTCCAGTCGCCGTAACCGCGGGTCAGCGTGACCTTCTCCGGCGTACCCTTCATCACCACGATGTCGCCCGGCGCGAAGTTGTCGAAGAACCACTTGGCATCGGTCCGGCTGAGATTGAGGCAGCCGTGCGAGTCGTTGCGGACACCGTGCAGCGACATGTTCCACGGCGCCGAGTGCAGGTAGATGCCGTCACCGGTCAGCCGGGTGCCGTAGTCGACGATGGCGTCGTAGGCCTGCGGGTTGTCCTTCGCGATGCCCCAACTCGCCGAGGTCATGTGAACCTTGCGCTCCTGGGTCATCACCACCATCGTCCCGCTCGGGGTCCACAGCGAGATGTTGTTGCCGTACTTGTCCCGGATGTAGCCGCCCTTGCCGCCGCTGAACGCGACGTTACGGACCTGCTTGCCGTCCTCGTATACCTTGATGTGCAGGCTCTTGTTGTCGGCGACGGCGACCCGGGACTTGCCGATGGTGAAGGAGACCGAGCGGTCCTCCTGGCCCCACAGGCCCTTGCCCATGTTCACGCCGTACACATCGGCCTTGACGGTGACCTTGGTGCCGGACGGCCAGTATTCACCGGCGTCGGTCTTGGGCCGCCAGTGCACGTCCTGGTCGTTGATCCAGCTCCAGGAACCCTCGATGGCCGGACTGGTGCTGACCTTCAGCGACTTCTCGGCAGCGGCCCTGTCCGGGATCCGCTCGTCGAAGTGCACCATGATCGGCTCGCCGACACCGTAGGTCCTGCCGTTCTGGTTCTGCAGATAGGGCAAGGTGAAGTTGCCGGGCTTGACGGTACTGAACGTGCTGGTGGCGTCGACCTTCTTACCGGCCGGGTTGGTCGCCGTAGCGACGATCTTGTAAGTCTTGTCGTAACCCAGCTTCTCCGACGGGGTCCACGTGCTCTTGTCGCCCGACAGCGTCCCCGTGACGTGCTTGCCGGACGCGTTGGTCAGATCGACGGTGGACAGCGTGCCGTGCGCCGCGTGCACCTCCACCGGGTCTGCCGGTGAGACCTTCTTGGTACCGGTGGTCGGTGTGATCGTCAGTGTCGCCGCCGGGGCCGGCTTGGCATGCCCGCCGCCGTCGCCGCCACTGCCGTTGGCAGCCGCCCTGTCCGATCCGTTGTTGCAGCCGGCAAGCAGCACTGCCGCCATCCCGGTGGCGAGCAGTACGGTAGCCGCCCGACCACGAGCAGGCCACGAAGAACGTGGCATTGACGCCTCCCCAGTCTCCGGTCAGCGCCCCGCTGACCAGCCAATCCGCGCTTCCATCAGTCCCGGTCGGGCCGCTGGTGGCGATCCGCTGCTCCTGACCTGAGGCCGTACGAGCAGTGCGGACGACGTCCTGCAGTCCAGTGCGACGTACCCACTTCGCAGGGCTGTGAACACTGACCCCGGCGACCCGTCACATGAAGTAGACGCGCAGGACCGGGTCCGTGGTTGCGCGCTGGTTCATATCGTAACGAGCACGCGCCAGGTACGGGAGGTCAGCGCCACCGGATCTACGCATCGTAGGCGGGACAGGGCAATCCGATCACACACCGTTGACTCCCGGATTCGTGCCAACCCGCCTCTGGAACCCCCGGCCAGTTCCCGGATTCGTGCCACCTGCCCGCCGGCGCACCCCGTTGGCCCGGTACCGGCGGTGAGGATCTGTCCATGCGGATCGGGCGGTACGCCCGACTGCGGACCCAGACGGACAGGGCGCGCCCAGCGCGCCGGGCACGGAAGGCAGGACACGGTGGCCCTTCCACTGAGCGAGGAATTCGTGGCGACCCGGACCGGGGTTGACGACCAGGCCAACTCGGCTGACCTGGTACGCACGTATCTCAACGCGATCGGCCGGGTGCGACTGCTGACAGCGGCCGATGAGGTCAGTCTGGCCAAGCGGGTCGAGGCGGGCCTGTATGCGGGCCGGATCCTTTCCGGCACAATGAGTGACGACGCAACCGCAGGCCGGTACGCTGCCGGCGACGACGAGCTGCGGGCCGACCTTCGACGTATCGTCACCGACGGCGCGGCGGCCCGTAACCGGTTGCTGGAAGCCAATCTGCGGCTGGTCGTCTCCATCGCCAAGCGCTACACCAACCGGGGCATCCCGTTCCTGGACCTGATCCAGGAGGGCAACCTGGGACTGATCCGCGCGGTGGAGAAGTTCGACTACGCCAAGGGGTACAAGTTCTCCACCTACGCGACCTGGTGGATCCGGCAGGCCGTGACCCGCGCGATGGCCGACCAGGCCCGCACGATCCGGCTGCCGGTACATATGGTCGAGCAGGTCAACAAGATGGTACGGGCCCGGCGCGAGCTGGCGATGCAGCTCGGTCGCGAGCCCGACCACGCCGAGATCGCGGAACTGCTGGGCGTCCGACCCACCGTGGTGCTGGAACTGATCAGCTACGACCGGGACCCGGTCAGCCTCGACCAGGGCGTCGGCGAGGACGGCGAAAGCTCCCTGGGTGACTTCGTCCGGCCGCAGAACGTCGGCAGCACCGTCTCGTACGGCTTCCTCAAGCACGCCCTGGAAGGTGTGCTGGCCACCCTGACCGAACGGGAACAGGCCGTGATCCGGCTCCGCTACGGCTTGGACGACGACCGCCAGCGCACCCTCGACGAGGTCGGCCGCGAGTTCGGGCTGTCCCGGGAGCGGATCCGACAGATCGAGAAGATGACGCTGCTCAAGCTACGGCGGCCGGACAACGCCGACCGGCTGCGCGACTACGTCGGCTGACAGCGGGTACCTCGCCGCCCGTGGCGAGGTACCCGTGCCGGTCAGTCTCTACTGCTCTCCGGCCGCAGCACCCGGTCGAGGAAGGCCAGTTCCAGCAACGGAAGGCTGGCCGCGACAGCCGCACCGGTCATGTGGGTGGCGCCGGTGATCGGCAGCACGGTGTGCTCCCGACCGGCCGCCAGCAACGCACCGGACAACCGCAGCGTGTGCGCCACCACCACGTTGTCGTCGGCCAGCCCGTGCACCAGCATCAGCGGTCGACGCAGTCCCGGTGCGTCCGGGATCAGCGAACAGCGACTGTAGTTCTCCGGTTCGATCTGCGGATGCCCGAGGTAGCGCTCCTGCCAGTGGGTGTCGTACAGCAGCGGGTCGGTGATCGGGGCGCCGGCGACCGCGACGTGGAACACGTCCGGCCGGCGCAGCACCGCACCGGCGGACAGGTAGCCGCCGTAGGA
The DNA here is from genome assembly GCA_963805605.1 of uncultured Actinomycetota bacterium. Lineage (GTDB taxonomy): Bacteria > Actinomycetota > Actinomycetes > Mycobacteriales > Micromonosporaceae > Actinocatenispora. The sequence continues at coordinate 10,878 of CAWDUX010000007.1, forward strand.
CCAGCCGGAGATGCCGACCCGGTCCAGGTCGAACTCCGGGTACTCGCGCGCAGCGGCGTGCAGCGCGTCGACCTGGTCGGCCAGCGCCAGGCCGAGCTTGTCACCGCGGACGGACTTCTCCCAGGCCGGGCTGTGGCCGGGGGTGCCGCGGCCGTCACAGACCAGTACCGCGTAGCCCTGGTCTGCGTACCACTGCGGGCGCAGGTAGAGACCCTGTGCGTGCAGCGCCAGTTGGGCGTGCGGACCACCGTAGGGCAGCAGCAGCACCGGCAGCCGACCCGCGCCGCGCTGATGTCCGCTGGGCAACAGAACCGCCGAGCACAGTTCCCGGTCGCCGAACCGATGCATCGTCACCCGGGGTGTCAGGACCGGCACCTGCGCCCGGGACGCGATCCGCACCTCGCGCCCGGAGTCCGGGCGCGAGATGACCTGGACACCCGGATGATCGAGCGAGCGCGACGACAACACCGTGACACCGGCACAGGACTGTCCGGTGTGGACGCCCGGCCCGGTGCTGAGCTGGACCGCACCGGTGTCGGGCTGCCAACGCCACACGTGCACCTCGGTCGGCGTGCTCGACGCCCGGAATGTCACCGACTCGCCGCTGACCCCCAGCACCTCGCGTACCTGTAGTCCCGCCGGGGTGACCGGGACACCGTCGACGGTCAGTTTGCGGGTGTCGTCCTCGGCGTCGGTCGTCCACACGAGGACACCCGATCCGGTCACCGCGGGCAGCCCTCCCACCAGCTCCCACCATGCGTCGTCATGGTCCTCATGCACCAGGGTGGTGGCGCCGGTCTCCGGGTCGACCGTACGGATCTGCACAGTGCGTTGGTCGCGGCTCTGCACCAGCAGGTACGGCTGCTCGCCGGTCCAGCTCACCGCCGCGAGGTACTCGAAACCGGCCCGGTCCCACACGACCTCGGTGCGCGCCGAGCCGTCCGGCCGGTACAGCCACAGCGTGACCTCGGCGTTGTCGGTGCCCGCCACCGGGTACCGCACCTCGGTGGGAGCAGTACCCGGGTTGGCCGGATCGGACAGGTACCAGCGCTGTACCGGCGTGTTGTCGACCCGGGAGACCAGCAGCCGGGACGAGTCCGGCGCCCACCAGTAGCCGCGGAAACGGAACATCGACTCGCCCGCAACATGTTCCGGCAGCCCGTAGCTGACCTCGTCGGCCTCCGGTACGGCAACCGCATGCTCACCGCCGCCGTCGATGTCGACAACCCGCAACGCACCGGCCGAGACGTAGCTGACCACCTCCCCCGAGGGCGCCAGCCGGGGGGCCAGCGCCGAGCCGGGCACCGCCAGCCGTCGCGGTTGCCCGCCGTCCACCTCCACCATCCACAGATGACCGTCCACTGTGAACACGGCGCGACCCATGGCGGCATCCGTGTGGTAGCCGACGATGCCGGCGGCCTGTTCCCGGGTCCGTTCCCGCAGCGCGCGCTCCGCCGCGGATAGCTCACCGCCGGCCAGCACCGCACCGTCGGCGAGCAGCCGTTCCTCCCCGCTGTCCAGATCCAGCCGCCACAGCGAGGTGACCGGGTCGTCACCGGCCGCCGAGCGCAGGAACAGCACCCGGTCGCCGTCCGGCACGATCATGATGTCCCGGGGCACACCGAGCCGGAACGAGCGGGTACGGGCCAGTTGCTCGAGGAAGTCGGCAGTCATGCGTCGAACTCTGCCACGTTCCGCAGGCCGGAAACAGTGCCCGGACGACGGATCATCCGCCCGCGGCGAGCAGATCCCGTACGTGGTGCAGCTGCGCCGCACGCTGGAAGCCGGCGCCGCCCTCGTGCTCGTTGTACGCCCAGATCCGGATGTCCTTCGGCCCGGCGTAATGGTTGTAGGCGGCGAACACCGTCGAGGGTGGACAGACCGGATCCATCAGCCCGACCGAGAACAGCGCCGGAGCGTCGGCCCGTGCACTGAAGTTGACCCCGTCGAAGTAGGACAGGGCACTGAACACCTGGTCCACCTCCGCCCGGTGGGTCCGGCAGTACCGGCTGATCTCCTGGTACGGGTTCGAGTCGGTGATCTCGGTGGCCCGTCGGTAGTGACACAGGAACGGTACGTCGGGCATCACCGCGGCCAGCCCGTCCATCAGACCGGCCACGGCCAGGGTGATGCCGCCACCCTGGCTGCCGCCGGTCACGATGATGCGGTCCGGGTCCACCCGCGGATGTGCACGCGCGGTGTCCACCGCCCGTACCGCGTCGGTGAACACCCGGCGGTAGTAGTACTTCTGCGGGTCGGTGATGCCGCGGGTCATGAAACCGGGCGTGTTGGGCAGCCCGACCGGATCGGGATCGGGGGTGTCACCGACCGTCGAGCCGTTGGAACCCTGGCCCCGGGTGTCCATCACCAGATGGGCGTAGCCGGCGGCACTCCAGGTCAACCATTCGTGCGGCAGACCGCGCCCACCGCCGTAACCGATGTACTCCACCACGCACGGCAACGGGGACCCGTCGTCGGAGTCACCCCTGGACCGTGGCAGCAGGAACCAACCCCGTACCGGCTGACCGTCGAAGCCGCTGAACGTCAGGTCGAACACCTCGATGGTGGCCAGCGCCGCGTCGTAGGGCTGGAACACCGCCGGTACGGCCCGGTCCCGGGCCGTACGCAGCGTGCTGTCCCAGAAACCGGCGAAGTCGGCCGGCTCCTGACGCGGCGGCCGGTAGTCACGCAGCTTCTCCAGCGGCCAGTCGACCAGCATGGGGCAACCTCTCCTGCTCAACGGTGGCGTTCGGTCCAGCGATCATCGCAGCCCGGTCGGTCCGACGGCACCCGCGTCCCGCACGGTGGGCCGGCACCAGCGGGGCGCTGCACGCCAGGCGTACCGTCCATCGCCCGAACGTGGGTAATGCCGGCAAAGCCGGGCTGCCCGGTGCGCCCCGGTCCTAGCGTGATGCACAGTGATCTCGGATCCGACCGGTCACCGGACGTCCGGTACGCCACCCGGTGGCGGCCGCAACCGCTCCGGGCAGGTACGGCGGCTCACCACGGGAGGACCGATGCATCCCAGTTCCCGTACGAACACTCTGCTGGTCGCGCTGGCCGGGGGTGCCGTATTCGTCGCGCTGGGCTCGATGCCCGCCGCACGCTCGATGCCCGCCGCACGCTTGATGCCCGCCGCACGCTCAGTGCCCGCCGCGGTGACCATTGAACACGCCACCGCACACGCTGTGGCCAGGTACAAGGCGATGCACGACACCGATCCGCACGTCCGGCTGTCCGCCGCCGAACATCGGATGATCAGTCACCGGACCGTACGGGCGGAGCTGCACCTCGCCCACCGGCGGCGCTCGCGGCACGGCAACCACCACACCGCCGCCACCACCGCGGCCTCGCTCCCCGGCACCCAGCAGGCGCAACGGACCTCGTACTGGTGTGGACCGGCCGCGGTGAGCAGCGCGATCGCGGCCCGCGGCCGCACCCTCGACCAGAAGGCCGCCGCCGACCTACTGCGTACCGACGTCGAAGGCACCGCCTGGTCCGGGCCCGCTGCGAAGGTGCCGGCCGCGTACCGGACCGGTTACCCGGTCGCCGACGTGCTGAGCTACACACTGCGCGGCGACGGGGTGCGCTACCAGCCGGCCGCGCTGCCCTACGCGCCCAGCAGAACCGACCAGACCGTCTTCCGGCAGCGCCTGGTCGACGACATCGACCAGGGCTTCGACATCGTTGGCGACGCCTGGGAGGTGCCGGGCGGACCACACCTGGTGGGACACCCCGGAAACCAGGAGATCTTCCACTTCTTCACCATCCGGGGATACCGCCGTTCCGGTGCCTACACCCGCTACCAGGACTCCGTACACGGGGCTGGCAGCATCTCGTGGTCGTCCGGCGTGCCGGCCTACTCGACAATGTCCTCGAACACCGTCGCGACCATCACCGGTGGACGTGGCTACATCTGGTAGCGCCCGGACCCACACAGCCACCCTGCTGGTGGTGCTGGTCGCGGTCGGCGCGGGTGCCGCACTGGCCGGCTGCACCACGCACAGAGGACGCACCCCGCACGAGCCGGTCGACCGGACCGCGGCCGTACCCGCCGCCGGGTTCTGCCCGGTCGCGCCGCCCCGGCAGTGGCGCTCCCGGCTCGCCGCGGGGCGACTGGCACAGCGACCCGGCGAGACACTCACCGTGCACGCGGTCAGCCCGGATGGCCGGACGGTGGTCGTCGCCTCCCGGCGCGGTACCGGACACAGCGTCGTACTGCTGCTGCACCGCGACGACCACGACCAGCACACCCGGCGCACCGTACTGGCGCTCCCGCACCCCCGCACCGACCAGCTGTTCGGCGCCGCGTTCGACGGCCGGCACCTGGTCTTCTCGGTCAGCCACGACCCCGCCAACCTGGCGAAATGGACCCTCTACCACTGGGACTCCCGTACCGGTCAGCTGCGGATCCTGGCCGAAAACGCCGTGACCAGCACCGGCCGGCCGGTCGACGGGCCGATGCTGTACCCGGTGATCGCCGACGGACACGCCGCCTGGGTCACCGCCGGAGTCGACGGCACCACCCGATTGCACCGCTACGACCTGCACACCGCAACCGACCAGGTCGTACGGGTCGGCCACCCCGGCACGCCGTTCCTGCTCGGCCACGCCCTCGCCTGGACCGAATCCCCCGCCCCCGACGCGCTCACCGCGCTGCACGCCGTGTCCATGCGCCGCGGTACCCGGGTCGCGCTGCCCGCACCGCTGCGGGCACTGCGCGGCCCGGCGTACGTCGCCGGATCGCCCGACGCCGTCGCCTGGGCCAGCCCCGACGTACAGGCCCTGTGGACGTGGCGGCCCGGCTGGCCGGCACCGGTGCGCGCAGCGCGGATGCGCGAGGGCCACAACGTCCAATGGGTGCACGTCGCCGGCAACCTCGTCAGCTGGGACGACGGCACCGCGCAGTTCGCGGCCGACCTGCGTACCGGCGCCTACACCCGGCTCACCGAACGCTACGGCTACACGGTCGCCTCCGACGGCGGGCTCGCCGTGGGCTACCCGCCGGGCACGGGCAGCACCGGTCGGCCGCCGACCGTGATCCGGGTACGCGACCTGCCCCCACTGCCACGCTGCCGCTGAGCGCCGCGCCCGGTCGCCGTGCCGGGGCTCGCTCCCACTCCCGCCGGACGGCGCCGCCCTCACTACGGCTCCGGCCCCATCGTGCGATAACATCGTCAACGCATCACGCGGACGTAGCGCAGCTGGTAGCGCATCACCTTGCCAAGGTGAGGGTCGCGGGTTCGAATCCCGTCGTCCGCTCCACGATGAGCGACCCGTGTCCGCAGAATGCGGACCGGGTCGCTCGCATTTTGCCCCGAGGGCCGAGCCCCCGGACCCCGCGTCGACGAGCACTGACGCTCGCCGTCCGACATTTGAGGGGTATCATCCCCCGTATGTCGGACGTCGATCATGATCACCTCTATCGACTAGCCGCCTCGTCGATGCGTTGGCCGGCGGAACTCCACCGGAGCAGATCGAGTTGGCCATCCAGCAGGCACCCCGTCGAGGGCTCACCATGCAACGGCGGCTGCGGACTCCCGGTCGAGCCGGGTGCGCGGGTTCATCGACGACATGATAAGGCAGGTGCAGACATGAAGACACCAGCGCCCCAGGATTCCGTCGGGCGCTCGAGGAACATCTGAAGGCACACGCCGGCGGTGATGGTGCACGGATCGCCCGGGACAGAAAACGAGTGGCATTCGACCGGCTGCTCGCTCGGCTTGTGACAGTCGCTCCGACCATGTGGCTACTCAAGGGCGGCTTCGCCCTGGACCTGCGGCTGGCCGAGCGAGCCCGAACTACCAAGGACATCGACCTGGCGTGGCGCGCACCGCAGGACGCTTTCCTTGAGACCCTTCTCGACGCGACGACCTGTGATCTCGACAACTTCTTCGTCTTCAGTGCCGGACGTACGAACGACCCACCCGATCGGCTCGGTGGAACTCATCGCTTCCGGATCGCCGCGTCTCTGGCCGGACGTCCATTCGAAACCTTCATGCTCGATGTCGGCCATGATCACAACCCCGCTGGCGACGCCGACCTGCTGACCACCCCCAGCCTTCTCAGCTTCGCGGGGATAGAACCGATCGCGGTCCCAGCATTGCCGCTTGAGCTCCAAGTCTCCGAGAAACTGCATGCCTACACCCGCGTCTACGAAGGCGGACGCATGAGCAGCCGCACCAAGGACTTGGTCGATCTTGTCCTGATCGCATGCCTGTTCTCGCTCGACGCAGCCGCGCTGTGCTCGGCGATCGAGACAACCTTCGAGGGCCGCACCGCCCACGTCCGGCCACCATCGCTGCCAGCGCCTCCCGCTCTGTGGCGGACCCCGTTCCGCGAGATGGCATCGGCCGTCGGAGTGGACGGGATCTCAACGCCGCCTACACCATCGCCGCGACCATGCTCGATCCTGTCCTCCAGAACCAGGTCGGCGCCGGCACATGGCATCCAGACCATCAGCAGTGGGCGCGAGGATCAGCCCAGTAGCATCGGAGCGGATTCGTCACGCCCCAACCGCCGCACAACCATGCAGAGCCCCGGTCACAAGACAGGCGGGGCCGGGAGCCAAAGCGGGGTGGGCCACACCTGCTAGGGGTGGGGGCCGCCGGGGGGTGTGGGTAGGGCAGCATGGGGCGGCGATGGCCGGCCGAGTGATGAGTCTCCCCCGACAGGTCCTTGCCCACTGCGCGCAGACGCGTACCCGATGGTTACCGGGTGTCCGGCAGTCCGTCCTGGCGCTGATGATCGTGTTGATGGTGCCGCTACCCGGCGTGGTGGTGGCGTTGTTCACGCCCGGATCGGCGACCGCGGCGCTGCCCGTCTCCGCGCAGGAGCGGCAGTGGCTGCATACCCGGTTGGACGGTCAGCGGCTTCCGGATCCGCGCAGTGTGTCCCCGCGTACGGTGGCGCGGTTCTTCCGGCACCTACCGGCCGGCTCCAAGGACGGTCTGGTCGTCCGGTTCCCTTCTGTGGTAGGCAATCTCGACGGGGTACCGGCGGGGCTGCGGTACGCCGCGAACGCCCGTAACGCGATCGCGACGGGTGGGGCGTACGCGGACTGGGCGCGGTCCGGCCGTCAGTTGCTGGCGTTCGATCCGCGCGGCGCCGGGCGGGTGGCTGAGGTTTACGGCGATCTGAGCCACGCCGACCGGATCGCGGTGCTGGTGCCGGGGGTCGGTACGACCCTGGGCGACTTCGGCCGGGTCAGTGCGCGGCACCCGTACCGGTCGCCGCGCTCGGCCGGCGAGTCGCTGTACGCGAAGGTCCATTCGTTGTCGCCGGGTGGCCATGTCGCGGTGGTGGCCTGGCTCGGCTACCGCACCCCACCCGACCTGGGTCGGGCCGCTGCGCGGGAGGAGCTGGCGAGGGCCGGGGCGGGCGCGCTGGCGCACTTCGTCTCCGGTCTGGTGGCCGCCCGGCCGGCGGCCCGGATTAGCATTGTGGGCCACAGCTACGGTTCGGTGGTGATGGGTCTGGCCGCGCACCGGCTGCCCCGGCGGGTCTCGGATCTGGTGGCGGTGGGCAGCCCGGGGATGGGTACCGACCGGGTGGCCGATCTGCACTCCAGCGCGCGCGTCTGGGCCGGGTGTGCGGCCAATGACTGGATCCGGGATGTGCCGGACGTTCGGATGCTGGGTGTGGGGCACGGCACCGAGCCGGTCGACCCGTCCTTCGGCGCCCGGGTCTTCGGGGTGTCCGGCGTGTCGGCACACGACCAGTACTTCAGCCCGGGTACGGGTTCCCTGCGCGATATCGCCCGGATCGTCCTGGGCTGGTATTCCGCAGTGCGGTGACCAGGTGGTTTTTGGCGAGCCGGGTTGACGACCCGCACAAAATCTCACAATATGTATCTGTACAGATACTGTTTGACATCACTCCGTTGCTGGTCGCCGCCCTCCGCCTCCGGCCGCACCGGGCCACCCGCCGCGCCGCGCCGCTCCGGCGACGACGCACCTGAACAGGGGGCCACAGGATGCTCACTCGTCTCGTACCCACAGTCCCAGCAGCAGCGCCCGACGACGTCGCCGACACCAGCACCGTTCCCGTTGAGGTGAAGGTGCCCGGCGTCCGGGCCGTACCCGCCGAGGAGATGCCGGACGGCGGCTTGTGGCCGGTCGTCGAGGACCCGCGACAGTGGCGACGTTTCGTTCTGCAGATCATCGAGGCAC
>CAWDUX010000008.1:0-10105 GCA_963805605.1 uncultured Actinomycetota bacterium
GGAGTTTCCTACATACTGCCATGGCAGCCCCCGGTTTTGGGTCCAAATGGTGGCCTTCACGGTAACCCGTATCGATAGATGATGGTCAACCCTGATACACACCGGATGATGGTTTGAGGTGATATCGATACGACACCCCACCATTTCTCGGCGCTGTGGAGCCCGTCGGTGATGACCCCGTGGGGAGCGGCGATGTGACAGCGTCAGCCGCCTCAGCCGTCGGATGTGCCCAGGATGTCCGCGAGGTCGGCGACCAGCCGGCTCAGCTCCTCGCCCGCCTCCAGTACGAGCACCGCGCGGGCACCCCAGCGCGTGTCCCCGAGATCAGGACCGGGCGCCCGGAGTGTCACGCCGAGGCTGACCTGCGCCCGTCCGTCGTGGCGGGCGTCGAGTTCCAGCTCGCCCTCAAGGGACTGCCAGCGCCGGACACCCTGCCAGCCGCGCCAGTCGGTGGCCAGCGCCGCCACGAAACTCGTCAGCGTGGTGGCCTGACCGTCCAGGCAGGCGTCGGTGACCGCACTCAGCTGCCCGTCGTGGATCTCGGCGACCATCCGCCAGACGCGCCCGTCGCCGTACGGGTCGTAGGGCGGGTGCACCACCCAGCGAGTGCCCCGCGAGGTGTGCAGTACGAGCGGCTCTGTCATGTCCACAAACGTAGGATGCGCTCCCAACTGTGGGCTGGAGCACGCGTGGCGGCATCCATCCCCGGCATGCAACAGGTCCTCGCTGATGTTGACCTCCATGACGACAGCGGGGGAGAACCAGTGACCGGTGGAACAGGCGGTACGTGCACCAGGCCAGCGAGACCCACGGAGGAACCGGGGCACGACCTGGCCGGCGACAGAGGTCTCCGGCTGCATCCACTGCTGGCTCAGCGGTGGAGCCCGACGAGCTTCGACGAGTCGTACGAGGCCGGCCCGGCGGACGTGCAGTCGCTGCTGGACGCCGCCCGCTGGGCGCCGTCAGCCGGCAACTCGCAGCCGTGGGCGTTCATCACCGCCCGGCGCGGCGACGCCGTACACCAGCGTCTCGTCCGGTACCTCGTGCCGAGCTCGGCCAGGTGGGCGCCGTACGCCGCCATCCTGGTGGTGAACCTGTGCCACCGGTACGTCGAGGGCACCGACTGGGAGTACTCCGAGTTCTCCCTCTACGACCTCGGTCAGGCCGTGGCGCACATGACCGTGCAGGCGCAGTCGCTCGGCCTGCACGCGCACCAGTTCCGGGCGTTCGACAAGGCTGGACTCACCGCCGAGTTCGCGGTGCCGGACCACTGGGAGGTCACGACGATTACCGCCTTCGGGAGGCTCCCGGCGGGCGGTCCGGGCGCCTCCCCGGGTGCTCGGGAGCGGCGCCCGGTCGAAGAGGTCAGCTGGCCGACCTGACGATGCAGAGGCTCACACGTAGCGGCGTGGCCCACCCTTGGCGTACAGCAGGTAGAGGGCGGGGCCGATCGGGAACGAGAACACGATCACCAGTGCCCACCCGTTACGGCTCAGATGGCGCAGGTCCTCGTCCGGGGTCCGGGCGAGATCGATCAGGCAGCGTCGGTCGAACCAGAGCAGTACGGCGAGCAGCGCCAGGACCGGAATGAGCGTGATCATCGAGGTATCCACCGTGCCACTCCCCATCGTCCGGCCGCGTACCCCTCAGCATCGTAGTCCCGGAACGGGCATCAGCACATGAACCCCGCATGATCTGCTATGAGAACCGTCAGCCGCGGCGTGCGGCCAGTCGGGCCCGGTCGTCGAGCGAGCTCAGCGAATGCGGGTACGGGACCTTTTCCGGTTCGCTGGCGGCGTCGAGCCGGTCCATCTGCTCGGGCGTCAGCGTCCATCCGGTGGCGCCGAGCAGGTCGTCGAGGTGGGCGGGCGTACGCGCGCCGATGATCGGTGCGGTGACGCCGGGGCGTTGCAGCAGCCAGCGGACCGCCACCTGGGCCGGTGTGCGGCCCGCGTCCTCGGCGACCGCCGCCAGCTCGTCGAGTACCCGCCAGGTGTGCTCGTTGGCGTACCGGTCCCAGCTGTGTGATCCGGGCTGGCTGACCTTGCTGCCCTCGGGCGGTGCGGTCATCCCGCGCCGGTACACGCCGGACAACCAGCCGGAACGCAGCGGCGACCAGGTGATCATGCCGATGCCCTCGTTGCGGCAGACCGGAACCAGTTCCCACTCGGCCTCCCGGTCCAGCAGCGTGTAGAGCGGTTGCAGGCTCGCCGGCGGCTCCCAACCGTGCTGGTGGGACAGGTCGACCGCCTTCTGTACCTGCCACGCGGTGAAGTTGCTCAGGCCGATGTAACGGACCTTGCCGCTGCGTACCAGCGAATCCAGCGTGGACAGCGTCTCGGTGAGTGGAGTGGCCGGGTCGAAGCGGTGCACCTGGTAGAGGTCGATGTAGTCGGTACCGAGCCGGCGCAGGCTGGCGTGCACCCCGTCGAGGATGTGCTTGCGGGACAGGCCGCGGTCGTTGCGCCCCGGTCCCATCGGCCCCCACACCTTGGTCGCGACGATGTGATCCTCGCGCCGTCGGGTCGCCAGCAGGCCGCCGAGCACCTCCTCCGACCGGCCCTGGCCGTACACGTCGGCGGTGTCGACGAAGTTGCCGCCGGCCCCGACGAACGTGTCCAGGAGCTGTGCGCTGGTCCGTTCGTCGGTTCGGTCGCCGAACATCATCGCGCCCAGGCACAGTTCGCTGACCTCGAGACCGGTCGCGCCGAGAAGTCTGTAGTCCATGCCCGGCACGCTAGGACCTGGAGCGCGCTCCAGGTCAAATCGGACTTGACCTGGAGCGCACTCCAGGTCCGATGATGGACCCATGACGTCGTACGCACCGGCCGAGGCGTCCGAGCGCACCGGCCTCAGCCTGGACACCCTGCGCTACTACGAGCGCCTCGGCCTGTTCGGGCCGGTCCAACGCACCACCGGCGGCAGACGAACCTACAGCGACGGCGACATAGCGTGGCTGAAGCTGCTGATCTGTCTGCGTAACGCGGGGCTGGGCATCACCGACCTGCAGCAGCTCATCGGCAACCTGCGCGGCCGCTCCAACGGCAACGTCGTACAACTACTGGAGGAGCACCGCGCCAAACTGCTCGGCCAGCTGGACAAGCTGCAGACCGCGCTCGGCGTGCTGGACGGCAAACTCGACCACTACCGCCGCGCCGAAGCCGAGCAGTCCGCCGACCGGCGCGTCCTGACCCACTCATGACCCGGTCCACAGGCTGACCAGCCTCGCCGCCGTCTCCTCGGTGCTCAGGTGGGTGGTGTCGATACGGAATTCGGCCCCGGTGAATTGATGCTGCTGCTCGTGGAGCTGACCGAACTCCGCCCAGGTGAGGTGCACCGTACGGGTGCGGGCTCGGCGCAGCGCCTCCTCGCGGCACACCGTGAGCTGGACGATCAGCGGGTCGTCGAGCAGTTCCCGGTAGCGGGCGGCGGTGGCGTCGTCCAGTACGTCGACGAGCACGGCGTCGACTCCGCGGGCGGCGAAGTTGGCGGCGAGCGTACAGCCGTTACGTACGCCGAGGTCCTGTTGCACGAGGCCCTCAGCGCCGTCCCACGGCGCGGCGTGGCCGCTGACGATCAGGTGCCGTACGTCGTCGATGTCGACCATCGCGCACCTGGCTCTGGCGGCGGCGACCAGCCGGCCGACGGTCGTCTTGCCGACGGCGGGCGGACCGGTCAGTACGAGTACACGCATGTCGTGGATCATCCTCGTATCGGGTGTACGCGCTCTGTACCGGGCGCGGGTTGTGCACGAGGGGGCAGGCGATGGGGAAGCTGATCTACTCGTTCCTGGTGTCGCTGGACGGTTACGTCGTCGACGAGCAGGGCACGTTCGACTGGGCGGAGCCGGACGAGGAGGTCTTCGCCTTCATCACCGACCAGCAACGGTCGGTCGGCACACACCTGTACGGGCGGAAGCTGTACGAGACCATGGCCGGTTGGGAGACCGATCCCCGGCTGGCCGCGCAGTCGGCGCTGATGCGCGACTTCGCCGAACAGTGGCAGGCGGCCGACAAGATCGTGTACTCCACGACCCTGCAGGAGGTGTCCACCCGGCGTACCCGGATCTCGCGGGGCTTCGACGCCGACGAGGTACGGGCGCTGAAGGCCGGCGTGCAGCACGACATCATCATCGGCGGGCCGGAGCTGGCCACGCATGCGGTACGGGCCGGGCTGGTCGACGAGTACCAGCTCTTCGTCATGCCGATCGTCGTGGGCGGCGGGAACCCGTTCCTCCCGGACGGCGTACGGGTGCCGCTCGACCTGCTGGAAGAACACCGGTTCACGGGCGGCGTCGTCTACCTCCGCTACCGCGCCGCGAGCTGACCGCCCTCAGGACTGCCGCTGCTCCGGCGCGGGCAGGTCGACGCTCTGCCGTCACGGCCGGAGCTGGCGGGGGGTCCGAAATACCCTGCTCGGTGGCAGAACAGGTAGCTGCACGTGCGTAGCTCTTTGATATTGCGAGAGTTTGTCGTTTTGTGGTCGCTATAGCGACCACAAAACGACAAACTCTCCGGACTTCTCCGGCGGATCCGCGCTTCGGTAGCCTGGCGTACTCATCGCCGGGAGGAGCGGGTCAATGGCTCGTACGCAGCTGTACCTCGTCCGCCACGGTGAACAGGATCCGGCCTCCGACCATGCGCCGGAGGGGGGTCTCTCGTCGCTCGGCCGCGAGCAGGCGGACCGGCTGGGCCGGCGGCTGCATACGGTGCCGTTCTCTGCCATCCACCACAGTCCGCTCGCCCGGGCGTCCCAGACCGCCGACATCGTCGCCGGCCAGCTGCCCCGGGTACCGCGGCACGCGTGCGATCTCGTCGCCGACCGGACCCCGGTGCCGTCCGCCGCGCAACGCGACCGCTACCCGCAGCGGTGGCATACCTGGCTCGACGGCGTGCCCGAGGATGAGCGGGACGAGGATGCTGCCGCCCTGCAGGCCGCCGTCCGGCACTTCGGCGTCACCGGCGACGCGGACCGGTACGAGCTGCTGATCACGCACAACTTCGTGATCGGCTGGTTCGTACGCCACGTGCTCAACGCCCCGGAATGGCGGTGGATGAGCCTCGCTCAGGCGAACTGCGCAGTCACCATCGTGCAGTGGGACGCCGACCGCCCACCGACCCTGATCACCTTCAACGACACCGGTCACCTCTAGACGAGAGGCACAGAGCCTGCCCCCTTGGTCAGGTTGTCGGGTCCGTACCTTCGCTGGGCGTCAGGCCGGTCCGGGCGATGATGCGCTCGATGGTCCGGTCCAGGGTGGAGGTGGCGGGAACGATCTCCTCGGCGACGAAGTCGAGGAGGTCGCGTTCGTGGTACCAGCCGCGCATGTCCTCGACGCTGAACGCGGACGCTTGTGGACGTGTCGCGTGGCGCCGGACGGTCTTGTCGAAGGCGACATCGAAGTAGAAGAAGAACGACCGGCCCACGTGATCGTCGTACAGGCCTTGCAGCATGGCGCTGTAGCGCTCTGTGAACAGGATGCCTTCGAGAATGACGTGGTAGCCGTGGTCGAGCGCGTACCGGACTGTCTGATCGATAAGTCCGACGTTGACAGCGTGTGGACGGTCCCGCTCACGCAGCACGATCCGGCGCAGATAGTCCTGTTCGACCCAGGCGATGCCGTATCCGAGGCGATTGCGGAGGGCCCTGGCAGTGGTGCTCTTCCCTGATCCGGAGTTGCCTCTGAGTACGACGAGCCTGGTCATCGCAGTTCCGGTGCTCGGCACGGACGGAGCCTACCGATCGATGGTCAGTTGCCAGACATTGTCGGTGGTCGGTGCGAGGATGAGCGCCTCAATTCCGCGCAGGTAAGAGCCAGGAGAGCCATGAAGCTGCTTCTCACGTCCGCGGGTGTCGTGAACCCGAGCATCCACACGGCGCTGGCCGACATGCTGGGCAAGCCGATCGGCGAGTCGACTGCCCTCTGCATCCCCACGGCGCAGTACGGGCATCCCATGTGCGGCCCGGCCTCGGCCCGGCGTTTCATCGCCGGCAAGGAGTCGCTGCCCATGTGCGACCTGGGTTGGAAGTCGGTGGGCGTACTCGAACTGACCGCGCTGCCCAGCATCGGCGACGAGCGGTGGATCACCTGGGTACGGGAAGCTGACGTCCTGCTGGTGGCCGGCGGTGAGGCGACGTACCTGGGCCACTGGATGCGGCAGTCCGGGCTGGCCGACCTGCTGCCGTCGCTGCCGGACACCGTCTGGGTGGGGCTGAGCGCCGGCAGCATGGTGATGACGCCCCGGATCGGGAGCGATTTCGTCGAATGGAAGTCCGCGCCGGACGATCGTACCCTGGGCGTCGTCGACTTCTCGATCTTCCCGCACCTGGCCCCCGACGGCATGCCGGGCAACAGCATGGCCGAGGCGGAGCAGTGGATCGCCGAGGTCGGCGGACCGGCGTACGCGATCGACGACCAGACCGCCATCGCCGTGGTCGACGGCACCGTCGAGGTCGTCTCCGAAGGACAGTGGAAGCACTTCCCCGCATAGAGAAACCAGCTGCGGTCCAGGGGCCGCTCCACCTAGGGTCTCGGGATGCGCGCGCTGAACATCGAGGTCTCCCCGGAGCTGCTGGCACGGTGGGTCGGTTGGTTCGCGCCGGGCAGCCAGCCGTTCCTGGTCGACGACGAACTTGCCGACGCCGTGGGCGAGCCGTCGGACCCGGCCCCGCTCACAGCCGAACTCATCGACACCTTCGAGCTGTACGGCATCCCGGACGGGCAGTTCCTGATCTGGTTCAGCGAGTCGGACTTCGTGCGCCTGCCGCGTCGGCGCCGGGCCGCGCTGGTACGCGCCCAGCGGCGGTTCGGGCGAGGGGTCGTACCCAGCGTCCGATCCTGCGCCTTTCTGGGTGATGCGGCACGTGAGCAGGCCGATGGTCACCGGTTCGTCTGGTGGTCGTCGCTGCTGGACGGCAACGAGGAACAGGTGCTCACCGGCTACATCGAGGAAGGGCGCCGGCCCAGCCGGCACGACGAGGTACCGGCGGAGGTCTGGCACGCCGCGGACATGCTGCCCGCCGCGCGGAGGCTGGCCGGTACGTTCGCCGCCTCCAGCGGACCCAACTGCTTCGGTACGGTCATGGCCGCCGCCGGCGTCGCGGGTGCCGACCAGGTGTGGATGCAGCGAGAACCGTTCGAGCAGTGGCTGTCCGAGCGGACCCGACCCGGCGGCCGGGACGACGAGCCGGGCACGGTACTGGTCTGGCGGTCACCCGACGGCCTGGTACAGCACGCCGCGGTGACGCTCGGCGCCGAGTGGGCGTTGCACAAGCCGTCCCAGGGCTGGATGAGTCCCACCAAGGTACTGACCGTCCCCGAGGCCAAACGCAGCTCCCGGGACACCGGCCGCCACCTGCACCGCTACAGCATCACCACCTGATACTGCGAGAGTTTGTCGTTTGATGGTCGCTATAGCCACCATGAAACGACAAACTCTCGCCATTTCAAGAGATGTGGCCACCGCGGCGGCGGGGAAATCCGGCAGCGCCGACGGACGAAGCCGTGCCAGCATGGCGGCGTGCAGCCGAATGAACCGGGACAGCTGAGGCCTGCCCGGCTGGATGACGCGGAGCAGCTGCTGGCTCTCTGGGACCTTCTGTTCGACGACGCGGGTCCGGTGGCGGAGTGGAAGGACCAGGCGAGGAGCTGGTTCGCCGCGCATGTCGACGACATCGCTGTTACCTGGTTCCCGGTCATCGAGGTACAGGGTTCTGTCGTCGCCACCGCGATCGGGACGGTCGAGCTCGGCGTACCGAATCCGCACTGTCCCCGCGGGCGCGCGGTACGACTGGCCAACGTCGTCACGTTGCCCGCCCACCGCGGTCGCGGCTACGCGACCCAACTCATCCGCGACGTCATCGCGTGGGCGCACCGGATCGACGCCGACCGCCTCGATCTCAGCGCCACCCCGGACGGCCAACGCATCTACCAGCAGCTCGGCTTCACCCTGACTTCCGCGCCCCGGATGAAACTGATCCTTGACGGAGGATGACGTGGTGAACGGGCTGCCGGGCCTGGTCCGGTCGTACCTGGACGACGACGAAGTGGCGCTGATGCCACAGGATCCTCGTGGTGAGTGGTGGGCGAACACGTGGAGTTACAGTTCTGTCGGGCCGGTCGATGTGCCGGCTGTCGTCACCGCCCTTGGCGATGTGGTGCAGGAACTGCGTTCGCGGCTGGCTGCGCTCGACCCACACCCGGGCGTTGTCCCATGGGAAGACCTCCACGACGTCAGTGACCCGGAACCCGACGATGTCGAGCCGCTGGCCCCTTTCCCGGTGTGGGCCGTGCAGGTGTGCTGAGTTCCAGGCCATACCTGCTGTTTCAGGTGCCCGGCAAGTGTTGCGGACATTCGTGACGTGTGCAGATGGATCAGTAGCCTGGATGACCACCAGCGGCAAGGCGGTGCAGGCCGAAAGTATGAACTGGATCTGCGGGCGCAGCACCGTACAATCCCCTGTCATGCATGGCCGGGGCGGAGGTGACACCGCCGCCGCCCGCGAGGCAGTGGCCCGCACGCATCGCAGCGTGTCTCGCCCTTACCCAGACGCTGGTACTCGTGGTTGCCACGCTGTGTGCCTGGTGGGAGAAGCAGTCAGTGGCAGGGGAGCACGCCGTGATCGTCGCGCGGCATCCCGAGCTCGCCGACTATGCCTCCCAGGCGACGGCGGAGATCTCCGGCATCTACCAGAACATGGTCATCTACTCGGTCGCGATGGCGCCGCTGTTTCTCGGCGGCGGAATCTGGCTGCTCCGGGGTCGCAGCGTCCAGTCCCGGGTGGTGGCGATCGTCGTGGCGGTACTGGCATCGGTGTGCTGCATCTGTGCGGGCTGCTTCACCGACTCCACGACGCGGAGCACGGCGACGGACGCTTTCATCGATGCGGCGTCCGCCAGCGGGTCGGACGATTTGATCGCCACCCTCGCCGACAGCTGGGCACTGACACCGGTCGTTGCGATGGTGCTGGTCATCCTGCTCTGCGTACAGATCTCCTGGGACAACGCCGCACACGCACGCATGACGGTGTTCCTCGCCCGCAATGCAGGTCGCGACGCAGTTCTGTTCGACCACTGGCCTCCACCCTCGGAGCCGGCATCCTCGTGAACCCGTCCGCCGTGGCCGTGTCCCGGCGTACGCAGCGTCAGGGCGGAGGTTCGTCGGATCGTGGTTGCCAGGGCGACCATATTTCGACAGACTCTCGCAGTTTCTGCGCGCGGTGCGCTGCTGCGGGGCTTGACCGGCGGGAATGTCAGGGCCGGGGTGCAGGATCGAGGGCATGTACGGGACTGTGGCGGTGACGGGTGCGGCGTCCGGTCTCGGGCGGGTGATCGTCGGCCACCTGCTCGGGCGCGGCGCCGGTGTGGTGCTGATCGACCGTGACGCCGGGACGCTGCAGGACGCCTGTGCCGCGCTGGCGGCCGGAACAGGCGACCGGGTCGCGAGCGTCGTCGCCGATCTGTCCGGTACCGAGGGCGTACGCGCGGCCGCCGACGCACTGACGGCTCGCGGTGATGTCGGCGCGCTGGTCAACAACGCCGGCGGATGGCTGCCGGGGGAGCAGTACCCGGACGCCGGCGCCGAGACCTGGCTGTCCGCGCTGACCGTCAACCTGATCGCGCCGATGCTGCTCACCCAGCTGCTGTGGCCGTCCCTCGCCGACGCTGCCGGCGCGGTGGTGAACATCGGCTCCAGCGGCGGCATCGGCGACGAGCCGTAGGTTCGCCGGAGTACGGCGCCGCCAAGGCCGGCCTGCGCCGCTTCTCGGCGAGCCTGGGCGCTCGCGCAGACGTACGGGTGATGGCGGTCGTGCCCGGCTGGATCGGCCTGGACCGTGCGGTACGCCAGTGGGAGGCGCTGCCCGCAGACCGGCAACGGGAGGTCGGCTCGCTGATCCCGCCGGACGACATCGCCGGAGGTCGTTGCGGCACTGCTGGAGCACGGGCGGCCGGGCGAGGTGGTGGAGATGCTGCACCGTGGCGAACCGAAGTCGAGCCTCTGCTGAGGCGTCGGCAGGTCACGGCGGTTCTGTGCGCGGCGGCTTCAGCGCCTGCGACAACGCGGTGTCGGCGATCCGGGACTGACGTTCCCGCGACCTGAACCTT